>NZ_JBBOWB010000001.1:0-5970017 GCF_038006885.1 Paenibacillus sp. FSL R7-0302
GTTAAGATTCCCTTGTTATCAAGGAATGGAAGCTCCTGGCCTTTATGGCTGGGAGCTTTTTTGTTTTTCTCCAGAATACTAATGTTCACAATACTTTATTCCAAATTGAACAAAACCCATTGACTTCGCCGGATAAACGGATATACTATATCTTATAGAATTAGTCGGGATTAACCTCGTAGGTTTCGATCTTGACGATATCCGGATGGAGGAAACTAAGATGAACCTGCTCGAGAAAGAGGATTTAATCAAAGTGAAAGCGGAAGAGCTGGAGCATGCAGCTCCGGAGGAGATTATCCGCTGGGCGGTGGAGACCTTTCCGAATATAACCTTTGCCTGCAGCTTCGGGGCGGAGGATGTAGTACTGGTGGATATGATCCAGAAGGTGAGTCCCTCGACAGATGTGTTCTATTTAGATACGGATTATCATTTCAAGGAAACCTATGAGACTAGAGATATTATGGCTGACAAGTACGGGATGGAGTTCGTCCGGGTGTCTCCGCAGATTACGGTAGAGGAGCAGGCCTTGCAGTATGGGGAGGCGCTATGGAATACTGACCCTAACCAGTGCTGCGCGATCCGTAAGGTAGAACCGTTGACCCGTATTCTCTCGCAATACGACGCCTGGATTACCGGGATTCGCCGGGACCAAGCACCTACCCGGGCCAATGCGAAGAAGATAGAATATGATAATAAGTTCGGGCTGGTCAAGTTCAATCCAATTGCCAACTGGACTACGGAGGATGTGTGGAATTATATCCGCGAGAATGATGTAGTCTACAATCCGCTGCATGACCGCAATTTCCCGAGTATCGGCTGTGAGCAATGCACCCGGGCTGTAATGCCTGGTGAAGATCCGCGTGCCGGCAGATGGTCCGGTTCGGACAAGACAGAGTGCGGACTGCATAAATAAACACAAATAAGATACGCCTAAATAAGTATCGCTCAGATATAATCACTTAATCATTAATTTACCCGCACGCACTAAGCTATCAGCACTCTATACCGCACTACACAGGCACTGCACAGGCATTGCACAGGAGGAGAGAACAGGGATGACTTCAATACTTCCTCACGGAGGAACACTGATCCGGCGCATCGCAGACGGAGCAGAGAGAGAAGAACTGCTGAAGCAAGCTTCAGGCCATCAATCGATTGCCCTCAATACATGGACCTTATCTGACTTGGATCTAATTGGTGTAGGCGCCTTCTCGCCGCTCACCGGATTCCTGAACGAAGAGGATTATCACTCGGTAGTAAGCAATATGCGCCTGGCTAACGGAACCGTATGGAGTATACCGGTTACGCTGGCTGTAGGTGACGAGCTTGCAGCAACTCTTAAGACAGGCGACAGGGTTTCACTAATCGGTGAAGACGACGGTGTTGTCTACGGTCTACTGGATATCGAGAGCATCTACGCAGTAGATCAGCAGGTCGAGGCGCACAATGTATTCAAAACCACTGATCCTCAGCATCCTGGAGTCAGCAAACTATTGTCCCGGCCGGCAACCTATGTAGGCGGACCAATAACGGTACTCAACCGTCCGCAGCCGGAGAAGTTCGCTGAATTCTATTTTGACCCCGCCGAAACCCGCCGGATCTTCGCCGATAAGGGCTGGAGAACGGTTGTAGGCTTCCAGACGCGTAACCCGGTACATCGTGCCCATGAGTATATCCAGAAATGCGCTATGGAGGTTGTGGACGCTCTGTTCCTCAATCCTTTGGTTGGTGAGACCAAGTCGGATGATGTTCCGGCCAATGTGCGGATGAAGAGTTATCTGGCTTTACTGGAGAATTATTATCCGGAGAACCGTACCTTCCTTGGCGTCTTCCCGGCAGCAATGCGCTATGCAGGCCCTCGTGAAGCCATCTTTCATGCTATGGTGCGCAAGAATTACGGCTGTACCCATTTTATTGTGGGTCGTGATCACGCGGGTGTGGGTGATTACTATGGTACGTATGAAGCGCAGGAGATCTTCGCTAACTTCACCGCCGAGGAGCTGGGCATCACGCCTCTGTTCTTCGAGCACAGCTTCTTCTGCGTGAAGTGCGGCAATATGGCTTCCAGCAAAACCTGCCCGCATCCGTCTGACCAGCACTTGACGCTCTCCGGTACGAAGGTACGGGCGCTGCTGCGTGACGGACAGTGTCCGCCTCCTGAATTCACACGCCCTGAGGTGGCGCAGATCCTGATTGAAGGTATGTCACCGGAAGCCGCTGTGAAGTCCTAATCGAATAGGGAGCATAGCCAGTACTATTTGGCCCTCTTGTCCCATATAGATGAGTAGAATCTATCGGGACGAGGGGGTCTTTGTTATGTCTGGAGGGCAGAAGCATAAAGTCTCGGTCTGGATCTCTTGGCGCGGCATCAAAAAAGGTATCCTGGGCGCTGTGCTGCTCACTATAATGATCGGAATCATCGCCTATGACATGCCGACTGCCAAGACGGTCAATTATTGGAGCCTGCCGCTCTCCGGCAAGGTGATTGCCATTGATGCAGGTCACGGGGGGGCGGACGGGGGAGCGGTGAGCCGCTCAGGCTTGATTGAGAAGGATATCAATCTCTCCGTGTCGCTGTACTTGCGCGATTATCTGCAGCAGGCTGGGGCGATTGTGGTGATGACCCGTGAAGGGGACTATGATCTGGCCCAGGGCAGCACCAAGGGGTACGCAAGACGCAAGACGGAGGATTTGAAGCAGCGGGTACGGAGCATTGAAGAGAAGGGCGCCGATCTGTTTGTCAGCGTACATATGAACAGTATTCCCTCCAACCGCTGGAGCGGGGCGCAGACCTTCTATTATCCAAGCAGCGAGAGGAATAAGGCCTTGGCCGGGCTGGTTCAGGATGAGCTGAGAGCTACACTTGAGAATACGGACCGCGTGGCGAAGACAGCGAATACCATTTATTTGTTAAAAATGTTAAAGATGCCGTCCGTGCTCGTTGAGGTAGGCTTCCTGTCACATCCTCAGGAGTCCTTGCTTCTTGGGGATGATCTGTACCAGCGGAAGGTGGCAACCAGCATCTACCGGGGCATCCTGCGGTACAGCTCCGAGCAGCGATAGCGGCAAAGGGTGGGACTACTCTTCCCTCCGGGGGTAATGCTATAATGGGTACAAATACCGGGGCTTACCGCCGGATAGGAACAGAGGTGCTTTCCATGCAGACCAGGGAACAAATTCAGGAACTTTTACAGCCGCTTACAGACCCGGAATCCGGAAAAAGCCTGATCGAACTACAGTTAATCCGCGATATCATGATCAAGGAAGACCGTATTTCATTATCCATCGTATGTTTGGATTCGGATGAGAAGAAGCGGATGGAGCTGGAGCAGCAGGTACGCGACCTGCTTACGGAGGGCGGGGCAGAACAGATTCATATCCGCCTGCGTGATGCCACCGATTATGAACGGGCTACGCTTCGCGGAGAAGGCGGCGGGGACGAGCCGGATACAGATCAAGAGGGGAAGCTCAAAGGACACGCAGCGGGTCTTGAGGGACATGAGCTGATCAATGAGAACTCAGGGGTGAACTTCATCGCGATCGCCAGCGGCAAGGGCGGGGTCGGGAAATCAACAGTAACCGTGAATCTGGCGGTGGCACTGGCCCGTAAGGGCAAGAGAGTCGGCCTGATCGATGCAGATATTTACGGCTTCAGTATCCCGGACATGATGGGTATTGAAGAAGGGCCGATCGTGGAAGAAGGTACGATTATTCCGGTAGAACGCTTCGGCGTCAAGGTCATGTCGATGGGCTTCTTCATCCGGGAGAATAGTCCGGTAATCTGGAGAGGACCGATGCTTGGCAAAATGCTGCGCCAGTTCTTCGCCGATGTCGGCTGGGGGGAACTGGATTACCTGCTGCTGGATCTGCCTCCAGGTACGGGCGATGTGGCTCTTGATGTCCACCAGATGCTGCCGCACAGCAAGGAGATCATTGTCACTACCCCTCATGCTACGGCTGCCTTTGTGGCGGCGAGAGCGGGCTCTATGGCTCTGCAGACCGAGCATGAGATTCTTGGCGTCATTGAGAATATGGCGTACTACGAATGCTCCTCCTGCGGCAAAAAGGATTACATCTTCGGCAGAGGGGGCGGAGCCCGTCTGGCGGAAACGCTGCATACAGAGCTGCTGGCCCAGGTGCCGCTGGGTGCCCCGGACAACCATATTTCCGAGCCGGACTTCTCACCGTCAGTATATAAGGCCGATACGGCTACCGGAGTATTGTTCGCAGACATTGCAGACAAGCTGATTGCCAAGTACGAGCAATAATCACCCCTTAACCTTGCACACACATAAACAAATAAGGCCATGTCCCATCCACGGGGCAAGGCCTTATTTTAATTAAGAACCCGAACCGGAATCGTCTCCGCCTTCCTGCTTCTGGCTGTCACCGCCCTGCTTGTCCTCTCCGCCGCTGCCTTCGCCTTTACCACCATCCTTTTTCTCAACCTTAGGCTGCAGTTCATCCTGGACCACGGATTTGAGAAGCGTAAGTACTTCCATACGGAATAGCGGGTTCTGCATAGCCTCCTGCATAATCGTCATGGACTGCTTGCGGTAATCCGGAGTCTTCGTAAGATCGAGGAACATTTTCGTCATTTCCGGCGACTTCATAATTTCGCCAACCGACTTCTGATAAGTGGGGTCCTTGATCAATTGAAGATGAAGTTCCTTGCTCTCTTTATTAATCGCTTTGGCAAAATCCCCGGCAAATTGCGGGTCGGTCATGATTTTTTCGATTTCCTTCTGATACTCGGGTGCAGTGAGGGTATCCTTAACCGCGATCCGAATCTGTTCCGTCGTTTGCATAGGCATCATTTTCATGCTTAAGCCGCTGACGGCGCTGCCCTCTTCTGAGCTTGGAGTCGACAAAGCTTCCTCTACAGCCTTTTTCCCTTCATCACTTTTCAATATATCGACAACCATCGTCTTCATTTCCTTATATCCGCCTTGTCCCGAAGAAGAACTGCTCTGTTCGCCCCCGCAGGCCGTCAAGGTGATTATCAAGCCAAGTGCCAAGCCTCCAGACCAGATAGCCCTCCATTTCATTGGCGCTGCCCTCCTTTATAGAATTACTGCTTGTAGTATGCCGCGCGAGGGAACATTTATGTTGAAGCGGAATGGTTTTTTGACGGTAACCTTGGTAAAATAAATCTGAAACGGGGAGGTGGAAGCGCTGAGCTTAAGAAAATGGTTTTATTTGTTCTGGACCACGCTTTTGATCGGTGCAGGCGGGGCTGTCATTGCCGGACTTGCTCTGCAGATAGTGAATGGCGGTATAGAGTTTAAAGGCACTGCCGATCTTCTCCTGTACTCCCTGATTCTTTTGGGCTACGGAGTGCTTGTAAGCGTATACGCCCAGCTCGGATTTTTTGCATATCTGATCCTCAACTATTCGGGCATCGGGGTGTTCCCGCGCAAGGCGTGGCGTTACATACAGCTGGTGCTGGCCGTGCTGGCGTTGTTTGAGCTGATGTTCCTGCGCACCTTTGTCAGCGGAGACCAGAGCGCCCGGACGGATTTGACGCTAGGCGTGGCTATTCTGTTCATTGCACTTATTGTATCTTGGCTCAAAATGCGCAGCACGAACTCATCGGCCTGGGTCCCGACCTTTTTCTTCATGACAGCAATCACTATAGTGGAGATTATCGGTGTGCTGCGGATCGGCGTGGACAGCGCCACCATCTTTATTCTTGTACCGCTTATCGCCTGTAATGCCTTCCAGATTCTGATGCTGCACCGTGTATTGAAGCCGGCCACAATCTGACCATAGCAATCATGCTCCAAACCCCGCCCCTCTGTATACAACCAGGGAGGCGGGGTTTTGGCATTGCCTGTGGGGAGCGGTTAGAATGAAGATGAAGAGGTTAATCTTAAAGAACAGAGTGGAGGAGGGAATATATGAACATCAAGCGCTATATGATAAAAGACACCAGTGAAACACGCCTGAAGGACCTCGATCCTGATGAACGGGGAGACTTCAAATCCAAAGAAGAAGCCGAAGCCAAAATGGAGAAGCTGAAGGAACGGCTGGTTAAGCTGCAGGATATCCTTTTTGCACAGAAAAAGCATTCGCTGCTGGTCATCCTGCAAGGAATGGATTCAAGCGGTAAGGACGGAACCGTCAAACATATATTCTCCGGCATTAATCCGCAGGGGTTCATCGTAACCAGCTTCAAGAAGCCTTCACTGGAGGAAGAAGCGCACGATTTCCTGTGGAGAGTTCATATGAAGACTCCGCCCAAAGGCTATATCTCCGCATTCAACCGTTCGCATTATGAGGATGTACTGGTGCCCCGCGTGCATGGCAGTCTTAGCAAGGAGGATGCCAAGCGGCGGTTCCGCTACATCCGCCAGTTCGAGGAAATGCTGGCGGAAGAGGGAACGACGGTCATTAAGCTCTTTCTGCATATCTCCAAGGAGAAGCAGCTGGAGAAGATTAAGGAGCGGCTTGAAGATCCGGCGAAGCACTGGAAATTCGATGCCAGTGATCTGCAGGAACGCGAATACTGGGACGATTATCAAAAGGCGTATGAGGATGTTTTCCAGGAGAGCAGTATAGATAAGGCTCCGTGGTATTGGATTCCGGCGAATCACCGCTGGTACCGTAACTATCTGGCCCTCAAGATTGTAGTCAAAACCCTGGAGGGGCTTGACCTGAGCTACCCGAAGCTGAATACACCGACGCCTGATATCTCACAGCTCATCTCACCGCGCCACTAATGCCATACACAGGTAAGGGAGTTACATTCCTGCAGCGTCTTCCAGGCCATTATCCAGCAAGGCGGAATCGCGGACTTCCTTGCCGTTTGCACTGCTTTGGCTGATTAGTTCCGAGACGGTTACGAACTCATACCCCTGGCTGCGCAGCTTATCAATAATCTGAGGCAGGGCTTCATGCGTTTGTTTACAGGAGTCGCTGGCATGCAGCAGCACAATATCTCCGGGATGGGCTTTGCTCGTTACACGGTTAACGATGTTGTCCACACCGATGTTCTTCCAGTCCAGTGAGTCCGTGTCCCATTGAATGACTTTATAGCCCAGATCGGTCGCCACCTGCAGGACTCTTTTGTCAAAATCACCATTAGGCATTCTGATCAGGTTGGGCTGAGAACCGGTCAGCTCCGTCAATACTGTATGGGCCGTACTGATCTGCGTGCGGATTTCATCATTGCTTAGCGTACTGTAGTTCACATGCTTGTGACCGTGGCTGCCAATCTCGAACCCGGCGTCTTTGATGCTTGTTACGATTTCAGGATGGGTTTTGCTCCAAGGTGAGGACAGGAAGAATGTCGCTTTATCCACCTTCTTGTCTTCCAGCACCTTCAGAATCGGCTCAGGCCGTTTCTCTCCCCAACTGATATCGAAGGTCAAGGCGATCAGCTTCTTTTCCGTCGGCACACTGTAAATGGCAGAAGGGGCAGCTTCAGAGAATACGGTGATATTGCCCCTCTCCACATAGACAACGCCGGCGGTAAGAAGCGCAGCAGCAAAAATGTACAGGAACCGTTTGATCTTTTTGCCGCTAAATACATAAAAAGAATTCATAATGTCAGCGCTCCTCTCCCATGCGAAATGCTTGTTTGTTCTAAATGTATGCTCGTACAGGGCGCTTATGACCTCAGATATGAATCAATCTATACGAATTGCAATTCGGCAGAATCCAAATCAGGAGGTACGCATGTTATCTTTTAATACATTTATCAAGGATCTAAGGACGATTCGCACCGCACTCCTAATGGCCACAATCCTGTTCATAGCGGGGGGAATCTTGGGCTGGCTCGGCACAGATAGTCTTCAGCAGCTGCTGAATGAGCAATTGAAGGGGATCAGTAAGATTAGCGGAAACCTTAGAGAGTCGTCCAATCCGCAGTGGAGCTTTTTTGTATTCATTTTTCTGAACAATAGTATCAAAAGCGTAGTCATCATTTATCTGGGCACCTTATTCGGCCTCTTGCCGGCGTTCTTCCTGCTCATCAACGGTGCGGTTATCGGCTATCTGATTCATTTGTCCGCGATACAGGGACAGGATCTGTTCACGCTGATTGTAAAAGGACTGCTGCCGCATGGCATCATTGAGATTCCGGCCATCATCATTGCCTGCGCCTTTGGGCTGAAGTTCGGCAGTAAGGTGCTCTCTGCACTCTTTGGAGCGATGAAGCGGAGCGGGGAAGAGCCAGTGAACTGGCAGGGCTTTATGCGGCAGACCTTCACCGCTTCAGTCTGGATTGTGATTCTGTTATTTGTTGCAGCAATCATCGAGAGCACAATTACATTTTGGCTTTTATCATAAAATTCCGGGGAATTGTGCATAACAGTAAAGCCGGAACATTTGGATCTCCTGCCAGGTTGAATAAAGAGAGTCCCAAAATGGAATTTTCTTATGATATTGGTTATAGGTTCAATACTCCGGTTAATTTAGTGTAAGCACTTCAATAGAGCTTCCCACATCAAATGGCTTTTTGATTGAGATGAAACGGCGTTTGATGATTTTGGATAACTATGAATTTCATGAAGGAGGCCAAGCATATGTTGGGGATGTTATTCAATGAGAAGGAATGCAAGGAGCTGGACTATGTTTTGCGTAAAGAGCTGGATGAGATGCTGCTGGATATGAGTGACCAACGTTTAGATCAGAACATTAGGCATGCGATTGCCAATCGATATAAAACAGTTTTCCGTATGTATGCACGATTTGCTCCACAGAAAGAGCTGTCTAAGTATGCGTGGGGTGGACGTTCTTCTCAGTTCAAGCACTAGTTTCGAAGCGGGCTGATAACCGGAATAAATAAAATGAATGGAATAGCTTGACGAAAAGGGAGCCGACATGATACATTATATCTCGCGCTCCTTTTGAATGTTTAAAGAGAAGACGCAGGCAGGAAATAATGAAAAATAACTTTTTCAAAAAAAAGCTTGCCAAACAACGAAACACTATGATATATTATGAAGGTCGCCGCTGAGATGCGGTGAAGAGCTAAAATGAGACATTGATCTTTGAAAACTGAACAACGAGTGAGTGGGGAATCACTTCGGTGAGATCCAAGCAGTGATGAGTTTCACAGCGTATTGTACGCTTTAGAAATTCATCGTGAGAATGTAAATTCTCGTCAGATGTTTCAAAATGAGCAATCGCTCTTTCTAAATACCAATTTGGAGAGTTTGATCCTGGCTCAGGACGAACGCTGGCGGCGTGCCTAATACATGCAAGTCGAGCGGAGTTTGAAAGGAAGCTTGCTTTCTTTCAGACTTAGCGGCGGACGGGTGAGTAACACGTAGGCAACCTGCCCTCAAGCCTGGGATAACTACCGGAAACGGTAGCTAATACCGGATAATTTCTTTTTTCTCCTGAGGAGAGAATGAAAGGCGGAGCAATCTGCTGCTTGGGGATGGGCCTGCGGCGCATTAGCTAGTTGGTGGGGTAACGGCCCACCAAGGCGACGATGCGTAGCCGACCTGAGAGGGTGAACGGCCACACTGGGACTGAGACACGGCCCAGACTCCTACGGGAGGCAGCAGTAGGGAATCTTCCGCAATGGGCGCAAGCCTGACGGAGCAACGCCGCGTGAGTGATGAAGGTTTTCGGATCGTAAAGCTCTGTTGCCAGGGAAGAACGTCCGGTAGAGTAACTGCTACCGGAGTGACGGTACCTGAGAAGAAAGCCCCGGCTAACTACGTGCCAGCAGCCGCGGTAATACGTAGGGGGCAAGCGTTGTCCGGAATTATTGGGCGTAAAGCGCGCGCAGGCGGTTATTTAAGTCTGGTGTTTAAACCTTGGGCTCAACCTGAGGTCGCACTGGAAACTGGGTGACTTGAGTACAGAAGAGGAAAGTGGAATTCCACGTGTAGCGGTGAAATGCGTAGATATGTGGAGGAACACCAGTGGCGAAGGCGACTTTCTGGGCTGTAACTGACGCTGAGGCGCGAAAGCGTGGGGAGCAAACAGGATTAGATACCCTGGTAGTCCACGCCGTAAACGATGAGTGCTAGGTGTTAGGGGTTTCGATACCCTTGGTGCCGAAGTTAACACAGTAAGCACTCCGCCTGGGGAGTACGGTCGCAAGACTGAAACTCAAAGGAATTGACGGGGACCCGCACAAGCAGTGGAGTATGTGGTTTAATTCGAAGCAACGCGAAGAACCTTACCAGGTCTTGACATCCAACTAACGAAGCAGAGATGCATCAGGTGCCCTTCGGGGAAAGTTGAGACAGGTGGTGCATGGTTGTCGTCAGCTCGTGTCGTGAGATGTTGGGTTAAGTCCCGCAACGAGCGCAACCCTTGACTTTAGTTGCCAGCAGGTGAAGCTGGGCACTCTAGAGTGACTGCCGGTGACAAACCGGAGGAAGGTGGGGATGACGTCAAATCATCATGCCCCTTATGACCTGGGCTACACACGTACTACAATGGCCGGTACAACGGGAAGCGAAGCCGCGAGGTGGAGCCAATCCCAGCAAAGCCGGTCTCAGTTCGGATTGCAGGCTGCAACTCGCCTGCATGAAGTCGGAATTGCTAGTAATCGCGGATCAGCATGCCGCGGTGAATACGTTCCCGGGTCTTGTACACACCGCCCGTCACACCACGAGAGTTTACAACACCCGAAGTCGGTGGGGTAACCCGCAAGGGAGCCAGCCGCCGAAGGTGGGGTAGATGATTGGGGTGAAGTCGTAACAAGGTAGCCGTATCGGAAGGTGCGGCTGGATCACCTCCTTTCTATGGAGAATCGTCTTCTGCAATGAAGACATTCAAATCGGAAGCTTCGCTTCCACAATAGAACCTTCGGGTTCGGACACTCACTCGTGTTCAGTTTTGAAAGAGCAAGTCTCTTTCGTATGCGTTTGGTGGCGATAGCGGAGGGGTTCCACACGTACCCATCCCGAACACGACCGTTAAGCCCTCCAGCGCCGATGGTACTTGGACCGAAGGGTCCTGGGAGAGTAGGACGCCGCCAAGCGAACAATCAATTCATTGATTGCTTCACTACTGTAAGTTTTGTTATATGGGCTTTTAGCTCAGTTGGTTAGAGCGCACCTCTGATAAGGGTGAGGTCGGTGGTTCGAGTCCACCAAGGCCCACCATATAACAATCTGAAATTGAATAGTAAGTACCGGGGTCCCCGAAAAGTAATCGGAATTAACCTCGAAGCTACACCTCACTTTTTGGGGTGATTATATGGGGCCATAGCTCAGCTGGGAGAGCGCCTGCCTTGCAAGCAGGAGGTCAGCGGTTCGATCCCGCTTGGCTCCACCAAAACTTCTTTACAACAGTATATGCACATCGTCTGTTATTCCGAACATCACAGTCGTGATTGTTTCATAATAACAGCAACTTGATCCTTGAAAACTGGATACCGAAACGAATTTGCGTTTTAGAACATTCCTTTAAGCTGAACTTGTGTAAACAAGTTTTGAATTAATGGCGATGCTAAGCGGTTTTCCTTAGGGAAAACGCATTGGTTAAGCTACTAAGAGCACACGGAGGATGCCTAGGCGCCAGGAGCCGACGAAGGACGTGGCGAACAACGAAACTGCCTCGGGGAGCTGTAAGCAAGCTTTGATCCGGGGGTGTCCGAATGGGGAAACCCAGCTGTGGTAATTCGCAGTTACTCGTATCTGAATACATAGGATACGCAGAGGCAGACCAGGGGAACTGAAACATCTAAGTACCCTGAGGAAGAGAAAACAATAGTGATTCCGTCAGTAGCGGCGAGCGAACGCGGAACAGCCTAAACCAAGGGGCTTGCCTCTTGGGGTTGTGGGACGTCTCACATGGAGTTACAAAGGAATTCAGTAGGCGAAGAGGTCTGGAAAGGCCCGCGATAGAGGTAAAAGCCCTGTAGCCCAAACTGTGTTCCCTCCGAGACGGATCCCGAGTAGTGCGGGGCACGTGAAACCCCGTATGAATCCAGCAGGACCATCTGCTAAGGCTAAATACTACCTGGCGACCGATAGTGAAACAGTACCGTGAGGGAAAGGTGAAAAGCACCCCGGAAGGGGAGTGAAATAGAACCTGAAACCGTGTGCTTACAAAAAGTCAGAGCCCTCTTTATGGGTGATGGCGTGCCTTTTGTAGAATGAACCGGCGAGTTACGTTTAACATGCAAGGTTAAGGTGAGAAGCCGGAGCCGCAGCGAAAGCGAGTCTGAATAGGGCGACTGAGTATGTGGACGTAGACCCGAAACCGTGTGATCTACCCCTGTCCAGGGTGAAGGTGCGGTAACACGCACTGGAGGCCCGAACCCACGCATGTTGAAAAATGCGGGGATGAGGTGGGGGTAGCGGAGAAATTCCAATCGAACTCGGAGATAGCTGGTTCTCCCCGAAATAGCTTTAGGGCTAGCCTCGGTGAATGGAGTGGTGGAGGTAGAGCACTGATTGGGTGCGGGGCCCGCAAGGGTTACCAAGCTCAGTCAAACTCCGAATGCCATTTACTTCTTGCCGGGAGTCAGACAGTGAGTGCTAAGATCCATTGTCAAAAGGGAAACAGCCCAGACCATCAGCTAAGGTCCCCAAGTGTGTGTTAAGTGGGAAAGGATGTGGAGTTGCACAGACAACCAGGATGTTGGCTTAGAAGCAGCCACCATTGAAAGAGTGCGTAATAGCTCACTGGTCGAGTGACTCTGCGCCGAAAATGTAACGGGGCTAAACACACCACCGAAGCTATGGCTAGATACGTATGTATCTGGGGTAGGGGAGCGTTGTATGTGGGTTGAAGGTGTACCGTAAGGAGCGCTGGACAGCATACAAGTGAGAATGCCGGTATGAGTAACGAAAAGATCAGTGAGAATCTGATCCGCCGAAAGCCCAAGGTTTCCTGAGGAAGGCTCGTCCGCTCAGGGTAAGTCGGGACCTAAGGCGAGGCCGACAGGCGTAGTCGAAGGACAACAGTTTGAAATTACTGTACCACCGTAATCCGCTATGAGCGATGGGGTGACGCAGGAGGGTAGTGACGCGGACTGATGGATGTCCGTCTAAGCAGTGAGGCTGGTGTGCAGGCAAATCCGCACATCGTAAGGCTGGGCTGTGATGGGGAGCGAAAATTATAGTAGCGAAGGTCATGATCTCACACTGCCAAGAAAAGCCTCTAGTCAGGAGAAGGTGCCCGTACCGCAAACCGACACAGGTAGGCGAGAAGAGAATTCTAAGGCGCGCGGAAGAACTCTCGTTAAGGAACTCGGCAAAATGACCCCGTAACTTCGGGAGAAGGGGTGCCTCGGTAGGGTGAATAGCCCGAGGGGGCCGCAGTGAAAAGGCCCAAGCGACTGTTTAGCAAAAACACAGGTCTGTGCGAAGCCGCAAGGCGAAGTATACGGGCTGACGCCTGCCCGGTGCTGGAAGGTTAAGGGGAGCGGTTAGGGGTAACCCGAAGCTGTGAACCGAAGCCCCAGTAAACGGCGGCCGTAACTATAACGGTCCTAAGGTAGCGAAATTCCTTGTCAGGTAAATTCTGACCCGCACGAATGGCGTAACGACTTGGGCGCTGTCTCAACGAGAGATCCGGTGAAATTTTAATACCTGTGAAGATGCAGGTTACCCGCGACAAGACGGAAAGACCCCATGGAGCTTTACTGCAGCTTGATATTGAATTTGGGTACGATCTGTACAGGATAGGTGGGAGCCGGTGAGGCAGGAGCGCAAGCTTCTGCGGAGGCGCCGTTGGGATACCACCCTGATCGTATCTAGGTTCTAACCTAGTGCCCTTAGCGGGTACGGGGACCGTGTCAGGCGGGCAGTTTGACTGGGGCGGTCGCCTCCTAAAGAGTAACGGAGGCGTTCAAAGGTTCCCTCAGAATGGTTGGAAATCATTCGCAGAGTGCAAAGGCATAAGGGAGCTTGACTGCGAGACCTACAAGTCGAGCAGGGACGAAAGTCGGACTTAGTGATCCGGTGGTACCGCATGGAAGGGCCATCGCTCAACGGATAAAAGCTACCCTGGGGATAACAGGCTTATCTCCCCCAAGAGTCCACATCGACGGGGAGGTTTGGCACCTCGATGTCGGCTCATCGCATCCTGGGGCTGAAGTAGGTCCCAAGGGTTGGGCTGTTCGCCCATTAAAGCGGTACGCGAGCTGGGTTCAGAACGTCGTGAGACAGTTCGGTCCCTATCTGTCGTGGGCGCAGGAAATTTGAGAGGAGCTGTCCTTAGTACGAGAGGACCGGGATGGACGTACCGCTGGTGCATCAGTTGTTCCGCCAGGAGCATGGCTGAGTAGCTACGTACGGACGGGATAAGCGCTGAAAGCATCTAAGCGTGAAGCCCCCCTCAAGATGAGATTTCCCAATTAGTAAGACCCCTTGAAGACGACGAGGTAGATAGGTTGGAGGTGGAAGTGCAGTAATGCATGGAGCTGACCAATACTAATCGGTCGAGGGCTTATCCAAAAAATAATTCGCAGATTCGTTTCGGATTCAGTTTTCAGGAATCAAATTCCTGAAGCATTTACGCTGTAAATGCCCGTTTGGTGGCGATAGCGGAGGGGTTCCACACGTACCCATCCCGAACACGACCGTTAAGCCCTCCAGCGCCGATGGTACTTGGACCGAAGGGTCCTGGGAGAGTAGGACGTTGCCAAGCGGACAATATTCCCTGATAGCTCAGTTGGTAGAGCACTCGACTGTTAATCGAGTTGTCACAGGTTCGAGTCCTGTTCGGGGAGCCATGCTCTCATAGCTCAGCAGGTAGAGTGCTTCCATGGTAAGGAAGAGGTCACCGGTTCGAATCCGGTTGAGAGCTCCACAAATTTTTTAAGGCCCGTTGGTCAAGGGGTTAAGACACCTCCCTTTCACGGAGGTAACATGGGTTCGAATCCCATACGGGTCACCATTTTTTATGGGATGAGAATTCCCTGGGTTCGTTGAAGCATAGGCATCGTAAGGAATACTTCGCAATCTCGTAACGGAGTGAAGAGTATCCCATACGGGTCACCATTTTTAATCAGTACCCTTATTAGTCACCATACATATGGAGGCTTAGCTCAGCTGGGAGAGCATCTGCCTTACAAGCAGAGGGTCGGGGGTTCGAACCCCTCAGCCTCCACCATAATGTTCTTGATATTTGAGGGAGATTGTGGGCATTATATAGGTATCTATTGTAGGGGATTCGCCAAGTGGTAAGGCAACGGACTCTGACTCCGTCATCATAGGTTCGAATCCTATATCCCCTGCCAAATATGAGCCATTAGCTCAGTTGGTAGAGCACCTGACTTTTAATCAGGGTGTCGAAGGTTCGAGTCCTTCATGGCTCACTTTTATTTGATTCATGCGCGTGTGGCGGAATGGCAGACGCACCAGACTTAGGATCTGGCGTCGTAAGACGTGGGGGTTCAAGTCCCTTCACGCGCACCACTTATTTGCGGACGTGGCTCAGCGGTAGAGCATCGCCTTGCCAAGGCGAGGGTCGCGGGTTCGATTCCCGTCGTCCGCTCCATAATTTGCGCCCTTAGCTCAGCTGGATAGAGCGTTTGACTACGAATCAAAAGGTCGGGAGTTCGAATCTCTCAGGGCGCGCCATATTTGCTTCATTGAATTATCTAAGTGTCCTTCAGATTCGAACGAGTTCGTTGGAGCATATGCTTCGATAGGATTACTTCGCAATCGGATGCGTAGCATCCGTATCTCTCAGGGCGCGCCATTTATATTAACGGGATGTAGCTCAGCTTGGTAGAGCACCTGGTTTGGGACCAGGGGGTCGCATGTTCAAATCGTGTCATCCCGATATTTCATTTCACCTGTGCGGGTGTAGTTCAATGGTAGAACTTCAGCCTTCCAAGCTGATAGCGTGGGTTCGATTCCCATCACCCGCTCCATAATAATCTCATAGTTTCGGGATGTAGCTCAGCTTGGTAGAGCACCTGGTTTGGGACCAGGGGGTCGCATGTTCAAATCGTGTCATCCCGATCGAACAGCTTATGGCTGGCCAATGAACTCTTACTGCGGTAAGAGTTTTTTGTTGCGTCATTAAAGGAACATACGTTCCTTTAATCGTCTAAAAAAAAGACAACCTCAGCCGGGATGCCGATCCTTGCATAATAGCTCTGTAGGGACTCATCCTGCTCAATGGCAGTGCCGACCGATAGCAGCTTGACCGCGAACAGGTTAGCCTGCCGCTCCAGCTTGCCTGGCGAGAAATAGGAATTCTCCTCCAGAAAAAAACGGTTGACCCCTTTGTGCAGACGGTCATGCGCGAGTTCATGGGCGCATACGAATCGTTGCCACTCCAGCGGCAGCTGGTTATGAATGACGATGAACCTTCTTCTTAGCTTGCGGTAGTAGAGGCCCTTGGTGCCGTCACCCAGATGCATGAACCGGATGTGAATCCCCAGTGCTTCAGCCAGCTCGAAGGGGCTGCTGCTATTGTATTTTTTGACCAAACGCTTGATTAGTTCATCCATATTCTTCACCCGCAGCATGTTAATAGTAGTTGGATTGCCTGGTATTTACTCTTTACCTGGAGGGTGCTTGGGCTTGGTCCGCTTGTTCATCTGCTTAGCCTCCCAGAACAGGCCGGTTAGTACGTCCTTGATTCGCTGCTTATCCTCCTTGTTCAGGGGAATTCCGTCAAACATCAGCTCACCGTCATCCTCCAGCATTTGGCGGAAGTCCCGCTTATCCTTGCTGGTGGCCCAGGCAGGCACAGTGCCCTCTGTACTGCTCTCAGTCTCGGTTAAATAACCGGCATGGCCCATCAGCTCCTCGTAAGACACATCGGTCGCTTCAGCAATCTTACGCAGGGTAGCCGGCTTGGGGACACCCCGTAATCCATTCTCGATTCGTGAGATTTGGGCTCCACTGATACCGGCAAGCGCTGCCAGCTGATTAATGGTCAATCCCTTTCCTTCCCGAAGCTGTCTCAGATAGTATCCGAATTCCTCTGCCATCGATAACCACTCCTTATCCCTAATCACCTAAAAAGCTGTTGTACTTACTATAAGCTATTTATGCCAATAGGTAAACAATAAAGAGTCTATTATTGCCAAAAGGTAAGAATGGGCATGCATTTAGCTTGTTTATGCTGCAAAACGGGCGAAAATGAGGTTTTACTGAATTGGTAGATAAGTGGTATATTATGAAAAAAGGCGAACACTATACGAACAAGTAGAATTTTAACACATTTGACCGGAAAGGTCCGCAACAAAGTTCTTAAATCTGTATAACATCTAAGGAGTGGTATAAATGATGATGATTCTATCTTCGCTGCCCGAGCTTGACCGCCGCCGGACTCAGGTCACTATAGAGAATATGCTGGAGAAGTACCGGATTTTCAAATCTGTAACGTTTGAGGCTAAAGAGGCCGGGATTACGTACTCCTATACGGAACGGTTCCATGGCGCAACCCATACGGTTACTGATCAGACAGCAGCAATTGCCACGCATAATGTAGATGTGCCTGCTGCAAGACGGGCATACTGTGCTGTGATCGATTCGGTTGTAGAGCGGCTTACCCAGAGGGAACAGCAACTGGTGCGGGAGAGATACATGCGCAGGGAGGAGAGCTACGATTACACTATCTATAATCATGTGTTCGATCCCCCGGTGAGCAAGGATACTTATGTGAAGATAAGGTCGAAGGCGTTCTATAAGATGGCGCTGGCGCTCGCTGATCTGCAGCTGCTGTCTCTGGCCACGCTCACGAAGACCCCGGCTGGAGGGAACCTGCCGAAGGGGTAGAAATGTTTTGGACACAAAATGCAGACTCCATATGTAATCAGATGGCCGTATTGCCCGCCGGGGTGATACGGTCTTTTTGCATGAGCTTATATGTTCTGGCGGCCTCGCCGTATATTGAACCCTTCCATTTAAGCAGGACGTGCAGGAGAGACGGGGCTAAGAGCGGGGAACGTCGTGAACCATCCCTTTTTCCACCGGAAGTTATCGTTAACTCCTCTGTAAAAGCGCCTGCGCAAGGTCTCAGGGGGTCTATGATTATAACATGGCAAATGAAGCAGAAGGACACCGCAGGAGCATGAATGCTCCACCTCATCGAAGCCTACAACAGGCTGGCAGACAAGCGCGGTGAAAGCTCCTTCGGTCATTGCCGGATACAAGACGGGTCCTATTCTTCCTGAATCGAATCCGTGGGTGACTTCAAGAAAGGCAGGAGGGATTACCACATCTAATCATGAGAGGAATGAAATCATGACGGTACAACATCTACGGGGAAATATCACTGCTGCGCTGGGGCAGTTTTTCCCGGATATTCCTGTCTATGTGGAAGGGGATAAGCCGCAGTCAGCCTACTTCAGGCTGGAGCTGCTCTCGGCAACCTACGACAGGCAGCGTGAAGGCAGATACATGGCGGTCTACCGCTTCGGTATCCGCTATGAGCAAGGCAGTCTGCTGGATGCAGAGGCTATAGCTGACGGGCTCTGTGAGGCGCTGGATGCAAGAGAAAGTGTAAACCCCGCTTATCGGGTGGTGCGCCAGTCCTGGGTGGCCGGAGCAGAGGAACGGGGAGCGCTGTTCACCGTGGACTATATGCTCTATCTCCAGAAGCAGAAGCAGCCGGAGGAAGAGGCAGAGCTGATGGGACACTTCACAGAAGGGGCGCGGCTGAAATGAGTTCTATGGAAATGAAGGTAAGTGAACGGGAACGCGGCTGCGGGGGACCGGATGCTTTTGGAAAGAAGCAGATGATGAAGTCCGCTCTATTTGCGCCGCGGGAAAAGGATGTACTGGAGGTAGTTCTGCAAGAGGACGGGAGCTACACCTTGGAAGAGGCTAAGCATTTAATGGAGCTGTATCTAAATAAGGAGGTTATCTAATGGCTGGAGGAACATGGACAACACAAAACAAGGTACGTCCGGGGGTATACGTAAATGTAGCCTCGAACGGCATTGTGGCAGGTAAAATGGGGGAACGCGGTACGGCTGCTTTGGCGCTTGCACTGCCTTGGGGACCAGCGGGCGTCATTGTAAAGCTTACGGCTCAGGATGATTTCCAGCACAAGCTGGGCTACGATCTGACGGCTGCAGAGCTGCTGCCGGTGAGAGAGGTGTTGAAGCGGGCAGGCACACTGTTGCTCTACCGTCTGAATCAAGGTGTGAAGGCTGCTGTGACCAATAACGGAGTTCAGGCGACTGCGCTGTATGGCGGAGAACGCGGGAATGCGCTTAAGGTAGTGATCGAGAAAAATATCGATGACACTAACCAGTTCGATGTCCGGACGCTGCTTGATGGGGCCGAGGTGGACAAGCAGACGGTAAGCTCTGCTTCCAGCTTGGCTGCGAATGCTTATGTAGAATTTAAGCCTAGTGAATCCGGTGCACTGACGGTGACAGCCGGGTTGCCGC
This sequence comes from Paenibacillus sp. FSL R7-0302, assembly GCF_038006885.1. Classification (NCBI taxonomy): domain Bacteria; kingdom Bacillati; phylum Bacillota; class Bacilli; order Caryophanales; family Paenibacillaceae; genus Paenibacillus; species Paenibacillus sp. FSL R7-0302. The sequence continues at coordinate 19,286 of NZ_JBBOWB010000001.1, forward strand.
TCTCGGGAGGTGCAAATGGAACGGTCACGAATGCGGAGCATAGTGCGTTCTTGTCGGCGCTGGAGGTTCAGGATTTCCAGACTGTGGGTCTCGTGTCACAGGATAACACGCTGAAGTCCCTGTATAGCGCCTATGTGAAGCGTCTGCGTAATACGGAAGGCAAGAAGGTGCAGGCAGTCTTGTCCGATTACGCTACGGCTGACCATGAAGGCATTATCAGTGTGGCGAACGGTGTTGTTTTGAGTGATGGAACGGTAGTGGATAAAGCTCATGCCGTGGCTTGGGTTGCTGGTGCTACTGCCGCTGCTGCGGTGAATGAATCCCTGACTTATCAGGCCTATGACGATGCTGTAGATGCAGATGTGCGTTTCAGCCATTCCGAGACCGTAGAGGCGCTTACAGACGGAGAGCTGCTATTTACCTATAGCGGAGGCCGGGCAGTAGTGGAGCAGGACATTAACACGTTCACCTCCTTCTCAACAGACAAAGGCAAGGCCTTCTCCAAGAACCGCGTGCTGCGTGTGCTGGATGGGATCGCTGGTGATTTGAAGCGGATTTTTGAGAGCTACTTCATTGGAAAATTGCCGAATAACGAGGACGGGCGCGCGCTCTTCTGGTCGCAGTGCGTCACTTATATGAATGATCTGCAGAACCTCGGGGCGATTGAGAACTTCAATGCGCAGAGCGACATTGTAGTGACTCCTGGAGCGGACAGCGACAGCGTAGTGCTGGAGGTAGCGGTGAAGCCGGTGGATTCCGTAGAAAAAGTATATATGAAAGTGAAGGTGGTCTAAGATGACATTCTTGAGAGCCAGCGATACGCTGTCCGGCCAGGAGGGCCGGGCGTATGCCACGATTAACGGACAGACAGAAGAAATGTTCTATGTTAAAACCCTGGAAGCCACTGTAGAGAAGCAGAAGGCGGAAGTGAAGACGCTTGGACGCCGCGGGGTGCAGCATAAGGCGACCGGCTGGTCGGGCAGCGGTACGATGACGATTTTCTATATGACGAGCCGTTTCCGCCAGATGATGCTGGAGTACATGAAGACCGGGATTGACCAATACTTCAGCATTATCGTAACCAATGAAGATCCGTCCTCAACCGTGGGCGCCCAGCGCATCATGCTGAAGGATGTCAACCTGGACAGTGTCATTATGGCTTCGCTGGATACGGAGTCCGATGCGCTGGAGGAAGAGGTTGCTTTTACCTTCGAGGATGTGGAATTGGTTCAGCCCTTCGCGGCTCCGGCTAATTCCGGCCAATAAAGCTTAAGAGGGTTATTCGCAGGTTGTAAAAGAGTAATTGAATGAATAGGTTCGGGAGGCCCCGCAAAGTATCCGGATAATCATTGGAGCCATAGCCGCTGTGCGGCGGTATTCTGCGACGGGCCTCTTCGTTGCCCTAACAAAATAAGAATCCGGGAGGAACGACATGAGTGAATTAAGTTTATTTTTTGCGCAAAATGCGGCTTGTGATACAACTGAGGAATTTGCGGTCTCGCTGCGGTTCAAGGACAAGGAAGGTAACCCTGCCGTCTGGAAGCTGCGCAGTATGAATGAGGAAGAGAACCAGGAATGCCGTAAGGCGGCTACCCGCAAGGTCAAAGGAAAGAATGGCACCTACACTACGGACATTGATCCCAATGAATATATGGCGAAGCTGATGACGGCAAGCATTGTGCATCCGGATCTGAAAAATACAGAGCTTCAACGCTCCTACGGGGTGATGGGCGCCGAATCGCTGCTGCGAAAAATGCTGCTGCCCGGAGAATTCGCTGCGCTTGGGGAACGGGTACAGGCCCTGAACGGCTTCGCCACCGATATGAACGAGCTGGTGGATGACGTAAAAAACTAATCAACGAGGGCGATGGTGAGGCCAATCTGGCCTATTACGCCCTCCATGAGCTGCATATTCTCCCGCATGAGCTGATGAAGCTCTCCGTCCGCGAACGCGCGGCGATCTATGCCATGATCTCCGTACGCGTGGACAAGGAGAAGCGGGAGCGCGCACGGAGCAAGGGGAAAAAGAGATGAAGGGGGTGAATGAATGGAAATCGATAGCTCCAAAGCAGTCATTATCTCGCGCAGGTCGGTTACGATCTGGAAAGCCGTCCACAAACAAAGCCTGCGGATGAATATTAATCTCGACATGGTTAACCGGTCGGTAAAAGGTTTTCAGGCGGCGGTGAAACGTTCCAGTGAACAAATCATCCGTTCAGAGGATCGGATCATTCAATCCTTGCAACAGATTAATGACACGCTGCTGGAAGGCTTCAAACGGCTGCCTGTCAAAGTGGATGTGTCCAGAACAGTGGTGATGCAGCAAAGCCAAAGGGCTGCGCAATCCCAGCAGTTGGGGGTCCGTATGCTTGAGGCCTCGCCTGCTGTAGAGAAGGCGAAGGAAGAAGAGGCCAAAAAGGTGAACTGGTGGAAAGGGCTTAAAGAAAAAAAGAAAAAGGAAGAAAAAAAGCCTGAGGCGAAGAAAGAGGAGGTAAAACCGCCGGTACCAGAACCAGAGGTTTTACCTAAGCCGAAAATCAATTTGAAGAAAGATCCGGTACCGCCGCCAGTGCCGCCACCACCACCGGTCCCACCGACGCCAAGCGGCGATTCTAAGATCATGAAGTTCCTAAAAACAGCTGATGTGGTAAAGCCTTTTAATGCGATTAAATCCTTCGGAGAGAAGGCGGTGAAGGAGGCCGCACAGCCTGAGGATATTGAAAAATGGAACCAGATGAACAAGAATATTGATCTTGTACTTGGCCAGATTGGCGCTAAAGCGCTCGGCGCTCTGCGGCCTGTAATGGACACCATTAATACGGCGTTAACTTCTGGACAACTAGCGCCGCTTATTGATGCGATGGCTAACGGGTTTCTTTTCATAGCGAATGTGATCTCAATGGTCGTTGACGGGCTATTATGGCTGGCTCAGGTGGTTCAGGATAACTGGGCGTTTATTAAGCCTATCCTTGAAGCGATAGCCATTGTCTTCCTGGCAGCCATGATCGTTCAGGTCTACATGCTAGCTGCCGCCTGGCTGGCGGCGAACTGGCCTATCTTAATAGTCATTGCCGTGATAGCAGTACTATTGATGATTCTGCAGCATCTTGGCGTATCAGCGGGCGAGGTGGTTGGGTTTATCGTGGGATCGTTCTACTATCTGGTTGCAGTTGTGCAGAATATAGCCATTGGTATCCAGAATTTTTTCACTTTGGCAGGCGATGTATTAATTTATATATTTAATTCGGCTGTCAATAAAGTGCAGGGATTCTTTTATGGTCTTGCCGCTGGTGCGCTGGATGTTATGTATAGTATTGCTGTAGGCGCAGAAGGATTTGCCGGAGGATTCATGAAGGTAATGGCTAAGGCTATTCAGTGGGTGCTCGACAAATTCAACTCACTGGTTGATATGCTGAGCAGCATTCCATTCTTCGACACATTAGGGATCAGCAAGGTCAAAATTGATGTAGAGGAACCCGAGACTCCTCATGGTGCCAGTGATATTATTGCTAAATACCGCCAAGGCCTTGAGGTGTATAAACCGGCAGACAAAGTTGTCTTTGAAATGTCCAAGCAGAAAGATTATAAGGATATCAGTGCGGCTTATGATAAGGGTAACCAAATAGGAATCAATGGCATGAACAAATTCATGGATAAGGGACAACAAATGGTGGATAAAGCCACTGAGCTTACTACCCCTAAGTCTCCTAAGAATATTCCGGGAGGTTCTACTGGAATTCTAGCCAATCAAACTGGCAGCCTGAACAACGTCAACAAGGTAGGCGAGGTAGGCAAAATCAGAGATAAGGTCGATATCTCCAGCGATGATCTGGATATGCTGCGGGAGCTGGCGGAGATTCAGTCGATTCAGAATTTTGTCGAGCTGACGCCAACGGTGCAGGTAACAACCGGGAATATTAATAATTCCGGTGATATTGACTCCATCATCACGAAGATCGGGCAAAAGCTGAAAGAGGAGTTCGTCTCTACGGCGCAGGGGGTGTACACGTAACATGGAGGAGTATGGATTCTATCTGAGCTTCAATAATTATGAAGAGGTGATCCGGCTTCCGGTGAACCCTGAGACGCTGGAGATCAAGGAGAACAGCGATGGCAAAAGCTATACGATTGTGGATTTTGGTGAAATCAACGCGATTGCATATCCGAAGCTGACGGAGATTACGATTGAGAGTATGTTCCCGGCACAGTATTATCCGTTCGTGGTGTACACCGGCGAGAATGCAGGCAAGCTGCTGAAGCCCTACGAATACGTGGAGCTGATCCGCAAATGGATGCTCAGCCGCAGGCCGGTCCGGTTTGTTTTCTCAGGGCTGAAATCGGCGAACGTGCAGAATACGCAGACCCCAGATTGGCTGAAGCAGGCCAGGGCGCAGGCACAGCAGACTTTTACCGGGGATATTGGCATTAATATGGCGGTCAGTATCGAGAATTTCTCCTGGAAGCTGAGTGCGGGGTCCTCGGGGGATATCGATTATACACTTGGACTCAAAAAGTATGTGTTCTATCAGGCGTTAGCTGTCAAGGTGGGCAGTACCGGTGAAGTGAAGAAGCAGCAGAAAAGGGCAAGTGAGAAGGCAGCACCTGCTACCTATACGCTCAAAGCCGGGGATACGCTGTGGTCGGTGGCCCAAAAGCTCCTCGGTGACGGCAGTAAATTCAAAACGCTGCAAAAGCTTAACAATATCTCTGACAGCGAACTGAAGAAGCTCAAAGTCGGCAGAGTGATCAAGCTGTCTTAGGAGGCCGTGGCGATGGAATTAATCGTAATTAATAAGGAAGGCGCCATCTGGAATATTGCCGGGATCGTTACGGATATCACGTGGAAAACGACCCGGACCGGCAAGCCTGCGACGCTTGAGCTTACGCTGGTGGACAGCGGGATGTATCAGCATAAGAAGTTCGCGATCAGCAATGGGGATATTGTGCAGTTCCGCAGAGACGGAGTCGATGTATTCTACGGCTTCGTCTTCAGCATCGACACGGGAGCGAATCAGGAGATCAAGCTGACGGCGTACGATCAGATCCGCTATCTGCTGGGCAATGGCAGTTATGTGCTTCAGGACGTTACTGCGGCTGAGGTGATCAGCACCATTGCCAAAGACCGCGGCTTGCGGCTTGGATTACTGGAACCGGCGGAGTACAAGATCCCCTCGCTGATCGAAGACGGCAAGAAGCTGCTCGATATTATTATGGGTGCGGTCGGAAGTGAGCTGCAGTATAAGGGCCAGCTGATGGCGTTCTATGATGATTTCGGCAAGCTGACGCTGCGCAGTCCGCAGTCCATGCTGCTGAAGGTGATTCTGGGGGCAGGCCATTACCTGTATGATTATTCGCTGAAAAAAAGCATCGACGATAATACGTACAATACGATTCTGCTCTATCAGGACAACGAAAAGACCGGCAAACGCGAGTTCTATCCGGTCACAGATAAAGAAAATGTAAAGCGCTGGGGTATCCTGCATCTCTACCAGAAGGCGGACGATAATGCGAATGCTGCGCAGATTCAGGAAAAGGCAGGCAATCTGCTCAAGCAGCATAACCGCGAGAAAGTCAGCCTCTCGGTACAGGCTATTGGCGATATACGGGTGAGGGCGGGGAACTTCATCTATGTGCTGCTGGATGAATTCCAGACGCAGCTGTTCCTGGTGGATCAATGTAGCCATAAAATTTCCGGAGGGGAGCATACGATGTCCCTAGACATTAAGGTGGTGTAGACAACATGCTCGATATTATTAAACAGGCAAGCCTCGGGGCCGTATCCAATACGAATCCGGTGGCTTTGTCTTATGGGACGGTGGTTCTGGCACAGCCGCTGCAGATTCAGGTGGAGCAGCGGCTGCTGCTGACAGGAGCCGCACTGGTTGTGGTTGAATCCGTGATGGAGAGCAAGGCTGTGATCGAAGGCCGGGAGATCCTGCTGCGGCGTGGACTTGAAGCGGGAGACCGCGTGCTGCTCGTGCGGATGCAAGGCGGACAGAGCTATATTGTCCTCGATCGGCTGGTGGATTTATGATTCCGGCAATAGGCAGATCCGGTCCGGTGACGGGAGCGCTGGAAGGGAATGTGACCGCTGCGGGGAATGCTCCGAGCCTGACGTACCGGATGGACTGGGAGCGGGGGCGGATCGGCGGGCGGGTAGACGGGCTCGAAGCGGTGAAGCAGGCAGCAATCAAGGTGCTGCAAACCAGCCGTTATGAGCACCTGATCTATAGCGCGGACTACGGAACGGAGTGGAAGCTGGTGCTGGGTCAGGACAGGCTGCTGGCCCGGCCGGAGCTGCGCCGCCTGATCAGCGATGCGCTGCTCCAGGATGAGCGGATTCAGGCGCTTGAGGAGGTACAGATTCTTTTTGAAGGGGATACGGTTAGCTTCAGCTGTACGGCTGTAACTGTATATGGCGATGTGGAGCTGAGAAAGGAGGGGATTGGCAATGTATGAGGATCAGACGTACGAGGCTCTGCTGGAACGCATGCTGGATCGGGTTCCAGAGGGGCTGGACAAGCGCGAGGGAAGTATTATCTATGATGCGCTTGCGCCGGCAGCTGCCGAAATGGCCCAGATGTATCTGGAGATTGAGGTCAGCAATAATCTGTTTTTCCCGGATACGGCGGACGGTGAATATCTGGAACGAACCATTGCCTGGACAGGACTGAAGCGTCAGCCCGCAGGCAAAGCGCAGCTTGGCGCGAGGTTCTATACCGGCGGCGAACAGCCTCTGGACATTCCGCTGGGCAGCCGTTTCTCCCTGGGACTGCTCCATTATAGTGCTGCGGAGAAGCTTGCTCCCGGGACGTACCGCCTGGAGAGCGAGACTGCCGGGGCTGAGGGGAATCAGTATTCAGGCGTGCTGTTGCCGATTGATTATATCCCTGGACTTGCGCGGGGGGAGGTTACGGGCCTGCTGGTTCCCGGCACGGATGCGGAGACGGATGAAGCGCTGCGGCAGCGGTACTTCGATTCGGCCCGGCGGCCTGCAACGAGCGGCAATAAATATCATTACATGGAGTGGGCACAGCAGATCCAGGGTGTAGGGGGAGCGCGGGTCTTCCCGCTGTGGGCCGGACCGAAGACGGTCAAGGTGGTCATTGTGAACGCGGAGCATCAGCCCGCCTCCCCGCTGCTGGTCTCCCAGGTGCAGCAGTTTATTGATCCTGCGCCGGGCCTTGGCGAGGGCCAGGCTCCGGTGGGCGCGGTGGTGACGGTGGAATCGGCCACAGGCAAGGTGGTTGATGTCTCAGCTAAGGTTACGCTGGCAGCCGGCTATGCGTTGCAGCCGGTTATTCAAGCTTTTACGGCGCTCCTGGAGAAGTATCGTAAGGAGAAGGCTTTTGCCGCTACCTATATCAGTCAATCGGTCATTGGCGCATTGCTGCTGAATACGGAGGGCGTAGTGGACTATAGCGGGCTGAAGCTGAACGGCGGAACGGCAAATATCCCGCTGCTGGAGACAGAAGTGCCGCTGTTCGGCAATGTCGTTCTGGAGGTGTAGGTATGGGATATCCGGAGCAGATCGATGTTTTTCAGGATAAGCTGAACAAAAAGGCAAATGGCGGCAGTCATGTTGTAGAGGAGCAGCTTCGGCTCACAGGTGGTGTATTCAGCGGACTGTTGGCCCACGACAATATTAACAATCAGACGCTGGCCGTGTACACAGGCTCACGCTTCAGCGGGACAGAGGTGCGGAATTATTCGGTCTCTTTCCCGGACGAGGCCCCTTGGCGGCGGCTCATTAACATCTATGCGGATGTGCCCGAAGTCTATGTGACTTACGAGACACCGGGAGACACTGTGGAAGCGGATGATGTGAACCAGTTACAGGGCGGGCTTACGGCTACGCAGCTTGAACTGGAGCGGTATAAACAGGCCGGTCTGATTGACGGCGGATCTTTTAGAAGAGAGGTGTAATATGGCACAGACTATTCAGGTCAAACGCGGTACCCGGGCCGAGCTGTCCACTTACGGGATGCTGAAGGCGGGTGAAATGGGCTTCTGTACAGATACGAAGGAGGTCTATATCGGAGACGGTAGCTCCAACTCCATGGTGGGCCGGGCCTTGTCCGGTCCCGAAGCTTCGCGTCCTGCGGCAGCCTCGGTGGGGCGTCTGTACCTTGTGAGCAGCGGGAGTAACAACGGGTATTTGTATTTCGATGACGGGACCGCCTGGCGGCGGGTTAACGCGCAGAAATTAACAGATGTGAGCGGAACGGTGGACGATATCGCTGACGGCTCCACGTATGCCAAGGTGCTTAAGGCGGATCTTACAGCAGGGCATCCCAATAAAGTGTCGGACGGCACGAATTCGAAGACCGCCGCAGAAATTGCAACGCATCTTAACGATGTCGCGAAGCATAGGGTGATCAACGATGGCGGTTCGACGATTACAGACCTGTGGTCCGCGCAAAAAATCAAAAACGAAATCGAGCTGGCCAAGCATAATATTGAGCCGCAGGCTTCGGTGAAGGATCAGCACCTGACGGCTCCGCCAGGAAGTCCTGTGGAAGCAGACCGGTATATTATTCCTTCCGGTGCTACCGGTGTCTGGGCGGGTAAAACCAATCAGATTGCAGAATATGCCGCAGGTAGCTGGACTTATTATGTTCCGGCTGTCGGCTGGACGGCTTATGTGGACGATGAGCAGAAAATCTACAGCTGGAACGGGAGCGCCTGGGTGCGGACGGGCGGCGCGCTACAGACGATCACGGCTGGAAATGGTCTTACCGGCGGCGGGCAGGCGGATAGTGTCACACTGACCGTCGGGGCAGGCAATGGGATCACTGTCGGCTCAACCAGTGTTGCGGCCAAGCCGGGTAAGGGAATTCTGGTCAACTCGACTGGCATCGAGGTCAACATCGACGGTTCGAGTATCGTCTACGATCCGGCCAATGGCAACCAGCTCACGGTAAGCACTATCGACGGCGGAACATTCTAGGAGGCGGTGACCATGGCACGGAAGACTTTGATTCAAATCCGCCGCGGCCTGGAGAGTGCGCTGGGTACGCTGGCCGCAGGCGAGCTGGGCTACTGCACAGATAGCGGCAAGCTGTTCATCGGCAGCGGCAGCAGCAATATGCTGCTGGCGGCAGGCCAAAGCACAGGCGATATGCTGAAAAGCATCTACGACACGAATAACAACGGCAAGGTCGATTATGCCCAGGCCGCGGATACAGTTCCGTGGTCAGGTGTGGACGGCAAGCCTGCTGTATTCGCTCCGGCTGCACATACCCATGATTATCTGTCCAAAGGTCCGCTGACCTGGAATCAGCTGAAGGGGGTGTAGCTGTGGCTTATGGAGACAGTATATATGGCCTTTTGGCTTATTCGGCAGATGGAGTGACGGGGGAGGGGCCGGAGATTATCGCCCCTGATCTGATGAAGTACCTGCCCGATTATTATCAGGGCGTGCCTGAGATGGAGGCTGTGCAGGCCAGCGCAGGTAGAGCCTGCGGTGAAGTGGCTTACGCCATGGCCGACAGTGACGATCAGAAGACGCTGGAGTCGGCTACCTGGGGACTGTCCCGCTGGGAGCGGATGCTGGGGCTGGCCTCGGATACGAACAAGTCCTACGCCACCCGGCGGGAGATGATCAAGGCCAAGCTGCGGGGCAGTGGAACAACTACGCCGGAGATGATCCGGCGGACGGCGTCTGCTTTTTCCGGGGGAGATGTGGAGGTCGTGGAGGTGCCCGGAGCGTATAGCTTCGAGGTCCGCTTCGTCGGCACGCTGGGCATCCCGGCCAATATGGCGGGTCTGATTCAGATCATGGAAGAGATTAAACCGGCCCATCTGGACTATAGCTTCGTGTACAGCTACACCTGGTGGGATTCCTTGAAGTCCCTCACCTGGAACGGTGCGCACGGCAAGACCTGGAACGAACTAAGAGTATATGAATAGGAGTGTGAGCGATGAAAACAACGGGTAATCTGGGGCTGAAAAAGCCCGATGGTACAGACATTGTAGATATCACCGACCTGAACGGCAATATGGATATTCTGGACACCGCCGTCAAGACCGCGCAGGATCACGCCGCGGATGCGGTCAAGCACATCACAGCCGCGGAGCGTACGGCATGGAACGCCAAGGCGTCTACGTCGGTTGCGACCACGACTGCTGCGGGGCTGATGGCTGGAGCAGACAAGTCGAAGCTGGATAGCGTGGCGCAGGGGGCTAATAATTATGTGCATCCTTCCACGCACTCGCCATCGGTCATCGTCCAGGACTCGTCCAACCGCTTCGTAACCGATGCAGAGAAGACGGCCTGGAATGGCAAGGCGAATCTAGTGACCACACCGCAGCAGACTACGGCGGATATTACCTATTACGTCCGGACGGATGGAAATGATGGGAATACGGGGCTTGCGAATACGGCGGGTGGGGCGTTTCGGACGATACAGAAGGCGATTAGTATGTTGCCGCAACTATGCAATCATCAAATCTTAATAAATGTTGCTGCTGGAACCTATGCCGAGAACGTATCTATAGATAATTTTAAAGGCAGAATTTCTTTACAGGCAGGGAATACAGCTGTAGGTGAAACGAATGTTCAATCTATCACATTCTCAAGATGTTTAGGAAGACTGGAAGCTAACGGATTTACAGGTACTTCAAACACTGTCAGTGCTTTTGCTGCTCTTTACTCTCAACAGGTTATATTCACAACATGCTGGACAACAGCAGGTGCATCGCAAAATGCCGTTGAGTTTACCTTTAGTTCGGGGCGTGTTCAGGGCGGATCTTACTCGAATAGAGCAAACGCAATTGTTGCTGCCTGGGGTAGCAACATATACGTTAACGAAGTGGGGGGGACGGGAAATGCAGGTTACGGACTTCTAGCGATAAGGTCTTCTCATATTGGTGCTGAAACAGCCACGCATCCTACTGGTGTAGTTGATCAATGGGCTTCTAGTGGGAGTACAATCGTAACAAGCGGTGGTGGTGTTGTTAATCCTTGGGGGGATAACACTCATATCTCAAGACCCATCGTATGGGCTGGAGTAGCTACCGATCATCCTATGGCTGCTAATACTTGGACACTTATAAAATATGCTGGTGTTTCTACAAACCAACTTGGAGCTTATAACGGAACGACAGGCGTATTTACCTCCCCACAAACAGGGTGGTACAAAATTAAAGTTTCTGGTTTAGTGACAAGTGTTCCAGCAACAGTTCAATGTCAGTTAAGAGTTGTTCAAAATGGCTCTACGGGTTATGTAGTTGATGTGAGAAATGCTGGCTCTGTCAATATGCATGTACTTCTAGCAGGAGAGGTGATGCTTTATCTTCCTCAAGGAGAATACTTTTATATTCAGACTTGGGCCAGCCAAGGGCAGAACTTCTCAGGAGGAAATGATGTAACCAGATTAGAAGTGGTCAGAGTAGCATAAAAGGAGGATTAAGAATGAATATCCCTGCGGTAATTAATTTTATGTATCCAAATGTGGACATGTTAAAAGACTTCGAAGTATGGGACAATGGCCCGGAACCCGTCCTGCGGCCGGGAGCCGAAACTAAGGGGCGGGTCCGCTACGAGATCAAGCCGCCAGATACAGGCGAACAACCCGTAGAGGGCGTCCACTACCGTAACGGCATCAACTATAACCTGCTGACCGAAGGCGAGGATTATGATCTGGTGGAACGCGGGCCGTATATTGCGGTCTGGAAGCTGGATGTGCCGCAGCCGACAGAGGAGGAATTGCAGGCAGCCTGGGAAGCGTACCAGGACGCTGAGGCGAACAAGCCGCCGGTGCTGACGGATATGGAGCAACTGCAGCAAGAGAATGTGATGCTGAGAGCGCAGAATCAAGCACTCACCGAGCGTGCGGATTTTATTGAGGATATTATTGCTGAAATGGCAGCCCAAGTCTATTCTTAAACGTTCGGCTGGTTTGCTTAAGCTGTTCACATATTAATAGAAAGGTGGTGAGAGCAATGGCATTATTTTTTGCACAACGCGTCACGCTGGGGAAGACGAAGTATAGCCAGGTCCCCTCTACGCTGAAGCCTGCCGTTAAGGAGATTCTGGTAGAGAATGGACTTTCGTTCCTTATAACTGAAGAGTAGATTGCCAGAGGCGCCGCTCAGGGCGTTTTTATTTTGCCCTCGGACCCGTCCGGGGGCTATATGAGAAGCACTGAAGAAATAAACAAAAAGCAAAAGAAGCGGAGGGGAAATTTGGAACTGTAGGAGCGGTAGCGACCGCCTTTGTCTGCGGATTTCAACCGTTAGAAACGGTATAAAATCATGAAATCTGCGGACAACAGCGGCCGGAAGTCCAAATGTTCACCGCAGTGACGATGAAGCTTAAAGTTTAAATCTTAAGTGTGTCTTATATAACTACTTTAATAACTATTTTAATAACCACACAGAAGGGAGTGAAGCAATGGACAGCAACGATGTAGCGAGTCTGGAGAAGCTGCTGCCGCTTGCGGATAAGTATGGACTGGCTTATATCATCGCTCTGATTCTGCTCATGATTATGCTTGTGCTTTTGCGGTCAATTGTGAAGGGGAATCTGGTGCCGCGTGAACTGCTGGAGCGTGCTGAGGAGGACCGGGACAGGCTGCAGAATATCCTCGACAAAGAGCGGTCAGACTTCATGGCACCCACGCTTGAAGTCTTGCAGCGCTTGAAAATAGACCATTCCGCAAACAGCCACACCAGTAGCACTAATGAAGAAGACAGGGGGGGATAACGTGCTGAGTGCGTGGATCAAGCGTCTATCGCCCCTGCACCGGGACAGAGAGCGGCGGCTGGCGCTGGCAGGACATAAGGTGTCGCTCTCTATCCGCAGGTACAAGAATGTCTCTCAGGACATTCAGGATGAAATCAGGAACAACGGGTTTGCCCAGTTCCTAATCTATGATCGGGGGGCAGAAGATGAGCAGCATTGATATTGTGTTGTTACTGGCCTATTCTATATCTTTTATCTGTGCGCTGCTGCTGATGGCTGCGCTTTTTTTGTATTTCCGCCGGAGATTCCGGGTGCGCGTGGTCAGTCTGTTTATGCTGGCGGCGTTCTTTTTCCTCGGGGCATATACGGTAAAAATGGCGGTGGCCTTCTGGATCAGATTCAGCTCCGCTCCCGCCCCGGAAGCTATACGAAGCTCGCTGCAATCGGATGCCTGGGCTATTGCCCAGACGGGAACGACCCTAGGGCTAGTCATTCTAACCCTCTTGATGTACACCAGACGCCAGGATCTGTTCGTGGTCCTCTCTGAAATCAGGAAAGGGGAGGAATCGCATGCTGACGCTAACTCAACTCCTGAATAAATCTGCTGCCCGGTTAAAAGGACTTCATCCCGCCGTCCTTGCCGCAGCGACTGCACTGATTGAACGCAGTTATGCTGGCGGGGTTCCCATCCTGATCACGCAAGGCCTGCGGACGATTGCCGAACAGGATGCGCTCTATGCCCAGGGGCGAACCCGGCCGGGAGCAATCGTGACCAATGCGCGCGGTGGGTACAGTTATCACAATTATGGGCTGGCGGTGGATTTTGCGCTGCTGCTTCCGGATGGCTCCAGCGTCTCCTGGGATATGAGCAGGGACGGGAATCAGAATGGGGCCCGGGATTGGCTGGAGGTGGTGCAACACGCGAAGACCATCGGGTTCGAATGGGGCGGCGACTGGACTAGCTTCAAGGATTACCCGCATCTGCAGATGAGCTTCGGATTAAGTCTGGCGGATCTGCGAACCGGCCAAAAGCCTGCGGCTGCGGCCGTGGAGGCGGCGATAGAACGCATCAAGCCCAAGGAGGAGCAAGAGATGAAGACTCAGATGAAAGTTGCAGTACAGGTGAATGGCAGGAAGATTGCGGACGGGTGGCTGGAGAATGGGGTTACCTATGTTCCTGCACGTAAAATTGCGGAGGCACTGGGCGCTCAGATTGCCTACCATCCGGCTGCCAACACCGTTGAAATCACCACCATCCCGCAGAAAGGAGCAATCTCATGATGAACAGCGAACTGCTGGATAACGTATTGGCTTTTGCCTCCATCCTGGCCGTATTTATTCTTGCCTTGGTGCAGCTGATCAAAAATAATACCCATTTGCCGCGTAACAGCATCCCTTTTATCGGACTGGGCATCGGGCTGCTGGTTGGAGCGGCGGCGTATCCTTTTACAGAGCTGGAGTTGACCTTGCGTCTATGGGCAGGCGGATTGGCCGGGTTATCGGCTACCGGATTATTCGAATTGGCATTCAACAACCGCTCAGGGCACACGATGAAATAAAAGTTAACCTGTGATGAACGGCCGGCTCTGCGGAGCTGGCTGTTTTTGTCGTTATACGTCACATAACTTCACATGAACACTGCATACAGCACATATCAAAGAGAGAATATACCAGAAAGAAATACATAATTTTTTGGGACTGCATAAATGGCCGGTTTGGTGTATAATCGAAATCACTGCACTGCTTTACCGCGCAATAAAGTTGAAGATTTCCGGGCGTTTTTATTGTATGATATGAGGAAGCTTTTCAAATAGACAATGTTAAGAGCATTGATCCGGAAGAGGATGGGGGGAGCAGCATGACCGAACTTACGACTACCGTTAGCAAAAGCAACTCCAACAATCTGCTGCGGCGAGACGTACGGTTCCTGGGGAACATACTGGGCGAAGTCTTGGTACACCAAGGCGGTAACGAATTGCTGGATATTGTGGAGAAAATCCGGGAGACCAGCAAATCGCTGCGCTCATTGTTTTTGCCTGAACTGCACAACGAATTTAAAGAGCTGATTAGCTCACTGGACCCGGAGAATCGCCATCAGGTGATCCGTGCCTTCGCAATTTATTTCCAGCTGGTGAACATCGCCGAGCAGAACCACCGGATTCGGCGCAAACGCGACTATGAACGTTCTGCCGGGGAGACGGTACAGCCGGGGTCGATTGAGAGCGCGGTTCAGGAGCTTCGCGAACGGGATTTCTCCCACGAAGAGGTTCTTGAGATCATGAGCGGCATGTCACTCGAGCTGGTTATGACCGCTCACCCTACTGAAGCTATGCGCCGTGCGATTCTCGATATCCACAAACGGATCTCCGACGACGTCATGGGCTTGGATAATCCGACGTTAACCTTCCGCGAACGCGAACAGCTCCGGGAGAAGCTGCTGAATGAGGTTATTACCTTGTGGCAGACCGATGAACTGCGTGACCGCAAGCCTACGGTGCTGGATGAAGTGCGTAACGGGATGTATTACTTCCATGAGACGATTTTTGAAGTACTGCCGGATGTATACCAGGAGCTTGAGCGCTGTCTGAGCAAGTATTATCCGGGCCAGAACTGGCATGTGCCGACCTATCTGCGTTTCGGTTCATGGATCGGAGGAGACCGCGACGGCAACCCTTCCGTGAAGGCGAAGGTAACCTTGCAGACCCTACGTCTGCAGCGCAAGCTGGCTATTCGTGAATACCAGCGTATTATGCGCGAGCTGATGCAGTACCTGAGCTTTAGTACAAGCATTGTGAATGTGACGCCGGAGCTGCTGGAATCCATTGAGGCAGACCGGAATATTATCAATCTTAACCGGGTCGATGCCTGGCGTAATGATAACGAGCCTTACCGGATTAAACTTAGCTATATGATCTCCAAGACACAGAATGTGCTGGACGATGAGAAAAAAGGAACACCAGAGCGCTACTCATCCCCGGCGCAATTCATCGACGACCTGAACGTGATTGACCGCAGCCTGCGGCATCACTACGCCGATTATGTAGCAGATACCTACATTAAGAAGCTGATTCGTCAGGTGGAGCTGTTCGGCTTCCACACCTCTACGCTGGATGTCCGCCAGCACAGCCAGGAGCATGAGAATGCAATGACAGAGGTTCTGGCCAAGATGAATGTTACACCGGATTACTCCAAGCTGTCGGAGCAAGAGAAGATTGTGCTGCTGGAGAAGCTGCTGAATGATCCGCGTCCGCTGACTTCCCCTTACCAGTCTTATAGTGAAGGGACAGAGGAGTGCCTGGCGGTATACCGTGCGATCTATGAGGCGCAGGAGGAATACGGCAAGCAGTGTATTACAAGCTATCTGATCAGTATGGCAGAGGCGGCAAGCGATATTCTGGAGGTTATGGTCTTCTCCAAAGAAGTCGGCTTGTTCCGCAAAGACAACGACGGTACGGTAGTCTGTACTCTGCAGGCTGTGCCGCTGTTCGAGACGATTGACGACCTGCATGATGCGCCGCAGATTATGCGTACGCTGCTGAACATGCCGATCTACCGCGATGCGGTCCGTGCGATGAATGATCTGCAGGAGATCATGCTGGGATATTCCGACAGTAATAAAGACGGCGGCGTGGTTACAGCGAACTGGGAGCTGCGTGTGGCCCTGAAGCAGATCACAGCGACTGCCGATGAGTTCGGCATTAAGCTGAAATTCTTCCATGGACGGGGCGGTGCCCTCGGACGCGGCGGTATGCCGCTCAACCGGAGCATTCTGGCCCAGCCGGCTTCCACCATCGGCGGCGGAATTAAGATTACCGAGCAGGGCGAGGTTATCTCCTCCCGGTATTCGATGAAAGGCATTGCTTACCGCAGTCTGGAGCAGGCGACATCCGCTCTGATTACGGCCGCTATTCATGCCAGATCGCCGCAAGCGGATCTGTACGAAGCCAAGTGGGATGAGATTATTGCCCGTATCTCTGAAGTCTCGCTGAACAAATATCAGGATCTGATCTTCCGTGATCCGGATTTCCTGACGTACTTCAAAGAATCAACCCCGCTGCCTGAGGTAGGGGAGCTGAATATCGGCTCACGCCCTTCGAAGCGGAAGAATAGCGAGCGCTTCGAGGACCTGCGTGCGATTCCTTGGGTATTCGCTTGGACGCAGAGCCGTTATCTGCTTCCAGCATGGTATGCCGCCGGAACCGGTCTGCAGAGCTTCTATGAGGGCAAGGAAGAGAATATGAAGATCATGCAGCATATGTATGCGAACTTCTCATTCTTCACGACCCTGATCGATACGCTGCAGATGGCTATTGCGAAGGCGGATCTTGTCATCGCCAAGGAATACGCCGGGATGGGCAAGAACGAGGAAGCACGTGCGCGAATCTTCGGCCAGATCGAGGCTGAGTTCAAGCTGACCTCCGAGCTGATTCTCCAGATCACCGGCCAGCAGGACATTCTGGATAATGTTCCGGTCATTCAGGAATCCATCCGCCTGCGTAATCCGTACGTTGATCCGCTCAGCTACCTGCAGGTTCAGCTCCTCTCCGAGCTTCGCGCGTTGCGTGAGGCTGAGGGGGATGACGCTGAGCTGCTTCGTGAGGTACTGCTCACGATCAATGGTATTGCCGCTGGTCTTCGGAATACCGGCTGATGGTTTGCGTTGATCACCGTAGCTGCACTTTACTCTACCGATCTTGTTCTTCAAAGTCGGCGAAGCCGCTTTAGGGTTTTGGGTCTAAAAGTCGGCGAAGCCGCTTTAAGGTTTTGGGTCTAAAAGTCGGCGAAGCCGCTTTAAGGTTTTGGGTCTAAAAGTCGGCGAAGCCGCTTTAAGGTTTTGATTTTCCGGTCTCAGGTCTTGATCTCTCGGTCTTGAATCTTTGAAGCCGGCCCTAAGGCGCTTCAGAAGTTCCCGCCCACCTCCTAGCCGGAGGTGGGCTTTTTTTATAGGAAATTGGCGGTCACGAAGGCGCACGGGCCCATTGTATGCGGAAAACCGAACACAATGGGCGGTCACGATGGCATATGGGTCAATGTATGCGAAAAAACGAACACATTAAAAGGTCGTGAAGGCGCATGGGCCAAATACAGTGGGTCCGCATACCGCCACCTGGCGCAATGTAATCGGTTTTTCTACTACATTTGGACCGCACAGCACCATCCGGCGCAATGTAGTCGGTTTTTCGATTACATTGGGTCCGCACAGCACCATCCGGCGCAATGTAGTCGGTTTTTCGATTACATTGGGTCCGCACAGTACCGTCCGGCGCAATGTAGTCGGTTTTTCGATTACATTTGGACCGCACAGCACTCGTCCGGCGCAATGTATGCCAAAAACCGAATACATTGGGTGGTCATGAGGGTTATAGGCAATTGTATGCGGAAAACCGAATAGAAATAGAATGAGGATGAAACAGGTGGATGCAAACAAGTGAGGTGCCGCCCTAAGAGTGGCATACGGCACGGGCATGCTTCATCTGATAGGAGGTTTTGCCGTTCCAGGGAGGCCGGGGGCCAGGGACCCGGCCGAGCCCATGCCCCACCCCATTGTTGCCTGAGATATACTTTGGGCAACAAGAAAAGCGGTAGCAGTAGTAGGGGGGAACCAGGCTGATGGAGGGGGCGGAGCGGAAATTTGGAACTGTAGGAGCGATAGCGTTCGCCTTTATTGGCAGATTTCAACCGCGGCCTGCGGTTCTAATCAGGAAATCTGCCAATAACAGCGACCGGAAGTCCAAATGTTCTGCGCAGCCCCCGACTAATCAGCCGCCAGGGGGCGAGGGGGTTCCTTCAGCGATCAGCCGCCAGCGTCCCGCAGCAAGCTTTTCCAGCACATTATATAGAAGGTAACAATACAAACCTTGATTTTTGCAAGCACATGATTTACGATTTAAATGCTTGTACCGTGGTCTTCGAAGAGCTGAAAGTCCAAGGGCGGCAAGTCTGGGGGAGTTAACAGGTGGAGAATCTGGAAGGCAGACTGACAAAGCTCGCCCTGAAGGGTGACCAAAGGGCATTTGCCGAGCTTGTGGAACTATATAAAGACAAAATTTATCATTTGGCTTACCGTATGCTGAATAACCGCCATGAGGCGGAGGATGTTGTTCAGGAGACTTTTTTGCGCGTCTACAGAAATTTGGACAGGTATGATGATAAGCAGAAGTTCTCGACATGGATCTACCGGATTGGCACGAACCTCTGCATTGACCGGCTGCGCAAGCGTCGCCCGACCTATTCCCTGGATGCCGAGATGAACGACCAAGAGGGGATTGACGGGTATTCGATGATTCCGAGCGATAATGTGACCCCGGAGACGGAGCTGCTGCTCTCGGAGACACAGAGACTCATCTATGAAGCCATCGACAGCCTGCCCGTGAAGTACAGGTCGGTTATGATTCTGCGCTATCTGCAGGATTTGTCGCTTCAGGAGATCGGCGATGTGCTGGATATGCCTGTAACGACGATCAAGACCCGGGTGCATCGTGGCCGTGAGTTTTTACGTAAGAAGTTAGGACCCAAATTGTAAAAATAGATTATTTTTTATGAAACTCCTGCATTGCAGGGACGTATGTAAGTTAAGCAAGTCTTATGCACTAAATTAGCACGTATGAAAGGATTGGCTCCTATGGAATGCAAACTGGCCGTCTCTATGATGCACGACTACCTGGATGACGACTTGCCCGACCTGCAGCAGAGGGAATTGAAGGAGCATCTTTTATCCTGTACGGAGTGCCGTGCGAGGTTCAAAGAACTGGAACAGACCGATATGCTGATGTTTTCCCTGATGCACCAGACACCTGTGGCCTCGGAGGATTTGGTTGGCCGGATCATGGATTCATTACCGAAACCCAAGAAGGAAAGAGCCTTCATCACCTGGATCAAGCGACATCCGGCCCTGACGGCGGCGTCGATGTTCATTCTTGTGATGCTGATGAGCTCCGTAACCTTTTGGAATCAGGATCGGCAGCTTGTGGTTAGAGGGGCAGACCTCGACCAGGTTGTGATCAAGGGGAATACGGTGATTGTACCCTCCGGCAAAATTATCTCCGGCGATCTGACGGTGGAGAACGGTAAGACTCAAGTCTACGGGGAAGTCAACGGGAACGTAACGGTAATCGACGGCTCGCTGTATCAGGCTTCAACCGCCCATATCTCCGGGCAAGTCAAAAGTATAGACCAAGCCGTAAGCTGGATCTGGTATAAAGTGACGAACATGTTCTCTGAAGTTGCCTACCGATAGCTAAATGTTGGTCGCTTGTAGCAGATAACTCATTTGCGCCTCTTTTTCCGGAAAGATGGCGCTTTTTTGTTGCCTGAAATGACAGGTTCATCAATTTACCAGCCGCCAAACTTGCAACCGGAGGCGTAACGTTATAACCTAGAATAAGATTCAAGCTTAACAGACAATTTACATAAACCCAGTTAATTTGAAATCACGGGGGTTTTCGGCCATGAGCTACTTTACCGACCTTACATGGAAAGAATCCATTAAAGATATAATTGATATTCTAATTGTCAGCTACATTATCTATAAAGTGCTCAACATGGTGCGCGGGACGCGGGCGGTTCAGCTGCTGAAGGGGATTATGGTCCTGGTCGTCATCTGGGGCGGCAGTACTCTACTGGATCTGTATACCCTGAGGTGGCTGATGAACCAGGTGTTTACTTTTGGGATACTCGCGATTTTTATTATTTTTCAGCCGGAGCTGCGGCGGGGGCTGGAACAGCTCGGCCGGGGCAAGTTCTTCGGGCGGAATGCGGAGAATGATGAGGAGATCAGTAAATTAATCGGTGAAGTGATTAAAGCCGTGAATTATCTGGCTGTCCGCAAAATCGGGGCATTGATCGTATTCGAACGGGCCACTGGGCTTAATGAATATACGGAATCCGGGATCGCCATGCGCTCTGAGGTCAGCTCCGAGCTGCTGATTAATATCTTCATCCCCAATACGCCGCTGCATGACGGAGCGCTGATTATGCAGGGAGGCCAGATCGCTGCGGCAGCCTGTTACCTGCCGCTCTCGGAGAATCCGTTCATCAGCAAGGAGCTGGGAACCCGGCACCGGGCCGCAATCGGTATCAGTGAGGTGGCAGACTCAGTGTCTGTGGTCGTCTCTGAGGAGACCGGCCTGATCTCGCTGGCCATCAATGGACAAATTGTCCGGGATATCAAGGAAGAGTCCCTGATCTCGAAGCTGCACCAAGAGCTGAGCGCAAGCAGCTCGCCCCTGATGGAGAAGAGCTCCGCTTTCTGGAAACGGAGGGGGAATAAAGACAATGGATAAATGGATGAAGAACAACAACTTCAACAAGATCCTTGCCCTGGCTCTGGGGATTATTCTGTGGACTATTGTGCATGTGGATACAGCGCCAACGTACCAGACTACGGTTAATAACGAATCGAAGACGATTGAGAATGTCAAAGTGGAGATTGAAGGCTTTGACAGTGAGAATTATGTACTGACCAAGGATGTGGACAGCGTCAGGATGGAGGTAATGGGCAAAAAGTCCGATCTGACCTATAAATTCTCCGATGCTTATCGGGTATGGCTGGATCTGAAGGATGTGAAGCCCGGTGATAACACGCTTCCGCTGATGTATTCGACTCCGAGTGGTGTAACCCTGGAAGCTATGGTCCCGAATCAGGTGAATGTGCATATCGAGGCGCGGACGACGAAGTCTTTTCCCGTCTCGCTGAATATTACGGGAGAGCCGGCAGCAGGCTATGAAGTAGGCAGCCCTGTGATTGACCCTGTATCCGTAGAGGTTACCCTTCCGGCAAGTGATCTTGGACGGGTAGCGAAGGTGCAGGGGAAGGTGGAGCTGGAGGGGCAGAATGAGACTTTTAGCGAGAAGCGGCTGAAGCTCTTCGCTCTGGACAGTAAGGGGAACGAGCTGGAGGATGCGGTCATTGAACCCTCTACAGTAGCGGTAGAAGTGCCTGTTACCCTCCCGTCCAAAACCTTGCCGCTGGACATCAGCTTCACCGGCAGTCTGCCCGGTTCACTGGTGCTGTCCAGGGTAACGCCGGAACAGGATATGGTAACGGTATATGGCAGTGCAGAGACCCTTAAGACCTTATCCTCGTATGAGGCTGTCCTGGATTTGAGCGCTATCAAGAATGCGGGCACAGAGCAGATGAAGCTGGAGCTTAAGCCGCCGGAGGGCACCGGCAAGATTGAGCCTGCCGCCATGACCGTAGCGGTCTCTGCGGCGGAGATTACCCAGCGGACCCTCTCTGCTATCCCCATTAAGCTGGAGGGCGTCAGCAGCGGGCTGACAGCCCGTATCCTAGACCCTGGAAGCGCCACTATGGATCTGACCTTATCAGGTGCGCCAACACTGCTGGACCAGCTCGACCAGGATAGCATCAGTGTGGTTGCAGATGCCGGGGGGCTTACGGCCGGTGTTTATGATGTTACGCTGCAGGTGTCGCTCCCCCGGTTCATTACCCTGCAGAATACCGCCTCGCAGCTTGTTGCGAAGGTGGAGCTGGTAGCGCCTGCTGCTCCGGCCGCGACTGCCGCGCCGGACAGTAGCCCTGTCCCGACGACGCCTACGCCGGAGCCCAGTGCTGAGCCTGCATCCGGGAACGAGACGCTCGTAGAGCCAACCCCGGAGCATACCGGTGAGATTATAGAGGAGACCCCGACGCCGACACATGTTCCGCCGGAGACTGCTGAACCAACGCCGCCCGCAAGCGGCAATAATGCCGAGAGTACGGGCGGAACATAACTTTCCGGTCACGAAAGAGTCTATTTGTATGTACCTGACATACACGAATTATCGAATCATTCATACTATAATTTATTAAGCTGAAGCAGCGTATTCAAAAGGAGAAAAAAAGATGGGTAAGTATTTCGGAACAGATGGCGTACGCGGGGTGGCTAACCGTGAATTAACAGCAGAAATGGCCTACAGTATTGGACGCTGCGGGGGATATGTGCTGGCAGGAAATGTGGAAAAGCCTAAAGTGGTCATCGGGATGGATACGCGGATCTCGGGTCCGATGCTGGAATCGTCACTCATAGCGGGTTTGTTGTCCATTGGGGCAGATGTGATCCGTCTGGGTGTAGTTTCTACACCTGCTGTAGCTTATATCACCAGATTGCTGAAGGCGGATGCGGGAGTGATGATCTCTGCTTCGCATAATCCGGTGGAGGATAACGGAATTAAGTTCTTCGGCGGAGACGGCTTCAAGCTGACAGACGAAACGGAGCTGCGCATCGAGGAGCTGATGGATGCCGAGCACGATGAGCTGCCGCGTCCGGTAGGATCGGGTCTGGGCACGCTGCGGGTCGATGATCAAGCGAAATACCTTTACCTGGAGTATCTGAAGACTACCATCGACCAGAGCTTCAAGGGCACGAAGGTGGTGCTCGACTGTGCACACGGCTCAGCTTATGAGCTGGCACCACGATTGTTCAAGGAACTGGGCGCGGAAGTGATTGCCATTGGGGCAGAGCCGGACGGGCTTAATATCAATGACGGCTTCGGCTCCACACACCCGGAGACTCTGCGTGCAGAGGTGCTGCGCCATGGTGCGGATCTGGGACTTGCTTTTGACGGGGATGCGGACCGCCTGATCGCTATCGATGAGAACGGCGACGAGGTGGACGGCGACTTCATTCTCTGTATTTGCGGGGATGCGATGAACCGTGCAGGGAAGCTGAAGGATGGCACCATTGTATCTACAGTAATGAGCAACATCGGTTTCTACAAGGCAACGGAGAAGCTGTCGCTGAATACGGCAAAGACTGCGGTCGGTGACCGTTATGTGATGGAAGAGATGCGCCGCGGCGGCTATAATCTGGGCGGGGAACAATCCGGCCATGTGATTTTCCTGGACTATAATACTACAGGTGACGGCATTCTGACTGCGATTCAACTGGTGAATACCATGAAGTCTTCCGGCAAAAAACTAAGCACACTGAAGTCCATGATGACTAAGTATCCGCAGGTGCTGGTCAATGTGCGTGTTCAGGACAAAACCAATTATCCGAACAATCCGGCCATTGAGGCCGCGATCATAGAAGTGGAAAGCAAGCTGGGCGACAACGGGCGTGTCCTGGTGCGTCCTTCGGGAACCGAGCCGCTGATCCGTGTAATGGCCGAAGGGCCGGATAAGGCGGAGCTGGATCTTTTTGTAGGGCAGATTGTTGAAGTGGTTCAGCGCGAGCTGGTGTAATCACTCACTGAAGTAGCAGGAACGGGTAGCCGGTGGATGGATCAATCCGATTCGTTCACCGGCTGAATGATTAATGGGGTCATGGCTGTTTGGAAAAAGTGTGAAATGGATGAAAAAGGTTTTCTTCGCCACATCGTTGCAAAAACGGGTTGAGGTGCATATAATAGACTAAGTGTCATTCCAGAAGGAAAGCGGGGATCGTAAGGTTATTGCAACACAAGCGCCAGAGCTTGATCTTGCGCGGGAGAGAAGGGAGGACCGGTGGCTGTGTAAGCAGTGCAGGACGGTCTGAACGGATCACGGCAGATGTAAGCTGACGAGGTGGAGGTGTTCGAAATGTTCGGCGGGGACCTCCCGGTGATGCACCAGAGCCGTAAATGGAAGCGGAAAATGCGAGGGCGACCTTGCACACAACGCTTTTGTGGGTGCTAACTTAAAGATGTACAAATCATGGGTATGCGCATTTGCAGGAACGCAGACGGTTCTGCCACGGCAGAGGAGAAGACTGTGCATAATCGTGACTAACGATGTAATTGACAGGTTATCATGTTGGGTGTAATGGACAACATCATATTTGCTTTTCTTCAAAACATGCCGCACGGCACGTTTCTTTCCTCATGCGCGCCTAATTACGATAAATTGGACGGAGGAAAATATAATGTGTGGTATTGTGGGATATATTGGTAGTCAGAATTCGCAGGGAATCTTGGTAGAGGGTCTGAAGAAGCTGGAATATCGCGGGTACGATTCCGCAGGGATTGCGGTATTCACGAAGGATGGTCTGCAGGTTGTAAAAGCACAGGGACGTATGGCGAACCTGGAATCCCGTCTGGATGCGACTCCACTGACAGGAAGTGCCGGCATCGGCCACACCCGCTGGGCAACACACGGCAAGCCGTCCGATGAGAACTCTCATCCTCACACGGACAACAGTCACAAATTCTCGGTAGTACACAACGGGATTGTCGAGAATTACCTGGATCTCAAGGAAGAGCTGATTGCCGGAGGATGCCACTTCACCTCGGAGACAGATACAGAAGTCATCTCCCACCTGATTGCCCGTGAATACAAGGGAGATATCGTTAAGGCTGTACAACAGGCGATCTCTTACATGCGCGGAGCTTTCGCACTGGGGGTTCTGACTGAATATGAACCGGATAAATTGGTAGCAGTACGTCAAGCAAGCCCGCTAATTATTGGTCTGGGTGATGGCGAGAACTTTATCGGGTCCGATATTCCTGCACTGCTGGAATACACCCGCAACGTATATATTCTGAACGACGGCGAAATGGCTGTATTGACACGGGATGCTGTCGAACTGATGACGATTGAAGGCAACTTTATTTCTCGGGAAATGATTACTGTCGATTGGGATGCCGTTACCGCAGAAAAGGGCGGTTATGAGCACTTCATGCTTAAAGAAATCCATGAGCAGCCTAAGGCTTACCGTGATACGATGCGCGGCCGCATGAACGCTGAAGGCAACAAGGTTATTCTGCCTGAGCTTAACCTGACAGAAGAACAAATCAAGAACATCCGCAATATCCAAGTGGTAGCTTGCGGTACTGCATATAATGCCGGTCTGGTTGGACGTAACCTGATTGAGTCCTTGGTACGTATTCCTGTAGAGAACGATATCGCTTCTGAATACCGTTACCGTTCGCCAATCGTAACTCCGGAGACACTGGTGATCGTAGTGAGCCAATCGGGTGAAACTGCAGATACACTGGCTGCTCTTCGTGAAGGTCAAGCGAACGGAGCTCATGTGCTGGCAATCACTAACGTAGTAGGCAGCTCTATTGCCCGGGAAGCCGACAGTGTATTGGTTACGCTGGCTGGCCCAGAGATCGCTGTAGCCTCGACCAAAGCTTATACTTCCCAACTGATTGCATTCACTTTGCTGGGTCTGTATCTGGCTGAAGTTCGCGGCACACAGACTGAGGCTGAGGTTACCAAGATTCTGGCCGCTATGCAGTCTCTGCCGGAGCAAGTAGAAGTCATTCTGGGTCAAAAAGACGCGATCAAAGCCTACGCTGAGCAGATCGCTGAGCACAAGCACCTGTTCTTCATCGGCCGCGGCGTAGATTACGCTGTAGCTCAGGAAGGTTCGTTGAAGCTCAAAGAAATCTCCTACATTCACTCTGAAGCCTATGCTGCGGGTGAACTGAAGCATGGTACTCTGGCATTGATCGAAGAAGGCGTTCCTGTCATTGCTCTGGCGACTCAGGAATCCGTGCTGGAGAAGACCGTCAGCAACATCAAAGAAGTGAAGGCCCGTGGCGCCCATGTCATGGCCATCACCCACGAAGAGCACAAACAAGACCTGCTCCGCTCCGTTGACCAGGTCTTCGTGATCCCGCAGACCCTGCCGCTGCTAACCGCTGCACTGTCTGTAGTTACGCTGCAGTTGCTGGCGTACTATGCATCTCTGGCTCTGGGTCATGATGTTGATAAGCCAAGAAATCTTGCGAAAAGTGTTACTGTGGAGTAGGGTTAGGGGAATTGGATACATTTTTGTCCAATGAAATAAAAGTCGTGAACCAGTAATAAATGTCGTGAACCAATGTCAAAAGTCGTGAACCAATATCAAAAGTCGTGAACCACTATATAAATGTTAGTACACCTAGAGAGCAGTCTGAAAGAAATTTTTCAGGCTGCTCTCTTTTTATAAGAGGAATTTTATTTTTTCATGAACTATAAACAATGGCGGTGAGAATGATGAATGATATTGGATATAGAATTAAATGCATCCGAAAAGAAATGAAGTTAAACCAATCGCAATTTGCGAAAAGCATTGGGATATCTCAAGGAAATCTGAGTGAAATCGAAATGGGGAATAGCAATCCTTCAGCTGAAACACTAATAGCTATTAGGCTCAATTATATTGTTAATCTAAATTGGTTGTTAACTGGTTTGGAGATAGAAAATGGAGTTATATACGAAGATCAGGATGAGAAAAAATTGGTGAATATTTATAGGGAACTCAATGACCACGATAGGAATGAAATTATTGGAATATTAGAACTGAAGAAAAAATTAAGAATGAATTCTTGATAAACATGCTTATTAGACACTAGATAACGCTGTACCCTTAATTTTCATTCATTATATATATTGTGTTATGGGAAGGCATCAAACGTACAGATACAGATATATGCTCTGCTCCGTAGAGAACTTTAGCACAAGTTATTTTAGCTTAAATTAGTGACGGTCTAAAATGATTGTACGTTGTTAAACTAAGAGTAGTTATCATATTGAATAAATTGAAATTGTAAATAGAATATGTATCTATACATGGGGGACGAGGCGAATAGATATTATTTCCAAGACGAATCAAACTATTACTCCATACCGATGCTGAAGAACTTTCAAGACAAAATTATGTTTAACGGAGGTATATAAAAGCGTCCTGTTTAGGATAATTGAATAGCTTAAAATTAAGGGGGATCATACATATGGGGATTAAGAAAGAACTTCTGAAACAATTAGATAGTGGAAGTTTTGAGGACATACACTGGGAATTTAAAAATTCAAGAAAATGTTTGAATGATAATGATAAATTTAATGGTGATGACTTTGCCAAACTTATAGTTGCATTTTCAAATAGGGAGGGAGGAAATATAGTCATTGGAATTAATGATGATGGTACTTATGAAGGTAACGGAATATTCGAGAAGTTTGAATCGAATGGTAAAAAAGGAAATGATATGCTTGGTCAATATTTTCAACAGACTGTGAAGGACAAAATTAGTCCTTCTATTAATATTACTGCAAATTATTTTAAAATTGAAGAAAATGAACTTTTTCTTATTGAAGTACCTAGGAGAAGAAGTATTCCTCATGCAGTGGTTAGTGGTAGGGATAGTGGGAGGATAAAAGGAAGGGTTTATTATATAAGAACAAACCACGGTAATGAATTGGTGGATGATGAACATCTTACTTGGCTATTCCATAACACGACATTGCCGAAATTTAATGTTAAATGTATATCAGAGATAATTACTGATATACATTTTAATCCAACATATACGAACCTTATAGGTATTCCTGAAGAACTTCAATTAGCTCCGAATATTTCTAACAAAATAACTTCAGTATATTTACTTTTAGATCCAAATAAAATAAATGCACTTTCAAATAATGAAAGGATACGATTAATGATTGAGTTATTTTTTTATTCTTTAATAACTGTACTTGGAGAACGATTAGGTCATTATGATACCAATACAAATTCACATTTATTACCTGAAGTTAAATTTGTGAATGATTCATTTATTTTTGATGAATATGGTAATGAAAACATTGACATAGCAATCCCAATAAGTAATTTTTTTAGTTGGCAATTTAGGTCTTCTTTAAAAGATCATGCTAATATATATTATGATAGTGTTAATGGCACAATACAACTAAAAACGAGTAACCCGTATTATGATTTAATCATAAATGTAGCATATAAAGACCAACTATTTGGCTTATCAAATGATAATCCTTATAGTTGGCTATCTATAAAATCTGCATATGAAAAGGATAAAAGTGCTAGTTCAAGTTCTAGATTAAATGATTATATAACTAATCTATTTGAAATTACTGTAGGTGCAACTGTAAAATATCCTGAAAAGTTTGATGAGGATTATTATAAAGAGTTGGAATACTTACAGGAACTATCGGAAGAAGTTTTAGAAACTTGGGATCGTTCACGGTTTTATAAAAACTACCCCCATCATTATAAATTATATGAGATAGGCAACAGAATTAAAAATATTGAGAGCATAATAATGAATACAACTGATAACGATTGTAAATTCAAATAATATTGTGCATGTAAGCGGGTATGACAAGTAATATTGAGTTTTTATTTTAGTTAGGTGTTGGAAGACAAGGACTTTTATACAGGTCTTATTAGGACGAGAATTAAAGCCGGGACTAAAAATATACGAGTTATTAGGCTAAAGGGAAAATACATAGCCATTTTTTAAAGATCACCCTATAATAGGAGAACTGTTTTTTTCATTTGATGAGAAATTTATTATTGTGAAGGTGAGTTAATGGTGAAAATTAGTAAGGAACAATTTAATACAGGCAGATGGTTGGCTGGTAAGCTGGGGCCGCCGCTTCTGTTTGGAAGCATGATATATCTTGGATTGCTTATACTCAGGGTTTATGGGACAGCGCTGTTCGCTAGAACCTATGTAGGCCCTGCTCAGCAAATCGTCATACTTGCCTATGTTCTGGCTATGCTGTTAGCCGCATGGGGTTATCAGCAGGTGCTTACCGGTTGGGTATCGTGGAGCAGAAATCCGTTGTTAATGCGAAAATTTCTGTTCTACAACGGGGGGGCTGCAGCAATTGTGGCTGATCACCTATTAAACGATCAGTACTCTGGCTGGGGCAGACCACTTTTCTCAGTTTTATATGATATAACTTTCGGACTGAGTGTAGTATTGTTATTATTTTTTGCCGCGGCGATTCTGATCTCTCTGATCGTTAAATATTGGAGCGGAAAGACTTCTCCCGTGAGCGAGCAACCAAAAGCAGTCCGTTTTAGCACAGAACCCTCCCTCGGAAAACAGGGAAAGGATAAGCTGAACAGAGAAGGATTTGCAGAACACATAGCCCGGACTATTGAAAAGCACGCAAGTTCAGCCAACGAAGGGGCTTTGACCATTGGTTTGTTTGGCCCGTGGGGCTCAGGAAAAACATCCATATTTGATTTGATGGAGAAAAAGTTGGAGGAAGAAAGTAGAAGCAGCACAGTAATTGTCCGCTTTCAGCCATGGTTTTTCGGCAAGGATTACATGAATCTGATTCCCGAGTTTTTGAACAAGCTAATAGATTCGGTGAAAGTTCATTCCAAAGGTTATGATCCGGGACTAATCCGTGACTTGAAATCTTATCGGAAGCTGCTAACTCCACTCAGCCTGCGTCCTCCAGGGATGATCATTAGCCTCAAGGACTTGCCTCAAGATGCTGAATTCAGCAAAGATTATACAGATGCGGATGCCATGAGGGTGCAAATTGTGGAGCGACTCAAGTTTGCGAAGATTAAGCTTCTAGTTTTTATTGATGATCTGGACCGGTTAGATAATAAAGAAATCCAGATGGTGTTTAAGCTGGTGCGCATGGTCGCGGATTTCCCGAACACCACTTACATTATTGCAATGGATGAGGAGATCATCGTCAATTCATTGGCGCAGATGTACTCCAAAGAATTTGCAAAAGATGTAGGCAAGGATTATCTCGAAAAATTCATCCAAGTTCCGTTATACATACCTGCTTGCGATATGGAGCTGCTCAGCGTCCTTGGTTGGGAACTGATAGAGCCTATTCTGGTGGCGGAGAAAATTGCGCTTAACCAGATACATGTCAGGGATATTCTAATGCAGATGGAGATTTCGCCCCGCAATTTGCAGCGTCTAAGCAATCTATTACAGGTCTATCTGCCTTTGTTGAAGAAGGAAATATACGCGATGGATCTGATCAGTTTGTTAGCGATTAAAGTCGCCAAACCGGGCTTGTTCGAATTTATATTAAAGCACAGCGATTATTTTCTAGGTAAAGTAAGGAATATGGAAAGTCAAGCGGATTTCAGGAAAAAGGTCAGATCATTATATGCATCATATTACAAAATCTTAGATAAGATGTTCCCTCTAATGGATAACAATGAGCTCAAAAAGGAATGGGAGCTGCAGAAGAGGATCGGGACGCCCGAGCACTTCTGGACATATTTCATGTACTCCACACCATCCAATAAGTTATCTGAATCTGATTTGGACACATTTTATGCAGCATTGGAAGAGGGGGGCTCAGAGGCTGAATTACAGGAAGCCCACTTAATCAACAAGACCTCATCACATATTCTACATAAAAAGCTGCAAGAGAAGATTGCCGCTTCTAAGGTAAGCAGGAATCAGCTGTTGTACATTTTTTTTACAGAGAAATTCAACAGCAGGTACGACAAAGGGTCTTACTCAAACTATTCTGAAGGTCAGACATTAATCTCTTTATTCAAATTTTTATACATAAATACCGGAAATCAATCGAATTTTAATGTTTTATTTTATAAAAAACCAACAAATCTTGCTCTACTGGGCAGGGTGTATGAACAACACAATAGCATAGAAGGCCTGAAGCAAGATATCCAAAGCTATTTATCCGTGCATTTTACTTACCCGCTTTTAAGGGAACATCATGAGGAGGATATCCGTAGAATATTCAGGGCTTGGTCGGAGACGGCTCAAGAAGACGAGAAATGTAAGCAACTAAGGGCTATATCTACTCAATACGGACTAGATGCTATAATAAGATTTTTAATGACTGATTTAGTAATAGAGGATATTAAACTTCTTGATGCTTATGTGAATGTTCTGGAGTACGTTCCTATATCTGTGATCAATAAAGGACTATCGGGCCTGGAGCATATTACTTCAAACAAGGATATGAATCAGGAATTCACGAAGAGCAGTAACCGTTATCTTATTATCCTCAGTTATATGCATAATACGATGTACAATTTCGTTCTTCAGGCATTGACCCAAATATATACTAGCAGCGGAACTCCTGAGCATAAGTTTTCCCAAGCTATCGATCGCTTGTGCGAACTGGGAGATTCTGAGCTTATCGGGGACATACGTAGCCTTCACAATCAAATACAGTTACATAATCACAATCAGGAAGCTCAAATAGATCCATAGAACGACTTTTGTGAGCACAATATACTAAGATAAACCTCTAAATGAGATGCATAGCCAAGCAGATGTTTATGCAGGGGAAGAGGAGACTATAAAGTTTATCTTTACAGCAATAAATCAGGATACTTCTATTTTCTTTTCAATGAGTATCGCTAAAATTCAGGAGTAGACAGTTAAAGGAAACTCTACAGTGCAAAAAAATTTGATTTAAATTTATTAGTAAAGATTCATGAGAAAGAGCGGGAGAACATGATTAAGTGGTGTTCGAAATAATGAATAGAAAACCAAAAAGACTCACAGAGTGAGGCTAGTAATTAGCCTATCATCTGTGGTTTTTTTTGTTCTATAATATTTGATTATTGATTTTAGTATAAATTATCTAATTTCGGATATAAATATAAACAGCTGTAATTAAGAGGTATAAAGAACAATAATACCTTTAAATAACGAGTCCATATCCCAAGGAGAGTTAACATGATATTTGAGATCACAGAAGATATGCAGCAGAAGATCAAAAAGTGGGATTCATGTAAGCCTGTTGATGTTACAGGAGCTAATTTTTCCTACACTTTCATTCCTACTGGGCTGGGATTGGTTATCCAGGTGAAGTGCGATATATGTAAACGAACATTAGACCTGACAGAAGATTTTTTGATCTAACTCAAAGCTTCTAGAGAACCGAAGAATCCTCATCCAAGATAGGAATAACATTAAGCAGTTCATCTTTGATTTCATCCTCAACTTCTTTCACTCTTCTCATAATAGTTTCAATAACTGTAGTGAGCATTTGCTTATCTTTATAACTTACTTCCTTATCTTCTACAACAAGTGAAATGCCAGAATTGATTAATTTCGATAATTCCCATGAGGTTCCTTTGACAAAAGCATAATCAATTTGTGGGAAAATTGATAATTGGCCAAATGGATCTCGAAAGTGTGGCTCTGGGAAATTGGATAAGCCAAGTAAGTAGTCTGACGAAACTTCTAGTGCGTTGGATAAAGCAACAATTTGTGTTGGGTCAGGATTTGCTTTTCCACGTTCCCAATTTGAGATTACAAATTTAGATGTAGGTATCTTATTGGCTAAATCTTCTTGAGTCCAATCTCTTGATATCCTTGTTTGCTTAATTCGGTCACCTAATATTAACAAGAAAATTCCTCCTATAGATATTTGTCGAAAAATATTTTGCAAGTCAAAACATGCTTCTTTGTTGATATTAATATAACATACACGGATTAAAATTGCAAAATAATTGAATTTATTTGTTGACAAAAAATACAGCCATCATTTATTATTTTATTCAAACATAAATTGAATTATTGTTTTGTTTTATTGATTTATATTCAACTTAAAATTGGGAGGAATATGTATGGCCAAAAGAAGCTATCAAACCACAGCAGCAACCATTGCTAGACGGATCAAAGAAGGGAGAGGCCAAGGACACTTTAAGGAGTATAAACCGTGGTTAACCATCCACGATGTTCCTTCGCTAGGAGTTGTAACAAGGGTTCCAGGTTGGAAGAGCGGGCGTTTGCATCATTATCTTTCTGAACATTATGAGCTAGCACATCATTATCAGATGGAATGGGCGTTAGATGTTATCGACATCAGGGAACAATACCCGCTGCTCCCGTTAGAAAGAACGCTTTTTATTGCAGAGAAACTAGGCATAAGATATCCTATTGATCCTAAAACGAAGTATCCAATTGTTATGACTACTGACATGATGCTGACGATAAAGTCAGCAGATGACGTTCGATTTATGGCTCATTCCATTAAGCCCTCCAACAAATTAAGTCGTAGAGTATTAGAAAAACTTCAGATCGAAAAAAGCTTCTTTAAAGATTTGGGCATTCAATGGAGATTAATCACGGAGAAGCAAATTAACTACGATTTAGTGAAAAATGTAGAGTGGTTGCATTCCTCTAAAACCTTGGAAGAGACAACCTATCTAAGTAATGAGCTGGTGTATGAGTTGGAGCCTGTACTCTACGAATGTATTAATAATCAAAACAAACCGTTAGCAAAAATCACTTTAGACATTGACCAGAAAAAAGACTTACCAATGGGGACAAGCATGAATGCTGTTCGATATCTAATTGCGAATCGTTTGTGGGAAGTTAATATGAGCCAACGTATCCTTCCTACACAAAAGCGATTAATCATTCAAACAAATCATTTTAAAAATTGGAGGTCAAATCATGATGAATTTTATTAATGGGTCTGTTGAAGAGACGTTAGGCTCTATTCTTGCATCAGAAGATTGGAATAAGGAAATTCAAACAAATCAAGCACTACCGTTTGAAGTGGAACTTGACAGCATGCTTATTGATGTAATAGTTCTTGATGAGTCTAAAGGAATTGTAAGACTCCAGGTAAACTTTCTTGCAATTAAGGAGAAAGTCAAATGAACATCTTTATAAATACTCTGTTTGATATGAGAGATGCGGAGTCGAAGCTGATAGATTGCGTAAGAGTGTTATATATAGACCATTCCAAGGATTGCATCGTCACCTTCTCAATCATTAATGAAAATGCATTCCCGGAGTACAAGCTAATTTCCTCTATTGAGCAAGAAGTCGTCGACGGAACTCTGATCAAGCGTGAAGTTGACCCATACGTGAGATTTATGATTCCAGATGAAAAGCTTAATGAAAAAGAAATTTCAATTAGAGATGAGGCGTGGAAGTTAATAAGAGAGCTTGTTGAACTGGAGCCCAATATATTTGATCCAAAAGAGCGTTATCAAATGATCAAAAAGGAAATAGAGAAGACAAAGAAAAGCAAAAGGCTATATTACAAGTATTTACGCTTTTATTGGGCCGGTGGGAAAATAGTAAATGCCTTACTTCCGAGGTTTAGGAAATGTGGAGGAGTTGGTATAAAGAAAAATCCAAGAGAAAAGATGGGAAGACCAAGGGAAACCAGTAAATCTGTTGATGCTAACTACAACGGCGTAATAGTAACCACGGGCACACGGAAGATTTTTGATGCAATTATCAGAGATGTTTATTTAAAAGTGAATAGAAGAGACTCTGTAAGGTTTACATATATTGAAATGCTAAAGAAGTATTATCAGATCGGTACTGAAAAAAAGGGGAAATATGAAATACCGATTATACCGCCTGAACACGAACTACCAAGTATGGCCCAGTTGCGGTACCATATTCGAAAAAATTTTAACAAGCGTAAGCAATTAATAGAAAGAGAAGGAGAAGTTACTTTTAATCGTGACTTTAGGCCTTTGTTAGGATCGGAAACAAGAAAGGCTACCGGACCGGGACAGATCTTTGAAGTTGATGCGACAGTTGCTGATGTATATTTAGTCAGTTCCGAGGATTCAAACCTAATTGTTGGCAGACCGGTTGTTTATATTGTTGTTGATGTATACAGTCATATGATTGTTGGATTCTATGTCGGTTTTGAAGGCCCCTCATGGCTCGGGTTAATGATGGCTATTGAGAATACTGTTGAGAATAAGGTCGAATTTTGTGAGCAGTTTGGTATTACAATCACTGAAGACGAATGGCCTTGTCATCATATGCCGCAACACTTTTACGCGGACCGAGGAGAAATGGAAAGTAAAAAGGCAGACTCCCTTGGCAATGCGTTAGGAATTAAGTTAAAGAATACACCGCCATATAGAGCGGATTTAAAGGGAATAGTAGAACAACAATTTCGCACTTTAAATCTCACTCTTCAGCCATGGATGCCGGGTGCAGTTAAACACGAATATAAGAAGCGTGGCGGTCCTGAATATGTACTGGACGCAAAGCTCACGCTAAATGATTTTATAGAAATGATGATTGAAATGATCCTTCACAGAAATAACCATCTATACATGGAGTATTACCCGTTAGATAAAGACCAAGCGCAGGATAAAGTTCGTCCCGTTGCTAGAGATTTGTGGAATTGGGGAGTAGCCCATAATCATTATTTAAAGATTCTTGATCCGGACATTGTCCGTTTAAATGTTTTGCCTGAAGCAACCGTAACGGCAAGTCGAGAGGGGATATATTTTGAGGGAATGTATTATGGGTCTGAGAAATTACTGTTGGAAGGTGGGTTTATAAAGGGGAAATCGCCTAAGGTTGTAATTGCTTATGATAGAAGATGTATGAATCATATTTATGTGAAAACGGATAAAGGAAAAGGAATGATTAAGTGTAATTTATTGCCTAAATCATCGCGCTTTATGAACCTAAGTCTTGAAGAAGTCAAGTCTATAAAGTACGAGGAAAAGCTCAATAGAGATTTGTACAAGTCACCAGAACTCAAGGAAGAAGTAGCTTTGAATACAAAACTTGAGACAATAGCACAAAAAGCAATTGATCGAAGCGAAGCGAATGAGGACAGTAGTTTAACTAAAACTGAGCGGAAAGCTAATCTTCGGGAAAATAAAATGAATGAAAGAGATAAACTGCGCAAGAATCAAGCTTATGAATTGGGAAAGACAGATGATGAAGAAGGTACAGTTGATAAAGTAACTCCAATTGAAATATATAAGCCTAAGTCCAAATTAAGCCTTCTTGCAAAATTAAAAGCCGAGGGAGCTCAAAATCATGGATAAGAGAAATACGAAAAGTTTTACTACTTATCAGTATTCTCCCAGCCTTATTGGTAGACAAGAAGAAGCGAAATACTCAGAACAGTACATCTCAGGCTATAAAGGAAATCCTTTTATTGAAGCATTACCACCCATTTTTGAGGAGGAGGATGTAGCATTACATATCAGGAAATATCCTGATTATGATGTTAACCAACGTAAGCTTGGAAAAGAGACGAGGTTACACCTTATTCAACAGATTTCAGACTATGTTGAGCCATTGCCTTCACATTTTCTTGCAGCTCAGAGGCTTTCAAGGCAAATGCGCCATGCTTATAAAGCCCGAAATCCATTCCTTCCAGAATATATTAGACAGTTTAATATCGGCTTCAAGGAAATTCTTGATAGTGGAATTGACCAGACAGGAAAAAATATTGCTGGCATAAGATCTACCGCTGCAGCCTTTTCTATATTGGGTGTAAGTGGGCAAGGAAAGACGACGACAATAGAGAGCTCTTTGCTAATGTATCCCCAGGTAATTCATCATTCGACATACAACGGAAAGCCTTTTATTCGTAAGCAAATTGTTTGGCTTAAATTAAATTGCCCTTTTGATGGTTCATTAAAAGGTTTATGCTTCAACTTTTTGCAATCCGTCGATTCAATATTGGGTACAAACTACTTTCGAAAGTTTGCATCTCGTGGGGCTTCAGTAGACATGCTGATTCCAATTATGGCCCACCTCGCCTCACTACATGGTTTAGGAGTATTAGTAATTGATGAGATCCAAAACTTGAGCTTTATGAAAAGCGGTGGAGCAGCTAAGATGCTTAATTACTTTACGCAGCTAATTAATACAATAGGAGTACCGGTCGTACTAGTGGGAACATTTAAAGCGATGAAACTCCTATCAAGCTCCTTTAGTCAAGCTCGAAGAAGTACTGGACAAGGGGACATGATAATGGACCGACTGGAAGAGGGAGAAGAGTGGGACTTTTTTTTAGAAAGCCTTTGGAACTATCAATGGACCGCAACAGAAACACCACTTAAGCAGAACCTTAAGAACAAGATGTATGAACTTTCACAGGGGATAATAGATATAGCAGTTAAATTATATATGTTAGCTCAGTGGCAGGCTATTGAGGATGGAGAGGACAAGGAGAAAATTACAGTTGCTCTATTGGATACAGTTGCTAAGCAGCATATGCAGCTTGTTCAGCCTTTGCTGAAAATACTAAAACGAAATGATCCTAATGCCTGGAATTTAATAGATGATTTATATCCTAAATGGGACGAGTTAGATCTATATCTACGAAATTCTGCTGAGAAGGTAAATGTTCAAGGTGAAGTTAGAAGTAAAATGTTGCGTGATGAGAATGTAGAGCGTGAAGAGGACAAATATCTTGAACTCGTTAAAACAGCTATTGATTTTGGAGTGGATTCTAATATAGCTCAGGAAATCTCAAATAAAATTCTTCACTCTAACGAGCAGGACAAAGATATGGTGGAACTTCGGAAACAGCTTGTCAAAGAAATTACAAGGGATAATATAGATGGAAAAACTGAAGAGGAAAAAGTTAAAACAAAGGGGAGACAAAAGAAGAAGCAAGCACAATTACTTGATGAAGAAGATCTCAGAAATGCAGTAAAAGATAATGGAAAGGATACAGAGGCTATATGTGAAAAATTAATGGATATGGGTAGCATGTCAACGGAAGATGATCTCTCAAAACTCATTATATAAGTCATGATCGAGTACTAAGAATACTTTAAAAGGGGAAAACTAGCAATAGATATCTGAGAGGATGATTCTATTGCTAGCTTATTTTCCTACACTTTATAAAGATGAATTACTGTACAGTGGTATTGCAAGATACCATATAAATTCTGGTAATAAGACTCAAAAACAGACCATTGAGGACCTCTTTGGGGATGGCTGGGTATGTGCAACTGCGGATTTACCTACTCATTTAAGTGCTCTAGTTTCAAAGATTCATAATCTGTATTCTTCTGAGCAATTGATAAGGGAACATACGCTATTACCCTATTACACGCATTTTATGAGTCAAAGTAAGATTGAACAGATTGAGATGTTAATGAAGGAAGGTACTGCACAAGGAGCCGTTCATGCCAGTTTAGGTTTGATGGCTACTAAAGTGAAAATCCCTAAATATCTTCAATTTTGCCGCGAGTGCTATGCAGAGGAGGCTGAGACATGTGAACCCTACTGGCACCGGTCGCACCAGTTACCGGGTGTAGCTGTTTGCTCGGTGCATAAGCAACGACTTGTCATAAGCAACGTTGAGTGTGGGACGCAGAATCACAAATTCGAATTTGTAGCCTTGTCGACGATAAAAAAGGATCAGTGTCAAGAGTTGAATATTGGTAGCAGTTGGAAGGATACTCTTGTTTATATTGCTGAGCAATCGGCATCTATGCTGGTGCCCTCATGTTTACAAAAAAATGCCTTACCGGCATATAAAGATTCGTTGTACAAGGAAGGGTATTTAACACCGAAAGGAAGGGTAAAGTTCCAGCGGCTAATTCAAAACCTCCGGTTGTTTTATACTGATGAGCTGTTACATTATCTAAAATGCGAAGTGACGGGAGCATCCGAAACTTGGCTGCATAAGATCATTAGAACTTCCGGTGAAATAATACAACCGTTGAGGCACATGTTAATTGTCAAATTTCTTGGAGATATTATAAATACTCCAACAAGTCATAGCGCTTTACCATTTGGAGAAGCACCCTGGCCGTGTTTAAACAAAGCTGCAGGGCATTATCGGCTTGATGTTATAAAAGATTGCAAAATATCCCGATGTAATAGAACTGGAAGACCAGTAGGTACTTTTCAGTGCTCCTGTGGTTTCATTTATTCACGTACCGGTCCGGATCAATCTGTTCATGATAGATATCGGGTTGGACGGTTAAAGGAATTCGGTCAGATTTGGCTTGCGAAACTAAGGGAGGTAGATCAAACCAACCTTTCACTTCGGCAAAAAGCAAAAGAGTTAGGTGTTGATCCTGGTACAGTGAAAAATCAAATGAAAAAAATTACAGATACATCCAGTAAGACGGATGAAAATGGGTATAAGTCTAGGCAGTCTCAAAGAAGTATTAAAGGAACTAAACATGTTATGGAGCAAGGTACGCCTTACATAAAGGGAAAAAGAGTAAATTGGGATGAAAGGGACAGTAAATTGTTCAGGTTAGTGAAGAAGGCTGTTGAGCAGATAAAGAACCTGCCTGATCCCCAGAGAATTACTTATGTATCGATTGCGCGATATTCTGACGCTGGAGATTTATCAATTAAAATATTGAGAAATTCAAGTAAAATCCCTAAGACAAAAGCTTTTATAGAAGAGCAGCTGGATACGACTGAGACATTTCAAATTCGTAGATTGGTTTGGGCAGCAACGAAATTAGAAAATACTGAAGGAAAAATAGAAGGCTGGAAACTGATGAAATTAGCTGGATTAAATCCACCCCTAAAGGCTAGTGTTTTTCATGTATATAAGGAATTAATACCATAAACATATTTTGAATTTAGTTGTCTATTTATAAAGGAGGTTCAGATTTGAGTATAATATGTTATTTCCCTACACCATTTTTAAATGAGGATTTTAGGAGTTTGTTATACCGGTATCACATAGTCACACTTAATAAAGAAATGCCTCAAACGAATCAAGAGTTGTTTGGAACAAGAT
Source organism: Paenibacillus sp. FSL R7-0302 (assembly GCF_038006885.1). Taxonomy (NCBI): domain Bacteria; kingdom Bacillati; phylum Bacillota; class Bacilli; order Caryophanales; family Paenibacillaceae; genus Paenibacillus; species Paenibacillus sp. FSL R7-0302. The sequence goes on from NZ_JBBOWB010000001.1 coordinate 59,104, forward strand.
CGAATTTCACGGTGTTTCCAAGAGGACTAAATAAATTAATAAGTAGTTTTCCTTCTTTCTCGAAAATTGATGTGCAAAACTTTATTGATCAGCATACATTACTTCCGGTTTTTTTGCCGTTCATTACACAAGAACAGTGTGGGAAAATTATGAGTGAGGTTGCAAATGGAGGGAATCAGAAAGAAAGCCTTGTGGGGAAGTTAGTAGGTAATAAATATGGAAGAAGCATTTCAGAAACAATTAAGTATTGTCCTTGCTGTATTAATGAAGATGAGAATCTCTACGGGTCTGTGTACATTCACAGGGAACATCAATTTTCTTTTATAAAAACATGTATAAGACATAAAGTTAAGCTTATATCCCAATGTATTGAATGTGGCGTCGCTCTTGAGTATTCTCCTCTACATTTAAAATGTAATAATGGACATTCTGTATGTAACAATCATCCTCCAGAGAAGAAGGTCTTAGAAGAGCTGGAACAAGGGCTTCAACTTGACATTGAGTATATTCTACAAAATCATCAAGGTTTAAATGATAACTTGATAAAATATAAATTCTCAGAATATCTTGCCATCAAGGGTTATATGAAAAAGAAATCTATAAAATGCCAGGACTTCGCCAACGACTTTATTAACTATTACTCAGAGAGTAAGCTTGCTGAGTTAGGCTTCGATATTGATTATTTATATAAGCATAATACTTATGAGAATATTTTTCGAAATGAAAAACTCGTCGTAAACGTACTACTGATATTGTTAATAATAAGATTTCTGGGAGGTACATTTGAAAAATTTATGACAGAAACACTGAACTTAAGTGTTGAAATCCCCTTTGGGAATGGCCCCTGGGAATGTAAGAACAAATACTGTCCTAAGTTTGGGATCGCAATTATAACTCATTGTGAAAGGAAAAATTGGGAACCACAAGGTTATTACTCCGGGAAGTTCTGTTGTGGATATTGCAACTCAATATATGTAAGACGCTGGATACCAGGTGAGGGGGCGAAAAGTGACAGGGTAAGCTTTGAATCTAATGAAAAAGTAAAAGAGCAAATCATTTCTCTATTAAGCATAGGCCTCTCATATAAGGCAATAGCAAGTAAGGTATATCGATCCACAGAGCTAGTAAAAAAGGTAATAAGAGATTACTTAGAATCTGTAAGTCAGTTAGAAGTTGCTTGTTCAATGGAGGAGGAATTTGAGCAGGTTGAGAATTTGAAAAAAATAAAGTTTCGCGAGAAATTAAAAAGCGTGATGTTTGAGCATCAGGAATTGAGTCGAAATCATATAAGACAAAAATGTAGTAATGCTTACATATGGCTATTGAAGAACGATAAGGAATGGCTTGAAGAGAACTTACCACCTTCAAAGTTATCTGAGGAGCACAAAATTAAATGGTCAGAAATAGATGAAACCCTTGCCGTAAGAGTAAAAGAAGTATCCATTCTATTAAAAGACAGCAATTATAAATCTCGTATTTCAAAGAGTGCCATAACAAATGCCTTATCAAAACAGGACAGCGGACGTATTAATAATAACATTAAAGATTTACCAAAGACGGCCAAAGCACTTCAGGTATTCTCGGAAACCAAGGAAGAGTATCAGATTCGATATTTGCCAAGTATTGTTCAGCAACTAAGGAAACATTACAACTATAGGGAAGTCAGACTTGAGTCTGTTCAATCATATCGAATTTCTTATAGAGATATAACTGAAGAATTGAAGGAAAAGCTGATAAAGGAATTGGAAAATTTAAATTCTTGTTATTACTCGAGATAATTCAATTATCATCTTATATATCAAATTATATCTCAAACAATAAAGATCACCACCGCGATTGGAATTGTGGTGGTGATCCTTTTTGTTTTTATTATCAGTGATATAATTGGTAATAGAATAGATGAAGTGCTTTTTCAAATAATCTAGGATATTGAAATTCCTGAAATATAATAATAAAATCTAAAATACCCAGAATATAGTGTAGGTTAGATTATTGAAGGCTGCCTCTATAAAAGCAAACGTAGGTAACATTTGGAGGGATTGTGCATGAGACGAACTGTAAAGCATGAGGTATTTCCCTATAAGGAATCAGTTTATTTGGCGAGCTTAGTTATATCTGAATTTTATAGTGATGTACCTTACAGTGAAAATCAATTTAGCTCATTTCTGGATTTAGAAAAAGAACATATTCCTATTAAACTTGCTGTATCTTCAAAAGTGACTGTTTTGCATTTATTTATAAATTGGATATATGGGAACATTAGAGACATTTACGATACTTTAAGAGATACAGATTATGACCCGAATTATTTAGATGCTGAAGAAAAAAACATCTCTCTTTTCGCTACAATTTCTCTTCCTCGACCTGTATTAGAACATGAAGATGATGAATGTACAGGAGATAACACTTGTGAAATTTGTTCGGGTATTCGTGAGTATACAGATCATCTTGAAAGGTTAAAAGCAAAGGCAGTTCCTCATATTATTCATTCTTCATTTCATATTATAATGTTAGACAAAGCCTTCTTGGTTGATTTCCATACAAGATTAGGTCAGTGGGTTTTAGAAAATCATAATTTTTTAAATCAGACCATTCCCTCGTATATTACAAAAACAGGTAAAATAAAGAGGATGTCTAACTGGCCGGCATGGCTTAAAAAGGGGATTTTCTTTCGCGATAAGGGAGTATGTACCATATGTAGAAATCCATTGAGTGGTGATTTATTTCTTGGTATTGATCCTGATATGGATCATATAGTTCCCTTATCGCTCTATGGAACTAATGACCCTTCGAACATTCAAATCCTGTGTAACATTTGCAATAATTCTAAACGTGATTATTCAAGTGCTACTTCTTTTTATGATATACCATATTGGAATCTCGAAGATGACAATGAACTAATTTGATTAAATATTTTCTAAATCCATTAATTAATTTTGAAGCGCTTTTCAATAAATAATCATTCACTTGATTTATTTTACTAGGGGTGAGTATGTATTATATTGGAACCATGATTCCAAGATGATATTTTTGCGAGCAAGGGCTTTGTTTTGTGTAGCTATAATAGTGGCTTCGCCTTGTACAAGGGGTAGCCACTTTCTTCTAAGTCTAAGGCATACAGCTATGATGAAGTTGGTTACGTACTCCCCTTTTCAGCATTATTCTATACAGTTACAACAAGTTCCACATCTATTATTTTATATATACAATATAGTTCTTAAATTGTATGAGCTATGAAAAATTGAAAATCCTACTAAAATATACAATAATTAATTAATTGTCTTCAAATTAAGTGATATGTTAGGCACAGTGAATCCTAGCGATTATTTTAATAAATAGCGTTGCTTAATTTTTTTGTTTAGATTGCGAAAAGCTTGTTCCAATTGATTTACATAGTTCGAAATTTGAAGGGGACAGTTATGGTTGTGGGTTTGATTGTCCGGTATGTAAAAGTGGGAGTATAGTTTCTTAACATATTTTTTTGAAAAACTTTGATAAAAAACAAATGATTTCAATTTTTGAAATGTGGTGGGGGAGAAAAAATGATCAATTTTTACGAAGAACGTAGCTATACGATCAAATATATAAACCAAGTCTTAAAAGAATTTTTTGAAATGTTTATTGAGTTTGCTAATAACCTTGAATTTGAGGATATTTATGCTGAGGCATTTCCAAAACATTTAAGAGACAAACCAGAAAGTTGTTTAGAAAGATTAGAACAATTAAATGAAAATATAATAGATGACTTTTATCACGATATTTTACCGTTAGATGAATATATAATTTATCATATTTTGACTTACATGGACGAAGCATTAGAACTAGAGGAAAAAAGCAATATCTTTACTTTTGTGCAAAATAAGCTATTCGAGGATTATGGAAGCCGATTGTTGGAAGAGCAGCTTGAAGTTATTAATTCATTAAATAATATTAATGATATCATTGGTCTGATTTTTGAAGATGTTGACTTTTTGGATGTTGGCTTGCTGTTTCAACACTATGTAATTAATCCAGTCAATTTCGAGAAGATTTTTCATGTTGATTTAGATCTTTATGTAGAATTGATGCCTTATGATATTAGAAAGAAATATAACCATATAAAAAAAGATAATGAAAATAAAGCCTTAAAGAATCCCAATTCAAATATCAATTTTGTTAACTTTGATTCAAAAGAGGAGTTCATTGAAGTTATTAGAGGAACAATGAATAAGTTTTCTCATTATGTTCGGAATAAGAAATTGCATAAATTGATAAATGGAAAAAATAAGAGTTTTAGCGAAAAGGAATTTCAAATTTTATTTAGTTTTTACTTAGAAATTTACTTGAAAGGTTTTGATCTCGATATTTCTCCTGAAGTAGACACTGGAAGAGGTAGCCTTGATTTTAAGATTAGCTGTGGGAAAAAATATAAAGTTGTAATAGAATTTAAGATGGATACAAATAGCAACTTAAACAAAGGGTTAGAATTTCAACTACCACTATATCAGCATGTGACAGAAGTCGATTATGGGATTTATTCAATAGTTTGTTTAGATGATAGCTCATATAATAAAAGTGACTATTATCGAAAAAAAGCAAACGAGATGTCCATAAAGTATGGTGTGCTTATTGAGTATTTTTGTATTGATGCTAGAGATGATAAACTATCAGCTTCTAAAGTTAGTTCGGATGATGAGATGCATATCTCTAATGTTGATTTTTAATTCTTTTAAGAATAACGTTAATACATTTCGATCTAAAATTTATTTTAAAGGAAAAGCTTGGATGAGTAACGATCTAAAAAGGGTGGGTACAGCGAAATATAGTCGCATATGCTTATCCTTTTTATTTTGTTACTGTAGTCTAAAAAATTGGGTTTATTACGAAATGGTAAGGTTTTCATGACTGAAGTAGAATTTTACATATATCATAAAGTCAATTCTATCTAACTGCTTAGAGCAGACGAGGTGAATATGGATAAAATTATAAAAGCGTTAATAGAAGATGGATATGAATGTGACTATTTAGATTTTAAGGAAAAACAATACTCTAAAGAAAAAAATGTGGACTTGATTATGGATATAATGGCTATGGCTAACTCCAGCCATAATGGAGATAAATTTATTATTGTGGGAATTAAGGAGCGGCCTGGGGGAAAAGAAATTAAAGGGATTAACCCAGAAGAACTCATTGACTCATCTAACTACAACCAAGTAGTTCACAGTAATATTGAGCCCGATATAGAGTTCGACTATTTTAAGTATGAATACAACGGGGCAACTTTAGGTGTTTTCAGGATTTACGGTACTGAAAATAAACCATATATGTTGAAGAAAAAATATGAACGCCTTAACGAAGGACTATGCTTAATTCGTAAAGGTAGTACGAACTCTTTAGCAAAACGAAGAGACTTCGATAATATGTACCTCAATAAAGGTCAATTTGAAATCAGATTTCTAGAGCAGAATTTGCATGCAGTATACGATATAGTAGGTTGTGCATCTATTGAGTTAGCTTTTTCTAATACGACTGATATACCTATTACTATAATTGCAGGTGAGTTGTTTATAAAAGATAAGAGCGGAGCAATAGTGCTAACTAGCCACCCAGTCTTTGGGCTAAACGAGTTTGTCGGGGCCGATTTTAAATTAGTATTACAGCCAAAGTCTGAAGTTGTTGGAAATCTATTTGTCGGCTTTAATTCATCGCAGGCGTTATCTCTAAATAGTGATGAGTATGGAATATGCGAAGAGGATTTTGTTTTTGAGTTAAGACTATTAGATGCTCGGCATAAGCAATATAACATACTAAAGTCTGACGGAAAGGTATTTATTGATGGTGATTTTCTGTGGAAAGTAAAGCAATTAAAAGGAGTTCCTCATAGGTTTAGAGCTCAGGGAACTAATTTTAATATATAGAAACTATTAAAAAATGGTTAGGGGGCTTGAAATGCAATTAGGCAATATAATAAAAGTATTTATAGCTTCGCCCGGAGATTGTAATGATGAGCGTAAGGTAATAAGATCGTTAGTTTCAAATGATCCAACCATTAAAACCGTTTGCGAGGCTACAAATTGTCGTGTTGATGTAAAAGGCTGGGAAGATATATATTCTGATGTTGGAAGACCACAATCGATAATAAATAATGAGATAAGGAAGTATAATCCGGACATTATCATCTTCATCTTTTGGTCGAGACTTGGAAGTGATGCTGGTAGTGGATGGACTGGCACTGAAGAAGAGTGGAATTTAGCCCTGAAAATGAATGAGCAAGGGAATGGTAAGCCACGGGTTTCGCTCTTCCTCAACAAGGAAGATATCCCTTTCTTAGAGTATGATCAAAAACAAGTTGATAAATTAAACCATTTCGTTAATAAAGTCTTTAGTGATCATAAAGCTTTAGCGAAGATGTATAATGGTTCTACTGAATTTGAAAATTTGATTCGATCATATATTGTTAATCATTTACTAAACTATGCAGGTGTTTCTATTGGCTATAGTCAGTATAAAAATAAATTACTTTTAAGTTCTGAAGAATTATTAAAATGGCCAAGCTGTTTGAAAAATGGAAACTATATTGTGCGTAATGAAATGATTCAAATAGAGCAAACAATAAAACATAACCTTAATTCTATACAATTGGTCTTGGGACCCAAGGGTACTGGGAAATCAAGTTTATTATCCATGTTTGGTAAAAATCTTATCGATGAAGGTTTGGTGGTACTAGGTATTAAGTCGGATACTTTGCCAACAAATATTGATAGTATTCAGAAGTTATCTTTTGATTATCTGAATTTGGATATTAATTTAATAGAACTTGTAAGAACGATAGCACTAGACCAGAAAGTCATTATTATTATTGATCAGCTCGATGCTCTATCTGAGTTGACAGATCAAAAAACTAACAGACTGAACACTTTACTTAATCTTATTAGAACCTTAAGTGATGTACCGAATGTCCATATTGTGGCTTCTAGTAGAGATTTTGAATATCGACATGATTCAAGACTCTCAAATATTAATGCTGATCCAATCTACTTAGAATTGCCTATCTGGGGAGAAATAGAACCTATTATTCAAGAATTAGGTTTTAATACTGAGATTTTTACAGAGCTAACAAAGGAACTATTGAGAACCCCACTTCATCTTAATCTGTTCATAAATGTAGCTCAACTGGGAGATGTATATGATTCACTTCACGCCTTGTTGCAAGGTTTATGGGATAAGGAAGTTGAGAATAGAGATAGTTGGAAAAAAGTTGAATTATTAGAACAAGTTGCGCATTATATGTCGCAAGAAGAAGTGTTTTGGGTACCATTATCAATGTTCGATGGAAATGGAAGGACTAAGGATGACCTTCTTAGCTCAGAAATATTAGTTATGTCTGAGAATGGAAGGACAATTGGATTTAGACACCAAACATATTTAGATTTTGTGTTAACTAAAACATTTGCGAGAAAAGGTCAAAGACTTTCTAAATATATTCTTAATAATCAAGACACTTTATTTATACGTGGGACAGTTATTAACACTCTGAATTACTTAAGAACTTCTGCGCAAAAAACTTATACTGAAGAATTAATTAGCCTATTTAAAGACAGACCGAGAAAACATTTATGGATACTATTGTTAGAATTCATAGGATCACAAGATGAGCCTTTACCAGTAGAGAAGGATCTTTTGGAACAGGTTATGGTTACTGATGCAGAAGGACCTATTGTCTTAAGAGCTATTTCTAATTCAACTCTCTTTGTGAATTTCTTTTTAGTTCGTAAATCTTTTAGAGATTGGTTAAATAAGGAGCCAGAAAGCGCTAAGTACACTTTGCCTGTACTAAGTAAGGCTGCACAATCGGGGAACATACATTTAACTAATTTAATTGTAACTACTTGGTTAGATAATATTCCAAAATACGGACATCTTCTTTGGATTATTATGTCTGATTTTCAGGTATGGGATCAGAATTCCTTACTAATTGTTGAAAAACTCGCAATAACTACAGATTCATACTATGTAAATTACGTTCTTGAAAGTATTTCGCAGAATGAAAAAAAACAAGCAATAAAATTATACTACAAGGTTCTTAAGAAAAAATTTGGAGATGCTCTAAATTCACTTTCAGCAAGTGAGAAAGAGCATCTTCCTGTGAGTTCAATCTTCTCGAGTTTTAGAAAACCATTTGAAGATTTGCTCACAGAGGGTATTTTTTCTTCATTTGATATTGTATCATTAGCTGATGAAGAACCTGGGCATTTCCTTGAAGAGTTGTGGGATTTATTTATAAGGATATTACATTATGCGGCGTATGAGCATCATGAATGGTTGGAAGAATATCGGCATGATACCCTAGATAAAGATTTGTTTGAGGAAAAAGAATATTATAAACAATCTTTTGGTGAGGGAGTTTTAACCGCAATTAATTCCCTTGCTTCAAATAATCCTAAGAAGTTTATTGAATTTGTTTCTCAGAATGAAAAAGAAGATTTTCAGGCAGTGCATCAGTTTCTGGCAGTTGGATTATTAGAGCTAGAAGATCATTACTCTAATTTCATTTTAGAGTATCTGCTAAAGGATACCCGAAGACTTAATTTGGAGAATAGTAGAAAAGGACATTATTTTAGTAAAAAACTTATCGATAAAATATATCCACATCTAAATATTAGTGATAGACAATTATTGGAGGATTACCTTTGTCGGTACAATAGATATAAGAAAAGTATGCCTGACTGGAACGTCTCTGATAAACGTAATAGAATCTATTGGAATAGGCAACACCGATTATACCTACTCAGGGCATTGCCAACCAACCTTATTTCAGAACCATTAAAGAAAATCATAGGAGAGGAAGAAAGAGCTCTTGGCTTTCCAGAAGAAAATGATGGTATGGTATTTGGAGGCTTTATAGGAGCCAGAATCTCTTTAGAGGAAATGAAGCGCGCGAAGAATGAAGATATCATTCACCTTTTCAATAAAATCACAGATGAAATTGATGAAAGAATGTCAAAAAGATTATCAGAAAAAAACTTCGCACGATCGGGAGGTGCGAGTGAATTAGGAAATGTCTTCAAAGAATTCTCTAAAGAACATAGTGGTCGATCTATTTCTCTTCTTAAACAACTAATTCCTAATTATCATCAGATATATGCTGGTAGTGGGGTGCAGGGACTGTCGGAATCTGGGTTATCTAACGAACAATTATTAGCTCTACTGAATGAGTTAATAGAGAAAGGGTTCGACAATACAGAATTTATATTACGAGCTGTTTCTGGGCTAGATAATAGAGCGGGACGCAATAATGGTTTATCGGATGAGTTTGTCAAGATTTTAGAAAGATGGTTCGAAAGTTTTGACGATTCACAGAACGATAACTATAAAGTCACGAGTAAGGATGATCGTAACGGTTCATTGTTTTTTAATGGAGGAGGGGGCTATGTTTTACCAGGTGGCAGAGGAAATATATTAAGAGCAATTGCAACATGTTATTTAGCAAGAAAAAGACCGGCTATTTCAAAATATTTATCTTTTTTAACTCGGTTATTGCGCAAGAGTAATAATACCTTAGTATTATCAACTGCAATCAGTTTTATTAGATACTGCTTGAAGAATAAACAAGCTGAAAAAGCTATTAATTTGTTTCAACAGATTATAATGATAAATCCAGAAGTTTTTTTATATGAGGAAGCTTTATATTCAATTGCACCAATATTAAGAATTAAAGATCAGAGTTTGATTCAACAAGAATGTTTATATGCCATAAAGAGTTTAGAACATCCCGTAACCAATCAGGCATTCGGAGAGTTACTGCTGGCATACTTTTATTATCATAAAGATGAATGGACAAGGACAGAACTTGAAAGTGTCATCAATGAAAATGATCCTAAAGTATTGCTCGGGTTAACCTATGCTGCATCAGAATTGTGGGGACACTTTAATGAAAAATTGATTCTCATAAAGATATTCTCCCAGTCCTTAAAAATTGATAATGAACCTGCTCATAGAGCAATCGGATCAATTTTTTATGAATTAAATGAGGCTGAAATGGATGGGCAACTTGAGGCTTTAATGATAAAAATCAGTGGCCATTCTTTGGTCTTAGAAAGAGTTGCTGAACCTTTATTAACTTACGTAGTAAAAATAGTAAATGACTATCCGGATCTTGCGTATCTTATTTCGAAGCATTTGCTTGATTCTACAGGGGAGAAAGTTACTAATGTAAGTAACTCGTTAGCTGTAGTTGCTGATGACCTTATAAGTATTTCAATATCATTGCAAAGGAATATTCTTCATAGAAAGAATGGGATAGAATTATTTGAAATACTATTGTCGTTAAATGTAAGAGAAGCCAAAGAGGCTTTGGAAGTGTTAGAACGACTCCCTGTTAAAACTTCGAATTCAACAAGGCCAAGACCTCCTAGGAGAAGGAGGAGGAAGAAGAGCTTCAAATAGGCAATTCGAGTTTTTAGACTTATCTTAAAGGGATTATTATAATACTAAGCGGTTCACAACATTCTTTACACGTTATTTCGTGGTGGTTCACGACTTTCTTTTTTTCGTCTTTATCAAATGCCTTTATAAACCCAATAAAATCAACAAATTAAGTTCACGACATTTATCTCACCTGACAATTTTTTGATTAATGTTGATATGAAAATATTCAACGATTAAGTTAATTCGTCTTGAGCCGTCCTGAGAAATTAGGGCGGCTCATTTTTTTGGATGGGAAGAAACAAATAATAAACCCCACCTCATCGTTAAAACCGTTAGAGTTTCCTACTGCTCATCAAACCGTGACGGAAAGCTGGATGTCGTCATGTGAACAGCTAAGTCTGAAGAAGTTAGCTACTTCGATAACCCAAGAATCTCCTGAACATCCGACACCGGAGGTCTCCCATACTGGCGGGCATATTCGCGGCTGAATTGAGAGGGGCTCTCATAGCCTACGCGGAAGGCGGCATCGGAGGCTTGGAGGGATTCGGTCAGCATGAGGCGGCGGGCTTCCTGCAAGCGGATGACCTTCTGGTATTGGAGCGGGCTCATGGCGGTGACGCGCTTGAAGTGCTTGTGGAAAGCAGAGGTGCTCATATTTACGGACTCAGCAAGCTGTTCAACGACAAGGGATTGATCGTACTGCTTAGTGATCACTTGGATGGCTTGAGCAATTCGGTGCGCATGGCTGCCGATGATGGCGAATTGATGAAGGTGTGAGCCTTGGTCGCTCTGAAGAACGCGATAGAGAATTTCACGGATCACGAGCGGGGACAGAACAGGAATATCCTGCGGCGCGTCGAGTAATTGGATGAGCCGTACAATGGCTTCCAGTAAGTGCCTGGAGGTTTGGGCAACCGTGATGCCAAGCGACGTTTCACCCGGGATAAGGGAGGAGTCATCCATTTCTTTTACAATTTCCAGGATGGTGCCCGGATCGAAGCTTAGCTTGATGCCCAGAAAAGGATGCTCAGGCGTAGCCCGGGTAATTCTCCCGTTAATCGGCAGCTCCACCGAAGTGACCAGGTAAGTGGAAGGATCGTAATGGTAACTTTCGCCAGACAGGGTGGCTGCTTTGGCTCCTTGGGCAACGACGCAGATCGATGGCTTGTAGACAGACTCCAGCGGTTCGGCTGCATCCGTGGCGTGCATCAGCTGCAAGGAAGGAATGTGCGTCTGGCGGGTACCTGCCGATGGAGCATGGCGAAGGATCAGTGCAGCCAATTGCTGCAAAAGCGGTCCGGTCCGCAATATATCGTCCAAGTTAGAAGCCTCCTTTTCCCATACTCATGGGGTTTGCTGTTAATCATAACGAGTTGAAGAGAAATAGGCAAGAAGTGAACAGGTCTGTTATAACTGGATACTCTTCGATTGATTTACAATGAATGCATAAGGCCAACCGATCATCATCCGGCCTAAGCAAACTTAAGGAGAGTGGTCCTAATGAGTCAGAATGGAAAAGTAGCCATCGTCACAGGTGCATCAAGGGGTATCGGAAGACAAATCGCCATCCAGTTGGCCGGGTTAGGAATAAAAGTGGCTGTCAACTATTCATCTAACCGGGGAAAAGCGGAAGAGGTCGTGCAAATCATTAAGGAGTCTGGCGGGGAAGCGATAGCCGTTCAAGGCGACGTAAGCAAAGTCAGTGAGGTCGAAGCACTTTTCTCGGAGACAATCGGGCAATTCGGGCGTGTCGATATTCTGGTGAATAATGCCGGAATTATGGACTGCGTACCTATTGCGGACGTAACGGAGGAGATGTTCGACAGGCAGTTTGCTGTAAATGTAAAAGGGACTTATTTCGCCTGCCAGCAAGCGATGAAGCATATGGAGCGGGGCGGAACGATTATTAACTTCTCGACCTCCGTATCGGGCGCGATGCTGCCGACTTATAGCGTCTACGCCGCAACCAAAGGGGCCGTTGAGCAGCTAACCCGCCAGTTAGCGAAGGAATTCGGAGCGAAGGATATCGTCGTGAATTGCGTAGCACCCGGGCAAGTATCGACGGAGCTATTCCTGAATGGAAAATCTGATGAGCTGGTGGATTCCTTCCGGCGGATGAATGCTTTTGGACGGCTCGGCGAGCCTGAGGATATTGCGAATGTGATCGACTTGCTCGTCAGTGACAAGGCCCGCTGGATTACAGGGCAGACGATTCGTGTGAATGGCGGATTCAACTGATACAACTGATGAGTTCCGTCCTCTATCGCCTATGGTTTATAATGGATGGATGAATAGGAGGGAACGAATTGAATAAAGGTATGTTGCTTGTTCTAAATGGAACTTCAAGCTCCGGGAAGAGCTCCATCTCGGCTGAACTTACGAAACAGAAAGAGATTCCGTTTTATCATGTATCGATTGATGATTTTTTCATGAATTACAATGATTTCATTAATCATAAATTTCCAGACGAGCCTGTACGGGAAATAGACCATCAGGTGGTCTCGCAAATACTGGATGACTCCATAGTCTCCGTGTACTACTCGACGATTAAGCTGTTATCCGAAATGGGATTCAATGTCATCGTGGATACCGTATTCGACAACGATAAGAGATTTAATGAGTTTTGGGATCATTTTGCTGATCGGACTACGCTGTTTATTGGTGTCCTATGCTCCCGGGAAGAGCTCATCCGAAGAGAGCAGGCCAGAGGGGACCGGCAGATTGGACTGGCGGATGCCCAGTTCGACATCGTCTATCGTTTTGATGAATATGACCTTGAAGTGAACACGGAAGAGCTGACTCCGGCAGAATGCGCCGAACAGATCCTTAACTATATTAAGTCCAGTCACGAATACTCGGTATTTCAGAAATTGCGTAAAAGGGATGCGGATCTTAATAAAACGCTACTGACATAACGCTGTCAGGAAGGGTGGGTATAATGAAGACATGTTAACCTACAAACGCAAATATTAGGAGGCTATTATGTCAGTCATTGGACCCGATTTTATCTCCCTTCAGGTCAGCGATCTTGAAGGCTCTGCTGAATTTTATCAACACTATCTTGGACTCGTCCGTTCACAGGCGGGCCCGCCTCATGCGGTGGTTTTTGACACCAAGCCTATTGCATTTGCACTTCGTGACCTCATGCCGGGAGTCGAACTCAGTACGGGGACTCAGCCTGGACTTGGTGTTGCGCTATGGCTCTATGCCCCGGATACGCAAGACATTCACGATAAACTCGCAGCAGCAGGCGTCAAAATTACATCCGCACCCATCGACGGCCCCTTCGGACGTACCTTTACCTTTGCTGATCCAGACGGTTACATGATTACTCTTCATAGTAAAGGCTGATTCCATTAATACCATATTACTGTAAGTAAATCACTCCCCACACGGTAAACAGGTGAACTAATAAATCCTGTTGCTAATTGGGGAGTTTTTGTTTGACCGAATTGTATTTTCTTAGAGAGACCAGATGCGAGAGAGTATCTACAACGATTAACAATGGTCAAATAAACAACGGCCGAGTATTAATTCCCTTACGTGCTGTCTCCGAAAATCTCGGCCAGATACACCATCACGAAAATATGTTGATTTGGATACCGCAACACTCACCAAGGGGTCTAGAGTTCTGATTTCGGGCTTCTCTGATTATCATCCACAGTGAACAGGAGGTGAGGCATTTGAGTCCAGGGGTGAAATGGTCGGCCTTTTTCTTATCGCTGCTGGGTATTGGACTAAGTTTCCTGTTTCTGTTTTTTAACCCATACAGTGATCAGGTGGCATCCATCAGCACACAAGTGATTGTGGTCCTCATGCTCATAGTACCTTCAGCCGTCATGGCTATTTCAATCTGGCGTGGTCTTCGCTTACTTATGGCCATTTCGTTGGTCTGGCTGGCACCCTATTCCTTCTATTTTGCCCTTGCAACTATTCCGAGTATTTGGAACGTATTTTTCCTGATCCTATTGGTTCAATTCGTGGCTACCATTTTAGTACCAATACGTTCCAAATGAACAGAAGCCCCCACCCCTTGTCTTTTCTAACACCACTGTGTTATCTTAGGATATATTTTCAGGGAGATATACAGAAGAGGTGAAGCACCATGATTATCCGGCAGATTTTCAATAACAATGTGATTCGGGCTGAAGATCAGGTTGGACATGAATACGTTGTCATTGGGAACGGATTAGGCTTTAAAAAGAAGGCGGGGCAGCGGGTCGAAGAGGAACGGATTGAGAAGACCTTCATGCTGAAGCCTGAGAAGGTTCCGCGTAAATTGATTGATCTGATCGGGGAGACGTCTGCTGAATATTTCTCGCTGGCCGATGAGATTATTGCTCACGCTAAGGCGGAGATGGGTGACATCTTCAACGACAATATCTATATTACGTTAATTGATCATATTCATTTTGCGATTGCCCGCTACCGGAAGGCGATGAATCTGAAGAACGCGCTGTTCTGGCAGATCAAGAAGTTCTACCCCAAGGAGTTCGCTATCGGGGTGCAGGCGCTAAGCCTGATCCGCAAGCATTTTGACATCGAGATGGATCAGGATGAGGCGAGCTTTATTGCGATGCACTTCGTGAATGCCCGTCAGGATGGGCAGGAGATGCAGCGGACGGTCGAGGTGACCAAGGCGATGAGCGATATCTTCAGCATTTTGACAGAGGAATACCAGGTTAAGCTCAATGAGAATTCGTTCAATTATTCCCGGTTCTTAACCCACCTCCAGTACTTCCTCCAGCGCATGATCAGCGGGGAACAGGAGCGGTCCGCATTAGGCGACAACTTCTTGTACGATCAGATTAAGGTGAAATTTCCGCAGGCTTTTGCGTGTACGGGCAAGATCAACCGCTACCTGGAGGAGACGTACGGAAATGCCATGTCCATTGACGAGAAGGTCTATTTGACGATTCATATTCAGCGCGTTACCTCAAGAGATATGGACCCGTTGGATTAAAAAGGAAGTCAAAAAGGGCTTGCAAACGATTACTTATTCCGCTATATTGGAGTCACAACTTAAATCTAAGGATTGTTACTGCTACAGCAGGCGATACCTAAACGGGATGTGGATCACACTTGTGGTCTCACAACTTTCGTTTAGGTTTTTTTTATGCCAATTTACGGCGGTAAAGCAAAGGAGAGTCAGCATGGATAACAAAAAAATGTCGGAAGACATCATCCGTCTCGTAGGCGGGGAGCAGAATATTAACGATCTAGTCCATTGTGCCACCCGGCTGAGATTCAGCCTCAAGGATAACAAGAAGGCCGAGCGGGAGACGCTGGAGAAGCATCCGGGCGTCATTACCGTGGTGGAGAGCGGGGGGCAATTCCAGGTCGTGGTTGGCAGCAATGTAGCGAATGTATATGCCGAAATTGTCAAGAATACCAGCTTCCTGTCCAGCACCTCCACAGATGCGCAGAATTCCGGCCAGAAAACCTCGGCAGTGTCGAAGGTGTTCGAGGTTATCTCCGGGAGCTTCTCCCCGCTGATTCCTGTAATGGCCGGATCGGGGATGCTGAAGGCGCTGCTGACGGTACTTACGTTGCTGGGCTGGATGTCTGATTCAGGCGATGCCTACAAGATTCTGTCTGCGGCCGGCAATGCCGTCTTCTACTTCCTGCCTATCTTTCTGGGAATTACCCTGGGCATCAAGTTAAAAGCCAACCCTTACGTAGCAGGAGCCATAGGGGCGGCGCTGATGGAACCGAACTTTACGGCGATGTTGGAGGGAGACGGTGCCCGTTCCTTCCTGGGAATTCCGGTAGTGATGGTCAGTTATGCCTCCAGTGTCTTCCCGATCTTCATTGCGATTAGCATCTATGCCTTGCTGGACAAGCTGCTTAAGAAAATCATCCACAAGGACCTGCAGATCTTCATGGTTCCGATGCTCTCGCTGATGATTATGGTTCCACTGTCGGTTATTGCCTTCGGTCCATTCGGTACAAGTGTTGGCGACTGGATCGCTTCCGGTGTGACCTGGCTGATTGGCGTAAGCGGCATTCTGTCGGGGGTTGTACTTGGCGGAGGGATGACCTTCATGGTTGTGTTCGGACTTCACTGGGGCTTCACTCCAATCACGCTGCAAAATATTGCGAACGGCGGTGACCCGATTGAAGCCATGGCTTCAGCAGCGGTGTTTGCCCAGATCGGGGTGGCCTTCGGGATCTTCCTAAGAGCCAAGAAAGACCGGAACCTGCGGAGTATCGCCGCCTCTTCCGGGATTACCGGACTGCTGGCCGGTGTCAGCGAACCGATTGTATACGGCCTGATTCTCCGCTACAAGCGGGTGATTCCAATCGTTATTATTGCCGGGGCGCTGGGCGGAGCGATTAACGGACACTTCGGTGTACTGTATACGGCGTATGTGTTCCATAATATTTTCTCGATTCCGGTGGAGCAGCCGATGTCGATATTCATTGTCTCGATGGTTGTCTCCATGGGGACAGGGCTGCTGCTGACCTGGCTGTTTGGATATGAGGGTAAGGGTAAAATCGAAGCTTCCGCTCCGGCAGCCGTGCTTGAACCCATTCAGCCGGACAAGCCGGCAGCGCCGTCGGTGGACCTGAAGAAGGAGCAGATCTACAGCCCGCTTACCGGCGCTGCCTTCCCGCTCAGTACCGTTCCCGATGAGGCCTTCTCAACCGGAGCCATGGGCAGAGGGATGGCGATTGATCCTGTCATTGGAGAAGCAGTAGCCCCGGTGGACGGGACGGTGACCTCCATTTTCCCGACAGGTCATGCCATTGGCATCACGTCCGCAGCCGGAACAGAGGTGTTAATTCATATCGGAATTAATACCGTTGGCCTGAAAGGAAAGCACTTCACACCAGTGGTCAAGGAAGGCGACCGGGTGAGCCAAGGCGATCTGCTGATCCGCTTCGATCTGGAGCAGATCCGGGCAGCCGGGTATCAGACGATCACGCCGGTGATCGTAACCTTAACGACCAAAGAGGTCGAGATCTTCGAGACAGATCAGCAGCAGATCAAGCAGAACGAAGTGCTTTTGACATTGGTGGATTAATACAAGACTGAGGAGGAATTAGGTATGCTGCACAAACAACTTCACGCTTTTCCAGAGAATTTCTTGTGGGGGGGCTCCACTTCGGCTTATCAGCTGGAGGGTGCCTGGGATGCGGACGGCAAAGGGCCTTCCGTCATTGATCTGGCCAACCATGTGGAAGGGGTAACGGACTTTAAGGTAGCCAGTGACCACTACCATATGTACAAAGAGGATGTCGCCCTGATGGCGGAAATGGGCTTCAAAGCCTACCGCTTCTCCATCGCCTGGAGCCGGATCTACCCGCAAGGAGACGGTGCCGTCAATCCGAAGGGGCTTGAATTCTACAGCAATCTGATCGATGAGCTGATCAAATATGGCATTGAGCCTATCGTCACGATGTACCACTTCGATCTGCCTTACGGGCTGGAAGAGCGGGGAGGCTGGTCCAATCGGGCGACAATCGATGCTTTTGAACAATATGCCAAGACGTTGTATGAGAATTACGGGAACCGCGTGAAGTGGTGGCTGACCATCAACGAACAGAACATGCTGATTCTGCACCCGGGATCAATCGGAACCCTGAATGAGAACATGACCGACCCGCAAAAAGAGCTCTACCAGCAGAATCACCATATGCTCGTTGCGCAGGCAAAGGCTATGGTGCTATGCCACCAGATGCTGCCGGAAGCGAAGATTGGGCCTGCCCCCAACATCGGTGTGATCTATCCGGCCAGCTCCAAGCCAGAGGATATGCTGGCCGCAGATAACTATGCAGCGATCCGCAATTGGCTCTACCTGGATATGGCGGTCTACGGACGCTATAACCATATTGCCTGGAGTTATCTAGTGGAGAAGGGCTATGAGCCGAAGATCGAGGAAGGGGATATGGACATCCTCCGGCAAGGCCACCCGGACTTCATTGCCTTCAATTACTACACTTCGCAGACCGTTGGGGAGAGCAAAAATGACGGCAACGACTTCTCCCACACAGGCGATCAGCACGAAATCGTCGGCGAGCCGGGAGCATACCGGGGGTCGGTGAACCCTAACCTTCAGACCACAGAATTCGGCTGGGAGATCGACCCGGTCGGCTTCAGAACAACGCTCCGCCAGATTTATTCCCGTTACCACCTGCCGCTGATTGTTACGGAGAACGGGTTAGGGGCATTCGACAAACTAGAAGCGGACGGAACCGTAAATGATGCGTACCGGATTGAATTCTTCCGCAAGCATATCGAACAAATTCAGCTCGCGCTTACCGATGGGGTAGAGGTGTTCGGCTTCTGTCCTTGGTCAGCGATCGATCTGGTCAGCACGCATCAGGGCTCCAGTAAACGCTACGGCTTCATCTATGTAGACCGCGAGGAGTTCGACCTGAAGCAGCTGCGCCGCATCCGTAAGATGAGTTTCTACTGGTATCAGAAGCTGATTGCTTCCAGAGGCGAGATTCGCTAATTGTGATCATAAAAGGGTTGTCCCGGTAGCCTTGAGAGGCTGCTTGGGGCAGCCCTCTTTTTTTCTTCCAAATCATGCACAACAAAACCGGTACAATCACCGTCTATACTAAAGAATGGAAAATAGCCTCTGAGGAGAGTGAACCACAGGTGTTTAAAAAGCTGGCTTTAACCCTATTAATGACGACGATGGTGTTCAGTGCAGGCATAGCGGGTCCATCACAGGATAAGGCTCAAGCCGCCAGTGCGGGCACTGTGCAGGCGAAGACGGCCGATCAATTGTATCCGGTTGAAGTGAACGGGAAATACGGCTTCATCAACGGCAAAGGCAGAGTAGTCATCGAAGCGGTGTATGACGGATACGGGTATTCAGGAGTGCCTGGAGGAACGCTGTATGTTGAGGACCATGCGGCTAAAAAGCAATATTATTTCAGTTCAGCAGGCACCAAGCTGTTCGAATATAAGCTGAGAGATGCCGGCATTCTGTATAATGACCGCGCCCTGTATACTGCGCAGATTCAGACCGCTGGTGGAGCTAAGGCGACCCGGTACGGGTATATCGACAGTCAAGGCAAGGTGGCCATACAGCCAATCTACGTCCGGGCATTTAATTTCTCCGAAGGTCTGGCCCGGGTCAATATGGGCAAAGCCTCAGGGTACATTAACACAAAGGGCAAGCTTATCGTTCCGTACCAGTATAGCTCGACGACTGATTTCTCTGATGGCATGGCGGCCGTTACGCTTGCCGTTGGCGGCAAATACGGCTATATCGACACTACCGGCAAGCTTCGCATTACGCCCCGGTATGATTATGCCACACCGTTTTCCGACGGGGCGGCAGCCGTGTATGTGAACGGAAAATACGGCTACATCGACAAAAAAGGCAATTACCTGATCAAACCGCAGTTCAGCATGGCGCAGCCGTTCTCGGAAGGACTGGCGTTCGTCGAGCGCAATGGAGTCACCTTCTATATTAATAAGAAGGGCACCAAAGTCATCCAGGGATTTACGGCCGGAGGGTTGTTTAAGGGCGGTCTGGCTTCGGCCAGCCCGGGGCAGCGGTACGGCTATATTAATACCTCCGGCCGCTTCGTGGTCAAGCCCCAACTCTATTGGGCAGCTGATTTTAACGGTGAATTGGCGGAAATCACCCTGCTGGTTCCGGATACACGCGAGGAAATCAGAGGGTACATGAACCGCAGCGGAACCATCGTCTGGCCGCCGGCTTCCGGGCTTCCGGCCGGAGTGGTGAAACCGTAACTCAATCCATTCGCCAAGAGTAGAGGAGGCAAAAATATTTTATGGGCAACAACCTGTACCGAAAACTAGGGGCGGCTTTTCTGATTGCGGCCGGATTAATCTACACGATCGAACGTGTCGGGACTTTGATCGCTCGAAATTATGAAATTTCTGCGTTATACCAAGCGCAAATGTACGATGCCCAGCCTAAAACTCCTATCGCAGGCTTCTTCGATAATATCTTTGTGCCCATTCTTACGTTAATTGGTGTGATACTATTCGTATACGGTTTTCCGAAGAAAACAAAATAGGTAATGAAATCTGGAAAACTTCTCTATTATTATATGGAATTCATCGGTATCCTTGGATTACGAACTAGATAGGAGAGTGAACAGCGATGAACAATGGTGAAAGGTTTTCGAACCGGGTCGATTCCTATTTGAAGTACCGCCCAAGCTATCCACAAGCGGCTATTGATTATTTGTACAACGATATTGGTCTGCACCCGAACAGTAAAATAGCAGATATCGGTTCAGGCACAGGAAGCCTGTCCAAGCTGCTTCTGGAACGCGGCAGCGAGGTAATCGCGGTCGAGCCCAATCAGGCCATGCGTGAAGCCGCAGAGCAAAGATTATCCAGCCATCCGGGCTTTCAGAGCAGATCAGGGTCTGCGGAAGCTACCGGGTTACCGGATCAGTCGGTTGATTTTATTGTTTGTGCACAGGCCTTTCACTGGTTTGACCAAGCAGCCGCGCAAACGGAGTTCCGCAGAATACTACAGCCTGGCGGGAAAGTCATACTCATATGGAATTCCCGGCTTACACACGGTACTTCATTTCGTAAAGAGTACGATCAACTGCTTCACACCTACGGAACCGACTATGAACAAGTGAATCATAAAAACATTTCTCAGGCGATGCTTGTCTCTTTTTTTAAAGAGAATACGATGCATAAAAGCCAGTTTGAAATGACTCAGGAGTTCGATTTCGAGGGTCTGAGCGGCCGGCTGTTATCCTCCTCCTACAGCCCTGTTCCGGGACATCCGAATTACAATCCGATGATGACAGAGCTGCAGAATATATTTGACAGGCATAATCAGGGCGGTGTGGTTCCATTTGAATATGAGACTGAGATTTTTTGGGGAGAAGTATAGTTAAAAGGTATACACACCGAGGGCGCACTAACACTGGCGCTGAAGGTTGAGAACCGGGTGAATGGATAATCGAGAACGCAGAGTTGTAATC
Source organism: Paenibacillus sp. FSL R7-0302 (assembly GCF_038006885.1). NCBI lineage: Bacteria > Bacillati > Bacillota > Bacilli > Caryophanales > Paenibacillaceae > Paenibacillus > Paenibacillus sp. FSL R7-0302. The sequence continues at coordinate 80,455 of NZ_JBBOWB010000001.1, forward strand.
AACAACTCTGCGTTTTTCATTCTCAGAATATATCAATACTAGTTTCAATCCGGGATTGGTTTGCCTGTTGGAAGGTCAAAAGACCATTGAAAATCTGAATAATACCGATCGACAATACTTCTAATTAAAGTTAGTCTCTTTGGTATACTGTTTAAGCCTTTAACGATAAAAATTCCATCTTGTTCTTTCTCTTCGAGACTCGTTCTCCCTCGAAATTCTACTGGATAATTATTGCCTTTATCATCAATGGCTTGCCATTTATCAATATCAGGATTGCCCGTATTTACATAGGCACCCTTAATTTCGAAAACTCCCGCCAATTTTGGTTCTTGATTCTCAATAACTCCAGCCGCTATTGCTGCTTGTTGATCAGGGTCCTGAGTGATTTTAAAGGATTTGAGCCTAACTATATCACCAGAAATATTAAATACGGCATTTTCTTTGCTTAGCTTTGATGGATAAATGACTATGGAACCCTCGCTCTTCTCGGGTATGGAGTATCCATCTAAAACCATCTTTATTTGTTGTGTATCATAAGGCAAATCAATAAAGGTATAAGCCCAATGAACCCCTTTTTCAGTACGCTCTGATGTATCTCCCACCAACATATTAAAAGAACCTAGTCCATTAACTTGTGATATTATTCTTCCTTGTTCATCTTCAAAGTGAAATATCAGTTTCTGCTTCTCTTCCATATCAGCCGGAACTTTATTTCTTGCTTGTTGGCTTAGTGATGTTGTAAGTTCTAATTTAACTCCGCTCGGGGTACGGGTCAGTCTGTCCATCTGAATTGTCAGGCCTTCTGGGGTAACATAGCGCTCATTCAACTCATTTACAGTAGTCAGAGGAGCTGCTATAGTCAAATCCACAGGAAAAGAAAATTTCCAGTTCCCTTTGGTTTCTTTGATCTGATCAATATGGCTTTCTACAATAATTGTTGATGAAGTAAGTTCTCCTTTATAAGTATATTTATAAACATATACACCACCAACATATCCTGCAATCCCACTCCCTAAGCCGACCTCATTTCCTTGCTCATCTTTAACGATAAGTTTCTCTGGATCAAATCCGTCTTTAATCGGTTGTCCAAAACGGTCAGTGATCTTCAACGCTATGGTGAGTCTGACCGCATCTGCTGAAACTTCATTTACCTGAATTCTGTAACCGTGATTACTAACATTTATTCCTGGATCTTGAATCAGCCCTAATTCTCTGGATTGTAGCAGTCCAGGGTCTAACGAGGCGTTAGATGAAAACATGGATCGAACGAATTCTGCTATAGATGGTTTTGCATATATTAAGGATCCCCACAATATAAGAAGCATCGCAGCAGCAACCGTCCATCGTTGTAAGGTTCTATGTGTCCGATGAGGAGAATCTTTAGAAGGGAGATTCATTTGCACTGGCTCTACAACAGGGTCTATTAAAGTTCCTTGTAGTGATTCCATGACTTGATTGGTGAATGAAGATGGTAATACAGCCGGGAATAAGGCATCAGAGAATTCAGATTGTTCTTGCAGGAGCTGATTATAACAAGCCAAACAACCCGGGCAGTTTTCAATATGCTTCTCCAACTCATCCAGGTGCCCCCTAATGAGGTACTCTTCCATCTCCGCAATGCTCCAACATTTCATTTAAGTTCACCCCTTCCTTTATGAGTAATTTATGAAGTCTTTTTTTAGCCCGATGCAATCCGTTTCTGATTTGATTAATACTGTACCCTGTAATTTGCTCCATTTCTTCATAAGTCAGGTCATTTGTATATCTCAGTAGTATCATTAATCTGTATTTGCTTGGAAGCTTGTTGACTAGAACGGAGAGTTCTTTTCTATTCTCCTGATGTATAGCTTCACTTTCCGGATCAGGTAACGAGCTTAAGAGATCGTTAGTGATTTCTAGATGAACCTGGTGCTTTTTTCCTCTGTATCTATTCTGGAAGATATGAATCGAAATTGTATAAATCCATCCTGCAAAACTTCGGTCTGTGCGATGACTTTCCAGCTTCCGATAAGCTGTTATAAAGGCTTCCTGTGTCATATCTTTTGCATCTTCAGAAGAGGCGCCCATTTTTAAAAGCAGGCCATAAATCTTGTTTTTATATTTGTCTACCAGGAAAGTGTAGGATGCCTTATTGCCTCTTAAAACATCGTGGATTATGCTAAGCTCCTGTTCCCTGTCGTTCATTTGTAATCCTCCTTTCCTGCTGTTCTACTTCTAAGATGCAAAAAACCATTCAATATTCTCACTATGTTACACAAAAATATTTTTTTAGAATAACGATGCCTCTCAGAAGGGATTATAAAAAGCCTGCAACCCATAACCAGGATTGCAGGCATTTTGCCGGATTAGATATAGAAGAAACGAACGTGGATGTACTCTCACTCAAAAAGTATACACATAATCCTTAATATCCGCCCAGGCCAGCGTTCCATCCGGCATCCAGCCCAGCAATGTGCCTGCGGATACGAACGTGAAGGTCCGCTCCTGTGTGTCGTACATCTGAATGGCGCCTGTGCCGGATTTGAAGGCTGCGAATCGGTTGTCCGGTGACCACTTCAGCCCAGATAGCAACAGGTCATTATGCGGCTGCCGCTCATGCTCCTTGAGATCCTGCTTCAATTGGTCCGTGATCCGCTGATCCTCCATCACCGAAGATGCCCCGGTTCCGGTGTTGTAACGGATTTGGCCAAGCGGATTATGCTCATCTCTGTCTGCCGGAAGAATCAGATGTGAGTCATCCTCCCAGGCCAGTGAGTACACGAACAAGAAGCCATCACTATGGGAGATGTAGGCGGCGTTCTCCCGCGAATGCAGTATTTCCCCCTGCTGATCCAGTACAGTCAAGTCTGCCCCGGGGCCAATGAACTCGTCATGAGCGGTTAGTACAGCTATTCGCTTGCCGTCAGGCGAGGAGGACATGCCGTAGACCGGCTTGCTGAATACATGAAGCTTCGTACGGGTGAAGTCCTTCAGGTCTACACGATACAGCGTCTTATTGCCCGAGATCATATAAGTGAAATCCCCATAGAAGCGGTCAGAATACATCTCATGGTAACCATAGTCATTGCCGTAGGCATCCTTCTCCTGAGCAAAAACCGGAATCTCCAGCGCCTCGCCTGTCAGGGCGTGCACCAGATGATGCTTCTCCTGCCCGTAGAACAGGTAGGAGGGAGCCACCGATTCCCGGGTCTGGACCGGCTTGATCCAGCCCGTGTTCCAGGCAGGAACTACGCGCCGGGTGCCGGAGGTGATACCCTGGAACAGCAGGCTGCCTTCACCGTTCCCAGCTCTGATCACTACCGTGTTACGGTACGGCTGCTCTGTACTAGCATACTTGCGCCCGTCTGTGGTGACGGCTTCATCCAGATTGAACGTCCCGGACCAGACACTGCCCTCATCGAGATGCAGGCGGATTTGCACAAACCGCGGGGACTCCCATTCCAGTGTATAGCGGAACTTAACCTCCGGGGCACTGGTTTGCAGACTACTTTTCAGCGCTTGCTCCAATGATTGCTGCTCGATATCGCTATTCGATTTTACCTGTATCACTTGTCCGCCTCCGCCGATCATTCGCAATTGCTCAATGTAGAGCAACGGCTCCTCCTCGCTTGAAGGTGTCGAAGGGGAAGAGACGGCTGGTGTAGCCGTGGGTGATCCGATGGTTGGGGAAGCTGTGGATGGAACTGGGGAAGAGCCGTTCACACCGGCCTTGTCTGCCCCCTGACACCCTGAGAGCAGAGCTGCCGCCAGCACAATTGCTGCCATATAGCGCATATAGAAACCTCCTGTAATGTTCTATTGTCCTATTGTTTTCAGAGAATAGATAGATTTTCCATATTGTTATGGACGCGGATGCTGCACAGAAGTTGCAGATGCGGGTTTGACTTCAATGTTCTTCATGGATACCATGGAAGCAAAGATCTGGCTGTTATGCCACAAACAGAGGTGATCCTAGATGATAAAAGAAGTAGAGATGTGGACCCATACCTTAGAAGAAATGAAATACTTTTATGAGAATACTCTTGGGCTGACGGTAGTCCAGGAACATCGGGCATCCTTCAGTGTACGAGCGGGCGAGTCCAGTCTAACCTTCAATGAGTCTGATCCAAGCAGACAGCCGAAATATCATTTTGCTTTTAATATTCCTGAGAATCAGATCAATGAAGCGTTGCGGTGGATTACTCCTAAGGTGTCTGTCATTCCTAATGAGGGCCAGGAGGTTGTGCGCTTCGAGTCTTGGAATGCCGATTCCATCTATTTCTATGATCCGTCAGGTAATATTGTAGAGCTGATTGCCCGGCACAATCTGAACAATTCCGCCAATGGAGCCTTTTCTCCAGCCAGTCTGTTATGTGTAAGTGAGATCGGTCTGCCTGTACCCGATGTGGAGGAGGCGCTGCTCAAGCTATCCCGGGTAGGAATCGTTCCTTGGCAGGACTATAGTAACCAGTTCGCTGCTGCCGGTGACGAGCATGGGCTGATTATTGCTGTGAAGCAAGGCCGGGTCTGGTTCATGTCTGATCAGGAGGAAGCCTATCCGCATCCGCTAACTATTAAGACGGCTGTTTGTGAGATCACGCTGGATGATACAGAGGGGGTGCAGGTCCGGGGGCTTCGTTAAGCTAACCGTATAGAATGAGTATAAAGGTACAAACATATAAGAATGAACTAGGCAAATGAACCTTTTCCCCGCTCCATTTGTTTATAACTTGTCAGGCTCTGAGTAGTGAAGCTTAACAACCAAAGCGGGGGGATTAAAGGTGTCTATGATATTGGCTATGCATATTGCTACACATCTGCTTACGGGCAGTTTCATTGTATCGATGGTGCTCATGCGCTATGAGATTTCTTTCAGGGAAAAGTTTGTTCTGCTCGGACTGACCTCATTCTTGGGAATTGTGCCGGATCTGTTGGGGAACAGGTATGTATCTCCTTGGTCGCATTCCATTGTAGTTATGGGACTGGTTATGGTTCCGATTGTGTTCCTGTTCAGGCTGCTGCTGAAAAAATATTCGTATACCCAGTTATATCTGTGTCTAGCGGGGAGTGTGCTGGGGCATATTCTGGTGGACTATTTGGGGCATGGGGTTCATTTGATCTATCCGCTGTCCAGCGAAGCTTATACCCTTCCTTTGATCTATCTTGGTGATCCAACAGTGTGGGTGCCTATGTTTGTGGGGGTTATGAGTTTCGTGCTTCCGGTGTCTTTGGGCAGGAGACGGGTGCTTAGTATGGGGTGTGCTGGGTTTATTGTGATCTATCTCGGCCTTAAGCTTGCTATGCTAGTGCAGCTGGAGCAAGGGCTTCCACGTAAATTCACGCTCACTCCACAGGCTGCCATACAGGTGTCTCCGCTGGGAGATAATCAGGTGCACAAGCTGAGCGATTTTTGGAAAATGGGGTTTGATGTCATCGACTCTCAGCGAAGGGTGCTTGGGGTGTTGCCTGTCTTGGGCGGAGAGGTCCGTTTAGACTTGAATATGATCTTTGCCGTTAAGAGTGACGTTGTCCGCAGCAAGACGGGAAAAGACGGGCTGGAGCAAGTATACCGGAAGCTCCCTGCCGGGGATGAGGCTTCATTTGAAGTGCTGGAGGAGATCAGCGAAGGGCCTGCGGTTGAGATTGTTGCACAGGACAAGGAAGGGAAGCCCAGCCGCTTCATCTATAAGGATGGAGAGTGGCGGGAAGAACCGAAGGAATAGACTATTGCAAAGTAGGGGGAACACGTGGAAGAATAATCTTAATGCAATCTTAATGCCCTTGCGTATTCCTTAACGCTATATTAATGCCGGACATGATATGTTGAAGGTCACAGAATAGTCTTCTGTGGTCTTTTTGTTGTGTTCGAGAACAGGAGCAGATGGGGTACAACCAAGATTCCTACAAATAACAAGCGAGTGGTGAAACCGAGTGATTTCATTTTTAAAACGATTTTTAATTGGCAGGCCCTTAAAGTCCAGTGAACTGGGAGAGCAAAAGTTAAATAAAAAGAAAGCGCTGGCTATCCTGTCTTCAGATGCGCTGTCATCCGTGGCCTACGGGCCGGAGCAGATTCTGATTGTTCTGGTTACGATTGGGGCAGCCGCCTTCTGGTATTCGATCCCGATTGCGCTGGGTGTGTTGATCCTGCTGACCGCGCTCATTCTGTCCTACCGGCAGATTATTTTTGCTTATTCCCACGGCGGGGGCGCCTATGTGGTGTCCAAGGAGAACCTGGGTAAGTATCCGGGGTTAATAGCCGGCGGTTCGCTGCTGGTTGACTATATTTTAACGGTGGCTGTAAGTATATCGGCGGGTACGGATGCCATCACCTCAGCGTTTCCAAGCCTGCATGAGCATAAAGTGGTGATTGCCATTGGGTTTGTGCTTCTGATCACGATTTTGAACTTAAGAGGGGTCACAGAATCTGCCTCCGTCCTCGCTTATCCGGTCTATTTATTCGTCCTGGCCTTATTCATCCTGATTGGTACAGGTCTGTACAACATCTTGTCAGGTAACGTTCCGGCAGAACTGCATACCTCACTGGGTACTCCGGTAGCGGGAATCAGCCTATTTCTGTTATTGCGCGCATTTTCGTCCGGGAGCTCTGCGTTAACGGGGGTTGAAGCGATCTCCAATGCCATACCGAATTTCAAAAGCCCGGAAGCGTCCAACGCCTCCAAAACCTTAATCGCCATGGGAGCGTTACTGGCTGTGATGTTCTCAGGCATTGTGGTGTTAGCCTATTATTACGGGATCGCTCCCCGCGCTGACGTTACTGTTGTCTCGCAAATTGCCGAGCAAACCTTTGGCCGGAATGCCATGTACTATTTTATCCAGGGAACGACTGCATTAATCCTGATCCTGGCTGCTAATACGGGCTATTCCGCCTTTCCGTTGCTGGCTGTGAACCTTGCCAAGGATAAATTCATTCCGCGAATGTTCACCATGCGGGGGGACCGGCTGGGTTACTCTAACGGAATTATTATATTGGGTGTTTTGTCCATGATTCTGATATATGTCTTTGAGGGGAAAACGGAGCAGCTGATTCCTTTATATGCCGTAGGTGTATTCATTCCCTTTACGTTGTCGCAGAGCGGAATGATGGTGAAATGGCTCCGGGAAAAGCCTGCGGGCTGGGTGCAAAAGTTCATCATCAACACGGTTGGTGCTCTAATCAGCTTCGTTGTGACGATGATGTTCTTCATGACCAAGTTTACTCAGGTATGGCCGGTATTTGTCTTTCTGCCGATTCTGCTCCTGGTGTTCCACCGGATCCATAAGCATTATGAGGCCATTGCGGACCAGCTTAGAATTTCGACCTGTGAGGAAACGATCAAGATTGAAGGCAATGTGATTATCGTGCCGGTCGCCGGAATCACTCATGTCGTGATGAACTCCCTGGAATATGCCAAGTCGCTGTCTCCGCAGCAGATAATAGCCGTCTACGTGCCCTTCGAGCGGGAAGATGAAGCGGTGTTCGAGGAGAAGTGGAGAAAGTGGCAGCCTGACGTAAGGTTAGTAACCTTATATACTCCTTATAGAAGCATCGTACAGCCATTGACCAAGTTTATTGATAAAGTGAATTGGAAGGCTGCAGAGTTGAACCATAGGGTAACGGTCATTATTCCACAGTTCATTCCGAAGAAAGGCTGGCATAATATCCTTCATAATCAATCGAGCCTGCTGATACGCGCCCGTCTGCTGTTCCGCAGCGATGTGATTGTCACTACAGTGCCTTATCATTTGAAGAAGTGATTGAGTATAAAAAGCCTGCACCCCATACCGGGAGTGCAGGCTTCCTGCTGTTATTAGTTCCATTCACTTAGCCTGGCTTAAGCAGCCTGCTTCACAGGCAGCAGACGGCGGACCAGCTTCGCCAGCTCCATCACAATGACTGCGCCTAGGGCGAGTCCGGTGGCGGTCAGCCAGTGGTTCATCCCGAAGGTGGCAGGGATCGAGAAGATCTCTCTGACACCCGGCAGGACCGCAATGCCGTAGAAGGCGAAGCAGATCAAGACCGCGCCGATTACATATTTATTGCTGAAGAAGCCGGCTTCCACAGAGGTCTGGCTGTTGGAGCGGGCAGTGAAGGTCTGCAGGGTGCGCGCCAGAATCAGTGTGGTGAAGGCCATCGCAATCCCCATTTCATCCGAATGCTGCAGCCCGATATACTGGGAGATAATTACGGCAATCCCGATCAGCAGACCACGGGTGATCACTGCCTGCATCATCCCGCCTGCGAAAATGCCCTCGCTGATGTCCCGCGGCTTGCGGCTCATTACATCCGGCTCGGCCTTTTCCATGCCCAGGGCAATCGCCGGGAGGGAGTCGTTCGCCAGGTTAATGAACAACAGCTGAATGGCCGTGAACGGATTGATCCAGTCGAAGATCAGGGCGAACAGGATGGCGATAATCGCACCCAGATTGCCGGCGAACAGATAGGCGATCGCCTTCTTAATGTTATCGAACACTGTCCGGCCAACAGCCACTGCATTGACAATCGATACGAAGTTATCATCGGTTAGGATCATAGCCGCCGAATCCTTGGCGACATCGGTTCCGCTGCCCATGGCCACCCCGATATCAGCCTGCTTCAGTGCCGGAGCGTCATTGACGCCGTCACCGGTCATGGCGGTGATTTTGCCCTTACGCTGCCAGGCCCGGACGATCCGGATCTTATTCTCCGGGGAGACGCGCGCATACACGCCGATCTGCTCCAGTCTGCTGTCCAGCTCTTCGTCGGACATGGCATCCAGCTCCTGGCCGGTGACGGCGATCTCATGCTCCGCCATCAGTCCGATGTCGCGGCCGATCGCCTGGGCCGTAGTCTTGTGGTCTCCGGTAATCATAATTGTGCGGATACCGGCTTTGTTGGACTCGGCAATGGAGCCATATACAGCCTCGCGCGGCGGGTCAATCATCGCCGACAGGCCGACCAGCACCAGGTCCTGCTCATCGTCAAGCCCCACCTCAGTCACCGTATCCGGCACGTTCTTATAGGCATAAGCAAGCACGCGCAGCGCTCTGCCGGAGAACTGTTCATTCGCTTCATTGAAGTTTTCCAGGACCTCCGCCGTCAGCGGAACCTCCCGGCCCTCCAGCAGGACATGGGAACATCTGCTGAACAGTACATCCGGGCCGCCTTTGGTCAGCAGGGCCTTCTGTCCTTCGAACGTATGCAGCGTAGTCATCAGCTTACGTTCAGAGTCGAACGGCAGCTCTGCCTCGCGCGGGAAGTTATCGCGGATCTCCCGGTAATCCCTGTCCCTGCTGTTGCTGAAGGCAATCAGCGCTACCTCGGTCGGGTCGCCCAGCTCCTTGCCTTCTTCATTAATATTGGAGTCGTTACAGAGCACGGCAATATGCAACAGCTTGCGGGCCTCCTCCGACCAGTCATCAGCCTTCAGCTTGAACTGCTCCTCTGGCCCTCCGGGGAGGTAATAATCGACAACCGTCATTTTATTCTGGGTCAGCGTCCCGGTCTTGTCCGTACAGATAACGCTCGTTGATCCCAGTGCCTCTACAGCAGGCAGCTTACGGATAATGGCATGCTGCCGGGCCATCTTATTCGTGCCCACGGAGAGTACAATGGTCACGATAGAAGACAATGCCTCGGGAATAGCGGCAACGGCTACTGCTACAGCGAACATCAGGGCATTCAGAATAGCCTCGGTGGTATCCACAGTTTCATTCGAGAGCCAGACGCGTGCGGCCTGAATGGAGAAGATCAGTACAGACAGCAACAGGACGGCGATCCCCAGCTTTTTGCCGAAGCTCTCCAACTTGCGCTGCAGGGGCGTCTGCTTGGCCTCGGCACTCTCGATCAGCCCGGCAATCTTTCCGAGCTCGGTGCCGAGTGCCGTTCCTGTAATGACCAGCGTTCCCCGGCCATAGACGACCAGCGAGCCGCTGAAGGCCATATTGCGCCGGTCGCCCAGCGGAGCCTCCTGCGGGATCGGGTCAGTATGCTTCTCTACGGCTTCGGATTCGCCGGTCAGCATGCCCTCATCGATCCGCAGACTCCCGGATTCAATAATCCGTCCATCCGCAGGCACATAATCGCCAGCCTCCAGGAAGACGATATCGCCCCGGACCAGCTCTCTTGCCGGAATCGACAGTAAGGCCCCGTCGCGCATGACCTTGGCTTCGGGTGCGGACATTTGGCGCAGGGCGTCCAGTGAGCTCTCCGCCTTCCGAGTCTGAACCACACTGATTACAGCATTCAGAATCAGCACCACGAAGATGATGACGGATTCCATAATATGTCCCATTATGATCTGAACGGTTGCCGCGATGAGCAGCACAATGACCATAGGATCTTTGAAATTCTCCAGAAACAGCTTCCAGAGCGGGTCTTTCGCTTTGCCCTTCAACTCATTGTAGCCTTCCTTGGCTAGCCGGTCCTCTACTTCAGCAGACGTAAGCCCGCTTGCGGAACTGTTGACGTCTTCCAGGGTGTCTGAACTATTGCGGCGGTAATACTCCATCAGGTACAAGCTCCTCTCCCGTTTGTTATTCTTTAGTCTGTATGGTCCAAATTTACGTTATATGGCACGACAAGTTTCATTATTCTCAGCTCGGGCGGCTAATTACTTATACCCCAATAGACCATAGTTAGATAGAATGAATTCAGATAATTATTCGTTAAGGTGAAAAATATTTCGTAAAGGCAGGGTTCTGCTTGAATCGGCAACGAAGAGAACTATTTCCTTCCGCTGATTTTCATTATTCAGAATGGATGGACCCTCGCGATCAACTTATACCCATCTATCATTGCCAGGAATGAGGCATACTATTTCAGTGACGGCTTGCTTCTGACAAGAGTCATTAAGAGTAGAGAGATCCATCACGATTGATTCTTCTCCTGCGTGTTAAGGCGCTTTGGCATTTAGCCCTGGCGTCTTTTTTGTACTTTTTAGAGCAAAACCCATAAATAGTGGTATTTTTCCCAATGAGGGGTTCCTTATGCCGGGGAGAGACAAGCACTATAATATGAAGGCGGTTACAAAAAACCGAGGATGAATATAAAAGGGGAGGCAAAGTATGAAAAGTATGAAGCGTGTTTTAACGGGGCTCTCAACAGTACTCGTGATGTCATCTGCTCTGGCAGGATGCGGCGGCGGGAATTCGGATTCCAGCTCATCCGGCGGAGCCGTGACAACGGCTCCGGCCGCATCGAATGCTGCAGAGGCTACCAAAGCTCCGGAAGCGGGTAGCGGTGAGAAGGTAACGATCAATCTGTGGAGCTTTACCGACGAAATTCCGAACATGACCAAGAAGTATATGGAAGCGCATCCTGATGCGAATGTGGAATTCAAAACTACGGTAATTGCAACTACAGACGGTGCTTATCAGCCTGCACTTGACCAGGCGCTGGCAGGCGGCGGGAAGGATGCCCCGGATATTTACGCAGCGGAATCCGCGTTTGTACTTAAATACACGCAAGGCGATGCATCCACCTATGCTGCAAATTATGCAGACCTCGGACTTGATGATCAAATGGTAAAAGATGCTGGCATCGCCCAGTATTCTGTAGATATCGGCAGCAGCCTTGACGGTCATCTGAAAGGCCTCGGTTACCAGGCTACAGGCGGTGCCTTCATCTATCGCCGCTCCATTGCCAAGGATGTCTTCGGAACCGATGATCCGGCTAAGATCAAAACAGAGGTTGGGCCCGGCTGGGATAAATTCTTCGATGCAGCGAAGAAGCTGAAGGCTAAAGGCTATGGTATCGTATCCGGCGACGGCGATATCTGGCACCCGATCGAGAATAGCTCAGACAAGGGCTGGATCGTGGACGGCAAGCTGCACATCGATCCGAAGCGTGAAGAATTCATGGATCTCTCCAAGAAGCTGAAAGACAACGGCTATCATAACGATACAACAGACTGGACAGAAGCATGGTATGCCGATATGTCGGGTGCAGGCGCTCAACCAATCTTCGGATTCTTCGGTCCGGCTTGGCTCATCAACTACGTGATGAACGGTCAGGTGAAGGATACCAACGGCGACTGGGCTGTGACTGAACCGACAACAGGCTTCTTCTGGGGCGGTACTTGGCTCTTGGCCAATGCCGAAGTAACCAAGGATGACGCGAAGAAGCAAGCCGTTGCAGACTTCGTTAAATGGGTTACACTCGACAGTTCCGAGACGGGCCTCCAGTATTACTGGGCTAACGGTACGATGAAAGCGGGCGAACAAGGCACGAAGGATAGCGTAGCTTCTTCTGTGGTGATGTCCAAGTCCAATGGTGAAGTTCCATTGCTCGGCGGACAGAACATGTTCGACGTCTTCGTTCCGGCCAACGCGAATGCTTCAGGTAAGAACCTGACCCAATTCGATGAAACGATTAACAAAGCCTGGCGCGAACAGGTACGTGAGTACACTGCAGGCAATAAGACCAAGGAAAAAGCAATCGAAACCTTCAAGTCGCAAGTCAAAGACCAGCTGGGTATTGAAAGCGAATAAGAGGAATTCGAAGGGGGCGGGGGATTATCCCCGCCCCTATAATCAACTAATGAGGTGAGAGCATGCGCCGCAAGGATGTCAGCTATGCGAAATTCGGCTATATCTTTACTTTTCCATTTGTACTTGCCTTTCTGATTTTTTCGCTGTACCCGATTCTGTATACAGCAGTCATCGGGTTCACGGATATGAAGGGGCTCATTCCGAAGCCTATACATATCCTTGATAACCCGTTCCAGAACTTCAAGGATCTCCTGTTCGATAATGTTTCATTCCGCAAGTCCCTGATCAATACCTTCCTCCTGTGGATTACCAACTTTATTCCGCAGATGGCCCTTGCGCTCTTGCTGACCGCCTGGTTCACGAACAAGCGTCTGAACGTCAAAGGACAAGGCTTGTTCAAGGTTCTGCTCTATATGCCGAATATCATCACTGCAAGTACGATTGCCGTGCTGTTCAGTACCTTGTTCGCTTATCCTATGGGTCCGGTCAACAGCCTGTTTCAGATGCTGGGCTGGAGTGATTCTCCAATCTTCTTCCTGCAGGATAAGACGACAGCCCGCGGCATAATCGCCTTCATCCAGTTCTGGATGTGGTACGGGAACACGATGATCGTCCTGATTGCAGGCGTAATGGGGATTAACCCGGCGCTGTTCGAGTCGGCGGCGATTGATGGCGCGAACGGGTTCCAGACCTTCTTCCGGATCACCCTGCCGAGTCTGCGAACCATCCTGCTGTTCACCCTGATTACCTCGATGGTCGGCGGTCTGACCATGTTCGATATTCCGCAATTATTCCTGGCGGGCGGACCGGATGACTCTACGCTTACTACGTCCATGTTCATCTACGGGCAGGCGTTCAAGGGCAGCTACATGTATAACCGTGCTGCAGCCGCAAGTATGATTATGTTCCTGATTTCTGCTCTACTGTCCGGCCTCCTGTTCTACGTGATGCGTGACCGGGACGCAGCCAAGTTGAAGAAGATCCAAAAACAAACACACAGAAATGCTGCCCAGGCAGCGGCTAGGGAGGTGTAATCCATGGAGAAGAATCGGGAAAGCAGTAAAGTCACCCAAACTGTAAACAAGACGATTATCTACGTGGTTTGCATTGCTTTGGCAGTACTCAGCATTTTGCCGTTCTGGATTATGTTCGTGAACGCTACACGCTCTACACCGGAGATTCAGAGCGGACTCTCCTTGCTCCCTTCGAGCCACATGATGGGCAATCTGAAGGTGCTGCTCGACAAGAGCTTTGATCCACTGCAAGGCTTCATGAACTCCTTCATTATTGCCAGCGGTGCAACGCTCTGTACCGTCTACTTCTCCTCACTGGCTGCTTACGGACTGGTAACCTACAGCTGGAAGCTGCGGGGCGCGTTCTTCACCTTCATTATGTGCGTGATGATGATTCCTTCCCAAGCCAGTGCGATCGGTTTCTATCAATTCATGTATAAGCTGCACTGGACCAACAACTTCCTTCCGCTGATCTTGCCGGCCATTGCAGCGCCTGCGGTGGTGTTCTTCATGCGTCAATACCTGCTCGCTACACTATCCATTGAGATCGTGGAAGCTGCTCGTGTTGACGGATCTGGTGAATTCAAAACCTTCAACCGGATTATTATGCCGCTGATGATGCCGGCCATTGCGACACAAGCCATTTTTGCTTTTGTAGCCAACTGGAACAACTTGTTCATGCCGTTAATTCTCCTTACTCAGAAGGAGAAATATACGATGCCTATCATGGTTAGCTTATTGCGCGGGGACATCTACAAGACGGAATTCGGCTCTATCTATATGGGGCTGGCGCTGACCGCATTGCCGCTGTTCATAGTCTACTTCCTGCTGTCCCGTTATATTATCGCAGGTGTAGCACTGGGCGGAGTCAAAGAATAACCGGATCAGGATAGCTGTGAAGACAAACCATACTGCAGAGAAGGTCCATTCCGGTGGATCATTCTACTGCAGTTTTTTGTATGCGGTTGGTTGAATGAACAGCCGTCATCGGGTAATGTTGAAGGATAAGCGGATAGGGGGAAGCAGGAGTGAAAATCGGATTGTTAATTATTGATCTGCAAGAGGTCCATGTCAGCGGGGTAGAGCAGAAGGAGATTGACCGCGCCTGCGAGTATATCAATTATGTCTCCGGGATGCTGCGGGCCAAGGGCCATGCCGTGATTCATATTCAGGATATTGAAGGGATGCAGCCCTCTGAGGAAGCGAAATTCGCGATCATCCCCGGAATTGAGATTCAGGAGACGGATTTCAACGTGAAGAAGGAATACTCGAATGCCTTTTGGAAGACGGATCTGGAAAAGCTTGTGCGGGAGCAAGGCATCGATCTGCTGATTCTCTCCGGCTATGCCGCCGAGCATTGCGTTCTGTTCACCTATAACGGGGCTGCCGAAAGGGGAATCAAGGCGGTGCTGCTGCAAAATGGGATTCTAAGCTCTCATAAGGATGTAATCACGGCGGCGTACAGGGACCGGAATCTGATTTCGTATCCTGTGATTCAAGCGTTGGTGCAATCTTAGCTGGCTGAGAAGGAACGCCGGACGATACGAAGATAAGATAAGAAGCTTCAGATGACGTCACAAAAAAACACCTCCGGCGCCGAATGGGCCTTGAGGTGTTTTCGGTATGCTTTGCTGTGCTTGCGTGCAGTTATTTCCCCTCGATCCGGGCCAATTCCTTATGCACAATAGGCGCAACCTTAGTACCCAGCAGCTCGATGGCACGCAGGACCTCGCGGTGCGGCATGTAGCCGACATTCACATGCAGGAAGAACCGGGACACGCCGAGATTCTTGCGCAGCAGAATGATCTTCTCGGCGACATACTCTGCGTCACCGACATAGAGTGCTCCGCGTAAGCTGCGGGCATCGTCGAAGGCTGCGCGGTTGTAGGTTCCGCCCCAGCCCCGTTCGCGGCCGATGACATTCATCTGTGCCTGGGTGGACGGGTAGAATAAGGCCGCAGCCTGGTCGTTAGTTTCACCTACGAAGCCGTGGGAGTGTGTGGCGATCTGCAGTTTATCCGGATTATGTCCGGCGCGTGCTGCGGCTTCCTTGTACAAGTTCACCAGCGGAGCGAACCGTTCTGGCATTCCGCCGATAATGGCGAAGGCAATTGGCAGACCCAATGTTCCGGCCCGCACGGCAGATTCAGGATTACCGCCGCTGGCGATCCAGACCGGAAGCGGGTCCTGAACGGCACGGGGATAGACCGGCAGATTGTGAATCGCCGGACGATGTCCGCCGCGCCAGGTGACCTTCTCGGAGGCACGGATCGCCAGCAGCAGCTCCAGATTCTCCTCGAACAATTCATCGTAATCCTCCAGACTGTAACCGAACAACGGGAAGGACTCAGTGAAGGAACCGCGTCCGGCCATAATCTCTGCCCGGCCGTTCGAGAGGCCGTCCAGCGTAGCGAACGCCTGATAGACCCGCACCGGGTCATCTGAAGACAAGACGCTGACCGCACTGGTCAGTCTGATCCGCTTGGTTGTCGCTGCCGCTGCGGCGAGGACTACAGCCGGGGCACTCCCTGCATAATCCTTACGGTGATGCTCGCCTATTCCATATACGTCCAGGCCCACTTGGTCAGCGAGCACAATCTCCTCGACAGCTTCCCGCAGCCGTTCTGCATGGCTGATCGTCTGCCCCGTCACCGGGTCAGGTGTAGTCTCCAAAAACGTGCTTATTCCTATTTCCATAATCTTCTTCTCATCGGCCATGTTCATCCGCCCCTTTCTTCATGTCATCATTCTACTATACTTTTTAATGTTTCTCAACTTTAGTAAGTGAAATGGACGAATTTTGTTTTTTTATTATTGTATACAGAAGACTCCGTGATAAGCAGGGCAACAATTGTAATCGAAAAACCGATTACAATTGGAGCGGATGCGGCGCGTAGGCGAGATGTAATCGAAAAACCGATTACATTGGGCCAGGGTGCGGCGGGTAGGAGAAATGTAATCGAAAAACCGATTACAATTGGAGCGGATGCGGCGCGTAGGCGAGATGTAATCGAAAAACCGATTACAATTGGACCGGGTGCGACGGGTAGGAGAAATGCAATCGAAAAACCGATTACAATTGGAGCAGATGCGGCTCGTAGGTCGAATGTAATCGAAAACCGATTACAATTGGACCAGTGTGAGGGTGCGATCCACACTTGTTCTCACGCCAAAGAGACCGGATTTCCCCGGCCTCTTTGGCGGCTTGTTGTCTTCAGGATTCAGGATTTATCCTTCTTGACGGCAAGCTGTACGATCATAATGACAAGAACGAGCAGTGCGATGAGCTGGTCTGTACTCATGGTAGTCCGAACCTCCAATCCCGTAACAAGGATGGCTCTTCCGGACCGCGTCTCCTCTCCAAGAAGCTGCTTCGTTCCCCATAATCCAGCCTATGTATTCATACATACACTTAGTACTTAAGCATATAAATATTATTGCAGCAGACGGCTGCCGGGTGGGGTGGCGATGGCTCTGAACAGGCTTGCGTAACGCAGGTGAACCTTCCAGCAATTTTTATCTTGTACTTCACATGAGGCTGCTTTAGTATATATAAATTGGCTTATATTTATATCTACTGTAAGGAGTGCATCGGGGAATGCTGCAGATCAAATGGGGGGCTGCATTATGGTTGTGATAGCCTGCCTGATTTTTGTTGTGACTTTGGTTTTTGTGATCTGGCAGCCGCGGAATTTATCGATTGGCTGGTCCGCCTGCGGCGGGGCGATTCTCGCGCTCGCGGCAGGGGTGGTCAGCTTCGGCGATGTCCGTGATGTGACGCTGATTGTATGGAATGCAACGCTTGCATTCGTAGCGATTATTCTAATTTCCTTAATTCTCGATCGTGTCGGCTTCTTCGAGTGGGCGGCGCTGCATATGGCGGCGGCGGCACGCGGCAACGGCACGCTGATGTTCATCTATGTAATTGTACTGGGTGCAGTCGTGGCGATGCTGTTCGCCAATGACGGGGCAGCGCTGATTCTGACGCCGATTGTGCTGGCGATGGTCCGGGCGCTGAATCTGGACGAGCGCAAAGTCTTTCCTTTTATTATTGCCAGCGGCTTCATTGCCGATACCACCTCGCTTCCGCTGACCGTCAGCAATCTGGTGAATATTGTCTCCGCCGATTTCTTCGGCATCACCTTCATGCAGTATGCAGGACATATGTGGCTGCCTACCCTGTTCTCGCTTGGAGCAAGCATTCTGGTCTTATATCTGTATTTCCGCCGCAGTATTCCGAAGGAGTATGACACCGCCGGAATGAAGCTTCCGGGGGATGCCATTAAGGACCAGCGGATGTTCCGGCTATCCTGGTTCGTACTTGCGCTTCTGGTAGCCGGATATTTCGTCAGTGAATTCCTGGACATTCCGGTATCCGTGGTAGCGGGAGTGATCGCAATCTGTTTCCTGCTGATGGCCCGCAGAAGTCCTTACGTGAAGACGATGGAAGTAGTCAAGGGGGCGCCTTGGGCGATTGTTTTCTTCTCCATTGGCATGTACGTAGTGGTGTATGGCCTGCGTAATGCGGGACTGACGGATGTGCTCGCAGAGATGATCAGCGGAATTGCGAAGCACGGGCTGTTCGCAGCCACGATGGGGATGGGCTTCCTGGCCGCGCTGCTCTCCTCGGTGATGAATAATCTGCCGACCGTGCTGATCGGGGCGCTGGCCATTGATACCGCACATGCCGCTGGTCTGGTGAAGGAGGCTCTGATCTACGCCAATGTTATCGGTTCGGATCTGGGCCCGAAGATTACACCGATTGGTTCACTGGCCACCCTGCTGTGGCTGCATGTGCTGTCCGGTAAGGGTGTGAAGATCTCCTGGGGCACCTATTTCAAAATAGGAATGATCCTGACGGTTCCCACACTGTTCATCACGTTGCTGGGTCTATATTTGGAGCTGAAGTGGCTCTAATCTAAGCGGATCAGGCGTTTTGCAGTGACCGGTGAATAGCTAAGCACTGTGAGAATTGTGTAATTTACTGGAAAAATGATATAAGAAAAAGCGGTGCAGACGGTGAGTCTGGCCGCTTTTTGTTGTTGGCGTGTCCCTGGGCAATTGGAACTGCGAAAAATGTAACAACGCCTACCCTTTCTGCTTCCCATGCTCCTGTTCCTTTCCCTGCGGCTGCTCCTGCTGATCCGGATACTTCACCACAGGCCATTTCACCTTGCGCAGGGCGTTCATCAGCTCCGGCCCGGCATGCAGATTGCTGCTGACCAGCTCCCTCGGCGTGAGCGCCATCCACTGGTTGAGGGAGACATCGGCGAACCGGTCGCTCTTGAACATTTCCAGGAACCAGAGCGTATCGGTGCCGGTATTCTGAACATAATGCCCCTGGGCAAAAGGTACATAGCCGACATCCCCGGCTCTTACATTGAAGGTGCGCGCATCGCCGTCCCCGCCGAAGACGGTCATCCGTCCTTGTCCGCTGAGATAATACTGCCACTCGTCATTGTTCGGATGCCAATGCAGCTCCCGCATCGCCCCGGGCTCAATCTCTACCAGGGCTGCGGCGATATTCCGGGAGACGGGGAAGTTGCTGGAGTCGACAATCCGCACACTGCCACCCGGGGTCTTGAGCGGCGGCTGGGCCATCAGCCGATGCTTGAAGCTCAGCGGAATTTCCCCGTAAGGCGATTCGATCCGCTGGCTCTGGATCGGGCCGGGCACCTGGTCCTGATAGATGTATACCTGCTTGTTAGGAAGATAGGCGAATGCGGACTCAGGTACGCCGAAATTCGCGGACAGGACTTCGCGCGGCGTATGGGCGAACCAGTCGGAGATGGACAGGGTGTTCAGATCTGAGAAGCCTCCGTCGTCGAACACAAGCAGGAATTCACATCCCTCAGCCAGACCTTGAATGGAGTGCGGGATACCCGGGGGGAAATACCACAGATCGCCGGGACCGACATCGGCAATGAAGTTGCGGCCATTCTGGTCCACGGCTGTAATCCTTGCGCTGCCCAGCAGCATGTAGGACCATTCTGCCTGCTGGTGCCAGTGCAGCTCACGTACGCCGCCCGGCGTCAGGCTCATATTCACCCCCGCAAGCGTAGTGGCCACCGGAAGCTCCCTGACCGTCACCTCACGGGACCAGCCGCCATGATTCAGCTGCATGTGGGCGTCGGAGAACGAGAACTTCAGATTCGGGATCAGCCCGTTGTCCGTGACCGGAGGAACGAACATATCGGGATTCTCCCGGTCGCGCATGATGTCACGTGGACCCAGGTCGATATTGCCTGCACCGTCACTGCGTATGGGCTGGGGAATGACGGACTGGCCTGGAGAACGGGGATGCTCAGGATTCATCGCATAGGCTCCTTTCTTGAACGCACAGCATTTCAAGAAAATATATGCGCAAATGTGATAATATTTGACTACCGGACAAAGATCCGTACGATAATCAGAGAGCAGGGTTAGAGCCAATGACATTAAGTGGACAAGAACGCTACCGCTTCAGCGAAGCGCCTATATGGGAATTGCAGCGCACCTATTATGAACAGCTGGGTCTTCAGGCTTGGGCCAATGACCAGGTTCCGCAGTATATTACAAGCAATCCGATGATTGGAACAGCATATGCGGAGATCATCTTCGGCTTTCTTCAGGACCGTGCGCAGAAGGGATTCACTACAGAGCCGGTAGTGGTGCTGGAGCTGGGTGCGGGAGTGGGGCGTCTGGCGTTCCATGTGCTGCAGCAGCTGTGTGAGCTGATCCAGTATGCGGGCGTGCTGCTGCCGCCGTTCCGTTACGTGATGAGCGATTTGCCCTCGAAGAACATTGAGGGCTGGCAGCAGCATGAGGGACTGAAGCCTTTTGTAGAGCAGGGAATGCTTGACTTTGCCCGCTTCGATGCGGTCCGGGATACGGAGCTGAGCTTAACGCAGAGCGGATTGGTGATTAAGCCCGGGGAGCTGGGGCAGCCGCTGATGGTAATCGCCAACTACTTCTTCGACAGTATCCCGCAGGAGCTGCTCTATATGGATGAAGGCAAGATTTATGAATGTGAGGTCTCGCTGAAATATCCTGAGCAGTCCGCTGCCATGGGGCCGTCCGAGGTGCTCCGTGATCTGGTGCCGGAATACCATTACAAGCGTGCAGCGGGCTATGAGGACCCCTCGTATCCTTATCACGAAGTGATCTCGTTCTATCTGGACAAGCTGGAGGATTCACATGTACTGTTCCCGGAGGCAGCCCTGTCCTGTATGGAGCGTCTGGGTGCACTCTCCCGGGGAAGCTTCCTGCTGCTCACTGCCGATAAGGGAGACCACCGGCTGGAGAACTGGGAGTTCGCCGAGCCGCCGAAGCTGATTCATCACGGAAGCATCTCGCTTACGGCGAATTATCATGCGCTGGTGCATTATTTTGAGCGGAAGGGCGCACAATCCCAGTTCACGCAGCATCATTATAAGAATCTCAATGTGGGCTGCATTATGATGCTGGAGGAGCCGATGCTGCATCCGCATACCCGGCTGGCCTACCGGCGGTTTGTCGAGCGGTTCGGGCCGGATGATTTCTTCAGCCTGAAGGTGTGGATCGACAAGAATTACGACATCATCGGCATGCAGCAGATCCTGGCCTTCTGGCGGCTGGGGGGCTATGACGCGGAGCTGTTCATTCAGAGTGCCGAGCGGATCTCTGCGCTGCTGCCGGATGCCAGCGACGAGGAGCTGCTGGACCTTCAGCGGGGGATCGACCGGATGTGGCGGGGCTTCTACCCGATGCCGCAAAAGTATGATCTGGCGCTGGACTGCGGCCTGCTGCTGTTCGAGATGGAGCAGTACGGGGAATCCCGCCGCTTCCTGGAGCATTCGCTCCAGTCCAGTGAGGAGGAGCCGGTAATTACCGTGCTGTACTGCCTGGCGATTTGCAGCTACGAGCAGGAGGATGATGCGGCGGCGCTGGATTATACGCGCAGATCCCTGCTGATCGAGCCGGAGCATGAGGAAGCACTGGAGCTGCTGGCTGCACTGAGCCAGCCCCCGGCAGAGGCTTAGGCTGCTGCTCCCGGCAGTCCGGTGCAGCCCTTTACACCCGTTGTGAGTTTTGTTATTCTGTATCCAATAACGCAAACGCGATGACGAGAAGAGTACATTCAGGTTCTTCCCTCACAGAGAGCTCCGGCTGGTGTGAAGGAGCAGGGAAGACTGGATGGAAACAAGCCTCTGAGCGGCTTACCGGAACCAGGCAGCAGCCGGGGATGGTACGACAGGAGCTCCTGTTACAGAGCTAGAGTATAAGCCCTGCCGGACGGCAGCGCCGTACTTGATGAGATTAATATGGTGACATATTAATGAACCTGGGGTGGTACCGCGAGAATTTCGTCCCCAAGACTTAGGGTCTTGGAGGTGAGGTTCTTTTTTTGTTGTATCCAGATAAGGCGGCGTACCACCCATGAACAGGAGGAAAGTGAATGACTGACGATACTGTTACTACGAATGACCCGGCTCTGCCGGAGAATTATATGGAGAGGCTGATTAGAGAAGATGTGGAGACGGGAGTCTTCAGCCGGGAGATTTGCACCCGGTTTCCGCCGGAGCCCAATGGCTATCTGCATATCGGGAGTGCTTTTGCCATCCACACGAATGTGGGAATCGCCCGTAAATATGGCGGACGCTTCCACCTGCGCTTCGATGATACTAACCCGCTCAAAGAGGATATGGAATATGTGCAGGCGATCATCCGTGACCTTGAATGGCTGGGCTGCAGTCCAGGAGAGCACATCTACTACGGCTCTGATTACTCGGAGGAGATCTACCGCAGGGCAGAGACGCTTATTCTGAAGGGGAAAGCCTATGTCTGTGATCTGACGGCAGCGGAGGTAACAGCTTACCGGGGGACCTTAACCGAGCCGGGGAAGGACAGTCCTTACCGCAGCCGAACGCCGGAGGAGAATCTGCGGCTGTTCCGGGAGATGCGTGTGGGGAGCTATCCGAATGGCGCTAAAGTGCTGCGGGCCAAGATCGACATGGCCTCGCCGAACATGAATTTGCGTGATCCGGTGCTGTACCGGATCATTCACGCAGTGCATTACCGCACCGGCAATGCCTGGTGCATCTACCCGATGTATGATTTCGCCCATCCGATTCAGGATGCGCTGGAAGGGGTGACGCATTCGCTCTGCTCGATCGAGTTCAAGGATCACCGGCCGCTGTACGAATGGGTGCTGAACGAGCTGGGCACCCCGGAACCGCCGAGACAGAGGGAATTCGGCCGGGTGAACCTGACCGGAGTGGTTACAAGCAAGCGGCATCTCCGGGCACTGGTAGCCGGAGGCTTCGTGGACGGCTGGGATGATCCGCGGCTGCCCACGCTTAGCGGGCTGCGCAGACGGGGATTTACGCCGGGGAGCATCAGGGATTTCGTAGAGGAGATTGGGATGGTGCGCAATACGGCAATGGTAGACTTTTCGCTGCTGGAGCATTGTCTGAGGCAGGATATTAAGGCCAAGGTGCCGGCTGTCATGGCTGTGCTGGACCCGCTGAAGGTCGTGCTTACTAACTATGCAGCCGGAGCCTCAGAGCTGCTTCCCGTCAACAACAACCCGGAGAACCCAGAGCTGGGTTCAAGAGAGGTGCCGTTCTCCGGCACACTCTATATCGAGCGGGCCGATTTCATGGAGGTGTCTGTGAAGGGCTTCCGCAGACTGGTTCCGGGCGGCGAGGTGCGGCTTAAGGGCGGTTATATTATCCGCTGCAATGAAGTCATGAAGGATGCGGAGACGGGAGACATCCTCGAACTGCGCTGCACCTACGACCCGGATACCCGCAGCGGCGGCCCTCTAAGCGGCCGGAAGGTGAAGGGGACTGTGCAATGGGTCTCGGCTGCTCATGCGCTGAAGAGTGACGTATACCTGTATGAGCAGCTGCTGACGGATAATAACGGGCCGAAGGAGGATGGAGAGAGCTGGGAGGAATACATCAATCCGAATTCGATAACTCTGCTTAAGGATTGCCTGCTGGAGCCGCTTTCGGGTAACCCTCAGCCCGGGGACACCTACCAGTTCCTGCGTCACGGCTATTTCTGCATTGACAGCAGGCTTAGCACAGCTCAGAAGCTGGTGTTCAATAGAATCGTTCCGCTCAAGGACACCTGGAAGGGCAACGCAGGACACGTAAGCAGCAGCGAATAAGTTAGTGGGTGAATCTAGAATCTGGCGGGTTGTGCAGGCTATGCCAGGCTAACTTCTTAAAAAGTTTAGAATGTTACACAAGCAGCGGTGCTCCTGTTACTGGAGGATCGCTGATTTGCGTATGCGTCTGCCAGGCTAATGTTTGACAAGTGGGAGAAATATCGGTTGGGAGTAAAGCGTTGGCTGCACTTTGTACATTAGATTTCATTATAATCGACCAAAAAGCAGCTTCTATTGTAGTTTATACAGCAGATTATTGGGAAAATGGCCTTTTAAAACAAAAAACCGAAAATCAAATGTATGAAATACAACAGAGTGAGTTTTATCGCAAATTATTGTGTAATCTACTGCACAAAGTACAATCACCCCCGGCAGAGGAGTCAACTCGATAATGGGAGCGGGTAATAACATAAGGGTATGAGCCTCACTTTATCGCGTGACTTTACATAATATGGGTGGAGGATTAGGAGTGCAGGCATTACATGAAAACCCAATGAAAATACATTTACATTTCTCATTTTGAGGATTATAATAAAACCAGATCAAATGTTGCACCAGGGAAACTTTCGTGTGTATAGACAACTTTTTCCGGGCAAGAGGAGGACAGAACATGATGGAGCAAAATACCGCAGTAGAATCATCCCCTATACTAAAAGCTCATACCAACAAACATTCGGCGCAATCGGTGCTTAACGGAGATGTCAAGGGACTGAAGAGGCTTCTTCCTTTTCTGGGCCCGGCTTTTATAGCTTCCGTAGCTTATCTGGACCCCGGCAATTTCGCCACCAATATAACCGCAGGCTCGAAATACGGGTATCTGCTGCTCTGGGTCATCTTCGCCTCGAATCTGATGGCCGTACTGATTCAATCGTTATCCGCCAAGCTTGGCATTGCGACTGGCAAGAATCTGCCGGAGGTCGCGCGGGAGAAATTCCCGAAGGGCGTGTCGATTTTCCTCTGGATTCAGAGTGAAATCGTCATTATCGCCACCGATCTCGCTGAATTCATCGGCGCGGCGCTCGGACTCTATCTGTTGTTCGGGATACCGATGCTCCCGGCTGCACTGATTACCGCTGTAGGGTCATTCGCCATTCTGGAGCTTCAGCGGCGCGGGTACCGTACCCTGGAGGCCGGAATCGCGGGAATGGTGATGATCGTGGTGCTGGCTTTTGCATTCCAGGTCATTATGGCGAAGCCTGATGCGGGCAGCGTGGTTGCCGGCATGTTCACTCCAAGATTCGAGGGCGTGGACAGCATCCTGCTGGCTGCCGGGATTCTCGGCGCAACGGTGATGCCCCATGCGATCTATCTGCATTCTTCGCTAACCCAGAGCCGGATCGTCGGGATTGATGAGCGGGAGAAGAAGCAGATCTTCCGGCTGGAATTCATCGATATTCTCATTGCCATGCTGATTGCCGGTGCGGTCAATATGGCCATGGTCATTGTGGCCGCCGCACTGTTCTTCAAGAACGGCCTGGTGGTCGAAGACCTGGATGTCGCTTTCGAGCAGTTCCGCAATCTGGCAGGACCCGTTACGGCGGTCTCCTTCGGCCTGGGCCTGCTGATCGCAGGGCTGTCCAGCTCGTCGGTAGGTACGATGGCCGGTGATGTGGTCATGCAGGGCTTCATTAATAAAAAAATCAATCTCTACCTCCGCCGGGCGATCACCATTATCCCGCCGCTCGTCATCATCGCCTTGGGCGTTAACGCAACCAGCGCACTGGTAATGAGCCAGGTCGTCCTGTCCTTCGGGATTGCCTTCGCCCTGATTCCGCTCGTCATCTTCACCAGTGACCGCCGGATCATGCAGGGGCTGGTGAACCGCCGGATCACCACCATTCTCGGCTGGATGATCTCCGCCCTGGTGGTCGCGCTGAACCTGTTCCTGGTAGTGGAGATGTTTGTGTAACACGCTATAACAGATTATCCAGGAGGTCGTCCTTTAGCCATAAAATGGCTTGAGAGGAGGGCCTTTTGTTTTGATTTCAGCCTAAAAGCTCTGTTAACTTTAATTGTCGTTCCCGTTCCTTAGTAGAAGCATCTATAGAGTTATTTGTTAAAGAATTCGTTGTCTTTATTGCGTAGTCACTGCTAACTAAAGCATGTCCCCTCATATGTCCTGTTGCAATGGCTTGGGCGAAGGAACGCGCAGCATGTTTGCTAATCTCTGTTTTGGATTCTTTCGCCAAATCATTCACTACAAATCCAACCTTTCGTAAATCGAAGGCTCGAATCCTTCCGTCTATTCGTTTTTGTAATGTCTCAATCCCCAGAAGTATTCGCGGGTCCTCCTTTAAAGAGTCATCAAGATAATCTAAGTACGGAGTAGCTACTCGCAAAGCCCATTCCGCAAGTAACTTTTGCGGCATTTTTTCAAGAGCTTCTTCAATTCGATTCCGCAAATTGCTGTTATCTATGATTTTTATTTTAGGGCTGCTATGTTTAAATTCGATTTGTGCTTCTTTTAATATCTGCTCATGCGTATTCCATGCATAGTCTTCTAATTTCACTGAAAACACTCCTATCCTTTTGAACAGAGGGGTATGGGGATATAACAAATTTTACATCCAAAATTTATCCGGATGCAAACTGCCCGTGGATGTCAGCCGCATACCCCAAAAAGGAGTGCCACAGTACCGTTTGCCGGCTGCTGAGGACACCCCTAGTCTAAAAAAAGGCTTCCATCCTATTGCTTCACAATATCCTGCACAGCCTTATCCAGCTTCTCCAATAGCTGATCGTGGTTCAACTGTCCGCCGAGGTACTCCTGCATGGCTGCGCCGAAGCCCTGGGTGACGCCGTCAGGGAACATATCCCAGTTCCAGCCCAGCGCGCTCGCAGACTTCTCTTGCACGGCAACGGCGACCTGGCCGATATCAGCGGCATCTGCGGTGATATTTGCTTCCGCCGGGATGAACTTGAATTCCTTGGTCAGATACTTCTGGCCGGTTTCCGAGCTGACCATCCAGTTCAGGAAGGCCTTGGCTTCCTCCGGATGGGCGGATTTGCTGTTCACGATATAGTTGTTGGGCACGCCTACCAGGATGGTACCTTCTTCGTTATTGATCGGGAGCGGGAGGAGGCCCAGGTTCAGAGCCGGATCGATTTTGTCGATATCGCCTTGCGTCCAGTTCCCCTGCAGCATCATGGCGGCCTTGCCGGAGGCGAATTCAGCCACCTGGGTCGCGTAATCGGTAGTCATCTTGTTATCCTGGGCGTTACCTATGATCACATCGACCAGATCCAGCCATTGCTTGAAGACGGCATTGCCCTTGATGGTCTGTTTGCCTGCCTTGACATCGTCAATGAACTGCTTCGGATCAGGCTGGTGCGCCATGCCCACGTTAACAAGGTGAATCCCCATGGACCACCACTCATTGGTCGCTTCGAACGGCGTGATGCCGGCGGTCTTCAGCTTGGCTACGGCATCCTTGAGCTGCGGGAGTGTCTTGGGCTCTTCCGTTATGCCGGCTTTGGCGAACAGATCCTTGTTGTAGATCAGCCCGTAGCCTTCTACATTCATAGGCATGCCATAGAGCTTGCCGTCTACGGTTGCCGGTGTCTTGGCAGTTGGGATCAGCTGGGCGGCCCAAGGCTCATTGCTCAGGTCAGTGGCGCGGTCCATATAAGGAACAAGGGCTGTATACCCGCCGTTATTGAAAATCTCAGGCTCAGAGCCGGAGGCAATCTCAGCTTTCAGCAGCGCGCCGTAATCCTCACCGCCGCCATGCGTTTCGACTTCCACCTTCACCCCCGTCTCCTTCTCATATTCTTCAGCGAGGGCATTCAGCTGCTCGGCAATCTCCACCTTGAACTGGAACATTTTGATGGTAACATCCTTGGCAGGCGCTTTGCCGGCTTCCGGTGCTGCGGATTCGGTTGACGCGTTAGGAGCATTCGTAGCGCTTCCATTGCCTGCGGAATTCGTATTGCCGCTGTTCCCGCAACCTGCGATAATGAGGGTGCAAACGGTTGCCATGATGAACGCGAACTTTCTTTTCATAGAATAACCTCCCTGGTCTGTGGTTCCTGCTCTTAGAGCGTAATGGAATGGATAGATGACTTACACTTCATATGTTGCTCGAAAAAGTGGATATTATTGCTGCATAGGAAAGCCGATCCTAAGATCATCCCTTAATAGAGCCTGCCGTTACGCCTTCCACAATATAACGCTGGAGTGACAGGAAGAACAAGAGAATAGGCGTGATCGCCATGACGAGACCGGCAAGGGCCAGATCCCACTTTTTGGTGTACTGCCCGAAGAACTTGGTCACAGCTACAGGCAGGGTCGTCAGATCCTTATTCCCGCCGATCACCAGGACAGGCAGCAGATAGTCATTCCAGATCCACAGCGTATTCAGGATAATGACGGTAACAATAATCGGCAGCAGCAGCGGGAAGACGATCCGGAAGAACACGCCGTACGGATTCGAACCGTCCACCCGCGCGGCTTCCTCCAGCTCCAGCGGCACCGTCTTGATGAACCCGTGGAACAGGAAGACCGACAGCGGCATCCCGAAGCCGAGATAACAGGCCACAATGCCGTACAGCTCGCCGCGCAGCTCCAGCAGGCTTGTCACCCGGACCAATTGCAGCATGAGCGACTGGAACGGAATGATCATCGCCGAGACCAGCAGCAGGAACACGAAGGCATTGAAGCGCGTCGGCTTGCGCACAATCTGATAAGCGGCCATCGAGCTGAACAGGACGATGAAGATTACACTTAGAATCGTAATTGTCAGAGAGTTGAAGAAGGCCTGCGGGAAGTTAATGGCATCCCAGACCTTGGAATAGTTACTCCAGTGGAACACCTGCGGCCAGGAAGCGGCATCGATCAGGATGTCCTTCAGCCCCTTAACCGAATTGCTCAGGACCAGATAGAACGGTGACAGGAAGACAATAGCCAGCAGAATGGCGGCAATTTCGAGGACGAAGTTGCCCGGGCGGTAGCGGCTGCTGTTCATTAGGCGGACACCTCTTTTCGTTTGGTAAGCCAGACCTGGGTGACGGTGATCAGGGAGACGGCGGCGAAGAAGAGCAGCGCTTTGGCTGTACCGAGGCCATACCGGTTGTTGATCAGTGCCTCCGCATAAATGTTATAGGCCAGCGACTGGGTCGAGGTGCCGGGTCCGCCTTTGGTCAGCGACAGGTTGAGGTCGAACATTTTGAAGGCATTGGAGGTCGTCAGGAACAGGCAGATGGTGATCGCCGGCATAATCAGCGGGATGTAGACGCTCTTGAACAGCTGCGGAGCGCGTGCACCGTCTATGCGGGCCGCTTCAATGAGATCCTTCGGAATCCCGGCCAGCCCGGCAATATAGATGACCATCATATAACCGGCCGTCTGCCAGACGAACACAATGACCAGCCCCCAGAACCCGGTGCTTGGCGTACCCAGCCAGGGCAGCTGGAAGAACGAAATCCCGGTCAGCTCGCCGATCGTAGCGAAGCCCTTGGTGAAGATGAATTGCCAGATGTAGCCGAGCAGAATGCCGCCGATCACATTGGGCATAAAAAAGACCGTACGGAGCAGCTTCTTCGTCTTCAGCGTAGTCATTAGAATGAAGGCCAGCAGCAGTGCAAGCACGTTGGCAGCCACAACCGAGATCACGGTGAAGCGCAGGGTGAACACCAGGGACTCCCAGAACTTATCGTCATTCATGAAAATCCGTTTCCAGTTGGCCGCGCCGGTCCAGACTGCTTTGTCCAGATCCAGCCCGTTCCAGTCCGTGGAGGAATAGTAGAAGCCGAGGAAGAACGGGGTGACCACAATGGTCAGGAAAAAGAGCAGACAGGGGCCGAGAAATACGATTTGCTGTCCCCAGCCGCGCTGCATACGCAGAGTTTTTCTCATATGGACTCTCCTTTGGGTAAGTTTGGGTAAGATAACTACGGGTTCACAGCTTGATTATAGAAAGCCCGGTGCACCGCTAACACTTCATTTCATGCCGGGAAAAGTGGATTATATTGCAGGCCATACGGCTCACACAACTTGTAGGAGGTTCCCCCATGTTCAAAAACAGCATCCGGACACGGCTGATGGCCTTAGTGCTGCTGGCGTCAGTGATCCCGTCAGGCATCTCTGTGACCTTCTCTTATCTCTATACGAGGCAGTCGGTTACGGACCAGTCCGTGAAGCAGAATACGAAGCTGCTGACGCTGGGGGAGGCGAATCTCCGGAGTTATTTCAGCGGCATGAACCAGCAGGCGATGTCGCTCTACAGCGGAATCAATGTGCCCAGCTCCTTCTACACCACCCTGCTTACCGCCAAAAGCGCTGCCCAGGCCCCGCCCGGCACGATTCTGCCGGACACCCGGGCCATCATCTCCACCCAGCTGTACAATCTGTTTCTCTCCGACCGCAATACGTATCAGATTCATCTGTACGTGAGGGCCGCCAGGCAGTCTAACCTCCTGCTTAAGGGATACTTCCGCCGCGAGGATAACGGAGACTACGCCGCGAACGGCCATGCCGCAGGGACGTACCGCCCTTATCTCGAAGTGACGCATATGGATCATCAATACGGGGTGAAGTCCGGCTTCCCGAATCTTAAGCCGGGGAGTGTGCCGGTCTTTACCGCCCATTTTCCGATCTACCGGACCCCCAGTGACAGCGTACTGGCGGATCTGTCGATTGATTACAGGCTGGAGGAGCTGAAGGGCATCGTGGAATCGATGTACAATTCGGACACAGAACGCCTGTATGTGCTGAATGAGCAAGGCGAGGCGCTGTTCGCCTCTGGCCCGGGCTGGATCGGGAAGCCGGTCACAGCGGGCTGGAGCCGTCTGCCCGCAGAGCAGGACAGCGGGCATTTCGCCTGGAAGAAGGACGGCTTCCAGGGGATTGTAATGTACAAGCAGATCAAGGACCCTTTGTTCAGCGGAAGCATTATCAAGCTGGTGCCCTATGAGGATCTCTACACAGATGCAAGGGTAATTACCCGGTTCAATATGGGCATCGGACTGCTGTTCCTGCTGATCGGGGGCATCAGTGCCGTGCTGATCTCCATCGGCTTCACCCGTCCGATCAAGAAGCTGATTCACTTCACCCAGAAGGTGCAGACCGGCCAGCTGGATGCGCATATGGAAGCTGAGCGGGAGGACGAGTTCGGGCTCCTCACCCGCAAGATCACTGGCATGACCCGTACGATCAATGAACTGATCGTTAAGGAATACCGGCTGGAGCTGGCGAACAAGACGAATCAGTTGAAGGCGCTCCAGGCCCAGGTGAACCCGCATTTTCTCTACAATGCGCTGCAATCCATCGCCAGCCTGTCCTTGCGCTATAATGCGCCGAAGGTGTATGATCTCATCTATTCCCTGGGCAGCATGATGCGTTATTCGATGAATACCGAGCGTACCCGGGTACCGCTGCGTGACGAGATTGAGCATGTGCAGAACTATATGATTCTGCAGACGGAGCGGTTCGGCGAAGAGAATCTGCGGCTGGAGGTGGAAGCGGGACCGGAGGCTCTGGAGCTGATCCTGCCGAAGATGATCCTGCAGCCGATTGTGGAGAATATCTTCAAGCATGCCTTCGCTGACGGCATAAGCGGGGGGCTGATCCGGATCGAGTGCAGGCTGGAAGGGGCGGCCAGGCTGGTGCTTGCCGTGAAGGATAACGGCCGGGGCATGAGCCCGGAGCGGCTGGAGGAGATTACGGCCTGCCTCAGAGGCAGCAGCCAGCAAGGCCAGGAGGAGATCGGCCTGTACAATGTGCTGGCCCGTCTGCGGCTCCAGTACGGCAGCGCAGCGGAGATACAGCTTAAGAATAATGAAGACGGCCAGGGGCTTACCGTTACGCTGATTATTCCGCTGGAGGAGATCGGCGGTTAATTCCGGCGGCTTTTGCGAATAGAGACTATTTCTTGAAGGAGCGGCTGAGATGAAGGTGCTGATTGTAGATGATGAGAAGCATGTGCGGGAGGCCATCCGTTACTTTGTTCCGTGGGACAGCTATAATATCTCCGGGATCTATGAGGCGACCAACGGGCAGGAGGCGATACGGATCATGCAGGAGCATCAGCCGGCCGTCGTCTTCACGGATATGCGGATGCCGCTGATGGACGGGGCGGAGCTGCTGGAATGGCTGCACCGTCATTATCCGCATACAAAGACGATTGTCATCAGCGGGTATCAGGATTTCAATTATGTGAAGCCGGCTATCGTATATGGCGGTACGGATTATCTGCTGAAGCCGCTGAACAGCAAGCAGCTGATTGCCTCTGCGGAGCATGCCTTCAAGCTGTGGATGGAGGAGGAGGCGGAACGGAAGCGGCGTCAGCGCCAGAATATGCAGCTGAACGCACTGCGTCCGCTCTTCTGGGATAAGATGCTGTCCGATCTGGTGAGCGGACAGGCCTCCTTCCATGAGCTGAAGCTGGCCCTCTGTGAAGAGCTGGGGATGCCGATTGGGGCGCAGGAGTGCAGGATCGCCGTCATCCCGCTGCAAGGCGCAGATTGCCATCTGCTGCGGAGATTCCATGGAGATGTGGCCTTGACAGCCTTCGTGCTGGCCAATGTCTGCAATGAAGTGATGGCAGAGGGCCAGAGCGGCTACGCCTTCCGCAACTGGCAGGGCGGGGGCGAGCTTGTAGTTCTGCTGTGGAGTGCTGTAGCGCAGGCGGAGGAGATGCTTACCCGCATGAATGAAGCCATCCGCCGGGCGTTCGGCGTTCAGCTGGATATCGGGCTTAGTCCGGTGAACCCGTTGCCGGAGGGGCTGCGGTCTGCTTTTGAACAGGCAGGCCAGGCGCTTGCGGAGCGGAATCTATTGCAGCGGGACGGGCGCATTCATCCCTTCAGGAAGCATGAGGACGGGCGTGGACCTGTGGAAGACTACGGCCTGGAACAACGGCTGGACAAGCTTAGAGTCGCCGTCTTGTCCGGCGATCTGGAGCGGATGGAGCGGGTGGCAGAAGAATGGGCCGGACATCTGGCCGGGCTGCCGCTGCTCACAGAGCGCGTTCTGCTGCATCAGCAGACGGAGCTTCTGGATGTTCTGAAGCGCTGGCGGCCGGAGGCAGAGATTAGCCTGGAGCGCTGTTATGACGCTGAAGGGCTGTTCTCGGTGGAGAACTGGCAGTGCCGGCTGAAATCGCTGCTTCACCACTTGTCCAAGGGCAGTCCGCAGACGCCGGATAGCCGGCTCGTCCAGGAGATCAGGGAGTACCTGGACCGGAACTATGCGCAGGAGATGACGCTGCAGCATATTGCGGAACGCTTTTTTATCAGCAGGGAGAATGTATCGCGCAAGTTCAAGCAGATCACCGGGGAGAATCTGTCGGATTATCTGACCGGCCTCCGGGTGGAGAAGGCGAAGACGCTGCTCCAGAATACGAATCTGCGGCTGTCGCAGATCGCGGAGCTGGTGGGTTATGAGGATGAGAAGTATTTCAGCCGTGTCTTCAAAAAAAACGCCGGAATCACGCCAAGAGAATACCGCAAGCAGGAGGAAGAAGCCTGAGTATGTAAGGTTCACGGACTGCCTGTCAGGATTTCCCGGCCTGCAACCGATAATAGCTATATGGGCAATAAATACATAGCTGCGGTTATTGGGGAGGGCTGGATAGTATGGACAATGATCTGGGAAGAACGATTAAGAATGACCTGATTAATGCCTACGGAGTGACTGTAATTCCGGCGGGAAGCAGACTGAATGCCGAGCATCTGGAGCTTATCCGCAAACAAAAAATCGACAGGTTCGACATTCTTTTTGCAGATGAGGCTGACCAGGCGCCCTCCTATCAGAAGATGGTCAACAGTACAGTGGACCTGTCCAAGGAATTATTCGAATCCTACCGAATCTCCCGCAAAATCCCGCTGGCGGATATCCGCAAGGAGGTGCTTCCGGTCATCCAGGAGATCTCGCGCAACCCGGATATCTTCGCCTTGTTCCATTCGGTGCAGGGCAAGGATGATTATACATATGAGCACAACATCGGCGTTGCAGTGCTCTCTACCCTGATCGGCAGATGGCTGGAGATGAGTGAAGCGGAGCTGTCCGTGCTCTCCATGGCGGCAACTCTGCATGACATCGGCAAGCTGAAGATCCCCTCAGAGCTGCTGAATAAGCCCGGCAAGCTGACGGACGAGGAATTCAGCCAGGTGAAGAAGCACACGGTCTACGGCTACGAGATTCTCAAAGAAACCACCGGAGCCAATTCACGCATTGCCCTGGTGGCGCTTCAGCATCATGAACGAAATGACGGCAGGGGATATCCGCTGGGCCTGAAGGAAGAACAGATCGATCCGTACAGCAAAATTGTGGCCGTGGCGGATATTTTTCATGCGATGTCCAGCAAACGTCCGTATCATGAACCGACGCCGTTTCATATGATTGTCGATCAGATGAGAAGAGGCAGCTTCGGCGCGTTGGACCCGCATATTGTAACCGTTTTTCTGGAAAATATCGTGAAGCGGTCAGTTGGGCGTGAAGTGGTCCTAACCGATGGCCGGGTCGGCGAGATTGTCTACTTGAACCCGCATGATATCGAGACTCCGCTGATCCGCATCGGGGATGAATATATCGACCTCAGCAAAAGAACGGAGCTTAACATCCGGGAGATCAGCCTCTGATTCCTCTCTACTTGTTGAAATAATCAGCCACTCCCTCAGCGACCGCCTGAGCCGCCTTCCGCTGATAAGCCGCCTTGCGCACAATCGCTTCGTCGTACGGGTTCGACAGGAAGCCCAGCTCTACAAGGGTAGCCGGCAGCGGATTCTCCCGCAGAATATGGTAGTCGCCGAAGGAGAGACCGTTGCTGCGCAGGCCGATGCCCTCACCCAGCCGGGTCTCCACTGCCCGGGCCAGCCGCAGATCATTCTGCTGAGAATAGAAGAAGGTCAGCGTGCCGGAGACATTCTTCGGCGATGAATTATAATGAATGCTGACAAAAGCATCCGCACCGAGCTGCCGTCCAAGCTGCACCCGCTGGGAGAGCGCAGGCTTCTGCTCCCCGCGGGTCCGGGTCATCTCTACTCTGGCTCCCTTGGCGGTCAGATAATCCCGCAGATACAGGGAGGTCTGGAGCGTCAGATCCTTCTCCATCGTGTTATAGGTTGTCCCGAGCATGCCCGGATCGGTGCCGCCGTGGCCAGGGTCCACTATGATCAGCTTGCCCCGGATGCTGCCGGATTTCCGTACGACACTCGGAGTCTGGCTATTCGAGCTGACTGTGCTTGCGCTGCGGACGGCTCCGCCCGACAGATACTGGGAGGATACCCAGCCGACGGTTCCTCCGGCTGTGCGGACCCGCGACCATTCTCCCTGGCGGAGCAGAATGGTCACCTTATTGCCGGATTGCAGCGATCCCACGACCTCGTGGCCGGTTCCCGGACCTCCCCGCATGCGCAGGGAAGAAGCTGTAACGACAGCCGTTCCGCTGGAGACCGCTGAGGTCTTCACAGCCGACTTGGCGGATGCATTGGAGGCGGTGGCGCTGGCAGAGGTACTGGAGCTTCCACTGGTGCGCTTCAGATAATAACCGGCTACCCAGCCGGAGACAGAGCCGGAGCGGACCTTGAGCCAGCCATGCTGCTCTTCGGTGACGGTAACGGTGGCACCGCCAGCCAGAGTGCCTGTGACGGCGGCGCCTGCAGCAGGCTCACTGCGTACATTCAGGGAGCTGGCGTACACTTTGGCCGAGTAGGCCGCTGAAGCGTAAGCTGTGGAAGACGGCAGGACAGGTGCCAGTATGGATGAAGTCAGCAGACAGGCTGACAGGACTGCAGTATGTAATTTTAGTCGCATACAAATAAATCCTCATTTCCCGGAGAGATAAACTTCTATTACCCGTTTCATCGGCCGGAGAATACCGAAAATTTAAAATTGAAGATAAATAATTACTCTGAATACCGCTAACAACGCTGCTAGTTACCTTCCATTGCTGCTGCCCAATATCGCTCTAAGCCCTATTCGTTGGCAGGAAATGTCTGTATAATTATTACATATTGGGGAAACAGACAAAGGAGTGCCGCCGTGATCAGACCTAGATTATTCATTGGTTCTTCCAGAGAATCTATCCGCTATGCCAGAGCTATCCACGAACAGCTGAAGCGGACCGCCGAGGTTCATCCGTGGTATGCCGCTGCTTTCCGGCCGAATGAATACACCATGGAAGCGCTGGAGCGGAATCTGGATATCAGCGATTTTGCCGTCTTTGTGTTCTCGCCGGATGATGTAGCCCGGATTAGGGGTAAATATTATTATGTGACCCGGGACAACACCCAGTTCGAAATGGGCCTGTTCTGGGCGCGGCTGCGGCGCGGCCGGGTCTTCTGCCTGCTGCCGGATCAGGTACCCGCCCGCAGTGACCTGATCCCGGGTGAGAATGTGGAAGAGTATCATCTGCTGTCGGATCTGTCGGGACTAACCCCGCTGGAATATGAGTGGCAGCATGACAATGTTACAGCGGCGGTGGATGTGAGCTGCGGCAAGATCATCGACAGTATTCAGGCGCAGGGGATGTACCACGACCCGGCTGTAGAGCTGCTGCAGCTTCGGGCAGAGCTTAGGCGAAAAGAAAGTATCCTTCACTTCTTTTGGCAATATAATAATAATGTAACGCCACCGCAGGCAGCCGAGAAATATCAGGCACTGAGCGAAGCCGTCCGCAATTCATTCCTGCCTCCGGAGGATTGCCGGGTCATCGGAGCCGCCATGTGGCGGGCCGAAGCGGAAGCGGGCCTGAAGCAGGTCGGCGGCAATGTGGGACGCGGGCAGATGTATCCGTTCGCCGCCTTCGAGGACGGGAGCGTGAAGCCGGGGGTGCTGGATGCCTTTCTGACAAAAGAATGGACTTTTTTACAGCGTACGGAAGTTGCGGAGGTATATATCCTATGCTATCCTTTAGGGGAGAACCATGTGCTGTCCGTGCACTTCTCGGGAAGTCAGCGATTATCGGCAGAGGATATTACAGCAGTCGTGGCCTATAACCGGGATTTGTTCCGCACCGTCAATCATTTAGTGGGAGGGGACTAACAGGATGAAGAATATGAAGAATGCCGTTAGTGTATCCAGTACTGTCCGCCGGTCTGCAAGCGGTGACGGCAACAGCGCGGGAGGCAAAGGCCGCTCCAGACGCAAATCCGGCTCTAAGCTTACGCCCTCGGCGCCAAGCGTGTATTTGGCACCATCCGTGGAGGGTGGAAACGACGAGTACAAGAAGCTGGTCAGCGGTAAAGTGGATAATAACAAGCCTTCATTTGCCTGAACATTGGCTAAATCATACTATTGAACAGGTCCCCAGCAATCGCTGGGGGCTTTTTTGTCCTTTGAACGAATGGCGGAACGACGAACGAATGGCGGAAACGACGAACGAATGGCGGAACGACGAACGAATGAAGGAACGAACGGCCGCCGCCCACTTAGGTTATGCGCTCTCCTGATGCGCCTGCTCATCCGTGGCATCCTCCGTCTGCCGGGTCTTGAATTTAAACTAATATAAGGAATTAGGGTGATATGTGAACTCCGCCGGAAGCGGGCTGAGTGCTGCGGGGTGGATTAGAGGGTGAAGGGGATAGGGATAGGGGAAATGAAAGGGAAAAATCCCATTGGTGGTGCTGGAAGCGGGCTGAATGAGCAAATGAAAGGGATAAATCCCTTTGGTGGAGCTGAAAGTGGGCTGGATAGGGGAAATGAGAGGGATAAATCCCTTTGGTAGAGCTGAAAGTGGGGCAGATGAGGAAATGAAAGGGATAAATCCCTTTGGTGGCGCTGAAAGTGGGCGGGATGGGGAAATGAAAGGGACAAATCCCCTTGGTGGCGCTGAAAGTGGGCGGGATGAGGAAATGAGAGGGATAAATCCCCTTGGTGGCGCTGAAAGCGGGCTGGATGAGCAAATGAAAGGGATAAATCCCATTGGTGGTGCTGGAAGCGGGCTGAATGAGCAAATGAAAGGGATAAATCCCTTTGGTGGAGCTGAAAGTGGGCTGGATGGGGAAATGAGAGGGATAAATCCCTTTGGTAGAGCTGAAAGTGGGCGGGGACGGGGGAGGGCAAGTTAGTTGAATGAGAAAATCAGGTGCATAAGTGCACCTGAATCGAGTAGAAGTTGGTTAAATGAGCAAATGAGGAGCAGAAGTGCACCAGATTCCGGCAAAAGGTAGCTAAAGGAGGAGATTAAGGTGCACTAATGCACCCGATTCCGCAGAAAGTGGGCGGTGAGCGGAAATGAGGAGCACTAGTGCCAATGTCATTAAGATAAGTTCAAAGATAAGTTTGGAATTAATAAAGAGAATCCAAAACGGTATGGGGAAACGTCCTATGCCGTTTGTTTTTGGTGTAAGGAAGGAAAAAAGCGCATAGCAAACAAAGCGGATGGAAGATCCACTTAAAAAAATGTTCATGCGAACCGAATTATGCTACTCTGTAGACGAAGCTAATGGCGGATTTGCTACGTATTCTGCGTGTATTCCTTTGCCCAGGACGGGTGAGACGAATCGGCAAAATATTTTTGCGAATCAAAGCTTCCACATCAGGCGGGGGTCCATCGCCCTTGGAGCGCAGGAAATGTCTACAGACGTGAACGGCCACCGTGAAGTTGACTTGGTAGAGGTGCCGTTTATCCTTTTGGGAAATGACTACGTGCGAGGTAATCATTTCAGCGAAATTGTAGAGGATCATTCTTGCGAATATCTCTTGGGTAATGGACTCTTGCTTCTTTGCGTGAAAATGGGTCAGACCGATGGTGTATTTTAAGGCCCGGAAAGAGGTCTCAATCCCCCATCGCAGGTGATACAGTTCCCGGAGTTCATCCGGTGAGAATTCAGCAGCCGGTAGATTGGTAATGACGGTTTCATAATCGCCACTGGGCAGGAGGAAACGAACCACCCGAAAGGAAATCGGGTAAAACAGGTTCTTTTGCATGTCCAGAAAATCAAAGCTAGAGGTGGCCGGAAGAATTTTATAGATTTCGGGGTGATCCCTGAACGCTTTCGTTCGTTTTTTAGTCAGCGTCAGGTGAATCTCCTGATCAAACGCCCCTTCAAAGGTCAAGTGCAAGCCCGAAAGAATGCCATTCGAATGCAAATCCTTGACCCGTATGACGTACTTCCATCCTTTCCGTTCCAGATGCGCGAACGTATTGTAGCTTTCCAATCCTCGATCCGCCAACACAATGACGTTCCCCTGAATAGGGGACCGATCCACCATCGTGGACAGCGCCCTTCCTTCGTTGCGCAGCTTTCGAGGTTGAAGGATGGCGTCCACGTAAAGCCGGTTACAGAGGTCATAAGCAGCGTTCAAGTGCAGAAGGTTAAAGCCTTTCGAGTGGGGCTGACTTTGAGAATAGGTCAACGGGTCCGCAGGATCTGTTGCAATATGCAGATCGGAACCGTCAATGGCCAATAATCGATAGCCTCGATAATCCTTGAATTCCGTATGGGACGCGGTAAAGGTGTGAAACAAAGATTCGACCGCAGACGGCAAAATTTTATTTCTTTGCTGAACAAAAGCAGAAGAAGTTGCGGTGTTAACGTCATAGCCCTGCGATTCCAACAGTTCCTTATAGAGGCTGTTGCCGCCCATAAAGATCAGGGTTTGCATAACCATTTCAAAGGGTAGTTTTTTCGTTCGGGTAAAATCCTTTCCCGGGTTTCTGACGTAAGGCGCGGGGGCAGCCGCCATCTCACGGATGAGAGATGTCAGTCTGTCTTTCAGCGAATTTGCATAAGCATTCATTGGCGTAACCTCCTCGTTTTTTCAAGGGGCTTCGCCACACGTTTTCTACGGATTGTCAAGATTTTTTTGTGCAAAAAAAGAGCAGGCTATCTTTTCGATAACCTGCCTTTTTCTTGTTTTTGGCTCTATATCTTAACTTAATGACATTGGCACTAGTGCACCTGCTCCCGCCAAAAGAAGCCGCCCATTAACCGGGCGGCCTCAGTACAGTTTATTGCGCGGAGGAAATTCCGCGCTGCTTCTTCGCAACCTCGCGGCGCACCACCGGGGCGACCTCGGTGGCGAGCAGCTCGATGGCGGCGGCTACTTTGGCGTAAGGCAGGCCGCCGATGTCGAGCTGGGTCATGAAGCGGTTATGGCCGAACAGCTCATGCTGATAGAGAATCTTCTCGATAATCTGCTGCGGGCTGCCCACGGCCAGGGTGTTGTCCGGCGAGGTGAACCGGCCGAAGTCGCTGCGGGAGATCCGGTACTCCTGACCGGGACGCGGGCTGATGCTATTACGGTAGCTGTAGTAATAAGGGTAATACTCATCGAGTGCCTGCTGTGAGGTCTTGGCGATG
Organism: Paenibacillus sp. FSL R7-0302; assembly: GCF_038006885.1. Taxonomy (NCBI): domain Bacteria; kingdom Bacillati; phylum Bacillota; class Bacilli; order Caryophanales; family Paenibacillaceae; genus Paenibacillus; species Paenibacillus sp. FSL R7-0302. The sequence goes on from NZ_JBBOWB010000001.1 coordinate 120,298, forward strand.
TAGCCGTGGCTGGTGATGGCGATCTTCAGGTCCTCCGGCTGGTGGCCGGCGGCAGCCCCGGCGCGGCGGTAGGTGCCGGCCAGATTCTGAAAGGGCTCCGGGCTGCCGCTCAGGATAGCGATAGCCATGCCGATGCCAAGGGACCCGGCCTTCTCGGCACTTTCGGCTGAGCCGCCGATGCCGACCGAGAGCGGCAGCCTCTGCTGCAGCGGGCGTGGAGCGATCTCGGCGTTATGCAGCGGGGAGCGGAATTTGCCCTTCCAGTTCATGACTTCATGCTGGTTCAGTGTGAGCAGCAGGTCGAGATTCTCGCTGAACAGCTGCTTGTAATCTTCCAGCTCGTAGCCGAACAGCGGGAAGGATTCCAGAAAAGCGCCGCGTCCGGCAATGATCTCGGCCCGGCCGCCCGACAAGAGGTCCAGGGTGGCGAAATCCTCGAAGACACGGACCGGATCAATGGTGCTTAGCACGGTCGTAGCGCTGGTGAGCTTGATCCGCTGTGTAACCTGGGCAATAGCTGCCAGGACAACGGGCACCGATGAGATTACGAAATCCAGCCGGTGATGCTCGCCTACGCCGAATACATCCAGCCCGGCTTCATCGGCCAGCTTCGCGGCTGCAATGACTTCCTGCAGGCGTTGGGAGGGGCTGATCCGCTGCCCTGTATGGCAGTCGGTAACAATATCGCCTAATGTATAAATGCCGAATTCAAACTCCGGTAGGCTTGCTTCTTTTTCTTGAGCATCCGCTTGTGTATTTGCTTGCGCATCAGCTTGTGTATTCCCTTGATTGTTCATGGTACAGACCCCTTATAATCCAGAATATTGAGCAGCAGTTACTTGTAAGCTTGTCCGTTAGTGCAAGGATATAGCCTAGTATATCATAATTACTTACTAATTGTAAGTATATGAGTGGAAGTTTGCGATTATCCCATTAATATGGGCTGCTTCCTAGTTGCTGTTTCATAATTTCAAAAGGATGTCAGCATCAAATCAAATTAATCCGCTCGGATATTATGTATTTTTATTGACAGATCACCTAATGGATGATATTTTAAATTTACAAATTCCAATCAATTTACTTTGGATTATATTTTACCGACTGTACATACAGAGGTGCCTGCGTGATTGCTGCGCGAGGTTCCTCTGTTTTTTGTTACTAAGGGAATTCAGCCAGAAGGAGGAGCAGATATGGGAGAGGCTTTGTTGTCTATCACAGCACTGAATAAGCACTTTGAGGCCGCTGGAGGTAAGGTGCAGGCGCTGGAGGATGTTGAGCTGGAGGTGCAGGAGGGCGAGTTCATCACGGTGATTGGACCCAGCGGCTGCGGCAAAAGTACCCTGCTCCGCATCATTGCCGGTCTGGATACCGGCTATACCGGCAGTGTTACTCTGGAGGGAGCAGCGATCAGCGGGCCGGGAATCGATAAGGGGTTTATTTTTCAGGAGCACCGCTTGTTTCCCTGGCTTACGGTAGAGAAGAATATTGCCTCGGATCTGCCGCTGGGCAGGCCGGATATCCGGCAGCGGGTAGATGAACTGATTGAGCTGGTGAAGCTCGGCGGCTTCGAGAAGTCCTATCCCCGTGAGCTGTCGGGCGGGATGGCCCAGCGGGTAGCGATTGCCCGGGCGCTGCTGCGCAGTCCCAAGGTTCTGCTGCTGGATGAGCCCTTTGGTGCGCTGGATGCTTTTACGCGGGCGCATATGCAGTCGGTGCTGCTCGACATTTGGCGGCGGAACCGGACGACGATGATTTTGGTGACACATGATATTGATGAAGCCGTGTTCCTGGGGAACCGGGTGGTGATTCTGGAGCCCCGACCCGGACGAATCCGCAAGATCGTTCCCATAGACCTGCCGTATCCGCGCACCAAAACGACAACCTCCTTTCAGGAGCTGCGGCTGAAGGTTTTGAATTACTTTGAGAAGGTGGAGGAGCTTGAATTGAAGGACGGGGCGGGAATATAAAGTAAATCCAGATGCTAATTGTGGAAAAGTGAGGGTAAGTGCCGACTTATATCCGACTTAATCCATGCGAATATATTAAATAATTCTCAAGGAGGGACAGTCATGGCAGAGCGGACTGTAGTGGCAGGGAATGCCGGAAGAACCGGACGGCCTGATGGACCCGGAAAAGTGGTCATTGCCGGTCTGGGGCTGCTGCTTCCGGCAGGGGTGCTGATCCTGTGGCAGATTCTGGGCCATTACGGAGTGATCTCGGAGATGCTGTTCCCGACACCTTATACGATTGTCCAGTCGTTCATTACGCTGGCGTCTACCGGAGATTTATGGAGCAACCTCAGAATCAGTGTCGTGCGGGCATTATCAGGATTTCTGCTTGGCGGCGGGCTCGGCCTGTTCTTTGGCATACTGGTCGGATTATTCCGCCGGTCGGAGAAGCTGCTGGACCCCTCGCTGCAAATGATCCGGATGATTCCGAGCCTTGCCGTAGTGCCGCTGTTCATTCTCTGGTTCGGCATCGGCGAAGAATCCAAGGTGCTGCTGATTGCCAAAGGGGCGTTTTTCCCGGTCTACATCAATACCTTTATCGGTATACGCGGGACGGATAACAAGCTGTTTGAGGTAGCCAGAGTGCTTGGCTTCAGCAGAGGGAAGCAGATTGTAAGGCTGGTGCTGCCTGCGGCGGTGCCGAATATTATGCTCGGCGTACGCTTGTCGCTGGGACTCTCCTGGCTGGGACTGGTGGTTGCGGAGCTTATTGCTTCTACCTCGGGGATTGGCTACATGATGTCGGATGCCCGCCAGTTTGCCGATACGCCGGTTGTATTTGTCGGAATTATTGTATTTGCCGCTGTCGGACTGCTGAGTGACACGATTGTCCGCCTGATCGAACAGCGTCTGCTTCGGTGGCGGGACAGTTATCAGGGATAGGGGGGAAGAACAGCATGAGTGAAGGGATAGAAGCCATAATTAAGACAGCCAAGGGCGTAAGGGAAGCCCGTGATTATAGCGGAACTGCTTCAATTACTACAGCTAACAACAAGACAGAGACAGATTCTGTATTCTGGAAAAAGCTTCTGTATGACTGGGGAGCCGGGGCAGCCATTCCCGTAGCGGTACTAGCCGTATGGCAGCTTGCCGGGAGCGCAGGCTGGATCTCGCCGGAGTTCCTTCCGGCACCGCTGACGATCCTCTCCGCATTTGCGGATCTGGCCGTTAGGGGAGAGCTCCTCCATCATCTGGGCGTCAGCATCGGACGGGCGGGTACCGGATTCCTGATTGGAGGGATTCTCGGCCTGCTGCTGGGGACATTAACCGGCCTGTTCCGCAGCGCTGCCTATCTGCTGGACCCGAGTGTTCAGATTCTGCGGCTGGTTCCGCATCTGGCGATTGCCCCGCTAATTATTCTGTGGTTTGGCTTCGGGGAGATTTCGAAGGTGGTTATTATCATGAGCGGCTCCTTCTTCCCGCTCTATATTAATACCTTCATGGGCATCCGGGGAGTGGACAACAAGCTGTTCGAAGTGGCCCGGGTGCTCGGCTTCAGTCCGCTGCAGAAGCTGCGGCGGCTGATCCTGCCGGCAGCGCTGCCCGGCATTCTCCTGGGACTGCGCTTGTCGATGGCTGTGGCCTGGATCGGTCTGGTGGTTGCTGAATTGATCGGATCACAGTCCGGGGTTGGATTTCTCATTAATGAAGCGAAGCAGAATTCCAATACGGCAGTTATTTTTGTCGGAATACTTATTTTCGCTGTGGTCGGCAAGCTAATCGATTCTCTATTTCGTGTCATCGAACGCAAATTCCTGCACTGGCGTGACAGCTACCAAGGTTGAAGATGGGCTAATGCAACGCTAACGCTAATGAAACCAAGGGGGAAACAACATGAACCAACCGGCACTGAAGGAAGCATTGAAACTGACAGCAGATGTACTGGTCATCGGCGGGGGTCCGGCAGGAACATGGGCGGCACTTACAGCCGCAGCCAAGGGAGTGAAGGTGATTCTGGCCGATAAGGGCTACTGCGGCTCCAGCGGTGCAACGGCCCCGTCGGGCACCGGGGTCTGGTATGTGAAGCCGGAGGCAGAGCTGCGCGAGTCGGCGAAGGCCAGCCGTTATGCTATGGGCGGTAAGCTGGCAGAGCACCGCTGGATGGACCGGGTGCTGGACCGTACTTATGAGAATATGAACAGACTGGGCGTCAGCGGCTATCCATTCCCGGTGGATGAGCAGGGCAACCCGTACCGCCGGGGCCTGCAAGGACCTGAATATATGCGACTGATGCGCAAGCTGGTGAAGAAGGCAGGTGTGAAGATTCTGGACCACAGTCCCGTGCTGGAGCTGCTCGCCGATGAGCACGGGGTAGCCGGAGCGGCCGGCGTGCAGACCCAGAACGGAGAAGCTTGGAGTGTGCATGCCGGGGCGGTGGTTATCGCTACCGGGGGCTGCGCTTTCCTCAGTAAGGCGCTGGGCTGCAACGTCCTGACAGGTGATGGTTACTTATTCGCTGCGGAAGCAGGGGCGAGCCTGTCCGGCATGGAGTTCTCCAATGCCTATGCGATCTGCCCGACCTTCTCTTCTGTAACGAAGACTGCGTATTACAGCTATGCCAGCTTCTATTATGAGGACGGCAGTGTGGTGGAAGGAGCGGGCTCCAAGAAGGGCCGCTCGGTCATTGCCAGGAATCTGCTAGCGGGCCGCCAGGTGTTCGCGAAGCTTGACGGAGCCGACGAGGCCTTGCAGCCGCTGCTGCGGGTGGCGCAGACGAATTTCTTCCTGCCGTTCGACCGGCGGGGCATCAATCCCTTCAAGGATGTATTCCCGGTGACGTTGCGGCTGGAAGGCACAGTCCGCGGCACAGGCGGCATCCGGATTACAGACGAGAATTGCGGTACAGGTGTTCCAGGGTTATATGCCGCAGGGGATGCGGCTACCCGGGAGCTGATCTGCGGCGGATTCACCGGAGGCGGCAGCCATAATGCCGCCTGGGCAATGTCTTCCGGCTCCTTCGCCGGAGAAGGGGCGGCAGCCTATACAGCCGGACTCGGGCGGCATGCGGATCACCGCACACCCGTCGGGTTATCCTCTTCACCGCTGGTTCACCAGGAAGTGAAGGCGGGAGCGGCGGCCAGAACCGCAGAATATGTGGAGGCTGTGCAGGCAGAAGTCAAACCGTACGATATTAATCTGTTCCGTACAGAGCAGGGGCTGGCCTCTTCGCTGGAACGTCTGGACGGACTATGGAAGGAGCAGCGCAGCCGGGAAATCCAGCGTACGCCGGAAGGTATGAAGGCGCGTGAAGCCGAAGCGATGACGGCAACGGCACGCTGGATGTACAGCTCCGCACTGGCCCGCACTGAAACCAGGGGAATGCATAAACGGGAGGACTTCAAGGGAAGTGACGACAGCCAGCATCACCGCTTGATTAGCGGCGGACTGGATCAGGTATGGGTGAAGACAGAAGAGGTAGCGAAGGAGAGTGTATTGTTGTGATTGAAGTCATCAGCGCTGACCGGTGTGTAGAATGCAACCAATGCGTATCCGTCTGCCCGACCAATGTATTCGACCGGGTAGATAATGGAATTCCTGTTATCGCCCGGCAGAGCGACTGCCAGACCTGCTTCATGTGTGAGCTGTATTGTCCGGTGGATGCGCTGTATGTTGCTCCGGATTCCGAGGGAATTACCGGGATTACAGAGGCAGAGCTGGAGGAGCAGGGCCTGCTTGGAGGCTACCGCGAGAAGGTAGGCTGGGGCAAGGGCAGACAGCCGGTGGCTAGTCATGACTTCATGGTTAAGCTGGCGGCGCGGGCAGGATTCTGATTTCTGATATGCGATAACAACATCCAGTAGACGACTGAGGGGAGAATACAGCAATGAGCAGATTGTACAGAGAGATTACAGGTATATGGAGCAAAAGGGGACGCCTCACGCTGATTACAGGTATGGTGGTGATCATGCTGGTACTGCAGGCTTGCGGAAATAATACGGGGAGCAGCAGCTCAGCAGCAGGCAGTGGAGGTACCAATACCGCTGAAGCGGCTGGCGATAAGGCTTCAAGCAATGTTCCGGCCGTGCTGAATTACGGATTCATTGGCTCCAATAAGCTGAATCTGCCGGGAGGCGCGGAAGGCTGGGGCCTTTACAAGGGCATTATTCAGGAAGAGCTGAAACCATACGGAATTACCGAAGTCAAACTGACAGGCTTCCCGAACGGGCCGGATCAGACGGAATCCTTAATCAGCGGAAGACTTGATTTCGGCAGCCTCGGGGATACCCCGGCGATTATCGCCTACGCCTCAGGAGCCAAGACCCGGCTGATCGCCCAGACTTCAGCGCATACAGTCGGTTATCTGATCGGCAAGAAGGACGGGCCGAAGACGGTGCAGGAGCTGAAGGGCAAGACGATTGCCATCCAAAAAGGTTCGTTTATGCACCGTTATGTAGTCGGCTTGCTGAAGCAGGAGGGCGTAACTGATTATAAGCTGGTTCACATGCTGATTCCCGATGCAAGCGCAGCACTGGCCCGCGGCGATGTAGACGCGACCACCAATAACGGTGTGGCAGCGCTTAAGCAGATTGAGCAGGGGTACACCCATTTGGATGATGCCTCGCAGCATCCGGATCTGCTCGGTAGCAGCGCTACTGTAGTGTCAGAGGAGTACCTTGCGAAATTCCCGGATTTCCCCAAGGTCTGGAATGCGGCCCGGGAGAAGGCACTGGCCGACCTGAAGCAGCATGAAGATGAATATTATGCATTCCTGGCTGAGATCGGAGATACCACCCCGGAACTCGCGAAGCAGGTCAATCCAATCAGTGATATCAAGGATACAGCCTTCACAGATGACGGTATTAAGCTGCTGGAGGGCACCAAGAACTTCCTCGTCGATGAGAAGCTGGCCAAGAAGAATTTCAATATCAGCGATTGGCAGCTCAAGTAATTCAACATAGGGAAACGGAGGGAATGCCGATGTCTCATGAAACCTTAACTTTTGAACATTTCAAGCTGCCGCTGGAGAATGGACTGTATCTGGAAGGTGAGGTACGGGTCCCTGTGGGGACGGCACCGAAGCCCGTACTCCTGATCAGCCATGGCTTCAGAGGGCATAAAGATTGGGCGTTCTGGCCGGAGGTCTCCGGCAGAATTGCCGGAAGCGGGTTCTACACCGTAAGCTTCAATTTCTCGCGTATCGCTGCCCGTGATGCTGACGGGATCAGCCCGGAGGAAGCAGCCGAAGCGGCCACGCTGAGCAGGGAGCTGGCGGATCTGGAGCAGTTGCTCCATAGCCTGCTTGAAGGCAGGCTGCCGCTTGCCGGGCTAGCCGACACGGAGCGGATAGCGGTTCTGGGGCATAGCCGTGCAGGCGGGAGCAACATCCTGTTCGCGGCAGAGCATCCTGAGGTGAAGGCGCTGGTAGTCTGGAACGGCGGTGCTGCACCGCAGCCTCGGCAGGGTGAAGGTCCTGCGGCGCTTACGCCGCAGGAGCAGGCGGTCCGGGAGGATCAGCTGCGGAATAAGGAGCGTTTCAATCTGGAGGAAGCGCTCAGCAGAGTATCGGCTGCTGCGCTGCTGATTCAGGGTGATCAGGACCGTGATGCCCTGCTGCTGCAGCATGCCGGCTTCAGGGAACAAGCGCCGCAGCACCGGTACCTGAGCATCCGGGGTGCAGATCATACCTTCGGCACGGTAGATCCGTACGAAGGCTCCACCTCTGCGCTGAATGAGGCTGTCACCTCGACGATAGCATTTTTGCAGGAGAAGCTGGCCTGATCTTATTTCTACATTTCAAAGAACCATGAAGAGGAGGAAGCGGAATGCCGCAGCAACAGCAGGCTACAACAGATGTGCTAGTGCTGGGTGGAGGCCCGGCCGGAGCATGGGCGGCATGGAGTGCAGCTTCTCAGGGAGCGAAAGTGATCCTGGCCGATAAGGGATATCTCGGAACAAGCGGAGCTACCGCGCCGGGGGGAACGACGCTGCTGGTGATTCCGCCGGTGGCAGAGCTGCGGGAACAGGCCGTGCAGGACAGACTTAAGGCCGGCGGCTATCTCTCGGAGAATGCCTGGATACACCGTGTGCTGGATCAGGTCGAGCAGAATCTGCAGCTGGTAGAGGAATGGGGGTATCCCTTCCCGAAGGATGAGGAGGGCAGGCCGCTGCGGACGCATCTGCATGGCCCCGAATACATGAAGATTATGCGCAGAGTGGTGCGCAAGGCGGGAGTGCGCATCTGGGATCAATCGCCGGCACTGGAGCTGCTCCATGATCAGCACGGCGTGGGTGGCGCCCGCGGAATCAACCGCCTGACCGGAGAGAGCTGGGAAGTGAAGGCGAATGCGGTGATTATGGCTACGGGCGGCTGCGCCTTCCTCAGCAAGGGGCTGGGCTGTAATGTGCTTACCGGTGAAGGGCTGCTGATGTCAGCCGAAGCCGGTGCCGAGCTGTCGGGCATGGAATTCACCCGGCAATATGCTCCGAGCTTCGCGGACGGAACGGTAACCCGCGGGCGGATGCTGGCCTGGGCCACGCTGTATGATGCTGCGGGAAGGCCGCTGCACCGGGGCGACCGCACCTTCGGCAGCATTCCCGAGCTGATGCTGAAGGGCCCGGTCTATGCTTCTCTGGATTTGGCTGATACGAAGGAGAAGCAGGAATTCCTCCGCAATGCCCACCCGATCTTCTTCATGCCGCTGGAGCGGGCGGGGATTAATCCGTTCAAGGATAAATTTCCGCTTACGCTCCGCTATGAAGGCACGATGCGCGGCACGGGCGGCCTGCGCCTGACCGGCCCCGGGTGTGAAACCTCGGTGCCGGGGCTGTATGCGGCAGGCGACGCCGCCTCCCGCGAGAAAGTGACCGGCGCCATCTCCGGCGGCGGCGCCTACAATGCATCCTGGGCCATCTGCAGCGGCAGCTGGGCAGGACGAAGCGCGGCGCGGCACGCTCTGCAGCAGCCGCATCCGGCGGAGCGCCGGATGCTCCGCGCGGCGGGCCGCTACGGCATGCCGGCTGGCGCCGGCACCTCACGGACGCTGGACGCGAAGCCGCTGATCGCGGCGGTCCAGCAGGAGATCCTGCCGCTGCGGATCAATTACTTCCGCAGCGAGCCCGTAGTCGCTGCCGCTCTACAGCGCCTGAACCGCCTGATGCCCGAGCTGGGCGGGCAGGTGCCTGCCACGGTTCAGGGCATCGTGCAGTCACGTGAAGCGGCCGCTATGCTGAATGTCGGCCGTTGGATCTACACCGCTGCGCTGGCCCGCAAGGAGAGCCGCGGCCTGCAGCGCCTGGCCGAGTATCCGGCGCTGGACCCGCGCCAGACCCACCGCCTGATTCTCTCCGGCGTTAATACGATCGGTATCCGCACGGAAAGTGTGCCTCATGCCCATGAGCTGCGGATTCCGGGAGAGGAGCGGGCCATATGATTGAGCTGGTTAGCCAGGACCGCTGCATCGGCTGCAGGCTGTGCGTGAAGGTCTGTCCGACGAATGTCTTCGCGATGGAGGGCAAGCTTGCCGTCATTGCCCGCCAGGAGGATTGCCAGACCTGCTTCATGTGCGAAGCTTATTGTCCTGTCGATGCATTGTATGTGGCACCACAGGCAGATAAGTCTGCGAACCCGGATGAGCAGGAGCTGATTGAATCCGGCCGGCTGGGCAGCTGGCGGAAGGAGATCGGCTGGAATCCGGGGGCGGAGGACACGATGGCAGAGCGGGACACGACACCGTTCTTCGAGGTCTTCACCGAAGCTTACCGCGGCAAGCAGCAAGAGATAGGCAAGTGAATTCACAGGTGTTCCGCAGCCATGCCGGCAGCGGAACACCTTTTTGTATATAATCGCTTCTGACTGACGGGTGCATGTTCTTGTACGTTTCGGCCGTGTCTAAGTAATATGACATAATTTGGGCAATACTAGGAGCACGCCGATACATATAGAAGCAGGCGAAGCTGCTGCAGAAAAATATAAATTATTTTAATATATACGAACCGGGCGGCTACCGATTATACTAAGTTGAACGAACCGTTTCTTCAGCAGGCGGAGCGTCTCCCCAAATCTACACACAGACACTACAATATTATGCTGGAGGAAATTGAATGAGCACTACAGAACTTACTAGCCAACTTTCCAGTTTCACAGGAAGGCTACTGCGGGAACGCTTCGGGAAGGGACCTGAATCGATACATGCCTCTATCGGGGAGCAATGTATAGCACTGCATATCCGTAATTTCATCGGACCTGTGGAGAGGTTTTTATTGAATAAGGAAGAAGAACAGGCGTTTCGTTATACACGGGAGCTTCTGATGAAGTCCCTGCTTCCCGAGCTTGCAGCGTACCTGAAGGAGAGCATGGCTATTGAGGTCGGCGAGCTTTTTTATGATTGGGGCATTCATAACGCATCGGGGATGATCGTGGCGCTCATCAAGAATGACGACGTACCGATTGATGATTATGCCGGGCGCGAGGAAGTCCATCTCCAGATTAACGAAGTAACTAGGAAGGTCCAGAAGGAACCGGTCCATACGGACTCCTGGTGGCTGGGACCCCGCATTCTAATTATTAAGCGTGAGGGTATCATGATTCCTTTGGAGAAGGAATTGATTGGCCTCGGCTATGAGAATACGCTTAAGACTACCAAGCGCAAGATGGAGAAGCGTTACTTGGATGATACCACCACTATAGCCCAGATGCTCGGCAAAGAGCTGGCGGATATTTATGTGGATTGGGATTTCGACAAAGATACCAGCGTGATAGCCTATACTTTTCACTGAAGTCTAACCATATATGAGGTGGAAATGAGTCGGACATGTAAATGAGCCGAACATGAGCCGAAGAAGGGGGAATAGTCCCTTTCTTCGGTTTTTTTATTTTCTGCCCATCTGCCGTTAGGGGTGCTGAGACTTTTTAGGAGGATAAGCTGGATGGAGGAGTGTAAGTGGACGGTATTATATGTAGAAGATAATCAGCTCAATATGGCCTTAGTACACCATATCTTCAAAAGAAATCTGCCCTCCGTATTGCTGCTGAAGGCTGAAACGGCAGAGCTTGGACTGCAAATAGCGCGGGAAGCTCTGCCGGATCTGATTATCCTGGACATCGGGCTTCCCGGACTTAACGGGTATGAAGCTCTGGAAATACTGCGGCAGGATCAGGCAACTTGTCATATTCCGGTGCTGGCGACGAGCGCGTTTGCGCAAAGCTCGGATATTGAGAAGGCCCGGAAGAAGGGCTTTGCCGAATATATCACCAAGCCCTTTCAGGTGAAAGCGTTCACCGAAACCGTGAAAAGGCTGCTCTACGGAGAAGACCTGCAGAAGATTTAGCTTGAAATAGCAACAGGGGATTCATTAAGGTGGGGAGCTGGGGAGATCTCTGTCTGGCGGCGGGTTCACGGGCTGCTGTAATCCGCTGAATAAGGAATTGTCTGTATTCGACATAATGATTTGACTTTCGCCCGATTATGCAAGATATTTATATTGCAGATTTAATATAAAGGAATTGCATCTAATACTTCACAAACGGGCGGTGGATCTTATGCTAGAGCAGCATACGGAGACGACTTCTCCATTTGAACAGGCATTGAAGACAGGAACTGCCGGAGTAGCCTTTCTCTCCATGGCTGAAGAATGGATGAAGGTGAATCCGGCGGTAACCCTCTTGCTCGGATATTCCGAAGAACAGTTGCTGGGACGCAGCTTCCAAGCGTTCTGGGATGAAGATAGCCTGCACATACATAGTTACAGGATGGGGAGCCTCAGGACAGGAGCAGCCCCTTTTTTTGAAGCCGAAATCAAGCTGCGCCATGCGGATGGCTCTGCGGTTCCGGTGCTGCTGCATGTGGCGAGGGTGAGCGAGCCTTCGACGGGAGAGGGGCTGTATTATATCGTTCACTTGGCTGGAAGGCCGCTTGCGGCACCGGTGGAGGCATTTCCCGGGACGTCTGAGCGGCTGTACGAGCTGATTGCCGGCAACATCAGGGACATTGTGTACTATGCTGCGCCGGGCTCAGTCTGCCGCTATTGCTCCCCTTCCGTGGAAGAGGTGCTCGGGTACAGACCGGAGGAGCTGATCGGCCGGGATAACAGCAGACTGGTTCACTCTGAGGATCTGGCCTTAATCAGTGCGCAGCAGATGGCTGACTCGCCTGATGTCCAGCTGCGGATATTACATGCGAACGGCCAATATATCTGGATTGAATTCTCTCTGAGAACGGTGGAAGACGGCGGGGAGCGCGGGGTGCTGGCTGTCGGCCGCGATGTGACCCGGCGCAAGATTGTGGAGCAGAAGCTTCAGGAATCGGTCGAGCGTTATACCTCGCTGAAGAAATATAATCATGACGCGATCATATCGCTGGATCTGGAAGGCCATATTATTAACGGGAATGAACAGGCGGTAAGGCTGACGGGGTATACGATCCCCGAGATGGTGGGCATGAGTGTCAGCCGGATCATCGGCGAGCGGCAGCTGCAGAATGTACTCGGTCCCCGCCGGCAGAGCGGCTCCGCAGGCCAGGATATCAACCTGATCTGGCATAAGGACGGGCATTCTGTGGAGGTTCTGACTACCCTTGCGCCGATTATTATCAACCAGTCTACCGTAGGCTTTTATATTATCGTCAAGGATATTACCGAGCAGAAGAAGCTGCTGATTGCCAAGGAGACCGCAGAGAATACGAACCGCGCCAAAAGTGAGTTCCTGGCCATGATGAGCCACGAAATCCGTACTCCGATGAACGGGGTGATCGGGATGACCGACCTGCTGCTGGAGAGCAGTGAGCCGGGTTCGCAGCAGCGGGAGTTCCTGGAGATTATCCGCCAGAGCGGTGAATCCCTGCTGAATATCATCAACGACATTCTCGATCTCTCCAAGATTGAGGCAGGCAAAATCTCACTCCAAGATGAGCCGTTCATCCTCCAGCACTGTATGGATTCCGCGCTGGAGCTGCTTCAGCTCAAGGCGGAGCGTAAAGGCCTGACCCTCAGCGTGGAGACGGACCCGGATGTGCCGCAGCGGCTGATCGGGGACGGGGAGCGGCTGAAGCAGGTGCTGCTCAATCTGGCCGGCAATGCCGTGAAATTCACCTGTACCGGCGGGGTAAAGGTAAGCGTGAAGCGCATTGCCGATGGCCTGGCAGGCGTAACGCTCCAGTTCACCGTGGCGGACACGGGGAGCGGGATTCCCGAGGAGGCCCGCAGCCGCTTGTTCGAGCCGTTCTATCAGCTGGAGCATTTCAGGGGCCGCCATGGGGAAGGCACCGGTCTGGGGCTGGCGATCAGCAAGCAATTGGTCGAGCGGATGGGCGGAGAGATCTATCTGGATACAGCAGCCGGGCAGGGGGCGACCTTTGTGTTCACCGTGGTCCTCCGGACGCAAGCGCAGGCGCTTCCGGCTGACGGGCCGGAGGGGAACCAGCCGGAGCCGCAATCAGAAGGCCGGTCCCTGCATATTCTGGTAGCCGAGGACAATGTGATCAACCAGATCGTCCTGCGCAAAATCCTGGAGAAGCGCGGCTTCACCGTCGATGTGGCCGAGGATGGGCGGCAGGCGGTCGATATGACGGCCCGGCATGGCTATGATCTGATCTTCATGGATGTGCAGATGCCCGGGATGAACGGCCTGGAGGCCACAGCTGCCATCAGGGCAGAGCAGCCGGCAGACCAGCAGCCGGTCATTGTTGCAGTGACGGCCAACGCGCTCAAGGGCGACCGGGAGCTATGCCTTGAAGCCGGGATGGATGAGTATATCAGCAAGCCGCTGAGAAGCGACAGCATTGCCAAAGTCATCGGGCATTTTTTTGCGGAACAGGAATAAGCAGATCTCTCTTCACAAAATAATCACAATGCTGAGTCAAAGCTGCAATACAGTGCTGTGGTGTCTTGCATATGGAAGTCTTTTTGATTAAGATAGCAGAAACTGGTGCATAAGCAGCACCGATATACCTTGTAATGACAATGACGAAGAGAGTAAGCACTTCATAGCGGATTTTAACAGGGAAGGCGTGCCGGAGACTGAGAGCACCCCCATTAGACGCTTAGTGCCGAAGTTCACTTCCGAGTCGGTCCCTGAAGTACACTGCTGCAGCAGTTATGGGTAGGGTGGCCCGCTTCCTGCGTTAACGGATGTAAGACAGAATGAATCGACTGGCCGGTATCCTTCAGGTATGCCGTCATGTGCTGATGCGTCAGCAGGATTCAGCTCTAAATAAGGGTGGTACCACGGCTCCTCGTCCCTTGCGGCGGGGGGTCTTTTTGCGTTCGTTCATAGCCTTAACTATTAACTGCACAAAGGAGTGTCTTGGAATGAGTAATGTGGAATTGGATGATCTGAGAGCAAGATTGGATGAGATTAACGGTCAGCTGCTGGAGCTGATCTCGGAGCGTGCCGGAATCGTTCAGGAGATTGGGGTGCTCAAAGAGAAGCAAGGCGTGCCGAAGTTCGATCCTGAGCGGGAGAAGGCGATGCTGGAGAAAATGGTCGCAGGCAATAAGGGGCCGTTCACGGATGGAACCATCCGTACGCTGTTCAAGCAGATTTTCTCAGCTTCGCTTGATCTGCAAAGTACGGAGCATAAGAAGACCCTGCTGGTAGCGCGCAAAGACCATGCGGAGGATACAGTTATTGAGCTGCCGGGCGGCGTTACAGTAGGCGGATTATCCTCCCTGATGGTAGCTGGCCCGTGTTCGGTGGAGAGCGAGCTGCAGACCCGTACGGTGGCTGCGGCCCTGCAGAAGGCAGGCGTCAAGGTGATGCGCGGCGGCGCCTTCAAGCCACGGACCTCCCCTTATGATTTCCAGGGGCTGGGCATGGATGGTCTGCGGATTCTGCGTGAAGCGGCGAATGAATACGGGCTGCTGACGATCAGTGAGATTGTCGATCCCCGGCATATTGAAGAAGCGCTGGATTATGTGGATGTCATTCAGGTCGGCGCGCGGAACATGCACAACTTCGAGCTGCTTAAGGCGGTAGGGGAAGTGAACAAGCCGGTGCTGCTGAAGCGCGGACTATCCGCTACGCTGGATGAATTCGTTCATGCGGCAGAATATATTATGTCCCGCGGCAATATGGAGATTATGCTGATTGAACGCGGTATCCGCACCTATGAGCGGTCGACGCGCAATACGCTGGATATCTCGGCGGTACCGATTCTTAAGCAGGAATGCCATCTGCCGGTGCTGGTCGATGTCACCCATTCTACCGGACGCAAGGACATCCTGATTCCATGTGCCAAGGCCGCACTCGCTGCCGGAGCCGACGGGATTATGGTAGAAGTGCATCCTGATCCGGCTACAGCCTTGTCCGATGCGGCGCAGCAGCTTAATATTGAGGAGTTCAACACCTTCTTCAATGAAGTGAAGGCTTCGGGACTATACCGTTAACGAGTCTAAAATAAAGAAAGTACCCGGCTGGTGCAGCGGGTTGGATTCTCGCCTTCGGGCGGCCATTGACGGGTTAAGGCCAGAAGGCTGTTTTTGGAGCGATTAGGCTTCAGAAGCAGCCTTTTTTAAAAAAAATATAAGAATGTGTATGTTTCACGCTATACATACTGTGCTGGGCGAAGGTACGTGGGCCTGAGTGTATACGAAAAACCGAATACAATGGGTGTAGCTGCGCGGAGGAAAGGGCCCCATGCGTCACAGGCAGTAACATTTTAAGAGGAATCCTGCAAAAAATGCAACAATACTGCCCCAAAGAAGCAGTCAATGCTGAAATCCTGCACGAACTGCAACAAATTCAGCGCTAACTTGCTCTAAATACCTAAATTTATGCAAATAATGCAACATTGTACTTCAACCCGGTAAAAGGTGTAGAGAAATCCTGCCAAAAGTGCAACATTACTGCTCCTGAAAAGCGGCCGGTGAGAGAGGCATTAGCATCGTTCACCCGCAGGATGATTTGGTTCAAATATAAGAATGTATAGGTTTCACGCTATCCATTATCCTTCTATTTCTCGCCGAAACGGTACCGTCCTTTAAAAAGACAGCAAAGCCGTTTCCACTTGATTTTCAAATTTTAATAGTCTGCGCCGTCTTTGGAAAAGGATTTTTGAAAAGTTTGTCGAAATTTTCCGGTAGAGGGACATTTGTCATTGCTTTATCGGATGGCCCTACTATAACCACGCAATTGTGATGCGCGAAAGGGAAGGCCTCCATGTTTTCTTTTATCCGAACCAGACTGATTGCCCGTATTCTCTGTGTTATGACTTTAGTGATTCTCTGCATTACAGCAGGCAATGCCGCCATTCAGTGGGTGAACACCGGATCAGCGGTCAAAGGGACGATCAGCAGCTACAACATGAGTATTGCCAGCCATTATGTGACACAGATTGATCCCGGCCGCTACAGCGAATTCCTGGCCGATCCGCAGGAGTCGGACCTGTACTGGTCACTCCGCCATGAACTGGATCAGTTCCGGAAGTCGATTGGTGCCCGTTATGTATATTTTGTAAGGATTGATGATGCCCGTCAGCCGCAGCTGATGATTGACGGCAGGCCGGAGGGAGACCCGCTGGCTTCGGGGATTAATGAGACTACCGATATGCCTGCGGCCGCAGTTACGGCTGTGCTTGCCGGAGAGAATGCCAGCACGCCGCTGATCAGCAATCCCGAATACGGGGATTATATCTCGGCATTCGTTCCTATGAAGGACACCGGCGGGAAGCTGGTCGGGGCGCTGGGCATTGATACCGATGTTGCTGTGCTTAGTACGCTGACCCGTGATGTCCTGATGGAGAGCCTGCCGCTCTATAGTATTATTCTAGCTCTGTCTCTGGGCGCACTCGCGGTGCTGGCCTGGTTCGTCTCCCGGTCCTTGCGTCCGCTGGTGACGATTACAGAGAGCGCGGGCACGATGGCTGAAGGGGATCTCGCCGGAGCAGCCCGTATCCTGCATGCCCGTCCGGTCACCTCCCGGGATGAGATTGGCAGGGCTTATCAGGCGATGCTCCAGATGTCAGGGGATCTGAATGCCAGAGTGAAAGGGATGGTATCCGGGGTGTCTACCGCATCTGACAGTCTCTACGGCTCCTCCGAGACCTTCGCCAGGAATGCCGATGATGTGCTGAAAATGAGTGAGACGGTGAGCGGCAGAATCAGCGATATCCATGCCGGGGCTAACTCGCAGACGGTAGGCGCACAGAGCAGCGCTGTGGCTATGGAACAGATGGCGCTGGGCATCTCGCGCATCTCGGAGGCCTCGGCTGCGGTCTCGGAATTCGCAGTCAAGGCGCTGGACATTGCAGAGGCGTCCCAGACGTCCATGAACCACACTAACCAGCAAATGAAATCGATCTCTGTATCCACCGGGGAGACGCTGGATAATGTGCTGCGGCTGCAAGAGTACACGGATGAGATTGAAGGTGCGCTGGCTGCGATCAGGGAGTCTGCGGATCAGACGAAGCTGCTGGCGCTGAATGCCTCGATTGAGGCGGCGCATGCGGGGGAGCACGGCAGAGGCTTCACTGTCGTAGCCGGTGAAGTGCGCAAGCTGGCGGAAGGCTCCGCAGCCTCGGCCGAGCGGGTAGCCGAGCTGCTGCTGCATATCAGCCAGGCTTCGGCGAGCATCGGGGTACAGATGACGGAAGCATCCGCTGAAGTGAGGGAAGGGGTGCGGATGTCAGCCGAAGCGGAGGCTGCTCTGCTGGAGGCCTCCGCCGCCTTCCGGGAGGTGGCCGGACAGATCATTGATGTGTCGGCGACAGCGGAGCAGCTCTCCGCCGGCTCAGAGGAGGTTGCGGCAGCGGTGGGCAGCATGGCCGATATTGCCGGAGAGGTCTCGGAGCAGACCCGGGAGATCCGTGAGCTGACTGATCTGCAATTGGCGCGAATCAAAGAAGTCTACGAGGCTTCGCTGAGCGTCAGCGCAAGTACGGGCGATCTGCGGGAGGCTATCCGGCAGGTGAATGTATAGGACTAGGGGTTCAGTGCGCTTGATCTATACTGTCCGGAGTGGATACAGGATTAGCAGATGTTATGCCCTCCAGCTTTCAAAAGCGTCCGACTATTGGTATGATTACAAGGGATGTCGCATCCATTACCGATGACTTGGAGGAATTAATGATGAGTGAAACTACAATATCCGGGATTATCGATCACACGCTGCTGAAGGCAGATGCCCGGAAAGACGATATTATCAAGCTTGCCGAAGAGGCCAAAGCCTACAAATTCGCCTCTGTGTGCGTGAATCCGGCCTGGGTGGCTACGGCGCATGCCGTACTGAAGGATACGCCGGAAGTGAAGGTATGTACAGTAATCGGCTTCCCGCTCGGGGCATCGACGCCTGAGACGAAGGCTTTTGAGACGAAGGATGCCATTGCGAACGGTGCCGGTGAGGTGGATATGGTCATTAATATCGGCGCACTGAAGGACGGCAATGACGAGCTGGTCAAGCGCGATATGGTTGCCGTAGTCGAAGCCGCACGCGGCAAGGCGCTGACCAAGGTGATTATTGAGGCCTGCCTGCTGACTGAAGAGGAGAAGGTCCGTGCCTGCAAGCTTGCTGTAGAAGCGGGCGCAGACTTCGTGAAGACCTCAACCGGCTTCTCGACCGGGGGAGCCACGAAGGAAGATATTGCCCTGATGCGGGCAACGGTCGGCCCTGAGATCGGCGTGAAGGCCTCCGGCGGTGTCCGCAGCGCGGAAGACGCCCTCGTAATGATCGGCGCAGGCGCCAGCCGGATCGGAACCAGCGGCGGCGTAGCTATTGCCAAAGGCGAGCAGAGCCAGAGCGGCTACTAAGCATAGGTAAGCCAGACATATAGAAACGGCTGCGGCCTCCTTGAGTTCAAGGGAGCCGCAGCCGTTTTGTGTATAGAGGAAGTATGATAGATGGATTTCCTCCAACTAAATTCTCCCCATTCATCCAAAGTACCTTAAACTAACTATATTAGTTGCTGTTTTTCCACCTGTTGCCGGTAACTCCAGCCCAATGGGCGAATTAAGATACGTTATTCCACTTGCTTGGTGCAGGATGAGCTATCCGTTCAGGGTTACCCCCTTAAACCAGCCCCTTATCCATCGCCTTGCCGATCAGCGTAGCGAACAGGCTGTTGGACCAGGCGAACCATTCGCGCGAGAAGTCCGCCGGATTATCCGGGTGGAAGCCTTCGTGCATGTAGCCGGTATCGGCGTCGGTGCGGATCAGCATGTCGATCAGCTCCTTGATCTCCTCATCGTTATCCGCCGTAAGCGCCTGCATCGACAGCGCCATATGCCAGACGTAACCGCCCGGTGTATGCGGACTGCCGATGCCCTTGGCGTGCTTGCCCTCGAAATAGAAGGGGTTATCGAAGCTGAGCGCGAACCGGCGGGTATTCTGATAAATCTCATCCTCCACACCCACATAACCAATATAAGGAATGGAGATCAGTCCCGGGGTTCCGGCATCGTCCATCAGCGAGTAATTGCCGTAGCCGTCCGTCTCATAGGCGTAGATTCTGCCGTATTTCGGATGGGTCACGATGCCGTAGGTACGGATGCCGAAGTCGATCTCCTTGCGCAGCTTCGCCGCTCTTGCCGCCAGCCGCTCGTCCTGGTATACCTCGCTTGCCATCTCGCCGATATACCCCAGAATGACCACAGCGAACATATTCGAGGGAATATTGTAGCCGAATTCGCAGCTGTCATCGCTTGGGCGGAAGCCCGACCAGCTCATCCCCGTATAGTTGACCGGCATTCCGCGTCCGTTATTGTGCAATGTCTCCGTATCCTGGAGCGTCTGCCGGATGAAGTGGTAAGGCGACTTCTCCCCGTGATGCTGCTCGGTCTCGATCGTGTTCACGATGGAGGTCAGCGCCTGATAGCAGGCGGCATCGAAGATGTCGGTCTGCTCCGCTTCCTTCCAGTACATATAAGCCAGTTGAACGACGAAGCAGAGGGAGTCCAGCTCATATTTGCGCTCCCACATCCACGGGTTCAGATTGCAGTCGTCCGTATCCCGGTAATGCTTGTCACTTGCCGTCTCGTTGAAGGCGTTGGTGTATGGATCAATATTCACATAGAACATCTGGCGGGCAATCAGGCCGCGGAGAATCCGCTGCAATTCAGGGTCATGCTTGGCAAAAGGGATATAGTGCCGCACCTGCTCCGTCGAATCGCGCAGCCACATGGCCGGAATATCGCCGGTGAACACGAAGGTAGTGCCGTCTTCCAGCAGCTTGGTCGTGGTCTCCAGTGTGTTCGGGAAGCAGTTGCGGAACAACTGCTGCAGTTTCGGGTGATGCGCCAGCCGTTCATCGGCCTCATTCAGATAAGCGGTAATGGAAGCGGGCAGGTTCATAGTATAACTCCTCCTGGCATAGTGAATTTAGGGTTGTACGGGCTTTAGGGCATAGGTGACGATCTGAGCTTTGCCGACAGAGCGGCGGAGAGTACCTTCTTCCAGGATCTCCCGTTGTTTGCGCCGTTCCAGAATATCACTGGCATGGACAGCCTCCACAGGAAAATGCGGCGTAAGCGCGAGCTCCTGCTCCGCGCCCGCCAGATTGTACCAGCGCAGAATGATGTCCTCATGGTCTGCGGACATTTTGAAGGCGGACAGCGCCAGGGTGCGGCCCTGCCATTCCAGCGGCTGATAGACCGCAGGGAGCGAGCCCTCCTGCCAGCCGGTCTGGACCGTGAACCAAGGCACCTGGTACTGGTAGGCCCAGGCACAGGCCTCCGTCCAGTCCGCATCACCGGCGAAGGGACGGACCGCGAATTCTACGGTCTGCTCGCCCAGGCACTGAGCTTCCGGTGTAGGGAATACGCCCCAGTCGCCCAGCTCCGACACGCTGCGCAGCAGGGTAACGGCAATCGTATTGCTGCCGTCCCGCAGCACCTCGTATTCGTTCAGCCCCTTATTGGCTACGAGAAGTCCGGTGCTGCCATCCGACACACTGACATAAGCCTGCTGGTGCTGGGCATTGCTCGGATTGATCCAATCCGCTGCCGGCTCAATCTCGCGCTCTGCGGCTTCGAAGATGGAATCGGCCCGCACGGTCGAGGCGGCCAGACCGGTAGGGAAGAGGACGCGCAGCCGGTGGTCCTTAGCCTGATTATTGAACGCGGCCGAGATCTGAATGCCGGTTCCGTTCGCTTCCAGGCTAATCCGGGTCACAATCCGCAGCGGCACTTGCTCCGTAGAGCGTCCGGTTTTGCGCTGCCGGAACGGCACCATTCTGCGCTTCTCGTCCTCGAACGAAGCATCGGCCGAAGCGGGAATAGCCCATTCGTGCACGATTTCATAGGTGACCCGGTAAGGCTCCTGCTCGGCAAGCGAGATCCGGGCAGCGAGTCCCTTGGTCGTCAGCGCCACATCGCCCTCCGGCTGGCGGAACACATATTCATTGCCGATATCGCCGCAGTTCTCATAGACGCCGAGTCCAGTGAAGCTGCGGCCCGTCCGCTTGTCGGCCACATCATAAGAGCCATCCTCATGGATACGGACAGCCAGGAATTCATTCTCCATCCCACGTTCCAGCAGCTTAAGCGGACCTTCAGCAGCAGCTCCGGCGGACTCATCCGCCGACTCTACCCAGGCGTAGGTGCTGTAGCCTAACGGCGGCACCTGCGCGGCCTCGAAGGTCAGCCGGACCATCCGGGCCATATAAGGCTTGCGGAACTGGTCGTCCGGCAGCTCGTAGCCGAACCGGGTGCCCAGATCCTCCGCCCGGCAAGCCACATGCCGTCCTTCAGCATCCAGCAGCCTCCCTTGCTCAAGCGCAAACGGAAGCTGATCCAGCGCCTCGGCAATCGCCGCAGGGTTCGGCCCTTCCTTGAAGTAACGCTTGGCGAAGATGATCTCCACGCTAACTGTTCCGCTGCGTTCCCAGCCGGTGGTATTAAAGACCGTCACCGGCCGGGCAGACTCGCCCCAGGCGGCAACATTCCGGGTTCCGATCTGCGCGGAGACCGCCTTCAAGCTGTCTTCAATAATAGCTTCTCCCACATGGCGGCTCTTCTCAAAGCGCGTAATCATCTCACGGTGAACCTCATCCACACTGCAGCCGCAGATGCTGTCATGCGGGTGGTTCTGCATCAGGGTCTTCCAGGCGTAGGTCAGCAGGGCATGGGGGTAGGCCTGCCCGCTGACCAGATAAGCGAGTGCCGCCAGCGGCTCAGCGCCTTTCTCCAGCAGCGTCTGGCCCTGCTGGTTGAGCTGCTTCAGATAGACGCGGGCGGAAGCGGTATTCACCAGCGTCCCCCAGCCGTCCGTATGCTGGCTGCGCAGCTCGCCGTGCACGGTGACCAGATCCTCAGGCAGCGAAGGCGCTAGCGCCTTCAGATACTGCTCGAAGCTGGAATGGACGAAGTCCGTGTCCGGGTACAGCTTCCGGGCGGTCTCCAGCGCATCCGCGAGATCACGCTGCACCGGCTGATGATCACAGCCGTTCATGAACAGCAGCTCCGGGGTGGAGGCATATTTGCCGGCATCCGCGAGTTTTTTGTCCCAGAAGGCCTTGGCGTCCTCAGCATCTACAGGCACCTCATTGCCGTTGCTGTACCAGTTCGCAAACAGCATTCCAAGCACAACTGAGCCATCCGGGGATTCCCAGTACATCTCCGAGTATGGCGACTCATAGCTGGTGCTGTTCAGCTCGCCGACCATATTATCGAAGCCTGTCGGCTTCACGCCACGGCCGAACACCGCAGTCTCGATGTCAGCCTGCTTGAGCAGTTGGGGGGCTTGGCCCATATTGCCGAAGGAATCGGGGAAATACCCGAGCTTCGAGATGACGCCGTATTTCGCCGCGTCCTGATGGCCGATCAGCAGATTGCGCACATTGGCTTCGGAGCTGGTCAGGAATTCATCCTGGAGCACATACCAGGGGCCGATGACAATCCGGCCTTCGCGGATGAACCGCTCCAGCTGCTCTCTCCGCTCAGGATGCACCTGCAGATAGTCTTCAATAATTATGGTCTGTCCGTCCAGGTGGAAGTACCGGTAGCGCTCGTCCTGCTCCAGCGTCTCCAGCAGCTCGTTCATCAGCTTCGCCAGCAGCACATGGTGACGCTCGTAAGGCATATACCATTCCCGGTCCCAATGGGTGTGTGAGATCAGGTGGGCAGTTGTACGGGTCATGACAGAAACCTCCTATATCTTGAGTCGGTGTTGTAGTGTCGGCATTCGTAGCAAATGTTTGCATACCTGCCGGGGGATCACAATATGTAACTTTTGCAGGGGGGAGGAGGGTTCATAATTCACACATTTACGGCAGTCAGCCAGTAGCGGCCCGTAGAAGTTATTCAGCTCATAAGCCCCGTAGCAGCGCGGTTTTACACTCTTTTAACATGACAATGCACAACCTACATATTTACGATGTCAGCTTAGTTTCTCTACAATTTGGGATGTAAGCGTTAGCAGGAAAGGCCATAGCAAGAATGCGAAGCGGATACAGATTTATGTGTAATGAAAACTAACATAGAGAGGAGTGGGAGAATGAAGGGGAACAAGTCCCTTGGCAAAAGAATCTGGCAGAATTGGGAGCTCTATCTGTTCATGCTTCCCGCGTTACTGTATTTCTTCATCTTTCATTATGGTCCGATGTACGGCATTCAGATTGCCTTCAAGAACTTCGTGCCCTCCAAAGGAATTACGGGCAGCGACTGGGTAGGCTTCGACCATTTCGAGCGGTTCTTCAATTCTTATTTCTTCTGGGATCTGCTGTGGAATACGTTCAGCATCAGCTTCTATGAGCTGGCCATCGGGTTCCCGCTGCCGATCATTCTGGCCCTGGCCTTCAATGAGGTCCGCAACGGCCCGTTCAAGAAGTCGGTCCAGACGGTTACCTATGCGCCGCATTTCATTTCAGTGGTCGTCATGGCGGGGATGATCATTACCTTCCTGTCGCCCTCCAGCGGAATGATTGTCCGGGCGATTGAATTCCTGGGCTTCCAGCCCGCACAGTTCCTGACCGATCCCGCCTGGTTCAAGACGGTGTACGTCTTCTCGGGCGTCTGGCAGAGCACCGGGTGGGGGACGATCATCTATCTCGCAGCCCTGTCCGGCGTAGATCCCCAGCTGCATGAAGCAGCCATTGTGGATGGAGCCAGCCGGATCAAGCGGGTGCTGCATATCAATCTGCCGACGATTATACCCACGATTACGATCATGCTGATTCTGAACATGGGTAACATTCTGGGCCTGGGCTTCGAGAAAATCCTGCTGCTGCAGAATTCGCTCAACATGGAAGCCTCTGATGTCATATCCACCTATGTCTACCGCGCCGGTCTGGTGAACGCCCAATACAGCTTCTCGACCGCTGTCGGATTGTTCAACTCGGTGGTCAATGTAATACTGCTCGTTACCGTGAACCGGATTGCCAAACGCACCAGTGAGAACAGCCTCTGGTAGAAAGGAGTTGAAGTCTATGGTTACTGCCATGAAAGAATCCAGGGGAGATAAGCTGTTTCTGATCAGCACCTACATCTATCTGTGCCTTGCGCTGGTAGTGGTCCTCTATCCGCTGATCTACATCCTCAGCGCGTCCATCAGTTCGCCGCAGGATGTCAATTCGGGCGCCATGTGGCTGTTCCCGAAGAATGTGACGCTGGACGGCTACAAGCTGGTGTTCGAGAACCCGAAAATCTGGAACGGGTATCTCAATACCATCATTTACACGGCGGTGGGCACGCTGCTGAATCTGGCGGTTACGCTGCCTGCTGCATATGCGCTCAGCCGGTCTGATTTTGTCGGACGCCAGCTGTTCATGGGTCTCATTCTGTTCACGATGTTCTTCAGCGGCGGGCTGGTGCCGACGTATCTGCTCGTCAAGAACCTGGGCCTCATTAACAGCATGGGGGCGTTGATCCTGCCGGTGGCCGCATCGGTGTGGAACATCGTGGTCGCCCGCACCTTTTTCCAGTCCACCATTCCAAAAGAATTGCAGGAAGCGGCGCACATCGACGGCTGTACGAATCTGAAGCTGTTCATCCGCATTATCCTGCCGCTGTCCGCGCCGATTGTCGCCGTGATGGCCTTGTTCTACGGGGTTGGGCACTGGAACAGCTACTTCCCGTCCCTGATCTATTTGAATGATGAAGCCAAGTATCCGCTGCAGATGGTGCTGCGCCAGATTCTGGTCCTGCAGGAAATGTCTGCTGAAACAACAGGCGCTGCGATCAACGGCGAGGTAGCTATGGCCATGAATAATAAGGCAGAGACGGCATCGCTGGTCAAATATGGCGTTATCGTTGTTTCTACACTGCCGATTGTGGCGGTCTACCCGTTCCTGCAGCGTTATTTTGTCCAAGGGGTCATGATTGGCTCTGTGAAAGGCTAAAGGTTAAAATGTAATGAACCTAAGGGAGGAATTATTAATGCAGATCACACGTAAACCATGGAAGATTCTGCTGTCTTCGGCTGTGATTCTTGGACTGCTGGCAGGCTGCGGGAGCTCCAATGAAGGCACCGCGAATAAGAGTACCGGAGAGGCCACGGTGAACAAGGAGGGCTTCCCGATTGTTAGCGAACCCGTTACCCTGACGCTGATGGCGCCGGATGTGGGCATTCAGAACTGGGAGAACATGCCGGTGCTCCAGCAGATGAAGGAGAAGACCGGGATTACGATGGAATATAAAAATGCGCCGAAGGACAGCTTCGATACCAAAAAGAATCTGGTGTTCGCCAGCGGCGATTACCCGGATATCTTCTATGCTGCCGGTCTGACGACTGCCGAGCAGATGAATTACGGAGAGCAGGGGATTCTGATCCCGCTGGAAGACCTGATCGAAGAATACGCTCCGAACTTCAAGGCTTTGCTTGCGGAGAACCCGGATGTCCGTAAATCGATTACCGCTCCGGACGGTCATATCTACTCCCTGCCGGTGGTGGAAATGAGCCAGCACTGGTACCGCAACCCGATGTGGTATAACGGGGACTTCCTGAAGGCCCTGAACATCGATAAGCTGCCGGAAACGACTGAGGAGCTGTACACCTACCTGAAGCGCGTGAAGGAGGAAGATCCGAACGGCAACGGAACCGCCGATGAGATTCCGATCTCTTCGGTGACGACAACTGCTGCGAACCTCCGCGATATCCGCACCTGGCTGCTGGGCGCTTTTGGCATCTATGAAGAAGAAATCTATGTAGACGATGCGGACAAGGTCCACTATACACCGCTTGAAGAAGGCTACAAGGAATATCTGACGTATATGAACCGCCTGTGGTCCGAGGAACTGCTGGATCATGAGAGCTTCTCGCAGACGGCGGAGCAGAAGAAGGCTAAGGCGCAGAATAACCGCGTGGCGCTCTTTTCCGACTGGCATGCTTATATGACTAAGGGCGGAGAGCCGTCCACGGCAGATCCGATGTTCGCTCCGGTGCGCAGTGAATCGGTGTCCGCTCCGGCGATTGCCAAGAACAGAGGGATTACGACCGGCGCATTCGCCATCACGAACAGCAATCCGGCACCGGAAGCCTCACTTCGCTGGGTAGATTACCTCTATTCCTATGAAGGCGCTCTGTTCTTCAACAAAGGGCCGGAGGGAACGCTCTGGGAGTACACCGACAAAGAGAATCGTGTGAAGCAATACCTGCCTGTACCGGACGGCAAGGAAATGGAAGATTTCCGGGCCACCTTGACGCCTAACTACGGCATTCCTGCCCCAACCCTGTCGATGGATGACATTAACAAGGGGCTGAAGACAGACTTTGACCTCTGGGTAGAGCAGGAGACTAAGCAGAAGCTGCTGGATAAAGGCGCGCGGATTCCGTTCCCGGCCCTGTTCCTGACGGTGGAAGAGCAGACGGAAATCAGCAGTCTGAATTCGGATCTGAGCACTTATGTCAAGCAGATGGAAGCGAAGTTCATCACCGGCGCCGAGCCGCTGACTGGCTGGGATAACTATGTGGCAACTGTCAAGAAGATGGGCGGAGAGCGAGTGGCTGAGATCAACCAAGCTGCTTATGACCGCTGGAAAACCAACTAAATCCTACAGGCTCTATCCATCTTCTTCGAAAATTCATCCTCTGAAGTGCCGCCAAAGAGCGGCATGAATGACTAATGCAGAAAGGTGCTGTAAAAATGATCTATAAGGATAAAGCGCGCCCTGTGGCAGATCGGGTACAGGACCTGCTGCAGCGCATGACGCTTGGAGAGAAGGCTGGACAATTAGTCCAGCCTTTCGGCTGGCAGTGCTATGAGAAGCGCACGGACGGAACAACAGGCATGACAGAGGCCTTCAAGCGCCAGGTTGCCGCCGGAGGCGTCGGCTCCCTGTATGGGACGCTGCGTGCCGACCCGTGGACCGGGGTCACGCTGGAGACCGGCCTGTCCCCGAAGGAGGGGGCGGAGGCTGTTAATGCAATTCAGGCTTACGCCATGCAGCAGAGCCGGCTCGGGATTCCGATTCTGTTCGGCGAGGAGTGCTCTCACGGGCATATGGCTATCGGAGCGACGGTATTCCCGGTTCCGCTGGCTCTGGGGAGCATGTGGAACCCGGAGCTATACCGGGAGATGTGCCGGGTGGTAGCGCTGGAGACCCGCAGCCAGGGCGGAGCGGCGACCTACTCGCCGGTGCTTGATGTGGTGCGTGATCCGCGCTGGGGCCGGACGGAGGAGACCTTCGGCGAAGACCCGTTCCTGATTGCGGCGATGGGTGTAGAAGCAGTGAAGGGCTTGCAGGGGGAACGGCTGGACGCCGGGGATTCCGTGCTGGCCACCTTGAAGCACTTCGCCGCCTACGGCAGCTCTGAAGGCGGGCGGAACTCTGCGCCCGTGCATATGGGACTGCGCGAGCTGCATGAGGTCGATCTGCTGCCGTTCCGTAAGGCGGTAGAGGCCGGAGCGCTGTCCATTATGACAGCGTACAACGAGATTGACGGCGTGCCTTGTACGACGAACCGTTATCTTTTGCAGGATGTATTGCGTGAGCAGTGGGGCTTCGATGGCTTCGTAATCACGGACTGCGGAGCGCTGGGCATGCTGACGAATGGTCATAACACCGCAGATAGCGGAGAAATGGCTGTAGCCCAGGCACTGCTGGCAGGCATCGATATGGAGATGTCAGGCGAAATGTTCGAGCAGCATATCGCGGCTGCTATCGAGCATGGACGGCTGCAGGAATCCGATCTGGACCGCGCGGCGGCGCGGATTCTGGAGCTGAAGTTCAAGCTCGGGCTGTTTGACCGCCCCTATGCCGATCCTGAGCAGGCGGAGAGCATCATCGGCAAGCCGGAGCACCGGGAGCTGGCGCGACGGATCGCTGGTGAGAGCATCATCATGCTGAAGAATGAGAACGCAGCGCTGCCGCTAAGCAAGGGGATTCGTAAGCTTGCCGTAATCGGTCCCAATGCCGATGCCCTGTACAACCAGCTTGGCGACTACACCTCACCGCAGCCCGCAGGCGCGATTGTCACCGTGTTAGAGGGTATCCGGCAGGCGCTGGGCGGCGGAGCGGACAAGGTCCTGTATGCGCCCGGCTGCCGGATCAAGGGCGATTCCCGCGAAGGCTTCGCCCCTGCGCTGGCCTGTGCGGCCGAAGCCGATGCGGTGGTGCTGGCCATCGGCGGTTCCAGCGCCAGAGACTTCGGTGAGGGGACAATTGATTTGCTCACCGGCGCTTCTGTCGTGACGGAGCATTCCTGGAGCGACATGGAATGCGGAGAGGGCATCGACCGGTCCACATTGAATCTGATGGGCGTGCAGCTGGAGCTGGCGCAGGAGCTTCACAAGCTGGGCAAGCCGCTGATTGTGGTCTATATCAACGGACGCCCGATTGCTGAGCCTTGGATTGTAGAACACGCCGACGCCATTCTGGAGGCGTGGTACCCGGGCCAAGAGGGCGGACATGCCATTGCCGATATCCTGTTCGGCGAGGTGAATCCTTCCGGGCGGCTGACGATCAGCATTCCGAAGCATGTCGGCCAGCTTCCCGTGTATTACTATAAGCGGCGGACGAGAGGCAAACGGTATCTGGAGACAGACTTCCACGCCGAATATCCCTTCGGCTATGGTCTTAGCTTCAGTGAATTCAGCTACAGCAACCTGAAGGTGGAGCCTCCAGTAATCTCTGCGGATGAAGAAGCGCTTGTCTCCGTGGATGTAACTAATAGGGGTGACCGGGCGGGCAGCGAGGTGGTCCAGCTGTATATTTCCGACTTGGCCTCCTCCATTACCCGGCCCGAGAAGCAGCTGAAGGGCTTCCGCAAAATCAGCCTCCAGCCGGGAGACACGCAGACAGTAACGTTCCGTGTAGGCCGGGAGGAGCTGGAATACGTATCAGCGGATCTGACGCGGATTGTCGAACCGGGAGAATTCGCGGTGATGGCAGGCCCGCACTCCGCAGAGTATCTGAGCGCGCCGCTCCAGGTCAGAGAGGAGGGCTAAGCCATGAAGCGAATGGAGCGGTTCACCGGATGGCTGGCCAAGCGGCAGTGGGCTGAGAAGATAGAGCTTGCGGAATGGAGGATGCGCAAATCCCGTTACCTCACTCCGGGCTGCTATGAGCATGAGGAGGAGCTGCACCAGCAATACAACGTTTCCCTGCTGGACGGAGGATATGGAACCACCTATTTCCTTCAGCGGGAGATCACGGTTCCGGGAGACTGGGGACCGGAAGAGGCCGCGCTGCTCTATCTGGGACGCGGGGAAGGCCTGCTGAAGCTGGACGGAGCGCCATACCATGGCCTGGACAGCAATCACTGGTTCATTCCGCTGCCGTCCGGCGCTGCGGGTGAACGCCTGGAGCTGGACATCGAGCTGTATGATCCGGTGCCTGAGCCGGAGGACCCGCTGAACCGCCAGGCGGTGATCAAGCCGCCGCTGACGGGCATTGAAATGAAGTTTGTGCGCGTTAATCGTCCCGTATACAGCCTGCTGTATACGGTGCGGATCGTGTATGAAGCGGCCCTTCTGCTGCCGGAGGGCGACATGCGCCGCCTCCGCAGCTTTAAGGCGTTGGAGCGGGTGATGGACACGCTCTATATGAAGGAGGAGCTGCTGCTGGACGGCGGGGCCGTAATTGCGGCGGAACAGCAGCTTCGGGAAGCTGCGGCAGCGGAACGGCCTGCGGGACTGGACCCGGGGACAATGCATATGGTCGGCCAGTCGCATATTGATGTGGCCTGGCTGTGGCCGGTCCGGGAGACGGTCCGCAAGGTCAGCCGGACCTTCTCCACGGTCTGTACACTGATGGACAAGTACCCGGACTTCCGGTACTCGCAGAGCCAGCCCCAGCTCTATGCCTTCGCCAAGGAGCATTATCCCGAGCTGTACGGGCGGATCAAGGAGCGGATTGCCGAAGGCCGGTGGGAGCTGGTCGGCGGCATGTGGGTGGAGCCGGATCTGAACATTCCCGGCGGGGAGTCGCTGGTGCGGCAGATGCTGTACGGCCAGGGCTTCTATATGAAGGAATTCGGCAAGCATTCCACGATTGAATGGCTGCCGGATACCTTCGGCTATTGCGCTTCCCTGCCGCAGCTGCTGAAGCAGGCAGGCATCGATTATTTCATGACCACCAAGCTGGGCTGGAATGACACCAATTCCTTCCCGCATACCTTATTCCACTGGGTCGGCATTGACGGGACGAAGATTGTGGCCTATCAGAACCATGGGGTGAACGAGCATACGCATCCGAAGGATGTGCAGGAGCACTGGGAGGCCTACGCCCAGAAGGAAGAGCACGATGAGCTGATGCTGCTCTACGGCCACGGCGACGGCGGAGGCGGGGTCACGCACGAGATGCTGGAATATGTGGCCTGTACTGATCTCGCGCCGGGCCAGCCGGTCAGCAGATTCTCGACGGCCGAAGCCTTCTTCTCGGAGATCGGCTCGCGCCAGCCGGAGCTTCCGGCGTGGCACGGCGATCTTTATCTGGAGCTGCACCGGGGGACCTTCACGACCCATGCCTACAATAAGCGCAGTAACCGCAAGGCGGAGATCTTGTACCGGCAGGCGGAGATCTGGAGTGTGCTGGCGGAGAAGGACGGTGCTCTGGAATTGGGGCAGCCGGAGCAGCCGGATGTGCAGCGTCTGCTGCCCGCCGGGGAGCTGGCCGAGGGCTGGAAGCTGCTG
Source organism: Paenibacillus sp. FSL R7-0302 (assembly GCF_038006885.1). Lineage (NCBI taxonomy): Bacteria > Bacillati > Bacillota > Bacilli > Caryophanales > Paenibacillaceae > Paenibacillus > Paenibacillus sp. FSL R7-0302. The sequence continues at coordinate 151,241 of NZ_JBBOWB010000001.1, forward strand.
CTGCTCAACCAGTTCCATGACATCATTCCCGGCACCTCCATCCCGGAGGTGTATACGACCTCGCGGGAGGAATACGCCGAGATCTTCCGTCTGGGCGGGCAGGTGCTGGACACCGCTCTGCACACTCTGGCGGGTCAGGTGAATACTTCGTCTGGCGAGGGCCGTCCTTATGTGGTCTTCAACAGCCTGGGCTGGGAGCGGACGGAGGTCATCCGGCTTACGGGCGGGTCTGAGTTGGCTGAGGTGCAGGTATTCGATGAAGATGGCATGCTGCCGACTGAATGCTGGAACACGGAGGCTGGCGGGGACAGCTACACACTGGCTGTACAGGTCCGTAAGGTTCCGGCCTTCGGCTGCCGGACAATCTGGCTGCGGGAGGCTGCGGAGCCAGCCGGAGTACGGCTTGAGCTGCAGGGTGATCCCGCCGCCGGAGACGAGTTCCCGGAGCAATGGGAGACGGACCATTATATCCTGACATTCAATGAAGACGGCGAAATCAGCCGCTGGTTGGACAAAAGCGCGGACCGTGAGCTGCTCCAGCCCGGCCAGACCGGCAACCAGTTGCAGTTCTATCATGACACCCCGCCGCTGTGGGATGCCTGGGATATAGACCCGCGTTATGAGCAGCAGCCTGCGGGCAAGGCGAAGCTGCTGGACCGCCGGGTAGTCAGCAGCGGCCCTGTGCAGACCGTGCTGAAGTTCCGCTGGCAGCTCGGTGAATCACAGATTGAGCAGGAGATTGTGCTGCCCCGGAACAGCCGCAGGGTGGATTTCCGCACCCGCGTGAGCTGGAGGGAGCAGCATAAGCTGCTGAAGGTTGCTTTTCCGGTGGATATTGTGGCAACTAAGGCTACGTATGAGATTCCGTTCGGCGCGCTGGAGCGCCCGACCCACCGCAACACCAGCTGGGAGCAGGCGCAATTCGAGGTCTGCGGACACCGCTGGGCCGATCTGTCCGAGGGCGGCTATGGCGTCAGCCTGCTGAACGACTGCAAATACGGCTATGACATCCATAACGGGGTGCTGCGCCTCTCGCTGCTGCGTTCCCCGCGCTGGCCGGACCGCAATGCCGATCAGGGGGAGCATGAATTTACTTATTCCCTATATCCGCACAGCGGAGAGTGGCGGCAGGCGGATGTGGTACGGGAAGCGGCAGCGCTGAATGAGCCGCTGCTGGCGATTAGCGAAGCTGCACATCCCGGCCGCTATCCAAGCACCCATGCCTGGCTCGCCTTCCAGAGCGGTCATGTCATGCTTGATACGATCAAGCAAGCAGAGGACGGCAGCGGCACGATTATCCGGCTGTATGAAGCTGCGGGCAGCAGAGAGTCGGCCACGCTGGACTGGAAGGACCAGGAGATCAGCGCCTGCCGCGTCAATCTGCTGGAGAGCACGACCGGCTCCGTGACGACCAGCTGCGGTGTGATTCCGCTGTCCTTCAGACCCTACGAGGTCCAGACGTTTAAGCTATATAAGAAGCACAAATGAAATTAATTGAAAGCAAATAAGCGGAGGGGAAATTTGGAACTGTAGGAGCGGCAGCGTCCGCCTTTGTCAACGGGTTTCAACCGCTGAAAAGCGGATTAAATCAAGAAATCTGTTGACAACAGCGGCCGAAAGTCCAAATGTTCACCGGAGTGACGATCAAGCTTCAAGTCCAAAGGCTAAGTGCTTCTTATATACCACCAACATCATTCGCAGGAGGAATAGACATGCAAATTACAAGACATCCCAATAATCCGATTGTCGTCCCGGGCGGCTATGAGTGGCGCAAGGTGACCGTGTTCAACCCGGCGGTTATCATCGACAACGGCAAGTTCTATATGATCGAGCGCACAGCCGGTTCCTTGACTCCGTGCAAGAACTATCTGGGGCTGCTGGAGAGCGAAGACGGAGTGAACTTCACCCATGTGAAGGATGAGCCTATTGTGACGCCGGATATGCTGGGCTTCCCTTACGGCAGTGTACAGGACCCGCGCATTGTGAAGATTGACGGAACGTTCTACCTGAACTACGCCTTGCGCCCTTGCGCCATGAGCTATTATCCTACCGGGCGCGGCGTCCCTGAGCGCTCCATTCCGACCTACCCGGACGGCTGGGGAGAAGAGGAGGGCCACTGGCTGACCCGCTCCTCGATTCTGAAGTCAACGAATCTGCTGGACTGGGAGTTCGTGGCGGACACCACGCCGCTGGATATTAACGACCGGGACAACATCCTGTTCCCTGAGAAAATAAACGGCAAATTCGTGCTGCTCCGCCGCCCTGAAGAATATGTGGGCGAGGCCTACGGCACGGAGAAAGCCGCCATGTGGATTACCTATTCCGAGGATCTCGTGAATTGGGAAGAACCCAAGCTGCTCGCCACCGCCGGGAACCTGTCCTGGGAATCGCGGAAGATCGGCGGCTCTACGCCTCCCATCCGTACAGACAAGGGCTGGCTGGTGCTCTATCACGGCGTCGATGAAGAGATCGTCTACCGCGTGGGGGCGATGCTGCTGGATCTGGAGCAGCCGGAGAAGATTATTGCCCGGACCCATAACTTCATTATGGAGCCGGAGACGTATTACGAGAAATTCGGCTTCCAGATTCCAAATGTCATCTTCCCGACCGGCAATGTGGTCAAAGACGGCCTGCTCTATATCTACTACGGCGTAACCGACACAGCGATCGCGCTCGCCACAGTGCCGCTGGATGAACTGGTGGAGCATATTCTGAAGGAAGCAGAGTAGCTGGTAGCCTTTAGGAAGCGGAGTAGGCGATAGCTCCCGGAAGCGCGGATTAGCCAGTAGCCCCGCTTCTTGGGGCGCCTGGTTCAACCCCGGCAGACCGTAGACCTCTTCATAAGGCATTGAGGACATAAATGTTGTATATTTTGCAGTTTTGGTTCACAGATAGTCAGGTGTATGGACCGATTGTTGCATAAAATTCAACAATATTCCTGCTAAGCCGCCTACAAAAGGTGAAATCCTGCTTTTTGTGCAACAATTGCTGATTCTGGACGATAGGATGAGGGAAATGTTGCATTTGTTGCAGGATTATTGGGTTAATCACCAGATTTCTGCCCGAGAAGGCGGATGAAAAGTGGCCGAAAGGCAGATGAATTTTATTTGACCGGATGCAAATAGATAAATGGGATTATATGGTTAAAATTTGATGGAACCGGACGAACCAGATGGAACCGGACGAACCAGATAGCGAACCAGATAGAACTGGACTAAGCAGATGGAGCCGGACAAAGCAGATGGAACGGACGAAGCTAATGGAACCAATAGAACTGAGTGTAACTGGGATGTATTGGATGGAACCGCATGGAGCCGGACAAACAGATGGGGCTGGATATAACTGGATATAACCAGATTTAATTGAATCTAATTGGACGAAGCCGCATGAAGCTGCACGAAACCGAAATTCCCTGCGGCCACCGCCGCCGCCGGAATTCAGGCTATTAACTATTCACACGATGAAGCATTGGCGGTGATCCGTAATCTTAAGCTCAGCCTATCCAGGCAGGGCGGAAGCTCCGCCCGTTTCAAACCGGTCTTTTCGCAGCGGCCCCCTTCAAGGCATGTTCCTTGCGGTATTGCCCCGGCGTCAGACCGGTTTCTTTTTTGAACTTGCGGATGAAATTGGGCGCATCCAGGTAACCGACCTGCTCGATGATCTCCTTGAGCGGAGCGCTGGTGTTCTCCAGCAGCCGGATGACCTCGTCCACACGCCGCTGCCAGATATATTGCGAGAAATTGCTGCCGGTCTTCTCCTTGAAGCTCCGGCTTAAATAAGAGGTCGAGATGGCGAACTTCAGCGCTACATGCTCCAGGCTGAGGGTGTAGTCTGCGAATTGCTGGTCCACATACTCCAGAATGTCATCCATCAGGGAAGACTCACTGGTCTCTGTGTTCCGCTCGACCTGCGCGCAAATGGCGGAAGCCAGCGAGAGCAGCCGGCTCTCCAGCTCCTCTAATGTCTCGAAGGAGGTCAGCTCCGGCATATTGGTGAACACCTCATCCATTCCAAGCTCGGAGGCGGTGCGCAGAAAAGCGTTCAGCAGATCGAAGCAGATACACCGCAACAGATGAACCTGCAGCGGCTCGTCCTTGATCGTGTCAATGGTGTCGGTAATCATCTGGGCCGCTACCGATTCGTTGCCCTGCTTCAGACTCTGCTCCAGCTTCAGCATGGTTTTGCGCGGAATCCAGAAGCTCTCGGCAGCGGCAGGGTTCAGCTCCGCAAGCTGCTCGAAGTAGGTGACCTGGCCGCTGCGCCGGATCATCCGGTGCTCCAACGCGGCGGCGGCTTCAATGAAAGACTGGTTCAGCCGGGCGAGATCACGGTAGGCCATACCGACACCGATACTCAGCGCAAGCTGCGAGTGTTCACGGATCACATCCTGAATCGCTTCAATCACCTGCTCCATCCGGCTCTGAACGGGCAGTTCTCCCTCCCCTGGAAGGGAGATGATCAGGGCGAACTGGTCCTTGACCGAGAATTCAATCCCGAAGATCTGCGCATCCGGGCCCGGCAGGCAGATATTGCTCAGCATCTCCTGCAGCAGATGGCGTTCCTGCCAGGACTTGCCGCCCGGAGCGGTATCATCCCAGGACAGGATGGCCGAGAAGTAGAGACCCTGTCCCTGCGGATGCCGGAAGCCTGCGCTCAGGATCATCTGTTCAATCTCGGGATCATCCGGCTGGCCGTGCTTGAGCAGCAGCAGCATGCACTGGTTGCGGACAAAAGGCTCCTGGAGATCAATCCGGGCACTGTAGTCATGAAGCGTCTGCCGGATGGACTCCCATTCATCGCGCAGCTTCGGAGCCTCATTGCTGTTGCCTCTCGGCTTGGCGAACTCCATCAGATCGCGGATCGGGTGATACTGCCGCTTGGCCAGCAGCAGCGCGGCCGCTATGCCGGTAACGACTGTAATACAGAAGACAATCAGAATCAGTGTCTGGACATGGGCAACCCGGCTGAAGAACTGGAAGCTGGGCATCGTGGTGACGTAGGTCCAGCCATTCTCCTCCGACTGCACGGACACGACGGAGTACTGTTCCCCGTCCAGCTCCAGATTGTGTATCCCCGGCTCAAGGGCGGATAGGGTCTGAAGCTCGTTCTGGGGAAAGCTGACGCCATGGCTGTTCGCGGTCAGCACCTCGCCGGAGGGGCCGAAGATATAGCTGCTGCCTGAGAAATCGCTCAGAACCGAATCCATAACGCCGGTAAGATTGGATTCCTTCATCAGATAGACGACCGTCCCGTAAGGGAAAGGGTCATTCGGCTTCACCGGGACAAGCATGGCGAGCATCGGCTCCATCCGGGAATTGACGGTCACATTCTCGGCAGGACGGACGAGCGGCTGACGGGTCTCGTTCAAGTCGCGCCGCAGCTCCTCCGAGGTCCAGCGCTCGAACTGATAGAGGGTATCGAAGGTGACATGAAGATCAGCCAGGCCGCGATAAGAATAGATATTGGAATCACCGTGGAAGTAGAGGAACAGATCCTCCGCGATGCTGCTGCTGGCCTTGTAATTGGCCAGTGCCTGAATCGCCTCCAGACTGTAATAGGGATGCCGGACCATATAAGGAGTCAGATGCTTGTCATAGGCGATTCTTCCGGCGATCTCCTGAAGCTCGTTCATCCGGCCGTCGATGGTGCTTTTCACCTGATTGAGCTGATTGACATTGGACTGTTCAATTTCGACCCGCAGGCCCTTGACGGCGTTTTCATAGACGAAGATGGTAACACCTGTGAGCGGGATCAGGAACATGAGGATATAGGAAAAAGCGTATTTCAGCAGCAGCCTTGACTTGAAATGATTCCAGGTCAGCCGGAACCGGTTCAGCAAGGATGGCTTGGGTGCGGAATTAGCCATACAGCAGTACCTCCAGTGTTAAGATATTCGGACTAGAAATCTAGGATGGAACCTCTTGACTTAGAAATTGCAGTTCTCTTCTGGATTACACTTGTGCTACTATAAACATTATAACATTATAATCTTTGGAGTGAAGCAGCTTTATATTTTTCTAAGAGGACGGCATGTCCGTTACTACTTGTTAAATATAAGGATGTATGGAGTTCATGTCATTAATCATTTTTTGTAATTCCCCTGTAAATCTGTATTTGGAAAAAAGGAGATGGGACAAGTGGGCACAGAGAACGTGCTGCGCAATTTGCGGCTGGTGGACGGCCGGACGGTAGATATCTCCATTCAGGATGGGATCATCACCGCGATTACCCCGCCGGGCCAGGCAGAAGGCAGGACCCTGCTGGACTGCTCCGGGTTATACGGCTCCAGCGGATGGATTGATCTGCATGTACATGCTGTGCCGGAGCTTGACCCCTATGGTGATGTGATCGACGAGATCGGGGTGAAGCAGGGAGTGACGACAGTGGTGGATGCCGGAAGCTGCGGGGCAGACCGGATCGGGGCTTTTTATAGTGCCAGTCTTCTGGCGGATACACGGGTATTCGCGCTGCTCAATATCTCAAGAATCGGCCTTACGCGGACCGATGAGCTCTCCAAGCTGGACTGGATTGACCGAAACTGCGCACTTGCAGCAGTAGAGGCTTATCCTGAATTCATCGTCGGCCTGAAAGCCCGCATCAGCCAAAGCGTCGTCAAAGACAGCGGCATACAGCCGCTTAAGCTGGCGCGTACCTTATCGGATGAGATGAAGCTCCCGCTCATGGTGCATATCGGCTCCGCTCCGCCTGCGATCTCCGAAGTGCTGGAGCTGCTGCGGGCAGGCGATGTAATTACCCATTACCTGAACGGCAAAGCCAATAATCTGTTCCAGGCGGGCGGCACCCCGCTGCCCGAGCTGCTGGACGCTGTGGCCCGGGGCGTCCTGCTGGATGTAGGACACGGCACGGCAAGCTTCTCCTTCCAAGTGGCGGAGCAGGCCAAGCAGGCAGGGGTTGCGCTGAATACGATCAGCACAGACATCTACCGGGGCAACCGGCTGAATGGTCCAGTGTACAGTATGGCGGATGTACTGACCAAATTCCTCTATCTCGGCTACAGCCTGGAAGAAGTGATCCGTGCAGTCACAAGCAGCGCCGCAGCGTGGCTCGGCAAGCCGGAGCTTGGGCAGATCCGGGTAGGCGGGCAGGCCAACCTGACTTTGTTCGCTCTGGAAGCCGGAGAGAAGCAGCTTATAGACTCGGAGGGCGATGTCCGGACCGCGAATCACTATATTGAAGCAAAAGGAGTCTTTATCAATGGATCACTCATTACAAGCTAAATATGGATTGAAGCGTGTGATTAATGCCAGTGGAAGAATGAGCATCCTTGGTGTATCTGCCCCAACAGATTCGGTGATGGAGGCAATGAAGCAGGGCGGGCAGCAGTACGTGGAGATTGCGGATCTGGTGGACAAATCGGGAGCGTACATCGCCCGTCTGCTCGGCTCGGAAGGGGCTGTTGTCGTGAATTCGGCCTCCAGCGGCATTGCGCTGTCGGTGGCAGCCATTGTGACCGCCGGAGATCCCCGCCTCAGTCTGCGTCTGCACCAGGAGCCGGTGCTGAAGAATGAGATCATTATGCTGAAGGGCCATAATGTGCAGTATGGAGCGCCGGTGGAGACGATGGTTTTCCTCGGCGGCGGCCGGGTGGTTGAAGCGGGATATGCCAACGAAGGCCGTGCAGAGCATATTGAACAGGCCATCGGTGAACGTACCGCAGCGATCCTCTATGTGAAATCCCACCATGCGGTCCAGAAGAATATGATCTCGGTGGAGGAAGCCTGGGAGGTGGCACAGCGCAGGGGAGTACCGATGATTGTCGATGCGGCTGCGGAGGAGGATCTGCGCAAGTATGTCCAGTATTCCGATCTGGCCATCTACAGCGGCTCGAAGGCGGTGGAAGGTCCTACTTCAGGCATTGTAGCTGGCAAGCAGGAATACATCGGGTGGCTAAAGGTGCAGCTGCACGGGATCGGCCGCAGCATGAAGGTCGGCAAAGAGACGACCTTCGGACTGCTCAAGGCTCTGGACGAGTACCAGGACAAGGCGGACAACAGCCAGCAGGAGAAGCAGGCACTGGAGGCGCTTCAGCCGCTGGCCGGTCTTCCCGGAGTGTCGGTCCGCACCGTGCAGGATGAAGCGGGCCGGGCGATTTACCGGGGACGCATCCAGATTGATGCCGCTGCTGCGGGCGTGGATGCAAGGGAGGTCAATGACCGCCTGCGGGAAGGCGAGATTGCAGTGTACACCCGGGACTATGGAGTGAAGCAAGGGTATTTCGATATCGATCCAAGGCCGCTGCAGGGCGATGATCTGCAGGTCATTGTCAGCAGAATTCATGAGATTATAGGGGGCAGATCATAATGAGCAAGATTCAGGAGCGATTCTATAAGAACAGAGCGGCACTGAATGTACTGGCCGGCAGTATCAGGAATGCCAAGGATATATACGAGGCTGCCGAAGGGCATGTTCTGGTAGGCGTACTCTCCAAAAATTACGCCAACGCCCGCGAAGCGTCCGCCGCTATGACGGAGTATGGACAGATGATCCAGGATGCCGTATCCATCGGGCTTGGAGCCGGGGACAACCGCCAGGCGGCGGTAGTCGCAGAGATTGCTTCAAGCTATGCGGGCAGCCATATCAATCAGGTGTTTCCGGCTGTAGGAGCGACCCGGGCCAATCTGGGAGCCAAGGACAGCTGGATTAACAGCCTGGTCTCTCCCTGCGGACAGCCGGGCTATGTCAATATATCCACCGGCCCGGTCAGCGCGGGGAATGCTTCGCAGGCCATCGTTCCGGTGCACGCTGCCATCGCCCTGGTCCGGGACATGGGCGGCAATGCGCTCAAATATTATCCGATGAAGGGGCTGGAGCTGGAAGAAGAGTATCGTGCGGTAGCCAAGGCCTGCGGAGAAGAAGGATTTGCCCTTGAGCCTACGGGCGGCATCGATCTGGATAACTTCGCGCCCATTCTGGAGATTGCGCTTCAGGCGGGTGTACCGCAGGTGATCCCGCATGTCTATTCCTCGATCATCGATCCGCAGACCGGGAACACGAACATCCAGGATGTCCGCACGCTGCTCAGCGCGATGAAATCACTGGTGGACCGGTATGCCTAGAATCGCTGCATTTGGCGAAGTGATGATGCGGCTGCAGGTTCCGGGGGTGGAGACACTGGCCCAGAGCAGCAGGCTGGAGTACTCTTTTTCGGGCAGCGGGGTAAATGTAACGGCAGCGCTGGCCAGATATGGCCATAACGGAGCATTAATCACGACCTTGCCGGAGACTCCGGTAGGGGAAGCCGCAATCGCTTATCTGCGCAAGCTTGGGGTAGATACGTCACTGATCCGCCGGGGCGGCAAGCACCTCGGGATGTACTTCCTGGAGAACGGGTTCGGTGCCCGCCCCGGAAGAGTCACGTATACCGACCGGCTGGGCAGCAGCTTCAATACCGCTGAGGCTGATCAGTATGATATGGCGGCGCTGGTTTCCCGGGTGGATGTGCTTCATCTATGCGGCATTACGCTGGCTATGAATGACAGGGTGCGCGGGCAAATGAAGCAGCTTGCGGCAGAGGTGAAGCGTGCGGGGGGCAGGGTGGTATTCGACTGTAACTACCGTCCGGCGTTATGGGGCGAGGAGGGTTATGCCAAGGCCCGCCCGCATTACGAAGAGCTGCTTACGCTTGCCGATCTGGTGCTGATGAACGAGAAGGATGCGCTGTACATTCTTGGCACCGCAGCGGCAGATTATGATAGAATAACACAGTTGAAGCAAGCGGTGCCCGCTGTGGCGGAGCGCTTCGGAATCGCAGCGGCAGCGGGCACCCACCGTGAGATTAACGCAGACAATACGCATTCCCTCACAGGATATCTGTACCGTCAAGGTACGTTCGCGTTCTCCCGTAAGCTCACCTTCCCGGTGTATGACCGGATCGGTGCCGGGGATGCTTATGCCAGTGCCATTATTCATGGTGAATTGCAGGATTATCCGCAGCAGCAGACGGTGGATATGGCAGCGGCCGCAGCGATGCTGGCCCATACCATCCCGGGCGATACAGCGTTGTTCACCGAGAGCGAGGTGCTCCGCGCGCTGGATGGCCATACCTCAGATGTTGAAAGGTAGTGAACGTAAGGTGTCTCTGAAACGCAAGCAAGGCCCCTTATACCAGCAGATCCAGAAGATCCTCAAGGACCGGATTCTGCACGGGGTATACCCGCTCGGCAGCATTATCCCTTCCGAGCCGCAGCTGGAGAAGGAGTTCGGGGTCAGCAAAATGACGGTCCGAGGTGCGGTCCAGGAGCTGGCCCAGGAAGGCTATGTGCAGAAGAAAAGCGGTGTCGGAACCATTGTCATGCGCAATACCGCCTATCAGAAGCTCTCTAAGGGCAAACGGTTCACAGAGCTGCTGGTTGAAGCAGGTCATAAGCTGGAAAAGAAGCTGCTGAGCACAAGTCTGGTCACCAATGAGACTGGGACAGAGGAATACAGCCGCTACGGGCCGTATTGCCAGCGGATTGAACGTCTGTATATTCTGGATGGACAGCCTTATATCCATCTGGTGCACTTCTTGACGGCAGCAGCACTGCCCGGCGGAGGGTCGGCAGAGCTGGGGGAGGACATCCAGTCCCTGTACGACTCGCTGGAGGAGAACGACATCGTGCTGGAGAACTTCAGGGACCGGTTTTTTGTCGAGTCAGCACCACCTGAGGTATGCCTGCTGCTGAAGCTTCCGCCGGGGACGCCTGTGCTGAAGCGCCTGCGCAACTCCTATGACGGGGAAGGCAGGCTGATCGAACACAGCATCGGCAGCTATAATACGGAGCTCCATCATTATCTGGTCAGCTACGACACCTGAGGCTCGTCACTCTCATTCTATGCTACGGTTGCACACAAGCTCGCTTGTAGGTAACTGTAGCATTTTTGCTTATATAGATTGAACTTGAAAATATACGGAAAGGGAAAGTGGCGGAGGGGAATTTTGGAACTGTAGGAGCGGTAGCGTCCGCCTGATAGTACATATTCGGTTCATATTCTGTTCATATTGTCGTCATAAAGAGTACATCTTCGTTCGGTAAGCTTGCATTAACGTCAATGAAGCAAGCTTACTACCATTTAAGATAGGGGAAGATGAACATGAGACCATCGGCGAATAACATAATGGGAAATCAAACGGGGTTCAAGAAACTGCGCAAGATTCTGCTTAAAATATTGGGAGCCATCCTGCTCGCTATTGTGATTTTTGTGGGGATTGTGTATATCACGAATGTAATCAGCAGCAATGCGGAGGCCAAAAGGATAGAGCCTTACGGCCAGCATGTATCCGTAGACGGCAAGAATATGAATGTGTTCATTCAAGGAGATGGCCCGGACACGGTCGTGCTGCTTCCCGGCTTCGGAACAGCTTCACCGGCGCTTGATTTCAAGCTGCTCATCGATGAGCTGTCTCCGCATTACAAGGTTGTAGTGGTTGAGCCTTTCGGCTACGGCTTAAGCGACGCAACGAAGAAAGAACGAACCTCAGAGAATATCGTAAGTGAAATCCATGAAGCGCTGCAGCAGCTCGATATTGACCGTTATATCCTTATGGGCCATTCTATTTCAGGAATTTACAGTCTGGATTATGTGAATAAATACTCAGATGAAGTAAGTACATTTGTCGGACTGGATAGCAGTGTACCCTCGCTGAGCGAGAAGAAAATAGAGTCTTCAGAGACAAGCATGGTTAAATGGTTCCGCAATCTGGGCTTCGCCCGGCTGCAATTGAAGCTGAGTGCTGACCCTTATGAGGGACTGCCGTATGATGAACATACCAAAGAACAATTGAAACTGCTGATACAGAGAAATATGTATAACACCACTCTGTTAAATGAGGCAGAAAACATGTACTCCAGCTTTAGAGGGGCTGAACAGCGAGGGGTAACGTTCCCTCCTAATCTTCCTGTCCTTCTTTTTGTTCAAGCAGAGCATCCGGCAACCGATCAATGGATTCCTGAGCATGAGAAGCTGATCCAGAATTCCGTACATGCAGACATGGAGCTGCTGGATGCCAATCATTATTTGTACCGTTCCCACCCCAAAGAAATTGCGGAGAAATTCATGAGCTTCATGAAGGGGATAGCGCAGCAGCCATGAGGCTATGCCGGGGCTTACTAAACTTAATAAAACACAGTGAATTAATAAGAATTTTATCTTTTCAAATGACATGGTTTGTGAGAGAATAGGTACAATCTTATAGAGTTAACATTTGACATTACCTATTTTAGAGGAGGAAATACCCATGTCAGAAGAGCGCAAGCTGTCCTTTGAAACCCTCGCCATCCACGCAGGCCAGGAGATTGATCCCACTACTTTAGCCCGTGCCGTGCCGCTGTATCAGACTACATCCTACGGTTTCCGGGATGCGGAGCATGCTGCTAATCTGTTCGCGCTCAAGGAGTTCGGCAACATCTATACCCGGCTGATGAATCCGACCACCGATGTGTTTGAGCAGCGTCTTGCCGCGCTGGAGGGCGGGGCAGGGGCACTGGCGACCGCTTCCGGAGCAGCAGCGATTTCCTTCTCTATTCTGAATATTGCCGGGGCAGGGGATGAGATTGTCTCCTCCGCAAGCCTGTACGGCGGAACTTATAATTTGTTCTCCACGACGCTGCCCAAGCTGGGCATTAAGGTGAATTTTGTGGATTCTGATAACCCGGAGAACTTCCGGGCAGCTATTACGGACAAGACCAAGGCGCTCTACGCTGAGACGATTGGTAATCCGCAAGGGAACGTTCTGGATATCGAAAAGGTTGCAGCCATCGCCCACGAGCACGGGATTCCGCTGATTGTAGACAACACCTTCCCAAGTCCGTATCTGCTGCGTCCGATTGAATTCGGGGCGGATATCGTCGTACACTCGGCGACCAAATTCATCGGCGGCCACGGTACCTCTATCGGCGGAGTCATCGTGGATGGCGGCAAGTTCGACTGGAAGGCCAGCGGCAAGTTCCCGGGCCTGACCGAGCCGGACCCGAGCTACCACGGGGTAGTTTACACTGAAGCGGTCGGACCGATTGCTTATATCATCAAGGCGCGGGTTCAACTGCTTCGTGACCTAGGCGCGGCCATTTCACCGTTCAACTCGTGGATGCTCTTGCAGGGACTCGAAACGCTGCACCTGCGTCTGGAGCGCCACAGCCAGAATGCACTCAAGGTTGCCCAGTATCTGGAGGCGCATGATTCGGTAGAGTGGGTCAGCTATGCTGGACTACAGAGTCACCCTTCGTATGAGCTGGCACAGAAATATCTGCCTAAGGGCCAGGGCGCGATTCTGACCTTCGGAATTAAGGGCGGGGCGGCCGCAGGGGTGAAGCTGATCGAGAACGTGAAGTTGTTCTCCCATCTGGCCAATGTCGGCGATTCCAAGTCGCTGATCATCCACCCGGCCAGCACCACTCACCAGCAGCTGTCGGACGAAGAACAGATTACCGCCGGTGTTACACCGGAGCTGCTGCGCTTGTCCATCGGTACTGAATCCATCGACGATATCCTCTATGATCTGGAGCAGGCGATCGCTGCCAGCCAGCAGGCTTAGGCCGGTTTAGCGGGAGCGGGCTGTGCTGGGGAGTGAGAGGTTGAGCCGCTGAGCTGCCGGAGAGTTGTAGCTGGATAGACGGTGAGCAGAAGCAGTGTAATCCCCCCAACCGGTTTCAATTAAGCACAGTTCCTTGCGGCTATAGGAGTTACAGACCACTGTTTGATGCAGAGTGTTTCTGCATTAGGCGGTGGTCTTTTTTTTGGCGGGAGCAGGAGGTGGGTGTGGAGTAATGGGAAGAGGGAGGAGGGGGTGCGAGGATGTGAGAAATGAGGAAGTGGTTTGCGAGGAACTGATTTGCAAGGAAATGAGAAAATGGGTTTGTGAGAAAAGTGGTTCGTGAGAGAAGCGGTTTGTAAGCGGCGCGGTTTGTGAGGAGTTGATTCGCAAGAAATGGGCCAGCGAGTGTATTTTGTACAATAGATTAGGCCATATCCGGCGTTAAAATCCGTTCTGATGTATTCCATACAACAGATTTCCGGTATACGGTCCCAAAACACCCTTTCTGCGGAAATCTGCTGTACAAACTGCAATAGATCGCTTTTTACAACCGCTAAAGAGAAGATCTACTGTAGTAAATACAATAGATCACTGTGCGCCAAGCAGAACTCGAAGCCTTGCTCGAACCCGCAGTCGAAACGCAACCCAACGCAACCCCAGTTCAAAGCCTTTAGGGATTAATAATAAAATATGTAAAGTTACTTCCTACCCACCTCAGCTCGCCTCACTTACTCCAGCTTATTCACACATTCCAACTCGCCCCACCCGCTCCAACTCACTCATCCGCTTCATTTCACCCGCCTAATCTAGCTCACGCACTCCCCTCAACACGCGGCCCCACCGTGTCCACTACCGATCCGGGTAAGGTGTTGCTGCCGCATTCCTTTGATACCGTTTGCATATTTCAGTACCTTTGCCAGTATTTATAGATTGAAGCCTCTTAATATGCTGGCAGCTTCTCTTCAGGGGAGCGGAGCGGCAGTAATTCAAAGGTAAAGGGTGGGTGCGAGGATGAAGGGTGAACGCCAGCAGAAGGATGATCCAAACAAGGAAGAGCGCCCGTTCAAGTATAACGCCGGGGACCGGACCATTGGCGTGGAGATGAGCCAGTCCGCATCTGTAGCCTCCGCCGCAGCGGAATTTCTTGCTGAGGGGGACCGGCGCAAGAGTAACGTGAGTACGAGCCGCACGTATAACCGCCGTCCCGGGGAGCGCCAGGCCTTCCTGGTGCTGCGCGAGGGCAGGGGGGACGGGGCTGTCCGCCGTGAGCCGCCCGGCGTCTACCCTGCGGGGCCCTGCCTGATCCGGGGCGAGGAATGGCTGCACGAGCCGGAATTGTCGGCGCTCTATTCGCGCTGGATGTCGTGCGGGGATGAGGAGCCGGTGCAGGCTGAGCGTATCCTGCAGCGGATCTATCACCGGCTGCGGGCAGCTGCTGCCGACCTCCTGGAGTCGGCGGATGGTGTCTGGGCCGCAGTCACTCTGCCTTACACGGCGGAGCTCGCCGCCCGCCCGGACCGGCTGGCCGCGCTGCAGGACGCGCAGCTCGGCGCGCTGTTCGCCGCCGTCCTGCACAGCCAGCGGCTGGGCGGCGACAGCCGCATTGACCTGCTGGCGCCGTACCCCGCCAGCCTGGAGGAATTCGCGGCGCAGCGCGAATTCATTGAGGGCGTGGCCGAGCAGACTCTCGGCCACGCTTATGCGGCAGCCTGCCGCATCGGGGCGCTGCTCGCGCCCGATGTGGGGCCGGCTGCCGCCGGGGAAATCGCGCGCATCGCCGATTTCCTGGTGCTGGACGGCGCGGCGGAGGAGGCCGCGCCAGGAGAGAACGCCGCCGAGGGCTTCGCGCAGGCGGCGGCCGGGGTGCTGGCCGCCGTGCGCCGGGTGCGGCCGGCGGCGGCAGTGCTCGCCGCGGGGGCACCGGCGGCGTACGCGCTGGCCGATCTGTACGAGATCGGCCTGAGCGGGGTCTTCTGCGGCGCGGCTCAGCGGACCGACGCGCTGCTGCGGGCGGCCTGCCTCACCTGGATAGCGAGGCAGGAGCATCCTGATGCTGCCGCCGGAGGCTGGCAGTAGCAGGCGGGTTGGGCGGCTGTTCCTAATTCATCTAGAGCTGCGACTCAAGCTGTTCAAGCTGCTGCCACCGCCTGAGCATTATCACCGTCACACGCCGGTAATCAGGCCTTTGGGCCGCCGGACCATACATTATTACTGACAACTATCAGTGCCTAAGTGACTCTACTATAACAATAACCCGATTCCACCAGCCATTCAGGCTGCGGCGGAATCGGGTTATATTGTGCTGCATATAGCAGGGAGTTACCGCACCACAGTGTACCTTTGAACTAACCGGCTGCTGTAGCCGAAATCCTGCACTAAATACAACATTCCCCGCGTTAAGTCGGCTGTAACTATGGATTGTTGCATGAAATGCAGCATTTCTCATCTCCCGAACCGATGGGCGAGACAATTCCTGCATTTTGTACAACATTCCTCTCAAAATCCCGGGATTAATGAATCAAAGCTGCAATTAGTGCAGGCGTGTTGATTCCCCATATTATGGGAGGGACAAAATGCCAGGATGACCTTTACGCCTGAGCAGATTAAACTGAACCTGCCACTCCAGCGGAAGATTAAACATACGCCAATACTGCATAAATTCCCAAAAGGTCAATTGAGCAAAGGTTGGGACTTTAGGTTGAACGGTATCGTATAGGCACTTTAAAAGCACATAGACACAAAAGGCCACATATAACTGGCTATATACCGCATTTTCGGTCGTTCCGAATAGACAGGGCACATTCAGATGCTGTTTAATCCAGCGGAAAAAGACTTCAATTTGCCAGCGGGCCTTGTAGATTTCAGCGATCACATAAGCGGACTCTTTTCTCAAATCGGTCACGACCCGTACGACTTCACCCCGGTCATTTTCAAATTCAACGACGCGGTGGCGCTGGGCGGACTGGCATTTCCCTTGACCAATATAACAGGTGATATCGCGTACAATTTTGGTGTCTCCCTCCGCCGGTCGCTGAAGCTTTCGCGGCATCACCAAATGGAGATTGTCTTTCAGACGAATCACAAAGGACTGACCTTGCTGCACATATTGATCCAATCGACCGATTTTTCCATACGCTCGATCCTGGACTAAAAGGTAGTCCTTATCGGCCAAGACTTCTCCAAATGGAGCGTCATTGCGCCGGGCAATCGATTCGACCACTTTCACGGGAGAACGCTGCCCATGCGAAAAAGCGACATGCAGCTTAATGCCTCCTCTGAATTTTTTATACGGAGCCCAAGACATGTGGGAGTTTGCCGCCGTAATCGTCGTAGAGTCAATAAGCAGAAGATCTTTAGGCAGATTCAGGTGCCGCCGGGTTTGCCGGTTACATTTCTGGACGAGCATTTGAAAGATACGTTTGAAGATGTCGTAAGGGACTTCACCGGCCTTGCCGGAAAACGTGGAGTAATGAATCTCGGGCAAGTCAACGCTTGGGCCTAAGCGGGCACTTTGCCGGAAGCCGTCCCATTTGTGGTAACAGGCTTGGACAAAGTAATCGAGCAGCAACTCGACGGTCATTTTGGTTGCTGTATCCTCGTAGTCCTCGGTCTGTCCGGTCACCATTTGGACTTCTTCCGGTGTTAGTACTTGTTTGAAAACGGCTAAGAATGGGGTATATTTATTCATGAGGTCGCCTCATTTCGGTTTGGTTTGGTCGTACTTACCATTACCCGAAATGGCGGCCTTTTTGTCCCTTTTTTTGGGAAATCAACACGCTTGCAATTTGTGCAACATTTCTCCTTCGTGGTCAGCAATCCCTACCCCAGCTTCACCGTTCCCCCGCCCGGAATACGGCGGGCTTCATCCCCCACAGAGACCCACACCTCCGTAGCCGACGGGTTATACACTATCTCCTGCGAAGCTGAGAAGCGCAGTCCCTGCACAGCGGACAGGTAGTCCACGATCTCGATGTTGGTCGCGTACCAAATGTCTTCATGGCCGCCCATCATGGCGGCGAACTGCTCCAGCTCCTGCCAGTTATCGTCGTCATTGAACTCATAGCTGTGTCCCCAGACGTACAGCAGTTGCATATACGAGAAGCGGGGCTTTTCCTCCAGGAACTTTTTGCCCAGGGCCAGCATCTCCTTGTGATGGCAGGTAGGGTGCCAGGCCAGCAGGTTGTCCGGCAGACTGAAGCTGCGGTGGGAATTCACCGTACGGGAATACTCAATGCCCAGGGCAGGCAGCAGGCCGATCACCTGATCATTGTAATTGCCGAACGGATAGGACATGCCCCTTACAGGATAACCGGCCAGCGCCTCCAGCGCCTTGCGGTCCGTCAGAATCTCACCCGTGATCCCCTCGCGCGGAGTCATGGTAAGGAAAGGATGGGTACTGGTATGCGCCGAAATCTCATGCCCCTCATAGAGCGCAGCCACTTCGTCTTCAGTGATATAGCCTTCATTGCCGAAGAACCCAGAATTCAAATGGAAGGAGCCCTTCAGCCCATGCCGGTTAAGGATCTCCACCAGACGTCTGTCGTGGATTCTTCCATCATCCCAGCTTAATGTGAGCGCTTTAGTAACACCGCCCGGAAAAAGATCAAACTTGATTCTCATCACCTGTTACCCTCCCTGATTTCTCAATACAGAATTAGAACGTGAGCATGTACTCCTCCTTCTGATGAATACAGTCCCATTATGAACAATGCCAGAAGTGAAAGCGATTAGCAAGATTCTTGTTAATGGACGATACTGCGGCGCTTGACTACACTGGGGTTGCTAACAGGGCTATACAGCCGGGAAAAGGCTACACAGGCTTCAGGTTCCGGGTTTGAAGAATCAGGCTCCAGATTTGAGGTTCCAGGTTTCACGCTTCAGGCTCCAGGTTCAGAGCAGGACATTTTACAAGGAGGAACATTATGGAGACAATATCACGAACAGCACTGGAAGGCCATATCGCCCGTGTCATTGAGCGGATGAAGAATATGAAAGGCTCGATTCAGGAGACTGCGCCCATCGGCATTATTGCTATGGATAATTGGGAGTGGCCACAGGGGGTGGGACTGTTTGCCCTGTACAGTTACTACCGTGAGAACCGGAAGGAAGAAATTCTGCATTACCTGACCGGCTGGTTCGACAGCAAACTTGACGGGGGCATCCCCGTGAAAAACGTCAATACAATGTGCCCGATGCTTACCCTAAGCTATCTGGCAGAGGAGACCGGGCGCGCAGATTATATGCAGCTATGCCGGGAGTGGCTGGAGTATGCGCTGCATGAGATGCCACGCACGGAGGAAGGCGGCCTTCAGCATGAGGTGACCGGCAGTCCGAATACCGGGCAGCTCTGGGACGACACGCTGTATATGACGGTGCTGTTTGTAGCCCGGATGGGGATCGTGCTGAAGGAAGAGGAGGGCATTCAGGAGAGCATCCGCCAGTTTCTTGTCCACCTCAAGTACCTGACCGATCCCGTGACCGGATTGTTCTTCCATGGCTGGACCTTCGAGGGAGGCCACCATTTTGCCCGGGCCCTGTGGGCACGGGGCAATTCCTGGTATACCGCCGGACTGGTGGATTACCTGGAGATGGTGGAGCTGCCGCCAGGGGTGAGCAGCTTCCTGCTGTCCTCCCTTGCGCGGCAGGTACGCAAGCTGACGGAGCTGCAAGCCCCGGAAGGTGCATGGCATACCCTGCTGGACGACAGCAGCTCGTATCTGGAGACCTCGGCCACCGCTGCCTTTGCTTACGGCATGTTGAAGGCGGTGCGGCAGGGACTGCTGCCTGAGGACTGCCGCAAGCCTGCAATGGCAGCCCTTCATTACGTGCTGGACCAGATCGATGAGGACGGGGTGGTGCAGGGTGTCTCCTACGGCACGGGAATGGGTGCTACGCTTCAGGACTACCGGGAGATTCCGGTCTGCCCGATGCCCTACGGGCAATCCATGGCGCTCCTGCTGCTGGTGGAGGCGATGAAGCATGTATAATTCCGCCAGCCTCAATTCCGCCAGCATCAAGGGGCTGCCGGGGCTGGACCGGATTGCCTTCCATAATGTTGGCGAGCTGGAGCCGGCTACGGGCTACGGAGTGCACCTCCGCCGCATTCCCCGCAGCGTTAGGGAGCATCTGAACGAGCGGGGCCGGTTCATCGCCGGGGAAGCGGGCGGCTGCGAGCTCAGGTTCGTCACACCGGCTCCGAATATCCGTGTCACACTGACCTTGCCGGAGACGGATGGCAGCGTAACGGTATACAAGGGCGGGCTGTTCCATTCCAGGCATGAACTGCAGGCCGGGACGATCCGCACCCTCCAGCTAAGCGAGCCGCCGCGGCTGGCGATGGCAGAGCGCGGGCTGCTGATGGAAGCGGGCTTCGCGCCGGAGGTATGGCGGATCTGCTTCGGACGGTATGCCTGTGTGGTCTGCGGCATCGAGACCTTCGGCCATCCGCTCCGCCCGCCGGTGGAAGGGGAGATTCCCCGCAAACGCTGGATTGCTTACGGCTCATCCATCACGTATGGAGAGAACAGCAGCCTGCCGTATATTGCCCACGCGGCAAGACGGCTGGCTGCCGATGTAGTCAATCTCGGCATGAGTGGCTCCTGCCATTGTGAACGGGAGATGAGCAACTATCTTGCGGCGCAGGAGGACTGGTCATTCATGACGCTGGAGCTGGGCGTGAATATGCGTGACCACCTGTCGCCGGATGAATTCCGTGAGCGGAGCGGCTACCTGCTTGACCAGCTGGTGAGCAGACATCCCGGGAAGCCGGTAGCGGTGATCACGATGTATCCCAATTTTGCCATGTTCCCCGGCAGCGGAGTAGCCGAGAAGGATCTTCAGTTCAACGACATTCTGCGAAGTCATGTGCAGCGTCTGTCCCGTCCCAAGCTGAGCCTGATCGAGGGAAGCCGGGTGCTGGATGACCTGGCCGGGCTGTCCTGCGATCTGATTCACCCGGGGGATGAGGGACATATACGGATGGGTGAGAATCTGGCCCGGGAGCTGGCCGGAATCCTGTAATCCCGGGCTGCATAAGGGTTCAGCGGCAATTAACAGAAAAACTGAATATTGCCCTAACCCGCTGAAGCGGCTATGGTGAGGACATGAAATCGGCCATTTCAGCTCCGTAGCATTTATTCATCACACAATTAGGCACCACATGCAAGTGAAAGGAGGCACCGTAATGAAAGCGAATACAAGCAGTGAGGCGGTGCTGCGTCTGGACACTTCACGGCAGACCGGAAGCAGCCGCAGACGTTTTTGGCAGACCCGCCGCTTCAAGAATAATGTCCCCCTGTGGGTCATGTTCGTTCCGGTTATCGCATTTTATATGATTTTCAAATACACCCCCATGCTGGGGCTGGTCATCGCCTTCAAGGATTATACCTTCTATGAGGGGGTATGGGGCAGCAGGTGGGTGGGCATGGACAATTTCACCAATCTGTTCACCCAGGCGCAGTCGGTGCAGATTATCCGCAATACGCTGGTGCTCAGTATATTGTCGGTGCTGGTCAGCTTTCCGTTCCCGATTGCCCTGGCGATTATGCTAAATGAAGTCAGGAACAAGTGGTTCAAAAAATCGGTCCAGACTCTCGTCTACCTCCCGTACTTCTTCTCCTGGGTCATTGTCGGCGGGCTGGTGGTGACAATCTTTGCCCAGACCGGGGTAGCCAATGCGGTGGTTGAGAAGCTGACCGGCCAGGCTTTTCCCTTCCTGTTCAAAGAGTGGTCCTGGGTCTCGATCTTCCTCGGCTCGGGAATCTGGAAGGATGCGGGCTTCAATGCAATTATCTATCTGGCTGCGCTGACCTCCATCGACCCCAGTCTCTATGAGGCGGCGAGTATGGACGGAGCGGGCAAATGGAAGCAGATCCGCCATATCACGCTGCCCGGGATCAGTCCAACCATCGTTATTATGCTGATTCTGGCCATGGGGCGGGTCATGGAGGTAGGCTTTGACCATGTGTACGTGCTGCAAAATTCGATTGTATCGGGGATCTCCGAGGTTATAAGTACGTATATTTACGCGATAGGACTACAGGGAGGGCAGTTCAGCCTGACCGCTGCGCTGGGGATGTTCGATTCCCTCGTGGCACTGACCCTGGTGCTGATATCCAACGCCATTGCCCGGCGCTTCAATAAAGGCTTGTGGTAACAGGAGGACACTATGCAAAGTACAAACGGTGAAAAAGTATTCTACAGCTTCAACTATCTGCTGCTGACGCTCGCAGGCATTCTCTGCCTGCTGCCGCTGCTCCATCTGGCCTCCCTGTCCCTCAGCGGCAAGGACGCGGTGCTCTCCGGTTTTGTCACCCTGTGGCCGGTTGATTTCACAATAAGCTCTTATACCATGCTCTTCGAGGGAACGCCGGTGGTGCGCGCATTTGGCAACAGCCTGCTGATTACCCTGGTCGGTGTGGCGGCCAGCATGCTGTTCACCATCTTCGCCGCATATCCCTTGTCCCGCCGTGATTTCTACGGAAGACGTACGCTGACGCTGGCGATTGTGTTCACGATGCTGTTCACCGGCGGTCTGATCCCGACCTATCTCGTGGTCAGCAGTCTCGGGCTGGTGGATTCCTACGCAGCCCTGTGGCTGCCCGCTCTGGTCAGCACTTATAATATGATGATCATGCGGTCTTTTTTCGAGAACATCCCGGAGGAGCTGGTGGAAGCGGCCCGAATAGACGGCTCCGGCGAATGGCGGCTGCTGGCGGGTATTATTCTGCCGCTGTCCCTGCCTGTGCTGGCGACCATCGGCCTCTTTTACGGCGTGTATTACTGGAATTCGTTCTTTAACGTCATGATCTATATGAACAGCCCGGAGAAAATCAATCTGACCGTGCTCATCCAGCAGATGGTGAAGAGCCAGGCTGTCCTGCAGGAGCTGAATACGATGAACTCGCAGGAGGTTGTCAATATTACACCGGAGGGCATCAAGGCCGCAGGGATTATGGTGATGGTCATTCCGATGCTGATCGTGTATCCGTTGCTGCAGCGTTATTTTGTCAAAGGCGTAACCATCGGTGCCATCAAGGGCTGACCCCTGCTGCACCATACCTGCAAGTACAAGAACGCCATTATAGGAGGGTCATAATCATATGCACACATCACCTCGGCTAAGAAAAACAACCGCTGCCGGTGCAGCTTCCCTGCTGCTCGCCATCGCGGTTACAGGCTGCGGCGGCAATAATGCCGCCACGCAGGGAACAGACAAGGGAGAGGGCTCCGGGAAGCGCGGGACCATCACCGTCTCGCTGTATGACCGCGGCTCGGTACCCGCAGAAGAGGGGACAATGAGCGACAACCGCTGGACGAAGTGGGTAAACGAGAACGGGCCGGTGAACGTCAAATACGTTACCGTTCCGCGCTTCGAATCCCTGCAAAAGTTCAATGTGCTGTTCGCGTCGAAGTCGGCCCCCGACCTGATCTTTGAATTTGATACCGCTTACCAGGGCCAGCTCTATAACCAGAAGCAGCTTCTGCCGCTGGATGACCTGATTGACAGCAGCAGTACAGAATATAAGGCGATGCTGGAGAAATATCCGGCGCTGCGCAAGGCAGGCACCATGGCGGACGGCAAGCTGTATACGGTGGGGCGTCCGGTCCAGTTCGGCCCGCAGCATTATCTGTTTATCCGCAATGACTGGCTGAAGAAGCTGAATCTGGAAGTGCCCACCACACCGGAGGAGCTGCTGAAGGTCGCGAAAGCCTTCACAGAGCAGGACCCGGACGGCAACGGCAAAGCGGACACGTATGGAACCGGGCTAAGCTTCGTGGCCGGCATTATTCTGAACAACATGTTCGGCACCGGGTTCACGCTGTTCGGCGAAGACCAGTATCCCTGGGTGCTGGAGAACGACAAGATTGTGCATGACTGGGACCGGATCAAGGCGGCGGTCTCCTTCCAGAAGGCGCTGTATGCGGCCGGGGTGGTGGATAAGGACTTCGTGACCGATAAGAACGGCGAGAAGCAGAAGCAGGACTGGATCTCCGGCAAGCTGGGCATTTACGGCGGCAACGGGGCTGATGTCAGCACGTATGAGACGCTCAAGAAGAACTCTCCGGAGGCTGAGGTGATCCCGATTGCCCTGCCAGCGACAGAATTCGGCCAGTTCAGCCCGACCCTGACTTCTCCGATTCAGATGACCGGTATGGTGAATGCAGCGGCCAAGGACCCTGAGTCTGTAATAAAAATGATAGATTTCATGGTTACGGAGCAGTACACCACTACGATCCAGAACGGCATTGAAGGTGTGCATTACAAGAAAACCGCCGATGGCCGTGCAGAGGTAATCGACCCGGAGAAGAACAAGAAGGAACTGGAGTACAACCGCGATATGGGGATGCTCACCCCGCTGATCGGCAAGAATTACGGGCTGAAGAACAAGGTGAATCCTACAAAGGCGGAGCAGGATTTTATCGCAATCTATGAAATGGCTGAGAAGCTGTATATGAACCCGGACCGCCCGATTGTCGGGATTACGCAGAAGGCCTTCCTCCCGTTGCTGCCGCAGGATCTGACTCAGATCAACACCAATGCGAATAAAACGATTCTCGACCGGGCCATGCAGGCCATCGTCAGCTCCGATCCGGCTTCGGTGGACCAGTTCATTGAAGAAGCCAAGGGCGTCTGGGAGAAGGCAGGCGGAACCAAGGTCGATGAATTCTATGCTTCCTGGTATCAGGACCATAAAGCGGATGCCATTATGCTGAAGGATATTTATGAGATGGGCAAACAATTGAGTGAGGTGGAGTAACAGATGAATACAAGCACAGGGGGCGGGCAGCGTTGAATCATGAGGTGAGACAGATTCTAGAAAAGAGCTATACCGCCGCCTTGGCGGATAGTGTAGTGGAGGCCGGGCTGGTCCGCTATGACCGGCCCGGGCATACCCGGCAGGCTGCTCAGCTGGCGTATTGCCATGAGGCCCGGTTCTCGGCCGGATATTATGCGTACGGCACCTTGCTGGGACGGCTGGATGAAGCGGCGGGACTGGAGATTCTGGAAGCGATTGCAGCACTCCAGTTCACTGACCCGGAGCATCCGGATTACGGGGGATTCCTCTGGTACCGGGAGGAGAGTGTGATTCAGGATTCCAATGCGGCCTTCTTCATTCTCATGCCGCTGGTGGCGGTGCGTCTCAGCAGTCCCGGCGTCTTCCCGGCCAGCCATCTGGAGAGCATGCAGCGCATGTTCCGTCATGCGGCGGCCTGGTTCTCCAGGGAATGCCGGAACCCGGAGCTGTTCTACCCGAACAAGACGATGAGCGACGGGGCGATGCTGCTGGCGGTGGCCCACTTTCTCGGAGAACCTGCTTATCTCCAGACGGCAACCGCCTATTTCAAGAGGTGGGAGGAATATACGGCCCGCCGGGGCTGGGGCTGGGGGGAGAATATCAGCCTTGTCTATCAGGGGGTGATGATGAACGCGCTGAGCATTGCCTGTTCTGTGCTGCAGGAGCATGACCGTGAGCTGGCCGGGCGGCTGTCCATGCAGATGGATGTCCTGAAGCAGCTGCTCCTCTTCCATGACGGGGAGGAATTCGTTCCCTCAATCCGCAGCTATAACTTCCGGGGAGAGACTTGGCGGCAGAGCCTGCTGTGGACGGTTGCCGGTGTGACGGGGGTCAGCGCTCTGGCGGAGCAGACCTTCTCGCTTAACGACCTGGCGGGGTTCCTCCTGTTTGCGGAGGAGTTGCAGCCACGGGAGAACACCCCGGCCGCGCTGCCGGTACCGCGGATTCGTGAGGAGCGGATCTTCGATGCCTCGCGTGCCTATACCTGGATCGGGCAGCGTATCCGGCTGGGCAGCATCAACCGCTTCCCGGTGATGCCGGGCAGCTACCAGCATCCCACCTGGGGACTGGGCTGGCAGAGCTTCCCGGTCAGCTTCAGCGTGAGGGATCAGCAGGTATCCTATCTGCGGTGGTACGTGGATGATTCCGCCGTCGTGCGGACGCATCCGGCGGAGGAATACCGCAGCGCCTATCTGATGCCTGCATTGTTCGCCGAGCCGCTGTACCCGGAGGTGGAGACGCGCTCCGCACAGCAGGCGAATACGCTGGTGGTGGTCCGCTCGATGACCCGGCTGCATAACCGGGCCGCGGAGATCGCGGATGAATGGGTCATCCACCGCTATGACGGTGAGGTGGAGCGGGTAGTGAATGCCGCCGGGGACCGGGAATGGCTCGTGCTGCGTTATCCGGGCTGTGCGGTGGCGGTCACGGCGCTCAAAGGCATTGCTGCCGGGGCAGGTGCCCGAGCCCCGCTGCCTGTCACTGTTGTTCGCGAGGAGGGAAGAATCAAGCTCCGCCAGGTGCTTTATTCCGGCAGCGGCTCGATGCTGGCGCAGGCCCGCCTGGAAGCAGGCTGGGCGGTGGTATGTCTGGACGAAGCTGCGGAGTCAGCGGACATCCAGAAGCTGCTCGATACGGTGACGGTTGAGGATACGCTGAGGGATGACCGGGAGGTGCCGCGCGAGCCGTGGGCCTTAGTGCGGAGCATTGTGCTGACTGCGGGCCACCAGCCGCCGGTTCAGCTCAACGTTGATCCGTACGCCCCTTAACCAACTTAACCAAGCCACGCATTTCAAGCGGGCAGCCGCAGGGTTTGCCGTGTCCCGATTAAGGGGCAGACGGAAGCAGTAGGCTTAATTGCACTCCATACAACTAAATCGTCCGCTGTACCGCCAAATATCCGTTTAGCTGTATTTCGTACAATTAAATTCCCATCTGCCCCCGGATTCTCACCCCATGGGGCAGATTTAGTTGTACAGACTACAGTTAGCTGAGCAGATTCTACCGTTTCGCGGTTTTTAAATGTACAGAATACAACTATCTCTGAATGTCCACATCGAACATGCTCTACCGGAACACTATACTTGCTTCCATACGGAAAGGTGGCTATTATGAGACAATCAAGCCGAAAGCCGTTTTATGTATACGCTATCATTATGGTTCTGCTGCTGGGCCTTTTCCCGGCAGACCTTGGATCTGTTGCCCGGGCGGACAGTGATTACAGGCTGCAAGAGACCTTTGAGACGTATAGCACCGGTGCGAAGCCGGCCGGATGGACGATCAAGACACCTCCCCAGGGAGTGAGTGTGGGGGTGCAGGCCTGGGAGGGGTATCCCGGCAAGCTGCTGGAGCTAGAGCAAACGAGCAAGCTTGCCAGCAGCTACAGCATCAGCAAATCTGTTACAGATGTGACGTATAGAAGCATGTTCAGCTATTCGTTCAGAGCCGAGCAGACCGGAGCGGTGATCTACCTGCCCACCCCGCAGAGCGGGTCCGTTCCGCTGGTGAAGTTCGCCATTAACAACGGGGCGTTCAGCTATATGAAAAAAGGGGCCGGCTCCTGGACCTCCGTCCTGCCGGTATCGGCAGGCGTGTGGCATGAGGTGCGCCTGTCGCTCGACGGCGGCGGCCACACCTTCGATCTGTCCATTGACGGCAACCGTCTGCTGACGAAGGAGCCGATGGCCGAGGGAGGGGCGTTAACCTCCTTCTATATGGGATTCTATAAAGACAGCACAGGGAAGATAGGCTTTGACAATTTTATTGTAAGCGGATACAAACAGGCGGTAAGTGCAGCCTTCACCCAGCAGTCTTACGGGCTGCGAAGGGGGGAGAAGCTGTCCTTGCCTCTTCAGTTCACTCCTGCGGATGCTACAGATCAGACGGCTGTGTGGTCTTCCGGCGACGGGGAGGTCGCTACCGTGGATGGCAACGGCCTGGTCACAGGCATCCGTCAGGGAACGACCGTGGTGACAGCCCAGCCGAATGAGGAGCTTCCGGCCGTCACTGCGACAGTAGCCGTCTACGAAGATCCGATCACGGATATTGTATTGGCTCCGCTTCAGCGGGCGGTTCCCGCAGGCTCCCGTGTGCTGTTACAGGCAACAGTAACACCGGAAGACAATACGGATACAGGCATCCTGTGGGGAACGGAGGATGAGAGCATCGCCGTGATTGACCGCTACGGAGAGCTGACGGGGGTAAGCGCCGGAACAACTACCGTGTTCGTCACGGATGAGACCGGAAGCGTCCGGGCCGAGACGGATGTCACCGTCACCGGGCGGACGACCGGACAGGAGCTGTATGTCGCTCCGGGCGGGGACGACAACAACAATGACGGCACGGAAGCCTCGCCCTTCCGGACGATTGCCCGGGCGCAGGCCGAGGTACGGCAGCTGAATGAGGATATGGACGCTGATATCATCGTCAATCTGCGGGAAGGGACCTACACGCTGACGGAACCGCTGGAGTTCACACCGGAGGATTCGGGGACGAACGGCTATTTTGTCACCTACCGCAGCTATCCCGGGGAGCAGGCAGCCATCAGCGGCGGGCGGTCCGTCACAGGCTGGACGGTGTTCGACAGCGCTAAGGGCATCTACCGGGCGAATGTCGGAACCGGCCTTCAGACAAGGCAGCTGTTCGTGGATGGTATCCGGGCAGTCCGGGCCCGGAGCACAGCGGGACTCGTGAATCCGCTGAAGACGGCAACCGGCTATACCTCGGATAATACGGAGCTGGCCGGGTGGAGCAATACGTCCGATATGGAGTTGGTATTCAATGAGCTGTGGACGAATTCCCGGATTAAGGTAGAGTCGGTAACCGCTTCAGGCGGCAAAGCACAGATAGTCCTGCAGGAGCCGGGCCGGAGCGCGGTCTTTAACCGGGGATTAACCTCGGCGACTGTACCCGTCTATTACGAGAATGCTATGGAGCTGCTGGATGAGGCCGGGGAATGGTACTATAACCGGAATGAAGGTATGCTGTATTACAAACCGCGTGCCTGGGAGAATCTGTCCACGGCCGGGGTTGTGGTTCCTGTACTGGAGCAGCTCGCCACAGTCTATGGCAGATCGGCCGGCGAGCCGGTGCGCAATCTGAATTTTGAAGGCCTGAAATTCATGTACACCACCTGGAACCGTCCGAGTACAGCAGCGGGACACTCCGATTCCCAGAACAACCATTTGCGTTATCCGTCGATCCCCGATGAGCTGACCGATGCGGCGGTGATGCTGGAGCTGGCCAATACGGTGAATTTCCGCAACAATCAATTCACCAAGCTGGGCATTACAGCCCTGCGTATGCAGAACGGCGTTCAGAACAGCCTGGTGGAAGGCAACCGCTTCTATGATATTTCGGGCAGTGCGCTGAACGTGGGACAGCCGAATTCCACCGACCGGAATATCTATCATCCGGCAGACCCCAGGCTGCTGATGAAGAATAATGATGTGCTGAACAATGTGATTCATGATATCGGGATTGACTACAAATCGGCATCCGCCGTATCTGCGGGGTATCCGGTAGATATGGACATCAGCCATAATGAAATGTACAATCTGCCCTACAGCGGAACGCATATCGGATATGGCTGGGATAAGCTGTTCGATGCCGCTACCCGGAACGTGAAGATTCAGGATAACCTGATCTATGATCTCATGGGAATGGGCTTGCGTGACGGAGGCGCCATCTACAGTCTCGGACCTACCGGAGCCACCGCAGAGGACAAAAATCTGGTCAGCGGCAACTACATCCGCAACCAGATGGACGGCAATTCCGCCCTGTACACGGATGAAGGCTCCGCCTACTGGAAATTTGAGCACAATGTGATCGACCTAAAGGATACGCCGCTGTGGCATTCCCCGCTCCGCTGGGCGATGGCCTATGTGCCGACCATCCATGATGTAGATTTCGTGAACAACTATACAACTACAGACGGCTATACCAACAACGGGCGCAATGTTCTGTTTGCGGACAATACGGTCCAGCCGGATGCAGAGTGGCCTCAGGCGGCACGCTCGATTATTGATCGGGCCGGGCTGGAGCCGGAATATGCCTCTGCAGCAGAAGGGCAGGTCAGCCGCTGGAAGCTTGATCCGCTCAAGCTGGCCGCAGGCGGCAGCGGACAGGTCTCCGTCCGTGCCATGAACGGCAAAGACCAGCCGCTGGGCAAGGAAACCAGCAGCTTCTATTACAGCATTCTCAATCCGGCAGTAGCCTCGGTTAGTAGCTCGGGCGTGGTCACCGGACTGGCCCAGGGACAGACGAAGCTTATCGTGAACATCATTAACGGCTCCATTCTGCGGACAATCACAACGGATGTATACGTGGGCGATACCTTAGCCACGGTCCGCCTGGAGGGGCATGACGGCAATGTGGCGTATATCCGTGAAGGCACCGGCCTGCAATTGCAGCCTTACGGCGAGACGCTGTTCGGCAACCGCGAGGAGCTGGAAGAAGTCACCTATACGAGCAGCGATCCTTCCATCGTCAGCGTCAGCGGCACCGGCCTATTGACGGGGCATCAGACCGGCTCGGCCACCCTCACGTTATCGGCCGAATATCTGGGCACCGTGACTCAGGGGCAATATGAGGTTAAGGTATGGAATGAGGTCAGCCAATACGAACATCCCCTGACGGCGGAACTGCAAGACCCTGATGGCTGGTACGTATCGGCAACGGCGAACGGGCTGAAGGAGACCGGGCAAGACAGCCTTACGCTGAGGGCCCCCGGAGGGCATATCATCTACCAGAACCGCAAGTATCAGAATGAGCTGCTGGATTTCAAAATGAAGATCAATGACAGCGCGGCCTCCTCCAACTGGTACGCCCTGATGCTCAATAACCAGAGCAAGGAGCTGAGCTATAGCACCGGCAGCATGTATCTGGTGGTCATAGGGACATCGGGCATCGAGCTGCACCGCTTCAACGAGGGGGTACGAACCGTGATCTACGGCAAGATTGACGGCCTGACCAGCCTCGACGGGCCGGCGATTCCGAATACGGCGATCACCTTCGGGGTGCAGAGCCGCGTTCAGCTGGGTGCTTTTCAAGAATCCGGGGGTGTGCGTCTGATCCTGAAGGTTAACGGGGTGCAGATCTTTAATTATCTGGACACCGCCGCAGGGGCGATTGGTGAAGCAGGGTACTTCGGGCTGGTCTCCCGCAATGCGAGCACAGAGCTGGGATATTGACAGCATAAGCTTATGAATCCGGGTGCGCAGCCCATATCATTAATGAGATAGCCAACATCTGGACTTACAGGGGATGACACCGATGCATAAGAAATGGCTGTACCGACTGATTCTTTCCTACCTGCCGATCCTGTTTGCCGTAGTATTTTGCCTCATTATTCTGTTCTTCCTGACCTTAAATGAAGCGATGGAGAGACAGACGGCTCAGGCAAACGGCGTGTACGCGGAAAATGTGCTGCAGATTGTGGACACCACCCTGCGCAACCTGGAGACCACCACGATCAAAAGCCTGCTGCTGGAGGAGAAGGTTGGCAGTTATTTCGACCGGCCGGGGAAGCTTGACCCTTATCAGGATTACGGGGTCGCGGAGGTGCTGCTCGATTTCATGTCGCCGCTGCCGATGATTGATTCGGTCTATCTGTACCGCGCAGCCGACGGCAAGGTGCTGATGCAGCATTTCGCCTCCCGCCTGACGGACTTCGGGGACCGCAGCTTTATTGAGACTGCGATGGGAAATGCCCCCAGCTATACCTGGAGCGGAATCCGTGACCTGCAGCTTTTCTCCGGGGAGGACCGGCCGAAATCGGTCATTTCACTTGTGGAGCAGGTGCCTTACTTCTCCGGCGAGCAGGGGCTGATTGTCATTAATGTGCGCAAGGAATCTCTGCAGGCGCTGATTCAGGATATGAACATGGCGAATACAGAAATCTGTCTGAAGGATGCCGGAGGGCGTGCTTTTGCAGGTGCGGATACTTGTTCTGACCCGCAGGTTCAGGATCGGGCGGTTAGCCGGATGTCCCCCTATACCGGCTGGACGATCAAGGTTGGAATGGCGCGGGCGGAGGCCTTCTCGCTGCTGTCGGCCTTCTCCAATATCTGGGCAATTCTGGGCTTTGCGGCTGTCGTTGGCGGGATTGCGGCCATGACCTATATCAGCCACCGGAATTACCGTCCGATTGAGCAGGTCATGAGCCGGATCTACAGGTTCGGAGAGGACCGTTCCTTCGGCTGGAAGCCGCAGAGCAAGGAAGGCGACGAATTTGCCTTCATCGGCCATGCGCTGGAGAGCCTGATCGAGCAGACCAACAGCTATGAGCAGCAGCAGGCCGAGGGGATTCTGCACAGGCGGAATCAGTTATTCAAGGAGCTGCTGGAGAACAGCGGCCAGATGTCGGCGGATAACTGGGTCAGGGAAGCGGAACGGATCGGGATGGACGGTGAATTCGCAGGTGCGGTGGTGGGCATTGCCGAGATTGATTTCTATGAGGCTTTTGCCGCAGGTTACTCGGCACGGGATCAGGCATTGTTCAAATTCACTCTGCGCAGTGTGATTCAGGAGATCTCCGAGAAGGAAGGGGTGTCCCTGTGGACTGAGTGGATCGGACCGGGCCGTCTGGGACTGTTGTTCCGCCGCTCTGCGGGCGGGGAGAACGCTGATGGTGCGGCGGAGAAGGCCCTAATGATTGCCGAGAGTGCCTGCTCCTGGGTGAAGCAGCATCTCAAGTTCACGGCTACCTTCGGCATCAGCGGACCTGCCGCCGGTCTCGGCGGCTTATCGGGTGCGTACCGCCAGGCCCTGGGGGCGCTGGACCGCAAAATAACCGCTGGCCCGGGCCGCGTCTATGCGGCGCCTGCCGGAAGCCCGCTGCCTCCGGCTGAAGGAATGGATGTGCTGGTCCAGGCCATCGGTGCCGTTCCCCAGCTGTACCGGCTGGGGAACGCAGAGTGGAAGCCGCTGATCGAGCGGATTTTCGAGCTGCTGGCAGGCGGCAACTACTCCAAGGAGGATATCGTCCGGCTGCTGAGGCTGCTGGAGACCGGGCTGTCCCGGGAGATGCAGGAGCTGCCGCCGGAGATGAAGGGGATCTGGAATAACGGACGGCTGCGGGGCATTCCGCATTCACCGGAGTCTTTTGAATGGATTGAGGAGCTGCACGGGGAACTGGTCTCTTCGCTGGAGGAGATGGAGGAGGCGCTGCGCAGCCTGCGGATGAACCGTGAGCAGTACACACTCGCCAATAAGGTGCGCGAATACATTGGCTGCAATTACGCGGACCCCGACTTCTCCCTGACCCATGTTGCCGACAGCTTCGCCATGAACACCAAGACGGTAAGCCGGATCTTCAAGGAGGAGATCGGCGAGAACTTCGTCGATTATCTGGCCCGCCTGCGCATGGAGGAGGCCAAGCGCCTGCTGACCGGAACCTCCGAACCAGTGCAGAGCATCGCGGAGCGCGTGGGGTATCTGTACCCCATGTCCTTCATCCGCGTCTTCAAGAAGCTCGAAGGCATCACGCCGGGCGAATACCGCAAAGCCCAGGGCAGTCCTCTGCGTGATGGTGATAGTGATAGTGATGGGGAGGGGTAGGATCATGGATGCATGGCGTTAGCGGGCGCAATGGAACAGCTAGAAGGATAGTTGGTTATAGGGATAGTTGGTGGAGCTACTAGGTGTGTAATAAGACGGCCGGGGAACCTGGCCGTCTTATTCGTGTGCTATGTTCGGAGGCGCTGTTGTAAATACACTACATTGGGACAATCCGCGAACCCGCAACCCGCAACCCGCAACCCGCAACCCTGCAAACCCGCGAACCCGCGAACCCGCAAACCCGCGAACCCCAACCCCAAGCCCAAGCCCCCAATCTCCCAATCCGCCGTTAGAGCGCGAATGAAGTGCATAAATACACCACATTTCCGCTAATCCACCGTTGGAGCGCGGATGAAGGGTATAAATACACTACATTTCCGTAAATCCGCCATTGGAGCGCGGATGAAAGGTATAAGTACACTATATTTCCGCCAATTCGTCGTTGATCCACGAATGAAGGGTATAAATACACTACATTTCCGGAAATTCGTCGTTGATCCACGAATGAAGGGTATAAATACACTACATTTCCGTAAATCCGCCGTTGGAGCGCGGATGAAGGGTATAAATACACTACATTTCCGGAAATCCGCCGTTGGTGCGCGAATGAAGGGTACAAATACACCACATCCCCGTAAATCCTCCATTGGCGCACGAGCGAAGTGTATATGTGCCCCCAACGCCACCGTTGGCAAGCCTCGATCAGCATCTCATTTTTCTCCCGTAACTATCTCCCGTAACTAGCCCCTCCTTCATTCCTCAACCATCGCCGGGCCATCTGCATTGCGCTGAGAGTAAGCCGGATTCCGCTGCCGCATCACATGGAGTTTATAGCTCCATTTTCGCATGTCGTTATTATGCTAAAGAAGGGCATGATCGTCAAGGAAGCGGCCCGCCGGATACGTTACTCTAGAAGGGTAGATGACATAAGGTTGGAGGGACACGATGCAGCGTTGTTTATATAGAGCCGAGTGCAGGGAGGATGCTAATCCATCTGCGTTCTGGGATGCACAGACCCAGTTACTGAATGAACGCATGGACAGGCTGGACCTTGAACGGCTGAGTATTTTTCAGGATGGTCAGGAGCTGTTTCTGTACTATGAGTGCACTAGCCGGGAGGTAGGGCCGGAGCAGTTATTTCAGGGTGCGGCAGAGATGCTCAAGGAGTGGCCGGGAGGGGAGAAGCCCCGGTTGTGGGTGCCTATGATGGACATTTTCCATTATCAGCAGCCGGTCTCCGCAGAGCATTGGAAGCGCAGTCATGCGGCGGGAACCCCCTACGGAAGAGTGGCGGCACTGAAGCCGGAGCAGGTCGCAAGCTATGTGTATCACCATTATCAGTATCAGGAGGAGCGTCCGGGGGACGGCGACAAATATGGGATTATCGGGCTGCATGAGAACCTGCTGTTCTTTTATTCCGAGCTGCCTGCAACGGTGGAGCCTGCCCCGTACGCCGGGAAGCTTGCCACGAATCTCCGGCCGGAGAACTGGGGTGAGGTGATGGACCCGCATTTCAGGAAATGGAGTGGGATGCAGCCGGACCAGGCCATTTGGAAAAAGCTTGTGCTCGTCCTAGCCATCCCACGCCCCCATACAGGAAAAGGAGAATGAATATGTTACGTACATCCATATGTCTCAATGGCGAGTGGGATTTCATGCCGCTCTATGACCAGCCGCGCACTCGTGCCCTTCCGGAGAGATTGCAATACGAGGCCCGCAAAATACAGGTTCCATCGAGCTGGCGCTACAGCTATACTGCGCCTTCGGGCAGCAAATTCGGCGAAGTCGCCGACCATAATTTCCAGCCCTTTGATGTATACAGCTACCCGGAGGAATGGAATGCAGCCGAAGCCGGGGTGCTTCACCGCAGCTTTCAGGTGCCGGAGACGATGCTGGAGCAGCGGGTTGTACTTCGGTTCGAGGGCATTATGCAAAAAGCGGCAATCTATCTGGACCGCGAGCGGATTGCACTCTGGGAGGACGGCTTCCTGCCCTTGCGGCTGGATATCACCGCGCTGGTGAAGCCCGGCCGGGAGCAGCATCTGCATGTGGTCTGCGGCAGCTTCGACACGGCGGTGCTTCCCTCCGGGGAGACCAAAATCACCGGACTCTCCGGCTCCTGGTTCGGCAGAATCGCCCGGGGCATCTGGCAGGATGTCTTCCTGGAGGCCTATCCGCCAGTATCGCTGGAGGATCTTACGATCCGCACCTCTGTCCGGCAGGGAAGGCTGGAAGTGGATGCCCTGATAAGCGGCACAGAAGAGGGTCCCTTACCGGAAGGTCTGCGGGTGCTCCTGCATGTCAGGGAGCGGAAGTCCGGCGTTCTGTCCGCGCTGGCAGAGCCGCCGAATCGGCCGCAGCCGCTGGCGGCCGCTCGTTCGCTGCCCGTCCTTGAAGCGGAAGCAGCAGTAGCGCCCCGCCCTGCGGAGGATGCTGCCGGGCGGCAGTTATGCAGCAATACCGGCAGCCGGGTGTGGGGCGGAGCGGCATTCAGCCTGCCCTGGCAGGAGGCTATGCTGTGGAGCCCGGATTCTCCTGTCCTGTATGAGCTGGAGCTTGTGCTTCAATCGGGCGATGTGGTTCTGGACCGCCGGAGCGAGACCTTTGGCTTCCGGGAGTTTTGGTGCGAGGGGCCGCAGTTTATGCTGAACGGGATTCCCGTTAATCTGCGGGGGGACTCCTGGCATTTTCAGGGGGCGGCCCAGCAGACAGAGGACTATATCCGGGGTTGGTACCGGATGTGCCGGCAGGCGGGCATTAATAGCATCCGGCTGCATGCGCAGCCGTATCCCTCCGATTATCTGCGGATTGCCGATGAGGAGGGGATGCTGATTGTCGATGAGACGGCCATCTACGGTTCCAGCAAAAGCATGGATGCCGCCCATC
Source organism: Paenibacillus sp. FSL R7-0302 (assembly GCF_038006885.1). Lineage (NCBI taxonomy): Bacteria > Bacillati > Bacillota > Bacilli > Caryophanales > Paenibacillaceae > Paenibacillus > Paenibacillus sp. FSL R7-0302. Next base: position 187,019 of record NZ_JBBOWB010000001.1, read on the forward strand.
CCGACTTTATAGACAATTGCCGTGAGCATGTGCAGCGGCTGGTGCAGCGGGACAAGAATCACCCCTCGGTCATTCTGTGGAGCGTGCAGAACGAGATGCGCTGGGTGGACGGACGGGATCATTACAAGCAGCATATCCCCGGCCTGATCGGGCTGATGAAGGCGCTGGATGCCACCCGCCCGGTCATGGTGGAAGGGGACAATCGCCTGGTCTCCAGGCGGCAGACCGAGGTGGAGAGCCGTCACTACAATATTGACGGCACGATCGCGCAGTGGGACCGGAAGGTTCCGCTCACCTTCGGCGAGCATGGCGGGTGGTGGTACATCTGTCCGCAGAACAGCAGCATGTACTCGGGAATGGAGGTATATAAGGATTCGGATGCCAGTGCTGCCGGGCTGGCCCACAAGGAGCGGCTGTTCGTGGAATATGCACGGCGGCAGGGCGTCTCAGGCATCTCTACCTTTAACTTTGTCCATTACTTCATGCGGGCGATGCCGGAGCAGGAGCTGAAGCTGCCGCAGGCCGACCTGACCACACCCGGCCCCAAGCCTGCTGTGATTCCGGCCTACTCGCTTTCGCTGAACAACGGGCTGCTGCCGGAGGAGTATCCGGTCTACAGGCCTAATCCTGCTTTTGCCATTATGGCCGCGGCCTTCAAGCCGGTCACGCTGATTGCTGCGGAATACAACCGCTGCTTCTTCGATGATGCGCGGGTCTCCCGCAGCTTCGATGTCTATAACGATACGTTGTCAGCGCAGGAAGTACTGATTGAATGTGAAGTCATGCAGGGCGGGCGCAGGGTGCACAGCGAGACCTTCCGCTTCCGGCATGAGCCTGCTGCACGCCAGAGCATCCGGCTGGAGTGGATGCCGGAGGCAGTCCATGGCGAAGGAGCTGGAGCAGGAGAGGGAGCAGGAGTAGGCGCACCGGTAGGTGAAGGAGAAGCCACTCTGTCCGCCCGCCTGTTCCATGGCGGCGAGCTGATGCATGAGCTTGAGGTAAGCTACCGCCTGCTGTCCGGGAGCTGCCGGACAGAGCCGGTAGAGATCGCCCTGTCAGCAGCTTACATCGGCTCTGACCGGGACTTCCAGGCGATTCACGCGCTGGTGCCCGCTCTGGTCCGGGCAGAACCGGAAGCTGTAGATAAGCTTGCGGCCGGAACCCTGCTGATTGTCGGCAGCAAGGTGGAGGATCAGGACGGGTCGCTGGACCGGAGGCTGAGAGGATTCGTGCAGCGGGGGGGCCGGCTGCTGCTGCTGGAGCAGCTTCATCTCTCTCCCGGCAGGCTGCCGCTCACCCGCCGGGAATTCATCCGCGCACATAGCGGGGATTACGGGCATCCGGTGCTCCGGGGATTAGGCGCGGAGGACCTGATGTACTGGCATGAGGAGCTGCGCGAGGACGGGCCGCTGCCGATCATCCGGGCGGCGTTCGAGAAGCCGGTGACCGGCGACTTCACCCTGCTGCTGGAATGCAGCGCAGGGGACTTCGGAGACGGCGGCGATCTGTGGTCGCCGCTGCTGGAATACCGCAGCGGTGCGGGCATGCTCCTGGCGAATCAGCTGGAGATCATGGACCATCTCCAGCGGGTTCCCCAGGCGCAGCTGCTGCTGCGCAGCCTGCTGCAGTATGCGGGCCGCGCGGCAGCCCCGGCATCTGCCGCCATATCCGGGCCCTCCGCCGCTGCGGCGGCTACTGCGGCGGCTACCGCACCGGCTACCGCCGCCGGGGCTATCGCTGCCGCCGCCGTCAAGGCTAGCGCCGCAGCCCGGCACGCCGCGCCGGCTACCGTATCCGCGCCTGCGCCAGCCGCGGCAAAATCCGCTGCGGTCTGGGTCCGCAGCGACAGTCCGGCGGCAGCCTTGCTCGGCAAGCTCCGCCTGAAGGGCCAGAGCCTGGACAGCGCCGCAGGCTTGTCCGGCCTGACCCCCGGCCTCCTCGTCGTGGAGGCCGCACTGCTGGGCACGCCGGGCGCGGCGGAAGCCGTGCGCCAGGCGGCCCTGGCCGGCGGCAGCGTGCTGGTGCTGCCGGCCGAGCCCGGCGGGCAGGAGGCACTCGCCCGCCTGCTGGACGCTCCCGTGCGCATTGCGCCGCACGGGACGTATCATCTGGCGGCGGACTATGCGCACGCCGCCGTGCAGGGCATCAGCCCGGTCGACCTGTTCGGCTTCGATAAGGTGCATCTCTCGCCCCGGGATGTCGTCAACCGGGAGCTGGCCGCTTACAGGCTGGAGGTGCCGGGCGCTGAGGTGCTGTGCACCAGCGTCGAAGGCACAGCCTGGAAGGACTATTTCGCCGGACAGCATACGTCGGAATACAGCAGGCTGGCTCTGGTCGAGCTGAACCGCAGGAAGGCGGCTGCCCCGGGAGCTTTTGTGATCCGGCAGGCGGCCGGAGCGGGAGAGATCCTCTGCTCGCAGCTGCTCGCCGACCCGGATAGCGACAAGAGTCTCAGGCTCTACACGCGCCTGCTCGGCAATCTCGGAGCCGCTTTTGCCGATGAGCTGCTGCTTCATGACAAGGGAGATGCGCAGTGGGCGGTGGAGGCCGTAATGACACTGTTCTGTCCGCCGCATACCGACTACGAGGCGATGAAGGACTACTATACCGACCCCGAATTCTCTCTGAACAATCTGGGGGAAGGCCTATATGGCTGGATGAAGAAAAAAGAACGGCGCGCAGACGGAACCTTCCTCATCCCCGCACCGGAGGGCCGGCCCCTGTTCCTGAGCTGCTTCGTGCATCTGCCGGAGACGGCGGATGCAACCGAAGCAGCCGCAGGCAGCGGGAAGCCGGGCGGAACGAGAACCGGCAGACTCCGGGTGAACTCGGCCTGCGCTTTTGACATCTATATGAATGGCAGGCTGGTGCCGGAGCCTGAACAAGAGATTACGCTGGCCAGCGGGATCAACCGCCTGATCGCCATCGTCCGGGGAGCGCAGGAGGATATCGCCTTCGGCATGGTTTTCCTGAATACAGACGGCACGTATATGAATGATCTGGAGTTCCGCCTGACAATGGACGAGGTGGAGCCCAAATGAGCAAGATCAATGGAGAGGAGCAGACCGATATGAACACCAATGGACCGGTACCATCCGCAGCATCTGCATCATCCGCACCTTCCGCATCATCCGCACCTTCCGCATCATCCACGCCACCCGCAGGCCCTTCCGGCCGCGCACAGAGTAACAAGGCTGTAGAACCGCCTTATGGGGTCAGTCTACTTGCGCGTACAAATGAGCTGGACCAGTATTTTGCCTTCAACGATGAGGCGAGGGAGGTGGAGTTTAAGCGGCATGATATGCCGACCCCCTGGCTGAACTATTTATCCAACGGCACCTTCCATACCATGCTGTCCCATGCGGGCGGCGGACTATCATTCTATAAGTCTCCGCAGATCTGGCGGATTACCCGCTACCGTTTCTTCCATCTGCCCACCGACCGCTCCGGCCCGTATATTTACTTGCAGGATGCCGGAACAGGCAGCTACTGGTGTCCCACGTATGAGCCGGCCTTCCGGAAGGCGCAGGAGTGGCGGAGCAGCCATGGCATGGGCTATACCCGCTTTGAAGCGCAGGCGGATGAGCTGGCGGCGAAGACGGTTTATTTTGTCGGGCCCTATGAGAATTCCCTGATCTGGAATCTGACGCTGACGAACAATAGCAGCGAGGTCAAAGAGCTGAACGTGTATGCCTACGCCGAATTTGGGATGATGGAGTTCATGCGCGAGCTGCAATGGCAATGCTATAACAAGCATCAGGTGTCGGTGCAGTACCATGACAAGGAAGCGCTGATCTACAAATACGGGGTGGAAAATCAGCCCAAGCCGGACGAAACACCACTCGTCTATATGATGTCCGATGCACCGCTTGCCGGGTATGACGGAGACCGTGAAGAATTCATCGGCAGCTACCGCAGTGAATCCAATCCGGCCGCGATTGAGCAGGGGGGCTGCACTGGATCAACGATTCTGGGAGGCGACCCCTGCGGCGCACTTCAGGTCCGGGTAAGACTTGCGCCCGGCGAGACCCGCACCGTGAACTTTTTTCTCGGGACAGCCATGAACGAAGCCGAGATTGAACGGGCCATCGATCAATCGCGGGAGGCGGATTTCGTCACCCGTTCCTATGCGGCGCTTCAGGAGAACTGGGAGCATTACCTCGGGGCCTGGAGCTGTGAGCTGCCGGATCAGGATGCGCAGCGTATGCTCAACACCTGGAATCCGTACCAGTCGCAGCGGAATTTCCTTTTCTCGCGCAATATTTCGTATTATGCCACCGGCACCTTCCGGGGCGTAGGCTACCGGGATACCGCTCAGGATATTCTGGCAGTCGTACCGTACGATCCCGAAGCAGCCAAGGATAAAGTCCGCCTGCTCCTGGGGCAGCAGTATCAGGACGGGCATGTGAATCATTACTTTTTCCCGAATGAGGGCTGGGACCCGGTCACCAGCATCCATTCGGATGATCACCTGTGGACGGCGCTGGCCGTATGGGACATTCTTGCCGAGACCGGAGACGCGGAATTCCTCCAGGAAAATATTCCGTTCTATGACGGCGGTGAGGCGCCGCTCTATGATCATTTGAAGCGGGCGGTGGACTTCACCGTCTCCAATCTGGGGCCGAACGGGTTCCCGCTGATGCTGCGCTCGGACTGGAATGATCAGCTCTTCCGGGTATGCCGTGAGGGCAGAGGGGAGAGCATCTGGACAGCGATGCAGTTCGGGACGGTGCTGCTGCGGATGAAGGATCTGGCGGCGGCCTCCGGTTACCCGGAGCATGCGGCGGACTATGACCGGCTCTACGGGGAGCAGAAGTCGCTCGTGAACACGCTGGGCTGGGACGGGCAATGGTTCCGGCGGGCGGTGATGGATGACGGGCGGTATCTGGGTACCGCTGAGCATGAGGAGGCCCAGATCTGGCTTAATGCCCAGACCTGGGCGACCCTGTCCGGGATGGCTGAGCCTGACAAGGGGCTGAAGGCGATGGACAGTGTGCGCGACATTCTCGATACAGAGCTGGGCATCCGAAAGCTGCATCCGTCCATCACGAACTTCCCCGATCCCGCCGATCCGTTAACCAACTATAACAAAGGAACCGGGGAGAACGGAGCCGTCTTCTGCCACGCCAATACCTGGGCGATCATTGCGGAATGTATGCTGGGCAGAGGGGACCAGGCGTACAAATATTACCGCCAGCTCATCCCGAACATCGCCATGGAGCAGGCCGGAATCCGGCGCTACAAAGCGGAGCCGTATGTCTATGCCTCGAACCTGTTCGGGCCGGAGTCCGACCGGTTCGGTCTGGCGAATGTATCCTGGTTGACCGGTACGGCCGCGTGGATGTATGTAGCTGCTACGCAATACATTATGGGCATCAAGCCGGTGCTGGCCGGACTGTCCATTAACCCGTGCATCCCGTCTTCCTGGGAGGGCTTCTCGGTCACCCGGCGCTTCCGTGGCTGTGAGTATGAAATTACCGTGAAGAACAACAGCCGTGTCTGTTCAGGCGTCCGGGAGATCCGGGTGGACGGCGAACTGCTGGAAGGAACGGTTATCCCCCCATATCCGGGCAGAGGTTCGGTGAAGGTGGAGGTTGTCCTTTAACTCAAGTTATGTAAATGCATCATTCACACCAAAAGTCCCGCCAGCTGCAAGGAGCAGAGCTGTGGCGGGACTTGTTGGATGTTCAGGAATCGTGTGATTCTCTCTGGATTCTCAGGAAGTGCTGCAGCACCTGCCTCCACGCTGAAATGAACAATCTCCCTCCAGGCTCATATTTGTTTATGCTCTGCTGGAAGGAGTGCGTCTCAGAATGACAAAGTCAGCCGAGGATTGATCAGGATACCGCTGCGGAATAATCTCATGCACGTTGAACTCGGGATATTCAAGCAAATAATGAAACAGATTGCGGTCCTGGATCGTACTGACACCCGAATTTTCGGTTTCTTCCAGCCGGGTATATAGGGCAACCCACTCTGTCGAAGAGTGCAGGATGTCACGGAGCGTATTGCGAAAATCGGTTTCATCCGTAATATGGTACAGCACATCAAGACATACGGTTAGATCGGCCTGCAGGAATCCGCGGTTAATCCACAGGCCTGGTGTATACAGCATGAAACTTTTGGAGGAATCATCGGCAAACCTGGAGGCGCAGAGCCCCACCGAGGTGACCGATACATCTACTCCCAGATACTCGTTATAGTTCATATACTGCAACTGATTGCCGTCCCCGCAACCAAACTCAATCACGCGGGCAATGTTCTCGCGTTGAATCAGTCCGTTGACCACCTCTGCCTTGAATTCAGCCAGTATGCCATATGAGCCTCTTCCCGATGTCTCTCCGGATTGATACGCCTGCTCCCAATACCTTTTATAATCAAAAGCCTGATTCATACGATTTCCTCCGCTTGACAAATTTGTACAGTTATTAAATTTAGAGTATGCGCCGGTTTTTAGTTTCATTCGCTTTTCTGAACCTTCTGGATTTAACGGTCTCCGTTCACAAATACCTGCAATCTCCGTGCAATTGTTTTTTTTCTGTTTCCAACCAAATTCAGGCTTGCCCCCGGTTTACTTTTACGCTTTGCATGGTATAGTATAGTTATAAGTTGCACGAAGGAAATATAGTTGCTCTATTGCAACAATGATTATCATTCTCATTTATCTCTCAGTCATTATCCTCAACTACCATACCCATTCAACATGCTGTCCCGGCGATGCCGGGGCAGCATGTGTCATTTTAAGGGTGTTAATAATGGCTCTCATTCTCAAGTGTGCGCTTAACCAAAACCATTTAGGAAGGTGATTGTTCATGCAAGCAACCTCGAAATCAATGCCCAAATCCATAGCGCGTCAAGGAGGGGCGCAGCAGCCCCGCACTCCGGGACCGCGCCGCTTCGATCCGCTGGCGATGCTCAGCAACTCCGAAATGCAGGCTGCTCTGGGGAGCGGGCTGATTATGCTCATAGCCTGGGCCGTCAGCGGCTGGTCGGAGGTCTTATCCGTAATTCTCTATGTGATCTCTTACACCCTGGGCGGCTGGATGAAGGCGAAGGAAGGCGTGGAGACGCTGGTCAAGGAACGTGACCTGGATGTCAATCTGCTGATGATTGCCGCTGCGCTGGGTGCCGCCTCAATCGGGTACTGGAATGAAGGGGCAATGCTGATCTTCATCTTTGCCCTGAGCGGGGCGCTGGAGAGCTACACCATGGAGCGCAGCAAGAAGGACATCTCCGCCTTGCTGGCCCTCAAGCCTGCCACAGCGGTCCGTATTGAGCAGGGCGCGATGAGTGAGGTAGCTATTGATCAGCTCATGCTGGGAGATCTGCTGCTGATCCGTCCGGGTGAGCTGGTTCCTGCTGACGGCAAGGTATGCCGGGGGGAGTCGTCTGTGAATCAGGCCTCCATCACGGGAGAATCGCTTCCCGTAGACAAAACTGCCGGCAGTGAAGTATTCGCCGGTACTGTTAATGGAGAAGGCCCTCTTTATATAGAAGTGACGAAGACTGCCGAGAATACGCTGTTCGCCAAAATCATCCGCATGGTGGAAGAGGCAGAGAACGAAGTGCCGGATTCGCAGCGTTTTATCAAACGGCTCGAATCCGTGTATGCCCGCATTGTCGTGGCTGCGACAGTCCTGCTGATCACCTTGCCGCCGTTTGTGCTGGACTGGAGCTGGAGCAATACGTTCTACAAGGCCATGGTGTTCCTGGTCGTGGCTTCCCCGTGTGCGCTGGTATCCTCAATCATGCCCGCTATGCTGTCAGCCATCTCCAAGAGCGCCCGCAAAGGCATCCTGTTCAAAGGCGGGGTTCATCTGGAGAATATGGCGCGGACCTCGGTCGTTGCTTTTGACAAAACCGGTACCCTGACGGAAGGCATCCCGCAGGTCACGGACTTCATCGCCGGAGAAGGCTATGTGCGGGAAGAGCTGCTGGCCGTGAGCGCCTCCATTGAGAAGCTGTCGGGGCATCCGCTGGCAGAGGCCATTGTCGCGCTGGCGGAAGCGGAACAGATCGGACTGCGGGATATTGAAGAGAGCCAGTCGGTCACCGGCTGGGGAATTGAAGGCGTCATAGACGGCCAGCTGTGGAGGATCGGCAAGTCGAATCTGCTGGATGAAGCGGAAGGGGAGGCTGCCGGGGCGGATACGGAAGACTGGAAGACTCTGCGCAGCAAGCTCGAACAGGAAGGCAAAACGGTATCGCTGATCCTTGCCGGAGAGACCATCGCCGGAATGATTGCTCTGCAGGACACGGTGCGCCCCCAGGCGGCAGCGGCCGTGCGCAAGCTGCATGATCTGGGGATCAAGGTAGCGATGCTGACCGGTGACCGCGAGGCTACAGCCCGGGTCATTGCGGGTGAGAGCGGCGTCGATCTCGTGTTCGCCGGGCTTTTGCCGGAAGATAAGGTATCACACATCAAGGCGCTGCGGGAGCAATACGGTCATGTCATCATGGTAGGCGACGGGGTGAATGATGCGCCTGCGCTCGCAACCGCAACAGTTGGCATGGGCATGGGGATGAAGGGCAGCGGGGCTGCTCTGGAGATTGCCGATGTGGTGCTGATGAATGACAACATTGAGGAGATTGCCGGGACGATTGCCCTGGCGCGCCGGACGCAGCGGATTGTGAAGCAGAATATGATTTTTGCCGTAACGGTCATTGCCGCCTTGATGATCAGCAACTTTGTGCAGGGGATTGCGCTGCCGTTCGGGGTGGTCGGGCATGAGGGAAGTACGATTCTCGTCATCCTTAACGGCCTGCGTCTTTTGCGTTAACACTTTAGATTGCTTAAAATTGAATTGTTCACAAAAAGGAGCGTTTACAACGGGTCTGGCATATTGACAACTCCCCTTGAGGTGATCATAATAAATACTAGATTATAATTATTTTAAATAAGGAATGGCGTCTTTTCCGTCCATCTCAAGGGGGATATCATCATGTACAAATCAATTATTGTCGGTACTGGACCGGCCGGATTGACAGCTGCTATATATTTGGCCCGGGCGAACCTGAACCCGCTCGTGATCGAAGGTCCGCAGCCAGGCGGACAGCTTACGACTACAACGGAGATCGAGAACTTCCCGGGATTCCCGGAAGGCATTCTGGGTCCCGATCTGATGGATAATATGCGCAAGCAGGCTGAGCGTTTCGGCGCACAGTTCGTGACCGGCTGGGTGAACAGCGTGGAGCTGGGCGACCGTCCGTTCAAGCTGAACGTGGAGGGTATGGGCACACTGATTACGGATACGCTGATTATCTCAACGGGTGCCACAGCTAAGTATCTCGGCATTCCCGGGGAGCAGGATAACATCGGACGCGGGGTCAGCACTTGTGCTACCTGTGACGGATTTTTCTTCCGCGGCAAAGAGATCGTGGTGGTCGGCGGCGGCGATTCCGCGCTTGAAGAAGCGGGCTTCCTGACGCGTTTTGCTTCCAAGGTAACCCTGGTGCACCGCCGTGAAGAGCTGCGGGCCTCGAAGATTATGCAGGACCGTGTCCGCGATAACGCCAAAGTGACCTGGGGATTGAACCGTACCCCTGTTGAAGTGATTGCCGGAGACAAGGGGGTAACCGGTCTGAAGGTGATCAACAACGAGACTGGCGAGGAAGAGTTCATTGAAGCCAGCGGGGTATTCGTGGCGGTTGGCCATCATCCGAATACGTCATTCCTGGGCGGACAGATCACTACAGATGCGAACGGTTATATCGTATCGAATCCCGGAACCTCCGAGACGAACATTCCCGGCGTATTCGCCTGCGGCGACGTGCAGGATACCCGTTACAGACAGGCCATTACGGCGGCAGGCAGCGGCTGTATGGCGGCTATGGATGCCGAGAAATATATCGAGAGTCTGGAGCACAGCGCAGTAATTATGTAAGTCCTGCATTTGGAGAAGCAGGGATTCCGGTGCTACAATAGAGCTCAGAGTCTAATACTTAGATACGAGGAGGAAATCATACTATGGAGAATGTAATTGTGTACACATCGACGAATTGCCCGCATTGCCGTCAGGTGAAAAGCTTCCTGAGCGATAAAGGAGTAGCGTACGAAGAACGCAACATCGAGCAGAATGAAGAGTACGCCCAGCAGGTGTGGGATATGGGCATGAGAGCTGTGCCGATTACGGTGATCGGGGATATGAAGATCGTCGGTATGAACAAGACCAAGTTCGACAAGGCTTTGGCTGCAACAGAATAATAGCCGGCAGTCCTGAAATAAATAGAGCCGCTTCCCGGAGGGAGGCGGCTTTTTGCGTGCGTACGAAGGAAAAACAACATTTAAATCTGCCCGTTGGCCTGCTTCAGCGAATATGAACAATCTTAAATGCTGCTTCTCCACTTGCTTGCGTCATTCCTGTCTGCCTGCAGGCCTCAGGTAAGAGACATGAACATCTGAAAGACAGCATAGACGGCAATGCCGCTGGCGATAAGGAGGAATCCCGATTTCTTCCGCGACTGGAACAGACGCAGGACACCGAGGCTGACGAGCGGAGCAATGATGAGCAGCAGCAGCAGCACCGCGATGAACATCTTCGCCGAAATATCAGACGTATCAACATAAGTCATGGATTCTCTCTCCATTTCAGAAAAAAGGGTGTGGTGACAAATGTCACACAAGTATCCTTATTATATAGGATAGCCACTCCTTTTAGAGCAGGAAATGCAGAAAAAAATGCGGCGATTTTAAGAAATATAAGAGTTTAAGAGTCTATAGAGTGACGCGGATGTTGCCCAGAAAATGCATCACCGCTGAAAAACCCGCTCCAATCATGGTTCCCCGGCTTCCCAGCCTGGAGAAGGTGATTTCAAGCTGCTGCTTGTGGTAGGGGAGGGTACGCTCAGCTACGACCCGGCGCAGCGGCTCGCCGAGCCATGGCTCCGCCTCCGATAGAGCGCCGCCGATCACGATCAGCTCAGGGTTGAAGCTGTTGATCAGATTGGTCACTCCGATCCCCAGATACTCGCCGATGGAGTTGAAATGGCTTAGCGTATCGGGCTGCCCCTCAAGCGCATACTTGACCAGTCCGGTCGTTGTGCGGGCCGGGAGGGAGAGGCCGGGGTTATCATAGGTTTTCTCGGAGGCGTACAGCTCCCAGCAGCCCCGGCTGCCGCAGCTGCAAGGCTTGCCTTCCGCTTCAATCGTCATATGTCCAGTCTCACCCGCATAGCCGCGCGCACCCTTATACAATTCTCCGCCGATAATAATCCCCGACCCGATCCCCGAGCCGGCGCTGATATACAGCAGGTGGCGCACATCACGCGCCGCCCCGAAGTTCAGCTCACCCTGGGCGCCTGCATTGGCCTCATTATCAATGGTGACCGGCACCGCGAAGGCGCTTTCCAGAATCGAACGCAGGTCTACCATCTCCCAGCCCAGGTTGGGAGCGAACAGGACAACGCCTTGCTCATCGACCATTCCCGGGACACCGACACCGATGCCGACGAGTCCGTAAGGAGAAGGCGGAGCCGTAGCGATCAGCTCCGAGATCATCTGCTGCATCTGCCCGAGCACATAAGGGAAGTCGTGATTCTCCAGCACACTGTCCCGTTCATGAAGAATGCCGCCCCCCAGGTTGCAGAGTACGGCCTTAAGCTGTTTCACGCGCAGCTCGATCCCGATCACACTACCCGCCATTTCGTTAAAATGCAGCATCAGCGGCTTACGCCCGCCGCTGGATTCTCCGGGTCCGGCCTCAGTAACCAGCGACTGCCCGCATAGCTCGGCTACCAGATTGGAGACGGTAGCTTTATTCAGGCCTGTCACCTCGGATACCTTGGCCCGCGAGATGGGGGAATGCATACGGATGGTATGTAAAATAATCGATTTGTTTATTTTTTTGACCAGCGCCTGATCACCGGTAACTTTCAAGCAGCACACTTCCTTTTACAATATAAGAATTTATCAGAATAGAACCGACAGATTACGGGGCCCTTGCACAGACGGGAAGAGGGTAGCTGTGAAGCCGCTCTCCGCTGCGCGGGTATGCCCCCTAGTCTAGAATGAAGAGCGTAAAAATGCAACTGTATCCGTTGGATCAGGACGATCCGAACGTTACATATTTTTAAATAACTGGAACTTATAAAGGTGAATATAAGCTCCGGTAGACACGCGAAACAGCGGGAAAAATAAAAATAAAAAAACTTTGTTTAACCAATATACAAAGTCAAAGAGATGTGTTAAGATGATGCTGTAAACGCTTGCGGGCGAAGCAAAATATCGAGGAGGATTTTACAAATGGCTTATTTTGAAACAGTGAGCAAGATCTCTTACGAGGGAAGCCGTTCCACCAACCCTTATGCATTCAAATTCTACAATCCGAAAGAAATCGTAGCCGGCAAAACAATGGAAGAACACCTGAAATTTGCAATGGCTTACTGGCATACATTAACAGCTGGCGGTTCCGACCCGTTCGGCGCTGAAACTGCAGTCCGTGCTTGGGACAAACTGAGCACACTAGACAAGGCTAAGGCCCGTGCAGAAGCAGCATTCGAATTCATGGAGAAGATGGACCTGCAGTACTACTGCTTCCATGATGTGGACATCGCTCCTGAAGGCGCGTCCCTGCGTGAATTCTACAGCAACATCGATACCATCGTAGACATCCTTGAACAAGGCATGAAGGCTTCCGGCAAAAAACTGCTGTGGAACACTGCCAACATGTTCACCAACCCGCGCTACATGCACGGTGCAGGCTCCACCTGCAACGCTGACGTATTCGCACACGCTGCTGCACAAGTGAAGAAGGGTCTGGAAGTGGGTAAACGTCTGGGCGCTGACAACTATGTATTCTGGGGCGGCCGTGAAGGTTATGAGACACTGCTGAACACCAATATGCAGCTGGAGCAGGACAACATTGCCCGCCTGTTCACCATGGCTGTTGATTATGCGAAGGAAATCGGCTTCGACGGCCAGTTCCTGATCGAGCCTAAGCCGAAAGAGCCTACCAAGCACCAGTATGACTTCGATGCAGCAACTTGCATCGCCTTCCTGCAGAAGTACAACCTGGATAAGCACTTCAAGCTGAACCTTGAAGCTAACCATGCTACACTGGCTGGCCACACGTTCGAGCACGAGCTGCATGTAGCCCGTATCAACGGCATGCTAGGATCACTGGATGCGAACCAGGGCGATCCATTGCTCGGCTGGGATACAGATGAATTCCCTGCAAGCATCTATGATGCTACACTGACTCTCTATGAAGTACTGAAGAACGATGGTCTGGGCAAAGGCGGAATCAACTTTGACTCCAAAGTACGCCGTCCTTCCTTCGAGCCTGAGGATCTGTTCCTGGCACACATCTCCGGTATGGACGTATACGCTAAGGGCCTGAAGGTAGCTGCCAAGCTGCTTGAAGACGGCGTATTCGAGAACTTCATCGCTGAGCGTTACAGCAGCTTCAACGAAGGCGTTGGCGCTGACATCGTATCCGGCAAAGCGACACTTGCTTCGCTGGCTGACTACGCGCTGAACAACGAGAGCCCGCGTCCGAACAAATCCGGACGTCAGGAACTGCTGAGAGCTACACTTAACCAGTACATCCTGACTGCTGAGTAAGACGCTGCCGGATTTGCGGGATTGCCCGCAGATTCATTAGAGCATACACGCAACGGGGGTTGCTGAAGAGAGCATTCTTCGGCAGCCCCTTTTTAATACGGAATAGCGGGGTAACCTGAGTAGCAGGGATGTGTGAGTGTATTTTGTGCAATAGAATGCCCTGCTTTCGCTGGAAAATAGCATTCTGCTGTATTTCGTACAATAGATGTTTGAGGATCATGTTCAGAACAGCCTTTTCAAGGAATTCTAGTGTACAAAATGCAATAGCTCACGATTTTCGGCTGATTTAAGTGGAATCTATTGCAGGAAATACAATCGCCTTAGCCGGACCCTTATGTGGAGGCGCTTGTTATAAGGTGAAGCATCTCGTTGCATGTTCACTTGGAACCACAATCCATAAATAGCTGTACGGCTGAACTGAATTCACTTCTATAGTTCTGAAGTTGTACCAGTTATATTGCGGAGATGTTCCAAGAGAAGTAATGCTTCATATAACTAAGCAGATGCTTACGAAGCGAGTTTTGCTTGAAGTGACTACAGGAAGCAGAAGCTCGCAAAACTTTTAGGAGGCTAACTATGAAATATGTAATCGGTGTCGATCTTGGAACCAGCGCGGTAAAGACTGTACTGGTAGATCCCCAGGGCAAGGTTGCTTTCGAGCACTCTGAAGCGTATCCGCTCAGCAGACCCCAACCGAACTGGAGTGAGCAGAACCCGGAGGATTGGGTGAAGGGAACCATCGCCAGCCTGAAGCGTCTGATGGAAGTATCGGGTGCAGAGCCTGCACAGATCGACGGCATCAGCTTCTCCGGCCAGATGCACGGGCTTGTGCTTGTTGACAGTGAAGGCAAGGCGCTGCGTCCCGCCATTTTATGGAATGATACGCGTACGACTGCGGAGTGCCGTAAGATTGAGAAGAAGCTCGGCAGCAAGCTGATCGATATCGCCCGCAACCGCGCGCTCGAAGGCTTCACGCTTCCGAAGATTCTGTGGGTCCAGGAGCATGAGCCTGAGGTGCTCGCGAAGGCTGCATTGTTCCTGCTGCCGAAGGATTATGTGCGCTACCACCTGACAGGTGACTACGCCATGGACTACTCCGATGCAGCCGGAACCCTGCTGCTCGACGTAGGAGCGAAGCAGTGGAGTGCAGAGATTGCCGGAGCGTTCGATCTGCCGGTCTCTCTCTGCCCGAGACTCGTGGAATCCTTCGAGCAGACCGGAACCCTGCTTCCGGCGGTGGCCGAAGCCTCCGGTCTGCTTCCTACCACCAAGGTGTTCGCCGGCGGGGCAGACAATGCTTGCGGCGCACTGGGTGCCGGCATTCTGGGTGAAGGCCGGACGATGTGCAGTATCGGCACTTCCGGTGTGGTATTGTCCTACGAGAGTAACAAGGATCTTAACCTCGAAGGCAAAGTGCATTTCTTCAACCACAGTGAGAAGGATGCCTTCTATATTATGGGTGTTACCTTGGCAGCAGGACACAGCCTGACCTGGTTCAAGGAGACCTTTGCAGCAGACAAGAGCTTCGACGAATTACTGCGGGGAGTGAACGAAATCCCGGCTGGCAGCAGCGGTCTCTTGTTCACCCCGTACATCAGCGGGGAACGTACACCGCACCCGGATGCGAGCATCCGCGGCAGCTTCATCGGTATGGATTCCGGACATACCTTGTCCCACTTTACCCGGGCTGTGCTGGAAGGCATCACGTTCTCGCTGCGTGAATCGATTGAGATTGTGCGTGAATCCGGCAAAGAGATTACCGAGGTCGTGGCGATCGGCGGCGGTGCGAAGAATGAAGCCTGGCTGCAGATGCAGGCTGATATCTTCGGCGCTACGATCATCAAGCTGGAGAGCGAGCAGGGTCCGGCTATGGGCGCAGCTATGCTGGCAGCCTATGGCGCAGGCTGGTTCGAGTCCCTGGGTGAATGTGCGGAAGCCTTCATCCGTCCGGCAGAGACCTATACTCCTAACGCAGAGCAGGCGGGGCTCTATGACGGGATCTTCGCTTTGTACCAGGATGTATACGGACAGACCCGCGGGCTGAATGAGAAGCTGGCCTCTTACCGCAAATAGAATATCCGCATGGAATGACTGCCATCCTGTATAGGGTGGCAGCTTGTTTTCTTTATACGCGTTATGGTATAAGCTTTGCTGTAGAATCTGTTATAAGCTCTGTGAAGGGAGGCACCCTATTGATCAAAGTACTGATTGTGGATGATGAGCCCAAGCTGAGGGAAGGGATGCGCACCTTGATTCCCTGGGAGGAAGAGGGGTATACCGTGGTGGCGACAGCGGCTAACGGTTATGAAGCGCTGGACAAATTCCGTGAGCTGGACCCTGGACTTGTAATTGCAGATATTCGTATGCCGGGGATGAGCGGGCTGGAATTGATTGCTGAGCTGCGCAAGGAGAATCCGGGCTGCCATGTGCTGATTCTGAGCGGCTATGCCGATTTTGAATATGCGAAGCAGGCTATTTCCTATCATATTGACGGATATTTACTCAAGCCGGTGGATGAGGAGGAGCTGATCAGCTATCTACAGGAGCTGCGGGAGAAAATCAGCCTGGAAGAACGGATCAACGAATGGCAGGCTCTGGAGCCGGTAAGAACCACCGAGGTGCTGGTGCGGGAGCTGCTGCAGTCGAAGGAAGCCGGAGAGGCGGCTGCCGAGTTGGGCCTGGGGGACAGCAGCTGCGAAGTAGTGCTGCTGGAATTGAAAGGGCTTAACAAGGGGGAGGATGCCCGCGAAGAGTCGGTGAAGGGGCTGATGGAGCGGCATTGGCAGGAGCAGGAGGAGCGCGGTTTCTTCTTCACCCTCCCCCCGTATATGGGAATTCTGCTGAAGGAGCCGCTCGGGGATGAACGCGCCCGGGCGGCGCTCTGGCAGGAGCTGCACTACCTGATCTCGAAGGAGGGTCTGGAGTTCGTGGCCGCAACGGGCGGAGCGGCTGTCCGGCCGGAGGAGGCCGGAGAGTCCTTCGGGGCTGCGCGCGCCCGGCTGGAGGATGCCTTCTTCGGGCAGAAGAACACACTTCTCTGTGGAATGCCGGACCTGTGGGAGGAGTCTGCACAAGGCGCGGTTGAACCGGAGGAGGAGCTGGACCCCGAGCGTGATATCGAGGTGCAGCTGCTGCTGGCAGTAGAGGCTGGCAGTAGCGAGGTGGCCAGGGAGCTTACGCTGCAGATTATCCGCCAGCTGGTGCATACCCAGCGGGACGAGACTTATATCAAGGACCAGCTGCTGCGGATTGTCAGCAGCACGATTGCCCGGCTGGAGGCGGCGAGTCCCGAGCTGCGCCCGCTAATTGCCGGACAAGCCTCGCCGATGGGCGAGGTCTACAGCAGCAGGTATCTGCATGATGCAGAGCGGCTGGTGTCGGGCTATATGGAGCAGCTCTCCAGGCTGACGGGCAGCGGAAGCGGACGCGGTGATGAGATTAAGCGGATCACGGATCTGATCCAGCGGCGGTATAAGGAGAATTTGAAGCTGGGCACACTTGCGGAGATTTTTAACTACAATAGCGCCTACTTGGGTAAAATGTTCAAGAACCAGGTGGGTGAGCACTTTAACACCTATCTGGATAAGGTGCGGATCGAGAAGGCAAAGCAGCTGCTGACCCAGGGCATGAAGGTCTATGAGGTGGCCGAGCAGGTCGGTTACATGAACTCCGATTACTTCAACGCCAAATTCCGCAAATATGTCGGCGTCTCCCCAAGCGCCTACCGCAAGGAGAACTAGTCTTATCTAAGAAGCGCTAAAGCACTTAACGAAAAGCAAAAAGAAGCGGAGGGGAAATTTGGAACTGTAGGAGCGTTAGCGACCGCCTTTGTCTCCGGATGTTATCTGCTGCAAGCAATATAATTAACAACATCTGGAGACAACAGCGGCCGGAAGTCCAAATGTTCACCGCAGTGACGACCAAGCTTAGAGTTCAAATCTTTTAGTGGGCCTTATTTAGACCAGCGTCAAGCTTGCAGAAAATCAGGTATGAGGCTTATGATATACAGGCTGTTCCCCTTCTTGCAGAAGACCGGGAGCAGCCTGTTTGTATAGAGAGGGGAGATTGATATCAAGAAGCTGGTGCGGATGGTCAATAACATGAAGCTGAAATACAAGCTGATCTTCTTTTATATCATAGTGGTGATGATTCCCGTGCTGATTGCAGGGGTAATTCTGACGAATTATTTTCGGGAAGGCGCCTTGAACAGAGCGATAGATCAGGCCACCAACAACGTGGAAAAGATCAAAAGCCAGTTGTACAGCAAGCTGCGTGTCCCTACAGATATTTCGAATCTGCTCTATTTCGATGAGGATCTGGAGCGGCTGGTCAATACGCATTATCCGAGTATCCTGGAGCTGACCAAGGCTTATCTGAATTATACCGACCTCAAGGAATATGTGCTGCGGTACCGGGAAATCTCCAATATCCGCTTTTTCATCGATAATCCCACACTGGTGGATGATATGTCCATCGCGCCGGTAACGCCGGAGATCCGTACGAGAAACTGGTATACACAGGCTATGCAGAACAATCAGATCTACTGGATGTATATCCACGACAAGGACCCTTATATCAACAGCCCCAAAGGGACCATCAACAAGCTGAGCCTGGTCCGCCAGGTGCCCTACCCTGAATACAGCAAGTCGGGAGTGCTGATGGTGCAGGTGAATCAGGATGAGCTGAACCAGATGCTGCACCAGGAGCCGTTCGAGACCATCATTGTCGATGAGCAGGGCTATATTGTGTCCGCCAAAAACCCGCAGCTGGTAGGCAGCACGGTGGATACTTTTGACATAGGGATAAATGTGCAGTCGCAATCCAAAGGTGTGTTCATGACCCAGGTGAAGGATAAGGATTCCTACGTCATGATCGATGAGATGATCCCTGAGCTGAGTGTCAGCAAGCTGAAGATCATTTCCGTGTTTGAGACCAAAAGCATTCTGAGCGATGCCAATAAGGTGAGTCAGCTGGGTCTGTTTATCGTAATCGGGGTGCTGCTGGTTGCGCTTGTACTGGTCTATACTATCTCGCTGCTGACGAGCAACCGGCTGCTGCGGCTGAGCCGCCAGCTCAATCAAGTGGCCCTCGGGAACCTGAACGTCGTCTCCCACATTGACGGAACAGATGAGATCGGCCAGCTGTCGCGCCAGTTCAACTACATGGTAGCCAGCATCAACCAGCTGATTACCCAGGTGATAGAGAGCAATGAGAAGAACAGCACGCTGGAGATTGCGCAGCGGGAGATTAAGCTGAAGATGATGGCCAGCCAGATTCATCCGCATTTTCTGTTCAACGCACTGGAGTCGATCCGGATGAACGCCCATCTGCGGGGAGAGAAGGAGATCGCCAATATAGTCAGGCTACTGGGCAAGCTGATGCGCAAGAATCTGGAAGTAGGCCGGGAGAGAGCGCCGATCAAGGAAGAGATTGAGATGATCCGCTCCTATCTGGAGATTCAGAAGTTCCGGTACGAGGACAGGCTGGAGTATGAGATTACCTTCGATCCCGCCGCCGCTGAGGTGATGATCCCGCCGCTGATTATCCAGCCGCTGGTGGAGAATTCTGTCGTTCACGGTCTGGAGAACAAGGAAGGCACGGTGCATGTCAGTATCGCCATTACCCTCAGGGAGAATCAGGAGATTCAGGTGATTGTAATGGATGATGGGATCGGCATGAAGGAAGGACGGCTGTCCGAGATTATGGAGGTCATCACCAAGGCAGAGGAAGAAGAGCAGGGCCGGATCGGGCTGCGCAATGTGCAGCAGAGACTGACCCTGTATTACGGAGCAGAGCATGGGCTGAACATCTCCAGCCGGGAGGGAGAGGGGACCCGGATTACATTTTCAATCCCTAAGGGCAGTGATTTGAAGGCTTAAGGGGATACAGGCGGGGAGAATGTCTAATTTCTATAGGTTTTTACGTGAAATCTGTTGGGTATTCTCGCCCCCGGCGCTGGGATAAGATAAAGCTATCAAAGCGAAGGGGGAATAATGATCGTGAAAGCGCTCACTGAAAGCGGTGTTACAGCAAATGAAAGCGTAACCCCCCGCCCACCTGCGAAACGGAATAGTGGATTTTGGAAAAGCGTACTCCAGCAAAAGTACTTATACCTGATGTCCCTTCCATTCGTAATCTGGGTATTTATATTCAGCTATGTGCCCATATGGGGATGGCTAATGGCCTTCCAGAATTATAAGCCGGTCAGGTCGTTCAGCGAGCAGAAATGGGTCGGACTGGACAACTTCAGGGAGCTGTTCCAGGATGAACGCTTCTACCTCGTATTAAGAAATACACTGGCGATGAGCATGCTGGGACTGATCTTCGGCTTCGTGGTTCCTATCCTGTTCGCCGTGATGCTCAATGAGCTGCGCGGCAACGTCTTCAAGAGATCGGTCCAGACGATATCTTACCTGCCCCACTTTGTATCCTGGGTCGTTGTAGGCGGGATTGTCTACAAGACGCTTGCGATTGACGGGGGGATCGTGAATGATCTGCTGCTCTGGATGAATGTGATTGATGAGCCGATTCAGTTCATGGCCAAAGGGAAATACTTCTGGGGAGTCTTAACGGCTGCTGACATCTGGAAGGAAACGGGCTGGAACGCGATCATCTATCTGGCAGCGATTACAGGCATTGATAAAGAGCTGTATGAAGCGGCCAAAGTGGACGGTGCAGGACGGGTCAAGCAGATGTTCAATATTACGCTGCCGGGTATCCGCACAACGGTGATGGTGCTGCTGATTATGAATATCGGCCATCTTGTCGGCATCGGCTTCGAGAAGCAATTCCAGCTGCAGAACAATATGGTTACCGATTATTCGGAAGTGCTGGATTTGTATGCGCTTAAATACGGGATACAGATTGGACGGTTCTCCTACGGTACGGCGATAAGCATGTTCACCTCGGTAGTGAGTGTCATCCTGCTGTTTACCGCCAACGGTCTGATGAAGAAATTTGCCAAAGAAAGCATTATGTAAGGAGGGGATCATCCATGAGCAGCAAAGCTTTTCAAATGTCAAAAGGTGAACGTATTTTCGATATTTTTCTCTACATCGCTCTAATTCTGATTATGATTGTGACGTTATATCCCTTTCTGAACGTGCTGGCGATTTCCTTCAATGAATCTACAGATACAGTCCGGGGCGGCATCTATATCTTCCCGCGGGTCTGGACTCTGGAGAATTACCAGCGGATATTCAGCTATACGGGCCTGATTCAAGGCTTCAAAATATCGATTCTGCGTACCCTTTCCGGTACTCTTCTGGGGCTGATCAGTGCTTCCATGCTGGCCTTTACGCTCAGCCGTCCGGAGTTCAGAGCCAGAAGATTCGTCTCGGTATTCCTGGCCCTGACCATGTACTTCTCCGGCGGTATGGTGCCGATGTACATTCTCATGAAGGACCTGAATCTGATCGGAACGTTCTGGATCTACATCCTGCCGGGTATGGTATCCGCGTTCAACGTCTTCATTATCCGCTCCTTCATGGACGGGCTGCCGTTTGCTCTGCAGGAATCCGCCAAGCTGGACGGCGCGAATGACTTTATGATTTTCTACAAAATCATTCTTCCGCTCTGTAAGCCGGTGCTGGCTACCATCGCCTTGTTCCTGGCCGTGGGGCAATGGAATGAGTGGTTCACCACCTATCTCTACAACGGCAACAAGCCGCATCTGACTACGCTGCAGTTCGAGCTGATGAAGGTCCTGTCTTCGACCAATCAGGGCAGCGGCATGGCAAATGCGAATGATATGGCCAGACAGATGGCGCAGATTTCACCGGAGTCGATCAAGATGGCGATTACGATTGTCGTAACCGTGCCGATTCTCGTGGTCTATCCGTTCCTGCAAAAGTATTTTGTCGGAGGTATGACGCTGGGTGCAGTCAAGGCTTAAGCCTTCATTCCCCAGGGCAGGAGAAGCTGCCGGGTTCAGTGCAGAACCTGGCAGCCAACCCGCTTAAGCCAAGTGTTAATTTATGGAAATTTATATTTGTGGTAGTTTTGCAAGCGTTCACAATGGTATATTCAGGTCTCACCTGATATGCATAAAGGCAACATATTAAGATACAAGGGGGATACACAATGAACCGCAAGAGTACCAAGACGATCTTCACACTCCTGCTGATGAGCTCGATGCTGATCGCCGGTTGTGGAGCGAACGGCAATAATGCAGCCAACAATACGACGCCTAACAACTCAGGAACTACACCAGATGCTACTGCTGCAGCAGATGATACGGCTCTAGATACCTCACCGGCTACCTTCACCTTCTTCGGAGCAGATGCCAGCCCTAACTGGAACAAGATGCAGGATGATGTCGGTAAAGCTATTACGGAAAAGACAGGCGTAACCCTTGAAGCTGAATTCGATGTAGGCAGCGGCGGCGGCGACCAGAAGATTGCGATGATGGCGGCGAGCGGCGACGTTCCTGATATTATTTTCGCTAAAGGAAGTCTGAGTACCCTGGTGGATGCCGGTCTGATCCTTGATATGACGGACCTGATTGACAAATATGGCCCCAACCTCAAGAAAGTCTACGGCGAGAATATGAACCGTCTGAAGTACAGCCTGGACGACCAGAGTATCTATCAGATTCCTACGAATATGGGTGTCGGCCAGAAATCCTTCGATGCCACAGGCGGATTTGAAATCCAGCATCGTGTACTCAAAGAGCTTGGCTATCCGAAAGTGCGGACTGTAGCTGATTTTGAAAAGGTGCTTAAGGATTATGTCGCTCTGCATCCGGAAACCGATGGACAGCCTACCATTCCGCTGACGCTGAACGCCGATGACTGGAAGATTATGATCACCGTGACGAACCCGGCCTTCACTACAACCGGCGCACCGGATGATGGTGAATATTATGTGGACCCTGAGACCTTCGAAGCGAAGCTTCACTACAAACGCGCCGAAGAAAAGGAATATTTCCGCTGGCTGAACGGTATGTACAATCAAGGCCTGCTCGACAAGGATACCTTCGTACAAAAGGATGACCAATACAAAGCGAAAGTGGCCAGCGGCCGTGTGCTTGGTCTGATCTCCCAGGAATGGGAATACTCCGACGGTGAGAATGCCCTGAAGGCTGCCGGCAAAGACGAGTACACCTATGGACACTTCCCTGTAACCCTGACCGAAGAGTATAAGGATCATTCCTTCATGCAGACCGGTATCGACGGCTACGGGATTGCAATCACTACGGCTGCCAAAGATCCTGAGCGGATCATCAAATGGCTGGACTGGATGTCCTCCGATGAAGGCCAGATCCTCAGAACCTGGGGGATTAAAGACAAGCACTATACTGTGGATGCGAATGGCAAGCGCGAGGTTCTGCCTGAGATCCGTGACGGCTTAGCCAATGATACCGCGAACACTCAAAAAACAACCGGGATCGGCCAGTACCTGATCTTCGGTGCACGGTATGGCGACGGGATGAAGGATTCAACAGACAACTACTACACCACAAGCTTCCCTGAGCAGATTGTTGCTTCGTACTCAGAAGCCGAGAAGGAATCCCTTGCCGGATATAAGGCGACTACCTGGAAGGACCTGTTCCCGAAAGAGGATGAATTCCCTGTAAAAGAAACAGGCGCCCTGTACAACCTGCCGGTTCCGACAGACGGTAAATATCAGGTCATCTTCAAAAAGACCCAGGATATCGTACGTAAACGTATCCCGGAAGCGATTCTGTCCAAACCGGCTGACTTCGATAAAGTCTATGACGCCTTCCTCGCTGAGCTGGATAAAGCCGGCGCTCAGGATATGGAAAAAGAATTCACTGAGCTGGTGAAGAAGAGAGTATCCCTGTGGACAGGCAAAAATCTGTAAATCCTAATAGGATGTAGCATGATCAAATGTACAGCAGAAGGCAGAAGGGCCCGACTTAGGTCAGGGCCTTTTGCTATATTCAGAACTTAGTACGAAAGGTGAGTAGAATATGGAAACTGAACAAAGGAACTCCGCATGGAAGCTTAGATACCGCCAGCCCGCAGCCGTCTGGGAAGAGGCGCTGCCGCTTGGGAACGGGCATATGGGAGCGATGGTATTCGGCGGAACGGGTAGAGAGCTGATCCGGCTGAATGAAGATACTTTATGGTCGGGGTTTCCCCGGGATACCAATAACTATGAAGCACTTAGGTATCTGAAGAGAACCCGGGAGTTAATCGCTGCAGGTCAGTATGGTGAGGCTGAGGATATGGTGAACGCCCATATGCTGGGGGTCAACGCCCAGGCCTATATGCCGCTCGGGGACCTGATTCTTACGCAGCCGGGCGCAAAGCATTGCACAGCCTATGAACGAGAGCTTGATCTGGATAGCGGAGTTGCCAGAGTGACCTATCAGACGGAGCAGGGCAACTTCACCCGTGAGGTGTTCATCAGCACACCAGACCAGGTCGGTGTCGTGCATCTGACAAGCGGTCAACCGGGGGGAATTCAGGTAGAGCTGGAATTGGACAGCCAATTACAGCATAGCGTCAGTCCGGGGGAGGGGAACGGGCTTGTAATGCAGGGCCGTTGCCCCTCGCATATTGCCGATAATTACCACCAGGATCATCCGCTCGCGGTGCTATATGAAGCGGGGCTTGGAGTAGCATTCGAGCTGCACCTGCGTGTACAGGTAACCGGGGGAAGTATCCGGTATTCCGCAGGCAAGCTGGTAATCAGTGGCGCGGACCGTGTGCTGCTGCTGCTGGCTGCCGGAACGGACTATGAGGAGGTGCGCTCCAGAGCAAGCCATAGGACTGCTTCGGCTGCTCAACATTTGGAAGCAGTGGTAAGCCCGGCGGAGCTATGCGCCGGCAGATTAAGTGCTGCGGCTGGTAAGACTTATGAGGAGCTGCGGAGAAGGCATACTGAGGATCACCAGGCGATCTTCCGCCGGATGGATCTGGATCTGGGCGGTCACGAGGCAGATGAGCGGCCCACTGATGAACGTCTGGCCGCATATCAGGACGGAGCGGAAGATCCGGCGCTCGAAGCGCTGCTGTTCCAATATGGCCGCTATCTGCTGATGGGCAGCTCACGGACCGGAACCCAGGCAGCGAATCTGCAGGGGATCTGGAACCCACATGTTCAGCCGCCATGGAACAGCAATTACACGACCAATATCAATACACAGATGAACTACTGGCTGGCCGAGGTCTGCAATCTCAGCGAATGCCATGAGCCGCTCTTTGAGCTGATTAAGGAGCTTAGTGAGAACGGTGCCAGAACCGCAGCTATTCATTACGGGGCGCGCGGCTGGGTAGCCCATCATAATGTGGATCTGTGGAGGACTTCCACACCGTCCGGCGGAGATGCCAGCTGGGCCTTCTGGCCAATGGGCGGGGTGTGGCTATGCCGCCACCTGTGGGAGCATTATGAATTCACTCTCGACGCTGCTTATCTGGAGGACACCGCGTATCCCCTAATGAAGGGAGCCGCTCTATTCTGCCTGGATTGGCTGGTGGAAGGACCGGAGGGCCGGCTGGTTACCAGTCCGTCTACTTCGCCGGAGAACCGGTTCATCACGGAGGATGGCAGAGCTTGCAGTATATCTATGGGTTCAGCCATGGATATGAGCCTGATCGCTGAGTTGATGCAGCACTGCCTGGAGGCTGCGCGCATTCTCGGCGTGGACGCTGAGCTTCAGGAGGAGCTGGAGCAGACGCTCGCCCGGCTGTCTCCGCTGAAGATTAGCAAGGATGGACGGGTGCAGGAATGGCTCTATGACTTCGCTGAAGCCGAGCCGGGGCACCGCCATGTCTCCCACCTGTACAGCCTGTATCCGGGCAACCGGATTAACCGGCGGGACACGCCGGAGCTGCTGGAGGCTAGCCGTTTAACGCTGGAGCAGCGGGTTGCCTCCGGTGGAGGGCATACGGGCTGGAGCTGTGCTTGGCTGATTAACCTCTACGCCCGGCTCGCAGACGGCGATGCAGCTTACGGTTATGTACGCACGCTGCTAACCCGCTCCGTTTATCCCAACCTGTTCGATGCGCATCCGCCGTTTCAGATTGACGGTAATTTCGGCGCGGCCGCCGGCATTGCAGAGATGCTGCTGCAGAGCCATTTGGGGGAGCTTACGCTGCTTCCGGCACTTCCGGGAGTCTGGAAGAACGGCCGTATCAGCGGCCTGAAGGCGCGCGGAGGGTATGAGGTGGACATCGAATGGCAGGCTGGGGTTCTGGTATCCGCGCGGATTACAGCCCGGTTCGATGGAACACTGCGCCTCGGCTATTCGCAAGAGCTGAAGCTGAAGCTTGGAGATGGGAGTGTCCAGCCGCTGAACGGTGCGATTGAGGTTACGGCTGGCGGGGTTTACTCGGTAGGGCTGTGATGATTAGGGGAATTGAAGGAAAAATGGAAAACTATAAATCTAGTGGGAAATAAACCCGATAATAAAAGGAGGTAACCTGTATAACTGAGTGATATTTATAGATGAAGTGGAAGCCAGAGTTCTAGTACAAAGTCAGATTTAAACAAGTGGATGGGGCTCTATAATGCCTGAAGGAGTACAGGAGTGGAGCTCCCCCCTTCAGATGCCATTCCCAGATCAAGATGGGAGTTGTTCATTAGGGCATTTGGCCCGGCGTAACGGACTGAGGCGCGCTTATTCCGGATGAAAGTCACCACTTGGGCAACATAACGGACCCCAGAGCGCTTATTCTTGGAATTCTACTCTTAAACCTCTCGTAGAGAGACGATAAGGTCCACTCCGTCCGTTAAACCGCAAAAAGTGACGTTTTCCTGGGAATAGAGTCCCTCAGGTCCGTTAGGAGCACACTCGTCCAGCCGGTGTAGTTCCGTTTTTCGGAGCTTCCGGGATTTAAGCCTATGCACAGAATTAAATCTGATGCTCTACTAGTGTCCGGCGGGGAGGGTGGCTATGGCGTCAACGAAGCTAGTATTTAACGAAGATGAAGTCCGGCGCCTGCAGACGAAGATCGGCCAGGTGAGCCAGGACACCAACAGGCTGTACCTTCAATTGAAGGGCCAGTCCAGCGGCTGGGGCGGCATTCCCATGGGCGATCATCTGGTCAAGGCCCAGGTTCTGATCAATGAATTAACCGTAGAAGCGGAGAAATTAGAGGATATCATCCGGGTCGCCCTGAGAGGCGTCTCGGAATTGCAGGAAGAGAATAAGCGGGAGGCGGACAAGCTGACGGGGCAATTTAATCTTTTGCTCGCGGCCTTCGGAAGTTTGGGGCTGCAACCAGCCGCCGGACGGTTCTCCATCCCCGAATTTGTGCAGCGAAGTGCGACGAACCTCATCACTTCGATTGCTGCTCTACCCAGAAAAGATGAGCTTAGCAGGGACCCGGTGGTGCAGCAGCTCAGGAATGTCATTCAGACCTCCGGCCTGCTGACCGTAGAGAGTATCGCTGCGCAAAGCAAGCTGAACGATATCTTCGCAGCGCGGAATCAGATCGCCAAGGCACAGATGGCCTTCAAGGTGTATCAGGCGTTCGGCAATCAGGCGCAGATGAAGACAGTTCATGCAAAGGCCGAAGAAGCCCGGCAGAAGCTGGCTTCTCTAGACGTAGCCAAGATCTACTATGAACCGGGCAAGGATCTAAGCGCCCATTATAAGCAACCAGCGGTTACCGCCTGTGAGCATGATCCGTCAATTACGGCGGAGAAGGTTCCCTTACTACATAACGAAGAATATTTACTGCTTTTGCGGCTGGCCATGGAGAAGACCGCCGCCGGAGCCTATGCGCGGAGTCAGCTTGCGGCGAAGCGGCAGGAAATTCAGATCGCAGCGGCTCTTAAGCAGGTTCAAGAGCAGATCGAAGCAGAGCGGCGGTTGAACGGCCCACCGCTCACGCTGCCGGACAGCACGCCAATTACCGCAGATAACAAGGAAAATGAGACTACGTGGGACTTTTATCAGGCTAAAGTCTATGTGCCAAATGAATCTCTCACCCCGATGTACACCAGTTATCTGGGGTGGCTGGAGGATACCTACGGGCTGACGAAATGGGAGAGTCGGGTTCGTCAGGCGGATACGGTGGTGCTGGCTTTTACCGAAGGCTTGGTGAAAGAGGTCGTCATGGGTGTAGCGGGCACGGCAACCTTTGCTTTCAAGCTAGTTGTGGACCCGGTCAAGACCACCACAGACATGAAGAATCAGGCGAAATATCTGATTGACCATCCTGAAGTGCTGGTGGAAGCGGCGAAGATGGCGTATCATCAATTTGATGAGGGCACCCCGGAAGAGAAGGCGAAGATGCTGGGTGCGGTCGCTTCCATCCTGGTTCCTGGACTCCAGGTCACGAAAGCCGGTAAAGTGGGTAAAGTCCTGGGCGAGGTTGAAGAGGTCGTCAGCCAAGCGGCGAAGGATGCCCTGCAAGGGATCAGGCAAAAGCTCCCGGATCTGGGTCCGGTAGTGCTGACGCCGGAAGGGTTTGTGTTTAAGATAGGAGAGATCCCAGATACTCCAGCCTTGCCGAAGACACTGGTGCAGCAGAAGTATATGGATGCGGTGGATGGTGGGGGTGGTAGGGTTGAGGGGACAAGTAAAGATAAGATATCTAATGAATTAATTGACAGTCTTTATGAGAGAACGCAAAATATCAGAAATGATATTAATAAAGAAATTGAAAAAATAAGAAATTCTGACGAATACATGAACCTTTCAAATACACAAAGAAAAAAACTTGATAGGAAACTAGATAATCTAAATTTTGGAAATGTCGCTGTAGCAGATGTAAACATTCCGGGTATTAAGAAAGAGTTTCAAGCACATAGTCAAATTCATTCCTCTGATGGCGTGGGAAGTAATGTTGGAGATTTAAGTTATGCCAAAGTAGATAAATCATTGGAAAGCTATGTCGATGATCAATTTCCACGATTTAATGACACGGAGGCAAAGATTCTTGAGGATATTGCTTCTCAAATAAAAGACCCTAATGTTAAAGGTCAAATAGATTTATTTACTGAATTAGATGCATGTCAAAGTTGCTCAAACTTAATTATGGAATTTAGACGTAAGTTCCCGAATATTCAGTTAAATGTTAATTCTAAAAGTATGAGATGAGGAGTGATAGTATGAACATTATGGGCTATGAAAGGATTAAAGATTCAGTAGTATTCGGCTTTGAGGAATATATAGATGAAGAGGGTTTAAATGTAGCACAGGCTTCAGCGAAAATTTTAGAAGAAGAATGGAGAAGAGTAAACGATAGTTCATTTACTAAAACATTATATTTTATTTCTATAGCCATTGAGAGTTTGAAATATAAAGAAATTGCTGATTTTATATATAACCAATTGGATATTTACCTAAAAAACGTTGGATTTGAAGAAAACATAGATAAAAATGACATTGAAAAGCTTTTGCAAGACATTCAAATTTGTAAAAGGTTAATTAATAGTAAAGATGAATATGAAATTAGGGAAACAAGCTTTGCTACTAAGTCAAGGGTAGAATACATCTTAGGTTTGAAGGTTGATTAAAGTTCATTCAAACAATAAACATATAACCCAAATAACAGTCCGTTACATAAATCAGGTTGATTATGGTCAGATACAACCAGATTGACCTGTTTTTTGTTATCTTCGCTTACAATGGAAGTAGTGCGGGCGTTTACCGTAGGATTGGTGAAAGAGGTCGTCATGGGCGTGACGGACAAGGTATGAATTCCCGTTCTTCAGGTTGAAGTTGTAAACATGGCATGATTGGCATTTACTATAGAGTATACGGCTGTGGCCGATGATATAGATTGCAGGAGGCGCGCGGATCATATGGGGAAAAGACAGGGATCGCTGATGAAGACGGCGGTTGGACTTATGCTTGTGTTTGCTGCTTTACCGCCTGCGACGTACTGGGGATACGAGCATGCGTATGCTGCATCGGATTCGGCGGTGGTGCAGACCACGCAAGGGATGACGCAGAAGCTGGCCGGAGCGATGAGTAACCGCAGAGAGACAATTACCTTCACTTATCAGGGCAAGACCGCCAAGCTGAAGAGTGAGATCCAGACAGCGATCAATCAGGCAATGGGGAGCGACCCGTACCTGTATTATATTATTGACAGCTATGCCTTCTCATACCGCGGAAGCACGCGGGCTGTTCATGTGACGGTTCAGGTGGAATACCGGGAGACGCTGCAGCAGACGGCCTATGTGAACAAGCAGGTGAAGGCTATTCTGCAGCAGATCTTAACACCGGGGATGAACAATCACCAGAAGGTAAAAGCGATCCACGACTGGGTCGTGCTGAATCTGGAATATGATCACTCGCACCGCAAATACACCGCTTATGAGGGACTTCAGACCGGGAGTGCGGTCTGCCAGGGCTATACCCTGCTGACCTATAAGCTGCTGCTCGGGGCGGGGATTCCGAACAGAATTGTGGAAGGGACAGCCAGGGCGGCAGACGGTGTGACCCAGTCGCATGCCTGGAATCTGGTGCTCTTGAACGGAGCATGGTATCATCTCGACACCACCTGGGATGACCCGGACCCGAGTCCGGAGGGCGGAATCAGCACGCTCTATTATATGAGGACGGATGCCCAGATGCGGCTTGACCACACTTGGACGAAGTCCTATCCGGCGGCCTCCACCAGTTATGCCCAGACCTTGACTAAGCTGGTCAATCAAGGGGGGCAGGGGGTGGAGGCTTACAAGACGCTGCAGAAGGACCTGAACTACTGGCTGTACGAGGAGAATCAGGTGGTTTCGTCGGCGGAACAGCTTAAGGAGCTTGCGAAGCAGGCGGCAGAGGCCGGACAGCAGTCGCTGCTCTTCCGCTATCGCGGAAGCGACAAACTGCTGAGGCAGGATCTGCAGGTGCTCTATGGGCTGGGACTGAATAACCTGGCCTTCAACAGTTCGCCGTTCGAGAATACAGGAGATCTTAAGGTATATGTGACCTGGAAATAAAATAGTGTCAGCTACCCCTGCGAACCAGCCAGGGTGCACTTCAGGCTTTGGTCTCCAGGAATTGGATGGTCTGAAGCTTGTTTGTTGAAGGATTGAAGCGGACCATCACGACTACGCCGAATTCCCGGCCCGCCTTGCTGCGGACCAGCAGCTTGAACTTCTCTTCTGCAAGCTTCGGCTTGATCTGGGTCCGGCCGATGTGCTTGTAATCGATGATCTCGGCGTTGTATTTCTGCTGCGTCTCCTTTACGGCGATAGTGCCCCACCGGGCATAGTCAGGTGCAGCGGAGCTCCGGCTTAACGGGCTGCTCAGGACCAGGGCTAACGTCAACAAGGCTACTGTCCATATTTTTTTCATAAAGGCCTCCTTGAGCTGGAATTACAGGTTAGCGTCCCCCGGCACCCGTGTCTTTATACGACTCCCTAGAGCACAGCTCCGGGTTTTAGTATTTTCCGTACCCGTTCTCACAGGTAATATTCATTTCGAGAAGCTGGTAAAGAGACTGCTTGGAAGTCTCCAGGTTTTTTTGCGCAGCTTCAATTTCCGTAATTTTGTCGGTGATGATCCTTTTTTGTTCATCTTTCGATATTCCCTGCTTGGAGATCATCGATTTAATATCCTGGATTGAGAATCCAACAGCTAAGCTATTCTTTATAACTTCAAGGTAAGGAATAATCTCCGGGGCATAATTCCGGTAATTATTCTCTTCTCTGAGGATGTACTCCTCCGTAATAAGGCCTATTTTCTCATAGTAGCGCAGGGTTGATATCGGAAGGTCAGCCCTTATGGCGACTTCGCTGGTTTTCATGGCAATCCCCCATTTATTGTTCTTGCTATGAAGTATACTTTATAGTTTACAATTCTCCTAGTGGTGAATATGTTCAACGTTCTACAGCACCATTACACATATATAAAGGGAGAGAAATGCACATGAATACAATGACGAAGAAATACCATACAACCAATGATTTCAATGAGATCGTCCTGGAGCGCCGTTCCGTGAAGATCTATGA
Organism: Paenibacillus sp. FSL R7-0302; assembly: GCF_038006885.1. Classification (NCBI taxonomy): domain Bacteria; kingdom Bacillati; phylum Bacillota; class Bacilli; order Caryophanales; family Paenibacillaceae; genus Paenibacillus; species Paenibacillus sp. FSL R7-0302. Next base: position 218,460 of record NZ_JBBOWB010000001.1, read on the forward strand.
TCCTGAGGTGAAAATCAGCAGGGAAGAAATGACCGAGATATTGGCAGAAGCCTCCCGGGCCCCCTCAGCCATTAACATGCAGCCATGGCGGTTCCTGGTCATTGACAGCGCTGAAGGCAAAGCGAAGCTGGCGCCGCTGGCCGCCTTCAACCAGACACAAGCGTTAACCTCCTCGGCTGTGATTGCGGTATTTTATGATGCGGACAACAGTGAATATATGGATGAAATTTTCAGCAAAGCCGTGGAACTTGGATACATGCCCCGCGACGTAATGGATATGCAGCTGCAACAGATTAAGCCTTATTATGCCAACGCTGCCGCGTCTGAATTGCGGGATGTGAGTCTGATCGACTCGGGACTTATCTCCATGCAGCTGATGCTTGTAGCCCGTGCGCACGGATACGATACCAATCCGATGGCCGGGTATGACAAGGAGCATATTGCAGAAGCTTTTGGCCTGGACAAAGAACGGTTCCAGCCGGTCATGCTGATCTCGATCGGCAAAGCCGCCAAAGAGGGGTATCCATCCTACCGTCTGCCAGTCGAGACGATTACAACCTGGGCATAAACAGCAGTAGCAGGGGTTCCTCAGGAATAGAAGCAAACTTAAGCTACCGATACTCAAAAGACCGGTTTTGGCCCGTTGCTGCGGGATCAAAACCGGTCTTTTGCTGAAACGGTACCGTCCTTAGAAGGACGGCAATGCCGTTTCCACTTCTGCTGCAATGAATCAGTCCGCGTGCGTGCTCAGATCACACTTCTCCAGCGGGATAAGGCTGCTCTTGCGGAACCAGCCATAGCCCAGCCAGATCAGCAGGAACAGCGGCACGCTGACATAGGAGACCAGAATGCCGTACCAGTCGATCTTCGCACCGGTGAAAGCGCCCATGTTCTGGCCGAATACGGCTACCATACATAGAGCGAAGGCAAACAGCGGACCGAACGGGAACCATCTAGCCCGGTAAGGAAGCTCCTCCAGGGAATGGCCCTGCTTCACAAAGGCCCGGCGGAACCGGTAATGGCAGACGGCAATCCCGAGCCAGTTGATGAAGCCGCACATCCCGGATGCGTTAAGCAGCCAATTGTAGACCGCGCCGTCTCCGAAGAAGGAGGCAAGGAAGGCGAGCATGCCGACAGCGGTTGTCACGAGCAGTGCGCCTACAGGAACACCTCTGCGGTTCAGCTTGCCGAGCGCGCGTGGTGCCATTCCATCCTTGGCCATGGCGTACAGGACACGGGTGGAGGCGTACATCCCGGAGTTCCCGGCAGACAGCACGGAGCTGAGGATCACGGCATTCATGACTGAGGCGGCAATCGCCAGCCCTGCTTTGTTGAAGACGATGGTGAACGGGCTGACGCCAATATCATCAATACCGCCGCGGAGCAGGTCGGGATTCGTATAAGGAATTAGCAGGCCGATGACGGCAATCGCGAAAATATAGAAGATCAGGATGCGCCAGAACACCTGGCGGATCGCGATCGGCACGTTGCGGCGCGGATTCTCGCTCTCTCCGGCGGCGACACCGACCAGCTCTGTTCCCTGGAAGGAGAACCCGGCGGCCATGAAAACCCCGACGAAGGCGAAGAAGCCGCCATGGAACGAGCTGCCTCCGAGTTGAAAGTTGCTGAAGCCCACGGCCTTGCCGCCCAGAATCCCGAAGATCATCAGGACGCCGACCGTCAGGAAGACGACCACCGTAATAATCTTGATAATGGCGAACCAGTATTCCGACTCGCCGTACCCCCGCGCAGACAGGAAATTCAGGCCGAACATGAGCGCCAGGAAGAGCAGACTCCACAGGAACGAAGGGCTGTCCGGGAACCAGTACTTAATGATAACGGTGGCTGCTGACAGTTCGGCTGCAATGGTCACCGCCCAGTTGTACCAGAAGTTCCAACCGATAGCGAAGCCGAAGGCGGGGCTGACAAACCTTGTACCGTAGGTGCTGAAGGAACCGGAATCGGGCAGATAGGTTGCCAGCTCCCCAAGGCTGGTCATCAGAAAATAGACCATAATGCCGACGGCCGTGTAGGCGAGCAGTGCTCCGCCCGGACCGGAGGAGGCGATGGCCCCGCCGCTGGCGAGGAACAATCCGGTTCCGATCGAGCCGCCGAGGGCGATCATGGTCAGATGTCTTGCTTTGAAGGATTTGCGCAGGCCCGGCGTATTGGCGTTGCCCGCCTGTACTGCCGGCCGTTTAGGCTGCTGTGCTTGCATGAATAAGACACTCCCTTTAGATTGATGGTTCTGTTCACAGGGGGAGTGCCGCTGCCTGCATGTGCCAGTGTTTTCTTCCCGGCATGCTGCACGCAAAAAAACCGCAGACGGACGCTGCGGTTTCCTGATTATAGGCTCCGCATCATACTCCCTGTTAAGATAGCGCAACACAGTGCAGCTCCCGCAGTCTCCTGGCAGGCGGCAATACACAGTGACAGTTCCGCGCCTTTCGGCAAACGGCCCCAATCGTAGCTGCGGACTAAGAGCAGCAGCTACGATTTCGGCGGATATTCCTTTGGGCGCGTATCACCGATGGCTCTTAGGCATCTCCACGCGCTTACTCTTCTTATCCGCGACCTCTACCTCATCCTAGGTATGATGAGGCTATCTTTGAACGATATGAACAACAGGAATCAGTATAATGCATACCGGCTTCTCAGGCAATGACAAAATACGGCAGGCTGGCGTCAGCTCCGCCGGCGCTCTGACATCTGCTGCCAGACGGTGCCCGCCGCTTCCTCGCCGGACAGAATCCGCTCCAGCGCCATCTTGGCCTGCAGCCCCACCTCGAATTCGGGGTCTTCGGCAGCAACGCTCAGCGCGTCCTGGGCCTCGGCTGTCCCGACTTCATACAGGAAGCGTGCCGCCCGCCAGCGCACCAGCTTGCTGGCATCACTGAGCGACGCCGTCATCACCGGCGTCGCCGCCGGGTCGCCGATGTCGGAGAGCGTGTCCCCGGCTGTGCGCCGCACGGCCGGGGCGCGATCCTGCATCGCCTCATAGAGCAGCTCCATCGCACCTGGCGTGCGGATGTCGCCCAGGTACACGACCGCAAGTCTGCGAATCTGCAGCTTGGGGTCGTGCAGCGCCGCCCGCAGCTCCGGCAGGAGCTGCTCGCCCGGCGCCAGATCCTCCAGCGCGGCGTAGCGCACGCGCCAATCCTCAGCTTGCAGGTCCCGCAGCAGCTCGGCCTGCTCTTTCTTATGCCGCTGCTCGACGAACTCGCCGGCAGCCCCGTGCGCGATGGCCTGCTGCACGAGGGAGTCGAGGCGTTCCTGCGGATACGCCGCCTCCAGCTCCTGCTCGACCTCGCGGGCAATCTCCGGCGGCTCGCCGTAGCGTACGCCGTAATCGCTGAGCTTGCGCTCCTTGATCATCACGGCGCTGGCCACATCGGTCACCGCCTGGGTGAAGCGGCTGGAGAGGGCGATGCGCTCCTCCTTCGCGCCGGTCTTGACGCGGATCTGGATCGGGATGCCGCGGAACATCTGCACGAACACCTGGGACTCCCCGAAGTGGGCACCGTCATTCTCATCGCCGAGACTGTATTCCGCGCTGAGGCCGTCCGCTCCGAAGCGGTTCTGGACCTCGCGCAGAATTGCAGCCCAGTCCGCGCTGCCTTTGCGCTCCAGCGCGGCGAAGTCAGCGGCATGATAAATACTGGTCACGCCCGGAATCTCCAGCATCTCCTGCGCCCAGGAAGGGGCGGAGCGCCGGGTCTCCGGGGTATACGTCCGGCGGATGCCGGGTTCAAGACTTTCGTCCAGGTGAAGCTTCATCGTATTTGGACTGGGTGTCGGTTCGATAAATGTAATCTTCATACGTCAGCTCCTCGTTTGAAGTAGTAAGCACCGTTTGCTTTACCCGCATTTTACCTCATTTGAGCAGGTGAATACAAAGGGCGGAGGCCTGAACCCGCTAAAATTTTAAATAGTTGAATTAGTTGATACAGCAACGCAAACGGAAATGTTGCACATTTTGCAATTTTGACTTCTTAAATAACCGGGGTGTTAGGGGAATGTTGCATGAAATGCAGGAATTGTCCCGCTTAGGCCTCATGGTGGAGGAGAATTGCTGACATTTATGTAACAATCCTGGATATGAGGCTGAGATTGGGAGAGAATGTTGCAATTCGTGCAGGATTTTATCGAATCCATCAGTCGAAGCAGCTGCCAAAGTCACTACTTACTCCCATATCTCTCAGCTACCGCCCGCTTAATCCGCATCATTTACCATCCTGCCTGCCAAAAGAAGCCCGGACGTTTCCCGCTCAGCCATTTGGGTACAATTTGTAATGAGCGCCCTGTAGTTTCTATGGGGTTTGCAGGTTTTGCAGGGCCCTGCAATTTTGCAAATGATTCTGCGGAACCCTATAGTTAAGATATGTGGTTTGCCGCCCGGCAACAGAAATGGCAAATCTGCTATAAGGAGTGGTTCTTGCTATGGCCAGAATACGTTATAACAATATCGACAATGTAAGCACCGATAAAACGCTTAAGGAATTCCGCCAATGGCGCGAGGAACGCCGCCGGAAGAAGAAGGATTACACCTATAAGGTGCCGAATCATCCGCCGCGGCTCGACTATCTGGCCGGGAACCGGCTGGAGACGACGATCACGTGGATCGGGCACTCGACTTTTTTTCTGCAATACGAAGGGCTTAATATTATCACCGATCCGATCTGGGCGCGGCGGCTGGGCTTCGAGAAGCGGATCGGGCAGCCGGGCATTCCGCTCGCGGATATTCCGCCCATCGATCTGATCCTGATCTCCCATTCCCACTACGATCACCTGCATATTGCGTCCATCCGCAAGCTGTACCGGGCAGGAACAACCATTGTCGTGCCTGCCGGACTTAAGCGCAAAATGCTCCGCAAAGGCTTCCCGAACTGCCGGGAAATGCAGTGGTGGCAGGAGATTACGCTGGGCGCTGTCAAGCTGACGTTTGTCCCGACCCAGCACTGGACGCGGAGAACGCCGTTCGATACGAATTCCTCGCACTGGGGCGGTTATGTGCTTCAGCCGGCAGACCCGCAGAAGCATCCGGAGGGGGAGGAGGGCAAGGCGCAGCATAAGCTGCTTCCGCCAAACCTCTATTTTGCCGGAGACAGCGGCTTCTTCCCGGGCTTCAAGGAGATCGGCAGACGCTTCAAGCTGCATGTTGCGCTGATGCCGATTGGCGCTTATGAACCTGAATGGTTCATGAACTCCCAGCATGTGAATCCCGAGGAGGCTGTGCAGGCCTTCCTTGATGTAGGGGCAGAGCTGATGATTCCGATGCACTTCGGAACCTTCAGGCTGGCCGATGATACCGCCCGCGAAGCGCTGGACCGGATGGAGCAGGCGAGGGTGGCGCAGGGGCTTGGCGAGGAGCGTATCCGTACTTTGGGCTATGGGGAGACGCTGGTCGTCCAGCCCGAGGAACGCCCGGCGGGGCAATAACCCGGAGAAGGCTTGTATTGAACACTTCTACTTAAATAAGAGCCGTAATAAGGGCCATTTTGCTTGATTTTATGCTATAATGAGCCGGAACCTATGTGAAAAGGATGGTAATGCTTAATGATTAGCACAAGCGGTATAACACTCCGCTACGGAAAACGCGCACTATTTGAGGATGTAAACATAAAATTCACACCCGGCAACTGCTACGGTCTGATTGGCGCGAACGGCGCCGGCAAATCGACCTTCCTAAAGATTCTGTCCGGAGAGATCGAAGCGAACATCGGCGATGTGCACATCACACCCGGTGAACGTCTGGCCGTACTGAAGCAGAACCATTTCGAGTATGACGAGTTCCAGGTGCTGGAGACCGTAATCATGGGTCATACCCGCCTGTATGAAATTATGAAGGAAAAGGACGCCCTGTACGCCAAGAGCGACTTCACCGAAGCGGACGGACTTCGTGCCGGTGAGCTGGAAGGCGAATTCGCGGAGCTGAACGGCTGGGACGCCGAGCCTGACGCAGCCGCCATGCTGATCGGTCTTGGCATCATGCGTGAGATGCATGACAAGAAAATGGCCGAACTCAGCGGCAACGAGAAGGTGCGGGTCCTGCTGGCCCAGGCCCTGTTCGGACGTCCGAACAACCTGCTGCTCGATGAGCCTACCAACCATTTGGATCTCGAATCGATCGGCTGGCTGGAGAATTTCCTTATGGACTACGAAGGCACCGTTATCGTGGTATCCCATGACCGTCACTTCCTGAACAAGGTCTGTACGCATATTGCGGATATCGATTTCGGCAAAATCCAGATGTATGTCGGCAACTACGACTTCTGGTATGAGTCCAGCCAATTGGCTCAGGCGCTGCAGCGCGATGCCAACAAGAAGAAGGAAGACAAGATGAAGGAGCTGCAAGCCTTCATTCAGCGCTTCTCGGCGAACGCCTCGAAATCGAAGCAGGCGACTTCCCGTAAGAAGCAGCTCGAGAAGATTACCCTGGATGACATCCGTCCGTCCAACCGTAAATATCCGTTCCTGAACTTCAAGCCGGAGCGTGAAGCCGGCAAGCAATTGCTCACGATCAGCGGCCTTACCAAGTCGGTGGACGGCGAGAAGGTGCTGGATGAAGTCAGCTTTGTAGTCAACAAAGGGGATAAAATCGCATTTGTTGGACCCTATTCCCAGCCTAAATCGCTGCTGTTCGATGTGATTATGGGCGAGAAGGAAGCGGATGCGGGTGAGTACACTTGGGGAGTGACCACAACCCAGGCGTATTTCCCTAAGGATAACTCCAGCTACTTCGACGGGGTGAACATGAACCTGGTCGAATGGCTGCGCCAATACTCCAAGGATCAGGATGAGACCTTCCTGCGCGGCTTCCTGGGCCGGATGCTCTTCGCCGGCGAAGAAGCACTGAAGAAGGCAAGCGTATTGTCCGGGGGCGAGAAGGTCCGCTGTATGCTGGCCAAGATGATGCTGAACGGAGCCAACGTGCTGGTATTCGATGAGCCTACCAACCACTTGGACCTGGAATCGATCACCGCGCTCAATAACGGCCTGATCGACTTTGACGGCACGATCCTGTTCACCTCCCATGACCATCAGTTCATCCAGACGATTGCCAACCGTATTATTGAGATTACTCCGGCTGGAATCATTGACCGTACGATGAGCTATGACGAGTATCTGGAGAACCCGGAGATCAAGGAAATGCGTGCCCGGATGTACCCTGTAGAGGCTTAAGAACTAGATATAGGCAGAATGAACAGTTATGAGTTCATATGAAAACGGCTGCGTCGTCCCCGGAGGGATTACGCAGCCGTTTATGTTCACCATAGGCAACAACCTGGAAGTCTAGGAACCGCCAGTCCGGCGGCGCTGATTGTTAGGCTTCTTGTTATTCTGGCTTTTCAGCGGCTTCGCGGAGCCGGCCTGGAAGGTTGAACCCGGTTTTCCTGAAGCATGCTGTTTCTTCTGCTCCAGCTTCTGGCGGATGGCATCAGCCAAATTAATTTTTGGTTTCTCAGTGTTCTCGCTCATTATGTTACCCCCTTAGGCAGCAAGTCCTTATTCCTTATTCTAATTGTTTTTAAATGCTGCTACAAGGGCAAGAATAACTCAAAGAAAGTTTTCCTGTAATTATGCGGCAAAGGATGGGAGGGGCGGCAGAAATGACCGATATTTATGAGGATATACGCAAGGGTGAAAAGGGTGCGATGGTCAGCATTGCTGCTTATCTGGTTCTGTCTGCCTTCAAGCTGATCTGCGGCTACTTGTTCGCTTCCAGTGCGCTCCTGGCAGACGGCTTCAATAACTTAACCGATATTGTAGCCTCGCTGGCGGTGCTGATCGGGCTGCGCATCTCGCGGAAGCCGCCGGATTCCGATCATACCTACGGACATTTCCGGGCCGAGACGGTTGCCGCGCTGATGGCTTCTTTCATTATGGCGCTGGTGGGCATCCAGGTGATAGTGGAAGCGGTACGCTCTTTGTTTGAGGGAAGCAAGGCTGTACCGCAGCTCTGGTCGGCCGGAGTGGCGCTGGTGTGTGCCGTAGCGATGATGGGGGTATATATATATAACAAGCGTCTGGCGAAGCGGATCAATAATCATGCGCTGATGGCTGCTGCTAAGGATAATTTCTCGGATGCTATCGTAAGCGTAGGTGCAGCTGTAGGGATTGTAGGGGCACAGTTCGGACTGCCGTGGATCGATTCCGCGGCTGCCATCGGAGTCGGCTTGCTGATTATCAAGACCGCCTGGGATATTTTCCGCGATTCGACGTACCGGCTGACTGACGGATTTGACGAAGACAAGCTGCTGGACCTGCGCAGCACCATTGCCCGTACACCGGGCGTAGAGGGCATCAAGGATCTGAAGGCCCGTGTACACGGCAATCATGTGCTGGTGGATGTTGTCGTAGAGGTGAATGCCCGCATGACGGTGATGGAAGGGCATGAGATCAGCGACTCTATTGAAGAACGGATGACCAAGCTGCACAACATCATGCATGTGCAAGTTCACGTGGAGCCCAAGGACTAACATTCCATGATTTCTCCTAGTTAGCTGTAATTTCCACCAAATCCAAGGAGAAATCGCGACTATAGACCTGCATGTTACCATAAGATGGAAAGGTTTTTTGTGAAATTTGGAGCATGTTCCAAATCCCGGGCCAGCCTATAATGAGGGCAGAAAGCAACAAACGTAGCGCGCGCCGTTGTTGTATTTCTTAATACGCTAAGCGGGGGAACGCTATGATCGTATCACGCAAGAAACTTACAGCATCGTTATGGGTTTCCGCATCACTGGCATTATCCTTGGGAGTGTTCAGTCCCGGGCAGGCTTACGCTGCAACGGATTCTTCGATTACAACATTGGCGGCGTCCGCTGGACAGACAGGCATTATTGAAGCTTCGGTACGGCTGCGTACAGATCCATCTACCAGCAGCACGGTACTGAAATATCTGAATAAAGGCGACCGGGTCGTTATTCTGGAAGCTGCGAACAGCTACTGGTACAAAGTAAGAACGGCAGAGGGAATTGTGGGGTATATGAGCTCGGGGGATTCCTATATCCGGGTAGTTACAGCTTCCGCACCTGCGTCCCGGACAGCGGTGATTCAGGCCACGGTCCGTGTAAGGGAGACCCCTGCAACCAGCGGTCAAGTGGTTGGATATCTCTATAAGAATGATCAGGTAACCATTCTCGAAGAGACTAACAGCTATTGGTACAAAATAAGAACGGCAAATGGGACGGTGGGTTATACAAGCTCATCCGATCAATATATTACAGCGGGTGCTTCATCGCTGCCTGCTCCAGCCACTCCAGCTCCAACACCTGTACCTGTTCAGACACCGGTGCCGGCACCGGTTCCAACACCAGCTCCGGCACCTGTACCTTCAGCCGGGCAGACTGCTGTGATTGAACGTGTGATCGCAGCGGGGATGGGTTATCTGGGAACACCGTATGAATTCGGTTCCAGCCGTAATGATACGCGTACCTTCGACTGCTCGGATTTCATCCGCCAGATCTTCATGGATGCAGCGGACTTGAAGCTGCCTGCCGATTCCCGGCAGCAAGGGGACTGGGTGAAGCAGAACAGTGGTGCAGTTACGGATGTATCCGGCTTGAAGCGGGGAGATCTGATGTTCTTCATGGATTATAAAGGAACTTCTCCCTCTGCTTATACCGGAATCAACAAATCTACGGCAAGAATTACGCATGTCGCCATGTATTTGGGTGACGGGAAGCTGCTGCATACCTATTCAGTAAGCTCCGGCGGTGTAAGAGTGGATAATCTTAGCGCTTCTTGGATGAACCGTTTCCTGTACGGAGGCTCGGTCATCCGCTAATATATACAGCTAGGACAGCAAGAAGCGACAGGCAATACAAGTTTGTGACGGGTGAACTACAAGCGGATGTATGGCGGGGTTATCCCTTCAGTAGAATCTTCTACTGAAGGGATAACCCTTTTTATATGCTTTTGTGGGGGATTTAGCATCCATTAGACGCAAAAAAAGGCCGTTTGGATTGGCGTCCACGTGCCTTGTTAGGTACATCCGTTGAGTCATAGCTGCAACATATGAGTGGAGCAGCTATGACTCCTATATGTCCAATCGCTTATGGATTGATTACGTATGCAGAGGCAGGAACCTTGATCCAGGCTTTACCCAGCCAAGTGTAGATTTCTCTCCATTCGTTGCCCATAGCGTCTTTTGTGATCACACCAGTAGTATCAACAGTCTGTGCACCCAACCAGCCAATAGCAGTTGTGCTTCCCGCAGAAAGATGGAATGCTGTGAGTTTGGTCAGAATGACCTGAGGTGTTGCTGGCTTGATGTCAGCTTGTGTAATTATCGGGTCTGCCGGGTTCAGGTAAGTCACTCCGGTTACAGTAGTTACTGCATCGGAAGAAGTGGTTTTGGTAGTTTCTGTTGTTCCTGTTACTACCTCAGCTGCGGAAGCTGTTGCTGCCAAGGAAGCCATAAGACCCATTGCTACTGTTAAACTGGCTAATTTTTTCATCGATGATTCCTCCTAGGTATGATGGTGAGATGTTCTATGTTCATGCTGTGCTAATAAGGATGTAAACATAAATTGCATTGAATGAACCAGCGGCATCAATAAATTTTATTTTTCTTGTCCGGCCTTAGCGGGGAACGCCTCATTACGAACTGAATCACGGATGACAACCTGAGCGGAAAGGCCTATACTTTTTGAAGGGGAATGAAGCCCATTTCAACACTACATAAGACTGGCGTGAACAGCAAGAGGCCCGGAGATCTCCTGACGGAGGCCTCCGGGCCTGCAGCACTGCCTGCCTGGCAGTCAGCTAACGTGGGCTTGCCTACATAGATCGTCCCCTGCGCCCCATAAAGAGTGAGACCACGAAGAGGATCAGGAAGATGTAGAACAATACTTTGGCGATGCCGACAGCCGCCGCCACAATATTGAAGAATCCGAAGATACCGGCAATCAGGGCCACTACCAGCAGAATTATTGACCATCTTAGCATGAGATGTCATCCTTTCTGTGCGTTGATGTAATCATTGTTTAAACGGGGCTTATCCATTTGAAACAGGAAGGAAAGGAAGAGGATTCCAGGGGCTTGGCCTTTGTTTCGGCCCAATTCTGTAAGGGTAACTATGCAGTATCAGACAGTGCAAACCGATAATTTAGACACTTGGAAGGGGTTATCCACAATGATCATTGAACTTAGCGTAGCACTGGCTGCTATCGCATTCGCAGTACTCGTATTCTTCTTAATCAAAACTTTGAAGTCAGCGAAGGAATCGCTCGACAAGGTCAGTCAGACTCTGCAGGAGGTTCAGAAGACGATTGATGAGCTTACCTATGAAGTCAAAACAACCGTCCGGCATGCCAATGACATCACAGCGGATGTGCAGGGTAAAATTCAGAAGATTGACCCGATCGTGGATTCCGTGAAGAATCTGGGCGATGTCATGAACGAGCTGACATTGACCGTGAAGCAGGTATCTGTAACGGTAATTGAGAAATTCCGTAAATCACGTGAACTGAAGGATAAGGCAAAATCGGTATCCATCGCAGAAGCCCCGTTAACACCGGCCGAGGAGAGAACCGTGCAATCCTATGAGGCAGTGAGTTCAAGCAAATCTAAGGGCAAGATAGCCTCAGCCCTCAAAGGCGTGGATGCAGCCGCTGCAATCTGGCAGAAATTCCGCCATTAATACAATGGAATGAAATACGGCGGGGCTCAGGACGGGGCAATACCAGCTCATGAAAGGCGGGAACCCTATGAAAATGGTTATTCTCTTGCTTAGTCTGCTTGCTCCCTTCATCTCTGCACCGCCGCAGGATGAGACTGTTTCTCCCGCTCCTAGCACCGCTGCACAGCTGCCGGTAATATTCGCCTTCGAGCATAGCGCAGTTGCCGATCTCTACATAAGCAGCTTCGACTCCTTGTCCGGTATTAGCTTATATATGTCGGAAGAGGAGCTGCGGCAGGCTAAGGGAACTCCTAAGCAGATTACTGAAGATCCTTGGGCGGGCTGCCTGGAATATCAGTATGCCGATAGCTCGGCGGGGGTATGCGGCGGTGTTGTCCTGTATGTTCATGCTTCGCCTTCCCAGGCCGGACAATACGGTCTGAGCCTCAATGGACGGGTGCTTGATCCGCAGGCCATGAACGTGCAGGATATGCTGGGAGCGCCTGATTTTGAAGCTGAGGATGGGGACGTTTATATTAGAGGAGAGGCTGCGCTCAAGATCTACCGCAATACGGAGAGCGGTGAATGGGCCGGGCTGGATTTATTCGACGCTTATTCCTTCTGAAGCTGTTTCAAGCGCGACGATTTGGGTTAATGAATGCTCAGTCATCCATCCGGTGGCTGGGCCTTTATTCATTATGAAGGAGAGTGATCTCATGGATTCAACAGGTACACAGGCTTATGCCAAGCTGCTGGAGAACGGCGTTCAGGCGATCGAAGAAGTGAATCGGCTCCGTAGCAGCGGCTACACCAGAGAGGATCTTTATGTGATCAGTCACGATGAAGACCGCGAAGGGCGTATCGTGGACGCCGCAGATACTAATGAAGTGGGGCTGAGTGAAGAAGGGCTGTTCGGTGCCATTGCCAACCTTTTCCGTTCGCGCGGCGACGCTTTACGCTTCAAGATTACTTCACTGGGCTTCAGCGCAGCGGAGGCGGCATTTTACGAGAAAGAGCTTGATACAGGCAAGGTTCTGGTCATTGCCAAAAGAAACCCACAATAATCGCGGGTCGTCTTCGCTGACCTTAATAGTACAATAGCGTAACCTCCAGTCCCACTAGATGTTAGTGGAGCTGGAGGTTACTTTGTTGAAGCCGGGACCTGCTTTATGCCAATATCTAGCTGGTTGGTAACAGGCCGTATAAATATCGTATGATAGAATGAGAGTGCTGCGGGTGTATGGCCTTAACACATTATTCGCGTGAGGTGAGGGAGCTTGAGAATATTAATCGTAGATGACAATCCTACTAATGTAATTATTATCCGTGAGATCCTCAAGAAGGAAGATTACCGGAATTTTATAACGGCTTCGTCCGCCAAAGATATGCTGAAGCTGCTGGGCGTCGGTGCAGGGGAAGAGAGCGGGCAGCCCCGGCCGTCCGATGTGGATCTCATTCTGCTGGATATGATGATGCCGGAAATGGACGGGATTGAAGCCTGCCGTGTGGTCCAGCAATATGAGCATCTGAAGGATATTCCTATTATTATGGTTACGGCTGTAGGTGACTCGAAGAAGCTTGCGGAGGCGCTGGATGCCGGAGCGGTGGATTATGTTACGAAGCCGATTAACAAGGTGGAGCTGATGGCCCGTATCCGCCTCGCGCTGCGGCTGAAGCGCGAGAAGGACTGGCATAAGGAGCGGGACCAGCGGATACAGGATGAATTGAAGCTGGCTGCGCTGGTGCAGAATGCGGTACTCAGTCTGCCGCTTGCCGAGGAGACCTTGGAGGTACATGCGATTTACCAGCCTTCCTTCGAGCTGGCCGGGGATCTGTATGCCTGGTATCCGCTGGGAGACGGGCGTTATGCTGTCATCCTGCTGGATATGATGGGCCACGGTATCTCGTCCTCCTTGTTTACCATGTTCCTGGCCTCGGTCCTGAAGGATACCGTAACCACCTATGTGGAGCCGGAGAAGGTCATTCAGGAGCTTAACAGGCGTTTCAACCAGCTGCACATTGAGAAGCAGCTGGTCCAGTATTATTTCACGGCGATCTATCTTGTCATTGATACCCGCATGAAGCGGATTAATTATGTGAATGCCGGGCATCCGCCGGCGCTGTTTTTTGAAGGGGAGGCCAAGACGCCTGTCCTGCTTGAGAGCAACGGCCACCCTGTCGGGCTGTTTGACCGGATCGATATCCAGCAGCAGAGCCTCAGCTACGAAGACGAGGGTCATCTGGTGCTGTTCACGGACGGACTCATGGAGATGGTGGAGGGCGAGCAGGAGGAGCAGCTGAAATTCATGGTCGGGCATTTGAATGCCACTCATGACTGGCAGGAAGACCTGGTGCGCGCTGCCTTCCTGAGCGAGCCGGTCAATTCGGAACGTGATGACGATAAATGCCTGGTGTGGATCTCGCTGAAGAAAGGAACCGATAAGGAATGAAGATTAAGGCTAAGCTGCTGATCGGATTCAGTGCCATGCTGGCGATTATGCTGGCGCTTACCCTGATCGGGTATGACAGGCTCCATTATATGAGCAATCAGCTGGATAGCTACCAGGAGAGATATAGCAAAGGCCGTGCTTCTTCGGGACTTCGCGGGGAAGTGAACGACATGGCACGGATACTGACCACTTCCATGCTTAATGCCGATACTGTAACCCTGGAAGCGCAGAAGGCGGAAATTGACAGCAAGGTGCTGAAGTCTGCGGAACATCTGGAGAATATTAAGGCCTCGCTGAAGACGGCAGAGGAATTGCAGATGTTATCCCGGATTGAGAATGCCTATTCCGGCTATCTGAATTATCAGGACAAGGTCCTGGAGATGCTGAGCGCCGGATACTTTCAGAATGCCAATACGTACCGCAATGCAGAAGGACAGGATATTCAGAACGAGGTGCTGAACAGCCTGAATGCGTTGTCTGATTACAATGCCTTCCGGATGACGGAGGAGACTGCTAACGCCCAGGAGGCTTCGAGCCGATCGATTCAGATGGTCACCCTGATTATGGTCTTGGGGCTGCTGCTGGGGCTGGGTGTCATTCTGTGGGTGATACCGAGCATCACGCGCGGCCTAAGTGTCGTCTCCATGATGATTACGAGCTTCGGCAACGGCAAAATGCGGGCGATCCGCCGGATCAAGGTGAAGTCCAAGGATGAGATCGGCGATGTGGCCCGGGTATTCCAGCGGATGGCCGAGGATATTGAGCAGAAGCAGCAGCTCGAGAGATCCTATGCCCAGGCACAGAGCGATCAGGCCTGGCTGAATGCCAATATTGCCCGGATTACGGAGCTGCTGCGCGGTGTCAGCTCGCTGGATCAGGTAGCCCAGACCTTCATCAGTGAGTTCACGCCTGTGCTTGGAGCGCAGTATGGTGCCGTCTATCTGAAGAGCCAGGATAATCCGAACCTGCTGGTCAGCAGCGCTTTTTATGCCGGTGAGGAGGGGATTACGCCCAAGGAGAGCTTCGAGATCGGTCAGGGACTGGTCGGACAGAGCGCGTTGGATAAGCTGCCGATCAAGCTGACTGAGGCGCCTGACAACTATATCTCGGTGTCTTCGGGATTCGGGGAATCGCATCCAAGCTATATATCGATCCACCCGCTTTTATTCGAGGATGAGATTCTGGGTGTTGTGGAATTCGCTTCCTTCACGCCATTCTCGGTGCTGCAGAATGAACTGCTGCATCAGCTCTCCAATAATCTGGGGATTATTCTGAACAACATCAGCCGCAGGCTTGTGGTTGAGGAATTGCTGCGCGAATCGCAGGCGCTCACGGAAGAGCTGCAATGCCAGTCGGAGGAGCTGCAGACCCAGCAGGAGGAGCTGCGCCGTTCCAACGAGAATCTGGAGGAGCAGACGGATGCCCTGAAGCGTTCAGAGGAGTTGCTGCAGCGCCAGCAGGAGGAGCTGGAGCATTACAATACAGAGCTGGTCTCCAAGACACGTGCCCTGCAGGATCAGGTGCAAGAGGTTGAAGAGAAGAAGGATGAAATTGAACATGCCCGTATGCAGCTGGAGAAGCAGGCTATGCAGCTTGCAGTAACCAGTAAATACAAATCCGAGTTTCTTGCCAATATGTCCCATGAGCTGCGCACTCCGCTGAACAGCCTGCTGATCCTCTCCCAGCTCCTTACGGAGAATAAGGAAGGCAATCTGAGCGAGAAGCAGGTGGAATTCGCCCATACCATCTATATGTCAGGTGCGGATCTGCTTAAGATGATTGATGAGATTCTCGATCTGTCCAAGGTCGATGCCGGCAAAATGGAGCTGAATCATGAAGAAATTCCGCTCGTCGAGCTGAAGACCTTCGTGAAGCAGAACTTTGCTCCGCTGGCTTCCCAGAAGGGGCTGTCGCTGCGCCTGTCCTTTGACGAGCCGCTTCCGGACAGCGTATATAGCGACAGTCACAGACTGAAGCAGATCCTGCGTAACCTGTTGTCCAATGCCTTCAAATTCACGAGCGAAGGGTATGTTGAGTTCTCTGTCAGCCGAGCGGACGTCAAGCGGCTGCCTGCCTATCTGCCGCATGATTATGATTATATTGCCATATCCGTCAAGGACAGCGGGATCGGCATCCCTTCAGATAAGATGGATATCGTCTTCGAGGCGTTCCAGCAGGTTGACGGTACGACGAGCCGCAAATATGGCGGCACGGGGCTTGGCCTGTCGATCAGCCGCGAATTAGCCCGCCTGATGGGCGGGGCCATCGGACTGGAGTCCCGTGAAGGACAAGGCAGCATATTTACACTGTATTTGCCGGTTCAGGGGAACTTTAGCCTGCTGCCGGGAGCGGTTGAAGCCGCTCCTGCCGGGGAGCCCTTGCAGCTTGAGGAGTTCCGGGAGGAACTTTCATGGGATCAGGCAGGGGATATCACGCCTACACCTGCTAAGCCTGTAGTTGTGGAAGATGACCGGGAATCCCTTGCCAGCGGCGACAAGGTGCTGCTGATTATTGAGGATGATGAGAGCTTTGCCAAGATATTGCTGGGCATGGCCCGCGGACGCGGCTTCAAGGGGCTGGTAGCCCTGCAGGGTGATATCGGCCTGCAGATGGCCAAGACCCTGCTGCCGGACGCGATCATCCTCGACATCCAGCTGCCGGTTATGGACGGCTGGTCGATTCTGAGGGAGCTTAAGAGCGACTCCCAGACGCGCCATATTCCGGTGCACGTGATCTCTGTGAATGATGAGATGAAGCAGGGGCTCATGATGGGAGCGATGGCCTACCTCAGAAAGCCGTCCTCCCGTGAAGCGCTGGACCGGGCCTTCTCGCAGATTGAGAACTACACCGCCAGCACGATGAAGCATCTCTTGATTGTCGAGGATGACGATATCCAGCGCCGTTCCATCGAGGAGCTTATCGGACATGACGATGTAGTGATTACGGCGGTGTCTTCAGGCCAAGAGGCGCTGAATGAGCTGCACAAGCAGAGATATGACTGTATGGTGCTTGATCTGATGCTGGATGATATGACCGGCTTCGAGCTGCTGGATCAGATCCGCGACGATGAGGAGCTGAACGATCTGCCGATTATTATTTATACCGGCAAGGATCTGGACAGCAAGGAAGAGACCAAGCTGCGCAAATATGCGGAATCCATTATTATCAAGGATGTCCGCTCGCCGGAACGGCTTTTGGATGAGACAACGCTGTTCATGCACCGGGTAGAAGCAAATCTGCCGGAAGATAAGCGTAAAATCCTGCAAAAGCTGCACAATAAAGAGGAACTGTTTGAAGGTAAAAAAATTCTGCTCGTCGATGACGACATCCGCAACGTCTTTGCCCTCTCCAGCGTGCTCGAAGGCTATCATATGGAAGTGAAATTTGCCGAGAACGGCCGCGAGGCCATCGACATGCTTGTCGAACAGAGTGATTATGATCTGGTGCTGATGGATATGATGATGCCGGAGATGGACGGATATGAAGCTATGCGCCGCATCCGGCAGATGCCGCAGTACCAGAAATTGCCGATTATCGCCCTCACAGCCAAGGCTATGAAGGAGGACCGGGCCAAGTGTATTGAAGCCGGAGCCTCCGATTATATGAAGAAACCGATCAGCACGGATCAGCTTCTTTCGTTAATGCGCGTCTGGTTGTATTCGTAAGGGTGATTTCGGGGTAATAGCTATACAGCAGGTTCAAACCAAGTACGGAAATAAGGCGCAGGCAAGGGAGTATTGATGACAATGGCAGCGATGGAGCACGGATATGAGGGTCAGGGGAATCCGCCGGAGAGCAAGCAGGAGCTTGAACAGATTGAGATTGAGCTGCTTCTGAACGGAGTACACCGTTTGTATGGATATGATTTCAGGAATTATGCCCTGCCTTCCTTGAAGCGGCGCATCTGGCATCATGTCCATGCGGAGAGCTTACCCACTATTTCTGCCCTGCAGGAAAAGGTGCTGCATGACCGTGCATGCTTCGAGCGGTTCGTGTATAGCCTCTCGATCCCTGTGACAGAGATGTTCCGTGATCCCGGACTCTTCCTGACCTTCCGCCAGAAGGTCATTCCGCTCCTGCGGACCTATCCTTATATCCGGATCTGGCATGCCGGCTGCTCGACAGGCGAAGAGGTCTACTCGATGGCAATTATGCTGCATGAGGAAGGGTTATATGACAAGGCTAGAATTTATGCCACGGACATGAACGCCCGTTCCTTGCAGCAGGCCAAAGAAGGCGTGTACGAGATCGGCAAGATGAAGCAATACACCAAGAACTACCTTGAGGCCGGAGGCACGGGTGTCTTCTCGGAATACTATACAGCGAAATATAACTCAGTGATCCTGCAGCCGTATTTGCGCAAGAACATCATTTTTGCAGAGCATAATCTGGCAACGGACACTTCCTTCAACGAATTCAATGTGATCCTGTGCCGGAACGTAATGATCTACTTCAACGACGAGCTCCGCGATCATGTGCATGGCTTGTTCCATGAGAGCCTCAGCCGGTTCGGAGTGCTGGTCCTCGGTTCCAAGGAATCTATTCATTTCACACGCTACAGTGACAGCTATGAGCCTCTGGACCGGGTAGAGAAAATATACCGCAAAAATAAATAGCGGGTAAGGAGGGACCTATGGGGGTTCAGGAACCGATTCATATACTGCTGGTTGATGACCGTCCCGAGAATTTGCTGGCACTCGAAGCCGTCCTTGAGAGTCAGCATTACAAGCTTGTCAAAGCCAATTCTGGAGAAGAAGCACTTCGGTGCTTGTTGAAATATGAATTCGCCGTGATTGTTCTGGACGTTCAGATGCCGGGTATGGACGGGATCGAAACCGCCAAGTTAATCAAGGCCAGGGAGAAAACCAAGGATATTCCGATCATCTTCATCTCTGCCAACAGCAGGGAGTCGGAGCATCTCTTCGCAGGGTACTCTGCCGGTGCTATTGATTATATGGTCAAACCGTTTATCCCGCAGATTCTGAAGTCGAAGATTGAAGGCTTTGTGAATATGCATCTGACCAGCAAGAAGCAGCAGATTCAGGCGATGCAGCTGCAGCAAAAGACGCTGGAGCTTGAGCGCATGAACGGTGAACTGATCAAAGCCAAGGAAGAGGCGGAGATCGCGGCTAAGGCCAAGACCGAATTTCTGGCGATGATGAGTCATGAGATCCGCACGCCGATGAATGGCGTAGTGGGCATGATTGATCTTTTGATGGAGACCCAGCTTGCTCCTGAGCAGAAGGAATATACCGAGATTATCCGTAAAAGTGCGGACACGCTAATAACCGTGATTAACGATATCCTTGATTTCACCAAGATGGAATCGGGTAAAATGGAAATGGAAGAGCAATTATTCGAGCTGCATACCACCATTCAGGAGGTATTTAGTCTGTTCTCGGCAGAAGCCGGCAAAAAAAATCTGGAGCTGGCCTATTTCATCGACCAGAAGCTGCCGCGGCTGATTTATGGAGATATGGCCCGGCTGCGCCAGGTGCTGATCAACCTCGTATCCAATGCGGTGAAATTTACCAACCAGGGCGGCGTTTATTTAGTTGCTTCCATTCTGCCTGCAGTGGATAATAAGCTGGTAATAGAATTTACCGTTAAGGATACAGGCATTGGAATTTCACCGGAGAAATGTGACCGGCTGTTCCAGCCCTTCTCCCAGCTTGATTCCTCCATGACGCGTAAATACGGAGGCACAGGTCTCGGCCTCGCCATCTGCAAGTCCCTCGTGGGCATGATGGGCGGAGATATCCGTGTAGAGTCGATGGAAGAGAAGGGGGCTACCTTTGTATTCACTATCCAGGTTGCCGTGCCGGAGGAAGAGCTGGAAGGCGGCTGCCCGGAAGAGGAAGGTACAGCGGACGAGGTAGATGAAGCAAGCCGGAGCAAAGTGCTGATTGTGGATGACCATCCGATTAATCAGCGCCTTATGGTTAGCATGCTGGATAAGCTCGGATATCGTGCCGATGTTGCTGAGGACGGGAACCAGGCTGTAGAACTGGCCCGGCAATCCGAGTACGATTTTATCTTCATGGACCTGCAGATGCCGGTGATGGATGGTCTTGAAGCCACTTCCCTGATTCGTGAGGAGAGCAGCGGTTCGCCTGACAAGACAGTGATCATTGCGATGACTGCGAATGTGATGGAGGGGATTCAGGACCGCTGCACCGCTGCCGGAATGGACGGCTACATCAGCAAGCCGCTCAAGCTAAGCAGCATCAAACAAATGATCTCCAGATATTCAGGCAGGGATAACCCCGCAACCGCACGGAACACTTCGCTTTTCAACGCATGACCCATGAATTACCAGTGCCGTATTGTCTCTTTGTTGTTTCAACCCTGTGCTATTAGGGTTATTGGTAAAGAAAACATTTAACCAGGAGAGTTGTCTATGAATACACATAAAAGCGAAAAGTTTCACGCAAAGACCGAAACCGTTGGTTCGGTATGCACTGTTTATCTGGTAGGTGAACTCGATCTGTCTGTGGCGCCTGACTTTCGTCTGGTGATGGAACCGCTAGTGGGAGACACGGGGCTTGATCTCGTGATTAATCTGAAGGATCTGAAGTATATTGACAGCACAGGTATCGGAATTCTGTTGTCGATCCTCAAAGCAAGACATGGAATGGACGTCAAGTTCACCGTTGCTGAAGTTCCCCCGCAAATACAGAAGCTTTTTGACATGACCGGCATTTCCAAGTTTTTTGCCTCCCAAGAGAATACCCACTAGGAAAGGATCGAACTAAGAATGAGTGATGACATACAAAGAGTAGTTCTTCAGTTACCCGCCAGTGCAGAATATGTCGATATTGTCAGACTTAATTTATACGGCATTGCCTCCAAAATGGGTTTTACTTATGAAGACATTGAAGATATGAAGGTAGCCGTCTCGGAAGCATGTAATAACTCCGTGCTCTATGCCTATGGGCAAGCGGACGGTATGGTTGATGTAATCTTTGAGGTAGGATCAAGTGTCTTATCCATTACTGTCAAAGATGAGGGGGAGAGCTTTGACGGTTTGGATGCGTCCGGGGAACGTCTGACGCTTCATGACAAGGAGCTGAATGATGTTCAAGTGGGCGGACTGGGCTTCTATCTAATGCAGGCGCTGATGGATGACGTTAGCGTTGTTAGCGAATCAGGGAAAGGGACAGTCGTTACCCTGACTAAACGGCTCAATTTCAGCGAGGAGAAAGTATGAATGACAAAGTGACTCCCCCAGAGTCCATGAATGAAGCAGTAAGCCTGATCTGGGAATACCAGCAGACGAAAGACAATGAAATCGCAACAGTGCTCATCCGCAAATATGAACCTATGGTGAAGATGGCAGCCGGCAAAATTGCCCGTAACCGTCCGGATCTCTATGAGGATCTGTATCAGGTAGGGCAAATGGCGCTGATCCGGCTGCTGGCGCAATACGACATCAGCTTGGGGATTCCCTTCGAGCCGTATGCGATGAAGAGCATGATTGGACATATGAAAAACTACCTGCGTGATAAATCCTGGTACATACAGGTTCCACGGCGGATTAAGGAAAAAGGCGCGCTTGTTCAGCAGGCCATTGATGAGTTGACCATTCGGCTCGAACGTTCTCCGGCGGTTGAAGAGATTGCCCACTATCTGGATCTCACCGTAGAGGAAACTGTGGAAGTACTGGCCGGCAGAGAATGTTATCATTATGTCTCCCTGGATTCCCCGCTCTCCCAGGAAGAGAGCGGGGCCACACTCGGTGAATTGATCAGCTCCGATGCGAATGACTACGAGACGGTGGAGAAGCGTATGGATCTCCAGCAGGCGCTCGGACAGCTGAAGGAGCAGGAGCAGCAGGTGCTGCTGCTGGCCTTCCAGGATGGCCAATCCCAGCGGGCTATTGCCCAGAAGCTGGGTGTCTCGCAGATGAGTGTCTCCCGTATCCAGAAGCGGGCCACCGAGAAGCTGAAGCAGATCATGGCTAATTCATCCTATTAATTATCAATGTCATTATAATTCAGGGCAGGCTCTATCCCTTTGGGATGAAACCTGCCCTTTTTTGGGCTCCCCGCCGCAAGGCAGGGTTATTCGGCCATGAGCAACATCCCTCCTGGAGTCTATTCGCGGTAGAGTAGGCTGCAGGAGGGATGCGCGGGAAATGTGTTTAGTTAGCATCTATATACTTTTTGATTTCTCCAAGATATTCCCCGATAACCGGTACATTGAGAAACAAACTGAGGATATAGCCGAGGATACCAAGAATGACAAAGGTACCGAGTGAGAGGCCCAGGCCTCTGGAGATCCCGGCCATCAGATTGGTGATAATCCGCTTCTTGGGGTCTGTATAGTTCTCCAGGATATCCTTGAACTCAGATTTCTCCAGTGAGTCGGCGATTTTGTCGAGCCTCGCATTCAAGCGTTTGACCTCATGCCGCAGCTCGAAGGGATGCTCATCTACATCATAAGCTTTGGTTCTGTTGTCCGCTTCTCCCATAAGGCGTACCTGCTTTCTGTAGCCTGAATCAGGCTTTATTGAAATATAAGACATGCATAAATAGGGAGCGGCCAGCTACGGAAGATCTGGCCGCTCCCTTCAATGTATAATCAGCCTGAACATCCGGGATTAATAAGAGGATTTAACTTCATCCTTGGCATCCTTCGCTGCGCCTGCGATTTCCTTGGAAGCGTCCTTCGCCTTGTCGGCAACCTCTTTGGAGGTATCCTTGGCTTCAACCGCTATGTCCTGGGAGGCATCCTTAACGCTGCCCGTGATGTCCTTGGAGGCATCGCTTACCGTTTCGCCAATCTTTTTGCCGGTTTCCGCCAGAGTAGCTGCAATTTGTTGCTTGCTGTCACTGACTGTGGTGAAGATATCGGAGGCTTTGGCCGACACGGTGCCTGCCAGGTCGGTAGCTTTTTCACCTACGGTCGTAGCAATCGTCTTGGTCTTGTCAGTTACGGCTCCGGCAACCTCTTTTGTCTTATCTGTAGCTACTGTGAACTTATCGGACAGGTCACTGCGCATTTCACGGCCCGGCTTCGGTGCGAATAACAGTGCCGCTGCTGCTCCGAGCAGACCGCCGATGAAGATCCCTTTAAAGAATGTGCTGCCGCTTTCTACCGGAAATTCCTTCTCTGCTTTATTCATTATCAATCACTCCTTATCAGAATTGTCATTCAATTTCAGGTGAGCCTGAATGTTCTTACTTCGTATATACACTTTGGGCTATGTGCTGAAACAGCGGAATAGCTTGGCAAAGATTGCCGGAGCATAAGGGAGCATCCCAGCCGAAAACGTGTTTTTTCATACCTAATTCGGTGAATATGCGGCTTTACAAGTTTGATTGATCTCGAAGGGAAGGGGGTAAGAAATAGTTAATCATAGCGCATCTATACATCCCGTATCGAAGAGCATTCATGCCCCTGTTTAGGATATTGATAAGATTCCAACATCTATGGAGGTGCAATATTATGATAAAAGTAGTCACAGCAGCCGAGCGTCATACTTCGAATAGAGAATGGATACACAGTGAATTCAGCTTCTCGTTTGCCGATTATGATGATCCCAGCAACGCCCATTTCGGCGCACTGCTGGCGCATAACGACAATGAATTGAAGCCTGAGCAAGGCATGCATGAGCACCCGCATCATAATCTGGAGATTATCACATATGTGGTATCCGGTGTGCTGAAGCATCAGGATGATCTGGGGAATCATGCAGATCTGCAGGCAGGCAGTGTGCAGCTGATGAGCGCAGGAACAGGCATTAACCATTCGGAGACGAATCCGTCAGATCATGTGGATGTCCGGTTCCTGCAGATCTGGCTTTTGCCCGACCGGCCCGGCAAGACCCCGAAATGGGATGCCCGGTTCTTTCCGGCCGAGCTTAAGCTTAACCACCTGCTGCCTGTTGCTTCAGGGGAGGGGGCTCAGGGCTCGCTGCAGCTGGACAATGATGTTAACATCTACTTGTCCGTTCTGCAGACGAACCGGGAGCTGCGCTATCCCCAGCAGGAGGAGCGGCGAACCCATCTGTATGTCATTTCCGGGAATCTGGAGATCTCATGCGCGGACGGTGTATTCCAGCTCCAGCAGGGGGATGCGGCGCGTATCCGCAAGAGCTGTGAGCTTACGCTCAAAGGCATAAGCAGCTCAGGAGATGCAGAATTCATTCTGATTGATCTCCCGTAGCCGCCGGAGCATGACAGTAAGATTATTCTTGCAGCAGACAAAAGCCCTTCAGCTCAACGTCCCGTCTTACGGACAATGAAGCTGAAGGGCTTTATATTGTATACGGACTGCTGGTGCTATTTCTTGCGCAGGCGGCCAAGCTCTGAGACGAGCGCCTCCACCTGGGAGATACTGAGCCGGTCACTGCCCATCGCAACCTCGTATATATCCTGAATATCCTCATACTGCTCCACCGAGAAGGCTGACGCCTGCATCGCAGCGGCACTGGCCATTTTCAGCTTGTTTTTGATGCCTTCAATCATATATTCAACGTTCTCCTGGCTTGGGTTTGACAAATCCATTGAGTATAACCATCCTCCCTGAGTAATATAGAATGTGAACTGGTATAGTTCAAATATCTTATCATGTTTGGGCAGGGGATGACCATTTTTTTGTCCAGATCACGCAAACATGTTAAATTAAAGGTAAATATAACAGGCTGCTGAGTAAGGGGGAGAGTCTTTGGCTATCAGAGAAGAAGAGAGCAGAAAACGGCGTAAAATGGATGCCGGGGGACTGGCGGTTTTCTTCCGCGGGATCGCAGACGAGTATTCCGCTGAGCAGCTGACCTTCCTCTGTATCGGAACAGACCGCTCCACCGGAGATGCACTGGGGCCGCTGACGGGAAGCCGCCTGCTGGAGTACGGATTTCCGAATGTAACGGGTACGCTTCCGGCGCCCTGTGATGCGGATAATCTGGTTCAGCGGATAACAGAGATTCCGGAAGGGCAGATTATTATCGCTGTTGATGCCTGCCTGGGACCGCCGGCCGCACTGGGCTGTTATTTTGCGGCAGCGCAGCCGCTGCGTCCGGCAGAATCGGTAGGAGGACTCCTGCCTGCTGTAGGGAATTACAGTCTGGCGGCGATCGTTGATGTGAATAGTCCGCGTCCTTACCGGACGATACAGACTACCCCGCTCTACCGGGTAATGGTTATGGCAGAGCAGATTGCCAAGGCAGCCGCACAGGGATTCGGACTTACGGATTGAGAGCGTTTCAAATCAGCTGTTCTAGCTTATTAATATAGACCACTACATAGAAAGAGGGTAAGCAGCCATGGAAAATGTTCGATGCGAGGGAAGCAACATCTGCTACAGTGATCAAGGCAAAGGGGATGTAATCGTACTGTTGCATGGATTCTGCGGGAGTGCCGAGTACTGGGAAAAGGTGATTCCAAGCCTGGCTGCCCATTACCGGGTCATTGCCCCGGATCTGCGCGGGCACGGGGCTTCGGATGCTCCGCTTGGAGCCTATACCATCGAGCAGATGGCTGATGATTTGCTGTCGCTGCTGAATGCCTTGGAGATTCCGGAATGTTATCTGCTGGGACATTCGCTCGGAGGCTATATTACCCTGTCGTTTGCCCAGCGCCATGCCTCCCGGTTGAAGGGCTTCGGGCTGATTCATTCCTCCGGTTATCCGGATAGTGAAGAAGCCAAGGAGAACCGGCTGAAGAGCGTCACCATGATCCAGAGCGAAGGCATCTTTGCTTTTGTGGATCAGCTGGTGCCTGGACTCTTTGCCCCTGGAGCGGACCCCCGGCTGCTGGAACGTGCCA
This sequence comes from Paenibacillus sp. FSL R7-0302, assembly GCF_038006885.1. Classification (NCBI taxonomy): domain Bacteria; kingdom Bacillati; phylum Bacillota; class Bacilli; order Caryophanales; family Paenibacillaceae; genus Paenibacillus; species Paenibacillus sp. FSL R7-0302. The sequence continues at coordinate 244,304 of NZ_JBBOWB010000001.1, forward strand.
AGGAGATTGGCTATAAGACTCCGCCGCAAGGCGCGGTTGGCGCATCCTTGGCTATGCGGGAGCGCCCGGACCGCCGCGATGTGATCTCGGCAACGGCGCTGCCGGTGCTGCTGGTTGCGGGAGCAGAGGATTCTAAGGTGACACCGGAGCGTACCTTCACCTCAGATAACCGGAACATCACCAAGGTGACACTGCCGGGTGTAGGCCACATGGGCATGTTCGAAGCACCGGAGCAGCTGGCGAAGATTATTAAGGATTTCGTATATTCGCCTGTGAAGAAGTAAATTACATCAGGTAATAGGGACAGAAGGCAGCACTTCCGCTCTCCGGCGGGTGCTGCCTTCTGTTTGCTGTGCAAATTTATATATTTTATTGAAACTTACGGATCGCCGGAACGCACAGCACCAGGGCAACACAGGAGAGGCCCAGGCTGGAAAAAATAATAATGGTCGGTACTCCTCCGATCAGGTCGGCCAGCCAGCCGACTAAGATATATCCGACCGGCAGCAGGGCGAAGGACCCGAACATATCCAGACTGGCAACCCGTCCGAAGGCTTCCTTCGGAACGAGCTCCTGCAGGCTGATCTCCCAGATCAGCCCGAAGATCATTAATCCGAAGCCTTCCACGGCAAATAAGGTGATGGCTGCTGCCGGAGTGCCTGCGAACGGGAGCAGCAGCAGAGCAGCCCCGCTGATCATGGCGCCGCCGTAAGCCAGGATGCCGCGGTGATACCATTTCGCCCGCAGGCCGTACAGCAGGCCGGCCGCTATGGCCCCGACACCGGAGAACGTAACGGCCAGGCCATAGAGGTAAGGAGGCCAGCCGTGATGGACCTTGAACAGCCAGGGAAGAAGGACGCTGATTACGCCCGTATAACATATATTGACGAAGCAGAAGGCGAGAATTGTAATCCAGAGCCAGGGCTGGCTGCGCAGAACATGTATCCCTTCGGCGAAATCCTTCCTCCAGTGCGGAGCGGGAGAGGTCCCGGCAGCAGGCTTAGCCAGGATTTCAGTCTCAGCGGCAGCAGACTGCAGCCGGGTCATCATCACTCTGCGCAGATAGACCAGGCAGATGAGGGAGATAAGATAGGTGAAGGCATCAATTCCGAAGCCGAAGCCCGCGGACAGGTGGGTAATCAGCAGTCCCCCTAACGCGGGACCGATCAGCCGCACGGATTGGGTTGTGATCTGAGTTAAAGAATTCGCTGCTACGCGGATATCCGGAGTGAATACGGTAGCGCGGACGGCAGCGTAGGCGGGCTGGAATAAGCCGTCCAGCAGGCCGTAGCAGGCAACGAGTCCATAGAGCAACGGAATGCTCAGCACTCCGGTCAAGGACAGCACAGCAGTCGTAATCATAACGATGAACCGGGCAATATCGGCCAGCATCATAATCCGTACACGGTCGTAGCGGTCGACAATATGTCCAGAGACCGGCAGCATGATTACATTAGGCAGCATGTAGGCGGCCATGACCATCCCCATAATGGTGGTGGAGCCGGTCAGGGAATAGACCAGGACAGGCAGGATAACCATGGTTACCGAGCTGCCCAAAAAAGAAACTAAATGTCCCAGCCACAGGTAAGGAAAGGCGCGGGATTGCCGGAAAGGGGCAGCGAAGCCCTCAAGCGGATGATGCTTCGGTTGTCCGGAAGGGCCAGCGGTGCTCATCTATTACTGTGCCTCCCCTTCCGGCTGTGCAGCTGCATCGGCAGACTGCAGACGACCCAGCATCACTTCCACACCGTATTCGTCACCTTCCGTTACCTTGGACTCCCAGGCGGTAATCAGCTCCAGCAGCTCCTGGTGGAATTCCGCAAGCTCCTGAGGAGAGAGAGTAAGTCTGGTAGTGAAATGCCGGGTCTGGTCTTCTTTGCGGAAGTGAAGGCTGCGAAGCGCCTCCGAGTGGAACATCGTACCTTTGGAACGGTAAAATTTCTGAATGATGCCTCCTGCGGCTTCTGTACGGACAAGCTCCAGCAGACCGCCCTCATAGAGCTTGACGATATGGTAGTGAATATTACCCGGAGTCTTGTTCAGCTTCTCCGCAACCTGCTTGGATGTAAGCGGCTCTGCCGACAGCGTGTGCATAATCTTAATCCGTAAGGCGCTCTCCAGCAGCTTATCCTGTTCCGGCGTAACGTTCAAAAGCTGGTTGCTTGTCTGCAGATCCTGTTGATCTGAAACGGCTGCTGTGGTCGAGTCTTGCATTTTGCCGGTTGGCTTGGTCATCAATAAGCCTCCTCTGTAGGGTCCGTATTAACATGTATACAGTCTGTATCCAATTATCGATCTGTTAAATAGTTCAATCTGTAATACAGATCGGATAGCTGAATTATAGTTCATCATTATAGTGGGGTCAAGACTTAACTCCGCAGAGTGGCGCCGGAGGGACGAATGGTTTAAGATGAGTCCAACAGCAAGCAGAGGAGACAAAGGAGAAGCAGCTGCGTAACGAAAGGAGCTCGGTATGTTCCGGAGAGATTATATTGTACGGATGATTGAGGATATGACGGCAATGGTCGCCAAGGTGCTGACCTTGAAGCAGGATAAAAAAACAACGGAGGCCCTGTGGGAGGTAGATGAGCTGCTGATGCGGCATTTTCGCCTGAATTCGCGTCTGCTCAATTCGTTGTCTGTAGAGGATATTATTGATATGTTTCGTCTTGGGGGCGTGCTTGAGGCCGACAAGCTGCAAGGGGTAGCCCGGCTGCTGAAGGAGGAAGGCGGGATTTACGCGGCCAAAGGAGACCGGGATGCAGCCCTGTTCAGGGCGATGCGTTCCCTGCATTTATTCATCTATGCCGGTCTTCATGGCGCGGACCGTGAGCTGCTGAACATGACGGAAGAGATCAATGAGCTGCTGGAGGAAGTGGAGCCGTACCGCCTTCCCGCCAAGACCGAACGCCTCCTGATGGCTTACCACGAATCCCGGGGACATTACGCCAAGGCGGAGAACAGTCTCTACCGGCTCTGGGAGCAGGGGGAGAATGTGGCGGAGGAAGGCCGGGAGCTGTACGGACGGCTGCTGCTTTTAAAGCCGGAGCAGTTAGCCCAGGGCGGTCTTCCACTAGAAGAAGTGCAGCAGGGCATGGAAGAATGGAGCAGGCTTAAGGTTAATGCTATAATGTAACGATATTCAGGAGACTAAGTGCTCTATTTTATAAACCCGAAAGTGAGATGTACCCATTTGGAAGCTTTGAAGGAATTGATCGAGCAAGTGATGAGCGGCCGCACTCTGATTACGGCTACACTAAGCCAACTGCGCAGCAAGGGCGATGCCCCCTACAATAAAGTGCAGGTCAAGCCTGTTGAGTTAAAAGGGAAGCTGCATTATCAGTTTGCCTATTATATCGGCCCTAAGGTGGAGCACCGCAACATTCCCGCAGAGGATGCTGCTGAAGAGATGCTCTCTTTGCTGAGGGACACCTTCCGCCAAGGTCTGCTGTGTACTGCCGGTGCCGACTATCAGGTGCTGATCAGCAAGAAATACAAGGTATCTATTCTGACCAAATCAGCCAGCAAGCAGGAAGCGCCGGATCTGGCCCACAACCGCCGGAAGCAGTATGTGCTGGATGAGGGCGAGCCGGTGCCGTTCCTGGTCGAGCTTGGCATTATGAACAGCGAGGGCAAGGTGCTGGCCAAGAAATATGATAAGTTCCGCCAGATCAACCGGTTCCTGGAGATGGTTCAGGATGTGCTGGGCGATCTGCCGGCAGGCCGGCCGCTGACGATTGTTGATTTTGGCTGCGGCAAGTCTTATTTGACCTTCGCGCTGTACCATTATCTCGCCGTCCGCGAGCAGCGGGAGCTGAATATTGTCGGCCTTGACCTTAAGGCGGATGTCATTGCGCACTGCGATGCGCTGGCTGCTAAGCTGGGCTATGACCGGCTGAAGTTCCTGGTGGGGGATATCGCCGACTATAATGAGCTGGATCAGGTGGACATGGTGGTCACACTGCATGCTTGCGATACCGCCACCGATGCTGCACTGGAGAAGGCGGTGCGCTGGGGCGCATCGGTCATCCTCTCAGTGCCCTGCTGCCAGCATGAGTTGTTCGCGCAGGTCGAGAGTGAGGTACTGAATCCGCTGCTGTCACACGGCATCCTGAAGGAGCGGTTCTCGGCGCTCGCCACCGATGCAATCCGGGCGAAGCTGCTGGACCTGATGGGCTACCGCAGCCAGCTGCTGGAATTCATCGACATGGAGCACACTCCGAAGAACATCCTGATCCGCGCCGTCCGCAGCGACAGCGGCGACCAGGCCGCCAAATGGCGCGAATACACCGCATTCCGCGATTTCCTCGGTGCCAAGCCTTACCTGGAACGCGTCTGCTCCGACCTGCTGCCCGCCGGCAGTGCGGAAGGTTAATTTATGTGTTGAATAGTTTAGGGTATGACAGAACAGCCGCTTCCTGATGGGGGCGGCTGTTTTATTTGCGGTTTGTGGAAATGGGGGCGGAATGGGCCGAAGGAGAGGCGGGGGCAAAGCTGGAGGAGAGCCGTAGGCAGGCGTGCCCCTGCCTACGGCTTTTACCGGCTGCGGGGCAAATGTGTGTGGAAAACCGAACACAATGTGGTGTTGCGTGGGTCGTATCCTGGCTAGGATAGCACATAAGAGGCGAGATGCTCCTCCACCGGCGGGGGAGGCCAAATGAGCAAAATCAGGTGCACAATTGCACTTCATTCGAACGTGTGAGCTACTTCGGGTGGAATGAGGAGCACAAGTGCTCTTCATTTGAGCGTTGGTGCTACTTCTGGTGGAATCAGGAGCACAAGTGCTCTTCATTTTGAGTGATTGAGCTACTTTGGGTGGAATCAGGTGCATAAGTGCTCTTCATTTGAGCGTGTGAGCTAGTCGGGGGAATCAGCTCCCTCTTCTGTTTTCCGGTAAATATGGGCAGACTGTTAAGCATCATGAGCAATAGGAGATTTAGGATGCAGGTGAACAGGTACGGACGGCAAAGTGATTGGTTGGTTACTTTGGTCTGCGCGTTGGCTTTGATATCAGCTGGGATGGCGTCCTGTGTGCTGAGAGGGTTCTTTTTCACCGGGGAGATGTATTTGTTCCTGACGGTGTGGTTTGGCTTGTGCGGAGTCTTGCTGGGATTGGTACTTATCTATATGGCTACTGGTAGAGGGGCCAGGCTTAAGCTGCGTTGGGAAGATCGGAAGTGGTCTGGCAGTTCCTTGATTAGGTCGAAAGTAGAGGAGCAGTCTGAACACAGAGAGAATACACGGGAGTTGGCGGGCAGTAGGAGAAGAGGGAACGAGAGCGGGAGCAGGCTGGTTGTATGGGGGTTGCTTAGCAGTTGTGTGCTCCTCTGTTTCTTGTATGCTATCCATGCACTTGGCAGTCCCGTATCTGCGCAAGGAACACTGAATGAGATGCTGCGCTGGGGCTTCTACACTAGCTTTGTTACATTCGCTTTGCTGGCGGCGCGAACCCGCCGGGGAGGAACTCTTCTTGCAGCAGTGTGGCATCTGCTTGGAATCACTATCAGTTTGTCTGCCCTTTTGGCGGTCTGCGGAGGTCTGCCGGTTCCTTATGCGGTGGCGTATACTGAGTCGCCCGGAGTCAGTGCCACTGGTGCTAGGCTGGCCGGGCTGCTTCAGTATCCGAATGCCTTTGGTGCGGTAATGGCTGTGTATTTGCTGGAACGGCTGTTTGCTGCTGCTTATAGCTTCTGGCCTGAAGATTCTCAGGGAGATACGGGCAATAATTCGGTACGTTCGGGTGTCGGCGGAGCGGGTGAGTTAGATACAGAAGGTGCGGGTGGAGACAATAGTGCGGTAAGTTCGGATGTAAGTGGAGCGGCTGAGGTAGGTGCAGAAAGTGCGGGTGCGGGCAATAATTCGGTACGTTCGGGTGTCAGCGGAGCGGGTGAGTCAGGTGCAGGATATGCAGGCACCAGTGCGCAGCGGACCGGAAACTGGTCCGCTGCGCACTGGCTAAGAGCGGCGCGCCTGCTGCCGCTCTTCCCGTACGCCGCCGCGCTGCTGCTCAGCGAGTCGCGCGGCGCATGGATGGCTGCGGCTGCCGCCGGTGCCGCAGCCCTTCTCCTGAAGCGGCAACTGTTCGTGCCGCTTCTAATCACCGGCGCCGCCCCCGTTGCCGCGGCGGCGCTGCTCTACCGCCAGCTGGCCCGCTCCGGGCTGGCGGCAGAGCCCCTGCCCGGCCTGCTGCTGCTGGCCGGGCTCTGGGCCGGCGCGTGGCTCGCCGGCCTGTGGCTGCACCGCCGCAGCTGCCGTGCGGCGGGCGGGCACCACGCCGCCCTGCTGGCGCTGGCGGCGGCGGGCTGGACGGCGGCGGCCAGCGCCGTCCTGCTGCTGGTACGCGCGCGGATCACCGGGCCGTCACCGACGCCGACGCGCGCGGGCTGTTCTACCGCGACGCCTGGAAGCTCGCGGCAGAAGCGCCCTGGCTGGGGCGCGGGGGCGAGACCTGGCGGCATATGTACCTTGCCGCCCAGTCCCGCCCCTACGTGGGCAGCCAGGTGCACAGCGGGTACCTCGACATCCTGCTGAACCTCGGGATGGCGGGTCTGGCTGCGGTCCTCCTGCTGCTTCTGGCCGCAGGAGCGCTGGTATTCAAGGCGTCACCAAGGCTGCTTCCGCCTCTGCTGGTGATTATTCTGCATAGCGCAGCCGATTTCGACTGGAGCTATGGACTGGTCTGGCTGCTGCTGCTCCTGCTGCCCGCCTGGGCAATGGCCGAAGCAAACAGCCGGACCGCTAGGACGTCTGTCCCTCTAGCTCTGCGTAACTCGCTATACCGCATCCAGCCGATAGGCCGGCCGAAGCCGAAGAAGCGGCCGCGCCGATTATGGGTTTATGCAGGCATAACCGTTGTCTGTGGGCTGACCCTCCTGTACAGCAGCCTTTCCTTCCAGGCCATGAAGGGAGCTGCTCTATTCAAGCAGGCGGTCAGAGAGAATGACCCAGCCGCACGAATTATACTGCTGAAGCAATCAATGAGATGGAACCCGAGAGAGCCGCAGACTGCGGTTGCTTTATCGCGGCTGCTCCCACAGAAGCAGGGGGTTGATCTGCTCCTGCGAAGCCTGTCATTCTCTCCGGGGGATGTTGCTCTGCATGGGGAGCTTGCGTCAAATTATCTGCGGGGCAGTGATCCTGGAGAAGCGCTGTACTGGGTCCGCCGCAGTCAACAGACGGATCATTTTAATGCTGCCAGAAGGCTTGCTGCATTAAGAGGAATGCTTGAGATGGGGGAACGCAGCTTGGCAGAGGGAGACAGACGTATAGCGGCGGACAGCGCGGCTGCGGGACTAGAGCTGCTGCGGCAATACAGCCTGCTGACCACCAAGGAGCAGGACAGAGGACCGCAGCATAATGACCGCAGCTTCACCTTACTTCCGCAGAGCGAAGGGATCTATCTTGAGTTAACACATTTACAGTCCCAGGCGGCCTTTAGCTCCAATAATAAATAAGACGTACCTCAGTATGGAACCCGAAGTTTGATCGCGACTGAGGTAAAACTATCAGCACAATGACCGCAGCTTCGACCTAGAAGCCCATCAGCTTTAAAATAGTGGAGCAGAAGCAACTCCCCTTCAAATTGCAACTTTTCCAAGCGGGGGTTGTTTTTAGGGGCGTTTGGCTTAGCGTAACGGACAGAGGTGCTCTTATCCGGGAAGAAAGTCGTCACTTGGGCGATTAACGGACCGCAAGGTCCATATCCCCTGCCATTCAGCTCCAAAACGACTCGTAGAAGGACGATAAGGTCGCCTGAGTCCGTTACGCTGCAAAAGGTGGCGTCCTCGTGGGAATAAGGTCTTTTCGGTCCGTTAGATTTTTTGGGATGATAGAGTTTCATTACACGAACCCCTGAGTTTCACAAGCTTATCTACCCTTTTAAATCTGACACTGTACTAGTAGCCCATCAGCTTTAAAACTGTAAGAAAGACCTCAGGAGTGTTAACGTCTGAGCATGAACATCCATGAACGTCGAGCTGATTTTAAACTGATGCTGCACCCGTTGCAGCCTTCTACTCTTGCATTCAAGAAGGTGATTGTATTTCCTGCAATAGAAAATGGATTACTGGCCGTAGAATGAGATTCTATTGTATTTCATACAGTAGAATGTTGTGTTTTGGGTGAAAACTGGCCTTTGTTCAACATTCAATTGTACCGAAGAGTCAATTTCATAATTCAATTTGTTAAATAGCAAGATTAGGCCAAAATCTAAGGTCACATTTTTAAAAAATCAGGCGATTTGCTGGGAATTCCTCAACTGCTGGTTCAATTTGTCTAACGCAAACTTACTCAAATTGTACGCGAGCGTACTGAGCTGGAAATCGACACTTGCCCGGACACCGCGGTGGCGTGTGCGCTTCATCCCGAAATACTCTTTGAGATAGGCAAATACACGCTCCACGGCCGTACGCTTCTTGTACAGTGTTGTAAAACTTTCGCTACCTCTGGCGGGATAGGTGTGTAAACGCAAATCCGTTTGGATTCGAATTTTAAACACTTTTTGGCATTCGGTACCGGAAAGCGCACAGCCTTTGCATTCACTAGGCCGGGTGTACTTCAGGGTCTCATATTTGGCATCAAAACTGTCGTAACGGTACGCATGCCCTTGAGCGCACACCGGCGTGTAATCCAGATTCATTCCCGCAGGCGGGTCTTTGTGGTGAATCAGGGAAATCGCAGGATAGGCGCCGAGCGAATGAATCAGCTGGTAGACCGCCGCGCAATCGTACCCCTTGTCGCCCAAGATATGCCTGACCTTTAGCATCGGAAACTTCAGGAGCAGGCCTTTGAGAAGGACGACCGCCATACGCTGGTCATTCGGATTGGCCGAACTAAAGAGGCCGCTGAGGATATACTGGCTGTCCGTGTCGACCAGCAGATTCGCCTTGAACCCGTAATAGCTGGTCATTCGGCCCTTCGTATTTTTCTTGTCACAACGCGCAGCATGCCGGGGCAACGCGGTCAGTAGTTCATCGTACGGGTACGGCAACATCGCTTCAATGGTTTTCTGGAACGGTCCGAGACTTTGTTCATAGGCTTCCATTTCCTCGCGCCGACGTTCCTTTTCCGCCTGGGATGGACGGCCGGGCTTGCTATATCTGGGTTTCTTCAGCGGCTCGTTCGCCACCTTAGGCTCAGGCTCGGGATGTTCGAGCTGAATTTGCTCGGCCACCGAAGCTTCGCCTTTCTTTTGCCCCCGGCGAGCCGCACGACGCTTGGAGGCCGATTCGCTAAATTGGCAATCCCAAGCCTCGACCATGGAGGAATCCACAGCCAGATGGGTTCCGCTCACAAAGCCTTCTTCTAGGGCAGACGTGACTAGGCGATCCTGAAGTTGTTCCAGCATTCCCGTTTGCTCCAGCGCATGAATCAAACGGGAATAGGAGGCCTGACTTGGAATGTTATCCGAGCCGGTGAACCGGCACTGGACTCGAAATTCGTTGCTATGATTCAGTCGCCGGACCAAGGCAGAGACAAACTCGATGTTCTCCATTTTTGCAATCAGCAGCGAGTAGATCATGGCAGGTACATTTAATTTTTCAGGCCGTCCGCGATGGCTCTTTTTCCCTAGTGCGAACAGAACTGGAGCTAAATGTAAGTGTTCAAAGATTTGGCTGTATTTATCTTCTGGACTCATTTGGAGCAATTCCTCGAAGGAAAACAGTTCTTCTTGTCGAATAGAATAGATGGGGATTACCTCTTTTCTTCTCGGGTGTTGGTTTCGTCGCCTATAACTTCGAGAATTTGGGGAGGTACTCCTTTTTCTATGCTCAAAAAAACCAGGTATAGCAAGGGTTTTGAATTATGAAATTGTCTCCCGAATACAATAGATTCTATTTCGAAGCCTTTTTTACAGTATTCCATTGTACAAAATGCAGTTACTATCGATCCAGCGCCTGCAGCATCCGAATGACTGCTATACTAGGACTGCCCGTTGTCTTCCCATCCCCCGAGCCATCCCCCGACTAGTCTCAGGCTTTAACATGCCGTGAGATCAGCCATGAGTACACAATAGGGACAATAGTCATGATTACCAGAGCGGTGATGATCATGCTGATCGACAGCGTAGCGGGCATGAAGGCTGCAAGCGCAATCAGCAGACCGCCGGTCACCCACATTCTTCCGGAGAAACGGTGGGTTCTCCGCCATACGGCAGGGTTATGCAGCGTCCAAGGCGTGCGGACTCCCGTGAAATAATTATCCCTGATCTGCGGCAGGAAATTTCCGATTACAGCCAGCAGCAGCCCTATGCTTACAGTAGCCCATTTTCCGGCAGGAAATTGCACATCCAGCCCATAACTGACCGACAGGACAAGGGCGGCATCACAGATGACGGCAACGGTGAGACGGACCATTTTGTAAGCCCCCGGGAACTTATTGTAATTCTCTCCCTTGGGGTCAATATTGCGAATGAACTGCGTAGCGAGCGGAAAAATCAAGCCCATAAAAGAGAACAAGGCAATAACCGAACCCTTGCTCCAGTAAGTATTGACCTTGCCGGTTATACTGAATTGAGCGGGCAGCTGATCCGGCAGCCTGCCGTAATTCACCAGCGCATAGCCCAGTGAGAGAAACCCAAGAATGACAACCAGCGTATCCTGCCATTTCCATGTGAAATTCTTCATCAAGATTCATCCTCCGTATGTTTAATAGTGCCCGGACCACTTTTCCCCTTAGCCCGCAAGCCCTTTGGGTTAGCATCCGTCTGAACCTCCGGTTTGCTGTCCGTACTGCTCTTGCCCGTACCCGTCAATTCCAGGAACCAGCCAAGCACCTCTTCAAGTACCGTGGAGTCCAGCGAATAGACGATGAATTGCCCGTTACGTTCGTCCTGCACCAGCCCGGCGTGCTTGAGCGCATTGAGGTGGTGAGAGATGCTGGGTTTCGTCATATTGAAAAAATCGGCGATTTCCCCGGCCGTCCGGTCCTTTTCACGCAATAACCGGAGAATTTGTCTCCGGGTCGGGTCGGCGAGCGCTTTGAACGATTCATTCAACTCCATGTCCTCCTTTCGATATTTAAATAATTATCTAAATATATAATATGACTCGATTCCAATCTTCGTCAATACAGAAACTCACATCTGTTTCAGGAGGGGGTTGTTCATATTCCTTAAGTAGAAGTCGTAAGCCTGCATATGCTAGAATAGGCTAGGAGAAGCTGGATACATAGAGCGGCTAAGCAGATGGGTTCTGCCAGCAGAATACCAGGCTATTACGCCATACGGGAGGAGACCTGCAGTGCACTTTATATCTGATGTCATTTCACATTTGTTTGAATGGATTCAGTCTCTGGGCTACTTTGGGATTATGATCGGGCTCATGATTGAAGTCATTCCAAGTGAGATTGTCCTGGCTTTTGGCGGCTATTTGGTCTCACAAGGCGATATTAACTTTTTTGGCGCCGTGCTGTTCGGTACCGTCGGGGGAGTGATCGCCCAGATCTTTGTTTATTGGATTGGCCGTTATGGCGGCAGACCTGTGCTGGAGAAGTACGGCAAGTACATTTTCATCTCCAAAAAGCATATTGACCACTCTGAAGAATGGTTTCAGAAGTATGGAACCGGTGTGATTTTCACAGCCCGCTTTATCCCGGTTGTCCGCCATGCCATATCGGTCCCGGCCGGTATTTCCCGCATGCCGCTGGGCAAATTCACTTTGCTGACAACCCTTGCAGTCATTCCATGGAGCGCGTTGTTTGTCTATCTGGGGTATACGCTTGGAGACAAGTGGGAGACCATTGATGAGGTCGCAGCCAAGTACACTCATGAGATTCTTCTTGGCGCTATTGCGGTAATTATTCTGTATTTCCTGTTCAAGTGGTACAAATCCAAAAAGAAGGGTAGTGCAGTATGAAGCAGAATGTAGCATCCAAATTTGGCCAAGGTTTGACTCCGCGCCAGTTCGTGGAAGCCATGACGAAGAACCAGCAGGCTTTTGAATCCTGGTATGAGAAGTTCACCTGGGAAGACGAGAGTGACCGCGAATATTTCGAGAGTCTGAATCACCGTGATGATCTGCGTGTGCTGATTCTGGCTGCGGACTGGTGCGGAGATGTGGTCCGCAATGTCCCAGTGGTCTTCCGGATTCTGGAGACTGCGGGTATCAAGACGGAAGTGCTGATTCTCGAAGAGAACCAGGAGCTGATGGACAACTTCCTGACCATGGGCGGCCGTTCTGTTCCCATCGTGATTTTTGCGGACACCGGAGGTTATGTACTGGGACAGTGGGGGCCGCGTCCGGAGCATGTCCAGACCCTGATGAGAGAATTCAAACGGGAGAACCCGGACCGCGAAGCAGCGGACTATGACAGCAAAATTACCGAAGTGCGCAAAGCAATGGGGCAAGCCTACGGAGAAGGAACGGAATCACACGCAGTTATCGCCAAAGAGCTGCGCGCTCTGATCTCCGGATTCTAATGCCGATGCTTAATATTCGTTCTTATAATCTGGGAGCACTCCAGACCAATGCCTACCTTCTGACGGGGGCAGATCCTAAGCGCGGTGTCATCATTGATCCGGGTGCTAATCCTGCGGGTCTTCTGCGCGGTGCTGAGGGAATGGAGATTGAAGCGATTCTGCTGACGCATGCCCATTTCGACCATATTGCCGGACTGGACGAGGTCCGCAAAGCGAAGAATTGCCCGGTCTATATCCATCCGCTGGAGAGCGAGTGGCTGGGCAGCCCGAAGCTGAACGGCTCCTTGATGTGGCCTGATACCACGCCTCCCATCAGCACAGATCCGGCAGAATACGATCTGGCGGAAGGCCAGATTCTGAAGCTGCTGGGCCTTTCTTTCCGGGTGCTGCATACGCCGGGACATTCACCGGGCAGCGTCAGCTTTTTATGCGGGAATGATTTGTTCGCCGGTGATGTCTTGTTCAAAATGGGAGTGGGACGTACCGATCTTCCGGGCGGCAGAGAACGGGATCTGATTGACTCGATCCGCGGCAAGCTCTACCGGCTGGATGAGGAAGTGAGAGTGTTCCCCGGACATGGTCCGCGAACCTCCATCGGCTATGAGAAGCTTCACAACCCTTATGTCCCGATGTAAGAGGACGCCCAAGCCGTTTCCGTTTGCCGTGTAACGACATCTTTTGGCCGGATTTGACACAAACCGGGAAATTAGAGGTAGACAAGCCGGGGCCGGATTGTTACAATATGGTTAATTAAATGTAACATTTACCTCGCGAAGCACGCAGACTGTGGAATAATCCCGGTTTGCGTTCTTTTTTTTGCCTATAGATATGAATTTTATTGGGGGAAGCAGAATGAAGGATAATATGCATTGCCAGTTGGATTACGGGGAGTTAGAAGCGAAAGATTCATTGATAGCGGAGCGGAATGAAGTGAATGATCTGGCCGGGAAGAGTGATACTAAGTATACGCTGTTCTGGAGCTTTCCGGGAGGCAAGGGGGCTATTCAGCCATGGAGACGCAGACTGTGGGAGCTGCAGAATAATTCCGACTCGGAATGAACGATAACTATTACATAGACGTATTACAGGTGTGACAGAAGAGATAAGGGGAGGGGCTATGGGCGACAGGACGCTGGAGATCATCAGCCAGGCACAGCAGGGTGACGCTGCTGCACTGGCCGTGCTGCTGCGGGAGCATTATCCCTTCCTGTACAAGTATCTGATCAAAGCGACACTTGACCCTTTGCTTGCCGAAGAGATTGCTCAGGACACGATGGTCAGATGCATGGAGAAGATCGGGACTTATAATGGGACCTCGGCATTCTCTTCTTGGCTGATCACCATTGGCAGCCGGTTGTACATTGACCGTAAGCGGCGCTGGAGCCGGGAGGCACAGTGGCGGGAAGGGCAGATGCAGGAGCAGGGGAACCGCAGGGTACGCTGGAGCTTTGAGAGCCGGAATATGGAGTGGAGTGAAGTGCTAGATGCCTTGTCGCGCCTATCCACTGCGCATAGGATAGCTGTGCTGCTGAAGCATTATTACGGATACAGCTACGATGAGATCGGGGAGATGCTGGAGATCCCTTCCGGAACGGTCAAATCACGGGTAGCTGCCGGACTGGGTCAACTGCGAAAGGAGCTGAATGAGGATGAGGTTTAAGAGTGACGAGGAGCTGCTGGATAAGCTGTCCGCAGAGCTGGATCACCTGGATATGCTGTATGCCGATGTTACTCCGCCCTCCTTGCCGGAGCTGGAGCAGCTAATTGCCGGGGAAGCTGTCCGCCGGAGGAAGCGGCACCGTAAGGAACTGCTGCTATTCATTCTAGTGGCTCTTGTGCTGGTTACCATAGTGATTTCTATTCTAAGTACGGCGCCGGTGCTGTATTGGAGTCTGCAGGCAGTGTTCATTCTGAGCGCACTTGGCAGCCTGGGAGCAGCGCGGATCAGACACGGGCGGGAGGAATCATAAGCGTGAAGGAGCTGCAGGAGATACCTGTTTGGATTTGGATAATACTTGCAGCTGTGCTGCTGCTGCAGGGAACCTGGCTGTTCCGTGATGCCAGGGACAGAGGTCAGGGGATGAAGGCTTGGTTCTGGGGAATCTGGGGACTTACCGGTGCACCGTCACCGGCAGTATGTTACCTGCTGTTTGTAGTTCTTCCAGATAAGCGCAAACGGAAGGCTGGAAGGAACCGCTGAGACTATAGCCCATTGTCCGGGAGATACGGGAGATAAGGGAGGATATGGCTATGAATGAATTGAATTTGAATTGGGGTTTGATTGGGCCGCTGCTTGCACTGCAGGTAGTGCTGGCAATCATCGGTCTGATTTCATTGAGCAAGACAGAGCAAGTACGCGGACCGAAATGGATGTGGGTTCTGTTCCTGATTTTTGGCAACCTGCTGGGCAGCGTGGCTTATTTCACACTGGGAAGGAAAGAATTCTGATGCCGCTGCTTGAGGTCAAGGATCTTCACAAGAGCTTTAAGGGGCATCCCTCGGTGAACGGCATCAGCTTTGATATTGAAGCAGGACGCTGTGTCGCGCTGCTCGGACCCAATGGAGCCGGGAAGACTACAACGCTGCGTATGCTTGCCGGTCTTCTGACGCAGTCTGCCGGAACGATCACTTTTGGCGGGAGCTCTCCGGGGACGGATTACCGTCAGTATTTGGGCTATCTTCCCCAAGCCCCGGCTTTTTACAACTGGATGAGCGGGCACGAATACATCTTATTTGCTGCCAGGATGAGCGGCATGAGTGCACGGGAGGCTGCGGCGGCATCGGGCGCTGTGCTGGAGCGTGTGGGACTAGGCTCTGCGGCACGGCGGCGGATTGGCGGTTATTCCGGGGGAATGAAGCAGCGCCTCGGGCTGGGCCAGGCCCTGGTACACCGACCGCGCCTGCTTTTGCTGGATGAGCCTGTCTCCGCGCTTGATCCTATCGGACGCCGGGAAGTCATGGAGCTGCTTAGGGACATCCGGGAGGAGACAACTGTTATTTTCTCCACACATGTGCTGCATGATGCGGAAGAGATATGCGACGATGTCATATTGATGAACAAGGGGACTATAGCCGTTCAAGGAACCTTGTCCAGTCTCCGCGCAGAGTACAGCCTGCCGGTAATCCGACTCACTACAGGGAAGGAGGATTCGGCTATCCGCTGGCTTGAAGCGCTTAGACACAAGGATTTTATTGAAGAAGCGCTAATTTCGGATGGCAAGGCCGTGTTCAACGTCACAGATGTAGAACTCGCCCGCCGGACGCTCTTGCAGGAAGCTGTGGAGCTGGATATTCCGCTGCTGCAATTTGAAGCAGGCTCATCAACACTGGAGGACCTGTTCATGAAGGTGGTGGGAACATGAGGAAGCTTTGGGCTCTGTATTTGAAGGAGATGCTGGAGAGTGTGCGCAGCTATAAGCTGATTTGGATTCCGGTGGTGTTTATTGTTCTGGGAATTATGCAGCCGCTGGTCAGCTTTTATATGGCGGATATCCTAGCGTTGTCTTCCAATGTTCCGGCTGGATTGATGGAGAATATGGAGAGACCGGCCGCGTCCTCTGTAATGGCTCAGGCCCTGGGCCAGTATGGAACAATTGGGATGCTGATTCTGGTGCTGGGAACGATGAACAGCCTGGCAGGAGAGCGCAGCAGCGGCACCTCTGAACTGTTAATGGCGAAGCCGGTCTCCTCTATATCCGTTGTTGCAGCCAAATGGACCGCGAACTTCACAGTGCTGGTTATTGCAATTGGGCTGGGGGCAGCAGGAGCGGCTTATTATACAGTACAGCTTATGGGGGCTTTATCCTGGCGGGATGTGATTGCAGCATCCGGACTGTATGCACTGTGGCTGCTCTGTGCGGTGTCGCTTACGCTGCTCTTCAGTGCCTGGTTGCGCGGGCCTGCTGCTGCGGGCCTATCTCTCCTGCTGGCAGCGGTCATGAGCCTCGTTCATGGCCTGTTGCCAGTTAAGCTGAACTGGATGCCTGCTTCTCTGCCGGGAATGTCTGCCGGTGTGCTTGCAGATGGAGGCACCGGAGTGAGCTTGGCGCCCATTGTCTCCGCAGTGCTCCTGATTATTATTTGTATTGCCGGTGCCTCACTGCTGGCTGGGAGGAATAAATTGCCAATCTAGCGAGCTTTGCAATAAGTATGCGATCTTTCAAGAATTTTCAGAGTATTTTCTGCGGAAATTCATTCGACTACTCTCCTGCGACTGGACAGCTCTATTTTTTTTTAGTAGACTGTTGAAACAAGCAGAATCATGATAGATTTTGGTCAGGAGGTAGGACGATGCTGCGTTTAGGAGAGAAGATTGTCATTGTCGCGGACGCTTTTGAGCAGAGTCTTCCTATCGGAGACTATGGTTACCTTATAGCTTACGACCGCAATCCAGATAATGCGTTTGATTATGTCATTCGTGTTCCCGAGGCCAATAGAAATTTCTATGTTACGGCAGAGGATATTGAGGCTGAAGAACAATTGCTGGTACTGGAAGCTGAACGAGCCACGCACGAAGCGCTGATAGATTATGCACTGTCAACGTACAACGAGAAGCTGTTTCATCATCTGATGAACGGTGAAGAAGTTGAGGTTGAAGAGATAGAGGCTGCATCCCAAGAGAGTTTGTCCCAGGCGGATTTCATCAAGCAGGTGAATCTTCGCGCTTGGATTTAAGTAAGAGCCGGCGAATGCCGGCTTTTTTTTGTCCGTGACAAGCCAGGCACGCCGTTTGGAGTGCACACCTTCGAGAACAAAATGACTATTATTTGAGACGATTATTACTATTTCGGTCTATGGACCGGATGATAAGATCAGCAAAGAGCAGGGCAATATTGCTATAGGCCGGGGGTGATGAACAGTGGCTATTGCAGGAAGCTGCCATGGCCCTACTTTGCTGTATACGCTTCCACACGGGTGCAATCAGAACCGGTCCAGAGTGCGTCCTTGTAACGTGTTTTCTTTACGGTAGACTCTGGGCAATGTGCCGGTGACCCTTTTAAAGGCTTTGGTAAAGTAATTATAATCGGGAATGCCGACCTGCTCCGCAATTTCGTAAATCGGACTATCGGTGTCACCCAGCAGCCTTTTGGCCATTTGGATACGGAGGCTACGGATATATTCCGCCATGCCCATGCCAAAATTCTGCTCCGAGAGCTTGTAGAGATGGGATTTGCTGATGCTGAATTCTTTGCACAGAACGGGAACGGACAGCGGTTCCTTAATATGCTCTGTAATATAACCCTCGATCTTTAGTGCCAGCGTATCCTCCTTCAGCACCAGCATCCGGGATAGATACAGGTAGCTGGCGCTCATCTCCATGGTTTTGGCGTAAGCATCAATGACTTCCTTGGAGATGTATTTTTTGCGCTGGAAGGCGCTGTATAGTTTGTTCATATCCACATTATAGGGGCTTAAATTCTCACAGACCTTCTCCCATAACTCATCGCGGGACCCCGTCTGCAGCAATTGGCCGAACATAATATATCCGATGACCTGATTGTCCGTTTGAATAGGAACCACCGTTTCGGTAAGTCCGGCATGACATTGATAGGTGTAAAGGGTTTTCTCCTTTTTCACTTGGGTGCAGGCTGCCTGGTCACAGAGGATGCACTGGGCCTCCGCGCGCGGATCACTGCGGATGATATGGCAATATGTCGAATGGCGGGTGGGATAGGCAGCTAGCTCAGTGAAGGAATTGTCGAAAATCACGGTGCGAATACCGGTCAATGTATAGAAATTGCGCAGTAATTCCTTGACTTCGGGCAGGTTGAACAACAAGCTCATGGTGCGGCCTCCTCTTCTTCCGGTGGATCTGCGTTGCTGGCAACATTGTACTGTATTTGATATAGGACACACAAACAAAGAGTGACGGAGGTGCTTTTTAATGCCGCTAATTGATATGCCGCTAGAGCAATTATTAACTTATGAGGGACGGAATCCCCGTCCGGCCAACTTCGAGGCTTATTGGGAGCAGGCACTGCAAGAGATGAGAAATACGGATGCCTGCGTTGAACTGGTGAGGAGCGAATTTCAGGTTCCATTCGCCGAATGCTTCCATTTGTATTTTACAGGGACAGGCGGAGCGCGTATCCACGCGAAGCTGATCAAGCCGAAGCATGTTGCCGGTCCGCACCCCGCGGTCGTGCAGTTCCATGGGTACGCCCACCATTCGGATGACTGGGCCGACAAGCTGATCTATGCTTCCTTGGGCTTTACTATAGCCACATTGGATTGCAGAGGCCAGGGAGGACTGTCCGAAGATATTGGCGGGGTCAAAGGAACTACATTTAAAGGGCATCTGATCCGCGGACTGGATGATGCGGCCGAACGGCTGCTGTTCCGGCAGATCTATCTTGATGCGGCGCAGCTGGCTGGAATTGTAATGGACATGCCGGAAGTGGATGCCGCCCGCGTCGGTGCCATCGGCGGATCGCAGGGAGGGGGGCTGGCGCTGGCCTGTGCGGCGCTTGAGCCGCGGATCAACCGGGCTGCACCCAGTGTTCCGTTCCTGTGTGATTATAAACGGGTATGGGAAATGGACCTGGCCCGAGATGCCTACGAGGAACTGCGGACGTTTTTCCGTCACCGCGATCCCCAGCACCTGCGGGAGGATGAGATTTTTGAACGGCTCGGCTATATTGATGTTCAACACCTGGCGGACAGGATCAGCGGGAAAGTGATGATGGGGGTAGGATTACTGGATACGGTGTGTCCGCCTTCGACGCAATTCGCCGCCTATAACCGCCTCCGCTGCGACAAAAAACTGGAGATCTATCCCGATTTTATCCATGAACGGCTGCCGGGCTTCGAGGACAAGACCATACAATTTCTGCTTGAAATGTGAGAGGCTAACAGCCTCTCTTTATTATTGTTTAAGGGCCTGCTGCAGAGGTATGATGGGACTACAGGGGAGGCTTGTGGAAGGAGAGAGATGCTGTTGATCAGATTTATGAGAACGCTTTCAATTTATCCCAAACTTGTTATGGCTTTCTTGCTTGTCATTATTCCGCTCTACCTGTGGGGTCTGGTCATGAATCAATCCGGACAGGAGGTTGTCCAGAAGCAAATATCCGAATCCATGGCCAGCCGTGTCCACTTCTATCTGACTTCGCTGGAGACAGAGCTTACCCGTCTTACGCGGCTGAAGCTGGAGTATGTCAATGACGATGATTTGCTCTTGCTGGCGACGGTTCCGAACCAGTTGAACGATTATGAACGGACCCGCGCCTTGTTATCCGCCAAGAGTAAATTGTATTTGCTCAAAAGCTCCAGCCCGTTCGTGGAGAACGTTAAGCTGTATATTCCTTCCCTGGACCGAAGCATCAATGCCAACAATTTCGACAGCGCGATGCCGCTTGAAGAACTGGAGGACATTCTGAACCCGGCCCACATGAAATCACCGATCTTCGGCATGGGCGGGAAGCTGCTGATGAGCGGCGTGTACCCCGATGCGGTGTACGCCGGCCGGGCGCCTGTGCTGGCCATCGAAATTGAGCTGTCACGCCCGGAGATTCTCCGCTCACTCTCCAGCATGGCGGAGGGGGAGGGCGGAGGAGCTGTATGGATGGACACCGGCGGTCAGTGGCAGATTGCCTCCGGTGTGGAGGACTCGCTGCTTGCTGCGTTCGGGGAAGCACTGCGGGGAGAATTGCTCGACGACAGCGGCGAGTCCGGCCAATACCGGCTGGAGTCAGCAGGCATTGATTATTTTGGAGCCAGTGAATATTCACCGCTGCTGGGAACGACTTTGGCCGTGTTTGTCCCTGCGGAAACGGTTCTCCAGCCGCTGAACAAGCACCGCAACTGGATTTGGGGAGAGTCGCTGGTCGCTTTGCTGCTCGCCGTAGTTTTCTCTTACTGGATATACAGGTTTATTCATAAGCCGATGAGGCGGCTGATTACTTCCTTCCGGAGAGTGGAGATGGGTGATCTGAGTGTCAGGCTGTATCACGGTAATCAGGATGAATTCAATTATGTATATAACCACTTCAACCATATGCTGGAGCGGATTCAGGAGTTGATTCATGAGGTGTATGAGCAGAGAATCAGATCCCAGCAATCCGAGCTTAAGCAATTGCAATCGCAGATTAACCCCCATTTTTTCTACAACACCTTCTTCATTCTGCAGGGTCTCGTTCGTATGAGGGAACATGAAGTAGCTGAGCGGATGCTTCACCATCTCAGCGGCTATTTTCAGTTTATTACACGTAGTGGAGCAGAACAGGTCAGTCTGCTTGCCGAGATGAAGCACGCATGGTCTTATGTGGAGATTCAGAATATACGCTTCGCCGGTACGGTCACAGCCGAACTGGAGCCCATACCGCAGGGGTGGGAGGCTTCCATGGTGCCTCGGCTCATTGTCCAGCCATTAATTGAGAATGCTTATGCCCACGGGCTGGAGAACAAGCTGGCTGAAGGGATGCTGCGGGTAACCTTCCGGGAGGAAGAGGCGGACCGGCTGGTCATCGGGGTGGAAGACAACGGCGAATCGCTGGACGATGAACAGCTGAATGCGCTGCGCAGCACGCTGGCTCTTGCTGAAGAAGCCATGGAGACGACAGGAATCCTCAATGTGCACCGCCGGCTTCAGTTGAACTATGGTCCGGCGTTCGGAATTGAGGTGTCACGCAGCGGGCTGGGCGGATTGAAGGTGCTGCTGATGATAAGACGGGAAGAAGGGAGACAGCCATGATCAGACTGCTGATTGTCGATAATGAAAGGTGGATTGTACGGAACCTGCTTGATCTGTTCGGGCATTGGGACAAGCTGGAGCTGGAGGTATACGGTGCGTATTCCGCTGCGGAGGCACTGGAGCAGCTCGGAAAGATGAAGTTCGATATTGTATTGTCCGATATCCGTATGCCGGGAATGGACGGGCTGGAGCTGCAGCAGGAAATCAGACGTCACTGGCCGTGGTGCAAAATTATTTTTTTGAGCGGATATAACGAATTTGATTATATACAGCAAGTCATGCGTGGCGGCGGGGTGGACTACCTGTTGAAGACAGAAGGCGAGGAAGCGATTCTTCACGCTGTGGAGCAGGCCGCTGCGCAATTGGATGCGGCGGTGGAAGCAGAGGAGCTGATCGAGCGCGCGCACCGGCAGCTACAGCTTGTCCGTCCGCTGCTGCTGGGCGATTATTTGCTGGAGCTGATGCAGGGGGATAGCCCGGGCGTAAGCCAGCTTGCACATAAATTCCAGGAGCTGGAGTGTCCGCTGGATGCCGCCCGCGGCGTACTGCTCACGATCGGGCGTGTGGACGATTGGCGGGACGAGCTTAGTGTAGCAGACAGGGAGCTGATGCTGTACGCTATCCGGAATATTGCCGAAGAATATTGGCTCCCCTCCGTGCGCTGCCTCAGTCTGCGTTATGAGAAGAACAAGCTGCTGTGGCTGCTGCAGCCTATGGCAGACGCTTCGGAGGACAGGGCGCGGGCGCTCCGGTTCATCCATGGGACGCTTGAGACGATCGCCATGAGCTGCAAGCGGCTGCTGAAGCTGCGGCTGTCGTTCTCGGCCGGTGCAGCATTTCGCCCCTGGGAGGAGGCGCCCCGGCAGTTCAGCACCCTGAAGGCGCTGCTGGGCCGGGGACTCGGCATGGGCAAGGAGCTTGTTCTGATCGAACAGCGCAAGGAAGCTGGAGAGGAGGCGCAGCAGGCAGAGCTGCACAATCATGAGATTAGCAGCCAATTGGGGAAGCTGGGAGCCATGGCGGCTTATTTGGACAACGGACAGCAGGAGCATTTTTTTCTCGAATTCGGCAAACTGGCAGCTTTGGCCTCCCCTGCGCGTGGCACCGACAACCGGCTGAAGCTGGAGATCTACTATTCGCTCATGTGTTTGTTGCTGTCTTATATGAACCGCTGGGAACTGCATGAGGTCATCGGAGAGTCCATTGATTTGGACAAGCTTACAAGATGTGAGGCTCACCCTTCTTGGGAGAGCGCGGAAGATTATTTGTCGGCGCTGGCCATGCAGCTGTTTGAACAAAAGCAGGATGACCAGGTCTACCGCGAGCATGATTTGATTACCCGCGTCCGGTTGTACGTGGAGCACCATTTGGCCGGTGATCTGTCACTGACCCGGATCGGTGATGTCGTCGGCTACAATCCGTATTACTTGACCCGGTTGTATAAGCGTTTAACGGGCCAGTCGTTGCCGGATTACGTGGCTTCTTCCCGATTGGCTGAAGCCCGGAAGCTGCTGGAGGGCGGCAGTCTGATTGTTCAGGACATTTCGAAAGCGGTCGGCTTTATGACGGAGCAATCCTTCTACCGCTTTTTCAAGAAGGAGACCGGCATTACTCCCCAGGAATACAGAGAGCGGCATACCTTATCCAAATCGGATAATCAAAAGTGAAAATCGGCGAGTAGAGGGGCCAGGGGAAGCGAGCCTATAATAATGCTAAATAAGGCGAACT
This sequence comes from Paenibacillus sp. FSL R7-0302, assembly GCF_038006885.1. Lineage (NCBI taxonomy): Bacteria > Bacillati > Bacillota > Bacilli > Caryophanales > Paenibacillaceae > Paenibacillus > Paenibacillus sp. FSL R7-0302. The sequence goes on from NZ_JBBOWB010000001.1 coordinate 267,142, forward strand.
TTCACGAACGGCCCACCGAGATTAGGGGGATAAGAAGTGAAGGGAAAGAGATTAGCAGTCTTGACGTCTTATGGAATCGTTCTGTCGCTTCTGCTGAGCGCGAGCAGTCCCGGAACGAACAGAAGCCTGAACTCTGTGGAATATGAGGCCTACCCGTTTGGACAATACGATCCGCCGATTCAGCTTCATATCGCGCGTCCGGTCGATCAGACCTGGACGTATCCCGGCGGTGACAGCATTGAAGATAATATCTGGTACCGGGAGTACCGCAAGCTGCTGGGCATCGAAATTATACACGATTGGACCGCCTTACCGGGCGAGTACAGCCGCAAGCTGAATGTCCTGATCGCATTGGGCAGTCTGCCGGAGATGTTCTCCGTCTCGGCAGGCCAGCTCAAACAGCTGGCGGATGCGGACCAATTGGAGGATTTGACGGCGGTATACGAGCGCTTCGCTTCCGGCCGCACCAAAAAACTGCAGATGGGAGACGGCGGTGCGGCCTTGGCTTCCGCTACGTTCAACGGCAAACTGCTGGCCATTCCCATCGTCAATGCTCCGATCTACGAAGCCAATCTGCTGTGGGTGCGTACGGACTGGCTGGACAAATTAGGTCTGCCTGAGCCCAAAACGCTGGAGGAGGTGTTTGCGATTGCCGATGCATTTACGGGGCAAGATCCCGACGGCAACAACCAGCAGGATACCTTTGGCTTGGCCATCAATAATTACCTGTATGGCGGCATTGCCTCGGTTACCGGATTCTTCAATGCGTATCACGCTTATCCCCAGACCTGGATTAAGGACGGGAACGGTCAAGTGATGTACGGTTCCATTCAGCCGGAGATGAAGCGTGCGCTGGGCAAGCTTCAGGAGATGTACAGGAGCGGGCAGCTGGACCGGGAATTCGGTGTCAAGGACAGCGACCAGGTGGTGGAGGATATCTCCTCGAACAAGCTCGGCATGACGTTCGGCGCCAACTGGAATCCCTATGTATTCCTGGATGCTGTACGGCAAAACCCCGGAATGGAGTGGAAGCCGTATCCGGTGCCTTCGGTGGATGGCGTGCCGGCCAAGGCCAGCGTAGGCTTCTCGGCCAGCGGATATGTCGTAGTACGCAAAGGCTATCAGCACCCGGAGGCAGTGGTGAAAATGCTGAACCTGCATGAAGAGGTGGTTCATGGCGCAAGACGCGGCGAAGGCGAATTCATTACCGTGGAAGAAGCCGGCGGACGGATCAACACCTCCAGGCTGTCCTTTGTCCAATCCGGTGTATCCAACGAGGATGTGGCAGAGTCGTTGTCGTTACTGCGCGAGGCCATCAGGAACGAGGATGGAAGCCTGCTGAAGGATGCGCTCACCGAAACCGACAAATACGGGCCAACTCTTGATTACCTGACAACCGGGAATATGGACAATTGGGCCGTTGCCCATCAATACTTCGGGTTCGAGACGACCATGGACCACTATAGCGGCGACCGGCTGCTGATGACTGCCTTTGGCGGACAGACCCCTACGATGACAGAGAAGTGGGCCATGCTGGACAGACTCGAGAAAGAAACCTTCACCAAAATTATTATGGGTGCGGTTTCCATTGATGAATTCGATAGATTCGTAACGGATTGGAACCGGCTTGGCGGTAAGGCGATCCTGGAAGAAATTAATGAACCGTATGGAGGAGAGTGAACGAGCAGCATGAGCAAATTATTCTACAAGCCTGAAGACGGCTGGCTGGCCGACGTTATCCCGTTCTATGAAGACGGCGAGTTCAAGCTGCTGTATCTGAAAGATTGGCGCGACAGAGAAGGACACGGTGAAGGTACGCCCTGGTTTCTGCTGGGGACCCAGGATTTTATTCACTACAAGGAATACGGAGAGGTTCTGCCGAGGGGCGGGGTATCCGAGCAGGACCTGTATATCTATACGGGATGCGTGCTGAAGAAAGACGGACTTTATCATATTTTCTATACCGGCAACAATTTTCATTATCCGGCGGAGGGCAAGGCGCAGCAGGCAGTGATGCATGCGGTCAGCAGCGATTTTGTACATTGGGAGAAACGGCCGGAGGATGCCTTCTACGCACCAACGGAGAGCTACGAGGAGCATGACTGGCGCGATCCGTTTGTGTTCTGGAACGAGGAGGCGGGAGAATATTGGATGCTGCTTGCCGCCCGGTTGAAGGAAGGTCCCGCGGGTCGCCGCGGCTGCGTAGCCCTATGCGCCTCCAAGGACTTGACCGGCTGGGAGGTACGCGATCCGTTCTGGGCTCCCTACTTGTATACGACTCACGAATGCCCGGATCTGTTCCGGATGGGGGACTGGTGGTACCTTCTGTACTCGACATTCTCGGACCGTACGGTCACGCATTACCGGATGAGCCGCTCACTGCAGGGGCCTTGGCTGGCGCCCGAGAACGATGCACTTGATACGCGGGCATTCTATGCCGCCAAGACCTGGACTGACGGTGAGCGGCGTTATGCATTCGGATGGAACCCGACACGGGAAGATGAGCATGACGGGGGCACCTGGCAATGGGGCGGGCATCTGGTTGTGCATGAGATAGTCCAGGGCGCGGACGGTGCACTGCTTGTAAAAGCGCCGGATACCCTGAATGCTGCGTTCAGTGAGGAAAGCGCTTTATCCTTCACCGAAGTGCTCGGACGCTGGAAGTTCAGCGGCAGCACGGCCGCGGTTACGGCAGCCGATTCCTTCGCCGGTGCCTATGCAGGGGTATTACCGGACGGCCCCTGCAAGCTGGAGGTAACGGTAACGTTCGCTCCCGGCACCCGGGGCTGCGGCATTGTTCTGCGGACCGATCAGGAGTTCGGGCAGGGGTATATGATCCGGCTGGAGCCGGGCCGGAACCGGATTGTCGTTGACCAGTGGCCGAGGAAGGGAGATGTCCCCTACGCCGTCGGCATGGAGCGGCCGCTGCAATTGCTGCCCGGAACCGCCTGCTCGTTAAGCATATATCTGGAGGATCAGGTATGCGTAGTCTATGTAAACGAAGAACTCGCGTTAAGCACGCGGCTGTACGATTTCCAGCAAGGAGGGATGGGGCTGTTCGTGAGTGAGGGGAGTGCGGAATTCATTACCAGGCAGTTTGCAATGTAGGTCCATTCCAATCCGGATGAAGAGAGGGGATAGGTAATGATCAATGTTGTCAGAAGAACAGTGATGGTATGTGTGGCGTGTATCCTTTTGTGTGGCAGTCTGCCGGGTCTTAGTTTTGCAGATACAGCTAATGTGAAGGTGACGATTGATTCCGGCACAGCAGCCATCGACTTCACCTATGGAACGATAAATCTGGCCCGCGGCAACGAAGGCAAGCTGACCGGTATCCGCCATCTGGCGCAGAACAATCTGTGGAATGATGCAGCAGCTTCCGCCGTGTCCGCGAAGAAGGGGCATGTCACTTATGAACACACCTGGGGCTCAGGTTCTTCGCTGGCTGAACTGGAGACGACGGTTGCCCGTAAATATGATGGTACATTGACTGTCAGCCAGTATGCGCAGACTCAGCAGCCCGGCATATCGGGCGTGCAATGGGGATTCATTATCCCGGATACGTATGATCTGATTATTCCCGCACTGGGCGGGATCCGGCTCACTGCCGAATCACCGGACGCCGCCTATGGCTTCTCCCAGTTCACCTACCCCGATGTCTGGGAGGCACAGATGTTTCTTGTGCAGGGGGCGGATGGCGGGCTGCTGGTTCATGCGGATGACAATGCGGCGTACTTCAAAACATTGCATGTGAAGCATGAGAACGGCAGCTTCTATGTAGGGATAGAGACGCAAGCGCCCGCTCCATTTCAGCAGACGACTAAGGCGGCATCCACCGATTGGCGGCTTAAAGCCTACGCCGGTGACTGGGCAAACGGATCGGCGATGTACCGGGATTGGGCAGATGGTGCCTTCGGGTTGTCTGAATCCTCCGCGAACGCACCGGATTGGGCCAAGGATATCGGATTCACGGTGCTGACGGATCTGGAAGACCAGCCGATGCTGGAGGAGCTTGCACAGCGGGTAGATGCAGAGCGGACACTGCTGGTGGTTCCTGGCTGGAGGGCGGACCCCTATGATGTGAATTTTCCCAATTATGAGCCTAAGCCGGATATCGCAGCCAGGATCGATGCCGCCCAGGCGCTGGGATTCCGCGTGATGCTGTATGTAAACATATTCGGAACATCATTTAACAACGAGAATTACACACAGATGCAGCCCTATCAGGTGAAAGATCCGTTCACGCTGGAGCGGAAGCGCTGGGAGTATACCGCAGGCTCGGAACAGATTTCATTCGCCGTTATTAATCCGGCGGCGGAGGCGTGGCGGGAACTCTTCGTTAACAAGATGACTGCCCTGGTGAATGAGGTCGGACCGGACGCGCTGCACCTGGACCAGTCGCTGCTCATGTATAACGATGCCAACGGCCTGATTGACGGCAACAACATGATGCAAGGCAATATCGCCCTGCACCGCGAGCTTAGAGAAGCGCTGCCGGATATCGCCTTGGGCGGGGAGAGCCTGAACGAAATCACGACACGGTATGAGTCCTTTGCGCAGCGCCATGCCTATGGCATCTTCTCCGCGAGCGGAACGTGGGATGACAGCAAAATCAATCAGGTGGTTCCGGCCAGCTCAGCGATTTTTGCACCCTATACGACCATTTACGGTCATCCCGATCATGCGAATCCGATCACGGAGGATTATTTCATGGCCTGGCATAAGGTTGTTCAGAACCGGCTCGGGGCTATTCCGATGCTGACAAGACCCAATCTGGGCCAGATCGCCAATCCTACCCCGCTGATGGAACAATTGCTGGATGAAGCGGCCTGGTACCAGAGTGCACAGCCTACAGCTGATTTCAGCAATATGTCAGATCCCACTTTGTTTGCTTTCAGGACAGCTAATGGCGGCAGTGCCAAATATGTGCGCGATTCCTATGGCGAGAAGCTGACCGCCTACGACGGGAACCCTTCCGGCGGGGGCACCGACATCATGCGTTATTTGTACGGGGCAGAGACCTATCCGTTGCCGGGAAGCATTCCGGGGTGGCTGCTCTATGATGAACAGAAGCTGTTCGGGCTGGACCCGGACAAAACGTATCTGTATTTGAACCAGGTCCGCGATCCCGAGGGATTCCATGTCTATGAGTGGCCGGAGGATGTGGCGCTAAAACGGCTGTCCAGCCGGTCCACCCACACCACCATCGTTATGGACGACAAGCTTCAGTCCGGGGATATAGATCTGCTGAATTACGAAGGACCGGTGAGAGCAGGAGAGGTCCTGGGAGACGGTACTGTCCATACAACCGAAGCCCCGTTCCCTACCACGGGCGGATTCTCCTACTCCTTCCCCGGAGGAGGCACTGTGCAGCACTGGGGCGACCGGATTCTGGCCCATCCGCCTTATGCAGGACAGTGGCAAGGCGGGCATACCTGGCTGGAATTTGACATCAGTCTGCCCGCAGCAGCGGCTGCGAGCTTTCAAGCGGGTGTACAGCTGGGCTCCGAGCAGAACGTTGCGAGCAGTGACGGTGTCACCTTCAAGGTATCCGCTTGGGATAAGGCAGAAGCGCCTGGGGACCGTACGGTGCTAAGTGAAGAGCAGTTCAGCAGAAGTGCCTCACCTACAGCCATGGAGCTGGATTTGTCGGAATTAGCAGGCAAAGAAGTAACCCTCAGGCTGGAGACGCATCCTGGAGTAACGGTGGACAACGATTCTGCTGTATGGGTGGCACCTACGGTAGCCGTTGCAACTTACGGCGGCAACCGCAGCGTAAGCTTCAAGGTGAATAGCCCGCTGCCCTTAACTGTGGTGCAATCCAGCTACGGAGCAGCCTCGTCTGTAAGTCTAGGTAACAATCACTACGAAATTACAGCACCTGCCTCGGGTACGGTGTATCTGCTTCACAACGTGTCTGCTCCTGTACAGCTGCCGTTATCGTTACCCGAAGCTCCATATCATTCGAGCCTGGTGTTCGAGGACGGAAGCGAAAGGCAAGCCCAGTCTCCGTTCGGCGGATTCCCGGGAAGCGGCTCTGTACTCGGCGTTGAGAAGCAGGGGCTGGATGCCCACCCGCCGCAGCACGGGCAGACGCATATTGAATATGCCTTGAATTTGCCCGCAGACACGCAGGCTGTACTGCAGGGATTCGCCGGCATTAAGGACGGATCGGCTGACTCCCAGGGCGCCGGCTTCCGCATAGCGGTGAACGGAACGGTACAGTGGTCGCAGGATATCATGCCGGGTGGGGCCTGGACGCCGTTCAGTATCCCGCTGGCCGAATATGCCGGAACTTCGGTCATCATCACCCTGATCACTGATTCTTTGGGCGACTACGGATATGACAGGGCCTTCTGGGGCCAGCCGGCTCTGATTGTGCAATAAAGAGATCATGCAGAAACCGAATATGAGGGGGAAGCAAAATCATGAGAAAAATTGCCGCTTTATCTATTAGCACCGTTCTTTTGGCCCTGACAGCCTGCAGCTCTCCAGCCAATACTAATACCAAAGACACTGCCAGTTCCAGTGCCGATCCGAAGCAACCCATTGACCTGCGGGTAGGCCGTTATTCCCTGCCCACGTGGGGGTATCCCGCAGGGGATGATTTTGCGAACAACATCTGGTACCGGCATTATGCAGACAAATTCAATCTGAATGTCATACACGAATGGACCGCTCTGCAGAATGAATACAATGAGAAGCTGAATATCGTCATTGCCTCGGGATCAATTCCGGATATCGTCATCGAAGCTTCAACCAACCAGCTGGAGACCATGGTAAAGGCCGGGATGACAGCGGATCTGACTGATGTTTTCGAGGAGCATGCTTCTGATTTGACCAAAGAGATTCTCACCGGTGACGGCGGCCTGGCGATGGATTCGGCCACCTTCGACGGCAAGCTCATGGCCTTGCCTTACACGACCTCGGTCATCTATGAACCCAGCCTGCTGTGGGTGCGGCAGGACTGGCTGGATAAGCTGAACCTGCCTGTGCCGAAGACCATCGATGATGTGATTGCGGTGGCCAAGGCCTTCAAGGAGCAGGACCCGGACGGCAACGGCATCGACGATACCGGCGGGCTGGCATTCAGTAACTGGCTATTCGACGGGATTACCTCCACCACCGGATTCTTCAACGGCTATCATGCCTATCCGCAGAGCTGGCTCAAAGGAGATGACGGCAAGATCACCTACGGCAGTGTGCAGCCTGAAATGAAGAATGCCTTAGCGAAGCTCAGAGAAATGTATCAGGCCGGCCTGATTGATCCGGAGTTCGGCATGAAGGATACGACCAAGGTGACGGAGGAGGTCAGCGGCGGTAAATATGGCATCAGCTATGGACGCTGCTGGAATGTATACATGTACGGTACGGGCCTGGAGGGCCAGCCGGATATGGTCTGGACTCCAGTGGCGGCCCCGAGCGCCGACGGGCAGGATGTGTTCGCCAATGTAGGTACAACCGTGGTGAGCTACTATGCCGTGAACAAAGATTACAAGCATCCGGAGATCCTGGTCCAATTATTGAATGATTACAACGAGATGGCTTACGGTCCGAACCGGAATGATCCCGAGGTCAAGAAATTCTTTGCTTTCGAAAAAGGGCAGACCATTGTGGAACAGGGGCACTTGTCTCTGGCCCGGACCCTTACGACCGATGATGCCACCGTGAAATCTTTGGAATACCTGATCGAAGCCATCGAGAAGCGCGATCCCAGCAAGCTGGATCAGGCGCTGACCGAGACGGGGAAATACGAACCGAGTGTAGCTTATCTGGACGGCAAGGGGACCGGCTATATGGAGTATCACCAGGTCAAAGCCTTCAAAACGATTGTGGAGGGCTATGGCACGGATCGTCTGATTCCCCAGGCTTATGGAGGCACCACGGAAACGATGCTGAACAAGATGGGCATTCTGGGCGATTATGAACGTGAAATTTTCACGAAGATCATCATGGGTGCGGAGCCTATTGACGCCTTCGATACCTTCGTATCCGAGTGGCACAAGCTGGGCGGCCAGCAGATTCTGGACGAGATCAACGCCAGCTTGTGATGAAAGGGGTAGCCTATTGTGAGAGCTTTGCACCTGAAGAGCCGCTTCAGACATGAATTACCGTACCATCTGTTCTTGATACCGGGAATTATTCTGGCTGTTCTATTCTGCTATATTCCGATGATGGGGATTGTCATGGCCTTCCAGAACTTTAGCGTGTTCAAGGGCTGGCTTGCGGGTCCGTGGGTCGGGATGGACAATTTCAAATATATTATTTCCATGCCCCGCTTCGGGCAAGTCATGTATAACACGATCTATATCTCCATTTTAAAAATCGTATTTTCATTGCTTGTGCCCATTGTGGTTGCCCTGTTGCTGAACGAAATGCGCAGCCATAGGTTGAAAAGGGTGCTGCAAACTGCGATGTACCTGCCTTATTTCCTGTCCTGGGTGGTGCTCGGCGGCATCATTCTGGATGTCCTCAGTCTGGAGGGGGTGATTAACAGCCTCATCCAGGCCTTTGGGGGAGAGCCGGTGGGCTTCCTGTCCAGCAACCGGCTGTTCCCCGGTGTACTGGTCACTACTGAAGTATGGAAGAACTTTGGCTTCAATACGATTATTTATATGGCTGCGCTAACCTCCATCAATCCCGATTTATATGAAGCGGCCATGATTGACGGAGCCAGCCGCTGGCGGCAGATCTGGCATGTTACGCTGCCCGGCATCCGGCCCACGATCATTCTGCTGGCTACGCTCAGTCTGGGCAATGTGCTGAACGCCGGGTTTGAGCAGGTATTTATGCTGCTCAATCCGCTGGTTGTCGATTCCGGCGATATTCTGGATACACTGGTCTACCGGCTGGCGTTCAATCAGGCACAGTACAGTGTAGCGACTGCTGTAGGACTGTTTAAATCGCTGGTGTCCGGAGTGCTTATTTCAGTTTCATACTATATGGCTTATAAGTTTGCCGATTACCGCATTTTCTGAAAGGGGGAGCAAGGGTGAAATATCGTTTGAACGGCAGCACCGTGTTCGCAGTATTCAACACAGTATTTCTCATTCTCTTGGGAATCCTCTGCATTGCGCCGATTGTCAATACGTTAGCCATTTCCTTCAGCTCCGCCTCGGCGGTGGCGATGGGGAAGGTACGGTTTTTTCCGTCGGACTTTTCACTGGACGCTTATAAATTTATCGCTACCCGTCCGGAATTTCTAAGATCCTTGGGCGTGGCTGTGATCCGGGTGCTTATCGGCAGCGCCCTGCAGATGCTGGTTACCTTTATTTCGGCTTATCCCCTTTCCAGGGAGAACAGGGATTTCAGCATGCGGACGTTTTATGTATGGTTTTTCATGTTCACCATCCTGTTCAGCGGCGGCATTGTTCCCCTGTACATGCAGGTGAAATCCCTCCACATGCTGGATACCATGCTGGTACTGGTTCTGCCGACAGCCCTGGCGGTCTTCAACATCGTTCTGATGATCAATTTCTTCAGAGGACTGCCCCGGGAACTGGATGAGTCCTTCCGCATAGATGGAGCCGGACACTGGACCATCCTGTGGCGGTTATATTTCCCGCTGTCCTTGCCTGCTTTTGCGACCATCCTGCTGCTGGCTATGGTAGGGCATTGGAATAGCTGGTTTGACGGAATGATCTTCATGAACCAGACCGAGAACTATCCGCTCGCCACCTATTTGCGCTCCATTATTGTCAGCTTCGATTTCAGCAATGTGAGGTCTGAGGATGCCGCACTCCTGGCCAGCATCTCACCGCGCACGACCAAGAGCGCGCAGATCATTCTGGCCACGTTGCCCATCTTGTGTGTATACCCTTTTTTACAGCGTTATTTCGTGTCTGGTCTCGTCCTGGGAAGCGTGAAGGGATAGTTCCAAAAACTATTTACAGTAGGAGAAGTGGATTATGCAGAAAATTGCCAGCGGAATCTTTAAGCTGACCTTCGGAACACCCGAAGAATTTACACCGGTATCAGTATTGAAGCCTGTCACATGCCTCGAAGCGCTGAATGCGCTTGAAGATCATCCGCTTCCCTTTCTTAGGGAGGACATTCAATTTCAGCCTCGTCAAGGCTCGGTATTGCTGGAAATTCCCTTGGAGCCGGAAGAGGAAGTATACGGCCTCGGCCTGCAGCTTAAATCGTTCAGGCAGAGCGGCAGCAAGAAGAAGCTGCGCACGAATTCAGACCCCTCTGCGGATCTGGGCGATTCCCATGCGCCGGTTCCCTTTTATGTAAGCACTGCCGGTTATGGAATTCTGGTGGATACAGCCCGGTACGCCACCTTTTTCAGCGGAGGGTGCAAGAGAGTTGGCAGCAAGCAGGATCTGGAAGGCTTCGAATCGGCAGGCACCGAGAAGGGCCACTGGGAAGTGAAAAAAGGAAGCGGCAATATGCTGGTGGACATCCCCGCGGCGCAAGGAGTAGATATTTATGTTTTTTGCGGCGGGGATATGAAGGACGCGGTCTGCCGCTATAATCTGTTCAGCGGCGGCGGGGCGTTACCGCCGATGTGGGGATTGGGTATGATGTACCGTGCCGACTGGCATGCGGATCAGGAGGATGTCCTGCAGCTGGCCCGGCAGATCAGAGAAGATGAAATGCCCTGCGACATGTTTGGCCTGGAGCCCGGCTGGCAGACGAACGCCTACTCCTGTACCTATGTGTGGGACAGCAACAGATTTCCGGATGAGAAAAAGCTGATCCAGGATCTTAATGGCATGGGGTACCGGCTCAATCTGTGGGAGCATGCGTATGTGCATCCTGATAGTCCTGTCTTCCCGGAGCTGAAGCCTTATTCGGCCGACAGCTATGTATGGGACGGTCTGGTGCCGGATTTCACGCAAGCTGAGGCCCGGAAAGCCTTCACGGACATCCATCAGCCCTTCATTGAGGCCGGGTTGTCAGGCTTCAAGCTGGATGAATGCGACAACGGCGATTATATCGGCAACTGGGGTTTTCCCGATTTCGCCCGTTTTCCGGGAGGCGCGGACGGTGAGCAGATGCACAGCTTATTCGGCCAGCTCTATCAGCAGACGATGCTCGCCCCGTTCAAGGCAGCGGACCGCCGGACCTATGGACAGGTGCGCGCTTCCCATGCGCTCGCTGCGCCCTATCCCTATGTACTGTACAGCGACCTGTACGACCATGAAGACTTCGTACGGGGGCTGGCCACAGCGTCCTTCTCAGGTCTCCTCTGGTCGCCGGAGGTCCGCCAGACAGCTACGAGGGAGGAGCTGCTGCGCCGGATTGGCGCTGTGATTTTCTCGCCTCTGGCGGTGCTTAACTGTTATATGATTCCTTCGCCACCATGGAAACAATTCGATCATGACAAGAACCATGCCGGTGAATGGCTGGAGGATTGGCCGCAGCTGGCGCAGCAATGCAGAAAGCTTATGCAAATCAGGATGAGTCTCATTCCGTACCTGTACGCCGCATTTGGCAGATACCGCCAGCAGGGGGTACCGCCTATACGTCCCTTGGTGATGGATTACCCGGATGACCGTGAGGTGCTGGATTGCTTCGATCAGTTCATGGTGGGAGAAGATCTTATGGCTGCTCCTGTTGTCTACGGCAACGGCAGCACCCGTCAAATTTACTTGCCCGAAGGACGCTGGTACGAATGGCTGACCGGGGAGTGGCTGAGCGGCGGACAATGGGTTTCGCGCCAGGTTGCAGAGGATGAAGTGCCTCTATATATCAAGCGCGGCGCGCTGATTCCTTGGGCAGAGCCCGTTCTGTGTGTCCGGGACGACACCGTTTTTAATGTAGAGCCTGTTCTGTACGGTGCGGAAGCAGGGGAATGCTCGCTTTTATGTGATGATGCAGTCAGCTATGCGGTGATTACTGAGAGCCTGCCTTTTGCCCGGATACAGGTAACTCAAGCAGGTGGTCTGAGCATAGAGGATCAGAAGAAAATCTCTGAGCGCTATAATCTAGCCGGTGTGAAATACGTCCCGGATGGGGAGAGGGGCTGAATCGGGGACATGGCCGTCGATCTCATAGGCCTGGATATCGGGTCAACAGGCACGAAATGCCTCATCATGGCTCCAACGGGCGAGGTGCTGGCCCAGGCATACAGGGAATATCCCATGGAATCGCCGGAAAGCGGCTGTTATGAGCTGAATCCGCAGCGGGTATGGGAAGCGGTTGTAGCTGTGATAAGTTCCGCAATGAACAAGTATGACAGGCCGCCTGCCATGCTTGCCGGCCTGTCCGTTTCTTCCTTTGGGGAGGCTGCCGTTCTACTCGACAGCGGGGGATGCGTGCTTGGAAACAGCCTGCTGTATATTGACAAGCGGGGAAGCGGGCAACTGGAGGTTTTGGTGGAGCATATCGGAGAAGAGAATATCATTGGCAAGACGGGTCTTCATCCCCATCCGATGTACACCCTCTCCAAATTGATGTGGTACAGGGAAGAGCGGCCGGACATTTATGAGCGGCTTCATACCTTTCTGCCGTTTGGATCATTTATTCTCTATAAGCTGGGTGCAGGACCGGTAATCGACTATTCGCTGGCGTCCAGAACGATGGCCTTTGATGTCCACCGGCTTGAGTGGGATGAAAATATTATCCGGGCGGCACGGTTACAGACGGGCATATTTCCCCGGGCGCTGGAGCTTGGATCACGACTGGGCCGGATTTCACCCGCAGCGGCTGAGGCGCTGGGGCTGCCTGTGCACCTCCAGCTGGTGCTCGGCGGACATGACCAGGTATGTGCCACCATAGGCGCGGGAATTACGGAAGAAGGCTCGGCGGTGGACGGCATCGGTACCGTAGAGTGCATCACGCCGGTCTTCCATAAAATGCGGGTCAATGACAAGGCGCTTGCTGCCAGCAAGCTGGCACTGGTTCCTTATATCCAGGGGAGTTATACCACCTATGCCTTTAATTTCACCGGAGGCTCCCTGCTCAAGTGGTACAGGGACCAGTTCGGTTATGAAGAGAAATGTGCGGCAGATGAGTCCGGCCGGAGTGTCTATGAGATTATGGGCGAGAGCGCCGGAGAAGGTCCCACGGACATCTTGGTACTTCCGCATTTTGCCGGCTCAGGCACTCCATACATGAATCCGGCTGCGGTTGGGGTCATCGCGGGCTTGAATTTCAACACCACGAAGGGTGAACTGTACAGAGCCTTGATGGAAGGCGTCACCTATGAGATGAGGCTCAATCTGGATTGCCTGGAGCAGGCGGGTATGAGTATCAGGGAACTAAAAGCCTGCGGCGGCGGTGCCAAGTCCGCCCTGTGGCTGCAAATCAAGGCGGACATCATGAACAGGGCCGTCATCGCCCTTGATATCGAAGAGGCAGGTATTCTCGGAGCGGTTATTCTGGCCGGGGTGGCGCTGGGAGTGTTCCCTTCCTATGCAGAAGCTGCCCGCTGTTTGGTGAAGGCGGGCACTACCTTCTATCCCTGCCCGGAGAACCGCAGGCACTATGACGAGAATTACGCCAAATATAAACGGCTGTATCAAGCAGTGAATAACGTCATGTCGAACCCATAGGAGATGCTGAAGAATGCCATTAGTGACCCTGAAAGAGTTAATGAAGGATGCCGAAGCCAAACGTTATGCCGTCGGCGCGTACAATGTGATTAATTTGGAGATGATCCGGGGAATCATTGCCGGGGCTGAGGAGGCGCGCTCACCGGTCATTCTGTCCTTTGCGGAAGTACATATTCCGCTTGTTCCGCTGGAGGTGATCGCTCCCATTATACTGGCGGCTGCGAGGCAAGCACGGGTTCCCGTTGCAGTACACCTGGACCACGGCCAGGATCACGAAATTCTGATCCGGGCGATGCAGCTCGGCTTCTCGTCGGTGATGTTCGACGGCGCGCATCTGCCGCTGGCCGAGAATATCCGCCAGACCAATGAGATCAGCAAAATCGCCAAGGCGCTCGGCGTTTCAGTAGAGGCTGAGCTTGGCAAGATTCTGCGTCCGGAAGGCGGCGGAGACGAGGAAGAGATAGAAGAGTATGATCCGGACGATGTTTACACCAATCCCCAAGAAGCACAAACCTTTATTGCACATACTGATGTCGATGCGCTCGCCGTTGCTTACGGGACCGCGCACGGTGTTTATCTGACAGAACCGGTTCTGGATTTTGAGCGGTTGAAGCTCATCAAAGAGCTTACCGGCCTGCCGCTGGTGATGCATGGCGGGTCTGGACTGGATGAAGCCGCCTATGTAACTTCCATACAGTGCGGCATCCGCAAGCTTAACTATTATTCCAATATGGCGCATGAAGTGGCCAATACCCTCCAGGCAAAATTGGCGGCCAACAGCGCGCAGCAGCACAAAAGCTATTATCATGACATATCCAGATGGGCTATGGAAGCAGTGCAGCAGGATATTGTGCGCACGATGAGAATTTTCGGGAGTGCCGGACAAGCATGAGGCTTGCCTTCCCGGGTGCAGGAGGAATGGTGGTATGGCAAGACTTTATGGCAGAGAATGGACCCGGCGCGAGCTGGAGGCCAGAGTTGGCCGGATAGAGCAGCTTGCGGGAGTGCAGCCCTTTGTAATGAGAGAAGGGCCGGAGGCCGGTCAGGAAGTGTTCCGTGTGCGGACCGGCTCTGGCCTCTCCTATTGGGTGCATCCCGGCAAGGGAATGGATATCTCTTTGGCTGAATTTTGCGGGATTCCGGTTAGCTGGTCTGCCGCCAACGGCGATCCCCATGCCGCTTATTTCAGGGATGAGGGGAATCACTGGCTACACACGGCTTCCGGCGGGTTGCTGATGACTTGCGGATTATCACAAGCAGGTGCAGCTGGCCAGGACGAATACGGAGCTTATGGATTGCATGGACAAATCCACCATACGCCGGCACGCCAGGCCTCGTATCAGGCGGAATGGCAAGGCAATGAATATGAATTGCGCCTGCGGGGAGTCGTGGAGGAAACATCTATTTTTGGACATAAGCTGCGGTTGACCCGCACGATTACAAGCAGGCTTGGAGAGAACAGCTTGCAGCTTAGCGATATTGTGGAGAATACAGGGTTCACACCTGCCCCGCATCTGATGCTGTATCATTTCAACTTTGGTTTTCCGCTGCTTGCGGAGGATACCAGGATCATCTTGCCGGAGCGTAACAGTGTTCCGCGAGACGGCAGCATGGAGATGTCGCGGATAGATGAATGGCAGGCGCCGGATCAGAGTTTTAAGGAACAAGTGTATTACCATGAGCCCTTGGAACGGCAAACGTACATTTGCGCACAAATCAGCAGCCCTTCTTTTCCTGTCCCCGGCTTATCCTCTTCATCGGGAGGCCTGACGGTAGAGCTGAAGTGGGATCAGCGGACGCTGCCCCGACTGGTGCAGTGGAGAATGCCCGGAGCAGGTGAACATGTGCTGGGACTTGAGCCGTCCAATTGCTGGACACGGGGGAGAGCGGAAGAACGCGAAGCAGATTCGCTGCAACTGCTGGAGCCTGGAGAAGCCGTTCATTACGGGATTGAAATGAAATTCAAAACGAACTGAACTAACGGAGGAATTAGATATGCTGCAAGCTAAGCCATATGTATTCTGGTTTGTAACAGGGAGCCAAGGTTTGTACGGAGAGGATGTACTTGAGCAAGTAGAAGAGAATTCCAGGAAAATGGTGGAGGAGCTAAACCGCGAAGGAGGCCTTCCGTATCCGATTGAGTTCCGCGAAACCGTCACGGCTCCGGAAGCGATTCTGCGGGTTTGCCTTGAAGCCAATTCCAGCGGGACCTGCGCAGGGGTGATCACCTGGATGCACACCTTCTCGCCGGCCAAAATGTGGATCTCGGGGCTGGCCCAGCTGCGCAAGCCGCTGCTCCATCTGCATACCCAATACAATATTGAGATTCCCTGGGACAGTATTGATATGGAATTTATGAACTTGAACCAGGCGGCGCACGGTGACCGTGAGTTCGGGTTCATCGGCGCCCGCCTGCGCATGCCCAGAAAGATTATTGCAGGCCACTGGAAGGATGAAGAGGTACGTGCAAGAATCGGAGGGTGGATGAAGACGGCGGCGGGCTATACCGGGAGCCAGACGATGAGAATCGCCAGGTTCGGTGACAATATGCGTGATGTCGCGGTGACAGAAGGCGATAAGGTGGAGGCGCAAATCAAGCTGGGGTGGACGGTCAACGGTTATCCGGCCGGCGATTTGGCTGAACGGGTTCGGAGTGTAAGTGATGCCAAGCTGCGTACGCTGATGGATGAATACGCCGAATTATATGACTTTACGGATCAGGGTCGCGCCGATGGCGCTGAACGGGAAGCCATTCGTGAACAGGCGCGGATGGAGATTGCGCTGAGCGAATTTTTGGAGGAGGGCGGGTATACAGCGTTCGTGACCAGCTTCCAGGACCTGCATGGACTGAAGCAATTGCCGGGGCTGGCGGCTCAGCGGCTGATGGCGGCAGGCTACGGCTTCGGCGGTGAAGGCGACTGGAAGACGGCCGCGCTGGTACGGATGATGAAGATTATGGCCGGTAATCAAGGGACCTCTTTCATGGAGGATTATACGTATCATCTGCAAAAGGGCAATGAACTGGTACTGGGTTCCCATATGCTGGAGATCTGCCCGTCCCTGGCTGCGGACAGACCAAGGATTGAAGTGCATCCCTTGTTTGTCGGCGGCAAGGAAGCTCCTGCGCGTCTAATATTTAACGGAGCCAGCGGCAAAGGAATCAATGCCACACTGGTGGATATGGGCGACCGGTTCCGCCTGATCGTCAATGAAGTGAATGCCGTACAGAATGAACATAGAATGCCTCATCTGCCGGTAGCGCGTCTCCTCTGGCAGCCGGAGCCGTCCTTGACCCGTGCATCGGAAGCCTGGATTCTGGCCGGGGGTGCACATCACTTCGCCTTTTCCTTCCATACAACAAGTGAACAGCTCCGGGATTGGGCGCGCATGGCAGGAATCGAGTGTCTCGTCATCGACGCCTCCAGTACCTTTACCTCACTCGAAAATGAGCTGCGCTGGAATGACCTGTATTACCGGTTGAATCATTAGACGGAGTAAGCTTCATCCGTCAAGACCCGCTTCCTGCCACAATCAGCAGGTGCGGGTCTTTTGCTGCATATATCTCCCTCAATCGACAAGCGCATTGAATTGTAAGGCCGTCTACCCTATAATTAAAAACGTTATCCGGGCGCTTTAGCCCTTTAAACAGGAGGGATATTCATTATGAGCATCACCGTCAAAGATGTGCAGCATGTGGCCAAGCTGGCCCGCCTGCAATTAAGCCCGGAAGAAGAGGCTACCTTCACCGAACAAATGAATGCTATTTTACAATATGCCGAGAAGTTGAATGAGCTGGATACCGAGAACGTTCCGCCGACCACCCATGTGCTGCAGGTCAGCAATGTGATGCGTGACGATGTGGTGAAGGAGAGCCTGACCCAGGAGGCAGCCCTGCTTAACGCACCTGAAGACGAAGAAGGACATTTCAAGGTTCCCGCTGTTCTGGAATAACCCCATACCTGAGAGGAGGAAGCAAGTTGAGCCTGTTTCAATACCGATTACCTGAAGTACATAACATGCTGAACACCAAAGCGGTCTCGGTCAGTGAGCTGACCGAGGAATCGCTGTCCGTCATTGCAGAGCGTGACAGCAAGGTTCATGCCTTTTTGACACTGAATGAAGAGGGGGCCCGTGCTAAGGCGCGCGAGCTTGATGACAAGCTGGCAACCGGTGCTGCAAGAGGGCTGCTGTTCGGATTGCCTGCCGGTATTAAGGATAATATCGTGACCCAAGGTCTGCGCACCACCTGTGCCAGCCAGTTCCTGGCCAATTTCCAGCCAATCTATGATGCCACAGTAGTCTCCAAGCTGCGCCAGGCCGATGCGATAACGATCGGCAAGCTGAACATGGACGAGTTCGCCATGGGCGGCTCCAATGAGAATTCCAGCTTTGGCGCTGTGCGCAATCCATGGGATCTGGAACGTGTTCCCGGCGGTTCGAGCGGCGGTTCGGCAGCAGCGGTTGCAGCCGGGGAAGTCTTCTTCACTCTCGGCTCAGACACAGGCGGCTCCATCCGCCAGCCAGCCTCCTATTGCGGAGTGGTCGGCCTCAAGCCTACGTATGGCCTGGTCTCCCGTTACGGACTTGTCGCTTTTGCTTCCTCCCTGGATCAGATCGGTCCGATTACCCGTACTGTGGAGGATTCCGCATACGTCCTGCAGGCAATTGCCGGTTATGATGCCCAGGACTCCACTTCGGCGAAGGTCAGCATCCCGGACTACCTGAGCTCACTCACCGGTGATATTTCCGGTCTGCGCATTGCTGTGCCGAAGGAGTACATCGGCGAAGGCGTGGAGGCTTCGGTCCGCGAGTCGGTGCTGTCAGCGCTTAAGGTGCTGGAAGGTCTTGGCGCCGTGTGGGAAGAGGTCTCGCTTCCGCATACCGAATATGCCGTAGCCGCTTATTATCTGCTCTCCTCCTCGGAGGCTTCTTCCAACCTGGCCCGCTTTGACGGTGTCCGTTACGGGACGCGTGTGGATGATGGAGGCGGATTGCTGGATCTGTACCATAACTCCCGCAGTCAAGGCTTCGGTCCTGAAGTCAAACGCCGGATTATGCTCGGCACCTATGCGCTCAGCTCCGGATATTATGATGCTTATTATTTGAAGGCGCAGAAGGTTCGCACCTTGATTAAGCAGGATTTCGATGAAGTGTTCAAGAAATATGATGTCGTGATCGGGCCGACTGCGCCAACCACAGCCTTTAAGCTGGGCTCACAGACTGAAGATCCGCTGACCATGTATTTAAATGATATCCTTACCATTCCTGTGAGTCTGGCGGGTATTCCTGCCATCAGCATCCCTTGCGGCTTCGCGGAAGGCCTGCCTGTCGGCTTGCAGATTATCGGCAAGGAGTTTGATGAGAGTACGGTACTGCGCGTTGCGCATGCCTTTGAACAGCATACAGAGCATCACAAGGCCCGCCCGCAACTGTAGCTTGAAGTAGTTGACCATAAACTTTTAAGGGATGAGATTATCTATGTCTAAATATGAAACGGTCATCGGGCTGGAAGTTCATGTGGAGCTTCATACCAAGTCCAAAATCTTCTGCGGCTGCTCGACTGAATTCGGCGCGCCGCCTAATACGCACACCTGTCCGGTCTGTCTTGGTCACCCCGGTGTACTGCCGGTACTGAACCGCCAAGCGGTGGAGTATGCCATGAAAGCGGCAATGGCTCTGAACTGTACGATCGGCGATGTCAGCAAATTCGACCGCAAAAACTATTTTTACCCCGATTCCCCGAAGGCCTACCAGATCTCGCAATATGATCAGCCTATCGGCCTCGGCGGCTGGATTGATATTGAAGTGAACGGCGAGACCAAACGGATCGGAATCACCCGTCTTCATCTGGAGGAAGATGCGGGCAAGCTGACTCACGTGGATGGAGGATTTGCTTCACTGGTTGACTTCAACCGGGTAGGCACTCCGCTTATTGAGATTGTCTCCGAGCCTGATCTGCGTTCACCGGAGGAAGCACGTGCTTACCTGGAGAAGATTCGCGCCATTATGCAGTACTGCGATGTGTCCGATGTGAAGATGGAGGAAGGCTCCATGCGTTGTGATGCCAACATCAGCCTTCGGCCGGCAGGCCAGGAAGAATTCGGTATCCGTGCGGAGCTGAAGAATATGAACTCCTTCCGCGGGGTTCTGCGCGGGCTGGAGTATGAGCAGTTCCGTCAGGGGGAGATTCTGGATGACGGGGGAACCGTTGTACAGGAGACCCGCCGCTGGGATGAAGCCGGAGGCAAGACCTTGTCCATGCGCGGCAAGGAGGAAGCCCATGATTACCGTTATTTCCCGGACCCGGATCTGATTGTGCTGCATATTGGCGAGGACTGGAAGGAAGCGATCCGCTCCACGATCCCTGAGCTGCCGGATGCCCGGCAGGCCCGGTACAGTGCGGAGTTTGGTCTGACTGCCTATGATGCCGGAGTACTTACCTCCTCCAAGCCGCTTGCAGACTTCTTCGAGGGCAGTCTTGCCTTCACGCAGGATGCCAAGGCTGTCGCCAACTGGATGATGGGCGATCTGCTGGGGTATTTGAACAGCAATAATCTGGAGTTATCCCAGGTGAAGATTACGCCGCAGGGACTGGGCGAGATGATCGGTCTGATCGCAGGCGGAACCATCAGCAGCAAAATCGCCAAAACCGTATTCAAAGAAATGCTGGAGAACGGGAAGCTGCCGGCGGTAATTGTAGAAGAGCAAGGCCTTGTTCAGATCAGCGACGAAGGGGCGATCAAGCGGATTGTGGAGGAAGTGGTCGCGGCCAACCCGCAATCGGTCGAAGACTACAAGGCAGGCAAAAAACAAGCGATCGGCTTCCTTGTAGGACAGGTCATGAAGGCAAGCAAAGGGAAGGCTAACCCGGGGCTTGCGAACACTCTGCTCACAGAAGTGCTGAACAGATAGACTGCTTTTGGGTAATAGATCATAGAATCTTGGGCACAGGGCTTGTCGGCAACGGCAGGCTCTGTGCGGTATATAAGGGGAATATACGGATGGATACAATCGTGAAGCTGAATCTGCAGGATGAGTTCACACTGGATGAGCTGTGGAGCCTTCAGCATAAGGCATACCGCCTGGAGGCGGAGATCATCGGGTTTCGTGACATACCGCCGCTGCTGGAGACGAGGGACATGCTCAGCCGGGTTACAGAGGAGTTCTACGGCTGCTTCGATGAGACGGAGGAGCTGCTCGGCGCTGTTGCAGTCATAGAGGAGTCTCCCGGCAAGCTAACCGTTACCCGGATGATGGTCAGCCCGGACCATTTCCGCCAAGGCGTGGCCGGAAGACTGTTGGAATTTATCTTTGACCGTTATGCGGAGATGGAGCAGTTTATCGTATCTACGGGGAAGCTGAACCTTCCGGCAGTGACGCTCTATACCAAGCACGGGTTCATTGCTGCCGGGTCCGAAGAGGTGGTTCCGGGAGTAGAGCTGCTGGAATTCCACCGGACAGGCAGGCTGAAATGACAAGTACATCCCATTTTAGAAAGGAGGAGTACCGAGAATGAGTTCCGGCCATCAGAATCATGAGGAGCTTCCCGTGCGGGAAGAAGAGAATGAGGCAGACTTGCCGCTGTCTGAAGCTGACGTAGAATTGAACCATCCCTACATCCCTCCCCGTCCCAAACGCCGTCCGCGTAAACGTAAATTTATAGCCGGCCTGCTTGCTGCAGTGCTTCCCGGCACGGGACATCTCTATCTCGGGCTGCTCCGCAAAGGGGTTTCTGTCATTTTCCTTATTGTGCTGGATATTGTGGCACTGCTGTATTTCTCATCGATCGGGATGCAAATTAATGTACCGCTGCTGATTTTACTGGGGCTGCTGATTCCGGTGTTATACTTCTATAATGTGTTTGACGCGCTTCAGAACGCAGACCGGATTCTGCGGTTCCCTGATGAGCATGATCTTGAAGAGCTGGAGACCATCCAATCCAGTACAACAACCTCAAGACGCCGGGTAAGGATCAGCGAGCCGGGGATATCTTTTGGCCTCCTGCTGCTTATCGGCGGGGCGATGCTCTTTCTTTTCCAGCAAAAGCCGCCCTGGCTTCGGGGATTCATTGAGACCTCTGCCGGTGCTGCCGCCTCCGTGGTGCTGATAGGCCTCGGCCTTCTTATGGGGATCAGAGAGATGGCCAGGGACTCCATGGCGCGTCAGGACAAGGAGCGGAAGAAACGGCGGATCGGCAGATATACGGCCTCAGTAACACTGGCTGCTGTCGGAATCCTGCTTCTCCTGGACTGGCGTGATGGAACAGATTATATGATGCTGCTGCTCAAATGGTGGCCTATCATTCCGGTATTATGGGGAGTAGAGTATCTGCTGATCTATATTCTTTTCCGCCGTCTGAAGCAGAGCGGTACTGCCGGAAGAGCGCGGATGGATCTGCGGGGATTGTTCTCTGCGGTAATACTGGCAGCCTGTGTGTTTATCGTAACCGAGCAGGAGCACTATCTGCATCTGTGGAACAAGGTGAGTCTTAATCTGACCGTGGCGGCAGTCGATTACGGGGAAGCGGAAGGAAGCTCTTATCAGAAGGCTCCGCTGATGGTTCCGGTCGAACTGAACACCTCCAAGGTCAATATTGACGCTATTAATGGAGACATTCTCGTTCACCGGGCTGCTGTGGAGGATATCGAGATTACCGCAACCGTATGGGTGGACCAGCTGGACGGGGTACTGGCTGAATCTATAGCCGACCAGTCTTTTGTCGAGGTGACAGAGGGAGCAACGATCAAGATCACACCCCAGAGTAAGGCGTACGGTGAATCCGGCAAACGCCAGCCGCGGATCAACCTGGATATCTCCCTGCCGGAAGACCGGCGGTTCGACCTGAACGTCCGTACGATGAATGGCGGAATTACCCTGCAGAATGTGGAAGCCATTGCCGACATCTCGCTGGAGACCGGGAACGGGGAGCTGATTCTGCACCGCATTTACGGCAATGTAAAAGGTAAAACCCTAAACGGTGCGGTGCGCGCCAGAGATGTCCTGGGCAATGTGGAGCTGGGGACAAGCGGAGGCGATATGGGGGCTTGGGACGTTAGAGGGGCCCTGAAGCTGTCAACGGCGGTCGGCAACATCACGGCATATGACAGCGGGGATACGCTGGATCTGTCCACGAAGAATGGCAATGTAGAGGTATCCGGAGCAAGATCCAAGCTGCATGCCGAATCCCTGAACGGCCGGATCAGCATCCGCTCCGGGGATTTCGGGGGAGACTGGGATGTATACAGTGCAGTGGGGGATATTGAACTGTTCCTGCCGCTAACAGGTAATTATACGGTGGAGGGCTCCAGCGGATATGGAGATATCGTAACAGACCTGCCAGGGCTCGTGATTGACAAAAAGGTGCTTTCCGGCCAGATCGGAACTGGTGAATTCAAGCTGCGTGTAGACGGAAACAGCAATTTAAATGTGAGCAAATATTGAAATAAGGAATTTTTATTATATAATAATGAATATAATGTAATGACTTCATTGACAACGTTGAAAGCAGAGTCATACAATTACATTAGAATTATTATTAAGTTGTATAATCAAAGGCGGTGGCATGGATGGGTAGTGGCGTACAGCATGCATTGGAGCAACTCAAGACAACCGGTGTCCGTATTACGCCTCAGCGTCATGCGATTCTAACGTATCTGATGGAAGCGATGAATCATCCTACGGCAGACGATATCTACCGGGCACTTGAGCCTCAGTTTCCGAGTATGAGTGTGGCAACTGTGTATAACAATCTTAAGATGTTCATGGAAGCAGGTATGGTCCGTGAGCTGACCTACGGTGATAATTCCAGCCGTTTCGACGCCAATGTATCTGATCATTATCATGTTATCTGCCAGGAATGCGGCAAGATTGAGGATTTCAGCTATTCTACTCTTCATGAGGTAGAGCAGCAGGCCGAACGGGCCACGGGCTTCAAGATTCATGGATTGCGTATGGAGCTGTACGGTGTGTGCAAAGGCTGCAGCGAGAAGCAGCACTGAATGGAATAACACCTATAAGCGTGTAGAGTCCGAATGCGGATTCTGCACGCTTTTTTGTAAGGAGAGAGAAAGATGCTGTTACAAAAATACAAACCTTCCAAGAGATTCGCGCAACCAAGCTCGGCTGCATGGCGTATACTTAACAGAAGTGATGCCTGCTTTTAAAAATCAACGAATGGTTTGGAGGACCTATTTTGGACAGAAGACAGAGACAAAGACGCGTCACGAAGCGTGGAAGTCTTACTCGCCGCTTATTGGGACTTGTCATTATAGCCGCCGCAGCCTTTTGGGTTGTTTATTATGTACTGCCGAACCGCCAGCATGTGGACCCGGACTGGAAGGGGCTGGACAAGCCGATATTTGTGAAGGGACAGCTTACCGGCTATTCAGCATCGGGTACGGGGGACGGGCTGCTTTTACCGCTGCCTTTTTTGCAGGAATATGTAGATTCTTCTATCCGTTATGAAAAAGAAAGCAAATCAGTTATTCTCTCAACGGACAGCAGTCTATTGTACATGCAGGAGGAATCAACAGCCGCAGCGCTGAACAATGAACCTCTGCAGCTTCGCCTTGCTCCCGAGGTTAAAGATAAAGTGACCTATCTTCCGGCAGATACACTGGAGAATCTGTACGGCTTCGAGATCGAAGAGGATACGAATACCGGTGCAGTGCTGCTAATGACTGCAGGTGAATCGGTTCCGCTTGGCAAGGTGAAGGGCAAAGAAGGCGGGAAAACGAAAGCCCTGCGCAGTGAACCCTCGGTGCATGCACCGATTTTTGCTGATATGAACCCCGGGGATGTCGTACGAATCTGGAACACGGACACGAAGGACTGGGTATTCGCTCAGCTTGATAATGGTTATTCGGGTTACGCCCAGGCGGATGATATTACCGAAGACGGTACCCGAACTGTAGAGAAAAAGCCCGAAACACCTACACGTGCGCAGCGCAGCTGGAAGGATAAGCCGGTTAATATGTTCTGGGAAGCTGTGTACGAACGCAAGCCGAATCCCGCCAAATTCGCAGCCTTGCCTGGAATTAATGTGGTTAGCCCCACCTGGTTCAGCATTATTGATGTGAAGGGGAATGTGCGCAGCCAGGCAGACCGCTCTTATGTGGATTGGGCGCATAATCAAGGGATGGAGGTATGGGGGCTGCTCAGCAACAGCTTTGAACCCGATTTGACTACTGAAGCCTTATCCACATATGACAATCGGATGAATGCCATTGTTCAGATGCTAAAGTATGCAGACCTGTATAACTTAGACGGGATTAATATCGACTTCGAGAATGTGTACACCAAGGATGGACCGAACGTAACGCAGTTCATGCGGGAACTGAAGCCGATGGCCCAGAGCCGGAATCTGATTGTCTCTATTGATGTTACGCCGAAGTCCAAGAGCGAGATGTGGTCCCTGTTCCTCGACCGCCGGGCGCTTGCCGCCGTATCCGACTTCCTGGTTGTAATGGCCTACGACGAGCACTGGGCAGCCAGTCCGGTTGCAGGATCAGTAGCCTCTCTACCGTGGGTTAAGACCTCTATGAACCGGATTATCGAGGAGGATGAGGTGCCGGCTGAGAAGCTGATTCTGGGAGTGCCGCTCTATACGCGGATCTGGACGGAAGCTACCGAGAAGGGGAAGACCAAGGTAAGCTCCAAGGCTGTCAGCATGAATGCGGTCAAGGAGATTATCGCCGAGAAGAAGCTGACACCCGTATTCGATAAGGAAGCCGGACAGAACTACGTGGAGTATAAGGAAGAGGATGTTCTCCGCAAAATCTGGATCGAGGACACCACCTCGCTCACAGCCAGGGTAGAGCTGGCCCAGTCCTTGAAGCTGGGCGGTGTGGCAGCCTGGAACCGCAGCTTCGCCAGTCCGGAAGCATGGGAAGCATTGAAGGGAATTATTAAATAAGAGGATCTCAATATAAAAAGGTGTTGTCCTACAGTGGACAACACCTTTTTTGGCAGACAATACTATTCTTACATTACCTTGTCTCTTAATAAATGCATAATGTCAGTAAGCACGGCTTGGATAGGATTAGTGTTTCAGTTGCTGGGCTTCCAGCTCTTCGGCAGTAATGGTAGCTTGTGCAGGGTCCATGGTGAGGATGGTGTGGCAGAACATGCAGCGGTCGGTTTTGCCCAGCATTTTGGTCAGCTTATGACACTCCGGACATTCCACCTGAACCGCACTGGTTGAGAGCATGCCCGCCCAGAAATAAATAGCCAGACTGGCCATCATGGAGACGAGTCCAATGACAAGACCGACAGCAGCAACGACTTTGCCGGCAGATCCCCAGAATACAATACCTGCGGTTCCCATGATCATGAGACCCATGCCAAGCATGGTCAGAAGCAGTCCCCAGGTGCGAAAAGCATTGATTTTGGCCGATTTAAATTTCATGAGTACGATCTCCTAACTGAAATATAGTTCGGTTGTTCAGGAGGAACTGGCATGAATATGTAGAATAAGCTTATGTATAGAGATTATAACTGACGGACGCAAAATCGCCAAATTTGATGGAGGGAAGTATGGAACTGTCCAATTTGACCCTATTAAGCGGGGAGACATTTGAGGAGAATGTTCTTGGAGCCGTTGCTTGGCGGCAAAGAGGAGATGCCACGTTTCAAAGTGCGCTGCTGCACGATTTTGATATGGTGGTCCTTCTGCTGCATGAGGAACAGGAAACGGAACGCATCATAACCCATAGCATTGCCGGTGATAAGCGGACACAATCGGTGCATGTAGGTCTATCTGCATTGGAACGTGCTGTCATGGCCGGAGATAACAACGAGCTTCTTAGCAGCCTGATATCCGGAGAGGTACTCTGGGACCCGAAGGGGATCTTGGCGGAGATGCGTAAGCAGCTCACCCAGTTTGAGGGCCCGCTTAAAGAACGGGTGCTGTTCATGGAATTCTCCCGTTTTTTACATATGTATATTAAGTCCAAGCGTTATATTGAAGCAGGCTGTACCATGGATGCCTATAATTGCGTACTCATTGCCTTGTATCATTGGGCGCGCATTGAAGTGAGTGAAGCGGGGTATTTCCCGGAACCGGCAGTATGGGGACAGGTGAAAAGCCTGAACTCCCCGGTCCATAAGCTATATGAAGAATTGACTATCAGCACAGAGACACTGGACCAGAGAATCGAACTGATCCTGCTTGCCTGTGAATTTGCCCTTATGTCAAAAATGGAGGATTGCTGTATCATGCTGCTTCATATCCTGGGCAGCCGTAAGGAGGCGTGGAGCATTAAGGAGCTTCTGCAGCATTCAGGGCTCAGCCCGCTCCAGGCAGAGTTGCCGCTTGTGCTTCGCAAGCTGGTATCCCGTTCATTAATCCGGGAGATCGCCTCGTGGGCAGTTGATGCCGGGGATGGTCATGCTATTCGTTATACCCTTTAAGTTAACAAATCGCCTACTGGCGGTAACAGCTCTATATAGATAGCATTAGCGGGAGAATGGAGAGGGTGAATGTACTCTCTTTTTTTATAGAATTTAAATATGTTTGGGGCCCTCGCAAAGTACCTGAGTCATCACCTACGCTAAAGCCTCACTTTGTGGGGTTATTTTATTTGCCCGGGTTTGCAGGGAAGCTGAATATTTAGGGTTGACTAGGGTGCAGTTCTTATGATAAATTATAACTCGTCCCTCTGACATAACGATGCGCAGCAATGCAGTCGTAAATCAGCCGAAAAAAGAAATTAAAAAAAAGGTTGACTAAAACGAGGGCGCTGTGATATATTATAAAGGTCGCTGCTGAGACAAAAAGCGGCGACGAAAGATGAGTTTGATCTTTGAAAACTGAACAACGAGTGAGTATCTGGAGATCACTTCGGTGAGATCCAAAATGAGAGAATGTAAATTCTCGTCAGATGTTTCAAAATGAGCAATCGCTCTTTCTAAATACCAATTTGGAGAGTTTGATCCTGGCTCAGGACGAACGCTGGCGGCGTGCCTAATACATGCAAGTCGAGCGGAGTTTGAGAGGAAGCTTGCTTCCTTTCAGACTTAGCGGCGGACGGGTGAGTAACACGTAGGCAACCTGCCCTCAAGCCTGGGATAACTACCGGAAACGGTAGCTAATACCGGATAATTTCTTTTTTCTCCTGAGGAGAGAATGAAAGGCGGAGCAATCTGCTGCTTGGGGATGGGCCTGCGGCGCATTAGCTAGTTGGTGGGGTAACGGCCCACCAAGGCGACGATGCGTAGCCGACCTGAGAGGGTGAACGGCCACACTGGGACTGAGACACGGCCCAGACTCCTACGGGAGGCAGCAGTAGGGAATCTTCCGCAATGGGCGCAAGCCTGACGGAGCAACGCCGCGTGAGTGATGAAGGTTTTCGGATCGTAAAGCTCTGTTGCCAGGGAAGAACGTCCGGTAGAGTAACTGCTACCGGAGTGACGGTACCTGAGAAGAAAGCCCCGGCTAACTACGTGCCAGCAGCCGCGGTAATACGTAGGGGGCAAGCGTTGTCCGGAATTATTGGGCGTAAAGCGCGCGCAGGCGGTTATTTAAGTCTGGTGTTTAAACCTTGGGCTCAACCTGAGGTCGCACTGGAAACTGGGTGACTTGAGTACAGAAGAGGAAAGTGGAATTCCACGTGTAGCGGTGAAATGCGTAGATATGTGGAGGAACACCAGTGGCGAAGGCGACTTTCTGGGCTGTAACTGACGCTGAGGCGCGAAAGCGTGGGGAGCAAACAGGATTAGATACCCTGGTAGTCCACGCCGTAAACGATGAGTGCTAGGTGTTAGGGGTTTCGATACCCTTGGTGCCGAAGTTAACACAGTAAGCACTCCGCCTGGGGAGTACGGTCGCAAGACTGAAACTCAAAGGAATTGACGGGGACCCGCACAAGCAGTGGAGTATGTGGTTTAATTCGAAGCAACGCGAAGAACCTTACCAGGTCTTGACATCCAACTAACGAAGCAGAGATGCATCAGGTGCCCTTCGGGGAAAGTTGAGACAGGTGGTGCATGGTTGTCGTCAGCTCGTGTCGTGAGATGTTGGGTTAAGTCCCGCAACGAGCGCAACCCTTGACTTTAGTTGCCAGCAGGTGAAGCTGGGCACTCTAGAGTGACTGCCGGTGACAAACCGGAGGAAGGTGGGGATGACGTCAAATCATCATGCCCCTTATGACCTGGGCTACACACGTACTACAATGGCCGGTACAACGGGAAGCGAAGCCGCGAGGTGGAGCCAATCCCAGCAAAGCCGGTCTCAGTTCGGATTGCAGGCTGCAACTCGCCTGCATGAAGTCGGAATTGCTAGTAATCGCGGATCAGCATGCCGCGGTGAATACGTTCCCGGGTCTTGTACACACCGCCCGTCACACCACGAGAGTTTACAACACCCGAAGTCGGTGGGGTAACCCGCAAGGGAGCCAGCCGCCGAAGGTGGGGTAGATGATTGGGGTGAAGTCGTAACAAGGTAGCCGTATCGGAAGGTGCGGCTGGATCACCTCCTTTCTATGGAGAATCGTTCTCTGCAATGAGGACATTCAAATCGGAAGCTTCGCTTCCACCAAAGAACCCTTGGGTTCGAATACTCACTCGTTGGTCAGTTTTGAGAGTTTAAGCTCTCAACCGGCTGTAACTTCAATCGACACAGTTGTGTTCGACCCGAACTTACAGCAACTTGATCCTTGAAAACTGGATACCGAAACGAATTTGCGTTTTAGAACATTCCTTTAAGCTGAACTTGTGTAAACAAGTTTTGAATGAATGGCGATGCTAAGCGGTTTTCCTAACGGAAAACGCATTGGTTAAGCTACTAAGAGCACACGGAGGATGCCTAGGCGCCAGGAGCCGACGAAGGACGTGGCGAACAACGAAACTGCCTCGGGGAGCTGTAAGCAAGCTTTGATCCGGGGGTGTCCGAATGGGGAAACCCAGCTGTGGTAATTCGCAGTTACTCGTATCTGAATACATAGGATACGCAGAGGCAGACCAGGGGAACTGAAACATCTAAGTACCCTGAGGAAGAGAAAACAATAGTGATTCCGTCAGTAGCGGCGAGCGAACGCGGAACAGCCTAAACCAAGAGGCTTGCCTCTTGGGGTTGTGGGACGTCTCACATGGAGTTACAAAGGAATAGAGTAGGCGAAGAGGTCTGGAAAGGCCCGCGATAGAGGTAAAAGCCCTGTAGCCCAAACTGTGTTCTCTCCGAGACGGATCCCGAGTAGTGCGGGGCACGTGAAACCCCGTATGAATCCAGCAGGACCATCTGCTAAGGCTAAATACTACCTGGCGACCGATAGTGAAACAGTACCGTGAGGGAAAGGTGAAAAGCACCCCGGAAGGGGAGTGAAATAGAACCTGAAACCGTGTGCTTACAAAAAGTCAGAGCCCTCTTTATGGGTGATGGCGTGCCTTTTGTAGAATGAACCGGCGAGTTACGTTTAACATGCAAGGTTAAGGTGAGAAGCCGGAGCCGCAGCGAAAGCGAGTCTGAATAGGGCGACTGAGTATGTGGACGTAGACCCGAAACCGTGTGATCTACCCCTGTCCAGGGTGAAGGTGCGGTAACACGCACTGGAGGCCCGAACCCACGCATGTTGAAAAATGCGGGGATGAGGTGGGGGTAGCGGAGAAATTCCAATCGAACTCGGAGATAGCTGGTTCTCCCCGAAATAGCTTTAGGGCTAGCCTCGGTGAATGGAGTGGTGGAGGTAGAGCACTGATTGGGTGCGGGGCCCGCAAGGGTTACCAAGCTCAGTCAAACTCCGAATGCCATTTACTTCTTGCCGGGAGTCAGACAGTGAGTGCTAAGATCCATTGTCAAAAGGGAAACAGCCCAGACCATCAGCTAAGGTCCCCAAGTGTGTGTTAAGTGGGAAAGGATGTGGAGTTGCACAGACAACCAGGATGTTGGCTTAGAAGCAGCCACCATTGAAAGAGTGCGTAATAGCTCACTGGTCGAGTGACTCTGCGCCGAAAATGTAACGGGGCTAAACACACCACCGAAGCTATGGCTAGATACTTTGTATCTGGGGTAGGGGAGCGTTGTGTAGGGGTTGAAGGTGTACCGTAAGGAGCGCTGGACACTACACAAGTGAGAATGCCGGTATGAGTAACGAAAAGATCAGTGAGAATCTGATCCGCCGAAAGCCCAAGGTTTCCTGAGGAAGGCTCGTCCGCTCAGGGTAAGTCGGGACCTAAGGCGAGGCCGACAGGCGTAGTCGAAGGACAACAGTTTGAAATTACTGTACCACCGTAATCCGCTATGAGCGATGGGGTGACGCAGGAGGGTAGTGACGCGGACTGATGGATGTCCGTCTAAGCAGTGAGGCTGGTGTGCAGGCAAATCCGCACATCGTAAGGCTGGGCTGTGATGGGGAGCGAAAATTATAGTAGCGAAGGTCATGATCTCACACTGCCAAGAAAAGCCTCTAGTCAGGAGAAGGTGCCCGTACCGCAAACCGACACAGGTAGGCGAGAAGAGAATTCTAAGGCGCGCGGAAGAACTCTCGTTAAGGAACTCGGCAAAATGACCCCGTAACTTCGGGAGAAGGGGTGCCTCGGTAGGGTGAATAGCCCGAGGGGGCCGCAGTGAAAAGGCCCAAGCGACTGTTTAGCAAAAACACAGGTCTGTGCGAAGCCGCAAGGCGAAGTATACGGGCTGACGCCTGCCCGGTGCTGGAAGGTTAAGGGGAGCGGTTAGGGGTAACCCGAAGCTGTGAACCGAAGCCCCAGTAAACGGCGGCCGTAACTATAACGGTCCTAAGGTAGCGAAATTCCTTGTCAGGTAAATTCTGACCCGCACGAATGGCGTAACGACTTGGGCGCTGTCTCAACGAGAGATCCGGTGAAATTTTAATACCTGTGAAGATGCAGGTTACCCGCGACAAGACGGAAAGACCCCATGGAGCTTTACTGCAGCTTGATATTGAATTTGGGTACGATCTGTACAGGATAGGTGGGAGCCGGTGAGGCAGGAGCGCAAGCTTCTGCGGAGGCGCCGTTGGGATACCACCCTGATCGTATCTAGGTTCTAACCTAGTGCCCTTAGCGGGTACGGGGACCGTGTCAGGCGGGCAGTTTGACTGGGGCGGTCGCCTCCTAAAGAGTAACGGAGGCGTTCAAAGGTTCCCTCAGAATGGTTGGAAATCATTCGCAGAGTGCAAAGGCATAAGGGAGCTTGACTGCGAGACCTACAAGTCGAGCAGGGACGAAAGTCGGACTTAGTGATCCGGTGGTACCGCATGGAAGGGCCATCGCTCAACGGATAAAAGCTACCCTGGGGATAACAGGCTTATCTCCCCCAAGAGTCCACATCGACGGGGAGGTTTGGCACCTCGATGTCGGCTCATCGCATCCTGGGGCTGAAGTAGGTCCCAAGGGTTGGGCTGTTCGCCCATTAAAGCGGTACGCGAGCTGGGTTCAGAACGTCGTGAGACAGTTCGGTCCCTATCTGTCGTGGGCGCAGGAAATTTGAGAGGAGCTGTCCTTAGTACGAGAGGACCGGGATGGACGTACCGCTGGTGCATCAGTTGTTCCGCCAGGAGCATGGCTGAGTAGCTACGTACGGACGGGATAAGCGCTGAAAGCATCTAAGCGTGAAGCCCCCCTCAAGATGAGATTTCCCAGTATGTAAGACCCCTTGAAGACGACGAGGTAGATAGGTTGGAGGTGGAAGTGCAGCAATGCATGGAGCTGACCAATACTAATCGGTCGAGGGCTTATCCAAACACACTAACACACAAATTCGTTTCGGATTCAGTTTTCAGGCGATCAAGCTTGATATGTATATTCCCTGATAGCTCAGTTGGTAGAGCACTCGACTGTTAATCGAGTTGTCACAGGTTCGAGTCCTGTTCGGGGAGCCATATGGAGAGGTGTCCGAGTTTGGCCGAAGGAGCACGATTGGAAATCGTGTAGGCGCCACAAGCGTCTCGAGGGTTCGAATCCCTCTCTCTCCGTAGCGTTACCTCCCTGGAAAGGGAAAGGAAATAACTGTATAGCATGGCTCGTTGGTCAAGGGGTTAAGACACCTCCCTTTCACGGAGGTAACATGGGTTCGAATCCCATACGAGTCACCATTTTTTTGGAACTGATATATGGAGGCTTAGCTCAGCTGGGAGAGCATCTGCCTTACAAGCAGAGGGTCGGGGGTTCGAACCCCTCAGCCTCCACCATCTATCTTAACCGAATAGATTTTGTACAATGACGCGGGGTGGAGCAGCCCGGTAGCTCGTCGGGCTCATAACCCGAAGGCCGCAGGTTCAAATCCTGCCCCCGCAATTAATCCCCACAAAGTGAAGATGTGCTCTGTAGCATATTCCGAATACTTTCCGGGGACCCCATAAGTACTTTTAATTTGGAACCGTGGTGTAGTTGGCCTAACATGCCTGCCTGTCACGCAGGAGATCGCGGGTTCGAATCCCGTCGGTTCCGCCATCTTTACAAAATTACTTTTATGGCTCGGTAGCTCAGTCGGTAGAGCAAAGGACTGAAAATCCTTGTGTCGGGGGTTCGATTCCCTCCCGCGCCACCATACACAACTTAATATGCCGGTGTAGCTCAATTGGTAGAGCAACTGACTTGTAATCAGTAGGTTGGGGGTTCAAGTCCTCTCGCCGGCACCATACCGTGGAGGCTTAGCGAAGTGGCCAAACGCATCAGACTGTAAATCTGCTCACGTACGTGTTCGGTGGTTCGAATCCATCAGCCTCCACCATTTTTTAGGGGCATAGTTTAAAGGTAGAACAACGGTCTCCAAAACCGTTGGTGTGGGTTCAATTCCTGCTGCCCCTGCCAAGTAATTTCATATAAAAGAATCATATGGCGACCGTGGCGAAGGGGTTAACGCACCGGATTGTGGTTCCGGCATTCGTGGGTTCGAGACCCATCGGTCGCCCCATTTCTTTTATAAGAATTACATAGCAATACAACTTAAAAGCTTCATATGGCGACTGTGGCGAAGGGGTTAACGCACCGGATTGTGGTTCCGGCATTCGTGGGTTCGAGACCCATCAGTCGCCCCATTTTTATTTAATAAGATGTTGGGGATTAGCCAAGCGGTAAGGCAACGGACTTTGACTCCGTCATTCATAGGTTCGATTCCTATATCCCCAGCCATTATATGCGGACGTGGCTCAGCGGTAGAGCATCGCCTTGCCAAGGCGAGGGTCGCGGGTTCGATTCCCGTCGTCCGCTCCATTTCATGTGGTGCCATAGCCAAGTGGTAAGGCAAAGCTCTGCAAAAGCTTTATCCCCAGTTCAAATCTGGGTGGCACCTCCATTATTTTTTTGGAATTATATATGTAGTACGCCGGCGTGGCGGAATGGCAGACGCGCTCGACTCAAAATCGAGTGGGAAACCGTGGAGGTTCGAGTCCTCTCGCCGGTATCATATTAATAACAGACAGCTCATTAGAGAATAATTCTAATGAGCTTTTTTATATTTATTGCACCGATCTTATTATTTCGATCGGCTATAATCAGAAGAATCAATGATCTACGATTGATGGATCATTGCAATTGAAATTAGTTCTTGGAGGTCGACAGCCATGAATGCACCTTTCGCAGACCGTATTAAGATCGCGCCCGGTTTCTGGACCAGCCTGAAGGGAATAGGGGTAGAACCTATTGATGTAGCACGCAAGGCATGCCTGCCGCTAACCATCATCACCGAACCGGTAGTCACGACCGCCCAATATTATTCGATCTGGCAAGCCTATTCCGAACTAGTCGGAGACATCGCTACGGGAATCGTCAAGCTTGCGGCCGCATACAAGACAACTCAATATCCGCCGGCTGCTTTGGCGACCTTTCACGCTCGCAATTACCGGGACGCGCTAAACCGAATGGCGCGTTATAAGCAATTGTGCCCCCCGGAAAACTTGAGGATTCAGGAAGAAGGCGAGCTATATTCGATTGAATTGGAATGGCAGCATGCCGAGCTATCCGGACCGCCGGTGCTTGTCGGCATTACGCTCGCCTACCTGCTTGAGCTCGGACGCCGGGGAACCGGCCGTTTCCTTAAGGCACATTCCGTAGAATTCATTAACTATATGGGCGACGTTCAAGCCCTTGAAGGTTACTTCGGCTGTCGAGTACGGACGGGGACGGAGCGCAATCAGCTAACGCTTAATCGCGAAGATCTGGATCGCCCCTTCACGTCGTACAATGAGGAACTTCTTGAGATTCTGACCCCCTCCTTGGATCGTACGCTGGAAGAGCGACAGAGCCAGCTCACGACGAGCGCTAAGGTGCAGTGGATTCTCTCACGGTGCCTGACTCAAGGGAAAATCGATATCCACTCCGTAGCCTCCGAGTTGGGGATGAGCGAGCGTACCTTGCAGCGCAGGCTGACGGAAGAAGGCGGGAGCTTCAAGCAGCTGCTGGCGAAAACGAGGCGGGAGATGGCCGTTGCTTACTTGGCAGACCCTGCATTGGAGATCAAAGAGGTCGCTTTTCTCATCGGCTACGAGGACCAAAATTCGTTTTATCGCGCTTTTCGCGCATGGACAGGGGAGACTCCTGCCAATTGGCGCGTCACGCAAGATAATTGGCGCTCTATGCTAGTTACCGAGTAGACGAAACGATGTAATATGATCCCTATCTTAGACACAAGGAGTGCAGACAGATGGATATGGGATTAAAGAACAAGGCAGCTTTAGTAACGGGATCAACTAAAGGCATAGGAAAAGCGATCGCCTGTGAACTTGCCAGGGAAGGTGTTCATGTTCTCATAAATGGCCGCAACAATGATGACGTAGAGCGTACGGTAGCTGAGATTCAAGCAGCGTTCCCGGAAACGGAACCGCGGAATGCAACCGCTGATCTCATCGATTCGCGGCAAAGAGAAGCTTTATTCGCAAGTTTTCCCCACGTCGATATCCTGGTCAACAGCATGGGCATCTATGAGATCATGTCCTATGACTACGTAGACGATGCCGTATGGGAGAAGTACTTCCGCACAAACTTTCTTGCCGCCAACGCCTTAACCAAGTTTTATTTGCCTTCCATGCTGAGTCGTGAATATGGCCGTATTATCTTCATCGCGAGTGAGGAAGCCGTTATGCCTTCAGGACAGATGCCTCAATACGGTGTGACCAAATCCATGCTGTTGTCATTGTCCAAGAGCTTGTCCAAGCTGACCCGTGGCGCCGAAGTTACAGTGAACACGATCCTGCCGGGACCGACCCTCTCCGAGAATGTGCTTAAAATCATCGAGAGCATATATTCGAACGAAGAGATGATGTTCGAGGCTAAAGAGAAGGACTTTATGACGAAGAACCTGCCTCAATCCGAAATCGGGCGGTTTATCCGACCAGTGGAGATTGGCCGGTTGGCTGCTTTCCTGTGCAGTCCGATGGCCTCCGCCTTCAAAGGATCCCCGATCCGAATAGATGGGGGAATGGTACCGACAATCTTTTAATTTTTTGCGCGCCGATCTTCCGACGAACCCACAAATTGATTTCTGGCCGCACCGAGACCAACGATGCCGAGGAGAGCAGACGCGCCGACTAATATCAGAAGTGGAGCGCCCCAACTATGACTGGCATCATGCAAGTATCCAATCAGCGCCGGGCCGGTAGCTGCCAGCAGATATCCGATGGATTGGGCCATGCCCGATAATTCAGCCGCCTGATGGGCACTTTGGGTACGCAAGCCGAAGAACATCATGGACAAGCCAAAAGCAAAGCCTGATCCGATTCCAAGAATAATCACCCAAAGCAGAAGCAGTTGGATACTGCTATAGATAAGTCCAAGTGTTCCAATCAAAAGCAGAATGGTTGTAATCCCCACTAGCAACCGCTGGTTAGACATGCGGCCTGCCACCACAGGAACGATAAAGGCAAAGGGGAGGGAAGCCATAATCAGAACGGAGAGATACCAGCCGGATTGACTTGAACTGATGCCTTGATCTTTGAGTATTTCAGGCATCCAGGCCACCAGCACATAGAAAATGGCTGATTGTATTCCCATAAAGAAAGTCACCTGCCAAGCTAATGGGGAGCGCCATATTTTAACCCGATGGTTGTTACCTGCACTGCCAGCAGCAGCGGCTGGTTTCACTGGAGTCTTGAGCTGCGGTATCCAGAAGAGAATGGAGATCACGCTGAGTATCCCCCATATTCCTAAGGCCCCTTGCCAGCTCAAGCCTGCCCCCACAGCTAAGGGAACACTGATCCCGGAAGCAATCGCCCCGCATAGATTCATCGAAACCGAATACACCCCTGTCATCGTACCCATTTGCTGCGGAAACTCCCGTTTGATCAGGCTGGGAAGTAATACATTACAGATCGTAATAGCAAATCCTAAAATTGCCGTTCCAACATACAAGGTCACTGCTCCGGATAAAGACCGGATAACAATACCGGTGGCCAAAAAAATAAGCGAAACCAGGATAAGACGTTCTACCCCATATTTATGTCCTAATTTCGGCACAAAAGGAGATAACAAAGCAAATGCAATTAGTGGAACAGTGGTAATCAGGCCTGCTAAAGTATTTGAAATATGCACGTTGTCTCTAATAAGACTGACCAAGGGTCCCACGGATGTGAGGGGAGCGCGCAGATTCGCAGCGATAAAAATTATTCCTATGATCATGAACCAGAGTGTCGCTTGCTTACGAATTCTGGTATTGGATATTCCATCCTGCTTGTTTAACAATTGTTCTGATGAGCTCATAGATGTTCCTCCTGTGTGCGGGCTTTATCAATGTATAAACGGACAGCCTCTTCGGCTTGATAACTATTCTGATCGGCAATGGCTTGATAGAGCAGGGCATGAGAGTCGAGATAAAAATCCACGTTTTTGAGATCCTTCGTTTCCAAAACCATGTTTTGCAGCGCCCCGGAAATATGATTGTACAAATTCGCCATCAATTGGTTATGTGAAGCAGAAATTACCATTTTGTGAAACTCGACATCCCAGTGAGCATAAGCCTTGATATCATTCTGACTGGCTGCTTGTCTGCACTGGTCCAGACATGTCCGAATTGCCGCCAGATCTTCCTCGCCTCTTCTGAGCGCAGCCAGTGCAGCCGCCTCTCTCTCTAATGCATACCGGACCTCCAGGCTCTCAAGCTTATCGGTATGCTGAACCACTTTTCTAATGACTGACCCCAAAACACTGGAGGAGCAGACATACGTCCCATCTCCTTGTCTGGTCTTCAGCAGACCTGCATACGTTAGAGCCCGAATCGCTTCCCTCAAGGTATTACGGCTGACTTGAAGCTGCTCCATTAGCTCCGGCTCTGGAGGAATACGCGTCCCTACTTGCCATTCATTGCTTTCGATCTTCTCCTGGATCTGGTAGGCCACCTGTTCCACCAAGGTTAAACGTTGAGTCTGAGCTAACAATCGAATCATTCCTTTACAAACGTAGGATGTTTGGTACTTTGGTTGAATTATAGCAGATTACCTTTGGCTTGAAAAGATGAAAATGATATTGATTCTCAATATCAGTCGTGCTAATATGATTTTGTTCAGTGCTGAACAAAAAAGAAGAACAATCTATCGCTGCATCGAATAAGGTCTGCAACTAAATACATGAGAGGAGAGAAGTAAATTGGAGTTTCCAAATCATTCTAAAGGTCACCTGTACGAGCAGTATATCCGAATGCTGCATTTGAACGAATTATATACAGAACATGAAATTAACATGTTTCGGGAGCAAGCCCAGAAGCTTCAGATTGATATGCTCTCCAATAATATTACCAGTGTGCACGTTATTGATTGCATTGGTGATCATGAGCCAATCAACCATACCGGAATTACCAAAAGAATGAATTTGTCTAAAGCAAGTATTACAAATATTAGTTCAAAGTTATTGGAGATGGGCTTCATTGTGAGAAATCAAATGAACAACAACCGGAAGGAAAGTTATTTCACTCTAACGGATAAGGGAAGACAGGTATATCAACTGCACCAAAAGATGCATCAAGAGAAAGAAGAGAGCTTTTACCAGTTCATTGACTCTTATTCAGAGACTGAGTTACAGACGATCGGGAAATTCATGGGTGATCTGTTGGCGCGTGCTGAAAAATACTACGCAAGGGAAGGATCGGAGAATGAGGACACTACAGATTGAAATGGAAGGAAGCATCGGCTGATGAAGAAGAAAAACCCGGACATGTCCGAATTACAGCAGATTGCCAGGGAGAAAAGGAAGGTTCAATTCTATCTCAGATTGATGTTGGGATTAGGTTCAACCTGTGGTGTAATGGTACCGATTGAACCCTTTTTTACAACTTTAAATGAGCTTTCCGCTCAAGAGGCCGCACTTATACAACAACAAGCAAAGGATCAATCAGATCAATCGGAATGAACAGGAAGAAAATGAATATTGGGAAAAAGAGAAGCGGCCTTCAAAAAAGAGGGACGCTTCATTTTTTATGATTATAATTCCTCAGCATAAAATGCTTTGGATACGGCCTCTGTGGCTTTATCAATAAAAGCTGCAACCTTACCCGGGCTTTCCTTCAGACCGCTACTGACCCACTTTTTAATAATGGCTATACTGCCATGAGCGGTGAACGTATACCAGGACTCAAATAATTGCGGATCAAAATATTTTAATTCCTGCTTCCATCGCTCAATCGTTAGATCGTGACTGATATAAAGGATTCTTTCTAATAGTTCTTTATCGCCATGCTCAGAGAACAGAACCTCACATATCGTTTTATTCGCTTTTATATACTTACATAATTCATAAGATAGCTTTTGAGGATTGGACGAACTCATCCCAACTTGCTTAATGTCTTCGTAAAGATCATTTTCGATCGTCGAAAGAAGCTCGAACTGATTAGCATAGTGTGAATAAAAGGTGTTGCGGTTAATATTTGCTTCACTGCAAATGTCGGTCACGGTAACTTTATTAATAGACCGCTCTGTCAGCAGCTTCAACAGGCTTTCTTTGATAACCATTTTTGTATATCTGACCCGGTGATCTGTTTTTTTGTCTGACATCGTATCCTCCTAATTTAAAATAATAAAATAGTAAATGAACAAATCTAATATGAATTGTATAATAACTAACATAATCCAAACGAACAGTCTGTTGTTTAACTAACATAATGATATTATAATTTATTTAAACATTCGATTCAAATTAAATTAATTGGAGGAAGAAAATGGGTAGTATAACTGTAGTGCCTGTATGGGTTATTCAAGACATTCTTGTCTTAATTGCTGCTGTCCTAATGGTGTTCTATATCCTTGATAAGGAAACACATCCCAAAACGGTTTTACTGCAATTTATAGGTTTTGTATTTTTTTACGCCGCCGTTTTTGAAATTACTGCTTCATCGCTTGGGGAAGGTTTCTACGCCTATGGGCGGAGTATTTTAATGTTATTTAATATCCCTATTACTGTGCCTATTATTGAATTTCTGATCATTTATTCCACCTTGCGTGTGCTAAAGTCTGTAAATATACCGTCCTGGACGAAACCGTTTATTACGGGATTAAGTGCGATGGTGTTTGACTTTTCACTCGACCCGGTGGCCGTTAAACAGATTTTTGAGACCATGGATGGAACCATTGCAAGATGGACTTATTATCCGCTGGCCGGTGAACCTCAAATTTATGGGGAACCCGTGATGAATTTTACAGGATGGATTTATATCGCGGGATATTGGACCGTCTTTATTCTAATTGGTGAATGGTGGCATAAAAAGAAAGGCTATAGTAAAACCGTGGGTTATATCTATCCGTTCCTGGCGGCCCTTGCGTCATTGGCTTGTATGTTCTCCCCATTATCCAACTTCTTTAATTACATGGGGCCGTTCTTCGCCAGAGAATCTAATATGCAATGGGTGATGTTGATTGCACTTTCTGTCATTACAATCGGAGTTTTAGCATTAGCTTTCACCAAGTTCTGGGACCGGAAGGCTAACTATTCAATCACTCCCAAAAAAGATTTTCCGATCATGTTTACTTTCGTAGGGTTCCCGCTGGTTAACACTATATTTTGCCTCATAGGAGGTTTCACAGAAGTGTTGTGGCTGGTCGTTCTGGCTCAGATCGTATTAATGGTAGCCTGGATCGGAATTTATAGGATGGGTAAAAAAGCGAGTCCAATCGTGAGGTAGTTAAAAAAACACCGCCAGGCTTTAGACTCTTTGTCTAAAGCTGGTGGTGTTTTGCTGCTATCTTCGTTAAGGCAGCACATTCCCGGCTGCGCGGTAAATCTCGTACCATTCCTCGTGGCTGAGGGCGATGTCGGTTACTCCTTTGTCGGCTCAAACAACGGTAGGATATACTTTGTAATCAATTCAATTCTGTCCTTCGCACGCGGCATGAAACGCGAAGCAATCGTAACTACGATTTTCTTGTCGGGATTTACGTAAATCGCATTTCCGCCGTCGCCCAAAGCCGCATAACAACCTTGTCCCTCATTGTTAACAATCCACCATAAATACCCGTAAGGTAACTCTCCCCATCGGCTGTTTTCTTGGGTACTGTCCTTGATCCATTTTGCGGATAGCATTCGCTTGCCGTTCCACAAACCTTCATTTAGGTATAGCTGACCGATCTTTGCCATATCCAAGGGGGTTAAGGTAAGTCCCCAACCGGCGGTGCTCGTCCCTTTGGGATCTATGATCCAACCATTAACAAATTTATCTTTGAGGAACGCCAAATACTCTTCTTTACAATGTATATTCGCATTAGGGGGCGCTTTGATCCCCAGTGGTTCAAACAGATTTTCTGTGGCAAAATCAAGTACAGATTGGCCGGTTGCATTGGTGAGGATTCCCGACAGGACCTGTAGGCCGATTGTGGAATACTTGAATCCTCCAGGATCGTCCTTGCCACCCAACAAGTCCAGTGCAGCTTTGGTCCAGTCCTCGCTGGTATAGACCTTTGTATATGGCTCCGACTTGTATTTATACGGTGCGGTCATTGTCAGTATATTTTTTATTGTGATATTCTGTATCGTTTTTTCACCGCGTTTGACCGTGTAATCAGGAAAAAATTCCAATACTTTCTGGTCAATGCTTTTAATATAGCCTTTGTCTATGGCAATGCCGATCAGTGCAGACACAACGCTCTTCGTCACCGATGCAATATGGATCGGATCGTCAGCGGTGTAGCCGTCAAAATAGCCTTCATATACCTTTTCGCTGCCGAGCAGTACTACAATACCAGCAATATTACCATACTCTGTTTTAATCAGATTCTCGAAATCTAGAATTCTGTTATTCATACTTGTTCTCCTTCTAAACAATAAGTACATCGATGTCTGTGAAAAGCGTATTATGATATAAATTTTTTTGCAAGAGCCTATTATAAAACTTGCTTGAAGCCCTGGGTGCAAATACAAAAAGACCCGCAAATCCCTTTCTAAAGGGGAGATTTGCGGGTCTTTCATACAGATGGTCTGGTTTAAGGCAGCACATTCCCGGCTGCGCGGTAAATCTCATACCATTCCTCGCGGCTGAGGGTGATGCTTGAGGCCTTGGCGATGTCGAGCAGGCGGGCAGTGTTGGTGGTGCCGACAATCGGCTGCATCTTAGCCGGATGGCGAAGCAGCCAGGCGGTCGCAATGGCGGTATCGGTTACCTCTTTTTCTGCGGCGAGACGGTTAATCACTTCATTCACCTTAGGGAACTTCTCGTTGCCGAGGAATACGCCCTCGAAGAAGCCGTACTGGAACGGCGACCATGGCTGGATGGTCATATCGTGCAGGCGGCTGTACTCCAGGATGCCGCCATCGTGGACTACAGAACCGGAATTCGTCATGTTGACGTTGAAGCCGGCATCAATCATGCCGGTAACCATGATGCTGAGCTGAAGCTGGTTGAACAGAAGGGGCTGCTTGACGTTCTTCTTGAGCAGCTCAATCTGCAGCGGGTTCTGATTGCTGACGCCGAAATGCTTGACCAGCCCTCTGCGCTCCAGATCATCGAAGGCTTCGGCTACTTCTTCCGGCTCCATCAAGGTGTCAGGACGGTGGAGGAGCAGGACATCTACATAATCGGTCTGCAGCCGCTTCAGGCTATTCTCTACTGAACTGACAATATGCTCCTTGGAGAAGTCGAAGAAGCCATTCCTGATGCCGCATTTGGCCTGAATCATCAGCCGGTCGCGCATGCCGGGATTTGCAGCCAGTACATCCCCGAATACTTCCTCCGCTTTGCCGCCGGCATAAATATCTGCATGGTCAAAAAAGTCTATGCCGACCTCAAGGGCGCTGTGGATATGGACTTCAGCCTCTTTGGGAGACAAGTCAGCGATCCGCATACAGCCGAGTGAAATCTCGGACACCTCAAGTGTACCGTTAGCCACATTAATTCTTTTTACCATTAATTATTCACTCCTTAAATGAAGGTATAGTGTAAGCTTAGACCTTAGAGTTAGGTGTAAGTCAATAGAATCATAGAGTGGCTGTTCATAGAAACGGTTTGGTGTTACCTTTACATATAGGTGAAGCCGGCAACGGCTGGCAGAGAGGAGCTTGTACGGATGGGATACAGTATCAAAACCATAGCACAAAAAAGCGGACTGAGCCAATATACGCTGCGTTACTACGAACGGGAGGGTGTATTGCCGGTTGTGGCAAGGGATGTGAACGGTAACCGTTGCTTCAATGACGAGGATCTGGAGCTGATCTCGCTAATCTGCTGCCTGAAGGATACCGGAATGGCTATAGCGGACATTAAGCAATTCATTGCGTTCTCGCAGGAAGGCAGGGACCGTCTGCCCGACCAGCGCAAGCTGCTGCAGGAGCATAAACAGCATATCGATGAGAAGATTAAGTTCTTTCAGAGCTTTGCCCGGAAGATTGACCATAAGATTGCTTATTTTGCTTCAATGGAGAATGAAGCGGAAGCCTCTGGAAATCATAAAACCAGCTGAAAGTCAGTTAACTGCATCTAAGTTGTAATCCTGCACTGGGAACTAGCGTGAACTTGGGATAGAATAAGAGCCAGATTCACCGAAAGAAGATGAAGGAGGATCATATAATGTCAGGCAATGAACCGAGTCTGGATTGGCTAAGCGATGTATCTGTATTTAAGGTGAACCGGTTGGAAGCGCATTCGGACCACCGCTATTATAGAACGATGGAGGAAGCGGAGAGACAAGCCCCCATGGCGCTGCGCCACTCGCTCAACGGAGACTGGAAATTCAGTTATGCAGTGAATGTGGCAGCCCGTGTGCAGAATTTCTATAAGACGGAATATGATACGAGAGGCTGGGGGGACATCCAGGTGCCGGGTCATATTCAGCTTCAGGGGTACGGCAGGCCTCAATATGCGAATACGATGTACCCTTGGGACGGTCTGGATGCTGTAAGACCGCCGGAGATTCCGGTGAGCAGTAATACAGTGGGCAGCTACGTGAAGTTTTTTGAGGTGCCGGAGAATATGGGGGAGGGACCGGTCTTTATTTCTTTTCAGGGGGTAGAGGCGGCTTGTTATGTCTGGTTGAACGGGCACTTCGTCGGCTACAGTGAAGACAGCTTCACCCCTGCGGAATTTGAATTGACACCCTATCTGCAGGAAGGAGCCAATAAGCTCGCGGTTGAGGTCTATCAGCGCTGTACGGGGAGCTGGCTGGAGGATCAGGATTTCTGGCGGTTCTCGGGGATTTTTCGTGAGGTGTATTTGTATACGGTTCCTGAGCTGCATGTACAGGATCTGCGGATTCAGGCGGGGCTGGATGCTTCCTATGAGCAGGGCAGGTTAACGGCTGAACTTCGCATGGCGTCAGAGGCCGAAGCTGTGATCCGAATGGAGCTGAAGGATGCGGCCGGGACTGTGGTGGCAAAAGCAGAAGGACGGGCAGTGGCGGGCAAGGCGGCTCTGAGTATGGATGCAGGCAAGGTGTTCCTGTGGAGCGCGGAGAATCCGTACCTGTATAACGTCTGTATCTCTGTATGTAATGGCGAAGGGAAACTGGTGGAGGCGATTGTGCAGCGGGCGGGCTTCCGCGTGTTCGAGCTGAAGGACAAGCTGATGCTGCTGAACGGCCAACGGATCATGTTCAAAGGCGTCAACCGCCATGAGTTCAACCCCCGTACAGGACGGAACATTTCCAAGGAAGATATGATCAAGGATATCATCATCCTGAAGCAGAATAATATCAACGCAGTGCGGACCTCGCATTATCCAAATCAGACGCTCTGGTATGAGCTGTGCGATGA
Source organism: Paenibacillus sp. FSL R7-0302 (assembly GCF_038006885.1). Lineage (NCBI taxonomy): Bacteria > Bacillati > Bacillota > Bacilli > Caryophanales > Paenibacillaceae > Paenibacillus > Paenibacillus sp. FSL R7-0302. Next base: position 311,757 of record NZ_JBBOWB010000001.1, read on the forward strand.
ATACGGGGTGTATGTGATTGATGAGATGAATCTGGAATCCCATGGCTCTTGGCAGAAGATGGGCGCCGTTGAGCCATCCTGGAACATCCCCGGGGATAAGCCGGAGTGGGAGGGGATTGTCATGGACCGGGCGGTGTCGATGCTGGAGCGCGATAAAAATCATCCGTCGATCCTGATCTGGTCCTGCGGCAATGAATCCTATGCGGGTGAGGTTATTCTGAAGGTGTCCCATTACTTCCGCAAGGCTGATCGTGGACGGCTGGTGCATTATGAAGGGGTCTTCCATAACCGCAAATATAATGACAGCAGCGATATGGAGAGCCGGATGTATGCCAAGCCTGCCGATATTATAGAATATCTGGAGAGCCAGCCGGATAAGCCGTATATCAGCTGTGAGTACATGCATGCTATGGGTAATTCGGTCGGGGGACTTCATAAATATATTGAGCTGGAGAGCCGGTATCCGCTGTATCAGGGCGGCTTCATCTGGGATTACATCGATCAGGCGCTGGTGGCCAAGGACAGGTACGGTGAAGAGTATCTGGCGTATGGCGGGGATTTCGACGACCGGCCGACGGACTACAGCTTCTGCGGCAACGGGATCGTTTTCGCGGACCGGACCCTCACGCCGAAGATGCAGGAGGTGAAGTTCCTCTATCAGAACATCCGGCTCGTTCCTGAACGGGACGCCGTGACGGTGATTAACGGCAATCTGTTCGAGGGAACGGAGCGGCTATTGCTGGAGTACCGGTTATTACGGGAGGGACGGGAGATCTTCAAGAGGCAGCAGGATGTTAACGTGGCCGCGCAGGAGGAATCACAGATTCCGCTGGAACTGCCGGATGTATCCACAGCTCCAGGGGAGTACACGCTGGCGGTAAGTCTGGTGCTGAAGGAAGCTGAACTATGGGCCGATTCCGGGTTCGAGACCGCTTATGGAGAGCATGTGTTCCACGTAGAAGCAGCCGGGGTAACGGCAGGCGGGAAAAAGGCACTGCTGCCTGCGTCCGGGGAGTTCGGCGTCATTGAAGGGGATGTAAACATCGGAATCACCGGACGCGGCTTCTCCGCCCTGTTCTCCAAGCAGGCCGGCTCCCTGGTGTCGCTCTGCTACGGTGGGCATGAGATGATTGCGACTCCGCCGGCTCCATTGTTCTGGCGGGCCACCACCGACAATGATAAAGGGACCGCGCTGGGGTACCATGCCGGCGGCTGGTTCGCGGCCAGTCTGGCCCGCCAGTGTACGGCGGTCAGCCTGCACACCGAAGCAGACCGGGCTAAGGTCAGCTTCGACTATGCCTTCAGCATCAGCAGTGAGCTGAAGGCAAGCATTGAATACACGGTCCATGCCGACGGCAGCGTCCGTGTCCGGATGGTCTACACCGGAGCAGACGGCTTGCCGGATGTGCCGGTAGTGGCGGTATTCTTCCGGATGCCGGCAGACTACGAGGCCACCGAGTGGTATGCCCGCGGACCGGAAGAGAACTACAGTGACCGCGCACATGGAGCGCGGCTCACCCGCTTCCGGCGTAAGGTGACGGAGCTGCCGTCACCGTATCTGGTGCCGCAGGAATCCGGCAACCGGACGGGCGTCCGTGAGGTGAGCATCACGGACAGCCGGGGGTATGGGCTGCAGGTTCAGGCGGCTGCGGGACAGCCGCTGGAATGTACGCTGTCACCGTATACAGCGTTCGAGCTGGAGCAGGCAGCACATGCTTATGAGCTGCCTAAGGTGCACTACACGGTTGTCACCCTCGCGGCACAGCAGATGGGTGTGGGCGGGGATGACAGCTGGGGGGCGCCGGTGCATCCGGAATACCGGATCGCAGCCGGTCAGCGGCTGGAATTCGAGTTCACGCTGACGGCGGCATTGCCGGAGGCGTAATAATCACTAAGTAAACAGGCCATCAGCGTATCCTTCGCTGATGGCCTGTGTCATGAGAAGCGCTGCCGGTATTCGCGCGGTGACAACCCCTCCAGCTTCATGAAGCTGGAGCTGAAGTAGGAGGATTGGTTGAAGCCGACCTCTCCGGCAATCCGGGAGATCGGGAAGCTGGTCTGCATCAGCAGCAGCTTGCTCTGTCCGATACGGTAGCGGAGCAGATATTCCATGGGTGAACAGCCATATACCTTGTTCATGCAACGGGCAATATAGACCGGATGGAAGTTGAGGCTGTCTCCCAGCATGGCGGTTGTAATCTCTTCACGGTAGTGGGTGCGGAGATAGGAGGCGGCCTGCTCGGCACATAGGGTGGTTTGAGAGCTGCGGTGCTCCGGGTTCACAGAAGCGGCCAGCTGCTGCAGGAGATCCTGGAAGAGGAGCTGCTGCCGGAAGCGGACGGCTTCGAGGTGGGCGGTGGCCTGCAATTGCGTGAGCTGCTCCAATACCTCGTAAGCTCTGTCCGGCAGAAGTAAGTTAACAAACTGCGATAACACCAGATTGAAGGAGCTGATATCGAATAGAGAAGCGGGAAGCTCTCCTGAAGTCTCAGTCAGATTGCCGGAAGCGGACCCTGTCACCGATAAGGCGGGCAGGTCATGGAAGGTCTGAAAGTGGAGCCAATAATAGGCCGTATCCTCCTTGCAGCCTTCGGTTCCAAAGTGGTGGCAGTCGGGGCGAAGGATCAGGGCATCGCCTGCCTTCACGGTGAAGCGCTGCTCCTCCTCGCCGATATACAGGCATCCCTGCTGGACAATGAGCAAGTCAAATACCTTGATCTGCTGGCGGCTCCGGTGCTGATAGCCGGGCTGGCAGTGATTGAGGCCGCTGGCTATATAATGCGGCAGGGGAGGGATGCGGAACAGAAGCGGGTTCATGGGCTGGCCTCCTGAAGAAAGTTTGGATATTGAAAGTTTAGGTTGGAGAATTAGTACATTTCCCAGAGTATATCACCTATAATTTATTACAGGCAAGTTTAAATCGTAAGGCTATAGATAGGTCCAGCGCGACCACCCGAATTCCCCCGGATTCTTCTCCTTAAGGAGTACTCCGGGGGCTTATTTGCGTTGAACTTGCGATTACTGCACAAATGTATGATAAGTGCACAGTGAGGTTAGCCGTAAAGTACAGGAATATCCCGAAGCTTCACTGTTCAGCCGCTGGAGGCTTCTTCTATACTCAGGTCATACATTGGATTCCACGAAGCCGCAGGGGCCATCAAGGCCCAAGGACAGAGGCTTCGAACCCAGTGACGCGGCAACTTATCTATAGGCATAGGAGAGTGAAGGCTTTGAGACACCGCAAACGCAAGACCGGGATACCGCTAGTCACCCAGCTTCCATTGAAGGGAACGGGCGGGCTGTCCCCGCAGCTTGAGTCCGGCACCCGGAAGACAAGGAAGAAGGGCTTCGTGCATGAGCTGGTCCATAACCGGATTCTGTTCCTGATGCTGCTGCCTACGCTGTTGTTCTTTCTAATTAACTCGTATTTTCCGATGGTCGGGGTCTATTATGCGTTCACGCAGTTTGATTTCAATTCCGGGCTGTTCGATGCTCCCTTCGTGGGGCTGAAGAACTTTGAATTCCTCTGGAAATCCGGCACGCTGGTGAAGCTGACGCTCAATACGATCGGCTACAATCTGGCTTTTATTTTACTCGGAAATGTGCTGGCGATTATCTGTGCGATTCTGCTCAGCGAGCTGCGGGTGAAGTGGTTCAAGAAGCTGACCCAGTCGGTCATGTTCCTGCCGTACTTCGTATCGTTCGTTATCTTAAGCGTTATCGTCTACAATGTGTTCAATTATGATAACGGTTTCTTGAATACGCTGCTGACGCAGTTCGGGGCGAATCCTGTGGATGTCTATAATAATCCGGTCATCTGGATTTTCCTGATCATTCTCTTTTATCTCTGGAAAAATCTCGGCTACAGCATGGTCATCTACCTGGCCTCCATCACGGGCATCAGCGAGGAATATTATGAAGCGGCCAAAATTGACGGTGCCCACATTTTTCAGCGGATCTGGTATATCACGGTGCCGATGCTGAAATCAACCTTCGTCATGCTGCTGCTGTTCTCGCTGGGGAGTATTATGAAGGGGCAGTTTGACCTCTTTTACCAGCTGATTGGCAATAACGGGGTGCTGTACAATACAACGGATATTCTGGATACGTACGTGTTCCGCTCGCTCAAGGTGACCTTCGATGTCGGGATGGCAACGGCGGCCGGCCTGTACCAATCGCTGTTCGGCTTCTTCCTGATCATGACGGTCAACTATATCATCCGTAAAATAAATGACGATTACGCCTTGTTCTAGGTTGTGCGGAACCTGCTGCGGAAGGAGAGAAAGAGCATGCAAATCAAAGACGACTCGTACACCAGGCTACTCCAGGGAGTGGCTTACACGGTAATTATACTGGGCTCCTTAGCCTGTCTGATTCCGTTCCTGCTGATTATTTCGGCTTCCTTGACGGCTAATGAGTCCATCATCAAGGATGGTTATCATTTCATCCCGGCGCAGTTCTCGCTGGAGGGCTACAAGACGGTATTCACCTTCCCTGATGAGGTGCTGCGGGCATATGGGGTGACGCTGTTCACAACGGTGACGGGGACGACGCTGGGACTGTTCTTCATGACGATGGCCGGATATGTGCTGGCCCGCAAGGATTTCAAATACCGCAATACCTTCTCGTTCTATATTTACTTCACGACTCTGTTCGGCGGGGGGCTGGTGCCCTGGTACATTATGATCACTAAGTATCTGCATCTGACCGACTCTTATGGGGCGCTGATTTTTCCGGGGCTGATGACACCGTTCCTGATTATTCTGATGAAGAATTTCATCCGCTCGGCGGTGCCGGAGGAGCTGTTCGAATCGGCCAAGATTGACGGGGCGGGGGATTTCAAAATATACTGGCGCATTGTGCTGCAGCTCTCGATGCCCGGAATTGCTACGGTAGGCCTGTTCCTTGCGCTGGCTTACTGGAACGACTGGTTCTCCTCGTCGCTGTTCATTAATGATCCGCATAAGTATCAGCTGCAGTTCCACTTGTACAATGTCATCAACTCGGCCTCCTTCATCGCCAATATGGGCGCGGGAACCGGGGTCAGCTTAGGCAGTGATCTGCCTACAGAATCTACCAAGATGGCGATGGCGATTGTGGTCACGGGGCCGATTCTGTTCCTGTATCCGTTCATCCAGCGTTATTTCGTGAAGGGGCTGACGATCGGAGCGGTCAAAGGTTAGAACCGGCTGGCAGATTGTTCCTTACCGTACATCTGCTATATCGGCTAACATAGAGTCACACACAAGGATGGTATGCTTCCGGGGAGAGAACTGCACGAGGGCATCGGGGAAGCGTGGGCTTACAACAAATTCTAGGAGGGTTCATTCATGAGAAAGAAAGCAGGCAGACGATCTTTGGTTACGCTTACAACGGGATTGCTCGCTCTATCGCTCCTGGCCGGCTGCGGCGGGGGAAACCACGGCAACACTGGCAGCGCCGGTAATACTGGAAAAGACGGAAATCCCGGCACTCCGGCTGCTTCAGAGGGAGCTGCCCCGGCAGCGGATACCGGGATCGACACCTCGAAGAAGGTGGAGCTGCAATTCTATATGCTCGGCGATGCTCCTAAGGATCTTCCGGCCATCCAGGCGGAGGTTAACAAAATGGCTGAAGCGGACCTGAACGCCACGGTGAAGTTCAACTTCACCAGCTGGACGGACTGGGATCAGAAGTATAAGCTGCTGCTGTCCTCCGGGCAGGCGATAGATCTGATTTTTACAGCGGACTGGACGCAATATCAATCCTATGCGAAGCGCGGTGCCTTCCTGGCACTGGATGATCTGCTGCCGAAGGCGGCTCCCGAGCTGCAGAAGTTCGTCCCTGAGAAAATGTGGGAGGATGTTAAGGTTGACGGTAAAATCTACACGGTTCCGGCGACCTTCAAGGAGTATGTAACCAACGGGTTCGTCTACCGCGAGGATCTGCGCAAGAAATACAATCTCCCGGAGCCCAAGGACTTGGCCAGCTATGAGGCTTACATGGACGGCATTGTCAAAAACGAGCCGGATATGATGCCGATGTCCCTCAACAGCGATGTGGGCAACAATCTCCATTATATCTATACGGAGCTGCATAAAATGGTCGGCGCGCTGCCGTACGGCATGGGTGTGAAATATGATTCTCCGTCCACGGTCTACTCCTACTGGGGCTCCGAGGAGCAAAAAGAAGAGCTGAAGATGATGAAGCGCTGGGCCGATAAAGGCTTCATTCCAAAGAATGTGCTGAATATTAAGGATACGATGCAGGACCCGGTCACTTCAGGTAAAGCGGCCAGCATGTTCGGGGACAATCCTAACCGGTTCAATGATATGAAGATGAAGATCAGCACGACTCATCCGGATTGGGAGCTGGCGTATTCTCCATTCGGCTTAACCACCGGCTATGCGACCCCTGTACATCCGATTCACAACGGGTTCGCTATTCCGAAGAGCAGCAAGAACCCGGAGCGGGCGCTTGCCTTCTATCAGAAGATGGTGCTCGACAAACGGTATAATCAGCTGACGCAATACGGCATTGAAGGCAAGAACTACACGGTAGAAGACGGCTATTATAAGCTGGTCGGCACCAGTACCTCCAATGGATTCACCCGTGAGGGCATGAACGGCTGGGCGTGGAGAAATCCGGAGTTCATGCTGTTTGACAAGGGATTTGACGGGGTCAAGGCGATCTTTGATGAGCTGGATAAAATCCAGAAGCCGGACCTGTTCCTGGGCTTCGCCGAGGACTACAGCTCTTATCAGGCAGAGAAGGCTGCGCTTGAGCAGGTAGAGAAGCAGTACCTGTTCCCGCTGGAGGCCGGACTGGTGGATGATGTGGATAAGGGCCTGGAGACCTTCATGCAGAAGGCCAAGCAGGCGGGCCTGGAGAAGATTCAGGCGGAGTGGACTAAGCAGTGGGAGGCTTATGTGGCGGAGAAAGGTCTTAAGTAGATGAGGGGAGCCCCGGGAGCCGTATGGCTTTTGGGGCTTTTTGTGTGCCCGAGGGTGCTGGGGTGGGGCTGGAGCCGAAGTTGGTGCTGGAGTGGCGATGGCGCTTGGGTGGACGCTCCGAAAACGGAATGATGTTCCGATCGCTGTTGTGTCCGGATTTTTATTTATTCTACCTTAGCGGTGAAAATCCGGACACAAAGGCGAACGCTCCGCTTCTCCACATTCATTCCGTTTTCTCCGCTGTTTAAGCGTTAGGCGCAACCGGAGCGCAACTGCGGAGGCTGCGTCAGCCCTACGGCCTCCGGGGCAGGAGGGAAGAGCAGAAAAGCCCGTCTCCACGAGTCTGGAGACGGGCTGGTGTTCCACAAAAGCGCGAACTGCAACGCAAGGCGTAAAGAATGGCTTGGTGTTCCACCAAAGCGGGAACTGCCATAGCCAAAAACAACTGGTAAGGGCAAAGAACTGGGCTTGGTGTTCCACCAAAGCAAAAAGGCAAGGCACCGAAGCGGGCAGACCCTCTATGCAAAAATCCTGCACAAATTGCAACATTACCTCGGAGATATCGGCTCAAAGCAGGGATTGTTGCAGGAAAGGCAGGATTTTGTCTGGAAATGGTCGATATCCGAGGCTATTGCTGCATTTTGTGCAACAATTCATAGGAATAGCCCAGGATTAAAAATCTAAGTTGCAAATCTTGCAACATTTCGACTTGCTGGTGTGTATGAGCTTGAGAATCTCAGGCTTCTGCTGGCATGCGGCCTCTGGGGTGTGGACTAAACTGAAAAGTTAGTGGTAACTACTGCGGCTGAAAGCGAGTGCTGGCGGTAGTAGTAGCTACTGTGGATGATAGCGCCAGCTGGCGGTACAGATGACTGCTGCAGCTAATTAGCGTAACCACCACAATAGTACAACTAAGGTTACCAAGAGCAACTGCCAGAGGTGCATCCTCATGTCCGAAATTCAATCCATCCGCACACTCTTCAAACGGCGATAATCGGTAGGCGTTGTGCCGAAGCTGCGCTTGAACATCCGGTGCAGGTAGCTGCTGCTGGTGAAGCCGCAGCGCTCGGCGATGGCGGTGACGGGCAGGTCGGTGTTCTCCAGCAAGGCGCACACTTCGCGCATCCGCACCTCCAGGATGACATCGACGATGCTGTTCATGGTCTGCTGCTTGTAGAGGCGGCTGATATAGATGGGTGACATGTCCAGTTCATCGGCGATCTGGTTCAGGCTCAGATGAGGCTTCATGTAATCCTCGTTGATCTTGGCGTTGATCTGGCAGATGAGGTCGTGCTGCTTGGTGTTCTTTTTGCCGGCCAGCTGCTCCTGCAGGGTATGGAAGAGGGCGGCGAAAGCCGCCTCCAGCTCCTCTATCGTCTCGATGGCATCCAGGCTGGGCAGCTCGGCCAACCCATCAATTTGTAAGCGGTTACGCTTCTGGATCGAATTTACGATCTCTCTGACAGTGACGCTAAGTCTGGACACGGTTAACTGCGCGGTCTGGTAAGGAAAGGCCCCGGTCTCGCGGATCATCGAGCTGAACTGTTCGGCGGCATCGTCCACTCTACCGCTCAGCAATGCATCCGCCAGCTTCTTCTCCTTGTCCGCCGGATAATGATAAGTGCTGGACTCCAGCGCACAGATGTCCCGGGCATTCAGGATACAGCCATGCCCATAGAACAGGCGGTGATTCGACGCCTCGCGGACCTGCTGATAGAGCTGATGCAGCTGGCTGGCATTACGGTCAATATGGCTGTAGGTCAGGGTAAGGCTGATCTTCAGATAGTCGGAGCAGGCCTGCTGAATCTGCCGGAGCAGGGCTTCGATTAGGCCGGTATCCGTATATTCCACGGGATCGATAATGTTCAGCAGCACCAGGATACCATCATCGTTCATATCTACGGTCTCCACGCGGTAGGTCTGGCCGCAGATCTCGGAGGCGATGTTCATAATGGCGAACTTGGAGGCCAGCAGATAAGAGGAGCGGGCTTCCCGGAACTCCCGGTAACGGTCAATCCGCAGCAGGATCAGCCGGTAATCATCATTGAAGGTGAAATGAATGCCCAGCTGGCGCAGCTTCTCTACCTGCTGCATGGACTGCAGCGGCTTCAGGCCGAGGATCAGGTCCCGCAGTGTATTTTGCCGGATCATGAACATGCTGTCGCGCTTCTCTGTCTCCAGAATATGCATCTCGCTGACAATCCGGTTCATCGGCAGGTAGAGGCTTCTGGACATGATCCAGGAGAGGCCGATGCCGGCCACCAGCACCAGACCTGCGATCAGCAAGGTGGTGTTGCGGATGTTGTTGGTCTGCTTCGTAATGATCTCATAGGGCGTAATTCGTACATACTGCCAGCTTAAATCATCCGGTGCCGTATAAGAGATCAGCGAGTTCACGCCCCCGAAGGGAGCGATGAAATACCCGGCCTCCCGGCCCTTGATCCGCTGCTCAATGAATCCTGCTTCCTCCGGGGTCAGCTCCTGCTGCTTCAGGCTGTTGCTGGAGCGGAAGGCGCCCTGATCATCCAGAATATAGGTCGCGCTGGTGGAATCCGCCGGGCTGGCGATCTCTTTGTTGATCCACGGAGCCGAAATATTCACAATTACCGCCGAATTAATAGCCCGGTCCCAGCCGATCGCATCCAGACACAGGAAGGTGTAGGCACGGACCTGATCGTTCTCCTGTGCGCCGTTGGAATAGACTCTAGGAATGGGAGTGAACGCCTTATAGTTCTGATAGTGGCTCAGGATATCCAGAATGGAGGTATCGACCAGCTCCTTCTCGGTATACACACCGTTCTGGCCATGGGAGGAGGCAACATACAGCTGCCCGCCTTTGGGATTATATACATAGATGGATTCGATATAAGGCATGGAGCTTAGATAGTTGCCCAGCTCGGACATGGCGGCGGTGACATCGTAGATGTCCGGCTTATCGTAGAATACGATTTTGGAGATGGTGCTGTTGCGGTAGATTTGAAAAGAAAGCGATTGCGCAGCATCCGTCATGTTCACGACCTCCCGGCTGGTCTGTGTGAGGTTGCCGAGGTCGGACTGGAAGGTCTGTTTCTTTTCTACGCCGATATAGTAGTTGTAATAAATGATGGTGGAGACCAGAAAGGTTAAGGAGACGCAAAGCGTAATGCTGACTAGCAGTCTGCTGTACAGTGCCCGTTGATTGCCGATCTTGTTCAGTCTCATCCAAAGTAGCCCCCTGACTCACTGTGTATTCTTGCGGGTACCGTCCTTGTCGTAAATGTTCATAGTACGATTATAAGCTCCAGCCTATGAACAGGACAGTGGAACAAGCTTACAACAGTGAACAGGCCGGACCCCAGCGCAGTGAACAAATGCAAGATTCGTGTACAAAAGCTACTTGTGACAGGGGAGGGGACTATTCCCTATATGACTCTGCTCTGAATGCGGAAGGTGCGCGGGGAGAGGCCGATCTCCCGTTTGAACATATTGCAGAACTGGGCGTCGTTGACGAATCCGGCTGCAGCCGAGACCTCGGAAATATGCATTTGGCTGTGCAGGAGGAGCGACTTGGCATAATCCAGGCGTTTTAGTAAAAGATAACGGTGGGGGGAGTGCATGAACCGCTCCTTGAACAGATGCCGGAAGCGATCGTAGCTGTAGCCGGACATCTCTGCCAGCGAGGCTACCGAGAGCTTGTGGCGGTAATGCTCGTTCATATAATTGAGCACATACTGCATCTGATCCTCTGCCGGGGAATGGAAATCGGAGGCACTGAGCAGCCGCTGGAGATAGACGGTAATTTCACTCATCTGCAGATTCAGCAGCTCGCTGAACCCGTCGCGCTTGCGCTTGAACTCAGCGCTCATCCGCTGCAGGGTCTGTAGTACTGTGTGCTCTTTATCATCGTCAAACACACCGGACAGTGAATTGATCACCGGATTGCCGCAGTGAAAGCCGACGAACAGCACCTCCGGGCTGGGCTGATGATTCTCATCATGCTTGAAGCCAGCCGGAATGAGGGCGAAGGTAGAGGGCCGGAAGTGATAGCTGCGCTGGCCGATGCTGCAGGTGCCCTGACCGTGGATGTAATAGACCAGCTCGAAGCACTCATGCTGGTGCGGAGGGATATAGGTACCTGCTTCATGTTCTGCATTTACAATATATAGGACACGATCCATGATGAGCCTCCCTTGATCGTCATTTAGCCGAATCGTACAAAAACATGACCGAAAATATATAAATATTTATGTTTTCATTTGATATGATCTTATCAATAAAACCGAAGATTCTCAACTGGACTGGCCATCTTGTTCGGATATTTTACGGTTTTTTAGCGAAATGTAACATGAAATGTTTGGTTTTCAGAGTAAATTGCTTATTTTCAGAATTTCAACAGTCGCTTATTCATGCTGCCCGATTCGAAGGAACCAACAAAACGTGTAATTGGGATTTTATGCTATTCAGCAGGGTGGATCTATTACAAATAGGGGTGTGAACTTAGAAAAATGAAAAAGAAAATGCTCACTTTAATGTTACTGGCAGTTATGGTACTGGTCGCTGCATGCGGGAACAACAAGTCCGGGAACGGGAATGGTGCGGCAGCAACTCCGGGAACGGATGCGGAAGGCGGCGCGGCTGCGGGGGACAAGCTCAAGGTGGTGCTGCTGATTCCGGGGACGCTGGGGGACAAGTCGTTTTTTGATGCGGCGAACAATGGTCTGCAGAAGGTGAAAAGCGAGCTTGGCGCAGAGACGAAGGTTGTGGAAATGGGCGCTGACAAGACGAAATGGGAGCCGACTTTTAATGATATCGCTGCTGAGGATTGGGATGTTGTCATCTCCGGCGGCTCGGAAATTACAGAAATGTTCAATGCAACGGCAGAAGCAAATCCCGATAAAAAATTCATCAACTATGACACCGACATCGAGGAAGCGCCTGCCAATATGTACAATATGTCTTACTCGACCAATGAGGTCTCCTTCCTGGCCGGAGCGGCTGCGGCGCTTGCTACCCAGTCTGATATGCCTAATGCCAACAAGGACAATGTGATCGGATTCCTGGGCGGAATGGACATTCCCGGCATCAATGCCTTCCTGGTTGGTTACATTCAGGGAGCACAGTATGTTGATCCGGAAGTGAAGGTAGCTGTCTCTTATGCCGGAGATTTCGTAAACCCTGCCAAGGGCAAGGAATTGTCGCTGATCCAGTATAACTCGGGCGTGGATATTATCTTCAACGTGGCGGGCGGTACGGGCCTTGGCATCTTCGATGCAGCGAAGGAAAAGAACAAATATGCAATCGGCGTCGATTCTGACCAGGCGATGCTGCTCAAGGATACGGATAGTGCGAAGGCCAACCTGATCGTTACTTCCGCGATTAAAAAGATCGATTCCGCCATTCTTGGCGCAGTGAAAAAGCTGCAGGACGGCACGCTTGAAATGGGTAAACGCGATGTGCTTGGCTTCGTTGAAGACGGCGTAGGCATTGCCGAGAACGAGATCTACAAGGCGGCTTTCCCGGCGGAATTGCAGACCAAGATTGAAGAAGTGAAGCAGAAGCTGATCAATAAGGAAATTAAGGTGGATAACGCAATGGGTATGGAGACTTCTGAAGTGGAAGCCATCCGTAATGCTGTTAAACCTTAAGGACATGAATAAAACTTTGGTTGAAAGGCGTTGATGACCCATGGCAAATGCTCTGCTGGAAATGCGGGGAATCACCAAAGTGTATCCGAACGGTGTGGTTGCCAACAAGGACGTTGAGTTCTCCCTGCGCGAAGGCGAGATCCATGCGATTGCGGGTGAGAACGGAGCCGGTAAATCGACTCTGATGAAAATTATGTTCGGAATGGAGAGCCCAAGCGAAGGCGGGCTCTACATCCGGGGAGAACAAGTGAAGCTGCAGTCCCCGCAGGACGCGATTGACCGCGGTATCGGTATGGTGCATCAGCATTTCATGCTGGTGCCTTCTTTTACGGTGGCGGAGAATATGGTGCTCGGTATGGAGCCGAAGAAGGGCGTTGGCTTCAATTATGCAGAGGCCGTACGCCTGACGGAAGCAACTGCACGTAAATATAATCTCTCAGTGAATGCCAAGGCGAAGGTGGAGGACCTGAGTGTCGGCATGAAGCAGAAGGTGGAAATTCTGAAGGCGCTGGTACGCGGGGCCAAGATTCTCATTCTCGATGAGCCAACGGCAGTGCTGACTCCGCAGGAGACGGAGGAGCTGTTCCATGAGCTGCAGCAGCTTAAGGAGCAGGGGCACACAATTGTGTTCATCTCGCACAAGCTGAAGGAGGTCAAAGCCATCTGTGACCGGATTACCATCATGCGCGGCGGCCGGAGTGAAGGCGTCTTCGAGACCAAGGAAGTAACGGAGCAGGAGATCTCGCGGCTGATGGTCGGGCGGGATGTGGTGCTGAAGTATGACAAAAGCGATCTTCCCTACGGTAAGCCGGTGCTTACAGTGGAAGGGCTGAGCGTCTCAGACAGCCAGGGAAAAGCGCTGCTCTCCGAGCTCAGCTTCTCGGTCCGTGAAGGCCAGATTGTCGGCATCGCCGGCGTTGAAGGGAACGGACAGACACAGCTGATCGAGGCGCTGACCGGCGGCCTGCGCGGGGTTGGCGGCAGCGGGTCAGTACAGGTGAAAGGGAAGGATATCCGTGAGCTGGATATTCTGGACATCCGCAACCTGGGGGTATCCTATATCCCTGAGGACCGGATGCGCCAGGGCTCTGCCGGAGAAGCCAGCATTGCCGACAATCTGATCTCCACGCGCTACCGTCAGAAGGATATGAATAAAGGGCCTTTCCTGCACGGGTCCAGAATTGCTGCGCTGGCCTCTGCGCTGGTCGAGGAATTCAAGGTGCGCTGCTCCGGCCCGCAGCAGCCGATCGGCATGCTGTCCGGCGGTAATATGCAGAAGGTAGTCGTAGCCAGGGAGTGTTCCACGAATCCGCAGCTGCTGATCGCCGAGCAGCCGACCCGGGGCGTGGATATCGGGGCTGCCCAGTTCATCCACCAGAAGCTGCTGGAGCTGCGCTCGGCGAACTGTGCCACGCTGCTGGTATCAGCGGATTTGAATGAAATTCTGGAGCTGAGTGACAGTCTGCTCGTGATGTATGAGGGCCAGATTGTTGCCTATTTCGAACATCCGTCAGCAGTCGGTGAGGAAGAGCTGGGGCTCTACATGCTGGGCATTAACCGGCAGGACAAAGAGCAGACCGGGAGGGCCGCATATCATGTTTAAAGTCAAATATTTCGAGGCGATCCGCACAGCGGCGGTCATCGTCATTGCACTTATTATCGCGTTCCTGATCATCTCGCTGGTCAGTGACCACCCGGTGAAGACAATCGGAATCTTCCTCTGGGAGCCGTTGTCCACGAAGGGCCATGTCGGCAATGTCATTGAAATGGCGATTCCGCTGATGTTCACCGGCCTTGCGGTCTCCCTGCTGTTCCGGGCCAATATGTTCAACCTGGGAGCGGAGGGGATCTTCTATTTCTCCGGTGTCGTGACTACTGCGCTGGCGATTCATCTCAGCCTGAACAGCTGGTTCCATCCGGTAGTGGCGATTCTTGCGGGCTCGATCGTAGGGGCACTGCTCTCAGCCATCCCCGGTATTCTCAAAGCGAAGTGGAACGCCAATGAGCTGGTGACCTCGCTGATGTTCAATAACATCCTGTTTGGGGTGGGGCTGTACCTGCTGAACTACCATCTGCGGGATGCCAAGGCCTTTGCCAACGTTTCTTTTAAATTCGAGAAAACGGCCCAGCTCAGCAAGCTGTTCGCCGGGACGCGGATTCACACCGGACTTATTATTGTGCTGGTGCTCATTGTGCTCGCTCATCTGTTCCTCTACCGGACCAAATGGGGCTATGAGCTGCGGATGACCGGGGTTAACCGGGACTTCGCCCGTTATTCAGGCATGAAGACGGCCAAGGTAATCATTCTGGTCCATCTGATCGCCGGGTTCATTGCCGGTATGGGCGGCTCGGTGGAGGTGCTCGGGATGTACAGCCGGTTTCAGTGGACCTCCTTGCCGGGCTACGGTATGGATGGTGCTCTGGTGGCCATGCTGGCCAAGAATAATCCGTTCTCCGTCATTGTCTCGGCGCTCTTCCTGGCCTATATCCGCATTGGCGCCGATATGATGTCGCGCCTCTCCGATGTGCCGTCCGAGATGATCTCGATTATCCAGGCTGTCATTATTCTGCTGATATCCGCTGAGCAGTTCCTCAAGTTCTGGAAGAACCGCATGCTGCTGAAGGAGGCGAAGGAAGCATGAACAGTCTGCTGAATGTCATTCTGACGACGGATTTTGCCTTCTCTGTCCTGCGTGTAACCACGCCGATACTGTTCGCTGCACTGGGGGCGCTGATCTCGAACCGTGCCGGAATCATCAACATCGGGATGGAAGGGATCATGCTGGTCTCGGCGCTGGCCGGGGTTATCGTGAGTGCCTATACGCAGAGCGCCTGGGTGGGATTGCTTGGGGCGGTGCTGTCGGGAACGCTGATTGCGGGCATTTTGGCTTTTTTCACCTTAAAGTTCAAGACCCACATTATTCTCGGCGGGGTGGCGATCAATATGTTCGCTTCCGGCGGTACGGTATTTATTCTGTATCTGCTGAGCGGTGACAAAGGCTCTTCCACCTCCTTGGCGAGTAAAGTGCTGCCGAGTATAGATATTCCGCTCCTGCAGGATATTCCGGTGCTGGGCCCGATTCTGTCGGGGCACCACATTCTGACGTATTTCTCTATATTGTCAGTGCTCGTAGTCTATTATCTGCTCAACCGTACACCGCTTGGACTGCGAATCCGCTCCGTAGGCGAGAATCCGCATGCGGCCCAATCAGTGGGCGTCAGTGTGGTCCGCATCCAGTACAGCGCGCTGCTGCTCAGCGGCTTCTTCGCCAGCCTGGGCGGAGCTTATATGTCGATGGGCTATCTGTCGCTGTTCACCCGCGATATGATTGCCGGCCGGGGCTGGATTGCCATCGCTGCTGAATCCATGGGCCGGAGCACCACCGTGGGCACAGCGCTGACCTCGCTGCTCTTCGGCGCAGCTGACGCGCTCTCCAATGCTTTGCAGGTGCTGAAGATTCCGGCTGAGCTGATCGCTACGCTGCCTTATGTGGCAACGGTGATCGGTCTGATTATCTATGCGGTCTCGGAGACACGGAAGAAGAACAAGAAGCTTAAGGCTACTGTTACGAAATAAACAAGGTAGATAAGGCACACGAAAGAAATTAGCGAAAAGCAAAAAGAAGCGGAGGGGAAATTTGGAACTGTAGGAGCGATAGCGTCCGCCTTTGTCACCGGATTTCTACCGCGAAGAGCGGTTCAAAATCAAGAAATCTGGTGACAACAGCGGCCGGAAGTCCAAATGTTCACCGCAGCTTCGACCAAGCTTCAAGTTCAACTCTTAAGTGCGTCTTATCTAGCCATTCACAACTAATCAAAGGGAGCGACAACGATGCCAACACCTATCATTATTGACTGCGATCCGGGGCATGACGACGCGATTGCCATTCTGCTTGCGCTGGCACATCCGGGAGAGCTGGATATCCGGGGGATTACAACCGTTGGCGGCAACCAGATTCTGGATAAAATCACCGACAATGCGCTTAAGATTCTCAGCTTTGTAAATGCAGATATTCCAGTAGCCAAGGGCGCTGCTGCGCCGCTGCTGGGCAAGCTTGTTACCGGAGAGGAAGCCCACGGGGAGTCAGGCATGGATGGCCCGGCGCTGCCGGCGAGCAAGTTCAAGCCCGTAGAGCAGGGGGCAGTAGAATTCATGCTGGAGATTATCCGCGCCTCAGATGAGAAAATCACTCTGGTGCCTACCGCCCCGCTGACGAATATCGCTCTGCTAATTACCGCTTACCCGGAAGTGAAGGAGCGGATCGAGAAGATCTCGCTAATGGGCGGCGGACTGGCTTACGGCAATGTGACCCGGACAGCGGAGTTCAATATTTATGTAGACCCGGAGGCGGCGCGGATCGTTTTCGAATCCGGCATTCCGATTGTCATGAGCGGACTGGATGTGACAGATAAAGCGGCGATCTTCGAAGAGGAGATTCAGGAGCTTAAGACGCGCGGTCCCGTGTCCGTCATGGTCGGTGAGCTGCTGGATTTCTATTCGATCTACGGGAAGAAAATGGGCTTTGTCGGCAATGCGCTGCATGACCCTTGCGCCATTGCCTGGCTGCTGCACCCGGGGCTGTTTGAATCCGAGCACCTGTATGTAACAGTAGAGACCGAAGGCAAGCTTACCCGCGGCATGACTGTGGCAGACCGCCGCAAGAAGCCGGACCAGCCTGCGAATACGGAGGTACTGCTTGGTGTAGACCGCGAAGCCTTCATCAAGCTGCTGTTCGATTCGTTGGAACGGTTAGACCGGCAACTGGGGTCTCCGGCAGGAGAATCCTAGCGGATGGCGGGCTGGGAACGTCTGCAGGAGACGGTAAGGTTCGAGCTGCAGCAGCGGATCGAGGAAGGCTGCCAGCCGGGCAGTCTGGCGGAGAAGCTGGATGCGGCCGGGAGCGATGAGGACAAGCTGATGGAGGTATACCGGGAGCTGATGGCACTTCCCGTGGACGGAGGCTTCCCTTACCAGGAGCCGTCGGATCTGGACGCGATCCGGCAGCTTCGCCCGGAGGGACCGCGTAAGCTTGCGTTGGACTGGACGCCGGACCAATGGAGAGACAGGTTCTACGGGGCTTGGCTCGGGCGAAGTGTAGGCTGCGCGCTGGGCAAGCCGCTGGAATATTGGGACTATCTGTACGGGAAGGACGGCCGGACCGGCTGGGAGAATATCGAGCTGTGGTTCCGTGGTGCGGATGCCTGGCCGATTACAGGCTATACCCCGGAATTCTCTACGGCCCGGGAGGAATACGGCCTGGGCTTAAGCGACTGGTCGTTCACCAGCACACGTGAGAAAATCAGCTACATGGAGAGCGATGATGATATCCGTTATACCGTGCTTGGCCTGATGCTGCTGGAGCAAAAAGGGCTGAACTGGGACTCCTGGGATATCGGCAAGCTGTGGCACGGGCATCTGACCTACAGTCAGGTCTGTACGGCGGAAACACAGAGCTATATGAACTTTGCTCAGGAGACCTCCCATCTGCACGGGGAGAAGCCGGCGGATTGGCCGCTGCGGCAGGAGCGGGTACGGATGCATCTGAATCCGTACCGGGAATGGATCGGTGCAGCAATCCGTGCGGACGGCCTGGCTTACGGGGCGGCCGGACATCCCGAACTGGCGGCAGAGCTGGGCTGGCGGGATGCCTCCTTCTCACATGTGAAGAACGGGATCTACGGCGAAATGTTCAATGCCGCGATGATCTCAGCGGCATTCGCGGGTCTCAGTAATGAAGAGATTGTGCAGATTGGCCTGAGCGAGATTCCACAGACGAGCAGACTGGCTAAGGATGTGCTGCGGGGCGTAGAAATTGCACAGCAGGCAGGCAGTGAGCGTGAACTGGTCAGCACCCTCTGGAACGAGTTCAGCCATTACGACCCGGTGCATACGAACAACAACGCAGCCATTGTGGCCGCCTCGCTGATCTACGGCGGCGATGACTTCGAGAAAGCGGTGGTCACCTCCGTATCAGCCGGAATGGATACCGACTGCAACGGGGCCACCGTCGGCTCTATTATGGGAGCGAAGCTGGGGGCTGCCAAGCTGCCGGTCCAATGGACCGCACCGCTGAACGACCTGCTGTATGCAGACCTGCCAGGCTTCCACCCGATCGCCATTTCTGAGGTCGCGGAGCGCAGCTATCAGGTGTTCCTGAAGCTGCGGGCGGAGCTGGGGGAAGCGAAACAGGGATAATACAAATACTAATTATAGTTGAGGCTTTTTATGAAGTCGCCTCGCACCGGATGTTTTCAGAGGAAAACATCCGGTGCGATTGAGCGGCTTTTTTGTTGATTAGGAAATGATGATTTGCGTCCAATGTGGAAGTGTCTTATGTACTTCGCTGATTTCACCGGACAAAATGGGCAGCGCGTGAGCATCTGGGCTAAATGTAGTCGAAAAACCGACCACATTCGGCACGGCAGAGGCGTCTGGGCCGGATATGGTCGAAAAACCGACCACATTCGGTGCGGCAGAGGCGCGTGGGCCGAATATGGTCGAAAAACCGATCACATTCGGTGCGGCAGAGGCGCGTGGGCCGAATATGGTCGAAAAACCGATTACAATGGGGATGCCGCAGACATTTTGTTCTCGAAATATAAGAATTTATAGGTTTCCCCCTACAAATTTTCCTTCTATTTCTCGCCGAAACGGTACCGTCCTTAAAAAGGACAGCAATGCCGTTTCCACTTGTATGGGAAGGAAAGTTTGCCGAATGTATGTGAAAAACCGAATACAATAGGCCGTTAAGAAGGTAAGTTGATAACAGGGAAGTCTACAGCCAAACCATACTGGCTGCGGACTTCCCTGTTTCGTTTAAAGAAAGCCTCGCTCAACTTAACATTCACAGGATTAAACTTGTATGTTAGCATTACTTGTAATTCTATTACTTACCAAATTTTGATTATGGAGAGGGGAGCGGAGCTCATGCTGAAAGTCATGATTGTGGACGATGAACCCTGGGTTCTGGAAGGACTCCGGACGATGGTGGACTGGGAAAAGTGCGGATTCGAGGTATGCGCTGAAGCGCTTAGCGCCGGGGAGGCGCTGCGGCTGATCCGGGAGCACAGGCCGGATCTGCTGCTGACGGATATCAATCTTCCGGTGATGAGCGGCCTGGAGCTGATTGCGGCGGTGAAGGAGACGGTGGACCCGCCGCCCCGGTTCGTGATCCTGAGCGGGTATGACGATTTCAACTATGCCCGGACTGCACTGCGCCACAAGGTGGACGGCTACCTGCTGAAGCCGGTGGATGATGAGGAGATCGAGGAGCTGCTCGGGAAGATCCGAGCTATTATCCGTTTTGAAACCGCTTCCAGAATAGAGGAACGGAAGAAGCATAATATTCTGGTGCATAATCTGATCAGCCGTTGTGTCCAGGGGGATTGGAGTGAAGAGCTGGAACACGCCGCCTGCGGTCTGCTGGGGCTTCAGCCTGATACAGAGCTGCAATGCATACTTGCTGCTGCCATATCAGGTTCAGGTACGGTGAGCCTGAATGAAGGGGATACCGAAGGCTTCCCGGATCACCTGGGCTATGTGTTCCAGGACCCGGCCGGAAGGGCCGGGCTTCTGATTCGCTCAGCCGGACTGTCCACGGAAGCGCTGGAGGCAGCAGCCGCTCAGGTGCAGAAGGTGCAGTCAGCGAAGCTGGGGGTACCGGTGGCTGTAATGATCAGCGGCCGGGGGAACGGCCTGCGCGCCGTCCAGGAGCTGTACACCCAGACGCTTGAGGTCT
This sequence comes from Paenibacillus sp. FSL R7-0302, assembly GCF_038006885.1. NCBI lineage: Bacteria > Bacillati > Bacillota > Bacilli > Caryophanales > Paenibacillaceae > Paenibacillus > Paenibacillus sp. FSL R7-0302. Next base: position 332,052 of record NZ_JBBOWB010000001.1, read on the forward strand.
GGGGGCTTAAATACCGGAAGGAGCGGGGCGGAATTTTCTACTACAACGATCTGCGTACGGCCCGCTTGTCTCCCGAATTCACTGACGGGCACTTTACGCGCGTGCTGGATGAGGTGAAGGAAGGCGTGCCTGAGAGAATCCGGGCCGCTGCCAGGGAAGCCTTCGCAGCCATGACCGCCAAGAGGGTGAGTATTGACGCTGCACAGGCTGAGGTAGCCCATCTGGAGATGACCTTATGCCGGAGTATTGCCGAGATGCAGGGAGACCCCGACCAGATCATGTGTGCGATGCACAAGGAGTACGGCAACTTGGGCGGACTCACGGACTATTACAAGCTTAGCCTGTATGTGGACCGGCTCTGCCTGGAGACCGCAGCGTACCTCACCGAGCTGCGGGCCAATAATGAGGGGAACACCATCTATAATGTGATCCAATACGTAGATCTGGAATTCCGCAGCAAGCTGCAGCTCCAGGACCTTGCCAGACAGTTTCATATGAATTCAGCCTATCTGGGCCAGCTGTTCCGCAAGGAGACGGGGCGCAGCTTCAGCGATTATCTGAATGAGAAGCGGATCGAAGCGGCCAAAAGCCTGCTCAAGCGCACCCAGCTCAAGATATCGGATATCGCGGTGCAGGTGGGCTTTTCCAATACCGATTATTTCATCGACAAGTTCAAGAATAAGGTGGGTTCATCACCTTCGGTGTACAAGAATGCCCACAACAATAAACAGCTCTAAAATAACCCCACAAAGTGGAGCTGTGGCTTCGAAGGTTACTCAGATACCGAAATCTTAAGAAAGCCGGGTGTGTGTGAGGGATGGCGACAAAACGGTTTAAATTCGGCACCATCGTTAATGATATTCCGCTAAGCTACAAGTTCTATCTCATCTACATTGTGGGTGTGCTCCTGCCGATCATGGTGCTGAATCTGGTATTCCTGGAGCGGATTACAGATCTCATCAAATCGAGGGAGCAGCAGAATCTGGAGATTTCCATGGAGCGGGCGCGGAAGGATATTCATGATTTTATTGAAGGGGGAGTCTCTGTCGGCTACACGCTGGCTGCGGATAAGAATCTGTACGAGATGCTGGACCGGACCTATACGGACTCTATCGAATTCTACAGTATGTTCAACGAACAATTGAGAGACCGGATGAACAGCTATATGCCTGTCAATAACCAGCTGGAACGAATCAGTATATTCACGAACAACCAGACGGTTGTATCCGGGGGGAATTATCAGGTAATGAACGATAAAGTATGGTTCAGTGACTGGTACCGGCAGGCCAAGAAGGCCACTACCCAGGTCTATGTTGCTGCTTACCGGATCATGGAGAACAAGAATCTGGCTTCATCCACCCCGACGCTCAGCATTATTGAGACTATGGACAATTACCGTAATCTGAACAACTATGAGAAGGTGCTGCGGATCGATCTGGACCTCAGTGAGATCTATGACATTATCGTCCGGGAACGGGATTACCTGAGCCTCTATCTGATCAATGGGGAGAACAAGATCGTGATGTCAGCGGACAGCGGCTATCAGCACATTACGGATGATCCCTATCCGGTATTCGATCAGTGGGGGGACAGTCAGGACGAGAGCGAGGGGGTTCGGGTAATGGCTGTAGGGACGGCGAATTATCTCAAAGGCTGGCGGATTGTCGGAATTACGCAGGGGGAGCGGATCTCCCAGGCGGTTCTCGATATCCGGCTGTACGCAGCGGGCCTAGCCACCACACTTACTCTTTTGACTAGCATATTCATATATATCATGCTGCGCTCCTACAACTACCGGGTGAAACGCCTGTCCCGGCATATGCAGAAGGTGACGAACGAGAAGTTCGAGCTGATCGCCATCGATGAGGGCCGGGATGAGATCGGCGGGCTAATCCACAATTTTAACCGGATGACCTCCAGAATTCACTCCCTGATCAACGATGTGTACAAGCTGGAGATCCAGAGCAAGAACCTGGAGATGGAGCGCGTCAGGGCGGAGCTTAATTTCCTGCAGAGCCAGATGAACCCCCACTTCCTGTTCAACACGCTGAATGCGATTCTGGTGGTCTGCACCAAGAATAAATATAACGATGTAACTGATATTGTGAAAAGCCTGTCGAAGCTGCTGCGCAGACTGCTGAGCTGGAAGGAGGATCTGGTGCCGGTGCGCGAGGAGATCGCATTTATCGACATGTATCTGCGGATTGAGAAATTCAGGTTCAGGGATAAATTCGACTATACCTTTGAGATCGATGAGCAGTCCCTGGATTATAAAATACCGAAGCTGAGCATGCAGCCGCTGGTCGAGAATTCCTGCAAGCATGGCCTGCAGACGATTGAGGGACTGGGGGTCATCAAGGTGGCTGCGGCCGTGCTGGATAACAGGCTGCAGATTACAGTATCTGATAATGGTAAAGGTATGGAGCCGGAGAAGCTGAAGGAGCTGATGTTCGCGGTCCGCAAGGAGGATTACTCCGGGACCAACATCGGTATCCGCAATGTATACCGCAGGCTGGAGCTGAATTACGCGGATCAGGTACGCTTCGAGATATCCAGTACGCCGGGTCAGGGAACGGTAGTGACCTTTGGTATTCCCCTGAAGCTGCTTGAGAAGAATTACTCCATGGAAAGAGAGGTATAGAGGATGAAATACAAAGTATTATTAATCGATGATGAGCCGAGCGCTCTGGAAGGGATGGAGATGTGGATCGATTGGCAGGAGCTGGGCTTCGAGCTGTGCGGAACCTGCGGCAACGGCCGGGAGGGGCTGCAGATGATGAAGCAGCTTCAGCCGGATCTGGTCATAACCGATATCCATATGCCGCTGATGAATGGTCTGGAGATGATCGGGGAATGGCGGCAGGAGGGGACGGATTCGACGAAGTTCGTCATTCTGAGCGGCTACAGTGAGTTTGAATACGCCCGCACGGCCATCAGCTACGGAATCAATCACTATCTGTTGAAGCCGGTCTTCCCGGAGGAAGCTGCCGAGGAGCTGCGGGAGATCCGCCTGGAGCTGGAGCAGGAGGCGAACCGCAGAAGAATCCATGAGACCGCTTCCGGGGAAGAGGCGGCAACCCTAATCAAGGGGCTGCTTCATGGCAAAAAGGGAGAACCCGAGCTTATGGAATGGCTGGAGACTCTGCCCGGCTTCAAGGAGAGTCCTTCGTGGAATATTTGCCTGATCCGGACGGTCCCGGAGCTGTACACAGAGGTACGGAGCCGCATAGTCTCCCTGCTGGCCGGATATCAGGCACTCGTGACGATCGATCTGGAAGCAGGGTTGCTCGGGATCGTGTACGGCATGACGGCAGGCAGCGGGGAAGACGGCGGAATAGCTGAAGTGCTGAATATCCTGCTGCGCGAGTACGGGAGAGGGAAGATTCACATCGCGCTGGGAACCCCGGAGGACTCCTTGTTGTCTATAGAGGGCAGTTATGGCCGGGCCAAAGAGACGTTGCTCCATTTCTTTTACGAGCCGGAGCAGGCAGGGGCGCTGGCTTACAGCGCGGTACAGGACAAGCCCTTCAGTTATCACTATGATCATATCGGGCTGATGGATGCCCTGCTGGACTGCGTGAATCTCCTGGACGCGGACGGCTACCGCGAGGCGCTGGAGGCGGCGGCCCGCAGCTTCCGGGAACAGCAGGTGGCGCCGGAGGTAGTACGCAAATTCGTAATCCACCTCATGTACCGGATATTCGCACTCGCACCCGGGGCAGAAGCCGCAGGCGAGGAGGGCGGAGTGGCCTCAGGTGTTGAGGTATCAGAGATTCAGCAGGCGATGACCCCGCTGAGCGGGCTGCTTAGCCGCTTATTGTCCTACGGCGGGAAGGCCATAGATCTGCTGGTGCAAGAGCAGAATTATAAATCGCATGGGATTGTCCGGGAGATCAACCAATACATCGGGGAGCATTATCAGGAGAGCCTGAGCATTCAGAAGCTGGCCGAGATCTTCTTCCTGCATCCGGTATACCTGGGGCAATTATTGATTAAGAAGAACGGGATGACCTTCAATGAGCAGCTGCATCATCTGCGGATTCAGGCTGCGGCTGAGCTCCTGCGCGGGAGCAGGCTGAAGCTCTCAGAGATTGCCGAACGTGTCGGTTATGCCAATTACGGACAGTTTCTGAAGCGGTTCGAGAAGGAGCTGCACATGGGCCCGAATGAGTACCGGCATGCCAAGTTCTAAAATTTTCGGGGGTACACCTTTAGTTCGGTCGTATTTTAGCGGACAGTTCACCTCTATAATTTACTTGTGTAAGTGCTTACAAATTAAAGACAAACACTATGGAGGTGCTTTATGGGGGGCAAGTCGAAAGTGACGTTTAAGTATTCCCTGGTTGCGCTGTTAACGCTTAGCTTCGCACTGTCAGGCTGCGGCGGGGGCAACGACAAGAATGCTGCTGCAACTGACAAAGCAAAGGCGACTACAGCAGCGGATTCTGCTTCAGCTAACACGGGAGGAAAGGTTGAACCGTTCAAGGTTAGCGCATTTATCGGAGTAGCCGGGCAACAGCCGACACCGGACAACAAGATCTACAAGAAGATCAAAGAGGAGACCGGTGCCAGCTTCGATATGGAATTCTTAGCAGGCGACATTAACCAGAAGCTGGGCGTTATGATTGCCGGTCAGGATTATCCGGATCTTATGACCGGGAGCACCAAGCTTACAGCAGCAGGGGCTTATATCCCGCTTGAAGACCTGATCGAAGAGCATGCGCCGAATTTGAAAGCGCATTATGCAGAATATTGGAACATGATGAAGGACCCGAATGACGGACATATTTATATTCTGCCTAACTACGGTGTATATAACGGTAAGGTCAACAGCTCATGGTATTCGGGACCGGCCTTCTGGATTCAAAAAGCAGTGCTTAAGGAATTCAATTATCCGAAGGTTAAGACACTGGATCAGTACTTTGACCTGATTGAGCAATATAAAGCAAAGTATCCGAAAATTGACGGAAGCCCGACCATCGGGTTCGAAATTCTGAACTATGACTGGAAAAACTGGGGCCTGTTCAACGCTCCGCAGCATCTGATCGGACATCCGAATGATGGCGGCGTAGTCGTGAAAGACGGCGTAGCCGAGGTATTTGCCAATAAGGATTATGCCAAGCAGTACTATAAGAAGCTGAATGAGATGAACGAGAAGGGCATTATCGATAAAGAAACCTTCGTGCAGAACTACGACCAGTATATGGCAAAGTTGTCCAGCGGAACCGTTCTGGGGATGTTCGACCAGCACTGGAACTTCAACGCTGCTGAGGATTCACTGACGACTCAGAATAAAATTGAACGCACTTATGTAGGTCTTCCGCTGGTATACGATGAGTCGACCAAAGACCACTACCGCGATCTTGCGGTGCTCAATCTTAACAATGGCTTCGGCATCAGCATTAATGCCAAAGATCCGGTGAAGATTATCAAGCTGCTCGACACCCTGATGGATGAGAAGTGGCAGAAGCTGTTCTCCTGGGGTGTAGAAGGCGAGGATTATATTGTTGAGAACGGCAGATTCATGAGAACCCAGAAGCAGCGTGATGATGCAGCCGATGCCACCTGGCAGCTGGCCAACAAGGCCAAATCATTATTCGAATATCTGCCTAAGACCGAAGGAAGCTACAGCGACGGCAACTCCACGGATGCTGCTGCACAGCCGGAAGAATACAAAGCAGGTCTGAAGCCGTACGATAAGGAAGTTCTGGATGCTTATGGCTTCAATTCCTACGTTGACTTCTTCAGCGATCCGCCGCCAAACCCTGTTTATTATCCTGCCTGGTCCATCGACCTGATTGAAGGCTCGGATGCCAAAATCGCCAGTACCAAGCTAAATGAGCTGCAGACCAAGTTCCTGCCGAAAGCCATTCTTGCCAAGCCGGCCGAATTCGATTCCGTATGGACCGATTATACGGAACAAATCGAGAAAGCCAATGTGAAGGCTTACGAAGACAAGATCAATGAGCAGATTAAGTGGAGAATTGAGAACTGGAGTAAATAATGTAAGGTCTGGTACCGGGTTTTAGAAGGTGGAAGGCCGGGTGACGGCCTTCCGCCTTACATTAATTTGATGGAGTAGGAGACAACGAATATGGATGAGACCTTAGAAATAGATACTGGCGTCCGGCGTCCGAAGAAGAACAAGAGGAAAAAGCAGCCGATTACCTGGCGTGTGATTAAGAATCAGAATCAGCTGATCTGGATGTCTGTGCCTTTAATGCTCTACATTATCCTTTTTGCCTACGTTCCTGTGTGGGGCTGGACCATGGCGTTCCAGAACTACAGACCGGCCAAGTCCTTCGGCGAGCAGGAATGGGTGGGACTGAAGCAGTTCAAGTTTTTGTTCACCGATGATAACTTCATTCGTGTCCTGCGCAATACGCTGGCCATGGGGGTTATCAATCTGATCCTCGGCTTCGTTACAGCCATCGTGCTGGCCCTGCTGCTTAACGAGATTAAGAAAGTATTCTGGAAAAGAACCGTGCAGACGATCTCTTATCTGCCCCATTTCCTGTCGTGGATTATCGTTACCGGTATTGTGGCGACCTCGCTGTCCATCAATGACGGGATTGTAAATATCGTTCTGATGAAGCTGCATCTGATTAAAGAGCCGATTCTGTGGCTCAGTGAAGGCAAATATTTCTGGGGAATCGTAGGGGCTTCACATGTGTGGAAGGAAGTAGGCTGGAATACCATTATTTATCTGGCAGCCATCGCTTCCATTGACCCTGCCCTGTATGAGGCTGCAGAGATTGACGGTGCGAACCGTTATAAGAAAATGATGCACGTAACCCTGCCTGGCATCAAGGCAACCATTGTTATTCTGATGATTATGTCCATAGGACATGTGCTGGAAGCAGGCTTTGAAGTGCAATACCTGCTCGGCAACGGACTGGTAGTAGACTGGGCCGAAACGATAGATATTTTCGTGCTTAAATACGGACTTGCACAAGGGAATTATTCACTCGCAACCGCTGGCGGGATTTTCAAAACGGTGGTCAGCGTGACATTGCTGCTTATGGCTAACGGGATTTCCAAGCGGCTTGGGGAAGAGAGGTTGTTATAATGGCGGATAACCGGCAGATTAGCCCTGGGCACAAAGCAGGCTTTACGGCGAAAAGAAATCTGGGCACCGGCAGACTTGAACCGTTTTTGTTCACTTCCTTCAATACGGTCTTCATGGTCTGTCTGGTGGTTGTGACTTTATATCCATTTATCAATACGATTGCTGTTTCATTTAATGAAGGGAATGATACGATCCGCGGCGGTATTTATTTATGGCCAAGAGAATGGACCGTTCAGAATTATAAAGCGATCTTTGCCACCGGAACGATTTTTGATGCTTTCCTGATTTCAGTGGCACGTACAGTGATTTCTACATTGCTTAATATTTTTCTGACCACCATGCTGGCGTATACCTTAAGCCGCAGGGAGTACGTATTCCGTAAGTTTATTACTGTAGTCTTCGTGCTGACGATGTATTTCAGCGCAGGTCTGATCCCGAACTACTTCCTGATTAAGGACCTGGGCCTGCTGAACAGCTTCTGGGTCTATGTTATTCCATCGATGATCAGCGCGTTCAACATGATCGTCATCCGCACTTACATCGGGACTATACCGGAGAGTCTGATGGAATCGGCCAGAATCGACGGGGCCGGGGATTTCAAAATATTCATGCGGGTGGTCTTCCCGCTCTGTAAGCCGGTGCTGGCGACCATTGCACTGTTCGTGGCGGTCGGAGCCTGGAATGCCTGGTTCGACGCTTTCATCTACACCTCCTCCAAGCAGCATCTGAGTACACTGCAGTATGAGCTGATGAAGCTGCTGTCTTCAACGATGAACTCTAACGGGAATCCTACCGTAACCAACGGGGTGGGGATGGATCAGAATTCAGCACGGGCGATGGTCACGCCGATTTCAATCCGGGCAGCTATCACCGTGGTCGCCTCTGTACCTATACTGCTGGTGTATCCGTTCATGCAGAAGTATTTCGTAGTGGGCCTCAATGTCGGCAGTGTGAAAGAATAAGCGTTCAGAGCGAATAGACTTATGTATGCAAAATAGCAAAACGGGTGCAGTCCTACCAGGGGCCGCACCCGTTTTTGTGCTATGATTCTGCGTCTCTTGAATAATCTCATAGAGCCCCGAGCATCCTTATAATGCTCTGCTCTTCCAAGGACTTAGCAATCGTTTTGAAAAAAATGATGACACAGCGTAAGAAATACCTTATTATTTAAAGAGATTTTTAATGAAACAGATTTTAAATAATTATAGTACAATAAGTCCTGAAGTTCAGAGAGTACGTTCAGGCAGTCTGTAAGGGAGGGCTTCATATTCTTTCGCTGAGTCAGGTTAGCAAGAGCTTCACTCTGAAGGACGGCCCTTATACGGCTGTCGATCAGGTATCGCTTGAAGTCCAGGCGGGTGCCATTCACGGTATTATTGGCACCAGCGGCGCGGGGAAGTCCACGCTACTGCGGCTGATCAATCTGCTGGAACGGCCCGATAAGGGAACGGTTACGGTTGACGGGCAACGGCTTACGGAGCTGCCGGACAAGGAGCTGCGCCGGCAGCGGCAGAGAATCGGTATGATCTTTCAGCATTTCAATCTGATCGGCAATGCCACTGTCAGCCGGAATGTGGCGATCTCTCTGGAACTTGCCGGAGTGCCGCGTGCAGGGCGGATGAAGCGGGTGGAGGAATGTCTGCAATTCGTCGGCCTTGCGGATAAGGCCGGGCAATATCCGGCCCAGCTCAGCGGCGGACAGCGCCAGCGGGTAGCGATTGCCCGCGCACTGGCGAATAGTCCGAAGCTGCTGCTGTGCGATGAGCCGACATCTGCGCTTGATCCGGGCACCACGGCGGATATTCTGGAGGTGCTGCGCCATATCAATGCTTCCCTGGGCGTAACCATCGTGATCGTTACCCATGAGCTGGACGTTGTGCGGAGCATCTGTTCTGAGGTATCCGTCATGGAGGGCGGACGGATCGTAGATTCCTTCTCCCGCGGCGAGGGCGGCTTCCTTCCGCCGGCAACGCATTCAGGCTCCTTCCGGGAGCGGATCACCGGCAGAACGGGGGAGGCCCATGTTTGAGAGTATGCTGAAATACCAGGATCAGATGTGGCAGTCTATCGGCGAGACCTTTGTCATGGTCGGCATTGCCATAGGCGCTGCACTGCTGGTGGGGCTTCCTCTGGGGACACTGCTGTATTTTTGCCGCAAAGGCCAGTTGTATGAGAATAGAGGGCTGTCTCTGGTGCTGAACAGCATTGTCAATGTCATACGTTCGTTTCCGTTCCTGCTGCTGGTGGTGGCGCTGATTCCGTTCACGCGGCTGGTCGTAGGTACGTCGATTGGCACACTGGCGGCCACGGTGCCGCTGTCCATCGTTGCCATTGCTTATTACTCACGGCTGGTAGAGCAATCACTGCTGGAGGTTCCTCGGGGAACGATTGAAGCGGCATTGTCGATGGGGGCATCGAAGCCGGGAATGATTTTCAAGTTTCTATATGTAGAGGCCCGTTCGGGGCTGGTGCTGGGACTCACGGCGTCTACGATCAGCTTCATTTCTTTTTCAACCGTAATGGGGGTTGTCGGCGGCGGCGGGGTGGGCGATTTCGCCATCCGTTACGGGTATCAGCGCTTCGAGACCGAGGTGATGATCTACGCCATTCTCGTGATGATTGTGCTGGTGCAGCTCATCCAGTTCACGGGAAGCACGATAGCCAGACTGCTGGACAAACGCTAGAATACTATACAATAATGGGGGCTTGAGAGATATCATGAAGAGAACAGGAAGAAGAATGACCACCACGTTTGCACTGGTACTGCTTGTATTGACGCTTGCACTTGCAGGCTGCGGCAACAGCAAAGAAGCGGAAGAGACACCGGCGGCAACCAGCACCGGGCCTGTGAAGATCAAGGTAGCCTCGCTGATTCCGCCAATGACGGATATCCTCGACATCGTGAAGCCGATTCTGAAGGAAGAAGGCGTAGATATGGAGGTTGTCGTGCTGTCTGATAATGTGCAGCCGAACGAAGCACTGGTGAACAAAGAGGTGGATGCGAACTTCTTCCAGCATGTCCCGTACATGGAACAGTTCAATGCCAGCAAAGGGGCAAAGCTGGTGCCGGTTCAGCCTGTATATGATGCCATCTACGGCGGGTACTCCAAACGCTTCAAGAATATTGCTGATCTGCCCGAGGGAGCAACGCTCGTGATGGCGAATGATCCTTCCAATATTGGACGCTCGCTGCAAATGTTCGCAGATGCCGGGTTGATCACGCTGAAGGATGGGGTAGGAATTCAGGCTACCCAAGCTGACATTACTGCCAATCCGAAGAACTATAAGTTCGAGGAAGTCGATCTGCTGATGCTGGCCCGGATGCTGGATGATGCCGATCTGGTAGCGATGACGCCGGCCTATGCCAGCCCGCTGGGCCTGACTCCGAAGAAGGATGCGCTGATCACCGAGCGTGAAGATTCCGCCTTCACCATCACCCTCGTTGCCCGTGAGGACAACAAGGATTCCGAGGCCATCCAGAAGCTGGCGAAGGCGATCAGCGGCCCGGAAGTGAAGAAGTTCCTGGAGGATAATTACGCGGACATCGCGCTGCCTGCATTTAAATAGAAGAGAAACGGCCTTCTCTTGGGAGAGAGGGCCGTTTTTTGTTGCGCAGGAAGCACATTGCTCCTGCTTGATACATCAATGATTCCCTAATTTACCGTAGAGCGTTAACGGGATACGCCACCTCATATTGCGCTGCTTCAATCCAGGTCCCTGTAGTGAAGTCCCGTCCCCGCACGAGCACTTTATCAGCATAGACTTCTATATAATAGCCCTGGCTGCCGCTCTTGTGCTCATCCGCATCCGTCCAGAGGTAGGCTACAGAAGCTGCATTGAACATCGTGGCGGTCTGTCCGTTGCCTGGATACATCGTATTGCCGACCTCCAGCTCCCAGTGGGTATGCCCGGTGAACAGCAGGGTCTGCGGGTGCCGCGACAGAATAGTGCGCAGCTCCTGATCCTGAGTGACTCCGTACCATTCCTGAGACTCCAGCGAACCGGCTACCGTATCCTTCAGCGGCTGGTGCAGGAAGAGGAAGACGGGCTGATCCTGCGCGGAAGCTGCCGCCTGTTCCCCAAGCTTCCGGTCCAGCCACTGGAGCTGTCCGTCGGATAGATTGCAGAATGTCTGCAGGCCTTCCTCAGTACCCAGGAAGATGAAATGATACCCGCCGATCCAGTGATCATGATAAGGACCTGGCATCCCCATGCGGGAAGTATACATCGCAAGACGGGAATCCCAATGGCCGAGGCCGACGTCATGGTTGCCCAGAGTGTAACGAATCTGCGGCAGCGAAGCCTGATGCTGTTCAAGAATACGCTGGACCTCCTCATACTCCTCCGGGAATCCATTGTTCGTAATATCTCCAATATGCATGATGCCGCTGCTGCCCTGTGCGTGTAAGGCCAAATCCTGCAATGCCCGCCCGAAGTTCTGGTTGTACTCGTGTTCCGGATCGGCGGTGACATGGGTATCGGTGATAATCTGGAACGTCAGCAGCGGTTCAGTAACGCCGGGTATGGAAGATGTATTCATAGCAAGCGAAGCCTCCTTGAAATATTTTATAATCGTTAGGCTAATGCCCCTTCGGCCTTCATCGTGCCATCCTTCGTACGCCAAGCTCTGCATAAGAGGACACGATACAATCTGCATCCTGCAAAAGAGTCCCGGCAGCCCGTGTGTCTGCCGCCGCAATAACCCGGTTTGCCGCCGCCTGCCAGTCCCCGCCCGCATTTGCGGCCGGTCCTGCCGCCGCAGCTGAAGCCGCCAGCCCGGCGGTAATTCCGCCGGCAATCCCAATGGCAGCCGCAGCGCCCGCTGCCTTCGCCATCCGCATATCTCCGTTCGTATCGCCGATCACGGCGGCTTCAGCCGGAGATACCCCGAGCCGCTGGCAGGCCAGCAGCGCCATGTCGGGGAAGGGCTTGCCCCGCTCTACCTGATCGGTGCCGATCACGGCGGTGAAATACTGGCGGATGCCCAGCCAGCGCAGATGACTCTCGGCTGCCGCCGTTTCATCGGCAGTCACTACGGCCAGAGGTATGCCCTGGGCTTCGCAAGCGTCCAGAAAGGGCACCAGCCCGGGAAGAGGACGGACCGGACGGCTCTGCTCCAGCATCGCATCCGCTGCATTCCGGCAGGAGTCCACCAGTTCGACCGCTCCGGCCCAGGATAGGCCGAGAGAATAACCCTGCCAGGACGCAATGGCATACAGATCGCTCATCGTACCCATGGCGAGTGGACCGTTACGGTCGTAATCGGTGATCTTCCCTGCGGCATCATGAACTGTTCCCAGCAGGGAGGCCCGGTGCTGCTCAGGGAAGCTCAGTCCGTGCTGCTCAAGCTTGCGGGCGAACTGGTCCAGGAAGCACTCGCCCCAGCTCCCCCAGAGGGATACGAACTGTAGTAAGGTTCCATCCTTGTCGAACAGGATGGCCGATACGGGATAGTTCCCTTGCGGAGTGTTAAGCTCAATCACGCAGCGTCCCCCTTTATTAATAGAAATTTGTTCAGCAATTCTATTTCAGTTTATCCAGTGCCGCCTGAGCCGTCTGCTGTGCTTCCTTCAGCGCCTCGGCTGCCGGAATATTCTCAATCTGCACCTTATCCGCAGCGATGGTCAAGGCATCGTTGATCTTGCCGCCGGTCGGGTCCTGGAACGGAGCGGAAGCATGAGCCGCCTGCTGCAATGGAATATTGATCTGCGGGTTGCTCTCACTGAAGGCGACGAATGCCGGATCTTCCAGCGCAGACTGTCGGACGCTAATATATCCGGTGTGGATGGACCAGAAGGCCGTATTCTCGGAGCTTGTGAAGTAGGTCAGCCATTTCATCGCTGCCTGCTTCTCAGCGTCTCCGGCTTTGGCAGGAATACCGGCCATACTCGCCCCGGCGACAGGTTTGCCTTCGCCGGCTCCGGCCCAGCCCGGTTGCTCCATAGCGGAGACGACGCTGAAATCAAGGTCGCCCTGATCGCCGCTCGAACCGGTGTATCCGGCCGCCTGGCCTTTCATCACATCGTCAATGGTCTTGTACCAGTACTCCCAGCCTTGTCCGCCCGAATGAATGCGCATCGTCTTGTCCTCATGAATTGCTTTGCGGAAGAACTCCCAGGTGTCGATCCACTCCGGGGAATCAATCGTGACCTGGGTGCCGTCCTCACTAAGAATACTGCCTCCTTTGCTGAGAGCGGCATCAATCATATTGCCGGAGCCCCACATCGGTTCCCAGCCGTAGAAGGTGGTTTTGCCGCCTTCGGAGACGGTCATCTTTTTCGCGGCCGCAGCGAGGTCTTCCCAGGTCTTAATCTGGTTGGCGTCTATACCGCTTTTCGCAAAAGCATCCTTACGGTAGTACATCACCTGGGTCGATCCATACATCGGGAGGAAATACTGCTTGCCGTCCACCTGGCCCTGGTTCAGGAAGGTCTGGACGAAATCCTCTTTGTTGAAGTCCGGCTGCCCGGCAATCAGCTCATCCATCGGGGCGTAATAACCCTTGCGCGCCCAATCTATATTGGAGGAGAGGACCGCCGCCGGGACCTGCCCGGAAGCAATCGCTGCCTGAAGCTTCTGTTCGGTCTCTGTATAATCCCCCTGCACGATCCCCTTGACGATGACCTCCTGCTGGGAGGCGTTGAATTTCTGAATGAGCGATTCCATATTTTCACCCAGCTTGCCGCCGAGCCCATACCAGAATTCAATCGTGACCGGTGCGCCTCCTGCCGGAGCAGCATTGGCAGCAGGGACTGCGGCGGCTGCGCCGTCCGCAGTGGATGCATTGCCGGGAGCGGCATTTCCGCCGCAAGCGGTGAGCACGGAAAGTCCGGCGATCAGGGATGCTACAGATAACCTTTTGAATACGTTCATCATCATTCTCCTCTTGGATATTGAAGTTTAGGGATTAGCCTTTGCTTGAGCCTGCGGTCATGTTGACACTTTGCATTATCGTTTTCTGCGCCAGCAGGAAGACTAGCAGCAGCGGGGCAATCGTGAAGGCGCTGGCGGCCATGATGAGCGGCCATTTCAGTCCGTAAGCACCTCCTTCCACGAAGAAGCTGCGCAGACCGGCCGAGACCAGTTGCAAGCTGGGCTCCTTCGTAATGAGCATCGGCCAGAAGTAATTGTTGTACTGGTCAATGAAGGTAATCAGCGCCAGTACGGCGAATGAGGATCTTGTGACCGGCACAAGGATCGTCCATAGAATCCGCATATGCGAGGCACCGTCCACTTCACCGGCCTCCACCAGCTCATGCGAGACTTGAAGGAAGGCCTGCCTAATCAGGAAGATCGAGAAGATACTCACACAGTTGGAGAGAATCAGGCCCGCATAGGAGTTCAGCAAGTGCAGCTCAGAGAGGACCAGGTATCCGGGCAGGTAGACTGCCGTTGCAGGAACCATATAACCGAACAGAATCACTCCGGCAAAAACGCCCTTCAGGCGGAATTTCATATGCGTCAGCGCATAAGCCATCATCCCGGAATTGATCGATTGCAGGATGACAATGGAGACAGCGACGAAGATACTGTTACCCATATATCTGGCGAACGGCGCTTCGTTCCAGGCTGCGGCGAAATTGCCCCACAGCGGCACCTCAGGCCAGAGCGTGGGCGGGGAACGCCAGATTTCATCATTGGTCTTGAGGGCACTCGTAACCATCCAATAGAACGGGAAGGCCATCAGAAGAGCAAGCGCGGCGAAAAAAATCTGGCGGACCAGCCCGCTGATACGTGTGAATATAGACAAGCGGTGAGACCTCCTTAGGAGTGCATGGGATAGCTTCTATTGATAATGAGTGGTCCGCTTGCTGATCCCGAAGGAGAGGACAGACAGCAGCATGCAGATCAAGACCAGGACGACAGCTACAGAAGAAGCCTCTCCGATCTGGAACGATTCGAAGGCGGACTGATAATACAGATAGAGCAGAGTGCGGGTAGAGCCGGACGGGCCGCCCTGGGTCAGCACATTAATCTGGTCATAGGCCTGAAGCGCCGAGACTAGCTGCACCACGAATAAGAAAAGAGTAGTCGGCGAGATCAGCGGCCATGTAATCCGCAGGAACTTCTGCACCGGACTTGCCCCGTCCAGTTCCCCGGCTTCCAGCAGGTCGGAAGGCACATTGCGCAGCGCCACCAGATAGAAGATCATTGCCCAGCCGACCGACTTCCAGATCGTGACCAGCAGGACGCCGGTTAATGCCCATTTGGGGTCCTGCAGCCAGCCGATGGAGTCCAGACCGAAGAAGTTCAGCACCGCATTGGCAAGTCCGGCTTCAGGCTGATAAATCCAGGACCAGACGATAGACACAGCGACGGTCGGTGTCACCCAAGGCGAGAATAGCAGGATCTGATAGAGGGCTGAGCCCTTCAGCTTTCTGTTCATGAGGAGGGCCAGACCCAGTCCGAGCAGGATCACCGGTAGCACACTGCCGAGGCAGAAGAGAACGGTCACCCTCAGCGCTTTGTAAAAAGCCGGGTTGCCCAGCAGATCGGTATAGTTCTGCCAGCCGACAAAGGTTTTCTCCGGGCTCATGAAATCCCATTCCGTGAAGCTGAGATACAGCACATACAGCAGCGGCGTGAGCCAGAACACGGCGAACGGGATCATGGCCGGCAGAGTGAACAGCACGGGCTTCAAGCCGCTGAATAACTTTGAACGTGTCATTTTCGTCCATATTCTCCATTTCCTCCACATTGGTTGATGCGGTATAATGCAGAGGACAGCTCCTCTGTTCAAAAAAAATTGTACACTCATGAGGCAGGCTTGTGGTTAAGCGGGTGTAAAGCCCGTTCGGATTTTCTGTAAAATTTGTAGGATGATTGCCGTAAAGCTGCGGTATTGTGTAAGGTAGAGAGAACGATTCTATGTGAAAATGAGGTGCCACCTGATGAAGCAGGCCGCATTCGGCGAGGAAAATCTGCACCGTTCGCCCCGGGAGCAGCTGCTCGGCCCGGTGATCGATGCCATAGCACAGACCATGGATTTATATGGAGCGAATTATTCCTTCGGGCAGCTGTATGGGGTGATGTTCTTCGAGGACAAGCCGATGACGCTGGAGGAAATGAAGCAGGTCATGAATATGAGTAAAAGCAATATGAGCTACGGAGTCCGCTCCCTGATCGCCTCCCGGATGGTCACGAAGCTTCCCGAGAAGCGCGAGAGGAAGGAGCTGTACGCAGCGGAGACCGACTTCTTCGAGGCCTTCCGGAACTTCTTCACCCTGAAGCTTCAGCGGGAGATCGATATGATGCAGGAAGCGATGGGAGCCGGGGTCCCGGGCCTCCAGGCACTGGCCCATGCAGCAGACACACCCGAAGAGGAGCGGCAGGCCTGCCTCAGAGATCTGGAGAAGCTGAAGCATGCGGCCGAGTACTATGCCTGGCTGCAGCGGTTCGTGTCGGGGCTTGCGGAGGGGGCGATATTCGGCGGCGGGCTGCCGGGAGGAGAGAAGACGGAGTAGCTGATTGGCGCGAATGGGACTTAGCTGATGTTAACGCTGTTAATTCATCCTTCTGAACTCAGATTTATACCATTTAGTAATATATTGGAGTGATTATGTTATAGAATGAGGATAGTAGAAGGCAATTACATATTCGGGCAGATGCCGCCGGACCGGCGGCATATCTATTTTTGGGGAAGAAGGGACGAGACGGGATGAAATCGAAAGAAAAAGCTAACCCGGTGTACGTGGTGGGAATAGCGCTCTTATTTGTGTATTTATTTTGGGGAGGCACCTATGTCGGCATGAAGATTGCCATCGAGACGATGCCGCCTTTTCTGATGGCAGGGGTCCGCTTTTTCACGGCAGGTGTGGTCCTGTACCTCATTGCCAGAGTAAGCGGAGCGAAGCGTCCGGCCGGGCGTGAATGGCGTGCCTCTGCGATTGTCGGCGCCTTGCTGCTGCTTGGGGGCAACGGGGTTGTGGCCTGGGCAGAGCAAAGAGTCTCTTCCTCCATCGCTTCGCTCATCGTGGCGGCAGTGCCTGTCTGGATGATGCTGATGGGCTGGCTTGGGCGCGGCGGCAAACGGCCGAATACCGGAGTTATCGCAGGAATCGTTCTTGGACTGCTCGGTATCGCCGTACTGGTCTTCCAGCCGGGGAAGGGAGAGACGGGGACCGCTACCGATCTGATCGGAATTATTACCGTGCTGGCAGCTTCCATAAGCTGGGCAGCAGGGTCCATGTATTCCCGAAGCGCGACCATGCCGGGTTCACCCTTGATGGCGACAGCGGCGCAGATGCTAACGGGAGGCGCGCTGCTGGTGATTTTCTCTTATTTTACCGGCGACTGGTCCACACTTCATATCTCTGGCATTTCTATGCGCTCGTACCTGGCTCTGGCCTACCTGATCACCTTCGGCTCCATTGTCGGCTACACAGCCTATATCTGGCTGCTTAAGAATGCTGACGCTACCCTCGTCTCCACATATGCCTTCGTTAATCCGGTAGTCGCTGTGCTGCTTGGCTGGCTGCTGGTAGGCGAACAGCTTACCCTGAACACCCTGATCGCAGCCGTGATCATTATCGGGGCTGTGGTTTTGGTAACTCTTTTCCGAAGTAAGCCACAGCCGGCGGCTACTCAAGCAGCGCTTGATATACAACCGCAGCAGCGGCCGTTACACTAATAGTAAGGACGTATCAACAGCCGGTACTCTAACAGAGCATCCGGCTTTTTGGTATGCCTTTACCCCATGTGCATGCAGCCCTTCGACCGACGAGCATTGGCTAGACCTTCCCAGTCCTGCAACCATCCCCGACTAAGGTCCAGTACATAAAACCGTCCACAGTCTGTTTTGAAAGATGCGGGATTGCCCTAGAATAAGGGTATAAGAAAGAGAGCAGCGAAAGGCGGTGATAACAAATGCAAAGAAACAAAGGTAACGGACTTGCGATTGCGCTGATTGTAATCGGAGCGGTAATGCTGCTTGGCATTCTGCCTCACTTGATTTCAGGAATCTTCGGTATCCTGTTCCCGGCAGTGCTGGTTGTGCTCGGATACTACGGAATTAAGAGCGGCCGCAAGATTATCGGCTGGGTGGTGCTGTTCATCGGTGTCATGTCCCTGATCTCCAAGCTTTCCTGGATTATCGGTCCGCTGCTGGGTATTGCTCTGGTAGTGTGGGGCATCTCGGTACTGAGGGGCAAACAAAGCAGAACATACTAATACACACAGTCCATACTTATTAAGAAGCAGGGAGGGAGCAGGAAATCATGAGTGTTTTTCGCAGAATGAGGGACATCACCGTAGCCAACTTGAATGAACGCCTGGAGCAGAGCCAAGATCCGGTGAAGCTGATTGATCAATTTCTACATTCAACCCGTGAAGAGATCGGGGAGGCCGAACGGCTGTACCAGCAGTACGCTTCTCATACGAAGCAATTGCAGCAGCAGGTGAATCAGGCCACCGCCATGAGGAACAAACGTGAAGAGCAGGCGCTCCTCGCACTCAAGGCAGGCGAAGATCATCTGGCCAAGCTGGCATTGCAGGAGAAAATTATCCACGAGGAAAAGCTGGAGCAATACAGCGGGCTGCTGGAGACGAGCCAGCAATCACTTTTCGAACTGGAATCCCAGCTGAACGAGCTCAAAATGGAGTATCAGACGGTATACAGCAAACGCCAGTTCTATGCAGCACGGATGGAGTCGCTGCGGCTGCAGCAGCGCATGAATCAAAGAGCCGGTGCTTATGGCGGCGGCGGAGATGTTCCCAAAATGTTCGGCCGTCTGGAAGACAAGATGAACGATTGGGAGCTTGAAGCCAAAAGCCTGAGCGACTTGCGCCGGATGGGACAGGAATATGCGGTGCAGGCCGGAGAGACCGTGGCAACCGTACTCGAAAGAGAAATGGCCCGTCTAAAGGAGAAGCTGAACAATGATGGCAGAAAGGAGTAGTAGTATGACCCGATTGTATCGTTCAACAAGAGACAAAGTAATGACTGGGCTGGCAGGCGGATTGTCCGAGACTCTCGGCATTGACTCTACACTGTTCCGGATTCTGCTGGTGATCAGTATTCCATTTAGCGGTGGAGCTACAATCCTCGTATACTTTATCGCAGCAATGGTGATTGCCAAGGAGCCTAACCAGTACAATCCCTTCGGTCCCGGACCGGGTGGGCCGGGTGGCCCGTACGGCGGACCTTACTCCGGCGGACCTGAATATGGCCGCGGACCACAGGCTCCTCACCAAGGACCTCAGGGATATGGCCCCTATGGCGGACAGCCGGGCTACAATCCCAGCTATGACAAGGCAAGTGCTCACACAGCTCCCGATTCTGGCCTGGATGCCATGATGAAGGATATCGAGAAGAAGGCACTGCAAAAAGAAGTGGAAGAGCTCAAACAAAAACTTGCTAAATACGAGAAGGGAGAAGTGTAAATTATGGGAGTATTCAAACGGATTAAAGATATGACTAAGGCGTCGGTAAATGATATGTTGGATAAGGTAGAGGACCCGATTGTGATGCTGAATCAGTATCTGCGCGATATGGAGGCTGAGATTCATGAGGCTGAAGTAACGGTAGCGAAGCAAATGGCTAATGAACGCCGTATGAAACAGCGTGTGGACGAAGCTGCCAAGGTAGCCGGACAACGCGGGGCACAGGCTGAGCTTGCGCTGAAGAACGGGCAGGAGGAAGTTACCCGTAAGCTGCTGGAAGAGAAGATCTACTTCGACCAGAAGTTTACCGAGTATGGCGAGCTTCACGCACAGGCTGAAGTACAGGCCAAGGAACTGGTGCAGCAGCTTCATGATATGAAGGATGAGTTCTACAAAATGCGCAACAAACGCAATGAACTGGTATCCCGCGCTCAGATGGCTAAGGCCAAGAAGCAAATGTCCCAGATCAGCAGCGTACATTCCATCGAAAGCGGAAGTGCCTCCCTTGGCTTCCACCGTATGGAAGAAAAGATCATGCAGCTTGAAGCGGAAGCAGATGTCATGCGCGCTCCGTATAGTCCTTCGGCAACCGCATATGCTAAGCCGGTAGATCCTGAGAAGGAACTGAAAGTAGAGGAGCAGCTTGCCGCACTCAAGAACAAGCTGAACTCAACTCCAGCAGCCCCTCCTTTGAATAAAAAAGAACAATAATCCCTGTTCCTAAAGAACAGCCGGATATGATATGCTGATCAAGGTAAAGCCATACGGTATGGATTCTCCATACCGGTATGGCTTTTGTAGCGGATGCAGTATGTTGAAGATGTAGCTTCGCGATACTTCAGCTAATGCTTATGAGGTCAGTTTTGCTTCAAATATAAGAATTGATATGCTGCGCAGGAGGTGCGGAAATGGATAAACGGAACCGTTTGATTGCCATCGGATTGATTGGTGTAGGCTGCTTGATGATATTTGGCAAATGGCTCGGCTTCTTCTCCATTGTCGCACTCCTGTTCCTGCTGCTGGGAATCTACCGGACGACGTCGGGCAGGGTCAAGCAAGGCTATAAGCTAATGGGAGTCGGAGCGGTACTGCTGCTGCTGGATCATTTGCTGCTGGTGCTTGGCATCTGCCTGCTTTCGCTGGGGATGTTCTTTGTCAAATCGAAAAGAATGCAGCGCAAGGCGGGGTTTGTGCAGAAGCAAAGCTTTTCTTCCCGATTCGACTGGGATCTCTCGCCTTGGGTGATGCGCAGCCTGAGCGCCTGGCATGTGCTGGGTGAGGTGGATGTGGATCTTTCCCTGGCCATGGCGGAAGAGCAGGAGACGATTATGCTGTATCAGGGGATTTTTGGTGATGTGGATATCCTGCTGTCTGAGGATTACGGGGTGGAGATTGAGGCATTCGTGCTGTTCGGCTCGATTGAGACCGGCAGTAACCGCGATACGGGGATGCTGAACCGGCTGAACTGGAAGTCACCTAACTATGACAGCTGCGAGCATAAAGTGAAGTTTAACATTTCTTATCTGATGGGGGATCTGGACATACGCTTCCCCTAAGAGTATGTTAGACCAAGAGAGAAGGGAGAGCTCCCGGCATGGACAAAAAAAGCAGTAACATGGTAACGCGCAGTATGGGTGAGGGAGCTCTGTTCTCTCTGTTCATGCTGCTCGTTATTGCATATATTATGTATACATATGGGCTACTACGGCCGTTCGAGGATTGGCGGATTGGCGTAAGGACAGGATTGACGCTGATTCTGCTGCCGCTGGCTTTCGGAATCGGGTACGGCTTCTATCAGGGCTTCCGCAGCAAGCGCAAGCTGGAATTACTGCGGGCCACCCTGGTCGCCTGGGAGAAAGGCAATCTCACCCCGGCCATGCCGGACCTCGGCAATGATGAGCTGGGGCGGCTCGGGGAACAGCTCGGGCGGATCAGCGGCAAATGGGAGAATCAGGTGAACACGCTGCAGCGGCTCTCCACCAATAATGCGAAGCTTGCCGAGCAGGCGCGGGTTACGGCAATTATCGAGGAGCGGCAGCGGCTGGCACGGGAGCTGCATGATGCGGTATCACAGCAGCTGTTCGCCATCTCCATGACGGCAACGGCAGTAGGCCGGACCCTGGAGAAGGACTTCGACAAGGCACAGCGGCAAATCGCGCTGATCGAGGAGATGTCAGCAGTAGCCCAGTCGGAGATGAGGGCACTGCTGCTGCATCTAAGACCTGTGTATCTGGAAGGCAAGGGGCTGGAGGAAGGTCTCCAGGAGCTGATTAAGGAACTGAAGATCAAGGTGCCGATTGATATTGTGTTCGAGATGGATCAGGGCGTACAGCTGCTGAAGGGCGTGGAGAATCATTTATTCCGTATTGTGCAGGAGGCGATCTCCAATACGCTGCGCCATGCCAAAGCGGAGAAGATGGAGATCCGCCTGCACCGCCGCGGCGACACCGTCCGGCTGACGCTGCGTGATGACGGAATCGGCTTCGAGATGGATGACAGCAAACAGACATCCTACGGGCTGTCGAATATGCAGGAGCGGATCACAGAGATCGGGGGCTCGATCCAGTTCATCACCGCCCCCGGCAAAGGAATGCGGATCGATATTACCGTACCGGTAGTCAATGAATAGGAGGGCAGTTGTAACCATGGAGATAGATGAAGCGGAAGCAATCAAGGTCCTGCTTGTAGACGATCATGAGATGGTCCGGATCGGACTTGCTGCGGTGCTTGGCACCGAGGATGGAATCGAGGTCGTAGGTGAAGCCGGAAGCGGCGAAGAGGGCATCCGTCTGGCCCAGGAGTATACACCGGATGTGGTGCTGATGGATCTGGTCATGGACGGCATGGACGGAATCGAGACGACTAGACAGCTGCTGAAGCTGTACCCGGATTGCAAGGTGATTGTGTTGACCAGTTATTTAGATGATGAGAAGATGTATCCGGTGATTGAAGCGGGAGCCTTCAGTTACCTGCTTAAGACCTCACGGGCCAGCGAAGTCGCTGATGCGATCCGGGCAGCCGCCAGAGGCCAGTCAGTGCTGGAGTCGCAGGTGGCTTCCAAGATGATGAACCGGTTCCGTTCCAATGCAAGAGGAGAGGCACCGGCTTACAAAGAGCTTACTGAACGCGAGATGGAAGTGCTGAAGCTGTTAGCCCAGGGCAAATCCAACCAGGATATTGCCGATCAATTAATTATTGGAATCAAGACGGTGAAATTCCATGTCACGAATGTTCTTGCCAAGCTGGGGGTTGAAGACCGGACCCAGGCGGCTATTTATGCATATAAGAATGGACTGGCGGAGTAAGCTAAGTAGGAGTTTACTTACTATAACAATAGGAATTTATTAACAGACCAGGTATGCTCAAGATACCGTGGTCTGTTTTTTTATTTATGATAAAGCTATTCGTATGTATGACTCTCATGCTTGATGTTTATTATTTTACGGGTGAAGGTAAACACAGTCCAGCAGAAAGGCACAAGTAGGAGGAAGATTAAAAATTTTAAAAAAATCCGCCAATCCGCAGTGCCGTTTTCATATAAATCTGCGATAAGGGAATAAAGTGAAGGATTGCTTACGAAAAAGGTGAGTGCAAGAAGAATTGAGGCAATAGCAAAGGCATTCCTTATTTTGGTGTAATACTGAATCGCTTCCGTTCGTTCAGTGAAAATATTTAAGGGAGTTCCGTCGTTCTTTTTTTCCAGAATCAATAGCTCGGAATTAATGTTTCCAGGCAAACCTGCAAATGAAGTAGCTCCTTTCCCATAGGGACGCCAACGCTTATTGCCTATCGCAAACTTCCCGATGTTCAAGCTCTGAGAAAAATGAGTTAAACCTAAGTCATCTAAATATTCTTTATATTGGTCCAACTGCTGAATAGACTGATCGGCTACAAACTGTATTCTGTAAACATACTCTCTCGGATGGCAGGTTTCAAAACTGTAAAAGCACCCTCGAACCTGAACCAGCCGCCAGCCATCAGTTACCATAGAATTAAGCCATTTTTCCTGACTTTCGAGAGCATTAATAAAGACTTTAAAGACACTTTTTTTCATGTTTCAGCCTCCTCAATAGTTTGAAGTCCTAACTGGTAGAGTGAATGAAGTCTTTTTAATTCTAACAATGCACTTTCCTTTCCAGCCTCTGTAATTATGTATTGTTTTTTGTTGTTTTGAATATTATTGGTGTGGATCTCGATCCAGCCTTTCCCAGAACTTGAAAACTATCGAGCTAATCTTTGTTTATTTACAGGTTAACATGGAAGGTATATCTAGCGGTATCAAAACCCAACAATGGCTGATCAGCAGTCCTCAATCTTTATTAACAAAAATGTGTTTTCTGCGTATACCCTCTACTGTTTCTGGCTATCCTATGTAGTAGATTGCTAGAGTCAGTGAGAGGAAGATGAATAGATGAAGCAGAATGATCGGGGTTGCAGTCAAGATAAAGGGAAGCTGGCACTGCTGATGTTTTGTCTTTGTCTAACTTTGTTTATGCTGGCCGGATTCCGTAGTGGAGATAAACAGCTCACAGCCATAGTATCATCAGCTACTGATTCTGAATCTTCAGTTTTTGCCGGTCTGCCGGAGTCGTTGTCTCTGTTATCATCAGTTGGGCAAGAGGTAATAGTTCCAGGTACAACGTTACGTGTTGTCCTTAAATGGCAGGGACAATACAGCGGGGATAGCGATGAATCGGAAGAGAATGCCACCATGCTGGCAGAACAGCTTGGTCTCGGAAAGGTTGCCAGAAGTGATAAGGATGGGTATATGACGTATAGAGCCGCTGCTTCCCAAGGTGATTTCAGCAAGCTATCCATGCTCTGGACTAATCTGGAACAGGGTGGAAGTTATGTGTTTGTAACCTTCGAAACCCAGAATCCGCTGAAGGCAGAATGGTCTCAGGATGCGGCAGAGAAAACGGGTAAACTGATGATGGCGGCTGGAATCACGCCAGAATGGAACGCATCTTTACAGGGCACAGCCTCGTCGTTGGAATCACCTGGGGAGGCAATTACAGCAATTGAAGGTACTATTGAAGCAGAAAAGAGTGGATTGCATGCAGTAGAAAGTTATGAGGATGTGTCCACGATCAGCCGATCCTATGCGGTTCCAGGTATCAAACGGTTCGTGAACAGCGGTGACCATAAGATTGGCATGCAAATGGCTGTACATAAAAATGACAAGGATAACAGCAATAGGGTGACAATCGGACTCCCTCTTATTACTATAGAATATTAGGCTTTGAATTGTTGGATGTATGTTGTGACGTTATAATGGTGGTGTACTTCCTTGGCAAGAAAAGATGTGAGATGCTAGGAATATAAGCGTAATCCGGTGAAGGCATAAGAAAGAGTAATGGAAAAGTGCGAAATCCCGAGAAAAACTGTCAGGAATGTGATGGCATCCTCCGTGCAATTATGATAAAATGACATCACGCCTATAGTCGTATGTTGTTTCATACCAGGCGATGAGAATGAATGTCAACTATATTACATACAGAGAGATGAGGAGCCATGGCTGAAAATCAAACCCTTGATGCACTGCATACACCCGGTGCTGTATTCTTTATCTTCGGGGCAACCGGAGATCTGGCCCGGCGTAAGCTTTTTCCGGCGATTTACAGTTTGTACCGTGAAGGCAAGCTGACCCAAGATTTTGCGGTCATTGGCGTGGCTCGGCGTCCCCGCACCCAGGATGAATTCCGGGAAGATGTGAAGGAATCCATCCGCGAATTCTGCCGTTATCAGGCAGGTGATGCTGCGGAATGGAACGAGTTCGTACAGCATTTTGAATACAAGTCACTCGACATCAATAATATTGACGGCTTCCGTGAGCTGAATGAGCAGACGGAGCGGCTGGAAGAGAAGTTCCATATTCCGGGCAACCGCATGTTCTATCTGGCGCTTGCGCCTGAGCTGTTCGGCAGCGTATCCTTCAACCTCAAGGCAGGCGGGATGCTGCAGGCCAGAGGCTGGAACCGTCTGGTCATCGAGAAGCCGTTCGGCTACAATCTCGAATCCGCTGAGGAACTGAACGAACAGATCCGCCAAGTCTTCAAGGAAGAGGAGATCTACCGGATTGACCACTACCTGGGTAAGGAAATGGTTCAGAATATTGAAGTGATCCGGTTCGCCAATGCCTTCTTTGAGCCATTGTGGAACAACAAGCATATCGCCAACATTCAGATTACACTCGGCGAGACGGTGGGCGTGGAAGAACGCGGCGGGTATTACGATCATGCGGGGGCGCTGCGCGATATGGGCCAGAACCATATTTTGCAGCTGCTGACGATGATCGCTATGGAACCGCCTAGCCGTCTGCTGGCTGAAGATATCCGTGATGAGAAGGTGAAGGTTCTACGTTCGCTGCGTCCTTACGCGACCGCTGATGAAGTCCGCGAGAACGTAGTTCGCGGCCAATACACTCAAGGTCTCTACAAGGGCAAGACGCTTCCGGCTTACCGCCAGGAAGACAAAGTGGACCCGGAATCGAATACAGAGACGTATTTCGCAGCCCGTGTGTTCGTGGATAACTTCCGCTGGGCTGGAGTTCCTTTCTATATCCGTACCGGCAAACGCCTGCCTGTGAAGACCACCGAAGTGGTTGTAGAGTTCAAAGGAATGCCGACCAACGTCTACTTGGGCCAGAAGCACAAGCTCGAGCCGAACCTGCTCGTCATCCGTGTCAATCCGATGGAAGGCATCTACGTGAAGATCAATGCGAAGAAGCCGGGCTCGGAATCCGAGATTCAGCCGCTGGCCATGGATTTCTGCCAGAGCTGCATGATCGGCATCAACTCGCCGGAAGCGTATGAGCGTCTGTTGCATGATGCTGCACGCGGCGATTCCACCTACTTCACCCGCTGGGATGAAGTGTCCTCGGCCTGGTCCTTCGTGGACCGGATTGCCAAGGCGTGGAAGGAAGAGAGCAACGACTTGGCTTCCTATCCTGCGGGCTCCTGGGGTCCGGTTGAAGCCGACCAATTGCTTGCCGGAGAAGGCTTCCACTGGTGGCCGGTCAACGGCCAGGATGAAGACAATGTGGTCTGGCAGGTTAACCGCTAGTCCCTGAAGAAGAACTGTTACAGATCCTCCTGCATCTCGTTGCGGGGGGATCTTTTTGCTGAATCGTGAATTTATATTACAAGATATTTCACTACAGGCGCTTTTTTGTAGATAATCTCTGCCGGATTTTGCTATACTGAGAAGGATGCTTTCAACATAAAGATTTCTAAGCCTAGCGCTATAGATGATCCTATACATGGTAAACGTTACGTTCAAGAAATAGACGTTGAATCTCTAAGGAAAGGATCTGAATCCATGAATAGCAGTCCGATTTGATCGATCCGGCAATAGAGGCAGAAGTAAGCATGAATTTATAGATGAAGGGATATGTGCAATGAATAAAGCAACGGACCATAAGCTTCAGAGTGAAGTAGACAAACGCAGAACCTTTGCGATTATTTCCCACCCGGATGCGGGTAAAACTACACTGACAGAGAAACTGCTGCTCTTCGGAGGTGCCATCCGTCTGGCAGGTACAGTCAAAGCCCGTAAGGCAAGCAAGCACGCCACCAGTGACTGGATGGAAATTGAGAAGCAGCGCGGAATCTCGGTTACGTCCTCTGTGATGCAGTTTGATTACCTGGACCACCGGGTGAACATTCTGGATACTCCGGGTCACCAGGATTTCAGTGAAGACACCTATCGTACGCTAACTGCGGCTGATAGCGCGGTGATGCTGATCGACGTAGCCAAGGGTGTGGAGACACAGACAATCAAGCTGTTCCAGGTCTGCGCGAAGCGCGGCATTCCGATCTTCACCTTCATTAATAAGCTGGACCGTGAAGGCCGCAGCCCGTTTGATCTGATGGAGGAGCTGGAGAATGTGCTGGGCATCCGCTCGGTGCCGATGAACTGGCCGATTGGGATGGGCCGTGAGCTGTGCGGCGTGTATGACCGGATGAAGAATCAGGTCGAGCTGTTCCAGGGCGATGACCATTCCGTAATTAAAGTACAGAAGGTGGAGAGCTACCGCGACCCGATTATCCGGGAGATGGCGGGGGAGTACCTGCATGATCAGCTATGCGCGGATCTGGAGCTGCTGGATGTAGCGGGCGATCCGTTTGACTATGAGAAGGTGCTGCGCGGGGAGATTACTCCGGTATTCTTCGGCAGTGCTATCAACAACTTCGGTGTACAGACGTTCCTGGATAATTTCCTGGAGCTTGCACCGAAGCCTGAACCACGCCGCAGTACAGCTGGTGCTGTAGAACCGACGAATGAGAAATTCACTGGCTATGTATTCAAAATCCAGGCGAACATGAATCCCGCACACCGTGACCGCATCGCCTTCCTGCGTATCGTGTCCGGCAAGTTCCAGCGTGGAATGAGTGTGAAGCATGTGCGTGCCGGCAAGGACATCAAGCTTTCCCAGCCGCAGCAGTTCCTTGCCCAGGACAGGGACATTGTGGAAGAGGCGTATCCGGGGGATATTATCGGTCTGTTCGACCCGGGCATCTTCCGGATTGGCGACACGCTCAGCCAGGCCGGAGATATTGAATTCGATGAGCTGCCGACCTTCTCGCCGGAGATTTTCTCCAAAGTCACCATTAAGAATGCGCTGAAGTCGAAGCAATTCCAGAAGGGGATTGACCAGCTGACCGAAGAGGGCATGATCCAGGTGTTCCGTACCGTCAACTTCGATGACATTCTGCTGGGTGTAGTCGGACAACTGCAGTTCGAGGTGTTCGAATACCGCATGAAGGGTGAGTATGGCGTGGATGTGCAGCTGCAGCGGATGAGCTACCAGTTCGCACGCTGGATCGTGGATGAGAACAAGCCGGATGCCAGTAAGTTCCGGATCAACTCCACTCTGGTTACGGACAAGAAGGGTAATTACGTAGTGCTGTTCGAGAACGAATACGCCATGCGGACCGCGATGGAGAAGAATCCGACCGCGAAGTTCCTGGAGACTGCGCCTTGAAGGGTGTAATAGAAGCAGGATGAGCAGTTAAGCATATGTACGATTAGGCTATAAAAAACCTCCGGCTCCACCTGTGCAGCAGCATGGTGGGGTGCGGAGGTTTTTGACGGGATGGGTCTCCTCTACGAGGTGATGGACCCTGGGGTAAGCTTGTCCAGATGTCTGTGCAGCATAGAGAGAACCCGGTCCTGCTTCGCAGGGTCGAGGTCCTTCCAGATCATCTCAAAGACGACACCCAGTCCGGGAAGCGCGGCTTCCGGCCCGTCTACGGAATTCTCAATGACCTCCCGCAGACCTTCTTCGGACTGGCCGTGCACCTTGTGAATGATGGCCTGGCGCAAATCAAGGGTGACTGGCATAATCGGCCTCCTTAAAGTTTTGTGAGCATCTGCTTCCTGAATCAGCATCGCAAAACTGACTTCGAAAGCAGGGGCTTAGTCAGGTAAGCAGCCTTCTTATAAGGTGCCCTGCGGGAGCGCTGAACATTCAAGTTTATAACGGCTTATGCTATACTGTGTGAGATGTATTATACGTGCGGGAGGGACAAGGCTTAATGGCAAAAAAACAGTATGCCATCATCGGCATGGGCCGCTTCGGTTCAAGTGTGGCCAAGGCGCTCAGCGGGATGGGCTATGAGGTGCTGGCCATTGATGCAGATGAACAGCGCACCCAGGAAATCTCCAATATTGTGACCCATGCCGTATCTGCAGACTCCACGGATGAAGAGGCGCTGCGTGCACTTGGCATCCGTAACTTCGATGTGGTGGTAGTTGCCATCGGTGAGGATATTCAGGCCAGCATTCTGACAACGCTGATTTTGAAGGATCTGGGCGTACCTGCGATTATCGCCAAAGCCAAAAGCGAGCTGCACGGCAAGGTGCTGGGTAAAATCGGAGCAGATAAGGTGATCTACCCGGAGCGGGACATGGGGATGCGGGTGGCGCATCATCTCGCTTCTCCGAACATCCTCGATTACATCGAGCTGTCACCGGAGTACAGCATTCTGGACATGAAGGTCTCAGGACCGATGCTGGGCAAGAACCTGCAGGAGCTTGATATACGCGCCAAATATGGGTGTAATGTTATGGCGATCCGTAAGGGCGAGGAAATGAATATCTCCCCCAGAGCGGAGGACCGCCTGACCGAGGGTGATGTCCTTGTCATTGTCGGACGGAAGGATAATCTGACGAAGCTGGAAATGGCTTATCAATAGGAATCTGTAAGCAACAGAAAGGTAGGACCCTATGGAAATTATGTCGCCGCAGAACACGCGGGTGAAGGAATGGGCCGGACTGCAGGAGAAGAAGCACCGTGACCGGTCCGGCAAATATATCGTAGAAGGCATTCATCTAGTGCAGGAGGCGTTGCAAGCCGAAGCGGATGTGGAATGCCTAGCGTACGACCTCGATAAAGGGATGCCGTCTGAGCTGAAGCCGCTGCTTCAGGCCGTACAGGGCATGGAGGTCATCGGCGTATCGGCGGCGGTGGTTGCCAAGTGCAGCAGCACGGGTACCCCGCAGCCGGTGTTCGCCATTGTGCGGAAGGAGCAGAAGGGGATAGAGGCCATTCTGGCGAAGCCGGACAGCCTGGTTGTGGTGCTGGACGGGGTCCAGGACCCCGGCAATGTAGGCACTATCATCCGCAGCGCGGATGCGGCGGGCGCGGACGGCGTAATCCTCGGCCAGGGCTGCGCCGATCTGTTCAATCCCAAGACCATCCGGTCCACAATGGGCTCGATGTTCCATCTCCCCGTAGTGGAGGGAGAGCTCGGCACGATTCTGCCACAGGCACGGGAGCGTGGTACGCTGCTTGTCAGCACTTCGCTGACGGGCGAGGATTCCTGCTACACCCATGATTTTCACGGCAGTCAGTGGCTGCTGATCGGCAGCGAAGGACAGGGGATCTCCCCGGAGACGGCCGCAATGGTCGATAAAAGCATCCTCATCCCGATGGCCGGCCGTGCCGAATCGCTGAACGCCGCGATGGCTGCAACGATCCTGCTGTTTGAGGGGATGCGGCAGCGGGGGAATTATCTTAACCAACCTTTATAACTTTCACAACAGAGTCAGTCCCGGTGTGTCTGAATAAGACGTAATGCATCCGGGGCTTTTTTGTATTCTTTTTCAGCTTCAATACTATGAATAGGAGTGATGAATATGGGGATTATTGTGGCGATTGGCGGAGGAGAGATTAGCGAATTAGAGACTTTGGCAATCGATCAAACGATTGTAGGTTTAACGAATAAAAGGAATCCCAAAGCATTGTTCATCCCTACAGCCAGTATGGATGCGGAAGGATATTGTGACTCTTTTCAATTAGTATATGGTGACCGGTTGGGGTGTGAGATTAAGCATTTGCTGCTGACGAAAAATACATATGCACCAGAAGAAATAGAAAATATGATTTTATCCGCCGATTTAATCTATGTGGGTGGCGGTAATACGAGGAAGATGCTGGACATCTGGCGGGAGCATGGTGTGGATACTTTGCTGAAGCAAGCGTACGCCTCGGGGGTTGTGTTGTCAGGAATGAGTGCGGGTTCGATCTGCTGGTACGAATACGGTCATAGTGACACAGAGGCGTTCGATACTAATGGAGAATGGATCTATATCAAATTGCAGGCGATGGGGATATTACCAGGGATTCACTGTCCTCATTATAATGAAGACAACCGCGAGGCAGATTTCTTGGAAATGGTTAAGGGAATGGATACAACTGGCGTAGCCATTGAGAATCACTGCGCCATTATTTATAAAGATGATGGGTATAAAGTGATCTCTTCCAGAGAACAGGCCAAGGCCTATAAGATACAAAAGATCAATCAGCAGATGATCGTGACGGAGATTGAGAAGCATGCTGAATATAATGAGATAGTGAATATGTGATTAAAAGAAGCCCGCACTCCGCCTATCCGGCCAGAGTACGGGCTTTTGAATGTTCAGAGGACATCCTGTCCGTTTTCGCTTTCGGTGTAGATGGAGATCAGCACAATCGCGGTGTCTTCTCCGGTATTTTTGACGGAATGGGGGGTGCAGGCATTCCAGCTAAAGGAATCACCTTCGGTAAATTCGGCTCCGTCTTCCCCTTGCTGCGCATAGATAGTCCCTTTAATGACGACATGGACCTCCTGTCCTTCATGCGCATGGGGGGCATCGCCGATCATGGCACCGGGAGGGAACTCGACGATCGACATCCGTACATTTTGGGTGGAGCTGAGGTGTTCGACTTTTAGCTCAGCTGCGCCGCTGGTGGTGATTCTCCGTTCATCCTTGCGGACAATCTGCATGCGCTCTTCCTTTTTTAGCAGCAAATAAGCAAGCGGAACCTTCAGAGCCTGGGCGATATTCTCCAGTGTAGCGATGGAAGGTGAGGTCTTATTGGTTTCGACCTGGCTCATGAAGCCTTGGGAGAGGCCGGTAGTGTCGCATATTTGCGCGATGGTGATATTTTTCCGCTTGCGGATTGCCCGTATTGTAGCACCGATATCCATAGGATCACACCTTCGTAATATTTGTAATACTAAACTTATTTTCATATTAACAATTTCATGATTGACAAGTCAATGTGGGTTGCGTTAAATTACTCATATAGAAAATATATTATTATAACTAATATTTAAACGAGGAACTTCAGTATGGAGGAAGATAAGATGAACCCTAAGTATTCATATAATATTCATTTACCGGATGGGCTTGAGCAAGGCAGGAAGTACCCGGTGATCTTTACTTTTCACGGCAAGGGCTCTAATGAGCGCAATATGTTCGGTCTGGTGGCGCCGCTGGCTGAGGAGTTCATTATTATCGGGGTTCGCGGGAATCTGGCACTGGGTACGGGGTATCAATATTATGATTTGAAAAGCCTGGGCAACCCCATCCGTGAGATGTTTGACCAAGCTGTCAGCGATCTTGAGGCTTTCATTCACTATGCAACGCAGCAGTATCCGGTCGATCCGGACAGACGTTATTTGCTCGGCTTCAGCCAAGGGGCCATTCTGTCCATGACGCTTGCGCTTACGATGGGGGAGCAGTTGAAGGGGATTGTCGCACTGAATGGATATATTCCCGAATTTGT
Source organism: Paenibacillus sp. FSL R7-0302 (assembly GCF_038006885.1). Taxonomy (NCBI): domain Bacteria; kingdom Bacillati; phylum Bacillota; class Bacilli; order Caryophanales; family Paenibacillaceae; genus Paenibacillus; species Paenibacillus sp. FSL R7-0302. Next base: position 364,559 of record NZ_JBBOWB010000001.1, read on the forward strand.
GAAAACGGAGTACAAGCTTCGTAGCCTGAAGAACGTGTCTGTCTTCGCTTCGCATGGTGAATACGATTCGGTGTTCCCGCCGCGCATTGGACATGAGACTGCCGCCTATCTGGAGGGGCAAACCGAACGGCTGACCTTCAGACTATATCCGTCCGACCATGGCGTAACTGAAGAGAACCAGCATGATTTCTTGCAGTGGCTCAAGCAGGACGCCGGATTAACCATTAAAAAGGAGTGATTATCGATGATGCCTTCCTATTTTTTTGCTCACGGAGCTCCATCTATTGTCCTTGAAGATAATGCCTACACCAAGCTGCTGAAAGAGTTCAAAGACCATATGCCTAAACCGAAAGCCATCGTTCTCTTCTCGGCTCATTGGGAGGAATCCGTGCAGTCCGTGGGCGCGGCGGCAACGTATGATACCATTTATGACTTTGGCGGGTTCCAGGACGAGCTGTACCAGATGACGTATCCGGCACATGGCGATCCGGCTCTCGCGGAGCAGATTCAGAAGCTTTTGACCGCGGGAGGGGTGAAGAATGTCAGGGATGAACAAAGAGGACTAGATCACGGCGCATGGGCAGTGCTGAAGCTCCTCTACCCGGAAGCGGATATTCCGGTTGTGGCGATGTCTGTGAATCGTGATCTGTCTAATGCCCGGCAATATGAGATCGGCAAGGCGCTGGCGGCGCTGCGTGAACAGGATGTGCTTATCATCGCCAGCGGGGGAACCGTTCATAATCTGCGGAGGTTAAACTGGAATTCGGATGAGATCAACGGGTGGGCCGAGCAGTTCGATCATTGGATTCAGGAGAAGGTGGAAGCATGGGATACAGAAGCGCTGTTCCAATACGAGGAGCTTGCTCCTTATGCGGAGATGGCGGTCCCAACGAGTGAGCATTTTATTCCGCTGTTCATCGCTATGGGAGCGGGAGACACGGGGCGTAATGCGCAGCTGCTTCACCGGAGTTATCAGTATGGTAATCTAAGCTTGAGCTGCTGGCAGTTTAATTAAAATGTGGAGAACTCCGATGATCAACTTCGGCAATCTCCTTGGCATCAGGCATGTCAAGCTGTCGGGTAGGAAGGAATTTCCGGTCCACTTTTCAATACATTCTTGGTAAGGTAGGGGGACTGCTATTCTGAAGAGGTGAAGATTATGCAAAAGAAACATTGTGCATTCTGCGATCAGATTGTCCGCATTACAGCAGACGGCGAGTACGATCAGTATATCGACTGCTCCTGCTCTCCTGGCGGAAGCTACGGTCTGCTTAGAGATAGCTATGAATCAATTCTGGCGCTCTCGTTCCAGCAGAAGCGGGACATGCTGCATCTGATCTCAGGTTATATCCGTGAAAAGACGGATTGTGGCGAGAAGGTGATCCTTGCGTTCAGCGATCTGGAGGATATTGTGAATGCCCCGGGTATTCCGGTAACGGCTGAGGATAAAGGGGACCGGCTGTTGCAGTATCTGTATAGGCATTCTAGTGGCCCCGGGGAGCCCGTAGTGATTCATCCCCTGTCCCGCAGCTACAATCTGACGTATTCTCCCAATCTGCAGGAGCTGGTCTATATTATTGACAGGCTGCAAAATGAGAATCTGTTAGTCCGGGAAGGTATGAACTTCTCTTTGACCCCTATGGGGTGGGAGGAAGCTTCTGCAAACGCAGGAGGCCGGATTTTACAACAATGTCTGGTTCTTCTGCCGGATGATGAGAAGCTGCAGGCGGAATGGCAGGACAAGCTGTGGGCCAAAATCGAGCAGTTTGGCTATTTCCCTCGTTTGCTTGCCAGCAAGAACGAAGCTGCGAATTCGCTGGTGCCTGTGGCGGACAGCAAGCTGGTTATTGCGGACCTCACAGGCCAGTCATCTGAGGTGTATCTGGCAGCGGGCTATGCGCTTGGGCTGAACATTCCGGTAATCTGGACGGTCAGAAGCGATGAGGCAGATACATTAAGGATCCATCTTCAGGAGATACGTCCGCTGGTTTGGGATACTGCGGAAGAGCTGATGGTATTGCTTCAGCAAGAACTTTTGAAATAATAGTTGCATAGTTGTTTGATCCATGTTATATTATAAAAGTTGCTGGTGACGCGGTAATCGTCGCTAACAACGAGCTTGATCTTTGAAAACTGAACAACGAGTGAGTATCGGAAATCACTTCGGTGAGATCCAAAATGAGAGAATGTAAATTCTCGTCAGATGTTTCAAAATGAGCAATCGCTCTTTCTAAATACCAATTTGGAGAGTTTGATCCTGGCTCAGGACGAACGCTGGCGGCGTGCCTAATACATGCAAGTCGAGCGGAGTTTGAGAGGAAGCTTGCTTCCTTTCAGACTTAGCGGCGGACGGGTGAGTAACACGTAGGCAACCTGCCCTCAAGCCTGGGATAACTACCGGAAACGGTAGCTAATACCGGATAATTTCTTTTTTCTCCTGAGGAGAGAATGAAAGGCGGAGCAATCTGCTGCTTGGGGATGGGCCTGCGGCGCATTAGCTAGTTGGTGGGGTAACGGCCCACCAAGGCGACGATGCGTAGCCGACCTGAGAGGGTGAACGGCCACACTGGGACTGAGACACGGCCCAGACTCCTACGGGAGGCAGCAGTAGGGAATCTTCCGCAATGGGCGCAAGCCTGACGGAGCAACGCCGCGTGAGTGATGAAGGTTTTCGGATCGTAAAGCTCTGTTGCCAGGGAAGAACGTCCGGTAGAGTAACTGCTACCGGAGTGACGGTACCTGAGAAGAAAGCCCCGGCTAACTACGTGCCAGCAGCCGCGGTAATACGTAGGGGGCAAGCGTTGTCCGGAATTATTGGGCGTAAAGCGCGCGCAGGCGGTTATTTAAGTCTGGTGTTTAAACCTTGGGCTCAACCTGAGGTCGCACTGGAAACTGGGTGACTTGAGTACAGAAGAGGAAAGTGGAATTCCACGTGTAGCGGTGAAATGCGTAGATATGTGGAGGAACACCAGTGGCGAAGGCGACTTTCTGGGCTGTAACTGACGCTGAGGCGCGAAAGCGTGGGGAGCAAACAGGATTAGATACCCTGGTAGTCCACGCCGTAAACGATGAGTGCTAGGTGTTAGGGGTTTCGATACCCTTGGTGCCGAAGTTAACACAGTAAGCACTCCGCCTGGGGAGTACGGTCGCAAGACTGAAACTCAAAGGAATTGACGGGGACCCGCACAAGCAGTGGAGTATGTGGTTTAATTCGAAGCAACGCGAAGAACCTTACCAGGTCTTGACATCCAACTAACGAAGCAGAGATGCATCAGGTGCCCTTCGGGGAAAGTTGAGACAGGTGGTGCATGGTTGTCGTCAGCTCGTGTCGTGAGATGTTGGGTTAAGTCCCGCAACGAGCGCAACCCTTGACTTTAGTTGCCAGCAGGTGAAGCTGGGCACTCTAGAGTGACTGCCGGTGACAAACCGGAGGAAGGTGGGGATGACGTCAAATCATCATGCCCCTTATGACCTGGGCTACACACGTACTACAATGGCCGGTACAACGGGAAGCGAAGCCGCGAGGTGGAGCCAATCCCAGCAAAGCCGGTCTCAGTTCGGATTGCAGGCTGCAACTCGCCTGCATGAAGTCGGAATTGCTAGTAATCGCGGATCAGCATGCCGCGGTGAATACGTTCCCGGGTCTTGTACACACCGCCCGTCACACCACGAGAGTTTACAACACCCGAAGTCGGTGGGGTAACCCGCAAGGGAGCCAGCCGCCGAAGGTGGGGTAGATGATTGGGGTGAAGTCGTAACAAGGTAGCCGTATCGGAAGGTGCGGCTGGATCACCTCCTTTCTATGGAGAATCGTCTTCTGCAATGAAGACATTCAAATCTTAAATCTAGCCGGTCGGCTAGTTACTCACTCGTTGGTCAGTTTTGAGAGTTTAAGCTCTCAACTTGATCCTTGAAAACTGGATACCGAAACGAATTTGCGTTTTAGAACATTCCTTTAAGCTGAACTTGTGTAAACAAGTTTTGAATTAATGGCGATGCTAAGCGGTTTTCCTTAGGGAAAACGCATTGGTTAAGCTACTAAGAGCACACGGAGGATGCCTAGGCGCCAGGAGCCGACGAAGGACGTGGCGAACAACGAAACTGCCTCGGGGAGCTGTAAGCAAGCTTTGATCCGGGGGTGTCCGAATGGGGAAACCCAGCTGTGGTAATTCGCAGTTACTCGTATCTGAATACATAGGATACGCAGAGGCAGACCAGGGGAACTGAAACATCTAAGTACCCTGAGGAAGAGAAAACAATAGTGATTCCGTCAGTAGCGGCGAGCGAACGCGGAACAGCCTAAACCAAGAGGCTTGCCTCTTGGGGTTGTGGGACGTCTCACATGGAGTTACAAAGGAATAGAGTAGGTGAAGAGGTCTGGAAAGGCCCGCGATAGAGGTAAAAGCCCTGTAGCCCAAACTGTGTTCTCTCCGAGACGGATCCCGAGTAGTGCGGGGCACGTGAAACCCCGTATGAATCCAGCAGGACCATCTGCTAAGGCTAAATACTACCTGGCGACCGATAGTGAAACAGTACCGTGAGGGAAAGGTGAAAAGCACCCCGGAAGGGGAGTGAAATAGAACCTGAAACCGTGTGCTTACAAAAAGTCAGAGCCCTCTTTATGGGTGATGGCGTGCCTTTTGTAGAATGAACCGGCGAGTTACGTTTAACATGCAAGGTTAAGGTGAGAAGCCGGAGCCGCAGCGAAAGCGAGTCTGAATAGGGCGACTGAGTATGTGGACGTAGACCCGAAACCGTGTGATCTACCCCTGTCCAGGGTGAAGGTGCGGTAACACGCACTGGAGGCCCGAACCCACGCATGTTGAAAAATGCGGGGATGAGGTGGGGGTAGCGGAGAAATTCCAATCGAACTCGGAGATAGCTGGTTCTCCCCGAAATAGCTTTAGGGCTAGCCTCGGTGAATGGAGTGGTGGAGGTAGAGCACTGATTGGGTGCGGGGCCCGCAAGGGTTACCAAGCTCAGTCAAACTCCGAATGCCATTTACTTCTTGCCGGGAGTCAGACAGTGAGTGCTAAGATCCATTGTCAAAAGGGAAACAGCCCAGACCATCAGCTAAGGTCCCCAAGTGTGTGTTAAGTGGGAAAGGATGTGGAGTTGCACAGACAACCAGGATGTTGGCTTAGAAGCAGCCACCATTGAAAGAGTGCGTAATAGCTCACTGGTCGAGTGACTCTGCGCCGAAAATGTAACGGGGCTAAACACACCACCGAAGCTATGGCTAGATACTTTGTATCTGGGGTAGGGGAGCGTTGTGTAGGGGTTGAAGGTGTACCGTAAGGAGCGCTGGACACTACACAAGTGAGAATGCCGGTATGAGTAACGAAAAGATCAGTGAGAATCTGATCCGCCGAAAGCCCAAGGTTTCCTGAGGAAGGCTCGTCCGCTCAGGGTAAGTCGGGACCTAAGGCGAGGCCGACAGGCGTAGTCGAAGGACAACAGTTTGAAATTACTGTACCACCGTAATCCGCTATGAGCGATGGGGTGACGCAGGAGGGTAGTGACGCGGACTGATGGATGTCCGTCTAAGCAGTGAGGCTGGTGTGTAGGCAAATCCGCACATCGTAAGGCTGGGCTGTGATGGGGAGCGAAAATTATAGTAGCGAAGGTCATGATCTCACACTGCCAAGAAAAGCCTCTAGTCAGGAGAAGGTGCCCGTACCGCAAACCGACACAGGTAGGCGAGAAGAGAATTCTAAGGCGCGCGGAAGAACTCTCGTTAAGGAACTCGGCAAAATGACCCCGTAACTTCGGGAGAAGGGGTGCCTCGGTAGGGTGAATAGCCCGAGGGGGCCGCAGTGAAAAGGCCCAAGCGACTGTTTAGCAAAAACACAGGTCTGTGCGAAGCCGCAAGGCGAAGTATACGGGCTGACGCCTGCCCGGTGCTGGAAGGTTAAGGGGAGCGGTTAGGGGTAACCCGAAGCTGTGAACCGAAGCCCCAGTAAACGGCGGCCGTAACTATAACGGTCCTAAGGTAGCGAAATTCCTTGTCAGGTAAATTCTGACCCGCACGAATGGCGTAACGACTTGGGCGCTGTCTCAACGAGAGATCCGGTGAAATTTTAATACCTGTGAAGATGCAGGTTACCCGCGACAAGACGGAAAGACCCCATGGAGCTTTACTGCAGCTTGATATTGAATTTGGGTACGATCTGTACAGGATAGGTGGGAGCCGGTGAGGCAGGAGCGCAAGCTTCTGCGGAGGCGCCGTTGGGATACCACCCTGATCGTATCTAGGTTCTAACCTAGTGCCCTTAGCGGGTACGGGGACCGTGTCAGGCGGGCAGTTTGACTGGGGCGGTCGCCTCCTAAAGAGTAACGGAGGCGTTCAAAGGTTCCCTCAGAATGGTTGGAAATCATTCGCAGAGTGCAAAGGCATAAGGGAGCTTGACTGCGAGACCTACAAGTCGAGCAGGGACGAAAGTCGGACTTAGTGATCCGGTGGTACCGCATGGAAGGGCCATCGCTCAACGGATAAAAGCTACCCTGGGGATAACAGGCTTATCTCCCCCAAGAGTCCACATCGACGGGGAGGTTTGGCACCTCGATGTCGGCTCATCGCATCCTGGGGCTGAAGTAGGTCCCAAGGGTTGGGCTGTTCGCCCATTAAAGCGGTACGCGAGCTGGGTTCAGAACGTCGTGAGACAGTTCGGTCCCTATCTGTCGTGGGCGCAGGAAATTTGAGAGGAGCTGTCCTTAGTACGAGAGGACCGGGATGGACGTACCGCTGGTGCATCAGTTGTTCCGCCAGGAGCATGGCTGAGTAGCTACGTACGGACGGGATAAGCGCTGAAAGCATCTAAGCGTGAAGCCCCCCTCAAGATGAGATTTCCCAATTAGTAAGACCCCTTGAAGACGACGAGGTAGATAGGTTGGAGGTGGAAGTGCAGCAATGCATGGAGCTGACCAATACTAATCGGTCGAGGGCTTATCCAAACACACTAAACACACAAATTCGTTTCGGATTCAGTTTTCAGGAATCAAATTCCTGAAGCATTTACGCTGTAAATGCCCGTTTGGTGGCGATAGCGGAGGGGTTCCACACGTACCCATCCCGAACACGACCGTTAAGCCCTCCAGCGCCGATGGTACTTGGACCGAAGGGTCCTGGGAGAGTAGGACGTTGCCAAGCACACAAGACCACTGTTGATTCTCAGACAGTGGTCTTTTTGTATTTTCGGGAAAGCTTGGACACTGCCCGGGAAGCAGAGAGGCCCTGTTTCTTTTTACAATTCCATAACAACTGTCACTCTACTCTATAACATGTAGAGAGTAGGGTAGTGGTAGAGACTGTTGTCGTCCCGAAAGCACCGGAGCCCACAGTGGTTGTGGATACGAGAGCAGTTAATTTGGCAGCGATAAGAACGCCTATTGATGAGCCTGCCGATAAGGGAAAATAAGCGGGAAGCTTATGTTCAATGAACTAACTAGTCCTGACGATCAAGCAGTTCTTGATTCGTCGGGATTTTTTGGCAGGCGGGTGTGTAAGGTCAGGTTCGGCTTATAGGTTATGGATGCTCTGGAATCTGGTATGATTAAGATTAGGTTACCTGTGTACGGGTACCCTGTGGCTACAGAGTTAGGAGGATATTCGATAGATGGCTCATATACTTGTTGTTGAGGATGAACAGGCGATTAATGATTTAATAACTATGAACCTTAAGCTGGTGGGACATACGTATTCCAAAGCCTATACCGGCTCAGAGGTTGCGGAATTGCTGGAGAAGGAACGGGCGGATCTCGTCCTGCTGGATGTCATGCTTCCCGGTCTGGACGGGTTCGGGGTGATGCAGCAGATTGCTCCGCTTAAGATTCCGGTCATTCTGATTACGGCCCGGAATGCACTCTCAGACCGGATCAGGGGATTCGAGCTGGGTGCGGATGATTATATTATCAAGCCCTTTGAGATTCTGGAGCTGCTGGCCCGGATTAATGTTGTGCTGCGGAGGAATGAGCAGGCTGCCTCTGCTTTTGTATGCGATGAGGTTGAAGTCCGGTTCAAGGAGCGTCAGGTGTGGGTGGAACAGCTGCTGGTGGATCTGACGGCCAGAGAATTCGAGCTGCTTGAAGTGCTGATTCGCAACCGGAATATTGCTCTTTCCAGAGAGAAGCTGCTGGAGCTGGCTTGGGGCTATGATTATGCCGGTGATACCCGTACCGTGGATGTACATATCCGGCAGCTGCGCAAAAAACTGGGCTGGGAAGAACGGATCAAAACCGTGTTCAAGCTGGGCTACCGGCTGGAAGTTCAGGTCTAGCCATGCGGTTCTGGCATAAGATTCTCCTTGCTGTCCTGGTGCTGTTTATAGCGGCACTTGATGTAAGTGTCGTGATGGTAATGAAAAAAAGCTGGCAGCTGAACATGGCCAGTGAGAGCAAACGTGCGGCCAGCGAACAGCTGCTAATTACGAATAATATCTATGAGAATCTGGATTCCATTCGGGCAAGAGGCGTCTCTCTTACCCCGGCACTGCTGGTCAGTGTGGCTAAGTCCTATGGAGAACACTACCGTAAGCAGGGGATAGAGCTGGAGCTGCGGGATGATGGACTGCTGCTCTATCCTGGTGAGAAAGAACAGCGTGCAGCACAGGAAGAACATATCATGACGTTAGCGATGCCGCTCCCTGCTCCCTATCAACATTTGGAGCTGGTATACAAGCGCGATATCAGCGGGCTGTACGCTCAGCAGGAGGAGCTTAACCGTTTTTTTGTGATGATTAACTGGATTGTCGGTCCGCTCCTCGTGGGGTTGCTCTATCTTCTGATCCGGCATCTGACCAAGCCGCTCAAGCTGTTGTCGGAGACAACGAAGACGATAGCCGAAGGCGATTATTCCAACCGTGTGGAGCTGAACAGCAGGGATGAATTCGGGGAGCTGGCCGTAAACTTCAACCGGATGGCTTCAGTGATCGAGCAGCGGATGAGCGATCTCGCAGGCATGGCTGAGGATAAGCAGCGGATGGTCGATAATCTGGCTCATGAGCTGCGGACACCGCTGACCAGTATACAGGGATTCGCGGAGCTGCTGACCACAGCTAACATAGATCAGGAGGATCAGGTCAAGGCGGGCCATTATATTCTTAGTGAAACCGTGAGGCTGAAGAATCTGGCCTTCAAACTGCTGGATCTGTCCGTTCTGCGGCATCAGCCGCTGATGCTGGCAGAGGTAGACGTGGCTTCGCTATTCGACACAGTGGCCCAGACCGAACAGCAGAGGGTAACAGATAACGGATTACTGCTGGAGCTGAATAGCTCCATTCCTGCCGTATGGGGAGATGCTGATCTTCTGGCAGCTTTGCTGGTGAATCTGATCGAGAATGCGATTCCGGTGTCCCGGCCAGGGCATACGATCCGTGTGCTGGCCTATCAGCAGGACGGAGCAGGGGTGCTTGAAGTACAGGACAGCGGGAGTGGATTGACAGAAGAGCAGAGCAGGCGGGCATTTGAGCCGTTCTACCGTGCAGATCCTTCACGTTCGCGGTCCTATGGCCATGCAGGTCTGGGTCTCTCTCTATGCCGCCAGATTGCTGAAGCGCATCATGCCAGAATTGAGCTGCTATCTGCTCCGGGTGAGGGGACGAGCATCCGGCTTTTTTTAAGCTCTACTGTGTGAAGCTATTTTACAACTCCATAACAACTGCTCCTCTACTCTATAATATCCCGGGATTAAGCTATGGATAGAGTTAATATCCTGAATCCTGATGGAGGTAATACAATTGAACAAGAAAAAGTGGTCTGTTACTATGGCAGTTGTCCTATGCTCAGGCGGTATGTTCGCATTCAGCGGACTCCTTGTCCCCAGTCTGGCGAACTCAGCAGTCGTCGCGAAGTACAGTACGGCAGCTCAGGTCAGTGCTAAGGCAAGTCCGGCAGGAAGCGATGTTCCTGTACTGAAGGTGGAGGCACCCGTGCCGGTATCTACCGTGAATGATGATCTGCTGCTGAAGCAGATGACAGAGGAACAAATCCAGCAAATCTACGACTATCTAGAGCTCCCAGGCGATCCCCATATTTCAGGCCGGGCGATGAGCGATGCGGAGATTAACCGCAGGCGGGTGCTGGAGGATAAGTATGTATATGATGGTGTGCGGCCGCAGAAGCCTTTGCCGCTAGAGGCGGGTCAAGGAGAATTGTATCTCGATATAAAGACCAATACGTATCATCAACCGGAGCGCACCTGGACGGATGAAGAGCTGCTGCAAATGATTGACTGGTACTACCGGCTTAATCTTCTGTCATCCAAACGTAATATAACTGCTCCTGCCGTGGCCATACCGGAGAAATTCAGCAAGACTGAAGTACAGGCACGGGCGGCTGAAAGTGTGCGCAAGCTGTTCGATGCCGATATCTCTAAGCTGCAAACAAATGTTATGCTGCATGAACCGGGTTATGGCATCCCCTCATTTTGGTCGGTTCATTCTGCACCATATAAGTCGCTTACTCTGCTTGGACAAGGTCAGGAATACTGGCAATATAGTGTACAGATCGATCCTGACACCGGGGTGGTGGTAGATACAACAGCTTTTAACTCTATTATAAAAAGAACCCCGATCGACGCGGCAGCAGCGGCTGCCATGAAGAAGGATGACAGCTGGATAAAGGAAGCTACCCGGATTGTAAAGGACAAGCAGGGAGAGAAAAGAAAGATAGTGAAGGCGTATCTCACGAACACCGAGGTAAACAATAAACGCGGGATGGTGGCCGTGGATCTGTTGCTGGAAGACGGCAGCAAATATAATGCGGAATTACGCTATCCGGGTAAGCAGCTGCGTTGTCTGATCTATGAGCCTGCCGGTAAGGCTAAATAAGCGGGAAGCCGTGTTGCTATAGAACTGAATCTGTCCTGATGATCAAGTATTTCTTGATTCATCAGGATTTTTTGTTACATTGGAGTTAGAAGATGCGAGGTCTATTCCAAAAGGAGTGTAATATGAAAAGATTAAATGTAGCGATCCCTACACCTTTTCACAGTGATGAGGGTCTGAATGTAGAAGGATTCGAAGCCATTGTCGCCTACCAGAAGCAGAACGGTATCGAATCGCTGCTGATCTCGGGAAGCACTGGCGAGCAGCATTCGCTGAGTATCGGAGAGAGACTGGAGATCATTGAGTACTTCAATCAGCAGCGCTTCCAGGGGATAGAGCTGGTGTTCGGGGCTTCTGCCATCAGAACCCGGGACGCGGTAACGCTGGTTCAGGCGCTGGAGACATCGGTAATCGATGCCATTATGATTGGCTTCCCGCCATACATCCGGCCTACGCAGCAACAGGCGGTTGCTTATGTGGAGGAGTTGCTTAGCCATACGAGCAAGCCGGTAGCGCTGTATAATAATCCCGGCCGGACCGGATTCGATCTGGCGCCGGAGTCGCTGTACACGTTAATCCGCCGCCACCCGAATATTGTAGGCTACAAAGAAACAGGCGATTTGCAGCGGCATGTGGGAGTAGAGTATCCGGAGGGGTTCATTCTTTTTGCAGCAGGGGATATGAGGCTTGTGGAGAATTTCGCCGCAGGCCCTTGCAATGGTCTCTCCAGTGTGGCCGGAAATCTGTACCCCTTGGAGATCAAGAGCGCGGTGGAGCGTCTGCTGCGGAAGGAGCAGGTGGAGGCTGGACCTTTGGAGGACATAGTGGCGCAGGTGTTCAGCGGCCATGCGCTTGTCAACATCAAACAGCATTACAACCGGTTGGGGATTCCGGCGGGCGTGTGCCGGGCTCCGATTCTCTAGAGATGCATATTCGCCTCCTGTAAGACAAAAGCTAGCCTATCTACTATCAAAAGGAGACGGAGCGATGCATGAAATCTGGAGCGAAATCTGGAAGGCGCTGGTGCTGATCATTGTCGGGATGCTGGTGCTGCGGCTGGCCGGCCGCAAATCGATCTCGCAGATGACGATTCCTACGACGATCGCCATGATCTCAATTGGGACGATTATTGTGCAGCCGATCGCCGATCATAGTATTCTGATTACCATAGTTGCAGCAGCCGTATTCATCATAGTGTTAATTGTAGTGGAATGGCTGCAGGTCCGCTGGGGTGCTCTGGAGCGGCTGATCAAGGGGCCTGCGGTTATTGTTATTGCGGAGGGACAGCTTCAGCCTAAGAATCTGCGGAAGCTGAGATTAACCGTCGATGAGCTGGAGATGAGCCTGCGGGGACAGGGCATCTCCAGGCTCAGCGATGTCAAAACAGCGACGATTGAGCCCAACGGACAGCTTGGATATGAACTGCAGGATTCCGCAAAGCCGGCCACTATGGCCCAGATTGAGGCGCTCTTTGTTAAATATCTGGGTGGAAGCGGTCCAGCGAACGAGGCTGGACACCTGGATCAGCCTGATCCGCAGACGGGGCTTTTTGAAGAGATTAAGCTGCAATAAAGATAGACTGGATGCTGTAGAAGGAGGGAGTTCATGCGCAAATTCTTCATAACGGATATCCATGGCGATAAGACGGGTCTGGAGCTTCTGCTCCGGCAGTCTGGAATGAACTGGGCGCAGGACCAGCTGGTCATCGGCGGAGATATGATCAACCGGGGCAAGGACTCGGCCGGAGTGCTTGGTTACCTTAAGCAGCTTACAGAGCGGCATCCGGGCCAGGTCCATGCGCTGATTGGCAATCATGAAGAAATGATGGGGGATTATATAAAAAGCGGAGACAAGCTTTGGCTGAGCCATGGCAGGCGAGAGACGCTGGCGAGCCTGAAGCAGGCTTATCCCGACCCGGAACAACGGCAGGAGCTGATGGAATGGGCCTATTCTTTGCCGCTGTATTTTGAGGATGATGAATATGTATATACACATGCCGGACTGTATACAGAGCAGCCTCTGGAGGAGCAGAGCCGGGAGATTCTATGGATGACAGAATATGAATTCTACCGCCAGCCGCGTGAAGCGCTCCTGGCCTTAACGAATGGCAGGCCGGTGATTCACGGGCATACGCCGGTTGAACGGATCTATGGTGACGGCGTCAGGATGAACTGCGATCTGGGGTCTAATACCTACCCGATACTTGAAGAAAGGTCGCTTGGGCTGGTGAATCTGACGGAGATGACTTGCCATGTGTATAGGCAGGCAGACCAGCGGCTGGAGACCAGACGGATCGGGCGTATCTAGCCCCAGGAGTGACACAAGAGAATAGTACTTATTTGATATGAAGAAAAGAAAGGACGGAGTGAGATGAAGCATCCTTTTCACCTGAAGGCGGTATGGAATGGAGGACGGAACAGCGAAGGGCATATTGATGCGGGCGGACTGCGGACGGTTATATCGATTCCGCAGGAGATGGGCGGACCGGGAACCGGCACGAACCCGGATGAGATGCTGCTGGGTGCAGCAGCGACCTGTTACCTGATTACCCTGGCCGCAATGCTGGAGCGTTCGGAGATTGTTCCAGAGGAGCTGACCTTAGCGTCTGAAGCGACAGTAGATGTCACGAATAATGTGTTCACGTACGAAAAGATTGTTCACAAGCCTAGCATTGTGCTCCAGGCTGGTGCGGCACCGGCACAGCTGAAGATGGCAGAGCGGCTGGCACATAAGGCTGAAGCCTCCTGTATGATCTCCAGAGCCGTGGCCGGTAACGTCTCTATAGAGACTAAGCCAGTTGTGGAAATCGCGCGAGGGAGCGGACAAGCCCGGGTAGAGTAATAGAAGCACAGCGGGATACAGAGCTAGAGCTACACTGGTGAGGCAAAATGCTGCTCCACCTCGTAACGCGGCAGCTCTACAATTACTGTGGTTCCCTTGGTGAATTCGCTCTCGATTCGCAGCTGCCCGTCATGCAGCTCGATAATTTCTTTGCAGATGGCGAGGCCCAGGCCGCTTCCGGACTGGCGGGAGCGGCCTTTGAAGAATTTGGTGCCAAGCTGTGCCAGATCCTCAGTCTCGATACCTTCGCCGTTGTCGGCGACTGTGACGAGTATCCGCTCGCCTTCGAGTACGGCTGTAAGGCGGACCTCGCCCTCCGCAGGGGTGAACTTGAAGGCATTATCCAGCAAATTGACAAACACCTGCTTCAACCGGTTAAAATCACCGTCCACCGGCAGCGGCTGATCGGGAAGGTCGGCGTAGAGGCGGATCTGCTTTGTCTGCCCCCGGTATCTGAACTGCAGCAGCAGATCCTCCAGCAGGCCTCTAAGATCATACGGCTGGCGCACAATGCGGATCTCTCCGGCCTGGAATTTGGAGAAGTCCAGCAGATCCTCCACCAGGCCGATCAGCCGGTCTGTCTCCCCGGTCATAACCTCAAGACCCTGCAGGGTCTCCTGTTTATCCGATAGATCACCAACCAGCAGGGTCTCCCCCCAGCCTTTGATGGAGGTAAGCGGGGTCCGCAGCTCATGGGTGACGGAGGAGATGAAATCATATTTGAGCTTCTCGCTCTTGAGGATCTCCTCCGACATATAATTCAGCGTTACCGCAAGGGTGCCGACTTCATCGTCATACCGTCTCTTTGCCCGGACGGCAAAATTACCGGTGGCCATTTCCTTGGCGACCCCGGTCAGCTGCTGGATCGGCCCTACGATCCGTTTGGCGATAATCAGGCTGAGCATGAAGCCGAATCCAATAACGAGCAGCCCGACGATGGCTGCATTCAGCGCAATTTTGAGAATAACGTTATATAAAGGCTCTGCTGAAACCGAGTAGCGCAGCAAGCCGATCGTGCTCCCCGACTCCTTCAGCGCGATAGAGACTGCCATAATTCGTTCCCCGTTCACTGGCTTGATGCTCTGAAAGCTTCCTTTGCCGTTGGCCAGGGCTGCTCTCACATCAGGGGTACTCACCTGCTCTGTACTGGAGAAGCCGAAGGAATTAATGACCACATGCCCGGCTGGACTCAGCACTTCCACCTTACTGCTCTCCTCAGGGGAGAGATTCTCCAGAATATAACGCGCCCGTTCATTCAAGCTATAACTCTCCAGATACTTATTGAAAAAGGTCGCTGAAGTCGTGGCCCTTGTATTCAATGTCTCCATCGCACTGCCCAGATAATAATAGTGGACAGCAGCGATGAACACTCCCTCCAGCAGCAGCACGATCAGGAGCAGCATAAGGGTAATATAGACGATAAGTCTGGACCTGATTCCCTTCAGCACAATTAGCCCCTCCAAATATATCCGAATCCCCACACGGTCTCGAGGAACTGCGGCCCGGAGGACTCCTGTCCGATCTTCTGGCGGATTCGGCTGATGTTCACATCTACAATTTTAAGATCTCCCATGAAGTACTGCCCCCATACGGCTGTCAGAATATCATCCCGGTTCATGGCCTTGTTCGGCTGTTCCATTAGCAGCTTAACGATCATGAACTCGGTCGGGGTCAGCGGGATATCCTGCCCGTCCTTCAATAATTTCCGTTCATCCAGCATTAGGGTAAAAGGCGCAAGCTCGATGAGATTCTCCTGCGGCAGTGCTTCTCCCGGATACATCCTGCGGTAGAGTGAGCGAACCCGGGCAACCAGCTCCACCGGACTGAAGGGCTTGACCACATAGTCATCTGCGCCGGATTCCAGGCCCATGACCTTGTCGATTTCCTGGCTTTTGGCGGTGAGCATAATGATTCCCAGCCGGGGGAAGTGTGTCCGCAGAAGGGTGCACACTTCGAACCCGCTAAGTCCGGGCAGCATCAGGTCGAGAATCGCGATGTCAAAATCCCTCTGCTCTCTTGCAATGCGCAGCGCCTCTTCACCGGTAGAAGCCTCCGCGGTCTCGAAGCCTGCCCGCTTAAGGTTGATGCACAGCAGATCACGGATAGGCTTCTCATCTTCCAGTATCAGCACTTTCATGAACAGCTCTCCTTCTTATTGCCGCGGCTTCTGGGGCATGCCGGCCAGCTGAACGACTTCATCCAGTGTCAGCTTCAGCTGATTATAATTCTGCAGATCGGCCCCCTGCAGCTTGCCGGCGGCATCCGCTGCAGGCATTACGGCAACGAATAGAGTAGGCTCCGTGTCATTGTTAGAGTTCCCCTGCTCATACAGCAGCTTATACTCTCTATTCTCAGCCTTCAGCTGGACTTCTGCGGCAGACCAGGCTTTCTTCGTCAGCAGGCGAAGCTCCAGCAGCGGAGCCTTCACAGCAGACCCGGTATTCTTGTAGCTGAACTGGAGCTTCTCCCAGGGCTGGGGTGATTCTCCCGGAACCTCCAGCAGGGTCTGGCCCGCCCAGGACTTGGGAATACGGAAGTTGAAGCCCCAGCGGTCGAACTGCTCCTGCACGAAGGTCAGGCCGGTCTGTCCGTCCCACTGATAATATTTGGTGATGAATGGGGTCGCCAAGGGAGCCATGCTCTCCGTACCGGCTGGCGGCACCAGGAAGCCGAATTCCAAGATCCCGTCATTATTCACATCCAGGCTGGACTGCGGGTAGTCCTTAATTGCAATACTGCTGCTGCCAAGCAGCTCAGGAGAGACAGCTGGCGGAGACAGCACCAGATCCTTGCTTGCTGCGAGCGCGGTACGCTGATAATCATCTGTTGCCAGTATATCAGTAAACCTGTCTTTTTCCCAAGTCAGCAGTGAAGTATAGGAAGCATGTGCGCCAATGGCGGCATCGATGACGATTGCGTCCCGGGTAGGGGACGCCTTGCCGAACTGGGCTTCGATGACATTACCATCCAGCTTCTGGTCAGATAAGGTCTGCAGCGTACCGTCCTTGAGCCGGAGCAACAGGAGATGGGTCTCACGGAGGTTATCTGTGGTGTAGGTACTCTGAAGCAAGGCAATGTCGGTATGCCCGCTTCCGGTCAGGTCGCCAAGGACCAGCTGGTCGTAAGGCTGCTTAAGCAGCTCGGTCAGCTTACCGCTGCTTAGACTGTAGACCGCCAGCTCTTTGCTTAAGCCCTCCCCGCCGCCGTATCCGAGCAGCAGCTCCTCCGCTCCGTCACCGGTAACATCTGTGAAGGACACTTCATTCAATTCGCTGCCTACTCCGGTAAGGTTAGCCAGCTTGGTCCACTTGCCGTTCTGCTGTGAGAGGAGGAGGGTATTAATCTCGTAATCGGTTTTGTCTGTCTTGTAGAAGGCCAGAAGCTCCTCCTGCCCGTCCTTGTCCAGATCCTGTAATTGAATCGCACTGCCGGATTCCGAGTGGATGGGAACCGTTAAATGCGCGTTGGCCGGTAGAAAGGATTTGACGATTCCGGTAAGATTCCCGTCGCTATTCCCCTGTGCGGGGGCTTGAAGCAGATCGCTCGGCGTCTTCATGGTACCACAGCCGGAGGCGATCAGGCTTAAGAATAAGAGGCTGCTGAGGCCGAAGGTATATTTGTTCATTGCAGTTACGCTCCTTAGGATTCATCTGTGGCTAGTATATCCTAACCTTTCGGGCAATTAGTTTCAAAATGGTAAAGGAGCTGACTGAAGATATAAATCTGAGATGGGATATAAGATGGAAGGGCAGTAACGCAAAGCTTAAACTCGTCGCTGCGGTGAACATTTGGACTTCCGGCCGCTGTTATGTTTGGATTTCCTGATTGAACCCGCTGGGCGCGGTAGAAATCCAAACATAAAGGCGGTCGCTATCGCTCCTACAGTTCCAAATTTCCCCTCCGCTCCTTCCCAGCTTTTTGTGTTAAGTACATTCAACTGAAATTGATATCTTCAGTTATCGGGGGAGGGGCAGGCAAGACCGGCGGAATGGGCCGCTGTCGCTACCATTCTTACAGTCCAACCCGGTTGGGCGCATGAAGAACGCAAGATGTTATCTTTCTCTAAGAAAAAAGGCTGTCCCAATCAGCCTTTTTTAGGCTTTTCGGGACAACCCTATATATGGTCTGGCTATTCTATTCGCCTGAGCGCCGCAGGCTCTGTCCATTGGTAGCAATAACATCCTTATACCAGTGGAAGGATTTCTTGCGGTAGCGCTCCAGTGTTCCTGTATTGTCGTCGTGGCGGTCTACGTAGATGAAGCCGTAGCGTTTACTTAGTTCAGCGGTTGACGCACTGACCAGGTCAATACAGCCCCAAGAGGTGTAGCCCATGACTTCAACGCCGTCCTCAATAGCTTCGCCCACCTGCACCAGATGGTCGTTCAGGTACTCAATCCGGTAGTCGTCATTAACGGTCGGCACGCCGTCTTCGCCGGTGATCAGCTCATCCTTGGCCCCGAGTCCGTTCTCTACAATGAACAACGGCTTCTGGTAACGGTCATAGAACATATTCAGCACATAACGCAGACCCTGCGGGTCAATCTGCCAGCCCCATTCGGAAGCCTTCAGGTATGGGTTAGGCGCGCCGCCGATCAGGTTGCCTTCCTGGGTGCGTTTGCTGCGGTCTCCCGTCTCACAGATGCTCACATAGTAGCTGAAAGAAATGAAATCTACGGTGTGCTTGAGGATTTCTGCATCTCCGGGCTCCATGTGAATCTCAATGCCGTGCTCTCTGAAATAACGTTTCATGTAGCCGGGATATACGCCTCTCGCATGAACATCCCCGAAGAAGTAGTTCATATGCTCCGACTTCATCGCTGCAATCACATCGTCCGGGTTAGGTGTCAGCGGGTAGGTTGGCATGCTGAGGATCATACAGCCGATCTGGGCCTGGGGGTTGATCTCATGTCCAATCTTGACCGCAGTAGCACTGGCTACCAGCTCATGATGAATCGCCTGATACAGATCCTGTTTGCTCAGCTTGTCCTTCGGTGTATAGATCCCGCCGCTCATAAACGGTTCGTGCAGGATGGAGTTAATCTCGTTGAAGGTCAGCCAGTACTTCACTTTATCCTTGTAGCGGGTGAATACCGTTCTGGCATATCGTTCATAGAAACCGACTAATTTGCGGTTGACCCAGCCGTCATACTGCTTCGACAAGTGCAGCGGCGTTTCGTAGTGGGAGAGGGTCACCAGCGGCTCAATGCCGTATTTGTGACATTCATCGAACAGGTCATCATAGAATTGCAGGCCTTGCTCATTCGGCTCCAGCTCATCACCGTTCGGGAAGATCCGGGACCAGGCGATGGAGGTGCGGAAGACCTTGAAGCCCATTTCAGCAAAAAGCTTAACATCTTCTTTGTACCGGTGGTAAAAGTCGATCCCGACCAGCTTCATATTATCCTCGGTAGGCACCTCGGTGATGGGGCCCTTGATTCCTTGCGGAGCTACATCTTGAGTGGACAGGCCTTTGCCGTTCTCGTTATATGCACCTTCCAATTGATTGGCAGCTACTGCGCCGCCCCACAGGAAGCCTTCAGGAAATGGAGTACTCATGGATAATCCCGCCTTTTTATAGTTATGGTCAGATATGGTAAGCTATTAATATGTCCCATAATTCCATGCTAAATGTTGTAACGCGTTACATGTCAAGTATTATTTAAAAGATCAGAATTTATGTAAGGAGTGCCATCATGTCGAATCTGGATCAAATCGCCAAACTGTCGGGATTCTCCAAGGCTACGGTATCAAGAGTACTGAATCGTTCTCCCCATGTAAGTCAAGCGACGCGGGAGAGCATCCTGAAGATTATGGAAGAGCTGGACTATGTGCCGAACGGCAATGCCATTTCCTTGTCCAGAGGACAGACGATGCAGATCGGGATGGTTACAGAGGGGATCAACGAGGTGATGCTGCCTTTTCTGAACAGCTTCGTGGAGACTGCGAGCCGGCACGGATATCAGACGATCATCTATACCTCCGGGGGCGATCCGGCCAAAGAGCTGCAAGCCTTCGAGGATATGCGGCGCAAAAGAGTTGATGCGCTGGTGATCAGCACCTGCGTCAACGATCAGGCGCTCCTTGGCTCCTATTGCAAATACGGGCCGATTGTGTCCTGGCAGCGGATGGAGCTTCCGGAGATTCAGAGTGTCGCCATGAATCAATATGACGGGTACATGCTGGGGCTTGAGCATGTGATCGGACGGGGGTATACGCGGATTGCCAATGCCTGGGGCAGGCCGACCAGTATGAATACCTCCGGGCGGATACAGGCGTATCAGGATGCAGCCCGCACACACGCTCTGACGGTTAACCCGGACTGGTCACAGACGGGCATCCACTCCATCCGCCAGGGCGAAGGGCTGATCCGGGAGCTGCTGCTGAGGTCCGGCGAGCGTCCGAATGTCATCCTCTGCGCCAATGATATGGTAGCGGCAGGGATACTGAGCGAGGCCCGCAGGCTTAAGGTGAAGGTGCCGGAGGAGCTGGCGATTGTTGGATTCGACAATACGGAGCTGGCCCATACGCTGGGAATCACCTCGATTGATAATCCGATTGCCGCACAGGCCCAGAATGCGCTCTATCTGATTCTCGGCAAGCTGGGGGGAACAGAAGCCGGGCAGCAGCAGCTTGAATTCCAGCTCGTACAGAGAGCTACTACTTGAATAAGCCGTGAACCGTCCGATTTGGGCGGGATCGCGGCTTTTGTGCTTGTATAGGAAACTATAGCTTCCTTCTGCTGTGGAAAAGGTTTGTGTAAATTTGTGGATAAGAGTTCTTTGAATGATTCGTAGAATGACTTTGATGCTGAATGTGACTGAAGGCTGAGGGTATGCTTAAAACCGAACACAATGGGACCGGGAGCGCCACGTAGGCCGTGCGTTTATCGCAAGAGACGTATTTTCACAGATAAACCGAATACAATGGGTGCCGCTGCGCGGAGGGAAGGGCCCCATGCATCACAGCCAGTAACATTTTAAGAGGAATCCTGCCAAAAATGCAACAATACTGCCCCAAAGAAGCGGTCAATGCTGAAATCCTGCACGAACTGCAACAAATTCAGCGCTAACTTGCTCTAAACACCGAAATTTGTGCAAATCATGCAACAATGTACTTCAACCCGTAAAAGATATAGAGGAATCCTGCAAAAAGAGCAACATTACTGCTCCTTAAAAGCGGCCGGAGGGAGAAAAGTGAAAAGCCTCTTAAGAGCGGCATAAGGCATTTAACATCGTTCACCCGTCAGGGTGATTTGTTTGAGCTGCACTTGCTGAAACGGATGTCGTCCCTCAGAAAATAATCTTCTGCGCCGCCATGATCCGGCCGATCTCAAAGATGGCGGCGCATTCCACGAAATGAACCTCGGAGATAATCGAATGGTCGTGCGTTCTGTAGTAATACCTGCCGTCGGTATACACGTGATCGTAGATAAGGCTGATGTCATACACCGAGGTGGGGTAGAGCTCCCCTTCGCCCTTGGCGATCCCCGCTGTTATGGAATGATGCCCTGAGCCTTCCACGAAGGAGATGCCAAGAGGGAGCCAGAGGGTAACCTGATGATCCTTATCCTGCCGCCAGCTTCCGTTCAGGGTACCTTCACCGATGCGGATCAGACTGTCGCGCAGCTTGCGGGGAATCCAGGGGGAGGGGAAGACCAGGTCACGTGCAAGGTTGATGATTCTGCTGCTGTTGTCAATCTGCCGCATCAGGAAGTGGAAGCTCCGTCCGTCCAGCGTAACCTCGGCCCATTCATCAAAGAACAGGTTGTCCGAGAACATCCGCTCCATCTGGTCGACCTCCCCGTAGAGCGCGGGCATCAGCATGAGCTGGCTCTGAATGCGTCTGCCGATCAGCCGGATGAAGTCCACAACCGGGTGGGTCTCGGGCTGGAAATAACCATAATTGATATCATAATAAAAGCCGAGATTCTCATTAATTAAATCCTTGGCAAACGCCATGAGATTATCGAATTCTTGTTTCATCGTCATGCAAAAGCTGCTCCTTCAACCATATGATAATGTGCTTATCATATTACGTGCCGTGCTCCCCTGTCTGTGATGAAAACAGCAGGTAAAGATTGGTTTAGCAGCAGCTCCGCAGCTTACCCGGCAAACTCCTGGACCTCGTCCAGTGTCGGCAGCGCGGCAATCGCCCCGACCTTGGTGCAGACCATCGCCCCCACCCGGTTGGCGAAGGTGACGAATTCTTGCTGCAGCTCCGCGCTGCGGGTGAAGTCTGCCGGATGGGCCAGCTGGCTGATCCGGCAGAGCAGCGCTCCGATGAAGGCATCGCCGGCACCGGTGGAATCGATGGACTTCACGGTGATGCTCGGAATCAGCAGCCGGGAGTCCGGGGAGGAGATCAGGGTGCCGTCTCTGCCCAGAGTAACGGCTACTGCTCCGGCTCCCCATTCATGCAGCATATCAAGGGCGGCATCACGGTCCGCTTCGCTTGTAATCAGCTGCAGCTCCTCGTCGCTGACCTTTACCAGATCGGCCAAATATGAACCGTTGTCAGATGGGGTTCGATGATCCGGGATTCCGAGGCATCGTCGAAGCCGCAGACCGCTACCTGCTCCGGCACCTTGATTCCTCTGTTCTTAAGTGACTTCATGACACGGATTGAAGCGGAAGAATTCGGTCTTATTATTCATCATACAGCTACTGAGTATACTGAACTCATCTACTCTGCTGCTGAAGACACTCTAACCCTGCACAGAGATCAGTCCGGCGAGACCGGCTTCTCGGACATATTTCCCGATCTCCAGAGCACGGGGGGAATCGGCAGCCTGAAGAGCCTGCGTATCCTGCTGGATGCCTGTTCGGTGGAGGTGTTCGCCAATGACGGCCTCGCCGCCATCACCAGCCTGGTCTTCCCTGGAGGCATCTGCTCGGGCCTAAGCTTCTATGCTAAGGGCGGCAGTGTACAGCTCCAGGGCGGGCGCCTGTCTTTCATGGAATAAATAATCAATAGAATGAATCCCGGACAAGGGTGTTCCGCACAGCCATGAGATCATGGCTGGCTGAACACCCTTTTTGGTATGGCGGCACCGGTCCACGCCAGCCTTAGACGCCCGGTGCTGCCGTACGAACCGGAAACATCCGGCTGAACAGGAACCGGGTCAGCGGACCGGCCACCAGCAGCTGGAGCGGCAGGGCGCAGATGAAATTAAGCCCCAGGATGGAGAAGTAATGACGGAAGAAGTTGTCCCTGAATCCGAAGTGTGCTAGTGTGCCGTATAGAGACATGAGAATGACCATGCCGCAGACCATGAGGCACGAGATCGTCAGCACTTTGCGGAACTGGGGGGCGGAAGGCTTCACTATTTTGAAGGCCAGGCCCTTGGCAATTCTGCCAACCACCACAATATCGCAGAACAGGGCAACGGCAAGTGCCGGGAGCAAGCCCACAGCCACATCCGTGAACAGCCTGCTGTTGAATCCGTTAGAAATAATTACATTATAGAAAGACATAAAGACGACCATGCAAAAACACATCATACTGGTGAAAATTAAAGCTTCTTTTTTGTTGCTGCCCATGTTTCCGAACTCCCTTAAATGTAAGTTTATCAAACTTCACTTATAGTAGCAGTGGGAGGGATTATTGTCAACTTGGTTGACAATTAAGGCAACAGAGATTCCCGGTAAGGCGGAACGGCATTTCTCTAATGGAGGTCTTGTAAATGAAGGAGTATATGAGCGGGTTGAATCTGGTCGATATGATCAGCGAGAAGCATAAGATGCTGCGGGACAAGGTAAACCAGATGAGCGGCGAGCCGCTGAATAAGACGGAGACGCATATTCTGGCGATGCTGGAGCAGCACGGCGTTCTGTCCATCTCGGAGCTCAGCAGGCTGATCAGCATTTCCCGCCAGGGCACGCAGAAGACGATTAACAATCTGCTGGCCGAAGGTTACGTGGGTACCTCTGCTAAGGAAGGGAACAGCCGGGACAAGCCTATCGTGCTCACTGCGAAGGGGACAGCGGCTTGCCGGAGTATGCTGGAGATCAAGCAGAATATTGAAGCCGAAATCACGGCCCGGATCGGCAGGGAGCAGGTGGAGCTGCTGCGGACGCTGCTTACACAGGACTGGCTCTGAGACTTCCTGAAAATGGCTGAATATAGCAAAAAAAGCTGAAATAAGCAAACGGGACGAAGCGGAAAGCCTGCTTGGTCCCTTTTGCTGTGTCTTTCGGCGAATATCATTTGTTATTCATGGTTTGGGGTTTGTCTAGGATATCTGCATATATACAGATGGTGATAAAAGAATTAATGTAGTATCGAACGGCAGCAAAAATAGTGTCTGTATCCAATTATAGGTCCAGATTTTATTCGTGCACCAGGGGTAATATAACTACAAAAAAAGTCGGTGAGTGATAATGATGTCTTCGGTAAAAAGGTTCCTGATCGGACGGCCGCTGAAGTCCGATCAGCTGGGAGAACAGAAGCTTAACAAAACCAAGGCCCTAGCCATTCTGTCCTCGGATGCCTTATCCTCTGTGGCCTATGGCCCGGAGCAGATTCTGCTGGTGCTGATCACCGTTAGTACAGCCGCATTCTGGTATTCCATTCCGATTGCAGGGGGGGTGCTGGTGCTGCTCCTGGCCCTGATACTCTCCTATAGGCAGATCATCTTTGCCTATCCCCAAGGCGGCGGGGCTTATGTCGTATCCAAGGAGAATCTGGGTAAATATCCGGGTCTGATTGCGGGGGGCTCCTTGCTCGTCGATTATATACTAACCGTAGCGGTCAGTGTCTCTGCGGGAACGGATGCGATTACTTCAGCTTTTCCGGGTCTGCATCCTTATAATGTGCTGATTGCCATCATCTTCGTCCTGCTGATCACGACCCTGAATCTGCGTGGGGTCACCGAGTCTGCCTCTTTCCTGGCGTATCCGGTTTATCTGTTCGTCCTGGCGATGTTCATTATGATCGGGCTGGGCCTGTTCAATGTGCTGACCGGAAGAGTACCTGCGGAGCTTCACACCTCACTGGGAACACCGGTGGCCGGAATCAGCCTGTTCCTGCTGCTGCGGGCGTTCTCCTCAGGCAGCTCGGCGCTGACTGGGGTGGAGGCCATATCGAATGCGATCCCCAATTTCAAGGCACCGGCACCGAATAATGCAGCCAAAACCTTAGCGGCGATGGGAATTCTGCTCGCGCTGTTATTCTCAGGCATCGTCTTCCTGGCGTATTATTACGGCATTGCTCCGCGTGAACAGGTCACGGTGGTGTCCGATATTGCCGAGCATGTCTTTGGCCGCAACTTCATGTATTATGTCGTGCAGGGCACGACAGCCTTAATTCTGGTTCTGGCGGCGAACACCGGATATTCCGCATTTCCGCTGCTGGCTGTGAATCTGGCGAAGGATAAATTCATTCCCCGGATGTTCACCGTGCGCGGAGACCGGCTGGGGTACTCGAACGGCATTCTCAGCCTGGGCATCTTGTCGATTATCCTGATCATTGCCTTTGAGGGGCGGACGGAGCATCTCATTCCGCTGTATGCAGTCGGGGTCTTCATCCCGTTCACCCTGTCGCAGACAGGCATGATCGTCAAATGGCTCCGGCACAAGCCGGAGGGCTGGCTGCCTAAGCTGATCATCAATGCAATCGGGGCGCTGATCAGCTTCATTGTCACGATGATGTTCTTCCTGACCAAATTCACGCAGGTCTGGCCGGTCCTGGTCTTCCTGCCGCTGATTATCCTGTTCTTCTACCGCATCTACAAGCATTATGAATCGGTCGCCGACCAATTGCGGGTAGCCACCTGCGGGGAGCCCCCGCTTGCGATTGAAGGGAATATCATCATCCTGCCGGTAGCAGGGATTACCCATGTGGTGGAGAATTCCTTGCGGTATGCCAAGTCGCTGAGTGCGCAGCAGATTATCGCCGTCCACATCCCGTTCGAGCGGGAGGATGACGCTATTTTCGAAGAGAAGTGGAAGAAGTTCCACCCGGAGGTGCGGTTAGTGACGCTGTATTCGCCTTACCGCAGCATCATTCATCCATTGACCAAGTTCATAGATACGGTTCAGCGCAAGGCCAGCGAGTCGAATTATCAGGTGACCGTCATTGTCCCTCAATTCATACCGAAGAAGGGCTGGCATAACATTCTGCATAACCAGTCCAGTCTGCTGATCCGCGCACATCTGCTGTACCGGCGCAATGTCATTATCACTACCGTTCCTTATCATTTGAAAAAATAACAGGATTATGCGCATGGAAGCCTCCAGCTTACGGATATCCGCAGGCTGGGGGCTTTCTGTACCTCCCCGGCATGTGATAAGCTTGACTCCATAAGTGCAGATTTGCTTCTTCAAGGTTGGGTTAAGCTAGTAGCAACAGTCAGCGGATGGAGGGACAGAGGTTGAAGAAACGCAGGTTGAACGGGACTCGAATTAAGGCAATACTGATGATGCTTATGCTTGTCCTGCTGCTTACAGGGTGCGCGCAAGGCACGGCCCATGTAACCGTGAAGAAGGACGGCTCCCTGGATCTGGCCTTCAGTCTATTGCTGGATGCCCGGGCTGAGAAGCTGGTCAGCGGCAAGGTGGAGGAGCTCCTAACCACCCGGCTGGCGGCCGCAGGCATAGAGCTGAAGAAGACAGCAAGCGGCAAATCAACGGAATATCAATTTCATAAATCGTATGCTTCGATGGAGGAGCTGAAGAACAGCAGCAGCGGCTTCGATATTGTAGAGGCCAAGGTGGGACAGACGGACAGGTGGCTGTATACCAAATACGATGTGGTGGCCCAGCCTAAGCTGAATGCCTACACGGATGAGATTATTGACGGCCTTGGCAGCTTAAATGTCCCTAAGTCCCTGGTGCGGCTGCTGATGGGCAGCTTCTCCGCCGATTTCAAATTAACGATTCCCTATGATCTATACGGGGCTAATAATGCGGCCGAGCAAGACGGCAACACGTTAACCTGGCATGTGTCCCTTGCGGATTCCGAGCCGATTCAGCTGGTGGTCTATGTACCGGATATCAGGAATATTGCGATTACTGCGGGCGGAATCTTGCTTATTCTGGCTGTACTTCTTACATGGTTTATCAGAAAAAGAAAGCTGAAGAGGTCCAAGACCCCGCCTGAAGGGCCTGCGCCTACTCATCGTCCGGGACCGCTCTAAGCTTCGTGTGGAAGCTGTCACGGTACTGGCCGGGGGTCATCCCCTCCTGCTTGCGGAAGGAACGGATGAAATTCTGTGAATTGTTGTATCTCAGGCGGGAGGCAATATCCTTCACGGGCATATCGGTCTCCTCCAGCCACTTCTTGGCCATTTTGAACCGGTACATAGTCAGGTAATCACTGAAATAATACTGCGTTTCCTTGCGGAACACACTGCTGATGTAGTTGGCGTTATAATGCAGCCGGGAAGCACACTCCTCCAGCGTCAGATCCTGGTCATACTCATGCTGGACGATGTCGATCAGCTTCTCGGAGATATTATGATACTGGGCGTTCTGCCTGCTGTGGAAGATGACGATGACCGGCTGGATGACGATGGTCCAGAACCAGTCTTCAATCTCGGCCACGATATGCAGATCGGTCAGCTCCTCGAACAGGGAACCGCCCGCGTGGTAGATCTGGTTCAGCGTAATTCCCGATTCCTGCATCATAATGAGCGTATTGTTCAGCAGCCGGGTCAGCGGAATCTGATATTCCTGCGGCGACAGTCCCAGCGCAAAAATACACTTGAACAGCTTATGCAGCAGCTCCTTCGCCTTATCGCTGTCAGCCAGCTTGATGGCATCCATCAGGTCATTTTCCGTGTGGGTCGGGTAGTTCAAATTGAGATAATGCTTGCCTGAATTGATATTCTCGTACTGGATAATGATGCCTTTGCCCAGGGTAATCCGGTGCTTCAGGGCCTCCAGGCTTTCCCGGTAGGCAATGGACATTTTGTCAAACGAATGAAACGGCAGGCTCAGCCCAATGCTGACCTGCAGCTTCAGGACCCCGTTAATCTCCTGCTGGAGCTTCTCCGTAAGCGCATAGAGCATCCGGTGAAAAGCTTCCGTGTCCTCATCGGGGCTGCCGATTAAGACCGCCAGGGCATGGCCCATCATCACAGGGGTTAGCCTGTGCTGCGCAGAGACCAGCTCCTGAGTCATATTATGCGCTGCGAATAACAGCAGATTGAGATCCTTTTTCTCATAGCTGTTCTCCTCGGAGAAGTCGATGCTCAGCGTAATGACAGCCATCGTCTTCCATTCCTCGACTTGCTTGCCGTACCCGTATTGCTCCAGCTCCTCCATCAGCTCGCGTCTTCTCAGATTGCCTCCGAACGCCTGAATCAGAAAGAAGGTCCGCACCTGTCCGAGATGCTGGCTGACCTCCTTCTCCAGCTGTGACTTGGATTGGAACAGGGAATGGACCTGCTCACCGATGAGCTGGAATTCATCCGTACGCCCT
This sequence comes from Paenibacillus sp. FSL R7-0302, assembly GCF_038006885.1. NCBI lineage: Bacteria > Bacillati > Bacillota > Bacilli > Caryophanales > Paenibacillaceae > Paenibacillus > Paenibacillus sp. FSL R7-0302. Next base: position 392,644 of record NZ_JBBOWB010000001.1, read on the forward strand.
GCCCGCAGACCGGGACGGCGCAGTCCAATCTGGGTCAGCAGCCGTTCGATGGGGGTGTACATACGCCGGGAGCCTAGCCAGGCAAGCAGCACAGACAAGAGCAGCATGAACGTGCAGACAAATACCGTGTAAGTGCCGATTTTGCCGGATTCGCGGGTCAGACTCTTGATGGAGGTGGCCGACAGATAGATCCAGCCGTTCAACTGGGAACGCATATAGGTGATCGAGTAATCGGCTTCATTAAGCTTGGTCTTGAATTGTCCCGATGGCTCAGTGGCAGCGGCGATCTGCTCGAATCCCGTGAATCCGGCCGCTGCGGCAGGCTCTCCGATCAGCTTGCGGTCCGGATGCAGCAGAATCCGTCCGCTCTTGTCCAGCACCATAATACTGTCCAGCGGCTGCATATCGGGATTAATGAAGTCCTGAAGACTGCAGGCCGGAATATTGGCCAGAGCCAGTCCGTATTTCTGCAGCTTGGTCACCGGCAGCTTCTTAATCAGGCTGATGCTGTAATTGCAGCCGGTCACGTTAATGCTCTCTTCACTGTAGAACAGGGAGGAGGGGTTCAGCACCCAAGAAGAGCTGCCTTCCACATTCAGCAGATTCGTCAGCTGCTCGTAATTGCGGTATTCATTCAGCCGGTAGAGCCCGGAATTCTTGATCATCCAGTTCTGGCGCTGATTGAGCAGGATGACATCCTCCAGCTTCGTATCGAAGGACTGCATATTGCGGATCTCATTGCGGATGTCGTTATATAAAATGAAATCGTTTTCACTAAGCGGGTTGTTCAGCGCCTTCTTCAGCACCGAAGAGTTCACGACCTGGTTCAAGGTCTGGTTGACAGTATTCAGCTTATGCTCTACATTTGAGGTAATTTGTAAAATGAGCTCCTTTTTGCTTTCGTTAACATTTTTTTGAATTTCACTGGAGGATGTGAAATAGGAGAACGAACCAATAAACAGCACCGGCAGGATGCTGATGGCGAATGCGAACATAGTTAATTTACTGAGAAAGCTAAGATGTTTCAACAGCGTTCAGCACCTTTGCATGAAATAGGAAATCACTGTCTTAAGTGTATGCATCACGAAGGATAATAACAATAATCATCTGGTGCCGCAATAATCATTTTCTCTAATCATTCATACATAAGCTACATTATTCAATAGATAGGCTTCTAAGGCAGATAAATATTACGCTTCAGGGGGTTATGGAATGTTCAACCGGTTAACGGGCAGGAAGAAAGCTCTTGCAGGGTGCTTCATCCTATTCTTATCTTTCATTATGTTAAGCGCTTGCAGCGGGGATAAGTCTGGGCGTTCCGATTCAGCGGGTGTACCGGCACCGATCTCGATTCTGGCACCGCTGCATTTTCCGCAGACGCCTTCAGCGGAGCTGATCGCCGAGATTGAGAGACTGACCGGGACTCAGCTTGATATTACCTGGGTGCCGGAGGGCGTCTACACGGACAAAATGAATACCGCACTGACCACCGGCTCCCTCGGCAAAGTAACGTTCGTGAAATTCACCGATTATAATCCGGTCAAGAATATGATCCGCTCGGGCGCTTTTTGGGAGATTGGTCCCTATCTGGCAGAATTTCCGAATCTCAGTCAGTTGAATGCGGCGATTCTTAAGCAGACCTCGGTGGACGGAGGAATCTATGGCCTGTATACCGAAAGACCGGCTTCCCGGCAGGGCATTATTATCCGCAAGGACTGGCTGGAGAAGCTGCACCTCAGTTCCCCCGGAACGCTGGAGGAGCTGTATGAGGTGATGAAGCAATTCACCATGAATGACCCGGACGGCAACGGCAAGGCAGACACCCTCGGACTGGTGGACCGCAACGATCTGGTGTACGGGGTATTCAAGACGTTAAGCTCCTATTTCGGCACGCCGAATAACTGGAAAATCGAAGATGGACAGTTCATCCCGGAATTCGCCACCCCTGAATATATGGACACGATGAACTTCATGCGCAAATTATACAAGGAGGGGATCATTAACCAGGATTTCGCCCTGACCAGCAAGGAAGTGCAGCGGGATAAATTCATCCGGGGAACGGCCGGGATCTTCATCGGGAGCATGACGGATGTGCAGCGGCTCTCCATTGAGGCCAAGGCGATCAACCCTAAGGCAGAGCTGACGCTGATTAACCGGATTAAGGGGCCGGACGGATATAAGGTATGGTCCATACCCAAGTACAACGGCTTGTACCTCTTTTCACGTAAAGCCATTGCTACCGAGCAGGAGCTGAAGCAGGTGCTCGGATTCTTCGACCGCACGATGGATGAGGATGTAGCTAACCTGATGGCTTACGGCTTCGAGGGCCGTCATTATAAGCTGGATGTATACGGCAAAGTGATTCTTCCGGAAGAAACGTCCCAGCTGCGGGTGTATGAGGTCAATCCGCTCAATTCCCTTATGATCGCTGATGTAGGCAATATCCATATCAAGGAGGTCGCACAAAAGGAGCAGCTCACCGCCCTGGCCGACCAGCTCAGCCGGGATAACGAGCAGTTTCTCGTCGATGACCCCACCGTGTCACTCACCTCGCCGACCTATGACGAGAAGAACGCCGAGCTGTCTGCCATCATCGTGGATGCCACCTACAATTATATTCTCGGTAATATCGACGCCGCCGGCTTCGCCGGAGAGGTTGAGAAATGGAAGACCAGCGGCGGCAGCCTGATTATTCAGGAGTATGGGGAGGCGGGGGCGAAGGCGCGGGAGGGGGAGGAGTGAGGGCCACTTCCAGTGCCGAATGATTGGGCGGCAAGTTCAGAAAGAATATAACCCTCATCAGCCAGTATAATATTTCTATAAAAAGTGTCTTAATTAGGAGTGAACTATTGAATTTGCAAATTAAATTGGAGCATCCAGATGAAATTCAAAAGCTTTTATGTATATTAAATGTTGGAATGCTGGATGCCTTGCTAAATGGGCCATTAACACTTGAAGATGCATATGAGTACATCTATCGTCCATATGTATCGCAAGTACTAGAACAAAATAAAGCCAATAAGGAAATAGTTGAATTGTTTGAAGAATGCTGTATGTTGGAGGATATACGGGATACAGTTCCTGAAAAACTGCAAGATACACTTAAGCTGAAAAAGCAAGAAACACTAAATTTACTTAAATCCTTACCTACTACAGAAAAGTCGGTGTATTGGCTTAATGATTTTGACGATTAGTTGATATTGAAAAGATAAAGTATATTAAGCAAGCTAGAGAAAAGATAGTATACGATAAACATGAATACATTAAATAAAAGTTTATTCATAATGGAGGTAGATTACACCGTGAATATTCAATTACATAAGATTACCCCTGAGTTGGAACACGAGTGCACCCAATTGAGCGTAAGCGCCGGGCAACTTGATTTGGTGGCAAGTAATGCCGACTCACTTGAACATGCGACCAACGAACCTACCTCTGTACCCTATGGTATTTTCAATGAAGAAGAGATGGTCGGATTTATTCTGTTTGATAATGAGAGATATACAGATGGTTACTATTGGATTATGAGATTTATGATTGACGGGAGATTTCAGGGTAAAGGATACGGGAAAGCAGCAATTAAAGAGGTCATTAAGATGCTGAGCAGCCGCGAGGATTGCACACAGATTAGGGTATCGCATATACCGATTAATCTAGCGGCTAATAAGCTCTATAAGAGTGTAGGATTCACCGAGACTGGGGAGTTTGAAGATAACGGGGATATTATTTTGGCGTATACGATGTGAGGTTTTATTAGTTATATTCTTTGCTAAAGCAGGTGCTGCATATGTCTGAGACCCAATTAAGAGTTATTTTTGAAAACAAATATCTGGAATTAGGAAATGTAATAGATTGGATCAAAAGGGCTCCTGGATTTAATCCAGTAAAATTTAAGTCTGATGTAGTAACAAAAGGTGAGGCTTTAAATTATAACGAAAAGGATTTTTCTGTTTGTTTTACAAAAGAGCTGCGCAAAAAAGCTCCTGTCTTTATAACTGTTATCGATTCCAATGGTAATCAGATCATGATCAACAAAGGCAGGGACGCTGCCTCCCTGATTATTGGCCTTAATACCAGCAATGAAATAAAACTGGAAGAGTGGGTAGCCTATGCAGTTACCTTTTTTGAAGAGAATATTGGAATTGTAGCTTGCATATATCCTGAAGATGATTATTTTTGGCAGCAGAATGTTGATTTAGGGCAATATGAGAAGTACGGCAAGTCAACGGATGATTTAAAACTTAAGGAAATGGATAGTGTTACAGTAGCAATTGATCCTACATCTCTTCCCGGACACTCTTCCTATGTCAAAGATATTTGGTTTGGTTCTACTTGGATGATGTGGTTTGGACCAGACTATTTTCAGTTTATCCCTTATGAGCGTTTGCTGGAGTTTGATCAGGCTTTTAACATCCGGACACTCAGTAACAAAACAGTAGTGATTCAATTGTATGGAGACTATAAAGACGTTCTAAACAAAGAGTCAAGGCAGATGCAATGGGCGTTCAGAAATTACTTTGAAATCAATGAACTAATTAGCATTTTGCATCAGGAGGAAGGCAGAACTAAACGTTAAAATTCTGATCCATCCATAAAATATACGAAAGAAATTTAAATCATTTTCTTAGACCTTGAGCCAATTCTCGGGGTCTTTTTTTGCACCCAAAACTATACATTACGCTATGTTGTATGACGAGGATGCCCATAGTGGCAATCGTAATGCCAAAATTTTAAAATTTAGGAAAAATACATAATTAGTACTTTATTAATGAATCTACCACTGGTATATTTTGTATAACATAAAAGGAATTTTATTCTATAAATCACAAATTGAAGAGGAAGGGTGGTTAGGACTTGCAGGCAACGACTACTATATTATCGGAACTGGAGGGGTATTTGCGGCAGAAGGACTTGACAATTACCCAGTTCGCTAAGCGTTCTCAGCTTCATTCCGGAACACTCAGCAATATTCTTCGCGGGCACCGGCCTATTGCGATGCAGCAGTTGGACCGGATTACTCAGGCCATGGGACAGGAGGAAGGGTATTTCTACGACTTGTACATTAATGACTATATTATCGGCGGCTCTTCCGACTGGCGGAGGATTGGACCGCTGCTGCTCCGCTGTGCCGAACTGAACAAGCTGGAGAGTATTGAGCGAATGGCCCGCCATATTATGGACAATCTGATGTACGCTCCCCTGTTGTTTGATAGTGCAGAAGAACTCTTCATGGCCGGGAAAAAGGAAGCCGCTGCCGCAATCTATGAGATTGTTGCCGAGGCTGAACGCTATCAGCATTCGGAACGGCTGGCGCTATGCCAGTTCAGGCTGTTCACCATTTCGCTCAGTGATGACCAGAACCGGAACCTGTGGGCAGCCAACCGGTTTGAGCCTTATGTCGAACGGTTGGATGAAGTTGATCAGTTGGATGCACTGAAGGAACTCGCCAATACATACCGGTCCTTACAGCTCTGGGATAAGGTCGATGAATATGCAGCCAAGATGGGGCACAAGGCTAGAATACAGTATGACCTGAAGGTCCAGCACGAACACAGAGCATCAGAGCCCGTTAAGCTCCCCGGCAGACCGCTGTTCTTTTACATTGCATACAGTGATTTGTTGCGGGGGAATGTTTGTGATGAGCTTGGGGATTATGAGGGAGCTTTGGGTTACATAAGCCGTTATGCTGATTTGGGCTGGGTGAGAGAGCAGGAAGATGAGGTCGAGCGTTGGAAGAGTCTGTTTATGGAATGGTCCGAGGCTAATACTTGTCTAGCAAGGCTTTGGAGCGGGGAAAAGGAAATTATTGAACGATATAAAATTTATATAGAGAAGCATAAAGAAGAACAGGTAACGGGGCTTCTAAATGTTGTTAGGGTAGCTAATAAGTATCAATTAAATGTTGATGATATACTAAATTATTTCAATCAAGAAATTCAAGAAGATATCAGTGAACTAATAGCGGGGAGATATAACCGGAAGTTGGCACTTGATCGTCGGGCTACATTAATGTATGAACTTGCATTTTACCATTTGCATAAAGGCGATTATCCTAAAGGTTTTGATTTGTTGTTAAAAACAATAGAAAATTTCCAGCAGATAAACAATGAGAAGTATATACTGGAAAGTGTAACTCTGTTTGAAAGGTTTAGAAATATTGCCAGTCAAGAGATAAGGGAGCAATATCAAACTTTACTTTTGGGAGGGAATTCTCATGAAGAAAAAGGCAGTTATACTTCTTACGGTTCTTAGTATTATTTTCGTACCAATTGTGACAGTACCAAGCATACCAATTTCGTCTGGCATAACTTTATATACCCATGGTGACGGTTAGCTGATTTTGGGAGGAGATTCTCATGAAGAAAAGGGTCGTTATACTTCTTACGGTTCTTAGCATTGTTTTAGTACCGATTGTGGTAGGGCCAAGCGTGCCTAGCTCTCCTGGAATTTCATTATTCAATCACGGGGAAGGCTGATTAATCCATCCAACCTCAAATGGTTAAAGTAATCCATTCAACAGATGGAACAAGGAAAGACTGTAACTCAAATGTTAAAGCCCTAACTTAAATTGTCTCAGCCCCATGTACCCGCTGATCTTTACTCTAAGCATCCAATCACCGTCGTCCCCCACTCCCAGCAGACTTCAAGCACACACCTGAACGATTTTCAGAAATATCCCTATTCCCAGAATTGAGATGTTGAAGTAAAAGAATGCCCCGCCGCTTCAGCGGTGGGGCTTAGATATGTAACTAATCCGAATATATTCTCAACGGCTTATGGCCGACTACTCATCGTTTCAATCAGTAGGTTTGCTCCTAACTTGAACCCTTCAATAAAGGCCGCTTCCACATGCATACTGTTCACGCTGTCGCACAAGTCCAAATATTCCTCTAGCCCTCGAAACACTTCTTCCCCTAAACGTTCACGCCATTGCTGTGTCTCTGCTGTTACCTGTCTGCATGCGGAACGATATTCTGGATGTGACGGCACAATAGTCATATTGGGTTGTAGCTTCCCATGGTACAGGGCTTCCAAAATTGTTTTCATGTTTGTCCTCCCATTGTTATCATCGCAGCGCTTGAATGAGATACCTGCACATGGTAGGATATTTATGCAGTCTGCTTATCCAAGCGGTTGCGGGTTAGGAAGTAGCGATGTTCTTTGCGGGACTCACGCTGCTTCCTTCTTTATTTTTGGAGCTCGTCAAACACCTTTTCAATTCCCTTGCGGATAACATCGGAACGGGTCGTTTGGAGCTTCTCAGTGCAGGCATCAAGCTTGCTCAAAATTTCTTGATCGACACGTACCCGAATCAATTCACTTTTGGGATTGTCAGATGGTGGACGCCCCATCTTTTTGGACGACATCGCTTCACCCCACTTTTTGTGTCCATGATAAGTATATTTATGTGGCAACAAAAAGTCAATAAGGTCGCTTATGATTGATCTATCTTTTCAGCCGAAAATGAAGGGTCAAGTGTATGTGGAGTATAGACGGTTAGGTTTCTTTGCTGTACAGACTGAAGATAATTATTTCTCCATTATAGAGGTTCAAAGTAAACTCCCTTCCTTATTGAACAAATTAATTGGAGATCTTGATTCATTGGGTGAAAAATCACTATACAATGAAACAACTCAAGAAGAATTAAAGGTAACCATTACATCCACACAGTTAACCCTGGCTGAAGCGAAGAGTTATATAAAGAATGCTGCAAGAGGAATCTAAATAAAGTGAACACGGAATACGCACCAAACTATGATCTGTAAAGCGATGCACATTAAGCTATTGCATTAAAATGTTGCACTTAATGCATCTCTGGATCGCCTATATCAGCACACTACAAAGGAATGTTGCACGAAATGCAGGAATTTTCTCTTTGGGCTGCTTAGAAGAGAAAGAATGCTGCTTTTTCTGCAACATTTTTGGATTATGGTTAGTTTTATGAGTGGAATGTTGTAATTTGTGCAGGATTTTTGAGTAATAGCGGACTAATCAGCCTCCTTATCTACTAAGGCCCCGCCGCGCGAAGCGGCGGGGCTATTCCCTTTGCCCCTTTCAAGGATAGGCCTTGAAAGCCCCCAATCTGGGGCGGCAGAAAGGGACGGAGGGAGGTTTGGAACTGGAGGAGCGGGAGCGTCCGCCTTTAGGTTTGGATTTCTACCGCAACTAGCGGTCCGAATCAGGAAATCCAAACCTAACAGCGGCCGGAAGTCCAAAGCTCACGCAGTCCCGCCCACCGCCGCACCTACCCGCCGCCGCACCTACCCGCCGCCGCACCTACCCGCCGCCGCACCTACCCGCCGCCGCACCTACCCACCGCCGCACCCGCCCGCAACACAGTTCCGCCCGCCGCCATTTCCGTCATGCCAACACCATTCCCACGCTCTAGCTTTCAATGCCTATCCCCCCCATCACACGATAATCATTAACCCACACCTCCCGCCGCAGCGCACCTTTATGAGCAAATGATTGTATTCGTAATCCTTCGTGCCCTGTATTGTGAGGCTTGTAACCAATACAAGTTAAACGGAGGTCAAAAAGGAATGACGAAAAAATCCTTCACCCTGCTCCTAAGCTCGCTGCTGACCCTCAGCATGTTGTCCGCTTGCGGCGGTAACAACAACAAAGAGGCGGCAGCTACGAAAGACCCGGGCGCCAGCACCGGGACCAACACCACCGCAACCACGGACCCGGCCACTGCTGAGCCGGAGAAGCCGACTGAGATCAAAATCATGCTCCCGCTGAACACGACAGATACTCCACCGGATACGATCAAGAATGAAGTGGAGAAATTGACGAATACAAAGCTGACCTACCAGTTCTTCCCGGCCGATACGTATGAGGAGAAGCTGAACTCCTCGTTCGCCACCGGCTCCCTGCCGCAGGTGACGTATCTGAAGAATCAGACGACCTTCCTGCAGATGAAGGAAGCGATCAAGGACGGGCAGTTCTGGGAGATCGGGCCGCTGCTCAGCGAATTCCCTAACCTGAATAAGCTGAAGCCGGAGATCCTGAATAACACCAAGGTAGACGGCAAGCTGTATACCCTGTATATCGGCCGTCCGCTGGCCCGCCAGGGCATCATCTACCGCAAGGACTGGGCGGATAAGCTGGGACTGAAAGCGCCGGCCAACACGGAGGAATTGTTCGCGATGGCTAAGGCTTTTACCGAGCAGGACCCGGACGGCAACGGGAAAAAGGATACCATCGGTGTTGTTGACCGCAACGAGCTGGTATATGGTGCGTTCAAAACCGTCTCCTCCTGGTTCGGCACCCCGAACAACTGGGCCGAGAAGGACGGCCAGCTTGCGCCGGAGTTCACTTTTCCGCAATATATCGATACCATGGATTTCTTCAAAAAGCTGCGTGAAGGCGGTTACATGAACCAGGACTTCGCAGCAACCAGCAAGACGGATGCGGTTAATATGTTCACCAGCGGCAAAGCCGGGCTGTATATCGGCGGCTCAATGCAGGATATCGATTCCTTGAATAAGGACCTGATCAAGAACGTGCCGGATGCCGTGCTGGATACGCATAGTATGGTGGCTGGAGCTGACGGCAAGTTCGCCCAGTGGATGATTCCCGGCTATAACAATGTAGTGCTGTTCCCGAAATCGGCGGTGAAGGATGAAGCGGAGCTGAAGAAGATCCTGAAGTTCTTCGATTACATGATGACTCCTGAAGTATCCAACCTGATGTACTGGGGCATTGAAGGCACACACTATACCGTGGTGGACGGCAAAGCCAAAGCGACCGACAATAAAGAGCTCATTGAACGCGAAGTCAAAGGCTTCAAGGACAGCGTTATCGGCGAATACGAAACGAACGGCATGTATCAGAGTCTGAACGTGCTGCCGGGCCGGATTCATGCGGAGGAGCTGGTGCTGGAGAATGTGAAATACGGGGTCGCAGATCCTACGGCTGCGCTCGACTCGGCTACCTATACGTCCAAGGGCGTTGAGCTTCAGCAGATTATTGCGGATGCGACATACAAGTACATGTACGGTCAGCTGGATAAAGCCGGCTTCGAGAAGGAAGTCGAGAACTGGAAGAGCCGGGGCGGGGCGAAGATCATCGAAGAATACAATGCCGCGTACAAAAAATAAACAGAGCGCAGCCGCGATAACAGCGGACTGAACACAGGAAGAGGGCTGCCCCGGGTTAGCGCTCCGGCGGCCTTTTTTCCACTATAGAATAATTTACAGAGAAAGGAAGAGAATCATGCAGGAAGTAACCGCCCCGCCCCGCGTAGTTCCCGAACCGCAGCCGAAGAAATACAAGAGCAGCAGTGAGCTGAAGAAGCGGCTGTGGCGCAACAAATTACTCTATGTGATGCTGATCCCCGGCGTGCTGTATTTCATTATCTTCAAATACTTACCCATGTACGGACTGATTATTTCCTTCCAGGATTACAAGCCTTACCAAGGGATTACCGGGAGCGAATGGGTGGGCATGAAGCATTTCAGCCGGCTGTTCACCGAGCCTGATTTCCTGAACATTTTGGCGAATACGCTGATTCTGTTCGGGATGAATATTCTGATTTATTTTCCGATTCCGATTATTCTGGCCCTGATGCTTAATGAACTCAGAGGCACCTTCTTCAAAAGATTCTTCCAGACCCTGGTCTATCTGCCGCACTTCATGTCGTGGGTGATCGTCGTCTCGATCTCCTTCGTTATGGTGACGATGGACGGGGGGATTATCAACGAGCTGCTGGCTTACTTCGGATTCGCCAAGATCAATTTCCTGCTGAGTCCGGGCTGGTTCCGGCCGATGTATATCCTTCAGGTCATCTGGCGGGAAGCAGGCTGGGGGACGATTATCTATCTGGCTTCCATTGCGGCTATTGATCCGGGGCTCTATGAAGCTTCGCGTATGGACGGAGCCGGACGGCTCAGACAGGTCTGGCATATTACGCTTCCGGCCATCCGGGGAGTGATCATCACCCTGTTTATTCTGAAAATAGGTTCCGTTCTCGACCTGGGCTTCGAGCATGTCTACCTGCTGCTCAACTCCATGAACCGCGAGGTTGCGGAAATTATCGATACGTATGTCTACACCGCCGGTCTGCGGCAAGGGCAGTTCAGCTACAGTACAGCCATCGGCTTCTTCAAGTCGATTGTGGGCCTGATTATGGTCATGACCGTCAATAAGGTGTCCAAGAAAATAGGAGAAGAAGGCGTATATTAAAATGCCGCAGGAGGAATTCAAATGGTAGAAGACCGCACATTCAGCGGCAGACTATTCTCTGCCGTCAACTTTATACTGCTTGCCCTGATCGCACTGGTAACGGTGCTGCCGTTCATCCACGTGGTAGCAGGCTCCTTCACAACCAGTGCTGAGCTGGCTGCCAACAAGTTTGTGCTGATTCCGAAGGTGTGGAGCTTAGAGGCGTACAAATTTATTTTCTCCACAAATACGATCTTCAGAGCCTTAGGGGTATCGATTGGAGTCACGCTGATAGGCACACTGTTCAGTATGTTCATTACGGCGCTGATGGCCTACGGTCTCTCCCGCAGGGATCTGGACGGCCGCCGGGTGTTCAACTTCCTGGTAGTGTTCACGATGCTGTTCCACGGGGGAATGATTCCTACGTTCCTCGTGGTGAAGGAACTGGGGCTGATCGATTCGTATGCGGCACTGATTCTTCCTTCCGCGATCAGTGCGTTCAATATGATTATCCTCAAGAACTTTTTTCAGAACATTCCTGAGGGGCTGGAGGAATCGGCCAAGATTGACGGCTGCAATGACTTCGGGATTCTGTTCAAAATCGTGCTGCCTCTGTCGCTGCCGGCGATTGCCACGATCTCTCTGTTCTACGCCGTGACATATTGGAACACGTATATGAGTGCCATTCTCTATCTGGATAACAGCGCCAAATGGCCGATTCAGGTCCTGCTGCGGCAGATTGTCGTGCTGGCCAGCGGAATGGATCACAGTGCGACACTGGACGGCACGGTTCCGCCGCCGGATCAGACGATCAAGATGGCGGTTATCGTGGTCGCTACGCTGCCGATTCTGATGGTGTACCCGTTCCTGCAGAAGCATTTTGCCAAGGGTGCGATGCTGGGCTCGATGAAGGGCTGATGACTGACAGATGTTGACGGACGCCGAGGGACGGTGGGACCTTCTAAACGATGAAAGGGGTATTATCATGATTGGCAGTCTGCCGCAAACACCAATTGAATGGGCGCAAAAAGCCTGTGATTCATTAATGGATACGTATCAGGCGTGGGAACTCCCGCCTGCGCACCGCTGGCATTATCATCAGGGCGTATTCCTGTGCGGGATGGAGCTGCTGTGGAAGACGCTCCGGGAGGACCGCTATATCGATTATATTAAGCAGTATGTGGATGATCTCGTGGATGAGCAGGGGAATTTCGACTTTGCCCGGGATGAGCTGGATGCCGTCCAGGCGGGGCTGCTGCTCTTCACGCTGTATGAACGGACCGGCAAGCGGAAATACCGGGAGGCGGCGGCCAAGCTTCGCCATCTGCTGCTGACGCTGAACCGGACCTCCGAAGGAGGGTACTGGCATAAGGACAAATATCCGAACCAGATGTGGCTGGACGGACTGTACATGGCCGGGGTGTTCTCGCTGAAGTACGCGAATATTTATAGAGACGATGCCTTGCGGGCCGAGGTGCTGCACCAGGAGCGCCTGATGCGCAAATACATGAAGGACGAGGCGACCGGCCTGCTCTACCATGCCTGGGATGAGAGCCGTCGCATGCCATGGGCGAATCCCGCCACCGGCTGCTCGCCGGAGTTCTGGAGCCGTTCGCTTGGCTGGTACGGACTTGCCGTCTCGCAGTTCCTGGATGAACTGCCGGAGACTGATCCGGGCCGGGCGGAGCTTGCTGCCGAGCTGAGCGGATTCGTACAGGCATTAATCCGCTATCAGGACCCGCAGAGAGGCCTGTGGTATCAGGTCGTGGATAAGGGACATGAGCCGGACAACTGGCTGGAGACCTCCGGCTCCTGTCTGTTCGTCTACACGATTGCCAGAGCCGTGAAGCTTGGTATCCTTCCGGCTGAAGTAGCGGATGAAGCGGCGGAAGCCGCGCGTAAAGGCTACGAAGGCTTAATTCAGGTGCTCCAGTGGGATGAGCAGGGCCGGCTGCTGCTGCCGGATATCTGCATCGGGACCTCGGCGGGAGATTACCGTAACTATGTAACCCGTCCGAAGGTCAGCAATGATCTGCACGGCGTGGGCGCGCTGGTGATGGCTTGTGTGGAGATGCAGGATTTGTATAAGGCATAAGCGGAGTGGAGTTAGAGGGCTGCCGGTTCAGACACAGGCACAATAGAGCCGGAAGCTGCCTGGATCAGCCCGGCAGCGGATGACAAGAATGGAGGTGGACAGTGTATAACATAGTGGATTATGGAGCGCAGCGGGACAGCGGAGTACCGGCAACGCAAGCGATTGCGGATGCGATTGAAGCGGCGGACCGTGACGGCGGAGGTACAGTGTATATTCCGGCTGGCACTTTCCTGACCGGAGCGGTGCGTCTGCGCAGTAACATTGAGCTGTATCTAAGCCCCGGTGCGGTATTGTCCTTCAGCACCGATCCGGCGGATTATCCTGCTGTGGAATCGCGGTGGGAAGGGGTGAAGCGGGAGGTTCATGCCGCCTGCATCTACGGAGCGGGCCTGACTAATGTCTCGATTACCGGGAGCGGAACCATTGACGGGAATGGGGAACCCTGGTGGGAGAAGCACCACAGCCGCCCGGAAGAGCTGGAGTATCCGCGCCCGAGACTAATTGGCTTCGATGATTGCAGCCGGGTCACCCTCCGCGATCTGACGCTGATGAATTCCCCAAGCTGGACCGTGAATCCGATCAATTGCAGCAATGTGATGATCGATAATCTGTCGATTCTGAATCCTGCAGATTCCCCGAATACCGATGGAATTAATCCCGAATCCTGCCGCGATGTGCGTATCAGCAACTGCCATATCGATGTCGGTGATGACTGCATTGCCATTAAGGCAGGCACCGAGGATACCCGGGAGCGGATTCCCTGCGAGAATATCACGATTACGAACTGCGTGATGGTTCACGGCCACGGAGCGGTGGTGCTGGGCAGTGAGATGAGCGGCGATATCCGCAATGTGACGATCAGCAACTGTGTATTCAAGCAGACGGACCGCGGCATCCGCATGAAGTCCCGGCGGGGACGGGGCGGGATTATTGAGGATATCCGGATCAGCAATATAGTGATGGAGGATGTGATCTGCCCCTTCACGCTGAATCTCTATTATTTCTGCGGACCCCGGGGTAAGGAGAAATACGTCTGGGACAAGAACCCGTATCCGGTGACGGAGGAGACGCCGCAGTTCCGGCGGATTCATTACGCCAACATTACCGCCCGCAACGTCCATGCCGCCGCCGGATTCCTGTACGGGCTGGCGGAGCAAGCCGTCTCGGAAATCACCTTCACCAACATTGATATCTCAATGGCGGAGCAAGCCGTGCCCGGTCAGCCCGACATGATGGCAGGGCTTCAGGACATGCAGCGCCGGGGCTTCTTCCTCGGCAATGTCCGCGAGGTGCAGTTCCAGCAGGTCACAATTGAGAACCACGACGGCCCGGCCTTTTATATTGAGAACGGGGAAGAAGTGGAGTTTCTGAACTGCCGTTCCAGGAACACGGCCAAGCCGGAGAAGCTGGTGGAACAGGTTACAGTGTCGCTGGCGGAACGATAAAAGCCTGGGGGGCCGGTGAGACCTGGTGAGATCAGGGGGAGGCATTCCTTTGGGCGTGGGAATAGAATTTGTAAGTGAAAGAGCCTGGTCCCTGTTGGGGGACCGGGCTTTTAAGGTTAAATAGAAGTTTGTTCTAATTAACCTGCATTTTCAAGGCGTAGATCGCACTACGTTTCTTTCAATCGCGGATAAGGATAGTTGTATTCCATACATTTAAAAACAGTGAAAAGGAAGGTTCGCCGCTTCTAAATGTAGTTTGTACAACTAAATCTGCCCGAATGGGAAGAAGCCTGGTATTGATGGAGTTTAGGTGTACGAAATACAACTAAACGCATCATTGGTGCAATATCAGGTGATTTAAGTGTACGGAGTGCAACTAAGCCCTATATTAAGTCCTCCACTCGTATCGTAATCGGGTACGGCAACCCACCAGTATGCAATGGGTTACACTATTCGCTACATCCTCCGCCGCAGATCCTTCGGCTTCAGCCCGTTCTCCCTGGCTGTGCGGTGCCAGAAGGAACGGGTGGAATAGAATTTCCAGGCAAAGCGAGGGAAGTTCGGACTGAAGAGCAGGGATTCTCCGGCGCTTCTGGACTGGATGCTCTCGGCCAGGCTATGCATGGCACGGCCCAGATTCTTCAGCGGCCCCCGGCCCAGAGGAACCTTATCCAGGGAGCCCAGCATTTCCCCGGCGCCTTGGCCTATGGCTTGCCCGAAGTGAACACCGGCGCGCGCGCACCAATTCTTAAGGATTTCCACCGCAATGTGGTTCTGCTGTCCCTCATAGAAGCCGTTGTTAATCAGCGTATAGACGTAAATCTCCCGTTCGCGCTCGGTCTTCAAATATCCTTCCAGGGTAACCAGCAGCTGGAACAAGTGTGACGGAATTCCGTCATAATACAGCGGGAAGGCCAGAACGAGCACATCCATGCCGCATAGCTCGCTGTATTGCTCGGGGGCGAGCGGTCTTTTATTCGGCGTATAGGTGTGCAGTTCGTTCCCGTCCGCAATCAGCGGCTCCAGCATGGACAGCAGTATGCCCGAGTTGCTGCCGTTTGGCTTGGGGCTGCCGTTAATCAGTGCGATGTTCATTGGAGGGCCTCCTTAATGTGCTGCGGGCTGGTGTGGAAATAGACGTTGTTCTCTGACGAATACAGATTCAGGCCGTTTGCCGCGACCAGCATTCGGGCCGTATGCTGCTCAGCCTCCGTAAGGTCACTGCCATAGAAATGTACGGATAATGTGAACTGGTGTTGATAGCGGGGCCGGTGATGTGTCTCCCCGTGTGTGGTGACAAAATAGGGCAGCATGTAGGAGAGACTCCGGTTCAGCACATTCAGCACAAAGGGGCTATAGCTGCCGTACATACATTTACTGATGATCATGAGCTCATCGCTGCGGGAGAACAGCTCCCCCAGATTGTCGTAGCCATCTCTCTTAATGACGCATGTCCCGGGAGTCCGGGTCCAGCAGCCGAAGCAGCCCATGCACGAACGGATCGCACCGCTATCCGAGATGACCGTTACTTCCTCTTGCGCCGTATCCCCCAGCCAGCCCGCGAATTCTTGCTCCTGCAGATCGTGTATGATCGTTCTCAAGACTTCATCTCCCTAAAAGATAGATTTAAGCTCCAGCAGATCGCGCCAGTTGCCCGAATAACGCACTCCGTTATTGGTAAGCAAAGCCGTAATTCCATGCACCATGGACCAGAGTGCAACTAAGTGCCTGGTGAATTCCGGCTCCGGCAGCCCGCTGCTGCGGAACACTTCATAGACCGTTGTCCGGAACAGGGCAAATGGCGGATAGCTGTCAGAATCGTAGTTGTCCAGATCAATAACGATGCCTGAATGGTAGAACAGAAACTGGAAATACTGTGGATGCTCTATGAAAAAATCAATATAGGCCTGCCCCAGCAGGATAATCGTATCAGGGTTCTCCGCCTGTCCTTGAACGGAGGCATGCAGGGTGTCCATAAACTGGCTCGTGACATGTTCCCCCATGGCGGCTACCAGTTCATCTATATTTTTGAAATGGCTGTAGGGGGCGGTATGGCTGACTGCACATTCGGCGGCTACTTTGCGCAGGGAAAAGCTATTCATGCCGTCCAAGTTAATCAGCTTGATGCCGGCTTCGATCAGCTGGTTGCGTAAATTGCCGCGGTGGTAGGGTTTATCTTTCAAGGTATGCATGCTTCCTTTCATACTTGCCTGTCATCTTAACATTGTAAAGATTGTAGCATGTGTTTATGATCTTTACAATGTTAAGATGTGATTGCAGACGGGCGATTCCGGGTATACATTTTGCAAAATAGTCAGGAGCAGGTTATAATTAGTACCAAGTACTAATATCAGATACTAATAAACTGAAAAGCTGAGGTGGTTCACATGACAGGTGCAAAAATAACAGCGATCGGATCTTACGTGCCGGCCCGCAGACTTACGAATCAGGATCTGGAGCAGATGGTGGATACCAATGATGAGTGGATTGTGCAGCGGACGGGTATCCGGGAGCGCAGGATCAGCCGCGCGGATGAATATACCAGTGATCTGTGTGCAGCTGCCGTCCGGGATATGATGAAGCGTTATGGCAAAAGCGTGCAGGATGTCGATATGGTGCTTGTGGCGACCAGCACGCCTGACTTTTCTTTTCCATCTGTGGCGTCCATTGTGCAGAATACCCTTGGCATTCCGCTGACTGCGGGAGCGATCGATCTGAGCGCCGCCTGCGCCGGATTCGTATATGCTCTGCATACGGCTCATGCGCTGGTGTCTTCGGGACTGCATCATAAGGTGCTGGTCATCGGTGCCGACACGCTATCCAAGATCACCGATTATACGGACCGCAGTACCTGCATTCTGTTCGGGGATGGAGCAGGGGCTGTGCTGGTGGAGAGCAGCGGGAGCGGGGCGTCAGACGACTTCATGGGATACCACCTAGGCAGTGACGGAAGCGGAGCGCAGCATGTCTATCGCACAGGGCTGGCGGAGAAGGTGAACGGAGTGGAGCTTGCCGGTTCAGGCATGCTGGTACAGAACGGGCGTGAAGTCTTCAAGTGGGCGGTCCGTACGGTTCCGCAGGGAGTACAGCAGGTGCTGAAGAACGCCGGAGCAGAGCTTGCGGAAGTAGACTGGTTCATTCCGCACAGCGCCAATCTGCGGATGATTGAACCCATCTGTGAACGGCTGAACTATCCGCTCGGGCAGGCACTGTACAGTCTTGAAGCCTTCGGTAACACCTCGGCTGCCAGTATTCCGCTTGCGCTGGATCTGGGCATCCGCGAAGGGAAGGTGCGCAGCGGCCAGCAGGTGTTGCTGTACGGCTTCGGTGCGGGTCTTAGTCATGCGGGTCAACTGGTCAGATTGTCGCTGGACCCTCAGGCAGCCGAGCCTGCTCCGCTGTAATGCGGACAGGATAGAGAAGCAAGGACAGGCCAATGTGGGGGCCAAGCCGAAAAATGGTCCCCAAAACCAGAAAAACGGTGCCTTGAAGCAGTCCGTTAAATGAGCGATTATAGTATCGAAAGCGTTTTCGGGTGGGTGCATAGTGCAGCCAAGCGAAGTTCTGGGCTGGAGGGGAGGGATTGAAGGGCAATTCCGGGAGAAGCAGGAGTACAGTGATTCAAGCGATTCAAGCGATTCAGTAATTCAGTAATTCAGGGATTTAGCCGTTTACCGGTTCAAGTGTTTCAGCCCGCTGCCGCAGGATTCACGGACGATTAACGCCGGTTCAACTACAAATGAGCCGCCTTCAGACTGGTTATTGATGAGATCGAACAGCATATGGGCGGCGAGCACACCCAGGCGTTCTTTGTTCTGGCGGATGGTCGTCAGCGTAGGGCTGGTATACTGGCAGGCCTCGATATCGTCACAGCCGATGATGGCCACATCCTCGGGAACACGCAGACCCTGCTCCTTCAAGGCACGGACTGCGCCGAGAGCGAGGAGATCGGAGGCGGCGAAGACCGCTTTTGGCAAATCTCCCGATGCAATTAACGAGTTCATTGCCGCATAACCGCTGGGCTCGAAGAAATCGTCACCATGCACGAACCACTTAGGATTCATGACCAGGCCGAAGCCTGCAATGGCTCTGACATACCCTGCTTCGCGCCGGTTGGAGATATCCGAATCCGCTCTGCTGCCTATGAAGCCAAGCTCCCGGTGTCCGAGCAGGTAGAAATGCTCCACCACCTTGGAAGCAATCTGGTAATTATCTGACATGACATAGCCGGATTTCCTGCCGGTCAGCTCCAGGTCAACGCCGATGCAGGGAATATGGCTCCGGTCGAGTTCCTGTATCGCAGGCTCCATCTGTTCTCCCGAGATAATGACACAGCCGTCCACATGGAAATGCAGGCAACGCGAGTAGTAATCGCCGCTGTTAATGAACTTCTCATTCGAGAAGAAAATCAGGTCATACCCCAGTACGCCCATCTGCTTCTTGAACGAATTCAGCACCTCTACAAAAAAAGGATGGGTAAATTCCACATTCAGCTCACCGGCAAAAATAACCCCGATCAGATTCGACTTCTTGGTAGCCAGCGTCTTGGCGGAGCTTGAGGGGGTATATCCGGTTTGTTCGATGATTTCGAGCACTCTTCGTTTCGTTTTTTCGGATACATCGCTGTAATTGTTCATGATTTTGGAGACAGTCGATACAGAGACCCCGGCCATTTCGGCAATTTTTTTGATATTCATTTGCATGGCTATGCTCACCCCCGCTTCATAGTTATAACAGGGCCAAAAGACGGGTATGCCAGGGTTTCTCAAGGCTACTGACCGTTCACTTGGACGCTCTCTGCTGTCAAACAGCAGTCCTTTCTAGAGTCTATTCAACTTGCCGAAACAAGTCAAAGGTTAATTGCGTTCAGAGGAATGGCATGGAGAAAATCGAAACCGATTTCGATTAGGGAGCTTGAGGGTACTGTAGATGGAGCTGAGAGCAGCTTGAAGGCGCGGGGCGATGGAAATGCGGTAAGAGGAGACTCAAATCCTGAGGAGGCATACACGGAATGAAAAGAAATCTATCAGCGTTGTTAGCGGCCGCTGTCATCGTTACCGGACTTCTATCGCCGCTGGGCAGCGGCGGGGCTGAGGCGAAATCTGTTCAGGGTAGATTGACAGCGTCTGCGGAGACCACGGCCGCCTTGCAGAGCGGGAGCTTGGCTGCTAGTGATTTGAAAGCGTTTACCGATGTAAAAGAGGGCAGCTGGGCGGCACATGCAGTGCAGCGCTGGAGCCGCAGCGGGGTGATCTCCGGCTACGGGGACGGCAGCTTTCGGCCGGAGCAGCAGGTAACCCGGGCAGAATTCACGGCAATCATTAACCGTATCTTCGGCTATACGGACATGGCGGCTGTGCTTCCGGCAGATGTCCCGGCGGCCGCCTGGTATAAGGACGATATCGCCAAAGCGGTAGCGGCGGGGTATCTGAGCGCTGGCGCAGATCAGCGAATCGAACCTGCGGCTCCGCTCAAGCGCGGGGAGGCGGTCCTTGCGCTTCAGCGGATACTGAGGCTGGAGACAGAGCGTCAAGCGAAGGGGATGTATAGCGACCTGGCGGGAGCCGACAGCGCAGTTAGCGCTGCGGCGGATGCTTTTACGGCAGCCGGTTATATGCAAGGCTATCCCGGAGGCTTATTCAAGCCGGGCGGGAGGATTACACGTGCCGAGCTGGCGAAGCTGGCGGATACACTGGTGACGGAGCTGCGCTCCGCCGCCGGGGAAGTGAAGCTGGGCAGGGTGAAGGGTAATGTGGTGCTGAGCCATAAGGATATTACACTCAGGGACACTATCATAGAAGGAAATCTCTATCTTACCGAGGGGATCGGGGAAGGAGTGATCCGGCTTCAGGGGGTGCAGGTTACAGGCACAACCTATATTCGCGGCGGCGGAGGGCAGGGAGTGAGCCTTGCGGACAGCAGCCTTGGGGCTGTGCAGGTGGCGAAGCCGAAGGGGATTGTCCGCATCGTTGCCAGCGGGACGACAACAGCCGGAACAGTGCAGCTTGATTCCGGTGCTATCCTTGAAGAAGGTGCGCTTACCGGGGAAGGATTCGCTGGTGTTGTCCTCCCGCCAGGGGAGCAGGCGGTCACTCTTATTGGCAATTATGGGGTGGTATCCACCGCTGATGCGGCTGGAGGCAACCTCACGCTGAGCTTGTCAGGCAAGCTATCCAAGCTGATCTGGGGCACTCCCGGCAAGCTGGTGCTGATGAATCAGGCGCAGGTGGCTGAGCTGCTCCTTACAGCCGGTGCCCGGGGCACCGTGATTCTGGGCAGCGGCAGCTTTGGCACCGTGCTGAATCAGGCCGAAGGTGTCACAGCCGGGGGCGTCGCTCTCAAGCCGGGCAGCCGCAGCAATCTCAATCTGGCCTCGCCGCAGGCCAGCCAGCCGCCTGTTGCTGCCGGTGGCGGAGAGACGGCGACGGCTACACCGGAGCCCACCCCAACGCCGACACCAACACTAAGTCCAACACCCACACCAGCGCCGACCAGTGATCCGTGGAGTCTGGTGTGGAATGATGAATTCGATGACAATGTCATTGATCCCGCGAAGTGGACCTATGATCTCGGAGATGGCACCGCTGTCGGGAATCCGGGCTGGGGCAATAATGAGCTGGAGTATTACACCAATGATCCGAAGAATGTGAAGGAGCAGGACGGCAAGCTGATCATCACTGCGCATAAAGAAGCGGTGGGCGGCAAGCCGTACACTTCCACAAGAATTAAGACGAATGGATTGTACAGCAAAATGTACGGCAAATTCGAGATCCGGGCGAAGGCACCGGCAGGCAAGGGGCTGTGGCCGGCGATCTGGATGCTGCCGGAGAATTATGTGTACGGCAATTGGGCGGCCTCCGGGGAGCTGGATATTATGGAAGGCTGGGGCAGCCGTCCGAATGTAGTTGCCGGAACGATCCACTATGGTTCCCAGTGGCCGGATAATGTCTATTCCGGCAAGGAATATGAGCTGCCGGGTGGTTCCACTATTAAAGAGTTCCACACCTATTCCATTGAATGGGAGCCGGGGGAGATCCGCTGGTATGTGGACGGGGTACTGTTCTCGACCAAGAATGACTGGTACAGCAAGAGCAGCGGACAGCCGGCTATCAATGCGTATCCGGCACCGTTCAACCAGAAGTTCCACCTGCTGATGAATCTGGCAGTCGGCGGCAACTTTGACGGTAATCCTACGGATGAGACAGTATTTCCTAGTTCAATGGAAATTGACTATGTCAGAATCTATGAGCTGACCGGACGCGAATACCGGCAGCCGGTACCGGTGGAGCTGGCGAAGGAGCCTTATCAGGAGGGGGCGAAGCCGCCGCTTGCAGACGGCAACTTCATTTATAACAGCGGGTTCACGCAGCAGGTGGAGGGAGATCCCGGGCTGGGCATCCCGAATACAGCCCACTGGGTACTGTATAAGGATGAAGGCGCGGATGCGGCTCTTTCTCTGGAGCAGGCCGGCGGCGTGAATCTCCTGAAGGTAAACATTTTGAAGCCGGGCGGCAATTCCTATTCGATTCAGCCGCAGGCCATTGTCTCGCTGGCGAAGGGCAGATACTACAAGCTGAGCTTCGATGCCAGAACGGATACAGCCAGGGAGTTCACTGCCCGGCTGACAGGTGGCGCACCGCTGGGCTTCCCGTCCTATTCTCCGGCGTTCAAGGCGGTGCTGACCCCGCAGCTTCAGCATTACGAGACGATGTTCCAGATGAAGGAGAGCTCGGACAATGCCGCGCGGATTGAGTTCAATCTGGGGACCAACACTTCCCCGGTCTGGCTTGGCAATGCACGGCTTGAAGAGATCGGCAGTATTCCCTTCGATCATGACAGCGCCAAGGCGCCGCTCGGCAGCGGCAACCACCTGTACAACGGCAGCTTCGATCTGGGGGAACCGGATCGGATGAGCTATTGGCATATCGATGCTTCAGGGGGTGCGGAGGTTACCCCGGGGGTTGAGACTGACGGCCGCCTGAAGCTGGACATTACAGACGCGGACACTGGCGGCAGCGAGATTACGCTGCAACAAAAGGGGATCTTCCTGGTGCAAGGCCAGGATTATAAGCTGACCTTCGAGGCGGATAGCTCCTCTGCACGGACAGCAATTATTGAACTGCGCGGCCATGACGGCGAAGTCTATGCTTCGGAGCCGGTACAGCTGAGTGCGGGACCTCAGCAGGTTGAGGCGGTGTTCAAGAATCTCGCGGGAGCTACGGATCATCTCGGACAATTCGTGCTGCGGCTTGGCGGGAGCACCGGAACGGTCCATTTGGATCAATTCGTGCTGGTACGCACCAGCTCCTATTATGATCCTGATCTGACCTATTACCCGCTCTTGAACGGGGATTTCAGCTTCGGGCTTACGAGCTGGGAGCGGCTGCTGACAGAAGACGGCGGCCAGAGCACTGCGGCAGCGGCGGATGGGGCAGCGAAATTCAGCATTACGAACACCGGCAATCAGGCGTATTCGGTGATGCTTTTCCAGAATAACCTGAAGGCAGCGGCGGGCCTCAATTATGTGGTTGAATTCGACGCCAGTGCCAGCGTGGCCCGGCAGATCAATGTGAAGGCAGAGAATGCGAGCTATTCCCCTTCCATCGATAAGACGGTGGAGCTGACACCAGAGATGAAGCATTACCGGTTCGAATTCCGGCAGGGGGCGAATGATATGCTCTCGCTGAAATTCCTGCTCGGCAAGGTAGGCGGAGTGAGTGTTCCTCAGAGTCATGACATCATTATTGACAATGTCAGATTCGAGATTAAGGACGCCCCGGCGAAGCCGCAGGAACTGCTTGCAGATTCCACAGCCAACCGGGTATCACAGCCGATTGAGCTTATCTTCATCGATAAGCCAGAATGGTCAGGCAGCATTAAGTCCGTTAAGGTGAATGGCGTTACGCTTGCGGCGGAGCTGTACCATGTAGGAACGGGAGCAATTACAATTCAGCCTGCCGCCTTCCGGGCAGAGGGAAGCTATATCATTACCGTGGAAGCCGAAGGGTATGTCAACGCCAGTGTGGTTCAGACTATACTGGCGAATGATAACAATCTGGTCGTTAACGGCTCATTCACCAGCGGCAGCTCAGGCTGGTCAACCTGGTCCGGCGAAGGCGGAGCCTCGTCCTTCCAAGTGGTGAACGGAGCAGCGGAGGTGCTGATCACGGCGGCCGGGTCACAAGCCTGGCATACCCAGCTCTATCAGGAGAAAATCCCGCTTGAAGCAGGCGCAACCTATGAGCTCAGCTTCAGAGCGAAATCTACCGTTCCCCGGCAGATTGTCGTGGAGTATAGCGGAACCTCTGCCCAGGTAGCCCAAGCGAAGTTCGACATAACAGCTACATGGGCGACCTATAGCACACAGTTCAGTGTGACGAATAACAATCCGCTGAAGCTGAATTATCTGATCGGAGCCACGCTGGGTGAGGATAAGACGGCGAACCATACAGCGCATACGATTTCTTTTGACGATATCTTGCTTAGGAAGGTAACGGACGGACCGGACACTGAGCCTGCCAGCGGCACGCTGGATAACGGCACATTCGATGCGCAGCCGGCTCTTAAGGGCTGGACCCAGTACTTCGAGGCTGCTGGAAATGCCGCAGTCCAGAATGGAGAGCTTGAGGTGTCGCTGGGCTTCACGGGATCTGCCAACTACGCCGCCCAGGTAGATTACAGGGATCTGAAGCTGACTCAGGGGAAAAGCTATACCTTGGCCTTCAGCGCCCGTTCGGATATCAACCGGCTGATTGAGGTGGCAGTTGAGCATAACGGCGGCGATTACACCAAATATCTGCCGGTGACGGCGACGGCTCTGACAGGCGACATGCAGCGCTTCAGCTACACCTTTACCATGAACGGCGGAACGGATGCAGGTGTTCATCTGGTCTTTCTGCTGGGGCTGAATCCCGGCAACAGTCCAGAGACGAATGCCGCTATCGAAGCAGGCAATCATATCTTCATCGATGATGTCAGTCTGATCGAGAACCCGTAAGCTAACGAAAGAACGAACCATAGCAAGTGAAAACGGCCGCAATCCTTGAATTCAAGGGTCGCGGCCGTTTTGATACTTACATGGAAATTATAGTTTCCCTGGTGGAGCATCCTATGGCCCGAATGTATGTGGAAAACAGTATACATTGTGCTCAAACGCAGGTGATGGACCAAATGTATGTGGAAAACAGTATACATTGTGCTCAAACGCAGGCGATGGCCCGAATGTATGCGGAAAACAGCATACATTGTGCTCAAACGCATGTGATGGCCCGAATGTATGCGGAAAACAGCATACATTGTGCTCAAACGTAGGCGATGGCTCAAATGTATGCGGGGCTAGGTTCCCTTGAAGTCTTTGGTAGTTCCATTTCCTGCTTAAACAGTGGAGAGGACGAAACGACCCGCGGAGAAGCGATAGCGGTCGCCTTGGTCTCCGGATTTTCACCGAATAGGGGAATGAAAAAAATTCTTACGAGCACAGCGATTGTAACAACGTTTCGTTCGCGGAGCGTCCTCACCGAGCGCAAACGTCCATCCAACTCCAAAACAAGGGGTGTCCCTGCCATTTCATGGCTTATGGAACATCCCCTTTTGGGACAGCCTTTTCAGCATGAGCAGAATAGTTTGAATGCCAATAGCTGATATTATTCTTTAGGGATTAATTCAAAAATCTTGCCGGTCTCCAGCGCTTCGATCAGCTTCAGCAGCCAGCGGTAATATTTAATGGCTTCCTCAATCTTGAGCTCGTCGGTGTGGAGCAGGCGCGACAGGTCGGGCTCGTCCGCGTAATCGATTTGCATCTGCCGGATTTCGGCGAGTGATTTGTTAAGGGCGGTCATATTCCCTTCAACTGCTTTTCTCCATTTAATAGAGAAGTAATCGCTGAAGTTCTGATGCCAGTCGGGAACCACCTCGAACAGATCCTTGCGGGTGCCCTTGCCCCAGACTTTATCGATCATCTTCAAATCCAGCAGGGTACGTACTCCAGTACTCATGGAGGTCTTACTCATGCCCATGGTGCTGCTTAGCTCATCCAGTGTAACCGGGCCCTCATTAAAGTACATATAACCGTATAAATGCCCGATGGACAAGGTGATGCCGTATAAATCCATATTTTTGCCGATAGAGTCGATGACCCGTTCACGGGCTTTGTTGATTTTTTCTATTTGCTCGGGCAAAAGCCCCTCTAAATCGTTCATGATGTCCCTCCTGAGGAATAGGCTGACAGGCTACATGCCTCTCCTACTGTATTGTAATCAAATCCCTATCCAGAAGTAAAGAATTCATCCGGAACGGAATCCGGCGTTAAACAGAGTATTCTATACGTAAAGTTTGTAAAGTTAAAACTGTACACTAAATTTTAACCGAATATGCGCTTTGCTTATTTTTTCGTAAGTCCGTTACACTAGGTCAGTAGCGTTAACCCGAAAGTAAAGGGAGAGAAGGAGGTCACCATGGCAATTATAGAGGTGAAACAGTTAACCAAAGTATTCGGTCATGATGCAGCACGGGCGCTTCCATTATTAGAACAAGGCTGGTCTAAAGAAAAGATCGCCAGGGAAGCCAAGCTGACGGTCGGTGTTAATAAAGCCGAATTCAGCATTGAAGAGGGAGAAATATTTGTCATTATGGGATTGTCGGGCAGTGGTAAGTCCACGCTTGTCCGTCTATTGAACCGGCTGATTGAGCCTACCGGAGGACAGGTGCTGTTCAAGGGTAAGGATGTTGTCAAGATGAATCCGGAGCAGCTTCGGGAATTCCGGCGGAAGAATATCGGCATGGTCTTTCAAAAGTTCGCGCTGTTCCCGCACCGCAGTGTGCTGGCTAACGCAGAATACGGACTGGAAGTCCAGGGTGTGGAGCGAAGCAAACGAACCCGCCTGGCGATGGAGGCTCTTGAGCTTGTGGGGCTAAAGGGCTGGGAGAATCACCGTCCGGATCAGCTCAGCGGAGGCATGCAGCAGCGTGTCGGCCTGGCGCGCGGTCTGGCCAATGATCCTGACATTCTGCTGATGGATGAAGCCTTCAGTGCGCTTGATCCGCTGATCCGTAAGGATATGCAGCAGGAATTGCTGGAGCTGCAATCCAGAGTGAAGAAGACGATTGTCTTCATCACGCATGATCTGGATGAAGCGCTGCGGATCGGGGACCGTATTGCCCTGATGAAGGACGGGGTCATTGTCCAGATCGGATCGCCGGAAGAAATTCTGATTCAGCCTGCGAACAAATATGTGGAACGCTTCGTAGAGGATGTGGATCTGTCCAAAGTATTGACCGCTTCCCATGTCATGCGCCAGCCGGAGATGATCCGCCCGGAACGCGGTCCCCGGGTAGCCCTGCAGCTCATGCGGGACAGCGGGGTCTCCAGCCTGTATGTCGCAGATAATGAGATGCGGCTGCAGGGTCTGCTGACAGCGGATAATGCCTCACAGGCCTTGAAGGAGAACCGCAGTATTCTGGATGTGATGTTGCGCGACATTCCCCGGGTTCAGCCGGATACCCTGCTGAATGATCTGTTCGAGCTGATGTCGGAGACGCATCTGCCCGTTGCTGTAGTGGGGGAAGGCGAGAAGCTGAAGGGCATTGTTATCAAAGGGGCCGTGTTGTCTGCCCTGGCCGGTAACGCGGTTCCTGAAGGAGGAATTGGTTCATGAATTTACCCAAAATACCGCTCGGAAAGGGCGTAGAATGGATTGAAAATTGGCTCACGACCTACTTCGGCCCTGTATTTGATATCATTCATGCTGTGATTGGCGGAATGGTGAGCGGGATTGATGCGGCGCTGAATTTCCTGCCCGCCATGGTGCTGACCCTTCTGATCGCTGCTCTGGCCTACTGGATCGGCAAATGGCGGATGGCGCTGTTTGCGGTGGTCGGACTGCTCCTGATTGACAATCTTGGATTATGGGGGCCGTCGATGCAGTCGCTGGCCCTGGTATTGACAGCCTCTCTGCTGGCTGTAGTGATCGGGGTTCCGCTAGGAGTGCTGTGTGCACAGAGCCGGACGTTCCAGAACATTGCCACCCCTATCTTAGACTTCATGCAGACGATGCCGGCGTTCGTATACCTGCTTCCAGCCGTGTCGTTCTTCTCGCTGGGCGTCGTTCCCGGCGTCATTGCTTCTATTATTTTTGCTATTCCGCCAACGATCCGGTTAACGAACCTGGGGATTCGCCAGGTCTCACCGGAGCTGGTGGAAGCGGCGGATGCCTTCGGTTCAACCGCAGGGCAGAAGCTGTTCAAGCTGCAATTGCCGATCGCGCTCCCGACCATTATGGCCGGGATTAACCAGACGATTATGCTCTCGCTGTCTATGGTCGTCATCTCGTCCATGATCGGTGCCCAGGGTGTAGGTGCCTATGTATACCGTGCAGTATCACAGGCGAAGACGGGTGCGGGCTTCGAGGCGGGGATTGCGATTGTTATTATTGCCATTTTGCTGGATCGTCTGACCCAGAAGCTGTTCAAATCCAAACCACAAGAATAGGAGTGTATGATTAATATGAAAAGAACTCATTCGATGAAGCGCACACCGTTAATGATGCTCATGCTGCTAATGGCTGTAATTCTCGTAGCTGGTTGTTCGTCCAATACTAACAGTACGGTGAAGCTGGCTTATGTGGCCTGGGATTCCGAGATCGCCAGTACTAACGTAGTCAAGGAAGTGCTGGAAACGAAGCTCGGCGTGAAGGTGGAGATGCTGCAGGTCGATGCCGGGCCGATGTGGGCCGGGATTGCGGACGGAAGTGCAGACGCTATGGTAGCCGCCTGGCTGCCAAGCACCCATGCTTCTTATCTGGAGAAATACGGCAAGGACATTGAGGATGCCGGTGTGAATCTGGATGGAACGAAGACTGGGCTTGCTGTTCCGGCCTATATGGAGATCAACTCCATTGAAGATCTGAATAATTCGGAAGTAGCGGCAACGCTGGATAAGCGGATTATCGGAATTGAGCCGGGGGCCGGAATTATGACGGCTACCGAAAAAGCGCTCGAAGCCTACGGCTTGAGCGATTATACGCTGCTGGAGAGCTCATCGGCAGCGATGGCGCAGGAGCTGCAGAAGGCTTTTGACAAGAATGAACCGATTGTAGTGACAGGCTGGACGCCGCACTGGATGTTCGCCAATATGGACCTCAAGTACCTGGACGATCCGAAGAATGTCTACGGCGGTGCCGAGCAGATTCATACCATGGTCCGCTCAGGTCTGAAGGAAGATATGCCGGATGTACACAAGTTCCTGAGCCAATTCAAATGGACTGCAGAGGATATGGAGCAGGTTATGGTCAAGATTCAGGGCGGACAATCGCCTGAAGAAGCGGCCAAGGAATGGGTAGAGAGTAATGAAGCCAAGGTTAATGAGTGGACGGCTGGCATCTCTGCTTAAGTGAACTCTGTAGGGTTCAGTGATCTGGCGGCGATGACCGATGTGTGCTATGATGAGAGAAAATAAGCAACAATTCTGTAACTTGTACGCTTATGTCGCAGAATCTATAGTTAGATGTTCAATAAACACCCCGCAAGGGGTGTTTTTCTTCAACGTTAATGAGCGGTTCCTTTACATGCTGCTAAGAGTCAGGAAAGGAGAGCGCTCTATGACCGAAATCATCAATGCCTGGATTGACTGGCTGCTGCAAAGTCTGGGACTTAGCGGGCCGTATATTGTTTTTGCTACCTTTCCGCTCGCCGTGCTGCAAAGCTTGTTAGGATTTTTCCCCCTGGCGATTCTGATTGTGCTCCATGTTTCTGTATTCGAAGTGATCGGCGGGATGGCTGTCAGCTGGCTGGCCTGCAACCTGGGCGCGGTAGTCGTCTATTTTCTCTTCCGGCGCTATCTCTTCGACTGGTTCGACCGCAAATGGGGCTACAAGCTCAAGAAGTATGAGAAATGGCAGGTCTATCTGGACCGTTACGGGATTTGGACCCTGGTGCTGCTGCGTACGATTCCGGTGGTGCCCAGCAATATCATCAATCTGATGTCAGCCGTGTCTCCGATGAAGCCGGCGGCGTATGTCTGGGGGACGGTGCTCGGCAATCTGTCTTTTATCTGGCTGTTCGGTACGCTCAGCTCCTCGCTCATTGTCCCGCGTGAGGACTGGAACGGTTTTCTGTTGTGGTATGGCGTATTTATGCTGATTCTGCTTGCTATCTTTGTCCGGCTGCATTGGGGGCATCTTCAGGAGGATAAGCGCAAGCGGGCGGGGCATTAGAAGAACGTTGCTGCGGTGTTCTGCCGCGGGGATGTTCTTTTTTTGTTGTTTTAAGGCGGGCATAGAGTTGGGAGGAGGAGCCTGTGAATGATCTGAAAGTGGAACATCAAAGCGAAAGCCCCACTTTGTGGGGTTATTTCGTACGGATGCTGAATAGCTTAGTAGTACAGGGGCGGCTTGACCGCAGGAATGTCGGGAGGGACGGCAGGGCATGGGCAGAATCAGAAAATGGGGGAAACGGAGCACAGGCGTACCGCTCTTCGGGCGTCTGCGTCTGCCGGACTTCAGCGGAAGCGGTCTGAGGGGGCCGGGCGGGCGCCGCCAGGCCTTCAAGGCCAAACCGTCCAGAGCGGGAATCCGGCCGCCGGGCGCGGGTTCGGGAGCAAGGTTCGAAGCGAAGCCGTCAAGACCCGGCGTCGGGCTGGCTGGCCGGAGCTGGGGGCGGAGCGGGGGCTTCGTGGCGAAGCCCTCCAGGTCCGGCGTCCGGCTGGACGGGAGCGGAGCGGATTACGGGACAGCGAAGCCGTCCGGGAGAGCAGCGGGGGCTCCGGGCCAGCGGTTCTGGCGCAAGGCCGGGCGTGCGGGCGGCGGGTTCCGCCTGTTCGGCAGCAGGGATGGGAAGCGGCAGGAGGCTGCCGGAGGCAAGGGGCAGAAGCCGCGCAGACGGGGCAGATTCTGGATCATCGTAAGCCTGCTGCTGATTCTGGCGGTGCTGCAGGGGCTGCGTTATGTGGAGCAGCATATGAAGCCGCCGATCCTCCATCTGGCACAGATCCGGGTGAAGCAGATCGCCACGGAATCGATTAACAAGGCGATTACGTCCCAGGTGGCGGACGGCGGGAATGCCGAAGCGCTGATTGACTGGAAGACAGACAAGAACGGCAAAATCTCCGGCTTCATGCTCAACTACAAGGAGCATATGCGAATCACCTCACAGGCCGCCGAGGTGATACAGTCTACGCTGCAGGAGCTGCACAACCGCAGCGAGCGTATACCGCTGGGCCAGGCGCTCGGCAGCCCGCTGATTGCCTCCTTTGGACCCGATATCCCGATCAAGATCGAGCCTCAGGGGGCCGTGAAGGTAGAGCTGAACACCCGGCAGCAAAATGCCGGAATCAATATGATTCTGGTTGAGGTCTATATTCATATTGTGACCGAGGTAGCGGTTGTAATTCCATTTGACATGGAGCCGCAGGTGGTGGATACCGAGATTCCCGTCTCCTACCTTATGGTAGTCGGTGACGTTCCAATGTACTACTATGACAATCAGGGCAAGCCTGTCGGCGAGAACGGCAGCAGCGCCCCGGGCATCGCCATCCCGGCCCCTTCGCTGAGTACGGAGAAGGGCAGCACCGGCGTGGACAGCACACCAGCAGGCGGCGGCAATAGCAGCTCGGGCTCCGGCGGATCAGGCGGACATGCGGGCAGCGGGGAGAGCCCCGCGCCTTCCGCAGGCGTTACTGCTGTGCCGGATGCGTCCGGGGGAGACGGCAATGCGGGCGGAGACAATTAGTATGGTGAAAAGAATACGGGAGAATAGCAGGCTTCAGCCGCACGCTATACATCCAGAAGCCAAGAAGAACCGCCAAGAACAGGCGGTTCTTTTATTAAAATAGAATGTATATGTTTCACGCTACAAATTATCCTTCTATTTCTCTCCGAAACGGTACCGTCCTTTAAAAGGACGGCAAAGCCGTTTCCACTTGTTCAGTAAAATGGGGAGCCTGGAATGTATGCGGAAAACCGAATACATTGTGATAGCACGAGGTGCGTGGTCCTAAGGTTTTTGTTCTCTTTGCCTCCACACTCCTCCCAATTATAGTCCACCTATACAATATTAATGCACTATGAATCAGCCGGATGGACTTCTATAATAAGGGCAACGCTGCGGCTGACAGGGGCTGTAAGCCAATCTTGGGGGGCTGAGACTAATGAGAATATTGATTGTAGATGATGAGCCCAGGCATCTGAGGGGGATGGTGAATCTGATCGGACGCCTTCGGCCGGAGGATCAGGTGGTGGCGGTGAAGGATGGCTTGTCGGCTATGGAGATGGTGAAGGCTCACCGGCCCGAAGCCATATTGACGGATATTCGCATGCCCGGAATGGATGGGCTTGAATTTCTTGAACGGCTTAAGCACGAAGGGTTCCAGACCAGGGTTGTAATGGTATCCGCTTACAATCTGTTCGAGTATGCGCAGAAGGCAGTCCATTATGGGGCTTATGATTACCTGCTGAAGCCGGTGGAGATTGGTCAAGTAGCAGATGTCCTGAGCCGGATTGACCTTCTGCTGACAGCGGAACAGAGGCAGCGCCGTGAAGAGGAAGAGATGCAGCACCGGCTTAAGCTCGCTTCTTCCGCCTACCTGAACCGGCTCATGCTGTCCTGGCTGAACGGAAGTGCGTCCTTGGCCGAGCTGGCGGAGCTGGACGGTTATGATTGGCTGCGGGAGAGCGGTGTCGCAGTGTATTCGGAGCTGAACTTCTGCGGGGACAGCGGGGAGAGGCAGGACAGCGGCGTGTTCATCCGTGCTTTGGAGCAGGCTTGGAGCAGGTGGGGGGAAGCCATCACGATTCTCTTGAGCGGGATGACGGAGGAAGGCCCTCTTGCCGCCGTTACCTTGATTACCCTGGAAGCCCTTACCGGGGACAAGCGGGAAGAAGCCCGGTCCATCGCTCATTCCTTGGCGGCGGATTGGACGCATACCGGACAGCTCACCCACGGGATTGGCCCGGAATGCCGTTCCCTCCGGGAGGAAGCGCCGCGGTCCTATCTGGCGGCCAGAACGGCCAACAGTTACAACTTCTATGATTTCCGGCAGGGGCTGCTGTTTTCTGATGAGATCAGGTTTTCTTCCCGCGAGGCCGTTCCTGACTGGAGCAAGGTCTATGAGGCGTTGA
The DNA here is from genome assembly GCF_038006885.1 of Paenibacillus sp. FSL R7-0302. NCBI lineage: Bacteria > Bacillati > Bacillota > Bacilli > Caryophanales > Paenibacillaceae > Paenibacillus > Paenibacillus sp. FSL R7-0302. Next base: position 425,463 of record NZ_JBBOWB010000001.1, read on the forward strand.
AAATGGATGATGCTGCGTTTGTTCTGGAAGCTTGCGGGGAAGCCCTCTGTCAGCTTGCGGACGGTGGACATGCCAGTCCTATGCAGTTGAAGGAGCAGGCATCGCTGATGCTGCTGCAGATCCGGAGTGAGCATCAGGACATTCTGGATAAGAGAGCACAGCAGAAGCTGACCGGTACGGCTGCGATGCTTATCCGCTCCTGCCGCTCGTACCCGGAGCTGGTGGACCATCTGGAGAATGCGCTCCGGGAAGTGCATCTTGCCCTGGCCTGCTTCAGACAGGATAAAGGCGAGGTGGTGACTGCTGAATGCCTGGGCTGGATACAGGAACATACGAGAGAGAACATCACACTGGAGCGGGCAGCCGAGCATTTCCATTTTAACCCCTCCTATTTCAGTACACTGATCAAGAACAGGACGGGAAAAACGTTCTCTGAGCATGTGACGGCGGCCCGGATGAAGCGGGCCAAGGTGCTGCTTGCCGGGGAGCCGCTCCGAATATATGAGATATCCCTGGAATGCGGATTTCAGGATACGAAATATTTTTGCCGCGTATTCAAGAAGTATTACGGCATGTCGCCCAAAGCCTATAAGCACGCGCTGTCGCAAAGGAAGCGGGAAGCATGAAGATTACCTTCCGATACCGGCTGCTGGCCAGCTACATCCTGCTGATCGCGATTCCCCTGCTCGTTCTGGGGGCTTTGTTCTACCGGACCAGCCTGAAGATTATTACAGAGCAGGCGCAGAAGAATGTGTATGAGATTGTCAGGAAGAACAATGAAGTTATGGACACCAAGCTGCGGATCGTGGACCAGAACAGCATGTCCTTGTTCCTCGATAAGGATCTGTTCCGCATCTTCAACCAGCTGGACCCCGCGAATGAAGCGGAGCTGTTCGCAGCCGACCGGCAGGTGACGGCGGTGCTCGGCAAAACCTTTTCCCAGAACCAGGATATCTTTGCCTACCAGCTGTGGACCTCTTATTTCACCTTCGGACAACCCCTGCCTCAAGGAGAGCCGACGCAATCGGATATCTACCGTATGGCCCGGCAGGCCGGAGGGAAGCTGGTGTGGATACCGACTTATGAGTTCGCGTCCATGTTCAACCAGCCCTATCTGCAAAGCGGGAATCTGGAGTTCCGTTTTCTTTTCTCGGCTACACGCCTGCTGGATTTCACCTATCTGAGCAATACGAAGCTTGCCAAAATGGATGCCGGAGTGGAACGCCCCGTACTTGCCATAAGCTTCAAATCCGAGGTGCTTAAATCCTTGTATGCAGACAGCCTTCCGGGAAACTCGCGCTACATGGTGCTTGATCCGCAGGACAGGGTAGTTGCCAGCAGTGAGCCGGGTCAGGTTGCACAGATCTATAAGGAGGCAGGGCTGGACAAGCTGCAGCGGGAGAACAGCGGGGCACGGAGAATGAAGCTGGACGGCGAAGCGGTGATCGTCTGCTTCGACCGTTCGGAGGTGACCGGCTGGATGTCTGTGGTGTGGATACCGGAGGCAGGGCTGGTGAGCAGCTTCGTGCCGGTGATCCGCACCTCGATTACCGTGCTGGCCGTTGTGATGGGGATCGTGGCTCTGGTCTTCGCCTTCTTCATTGCAGGTAAAATCACTAAGCCCATCAAGCGGCTGCTAAGCGCGATGAAATCGGTGGGCGAAGGAGATTTCCAGACCCGCGTGGATGTGGTGAGCCATGACGAGTTCGGCATTTTGACCCAGCGCTTTAACCGGATGAATGACCGGATTCACCTGCTGGTGACGGAGAATTACGAGATCAAGCTGAAGGAGAAGGAGGCCGAGATACAGGCGCTGAATATGCAGATGCATCCGCACTTCCTGTACAATACGTTGAATGTGATGAACTGGACGGCGATTGAGAATGATCAGCAGGAGCTTAGCAGGATGCTTGTCTGTCTGTCCAACATGCTGCATTATACCTCCCGGAAGACATGGGACGCCGTACCTTTGTCCGAAGAGATGAGCTGGATGAGTAATTACTTCTATATTATGTCGATCCGCTTCGAAGACAAGTTCACCGTGGAGTATGATATGGACCCTCGGCTCCTGGAGTACGATGTGCCGCGGCTGCTGTTCCAGCCTTTTGTGGAGAATGCGATTCTTCACGGCTTCGACCGGACCGAGTCAGGCGGCATTATCGGTATCCGCGGCTGGATTAACGGCAGAACCCGGCATTACGAGGTAGCTGACAACGGCCGGGGCATGAGTGCGGAGACGGTACACAGGATTCTGTATCAGAAATCTTCCTCCGTGGGCATTAAGAATACTATTGACCGCATTCAGATGACCTACGGGGGCGAGTACGGGATATCCATCTTCTCGACTCCGGGAACGGGCACGAAGGTAGTGATTACTTTGCCGCTATAAGCCAATCCCGGTCCACCAATCCAAAGAGATTAGGGTTATGTAAGCGCTATCTTATATTTTATAATAAAGGCATCATAGACTGCAGCTATGAACCCGTTGAACTTAGAAATCGAGAGGGGCTTGGAATATGTCGCAACCCAGGAAATCAGTCTTCATCACATTGGCTCTGGTTCTAATGCTTGCCGCCGTGCTGTCTGCGTGCTCGAAGTCTAATACTGCAAGCCCTGACACTTCCGCATCTTCCGGGAATTCCGGATCGAAGGAGAATATTAAGCTGCGGATGACGGTCTGGGGCTCACCGGAGGAAGTGGCTCCTTATAAAAAAGCGATTCAGAATTTCGAGGCCAAGCATCCGAGCGTTAAGGTCGAGCTTCAGCATATTGCCGCCGATTATGATACCAAGCTGACGACTATGGTCGCCGGGAATGATGTTCCGGACATTGCCATGATGGAATCGGGCACAATTGCTTTTCCGATGGCGGAGCAGGGCAAATTCTATAATCTTCAGGAATTCCTGGATACGGATGCCGATATCAGTCCGGATACGCTGGTTCCCAATATTACCTACTCGCTAGAGCCGGGCAATGTTATCGGGATCGGTCCGGGGCCTGAATCCTTCGGCCTGTTCTACAATGAGGATATCTTCAAGGAAGCCGGAATTGAGCCTCCCCCGTCGAATGTGGCCGATGCCTGGACCTGGGATGAATTCGTCGAAGTCGCGAAGAAGCTCACAGTAGACACGAACGGCAAGACGGCAGACCAGGAGGGCTTCAATCCGGCAAAAATCAAGCAATACGGCGCAAATATCTCCACCTGGTGGGGGGTATACAGCAACTTTATCTACTCCAACGGAGGGGATTTCATCTCGGCGGACGGCAAAACCTTCGGCCTGAACCAGCCGGAGGCGGTGGAAGCTCTCCAGAAAATATCTGATCTGATGAATGTGCATCATGTCTCCCCTTCACCTGTGCAGTCCAAAAATATTCCGGCAACGAATGTGGCTCTTCAGACCAAGAAGGTGGCGATGACTGTAGACGGGCAATGGGCAAGCGCAGGCCTCGCCCAATCGAAGTTCAACTTCAATGTCGGAGTGATGCCTGTCATGAAGGAACCGGTTACCACCGTGGTCTGCGGCATGTTCTCCATCTTCAAATCCACGAAGCATCCCCAGGAGACCTGGGAGCTGCTGAAGGCGCTGCTCGATCCTGAAGCTTCCATTGATATGCTGACAGCCGGAACCTGGATGCCTTCACCTAAGGATTGGTACACCGATCCTGCACTGCTGGCCAAATGGACAGAGAATCTGGATGCCAGACCATCCGGCTATAAAGAAGCCATCGTGGATGTGATTCTGAGCAAGGGTCATCAGACGCCGACCGGATATGTGAAGAACTTCAACAATATTATGGACCTCGTCAATCCCGCCTTGGATAAGGTATGGCTCGGCCAGCAGACGGCCCAGGAGGCGATGGACTCCATCGCGGCGAAGGCCCAGGCCCAGATTAAGGGGCGGCGCGATATCAAGGAATAATCAACTGCGAAATCACAGCATGGAGCGGCGTCCGTTGCCTCGTTCGCCGCTTTTTGTGCACTGAAAGAATGGATATGCGATTTCGAGACTGGAGGCCGGTATGCGAAAGGGAATGTTCTATGGGCTGTTGTTCACGGCCCCCGCCATCCTTGGATTTGCCATTTTTACGCTGGGTCCCATGATCGCCAGTCTGGTGCTCAGCCTGACCGACTACAATGTGTTCAAGGAACAGACCGCCTTTGTGGGTCTGGATAATTTCACACGGCTGTTCTCAGGTGAGGATGAGCTGTTCTATAAATCGCTGGGGATCACCTTCTATTTCGTCGTGCTGCGTGTCCCTGCGGTGATTCTCCTCTCCTTCGGGATTGCGCTGCTGCTGAATCTCAATGTGAAGGGAAGGGCGATCTTCCGTACGATCATCTATCTTCCGAGCATCGTTCCGGCGGTGGCCTCGGCCATGATCTGGATGTGGCTGCTTAACCCCGATCTGGGCCTCATCAATTCGCTGCTGAGCCGCCTGCATCTGCCGACCAGCAACTGGCTGTACGGGGAAGGGAGTGTTATCCCCTCGGTCGTACTTACCACGCTGTGGGGGATCGGCAGTACGGTGATTATTTTCCTCGCCGGACTCTCCGGCATCCCCCGGCAGTATTACGAAGCGATTGAGGTGGACGGGGGCGGCTGGTTCCGCAAGCTGAGCCATGTGACGGTTCCGATGGTCACCCCGACGATCTTTTTCAATACCATCATGACCATTATCGGTTCCTTTCAGGTCTTCAACGAAGCTTACATTCTGACGCAGGGCGGACCGAACAACCAGAGTCTGTTCTATGTATTTTATCTGTGGAGAACGGGCTTTCGGGATGCCGAAATGGGCTATGCGTCTGCGCTGGCCTGGATCTTGTTCATCATCATTCTGTTCTTCACATTCATCGTGTTCAGAACCTCGAAGTCGTGGGTGTATTACGAAGGGGGGGACCGGACTTGAGGCCATCGAAGCTTTCACTTACCGCAGGCTACGGAGCGCTGATCCTGATCTCCGGCATGTTCATCATTCCATTTGTCTGGCTGATCCGCAGCTCGCTGATGAATTTATCACAGATATTTACCATGCCTCCCGAATGGATACCGAAGCCGTTTCAATGGAGCAACTTTCACAAGGCGCTGACGGTGCTGCCGTTCGATGTGTTCTTCAAGAACACGCTGATTATCGTAGTTACGGTGCTTGTGGGGACCGTGATTACCAGCAGCATCGGAGCGTTCGGATTCTCACGGATTCAGTGGAAGGGCAGGGATACGGTGTTCGCAATCCTGATGACCAGCATGATGCTGCCGGCGGCGGTCACGATTATCCCGAGCTTCCTCGGCTGGCAGATGATGGGGTTATACGATACGCTGTACCCGCTGATTGTACCCGCTTATTTCGGCGGAGGAATCTTCAATATTTTCCTGCTCCGGCAATTCTATTTGACGATTCCGCGCGATTTCGATGAAGCGGCCTTTGTGGACGGGGCGAATTACTGGCAGATCTACACCCGGATTATCTTTCCCTTAAGCCGTTCTGCCATCATTGTGGTCGCCTTGTTCAGCTTTCTGGCCTCCTGGAATGACTTCATGGGCCCGCTGATTTATCTGAAAAGCGACAGTCTCTTCACCCTCGCGCTGGGCCTGCAAATGTTCCAGGGGACCTACACCGCGCAGTGGGATCTGCTGATGGCGGCCTCGGCCACGGTCGTGCTGCCCTGTGTTATTGTATTTCTGGCCGGACAGCGTTACTTTCTGGAGGGCATAACCTTAACGGGATTAAAAGGATAAAGGAGGCGGGAAACGGAAATGGCAGAGCAACAAGCGAGAATTCATGCCTGGCAGGGCGTGTCTTTTACGGGAGTCACGATAGATGATCAGTTCTGGCTGCCGCGTCTGAAGGTGCTCCGGCAGACCACGCTGCCGGATTGCCTGTCCAAATGTGAGGAGACCGGCCGCATCAATAACTTCGCCAAGGCCGGGGGACTGCTGGAAGGGCATTACGAAGGAAAGTATTATAATGATTCGGATGTCTACAAGGTGCTTGAAGGCGTGGCCTATGTCCTGATGTCAGAGCGGGATGCGGCGCTGGAGGCGGAGGCCGACCGGATCATCGGGCTGATCTCGGCTGCGCAGGAAGCAGACGGTTACCTGTGCGCTTATTTCACCCTGGAGAATCCGGAGGGCAAATGGACGGACATGGAGAAGCACGAGATGTACAACGGCGGCCATCTGATCGAAGCGGCGGTTGCCTACTATGAAGCGACCGGCAAGCGTGAGCTGCTGGAGGTGGCCTGCCGTCTGGCCGATCATATCGACGGGGTGTTCGGCCCCGGCAAGCGGCACTGGGTGGAAGGACATGAGGAGATCGAGCTGGCACTGGTGAAGCTGTACCGCGCCACAGGGACGGAGCGCTACTGGAAGCTGGCCTTGTGGCTGCTGGAGGAGCGCGGCCATGGTCACGGCAAGGGCGCGATCTGGGACAACCCGGAGTGGGGACTGCCGTATTGCCAGGACGATGTTCCCGTCCGCGAGATTAAGCAGGTCACCGGCCATGCCGTCCGGGCGGTATATCTGTATACGGCAATGGCGGATATTGTCCATGCTTCCGGCGATTCCGCTTATGCGGAGGCTCTGCACCGGGTCTGGATACATACGGTGGAGCGGAACATGTATGTAACGGGCGGCATTGGGCCGTCGAGACATAATGAAGGCTTCACTTCCGATTACGACCTGCCCAATGAGACCGCCTATTGCGAGACCTGCGCCGCCATTGCCATGGTGTTCTGGAATCACCGGATGAACCTGACGTTCGGGGACGGCAAATATGCCGATGTGGTAGAACGTGAGATGTATAACGGCGCTTTGTCGGGGATTTCCCTGTCCGGGGATCAGTATTTCTATGAGAATCCGCTGGCTTCACAGGGCGGGCATCATCGTGTGCCGTGGTTTGAAACCTCCTGCTGTCCGACCAATTTGGCCCGCTTCCTGCCTTCCCTGGGCCAATACGCCTATGCTGTTACAGAGGACGGCCTTGCGGTGAATCAATATATGAACAGCGAAGCGGAGCTTAGGCTTGCCGGCGGGCTGGACGTCAGGCTGAAGCTAAGCACCCGGTATCCCTGGGATGGCCGGATAGAGCTTGAGGTGAACCCTGCTGCAAGCGCAGAATTCAGTATCCGGCTGCGGGTGCCGGAGTGGTGCAGCGGATACCGGGTAGAGGCGGGAGGCGCCGGACCGGAAGCCCTGACGGATAAGGGGTATCTGGTGCTGGACCGGAAGTGGTCTCCGGGAGATAAGGTTGTGCTTGAGCTGGATATGCCCGTGAATAAGGTGCGGGCCCGGCCGGAGGTGGAGGCCGACCGAGGGCGTGTTGCCGTGCAGCGGGGACCCGTTGTATATTGTCTGGAGCAGACGGACCATCCCGGATTATCGTATGATGGATACTCCATGCCGTCCGGGGCGAAGTTCCGGGTGGAGCACCTGCCGGAGCTGCTGGGCGGGGTAACGGTGCTGCTGAGCCGGGATAAAGACGGCAGGCCGCTCCGGTTCATCCCATACTATGCCTGGGATAACAGGGAGCCCGGATTCATGCAGGTCTGGGTCCGGGAACGGGAAGGAAGTGGCCTGTACGGCTATTGAATTCGCTAGTGCAGAGCAAAGGAGGAGATTCGCTTGCGCGGAATTACGAACCCGGTTATCCCGGGCTGGTATGCTGACCCGGAGGCCAGAACCTATGAGGGCAGGCATTATGTGTATGCCACCAGATCTTTTACGGAATATACCCGGCAGATGAACCTGGAGGTCTTCAGTTCTACGGATCTGGTTCATTGGACGACCCACGAGGGGATCATCGAAATGGATGATTTCCCCTGGATCTGGAGAGCGGTATGGGCTCCGACCCAGATTGAGCAGGGCGGCCGGCATTATCTGGTCTTTGCCTCCAACGATATCCAGAAGGACGGCGAAGCCGGCGGGCTGGAGATTGCTGTTGCGGATGCTCCCGAAGGCCCCTACCGGGGGTATCTCCACCGCCCGCTGATCGGCGGGTTCATTCACGGCGCCCAGCCGATCGACGCTCATCTGTTCAAGGATGAGGACGGTGCAATCTACCTGTACTACGGGGGCTGGGGACATTGCAACGTGGCCCGGATGAATGAGGAGATGACGGGGTTTGTTCCGTTCCCGGACGGAGAGGTCATCCGTTCCGTCACCCCGCCGGGTTATGTGGAGGGGCCGTGTATGATCAAGAAAGACGGCCTGTATTACCTGATGTGGTCGATGGGCGGGTGGACCAACGGGACCTACAGGGTCGCTTATGGCGTAAGCGACAACCCGCTGGGACCGTTCGCGAACCTGGGGACCATACTGGAGAGGCAGGAGCCCGTGGCGGAAGGCCCCGGACATCACGGATATTTGCATCTGCCGGAACGCGATGAATGGCTGATCGTCTATCACCGCAGACTCATCGGCGACCCGGAGCCGGGCAACCGCATGTTATGCATCGACAGACTGGAATTCGCTGACGGGGCCATTAAGCCGGTAAGGATGACCGACCGGTGGTAAGCTTGTCGGCTTATCTTAGGTGAATACAGGAGGAGTGAGGCCTTGGCTTATGACAGGGCCTCTTTTGTCGTGTTGCTGGAGGGACTCTTCATTCAATTAATGTTTTTCACCACTGTATTCCCAGAATGTTGTACATATTGCAACTCGGAGACCTGGATATCGGGGGATTTAATAGAGTTGTTGTATAAAATGCAAGAATTGCCCCCCGCTAAGCGTTTGGAGGATGAAAAATCCTGCTTTTTATGCAACAATATTGGAATGTAGCCGGGATGAGCAGGGGAATGTTGTATTTTGAGCAGGATTTTCACTGGGAGGTAGGGGGAATGCCAAGTGTTCATGATAATGAAATTGTTTCCTATAATGTTGATTTACAAAATGCCAAAATTACATTCCAAACTTTGGGCGGCAAAGACAATGAGGTTCCTGTCATAATTGAGTTTATTGAAGTCTTGGCTTATTTTTTTGAAACACAGTTGCTAGGGAGTATTCTTCTTGATATCAGCCAATTCGAAATAAGTTTATTTGTCACAAATAACAAGGAGTTATTAGAGAAGCAAAAGGACTCCGCTTGGCCGGTGTATTATGACAAAATAGAGGATTTGCTTGAATATTTACTACATAAAAATTACAACTATTATGTGATCTCCGCTTCATATGGTCTTAATGGATGGGTAATTGCTAAGGAGTATAATATTTATAACTGAGCAGAACGTTGTAAAGTTGACCTTGAGGGAGCTATCCCTCAGGGTCTTTCGTTTCTATGAGCGTTTGAAGAGAATGAGTAAAGCTTTGAAACCAAGCTTAGCCCCAGACATTGTTATCTCCTGTCATCCCCTACCCTGTAGCGCCGATTTCACAAGCAATAACCACGGTATGCTGCCGGTAGCGGGGATGCTGCTCTCCGGGTGAACCTCTGCGGCAAGAAGCAGCATGTGATAGCTGAGGCCAGTGATTGCGGCAGCGCTGCCGGATTGCAGCAGTGTCTGTTCATCGGTGGACGTAAGCTGCGGGACCTGCTCGCAAGACTGAGCGATGGCTGCATAGAGCAGCCATTCCGCAGCGTCACCAGGAAGGCTATAGTGTTGTGATTGCTCGATGTAATTCGCACACCATTGCATTCTAAATGAAGCGGGTGCATCCAGTAGTCCTCGCAGCAACGGCAGTGGAAGTCTGCTCCAGAGAAAGCGCGCAGCGCCGGTAAGCCTGCCAAGCAGAAGCAATGTGTCCCAAGCGCCTGCTTGAAGCAGCAGTTGGGCTGCGTAGGAACAATCTGTAGAGCGAAGCGGTGCGTCTGCGCGGTGTTCCGAATCGGCTAAGCTGCCGATATCGGGGGCCGGGAAGGAACCTTCTGCCGGAACAGAAGGGTCTTCTTGCTCTTCGGTTTGGTATTGTGGCAGCCTGGAATGGCTGGTTTCAGCGTGGGAGGAGGCGACTTGGCGCTCCTGCATGCGGTTAGAGCCTGCCCGATGCTCCGCAGGGCAGGCTTGCTGCTGCGCGAGCCGGCGATGCGCGGCTGCGAGCCCGGGCGGCAGCTCCGCCAGCCGCCCCAAGCCTTGTCCTGCCGTGGCGATCCCGCCGCTGCGGCAGGACAAGGCCCACAGATAGCCGGATACCCACGGGTAATCCGGCGAATCCTCCCGCATCCGCGCAAGCGCGGCGGATGCGTCCCCGGGCTGTTCCGGGTCCCGGAACAGCGTCCCCAGCAGCACCTGAAGCACCTGCCGGATATCCTCCGGCAGCTGCGGTGCTGCGAGAAGCGCCGCCAGCCAGGGGGCGGCGCGGGCATTGAGTGCGGCAGGCACCAGCCTGCTCAGCACTCGCCGGGGCAGGGCAGGGAGCATCTGACGCGTGAACACCGTCAGCTGCTCCGCTTGGCCGGACAGCAGGCACAGCGCGGCCAGTTGCTCCCAGGCGGCAAGATCGTCAGGCGAGTAGCCGATCGCCTGCCTGTAATGCTCTATGGCTTCCGCGTAGAGGAAGAGCCGCTCGCAGACCCGCCCGGCGAATAGGCGGGTGCGGTAGGTTCCGCTGCCGGAGGAGGAAGGGTATTTATGCGCGGTATCCCCGCTATCCAGCGCCCGCTGGAGCAGAGGATACGCCCGCCATACCTGCCCTTGCTCCATCAGCAGCCCCGCATAGCTCTCCAGCAGATCAGTGAAATCTGCATATCTGATACTCCCGGCTTCATAGATAGCCTCCGCCTCTTCGGGCCGACCTCCCGCCTGAAGGGCGAAGGCTGTCTTGAGATACAGGTCGGCGGTATAGCCGGAGTCGGGCTGAGCTTCTTCCAGCAGTGGCAGCAGCAGGTCCGACGCAGCCTGATATTGCCCCTGCTGGTAATATTCCGTGCCCAGTGCATACCGCAGAGGAACGCTGTCCGGTTCAAGCCGCAGAGCAGCGCGGATCAGCTCCAGATTGCGGCTGGCTTTATTTTTGCGCTGAAGCTCATCATCCAGATAGCCGTAATGGTGTACAGTTAGACGGGCATAAGCGATATGTCCTCCGGGGAGGCTCCAGATGCTGGAGGCCACCTCTTCATGAATGCTCCCGCGAAAACAAATACGTGAATCATTACGGAACAGCCGGCACACATTGTCTGTTGTGTATTCGCACCCGGCGTCCTCTCCTACATAATGGATAAAAGGCAGGAAATATCCGTCCGCACGCTCCGATTCCAGCAGACGCTCTAACTCCTCCGCCTTCCAGTCAGCAAGGGCTTCATCTGCATCCAGTACCAGAATCCAGCCATAGGAGGCCAGCTGCAGGGTATGATTACGGGCTTTGGAGAAATCGTGTTCCCAGGGCAGGCTGACCACCCGGGCACCGAACCTGCGGGCGATAGCCATACTGTTATCCTCTGATCCGGTATCAGCGATAATGATCTCCGAGACCATACCCTGAACAGACAGCAGACATTGCTCCAGATGCTGCGCCTCATTCCTGACGATCATGCACAGCGAGATCCCGGGAGTATCCATGGTCTGTAAGCTCCTTTCTAACAGTATTTGATTGAAAAAGTGGGAGTGCACAGCAAGCGGAGCGGGTATATTCCTGCCGGACTGGAGAGCCGTTATTTCCCCAAAAACAGTACTTTTGACGGAGTGGCGGACTGAGAGGACCCTATTGATTCTCTAACCGATGATTTTGGGCAGCATATCCGCCTTTAAGCGCACTGGAGTCCGTAACCCTTCCCAAGCATGCGTTTTCTCTAAAATAAACGATCCTCAGTCCGCAACGCTCTGTCACACCGGCACTCTCCTGAAAAAATGAACTATAAAGAGGTAACTCCCATCATCTGGTGATACACTAATCGGCTGATCTGGGAAGCGGTAGAGAGAGGCGCGCAGCCGCAGCCGCCGGTGAATATATGGCCGAAGTTATGAGTGCAGCCAGAACCTTGTCAGCCAAAAGAATCCAGGGCTGCACAGCCGCAGCAATAGCAGATAAAGGGACTTCGGTATTCCGGTCCGCCGGGACAACTGCAGGATGACTAAGCAACCCGGTGATATCATCGTAGCCCAGCTCAGCTGCGGAAGCTGCTTCTGCCCGCTGCAACAGCTCCAACAAATCAGTAGTAGGCGGCACCTCAAGCGCTGCATCATTCACCGCCCCCGCACCTTGCATCACGCTATCGATCTCACCCGCACTCTGCGCTGCATCATCCACCGCCCCCGTACCTTGCATCACGCTATCGATCTCACCCGCACTCTGCGCTGCATCATTCACCGCCCCCGCACCTTGCATCACGCTATCGATCTCACCTGCACTCTGCGCTGCATCATCCACCGCCCCCGCATCTTGCATCACGCTATCAATCTCACCCGCACTCTGCGCCGTAGCATCCACCGTTCCCGCACCTAGCATCACGCTATCGATCTCACCTGCACTCTGCGTCATAGCATCCACCGTTCCCACATCTTGCACCGCCGCATCGATCTCACCTGCACTCTGCATCGTTGCACCCGATGCTCCCGCATCCCGCATCACAGTATCTATCTCACCCGCATTCTGCACCCCGCCATCCATCTCTCCCGCTGCCACACCAGCCCTCACCCCGACCCCAAGCATATCAGCAGCCGCTGTGTAACAGCCATCCCTTACCAGCAGGCGTAGTAGCTCCTGGCGCTGTTCCGACAGAATGCTGGGCAACTGTCCGGCCAACCAGCCGTGGAGCTCTGGCTCGCGGCCCGTGCATTTGAATAAGCGCGTAAGCCGGGGGATCAGCAGCCAGGGGTCCGGCTGGAGCTGGGCTGCCCTGGTGAAGCAGGCTGCCGCTTCATGGTCTTCGCCGATCTGCTGGCAGACCTGACCCAGTAGTGTGTGGGTGAGATAGGTGCCTATCCCGGATTCCGTATGGTAGAGGGGAGGTGAGGCACCGATCTGCAGTGCCCTGCGCAGCGCCGCCTTGGCTTCGGCTAAGGCTGAGACCTGCAGCAGCAGCGCACCTTTGAGATGGTGAAGATCGGGATAGTCTGGGAAGATCGAGCTTCCCTGCCCGCACGCCTCCAGCGCACCCGGGTAATCACCGGTTACCGCCAGGCAGCGGGCTTTGTATTTATAGAGCAGGTGAATATAGCTGGTGCCCGGCTCGGCCAGGTTCAGTGAGGTGCCGATATGCTCCAGCGCCTGCCCGTAATCGCCAAGCCGCATATACTCAACTGCCAGATTGAAATGCTGAAAAGCATCTCCAGGACTCTCCTCCAGCTGCTGCTTCAGCAATCCGAGATTACGGCTGATTTTATCTTTTCGCTCCACGACCCCGGCGGCATAGCCGTAGTGATGGACAATGACGGTGCCCATATGCATCGCGGCATCCGGGGTCTCCTGCACAATGACAGCCGCAATCTGCTCATGAATAATGCCGCTGAAGCGATAATTCGGGCGGTTCTTGAACATTCGGAGGATCGGGTTAACCGTAAGCGTCTGCGAAGCACGCTCTGTCCCCTGATGATTATGAATCCGCACAAAAAAAGCCTCATACTCCGTATGCTTCGCGCACACCAGCAGCTCATCCCGGCTCCCCGGATCCAGCTCCTCGTCTGCATCCAGCACCAGAATCCAGGTGCCGCGTGCCAGGGACAGACCGGCATTGCGTGCGGCGGCAAAATCCCCGTTCCACGGGTAATCGATAATCCGGGCACCGAAGCTGCGGGCAATCGAACAGGTGGTGTCGGTAGAGCCAGTGTCTACAATGATAATTTCATCCACAGCTCCGCGTACACTCCGCAGACAGCGGGCCAGGTTGTCGGCTTCATTTTTGACGATCATGCACAAGGAAATCAGCGGTTGTTGCGGTTTCGTGGTCATAAGCTCAGATCCGCTCCTCTCTGCCGCTGCGTGTAATTCCACTTCGTATGCCAGAGGGTGCAGCGCAGCACAGAGATGGATTGGGCAACCGCTGCCCTGTCCTCCTGAAGCGGACCCTGAACCGGCTGTCCCACCCCCTGGAGACGTTCTACAGCTTCTGCGAGACGCTGCTCCGCCAGATGCAGATAACAGAGCGCCAGTCCGGTGCTAACTGCATCGTCTGCAGGGGATTCCCCCAGGGCAAGCCGGTACCAGCCGGCAGCTTCCGCATAATGCCCGTTATCGATGAGCAGTTCTCCGAGATACCGCAGGGTTGCGCCTGAAGCTTCCTTGCTGCCTGCAAGGCCGATGAACAGTTCCCCCGCCTCTGCACGCCAGCCTTCCTCATAGAGCGCTTCTGCCAGAGTGCTTGTATGTGCCGGGAAGCGTTCAACCAGCCGCTTGCCCAGCGCGATGAACTGGTGCTTCACAGTGAGCCGGATCACCTCGGCAAGCAGAGTGGATTCCCCGAAGGCGGCGAACTCCGCTTGCTGCACGGCAGCATCGGACGCCAACCTTGCGTCGATCTCCAGCAATGCGGAACGCACCTCCGCAGGTGATTGCTGCCACAACTCCTCTTGCAGCTTCTCGCCCAGTTCCCATGTCACCATGGCTTCAAGAAGCCATAGCTGCCGCAACGTTTCTGTGTCCAATCCTCCGGCTGAGAGCTGTAGAGTGCCGGCCCGCAGCTTGGCGGCTGTCTTCCTGAACGAATGATATTTTCCGGTAATGATCCAGGAAGACAGCAGGAACAGCAAGGTGTCCTCTTCCAGCGGGCAGACCGCGGACGGCAGCTCTGCAATCGTCTTATAAGCGCCTAACTGATATAAAGTACCGATCATTGCGGTTCTCGAAGCACGCTGCGCTGTACCGGTCAGCTGTATCAACAGCGCGGCAATCTCTCCCTCTGGCACCTCCAGCTCCTGAAAAGCAGAGGCGATCCCCTCCAGAGCGGGGAGATACAGAGAGTGCTGCTGGAGCGCACGATGGAACAGCTGCGCGGCCTCCTTCTGCTTCCCGAGCTGCTGGAAGATGACCCCCATCCGGTGCAGCGGGCGGAAGCTGTCCATGCCCTGTTCGGTGACGTAGGCTCTGCGCGGAGCCGTGGCAGACGAGGTATCTATGGCGTGCTGGTAAGACTGGACGGCGCGTTCATAGAATCCTTGGCTCTCCCAGGACTGGCCCTGCATGTAATGCAGGTCGGGATAATCTCCATAACGTGTCAGCTCGCGGGTCAGCAGGCTGTCGACCGCTTTTACATGACCGGCGGCCAGATCGATTTTGCACAGATCGCGAATGATCGAGGGACGGTAAGAGGCTTGAAGCGGAGCGAGGGTAAGACACTGGCGCAGCAGTTCTCCGGCTTCCTCCAGCCTTCCATCCTGACAGCAGGTGACCGCCAGATTATAACGGGCGAACACATCGTCAGGCTCTTCTGCAAGTGCAAGACGCAGCAGCTGCTCGTTGCGGCTGACTTTATGCTTGGCGCTCATGACCGGGGGCAGGTAGCCGAAGTGAAGAATCTCTATTGGACTGGCCACGATGGCGGCGGACCCATGTTTTATGAGAATAGAGGACTCTACACTTTCATGAATTCTTCCGCTGAAAAGATAGCCCTGCCCACCCCGGAACAGCCGCACAGGATGGTGATACAGACGATCCTCCGGCCTGCTTCCCAGCAGGTTCTCTATACGCACCGTGTAGGCTTCAGCTGTGCTGTCTCCGAGAATCTCCTTAATTGACTCTATGGAAGTCTGAAGGATTTCATCGGCATCGAGGACCAGTATCCAGCTGCTGGCTGCATGGGAGAGACCGGTATTGCGTGCCTCTGAGAAATGGTGGTTCCACTGGGCTTCAATGATCGTTGCCCCGTACCTCCGGGCGATTTCCACGGACTGGTCCGTGGAGCCGGTATCGACCACTATGATTTCATCGGCGCCCTGCAGACTAGCTAGGCAACGTGGGAGCAGCTCGGCTTCATTGTTGACAATGAGCTGTACGCCGAGTGTAGGTTTGGCAGATGGATTCAAGATCGTTCCTCCTTCGCGGGCCTTAGTTCCTCCGGGTATTCTGCAAAATGAGCATGTAAAGCCGCTGCCGTCATATGTAGGTGCGGAATACCGCACAGGAAAGAGTACATGGGTACCCATGCACTCTTGGCTTTTGCATCGTATGACGGAAACTATACTTACGTTCCTTGTGCATCAAAAATAACATTAAGCGTAGAAGCTGCGCCTGGCGTGGCGGATTGATAGGAAAGGCGGGTGTATTTCAGGAACCGGGCAGGCACAATTACGTCTACAGAACCTGCTGCCAACGGATTGTCTCCAGTCGTATCGACGAAATAGTTGGTTCCGTCTGCACTGATCTCGACCCGTGTATTTACCGGATTGGCTCCGGTATTCACAATGAAGTAGGAATAGGTGCCAAGGACGCTAGTATTGTTGGCTGGTAGAGGCGTATAGGTATCTGAGGTAGCAATTGCGGTAGTAGGCAGCTCAATAAAGCTGCGCTGGGAAATAGAGGTTACGCTGCTCAGCGTACCGGCAGTGATCGTCGCGCCAAGCACGCTAGTAATCGTACCGGCAAGGATGTTCGTAACCGTACCAGCAGATGATAGAGTACCAGCAGTGATCGTCGCGCCAAGCACACTAGTAATCGTACCGTCTAAGAGGTTAGTCACTGTACCAGCAGATGTTAATGTACCGGCAGTAATAGTCGCGCCAAGCACACTAGTAATCGTACCGTCTAAGAGGTTAGTCACTGTACCCGCAGATGTTAATGTACCGGCAGTAATAGTCGCGCCAAGCACGCTAGTAATCGTACCGTCTAACAGGTTAGTCACTGTACCGGCAGATGTTAATGTACCGGCAGTAATAGTCGCACCAAGCACACTAGTAATCGTACCGTCTAAGAGGTTAGTCACTGTACCCGCAGATGTTAATGTACCGGCAGTAATAGTTGCGCCAAGCACACTAGTAATCGTACCATCTAACAGGTTGGTCACTGTACCAGCGGATGATAGAGTACCGGCAGTAATAGTCGCACCAAGCACACTAGTAATTGTACCCGCAAGGATGTTCGTGATTGTACCGGCCGAGGTTAATGTACCAGCTGTAATAGTCGTGCCAAGTATGCTAGTAATCGTACCGTCTAAGAGGTTAGTCACTGTACCCGCAGATGTTAATGTACCAGCAGTGATCGTCGCACCAAGCACACTAGTAATTGTACCCGCAAGGATGTTCGTGATTGTACCGGCCGAGGTTAATGTACCAGCTGTAATAGTCGTGCCAAGTATGCTAGAGATGGTGCCGTTCAAGATGACGGTGGTCAGATTCCCGCTGGCATCCGTGGTTAGCGGCCGGTCGATCAGGGTCGAGGGGTCCCGGCCAAAAATAAGTGTGCGCAAATTATCCGGATTCGCCTGAAATGAACTGAAATTTGGCAAAATAGAGTCATCCTTTCTGTGGGCAATTTCTACCGTCAGCCTGCTCATGAAAAGACCCAAACCGTCGTCTGGGTCCATAAGCATGTATAGGCTGCCGGGTTAATAGAGAGAAGCATGAGTTGGGGAGGACCATTCGAATGGTGTGATATTAGGATATGGAGCTTTTAAGAGAATGACTGGGTTAACTCTGCAAAAATACGCAGCCGCCAAACAACCTGCCGGACAGCTTCGCATACTATGAAAATATGCTAGACCGACAGAAGGAGTGAGAATATGCCAAATGAGACTGTGTTTAACCAGAATAGCCAGCCGCTGTATACCGAGCAGGTGAACACCTATATTGCACCCGGGATCGACACTCTGCCTGAAGCGGGAGCCGCGATGTCAGGCTTATTGTTTGGGATTCCTTTTGCCTCCACGGTGGGTACTTCAACCCCGCTTGTCATGCAGATAGCTAATCCCGGCGGTAGCGGACGTACCTTGTATATCTCCCGCATCATCGCAAGCACGGGAACAGCGTCAGTCACCTTAACCTTGCTGCGTAATGCAACGGTGGGGGGCATGGCGGTCACTCCGGTTAACTATAACTTCGGGAGTGCGGTCACAAGCGTCAGTACTGCCCGGACCGCTACGGCTGCACCTACAGGTTCCCCGGCGACATTAATGTCGATGCTGCTGGCTATAGGTCCGGTCATCCTTAATATGGACGGCAGGATTATTCTGCCGCCCGGCAACTCGCTTACGATATCGGTAACGATTGCGTCAGGGAGCACTTCGGCAACAGGCAATATCAGCTGGTGGGAATTTTAGAGCGGAAGGAGAAGGGATGAACCATGCCCAATAATTATGTGATCAATGACAATGACCAGCCGGTCTATGTGGAAATGACGAATACCTTCCGTGCCCCGGATATCAGCGCCCCGCCTGAGATGAGCGCTTCGCAGGCAGCCGTATTATTCTCGGCGAATGCCTCGAATTCAGCAACGATCGTGCTGTCGCTTCTCTCGGCTGTTATTTCAGTCCGCATCAGTAATCCTGCGGGCAGCGGCCGGACCTTGTATCTGTCCCGGATCAGCGGCAGTATCGGCGGCACCTCGGTGCTGACCTCAATCTCTGGCAGCTTTAGCATTGTCAAGGGAGGCACGATTTCTTCGCCGTCCACGGTGACGCCGGTGAATAATAATCTGGCCAGCGCGGCTGCAAGCAGCATGACGGTCCAATCCTCCACCGCAGCTATTTCCGGGGGCACTGTGCTGGCGAATGTTCAGATTGCGCCGGGAGTGTTCAGCCCGGCTTTTACCGGCAGCATTATTGTCCCTCCGAACAATGTCATCAGCATCAGCGTAAGCTCCTCAAGCGCGGCAGTCGGGACAATTATATCTGCGTTAAGCCTGAACTGGTGGGAGAGATAGCAGGCCGGTGCTTAAGCACCTCTATAGCTGTTTCACGCTAGACATCCTTCTATTTCTTGCTGAAACGGTACTGTCGCTTAGAGCACGGCAGAGCCGAGCCCACTTGACTTCAGGGTGACTAAGGTTTATTTTTCTATAAATGGATGAATTAGAGGATTGGGGAGGAGGAAGCATGGAGCGCTGTCTGTTTATACACGGCTTCACCGGAGGCGAATACGAGATTTCTCCGCTTGCGCAGTTTCTGGAGGCGAACGGTTATGTGTCCAGAATGTTTACCCTGCATGGACATGGAGGCGGCAGAAGGGAGCTGCTCCATTCAAGCCGGGAGGACTGGCAGCTAAGCGCCGAGGAGGAACTGAAGCAGCTATTCTCAAGCTCCGACAAAGTACATCTGATCGGCTTCTCTACCGGAGCGCTGATTGCGTCGCGGCTGTCGGTTCAATATTCTTCCAGGATTCAGTCGCTCACCTTGTTGTCAACCCCGGTGTATCCGCTCAACCCGGCCGAGATTCTGCGTACGCTGGTCCGCCCGGAGATGCTCAGGAATTATCTCAGCAAATGGGGTTCTACACCCATGAGGGCCACACGGGAGTTCCAGCGGCTGGTTCGTGAGAGCTTCGAGGTCTATCCGCAGCTGGAGGTACCGACCTTGATTGTACAGGGCAGGCGGGATCATCTGGTGAAATTCAAAAGTGCGGACTATCTCCGGCAGACGATTCCCTCGGAACGCAGACAGGTGCTTATTATGGAGCAAAGCGGACATATGGTCTGCCATAGCGCGGAGAGTCCCGCCATGATGGATGAAGTGCTCCGGTTTATCCGCCGCGCCGGCGATTCCGGGTAAACGAAGAACCCTTCCAGCACTGGAAAGGGTTCTTCGGTCTGTCGCTGCTTCTATGATTATACGTTGACATTGAGGAGGGGGCGTGGTATTTTCAGCTTAAGGAAACCGGTTTCCTATTGAAAAGGATGATTACCGTCCTCCCTCTATTCTTCTATTCCGTTATTGCCTGATTCCGTTAGTTATTCCGCAGCAGCCCCGCCGCTTCGCTTGGAAGATAACCGGGGAATCAACTCCGGCTCCAGCAGTTGTCCGCTCACGGCAGCTTCTTTGTTATCCAGCTTGTCCATTAATAATCGTCCTGCGGATGCGCCGAGCTGGAAGGTATCCATATCGAGTGAAGTCAGCGGAGGAGTGGTGTAGGGGGACAAGGGATATTCATCGAACGTGGCAATGCCCAGCTGTGAAGGAATGGAGATATTCAATTCCCGGGCCGCCTGCAGCACGCCGTAAGCAGAGAAGTTGCTCATGCAGACGATGGAGCCGGGGGGATTTGCACTTCGCAGGAGCTGCTTGGCTGCCTGATAGCCATCCTCCTGGGCCGCCCGGCCATTGATGATCCAGCCGCTCTGCACAGCCATTCCCGCCTCGCCGAGTGCCCGCTGATAGCCGGCTGCACGGCGCAGGAAGAGCGGCTCATCCTTCTCGCCGCCGATGAAGGCCACAGACGGGTAGCCCTGGTCCAGCAGATGCCGGGTCAGCATGAATCCGCCCAGCTCATTGTCGCAATCGACCCAGATTCCCGGAGCGTTGATCTCACCGATGGAGATATAGGGGAACTCAAGCCGGTTCAGCTCCGCGCACAGCTCAGGAGTCAGCACCGAGGTGTTGGCAATAATGCCGTCCACCCGCTTATTCAGCACCAGCCTCTGCAGGAAATGCCCCTCCGCATGGTCATGCTGGATATTGGCAATGGTCAGCTCATATTTCAGAGGACCAATGATGCTCTCCACCCCGCCGATAATGTTATAAAAGAACTGATTGAGAAACTCACTTTCCTTGGACATATCAATGAGGATAGCTATCGTATTGCTGCTCTGTCTGGCAAGTCCGGTGGCGATGCTGCTCGGGGTATAGTTCATCTGCTTGATGATGTCCCGGACCCTGGCCTTCGTTTCCTCGGATATTTTGGGAGAGTCGTTCATGACCTTGGATACAGTGGATTTCGCGACACCCGCTGCCTGGGCGATATCCTTAATAGTAACTTTCATAGCTTTCCCTCCCGTCCTTACGGTATGGTACGCCCTAATGGCGAACTTTGTTCTACCTGTCATAATAACACAGTTGCTGAGGCTGCTCTATGCGGCATAAAAGGAGAGTATACAGTATGCTTACCCGGTTATTCGTATATCACACAGCGGAGGACCCCTTTGCCTTCCCTGCAGGCCCCCGCCTGCTTAAACTCAGACTATTCGTGCAGAGCGGACAGTCCTTGTCCTGCACGGTTGTCCACGCTGACCGTTATGATTCACCCGGCCATGAGCTTCCGCAAGAGATGGAGCGGATCGGCTGTGCCGGAGCGTATGACATTCATGAAGCCCTTATTCCGGCCGAGACTGGCAAATGCCGGTATCTGTTCCACATCGGGAATCCCGCAGGTGAATACATATGGTATGGGGAGCGGGGAAGCTCGGAGAACAGGGACCAGGCGGGTGCCTTTCAATATGCCTATATTCACCGCCCGCAGGCTATCGCGCTGCCTGCCTGGAGTTCAGACGCGGTGGTCTATCAGATTTACCCCGAGAGCTATCATCAGGGGACGCTTCAAGGCATTACAGACAAGCTTACATACCTGCAAGAGCTTGGCGTGACTGCTATTTATATGACGCCAATCTTTGAATCGCCTTCCGGGCATAAGTATAATACTTCCGATTACTATAAGGTAGACCCCGGCTTTGGGACGCTTGAGGATCTGAAGATGCTGGTCGGGACTGCACATCGGCTGGGGATGAAGGTTCTGCTGGATGCGGTCTTTAACCATTCCGGCGATACCTTTTTTGCCTTCCGGGATGTATTGGAGCATGGGGAGGCCTCACGCTATAAGGACTGGTTCTTTATTCATTCCTTCCCGGTCAGCACTAAGCCGGCTCCCGGCTATGAGACCTTCGCCAAGGCGGAGTCGAGTATGCCGAAGCTGAATATGGATCACCCTGAGGTAGCGGATTACATGATGGACGTTGCCAGGTATTGGGTGCGGGAAGCCGGGATCGACGGCTGGAGACTGGATGTGGCTAACGAAGTGACTCCGGCCTTCTGGACAAGACTGCGGCGGGAGCTGAAGGCGGAATTCCCGGACCTGCTGCTCATTGGCGAGATTATGCATGCTTCCGGACCTTGGCTGCGGGGAGACCAGTTCGACGGCGGCATGAATTACCTGCTGCGGGATGCGGTGCTGGAGTTTTTTGCAGCGCAGTCTGCGGGGCCGTCCCGGTTCATGGAGCAGCTGCTGCATCAGGAAGCCTTGTACAATGATCAGGCCAATTCGGCAATGTTCCAGCTGCTGGGCAGCCACGATACGCTGCGTTTCCTGACCGCCTGCAAGGAGGGGGGGCGGGGCTGGGACCGGGAAGCTACGGCAATGAGCCGGATGCGGCTGGCTGTTTTTTTCCAGATGACTTATATTGGGCTGCCGATGATCTATTACGGGGATGAGGTAGGAATGGAAGGCGCTACAGACCCGCATTGCCGGCGGCCGATGCTCTGGGAGGAGCAGGCTCAGCATACCGGACTGCTGGACTGGTACAAGCGGCTGATCTCGCTGAGAACAGAGCATGAAGTGCTGCGCAGAGGGGCCTTCCGCCCGTGGTTCACAGATGAGACGCGCGGTGTCCTGGGCTATGTCCGGCGCAGCGGGCAGGACCGGATGGGGCTGATTATCAATAACTCCCCCAACCGCTACCATCTGGAGCTGCCCGCCTACCGTTCGGACACCAAAGTACTGACTGAGCTGTTAAGCGGACTCACCCTCCGCAGCTCAAGCAAGCTTCTTGTGGAGATTGAGCCGTTTGGCTGTCTGATGCTGCACTAACCTGTAACCTCTGTCCACGGTAAAAGAGTAACGGACTCTGAGGGGCGCAGCAGGCAGGTGTTATTTCTTCTTTTTGTTCAGTCTCAGCAGCCGGAATTCCTTGTTCTCCCATTGCTTGAGCAGCGGGTAAGGATCGAAGGCCCACTCCGTAATGCCGCGGTCACGGTAAATGCCATAATGCAGGTGGGGCGGGAACTTGCCCTGTGTGCCCGGGCTGCCATAGCCTGAGCTGCCGACCCAGCCGATGGTCTGTCCCGGAGTGACAATATCCCCGCGCAGCAGGGACTTCTCATACCCCATCAGGTGGGCATAATAATGGTAGCGGTTCTCGATATCGCGGATACCGATGCGCCATCCGCCGTAGCGGTTCCAGCCCTTGGTCTCCACAATGCCGAAGCAGGTGCTGCGCACCGTCAAGCCATGCGGCGCGAACAGATCCGTGCCTTCGTGAATGCGCGCGCCGCCCCAGCTCCGGCCGGTTCCCCAGGTGCTGCGGTAGGCATAATTGGTCCCGATCGGCAGCGGAAATGCACTGCCGGACAGGTCCAGCCGTCCGAAATGCTCATATAGCTTGGCGAACTGGGAGACGCGCTGGGCGGCCCGACCGTTGTGATAATACTCCCAGATCCCTATATTGAAATCTGTAGCGGAATCCCCGTACTTGAGCAAGTGGCGGGCCATGCTGTAGAGCACATCCGCATCGCTCTCTGGATCGGCGATGCCGTCTCCCGAGCCGTCCAGCCCGAAGCCGCCGAAGAAGCGGATCGACTCCGGCTGCTTGTCGTCCTGATCCGGATTCAGCGGACCGGACCATACGGGCGCCGGAATCATAATTCCGGTAAGCCGTGGCTTAGCCGCTGCAGAAGGGCTTTCTGCGGCGGCTGTTTTTTTGCTTTTCCTGGCGATGGACCGTTCGTACTGATCGATGGCAGCGAAGCGGTACCAGGGAATGCCGGTTGCCGCGCCCATCTGCTCAAAGAGCTGCTTGCGGTCAGCGGCGGCAGTCTCTTTGCTGTCTGCGGGAGCAGGACTGCCCGAGCTCAGTTCGGGAATTTTATGATAACGGGCAGCTTGGGTGCTTTCGGCAGGACTACCGCTCCAGAGCAGGGCGGCGGCAGACATGCACATCAAGGTTCTGCGGGTGTAGGGGCTATTTAATAAGGCCAGCATGATCTCATCCTCCTGCGTTTGGACGCATGAATTGCATATATGTTTGCGGAAGCGGCACCCGGGCCAGGTGCTTTTCTTTAGATTGAAGCAAAAGGACTTTTTTTATCCATGACTGCTCCAAGGTTCACAAAAACAGGCAAAGGACTACTTCACATGCTATAATATGAGGCAGCAACTTTTGACTGTGAAATAAATTGACATGACATTCAGATCGAAAGCGGGGTCTCATCACTTTGACTAATCGAACAGCCAAACAGCCCAAGCCAGACTGGATCAAAATCAAGTTAACCACCGGTGAGGAATATCAGGAAATCAAGGGTATGATGCGCTCGAAGACGTTACATACCGTATGCGAGGAAGCACGCTGCCCGAATATTTATGAATGCTGGGCGAACCGCACGGCGACCTTCATGATTCTGGGGGATATTTGTACGCGCGCTTGCCGCTTCTGTGCGGTGAATACAGGCCTGCCGACCGAGCTGGACCTGCTGGAGCCGGAACGTGTGGCAGAGGCTGCCGAGGGGATGCAGCTTAAGCATTGTGTGGTTACGAGCGTGGCCCGCGATGATCTGAAGGATGGAGGTGCTGCAATCTTTGCCGAGACTGTGTCCGCGATCCGTAAGCGCCTTCCTCTATGCAGTATTGAAGTGCTGATTCCTGATTTCCTGGGAGACCGAGCGAGTCTGGAGACCGTGATGAACAGCCGTCCGGATATCCTGAACCACAATATCGAGACCGTGGAGCGGATGTCAGACCGTGTCCGGGCCCGTGCCAAATACCGCCGTTCCCTGGAGCTGCTGCGCCGGGCCAAGGAGATGAAGCCGGAGATTCCGACCAAATCGAGTATTATGCTTGGCGTCGGTGAGGAGTGGGATGAGATTCTGCAGGCGATGGATGACCTTAGAGCCGTAGATTGTGATATATTGACATTAGGACAATATCTTCAGCCTTCGCCGAAGCATCTGAATGTGGAGAAATACTATCCGCCCGAGGAGTTCGCGGTGCTGAAGGAAGAGGGCCTGAAGCGCGGCTTCAGCCATGTGGAGGCCGGCCCGCTGGTGCGCAGCTCTTATCGTGCCCATGAGCAGGTGAAGTCTGCTGCCGTGGCCCGTGAGGCGCGTTCCGTTTCACAGGCATAGGTAGGTCTTTTAGTCTATTTGCGTTGGGTTCGATTTTATAAAAACTTGTGTAAACAAGTTTGCCGCGTGACGGAGTCACAGTAGATAGGTTTTGGTTTTTTATGTTTTTAGGTTTTAAGCTTTTTGTTTTAGGTTTTAAGGTTTAGGTTTGTTTTTAAAAGGGGTTGAAGGGTCGAAAGAACCAATGCCGCGATAGCCGGCGAGGTTCTTGGGTGACGTTTGCACCCCCCCTCACGTTGATGGAGTCATGGAGAGGGATTTTGAAATTGTAGGAGCGGCAGCGTCCGCCTTTGTGGTCTGATTTCAACCGCTCAGCGGTTAAATGAGGAAATCAGACCACAACAGCGGCCGGAAATTCAAAATCCCGCGGAATGACGGCTTATCAACGCCCCCCCATTTCTCATTGAAAGGCAGGCGACACACGCTTGATCGTTATAGGTGGAAAAGGTTACGAGCTGATGCTCGATCATAAGGATGGCTGGAACCCGGAGGCTTTTCGCGGAAGATACAGCGAAGTGCTGGAGCGGTACGATTATATCATCGGTGACTGGGGCTACAGCCAATTGCGCCTCAAAGGCTTTTACCGGGATAATCACCCTAAAGTGAACCGCGACACGGCCATCTCAGGCATGGTGGATTATATTAACGAATACTGTAACTTTGGTTGTGCGTACTTTGTGCTGCATAAGCTGAAGGAGTCTCCGCAGGAGGGAAGCTTCAAGGATATTCTGATCAAGGAAATCCCGGAGCCGGGGCTAGACGAGGATCTGGAGCAGGATGCTGAACAGGTGGTAACGGTAAAAGAACACCGGGAGCCGCAGACGAAGGGTACAGGCCGGGACAGGGATGCCGCAGGCGGCTCTGGCCGGGAGCATGCAACCAAGGACAGACCGGTGCGTGAGCACCAGAGCCGCAATCACCGCAACAAAGAAGGCCAGGGCAAGAAGAACCATAAAGAGTTCCAGGGCAGAGGCCAGGGCGGAAATCAGGGTAATCCTAACTCTAAGCAAAACAGAGAACACAATCCGAAAAGACCCAACAGGCAGGATAACCAGAATCAGAATAAGCAGGATAGACCGGAGAAGCAGGACAACCAGAACCAGAACCAGAACAGACAGGATAGTAACCAGAACAAGCAGGACAGACCAGACAATAACCAGAGCAAACAGGACAACTAGAACGATAGCCAAGGGTGACAGCATGTACCCCCGGCTTCTCAATGTAACTCAAAAAGCCTCCTCAGCACATTAGCTGAAGGGGCTTTTTCTAATTCAATGGGCGGGCGAGAGGGCACGGGCCAAATGTATGCGAAAAACAGCATACAATTGCTGTCACGCAGGCATGTGGCTCGAATGTATGCGAAAAACAGCATACATTTTCTGGCGCGCAGGCGTGTGGCTCGAATGTATGTGAAAAACAGTATACATTTTCTGGAACGCAGGCGTATGGCCCGAATGTATGTGAAAAACAGTATATATTATCTGGCGCGCAGGCGTTTAGCCCGACTGTATGCGAAAAACAGCATACAGTCGGTGAGCTGATGCTACCGCGCATGGGCCGAACGAAGCACAAATAAGCAAAAACAGGGGCACTAATGCCCCTGTTTTTACCGGATGCCCCCGTAAGCGGGCAGATTCTATTTCACAGCTAATTTCAGCTGTTTCAGTGAAGCATTGTAGCTCCATACGAGCGCAGGGAACTTTTTCTTGAAGGCATTCAGCTCGATGAAGGACTCTCCGTCCTGGAACAGCGCCTCCTTGGAGGCCAGGGTGAACCCGGATACGTTACCGGCGCCGGTGGTCAGCATTACCTTTTTGTTCTTGGCATCCCAGGAGACCTCATTCTCCACTAGCGCGGCGAGGACACGGGAGGCGGCATACACCTTATCGCCCTGCTTGATCAGACCTACATTACCGGCAAAAGCAGTGCCGTTGATATCCAGGATATGATGGTCACCAGACGCGACAATCTCTTTCATTCCGGCAATTTGCAGAGCGGTAATCAACTGGGCAGTTTTGCCCTTGACCTCGATATCAGGCGCAAGCCCGATATGGTTGAAGTCCTCCTTGTTCGGAGTCAGATACTTCATGGTGGTCAGCTTCAGCTCGCCGCCTCCGGACATGGGAATCAGGCTCTGAATCCTGGCCTTTCCGTAGGAGCGCGTGCCTACAACTGTAGCCAGCTTGTTGTCACGAAGCGCACCGGTTAAGGCTTCGGAGGCGCTGGCCGTATATTCATTGGTCAATACAACCACAGGCACGCCGATCTTGCTGCCGTTCGTAATTGCGACCGGCTTCAGTGTACCGGTCTGATCGGAGGTGTACATCATAATGCCGGCATCCATGAATTTCGAGACGATATTCTGGGCGCTGTCCATGTAACCGCCCGTATTATCTCGCAGATCAAGAACCAGCGATTTCATACCGCCTGAACGCATTTTGTCCAGCGCTGCGGAGAATTCCTCATCGGCAGTCTGGGTGAAGCCGTTGATGGAGATGTAGGCGATTTTGGAGCTAAGCATCTTGCTGGTTACGGAGCTTGTAGCAATCTCGCTGCGGGTAACCGTATAGGATTTGTTAGCTCCGTTTCTCTGAATCAGCAGAGAGACCTTCGTGCCCGCTTTGCCGCTCAGCTCATCGCCGTTCGTATCAGCCACCCGCACGCCGTTGATCTTGAGAATGGAGTCGCCGCGCTTTAGCCCCGCGGCCTCGGCCGGTGAACCGCTCATGACCTCTTCAATATATAGCTCTTTGGCCGTATACATCAGCCGGACACCGATGCCGACATATTCCAGATCGACCTGATGACCGAAGTCAGCAGCCTCCTCCTTCGTGAAGTATTGGCTATAAGGATCGTCCAATGTGCTTACCATACCGTCAATTGCACCGCGGATAAGTGTATCCTGGTCCACACCCTCAACGTTGTAATACTCCAGATATTGCATAATTTCATTGATGATCTCCGTCTTCGAGGCTTGCGCCGCTTCTGTAGAGGCAGCAGCATCTGCCGCTGAAGCCGCAGGGGCCCAGGCGATGGATAGCGCCAGACAGCCGCTTAAGAGTGCGGTAACGATTTTGGCTGATTTCATGAGTTCATTACATCCTTTAGATGAATTTTTGAATTTAGGACTGCGCGTCGAAGCCGATATGATAAGTAGTGTCGATCGTCCAGGCACCGCTCTCCGGCTTCGAGAGCAGGAGGATCAGGGACTCGGTATAGGTCTCCTTCGATTCACCATCCGTAATTACCACTTCCGCATAGACTGCTGCTTCATAGTCAGTGTAGTAGAAGACATTGGAGGCGGACACCGTATAACTCAGCTCGTAGCTGATGAAATAATCACGCAGCTCATCTTTGTACGAATTATCATTCTCCTCCCCGTACGAGGTCATCACGGCAAGGACTTTATCTATATTACGGTCATTCATACCCTGGTAGTATTTGCTCAGCGTATCCTTAATCCCGGTCTGATCATCCTGTGGAAGCACAGCGGGCTTCATGCCTTGTTCGCGCGTCAGCAGCACAGAGGATTCCTGCAGCTCCATTTCGGAGATCTTCCACGCGCCGTCTTGACGGAACAGTGTATATAAATATTCATACTGCTCATCCGGAGTATAATAACCGCCGGTTCGTACTGCTTTTTCGACAGTATAGACCGTAGCTTCATTGCCTGTAACACTGAGAACTTTAAGACTCTCAATCGTGTTCTTGATGTCATATAGCTCGAACTGGGCATTCATATTGCTTACAGCTTCCGTTTTGTCGGCTCCTGCATCGACAAGCGAATAGAAGCTGCTGGCCTTCTCTTCATTATAATATTGGTTAGCTAATTGAATGATAGCCTTGATCTCCTGCTCACTGGAGGCGGAGGACGGCGATACGGTGATCTTCACGCTACGGCTGGCTGCATCCCAGACCGCTGTGCCCCCGGTGGCTTCGGCAATGAAGCGCAAGGGTATGTAAGTGGTCCCGGCGTTCGATACAGGAGCGACTGTAAGCTGCTTGACGGTTCCGTTGACGCTGGCCCGCTTGCTGCCTACCTTAAGGCTGATATCCAGCCCTGTTCCGGTGCCGGTTACCGTGCCCGTCTTGGAGTCCCACAGCACCTGCAGGCCAAGCTTCTCAAAAACAACGCGGAAAGGCACAAGCACCGTATTATTCTTCAGATATGGAGTGCCTGCTGTGAAGGCAAGATTACTGCCGTTAATATACACTTTAATGGGTTTGTCTGCGGCAAAAGCGGGAACCGCCAGCACAAGAGCCAGCAGGCTGATGCCTAGCAGGGATACTAATTTCTTCAATAGATTCGCTCCTTCAAATAGAAAACTTTGTAAAATAGAACCATTATACCATTTGGAAATTCCGTCTGTCTATTTATTCTAAGGGTTACTTCCAGGCTCAATAGAGTTGCCGTCAGCCGGCATGATAAAGCCGGAGATCGGGGGCATCTCCGGCTTTACAGGCATATACTAACTAGACCAAGAAGGCCTCCCGGACACGGTTCCAGAACGGGAAAGGGCGGTAACGGGCGAAGCTGATTTTGTGATCCGCGACCTGAGCACGTACCGAAATCAGATCATCCACCGGAATATTATTATGGTCAATGGTCAGCAGCAGGCGCTGATCCTTGCGCGAGAAGATATCGCAGTGATGATGCTTGGGCAGCATTAGCGGCGAGCCCATGGTGCGGAATACCCGGTTATTAATGGAGGCAATTTCAGCAATCTGCAGCGCCTCGATCGAGGGGTGCACCATAGCGCCTCCCAGACTTTTGTTATAAGCGGTACTGCCGGAGGGTGTGGATACACACAGGCCGTCCCCGCGGAACATCTCAAAGGTCACATCATTAATATCCACCTGGATCACAACCGTCCCGTCCACGCCCTTAAGGGTGAATTCGTTCAGGGCAATGTGCTTGCTGGAGCCGGATTTCTTATGTATTTCCAGTTCGAGCAGCGGGTACTGTACGATACGGGGTTTATGCGGCCCAACCTCTCCGCACATGTAATCAATCAGGGACGGCAGCTCTTCGGCCTGCCAGTCCGCATAGAAGCCCAAATGGCCGGTATGCACGCCAACAAATGCGAGGTTCGGGATCTGATCGATAAACGTATGAAAAGCGTGCAGCATCGTGCCGTCACCGCCAATAGAGATCACGATTTCCGGTGACTTGGCATCCAGCTCCAGATTCCGGCCTTGCGCCAGCTTGTGAAATTGCTCCGCTAGTTGGATGGATAATTCATCTCCGCGGTCCAGAACATAATATCTCAAGGTGTACAGGCTCCTTTGTGTAATTCAGTCATACACCGATCATAATCAATCTTGACCCGGAACACAATATTAGCGCTGTGAAAAGCCGGAATCCGCTTCAGTGCTGCATCAGTAGAGCCGTGACATATCGAATTAGCTGCGGTGCGCATAAGATTGCCGCCACAGCTTCCCCAGCAGAAAGACTACCAGTGACAGGGCCAGCATGACTGCAAGCAGAAGGCAGAGCAGGCTGATGCTGCTGATCAGTGCAGCTTCTGGAGCGGCCAGCCCGGAAGCGGCGGGTAGTACGGACCACTGACCGGCCAGTCCCGAGCTGACTACCGGCTTCCAGAGCAGGAGAAGCAGAACCGCTGAGAGCAGGGCATGCACCAGGCGGGCGGCCATGAACGGGAGATAGCGAAGACCGGTACCGTTCAAGATACTGGCGACCTGCGCATGAACCGACAAGCCGCCCCAGGAGAGGATGAACGCTGCCGCCGCTGCCTTGAACTGCAGCGGAACGCCTCCGGCAGCTTCGCCCGCCGACCGGGCGCCGAGCGTCACCTCGAATAAGCCGCTGACCAAGGCGGCTGAGAGCTCAGGCGGGAAGCCGGCCAGCGACAGCAGGCGTCCGGTCATGCTGAACAGAGAGGACATTACGCCGGCACGGGCGAGCAGCTCCATCAGCACATTGAAGAAGACAACCAGGCCGCCGACAACAATAATAAGCTGGAGTGAGGAGGTAACGGCACTCTTCAGCAGCTCGCCGAGACTTCTGCCGTCTACCCGGCGTGCATGTGCCATCGCGTTCAGGGCAGTCCGCAGCCTTCCGGGGCCTTGTCCTTCCGGAGATGCAGAAGAGCTGCCTGAATGGGGGAGGGCGGTGTTCTCAGCTGCTGCTTCCGGCCCGCCCCGGCCATGGAAGGACATCAGCAGACCTACGATGAGCCCTCCCCCGTAATGGGCAAGGGCAAGCACAAGCCCCAGAGAGGCATCGTGAAAGAATCCGACAGAGACCGCACCCAGCAGGAAAATCGGGTCCGAGGAGGTCGTGAAGGCGACGAGCCGCTCGCCTTCGATTCTGCTAATCATTCCCTGCTCGCGCAGCTTGGCGGTTAATTTCGCGCCGACAGGGTATCCTGATACATATCCCATTGCTAGGGCGAAGCCGCCGCTGCCGGGTATATTGAAGAGCGGGCGCATCAGCGGATCAAGCAGAGCGCCGAAGAGATGGACGATGCCGAAGCCCAGCATAATTTCAGAGATGACGAAGAACGGGAACAGCGAGGGAAACAGCACATCCCACCAGACGGCGAGCCCGCGCAGCGCCGCATCCAGAGAGCTAGCGGGATGGACCAGCATCAGCAGCATACAGCCCGCCAGCACGATCCCGAGCAGCGGGCTTGCGATTTTGTTCAGAGTCATCGGTTTCTCGCCTCCAGTTCTATGCTTAGTTGTATGCCGAAAGCTGGACAAACAGCACAAAAAAACGAGGAAAACGGTTACATTTACCGGTGCTTTTTCACTGAAATTATGGTATTATAAACTTAATTAATGCACATCTTGTTGAGATGGATTTTCAGGGATGGAGTGATGGTGATGAGTGTGGTTGCCGGAGTGCTCGTTTGTGCTTTTGTATATGTGATCCGGGTCTCCCTTGTCCCGCCTGGTGATGAAGATTTTAGAACATACTGATTAGCTTACGAGCGCTGAACTCCGGTTTGGCGCCTTTTTTTGTTCAAATTTTTATTTTCATAGGCTTAGCAGGCATGTCTTAAGGCAGGGATAACTGTGCAGCCTGTTTTTTGGTATAATAATAAGCAACTGCTTATCAGATTAATACGGAAGAAGGCGAAACCTCCAAATGAATCCGAAAGAGAGCCTGTATGACAGCCTGGGAGGCGCTGAGGGAATTCACCGTCTGGTGACTCTGTTCTATGCCAAGGTGCAGCTTCACCCGCAGCTCAGCCCGTTATTCCCTGAAGATATTACTCCGGTGCTGGAGAAGCAATATCAGTTCTTGAGCCAATTCTTTGGAGGCCCTGCCCTGTTTTCCGAGCAGCACGGCCATCCCATGATGAGAGCCAGACATATGCATGTCCCCATCACTCCTGCTCTGGCGGAGGATTGGCTCGCCTGCATGAAGGCGGCGCTGGAGGAGATTGGTGTGGAGGAGTCCCTGCGTACGTTTGTCCTGAGCCGGCTGGCGGGTCCCGCCCATCATTTTGTCAATATGCCCCATGAATAAAGTGTAGTTGTGAAAGGATGAGGGCACCCGTGCCGGAATTAATACCGCTTTACTCGATTAAGGTTACCTGCTGTAACTGTGAACATGAATTTTCAACCTCAAGAGTACGTCCCAGCCTGAAGAAGGCCATCCGCCGTGATGCGGACTTCTGCTCCTATTACAAGGCGGAGAATCCCGATTATTATGTGGTCCGGGTCTGTCCGAAGTGCGGCTTTGCCTCCACGGAGAATTCAGCGGACAAGCTGGCTGACTGGCAGCGGAAGTCCTTCGATGCACAAGTAGGAAGACGGTGGCAAACCCGCGACTTCGGAGAGAAGCGTAGCTGGGAGGAGGCTCTGGAGACGTACAAGCTGGCGCTGATCTGCGCGCAGAGCATTAAGGACAAGGAACGTATTATTGCCAGCCTGCTTCACCATATTGCCTGGCTGTACCGTTATCAAGGGGATTCGGTGCAGGAGAAGCGTTTCCTGGCCTATTCGCTGGACGAGTATGTGAAGGTGTTCGAGAATGATTCATCCGGTGGAAATGATGCGCGGCTGATGTATCTGATTGGTGAGTTGAACCGCCGGATCGGGGAGTTCGCCGCTGCTGTGCGGTGGTTCTCAAGGGTCATTAATGACCAGCGGATTACGGACGCGGCCATGATCCGGGCTTCGCGCGAGCAGTGGGCCATTCTGCGTGAGCAGATGCGCGGGCTGGACGTTGATCCGGACGGGCTTCCCGCAGGTACATAGAAGGCGGAGTGAGGGTGTCAGAGTGTCTATCCGGTATACCGGAACGCAAAAAGGCGTAGAAGGGATGCCCCTTCTACGCCTCTGCCCGCTTAAGCGGGGCGAACTGCCGGACAACCGCGTTTAGCGGACCGCCCGGTCAAACAGCAGGTAGTCATTGTCATTGTCAATGACGGTGGGACTTGCACTGCAGCAGGGAAAGACCAGCAGCTTTTTTTTGCCGTCACGCACGTGCTGCAGCTCCTTGGGTTTCATCGGCAGAAGAACATTCTCATGGTCGCAGAAGGGGCAGTATTGCACGTACATGTCGCCAAGAATAATGTCATAAGGCCAGGTATGGCTGAAGGGGATCATTGCTTGTCCTTCTCGTCAGAGGGAGCAGGCACGCTGCCTTCGGGGGTCTCGCTAGCAGCTTTCTTGGATAATTCAGCGATCTTTTGCAGCAGGATATGTTGGGGCATATGCATCAGGTGTTCCAGCGGAACGCCGAGTTGTTTCGATAAGGTGATGGCCGTCTCCGGCGATATTTGCAGTGGCTTCATTAGGATGCCCTCCTTACAATTAGTGGAGTATCATGATTCACTTTACCATGGCTGTACCGCAAATACAAAGAAAACTACTCTATAACGAAGGAATGGTGAGTATACATGAAACAACCGTTATCACTGACATGGGAGCTGGAATCGATTTTTCCGGGAGGCTCTGCCTCCCCGCAGTTTGAGAGCTTCCTCAGCCAGCTCGAATCCGATATTGAGCGCCTGCGCACACAGGTGGCTGCCGCTGCCGCACCGGCTGATGCGGCTTCAACGAAGGGGCTGGACCCGGTCATTGGGCTGCTGCAGAGCTGTGCCGGACGCCTTACACAGGCCTCGGAATTCGCCGGTTGTCTGGGAGCACAGAATCAGCTCGACAAAGGGGCGGTGAGACTGTCCTCCAAGGTAACGGGGCTGCGCGCCGGTTATGAGGGCATCAGCGCTGCCTTCGATAACGTGCTCCGTCAGACATCTGACGCGGTATGGGCCGAGTGGATGGCCCGGCCGGAGATTGCCCCGCTGAATTTCGTGCTCAGTGAGAGCCGGAATCTGGCCCGTGAGAAGATGAGCCCGGAGCTGGAGAGCCTGGCGCTTGAGCTTGCCGTTGACGGCTATCATGGCTGGAGCGAGCATTATGAGACGATTGTCGGACAGATCCAGATTCCTTGTGAAGAAGACGGGGAGCAGAAGCTGCTCTCTGCCGGGCAAGCCTTCAACAAGCTGGCGGATGAGAATCCTGAGGTGCGCAGTACGATGTTCCGCAAATGGGAAGAGGCCTGGGGCGGGGCGGCCGACTATTGTGCAGATACCTTGAACCATCTGGCAGGCTTCCGCCTGAAGCTGTACAAGGGCCGCGGCTGGGAGGATGTGCTGAAGGAGCCGCTGGGCATCAACCGGATGTCCCGCGAGACCCTGGATGTCATGTGGGAGGTAATCACGAAGAGCAAGCCTGCCCTGGTATCTTATCTGAAGCGCAAGGCGGAAATTCTGGGTCTGGAATCACTCGCCTGGGTCGATGTGGATGCGCCAGTGGGCAAATCCTCCGGCAAAATTCCCTATGAACAGGCAGCCGCCGACATCGTGACCCAGTTCCGCAAATTCAGTCCGAAGCTGGCGGATTTCGCCGAACGCGCCTTCGACAAGGATTGGATCGAGGTCGAAGACCGGGCCGCGAAGCGTCCGGGGGGCTTCTGCGTCTCCTTCCCGGAGAGTAAGGAATCCCGTATATTCATGACCTACAGCGGTACGCCATCCAATGTGTCCACCCTTGCGCATGAGCTGGGCCATGCCTATCATTCCTTCCTGCTGGAGGACCAGCCTCTGTTCAACCAGAACTATGCGATGAACGTGGCGGAGACAGCTTCTACCTTCGCGGAGGTCATTGTGTCGGATGCTCAGGTGAAATCTGCGTCGGACAGCGAAGAGAAGCTGGCGCTGCTTGAAGCGAAGATCCAGAACAGTGTGGCGTTCTTCATGAATATCCATGCCCGCTTCCTGTTCGAGACCCGCTTCTATGAGAAGCGCAAGGCAGGCCTTGTAAGCAGTGAGGAATTATCTGCGCTGATGGAGGAAGCCCAGAAGGAAGCCTTCTGCGGGGTGCTCTCCGAATATCATCCGCATTTCTGGGCATCCAAGCTTCATTTCTATATCACAGATGTGCCGTTCTACAACTTCCCGTATACGGTAGGGTATATGTTCAGCACAGGTCTTTACCGGCTTGCGCTGCAGGAAGGGCCTTCCTTTGCCGGTAAATATGACAGCCTGCTGCAGGATACCGGAGTGATGACGCTGGAGGATCTGGTGTCGAAGCATCTGGGCGTTGATCTGTCCAAGCCGGATTTCTGGCAGGGGGCGGCGGATTTAATCGTTGCCGATATTCATGAATTCCTGGAAATGACGGAACAACGCAGCTAAGAATTTGTCGGAAATGAGACGAATTGTTTTTTTGCAGTAAAATGATGGCGGTTGAATATGGTGTGAATGCGAAAAGACCCCGGTTTCGGGGTCTTTTTATGCTGTTAATTTGTCGATAAATGGCGACAAAAGTTTGTATTTTGCTATTAACACTAAATAATTTGCGCATTTATAGGGACTATAACCCAATTATGTTTAATAATGTTGTACGTGTTTAATTAGTACCCTATAATGAGCCTAAAGCCTTATATAAGCGCTGCTAGACCCACAAAATTCAAACAACTGCTTACGAAGCAAGTGTTGTGTGAAGCAGAGCCATGAGGCTGCATCACCCACAAGACTTTTAGGAGGAAATGCATGTGAGGACGGAACAATTATCGCTTGCAAGACAGATGGATCTGGTATTTCATGAGCTGCAGGAGGAATTGTCAGGACTGAATTCAGGGACCGTATTTGTACAGATCAGGAATAATATCATCGGCAAGTTCGGGGTCCGCCACAATCCGCTCGCCGGACGCAGCGGAAGCTTCGCAGCCGGGCAGGAGGGGCTGACTTCAGGCCAGCAATCCTCTTTCCGCGTCATGGCGCTGGAGAGCCTGAAATATAAGAAACGGTGGACACATGGAGAGATCAGCTACGAATTTGCTGTACGCCAGGGAATGGTGGTGGTAGATGCCACGCTGGAGTCCAATTACAATATGGCGAATCTGATGATCCGCTATCCGCGCAGCAGCCACGGCGATGTCTCGGATCAATCCTTCGGCTGATTCTATATACATATAGAAAAGCCCCCCTGCGCTTCGACGAGAAGCGCGGGAGGGCTGTGAAGCTGCTCGGTCTATGCCTCACGGCTTAGACGGTTTGTAAAGATAAGGTAGCGATTACGAACGACCGGACAGTTGTTGCTCTGCCAGTTGCACCAGACGTTTGGTGATATATCCTCCCAAAGAACCTGTTTCGCGGGAAGTATAGTTCCCATAATAACCGTCAGCCGGGATAGTTACTCCAAGCTCTTGTGCTGCTTCATATTTCAACTGCTGCAGCGCTGCATTCGCTTGAGGAACGACCAGGTTGTTAGAACGGCTACCACGACTTTGTTGACCTGCTTGACCCATGTGTGCTCACCTCCTTCGCCCGTTGTGAAGATAGTATGAGCGCGGGAGGGAGAATTCATGCACGGATGTTGAAGTTTTATAGGATGGTAATTATTATGAAATTTATAGTTGCGGGTAGATCATCTGCAGGGTGCCTCCCAGCACTAGCGTCTGTCCGGGTTCAAGCGTGATCAGCCCGGTAGCGGAGGCGTCCTGCTGGAGATTAGGTGCATCCGGGAGCCAGGTGAGCGGTTCAATGCACAGGAACTGGTCGGCCTCGCCTTTGGTATAGAGAATCCAGTGGCGGAAGAAGTCAGGATCGGCTGAGTAACGCAGCCCGTATCCATCATCCCGCATCAGCACGGCCTCGGCAGGCTGGCCCTCTGCTATACGCAGGATGGTATCCAGGTCCGCACCTTGAAGATTCAGCCGGGTGTGCAGGCCCGTAAGCTCTCCGAGCGGCAATAGCTGTCCGGTAGGCAGGAGATCCTCACTCAGCTCGCAGACGGCTCCGGCAGGAAGGGTAACATTCCAGCGGGACGGGGTTCCGTCAAGCATGAACCAGGTATGGTAGCCTGCGCCAAAAGGAACACGCTTGCTGCCGAGATGAGTGACCTTAAGCGTCTGCTGCAGCCGGTCATCCTGAAGCCGGAAGGTCATTTCAAGCTTCAGCGGCTCGGGGAATTGTCTGATCCACTCGGGATCATCCGTGGTTATGAACTCAGTGGTGACCGCGCAGCCGAACTCGTCCTCCTCAATATCACTGACACACCAAGACTGGGCACGGTGCAGCCCGTGAATATGATGTTCTCCCGCATTCCGGTCGAACTGATAGCTTGTGCCGTCGAAGAGGAAGCTTCCGCCGCGTATGCGGCCAGGCGGCACAAGAAGCGGGAGGCCGAAGTGATAAGGCTTCTGCATATATGATGCCAAGTCGCTTTCTTCAGGCTGACGGAGGATCTGCCGCTCCATGGTGCGGTCCCATAATGAAATTACGTTATTACCCAGCCGGGGCAGAAGCGTGACTTCCAGTTCCCGGCTATGCAAAATATACGTATCATAACCGTTCCATTGCCCTTTGGTCACCTGTTTCATAAGAGATATGCTCCTTTGATAAGCTGTAATCAGATTACATACACACGAATACCTTTATCATACCAGATTTATCCGGCGGAGGTTAGGGATTTGACAACTTCTCCGAGCCGATCTATGATGGAGGCATCAATTAACACAGGTAACGCGATGACAGGGACAAGTAAGCATGGACTGTACCTCCAGAAAGCCGGTGGCTGATGTGAACCGGTGGTGCACCTTTGACTGAATGGACCCTTGAGCGCCGCGCTCGAACAGGCTGCAGAAGCCTTAAGTAGACCGGCCGTCTCTTCCCCGTTAACGGAAGCCAAGGCTGTTTGCATAGATCCCTCCGGGGACTCCAGGCAGCGAATAAGGGTGGTACCACGGTCTCACGTCCCTTGCGGATGTGGGGCCTTTTTGCGTTCCTTGCGCCAGCGGACAATTATAATGATGATGGAGGATAAGAGGATGGCTAAAAAAGTATTGTCGGGCATACAGCCCAGCGGTTCACTCACACTCGGTAATTATATCGGGGCAATCAAGAATTTCGTCAAGCTTCAAAAGGAATACGAATGTTACTTCATGGTGGTCGATCTGCATGCCATTACGGTAGCCCAGGACCCCGCAGCTCTGCGTGAGAATTCGGAATCGGTAGCCGCGCTGTATCTGGCTGCAGGCATTGATCCATCGATCGCGCATGTCTATATGCAGTCCCATGTGCCGCAGCATGCCGAGCTGGGCTGGATTCTGACTACGCTCACTGCCATGGGTGAGCTGGAACGGATGACACAGTTCAAAGATAAGTCTGCCGGCAAAGAATCCGTGGGCGCAGGTCTGTTCGTCTATCCGTCGCTGATGGCCGCCGACATTCTGGTCTACAATGCGGATCTGGTACCGGTAGGCGAAGACCAGAAGCAGCATCTGGAGCTGACACGTGACCTGGCGGGACGCTTCAATCACCGGTTCGGTGACTTCTTCACCGTCCCTGAGCCGTACATTCCGGAGGTCGGGGCGCGGATCATGTCCCTGGATGACGGCACCAAGAAGATGAGCAAAAGCGATCCCAACCCCGGCAGCAGAATCGGACTCCTGGACCC
Source organism: Paenibacillus sp. FSL R7-0302 (assembly GCF_038006885.1). NCBI lineage: Bacteria > Bacillati > Bacillota > Bacilli > Caryophanales > Paenibacillaceae > Paenibacillus > Paenibacillus sp. FSL R7-0302. Next base: position 464,298 of record NZ_JBBOWB010000001.1, read on the forward strand.
GCCTGATGTAATCCGCAAAAAGATTAGCCGGGCCACAACGGATTCCGGCCGTGAGGTTATTTTCGACCCGGCGGCTAAGCCGGAGATCAGCAATCTGATGAGCATCTATGCCGAGTGCTCGGGAATGAGCCTGCAGCAGATTGCCGACAAATATGAAGGCCAAATGTACGGCGGCTTCAAAAAAGAGCTGGCTGAAGCGGTCGTAGCGCTGCTGGAGCCAATCCAGCAAAGATATCAGGACATCCGGAGCTCAGGGATGCTCAGCGATATTCTCGCTCAGGGTGCCGAAAGTGCACGCATAAGTGCCGCCCGTACGCTGGAGGGCGTGAAGGAACGGATGGGCTTCCTGCCTACCCGTTAAGTTAAGGGGCAGGCTGGTTGCTCTCCGCCTTGCGTCTCAGCCTGGCCTTGACGATGAAGCCCCAGCCGATGTTAAGCACGCACAGCGCGCCGAGCAGCAGCGCCAGCCAAATGTTATAGCTGATCGAGATGGAAGCTGCTGTGAGGAGTAGAATTGAAGAGCAGGCGAACCACAGTGACAGACCTTTACCCATATATTCCAGCCTTCCTTTCTGCTTCAAATAGTGTACAAGTGAATCCCGGTGTGCCTCGCAGCATGCCGGGATTTTACGTAAAGTGAGCGTATATAGGCTTTGAATTGTAACCGCTTTTGTTGTTGATTGTGCCTTATGCGGTCCCGTTACGTCAAGAGGGCTGCCCCAAGCAGCCAATTCATTCCTGGCTTCCGGGACAGCCCTCTACATAGTGATAACCTGTGCTAACCTGCTACAGCTTGACGGTTCCCGGATCAACGGCGAAGCGCTCATCCAGCTTCTCGCTGCTCAGCCAGCCGACATAAGTATTCAGCGGTCTATACTCATGGTCCATGACCAGCACAGCCACGAACGGGAATTGCTTACGGTGTAAATAACGGACATCTCCCCAGCGTACAATATAACCAGAGGGCAGCTCCTCCACCTCCGCGACAGCGTACGAGGTGAAGTACAGGAAGGCCTGGATATCCGGATGGGATTTGGAATGCTCGACGGCGGGGTGAGTGGAGCACACCGCATGCTTGAACCATTCCAGCCGCCCGCTGTTCAGCAGCCCGACATTGTAGCTGCCGTCCGGCTTGGCTTTGACCAGATTCCACCGCGTTGGCGAAATGGTCGGGATCACATAGTAACGGTCGCCTGCACTATGGTGAACATCCTTGTTCTTGATGCTGCGGGTAATGCGGGCATGAACGAGGGTCCGCCAGATGTAGTACAAGACGATGCAGGCATACAAGGTGATGAACAGGGGAGCGGGCGGCACCATTCCGCTGATCCAGAGAATAATCGCCGCTGCATGGCTGCCGAAGATAAACGGATCGAAGATATGGATGATGTTCCAGGCGATCCATTTCTCGGTGAACGGGCGTGCGGCCTGAGTCCCGTAGGTGTTGAACAGATCGGAGAATACATGGACGGCAACGCCGATGAAGCTCCAGAGCGCGATATGGCTTAAGGTGCTCAGGTCCGTGAAGCCGAACAACGGCCCGATGACCACGGTGATCAATGCCGGCCACAGCAGTAAGAAGGGCAGGGAATGGGTGATCCCCCTGTGATTGCGGATGTATACCGCGTTATCCTTCAGACGAAGGGCGGTATCGGCATCCGGTGCCTGAGAAGCCAGTACAGTAGCTACCATCACCGCTCCGGCAAGCGTACCGTTCGAAGCGACGAGCGGATCGACGAAGGACAGACCTGCAAGTCCAAGTCCCATAACAAAATGTGTGGCAGTATCCATTAGTCAGATCTCCTTTGTACGGAAGTTCTCTATTAATAACTACCCATTATTGGGCTAAGTTATTTAAGGACGGGGAAATAAATATCGTCACGTAATTGTCGAATTAATGAACATCTTGGTCAATGATTGTCAAAGTCTTTCCCAGTTTGCTATGATAAAGTTAATAGCGGAGTGTAAGAAGTTCCCTAGAAGGAGGAACCCGATACGTGGACAATCAATTGAGATATCAAGCTTCTTCTGATTCCGCATCAATGTCTGCCAAGTCTCCACCGGAAGGTGCAAGCTGGCGCGACTTTATTACCGTTACGAAGCCCGGCATTATCCGCTCCAATCTGATTGCGGCCTTCGCAGGCTACTGGGTGGCATCAGGCTGGGATGTACAGTATGGCCGTCTGATTCTGACTTTGCTCGGCACCATGCTGGTCATGGCTTCAGCCTGTGTCTTCAATAATTATTTTGACCGCGATTTGGATATGAAGATGGAACGGACACGGGAACGCGGGCTGCCTACAGGCAGGCTGAAGCCGACAACGGTACTTATCTATGGCATTGGACTCGGCATTGCCGGGCTGGCCGTACTGTTCGCATTCTGCGGCGTGCTGGCCGGATTGTTCGGCATAGTCGGCATGTTCGTATATGTTGTAGTGTACACCCTTTGGCTCAAAAGAACCTCTACCTGGAGCACCTCGGTAGGTGCGATCTCGGGGGCCATGCCTCCTGTCATCGGCTATGTGGCTGTTACAGGAACAGTGGATCTCGGCGCCTGGCTGCTGTTCGCAATGCTCTTTCTGTGGCAGCCGCCCCATTTCTGGGCGCTTGGCATCCGCCGCAAGGAGGAATACCGGGCTGCAGGATTCCCGCTCCTTCCGGTTGTCAAGGGGACGCGCCGCACCAAATTCCAGATGATTCCTTATGTGGCGCTGCTGCTGCCGGTGCCGGTGCTGATGTATGCCTATGATTATGCAGGTATTTATTATCTGATTGTATCACTGGTCTTGTCGGTTGGCTGGCTCTACTTAACCCTCATCGGATTCAAGGCAAAGGATGATGAGGTCTGGGCGAAGAAAAGCTTCCTCTTCTCCATTAACTATCTGACCTTAAGTCTGATTGCCCTTGTGCTGAATACCATTCATGTGTAAGCATTCTTAGGATAGAGGGGGAAGGTGTCCTGTGCAGACCTTGAAACGTTACAAATGGACCTGGCTGTTGCTGCTGCTTGCAGTGATTATGGCGGTCTATCTGGCAGTCAAATCATTTGATTTCGGAGGTGAGAAGCTGCCGGTCATCGGTCAGGTACAGGACTTCTCCCTGGAGAATGTGGACGGGAAGCAGATCAGTCTGGCGGATACGGCCGGCAAGGCAAGGCTGGTCTATTTCTTCTTCACCGTCTGTCCCGATGTGTGTCCGATTACCACCTATATGCTGTCAGAGACGCAGGATATCCTGGTTAAGGACGGCAGCTTCGGCAAGGACGTTGAATTCGTCTCCATATCTTTCGATCCGAAGAATGATACCCGAGAAGCCATCAAGGCCTTCGCCGACAAGTTCCATGCCGATTACAGCGGGTGGTACTTCCTGCGCGGGGATCAGGAGCAGGTACGCAAGCTCGCAGCGGAATCCTTCAAGGTGTTGATCTACGGCACGAGCAAGGATGATTTCGCTCATGCGAACCTCATTGGTCTGGTGGACAAGAACAACCAGCTTCGGGGATTGTATGATGCCGGGGATACGGAGAATGTAACGCCGGAGTTCCTGGCCAGAACGGTCAAGAAGCTGGCCCGTGAATAGCATAGGCATGAAATAAACGAGGGTGTCCGTGGAGCAGTGGAGCTGCTGCACAGGGCACCCTCGTTTTGTGATGAATGGTTAAGAATGTATATGCTTCATGCGGTGAATTATCCTTCTATTCCCTGAGGATACGGCTGGGGGTAGATAATGTACTCTTCAAGCCCGGCCTTCTCCAGCTGGGTGATGTTATATTCATCCGGCGTCCCTTCCACGCCGGCATAACCCTTACGTGTATACATATGAACGGCATCGGGAAAGGCGTCGCGCAGCACAGCGCGGATTTTTTTGCCTGAGCTGTCATTGTCCATATACAGGTAGACTTCCCCGTCCCGGATGGTATTCCGCAGGGATTCCAGCTTCAGGGTATTCAGCGTACCGAAGGTGCACAGAATGTCGACCTCCGGTTCAAGCAGCCGCCTCAGTCTGCTGCGGTCGTTCTTGCCTTCGACAATAATGGTGATGGACATATGCAATCAGCCCCCGGATCTTAGTTGTTATGACGATATTGTACCTAAGCTGCGCTATTTTTAACAGCCGGGCGGAACAATATGTATTCATTCCCCGGGAAATGTCGCATTCAGGCGGCAGGGCTGTTCCAGCCGGGAGCGTAGGAAGAGAGACGGCCGGATCTGCCCGGAGGCAGCAGCATAAGAGCTGTCATCAGCAGGACGAAGGCGATGAAGTAAGGGGAGACATACTCCCTTAGCTGCCCGGCAGCGACGGGTCCGGCGAAGGCCCCGAGGGACATAGCGATGGATTGCAGCGAGAAGGTCCGGCCCAGCCGTCCTGCGCCGCCCAGACTAATGAAGAGGGAGGCCATAGCAGGGAACAGCACGCCTTTGGCGGAGCCGAGCAGGAAGAGCACCACTCCTGCCGGGATGCTGCGGAAGGCAGCCAGGGTGAAGAAGCAGAGAGCCATTCCCAGCAGGGCAGCGGCAATCCGGATGCCTGGCGAGAGGCGGTTCAGGAAGAACAGGCAGAGGGTCGCCAGCGCTCCAAGGCTGAGCAGGGAGAGCAGAATTCCGGTAGAGACCATTCCGTCTTGGCCTTGTGACAGCGGAAGCTCGAAGAACAGTACGCCCTGGGAGCAGGATACGAAGAAGGGCAGCAGATAATAACGCCTGGAGACAGTAGGCTGGTTGGTGGCGGCCGCCCCAGGCGGCAGATTCTCCTTCACCGGGAGTGAAGGCTTATGCAGGGCCAGGGCCGGATTGTGCTTCGGCACGCTGAAGAAGGCCATCACACCGGTGAAGATCAGGAGCCAGCCCAATGTACTGAACGTGCCGGAGTAACCAGCTTTGGCGACGATGAAGGCTCCGGCGGCAGGGGAGACGACCGAAGCCAGCGTGTGAATAATTCCGTTGCCTGACATGTATTTACCCTGGGTCGCAGGGTCAGACGAGAGCGAGGCCAAGAGGGTCATACAGGCAGGGGAGAGGAACGCCAGGGCGAACCCGCTCGCTGCCCGCAGCAGGAGCAGATGCCAGGGCAGTTGGGCATGCGCCTGCAGAAGCAGGATCAGTCCTGCAACAGTAAGGGCGAATACGATATAGCGGCGGCTGCCGTTGCGGTCTACAAGTACACCGGCCAGCAGATTGCCCGGGAGGTGGGTCAGGGAATACATCCCCATCATCCAGCCGATGAAGGCCGGGCCCGCTCCCAGGGACATGGCAAAGGGTGTCAGGATAGGGTACTGGGCATGTAAATCGAAGAACGCCAGGAACATGAAGAGGTACAGCCACATTGCAGTTTTCACGGATAACACCTCCAGATTAGCGGCCAGCCGCTGATGACGGAAAGGATTCCAGCAGAGGGAACAGCCTACTTGTACTTTACGTGCGGCAGCGGGGGCTTATACCATTTTCTTGGCCAGCCCCTGTATGCAGTTCTGCATTCCGGCAACCATGAATTATAAGGGTCATTCATGTATAATAATTAATATTAATGAAATGTCTGACGGGACAGCGTCCCGGCGTGGCGAAATTTGCGATTGGGGTGTTGTGAAATTGATGAATCCGGAAGTGTGGTCACAGTTTATCAGAGAGAATTGGCTTGTTATCGTTATTGCGCTTGTCCTGCTGTTCGCAGTCGTTAACATCGTTAAGACTATGCTGAAGTGGGCTATCGTCGTCGTTATTGTGGTAGGGTTGTTCATTTATAGCGGGGTAACCATGGATCAGATCGGTAATGCCGTTAACAAAGTGGCGGACGGGACGGTCAGTACGCTGAAGAATGAGGCGCAGGAGGTTATGCTCAAAGAAGCCCAGGAGGCGGTCTATACCTCTGGCGGTGACGGTACCTTCACCATCACTACTCCTAATCTGGAGGTGAAGGGCTCCGCCGCAGAGGACAAGGTGGAAGTGGTCTTCCGCGGAGTCAGCCTCGGGAAGTGGAGCGTTACGGATACAACCAAGACCTTCATCGACGAAGCCCGGAAGCAGGCGGGCAAGTAATAGTGCAGCGGGCTAAGGGTTACCTGCAGCAGCAGAAGGAGGAGTGATTCATTGAATAGCTGGATAGAAAGTCTTCGTGAAGCCAATATCATCTCCATTGTTCTGCTGCTGGTAGTTCTCTTCTCTGCGCTGCAGGGCTGGGGCCGGGGCTTCCGCAGAGCAGCCGGAGGGCTGTTCGGCATGCTCGGATCAGGAGTGCTAGCGGCAGCTTCGCTGGTGATGGCGATTCCCGCAGCCGTATACCTCTCGCCTGCTGCCGGGAACTGGGCTTCCGGCATTACTCCACCAGAGGACAAGCTAAGCCAATGGCAGCAGCTATATTATACCGGTGCCTCTGTACTGGCGAATTCACCGGTAGTGCGGTTTCTGCTGCTGCTCTTGCTGTGCTATACCTTGATTCGTCTGCTGCTGTTCCTGCTGTTCCTGCTGCTGCCGTTCCGCCTGCCGCGCCAGTCCGGGAGGGGGCCGGGGCGGATCACAGGCGCCAGCCGGCTGGTCGGGGCAGTGCTTGGCACCGCCACAGGGCTTTCCCGTGCCCTGGTGCTGGTCTTTGTCCTGTTCATCAGCGTCGCCCTGAACCCGGACAGCGGCTTCAGCCGTTATGTGCAGTCCTCGCCGGTCTACAGCCAGAGCGCGGAAGCGGTATTTGAGCCGCTGGCTGGTGAACAGGTCAGAGGCAAGCTTCCGGTACTGACCAAAGCGGTAGCCGCCGAGATGAGTGATATTCTCCGTCGCAAATATGAGGTGATTGACCATGATATATCGGCGGATATTGCCGGTGCAGCCACAGATATTGCCGGACAAGCCAGCGGGGATGAAGAGAAGGCCAGACTGCTCTATGACTGGGTAGGCTCGCGCATTGCCTACGACTACACCAAGGCGGAGAATTATGAACAGAGACGGATCTGGCATGAGCAGACACCGCAGGATACGATGGATACGCGGCTTGGGGTATGCATTGATTACGCGCGGCTCTATGCGATGATGGCCCGCTCGCAAGGTCTCCAGGTGCGTGTCGTCACCGGCAAGGGCTATGACGGACAAGGCGGTTATGGTCCGCATGCCTGGAATGAGGTCTATATCAGCGGCAGCGCAGCCTGGATTCCGCTCGATTCCACCTGGGCCAGCAGCGGCGACTGGTTCAATCCGGGGGATTTCGACTCCACACATATCAAGGAGAACATCCTCTGAGAAGGAGCGGATGCTCTTGTATCTATGGTACAATAACAGCGGGCAAGTGGGAACGGCTGTGCCGTCCTTTCAAAGGACGGTACCCGTTAGCTCTTGCCCGTAACCTGACGGATAAGCAGCACTGCAAACCATACAAGGAGAGGACTTGCTGTGAGATGGTTCGGTAAGCCGGGCTCCGGCCCGGGCAATGGAGAGACCCGTAACTACCAGAGCTTACGCATAAATCTGTTTTTTTTCGGCACTTTTTTAATTTTTGTAATCATTATGATCCGGCTTGCGGGACTGCAGTTTGTGGAGAGTCCCGAGCTTAGCGAGGTGGAGGCCAGCCGGGAGACCAAGGATGTTCCGCTTGCGGCGATCCGGGGGACTATTCACGCGGCGGGCGGGGAAGATATCGCCCATTCTACACCGATTCAGTCACTGTTCGTTACGTTAACCCAAGAATACACCGCCAAGGTCAAGAATAAAAAGACCGGCTTATATGAACCCACCGCTGAAGCCAAGGCGAATACGAGTGCGCTGGTGGAGGGGCTGTCATCCGTTTTTGAACAGTATGGTGATCCTTCTGCGAAGAAGCTGCTTAAGGAGGATATCCTCCAGCTGCTGGACCTTGATTATAAAAAGTCGCTGGGATATGTCCCGCGCAAGATCAAGACCGGTCTTACGATGAAGGAAGTCGCCCATCTGATGGAGAACAGGCAGCGTTATCCCGGAGTGTCTGTTGTGGAGGAAAGTATCCGCCATTATGACAAGGACACGGTGGCCGTCCAAACGGTGGGCTATATGAAGCAATTCCGTTCTACAGAAACAGGATATAATTTATACAAAAATATCCGCAGCGCCATGAAACAAACGGGTGCAGATCCGGGCCTTAGCTACAGGGAAGATGAGTTCGTCGGCATCTATGGTCTTGAACAGCAATACCAGCGCGAGCTTAGAGGGAAGAACGGGTATCAGACGATCTCTGTCAATGCCCAGAATATGGCCGAAGAGGTTATCGCGTTGGTCCCGCCCGTCAAGGGCAACGATATCTGGATGACGATTAACAAGCAGGTGCAGATGAGAACAGAACAGGCGATTATGGATCAGCTCAACTGGCTGCACCGTAACCCTGTACAGGGAAAGCTTCATAAGGATGCGCTCACCGGCTATGCCGTTGCGATGGAAGTCGATACAGGCAATGTAGTGGCAATGGCGAATATGCCGGACTATGATACGAATGTCTGGAATGCCGAGAGGCTGCCGACAGAAGTGTGGGCCAAAATTGAGGACTATTATCAGAATGGGGCGATTACCGATATTTCCTCCGGTCTCTCCGGCAACGGGCTGAAGTCATTGATCTACCTGGGTTCCACGATTAAGCCCTTAAGTGTCCTGATTGGTCTGGAAGAAGGCTTATTCACTACCGGCGATACTTATATGGATAAAGGAATCGCATATTACGGTAAGGATAACAGCGCCTCGGTGAGGAATTCCTCCGGCCATGTTCTGGGCCCGCTTAGTCCGGCGAAGGCTATTCAGGAGTCCTCGAATGCTTTTATGGTAGAGTGGGTCGGCAATGCACTGTACAAGAAGTATCCCAAGGAAGGCATTGCTATATGGGATAAATATATGAAGGCATTCGGCCTTGGCGTGTCTACGCAAAGCGGGCTTCCCGGTGAAAGTGCCGGAGTAGCCGATTATCTTGATCCCAAGAAGGCAGGCTCTACCCAAGCGGCGCTGGTACTTGCCTCCTTCGGCCAGAAGGGGAAATACACTGCGTTGCAGCTTGCCCAGTATACGGCAACACTTGCGAATGAAGGCGTACGGATTAAGCCCCAGCTCGTCAGTAAGATTACAGATCCCGATGGGAAGACGGTTAAGCAATTTGGACGGGAAGTCCTGGACAGCATCTCGTTTCACCCTGCTTACTGGAAGGAGATCAAGCGCGGGATGAATACTAAGGTTAAGGCGTTTGACGGATTCCCGTATGACTTCGCCCGCAAGACAGGAACCTCCGAGATGGAAGCCTTTGGGGCCACCCGAGACAACGGGGTATTCATTGCTTATGCTCCGCGTGAGCATCCTAAACTGGCGGTGGCCGTGATTATTCCGGAAGGCGGCTTTGGAGCGAACAGTGCCGCACCGGTAGCCCGCCAGATCTTTGAAGCCTATGACCAGGAGTATGGACTGGATGGAGTCCCTAAGAAGAATGTGCCAGAGTCAAGGGTGGATTAAACGGTTTATTTTGATGTAGAGGAGTGAAAAACTGTGGGTGTTTTCCGAAAGCAGGCCTCCCCCCCGGAAGAGAAGGACAGCAAGAGCTCGCTTGGCCTGCGGCTTAACGTGTTTTTCTTCAGCACGTTTGTTATTTTTTGTGTCATTATTATTCGTCTCGCAGTTATTCAATTCGTTGAGGGACCGACGCTGACCGAGGTGGAGACCAGTCGGGATACCAAAAGTGTCCCTCTCGCCTCTATCCGCGGAGGCATCCGCGCAGCCGCAGGCGAGCAAATTGCCTACTCTACCTCCGTTCAAACTCTGTATGTTACGCTTACGAAGGAATATACAGCCAAGGCAGTGGATAAGGAGACGGGCATTAGCTCGCTGAAGCCGGAGGCAAGAGCCAATGCGTATGCGCTGGCGAATAATCTGGTTGCGAAATTTGACGAATATGGCGACCCGAACGGCGAGAAGCTGACCGTTAATGAAGTGATTAATTCTCTGGATTTATATTTCAAGAAATATTCGGGCTATATGGCCCGCAAGATCAAATCAGGTCTTACTACCAAGGAAATCGCTTATTTCATGGAGCACAAAAGCGAATTCCCCGGCCTTGAGATCGTGGAAGAAGGCGTGCGCCATTATGACAAGGATACCGTTGCCGTGCAGACGGTCGGCTATATCAAGCCCTTCAAATCCTCCAACACGCTCAACATCTACAAGAATATTCAGAGCGCGATGAAGAAGATCGGCGCAGATCCCGGCCTGAATTATAAAGACGATGAATTCGTCGGTTTCGACGGTCTGGAGCTGCAATATCAGCGGGAGCTGCGCGGCAAGAACGGCTATCAGGTCATCTCGGTGAATCCGCAGAACATGGCCGAGAAGGTGGAAGAGGTAGTGCCGCCTGTCAAGGGTAATGATATCTGGATGACGATTGACAAGAATGTTCAGCTTAAGACGGAGCAGGCCATCACCGAACAGATTAATTGGCTGCACCGCAACTCTGTACAGGGCAAGACCCATCCTGACGCCAAGACAGGCTACGCGGTGGCGATGGAGGTCGATACCGGCAATATCGTGGCCATGGCCAGTATGCCGGATTATGATACCAATGTCTGGACAGCGGAGAAGCTGGATTCGGATACCTGGAATAAGATCATGGGCAACTACCAGAACGGGACGATCACCCCTTATTCCTCGGGCCTGTCCGGTCATGGCTTTGGTTCCACGGTACTGCTCGGTTCCACCATTAAGCCGCTGACGGTGCTGATCGGTCTGAATGAAGGCTTCTTCGGCATTAATTCTACGTACACAGACAAAGGGATTGCCTATTTCGGTAAGGATGATAAATCCTCAGTCCGAAATTCCTCGGGTCACGTATACGGCCGGATGGGTCCGGCTAAGGCGATTGAGGATTCCTCCAACGTGTTCATGGTGGATATGATCGGCAAGAAGCTTTATGAGCAATATAAGGCTAAAGGTATTGATATCTGGGATAGATATATGAAGGAATTCGGCCTGGGCGTCTCTACGCAGAGCGGTCTCCCTAATGAATATCTGGGACAGATCAACTACACAGATACTAAGGCAGCGGGCAGTGCGCAAGCCGCTCTGGTCTATGCCTCCTTCGGACAGCAGGGCCGTTATACGGTGCTGCAATTAGCCCAGTATGCCTCGACGCTTGCGAATGAAGGGGTGCGGATCAAGCCGCAGCTTGTCAGCAAGATCACGGATTCAGCGGGCAAGGTGGTCAAGAAGTTTGAGCGCGAGGTGCTGGATGAAGTGACGACCTTTGACAAGTCCTATTGGAGAGAGATTAAAAAGGGCATGAACAGTAAGGTCTCCGCATTCGCAGATTTTCCTTATGATTTTGCCCGTAAAACAGGGACCTCACAGCAGCTTGGTAAAGGGCAATTGCGCGATAACGGGGTATTTATTGCCTTCGCCCCGCGTAATAATCCTAAGTTAGCGGTTGCTGTGGTCATTCCGGAAGGCGGATTCGGCTCCAACAGTGCCGCTCCGGTTGCGCGTAAAATTTTCGATGCTTATGATTGGGAGTACGGACTGGACGGCGTGCCTAAGAAAAGCCTGAAAACAGCGAATCCAAATGACGGCGTTGCTTCCGGTGACAGTTCCGATAATACTGCCGCAACAAACTGATGATATTATAGCCATGATGGAGATGGATCTGCGAGAAATACCAAATATACGGTTGCCTTCAAACGAAAGAGCAACCAAGAATGGAGGGGTGGCAAATGAATGCCAAATACCGCCTGCTAGCCTTGGATATGGATGGAACCCTACTGAACGACGAACAGAAGATTACTCCGCTTACGGTGGAATGGATCAAAAAAGCGATGGAGGCCGGCGTACATGTCTGCCTGTCTACCGGACGCTCTTCGCGCAGTGCGATGCCGTATGCTGAACAGCTTGGCCTGAACACTCCGATGATCATGGTGAACGGAAGTGAAGTCTGGCGTGCGCCTCATGAGCTGTACCGCCGGTCTCTGATGGATGTGGAGCTGGTCAAAGAGATGCACAAGATTGCTGAGGAATTCGATATCTGGTTCTGGGCCTACTCCGTAGATGAAGTGTACAACCGGGATAGCTGGGACGGGGAGATTGACAGCAGGGAATGGCTGAAATTCGGTTATTCCACCGAAGATAACGATATCCGCCATAAGCTGCTTATGCGCCTGCAGGATCTGGGCGGGCTTGAGATCACCAACTCCTCGCCGTTCAACCTGGAGATCAATCCGCTGGGCGTCAATAAGGCATCAGGGATACTTGAAGTATGCAAGCTGCTGGGCATTAGCATGTCCCAGGTTGTTGCCGTAGGCGACAGCCTCAACGATCTGGCGGCTATCCAGCAGTCCGGCTTCGGGGTGGCTATGGGCAACGCCCAGGAGGCTGTCAAGCAGGAAGCGGATGCGGTAGTAGCTGCGAACAATGAAGACGGGATCGCGGAAGTGATTCAGAAGTACATCCTGACAGAGGCCGGAACCTCGGCCGGACGCATATCCAAGCGAGCTTAAGATTAAGGAGTTGAGGGAATTGACAATTCTGGGCTGGATTCTGATCATTGCTTTGTTCGCAATCGGAATGGCAGGGGCGGTATATCCGATCCTGCCGGGGGCGCTTGCGATTTACCTGGCTTTCTTTGTATATGGCTGGTTCTTTTCCTTCGGCTCCTTCGGTCCCTGGTTCTGGATTGCAGAGACGCTGATTGTTGTGGTGTTGTTCATTGCCGACTATGTGGTCGGGGCCTGGGGCGTCAAGAAGTTCGGCGGCTCCCGCGCCTCCGTGATCGGCAGCACCATCGGTCTGATTGCCGGTCCGTTCCTGATTCCGGCGTTCGGCCTGCTGATTGGCCCCTTCCTGGGTGCCTTCATCGGCGAGCTGATTGCCGGCGAGAAGGCGGGCAAAGCGGTTAAGGTCAGCTTTGGCGCGCTGCTAGGACTGTTCAGCAGCACAGTTGTCAAGATTATTCTGCAGATTGTGATGATCGTCCTCTTCTTTATCTGGATCGGACGTTAGTGAACTCCCCCCACCTGTAGAGGTGGCGGATTCTTGGAAACAACCCGCACTTGCTCAAAGCAGCATAACCCGTGAGCAGAGGTCAGATTTATTGCACGCTTAAGCAATTGGATGGAGCGGTTTAACCCCTCCCTTCGCACCAACTCAACGCGCTACCCAAGCGATCCCCGCAGTCCCTGCGGTTCGTTGTCCTGTTAAAGTGTTTCTGCACCTTGCAGCAGGCGAAGCCCTTCTGCTCGAATGTTCAAGCTCGCATTTAGGTCACGGTCATGGTGTATGCCGCAACTTGGGCAGTTCCATTCCCGGATGCGGAGCGCCTTCTTCCCGCCTCTATGCCCACAAGCTGAGCACAGCTGACTCGAAGGGAACCAGCGTTCCACCTGCACGACTTGCTTGCCGTACCAGGCCGCTTTATAGGTCAGTTTGGATATAAAGCTGGACCACGAGACGTCATGAAGCGACCGGGCGAGTTTGTGATTGCGCACCAACCCTTTGACATTCAGCGACTCCACACTGATTACATCGTGGTTATTGATGAGATCCGTGCTGAGTTTGTTCAGAAAATCATTTCGTTGGTTGCTCACTTTTTCATGCAGCTTGGCGATCAGTATCCGCTGCTTCTGGTAGTTGCGGCTCTCGCTAAGCGGACGCCCGTCCTTCTTCGCATGCTGCGCCCGGCGCGATAGTTTGCGCTGCGCTTTTGCCAGTGTAACGGCCGTTTTGGAGAGAGTCCTCGGATTCGGTATTTTTACTCCATCCGATGAAATCGCAAAATTCGTAAGGCCGAGATCAATCCCAATTACAGAACCCGTTTTGGGTTTGGGCGGGATATTCATTTCGCACAGCAGGGAAACGAAATACTTGCCGCATGCCGTGAGGGAGATTGTTGCAGACTTGATGACTCCCTGCGGCTGTCGATGTAATTTGATTCGCACCGGCTCCGTTTTGGGCAACTTTAAGTAACGACCCTCCTTAATTGCAATCGTTCCGTGCTGATTATTCGTGGTGTAGGATTGGACGGGATGTTTGCGGGATTTCCACTGGGGAAACCCGGAGGCGGGCTGCTGGAAAAATTGGCGGTAGGCGGCATTAAGATGGAGCTGCGCATTGGCGAGGGCCAGACTATCGACCTCTTTAAGGAAAGGAAACTCGTGCTTGTACTGTGCCGGTGTTGGGAATTTGATTTTCTCGCCCGTATCTTGATGCTTTTTGTATGATTCAATCCGGTCATGGAGCATGAGATTATAGACTTTGCGTACGCAACCAAACGTTTTGGCGAATAGTTCCGCCTGCTGTGTTGTGGGTTTCAAGCGATATTTGAACGCTTTGAGCACAAGTATGCCTCCTATGTACTATAATCGCCTTCCATTTGCTGTTAAAACAGAAGATGAGTCCGCAGAATAGAACAAAGTTTCAGCTGAAAAACGAACCATGGATGTGGTCACCGAAAAGACCAACTAAAACCATTACAAGAACATATATTCGCTTTATATAGCATAACCTAATTCCCTCAAAATTCCAAGCTTAAAACAATGTCATTCATCTCGCCACTTTAGAGGTGGGGAAATTTTAACAACAGCTAATTAAATTTATTGTGAAGAAGGCGAAACAGCTTGTCCACCAAGAAAGAATCCTTTGTCAAAGGCACGCTTATTCTGGCGGCAGCCGCGCTGGTGGCCCGTGTCCTAGGGCTTGCCCAGCGGGTGCCGCTGGAGCATTTATTCAATGAAGTCGGTAACGCTGCGTTTACACAAGCCAACAACGTATATCTGCTGCTGCTGCCGCTGGCGACAGCCGGCATACCCAGCACACTTAGTAAAATGGTGTCCGAGCGCTATGCGCTGAACCGCCCGCAGGAAGCACAGCAGGTGTACCGGGCGGCGCTGATTTTTGCGGCTGTGGTTGGTGTGATTATGAGTGTGGCGCTCTACATAGCTGCTCCTTATTATGCGGAATCCAGCAAGGTTCCCGAGAGTACATTGGCCATACGGGCGATTGCTCCGGCGCTGCTGCTATTCCCCGCGATCGCGATGATGCGCGGGTATTTCCAAGGGCGTAACAATATGATGGCCGGCGGCATCTCACAGATTGTCGAGCAGATTGCCCGGGTATCCACGGCCATTCTGCTTGCATTCATTCTGCTGCGACAGGGCTACAGCAACACCTGGATGGCAGCAGGCGCTTCCTTCGGGAGTGTGCTCGGCAGTATCGGCGCCTTCGGTGTGATGCTGTATTATGCCATGAAGCTGCGCCGCAGCGAGGAGAAGGTTGCATTATATGAATCGAGTGAAGCCCGTATCCCGCTGCTGAAGATTTACAAGGATATTTTCAAGCTGTCCATACCGATTGTATTGTCTTCCGTTACGGTGCCTGTAGTGAACTTCATTGATACTACCTTTATTGTGCCGTTGCTTAGCGGGCAAATCGGCTTGAAGGAAGCTACGTGGACACTGGGGATCTTCGGCAGCCGGGCACAGAGTGTGGCCGGGATTCCTCCGGTCTTGTCGATCGCCCTAAGTGCCTCGCTGATTCCGATTATATCTGCCGCCTTCGCCCGCAAAGATGAACAGCACCTGCAGCGTCAGGTCACACTCGCCATGCGAGTGTCTATACTGACCGGCACACCGGTTGTCCTCTCACTGGTCGTGGCTGCTTATTCTGTGAATGGCCTTTTGTTCAAAACACTCGATGGAAGCGGCATTGTGGCGATGCTGACGCTGGGTACCATTTTCCAGATTACGATGATGACTACCAACTCGATCCTGCTTGGAATGGGCAAATCGCGGATATCGATGTATTATGTACTTGTTGGTATCCTCGTGAAGTTTGGTTCTAACTTCTTGTTCAGCCAGTGGTTCGGCATCTACGGCATTATCGGCTCTACGGCATTGTGCTTCATTGTCATTACACTGCTGAATCTGCGGATGCTCAAAAAAATCGTACCCTTCTCCATTCTCGGTAAACGCTGGGGAGGCTTCTCCATTGCGGTTCTGGCCTCGGCCGGTATCGGCTATGGTCTGAATGAAGCAGGCCTATTGATGACTGATCTGATGCCGGCCCGCTTAGCCTTCCTGATTACCTGTCTGGTGGTTGGGGCGGCAGTGGTGATTGTCTATCTGGTTCTCCTGATTATTCTGGGCGTACTCAGCAGCCAGGAGATTGCCGGTTATCCCCGTCCGCTGCGCAAGCTGCTCGGTCCTTTGATGAAACTGCAGCCTGCCCGTGTGCGTGCCGGTGAATAATGATATGACTATTGTCTTGATTTGTCATTATTGTTTGACTTATTCCGTACATTTTGCTTCACTTAAAGAGCAAGCTTCGTGTGGAACTCTCTGATAGAAGGGAATGGTCAATTGATGGACAAAATCAGCTCGCCTGCCCAGTTCCAGGTGGCAATTCAGTCTCCGCGCCTGACGGTGGCAGTCTTCAAGGCAGATTGGTGTGTGGATTGCAAATTCATTGATCCGTTCATGCCGGATGTGGAACAGAAATATGCAGAGCGTCTTACCCTGGTCGAAGTGGATGTCGATGCCGTAGGTGATGTCAGCCAGGAACAGAATATACTGGGCATTCCAAGCTTTGTTGCGTACACCGATGGACGGGAACTGGTCCGGTTCGTGAACAAGCTCCGGAAGTCTCGGGAGGAAATCGAGAAGTTTCTTGATACGGCGCTGGACGTTTATCTCAGCATTCACAAGTAATTCCGCAGCACCGCTTTCGCCCTATCCGAGCAGAAGCGGTGCTTTTTTTCTAATCATATAAGCATTTATATGTTTCATACTCATTCCTATACAATACGGGTGATACTATTGACGACAATTCAATTAAAATGGCTCAGCTATCTGACCTGTCTCATTATGTTCATGGCGCTGTTCGGCGGGGTTGTGGTGACCAAGACCGGCTCGGGACTGGAATGCGGAAATCAGTGGCCGCTGTGCCACGGAAAGCTGATTCCGGCCTACACAATTGGCTCTCTGATTGAATATACCCACCGCTTGTTCAGCGGCCTGGCTGGCCTGCTTTCCCTGGCTTCCATGGTTGCCTTCTGGCGTTATGCCAGGTACCGTAAGGATCTGCTGGCCTATGCCCTGCTGACCCTGATCTTCGTCATCATTCAAGGCGGGATGGGAGCGCTTGCAGTTGTGAAGTCGCAGTCGGCTGCGGTTATGGCCCTGCATATGGGCTTCTCGCTGATTGCTTTCGCCGGTTCGCTGATGCTGGCGCTTGGGACTAGGCGGGCATTCTCTCCGGGAGCGGAACTCAGCACAGGAAGTCCTAAAGTCCGTATAGCCTTCCGCAACTTAACCTGGGTTACTGCAGTATATTCATATATCGTTGTCTACATCGGGGCCTACGTAAGCCACACCAGCTCCCAGGGCGGGTGCTCCGGCTGGCCGCTGTGTAACGGACAATGGATCCCGGAAATGAGCGGCGGAGTAGGGATTGTATTCGTGCACCGGATTGCAGCGGCGGTTCTATTCCTGCTGACTGCTATACTTGGGCATCTGGCCTTCTGGAAGCATAAGGAGCTGCCTGAGCTGAGGGCTCTGGGCGTGGCGGCAGTTCTGCTCTGCCTGATGCAGGTATTCAGCGGAGCGGCTGTGGTATACACACTGAATAATGAAAGATTGTACATATTTGCTGCGTTATCCCATATTGTGCTGATCTCCGGACTCTTCGGGGTTCTGTGCTACATGAGTGTAAGGGTCTGGCAGTTAAGCGGAGCTGGCAGGGGCAGCAAGTGATAAGGTAACGGCAACGGTGGACGGGATTAGCATAAGGTCCTGTTTGAGGAGGAACACTATAGTGCGATACGGTAATTTACGACAATGGATTGAGCAGCTCCGCAGGGATAAGGATCTGGCAGTGATAGATACCCCTGTTGATCCTTATCTGGAGCTTGCCGAAATTCACCGCCGGGTGGTGGAGGAGGAGGGCCCGGCACTGCTGTTCACGAACGTGCAGGGAACGCCGTTCCCGGTCGCTACGAATCTGTTCGGTACCGTCCGACGCGTCAACAAGGCCTTTGGGACAAGACCGGAGCAGCTGCTGAAGTCGCTGACAACGGCGATGGAGCAGCTGGTTCCGCCCTCAGCCGCCGGTTTATGGCGGGAGAAAACGGTGCTGCTTGAGCTGCTGAGAGCAGGGACCAAGAATATACCGCAAGGAGAGGCTCCGGTGCTCGGTGTCTGCAGCAGCAGTGACCCGCTGAAGGAGCTGCCCCGGATTACGGCTTGGCCTAAGGACGGCGGGGCGTTCATCACGCTTCCTCTGGTCTATACGGAGAGTATCACCAACCCCAAGGATCATAATCTCGGATTGTACCGGATTCAGGTGTATGACGACAGCACCACAGCTATTCACTGGCAGATTCATAAGGGCGGCGGCTTCCATCACTCACAGGCAGAGCATCTCGGCGAGACCCTGCCGGTGTCTGTCTTCATCGGCGGGCCGCCGGCGCTGATTGCGGCGGCAGTGGCTCCGGTCCCGGAACGGATTCCGGAGCTGCTGCTGGCCTCGCTGCTGCTGGGCGGCAAGCTTCCTATGGTGCAGGACCCCTTGGGCGGGCACCGGATTCCGGCCGAGGCGGAATTCTCCATCCGGGGGCGCGTGTCTCCGCTGGAGCGGAGAGCGGAAGGGCCGTACGGCAGCCAGTCCGGCTACTATTCCATGCAGCATGATTTCCCGGTCATGCATGTTCAGCGGATGTGGCACCGCAAGGATGCCATCTACCCGGCGACCATTACCGGCAAGCCGCGCCAGGAGGATTATTATCTGAAGGATTATTTGCAGCGGCTGCTCGCTCCAGCCTATCCTCTGCTGATCCCTTCGGTCAAAGCGCTGTGGTCCTACTCCGAATCCGGTTCGCATTCACTGACCTCAGCGGTCGTGAGGGAGAGCTATCCGCGCGAGTATATGGTGCCAGCGTTTCGTATCTTAGGGGAAGGTCAGCTCTCCTTAACCAAATTCCTGCTGCTGACTAATGTGCAGGTGGAGCTTACCGATTTCCCCAAGCTGCTGGAAACGGTGCTTGAGCGCTTCAATCCGCAATCGGATCTGACGATCTTTGCCAATACCTCCATGGATACACTGGATTATACCGGACGTAAGCTGAATCATGGCAGTAAGGCGGTGATGGCGGGCATCGGCAGCCCGGTCCGTCAGCTGCCAAGGACCTATACAGAGGGTCTGCTTCCATCAATCACCGCCGCTGTGCCTTATTGCGGAGGATGTTTAGCCGTTTCCGGTGCATCCTATGAAGAGGACCCGGAGCTGCCGGAGCGACTGGTGGCTGCCTTCAAGGAGAGGGAGACCGCTTGGCCGCTGATTGTGCTGGTCGATCGGGCGGAAGAGGCGGTAAGCACGCAGACCTCATTCCTGTGGACCGTATTCACCCGCTTCAATCCGGCAGATGATATCTATTCGGCGGCCGGGGTACACCGGGGCAGCGTCAGCTATACGCTGCCGATTATTATAGATGCCCGGATGAAGCCGGGATACCCGGAGGAGCTGGCTCCGAATGAGGATATTGCGAAGCGGGTAGGCCGCAACTGGAACCGTTATTTTCCTCTAGCGTAGAAGTGAACTTAAGGAGGGTCAAAATATGCTGCGGACGTTACTTGGAGAGCCGCCCCGCGTGAACAGCGGTGTGCTGGCTGAAGCTATGGAGTCCATGGCGAAGGCTGCCTCCGTGCTGCGCAAGGAGATGGCGGCGCATGAAGACCATGACCATGAATACCGCAAGCTGGAAATCTGGACACGCGGCCTAATCTCCTCTCTGGATGAGCTGGAGCAGAGCTGGTTCGCAGCCGCCTTTTTCCGGAAGTCAGTGATAGCCGGTTATATGGACGACATGTCGTCCACGGAGCAGGGGGAGTACGCCAGATATGTGTATTTCTACAAGGATGGCTTCATCCGTGTCTTCTCATTGCTGGACAAGCTGGGCACGGTGCTGAATAATCTGTACAATCTCAATACAGGCAAGGTGAAGACGCATTTCTCCTATTTCACGGTGCTGAGGCAATTTCAGTTGCTGCATGCGCATCATCCGCTGGCGGATGAGCTGGAGCGAATCAGGAATTCCTACCGGGAGCCGGTGGAGAATCTGCGCAAGCGGCGCAACGCTGAGATCCATTACATGAACGCGGAGATGACCGACGACCTCTGGCAGCGTCACCAGGGATTGCATGACAAGATTCGTCTGGAGGATCTCGACAGCCACCTGGAGGATTTGAAGCAGAGCCTGGAGATGGTATGCCAATCCCTGGCCGCCGCATACAGGTACGGGAATGAACAATGGCACAAGAACAAAGCGGCCCCAGGCCCGAAATCCGGGCATGTCCGTCCGTAAAAACTTACCTTTGACAAAAAACTCGAAACTGAATATACTTAGGCATACATTAAGTTCTGACAGGATACGGAATATATAACTTCATACTATTATCTTATCGAGAGCGGCGGAGGGATAGGCCCGATGAAGCCCGGCAACCGGTTTGAATACAGCCTTAAGCTGCATCCAAATGTCATGGTGCTAATTCCTACAATGCCGCCGGTTAAGGGGTATTTGGCAGATGAGAAGGCATTGTCATTATACACACAGGGCCTCTTGCGATCTGCATGGATCGTAGGGGGTCTTTTTTATTGCAATGATGGAAGTTAATACAGAAGGGGGACGCAGCGGTTGATAGAATTGAAGGATATAACCAAGGTGTATGGCAAGGGCAGTAAGCAGGCAACTGCACTCTCTGCGCTGAGCCTGTCGATTAAGAAGGGTGAAATCTTCGGGGTGATCGGTCACTCCGGGGCCGGCAAAAGCACGCTGATCCGCTGCATTAATCTGCTGGAGCGTCCGACTGCGGGCGAGGTGTGGGTGGACGGTGTCGAGCTGACAGCGCTCAGCCAGGGACAACTGCAGGAGCAGCGGCGCAAGATCGGGATGATTTTTCAGCATTTCAATCTGCTCTCATCGGCTACAGTATATGATAATATCGCCTTTCCGCTGCGGCTGATCGGAGCCGGAAGGAACGAGATTGAACAAAAGGTTAAGGATCTGCTCGCCCTGGTAGGGTTGGAGGAGCACTGGAATAAGTACCCGGCCCAGTTATCCGGCGGACAGAAGCAGCGTGTCGGAATCGCCCGGGCACTGGCGAGTGATCCGGACGTTCTGTTATGCGATGAGGCGACCTCGGCGCTTGATCCGCAGACGACAGACTCCATACTGCGCCTGCTGATGGATATCAACCGCAGATTCCATCTGACCATCGTGCTGATCACCCATGAAATGCATGTCATTCAGAGCATTTGTGACCGTGTTGCCGTGATCCATGGCGGTGGTATTGTGGAGCAGGGTGAAGTGGCCGAGGTCTTTCTGAAGCCGAAGCATGAGGTGACCAAAGAATTCATCCGCAGTGAGACCCAGTCGGACGGACCGCTCCGGCAGGCGATTGATGCTGTGCAGCCGGGTTACACGAAGTCGGTCAAAATCACTTTTCTCGGGCAAAAGACTTACGGGTCGACGCTCTCACAGGTGGTTCAGGGAACCGGGGTTCACTTCGCCATTCTCCATGGCACCATCTCTACAATCAAGGATGTTCCTTACGGTCAGCTGATCGTCCGGTTCGAAGGACCTGAGGGTGCGGTTGAAGCCACGCTCACTGAGCTCATAGCGCAAGGTCTTGATGTGGAGGTGATTTTGTAATGGACTTTAGCACAATCAATTGGGAAGAAATGCTGGAAGCTACGATTGCTACACTCAAAATGATCGCAATTTCAGGAATATTTACAATAATCCTTGGTTTACCGCTTGGAATTGTGTTATATTTATGGGGCAAGTCGAATAACGTTATTATCAGGGTGGTTTACTCGGTATTATCCTTCGTTGTGAATATCCTGCGTTCGGTTCCTTTTATCATTCTGATGGTTGCCCTGATTCCGTTCAGCAAGGCCATTATGGGCACTTCGATTGGTGTGCTTGGAACGATTCCGGCACTGGTGATCGGCGCGGCGCCTTTCTTCGCCAGACTGGTAGAGACGGCACTGCGGGAGGTTGACCGGGGAATTATTGAAGCGGCGCAGGGCATGGGAGCGTCCACCGGGCAGATCGTGATGCGCGTGCTGCTGCCCGAGGCTCGTCCGGGTCTGCTTGCCGGTGTAACCATTACTGTTGTGACCCTTGTCTCGTATACCGCAATGTCCGGCATGATCGGCGGCGGCGGCCTGGGTGACCTGGCGATCCGCTACGGATATTACCGCTATGAGAAGGAAGTCATGATTATCTCGGTAGCGCTGATGGTGATTCTGGTGCAGCTGCTGCAAATGGCCGGTGACCGGCTGGTAAGACATTTTACACGGAAATAAGGTACGTCCACATATAGCCTTATTCAATAAACCATATGGATTAGAGGGGGATTTACAGATGAAAAAAGTACTGCTTACATTCTTCAGCCTGACCTTGATATTGGTGCTTGCCGCTTGCGGAAACAACAAGGCGAATAACACCACGAATTCTGCTGCCACAACGGCACCTACAGAAGCGGCTGCTGCAGAGCCGACTACAGAGCCTGCTGCGGACCCGGTAACCCTGGTGATTGGTGCTTCTCCTGTACCGCATGCGGAGATCCTCAAAGCAATTGCCCCACTGCTTGAAGCCCAAGGCATTAAGCTGGAGATCAAAGAATTCACAGATTATATTCTTCCCAATACACAGCTTGCCGAGAAGCAGCTCGATGCGAACTTCTTCCAGCACAAGCCTTACCTGGATGATCAGAACACCAAGAACGGCACAGATCTCGTATCTGTAACTGCTGTTCATGTAGAGCCATTTGGCGCCTATTCCAAAAAGATCAAATCGATTGATGAATTGGCAGAAGGTGCGAAGGTTGCGATTCCGAATGATGCAACGAACGGAGGCCGCGCCTTGATTCTGCTGGCGAAGAACGGTCTGATCAAGCTGAAGGATGACACGAATATTGCTTCCACCAAAGCGGATATCACTGAGAACACCAAGAAGCTGGATATCATTGAGCTGGATGCAGCCATGCTGCCCCGTCAGCTGGATGAAGTAGACCTGGCGCTGATCAACACCAACTTCGCACTGGATGCCAAGCTGTCTCCAACGAAGGATGCGTTGTTCATTGAAGGCGGAGATTCCCCGTATGCCAACCTGCTGGTAGCCCGTCCTGACAATAAGGATTCCGATGCTATTCAGAAGCTGGCAGCAGCGCTGACTTCCCCGGAAGCGAAGGAATTCATCGAAAAGCAATATGACGGAGCAATTATCCCGGCATTCTAAGCTTGAACCTAGGGATGTTGAATCATCTAATGAGACCAGAAGAAGCCCGTAGCCAGAAATGGCTGACGGAGCGGCTTCTGGTCTTTTTGAATATCCAGATGGTTGATCCTGCAGGCGAAATCCTCTATAATAAAAAAAATCCCGGCCTCTTAGCGGAGGCCGGGATGGTTTATGAAACGGGATTAGAATACCTGAACGACTTCTTCCACGCCTTCTACTTCTTCAATCAGGGCGCGTTCGATCCCGGCTTTAAGCGTGATCGTGGAGCTTGGGCAACTGCCGCATGCACCCATAAGCTTCAGCTTAACGATGCCGTCTTCAACATCAATCAGTTCCACGTCACCGCCATCGCGCTGCAGGAACGGACGAAGTTTATCAAGGACTTCCAGTACTTCATCGTACATGGTTGCGCTTTGTACATTCTCACTCATTTCTCAATCACTCCTTTCGTATGTTTATTATAGTACAAAAAGTTAAAAAATAAAATGGTTACAGCAGAATAGGGAGATCATCATGAGACCAATTATAGAATTCTGTGCCAGCAACATCGGCCACGGCACTGAACCGCTCAAGCTTAAGCTGGAGCAAAACCCTGAATATGATGTAGTGGAGTACGGCTGTCTGAACAACTGCGGAGAGTGTTATCTTCGGCCGTTCGCCATGGTTGACGGGGAGATCATAGAAGCTGATTCCCCCGCTGCTTTGGAAGAGGCGATTGCAGCCGCTATACAAGAAGCAGAGGCCTGGGACAGTCTGGAGATTGATTAAGCCGGATTCAAGCCGGGATTGTTCAGCCGAAATGGCGTTTGGACATCCACAGGACGCCGCTCTTCAGCAGGCGCGGAACCCGGCCCATGACGGAGCGGCGGCCCATCAGGCCGAAGCCGGCATTTTTGCCGAGTGAACCGAGGGTTCCCTTCAGCTTAATCTTATTCAGCTTCGGGGTTTCGCCCCGCCATAAAGCCTGTAATATCTGTCCCACCTGCTCGCCCTGGGCACCCGCCGCCTGTGCACTGGGGGCGAAGGGCAGGCTGGCACAGTCCCCGATCACATAGACCTCCGGGTATTCAGCTATATTGTAATACTCCCCCACAATGAGCCTGCCTCCACGGTCCTTCGGAAGCTCCAGCTGCTGCACGACCTTCACGGGTTGAATACCGGCAGTCCATACCGTCACATCCGCCGGAATAGCCTGGGTGCCATTAAAGATGGCATCCTTCTCGACATGAGAGACCGACACCCCGCCAATCGTCTCCACCTGATGCTCACTGAACCATTCCTCGACATACCTGGACAGCTTGGCCGGAAAAGAAGATAAAATACGTTCTCCCCGGTCCATCAGAGAGATATTCAGATCCGGCCGGCTCTCCCTCAGCTCCGAGGCAATCTCTACGCCGCTCAGTCCCCCGCCGACAATATTGACGGTTCCATAAGGCTTCACATCGTTCAGCCGGCGGTAAGTTTCCCGGGTTCCGGCGAAGCTCTGAATACTGCAGGTGTATTCCTCGGCACCCGGAATGTTATGGTAATTATCCGTACAGCCGAGGGCAATCGCCAGGATATCATAGGCTACCGGCTCCCCGGAATCGAGGAGGACCAGCCTGCTCTCCAGATCAATGGAACCCACCTGCCCGTAACGTACGGTCAGGCGGGGGTGCACCGGGAATTGAATCCGCAGATGGTAATCGGTGGCGGTGCCTGCGGCCAGTGCATAATATTCGGTCTTGATCCCCTGATACGGCATCCGGTCCACCAGGATGATTTCCACATCAGGAGGGAGATGATTATCCAGCAGTTGCTGAATGAGGGCAAGACCGCCGTAGCCGCCGCCCAAGACAAGTAGGGTTCTCATGCCAACTGATCTTCCTTTCGGGTACATAATGGACAAGGCAGTTCTGCGTTCACTGGCTGAGGTAAGCTTGTTCTTTTCTTATTCGTATACCTTGATCTCGTTATAGAAGGTATCCCGTTCTACAGGAATCCGTCCTGCGCCCTTCACGAGCCAGATCAGCTCATCCCGGGTCAAGCCCTCCGGTGTCAGCGCGCCGGCAGCGTGGCTGATCCGTTCCTTCAGGATCGTTCCGTGCACATCGGAAGCGCCGAAGTTCAAGGCAACCTGGGTCAACTGGGGCCCGATATTAATGAAGTAGGCCTTGATATGATCGAAATTGTCCAGCATCAGGCGGCTGACGGCAATGGTCTTCAGATCCTCATTCGCGGAGTTGCGGCGCATAATGCCCGCATTCTTGTTCTTAGGCTGCATGGACAGCGGAATGAATACCATGAAACCGCCGGTCTCGTCTTGCAGGTCACGAATTTGCAGCATATGGCGGATGCGGTCTTCACGGGACTCAATCGAACCGTACAGCATCGTGGTATGGGTCTTCATGCCAAGGTGATGGGCGGTGCGGTGCACCTCGAGATATTCCTCGACATTGGCTTTGTCGACGCGCATTTTTTTGCGGTACTGGTCAGACAGAATCTCTGCCCCTCCTCCGGTAAGGGTCTTCAGTCCGGCGGCGCGCAGCTGCTCCAGCACTTCACGGATACTAAGTCCGCTGATGCGGGTGAAGAAGTCGATCTCTGCCGCTGTATAAGCCTTGAGAGTCACCTCGGGGAAATGCTCGTTCAGAGCCCGCAGCGAATCAACATAGTACTGGAAGGGCACATTATCATTATGCCCGCCTACAATATGGAACTCGCGCACGCCGGGATGAATATGCTGCTGTACATACTCCACCATCTCCTGGCCGGAGAGGGTGTAAGCCCCTTCTTCGCCTTCATCCTTGCGGAAATTGCAGAAGGCACAGCGGGATTCGCAGACATTGGTGAAATATAGACTCATGTTCTCGATAAAATAGACTTTATTCCCGTTTTTTCGCATGTTGACTTCATTAGCGAGTTGCCCGATCGTTAACAGATCGTTGCTCTCATATAAATAAACGCCGTCTTCCAAATTCAATCGTTCTCCGCCGCGAACCTTCTCAATGATGTTCGCCATCCGGGCATCCGTGTGGGGTGTAATAAGGGTAGACATATAAGTTCCTCCTGAAGGTTGGCGAGGCAATTGCATCGCATAATCGTGTACCTGAGCATATCCGGCAGCAGCCGGCATTATAAATAGAGGTTAACTGCAACCTCCGTGACAATTTATCGAAATTTTATCGCTTTTCTCATTATAAACTTCTCCCGTAGGGTGAGCAACCGCCAGAAACGGCAGGTCTTCCGGGACAAATCGCTTACCTGCGCCCGGTTTACGACTTGAGGGCAGAAGAATAGTGGAGTATACTGATTGAAAGAGCCGATGAAAATGATATACATCATACTCATTATTTTCTCAAGCAAGGCATTGACTTCATTACGTACAGCCTGAAGGCTGCTTGATTCCAATACAGTGATCCCTAAGGAGGTTGTAATTATGATTAACATTAGTGAGACAGCGGCAGGCCAAATTAAGGCTATGCTTGCAGAGCAGGAAGTGCCGGATATGTTTCTCCGTTTGGGCGTAACCGCAGGGGGCTGCAGCGGATTCTCGTACGCTATGGGCTTCGATGACACCGAGACTGAGCAGGACATCTACATGGACGTTGCAGGTCTGAAGGTGGTCGTCAGCAAAGACGATATCCGTTACCTCAACGGCCTGGAGATCGACTTCGAGGAATCCGGCATGACCGGCGGCTTCACCATCAACAACCCCAACGCCAGCGCCACCTGTGGCTGCGGCTCCTCGTTCCGCACGAAGGAAGAGGCGGGGAATCCGGCGGCTGAGCCTTGCTAAGCTTGTGAATGCTGAATTATTGATAAAGTAAGCTTGGGTTGCGGATTTCGAAACCTCTTAATTGTGTATGGTGCAAACTGTACTTAATTAGGAGGTTTTTTTATGTTGACTTAAACCATTATATGTTAAAATATGGTGATGAAATAATTAATGGAGCTATGAGGAGGGTAAAAATGATACGAATGCCATTTGAACGCCCAACAGAGCATTATGATGAACGAATTATGGATATCGATAAAGAAATTTGCTCTTTGATCAAGAAGAGAAAGGAGGTCTCGGATAATAATCCAGGATTTCCTCCGTTGGAGTATATTTCTAAATGGTCAGAGGAACTTGGGCTTTATGAAGGATTCTTGATGTCGTTATTTGGAAGTATGATGAATGAAGAACAATATAAACCAATGATTGAACCAGCCGGATTTAGACAACACATTGCAATACTGAAGTCAGTCGTGAAAGGGGAGCGTTTTTATACTCTAACGTCCTTACGACAATACAGTAATGCAAGTGTGCTAGCACTGAATATAGATTGGGACAATGAGCCGAAAATGGACTCCAATTCTCATCAGCATAGCCATTACGAACTATATATTAATGACCAATATGACTGCCGAATGATTAATGGTGGAAGCGGATCGGATCATGCATCATATAAATATGTAGTCTCTCCGCCATTACCTGATGAGATTTCAGGAATTCAATTTAGGTTCAAAGAATATAGCTACCCGTTCAACAAGAGTGAGACAGGTGATGAGATAGTATTTGAACTTTAGTAAGGTGAATAGCCCTCCACACCTATTAGGTGTTGGAGGGTTATTTATTTGTCCAATTCGTGTCGATTATTAATTCCCCTATAAAACATACTTGACTAGTGGGATTAATAGGATTATAGTATGAAAAAAGCTTGATTGCACAGAGAGATTTTCAACTGATACTTTCATTTTATCTTGAATCTCTCTCATCATTAATAATTGTATACAATTATACAGTTGACCGGGCGACCCGCAAATGAGTGGCGAGGAGCAATGAAATCTATGGAAATGCGTTCACGAAGATTGTCGAAGGATAATACGTACTATGCACTTAAGCAAAAAATAATAGATAGCGAGCTGGAGCCGGATCAGGCGGTTAACGAAGAGAGCCTGGCGGCACTTCTCGGAGTCAGCCGGACTCCGCTACGGGAAGCAATTCAGCGGCTGGAGAATGAGGATTTCCTGGTACGCCAGCCCAACGGCAGGCTGCGGATAGCCCCTTTAACGATTAAGGAGGTCGAAGAGATCTTCCAGATCCGCAGCATGCTTGAAGGCCATATCGCCAGAAGCGCTGCCAGAAACGCTACGATCAAGGATATTCAGCGGTTAACGCTGATTCTGGAGAAGCTGAAGCAATCCTTCCAGATGGGGGATCAGCAGGATGTTGTATCCTATGGCTTCGAATTCCATGATTACTTGTGGGAGATCAGCGCGCTGAAGACTTTTGAGAAGGTGCTGAACCAGCTAAGAGACCGTTCCCTCCGGTATTGCCGTTATGTCTCTCTGCACGGGGACTGGAATACGCAGGCGGATGAGGAGCATCTTGTGATTCTGCAGAAGATTGTAGCCAGGGATGAAGAGGGGGCGGAGCGGGCGATGCGGGAGCATATCTTGAGCAGCCTCGCGACTGCACTGGAGCGGATAAGAGGAATTGAACATACGTAATGAAGGGGGAAGAGCAGTCCTATGAGACCACAGCATGAGACGGAAGAAGCACTGGCAGCCCGGCTGACCGAAGTGCGGAGGAACTTGCACCGTGAACCTGAGCTTAGCAATGAAGAGTTCAGAACGACAGAGAAGCTACGCGGGTGGCTGAGTGAAGCGGGGATACGGGTGCTGGACCTTCCTCTGAAGACCGGACTGATCGCAGAGGTAGGACAAGGTGACGGCAGCATAGTAGCGATCCGTTGCGATATCGATGCCCTGCCGATTGAGGAGCAGACGGGCCTGCCGTTCGCATCAGAGATTCCGGGAGCGATGCATGCCTGCGGCCATGACTTCCACACCGCTGTGATCCTGGGCGCGGCCAGCCTGCTGAAGCAGCGTGAGCATGAACTGCCGGGCAAGGTCAGAATCCTGTTCCAGCCGGCTGAAGAGACGGGGCACGGCGCGGAGGATGTACTGGCATCCGGCGGACTAAGCGGGGTGGAGGCTATCTTCGGATTACATAATTCACCGGACCTGCCTAATGGGGCGTTCGGTACCAGAACGGGAGCTTTAACGGCTGGGGTGGACCGCTTTGAGATTACGGTGCAAGGGGTCGGCGCTCACGCTGCTACACCGGAGAAAGGGGTAGACACCATTGTTACCGCTGCGCAGATCATTACGATGCTGCAAACCGTAGTCAGCCGCCTGAATAACACGCAGGAGCCGGTCGTGCTCAGTGTGACCCGGATCAACGGGGGCTTCACCTGGAATGTGCTGCCGGAGAAGGTGGAGCTGGAAGGTACAGTACGTACGTATAACGAAGAGATCCGCAGCAGCATCCCGGCCCAAATGACGCGGATCATCGAAGGGATTGCAGCCGCAGCCGGAGCAGAGGCGAAGCTGCACTGGTATCCCGGCCCGCCCGCTACGGTTAATCACGGAGCATGGACAGACTACACCAAAGAGGTCGCGGCACAATCAGGCTATGAGGTACACGATATTCCGCCGCAGATGGGCGGAGAGGATTTCGCCTACTATTTGCAGCAGATCCCGGGTGCTTTTGTGAACATCGGAACCGGCCCGAACCATGCGCTGCATCATCCCCGCTTCGATGTCGATGAGGCGGCCATCCTGCCGGCAGCCAAGTATTTCGCTCTGCTGGCAGAGGGGGCACTGGCGAAGCTGAAGCAGCAGGCTTGAATCCTGAATCCTAAATTTACCAGATGATTGAGGGGAACAACTATGATTGAACTACGGAATGTGTACAAGACGTTCACCCGCAAAGAGGTGAAGATTGAAGCGCTGAAGGGGATCAGCCTGAAGGTGGAGAAGGGCGATATCTTCGGAGTCATCGGCTACAGCGGAGCCGGAAAAAGCACATTAATCCGCCTGGTCAATTACCTGGAACGGCCGTCTGAGGGCCAGGTGCTGGTGGACGGGTACGATCTGGGCGCGTACAGCGACAAAGAGCTGCGGGCAGCCAAGAAAAACATCGGCATGATTTTTCAGCATTTTAACCTGCTGGAGTCCAAAAAGGTGTTCGACAATGTGGCGATTCCACTCATCCTGCTGAAAAAGAGCAAGGCGGAAATCCGCAAGCGGGTGGAGGAGCTGCTCGAATTCGTCGGGCTAAGCGACAAGGCTGGAAGCTATCCGAGCGAGCTGTCAGGCGGACAGAAGCAGCGGGTCGGGATTGCCCGGGCGCTGGCCTCGAACCCTTCAATACTATTGTGCGATGAAGCTACTTCCGCTCTGGACCCGCAGACGACACAGTCCATCCTGCAGCTGCTCAAGCGGATCAACGCGGAATACAACATCACAGTGATGATCATCACGCATGAGATGTCGGTGATTCAGGAGATCTGCAACAAGGTAGCCGTAATGGAAGAGGGACGGATTATCGAGCAGGGCAGCGTGCTGGATGTGTTCGGAGCACCGAAGCATCTGACAACGCAGAATTTCGTCAAGACGGTCATTCAGAACAGCATGACTACAAGCGTCCGCAGAACTCTGAAGACTGAGCAGGGGAGCCGGGTGTATAAGCTGAATTTTGCCGGGGAGAGCGCTTCTGAGCCTGTGCTGTACGAGATTATCCGTACCTACGGGGTCAAGGTCAACATTCTGTTTGCGAATACGACAGAGATTCAAGAGACGACGCTCGGTACGATTATCGTTCAACTGCAAGGTGATCCGGCACAGATGGAAGCGGCCTTGAATTACATGAAGCAGCATGAGGTCCGCATAGAGGAGGTGAAGTCCTATGTTCTCGACATCGATCACAAGTGAGCAATTCCTGAAGGCGATTATTGAAACGATTCAGATGGTGGGGGTATCGCTGTTCATCGGCTCGCTGCTGGGTATTCCGCTGGGCATCCTGCTGGTCATTACCCGTCCGGGCGGCGTGCTGGAGAGCAAGTGGCTGTATACCTTACTGAATCCCTTAATTAATGTCATTCGTTCGGTTCCGTTTATCATTCTGCTATTTGCCATTATTCCGCTAACAAGAGCAATTGTTCATACGTCGATTGGAACCAGTGCCGCAATTGTTCCGCTGATTATCTATATCGCACCCTATATTGCACGGCTGGTGGAGAATTCGCTGCTGGAGGTGAATCCGGGCATTCTCGAAGCTGCTGAAGCAATGGGAGCTACGCCGTTACAAGTCATATGGTACTTCCTGCTGCCGGAAGCGGTGGGCTCGTTAATTCTCTCCCTGACCACAGCGACGATCGGGCTGATCGGGGCTACGGCAATGGCCGGGGCAGTAGGCGGCGGAGGGGTCGGAGACTTGGCAATCGTGTACGGCTATCAGCGTTTTGACGAGGTGGTCATGTTTGCGACGGTCATTATTCTGATCATTCTGGTGCAGGGGATTCAGTCCCTGGGCAACACATTGGCGCGCAAGATTCGCCGTTACTAGAGATTACGAGACAAAGGGGATAGGCAGATGAGTGTATGGAGCAAGCAGGAGCGTTTTCAGGCGATCTTATCCGGGGAACTTGCGGACCGTCCGCTGGTCAGCGGATGGCGCCACTTTATTGACAAGGAGCAGAACGCTGAGGACTTAGCGTCGTCTACGATTTCTTTTACGGAGAAATATGATTGGGACTGGGTGAAAATCAACCCGAGAGCGACCTATCTGGCGGAAGCCTGGGGAAATGAGTATAACTTCGCAGATTACCGGACGGTGTTTCCGAGACAGCTGACTACGGCCGTTCCGGCAGCCGCGAATCTCTGGGATCTTGAGGTGAAAAAAGCCGCACAAACCCCTTCGCTGCTGGAGCATCTGGAGGCTGTAAGGAAGATCCGCCAGGGCTTGCCCGATACGCCGCTGATTCAGACGGTATTCTCACCGCTCACGGTATTGCTGTTCATCGTAGGACGTTCTGCTTATGTTACGGAGACCGTATTCGGGATCGAGCAGCCGGTGACGCTGGATTCGCTCTTCAAGGAACACCGTGCCGCCGCGCATCATGCCCTGCATGCGATTGCCTTAACCCTGGCCGATTATGTGCAGGAGCTGCGGCAGGCGGGATCAGATGGTCTGTTCTACGCGGTGACAGGCACAGCCCACCCCGGATTATTCGATGAAGCGATGTTCGATGAGCTGTCCAGACCCTATGATTCTATCGTTCTGGAGGCGGCGGGCTATGGCAAGAATATTTTACATACCTGCGGTGCTCATGCCCAGCCTGCGAAATTCAATGATTACCGGATTGACGGGATCAGCTGGGATACGGTAGCCGAAGGCAATCCCGGGCTGGACGCCGATCTCAAGGCTACGAAGGTGGGCGGAGTGGATCACGGGCTGTTTGCCGGAAATGATCTGGAGCAGATTGAACAGCAGGCCAAGGAAGCCTTGGCCAAGATGAAGGGTCAGCCGTTTATTCTGTCGCCCAACTGCGCCATTCCGCTGACGGTTACAGACGAGGCATTAGTGCATTTTAAAAACACAGTATTAGGATAGGGGATGAGAGTGATGAGAAAATTACTGGCGGTTCTACTGATTAGTTCGATGGCGGTGCTGGCGGCTTGCGGTAACAATAAGGAAGCGGCAAGCTCCGGGGACAAAAAGGAAATCACAGTCGGATTCGGCGTAGGCACGTATGAGGAGCAGTTCCGGCAATCCATTCTCCCAATCCTGGAAGGAAAAGGGTATACTGTAGATATCAAAACCTTCTCACAGAATATGCAGGTCAACCCGGCCATGAAGGAAGGCTCGATTGACGCGAGCATCTTCCAGAGTACGGCCTATATGGATGCAATCAATAAGGAAATTGGTGCCGATATGGTGGGGATTGCCTATGTTCCGGGCGCTCCGCAGGGGCTGTATTCCGTTAATCACACGACGCTTGACGATGTGAAGGACGGCACTACCGTCGCGATTCCGAACGACCCGGTGAATCAGGAGCGTGCGCTGCGGATTCTGGAGGAGCTGGGTTGGGTCAAGATCAAAGAGGGCGCCGGGGTAGCGGACTTCAATGTGAACAGCGTGGAGCCGGACAAGTTCAAGATTGACCTGAAGGTGCTGGACCCGGCGCAGATTCTGGTCTCGCTGCAGGATGTTGACTATGGTGTGGTGAACGGGAATTATATCGCTAACGCTCCCGACCGCAAGATTACAGATGCGCTGAAGATTGAGAATACGCCTATGCAGCATAGAATCATCGTATCGGTGAACAAGAAGGACCAGGATACCCAGTGGGCCAAGGACCTGAAGGCTGCCTATGAATCCAAGGAGTTCGAAGAATACATCCTGGGACAGGAGAAATATGCCGGGTTCATTCTGCCGGAGGCCTGGGCCAATAACTAACCTAATCAGGGAGTGAGTGGAAGTGTCAAAAGGCAAGATTCATTTCATTGGCGGCGGGCAGATGGCGGAAGCGATCATCCGGGCCTGCCTGGCAGGCGGTACGCTGGCAGCCGGACAGATCAGTGTAGCGGATATTCATGAAGGACGGCTTCAGCTATTAAAAAGCAAATATAACGTAGACACGGAGAGTACGCAGCAAGAAGCTCTCTCCGGCGCAGAACTGATCGTCATCGCTGTCCGTCCACAGGATGATCTGGCTGCACTTGGAGCACAGGTTCGCGAGTATGCTGCACCGTCTGCGGTTATTGTATCCATTGTGGCGGGAGTAACAATAGCCCAGCTCGGAGATTATTTCGGAGCAGAACGTCCGATTGTCCGGGTGATCCCGAATACCTTGACCGATACCGGTTACGGATACAGCGGTGTAGCTCTGAATGCTGCCGCTTCTCTGGAGCAGGTGGAAGTATTCCTGCTGGGCTTCGGCAAGGTGCAGGTTCTGGAGGAATCCTATATTGATATCTTCACAGGCTTCGGGGTAGCCGGACCGAACTATATCTATTATTTCATTGAGTCGTTCACGGATGCCGGAGTTCTTGCCGGACTGCCGCGGGAGCAAGCCTGGAAGGTGGCGCTGGAGAATATGCTGGGAGCGGTGGCTATGCTGCAGCAGACCGGACTGCACCCAAGACAACTGCTGGACATCAACAACTCGCCTGGCGGCGTCGGTATGCACGGCTTGTATGAGCTGAACAACAGTGATTTCGCTGCCGGATTGCAGCGGAGTGTACTGGCTGCGGTGAAGCGGACCACGGAGCTGGGAGTGAAGAAGTAATGGCCGTACTGAAATGGGATCATCTTGTACATTATGTGAATGATCTGGACCAGCCGGTTCAGCTCTTCGCGGAGCATGGACTAACAGCCTTCCGGGGAGGATCGCATAAGGATTGGGGAACGTATAACGCCTTGAGTTATTTTGGACTCACCTACCTGGAGTTCCTCGGGATCGAGAACCTGGAGCTGGCGCGTTCGACCAAGCATAACGTGGTTGTGCGGGATGCCGTTACCGTTCTGCCGGAGCACGAAGTCTTGAGCAGAGTGGTGCTGCGCACGGATGATATTGAAGCTGTTGAGGCAACGCTGAGGAAAGCGGGTTTGTTATTGTCGCCGGTCATTGACGGCCGCCGTCTGGATGATCAGGGCCGGTTGATCGAGTGGCGGATGATGACCATTGACGGTGACTTCCAGGGACTGCCCTATCCGTTCATTATTCAGTGGAACGAGAGGGATGAGCAGCGGCTGGCTAGTCTGAACAGTGCGGGAATCAACCGTCCTCACCCTGCAGGCCAGGTGGAGGTCGTCAGTGCAGGCTTCCGGGTCAGCGATCCGGCCGCTGCCGCTAGCCACTGGAGTGAACTGTTTGGTCTTCCGGTGAGCGCACCTGCGGATGGTTCGGATGGCAGCTACAGCCTTAAGGCAGGAGATCAGACGTTTGAGTTCGTGCAAGGCGAAGAGAACCGGCTCAGCCGGATTGTGTTCCGGACGGATTCACCCCAGCTGAAGGGACAGACCCTGACTGTCGGTGAAGGCGAGTACGTGTTTGAATAAATGCTGGAGAAGCATATGGGACAGGCTGGTTGCCGCAATTAGCGGTGGCAGGCCTGTTCTTTTTGTGGTAGAGTTTTACACTAATATGGGAATCTGAAGGAGGCCGCAGACATATGGAGTTTGAGACCAAACGTCTGATCATCAGGGAATTCATCGAGGATGATATGGTGCAGGTACATGAATATGCGTCCGATCCCGTAGTAGTGACGCATTCAATCTGGGGGCCCAATTCACTGGAGGATACCCGCGAATATATCCGCCATACGCTGGAATTGCAGCAGGAGGAGCCGCGCCGGGGATTTGAATATGCGGTAGTTCTGAAGGAGAACGGGCTGCTGATCGGCGGCTGCGGCCTGCATATTACCGGAACAGGACAGGGAGAGATCGGCTATTGCTACAACAGGCTGTACTGGGGACAGGGATATGCAACTGAGGCTGCCGCTGTACTGCTGGACTTGGGCTTTCATAAGCTGGAGCTTCACCGGATCTATGCGACCTGCCGCCCGGGGAATATCGGTTCCGCCCGCGTGATGCAGAAGCTCGGCATGACATACGAAGGGCATCTTAGAGGACATATGTATCATAAAGAGAAGTGGATGGACTCCTATCAATATTCGATTCTGGAGGATGAGTATAAGGGGCTGCACCGTTGACAGCGGCGCAGTATATTGCATTCATTGTTTTTCGCTAATGGCGACTAATGCGACCGGAAATCTTCAACTCTAATTGCATTTTATACAATAGATTTCACTTTAGTTCACACTAAAATGCAATCTGCTGTATTTGATACATTTGATTTCTGGATTTTTGTTTGGGAATGCCTAATTACTGAAATTCTACTGTACAAAGTGCAATAGATTGTCTTTTTGGGTGAATTTCAGAGGTATCTATTGTAGGAAATACAACAGAACCAAAAACAGAAAAAATCCAGCAAAAAAAGGGGGGAAATAGCCATGAAATGGCAGCACTGCCCCCGCACACAGCAAAAAGCACCTGCCTTAAACGGCCAGGTGCTCTTTGCTGTTCTTTAAGCGGCGGTTACAGCGGCATCCCCGCTATCTCATTAATCCTCGCCGCTTCTTCCGGATCAGCGGCGATCAGCTTCTGGTAGACCGCCTGATCCTGGGCGCTCTGCATCCGCTGCTGAACTGCCAGCAACCACCGCGCAAGCTCGCGGTTAACAGGGCTGCTGTAGTCCTCACTAAGGCCTTGCTTCAGTGTGGCTTCTGCGGCCTGTATATCCTGGGACATATACTGGAGCTTACCAGTATTCAGCAGCAGTTCCGGTGTTACTGTGACTCCCTGCTGCTGTGCTTCCCGGTCTGCAATAGCGTAAGTATAAGCATCCAAGCCGGTTTTGAAATACCGCTGCTTGTTAAGGGTCTCCTGGTCCCTGATCTCCAGCTTCCCCTCAGCCGCAGCTTCCTGCGAACGTTTCAGGGCTGCGGCTCCCAGCTCCTGGGACCGGGCAATCACTCCGCTGTACCAGGCGGTCGTCCACAGGCTTCCGCTGTCCGTCAGATCCTCGTAACCGCCCGCAAAGCCCTGCTTCAGTGCAGCGGCTGCGTCCTCCTGGTCTCCAGACAGGTGCTGTACTCTCGCAATGCTCAGACCTATCGTAGGTGTAACGAAGAATTCACGGCCCTGAAGCTGCTCGGGAGGGAGGCTTTTCAAATGGGCAATGCCGTCCGTTACATGTCTGTAGGCGGAGAGTGCGGAAGCGAAATACGTCTGTTGTCCGGCTTCATCCTGCTTGGAGTAAGCCTGCTGTCCAAGGAGGGAAGCCCGGCTGATCAGTCCGGCATACCAGTTGATATCCCACATGAACTTATCCGCGTTGTCCAGGTAGACCTGATAGGCTTCGGCGCTCTGGCCCTTCAGATCATAGTAGCTGGCGAGCTGGGTCAGCAGCTCTTTGTTGGACGGCTCATCCTTCAGCGCACGGGTCAATACCGCATAGGCCTCGTCTAGGAACTGCTCGTCCTTGGTCTGCTCATACACCTTCTGATCCAGCAGGTACAGGTACACAGCGGATTCCGGGTGGTATGGGCGGATGTTGAGTGCTTTTACGAAAGGGGCCTTGATCTCCTCATAGGACTGGCTCACTTGGATCAGCTTCTTGGCGCTACTAGCTTCAGAGCTGGAACGAATGTAACTCAGAGACAGGAAGAGCAAATAGCCCGTGCCAATGCCCAGTATTGTGAAATACCCCGCTCTGATCCACAGCTTGTTCCACTGAAGACGGAGCGGCTTGCTCTCCATGGCCACGGCCATTCCCCCCAGAGCGAGGAATACGAGCATACCCATGAAGGCAAAACTGAGGTTGAAGTCCAGCAGGCTGTGAACGAGAATGGACAAGGCGATAATGAGATAGAAGAATCCGTTGCTATAGTCATCGGTCTCCCGTTTCAGGTACTCCCTGCTGAATTTGTAGAAGATAAACAGGATGAAGCCCATGAACACCAGGAAGCCTACAATGCCTACTTCAATCAGATATTGCAGAAAAAAGTTATGCACCTGGCGGCTCAGATAAGGGTTGTTCTGATAATGCTCATAGAGTGTGGCCCAGCCGCCTCCGCCCGTGCCAAGTACCGGATAATCCTTGACGACCTTCATGGCATCTTCGTAAAAGGTAAACCGTTCCAGGACACTGTGCTGCCTGAAATTGATATTCTCCAGCCGTGTTCCGATATTCGCCGGGAGGATATTGCGAGCGCTGGTGCCGATGAACAGGAAGGCGATGATCGCAACGCCAGCCACCGAAACGGCAGGAATCCATAATCCGCTCATGCGGCGGGCTTCCAGTCCGCCGAGCTTGCGGTTCAGATAAGGTGCCAGGTAACGCTGAACCACCAGACAGAGCACGCCTGCACAGGCAGATGCTCCCAGCAGATAGCCCCAGCCTTTAAGGGCAGCAGACGAATTGAACTCCGTATTCAGCTCCAGGCCCAGTCTCGTGACCGGGCTGGTAATCAGC
The DNA here is from genome assembly GCF_038006885.1 of Paenibacillus sp. FSL R7-0302. NCBI lineage: Bacteria > Bacillati > Bacillota > Bacilli > Caryophanales > Paenibacillaceae > Paenibacillus > Paenibacillus sp. FSL R7-0302. Next base: position 502,406 of record NZ_JBBOWB010000001.1, read on the forward strand.
AGAGAGAATAGGCCGGCAATCGCAAGATGGACAATCCACAGAATCTGCTGCACAGGCTTCAGGAAGAGCAGCAGGAGGATGAAGACCACCGGCAGCAGCACGAGTCCGCCACGGGATAAGGTAAGCAGCAGCGAGACGATGATAGGCACCAGCATGAAGCCGTGCAGCAGCTGCCCGGTCCGCTTCCGGGAGCGGATCAGCGCGAAGACGGCCACGAACAGAAACGCCATCAGGAAGGCTGCATATGTATTGGCATACTGGAAAATGGAGGTCAGGCGGAGCCCGTTCGAGTCGGTCATTACCGCTTCGCTATACCTGCCGCTATAGACAGTCTTCGAGAACCAGCCCACCAGACTGCCAGCCAGCTTCCAGCTTCCGAGCCAGTTGAGCAGTCCAAAGCCTACGATCAGGTAAGCGAGGGTAAGCACACCATGCTGGACGGCGGAATTTAGCCGCTTGTGCCGGAGCAGAAGGATGCTGATGATGAAGACTGCGGCATAGGTGAACTGGGTGAACAGCATGTTCATCGCCATATACCGGGAAGCAGCGCCGAATAGCGACAGCGCATAGGTTAAGGGAAGCAGGAGGGCCGCTACGGTAAGCAGATCACGCTGTCCCTCCAGCCGGAAGGATCTGAAATACAGGACGGCAGCGGCCAGCAGGAGCAGGCAGCTTAATAAGGCGGCAACATAAATGGGCTTCTCGAAATCCGCCGTCATTCCGTTGAACAATCCGATCTGAAAAGCGGCCCAGCCAAAAAACAGCAGGAACGCAGCGCAAAGCATCCAAGCTGCCCCTGAAAGCTTGTCCGTAGCTTTGACAGAAGCCGCCTGTTTTCCGTACACAGGTTTCGACACGATAGAATCTCCTTTTTCAAAATAGTAGCTCTTCCAATTTATTGCACATACATATTACGGATATAAAGTGAAAAAGTTGTTGTCTGAACGGAAATTTCAAAGATTGGAGTGTCTTGCAGGAGAGGGAGGGAGCGAAAAAGTGGGGAATAGGCCGGAACCTGCTCAGCGAATGAAGCCGTCTGTCCGCACAGGCCAGCCTGGCGCAGTTTTCATAGAATAATGTAACGGGGCGAATCTATGAATCGTGTAAGAATGACGCTTAAGAGTTCCGCCCGAAGGCAGCAATGACGGCAGAGGAACGCGCAATCCGCTTCCTGGGCCACTGCTGCCGGGAACATGCTTCAGGCGGGGATAATAAATTTCAGGTTAATCATGAACACGATCAGGGCGGAGGCCCCCAGGGAAAAGGCGATGCAGCCGGCACCGAGCACTCTGCGTCGGTCCTTGATGAATTTGAAGCCAAGCGCACAGACGAGTATTGTCGTTCCTGCCAGTACAACAGACATGCCGATCATCGCAAACCAATACAGGATTTCAAAAAACTCAGCCATTAGGAAACCCTCCCTTTCAGGCAATAATACAACGAATTTTAAAGGTTTTCCAGTCAAATGTACCAGGGACATAAGGCCCCGCAGCCATATGCCCTTTTTTGCTCTGGCCAGCTATACCACGGACAATCATACAGGAGGGCAAGGCCTTTTGTGAGTAATCTATAGGGTAGGCTGGGAATGCGAAAGGAGAGGGCAAATAATGGCGGGGAGAGAACTGGCAAGCAAGCTGCTGAAGACGGCGGCGCTGCTTAGCGATTCACGGGTTGCCGGTTACATTCCGAGAACGCGGGAATATAGTGCTGCCGGATTGTCCGCGATGCTTGGAAGATACGGCAATGTTGTCATCAAGCCGGTTGTAGGCGGAGGAGGATATGGTGTCATCAAGGTGTTCCGGGATCATAGGGGGTACGGCTTCACGTATATGAAGAGCACACGTATCTATGGAGACTTCACTTCTATGCGCCAGGCACTGGACAGATTCAAGGTGAAACGGAAATATTTGATCCAGCAGGGCATTTCCCTTGCACGGATCTCCGGGCGTCCGATTGATTACCGGGTCAAAGTAGTGAAGAACGGCGAGCACTGGGAGTTCCGATCTATGGTAGGGAGAGTAGCCCGGCCGGGATTGTTCGTTACGAATCTCTGCAAAGGAGGAACGATGCTCAGCTGCCGCCAGGGACTGCGAAGATCATTGCCAAGAGTGGGGACCTCATCCAAAAAAGCGGAGATGCGCAGGCTGACCTTAGTCTGTACCGAGCTGCTGGAGCGGCATTTTCCGGGGATCGGTGAACTGGGCTTCGACTATGCTGTAGATCATCGGGGAAAGATATGGATTCTGGAAGTAAATACAAGACCAAAATGATTAATAAAATTTTTATATTTGACGATAAATACAGTAATAGGCTAATATTGCGTTTAGTTGTTTAGATTTTGAGGTAATACAACAAGAAATATCCCAGCCAATTATGAACATTCTAAAAAAGTTTTTGTGTGGAGATGTCAGGTTTCAGCCCTGTGTATAACTGTTATCCCCATAGTCCACTGTGCAATTGCTGACATTATAACCCTTACTCACATATTATACACAGGATTTCCACAGCAGCTTGTGGATAATGAGAACGCTTGTTCGAATAATGATAGTTTGCTATGATAGATTCAGATCCAAATAAAGGAAAGGTAGGTGAACGTTATGGTTGAATTGTCGGATGAGATGCTGCTAGACTCTTATCACAGAGCGATAGAGCTGCATTTGGAGCATGATTTCATCGCCCTGCTTCTCGCTGAAATTCGCAAACGGAACTTACACTCTCCAGACCATGCGGTTCTTCATTAAAGATCAGAGCACATCCTGCAGCATTGGACTTCATTAACCGCAAGCATCAAGGAATAGGGTATCTTTTCAAGTTGAGGTGGAATCAACCTGAAAGGATACCCTTTTATTATGGCTATAAGGTTATAGACAACCTAGAGCTTAAGATTACTGCTGTGTCCCGGAGACAGCTTCGCATCCGGATCAATATACACCTTGGCGTTATTGACTGCTGTCGGCGCTTCTCCGAATCCTACAGCGATCAGCTTCAGCTTGCCCGGATAAGTCGTGATATCGCCAGCGGCGAAGATTCCCGGAATGCTGGTCTCCATGCGGGAGTCAACTACAATGGAGTTGCCCTCAATGCCGATTCCCCACTCGGCAATCGGGCCCAGAGAGGAGACAAAGCCGAAATTGACAATAACGCTGTCTACTTCGATTTCTTGAGTTTCCTTGGTCTTGATATGGGACAAGGTGACCTTGGTAATGAATTCTTCACCGTGAAGCTCAGTGATCTCGGACGGCGTAATCACATTTACCTTAGAGGCCATCAGATTCTCTACACTATGCTCATGCGCACGGAATTTATCGCGGCGGTGAATCAGGGTTACCTGTTCAGCGATTGGCTCCAGCATCAGCGCCCAGTCCACAGCGGAATCGCCGCCGCCGCTGATCAGCACCTTTTTATCCTTATAAGCATTCAGATCATTTACGAAATAATGCAGGTTGGCTTTCTCGAAGCGCTGTGCATCAGGTACCTCAAGACGCCGCGGCTCAAATGCGCCTACGCCTGCCGTGATGATAATGGCTTTGCTGTGATATTCAGCCTTGTCAGTGGTGACGGTGAAATGACGCTCGCCCTGCTTCACAACCGATACGACCTTCTCCTCCAGACGGATATCGGACTGGAACAGCTCCATCTGCCGGGACAGGTTATCCACCAGCTCCTGTGCGGTAATTTTGGGGAAGCCGGCGACATCGTAAATATATTTCTCAGGATACAGAGCAGCAAGCTGCCCTCCGAGTTGGGGCATACTCTCAATAAGGGTTACTGAAGCCTGGCGCATACCGCCGTAAAAAGCGGCAAACATACCGGCTGGACCTCCGCCTATAATCAGCAGATCGCTCATAGGAACGGTTTGCTCTAATGTCACGTAATATTACACCTCCGAGTTGATAGTTTCAATTTGCCATACAAGCGTACCTACTCATTATAAACATAGTCTCACCTGCCTGCAAAGGCTTTGATTTCAATGAAAAATGTGACATTTTGTTGTATGATTATATTTGATTAAAACGATACTAAGGTTTACAATGGATATGGTTATTTTAGAAATCCTTTAAGTTTTATTGGAAATTCTTCTGAATTTAAGTGTATAAATTCACAAAAGAAACCTGATTTTTTTACAAAAAATAACACATAGACAGATTCACCTGTTGGAAGGAGCCGGAACATGAGCAGTATTCCCAAAATCGTTATTCTAGGCGCGGGGTATGGAGGGATTTTGACCGCCCAGCGGCTGCAGAAAGCTTTGAACTATAATGAAGCCGATGTAACCCTGGTTAACCGCCATGAATATCACTATTTCACGACCCATCTGCATATGCCTGCAGCGGGCACGGACAGCATCGAGCATACACGCGTGTCTATCTCCAAATTAATCGATGAGTTCAAGATCGATCTTGTCAAATCCTCGGTGCAGGAGATTCGCACCCAGCAGAAGAAGGTTATTCTGGAGGACGGAACGCTCTCGTATGATTACCTCGTGATTGCCCTTGGCGGTGAGCCTGAAACGTTCGGGATTCCGGGACTCGACAAATATGCGCTGACCATCCGCAGCATCAACTCTGTGCGGCTGATCCGGGAGCATATCCAGTACCAGTTCGCCAAATACAAGAATGAGAATAATGCACAGGAGCATATCAACTTCGTCATTGGCGGTGCGGGCTTCAGCGGGATTGAATTTGTAGCGGAGCTGGCTGACCGGATCCCTGCACTATGCAAAGAATTTGATGTCGATCCAAGTATGGTCAACATCTATAATATAGAAGCTGCGCCTACGGCTCTGCCGGGGTTCGCGCCTGAGCTGGTTGAGCATGCCATGACCGTACTCACCAAGAAGGGTGTAACCTTCAAGATGGGCGTAGCGATCAAGGAATGCCTGCCTGGCGGCGTGATTCTGGCCACGGGTGAAGAGATCAAGGCTTCCACAATTGTATGGACCGGCGGTATCCGCGGGAACCGTCTGATCGAGGCTGCCGGCTTCGAAGCGATGCGCGGACGGGTGAAGGTAGACGAATATCTGCGGGCTCCGGGACATGAGAACATCTTCATCATTGGTGACGGCTCCCTCATGATTAATCCGGAAGGGCGTCCTTACCCGCCGACGGCACAGATTGCCATGCAGCAGGGAGAATGCTGTGCGCATAATCTGGTAGCGGCCATCCGCAGCCAGCAGCCGAAGAAATTCGCCTTCAGCAACAAGGGGACCGTAGCTTCGCTGGGTAAAGGCCAGGGAATTGCCGTAGTCGGCGATAAGACATACAAAGGCTGGACAGCGGCGCAGCTGAAGAAGGTTGTCGATATGCGTTACCTGCTCATCATCGGCGGCATCCCGCTCGTCCTCAAGAAGGGAAGATTCCTCTAAGATGCGCCACTGCAGCGTGCAAGTACGCGGACTGCTGACGCGCGAGGAGCTGGACCGCTATAATGCTCTGATTGAGGTAGGCTCTTATCTGGAGGATCAGACGCGGTATGATCTGGCCTACAATATCCAGAAGGAAATCGATATTCTCATTCTTCCGGCCATCGAACGCCTGAAGGATAAGGGCCGCGCGCGTGACCGGGCGACGGCTGAATATCTGGAGAGTCTGCGTGACGGGGATGAGGACGAAGAGGACGATAAGGAACCTTCGGCATAAGTGATTTTAAGCTGTAGATATTTATTTATTAAATCCACTTGTGGTATAGTGGAGGTAGAAAAGACGTACAATGCAAAGAGAGCCGTGCTTGCAACACGGCTCTCGGGTGCAATAGCCGCTTTTAAGGGCGGTAGGCCTCGGACAAATAGGATACGACAAATAGACCGCATACCTTTGCTAGAGGGGGGCGGTCTATTTGCGTTTATGCTGTTACAGCTTCAGCATCTCCTCGAACGATTCTTCGTTCAGCAGGTTGCCGACATAGAAGGGGCCGAACTCGCCGTAGCGGGCGCTGACTTCATCGAAGCGCATCTCGTAGACGAGCTTCTTGAACTGCAGGGCATCCTCGGCGAACAGAGTTACGCCCCACTCCCAGTCATCGAAGCCAACGGAGCCGGTGATGATCTGCTTCACCTTGCCGGCATAGCCGCGTCCGATCAGGCCGTGCGAATACATCAGCTCCCGGCGTTTCTCCATATCCAGCATGTACCAGTTGTCGGCAAGCTCACGCTTCTTGTTCATCGGGTAGAAGCAGATATGCTTCATTTGCGGCAGTACAGGCTTCAGCCGGGCAGCCACATGCGGGTTCTGCATCGGGTCGCTGCCGTCTCCGGCGCTTCCTCCTGCGGCGTAGTTGCTGAGCTCAACAATGCTCACATAGGAATAGGCCTTCGTTGTATATTGGGCAAAGGCGATTTTGTTAAAAGCGGTCTCCAGCGCATTCAGCGCCTCCAGACTCTCTCTCAGAAACATCATCACGAAATCAGCCTTCTGGCCCACGATGGAATAGACCGCAGAGCTGCCCTCCTTCGCTTCCTCGACAGGTCCCCACTCCTGCATGAAGGCATGCAGCTCCTCCAGGGCCACTGCCCGTTCCTCGTCATCGGCTGCCGTCCAGGCTGTCCAGTTCAGCGAGCGGAAGTCATGCAGCGCATACCAGCCTTCCAGTGTCAAAGCGGCTTCGTTCAAGTTGTTCACTCCTTATAGGTTATCGGTGGAATATCCTCGCGTAAAATCTTCTTTGTCCGCATACCTTAAATATGTATGAACATAGGTCGGGTGCTATTTGCATTGTAGCGCAGCGGGCGGCAGAGAGCAAACGCCGAGGCCCCCATTCATGCGAATTCCGGTATGTAGCACGATAATGTTCATTGCTTCGCTACATTTTTTCTAGTAAACTTACTATTATATAAGCTTGGGTGTGCGGTTCTTTATAGAGAGAGGGGATGGCGGTACGATGGGCTTTATTCCGGTGTTTGTTCTGGCCGTTTTATTCTTTGTGATGATGTTCGGCATTGGCTTCATTCTTAACATGCTGATGAAGACTACCTGGTTCCCTGCCTATCTGTTCGTCATTGTCATTCTTCCGGTGGTGGTCTATTCCATCTGGGACCGGAGCGCGATGTCCCTATGGGAGCACCTCTCTACCTTCCACATTGTGGATTATCTTACCGGCATAGCCGGTCTTGCCGGGGCAGTTCTGAGCGGCTGGACGATTCAGAAGCTGCGGCTGGGCGGATACAAAATGTTCTAAACGCTGCCTGAAGGGCGGTACAACAAGAAACGGCTAGTCTCCTGTAATGGGGGGGAGCCGTTTTTTTCTTTTCCGCCAGAAAGCCCAAGAATTCATCTTTATTTTACATTTCCGGCCGGGTGTTTTGTGATAGAATAGAAATCTATATGATTTGGTATAGAAGAGGGGGAGGTAACCGCAGATGCGTATGAGCAACCTGCATCATTTCACTGAACATCACCGGTACTGCGTGTCCCGCGAATTCGGTCTAAGCCAGCTGGACGGACGTATGCTGGGCTCAGTCTATCAGCCAATGGTAGGCGCGTTCGCCATCAGCCTGTACAGATTGCTGTTCGAACATATTCCGGCTGAATCTATCGGTTACTCCGGTGTGGAGCAGCAGCGCAGGCTCTTTATGACCCTGGGCGTTGAACCCAACGAGAAGGGCCGTAAATATATGGTAGACCAGGCTTCCCGGCTGGAGGCGGTGGGACTGCTGCAGACCTGCCGGCTGTATGCCGCGGAGAACGATGATTATATGTACGAATACGAGTTAATGCCGCCGCTGTCGCCGGCTGATTTTTTTGCAACCCAGCATCTGACGCTGCTGCTCCGGGATAAGATCGGCAAGTTCGCTGTGCTGTCGCTGCGTGAGCAGTTCTGGCACCGGGAACCCGAGGAATGGAGCGGGCGGTCGCTCGGGAAAGAGAATATTTCACTGCCCTTTTATGATATTTTTGAGCTGAATACCCATGTCATCGACTATGAGCTGGAGCAGGCCTTGGCCGAGGTAGCCTCCGTGCGTCAGCCCGGCACCACCCAGGACGCTGATTCGAATATAGCCTACAGCGATATTATCCTGCGCTTCCCGCGTGAATCGGTGAACCGTGCGCATGTTGAGAAGCTGCGTTTTGACCATAACCAGATGGGTGTCATTAATTATGTGGCCCGCAAATACGAGCTTGGCCCGCAGGATGTATGCCGTCTGCTGGATGAGGATGATGTCTTCACGCCGGACGGAGAGGTGATTCTGGATACGCTGCAGTACAAGGCGAGCCAGCATTTCCGTCAGGATAGGAAGCGCCAGGAGAAAAGAGAGATTGCTGCCTCCAAGGTAGTGTCACTGCGCTCCGCCGCTGAGGAAGAGAGTGATCCCTCCGCAGTGCCGGTGGAGCAGGCTGTCGAAATGGAGTTCTATGTAGAAGTCCCTCCGCAATTTCTGTCCAAATGCGACATTCACCAATATAATATGATGCTGCGCAACGAGCCTTATACACGGCTATTGCAGACGTTCTTCCCGGGGGCGGTTCCGGGCCAGCTGATGGATATTTTCGAGAAGATTGATCTGAACTATAAGCTCAGCGGTGAAGTAATCAATGTACTGATCCATTATCTGATGACGATGGTAGCTTCCGGCGGCGATCAGCGGATGAACCGCAACTTCGTGGAGGCGATTGCCTCCAATATGCTGGTGAAGCAGGTGAATACTTACGAGAAGGCCGTGCGCTATATCCGCGACCAGTCCAAGGTGAAGGGCAAGGGGGCGGCTTCCGCCTCCTCCGGCACTGGCACGACGGGAAGCCGTCCGCGTTCATATACGAAGAGCGGCGGGCGGTCCGGCAAGCAGGAGATTCCGATTGTGCTTGATGACGGCAGCGCCGGAACCGTATCGGAAGAGGAATTCGCGGCGATGATGAAGAAAGCGGCCGAGATCAAGGCCAGCAAGAAAAAAGGCGTTCTGAGAACGCCCTGAAGAAAGTGAGGTGCAGCGATGGAGTCCATGGGCGAAGTGCTGCGTTCGATGAACAACCCCGCTCTGCGCCAGCGCTCCCGTGACCTGGAGCAGACCCTGCTGAACCATCCCCTGGTCAAGGAGCTTCAGGCTGAGCATCCCGAGCTGGACGAGTCCCGGCTGCGGCTGCACTTAAGCCGTCTGTACCAGTATGTCGAAGAGGACCGGCATTGTAAGAACTGCCCCGGCCTGGCGAATTGCCCGAATGATTTCCAGGGGCATTACAGCAAGCTTACCGTAGAGACGGTTAATGGTGTAACGGATCTGTATGAGCGCAAGACACCGTGCAAGCTGAAGATTGCACAGGATAATCAGGATAATGTCCGCAAGCGGATTCGCAGCTTCTATGTGGACGAGCGGGTGTTGAACGGCGGATATGATGAGATGGATATTATGGGCAAGGACCCCCGGCGGGCCTCAGCCGTGAACAAAATATTTGACTATATAGCAACAGTGCGGGCAGAGGGCCTGACTTCGCGGGGCATTTATTTGCAGGGCAGCTTCGGGACCGGAAAAACCTTCCTGATGTGCTATCTGCTCCATGAGCTGGCGATCTCGGGCTACAGCGGCGTGATTGTCTATATGCCGGATTTCATCGAGGAACTGAAGCTGATTATGATGGATAACCAAAAGCTGAAGGAAATGGTCGATACGATGAAGAATTGTGATCTGCTCATCTTCGACGACATCGGAGCCGAGAATCTCAATCCCTGGGCGCGTGACCATGTGCTCGGAGCGATTCTGAATTACCGGATGAACCGTAAGCCGACCTTCTATACCTCGAATTATCCGCTGGACGGGCTGGAGAAGCATCTCAGCATCACCAGCAAGGACGGGGAAGAGGTCTACAAGGGCCAGCGGCTGATGGACCGGATTGCCCCGTTCGTAGAGGTGATTCCGCTGCATGGGGAGAACCAGCGCGGCAGGGCCAGAGGGTAATGAATAGAAAAAGGGTCCCAGTCGATGTGATGGCTGGGGCCCCTTTTTACTGTTATGTGAAGAGTTAGCCGGATTTAGCTGGGGCTGAATTTCCACCAGTTGATATTGAACAAATATCCGCTGCCGCCTGTGAATTTCAGGTAAAGGTCATGAGTCCCGCTTGCCCCGCTGACCGTGCAGGTCTTGGTCACCCAGCTCTGCCAGCCCCCTGTATTCTGCACTGCACAGGTGCCGACCAGCGTTCCTGCCGGACTGTCCAGCCGCAGCTCAATATTACCGCCGCTGCCTGCTGACGCTACCCGGGCCTCGAAGCCGGAAGCTCCGGCGCCGAAGTTCACATTTTTGATTTTGAGATAATCGCCGTGATCGATGAAGCCGACATTCATTCCCCCGTCCGTATCTGAGGTGGTCTCGGTCTCTACCCCGGCCGCCCATGCACTGGTCTCGGCTTGTGTTCTGACATAGGGGTTAAGGGTGGCGATGGGCTGCGGCCCGGCGGTTGTCATGTTGATGACCGGGAAGCTTCCGTCCGCGTTGTAGGTGAATTGCTCAACCCCCACTGACCGGGTGAAGCCGCCCCCGCCAGGCAGCGCGCCATTGTGATAAAAGAAATAAGAGCGCCCTTTGAAGTCGATGATGCCCGGGTGATTCGTGAAACTCCCGCCTTGGGTAGGCATAATGATCCCTCTGTACTTCCATGGGCCGGTAGGCGAAGAGCTGGTAGAATAGGTGATATTCTCTGGAATACCGCTTGCGGCGTAGACCATGTAGTATAAGCTGCCGCGTTTGTAGAACCAGGGTCCTTCTTCGTAGAGGGTTGGTCTGTCAGCATTGCCGTTTCGCACACCGAAGCTGTCTGTGGTCATAGGTACCTGGACAATACCTGTGCTCTGGTTGTAGGAGATCATATCCGGGTTCAGCTTCACATACTTCAGTGTCGGATTCCCCCAGTAGAGATAGGCCTGGCCGTCACTGTCTACATATACCGTAGGATCGATGTCGCCCCAGCTGCTGGAGACGAGCGGTTTGCCGATAGCGTCCACGAACGGGCCGGTCGGGCTGTTAGCAACGGCGACGCCGATGGCGGGCCGTCCGAGCGAAGTGCTTTTTGCCGTGACATAAAAGTAGAATTTGCCGTTGCGCTCAATCACCTGGCTGGCCCAGGCTTCTCCGCTCGACCAGCTGAACGCCTTGTAGGATAGCGGTGACCCGTGATCGGTCCAGTTCGCCATGTCCTTGGAGGAGTAGACCCTCCAATCATTCATCGTATAGTAGGTCGAGTTGTCTTCGTCATGTCCGGTGTACAGGTAGACCGTATCATTGTATACAAGCGGGGCCGGGTCTGCCGTGTAGATGGTCTGTACAACAGGGTTGTCAGCGAACGATACCGGGGAATACAGCGCCGAAGCCAACAAGCCTGCGACAGCAAGGCTGACAAGCTTTTTCATTGTTCCTTCCTCCTCAAAATAGGGTATAAGAGCGCTTTCGCATACAGAGTAACACGGCTCCTGTGAAACAAAAATGTGTTTTCTTTTTATTAAATTGTAAATTTATGTTATTCTTAACGACGCTTGACGGATCGCAAAATGAACGCAAAAAAAATCCGGCATCCCGCCCAGGCCTGGGCGAAGAATACCGGACACTGCACCTAAGCAGCTATTCGGACAAATACTTGATGATTACCATTCCGAAGAAGACCACGGTCATGAAGCCGGTCATCCCGAAGAAACCAGCCATCAGATCACCGAGATCGTTGCGGGGCTCCTCATTGATATGCTCCCGCGGGTCACGGACCTGTGCGTTGACATTGACGTCCATTCGCTTCTTCCTCCTTGCTGTTGCATGACTGCATGAAGTGGGTTACAGTTATACATGTGAGAGAAGTCATTGACAATTAATGCGCTTTCTTCAAGTATACGAAGATGCAGGGAAGTTGTAAAGATAAGATCGTATGCCAAAAGGGTGATTCTATGCTAAATATAAGACCTATGGAACCGCAGGAGTATGATTTTCTTATGGATATGCATTATGAGTCCATTCATATTGAACAAGGTAAGCCTCCCAGAAGTGAGCTGCTGAATTCCCCGGGGATTGCGAAGTACAACGAACATTGGGGGAGACAAGGCGACAGGGCGGTAATCGCACTGGTGGATAATCAGCCCGCAGGTGCTGCCTGGTACAGGCTGTTTGACGAGACGAACCAGGGCTACGGATTTGTGGATGCTACAACCCCGGAATTAGGCGTTGCTATTCGGTCTGACTACAGGCAGCAGGGATTGGGAATCAGGCTTATGAAGGGCATCATACAGCAAGCCGTATCCGATGGATACCCGTCACTTTCGCTCAGTGTTGATCCGGAGAATCAGGCGGCCGTCCGGTTATATCACAAGCTCGGCTTCGAGTATGTCGGGACAGCCGGTACCTCGTGGACGATGAAGCTGAATCTCAGGGACAAAGTCTAAACCGTTAAAAGACAAATTAATTTTATGCAATATAATTTCTCGAAATATATAACAAATGCATTGTATTTATGTTATACTGTGAATGTGTCGGTAAATGATAATCTGGTTATCATATTACATGAAGCATTTTATCCCGCTATGATCTCGGAGTAAATTCTGCGGACTTGGCTCAGGCTATAGAAGCGGAAGTTATTTCGTACAGCTTAAGCTCACAAAACTTATCTTAAGGAGGAACAATATCATGGCTATCGTGAACGTGTCTGACCAATCCTTCGTGAATGAAGTGGAAGGTCAAGGTACTGTAGTAGTAGATTTCTGGGCACCTTGGTGCGGCCCTTGCAAAATGCTTGCCCCAATTCTCGAGGAATTGTCCACCGAGCTGGGTGACGATGTGAAGATCGCTAAATTGAATGTTGATGAGAATCCTGAGACAGCTTCCCGTTTTGGAGTAATGAGTATTCCTACTCTGATCTTCTTCAAAGACGGCCAGCCTGTGGACAAAGTCGTAGGACTGAACTCCAAGGACTCCCTTAAGAATATCGTAGCCAAGCATCAATAATGGATTATAACCTGCTGTAACCAGGGCCATGCGGCCTTTCAGACAAAGCGCCTTCGGATTATCGAAGGCGCTTTGTCTGTCCTATAGAAACGGATGTTCTATATTAAGGCTTGAATGTGTAGTACATTCTATTCTAAACTTACCTTATAACCGTGTAGTAACAGGTGGGGGAGAACTTATGGATTATATGGATAATATCCGCAACAAGCTTGCGCTGCTGCCTGATCTGCCCGGCTGCTATCTGATGAAGAATCAAGAGGGTACGATCATCTATGTCGGCAAGGCCAAAGTACTGAAGAACCGTGTACGCTCTTATTTTACCGGCAGCCACAACGGGAAGACGCAGCGGCTGGTCGCCAATATTGTTGATTTCGAATATATCGTGACGTCGAGCAACATGGAAGCACTCATTCTGGAGTGCAACCTGATCAAGAAGCATATGCCGCGCTACAACGTGCTGCTGAAGGATGACAAGACCTTTCCTTATCTGAAAATCACCAACGAAGCCCATCCGCGCCTGGAGGTTACCCGCCGGGTGCTGAAAGATAAAGCTAAATATTTCGGTCCGTATCCGAACAGCTACGCCGCCCAGCAGACCAAGAAGCTGCTCGACCGGATGTATCCGCTGCGCAAATGCGGGGTGATGCCGAAGGAGGTCTGCCTGTACTATCACATGGGCCAGTGCCTCGCGCCATGCGAGAAGGAAGTGCCGAAGTCGGCCTATGAGGAGATTATTCAGAATATCTCTTCCTTCCTCGGGGGCGGACATGATGCGGTGAAGAAGGATCTGCAGAAGAAGATGCAGGAGGCGGCCGAGGAGCTGTATTTCGAGCGGGCCAAGGAGCTGCGCGACCAGATTCAGCACATCGATGCCGTGATGGAGAAGCAGAAGATCAATACAGCCGATACCAAGGACCGCGACGTCTTCGGCTATGCGGTAGACAAGGGCTGGATGTGTGTGCAGATCCTGTACATGCGGCAGGGGAAAATGATTCAGCGCCACTCGTCGGCTTTTCCGTTCTACGGGGAGGCGTACAGTGACTTCATGTCTTATGTGACGCAGTATTACAGCGACAATCCCGCGCTGCCGCAGGAAATCCTGCTGCCGGATATGGCCAGCGCCGGAATGCTTCCGCCGGAAGCAGGCAGCGCCGCTGGTCAGGGAAGCGGCGGACCGGAGGCTGTAGGAATGCCGAGCGGACAGGCGCTGATGGCTGCCTTGGGCGCAGAGGACGAGACGGAGGCCGGAGAGGAGTTGCGCGAGCTGGACGCCGCTGGTCAGATGCTTGCGGCTGATCTCTCCACGGCTGCCGAAGCTGTGCAGGAGCAGGCAGAGCAGGAGGCGGCTGCCGAAGGGACCGTAGATGCGGCCGGAGGCGCAGCCGCCCTGCAGGAATGGCTGGGCATTAAGGTGCTGGTGCCGCAGCGCGGGCTGAAGAAGCAGATGATCGGCATGGCCTGCCAGAACAGCCGGGTCGCGCTGAATGAGAAGTTCCGCCTGATCGAGCGGGACGAGGAGCGCACCTCCGGGGCGGCCAGCAGTCTGGGGCAGAGCCTGGGGCTGGACTCGCTGAACCGGATCGAAGCGTTCGATAACTCGAATATCCAGGGGGCCAATCCGGTCTCGGCCATGGTAGTCTTCATCGACGGCAAGCCTGCCCGCAAAGAGTACCGTAAGTATAAGGTCCGCACCGTACAGGGGCCGGATGATTATGAGACGATGCGCGAGGTGATCCGGCGGCGTTATGAACGGGTGCTGAAGGAGAATCTGCCGCAGCCGGATCTGATCGTAGTCGATGGAGGCAAAGGCCAGATCTCTTCGGCGATCGATATTCTGCAGAATGAGCTGGGGTTATTCATTCCCGTCTGCGGTCTGGTCAAGGATGACAAGCACAGAACCGCCCAGCTGCTGGTCGGCGACTCCGCCGAGCCGGTCTCGCTCGCCAGAGACAGCCAGGAGTTCTACCTGCTGCAGCGTATCCAGGATGAGGTTCACCGCTTCGCGATCACGTTCCACCGGGAGCAGCGCGGCAAGTCAATGGTCACCTCGAAGCTCGATTCGATTCCGGGCATCGGGGATAAGCGCCGGAAGCTGCTGCTGAAGCATTTCGGGTCACTCAAGAAGATCAAGGAAGCCTCCATTGAGGATTTCAAGGTGCTGTCCATCGGCGAGAAGCTGGCCGGTCAGATTCTGGAGGCGCTGAAGGATGAGGAGCCGTCAATCTAAAATAGATGTGAACGGTAACGGAACAGAAGCCGGCCCCATGTGGGCCGGCTTCTTTGGTTGTGGTCAGGAATGGATGGTATTCTCAGAAATCCCGCTACATTCCCGGAAGGCCAATGTGTGCGGAAAACCGAACATAATGCGCAAATGGGGTGAATTTCCGTAATCTGTCGCTGCACAATTAGGTAAATCTTCATATTATGCATAAATCGTCGCTTTTACCAATTGCAACCGGTTTCGGTAAGGGGTACGCTTATTATGAATCTATGAAAGCGCTTGTGTGAAAGCTGTGGACTTTCAGAACCAGGGTAAGGGGCTGATGCAGACTCCGGGAAATGGACTCCGGAAAAAGTCAGGTTTACAGGCTGAAGAGCTGCAATCCAATCGTAAAGAGGAGGATAAAGGGAATGGTATATTCAAAATCTGTAAGACGCAAGAGGGGAATCAGCGGGACCGCTCTTATTCTAAGCATCGTCATGCTGCTGAGTCTCGTGCAGGTTCTTCCGCCCGGACGGGCATATGCCGCGGACTCTTATCTGCTCTCCACAGACCGGCCCGCGTATGCATCGGGCACGGAGGGCAATAATACCCCGGATCTGGCGGTGGACGGCAATACAGGTTCCCGGTGGAGCAGTTCATGGGGGACGGACCCGAACTGGATTTATGTGGATCTCGGGGCAACTGCAACGGTAGACCGCGTTGTGCTCCGCTGGGAAGGGGCTTACGCCAAGTCTTACAAGATCCAGGTATCCGCAGATGAATTGAATTGGAGTGATATCTATTCCACAACTACTGGAGACGGCGGTGTGGATGACATTACACTCAGCGGGACCGGCCGTTATGTCCGGGTATTCGCCACAGAGCGGAACCTGACGCAATACGGCATTTCCCTCTATGAGTTTGAGGTTTATGGCACTGGCGGCGTTAATCCTCCTCCGGTAGTTTTGGGTCCGAATGTGGCCTTGAACAAGCCCGCGACGGCTTCATCCTATCAGGTGGCCGACTATCTCCCTGTCGGCTCTACCCTGCCGGCACTGGCGGTAGACGGCAACCTGAACACACGCTGGTCTTCCAACGCGACCGATAATGAATGGCTGAGCGTTGATCTGGGCAGCGTACGTACGCTGGGCCGGGTGGTCATTAATTGGGAGGCCGCTGCCGGCCGGATCTATGATATTCAGGTTTCCAATGACGGAAGCACATGGACTACGGTATACCGCGAGCTTCACGGCGACGGTGGCACACTTAATCTGCCGGTCTATGCCAGCGGCCGCTATCTGCGGATGAAGGGTATCAGCAGAGCCACCTCCTTCGGGTACTCGATCTTTGAATTCCAAGCCTATGATTATGTGGCAGGCGATCCCAAGCCGGTCTATAACATTCCGGCCTTGCCTACACTGACCACAGTACCCGTAGGCCAAGGCAGCCATGCCGCGAATGACCTCTCGGTTCCCCAGCCTAAATATCCGCTGTACAAATCAGATGCGCTGACTGCGCCGCTGCCTTCCAATGACTGGTGGCAGTCCATTATGATCAATCAGCTCGGCAACGGCATTATCACGCTTCCGCTCAAATCGAAATATACCAAGCAGGGCCTCAGCATTCTGAATCCGGGTGCAGGCTACTTAAGCGCCGACGGCAAGGCGCAGGAAGCGGCGGGAAGCCCGGACCTGTTCCTGATGGCCGGCAACATTAATACTTCGGGGATGTCGAACCGGATTACCGGTTACGGCGACTGGTCGGCGACTGCGGTGTTAAGCGATGGCGCTGCGGAGAAGCTGAAGACAACGTTCGTCAAAGGCTCGCCTTACCTCTACTCGCAGTTCAGTGATCCGTCCAGTCCTGAAGTGTATCTGCCCGCCGGGGCCCGCTTCTTTAATGACAGCAATACTACGATTCTGGCTGCAGACGGCGACACCGTGACTGCAGACCATATCGGCATTGCGGTTACCAATTCCAACGGGGCGCCAACGCCTGAAATGGTAACCAGACACTATGGGCTGTATGCTCCGGCCGGTACAACCTTCAAGCGGGTCGGCGCCAAGCTCAAAATTCAGCTGGGAGGAGGCCAGAATTACCTGTCCCTGTCGGCTTTTCCGGCACCGTCCAATCTGAATTATTTCTACCAGCACGGCTATGCCTTCGTGACGGACACGAAGGTGGCCTATACCTTCAACGAGACGACCTCAGATGTCACAACTACCTTCAATGCGGTAACAGAACTCAAGCGTTCAGGCTTCCCGAATACCACGCTGATGGCCCAGCTTCCCCACCAGTGGAAGGTGACCACAACACCGCTGACCGCTGTCTCCTTCCCGTCCATCCGCGGAACGATGAAGGTGACAGAGGGCAATTCGTTCGCCACTACGGATAAATTCCACGGCATTGTGCCGCAGTTCACCGAGCCGGGCGATTCTACCTATTCCCGTCAGGATCTGCTGAATTACCTGGCGTTGCTGGATACGGACACTGCCACCAATCTGATGCAGGCCGATGCGTACTGGCAGGGCAAGAAGCTGCATCCGCTGGCCATGGGTGTGCTGATCGCCGATCAGATCGGCAATGAGAGCTACAAGAATCTGTTCCTCTCCCGGATGAAGACGGTGCTTACAGACTGGTATACGTACACCTCGGGGGAAACCGATTATTATTTCGACTACAACTCTGACTGGGGAACATTGATCTATAAAAACAGCGAGTTCGGCGCGAACTCCGGCATCACGGACCATCATTTCACGTATGGCTATTATGTTTTTGCATCGGCTGTGCTCGCCACCTATGATACCGACTTCAGAAATAAATTCAGCGGAATGGTCGATGAGCTGATCCGGGATTATGCCAATCCGTCGAAGACAGACCCGAAGTACCCGTACTTCCGCAACTTCGACCCGTATGAAGGTCATTCATGGGCCGGCGGGTATGCGGACAATGACAGCGGCAATAACCAGGAAGCAGCAGGGGAATCGCTGTTCGGCTGGGTCGGCCAATATATGTGGAGCACGCTGACCGGCAATACAGCCTTCCGCGATGCGTCCATTATGGGCTTCACGACGGAGCTTAGAGCAGTACAGCAGTACTGGTTCAACTACGACCAGGATAACTGGCTGCCGGGCTATACGCATAAAACGGTGGGCCAGATTTACGGAAGCTCGAATTTCTTCGGCACCTTTTTCAACGGGAATCCGGTGTATGTCTATGGCATCCACTGGCTGCCTACAGCAGAATATTTAACCAGCTACGGGTTCGATACGGCTAAGGCGGCTGGATTATACAGCGGCTTCGTGGCCGATAACGGCGGGCCGGAACCGGACTGGTACCATATTGTCTGGCCGATCCAGGCGCTGAGCGATCCGCAGGCGGTGCTGAATAAATGGAATCCGGCACTGCCGCAGCAGAACGAATTGTACAACACGTACTGGTTCGTGCACAATATGGCCACACTTGGATCACGCACCAAGGACATTTGGGCGGAGAACGGCTACAGTGCAACGGTATATAAAAAAGGTTCCGCCTACCGCGCGCTGGTCTGGAATCCGACGAATGCGGCCATAACCGTTACGTTCCGCAACAGCGGAGGAGTGACAGGCTCGGCTGTAGTCGAAGCCAAGAAGCTGGTGAAGGTGGACCCGACGAAGGTCACCACGGATACGCTGCTTACTCCGCCTGCCATGACAGCCGATACCACTCAGAACGCAGCCGGCCAGCCGATTGAGCTGACGTTCACGGACAATGCGGCCTGGAGAAATGCAATCACTGCAGTGAAGGTGGATGGAGTGACAGCAACGGCAGCGAATTATACTGTGGAAGCCGGTAAAATCACGCTGAACACCGCGCTGTTCCCCACGGCAAAAACTTACACGGTTACAGTGACGGCAGACGGATATACCGATACTTCGGTGCAGCAGGTGATTACCGGCAGCACAACGCCGACAGGGAACCTTGCGCTGAACAAGGCGGTGACTGCCTCGGAGAATCCGAAGCAGCCCGCTGCCGCAGCTGTGGACGGGAACCCGGGCACCCGCTGGGAATCAGACTTCAGCGATCCGCAGTGGATTCAGGTGGATCTGGGCTCTGCCCAGACGGTCAGCCGTGTGCTGCTGAACTGGGAGGGCGCGTACGCCAAAGCCTACTCGATCCAGACGTCGGCAGACGGAGCGAACTGGGCAACGGTCTATTCGGCAACAACCGGAGACGGGGACATCGATGACATTAGCTTCACCCCGGTCAGCGCGCGGTATGTGAAGGTTAATGGCACAGAGCGCGGTACGCCGTACGGGTATTCCTTATGGGAACTGGAAGTGTACGGCAGCGGCAGCGCTGTAACACCGCTTACTCCGCCTGCCCTGACAGCCGATACCACCGGGAACGCAGCAGGCCAGCCGATTGAGCTGACGTTCACGGAGAATGCGGCCTGGAGAAATGCAATTACTGCGGTGAGGGTGGATGGAGTGGCAGCAGCGGCAGCGAATGTTACCGTGGCAGCCGGTACAATCACCCTGAACCCTGCGCTGTTCCCTGCAGGGAAAACTTACACGATTACAGTCACTGCGGCCGGATATAATGATGCTTCGGTGCAGCAGGTGATTTCCGGCGGCACAACGCCAACTGTGAACCTTGCGCTGAACAAGGCGGTGACCGCTTCGGAGAATCCGAAGCAGCCCGCAGCCGGTGCTGTGGACGGAGATCTTGGCACCCGCTGGGAGTCGGACTTCAGTGATCCGCAGTGGATTCAGGTGGATCTGGGTTCTGCCCAAACGGTCAGCCGTGTGCTGCTGAACTGGGAGGGCGCGTATGCCAAAGCCTACACAATCGAGACGTCAGCAGACGGCACGAACTGGACAACGGCCTATTCCACAACAACCGGGGATGGGGACATCGACGATATCAGCTTCACCCCGGTCAGTGCGCGGTACGTGAAAGTGAACGGGACGCAGCGCGGCACACAATATGGCTACTCTTTATGGGAATTGTCCGTCTATTAATGCACAGAATGCACAAGTCAGTCTGGACAGCATAACAATACAGAAGCGGCTGCGCTATCCCGGAGGAGGAGGCGCAGCCGCTTCTGGTGTTTATGGAGTAGGATTCGGTTCGGCCTGCTTCGGCTCCCGTGGAGGGTTGAAGCGATACACCAGATAACCGACGATGAACGGCAGGATGATGGTCACGATGCCGGCGCCGATATTCACCTTATCCTGCATGAAGATCAGTGTCGCGCCCATCAGGATGCTGTCGAATACCACATGGCTGAACATCACCGCGATGAACCCGTACCGGATGAAAATATAGCTGAACAGAAGACCGATGACCGTCAGCTCAATCGGCCGTGAGATGACGGGATAGATCGGGTAGAGCGTATGTCCGAGTGCCCAGATCAGGGTCGTGATCAGTGAAGCGATGAGCGTATTCTTGACCAGCTTCTTCAGCATTCGGATACCGAACAGACGGTAGACCGCCTCTTCCGAGAGCCCGGCCAGCCAGGCTACAATCGGCAGCAGCCAGGCATATTTCATATTGTAAGGCGACTGGCTGGCGTCAGTGGTGGACCAGTTATCCAGCGTATAGGACAGAATAATGAACATGACGGTCTGTACGCCAAGCAGGATGAAGGCCCAGATATAACCAGCCTGAATACTCTTCAGTACATAGTGGCCGTAGCCGGGCTCGGAGGCCCGGGGCCAAGGATTCAGCTTCTCCTCAGAGCGCCACAAGCCGTCCCCTCCGACCAGAGAGAAGTAGAGCAGGAGCGACATCAGCAGACTGTACAGAACGTAGATGATGAACATGACTACTGCTGTAACTCTTGCCTCAGCGCCGCCGCTGCCGGATTCGGATACCACATTGTAGCTGCTGACCATCATGATCAGGAAATGGACGGAGCTCAGGAAAATTCCGCGTTTCCAGGAAGTATGCTTCCTGCGCAGAATGCCGTAGATCATCGCCAGGATGCCGAGCAGCAGGGTAGGCAGGCCGTAGCCGAACAAGGTGAGCTTCTTGGCAAGCGAGGTCTGCCCGTCCACATAAGTATCATGCCAGGCAGGAGCCGAGAATCCTGCACGGAAGTACGAGACCTCGCCGTTCAGATAATTGAATTGGTACTTAAGCGGTAATTCACCTATGGTGACGGAGTTGTCGGAATAGACAAGCCCGTATCCCTCAAGGTTAGCCTCAATCTTCAGCTTGGCAGGATGGGCCCCCCATAGCTTCAGCCAGGGAAGGGCGAGCCTCTCTTTTGCCTCCAGGCTCAGCTCCGGTATGCTGCTTACAGGATTGGCAGGATCGGTACGTTTGGTTGCCGCCGCCGTGGGCCGCTCCCCGTAATTCAGCCCGGACGCAGCATCGGCATCGGCGCCAACAGCAAAAGCCACAGGCTTGCCTGTATACATATTGAGATCGACTGCCAGCCGGGCTGCCGCCTCTCCGGACGTATAGAGCACCGCATGGTACACATCGAACGGATAACGCTGGTCCAGCTTATTCTTGGAATAGTCCGGAAGCAGCTTCTCACGGGACATATAGCCGTAGAAGGAAGAGTCCGTCTTGTACAGGATCACCCATTCATCTCCGGCTGCGGCTTCATAGCCGAGCTGCCCGGCGGCGAAGGCGGCGGCCTTCTCCCGGATTTCGCTTTTGCTGAGAATGGCTGTATCCCCGTCTGAACTGGAGAGAAGCTGGGGAGCGATCTGGAACATGACAAATAGAATGAGTCCGAGAATTCCGGCAAGGATAAGTTTGGTAGTAAGGGGCCGCTGATGCAGGGGCTGGCCGACGGGATTCATGGAACGCCTCCTTGAAATAAAATGCTCTCATCCATCCATTATAGTATTACATGCCGGGCAGGTACAAAGAAATGCCTTATTATCCTTTTACGTGAAGAAGTCCCGGCTTATGCTTAAAGGCTTGTTATTTTTGTCTTCTTATCAAAATGAGTCTTTGTGAAGTTAGGCAATAACGTATATAATTTTGTATGCTTATCTGATACTGACCGATTCGTAACTTCTAATATGGAACCCTGAAAGGATGAGAAGTTTGGCGTCACCGTCTTCCAAGATCACCGGCTTCCGATTCCTGAAGCTGGCTCCTCCGCAAATCCTGGTGCTGAGTTTTGCTGCGGTTATCTTCATCGGCACGTTGCT
The DNA here is from genome assembly GCF_038006885.1 of Paenibacillus sp. FSL R7-0302. NCBI lineage: Bacteria > Bacillati > Bacillota > Bacilli > Caryophanales > Paenibacillaceae > Paenibacillus > Paenibacillus sp. FSL R7-0302. The sequence goes on from NZ_JBBOWB010000001.1 coordinate 524,670, forward strand.
GCTTATGCTTCCGGTATCCAGCGTACCCGGGCAGCCGCTCCGCTTCATGGACGCGCTGTTCACGGCCACCTCTGCCGCCTGTGTGACCGGACTGGCTGTAGTGGATACCGGTACCCATCTTACGGGATTCGGACAAGCGGTCATTCTGGTGCTGATCCAGATTGGCGGGCTCGGGTTCATGACGATGGCCACGCTGTTTGCGCTGGTGTTCAGGCGCAGAATCTCACTGCGTGACCGGCTGATTCTTCAGGAAGCCATGAATCAGAGCTCGATGGAAGGGATTGTGCGGCTGATCCGCAAGGTGCTGCTCTATTCCCTGGTCATTGAAGCTGCGGGAGCGCTTCTCCTGTCTATCCGCTGGGCGGTGGATATGCCGCTGGGCCGCGCGGTCTACTACGGGGTGTTCCACGCGGTGTCGATGTTCAATAACGCCGGATTCGATCTGTTCGGCGGGCATGATCATAGCTTAATCAGCTATGTCGGAGACCCAGTCATTAACCTGGTCGTTATGTTCCTGATCATCTCCGGGGGAATCGGCTTCATCGTCATCTCCGACCTGGCCGAATACCGCCGCACACGCCGGCTGTCGCTCCACAGCAAGGTGGTGCTGTCGATGACAGCCGGACTGATTGTGACCGGAATGGTGGTCATCTTCATCTTCGAGTTCACCAATTCGCGGACCCTGGGACCGCTGAACCTCGGGAGCAAGCTATGGGCCTCCCTGTTCCAATCGGTGTCACCGCGTACGGCAGGGGCCAACACGCTGGATATCACGGGATTGCGTCAGGCGACCCAATTCTTCATCGTGATTCTGATGTTCATCGGGGCTTCCCCCGGTTCTACCGGCGGCGGCATTAAAACCACAACCTTCACGCTGATGATCGGAGCTGTCATCTCCATGCTGCGCGGCCGCGAAGACATCGTGCTCTTCCGTTACCGGCTGGCTCAGGAGCGCGTGTTCAAGGCACTGACCATTACACTGCTGGCGCTGCTGCTGATCGTTACGGTCTCGATGATGCTCTCGACTACCGAGGGGCTGCCGTATCTGATGATTCTGTTCGAGACGATCTCAGCGTTTGCCAATGTCGGACTGAGTCTGGGACTGACCCCGGAGCTGACACAGGTCGGCAAGATCCTGATCTGCCTGACGATGTTCGCCGGACGGCTGGGACTGCTGACGCTGGCGTATGCGCTCGGTCCGAGACAGGGTAAACCATTATATAAATATCCGGAAGGCAAAATGATAATTGGATAGGGGAATCAAGTCATGAAACCACAGCAGTTTGTTGTAATCGGCCTGGGCCGCTTCGGCTCAAGTCTGGCGCTGGAGCTGATGTCTATGGGCTACGAGGTGCTTGGCATTGACCACCAGGAGGAGCGGGTGGAGGAGATGACCGGACGGCTGACGCATGCAGTCATGGCGGATGCTACGGATGAAGGGATTATGCGCTCCCTCGGGGTGCGTAACTTTGACTGCGGCATTGTGGCGATCGGCGATAATATGGAGCGGAGTATTCTGGCCGCGATTCTGCTGAAGGAGCTGGGCGTCAAGCAGGTGGTCGGCAAAGCCATCTCCATTCTGCATGGCCGCGCGCTGTCGAAGCTGGGGGTAGACCGGGTGATTTTCCCGGAGCGGGATATGGGTATCCGCGTGGCTCATCAGCTGGTGACGCCGAATCTGCTCGATTATATCGAGATCTCCAAGGATTACAAGGTCGTTGAGCTGACGGTGCCCGCCTGCATGAACGGTAAAAGCCTCTCCGAGCTGAACACCCGCGCCAAATACGGCTGCAGCATCATTGCCCTGAACCGCGAGGATGGCATCATCGTTGCCCCGACAGCGCATGATCATGTGCATCAGGGAGACATCATGGTGGTAATCGGCTCCAACGACAGCATCGAGGAGTTCGAGGATGAAGCGGTGAATGCGGAGTAAGGACTTCCTGCCAGCCAGCCTATCCCGATAAAAGAAAGCTACAAACGCCCGGATGGCAATGCATCCAGGCGTTTTTGCTGTTTCGGCGTAAGCCTGCAGCCGCACATTAGAACGCCTGCACATCAGCCTGTAACATGCCGCGCGGGGGTTGAAAAATTTTCCTATACACATATGTAAAATGTATCCTGAAATGATAAAATAAAAATATTGTAAGCGGTAACATAGAAATGCTTAGGGGGATATGTGATGAAAAAAACACCGATGATCCTGCAGCTGGCGTTGATTCTATTCTGCATTATGGCTATTCCTACAGCAGTCCTGACCTGGTACAGCGGGTCACAGATTATACAGAATTCTGAAGCGGCTATCGGGGAATCCACGCTGGCCGGGCTTAATGCCAACCGCAGGCTGAACGAGAACGCGCTGGCCAATCTGGCCCAGGATACATCGCGTCTGGCGGCGACGAATATTTTTGACCGCATCCGCAGCTTCGAGACCTACGATGAGATTAACGCCAACTATAACAATGTAAGTCTGGCGCTGTCCGTGACCAAGGAGCTGCTGAACCTGAACCGCCGGGTGGATGGTGTGTACTCTTCATTCTTTGTCCTGGAGGATTCCGATTATGTCTTCTCTACCGACAGCAGCATCACGACGCTTGCCCGCTATGAGCCTATCGGATGGATCACAGAAGCGCTTAAGGGGCGCAGGGGGATCAGCGGGGTATGGGTGCCCCGTAAGCTTGCGTCGGGCGAGAATGTGGTGTCTTATGTGTACCCGCTCAACCGCCTGTCCACCACCACCCGGGGAGTGATTGTCGTCAACATGAAGGAGAGCCAGATCGGCAAATATCTGCATGCTACCGAGGTGGGTGAGAGCAACTACCTGCTGCTGGACGCTGCGGGTACGGTGATCTCCTTCAATGACCGGTCCATGCTGCTCTCCGACAGCCGTAAGCTGCCGTTCTTACAGGAGATTCTGAATCAGGAAGCCAGTGAAGGCTACACCTTCCGCAAGCTGGAGGGCAAACGGACGGTGTATGCCTGGAGCCGCTCCTCCTTGTCCGGGTGGTGGAATGTCAGCTGGAGCTCCATGGATGAGCTAATGACCAAGTCCCGGGAGATGCAGGGAAATATTATTCTGCTGACGGGGGCGATCATTGTACTGGGGACGCTGCTGGCAATCTTCCTTGCCACATGGCTATCCAGGCCCCTGAGGCAATTGGTGCAGACGATGCGCTCGAAGCTGGATCTGGGCGTAGTGAACAAGAATGAGCTGGCCTTCCTGGATCTGGCCTTCAAACGGATGCAGGAGGAGGAAGAGAGTCTGTTCCAGCTGCTGCAGGAGCGCGAACAGGATACCCGCAGTTTGGCCGTGCACCGTCTGCTGCGCGGTGAGATTCCGCCGCGGATTACGGAGGTTTTTCCGCATGCCTGTTACAGAGTGGTGGTGGTCTCCATCGACCAATATAGAAGATACGTGGGCCATACCAATGTGGAGACGCGCAGTTATCACCGGTATTTGCTGAGTGCCAAGTATGAGAATGTTTTCGCTGAGGGGGTGGTGGCCCGCTGTGTCTACCATAATGAGGGCTGCACAGTGATTGTACTGAACTTTGCCCCGGAGGAGGGGGAGGCGCATAGTACTCTGATTCATCAGGCGCTGGAGGAGATCCGCGATCAGTCTCTTGAACTGCTGGAGCATTCGGTCACGATTGGGGTGAGTGAGCGGACGGATGCTCCGGAGAGGGTGGCGCTGCGGCTGTTCGAGGCGATGGAGGTGATTAAGCGCAGGATGATCAAGGGGGCCGGAAGCATCATGTACTGGCATGACGGGGAGGATAACAGCCGCAAGTATGTGGACTCTGAGAGCAGCGAGCGGCGAATTCTGAATTTCCTGGATGCCGGCGACCTGGTGGGAATCTTCAAGGAGCTGCAGAGCATCCGCAGCCAGATCTCTGCAGAGGAACATATCTCCTACGATAATATTATGTTTATCTATCATCAGCTGATGGGCGCGACGATCAAGCATCTCCGGGAGAACCACCTCGGAACCGGAAGGATGATTATGGGCCGGGGCAACGTGTATTCGATTCTCGCCGCGATGGATACGCTGGATGAGCTGGAGGAGTACCTGTATGATTTTTACTGTGAGATTGTACAGAGCCTGGACCGCAGCACCCATGAGACCAATTATACGCAGCGGATCATGGAGTACCTGAAGCAGCACTACCGCGAAGAGATTGTCTTCGAGGACATGGCTAAGCAGATTGGCATCAGCTACTCTTATATGCGCAAGCTTGTCTATGAGCAGACCGGCAGCAGCATGATTGATTTCGTGAACCAGCTAAGGATCGAGCAGGCCAAGGAGCTGCTGCTGGATTCGGGGCTGACGATCAAGCAGATTGCCGCAGAGGTTGGTTACGCCAATGTGCAGAGCTTCAACCGCTTTTTCCGCAAGTATGAAGGCATGCCGCCGAGCGGCTACAAATCGGCTAAGAGCAAGAGTTCTTAGAAGCTAGGAGCTCATAGATGTTCATAAAAGCCTATAAAAGCCTATAAAAGCCCATAAAAGCCCTCCCCGGCGGAACGGTAACTCCTTTCAGGAACCGTGTTGTTTCGGCTTGTCTGCGGAAAGTGGGTAGGCGGCGGGAAAGAAAGGGGAAAATCCCTCTGATGGAGCCGAAAATGGGCGGGTTGAGGAGCACAAGTGCACCTGAATCCCGAGAAAGTTGGCTAAACGAGCGAATGAAGAGCACAATTGCACCTGAATCCCGAGAAAGTTGGCTAAACGAGCAAATGAAGAGCACTAGTGCCAATGTCATTAAGTTAAGATATAGAGCCAAAAACAAGAAAAAGGCAGGTTATCGAAAAGATAGCCTGCTCTTTTTTTGCACAAAAAAATCTTGACAATCCGTAGAAAACGTGTGGCGAAGCCCCTTGAAAAAACGAGGAGGTTACGCCAATGAATGCTTATGCAAATTCGCTGAAAGACAGACTGACATCTCTCATCCGTGAGATGGCGGCTGCCCCCGCGCCTTACGTCAGAAACCCGGGAAAGGATTTTACCCGAACGAAAAAACTACCCTTTGAAATGGTTATGCAAACCCTGATCTTTATGGGCGGCAACAGCCTCTATAAGGAACTGTTGGAATCGCAGGGCTATGACGTTAACACCGCAACTTCTTCTGCTTTTGTTCAGCAAAGAAATAAAATTTTGCCGTCTGCGGTCGAATCTTTGTTTCACACCTTTACCGCGTCCCATACGGAATTCAAGGATTATCGAGGCTATCGATTATTGGCCATTGACGGTTCCGATCTGCATATTGCAACAGATCCTGCGGACCCGTTGACCTATTCTCAAAGTCAGCCCCACTCGAAAGGCTTTAACCTTCTGCACTTGAACGCTGCTTATGACCTCTGTAACCGGCTTTACGTGGACGCCATCCTTCAACCTCGAAAGCTGCGCAACGAAGGAAGGGCGCTGTCCACGATGGTGGATCGGTCCCCTATTCAGGGGAACGTCATTGTGTTGGCGGATCGAGGATTGGAAAGCTACAATACGTTCGCGCATCTGGAACGGAAAGGATGGAAGTACGTCATACGGGTCAAGGATTTGCATTCGAATGGCATTCTTTCGGGCTTGCACTTGACCTTTGAAGGGGCGTTTGATCAGGAGATTCACCTGACGCTGACTAAAAAACGAACGAAAGCGTTCAGGGATCACCCCGAAATCTATAAAATTCTTCCGGCCACCTCTAGCTTTGATTTTCTGGACATGCAAAAGAACCTGTTTTACCCGATTTCCTTTCGGGTGGTTCGTTTCCTCCTGCCCAGTGGCGATTATGAAACCGTCATTACCAATCTACCGGCTGCTGAATTCTCACCGGATGAACTCCGGGAACTGTATCACCTGCGATGGGGGATTGAGACCTCTTTCCGGGCCTTAAAATACACCATCGGTCTGACCCATTTTCACGCAAAGAAGCAAGAGTCCATTACCCAAGAGATATTCGCAAGAATGATCCTCTACAATTTCGCTGAAATGATTACCTCGCACGTAGTCATTTCCCAAAAGGATAAACGGCACCTCTACCAAGTCAACTTCACGGTGGCCGTTCACGTCTGTAGACATTTCCTGCGCTCCAAGGGCGATGGACCCCCGCCTGATGTGGAAGCTTTGATTCGCAAAAATATTTTGCCGATTCGTCTCACCCGTCCTGGGCAAAGGAATACACGCAGAATACGTAGCAAATCCGCCATTAGCTTCGTCTACAGAGTAGCATAATTCGGTTCGCATGAACATTTTTTTAAGTGGATCTTCCATCCGCTTTGTTTGCTATGCGCTTTTTTCCTTCCTTACACCAAAAACAAACGGCATAGGACGTTTCCCCATACCGTTTTGGATTCTCTTTATTAATTCCAAACTTATCTTTGAACTTATCTTAATGACATTGGCACTAGTGCACCTGAATCCCGAGAAAGTTGGCTAAACGAGCAAATGAAGAGCACTAGTGCACCTGAATCCCGAGAAAGTTGGCTAAAACGAGTAAATGAAGAGCACAAGTGCACCTGAATCCCAAGAAAGTTGGCTAAACGAGTAAATGAGGAGCACTAGTGCACCTGAATCCCGAGAAAGTTGGCTAAACGAGCGAATGAGGAGCACTAGTGCACCTGAATCCCGAGAAAGTTGGCTAAACGAGCGAATGAGGAGTAATCCCCCGCTAATCTCCCCCGGCCCCATCCCTCGCCATGCCTTTCTATCCGACTTGTACCTGCTCTACTAATTGAAAGCGCTTTATTAATTTTGGGAATGCCTATCAGTTTTGATTATTCACCATGGCCTGAAGCTTTGTGCGCCGGGCAACAATCATTTGTGAATCAATTGTGATAGGTGATCATCAATACTCATGATATTCAAGCCCCGGCGAAGGCGGTAGCATAGGAGCCAGGCCGGAGAACACGAGCCGGAAGCCGGCAAGAAGAATTCAAGGCAGGAGGTGAATATGTTGAAAGCTGCAAGCGCTTCACAAACGAATCACAGTCCTTTATTAAGAAGGAAACAGGGGTTCAGCTATTATTTACAGCGGGATTGGCAGCTCTATCTGCTGGTGATGCTTCCGCTGGCTTTTGTCATCGTATTCAAATATTTGCCCATGACCGGACTTGTAATCGCCTTCAAGGACTATAAGATTGCCAGAGGTTTCTGGGGCAGTGAATGGGCCGGGCTGCAGGTCTTCCAGGACCTGTTCGCCAAGCCTGATTTCATCCGGGCTGTCCGCAACACTCTGCTGCTGAACGTGCTTGACCTGTGCTTCAGCTTCACGATGCCGATTGTGCTGGCTCTGCTGCTGAACGAGATCAAGAGTGTACGGTTCAAAAGAATCAATCAGACGGTGCTGTATTTGCCCCATTTCCTCTCCTGGGTCATTATCGGAGCCATCGCGTATCAGCTCCTCAGTGAGGGGGGCGGCGTTGTCAATAACCTCATAGAGCTGATGGGAGGCACCCGGATTCCGTTCCTGCAGCAGGATACGAATTGGCTCATTAGCTATCTCGTGATCGGGGTCTGGCAGAGCATGGGCTGGGGCACGATTATCTACCTGGCGGCGATGAGCGGCATCAACCCTGAGATGTATGAAGCGGCTACGGTGGACGGGGCAGGGCGCTGGAGAAAGGTATGGAATATCACCCTTCCATCGATCCGGGCAACGATTGTGACGCTCTTGATTATGGCGCTGGGCAAAGTAATGGACGGCTCCTTCGAGCGTATCTATGCGCTGCAGAATAAGGCCACCACGGAGTACACCACCACCATTCCCGTTCTGGTGTACCGCTGGGGGATTGAGAGCGGAAATTTCAGCCGGGCGACCGCCATCGGATTATTCCAGTCCGTCATCGGGATTATTCTGGTTATTTCCGCAGACCGCGTAGCCAAGAAGCTTGGTGAGGATGGGATTTTGTAGAAAGGAGAGGAACCATGAAAGCAATTGCCGGAGGCACTGCCGCCCCCCATAAAGCACGTATCGATATCTGGGAAACGCTGATCCGCCTCGTCATTATTATCATCTCATTGATCTGCCTGCTGCCGTTCATTCATGTCGTATCGAAATCGCTGAGCTCTGACTCCTTCGTCATTGCCAACAAGGTCTTTCTGTGGCCGCAGGGCTTCACCATTGAAGCGTATAACAAAATCTTCGCGGATGCCAGCATCCTCCGTTCCCTGTATATCTCGGTCATCGTGACGGTGCTGTTCACCATTCTGGGCATGATCCTGACCATCTGCGCCGCCTATCCGCTGTCCCGAACCCAGTTCAAGGGCCGCAGGGTGATCACCTTCATCTTCCTGTTCACCATGTACTTCAGCGGGGGCATTATCCCCGACTATATGAACATCAATAATCTGGGGCTGATGGATACCATCTGGTCACTGGTGCTGCCCCTCTCCTTCAGTGCCTTCAATCTGCTGATTATGAAGACTTCTCTAACGCACGGGATTCCCGTAAGTCTGGAAGAGTCTGCGCGGATCGACGGTGCCGGGCATTTCCGGATTCTGTTCAGCATTGTGCTGCCGTTATCCAAGCCGATTATGGCGACACTCGCTCTCTTCTATGCAGTGGGACGCTGGAATGCTTATCAGGACGCATTGTTCTATATCAAGCATGAGACCTCGCTCCGGCCGCTTCAGCTCAAGCTGTATTATCTGGTCATTCAGGCAAGTGAAAGCTTCCAGCTGGAGGCCAGCCAGGTGCAGCTCAGCAATCCCGAAGTTCTGAAGGCGTCAGTCGTTGTATTCGCTACCTTGCCTATCCTCTGTGTGTATCCGTTCGTCCAGAAATACTTCGTTCAAGGTGTTATGCTCGGAGCCGTCAAGGAGTAATCCTGCGTCCCTGGTATATAGTCATTCTTTGGAATCACGAAAATTCAAAAAATGGGGGAATTGCAATGAGTAAAAGAAGCGTGTATTCGTTAATGATGGCATCCGTCATGACGGCCGGCCTGCTGGCCGGGTGTTCCGGGGGAAATAACACCAAGGATACAGCCGAATCCAGCAGTAAGCCGGCCGAGACAGCCGCTGCTACGAACCAAGCCGAAGGAGCCTATCCTGATTATTCCAAGGGCTTCGAGAAAAAAGTCTCGCTCGACATTCCGGTCTATGAGCGTGCCTATGAAGGCTGGAACGTGTCCGATAACTACTATACCCGCTGGGTGCAGGCGGAGTTCGGCGACAAATATAATATTGAGGTTAATTATGTGCCGATCACCCGCTCCAAGGAAGTAACGGATTTCGAACAGCTGCTGGCTTCGCACAAGGCTCCGGATATTATTTTCCACTATGATATGCCGCAAGCGCTTACTTATTATGGTGAGGATGTGATGCAGCCGCTCGACTATGCAGAGATTCAGAATTATGCGCCGACCTACTGGAAAAGTATGGGTGAGACGATTGAACAGTATGGTACCGTGGATGATCAGAAGACCTTCTTCTTCGCTGCGCGTCCTGAAGCCGACAACTTCGTCAACATTATCCGCAAGGACTGGGTGGAAAAGGTAGGCATGAAGGTTGAGGATCTGACCTCGCTGGAGAAGTATAACGAGATGCTGGCCAAATGGAAAGAAGCCGGGCTCGGGGTGAGCGGTGGCAACCTGCTGCAGAACTTCTTCAACTTCAACTATCCGTTCCGTAAATGGCCGGTGGATGCGAAATATCGTGCGCTGTATTCCGATCTCAGCGTGGCCGATCTGACTACAGAGGAGACTGAGGCTTACCTGCGTAACCTCAATTATCAGTATAACAATGGCCTGATTGATAAGGAATTCTATCTGCGCAACGATGAACCGAAGATTAAGGCTGAATTCGTGGCAGGCAAAACCGGCAACTTCGGCTTCTATCTGGCGAACAACACCGATGTCTTTGCGGCTACGCTGCAGAATAATCCGGATGCTGAATTTGCCGTAGTGCCTCCGTATGCGGGAGTTCCGGAAGGCAATAAGCCTCAGGGACGCGCTTACTGGCCGTTCGGCTTCATTATGGGAATTAACTATGAATCCACGCCGGAAGAACGCGCAGCCGTGTGGATGTATCTGGAATGGCTCAGCCAGCCGGAGAACCTGTTCAAGTTCCAGAACGGGATCGAAGGGGAGAACTATACGCTTGACGCAGACGGCATTGCGCTGAAGAACCCGGATTATAAGGGCGAAGCGGTGCTGGCACAGAACAATAACAAGGACTATTGGGGTCTGGTGACGGAAATTGCCCAGTACCCGGATGAAGCCAAGACCCGCAAGGCCAACCTGCGCAACTGGGCACCGGCCGGTTATGAGCCGCTGGCGGATGATCTGGTGAAGTATTATGACGAGGTTGCCGAATTCCGTACACCGGATGCCCTGTTCAATGTGGTGCTGGAGAAGGTGAACGAATACAAGGCGGATCTGAATACGCTGTTCCAGGAGCTGTACGTGAAGGTGGTGCTCGCTCCGGAGGCAGAATTCGATGCTACGTATGAAGCCGCCAAGAAGACGTATCTGGAGGCAGGCTACCAGGAGATTCTGGATGAGAAGCAGGCGGCAATTGATGCAGGCAAGTTCCGTTAATTCGGTGTAAGCCTGGCTTAGTATAGCAAAAGAATTACCCGGCAGTATCCTCACCCGGCAGGCCGATCCGTAGCATTACGGAGGCTTGCCGGGTGATTGCTGTGTTCCCCGCCGCTACTCGCGGCTGTTCAGGAAGACATCCTCCGTCACCTGTACCAGGCAGCGCGCTGCCGTACTGAGTCCGCCGCTGCTCTGGTAGATGAGGCAAGTGGTCCGCTGCGTCTGCTCCAGCTCCTTGATGTGCAGGGAGACCAGCCCCCCGCCGTTCAGCAGCTCCGGGCGCAGATACGAATTCGGCAGCAGGGCCGCAGCTTTGATGGTGGGCAGCAGACGGACGATGGCCTCGAAGGAATCGATCTCCATCCGTACATCGGGATCAACCCCGCAGCGCTGGAACAGATCATCTGTCGTCCGGCGGTACCAGGTTCCCTTGGAGAAAAGAATCATCGGCAGCCGGGAGAGATGCTCCATGGTGAGCCGCGTCGTCAGGGTCAGCGGATGCTGCTCGGAGACGACCAGCCGGAGCTGGTCCTCGAACAGCGGGATGCAGCGCAGCCCCGGCTCCCGGACCTGGGAGGCGATAATGGCGACATCGCATTTGCCTTCGCTGACAGCGGTAACCATCTCATGTGTCTTCCCGGTGATGAGCTTCAGCTCGGCTGCCGGATATTTCTCGGTGTACGCTTTTACGAGGGGAGGCAGGGTGGTCTGCAATGTGGTCAGGCTGGCGCCCAGGGTTACGAGCTGCGGCTCGCCCTCCTTGAACTTCGATAACGCTTCCAGGAACTTGGAACGCTGCTGCCGCTGCTCCAGCGCATAGGTGTAGGTAAGCCGGCCAACCTCTGTAAGCTCCAGGCGCTTGCCGAAGCGGTTGAACAGGGCGACGCCGAGCCGCTCCTCCAGCTTGGAGATTTTGCGGGAGAGGGCAGGTTGGGACAGGTTGAGCTGGCGCGAGGCCCGGTTCAGGCTGGAGTGCTCCACCACCGCAGCAAACGCATCTAAATCATCATACATTTCAAAGTGCTCCTCTCTCCCAAATTCCCATCCAACTGTGATAAAAAGTATAGCCGAGGATCCAAGGTTCTCCTGATGAGCAGGAAGGCAACCCTAAATTGTAAGTTATTAATGAAGCTAAATGATAATTATTATCATATTAAAAATATTCTTATGCAATTATTGTATAACGATTAATAATTAGATTGCAATTCCCTTATAAGCAAAAAAAGAGTAACATGAAAAGTGACACAAGATATTCACATATTGTGAATTATTCAGCAAAGTCCGGGAAAACAATGGATAGTGGTGAAAACAGACTATTAGCCGGTAAATCAAGCCTGCCGCTGCCCTGTTTCAACTGTACTCCCGGCGGTGTATGCTCTTTAAAAAGACTTGTGAAAACGCTGTTTTATATGGAAAGGGGACACTTTGCATGAGAGGATTTTATTCCAGAAAGATTCATTCCTTGCTCGGCGTTATCCCGCTCGGGGCATTCTTCCTTGAGCACATGCTGACGAACTTCGCAGCAGTAGAGGGTGGCGCTTCTGGTTTCACAGACAGTGTGCTGTGGCTGAACAGCCTGCCGCTTGTCTTCTTCCTGGAATTGTTCGGCATCTGGCTGCCGCTGCTGTACCATGGAGTCTACGGCCTGTACATCGCGTACCAGTCCAAGCCGAACCTGAACCGCTATAATCTTGAGCGCAACTGGCGTTATACGCTGCAGCGGATCAGCGGAGTCGTCACCTTCATCTTCATTGTCTGGCATCTGTGGGACACCCGCGTCCAGGTAGCGCTCGGCAAGGTGGAGCATGATCAGCTAGGCGGAGTGATGCATAACATTGTGACCCAGCCGCTGCTGATGACTCTCTATATTGTCGGAATCGTGGCTGCCTGCTTCCACTTCTCTAACGGTCTATGGTCGTTCCTGATCAGCTGGGGAATCACGGTGGGTCCGCGTTCGCAGAGAGTATCGTCCGTACTTTGCCTAGGTATTTTCGTTATCGTTACTTTCATGTTCGTCCTGTCGCTGGTTACCTTCCGTAACGATGAATTCCAAACTGCCGCTACGGCGATGCAGTCAGTGCGCAGTTTTATTTAAGAATATAGAGGTGCGTGGAAGCGGTTAACTTGTGCTGCTGACACGCTCACAAAACTTTTAGGAGGGGAACAATCATGGCATCAGCCGATATCATCATCGTGGGCGGCGGTCTGGCCGGCCTGATGGCTACCATTAAGGCCGCTGAATCCGGCGCGCATGTACATCTATTCTCACTGGTCCCTGTCAAAAGATCACATTCCGTCTGCGCGCAAGGCGGCATCAATGGCGCCGTGAATACCAAGGGCGAGGGCGACTCGCCCTGGGAGCATTTCGACGATACCGTATATGGCGGAGACTTCCTGGCCAACCAGCCTCCGGTGAAGGCCATGTGCGAAGCGGCACCCGGCATTATTCACCTAATGGACCGGATGGGCGTAATGTTCAACCGTACGCCGGAGGGGCTGCTTGACTTCCGCCGGTTCGGCGGAACGAAGCGCCACCGTACAGCCTTCGCGGGTGCGACTACCGGTCAGCAGCTGCTCTATGCACTGGATGAGCAGGTGCGCCGCTGGGAGGCGGAAGGCCTGGTTACCAAGAGCGAGAACTGGGAATTCCTCTCGGTGATTCTGGATGACGAGCGGGTCTGCCGCGGTATCAGCGCCCAGAATCTCAAGACGATGGAGATTCAGACCTTCCCGGCGGACGCGGTCATTCTGGCCAGCGGCGGTCCGGGGATTATTTTCGGCAAAACCACGAATTCGGTCATCAACACAGGAACCGCAGCAAGCGCCGTGTATCAACAGGGTGTGCATTATGCGAACGGGGAATTCATTCAGATTCACCCGACGGCGATTCCCGGCGATGACAAGCTGCGGCTGATGTCGGAATCGGCGCGCGGTGAAGGCGGGCGGATCTGGACCTATAAGGACGGTAAGCCGTGGTACTTCCTTGAAGAGAAATATCCTTCGTACGGTAACCTGGTGCCGCGCGATATTGCTACCCGTGAGATTTTCAATGTGTGTGTGGATCAGGGGCTGGGCATTAACGGCGAGAACATGGTCTACCTGGATCTGTCGCATAAGGACCCGAAGGAGCTTGACGTTAAGCTGGGCGGCATTATTGAGATCTACGAGAAGTTCATGGGGGATGATCCCCGCAAGATTCCGATGAAAATCTTCCCGGCTGTGCATTATTCGATGGGCGGCATGTGGGTCGACTATAATCAAATGACGAATATTCCCGGCTTGTTCGCGGCAGGGGAATGTGAATATCAATACCACGGGGCCAACCGTCTGGGAGCGAATTCCCTGGTCTCTGCCATTTATGGCGGGATGGTCTCCGGTCCGAAGGCTGTGGAATACATCAAGGGCCTTAAGAAATCGGTGCAGGATATCTCCTCCACGGTGTTCGACAGCTTCCACAAGACGCAGACCGATAAATATGAGTCGCTGCTGGGGATGACTGGCACAGAGAATGCTTACGTGATCCATAAGGAGCTTGGCGAATGGATGACGGCGAACATGACCGTGGTGCGTGAGAACAAGAAGCTGGAAGCGACGATCGGCAAAATCAAAGAGCTGAAGGAACGCTACAAGAATATCAATATGAGCGACACTTCGCGCTGGAGTAACCAGGGCGTGGCCTTCACCCGCCAGCTGTGGAACATGCTGGAGCTGTCGGAGGCGATGACGCTCGGAGCTCTCCTGCGCAATGAGAGCCGGGGCGCACATTACAAGCCGGAGTTCCCGACACGTAATGATGAGGAATTCCTCAAGACCACCAAAGCGGCCTGGACGGCTGACGGCCCGCAGATCTCCTACGAGGAAGTCGATGTATCACTGATTCCTCCGCGCGTGCGGGATTACTCGAAGGACTGACCGGTTAGACTAACCAAATTTTCTAGGAGGTAACTGACATGGCGGAAACAGCAGCAGCTCCCAAAAATGTGAAATTTATTATTACCCGCCAGGATGAACCGGAGACCAGCCCCTATACGGAGGAGTTCGAGCTTGCCTACCGCCCGGGGATGAACGTGATCAGCGCACTGATGGAGATTCAGCGTAATCCGGTGAACGCGAAAGGCGATAATACAGTTCCTGTATGCTGGGAATCCAACTGTCTGGAGGAGGTCTGCGGTGCTTGCTCCATGGTGATCAACGGCAAGCCCCGTCAGGCCTGCGCAGCGCTGATCGACAATCTGGAGCAGCCGGTGCGCATTGAGCCGATGAAGACCTTCCCGGTCGTCCGCGACCTGGTGATTGACCGCAGTCGGATGTTCAATGCCCTGAAGCGGGTCAAGGCCTGGATTCCGATTGACGGCACGTATGATCTCGGTCCGGGACCGCGTATGCCGGAGAAGAAACGCCAGTGGGCGTATGAGCTGTCTAAATGCATGACTTGCGGCGTCTGTCTGGAGGCTTGTCCGAATGTCAATGAGAAGACTGACTTCATCGGGCCGGCAGCCATCTCCCAGGTGCGCCTGTTCAACGCTCACCCTACAGGAGAGATGAATGCTGAAGAGCGCCTGGATGCGCTCATGGATGACGGCGGCATCGACGGCTGCGGTAACTCGCAGAACTGTGTGCGGGCCTGCCCGAAGGGCATTCCGCTCACGACCTCCATTGCCGAGATCAACAAGCAGACAACGAAGCATATGTTCAAGCGCTGGCTGGGTGTCTGAGGCAGTGCAGCCCATTTCTCTATAGTGAGAATCGTAGCAGGCCATTCAGGTGTCATTCCTGAGTGGCCTGTTTGGCTGCGCCTGGCATAATAACAGGTACGGATGTTTCTGGTCGGCTGGAAAAAGGGTACATGTGTAGACAGCCTGTAATGAAGAGCCTGTAGCTGCATAGAATAGCCATACGTGTGCAGGTTCCAATAAATATAGGTGAATATGTTATAATCTACATAGCCAAGTGGAAACGGCTTTGCCGTCCTTTTAAGGACGGTATCGTTTCAGCGAGAAATAGAAGGATAATTTATAGCGTAAAACCTATAAATTCTTATATTTTGGAGATTGCCGCCTGACAGCGGATAACGGGGAGGAATGACTGTGATTTGCCGTGAACAGGATGGAACGCTTGTAATGACGAAGCAGCATGAGCACGGGCTGCTGGCAGGAGAATTTGCGAAGTGGTTCAAGGAAGAGCATACACCCGCCGAAGGCCGCCGGGCTGAGGTACTGTGGGCAGTAAGCAACCATGACCGGGGCTGGATTGATCTGGATGAGACACCGTTCTGGAATGATGCGGAGGGGCTGCCTTACAGCTTCCTCGATTTCCCGGTTGTGCCGAAGCTGACCTTTTATAGACGGGGAATCGATGAGGTGGAAGCGAAGACGCCATACGGGGCGCTGCTGTGCAGCTCGCATTTTGAACGCCTGATTGAGGTGTCGGGTGAGGAGTGCCCGGAGCTGACGGAATATCTGGAGGGTGAAGCGGACCGCCGCGCCCGTATCCACCGGGAGCTGGAGCAGAGCAAGCCGCTTGAAGAAGGCGAGCTGTATTATGACGCCAGACTGCTGCAATTCTGCGATGATCTGTCGCTGTTCTTGGCGCTTAGTAGGCCGGGCAGCGCCGAATCCGAGAAGCATCCCTGGTTCGTAGACGGCTTCTCCGGCAGCGAGGAATTCAGCTTCACCTCCGGCCGTGCCATTGAGGCGGAGTGGCAGGACAGTGCGACGCTGACCCTGACTCCGTTCCCGTTCACACAGGAGGTTGAAGTAAGCTTCAAGCAGCGGCGGGTCAGCCGGGCGGACATTAAGGATAAGGGAATTGCCCGCGCCTACCGCGAAGCTCCTGAGGAAGAATGCCGGATCAGGGTCATTAGCGGACCAGAGGAGGACTCGCGGGCTAAGACTGGAGCCGGTCAGCACACTAAGGGGTAGTATAAGTCCGGGCAAGCCGCTGCTTTGCGGGTGCCGGCAGGACCGGATGAGGACCTTCCCGGCGGGAAGCCGGGAGCTTAGAACAGGAGCGTAAAGGCTATGGCATGGTGGATCTGGGCCTTCAATATCATTGTCATTGTATTCCTGGTACTGAGGTTTGGCCGGATGAAGCTGAACTGGATGGGCAGAGGCGTGCTGCTCGCTCCTATTCTGATCTATGCGCTGATCTCGGTGGAGGATCTGCTGAACCTGATCGATCTGGGGACGATTGTGCCCGGCAACCGGGGACTGCGCGGACTGATTCTGTTTTTTGTCCTGGCTTCAGTCCTGTTCTATATTCTGTTTATTTTCCATGAAATCAGGGATTCCAACAGCAAGGAAGTCAGGCTGCAGCAGACGCTGGTCCGGATCAGCACCGCTGCGTTCACCTGCATTGTTTTTTTTACAGTCGTATATACATCGATTTATAAGCTGTTTGGACAGTCCTCGTTCCAGGGAGAAGGCTTGGGCCAGGATCTGCTTAGCCAGTTGATTACATTCCTCTATTTCAGCGTGGCTACTTTTACGACAGTCGGTTACGGGGATATAGCTCCCATAGATAATACCTCAAGGCTGGTTGTAGTTATGCAGATCTGCTTCAGCTTCATTACGGTCGCTTATGCGCTGTCCATGCTGGGCTTGTTCCGCAAGATTCTTGGGGGAAATACCACGGAGGAAGAGATTGAGGCGGCCATTGAAGTAGATATTGATGATAAGGTGGATGAAGCCGTAGAGGATAAGGAAGAGGAGCTGGAGGAGCAGGGAACGCAGGATTTCAGGCAGAAATAATAAGCAATATGAACCCAATAAATTTCATGATGGAAAGGAGAATCTCCCTATGAGCAAAAAGCCGTTCGGGCGCTCTCCCGGGCGTACAGTTCCCGCTGCGCCAGACGGCGCAGGAACGGGCCCCCCGCTGCCGGAAGGCCGAAGCGGCCGCAAGATGACCCGCCGCCAGTTCCTGGCCCGGGGGGCAGGGGCGGTGGTAGGGGCGGGTCTCCTCGCCGGCGGCTATGCCTGGCAAGGGGAGCCGAACTGGTTAGAGGTGACCCGCCGGGAGCTGCCGCTTGCGGAGCTGCCGTCCGCGTTCGCCGGGACCCGGCTGGTTCATTTCAGCGATGTGCATCTGGGCTTCAACAAGGATGCGAAGGATCTGGCCCGGCTGACGAAGCATATCAAGGAAGAGCAGCCGGATCTGATCTGCTTCACCGGGGATATCGTAGACAGCTATGCCGAGGATCTGACCGACTCAGTCCCCTTGCTGGCAGAGCTACAGGCTCCGCTTGGGAAGTATGCCATCCTCGGGAATCATGATTACAAGAATACGGAGCTGCTGACCCGTCTGCTGACGGAGGCCGGATTCCGCGTCCTGCGGAACGAGTCCTATCTGATCAAGCAAGGCGGAGCGACGATTGCTGTAGCAGGACTGGATGATATGCTGCACGGCAAGCCGGACCCGGAGGCAGCTGTGCGGGATATTCCGGACGGCATCTTCACGGTACTGCTGATGCATGAGCCGGATTACGCCGAGGTGGCGGAAGCGTACCCGTTTCACCTTCAGCTCTCGGGGCATAGCCACGGCGGTCAGATTCGCCTGCCGCTGGTCGGCGCGCCGTTCACGCCCTACGGATCTCAGAAATACATAGACGGCTTGTATTATACAGAGAATAAGGCCATGCCAGTGTATGTGAACAGGGGGTTCGGCGAGACATTGATGCCGTTGCGCTTCCTGTGCCGCCCGGAGCTTACTGTGCTGACTCTGCGCCGGGGGTAGCCGGACTGCAAGAGAGGGACACCATAGGCGGGGGAAGAAGAGGGAGAAGTTCATGAGCACTTATGAGATGATCATGGGGATGTCACTGCAAGGCTCTATGGTAGAACTGAAGAATATGGCGTCCGGCGACGGAGCGCTGCTGAAGTCGCTGCTCTCCCACCCGGAGGTACAGCCGCATATTCAGCTGCGCCATGCATCGACTTCCCGGCAGGGTGTGCTGGATAAGCTGGTGAGCCGGATGCTGCACGGCTATGATCCCGGCGCGCTGCATGCAGGAATCTATATCTTAGGCCAGCCGGAGCTGATCGGTTCAGTCTCCCTGCAGAACTGGAACCGGCAGGAGGGCCAGGCGGTGCTGGGCTATATGCTGAATCCGTTATGGTGGGGTCGCGGGTATGCGACCGAGGCACTGGGATTGCTGCTGGCCTACGGTTTCAGGGAACTTGGCCTGAGGAAGGTCGAGGGGCGCTGCCGGGGGGATAATTACCGATCCGCTCAGGTCATGCTGAGGAACGGCCTGTCCCTGGAGCGGACCCTGCCGATGGCGGACGGCTCGGGCGATGTAATGAAAGTATTCACTTTGTCATACAAATGAAATAATGCCGTTATCAAACTCTAACAGTCAGCGGTTAAACTAAGTACATGACCCCCTTTTGAAAATATAACTGCTGTTGGGACCCGATGATTCGGGTCCATTTTTTTTGGGCGTGTGCTGACATGGGCTCCCGATGAGAGGGATAAATCCCTTTATTTCTGGTGGAAGTCGGTTGGACGGGGAGATGAGAGGGATAAATCCCTTTGAATCAGCTGGAAGTTGGCTGAACGGTGAAATAAGAGGGATAAATCCCTTTGGATTGGCAGGAAGTGGGCTGGATGAGGAAATGAGAAGGATAAATCCCTTTGAATCAGCTGGAAGTCGGCTAAGTGGCCAAATGAGGAGCATAAGTGCACTTGAATTCGTAAATAGTCGGCTAAGTGGCCGAATGAGGAGCATTAGTACCAATGTCATTAAGTTAAGATATAGAGCCAAAAACAAGAAAAAGGCAGGTTATCGAAAAGATAGCCTGCTCTTTTTTTGCACAAAAAAATCTTGACAATCCGTAGAAAACGTGTGGCGAAGCCCCTTGAAAAAACGAGGAGGTTACGCCAATGAATGCTTATGCAAATTCGCTGAAAGACAGACTGACATCTCTCATCCGTGAGATGGCGGCTGCCCCCGCGCCTTACGTCAGAAACCCGGGAAAGGATTTTACCCGAACGAAAAAACTACCCTTTGAAATGGTTATGCAAACCCTGATCTTTATGGGCGGCAACAGCCTCTATAAGGAACTGTTGGAATCGCAGGGCTATGACGTTAACACCGCAACTTCTTCTGCTTTTGTTCAGCAAAGAAATAAAATTTTGCCGTCTGCGGTCGAATCTTTGTTTCACACCTTTACCGCGTCCCATACGGAATTCAAGGATTATCGAGGCTATCGATTATTGGCCATTGACGGTTCCGATCTGCATATTGCAACAGATCCTGCGGACCCGTTGACCTATTCTCAAAGTCAGCCCCACTCGAAAGGCTTTAACCTTCTGCACTTGAACGCTGCTTATGACCTCTGTAACCGGCTTTACGTGGACGCCATCCTTCAACCTCGAAAGCTGCGCAACGAAGGAAGGGCGCTGTCCACGATGGTGGATCGGTCCCCTATTCAGGGGAACGTCATTGTGTTGGCGGATCGAGGATTGGAAAGCTACAATACGTTCGCGCATCTGGAACGGAAAGGATGGAAGTACGTCATACGGGTCAAGGATTTGCATTCGAATGGCATTCTTTCGGGCTTGCACTTGACCTTTGAAGGGGCGTTTGATCAGGAGATTCACCTGACGCTGACTAAAAAACGAACGAAAGCGTTCAGGGATCACCCCGAAATCTATAAAATTCTTCCGGCCACCTCTAGCTTTGATTTTCTGGACATGCAAAAGAACCTGTTTTACCCGATTTCCTTTCGGGTGGTTCGTTTCCTCCTGCCCAGTGGCGATTATGAAACCGTCATTACCAATCTACCGGCTGCTGAATTCTCACCGGATGAACTCCGGGAACTGTATCACCTGCGATGGGGGATTGAGACCTCTTTCCGGGCCTTAAAATACACCATCGGTCTGACCCATTTTCACGCAAAGAAGCAAGAGTCCATTACCCAAGAGATATTCGCAAGAATGATCCTCTACAATTTCGCTGAAATGATTACCTCGCACGTAGTCATTTCCCAAAAGGATAAACGGCACCTCTACCAAGTCAACTTCACGGTGGCCGTTCACGTCTGTAGACATTTCCTGCGCTCCAAGGGCGATGGACCCCCGCCTGATGTGGAAGCTTTGATTCGCAAAAATATTTTGCCGATTCGTCTCACCCGTCCTGGGCAAAGGAATACACGCAGAATACGTAGCAAATCCGCCATTAGCTTCGTCTACAGAGTAGCATAATTCGGTTCGCATGAACATTTTTTTAAGTGGATCTTCCATCCGCTTTGTTTGCTATGCGCTTTTTTCCTTCCTTACACCAAAAACAAACGGCATAGGACGTTTCCCCATACCGTTTTGGATTCTCTTTATTAATTCCAAACTTATCTTTGAACTTATCTTAATGACATTGGCATTAGTACACCTGAATTCGTAAATAGTTGGCTAAGTGGCGATGGCGTAAAGTAAGTTGTGTACCACAATTTGGAGCCTAGCCAGGCAACAAAAAAGTAGGGTATCCTCGGGTTTACCACAACACCAAGAAGGAGCCCTACTCGATGACTATTGTACCCGAACATATGCTAAATAATCTATTTGAAAAACTTGTTAAAGACTTCATGAAAGAGAATATGGAATCGCTCCTGCGTGCCGAAATCCAAGGGTTTATGGCGAGTGAAGAAGCCGGTGCCAGCAATAGCCGTAACGGATACTATACACGGGATCTGCACACGAGATACGGCCATATTGAGGATCTTCAGGTTCCCCGGGACCGCCAGGGTCTCTTTCAAACTCAGATGTTTGAACCGTACCAGCGGCGGGAGGGCTGGCTGGAAGAGGCGGTGATCCAGATGTATAAATCCGGCATGGGTACCCGAGATGTGGCCCGGTTTATTGAAAGCATGTTCGGCAGCCATTACTCGCCCACCACCATCAGTAACATCACCGCTACGGTGCTGGAGGACATTCACCAGTGGCAGAAACGTCCGCTGAGCAAGCGCTACTCTGTGATTTACCTGGATGGGCTGTACGTGAAGCTGAAACGGGGCACGGTCCGGGGTGAAGTCGTCTATTTTGCCATGGGAATCGACGAAGAAGGTCAGCGTCAAATCCTGGGGTTCTACGTGGGGGGTCAAGAGAGCTCGAATGGCTGGCGGGAGGTGCTCAAAGATCTGTACGCACGCGGGGCCCAGGAAGTGCTGCTGGGTGTATTTGATGGACTGCCGGGGCTAGATGCGGCCTTTAAAGAAACCTACCCGCAGGCGGATGTGCAGCATTGTGTGGTGCACAAAGTACGAGCCACGTTACCCAAAATCCGGGTGGAGCACAAAACCGATGTAATTAAAGCCCTGAAGACCGTGTATGATGCACCGGATGAGGTCGTGGCCCGGGCGAACTTTGACACGGTGAAAGCGAAGTGGAATGCGTTATACCCGAAGGAAATGCGGTCTTGGGAGGAGCAGCTTTCGACGTTACTGACGTTCTACAAGTACCCGGAACCGATGCGAAAAGCGATTTACACGTCCAATCCCATCGAGCGAATGAACAAGGAAATCCGTAAACGCCTGAAGCCGATGAATAGTCTGACCAACATGGATGCGGCAGAAAAAATCGTGTATCTGGAGATGTTAGGCTACAACGAAAGGTTTGGGCAGCGAGTTACCCCTGGCTTTGGGGTGGACACGGTGAAAAAGAAGCTCAGCCAGCTCTATGAAGCCCGCTACCCTTCGTTGCCGACAGCCGAAGAAGAGTAACTAATGAATCCAGTTTCTGGGGGTCGGGGTTCCCCCTCCCCCAGAAACACTACACCCCCAACCCGTAACCCCGGGGAGATACTTCTACTCATTTACACAAACTTCTTGACGCTACCTAAGTGGCCGAATGAGGAGCATTAGTACACCTGAATTCGTAAATAGTTGGCTAAGTGGCCGAATGAGGAGCATTAGTGCACTTGAATTCGTAAATAGTCGGCTAAGTGGCCGAATGAGGAGCATTAGTGCACTTGAATTCGTAAATAGTCGGCTAAGTGGCTGAATGAGGAGCATTAGTGCACCTGAATTCGTAAATAGTTGACTAAGGGGCCGAATGAGGAGCATTAGTGCCCCTGAATTCGTAGCGACCATACTTGTGGCATCAAACATTGTTGTACTGGCAGTCTCCAAGGGGATTGAGCTATGATAGTGTAAATGGTACATGGATAAGACAAGTATAGATGGGGGAGGAAATGAACTTTTGAATGATGTGATTAGATTACTTATGAACCACCGTTCATTCCGTAACTACAGCGGGCAGGAGGTGGAGCCTTGGAAGCTGAAGACGATTATTGAAGCTGCCCAGGCGGCACCGTCGTGGGTGAATGGCCAGCAGGTATCGATAATTGCGGTACGCAGTGAGGAACGCAGGCAGCAGCTGTCGGCGCTGAGCGGTAACCAGAAGCATGTGGCGGAAGCACCGGTATTCCTGGTGTTCTGCATGGACTTTCACCGGGCCAAGCTTGCGGCAGAGCTGGAAGGCCAGCCGTTTGAAACGGCTGCGGATATAGATGCGCTGCTCGTTGGGGCTACGGATGTCGGCATTGCACTATCGAACGCAGTAGCTGCTGCCGAGTCGCTGGGGCTGGGGATTATCCCGATTGGGGGCGTGCGGCGCAACACGGCAGGGGTGATTGAACTGCTTCAGTTGCCAACGTATGTATTCCCTGTGGTCGGCCTCTGCATTGGCTATCCGGCGGGAGAACAGCCGAAGAGTTCACGCCTGCCTATAGCGGCTGTATATCATGATGAAGTCTATAACCCGGATCAGCAACACTTGATCGAAGAATATAATGAGACGCACCGGGAGCTGCTCAAGTCCCAGGGGCTGACGGAGCGAAGCTGGACCAGCATAATTTCCCGCTTCTACGTGCTGAATCCGCAGTATGGGGACTCGCAGCGTACGCTGAAGCAGCAGGGCTTCACCTGTGAGAATCTGAATAAGGAATAAGCACAGTATTAGCTGTACAGCGCAAAAAAGCACCGCAGCAGCAGGCAGCGTGACGGGGAGTGTCCCGTTACGCTGCCTGTTTGCGCGGTGCTGGTTGTATGAGGAGGAGCTCTAACGGTAGCGCTTCAAGCCAATAAAAAACCTCGTCTTGCCAGATTTCTTGCAAAGCGAGGTTTTTGCATTACACTGCCTACAACGCAACCTTAACCTTCTCTCGCCGCTTGTAATAGACCCAGTATTCGAATCCAATCTCCTTCAGCCGCGCAGCCACCTGATTGCGCTGGTCGGCAACGCGGGCAGGGAGATGGGCATCGGAGCCGAAGCTGACCTCCACGCCGAAGTGCAGGGCCCGCTCCAGAATCTCATCGGAAGGGTACCAGCCGCCGCACAGCTTGGTGCCGCCGGAGGTGTTGATCTCGATGGCCGGGCCGCATTCGCCTATTACGCGCAAGGCTTCGTCAATCTCCTTGGGGGCAGCGATCTCGGAGAACGGCGGATAGTTCCCCTTCATGGCATCGATATGGCCGAGAATCTGGAAGATGCCGCTGCGTGCGGATTCGGCAATCAGCCGGTAGTACTTGCTTTTGGAGGCAAGCCTCTGCGCGGGGTCAAGTCCCTTCCAGCGGCCCTGGTTGAAGATACTGATCTCCTCCACATGATGCACGGAGCCGATCACATAATCGAACGGGTATGCGGCGTAGGTCTTGCGGTACAGCTCCGCATGCTCCGGGAAGAAGTCGGATTCCATGCCGAGCAGGACATCAATGCGGCCTTCGTATTCTTTTTGCAGCGACAATACTTCCTCTACATAGTGGACCAGCTCGGACTTGGCCATGGCAATGCGCGGAAAAGCCTGCTCGGACGGGCTTCCGAAGTAAGGTGAATGATCGGAAATACCGATGACATCCAGCCCCGCCGCTATTGCGGCTTCAATATAATCCCGGATCGTGCCGTCAGCATGGCCGCAGCGGAAATGATGGGTATGCAGGTCGAACTTCATAATGGGAACATCTCCTTAGGCCAATATGGCGAAATAGGGTGCAGGTTACTCTGAGCCGATGAACTGGGTCTCGGGCATTCCCTTAAGGTCGCTCAGGAACTGTCTCATCGCAGAGTTGACATACTTGCCGGATTTGGTAATAACACCTACAGGATGGGTAACCTCAAGCTCGATGATCGGGACGATCCGCAGAGTGCCGCTTCTGACCTCGGCAGTGACAGATTGCTTGGAGATGACCGCCGCTCCCAGATCAAGCTCGACCATCCGCTTCACTTCCTCACTGCTGGTCAGCTCCATAATTACCAGCGGCTGAATACCGTGCCTCGCCAGCACCTCATCGACAAATTTCCGGCCGACCGTATCCGGTGAGAGCAGGATGAGCGGGATGGTGCCCAGTGCCTCGATCCCGGCTGTTTTGACCTGGGCCAGCGGATGGCGGGGCGAAACAACCAGTTCAAAAGTATCATAATACAGGACCGAGGTCGTCATCCCCGGATTGCGGCCGATCAGATAGCCGATGCCGACATCCACAATCCCGTTCTCGACTTGCTGGTAGATCTGGGAGGAGGACATCGATGAGATCGAGGTTTTGATATGAGGGAACTGATCCTGGAAGTAGGAGAGCACCCGGGGGAGAATCTGGATGGCGATGGAGGTGGTCGTACCGAGAATAATATGCCCTTGAGGATTCTCTTCGAGATCGGCAAGGCGCTGCTTAAGCTCATCTACGATTCCGACAATCTGTTCCGCGTGGGCGAGGAAGACCTTGCCCCTGTCCGTCAGCGTCACCGGCTGGTTCCGGTCAACAAGCTGGGTCTTGAACTCTTCCTCCAGGCTTTTGATCTGGGCCGAGACCGCCGGCTGTGTCAGGTTGAGCAGCTCGCCCGCCTTGCGGAAGCTCATGGTTTTGGAGATGGTGATCAATGTTTCGAGCTGGCTGATATTCATGGACTGTCCCCCTTATGGCTACCGGATGGTGCCGCCGTATATTTGTACAAACAGGGAAAGCCGCAGCTTTCCGGAGGGCATATGCGCACATGCCGGCTTCCAGAATTAGAGTCTGTAAGCCGCGGATTCTGACAAAGTAGATAGGTACAAGGGTCGCTGTGAGTGCTGCACTCGGAGGGTATGACGCCGCAGATCTTACGTTTATTGATTAAATTATAGGAGATTCCTCCCGGGAGGGCAATGTTGCGCTCCAAACTATCTTCAGAAATCATTCGACAAGACCATTAATTTTTGGTGAATAATGCCGATATATGAAGTATAATAAATTTTATTGCTTAGGACTTTTGGTATATGACTAAAGACTGGTCGAGGGGGACAGCACTTTCATGAAAGCAGAAGTAATCAATCCGTTTTTAGAGTCTGCGCGCATTGTAATTGAACAGGTGATCCAAGTCTCGCCGTCCACCGGTATGCTGGGGATTAAGGATATTGAACTGATCGATAATCATATATGGATTCAAGTGGGAATGACAGGTCAGCTCAGCGGGAATATTATCTTCGGGATTGCCGAACCGGTAGCACTTAAGATGGTGTCGGCCATGATGGGCGGTTATGTGATAACAGAGATGGATGAGATGGGCCAGAGCGCCATTTCCGAGCTGGGCAATATGATCAGCGGCAATGCCAGTACTATTCTCTCCAATCAAGGGGTGTCGGTAGACATTACCCCGCCGAAGCTGATGAAGTCCGAGAGCATGTCTGTTCTGCCGCGCAAAGCGCTGAGTATTCCTCTTGTGATGGAAGGGATCGGCGAGCTTGATATTCAGGTTATGATCTCTTAGGCGGATAATCGGGAGTTGAATCTATTCCATGGCATTACAAGGCAAAATTGTGGTAATTACAGGCGCTTCCAGCGGGATTGGCGCGCTTACGGCGCAGATGCTTAGCGGGCATGGTGCGGTTCCTGTTCTGTTAGCCCGGTCCAAGGACAAGCTGCAGGCTGTTGCGGCGGGCATTCAGGGGGAGCATGGGCTGTTCGTCTGTGATGTGACCGATGAAACGGCAGTTAAGCATACCTTTGCGGAGATCCTGGAGCAATACGGCAGAATTGATATTCTGCTCAATAATGCCGGTTACGGCAAGTTTGCGGCTTTTACAGAGATGGAGTCTGAAGAGTTCGCTGACATGATGAATGTCAATTATATGGGAATTGTACGCTGCACCAAGGCTGTCGTTCCTCATATGCTTACACGCGGCAGCGGTCAGATTGTGAATGTGGCTTCCATGGCCGGCAAAATCGGAACCGCACGCTCAGTGTCCTACACGGCCACCAAACATGCTGTTCTCGGCTTCACCAATGCGCTCCGCCAGGAGCTGCGTAAGAGCGGTATTATTGTCTCGGCTGTGAACCCCGGACCAATCGCCACCGAATTCTTCAAGACCGCCGACCCTTCAGGCAATTATGAACGAAGCGTAAGCCGGATCATGATGACGCCGCAGCATGTGTCCGCGAAGATCGTCAAGCTGATGGACAAGGGCAAAGAGGAAGTGGATCTGCCCGGTCTGGCAGGCTTCGGCATCCGGCTCTATGGCCTGTTCCCGCGGCTGGCAGACAAGCTGACCTATAACCTGATGAACAGAAAATGACCAGATAAGTATAGATCATAATTACCGTCTGTGGCGTGAACGGCTTGTCCCCCTTTGGTATACAGGTTGGTATGACCGTGTTAAATACGGCCCCAACTTAGATTTTATGGCCTTCCATTTGGTGGAGAGGCCTTTTTGGCATATAATGAACATATTATCTTAAGTGAAAAGGATGAAACCCTATTATGAATAAAGCTTCTTTTGTGGCTATCGGCATCCAGGAGGACCTTGCTGCCCGATTGTCTGAGTTCGGCATTACTGAACCATCCCCTGTACAGGAGCAGACGATTCCGCTTCTGCTGGAAGGAAGAGATGTTCTGGCCGCATCCCAGACAGGAACAGGCAAGACACTGGCTTATCTGCTGCCGCTGCTGCAAGGGATTAACCCGGACTCGAAATCGTTGCAAAAGCTGGTGCTGGCCCCAACCCAGGAGCTGGCGATGCAAATTCTCCGTGAAGCGGAGCGCTACGGGGCACACCGGGGCATCCGGGCCATGGGGCTGATTGGCGGAGCGGCGATCAAGCGCCAGATTGACAAGCTGCGTGAGCATCCGCATCTGGTGGTAGGCACCCCGGGACGCATACGTGAGCTGATCGGGCTGCGCAAGCTCAAGATGCACGAGGTGAGCACGATTATTCTCGATGAGGCAGATCAGATGTTCCAGCTTAGCGGTGCGGGCGAAGTGACGAAGATCGTCAGTAGTGCGCTGCGTACGCGGCAGCTGGTCATGCTGTCAGCCACCATTGGACCGGAGACCCGTCTGCTGGCAAACCGGGAAATGAAGAATCCGGCGGAGGTGGGCATTGAACCGGAGATGATGACCGCAGCGAGCCTGGAGCATCACTATGTGGTGTGCGAGGAGCGGAACAAGATCGATATGCTGCGCCGGGTCATCCGCCACTACAAGCCGGACCGGGCCATTGTGTTCGTGAACGCTACGGACGACATCGCTGAAGTGACTGCGAAGCTGAACCATCTGGGGCTTCCGGCTGCTGCGCTCTATGGAGATGCGGACAAGGTGACGCGCGCAAACGTGCTGACCCGCTTCCGGGACGGCAAACTCAAGGTGCTGGTCGCCAGTGACGTAGCAGCGCGGGGCCTGGACATTGAGAATCTGACGCTTGTCGTCAGCTTCGATCCGGCCTTTGACTCCGAGCACTATGTCCACCGTGCCGGACGGACCGGGCGCATGGGTAAACGCGGCTTATCCGTAACGATCGTTACGGAGCAGC
Organism: Paenibacillus sp. FSL R7-0302; assembly: GCF_038006885.1. Classification (NCBI taxonomy): domain Bacteria; kingdom Bacillati; phylum Bacillota; class Bacilli; order Caryophanales; family Paenibacillaceae; genus Paenibacillus; species Paenibacillus sp. FSL R7-0302. The sequence goes on from NZ_JBBOWB010000001.1 coordinate 552,970, forward strand.
AGACGTTCATCATGCGCAAATTCGCCCGCGAGCTGGATATCCAGCTGGACGAGCGGGAGATGGCCTTCGGCAAGGCGCTGGCGGAAGGCGGACGCGCTGAGCTGCGCAGCGGCGGCGCGAAGGAGCGCCGCGAAGGGGCTGAACCGCGCGGCGGAACTGCAGCGCCGCGCACCGGCAAGCCGCAGGTGCGCAGCGAGGCGGCTGGAACAGCAGCCGGAGGGAGCGGCGGCGAAGCGCCGGCAGGCCAGCCGGGCGCAGCGGCTGGAGGTAGTGGGGTTACGGTGCGGCGCGGGCAGCACCGGCCGGGAGTGAGCGCCGGCACGCGCAGCGCGGCGGGGCCCGGGGGCAAGGCCCGCAGCCAGGCGGAGCGGGAGCAGAACCGCAAGAATAAGGGAGCCCCGAAATGGCTCAAGAACAAAACCCCGAGAGGTGACGGTCAATGAATACAGCTCCCGTATTGGAAATTACGGGCCTCAGCGGAGGCTACAGCCTGAACAAGCCGGTGCTGCATGACATTGGCCTGCAGGTGCAGCCCGGTGAGATGGTTGGGTTAATCGGACTGAACGGTGCAGGCAAGAGCACCACGATGAAGCATATCCTGGGACTAATGTCCCCGCATAAGGGTGAGATTACGGTACAAGGGAAGACGCGCAGCAGCGATCCTGAGAGCTACCACAGTGCGCTGTCCTTCGTGCCGGAATCTCCTCTGCTCTATGAGGAAATGACGGTTCGTGAGCATGTGGAATTCACTGCCAGAGCGTATGGCGTGGAGCGCAGTGATTATGAATCACGCACCAGCCAGCTGGCTGCACTCTTCAATATGGAGGACAAGATGGATACCTTGTCCTCTCATCTGTCCAAGGGCATGAAGCAGAAGGTGATGATTATGTGCGCATTCGTAGCGCGTCCGGCCCTGTATGTCATCGACGAGCCGTTCCTCGGCCTCGACCCGCTGGGTATCCGCTCCCTGCTGGATTTCATGCTGGACCTGAAGAAGTCGGGAGCTTCAATTCTGCTCAGCTCGCATATTCTCTCTACGATTGAGAACTATTGTGACCGGTTCATTGTGCTGCACGGCGGCAAGGTGATTGCGGAGGGAACCCTCGCCGAGATGACCGCGAAGGCCGGGCGGCAGGGCTTGAATTTGGAGCAGCTGTTCTACGAGCTGGTTCAAGGAGGGAAATGATATGGATTTGAAGGAGCTGCGCCGGCAGCGGCGCAGCCGGTTCACAGGAAGCCTGGTCCCTTATATGGGGTATATCATTCAGAGCGGTGTCGCCATGGTGTTCCTGCTGGTGCTGATCATCTTCTCCGCCTGGTACACAGCGCTGCTGCGCGATATTCCGCCTGGCCTACCGATCCGCTGGATTATGTTCGTCCTGCTGGTGCTTGCAGCGGTACACAGCAGCTTCCGGACGTATCTGCAGACCCCGGATACGATCTTCCTGCTGCCGCAGGGCCACCGGATGAGAGAGTATTTCGCCCCGTCCTGGATCAGCGGCAATGTGTGGAAGATTCTGCGACTGGCCTTTATCCTCATTACATTATGGCCGCTGTACATACGCACCGAGGAGTCACCGCGAGGTCTGCTGGCTACCCTGCTGGTGCTGATTCTGGTCAAGCTGTTATCCAGCTACGGGTTATGGCGGGAGACGGCGATGCTCTCCCGCCCTGCTGCCGCAGGCTATAACCTGTTGCGCTGGGCAGTCGGCGCTCTGATGGTTGGCGCCTGGTTATGGCAGCCATCCATGCGCGCCCTGATCTTCATCCTGATTCTGGCCGCAGCCTATGCGGCCGCGCTGGCCGTTCCCGGCCGGCACGCTGTTCCGTGGGAACGCCTGATCACCATGGAGAAGAACCAGGGGACCCGGGCGCTAATGGTCCTCGGCTGGTTCGTCGATGTGCCGGGACGCGAGCAGCGGGTCTATGCCCGCCGTTATCTGTCACGTTGGGGCAGCGGTCTGAGCTGGCAGCGGGATTCCGCCTACCGGTTCCTCCTGACCAAAAGCTTCGCCCGGGGTGATGTCTTCGGCATCGTCCTGCGGATGGCTGTGCTGGACCTGTTCCTGGTGTGGATGATGCAAGCCAGCTATCTCGGCATCGGCATCTATGTATTCTTCCTCTTCCTGATGGGCATTCAGCTGACGGCGCTGCGCAAGCTGCACAGCGAATCGTTCTGGCTGACCGTCTACCCGCTGCCGGAGGGCAGCAAGGGCAAGGGAACGATCCAGTTTGTATTCCGGGTCCATCTGGTCCTGGCGCTGCTGACCGGATTGCCGCTCCTGCTTCAGGCCGGGCAGCGCCCGCTGGAAGTGCTGGGCACCTTCGCCTGCGGATTCCTGCTGGCGTATCTGTTCAAGGTAAGCTCCACCCGCAAGGAAGCGCGTGTGGATGAAGATGACCTGTAGAACAGATTGCCGCAGCCGACAAGGCGTACCCGCAAACGGGTATGCTTAACACAAATGGCCTCAGACTCTCGCGGATGCGGAGTCTGAGGCCATTTTCAGAAGATAAGAATGTATAAAAGGGAATTCCCTCTTCATATCAGGTGTGGCAGGGAATGCTATAACACGTGGATCGGAGAGAGCACGCAGCTCCCTCCAGGGGACTCACTCCCTGTTAGACAAAGAGTGAACGGCTGATGATGACCAGCAGGATAAAGAGAACCAGAATCGCTCCAGTGCTTGTGAACCCGCCGCCGTATCCGTATCCGCCTCTAACTTCTTCGCTCATGTTCATTCCCCTTTCGCGTGTGAGTTGTTGTACTTGAGTACATCGTATTGTATGTGCGGAGGGCAGAACGTGTATAGGCCAATGCCGTAGCACCGGGCAAAAAAATCAGCCCCGGCATTCCGGGACTGATGCAGGTATGCAAAGGCGGATGATCAGGCCTTCTCCAAATCACGGATGCCCGCATAGACCAGATCGAACAGATCTTCCAGCTGATCCTCCTCGATACAGGAGAAGGCAATGCGCAGGTCGCTCTCGCCAAGGGCGATGGTGCCCAGGCCGTAGGTGTGGATCAGGTGAAGCCGCAGATCTTCCGCAGAGACGGTAAAGAGCTTCAGGCACATGAAGTACCCGGAGTTGAACGGATAATACGTCCATACATCATCGCCGTATTTACCGCTGTCCAGCAGCGCCTTCACTTTGTTGGCCCGGCCTTTCATGATCTGGAACTTCTCTTCCTTTTGTGCGGCGAATTCCGGCGCCTTCAGCGCGTCCAGGACAAAGGTCTGCGATGGATGTGCTCCGCTGGAGATAGTGGCGCGGATAATGCCCAGTGTTTTTTGCTCCAGGGCTGCCAGCAGCTCTTTGTTCTCCGAAGCGTAGGTGATGAAGCCGACGCGGAAGCCCCAGACGAATTCTTCTTTGGTGGCTCCGTCAATCTTGACCGCCAGTACGCGCGGGTGCAGATTCGCCAGCTTGCCGAATAGAGATTCTTTGAGTGAATCCTCGAAAAAGAGTCCGAAATAAGCATCATCGCTGACCACTACCACATTAACGCCTTCTTCGGCAGCACGCAGGATAGCGGCAACAATGGCCTCGCCTTCTGCAAGGCCTGGCGTATATCCGGTTGGATTATTCGGGAAATTAAGGAGGACGATGGCTTTGCCGCGGTCCTTCTGGGCCAGCAGGGCATCCAGCAGCCCTTCGCTGTTGAAGCTCATATCCTCCGTGAAGAGCGGGTAATTTACGGTTTCAGTCTGGCGGCGGATGCCGAAGGTCAGCTCGTAGTTCTCCCAGTTTTTGTCCGGATAAATGACGGCATCCCCTTGCTCTGCGAACAGATCGGCAACGATGCTAAGCCCGTGGGTCAGCGCATTCGTGACGACTGGATTACTGAAAGACTTGCCTTCAAGCGACGGATTCTCCCGCAGCATCTTCTCCCGCCAGACGGAGCGAAGCTCAGGCTTACCTGCTGGAGGTGCGTAGCCGTAGAGGTCTTTGGGACTGTAAGCGGAGAGCTTATCCTGGATCACGCCAAGGTGCATCGGCAACCCGTTCTCGGTAGCAATCCCGATGGTGGCGTTATACTTTTTGGCATGAGCCGTGGCCTCTGCAGATTGGCTCAGAATACCCTCTTTGGGAAAATAAATCGCTTTACCGAGACTTGAGAGCATATCGTATACATGTTCATTGCCTGCCTTGATGCTGTCATTCAATTGTCCAGCCAGTGGATTCATCAGTTTCATCCTTCCGGTATTCTTCTGGGATATATACGCTAACATTGCCTAACATTATAACACCGCGGATTGCCGCCGTCACTTAGGAATGCTGCGTTTTCATAAATAGTTTTGGAAACGAAGCGGCGTCCCGTCCCCATACGTAGCCCGGAAGATGTACAAATGGGAACCGGACAAGGTATTATGAAAAGTAAGCTTACGCTATATCTATAGGAGGGAATCATATGCTGCATGCATCGCCATCCTCTTTTGTAATCCTCCCGGCTCTGGCGAAGATTGTCTGTGAACCGGGCTGGAAGTGGCAAAAAAGAGAGAAGCCGCTGCAAAATTACGATTTATTCTACGTCTGGAGCGGGGAGGGGACTGTTGTGCGCGGTGGAGTGCCCTATCAGGTAGGGAAGGGAAGCTGCTTCCTGTTCCGCCCGGGGGATTATACCAGCGCCACACATAATCCGCAAAAGCCGCTTGTGCTTACATATATTCACTTCGATGTTACCGAAGAGGTGACCGAGGTGCCTGCGTTCTACCATGAGCTGAGCGAGACGGTGGAATTCGAGCATCTGCTGGCCCGCTATGTCCGGCTGTTCCTGGTGCAGACCTATGCTGCGGAGGAGGAGGGCCGTCTGATTCTGAAGCAGCTCATGATTCATCTGCTGCGGCAGGATCAGGCAAGGCCGGTCGAGCGCCATGTCAGCAACCAGCTGGCGGAGGTGATCCACGAGGTCGCCAACTATGTCAGCCAGCATCCCGGAGCAGCGCACCGGGTAGAGGATCTGGCCGCCCGGGCGGGGCTGTCCCCGCGTTACTTCTCGATCAAGTTCAAGGAGATCACCGGCTCCTCGGTCCAGTCCTATGTGATCCGCGCACGGATTGAACGGGCTCAGCATCTGCTGCTGTATGCGGGCATGAACGTCACGGAGGTGGCGGATGCGCTCGGCTACAGGGACATCTTCTTTTTCAGCCGCCAGTTCAAGCAGCATACCGGGAAGAGCCCGTCAGAGATCCGCTGAAGCGGCGGGGGAGCATCGTGCTGAGTGTGGTATAGGTACCTCGGGTGCTAGATATGCTGGGTATGCTTTGGGTGCTTGATGTGCTATGTATGCTACGTGTGCTATGTGTGCTATGTGTGCTATGTGTGCTATGTGCTACGTGTGCTATGTGTGCTATGTGCTACGTGTGCTATGTGTGCTATGTGCTACGTGTGCTATGTGTGATAAGTGTACCATGTGCGCTATGCGGACTGTGCGGACCTTATTTTGCGAAAAAGTCACTTATTCCCCCCGCTGCGGACTCAGAGGCCGTTATCTGACTGATTGGGGCTGAAATAGAGGCGTATGGGCTAACTTAAGAGCATCTGAGTCCGCTTGCCCTCCGTGATCAGGCAGAATAGCTGAAATAGCGGCTTCCCAGTCCGCAAGGCAGGCCTGAAGTTGAAGCGCACACTGCGCTGTGACAGAATAGAAGCAAGAGAAGCCAATCATACACGGGAGAAGGAGAATACTTATGTACGAAATCGTTCTGATACGGCATGGCGAGAGTGAATACAACCGGCAGAATCTGTTTACGGGCTGGAGTGATCCCGATCTGACGGATAAGGGCGTGGAGGAGGCCAAGAAAGCGGGCCGGCTGCTGAAGGAGAACGGATACACCTTCGATCTGGCGTTCGCCTCGGTGCTGAAGCGTTCGATCAAGACGCTGAACTATGTGCTGGATGAGATGGACCTGCTGTGGATTCCTGTGCAGAAATCCTGGAAGCTGAATGAGCGCCATTACGGTGCATTGCAGGGCCTCAGCAAAAGTGAAACGGCCCTTAAATACGGTGAGGAGCAGCTCCATATCTGGCGGCGCAGCCTCTCGGTCCGCCCTCCGATGCTGGAGCCGGATGATCCGCGTTATGCCAGACATGATATCCGCTACAAGGAAGTGCGTCCGGGTGACATCCCGCGCGGCGAGAGCCTGGAGGATACCGTGCACCGGGTTGGAGATTTCTGGACCAACCGGATTGTACCGCTGATCCGCAAGAAGGAGCGGGTTCTGATCTCGGCGCACGGCAACACACTGCGGGCCCTGATCAAGTACATGGAGGATATCGACGAGACCGCACTGCTGGATCTCAATATCCCGACCGGCGTTCCGCTGGTCTACAAGCTCGACGACGATGTGAAGCCAATCAGCCGCTTCTATCTAGGCGAACCGGAAGAGGTGCAGCAGAAGGCCCGCGAGGTGGCGAACCAGAGCAAGGTTACGGAGTAACCGGAGCGGCGCTGCGTTCAGCAGTGCGTTATCTGATTAGAGCATTATTCACCTGTGCGTTATGGACAGCCTACTTCCGGAAATCGGAGCGCGTAAGGTACACCTTTATCCGTTAAAAAGCTCCGGCGGACGCAAGCATGCGCCCACCTGGAAGCCTCATTACAGTCCAAATAACCCCCGCCCAAGGTACACGGCTTCGTGTCCTTAGGCGGGGGTTATTCTATAGATTAAGCATCGTTATGCAGGCTGGAAGCGCCTGTTCTTACACCGGCCGCCGCATCTCTCCCAGCAGCTCGCCCATCTTCACCTTCGTATCCGGGGCAAGCCCGGGGCGAGGGGTGAAGGTGCCGCTCTCCATCAGCAGGACTACCGTGGAACCGAATTCGAAATATGCCAGGTCGTCGCCGCGCTGCCATTCTCTGGCCGTCTCATCGGTGTAGCGGATACTGCTCACATTCATTGCGCCTACCTTGACCACGGCGGTCTCGCCATAGCTGCCGGCTATATAAGTAATCAGCCGTTCGTTACGGCTCAGGACACTCTTCATATGGCGCATGCCGAAATCATTCACGGGGTAAGCCCGTCCGCGGATATAATCGCTCTCCCGGAGCTGTCCGGTTAACGGGGAGTGAATCCGGTGATAATCGGTAGGGCTTAAGTAGAGGACGAAATAATAGCCTTTCTTGTACAGTTCGAGGTGTGGCGAGTGATTAAGCAAATCCTCCAGCGTATAATCCTGCCCCTTCACATTCATTATCGTGCCGCAGTTGATTTCGCCCATTGCCGTAATCATCGCGTCCACGGGACTGGCTACGGCATGCTCACCGCTGGCCACCGGGCGCGTCCCCGGCTTCAGGCGGCGGCTGAAGAATTCATTCAGTGTACGGTATTCTCCGGCAGCCTTCTCCGCCTCGGCGGCAGGAATCTGATAGGAACGAATAAATACCGGAATCATAAGGCGGCTGAGTCTGCTGTGGGATAAAGCCCCCATCAACCTGGAAAGCCATCTGTGCGAGGATAGCTCGGTCATCAGCCGCAGCAATTGTTTAACCATGCCCATCTCCCTTCCATCATGCAGCAGTGTTATCCCGTGCCAAAGGGACTCCACCCGCTCTGCATTATATTGACATAGAATAGGAGACAAATCAATAAGAGTTCATTCTTAATGCTTCTTCGTACAGATATCTGGCATAGCCCATAGGCTGGCGGTAGCTGTCTTTCCATACCCCGCGCAGTCCGGCCTTCTGGAAGCCGTAACGCTGGTCGCGCCCGTTGCATTCAATGAAATACAGATGTCCGTGCTTCGTGACACCGATGTCCAGACCGATATCGGCCAGCCCCGGCAGACTCTTCTCCAGCTCACGGGCGATGGCGAGACTGAGGGAGAGGACGGACATACGGATTCTGGCTGCCTCTTCTCCAGGGAATGCCTGCTCCAGGGCAAAAGAGGACTTCAGGGCTTCGCCCCCTCTGGCAATGTTCGATACAAAGCCGCCGGGCGCAGCCAGCTTGGCGAAAAGGCCGGTGACCTGCCACGCTCCGCCCCAGCCCCGCTGTACCGTGACACGCAGGTCAAAGGGGCGTCCGTTAATCTCAGCCAGCGGAATCCGTTCCTGGACCAGATAGGGCACAGAAGAGAGCCGGGCGCGGAGGACCCGGGGAAGGGCGTCCGGGTTAACGGCTCTGCTAACCTTGCGTCTTGAGCCAGAGAGAGAGTAGCTCCAGAGCCAGCGCCCTTCGCCGCTGCGGGTGAGCCGCATCACACCGTTACCCACGCTGCCCCGGCAAGGCTTGAGGATCAGATCCGGGTAGCGGCCCATCATCTCCCTCAGACCGGAGAGTCCGCTTGCAGTGACCGGCAGATAAGCTTGCAGTTCGCGGCTGCGCTCCAGCAGGCCGTGAATCTGATCCTTGCCGTAGCGGTTGCAGCTGTTATAGACCTGAATTCCCTGCCGGAGCAGGCGCTCGACGCCGGTGCTGCGGGGATCATAGATTGCCCGGTTGTGGATGACCTCCGGCGTAGGGACGATTTGTCTGCGGTAGCCTTGCGGACCTTTCTTCATATAGACACTGCTGAAGCCGGACGCCACGTCGATGTCGGACAGCTTCACAAAGCAAGGGGTTAATCCGTATGCGGCGGCGGCCTCTTCGTAGTTGGCCAGAGATTCCTGTCCGGTTTTTAACCGGGGAACGCCCCCGTGCATAGCGGCATTTAGCAGTATCCCAACGAGCTTTTGCCCCATGTTCGTTCCTCCTGTTATCTTGAAGTACTTCCCGGCTGTTTTTATGTCTCCTGTCATTGTATGTATGTACGTGCCTGTAAGGGTTGGACGGATGCGCGGCGGCAGATGCCCTTTTTTGAAAGGAGAAGATTGGATTACTGGCAAGGGGAAGGGTGTCATCCGCCCATGCTGCTGCATATGATGCCTAGAAGATACAACAGATGGAAGGAGGAGACTGCTAGTGAAGAGTCCCAAACGAAAACAGCAGCGCAGTTCCAAAAGACCGCTCTATTACGTGGATAATCCCGATACGACTGAACTTAGCATGCTAGACAGCAGTCCCAAAACACAAAAAAACCAGGAACTGGAATGGACGGAAGTGGCAGAGGGAGAAGACCTTGCCCTGCAGGTGAGCGGGGTGGAGATGCTGGAAGTGACCGCGCCACTCCAGCAGATTGTGCTTGCACCGGAGGGGAAACAGGAAGCCGTGACGGAAGAGGGGCGCCAGCAGGAAGGCACTGTTGCCCTGCCAGAAGCGGAGGTAACAGCTCCACCGGAAAAAGAACGCCTGCAGCCCGTATACACCGATGATCTGTCCGATGGCGCCGTCACCGGTGCCAAGATTGCTCCACGGACCATTGACGGGTCCAGACTAAAGCATGGCATCATCGGCACACCCTGGCTGCAGGACTATGCGGTGCAGAGCATCAACCTTGCGGACCGGTCGGTTACCTCCTCGAAGATAGCGCCGGAGTCCATTACCGGTGAGCATCTGGCGGAGAGCAGTGTCAGCGGGGGCAAGCTGCTGGATCACTCCATCGGCGGCGAGAAGCTGAAGGATGGCAGCGTCGGCCCGGAGAAGCTGGCAGACCGGATGATCAGCGGAGGACATATTGCCGACGGTGCCATTAGCAGCAGACATCTCAGTGAGTTCATTATCACAGCGGAGCTGCTGGACGATGGGGCGGTCACTGGTGAGAAGATTCTCAGCAGCAGCATTGACAGCCGCCATCTCAGTAACGGCAGTATTGACCGCTCTAAGCTGGCTGACGAAGCGGTGTCTGCCGACAAAATCGCCGATGGCGAGATCAGCGGTGTCAAGCTGGGTGATGCGGTGATCGAGAGCCGGCATGTGGGGGAAGGCGTCATTACTGCCAAGCATCTGGCACCGGGCGCCATTGGACGGGAGCAGCTGGCGGCGCGCCTGATCGGCAAGGAGCAGCTGCAGCCCGGTATTATTGAGAGCGGGCATCTCGCAGACGGGGCAACCGGGTCCCGGCAGATCGCGGCGAAGGCTATCCGCAGCCAGCACATTAACCCGGAGAGCATCCATGCCGACCATATTGCCGAAGGTGAAATCGGCAGCCGTCATCTGGCAGACCGCAGCATTTCTTTTGTGAAGCTGACGGACGGTGCGGTAGGGACTACACAGCTGATTGAGCAGGCGGTTACCTCTTCCAAAATTGCGGATCAGAGCATTCTGGCCCATAAGCTGGCTGACGAAGCCGTGATGACGCGCCATATTGCGAAATCCGCAGTGCGCAGCGCACAGATTGCCGCGCAGGCTGTCACATCGGCACATTTGCAGCGCGAGGCCGTGGATCATTCTCATCTGGCCGCAGAGTCTGTAGGCTCAGTCCAGCTGCAGGAGCATTCCGTCCTGACCGGCCATCTGGCCAAAGGAGCAGTTACGGAAGAACAACTGGGGTATGAATCCGTTACAGGAGAGCATATTAGCCCCCAGAGTATTACTGCAGCCAAGCTGGCGGACGGCAGCATCATTACCGCCAAGCTGGCCACGGGCGCGGTCGGGGGGACGATTCTGGCAAAAGAAGCGGTCAGCGGAGAGCATATTGCGGTCTGCGCCGTGGAGGAGAAGCACCTGGCGGATGGCAGCATCAGCGGACGGGTGCTGCAGGAGGAGGCTGTAGATGCTGGTCATCTGGCATCCGGTGCCATAGAACGCCGGCATCTGGGAGACAGCAGTGTGACTTCATCCGCGCTGCAATCCGGTTCGGTAACGGCAGATAAGCTGTCCTCCGGTGCCGTCAAGGAGGCCCATCTCACTGCTGCGATTGTACAGCCGCATCATTTGGCCGACTATGCAGTCACTTCGCTGAAGCTATCGCCGGAGAGTGTCTCAACGGATAAACTCGGTGATCTGGCCGTCACTTCAATTAAGCTGGCGGACGGCAGTGTAAGCGCGGAGAAGCTGGCAGCCTCAGCAGTGCAGACTGAGCATCTGTCGGCAGGCGCGGTCGGCCCGGATTCGCTTAAGGATACGTCTGTGCAAGGCAGACATTTGGCGGCTGGCAGCGTGGGCGGAGCACATATCCGGCCGATGTCGATCGGCAACGGACATCTTATTTCAAGCTCTGTCTCATCGATCCAGATTCAGGATGGCAGCATCAGCGGCACCAAGCTGGCCGAGGGGGCTGTAGCTTCCCGTCATCTCACTCCTGGCAGTGTAGGCGGAAGCGAGCTGGCTGAGGCCTCAGTGGAAGGGCGGCATCTCGCGGATGGCGGCATTAGCCTGGCGCATCTGGCAGATGAGGTCCGCAGTGCGGACCTACTGCCCGACGGAAGCATTGGCGCAGAGAAGCTGGCAGCGGGTGCTGTAGAGTCGGTTCACTTGGCTGAAGCGAGTGTTCAGGCCGTTCATTTGGCGCAGGGAGCGGTGGAAGCCCGGCATATCGGTGCCGGAGAGATTACGCTGGCCCATCTGGCCAAAGAGACGCGCAGCGCGGATCTTCTGCCGGATGGCAGCATCGCAGGCAGCAAGCTGGGGGCGGGAGTGGTAGGGGCCTTCCATTTGGCTGCAGGCAGTGTGTATGGCGGCCACCTGGCTGCGGATGCAGTAAGCAGCCGGCATATCCGCGCCGGCAGCATTCAGCTCAGTCATTTGGCTTCCGATACGCGGGGCGCGGACCTGCTGCCGGATGGCAGTATAGGCGGAAGCAAGCTGGCCGAAGGCGCAGTGGATTCGCAGCATCTCCAGCCGCAGAGCGTGGATGCAGAGCATCTTGCGGGCGGAGTGATTCAAGAGCGTCATTTGGGCTCAGGAATTATCCGGCTGGCGCATCTGGCAGAGGAGACGAGAAGTGCGGACCTGCTGCCGGATGGCAGTATAGGTGGAAGCAAGCTGGCTGAAGGTTCAGTGGATTCGCAGCATCTCCAGCCGCAGAGCGTGGACGCAGATCATCTTGCAGACAGAGTAATTCAGGAGCGTCATTTGGACTCAGGAATTATCCGGCTGGCGCATCTGGCAGAGGAAACGAGAAGTGCGGACCTGCTGCCGGATGGCAGTATAGGTGGAAGCAAGCTGGCCGAAGGCGCAGTGGATTCGCAGCATCTCCAGCCGCAGAGCGTGGACGCAGAACATCTTGCCGGTAGATCCATCCAGGAGCATCACTTGGGCTCAGGAATTATCCGGCTGGCGCATCTTGCGGAGGAAACCAGAAGTGCAGAGCTGCTGCCGGATGGCAGTATAGGTGGAAGCAAGCTGGTTGAAGGCGCAGTGGGTTCGCAGCATCTCCAGCCGCAGAGCGTGAACGCAGAACATCTTGCAGGCGGAGTAATCCGGGATCGCCATTTGGGGCCTGGAATTATCCGGCTGGCGCATCTCGCGGAGGAAACCAGAAGTGCGGAGCTGCTGCCGGATGGCAGTATTAGTGGAAGCAAGCTGGCCGCAGGTTCTGTGGGCTCTATCCATTTGGCTTCCGGCAGCATCTACGGAGGTCACCTGGCGCCAGAAGCTGTGGATAGCTGTCATATCCGTCCCGGCAGCATCAGCCTGGAGCATCTGGCACAGGATGCCCGGACCTCCGAGCTTTTGCAGGACGGCAGTATTACAGGGGAGAAGCTTGCTCCTCACAGCATTGGAACCAGGCATCTGGCAGAAGGGTCAGTGGGAAGCTCCGAGCTTCAGGATGAAGCGGTGGATGGCTCTAAAATCTCTTCCTTTGCCATCAAGTCCCGGCATCTGGAAGAAGACAGCATCCAGAGCCATCATATTGCTCAGGGTGCAGTGAACAGAGATCATCTGGCGCCTGATTCAGTGGATAGCAGCCATCTGCGTGCGGGCAGCATCCAGCGGGAGCATCTGGCCGAGGGCACGCTGACCTCAGAGCTGCTGGGAGAAGGCAGCATAGACGGCAGCAAGCTGGCGCAAGGAGCTGTCGGATCTAACCATCTGGCACCGGTCAGCGTCTACGGAGGCCATCTGGCTCCCGGAACCGTTGACGGGCGTCATATCCGAGGCGGCAGCATTGGCCTGGAGCATCTGGCCGAGAATGCGCGGACTTCCGAGCTATTGCAAGATGGCAGTATTACAGGGGGGAAGGTTGCTCCTCACAGCATTGGAACCAGGCATTTGGCGGAAGGCGCAGTGGGAAGCTCAGAGCTTCAGGATGAGGCAGTGGATGGTTCCAAAATCGCTTCCTTCGCCATCCAGTCCCGGCATCTTGAAGAGGACAGCGTGCAGAGCTACCACATTGCTCAGGGTGCGGTGAGCGGGGATCATCTGGCGCCTGATTCAGTGGATAGCGGCCATCTGCGTGAGGGCAGCATCCAGCGGGAGCATCTGGCCGAGGGCACGTTGACCTCTGAGCTGCTGGGAGAAGGCAGCATAGACGGCAGCAAGCTGGCGCCAGGAGCGGTGGGGCCTAATCATCTGGCTCCGGGCAGCATCTACGGGGGCCATCTGTCTCCCGGAATCGTTGACGGGCGCCATATCCGTCCTGGCAGCATCGGCCTGGAGCATCTGGCCGAGGATGCGCTGACCTCAGAGCTGCTCCCGGACCATAGTGTCAACGGAGCGAAGCTTGCGATTCACAGCGTCGGCACCGGCCATCTGGCTGAAGGTGCGGTAGGAAGCTCTGAACTGCAGGATGAGGCGGTGAAGGCTGCCAAAATCGCTCCCTTTGCCGTCCAGTCCCGGCATCTGGAAGAAGACAGCATCCAGAGCCATCATATTGCTCAGGGTGCAGTGAACGGGGATCATCTGGCGCCCGGATCAGTCAATGCGGAGCATCTGTCCTTCCATCCGGTGCAGAGTGTCGGGAATCGCGATGTTTTGCAGCAGTTCGGGATGACGGCGTTCATGTTCAATGGTGAGGCGGATAGTGTGGAGGTGACGGTTTCTTTTGACGAGAGCTTCGGCCATACCGGCTATGTGCTGGTTGCCATGGCTAACCAGCCGTACTTCCATGCCTCGCTTAAGAACAGAACGGGCGGAGGAGCGACGATTGAGGTGGTACGGCTGCGCGAGACCCAGCATTTCTATGGCGTGCTGTCGTGGATCGCGCTCGGCACTCCGCTGGTCAAACCTGCTGTGGAGCATCGTGCTTTTGATTGATTGATCCAGGGCACAATAGATTGTACATGGGGCGCAGCCGTGGGTTGCGCCTTTTGTGCCGCTGTGCGGAGGGAAGGCCCCATACATCACAAGCAGTAACATTTTAAGAGGAATCCTGCAAATAATGCAACAATACTGCTCCAAAGAAGCGGTCAATGCTGAAATCCTGCACGAACTGCAACAAATTCAGCGCTAACTTGCCCTAAACACCGAAATTTGTGCAAATAATGCAACAATGTACTTCAACCCGTAAAAGGTATAGAGAAATCCTGAAAAAAGTGCAACATTACTGCTCCTTAAAAACGGCTGGTGAGAGAGGCATTAGCATCGTTCACCCGCAGGGTGATTTTGTGCATGATTACGCCAGCATTTATAGGCATGACGCTATACATTATCCTACTATTGCTTGCTGCTGAGATAGCTGGTTCCCTTCGATTTCTTCCGGGGCGGGTGGCGGAATGAATCTGCTGATTGGACAAGCAAGGCAGCCGGGCGGAGGCGCATAGCGGCATTTGTCCAATTATCTGCGCTCAGGGAGACACTTGCCGTTACCGGGAGTGGCGGGATACATAGACTATGGTGTAACCCTCAGCCCGGGAGCAGCCCTGTGAAGGAAGGTGGATGAGCATGAAAAGAAAAGGAGCATCTGCCCGCCGCACGGGGCGGCGGGCAACCCGGACAGCACGGCGGCCGGTGGCAAGGCCGGTACGGCCTGCTGCACTGCCGCCTGCGGTGAATCATCCGCAGCCTGAGGTGTCGGTTATTATTCCGGCCATGAATGAGGCGGCGACGATTGCCGCAGTGATTGCCGGAGCCAGAGGCGTTCATCCCCGCTGTGAGGTTATTGTGATTGTTAACGGTTCTGCGGATCAGACCGCAGATATTGCGCGCTCCTGCGGAGCTAACGTAATTGTGTATGAACAGCCGCTCGGACACGATGTCGGGCGAAGCGTAGGCGCGGCGGCGGCGAAGGGAGCGGTTCTGCTGTTCACAGACGGGGATCTGGTGATCCCCGCCCCGCAGCTGCGTCCCTTCGTGACCGCGGTCAGCGGCGGAGCGGATCTGGCCTTGAATGATTATTCCGGCCCGGTCCGCAGCAGATTTCCGCATCCGGTGGTGTTATCCAAGCATGTGCTGAATCTTCTGCTCGGAAGGTCTGAGCTGAAGGGCTGCTCCTTGACCGCCGTTCCTCATGCGATTAGCCGCAGGGCGCTGGATGTCCTGGGCAGCAGTCTGCTGTCGAGGCCGCCGCTCGCACATGCGCAGGCGGTGCTGGAGGGCCTGGTGGTGAAGGCAGTGCATAACGTGCCTGTGGGCAGGATGAATGCGGTCCGCCGGAAGCGCAGCGGCAGTGATCTTCTGCAGGAGGCTATCCTCAGAGACCACCTGGATGCCGTAGCAATGGTGCTGGAACGCAAGGGCGGCCGGGCAGGCTTCGGGGACGGCATCCGGCGAAGGGAGATGGTGAGATGATGGGAGCGCGGGAAGTATCCGTCAGCGGCCGGTCTTCAGCGGGGCGTACTGCGCCTGGAAGCAGCAGCTCTACAGGGCGCGCCGCCAGACGCAGCGCAGTAGTGCGTGGAGGCGCGGCTAAGCGGCGGTCCGCGAAGCGCCGCAACAAGCCTGCGGCGGCGGGCCCTGGCCTCTCCCGCTCCAAGCGGAAGACCGCTTCCGGGCGGAGGGATCTGACCCTGCCGGCATCGCAGGGTTCGCTGTCGGTAATTATCTCGGCCAGGAATGAGGAGCAGACGTTGCCGAAGCTGTTGGAGCAGGTGGAACGCCTGAAGCCGCAAGAAATTATTGTTGTGCTCAATGGATGTAATGACCGCAGCTTTCAGCGGACCCGGCTATGCGCTCAGGCGAGTATAGTGTACATTCCGGAATCTGCCGGACATGATGTAGGGCGTTCTCTTGGCGCCAAGCTCAGCCGGGGAGATATCCTGTTGTTTCTGGACGGGGATATGGTGATCTCCGCCGGGCAGCTGTCCTCTTTTGTGGCTGCGGTGGACCGGGGGGTGGATGTGGCGCTCAATGACCTTGATCCGCTCCTGCCCCCCTTCGGGCTAAGTGATGCGGTTACCCGCTGCAAGCTCTACCTGAATCAGGTTCTGGGACGCCCTGAACTTGGAGCAAGCTCCATGACGGCTGTTCCGCATGCCTTATCCCGCCGGGCGCTGGAGAGAATCGGCTACCGCGAGCTGATGGTTCCGCCTCGGGCGCTGGCGCTCTCCATTATGGCCGGGCTGCGGGTGGAGAAGGCCGGAGGGGTGAATGTGATCAAGCATAACCGGCTGCGCCAGGGGAACACGGGAGCCGGCAATGCCATGGAGCAGCTGATTGCCGGTGATCACGCGGAAGCCCTGGTCTGCGTAATTGCCCACCAGCAGAGCAGCGGGCAGCTGCCGGCCGAGAATTTGCTGGAGCACCGCCGGCAGATTGCTGCCTGGAGAAACGCGCTATGACACTGACGAGCATTATTATTCCTACGTATAACAGGCTTGGGCTGCTGCGTTCCTGCGTCGAATCGATCAGAGCGCATACCCGGTCCCCCTATGAGATTATTGTAGTGGACAATGCCTCAGATGATGGTACCGAAGCTTACTGCCGCGCCAGCAAGCTGACGTTCATTTCCCTCCCGGAGAACCGCGGTTTTCCGCTGGCCTGCAATATCGGGCTGCAGCTGGCTGCGGGGGAGGAACTGCTGCTGCTGAACAATGACGTCATTGTGTCGCAAGGCTGGCTGGATAATCTGAAGAGCGCCTTGTACAGTGCCCCCGATATAGGAATTGTCGGACCGGTGACGAATTATGCCAGCGGACGGCAGCAGGTGCAGACCGGCTATACCGATATTGCAGGCTTCCATGCCGAGGCGCTCCGGGCCAATATTCCCGATGCAGCGAAGTGGGTGGAGACCCGAAGGCTTGTAGGTCTGTGCTTTTTATTCAAAAGACAGCTTATGGACGCGATCGGCCTGCTCGATGAACGATTCTCGCCGGGCCATTATGAGGATGACGATTACTGCTACCGTGCCCGGCTGCAGGGATACCGGCTGCTTATTGCCGGAGATTGCCTGGTTCATCATGAAGGCAGCGCCAGCTTCAAGGAGGTCTATTCCGCCTCATTGCAGGAGCTGGTGGAGCGCAACCGCAGGTTTTTTATAGAGAAATGGCAAGTGGACCCGTCGCAGTTCATCTGAGGCCGCTGGCTGAAGGTAAAAGACGTAGAGAAAGAGGAGGAACGTAAGTGAAAGGAGTCATACTGGCTGGCGGAACAGGAACAAGGCTATACCCGCTCACCCGGCTGATGAACAAACATTTGCTTCCGGTCGGCAAATACCCTATGGTGTGCTACGGGATTGAGCGGCTGCGCCAGGGGGGGATCACCGATATTCTCCTGGTCATCAGCAAACAGTCCGCAGGACAGTACACTGACTTTTTGGGCAGCGGCGCGGAATTCGGCGTATCGCTGACTTACAAAATCCAGGAGGCGGCAGGCGGCATCGCGGAAGCGCTGGAGCTGGCGGAAGGATTCATCCTGCCGGGAGAACGGTTTGTCGTGCTGCTGGGGGATAATCTGTTCAAGGATAGTCTGGAGCCTTACGTGAAGAGTTATCTGCAGCAGCCGGCGGGGACCGCGAAGGTGCTCCTGAAGCCTGTTGAGGATGCGCGCAGATACGGGGTTCCGGTGTTTGACAGCGCCGATGCCTCCCTGATTGCTTACATTGAAGAGAAGCCGGAGCAGCCGAAGACAAAATTCTGTGTTACAGGCATATATATGTACGATGAAGCAGTATTCGATATCATCCGCCGGATTTCACCTTCCAGAAGAGGCGAGCTGGAGATTACCGATGTGAACAACCTGTATGCTGCCGAGCGCAAGCTGAGCTACGATGTGCTGCAAGGCTGGTGGAGCGACGCGGGAACCTTCCAGTCTCTGCGCGAAGCCGGAGATAAGCTGAGAGATACGCTGCCCTGAGGGGCGGCGTTTTTTTGGGAATAGAAGAATTTATATGCTTCACACGATAACTTATCCTTCTATTTCTCGCCGAAACGGTACTGTCCATTAAAAGGAAGGCAAAGCCGTTTCCGCTTGGTGGGGGCGATTAATGTAGGGCGGCGGAGAGGTGGGGAAGGCGAGGTAGAGAGAAGGGGGAAGGGAATAGTAATTAGTTGGTCTACATAGGAAGAGATTGAGGATGGCAGGAAACTTGAGTGGTCAAAGGTAACTAGAGGGATAAATCCCTCTGAATTTGCCGGGAATGGGCTGGCGGCTGGAATGAAAGGGATAAATCCCTCTGAATTCGCTAGAAGTGGGCTGGCGGCTGAAATAAAAGGGATAAATCCCTCTGAATTTGCCGGGAATGGGCTGTCGGCTGGAATAAAAGGGATAAATCCCTCTGAATTCGCTGGAAGTGGGCTGGAAGCTGGAATGAAGTGTACAAATACACTTGAATCCGGAGAAAGTTGGCGTTCGGCGGAAATGAAGAGCACAAATACACTTGAATCCGGAGAAAGTTGGCGCTGGCCGGAAATGAGGAGCACTAATACCCTTGAATCGGGCAAAATTCGGGGTTGGGCGGAAATGAGGCACAAATGCCCCTGAACCCGCCGCCAGCGGGCGCAGGGATCCAAAGTCGTTCGAGCTGCCCCGATGGGAAGTGCAGCGGCCAGCTCATCGCCGCCAGCATGCAGCCTCAGCTTAACGTCTTCAACTCATCGCCGCCAGCTTACAGCCTCAGCTTAACGTCTTCAACTTATCGTCACCAGCTAGCAGTCTCAGCTAAACGTCTCTACTTATTGCCCAAGCATGCAGCCACCAGCATATCGTTCGCAGCATATCGTTCGCAGCATATCGCCCCAGCTAGCAACCTTCAGCTCAACGCCCTCAGCTAAACGTCTTCAGTATATCGCCATCAGTCACTGGCTGGCCGGGCGATTCGCCACCAGAACAAATCCTCGGTCTCGCGGTACAGCTCTGCATCCAGGTGCTGCAGGACGCGGTGGGAGGCGAGGTTGTCCTTCTCGGTATCTGCAGTGACCCAGCGTGCGCCGGGATGGCTGAAGATCCAGGCGGTGATCTGCCGCAGCGCTTCTGTGGCATAGCCTTGGCCCCGATATCTCTCGTCCAGGACATAACCTACGATGACCTCCCCTTGCTCGTTCGGGCGGCCTTTGAGAATCAGGAAGCCGATGAGCTGCTGCTGCTCCCGGTGGATGATGGCCCACATGGTCAGCCAGCAGTAGTTCTCTTCATCCTGTAGTACCTTGGCATGCCTGACCCGCAGCGCATAGCGCATCTCTTCATCGTCCAGCAGGGTTGCGGTTGCCGTCACGTTCAGGCCCAGCGCCTGCTCCAGCCCGGCGTAATTCTCTAAGGCTAACGCCAGCTCGGGTGCGCTTAGAGGAGATAGGTCCAGGTGTTCACCTGTAAGTTTCATAGATTGCCTCCAGTTCTAATCCGGGTACATAGATGCGGACATACACCATTAGGAAGTATTTTCAGCCAAGCATAGTCTGCCGTCCTGTTCCTTGTCAATAATATGCTCCAGTTTGCAGCCTTCTCCGTACCTTGAAGCGGAAGCGGACACGGGGATTCGAACATTGAAATTAATGGTCATCTTGCGGCATGTCCCAGCCCAACTTGCGGCGCTTCTCCGGCACCGTCAAGGCGGATGCCGCATATGCTGTAGCAGGGCGTTTGAGCAAAGGAGACATGAAGGTGCAGAGTAAAATTACAAAAGTCCTGCAGCACATGGCCCATACGCACGAACAAATGGCACGGATTCTCGACGCCGAACGCCACGTAGCCGTCCGTATGTCGCAAATAGTTCACGATCTGCCGGATGCGGACCCTGATTTCGGCGGATTCAGTGGGCTGGTGGAAAGCTCAGGCCAAGTCAACAAAAATATCATTGCTTATCTCAATGCACTTGCTGATCTCGAAGAGGCGATGGCTGAGGGAGTAGGCAGGGTAATCAAGGAATTAAACGGTCAGGAAGAAGAGTAGAAAAACGTCGTGTAACTTGAGCAAGGAGGCGGAGGATGAGCAGAGAAAAGGCATATCTGCAAATGCTGGAGTCGACCGCTGCCATCCAGTGGAACATCGCGATGATTCTCGAGGCCAAAGCGGTGGAAGCGGAAAAAGTGAAGCAGTGGACCCATCATCACATCCACGCTAGAGCGTTCGACTCCCACGAAGACCAGTTGAAGGAATCCATCTCTATTCACGAGGTAATCGTGGAAATGGTAGAGGGACTGACGAAGCTGGAGAACGGGCTGTACAGCAACCTGAAGGCGGTGCTGGGCAGCGGGGAAGACGAGGGCGGCGATTTCGGCGGGGATGGCGAGGGCTTCAGCTTCGGGGACGACAGCAAATGAGCGGCGGGCTGCTCTCCGAACATGCCGTCAAGCTGGAGATGATCCGCTCGATCGCCCGCAGCCAGGCAGCGCTTGCAGCCATCCTCGAGAGTATTGCTGAAGTGACGGGGCAATCGGAGCTGACAGCCCGCAAGCTGAGCGACAATATCAGGATTCTTAGCGGATACCAGAGTTCGATGTGCCGGATGATATCCGGTATTTCGCTGCATGAGCCCAAAGAAGGAGTGCCTGCAGCCCCCTGGCTGAGCAAGGTCTGCTCAGAGGGGACCGCCAGAAGTAGATGAAGTACAGGAGGCGTAGATGATGAAGAGAAAGAGACTGGGCAAGCTTGGTTCCACGGGCAAGGGCAAGGGCAAGGGCAAGAGACGCAGACCGCTGCTGTCGCGGAAGACACGGATACGCAAAGGTCCCGGACGCAAATCGCGCAAGGGTCTGCCCGGTAAGCTGGGGAAGAAATCCCTGCTGCTGCGCAAAAAAAGAAGGCTCCGCCGCCGGTTGCGCAGGGTGCGCGCTGTGCAGGTCATACCGGCAATCGAAACACCATTGGTGCCGCAGGTGATTCCGCTCCCCCCGGATCTGGGCGTCCCGCCGGAACTGCCGCCGGGAGACGCCTATCAGCAGGGCTACACCGAAGCATACAACGTGGGGTTCGACGCCGGTTTCGCCAAGGGCTTCGAGGACGGGCATAAGCTGGAGCTTGGCTGACAGAGCCGCAGGAACAGCAGCGGACCAGGGCTGCGGTTATATAGGGGCTGGCGCATATTGCGCCGCCCCTATAGCACATGGGGAACTTTGGGATAAGACGGGCTCTCGGAATTTCCGGCCGGATATGGTAGACTTCTTAACAGAATCTTTACCGGTGTCACTATTCAGGCAGGAAAGCGGGGAACACACATGATAGGGAATGAGATACGAAGAGCGCGGAGTGAGGAAATCCAGGAGATCATGAATCTGATTGCCAAATGTGTACAAGTTATGCAGGCAGGCGGAAGCGATCAATGGGATGAAGGGTACCCTAACCGACAAGTCATTAGTGAAGATATCGGTAAGGGAACCTTATTTGTCTGCCTGGAGCATGAGGCGATTGCCGGGATTCTTGTGCTGGATGAGAACCAGGCGGAGCAGTATGCAGGCATTGAATGGGAACAGCAGCAGGGGCCGCATCTGATCATGCACCGGCTTGCGGTACATCCCGAGATTCAGGGGAGAGGGATTGCCCGGCGGCTGATCGCCTTTGCTGAGGAATTCGCCCGCAGCAGCGGCTATAGAAGCATCCGGCTTGATACATATGCGAAGAATGACAGGGTGCTTAAGCTGTATCCTTCGCTCGGATATTCGCAGAGAGGCGAGATTTGTTTTCCCGGCCGTACCGCTGCTTTTCCGGTGTTTGAGAAGGTGCTGCCAGATAATATGGAGAGATGATTTCTGCTTAAGTGAGTTAACATTACATTGAAGGCTGAATTTCTGTGATTTAAATGTTTACTCATGCCCTGAACTCACTTTATTGAATGTTTGTGTTAACTTTAATAACTCTTATTGACAGGTAAGTTGTCTTTGGACTATGATGGGATTATTCATAAGCAATGGAATAGTCCTTTTCGTATATCCTTAATAATTGGTTTAAGGGTCTCTACCGGGAACCGTAAATTTCTGGCTACGAAAATATGCTGAGGCATATTTTTGTGGCCTTTTTGTGTTACAGGCAGCCGGACATCAACAAGACTAGGGGGAAAAGACAATGGCGAATATCCTGATCAAGCATGCGGAGATTATTACGATGAACAAGCAGGAGGACATTATATATGGCGATATCCGTATCAAGGGCGATCTGATTGTGGAAATCGGCACCGGTCTTGAAGGGATTGGGGATGAACTTGTCATAGACGCTAAGAACCGGACGGTTATTCCCGGCTTCATCCAGACGCATATTCATCTGTGCCAGACGCTGTTCCGCGGCAAAGGGGATGATCTGGAGCTGATGGACTGGCTGCGCAAGCGGATCTGGCCGCTGGAGGCGGCGCATGACGAGGAGTCACTGTACTATTCTGCCATGCTCGGCATTGGGGAATTAATCACCAGCGGCACAACGACCATCGTGGATATGGAGACGGTACATCATACGGATTATGCCTTCCAGGCGATTGCGAAGAGCGGTATCCGCGCCTTGTCAGGGAAGGTCATGATGGACCGGAAGAACCCTGAGGCACCGGCGGCTCTGCAGGAGGAGACGGCGGCTTCGCTGCAGGAGAGTGTGGATCTGCTGGAGAAATGGAACGGATATGCGAATGGCCGGATTCAGTATGCTTTTTCTCCGCGGTTTGTCATTTCTTGTACGGAGCCGCTGCTGCGGGAGGTGCAGAGCCTCTCGGCCCGTTACGGGGTGAAGGTGCATACCCATGCTTCTGAGAATCTGGGCGAGATCGAGCTTGTGCAGGCGATGACCGGTATGCGCAATGTCGTCTATCTGGATCACCTGGGGCTGGCTAACGAACGTCTGATTCTGGCTCACTGTGTCTGGCTGGATGAGCAGGAGAAGCGGATTCTGCGGGACCGCGGTGTTCATGTCAGCCACTGCCCGGGCTCGAACCTCAAGCTGGCCTCCGGCATTGCCGATACGCCTGGTATGTTACATGACCATATTCACCTCAGCCTGGGTGCAGACGGCGCGCCCTGCAACAATAACCTGGATATGTTCAACGAGATGCGTCTGGCAGCAGTCATCCAGAAGCCTGCGCATGGCCCGGTTACGATGGATGCCCGGAGCGTCTTTCGGATGGCGACCATCGGAGGCGCGAAGGCGGTGGGGATGGAGGATCAGATTGGCAGCATCGAGGTCGGCAAGAAGGCAGATCTGGCTATCCTTAATCTCTATAATTTCCATACCTTCCCCTCCTATGATGTGGACCCGATCTCACGGATTGTCTACTCGGCCACCCGTGCCGATGTGGAGACAACGATGGTTGACGGTGAGATTCTCATGCACACAGGGCTGCTGAAGACCATCGACAAGGAAGTCGTGCTTCATGAAGCGAACCTTTCCATTAAAAGACTGCTGGGCAGCGCGCGGCTATCCTGAGCGGTAGGGGCTCCAACGCCAGTTGTTCCAGTCAAACTGACTATAGTAACCGGAGGCATGATTGCGGCCTGGCCCAGAAGCATCTTAGATTCAAACTGTAGACTTGCAGGGGACTTTGCGCCTCTGCTTTTTTTGTCCCGGTAAGGATAATGACCTTAATGAACCTTTTCTCCCGCTCAGTTGTTTAATAGGGTGGCCCTCTTTTGATTCCCTCTACAAGTATTGCTATACTAGAGCAACGTGAGCTTTTTACAGAAATAAGGAATTGTTTTTACACCACTATTAATGAAGAGAGTAAGAGGGGATTGCAATGAGAGAGGGCAAACCTGCGTCTGCGCAGGCTCATTTCTATATCGTGGCGGGACTGCTGTGGCTGAAGCTGCTGCTGCTGAGAGGGCTGTTCTTTGACCGGATTGCCTGGGAGTGGATCGCTGCGGATCTGGCGCCGGTACTCCTGCTGCTCGGTCTGCTGGCTATAATTACGCCCCGGCGGATGAGAAAAGGGGTCTTCTGGAGCTTCAATGGGCTATTGTCGCTGCTGCTCTTCGCGGCCAGTGTGTACTTCAATCACTTCGGCTCGGTGCCTACCTATCTGGCGCTCTATGAGCTGAACCAGGTGTTTCAGGTCAAAGAGAGTGTGGAATCTACGATTGAGTGGGTTGATTATCTGTTTTTTGCCGATCTAATCATAGTGATGGTCTATTCGCTGTTCCGCAGATGGAAGAGGGGGCCTGCACGGTGGCAGCGAGTCAGCCAGCCTGCTCGCAGAACCCGGAGCATCTATCTGGTGGTGCTGCTGGTGGCAATCATTGGAGGCGGCTCGCTGTCGGCGTATTCGATTCATTCGGCCCGGGGAATTACCAATGAGCTGGTCCAGGCGGAGACGGCCGGATTCCTGAATTATGAGGTGGTGGCAGCGATCAAGGCCCGGGAGGATAACGGCCTCATCGGGACCGGTGATATTCAGGAGACGATAGCCAAGGTGCAGGCACTGGAGGCTACCTATCCATACAAGGCTGTGACAAGCGGACTGCCAGAGCATTTCGGATCGCAAAAAGGGAAAAACGTCATCATCATCCAACTGGAGGCGTTCCAGAATTTCCCGCTGCACCAGTCACTGGAGGGTCAGGAGCTGACTCCGGTGCTGAATGGACTGGCCGCAGAGGGCTTCTACTTCCCGCATGTGTACCAGCAGGTAGGTCCGGGCAATACCTCGGATGCGGAATTCATGAGCAACACCTCGATCTATCCGATTGCTTCGCTGGCCATGTCCACAGGCTTCGGGGACCGGGAGCTGCCGGGACTGCCGCGGCTTTTGCGGGATAAGGGGTATGAGGCGTACACGTTCCATGTGAATAAGGTGGGCTTCTGGAACCGGAATGAGCTATATCCGGCGCTTGGCTTCAACGGCTACTATGACAAAGGCTCCTTCAAGAATGACCATTTCAATTCGTTCGGGGCTTCCGATGAGCAGCTCTATGCTACTGCCGTGGAGAAGCTGTCGGTGCTGCATCAGAAGGGAACGCCTTTCTACGCCCAGCTGGTGACAGCCTCCAGCCATCATCCGTTCAAGGTGCCGGACAGCTTCCGTCGTCTTCAGGTACCGGACAAGCTTCAGGGCACGATGCTGGGCGATTATCTGAGCGCGGTGAACTATACGGATTATGCGATAGGCACGCTGATTGACGGATTGAAGCAGCAGGGGATGTGGGAGGATACTGTGCTGGTGCTGTACGGTGACCATTTCGGCCTGCAGCCGAAGGACGTCCCGGCGGAGCAGGTGGAGGACGCGCTGGGCATCAAGTATGATGACCGGATCAGCCGGTTCAACATTCCGCTCGTGATCCACGTGCCCGGTATGAAGCAGGGACAGGTTGTGGAGCGGACCGGCGGACAGCTGGATGTGCTGCCGACGGTAGCCAATCTGCTCGGGGTATCGCTGAAGGACGAAGAGTTCACGGCGTTCGGGCATGATTTGCTGAATGTGGACCGCAACGTGGTGGGCATGCGCTATTATTTGCCGACAGGCTCGTTTTTTAATGATGAAGTGTTGTTTGTGCCCGGTAAGAGCTTCTCGGACGGTGAGGCGGTCTCGCTGGATACGCATGAGCCGGTGAAGGATTTCAGTGCCTATCAGAGCGATTACGACTATATCCTGAAGCTGATGGGCTTATCTGATGAATATGTGAAGCTGCTTCCGCAGCGTTAGGAGAATGTTATGAAAAGACTATGGAAACCCGAGTACCTCATCTCGCTGGCCGGCGCTGTGCTGATCCTCTATCTGCTGTTCGTGCGGCCCTTCACAGGCGTTGCCGATAACGGCGATTTCCTGCGGATGATGAATACGGTCGGACTGAATTATTTTGATGCCGGGGAGGACTATGCCGACCGCTTCTTCAGCTACAGTCATTCTAAGTTTGCTTATGATGATCTGTTCAAGGGCTTCTATCCGTCCTCGCAAATTTTGCTGGTGCTGGTGCCAAGGCTGCTTGCGGGTTTATTTCACGGCAGCTACTTCGATATCCGTCTTCTGGCAATTGTATATGCAGTGCTGCTGCTGGCTGCCACGTGGATGATCGTCAAGCTGGGTGCGAAGAGCTCCTATGCCACAGGTCTGCTGCTGGGTGCGGGAATGTTGTTTGTATTCTACGATATCGGCTATCTGGCTTATTTCAACTCCCTGTTCGGCGAACCCGTATCGATGGTCTTCATGCTGCTCACATTCGCCCTGGGTCTGAGGCTTACCGGGCAGGAGCAGCCGTCCTCGAAAGGGCTGGTATTATTTTTCATTGCCGTGCTATTTCTGGTCTGCTCCAAAATCCAGAATGCCCCCGTCGGCCTCGCCTTCGCGCTGATCTTCCTGCGTCTGCGTACGCTGAATGGAACAGGCAGCTGGCGCAAGCTGGCGCTTAGCTTAGGGATGGCCACGGCGCTGGTATCAGTGGTCCTGTATGTGACTGCGCCGAAGGAGCTTAAGCATATCAACCTGTACCAGACGGTGTTCTTCGGCATTCTGAATGAGTCACCGGATGTGCGCGGGGATCTGCGCGACCTGGGGCTGCCGGAGCGCCTCGAGGTACTGGCGGGGACGAATTATTTCCAGGGGGATACGGCAATCAAGCAGGATGATCCATCGCTGGGCCCGGATTTCTATGACCGTGTATCGCATAAGGATGTGCTATTCTTTTATATGAAGCATCCCGGCCGGTTAATAGAGAATATGAAGTATGCGGCTGCTAACAGCATGTCCATCCGTCCCTACTATCTCGGAAGCTATGAGAAAAGCGAAGGCAAGCCTGCAGGCGCGGTAGCGGGAATGTACAGCGGGTGGAGCGAGCTCAAGAACAAGCATCTGCCCCATTCCCTCGGATTCCTGGCGATTTTCTACCTGGTGTATTACGCCGGACTGCTCTATCAATACTTCCGTACGCGGGAGGCGGCAGGGCGGATTGCCGGAGAATTGATGATGCTGCTGGGACTGATCGGGCTGTTCTCGTTCCTGGTTCCGATCCTCGGTGACGGGCGCGCGGATATCGGCAAGCATCTGTTCCTGTTCAATGTCTGCTTCGATATGATGGCGGTAGCGATGCTGGGCTGGACGCTGCATAAGCTGACGAAGCTGCTGAAATAACTTATCATGTCAAACCCTTAATTGACCCCTAGCGGATTATAGAATACAATGTGTTTGGAACTTTAGTAAAAGAGTGGAAATGGCTTGATACAGCCTCATCCTATAAGGGGGCCGCTATGGGGAATGACGAATACAAGAATAAGATCGAACAGGCAAGACAGGAACTGAACAAACTGGCCTTGGAGTACGGGATGCAGGATGTCCGGGTACTCCGCCAATCGGTGAAGCTGGATGCGCTTCTGAACGAATACAGTGATTGTAATACGGAGAAGGATGATCAGCTTTATTAGAGAAATACAGAGCAGCTATGCCAATTCAAGAGACATCTCGGGCGTTCAACGCCTTGAGGTGTCTTTTTTAATCTCCCAGCAGCTCGCGGAGCATCTTCTGCCGGTCGGTCATGAAGGCGCGGGTGACCGTATAATGCTCCGTGTCTTCCAGCGCAACAGGCGTAATGCTCTCTCCCTCCAGCAGGAGAATCTCCGCACCCGGATAGGACATCAGAATTGGGGAGTGGGTGGCGATGATGAACTGGGAATTCTGCTCAGCCAGCTCATGCATCCGCGCCAGCAGAGACATTTGCCGTACAGGAGACAAGGCCGCCTCGGGCTCATCCAGGATATAAAGGCCCTGTCCGCTGAAGCGGTGAACGAACGTGGAGAAGAAGGATTCTCCATGCGACTGCTCATGCAGCGAGCTCCCTCCATAAGAGTCCTTAATCCGGTTCCCCGCCCCCGGCTCCTCATCCAGCTCATCGATATAAGAAGCCACATTGTAATAACTCTCCGCACGCAGGAAAAAGCCGTCCTTCGGCCGCCGTACGCCTCTGGCAATCCGCAGGTATTCATACAGGCTTGAATGCGAGGCATGGGTATTGAATGAGAAATTCAGCGTCCCTCCTTCCGGATTGAATCCCCAGGCAGCAGCAAGGCCCTCCAGCAAGGTAGACTTCCCGCTACCGTTCTCCCCTACAAGAAAAGTGACCTGCTTCTGAAAAGCAAGCCGTTCCAAGGTTCTTACCACCGGCAGATGAAACGGATAGCTTCCGAAGGAAGGGACCGCCTCGCGCAGCAGCTCGACATGGCGCAGATACAGCATAGGACCATAGATTGAACTCATATCTTAGTGCCTCCTCAGTAGGTTTTCCCTAATTGTAGATGATTCTTGGGGCCCCCGCAAAGTACTTGAGTAAGCTTCAGAGTGTGGCCTCACTTTGTGGGGCTGTTATGGGGTCCCCGCAAAGTACTAGAATAGGCTTCGGTGTGCAGGCCGTGCTCTGCATGGACAAGAGTGGATGAATTCTGCAGAGGTTCGGGCCAAGCGGGCGAAAGACCGGGGGGCATATGCCAATTTCGGCGTGATACAGACAGATGTCCATGAGGCGGATGCTGACTCCGCATATAGTACTACTGTCTTGAGAATATAACGGGGCAGGGTGAAGGCCGTGAAAACAAAAAAGAGAGGCGGGCTTCCACGGGATTACCGGGATGGCTATCTGCAAGGGTACCATCTCGGCCTGTGCGAAGCCGTGAAGCGCCTGAATACTCCTGAAGTGGGAGAACGCCAGCCGTTAAAACTGATGTATGTTCCCCAAGGGTTTCAGGCCATCGATGCGGGAGTCGCAGAAGCGCTGCGGCTGCTGGTAAGCGAGCTGATCATCTGTCCTCCGGAAACTATGCTGGAGGTGGCATCGCGCGAATTGCCTGAGGCGGTGCTGGTGATGAACGGGCTGCATGTATTTCCGGAGAATCATCTGGAACAAATTACGGCAATAAGACAGCTGGGTATCCCGGCGGCGATCTGGTTTGTGGATGATCCTTATTTCACCGAGGACACATCCGTCATCTGCCGGCATTACGATTATGTGTTCACGCATGAACTGGGCTGTGTGGAATTCTACCGTTCGCTGGGGACGGCATCTGTGCATTACCTTCCGCTGTGCGTCAACCCCCAGATGTTCTACCCGCGCCACACCGGACCGCAATATCACTATGATGTCGTGTTCATCGGCAACGCCTTCCGCAACCGTACGGAGCTGTTCGATGAACTGGTCCCCTTCCTGCGTGGAAAGAAGGTGCTGATCGCCGGCGGGTTCTGGGAGCGGCTGGCCCACTTCGAGGAGCTGTCCCCGTACATCCGCGAGGGCTTCATCCCGCCGGAGGAGACAGCCAATTATTACAGCGGCGCGAAGCTGGTCATTAATATCCACCGGCCCTGGGAGGGAGGGATGGATAACCGGAATACGTTCCAGCTTCCGTCCCTCTCCATTAATCCCCGGACCTATGAGGTCAGCGCCTGCGGGACGATGCAGCTGACCGATATCCGGCAGGATCTGGATATTCACTACAAGCCGGGCCGGGATCTGGAGACCTTCGCTTCTGCCGATGAGCTGAAGCGCAAAATTGATTATTACCTGAAGCACGACAAGGAGCGCCGGCAGTATGCGCTGCGGGGACTGCAGACCACGCTGCGCCGGCATACCTTTACTTCGCGTCTGCCTCATTTACTGGGTGTTCTTACTTCAAGAGGGTGAATTTCATTATGGATCAAAAGGAGCGAATACTCATGAACAACGAATTTATTATGCCTGCCCCGCCGTTGCCGAGAACCCCTGCGGAGGAAGAGAAGCTGCGGGGACGTCTGACCGGCTTCAAGGGAGGCTATGACGAAGGATATCTGCGGGGACGTCTGGCCGTTCTGGACGGACGCCCGGAGGAGCCGCAGCCGGTAAGGAATATCCATGTGATGTACGTGGCTTCAGGCAAGGGCTATCCGTATTCACCGCTGGATGATGCCGTGCTCTTCGCGCTGCAGCGGTTAACGGTTCAGGTCACGATTACTGATGTGCGGCAGAATCTGGTGGAGCTGGCTTCTGCCCAGCGTCCCGACCTCGTGCTGGTACTGGATGGTCTGGATTTACCGCTGGAGCAGGTGGCTATTCTGCGGGGCCAGGGAATTAAGACCGCGATCTGGCTGACCGATGATCCGTATTACACCGATTTCACAATGAAGATTGTGGCTCACTATGACTATGTATTCACACTGGAGCGTAATTGCGTAGAGATCTACCGCGGCCTTGGCTGCACGGAGGTCCACTATCTGCCCTTTGCCGCACACCGTGAGCATTACCGTCCGACTACCGGACGTTCGCCGGTCAGCCGGGATGTCAGCTTCATCGGGTCTGCCTACTGGAACCGGATTAATTTCTTCCGCGATATTATGCCGGAGCTGATGAGCTATAACACGGTCATTAACGGAATCTGGTGGGACCGGTTGCCGGAAGCGCCGCTCTATGGCGACCGGATTGAGATCGGCAAATGGATGTCCCCCCAGGAGACGGCTGTAGCCTACAGCGGTTCGAAGATTGTGATTAACCTTCACCGCTCGCACATTGACGATGCAGTCAACAACAACGCACTGTATATTCCAGCCGTATCGCCGAATCCGCGTACGTTCGAGATTGCTGCCAGCGGCACGCTGCAGCTCAGCGATGCCCGTGACGATCTCGGCTCCTTCTACAAGGTGGGCGAAGAGATCGACACCTTCTCCAGCTCTCGCGAGCTGATGGACAAAATCCAGTACTATCTGACGCATGAGGAAGAGCGCCGGGAGATGTCCCTCCGCGCCTTCGAGCGGACGCTCAGGGATCATACGTATACCAGACGTCTTAGTCAGCTGCTCAATATTATTTACGGGTAGCCAGCAGGGCAATCGTAGAACAGGCTGTCAGCAAATGTGCGTATCACAGGGGACAGGTGTCGTGCCGGCAGCTGTGCCCCCTCAATATACTGGAGTACCGGGCAGAGATGTTAGCCTGTCAGCTAATATACCCGTCCCAAGTAGGAGCACTGCTGAGTGATAGTAGATTGTGTGCATTCAAAATTAGGAGGTGAATGGCTGCTCCACAGCCCTTCGCAGGGGAGCGCCGAGACACCATGGCCGACAAAGCGACGATCGTCCTCTTTTCCCATGTCTCCAACACGCGCAGTATTACGGGTGCGGAGAAGCTGCTGTTATTCTTCAGCCGGGAGCTGTCTCCTTACTTCAATTGTATCCTCGTAGCCCCGCAGGACGGGAAGCTGACACAGCTGGCCCGGAGCTACGGCCTTCAAGTCCGGCTGATGTCTATTCCGCTGGTCTATGGAGTGTACACTCCCTATGCCGGTCTTCCGGCAGATATCCGCAAGCTGCAGGAGGGCCGGGAATATCATGAGCTGACTCACTGGCTTGCGGAGCTTCGTCCGTCCTTCGTGATCACCAGCACCTGTGTGCATGCCCTGCCGCCAATCGCGGCGAAGTCAATGGGCATACCCGTGATCTGGAAGATTTCGGAGACCATTACAGACAACGAGTTCACCCCGGTCAGCGTAGAGCTGATCCACAACAACAGCGATGAGATTCTGGCGATTTCACAGACAGCGGCAGCGTGCTTCCCCGAGGAGATCCGCGATAGCAAGGTGACCCAGCTTCCTCCGTCATGGAGCGACGCGGATTTGATGTTCGAGGCCTGGAGCAAGCTGCGCGGGGAACGGCGGAGTGAGCTGAAGATCGCCCCGGGGGACCCGCTGATCGGCTATGTCTCTTCCTTCATTAATAAAGAGAAGGGGCTGGAGCATTTCGTCAAGATGGCGGTTCTGGTGCATGAGCAGCATCCGGCTACCCGCTACCTTGTAGTGGGGACTCCCGGGGATAAAAGCTACTATGAGCGCTGTGTCCGCAAGGTGAAGCTGGAGGGTCTGACCTCACGCTTCCGGTTTGTCGGGTACGAAGAATGTCTGCCGGCCGCTTACTGCGCGATGGATCTGCTTGTTGTCCCCAGCCTGATCCGGGAAGGCTTCGGCATGACGGCCCTGGAGGGCTATGCCTTCAGCAAGCCGGTTGTCGCTTATGATTCCGGCGGCCTGCGGGAGATTCTGGACGCCGCAGGCTGCGGCGAGCTGCTCGTGCCTGCGGGAGACATGGATGCGCTGGCCGGGCGGGTGAACGCGCTGCTGGCCGACCAGGCGATGGCGGCCGGCATTGGCCGGCAGGCGCGGGAGCGCATCGAGGCCGTCTACGGCCCGGCGGCTTACCGCGCCCGGCTGCAAGGCTTAGCGGAGAGGTGGCATCTCCGCTACTGCCTCCAGCCGCCGCAGCTCATCGGCGGCCCGGAAGCCCCGCCCGCAGCTGCGCCGGCGGGCGGGAAGAGCGCCCCCGCGGCACAGCCGACGCGGGGCAAGACCGGGCGCCGCGCCGCACGGCTGCGGGCCGCGAAGCTGCGGCGCGGCAGGCTGCGCCGCGCCAAGTCCCGGAGCGGCGCGGCGGGAACGCGCCCGCGCCGTAAGAAGCGCGCGGCAGGCTCCGCGCGCCGTCGGGCCAGCGGCGGCAAGAAGCGCCGCGCGGGCCAGGCCGGAAGCCGCCGGAGCAAGCGGCGGCGTAAGGCATCCTGAGCAGCCTGCCCGGTTCCTGAGGGCAGGCCATAATCAAAGGGGAGTGAACCCATGAAGATCATGACGATTTTGGGCACCCGGCCCGAGATCATCCGCCTTAGTGTCATCATTCCGCTGCTGGACCGGCATGCGGAGCGGCATGTGCTGGTGCATACCGGACAGAATTTCACGGCCAGCCTCAGCGGGGTATTCTTCGCGGAGCTTGGACTCCGCGCACCGGACTACGTGCTGCAGGATAAGCAGGCCGGGCTCGGGGGCCAGCTGGCCGCCATGTTCGGCAGCCTGGAGAGCATCCTGCTTCAGGAGAAGCCGGACCGCGTACTGCTGCTGGGTGATACCAATAGTGCGCTGTGTGCCATTCTGGCCGAGCGGATGGGCATCCCTGTGGTGCATATGGAAGCAGGCAACCGCTGTTACGATCTGAAAGTGCCGGAGGAGAAAAACCGCCGTGTCATAGATGCCGTCTCCACCATAAATATGCCGTATACCCAGCAGAGTAAGAGACATCTGCTCAGCGAAGGGTTCCCCAGCCAGCGTATCGTGTTAACCGGAAATCCCATCCATGAAGTGATTACGCATTACGACGAGCAGATCGCGGCCAGTGACATCCTGTCCCGGCTGAAGCTGGAAGCCGGCCGGTATCTGCTGGTGACAGCCCACCGGGCCGAGAATGTCGATGATCCGGAGTCGCTGCTCCAGATTATGTCCGGGCTGAACCTGGTGGCTGAGCATTTGGGACTCCGCCTGATCTGCAGCATCCATCCCCGTACACGCTCCAAGCTTACGGAGGAGTTCCCGCTAAGTATGAACCCGCTGGTGGAGTTTCACGAACCCTTCGGATTTTTTGACTTTGTTCATCTCGAACGTTATGCCCTGTGCGCCATTACCGACAGCGGCACCGTTCAAGAAGAATGTTGCCTGATGGGAGTGCCTACGGTGACCATACGCAGGACGACAGAACGCCCGGAGACCGTAGATTGCGGAAGTAATGTAGTGTCCGGGGTAGAACAGAACAGCATCCTGCGCTGCACCGTGCTGATGACGTCGCTTAAGCCCGATTGGGAGGCGCCGGAAGGGTATCTTGCCCAAGGTGTCTCGGTAAAGGTAGTTAAATTTCTGCTTGGAGGGAACCTGCATGTTCAATAATAAACGGATTCTGGTTACAGGCGGTACCGGTTCCTGGGGGCATGAGCTGATCCGGCAGCTGCTGCCGCAGCATCCCAAAGAAATTATCGTATTCTCCCGCAGTGAGTCTGCACAGGTAGCCATGAGCCGTGAATTTGAAGATAAGCATCTCAGCTTCATCATTGGCGATATCCGTGACAAGGATGCGCTGGTAGCTGCCTGCCGCGGTGTGGATTATGTCTTTCATCTGGCCGCGCTCAAGCATGTGCCTGTCTGCGAGGACCAGCCGTATGAGGCGCTCAAGACGAATGTGGTCGGCACACAGAATGTCATTGAAGCTGCGATTGCCAACAATGTGGAGAAGGCGATCTATATCTCTACCGACAAGGCGGCTAATCCGTCGAACTTCTACGGCATGACCAAGGCCATCGGCGAGAAGCTGTTTGTCTATGCCAATCTGATCGGCTCAGGCACCAAGTTTGTCACCGTGCGCGGAGGCAATGTGCTGGGGACGAACGGCAGCGTGGTCCATCTGTTCATGAAGCAGATCAAGGACAAGGGACAGGTAAGGATAACGGATATGAACATGACCCGGTTCTTTTTCACCCTGCGCGATGCGATTACCCTGCTGTTCAAGGCCTCCGATGTCAGTATCGGCGGCGAGATCTTCGTCATGACCATGCCGACCTGCCGGATCGTGGATCTGGCCGATGTGCTGATCGAAGCTTCCGGCCGGACGGATGTCAGTATGATCGAGACCGGCATCCGCCCGGGTGAGAAAATCCATGAGATCCTGATGAGCGATTTCGAGAGCCTGACTACGGTTGTCTACGATGAGCAGTACCTGGTTATTCTGCCCACGCTCGATATGCCGGAGCTGAAGGAGCATTACCGTCATTACCCCCATGTGTCCTTCAGCAGCTTCAGCTCGGAGAATCATCTGATGGAGCAGGCTGAAATCAAGGATAT
The DNA here is from genome assembly GCF_038006885.1 of Paenibacillus sp. FSL R7-0302. Lineage (NCBI taxonomy): Bacteria > Bacillati > Bacillota > Bacilli > Caryophanales > Paenibacillaceae > Paenibacillus > Paenibacillus sp. FSL R7-0302. Next base: position 587,595 of record NZ_JBBOWB010000001.1, read on the forward strand.
CCTGATCCGGGGAGGGTTCCTCCAGTGAAGCTCCTGATTCTCGGCGGAAATGGTATGGCAGGTCATATGCTGGCGGAGTATTTTCGCCGCCAGGGCAAGCACCACATCTTCCATACAACCCGGGATAAGAAGGATCTTGGAGGGTTGTATGTAGACGCCGACGACATTGCCGGCGTAGAGAAGCTGGTTGAAATCGTCTCCCCCCATTGCATTATTAATGCGATGGGGGTACTCAATCAATTCGCCGAAGCGGACCGGATCGGCGCGTATCATGTCAACGGATTTCTGCCCCACCGCCTGCGGCGGGCAGCGGACCAGATTCATGCCCGGCTCATCCATATCAGCTCCGACTGCGTGTTCGAAGGAACACGCGGCGGATATACGGAGGAGGATGCCGCGGATGGAACCTCGGTCTACGCCCTCACCAAGAGTCTTGGAGAAGTGCGTGATCCCGGACATCTCACCATCCGTACCTCCATTATCGGGCCCGAGATCCGCTCCGGCGGAATCGGCCTCATGGAATGGTTCCTGGCCCAGAAAGGCCGGGTAACCGGATATGAATGCGTGATGTGGAATGGAGTCACCACCCTGGAGCTGGCCAAAGCCATTGATTCCCTGCTGGACTCGGATCTCTCCGGGCTGATTCATCTGGCCCACCCGCAGCCCGTAAGCAAATATCAGCTGCTGCAGATGATGCAGACCGCATTTCATAAAGAGGATGTTGAGATCATCCCGGAGCAGACGCCGGTTCAGGACCGGACGCTGATCAGTACGAGAAGCGATGTCACGATTGAGCTGCCTTCCTATCCCCGGATGCTTAGCGAGCTTGCCGACTTTATGCGCAGCTCAGAGCTGCTGACATGAGCGGGCGGCGTCTCCTTATTACCGGAGCTTCCGGCTTTACGGGCAGGCATGCCGTGGCCTACTTTGCCGCCGGAGGAGCGGAGGTGACTGCTGTAGTCCGCCGCAAGCCAGCTGCGGAGTTGTTTCCGGAAGGCGTTCAGCAGTACGTCTGTGACCTGGGGGACCGCAGGGCTGTGGCGGCAATGATTGGAGCGGTGAAGCCGGATCAGGTGCTGCACCTGGCAGGCAAGAATTCGGTCCCGGAGTCCTGGCGGGACCCGCTGCTCTACATGGAAACCAATGTAATGGCTACTCTATATTTGCTTGAGGCGCTGCGTGTCCAGCCGGCCAGCCGTATTCTGGTGGCCGGCTCCCGGCTTAAGTATAGACCGGGTGCGGCAGACCCGCCCCACCCCTACAGCCTTAGCAAGACGCTGGAGGAGCTGGTATCGCTGGCCTGGGGAACGCTGTTTGCACAGCCGGTGCTGATGGCGGAGCCCTCGAACCTGATTGGTCCGGGTCCGTCCACCGGCTTCTGTTCCCTGCTGGCACAGCATATTGTGCGCAGTGAAGCAGCCGCTGTAACCGGATCGGCTGCACCTGCGGCGTTTCGGCTCTCCTCGCGCCATGCGCTGCGTGACTTTCTGGATGTGCGTGATGCGGTCAGGGCCTATGGCTTCATTCTGGATTCAGGCGAGACAGGAAGGATCTACCGCATTGATTCCGGGACAGAGCGGGAGCTGGGGAAGGTTGCGGCGAAGCTGCTGGCCCATGCCGCAGCTCCGGTTGCGATGGACTGGGGCCCGCAGGAGGAGCGCAGTCGGGGCAATCCTTCCCCGACACCTGCCGTTCCGGCGAAGCCTTCATTTGAATCTGCTGATAGTAAGGTACCGCCTGAAGAATCGGGGGACTATGCTGTTATTTCCGGCTGGATGCCGGAGATTGCGCTGGACCGTTCGCTGGCGGATATTATCGGCTATACTAGGGCCGGTAAGGAAGGAAGGTTGTTATGAAGCCCAGAGTATCCGTAGTTATTCCTTTTTACAATTGCCCTTATATTGAGCAGGCGCTGCAGAGCGCCATGAGCCAATCCTGGCAGCCTTATGAGATTATCGTAGTGGATGACGGCTCCACAATGCATGCTGAGCGAATCGCCCCCTATAAGCCGTACATTCACTATCTGGGCAAAGCCAACGGAGGTACCGCCTCGGCTCTTAACCACGGTATTGCCCATGCCACTGGAGATTATGTAGTCTGGCTTAGCTCGGATGATATGTTCTATCGTGACAAGATCAATAATCAGGTTCTGTTCATGGAACAGAATCGTTTACTAATCTCGTATACCAACTTCAACTACATTAACGGAAACTCGCAGGCTACGGAGCTGAATGCTGCGGCTGTGTTTCCGAACCAGCTTGAATATCTGCGCTGCTTCCTGTACGGCAATCCCATCAACGGCTGTACGGTGATGTTCAAGCGGGAGATCTTCGGAGCCATCGGGATGTTCGATGAAGCGCTGCCGTATACCCATGATTATGATCTGTGGTACCGGGCCATTCTGAACGGTTATGCGCCGGTGATGCTGAACCAGTCCTTGACGGCGTACCGCCGGCATGAGGGGATGGGCACGCTCAGACACTACGATGTCATCATGGCCGAAGCTGCAGCAACCAGTGCCCGTTATCACGCTCCGTTAAGCGCCTTGATTGCTTCCATGGGCGGCTAGATGCCGGAGCGCACAGCCGGCACGGCAGCACAGCCCAAGGTCAGGCAACTAACGCTTAGGAGGGAGAGCATATGTACGGGGAAATCGAAGTGAAAGACTTCCTGCCGGTCCTGCTGGAGCAGCTGAAATTCTCCGAGAGTATACTGGATATCGGCAGCGGTACCGGTACGCTGCTGGAGCGGTATGAAGCCGGTGTGGTGCTGGGGCTGGATATCCACAGGCCTTATCTGCTGCACCGTAAATACAAGGCTCCCCATATCATTCCGGTTCATGCCGATGCTGGCCATATCGATAAGCTGTTCCTGCCGGGAACCTTCTCTGCGGTCACTCTGATCGATTCTCTGGAGCATTTCTCGATGAGTGAGGGCATGGAGCTGCTGCGTAAGGCGGAGCTTATCGCTGCGAACCGTGTCATCGTATTTACACCGCGGGGCTTCTTCCCGCAGGAGGGCAAGGACCATTTCAATCTGCATGGAGAGTATTACCAGAAACACTGGAGCGGCTGGGAGCCTGAGGATTTTCTGAAGCTGGGCTACGCTGTAACCGTACTGAAGGGCTTTCACCATGCGGAGAATCCTTCATTCCGGGAAGCCTTCGGTGAGAATCATGCGCCGCTGGATGCCCTGCTCGCCTGCAAGACAGTATAAATGAACTTAGGGAGGAGGCCGGGGCATGAACCAGAAGACCAAGGTCTCGGTGGTGATTCCGTTCTATAATTGTCCCTACGTGCATCTGGCGGTCGAAAGCGTGCTGGCCCAGAGCTACATGGATATCGAGCTGATCGTGGTGGATGACGGTTCAACGCTCCATACGGAGAAGCTTGATCCCTATAGAAGCCGGATTGTATATGTCCGCAAAACCAACGGAGGCACCGGCTCGGCGCTCAATAAGGGAATAGAGGCAGCAAGCGGAGCTTATTTTGCCTGGTTAAGCGCGGACGATCTGTTCCATCCTGATAAAATCAGACAGCAAATAGAAGCTCTCCGCAGCTCAGGAACCTCCTTCAATCATACGGCTTACTACTATATTAATGAGCACGGGCAACGGATTCAGGACATTGTCCGAATGCCGGCCTGCAGCAGGCCGGCCCTCATACAGACCATGATGTCCAGCTGTCCGGTGAACGGCAGCACGGTGCTGTTTGATATGGAGATTCTCTCCAAAGTCGGCAGGTTTAATGAGAGTCTCCTGTATACACAGGATTATGATATGTGGCTGCGGATTCTGCCTCATTATGAATGGTCTTATATAGAAGAGCCGCTGCTGGATTACCGTGTTCACAGTGAGATGGGCTCGGTCCTGCACAACGAAGCGCAGAACCGGGAAATTGCAATGGTGCAGTTCATGCACAGGGGCAATTTAACACAGCTGCTCAGAAAGGAGAGAAGGAATTGAAACTGACCTTTCCGGTTCTGACCTTATCCAGGGGTGGCGCGCAGCGGATGATCACCGAGCTGGCTAACCGTCTGGCTGAAATTGGCCATGAGGTCGTTGTTCTTATGCCCAGCCTGGGTATTGTGGAGTATGAGATGAAATGTCCGATTATCCCTGTGCCCGCCCCGGTACTTACAGAAGATCATTTTCCCTACGGGGATGTCATTATCTCCAATTATTATACAACCGTTCCGGTTGCCGAGCGTGCCAGCCGGCAGGGCAAAGGGCTGCATATCCGGCTGGCCTTATGCTATGAGCCGAATTTCCTGCCGGATAATAATCAGTCGTTCGCCTCCTACGGCATTACCCGCAACCTGCTTGTACTGTCGCGCTGGCAGCAGGAGGTCATACGGATCAATCACGGCATTAAAGGCAGAATTGTTCCGGTCGGCGTTGATCCGGATTTTCATAATACGCATTTTCGCGACAACCCTAACCGGCCGCTGATCGTATCGGCCATTATGCGGCGTCCCGAGGGCGGATTCTCCGGTCACCGGGAACAGGATTACCTGATTCAGCAGCTCGACATGGTCAAGCGGCTTCATCCTGAGGTGGAGATCTATATTATGACTCCCCCTGCGGAATATGCCGCTTCCAGGAGTCTGCAGGACTTGCTTAACTCCGGGCGCTATCAGCTTAGGACACCCGGCAATGACAATGAGCTGGCTTATCACTATAATGAGACAGATATTTTTGTCAGCGCAAGTACCAATGACGCCGGTTCGTTGCCGGGGCTGGAGGCGATGCGCTGCGGTGCGGCGCTGGTCACCGTATATTCAGGAGGGAACCTCGAATACTGCGCACACGGGCAGAACTGCCTGATGTCGTATCGGCATGAGAACCGTCTTGCTGCGGATATCGTGACGCTCATTAAGGACCGGGAGCTTCGCCGGCGTCTGGCTGCCAGAGGAGAGCAGGATTCCTTACAGTTTACCTGGGAGAGAAGCGTGCAGATTTTCCAGGCTGAGCTGTTTGAGATGGTGTCCAGACAAGGCACGTAATGCCTCAGGGCAGAATGCCATACACAGAGAAACCTTCCCCCCCCCGGCTGATGCTGGGGGGGGAAGGTTTTTTTGCCGGAAGACAGGGGATATGAAGCTTGCAATAGTTAGAAGATAGAGAAGGAATTCATCATCTCGCGGAAGGAATGCGCATACTGATCGAATCCGAAATGCGTAACCATATGCTGGCGGCCCTGATAGCAAATGGCTTCACGCAGCGGAATGTTATTCATCAGCTCCAGGCCTTCGTTCACAGCTGCCTCCACATTGCCAAGCGGATAGAATTTGCCGGTAATATTATGGGTGATGAAGGATCTGACCCCGTCGGAATCCGTACTGAGTACAGGACAGGAGCAGCAGACAGCCTCGGCTACGGCATATCCGAAGCCTTCTGTGACAGAGCTGGACAGCAGGAAGCCTCCTGAAGCAGCAATCGATGAATAGTAGACAGGCATCATCTGGTTAGGTATATTCGTGAACACATTCAGCCGGTCATTCAGGCCAAGGGACAGCAGTTCTTTGTCAAATTGCTCCCTTTGGCCTTCAGTAGCAAGAGCGGGATCATGGAACATCCACAGATGAAGATTAGGCTTGAACCGCCGGACTTGCTGGGCAACCTTCAGGTATTCACTCCAGTTTTTGTTAGGTTCCAGCCGCCCGACCCAGGCGATAACCGGATCAACGGGCGCTTCGCCGGGGACATGCTGGAAGGCCTGCACATCAACAATATTCGGAATAACATAGCGCTGCAGCCAAGGGCAGATCTCGATAAACAGCTCCAGTAAATGATCGGTGGGGGGAATCAGCACGGCATTGCAGAAGGCTTGCAGATATGGCACGGAATCTATAATCACATTGCGGGCTTCGCTTCGTGTTCCCAGACCCTGGGACTCGTAGATCAGGATGCCGCCATACCCCAACCGGCGTAGGCGTTCCAGCAGCAGATAATCGGAGGTTACGATAATGGCGTCATAATGATGGGTATTCAGTACAGTTCTGATCTCTTCATCCTGGTTCGTGATAAATACCGGGAAGCTTACACTATTGTCGGTGCCGGACCCCGGCATGAGATAGAGCACATGGCATTCGATGCCGTTCTTCTGAAGGCTCTCACACCGCAGTCTGTTCAGGGTCTCAACCCCGCCGCTCGGTACATAAAACGTAAATAGTATTTTCAAGCTTACCCCTCCTGATCTGAACTGCCTGCGGAGAAACACAGTCTGCTGTTATATAAGATACGCCGGAGTTCTCTTACATGTGACTGTGGGGGCAGCTCTGCCAAATCCTTTCTGGATAACCGGGCAGCGGAGGAGCCATGCTAAGGGTTGTCACACTACACTACATTATTCTGTGATAGGGGATGAAGGAATGTTGCGATCGAAATTCGGCTTGTCCGTGTCTGCAGCCTTGCTGCTCGGCGCCATGAGTTTAACTGGCTGCGGTGCCGGCCATTCGGCAGATAGCGGTAATATGCAGACGAAAAGTGTACGGGGGACAGACGGGCGAATCCACGTGAACTCCGCAAGGGACATGAACCGTGACGATGACTTCGGCAGCATGGAGATCAGCAAGGAATTGGCTGACCGTGTTGCGGCGATGCCGGAAGTCCGTTCGGCTAATGTCATTATGGTTGGCAGAAGCGCTTATGTCGCTGTTATGCTGGAGAATACTTCGGGCGGTGTTCACACCCGGAATACCACCAGCAGGACGGCTACCGGAAGAGGGACGGCTGCTGGTGTTCCCGGAATGACGGGTACAGGCGGCTCCATGGCGGGCATTCCGGGAAGTATGACTGGCACTGGAACCATTGGCGGTACAGGTATGGCGGCTCCCGAAGATTATCCGGGGAACGGCAATAACGGGCTGATGACCAGAAGCAATATGGGGGATGATACAGACACGCTTCCCGGGGAGATCAAGAGCAAAATCGCCGCAGAGGTTAAAAAAGGCAACACATACGTCAGCAATGTCTATGTCTCGGCGAACCCGGATTTCGTGGAACGGGCCGATTATTATGCCCGGGAATTCCGTGCCGGACATCCGCTCAGAGGCTTCGCGAATGAATTCCGCATCATGGCGGAACGGATTTTCCCTGCGCGCAGCGGACAGTAAGCAGCGCTACAGCATTGTGCCTTGAATGTAGATAGTATTCCAGAGGGATATGAGGCTTATTCAAGTGACGGGCACCAGTGAATAGAGATAGACGCAAACAATGCAGCCACCGCACCCGGAAAGCCGGGTGAGAGGGCTGCATTGCCTGCGTTTATACGGATACGAAGCTGTACCTTATCCGGATTAGGCCTCCAGCTTGCGTCCGCCGATCCATACACCGCGCAGGTTCAGGTCTTGATCCAGCTGCAGAATATCGCCGCGCTTCCCTGCCTCAAGCGTTCCGATAGACCGCTGCATGCCGAGTGACAGCGCCGGATTAAGGCTGGCAGCCTGTGAGGCTTCCAGCAGGCTGAGACCAACCTCCTGAACCAGATAACGGAATCCGCTTATCATCGTCAGTGTGCTGCCGGCCAGCGCTTCGGGGTGCTCCTTCAGCGTGGCTATGCCGTCCTTGACGATCACAGGCAGATCACCGATGGCATATTCTCCATCGCTGAGTCCGGTTGCTGACATGGCATCTGTAATCAGCAGCAGATTATGATTGTTTTTGAGCCGGGTAATGAGGCTGATGGCTGCCGGATGAACATGGATGCCGTCGGCAATAACCTCGGCTCTGATCCGGGGATCGAACAGGACGGCACCGGCCGTTCCCGGCTTGCGGTGATGCAGCGGCGTCATGGCATTGAACATGTGCACCGCCTGGTTCAGCCCGGCATCGGCAGCGGTAATCACTTGCTCGAATGTGGCATCTGTGTGGCCGAGCGCAGCCGTAATGCCATGCTTGCGCAGCCACTGGATAGCTTCCAGGGCAGCTTCGCGCTCAGGGGCCAGGGTGACCTGACGGATCAATCCCGGATACTTTTCCTCCCATTCCTCCAGCCATTCTATATTAGCCGGAACAATGTGCTCAGGATTCTGCGCTCCAGGCCATCTTACGCTGATGAACGGTCCCTCCAGATGCGCGCCTACCAGCCTTGCATAAGGCATGCCGCCTTCACGGGCGCGGTAGGAGTCCACCTCAGCCAACACCTGATCGATATCTGCCTTGGCAGCCGTCATGGTTGTAGCAAGCATAGAGGTCGTTCCGTGTGAGGCATGGAACCGAGTGATGTCGTCAAGAGCATCTGCATCGCTGTACATGAAGTCATGTCCGGCTCCGCCGTGCACATGCACATCGACGAATCCGGGAATCAGCAGACCTTGCGGCTCCCGGGTGATTGTCTGCCAGCTCTCATAGGCTGCGGGCAGCCAGGAAGCTTCTCCGGCATATTGGATCAAGCCTTCCGCTACGGCAACTACACCCATCTCGATGATTCCGTCAGGAGTCAGCACTCTGCCGTACAACAGTTCTCCGCCCTTACTGTTTATTTCAGCCATTTGGCAGCTCCTTCATCCAGCAGGACGACCACATTCGGATGGCTCTGCAGCAGCGAGGCGGGACACTGGGTAGTGATTGGGCCTTCCAGCGCATTTTTAACCGCTTCCGCCTTCTCTTCCCCGCGGACAAGCAGTACAATCTGCTTCGCCTTAAGAATTCCGCCGATGCCCATTGTTACCGCCTGACGCGGCACATCCTCTACACGCTCGAAGAAGCGGGCATTGGCCTCCCGGGTCTCTTCCAGCAGGTCAACCACATGCGTCCCGCTGCTCAGGCTGGCGTCCGGCTCATTGAAGCCAATATGGCCGTTGCTGCCGATGCCGAGGATCTGCAGATCCACCGGACCGTTATCCTCCAGCAGCTTGTCATACGCACGGCATTCGGCCTCGAGATCGGGAGCATTTCCGTTAGGCACATGGGTGCGTGCCAGGTCGATATCAATATGGTTGAACAGATGCTCATTCATGAAGCTGCGATAGCTCTGCGGATGATCCACAGGGAGCCCGACATATTCGTCCAGGTTATAGGACGAGGCTTTGGCGAAGCTGACATTGCCTTTGCGGTGCATCTCCACCAGCTTCTCATATACCCCGACAGGTGAGCTTCCGGTAGCCAGTCCCAGAACGGCTCTGGGATTGCTCTGCAGCAGACTGGCGATCAGGTTGGCTCCTGTAGCTGCGAAATCTTCTTCATGCTGAAATTTCAAAATATTCATTAGATTTGACCTCCCCGTTTATGACGGTAATGTTGGACGTTCCTGTAGGACTGCTCAAGCCTCGGGATGAAATCCCCGAACCGGGTACTGACCATGCCGGTGAACAGAATATCGATAATATGCAGCTGTGCGATTCTTGACGCCATATCGCCGCGCCGCATGCCCTGCTCAAGAGACGAGGAGAACAGCGGAATATCAGCGAGTGTAGCGAGAGTACTGCTTCCGTATGAGGTTAACGACACCGTGGCTGCGCCGCTTGCGGCCGCACAGGTTAAGGCATCCACCGTCTCCGGGGTTTCCCCCGAATAAGAGACTGCGAAGGCCACATCGCCGGAAGAGAGTGAGGAAGCGGAAGTAATCTGCATATGGGAATCGGCAAAAGCGGTGCAGTTCACGCCGATGCGGATCAGCTTCTGATAGAAATCCTGGGCCACGATGGACGAGGTGGCCATTCCGTACAGATCGACCCGCCGCGCCCGGCACAGCAGATCAATCACCTGCTGCAGCCGTCCCAGATCCAGCAGCGAGGTAGTGTCCCGGATCGAGGCCAGGTGGTTAGCCTGCATCGCCTCTACAATGAATGGCAGCGGATTACCAGCCACGATGTCCTGATAAGAGGAGCTGCCGGTCTCCGGCGAGCCATCGCTATGCGCCAGCTCAGCCGCCAGCTTGAGCTTGAAATCGGGATATCCCTTGAAGTGCAGCGCTTTGCAGAACCGCGTAATCGTCGCCGTGCTGATGCCGCATTCCTCCGCCAGCTCCGTGATGCCCATATGGACAATTTCCCCGGGCGAGGCCAGAATGCGTTCAGCCAGCTTGCGTTCCATTTGCGACAGCTTGGGCTTGCCATGCTCCAGAGCATGCAGAATGGGAGACAAACGTTCACCTTCTTTTCTATAGATTCAGATTCATGTAGCTTTCTCTACGTATAGAATGAAAATTCAGAAATGGACATGTAGTATGGATATACTTAGCTTTGCCTAATGTAGCGATTATGAAATTATTTTACACAATTAATACGTTATTAAAGAAAAATATTTTCATAATCAGAATAAAACAAATTACGGAAGGTTGCAATAGGCAGTTTGGTTTGGGGTTGGTCTGTGGTTGAATTAAGGAGATGGAGATCGCGCTCATTAAACTTTAGAACCGTAGCAAAAACTCTTTGGACATCCCTGTATGAGGATCATTGTCAATTAGTTCACTGTGAAAAATGCATCCCGCAAGGTTTGACAAGTGGCAGGAGATACAAAAAGCTGCAATCTGCGTGTTTGAGGAGCACACGCACAGATGGCAGCTTTTACATAACTAGTACAGTATCAGATTTAAATTAGTGAAAACCGTTATTTTTGCAACGCCCCGAGTACCGTACCTACTCATAGGCGATAGCCATAATTGTATTTCGTACAACTAAAACGTCTGGTTTTCTCCCCAGCATACGTTTAGCTGTATTTGGTACAATTAAAATCCCCCGCTTTCCCGAGTTTCCACCCGTTGGGGCAGATTTAGTTGTACAGATTACAGCTATAAGAGGCAAGCCTTCTTTTTCGCTGTTTTTAAGTGTACATTATGCAACTATCCCTGAATGTCTACTTGGAACTACACGCCATAAAGCACTGCATGGTTGAACTGCATCAACTTCTTTAGGTCTGGCGCTCTACTATTATGTTTACTTCGTGATCCCGTTTGCAGCCTTTGTCCTGTTGGCAGGACGTCTGCCGCGCAGCAGTTCCCATAGAATGAAGACGAGAATGAGCAATTGCGGGATTGTGGTCTCCCAGGTCGGATACATGCCAAGCCAGCCGATGGAAGGCAGACTTTGCCCGTTATGGGCAGGCAGCTTGCCGGCGATCTGCAAGGCGTGAAGGCTCTCACCGAGGAAGCGGAACACCAGATAGTAGATCAGCACTGTAGCAGCGCGGAAGAAGGCGGCAACCGGCAATCTGGCGCTCAGTGCAATCATGGCATAGCCGAGGATAATCAGGACCACCAGTGCACTGCCAATCCCGAGCAGCAGCTGAGAGGTGTCAATGGCCGGTGCCATCCCAGCATAGAAAATCGTAGTCTCCGCCCCTTCGCGCAGAATGGCCAGCGCAGCGATGAAGAACAGGTACCACAGATTGCCTTTGGCCAGGGCACCTTGCATCTGGCGGTCCACATACTTGTTCCAGGCTGCCGTGCTGGATTTGCCGTGCAGCCAGCGGCCGACGGTGAGCATCATGACCACAGCGACGAGGCCGGTGATGCCTTCGATCAGCTCACGCGCTCCGCCGGAGGCGGCTTGGGAGAGGGAATAGGTCAGCAATACGGCGAGGCCGATGCTTGCGGCCAGACCTGCCGCTGCGCCGGACCAGACCCAGCGGCGGGCCGCCGGTTCTGCTTCCCGGCGCAGGTAGGCAAGGAGAGCGGCGAGTACAAGAATCGCCTCCAGCCCCTCGCGCAGCAGAATGAGTGCCGCATCCCACGCGGTATATGTCCGTTCCCCGGACAGCGGCGTCAGCTCAGAGAGCATTGTGTCCATCAGCGATAGCGCTTGGTCCAGCTTCGGAGGGCTGGAGAGCAGATAACCGGTGACGGCGGTGCTCTCGTTCTCGATGCTGGCATAGACCTTGGGTGAGGCCAGCTGAACCTGGCCTTCGGCCGAAGGCCAGGCAGCGATGAATTGCTGCATTGCATCTGCGGCTGCCGCACTGTCACCAGCCTGGGCGGCGGTGGAAGCTTGCTTCAGATAGCTGATCAGCCCCTCAATGGAAGCCGGCTCCGCTGGCACGCCACCGGTATCAACGGCCTGGCCTTCGCTGTAACCGGACAGCAGCGTTACCAGCGCTTCCGATTCCGCCTGCGCGGCCTCCCCGCGGACCGGCTCTGCCTGCAGCGCAATGCGCAGCAGGCTCATCTTCGTCTCCAGCAAGCCGTAGACGGCGGGATTGTCCGCCCGGATGCCGCGTTCCACTGGCGTCCAGCCGTTCACCACGGCGCGGTAGGCTTCCGCCGCCGCGGCCCAGTCGGCGCTCCGCGCCGCATCCCGCGTGCGCTCTGCCGCGGGCAGCAGCTTCGCCGCCGCTGCGTGTCCGGCGGCGCCCGTGTCACCGCCGCCTTCGCCTGCGGCGGCGGTGACGAACGCGTCCACGCTGCGGGCGAGCGTGGACAGGGCCGCCTTGGCGGGCGCTCCGCCGCCGCCCGCCAAGGCTTCCGCCGCGGCGGCCAGCGCGGCGTCCACTTCAGCAGCCGGACCGGCGAGTGCCGGGTCCGGTGTGCTCTCGTTCGCGCTGCGCCACAGCGCCGCGAACGAATCAACATCGGCCGCCGCCTCCGCCCAGCGGCTCTGGCCGGCCTCGACCAGCGCGCTGCCTACAGGCGGCAGCAGCTCATCCAGCGGCGCGCCTGACGCAGAAGCCGGCGCGCCTGACGCAGAAGCCGGCGCGCCGGGCAGCAGCACAAGCAGGCAGAGGAGCAGCAGCGCTGCCCTGAACTGCCGCCATGGACTCTGTGTAACCGTGATCATCATCGGGATCATTCCCTTCAAGTTTAGCGAGGAGGGGTCACTTGCAACGGACTCAGCTGCGCTTATTTTAGTAATATTAACGTTTCTGCAAGTTAAACGGACTCAGTGGAGCTTATGTACAAATAATTGGGAGGAAAACGCCCGCTGTAGCGGAAATAAGCGCCGTGCAGTCCGCTCAAGTAGCTGAATATGCTCGAAAAGAGAAAATAAAGGCCTCTCAGTCCGTAACGATCAGCTACCTTTCCGTCCTCTCCGGTCCCCGAATGGCCGCTACGCTTCCGGCCTCGCAATCCCCATAGCTCCTGCTTCCTCAGCGTCACCGGTCACAGCCTAGGCATTTCATCCCTCGAGCAGCAGCTCCCCGATATAGCCGCCTTCGCGTACACCCGGGAAGCAGGCGAAGACGGCGCTGCCGGTGTGAACCATATATTCATTCAGCCGGTCATTTTTGGCGAGGCGCTGCTGGATGCTGACGAACTGCTTCATCAGGTCCTTTTGGAAGCTGATGAATACCAGACCGGCATCGAGCTGTCCGGTCTTAAGATCCATGCCGCTGGAATAGGAGTAGGAGCGCCGCAGCATTTGGACCGAGCCGTCTCCGTGGGCGAGAGCGGAATGGGAGTCCGGCGGGATGAGCGGCTTGCCGGCAGCATCGGCTGCTTCCAGATCCAGCTCGGCGAATTCATCCCCGGCTCCAATCGGTGCGCCGCTCTGCCGGTGCCGCCCGAAGGTGGCCTCCTGATCGCTCAGCGAGGAGCGGTCCCAGACCTCAATACGGAAACGGACGCGGCGCAGCGCAAGATACGTGCCCCCGTTCATCCAGGCCGGGCCATCGGCGCTGCCGCTCCAGACGATATTTCGCATCTGCGTCTCATCGGTGACGTCCGGATTCCCCGTGCCGTCCTTGAAGCCGAGCAGATTACGCGGGGTGCCGCCTGACGGATCGGCGCTGCCGCTGCGCTGGAAGCCTTCCTGTGTCCAGCGCAGCACCGCCGTGCCCCGGGCGATGCGGGCCAGATTGCGGATGGCATGGAACGCCACCTGCATATCGTCCGCGCAGGCCTGCACACAGAGATCGCCGCCGCACCACTGCGGCTCCAAGCTGTCCCCTGTGAATGCCGGGAGCTCGGTGAAGGAGGCGGGCCGTTTGCCGGAGAGGCCGAAGCGGCTGTCGAACAAGGCCGGACCTGCCCCGAAGGTAAGCGTACACTTGGAAGGGGTGAGCCCATCCGCCTCGCCGGTGTCGGTAGGCGGAAGATTGGGCTTGTCGTTCGCTGTGCCGATCATCGTGCCCGAGGTCAGGGCAGCGGCGGCGGCAGTCCAGGCTTGCATAAGCTTCTGCACGTCACTGATCCTGGCAGTCGTCAGATCAAATGAAGCGAAGCATAGATAATTCTGCGCAGGGGTAAGAATCCCCGCCTGGTGCTTACCGTAGAAGGGGATCGTATCCGCCTGTTCTTCATTCTGCCCGGAGGCTGCGGCGGCCGGGACCGCCCGTCCTGCTGCCTGGCGTGCAGCCATAATGCCGCCCACACCGCCTCCGCCGAGCAGCAGCCCGAGACCCGAGGCACCGGTAAGCCGCAGCATATCGCGGCGGCTTAATTTGGTGTTGAACAGCTGGGTCTCCGGCGCAGGAATGCCATGATCCGCGTCAGCTTGACTCCGGGAATTCTTATCTTTCTTGTTCATATCGTCACACTCCCAGAATCGTTCCCATGTTGGATAGCGGCTCAGCCAAGGCGTCAAGATTCTGGCTTAACCTGCGGACCTCCTCCGGTTTGAGCGTTTCGTAAGAGACGTAGCCCTCCCCCGATTTGAACGGCGCCAGCTCATTCATTAAGGCGGTGAACCGTTCGCCGATGGTTTGCTCAAGGGCCGGGTCTTTTTTGGCCAGCTCCGGCTTCAGCAGCTCATAGATTTTCTGTGCCCCCTCCACATTCGCCACAAAATCATACAAATCCGTATGGGAATAACGCTCCTCTTCCCCCGTTACTTTGGAGGAGGAGACCTCATTCAGCAGCTCAACAGCCCCGGTAACGAGCAGATTGGCATCGATTCCGGCAGTTTCTACCTTGGCGCGCAGCAGCTGCGCATCCTTCAGCAGACGGTCCGCGACATCCGTCATGCCCTCCGTTGTATTGTTCTGCCAGAGAGCCTGTTCAATCTTATGGAAGCCGCGCCAGTCCGCAGCATCTACATCATTCTCACGGGCATCAATGTTCGGGTCCAGATCCCCAAGCGCTTCGGCGATCGGCTCGATCCGCTCATAATGCATGCGTGCCGGAGCATACAGCGCCTTGGCTTCATCCAGCTTGCCCGCCTTGACGGCATCCGTGAACCCCTCGGTCTGTTTAACGAACTCGTCGCATTGTTCAATGACATATTTGCGGTATTCGTCGATGGCAGTGGTGAAATCTGCATTCGTCTCACCTCCGGCCTTCGCTACACTTTCTGCCCCGCTGCCTGCCTGGGCTGCAGCATTATTCCCTGAGTTGTTACCACTGTTGCCATTGTTGCCATCGTTATTACTGTTGTCCTTGCCCGCACATCCGGCAAACAGAAGGGACGCTGCAAGCAGACCCGCAGGTACTGCATAGCCTATTTTCATCTGTATGGATACCCCTTTTCATTTGTGAAAATGATAATCGTTATCAATGATGGACTTATCATAAATCTCTGTCTATTAGCTGTCAATAAAAAAGTGATATTTATCATATCCATGCTAATTCGCACAAATAAAATGCAAAAAAAGCCTCCCGACAGGCGGAAGACGCAGTTCGTATATATGAATTTCCGGCTGATCTATACTACACCGTGGACCGCTCAATAATCCGGTAGTCCAGCTTGCGGTAGACCGGCTTCGGGTGCTCCGAGTGAATCTGCTCATGGATAATGCGGAAGGCGGCGGCCCCCATCTCATACAGGTGGTTGTCCATGGTGGTGATTTGAAGCAGACGTCCAATCGGCTGGTTATCGAAGCCCATAACTGCGAGATCCCCAGGGATGCTGAGGCCGGCTCTGCGCGCTTCAATAATCAGCCCGGCAGCTACATGGTCTCCCGTAATAATCATGGCTTCCGGCCGCTGTGGCATCTTCAGCAGGGATTGTGCAACGGCTGCGCCGTCTTCCTCCGTTGTACAGTCATAGATCATCCATTCCTCTTCAAAAGCCAGCTTATGCTCAGCAATGAATTCGCGGTAAGCAGCCTGCCGGATCACGGCGCTGCTGCCGTTACTCCTTCCTTCGCAATATCCGATGGAGCGGTAGCCTTTGCCGGTCAAGTACTCCAGCCCTTCCTTGAAAGCCGCATAATGCTCAATATAGACAGAAGAGAAGCGCCGCTCTCCGTTGTCCTGGCAAGTGACAACTGGACCGTAGGCCGTATACTCCTCGATGATGTCCGGCTTCAGCGCAGTAGATACAATCACGACACCGTCAATCTCTTTATGGCGCAGCATCTCCAGCACTTTGATTTCTTCTTCCTCCAGGTAATTGCTCTGGCACAGAATCAGCCGGTATTGCGAGAGCAGCGCCTCGTGGGCAAGTCCATTCATAATAATCGAGAAATAAAAAGCATGAATATACGGCAGAATCACCGCCACCGCACCGGTACGTCCGGTAATCAGATGAACGGCGTTCATATTGCGGGTATAGTCGAGCTGCTCAATCGTTCGCAGTACAGCGGCTCTTTTGTCCTTGCTGACATACGGATGATTATTTAGCACCCGTGAGACGGTCGTTACAGACACTCCGGCCATCCGGGCGATTTCTTTAATATTAGCCACGCTTCTCTGCGCCTCCTGTGTGAGACTGTTATTTCATTATTCTAACATAGAAATGAACAGCTTTTCGGCTGATAAAAAGCTTGCTATGGAATCCATTTCATACTTTACACTGGGGGTGCAACAAGCCTTACCGGAGAAACCGGCGTGACCGCAAGGGCGTGACGGACCGGTAACGTTAGCCATTTCACGCTGCGGGCAGGAAGGATGTTCAGCAATATTTTTTTCCTGAGCAACCCTTTAGCAGCGTGGTTTCTATAGACATTGCCTGACGGATGCCGCCTTGATGACTAAGGAGCAGCAGCCGTTTTTTGTGTGCATTCCGGTCAGAAGTACCGGGTTTGTCCATGCTCCGCGCCTGCCCCCGCCCAATTTAATGCTGCGACAGCACCATTAACTGCCCCTCCACATAGTATGTTTTGACTGTATCCCTTTACCTTGTTATACCAAACAAACCCAGGGCAAGGAGGGGTGACACCATTGAAGGGCAACGAACATCATAGCAAATTTTTGCTGACGCATCGTGAACGCGAAGTATTCGAGCTTCTTGTGCAGGACAAAACTACACGGGATATTGCCGGACTGTTATTCATCAGCGAAAAAACCGTCCGCAACCACATCTCAAACGTAATGCAAAAATTAAACGTAAAAGGCCGTTCGCAAGCGGTTGTCGAGCTGATCAAGCTTGGGGAGCTGAAAATATAGCTGCCATGCTTCAGAGGTGATGCGTTTAAGCCTTCCTTTACCCATCGGGGTGAGGGGAGGTTTTTTGTTCTTAGCTAGTCCCGGCGATCCAATCTCCCGAAATATTAAGTCAAGTCCGGCTGCATTTTATGGATTGACGGATAGGGGAATTGGTTGTAAAATCTGTGTAAAGTATAAACCTTTAAACTTTATAAAGGGTTTTAAAGCTTTTGGTAAATGCAAAGCTGACGTACAATGTCCGATTTTTCAGTCATGCTGTAAGTTGTAGCATACTGAGTAAATCTTTTTTATTTCTCTAAAAGTTAAATCGTTTAAACTTTCGAACGTGGAGGCATAGATACTTAAATGAACATTCATGATGTAGCCAAAAAGTCGGGGCTCTCGGTGGTGACCGTATCCAGAGTCCTTAACAATTCACCCTCTGTACGTGAAGGCAACCGCCAGAAAGTGCTGAATGCGATAGAGGAATTAAATTATCAGCCCAATTCAGCGGCGCGGAGTCTGGTGCGCGGCAAGACCGGAGTCATCGGGATGTCGATTAACAACTTTAACGATTCTTTCTATGACCGGGTGATTCGCGTAGTGAACCGGAAGCTGGCAGAGCAGGGGTACTTCCTGGCCCTGTCCATCGCCGAGAATGACGATGATGGGGTGAACTTCCTGTTCCAGAAGGACCGCGTGGACGGGATTATCCTGTTGTCTCCGCTGGAGGAGAAGGAATATGTGGAGGAGCTGAAGCGTAAGAACATTCCGGTTGTTCTGCTCGATAACCAGTTCCAGCATGAGGATGTTCCCAGTGTCCTCGTGGATAACTACCAGGGAGGGTACGAAGCGACAAGGCACTTGATTAGTCTTGGACACACTCAGATCGCTTATATCGGCGGCCCTTCGGAGTTCCTGAGTGTAACGGAGCGCAAACGGGGATATGTCCAAGCGCTGGATGAAGCGGGACTAACGCCCTTTAGCACGGAATATTGCGGCTTTACGGTAAGCAGCGGTTATGAGGTGGCCAAGCGATGGATTCGTGAAGATAAGCTGCCTACAGCCATTTTTTCGGGAGACGACTTTATTGCCCTCGGGGTTGTTCAAGCGCTGCGCGAGGAAGGGATTCTGGTGCCTCAGGATATCTCAGTCGTCGGCTTTGATGATCAGCAGTTCGTAGGTGAATTCTACCCGCGGCTCACGACGGTCAGACAGCCGGAGGCGCAGATGGGCAATATCGGCGTAGACTTACTGCTGAAAATGATCAATGGGGAGGTGATGCCGCCTGCGGTAACGAAGCTTGCTCCTCAGCTTCTCATCCGTGAATCTACCGCTTCTGTTCGATTAACTTGAAATTTAGGAGTGAATGATCTGTGAAGTATTTTTTGGGAGTGGATGCAGGGGGCAGCAAGACCTACGCAATGATTGCAGATGAACAGGGGAAGCTTCTCGGCGTAGGCAAGGGCGGGAACGGGAATCATCAACTGGACCGTGAGCAGGCAGAGAACAGCTTACAGCAGGCTGTATCGGAAGCCATTAAGGCCTCTGGACTGACCAGGGATCAGCTGGATTACTCCTGGTTCGGCTTGGCGGGAGCGGACAGAGAGGCCGATTTTAGAATTTTACGGCCCATCATCGGCCGCCTCGGCCTTCCCCGGACGGAGATTTCCTGCGATACCTGGAATGCCTTGCGTTCAGGGACAGAGAAGAATTACGGGATCGTGCTGATTTGCGGATCAGGCGTGAACTGCAGCGGCAAAAATCCGGCGGGTGCTACCTATCAATGCGGCGGCTTTGGCTACCGGTTCGGGGATTTCGGCGGCGGCTATGACTTAAGTATGGAGGTTTTCCGCAGCGTCCTCAGGGCGGATGACGGAAGAGAACAGAAGACGGTCTTAAGCGAACGCTTAACTCAGTTGCTGGGCTATTCCAATGTCCCGCATCTACGAGAGGATTACCTCGATCATTTCAGAGACCTGCCTCCCCAAATTGCGGAGCTGCTGTTTCAGGCGGCAGAGGAAGGGGACCCGGTGGCCACCGGGCTGCTGGTCAAGCAAGGGGATGAGCTGGGTCTGGCGGCTGCCTCGGCTATCCGCCGGTTGGCCATGGAGGAGGAGTCCTTCGACATCGTGCTTGCAGGCAGCCTGCTGACCAAGGGAGACCGTGCGGGCATTATCCGCCGGGCCATTGAGCGAAGAGTGAAGCAGGCGGCCCCGGACGGCACATTAAGGATTTTAACCCGGGAGCCGGTTGTAGGATCGGTCGTTCTGGCGATGGAAAGCAGCGGGTTGCATGTGAATCAGGAGGTTCTTGATCATCTATCACAGGGTAAGGAGGAGCAATTATCATGGGGGAAACATTGAAGCTGGTTGTTATCGGAGCGGGGTCATCGTATACGCCTGAATTAATTGAAGGGATCATCCTGCACCACCAGGAGCTTCCTGTCCGCGAAATATGGCTGGTGGATATTGAAGAAGGAAGAGAGAAGTTACATACGATTACGGAACTGAGCAAGCGGATGATTGCCGAGTCCGGACTGCCGATTACCGTTGCAGAGACGCTTGACCGCCGGGAGGCCATTGCCGGAGCGGACTTCGTCTGCACGCAGATCCGGGTAGGGATGCTTGAAGCACGCAAATGGGACGAATTGATTCCGCTTGAGTACGGTGTCATCGGTCAAGAGACGACCGGTCCCGGAGGAATGATGAAGGGCCTGCGGACCATCCCGGTTATTCTGGACATTTGCAGGGATATCGAGGAGCTGGCCCCGGATGCCTGGCTGCTGAATTTTACGAATCCGGCCGGGATGGTGACTGAAGCTGTTCACAAATATTCATCGGTTAGAAGCGTGGGCCTGTGCAACTCGCCGATCGGATTTCAGAAGTGGCTCTCCGAATTCTTCGGGCTTCCCATGCAGAAGATCTATGCGGAGTTTGTCGGCATCAACCATCTGCACTGGGTATCCGATGTCGTGATTGACGGGAAGAGCAAGCTGCAGGAGCTTATTGATTACCCCGAGAGCTATAAGGCAAGCAATGTGCCGTTTGATTCCTGGGACTACCGGTTTCTGAACGGTCTGAAAGCTATCCCTTCCTATTATCTGAGCTATTACTATATGACGGACGCGATGCTGGCGGAACAGAAGGAAGCAGCGGCAACGGCCGGATCACGCGCTGAAGTTGTGAAGAAGGTGGAGGAGGAGCTATTCGAGCTGTACCGGAACGTAGAGCTGAAGGAGAAGCCGAAGCAGCTGGAACAGCGCGGCGGAGCCTATTACTCGGAGGCGGCAGTGCTGCTGATGCGCTCTATCCATAATGATTCCCGCGATATCCAGACGCTGAATGTAAGAAATAACGGGATTATTGATTTCCTGCCGGACGATGCCTCGATTGAGGTGAACTGTATGGTCACCAAGCAGGGGCCGCTGCCGATTCCGCTGCGCAAGGTGCCCCAGTCTGTCAGAGGCCTGCTGGCTGCGGTCAAGCAATACGAGAGTCTTACGATCGAGGCGGCTGTGCACGGAGACCGGGATGTGGCCTTGCAGGCGATGGTTCATCATCCGCTCATGCCTTCGGTCACCGTAGCTGAACAGCTGCTGGATGAAATGCTGGAGAAGAACAAACCGTTTTTGCCGTTATTTCAATAGAATCGTCCAGAGGAGGTCAAGCGGATGAATACGGCCGGGAAACCGAGCAGGTGGAAGAAATTTAACAGTCAATTGGATTTGCAGTCTATGGTTTGGCCGGGAATTATCTTTGTATTCATTTTCAGTTACATTCCGATGTATGGCGTGGTTATGGCGTTCCAGCAATACGATATTTTCGGCGGCATGATGAATAGCCCCTGGGTGGGATGGATGCAATTCAGAATGTTCTTCGAGGCGCCGGAGTTCTGGAATGTGATGCGTAACACCCTTGTAATTAGCCTGTTAAAATTGATTATCTCTTTTCCTGCCCCGATACTGCTTGCGCTGATGCTGAATGAAGTCGGGCATATGGGCTTCAAGCGCGTGATCCAGACCGTCAGCTACTTACCTTATTTCCTGTCCTGGGTTATTGTATCCGGTTTCGTATTTTCGCTGTTATCCGTTGATAACGGAACGGTGAACTATCTGCTGGAGCGGTTCAATCTGGTCCAGGAGCCGGTTAACTTCCTTGCGGTACCCAAATACTTCTGGTCTATTCTGGTAAGTGTAAATGTGTGGAAGGAAGTCGGATTCGGAAGTATTGTCTATCTGGCTGCGATTGCCGGCATTGATCCGACCCTGTATGAGGCTGCATCCATAGACGGAGCAAGCCGGTTCAAGCAAATTCACCTGATTACACTCCCCAGCATTACCCCCATTATCGTCATCTTTATGATTCTTGCCATCGGCGGTCTGCTCAGTGCGGGCTTCGAGGATATTCTGCTGCTTGCAACCAATCCAATCCTCAGGCCTTACTCCGATGTGATCGACACCTATGTGTACCGCGTCGGGATATTAAATGCCAGATTCTCTTATGCGACAGCGGTAGGGCTGTTCAAAGCGGTAATTAGTGTCATTCTGCTGGTGACAGCCAACAAAATCGCCCGCCGGGCAGATGTAAGTCTCTGGTAGATACCACAACAATGCTCCATAAACCTTTTAGGAGGGCCGAACAATGAGACTAAGCCTGGGCGATAAAGTGATGCAGCGGAGTATTTATATCCTATTGGCACTGCTGGCGCTACTCATGCTGTACCCGTTTTGGAATGCGCTCGTCATTTCTTTTAATCTGGGGAGCGATACGGCGCTCGGCGGTGTAACCCTGTGGCCGAGAGCATTTACCCTGGAGAATTATTATATTGTGTTTCAGGATGACCGCCTGCTGAATTCTTTTTTGATCACCATTCTTAGAACGCTCAGCGGCACAGCATTATCCGTTTTTTTCACAGCTTTGTTAGCCTATGGTATGTCCAAAAAGTCTCTGGTTTTCCGCAAACAATATATGGTGTTCTTCATGATTACGATGTTCTTCAGCGGCGGCCTTATCCCCAGTTATTTACTGATTCGTTCATTGGGGATGCTGGATACCTTCTGGGTTTTGATTATTCCCGGCATCATCAGCGTCTGGAACATGATTGTCATCCGCACCTTCTTCAATGCTCTGCCTGAGGGACTGGAGGAATCCGCCAAAATCGACGGCTGCAGCAACTACGGTATTTTCTTCCGGATCGTGATTCCCGTCTCCGGCCCGGTGCTGGCTACGATAGCCTTATTCACCGCAGTCAGTTACTGGAACGACTGGTTTACGGGAGCGATCTACATTACCGAGGATCGTCTGCTGCCTATACAGACGCTGCTGCGGCAGGTAATGAACTCCAACATCATGACCCAGATTGGTTCCTCGAATGCAATTGCGCTCGATCATATGAACCGGAATCGGACGATTACCACGAAGTCACTGACTATGGCTACGATGATGATCGCTACTATTCCGATTATCCTGACCTACCCTTTTCTCCAGAAGTACTTTGTGAAGGGCGTAATGGTCGGTTCATTGAAAGAATAGCAGTCCCCATCTTACGTAGAAAGAAGGAAAAAGAATGCGCAAACGCCTGAAATGGGTAGCTCTGTTGCTGACTTCGCTAGTGCTTCTGCTTGCTGCCTGCAGTGGAGGGGGGAATTCTGACAATTCACAGAACAATCTGAATACCGGGGCCGCTACAGATGACGGCAGCGGGATCAAGCCTGTCACCTTCAGCTTCTATGGCAACTACGACTGGCTCACGACATCACCATGGGGGGAGAACGAGGCGACGAAGTGGATTCAGGAGAACCGCAAGGTTACGGTTGAACCGATCCAATCCGGAGGAGCGGCCGGAGAAAAGCTCAACACGATGATCGTCGGCGGCGATTTGCCGGATGTTATTTTTACGGACCGGGGATCTTCGGTAGAACGGCTGGTGCAGGCCGGGCAGCTCGTTGCACTGGATGATTACTATGAGAAATATCCGAACTTCAAGAAATATGTGAAGGAATCGACACTGAATCTGCTCCGTTCCGATGACGGGAAAATCTATCAAATCCCGAACTGGTATACCTCCGGGCAATTCGGCAACGGCGGATGGATGGTGAATAAGGATATCTATAACGCACTCGGCCGGCCGGCGCTGGAGACCTTTGATGACCTGTATCAATATTTGCACACGGTGCAAGCAAAGTATCCTGACGTAGTTCCTCTGGAGGTGGGGGAGAAGGGCGCAGGTCTGGAAATTATGTATGGCGGTTTCAAGGAGAATTCCACCAGCAAGTTCGTTACACTCATGGGTTATCCGGATGGCGATAAGCTGAACTCTATCCTGGATGATCCCGCTTACGAGGAGATGGTGCTGTACATCAACAAGCTGTACCGTGAACGGCTGATTACGCAGGATGCGCTGCAGCAAACCCAGGATGCGGTCAAGGAGAAGGTCAATACCGGCCGGGTAGCAGTCATGGTCGAATCCAATATTACTACGTATGGAGCCGAGGGACACCGGGCATTGACAGCAAGCAATCCGGACAGCGGTTATGAGATTATCTGGCCGGTCCACAAAGCCGGAGTTGATAAGAATAAAGTATTTGTAAGCGGCTTTGAGACGCTGGGCTGGAACGTCAGTGTCATTACCAAACAAGCCAAGGACCCGGAGGCGATCTTCGCTTATTTTGACTGGATTACGGGTCCGGAGGGACAGAAGGTGCTGTTCTTCGGCCCTAAGGGCTTGTACTGGGATGAAGAGGATGCGGATGGAGCGCCGATTCCGAACGAGAAATACAAGACGACGCCTGCTAACGAGCGCACGGATACGATGCGGAAATTCGAGGACTTTAACTGGGCCGGGAATACGACTTTCATTGATACGGCCAAAATGAGTCTCGAGGCGCTGCTCTCCGCGAACCAGAAATCATGGGAGACCGTGGCCCAGTCCACAGTGACCTGGAAAACCGCGCTGGACATTACACAATTCGTAAATACCGATCCGCTTCCGGATACGGAGACCGGCATTATCGCCCAGAATGTCGCGGATATCTATACCCTTGCTTATGCTCAGATGGTTCAGGCCAAGTCGGATGAAGAGGTGCTTGCGGCACTGGATACCGCCAGAAAGAATACCGCAAAAGCCGGGCTGGATAAGCTGCTAGAGTTCAGAACCGAAAAATGGCAGGAGAATGTAAAGAAAATTAACGCTACGAAATAATTCTTGATATATAGGAAGCACTGAGTTCAATAAGACTATGATATGGAGGCGATATTATGGCATTTGGATTGAGATCGAGGTTCATGGCAGCATTAGGCATCGTGTTGGTTTCTTCGGCAGCGGGGGGTTCCCTTCCACTTCCGGCTCAGGCCGAGGAGCAGAGCAATCCCCCATTTGAGACGGAAGTGATTGTACGGACCGTGAACCAGTTCAAGAACATGACGGATGTCCAGAATTTCATTGCGCTGTCCACCAGCTACGGGGTCGATGTCATCAGCATGAATGTAAAGCAGGATGAAGATGATGAGGTTCCGTCCGGCAGTGTATTTTATCAGAGTGATATCGCTCCCATTGCCCAAGGCTACCAGAATTTCGATGCCCTGCAGGCTGTCATCACGGCAGCCCATGCCGCAGGCATCAAGGTTCATGCCTGGATTCCCCAGTTCCATGACCAGCAGGCCTTCCTCGCTCATGATGAATGGCAGATGCAGTCACTGGTGAACGGGGTTCAGACTCCGTTTACGGGCTCTAACGGTAACGAATATTTCGTTAATCCGATTCACCATGAAGTGCAGCAGTATGAGCGTTCTATTATTCAGGAAGTAATCGAGAATTATGATGTGGACGGCGTTGTGCTGGACTGGATCCGCTTCGACAATTACAACATGGATGTCAGTGATTACACGGTTGCGAAGTATCAGGCGGAGTTCGGGTATTCGCCGCTCAGCATTGACTTCGATACGGATTCGCCGCAGCGCCAGCAGTGGAATGAATGGAGAACCGAACAAATCGGACAGTATGTAGGCGATATCCGTGAGGACATTTCCGAATCCGCGAATCCGGATGTGCAGCTTGGTGTGTTTATTCTGCCTCCGGAATTTACAGAGGTTGGACAGAATGTAGCCAAGTTCAAGGACGAGATCGACTTTGTCGCACCGATGGCGTACTTCGATGACTGGGAATTCAACAGTGATTGGGTATACAGCACCTCCTACGGTATCTTGAAGGATACCAGCGACCGGATCAGCGGCAGTGATGTGGACATTGTAGCCACGCTGGATAATGACTGGACCGATGATCAATATCAGGAGGTCTACAAGGGAATCCGCGAGAATTATCCGGGCGTGAAGCGCCTGTCGTTCTTTGCCTACGGGGCCTGGCCGGAAGCGGAGCTGGCGAACATCCATGAACGTGAGACCTGGCCGACGCCAGGCTGGACGGCTCCGGTAGAGCAAGATTATCCGGCCCAGCTGCCTGCAGTATGGAAGGCGCGGAATATCGGCTCCATGCCGGGGAACGCCACCTACAATGCTTCCAATAAGCAATTTACACTCAGCAGCAGTTCTACGGATATTTGGGGCAATGGGGATCAGCTGAATTATATCTATCAGCCCGTGAGCGGCAATGCGGAGATCGTGGTTAAGGTGCAGTCCACCAGCTGGCTGGACGGCTGGGCCAAGGCCGGCATTATGATCCGGGAGTCGCTGAGCCATACTTCCAAGCACGCGGATATGATGCTTACCCCCTCGAATGGGGCCACCTTCCAGTATCGTACAGAAACCGCAGGCAGTATGGCTGACCATACTGCGGCTGCTTCGGCTCCGAAATGGCTGAAGCTGACGAGAACCGGAAATACGTTCAAAGGGTCGATTTCGGCAAACGGGAGCAGCTGGCAGACGGTCGGAACCATTCAGATCCCGATGAAACACAAAGTATATATCGGGATTGCCCTCAGCAATCCCGGGAATGACTCGCGGAACAAGGCTGTGTTCGGAAACGTGAAGGTTACGGATTAAGCCTAATAGCCGGGAAATAGAGTTAACTTGCTATGAAGGCTAAAGGGGGCGTGAGTATGACTATGACTATGCCGTTACGAGAACGGCAGTATTACTTCCGGGACTACTACGATCAGGGTGAGGAGCTGGTGCTGGAAGGGCAGCAGCTGAGAATCGGGCTGACTTCAAAATTTTCCTTGATCCAGAAGTGGGAGTGGCCGCTTGCCGCCGAAGGCCC
This sequence comes from Paenibacillus sp. FSL R7-0302, assembly GCF_038006885.1. Classification (NCBI taxonomy): domain Bacteria; kingdom Bacillati; phylum Bacillota; class Bacilli; order Caryophanales; family Paenibacillaceae; genus Paenibacillus; species Paenibacillus sp. FSL R7-0302. Next base: position 613,991 of record NZ_JBBOWB010000001.1, read on the forward strand.
GATTGTGATCCTTGAGCCGCCTGGAGAAAATGAGGAAACACCCGACCCTGGCAATATCAAGCTGGAGCTGGAATACGAGGGATCGCTTAAGGCGGATGGCTATCTGCTGGATATCCGTAAGGACGGCACAGTTACGATAGCTGCCTCCAATAAGAGGGGACTACGGTATGGAATGGATGCTCTGCACCGGCTGCTGAGCGTAGATGAAGGCAAGTGCCGGTTGCCTGTGGCGACTATTCATGATGAGCCCTCTTTTCCAGTCCGCGGCATTATTGAAGGCTTCTATGGCACGCCGTGGAGCTGGGAGGACCGGATGGATGCGGTGCGCTATCTGGCAGCTCACCGGATGAATACCTTCATGCACGCTCCCAAGGATGATCCCTATCACCGCGAGCTATGGCGTGAGCCTTATCCTGAGAATCTGTTCGAGCAGATTCGTGAGCTGAAGCAGGAATGTGATACGCAGCTGGTGGACTTCTATTATTGCATTAGTCCGGGGAACGATCTGCAGTTTCGCAGTGAAGATGATTTTGCCAGTCTGGAGGCGAAGCTGAGCGCGATGATCGCTATTGGTGTCCGGCATTTCTCCCTGCTGATGGACGACATCGACTACGCCTTGTCCGGGGAGAACCTTCATTACCTGGAACGGTCCGGAGTGGCGCATGCCTATGTGGCTAACCGTGTCTATGACTATCTAAGCCGTCAATTGCAGAAGGTTACTCTGGTAATGTGCCCTTCTGAGTATTGGTCCTCCTGGGATACCGAATATAAGCGGGATATCCGCGAGAAGCTGCATTCGGACATCAAGGTATTCTGGACCGGCTCTGCCGTCTTTGCCCGGCAGGTCGGGAGCAGACAGGCACAGGAGAATTACAGCCATTACGGACATGAGCTGTGGCTGTGGGACAACATCCCTGTCAATGATGCCGACTATGACCGGCTGTTTCTGGACCCGGTTCGCGGGCGTTATTCCCGGCTTGACCAGACCGGACATCAGGCCGTGGTAGCGAATCCGATGGTGCAGTGGGAATGCTCCAAGATTACACTGAACACCATGGCCGACTATATGTGGAACAGTGAGCGTTATATGCCGGAGCTGTCCTGGGAGCTGTCGGTCCGGGAATTCGCCGGAGAACTGGCAGACGACATGATGTTCTTCTGTAGCCAGAATCTGAACAGCCAGCTCTATAGCGGAGGATATGAGGAACTGAAAGAGGCTGTGCACAGCAGAGATATCCGCTGGCTTGACGCGTATTTCGACCGCCTGGAGAGCGTCTCCTGCCGGCTGCTTGAAATGGAGAATTCCAAGTTCCAGACGGAAGCAGGCCCCTGGCTGCACAGAGCCCTGGCGGATGTAGAGCTGTGGAGAGCCTTGCGGCAGAAGATTGCCGGAACGGCTGAACCCGGGGCAGGCGAAGAATTGCGCAGGCGGGCCGAAGCCTGTCAGGCCTTCGAGGTCCGGCTGGGGAGTGATCCCGCCTGGAGAGCAGCCGAGGCCTGGGGACTTGCTGTCCGGGAGGGCAAGAACGGCTACCGGCTGACTCTGGAAGCTGAGAAGGTAATCTTAGCAGCACAACACTGTACAGCTGACGTATAGGCCGTTCGCAACAGGTATTCCTAACTGAATAGGCTTGGAGAGCTGAGAATTTAGCTGCCGTGCTTCAGAGGTGATGTGTTTAAGCCTTCCTTTACCCTTTCGGGTGAGGGGAGGTTTTTTGTTGTTTGCCAACTCTCAATTTGATTTCAAACTATGATAAAATGAATTCATTAGAACCACTTTTTTATCGATGGCTACCCGGGAGGTGTGAAAGAATGAAATGGCAGCAAGTAAGAGAATTGTTTCCTGACCAATTTGTTTTGCTTTCCATTCTTGACTATCGTGAGGAAGATGATAAGAAAATTATAACGGAAGTAGCTCCTGTTCGTGCAGTATCTGAGAAGAACGCCAACCAGGAATTTTTCAGCGCCGAACCTGGCAATCTTGTCTATCACACTGCCAATGAGGAGTGCGTTATTCATCTGCGCAGAGACCCATTGATGAGAGTGAGGCGGCGGTCATGAAGATAGCTTATGATGGACAACTCCTGACAATAGATATTTCCGTATACTACCAAGGGAGAACACTGCAAATTAAAGATATTATTATTGATACGGGTTCCTCGCATACTGTGTTTAGTCCTGATGTACTCGAAGAGATAGGTGTAACTTATGAAAACGGAGACCCTGTTTATGAAGCATATGGTGTTGGGGGAACGGTACCTTTTTACACTAAAGTGATGGATCGAATTGAAATTGATGCATTTATAATTAAAGATGTGGAGATTGATGTGGGAATACTTCCGAAGTCTCACAAAGGATTGCTTGGACTAGACATCTTGCAGACTTATGGTTTTATCGTAGATATGCAAAAGATGGAGTTGCGTTCGCACTGATAATATAGCTGCCAAGATATAGTAGTGATGCGAAATTTGTACATAGGGAGGCCGAGAATGAAAGATCCGAAGATGTTAGAGAAGAAAGAACAGCTGCTGCAACTGGTGCGGGGGTTCTGCCAGGAATATCTGGATGAGGATTATGAACAGCTGTGCTGCAAAATGGTAGAGAAGCTTGGACGAAAACGGACAGTTCCCTTTATGAGCGGAAAGCTGGAAATCTGGGCAGCAGGCATTATTCACGCCATTGGCACGATTAACTTTTTATTTGATAAAAGCTTTGAGCCTTACGTCTCTGTGCATAACATCTGTGAATATTACGGTGCTGCTCAAAGTACCACCTCACAGAAATCCAAGTTACTACGCGATATGTTCAAAATGGGGCATTTTGGAGGCGAGTTTGCCACACAGGTCTCTGAGCAAAATAATCCGTTCAACAAACTTTTCTCAGTAAATGGAATCATCGTTTCGGATGATTATTTTGAAAAATAAACAGGAATAGACCAAGTGACTGCCGTCCGGGTAAGGAGGCATCATTTGGTCTATTTTTCAAGCCTGGACAGTCATCGCTTCGATAAAGATTAGGTAAGAGCAACAAAGACAATTGCCGAAATCTGCAGACCATTGAAATGGAGGGACAGGTGTGACTCGGAATATAAAAAAACTGGACTTGGTAACCAGCCTGATAGACCGTTTCACTTTTTACGATTTTAAGTTCATTACGGATTTCAGATATTGGATTGAAATAGATACAGTGAATTTGTTTGATGAACATAACATTCCCATGCTTCGGATAGACTTTATTTTAATTCGTACGGGAGCACCAACCTACAAGGTCACCCTTCAATTCACCAATGTAGGCAACCTTCAGCTAGCTTCTGGAGGAGCGGCAGTTCAATTGAGTTTGTTTCAGATTTTAGATATTTCCGATAGAGGCTGGGACTCGTATAGATTTCATGTGGGAGATTTTGAAGAGGAGGGCCGATTTAAATTTTACTGTAATGAAGTTGAAGTCATTGCTATAGAAGAAATTGACCTGTATCTTGTTTGACATATCGCAAATAATCCACGGCACTTTGATTAATATCATCATCACTCGCCTGGAAGGAAGCGCCGAACACGGCGAAGTACGGCAGGGCGGTTGCGCCGACATGGATGGCACTGGCCTGGAACGGGGCGATGATCTCATCTACTGTAAAAGAAACGGACCCTGCCGGCAGGTAGTTTTCCTTTTTATCACCGATGGTCATAGCTATGCCCAGCTTTTTCCCGTTCAGCTTGTTCCCGTTTGAGCCGTAAGCCCAGCCGTGAGTGAATACATCGTCCAGCCATTTTTTTAATAAAGGCGGGTAGCTGTACCAGTATAAGGGGAATTGGAAAATAATCAGGTCGTGCGCCTCCAATAAACGCTGCTCCCGCGGAACATCGATGCTCCAGTCCGGGTACTCTTTGTAAAGCTCGTGGACAATAACGTCCTCCGGATGCAGCAGCAGCTCTTGTCTCCATCTCCGGTTCACTCTTGAAGCCTCTATATCGGGGTGTGCCAAAATTATCAGGGTTGTCATTATGGATCACCTTTCCGGTGTATAATTTGTGTTGTGCAGCTGTTTCTATTATTTTGTAAGTTCCTGAAAATGTAAATACACACAATGAAGTAACCAGGTTACCTCCAGGTGTGCATTGGCCTTCTGCGGGATCTGTGGCATGATAGAAATCATGAGATGCGATAAGCTAAAGTTAATTCGGTGTGAATGAGGTGGCAGGTATGAAGCAATATCGTTTAGGCATAGAAGCAACGCTTGAAATTCTCGGCGGCAAATGGAAATCGTTGATCATATGTAATTTAATGTCGGGCGAGAAAAGGACAAGCGAATTGCAGCGCAATATCCCAGGTATCTCGCAAAAGGTCCTGATCCAGCAGCTTCGCGAACTTGAGAAGGACGGAATGATCGGCAGACAGGTCTATCAGCAGATGCCGCCCAAAGTGGAATATTATATAACGGAATATGGAATTACAGCCAATGAAATCATCGATGTCATGTGTTCATGGGGCAGGGCCAATATCAGAATGAGACAGCAGCAGGGTGAGGCTATAGTGCTTTTAGAGAATGCTGCGCCGGAATCAGCGTCTTACGAATAGCTAGGGTGATCCATCCCCATATTTTTGACGGCTCCAATGGAGTTCCATGTGATTGACAATGGTTTGATATCAAACTATAATCCTTGTATGGAAACTAGAGACGTTATTTCACTGATCTCCAGGATCAGAGAGAAGGTTAACCGGTTCATTATCCAAGAGATGGTGAAGCAGGGAGTAGACGGGATCGGCACTTCGCATGGGGATATTATCTATGCGCTGCTTCATAAACACAGACTGACTATGGCAGAGCTCTCCACCAAAATTCATAAGGACAAATCTACAGTTACGGCACTTGTGGATAAGCTGGTGCGGCTTGGGCTGGTCATGAAGGAGAGGGATCAGGAGGACACCCGGTACGTATATGTTACTCTAACCGGGAAGGGGAAGGAGCTGGAGCCGGTATTTGAATCGGTCTCTTCTGCCATGCTGAAGCAGTTCTACCGCGATATCACGGAAGAAGAGCAGAAGACTTTGCTGACGATTTTAATGAAAATCAATCATAATTTCTAAAAAATTTGTATGATAGTTTGATGTCAAACTAATTATGGAAAGGACATTACAATGAGAGACTACACTGATGAGTTACTGCTGCATACAGAGAGATATGTCGGTGAGCATGATCTGTATCTGGAGATTTACAAGGGAGAAGAGTCTTTGGAAAACCAAGAACAGGAAGATAAGGTACCCCTGCTGTTTGTACACGGTGCGTATACCGGAAGCTGGATGTGGAGCAAGTACCTTCCCCATTTCATCCGTGAAGGCTGGATGTGTTATGTGATGAATCTGAGAAGTCATTACCGGAGCAGGGTACTGGATATGACACAGATTACCTTTGAAGATTATCTGGAGGATATCCATGAGATAGTGCAGTTGATTCAGACTGAATGCGGAGCTGCTCCTGTCCTGATCGGGTTCAGTATGGGCGGGATCCTCAGCCAGAAGGTGGCGGAGACAGCCGGGCTGGCCGGGCTTGTGCTGATGGATTCAAGTCTATGCAGGGAGGTTCATGAGGAGGTGCCGTATACAGATATCGTCAGAACGGTACCAGGTAATGTAGTGCCCGCTCCGGTCCGCGAAGAGGAGACCAGCCTGGATGAGACGGCAGAAGACATAGCGTTTCAGCGCAAATACCTGACGATGGAGTCCGCCAAGGCGTTTCGAACTTTTTCTTATCATTTCGGAGCAGCAGGGGTATCTGTAGACAGCGGGTCCATTACTTGCCCTTGTCTGGCGATCCATGCGGTTAACAGTGATGAGGATGAGCGCCGGGGCAGAGCCAATGCAGCGTATTTCCGCGCAGCCTATGCAGGTCTTTGGAGCACCACCCATACCGGCCTGCTCGTAGGACAGCGCTATCTGGAAGCAGCACAGACGATCCTGCGGTGGTTGGCGAGATAATGAATCTAGTGCAACAAATAAAAGGCCGCTAGAACCGGGATGCTCCCGTTCCTTAGCGGCCTTAACCTGATAGGTGAAGGGTGTTCTATATATACATCTAACTGGAGATTAGTGAAATTTGACGGTCTTGATGCGCGATTCCTGCTCATAAGTAAGCGGGCTTGGTGTTGGCGGTGTGTGCAGATGGCGGTGTGCGCTGTATTCCATTCTCCGGTAATCTTCTTCTCCGGAAGCCATCCCCGGCTGCCACATTCCGGTTACCCAATTCTTCAGTTCCTTAATTCCTGCCAGCATTGCATTCATCCTCCTTGGCGATGAAATACGGTAATAAACCTCTGGGACATCTATCCTGGTTACGCTTTCATTATAGCATAGATAATTAATAAATCAATGTGATGTCCGCCTGTAAAAGACAAATAAATAAGGAATAATGTCGTGATTACTGGGTTTGTGTTTGTATAAGAGAGCAATGTCCTTGAAGGATGGACTGTATGGAGGCAACAAAAAAGCGGCAGCCGGGAGGGCGGTCGCTTCGGGGCAGGGTGTTATGCAGAAGCAGCTAAACGTTTCAATTCAGCTTCCTGATCTATAGAACGCCGGGCCAGTATATCCAGTGTTGCGTCATGTCCGCGCAGGCTCCGGTCAATCCGCTCCAGAGAATCCCGGCCAGCAACGACTTCAGCGTTGACTTCAGACACCGCTTGTTGAATAAGCGGAATTAGCTTCGTATCTTCCTTGATGCTCTCAATGTCGGCCTTGATGATCACCAGCTCGGCAGCAATTTCAGACTTGAATGTAGCGAATTCTGACTGAAGATTGTTAAGATCGGACTTGATTCCTGCAATTTCAGACTTGATTCCAGTGATTTCAGACTTCATTCCTGCGATTTCGGACTTCATTCCAGTGATTTCAGATTTGATTCCTGCAATTTCAAATTTCATTCCGTTAATTTCGGACTTTACTCCTTGCAGCTCGGCAAGAATCTGCTGGAGAATTACATCGCTCATAGGGCACAGCTCCTTAGATAGGGTTGGAATAGGACTGCTGCTTGAAGAGGGGATACCTGCGGAATAGGTACAGGTTATTATAGCATATTTGCGTCATTATTGGGTGCTGCTGTCAAAAGAATTCCATGAACATATTGGACATTAGAAGACTGATACTTAAATTTATAAATATACAAAATAGGACAATGGGTGTACTATGTATGTGAATAAATTCGCATGAAGCGTAACCGATAAGAGATGGGGGAATTAGGATTCATGAAGACAAGAAACTGGAAACACCTTATGAAGCTAGTTGTGCTGACTGCTGCTGTCAGTGTAGTAGCTGCCGGATGCGGTAGCGCAAAACAGGCAGGAAATGCCAAAGATACTAATACTGGAGCTGCTGTAGCTGCACCTGCTGAGGCTGTTACGATATCACTGGGACTGCTGCCATCCATCGATGCGATTCCTTTTATTATTGCCCATGAGCAGGGATTTGATCAGAAGCATCATGTGAACCTGGATATCCAGACCTTCAAGAGCGCGAAGGATCGTGATGTGGCTTTTCAGGCGGGTAAGGTAGATGGCCTCAGTGCGGATCTGGTGGCGATCTCGATCTATAATGAAGCAGGACTCGATGTCAAAATCACCAGTACGACCACAGGTGAATTCGACCTGCTGACCGGAAATGATGAAGTGAAAGAGGTAAAGGATCTGAAGGGGAAGACCGTCATCCTGTCCAAAAATACCTCAACCCAGTACACCGTCGCCATGATGCTGAAGCAGGCCGGCCTGACGGAAGCCGATATTACCGTAACGGAAGTGCCGCAGATTCCAACGCGTCTGGAGCTGCTTAAGAATCATAAGGCGGATGCGGCTGTTTTGCCGGAGCCTTTTGTAACCATGGGCCGTACTGCCGGTCTGCGCGTTCTCAGCTCCACCCACAGTGCGGGAATCAATCCGTTTGTGCTGGCTTTTCCGCAGAGTGCCATCGATTCCAAGGGTCAGGGAATCCGCGATATGTACGCCGCCTATGATGAGGCTGTTGATTATATGAAGACGCATGACCAATCGGAATATATCGACCTGATTATTAAGGAAGTGGGCTATCCCGATACGCTGAAGAATGAGATTAAGGTGCCGGAGTATCTGCCTGCGAACCAGGTGGATGTGAAGGAAGTGGAGGCTGCTTTTGCCTGGGCCCGTGAAAAAGGACTGTTGACCAAAACGCTATCGGCTGAAGATGTGATCTCCGATGTCCAGTTTAAAAAATAGCGGTCTCCGCATTCATCAGCTGCATGTAGCTTATCAGAACGGGCAGCTGGCCCTGGGTGAAATGAACCTGACCCTGCCGGAGCACGGGATTTATACGGTGATCGGTCCCTCGGGCAGCGGAAAATCCACGCTGCTGCGGGCGATTGCCGGATTGCTGCCCGGTTACAAAGGGGAACTGCTCTTCAATGGCAGATCTGTCCATGAAAAGGAGACGCTGATCGGGCTGGTGCCGCAGAATTATGGCCTGCTGCCCTGGAAGACGGTCCGTGACAACATCCGGATTGCGATGCGGATCGCCCGTCCGGGCGGGGAAGGCCACAATCGGCGGGAGCAGGACCGTCAAATTATGCATTGGCTTGAATCCATGGGAATTGCGCAGCTCGCCGGACGGTTTCCGCTCTCGCTGAGCGGCGGTCAGCAGCAGCGGGTGGCCATTGCCCGCGCCTTTGCCATTCTGCCGACCCTTCTGCTGCTGGATGAGCCGTTCTCGGCGCTGGATGCCATTACACGGGAAGGGCTGCAGCAGATTTTTATCGACAACTGGCAGGCGCATCCGGCGACCACGCTGTTCGTCACCCACGATGTGGAGGAGGCGATTCTTCTGGGACAGAAGATTATCATCCTGCTGCCCAGGCAGCAGGAGCCGCCGGAGATTCTCGATAACGCTGCTGTATTTGCAATGAAGCATTCCGAGAAGCGGGAGAGCGAGGAGTACTTTATGCAGTCCAAGAGAATCCGAAAGGTAATGATGGAGAAATGGTAAAACGACGGCGTTTTGTTCACCTGCTGCGCCTGCTGCTCGTTTTTGCCGGAATGAATGCGCTCTGGTATATCGCTTATCTGCTCATGAATCACGCGATTCTGCCCAGCCCCGGCGCGGTTTATAAGGCAATGTTTCAGCTGGGGGCCCATGATGTGGCGCTGAATATCGGCTACAGTCTGATGCGGATCACTGAAGGTGTGCTGCTGGCTCTGCTGCTCGGTTTGCTGGCCGGTCTGCTGATGGGCCGCTCTCCTTTCTGGAACCGGGTACTGGACCCGGTCGTCTATCTGACCTATCCGATTCCCAAAATTGCGCTGCTGCCTGTGGTCATGCTCTTCTTCGGCCTGGGAGAAACCTCCAAGGTGCTGATGATTATGCTGATCCTGCTGTTTCAGGTCATTATCTCGGTACGTGATGGTGTGAAGGCCATCCCCGAGAGTACTTATGATGTGCTGACGAGTATTGGTGCCAGCACGATGCAGAAATTCTGGAATGTGACGCTTCCCGGCGCGTTGTCGGTGATCCTCAGTACGATTCGTATTTCGCTGGGCACAGCGATTTCAGTACTCTTTTTCACCGAAATCTACGGTACGGAGCATGGTATGGGCTTCTTTATCATGGATGCCTGGCTGCGGCTGGACTACCCTGAGATGTATGCCGGAATTATGCTGTTCAGTCTGGTGGGATTCGTGCTGTTCCTGCTGGTGGATGTGCTGGATTACAGATTCATGAAGTGGCGGAGATAGCCGCAGAGTATAACCATTCAACACAATAAAGCCCGCTTCCCCAAATGGAGGAAACGGGCTTTTTGGTATGTTTAAAGCATAACAGAAGCGCTTAAGATCTTTCCCGGATTATTTACCGAGCTGCTTATCAACTTCCTTGACCGGGTTCTCGCCGACATTCTCTTCGGTCTTGACACTGCTCATGAACCAGCCTGTAGCTGCAATGATGATCAGAACTACATAGAAGGTCAGTTTCCACCAGGTGCTGTGTGCGAAGTCTTCGGACAATACACCCAGAGCAGGGTGGGCCAGTGTGATGACTGCGAGCTTAACCCCTACCCAGCCGACGATGAAGAAGGCAGCAACCTCAAGACCCGGACGGGTGTGAAGCAGCTTAACGAAGAAGGAAGCAGCGAACCGCATAATAACGAGACCAATGAAGCCGCCCGCAAAGATTACAAGGAACTGTCCGCCGTCGAGGCCGCCGATGTTGCGGATACCACTTGCCGGAAGAGCAACGGCCAGGGCTACGGCTGCAAGGATGGAGTCTACAGCAAAGGCAATATCTGCTACTTCGACCTTAAGTACGGTGAACCAGAAGCTGGCTTTCTTCTTATTTACAGCTCCAGGGCTTCCGCTTTCAGCGGCGTCTTCCGTGACCGGCTTAGCGAATAACACTTTTCGGAAGATGTGATTCCCCGCGATAAATAACAGATAAAGCGCACCGATGGCTTGTACCTGCCAGATGTCTACCAGATAGGAGATGACGAACAGTGATCCGAACCGGAACACAAACGCTCCGGCCAATCCGTAGAACAATGCCTTCTTACGTTCCTCATCAGGAAGATGCTTAACCATAATCGCGAGTACAAGTGCGTTGTCTGCGGCAAGCAGCCCTTCCAGTGCTACGAGAACGAGCAATACCCATCCGTATTCTAATAATAATCCCCAATCCATTGCTGTTTCCTCCTCAAGTGGGTTTAGCTGCTTTTTGCGAAACTAACGGTGATACCATTAGTTTAACCAAAAATATATATAAAAAAGACCTTTACCAAACAGATTAGCCTTTGGAATAAAGGTAACCTGGTTGGTAAAGGTCTCGCTAACAATAATCTATTGCCGATAAAACCGGAGAATATCCTCATATTCTCGTATTGACGATTTTATCTAACAGCTACTCCCCTTTACGGGATTATATGAAATTTTATAGTATTCGTTTCTGGCTAAACGTATCATATCCGAGTTAAGAGACATTGTCAATGTTTTTGTGAGAACACATATCATTAGAAAGTGACAGGCCTGAAAACGGAAACATGATAAGTATGAGTTATATAAGTTGACATATGATATGGCGAAACTGCAAACAAAAGGAAATAAAGGACGAAATGAACGTCTGACTAATTGACGATCCCCCGTAATGAAAATATGATGAGACTAATTAAAGCGGCCAAGTTAAGTAAATGTTAACTAAAATAACATTAACCAAAACAAAGGCTATTTGAACCATAAAACTTTTAGCTTTTAGGAGGTGGGAAATGATGCAGCCGTCATGTCTATCAAGTGAAGCGGAGGAGGAAATTAGCCGCCACCCTTGCTACAGCGAGGAGGCTCACCGGTTTTATGCCCGGATGCACATCCCGGTTGCTCCCGCCTGTAACATCCAGTGCAATTACTGTAACCGCAAGTTCGACTGTGTAAATGAGAGCAGGCCGGGCGTGGTTAGTGAGGTGCTTACTCCGGAGCAGGCGGAACGCAAGGTACGGGGAGTTGCGGCCCAACTGATGCAGCTCTCGGTAGTGGGTGTAGCCGGACCGGGAGATCCGCTGGCGAACCCGGAGCAGACCTTCGATACCTTCGCCCGGGTCAGGAAACATGTGCCTGATGTCTCCCTCTGTCTCAGCACTAACGGACTTACGCTGTACCGGCATGTGGATGAGATTATGGAGCTGGGCATCCGTCATGTCACGATCACCATCAACGCGATCGACCCTGATGTCGGCCAGGCGATTTATCCGTGGGTGTTCGATGAAGGGGTCCGGTACGAAGGCAGAGAGGCAGCCGGGCTGCTGATCAGCCGTCAATTACTGGGACTTGAAATGCTGGCCAAGCTGGGGATTCTGGTGAAAGTGAATTCCATTATGATTCCGGGGGTTAACGATCATCATCTGACTGCCGTGTCAGCGCGGGTAAAAGAGCTCGGGGCTACACTGCACAATGTAACACCGCTTATTATCGCACCGGGCAGCCAGTATGAAGCGGATGGCCGCAAGGCGCCCCGTCCGAAGGAATTGCTTAATTTGCAGGAGCAGCTGGGCCGCGGGGGGATGAAGGTTATGCGTCACTGCCGGCAATGCCGGGCCGATGCGATCGGGCTGCTGGGCCAGGACCGCAATCCCGATTTTCCGCTGGAAGCGATGGAGGCCGAGCCGGTCATTAATGAAGAAGCCCGGGCGATGTTCCAGAGTGAGCTGGATACCAAGATCCGCGAGCGTGTCTCAGCCAAACAGGCCAGACGCATTCAGGCCGGAGGGCCGAAGACACGGGTTGCGGTTGCCACCAGAGGCGGCGACAAGGTGAATCAGCATTTCGGTCATGCCACTGAGTTCCTGGTCTACGATACCGACGGAACGGATGTACTGCTCCTGGGTGTCCGCAAGATCCAGGCCTACTGCCATGGGAAGGCCGATTGTAACGGTGACAAAGCAGCTACGCTGCAAGAAATTATATCGATTCTAAGTGACTGCCGCATTCTTCTCTGCTCCGGCATCGGCGAGGCCCCAAGGGCCAGCCTGAACAAAATCGGTGTCCTGCCTCTTGTCCGCAAAGGCGGCATTCAGGAAGCCATTCTCGAAAGTGTGAAGTACAGCTCTTATTTTGAAAATATAAACATTTCGAAGGGATGATGAACAATGAGACAAATAGCTTTCTACGGTAAAGGCGGTATCGGCAAATCGACAACTTCACAAAACACCCTGGCTCAGCTGGCCACCAAATTTGAACAAAGAGTCATGATCGTAGGCTGTGACCCGAAGGCGGATTCCACCCGTCTGATCCTGAATACCAAAGCCCAGAACTCCGTGCTGGAGCTGGCGGCTGAGCTTGGCTCCGTAGAGGATCTGGAGCTTGAGGATGTGCTGCAGACAGGATTCGGCGACATTATCAACGTAGAGTGCGGCGGGCCGGAACCGGGGGTAGGCTGCGCAGGGCGCGGGATTATCACTGCGATTAACTTCCTGGAGCAGGAGGGCGCCTATCAGGATCTGGATTTCGTCTCCTATGACGTACTGGGTGACGTGGTATGCGGCGGATTCGCCATGCCGATCCGTGAGGGCAAGGCCCAGGAGATCTATATCGTCTGCTCCGGCGAGATGATGGCGATGTACGCAGCCAACAATATCGCCCGCGGTATCCTGAAATATGCGACCAGCGGCGGCGTAAGACTCGGCGGCCTGATCTGTAACAGCCGGAATACAGACCGTGAGGATGAGCTGATCATGGAGCTGGCCCGCCGCCTGAACACGCAGATGATTCACTTTGTTCCCCGCGACAACATCGTTCAGCATGCCGAGCTGCGCAGAATGACCGTAGCCCAATATAATCCTGAGCACCAGCAGGCGAAAGAATATGAAATACTGGCCGAGAAAATCCTCAATAACAAAATGCTGACGATCCCTACCCCGATCTCGATGGAAGAGCTGGAAGAGCTGCTGATGGAATTCGGCATCATTGAAGATGAAGAAGCTGCGATCAAGAAGCTGCAGGCTTCCGGGCAATAAGCTCTGAGGCGAAGAGAAAAAGGAGGGTCAAACCATGGGACTGAGTATTGAAGAGAATCAGAAGCTGGTTGAGGAGATTCTGGAAGCCTATCCCAAAAAGGCGCGGAAGGACCGCGAGAAGCATTTTCAGGTGGCGGATGAAAAGGCTATTGATTGCAGCACCTGTGCGGTGAAGTCCAATATCAAATCCCGTCCGGGTGTCATGACCCCGCGCGGCTGCGCCTATGCCGGCTCCAAAGGGGTGGTCTGGGGTCCGATCAAGGATATGGTCCATATCAGTCACGGTCCGGTCGGCTGCGGACAGTATAGCTGGGGCTCACGCCGTAACTTTGCGAATGGGACGCTTGGCATCGATAACTTTACGGCGATGCAGATTACCAGTGATTTTCAGGAGACGGATATTGTGTTCGGCGGGGATAAGAAGCTGGCCGTCATTATGCGCGAGATTACCGAGATGTTCCCGCTGGCTAAGGGGATCTCTGTCCAGTCGGAATGTCCGGTCGGGCTGATCGGCGATGATATCGAAGCGGTGTCGAAGAAGATGTCCAAGGAGCTGGAAATGCCGATTGTTCCGGTACGCTGCGAGGGCTTCCGCGGGGTCAGCCAGTCGCTGGGCCATCATATTGCGAACGATGCGATCCGTGACTTCGTGATGGGCCGTGCCGAGCTGGCGGAGACCGGCCCCTACGATGTGAATATCATAGGTGACTATAATATTGGCGGCGACGCCTGGGCCTCCCGCATCCTGCTGGAAGAGATGGGCCTGCGCGTTATTGCCCAGTGGTCCGGCGACGGCTCTCTAAATGAGCTTGAGGTGGCCCACAAGGCGAAGCTGAACCTGATCCACTGCCACCGTTCCATGAACTATATGGTGGATCATATGGAGAAGGCCTATGGCATCCCTTGGCTGGAATACAATTTCTTCGGACCTACGAAGACGTATGAGAGCCTGCGGGCGATTGCAGCGCTTTTCGATGACACGATTCAGGAGAACTGCGAGCAGATGATCGCCAGATACAAGCCGATTATGGATGCGGTGATCCGCAAATACAGACCGCGCCTGGAGAATAAGACCGTCATGCTGATGATCGGGGGCCTGCGTTCCCGCCACACCATCGGAGCTTATGAAGATCTGGGGATGGATATCGTAGCCTCCGGCTATGAATTCGCCCACAAGGATGACTATGAGAAGATGCTCCCGATGCTTGCCGAGGGAACCATTGTCATGGATGATCCTACAGCTTATGAGCTGGAAGAGCTCACGAAGAAGATGAACATTGATCTGGTGGGCTCAGGCGTGAAGGAGAAATATGTCTATCACAAAATGGGTGTGCCGTTCCGCCAGATGCATTCATGGGATTACAGTGGCCCGTATCACGGCTTTGACGGCTTTAAGGTGTTCGCTAAGGATATGGATATGACCGTGAACAGCCCGGTATGGGATCTGGTGGGCAGACAAGGCACAAGGAAGCCGGAGGAGGCGGGCGTATGAGCAGGGATAAACTGAATATTAAAGATAATACCAGCTTGTTCAAGGAAGAGCGTTATGTGCAGCAGCGGAAGAACAAGAAGCAGTTCGAAGCGCCCTGCAGCGAGCAGGAGACCGCCGAAGCACTCGCTTACTCCAAGTCCGCCGAATATATGGAGAAGAATTTCAGCCGCCAGAATGTGGTGATCAATCCGCATAAAGCGTGCCAGCCGCTGGGTTCAGTCATGGCCGCACTCGGATTCGAGAAGACGCTGCCGTTCGTACACGGGTCGCAGGGCTGCAACGCCTACTTCCGCAGCCATCTCAGCCGCCACTTCAAGGAGCCTACGCCGTCCGTATCCACGTCCATGACAGAGGATGCAGCTGTATTCGGCGGGATGAATAACCTGATTGACGGTCTGGAGAACAGTGTCGCCTTGTACAAACCGGAGATGGTTGCAATCTGTACCACCTGTATGGCTGAGGTCATCGGGGATGACCTGAACTCTTTTATCGGCAATGCCCGCATTAAAGGGGTGATCAGTGAGGAATATCCGGTGGCCTACTGCAACACGCCAAGCTTCGTCGGCTCACATATCACTGGCTACGATGCCATGATCAAGGGGATCCTGAGCTACCTCTACACCCGTTCGGGTACCAGAGGCAAGCCCGGAAGCGGCGCGGAGAGCGTAGAGAAGCTGAATGTGATGCTGGGCTTTGAGCCGTACACCGGCAACTTTGCAGAGCTGCGTAAGATTCTGGGAGCCTTCGATACCAAGTACACCATACTTGGAGACCACAGCGGGAACTACGATTCACCGGCAACCGGTGAGTATGAATACTACTACGGCGGCACCAAGCTTGCGGATGTTCCGCAGGCAGCCAATGCGCTTGCAACCCTGTCCCTGCAAAAGTATACGCTGAAGAAGACCCAGGAATATATCAGCGGCACCTGGAACCAGCAGCTGGCAGCGTTATCCACACCGCTGGGCATTAAGGGCACAGATACGCTGCTGGCTACGATCAGCGAGCTGACCGGCCTCCCGGTTCCAGCAATGCTCACGGAAGAACGCGGCCGTATCGTGGATGCGCTGATGGACAGTCACCCTTACCTGCATGGCAAGCGGGTAGCGCTGGTAGGCGACCCGGATCTGCTTATTGGCCTGATCGGCTTCTGCCTGGAGACCGGGATGGAGCCGGTGCACATTATCTGCTCGAACGGTGATGTGGACTTCAATGAAGTGAAGTTCAAGGACGAAGCCGAAGCGCTGCTGGCGGCAAGCCCGTATGGCACCGAGGCTACTGTGCATGTCGGCAAAGACCTGTGGCATATGCGTTCGCTGCTGCTGAATGACAAGGTGGATCTGGCGATTGGCAGCTCCCATCTGAAATTTGCCGCCAAGGATGCGGAGGTACCGCTGGTGCGGGTCGGCTTCCCGATCTTCGACCGCCATCACATGCACCGTTATCCGATTATCGGGTATCAGGGAACACTCAATCTGCTCAGTCTGATCGTGAACACGATTCTGCAGCAGCTTGATGATCATAACTCCGGCTTTAATTTTGAGCTGGTGCGCTAACTGCGCGTAAGCCTGGCGTGAATTCCAGCATCTTAAGCGAAGGAGATGAAGAGCCAATGGACCCTTTACGGCAAGATGAATTTGATTCCCAGGCTTGCGGGAGCATAGCGCCTAAGGCGAAGCCCTGTCCGAGGCCCAAGCCGGGCGAAGCTGCTGGAGGCTGCTCCTTCGACGGAGCCCAGATCACGCTGCTGCCGATTATGGATGCTGCACATCTGGTTCATGGACCGATTGCCTGCGCGGGAAACAGCTGGGAGAGCAGAGGCACGTTGTCCAGCGGCCCCTCCCTGTCCCAATACGGCTTCGCTACGGATCTTACGGATTCTGATATTATTTTTGGCGGCGAGAAGAAATTGAAGGACAGCATTGATTATATTGCCGGGCGCTTTGCGCCTCCGGCAATATTTGTATATTCAACCTGCGTGACCGCACTGACTGGCGAAGATATGGATGCGGTCTGCAAGGAGGCGGCGGACCGGATCGGGATTCCTGTGATCCCGGTGAACAGTCCCGGCTTCGTCGGGAGTAAGAATCTAGGGAACCGGCTGGCGGGGGATGCGCTGCTGCAGTATGTCATCGGGACGGGAGAACCGGAGCCGGAGACGGATCTAGGGGTGAATCTGATCGGGGAGTACAATATCGCCGGTGAGATGTGGGATATTGAGAAGCTGATGAACAGCGCCGGGATCGCTGTAACCTCGCGGATTACGGGGGATGCCCGCTATAAGGAGATTACATGGGCACACCGGGCGAGAGTGAATATGGTGGTCTGCAGCCGGGCGCTGCTGGGCCTTGCCAAGGAGATGGAGTCAAGATACAGCATCCCGTATTTCGAAGGCTCGTTCTATGGTGCGAAGGAGACGACCTATTCGCTGCGCCAGATGGCCTATCTGATGAATGACCGGGAGATGGAGCGGCGTGTGGACCGGCTCACCGAGCGGGAGGAGGCCCGCTTAAGCCAGGAGCTGCGGCCTTACCGCAAGCTGCTGAGGGGGAAGCGGGCCGTACTCTATACGGGCGGGGTCAAAAGCTGGTCCGTCATCTCGGCCCTGAAGGAGCTGGGCGTTCAGGTCGTCGGGGTAGGCACGAACAAAAGCACGGAGGAGGATGTGCGGCGGATTGCCGACCGTGTGGGCGATGATACAGAATACATTCCCGAGGGCGGGGCCAGCCGGATTATCAAGACGGTAAGAGAGCGCAAGGCGGATATTATGATTGCCGGCGGCCGCAATATGTATGTGGCGATGAAAGAGCAGATTCCCTTCATTGATATTAATCAGGAGCGCCACAAAGCGTATGCCGGATATGAAGGGCTGTTGCGGCTGGCCAAAGAGCTGACCTATTCGCTTGCGAACCCGATCTGGAAGCTGGCGGCAAGCCCTGCTCCCTGGGATAAGGAGGCGCCGCCCTATGACCGTTAACCGGAGAAAAAAGCCCGCCTCGGTCAACCCGATGAAGATCGGGCAGTCGCTGGGTGCCGTACTGGCCTTGCAGGGCTGCTACCGGGCCATGCCGCTGATTCACGGCTCCCAGGGCTGCTCCGCTTTTCCGAAGGCGCTCCTGACCCGTCATTTCCGGGAACCGATTGCTGTGCAGACCTCGGCGCTGCAGGAGATGGATGTCATCTTCGATGCCAACCGCAATCTGGAGGAGGCGCTGAATCTGGTGCTGAGCAAGCACCGCCCGGATATTATCGGCATCATTGGGACGGAATTGACCGATGTAGCCGGTGTGGATTATCAGAATATGCTTAAGTCGTATAAAAGAGAGCGGAATTTGCGCGGAGGTCTCGCCTTCTCGGTTGTGCTGCCTGATTTTCGCGGATCGCTGGAATCGGGCTTCAGCTCTACGGTGGAGGCCATGATTGACGAGATGATCCAGCAAGTAGGACACCGGGGGCAAAGAAGCGTGAATGCCCGGCAGATTACCCTGCTGCCCGGCTCGTTCTTAACCCCGGCCGATGTGATGGAACTGAAGGAGATCATCTCCTCCTTCGGCTTCGAGGTGATCGCGCTGCCGGATATCTCGACCTCCTTGTCCGGCCATCTGCTTACCGGCTTCTCGCCGCTGACGCGCGGCGGGGTTCCGCTGGACTCTATG
Organism: Paenibacillus sp. FSL R7-0302; assembly: GCF_038006885.1. Lineage (NCBI taxonomy): Bacteria > Bacillati > Bacillota > Bacilli > Caryophanales > Paenibacillaceae > Paenibacillus > Paenibacillus sp. FSL R7-0302. Next base: position 632,634 of record NZ_JBBOWB010000001.1, read on the forward strand.
CTCCAGAGCCTGCAGTCCGGGCTGACGATTGCCGTGGGCGGCAGCATGGAACGTCCGGCCAGACGGCTGCATAATGCCATAGGCACTCCGTATAAGGTATTCGAAGGGGCAATGGGGCTTAAGGCGACCGATGAACTACTGCATTTCCTGCATCAGATCAGCGGGGAGCCGGTGCCGCTGCGGTATTGCTGGCAGCGGGAGAATCTCCTGGACAGCATGCTGGACGCCCATTTTCAATTTGCCGGAATGTCGGTGGTTGCCGCATTGGAACCGGATCATCTGCATTCGGTCTCGGGGTGGCTGGAGGAGCTGGGCGTAGAGCAGAAGGCGCTGATCACTTCGTTCGAGACCCCGCTCATTGCCGGAATGGAGCGCGAGGTATGGGTGGGCGATTTGGATGATGCCGAGGTGCTGGGCAAGGGGGCGGATCTGTGGATCAGCAATTCCCACGGGATCGCCGGGGCGCAGCGGACGGGTGCCGCCTTCATGCCGGCCGGGTTCCCGGTCTGGAATGAGCTTGGGGCTTACATGTCCGTCTCCGTAGGGTACCGGGGAGCGATGGAATGGAGTAATAAGGCAGGGAATCTGTTCATGCAAAGGGAGGCAGGCAGCCGTGAAAGTAGCGTTCACCACAGATGATGGAAGCCGTGTGAATGCGCATTTCGGACAGAGTCCGATGTTCGCTGTATATAATGTAACGAAAGCAGGAGCCGAGCTGGTGGAGCTGCGCAGGCTGTCAGCTGTGCCGAACCAGGATGAAGCAGGCAAAATCGACAGCCGCCTGGATTCCGTAGGCGACTGTACCCTGATCTTCATCATGCAGATCGGAGCTTCGGCCGCTGCGCGGGTAACACGCCGGAAGATTATGCCGGTGAAGGTTCCGCCGGGCAGCCCTATCCAGGAGCAACTGAAGCGGCTGGTCGAAATGCTTCAGGGCAAGCCGCCGATGTGGCTGGCCAAGGTGCTGCGGGCAGAGGAAGCGGAAAAGAATGAAGGAGGGGATGCGGATGGAACCCATGGCTAATGAGAGTGCGGCGTGGCAGGGTACGGTAATTCCGGGAGCTTCGGCGCTGAGACAGCGCAGTCCCAGAGCGCGCAAGGAGCTGAATCCGGAGACCGCAGATGCCCTGATCCGGCGTCTGTGTAATCTGCTGGATGCTGGAGATTTCTTCGGACGCAGCAGCAGCCTTCCTCCGCTAGAGAAGATCGCGAAGCTGTTCCTGGCATCTGCCGGGGACAAGGATCAATCGGAATTCAATTGCGCGGTGTCGCCCAAGGTCCGCCAGCAGGTGCCGCTGCTGTTCCAGGCCATGGCGGGTGTCATGGAGGAGAGATGCGGCCTTATGATCCAGAGTACAGCGGAGATTAACGGCGAGGGCTTCGGACGGGGGCTGCTCTACAGCGGCAGAGTCATTGTGGTGCTTAAGAGCCTGCGGGCAGGCTTTCCCTTCCCGTTCACTTCGGCTGAGAAGACGATTTCGTACGGGGTGGAGTGTATTGAAGAAGGAATGGCTTGGCTGGAAAAATATAAGGAGCTGACTTCAGCGCATGGCCTGCTTAGCCTGGAGGGCTAGGGGAGGAAAGGAATATCTATATAAGAAACACTAAAAAAATAACAAAAAGCAAAAGAAGCGGAGGGGAAATTTGGAACTGTAGGAGCGGTAGCGACCGCCTTTGTCAACGGATTTCAACCGCGAACAGCGGGAAAATTCAAGAAATCTGTTGACAATAGCGGCCGGAAGTCCAAATGTTCACCGCAGTGACGATAAAGCTTCAAGTTTAAACCTTAAGTGCGTCTTATATAACTGGTAACAGGGGGAGTCAGGGATGGAGCAGCTTGCCGGAGGGTTGGAGCTGGAACGGTACACCCGGCAGCTGAAGCTGCTCGGGGAAGACGGGCAGAAGGCGTTGAAGGAAGCGACGGTTATGGTCGCCGGAATCGGCGGGCTTGGCGGAACGGCTGCCCTCTATTTGGCGGCGGCTGGAGTAGGCCGGCTTATTTTGGCCCATGAGGGGGTCATTGTAGCCCCTGACCTGAACCGGCAGATTCTAATGGACAGTGAGCATCTCGGCCAGGAGCGGATGAGTACGGCGATTGCCCGGCTGAAGCAGCTGAATCCGCAGGTAGAGATTGAAGGCTATAATTCCAGAATTGAATATCCTCAGGCACGCCCCTGGGTAGAAGCTGCCGATCTTGTGATCGATGCCCGGTACGACTTCCCTGAGCGGTATGCACTGAACCGGCTGTGTGTCGATACGAATACACCGATGGTGGAGGCAGCCATGTATGGCTTTGAAATATCGCTCACTACAGTGATTCCCGGGCTTACACCATGCCTCGAATGCCTGTATCCGGAACTGCCGCCGCAGTGGGAGCCGCTGGGGTTCCCGGTTCTGGGTGCCACCTCCGGGATTGCCGGTTGTCTGGCAGCGCTGGAGGCCGTAAAATGGATTACAGGGGTAGGGACAACTTACGCGGGCGTAATGCATCGCTTCAGCTCACTCGACTTCGTCTGTTATAGCGTCCGTATTGCCTGTAATCCGAATTGCGCTTGCTGCGGAGAGGGAGGTAAACCGTGAAACGTCTCAAGCTATGTGACACGACACTCAGGGATGGTGAACAGGCGGCTGGAGTTTCATTCACGAGGGCGGAAAAGCTGGAAATCGCAAAGTTGCTGTCGGAGAGCGGAGTAGAGCAGGCAGAGGTAGGCATTCCTGCCATGGGCAAGCGGGAGCAGGAGGATATTGCCGCTGTTGCTGAGCTGGGATTACCCATGAAGCTTATGACATGGAACCGCTCGGTCCCCGGGGATATTGACAAGGCCAAGGCAACCGGTGTGAACTGGAGCCATATCTCCATTCCGGTGTCGGAGATTCAGCTGCAGGGCAAGCTGGGGCTGACGCCCCGGGAAGGTCTGAACAAGCTGCTGCTTACCGTGGAATACGGGCTGCGGCAGGGCATGACCGTATCGGCAGGTATGGAGGATTCCTCCAGGGCGGAGTTGAGCTTCCTGATCGAAGTGGTGAATACCTTATACAAGGAGGGAATCCGCAGGTTCCGGTATGCAGATACCGTCTCGGCCCATCATCCGGGCCAGATGGCAGAGCGGGTAAGCCGGCTGCTGGGAGAAGTGCCTGAGGATGTGGAGCTGGAGGTACACTGCCACAATGACTTCGGGCTGGCCTGCGCGAACACACTCAGCGGCATAGCTGCCGGAGCGGTGTGGGCCAGTACGACGGTGGCCGGGATCGGCGAGAGGACCGGCAATGCGGCCATGGAGGAAGTTGCCATGGCCTGGCGCTATTTGTACGGCGGGGAATGCGAGGTCAGGCTGGAGGGGCTCCAGGTCCTCGCCGACAAAGTTCTCGCCGCGTCCGGCCGCAGTGTCGGCGATGCGAAGCCGGTCGTGGGACAGCTCGCCTTCACCCATGAATCCGGGATTCATGTGGACGGGCTGATGAAGGAGCAGGAGACGTATCAGTTTTTCGATCCGGCGGTGGTCGGCCGCGCGCACCGCTATGTGCTGGGTAAGCATTCCGGCAGCGGCGGCGTGGCGCATGTGCTGGAGCAGCTGGGACTTGCAGTCAGCGCCGAGACTGCCGGCCGTCTGCTGGAGAAGGTCCGGGCATACGCGGAGGCCCGTAAGGGCACTGTGCCGGAAGTCATGCTGCTGCAGTGGCTGATGGAAGAGCAGCAGCGCGCACAGAATGCGGTATAATATATTTTTAACTATACGGATGCATAAGCTGGGCTGTCCTCCATGTGGAGTGCGGCGCAGCTTTTTTTTGAAAATATATCCGGGTCTGGCAGGCCGGGGGTAGAATGGACTCCACTTTGGCGGAGGATTTTGTTACAATTTGAGCAGGTTATGAATAGGCAGAGCGTATGGAGAAGGGAAGGCATCACTTTGAAGAAAACGATTTTTTTCGATATTGACGGTACGATCTATGATGAAGAAAAGAATATTCCGGCTTCCACCAGAGAAGCGATAGCGGAGCTGAAGAGACGCGGGCACCATGTAGCGATTGCTACCGGAAGAGCGGATTATATGTTCGAGGGGCTGCGCGAGGAGCTGGGAATCGACTCGTATGTCTCGCTGAACGGGCAGTATGCAGTCTATGAAGGGAAGCCGGTGTACAAGAACCCGATTGCGACCGGCGTGCTGGAGGAGCTGACCTTGTTCGCGGAGAAGCTGGATCACCCTGTTGCGTATACGGATACGGCGGGCATGAGAGTGAATGTGGCCGATCATGAGTACATCAATACGAGCGTAGGTTCGCTGAAGCTGGTATTTCCGACGCATGACGCTGGATATTTCCTGAAGAATGACATCTACCAGGCGATGATCTTCTGTCCGCAGGAGAGTCAGCAGATCTATGCCGAGCGGTACCCGGAGCTGAATTTCATCCGCTGGCACCCGTTCTGTATGGATGTACTGCCCGGCAACGGCTCCAAAGCGAACGGGATCGCGGAGATGCTGAAGGTGATCGGGGTGGAGAAGGAAGAGGTCTATGCTTTTGGCGATGGCCTGAATGATGTGGAGATGCTGGGGTATGTCGGGTATGGCATTGCCATGGGCAACGGCGAGAAGGCAGCGAAGGCGGCGGCCTCCTTCATTACGAAGTCTGTCCGTGAGGACGGGATCTATGAAGGCTTGAAGATGGTCGGGCTGCTGTAGATAGGGGCTGATGCGGTGCGGTGAGCAAATGGCCGAGGCGGGAAAGCGACTTGAGAAGGTAGGAGGAAATTGGAGAGGGTAGGGAAACATAGCGGAGAAACTTCTGGAGAAACACTGACGAAACATTGGAGAAATATCTGGAGAAACACCCGTAGATACGAACGGAAAAGTAACCGGAGAAAGCAACAAACCGATGGCTGGGGCGTTATCTGGAGCAGGAACGCATCTTAAAGAGCATTCTATTGCAGTTTTATGCAATTGAATGCTCTTTTTGTTACCAGCTATGAAATTATGGGGGCAAAATCCCTCGATCCCGCCAGAGTGTGCTGGAAGGGGAAATAAAAGGGATAAATCGCTCTGACACTACTGGATGCAGGCTAAAGGAGGATATCAGGAGCATTAGTGCACCTGAATCGGTAGAAAGTGGGCGGCAGGCGGGAATGAGGAGCATTAGTGCACCTGAATCGGTAGAAAGTGGGCCGTAGGCGGGAATGAGGAGCAATAGTGCACCTGAATCGGTAGAAAGTGGGCGGCAGGCGAGAATGAGGAGCAATAGTGCCAATGTCATTAAGTTAAGATATAGAGCCAAAAACAAGAAAAAGGCAGGTTATCGAAAAGATAGCCTGCTCTTTTTTTGCACAAAAAAATCTTGACAATCCGTAGAAAACGTGTGGCGAAGCCCCTTGAAAAAACGAGGAGGTTACGCCAATGAATGCTTATGCAAATTCGCTGAAAGACAGACTGACATCTCTCATCCGTGAGATGGCGGCTGCCCCCGCGCCTTACGTCAGAAACCCGGGAAAGGATTTTACCCGAACGAAAAAACTACCCTTTGAAATGGTTATGCAAACCCTGATCTTTATGGGCGGCAACAGCCTCTATAAGGAACTGTTGGAATCGCAGGGCTATGACGTTAACACCGCAACTTCTTCTGCTTTTGTTCAGCAAAGAAATAAAATTTTGCCGTCTGCGGTCGAATCTTTGTTTCACACCTTTACCGCGTCCCATACGGAATTCAAGGATTATCGAGGCTATCGATTATTGGCCATTGACGGTTCCGATCTGCATATTGCAACAGATCCTGCGGACCCGTTGACCTATTCTCAAAGTCAGCCCCACTCGAAAGGCTTTAACCTTCTGCACTTGAACGCTGCTTATGACCTCTGTAACCGGCTTTACGTGGACGCCATCCTTCAACCTCGAAAGCTGCGCAACGAAGGAAGGGCGCTGTCCACGATGGTGGATCGGTCCCCTATTCAGGGGAACGTCATTGTGTTGGCGGATCGAGGATTGGAAAGCTACAATACGTTCGCGCATCTGGAACGGAAAGGATGGAAGTACGTCATACGGGTCAAGGATTTGCATTCGAATGGCATTCTTTCGGGCTTGCACTTGACCTTTGAAGGGGCGTTTGATCAGGAGATTCACCTGACGCTGACTAAAAAACGAACGAAAGCGTTCAGGGATCACCCCGAAATCTATAAAATTCTTCCGGCCACCTCTAGCTTTGATTTTCTGGACATGCAAAAGAACCTGTTTTACCCGATTTCCTTTCGGGTGGTTCGTTTCCTCCTGCCCAGTGGCGATTATGAAACCGTCATTACCAATCTACCGGCTGCTGAATTCTCACCGGATGAACTCCGGGAACTGTATCACCTGCGATGGGGGATTGAGACCTCTTTCCGGGCCTTAAAATACACCATCGGTCTGACCCATTTTCACGCAAAGAAGCAAGAGTCCATTACCCAAGAGATATTCGCAAGAATGATCCTCTACAATTTCGCTGAAATGATTACCTCGCACGTAGTCATTTCCCAAAAGGATAAACGGCACCTCTACCAAGTCAACTTCACGGTGGCCGTTCACGTCTGTAGACATTTCCTGCGCTCCAAGGGCGATGGACCCCCGCCTGATGTGGAAGCTTTGATTCGCAAAAATATTTTGCCGATTCGTCTCACCCGTCCTGGGCAAAGGAATACACGCAGAATACGTAGCAAATCCGCCATTAGCTTCGTCTACAGAGTAGCATAATTCGGTTCGCATGAACATTTTTTTAAGTGGATCTTCCATCCGCTTTGTTTGCTATGCGCTTTTTTCCTTCCTTACACCAAAAACAAACGGCATAGGACGTTTCCCCATACCGTTTTGGATTCTCTTTATTAATTCCAAACTTATCTTTGAACTTATCTTAATGACATTGGCAATAGTGCACCTGATTTCGCCGGATGCTACTCCAGAATCGTCATAATACAGCGATGAAGAGTGGCCGTAATAGCTACTTAATCACCATAACGGTGCCATAACCTACAGCTAGATTCAACCGTTTGGCTTATTTTGTTCTGAAAAGACAAGGATTTGTATGATTTGCATCCCCCGAAAGCACCTGAGCATTTACCTGAGCATTTAAAGGTGATTGGCTCCCGCTTTGTGGGGTTATTTTGCGTTCGGAGCCTGTTCTATTGCATTCTGTACAGCAGAATCCAACGGATAGCTGATTTGATGACTCTGCAACTGAAGTTTGACTCTGCACTGAAATCGGATGTATGTACTGCATCAGTAGGCTTATTTGGCCTGCTGATGCAGAGAGTCTGAGCGAGGATGCAATCAAGTGTGATCACCGGGGCAATGAAGGCGGTTTGTCCGGCAATAGTATATGTTTTTGGTGGACGGGTGGTGAGCGGGTATGAGAACAAATTTCGGCCTGAAGGGGTGAATTGAGCTTGTCCATCCTGTACAATTAACCACTTTTCCATAAAATAAATATTTGCCTACGGGATGAATGTCCATGCCCCCTCTGGGTAAACGGAGTAGGATACATAAAGTCTATAGGAGGTGTCAAATATGGGTCGTACGGAACGTAAGAAGAAAAAGCGGAGCTGCACAGAGGAGTTTGCCGGATGCCCTCTGCCAAGAGCGAAACGTCCCGCGACAAAACGGAAGGACAACAAATGCGGCTGCAAGAAAATTATCGTCAAGCAGCAAATTGTCCGCGTCAATATTCCATTAGGTGCGCTGGGGGCCGCGGGTGCGGCAGGAGCATTAAGCGCGGCAGGCGCTGTTGAAGCGCTGGGAGCTGCGGGAGCCGCAGGTGCAGCAGGTGCGCTCGGTGCAGCGGGAGCAGCCGGAGCGCTGGGCGAACAGGGAACCGCAGGGGCACTGGGGGCAATTGGCGCGGCCGGAGCACTTGGCGCCGCAGGTGCAGCCGGTGCCGCAGGTGCCCGTGGAGCCGCAGGTGCAGCCGGGCTGTTGGGCGCAGCCGGAGCAGTCGGGGGGCTGGGCGCAGCCGGTACCCAAGGTGCGCTCGGCGCTGCGGGAGCGGCCGGAGCATTAGGCGCGGCCGGAGCGCTGGGCGGGATCGGTCCGGCGGGCCCGGCGGGGCCAGCTGGAGCGGCAGGAGCCATCGGCCCGGCGGGGCCAGCTGGAGCGGCGGGAGCCACCGGCCCGGCGGGGCCAGCTGGAACGGCAGGAGCTACCGGCCCGGCGGGGCCAGCGGGAACGGCAGGAGCTACCGGCCCGGCGGGGCCAGCGGGAACGGCAGGAGCAGCGGGGGCCACAGGTGCTACGGGAGTAGCGGGGCCCGCTGGAGCAACGGGTGCAACAGGAGTTGCCGGTCCAGCCGGGGCAACGGGAGCGACGGGTGCCACAGGGGCAGCCGGTGGAATTGCCCAGTTCGGATACGTCTATAACCTCGGCGCGCTGGTAGTGCCGATTGAGGCAGATGTGTCTTTTGATACGAATGGGCTGCTTACCCCGGGAATTACACATGCCCCAGGGACAACTACAATTTCGGTAGCCAATGACGGAATCTATGAGGTTAATTTCTCGGTATCCGGTACGGAGCCCAGCCAGTTTGCCTTATTCGTGAATGGGGCGGAGGTTCCGGGAACGGTCTACGGATCGGGCGCAGGCACCCAGCAGAACACCGGGCAGGCGATCATCGCTTTATCGTCAGGCGATGTGCTGACGCTTCGGAATCACAGCTCGGCTGCCGCAGTCACTCTGCAGACGCTGGCTGGAGGAACACAAGCCAATGTCAATGCTTCGATTGTCATTAAGCAGCTGGCTTAGTACAGCATCAGTACCAAGAAGTGAATTCATTCACCATGAGCAATTTATGGGGTTCGGTTTAACGTATCACCGGTAATAAATCAGACGATTTAGATGTACGGAATGCAATTAGGCGTACCGTATGTAGCGTCATCGCTCGGCTTTCGACCAGAATATTTTCACTTATTGGGCCGGATACGTGCCGGCAGAAGGCGGGGTACCCGATCAGGTATCCGGCCTTTCTTTTTGCCGCAAAGGTCGATCAGGCATGTGAATTCGAAGGTTGGTTGAAGGCGGTTGTTCTGGTTAAAATATATTAATGTGTCTTATGCAACAGGAATCGAGAGAAGCGGAGGCGTCTGAATTGAACCCTAAATGGTGGAAAGAGAGTGTTGTCTACCAGATCTATCCGATCAGCTTCATGGATGCTAACGGTGATGGAATTGGAGATTTGCGCGGAATATTATCGAAGCTTGATTATTTGCAGGATCTCGGCGTGGATGTGATCTGGGTCTGTCCGATTTATAAATCCCCGAATCATGACAATGGCTATGATATCAGCGATTATTGCGACATTATGAAGGAATTCGGCACGATGGATGATTTTGACCTGCTGCTGCGCGAGATGCACTCCCGCGGAATGAAGCTGATGATGGACCTGGTGCTGAATCATACCTCGCATGAGCATCCGTGGTTCGTGGAATCCAGAAGTTCGAAGGATAATCCCAAGCGTGACTATTATATATGGCGAAAAGGTAAAAACGGCGGTCCGCCGAACAACTGGGAATCCTACTTCAGCGGTTCGGTCTGGGAGCTTGATCCCCGTACGGATGAATATTACCTGCATCTGTATTCCCGGTTCCAGCCCGATCTTAACTGGGAGAATCCTGCTGTGATCGACAAGCTGCATGAGATGGTGCAGTGGTGGCTGAAGAAGGGTGTAGATGGCTTCCGCTTCGATGCAATTGCCCATATCGTGAAGGCGGAAGGCTACCCGGATGCCCTGAATCCCGGCGGCACCCCCACTGTCCGCGCCTATGACATGTTCTCGAACCTGAATCATGTGCATACCCTGCTGCAGAATCTGCACGATCAGGTGCTCTATTACTACGACATCATGACGGTAGGGGAGACCTCGGGCCTCGGGCCGGAGCAGGCGCTGGATTATGTCGGTGACGGACGCCGCGAGCTGAATATGACCTTTCAGTTCGAGCATATGAATCTGGATGCCGCTTCGCCGGGCAGCGGGAAGTGGGATGTCGTGCCCTGGAAGCTGACGGACCTGAAGACCATCATCAGCGATTGGCAGACCGTGCTGCATAACCGGGGCTGGAACGCCAACTATCTGTGTAACCATGATCAGCCGCGCTCGGTATCGCGGTTCGGGGATGACCTGTACTACCGGGTACCGTCGGCCAAGATGCTCGCCACCTTCATTCATATGCTTGAAGGCACGCCGTACATTTATCAGGGTGAGGAGATCGGCATGACCAATGTAGCCTTCGAGTCGATCGATGATTACCGGGATGTGGAGACCTTGAACTATTATGAGGAAAAGCGCAACGCCGGTGTTCCCGAAGCCGACATCATGGCGGCAATTCATACCAAGAGCCGTGACAACGCCCGGACTCCGATGCAATGGGATGATGGCGAGGAAGGCGGGTTCACCACAGGTACGCCCTGGATCAGGGTTAACTCGAACTCCCGGGAGATCAATGCTGCCAGCAGCGTCAAGGACCCGGACTCTATTTTCAACTATTATAAGAAGCTGATTCAGCTCCGTAAAAAACATCAGGTCATCGTCTATGGTGAATACGGACTGCTGCTGAAGGAGCATCCCGAAATCTATGCCTATACCCGGACGCTGGAGGACGAGCGCCTGCTCGTGATCCTGAATTTCTTCGGGCATGAGCCGGTATTCGAGCTGCCGGAGGAATTTCAGCCGGCCGCGAAGCTGGAGCTGCTGATCTCCAATTATGAGCCTGCTCAGGAGGAGGATCTCCAGCAGTTGAAGCTCCGCCCTTATGAAGCGCGCGTGTATCTGCAGCGGATAGATAATGGTCCTGCTTAAGCGAATCCAAGCGATAATTGAGCATAGAACCGAACGAATGCAGAACCGAACCTATAGATGTGCAGCAGGCCTGGCGGGAACGCCGGGACTGCTGTTTGTTATGCGGAAGACTGAATACATATGCGCCGCGAGGTATTGCGAATTATTATGTTTTTTGTCCACACTGTGATCCGGTTCCTCTAATTATAAATAAAATATTATGTGTTGCAGGTCTGTGACTTCGCTGGGCTTCTATAGTAAAAGGCGGTACAATAGGCGTTATTAGAGACAGGGATAAGCCCGTGCGGTGAAGCGGGGTATGGAGGGAGCCAGGAGAGAGATGAGTGAGTGGTATGAGAAATGTTTTGGCGAGGACTATCTGATTGTATACAAACACAGGGATTTCAGCGGTGCGCGTCATGAGGTGGAGAGCCTGATCCAGTGGCTTGGCCTGCCCCGGGGCGCGAAGGTACTGGACCTCTGCTGCGGCATGGGCCGCCATTCGCTGGCTCTGTCGCAGGCTGGCTATGAAGTAACGGGCGTGGATCTGTCGGAGGTGCTGCTGCGTGAGGCGCGTGCGCAGGCGGGTGCCGAGCAGGTAACCTGGCTGCGCTCGGATATGCGTGAGCTTCCGCTTACGGGCGGCTTCGATGCTGTGGTCAATTTGTTCACTTCTTTTGGGTATTTTGAAGAGGATGAGGAGCAGATTAAGGTGCTTAAGGAGATCTGCCGGATGCTGAAGCCGGGTGGCCGGTTCCTCATTGATTTTCTGAACCCGGCTTACGTCATCCGCCATCTGGTGCCCCATTCGGTCCGGGAGGATGGAGATATCACGATTGATGAGACCCGCCGGATCGAGGAAGGGTATGTGAAAAAGGAGATCCTGCTGACCTCGAAGGCTGGGAGCGCTCCGGCCCGCAAGTGCCAGGAACGGGTGAAGCTCTACACGCTGGAGGATTTCCGCAGAATGCTTGACGCTGCCGGGCTGCGGCTGGATACCGTTCACGGCGGCTACGACGAAGAGGAATATGACGCTGAAGCCTCAGCCCGCATGATCTTCATGGGAGGTAGACCTTAGAGATGGCATCAGGGAGAGGGCTTAGAGGAGGCGAAGGAAGGTTGAACAAGGAGATCATTCAAGCTTGGGACGAAGGAGTTCTTCAAGTATCTGTACCAATGGGGCTGCCGCTGCGCCAGGTTAACAGCTATCTTCTGCCGGACAAGGACGGCAGGGTTACGGTTATTGATCCGGGCCCGCATACACCGGCTGCCGAGCTTGCCTGGCAGGGGGTACTCGAGGCGCTGAGCCTTACCTGGACGCAGGTGCGGGATATCGTGGTGACCCATCATCATCCCGACCATTACGGGCTGGCAGGCTGGATGCAGTCCCGCAGCGGAGCGCGGGTGTGGATGAGTGAGCGGGCGCATGCCGAGGCTGCTCTGGCCTGGGGGGACGAGGCGATTCTGAATGAGGCGCTGCCGCTCTTTTTCCGGCGGCATGGCATGCCGGAGGAGTGGCTTCTGGGTATCCGGGAGCATCTGGATAGCTTCCTGCCCGAGGTGACCCCGCAGCCGGAGGTCACCTATATCCATGCCGCGGAGCCGTTTGTGATGGGCAGCCGGAAATGGCAGCCCATTATCACAGGCGGGCATGCGCCGGGGCATGTGTCGTTCTACCACGGCGGCAGCGGGCAGATCCTCTGCGGCGATGCTGTGCTGCCGCAGATCTCGCCCAATGTCGGCCTGCAGCCAGGCAGCGATCCGCAGCCGCTGCTGACGTTCCTGGAGGGGCTGCGGGAGCTGCGCAGCCTGCGGGTAACGCTGGCGTTCCCGGGCCACCGGGAACCGTTCCCGGGGTTCACGGCGCGGGCGGACAGCCTGCTCCGGCATCATGAGGAGCGGCTGGATGCTACAGCCGCGCTGCTCACAGGCGGACCGCAGAGCGGGTTCGCGGTCTGCGAGGGGTTGTTCCGCAGCCGGGTCGCGACAGCGCACCAGATGCGGTTCGCCATGAGCGAGGCGCTGGCCCATCTGGCCGAGCTGGTGCGCCGGGGGCGGGCGGCCGAGACGGAGGCCGGGCCAGGCGGCGACCTGCTTTTCACGGCTGTGGAGTAGGCCGGCGCGAGGAAACGGTGCCGACTGCTGGCAGCAGATTACAAGATACTGTAATTTGCTGCCGCCAACCCGCAGCTCATGACATGTAGCAGCTCATCATACATAGCTCATCACACGTGACTCATAACATAACATGCAACTCACGACACGTAGCCCATAACACGCCCTCACAGCTCACGACACGTAGTCCCCATAACACGCCCTCACAGCTCACGACACGTAGTCCCCATAACACGCCCACACAGCTCACGACACGTAGTCCATAACACGCCCACACAGCTCACGACAGGTAGCTCCCCATAACACGCCCACACAGCTCACGACAGGTAGCTCCCATAACACGCCCACACAGCTCAAAACACGTAGCCCATAACTCGCTGTAATGCCCCACTGCACACAACCCGCTGACCGAAAACCGCTCATTAGCCTGTTGCTACCCTCACACTATTCTGGAAACCTCGACTACTGGAATGCCTGAAAAAAATGGCAAAATCGTTGGTGAAACTTGCAGCCTGTAATCAACACTACCTCCAGCCCGGCTGCAGGCGGGTGATGTGTGATAATCAAAGGGATAAATCCCATTGATTCGGCTAGAAGTGGCGGATGGTCCGAAATGAGAGGGATAAATCCCATTAATTTGGCTGAAAGTGGCGAATGATCCGAAATGAAAGGGATAAATCCTATTAATTCAGCTGAAAGTGGTTGAGGTGCGGATATGAGAGGGATAAATCCCATTGAGCAGTCTGAATGAAGAGCACAAGTGCCCCTGAATTCGCCGAAAACGGGCGGGGAGCGTGAATGAAGCACAAGTGCCCCTGAATTCTGCACATCTGTTGATTTTTTGACAACTGTTAAATATAATGAACCCAACTAAGAGCTCAGGGGAAGGAGATGTAAGAGGGATGGCGGTGGACAGGCGTATTGGGAAGACGCGGGATGCTATTTTTAAGGCGTTTCTTAGTCTGATGGAAGAGAAGAGCTTTGAGCAGATTACGGTACATGAGATTGCGGAGCGGGCTAATGTCAGCAGAGGGACTATCTATCTGCATTTTGTGGACAAATATGATCTGCTGGATCAGTGTGTGGAGAAGGAAATGACGGAGCTGCGCGACCGCTGTATGGGCGTCCAGGAGAATCTGGATTTCACCTCTTCCGGTCCTCTGCTGCGTACGGCTGAATATGTGGAGCAGCATGCTGCCGTCTTCATTACACTAATTAATAACAGCGGGATTCCTGCCTTCAGAAGCCGTCTGCATGCAATGCTGATGGAGGGACTGGCGGAGCAGATCGATATGGATGGGGTAAACCGGGGGATGAACAAGGAGATGCTGCTGCATTTTATGGCTTCGGCTGCTGTGGGCGTAATGGAATGGTGGATTACACACTCGCTACCGATTTCGGCCAAAAGGCTGATGGAGGATATCAGTATCCTCCTCGAACGCAATCAGATGGGACCGCAGCCGCTGGACGCTCTGCCCTAGACAATGAGCTGCCGGTGTCGTCCAGTGGCCTGCGGTTATCCCATTCCTAGGAATCCGGCTGGATCACCTTCATCTTGGACGGGTTGTTGATTTTGTATTTGACCGGGTGCTGGGAGAGCTTCTTAGCCACAATCTTCGCTTCAAAAGAAACAGGGTCGCCCTCCTTCAGCTCCAGCTTTTTCAGCGTGGCACTATGGCTTGACCAGACTTCGTCAATGGCCAGCTCATGCCCTTCTATCGCTACATTGTCATAGATAATCACTTCATCATCGTTATCCGAAAAGTGGTTGGGAACGGTCGTGAATTCCTTGACAACCGCTGTAACCTTGAGCTTGTCTTCCGGCAGCTGCAGGGCGGGCTTCTTTTTGGAGGCGGCTGGCTTGCGCGGCTTCTCTTCAAGAGCTGCTGTCTCCGCAGCAGTCACGCCTTCAGCAGCACTCCCGCTCTCTGAACGCTCCACAGCACCAGCACTCCCCGCACCCTCCTCAACCGGGTGGTTCTCCAGCAGCTCCTCAGCTGCGGCCTCTCCTGCAGCTTCTGCCGGGTCCTCGGACCGTGCATCCGCCGCTGCTTGCGCGCGCTGGCCGAAGCTGGCGGTCTGCATTTCTTTGAGGTACGCCGGGTGGATACAATGCTGCTGCTTATTCTCGAACTGGACCACCACCGTCTGATTATCCACGAACCCTATAATTTCACAAGGCAGGGTCAGGCCCTGCCGTTTGTACAGATAAGTCTTGACCCGGGTGGCTGAACCGGGCAGAAGATTCCATTCCTTACACCGCTCAATCCGCTCATCCTCACTCTCGAAATCCTGGACGGCCAGCGGCTCCACTACGAACGAATAGGTCATGCATATTTCGCACCTTTCCTTTTATAAATAGCAGCTCTCGTCTTATTCTGGCAACGTCTCCTCCAGCCGGCTGCGCCGTGCAGCCTCTTCCGCGTCCTCCGGGGCATGGGGCAGGCCCAGCTCCTGCTCGCGTTCCGCCTGCTTGCGGTGGGCAATCCGGCTGCTGGCCGCTGCGGCTACAGCACCTACGATATCATCCAGATAGGTATGGATCTGGCCGGTGGTTTTGTCATTCAGTCTCTCCAGTACGCCGGGCTTGAGCTTGTCCACGTAACCATAGTTGGTGAACCCGATACTGCCATATACATTAACAATCGAGAAGGCGAGAATCTCGTCTACCCCGTACAATCCTTCATCGTTCTCAATCATATCCTGCAGCGGCGAGAACAGCTTGCCCTCCTCCGCCAGCACATCGAGCTGGATGCCGGTCAGAACCGCATTTTGCACCTCACGCTTGCTGAGAACCATCTCAACGTTATGAATACATTCCTCCATAGTCAGGCCCGGATAGTATTTCTTTTGCAGCAGCATGACAAGCTCGGCAATCTCCTCCAGGGTTACCCCGCGCTTGTGCAGCCAGTGCCGGGTCGCTTCGGCAACGGCTTTGCTGTTGAGGCTGTAAGGAATTTTGGCATCAGTCATAGGAAGTCCTCCATTCGTGAGTCGGGTGTGATGTGGGTATGTACTAAATTGTACGCAAGCGGCAGACCGATGTCCAGAAACGTCCGGAATAGAACTTCTGTAATTTAGGATAAGCTGTTGTTATTTTTTGGACACAGGGCTCGTATACATAGCAGTACAAACTGATCTTAACGCTAGAAAGGGGTAATGAAGATTGATGAAACCAGTGAAACACCTCCGCGGGGCGTCTGCGGCTTGCCTGCTGGCCGTTCCGCTTGTGCTCTCCGGCTGCAGTCTGTTCGGTTCAGAATCCGCCGCTGTGGATCCGCCTCCCGCCGCCGTAGAAGCGCAAATGCTGCAAGTGAGCGGGGAAGATACGCTGGATACCGGTGTATTCGGACCAGCCTCCATGGATGAGACTGATCTGTCTGCCGGGGTGAAGGATACCGGTGCGCCTGCTGTAGCCGGGGAGCGGACTACTGTGTATCTGGAGGATCAGAACGGTCTGCTGGCTCCGGTGGCTCTGTCTTTTCCGAAAAGCGAGGATACGGTCATGCTGAAGAATTCCCTCACGGCACTGGTCAGCAAGGGGGATTACGCCTCTGCTCTGCCTAAGGGCTTCCAGGGCGTACTGCCCGCAGGAACGAAGGTGAACCAGGTGTCGGTCGGTCAGGATCATGTAGCAATTGTTGAATTCAACTCGGCATTTAACGACTACGATCCATCAGATGAACGCAAAATCCTTGAAGCGCTGACCTGGACACTGACCGGGCAGGATGACATCAAGGGAGTACAGCTCTGGGTCGATGGCAAAAAGCTGACTGAAATGCCGCTGCAGGGTACACCGCTGGATCGCCCGCTGTCCCGTACAATGGGCATTAACCTGCCGAAGCATAACGCATTGATGATGAATTCCAGCGCGGTTACGGTCTATTTCGCTGCAGCTTCACCGGATAGCGGCCATCAGTATTATGTTCCGGTTACCCGTTTTGTACCCGCTGGCGGGGATACGGTGAAGGCAGCTCTGAGCGAGCTGATTGCCGGACCGCAGTCCGAGAACGGCCTGGAGATGGTCATGACGCAGGGAACGGTAGTTGATTCTGTAAAAGCAGGGCAGAACGGGGTAGTCACCGTATCGCTGACCGATGATATGTTCAAAGGCAGCACAAGCATTCCCGAGGAGATGCTGGAGTCGGTTGTGCTGACGGTGGCCCAGAATACAGATGATTCGCTGGTACAGATCCGCCTGAACGGCAAGGATACGGTTACGGGCACCAATAACGTCGATTACGGCCAGCCGGTCTCCGCGCCGGAATATGTGAACGAGCTGCCGCTCTAGAGCGAATCCCCTGGCTTAAAAAGATGCTTTTGTGCCTACTCTTTGATAGAATAAAGTATTATTCATCCGAATAACGGGTCAGGAGCAGCGGTGCCGTTCTCTTCCATAGGGGACGGCACCCGTTTCTGCGTATAAGATACGGATGGATGTATACACAAACTTTGCGCTATACGATGTAGGAGGCAGAAAAGATGAGATCAAACGGACGCAACGAAGACCAGCTCCGGCCAATAACGATAACGACCCAGACCAACAAATATGCAGAAGGCTCCGTCATCATTGAGATGGGAGATACCAAGGTCATCTGTACGGCAACCGTGGACGAGAAGGTCCCGCCGTTTCTGAAAGGACAAGGCAAGGGCTGGGTAACCGCCGAATATTCGATGCTTCCCCGTGCGACCCAGACCCGCAACCAGCGTGAAGCGGCACGCGGCAAGCTGACCGGGCGGACCATGGAAATCCAGCGTCTGATCGGACGGGCCCTGCGTTCGGTGGTGAATCTGCAGGCGCTCGGCGAACGCAGTATTACGCTGGACTGTGATGTGATTCAGGCGGACGGGGGAACGCGGACGGCTTCGATCACGGGTGCTTTTGTAGCGATGGCCTTCGCCATGAACAAGCTTGCCCTCCAGAATAAGCTGACGGTCTTCCCGATTACGGACTACCTGGCAGCTATCAGTGTGGGTGTCGTTGGCGACAAGACGCTGCTCGACCTGAATTATGAAGAGGATTCCAAGGCGAAGGTGGATATGAACGTGGTCATGACAGGCAGCGGCGCTTTCGTTGAGGTTCAGGGCACGGGCGAAGAGCGGCCGTTCACCCGCCAGGAGCTGGACCAGCTGCTGGGTCTCGGAGAGAAGGGGATCTACGAGCTGATCGCTGTGCAAAAAGAAGTCCTTGGCGCCATCGCGCTCAAAATCCCTGCCGGCCAGACCGGTCAAGAGGTGTAGGATGAAGTCCGGCAGCGGAATTCTGATTGTCGCGACGAAGAACAAAGGCAAGGTTCGGGAGTTCCAGCATGCCTTTGCTCCCTTGGGACTTACGGTCAAAAGCATGTATGACTACCCGGATCTGCCGGATGTGGTCGAGGACGGGGCCACTTTTGCCGAGAATGCCTTCAAGAAATCCCGCGCTGTAGGGGACGTTCTTGGACTGCCGGTGCTGGCAGACGATTCCGGTCTCTGCGTAGAGGCGCTGGACGGAAGCCCCGGCGTGTACTCGGCCCGTTATGCCGGTGAGGCGGCGGATGATGAGGCGAATAATCTGAAGCTGATGAGCGAGCTGGAGCGGCTGAAGCAGGGTGAGGATACCGGACAGCCGCTGCTGAGCCCCGCCCGGTTCGTCTGTGCCCTGTCGCTCTATGATCCGGCGGAAGGCCGGGAATGGACGGCTGAGGGCACGGTTGAAGGCTGGATTACCTCAGAGCCGGCGGGTGCCGGCGGTTTCGGTTATGACCCGCTGTTCTATCTCCCGGAATACGAGAAGACGATGGCTGAGCTGACGCTTGAGGAGAAGCAGGCGGTCAGCCACCGCGGGACGGCGCTGCGGCGTCTGACCGAGAAGCTTGCTGCCGCGCAGAGCGGCGGTCAATAGAAGATTTGGTACCTATGAAGCAGCCCCGTAAGCAGAATATGCTTGGGGCTGCTTCTGTTTTTTTAGATAATAATCCCCCCTGATTATGGAAATTTATCCCTAGCATATCCTCCGGCTTTGTATGAGAATAAGAGTTGACTTCACCCCTTCGCAGATCCTGCATCCTTCCGCCAATCGCCGCAATCCATCCACCCTGCCCTGTACCAAACAACAATGCTACCGCAGCGGAGCGAGTGATCCGTATGCTGCTGAACTGTGCTTTTTTGAGCTGTATATTGCTAGTCTACCAGCCACACTGCAAGGAATTTAATAGTTTCACAGGGTGAAGGTCAAGGTCAATCGGGTCCGGGAGGTGAACGTTGAGCTTTCTCATTCGCGGCAAGGGAAGAACGGTCACTTAATATCCTTGATGGCAGAGGCGCATGTATGTCCATGAAGCAGGCTTACAGGTTACGCATTGAAACGGGGAGGTAATCACGAAATGGCCTTTATCAAAAGCAAATCCTTTGTGCTTGGCTTGGCGGCAGTCCTTTTCCTTACTCTTTTTTCGGCTTTTGGTGCAAATAGCAGAACTGTTCATGCAGCCGGTAACTACAAGATTGTCGGCTACTATGCTTCATGGGCCGCCTACGGGCGGGCTTATAATGTCACCGATATCGATCCCGGCAAAATGAATGTCATCAACTATGCCTTTGCCGACATCTGCTGGAACGGCATACACGGCAATCCCGACCCGACCGGGCCGAATCCGGTCACCTGGTCCTGCCAGAACGAGCAGGGACAGGCGATCAGCGTCCCCAACGGTACAGTAGTGCTGGGCGATCCCTGGATCGATGCCCAGAAAAGCTTCGGCGATGACAAATGGGATGACCCGATCAAGGGGAATCTGAAGCAGCTCTGGAAGCTGAAGGAGAAGAATCCGAACCTGAAGACAATGATCTCTGTCGGAGGCTGGACCTGGTCCAACCGCTTCTCGGATGTGGCAGCCACGGCGGCAACCCGTGAGGTGTTCGCGAACTCCTCCGTGGATTTCATCCGCAAATACAAGATGGACGGCGTCGATCTGGACTGGGAATACCCGGTCAGCGGCGGACTTGCGGGCAACAGCTATCGCCCCGAGGATAAGCAGAACTACATCCTGCTGCTCCAGAAGATCCGGGAGAAGCTGAATGCCGCCGGAGCTGCCGACGGCAAAACGTATCTCCTGACCATTGCCTCCGGTGCAGGACCAACGTACATTCAGAACAACAATCTCAGCGGAATCGCCTCCGTGGTGGACTGGATCAACATTATGACCTATGACTTCAACGGCAGCTGGAACCCTACTACCGGCCACAATGCGCCGCTGTATTATGACCCGGCAGCCGCTTCGTCAGGATTGACCGAGCCGGCGAACTATAATATCGATAAGGCAGTGACCAGCTATCTGAGTGCAGGCGTACCGGCGAATAAGCTGGTGCTCGGCATGCCGTTCTACGGCCGGGGCTGGGGCGGGGCTCCTGCTGCGGGGAACGGGCAATATCAGGTATCCGCCGGGATCTCTTCCACCGGAACCTGGGAGAAGGGCAACTACGATTTCAGTGACCTTGAGGCCAATTACATCAATAAGAACGGCTACACCCGCTACTGGAACAACACCTCCAAGGTCCCTTATCTCTACAACTCGTCCAACCAGACCTTCATCAGCTATGATGATGCTGAATCCATCGGCTACAAAGCCAGTTACCTGAAATCCAAGGGCCTGGCCGGTGCGATGTTCTGGGAGACCAGCGGAGACCGCAACAAGACGCTGCAGACCAAGCTCAGCGCAGAGCTGGGTGGCGGAGTGGTGACACCAACGGCTACGCCGGTGCCGACCGCGACCGTGACGCCGACGGCCACGGTGAAGCCATCGGCTACGCCAACGGCAACCGTGACGCCAACGGCCACGGTGAAGCCATCGGCCACGCCGACCGCGACCGTGACGCCAACGGCTACGCCGGGGCAATGCTCTACGGCAGCCTGGAGTTCCACCGCTGTCTACACACAGGGCCAGCAAGTCTCCTATGGCGGGCTGCTGTACCAAGCCCAGTGGTGGACACAAGGAGAACGGCCGGACCTCAGCGGTACCTCCGGGGTATGGCGGGTGACCGGAACCTGCGGTAACGCTACTCCGCAGCCGACAGCTACGCCACTCCCGACAGTAAGCCCTTCGGCTACGCCGACAGTAGCGCCAACGTCTACGCCTGTAGTGACGCCAGTCCCTTCGGCTACCCCAGGCGCTACTGCCTGGAAAGCGGGCACCGCTTATAGTGTCGGCAGTACCGTAACGTACAGCGGCCAATCCTACACCTGCTTGCAGGCGCATACCTCACTTGCCGGCTGGGAACCGAATGTCACTCCTGCGCTCTGGAAGCTGAACTAAAGGCGGAGCGGGCAGCGCGGAAATCCAGCCATAAGGCATGAATATGCCTAAGTATAGAAGAAGGAACGGTGCCGGCTTTAAGCTGGCACCGTTTTTGTGTTTTTCTGAACAGGTTGTGCTGCTGCGTACGATTCTGTTTGCTAATAGAAAGCGTGAGCAGACACTTGCTTCATCTGCCGCGAGCTCCCGGGTACGGAAATTCCGGTTCATGAGTTATTTTCGCTTCGATTGGATATATTTATGTTTAAATACAATTTAGCCGTCCTGTATCCCGCTTCAGGTTCATAAGCTTCCACAGGCTGAAATATAATGAACAGACAGGCGGCTGTCCCGGCCTCTAAAAATTTGTGAAACGTGATGCCGATTATTTCGTTATAGTAGTATATAGCGGAAGGTGGTGGGTTCACCAATGAGTATGTGGGTATTGTGGTTAATTGCCGCTGGCGTCTTGTTTGTTGTAGAGATGTTTACGTTTACATTCTATTTGTTATGGCTTAGCCTGGGAGCCTTGGCTGCCGGACTGGTTGCGCTTGTGCTGCCGGATGCATGGCTGCTGCAGGTCGTAGCAGGTTCGCTGTTAGCCCTGGTCCTGACGTTCTTCACCAAGCCTTTGTCTGAGCGGCTGCGCAATGCGCGGGGCTTCAAGGATACGGGTACCGAGATTATCGGCAGACAGGGTCTGGTGACCGAACCGATTGAGCCTGGCCGTTACGGGCAGGTCAAGATTGGCGGCGATACATGGAGTGCAACCTCAACAGTGGCACTGGGTAAGGGTCAGCAGGTAATTGTAGTAAGAAGAAGCACTACCATTATTGAAGTAGAACGATGGGGGGATATGTACTAATGGAATTGATAATTATCGGAATTATTATTGTTGTTGTCGTAGTATTTATCGCAATGACGATCAAGATTGTCCCGCAGCAAAGAGTTGGAGTTGTAGAGCGTCTGGGTAAATTCCACCGTCTGCTCACACCAGGTCTGAATATTCTCATTCCGGTAATTGATCAGGTGCGGGTCTATCATGACCTGCGGATTCAACAGGCGAATGTACCGCCGCAGACGGTAATCACGAAGGATAACGTGCAGGTGCAGATCGATACGATTATCTTCTATCAGGTGGTTGGTCCGGAAGAAGCAACGTACGGAATCTCCGATTATGTGTACGGGGTACGGAATATCTCCACAGCCACCATGCGTCAGATTATCGGTAAGCTGGAGCTGGATGAGACCTTGTCCGGCCGTGAGAAAATCTCCTCCGACATCCGTCTCGCGCTGGATGAAGCGACAGAGAAGTGGGGCGTGCGCATTGAGCGTGTCGAAGTGATCGACATCAAGCCGCCGCTCGATATTCAGGAAGCCATGGACAAACAGATGAAGGCAGAACGCAGCAAGCGCGCGATTGTCCTGGAAGCGGAAGCCGCCAAGCAGGATATGATCCTTCGTGCTGAAGGGGATAAGCAGAGTAAGATCCTGAAGGCGGAAGGGGATAAGGAAGCCCGCATCCGTCAGGCGGAAGGTCTCGGTCAGGCGCAGGAGCTGGAAGCCCTCGGCCAGGCCAAGGCGATTGAAGCAGTCGCGATGGCGGAGAAGGCCCGGATTGCCATGATTGCCAGCGCAGGACTGGATGAAAGAGTGCTGGCTTATCAATCCTTTGAAGCCTTGACTGACATCTCTAAGGGACCTGCGAACAAAATATTCCTGCCGACTAGTGCGGTGGAGACACTGGGCAGCCTGGGAGCGATCGCCGAAGTATTCAAGGCCAGCAAAGAAGGCAAATAAGAGGAAGACAATTTACAATCGCTGCAGTTTCCGTTACAGTTAATAGCACAATCAGGCCGAGGCTTAGCAGGTACTCTTGTACCTCTTAAGCCTCTGCTTATGAAGACTGTTTTGCCGCTGTGCAGAACTTGAAGGAGAAGATACCGTGACGCAAAAAGAAATTTCCCCGCTCGTAGAAACCCTGGGGCTGCAGCCCCACGTGGAAGGCGGATGGTACAAGAGACTTTGGAATTCTCCGTTTGAGATTCCCCGGGACACGCTGGGCGAGGCTTATTCGGGCCCGCGTGCTTCAGCTTCATCGATTTATTTCCTGCTTCATGCTGACGAGAGTTCGGATTGGCACACTGTGCTGTCCTCCGAAATCTGGCTGTATCATTCCGGCAGCCCGATCGTGCTTAGTCTGGGAGGCAATGGCGCAGAGCCGGAGAACGTAACGGAGGTTATCCTGGGTCTGGATATCGCTGCGGGCCAGCAGCCGCAGGTAGTGATTCCTCCAGGCGTATGGCAGGCCGCCCGCCCGCTGGGTGAAGAACCGGCACTCGTCTCCTGCATCGTATCGCCGGAGTTCCACTTTGACGATTTCAAGCTGATTGACAAGAAATAAGCAGGTTGTAATGGAGTACGGCCGGGAAGGGGCTGTGCTCCATTTTTGTACATAAGAGGCATACAATCTTCACGATTTGGCAACCTATTCGCTATAACGGGAACGGATTTCGCAATTGGATGATTATGAGAGCGGTAATACGGTTAAGGAAGCTTGTTGAATTCAAATTAGGCTTGGAGGGTATCCATATGAGTGAAATGAACGCACCATTTACAGGCGGGCCTACCTTGAACGATGGAGTAACTATGCCGTGGCTGGGTCTTGGCGTATGGCAGACCAAGGATGGCGAGGAGGTTATCCGCGCGGTGAAGTCTGCGGTGGAGACGGGGTATCGCAGTATTGATACGGCTGCCGGCTATAACAATGAAGAGGGTGTGGGGCAGGCCATCCGTGAATGCGGAGTCCCCCGGGAAGAGCTGTTTATTACCACCAAGGTCCGCAACCCGGATCAGGGATATGAATCGACACTGAAGGCCTTTGAAGTCAGCCGCAAGAAGCTGGGTCTGGAGCAGGTAGATTTGTATCTGATCCACTGGCCGGTGGCCGGCAAATATAAAGAAACCTGGAAAGCTCTGATCCATCTGCAAAAGGAAGGGCTGGTCAAATCCATCGGGGTGAGCAACTTCCAGCCGCATCATCTGGAGGATATCATCGAGGACAGCGGCGTGGTGCCGGTGGTGGACCAGGTGGAATTCCATCCGCTGCTGACCCAGCGTGAATTGCTGAAGTATGCACGGGAGCATGATATCCAGCTGGAAGCCTGGAGTCCGCTCATGCAGGGTAATCTGGACCTGCCGCTGCTGAAGGAATTGGCAGAGCGTTACGGCAAGACGGTAGCACAGATTGTTCTGCGCTGGGATCTCCAGCAGGGTGTCATTACCATTCCGAAGTCGGTCCATCAGGAGCGGATCATCGAGAACGCCGGCTTCTTCGACTTCACACTCAGCGATGAGGATGTTAAAGCCATCGAGGAGCTGAATCAGAACCGCCGCTTCGGCCCGGACCCGGATAATTTCAATTTCTAAGCTGGCAGATAGAGTCATTATAAGCTGTAAATGCAAAGAGCGGCCTCCTCAAGGGGGCTGCTTTTTGCATTTGGCGGCAGTGTGGCATTTTTTTTAGGACTATTCATTTAAAATTTTTATGTTATAATCGTAATTATTACGATTAAATAAGTGGAGTTGAATGCCATTATACGAACTTTGTTGCAACGCTTATTGCAGCTCATTCCTGTGCTGCTAGGCATCTCTGTCATAACCTTTGCGCTGATGCACCTGACCCCAGGTGATCCTGCAGAGATTATGCTGCGTGCTGACGGTATTAAGCCTACATATGAAGCCATTGAGGCGACCAGACATGCACTCGGTCTGGATGGACCTGTATATATGCAATATGTTCATTGGTTGTACCGTGTGCTCCACCTCGATTTGGGCATATCCTACAGCAGCAATCGTCCGGTATTCACAGAGCTGATGAATCGGTTCCCGGCTACTGCGCTGTTGAGCGGCTGTTCCTTATTGGCTGCTATTCTTATAGCTCTGCCTATGGGTGTAGGCTCTGCACTGTATCCGGGGAAATGGCTTGACCGGCTGGGAAGAGTATGTGCTCTGTTTAGCGTATCAATGCCAGGCTACTGGCTGGGTCTGCTCCTGATTTATTATGGTTCAGTGAAGCTGAAGCTATTACCTGTAACAGGAATGGATGGGATCTCCAGTGTCATTCTGCCTGCATTTACACTTGGGTTTGGCATGGCGGGGGTGTACATCCGTTTGATTCGTTCCAGTCTGCTGGAGGTTCTGGGTACGCTCTACATCAAGGCGGCGAGGGCCAAGGGGCTGCAGGAATGGAGAGTCATCACCAGACATGCGCTTCGTAATGCACTTCTTCCGAGTCTTACCTTACTTGGGGTTAACATAGCAGGGCTTCTCGGCGGTTCTGTGGTCGTAGAGACTATATTTTCCTGGCCGGGGATCGGAAAGTATGTGGTTGAGGCGATTTTTGCAAAAGACTATATTGTCATTCAGGGTTATGTATTATGGATGGCTGTCGTCGTTGTTCTGATTAACCTGGCAGTAGATGCACTGCATCTGATGCTGGACCCGCGAATCAGGCTGCGGTGACGCTGTAAAAGGAGTAAGGTATTATGTTTCGAAGTAGCTTATTTAAGAAAAACGGAGCGAAGCTGGGGGCAGGGATTATCCTTTTGTTCATTGGAGCGGGACTCTTTGCCCCCTGGCTCTCCCCCTCTGACCCGCTGCAGATTCACATGGAGCATAAGCTGAGCATGCCTTCCTGGGACTACCCGCTGGGTACGGATCATCTGGGGCGCTGTATGCTATCCCGTTTAATCTATGGGACAAGAACCACGCTTTACTATTCATTTGCCGTTTTGACTGTAGTTTTTGCCATCAGCATCCCCGTTGGTTTACTGGCTGGTTACGCTGGCGGCAAGATTGATCAATTGATTATGCGGATCATCGACATCTTACTTGCTTTTCCCAGCTTAATTCTATCGCTCGCAATTACAGCGATGTTGGGCGCCAGTATGAAGAATCTGTTAATCGCCTTTGCAGCCGTCTGGTGGACGGGATATGCCAGAGTGATCCGCAGCCTGGTGCTTCAGATCAAGGAAGGCGGCTATATCGCAGCCGCCACAGCGTCGGGTACTTCCCATTTGCAAATTGTGCTCACGCATATCCTGCCGGTTGCGGCGCGTCCCATTCTGGTTCTTGCTTCTATGGAGACAGGTACAATTATGCTCTCGATTGCGGGCTTGTCCTTCCTTGGTCTGGGAGCCCAGCCGCCTACACCGGAATGGGGGATGATGCTGAACGACAGCCGGGCCTATATTCAGACTGAGCCGCGGCTCATGCTCTTCCCGGGAATGGCCATCCTGCTGTCGGTGCTGGGCTTCAATCTGTTGGGGGAAGGCTTGCGCCGCTCAGCGCGTGATTACGATACCCGGGAGGTGAGCGTCCGGTAAATGAACAGTGAATCCACCCTGCTGAAGGTTAGTCACTTATCGACCAGCTTCCATACCGGAAGTCAGCAAGTCAGGGCTGTAGAGGATGTCAGTCTCGAGGTGAGGTCCGGGCAGATTGTTGCTCTGGTTGGCGAGAGCGGCAGCGGGAAAAGTGTTACGGCGATGTCTATTCTCGGATTGGTAGATCCTCCAGGCTGCATTGATAGCGGAGAGATATGGCTTCGCGGCCACAACCTCCGGGAGTGCTCTACCCGCCAGCTAAGGAAGCTCCGGGGAACAGAAATGGCGGTTATTTTTCAAGATCCCATGAACGCGCTGAATCCGGTGCTTCCGGTTGGAAGGCAGATCATGGAGACGATTACCATGCACCGGCAAGTCACTGGACAAGAAGCCAAGCAGCTGGCTATGCTGCAAATGCAGCAAGCGGGCCTTAACGATCCGGCGCAGCTATTCAATAAATATCCTTTTCAAATTAGCGGCGGGATGTGCCAACGGGTCATGATCGCTATCGCGCTGGCTTCCGGGGCAAGCTTACTTATTGCAGATGAACCTACAACGGCTCTGGATGTAACCATCCAAGCACAGATTCTTACGGAGCTGGACCGGATCAGATGGGCGAATAATATGGGCATCCTATTAATAACGCATGATCTCGGTGTTGTCGCCGAGCTTGCGGATTATGTATATGTGATGAAATCCGGAAGGATTGTGGAATCGGGCAATGTCTTTGACATCTTTGCACGTCCAATGCATTCCTACACTAGATACTTAATGGATTGCAGATAACAACTATAGAATTATATGTTCTACGGGGGAGGTGGTGATCCATGAAGCTGCTGGAGGCGGTAAGCCTGAATAAGAAGTATGGAATGAAAAGGAGGTGGTTCACATCTGATATCAGGAGTGTGCATGCTGTGAAGAATCTGTCCTTCAGTCTGGAGAGCGGAGAAACCCTGGGACTGGTGGGTGAAAGCGGCTGCGGGAAAAGTACCTTAGCCAGACTCTTGCTGGGACTGGAGAAACCCTCCTCCGGAAGAGTGCTGTACCGAAGTGCGGATTATACAGACTGGAGCTTCAGCGAGATGCGTAAGATCCGCAGCAGGATGCAGATGGTGTTCCAGAACAGTCTGGCTTCCTTTAATCCACTGTTCACAGTAGAGCAAATTATCGGAGAGCCTCTGCGGAACTACGGGGAGAGGAAGGCTGGCGCGCGGAGAATTCTGGTAGCTGACACGCTTGAGCTTGTTGGACTTGAGCAGAAGCACATTCATAGCTATCCGCATGAACTCAGCGGCGGCCAGCAGCAAAGGGTCGGAATTGCCAGAGCGATTGCACTGCGCCCGGAGCTGATCATCTGTGATGAACCGTTCTCCAGTCTCGATGTCACCCTGCGCAAGCAGATGATGGATCTGTTGCAGGCATTGAAGCGTGAGCTGGGATTATCCTACGTGTTTATCACACATGACTTGTCGGTAGTGAACCGTTTTTGCGACAGTGTAGCTGTGATGGATCAAGGGGAGATTGTGGAGAAGCAATCAGGTGCGCATATCATGCAGCAGGCAGACCACCCGTATACAAGAAAATTACTCTCCTCGATACCTGTGCAAGACCCCCGCTTAAGGAGAAAAGATAGAGAAAAGGAGTACAGAGAATGAGAGCCAGCTCAAAGTCAAAAAGTGTATTAACAACGTCACTATTCATCCTGCTTCTTGTGCTAATTATAGGAGTGTCAGGTTGCAGTAGTTCGGATAACAGAAGCAATTCATCAACTCATTCCAATTCTGCTGCAGGCAATGGAACGGTACAAACCTCTGAATCCGGGGACAAGGTGATTACTGTTGCCATAGCGGCTGATACCGGTCTTGACCGGCTGGATGCCGGGGCCTATGAGGGTTCGATGAATGTACATGCGATGATATATGACGGATTAGTGGAGTACGGCGAGAAGGGCGAAATCCTGCCTTCGCTTGCGGAGTCATGGGACATCTCTGAGGATGGGAAGGTCTATACCTTCCACCTTCGTCGGGGTGTCAAATTCTCGGACGGTACGGAATTTAATGCGGATGCAGTCAAGTTCTCCTTCGAACGCTGGGTTAAAGATCCGGCCAATTCGCTGAATGTAGCTACCGCCATGGAATCTCTTGAAGCCGTAGACAAGCGTACTATTACTATGACATTCAACAAAGCCTATTATCCTTTTTTGACCGAGCTATCCTTTGCAAGACCGGTACGGATTATCAGCCCTACCGCGGTGGAGCCAGCAGGTGATATTAACGGTACATTCGTCCGGGCGATTGGAACCGGTCCCTGGATGGCAGAGAGCTATAAGACGGATCAGGAAGCCGTACTGGTCAGCAATCCTAATTATTGGGGAGACATGCCGAAGCTGTCCAAAATTATTATGAAGGTCATTCCTGATCCACAGTCCAGAGTACTGGCGCTGCAAAGCGGGGATGTAGATATTGCCGGGGGACAAATGGGGAAAATCCCAGTCGAAAGTGTACCCGTGATCGAAGCGGATTCCTCACTAACTCTGCAAAAATCACCAGGAACAAGCTCGCATTTCATGATTTTTAATTATAATACATCTGCTCTGCAAGACCTGAATGTCCGCAAAGCAATTAATTTGGCAATGAACAAAAAAAGCATTGTGAACGATCTCATGAACGGTATTGGACAGGAGGCAAAGGGCCTATTCCCGTTGACCGTTCCCTATGTCACAGAGTCCAATAACACATGGTACGGCTTCGATCCCGGGGAAGCGAAGCAACTGCTGGCAGCCGCCGGCTATAAGGATGCGGACGGAGATGGGATTGCCGAGAAGGACGGAAACCCGCTTGAATTCAATTTCGTGCTTCAGCAGGCGGAATATCCTGAATGGAAGACCATCAGTGAGCTGGTTCAATCGGAGCTTAAGGAGATTGGGATTGCGGTTAATCTTCAGGTGCTGGAGCCAAATGCCTATTATGATGCCTTATGGACAAGCAAAGCCTACGATCTCATCCTGTACCGGACCTATGATGATGCCTATAACCCTCATTCATTCCTGCTGTCCCTGTTCCACCGGTCGGCTGAAGCTCCTGCTGTAGTATGGTCTGATGCGAAACTGGAAGCACAGATTGATACCGCAGTCGGAGCCATGGATCTTCAGGAACGTCAGAGTGCTTATGATTCCATATTTTTAAGCATGTATAAGGAAGCAATGTTTGCAGCTGTGTATTTCCCTGATGACATATTGGCTGTAAATCATAGAGTGACCGGATTTAAGCCGGGGCACACCACGTTCACCCCTGTCTTTTGGAACCAGCTGGATGTAGACAGTAAATGATAAGATACAGTACTTGCCAAGAAGGAGCGAATGATAATGAGTATACAACAAGAGGTAGAACAGTATTGGGAAGGCGAAGCAGAGCTGTACAGTGAAGGCATCCAGAAGGAACTGAACGGTTTCCAGCGGGAGGCCTGGCTGAAGCTTATCCTTGATCATGCTCCGCAGAAGGAGAGCCTGCATGTTCTGGATATTGGCTGTGGTCCCGGCTTCTTCTCAGTCATTCTTTCAAGTGCCGGGCATTTGGTTACGGCCATTGATTGTACCGACAATATGCTGGAAGAGGCGCGCGCCCACTCCAGCCGGGAGGGTGTCAACGTAACTTTCCGCAAGATGGACTCGCATAAGCTGGATTTTGCTGCAGAGAGCTTTGATCTAATCGTGTGCCGCAATGTCACTTGGAGTCTTACCGATCCGCAGTCAGCTTACAAGGAGTGGGGAAGAGTACTCAAGCCCGGGGGACGGCTGCTGGTCTTCGATGCCAACTGGAATCGTCATCTATGGGATGAAGAGATGGCGCGGAAGCACGCAGAGGATCAGCAGGCCTATATCGACAGGGGCTATGGTGAGCTTCCGCATCATAAGAACATCGAAGAGACTGACCGTCTGAGCCTGGCCTTACCGCTGACCAGAGAGTGGCGGCCGGAGTGGGATGTACGGGTACTCAAAGAGTTGGGCTTCTCCGCTGTATATACGGAAGAGAAGCTTAACGGTAAGGTGTTGGATGAGAGACAGCAGGTCTTGTACCGGTCCACACCGGTGTTCATGATTTGCGCTGAGAAATGAGGCGGACCGGCTTGCTAAAAATAAAAACAGCGGCTCTCTTTGATGAGAGCCGCTGTTTTTGGCTTGACGCGGCATCAGCCGATCGACACATTGTATGTCTTCAGCCACAGGTTGACCTGGGCCAGATAAGCGAATAATTGCGGGCCGGACATCAGCTGGCCGAACCACGGCAGATTGGTGGAGGACTCTGGCGATGCGGCGATTTCACGGATTTTGGCCGGATCAAGGAGCGGGAGAATGGGGGAGGAAGGATCGTCCAGAATGCTTAGTACCTGTGAGCGCACCTTGTTCAGATAGGCAGGGTTATGCGTTTTGGGGTACGGGCTTTTTTTGCGGTAGAGCACATCGTCCGGCAGTACGCCCTCCAGCGCCTTGCGCAGGATGCCTTTCTCCCGGTTGCCTACCATCTTAATCTCCCATGGAATGTTAAAAACATATTGCACCAGCCGGTGGTCACAATACGGAACGCGTACCTCCAGCCCCACGCCCATGCTCATCCGGTCCTTACGGTCCAGCAGGGTCGGCATGAAGCGGGTTATGTTGAGATAGGACATCACCCGCATCTGTGCCTGTTTGCCGGTCTCGCCGTCAAGCTTCGGTACCTCAGCCACCGCATCGCTGTACCGGTCTCCTAAATATTCCAGCGGACGTATCCACTCCCGGATTTCCGGCGATAATAATCCGGCACGCATATTGGGGGCCACTGACCAGGGGAAGGTACCGGAAGATAACATCTCCTCACGGTGGAACCAGGGATAGCCGCCGAAGATTTCGTCTGCTGCTTCGCCTGAGATGGCCACTGTGGCCTTCTTTTTGATCTCCTGGCAGAACAAATAGAGTGAGGAATCCACGTCGGTCATCCCCGGCAAATCGCGGGAGTACAGGGCATTATCGAGAGCGGCTACCAGCTCCGGTGTGTCAAAAGCGATAAAGTGATGGTTCGTGTCCAGCTCATCGACCATCCGCTGAATCCAGGGGCCGTCTGCTCCGGGCTGGAAGGAATGGCTTTTGAAATGCTTATCGTTGTCTACATAATCGACGGAGAAGGTATCGACCCGGCCCTGGCCGGTCCGCTTGTAATAATCCACAGCAAGCGCAGTCAGGGCGCTGGAATCGAGTCCGCCGGAGAGCAGCGAGCAGACCGGAACATCGGAGACCAGCTGGCGCTCCAGCGTATCCTGAAGCAATTCACGCACCCGTGCTGCCGTCTCATCCACGTTATCGGCATGCTGGACGCTCTCCAGCTTCCAGTAAGCATAGCTGCGGATTCCGCTGCGGCTGTAAATCATGGCATGACCCGGGCGAAGCTCGAATATATCTTTGTATACCCCTTGTCCCGGAGTCCGTGCCGGACCGATGATGAATATCTCGGCCAGACCCTCCGGCCCGACCTTCGGCTGGACCAGGGGATGCTGCAGCAGCGCCTTGGGCTCGGACCCGAAGACGAAGACGTCCTCCACTTGGCTGTAGAACAGCGGCTTCACGCCCAGACGGTCGCGGGCCAGGAACACCTGATCGCGCAAGCTGTCCCAGACGGCGAAGGCGAAGATGCCATTGAGCTTCTCTGTGCAATCCGGCCCCCATTCGATGTAGGCATGCAGCAGAACCTCGGTATCGCATTCCGTGAGAAAATGATGCCCGCGCTGCTTCAGCTCTTTTTTCAGCTCAGGGGCATTATATAGCTCGCCGTTATATACTATAGCGTATAACTTATCCTCATGGCGGGCAATCATCGGCTGTGCACCGTTCTCGGGATCGATGACGCTGAGTCGGCGGTGTCCGAAGGCAATAGGCCCTGAAATCCAGGTTCCGGCTGCATCCGGTCCGCGGTTGGCTAACGTTTCGGTCATTCTGACGAGCAGCTGCGAGTGCCCGGTAAGATCACCGCGCCACTGGACAAATCCGGTTATTCCGCACATGTCTGATTCATCCTCTCTTTTGTGCGATTGTTGTCTGTCCTTTCTTTTTTGCCAAGTAATACAGATATATGCCGATTGAAGGGATAAAATGTATGTCCTTATCCGAACACTAGGGGAGAGGGAAATTTGCCAGGAGGGATGATGACAAGTGTATTACATTAAAGACGCCAAAATCCGCAGAATGACTGACTACGACGGTGCGCCTTGCGCAGAGGTTGGCGTATTGCCGGGAGCTGTGGGCGATTCCGCACTGCTGGTGTATATTGTTGAGGATCAGCGCGAGGAGGGCTATGAAATTGTCCGGATTCTGACGAATGATGCGGATACGGCCACCGACTGGTTCGACAATAATCTGCATGATGCCTTCCAGGACGTTAC
Organism: Paenibacillus sp. FSL R7-0302; assembly: GCF_038006885.1. Lineage (NCBI taxonomy): Bacteria > Bacillati > Bacillota > Bacilli > Caryophanales > Paenibacillaceae > Paenibacillus > Paenibacillus sp. FSL R7-0302. The sequence goes on from NZ_JBBOWB010000001.1 coordinate 665,590, forward strand.
GGTCAGCGGCTTCACCGGCAGTACGGTGATGACCCCGGAGGATGAACGCTCCAAGTTCCAGCGCGAGCTGCTGATCTTCGGCGATCTGAAGCGTCAACTGGGCGAGCACTTCAGGCAGCTTCCCTGAGCCCACATCTTCCGCAGGTCATGTCCAGGCTTAACTATAGAGCAGGAGGCTTTCCGTGACGGCGGTTGCGGGAAGCTTCTTAACTGGAAGAGTTTGGTCTTGCTAATTCTGGTGAATCAGGTATAATGAATAACGTTGCGTTAATACATATCTCTTCAAAAGCTTCAAGTGATACAACGTTATCCTACATGTCCCGGTAGCTCAGTTGGATAGAGCATGCGCCTTCTAAGCGCACGGTCGGGGGTTCGAATCCCTTCCGGGACGTCAAAACAGCAGCCTTCCTTCGGGAGGGCTGTTTTGTCGTCCGGGGGATGAGAACCCTGGGCGCCAGCCGGGGACGTTGGAGCATACGCTTCGTTAGCACCTGCTTCGCAATCAGCCCGAATGGGCTGTATCCCTTCCGGGACGTCAAAACAGCAGCCTTCCTTCGGGAGGGCTGTTTTGTCGTCCGGGGGATGAGAACCCTGGGCGCCAGCCGGGGACGTTGGAGCATACGCTTCGTTAGCACCTGCTTCGCAATCAGCCCGAATGGGCTGTATCCCTTCCGGGACGTCAAGAAACAGCCTTCCTTCGGGAGGGCTGTTTTGATGTCGGGGGGATGAGAACCCAGCGCCAGCGGGGACGTTGGAGCATACGCTTCGTTAGCACCTGCTTCGCAATCAGCCCGAAAGGGCTGTATCCTTCCGGGACGTCATAGAACAGCCTCCCTTCGGGGAGGCTGTTTGTGCGTCCGGGGATGAGAACCCTGGGCGCCAGCCGGGGACGTTGGAGCATAAGCTTCGTTAGGAATACTTCGCAATCAGCCCGAAAGGGCTGTATCCCTTCCGGGACGTCAAGAAACAGCCTTCCTTCGGGAGGGCTGTTTTGTCGTCCGGAGGATGAGAACCCTCATTTTATTTTGAGTAGGATCAACGTGGGCACTTGGGTGGACGCTCCGCGAACGGACCGTTGTTCCAATCGCTGTTGTGTCCAGATTTTATGTATTCTCCTTAGAGGTGAAAATCCGGACACAAAGGCGACCGCTATCGCTTTTACACAATCGTTCCGTCCGCTCCGCTGTTTAAGCGGGGTGCAAAATACATAACAATCCAAAAAAGCTCAAAAACCATCCATTCCAAAGGAGCGATCTTAGTACGCTCAATTTAGAACGGACCAATTGACTCTAAATTTACTGAATGCGGCCCAAATCAGCAAATGTAGTGTATAAGTACACCTGAATTTACCAGAAGTGAGCGAGATGAACAAATGAGGAGCACAAGTGCACCTGAATTTAGCAGAATAGAGCTAAATGAGCAAATGAGGTGTATAAGTACACCTGAATTTAGCAGAAGCGGCCAAAATGAGAAAATGTGGTGTAAAAGTGCACTTGAATTTACCGGAAGCCGGCGAAATGTGAAAATGAGGTGCATTAGTGCACCTCATTAAGTAGAATGTCTCAGAAGTGGGCAGATGGAGAAAGGGGAGCAGCCCACGCAAGCTACACGGACCCGCATAGGTTCCTGCTCATTCATCCCATAGAGCAGGTATGTTCTTAAACGGATGTAGACTCAGCGCGTCTACATCCGCTCCGGCTTAGGCAGACCGAGTACGTCGAGCGCCTCCCCCAGCGTCTCGGTGAAGCTCCGGGTCAGCCACAGGCGGAAGGCAATACTGACTTCCCCGCCCTTGAGAATCGGACAAGCCGAGTAGAAGTTACTGAACAACGAGGCCAGGGAGTGGGCATAGTTACAAATCGTATTCGGCGTAAGCTCCCGGCTAGCTGTATAGAGTGTGTCTTGCCACAAGCTGAGCTGTCTCAGCAGGGCAAGCTCAGCCGCTTCGAGCTGCGCCGGGAACAGCGGCACCCCGCCAACGTCACTCACATCACCCGCCGCAGCGGCCTTACTAAGCACGCGCTGCGCCCGCGCATAGGCGTACATCAGGTAGACACCGGTATTTCCGGAGATTTCCATTGCCTGCTTGAAGTCGAACACAATTTCGGTGCCCAGATTGAAGCGCAGCAGGTAGTAACGGATGGCAGCGGTGGCGATGAGCCGGCTGGACAGGCCGTTTTTGTCCGAACGGGTGGATTCAATCATGTCTTCCATGAGCCGGACCAGCTCGGTTACCTTAATGCCGATTCCCTGGCGCCCGGACATGGCGTAGGAGCTTTTGCCGCTGGAGGTATCAATGCCCAGTCCGGCCGCAGAAGCGGGACTCAGCGAGACCACCCCATAGCTGACATGATGCAGCGCGTCTGCCTGCGCACCGAATCCCAGTGCCTTGAGCGCCTGCTTGACCATCTGCTGCGGATATTCCTGCCGGTAATCGATGACGTTCACGACCTGGTCCGCCCGTCCAAAGGGCAGAGCCTGTCCGCTCAAGCCGGTCGTCCACAGTCCGCTCTGAAATTCGCTGTAGCTGAAATTCTTCTCCAGCAGTCCGAACTTCCACAGATGATAGGCGATGTCCTTGGCAGTATAGGTCAGAATTCCGTTCGAGCGCACCAGCACCTTATCCTTCTGATGCTCCTCCAGCGTGTCTGGTGTAGCGTCTTCTGCGGGTTGCTTCAGAATCCAGCAGCCTGCCAGCTTGCCTTCGGTCTCCTGCACGAAGATCTCCGTCTGCGACAGAAGCTCGAATGCCGAGGCCCAGAAGCCCTCCTTCAGAATGCTGCTCTCCCACACCAGCAGATCGTAGTCAATGCCGAACCCCCGCATCTCCTCTACATGCTCTTTCACAATCTGCCCGGCGACGAGGTTGCCAATCCAGGCAATATTACCATGGCCCTTCTCCAGTGCAAGAAGAATCTCGGTCCGCTTCTGCACCATTTCCGGCTGCTGCGCGTACGTTTTGTTAATCTCGGCATAGATGTCCCAGCAGTAGTCTCCGAACCGGACATGGGCTCCCGCCAGCGGAACATTCAGCAGACCGGCTACGGTATCTGCCAGCTGATTGCCGAGATCATCCACGTAGTTGTGTACCTCAACAGTATGGCCGGTCGCCCGCAGTACTCTCACCAGCGCATCTCCGATACAGGAGTTTCTCAGGTGCCCGATGTGAAGGCTTTTATTCGGATTAACGGATGTATGCTCGACAATCACCTTCGATCCTCCTGCATACTGAGGCAATGTGAAATTTCCCTTCGCCCGTGCCCAGGCCTGCCAATCCAGATACATATTAATAAACCCCGGACCGGCGACCTCGGTTCTTAGCACCAGTCCGTGAACAGAGCCCGAAGCTTCGAGCTCGGCGGCGATCAGCCCGGCAATGGCCAGCGGAGCTTTGCGCAAAGGGCGGGCCAGCTGCATGGCGATATTACTTGAATAATCCCCGTGGTCGGCACTCGCCGGCTGCTCCAGGGCAACATTTACTTCAGCGATGGCGGGCACGCCCAGGGTTAGCACGATTTTGTGAACAGACTGCTTCAAGCTCTCTTGAATGAGCTCACTTAGCATTGGCATGAATAACAACCTCCTGAATAAAATAACGACAAAAAAGCCTTCATCTCCTAAGAGACGAGGCTTGTGCGCTCGCGGTACCACTCTCGTTGCTGAGCCTTACGGTTCAGCCACCTTACAGGTTAACGGTCCTCGGCCGGGGCTTCCTACTACAAGGTTCAGAAGTCCATCTCACGGGTGCGCTTCATGGTTCTAATCTGTACCGGCTTCCACTTTCCCGGCTCGCTGGGGACTAGATATAAGACCATTACTCTCCCGGTCATCGATTGAATATGGATTTGTATCAGTATAGCGAATTTCTGAAAGAAAGCAAGAGCAGATTGCTGTGCAGCAGGAGTCCTCCGGTTAAAAATTACACGTCACTAGGCGCCCCTGTCAGATTCTTGATGTCCGTTGAACCATAAATCAGCAGCAGAATTGCAATAATCAGCAGGAGTCCGCCGGCAAATCCTTCTCCGTCAAAACTGTCCATAGCCCCGTACCTCACTTTCACTTCCGTATGTGTTCAGGTGTTTTCGGCTTTCTTTTTTAGAGCAGCCATGATCTCGTTCAGCGTCAGGCTGCTGTTGTCATCGAGGAAGCTGACCAGCTTATCGACGTTGTCACTACTTAGATCGCTTAAGGTTTTATATTTGCCTACCAGACTGACGAACATCGACGCGTCCGTGTACATCTGGATAGAGTCTACTTTGAGCTTGCCGGTCAACAGAAGGGCTGCTACGGCAAATTCAAGCCCCTTAGGTGTCTGGGTTTTGGAGCTGGACGGTGATTTTTTGGCGGCGGGCTTCTTTCCTTTTCCAGGAGGGGGCATGGGAGTCCCTTCTTCCGTTCGGCGTTCGTATGAAGAAAGCGCAGCCCATGGGCGGTCTTTCCTTATTCAAGGATATGCGTGCCTGCGGTCATTGGTGAATAGGCTCAGGCCTGTGTCCACACCGTTATGCCAATGCTTGAATATGAATATGTCGAGCGATTAAACTCAATCGCCGAGACAGAGTTTAGAGGCAGAAGGGAGGGAGCGGGATGGCGATATTATCAACAGGACCTATTGAGAATAATGCCGTTTCAGGGGTCAGACCTACACAGACTGTTACAGTAAGAATAGTGAAGCGGGATACTGCTGTCACTTCGGCTGTCAGCATTCAGGGTTATGTACTGGGAACGACAAGAACGCTGTATGTAAGTGAACTTATTAATGTTGCTCCTAATGAAGCGGTGACCAGAAGTTATTTTGCCGATCTGGATGCCTATGAATTTGTATTTACGACTGAAGAAGCAGATGAAGAGGAGATCGGAATTTCAGTATGGGGAAAAACATCATCCGGTCAGCTGGTGAATGCTCATCGTGTGGTTGCACATGAGCAACTAAACCCTGAAGTATAAATTCCCGTTAAAAACGATTATAAACAGGAGGACTGAACACAATGAGTTTTTTATCCACAGGACCCATAGAAAATAATAGGGTTAACGGAGTGAGACCAACTACCCAGGTTACGGTAAGGATTGATAACCGCAGCGATACTACTGCCTCAACAATAACAGTTAAAGGTTATTATTTGAGCGGCGGAGTGAGAAATCTGTATGTCAGCGAGGCAAATAATGTTAACCCGAATCAGTCGGTAACTAAAACCTATTTTGCCGATCTGGACGCTTTTGAATTTACATTTGTGACATCTGTGACTGCGGATGACCCAATCCAGGTATCAGTCTGGGGCAAGAGCAGTACCGGGGCGTTGGTTACTGCTCACCGCCTGGTCTCAGAGGAATTGCTAGGGGAAGGTTCCGGCACTGCCGGAACCACCGGTCCGGCAGGAGCAACAGGTCCAGCAGGTCCGGCAGGAGCAACAGGTCCAGCAGGTCCAGCAGGAGCAACAGGTCCTGCTGGTTCTGGCGGCGGAGCAACCGGAGAGACAGGGCCTGTCGGCGCGACAGGGCCAACTGGAGTTACTGGTGCGACAGGCAATGTGGGCGAGACCGGCGCCAGAGGACTTACAGGTCCAGGCGGCGGAGCGGCCGGTGATACCGGCGCGACAGGTGAGACAGGGCCGACCGGTGTGACAGGAGCAGGTGAGACTGGAGCGACAGGCGTGACCGGTATGACAGGTGAGACAGGACCGACAGGGCCGACCGGTGTGACAGGAGCAGCTGAGACAGGAGCGACAGGCGTGACCGGTATGACAGGAATAACAGGGCCGACTGGTGTGACAGGAGCAGGTGAGACTGGGGCAACAGGTGTGACCGGCATGACAGGAATAACAGGGCCGACCGGTGTGACAGGAGCAGGTGAGACTGGGCCGACCGGCATGACCGGAGCTACAGGCTCAGGGGCAATTATCCCTTATGCATCCGGGATTCCTGCAGAAATGACGACTGTCGTGGGAGGAGTGAACAATACCTCCAGTCTGGTGGGCTTCGGCAACACCGTGACAGGCGTTGCAGGCGTGCCAGCCGGAACCATTGATCTGACAGGGGCGGCTGGCACAATGCTCAATGTTGCCTTCTCTGTGCCCCACGATGGCACCATAACTTCACTGGCGGCTTATTTCAGCACATCGGATACAGTCGCACTCACAGGATCTACAATGACTGTAACGGCACAATTGTATCAATCGGTTACTCCGAATAATACATTCATCCCTGTTACCGGAGCGTTGGTCACGTTAGCCCCTGCGTTGACAGGTGCTGTTACCCTAGGTACGATCAGCAGCGGATTAGCTACAGGGCTGTCTATCCCGGTAACTGCGGGAACCCGTCTGCTGATGGTCTTCTCTGCTGCAAATACAGCTGGAACAGATGCAGCGGTAACGATTCCTGGTTATGCCAGTGCAGGACTTACCATCGTCTAATTCAGCAGCGGTATGCCATAGGATATAAAGAACAGGGACCTCCCGGGTATTAGCTTGGGAGAGTCCCTGTTGTGGCGTTATACCAGGGCCGCAAGTCAGGGGCTGAGTCTCCAAGCGCCAGAGTGCCGCTGCGCTTAACGTGTCAGCTTCTCGCTACCTTCAGCGTTTCCAGCCATCATCCCTAACATCTCAGAGCCACTCTGCCTCCGGCCTCCCAGCCATATCGTCTCAACTGCCGCAGCTCACTTGAGCCATTTGAGGTGATTGCACTTTGTGCAATAGAAACAGTACTTTTCCGCTCAGAAAAGCATTCTATTGCACTTCTTACATTTGATTCCTGGATATCTGCTCAAAAACAGCTTTTACCCGAAATTCTAGTGTACGAAGTACAATAGATTCAAGTGCTCAACGATTTTGGAAGTGTTCTGTTGTACAAAGTACAGCATAGCTGAGGAAGGGTTGAGCAGCATGCATTAATTCACCAGCTCCTCCATCCTCAGCACTCCATCCCCCTCGTCCGGCTTTGGCATAAACTGCCTTGCTACAACAGGCGGCCGGTCAGATGGAGAGAATCTCGCGGATATCCTGCTCGCTGAGGCTCGACAACGCCTCCTGCCCCGGCTGGATCACCTCGTCAATCAGGTTTTTCTTTTTTTGCTGCAGCTCGTACATTTTATCCTCCACCGTACCCTGGGCTACCAGGCGGATGACCTGGACGATCTTTTTCTGCCCGATCCGGTGGGCGCGGTCGGCGGCCTGCTGTTCGACAGCAGGGTTCCACCACAGGTCATAGAGAATGACCGTATCGGCCCCGGTCAGGTTGAGGCCGGTGCCGCCCGCCTTCAGCGAGATCAGGAACAGGTCGCGCTCGCCTTCATTGAAGCGGCTGCACAGCTCAACCCGCTGGGAGGCCGGGGTCTGTCCGTCGAGATAAAAATGCGGAATCCCGAGCAGAGCCAGTTCACGACTGATCATGCCTAGCATTTGCGTGAACTGCGAGAAGATCAGCATCCGCTTGCCGGAGCTGCGGCATTCGTCGATAATCTCCAGGAGCTGCTCGAATTTGCCGGAGCCGCCTGTGTACCCGTCCACGAACAGGGCGGGATGACAGCACAGCTGGCGCAGCCGGGTCAGTCCGGCCAGCACCTTGAGCCGGCCGTTCCCGAAGCTGTCGCTGTCCAGATGCTTAAGCGCTTCTTTGCGCAATCTGGCCAGGTAGGCGACATAGAGCCTTTTCTGCTCCGGCAGCAGCTCGGAGGCCTGGAGGGACTCGATTTTGTCCGGCAGCTCCTTCAGCACATCGCTCTTCAGGCGGCGCAGCAGGAAGGGGCGGGCGCGCCTGGCGACCGTCTCCCGGGGAAGGTCATGGAAGGCCTTCTTCCCGGGGAACAGGCCGGGGAAAACGACGCTGAAGATCGACCACAGATCCTCCAGCGCATTCTCCACCGGTGTTCCGGTCAGCGCAAAGCGGTAGCGGGCCTGGAGCAATCTGACCGCCTGCGAAGCCATAGTCTCATGATTCTTAATCATCTGCGCTTCATCCAGAATGAGCGTATGGAACGACCGCTTGGCATACTCATCCACATCTCTGCGCAGCAGCGGGTACGAGGTGATGATGACATCATGCCCGGCCGTGTTCCGCAGGGCCCGGCTGCGCTCACCGGCGGTGCCGTCGGCAATGACCGCCTGAAGCTCCGGGGCGAAGCGCTTCAGCTCGTTAAGCCAGTTATAGAGCAGGGAGGCCGGCGCCACAATAAGCGCAGGCACGCCGCTCTGCCGGATGTCTTCCCGCATCGAGAGCAGGAAGGTGATGCTCTGCAGTGTTTTGCCAAGGCCCATATCGTCCGCCAGAATCCCGCCGAAGCGGTAATGAGCCAGCGTCCTCATCCACTGGAAGCCGTACTGCTGATAATCCCGCAGCACGGGAGCCAGACTCTCCGGCACCGGGAAGTCCAGATTCTCGGGACTCGCCATGTTGGCCAGCAGCCGCCGGAAGGAGCGTCCGGTCTGGATGGTCTGCCCCTGGACGGTGCCCCCATGGAGATGGAGGGCGCGGACCAGCGGCAGGGAGAACTCGGTACTCTTGATATCCACGCTGCGGACGCCCAGCTCGTTCATTAGCGCGATAATCTCCTGGAACTCTGCGGTATCCAGCGGGAGCAGGGCTCCGTCCTTGAGCCGGTGATATTTACGCTTTTCCTGGAGAGATTTCAGGACCTCGGTAATGTCCTTCTCCGTGATGCCCTCCATGGCGAACTTGAAGTCCAGCCAGTCGGTCTTCTCGTTCCAGCTCAGGCTGACCTTGGGCGCTGCATGCTCCGTAAGCACCCGCTGCTTGACCGCAGTGGTCGCATAGACCTGAAGCAGCGGTTCCAAGAGCGGGATGGTATGGTGCAGGAAGTCGAATTCCCCGTCCTCGTCACGCATGATATATCCGCTCTCGGTCCGAGAGAAGGACTCATGCGCCATCAGGTCCAGAATCCGCCGCTCCGCTTCCCCGTCCCGCATCAGTATGACCTCGCTGCTCCGCTCATGCGCCTTCTCCTCCAGCGGATTGATGACGATCCCGCCGTACTGGAATTCCAGCCCGGCCAGCAGCCGGTCCCGCACCCGGTCCAGGTAGAGTCTGGCGTGTAGCCGGGTCTGGACGATCCGGTCCGCGATGGCGTCGGCAATGCTTACCCTGCCAAGCTTCTTCAGTCCGGGAATGACCGTCTCCATGAAGGGCTCCATCTGCTCAGGTGCAATCGCCAGGCTATCCCGCCGGCTGCCGCTGAGCATCCGCTTCAGCTCGGAGAGACGCCCGCATTCCTGCGCCGGGAGCTTCAGCAGCCTGCCTTCGGTCAAGACCAGCCCGTAGCTCTCCAGAATCGTAAGCTGCTCAAGCCCCCGGACGTCCAGCCGGTAGCCTTCCTCCTGTGCTTGATCGAATTGGAAGCTGAGCGGCAGCGGCTCCTCCGAGAGGGACAAGCGGTCCAGCAGAAGCTGTCCATGCTGAAGGCGTACGGCAGGTGCTGCTTCTAGCAGGGGGTACAGACTCTCCCAGAAAAAAGGGGCCACCGGCAGCAGCCGGTCATTCCCCAGAGTGTTGGAGCGGGTGGCATACGGATCGTTGAGTCTGTTGTAGACCTTCTCATTCTGCATGATCTCAATCAGCTTCAGCAGGACCTCATTATCTTCCTTGGAGAAGCTGTGCAGGGCGGGATCATAGCTGAAGTGCGCTGTGAATTGAAAAGGCTCACCCCGGTGAACCTGCTCCAGAAAAGGTCTGATCTTCTGCGCGATATAGAGGCGCTTAGGACCCAGCTTCACTTCGATTCCAAGCATCGTGCTGCTGTAGCCAATGTTGAAGGGCCGGCAGATGAACTCGACCTGGAGCGGTGTCCGCAGGTCGATATACGTGCCTGCACCGCTTGGCAGCTGCCGCCCGCCGGTGAATATTCCGAGCATGCTGCTCACCAGCTGCCGGTCTCCGCTGCGCTCCCTGTGCTCTGCCCCCGAGGGGCCGGAGCGGCCTTGCGCCAGCGGCAGACTGCTGGCCTTTGCGGGATAAGTCTCCTCCGTATCTGCCTGCATATCCTCAGCCTGTTCAGCTCCGGCCGCCCGGCTGCGGTAGAGGACCGCCACCAGCGCCGCTGCAATATGCTTGCAGAAGGGGCCGCCGTGAACATAAGCAGGGCAGGTGCATTCCCCCTGCACATCCCCGTCGCTGTCGATAATTAGCGCTATCTCATAGCTCTCCAAGCCATGAACCTCAGCGCGGTATTTGGAATATTCGTCTTCCCCGTTATGCTCCGTATAGACAAGATCCACCTTATGGGCATGATAATAAGCCGCTCCCTGGTCAAAAGCGGCATTGCCGCACAGCAGCTTGATTACCCGTTCCGGCACCTGATAACCCACCGTATACTCACTTCCTTTTATTGCTTCTATCTAAGCCACCCCCACGGGGGATATCGTACTTAAAGATTATCCATTCCCGCCGATCCCGTGCAGAATGAAGCTTATTGTCTGTTCAATCTCTGCCTCATCATTCCAGTCCTGCTCCGGCATCAGCACCAGCCGGGTCAGCAGGTATCCGGCAATCGCGGAGATGGTAAAGCGGATAATCGCAGGAGTGGGCGCATCAATCACTTCACCTTTCGCCTTGAAATGCTCGGTAATTGCAGTGACACGCGCCAGAACCTGCTCGAAGATATTCTCGGTCAGCTGCTCCTTCAGCGCAGGCTGGAAGGGGATCTCCTGAATGAGAATTTTGACGATTTTCAGATTCCTGCGGACGAACTCCAGCCGGTTCACCATGAAGGCCTTAAGGAAGGCTTCGTAGCTCTCGAACGGCACATCCAGCACACCGCTGAAGTTGCGCAGCACGAACGGGGCGATCATCCGGCTCATGGTGGGCACAACGATGGCGAGCAGCAGATCTTTTTTGGTCCGGTAATAACGGAAGATCGTGCCTTCGGCCACGCCGGCCTTCTGGGCAATCTCACTGGTGGCGGCCGCCGAGAATCCCTTCTCTGCAAAAACATCAATCGCCGCCCGCAGAATCGACAGCTGCTTGGGCGTGACCTGCTCCTTCTCGCTGAGGTCCAGCAGCTCCTGGACCCACTGGTCTTGCTCCAGCTGCCCCTGATCGGCAGCAGGGTTATTCTCCATCAATAGAACCTCCAGACTCTTACAGTTCCTCCTAGTGTACCATAGCCTGTTCCCCCTTTACATACGCCGGTGCTTGCGCAGCGCCAGCACATTCAGCAGCATGAACAGCAGGGAAAAGCCGGCCAGCACGAGCACATCCGGGGCGATGTCGGTCCAGCCTTTGCCGCGCAGCATGATGTCCATCAGCGCCTGAGCGCCGTAATAGATGGGGGTGGCGAGTCCAATGCGCTGGAGCCAGAGCGGCAGGGTATCCAGCGGAAATAATCCGCTGAGGAAGATCTGCGGCACAATGACCAGGGGGATGAACTGGATCATCTGCAGCTCATTGGCGGCGAACGCCGAGAGCAAGGTGCCGAGCGTCAGCGCCGACATCGACAGCAGCAGCGTCATCAGCAGCACGTAGCCGAAGCTGCCTGTCATCATAATTCCCAGCACCTGGATCGAGAACCAGGAGATCAGCAGAGCCTGGAAGACGGTGAAGATGCCGAAGCCGCAGACATACCCGGTCACGATCTCCCATCGCTTAAGAGGGGTGGAGAGCAGACGCTCCAGCGTGCCCGTGGTCCGTTCCCGCAGGAAGGAGACACCGGCAATCAGGAAGACGAAAAAGAACACGAACACTCCGATCATAATCGGGCCGAAGCGGTCGATCGTCTTCATATCCTCCGCGCCGTAGAGGTAGCTGATCTGCGGCTGGAGCTGTCCGCCGCCCGGAGCTGGCGGCCGGAGGCTCTGCGCAGCTTCCTGGAGCGCCATGATCACAGCACGGTTAGCCGCCGGATTGCTGCCTTCAAGGACAACAGCAGGAGCGTCTCCCTTCATTGTAAGGAGAGCATCGATGTCTCCCGCCCTCAGGGCGGCATGCCCGGATGCTTCATCCGCATAGCTAGTAACCTCAGCCTGCTGGGCTTCCAGCGCTGAACTGAACCCTGCCGCACCTTCCGAGACGCCGATCCTAGGCTCATAGGCATCGCTGCCGAATACCAGGCTCATCAGGCTAAGCACCAGCAGGGGAGCGATGAACATGAGCGCCATGGTTCTCCGGTCATGAATGAACTGCTGCAGAATTCTCAGGGTAATGGCCCGGATTCTCATCGGCGTACACCTCCATAGCAGAGGAAGGCTTCTTCAATGCTGGCGGTGCCGGTAGCCTCAAGCAGTCCGGCCGGAGTATCAGCCGCCAGCAGCACGCCGTCCCGGATCATCGCCAGCCGGTCACATTTCTCCGCCTCATCCATCACATGAGTGGTCAGCACAATCGTTGTTCCCTTGCGGTTCAGCGCCTTCAGCTCCTTCCAGATGGACTGGCGCAGCACCGGATCGATGCCGACGGTCGGTTCATCCAGCAGCAGCAGCGGCGGCTCGTGCAGCAGGGCAATCGCCAGGGACAGCCGGCGCTTCATGCCGCCGGAATATTGGTCCACCCGCCTCCGCAGATGCTCCTGCAGGTTCACCAGCTCCATCACATCCCCGATCCGCCGTGTGCGGTTGCCGCCCTTCAAGCCATACAGAGCAGCGAAGAACTCCAGATTCTCCTTGGCGCTAAGCTCGTTATACAAGGCATCCGACTGGGCCATATATCCGATCTGCTGGAGCATGGCAAGCTTCGGCATCCGCACCCCCAGCACGGTGACCTCACCGGAGGTTACCTCGTCTATGCCCGTAAGCAGCTTGACCAGCGTGGTTTTGCCGGAGCCGGATGGCCCCAGAATCCCGAAGGTCTCTGCCTGATTCACCTGAAGCGTAATATCCTTCAACACTGTTTTATCGCCAAAAGCCCGGTTCACATGAGTAACCGCAATGACAGGCTTCCCCTCATCCATACCAATCTCCTCCATCCGCCATAATAATGAGTGAGCGCTCACTCATTATACTAATGATTCCCTACTCAAAAGTAAATAAAATTGTAAGGATTATCCGTTACTCCTGCTCTTTATCCGGGTAATAAAAGGAACATCCTATGGTTACCGGCATCCTGAAACCCAATTCACTAAAGGCGGTGGAATTATGGCAGGACATAAGCTGCTCCTTCCTCTGGCAGCTCTGCTGGCTGCGGCTGGACTTAGCGGCTGCGGCGATGCGGACAAGTCTGGCAGTGGCGGACGGTTTCATACCTTGGCAGACGAGAAGACGGAGGCAAGGCAATATTTGCCGGAGGATCTGCCGATTCCCGAAGGGGCAGGTATTACTTTTACCCAAGGTGAACAGTCAGAGGGGAAGAAATCCTCCATGCTGATCTATCAGACGAAGGAGAGCATGGCCGCTCTTGGAACTACATATCAGAAGTATGTAAGAGAGAAGGAGCTGGAACTCGGTACAGAGCTTGTCGACAGCCATAACCTGCTGATTAACGGCAAAGTGAACGGCTCATATTCGTATTCTATTATTGGCAGTCCCTCGGAATCAGAGCGCGGCGGGAATGAGATTATCGTGACGTGGATTGTGAATTAACACAGGATTTACAATAGGCCGGTCCGGGAGGGTTCCCGGGCGGGTCTTCTTTGGTTTGGGCTTGTAATTATTTTTACAGTTAATATTTCCATAACATTCCTGCGCAACAGAATTGACACTCGTAGACGAAAATAACATTAGCAGTTACCTATAGGAAAAGGGTGAATCTAATTGAAGAATAGTAAATGGATCGGCGCGGCTCTGGCTTCTGCACTTCTCGTAACAGGGGGAGCTGTTAGTGTTCTGGCCACAAGCAGCCAAGTAAGTGCCGCAGCTGTGAAAACAGCAGCCGTAGAGGGCAGCATGTCCTGGAGCATCAACGGTACGCCGGTTACACTCAGCACCATTAACAGCGGCGGATACAAGCTCTATTCATTGAGCCAGGTAGCCGCAGAGCTGGGAGCAGGACTTGTGCACGGGAGCAGCGGAATCCAGCTGAATGACAGCAAAGGTCTACATAGTGTACAGCTCCAGCCTGGCGTGAAAAGCTATCAGGTGGATGGCGAAACCCTGGAATTCACAGTGGCCCCGGTTGTACGTAACAGCAAAACGTATGTGGAGCTGACGAAGCTGGTTACGGCGCTTGGCGGTGAGCTTGCGGCCGATACCCATACGATTCTGAGCTTTGCCCGACCCGCCGGTTCATTCGATACTCTTCACTGGAGCGCTGACGGCGGCCTGATTGCGAACAGAAACGACGCTGAATCCACCCTGCTCTATAAATTCACCCAGACTCCAGGCAACTATGATCTGTTCTCTTCCGTCGAAGGCGCGGTGGATTTCGCAGTCTCCGCCGACCAGCAGTGGGGCGCGTTCAGCGATGAGACCGGCCAGCTGAAGCTGATCAACCTGTCCACCGGCTTAATCAGTCCGCTCGGCAAGGACACCAGCGTGAAGACAGATATCGTGTGGTCCAGTGACGGCAAGACGCTCTATTTCGTCCAGGGCGACAAGCAGGAGAAGCTGGCACAGATTTCAGTAGAGACCGGAGAGATCAAGGCTCTGCTTGAGGATAAAGTGGAGAACAAATCGGAGCTTCGCATATCGGCAGACGGCAAAAGTGCAGTGTACATCGTCAATATCACCGGTACCGCGAAGAATGATGCCGACAGCACAGAAGATTCACTTACTGTAGACTTCAGCAAGGCCGGAGAACAGCTCTATAAGCTGGATCTTACGACCAAAGGCGCGAAGCCGGCAGCCTTGACTACTACGCCTGACAACAAGCTGTATCCTGAGATTCTGGCAGACGGCAGCGTGTCCTACCTGAGTGCAGATGCAGACGGCAATGCGGCTAACACACTGAAGCTGATTGCAGCAGACGGTAAAAGCACAGATGTTGCCCTCGGTGCAGAGGTGAACTGGTCCATAGGGGTTAGCACGGGCCTTGTGGTCTCCGGGACTACAGCGGACGGCAGCACGGTAATCTACTCTATTGCAGGCAGTGCAGCTCCAGTTGAACTGTACCGGACAGCTGAAGATGTATCGGAAGTGGCGGTATCGGCAGACGGCAGCAAGCTGGCTATTATCAGCGACGGCAAGGTACTGGTCATTCAGAACGGCAAAGCGCTGCAATTGTCAGTCTCACCGGAAGCTGCTAATTAATTACAACATTTATCGGCGCACACCGCCGGGAGGAGAATTCAGACATGAAGATGTTCAAAAAATTCACAGTTACAGCACTTACCGCGGTGATCGCGGTTACCGCATCCTTTGCAGGGGTAGCCGCAGCAGCGGACAGCCTCAAAGGTAAAATTACCGTTAACGGTTCTACGGCCCTGCTTCCGCTGACGCTGCAGGCCGCTAAGGAATTCCAGAAGCTGCACCCTAAAGTGAAGATCGCCGCTTCCGGCAAAGGCTCCGTGACCGGACCGCAGGCCGTGAAGAAGGGGATTGCCGATATCGGAGCCTGCGACTGGGATGCCAGCATTGATGTTCCGGGCTTCAAGGCCTTTGACGGACAGGTGGCGAACAAGGTCGCGGTGATTCCTTTTGCAACCATCGTTAATAAGAATGTCGGAGTCGACAACCTGACTACAGAGCAGCTTAAAGGCATCTACGCCGGTAAAATCACCAACTGGAAAGAGGTCGGCGGATCGGACGCGAATATCGTAGTGATCACCCGTGCTTTCGGCTCCGGTACGCGCGTGAACTATCAGGCCAAGGCGCTGGGCGGCGGAGATATCGTGAAGAAAGAGAAGAACTACAAGGAAACCGGCTCCAGCGGCGACATGAAAACAGCTGTAGGTACAACGCCTAACGCTATCGGCTACATCGACCTTGTATATGTAACCGGCAATGATATCAAGGCTGTAAAGTTCAATGGTGTGGAAGCTACTACGGATAACGTGATCAACGGCTCGTACAAGATCTGGGCCTACGGCTACTACATGACGAAGGGCCAGCCGACCGGCGCGACCAAAGAATTCATCGAATATGTACAGAGCAAGAAGTTCCAGCAGGGCTCGCTTAAGAAGCTTAAGTTCATTCCAATCTCTGCGATGCAATCCTAAGATCACTCAAGACAAGCAAGCCTAATAGATGGATAGGTAACAGCGGCCAGCTCCGGGAACTACGGGGTTGGCCTCTTACAGGAGGGAAAGTATGGGGGCACCGGTTCATGGCCTGACAGCAAAGACACAGACAAGCCTAGAGGAAGTTAAACGTAACACCAAGCGGCACCGCAGACATCTGCTGGGCAACAGCATCTCCCGTTATTATTTCTTATTCAGCATCCTTGCGCTCTGTCTTGTGCTGGGACTAGTTATTGTATTCATTGGCAAAACGGCGCTGCTGCTCTTCACCCGCATCTCCCCGCAGGACTTCTTCTTCTCGTTCAACTGGACGCCGGAAGAGGATGCCTTCGGCGCCGCCGCCTTCATCGTAAATACATTGTCGCTTACCGCGCTGACCCTGGTCATCGCCGTGCCCATCTCGGTCGGGATGGCTGTGCTCTGTGCAGAGATTGCCCCGAATTGGCTGAAGAGCTTCATCCGTCCGGTGCTTGATCTGCTGGTCGGCATTCCTTCTATTGTATACGGCTATCTGGGCTTGACCGTGCTGCTGCCCTTCCTGCGCAGAGTCAGCGGAGAAGGTCTCGGGGACGGACTGCTTGCCGCCGCACTCGTGCTGGCATTGATGGTGCTGCCGACCATCTGCCGGATCAGCGATGATGCGATTGTGGCTGTTCCGCGCAAATACCGTGACGCTGCCTATGCGCTCGGCTCGACCCGGCTTCAGGTCATTATGCGCGTCGTTCTGCCCGCTGCCAGCCGGGGCATTATCTCGGCGGTCATTCTTGGCATGACCCGCGCAGTCGGGGAGACCATGGCGGTGGTGATGGTCATCGGCAATACGCCGCAGCTGGCGAAGAGCCTGTTCGCACCCACCTCGGTGCTGACCAGTAATATCGTGATGCAGATCTCCAACGTGGAGTTCGACTCCACCTGGAACTATTCCTTGCATATGATGGCCTTCCTGCTGCTGCTGATCTCGTTTGTACTGATTCTGATTATCCGGCTCCTGGGCCGCAAACGGAGGGATGCCTGATGAACGGGTTCACGCGCACACGCCATACGGCCAGAGCCCAGCGGCGTAATAAACTGGCGACCATCGGCTTCTATACGCTGGGCGTTCTGGTCATGCTGCTGATCTTCTGGCTGCTGTTCACCATTCTAAGCAAAGGCTTGCCTTCGCTCAGACCGGACTTCCTGCTCAAGCAGCCGGAGGAGATCGATCCCGGCGGCGGGATTGGTCCCGTGCTGTTCAATTCCTTCTATATCCTGTTCATCTCCCTCCTGATCTCCGTTCCGATCGGGATCGGGGCAGGGATCTATATGGCGGAGTACGCGCCGGATAATGCCTTCACGGGCGCGCTGCGCATCTGCGTGGAATCCCTGTCCTCGGTGCCGTCCATCGTGTTCGGCCTCCTGGGCCTGGCGATCTTCGCCGAGTACTTCGGTGTTGGCTTAACGATCCTCGGCGGGGGAGTCAGCCTGGCGCTGCTGAATCTGCCGATGCTGGCTCGCGTCACGGAGGAAGCGGTGCGCGCGGTACCCGGCGAGATCCGTGAAGCCGGCTATGCCCTCGGCATGACCAAGTTCCATGTCATCCGCAAGGTTGTCGTGCCGGTAGCCCTTCCGGCCATCGTCACCGGCGTCTGCCTGGTGGCCGGCCGCGCCTTCGGGGAATCGGCGGTTATCATCCTGACCGCCGGACTCAGCACCTCCGGCGAGATGTGGGATTTCAACCTGTTCTCGCCGGGCGAGACCCTGGCCGTACATCTGTGGTACGTGCAATCTGAGGCCATTGTCGAGGATGCGCGGCAAATCGCGGATAAGTCTGCCGCCGTGCTGGTCTTTGTCGTGCTGCTGATCAACTTCATGTTCCGCTTCCCGCTGTGGCTGGGCAACCGCCGCCGGGGACGCTGAGAGGGATACGGATGCGCGGATTCACGCTATCGCTATAACCCTGTAAGAACAGGCTGCTCTGCTATGGACAATCCATGGCGGGCAGCCTGTTTGCTGTGTAATGGAGGGAGCTTCGGAGTGCTCAGGGAAGGGCTGTAATTCACCCTGAATTTCCTGTTTCCGGGTCTGGATATGTTATAATTCGGCTATAAAATAAGTGCAGGCTGGACTAGCCTGTGCCCATGATAAGGACAAGGAGGAAGAACTCTGTGAGTACGCAGAAGAAGAGCCGCCGTAAGCCGAAGCGGAAGCAGACGACCGCGTATCCATTAAATACACCGCTGCCGAGACCGGAGCTGCTTGCCATTCTGCAGGCAGCTGATGAGATTATCGGTGCAGGAGGGCGTACGCTTTTGGCCAAGATCCTGAAGGGCTCGAAGGAGAAGAAGCTGCTCGAGCTCGGCCTGGATCACACGCCCGCCTATGGCTTTTACCGCGAACTGACGATGGAGCAGACCATGGAGAAGGTGGACGTCCTCATAGAAGCCGGGTACCTGAAGAGAGGGTTGTACGGGAAGCTTCCCATGATCGAGTTCACCGTCTACGGCTGGACTGTCCGGCGGGAACGGGCGGCAGAGGAGCTGCTGCGGGAATGGGAGAAGTGGCTGGACCAAGGGATCACGCCGGTCAGTATGGAGTATCTGAAGGAACGGAACCGGGGCATGATTCTGTTGTTTCTGTTCAAAATCCTGTGTGCCGGCGATCAGAAATACATCCCTTTCCTGGAGCAGTGGCAAGCGATAGAGTTTCAGAAGGTACAGACTCAAATCCGCCAGCTAATTGCAGACCTTAGAATGCGCTACAAGATGGATGAAACAGCGTGGCAGCAACTGCTGGAGGAAAGAGCGCAATTGCTTATTATACGCCCGCGTGATCATGTTTTGCTGGCATGTCAGGAATGCGGGGAGCCGTTTGTGTTCGATCACCTTGATTTTAGCTACTACCGGGCAGATGGCATTTACTTCCCGGAGAAGTGCGGGCGTTGCAGGAATACGGAGGACGGCATGCATGAATAGGCAGGAATTGAACAAGAAAGTGGGCGAAATTGTTAAGAAGCTCATTGCAGGAAAGGGCGTTGTCGCTCCGTTGGAGGTCTTCCTCAGACTTGGAGCAGTCAGTCCTGAACAGGTAGAAGAGTGGCGTCTGGGCAAAGTTCCTTATCTGGAAAGGGTCCTTCGCGGCAATCTGTCGCAGTTCAACTTCATCCTCTCACTGATCCGTCAGAAGGCACGGGAGCATGAACTGAAGCCATCCCATACCGCTTATGTCAAAAGGGGAAAGGGCCCCAAGCGTCCTCTTCGCTTCTCGAAGACCGGAGATCCAACGATGGAACAGCGTTATTCTACACATTATGTAATAACAAGCTCTGCGGACAGGCATGATCCGCCGGAATAAGGGATCTCCAGTCCGCATAGTACATGCACGGTTCGTGCACGGTTCGCTGTTACTCCGGCATCCTCACCAGGTAGCCGGTTCAACGTGGACAACAAGGGTAACAAATAGAATGTAGCCAGCAGCTGAGTCATCCGGACTGAGGGTACGCTATTCGTCGAAAAAACCAACTTTTCGTTCTTAAACGGACTCAGAGGACGTTAAACTGTGCGTTCGAGCAGGAAATGCGGAGAAACAGGTTACTTAACGGCCTCTGAGTCCGCATGGCCCTGCGGACAGGCATGATCCGCCGGAATAAGGAATCTCCAGTCCGCATAGTACATGCACGGTTCGTGCACGGTTCGCTGTTACTCCGGCATCCTCACCAGGTAGCCGGTTCAACGTGCACGACAAAGTGAACGAATAGAATGTAGCCACCAGCTGAGCTATGCGGACTGAGGGTACGCTATTCGTCGAAAAAACCAACTTTTTGTTCTTAAACGGACTCAGAGGACGTTAAACTGTGCATTCGAGCAGGAAGTGCGGAGAAACAGGTTACTTAACGGCCTCTGAGTCCGCATGACCCTGCGGACAGGCATGATCCGCCGGAATAAGGGATCTCCAGTCCGCGAAATGTGCTCAGGGTTCGTGCAGGGTTCGCTGTTACTCAGGCATCCTCCCAGGTAGCCCGTTCAACGTGGACGACAAGGGTAACAAATAGAATGTAGCCAGCAGATGAGTCATCCGGACTGAGGGTACGCTATTCGTCGAAAAAACCAACTTTTTGTTCTTAAACGGACTCAGAGGACGTTAAACTGTGCATTCGAGCAGGAAGTGCGGAGAAACAGGTTACTTAACGGCCTCTGAGTCCGCATGACCCTGCGGACAGGCGTGATCCGCCGGAATAAGGGATCTCCAGTCCGCATAGTACGTGCACGGTACGTGCACGGTTCGCTGTTACTCCGGCATCCTCCCCAGGTAGCCGGTTCAACGTGGACAACAAAGTGAACCAATAGAATGTAGCCAGCAGCTGAGTCATCCGGACTGAGGGTACGCTATTCGCCGAAAAAACCAACTTTTTGTTCTTAAACGGACTCAGAGGACGTTAAACTGTGCATTCGAGCAGGAAGTGCGGAGAAACAGGTTACTTAACGGCCTCTGAGTCCGCATGACCCTGCGGATAGGCGTGATCCGCCGGAATAAGGGATCTCCAGTCCGCATAGTACGTGCAGGATTCCCTTCCTCCACTACTAAAGAGTGAGGGAGGGTCTGTGAAGGTCATTTCCCGCTCAAACAGCGGAGAGGACGGAACGATTGTGGAAAAGCGATAGCGGTCGCCTTTGTCTCCGGATTTTTACCGATTAGGGAAATAAATAAAATCTGGAGACAACAGCGATTGTAACAACGGTCCGTTCGCGCAGCGTCCACCCAAGCGCCAAAGTACATCCCGCTCAAAACTAAGACTCCCCCCGGACGACAAAACAGCCCTCCCGAAGGAAGGCTGTTGTTTTGACGTCCCGGAAGGGATTCGAACCCCCGACCGTGCGCTTAGAAGGCGCATGCTCTATCCAACTGAGCTACCGGGACATGAACACTGACTGAAAAGCAAGCAAAAATTATGTTATCATACATAGTTAACTTTTTCAACTTGTTTTTTTGAAACCGTGCAGGGATATGTTATAATCTACAATTGATTAAGGTTCAGAAGCGATTACAGTTCGGAGAAAAGGAGGTGCCCTCATGAATCAATTCAATTCCCCCGCCAAAGAGAACATCGTGCTGTTTCCCAAGACCCTGGATTACTACCAGATTCAGCTCACAGTTATGCTGGAGAATGAACGTTACGGGGAAGCGATGGAGCTGCTGCGTTTTTTGCTGCAGTGCCAGGGACAGGAAGAGCGGCACTACGAGGAATGGCGGTCGCTGCTGGATTGGCTGGCGGCAGCCTTCCCCCACGCGGCGCAGGGCGGTGACGGGGAAGGTGCCACGGATGCGGAGGAGATGGATCTGGGGGAAGAGGACATGGCCCGGATTCTGGCCAGATCCAAGCTGGAGGAGGACGCGGAGTACCCGGATAAGCTGCTGAAGCGGGTGATGAACGAACCGTTGTCTGAAGCGACGGTGCTGGCGCTGGAGCAGCTCTCCTACCTAGAAGGGAGCGGGGTGGATGAAGCGCTGACCGGCTGGCTGCAGCAGGCCGAAGTGCATCCGCTGCTGCAGTTCCGCACGCTGCAGACGCTGCGGCG
The DNA here is from genome assembly GCF_038006885.1 of Paenibacillus sp. FSL R7-0302. Classification (NCBI taxonomy): domain Bacteria; kingdom Bacillati; phylum Bacillota; class Bacilli; order Caryophanales; family Paenibacillaceae; genus Paenibacillus; species Paenibacillus sp. FSL R7-0302. The sequence goes on from NZ_JBBOWB010000001.1 coordinate 687,193, forward strand.
CAGAGGGGCTCAGGGGGCAATCAGGCTGAGCCGGGGCCATGAGGCCGCTGAGGTGGAGATCGAGACCGTGCCGCTGTACAGCGACGAGTTCCCGCCGCAGATCAGCCAGGTGCTGGAACGGGTGGCGGAGCAGGCGGAGGTGCATGAGCCGACGCTGTATTATTTTGCCCAGGAGCTGTGGGGGCAGTTCGTCATGTCCATCTACGGGACGGGGGATTACCGCAAGCTGCTGGACGGGGAGTATTCGCAGCTGGATATTTGGGCGGGGGCTCTGCACCAGATGGTGTCGGAGAGCCTGAACGGGAACCGCAAAGAAGAGGAAACACGGGGGATGTACGGCATTACCGATAGCATGCGCTTCCAATTTGAGGGGGCCTACCGTTCGCTCAGGGGATTCGTGAAGAGTTCTCTACTTGATAAATAAAGTAATGTTGTATATAATATAGTGGTTATTCTGTGCGTGAAATGTTGGACTATTTAAGTAAACATGTAACCTATTTTTGGAGGGAAAAGTATATTATGAAAGCAACTTGGGAAAAGATAGAGAAGAACCTCGGAGTTCTTGAAGTCGAAGTAGAAGCAGATCGCGTAGCTGCAGCACTCGACAAAGCCTTTAATAAAGTGGTAAAGAAAGCAAACGTACCTGGATTCCGTAAAGGTAAAGTACCGCGGCCGATTTTTGAATCCCGTTTCGGTGTTGAAAGCCTGTATCAGGATGCTATCGACATTCTTCTTCCTGAAGCTTACGGCGAAGCCGTTGAACAGACTGACATCTTCCCTGTAGACCGTCCTGAAGTGGACATCGAGCAATTCGCCAAAGGCCAGCCGTTCATCTTCAAAGCGAAGATCACAGTTAAGCCGGAAGTGAAGCTGGGCGAGTACAAAGGTCTGGAAGTTCCAGTACAGAAGGCAGAAGTCACTGACGAAGAGCTGAATGCTGAACTGAAGCGTCTGCAAGAGCGTCACGCTGAGCTTGTTGTCATTGAAGAAGGAGCAGCAGCGAACGGCGACATCACAGTAATTGATTTTGACGGTTCCGTTGACGGCGTTCCATTCGAAGGCGGACAGGCTGAGCGTCATTCCCTGGAGCTGGGCAGCAATTCCTTCATTCCAGGATTCGAAGAGCAGGTAGTGGGCATGTCCACTGGAGACTTCAAGGATGTTGAAGTAACCTTCCCTGAGACTTACCACGCTGCTGAACTGGCAGGCAAAGCTGCTGTATTCAAAGTGAAGCTGCACGAAATCAAGCGCAAACAGCTTCCTGAGCTGGATGATGAATTCGCCAAGGATGTTAGTGAATTCGACACTCTGGAAGAATACAAGGCAGATCTGAAGGCACAGCTCGAATCCCGCAAGCAGGAAGAACTGAAGAGCGTTCGTGAATCCGCAGTAGTTGACGCAGCAGCAGCAAATGCTGAAGTGGAAATTCCTGAGGCCATGATCGCCAGCGAAGTAGAGAACATGGTTCGTGACTTCGATACCCGTCTCCGCCAGCAGGGCATGAACATGGATATGTTCCTCAGCTTCTCGGGCCAGACTCGTGAAGACCTGCAGGAACAAATGAAGGGCGATGCTGAGAAGCGCGTTCGTAACAACCTTGTTCTGGAAGTTATTGCTAAGGAAGAGAAGATCGAAGTGTCGGAAGAAGAAGTTACGCAAGAGCTGGCTACTATGGCTGAAGCTTACAAGCGTACTCCTGAAGAAATCCGCAGCATTCTGGCAGCCAACGGTTCCCTGAGCAGCCTGAACGATGAGATCTCCCTGCGCAAGACCATCGAATTCCTCGTTAGCAACAGCGTGGAAGTTGAAGCTCCGGCAGCACCTGCAGAAGAAGCGGCAGCAGAAGAAGCAAAGGCTGAGTAAGCTTCAATCCTTTACCTAGAACGGCTATCCATTAGCCTCCATAGAGATTTGATAAGGCACGTAAGTTTTTGTTACGTGCCTTATTTTTATCGGGGGCCGGGCGTTTAGTAGTACATATCATGAACCCTTCAATTGGCATTGTCCGTGGAATTGCGTTATAATGGCATGCACATGAACAATGCGGTTTAGGGAGCCAGTGAATAAATGACATCCCGCTTTGAACGTGTTAAAATATTTCTGAAACGGAAAGACTAATCTGTATAGAGAAAAGAGGTTGGTGGCATGAGTCTGGTACCAATGGTTGTGGAAACGACAAGCCGGGGAGAACGCTCATACGATATCTATTCCAGATTGCTCAAGGATCGCATCATCTTCCTGAGCAGTGCGATTGACGATGATGTCGCCAATCTGGTTATTGCGCAGTTGCTGTTCCTGGCAGCAGATGACCCCGAAAAAGACATTCACTTGTACCTCAACTCGCCCGGTGGTTCTGTGACAGCCGGCATGGGTATATATGATACGATGCAATATATCAAACCGGATGTTTCAACGATTTGCGTAGGGATGGCCGCCAGTATGGGATCATTGCTCCTGACAGCCGGAGCGCCCGGCAAGCGATATGCGCTGACCAACAGCGAGGTTATGATTCATCAGCCGCTCGGCGGCGTTCAGGGGCAGGCGTCCGACATCTGGATTCATACCGACTGGATTCTCAAGACGAGACAGAAGCTGAATCAGATTTATGTAGAGCGCACAGGTCAGCCCCTTGACAAAATCGAACGGGATACAGACCGCGATAACTTCATGAGCGCGGAAGAAGCGAAGGAATACGGGCTCATTGACCAAGTACTCTCTTCACCGATCATATCTTAAAGGGGTGGTAAGATGTTTAAATTTAATGATGAAAAAGGACAATTGAAATGTTCCTTTTGCGGCAAATCACAAGAGCAGGTTCGTAAGCTCGTAGCGGGACCTGGTGTTTATATATGTGACGAATGCATCGAGCTGTGCACAGAGATTGTGGAAGAGGAGCTTGGCCACGAGGAAGAGCTGGATATGAAGGATATTCCGAAGCCGAAGGAAATCCGTGATATTCTGGATCAATACGTGATCGGCCAGGAGCAAGCGAAGAAATCGCTCTCCGTCGCTGTATACAATCACTACAAGCGTGTCAACAGCCAGAGCAAGATTGAAGATGTGGAGCTGACGAAGAGCAACATTCTGCTGCTCGGACCTACAGGCTCCGGTAAGACCCTGCTGGCGCAGACGATGGCGAAGATCATCAACGTGCCTTTTGCCATTGCAGATGCCACTTCCCTTACGGAAGCCGGTTATGTCGGTGAAGACGTTGAGAATATTCTCCTGAAGCTGATTCAAGCGGCTGATTATGATGTGGAGAAAGCCGAACGCGGCATTATCTATATAGACGAAATTGACAAGGTAGCGCGTAAATCAGAGAACCCGTCCATTACCCGTGACGTATCCGGTGAAGGCGTTCAGCAGGCGCTGCTGAAGATTCTGGAAGGTACGGTTGCTTCGGTTCCGCCGCAAGGGGGACGCAAGCACCCGCATCAGGAATTCATCCAGATCGATACGACGAACATTCTGTTCATCGTGGGCGGTGCCTTCGACGGCCTGGAGCAGATGATCAAGCGCCGTATCGGCAAAAAAGTCATCGGCTTCAACGCAGCGGTTGAAGGGCAGAAGGACCTCAAGGCCGGTGAATACCTGTCCATGGTATTGCCTGAGGATCTGCTGAAGTTCGGTCTTATCCCAGAGTTCGTCGGCCGTCTGCCAGTTATCTCGACCTTGGAGCCGCTTGATGAGAGCACCCTGGTGCGTATTCTCTCCGAGCCTAAGAATGCGCTCGTGAAGCAGTATGTGAAGCTGCTGGAGATGGATAATGTAGCTCTGAAGTTCGAACCGCTTGCTCTTGAAGCGATTGCGAAGGAAGCGATCAAGCGCAACACCGGTGCCCGTGGACTGCGTGCCATCATCGAGAGCATTATGCTTGATGTGATGTACGAGGTGCCTTCACGTGATGACATTAAGGATTGTGTCATTACCGAGCAGGTTGTTAAGGAGAAGTCCCTGCCGGAGCTTAGTCTCAAGAAGGATAAGAAAAAAGAAGAAAGCGCGTAAGCCAGGCTTAAATAACCAGGCCTGATGCGGCTTAACAATACAGCTCAGGGTCTCCACTTTCTCCCGCACACCCCGCATGACCTGCGGGGGCGGAGAGGGTGGAGCTTTGATCGTTATGGGGGAGAAAACCATGTTCCTGAGACACCAGACCCGTCCCGTCAATGTTGGCGGAGTGATTATCGGGGGTAACAACGAGGTTGCCATCCAAAGCATGTGTACGACCAAGACCGCTGATGTGGAAGCAACCGTGGCCGAGATTCTGCGGCTGGAGGAAGCCGGCTGTCAGCTCGTGCGGGTAACGGTCAACAATGAAGAAGCGGCAGCAGCGATTAAGGAAATCAAAAATCAAATTCATATCCCGCTCGTAGCGGATATTCATTTCAATTACAAGCTGGCCCTGCTGGCGATTGAGAACGGCATCGACAAGGTGCGGATCAATCCCGGCAATATCGGACGCCGTGATAAGGTGGAAGCTGTCGTTAAGGCCTGTAAGGAGAAGGGAATACCGATCCGTATCGGGGTTAACGCCGGTTCACTGGAGAATCACCTGCTGGAGAAATACGGTTATCCTACACCGGAGGCGATGGTTGAGAGTGCCTTGTACCATATCGGCATTCTGGAGGAGCTGGACTTCCACGATATTATCGTATCGCTGAAGGCGTCCGATGTGCCAATGGCCATCGAAGCCTACCGCAAGGCAGCGGAGGTCATTCCTTATCCGCTGCATCTGGGGATTACCGAGTCCGGTACTCTGTTCGCCGGAACAGTGAAGAGCTCCGCCGGGATCGGCGCGCTGCTCTCCATGGGCATCGGCAGTACAGTGCGGATCTCCCTGAGTGCTGATCCGGTGGAGGAAGTGAAGGTAGCGCGAGAACTGCTGAAGACCTTCGGTCTGATCTCGAATGCGGCAACTCTGATCTCCTGCCCGACCTGCGGACGCCTGGATATTGACCTCTTCTCGATTGCGAACGAAGTGGAGGAGTACATCTCCAAGCTGAAGGTGCCGATTAAGGTGTCAGTCCTCGGCTGTGCGGTGAATGGTCCGGGGGAAGCCAGAGAAGCGGACATCGGCATCGCCGGTGCGCGCGGAGAAGGGCTGTTGTTCCGTTACGGCAAGATGATCCGCAAGGTGCCTGAGGCGGAGCTGGTCTCTGAGCTGAAGAAGGAGATTGACATTATTGTGGAGCATTTTGAGGCGACTGGTGAGATTCCCGGCCGCAGTCATGCCGGACTGGCTCCGGCCGCTGCGCTCAGCAATTCGGAGAACGGGAATTAACAGAACGCCCCGTTCGTCACGAACCCTGTCCTAATTATAATTATGTCCATGTACTTGAAGCGCCCTGCTGCAGAAGTCTGTTTGATCAGACGTTTGTGGCGGGGCGCTTATTTTGTGCGGAGCCGATGAATAGTTTTCTTCAGCAAAGTTAGCCCATAGAGCAGCAGCGGAAGAAGTACCAAGAAGATAAACGCGAAATTCCCCCATACCTTTGCAATGATTTCATTGATATAAACGGTGTTGATATAGGTATTCCAAGCGATGATGATGAACAATACAGCCAAGGGATAGATGAGATAGTCCTGCTTCCGCAGATGGAAGACGGATTGCAGCCCCTTCAGAATGGAGAAGTAGAGCAACGAGATTTTGATGAAAAAGGTCAGTACCCAAATGGTGATCAGAATGCCTTCGACCCGCTGTAGAATATTTCCGATATTAATCGTCTTGGCGAGAGCATAGGCGGGGAAGGTGCTGTTCTCCGTCTGTTCAATCCCAAGAATGAGCAAGCTGAGCAGCACAATGAGGCTAAGGACCATGCCGCCTGTGAACGTGCCCAGCAGAAAGGCCCGCTCCCCGCTTTTTGGCTTCCTGACGAGTGGCAGGAAGGTCATCAGCACGATGAGCTCCTGAAACACAGCAGATTGATAGCCGCCGAGGAGGACAGGAGGTAAGCCCCCTTCCAGGACCGGCTTGATATGATTCCATTCGATTTTGGGAATCAGGGCCAGCACCAGAATCAGGAACAGGAACAGCACCCAGGGGAATAATAATTCGCATACTCTGGCAAATACGACAATCCCTGAACTGACACTTACTATGGCAGCGGTCAGGAAGATAATCTGGACCGCTTCAATCGGTGTTTCGGGCAGAATCTCACTGGTGATGAAGAAGCCCAGGTCGCCCAGCAGCGTGCCGGTGAGAATCATGAAATAGAACAGATACAGTAACGAGATGATTTTGCCAACCCATTTGCCGAAACCAGCTTCGAGTATTTCGTAGAGATCTTTGCCGGGATACAAGCGGGCAACCGCGAGATACAGGATGACCATAACCAGATTCATCAGGAGGCTGCAAAGTGCAGCGATCCAGGCATCTTCTCTCGCAGTATGCGCCAGTCCGCTTGGGATGATCAGAATGGAGGTTCCGATGGTGAGTCCGAATGTCATGATATAGAACTGCCGTAAGGAAATACCCGAACGATTCTTCACAGGGTAGTTCACTCCCTCTCTCTTGAAAGTTATTTCAGGACAGAAGCTGCATGAGACTGCGTACCCAGTCGAGCGGCCTGAACTGAGGCAGGTCTGCCATGTCCAGTACGGTTGCCGCAACAGTAAGACTCCAGAGACTATAGAAGGCGGCCGCATCCCGCAGTGACCGTAGCCTGATTACGGCAGGTGTCTTCAGGATCAACACCAGTAACAGAAAGAACAGCAGAATCAGATTCCAATTCATTTTTCCTCCATCTCCTGGTTCAAGGGTTGGATGACCGAACCGATGCGCTGAATGACTATCTTGGAACGTACATTAACCTTGACGGTTCTGAAGCTGTCCTCCCAATGCTCGCGGTATGTTCGCCACAGACGGGGATACTTCCGGTGCAGGGCTTCGCCGAAGCCGAAGATGTCAGCGCCGTATTTCTGCTGGACCTTCCGTATATTTTGCATGAGGCTGAGGTCATAAGTCTGCTCCAGATTCCTCTGAATATCTTCAATACTGGCCGGATTATTCAGATTAAGCTTGCCTTGAATCGTGGTAAGATTGGCTTCTATATTTAGCTTTACCGTAAACTCAGGCTTGCCCTGTGTATCTAGCCGGACGTCCAGCTTGCTGTCTGAACGGGTTATTATGAAGCCTGCAAGCCCGCCTCCGGGAATGGATACATTGCTAACTGTGGAGTCTACCTCATCCAGGACATAGTTGACCGTTTTGCTGCCAGGCTCGTCCAGCCAGCCGACCAGCCTGTCTTTTTTGAACACTGCGATTCCCGCATGCTCGATCATGGTCTTCGGGCGGATCGTATCCACATTGTTCACGGACCCTCCATTCTGCCCGCCCCCATTCAGTTGCACACCGGACATCACCGGATTGGAGCCGCCGCGCTCAAGCTCGGTAATGAACTGCTGGAGGGTCACTTTCCCGGTAGCTGCCCATTTTTTATGCGAGACCAGAATAGAAGAATACAGGGAGTTCGCCGGAATATGCTCGAATGGAGTGATGATTTCCAGTATCTTGGAAGCCTTGGATTCCTTCGCTACCAGCAGGAAGAAATCGGTACGCAGCTCATGGTTGCGTGAGATGAAGTCCAGCACATCGCTGACTCCTCTGCGTGCCAAGGCCTCTCCGATGACTAACACGCGGATATGGGCCAGATACAGCATACGCGGAGTCATGCTCAGCATGCGCTGCAACGCATCGGGAACAGTTCTGCCAATGGTCTGATAGGTAACCACAGGCATCCCCCCGGATCTGCCGCCCTTCTGGTTGCCCGCCTCCCCGGGATTCATCACCTGAACGGTGACGGCATAGCCGCCCGGATCGAGATCAATGCCGAGCGCCATGACGAGAGCCAGATCATTCAGCTCTTTGCGGCTCCAGCATCCGGTGAGCAAGGTAAGGCTGATGATCAGAAGGATACACAGGAATTTTCTCCACATGGCCAGCAGTCCTTTCGTTGAAGAGAGTTCATGTCAACCTGCTAATTCTGCCCAAAATACTTCTTCATGGTGCGCCGGGATAAGCGGATGAACGTATCCTTCTGGCTCTGCCAGCGGATGGGGGCAAACGAGGTCATGTAAGGAATGCCCATAGATTCAAGGCTGCACAGATGCAATCCCAGAATAATCAAGGCAATAATGATTCCGAATAAACCGAAGGAGGCGGCAATGACCATCAGGACAAACCGCAGCATTCGCACGGAAATTCCCACATTGAAGGCAGGCAAGGCGAAATTGGCAATGGCTGTAATGGATACGACGATAACCATAGCCGCCGAGACGAGTCCTGCATCGACCGCCGCTTGACCAATCACCAGCGTTCCGACGATGGACACGGACTGGCCGATCGATTTGGGCAGACGGATGCCGGCCTCACGCAGAATCTCGAAGGTAATCTCCATGATGAAGGCTTCCAGGAAGGCCGGAAAAGGAATTCCCTCACGCTGTCCGATCAGACTGATCAGCAGAGTGGTGGGAATCATCTCCTGGTGGAAGGTAGTAATCGCTATATAGAAGGAGGGAGTCAGCAGGGCGATGGCAAAGCAGAAGAACCGGAGCATCCGGACCAGACTGGCAAAATCACTCCGCTGGTAATAATCCTCACTCGACTGGAAGAACTGCACCAATAGCGCCGGAACCACCAGGACAAACGGGGTCCCCTCCACCAGAATGGCGATCCGGCCTTCCAGCAGTGCAGAGGCGGTAGCATCCGGGCGTTCTGTATTATACACAGTCGGAAAGGGGCTGTAGCGCTGGTCCTGAATCATCTCTTCAACATAGTTACTCTCCAGCACACTGTCGAGCTTAGCGGCATCCAGCCGCCTGCGCAGCTCCTGCAGCACTTCGGGATCGGCATTGCCTTCAATATACATCACCGCGACATTGGTCTGGGTCTGCTCTCCAAGCTTCCGCTGTTCAATACGCAGCTTGGGGTTCTGGATACGCCGGCGGATCAGAGCCGTGTTCTCCCGCAGGGATTCGGTGAAGCCTTCACGCGGCCCTCTTACTACGGATTGGGAAACCGCGTCTTCCACTGAACGCTGCTTCAGCGCTTCTGTACCGGCAGACAACGCCTTCGTGCTTCCATCGATATAGATGACCGAGTTGCCTGCCAGCAGCTCCGTCTCTACCTCTGTATAATTAGTAATCTCTCCAACTTTGCCGAGGGAGATTGTTCTTTCCTGCAGCAGCTTCAGGCAGCGCTCCGGCTGCGGTTCACTGAACTCATTGAACCGGTCTTCGTCTTCTTGAATGGCCTCCATCAGAGCTTGCGGATCAGCCATTCCTTCAATATATACAACCACCACGGACGAGGGTCCGAGTGTAATGAATCTGTAGATGATATCTGTACTTGTACCCAGACGGGCCTGTGTCCCCTCTACAAAAGCGGACATAGAATCCGGCAGCTTCTCCTGCGGCGAGCCTGCGTTCTCCAGCTGTGTCATGTTCATTCGCCTCCTATCATCCCGTATAGTCTTTCCGATTGTGGAAATCGTATGCAATAGACTGCCCGGTAGGGCGGTGCGGTTCCTGTTTTTTTGCCGCCGGAGTTTACGAATGTTTGAAACGGCTATACTACCTAGTAGAAGCTGAATACAGAACATGCAGACGGAAGGATACAGGAGGGTGACCTATGGAACTAAGTATATTGCTGATGGTCGTGCAGCTCTTTTTCGCGCTGGTCATCGGCGTTTATTTTTGGAATCTGCTGCGGGGACAGAAGACGAACAAGACGGCGGTGGACCGGGAATCGCGCAAGGAGCTGGACAAGCTGCGGAAGATGCGGATGATCTCACTGACCAAGCCGCTCTCGGAAAAGACACGCCCCGCCTCCATCGACGACATCGTCGGACAGAAGGACGGGCTGCGTGCCTTGAAGGCCGCGTTATGCAGTGCGAATCCGCAGCATGTTATTATCTACGGGCCGCCGGGTGTAGGCAAGACGGCAGCGGCGCGGGTAGTTATGGAAGAAGCGAAGAAGAATGCGTTATCGCCATTCAAACGCGATGCCAAATTCACCGAGATCGACGCCACTACGGCGCGCTTCGATGAGCGCGGAATTGCCGATCCGCTGATCGGCTCCGTGCATGATCCGATCTATCAGGGAGCAGGAGCCATGGGAGTAGCGGGAGTTCCGCAGCCGAAGCCGGGAGCGGTGACCAAGGCGCATGGCGGAATTCTGTTCCTCGATGAGATTGGCGAACTGCATCCGATTCAGATGAATAAGCTGCTGAAGGTACTGGAGGACCGCAAGGTACTGCTGGAGAGCGCCTATTACAACTCGGAGGACAGCAATACACCAGCGTATATCCATGATATTTTCCAGAATGGCCTGCCTGCCGATTTCCGGCTGGTCGGTGCCACGACACGGTCGCCGGACGAGATCTCGCCGGCGCTGCGTTCGCGCTGCATGGAGATTTATTTCCGTCCGCTGCTGCCGGAGGAGATTGCCGTGATCGGACGGGATGCCGTCCAGAAGATTGGGCTGAAGCCAAGCCCCGAAGCGGTCGAGGTCGTGCAGCAGTACGCTACGAACGGCCGTGAGGCGGTGAATATGATTCAGCTGGCTGCGGGCCTTGCGTTGACCGAAGGCCGGGATACGCTGAGCGCAGCGGAAGTGGAATGGGTCGCCAGCAGCAGCCAGCTGCCGCTGCGGACGGAGCGTAAGATACCATCCGCCCCGCAGGTCGGACTGGTCAACGGCCTTGCCGTCTACGGGCCCGGCATGGGCACACTGCTGGAGATTGAGGTCTCAGCCGCGCCAGCACTTAACGGGCCGGGCAGGCTGAATATCACCGGGGTAGTCGATGAAGAGGAGACACGCGGAGGCTCGCGGACTGTGCGGCGCAAGAGCATGGCCCGGGGCTCGATTGAGAATGTGCTGACCGTCCTGCGCTCCATGAAGCTGGAGCCGGACAAGTATGACCTGCACATTAACTTCCCCGGCGGGACGCCGATTGACGGTCCGTCCGCCGGGGTGGCCATGGCGGTGGCCATCGTCTCCGCCATCCGGCAGCTGCCGGTGGACAACACGGTGGCGATCACCGGCGAGGTTGGCATCCATGGCCGGGTGAAGCCGGTCGGCGGCGTGGTCGCCAAGGTGGAGGCGGCCTTCCAGGCGGGAGCAACGACTGTGCTGATTCCGAAGGAGAACTGGCAGTCGCTGTTCGCCGATCTCGGCGCGTTGCGGGTGATCCCCGTGGACACGGTGGAGGAAGTCTTCCGCCACCTGTTCGGCACCGACACGGCAGACATCCGGATGCCCGCCGTATCCGGCGAGACGTTCTCTTCGGCGCCTTCGCTGCTGAAGGCGGACGCTTCGGGCGAGAGTATGCCCGGGTAAGACAGGCACAGAATAGAAATCCCCTGGCGGGCAGCTGCCGGGGGATTTTTTATGGCTGAGTAGGGGAGAGCGGCGGCATAGGACACGAATGTTCAGCGAATACTACATACCGATGGGTAAGCGTGCCAATAACGCCAATTGCGGACACGGGTTGTTGGTGTTTTCATGCGGCTTTTGTTAGAATGAATGCATATGACACAACTTATGAACCATGGGAGGTGCGAAAGCGATGATACAAAATAAATCCAAAGGTCGTCGTTTTCCTTTATTACCGCTTAGAGGTCTTCTTGTCTATCCCAGTATGGTTCTGCATCTGGATGTAGGCCGTGAGAAGTCCGTCCGGGCATTAGAGAAAGCTATGGTTGAAGATAATTTGATTCTGCTCTGCTCCCAGTCTGAAGTCAATATTGAGGAGCCGGGACAAGAGGATATATTCCGCGTGGGTACGGTGGCGAATGTGCGGCAGATGCTGAAGCTTCCCAATGGTACGATCCGTGTGCTGGTGGAAGGCGTAGAGCGGGCTGAGATCATTCATTATACGGACAACGAGGAGTACTATGAGGTGATGGCGCGTGAGCTGCCGGAGCAGGAGGATGTGGATCAGGAGAGCGATGCCCTGATGCGCAGCGTGCTGAGCCAGTTCGAACACTACATCACTTTGTCCAAAAAAGTAACGCCGGAGACACTTGCTGCGGTCTCCGATATCGAGGAGCCCGGGCGGCTGGCGGATGTCATCACCAGTCATCTGGCGCTGAAGATCAAGGACAAACAGGAGATCCTGGAGACCATTGACGTCAGCAAGCGTCTGGAGAAGCTGCTCGATATTCTCAATAATGAGCGCGAAGTGCTGGAGCTCGAACGCAAGATCAGCCAGCGCGTGAAGAAGCAGATGGAGAAGACCCAGAAGGAATATTACCTGCGCGAGCAGATGAAAGCGATCCAGAAGGAGCTTGGCGAGAAGGAAGGCCGGGCTGGTGAAGCCGATGAGCTGCGCACCCAGATGGAAGAGAAGAATCTGCCGGAGCGGGTGCAGGAGAAGATCCTGAAGGAGATCGACCGTCTGGAGAAAATGCCGGCAAGCTCGGCCGAAGGCAGCGTCATCCGCAACTACGTGGATTGGCTGCTTGGTCTGCCATGGAGTGACGCCACGGAAGATGATCTGGATATCCGCAAGGCGGAAGAGGTGCTGGACGCAGACCACTATGGTCTGGAGAAGCCAAAGGAACGGGTATTGGAATACCTGGCCGTGCAGAAGCTGGTCAAGGGTCTGAAGGGGCCGATTCTATGTCTGGTAGGTCCTCCGGGCGTCGGCAAAACCTCGCTCGCCCGCTCCATCGCCCGCTCCCTGAACCGCAAGTTCGTCCGCATCTCGCTGGGCGGCGTGCGGGATGAAGCCGAGATCCGGGGTCACCGACGTACGTATGTCGGCGCAATGCCGGGCCGGATCATCCAGGGGATGAAGACGGCAGGCAGCATCAACCCGGTCTTCCTGCTGGATGAGATCGATAAGATGGCAGCGGACTTCCGCGGCGATCCGTCGGCAGCCCTGCTGGAGGTGCTGGACCCGGAACAGAACAATACGTTCAGCGATCACTTCGTAGAGCTGCCGTTCGACCTGTCGAACGTCATGTTCGTCACTACGGCGAATGCCGTGCACAACATTCCGCGTCCGCTGCTGGACCGGATGGAGATGCTGTTCATTCCCGGCTATACGGAGCTGGAGAAGCTGCAGATTGCCAGCCGTTATCTGCTGCCGAAGCAGCGCAAGAGCCATGGCCTTGCGGAAGAGCAGCTGTCCATCGGCGACGATACGCTGCTGAAGATTGTCCGCGAGTACACCCGCGAATCCGGGGTGCGGAATCTGGAGCAGCAGATTGCTGCCCTCTGCCGCAAGGCGGCGAAGCAGATTGTCTCGGAAGAGAAGGAACGCGTCAGCATTCTTCCGGAGGAGATCAAGGATTACTTGGGAGCCTCCAAGTTCCGTTATGGAATGGCAGAGCTGGAGGATCAGATCGGTACCGTTACCGGGCTGGCCTGGACAGAGGTTGGCGGCGATACGCTGCTGATTGAAGTCACGGTGGTTCAGGGCACCGGGAAGCTGACGCTGACCGGACAGCTGGGCGATGTAATGAAGGAGTCGGCGCAGGCCGCCTTCAGCTATACCCGCTCGAAGGCGGAGGAGCTGGGGCTTGCCCCTGATTTTCACGAGAAGAACGATATTCACATCCATATTCCCGAAGGAGCGATTCCCAAGGACGGCCCGTCCGCAGGGATTACCATCGCCACGGCCCTGATCTCCGCGCTCACCAAGCGTTATGTCTCCAAGCATGTGGCCATGACCGGCGAGATCACACTGCGCGGACGCGTATTGCCGATCGGAGGCTTGAAGGAGAAGTCCCTGGCCGCCCACCGTGCAGGCTACAAGAAGATTCTTATGCCGAAGGACAATGAACGCGACCTCAAGGATATTCCTGAGAGTGTCCGTAATGATGTCGAGTTCGTGCCGGTATCCCATATGGACCAGGTGCTGAAGCACGCGCTCGTAGATCATGCAGAAGACGTTAACACCGGCTCAGACTCAGATACAGATACAGAAATAAGCATTGAAGCGCCCAGTAGTGTGCATTAGAAAGGAAGTCTTATGAAAGTTAACAACGCCGAATTTATTATCAGTGCCGTAGGCCCTGACCAATACCCTGTGGATGCCTTGCCGGAGATTGCTCTGGCAGGGCGCTCCAATGTAGGGAAGTCCTCTCTGATCAACCGCATGATTAACCGCAAGAATCTGGCCCGCACCAGTTCTACGCCGGGCAAGACGCAGCATATGAACTATTATCTTGTGAATGAGAGCATGTATTTCGTTGACTTCCCGGGCTATGGCTATGCCAAGGTCTCGAAGACACAGCGCGCCTCCTGGGGCAAAATGGTCGAGAAGTACATGGCGGAACGCGAGACGCTGAAGATGGTCCTGCTTGTCGTGGATCTGCGCCACCCGCCGACGGCCAATGACAAGATGATGTTTGACTGGCTGAAGCACTACGATCTGCCGCTCTGCGTAGTGGCTACCAAAGCGGACAAAATTCCGAAGACCCGCTGGCCGAAGCATATCAAGGTAATGAAGCAGGAGCTCGGTGTGCTGCCGGGAGACAGCTTCATTGCGTATTCATCTGAGATTGGACTTGGTAAAGACGAATTATGGGAACTTATAGATAGACATACTCTACCCACCGAAGAAGAGCTTCCGGCAGATCCGGATGATCAGAATTCCGGGGATGAACCGCAGCATGAAGCGCCTTCCGAGACTTAAGGGTTTGTCATTAAGAATTGAGGGATGTTTATGGCTCAGCGTCTGGCGATGGAATATGTGAATGCAACGATGCAAATGACTGAATTTCAGCTGAACCAGTTTCTGCTGACCGCCGATACCAGCTATATCAGTCACCGTGTGAAGGTACTAGGCGCGGGCGAACAGGAGATTGTGCTGGAGGAGGCCGGAGGCGAGGAGGTCCATCTGTCTTTTGAACGCAAAGGCGGCATCTATATGGGTTCCTTATCCTGCAGGGTGGTGAATCCTCATCTGATTAATGCAGTGCGCAAACTATTCTTCATGTATAAGGGCACAGGGACCGTAAACCGGATTTATAAAGATCTTACAATGATGTACTACTATGAAGGCGGCTCGGTGCGCCGGATCTCGGAAGTAAGGCCGGGCGGCACTAAGCTGATCTATCAGCATAAATATTCAGTGGCAGAGATGCTGGCTGTCTACAAGCGTCAGAGCGTAGAATGTGAGATTGAGCAGCTCCGGCAAGAGACTGATAGATTGCTTGATCTGCGCAACCGCAGTCAGCAAGAGGCAGTGATTAAGGAAGTCGATGAGAGACTTGCAGAGGCGGCCGGCCGGCTGTTCCGACTGGAAGCATAAGTGATAATGTTTCGAAATATGGCAATCATTTCCTAGTGAAATGGTTGTATTTTTTTGCGAAAACTATACATATCCTCTACGAAAGGACCGATAAACAACATATGATAGATATCCATAGCCACATTCTACCCTTCATGGATGACGGAGCCGCTGATTACGACGCCGCTCTCGCCATGGCGCTTGACGCCCATAACGATGGTATTACAACTGTAGTGGCTACCCCCCACCATGCGAACGGAGTCTATATGAATCCGGCCCCGGAGATTGAAGCGGCGGTGCGGGTGCTGAATGCGAAGCTGCAGGAGGCAGGCAATCCGCTGGTCGTGCTGCCGGGGCAGGAGATCCGGATCTACGGAGAACTGCTCGATGATCTGGAGCGGGGACAACTGCTGACGCTTGCTGGTTCCCGGTATATTCTGCTGGAGATGCCCTCTTCACGGGTGCCCCGCACGATGGAAGAGACCTGTCATGAGCTGGTTATCCAGGGAATGGTGCCGGTTATCGCCCACCCGGAGCGCAATGCGGAGGTTGCTGCCGATCCGTCTAAGCTGCTGCGGTTAATAGAGCTTGGCGCCCTGGGACAGGTAACCGCACAGAGTATAGCCGGCGTCTTCGGGAGTAAGCTGCAGAAGCTGTCGCTCGAATTATGCCGGAAGCATGCCGTGCATATTATTGCATCGGATGCGCATGATTCTATGCATCGTCCCTTTGGATTAAGCGAAGCTTACGGGGTGGTGCGGCGGGAATTGGGAGAAGAATCATTCGACTTTTTTCAACATAATGCGCGCGATATCCTTGCAAATAAGGAGATTATTCGAGTTAATTCTATTCAATCCAACAGCAAACTTCATAGATTGTTCGGATTTTTTTCTCGTAAAGGGTGACCTTCCGTGTCATTAATGGTAGAATGGGTATTACTGGATTCTTGCACTAGTATTAATACAAATACATAATAAGAGGTGGATGACAAGTGACTTTGAAGAAAAAATTAGCAGTATCTACACTAGCAGTAAGCATGGCAGCGGCATCCGTTGCCGGATTCCCGTTCAGCAGCAAGGGGCTGGCTGAACATTTTGGAATCAGTACCGCGTCCGCGGCTGTATCTCAAGCAGATGTGAAGACGAAGGTTGAGAAGATTTATGCTCAACTGACAGAGACTGAGAGACAAGCACTTCTTGCTTATGAAAAGGAAGCAGGCAATATCAGCGCTGAAGTTTTCGAACAGATTTTCCAACCAGTACTTTCCAAGCTTGCCTTAGAGACTGAAGATCTTGCAACTGCCCATAAAGCATTCACTAGTGTATCCAGTGTAGTCTACGATGTATATGACAAGGATTACACTGCAATTAAGGAGATCCGCTATGATGAGAAGAACGTGGATCTGCTGAAGAGAATTGCAGCTAAGGCTGGCGTAAAGAATCTTACAGCTGAAGACTTCACTGAATTCCTGTTCGGCGACAAAGGCGTTGAAGCTGAACTTCGCACATTGATCAGCAATAAGTCCGGTGCCGAATTGGTGAACCTGCTTGCGAATGCTTCCAGCACTAATGAGGCTTTCAATGCATTGCTGGATGAAGCGATCACCAAAGTTCTGAACCATAACACAGTTGAGGGTGGACTAACAGTAAGTCAAGTAGTATACAACCTGAATATTACTCCTGCTGATATTAAGCTCAGTCTGAAGAACCTGAAGGATACAGTTCCAACAACTACGCCTGCTGTGAAGGCCCTTGCTTTAGCTTATCTGAGAGCTTACCCGACTAGTGGAGGAACTACTGAGCCTGGAACCCCTGGTGGTAACACTAGCGGCGGTGGCGGCACAGTAACAACTCCAGTTACGAACCCTACAGCTACACCAGGTGTATACGATGTATCCAAGCTGGTAACGATTGTAGGCGACAAAGCAACCCTGAAGCTCGTAGATGCTGACGTACTGAAAGCCTTCGATGCACTGGTTGCTGCCAATGCCGGTAAGACAGGTCTTACGCTTACCCTGAACCTGGGTACAGTGAATGCGGCAACGGTAGAAGTGCCATTGTCCAAAGCAATCATCGAAGCAGCCAAGGCCAAAGGCATTGCCAACATCGCCATTACCTTCAACGGCTTGACCGTAACGATTCCGGTAGGACAGTTCAGTGAAGCTATTACCCTGACCGCTTCCACCGTAGCAGATACAACCGTAACCTCTGTGTCCAGCCTGAAGCTGGCCTCAAGCGTGTATGATTTCGAACTGACTGTAGGCGGCGTTGCTACAACAACGTTCCAGCAGCCAATCATCATCAAGCTGCCGCTTAAGAATACAGAAGGCCTTGACCGTGAACTGCTGTCCGTAGCGAAGGTAGTATACGGGGCACTGCAATTCCAGGGTGGTGTTGTAGATGGTGATCACATCACTGAACCGCGTGACGGCTTCTCCTCCTACGCTGTACTTGAGAACAAAGTAAGCTTCAAGGATGTTGCCAGTGTTCAAGCCTGGGCTGGAAGACAGATCTCGGTTGTAGCAGCCAAGGGCGCTATTGAAGGCGTAGGCAACGGTAACTTTGCTCCGAAGAACAATGTAACCCGTGCAGAGTTCGCCAAGATGCTGATCCGCGCACTGAACCTGGAGAACAACTCCGCGAAGCAGAGCTTCGGCGATGTAAGCTCCACTTCCTGGTATGCTCCTTACGTAGCAGTTGCTGCTGAGAAGGGCATCATTACTGGACGCAGTGCAGCCCAGTTTGATCCGAATGCAACGATTACCCGTGCTGAGATGGCAACAATGATTGCCCGTGCCGTGAAATCGCAGAAGCCGGAAGCTGCAACGAATGTCAGCTCTCTGAGCAAGTTCTCCGATGCAGGCAAGATCGCTGCTTCCCTGAAAGACGGAGTAGCCTTCGCTGCCAGCAATAACCTGGTTATCGGCAACGCCGGCAAGTTTAACCCTAACAACACAGCTACACGTGCTGAAGCTGCAGTAATTATCTACCGTACAATCAACTTCAAGTAAGTAAATAGTATTGTGGAGAGCCTCCTCTCGTCGTATAGAGAGGAGGCACTTTTTTAGGATATAGGGTATAAGAATTTACAGCTTGGAGGGAAATGCACTTGTCAGCACAAGAATTGGATTTGCGCGATTATTTCCAGATTGTCAGGAAGAGACTGTGGATGATTATCAGCATTGTTATCGTGGCTTGTGTTCTTGCCGGGATCTACAGCTTATATATCAAGAATCCGGTCTATGAAGCTTCAACGAAGATCATTGTTAATCAGACGCCTACCCAAGCTACGGCAGCACAGCTGGATCTGAATCAGATCAATACCAACATTCAGCTGATTAATACGTACAAGGAAATTATCAAGACCCCGGCGATCCTCGATGTTGTGGCCAAGAACTACCCGCAGTTCGGGATTACGGCAGAGGAAATGCTGAAGAAGGTTAACGTGAGTTCTGTAAATAATACGCAGGTGATGACACTTGTCGTTCGAGATAATTCATACCAGAGAGCCGCAGAGATCGTGAATGCCATATCACTTGTATTTAAGCAGGAGATTCCGTCCTTGTTCAACGTACAGAATGTGTCCATCCTCAACGAAGCCAAGCTTAATCCGCCAGTTGCACCCGGACCGGTAGAGCCGAATGTGGTCATGAACCTCGCCATTGCTTTTATCGTATCCCTGATGATTGGTCTGGGGATTGCCTTCCTGCTGGAGTATCTCGATGATACGCTGAAGACAGAAGACGACATTAAGAAATACCTTGGACTTCCAACTATAGCTATGATTACCCGGCTGGGCCAGGAAGAAACCAAAACCACCGGGCAGCAGGCTCAGACACAGAGCAGAAAGGCGGGGGAACTCGAGCATGTCACAGCAGCCAAATAAACAACGCCATCTGATCACCGTGACCAACCCGCGTTCGCCGGTATCCGAAGCCTTTCGGGCACTGCGCACGAACATTGATTTCTCCTCTGTAGATGAACAGATCCAGATTATTATGGTCACTTCTTCCGGACCGGAGGAAGGGAAGTCAACCGTTACCGCTAACCTGGCCGCTGCGTACGCGCAAGCGGATAAGAAGGTGCTGCTGATCGACGGTGACTTGCGTAAGCCTACAGCGCATAAGACTTTCTCACTGAGTAACCGGTATGGGTTGTCCTCCTTGCTCTCGCAGCAGGCGAATCTGTCCGATGTGATTCAGGAATCGGGTGTGAACAACCTGTATCTAATGACATCCGGCCCGATTCCTCCGAACCCTGCGGAGATGATGGCCTCCAACCGGATGAGTGCGGTGCTGCAGGAGCTGCGCCAGTTATATGATGTCATTCTGATTGATACACCGCCGCTATTGGCCGTTACAGATGCACAGATTGTTGCCTCCAAGAGTGATGGCGTAATCATGGTGGTCAGCTACGGTAAGGTGAAGCGGGATATTGCTGCCAAGGCCAAGGACAATTTGGACCGGGTCGGGGCCAGGATGCTGGGCGTGGTCCTTAACAACGTGAAGCGCAAGGCCAGTGAAGGCTATTACTATTACTACTATGGCAATTGAATTGTTGAATAGATAAAATGTTGTTTTTGGAGGCACTGAAAATGACAGCCAAAACCAGAGTGTTGGTATTATTCATGATCGATATTGCGATCATATGGTTCAGCATCGTGACGTCCTACCTGTTCCGGTTCTACAATGAGATCCCGCCGGAATATGTGGTACAGATGATCGTGTTCGGCGTAATCTCCACGGTGGCCGTCGGGGGAAGCCTGGTCTACTTCGGACTCTACCGCAGAATGTGGCAATATGCCAGTATTAACGAGATTATATCGGTTCTCAAAGCTATTGTAGTAGGAGCAGTGTTATCTTACGCTGCCGCATATATGATCCTGCCCGAGCGCGTGCCATTCAGCATAGAAGTCCGGTCGATGGAGACGGTTCTGCTGCTGGTTGGGGGCGTCCGCTTCTTCTGGAGAGTCTTCCGCAGTGACCGGAGCAACAATAAGAATACTGAGCTTCATACACTTATTGTCGGGGCCGGAGATTGCGGAATTCTGATTGCCAAAGAACTGACGGGACCTTCCTTCGCGAGTACCCGGCTGGTTGGATTCATTGATGACAGCGCAGATAAATATCACCTGTCCATTCTGGGTGTACCTGTACTGGGTAACCGTTATGACATTCCACGGATTGTGAAGGAGAAGGAGATTCACGAGATTATTATCGCGATGCCCTCGGTC
Organism: Paenibacillus sp. FSL R7-0302; assembly: GCF_038006885.1. Classification (NCBI taxonomy): domain Bacteria; kingdom Bacillati; phylum Bacillota; class Bacilli; order Caryophanales; family Paenibacillaceae; genus Paenibacillus; species Paenibacillus sp. FSL R7-0302. The sequence continues at coordinate 707,667 of NZ_JBBOWB010000001.1, forward strand.
TCCAGAACCCAAATATCCGAGATTATTAATCTGGCCAAGGCTACAGGTGCGAAGCTGAAGATTATTCCGGCACTGAATGACCTGATCGCCGGCAAGATCTCTGTCAAGAAGCTCCGCGATGTCAGCGTAGAAGACCTTCTGGGCCGTGAGCCGATTGTGGCAGACATGAACAGTATTCTGGGCTATGTTCATAACAAGACCGTACTGGTTACGGGCGCAGGCGGTTCGATCGGATCAGAGCTATGCCGCCAGATCGCTCCTTTTGCACCGGACAAGCTGATGATTCTAGGACACGGCGAGAATAGTATCTATACCATTGAGATGGAACTGCGCAAGAGCTTCCCTTACCTGGAGATCGTGACCGTGATTGCCGATGTTCAGGACCGCACCCGGTTAATGGATGTATTCCAGAGCTATAAGCCGCAGGTGGTCTTTCATGCGGCAGCACATAAGCACGTTCCTCTGATGGAGCGCAACCCTTCCGAAGCGATCAAGAACAATGTCTTCGGGACCCGCAATGTAGCCGACTGTGCAGACATGTATGGTGCAGAGCGCTTCGTGATGATCTCATCCGACAAGGCCGTGAACCCTACCAGCGTCATGGGAGCCACGAAGCGGATTGCCGAGATGTATGTGCAGAGTCTCAATGTAACAAGCCCTACCAAGTTCTCTGCGGTACGGTTCGGTAACGTACTGGGCAGCCGGGGCAGTGTCATTCCCGCCTTCAAGCAGCAGATTGCCGCCGGTGGACCTGTCACCGTAACGCATCCCGAGATGGTCCGTTACTTCATGACTATTCCTGAAGCCGTTCAACTGGTGATCCAGTCCGGTTCCTTCGCGAATGGCGGAGAAGTATTTGTCCTGGATATGGGAGCACCAGTTAGGATCCTGACTCTGGCCGAGGACTTAATCACACTGTCCGGTTACGAGCCTTACAAGGACATCGACATCACCTTCTCCGGCATCCGTGAAGGCGAGAAGCTGTATGAAGAACTGTTGACCGATGAGGAGAACCTGGGTTCCACTCAGCATGACCGGATCTTCATCGGCAGACCTAATGTCATCACCCGGAGCCAGATGGAGCTGGAATTCAAACGGTTGGAACGGGTGATCACCGAAGATGCGGAAGCCATCCGCGAAGTGATTAACCAGATCGTACCGATGCAGCCAGTTATCCAGGCAGCCATTAGCTAATTAGAGAGTTGGAGGTACCTGAAGTGAAAAGATGGAAAAAAGTATTGATCTGGACGCTGTCGGTCATCGTGGTGTTAGGAGCCAGCGGACTATTCGCGGCCAATTATGCTGTTGACAAGCTGATGAACTCCATGGCAGGCGGCTTCGATGTGGAAGCTGGCAATACGCCTAGTGTCCCTCAAGGACAAGTGATTGAACCTGTCGTAGCAGATAGTGACCCGTCTGCGGAGCCAGCAGCTTCCGCTGATCCGGCTTCAAGCTCTGCACCGGATAGTACACCTGCATCCGGCGGGACCGGAGATCAGACTACTAGTGGTACGGACAAGCCTGCCAATACAGACAAGCCTGCAAGCACTCCTGCTCCAACCCCTGCGGGTGTGGATGGATTAGCCCACATTTCTACGGACAAGGCCAAGGAAGTTCAAGAGAACGTAACGATCACAGATAAAGCGAATGTGGCAGCCATCGTAGCCAAGCAGCTCAGTGTATCAGATATTAAGAGATTGCAAGAGTTAGCCCAAGGCGGCTTAACCAATGAAGAGAAGCGGGAAGCCCGCAGCATTATCCTCGGCAAGGTCTCAGAGGAGCAGTATAACGAGCTTGCTCAGATTGCCAAGAAGTACGGCGTCAGCCAAGGCAAGACCCGGGATCAGATCCTGGCTGAAGAAGAAAAGCTTAAAGCCCAAGAAAAAGGAAGTGAATAGGCATGTTCAAGATCAAGATTCCTGCAGCAGCACTTCTGAGCGTAGCCTTAATGGGCTGTGAGCCCCTGACAGCATCGGCTCCGGTTACCACCGTAGCGGCAGCTACTCCTGTAGCCACTGCAACAGCTGCTCCCATCAAGGCGTCCAATGCTATCAAAGTACAGAATGTAGATGTGACCATGCTATTCGACGGTGTAGCACTACAGCCGCCCGCTGGACAACATGTGTTCATGTACAATAACACCACTTATGTTCCTTTACGCTTCATGTCATATGCCCTACAGAAGAGCGTAAGCTGGGATGCCAAGAACCTGAAGGTATCCGTAGCGGAGCCAAGCAGCTCAGAGATGGTAGTCATTAAGGAATACCTGATGAATGCGACTTCCAGTCCTTCTTTTGCTGCCAAGAATATTACGCTTAACAACGTTAAGGCAAGTTATGTATTTAACGGGAGTACGAAGGCATTGCCCCAAGGCCAGTCCAGTTATCTGCTGAACGGCTCGATCTATGTCCCCCTAAGATTCTTATCGGAATCTGTAGGAAATTCCATTAGCTGGAATACGAAGACAAAGACCATTACAGCAAATTCCAAGAACTACGAAGAAAATACAGCTTCTGCGAAACCAACCGACAAGGGAACAAGTCCATCTGCAAGCCCTACTCCGGCACCAGCAGCAACTCCAACGGCTGAACCAGGTGGAGCAGCAGGCGGTTCAGGATCGGCAGGAACAGGGTCCGGTAAGATTTCTTATGAGAGTATTACCAGTGACACCGAAGCCAAGCTGAGCGCGCTACAGGCACAGAGTACATCTACATTGTTAGCAATTGCCTTTGAATATGTGGGTGCTACAGATGCTGCAACCAAGCAAAGTATCAAGGCCAAAGGGTTAGAGCAACTAGCTTCTTTCAAAGCCTCATTTAACAGTATAATCGCTGACGCTGAACAAAAACTAAACACTAATGGATATAGCACAGCTATTATTGCTCAGTATAGAGCGGCCTTCGAGGCTGAGTTAGATAAGGGAAGAGCTGCGGCTGAGGGTATGGGGAAATAATAGGTGTGAAACAGTTTTACCTAATAAGAGACATTGTCGAGAAGATGGCGGGTTAACATCCGCTATTTTCAATATCTGAAAACAGAGGTTGATGGTGAATGAGGCCATACTTAGTAGTAAAAAGGGTTGTTGATTGGCTCATTGCATGTGTGCTTATTGTACTAAGTTCGCCCTTTATGATAGCAGCAATTATAGCTGTGAAGATTAGCTCTAAGGGGCCTGCTTTATTTAAGCAAAAACGCCCCGGAAAGAATTGCAAAATCTTTACGGTTTACAAGTTTAGGACAATGTCTCTAGAGACGGATGCGCAGGGGGATCTTTTGCCCGATATTCAAAGAATGACTAAGGTAGGTTCTTTTTTGCGTAAGACAAGCATTGACGAACTGCCACAATTGTTTAACATTCTTAAAGGGGATATGAGCTTTATTGGACCGCGTCCTCTGTTAGTCAAATATCTTGAATATTATACCCCTGAACAAAATCGTAGACATGAAGTTACACCAGGGATATCAGGGTGGGCTCAAGTGAATGGAAGAAACACAATCAGTTGGCAAGAAAAGTTCGATTACGACGTTTGGTATGTTGATCATATTAATTTAAAGCTCGATATGAAAATTTTCTGGAAAACGGTTAAGAATGTTTTGATTAGAGAAGGGGTTAACAACTCTCAGACAGATACGATGCCAGTCTTTACGGGTGGCAATACAATTGAAAGCTGATTATTCTATCAAGGTCAGGTGATTTCATTGGGAAACTTATTGATATTGGGGGCTGGAGGACATGGTAAGGTTGTCGCTGAAACAGCTATGCGTACTGGTCTATGGGATGAGATAGCTTTTTTGGACAATGATAGTTCTCTTAAAAAAGTGATAGGGATTCCTGTTATTGGAGGTTTCGATACTTATCCTAACTATAAAGAGACATATTCTAATGCGATCGTTGCCATCGGGAATAATCACAATAGATTGACTTGGCTGACTACACTTGAACAAGCAGGCTACAAAATCCCTGTAATAATTCATCCCTCCAGCATATTAAGTGAATTCTGTGAAATTGAGTCCGGTACTGTAGTTCTCGCTGGGGTTGTGGTCAATGCAAACGCTAGGATCGCAAAGGGATGCATCCTTAATACTTCAAGTACGATTGATCATGATTGTGTGATTGGGAATGGGGTTCATATTTCTCCTGGCACCAATGTTAGCGGAACAGTTACAATTAATGATTTCACTTGGCTAGGTGTAGGGTCGAAGATCGTAAATAATATCACTATAGGCTCCAATGTGATTGTTGCCGCTGGCGCTGTAGTAATTAATGATATTCCTGATAGTGTAATGGTAGCAGGTGTACCAGCACAAACAAAAAAATGCTTTGGAGATGAATCGTAATGCAGGAACGTATTTATTTATCACCTCCACATATGAGTGGAAATGAAATGAAATACATACAGGAGGCATTCGATAGTAACTGGATTGCCCCTTTAGGTACTAACGTTGATATGTTCGAAGAAGAGATCTGCGCCTATGTTGGCATGGAGCATGGGCTTGCCTTGTCATCAGGTACTGCAGGAATTCACCTGGCACTGAAATACTTTGATGTAGGTCCTGGTGATTATGTATTTTGTTCAGATTTAACTTTTGCAGGAAGCTGTAACCCGATTCTTTATCAGTATGCGAATCCTGTATTCATTGATTCCGAACCGGAAACTTGGAATATGTCACCCATAGCTTTAGAGAAAGCATTCGAGTGGGCCAAAAAAGAAAATAAAATGCCAAAGGCAGTTATTATAGTGGATTTATATGGGCAAAGTGCAGACTACGATGCATTACTACCTATTTGTGAGCAATATGATGTTCCTGTCATTGAAGATGCAGCAGAAGCCCTCGGAGCTTCGTATAAGGGGAAGAAATGCGGTTCATTTGGTCACATTGGTATCTTTTCATTTAACGGGAACAAGATTATCACTACCTCTGGTGGTGGAATGGTTGTTTCTAACGACGAAGAGGCTATTAAGAAGATGCGCTTCTGGGCGACGCAGTCTAGAGAACCTGCGAAGCATTATGAGCATAAAGAGGTAGGATACAATTACCGGATGTCTAATATTTGTGCTGGGATTGGGCGGGGGCAACTTCAAGCTTTGGACAGATTCATTGATAACCGAAAGTTTATATTTCAACAGTATAAAGATCAACTACAAGAACTTCCATTCTCTTTCATGCCTATTTCTGATTTGGGAAGTCCTAATTACTGGTTATCGGTTTTAACTCTAAATGAGAATGTGGAATTTAACCCTGAATACATCATTAATAAACTTGAATTGCTGAATATTGAATCTCGTCCTTTATGGAAACCAATGCATTTACAGCCTGTTTTCTTGGATACACCTATTTTTTATCATAATGAGACTGAGTACGTTTGTAATCAATTGTTTCAATATGGAGTCTGCCTACCATCAGGTTCTTCCATGACAAATGAACAACAAAGCCTGGTTATAAATACGATTAAAAATATCTTTACATCGGTAAATAAATGAAAATATTATTTCTTACACTGGCTTATCCAGAGGGAGAAGGCTCTCGGAATTTATATGTAGACCTGATGAGAGAGTTTAAAGATCGTGGTGACGAAGTGTTTGTTATTTGTCAGCGTGAGAGAAGATATGGTAAAGAAACAGAATTGAAAAATGAATCTGGAATACAAGTATTAAGGGTGAGAACAGGAAATGTTACTAAAACAGGGTTCCTTGAAAAGGGATTATCTACCTTGTTGATTGAAAGACAGTTTATAAAAGCAGCAAAAGAATATTATAAAGGAATAAAATTTGACTTAATTCTCTACTCTACTCCACCAATTACTTTTGTGAAAGTGGTCGAATATTTTAAAAAGCGAGATGGGAGTAAGACTTACTTATTGTTGAAAGATATATTCCCTCAAAATGCAGTTGATCTAGGCATTATTAAAGAGAAGAGTTTGATTTGGTATTACTTTAGGAAGAAGGAAAGAAAACTCTATTCAGTCTCTGACAATATTGGCTGCATGTCGAAAGCGAATGCTAACTATGTGCTGGAACATAATAAAGAAGTTAATATAAATAAAGTTGAAGTGTGTCCTAACTCTATTAAACCCGTTGACGTTCCTTGTCAGTCTCTAGCTAGAAGGGAAGAATTGAGACTAAAATACAATATTCCTAAAGGTTCTGTGGTTTATATTTATGGTGGGAATTTAGGTAAACCCCAGGGTATGGATTTTTTAATTAATACATTAAATAGTATGAAAAATATAGAAAATATATATTTTCTAATAATAGGTTCAGGTACTGAGTTTGATAAGATAAAGAATCATATATCAGTTAATAAACAAACAAATGTAAGGTTAGAACAATATATGCCTAAGAATGAATTCGATGAAATTTTATCTGTAAGCGATGTGGGGCTCGTGTTCCTGGATAGAAGATTTACCATCCCAAATTTTCCTTCAAGAATCAATTCTTACTTGGAGTTCGGATTACCAGTTTTAGCTGCAACCGATGTTATTACAGATGTTAAAGATATGCTTTACGAAGCTAAATGTGGATTATGGTCTGAGAGTGGGGATTTAGAAAGCTTCAGAGATAACATAATTACCTTGAGTAGCAATCAGATGTTACGGCTAGAAATGGGATCTAATGGGAGAACTTATCTGGAAGAAAACTTCACTGTAGATAAAACCTACGAAATCATTGTTGCTCATTAAATAATAACGGATGCGGGGTATACGGTATGTTTACTGGAAAAACATTATTGATAACTGGGGGGACTGGTTCTTTCGGGAATGCAGTTCTGAAGAGATTCTTAGACACAGAAATTAGTGAGATTAGAATATTCTCCAGAGATGAAAAGAAACAAGATGATATGCGTAAGGAACTAAGAAATGATAAAGTGAAATTCTTCATAGGAGATGTTCGTGACTATAATAGTGTGGCGTCTGCTATGCACAATGTAGATTACGTGTTCCATGCGGCTGCACTAAAACAAGTGCCTTCGTGCGAATTTTTCCCTATGGAAGCTGTCAAAACAAATGTTATCGGGACTGAGAATGTTCTTAATGCAGCCATAGCATTTGGAATAAAGAAAGTTGTATGTTTGTCAACAGATAAAGCAGTATATCCTATTAATGCTATGGGTATTTCAAAAGCAATGATGGAAAAAGTAATGGTTGCTAAATCTAGAACTGTATCTCCTGAAGATACATTAATCTGTGGAACACGTTATGGAAACGTGATGTGTTCCAGAGGGTCTGTGATTCCATTATTTATTGATCAGATCAAAAATTATGAGGATATAACAATTACTGATCCTGACATGACACGATATCTTATGTCCTTAGAGGATGCTGTGGAATTAGTATTGTTTGCCTTTAACAAAGCTGCACAAGGGGACATTTTTGTTCAGAAAGCCCCCGCTTCAACAATAGGGGAATTGGCTATCGCCCTGAAAGAATTGTTTCAATCAGATAGTCAAACCAGAGTTATTGGAACCAGACATGGTGAGAAGTTATATGAGACTTTGCTGACGCGTGAAGAAATGGCTAAAGCTAACGACTTAGGCAGCTATTATCGGATTTCTGCAGACACCAGAGATTTAAACTATGACAAGTTCTTTGAAGAAGGTAATAGAGAGATTTCTGAAGGCTGGGAATACAATTCGCATAATACAGAAAGATTAGATGTTCAAGGAATAAAAGAACTCTTGTTAAGTCTAGATTTAATCCAAAAAGAACTAAATGGTAGGGGAATTCTATAATGAGAACTGTTTTGGTAACAGGTGCTAACGGATTTATTGGACGTAACTTGGTAGCTACTATAAGTAGAAGAGAAGATATAGAGGTTATGAGAATCGACTCCAAAAACTCACTTGAGGAATTAGAAGAGTACGCTTTAAAGGCTGATTTCATTTACCATCTTGCCGGGGTTAATCGACCAGAGAATACTGAGGATTTTATGACAGGGAATTTGGGTTCCACCCAACATTTAATAAATATATTATCCTCGAATCAAAAGAAGACTCCTATTTTGCTTTCTTCATCAATTCAAGCTAAACAAGAAAATCCATATGGGAGCAGCAAGCGGGCAGCAGAGGAAGCGGTTTTGGCTTATGGTCATAATATAGGAGTAAATACATTTGTGTACAGGCTACCTAATGTTTTTGGAAAATGGAGTAAACCAAACTATAATTCTGTTGTCGCAACTTGGTGCTACAATATTAGCAGAGAAATACCTATTCAAGTGAATAATCCGGAAGCAGAAGTTGAGTTGGTTTATATTGATGATGTTGTTGAATCCTTCATAGACACGATGGATGCTGCAGATACATCAAGTATAAGTGATTACCGTGATATACCGCGTTCCTTTATTGTTAAGCTTAAAGATATTGAAGCAAGCTTAGTTTCCTTTAAATCAAGCAGGCATACACTTGTAATTTCAGACTTGAAAAGTGATTTTGAACGTTTTCTATATAGTACTTATCTCTCATATATGCCTGAAGATGATTTCGGATACGATTTGGAAATGAAGCATGATAACAGAGGTTGGTTAGCTGAGTTTATTAAAACTGAACATTCTGGTCAGGTATTTATTTCTCGTACTAAGCCAGGTATTACCCGAGGTAACCACTGGCATCATACTAAGGTGGAGAAGTTCCTTGTTATTGAAGGAGAAGCTGTTGTGAAATTCCGCCGGATTGAAGATGAGAAAATCTTAGAATATCCGGTAAATGGACTATCTTTGCGAGTGATAGATATTCCTCCTGGTTATACACATTCTATTACTAATACTGGTACCATTGATGTAATCACCCTTTTTTGGGCTAATGAATTGTTTAACCCCGATAAGCCAGATACTTATTACTTGGAGGTTTAAAAAATGGAAAAGCTTAAAGTCATGACAATCCTGGGCACTAGACCAGAGATCATTCGTTTGTCTGAGTGTATTAAAGCTTGTGATAGATATTTCAATCACATTCTTGTTCATACTGGACAGAATTGGGATTACACATTAAATGAAGTGTTCTTCAATGAACTTGAACTTCGGCAACCCGACTACTTCCTCGAAGCAGTAGGAACAAATCTTGGCGAAACGATGGGGAATATAATAGCAAAATCATTTGAAGTTTTAGAAAGGGAAAAACCTGATGCTTTGCTTATCTTAGGTGATACTAATAGTGCTCTTAGTGCGATAGCTGCAAAAAGACTTAAGGTACCGATTTTCCATATGGAAGCAGGGAATCGATGTTTTGATCAAAATGTCCCTGAAGAAATCAACCGTAAGATTGTTGACCATATTTCGGATATTAATCTGCCTTATACAGAGCATTCCAGGAGATACCTTCTATCGGAAGGATTCCGTAAAGAGCATATCTTTGTTACTGGGTCCCCAATGCAGGAAGTTCTTCAAGCGCACATGGATAAGATCGATGCAAGTAATGTTCTTGAACGATTAAATCTCGAGTCGGGGAAGTATATAATTGTTTCAGCTCATCGTGAAGAAAATATTGATAATGAGCAAAATTTCATGTCATTGATGACTGCAATAAATAAAATTGCTGAACGTTATCAAATGCCAGTGATTTATTCTACACATCCTAGAAGCATGAAGTATATAGAACAACGTAATTTCAAGTTTCATCCACTAGTACAGAATCTTAAGCCATTTGGTTTTTTAGATTATAATAAGCTTCAAAAAAATAGTTATTGTGTGCTTTCAGATAGCGGCACTTTGTCTGAGGAGAGCGCCATGCTAGGGTTTAACGGAGTATTATTAAGAACTTCAACTGAAAGACCAGAAGTTCTTGATAAGGGAACTATAGTTATTGGTGGAATAAATGAAAAAACAATTTTGCAAGGAATAGAATTAAGCCATGAACTGTCTAATGCAGGGGCTAAAACTAAAATTGCTATTGATTACAAAGATGATAATGTTTCAGTAAAGGTTGTTAAAATAATACAGAGTTATGTAGGGATTGTAAATAAGGTAGTGTGGAATAAATAAGTTAATAAGAAAGAGAGTTTCTGATGAAAAACAAATTGATAATATTTTTCACAATGAGCCTTTGGAATGAACCACATCGTGGTAGGCATCATTATGCAACCCAATTATCGAAAGATAATGTAGTTATATGGGTAAACAGAACTTTATCTTGGAAAGAAAAATACGAATCTCCAAAATTAGAAGAAATTAATAGTAATTTATACGTCTTACATACTGGAAAATCTGTATTACCTCATAGATTTAGAGTTTCAGAAAAATTGAATAACAATAGAAGAATAAGGTTATTAAATAATTTTCTCAAAAACAAGATTGGAAGAAAACCTGATTTGTTATGGTTATATGATTTTACGGCAGAGAAGATAACTAAATATTACTCTGATTCTAAAAGTATTTACTTTTGTAATGATTATTTTGGCGAAGAAGCTTTTCTGAATTATGAAGTTGATTTGGCGAGAAAAGTAGATTATGTATTTTGTACTGCACCCAAGTTGATGGAGAGATTTAAGAAGATAAATGAGAATAGTTATTTTATTCCTCATGGTATATGGCCTAATGAAATCCCAAAGAGATTTGAGAAGAAAAAAAATATGGACACAGTGGGTTATATAGGGACATTGAATAACACATTGGATTTGAATTTTTTTTATGAAATAATAAAAAATACCAATTGTCAATTAATCATTGGGGGGCCTATTATAGAATCTTCTCATAATATGAAGAATCTATATGCTGAACTTTTTAATCATGATAGAGTATCTTACATTGGAAATCTAAATAAAAAACAAATGATGTTAGAAATATCTAAGTTAGATGTTTGTTTGATTCCTTATAAGTGCGATAAGGTAGGAGAATATAGATTTGCTCTAAAGTTTTTAGAATATTTATCGATGGGTAAACCAATTGTTGCAACTCCATTCTTTGATTGGCCAAGTCCGTATAATGAATTTGTGAATATATACAAAGAAAATAATTCCCTCAATTCATTTTTGACATCTGTCTATAATAATTGGGATTACATTTACTTTGAAAAAGCCTTGGATATTTGTGAAAATGCAACATGGGAATCAAGAGTAGAGGAGATTAATCAATTGATTTATAAAGAGTTGGTGATATTATGAAAATTGCAATAGTTGGTGGATTTCTTTTTCCATACGGAGATGCAGCTGGGGCTCGTTATAGGTTGTTAGCTAAATCATTAAAAAAATTAAATACTGAAGTTTATGTAATATCGCAATTACCGTATGTACCAAGGGAAGATGATTACAATATAGAAAATGATAATTATGAATTTGAAGGTATTAGATATGAATCGGTTATAAAGAGAGAGACAACTCAAAAAAAATACTTAACTAGTTCTTTGAATTTAATAGAAGCATATAACGAAAGTGCAAAAAGTCTTGAAAACCTAATTAAATTAGAAGGAATAGACATTATTCTGTACAGCGGGAATTTTAATATTGCATTCAGAAGTATCTTTAAAGTAGCAAGAAAATATGGTGTCCCAGTTGTTAATGATGTGATGGAATGGTTTAGCAGTTTTGTGTTTCATGGTGGTGCATTTCATCCTCTCTCTTGGGATCACGAATATTATATGCGAGTAATAAATAAACGAGTGGATGGATTATTAGTTATTAGTTCATATCTTGAAAAATATTATAAAAAAACATCATTGCCGTTATTGAGGGTTCCTTCAATTGGTGAATTTAATAATTTACCAGTAGTTTCAGAACAGAAAAAAGATAACAATTACCCTATAAAGATTGGTTATTACGGTACTCCTTCTATAAAAGATGGAATATACGAAATGATTCAGGCTATTAATATACTCTCTGAAAAAAAATGTGACTTTAAATTTTACCTTGCTGGTGACGATGGTAGAAGTGGTCACTTGAAAAAAGTCATAGAAATAGTCAACTCCAATAAATTATTATCTGAAAAAATTGTGATTATGGGGAAGATTAATCAAGAAGATATCCCAGTTTTTTTCTCTAATTGTGATATTTTAATTTTAACAAGACCTAATATGAGGTTCGCAAAGGCGGGCTTTCCTCAAAAAATACCAGAATATATGTCATTGGGAAAACCTATAGTTGTCACCGATGTAGGAGATATTTCCATGTATGTAAGACATGAAGTAGATGGATTAATTGTAAAACCAAATAATCCATTAATATTTGCAAATGCTCTTGAGGAGTTAATAAATTACAGTGATAATGATCGCGAAAAAATGGGGTTGTCGGCTTGGAATAGAGGGAAAAATTCTTTTGAAAGTGAGATACATTCAAAGAGAATATTGGACTTTTTTTCGACTATTATAGACAATAAAATGAAAAAAAATGTTTGAGTTTAGGGAGAACCATATGAGTAAAAAGTTAAATATAGAGAAATCGTTAATTTCAAAAAGTTTACCAATAATAATATTAATTGATATATTGATATTGCCATATTTTCCTATATTTATTATCCCGTTTAGTTTACCAATAGTGTTAATTCTTAATCTTTTAACGGTGAAGCAAAGTGTAAGAGAAGAGTATTTTTTATTGTTTCTAATAGTTACGGTAATGATATCAATAAGTATTTTAATTGGGTTATTCACTTATGATCGCTCAGAATATTTACTTGAAAATTTGAAAAGAGGATTACAATTAATAACCACATTTTCTTATTTTTTTTATTATAGATATATATTAAAAACTATAGATATAAGTTTTAAAAGTGTGTTTTTGGTTTTCGTGATTTATTTTACTGTTTTATCTATTTTATTTATGATTAATCCGAATTATCTTGTTGATTTAAAAATGCTGATTTATAAATCGAGTGCAAATAGAATAGAAGATATTTTTTATAATTATAGATTCAGTTATATGTTCACTGATCCAAACACCGCAGGTTATTTGTATGCAATAGTTGTAATATTTATGTTATACAACATGAATTTAAAGTTAGTAGAGAAACTGGTAACCATACTGTCAGTACCTATTAATCTAATTGCTATTCAAAGTAACGCTTTGTTATTAATATTTTTAATGATTTTAGGTTTTGAAATTATAAATTTTATAATATACAAAAAACGTGTAAGCAAAACTCAAATTATAACAGTTGGCATTTCATTAATATTAATATACACATTATTTGCACAATATAAGACTACTATTACACCTTATTTAGATTATTTTTTCAGTAGAATTCAAAATGTTAGTTCTGATAACAAAGAAGGAAGACTAGACCGATATATATTAACTTTAAAAAACTTTACTCCTTATCTTTGGGGAGAGGGCTATATACTTTTAATTAATGGGAACATATTTAAGCCTCATAGCGATCATTTTCGAATGATTTATTCTTATGGAATTGTTGCATATTTAGGGATTTTGAAATTTTTCTTTAATAATATGTTTAAAGGTAAAAGGTATTTCTTTTTAATTCCAGCAATTGTAGCATTCTCTATTAATACTCTAATTGATGAACAGAAACTATTAGCTTTATTTTTAATATTACTTTCTTATAGTTTAATTGTAGATAAAAAAAATATGTTAGGTGAGAAAAATGAAAAAAATATTAGTGTTTAGTGCTTATTATCTTCCTGGATATAAAGGTGGAGGGCCAATACGTTGCATAGAGAATACTGTGAAAGCTCTTAAAAATGACTTTGAATTTTCAATTGTGACTTCTGATAGAGATCTGGGCGACAAAACAAAATATCAGGGAATTGAGAATGATAAATGGACACAGCTCAACGGCACTGAAGTTTATTATTCAAAACCTGGCCTTCTATCCTTATTTAGTTTGATTAAAACTCTTAAAAATAAGGATTTTGATTTATTTTATTTTAATAGTTTTTTTTCTTGGAAGTTTACAATATTGCCCTTGATTCTAATAAAAATGAGGTTGCTTAGAAATAAAAGTATAGTGTTGGCTCCAAGAGGAGAATTCTCAAATGGGGCATTAAACTTAAAAAGTAATAAAAAAAAACTATTTATTAATTTGTCCAGGATACTGGGGTTATACAAAAATATACTCTGGCAAGCTTCAAGTAATTTCGAGGTTCAGGATATAGAGAATCAAATAGGTAGATATGTTGAAGTGAAAGTTGCTCCAGAGATTCCTTCTTATATTGAAGATGTTTTTCAAAATAAAAGATTTAATAAAAATGTTGGTGAAGTGAGATTGATTTTTCTTTCGAGAATTTCTCCTAAGAAGAATTTAATTGGTGCATTAGAATTATTAAGAAAAGTAAAAGGAAGAGTGATTTTTAGCATTTTTGGGCCTATTGAAGACAAAATATATTGGGAAAAATGTAAAAATGTTATAAGTGGTATGCCTAATAATATTAAAGTCATTTACGAGGGAAGTATAGATCACAATAGCGTATATAAAAGATTAGCAGAAAATCATTTCTTTTTTCTACCGACACATGGCGAAAACTTTGGTTATGTGATAATAGAGGCATTGACAGTTGGGTGTCCAGTTATCATTAGTGATCAAACGCCATGGAGATCTTTGGAGGAAAAGGGTTGTGGTTGGGACCTTTCATTAGATTCTCAAAATGAAATTATTAGTATATTGGAAAGATGCGTGGGCATGGACAAAATTCAATACGAGATAATGTCAACAAAAGCATATGATTATGGAAAACAATATCTAAATAATGATGAAACAATTAAAAAGACACAAGCCTTATTCAACCATCCTTTGAATAAATTTACTTAAGAGAAGGGTGGATATTGAAATTGAGTCTGAAAATATTATATAAGAAACTCGGGATACACAAAATAAAAAATGATAAAGCTAAAAAAATTATAAATAATTCTAGTTGGTTGGTAAGTGATAAAATTTTCACATTGCTACTTGGAGTATTTGTTAGCGCAATTACAGCTCGTTATTTTGGGCCAGAGCAATTTGGGCAGTTTAATTATGCTTTAGCTTTCGTTTCTTTATTTACTGCTTTTTCTACTTTAGGTTTAGAAGTTTTGACGGTAAAGTCTTTAGTTGAAAAGGAGTTTGATGAAGGAACGATATTATGTACTAGTCTTTTTCTACGAATATTTGGTGGGGTATTCTTAACAATATTCACGACACTAATAATTAGATTAATTGAACCTAAGGATTATAATTTACAAATTATAGTTCTAATTATGTCATTTTCAATGACTATTAAATCCTTAGATGTTATTGAATATTGGATTCAAGCTCATCAAAAGGCTAAAGTTTCTTCTATCATTCGAATGGTAGTAACAATCATTACTTCTATATTAAAGATATTATTAGTGCTATTAAAAGGGAATTTAATTCTTTTTGCTTGTATTTATACCGTTGATGCAATAATAATTAGTTTTGCTTTATTAATTGCATATTTTAAAATCAGAGAAAGCAAGTCTAATTGGAGATTTAATCTTTTTTATGCTAAAAACATAATGTCACAGAGCTGGTACTTAATTATTTCAGGATTAATGATTACTTTATATATGAGATTAGACCAAGTAATGTTAGGATATATGTTCCCAAACAAGGGAGTTTTGGGGATCTACTCAGCAGCAGTAAGAATTGCTGAAATGTGGTATTTTGTGCCGATGGCGGTTATTACATCATTTAGACCGGTCATAATGAGTACACGAAAAATTAATGAAAAAAGCTATTTGAAGTCACTGCAGCTGTTGTATTCGATAGTTACTTGGATTGGAATTTGTTTTGGTTTAATTATTCTACTTTTATCTAAGCCTGCAATTACATTGTTATACGGTCAGGAATACATTGGCGCATATAGGATATTATCAGTTAGTGTATGGACAGGTGTTTTTGCAACTATTGGTTCAGCTCGTTCAATATGGTTACTTTGTGAGGGACTCCAAAGATATTCATTAATTCAAACTTTTAGCGGACTGATTATCAACTTTACTTTGAATCTCTTTCTTATTCCAAGATATGGTGCGTATGGTGCAGCTATAGCTACTTTAATGGCTCAATTTTTTGCCAACATTATTATTTTTGGGTTCTTTAAAAGAACCAGAATTTCCTTTGAAATGGTATTGAAATCGTTCAATCCGATGATATTTTTAAATCGGAAAAAGGAATTGTAAACATACTGTATAAAGATTTTTATTATATTTTAAGGACTGATTAGAGTGGAGATTTCCGTAGCAGGGACAGGATATGTAGGACTAGTAACAGCAGTTTGTCTAGCTGAAAGAGGAAATAATGTAACTTGTTTAGATATCGATGAAGAAAAAATCTCTCTCATGCAAAATGGTGTCTCTCCAATATTCGAGCCTGGTCTAGAAGTACTTATGAAGAAAAATAAAGAGAGTATTACTTATACAACTGATTTTCAAAAGGCATACAGCAATGCACAAATTATTATTATTGGGGTAGGTACCCCCGAAAAAAAAGATGGATCAGCGAATCTAAAATATGTATATGAGGTTGCTCGGCAAATAGCACAAACAGTAGAAAAGGATTGTATTGTTATTGTTAAGTCAACTGTTCCAGTAGGAACTAATGACAAAGTTGAACAAATTATAAAAGAAAATAAGAACCATAATGTAACTATTGAAGTTGCTTCTAATCCTGAATTTTTATCTCAAGGTACCGCAGTTAAAGACACCCTGAATGCTACAAGAATAGTATTAGGTGTCGAGTCAAAAAGTGCAGAGAGATTATTGAAAGAAATGTATAGTGAATTTAATATTCCCTTTGTAGTTACCGATCGTAGAAGTGCAGAAATGATTAAGTATGCTGCTAATGATTTCTTAGCCTTGAAAATATCTTATATTAACGAAATGGCTAATCTTTGCGAAATTGTTGGAGCTAACATTGAGGATGTTGCTACTGGAATGGGAATGGATCCAAGGATAGGTGATAGGTTCTTAAGTGCTGGTATAGGTTATGGCGGCTCGTGTTTTCCCAAAGATACTAAAGCTTTGCATTGGCTTGCCAGCTTTAATGATTATGAATTAAAAACAGTAAAGGCTGCAATTGAAGTAAATGAGAATCAAAAAATAAGACTTATAAAAAAATCCAGGAAATATTATGATAGTTTTAGTGGCCTTAATATTGCTGTGTTAGGCTTAACTTTTAAGCCTGGTACGGATGATTTAAGAGATGCTCCTTCTTTAGTAAATATCCCATTGCTACTTGAGGATGGCGCTCATGTTAAGGCCTGGGACCCTGTGGGGGCAGATAATTTTAGAAAACTGTTTCCTAATGAAATTAATTACTGTGAATCAATAGAAGATACTTTATTAGATGCTGATATGTGTTTTATCTTTACGGAATGGGAAGAGATTAAGAATTTTCCACTTTATAAATATAAAGAGTTGATGAAGAATCCACTTATACTTGATGGGCGAAACTGCTATTCCCTTACTGAGGTGGAGAAAAATGGGTTAGTATACGAGTCAATTGGTAGAAGAAAAGTGAACACCTAAATCTTATGATTATTAACAAAAGAAAAAGAATACTCAAACCCCTTTTTGGTCTTTTCATTATAGTAGTGCTTCTTTCCATTTTTGCGGGAAGATTTTTGATTATATCCGACACTTCCAAGCAAGCAGACGTTATCATCATCCTCAGCGGCGGGGGAGGGCGGGTGGAGCAAGGGGTTCAGCTGTTTCAAGAAGGCTACGCGCCGCAGATCCTGCTGTCTAACGCTAAAGAGATCACCGGCCCTGCCGGCGACATGCGCGAAACGGCCCTCTCCTTGGGCATCCCGGAATCCGCTATTTGGACGGAGGACGCTGCCGAGAGCACCTACCAAAACGCGCAACTCACGCTTCCGATCATGCAGCAGGAGGGATTCAAGTCAGCGATTGTGGTGTCGTCGGATTTTCATATGCGGCGGGTGAAGTTTATCTTCGATCATGTGTATAGGAAGTCGGGGATTGCGCTGACTTATATCGGGGCGGATTCGGGCTATAACGCGAAGACGTGGTGGAGTGACCGGTATAGCCGGGAGACGACGTTTAACGAATATATCAAGATGATTGGTAATGCCTTCGGCTATAATGGCCCGGAAGCGAAGGGGGCGCTGGAGCAGATTAAGCGCTGGTTCCGCAGGTAACAGAGACCTTATGAGACTACTGTGTGTACGTAAATTCATTTGGAATGTCAAGTTACTATGCAAACAAGAGCAGGTTATCTTTTCGATAACTTGCTCTTGTTCTTTATTTACCCTACGATATTCAAGGCTTTGATTTTCCCGTTATTAAGCTTGAAACGGAAATCCAGTGGAATTGGACTGCCTTTGAAATTACCTGAAATGGTGGCGGTGACAACCGTTTCGTCATTTTTCTCCGCACAATTGGTGATTTCAGTCCTACCCGCAGCGTCTCTGTTTGCCTTCACAATGAACTTGCTGATAACTTCGGGACCATGAAATTCTTCTCCATTGTCAACTAATATGGCATCCTCTGCAAAGCAGTTAGCGAGAAGGTCACCGTCAAAGATATCTGAGGCATGATAATAGGCTGCAATAGGCTGTGGCAAAGAAATTGCCCTACTGTTAGAGGAAAGAACATTGTGCAGGCGTGTAATTTTATCTCCATCCACAGTAAAATGAAAATCAAAATAAAGGGGGTCCGGTAGTCCGGTTTTGTCGTAATTTCCGTCTGATTTTGCGGTAACCACGATCTCCTTGGCATTTTGAACGACATTTATGATTTCTAGTCTTAAGTCTACTCCGAAATAGTCGTGGTCGCTCCACTCTTTGATAGCGGTTTTCCCGTGATATTCTTTGCCGGCGTCAAAAACAACGGCATCCTCGGCAAAGATCGAAAGGAAGGCCGCGGGATCATCTGTATTGGTCGCATGAAAATGTTCCTCAACCGGTTGGGGTAATTGAATTTTGTTTATCATAATCATCATTCTCCTTTATAGTGTGCGGACAACGCCGCAGTCGATTGTACACTTCTTAATATAAAGGACAAAACCTGACAACAGTCCGTCTGGTTTTGTGTTAAAAAATATGTCAATATGACACACTGGTGTCGTGTTTAGAACGATATACTGTACTTGAATTGAGGTGCTTTAATGCAGATCAGCAGACTTTTCGGCATTGTTTATTACTTACTTGAGAAAAAAGAAACTACAGGGAAAGAGCTTGCCGACCGTTTTGAAGTATCGGTTAGAACCATATATCGTGATATTGAGACATTAAGCAGCGCTGGCATACCTGTCTATACGAATCAAGGCAGAGGCGGCGGAATCGTCATTCTTGACAAATTTATACTCAATAAGTCATTACTTTCTGAAAAAGAACAGGATGAAATACTGCTCGCCTTGCAGAATCTATCAGCAGCGCGGTATCCGGAAATTAATACTATTCTTTCACGATTAAGCAGCCTTTTCAAAAAGAGTGATGTGAATTGGATTGAATTGGACTTCTCACCCTGGGGAAGTAATGAACGAAACAAAGAAAATTTCAATGCAATAAAAGTGGCAATTATAAGCAAACATATTATTATATTCGACTATTTCAATACCTCAGGTGTGAAAAGCTTGCGCAGGGTTGAGCCGCTTAAGTTGATTTTCAAGGATAAGGCATGGTATTTGAAAGCGTATTGCTATGATAAAAGGACATACAGAACATTCAAAATATCCCGTATGGCTAATATTGAAATCACTGAAGAGGTTTTTGAGCAAGAGACATCAGTGGAATCTGCGGCTGAAGGGACAGATAATCATTTACAGAAATTTATTGATATTCGGTTAAAAATCTCTCCGGCGGGAGCGTATAGGATATACGATGACTTTAGTGAAAAAGAAATAACAAAACATGAATATGGATCTTTTACTGTTATCGCATCCATGCCCGAAGGAGATTGGCTTTCAAATTATTTTCTCTCTTATGGACCGATTATTGAAGCGATGGAGCCTCAAAGTCTACGGGATGCTGTTATGAGCAAGATAGAGGTGATGATGGGGAATTTGAATCGAATGGGTGGCCCTGCCTTATGAGACTACTAGAGTCTCTATTTTTTTTGCCCTCATATGGCAAACGGGTTGCCTGTAGTTCACGGATTGTACTAATCTACAGTATTCAATGTTATTGACCATTGGTATAATGTGACATATTATTACAACTATAAAAGAAATTATATTGGATTCCAGTTAGGTGGTGTTTGCGTGGTCCCTACTACTAGAACTATGATTCGCGATCTATTAGCGTTGTATTTGTCGCAAAAGGGAATGCCTATTAATCAATTCTCGGGACAATCCGGAATTAATTCAGGAACGCTCAGCCGGATACTAAGTGGTCACCAGCCCATTGCGATGAACCATCTGGAGCGAATTACCAAGGCGATGGATCTGCCGGAGGATCATTTCTACAGCTTATATGTGGATGAATGTTTCTATTTCTCGTCACCTACCTGGCGGCGTCTGCGGCCTTTTCTTGTGCGCTCCGCTGAACTGGGCCGTCTGGATTGCGTTGAACAGGTGGTTCAGAATCTGCTGGAGAATCTGGTCTATGCCCCCATGCTGTTCGAAGTGGCTGAAGGACTGTTTCAAGAGGGGCTGTGGCAAGCTGCTGAATTGCTGTATAAGAATGTGAGTGTCAGTGAGAAGTATCAGAATTCCGAGCGACTCGCGTTATGCCAATACCGTCTGTTCCGTATCGCCATTGGTGACGATCAGGCGCGGAATCTACAGGCGGCACATCTCTTCGAATGTTACCTGGACCGGCTGGATGAAGCGGATCAATTGGATGGGTTAAATCATTTGGGTCATGTCTATGGTTCAATGCATCGGTGGCATAAGGTGGATGAACTCGCGAAGAAGATGCTGCAATTAGCAACTCTTCGCTATAATCTTCAGCGCCATTCGGACCGTAGAGAGAGTAACGAGAAAAAAACTGAGAACCCCCTGTACTTCTATATTCTGTACGCTCAACTTATCCGTTCAACTGTGTGTGAGGAATTAGGAGATTTCAATTCGGCATTAGATTGGGTATCCCTCTATATGGATGGAAGCTGGATACAGGAAGACGATGAAGAAGTGAAGCGCATTGTGGCTCAGTTCCAGGAGTGGGGCACCGCAAACAGACTGCTCTATCGGGTGATGGGCGGACAATATGAGGCGCTCTCTGAATATGTCGAATATATTTCCCACCGGCCAGATGAGATATTTATAGCGTTATACAATATTATCTTATCGGCTAACCGCTATGATTGGAATGTTGATTATATTTTGAAGCGATTTGCTTCCTATATTCCTTACCGGACAAATCTTGCAGAGTATGGGATTCTTCATAACAAACAAGTCATAGCCAGTCAATACTCACGATTTCTTGCTGAAATTGCATTCTATTATCTACATAATAAGCGCAAAGAAGGAATTAGATTCATCCTGCAAAGTATGGAATCATCTGCTAAAATCAATAACGAGAGCAATCTCCTCAAATGTGTTGATCTATTCGAACAGCATCGGCATTTGGCGGATGAAGAAGAGAAGGAGCAATACAAACTTCTAATTAGGGAGGTGCAGGATTCACATGAAAAGAAAATTGTTCAAGCTTCTAGCTTCCTGTAGTCTGGCTATTGCAATTATTATAACAGTTGGTACTACTGAGCCTGTAGCAAGCATCAGTACTCCAACTCTGATTCAAACTATGGGCCACGGTTATGGCGGTTAATGCTTACCGGGCAGCAAATACATTAAGATGATTGGCAATGCCTTCGGCTATAATGGCCCGGAAGCGAAGGGGCGATGGAACAGATTAAGCGCTGGTTCCGCAGGTAACGGGGTACGAGGACTGGCAATGGGTGAAGCGGTGGTAACACCGGAGGAAGAAGCGGCTACGCAAATGTGATATCGGATGACAGAGACCTTATGAGACCCCTAGGGTCTCTATTTTTTTGCCATCATGGCAAACCGATTGCCTGTAGTTCACGGATTAGACTAATCTGCAGCAGTCTACGTTATTGACCATTGGAATTATGTGACATATTATTACATCTATAGAATAAATAATATTTGGATTCCAGTTAGGTGGTGTTTGCGTGGTTTCTACTACTAGAACTATGATTCGCGATCTATTAGCGTTGCATTTGTCGCAGAAGGGAATGTCTATTCATCAATTCTCGGGACAATCCGGAATTAATTCAGGAACGCTCAGCCGGATACTTAGTGGTCAGCAGCCCATTGCGATGAACCATCTGGAGCGAATCACCAAGGCGATGGATCTGCCGGAGGATCATTTCTACAGCTTATATGTGGATGAATGTTTCTATTTCTCGTCACCCACCTGGCGGCGTCTGCGGCCTTTTCTTGTGCGATCGGCTGAACTGGGCCGTCTGGATTGTGTTGAAAAGGTGGTTCAGAATCTGCTGGAGAATCTGGTCTATGCCCCAATGCTGTTCGAAGTGGCCGAAGGTCTGTTTCAAGAGGGGCTGTGGCAAGCTGCTGAATTGCTGTATAAGAATGTGAGTGCCAGCGAGAAGTACCAGAATTCCGAGAGGCTCGCGGTATGCCAATACCGTCTGTTCCGTATCGCCATTGGTGATGACCAGACGCAGAATTTGCAGGCGGCGCTACTCTTCGAATGTTACCTAGACCGGCTGGATGAAGCGGATCAATTGGACGGGTTGAAGCATTTGGGTCATGTATATGCTACAATGCATCGGTGGCATAAAGTGGATGAATTGGCGAAGAAAATGCTGCGTTTAGCAACTCTTCGTTATAATCTTCAGCTTAAGTCGGACCGTAGAGAGAGTAACGAGAAAAAAACCGAGAAACCCCTGTACTTTTATATCCTTTACGCTCAGCTTATCCGTTCAACTGTGTATGAGAAATTAGGAGACTATCAATCGGCATTAGATTGGGTGTTCCTCTATATGGATGGGAGCTGGATACAGGAGGACAATGAAGAAGTGAAGCGGACTATGGCTCAGTTCCAGGAGTGGGGTACCGCAAACAGACTGCTCCATCGGGTGATGGGAGGCCAATATGAGGCCCTCTCTGAATATGTCGAATTTATCTCTGAGCGACCAGATGAGATATTCATAGCTTTACACAATATTATCACATCTGCTAACCGCTACAATTGGAATGTTGATTCTATTCTGGAGCGATTTGCTGCCTATATTCCATACCGGACGTATTCTACAGAATTTGGCGATTATAATAGGCAGGTTATGTTGGACCAACACACTCAATTCCTCGCTGAATTAGCAGCCTATTATTTAAATAACAAGCGCAAAGAAGGAATTGGATTTATCCTGCAAAGTTTGGAAACCTCCGCTAGAATCAATAACGAGAGCAATGTAATCAAATGTGTCGATCTGTTTGGGCAGCATCGGAATCAAGCAAATGAAGAAGAGAACGAACAATACAAAGTTCAAATTGGAGCATACCTATAAATCAATGGGTTCACTGGAGCGGATCAAGCGCTGGTTCCGCAGATAAGGCGATTTTGGGAAACTGGTGGTAAACCTTAAGGCTCCGTCTCCACAATGCGACAAACAAACCAGGTATCCCGGTCTATAATTAGGAGCAAATCTATTTATAGTCTGGGAGAAATGGACCATGCCCAATTATTATTTTAGGGAAATGTGGACCCCGCTGCGCTTGTTCGGGATCAGATTCTATCGGGATGACCAGGAGCGGCTGTGGATCAAGAAGGGGAAGCAGCGGCGGAAGCTGGTACGGAAAGAGGATAATGAGACGATGGAGACCTAAGGGTCTTCATCTTTTTTTATAGGAAATGCAGGTGTATGATGATTCAGTAGACTAGATAGAGAGAAGGAGATGCTGGTATGTTGCCTAAGGAGAAAGTACATAAGCTAAGAGAATGGATGGCGGAGCGCGGGGTAGAGGCCTGTGTGGTACCCAGCGGGGATGCTCACATCAGTGAATATGAGGGGGAGCACTGGAAAAGCCGCCGCTGGATTACCGGGTTCACCGGTTCCGCCGGAACGGCTGTGATTACGGCAACGGATGCGGGTCTGTGGACGGATGGCAGGTATTATATTCAGGCGGAGCGGGAGCTGGAGGGTTCCGGTATCCGTCTGTTCCGTATGGCTGAGCCGGGCGTCCCGCAATGGGATGAATGGCTGGCCGAGCAATTGCCGCAGGGCGCACGTATGGCCGTTGACGGCAGAACGTTGTCCGTAACCGCCATGAAGGGCTTGCAGGTCAAGTTCGCAGATAAAGGGATTCAGACGATCACTGACCTCGACCCCGTAGGGGCGATCTGGACGGACAGACCGGCCATTCCGGCCGAGCCGCTAATGCTGCATGATGAACAATATGCGGGCCTCAGCCGGGTGGACAAGCTGGAGCAGGTTCGGCTCGCCATGAAGCGTCAAGGCGCTGATTATTATGTGCTGTCCGCGCTGGATGATTTGTGCTGGCTGTTCAACATCCGGGGACGGGATATCCCGTTCAATCCGTATGTGACTGCTTTTGCCATAGTGGGGGTACATAACGCAATATTGTTCGCCGGAGGACATAAAGCCACCCCGGAAGATAAGGATACGCTGGCCAGGGATGGCGTGGAGATCAGGGAGTATGATGACATCCTACCGTTCCTGCAGACGCTCCCGGAAGCGGCCTCCGTGCTGTACGATCCGAATAAAACCGGATATAGTCTGGCGGCTGCGATCCCGGACGCCGCTCGTATCATTGAAGCGCCGGGTCTTGTGGTGGCCCTTAAGTCGATCAAGAACGAGGTGGAGATCCGGAATATCCGTGATGTCTATTTGAAGGATGCGGCCGCTCTGGTCGGACTGTTCAAATGGCTGCAGGAGACGGTTCCGCTTCGTCCGGTGACTGAGCTTGAAGCCGATGAGAAGGGGCTGGAGCTGCGCCGGCAGCAGCCGTTATTCGCTGAGCTAAGCTTCTCCAGTATCTCTGCTTACGGCGCGAATGCTGCGATGATGCACTACTCTCCGTCCGCCGATCATCCGGTAGAGCTGGAAGCCAGAGGCCTGTATCTGCTGGATTCGGGCTCGCACTTCCAGAACGGGACAACGGATATTACCCGCACACTGGCGCTTGGCGCGCTGACGGATGAGGAGAAGAGAGATTTTACACTGGTGCTGAAGTCTGTGATTGCGCTGTCTACGGCCAAGTTCCTCTATGGCTCCACCGGATCTACCCTCGACATTCTCGCCCGCAAGCCGATGTGGGACAATGGCCTCGATTACAAGTGCGGCACCGGACATGGTGTGGGCTATTACTCCAATGTGCATGAAGAGCCGCAGCGGTTTAGCTTCAAGCCGAATCCTGTTGTCCTGGAGCCTGGGATGATCATCACGGTAGAGCCGGGAGTCTATAAGGAAGGCCGTCATGGTATCCGTACGGAGAACACGCTGCTGATTACGGAGGATGTGACTACGGAGTTCGGAAGATTCCTGAAGTTTGAAGACCTCTGTTATTTGCCGATAGATACCCGGGCGATTGAGCCTTCTATGCTAAGCAGGGAGGAGCTGGACTGGGTGAACCATTATCATGCTGAGGTGTACGATAAGCTGGCTCCGCTGCTGGATGAGGAGCACCGGGTGTGGCTGAAGCGGGAGACGGCGGGATTGGGGTTGTGAGGAATAGTAGAATTGAAACGGCGGAGACCTTGGGGTCTTCGTCTTTTTTTTTTGTATGTTTTTGGAATTTATTTCAGACAAAATGTGACAAACCCCCGGCGTAAAGTTAACTTTCCGGGTCCCTGTTAAGGAAGTAATAGACATTTTCGCGAAAAAAATGTAGCATCCTTGTTGTGAGTCTTCTTAATAGGATTAACTGGGGAGGGAGTAATAATATAACTATAAGGTAAAATGTGTTGATTGAACTGGGGAGAAGGAGATGAAGTATGTATTCGCAGAAATTAAGAACGGCAGTTTCCATGGTTCTGGTTGTATTATTATCGTTATTCAGTGTGCTTGAGGTATCAGCCGCCTCGTTCAGGGCAGGGGTAGTCTCGAATGACCGGCTCCCGGACGGCACACAAAAGATTATGGTCAATAGTGTAGTAGATGTGACTTATAGCGATCTGAAGGTTCTGAATGAGGTTAAGTTCGTACTTATGAAAGAAGATGTGGAGATAGCCAGTAAGGTGAAGGCGAGAAGTGAAGCCAAGCTGACTGTGCTGGATGCAGTGTATACTTCTATGGAGTACAATTATCTTTCTTTTGAAGGGCTGGCTGCCGGTGAAGAATATTCTCTTCATGCCGAATATACGGGCGGGCAGGGGCTGGTGATGACACCTCCGCAGAGCATCCGTGTGCCTTCAGCTACGGGCATTGATATCTCTGTAGAACGGATGACGAAGGATTCCAATACATATGAAAGTGCTACACAATCGGAGGTCCGCAGCGATGATAAGAATGTAAGGCTTACCATCCTGAATAATGGTGTTCCGCTTGTGAATGGATCTGTGGCGGTATGGATGAATTATCAGTCCTTTAACTATACCACGGATGCGAACGGACAGATTCAGCTTAGGGATAATCATCAATTATATATGAATAGTCCGGTAATGTTCGTATTGCTTAAGCAGGGAAGCGAACAGTATGAGGCTAAGCCTATCTATGTAACTGACCGGGAGCAAGCGGGTACGTATATGGTGGCTGTCCGTTATCTGGATGCCAAGGGGAAGCTGTTCACCCAGCCGTTTCTGACCAACTCCGGACTCAGGGGATTGGCGAATCAGTTTGCTGTGCCGGGATATACGGTGCTGGTATTCAGAACGGGAGAGGTGCCTGGAGACTATAAAGCTTATATAGCCACTGAGAACCGTGAAGCTTATATGTTCCAGATTCCTGCCTCTTCATTGTACGCAACGGAAGAAGGGCTACACAAAGAAATCATCAAGGATGCCAGTGACTACAGCCGGATTAGCTTCCGTGCTTCCTTGGATGGTGAGCCTGTATATGTAGAGAACTATTCTCTCATTGATAATACCAGGTACAAACAGATTGACGATGCTAGAGGTTCTCAGCTCTTTTTCGGGCAAAGTATCTATCTGGAGAAGAATAAGGAATATGAATTCACGTCGCTTGCAAGAAATCGTGATACCGGCGTCAATATCTTATTCCGTAATAAAATTACGCCAACCGAAGCAAAACATGAAATATTCTATGAGGGTCATTCCCGGGATTTCAGCAAGCTGCAACTTCAGATACCGGCTATGGGGATGGGACATGGTAAAATAAATATTTCTTATCTGAACGAAAGATATAACTATAACCAGATCAGTATGGGTCTTGCCGTAGATGATCATCTGTATGTACCTAAGGGCGAACAAATTCACCGTCTGACGGCAAACACCACTTTTGGCGGTACGGATTCTAGCAGCAACCCGAATGAACTTGTACTGAATTCGTATTTCACTCCGGTTGACGATGAGTATAACATCCGTGGCGGCAGTACTTTTAAGGCCGGGATCAGTCTCCTGGTGCCAGGCTCCAGTTACTATGATGGGGCTGAAATCCGCAATCAGGTTGTTCTGGGTGAGAGTGTGAATATTCTGGTGAAAGTGACAGATGAGTATGAGAATCGTCTGGATCTCAGCAGTAATTATAAGCTGATCATCACAGATGAGAGCGGCGCAGTGATCTCGGATGAATCTCTGTATTGGTCCACTGAGGAACAGGAAGGGAAGCTGCAGCGGATCAACATGCGGAATTGGAAGCCTGCCAAATCAGGGACGTATAAGGTTCAATTATTCCCAAACACTTATAAAAATGGTGGTTATGTTCTGGGAGAATTGCTGAGTGAGGCCGAGCTGAAGGTTCTGCCGAAGAACGAATTGGATATAGAGATTAGAGACAATGATGGCAAGTTGGTGGATCTGGTAGACAAGCCATACCTGACCGTTGACCAGGCGCAGAAGGTAATGATTACTGTACGCCAGCATGATACGGGTGCCCAGGGGCAACCGGTGGCTGGAGTGCAAATCAGCGGTTATGGGGAGGTGCTTGGCACCACCGATGAGCAGGGAACGTTCACCATTCCGGCTGACAAGGCTGTTTATATAGGTGAGCTGTACTTTAAGAAAGCTGATTATTTATCTAAAAGTGTGAACGTAGCGGTGATTAATCCGCAATCGCAGGCTGTCATCCGTGTGCGGGGCCTCGATAAGGCTGAAGGCGGCAACTATGCGGGCGGGGTTCCGCTGGATGATGCGAATATCCAGGCTACAGTGAAAAGAAGCGACGGGATTTCTTACGTTGTCAATTCTTATATTCGCACTCCTGGGTCGCATGGATTCCTGGTGGTAGATTCTCCTTCATCCGTAGATGTAGACTTCATGCGATATAACCGAAGCCATAACGGAGTGGAGGCCAAATACGGTTACTACATGTTTGGCTCCATTAACACAGAACCCGGCAAGGATTATTCGCTGGTGCTGGACGCCAGACAAGAGCTTCAGGAAGTCAGCAAGGTTATATTGGATCAGCCGACAGATGAGCTGTATGTGGTACGCCAGGATTTGGCAGGGGCAGATTATATTCCTTATGTGATCGACAACAATCCTGCAGGTGAGAATTATTTCTACGCAACACAAGGAACCTACAGTATGCTGGCACATACCCGGTCAGACACTTTTGTATACCGTGATAAGGTTGTAATCGGTGCAGGAGACAATAGCTTGTCGATGGATGACAGTGCGTCCGCGCTGGCTACGCTGGTGGCGCCTGAATCGGGAACCATCTATGCGGTTAAATATACGACACCGGGCCAATCGACACTCCAAGGCTATGCGTTCAATGCCAATCAGGTGCAAATTACCCCTGGCGATGTAGTAGTATCTGTAGACCAAATCAAGGGTGCCATCGAATACCAATACGATATTCATTTCGCACCTGGAACGCTGCAGGCAGGTACACTCACCCAGATTACGCCACTGGCCTTGAAAGGGCTGGATATTGTGGGGTTGCAGAATGGTAAATTAATCAGGCCCGCTGGTTCGACCTTGCTTGAGATTGGACTGGTCGATACGGCAGGCAACTCCATCGGACAAATCAAGAAGCCGCAAATTCTGGTTGCCAATGGCGGAACAAGCAGTGGCAGCATGAGTCTGTACCCGGACAAGGCTACTTATGAGATTCAGAACGAAGCGGGGAAAGTGCTATCCAAAGAGGCCTTTCTGGTATACCCGCTAAGAGCAATTACTTATGATAATACAGATAACAAGCTTTTGACTGACGGTACTTATGTGATCAAAGCTTCGATGACTATTGATGGACAGACCTATACCCTGGACAAAAAAGTAATCCTGGAGTCGACTGGGGGTACTGTGGTTAATCCGGCCCCGAACCCGCCGGGAAGCGATAATGGAGGTAGCGGCGGCAATACCGGTACGAATCCAAATCCTGCACCGGCACCAGGAGGCAGCGGGCCAGGAGCACCTGGACCTGCAGCAACACCGGCTGCTCCTGCTCCGGCTGCGGTAACAGGGACTGACGCGAACGTTCAGCAGCAGAATGACAAGCTGCAGGACTTGCTGAAGAACACCTCCAGCTCCGCAGCAGAGAAGGCTTCTGCTGCCCAGAATGCGCTGTCCAGCATTGCCGAGTCACTCAAATCGGCTAATACGCCTGAACAAGCTGAACAGAACAGTAAGAGTCTGTCTCAGGCTATGGATACGGCAGCACAGCTCCTGGGAACTATTCAGGATTCCACAGAGAAACAGAAGATTGTGAGTTCAATTACTCAATTGATAGGAAGTGCGCCTTATTTACTGAACAAGCTGGATAGCTCCAGCAAGGCAGTAGAAGTTGCCCAGGCCCTTATTAATAATGCTGCTGCAGTGCTGAGCAATGCGCAGGGCATCACGGCTGAAGAGGTTCAGAAGCTGAAGGATGCTGTTATTCATTCCAGCCAGGCCGCGCTTAACAAGGCTGGCGAAGTTACAATTGCCAAAGAAAATGTAAGTGTAGAAGGAAATGCCGTCTCTTCACAGCTGGATTCGGGATTTATCAGCGCACAGATTGAAACGGCCAAGAAGGCATTAGCATCAGTCGCTGGAGAGCTGACAAGCAAGCTTGGGGCAGGAACAGCTGCTGACCTCAAGCTGAGCCTGACGGTGAAGGTACCTCCGGTGGATAAAGGTATTCATAAGCTGAATACCACACTTCCATCCGAGATTCTCACGCTGGTGCGGGAGAATGATATTGCCGGATTGAAGATTCAAATGGACCAGACGGCATTTACTATTGAGCCGGATACCTTCGGTAAGGTTGAGGCAGGCCAGAAAATTAATCTGGCAGCAGAAGTTGTACAGAATGCTGTGATTAACAAACCCCGCCAGGCAGAACCGCTGGCTAACATCCCTGTGATGGAATTCAGTGCTTCTGTTGGCGGCCAGCCGGTGAAGAGCTTCGCTAAGCCGATCGATGTGACCTTTGATGTATCAGCCATCGATATTTCGAAATATTCAGAGGCGAATCTGGAGAATCTGACCGTGTACGTCCTGAATGAGAAGAGTCTTACCTGGGAAGCGGTTGGGGGTAAATATGATCCTGTTACTCAAACTGTAACTGCGCCGAGAGGACACTTCAGCAAGTACACGGTGATGCTTGGAGCTGCTGCATTCACAGATGTGCCTGCCAATCACTGGGCAGTTAAAGAGATCAATTACCTGCTGACCAAGGGCATCGTGGATGAGGGCGGAGTATTCGCTCCATCTGACAAGATTACCCGCCAGCAATTTGCGGCAATGATCGCCAGAGCTTACGGGCTGAATGGGGAAGGGCTAATCTTGCCGTTCAAGGATATTAAGACAACGAATCCTTATGCGGATGAAATTGCTGCGGCTTATGCAGCCGGGATTATTAACGGCAAATCACCGGCTGCTTTTGACCCTGAGGCAACCATCACACGTGAAGAGATTGCAACAATGCTTGCACGTGCACTTACAGCGTATAACGGTAAATCAGCTGTTGCCCAGCCGGCAGCAGTGATTGCAGCCTTCACAGATGGAGCCAAAATATCGAAATGGGCGGCATCCAGTGTGGCGTTGACCAAGAGTATGCATCTGTTCGAAGGCTTCGGGGATCAGAGCTTCCGCCCTGCCCAGACCGCCAGTAAAGCAGAGGCGGCTGCCTTGATCTACCGTTTGTATCAGTTGAAATACTAAATTATATCTAAACTCAAAAAAGCAGCGGTTCTCCCGGTATTGGAGAATCGCTGCTTTGTGTTGTGGTCGACAGTCTGGGCTGTATAACTACAGGATCACTCCCGCCTCCGCTCAGGAATCACAAAGGATACTGTAGTGCCAGCCCCGGGCTGGCTGCGGATGACGAGGCCTTCGCCGTAGAGCTGGGTCAGGCGCCGGTTGGTGTTCAGCAGGCCGATGCCGCGGTGGGCCTGGAAGGTGTCGTCGAGCAGACGGGCCACCTGTTCCTCGCTCATGCCCTTGCCGTTATCCTCCACCTCGAAGGAGGTGTATCCCTCCTGGCGGTGAATGCGGATCTGGAGCTTGCCTCCGGCTTTGCGGCTCAGCAGGCCGTGTCTGACGGCATTCTCTACTAAGGGCTGAAGGGTGAGCGGAGGAAGCAGCAGCTCGATGCCCGGATCAACCTCCCATTCGATCTGCAGACGTTCCTCGAAGCGCGCCTTCTCAATGAAGAGATAGGATTCTACCAGCTCCAGCTCATGGGAGAGTCCAACGAGCTGCTGCGAATTCATATAATCGAAGCTGATGCGCAGGTAGGAGGAGAAGGCTTCTCCGAGATCGCGCATCTTCGGCTGGTCGAATTCACTCAGCGCCATCAGCGCGTTCAGCGTGTTGAACAGGAAGTGCGGCTGAATCTGTGCCTGCAGGTAAGCTGCCTCCATCCGCAGGCTCTGGTTGATGGACTGCTTCAGTCCGGTCAGCGAGCGGACCCGGTACTTCAGCTCCAGTGCGTCCACCGGCTTGGCGACATAATCGTTGGCCCCGGCCAGGAAGCCGGTATAGATGTCCGCTGGCTGGTTGCGGGCGGTGAGCAGCAGGATCGGCAGCTCCGAGAGGGAGAAGCGCTGCCGGACGATCCGTGTTAATTCATAGCCGGACATGTACGGCATCATCACATCGGCGATCAGCAGATCCCACGGCTCGGTGCCAAGCAGCTCCAAGGCTTCCCCGGCGCTGGTGGCGGTGACCAATTGATAATGCTCTGCCGAGAGCATGCTGGAGAGCACCTTCAGATTGACCGGATCATCATCGACAGCCAGGATCAGAGACTTGGCCGACTGAGAGGCGTCCTGTATCTGCGGCGGAGCCGTTAACTCTATAGGGACTGTGAGATTGCGGATATCCGCCTGCTGTAATAACAGCCGGCCTTCCTCAAGCAGCAGTCCCTTCAGATCCGGGTGGTCCGGCTGCCTTGCGGCGGCTGATTCCTGATCCGTCATCTCCCGGGCCACGGCAGAGGATGCCAGTGGAAGGGTGAAGGTGAACACCGAGCCTTTACCCGGCTCTGAATCAACCGTGAGGTCTCCTCCGTGCAGCTCGGTCAGCTGCTTGCTGATGCTTAAGCCGAGACCGATGCCGCCGCCGTCAATGATGCCTTTGCTGCCTTGCTCGTAAGGCGAGAAGATCCGCGCCTGCGTCTCCTTGTCGATCCCTGCTCCGGTATCAGCTACGCTGATCCATGCAAGCTTGCCGTCGGCTGCAGCGGATACGGTGACCGTTCCGGTCTGCGTGTACTTGATGGCATTGTGCAGCAGGTTATAGAGGATCTGTACAATCCGCTTCTCATCCCCCCAGACCGGCGGCAATGAAGCGGGAAGCTCATTACGCAGCTGGAGCCGTTTGCCTTCGATCATGAATTCGAACATTCCCAGCACGCCTGAGACCAGTGAACCCATAGTTAGCGGCTCCCGCTGGAGAATAATCCGCTTCTCCTCCAGACGGGTCACATCGAGCAGATCGTTAAGCATCAGGGACATTCTGCGGCTGATGGTAATGAGCAGCTCCAGATCCTTATAGCTTTGTTCGTCCAGCGAAGCTTGTTCCTTGGAGGCTACGGTCTGGGCAATGCTGATGATGCCGTGCAGCGGTGTCCGCAGCTCATGGGAGGTATTCGCCAGGAACTGGTCTTTCTTCTGGTCGCTCTCCTTGAGCTGCTGGTTGAGCAGGCGGTTCTCCTCTGCATTGCGGAAGTACCGCTTGAACCAGTAGGAGGAGAAGCCGATAATGGCGGCAATGACATCTATAGGATAATACAGGATACTGCCTTTGGCATTCGACTCCATGGCCCCGCCAATGACGCTGGAGCCGATGGCGGCGGCGGCAAACAGCAGGAAGAAGGAATCCTGCTCCTGCCGCATGACCATCCGTCCGATAGAATAGATTACCCCGACTACTGGAAGCAGGTAGAGGACGGAGAAGAGGGGTCTGGCATAGACCACGTAATGTGCCGGTAAGATCAGAACATAGGCGGTATAGAGCAGCAGAACCAGCAGATAGATTTTGAACAGCCAGCCAGGACGTTCGTAGGCAGAGAAGCTGCGTGTCAGCAGCAGCATGAACAGCGATAACGCAGGATAGGCCAGCAGTTTGAGCTTCAGCGCCCAGGTATAGTTAATAGGGAACCAGAGCAGCAGGATCGTATCGTTATCGGCTACAATGGTAGTTGCTACTGCCAGCAGCAGGAGGAAGAAGAGCAGGAATGACCGCTGCCGCCGGTTAAAAAAGAATAAAATCCCCGCATACAGCGCATGCAGCAGCATGATCATGAACGCCACCAGCTGGAAGCCGAGTGAATACATCCGTTCGCTATCCACCGCGGCTTGGGAGCCGAAACGGATCGACCTCACAATCCCGCCCTCCAGCGGATGGTCGTAGTTGGCTGCCCGGACCAGGAGAACAATCTCCTGTCTTCCTGGATTCTCGTAGGCTGCGGTGTAAGAGACCGCCTTAGGGATATAGTCCCCGCTATCCGTGGACAGCTTCCCGAAGCTGGTCTCTCTCTGCTCGTTAATATCAATGCTGGAGGCGGCTTGAATCCGCTGAATCCAGAAGCCGTAAGGCTCGGTCTGTGACGGATCTACCAGAATACGCAGCCTGTATGTACCATAGCCCAGAGAGGATTGCTCCCCTTCCGGGAATCCGCTGCTCCAGTCGCCGGGAACCTTGACAACTTGCGGCGTGTCCGCAGCAAGTAGGGCGGAATCCTCATAGCCGAGGAACTGGCCGGGATAGAACTCCCATTCTCCATCCAGCTGAATGGACGGGGAATGCTCGAAGTCCCAGCCCCGCATATCCAGTACCCCTTGCTGTGCCTCGGGATGCACAGATGCTGTATTGGCATTGAACCACAGATAGCGCAGACTGATCAGAATGGTTAGATAGAGAAGCAGCAAGAGAGCATGCTTGGGATTGAATCTGGCTTTTGTCTTCATTAGGTGTGTACTCATCGAGGTTATCTTCATCATACGGTTTCAATTCGACATCTGTGATCCTTATCCTGCTTACCCCCAGATGCCAATTAGCAGAATGCCGCAGAAAATGACAATCGAGCATATCATCCGCCGCAGGCCCTGACGCTCCTTCAAGAGAAGCACGCCGAGGAGAGTAGCGAATATGGTGCCGATCTCCCGCAGCGGGCTGATATGGGCGAGCGGCGCCTGCTGAAGTGCGAACAGGAACAGCAGATAGGAGCCCGGATTCAGCACGCTGCCCAGCAGAATGGTGAACTTGTTGCGGCGCCACTCTTCAAGCAGCTTCCGCGATCTCAGGACCGCAGGGGTCAGTCCGGCAACGAAGCCGATATTGGTCACCTCAAGCAGTGCGAGCGGCGACATATGCTGAAGGTTCAGTTTATCGACGAATACGTAGCAGGTGGTGCATAATCCTACGCAGAGGGCCATGAGTATCGGTGTATAGTAGCCTAAGGGGGTGCCGGGGGCGGAGGAAACCGGGAGGCTTCTTCTTGCGCCGATTCCGCTGAGGACAGCGAAGCCGCCTAGCATGCAGCAGATCCCGATCCAGCCGTAGACAGACAAGGATTCCTTCAGAAAAATAACGCCGATCAGCGGGATCAGCAGCGTGCTTGTCCCCCGCATCACCGGGTAGATCTGGGACAGGTCGCCCATCTCATAGGTTATGGATAACAGCCAGGAATATAAGGCCTGCAGCGCCACAGACAGCAGCAGCAGGGCGTAAGCACCGGCGGCCAGCGGCTGTGTCCACAGCTCGATCAGCAGGGCCGGCAGCAGCAGCACCGTGGAGACCATCATGATCGACCACAGGAAGATACTTTTATTCAGGCTTCTTTTGGTGAACATGCTCCACACCGCGTGGCACATTCCGGAAGCCAGCACCAAAAGAATTGGCAGCAGCATGGATAGTCAACCCCTCAGGAAGTAGTTAGTGTTGTGAATCGGCAGCAGAGAGAGGCGTATGGGCAGGCTGTTCAGTGCACCGGGAGCCGTCTGCCAGCCGGAGCCAGGTGTCGAAGGACGGATGGTCCTGCTCTAGACGGATGATGCGCGCGCCCCGCTTGAGGTTGTCGTGCCCGTAGGTATTATAGCCGGTTGCCCGGCCATAGCTGAGGCGGATGCCATGCAGCGTGCCGGTGAAATCATTGATATGGTCATGTCCGCAAAAGGTGCCTGCCACATCGCCCATCTCTACGAGCGTAGCGAATAACCCTGAATTCAGAACCGGAGCGCAGACCCGTTCATACTTATGTCCGTAGCAGACCTGGGTGTTCCACATCTCGTCATATTCGGGCAGCGGGATATGGAAGAACGCCAGTGCTTGCCGCTTCGCCTGACCTTCTCCGGGATTCAGCCGCGCAGACTGCTCTGCCAGCCAATCCATCTGGTTGCGCCGGACCCAGCTATACCCGGGAATCTGCTCCAGCGGAGAGTAGGCACCCGTATCGAGCATATAGAGGATGGCTCCCGCATGATTGCCCGCGCCCTCAATCTCCAGGACGTAATTGCTTGAACCGGCAAGCTCCGCCGGACCAGCCTCAGCCAGACAGTGCGGAGACTCCTGCGCAATCTCCATCAGCTCGCTGTAGGTCACTCCGTTCTCCGTGTCATGGTTACCAAATACGAACGCCCAAGGCACACCGGAATTCACTACAGCAGCCACTGCATCGCGGAAGGCCTGCTTGGGGTCTTTGCAAGGCAGCTCGCCTTCACGGACCGGACCCGTATAGATCGTATCTCCTGTGAAAATAACCAGGTCCGGCAGCTCCGCCTTCAGCACCAGCTCCATCAGCTCCCGGGTCTGCTGATCCTCTGCTCTTCCATCCATCCAGTGGAGGTCGGTGAACTGTGCAATGGTGAAGGTGCCGTCTGGCCGAAATGATAATTTACTGTTCATGCGGGAAATCCCCTCTCTTGTCACTTACGGGAGTGTTGTTGATTTATCTTTCTTCATGTTGTTTCATGTTGATTTTAGGCTCGGATGATTATTCTGTCAAGCTTCATTTCGTGCTGGTTGTATTCTCTGCAATAGAATTAGCACGATATTAGGCAAAAGCTCATTCTGCTGTAGTTCATACATTAGATTTCACTAATATAGCTTCAAAACCTCCTCTTAGCAGAATTCTAGTGTACAAAGTGCAGCAGAGGCCATTTTTCGGACGATTTTGGAGTAATCTGCTGTATGAAGTACAATGTGTGCTAGACCTACATAGCTACCAAGGATATTTCTGTGGCAGGGGTCTCGCATTGACAAGTGGAATTCAGATTCATATACTGGTGAAAACAACATCAATAAACTAAAAACAACATTTTGACTAGAGATACCCAACATACATTTGAGTTTACTAACTAGTACCTTATCGTATTTTAAAATAGTGGAGCAGACGCAATACCCCTTCAAATTACATCTTTTTTCCAAGCGGGCCTTGTTCTTCAGGGGCGTTTGGCTTAGCGTACCGGACTGAGGTGCTCTTATTTGGGAAGAAAGTCGCCAATTGGGCGAGTAACGGACTCCACAGGCCTTATCCTTTGCACTTCAACTCCGAAACGTCTCATAGAGAGACTATAAGGTCCACTGGGTCCGTTAAGCCGCAAAAAGTGGCGTTTTCGCGGGGATAAGATCTCTCCGGTCCGTTAGATTTTGGGTTTTATTCTGATGCTCTACTAGTTCGTGCAGCAGAATGTATGCTGTTTTTCGCATACATTGGTCCTGGTTACTTTCGCGTAAGCAGAATGTATGCTGTTTTTCGCATACATCGGGCCGGATTACCTTCGTGCAGCAGCCGTCACCGGATTTCTCCCGCAAGAAGTGGCTGAATCAAGGGAATCTGGGACAACAGCGGCTGGAGGGGCAACTATTCTCTGGTGTCACGGCCAATCCCATCATAGAAAAAATAAAAGTACAATCTATATAAAATCCACAACGATAGGAGGAAGCTTGGATGTCGCTGACCTATGAAGAACGCAAGCACACGATTCTCGCCCAGCTGGAGCTTGAGGGGAAGGTGCAGGTGCATTTTCTCGCGGAGCGGTTCGGGGTGACGACGGAGACGATCCGGCGCGATCTCGACCGGCTGGAGAAGGAAGGGCGGCTGCGCAAGGTGTACGGGGGAGCGGTGCGCATCCGCTCGGAGAATCATGAGCCTACGTTCATGAAGCGCGCCCAGATGCATCTGCCGGGCAAGCAGGCCATCGGGAGGCTGGCAGCCTCCCTCATTCAAGATGGCGAGACGGTTATCCTCGACAACGGGACAACGACCCTTGAGATTATGCGCGCGCTGAAGGAACGTGGACAGGTGACGGTGATTACGAACTCTGTTCCCGTGCTGAATTGTGCGCTGGAGCAGTTTGCGGGGAAGGTTATTTTTGCCGGGGGCGAGGTGAATGCAGGGTATCAGGCAGCAGTAGGGGGCACCGCCCATGATCTGCTGGGTCAGTTCAAGGTGAATAAGGCGTTCATCTCTGCCGGAGGAATCTCGCTCTCGGAGGGGATCACCGACTACCACCTGGAGGAAGCCCTCATCTCCCGCAAAATGATGGAACGGGCCGAGGAATCCATTCTGGTCGCGGATCATTCCAAATTCGGCATCACTACCTTTGCCCAGATCGCTCCGCTGGAGCATATCTCCATGGTTCTGACCGACAGCGGCTGCTCTGCGGAATGGAAGGATACCTTTGCCCGGCTGGATATCGAGCTGCTGACCGGGGCGTAACGCAGAGCTATGCAATATAAATAGCGCCAATCCATACACTTGTGAAGTGGAGGATTGGCGCTATTTGTTATGTCTATTGGTTAATAGGATCAGCCGATCCAGATCCGCTGTGTGCTATGGTCGCTGGAGCTTGCACCGAGCATGATATCGAAGTCTCCAGGCTCGAACACGAGCTGATCATCCTGGCCGTAGAACATGAGCATGTCTCTGGTGATCTCGAAGGATACCGTCTGCTTCTCATGCGGGGCAAGGGTAATCTGCTTGAAGCCCTTCAGTTCCTTGCCGGGACGGACCACACTTGCGGTAACATCGCGGATATAGAGCTGAACCGTCTCCTTACCGGTAACCTCCGAGGTGTTCTCCACCTGGATGGAGGCGAGCACCTTGCCGTCTGCCGCAGCTTCTACTGTGAAGCCGCTATAGGCAAAGGCGGAATAGCTCAGGCCGTAGCCGAAGCAGAACAGCGGATCATTTGGAATATCCAGATACCGGGTTACATAACGTACATTCGGATACTGGGGATCATAAGGGCGTCCCGTCTGATATGCGTTATAGTACACCGGAATCTGTCCCACGGAGTAAGGGAAGCTCATGGAGAGGCGTCCGGACGGATTATAATCGCCGAACAGCACATCTGCAATGGAATTCCCCGACTCGGTGCCGAGGAACCAGGCCTGTACCAGCGCGTCACTGGACTCAAGCACTGGCGCAAGCTCCAGCGGGCGGCCGCTGAACACAATAGTGACCACCGGCTTGCCGGTTGCCTTGAGGCGGTGGATCAGCTTCTCCTGATTGGCGGACAGCCGCAGGCTGGCCTTGCTTCCGCCTTCCCCGGTATCCTGCTGATTCTCGCCGACTGCGGCCAGAATCACATCACATTCCTTCAGCTGCTCGTAAGCCGCTTCGGAAGCATCCTCCACATCGAATACACCCTCCAGCATACTTCCCAGCTCGCCGGTCATGGCTGTGAGCAGGTCTGTTGCCGGGATTTTGCCGGTGATGCCGGTGTAGAGGGAGACCGCCGGGTCTTTCTCAGTACCGGCCCAGCCGCCAAGAACATTGATTGAGGTAGCGAAGGGACCGGCGAGGCCGATCTTCATGCCGCGCTTAAGCGGCAGGACTCCGCCTTCGTTCTTCAGCAGAACGATCGAGCGGGCGCCCATCTCGCGTGCCGCCTGAAGGTGCTCAGGACTTGGCTTATCGGCTTCGTCAGCTACAGGGTCGGCATCCTTGAACGGATTGTCGAACAAGCCTAGGGCGTCCTTAAGCTCCAGTACCCGGGTAACCGCTTCGTCGATCAGACGGAGGTCGAGCAGCCCTTCCTCAATAAGCGAGGCAGCGTGGTTCAGATAGTGGGTGGACATCATCTCGATATCCAGTCCCGCTACCAGGCTCTTCAGGGCAGCTTCACGTCCGTCTTGCGCTGCGCCGTGGGGCACCAGCTCGTTCACGGAGTTGAAATCGGCGATGGTTACGCCGTCGAAGCCCCATTCCTCGCGGAGAATACCGCGCAGGAGCTTGCTGTTGCCGCTGGACGGAATGCGGTCAATGGTATTGAACGCAGCCATTACCATAGCGACACCGGCATCTACTGCCGCCTTGTAGGCCGGCAGATAGAACTCGCGGAGCACGCCGGTGGACATGTCCACCGTGTTATATTCACGGCCGCCTTCAGGCGCACCGTAGCCGGCGAAATGCTTCACGCAGGCAGCGATCCGACCCGGCTCCTTCAGATCCTTGCCCTGGTAGCCCCGGACCATGCTCTCGGTCACCCGGGCGTTCAGGTAAGGGTCCTCACCGGAGGTCTCCATGACCCGGCCCCAGCGCGGATCGCGCACGAGGTCGGTCATCGGAGAGAAGGTGAGGTGAATGCCGGCGGCAGCGCTCTCCCGCGCGGCTACCTCAGCGAACTGCTCACAGGCATCAAGATCGAAAGAACAGCCCATGGCGAGCGGAATCGGCAGAATGGTCCGGTAGCCGTGAATGACATCGGCCATGAAGATCAGCGGGATCTTCAGGCGGCTGGATTCCAGATGCCGGGTCTGCAGCTCAATGACATTCCGTGCGCCGATGCCGTTCAGAACGCTTCCGATGCTTTTGATCACCTGCGGCTCGATATTAAGCTCTTTGAATGGACCCGTCAAATCCACGGTATCATCCAGACCCCAATAGTATGGACCAAGCTGGGTAAGCTGGGCTAACTTCTCGTCTAGTGTCATATCGTTCACGAGATCCTGGATAAACGGTTTAGTCATGGCTAACTCCTTCGTAAGCGTACTGAAAGTTATTGTGTGATATAGATATGCAGCTCATCGCCGGGCAGGCTCAGCAGGTGATTCTTGGCAATGCTTACCGCGCCCGGGCGGTATGGATTCGGTAGTACCTGGCCGGTAACAGCAACGCCTGCTGCCTGCACTTCCGGGGTGCGGGCCTCACCTGCGCTAATGTGATAGACGAAGGTCATCTTCTTGCCGAAGCACTCATAAGTGAAGCGCAGGCCGTCAAGGCTGGCCGGAAGGACCGGATCGATAATCAGCTCTTCTTCACTGAAGCGGATACCCAGAACGGCTGAGATCAGCTGATTAAGATAGATCCCGGGACCGCTGGAGTACAGCCGCCAGCCGCCCTTCACCTCTACGCTTCCGTCACGCAGCTGGTCGAAGTTCTCCTGATAGCTGTAACGGTCAGGGAAGTCGCCGTCCGAGCTGCTGAAGTACATGTTACTCTGGCGCAGCTGGGCATTAGGCACGCTCTGCCGGATGTTGATCGGGTTGATCTGGAACAGGCCGTCCCAGGCACGCTTCGCTTCGCCCAGCTTGGCGGAAGCTTCAATATAGCGGATATGGGCATGTACATATTGCAGGCTGATCTCACGGCCGACGCTGGCTGCTTGCTCCGCACGGCGGAAGATGGTACTTACGCCGCCTTCATAGCGGGCAGGACGGTCCATCAGGCGCACGCCGTCCGGGCAGTTCAGGTGTTCGTCGATCAGGCGCAGGTTCTCTGCCGCCTGCTGCGGAGTGACCAGCTCGGCAATAATGCTGCGTGTCATCGGCAGTAACCGGTAATGAATGCCGGTCTCTGTATCCAGCGGGTGAAGCATATAATCAATGCTGCCGTCCTCCTGGAAGTAAGCGAAGCCGGCAATGACTCCATCCTTGATCAGGAGCGTACGGAATGATTCCTTCATGTCTTCGGCCATAGCCGCCAGGCTGGCAGAGAATTCAGAGTCCGCCGAAGTCACCTGGGACAGGTTGCGGATCACCTGGAAGGCGAGTGCGACCGTCCATGCGCTGACCAGCTTGGTCTTGAGGGCTTCATTGGCTGGCTGCAGGGTGTCATCCCAGTCGCCGCCGGCATAGTTGATCAGAGACGTACCCGGTACGAAGCGTTCACGGATGGTCTCTACTGCAGCCTTCACATGTTCGAGGACCGTTTCGGTCTGCTGGCTTGGCTGAGCATCCGCCAGATGGTGATAGCCGATTTCTTCGTTAAGAATCGCGTAGTCTCCGGTAGCCATGATGTAATCGCTGATGCATTTCAGCGGCCAGAGCGCTACGTCGCCATGCCATTCATGAGCCTGGACCGGATGCTGGTCGAACATGAACCATTGCGGCCATTCCTTGCTCTCCCACAGCTGATGCGAATAGATCTTCAGCAGAACGCTGCGGGCCAGCTCATAATGCTGGGTCATCAGGAAGTATTCCATTGGCCCCTGGCAGACATCGCGTGTGCCCCAGGCTGCTCCGCCCGGCTGCTCAAGGCCATGCGGCATGATGAAGTGAGTCATTGCGTTATGGGTGTACCACCATGCGGTCTCATTCAGAATGTCGATCCGTGACTGCTCTGTGCCGCCAATCTGGAGCTGGAAGCCGGAAATGAACGACGAGTAGAACTCATGGAACAGAGCCTGCTCCTTCTCCTGGGTGTAAGGCGACACTAGCGGAAGAACATCCGATGTTGTAAGTCTGCCCTGTATTACTAGCTGGAAGCCACCTGACTGTGTAACAGAAATTGTCAGCAGTGTACCGTTGCGCGGCTGTTTGTCCGCATAGAACACCCGGTCATCACTGTACGTATATGCGGTTCCCGGCAACTGGATATCGAAATGGAGGCCGGGATATGGAAGCTTGTGAACAGATGCCTCATCGGGAAGAATCTGCAGGATGCCATCCTTGGACTCCACTCTTACCGGGTGCCGGAATTCATGCTCGCCCATAACCAGCTGGTTCGTGATCAGATAATCATAGGATCTGCCCAGCTTCGACTGTACCTGAAGCGCGACATCCGGCTGGCCTGCTGCTGCGATTGAAGTCACGGTCAGCACATCGTCTTCAAGCTGATAATGCCATTTCGCAAAATTCACGCCCATCTCGTAAGCCGCCGGCAGTGTAAGAATGCGGTAAACCCCGTCCATGCGGACATAGATCCGCTGACCGCTATTGTGCTGAATGTTCAGCAGGCCGCGCGGCGTGGAGAGCCCTTTATGGAAAGAGGTATTCCCCACCACGGTCTGACCGTTGAAAAGACCGTACATATAGTTAGTGGAGGAGATCAGGTTGTTGTCTACCTGCTTGTCGCCCAGCAGCGAGGTGATGATATGGCCATGCGGACGTTCCACCAGCAGCTCCTTAGGCTGCAGAACCACATGGACATGCCCGTCTGTGAAGAAGGACAGCAACTGGCCGTTCTGAGTCTCCTCAAGCTTCCGGTTAGGGAAGGCGGCATCAATCTCGGCCTGTGACCACTGTGGGGAGACATAAGGCTTGCCGATATCGTCACTCAGTACAGGAACATCCCGGCTTGGCACGGCATCTTTGCCGTTCCAGTCGATCTCTGCATAAGCTGCCTGCAGCTCAGCCTGGAATTCAAGCTCTGTAACTGCAGACGGATGATTCGGACGGAACAGGCCGTAGAAGGCGAACTCAGCCGGAGCCGACAGGACCATCTTCTCAGTCTGGAGTGCGGTATAAGCCAGCTCGTATTGATAATTACGGTTCTGCAGATTGCCGTTCAGCGCCTCCGGCACATAGCTTCCTTTATAGGAAATGCCGAAGAACTGCATACCATCCGTGGAGTAGCCTACAGCCCGTGAACCGACTACACCCTGCTGGAGATAAGGGAAGTCCGTTCCCTGCGGCTGGTTCTGGCGCGAGCATACAGCGTAGCCCTGCGGGCCTTCCCAGATGCTGTGATCCAGATATTGGCTCATGTACAGCTCATTGGCGAGAATGCCGCCTTTGTCAGCAATGCCCACATCCTGGCCATACACTACATCTACAGTCTCACCGTTGCCGGAGAGCTGAAGCTGCCAGAACCAGATGCCGTCCTTGGCCGGTGCGAAGGTAACGCGGTAGCTGATTGCTTCTATAGAACCTTCAAAAATCAGTTTGTCATCTGTACGGGACAGCTTGGAGCCCGACGCAATACCCAGCAGCGGATAGCTCTGGATTCCTTGCTCCGTATATACGCGCAGATAGATATTATTGGAAGAGCCGTCTGCCGGATTACCCTGGAACAGATTAATAAGAGTGGAGCCCTGCGTGAATTCAAAAATATCTCCTGTAGGCAGGAATGTATACGACAGGTCATCCCGGGTTAAGGTAATCATGTTCATTTGTTGTTTGAATATCATATCGAGCCTCGCTTTCCAGTGCTTGTGTTAGGACATGAAATCGATCAGAACGGGGGAATTCATCATCAGATGTCACAAAAAAGGGCTGACATGTCCATGTAAAGAATAAATAGAAACGTTTCCATAGGCGATACATTTCGAGTGTAGACTTTTGACGGAAAAAAGTCAATTATCTATAAAAAAACCGGCTTTTTATATATTATGCTCAGTTAAATGTAAATTTATTACTTGTTATTTGAAAATAAAAAATGTTTGACAGCGTATACAAGGAAGGAGTATGCTCTGAGCAAGGGGAAACACAAAGAAATAATGGAAACGTTTCTATATGGTCGAAAAGGGTTAAGTTAGTTGCAGTAGAATGCAATGTTTAATTTGGAGGTGGGTTCATTGGCAAGATTTGTACAATCGGGCGGAAATGTTGTCCGGGAATTATTGAAGAACAAAGTGTTGTATCTCATGCTGCTGCCTGTCATTGTGTATTTTGCTGTGTTTCATTATGCGGTAATGCCTGGCGCGTACGTTGCATTCGTAGATTACAAGCTCAACAAAG
The DNA here is from genome assembly GCF_038006885.1 of Paenibacillus sp. FSL R7-0302. Classification (NCBI taxonomy): domain Bacteria; kingdom Bacillati; phylum Bacillota; class Bacilli; order Caryophanales; family Paenibacillaceae; genus Paenibacillus; species Paenibacillus sp. FSL R7-0302. The sequence continues at coordinate 751,899 of NZ_JBBOWB010000001.1, forward strand.
GGATCTTTGGCAGTGACTTTATCGGACTCAAGAATTTTGAGTTCCTGATTCAGAACGGAGACCTCTGGAATATCACCAAGAATACTTTGCTCTACAATCTGGTGTTCCTTGCACTGGGTAACATCATCCAGATTGTATTTGCCATCATGCTGTCGGAGATTGCGGGCAAGTGGTTCAAGAAGATCTCCCAGTCGGTTATTCTGCTTCCGAATTTCATCTCGATGGTTATCGTCGGCGTATTCGCGTATAACCTGTTCAATTTCAACTCCGGGTTTATCAATACGATGCTTACCAGTACGGGCTTAGACAAGATTGAGTTCTACTCCGACGCTGGAATCTGGAAATACATCATTGTAGCGTTCAAGATCTGGGCAAGTACCGGTTACGGTATGATTGTCTATCTGGCAGCCATTACGGGGATTAACCATGATCTTTATGAAGCAGCCTATATGGACGGCGCCACTACCTGGCAGCGTATCCGTTATATGACTCTGCCGATTCTGAAGCCAACCTTCATTCTGCTCCTCCTGTTCGGTATGGGCGGAATTCTCAAAGGCTCCTTCGATCTCTTCTACAATCTGATTGGAACAAACTCCGTGCTGTATCCGCAGACGGATATTATAGATACGTATGTCTTCCGGTCGCTCGTGGGACAATTTAACTTCTCCATGGGTGCTGCTGTAGGCTTCTACCAATCCTTATTCGGTCTGGTTCTGGTGCTTGTCGTTAACTTTATTGTGCGCAAGGTTGAACCGGATAGTGCGTTGTTCTAAGACAAGATAAGAAACAGGGGTGTTAATATGGCAAGTAATACTATTAAACAGGATTCAGGGAGCATTTTCATTAAGGTGATCAGCTACATTTGCATCTCCGTATTTGCCCTGTTCTGTGTGTTTCCTTTTGCGCTGATGATCTCCTCCTCCTTCATGAATGAGCAGGAGATTATCCGCGAGGGGTACAAGCTGATACCGAATGAGGTGTCTTTCAAGGCCTATGAATTGTTGCTCAGTAACTCCTCCAAGCTGGTGGATGCTTATCAGGTAACGATCTTTATCACAGTTGTCGGTACGGTGCTCGGGCTGTTCATGATGTCCATGGCCGGATTTGTCCTGAACCGCAAGGATTTCAAATACCGTAACTTCTTCTCCTTCCTGATCTATTTCACCACCTTGTTCAGCGGAGGATTGATTCCGACTTACATCCTGATGGTTAAGCATCTGCACCTCAAGGACAACCTGTTCGCGATGATCCTGCCAGCGGTGGTAGGAGCGTGGTCGATCTTCCTGATGCGTAACTTCATGAAGGCGATCCCGGATTCCCTGTATGAATCAGCGACAATTGACGGCGCAGGCGATTTCCGCATCTACTGGCGGATCTTCATGCCGCTGGCGGTTCCGTCACTGGCAACGATCGGACTGTTCTCGGCACTGGGCTTCTGGAATGAGTGGTACAACGGAATGCTGTACATGGACACTCAGAGCAAGTTCCCGCTCCAGTACTTCTTGCAGCGCATGATCAACCAGGCGAATATGGGCAGTCTCATCAACTCGGGGGCGGTCATCAATACAGCCGATCTGCCGACCCAATCGATCAAAATGGCTACAGCCGTGCTGGCCACAGGCCCGATCATTCTCCTGTATCCATTCATTCAGCGTTACTTCGTAACCGGTCTTACCATCGGTGCTGTCAAGGGTTAATGGACGCCTGCTTATTGTAGGGTGTTTGTTATAGATGCAAAATCCATAATATAGAAAAGAAAAGGGAGGCTTACCGAATGAAAGGTAAAAAGATTGCTTCTTCTCTAGCTGCTGTCCTCATGCTTACTGGAGTGCTATCCGCTTGTTCGTCAAGCAATAATGCAAATGGAAATACGGGTTCGTCGAATACTCCATCCTCTTCCACTAATTCCGGAGGCGTAGACACTTCTAAGGAAGCGAAGCTGACGTACTACCTGTGGGGCAGTGAGGGAGTTACCAATAAAGACATTCTGGCTGAGATTAACAAGAAGCTTAAGGCCGATCTGAATACTACGCTTGAAATCAAATATATTGACTGGGGAGACGTAGCGACCAAGTATCCGCTGCTGTTCGCTTCCGGCGAATCGTTCGATCTGTCGCATGCTTCTCCGGGTGCTCCTGTGTCCTACTACACCCTGGCTACTGAAGGCGCGCTGACTGACATTACCGACATGCTGGACAAGGTAGCGCCTAAGCTGAAAGCGGAGATTCCAGAATCCTCCTGGCAGAACACCAAGGTGGATGGCAAAATCTACGGCGTACCGAGTCTGTTCAGCGAATATACGCCTGCCGGTTATGCTTATCGTACCGATCTGCTGAAGAAATACGGTATGACTGAAATTAAGACAATCGATGATATGGTTAAATACATGGATAATGTAGTGGCCAAGGAATCCTTCCCGCCAATTAACGGTAAAGCTGAGGATGCACAGAACATGTACAGAATGCTCGTAGATACTACAGGCATGTGGCTGAACGCACCTGGGATCTCGCTTAATGAATTGAACCTGGTCACTAAGAGCCCAGAGGATTACAAGACTGTATTCCATCCGGCCTTCACCCAGGAATTCGAGGATTGGGCTGTGAAAATGCGTGAGTGGGGCGACAAGGGCTACTGGGGCAAAGACGTTCTGTCCGCTTCCCTCGGCAGCAAAGACAACTTCAGAGCCGCGAACTCTGCGGGTTATCTGACTCATGCACAAGACTGGATCGGCCAGTATGGCGGAGATATCAAGGCGCTGCCTGATGCTCCTACAGCTTTCTATACTTTTGCTGAAGCCAACAAAAAAATCAAACGTAAGATGGGTGTAGACAACTCAACTGTTATCAGCGCCAATTCCAATAATCCAGAGCGCTCCCTGATGGTCATTGAGAAGTTCATGACTGATAAGAGCTACTACGATCTGATGCAGTACGGTATCGAAGGCAAGCACTATGTTATTGAAGACGGCGTGAAGAAACAGCCGGAAGGCTTCAATGAAAAAACAGACGGCGGCGGCTTCTCAGCTTGGTCGCTCAGAAACGACAAGTTCGTGATTCCTAGTGATACTGAGAACCCGGTCCGTAAAGACCTGTTCGCTGCATGGGATAAAGAAGCGATCGATGATCCGTACAACGGCTTCAGCTTCGACCCGGCTAATGTAACTACCGAAATTGCTTCGATCTCGAACGTGAATGCACAGCTTGGTATTCAGCTCATGCTGGGTAAAACAAATAAAGATCCAAAAACGGCTGTAGCAGAATACCGCGATCAGCTGAAAAAAGCAGGAGTTGACAAGGTCATTGCCGAAGTAGAGAAACAATTGGCAGAATTTACACCTGTTAACTAAAAGAATGTATAGGTTACAGGGGAGCTATATCTTATAGCTCCCTTACCTATAAATGGGGGAGTAGAGTGGACGTAAACATTAAGGATATCGCGAGGATATCCGGTGTCGGCATCTCAACAGTATCCAGAGTCATTAATAATAAGGGGCTGGTGAGCGATGCCACCCGGGAGAAGGTTCTGAGTGTCGTCAAGGAATATAACTATATTCCCAATTCCAATGCCCGAAATCTGAAAACAACCCAATCCAAAAATATTGCACTTATGGTTAAAGGGATTACTAACCCGTTCTTCTCCATTATGATTAAGGAGATTGAACGTCAGGTCAATCTGCGCGGCTACCCGTTTCTCATCCATCAGGTAGAGGACGGCACCGATGAGATCAACGCTGCTATTCAGCTGGTGAAGGAGAAGAATCTTAGCGGAATCATTTTCATGGGCGGTACCTATAATCACTCCGAAGAGAAATTCAAGCAGTTAACGGTTCCATTCGTACTCACGACCATCACTACCTCACAGGAAGTGGACCCGTCCATCTTCTCAAGCGTAACGATCGATGAATCCAAGGAAGCCTATAAGGCAACCTCATATTTACTTTCGCTTGGACATCGAAACATCGGCTTTCTCGCCAAATCCCCTTTACTGGAAGACACCACAGGCAGCCGACGCCTTCTTGGCTACAGGATGGCGCTGGAAGAACATAACATACCTTATCATTCGGGATTCGTAGAGGATTGTGAATACAGTCCAAGCTCGGGCTTCAACGCTGCACGCAGACTGCTGAACCGCGACAGAACCGTAACTGCTATCTTTGCGGCCTCCGATACGATTGCGATCGGTGCGGCCAAAGCTGTGCTTACCGCAGGCTTATCTATCCCCGATGATATATCCATCATCGGCTTCGACGGTATTGAGATGGCCGAATACTATCATCCTGCGCTGGATACGATCAGCCAGCCGGGCACCGAAATGGCACTGTCCAGTGTGGGCGTGCTGTTCGACCTGATTACCAAACATTCCCCCCATCAGCATATTGTCTATGATGCGGTATTGCTCAAACGGGGCTCATGCAAGATGATTAAGGGCCGGTAACAGCAGGGCGCTGACTATAAAACTAACTGGAGATGACAAAATCATGCAAGATTCACTAAGAATAGGAACGCTTGTACGCGGTGGCGAAGCCGTCCAGGTCATTCCGCAGATTGTGGAGCATGGCTTCGAATCCTTTCAACTGAATTTCTGGCAGACGGTTGGCGATACCGATCTGGTGGAGACGGCGGCACGGATTCGGGAGCTGGCTGCTGAACATCACTTCGTGATCTCATCTGTCGGGATCTATGGTAATCCGCTTGGCGGCGGGCCGGAGGCCGAGACGGAGGCGACCTTGGCGGGCTGGGAGCAGCTGATTGAGCACGCTCACTTGTTTGGGACGGACATTATTGGCGGCTTCACCGGACGGCTGCCCGGCTCGTCGATTGACGAATCGCTTCCGAGATTCGCCGAGGTGTTCGGCGAATTGTCGAAGCGGGCGGCAGATAAGGGTCTGCGGATTGCCTTTGAGAACTGTGCGATGGGCGGGAGCTGGCAGAAGGGTGACTGGAATATCGCCCATAATCCTACGGCTTGGGAGAAAATGTTCAACGCCGTTACGGCAGACAATCTCGGGCTGGAATGGGAGCCTGCCCACCAGCACACCGCGCTGATTGATCCGATCCCGCAGCTGCGCAAATGGGTGGATAAGATCTTCCATGTCCATGGGAAGGATGCGACGATTGCCTGGGACATAGTCAAGGAGTACGGAATTCATGGTCCGAAGCCTTATGTGTGGGACCGGACGCCGGGCTTCGGGGATACGAACTGGACGGATATTATCACCATTCTCCGGCAGGGCGGCTATCAGGGCACGATTGATATTGAAGGCTGGCATGATCCGGTCTACCGGGACGAGCTGGAGATGACAGGCCAGGTTCATGCGCTGAATTACCTGAAGCATTGCCGGGGCGGCAGTATGATACCAAATCCGGTTGTATGAGTATACAAGAAAGACCTCATGATTCACATCTGCGGATGTGGCCGTGAGGTCTTTTTGGTTGTAGTTATGTGATTAGATGAATCGCTTGATGGTCCAATAGGGGACGGTGAAGGTCCCTTTATTCGTTTCAATATGCAGGGCATCTGCGGAATGATCGATTTGGCATACTCCGGTGTACGTTTCTCCGCTGATCAAATGCACGCGCTGGCATAGATTGGAGAGAAGTGCATGCTGAATATCCTGTTTAATCATACCGTTCACTTCCTCCTCGAATGCAGTATGCTTGTAAAGCTCTGTACTTATTATTAAACACGGATAGGAGATTTTAACAGCAAAATTGGTTACAGTTTTGTACCATTTCTTATATACATTCGGCTGATGGAGGTATATTGTTAATAGCGCTGTCTGAAGAGGTGGAAGCGCTATGAGTGATAGTCATGGATTCAAATTGGATTATGCAGGCTGGCCAAGAATGTTTAGGATGAATAATAATTGTGTTATTATATGTGTATACTTCGACACAACTAAGTGCGTGTAAGAATAATCTTAACATATCAAGGTAAAAGTAGAAGGGGAGGTCGATAGCCCATATGAATACCATTCGTCACAAGGCGGTGCATTCAATGACAAGTGATCCTAAGAACATCACAACCTCAATGATAAACTTTGCCAAAAATAATGTACTCTCGATTACAGAATTGACTCGTAAAAATAAGCTGTCAGAAATACTCGAAACCTTTAATGATCAAAAAAGTGAAGAAATCTTCTTAGTGAAGAGTGGCCGTCAGAGGGACTCCATGGGTGCGATAATTAACGTGGAATTTCTGACTGAATTACTTCAACTGCGTGATAAGTATTACGAGGCCATGGATAAGGCAGTAGAAGCTACAGCCTTACAGCGGCTGGAAACCTTCGAACCTAACGTCTCTTTGGCACACGCTTTAGATGAGATCGGTGTAACGGATATAAATCTTCAGGAAATTCAAGATATGGCGGATGAATTGGAGATATAGTTGATGCAGCCATCCGAAATAGAGAATAAATTACAGCAGCTACTTGCCGATACTAATGTTGAAGTTGTTTTAGGATCAGGTGCGCTTAATGATTTAAAGAGCTACCGAAAAGAGATCACCACCATATTGGCCTTAATCTATAAGCAGGCACTGAGAGGGCCGCTGATCAAACCTGATGGTTATGGCGAACCTCTTATTGGAAAGCTGTTGGGTTTTACAAAAATAAAACCCAAAGCAATGGCGTTGCGGATTGTTTACAGACCGGTTCTGCAGTCTAATGGAATGATTCGTATGGAGATTATTGCTATAGGTCCTCGTGATAAAGATAAGGTATACAATTGGGCAGATGAACGAGTCGAATCCTTTAAAACTGAAATGAGCAAAGAAGAGACAAATGAATAGGCTGCATTCTGTTACTTTAGTGACGGAATGCGGTCTTTTTATATCATGTGAAGCAGAAGCTCTGGTTACAATACTCATGTGCCTTCGGAGTGGCATTCTGTGGAGAGGGTATATATATGTAGGAGGTGTTACCGATGAATAGAACGACCAGATTACAGCAGATAACCGTAACTCTTCTTACCGCAGGTCTAGTTACCCTGTCAGGCTGGGGGACGGCGGCTTCCCCGGTTCAGGCGGCGGCAGCTTCGGCACCGGCACCGGCCTGCGGGACTGGAGATCACGGGCTGCTTCAGGATTTACAAAAGGCACATAGCGGAGCTGACAGCGTTCCGCTTACCTTCTCGGATGTGGAGTTTCTGAACGCGAATACCGGGCGCGCAGCCGGGAACGGCTTCCTGATTGGTACTTCGGACGGCGGCTGCCATTTCCAGAAGATTTATGAGGGGCAATGGAGCTTCCAGCAGATCGATTTCCCGGATAATGTGCATGGCTGGGCACTTGCCGCGGTTAAGGACGGACAGGCTAAATATCTGTTAAGAACGGCAGACGGCGGCTCTACCTGGACAAGGCTGTCTAACCAGGCAGTAACCTTTGAACGGATAGAGTTCCTGGACAGCAACCAGGGCTTCGGCTACAACCGCGCATCTACATATTATACGAAGGATGGCGGGGAGAACTGGAGTCTGATCAAGACGCCTGCCAACACACGCGGAGCGGAATTCACCAGCAGGAATAACGGCTGGGCTGTGGTAGTTGTTCCCGGGAGCGGCTATCGGGTAATGAAGACAACTAACGGCGGAGCAGCCTGGAAGCAGGTACTTAGCGCCTCCATCCCTGAGGCGAATTACGGACAGATCTACGCCAAGGGCAGTCAGGTGTATGCGCTGCTGTACGGCGGCGTCGGCATGTCGCAGACCTCTTATTCCCTCTACGGCAGCTCTAACTCCGGCGGCAGCTGGACCCGGGTGATTGCCCAGGAGACCGCAGGCGGCGGTCCGGCTCCGGGTAGCGGCGCAGCCGTAGCGAAGAAGGGCCCCGCTTCGGGCACCCCAGGCAATATGGTGCTGATCGGCACAAAGACTGCCTTCCTGGCAGGGTACCAGCCGGCAGCGGAGCAAGTGGGCATCGGGCTCACCAAGAACAACGGACAGAGCTGGAAGAATCAGCAGACCGTTCCCGGCTTCGAAGGAACGATCTCGTTCACCGATGCCAACCAGGGCTGGCTGGCGGTCAAGGATTTGAACAGCTCCACTCTCTACGTGACTAAGGATGCAGGTGCTACCTGGACAGCGCGGTTTTCTTTTGAGACGGCAGGGCGGTAGGTTGTCCGTAAGATAATGGCGAATGACGCAGGAAAGAATGAATGACGAAGATGAATGACAAATGACAAATGACGAATGACGAATGACGAATGACAAATGACGAAGGTCAAAGGCAAAGACAAAGACAAAGACAAAGACAAAGACAAAGACAAAGACGGGTCTTCTCCCTATGGGGGCGGGCCCGTCTTGCTTGTTGTAATAGGAGCAATCGGCCCACGCACCGCTCGCCGTCCCATTGTAATCGGTTTTTCGATTACAATCGGCCCACGCGCCGCTCGCTGGCCCATTGTAATCGGTTTTTCGATTACAATCGGTGCTCGCGCCGCTCGCCGTCCCGTTGTAATCGGTTTTTCGATTACATTTGGCCTACGCGCCGCTCGCCGTCCCGTTGTAATCGGTTTTTCGATTACATTCGGCCCACGCGCCGCTCGCCGTCCCATTGTAATCGGTTTTTCGATTACATTCGGTCTACGCGCCGCTCGCCGTCCCGTTGTAATCGGTTTTTCGATTACAATCGGCCCACGCGCCGCTCGCCGTCCCATTGTAATCGGTTTTTCGATTACATTCGGTGCTCGCAAGCAGGCCCGGCCTGAATGTATGCGAAAAACAGCATACGTTGTGTTCGGCTGATACCGTCCTTTTAAATGGACGGTATCGTTTCTATTGTGGTGCAGCAGAAGGACAGGTATTGTGGAGAATAACGTTTGCTTTGGTGTAATACTTGTGACTAGCGGGTAATGGGATAGCATAGGGGGTGAAGTATGGTCAGACCCGTTAGAATACTCTGGATCAGCGCTGTAGTGGTAAATATCGTAGGATTGGCCCTCTTTCTGTTACAGACGAGCCCGGGGTTCAGCCAAGGGTTTATCCTGGATATCGTAAATATAATGCTAATGCAGATCTTAGGCATCCCCTCTGCGATTTTGGTTGTTGCATCGCTTTTTCTGTTGAAGTACACAAGGAAACCGCCAGGCTGGGCAGGGTACACAGGAATCTTCATCATGATAGGGGCGTTACTGTGGATTGGGGGATATTTTTTGTTTTTTGCAGGGATGATGATATTCGAGAACGTCCGGTAAAAAATACTTTACTGATCGTTCTCGAATGTGCTAAGATGCTGGTACGAGGCAGATTATTTTTTTGACTATAATAGAACGAACGGTCTCAAATAAAATAGATGAGGAGTGTTAACGATGGGGAAGCTTAACGGGAAAGTTGCATTGATCACTGGAGGGAATAGCGGGATTGGGCTGGCTAGTGCCAGGTTATTCGTGGCGGAGGGCGCCAGAGTGGTCATTACCGGCCGTAATCCGGTATCTCTGCAGGCGGCGGTAGAAGAGCTGGGTGCGGAGCACGTAGTTGCTGTCCAGGCGGATGCGACTGATCCGCAGAGTGCGGTGAAGGCTGTGAATGCAGCAATAGAGGCCTTCGGCAGACTGGATGTGGTCTATGCGAATGCAGGAATCGCGGGCTATACACCGCTGGGCAGCACAGAGCTTGCCACCTTCGAGGAAGTGCTCCGGGTCAATGTGACCGGTACCTTCTTCACCGTCCAGGCTGCACTGCCTCATCTGAAGGCTGGAGCTTCAGTCATTCTGACCGGCTCCGTGTTAGCCAAGGCCGGAAGACCCGGCAATTCCGCCTATGCCGCCAGCAAAGGAGCGGTCAGCAGCATGACGAAGGTGCTGGCCTCCGAGCTGTCTCCGCTGGGCATCCGGGTCAACAACATCGCGCCCGGCGTAACGCGCACTCCTATCTGGGGCGAGTCGGCGATGGATAACTGGAAGCAGGTCGAGGCAGGCATGGCACTGTCGATTCCGCTGGGCCGCGCGGGTGTACCCGAAGAGATCGCTAAGGTAGCACTGTTCCTGGCCTCCGAGGATTCGTCATATATCCAAGGCGCAGATATTTCCGTAGACGGCGGGGCCGGAAGCTCTCCGCTCGGCGCACCGATATACCGCCAGAACGCATAAGATGGAAAGTGGCAGAAAGAGTGGCTAGTGGCAAGAAGCACCTTGAGGGGTGCTTTTTTGCGTTAAGAGTGAAGCAAGGGCAAAAAGAGTGGGAGTATATCTGATTTCACCGGACGCAAGCTGAAGGAGTATATGAGTAGTCCGAAATGTATGCGAAAAACCGAATACAATATGATGGCAAATGGGTGAGTGGCTGAATGTATGCGAAAAACCGAATACAATTTGTTTGCCGGCATTCACCAGTGTGATAAATACCTATGCCAAAGTGAATGGAGTGTTCAGACTAGTCGGAGTCAGCAGCATGAGCGGAGGACATATAGATGAGACTTTTTATTGAAGATTAGATTCCAATAAGAGGTAAAAGGTCTGTGCTGTCGAATAAGAGAATAGATATACAGAGTGAAAAGTTCGCATGTAAGGCTAGTGTTGTGTAAACGCTCACAATAGATGCAGGAGGCGAATCAGGATGGACGGAAGCAAGTCGTTGATCTATCAAATTCTCAAGACGATTGAAGAGGGCAAAGAACCGGTACTGGAGAACCTGGAGGGTGTGACGGTCGGGGGCTTCCACAGTGCACTCGAACAGATTGTGGAGAACAAACTGGCGAATAACATCAGCTTCTCCCTCAGCGGTAAAGGCAAGAAGGCGGTCCGCGTCGCGAATACAAGCGGCTCTAAACTGACTGCGCAAGGCGTTAATTATATTCATGTTCAGGACAGCCGCACTTACTAGCCTGTCTTGATCCTCGCAGAGATCACCGGTACTACCCGAACACCCGCAGACGGGACAAATCACTCCTGCTGCGGTTTTTTGTTGTAAGCAGAAAGTGGACTACATTAGTCTTCGGATCACCCGGGCGGTTGAATTCTGTTAATCATAGTAATCAGAATGCTCATAACCCGCCACGGATCGACATTTTGAATATATCATGATATATTATTATGTATGATACCGAAAAATGAACGTCAGGGGACCAGGAATGTTATGGCTGAATCAACCTCTTCCAAGCCGATGTATGAGAAGATCTTTGATGAAGTGAAGGAGAGCATCCTTACGGAGGCTTATAAACCCGGAGAGCGGGTTCCTTCCGAGAAAGAGCTGGCCGAGACCTATAGTGTCAGCCGCATAACCAGCAAAAAAGCACTTGAGATGCTTGCCGTCGAACGGCTGATCGTCCGTAAGCCCGGCCGCGGCTCGTTCGTGGCCGATGGTTCCGCTAAGCAGCCTGACCCGGGGATGAGCCTTACAGCCCCGGCTGCGATGAATATTCGTGCCAATGAGAAAACAATCGGCCTGATTATCACCGACTTTGGCAACAGCTACGGGACAGGGCTGATTTACGGGATGGAGCAGGCTTCACGCGACAATGACTGCTTTCTGGTGCTGCGCAGAACCTTCGGTGTTCCGGAGAATGAAGAGCAGGCGGTCCAGAAGCTGCTGAATCTGGGTGTGGACGGTCTGATTATTTTCCCGGCCCAGGGCGAGTTTTTCAATGCGGAAATTCTGAAGCTGGTCATCGGACGTTTTCCGCTCGTGCTGGTAGACAGACATCTAAAAGGAGTAGCTGCGGCCTCCATCAGCACCGATAATCTGCAGGCAGCTCTTGAAGCGACGGAGTATTTATTTGACCTCGGGCATACGCATATTTCGTTTCTGTCTCCGCCTCCCGTGGATACTACTGCGGTGGAGGACCGGATTGAGGGCTTCATTCAGGCTCATGCCCAGCGGGGAGTTGTGGTTGATAAGGAACTGTGGGTCAGTGATTTAACCTCGACACTGCCGAAGTTTTTTCATGCGGATAATATTGAACGGGACATCTCGCGGCTGGTCACCCATCTGCAGAGCCATCCGTCCGTAACGGCGTTATTTGCCATTGAATATAATATTGCGCTGCTCGCGAAGACGGCGGTGGAACGTCTGGGGCTGCGCATACCTGAGGATATTTCCATTATCTGCTTCGACAGTCCGCCGACACATTTGGGCAGCGGGTATGCCTTCACCCATATGCGGCAGAATGAAGAGGAGATGGGCCGGATGGCCCTGGAGAATGTGCTCAGTATTATGAACGGGCAAGCCGTCCCCAATAAGGTGATGCTGGAAGCTGAGCTGGTGCCCGGGAATTCGACCGGTCCTGTCCGTAACAACTAGCTGTTATAATCCGAGAACCCATTCTGCCGAATGGGTTTTTTTGGTGCGTCTAATTTACTTCTTCCGGTCGGGAGTGAAGCTTGCAATCTAGTGGATTACCGTGAATTTCATATATTAGTATATTATTATCTGAAAATATATATTGACATACCAATAGCATATCAATATACTCATTTGTGAAAGCGCTTCATTACACAAAAGGAGGTCATTCCAACTGAAAGCGACTATAGAAACACCTGATTCCCTGAAGAAGCTGGCTGACCGTGTACGTAACACACTGCCGGACCATCCGCGCTTGGCTGACATGTTCGAACAATGCATGCTCAACACCTGGAACACAACGATCAAGCGCAATCCGGATGGAACCACCTTTGTCATTACCGGTGATATCCCGGCCATGTGGCTGCGGGATTCCACCGCACAAGTCCGCCCCTTCCTGATCCCCGCCTCCGGGGACGAAGAGATGGCCGGCATGATTGAAGGGCTTATCGCACAGCAATTCGCCTATATTGCCCTTGATCCCTATGCAAATGCGTTCAACCGGGAAGCGGATGGACGGGGTCACCAGGAAGACAAGACAATGATGAATCCATGGATTTGGGAACGGAAATACGAAATCGATTCCCTCTGCTATCCCATTCAGCTTAGCTATCTGCTATGGAAAAACACCGGGCGGGTCACGCAGTTCAATTCAGCGTTTGAAGCCGGAGTGTGGCAGATTATTAAATTGTGGATCAGGGAGCAGAATCATGAGAGCGGTTCCGATTATGTTTTTGAGCGCATGAACGGTGTCCCAACGGATACCCTTGTGCGCAGCGGCAAAGGAGCTGTTACTGCCTATACCGGAATGACCTGGTCAGGCTTCCGCCCAAGTGATGATGCCTGCGAATACGGTCACCTGGTGCCTGCCAATATGTTCGCCGTAGTTGTCTTACGATACGTCAGCGAAATTGCAGGCGAAGTGCTTCACAACCCGGAGCTTGCGCAGGCAACGGAAGATTTGGCTGAGCAGATTGACGGGGGAATCCGGCAGCATGGCATTGTGCAGCATCCTGAATACGGCCCGGTCTACGCCTATGAGACCGATGGCCTGGGAGGGGTGAACCTTATGGATGACGCCAATGTGCCCAGCCTGCTGTCCATTCCTTACCTTGGCTATGCGCCTGCAGATGATCCGGTGTATCTCAACACCCGCAAGCTTATTTTAAGCCGGACCAATCCTTATTTCTATGAAGGCAAAGCCGCAGCGGGTATTGGAAGTCCGCATACCCCTCCGCATTATATATGGCCTATCGCCTTGGCGGTTCAGGGAATGACCTCCGGGAAGAGGGAGGAGCAGGAGGCTCTGCTGGGGCTGCTGGAACAGACGGATGCCGGGACCGGATTCATGCATGAGGCTTTTCATGCGGATGATCCGCAGAGGTATACCAGACCCTGGTTCTCCTGGGCCAATATGATGTTCTGCGAGCTGCTGCTTATGCGCTGCGGAATTGAGGTGAAGCGAGGCTGAGCAGCGTTGGCTCCTATAACAGACAAATACAAATTAAGGGGATGAAGCAATGAAAAAAGGATGGGTTACGGCACTTTCGGTGATGATGGTCGCTGCTCTGGCTGCGGGCTGCAGCGGCAATTCGGGAAAAGAAAGCCCTGCAAATGACGGCAAAGCCGGAAGCGGCAGCAGCGGGAAGAAGACGGAGCTTACGTTCTGGGGCGACTGGGGCGGTGAAGGCCAGAAACAGTTCGAGACCATGGTGGATGCCTTCAACAAATCACAAGACAAGATTCATGTGAAATATGTGCTGCAGCAGGATATGATCACCAAATTCCTGACGGCGGCTACGAATGGCGGTGCTCCCGATGTGCTGTTCTGGGACCGCTGGCGGACCTCGCTGTATGCTCCCAAGAACGTGCTGCATCCGGTGGATGAGTACTTAACACGTGACGGCATTTCCAAGGATGATTTCTACAGCGAGTCATTGACTGAGCTCTCCCATGACAATAAGTTATACGGACTTCCGCTGACCGTTGATGCACGGGCCTTATTCTACAATAAGAAGCTGCTGGACGATGCAGGGCTTCAGCCTCCGGCTACCTGGGATGAGCTGGAGCAGGCTGCCGCAAAGCTGACCAAGTGGAACGGCGACAAGCTGGAGGTGGCAGGCTTCTCCATGGGCGACCTGGGCTTGTTCAATATGTATCTCCAGCAGGCGGGCGGCCAGATGCTTACAGAGGACGGCAAAACCAATTTCAATAATGAGCAGGGCAAGCAGGTGCTTGAATTCTGGGACCGTCTGATGAACAAAGACAAGGTGTATAAGGTTGGGTTCGAGCTGGGGCTTGGCGAAGGGCAGGATGCCTTCGTTACAGGCAAGGTTGCCATGCTCTATTCCGGCCCATGGATGCTCAGTACCTATAACAAATACGGTAAAGATCTCGAATATGGCATTGTACCCCCTCCTGCCGGACCAAACGGCGACAAGGGTAGTGTGATGGGCGGCTTCGGACTCGTGATTCCTGAAGGCTCCAAGCATCATGATGAAGCATGGGAATTCATTAAATGGTGGACCGCCAACAAGGATAATGCCTTGATGTGGGCCAAGACCAGCCTGAATCTTCCGGGCTTCAAGCCTTCGATGGAAGATCCGTTTTTCCAGGATGACCCGCAGTGGAAGCCGTTCCTGGATACGCTGGAATTCGCCAAGATCCGTCCGACCCATCCTGGCTATTCCGTAATGGAGACCGATGCGCTTGCGCCTAATCTTCAGCTGAACCAGCAGAATAAGCAGAGCATTGAAGACACGCTGAAGAAGGCTCAGGAACAAGGCGACAAGATGCTGAAGGATAACGCAGTCGTTAAATAGTCTGTCCTGTACCGTAGGGAGGCAGCGCCTCCCTGCTGCCATGGAACCTTGCCGGAGGATGAGAGGGGGAGTTGTATGGCTTCCATGAGAAAAGTGGAACGGCACGAAGCCCGGACGGCTTATGTATTCATTACGCCAACGGTGCTGCTGTTCACTGTGTTTACAGTGATTCCTGTAGTGATGGCCCTGTATTTAAGCTTCACCAACTATGATGTGCTTAGCCAGAATGACTGGGTCGGCCTGGACAACTACCGCCGCCTGATGGAAGACAGTCTGCTGTGGAAGACATTCAAGAATGTGTTCTTCTACTCGATTATTTTTGTTCCGCTGAATATTATCATTTCCCTCCTGCTGTCCATGCTGCTGAGCAGGGCGTGGCGGGGCGTCAAGCTGTTCCGCACCTTCTATTATCTGCCCACGCTGACCTCGGCTGTAGCGGCGGCAACCGTATGGATCTGGCTGCTGCATCCGGAATTCGGTCTGGTGAACGGCTTGTTGTCCTATGTGGGCATTACCGGTCCTGCCTGGCTGTCCGAGACAAGCACGGCGATGCTGTCCATTGTAATGCTCACCCTCTGGCAATCCGTCGGCTCCAATATGATTATTTATCTGGCCGGTCTGCAGGGGGTCCCGGATTATCTCTATGAATCGGCACGGCTGGACGGGGCGAACAAATGGGCCAGCTTCCGCTACATCACTTGGCCGCAGTTGCGGCCTACGACCTTCCTGGTCAGTACGATGGCGATTATCGGTGCGCTGCAGCTGTTTGACCAGGCCTTTGTGCTGACGCAGGGCGGTCCGGCCAATGTGACCAAGACCCCGGTCTACCTAATCTATCAGCAGGGCTTCAACCAGCTGCAGATGGGCTATGCCTCGGCGCAGGCCTTTGTGCTTGCTGTAGCCATTCTTATTTTCTCGCTGATTAATATGCGGGTCTCCAAAGCGGAGGAATCGATCATTTAGGGGCAGCTTGTCCAGGAAAAGGAGGTTTGCAGGATGGGTGTTACTGGCGGTTCGGCCTTGAAGCAGGGCCTCTACAAGCTCATTTTCTATATTGTATGTATCCTTATAGCGGTTGTTATGTTTCTGCCATTCTACTGGAGTTTGCTAACCTCACTCAAGCCGGATGATGAGATCTTTGCCATGCCGATTCAGTGGTTTCCGAAGCATCTGACCTTCGAGCATTACCGCAAAGCCTTTTCAACGGTGCCATTTGCTTTATTCTTCTGGAATTCGCTCGTGCTTGCGGTGTCGGGCGTCCTGGCTAACCTGTTTTTCGGATCACTTAGCGGCTATGCCTTTGCGAAGCTAAGATTCAGGCTGAACAAGCCGGTGTTCCGCGTGCTGCTGGCGGCAATGATGATTCCCGGCATTGTGACCATGATCCCGACAGTGTATGTGATGCGCCATATTCCGTTTGCCGGGGGTAATGATCTTTTTGGCGGAGGCGGCAATGGACTGATGAACTCGTTCTGGGGCATCATTCTGCCCGGCGCGTCCGGGAGCTTCGCAGTATTCTTCATGCGGCAATTTTTTCTGACGCTCCCCAGCGACATGCTGGAGATGGCCCGGATTGAGGGCTGCGGGGAATTTAAAATTTTCTGGCGGATTTATCTGCCGCTTACCCGCCCGGCGCTGGCGACCTTGAGCATCTTCACCTTCCAGGCCGGCTGGAACAGCTTCCTGTGGCCGATGATTGTGCTGAATGATCCGGACAAGGCAACGATTCAGATGGGCCTGCAGGCTTTTTCTTATAATTTCCAGACGGATTACGGGCCGATGATGGCCGGGGCGCTGGTGGCGATTCTGCCGATACTGGTGTTGTTCCTGGCGCTGCAGCGTTATTTTGTACAGGGGATTGCCTTCAGCGGTATCAAAGGCTAAGTCAGCTGCCGATGGCAAATCATTTACGGGGAGAGAGACACCATATGAAGCAAATAGAGCTTGAACAATGGACGGAACGGGCGGACTCGGCGCAGGAAGCGCTGGATGAATTCTTTTGGAACGAATCCATCGGAATGTATGACATTGAGACACCTTGTCCGGAAGGCGCATGTAATACGGTCTTTCATTATTGGTGGATGGCCCATGCCGTGGATGTGCTGGTGGACGGCCTGCTGCGGACTGGGGCTGCTAAGTACCGCGAACGACTGTCCGCTCTACATGCGGGATTGCTCCGCCGTAATGGCGGCTTGTGGCCCAATGAGTTGTACGACGACATGGAGTGGATGGCCTTGGCCTGGCTTCGCGCATATCAGGCAACCGGAGATGAGCTGTACAAAGAGACGGTTCTTATCCTCTGGACGGATATCAGAACCGGCTGGAACAGCCATTCAGGGGGCGGCATCGCCTGGCAGAAATCGCAGCTGGATTACAAGAACACCCCGGCTAATGCACCGGCTGCTATCCTTGCCGCCCGCCTGTATCAAGCCTTTGGAGATCCGCAGGACCTGGAGTGGGCACATACGCTGTATAACTGGCAGCAGTCCCATCTGGTGGACCCGGAGACGGGCTTCGTCTGGGATGGAATGAACCGTACCGGTGACGGCAGGATCGATAAGGATTGGAAATATACGTACAATCAGGGTGTTTATATCGGTGCGGCTATCGAGCTGTACCGGGTTACCGGGAGCCGTGACTATCTGGAGGAGGCCCGGCGCACGTTCGGCGCAGCGGTCAAGGAACTCGCTGGCCAGCATTCCGGCATGCTCCCGGATGAGGGCGGCGGCGATGCCGGTCTCTTCAAGGGCATTCTGGTCCGCTATGCGGCAGAACTGGCACAGGCCGGTCAGGCAGACGGAGCTGCCGGGGCCTTTCTGCGCAGTAACGCAGAGCTGCTGTGGGACCAAGGGAGGGCGGCGGACCGGGTGCTGTTCGGACCCGATTGGACTACGGCACCTTCGGACACTGTGCAATTGAGCACCCAGCTCAGCGGAATCAAGCTGCTGGAGCGGATGGTTGTGCTTGCAGGGACGGGGCAGGCGAATGCCCGAGCCTCATTTTAAGGGGAGGAGCTGGCTTATGGATCATTCTAACGGGACATCACTGGCAGAGAACTGGGCGGCGCGCGCCGACTCGCTCCAGGACTCCCTGTGGGAGCATTACTATAATGCAGACAGCGGAATAATGAACCAATGGTATCCGCAGGAATACAGCAGGGCAGGCGACAATTTCTACTACTGGTGGCAGGCTCATGTCATTGATGCTCTGACCGATGCTTACGAACGGACGCGGGATTCCAGGTATGCCGGACGCATCCGCAGTCTGAGCCGCAGCTTGCATGCCTATAACGGCGGGACGTTCAAGCATAATTATTATGATGATATGGAATGGACTGCCCTTGCGCTGCTGCGGGCGTATCAGGCAACCGGCGAAGCGGAATACCTGAATGCTGTCCTTGAATTATGGGCGGATATTCAGACGGCCTGGAATGAACACTGCGGGGGCGGCATGGCCTGGAAAAAAGATCAGCTGGATTACAAGAACACCCCGGCGAATGCCCCGGCCGCTATTCTGGCCGCCCGCCTATACTCGCTGCGTGGACAGGAGGAGGATTTGAACTGGGCGATCCGGATTTACCGCTGGAACCAGGCCAATCTGGTGGACCCGGACACCGGGTTCGTATGGGACGGAATCAACCGGCAGGGGGATGGGCAGATCGATTACGACTGGGAATTCACTTACTGTCAGGGAGTATTCATAGGAGCGGGAATAGAGCTCTGCCGTGTCACCGGCGATTCCGGCTATGCCGCAGATGCCCGCCGGACCGCTGAGGCCTGCTTAGACCGCTTATGCTATTCTGAATCGCTGCTGCTGCCGGATGAAGGGATTGACGACACCGGATTGTTCAAGGGAATTCTGATCCGCTATCTGGTACAGCTGGAGCAGCATTTCCCCGGAAATGACCGGGTCCGTGAAGTCATATTGGCCAATGCCCGGACGCTATGGGCGCAAGGGCTGGACCGGACGCTGGGGCTGTGCGGACCCTCATGGGAGAAGGTTCCCGGGCTGCCGGTACAACTCAGTGTACAGCTAAGCGGTCTGATGCTGCTAGAGGGAGCAGTCAAGCTTGATCATTAGCCCATTGCCGCCTGACGGTTGTGGACTGGATGTACAAATGAAGGGGGTACCCGGAAATGTTCACCTGGAAGAAAATAAGAAGTGCCGCTGTTCTCTGTCTGTTGTCCCTGTCTCTGTCTGTGCCGTCTCCCGGTGCAGGAGGTACGGCAGAGGCATTCACCGTCTCTAACGCTGATGCTGCAATGAACTCATTTGTGCAAGTATTCTATGATTCTTCCGCCAAATACTTCTATACCAACAGTGATCATCTGATTCATTCTGAACATGCTCACGGGCCGAACGGGGGACTCTACACCGATTTCTGGTGGGAGGCACAGCTCTGGGAGACTGTAATGGATGCCTACGAACGCACGGGCAGCAATGTCTACCGCACGATGATCGATGAGATCTACACCGGATTCAACGCCAAATACCCGGATATGATGACGAATCCGTTCAACGATGACCTGGGCTGGTGGGCGCTGGCCTGCGCAAGAGCCTATGAACTGACGGGAACGACGGAGTATCTGAACCGTGCCAGCTTCCTGTTTGGCCAAATCTACAGCGAATGGGACAGCACATACGGCGGCGGGATCTGGTGGAGAAGGGACGCCCATGTCCCGGGCCAGGCCAACGCCCAAAAGAATATGGCCACGAATGCCCCGATGGTCATGACCGCAGTCAAGCTGTATAGTGCCTACAATGATCCTGCTTATCTGACCAAGGCTACACAAATCTATAATTGGACCAAATCCACCCTGGTCAATGGCAGCAAAATCAATGATCATATTGAAGGTGCGGGCAGCGGTCTCATTAAGGATTGGGATTTCACTTACAATTACGGAACGTTCCTGGGGGCGGCTGTATCCCTGTATCAGGCTACCGGAGCTTCCGCCTACCTAACGGATGCCAACAATGCAGCCGGGTATGCCGTTAATAAAATGGTTTCCGCCCAGACTCTGTTGTATGAAGGGGAGAATGATGCTGCGGGCTTTAAAATGGTCTTTGCCCGCAACCTGAACCGCCTCCGTACGCTGGGCGGACAGCCGCAATACTTAAACTTTCTTCAGCAGAATGCAACGCAGGCCTGGAATCACCGCCGCATGAGCGACGGAATCATCGGCAGTGACTGGCTGCGTAATACGGGCACTTCCTATGTGCAGAGCCTGGCCGCCGCTGCGGGCGCTTCCATTCTGCAGATCGTTCCCGCTGACGGCTACACCGGGTACATTGCGGGCAACGGGGCTTATGAAGCGGAGAATGCCGCGCGGACGCTGGCTGGCGGAGGCGGGATGATCAATGAGAGCACTAATGCCGGCTTTACCGGAAGAGGGTATGTCGGGGGCTGGAACACAAGCGGCACCTCCATTGATTTCTATGTCAACCAGAATACGGCCGGAACCAGAACTGTCACCTTCCGCTACGCGGCGGCGGCAGGCAATGCTTCCCGCTACGTGAAAGTGAACGGCGTGGTTACTACCTCCAATCTGGTGTTCAATTCCACCTCCAGCTGGAGCACCTACGGAACGGTATCCGTCACGATCCCGCTGAACGCTGGCTCTAACACGATTCAACTCGGGTATAACAGTGCGCTCGGAAATACGAACTATCTGAATGTTGATTTGCTGAGCGGGCTTTGAAGGCCGCTGCAGTACAAAGGGAGCGCCGTGAATGGCGCTCCCTTCTGCTTGCTTATTCATCCTAGTCCCCGGTCTCGACGATCCAGACCTCCGGCAGATTGCGGTACTGCTCGGCGTAGTCGAGACCGTAGCCGACAACAAATTCGTCGGGGATATCAATCCCGCTGTAGTCAATGGGAACATCGACGAGGCGGCGGGAAGGCTTGCTGAGGATGGTGCAGATACGCACGCTTGCCGCCTCGCGCAGGGCGAACAGCTCCTTTAGATGCTGAAGCGTCAGGCCGGTGTCGATCAGATCCTCGACCAGCAGGATATGCTTGCCGCGGATATCCATGTCGATATCCTTCTTGATCGTAATGACGCCGGAGGAGGTAGAGCTTGCCCCGTAGCTGGACACCGACATATAGTCGACGCCGACCGGAAAGGTGATCTCACGCATCAGATCAGACATGAAGACGGCCCCGCCCTTAAGAATACCTATAAGCACCAGCTCCTTGCCTTCGTAATCGCGCGATATTTCAGCGCCCAGTTCCTGTACTCGCTGCTGCAGTTGGTCCTTGCTGACCAGAACTTTGGTAATTTGGGTCATGGTTGACGCTCCTTATGGATTAGGATGTGATCACGAGGAGGATCTATCCTTTTCCTTAAGCATAACATCATGTGCGCCTCCTTCAAAGATCGTTGTCGAGGAGACCAGGGTAATCTTGGCCTTCTGTTGTAATTCCGGGATGGTCAGCGAGCCGCAATTGCACATGGTGGACTTGATTTTGCTGATGCTGAGATCCAGATTATCCTTCAGCCGCCCGGCATAGGGAATGAAGGAATCCACGCCCTCCTCGAACTCAAGTTTGCTCTCCTTATCGGTATTGCCGAAGTCATAACGCTGCCAGTTGCGGGCACGGCTGGAGCCTTCGCCCCAATATTCCTTCACGAAGTTCCCGCCGACCAGCAGCTTACGTCCGGGGCTCTCATCGAATCTGGCAAAATAGCGGCCAAGCATCACGAAGTCAGCGCCCATCGCCAGCGCCAGCACAATATGATAATCATGGACAATCCCGCCGTCCGAGCAGATGGGGACATAGATGCCGGTCTGCTCGTAATATTCCTGGCGGGCCGCCGCCACTTCGATGACAGAGGAGGCCTGACCGCGTCCGATCCCTTTTTGCTCGCGGGTAATACAGATGGAGCCGCCGCCGATGCCGACTTTGATGAAATCCGCCCCGGCTTCCACCAGGTACAGGAACCCTTCCTTGTCAACAACATTGCCCGCGCCAACCTTCACGCTCTCCCCGAAAGTATCCTTAATATAATGGATGGTCTCCGCCTGCCACTCCGAATACCCGTCAGAAGAATCGATGCACAGGATATCTGCCCCCGCTTCCACCAGTGCTGGCACACGCTCCTTATAATCCCGCGAATTAATTCCTGCGCCTACAATGAGCTGTTTGTTGTCGTCATGCAGCTCCAGCGGATACTCCTGATGGCTGTCATAATCCTTGCGGAAGACCAAATGGACAAGATGGCCGCTGGCATTCACAATCGGCAGGCAGTTCAGCTTATGATCCCAGATCATGTCGTTCGCTTCTGTCAGCGTGATGCCTTCTTCGGCGTAGATCAGTGAAGCAAGCGGGGTCATGAACTCTGTAATCGGGCAATCCGGCGGGAGGCGGTTCTCGCGGTAATCCCGGCTGGTGACGATGCCCATCAGTCTGCCTGTCGGTTCCCCGCTGTCTGTAATCGCAATGGTGGAGTGGCCGCTGCGCGCCTTCAGCGCCAGCACATCCTGAAGCGTATCTTCCGGGCGCAGGTTGGAGTCGCTGAGGACGAATCCTGCTTTGAACTTTTTGACCCGGCGGACCATTTCGACCTGCTGGCCGATGGACTGGGAGCCGTAGATGAAGGAGATGCCCCCGCTTTTGGCCAGTGCAATCGCCATGTTGTGGTCGGATACCGCCTGCATTACCGCCGAAGTCACGGGGAGGTTCATGGTCAGTGCCGGGGTCTCTCCCCGGCGGAATTTGGTTACTGGTGTGCTAAGATCCACATTTCCGGGAATGCAATCTTTGGTGGTCAGGCTGGGTACCAGCAGGAACTCACTGAAGGTTCTTGAAGGCTGCTCGTAATAAAAAGCCATGGCTTGTCACTCCCCTGCTATTTTTTGATAAATCATACCTGGGACAGAAATCTGACGGGTACTCTAATGTCCGCTTCCAGTTGCTTGTAATGCTCCCCTTTGGCCAGAATCGCCTGCACGCCGACAAGCTCTATGCCCATCACGGACAACTGAGCAGCAATGCAGCGGATCGTAGCGCCTGAACTGATGACATCATCCAGAAGCAGTACCCGGTCACCGGCGGAGAAGCCGTCAAAATAAATATAATTCTCATTATACGCCGTCTCGCGTCTCACACTAACCTCATAATTCTCGTACAGCTCAGTGCTGAGGCGCAGAATATTCATCGGCTTCATCAGCTTATAGGCAGCCAGCATCCCCCAGGTATGACCGCCGGGTTCAGGGGAGACAATGTAATCAAAATCGGGAAACTGCTCCGTTACAGCATCCGCCAGATTGTGAGTGATTTCACGGATCAGCTCGGGGGCGATATACGTACCGCGTTCTCCGAAGGGGTAGAGCTTGAAGTCATAGGCGGTGTCCTTATTCTTGTAGATTCTCACATTTCTGGCCTTACGGATCGATTCACTTAAGCTTGCGTAGGAAGCACTCATTTGCCCTCACTCCTTCTATTATAATGGATGCCAAAAACCCCAGGCTAAAGGAGGCGCAGTCCAAAGCAGGATACATCAGCGTAGAAAAGCACGGTTTCGCCCGTGAGCTCACGCTGATACATCCAGCAGGGGGGCTGGCCTCTTGTAGCCTGGGGCAATTTACGGTTGCCTGTAGATACGCCCGTTCCGGATTAACGGGCTTATACAAGAGAGGTTTGAAGGGGGATAACTGACGCGGTGTTAACTTAGGGACGGGGAATCAGACGATTTTTGCTATGGATGTTATAAAAGTTAACTCAGATCATTTGTTATATGCTATCATCCGTAATAAAGTGTGTCAATATTTCATTATTGTGTCATATTACATGACCTATATACTTGTTTATAATAATTATTATCTGCAATTCATAAATAGTTCAAAGGTTTTGTTAAAAGCCGTATTTTGATGTGATATACTTAACACAGTGTTCGTGGATCTTGTGAAATTGATTCTAATATCTGCTGATAAGCAGCAACAGTGCCTACACCAATGAATATAGATTAGGATGGTGAACAAGCGATGCATATTGTCGTCGTTGGCCTGAATTACCGTACGGCTCCCGTAGAGGTGAGGGAACAGTTCGCTTTTGCCGAGAAGGATCTGCCTGCTGCGCTTCATCAGCTGCTGCAGACGAAGAGCGTTCTGGAAGGGGTCGTTGTCGCCACCTGTAACCGGACGGAAATTTATGTGGTCGTGGACCGCCTTCATATGTGCGGATATTTCATCCGCAGCTTCATGGAGCAGTGGTTCGGAGTAAGAAGCGATGTATTTACGCAACATATGTATATATATGAAGACGAGCAGGCGATTGCCCATCTGATGCGTGTCACCTGCGGTCTGGATTCAATGGTGATAGGCGAGACGCAGATTCTGGGTCAGGTGCGCAGTGCCTTCCTGACGGCTCAGGCGGAAGGGGTTACCGGAACCTGGTTCAACCGGCTGTTCAAGCAGGCGGTGACGCTCGGCAAGCGTGCGCATAGTGAGACCTCGATCGGCGAGAGTGCGGTGTCGGTCAGCTATGCGGCGGTGGAGCTGGGGAAGCGCATCTTCGGCATGTTCACCGGCAAAAGAGTGCTCATTCTCGGCGCCGGCAAAATGAGCGAGCTGACGGTAAAGCATCTGTACAGCAGCGGCGCGGCGGAAGTGATTGTCGCCAACCGTACCTTGTCCCGTGCTATCGAGCTGGCCGAGAAATTCTCGGGTAAGCCCAGCACGATTGAAGAGGCGCTGAAGTCTCTGGATGAAGTGGATATTGTGATCAGCTCTACGGGTGCGGACGGCTATGTGCTGACGGCTGCCCAGGTAGCCGAGGGCATGAAGCGCCGCCCTTCACGGCCGCTGTTCATGATCGACATTGCTGTGCCGCGCGATATTGACCCTGCTGCTGCCAGTGTACCGGATGTATTCCTCTATGATATCGATGATCTGGAGGGCATTGTGGAGAGCAACCTGGAGATGCGCCGCAGTGAAGCTGCCAAGATCGAGGTTATGATTGAAGGCGAGATGGCGGATTTCCAGCAATGGCTGAAGACGCTGGGCGTCAGACCGGTGATCCGTGCGCTGCAGGACAAGTCAAACGGAATATATGAAGACACGATGGAAAGTCTGTTCAACAAGCTGCCTGAGCTGGATGAGCATCAGCGCAAGGTGATCCGCCGCCTGACCAAGAGCATTGTCAACCAGATGATGCATGATCCGATCAATGTGATCAAGGAGATGTCCGGCGGCAAGCAAGGGAATGAAGCACTGGAGTATTTCACTCAAATCTTCGCCCTGCAGGAGCAGCTGGATGCAGGTCCGGCCGGTGAAAGTGTTGAACCGCTTCAGCGCAGCTCTGCTGAACGGCCCTCCGGCGGAGAGATCCGTGTGCCGGGAGCGGTGCTTACCCCAGCCGGTCTGCTGGGCGGGTGAGCCACATGCTGCTGAACGGAATATATGATGCCGCTCTGCTGCTATATGCCCTGAGCCTGCTGTTTGTTTTCTCGGATTGCCTTCGGCGCAATCCGGGCGGAAAGCGGCTGGGCACAGGGCTTCTTGCTGTTGTCGGCCTGCTTCAGCTTGGGGGCCTGGCCATCCGCTTCTCCCAGGAGGGCGGCTTGCCGATCTTTACGCCTTACGACTTCCTGTTCTGGTTCTCCTTCAGCATGGTGGTCACCTCGTTTGCGGTGGCCTATACGCGCGGCGGCGAGTTCACCGTCCTGCTGCTCAGCATGGCGGGCTTCAGTGTATTCCTGCTGAACCGGGTATGGCTGACGGCGGAGGATCATACGCTGCAGAGCTGGAGTGCGGTGCACGGGTGGCTGGCGATGCATGTGATTTTGGCGAATCTGAGCTTTGCCGCACTGACACTGGGGACGGTATTTGCGATAATGTATCTGTTCCTGCATACGAAGCTGAAGAATAAGAAGTGGGATGACCGTGTCCGCAGGCTGCCCAGCCTGGAGACGATGGACAAATATTCCTACACGGCGATTCTGGCCGGAGTACCACTGCTGCTGGCCTCGCTGATTCTGGCGGGTCTGTCGATTGTAGCGGAAGAGCGGACACCGCTTTTTCAGGATACGAAGGTCCTGACAACACTTACGGGCCTGGGCGTCTACATCGTTTACCTTGTGCTGAAGTTCTCCGGCCGCCGAAGCGGTACCGTCATGGCCCGCTGGGCGATTACCGGGTACGGCTTCATTATTCTTAACTTCCTGCTGAATTCCTGGTCGGAGTTCCATGGCTGGGGCGGGGAGTAAGGTGGGATGGACGATGGATGAGAGTGAGTTGGAAGTGCTGGGAGAGTTGAAGTGAGCGGGATGGAGAGTAGCTTGTCTGTGGAATGGAAGATGGATGAGAGTGAGTTGGAAGTGCTGGGGAGAGCTGGAGTGAAGCGGGATGGAGAGTGGCTAACCAGTGGGATGGAAGTTGGATGAGAGCGAGTTGGAAGCGCTGGAGTAAGCGCGATGGAAAGTGGCTAACCAGTGGGATGGAAGTTGGATGAGAGCGAGTTGGAAGCGCTGGGAGAGCTGGAGTGAGCGGGATGAAGAGTAGCTTGCCAGTGGAATGGAAGTTGGATGAGAGCGAGTTGGAAGTGCTGGGAGAGTTGGAGTGAGCAGGATGAAGAGTAGCTTGCCTGTGGGATGGAAGTTGGATGACAGTGAGTTGGAAGCGCTGGGAGAGCTGGAGTGTGCAGGATGAAGAGTAGCTTGCCAGTGGAATGGAAGTTGGATGACAGTGAGTTGGAAGCGCTGGGAGAGCTGGAGTGAGCAGGATGAAGAGTAGCTTGCCTGTGGGATGGAAGATGGATGACAGTGAGTTGGAAGCGCTGGGAGAGCTGGAGTGAAGCGGGATGAAAAAGTATCTGCCGATTATGCTGGATGTGGAAGGCCGGCGGGTGGTGATCATTGGCGGCGGGGCGGTGGCTGCGCGCAAGGCGGCTCCGCTGCTGGAAGCGGGCGCGGAGCTGGCGGTGATCAGCCCCTCGCTCAGCGGGACGCTGGCTGCGATGGCTGATGGGGGGCGGCTGCAATGGATCAGCCGGACCTATGCTCCCGGGGATCTCCAGGGAGCTGTGCTGGTCTATGCCGCCAGCGATAATAGGGCGGTGAATGAGGCCGTTGCCGCGGAAGCCCGGCAGCTGGGGCTGCCCGTTAATGTGGCCAGCCATGCGGAGGCGGGCACGTTCATTACGCCCGGCGTGCTCCGCCGCGGGCGCCTCACGGTTGCGGTCTCGACCTCCGGGGCGGGACCGTCTGCGGCTGCGGGGATTACGCAGCAGATTGCGGGGCTGCTCGGCGAGGAATACGAGCCGTATCTGGATTTCCTGCATGAGCTGCGGACGGCCATCAAGCAGCTGGAGCCAGCGGCAGAGAACCGGTCGCGGCTCTTGCGGCGGCTGGGGAAGCTGGATGTGTTGAATGAGCTGCGGCAGGGCACCTTTATACCATGGACACGCGAGCAGATTGAGGCTTGGGTGGCGTGTAACCGGGTGGAATAAGGTGCTTAAGTGGCTAGGCCACCGAGATGAGCAAAGCAAGGGCAAAAATGCCCTTGAATTCGGCCGAAGCGGCTCAGTTGAGCAAATTAGGTGTATAAATACACTTGAATTCCGCCAAATCGGCTCAATCGAGCAAATGAGGTGTATAAATACACCTGAATTCGGCGAAAGTCGCTCAGTCGAGCAAATGAAGTGTATAAATACACCTGAATACGGCCGAAACAGCTCAGTCGAGCAAATGAAGTGTATAAATACCCTTGAATTCGGCCGAAACAGCTCAGTTGAGCAAATGAAGTGTATAAATACATCTGAATTCGGCGAAAGCCGCTCATGCGAGCAAATGAAGTGTATAAATACCCTTGAATTCGGCCGAAGCGGCTCAGTTGATCAAATGAGGTGTATAAATACACCTGAATACGGGAGAAGCGGCTCAGTTAAGCAAATGAGGTGTATATATACACCTGAATTCCGCCGAAGCGGCTCAGTTGAGCAAATGAGGTGTATAAATACACCTGAATACGGCCGAATCAGCTCAGTCGAGCAAATGAAGTGTATAAATACACCTGAATTCGGCCGAAACAGCTCAGTCGAGCAAATTAGGTGTATAAATACACCTGAATTCGGCCGAAACGGCTCAATCGAGCAAATGAAGTGTATAAATACACCTGAATACGGCCGAATCGGCTCAAGCGAGCAAATTAGGTGTATAAATACACCTGAATTCGGCGAAAGCTGCTCAGTCGAGCAAATGAAGTGTATAAATACACTTGAATTCCGCCAAATCGGCTCAATCGAGCAAATGAGGTGTATAAATACACCTGAATACGGCCGAAGCAGCTCAAGCGAGCAAATTCAGGGGTTAGGTACGGCGGCGGCGGATGGAATAAGGGACTGACTTGAACAGGGGGAGTGGGCATGCGGAAGATTATCGTGGGCAGCAGACAAAGTGCGCTGGCTTTAACGCAGACAGGGCATGTGATTGCCGATCTGGAGCGGCTTAGCGGGGAGCATGGGTTTGATTTTACTTTTGAGGTGCATAAGATTGTGACCAAGGGTGACCGGATTCTCGATGTGACCCTGTCCAAAGTGGGCGGCAAAGGGTTGTTCGTTAAGGAAATTGAACAGGCGATGCTGGCGAAGGATATTGATATGGCAGTACATAGCATGAAGGATATGCCTTCCGAATTGCCGGAAGGCTTGATGAACGGTGCGGTGCCGAAGCGTGAAGATCCGCGCGACGTTCTGATCTCTAATAGCGGAGCGGGCCTGGAGGGTCTGCCGCCAGGCGCACGCGTAGGCACAAGCAGTCTGCGGCGCTCCAGCCAACTGGCTGCACTCCGGCCGGATCTGCTTATTGAGCCGGTACGCGGCAATATTGATTCGCGGCTGAAGAAGCTGGAGAGCGGCGAATATGACGCGATTCTGCTGGCAGCAGCGGGGCTGTCGCGCATGGGCTGGCAGGACCGGATTACGGCATATTTGCCGCCTGAGGTCTGCCTGCCCGCTGTAGGCCAAGGAGCACTCGGTATTGAGTGCCGTGAGGACGATGAGGAGCTGCGCAAGCTGCTGGCGCTGTATAATGATGAGCGCACGGCACTCACGGTGACAGCGGAGCGGACCTTCCTCGGTGCTCTGAACGGGGGGTGCCAGGTCCCCATTGGCGCCTATGCAGTACTTGAATCAGAGGCCGTGGCAGCAGCGAATCCGTCCATAACGTTAACCGGAATGGTCGGAACACCGGACGGCACAGTCATTCTGAAGGAGACCTGCACCGGCAATGATCCGGTGGAGCTGGGTACGGAGGTCGCGCGTAAGCTGGTGGCAAGAGGTGCGGAGAAGATTTTGGCGGATGTAAGGGAATAAGGGGTAAGGAATCGCATGTGTAGAGGGATAAGGGGATGACGGAGATGGTGGGGAAGGTATATCTGGTAGGTGCAGGTCCGGGGGATGCGAAGCTGATTACAGTCAAGGGGCTGGAGTGTATCCGCAAGGCCGATGTGCTGGTCTATGACAGGCTGGCCAGTCCAAGGCTGCTGAAATGGATGAAGCCCGGCGGCGAGAAAATATACGTAGGCAAGCTTTCGGACCGCCATACGATGAAGCAGGAGGATATTAATCAGCTGCTGGTAGATCTCGCATTGGAGGGCAAAACGGTGGTGCGTCTGAAGGGCGGGGACCCCGTGATTTTTGGCCGGGTGGGTGAAGAAGCGGAGCTGCTGCGCAGGAATGGCATCTACTATGAGATTGTGCCGGGCATTACCTCGGCCATCAGCGTCCCGGCATATGCCGGGATTCCGGTGACCCACCGGGAGGCATCGTCTTCCCTGTCGATTATTACCGGCCATGAGAGCCCGGATAAGCTGGATCATTCCATTCAATGGGATAAAGTAACGAATGCGACAGGCACGCTGGTATTCCTGATGGGTGTTGCCAAAATCGGCTATATCAGCGCCCAGCTGATGAAGCACGGCCGTCCGCCGGAAACCCCGGTGGCGCTGGTGCGCTGGGGGACCCGTGCGGATCAGGAGACGCTGACCGGCACGCTGGCCGATATTGAGGCGAAGGTTACGGCAGCGGATTTTCAGCCGCCGGCGGTTATTGTGGTCGGTGACGTTGTGCTCCAGCGGGAGCACCTGATGTGGGTGGAGGCGCTGCCGCTGTTCGGCAAGCGCATTGTAGTGACGCGTGCGCGTGCGCAGGCAAGCGAACTGGTGGACCGGATCGAGGAGCTGGGCGGCGAGCCGTACGAGTTCCCGGTCATTGAGACGGTCATGCAGCGGGATGCGGGCAAGCAGGCGGAGATCGCTGCGGCACTTGGCGGGCTTGCGGCGTACGACTGGGTGTTCTTCACCAGTCCGAACGGCGTGGACTTCTTCATGCGTCATCTGACGCAGCAGAAGCTGGATATTCGCGCCCTCCACGGGGCGCGGCTGTGTGCAGTGGGACCGGGAACTGCGGCAGCGCTCGCAGAGCGCGGGCTGATCTCTGAAGAATTGCCCGGCCGCTTCCAGGCCGAAGGGCTGATTGAAGCCTTCGGCTCACAGCT
Organism: Paenibacillus sp. FSL R7-0302; assembly: GCF_038006885.1. NCBI lineage: Bacteria > Bacillati > Bacillota > Bacilli > Caryophanales > Paenibacillaceae > Paenibacillus > Paenibacillus sp. FSL R7-0302. Next base: position 782,487 of record NZ_JBBOWB010000001.1, read on the forward strand.
GCAGCCGGGGCAGAAGGTGCTGCTTCCCCGCGGCGACCTGGCGCGCGAGTGGCTGCCCGGCAAGCTGAGGGAGCTGGGGCTGGAAGTGACCGAGGTGGATACGTATGAGACGGTTGTCACCGGCGAGGATGATATTGAGCTGGTGAAGCTGCTGGAGGAGAAGCGCATTCATGCGGTGACCTTCACCAGCTCGTCCACAGTGCGCAACTTCCTTGGCATCCTGAAGCGGATGGGTCTGGAAGATCCGCTGGCGCTGCTGGCGGGTGTCAAGATTGCCTGCATCGGCCCGGTTACCGAGCAGACCGCAGTCGAAGCGGGCCTCACGCCGGGACTGCTCCCGGAAGAAGCCACCATCGAAGGACTGGTGCAGGAGCTGTGCCGCTGGAATGAATCGACGAGGCTGAGATAGCCTGTTCCTGCCGGATCTGTCAGCGCTGCCTTTGAGCATTGCAATCGGGTCTGGCTTACTAGCAGCGATAACTTTAACATCTCAATATTGCTTAAGACGAATAGATGTGTGTATATACTTACTGAACAGGGGGTTTGCAGCAATGAGCTTTCCAATAACCAGACACCGCCGTTTGCGCGGGTCGGCCGGTATTCGCGGCATGGTGCGCGAGACCGTACTCCATGTGCTGGATTTCATCCAGCCGATTTTTGTATCCTATGGAACGGGTGTAAAGAATGAGATCAGCTCCATGCCCGGCGTCTATCATTTCTCGCTGGATACGCTGAAGGAGGAGGTGGATGAGATTGCTTCCCTCGGCATTCCGGCGGTACTGCTGTTCGGTATTCCCGAGACGAAGGATGCGGTTGGCTCGTCCGGCTTCGCAGACGATGGCATTGTGCAGGAAGCCACGCGTCTGATCAAAAAATGGTATCCCGACCTGCTGGTTGTCGCCGATACCTGCCTGTGTGAATTCACCGACCATGGCCACTGCGGCATGGTGCATACCCATACGGTAGACGGTGTAGTGCACGGGGATGTAATTAACGATGCTTCGCTTGAGCTGCTGACCCGCACGGCGGTCTCGCAGGCCCGGGCAGGGGCGGATATTATCGCGCCGTCCAACATGATGGACGGATTCGTGCAGGCGATCCGTGCCGGACTCGATGCGAATGGCTTCGAGCAGGTGCCGATCATGTCCTATTCGGTAAAATACGCCTCCGCCTTCTACGGCCCGTTCCGCGAAGCAGCGGATTCCGCTCCCCAGTTCGGCAACCGCAAGACGTACCAGATGGACCCGGCCAACCTGCGGGAAGCGGTTCGCGAAGCGGATTCCGATGTGCTGGAAGGCGCGGACATGCTGATGGTGAAGCCTGCGCTGGCTTATCTGGATGTAATCCGCACCATCCGCGACCAGTTCGATCTGCCGCTTGTAGCCTACAACGTCAGCGGTGAGTACTCGATGGTCAAGGCTGCTGCACAGCAGGGCTGGATCGATGAGCAGGCGGTTGTGCTGGAGATGCTGACAGGCATGAAGCGCGCAGGAGCAGATATAATTATTACCTATTTCGCCAAGGACGCAGCCCGCTGGCTGCGCGGCTAGGATCAGGAGGGAACAAGCATGGGCAATCTGCCGTTGAACCGCCGGGAAGAGGCTTCCCGCATGGCTTTTGAAGAGGCAAAACAATATATTCCCGGCGGGGTGAACAGCCCGGTCCGGGCATTCAAGTCCGTAGGATTGACCCCGGTCTATGTGGAGAGGGGCGAAGGCTCACGGATCTACGATATTGACGGCAACAGCTTCATTGACTACGTCTGCTCGTGGGGACCGCTGATTATGGGACATGCTCATCCTGAGGTGGTGAAGGCGCTGCAGGAGACTGCGGCCAGAGGGACAAGCTTCGGCGCGCCGACCCTGCTCGAGACCGCTATGGCCAAAACCGTGGTAGAACGCGTGGCCTCGGTGGACATTGTCCGCATGGTGAACTCGGGAACGGAAGCGACGATGAGCGCGATCAGACTGGCCCGCGGCTACACCGGACGCAGCAAAATCCTCAAATTCGAAGGCTCCTATCACGGCCATGCCGACAGCCTGCTGATTAAGGCCGGTTCCGGTGTGGCGACCTTGGGGCTGCCGGATAGTCCGGGCGTGCCGGAAGGGGTAGCGGTGAATACGATCACGGTACCTTATAATGACTTGGACGGGGTCAAAATCGCGTTTGAGCGCTATGGCAACGAGATTGCCGCTATCATCGTGGAGCCGATCGCCGGAAATATGGGCGTTGTGCCTCCGCTTCCGGGATTCCTGGAAGGTCTCCGTAAGGTGACTACGGGGTACGGGGCTTTGCTGATTTTTGACGAGGTGATGACCGGCTTCCGTGTAGACAGGGGCTGTGCGCAGGGACTGTTCGGGATGGACCCGGATCTGACCTGCTTCGGCAAGGTAATCGGCGGCGGGCTCCCTGTAGGGGCTTACGGCGGCAAAAGAGAGATCATGGAGCAGATCGCCCCGTCCGGCCCGATCTATCAGGCAGGCACACTCAGCGGGAATCCGCTGGCGATGGCGGCGGGCTACAGCACGCTTGCGCTGCTGACCCCTGAGGTCTACACCCGTCTGGAGTCGCTTGGCGCGAGACTGGAAGCCGGACTTAAGCGCAATGCGCAGGAGACGGGAATTCCGCTGACGATTAACCGTGTGGGCTCGATGGTATGTCCATTCTTCACGGAGGAGCCGGTCATTAACTTTGAGACGGCCAAGACCAGTAACCTGGAGCTGTTCAAGCGTTATTTCGGCAAAATGCTGGATCAGGGCATCAGCGTTCCACCCTCCCAGTTCGAGGGAATGTTCGTATCCGCTGCGCATAGCGAGCAGGATATTGACGATACGATTGCGGGCCATTACCAGGCCCTGAAATCGCTATGACGGCTGGACCGGAGGACCGGTCCGGCGGGCAACGCGCAGATACGGAGGGCGTTGCCCGCCGTGCAGGCGCAGACCCTGCGGTTACCGCCGCCGGCTTCGCGGGCGGGGGCAAGTGGACCCGGCGCGGGGAATGGCTGGAAGCCATGCCTGGCCGGGTCATTACGGGGGCTGCCGACAGAGCGGCAGCCATCGATGCCTGGCTGCTGGGCGCAGCCGGCATACCGGAGAAGCTGCACGCCCGGCTGCGCCGCGAGGACGGCATCCAGTGGAGGGGCGACCGGCTGCGGCTGGCCCTGTTCCCCCACCGGGAGGCAGGAATAGAGCCGGTGTGGCAGGAGGCTGCGGCTGAGGTGCTGTTCGAGGACGACTTCTGCCTTGTGGTCCACAAGCCTGCGGGTCTGGCAGTTCACCCGGACGGCAGCGGCACTGGGGTAACGCTGGATCATCTTGTAGCCGCGCATTATGCGGCTTCCGGCGGCGGCATTGCCGTCCGTCATATCCACCGGCTGGACAAGGATACTACCGGACCCGTGCTGTATGCGAAGAACGAATACGCCCAGCTTGTGCTGGATGAAGAGATGCGTGAGAAGAAGGTATCCCGCCTGTATGCGGCCATTGTTGAAGGCACAGTGCCGCCTGAGCTTACGGTGATCGATGCCCCCATCGGCCGTGACCGCCATCATGCGGCGCGCAGACGGGTATCCCCTGGAGGGCAAGCGGCGGTAACACGGATTGTGGGGCGCGAAGCCCTGCCCGGCGGAACCGTAGTGAAGCTGCAGCTGGAGACGGGCCGGACGCACCAGATTCGTGTCCACCTCAGCCATGCGGGCCATCCGCTGTTCGGGGACGATCTGTACGGCGGATCGGCCTGGCACTCTGCGGGTATTCCTTCCGGCAACAGCCTTAAGGAAAAGCAGCCCCTTCGTTCGGAGCCCGGTCAGGTGAAGTCTGCCATTACGGCCTGGTTCGAAGAGCAGGAGAAGGCAGGGCTCACCCCTGGTCTGCAAGTCCAAGGCAAGCAGCCGCCGGCTCCACCTTCGAAGCCGGGAGTCAAGGCGAAGCAGGGGAGTTCGGACCGCCAGGCGCTGCATGGCGAGAAGCTGATTTTCGCCCACCCCTGGACCCGCAGCAAGATCGAAGTAGCCGATCCCTGGCCGGAGGATATGCGCCGCCTGCGCGAGCAAATCGGCGGCACAGATCAGGAGTAGGCCATTAGCCAATCGGCTCTGTGAAGTTAAGATAAGTCAATGTAAGCCATGCCCAGCCGGGCCGCATTTCTCTGAACTCTGGAGGATTGCGGCCTGGCTAAAGGGCCCCATACATCACAGGAAGTAACCATTTAAGAGGAATCCTGCAAAAAAATGCAACAATACTGCCCCAAAGAAGCGTTCTATGCTGAAATCCTGCACAAACTGCAACAAATTCAGCGCTAACTTGCTCTAAACACCGAAATTTGTGCAAATAATGCAACAATGTACTACAAGCATTGAAAGGTATAGAGAAATCCTGCCAAAAGTGCAACAATACTGCTCCTTAAAAGCGGCCGGTGAGGGAGACATTAGCATCGTTTACCCGCTGGGTGATCTTGTTCTTGTTGTTCAAGGAAACCTCCACCAGTCAAGTTGCCGGTGAGCCCGCGTTCCCTCTGATGCATTCCCGTGCTTCATCCATATATTTGCAGATTCCCAGTAACATTTGTAACTGACGGCCCCCCAATATATTGATAAAAATAGGATGTAAGCGTAACTCATAACGTTAACTGGGGGAATATTTGTGAAAAAAGTTACTAAGTTAATGCTCGTGGCCGGCATCTCATTGGCACTTGTCGGGGTAGGGAACAGCGGCGCCCTGAACAATGTCACTTCGGCAGCGAGCGCACCGCTTAAGGTAGGCCGGGTGGAAGCGGCTGCCCATGGCACCAAATGCTTCACCGTAGCGGTTGCTGTAGTCCAGAATGGCGTAATCGTTGCGGCTTCGCTGGATGATTATCAGTTCCTGGGCACCGATGTAGCCACTGGCGTACCGAACTCGGACAAGGACTTCGGCAAGAATTACAAAGATCCGAATATGGTGCTGGCCTCCAAGAAGACCAACGCCAAATACTACAGTGAGCACATGACGGAAGAAGCCAAATCGACAGTAGCCTATGACAAGAACCTGGCGGCTATCGAGAAGTTCGCAACAGGCAAGACTATAAAGTCCCTCGAAGCTACACTGACTAACAAAAGCAAAGAGCAAGTCGTTGATGCGGTAAGCGGTGCAACTCTGGTGGATACCCAAGGTTACCTGAAAGCCATTCTAAGCGCAGCCAAAGCTGCAAAATAAACGGCTGTTCCATCATTTAACCGATTTCAACCCCTTCATGGCTGCGGCTGTGAGGGGTTTTGCTATGCTGTTGCCACATATCGCCAGACCGGCTCCTCTGCTCAGGAGAGTGGCACCCCTGCAATTATGGGTATAACACTAATAAGTACAAAGATATCTGCATTCGCGAGTATTCATAACTGGGGGGAAGGCCATGAAATGGCAGGGCAGAAGAGGCAGTTCCAATGTGGAAGACCGCAGAGGCCGCGGCGGCGGAGGCGGAGGCAAGCTGATTGGCGGCGGAATCAGCGGGATCGTGATTATAGTGATTGTTACGCTGCTGAGCGGCGGGAACATCGGCGATATTATGGGGAATCTGACGTCAACCGGTTCGGGCACGAACTCAAGTGTCCCTTATGAACAGAGCGCCCAGGAGAAGGAGTTATCCGAGTTCGTATCTGTGGTGCTGGCCGATACCGAGGATGTCTGGTCCGATATCTTCAAAGAGCAGGGGATGACATACCAGGACCCGACGCTAGTGCTCTACAGCGGCAGTGTGAACTCTGCCTGCGGTACCGCCAGCTCGGCCGTAGGCCCGTTCTATTGTCCGGGAGATGCCAAGCTGTATATCGACCTCAGCTTCTATGATGAGCTGCAGCAGCAGTTCAATGCGCCGGGCGACTTCGCCATGGCGTATGTGATTGCCCACGAGGTGGGCCATCATGTGCAGACGCTGCTGGGCGCTTCCGAGCAGCTGAATTCGGAGCGCCAGCGCCTCAGTGAGACCGAGTTCAACAAGGTTCAGGTTCGCTTTGAGCTGCAGGCCGATTATTATGCCGGAGTGTGGGCGCATCATGTCCAGGGCGAGAATCTGCTGGAGGAGGGAGACTTGGATGAGGCTCTGACGGCAGCGAGCGCAGTCGGGGACGATACGATCCAGAAGCGGGCGCAGGGATATGTGGTGCCCGACAGCTTCACGCACGGAACCTCCGAGCAACGTAAGCGCTGGTTCTATAAGGGCTTCAACTCCGGCACGATTGCCGGCGGAGATACCTTCAAGGCTGCTGAGCTGTAGCCGCCTGCATCAGGAACACCAAGAGCCGCTCTTCCGGTTGCCGGAGAGCGGCTCTTGTTCTTATTTGGGATTTATCATGAGGAGCCGTTTCTGCTCCGCCGGGAAGCTGGGGTGTATGCCAAAAACAGCATACATTGTGCTGCCGCGCACGCGCCTTCATAGGCCGTCCCTCTGCGCGGAAACGAGTGTCAAGGCTGCACATCGTTCCGGTAAGACAGACGGTTGCGGCCAAGCTTCTTGGACTCCAGCAGGAGCTGGTCGGCGTAGACGTACCCTTTTTCCATAGAGGTCTTCTGGTCCGGGTCTGCCTTGTAGTAAAAGAGTCCGAAGGATGCCGAATAGGGCACGCGGATGATCTGCTCCTCGAATTCTGCACTTACGGTGTGACCGTGAAGGCTGTCCAGAATCTCCTGAATCTGCGTCCTGCACTCCTCGAAGGTCTTGTCCCTTAGGAAGAGCGTGAACTCTTCGCCGCCGCTGCGGAACAGAACATCCTGCTCCTGCAGGTGCATCTGCAGCGTCTTGGCAAAATGAACAATGACCCGGTCACCAACGGCGTGGTTGTAGCTGTCATTGATTTTTTTGAACCGGTCGATGTCCGCCACTACAATCCCGATGTACTCCCCGCTCTGGTTCAGCTCCTTCATCATTTTGTCCATATGCGCCCGGTTATAGGTGCCGGTGAGGAAGTCGCGGTAAGCCATCTGCTCGAATTTGTCGCGTTCATACTTGTGCTGGGCACTCTGTGATTTGGAATAGAACGAGATGCTGACTACATAGTTGAGCAGGAAGAGGGCGATCAGCATCTCCCATTTCTCCATTTGCAGCAGCCGCAGCAGCAGAGCGTTACTAAGAGCCACCTTGCTGAAGTCCAGCAGATTCCGGCTTCGGAATAGCAGATTTCGCGCTTCCCGGCGTGTCTTGATATCTCCCGACAAGGCAAAGGTCAGCACCAGGAAGGTGGAGGACAGCAGGGTGGTGACGCAGACCACGAGCAGGAACAGCAGCCAGTATCCGAGCGGAAGCTTGTCCGCCAGGGGAGAGAGCGCCGTATACAGATAGTACGCAGCAGAGCCGCCCAGTGTGAACGAACCGATATTGTAGAAGGTATCCAGGAACTCGCCGGGATCGGCGGTTTTTGTTTTCTTTTTATAGAAATATACGATGAACCGGTATACGGTCTCGAACAGGAGCGTGCCGAGCGGACCGGCAAAAATCCCGAAGGAGGAGGTATAGCTGATGGCATAATCGATTGTTGAGTTCCCGCTCCGGGTCACAATCCGCAATTGGAAGTAGATGCTGGAGAAGATAGTGTATAGCAGTAATGCTTTTATATAGGTAGCGTCCAGGACTACAGCATGCGCGGGAATGAAGGCTATAGCCAGGGATGCGACAAATAGAAAAAGGTCAAATACCCTCGCTTTTGACATGTCGGAAATTTCCTTTCAGGATTTATACCGATTATACCCGAAAAGATGATTCTTGATTAAAAGATATTTTTGAAATTTGCAGGGAATGATCATATATCCCTTTCCGCCTGCCCGCAGCCTACATATACTATTCTGATTAGGGTGGAGCAGACTGCTCCTGCACCTAAATACATCTATAGCCGGGGAGAGGAATGCATGAAGATATTGCTGGTCACCTACTGGGGCCTCACCAATATGGGCGGAATTTGGACATATATGAAGCAGCTGGCCGACAAGCTGGGCGAGCAGGGCCATTCCGTTACACTGATGGGCAGCCATGCGGAGAACAATACATTGTATTTGCTCAACCGGACGGAGTCTTTTGATAAAAAAGCGTTCTATTCGCTGCTGCTGCCCCAGCTTGATATCGGCCGGTTCCCCTCGCTGCATCTGGAGCATGGCATCTTCAGCTTTGAGCTGGGGCGTTACGTATTCGAGGGCGGCGCCGCTGTGCTGGGGCTGGAGGAATATGATGTCATTCACGCCCAGGACCCTATAGCCTCATATGCAATACGGCGGATCATGCGCCGTCCTGTTCCGCTGGTCGCAAGTGTTCATGGGGCATTGACCAAGGAGACCTACTATGAGTATAAGGGGCTTGAGCCCGGACTGACCCGGGAGGCCTATGAGCAGCGGCCGATCTGGAGCTATTTCCGCAGGCTTGAGACACTGGGTGCCCAGGCGGCTGACCAGATTCTGGTCTCTTCGGAGTGGATCGGACAGCTTACGCAGAGCCTGGGGGTCAGCCCGGACCGTATTCATACCTTGCCGTACGGGCTGGACCTGCATCAATATGCAGCCAGGGCCGCAGAGACGCCGCCGCTTCAATTTGCAGAAGGAATCCCTGTCATCATGTATGCCGGACGTCTTGAATATATCAAAGGCGTCCATGTGCTGATAGAGGCGCTAGGCATTCTGGAGCAGCGCTGTCAGCAGTGGATCTGTGCGGTGGCCGGAATCGGCAGCCTCCTGGAGGAGCTCATGGAGCAGGCCCGCCTGCTGGGTATCGCGGGGAAGGTCCATTTCACCGGGAAGCTGAACAATATTCCGGCTGCACTCCGGGCTGCCGACATCTATGTGCAGCCCTCCCTCCAGGATACGCAGCCTTTCTCGGTTACAGAAGCGCAGCTTGCCGGAATCGCGCCGATTGTCGCCGGAACTGCAGGCATGCCGGAGATGGTCCGGCAGGGAGAGACGGGCTGGATTGTTCCTCCCGGAGATGCCGCTCAGCTCGCCCTGCAGATGGAGCAGCTGCTGGGGCATGAGGAGCTGAGAAGACGCACCGGCCTCCAGGCTAAGCACTGGGCAGAGCAGACCCGTTCGCTGGAGGTCATGGCTGCGGGTACGCTGCATGTATACCAGAGAGCGGTCAATCTGCGGGCCGGCCGGCCGGGAATTCCGGATCACCTCCGGTTTGAGGAAGAACCGGGCGCGGGTGCGCTGCCGGCAGCTTTTCATCCGGCAGATGTGCTTAACGAGGGTGATCCGGGGAATCCGCTTGCCGTAACGATGCGTGTCAAGCTTCCGCAGCACTACTCTATTCCTGATGCACGTACGGCCCTTCCTCCCCTGGGATAGGCGCTGTCCGCAATTGAAGCGGCAAAGTTGTCATGCCTGCCTGATTGAAGCATATACATGAGGGGAGTAACATTTTGGGCTTATACTCTGGGCTTGTCTCAGGGATAGATTATGCCAAGAAGGAGGACATTTCCCGTGTTTGACCAGTCCCATGGCTTGCGGTTTGATATTTATGAACGCATTCACCTTTCGGAAGAGCTTCCGGGAATAGCAGAGCTTGAGGAAGTCGAGCTGGTTCCCGACATCCAGGTCATCCAGCGGGAGGACCGGGCCGAGCTGCACGGACAGCTGCTGCTCACCGGACTCTACCGGGGGGAGGATGACCTTACACAGCGTCTGGAGCATGCAATTCCTGTTGAAATCACTGTTCCGCTGACCCGGGTCAGCTCACTTGATGACATAGGGGTGGAGATCGAGAATTTCGATATTGATCTGCTGACGATGCGAACCGTCAACATTACCGGAGTGCTCTCGCTGCGCGGAATCGGAAGTACAGATGTACAGCCCGCCTGGCAGCAGGAGGAATACACGGTAGCGTATTCGCCGGAATCAGGAGACAGCAGGGCGGCTGAGGAGCAAATCCGCAATCCGGAGAATGACACCCTGTATGAGAATTCGCTCTGGACCTATGGCGAAGGGACGGCAGAGGGCGCTGCGGAAGATCAGAACTCCGCTGTTCCGGCTGAGGCAGCAGCTGAGCCGCTGTACGCAGAAGATACTTCTTACAGCCAGCCCGCGGCCTATCTCTCCACACCCCTGAAGGACAAGGAACCCAGAGTAAGGACCCATAGTCTGGATACGGCTTCTTCGGCAGGCAGCAAGCCGTCGGCTGATAAGGCCTCCGCTCATTTCCTCACCTCCAGAGAGAAGACGGCACCGGCGGCTGTGAACGGCTCGCTTCAGGAGGACACCACGCTTCAGACAGGCACCGCCGCCTTGAACACTGTGGACCATTGGGGCAATGCGAAGCTTCATGCCGTATCGCAGCCGGAGCCGGTGCTTACCTCCGCTGCCAACGATGCTGCTGCGCTGTTTGCCGGGAACGAAGAAGGGGAGGCGGCAGAGGAGATCCAGGCCACAGACAATGAAGTCTTCCTGTCTGCGGAATCTCTGTCTCCCCAGGAGGAGAAGCAGGATCTCAAGGTTGCTCTTGGCAGCAAAAAAGAACCGGGAGCCGCCGAGCAGGAGCCGCTCACCTTCTCCTCGCTGCTCAGCGCAAGCCGCGCCAACCGAGAGCAGGAGGAACTGCTCTCTGGCAATATAGACTCTGTAGCGCAGGCTGTTCCTGAGGCAGGCAATGATACAGCGTGGAAGAGCCGGTTCATCGGCGGGATGGGCGGGACAGAGCTGTTCCGCAAGGTACGGCTCTGCATCGTGCAGCGGGAAGAGACGCTGGATACCATAGCCGAGAAATACCAGCTAAGCACCCGGGAGCTGACAATGTATAACCGGCTGTCCGGTCAGATTGTAGAAGAGGGACAGGTATTATACATTCCTTGAGATTGACGGTGTGCGGAGAATTCAGGCTTAACAGGAACAGCCCTTGCCTTATGCATGGGGCTGTTCCTGTTTTTTGTGAACCGGCTTTTGTTGGGGGCATGTTTACACGTGTCTCCGCTCCTGGTTTACAAACCGCCTAGGTCGGGGTAATAGTCACTACCGGCCTACATACATTACACATTCAGGCAGCTATGCGCTGGTACATCACTTCTGGAAGGATGATATATCACATGAAGAGAAAAGTGGCAGCCACTGCGGCCGCACTAAGCTTGACGCTCACAGTCTCGGCCGGTGTCTACGCCGCCAGTAATCTGCAGGAGATCAAGGCGCTCCTGAACAACAAAATCGGGATCGTCGTGAACGGCCAGGCGTACACGCCCAAAGACGGCAACGGCAAAACCCTCGCCCCGATTACCTACAACGGCATCACTTATCTGCCTGTACGCTCCATCGGCGAAGCGCTGAACACTGCTGTTACTTACGATGCTGCAACCAGCCGGGTCATCATCGGTGATGCGGCTGCTCCGGCTGTCTCCTCCGGCGGCTCGTCCGCAGGAACACCAGCAGATGCTGTGAAGCGGCCGAAGAGCCTGCCGGCAGACTTCCCGCTTCCGGCGGACGCGAAGATATTTGATCTGATCGAAGGCTCGGCAACCGGTAAGCCGTCCGCGACCTTCAGCTACCGCACGAAGCAGAGTCTGGAGACGCTCGGCAATACGTACAAGGACTATTTTGTACAAAAAGGGGCAACCTCCAAGTCTGAGGAGGTCTCCGCCTCAGCCTTCTCGATTATTGATGCCGGAAGCACATTCTCCGTTACGCTGGATGGCGCTCCCGGAACGGGCGGCAATCAGGGCTTCAATGTGGTTCAAGTGATCTGGAGCGGGGAGTAAGCAGCAATGTACGTCTGCTGCGCGCCCTTTGTGTATATGCTGGTTGACTAGGGATAACACTGAATGTATTATTGAACTATGTAATAACTAGCATAAAGACTGGGAACGGGAAGAGTAGGCGGTCAGCCCTTCAGAGAGCGGGATTATCATTGGTGTGAATTCCCGCAGGATGCAGCCCCCGAAGTCGCCCCGGAGTTGCCCTTCTGAGCTTGTCTTCATCATGAAGACCGGTTAGGATGCGGCCGGTTGCAGCCGTTACCCTGCATGAGTGTCGCGCTAAGCTTCAGGAACCTGTAAGGGAACTTAAGGCAGTGGTTTATTTTTTATTGGCGCGAAACAAAGGTGGTACCGCGAAAGAATGGCCTTTCGTCCTTTGAGACGAAGGGCCTTTTTGTATTCTCAGAAACCGCTAGCTACTCAATACATTTAACAGTGGAGGGTTCACAATGGCTGATAACAACAATGCAGCAGCAGAGCTGCCGAACGGGCAGGAAGCGGCAGAAGCTACCGCTTCAGCTAATCACAAGCAGAGCGACATGCCGACTACATATGATCCGGGAGCGGCAGAGAAGAAATGGTATGCGTACTGGATGGAGAAGGGCTTCTTCGAAGCCGGCAAACGGCCGGATGCGGAGCCTTACAGCATCGTGATTCCGCCGCCGAATGTAACAGGAATGCTGCATATCGGACATGCGCTGGATTTCACGCTTCAGGATGTGCTGATCCGCACCAAGCGGATGCAGGGATATGATACCCTGTGGCTGCCGGGTACGGACCATGCAGGGATTGCTACACAGACCAAGGTAGAGCAGAAGCTGCGCCAGCAGGGAATTTCCCGCCATGATCTGGGACGCGAGAAGTTCCTGGAGCAGGTATGGGCCTGGAAAGACCAGTATGCAGAGACGATTCATGACCAGTGGGCCAAGATGGGCCTGTCCCTCGATTACTCCCGCGAACGATTTACCTTTGATGATGGAATGAAGAAGGCGGTAAGCAAGGTATTTGTGGAGCTGTACCAGAAGGGCCTGATCTACCGCGGCAAGCGGATTATTAACTGGGACCCGGCTGCCCGTACAGCGCTGTCGGATATTGAGGTTGAATACAAGGAAGTGAACGGGCATCTGTACCATCTGCGTTATCCGCTGAAGGATGGCAGCGGCCATATCACGGTGGCTACCACGCGGCCCGAGACGATGCTGGGTGATACAGCGGTAGCGGTACACCCGGAGGATGAGCGCTATAAGGATCTGATCGGGAAGACGCTGATTCTGCCGGTTACCTTACGTGAGATTCCGGTTATTGCTGATGAATACGTAGATAAGGATTTCGGCAGCGGTGCGGTTAAGATTACACCGGCGCATGATCCGAACGACTTCGAGATGGGAGTCCGCCATAACCTTCCGCAGATCAACGTAATGGATGAAGGCGGAGTGATGAATGAGGAAGCGGGCGCTTACCAGGGAATGGACCGCAGCGACTGCCGTAAGGCCATCGTAGCCGACCTGAAGGAGCAAGGCGTGCTGATCTCCATTGAGGATCATGTACACCAGGTTGGGCACAGTGAGCGTTCCGGGGCCGTAGTAGAGCCTTATCTGTCCACCCAGTGGTTCGTCAAAATGCAGCCGCTGGCAGAAGCAGCCATCGCTGCACAGAAGGACGGTGACGGGGTCCACTTCGTGCCGGACCGCTTCGAGAAGACGTACCTGAACTGGATCGAGAATGTCCGTGACTGGTGTATCTCCCGCCAATTGTGGTGGGGCCACCGTATTCCGGCCTGGTACTCCGAATCTACCGGGGAGCTTGTAGTTGCACACGATGAAGAAGAAGCGCGCCGCATCAGCGGGCTGTCCGACCTGAAGCAGGATGAGGATGTTCTGGATACCTGGTTCAGCTCGAACCTCTGGCCGTTCGCTACCTTAGGCTGGCCTGATCAGGACAGCAGCGACTATCAGCGTTACTATCCGAACAATGTACTGGTTACCGGCTACGATATCATCTACTTCTGGGTAGCGCGCATGATTTTCTCAGCCATGGAATTCACAGGCCAGAAGCCGTTCTCCGATGTGCTGATGCACGGACTCGTACGCGATGCCGAAGGACGCAAGATGTCCAAGTCGCTGGGCAACGGTATTGATCCGCTGGATGTTATCGAGCAGTACGGCGCTGACGCCATGCGCTATATGATTACTACCGGCAGTACAGCGGGCCAGGATCTGCGGTTCCGTATGGAAAAGGTAGAGCAGGCGCGTAATTTTGCCAACAAGATCTGGAATGCCTCCCGGTTCGCGCTGATGAATCTGGAAGGCGTAGCCTTTGAAGATATTGACATTACAGGTGAGCTTGGCACAGCGGACCGCTGGATTCTGCACCGCCTGAACGAAACTTCCCGCGATATTACGCGTCTAATTGACTCGTACGAGTTCGGCGAGACCGGGCGCCTGCTCTACAACTTCATCTGGGATGATCTGTGTGACTGGTATATCGAATTCGCCAAGCTCTCGCTATACGGAGCGGACGCAGCTGCCAAGGCCAAGACCCAGTCTGTTCTGGCTTACGTGCTGGACCGCACACTGCGGCTGATTCACCCGTTCATGCCGTTCATTACGGAGGAGATCTGGCAGCATCTGCCGCATCAGGGCGAATCCATCACCTTGGCCGAGTGGCCAAAGTACGATGCGGCGCTTGAGAATCCGCAGGCAGTATCAGAGATGAACCTGCTGATGGATATTATCCGGGCCGTTCGCGGGATCCGTGCGGAAGTGAATGCGCCAATGAGCAAGAAGGTCGAGCTGATTATCAAGGCCGGCAGCCAGGACACCCTGGACATTATTTCCCGCAACGACAATTACATCGGGCGCTTCTGCAACACCTCTTCCTTCGAAGCAGGCCTTGCGCCGCAGACGCCGGACAAAATGATGTCCGCCGTGGTTACCGGAGCGGAGCTGCTTCTGCCGCTGTCCGGTCTGATTGATATCGATCAGGAGATTATTCGTCTCGAAAAAGAAGTTCAGACCCTGAACAGCGAAGTGGAGCGTGTGGAGAAGAAGCTTAGTAATCAGGGCTTTGTGGCCAAAGCTCCGGCGAAAGTCATCGAAGAGGAACGGGCGAAGCAGGCGGATTATTCCGACAGACGCGATAAGGTGCTGGCCCGTATTGCAGAACTGAGAGGATAACAGACATGGAAGAGATCACCCGGAGCGGCGCTGCCGCTCCCTTAAGTTCTTATACAGAAGCCGTAGACTGGATCAACAGCCTGATTCCTTTTGGAATCCGGCCGGGTCTGGAGCGGATAGAGCTTCTAATGGAGAAGCTGGGACATCCGCACCGGAAGCTGAAGTTCATTCATGTGGCGGGGACCAACGGCAAGGGCTCGACCTGCGCCTTTTTGACCTCGGCCCTTATTCAGAGCGGATATTCGGTGGGGACATTTACCTCTCCTTATATCACGAAGTTCACGAACCGGTTCCAGTACAACGGGACGGATATTCCTGAGGAGACGCTGCTTGCGCTTGCCAATCAGCTGCGTCCGCTGGTCGAGGAGATTGCCGGCACTGAGCTGGGCTCACCGACCATGTTCGAGGCGGCGACGGCGCTTGCAATTCTCTATTACGGTGAAGTCTGTTATCCCGATGTAGTCGTATGGGAGACGGGGCTTGGGGGAAGGCTGGATGTAACGAATATCGTTACTCCGGTGGTGTCGGTCATTACCAATGTGGGACATGACCATACCGATGTGCTGGGAGATACGCTTACGCTGATTGCCGGCGAGAAAGCCGGGATTATTAAGCCGGGCGTTCCTGTAGTCAGCTGCGTGAGCCAGCCTGAGGCTGTAGCTGTATTGAAGGCCAAGGCGGCGGCTACCCGTTCGACACTCTATTTAGCCGGAGAAGATTTCAGCTATAGCGGAGTTGAGCTGAGAGACGGCTGCCAGCATTTCACCTTCAACGGGCCGTTCCGGGGACTTGAGCTGGATATTGCCATGAAAGGTGAACACCAGCTGCAGAATGCGGCCGGAGCGATGATGGCGCTTGAGGTGCTGCGGCAGTATATGGCCTTCATGCTGGAGGACGAGGATGTGCTGGAGGGCTTCCGGGGCACATTCTGGGCCGGAAGGCTGGAGGAAGTGAGCGCCTCGCCCAGAATTATTCTGGACGGCGCGCACAACCCGGAAGGGGCTGAGAGCCTTGCGAAGAGCCTTCCGCAGTTCCAGCCTTACGGTAAATTAAATTTGCTCATGGGGATGCTGGCAAATAAGCATCACGAGTCGTATCTCAAGCATATACTGCCTATAGTGGATACGCTCATCCTGACCGAACCTGATTTCCGTAAGAAGATGGACGCGGAAGATCTGCAGGCGATCGCAGAAAGTCTGCGGGATAAATATGCCAAGGAAAACTTGGAAATCATAGTAGAACGTAATTGGGGCCAAGCGCTGCAGAAGCTGCAGACGATCACAGCGGACGATGACCTCGCGGTTGTGTCCGGAACGCTGTATTTGATTTCTGATGTGCGCAGTACGCTTTTACGGCAACCCGATTCTGAAAAAGGCTGGTGACGAACTGTTGGATACTACTGAACGTGTGCATTTTATAGGGATCGGCGGCTATGGTATGAGCGCGATTGCCCGGGTGATGCTGGAGATGGGATATACAGTTACGGGCTCTGACGTAGCTGCCCAGGAGTTAACGGAGAAATTGATTGCCAAAGGTGCCAAGGTCTTCATCGGGCATACGGCGGAGCAGGTAAAAGGCGCGGATCTGGTCGTCTACTCCACGGCGCTTGCCGCGGATAATGTGGAATGGGTGGAAGCAGAGCGGCTGAAGATTCCCATTCTGCACCGTTCGCAGATGCTGGCCCGGCTGCTGAATGAACGCAAGGGCGTTGCGGTGGCCGGAGCGCACGGCAAGACTACCACCTCTTCCATGATTGCTCTGGTGATGGAAGACTGCGGCGTGGACCCTACCTACATTATCGGCGGGGAGATTATGAATGTCGGCACGAATGCCAAAGCGGGACAAGGGGAATTCGTCGTGGCAGAGGCCGATGAGAGTGACGGCTCGTTCCTGCAGTACCACCCTTGGCTGGGAATCGTTACGAACATTGAAGCTGACCATCTGGAGAACTACGGCGGCGACTTCGGCAAGCTGAAGGATGCTTATGTTCAGTTCATGAATCAGCTGCGCGAGGACGGAACAGCTATCGTATGTGCGGATGATGAGAATCTGAAATCCCTGCTGCCTAAGGTAAAAGGTACAGTGATCAGCTACGGGATCGAATCAGAGACGGCTGATTATACAGCGACTGATATTGTTCTCGGCGACCGGCAGGTATCGTATACGATGAACCATGGAGCTGAGGTGCTAGGCCGGATTGAGCTCTCTATTCCGGGACAATACAATCTGTATAACTCTATGGCGGCAGTGATTTCCTGCCTGAAATCGGGCATTGCCTTTGAAGCCATTGCGGCTGCGATTGTGAAGTTCCACGGCGCCAAACGGCGCTTCCAGGTGCTGGGCGAGGTTGACGAGATTCTCGTCATTGATGATTATGCGCATCATCCCACAGAGATTCAGGCTACGATCAGCGCCGCCAAGGCAACCGGCAAACGCATTATCGCCGTGTTCCAGCCGCAGCGCTACACGCGTACCTTCTTCCTGCTGGATGCTTTCAGCCGCGCGTTCAGCGAGGCGGACGAAGTGATTATTACCGATATCTACTCCCCTGCGGGTGAGAAGCAGATTGAGGGCGTCACCTCCGCCAAGCTGGTAGAGTTGATTGTACAGAACAGCAACGCCGGTGCGCGGCATCTGCCGACGAAGGAAGCTGTGCTGGCAGATCTGCAGAACCGCATTGCTCCCGGTGATCTGGTCATCACCATGGGTGCAGGCGATATCTGGAAGGTCGGTTATGCGCTGGCAGACAGCCTGAAGAACCGGTAAAATAGTATCGCATGACTACAGAAACGGCTCCACATTCCTTTAATAAGGAGTGTAGGGCCGTTTTTTTGCATACGAAGTTAGAGGTTATAGATAATAATGATATTGCCGATATAAGCTGTGAATGATATCGTTCGGAATAGAGCAGGTATATCCGCATAGTTCGGTGGTGTGTTGATGAGCTTTCAGCTTGATATTAAGTCGCTGTTATACTTGTTCATTCTGGGAAATTTATTTTCCGGCCTGATGATTACGTTTTACCGCTATCACTTCCCCAAAGACATTGCCTCCAGTCTGTTCATTGCCTCCAAGTGGATTCAGGTGACCTTCTGGAGCTCCATTCTACTCTGGGACTATCTTCCCCATAGAATCGCTGTGCCTCTGAGCAATGCGCTCATTCTGGCCGGCGGAGGGCTGGAGATCGCTGCGCTGCTGATGATGATGGGTATGCTGGACCGCCGGGCGAAGCTCTATTATCTGGCAATCACGGCAGGGAGCATACTCAGCTTCGTTATCGTTGCCCTGTTCTTCAACCATCCGAATATACGGGTCGCAACGACCTCGTTATGGGTCATGCTGTTTGTGCTCTACCCAGGTTGCCGACTGACAGCGAGCCCGGAGCGCTCTCCGCTCCAGAAGATACTCGCCACCGTATTTTATGCGATTGCAGCGGTGATGCTACTCCGGTCGTTCGTTGCGCTGGCGGTGGAGCCGGATATGGGACCGCTGACGACTAACCCGGCGCAGTATTTGTATTATCTCGGGATGTTCCTGATGCTGATTGGAGGCATTGCCGCCTTCATTCTGCTCTCCAATGAGCATTCCTACCAGAAGCTGAAGCGTATCGCCACCTATGACAGCCTGACCGGGATTCTCGGCCGACGGGCCTTCCTGCTGGAAGCCGAACTGAAGCTGGCGCTGGCTGCCAAGAAGAGGGAATATTGTTCCCTGCTGCTGCTGGATCTGGATCATTTCAAAAAAGTGAATGATACCTACGGGCATGACACCGGCGACAGTGTGCTGCAGGATTTCGCCCTCACTGCTGAGAGTACGCTTGCAGGCGGCGACTTGCTCGGAAGGGTAGGCGGCGAGGAATTCGCCATTCTGCTGTACGGGCAGGATGCGCTTAGCAGCAGCCATCAGGCGGAAGCACTGCGGGAGACGCTGGGGGAGGCCTCTGTGCATTGTCTGCCCTGCGGGTATACAGTCAGTATTGGTATAGTCTCTGTGCTGCCCGATCAGCAGACCAGCTTGAACGCACTTTACAAGCTTTGTGATCTGGCGCTTTATCAGGCGAAGCAGGAAGGGCGGGACCGTGTGGTCAGGGCCCGGGTAACCGGACGCTCGAATACATATCATACATAGACATATCGTCAAACAAAGGGGTGGACATGATGACAGCCGGCTTAGATTTGAAGACATTGCTGGCTTGTCTTTTTTTCGGCAATCTATTTACGGTTCTGCTTATTCTGGCATACCGGCCCAGTTATCCGAAAGAGAAGACAACCCCATTGTTCCTGACAGCCAAAATTCTGCAGCTCGCTATTCTGCAGCTGTTATTATTAGAGGGAATTCATGATTTACCATTCGTGCTTCCAAGTCTTATTCTCTTGAGCGTGGCTGCAGGAACTGCGGAGATTCTGGCTCTGCTGAAGAAGCTGGAAGCCGATTCCGAACGAATGAAGCAGCGGTATTACGCGCTGGCCGGGATATCTGCGATAGGTCTGCTTCTGCTCAACCTGCTGCATCCGGATGTCCCCGGGCTAATCGCAGCCTCTGCGCTTACGGGTGCCATTCTGCTGCTCTATCCGGCCTATCTGTTATCCTGGAAGGCGAGAAAGACCCCGCTGCAGGAAATTACGGGTATGCTGTATGGCGTGGCTATCCTCTCTCTGCTCAGTAAGGCCAGCGGCCTGTTCTATCTTCCGCCTGCCGGCTCGATTGCAGCGGCGTGGCTGCAGAGCTATTTCTATGCGGGGATCTATCTGCTGATGTTCCTCGGAACTGCGGGCTTCATGCTGCTCTCCCGGGAACAGTCCTATGCGGAGCTGGAGCGTGTGGCAACGTATGATGAGCTGACGGGCGTCTTGAACCGCAGGGCCTTCGTGCTGCGTGCCCAGCCTCTGATTGCTGCCGCCGCCAAGGAGAAGATGCCCTTCTCATTCATGCTGCTGGATGTGGACCACTTCAAGCAGGTTAATGACACCTATGGCCATGATACGGGAGACCGGGTGCTGCAGGATTTCGCCCGCAGGATTGAGCGCCAGCTCGGCAGCGGGGATCTCTTCGGAAGATTCGGGGGCGAGGAATTCGCGGTGCTGCTGCACAGGTCGGATGAGGAAGATGGTGAGCGAATTGCGGAACGGCTGCGCTGCTCTGTGCTTGGTGCGACGGTCGAAGGCATGCCGCTATCCTATACAGTCAGCATCGGTCTGATTACGATTCTCTCCGGTGAACGCATGCCGCTTAGCACCTTATACAAACTGAGTGACACCGCACTATATGAGGCGAAGCAGCGTGGAAGGAACTGCGTGGTCAAACACCCTAACTTGGGTAATAGATCCTAGATGTCCCGGGCAGTCCAGGGCGAATTGATCATTGGAGAGTAGGAGAAGAGGCCATGAAGGAACCGTTGCTATTCATTTCCGCAGAGAATCCATATCCGCAGGATAGCGGGGGCAAGCTGAGAACAGGCAACATTCTGAAGCTTCTGCAGGGCAAATATGAGGTAGAGCTCATCACCTATGCCAATCCCCGGAAGACAGGGACACCGGAGGGACTTCCGTCACTTACAGTGTATGAAGTAGAGCGTACGGTCAGCTACCGCAGAGCGCTTCTTCGATCCCTCTATACCTGGCGGAACTGCTCGTATATGAGCCATGTCGATGTGGACATGAAGGCGAAGATTATGGAGCTCTGCAGCCGGAATTCCTACGGTCATGTATTTATTTCGCACAGCCTGCTGGGCTGCTGCATCGACATTGTACAGCGCTGCTTGCCTGACACTGTGATCATTACCGATGCGCATAATTTCGAGAGCGGACTGTCTGCACAGCTGGCAGGCGGCAAAAAGGGGATCGCCAAGGTCTACTATTCCCTTAATGCTATATGGACGCGCAGGGATGAGCTGAAGCTGATGGACAAGACTGATCTGCTGCTGACTACTTCGGAAGAGGATGCTCTGGCCTTCAAGGCACTGGCTCCAAGCCGGTCGCAGAAGGTTCATGTCATTCCCAATTTCATACGCATGGAGGATTACCGGACCAAGAGTCAGCAGTCCAAGGAGCAGTGGATTATTCTTCCGGGTAATATGAACTACTTCCCTAACATTAACGCAGCCCTCTACTTCTACCGTGAGGTATATCCTCTGGTTAAGGCGAGGGTACCGGACATTAAGTGGTATATTGTCGGACGGGATGTGCATCCGGAGGTAGCGGCACTGGCCTTGAAGGATTCCTCTATCGTCATCACCGGGTATGTGGACAGTGTGGCGGATTATATACGCAAGGCGCAGGTGGTCGTAGCTCCGCTCCTGGAAGGCAGCGGGACAAGGCTGAAAATTCTGGAGGCCTGGGCGCTGAGGACGCCTGTCGTATCCAGCTCCAAGGGGGCAGAAGGGCTGCTCTATGAGCATTCGCGGAATATTATGATTGCCGATGACCCGGTTTCCTTTGCCGATAGTGTGACACTGCTGCTTCAGGATCATGAAAGAGGAGTAGTGCTCGCGGACCGTGCATACGAGACTCTGCTGGCGAATTATGAGGCGGAAAGTGTCAAGGATAAGCTGCTTCGTCTGGTCTGAAGGGATATGGAGGGTAAAATAATTATTTTTCCCCATAAATCGACAACCTTCTCAGGGGGATTGCGTTACTATAGATCTACATCGAAAGTTTCACATTTCTGGGCTGGATGTCATCCGGCCTTTTTTGTTTCGTACATAATCATACACATTTACATAGAACCAAGGAGCTATAGCCATGAGAGAGAGAATGCTTTTCCTTTCTGCCCGGAGTCACACACCGGGAGACCGGGAAGGAGACATCAGAATAGAGAATTTCCTTAATATGCTGCTGGAGCGGTTTGATATCGATCTGCTGGAGTATTGCTACCACCGCCGCGAGACACAGATTCTGCGCAGTCCTGCCCTGACCGTGCATCAGGTGAAGCGGCCTGCGTCCACCCGCAGAAGCCTGCTGTTTCCGCTGAACAGGCTCCGCAGGGATGCCTCGATGATCGGCAATGACAAGTCGCTGCGGGCGGTAATAACAGAGATGTGCAACCAGCATGCCTACAGCCATGTGTTTGTCTCGTATGCCATGCTCGGCAATGGGCTGGATCTGGTCGCCTCGCTGCTTCCCGGGGCTGTTATCGTCACCGACGCCCGCCGTGCCGGTGGCATACGGGTGCAGAGCCGGGCGGCTGGCAAGCGGGGAATAAGTACAGGCTACCGCAAGCTGAATGATGCGCTGATCCGCCGCGAAGAGCGCCGGTTAATGAACAAGACCAGCCTGCTGCTGGCCGCTTCAGAAGAAGAGGCGCTGTCCTTTAAGGCGCTATCCTTTGCCGATGCAGGCAAGGTGCATGTTGTTCCGCCGTACATTAATCTGAGTGAACCCCCTTATGCGGCTGCGGGAGATACTGCCAAGGAGAACTCTATCGTTCTGCACTGGGACATGCATTCCACTGAAGGCAAGAATGCAGCGCTGCTGTTCTTCAAGAAGGTATATCCGCTGATCCGGGCAGCGGTGCCGGATATCCGCTGCTGCATTATTAGCAGAGCGGTGCATGCAGAGGTCGCAGCTGCCGTCCGGAAGGACTCTTCTATTTCAATTATCAGTGAAGCCATAGAGACAGCCGATTATATCCGCAGGGCCAGAGCTGTGGTTGCCTCATGCTGCGAGGACTGCGGCGCTCAGAGCAGCATTCTGGAGGCCTGGGCCCTCCGCACGCCGGTGGTCAGCAGCCTGAAGGGCTCGGAGGAGCTGATCTGCGAGCCGGGGCGGAATATTCTGCTGGCCGGAACAACGGCCGGCACTGCCGATCATCTGATCAGGCTGCTGACGACGCCGGAGCTTGGCTCTATTATTGCGGATCAGGCCTACCGGACACTGAGCAGGCATTATGCAGCAGACGGTGTGAAGGCGAAGCTGCTTAGTCTGGTGTAAATATATTAAAATAGCATATCTCTCTCGCATCTTTCATATCTTTCAGTATAGAACTGAAGATCGCGAGGTGAGGGTATTGAATAACGGAAGAATGACATTCCGCTTCGACGGGAACCAGAGCAGACAGCGGACAGAGACGGCAGAGCGCCGGGCAGTGAACGAAACCGGTGTGGTTCTGGAGAATAAGGACACTGACAAGGTGCAGCGCGGGGAAATTAAGACATCCTCCTATTCCAAGGCCGATGAATATATTGTGGATCTGGAGAAGGTGGAGCTGCTCCGGCCTGTAGAGGCAGCTTACTTGAAGCCCCCGGGCTCCGCCCGCCGGAAACCGAAAGCTCCTGAGGATAACTATGATTTGGGGCTGTATTCTGTTGTCCGTCCTGCTTCTG
Source organism: Paenibacillus sp. FSL R7-0302 (assembly GCF_038006885.1). Taxonomy (NCBI): domain Bacteria; kingdom Bacillati; phylum Bacillota; class Bacilli; order Caryophanales; family Paenibacillaceae; genus Paenibacillus; species Paenibacillus sp. FSL R7-0302. The sequence goes on from NZ_JBBOWB010000001.1 coordinate 805,669, forward strand.
CAAGGCATCTATGGGAACAGAGTGAAGATTCGGAGGAGCATTCCTTCTATGGAGGGGCGAGTGAAGAAGGTCTGCATTCAGCAGATGAGTACTACCCGCTGTATGAAGATAACCGTGAATCCGCTACAGACAGTCATGATCAACCGGGAGCTCAAGGGAATAGCTACGGCGGCTCTTATCATACCCGCCGTCCCTCGTATTGGTGGAAGTTCGCACTGTCCGTCGCTGGAGCGCTGGGAACGGGAATTCTGCTCGGATACGCAGCCCTGTCGTTCATCACAGGAGGGACGGGGGAGACTGCTAAAGCTCCCGGCAATGCAGCGGTTAAGACGGGAATCACTCAGGGGCAAAAGGCGGCAAACAGCGGTAACGCAGCAGAGATTACGGGCGTGCCTCCTGAGCAGACGGGAGAAGCGGTGAGCACGCAGATTCCGGTTCAGGTTGCGCCGCAGAGCTATTATCTGCTGCAATATGGCGTGTTCAGTACACCGGCAGGAGCGGAGCAGGCCCGGCAGGAGCTGCTGACCGCCGGCCTTGCCGCAGGTCTTGACCCGGCAGACGGCAACCGTGTGTACGCCGGATTGTCGCCTGACCGTGAGCAGGCCAAGCTGCTCAGCAATGGCCTTAAGGGGCAGGGCATCGAGCTGTACGTGAGAGAAGTGGCCCTGCCAGCTGTGAACCAGGTCCGCTATACCGGAACGGCGGCGGCGGTAGACAGCTACTTCAAGCTTAGCAGCCAGCTGTTAAGCGAGCTCAGCAGCTTGTCTGCTTCCCTGCTGGGCGGGGGAGACAGCGGGAACGCTGGCGGAGCGGTAAGCGATCTCCATATGCAGTGGACCCAGGCAGTCAAGGCACTGGAGCCGGGCCTGACCCCGGAAGGGCAGAGAATCGCTGACGGGCTGGAGAAATCCATGAGCCAGGGGATAGCCGCCCTGAACGAATACAATAAGAATAAGGCGGAGGGGCTGCTCTGGGAGGTGCAGGAGGCCATGATGAGCTTCCTGACCGGCCAGAAAAGCCTGTTGTCCGCCATGAGCTGACAGCTGAGGCGTAATGCACCGCTGACTATAGGCTAAATAAATGATCCTCCGTACCAGGCATTTGCCCGGCGGGGGATTGCTGTATTTCCAGACGTAATCCTGCGGTGTGATAAGATCCGCAGGCTGCTTACGTGGTAAACATTCCCTGGATGGATTTTGAGTTTGTATTGCACTCCGTTTCACCGTATAATAATTAGGGTGTCAAAAAATGGCGAGGGAAGACTTGAATGAAGAAGAAAAATGTAGGAACACTGCTGTTATTTCTTATTCTGGGCTGGCTGGCCGGAGCCTGGATTGCCAAGCTGCTGGAACCTGTACAAGCTCTGTCTTTTCTTACAGCTTCGACTGTTCTCAAGTGGTCGCCGCAAGCCGATTTAGACATCATAACCTATGACATCACAATCCATTTGAAACTGTGCCTGCTCAGTCTTGCCGGGATGATTACAGCCGTATGGCTGTACCGCAGGCTGTAGCCTTAGCTGGCAGCATCAGGAAGGGACGTTAATTACAGTGGAGCATGACAATTCGCGGCATATTATTCTGGCCTCGGGTTCGCCGCGGCGGCGTGAGCTGTTAGCCTCGCTTGGCCTGCCCTTTGAGGTGCTGTCCAGCGATGCTGATGAGAGTACGCCGTCTGAATGGAGTCCTGAAGCTATTGTACGGAATCTGGCTCTGCGTAAGGCAGAAGCTGTGATTCCTGTTGCAGGAGACCGGGATGCCGTTATTATCGGCAGCGATACGATCGTTGTGCTTGACGACATGGTGCTCGGCAAGCCGGCGGACGAGCAGGACAGCGCCAGAATGCTGGGCATGCTGCAAGGCCGGACGCATCAGGTATACACCGGGGTGGCCTGCATCGGTACTGCAGAGGGACGTACCCTGGTAGATCATAGGGTAACCTCTGTAACTATGAGAGCCATGAGCGAAGAGGAAATCTCCGCTTACATAGCGACCGGGGAGCCTGCCGACAAAGCCGGCTCTTACGCGATACAAGGACTGGGCGCCACCCTGGTGGAAGAAATTGAAGGCTGCTATTTTAACGTGGTCGGTCTGCCGCTGTCACTGCTGAGCGGTATGTTGTCCGGGTTCGGCATTTCGGTGCTGAACCGGTAAGGGTAGCCGAAGAAAGAAGGTTAGGGATGGAGTCGCAATCATTTATGCTGCGTGACCTCCCCCATGAAGAACGACCACGAGAGCGCATGATGCATTATGGGGCGGAATCATTAAGTCAAGCGGAGCTTCTGGCTATCCTGCTGCGCACAGGTGCGCACCGTGAATCAGCCCTTCTTATCGCCCAGCGGCTCTTGAGCCATGCAGGCGGTCTCCGCGGACTGGCGGATCTGAGCATTGAAGAATTGACAACAATTAACGGCATCGGCCCTGCCAAGGCCGTGCAACTCAAAGCAGGCATAGAGCTGGGAAGACGGATGGCGAATTCCCGGCTTACCGGACCGGTCATTATCCGCAGTCCCCAGGACGCGGCGGAGATTCTGACCGAGCAGCTGCGTTATTTGCAGAAGGAGCATTTTATCTGTCTGTTCCTGAATACGAAGAATCATGTTATTGCGCAGGAAACATTGTCCATGGGTAGCCTTAATGCCTCCATTGTGCATCCCCGCGAGGTGTTCCGGGCAGCCATGAAATGCAGCAGCGCAGCAATTATATGCGCACATAATCATCCGAGCGGTGATCCTACACCAAGCCCTGAAGACATCTCACTGACTTCCAGGCTGATGCAGGCAGGCGAGATTGTCGGCATTGATGTGCTGGATCATCTGGTGATCGGAGACAGCAGCTACGTAAGTTTGAAAGAGAAAGGCTACATGTAATACAATTGTCTAGATTCACATGGAAAAGGAGCATACAAGATGTTAGGTGGTTTTACGAAAGACTTAGGAATTGACTTGGGGACAGCGAATACGCTCGTCTACGTGCGCGGTAAAGGGATCGTTGTCAGAGAGCCGTCCGTGGTTGCTATTAATACCGATACTAAGACGATAGAAGCAGTAGGGGAATCCGCCAAAAAAATGATCGGACGCACACCGGGCAACATCCGTGCCATCCGTCCAATGAAGGACGGGGTCATCGCTGATTTCGATACTACAGCAACTATGATCAAATATTTCATCCGCCAGGCCCAGAAGCAGCGCTCGATGTTCCAGCGCCATCCGAATGTCATGGTCTGTGTGCCTTCCGGAATTACAGCCGTTGAACAGCGTGCCGTTGAAGATGCTACGAAGCAGGCCGGCGCGCGGGAAGCTTACATTATCGAGGAGCCTTTTGCTGCTGCCATCGGTGCAGATCTTCCTGTATGGGAACCAACCGGAAGTATGGTTGTAGATATCGGCGGCGGAACTACCGAGGTGGCGGTAATCTCACTCGGAGGTATTGTTACCAGCCGTTCTGTACGTGTGGCAGGGGATGATGCAGATGAGTCTATCATCCAATACATCAAGCGCCAGTATAACCTTATGATCGGTGAACGTACCTCCGAGCAACTCAAGATGGATGTGGGCTCTGCCCTGCCGCTTGAGAAGGCTGAGACGATGGAGATCCGCGGACGCGATCTGGTAACCGGTCTGCCGAAGACGCTGACCATTACCTCTGATGAAATCTGCGAAGCTCTGTCCGATACTGTGAATGCAATTGTTGAAGCCGTGAAGGTAACGCTGGAGAAATGTCCGCCGGAGCTGGCTGCCGATATTATGGACCGCGGCATTGTGCTTACAGGCGGCGGCGCACTTCTGCGCAACCTGGACAAGCTGCTGGCGCGTGAGACCGGAATGCCGGTGATTGTAGCCGAGAATCCGCTGGACTGTGTTGCAATCGGCACAGGCAAGGCGCTGGAGAATATCCACTTGTTCAAAAGCCGCAGCAGTTCGGGCCTCCGCTCCAAACGCTAGGATCATGCGGACTGTGAACGTCAACCCCTGAGGTTGGAGAAATACGGTTATTAGAGGGTGCTCGAGATTGTTCAAGCTGTTTAACAATAAACGACTGTTTATATTGCTGATTACGCTGGTTACGTTTATCGTTCTGATGGGCTTCAGCCTGGGGCAGAGGAAGACCCTGTCCTGGCCGGAGAACTTCCTCAGAGATACGACCGGATTCGTGCAGAAAATGTTCTACAAGCCCGCTGGATACGTAGCGGGCTTCTTCCAAGATATCGGGAATCTGAAAGAGCTGGCCGAAGAGAACAAGCAGCTTAAGATTCTGGCTGCACAGTACGCCCGGGATAAGGCACAATTTAATTTCATTAAAGCCAAGAATGAACAATATGAAAAGGATCTTCAATTCACTAAAGCTCAAAAGAACATATATAAATATGAATATCTTATCTCCAATGTGGTCAGTGTAACGACAGAACCGGGCAATAATACACTTGTTATTGATCTCGGGGCAAAAGATGGCATCAGGCTGAATATGTCCGTAACTTCTATAGAGGGGCTTGTAGGAGTTATAAGCAATGTGAGTAACTTCACCTCTACCGTGAAGCTGATGACGATGATGGATATCAACGACCCCAATTCACAGCCTCCTATAGCAGCAACCGCTGTTAACAAGGAAGGCAAAACCTTTGGAATGATTGAGAGCTATGACCAGCAGACCGGAATGCTGCTGATGAACAAAATTCCCGTAGGTGACCCCATTGCCAAGGATGATGTCATTATCTCTTCGGGCATTGGCGGACGATATCCACGCGGTATGCCTATCGGCACGGTGGAAGAAGTGAAGATCGGACAGTTCGGATTAACCTCTACAGCGATTATCAAGCCGGCGGCAGGATTCCAGGACTGGAAGGAACTCTTCGTTGTCTATACGGAGGAGCGTGTAGAATAGTGAGGATGCGCAGACCTGTCCTGGTACTTTTGTTATTCTTTTTGTTTATTGTGGAAGGTACAGTGCTTCCCTGGCTGATTCCTGACGGCTGGCAGATGCGGATTATTCCTAATCTCGTCTTCATCGTCATTCTGTTCGTAACGGTGTACCATCACCGGCATTCGGCACTTATTCTGGGTTTGTCGTTCGGCATGCTGCATGATGTGGTCTTCTATGGCCGCATACTGGGTGCTCATTCCTTCGCTATGGGTTTATCTGCGTACCTGATCGGGCTGATATTCCAGATTCCCCGTGCTCCGCTGCCGCTCATGATGACAGTGGTGCTGCTGGGCAGCCTGCTGGAGGACAGTATTCTTTTTGCCATCTATAATGTGTTTAATCTAAGCCAGGAGCCGTATAATTGGGCACTCTTGCATCATATGCTGCCTACCATGCTCATTCATTTTGCTGCAGGCCTGCTTCTCTACATTCCGCTCCGGCGCCAGCTGGAGCTGCTGAAGAAAGAGACTATCGATGAGGAGGCTGCGTAAGCTGCAGCAGCATTTTCTTATCACCCAAAGAAGGAGTTTGCCCGGCCCGGCACGAATGAATGAGGATAGGGGGACAGGCATATGACAGTTAAATCCAAGCACGTAAGGATTAAGGGCATCAAGGATGGCCTGGTATTCCTGCTAGACGACAAGTGTCCCTTTGAAGATCTCTTAAGCGAGCTTCGCTACAAGCTGGAGCACAGCCATCAAAATATTCTGACCGGACCGATTGTGCATGTGGATATTAAGCTGGGCAACCGTGCTGTTACTGAAGAAGATAAAGAGGCGGTACTGGAGATCCTCAAGAGTCAGGGGAATCTGTTAATCCGTTCGGTTGAAGCTATTGAAGATCCTGAAGAGAAGGATACGGAAGCCTTGTTCATGATGAGCGGAATGCTCCGCTCGGGCCAGGTGCTGCATCATGAGGGCAATCTGCTGTTCCTCGGGGATGTGAATCCGGGAGGAACCATTACCTGTTCAGGGGATATCTATATTCTTGGAGCACTCAAAGGGATGGCACACGCCGGAATCAACGGTAACCAGGAGGCCATTATTGCCGCTTCCCTGCTCGCGCCTACCCAGCTCCGGATTGCTGAGATTATCAGCAGGCCTCCGGATGAATGGGGAACCCGGGAGAGCAGCATGGAATTTGCCTACTTATCAGGCGGTGCTATGCAAATCGACAAAATTCATAATATAGTGAAGTTACGTCAGGATTTAAATGTGTTTAAAGGGGTGTAGCCTCCATGGGAGAAGCGATTGTCGTAACCTCGGGCAAAGGCGGAGTTGGCAAGACAACCACAACAGCCAACATTGGTACCGCACTCGCCTTGCAGGGCAAAAAAGTATGTCTGGTGGATACCGACATTGGACTGCGGAATCTGGATGTTGTCATGGGGCTGGAGAACCGGATCATCTATGATCTTGTCGATGTGGCGGAAGGCCGCTGCCGTCTGAATCAGGCGCTGGTCAAGGACAAGCGCTTCGATGAGCTGTACATGCTGCCCGCTGCCCAGACCAAGGACAAGACTGCCGTTACACCGGAGCAGGTCAAGGATATCATTCTGGAGCTTAAGAAGGAGTACGAGTATGTTCTGATCGATTGTCCGGCCGGCATTGAGCACGGCTTCCGCAATGCGATTGCCGGTGCTGACAAAGCCATTGTGGTCACCACTCCGGAGCATGCTGCGGTGCGGGATGCGGACCGGATTATCGGTCTCCTGGAGCAGTCATCGGTAGAATCTCCGAAGCTGGTGGTCAACCGGATTCGCCAGGGCTTGATCAAGTCCGGGGATATGCTTGATATCGAGGATATTCTGCAGGTGCTTAATATTGATCTGATCGGGATTGTACCCGATGATGAACAGGTCATCCGGGCGGCGAACAACGGGGAGCCTACCGTGATGAACCCGGACTCCTTAGCAGCGATCGCCTACCGTAATATTGCCCGGCGTATTCTTGGCGATGCGGTGCCGCTGATGCAGCTTGACCAGAAGACGGGCGCCTTCAAGAAGCTCAAGAAATTTTTTGGAATGGGCTGAATCCCGGCCACGCACTTATACATGGCAATCTTCAGTTAAGAGCCCGCTGCTGAGAAATCACCGGCGGGCTTATTTTTGTTGTGCAGTAACTTGGACAGGGCTTGTTCTAAAGCGGCTTCCGCCACTCATAAAATGGAAGTAAAACAAGCCCGCCGGAGGGATCATTATGGAATACCCGAGAGAGTCCAAGAACCGCCGCAAGAAACGTATACAGAATCTGCTGGAGGAGAAGCCGGCAGCCGGAGCAGCACCAGCACCAGAGCGGTTCCGGCTGTCTGACAGTCCTCCCTCCTTCAGAGAATGGGGGGCTGGGGACAGGAATGAATTTGCCTCTTCCCCTGAGCCTGACCCCGAGACGATGTGGAAGCAGCAGCGTAACCACTGGGAAGATGAAGACGGGAGGGGACCGGGGCAGGGCTTTCGTGCTGGTCTGCTGCGGCGGACGGTAGCCAGTCTGCTTGTCTTCGGCGCTGTATGGGGCATTTTTGCCGTGCAGGAGCCATGGGCCGTGAAGGCACAGTACTTTATTACAGACATCCTCAGCAATGATATGGATTTTGCAGCAGCACAGGTGTGGTACGAGGAACATTTCAATGGAGCCCCGTCCTTCATTCCGATTTTCGGAGATGAACAGGTACCGGCGGAGAAGGTGACAGCCGCCCATGAACTTAGCGCTCCGCTTGCAGGAAGTATTGTGCGTCCTTTTGCCACTTCGCTTAATGGCATTGAAATTATACCGGCAGACGATTCAAGTGCCAGTGTCACGGTGAAAAGTGTAGATACGGGCCGTGTGCTGGCCGTTTCAAAGGAAGCCCGGGGAGGCATCCGTATTACGGTCCGCCATACCGGGGAGATCACGGCAGAATACGGTCATTTGAGCGGGACACGGCTCGCGGTGGATGACTGGGTACAGAGCGGAGACGAAATAGGCTGGATTCAGGGGACGGAGGATGCCCGGGTCCCGCTGCTGTTTTTTGCAGTTATGAAAGACAAGACTTATATTGATCCGGCCGAAGTGGTATCGTTTGATTAGGGTCTGCGGCATTGAATTGTCACTGCATCCGCTCTTCGTGCTGATTCTCATGGTATCCGTGCTTACCGGACAGTTCCTGGAGCTGCTTACCTTGTTCCTGATCGTATTCATTCATGAGCTTGGACATGTATGTGCGGCGCTGCTGGCCGGAATTAACGTCAGATCGGTGCAGCTGCTGCCATTCGGCGGCGTTGCGGTTATAGAGGATCATGGGCGGCTTACGGCTGTCCGTGAGATCGGGATTGCCCTGGCCGGTCCGCTGCAGAACGGAATTATGATTCTGATGGCGCTGGCGCTTAAGCAGGTGGAGTATGGAAATATCGCCTATCTGGATTATTTTATCGGAGCCAACGCCATGATCGCTCTGTTCAATCTGCTGCCGGTGCTTCCGCTGGACGGTGGCAAAATCCTTCAGGCAGCCCTGAGTCTGCTGCTTCCGTATTATTACACGCTGCTGTGGACCGGCAGAGTCAGTATTGCGGCCAGCCTGCTTGTGATAGGGTTCGCCCTGCTTCCGCTTGGGCACGGGGACGGCCTCCGCCTTAACCTGCTGATGATCGGAGCGTTTCTGCTCTATTCTAATTGGACGGACCAGCGTAATTTGCCGTACCGGTTTGTTGGTTTTTTGATGAACCGTGAGCGGATTTATGAGCGGTATCTGCTGGCGGAGAGTATTGCCCGCCCAATAGTTGCCTCGCTCGCGAAACCTTTGGATGAGATATTGCGTCTATTTAAACGTAACCATTATCATTATATCTATGTGATGAATAACGACAGAGATATCGTAGCCGTTGTGCCGGAGCAGCGTCTGATTGCTTCGTATTTCGGAAAGTAACAAGCTAGAAATGATTCAAACCAGAGGTGAAGCCATGAAACAAATGATCGTTCACTGTACACAGCATATTACCCGCATGGCACTTCTGGAGAACGGGAGGCTGGTGGAATATGCGGCTGAACGTGATCAGCAGCAAGGTCTGGTCGGGAGCTATTATAAAGGCCGGGTAATGAATGTGCTGCCTGGTATGCAGGCGGCTTTTGTAGATATCGGACAGAAGAAGAATGCGTTCCTATACGTAGATGATGTATTGCATCCCCATCTGGACAAGCAGCCGGACGTCAAGCCTTCGATTGAGACACTGCTGCAGCCCGGCCAGGAGATTGTCGTCCAGGTGAGAAAAGAACCGCGGGGCGGCAAAGGCGCGCGGGTAACTACGCATTATACGCTGCCCGGACGCTGGATGGTGTACATGCCCTTTGCCGAATACGTCGGGGTCTCCAAGAAAATAAGCCGGGAATCGGAGCGAAGCCGGCTCAAAGGCATCGGCGAGCGGCTGCGCCAGGGTGAGGAAGGACTCATTATGCGCACCGTCTCCGAGGACGAGCCGGTGGATGCCGTGGAGGGAGATCTGGCTTTTCTGCGGGCGCAGTGGGAAATGATCACCCGGCGTTCCAAGGTAGTGGAGGCACCCGCTCTGCTGCACTGCGATCTGAGTATCGTCCAGCGGTTCATCCGGGATGCCTTCAATCCGCAGCGTGATGAGCTGCTGATCGATTCAGCCAAGGCGGTTAAGGAGGCGGAAGCCTTCCTGTCGGATATGGCTCCTGAAGGGTACAAGCCTGTGGGATTCTACAGGGGGCAGGAGCCCATTTTCTCTGCTTACGGGGTGACGGAACAGCTTCATAAGAGCTTCAGCCGTAAGATCATCCTTGAAGGCGGGGCTACGCTCATCTGGGATGAGACAGAGGCCTTGACGGTGATTGACGTCAACACAGCGCAGTACACTGGCGGAACGAACCTTGAGGATACGGTAACGCGGACCAACCTGCTGGCTGCGGAGGAGATCGGGCGGCTTGTCCGGCTCCGGGATACGGGCGGTATTATTATTGTTGATTTCATTGATATGGAGCGGGAAGAGCACCGCAGGCAGGTGACGGACAAGCTGGAGAGCATTATCAGCAGGGACCGGACCAAGACGCATATTCTCGGCTGGACCCATCTCGGTCTGCTGGAGATGACCCGTAAGAAGGCCAGACATGATTCCGCCGGATTTGCCCCGGTGATCTGCCAGTGCTGCGGCGGGACAGGCAAGGTTGGGACATGGCTGGAGTAGGGAAGAGATGGTCAGGATGTATATGTTTTGTAAGGGGATATTGACTAGGGCCCATATGTATGATATTATCTTCAAGTATGTGTTTGGTTGTTCTATTCCTGCACATGCTGTAACCGCTCCGATCGGGTAGATGAAGCGTAATTCCTCCGGGGATTGCCACCTTGACTAGGCGAGTCTGAGACATGAGGAGGTGCAAGTACAATGTATGCAATTATCGAAACTGGCGGTAAACAATACAAAGTCCAAGAGGGCGATGTTTTGTTCATTGAGAAGCTGGAAGCTGAAGACGGCGCAAGCGTAACGTTTGACCGTGTCTTGGCTGTTTCTAACGAAGGTGGTTTGACTGCAGGAACTCCGCTGGTAAGCGGCGCGTCTGTAACAGCCAAAGTCGAGAAGCATGGTAAGGGTCATAAGGTTGTAGTTTACAAATACAAACCTAAGAAGAACTACCACAAGAAACAAGGCCATCGTCAACCGTACACCAAAGTAACTATCGAGAAGATTCAAGCGTAAGAAGGTGCGTTAATGATTAACGTGCGGATTACACGGGCTTCTGCTCAAGGTGTCATTGTCGGTTTTGCCGTCAAGGGGCATGCGGAATACGCAAGGAATGGCAAGGATATCGTCTGCGCAGGTGTTTCGACGGTTACCGTTGGAACTGTGAATGCGATTGAGAGCCTGACCGGAGTTGTTCTGGATACTTCGATGAATCATGGATTCTTAAGCGGAACCCTGGTTCCCGTGAATGATCCCGAAGTCTCCGCCAAGGTGCAGCTCTTGCTGGAATCCATGGTGCTGATGCTCAAGGATATTGCTAAATCCTACAGGAAATATATTCAGATACAGGAAGTCATCATTTGAAGAAGGAGGTTGACAACATGTTGAAATTGGATCTTCAATTATTCGCATCGAAAAAAGGTGTTGGTTCCACAAAGAACGGACGTGATTCCCATTCTAAGCGTCTTGGCGTGAAACGGGCTGACGGTCAAGCAGTAACCGGCGGCAACATCTTGGTTCGTCAACGCGGAACCAAAATCCACCCGGGCACGAACGTGGGCATCGGTAAAGATGACACACTGTTCGCACTTGTGGACGGCGTAGTGAAGTTCGAACGTTGGGGACGCGACCGCAAAAAAGTGAGCGTGTATCCGGTGGATGTCGCTCCGGTAGCAGCGGCACTGGAAGCGTAAGCTTACGGAACCTATGAAGATGAGAAGCCTCCGGCATCAGTGCCGGGGGCTTTTTTTGAAATTGTTCCGGAGTCCCCGCAAAGTGCCTGAGTAAGCATCGAAGCTTAAGCCTCACTTTGTGGGGGATTCTGGTGATTGCGGAGAAAGCCTGTGTTATACTGGGAAATGGTGAATATGAAGCAAGATAAGCAGTGCTTACATTGGAATCAATTTTGCGAACCAAGGGACGGGGAGAAAGAATGAAATCCTGGAAAAGTAAGGTCTGGGCAGTCATGTTATCCGCAGTGTTTCCTTTAGGTCTCGTGTATTGGCAAACTTCCCTTTTCACATGCCTGCTGCTCGGAGTCTGGGTAGCGGCAGTGCTTGCATTCAGCTTTGTTTACAACCGGCGTCAATATGAAGAGGAACTGCGTATACAGGAGAATACTCTGCAGCAGGCGGCAAACCGGACACTGAATCATCATCGTCATGACTGGATGAATGATCTGCAGGTGCTTTACGGATATATCCAGCTGGGCAAGCCTGATAAATCCGTACAATGTGTGGAAAGAATAAAGGAGCGTATTGCGCTGGACAGCCGTATTGCCAAATTGGGAGTACCTTCCCTGGTGTTCTATCTGCAATCCTTCCGTACGTACAGAAGCAGTCTGGAGCTGGACATACAGGTAGAGGAAGGGCTCCAGCTGGAGGACAAGCTGAGTCCTGAGGCAGGGGCTGAGCTGACTTCGGTCATTATGCAGACGGTTAGAGCGTACCAGTACAGTGGAATAACACAGCATGGAGACACACGGAAGCTTGAGCTCAGCTTTTCACAGGAGGGAAGAGACATTCTGATCTCTTTCAAAGGTGAGGGAGAGCAAGACAATCCCGAACTGCTTCAGGGGCAAATTTATAATATAGTACAAGGAAAAATCATGAAGGCGGAGCAGGTTCAGCCTGCCAAGGGTAATGTGGAACTGCGGTTACCGCTGGAGATGTAAGGAAGGTGAACATTTATGTTCGTAGATAAGGCTAAGGTTTATGTAAAAGGCGGAGACGGCGGAGATGGTCTCGTAGCGTTTCGCCGGGAGAAGTATGTGCCGGATGGCGGTCCTGCCGGCGGCGATGGCGGCCGCGGGGGAGATGTGATCTTCCGCGTGGATGAAGGCTTACGGACCCTGATGGATTTCCGTTATCAGCGGCACTTCAAGGCGGATAAGGGAATTAAGGGGCGCAACAAGAGCCAGCACGGGGCCAACGCCGATCATATGATCGTGCGTATTCCTCCGGGTACGGTGCTGATTGATGATGATACCCAGGAGATCCTTGCCGATATGACCCGTCATGGACAACAGGTTGTAGTGGCCCGTGGCGGCCGGGGCGGCCGGGGAAATACCCGGTTTGCGACGGCGAATAATACGGCGCCGGAGCTGGCGGAGAATGGGGAAGAGGGTCAGGAGCGTTACATCGTAATGGAGCTGAAGGTCATGGCGGACGTAGGCCTTGTAGGCTTCCCTAGCGTGGGCAAATCTACGCTGCTGTCGGTCGTGTCCGCTGCCCAGCCGAAGATCGGAGCGTACCACTTTACCACTATTACCCCCAACCTGGGTGTAGTTGATGTCGGAGACGGCCGCAGCTTCGTGATGGCGGATCTGCCTGGACTGATTGAAGGCGCGAGTGAAGGGGTGGGGCTTGGACATGAGTTCCTGCGCCACGTTGAACGGACGCGTATCATCATTCATGTCGTGGATATGTCCGGCTCGGAAGGCCGCGATCCTTTTGAAGACTGGGTACTGATTAACGATGAGCTGAAGCAGTACAATGCGGCGCTGATTGACCGTCCGCAGATTGTGGCGGCGAACAAGATGGATATGCCTGATTCCGAGGAGAACCTGGCTGCCTTCCGTGAGCGTGTCGCGGAGCTTCGCCCGGACCTTGAGATTATGCCGATCTCTTCACTGACCCGTCAGGGCGTTCAGGAGCTGCTCTACCGTGCTACGGATGTTCTTGACAGCATTCCTGTGGCTCCGGTGGTGGAAGAAGTGGCCGGCAAAGAGCGTAAGGTGTATAAGCTGGAAGCGGAAGAGGATAATTCATTCACAATTACCCGTGACAACGAGGCCTTTGTAGTCAATAGTCCGCGGATTGAGCGGATGATTAAGAGAATGCAGCTAAGCACACATGATGCCATTCTTAGACTGGCCCGTACTTTGCGTCACATGGGTGTGGATGCAGAGCTGCGCAGACGCGGCGCTGTCGAAGGTACGATCGTGCGCATTGCTGATTTTGAATTCGAATTTGTCGAGAACAGCAGCTACTATTAATAGAGAAGCAAGGTTACCGGCTGTATCTTCCGAGAGGGAGATGCGGCCTATTTTCATTGCTTAACAGGTGGCAAAACCATTTCTGCTAATAAAGTTTTCTTTATATATCCGGATTAATTTACTACAATCATTATAGCAAGAGACGCACGAAGTTGAATCCAAAGGGTGTAATCTGCGTATATCATACATACCTGTCAGGAAAGAGGGAATGGACAGATGGCCATTATTGAAGTAGTCAAATATGACGGACCTCCTGGTGTCTTCGCCTGGAAGTATCCGAACCAGGAGCTGGGCACCTGGACACAGCTGATTGTGAATGAAGCCCAGGAAGCGATTCTGTTCAAGGGCGGGCAGGCGCTGGATTCGTTCACAGCCGGACGCCACACCTTAAGCACAGCGAATATTCCGATTCTGTCGAATGTAGTGAATCTGCCGTTCGGCGGCAAGTCTCCGTTCACCGCAGAGATATGGTTTGTGAACAAGATGAACTCCATGAATGTGAAGTGGGGGACCAGTGCACCGCTGCAGCTGCAGGACCCTAAGTACAAGATCATGGTAGCGGTGCGGGCCTTCGGGCAGTTTGGCGTGCGGATCGAAGATCCCCGCAAATTCCTGCTGAAGCTGGTAGGGACGCTGCCGGTCTTCGATCAGGATACGATGATCAGTTATTTCCGCGGCCTGCTGATGTCTAATATCAATGAACTTATTTCTTCTTATCTGGTGCACAAAAAAATCAGCATCCTGGAGATCAACGCCTACGTGGTTGAAATCTCCAAGCATATTCAGGGGCGCTTATCCTCCTCGTTCCTGGACAGCGGTATTGAACTTAATAATTTCTATATTGATTCGATCAATATTCCTGATGATGATCCGGCAACCCAACGCCTCAAGGAAGCCTTGGCCAAAAAAGCGGAGATGGACATTATCGGCTTCACCTACCAGCAGGAACGAAGCTTCGATGCCATGGAGGAGGCAGCAGGCAATCCTGGCAATATAGGGGCGGGCATGATGAATGCGGGGCTGGGGCTCGGCATGGGCTTCGGGCTGGCCGGACCTGCGGCTGAGATAGCCACCCGGATGACCAGGAACATGTCCCTTGACGGCAGCACAGGCAGTCAGCAAGCACCTCATAATGCTTCTAAATCCTGCCCGGGTTGTGGAACGCTTAATCCGGAAGACGCACGCTTCTGCACCGGCTGCGGCCGCAGTCTGCAACCCCCGCCGGCGGCAGAGAATGAGGTATGCCCTAGCTGCGGCAAGGCGGTCATCCCTGGTGCCAAATTCTGTCCGCATTGTGGAGAGGGCCTGATCCTGAAGTGTGCAGGCTGCGGACATGAGCTGAAGCCCGGACAGAAATTCTGTCCAGAGTGCGGCACCAGAGCGGCTAACGGGTGAACGGAATGCAGAGGCAGAGGTCATATACGGGTCTAGTTACTGGCATTTATGTTGCTGTTCTGGCAGTTACTGCGGGTACCTTCTTCACGCTTGGATTCTCGGAATCGCTGCTACGCTTCGTAGTGACTCTGCTCGCTGTTGGTATAGCAGAGACTGTGGTTTACGTATATTGTACGCTATGGCTGCGCCGTGCTCCTGAAGCGGGCCGGACTTCACCGGTATTCATCAGCGGAGCTGTAATTATAGCCTTCTATCTGGCTGCGGTATTTGCTTCGGCTATTCTGCTCGACTGGATTCTGGAGCTGAGTCCGCTCTGGTACGCAGGAGAGCAGCTGCTGATCCTGATTGTAGCTTCCATCGTCCTTGTGGCTACAGGGGGATATGGGTGGAATGCCGCCTCCGGGGAGCGCAGGGCTGCGGACGCTTCGCGGAGCCTGCGTACCCACATGCAGGAGCTGCAGGAGATCAGAGGAATTGCCGGCACCTGGAAGCATTCTGAGGCAAGCAGGCTGGTAGAACTGATTGATTCTCTGGAGGAGAAATTCCGCTACAGTGACCCGGTGTCGAGACCGGGATTGTATGCCACGGAAGACATCATTAGGCAGCAGATCTCTCTGCTGCATGACCATGTGGCGCTGCTGCTTGTCTTGAAGGAGCTGCCGGCCCGCTGGGACACGGAGACAGAGGAGTTAACGGAGAGTATTGCCAGCACGCTCCAGCGGCGTAACCTGGAGCTGGCGGCGCTTAAATAGGAGGAATAGACAGCAATGGGGATAGGGAATGAGCCGGGGGGACTGTTGCCGGGCCGGGAAGGACAGCCCTCTGATAGTCTGCCTAAGTATGAGCGGACTACTTTTGATATTGTAACTATCGGTGCCGGATATTTGTTTATGCCGTTGGGACTTGCGTTTGCGCTGGTACGCATGCTGAGCACCCATTATAAAAATTACCGCAAGCCCGTCAATTATAGTCTGTTGTTCCATGTATTTGTGGGAGGATTCCTGCAAATAATGGGTATCGTCGTAATTTCCATCTTCAGTGATGACGCGATGGATACCACCACACTGATATCAGGTTTGATCTTCGTATGTTTGGTGCTGCTCCTGCCTGCGGCTGCGTTCGCCAGAAGCGCAGCCAAGGCCAGGTTCCGGTTCGCCCAGCTAGCGAATCAATATGTGCAATTGATTACCGTAGGCAGAGTCCGCTATACCGGGAATCTGGCGGACCGGACCGGGCAGAGCGAAGGGGATGTGAACAGAGATCTTATCTATCTGCAGAAGTACGGAGTGCTGGACTCCGGGCTCCTCTTCCATGAAGGAGCGGATGCAGCGCCGCAGGCCCAGGCGGGGCAGGCAGGTGCATCTCCCTTCTCGCAGCCTGCAAGGCAGCCGTCCTATCAGCAGCCGAGAGCGCAGCAGCTTCCGAAATCTGTACGTTGTCCCGGCTGCGGGGCACAGAATACGGTAGCTCCCAACCAATCTACCAGCTGTGATTACTGCGGGACGACCATTGCCTACAGCTGAAGCGTTACAGCAGCTATAAGTATTTTCTTGGATTCCTGCAGGTGAAGGCTGTTCCTCCTAGCTAATAGGGGGACAGCCTTTTCCCCATGTTTGCAGAAAGTTATTGCAATAAAAGCCTTCAATCCCGTATAATGTCCACTATGTACATACAAAAGTCTTTGAGGTGAGGACGTTCGTGAAAGAACGCTATTATTTGGTCCGGGAGGACATATTGCCCGATGCGGTGCTGAAGACCATGCAGGTCAAGCAGCTGCTGGAAGCAGGAGATGCCAAAACCGTACACGAGGGCGTGGAACAGGTCGGGCTTAGCCGCAGTGCTTTTTATAAATACAAAGATGGGATACACTTAATTCATCAGCTGGAGCGCGAGCGCATTGTGACGATCTCGATTGATCTGGAGCACGAGTCAGGCATGCTGTCCAAGGTGCTCGGTTCTGTTGCTGTACACGGGGCGAATGTGCTGACCATCCATCAGAGTATCCCGCTGCAGGGGCGGGCCAATGTGGTGATCTCTGTCGAGATCTCCCATCTGAATGAAGAGCTGGGCGACTTGCTGGACAGTCTCAAGGCAATTCCCGGTGTGAAGCGTGCGTTAATTATTGGTCAGGGGTGAGAATACGAATGAAGCCGGTTAGAGTAGGTCTGCTGGGTCTGGGTACTGTGGGTACGGGCGTTGTCCGTATTGTAGAAGGAAATCAGGAGGATTTGAGCAGCCAGGTGGGCTCGCCGATCCTGATTGAACGGATTGCCGTGAAGAATACGGAGAAGCCGCGTGATATCGATGTGGACCCGTCCAAGATTACCGATGATCCATGGGCTGTTATCCGCGACCCGGAGATTGATGTCATTGTTGAGGTCATGGGCGGGATCGCAGGGACGAAGGAGTACATCCTGGAGGCACTGGAGCGCGGCAAGCATATTGTAACAGCCAATAAGGACCTGATGGCCCTGCACGGCTCGGAGATTCTGGCTAAGGCGCAGGAGAAGCAGTGCGATGTGTTCTATGAGGCGAGTGTGGCGGGTGGCATTCCGATTATCCGCACGCTGATCGAAGGCTTTTCCTCGGATAAGATTATGAAGATTATGGGGATTGTGAACGGGACAACCAACTATATCCTCAGCAAAATGAGCCAGGAAGGCGCATCTTACCTCGACGCACTGCGGGAAGCGCAGGAGCTGGGATATGCCGAGTCTGATCCGACCTCCGATGTGGAGGGACTGGATGCGGCCCGCAAGATGGCGATTCTGGGCACGCTGGGCTTTCGGACCAATGTGGAGCTGAGCGATGTCAGTGTGAGCGGGATTTCCGGCGTCAGCAAGGAGGATATGGCTTTTGCCAAACGGCTGGGGTACGAGATGAAGCTGCTCGGAATTGCCGAACGTCAGGATGAAGCATTCAGCATTAGCGTCCAGCCTACGATGATCCGTACGAACCACCCGATAGCCTCCGTGAACGGCGTCTTTAATGCGGTATATGTATATGGTGAAGCTGTGGGTGAGACGATGTTCTACGGTGCGGGGGCAGGGGCGATGCCTACGGCAACCTCGATTGTGGCGGATCTGGTGGCGGTTATCAAGAATCTGAAGCTGGGGGTCAACGGGCTTAAGCAGATTGTGCCGTACAAGCAGAAGAAGCTGAAGAGCGACGAGGATATCTATTACAAAAACTTCCTGCTGCTCCATGTCGATGACAAGGCGGGTGTACTTGCGAAGATTACCCAGGTGTTTGCCGAATATGATGTCAGTCTGGATTCCGTTGTGCAGCAGGCCAATCCTAATAATCCTGATGCCGAAATTATCATTGTCACACATAACGCCAGCAGAGCCAGCATGAACAAAGTGCTGCGCCACCTGGAGCAACTGAATGTCATTCACCGCATCAAAAGCCATTACCGCGTAGAAGGCTAAATATCGCAGGTTCCATGGAACACAGAGCTTGCGCGCAAATATGATGAAGGAGATTTACCCGCCATGAGTATTTACGGAAGGTCTAGAGTGAAGGTCCCTGCCAGCACCGCCAATCTCGGTCCGGGCTTCGATACGCTGGGCATGGCGCTGTCGCTGTATGCCTGGATTGAAATGGAGGAAGCCGCTGAAACCGTGTTTCATCTGTATGGAGATGAGATGGCCGGTCTCCCCCGGGACAAAAGCAATCTGCTCTACAAGGTTGCGCAAATGGTTTTTGCAGAGGCCGGGGTTCAGGTTCCGGAGCTGTCCATCTCCATGTATTCGGAAATCCCGCTCACCCGCGGGCTTGGCAGCAGTGCTTCAGCCATTGTTGGCGCCCTGGCTGCGGCGAATGCTATGATAGGTTCACCGCTTAGTCCGGGGAAGCTGTTCGATATGGCTACAGCGATCGAGAAGCATCCCGACAATGTCGGGGCCTCGCTCTTCGGGGGAATTATTACGGCCGTATGGGACGGCGAGCATGCCGATTACATCCGCATTGAGCCACCGCAGGAGCTGGAATTCCTGGTGGTCATTCCTGAATTCGAGCTGGAGACCGTCAAGGCCAGAGAGGCACTGCCTGCGGAGGTAACAGTGAGCGATGCGGTTCATAACATCAGCCACACCTCGCTGCTCACTGCAGCGTTAGCCGCAGGACGGCTGGACCTGATTGGCACAGCGATGCAGGACCGGCTGCATCAGCCCTACCGTGCACCGCTGGTGCCGGGGATGGAGAAGCTGCTGGCTGAAGCTCCGGGCCACGGCGCGCTGGGGATTGCGCTTAGCGGTGCAGGCCCGACCCTGTTATGTATGGTGGACCGCAGCGAGCAGCGGAAGCAGGAGCTGGAGCTGTTTTTGACAGAGACCATGCAGGAGAACGGGATTTCTTCCCGTACCGTATGGCTGTCCCCATGCAATATGGGTGTTACGGCAGAGCTGCTTGAAAGAAACGGGATGCAAAACGAATCATTTTTGGATATGATAAAAGGAGAATTACAGTCATGAAATCGATAGCGTTATTGCCTCAGGGCTCCGTCTCGCATGAAGCGCTGCTGCATTTATTTGGCGGTAACCCTGTTCATCTGGAGCATCATAAGCTCATATCTGATGTCTTTCTGTCCACGGCTGGCGGAGTCACCGATTACAGCGTCATTCCGATTGAGAACACGATAGAAGGCTCGGTCAGCCTGCATATCGACTGGCTCATTAATGAAGTGAACCTGCCGATGCAGGCGGAGTGGATTTTCCCGTCGATACAGAATCTCATCAGCTGTCCGCAGGAATTCACGAAGGAGAACGGGGACAAGGATTATACCAAGATTGTCAAGATTCTGTCCCATCCGGTGGCTATGGCGCAATGCACGCAGTTCATCCGTAAGGCTATGCCCTGGGCTGAGCTGGAGTCTGTGGGAAGCACCTCTGAAGCGGTGGAGATTGTGAAGGGCAATCCCGGCAAAGGCTGGGCTGCCATCGGTACCGCGCTTGGAGCCGCTACGCACGGGCTGGAGGTTGTGGAACGCCAGATTACAGACCATAATAACAATTACACGCGGTTCGTGCTGGTTGGTCCGCAGAAGCTGGAGCTTCCGCAGAAGAGCAGTGGAGACAAGACGAGTATTCTTGTTACGCTGCCCGAGGATTTCCCTGGTGCGCTGCATCAGGTGTTGGCTGCTTTTTCTTGGCGTAAGCTGAACTTGTCCCGTATTGAATCACGGCCGACGAAGAAGAAGCTGGGTACTTATTATTTCTATATTGATGTGCTGGAACCGATAGAATCGGTACTGCTCCCGGGTGCGATTGAAGAGATCAAAGCCTTGGGCTGTCAGGTACGGATTCTGGGGTCCTATCCCACATACACCTATGAGGAAGAGAAAGCGGAGGTGCAGTAAGTTCATGGCGGAGCAATGGATCTATCTGGATGGACAACATGTAACAAAGGACAAGGCAATGGTGTCCGTATTCGATCACGGTTTTTTATATGGAGATGGAATCTTTGAAGGTATCCGTATTTATAACGGCAACATCTTCAAGTGCAAGGAGCATCTGGACAGGCTGTATGATTCGGCGAAGTCGATTATGCTGGACATTCCGCTGGCCTATGATGAGATGCTGGAGGCCATGGCCGAGACAATCCGCCTGAACGAAATGCGGGACGGGTACATCCGGCTGATCGTATCACGCGGTCCCGGCAACCTGGGTCTTGATCCGCGCCGCTGCCCCAAAGCGAGTGTAATTATCATTGTTGAGCAGCTTGCCATCTACCCGGAGCAGGCTTATCTGAACGGTCTTCGTGCCGTATCGGTCTCCCAGCGCCGCAATCTTCCGGATGCACTGAATCCGAAGATCAAATCGCTGAACTATCTCAACAATATTCTGGTGAAGATCCAATCCAACCTGGCGGAAGCCGATGAAGCGATCATGATGAACGCTCAAGGGTATGTAACCGAAGGCTCCGGCGATAATATCTTCATTATCAAAAGAGGGGTAGTCTATACACCACCTTGTTACCTGGGTGCCCTGGAGGGAATCACCCGTCTGGCGATCATTGAGCTGTGTGAGAAGCTGGGATTGCCGCTGAAGGAAGAGCCGTTCACCATGCATGATGTCTATATTGCCGATGAAGTCTTCTTCACAGGAACAGCGGCTGAAGTTATTGCTGCCCGTGAGATCGACGGCAGAGTCATCGGTTCCGGCCAGGCCGGGCCAATCACCCTGCAATTGCTGGAAGAATTCCGCAATGTGGTTGATAAAGACGGCTATAAGGTTTGGGAATAGTACAGTAATTTCGCGTGAGCGAATAGAGAAAAATCCTTTCATGCCAAGCATGGAAGGATTTTTTTTGCATATAGGGATGTCATTCGCCCATGGGCTGCATAAGATGTAGTAACGAAGGAGGCGGCTGTACCGCAACTACCGAATCTGGAGGGCTATCATCCCTGAACCGGGGTGCAGTGCCGATCAATAGATACTTTTAGGAGGTAAATGCTGCGTGAAAATACACATTGTTAAGCAAGGTGATTCGCTGTTTGCGTTATCACAGAAGTATGGAGTGCCGCTGCAAAAAATAATCGAGGCCAATCCGCAAATCACCAATCCAGATGTACTTGCTGTAGGAGACAAGGTTAAGATCCCGGCTGCGCCCGTAGCTCTGCCTGTTCCGGACAACAACGATATCTACTATAAGCATACAGTCAAGCAAGGCGATACCTTATGGAAGCTCTCCAAGGCTTGGGGAGTTACACTCAAGGATATGATTGATGCCAACCCGCAGCTTAAGAACCCTAATGCACTGATGACGGGTGAAGTCGTGAATATCCCTAAGAAAGTCAGTACTTCTCCAATCCAGGCCCAATCCATCGATCCGGTAAAAGCTAATACGACCCCAATTCAGGCTCAGTCCACCGCTCCGGCAGTGGTCGATAAAACGGCGATTGGCGGTAAAACCTACACTGGTGTCATCGAAAAGCCGGCTCCCGCACCGGCGCCGGTTCCTGCACCTGCGGCAGAAGCAGTCCCTATCCCGTTGGCGGTTCCTGCACCTAACCCTGCACCTAACAAAGCACCGGAAGTCAAGCCGGTTCAGGAAGCCGTCTATGAGAAACAAAGCTTATATGTGCAAATCTCCGTTCCCGCGCAGGAAGAGAAGACCAAAGAAGTGCATCATAAGTCAGAGGTTCAGTCTGCCGCCTGGGATGAAGGTAAAACCTCGCCCTGGGGAAAGAGCGATGGCTATCCCGGTCTCAGCGAGAATCCGTATTTTATGAATTATGCACCCGTGTATCCCGTATATGAGCCAATGGACAATATGAATATGAATAATATGAATACCATGAATAACGCTCCAAGTTATGTTCAGCCTGCAGCGTTTATGCCGGAATGCCCGCCGTTCTATGCTCAGCCGGTTAATCCTTGTCCGCCTGGACAATACCCCGGAGCATGGTATCCTAATGCAGCACCGGATTATGACAATGTGAATATGTCAGGAGTCAGCCCTGTCAGTGACAATGCTGCGTTTGCTCCGCAGTACCAGAATGAGCAGGTTAATCTTCCGTGGCCTTCCTGCGGATGCGGCGCAATGTCGATTCAGCCCTATCCTTATGAGCAGCCGATGTATAACGGGTATCCGGTGTACGGCATGCCGCAGATGGGGATGGTCTCTCCTTATGCCGGAGGAATGAATGCCATGCCTAACGCGGTGTCACCGATGTATGAACAGCCTATGGTATCGAATATTCCGCCATATCCGGCTTATCCGGGCATGGAGAATTTCGCCCACAACCGCGTACCCGAGATTCAGATTCCTGAGCCTGTAGTGGATGAAGTGGAGGAAGTGCCGGATAAAGGGCGCACTGAGGCCACAGCAGCAAAGGATACAAAACCAGGGAAATCCAAACCGGCAGCGGCAAAAGCGAAAACCTCCAGCCAGACCTCTGCCGCCAAGGATAAGGCCCACGCCAAGCCGCGTTCGAACTCAAGCGGACGCTCAAGTACAGATAAGAAAAATCACACTCCTTGGATTCCGAATTAAGAGGATAGTCCCTAAGGAGAGAGTTGCACATGCAGGTCCTGCTAGATATGAGGGCCGGCATGTGCTTTTGGGCATGCTTATGCAGGTATAGAGGCTTGTATAGGATATCTATGAAAGTCTATAGTACTATCTCGAAAAATGGTAGAAATTAAGGGTTGTTAGCAGGTATATATCATGCTATATTATATATCCAGTCGCAAGGCAGGTGCCTTGCAAGAAGGTTGGACATGTTGCTCTGATGAATACACACTTTTCTTCAACGAAAATAAGTGTTGCATTCATAAGAAGAACATGTTATATTATAAAAGTTGCTGGTGACGCGGTGAGCGGCGCTGACAACGAGCTTGATCTTTGAAAACTGAACAACGAGTGAGTATCTGGAGATCACTTCGGTGAGATCCAAAATGAGAGAATGTAACCATTCTCGTCAGATGTTTCAAAATGAGCAATCGCTCTTTCTAAATACCAATTTGGAGAGTTTGATCCTGGCTCAGGACGAACGCTGGCGGCGTGCCTAATACATGCAAGTCGAGCGGAGTTTGAGAGGAAGCTTGCTTCCTTTCAGACTTAGCGGCGGACGGGTGAGTAACACGTAGGCAACCTGCCCTCAAGCCTGGGATAACTACCGGAAACGGTAGCTAATACCGGATAATTTCTTTTTTCTCCTGAGGAGAGAATGAAAGGCGGAGCAATCTGCTGCTTGGGGATGGGCCTGCGGCGCATTAGCTAGTTGGTGGGGTAACGGCCCACCAAGGCGACGATGCGTAGCCGACCTGAGAGGGTGAACGGCCACACTGGGACTGAGACACGGCCCAGACTCCTACGGGAGGCAGCAGTAGGGAATCTTCCGCAATGGGCGCAAGCCTGACGGAGCAACGCCGCGTGAGTGATGAAGGTTTTCGGATCGTAAAGCTCTGTTGCCAGGGAAGAACGTCCGGTAGAGTAACTGCTACCGGAGTGACGGTACCTGAGAAGAAAGCCCCGGCTAACTACGTGCCAGCAGCCGCGGTAATACGTAGGGGGCAAGCGTTGTCCGGAATTATTGGGCGTAAAGCGCGCGCAGGCGGTTATTTAAGTCTGGTGTTTAAACCTTGGGCTCAACCTGAGGTCGCACTGGAAACTGGGTGACTTGAGTACAGAAGAGGAAAGTGGAATTCCACGTGTAGCGGTGAAATGCGTAGATATGTGGAGGAACACCAGTGGCGAAGGCGACTTTCTGGGCTGTAACTGACGCTGAGGCGCGAAAGCGTGGGGAGCAAACAGGATTAGATACCCTGGTAGTCCACGCCGTAAACGATGAGTGCTAGGTGTTAGGGGTTTCGATACCCTTGGTGCCGAAGTTAACACAGTAAGCACTCCGCCTGGGGAGTACGGTCGCAAGACTGAAACTCAAAGGAATTGACGGGGACCCGCACAAGCAGTGGAGTATGTGGTTTAATTCGAAGCAACGCGAAGAACCTTACCAGGTCTTGACATCCAACTAACGAAGCAGAGATGCGTCAGGTGCCCTTCGGGGAAAGTTGAGACAGGTGGTGCATGGTTGTCGTCAGCTCGTGTCGTGAGATGTTGGGTTAAGTCCCGCAACGAGCGCAACCCTTGACTTTAGTTGCCAGCAGGTGAAGCTGGGCACTCTAGAGTGACTGCCGGTGACAAACCGGAGGAAGGTGGGGATGACGTCAAATCATCATGCCCCTTATGACCTGGGCTACACACGTACTACAATGGCCGGTACAACGGGAAGCGAAGCCGCGAGGTGGAGCCAATCCCAGCAAAGCCGGTCTCAGTTCGGATTGCAGGCTGCAACTCGCCTGCATGAAGTCGGAATTGCTAGTAATCGCGGATCAGCATGCCGCGGTGAATACGTTCCCGGGTCTTGTACACACCGCCCGTCACACCACGAGAGTTTACAACACCCGAAGTCGGTGGGGTAACCCGCAAGGGAGCCAGCCGCCGAAGGTGGGGTAGATGATTGGGGTGAAGTCGTAACAAGGTAGCCGTATCGGAAGGTGCGGCTGGATCACCTCCTTTCTATGGAGAATCGTTTCCTGCAACGGAAACATTCAAATCGGAAGCTTCGCTTCCACAACTCAGGTTTAGGCCTGTTACTCACTCGTTGGTCAGTTTTGAGAGTTTAAGCTCTCATCTTTACTGGCTGTAACTTCTATCGACACAATCGTGATCGACCCGAACTTACAGCATCTTGATCCTTGAAAACTGGATACCGAAACGAATTTGCGTTTTAGAACATCTTTTAGCTGAAACTTGTGTAAGCAAGTTGAAATAGTTATTAGTTGCTACCGTGATTTTCCTTAGGGAAAACGCATTGGTTAAGCTACTAAGAGCACACGGAGGATGCCTAGGCGCCAGGAGCCGACGAAGGACGTGGCGAACAACGAAACTGCCTCGGGGAGCTGTAAGCAAGCTTTGATCCGGGGGTGTCCGAATGGGGAAACCCAGCTGTGGTAATTCGCAGTTACTCGTATCTGAATACATAGGATACGCAGAGGCAGACCAGGGGAACTGAAACATCTAAGTACCCTGAGGAAGAGAAAACAATAGTGATTCCGTCAGTAGCGGCGAGCGAACGCGGAACAGCCTAAACCAAGGGGCTTGCCTCTTGGGGTTGTGGGACGTCTCACATGGAGTTACAAAGGAATAGGGTAGGTGAAGAGGTCTGGAAAGGCCCGCGATAGAGGTAAAAGCCCTGTAACCCAAACTGTGTTCCCTCCGAGACGGATCCCGAGTAGTGCGGGGCACGTGAAACCCCGTATGAATCCAGCAGGACCATCTGCTAAGGCTAAATACTACCTGGCGACCGATAGTGAAACAGTACCGTGAGGGAAAGGTGAAAAGCACCCCGGAAGGGGAGTGAAATAGAACCTGAAACCGTGTGCTTACAAAAAGTCAGAGCCCGTTTTAGGGGTGATGGCGTGCCTTTTGTAGAATGAACCGGCGAGTTACGTTTAACATGCAAGGTTAAGGTGAGAAGCCGGAGCCGCAGCGAAAGCGAGTCTGAATAGGGCGACTAAGTATGTGGACGTAGACCCGAAACCGTGTGATCTACCCCTGTCCAGGGTGAAGGTGCGGTAACACGCACTGGAGGCCCGAACCCACGCATGTTGAAAAATGCGGGGATGAGGTGGGGGTAGCGGAGAAATTCCAATCGAACTCGGAGATAGCTGGTTCTCCCCGAAATAGCTTTAGGGCTAGCCTCGGTGAATGGAGTGGTGGAGGTAGAGCACTGATTGGGTGCGGGGCCCGCAAGGGTTACCAAGCTCAGTCAAACTCCGAATGCCATTTACTTCTTGCCGGGAGTCAGACAGTGAGTGCTAAGATCCATTGTCAAAAGGGAAACAGCCCAGACCATCAGCTAAGGTCCCCAAGTGTGTGTTAAGTGGGAAAGGATGTGGAGTTGCACAGACAACCAGGATGTTGGCTTAGAAGCAGCCACCATTGAAAGAGTGCGTAATAGCTCACTGGTCGAGTGACTCTGCGCCGAAAATGTAACGGGGCTAAACACACCACCGAAGCTATGGCTAGATACTTTGTATCTGGGGTAGGGGAGCGTTGTATATACGTTGAAGGTGTACCGTAAGGAGCGCTGGAGAGTATACAAGTGAGAATGCCGGTATGAGTAACGAAAAGATCAGTGAGAATCTGATCCGCCGAAAGCCCAAGGTTTCCTGAGGAAGGCTCGTCCGCTCAGGGTAAGTCGGGACCTAAGGCGAGGCCGACAGGCGTAGTCGAAGGACAACAGTTTGAAATTACTGTACCACCGTAATCCGCTATGAGCGATGGGGTGACGCAGGAGGGTAGTGACGCGGACTGATGGATGTCCGTCTAAGCAGTGAGGCTGGTGTGTAGGCAAATCCGCACATCGTAAGGCTGGGCTGTGATGGGGAGCGAAAATTATAGTAGCGAAGGTCATGATCTCACACTGCCAAGAAAAGCCTCTAGTCAGGAGAAGGTGCCCGTACCGCAAACCGACACAGGTAGGCGAGAAGAGAATTCTAAGGCGCGCGGAAGAACTCTCGTTAAGGAACTCGGCAAAATGACCCCGTAACTTCGGGAGAAGGGGTGCCTCGGTAGGGTGAATAGCCCGAGGGGGCCGCAGTGAAAAGGCCCAAGCGACTGTTTAGCAAAAACACAGGTCTGTGCGAAGCCGCAAGGCGAAGTATACGGGCTGACGCCTGCCCGGTGCTGGAAGGTTAAGGGGAGCGGTTAGGGGTTAAACCCGAAGCTGTGAACCGAAGCCCCAGTAAACGGCGGCCGTAACTATAACGGTCCTAAGGTAGCGAAATTCCTTGTC
Source organism: Paenibacillus sp. FSL R7-0302 (assembly GCF_038006885.1). Taxonomy (NCBI): domain Bacteria; kingdom Bacillati; phylum Bacillota; class Bacilli; order Caryophanales; family Paenibacillaceae; genus Paenibacillus; species Paenibacillus sp. FSL R7-0302. The sequence continues at coordinate 832,959 of NZ_JBBOWB010000001.1, forward strand.
AGGTAAATTCTGACCCGCACGAATGGCGTAACGACTTGGGCGCTGTCTCAACGAGAGATCCGGTGAAATTTTAATACCTGTGAAGATGCAGGTTACCCGCGACAAGACGGAAAGACCCCATGGAGCTTTACTGCAGCTTGATATTGAATTTGGGTACGATCTGTACAGGATAGGTGGGAGCCGGTGAGGCAGGAGCGCAAGCTTCTGCGGAGGCGCCGTTGGGATACCACCCTGATCGTATCTAGGTTCTAACCTAGTGCCCTTAGCGGGTACGGGGACCGTGTCAGGCGGGCAGTTTGACTGGGGCGGTCGCCTCCTAAAGAGTAACGGAGGCGTTCAAAGGTTCCCTCAGAATGGTTGGAAATCATTCGCAGAGTGCAAAGGCATAAGGGAGCTTGACTGCGAGACCTACAAGTCGAGCAGGGACGAAAGTCGGACTTAGTGATCCGGTGGTACCGCATGGAAGGGCCATCGCTCAACGGATAAAAGCTACCCTGGGGATAACAGGCTTATCTCCCCAAGAGTCCACATCGACGGGGAGGTTTGGCACCTCGATGTCGGCTCATCGCATCCTGGGGCTGAAGTAGGTCCCAAGGGTTGGGCTGTTCGCCCATTAAAGCGGTACGCGAGCTGGGTTCAGAACGTCGTGAGACAGTTCGGTCCCTATCTGTCGTGGGCGCAGGAAATTTGAGAGGAGCTGTCCTTAGTACGAGAGGACCGGGATGGACGTACCGCTGGTGCATCAGTTGTTCCGCCAGGAGCATGGCTGAGTAGCTACGTACGGACGGGATAAGCGCTGAAAGCATCTAAGCGTGAAGCCCCCTCAAGATGAGATTTCCCAGTATGTAAGACCCCTTGAAGACGACGAGGTAGATAGGTTGGAGGTGGAAGTGCAGCAATGCATGGAGCTGACCAATACTAATCGGTCGAGGGCTTATCCAAAAAATAATTCGCAGATTCGTTTCGGATTCAGTTTTCAGGCGATCAAGCCTGGTACACCTTAAGCTGCAGGTCCTTTCTGGGGACGGATATTTTCTCGCAGCGATTTCGAGAAGCGGAAGCTTCGAAAAATCATGTTTGGTGGCGATAGCGGAGGGGTTCCACACGTACCCATCCCGAACACGACCGTTAAGCCCTCCAGCGCCGATGGTACTTGGACCGAAGGGTCCTGGGAGAGTAGGACGTTGCCAAGCACTTAAGACCACTGTTGATTATCAATGGTGGTTTTTTGTTTTTTGATTGTGCATACAATGAATAGAATAATAATATTTCTATTGTATTAATCTATTTTATATGATATAATATTTTTTGTTGTCGAAAGATTGTTTGCTAATTTGGCTCGTTGGTCAAGGGGTTAAGACACCTCCCTTTCACGGAGGTAACATGGGTTCGAATCCCATACGAGTCACCAATTTCTTCTTTGAGTGATGGGATGAGAATTCCCAGGGTTCGTTGAAGCATAAGCTTCGTAAGGATTACATCGCAATCTCGTAACGAAGTGAAGAGTATCCCATACGAGTCACCAATTTCATCTTTGATAAATTAATGGTTGTATATCTCATGAAAATGTGTTATGATCATTAAGTTGCTTCTTCGATGGAGGCTTAGCTCAGCTGGGAGAGCATCTGCCTTACAAGCAGAGGGTCGGGGGTTCGAACCCCTCAGCCTCCACCATGGAGACTTAACTAGCAAGAAGAGAATATTTTATTAATGACGCGGGGTGGAGCAGCCCGGTAGCTCGTCGGGCTCATAACCCGAAGGCCGCAGGTTCAAATCCTGCCCCCGCAATATTATTTTGGAACCGTGGTGTAGTTGGCCTAACATGCCTGCCTGTCACGCAGGAGATCGCGGGTTCGAATCCCGTCGGTTCCGCCATTTTTATTGAAGCAATTGAATACATACCGTGTGCGGACGTGGCTCAGCGGTAGAGCATCGCCTTGCCAAGGCGAGGGTCGCGGGTTCGATTCCCGTCGTCCGCTCCATAATTTGCGCCCTTAGCTCAGCTGGATAGAGCGTTTGACTACGAATCAAAAGGTCGGGAGTTCGAATCTCTCAGGGCGCGCCATTATTATTTTACTGAATGGTTTTCATCTAAAATTTAATTATCCATAGCGGATATATAAGATATTAAGCCGGCGTGGCGGAATGGCAGACGCGCTCGACTCAAAATCGAGTGGGAAACCGTGGAGGTTCGAGTCCTCTCGCCGGTACTAACAAAAGGGTTATGACATTGTATTTTGGACAATGTCATAACCCTTTTTTTGTTGATTGATTTACGTCCGATGTGGATAAGTTGTCCATAAAGTTGGGGGTAAGTGTCTTGGAGCATCGGCAGTATGACTATATTCTGGATCAATAATAGGAATGACTTCGCTGATTTCACCGAACAGCCGGATATGGTCAAAAAACCGGCCACATTCGGTGCGGCAGAGGCGAGTGGGCCGGATATGGTCGAAAAACCGATCACATTCGGTGCGGGAGAGGCGAGTGGGCCGGATATGGTCGAAAAACCGACTACATTCGGTGCGGCAGAGGCGTGTGGGCCGGATATGGTCGAAAAACCGACTACATTCGGTGCGGGAGGAGGCGTGTGGGCCGGATATGGTCGAAAAACCGATCACATTCGGGATGCCGCAGGCATTTTGTTCTTTTTATTGCACTGAAACTATAATAACTGATTTAGCCCTGCTTTCAGGCTCTATTTGTATTAATCATAATTTTATACAAAAAAAATTTTTTAAACTCAGCGGCTTTTGACGTTAATTCAGCTGTGAATAATTCAGCTTGTATTCCTTGGGGCTCATCCCGGTGTACTTGGAGAAGACATGGGTGAAATAGGCCGGGGTCTCAATGCCGACGGCTTCGGCGACTTCAAAGACTTTGCTGGCAGGGTTGCGCAGCAGCTTCTTGGCCATTTCAATCCGGTATTTATTGATGACGTCGATGATGGACTCGCCGGTTACTTTTTTGTACAGGCGGCTGAGGTAGCTGCTGTTGATATGGATATGGTCGGCAATAATCTGCAGATTCAGGTTCTGGTTGTAATGCTCCCGTATATATTTCTGGCATTCGATGACGATGTAATTGGGCTGGTTGTCATTCTGCGCAATGGCCTTCGAGCAGCTCTGAATGAGGCGCATGAGGATATCTGCGAGCACCTGGATGCTCTTGCTCTCTTGAATGTGCTTGTACACCGCCGACTGGTTCTCATCCATCTGCGGTTCGAAGGGCTGACTCGCACTCAGCAGACGGAAGCAGTAGGACGCGATAAGCAGGCAAGCTACTTTTACATTCTCCATCGGCTCTTGGTGGTTCCGGTAGCTCTTGAGCAGCTGATCCAGCTGCTGGAGAGCCTGATCGCTCTGTCCTTGCTGCAGATATTCGGCAATCTGCTCGGCAGCATGATGGGGAGGAGCACCGGGAGTGAGGGTCTGGCTCGCATGAGGCATATACACGGCAACATAATTATCGTTATAAAAGCTGCCCTGCAGCGCCTCGCGGGCCTCCTGGTAAGCTCCGGGCAGGGTCAGCACATCCCGGTGCAGCAGGCTGATGCCGATATTGACATGGTATTGCCGGAAGTGCTCGGCCATGGCCAGAATTTCGTTGCTGATCGTGAGCAGGGTCTGGGTGGAGAAGGCTGCCGGATCGCTGCCCATGGAGACAATCGCCAGAAGGGTGTTTTTCTCCATATTCAGAATATAAAAGGGACGTTCCGCGAACGCCAGTGTAAGGAACTGGCGGATGGAGGCCAGGAACCGGTGATGATCATTGGTCTGCGCTCCAGCAGAGGCATGGGGGCCGGGCATATCCTTAACCTCCATATAGACCCCGAAATAGTTCTCCAGCTGCAGTCCCAGCTCTCTGGAGCGGCTGAATAAACCGGCTTCATCGCTGATCAGGCCTTCGACGGCCTCCTTCAGAAATTTCTCGCTGATTTCAGACAGATTGTCATGAATCTTGCTCTCCAGCTGTCTTAGCTTCTGCTTCTGCTCTTGTTCCTTTTCCAGCAGCCGCGTTGCTTTTTCAATGGCCCGGGGAATCTGCTCCGTGGGATTGGTCTTGATGACAAAATCGACCACCTCATATTGAATAGCCGTCTGGGCATAGGAGAAATCTGCGAAGGCTGTCAGAATGATAACCTTGATCTGCGGGAAGTTCCGGTGCACATAGTCTGATAGGGCAAGGCCATCCATCCCCGGCATACGGACATCGGTAACAATAATATCGATATCATAATAGCCCAGCAGTTCTACGGCTTCCAGCCCGTTGGAAGCCTCACAGCTAACCTCGCAGTGCAGCAAGCTCCAGTCAATAAAGCATTGCAGCCCTTTTTTGATAACAGGCTCATCATCGACAATCATGACATTATACATGTAATCATTCCCCCAAATCTGTCGGTATGTGAAGGGTAACCTTGGAGCCTGCCCCCGGTTCGCTCTCGACCTCAATTCCATAAGGCTCGCCGTAAATCAGCTTGACCCGCTTATGTGTATTAATCAGGCCAATGTTATTGTGGCCCTGTTTGCGTATGGTGAGGTTCTCGAAATTATTCCAATCCTGCGGAATCTGGTCAAATCCGTTGCCATTATCCTTGATTTCAAAAAAGACCGAGCCGTTCCGGCGGTAGATATGAATATGGATCCTACCCTTGCCCAGCTTTTTCTCCACACCGTGCACCACCGCGTTCTCTACCAGCGGCTGGGCGCTCAGCTTGGGCAGCAGCAGATCCAGCAAGGCATCATCCTCGATCTGAATCGTATACTCCAGCTTATCTTCAAACCGCTCCTTCTGCAGATAGAGATAAAATTTGATGAAATCCAGCTCCTGACGAATCGGAATCTTGGCCAGGCTGTTCGAATAAATACTTGCCTGCAGCAGCTCCGTAAGGGAGGATACCATTCTGTAAACGGTCTCATCTCTGGATAATTTGGCTTTGTAGCCGATGGTAATGAGCGTATTGAACAGGAAATGGGGATTCATCTGGGCTTGCAAAAATTTGATTTCCGACTCCTTGATCAGCAGGTGCTTCTCGTACACTTCCTTAATGAGATAGCTGATCTCGTCTGTCATATGGTTGAAGGTGTTGCTTAGCTGATTCAGCTCCGCATCCTTGTATGCAGGCATCTTGGAGTTGTAATCCCCCTTCTTCACTTTGCGGATACTCCGCAGGAGATCACGGACGACCCGGGTAAAACGCAGAGAAATCACAATGCCTGCCGCCAGGGAGACGAAGGCAATCAGGGTGATGATCCATATGTAGTTGTGCATACTCCCGGACAGCCTGGAGAGCACCTGCTTCCTCGGGATACCGGCAATGAAGGTAAGCCCAGTGGTGCCGATGCTGCGGGAAGCTGCCAAATAGGTCTCCTGGCCCAGCTTCACCTCCTTTACCTCGGTGTTGTTCTTGAGGGCTAGAATGTCGGAAGGAACCACTGAGCCGAGCTCCTGCTTCCCGGCACTGGAGTAAATGATTCCCTTGTTATCAATGATATAGGCCAGCGCACCGGTGAAATCGAGCAGGCCGGAATACTCCTCTGCCAAATCTGCCTCATTCGTGCCGAAGATCAGCACCAGACGCTGCTCGGGAAGATTGATATTGGACATGACGCGTGTGAAATAAATGGTGGGGTCACCGGGGCTTGGCTTCAGAATCTCCTTGCCTCTGACCATTCTGCCATTCACCGATTGATAGACAGCGAGATTGTTCTTATTGGTCTGTTCAATATTGGGCGGTGTCTTCAGAACGGATACATAGTTGTCGCTATCAAAAAATACAAAAGCCGTAGATAACAGGCTGATATTCCAGGCATTGTTGAACATGAGACTATACTTCAGGTCCTCTTCTATTTCGGTTTTGTTGATGAATTTCTTGTAGAAATCATCGCTCAGCGACATATCGTCGATTAACCAGTTTCTTAACATTTTGTTAGAGAGAAAATGCAGGGAGGTGTTATCGATAATCTGAAAGGATTTCTCAATATTATCGTTGGTCTGGCGGATCAGAAGAGACAGATTGGCATTGGCGTTCCTGGTTAGAATCTGGGAGATGTTCCAATAGAAATAGCAGCCGGCGAAGGTCATCGGCAGAAGAATCAGCAGAACGATGATAATTACAATTTTATTCCTGACGGGAATACGGGAGAATAATTCGGAAACCGGGCGAAGGCTGAGCCATCGCAGGATAGGCTTGTTGGACATGCAGACTGCTCCTTGGTGATGATTCATAGATTTAAAGGTATTATATAATTTTTGGCGGATGGCGAATAGCCGGGCAGGGGGAAAACGGGCCCTTTTGGCCAATGTGGTAAAGATAACGAAGAAGAGTTAAAGAAATCTGAAAGCCCTTTCAGCTACCCCGCCGCCTTAACTGATTTGCTCAAGATATTATAAAAGAGTATACGGAAAAACGAATTCATTCGCCGTTTTCTTTGTTCTACAATGAGAGCTGTAACAAACTGCAACGGGCGCACAATTTACGCCCTGTGTATGAGGCCAACATTATTTAAGGGGGATTTCATTTGAAAAGACCACGGTATAAAACAGGCATTACTCTGGCGAGTACTCTGATTCTGGCCCTGTCCATTTCAGCCTGCGGATCGGGGAATTCAGCGGATAAAGGCGGGGCTGAGGCATCAGCGGGCGCGGGGAATGCTACGCCTGCGGCTAAAGCGCCGGTCAAAATCTCCTATCTGACCTTCCGGGTAGGCACACATGCGTCAGCCAAGATGGAGGAAGAACAGATCAAGCAGTTCAATGCCAAATACGGCAATGAAGTGGAGGTTGTGGTTGAAGAGATTCCAAGCGATGCCGCCTATGTTGACAAGATCAAGATTCTGGCCGCTTCCGGGGATGTTCCGGATGTCGTCATGGGCAAGGACGGGATTAATGATGTTCTGATCAAAGGCAATCTTGCAACCCCTTTCAATGAATATCTGGATAAAGATGCGGAATGGAAGGCCGCTATCGGAGAAGACGCCCTCGCTTCCAATACGCGGGACGGCAAGGTCTGGTCGATCAGCGATCAGAAGCAGAACATCGGCTACTTTTACAATAAAGAAATGTTCGGGAAGGCAGGAATCAAACCGGCGGAGACCTGGGATGAATTCATGAGCAACAACGAGAAGCTGAAGGCCGCAGGCTATGTACCGCTTGCCCTGATGACCGGGGAGAATGCCTGGACGAGTAACCTGATTCTTGCGGCGATGATCGGTACGAACGGGGATAACGGCAAAGCGTTCATGAACACTCTGCACCCTGCCAACTTCAATACGCCGGAAATGATTCAGGCGCTTAATATGATGAAGGAGCTGCTGGATAAGTATACGACGAAGGATGCGCTGGGAGCGGGATATGCCAATGCAGCGAACGCGTTCAGCCAGGGCAAGGCAGCGATGATTGCCAATGGTCCGTGGATGATCGGTGATTTCAGCGACCCGACCAAATCCGCTGAAGGCTTCGATCAAAAAGTGGGCGTTGCCGCCTACCCGAACAACAGTCTGATCTCCACCTATGAGGTCGGCTATATGATCGGAGCCAAAACGCCGGAAACCCGCGATGCCGCCGAGAAATTCATCAAGTTCAAAACAGGGCTTGAAGGGCAGACCATCGCGCTTGAATACGGCAATGTAATGCCGGTGTCGAGTGAAGTTCAGCCCTCAGATGCTCTGAAAGAGAAATATCCGATCATGGTCGAGTCGATCACCGTCGCCCAAAAGACGCAGCTTCATTACCGGACACTCGACTCCATCGTCTTCCCGAACGTAACAGATGCCTGGAAGAACCTGTATCCGAAGCTGGTAGCCGGCAAGGCAACTGCCGAAGAGATTGCCCGGGAACTGACGGATATTGCCGCCAAGAATAAATAAAGCAGTTATGTAAGCTGAGGATTGGGGAGGACCATATGGATGGTTAGGAAAAATAGAGGGTATATCACGCTTTTCCTGTTACCGACTGTAATATTGTTTATTCTTGTCTATGCTGTCTCACTTGTGATTCTGTTCGGCACCTCCTTTACGGAATGGTCGGCCGGACGCAGCCCGGTATTTAACGGTCTCACTAACTATATCCAGCTGTTTACGGATGATGCCGATTTTCGCCAAAGCGCACTGAATACAGGTGTCTGGGTCCTGCTGCAGTCTACGGTTCACGTGGCCATCGGCACCCTGTTCGCGATCATTCTCAGTATGAAGGAATTCTACTGGAAGTTCGCGCGCACGGTCTACATGTTTCCGAATATTATCTCGGGTGCAGCCGTAGGGATGCTGTTTCTGTGTATGCTCAATCCTGACTTTGGTGCGGTGAACAGTATTGCCCGCTTATTCGGGAATGCGGATTACTCCCAGAACTGGTTCATGGATTATGCCACGGCCTTCTTCTCTGTCACGATGACCTGGCTGCCCTATGCGGCGGTGGTTACGATCCTGATTCTGGCTGAGATCGCAGCCATTCCAGACAGTCTGTATGAATCGGCGCGGATCGACGGGGCCAGCACGCTGAAGATTAATCTGTACATTGTGATTCCCATGCTGCGCAATATTATCGGCACCTGCGTGATTCTGTCCGGAACCAGCATGCTGCAGAAGATGGATATTATTCTGATGACTACAGGCGGCGGACCCGGCAATGAGACGATGAACCTGCCTATCTATATCTACAAGACCGCACTCATGGACAATAACTTCGGTTATTCCAATTCCGTGGGCGTCTTCCTAATCGGCTTTGGCTTGATTTTTGTCCTGCTGTGCCGAAATCTGTTCAGAATAGGCAGCTCCCAAAACTGAATGGAGCGGATGGGGTGAGAATGTTGAAAAAAGGTTTGGGTGTTCTTAAGTATGGATTTGTAATCCTGATTGTCCTGTTGTCGCTGGGTCCGTTCCTGTGGGTGCTGCTCGCTTCGTTCAAGACCAATGCCGAGATTCTGAGCAATTCGCTCGGCTGGCCAAGCAGCTTCCGCTTCTCCAATTACACGAAGGCCTTCCAAATAGCGCCGATCTCCCGCTTCTACATCAACAGTGTAATCGTGGGGATCTTCGGAACCCTGCTCAATCTGCTGCTGCTCGGTATGGCAGCCTATGTCCTGGCGCGCTTCAAATTCCGCGGCAAGAAGCTATTGATGGGAGCCTTCTCGCTGTCGCTCCTGATTCCGGGAGCGGCGATGCTGCAGCCGCTGTACTTGACATTGAATACGCTTGGACTGTACGACAAGCTGATTGGACTGATTATCGTATATACCGGCTTCGGCTTGCCGGTCTCGCTCTACATTCTATCGAGTTACTTCCTGACAATCCCGAAGGAAATGGAAGAATCGGCTTATCTGGATGGCGCCAGCTTCATCCAGACCTTCTTCCGGATTATTCTGCCGATCTCGAAGCCGGGCTTCGGCACGGCCGGTGTGATGCAGTTCCTGCTCTGCTGGAATGAGTTTCAGTTCGCTATTATTCTGACGACGGGGAATCAGAGCCGTACCCTGCCGCTTGCGCTCTATTATTTCAAAAGCCAGTTCGCCAGTGATTACGGCGTCATGTTCGCGGCCACGATGGTCGTGATCATCCCGAGTATTGTGGTGTATATACTGCTGCAGGAGCAGGTTGTATCCGGCCTTGCTGCGGGAGCGGTGAAGGGATGAGCAGGCGGACGGGAATGACAGTGAAAGTTACCGGAGAATGGAGGGTTGCAGATGAATGAGGATAACCTGTGGTGCCTGAAGGAAGATGGGTATGAAGCCCGGCTGCATAAGCATTATGAAGGGCTTTTTACCCAAGGGAACGGCTATATGCATATGCGCGGAAGCTTTGAGGAAGGGTGCAGCGATGCGCCGCAGAATGAGGAATATCTGCGCTTTCCTGATAACGTTACGCTGGAGAAGCCACGGCACCCCAAATCCAAGCAGGGCACCTTCATCCCGGGCATTGTTTCGCAGCATCCGCTGCTGAAGGAGGAGATTGTCAATCTCCCTTATGTCCTGGGGCTTGAATTCCGGTCAGGGGGCGAGTCTCTGGATATGGACCGCTGCCGGATTAGCAGCTACAGCCGCTGGCTGGACCTGCGGGATGGGATGCTACACCGTTCATTTCTGTGGGAGACAGCAGAAGGCATGCAGCTTAAGTGTACTTATAGCCGCTACCTTAGTATGGCGGACACGCATCTGTGCATCCAGCGGGTGGAGCTGGAGGTTCTGTCTGGCGAAGGCCCGCTGGAGCTGGCGGCGACTCTGCGGGGAGATGTGCGGACCAACGGGATGAATCATTTTGCTCAGGTCATTCCCTTGGCGGAATCCGAAGGTATGCTGTCACTTGAGACACTTACCGAGGAGGGCAACCGGATCATTATGCTGTCGGCTCTTGAGGTCTCTGAAGCGGTGGACTGGCAGGCCGGCGTCACAGAGGTGATGGCTGCGCAGCGCGGGGAATTAGCTCTGCGGGCCGGGGACCGGCTGACGGTCAGCAAGCTGACTGCAGTGACGACGGACCGTGACAGGGAAGAAGGAACGGTGTGCGACAGGGCGCATGAACAGCTCCACTACGCACGCGAATTAGGCTGGGAGCAACTGTATAACCGGCATGCCGGCAGCTGGAGGAGCAAGTGGCAGGCAGCCGATATCGCTATTAAGGGAGACGATGCAGCACAACTAAGCGTCCGCGCCTCACTCTATCATCTCATCCGTGCGAATGCGGAGAAGGATGACCGGGTGGCCATCTGTGCCAAGGGGTATGCCGGAGAAGCTTATTTCGGCAGATATTTCTGGGACACAGAGATTAATCTGCTGCCCTTCTTCCTGCACACCCATCCGCAGGCGGCCCGCAATCTGCTTCTGTTCCGTTATAATACGCTGGACGGAGCCAGAAGCAACGCACGGAAATACGGATACCGGGGAGCACGGTATGCCTGGGAGTCCTCCTTGGGCGGGGAAGAGCAATGTGCCAACTGGCAATATGCCGATCATGAAATTCATATAACAGCGGACATCGTCTATGCGCTATACCATTACGTTAGGGCGACCGGAGATGATGAATTCGTGAAGCATTACGGGATTGACATTCTGGTGGAGACGGCCCGTTATTGGTGCGGCCGGGTGGATTGGAACCAGGAGGGGACAGCCGAGCTGCTCGGCGTGATGGGACCGGATGAATATTTGCCTTTTACCCGCAACAATGCCTTCACCAACCGGATGGTTAAGTTCAGTCTGGAGCAGACCGTTGCCTGTCTCGACAGCCTGGAAGAGGGGAGCCCGGACAGCTATGCGGCTGCGGCGGAGCGGCTGGATATCCGTCCCGGTGAGCGGGAGCTCTTCCGGCATACGGCGGAGAAGCTGAGGCTGCCCTATGACAGCCGGAGCGAAATTGTTCCGCAATCGGACGATTTTGCCTCTTACGCTGAGGTGGATTTTGCGGGCATCTGGACCGACCGGTCGCGTCCCTTCGGCCATTTCATCTCCCAGGAGCGTAATTACCGCTCCAAGGCGCTTAAGCAGGCAGATGTGCTGGAATTAATGATGCTGTTCCCGCAGGAATTCACCCTGGAGCAGATGCAGGCGTCCTACGCTTATTATGAGCCGATTACAACTCATGATTCCTCGTTGTCGGCGGCGGTTCACGGCATTGTGGCCTCCTGGCTCGGGCAGAGTGGGGCTGCGGGCGCTTTTCTGCAGCGGGTAATGGATATTGATCTCTCACCGGAGAAAAAGGGTGCTGCCGAGGGGATTCACATCGCCAATTGCGGCGGCTTGTGGCAGCTGATCGTATACGGGTTCGCCGGGCTGAAGAGTGCGATGTGGAGTGAGAGTATTGAGCTGGAGCCCCGGCTGCCCGAAGGCTGGGAGGAGCTGAGCTTCACCGTGGCCTGGCGGGGAGAGCGCTACCAGATCACCATTCACCCGGTTGCATATGAAGTACAGAAGCTGAATGGAGGGAACCCAGTTGCAGGTGCAACAGTTGGAGGCAGCTATCTTTGATCTAGACGGTGTCATTGTCGATACCGCAAAGTTCCATTATCAGGCCTGGAGGCGTCTTGCCGAAGAGCTGGGGTTCGCTTTCAGTGAAAGAGAGAATGAACAGCTGAAGGGTGTCAGCCGCATGGAATCGCTGGAGCTTCTGCTGCGGGCCGGGGGGATTACGGATCTGACAGAAGAGCAGAAGGAGGATCTGGCCTCCCGTAAAAATGAGTGGTACAAGGAGTATCTACAGACGCTTACGCCTGCCGATGTACTGCCGGGGGTTGCGGATTTCGTTGGGCAACTGCGTTCACAAGGGATTGGGACGGCGATTGCCTCGGCCAGTAAGAACGCTCCGCTGATTCTGGAGAAGGTGAACATCCGGCCGCTGTTCGATGCGGTGGTGGACGGGAACAGCGTCACCCGGGCGAAGCCGGACCCGGAGGTGTTCCTGCAGGCCGCCCGGCTGCTTGGCGCAGACCCGGCCTGCTGCTGCGTATTCGAGGATGCAGCAGCCGGTGTAGAGGGTGCGGTCCGGGCAGGTATGCGCGTGGTTGGCATCGGAGACAGCGGGCTGCTTGCCCGCGCTCACCTTATTGTGACCAGCTTCGAACAGCTGGAACCTGTATATCTGCTTAACCATATCGGCATAGCGGGACATGCCGGAGGGGAAGCGTCCGAATGAAAAATCGGCCGACGGGGATGAACGGCTGGGTGACTGGTGGGCGTGAAGGAATGAATGGTTGGGTTGCTGGTGGGCGGAGAGGGAATGAGTGCTTGGCTGATCGGTGTGAAGGAATGAATGGTTGGGTTGCTGGTGGGCGGAGAGGGAATGAATGCTTGGCTGATCGGTGTGAAGGAATGAATGGTTGGATGGCTGATGGGCGGACGGAAGGAGCATTTGGATGAACACTGAGCAAATTGGTAGTTTGACGCTAGCCGGGCTGCAGCCGGACCTTCCACAAGCGCTGCCGGAAGGCGGTTATGTCAGTCTGACGCTGATTAGAGACCGCTTCGGCTCGCAAATGCATCTGTTGACCATATGCAATGGTCGGCTGCTCTTCACTGTGATACCGGAGCGGGGGATGGATATCGGGGAAATCAGGCTGGATGCCGGGAAGATCAGCTGGGAGCGGGATGAGCGGTATCTGCTTCATCCGGATCATGTAGATCTGACCGATAATGAGCAATCGGGCTGGGATTCAGGGTTCTATGCGGCTGTAGCTGCTATAGGCCCTGAAATCTTCGGCACCCCGGATGAGGTCAGAACTGTCCATGGGACGGGGTCCTATTCCCCGGCGCTGCCGGAATCGGTGCGGCTGAGCTGGGATGAGCAGCACATCTGCCTGGAGGGTGACATTCCGGTGAGAGGGTATGGAATGTCGCCTGTGTATCAGAAAACAGTCCGCATCATTACCCCTTACGGAGCGGCTGACCTGTTCCGGGAGGATACGGTGCAAAATGTAACAGATTCCGTCCAACCCGTTGATGACGGATACCATATCCAGCTGGCAGGGTCCTTCATGGCGGGCGGGGGGAGTTATATCCTGCCGGTCCTGCCTGAGAAAATGCTGCTCCGTGACTCTGCCCCACCGGAAGCGGATCCGTTGGCTGTCTACGATGCCGGAACCCGGCTGGACCCGATCCGCTGTTATCAATACGTTCCCCAGCTGGTGGCAGGGTTGTCCGATCTGCCGCAGGTCTGCGGCTACCCCGCAGCCGCAGCCGGAAGCGGCGGGCTGACCGCCGAGATGCTGGTGAACGCCGGGCAGGATACCGCAGCCTATGTGATCCGTTCCCTGCAATGCTATCCGCGTTCACTGATCGCCAAACGGGCGGTCACCGACTGGATGTATGCTCTGGAGCCATGCAAAACGCGGCCCAATTCCATGCAGCAAAAATCGATAGACGGTGAAACGGTCTATCTCGGGCCGCGCAGTCAGTGCAGCGGCTGGATCATCCTGGGGGCAACGCGTGATCCTGAGGAAATTGCCGCCCTTGCGGGCATGATCCAGAGTGCAGCAAAGTAATCGGTGCCAGAACAGTCCCGACAAAGTGAGACCCATCCAAACACCTTCAAGAGAATGGAACCTGCCGTAAGACAGGGAGACAATCTTGAAGGTGTTTTTTGTTGCAGGGAATGGGATTATCCGGCGGACAGATTACTTGGCAGACAGAAGAAGGCCCGGCACAAGAGGCCAAGGCGGAAATGTTGCACATTATGCAGCCTAGGCTCTCAATTTACCGGCATGTAAGCCGGATTCCTGCACGAAATGCAGGATTTGCTCCGTATTGCTGCTGGGTGGTAGAGAAATGATGACATTTGTACAGGCGTGTTGATTCCCCATATTATGGGAGGGACAAAATGCCAGGATGACCTTTACGCCTGAGCAGATTAAACTGAACCTGCCACTCCAGCGGAAGATTAAACATACGCCAATACTGCATAAATTCCCAAAAGGTCAATTGAGCAAAGGTTGGGACTTTAGGTTGAACGGTATCGTATAGGCACTTTAAAAGCACATAGACACAAAAGGCCACATATAACTGGCTATATACCGCATTTTCGGTCGTTCCGAATAGACAGGGCACATTCAGATGCTGTTTAATCCAGCGGAAAAAGACTTCAATTTGCCAGCGGGCCTTGTAGATTTCAGCGATCACATGAGCGGACTCTTTTCTCAAATCGGTCACGACCCGTACGACTTCACCCCGGTCATTTTCAAATTCAACGACGCGGTGGCGCTGGGCGGACTGGCATTTCCCTTGACCAATATAACAGGTGATATCGCGTACAATTTTGGTGTCTCCCTCCGCCGGTCGCTGAAGCTTTCGCGGCATCACCAAATGGAGATTGTCTTTCAGACGAATCACAAAGGACTGACCTTGCTGCACATATTGATCCAATCGACCGATTTTTCCATACGCTCGATCCTGGACTAAAAGGTAGTCCTTATCGGCCAAGACTTCTCCAAATGGAGCGTCATTGCGCCGGGCAATCGATTCGACCACTTTCACGGGAGAACGCTGCCCATGCGAAAAAGCGACATGCAGCTTAATGCCTCCTCTGAATTTTTTATACGGAGCCCAAGACATGTGGGAGTTTGCCGCCGTAATCGTCGTAGAGTCAATAAGCAGAAGATCTTTAGGCAGATTCAGGTGCCGCCGGGTTTGCCGGTTACATTTCTGGACGAGCATTTGAAAGATACGTTTGAAGATGTCGTAAGGGACTTCACCGGCCTTGCCGGAAAACGTGGAGTAATGAATCTCGGGCAAGTCAACGCTTGGGCCTAAGCGGGCACTTTGCCGGAAGCCGTCCCATTTGTGGTAACAGGCTTGGACAAAGTAATCGAGCAGCAACTCGACGGTCATTTTGGTTGCTGTATCCTCGTAGTCCTCGGTCTGTCCGGTCACCATTTGGACTTCTTCCGGTGTTAGTACTTGTTTGAAAACGGCTAAGAATGGGGTATATTTATTCATGAGGTCGCCTCATTTCGGTTTGGTTTGGTCGTACTTACCATTACCCGAAATGGCGGCCTTTTTGTCCCTTTTTTTGGGAAATCAACACGCTTGACATTTGTACAACAATCTCGGGGTGGGGCCGAGTTTGTGAGGGGAATGTTGTAGATAGAGCAATAGCAATTGCATTTTGTACATTAGAATCTGTAAAAATGGCTAAAAATGTGAGGCTCTATTGCATTCTGTACAGTTGAATCTCGAGCAAAGGCCATTTTTCACCTGAGATGCAACATCTTACTGTACGAAATACAATAGAATCCCATTTCGCAGCAAAATATGAGAGTTCTATTGCAGGAAATACAATCAGTTGGTTAAATATGATCCCTGGCGCGATGGAACATGGATTTGGCGGGAGAGCTTCAGCGGCTAAAGCGCGCACCTCCTTGCATGTAGTTAATTTCAGTTAAAGGGAAAAAGCCAGAGGCTTGCATGCGGGGAGCTGGAGAATAAAGCTTGAGGACAGCAAGAGGCGCTCCCCCGGATGCTATTCCAGAAGGAGCGCCTTATTTATGCCTTGCAGAGCAGCTAATATCCGCTTGCCGCCAAAGACTTATTTCTTCAGATAATTCAGAAGGAGCTGCGCAGCTTCGGCACGGGTGGCGGGAGCCTTCGGAGCGAAGGTGCCGTCAGCCCGCCCTTGCACGAGGCGGAGCGAAGCTGCTGCCGCCACTTGTTCCGTTGCCCAGCCGGAGATGCTGCTGGCATCCTTGAAGGAAGGGCTGAGCGCAGCAGCCGGAAGGGTGGTTCCCTGCCGGAGCTGATACGCCCGCATCAGAATGACGGTCATCTCCTCCCGGCTGATCGCTGCATTCGGCTGGAAGGATTCTGCGGTCCGTCCGGTAATCAGGCCGGCTTCGACCATGCCGGAGAGCGCCTTCTGATACCAGGCGTCTGGCGGCACATCGGTGAAGCTGCGGCTGCTGTTGTCGCTATCGCTACCGTTGCCGTTACCGCTACTGTTGTCGCTACCGCTGGCACTGTCGCTACCGCTGGCACTGTCGCTGGCACTGTCGCTGCTGCTACCGCTACCGCTGGCACTGTCGCTGCTGCTACCGCTACCGCTGGCACTGTCGCTGCTGCTACCGCTACCGCTGGCACTGTCGCTGCTGCTACCGCTACCGCTACCGCTGTTGCTTAACTGCAGCGTGTTCGCCATGAGCTGTGCGAATTCAGCCCGGGTAATATTCCGGACCGGCTGATAAGCCTGCTCGGAGATGCCCCGGATCAGATGCTTCGCCGACAGCTCGCGCAGCGCGTCAAAGGCCCAGTGTGAATCCGGAACATCGCTGAATTGCTTGGAATACTCCAGCAGCGCGTAGGTGCCGCTGCCGTCAAGAAGCCCCTTCAACCCGCTGCCTTCCGCAGCACCGCCCAGGTAGGTGAGCGTACCGTCACTCTCCACACGGTACAGGCCAAGCAGCTTCGGATCAAGTCCAGCGGCGGGCCAGCTGAGGCTTACCGGAACCGAATATTTGTCCAGCCGGTGGATCTTGCCATCCGCACCGGACGCGATAAGATCATAATTCATCAGCTTGCCCTTAAGCGTGACGCCTGCTTCGGTCTTCAGCGCCGCTGCGGCCAGCGTCTTTGGCTCTGCGGTCAGCAGAAGCTTGGCACCGCTGCGCCCGTCCGCAGGCACGGCTTCCGCCAGCTGCTTCAGCAGCTCCGGCGCCAGTACAAGCTCAATTCCGTCTCCCTGCACACGCAGGGAACGGGTTCCCAGCAGCTCCCCGGCATTCACCGGAAGCTCCACTGCATCCGCTTGCCCCACCTGCACCGTAACCACTCCGTCTGTCCCCGGACCGCTTAGCTGAGCAGCTGTAATGACAGCAACCGCCGGACCCGGCGTTGCAGTTGGCTGCGGTGTCGGCTTAGGAGTTGCCGTTGATACTGGCGGGCCTGCCGGCGTCACCGGAGGGTCCGTTGGTGTTACCACCGGAAGGCTGACGGTCAGATCAATGGTCCCGGTACTGACCGTATCCGTATAAGAACGGTTACCGATGATACGGCTATTACTTACTTCAGCCTTGTATGCTCCTGCATCCGCAGCCCCGGCCTTCTCAATAGTCAGACTGCTGCCGGTGGCGCCGTCCAGCACAAGGTCATTCTTCAGCCAGCGGTAGCTCAGCTCTCCGTAGACTGAGCTGGCTACAACGGTAAAGGTAACGGAATCTCCCCCGGCTACAGGATTAGCCGAAGCCGTGAACGACTGGATGGACGGAAGCTCATACGCCGGATACACCTTAAGGCTAAGCTCTGTTCCGGTAACGCGTACCGAATCCACTTCTGCTGCTCCGGTCAGTACAACACGGTACTGTGTTCCGTCATCCTCCATTCCCGGGGTGAAGCGATATACCGCTCCGGTAACGCTTGCAGGCAGCCAATCCCCGCCGTCAGGGCGTTTCATCTCCCATGCTATGGACGCTACATCTCCTGTTGGCTCAACCAGCAGCGTCAACGGCTCGCCCGCGACGGTCTCCAGCCGGGAGGGAAGATCTATACCGAATCCCGGAGGGGTCCATTCGGCATCGGCCGGAAGCACCTGCAGGATGTATTCCTGCTCCCCGGTTAAGCCGCCTTCGCCGGTCACAACGGCCTTATACCGGTACCCGCTCATCGCTTCCGACAGCGCCGGAAGCAGCAGCCTGTCACCTGAACCAACCGGCTCGCCGTAGCCATCTCCCTTGTCCACGTACCAGGTGTAGGACAGCGTTCCTGTCCCTTGACCTGCGGCGCGGAGCACTCCGTCTGAGCCTGCCCGCATCGCGCCTTCACTGACGATCTGCACCTCCGGCGCTTTAAGCTCCCATTTCGCCGTCAGCGTTAAGGCGCCGGGCACGGTACGGGCGGCAAAATCCCATTTCTCCGCCTCGTTGTACCAGCCCTCCAGCTCATAGCCTTCCTTCGTGACTGCCGGAGGAGTCAACGCTTCTCCGTATACAGCCTGAACAACTGTCTGCTCCGGACTTCCGCCACTCGCGTTAAAGGTTACCTCATAACGCCCGCCCAGCTCGCTTAAGGCGCTGATCTCACTGTTGCTGAGGTTGCGGATTTCGATTTTCATACGCTGATTATCTTTGCCCTGGTCATCAGCTACCCGCACGGCTGCACCGTTATTGTTCGATGCGCCTTCTACAGTAATGACTTTATTATTGCTTTTGTTCACGATCTTGTAATAGTCCCCGTCTTTCACCAGCTTCCACTGCTGGCTATCCGGTATCGTTCCCTTGGCCATCGTATTCTGACAGATCTGCTGTATCGCTGAGCCGGGAAGAAGATCAATAACCAGGCCGCTGTGAACCGATTGGATCTGGTAATATCCCGTGCCGAGATCCAGGAATCTCCACAGCTGATTATTGCCGTCGCCGTTCGCCCATTGGTTAATGACCGCCAGCGGATCACTGGATACCCGGTCTACATCCAGCGCTTTTCCGCTGTGCTTCGGCTGGATTTTGACCATTTTTTCAGGAATGATCTTCTTGGCAATGGAGCTCATGAATCCGCCGCTTGTCTTATCAATGGTGAGGCTGTCGATATTGAATCTTCCGGTATCGCCCTGTTCACGGATGAATTGAATGACATTCTTACCGGACTTCAGGTTCACGGACTCGGTGCTGTTGGCCCACATCTCCCAATTCGCAGTCGGGGTCAGGGAGATTTGCTTGATTCTCTGCCCGTTAACGTACATCGACATGGTGATGTTGGAGCTTTGTGCGCCGGAGTAGCGCAGGGTTGAGGTATAGGCCGCTGTATTAGGAACGTTGACCTCGAACTTCAGCGAATCTCCTGTCTGCTCAAATCCGCCGACAAATCCGTTGCCCTCATACCATAGATGATCTCTGGCAATCTGCAGGCTTCCGGTTCTCGCCGCATCTTCTGCCTGATACCTCCATGGGGTGCGCTTGGTCAGATGAATACTGTCGATATTGATCATGCCGGAATTGTCCGTTTCGTTCTTGTAGGTAATGATGTTCTTGCCCTGCTTCAGGCTCAGCGTCTCAAGCTGCTCCTTCCAGACTGCAAGCCCGCCGGTGGCGGGGAGGGTAATACTCCTGATCCGGGTGCCGTTTAAGTACAGGGCCAGGGTTTTGCCCGCATCAGCTTTTGCATATCGCAATTTCACATCATAGGACGCCGCATTCTCAACATTTACAGCAAACTCTACCGAGGAGTTCGCAGCGGATAGTCCGGTTATATAACCAGTCCCCATGTTGCCGTCTTTGGCGTACACGACTGAAGTGTCAGCCGCACCGGTCAGCTTGGCATCCTCTGCGCCATAATGCCAAGTGGTTGCTTCGGTGACCGTGATATAGTCCAGATTGACATTGCCGGTGTCGCCGGCGTCATATTTGTACATAATCGTATTTTCCCCTTCTCTGAGGAAAACATTGTCATAACGGTCGGCCCAGCGGTCCCAGTTGCCCAGGCTGAAGAAATCGACCCGTTTAATCTTTTGCCCGTTCACATACATACTCAGGGTTCTGTCATCGTCAAACCCTAAGCTGTAGCCCAGATTAACCGAATAGCTGCCTGCGCTGGCAGCATTGACCTTGAAGGTGACCCCAGAATTTGCAATCCATAAGCCGCCGGCAAATCCGGTTCCGCTATATCCCGCATGGTCTCTGTCAATCCTGGCATTGCCGGACAGCACGGCATCTTCGGCCTCGTACAGGCTGCTTCTTTTGATAATCATCGCATCCAGGGCCAGACCGCTCTTGCCGGATAACCGGATCGTGTTGCTTCCGGCATTGAGCTGTATATTATGCACGGAATGGATATCGAAGTTGGCATCAAAGCCTGCGTTGGAGGCAAAAGAGAGATCCCGGGCTGCCCCCCCGTTGACTTTTAATTTCATGTTAACCGCGCTTGGCGTATTGTTGTTGTATCTGAAATCCAGTGAGTAGGTTCCTTGTGCGTTGGTGTTCACTGTAAACTCTGCATAGTTATTGTCACTGCTGTTGCTGAATTTCTCATACAGGCCGCCGGAAGCATAACCGCTTTTGCCGACGATCCGGGACACTCCTGACAGGCTGGCGTCCTCGGCCTCATAGATTTCGCTTCTCTCCTCGCCGGAGGGTCTGTTCAGGACAGTGCCGGGGTTAGAAGGAATTCCAAGATTGATGTAATCATGATCATCCCAGTGGAAGCGCTGGGCTCTGATGCCCCGGTTCCCGCCGCCTTGCCCGTGGGTCGGTATGCCGTGATACATAATCCAATCCTCGGTATCGTCCTCGGACTTCAGGAACAGGGGGGAGCCCGGACCGTAGGAGCTGTTCTCGTCCGATCTTTTCATAACCGGCTCGGGATGCTTCACCCAGGACTGTGCCTGCATCACATCGGAACCGGCATCGGCCACGGATACCCCTACAGAATAGTTATCGTTCATGAAGCTGCTGGCCGAATAGGCGAAGAAGGTTTTGCCATTACGTTCCACAACGGCTGCGCCCTCATTGATATTGTCGTGCTGCTTCTCCCAGTCATATTGCGGCCGGGCCACTGTACCCTCCGGACCTTCCAGGGTCCACGGGTTCTTCATTTTGACAATGGTCGGACTCTCGTCGAATTTCGTCTTTGCAGGGTCATTCGGGTCCGGGTAGTAGAAGTACTTGGTATAGGTGAAGTAGGTTTCCCCTTGGATGGATACCACTCCGCAGGCCAGACCGAAGCTCTCCGTGTTCAGCAGCCCTTGCTTGACCGTAACCTGCCCGTCGCTGTCTGCATTGGCGGATTCGCCCTTAAGCTCCCACGTGCCTTCAAAAGGATCGGGAGAAGCATTCTCCAGGACATAAGAGCTGGGATGACCGTAACCGTAGCTCTCCTCGGGGCCGGAAGAGAAGTACAGATACCATTTGCCCTCCAGCCTGTAGATATAGGGACCCCATACGAATCCGAAATTATCCGGCTTTTTCCAGACGACCTTGCTCTTGGCCACAGATACGCCGAGAATGGTCTCATGCCTCTTCAGGGTGATATTGTTATCGCCAGAAAAAGCTGAATAGTAGTAGCCGTCTGCAGCCCTGGCGATGGTGGGGTCAGCACCTCCCATAAGCGGATTGACAAAATTAGAGGTTACCTCTGCACTGGAGATGCCTGCGAGCATGAAGGACATCAGAATCACAAAGGGTAACATCACCAAACTTTTTTTCCTCATAATAATCTCCTTATCTGTTCGATTTTCCTCCTGAAAGCTTAAGTGCCGATAAATGAAACCGCTTACTTAAATTTGTAGCGCTACGCATTCATTATAAAATAGAAACGGAACTGTTTTTCCGCATCATGTTTTGCGATATTTTGAGCGATTGTCCCGGCAGAAGAGGAGTCTGGAACGGAAATTGGAGAGTCTTTCATTTTTTTTAGTTTTCTTATGTTATTTTGACTGCCTGGACCAGGAAGGCGAAACAGGCCTACAAAGCTGCGTCCGGGCAACTTGTAAGCCTGTCTGGCATGAATGGCAGGGCGGAGTAACCGCCGTTCTTCCGGCTATACCAGCTCGATTACCGCCATCTGGTGATTCTCCAGGTAAGGAATCGTATAGTTAATCTCGCCCCCGCTGCTGAACGTGAACGGCAGCTCTGTCATTGACGGGGCGAGATAGACACGGTGCACGGGATCAGAGGAGGGGAGGCGCAGGCTGACAGAAATGCCCCGCAGCGGCACAATATCCTCGATGACTTCGATCCGGCCTTTGAGCGTAGGAGCGGCGTAGAGCAGATGGTGCACATAGCGCTGTTCTGCCTGCTGATACTGCAGGGTCGTTATGCCGCGGGCCGGCAGATTCGTACGCAGTGACGGCTGAGGGAGCAGCCGCGACAGTGCATGCAGCACCATCTCCTTCAGGATGAGAGGGCCGGCATCCGCATACTCGCTGAATACATCCCAGGCAATATAGATGCCGCTGCTGCTCTCCACCATCCCCGGACCGTTGTTCTCCATGGCGCCCGGTGTATGCTGGTGGGAGCAGAAGGTGAAGACATCGCGGTTGAAATAAGGATTCTCCAGATGTCCTAGCGCCTCTCCTTGTCCTTCCAGCAATTCGATTAGCTGGCCTTCGCCGTACATTACATAGGAGGCGGGCAGCAGCGCGCCGGGCGTGAAATACGGCTTAAAGTAAGCGGGACGGTAAGGGTTGGCTCCCAGCCAGCTGATTCCGAGGTCCATCGCAAACGCATCACCTGCCGGATTCAAGCCGGAGCGTCCGGTGGCCAGCACCTTGCCGCCTCCGGCGGTAAAGGCCCTGATCGCGTCGGCAAGCTCCGGCCATACGTGCACCTCATCGGGCAGCACCAGCACTTTGTAGGCGGTGAAATCGCTGAATGTATCTACGATATCATACAGGTAATGCCCTTCGGTTAGCATCCGCACCGCTCCGGCGTCAGCCAGATTCCGCTCCCCCCTGCGTGCCTGTCCGCCGGGGCAGGCTTCGCGTGCTGCCTCCAGGGACAGGACGGCAATATCTGCAACGGACGTAACTCCGCTGCACCATTCCTCCTTCGCCTCGACCTCGCTGTAGGCAGCGCCGATCAGGGCGTAAGTTGCCTCATCCATCAGGCCGGAGGGATGGAGCTGGTCACCGATAGAGCATCTGGCGCCGTGGGCCAGGCTAAGCGCAGTCTCGAACCGCAACGCGTTCGGATGCTTATAGCCGCCGAATTCGCCCCAGGAGGTATGGAATTTGCCGGTCATGCCGAGGAATTCCATGCCTAGTGTCTGAGCGTAGCGTGCGGACAGCGGGAAATGATCATAACCCCAGCCTCCGGTAGGCAGCGACTCCAGCTCCAGATGGCTGTTGACCTGTACCAGATCGCGGCGTCCCCGCTGCTGATGGCCGTTGTTGTGATAGACAGGAAGTCCGGGCTTCACGGCATCCAGAGTCTCCCGCACACGGCGGGCATAATTCAGGTAAGTCTGCTCACCGAGGGCGATGACGGCAGCTTCATCCCGGGGGTCCTGGCCCGCGGCCCGCAGAGCGGTGACGCAATATTGGCAGCGGCATTTACGGCAACCAACGATGTCCAGGAAGATGCCGTCAGCATCGTAGCGGGAAGCCGCCTCATGAATCTGGGCCAGCAGGATGTCCAGATAAGGCGTGTTCATACAGAACTCGTGGTAACCCGGTGTCATGAAATCCTTCACCCACCGGGTCCGGTCCTCGGCGTCGCGGATCAGCCACTCCGGGTGGCGGCGAGCCAGCTTCTCGTCCAGGCCGGCCGATAAATACACCGGTGTACGGACTCCGATCTCATGGGCAGCCTCAATCATTTCACCCAGCAAGTCGAAGGTGAGCTCGGGGTGCATCTCATTGGCTTCACTCGGGTGATAGGCCCAGCCGTGATGGCATTTGGAGAATACGGTGACCGAGTCAACATGACCTGTACGCAGCATGGACTGGAACTGGGCTCTGGAGAAGTCCCGGCCAATGCCGGGAATGGCTTCTGAGGTATGGAAATCAAGATGAACCTGACGAAAACGCATGGATATACAGCCCCTTATGGAATGGAATGAAAAGAAGATTCCCAGTCACTGTACCTCTTTATTGCCGGAGCAGCCAGTGATAATATAGACTTTGAATAGCACAAAACCGACTTAAGACAGGAGGGGGTATTATGCTGTGCCTGGAGTTTCCCATTCCGCCGCTGCCGCAGTTTGTCACAGTGGGACATGCCGTCTGGTCACCGGGGGACCGGCATTTCGCCCGCACCTTCGGTGTATATGATCTGCTGCTGGTCAAGCGGGGTACGCTCTATATGATGGAAGCAGGCAAGGAATATGCGGTGGGGACGGGGATGGTGCTGGTGCTGGAGGCCGGATTGCCGCATGACGGATACCGTGCCTGTGAGGAGGATACGGAGATCTACTGGGTGCATTTCATTCATGCACCTGAACCGGCGTATATCCGGCGCGGGGATATCCCCTGGTCTTCATTGCTGGCAAAGGGAACGGTAGAGGATGAGGAGCCTTCGGTGCAGCAGCGCCTGTATCTGCCGAAGTTCGCAGCCGTTGATCTGGAGGGGCTGGAGCCGATCCTGCAGGAGATGAACGAGCTTCATAACCGGCTCAGCGCAGAGAATGCCATGAGGCTTCATCTGCTGCTGGCTGGTCTGCTGGCAGCGCTTCAGGCGGAATGTGAGCATACGGCTCAGCCGCCGGAGCCGGCGGTCCGGCTGGCCCGGGCTGCCGCGGCCTATCTGGCGGAACATTGGCGGGAGCCGTTTCATCTGGCCCGGCTTGCGGAGGAGCTGCATTTCCAGGCGGATTACATTACCAGATGCATGAAGCAGCATATCGGCACCACGCCGCTGCAGTATGTGCTGCATCTGCGTCTGGAGGAAGCGAAGAAGCTGCTGGGCGGTACGGTGCTTGGCATCTCGGAAATTGCCGAACGGGTAGGCATTCAGGACCCCAATTATATGACCCGGCTGTTCAGTGCCAGGTTCGGAGTAACCCCCGGAGCCTACCGGCAGCGGCTGCGCCAGCGGGATGAGGCTGCTGCCGCGCCCGGTCCGGGGGAGGGCTGAGCACCCGCCCGGACAGTGCTCAGGAGTCCAGCATCCGCTCGCGGTATTGGCTGGGACTGCAGTTAAATACCTTGCGGAACTGGCGGGAGTAATAATTCTGGTCATGGAAGCCGCTGTCCATCGCCACCTGCGAGATGCTCAGGCCCGGGCTGCGCAGCAGGGTGCAGGAATAATCCAGCCGCTTACGGATGACATAATCCATAGGGGTGGTCTGGTAGTTGCGGGTGAATACCCGCAGGAACTGGCGGGTGGACATATAGGCCCGGTCTGCCATGGATTGCAGCGTGATCGGCTGCAGGAAGTGCTCTTCGATATAGGTGACGGTCTCCCCGATCCGCAGCGCTTTGTTATCCTCATGACTGCTGCTGTTCTGATAATAGCGGGAGAGCATGCCTACCAGAGCGGTGAAATAGGTACGGATCATCAGCCGGTAGCCCTCGGGCTGCCGGTCATGCTCCTCGAGAATCTGATCCAGCAGCCGGGTAGCTTCACGGAGCTGCCCGGTTTCCAGCGAGAGCATCCCCTTGAAATACATCTCCTTCCGGTAGAACGGCTCAATATAGAATAAGGCTTGGAAGCCGGGCAGGAGCCTCAGCTCGGACTGCTGAAGCAGCTGCTCCGGCTGGAACATCACGTTCACGTATTCAATTCCGTCCACATTCTTGTAGCCATGGGAAACGTTGCTGTGAATTAGAAAAACCTGTCCGGCCTTAACCGGCACCTCTCTCCCTTCAATGATGTGTATAGCGTGTCCTGACAGAATAACGACAAGCTCAGAGAAGTCATGGCTGTGGACGTAGTAATCATGGGTCAGCGGGCATTTCTGGATTCTAAAGGTAAAACCCGGCTCAAGGCCGATATCCCGCGCTAGTATTTTGGTAGTCATGGCCATATTATGCTAAAGAAGGTCGGGATCGTCAAGGCGTAAAGGCGCGGGCGGCGCTACCATTAGATTGCGGGTCTGTC
This sequence comes from Paenibacillus sp. FSL R7-0302, assembly GCF_038006885.1. Lineage (NCBI taxonomy): Bacteria > Bacillati > Bacillota > Bacilli > Caryophanales > Paenibacillaceae > Paenibacillus > Paenibacillus sp. FSL R7-0302. Next base: position 858,891 of record NZ_JBBOWB010000001.1, read on the forward strand.
AGGCCTGGCTCCGGCCAGCCGGTGAGGTCTGCGCAAGCGGTCAGGAGGGAAAAGTATGCTTCATTTACTGAATAATAAGGATAAATCAAATAACGGAAATCTCCGGATACTGTTCCTCGGGGACAGCATTACGGCAGACGGCCGGTATATCGGACTGGCCCGGGAAGGCTTAAGCAGGCACCGTCCGGGACTGGCGGTGGAACTGCTTCCGTGCGGGGTTCCCAGCGAGACCGTCTCAGGACTTAGCGAAGCCGCGCATCCCTTTCCCCGGCCTTGTGTCCATGACCGGCTGGCAGGCGAGCTTGCGGCGGCCGGTCCCGATGTGGTCGTGGCCTGTTATGGTATGAATGACGGAATCTATCATCCCTTTTCGGATAAGCGCTTCGCTGCCTATCAGGCGGGGATGCTGAAGCTGAGCGCACTTATCCGTGAAGCGGGAGCCGCGTTCGTGCTGCTGACACCGCCGCCGTTCGACGCCGTCTCGATGGAGGGTCCGCTGCAGCCTGCAGAGGCGGAGGATTTCAGCTATCTGGCACCTTACAGGGATTATGACCGTGTATTGAAGCGTTATGCGGACTGGCTGTTATCCGGCGGCTGTGCCGCAGACGGCGTTATTGATATGCGCACACCGCTGCTGGAGCATATCTGCCATGAGCGGTCACTTGATGCCTCGTACCGTTACGGCGACGGTATTCACCCGGATTTGTCCGGCCACAGGATCATGGCGGGGGTACTGCTGCGGGAGTTATTCGGCGCAGAACCGGACGGACTCCTGGAGCAGCCCTCTACCCCAAACCCTGATTGACAAGCAAAATAGCACGGGATTATAGTAAGGTCACCCTAAGAGCCGGGAGAGATCACCTATGAATGTACTTCAGACCATCCGCTCGCGCAAATATTTACAGCGGATCTTACTCAGCTTCATGCTTGTTGTCGCTATACTGGCTGCGGCTTCGCTGTCTGTGAACTCGGGTGCCCGCAGCAAGGTGCTCAGCCTCCAGAACGAAGCGGACCGCAAGCTGCTGACCCAGATCAATTACAACATTGAGAACATGAACGGGATTGTAAAAGATCTGGCGGTCTCCCTGTACAATGACGAGGAGCTGCTGGCGCTGAAGTCCGGCGCGGATTACAGGCAGAGCATCCTCAAGATTGAGCGGCTGAATCATACGGTCGCAGCCTCCCCGTATCTGCATGCGGCTGTTTTTTATAATGGGGCCCAGCACCGGTTCTTCTCGTCGCTGAATCATGAGATTAACAATAGTCTTCTGTACAGCTCCTTGCAGAACTATATGGATTCCCGGGCAGATCTGCCGAAGCTCCAGCTCATTCCGCTCGACCTGGACGGCAAGGGTGGGGGCATTGATGTCTTTGCCTTCTTCCTCTATGACGGGGATACCCTGGGTTCAATCAATGACAATGTGCTGATCCTCACGGTAAAGCCGGGATGGATGCTTGATAATATGAAAGCGCTTAACCAAGTGGCGGAGCGGCAGAATGATGTGTTATTCGTGACCGATACCGATGGTGAGGTGCTGATTGCAACCGGCGGACAGGTTCCTGAAGGGCTTAACCTGAAGGGAGAGCTGCTGCCGCAGATCAGCGCTTCAGGGAGGCCGCTGGATTCCTTCAACTATACACATGACGGCAGGAAGTATAAGGTGACTTATCTGAGTAAAGCCCTGAACAACTGGCAGATTATCAGCATGCAGGATTACGATGTGGTGCTGGGCAGCGTACGGCAGATGAAATGGACGGAGATCGCGGTCACGCTGTCTGTTGTTCTGCTGGCTGTGCTGTTGTCCGTGTTCTTCGCGGTGCGGCTGTATAAGCCGGTCGGCCAGCTGCTGACGCTGGTTCCCGGGGATGTGCGGGGCGCGCCGCAGGCCAAGGATGAGCTGTCGCTGATTGCAGCCAACCTTACGGAGATGATCAGCAAGCTGAAGGGGCTGGAGCTGGAGCGGGCCTCGCAGTCCAATATTGCCAAGCTCTATCAGCTCCGCAGCCTGATCGCTTCAAGCCACAGCCTGGATGAGCAGTCCTTCCTGCAGCTCAGAGAGCAGCACGGCATCGATATTGCTTATCCGTCCCCGCTCCGGCTGGCGCTGGTACAGATCGACAACCTGCAGGGGCTGGCGGCAGAGCCGGGACTGCCGATGGAATCGCTGCTGTACTTCGCCATCTCCAACATCGGACAGGAATTATTGCGCCTCCAGGGCTCTTGTGAAGCTGCAGATATGAAGAGCGGCCATCTGGTCTTTATTGCCGGGAGTGACGACGGGGAACTGGCGAAGCTGGAGGAACGGTTCAGGGAGCTTCAGCAGACGATCGGTAACTATTATCATATTACTTTTACAGTCACGCTAAGCGAGGTCTTCACGGATTACCGCAGCATCACGGAGCATTATAATCTGGCGCAGCGCCATGCCAATTACCGGATGATCTACGGCAAAGGAGCTGTGCTTGAGCCTGAGATGCTACGGGCGAATGAAGAGAATGAAGCGCTGCGCATTCCGCAGGAGCTGGAGCGGCAGCTGACGGAGGGACTGAAGGGCGGGGATCTGGCAGAGACCGAGCAGACAATCCGCAAGTGGAGAGCACTGCTTGGCGGCTTCAGCTACGAGAATATGTATTCAGCGGTGCTTCATCTGGCCGTGACCCTGAGCCAGACGCTTGCCGAGATGAATAGCCGGAATGTCAATCCGGTCTCGCTTAACCTGCAGGCGATCAACCGCCGGATCCTGGAGAAGGAGACGCTGGATGAGATGGAGACGGTCCTGCTGGAGGTGGTGCGGGAAGTCGCGGAGCAGCGCCGGAGCGGGCGAGAGGACAAGAACCGGCTGCTGGCGGACACAGTGAAGGAGATTATTGATAAGCATTACGCCGATCCTGATCTGAATGTGCAGCGGATCGCTGATATGCTCAAGATGAGCTCCGTCTATCTGGGCCAGGTGTTCAAGGCGCAGGAAGGCAAGACGGTGGTCGATCAGATTAACGCTGCCCGGCTGGCCAGTGCCAAGAAGTACCTGGAGCAAGAGGACTTCACCGTAACAGAGATTATGGAGAAGGTCGGGTTCGGGAACGAGAGTTATTTTTACCGCCTGTTCAAGCGCTGCTATGGCACCACGCCGAAGGAGTACCGCCTGAAATCAGCCATTGACCGCAGCAGATGATTCCACTTTCCCCATACGTAAGGCAGGGTCCGCTACATGAGTACTGTTCATCTGGCGGGCTTTTTGCTGTGCGTGCAGGAGTCTGCCTCCCCCTAGACAGGAATCTGGCAACAATACAGCCCGGCTTTACAGCATTCTTGCAATTGTACAGTAACGCAGCGGCCTGGTTCTGCGCTATGTTAGTCGTGCAAAGCCTGGGACACAGGCACACAGCTGCAGCTAAGCAAGGAAAGGAAGGGGCTTTGGTTATGTTGAATAAGGTTCCGCTGGCGGAACAGCAGGCAAGTTCAGGAGCGCTGCCGGCCACGCGCAGACAATCCTGGCTCCGCAGGGAGCTGGCCCATTTCAAAAGCAACCGGGAGCTGTTCCTGCTCTCGCTGCCGGGACTGCTGTACAAATTGATTTTCGCGTATATTCCGATGATTGGCCTGATTATCGCCTTCAAGAATTACCGGTATGATCTCGGCATCTTCGGCAGCAAATGGGTCGGGCTGGACAACTTCCGTTATTTGTTCACTACGGACACGGCGTGGCGGATTACCCGGAATACGGTCCTGTATAACACCGCCTATATTCTGATAGGCACCTCGGCGGCGCTGCTGCTGGCTATTCTGATGAATGAGATCAAGGCTAAGTGGAGCAAGTTCTATCAGACGGCCCTGTTTCTGCCGCATTTCCTGTCATGGGTGCTGGTGGGGTATGTGGCATACGCTTTCTTGAACCACTCGGACGGCTTCATCAACCGCACGCTGGAATCCTTCGGGCTGAATCCGGTGAGCTGGTATCAGAACCCCGGACCCTGGCCGGTCATTCTGATTCTGGTTCAATTGTGGAAAGTGGTGGGGTTCAACACGCTGATTTATTTTGCCGGTATTATTGGCATTAACAGTGAATATTACGAGGCGGCGCGGATCGACGGGGCGACCAAACGGCAGATGGCCTTCAAAATCACGATTCCGTTGATGGCCCCAATCATCATTATTATGCTGATTCTGTCGATCGGCAATATGTTCCGCGGGGATTTCGGCCTGCATTATTTCATCCCGAATAACTCCGGTTTTCTCTATGGCTCTACGGATATCATTGATACTTATGTGTACCGTGCGCTGCGTGAGGTCGGCAATGTGAGCATGTCTGCGGCTACAGGCTTTTACCAGTCGGTTGTAGGTCTGGTGCTGGTGCTGACGGCCAACGGAATTGTGCGCAAGGTCGATCCCGATAATTCCCTGTGGTAAGGAGGTGCCCTAAGCGTGGGCAAAAAATTTGAATTCTCGAAGCTGTTCATTAATCTGCTGTTTACGGTGCTGTCGCTGGTGGTGATCCTGCCATTCCTGCTGGTCATCGTGGTCTCGCTGACGGATGAGAAGTCATTGACTGAGAACGGGTACCAGTTCATCCCGGAGTCCTTCAGTCTGGATGCCTACCGCTATCTGCTGGACGCTCCTGATATTCTGCTCCGGGCTTACGGCGTGACGTTCACGATAACCATCATCGGCGCGCTGGCCGGACTGCTGCTGACCGCGATGACCGCCTACGTGATTTCAAGGCAGGATTACCGGTATAACCGGGCGACGACGTTCTATGTATTTTTCACCATGCTGTTCAGCGGGGGACTCGTTCCCTCCTACATTCTCATTACGCAATACCTGCATCTGAAGGATAGCCTGCTGGCGCTGATTCTGCCGATTCTGCTGTCACCGTTCAATATTATGGTCATGAAGGGCTTCATGTCCAAGATTCCGCTGGAAATCATTGAGTCGGCCAAAATCGACGGGGCGCGGGAGTTCCGCATTTTCTTCCGGATTATTCTGCCGCTGTCGACGCCTGCCCTGGCTACGCTGGGTCTGCTGATCTCCTTCACCTACTGGAACGAATGGTTCAATGCGATGCTGTACATCGATGATCCGAACAAGGTGCCGCTGCAGCTCCTGCTGGTGCGGACGCTGAACAGTATTGAGTTTCTGACGACGAATTCGGAATTCACCGGGCAGCTTGGCATTGACCTGTCGAGTTTTCCGAACAGCTCGGCGCGGATGGCGATTGCCGTACTGGCCGGCGGACCCATGCTGGTCATCTTCCCGTTTTTTCAGCGGTTTTTCGTCAAAGGGCTTACGGTTGGCTCCCTAAAGGGTTAACATACAATTACATGTACAAAGTACAGGAGGTCACTCACATGAAAAAAGGGCTGGTTGGCGTATTGGCATCTGTAATGCTGGCTGCATCCGTGCTGTCAGGCTGCGGGGGCAACAATAACGGCGGCAATGGCAATGCCGCTAAAGGCACGGAAGGAAGCGGAGCGGAAGCAACGCAAAGTACGGCTCCGGAATCCGGTAAGGATGGCGAACTGAAGCCGGTAGAACTAACCTGGTACTATCCGCTGTCCCAGCTTCAGGCCGATCAGGATAAAGTGCAGGAGGAAGTAAATAAGCTTACGAAGGCGAAGATCAACGCCACCGTCAAGCTGATGCCTGTTGCCATCGGGGATTACGTGCAGAAGATGAACACCGTGCTTGCGGCGGGCGAGAAGTTCGATATTCTCTGGACCGGTTACATGCTGAAGCCGGAGGAGCTGGTGCGCAAGGGAGCGATTCAGCCGATGGATAAGCTGCTTGAGGAGTATGCGCCGGAGCTGAAGAAGGATGTGCCGCAGGTGATGTGGGATGGCCTCTCGGTGGACGGGGAGATCTACGGCATTCCGAATCAGCAGATTAACGGCTCGCGGTACGGCTTCATCATCCAGAAGCGCTTCGCTGACAAGTACAAACTTGATACCGCTTCCATTAAAAAAATCGCAGATATCGAGCCGTTCCTGGCCCAGATTAAGCAGAGTGAGCCGGATATCATTCCGTTTGGCATCTTCGGCACCTCCTTCATTAATCCGCAGTCGCATGACGACAAGTACTGGGTAGTTCCAGGTCTGGATGACCATTTCTATATCAAGACAGATGACCCTACCTATACCCTGCAGCGTTACCCGGAAGAAGAGCTGGACAATTTCCGGCTGGCCAGCAAATGGTATAAGGAAGGCTATATTTACAAGGATGCCGCTACTGAAAAAGCGAATGATTACTTGGCGAAAGGCCGGATTGCCGTTGATTTCAACGTGACGCTGAAGCCGGGCGTGGAAGCTGAGGTGAAGGCCAAAAACGGCGGCAATGACGTCATCACTGTCCCGCTCAGTGACTGGTTCTCCAACGGGTATTCGGCGACCACGAACCAATCGATAAGCCGTACTGCCCCTAACCCGGAGCGTGCCATGATGCTGCTGAATCTGGTGAATACCGACAAGGAGCTGTACAATCTGCTCTGTAACGGGATTGCCGGTGAGCATTACGATAAGGCAGACGGAGAGTACATCAAGGCCAAAGCGGATTCCCGTTATCTGCCCAATATGGACTGGGTGTTCGGCAGCGTGTTCAACTCGTATCTGAAGGAAGGACAGCCGGAGAATGTCTGGGAGGAGACGAAGAAGATCAACTCGAGCTCCGAGGTCAACCCTGTAGGTGCCTTCAAGTTCAATTCCGAGCCGGTGAATACAGAGATTGCCAACCTGAACGCCGTGTGGGGAGAATACAAACGCGGACTTGTGACCGGTACGCTTGATTTTGAAGAAACCTGGCCTGCGCTCTACGGCAAGCTGAAGGAAGCCGGCGAAGAGAAATATGTGGCTGAGGTCACCAAACAATTCGAACAATTCCTGAAGGATAAAGGTCTGAAGAAGTAAGAAGTAAGAGGTAAGCACCCTAGAGAGTAATTCTGCACGGCTGGAGGAGAACCGGAGGAACCTGCTGCTCATGAGGGGCTTCGCCAAGGCAACGCTATGGCGCAAGCCCCTACATCCCACGTTGAAAGGAAGAGGAGCCTTGGTGAAAAAACGTTTGCTTGCGGCACTTGCGGCCAGTCTGCTGTTCACGCTCAATCCCTCTACTCCGTTTGCGTCCCCTGTACATGCGGAGGAGGTGTTGTCCGCGACCGCTTTTTATGTGGCCAATAATGGAAGCGATTCCAATGCCGGGACGCTGAATGCCCCGTTCCAGACGCTGGAGAAGGCACGGGATGCGATCCGTACGCTGAAGGCGGAAGAGGGGCTGCCGGAGGGCGGCGTTACCGTGTATCTGCGGGAAGGAAGGTATGAGCGGACCAGCAGCTTCGAGCTGCGCCAGCAGGATTCCGGCGAGGCGGATAAGCCCATCACGTACACGGCCTATCCGGGGGAGTCGGTTACGCTGTCAGGCTCCCGCCAGCTGGCCAAATCGGCATTCGTTCCGGTCACAGATCCGGCCATTCTCAGCCGGATCATCAGCCCGGAGGCGAGAACGAAAGTGCTGGCAGCCGATCTTGGGGCGCTTGGCATCACCGATTACGGCCAGCTCAGCCGTCATGGCTATTACCTGGCCAATGATCTCAGCGAGGTGCCGCCGATGGAGCTGTATGTGGCCGGGCAGGGCATGACCCTGGCCCGCTGGCCCAATGAGAGCACCGTTCAGATGGATGAGATCCTTGATCCGGGTCCGACCCGGAAGGACCCGAACGGGGAAGTGCATACACGCGGCGGTACCTTCACATACACGTATGACCGGCCCCAGTACTGGACACAGGCAGACGATATCTGGCTGGACGGGATCTTCGGCTACAGCTGGGAATGGTCTTATAACAAGATTGCTTCCATCGACACCGCCGCCAAGAGCATCACCCTCCGCTACGGGGAGATGAGCGGGATCTTCAAGAACTGGTATCCTGACTTCCACTTCGCGCAGAATCTGCTGGAGGAAATCGATATGCCCGGCGAATATTATATCGACCGCCAGGCCGGCAAGCTCTATTTCCTGCCGAACGCTGAATTCGCAGCGGCTAATCCGGATATTGAAGTTACGATGCTGAAGAGTCCGATGATTAACGCCCTGAATGCTTCGTATATCGACTTCTCCGAGCTTATCCTGGAGAACGGCCGTGATTCGGCAGCCGTATTCATGGGCGGCAAGCAAATGCGTATCCTGAACAGCGAGATCCGCAACTTCACCAACAGCGGCGTATTGGTCAATACCCAGAGCCGGTTCTACTACAACAATTTTGAAGGGGCGCCGGGTACGGACCATGCGATTATCAGCAGCCATATTCATCATATCGGCGGCACCGCCGTTACACTGACGGGCGGCAACAAAACGACGCTTGCCCCGGGCAACAATGTGGTGGAGAATTCGCATATTCACGATTTTGCCTACTATCACAAAGCCTACAATCCCGGGGTGCTGCTGTCCGGCGTGGGCAACCGCATGTCGAACAATGAGCTGCATGATGCGCCGCATCCCGGCGTGCTGATCTTCGGCAATGACCATACCGTGGAGTATAACGAGATCTATGACGTCTGCACCACCTTCTCCGACCTCGGCGCGATCTACATGAATGCGGGCGAGCAGCCCCATGAGCGGGGGACGGTCATCCGGCGCAATTACTTCCATAACATCGGCGAGAGCAAAGCCGGAGTAGAAGGCGTATACCCCGACAATTTCACAATGGGGCTGACCATTGACGAGAATATTTTCTACAAGATGGGCAATTCGGCCATTAAAAACAACGGCGGCTCGCATATTCTGACCCGCAACAATATTTTTATCGACAGCAAAATTCCGTACGACTATGCGGATATGTTCCTGGGCGATGAGCCGGATGATCAGGTGCCGCTGAATTACATGCCCAAGTGGCAGGCCTTGTTCGCGGCGAACAATAATTTTACCGGAACCCCTTACCTGGCCAAATATCCCGAGCTGGCGGATTTCTTCACGGAGAACCGTTATTATCCTGATACGAATACCTTCCAGGGCAATGTCATCTACAACCCGTCGGTTCCGCGCAGTGTAACGACCAATGTGTATGGGGCTTATGATAAGTTCGGGCTGGTCCAGTATGCTAATAACTGGGTTACTGCGGGTGATCCGGGCTTCACCAATCTGGCAGGAGGCGATCTGTCGCTGCGGACGGATGCGGATGTCTTCGATGCCATTCCCGGCTTCCCTGACATTCCGTTTAACGATATCGGCGTTGACGGCAAGGCGGGCACGACAACCGGCCCGGACAGCTATCCCGTGCAGGGAGTTGCCGTCTATGACAGCGAAGTTACCGTGGACCGCTGGAAAACGGTGAAGCTGCGCACGGCGGTGCTTCCGTGGAACGCGAATAATTCCGCGCTGACCTTCGCTTCGGCCGATCCTGGGGTTGCGGCTGTAGATAGCGGAGGTGTCGTTACCGGCCAGTCGGTCGGCAGCACGGTTATTACTGTAGCCTCGGCGGAGAATCCGCTGCTGACGGCCACGGTAACCGTTCACGTCGAGGCGGGCGACGGCGTGATGGATTTCACGGATTTCGAATCCGGCGCGAACGGCTGGCTGCAGGATGCCAACCGCAGCATTGAGAAGATTGGCACGAACCGCTGGTACAAGATTCTGAACGGTGCCTCGTCGCTCAGTGCCAAGTCCTTCTCCGACTACGAGCTGAGCTTCAAGCTGAAGACGCCGGAGGTGATGGGGGATAATGCGACCCTCTATATCTTTGACCGTCAGGCCGGCAGCGGCTCCAGCCGCATCGGTTACAAGACCCGGGCGGATGGAAGCTCCGCCTGGCTGCTGTACAATTCGGCCTGGACGGTGCTGAAGGAAGTCAAGCTTCCCGGTCACGACCTGCAGCCGAATACGGAATACAGTGTCAAAATGCTGGTGAAAGGCGGCGACATCAGCGTCTACCTGGATGGGGCGTTCCGGCTGAAGGGCAATGATCCGGGACACAATGCAGAGGGCAAAGTCGGCTTCTATGTCAGCAATGTCAGCCAGATGCATTTCGATGACATTCAGTTCAAGGCCCTGACGGATACCCTGGCCGGGATTATTCCGGCAGAGAGCGCGGTGCGGCTGGCCGCAGGGGAAGAGCGGCAGTTGCAGGTAACCTTCGATCCTGCGAATACGCCGGATACTGGCGTCATCTGGCAGTCGGCTAACCCGGCGGTCGCTACGGTGGACAGTGCGGGGGTGGTGCATGCCGTATACGAAGGGCAGACCCTGATCTCGGCTGTGTCTACGGTGAATCCGCTCATTAAGGCGGATATTACCGTCACCGTCTCCACTATTATGCATGAGACAGACTTCGAGCACGGGGGCAACGGCTGGCCGGTGGACCCTAACCGCAGCATCGCCGCTGATCCGGACGGCAACCGCCGCTATAAGCTGCTGAACGGCGCGTCCGGTCTGCTCGACCGCAGCTTCACGGATTATCAGCTGGAGTTCAAGCTGAAGACGCCGTCCGTGATGCCGGATAACGGCATCCTGTACATCTTCGACCGCCAGGACAGCACCGGCTCGACCCGGATCGGCTACCGGACCCGGGCAGACGGATCTTCCGGCTGGATTCTGTATGATACAGCGTGGCAGAAGCTTACCGAGAGTGTGCTGCCGGAGCATGACCTCCTGCCGGATACAGAGTATGACGTTAAGATGACGGTGAAGGACGGAGATATCGCCGTATTTGTAGACGGTGCACCAAGGCTCTCCGGCACCGATCCGGGCCACCGCCCGTCCGGTAAGGTCGGCTTCTACACCAGCGGCTTCGCCTATCTGCTGTTCGACGATATTGTCTTCTCGGTTCTGCCTTAAGTCTTAACGGAAAGAGCGCCCTTCCTGCGGAAGGGCGCTTATTTGTATTTTGCGGGCTTTTATCCGGCCAAGGCCGACCGGATCTGCCTCGTGTAGAACAGGCGGACTATGAAGAAGTAGATCACCTGAATGAAGAAGAACAGGCCCAGCACAAGCAGGGATTCCCTGAATATGGAGTACTGGAACATATGTGACAACGCCGTAAGGGCAACGGCTCCATGGATAAGCGCGACAACGATCGGCGCGAAGAAGAGCAGGCTGATCTGGCGGTTCAATATCCGGCGAAGCTCTTTGTCACTCAGCCCCAGCTTGGAGATGGCCTTGAACTTCTGCTTGTCCTCATCCAGATCGCTGTACAGCCGGAAATAGAGAAAGCTGCCGGCAGAGACGAAAAATACGATTCCGACAAAAAAACCGATGAACATAACGGGGCCAAAGCTGTCATTGGTCTTGGAGGTCAAATACTCGAGCGCATAGAAAATATACTGCTCATCGTAGGGAAGCTCATTCGTCAGCTTTGCGCCTGCCTTCTCTGCTCCCGGCTGTCCAATCGCACCGTGCCATGCATAATAACGGCTCACTTTGAGCGGCTGTCCAAGCTTGCGGGTCCACTCATCGGGGACGACGTAATAACCGCTGACTCCCCGTACGGCCCAAGATACGACAGCCTGATCCGCCTCGATGACGAGTCCTGGCTGCAGCTCGACCGGCTGGTTGAGCATTTCTTCCCCCTCGCGGGACAGGCCGAAATCTACAACGGCTGCTTTCCCTGCGGTAAGCCGGATGGGATTTAGCCCCAGCAGCTCGGCTACGCTGTTGTATTCGGATTGCTTCACCAGAATCAGTGTCCGGCCGCTATCCGCAGACTTATAATAGTTAAGCTTCAGACTCATTTTTTCGGCAGCAATCCCGGCTTTGCCCAGGCTTTGGTCAATTAGCTGTATATGGGACTGTGCCTTGCTGTCCCCGTCCAGGGACTGATAGGTGAACAGATAAGGGTTCTTCTGCGTAAGCGCTCCGTTGATCATCGACTGGAATCCGTATAAAGCTCCTATCGCGCTGAAGGATACGGTAGAGATGATGGCGACCAGGAAAAAGGAACGCGCGTTGTCCTTCATCCGGTAGGAAAGATCAGAGAGCAGCAGCATATTGGTTCTGCGCCAGAATAGCTGCTCACGCGTCTTCAGCTTACGGATCAGGTACACACTGAGCTGGGTGAACAGCAGATAGGTACCGATCGACACCATAATGACCACCGGCGCGAGCAGCACCACCACACTCAGACCACTCGCCCGCAGGGACAGGAAGTAGCTGATTCCCAGCAGCGTTACCACCAGCAAAGACAGCAGAAGCGAGGCCTTCGGCTCCGGCTTGGGCTGACGGTTTGAATGGATGAGCGTGATCAGCTTGCCGCTGCGCAGCACCGTAGAGATGAACAGGGAGATCAGGACGAACAGCAGCAGGAAGGAGATCAGTGTCAGCACCATCGCCTTGAACGGGAAATAGAATTGCAGCGGCTCATTAAGCGCAAGCACATTCTCCCCGGCAAGCAGAATTCCTTTGGCAAAGATAAGGCCTAGTCCGATGCCGCTGACCGTGGCGCCTGACCCGACGATCATATTCTCCAGAAAGATCATCCGCCGGAGCTGCCGGACGGTCATGCCATGCATCATCATCAGCCCGAACTCCCGTTTCCGCGATTGCAGGAATGCACTCATGGAGTAGAGCACGAAGAAGAAGGAGAACACATAGATCACCCATTTGGAGACCGAAAGCGCAAGAGCCGCACTGGATTGAATATGTTCCCCGCTCAGTACCGGATGGTAGGCGAAGATGGAGAAGGTGAAGAAGACCATCACGGTAAACATGCTGCTGAGAAAATAAGCGGTGTACAGCCGTTTGTTCCGGGAGACATTACGGAATGCGAACTGGCGGAACGTCATGGCTATATCCCCCTAACAGCGAAAGTGTATCGATAATTTTCTGGAAAAAGCTCTGGCGGTTATCCCCGCAGTGAATCTCCGTATAGAACCTGCCATCCTTAATGAAGACGACACGGTGGCAATAGCTGGCGGCTACAGCATCATGGGTAACAAGCATCATCGTCGTGGACTGCTCCCGGTTGAGCGTTTCCAGCAGATCCATCACATCTCTGGCGGCTTTGGAATCGAGATTGCCGGTAGGTTCATCCGCCAGCAGCAGCTTCGGAGAATGAATCATGGCTCTGGCGATTGCTGTCCGCTGGGCCTGTCCGCCGGAGATCTCATAGGTGCGTTTTTTCATAATGGCGCTGATGCCCAGCTTTCCGGCAATCTCCCGGGCCTTTTGCTTCATTTCACTGACCCGGGTTCCGTCCAGTGTCAGCGGAAGCACAATATTCTCTTCTACAGTCAGGGTGTTCAGCAGGTTGAAATCCTGAAAGACAAAGCCCAGCTCGCGGCGGCGGAATACCGCCAGTTCATTTTTGTCCAGTGTGCCGATGTCCTTGCCGCCAATCCTGATGCTTCCGGTAGTCGGAGCGTCAACGGTGGCAATCAGATTCAGCAGCGTGGTTTTGCCGCTTCCCGAAGGCCCCATAATCCCTACGAATTCTCCGGCGGCAATGGTTAAATCAATATCGGTCAATGCCCGGTAGGCCACATTTCCTTCATAGATTTTACTGACCTTGTTTACCTCCAGCATATGGCTGTACTCCCCCTCCATGTGTGCAACACACTTGTTCTGTAACCAATATACCGGAGACGGCAGCATCTCATCTATCGATTTAGATTTCACTTTTATTACACGCCTGTAAGCAAAGGATTCGCCGCCAAAATAATCCGCACCACCGTTCCCTCACCAGCCGCCGATTCCAGCTCAAGCCGGTGTCCGAGACGGTCTGCGGACTCCTTCGTCAAATACAGCCCCATTCCTGTAGACTCCCGCAGTCCGCGCCCGTTGTCACCGGTGAAGAAAGGGTCAAATACCCTTTTGAGATCAGACGCCTGTATACCGATCCCCCGGTCCTTAACCTCAATGACGGCATCCATTCCTCTGAGATAGCAGGATACCGTGATTTTCCGGCCGTTCTCTGTGTTATCCGCCGCTGAATATTTGATGGCATTGTTCATAATTTGCGACAGCATGAAGAACAGCCATTTCTCATCGGTCTGGGCGGTAATGTCTGGAGTGGAGGCTTGGACCTCGGGAAAGATATGGCTGCGGATAAATAGGCGTCTGTGATCATGGACAACCTCGTTCACCAGCTTCGGCAGGCTGACAGGCTTGATATGGAAATCCTTCTCAAAAGCCCGCAGCCTGGCCATATACAGCACGGTATGAAGTCCGCTGCGCATGCGCTCCAGCTCCTCACGGATGCTGGCAAACTCGGGCTCGTCCATATTCTGCACGGTCAGCTCGATGACCGACAAAGGCGTCTTCATCTGATGAACCCATTGGTCGATAAAAGTCAGATGCTGCTCCTGCTGAAGCTTCACCGCCGTCAGCTGCTGCTGATAGTAGCGGTATTGGGTGTGCAGCAGCTGCTCCAGAGCTGTGGATACAGGGTGGTTCTCCAGCTTCTGAAAGGATTCATCCAGTGTCTCCAGAGGCCTGCTGAGGCGATGATAATAGCGGCGCCTGCTGATGTATTGATAGATCAAGTAGCAGCCGAGAAAGAAGAAGCCAATAAAGACCGCATAGAGCGCGGTCGGCAGATCGCGGTAGCCGTCAAGCCAGTAAATGGACAGCATAGCCCCAAATTGCACGATCTGTACAGCTAATAACAACGCATGCTCACGGAGAAACAGCTTCATGGCCGGGCCTCTGACCAGCTGTTGTTCAGCCGGTACCCCGAACCTCTGACGGTAAGCACGGCATCCTCCATCCCCAGCTCCTGGAATTTCTTGCGGACCCGTGCGATGTTTACGTTCAGCGTGTTCTCATCCACAAAAGCCTGCGGGTCCCACAGCTTCTCCAGCAGAGCTTCCCGGCTGGCGACCCTCGGGTAACGCTCCATAAGGCTCTCGATGAGATCCGATTCCTTGCGGGTAAGGGGCACGACCGCCTGCCCATATTGCAGTTCAAGCCTTTCAGGATACAGAATCAGCCCTTCCTTCTCCAGCATCAGCTCCTCGCGCTTAGCCGCATACTCCCCGTAAGCCCGGCGGAGGTGGCTATGGATTTTGGCGAGTACAATCCCGGAGTGGAAGGGCTTCGTAATATAATCATCCCCGCCGTTCTCCAGCGCCATAATCTGGTCCATCTCCCCGTCCCGCGCCGAAATGAACAGCACAGGGCAAGTGGAGACTTTGCGGATCTGGCGGCACCAGTAATAACCGTCATAGCTGGGCAGATTCACATCCAGCAGCACCAGATCCGGCTGTACCTGTTCGAATTCCAGCAGCACCAGCCGGAAGTCCTTGACCCTAACCCCCTCATAACCATACTTCTCAATCGCTGACAGCAGCAGGTCTGCAATCTTCGGATCATCTTCCACAATCATGATTCTGGACATATTTATGGGGCTCCTTATCTTGTTCAGTTAAGTACATATATAACATGGGTGAGGGTGTAAGGGAAGTTAGCGGGGGAGGATGGTTGGAAGTCATACAGGGTGGAAGCGGTATGCGATCGGGCTCACTGCCCCGCAGCAGCAACTTTTATTTTAATCATACTGTGCCTGAAGACACACATAGAGAATCCTTGTGGATGAAGTCATACTTTGGGGATTCCAACTGGACAGTGTTTACGATGATAGTTGCGGGAGTCCGTATACGGGGGGAGCAGACACGCTATGTTTTGTACTTAGGAAGGCACAGCCTGCATAGAGAAAAGCAAGAAAAGAAGGGAAATGCTCTTCTTTTCTTGCCTCGTCTGGTTATACGATGTACATCGAATGCTCTCCGTTACTCCCCTGATGCAGTAATCAGGTCATAGAGCTTATTTAAATTTGTCTTGAAATAGGTTGTGAAGTACCAAGTCTGGTATTCTTCAGGTATTTCGATCTCTTCAATACTCTGCTGTTTCTGGACGGCCTCGGTCACGATGGCGATCATTCTGCTTATGTACCCCTTCACCGCATGAAGCTGTTGCAAGGAGCAAACTTCACCATGCCCCGGTATAATTGTCTCCACGTCCAGCGATTCAATCTGCTCCAAAATATGCAGCCACTCCTGAGGGTTGGCATTAGCCAGCACCGGATGGTGGTTCGAGAGCACCAGATCCCCGATGATGATCACTTTATCTTCAGGAAGGTACACAATAGCATCGCTCTGCGTATGCCCTCCGCCATATGTAATGAGCTGGGCGCTGCGGTTGCTGCCGTGAATGGTCATTTGCCGGTCAAAAGTTATCGTCGGCACCGTATGCACCAGCTGCGGCAGCATATTCACGAATTCACGGTCCGTTGCATTCTCCCAGGCCATTTCCTGCTGCAGCTTAGTATCTGTCTCCTGCTCGCATTGCAATTCAGCTTCTCCGATCGCCTCTAGCATCTTCTCCCTGTTGTTCTGGTACTGGGCTACCCGGTCTCTGGCGAATGTATTCATGATCTCATGGGTCCCGGATGTGGAAATCAGCCGGGCGTCAGGCACAAACACCTGATTGCCAGTGGTATGATCGCTATGCCAGTGTGTGTTGATTACATAGGATACAGGGTTCCCTGTGAGATGCTCAGCAGCAGCCTTCAAATCCTGAGCCGCCTCCAGCGTCGCGAATGTGTCCACTACCAGAGTGAGTCCCCCCAGGTCAATAATGGCCGCGTTTGCGAGTGAGCCTGTGCCTGGAGCCGCAATTGCTGCAACTACGCTATCCGCAATAGATTGCAGCCGGAAATGCCTGGAGCCTTGAAATGATTCAATCCTGTTCAGCATAGTAATCTCTCCCTTCCAACATGGGAATATACTATACGCTACAAAAGTCCGCTAGACAATATTTTTCTGGATTTCCATTTGATTTCCGTTTAATTGGCGATATTCGCAGAGCTTACGAACGGTTCAATTTGAAGAGGAATCCTGCCAAAGTGCAACATTACTGCCCCTTAAAAGCGGCCGGTGAGAGAGGGATTAGCATCGTTCACCCGCAGGGTGATTTTGTTCTACATTCGTCCCTTAAAATCTGGATAATATATCACTTCACTCTGTCCCCCCGCTCATACCAATACCCCGGAATTCCCCGCGCAAGACGCAGCAACGCCTCCAGGAAAAAGTAATCGCCCCAGATCATGAAGTCATCCGGGGAGGCGTTGCCTCTGACGGAATAGGAGCCGTGCCGCAGAAATCCCTCTTCTAATGGGTGGCCTGCGGTGAAGTAGTGATTGATCAGCGAGTCCATGGATTTGTTCACGGCGTCCCTGAAATAGTCCCGTTCCGGATCATTCTCCGGCAGATGCTCCAGCAGCTCCAAGAGTCCGCATACGGTGATAGCGGAAGCGGAGCTGTCGCGCGGGGTGCCATCCTCCTGCGGGGCATCGAAATCCCAATAGGCCACATGGTCGGCGGGGAGATGCTCCACGAAGTAGCGGGCCATTCTTTTGGAGGTTTCAAGATAATGCGGATCCTGGAAGCTGCGGTAGGCGAGAGCGAAGCCATAGACGCCCCAGGCCTGCCCCCGCGTCCAGGTGGAGCCGTCCTGATACCCCTGTGCCGTACCTCCGCGAAGGGCATCCCCCGTCTGCTGGTCGAAGTAAAAGGTATGGTAAGAAGAGTCGTCGCCCCTCACCAGGAAGCGGCGGCTTGTCTCGGCGTGGATACGGGCAGCCCTGGCATAGACCGGGTCGCCGGTCTGTTCGCTGGCCCAGCAGAGGAGCGGAAGATTCATCAGGCAGTCGATGATGATCCGTCCGCCGTTGTCTGCATCGCCCTCGGGTCCCCAAGCCTGGAAGAGCTGCGGACCGGGACGCCAGCGCTTCATCAGCTGGTCCGCTGCCTGCAAGGCGAGCAGACGCGAGGCTTCATCCTTGTCTGCAATCCAGCGGGCCTTGGCCGAGAGCGAGTACAGGAAGCCGATATCGTGGTGATCCAGCGCCTGCCCGTTCAGCATGCGCCCTCTGAAGGAATCTGTCGCCTGGATGGCGGCGGCATGAATCTCCGGGTCCCGGCTGTATTCGTAGCTTAGCCACAGAATGCCGGGCCAGAAGCCCTCCGTCCAGTTGGTGTGGTCGGTCAGATGATATTTGCCGTCCTCCATACTTACAATCGGAAAACTCTTCCCAAATCGCTTCACATTAAGCCGCGTAGTCGTAAGCGTCTGCTCAATTGCCTGCTCCCAGTTCATCATACCCGCCATAACCTCCATCATATCGCTATAGTGTGCTTAACCATAGTATAAGCCGATCAAGCTGTAGGTTTGTTGCACAAAACTATAGTTATATTGCGGATCTGCTATGAACGGACCTGCCCGTAGACGCTCCAGCTGATGGCTAAATGACCGGCGGCGAACAGACAGGCCGGAACAACGAATAACCAGGACTGGAGCCATACGCCAAGCAGCAGGAAGTAGAGGGCCGGGAAGACGGCCATTGGAACGGGGATGCCCAGCCAGGGCTTGAACAGCACCGCAAAAGCTCTCCCGCTCCGGTAATAGCGCACCCAGCAGCCGTAGTAAACCAGCATACATAGTGCCATCAGTACAGCAGATACTCCCAGGGGCTGAGCAGCAATCATTCGGCCGAAAAGTATGGGCATCATGAAGCAGGTGATCTGGCCTGCCCGCTCCAGGAGCGTGAAGACCAGCGGGACGGAGTCCAGGGAGCCGGGAGCACTCCGGGGCGGGAAGAACATGAATATTAGATTCGGCAGTAGTACGAGTAAAGAGATGATAAAACCTTGAGCATGCAGTCCCATCGCAGAAATCCGCCTTCCTCTGTGCATTGATAGTGGCCGTACCTGACAAATACATGGCATAACTCTATAATTGCATTATATATCCTAGAGAGCCTGGAGCGGGAGGAAGATATGCAATTTCAACCTATATATGAAGACGGAGAATTAATTATGCCGAAGCTCGAGCTTGACCTGTCTGCGAACCCTTCGGTTGGTATTATCACAGATTTGAGGCGCAAGCAGTTATTAATGGAGCAATTGTCCAGGGAATCCGGCAATTATTTGTCGTGGGCCGGGCAGAACGAATATATGCGGTTGACGGTGGAGGAGCTAATCTCGTTTCTGATCCGAATGTCGGGACGCGAGGAGCGGGCGGCTGTGTTAACGGATTATTTTGCGCTTAAGGAGGAACGTAAGGTCAGATTGATGCAGCTCAGCTCTTCGAAAAGGGTGTATGTGACCCTGCTGCGGGCCTTTTTCGCCCATCAGTCCACGCTCGTATTGGAGGAGCCGTATTTCTATCTGGAGGAGCAGGACCGCCGCCAGCTGAAGCGGATACTGGATGACCTGTCGCAGCAGAAAAGGATACTCATTCTGACCTCGAATCTGGAGGATGCGCTGATCTCCTGTGATGTCATCTACCGGCTGAGCGGGTCCGGGCTTCATCAGCTGGATATCCGCGATTCGGAAGAGGACAAGCAGGAGGCAGTGAAGCAGGATGAGGCGAACATCACCTTGCAGAAGGTCTCGACCAAACGGGAGGATAAGGTGATTTTATTTGATCCGCCCGAGATTGATTTTATTGAAAGTGTAGAAGGCTCTATCCTGGTACATGTCGGCGGTGAGCATTATGACTGTGCCCTGACCCTGACCCAGCTTGAAGCGCGGCTGCTGAATTTCGGTTTCTTCCGGTGCCACCGCTCCTACATCGTCAATCTGCAAAAGGTACGCGAGATCATTACCTGGACGAAGAACAGCTACAGTCTGCGGCTGAACACCGGCAAGGAGGCCGTGGTTCCGTTATCCCGCTCCAAATTGCAGGAACTTAAGGCGCTGCTTAAGCTGTAAAAGGTACCGTTCAGGCCGGAATGGGTACCATTCACCCGGTTTTGGTGGCAGAAAGGCTGAATTCTGGATAACGTTAAGCCATCAACAACATAAGGATGTGGTGAGATGGCGGTTATTCAGGTAGAACAGATCCGCAAGACCTTCGGGGCGAGAGATGCGCTGACAGAGGTGTCCTTCAGTATTCCAAAAGGGGAGATTTTCGGGTTCCTCGGTCCGAGCGGTGCAGGCAAAACCACCTTGATTAAGATTCTGACTGCACAGCTGAAGCCGACAGGCGGAGTGGCCAAAGTATTCGATCAGCCGGCGGAGGCGATGCAGCAGTCGGCCCAGAAGATTCGTTTTGGCATTCTGACTGATAACAGCGGCCTGTACGAGCGGTTGTCCATAGAGGAGAATCTGGAGCTGTACCGGAAGCTGTACGATCTTCCCCGTTCTGCGGTGGATCAGGTGCTGCAGTTCGTTAATTTAAGCAGTGAGCGCAAGAAGAAAACAAATACGCTGTCCAAAGGGATGCGTCAGCGGGTGATGCTGGCCTGCGCCATTATCCATGAGCCGGAGCTGTTGTTCCTGGATGAGCCGACCTCGGCACTGGACCCGGTGAATTCAGCGCATATCTATAAAGGCTTACGTTATCTGAATGAGAAGGGCACGACCATCTTCATCACGACGCATGATATGGCGGAGGCGGAGCTGCTCTGTAACCGTGTGGCGATTCTCTATCAGGGACGCATCCAGACCATCGGATCACCAAGGGAGCTGAAGCGGCAGCACCGCGAGAACCTGATCCGGGTGGAGCTTACCAGCGGAGAGGCTTATGAGCTTCCGGTGGATGGGGACACGGCGGACCGGATCGCGGATTGGATGAAGCGGGGACTCATTGAACGGGTAGAGACGAAGGAACCTAGCCTGGGTGATATTTTTATCAAAATGACGGGAAGTGAGCTGCTATGAACATCTCCTATAAGCGGGCCAGCGCGATCTTTGTGAAGGATTATAAGGAATTCTCGCGCAATTATGCGCTGTCCATTATGCTGCTGTTTCCGATTCTGTTTGCGCTGCTGTTCAAAAGCGCAGGTGCATCCTTGCCGGGAGCCGCCGGATTTCTGTTCAACAGCTCGTTTGTCCTGCTGACCTGCTTCGCCCAGGCTTGCCTGATTGCGGAAGAGAAGGAGCGTAACACGCTGCGGACACTCATGATGACTCCGGCTACAACAATGGATGTGCTGATGGGCAAAAGCAGTCTGGTCTTTGTCATGTCGACGGTGGTTCTCACGATCTCTACACTATTGTTTGGCTATGAGCCTGCAAATATAGGGGTATTCGTAGCCGCGATCGTTCTTTCCATTGTTCTCTACACGGCAGCCGGGACGATCTGTGGTCTCTATTCCAAAACCTTACTGGATGCGTCCTTATCGATCATTCCGGTAGCCTTCATCTTCATGGGCGCACCTTGGGGTGCCGTACTGGCGAAGAATTATCCGGTGTTCGGAGTGCTGGATTACATGCCAAGCAGCCAGCTGGTGCACTTGCTGAACCTGAGCCCAGCCGGTTATCCGGCGGGGGAGGTGTGGCCGCCTCTTCTAATCATTGCGGCGTGGACAGCCGTGCTGACCCTTGTGTCTGTGGTGCTGTACCGGAAGCGGCTCCGGGACGAATAGGCCGGCGTGGCTGTGACCATTCATGGCGCAGGCCGCTCCACAGGCTGGATAGAACGCAAAGAAAGCCGCTCCCGGGAGGGGGCGGCTTCCATGCACTGCGTACAGCAAACGTCAAGCTTTTATACCATATTAGGAATCTCTACGGCAGGGTCTGTCTCAGCGTCATAGTCTACGCCTTCGGTACGGAAGCCGAACAGATGGAAGAAGTCGTCCTGATAGCCTGCCAGATCCGCCAGCTCAGGCACATTATCCGTCTCCAGCTCATTCCAGCGTCTCATGACCTCGATCTGCACATCCTCGCGCATCTCCCAGTCGTCAATACGGATCAGGTGGCTGCCGTCCGCAGCGACTTCACCGCCGTTATACAGATGGTCTGCGAACAGACGGTACATCTGCTGGATGCAGTTCTCGTGCAGCTCCTTCTCCTTCATAACTCTGTACAGGGCGGAGATATACAGCGGCACTACCGGAATAGCCGAGCTGGACTGGGTAACCAGTGCCTTATTCACGGATACGAAGGCCCGGCCTCCTGTGGCGGAGAGCTGCTCGTTCAAGGCAATGGCGGTCTGCTCCAAATGATTCTTCGCCTGGCCGATGGTTCCATCCTTGTAGATAGGATGCGTAATCTTGGGTCCGATATAAGAGTACGCCACGGTAGTTGCTCCGTCTGCAAGCACACCAGCCTCCTGCAGCTGGCTGATCCACATGCCCCAGTCTTCCCCGCCCATTACGGCGATGGTCTGGCGGACTTCATCCTCTGTAGCCGGTTCAATGGTAACGGTGGAGACCTCTCCGGTGTGGAAGTTCATCGTCTTGTTCGAATAGGCTTGGCCTACCGGCTTAATCACCGAGGAGAACACTTCTCCGGTTACCGGATGGGTGCGGCGCGGGGAGGCCACGCTGTACACGACCAGATCAACGGTGCCGAATTCGGCCTTGATCAGCTCAATCGTCTTGGTCTTAATTTCATTCGAGAAGGCATCGCCGACGATGCTGAAGGATTTCAGCCCCTGCTTGGCCGCTTCACGTTCAAAGGCAGCAGAATTGTACCAGCCTGCGGAAGCGGTGCGGGTGCCTTCAGCGGCCTTATCGAAGAAGACGCCGATAGTGTTCGCGCCTGCGCCAAAGGCAGCGGCAATCCGTGAAGCCAGTCCATAGCCTGTGGAAGCGCCGATGACCAGCACGTTCACCGGGCCGGTAAGCTTCTTTTGGGACCGTACATAATCGATCTGTTCCTGTATTTGTCCGGCACATCCCTCCGGGTGAGCTGTTGTGCAGATAAAGCCGCGTGTTTTTGGCTGAATAATCATCAAGGATATCCCCTTTGTTTTAGTTTTTAACTTTTTTCGTTAATATAGAGTATAGCAAATGATGGCATAGAAAGATAAGCCTTCAATATAATGAATAGCAATTTTGGATGCCTGCCGCTAAGAATTTGCAACTTTTCCCAATCCGCAGCGTCAGTGGGTAGAGAGGTTACGGAGATACAGGGAGGAGATTGGCATGGGCAGAAGATTATCCGCACTTATACTAACCGTGCTGCTCTTGGGCGGCTGCAGTGAAGGAGGTTCGGGCATGAATTATGCGGAGAGACAGGCTGCCGCAGCAGAGCTCGGTTCGCGTCTGACGGACAGCAGCAACCAGCTGGGTGTGAAGCTGTTCAGCCAGTTATGGAAGCAAGGGAGCGGGAACCTGACGATATCCCCGTACAGTGTTGCTGCCGCTCTGGCCCTGGCCTATAACGGCAGTGCCGGAGAGACGGCAGAGGAGCTGGGGAAGCTGCTGGGCTATGCGCCGGATGAACGGCAGAAGCTGAATACCGGCCATCAGTTATTAATGAAGCTCATAAGTCATGGAGGAACGGGCGGGGAGCTGAAGATCGCGAATTCGGTCTGGGGTATGAAGGGTCTGACGCTGCGCAGGGACTATCTCAAGACCGGTGAGGATTTCTATGACGCGCAGATTAAGACTGCCGACCTGTCGGCAGAGAAGTCTGTGAAGGAGATTAACGGATGGGTGGCAGACCATTCGGGGGACAAGATTCAGGAGATACTCACGGAGCCGCCAGGACCGCAGGCTGTTGCCGTCCTTGTCAATGCGCTGTATTTTCAAGGTGCCTGGACGGATGTGTTCGAGGAACAGGCTACGAAGCAGGCGGACTTTTATCCTCCGGACGGACCGGCAGTGCAGGTGATGATGATGAAGCGGAGCGGTATGTTCGAGTATGCAGCTCATGACGGTTGGCAGGCGGTTAAGCTTCCCTACGGAGAGGGAGAGCTGGAGATGGTCGTGATCCTTCCGGGTGAGCCATCTTCTCTCGCGGAGCTTGTGGGTCATCTGGAGCAGGGGACTCTGCTACTGGATAAGGGTTTCTCCAGTTCCCGGGGGACGCTCTGGCTGCCAAGGTTCACGGCCAGCTATGGCACAGAACTCTCCAAGGTCCTGCAGACACTGGGTGTGAAGCTTGCTTTTGATCCGAGCCGGGGGGATTTCTCCCTGCTGGCAGATTTGGACAGCCCGATCTACTTCGAGCAGGTCATCCACAAAACATATATCGATGTGAACGAGCGGGGAACGGAGGCGGCGGCTTCCACTGTCATTGATATGCGCGCCGGATCAGCGCCCCCTGTAGATGCGCCCTTTGAAATGAACGTCAACCGGCCGTTCCTGTTCATGATCAGGGATACGCAGACCGGGGTCGTGCTGTTCCTTGGAGCAATTGAGAATCCGTAGCTCACGGATTAGATTCAGGCTGGGATGAATTTCAAGCATTTACGCATAAATGATCCCTTCACAGGTCACAATAGGAAAAAAGCAGAATGAAGGGATTAACGTGAATGCTTTTCGCCTGAAAAAACAATTGTGGCGGCGGTGGAGACGCTGGAAAAAAGCTCCCTGGGTTGGTGCGGCATGCCTCGTGCTGACGTTGCTCGCCTGGCGCGGCATGCAGGTTCCGGAAGAGATCAGTACGCTGCTTAAATCTTCGTCATTCCTGAGCGGAAGCGCAGGGCGGAATCTGGAACCCGGAAGCAGCTTACCGGCTGTAGCCGCCGTATATAACCATACAGACGATGATACCGAAGTGGATGCTGCCGTGATGAATAGTCAAGAGCTGCTGAAGGCTGTGGGCAAGGAAGCCGTTAGCAGAACGGTGCATCTCAAGACGCTCTATGTAGCCGGTGAAGAGGTGCAGACCCTGCCCGGCAAGCAGACCCCGGCCCAGCTTAAGGAGCTTATAGTCCGGCATGCGGGCTGGAGCGGCTGGCTCAGCCGGGAAGGGGATCTATGGCTGGAGCAGCGGGTCAATGATCTGTCGCCGCTGACCAAGAAGGAAGCCTACTTCGGAGTGGACGAGCAGGGCAACCTGACCTTGTTCCAAGGCCCGCCCGAGGCGGAGCGGGTGATGAAGACCTTTTTCCAGATGGACATGGGCTCCATCAAATCCTCTCTGCCCAAGGGCATCTGGGAGCAGCTTCATCAGGGCATCCGGGTGCAGGATCTGGAGGAGTATAACAGCGTGCTCTCCACCTTCAGCGACTATGCGCGTGATTCCTCTGAACAGGTGATGCATGCGGAGTGAGGGAGAGACTATAGAGTTAGTATCATGAAGACTCGTGGCACGCAGGTGCCTGCGGGTCTTTGTTGTGTTATGCATGTTTCATTTCCCCGGGGACAAACTTTTTGTCTCCCGGGGAATTTTTTTTGCTATAATGGGTGGAAGGAATACATATGTTCGCTTTAGGGCCGGAGTATCCGCCCGGGCATAGAGGAGAGAGAAGGATCTTGCGCATTTTGGGGATTGATCCGGGGCTGGCGATTGTCGGCTTTGGCTTTGTCGATAAGGTCGGCAACAAATTAACACCGGTCCAATACGGCTGCATCCAGACAGAGGCACATACCCCGGAAGAAGAACGTCTGCTGCATGTCTATGAAGGCATGGTGCAGCTGATTGATAAATATAAGCCGGATGCGGTAGCGGTAGAGAAGCTGTTCTTCAGCCGCAATGTGACCACGGCTCTGCCGGTGGCGCAGGCACGCGGGGTGCTGATTCTGGCAGCCGTGCAGCGCGGGCTTCCGGTGGCGGAATACACCCCGATGATGGTGAAGCAGGCTGTAGTCGGTTACGGCAAGGCGGAGAAGAAGCAGGTGCAGGAGATGGTTAAGCTGCTGCTGAAGCTGACGGCTGTGCCGAAGCCCGATGATGTGGCGGATGCGCTGGCGGTGGCGGTATGCCATGCCCATTCTGTGAGTCTTAATTCCAAATTAAATGAGGTATTGCGAAAATGATAGATTTTCTTAGAGGGCCGGTTGCCCATTTGGAGCCGGAATATGTTGTGCTGGATGTACAGGGCGTGGGGTACCGGGTATTCTGCCCGAACCCGTATGCTTTTGCCAAGACAGAGGGTCCGGTGACTGTGTTCATTCATTACCAGACCCGCGAGGATGCTACACTGCTGTTCGGATTCCCTTCACGCGAGGAGCAGCGGCTGTTCCGCAAGCTGATTGAGGTATCGGGCATCGGCCCGCGCGTTGCGCTGGGCATTCTGACCGGCGGAACGCCGGACCAGCTGATCGCGGCCATCTATCAGGAGAATATCACCTTCCTGACGAAGCTGCCGGGGATCGGCAAGAAGACGGCGCAGCGGATGATTCTGGATCTGAAGGACAAGCTGGACGGCTTCGGCGGGGCAGCCCTGCAGACGGGATTGTTCGCAGTAGCGGCTGAAGCGCAGAGCAAGGCGGAGGCGCTGCCGTGGGAAGAAGCCAGGGATGCGCTGAAGGCGCTCGGTTACACCGATGCCGAGCTGGACAGGGTGTATCTGAAGATGAAGCAGGAAGGCACGGATGCCGGACCGGTGGATGTGCTGATGAAGAAGGCGCTGGGGCTGCTGTATACCGCCAAATAGGTCCCTGAAGAACGGAGTGAGGAAGAATGGATGACCGGATTATATCGGCTAATCTGATGATGGACGAGCAGGCGGTGGAATTAAGTCTGCGCCCCCGTTATCTGGGTGAATATATCGGCCAGAACCAGGTGAAAGAGAACCTGAAAATATATATAGAAGCGGCGAAGATGCGCAGTGAAGCACTGGATCATGTGCTGCTGTACGGGCCTCCGGGTCTCGGCAAAACGACGCTGGCCAATATTATTGCCAACGAGCTGGGTGTCAATCTGCGGACCACCTCCGGTCCGGCGATTGAACGGCCCGGCGATCTGGCAGCGCTGCTGACGAACCTTCAGGAAGGTGATGTGCTGTTCATTGACGAGATTCACCGTCTGCACCGGACGGTGGAGGAGGTCATGTATCCGGCGATGGAGGATTTCGCGCTGGATATCATGATAGGTAAGGGGCCAAGCGCACGGTCGGTCCGGCTGGACCTTCCGCCCTTCACGCTCATTGGGGCGACGACACGTGCGGGACTGCTGTCTGCTCCGCTGCGTGACCGCTTCGGAGTGGTCAGCCGGCTGGAGTATTACACTATCGATGAACTAAGCTTCATCGTGGCGCGCAATGCTGAACTGCTGGGTATTGAGATTCTGGGCGATGCAGCGGAAGAGATTGCCCTGCGGGCCCGGGGGACACCGCGGATTGCCAACCGTCTTCTGAAGCGGGTACGCGATTACGCTCAGGTCCGGGGTGACGGGATTATCACCCCGGAGATTGCTGCCGAATCGCTGAAGATGCTCCAGGTGGACCCCCGGGGACTGGACAGCATTGACCATAAGATGCTGCAATCCATGATCAGCTCCTTCCGGGGCGGTCCTGTCGGGCTGGATACCATCGCTGCTACGATAGGTGAAGAGAGCCAGACCATTGAGGATGTATACGAGCCTTATCTGCTGCAGATCGGTTTCCTGCAGCGTACGCCGCGAGGGCGCATTGTTACGCCTGCGGCCTATCATCATCTTGGCCTTCCGCTTCCTCCGCAGCCTAACTGATTACTGAGAATCCTGCCCATAGTACAAGATCTTACGTATTGTTTGGGCTACACACCGAAGCAGATGTATCACTAATACTTTTTAGGAGGCCTACAATGAAACTTGCGAAGTGGACAACAACAGGAATCGGGCTGCTGGGCCGGGGGGCGCTGGCTGCATTGCTTGCGGCAGGCAGTCTGCTCATTTCGGCTGATCACGCCCGTGCCGATTCCGGCGGGTCGATCCGGGTTGCACTGTATGCCGATATTGGCAGCAAATATAAATCTACTGTACCGCTGGTAACCCTGCAGTCCGAGCAGAGCTTCAGCCTGCTTCCGGCAGCCGGCGGCAGCCCGTTATTGTCGGTTCCGGCCCAGAACAAGGTCCGTGTCAGTCTCGACGGGTTCCGGGTGAAGGTGCTGGAGACGCCAAGCTGGCAGAGCGCTGCGGATGCGGCGAAGAAGCTCCAGTCTTCTTCCAATAAGCCGCAGATCTTCATGGCTGCCAGAGGCGGCGCCAAGGTATATCAGCTATATACCGGAGGCTATGCCAGTGAGAGTGCAGCCAATAACGGGCTGAACGCAGTCCTCAAGGCCGGTCTGGCGATTCCTGAGGGGCAGATCCCTGCGGTGGCCGGAACCAAGCATCTGTCTGCGGGCTCCTACGCTACACTTGAGGAAGCCCAGGCGGTAGTCAGCAGCCTGACCACTGCCGGCTTAGATGCCTGGCCGGTATTCATATCCGGTGAGGGCGGCAGTGCGCGTACCGAGGTATGGGTAGGAGAGGCGTCAAGTGACAGCGAGCTTGCGGAGGTCTCTGCTTCGGCAGCTGCGTTGCTTCCTCAGCTTGCTCTGACGCCTGTGGCGCCGGGTGCACCCGGCGTAATGATCCGCATGGACGCAGGGCTCGATTTCAACAGCGAAGTCCAGGCCTTTCATTATCTGTTATCCGGAAGTGATGCGAAGTTCATCTTGTCCGGCAATGATAAGGGAATTATGCTTACAGAAAGGTCCAAGCGGATCTACCGTGGCGATATGGAGCTAGGGAATCTGAATGGTTCATTGTCTGTCATTAACGTGGTTCCGCTGGAGCAATATCTATATGCGGTAGTGGGGGGAGAGGTATCCTCCGGCTGGCCGGAAGAGGCGCTGAAGGCCCAGGCTGTAGCGGCACGCAGTTACGCGCTGTCCCAGGGGAACCGCTTCGATGTTGCCAATGTGGTGGATACAACGCTCAGCCAGGTCTATAACGGAATCAGTGCAGAAGCACCCACAATCATCAAGGCGGTTGATGCAACCGCAGGTGAAGTGCTGCAGAGCGGCGGCAAGGTTGTGGAGGCGGTATTCTCCTCGAACAGCGGCGGCGTTACGGCTGATCCGTCGGAGGTATGGAACAGCGGCGGCAACTATACCAGTGTGGCCAGCGCAGAGGATGTGGCTGCGGTGGGCTCGGCTAAGAAGTGGTACTATGTACTGCTGGACAACGGCGTCTCCGGCTATGCCCGGGAAGATAACATCAAATTAACAGGCAGCAAGACAGCCGCAGGGCTCCCTATTGCCACAGCCACTGCCAAGGATGTAAATATCCGGCCGCTGCCTGTCGTTGACAGCAGTGCTGCTCCGGCAGGCAAGCTGAATCCCGGACAGAACGCCGTAGTGCTGAATCAGGTCTATGAATCCGGCAGCTACAGCTGGATCAAGGGTCCGTATTCTTCAGCCGAGCTGCTGAAGAGCCTGGCCGGCAAGACCAGCGGCACTTTGCCCTCTTCTATAACCACTCTGGAGGTTACCCGGCGCGGGCCTTCAGGAAGAGCGGTGGAGGTCAAGGCGAACGGCCAGATCCTGCAGGTGAAGTACCCGGATCTGTTCCGTTCCTCCTTCGGCGGATTGCCTAGCACCTTGTTTGATATTGTACCTGCCGGAAGTTATACTGTATTAGGCGCTGACGGCTCTACAGCTGCTATCGGCAGCACCAGCCCGGCAGGAGTACTGTCTGCCTCGGGCCAAGTGACGTCCAGCGGCAGCGGTACGGTTGTGATGGGTGCGGATCAGACCGCAAGAGTCGTGACCGGCAGTCCGGGCTTCTATTTCATCGGCTGGGGTTACGGGCACGGACTCGGCATGTCTCAATGGGGCGTGAAGGGAATGGCCGACAAAGGGTATGATTATAAGCAAATATTGCAACACTATTTTAATAACGTTACTATAATTAAGAATTAAGGAATGAAGATCCTATTATGAATGTTGAACTTTATGATTTCAATCTGCCGGAGGAGCTGATTGCCCAGACTCCGCTTGCCGACCGCAGTTCATCCAGACTGCTGCTGGTAGACAAGGAGAGCGGGCAACTGGACCACGGTCATTTCACGGATATACTGGGGCAGTTCCGCCCGGGCGATACGCTTGTACTTAATGATACACGGGTTATTCCCGCCAGACTGTTCGGAGTCAAGGAAGATACCGGAGCCAAGGCGGAGGTCCTGCTGCTTAAGAATCTCGAAGGGGACCGCTGGGAGGCGCTGGTGAAGCCCGGCAAGAAGCTGAAGACCGGAGCGGTCATTGTCTTCAGTGAAGAGCTTCGTGCCGTGATTGAAGATGAAGCAGATATGGGCGGGCGGACACTCCGCTTCATCTATCAGGGGATTTTCCAGGAGATTCTGGACAGGCTCGGCTCCATGCCGCTTCCTCCTTATATCAAGGAAACCCTGGATGACCGTGAGCGTTATCAGACTGTGTATGCCCGGCATGAAGGCTCGGCGGCAGCGCCGACAGCCGGACTGCATTTCACCACTGAGCTGCTGGAGCAGATTGCAGCTATCGGTGTGAATATCGTCTATGTCACACTACATGTCGGTCTGGGGACCTTCCGTCCGATGTCTGCCGAGACCGTGGAAGAGCATGTCATGCATGCCGAGTATTTCGAGCTGTCGCAGGCAGCAGCGGATGCTCTCAATGAAGCCAGAGCAAGAGGCGGAAGAATCATAGCTGTAGGCACCACCTCCTGCCGGACCCTGGAGACCGTAGGCAGACAATGCCAGGGCGGGCCGGTTGAGGCATGCAGCGGCTGGACGGATATTTTTATCTATCCGGGTTATGAATTCACTGTCGTCAATGCACTGATCACCAATTTCCATCTGCCCAAGTCAACCTTGGTCATGCTGGTAAGCGCTTTGGCTGGCCGGGAGCTGATTCTCGCCGCATACGAAGAAGCGATTAAGCAGCAGTACCGGTTCTTCAGCTTTGGCGATGCAATGTTCATTTATTAAGCAAGAGGAAGGGTTAAACCAATGGCAGCAATCACTTACGAACACATTAAGACCTGTAAGCAATCCGGGGCACGGCTCGGAAGAGTCCACACCCCGCACGGAATTATTGAGACACCGACCTTCATGCCGGTGGGCACCCAGGCTACTGTCAAGACGATGAGTCCTGAAGAGCTTAAGCAGATGGAAGCACAGATTATTCTGAGTAATACGTACCATCTGTTCCTTCGTCCGGGTCATGAGATCATCGGCGAAGCGGGCGGCCTGCATAAGTTCATGAACTGGGACCGCCCGATCTTGACCGACAGCGGCGGCTTCCAGGTATTCTCCCTGAGCGACATGCGTAAGATCACCGAAGAAGGGGTTCATTTCCGCTCCCATCTGAACGGGGACAAGAAGTTTCTTTCTCCCGAAGTCGCTATGGAGGTCCAGAATGCGCTCGGCTCCGATATTATGATGGCCTTCGATGAATGCCCGCCTTATCCGGCTGAATATGAGTATGTGAAGAAATCGCTCGAACGTACCACCCGCTGGGCCGAACGCTGCCTCCGAAGCCATGCCCGTCCGAATGACCAGGGACTGTTCGCTATCGTACAGGGAGGCATGCATGAGGATCTCCGCCGCCAGAGCGCGGCTGATTTGACTTCCATGGATTTCCCGGGGTATGCTATTGGGGGACTCAGCGTCGGAGAGTCCAAGCAGCTTATGTATGAAGTGCTGGATTACACGGTTCCGCTGCTGCCGCAAGGGAAACCGCGCTATTTGATGGGCGTAGGTTCACCCGATGCGCTGCTGGAAGGGTCAATCCGCGGAATAGACATGTTCGACTGTGTTCTGCCTACCCGTATTGCCCGTAATGGAACAACAATGACCAGTCAGGGGAGACTCGTCGTGCGTAACGCCCAGTATGCCCGTGATTTCGGGCCGCTGGACCCGGAGTGTACCTGTTACACCTGCCGGAACTATTCCCGTGCTTATCTGCGTCATCTGATTAAGGCCGACGAAACCTTCGGCTTGCGGCTGACAACGTACCATAACTTACACTTCCTGCTGGAATTGATGCGTAAAGTGCGTGAAGCCATCATGGAAGATCGGCTGCTTGATTTTCGCGATGAGTTTTTTGCACAATACGGATTATATGATAATCTAAAAGGCTTCTAGAGAGTACGGAGTGTTCATGTTTATTCTTGAAAGGGGGGAAATGATATGTCACAGTTTTATATGGCAGCAGGTTCAGGCGGCGGCGGAGGCAGTATTCTGGGTCTTGTAGGTCCTTTTGTACTGATGTTTGTCGTGTTCTACTTCCTGCTGATTCGTCCGCAGCAGAAGAAGACCAAGGCACGTAACGGAATGCTCAAAGCGCTCAAGAAGGGCGATAAGGTCGTTACCATCGGCGGTCTGCACGGAACGATCATGGAGATTTCGGATGACATCGTTATTCTGCGGGTTAATGATGTGACCCGATTGACGTTTGACCGGGGCTCGATCAGTCACGCAGTTGTGGAAGTAGAAGACAAGATGTAATAGTCTCTCTGCTTAATTACATAAAAATCGGCGTTTCTCTTAGGAGAGAACGCCGATTTTTTTTATACGCCATATGCGGAATTGAGGGCCTTAACGTGTATTGGTGACCCGGCCCCGCACTCTCAAGCCCTGTTCCCCGCTGCGCAGGGTAAGCTTGGCAAGCGGTACGGCGATAGCCGTGGACAGTACAGCCAGCAGGGTGCCGCCAATCATGTCGGTCAGCCAGTGAATGCCGAGATAGAAGATTCCAAAAACGATAATAACGGCTGAGATTGTACTGATCACCATCCAGCGGCGGTTGCCTGAGCGGTAAGCGAGCAGAGCCATGGATACGGAGATAGCGGTATGTAGGCTCGGGAAGCAGTTATTGAGGCCGGATAGCGGCCGGTATTCCTGTTCAAACCTCGGGAAAACATCCAGCATGATGAACCGGACCCCGGCAGGCGCATAGGACCATACCTCATTGACCGGAAAGTACAGATAGAACGGAATAGCGATAGCATAGGTTAAAATAATGGTGTAGCAGGTCGCATAGAGGATCACACGGTTTTTGTCCAGCAGATAGATCCCCAGTGAGGCTGCCAGCACGGCTTGCAGCATGAAGATATAGAAGAAGACAATCACCGGTGTCAGCCAGGGAGCGTAGAACAGCTCTTGAACCATCCGGACGAAATGCCCCTCCAGGCCGAAGATAAAACCTGTGTAATCTGCGGTCAGCCGCATCTTTTCTTCGATCTGCAGCTCATATTTATTCAGGGCAAGAATGCTGAACATTCCTATAATAATGAGTGTGAATTTATAGGATCTCAGCAGCTCTCTCCCGATTTCAACTAAGGCCATCAGCGGATTGCGCCGTGCGCCGATCCAGATTAAGATCACAACAATGGCAACGGTATATACTACTACAAGATTCATGGATTGGTACAGCAAAGCATTCGAAGCCTCCTTGATAATCGCTCATATGAAGTCAGACATAGGTAGTGTACCATATTTTCAAGGGAAGGTTTCAATTTTCGAAAATTATATTAATTAGGATTTCTGTAAATTAACTCCAAACATTCCTCCAAGTGCGCTAATGCCTGCAGCCGCCAGAACCCACAGGAAGTCTATTCCCCCCGGCGAACTGTCAAGAGCCAGAAATCCGATCAGCAGCACAGCCAGTCCGTATAGCAAGCCGGTGAGTGCGCCCTGGTACCAGCCTTTGCGGAGGGCCCTACTGCCTGCGGTCAAGCCTCCGAATGCGGCAGCGACGCCGTGCACAATGTAGGTGTACATGGTGAGATCCTGTTCCTGCAGTCCACTGCCCCAGAGCAGGAGGGAGAGGATGAACGCACCCAGCATCATCCACAGGAACGAGCGGATTAAACCCGATAATACCGGACTAGATATTTTCCATGAGAATAGACGCCTGATTACAGACATGGTAAAACCCCCTAAAAGTTTGTTAACCGGATACTAATTATTGTATGGGAAGGCTTGCCCCAATAGTACAAGAATAGGCGGTATGACTTTTACCAGTAATTAAGCAGCAGCTTTCCGAATGTTCCCTTTACGGTCAGGTCAGAATAGGGGTACATTAATCCGCCAGTATGGGGGAGTAGCGGAAGGGGAGCGAAGAGAATATGTTCCAGCATATTACGATCCATATCTTTCTGACCGTGCTGATGTATATCTTCATTTTCCTGAGCATGCGCATCATGGGCAAACGTGAAATCGGTAAGCTGTCTGTATTTGACCTGACCATTTCCATCATGATTGCCGAGATTGGTGTCTTTGTAATTGAGGATATCGAGCGCCCCATCTATGATGGTGTCGTTCCTATGGCGACTCTGGTGCTGATTCAGGTTATCGTCGCACAGCTCAGCCTGAAGAGCCGGAAGCTGCGCTTAATGGTGGATGGCAGACCCAGCATTCTGATCTCGGACGGGAAGATTCACCGGGGCGAAATGCGCCGGCAGCGGTATAATATTGATGATCTGCTGCTGCAGCTCCGCGGGCAGAATATTGTCAGTCCGGCAGATGTGGAGTTCGCTATCCTGGAGACAAGCGGGCAGTTAACGGTGATCGAGAAGAACCAGAATGTCACTTCATCCAATCAGTCGGGCAACAGCAGCTCCGGCGCAGAGCGGAAGGAGAAGAACAGCGATAGCCAGAAGGACTCCGGTAATGCTGAATCATCCGGCGGTGACTCTGCTTCCGTGAAGCTGCCGAAGCATAAGATCCGTTATGAAGGACTGCCGATTCCGCTGATTATGGACGGGAAGGTGCAGGACGGCAATCTTGAGATGATCGGCAAGAACCGGTTCTGGCTTAGAACCCAGATCCGGCAGAAGGGTGTCTCTGATTTCCGGGATGTTTTCCTGTGCTCCGTGGATCATAAGGGAGAGCTCTATATTGCCCCGATCAGCCCGGATAAGGGGAAGCAAACCTAACTGCGCCAGCGTCTGAAAAAGGGCACACGCTCCAGGTCACGCCTGGAGATCAGCCCGGATAACAGGCAGATGCTCAGATAGATGGCCATGCCGCAGAAGGCAGCGGCTAAGAATTGTATCCACTGCGACGGGGAGATCGGAACGGACGTATACACATACGACATCCCGGCGGCCATGATGACCGTAGCGGCCATGATTTTGAGCGGGTCCGACCAGCGCAAGGACATGGCGGTCAGCTTGACTACACTGTAGCCGTGCAGAAGCGTGACAAGTAAGCTGTTGACCATAATGGCGATGATGGCGCCCAGAATGCCGTACTCAGGCCGGGAGGCCAGCAGGAGAATCAGCAGGATTTTGACAACGGCTCCTATCAGCGTATTGATCAGTGCCTTACCCGGCCGGTCCATGGCCTGAAGGGCAGCCTGCAGCGGGGCCTGGACATAGAGAAACACAGCGAACGGGGCCATCATCCTAAGCATAGGGGCCGTATCCGCTGCATTGCCGTACATTAGCGTACAGAGCGGTACGGCAAGAATATACATAACAGCAGCAAACGGGGCACCGGTCACCATGGCGAGCCGCAGGGCCTGGTGCATTCTTTTGTGAATCGTGGGCAAATCGTTGCGGGCTGCGGCCTCGGATAAGGAAGGGACAAGGGAGACGGCCAGCGAGGAGCTAAGCACACCCGGCAGCAGCAGCAGCGGAATCACCATTCCCTGCAAGGAACCATATTGTGCGGTTGCGGCGGCGGCTGCGATTCCGGCAAGCGCGAGGCTGCGCACGGTAATAATCGATTCCAGAAGGTAAGAGAATGAGCCGATCAGCCGTCCGGCAGTTACCGGTATTGAAATGCCGATGAGACGCTTAAAGACAGGTGTAGTCGTCTGCGCGGGTTCGCGTCCGGCACTGCCCTGCGTATCCTGAACCATAGGTTCCACGTTAGGCGGGAGTTCAGACCTGTCTTTTTTGTCGTTAAAATAATATTGCCCCAGCAGGGCCAGCATTCCGGCGATCTCCCCCACAGTCACGCCAAGCATCGCACCCGCAGCTGCAAAGGCGATGCCCTTCGGCAGCAGCATCCAGGAGAACCACAGCATGAAGAAGATCCGGATGACCGATTCCAGCACGGAGGAGAAGGCTGAGGGAATCATGTTCTGCCTGCCTTGAAAGTATCCGCGGTAGATGGATGAAACGGCGACGATGGCGATCATGGGGGTCATGCTGACGAAGGTATAATAGACACGCTGGTCCGTCAGAAGAACGCTGGATACCCAAGAGGCACTGAACAGGGCGACGAAGGTGAACACAATGCCCAACGACAGGCTGAGAGCGAGGCCGGTTTGCAGGATTTTGCGCGACTGCTCCGGGCGGTTCTCCCCTTCGGCTTCGGCAACCAGCTTGGCAATCGCCAGCGGGATTCCCCCCGTAATTACCGTAATGAGCACAATGAAAAACGGGTATCCGAGCTGATACAGACCCACTCCCTCAGCGCCGATGATCCGGGGCAGGGCAATCCGGGGAATGAAGCCAAGCATCCGGTTAATGATACCGGCGAGCAGCAGGATGATCGTTCCTTGTATAAAGGTCTGTTTCCTCACAGGGCACTCCTTCTTCCTACATATGAGATGAAACTGCAGGTGAATTACCGCCATAACCAAGCCAGGCTTGTATAAGGATATGCGGGTACAGGTGCGCTGCATGACAAGCATTCTGTAGACAAGTTTTTTGGTCTTAAGCAGGAAAGTGTGAGCGCAGGGTCGAATACGTACCACTGAGCATACGTAATTGAGGAATCTTTGGAGGTGCCTGCACGTGGAATCGGAACAATGGAGATATGACGAGCTTAGTGAAGATATCGAAGCCATGTGCATCAGCAAAGCGGAGGAATTCCGGCTCCTCGGCTATGAATATGTGACCGGTAAGGATATTTGGGATTGCATCAGCCGCAATTATGCCAAGGAGGGAAGACCTCCCCTGCACAGGCTGGTCAATGACATTTATTCACTCAAGTCAGGCAGTTATATGACTTATCTGACCTTGGCGGCCTACCGGGGATTGAATTAACGGGGGGATTTGTCAAAAGGAACGATTTTCTTTTGCAAACGGGTACGGGAAGCAGTAAAGTAAGTAAAGAGTGTTCAGACTTGTCCTATCAAACGGAGGTATCTTCGCTTTGCAGCAGAACCTGCCGTTTCTTTGTGTGAATCAAGACACCGTCATTCCTTCTGAATTGACGGTCATTTCGCACGTAGCTATAATAGGAATATTGATGTAATGAAAGGGGAACTAGCTAGAGCATGAAGAGAATGATGAGCTTTATCATTACCGTGGTCGTTCTAACCGGCGTCATGGTATTTACTACTCCCGGGCTGCTGGACAGAGTCCGTCTGGGTCTTGACCTCAAGGGCGGATTCGAAATTCTGTACCACGCCGAGCCAATGGATACGGGAG
This sequence comes from Paenibacillus sp. FSL R7-0302, assembly GCF_038006885.1. Taxonomy (NCBI): domain Bacteria; kingdom Bacillati; phylum Bacillota; class Bacilli; order Caryophanales; family Paenibacillaceae; genus Paenibacillus; species Paenibacillus sp. FSL R7-0302. The sequence goes on from NZ_JBBOWB010000001.1 coordinate 895,821, forward strand.
GAACTCTGACCCGCGCTTCACTGCAGAAGACTGCAGAGAGCCTCGAGAAGCGGGCGAATGCACTCGGAACCAGCGAGCCTGAGGTGACCACCGAAGGTACGGACCGCATCCGTCTGAAGATCGCAGGTGTGACGGACGAAGCAGAGGTCCGCAAAAAAATGAAAGAACCCGCAGTTCTGACCTTCCGCAGTGCCAATGAAGGGGATGCTCCCGGGGTATACAGCAAGATTGAGCTTGTAGGCAGTGACTTTGTTGAAGGTGCGGCAGAGGTTCAACGCGATCAACTGAACCGGCCCGAAATCAGCATCTCCATCAAAGACAAGAAGAAATTCGCAGAGATTACCGAGCGCCTGCTGGGTAAGGAACTCGCCATCTATCTGGATGAGAATCTGTTATCTTCGCCTCCCACGGTACGAGCTGTCCTGACCGATGGTAAGGCTTCGATTTCCGGAGGATATACACTGGATGAAGCCCGTGAGATTGCCGATACCATCAACCTCGGTGCTTTGCCGCTGAAGCTGACAGAGAAATATTCCCAGAGCGTAGGGGCTACACTGGGTAAGCAATCCTTGGATGAGACCGTCAGAGCCGGGATTGTCGGTTCTGTGATTATTTTGATCTTCATGCTGCTTATGTACCGTCTTCCGGGCGTACTGGCCAGCTTCGCGCTGATCCTGCACACCTGGCTGCTGATTCTGGTATTTGTCCTGGCAGACTTTACACTGACCCTTCCCGGGATCGCCGCGTTCATCCTCGGTATAGGGATGGCCGTTGATGCCAATATCATTACCAATGAACGGATCAGGGAAGAAATGCGCAGCGGGAAGGGCATTATGTCTTCCGTCAAAGCAGGGAACAAGACCTCCTTCCGTACAGTTATGGATGCGAATGTAACCACTATTATCGTAGCGGCTGTCATGTTCGCCTTCGGTACGGGTGCGGTTAAAGGCTTCGCACTGATTCTGATCGTGGAAATTGTACTAAGTATCGTAACAAACCTTTATTTTGCCCACTGGCTGCTGACAGTGCTGGTTAAAGCCGGCGCACTCAAGAAGCCGAAGCAATTTGGGGTAAAGGAGAGTGACATCAGTGCGCTTTAAGAAAGAGCTTGATTTCGTACATTTAAGTAAATTCTTCTATATCTTCTCGATTGCCCTTACTGTGGCGGGGCTCGTCTTTCTGGCAACCTTCGGCCTGAACTACAGCGTTGACTTCAAGGCCGGGTCCAATGTGGACGTAGCGCTCTCCAAGAGTGTCACGCTGGCTGAGCTGCAGCCGGCTCTAAAGGGTGCGGGCATCGAGCATGAACCAACCGTTACCATCGGCGACAAGCGGGTCAACATCCGCTATGATCAAGAGCTGAGTGATGCACAAAGTGAGACCCTCAAGCAGTCAATCAACAAGATTGATGACAAGGCGTCTTTTGAAATCAATACCGTAGATACTGAGATGGCCAAGGAACTGGCCCGCAATGCGATCTATTCCGTGCTGCTATCCAGTATCGGGATTATCATCTATGTAAGTATCCGTTTTGAATGGCGTTTTGCGCTGGCTTCCATTGTGGCGCTGCTTCATGACGCATTCATGGTAGTGGCGGTCTTCTCGATCTTCCGTCTGGAGGTAGACATCACCTTCATTGTAGCGGTGCTGACCATTATCGGTTACTCGATTAACGATACCATCGTTATCTTTGACCGGATCCGCGAGAATCTGCGCTTCGGCAAGCAGAAGTCGTATGAGGATCTGAAGCACCTGGTTAACAAAAGTGTAATGCAGACACTCATGCGTTCTCTTTATACAGCCTTCACTGTATTTATTGCCGCATTCTTCCTGCTGATTATGGGCGGAGAGTCGATCCGTATGTTCTCGCTTGCTATGGTTATCGGTCTGCTCTTCGGAGCCTATTCATCGATCTTCATCGCAAGTCCGCTCTGGCTGCTCCTGAAAAAGAACCAGAAGCCTGCGGCGAAGACCCCGGCCAAAGCCTAGCACCCGGTTGTTCTGTAAGCCGCGTCTGTAGCGACGCGGCTTTTCGGAATCTCCGGGTCAGGGCGTCTTGCTTGATTTCATCATCATGAGTTTACCTGCTAGTGGTAAGGAGGGCCTCGTTATGAATGACAAACCATTACCCCGGAAACAAACCGTTGCCTGGACCGGAATCCTTAGTGATGTTCTACTCGCTCTAGCGAAGGGAAGTATCGGTTATCTGTCAGGCAGCAAGGCATTGTTGGGGGATGCAATCTATTCCGGAGCAGATGCCGCTGCCAGACTGGCGGGGGTGATTCCGTGGAACCTGAAGCAGAGTCACAAGGCAGAAGGCTCAGCGGAACGCGGCCGGGCTGCGCAAGGAAGCAAGGAGCCGATGGCGGCTATTCTGTTCTCTGTGCTGATTATTATGGGCGGGCTGCAGGTTGCCTTCTCGGCGATACGTGATTTGACCCGGGGACATCTGTCTGCACCGGGGCAGTCAGCGCTTGCCGCTGTCCTGCTGTGCATTGTGTTCAAAGAGGCGGTGTTTCAATACCAGTACCGTTATTTCAAAAAAAAGGGCGACGGCAGTCACGCGGCTTATGCTGATAGCCACAGGTTCAGCCTGTATACCTCTATAACTGTATTTATCGGGATTGCCCTGGCCATGACTGGAGGATACCTGGATTGGCATCCTCTGCTGTATATGGACCCCATCGCAGCCCTGCTGACCGGCTGTCTGATTCTGCGCAAAGGCTATTCATTAATTACTTCCTCAGTGTACAGCAAAAAGATTCAGGAGCTTCCTTCCGAGGAAGCAGCCAGCTTCATTGAGACGGTTCAGCGGGTGCATGGAGTCATCCGGGTGGAGCAGCTCCGGGCGCTGGAGGAAGGCAGTTATGTGAATCTGCATGTGAAGATTAGTGTGAATCCGCGGATCAGCGTGATGGAGGCCCAGGATATTTCAGAATGTGCCCGCAAGCTGCTGCAGCACCGGTTCGTTCATGTAGGCGAGGTTCATATGGATGTTGTGCCGTATGATCCGGGTTATCCTTATAAAAGCAATCACGAGCTCGCGGACAACGATATTCCCACGCTGCTTCAGTAGTCTGCAAGGTGAGAGAAAGGTGAACTGTATTGCTTCATTCAAAAACAAGCTGGCAATCTCCGGCAGCCGATTCCGAGCGTATTTCGGAACTGGCCCGGAGCCTTTCTATTTCTCCGCTCCTTTCTTCACTGCTGGTGCAAAGAGGGTTGGATACCGCCGACAAGGCACGGGTATTCATGGATTCAGGAGCGGAAGATAGACATGATCCATTCCTGCTCAAAGGAATGGCTAAAGCGGTGCCGCGGATACAGAAGGCACTGCAAGAGGAAGAGCATATTCTGGTGTATGGTGATTATGATGCAGACGGGGTTTCCAGCACTGCGCTGATGATCTACCTTCTGCGTCATCTTGGGGCCTCTTTTGACATTTATATTCCCCATCGCTCCAATGAAGGCTATGGACTGCATAATCATGCGCTGGACTGGGCGGTCCAGCAGGGTGTATCTCTCGTCATTACGGTTGATACTGGTATCAGTGCCTATCATCAGATTGCCTATGCCTCGGAGCTGGGCATTGATGTTATTGTCACGGATCATCATGAGCCGCCGGAGCTGCTGCCCGAGGCGTATGCCCTGATTAACCCGAAGCTGCCGGACTGCCCGTATCCCTTCAAGGGTCTGGCCGGAGTGGGTGTGGCTTACAAGCTGGCTGAGGCGCTCCTTGGCAGCGAAGTGCCAGAGGAATGGTGTGAGATTGCCGCTATCGGTACCGTAGCTGACCTGATGCCGCTGCTGGGCGAGAACCGCAGTCTGGTGCGCAGAGGTCTCAGCAGCATGCGGAATTCGTCGTTCCCGGGCATTCGTGCGCTGCTTGCGGTAGGCGGTATTGCGATGAACACCGTCAGTGCGGTCAATATCGCCTTCGGGATGGCGCCGCGTATTAATGCCAGCGGAAGACTAGATCATGCTGGCCGGGCGGTTACACTGCTGACCACAGAAGATGCGGCAGAAGCTGAGCAATTTGCCGGAGAGCTGGATCTGCTGAATAAGGAGCGCCAACTGGTTGTCGAGCGAATTGTCACCGAAGCCACAGTCAAGCTGGAGGAGAGAATCAGCCGGAGCGGACTGCCGGATATTATTGTGCTGGCGGACCAGGGCTGGAATGTCGGTGTAGTCGGCATTGTGGCCTCCAAGCTGCTGGAGCGGTATTACCGTCCGGTCATTATTCTGGACATTCATCCGGAGACCGGGATGTGCAAGGGCTCTGCCCGCTCCATCCCGGGCCTCGATATCTATGCTGCCTTATCCTCATGTGCCGGGCTGATGGACCACTTCGGAGGACATCCGGCCGCTGCAGGGATGAGTGTGCCGCAGGACAAGCTGGAAGCCTTCGATGCGGCGCTGAATAGCTATGCTTCGTCTGTTCTGACACCGGAGGACTTCGTAGCTGTTACAGCTGCGGATGGTGAAGTATCCATTGCGGATCTGACCCTCCAGGCTGCGCTTGAGCTGGAGCGGCTTGCGCCGTTCGGCATGGCCAATCCGCTGCCGAGATTCATTCTACGCGGAGCAGTTGTGAAGGAGACTCGGAAGATGGGCCAGGAGGGCAAGCACCTTAAGCTTGTGCTCCAGCAGGACAAGCTGACAATTGAAGCTGTAGCGTTCGGCAAGGGGCCGCTGGCTGAGCTGCTTCCGGACGGTACAGTCGTGGATGTTCTGGCAGAGCTGTCCGTTAATGAATGGAACGGCTCGCGCAAGCCTCAGCTGATGCTGCAGGATCTTGCGGTACCGAAGGCGCAGCTGTTCGATCTGCGCGGCGCGGCCGATGCCGTCAAGCAGGCGGCGCATCTTCAGGAGCTGCTCCGCACCTACAGCGGAAGCAGTCCGGGCCGGAGTGCAGCGGTCTTCCAGAACAGCCGGACAACGCCGCTGCGTGATCTGAAGGGCATGTCCCTCTGGGTATACGATGAGGCAGCCGGGATCACTGCTGTACATCAGCCGGAGGGCACGCGTGACGAAGAGGGACTGTCACTGCTCTGTGTGCTGGATATGCCGGAGTCCCCGGAGCAGCTGGAAGCACTGTTTACTGCTTTTCCGGGGGCGGAGAACATTGCCTTGCTGCATTCCATCCGTGACGGGCGTGACCGGCTGCAGGTTCCTACCCGTGATCATTTCAAATCGTTATATCAATGGATTGCCGCAATCGCTGCATCTCCAACTCCTGAGCATGAAGTGCTGCTGCGGCTCAGCCGCCAGTCGGCGCTTGGTATGCGTATGGTGAGCAGAATGCTGGATGTGTTCGCTGAGCTTGACTTCATTGAGCGCAGCGGCGGCACAATCACCTTTGTCCCGCAGCCTGCCGCCAAGAGTCTGAGCACATCAGAGCATTTCGTCAGACTGGGCAAGACGGCGGAGATGGAGCAGTATTTCATGGAAGGCAGCCGCAGTGAATTGCAGGAATTCATGCTGTCACGGCGTTTAGGGGCCTCATAACAGCTAGACATGCTGTCACGGTCATTTGGTTCGAGTAACTTCAGCGGGGATGATCCCCGCTTACTTTTAGGAGATGATGATGTTGGATTTCAAAAACAATATTCGCGTAATTCCGGATTTCCCCCAGGCTGGAATCAGCTTCAAAGATATTACTACACTGCTGAAGGACGGCGCTGCGTACCGTGCAGCCATCGATGAGCTTAAAGCTCTCGTGGCCCACCTGGAGATCGATGTCATTGCCGGACCGGAGGCGCGCGGCTTTGTAGTGGGCGCACCGCTGGCTTACGCGCTGGGTGTAGGCTTCGTGCCGATCCGCAAAAGCGGCAAGCTTCCTTATGAGACAATCGAAGTGGGCTATGATCTGGAGTACGGCAAGGATACCCTCGCTATGCATACCGATGCGATCAAGCCAGGCCAGAAGGTGCTGATTGCTGATGATCTGCTGGCTACCGGAGGGACGATTGCTACTTCTGTCAACCTGGTGGAGCAGCTTGGAGGTCAGGTGGTCGGCGCTGCATTCCTGATCGAGCTGACGGCTCTGGCCGGACGGGACAAGCTGTCGGATATTGAAGTGGTTACCTTGTTGACTTACGAGGATTAATCGTCGTGCCCGGCAACTTTTCTCGGGAAATATAAAGCGGACTGCTGTCGAATGAAGACAGCAGTCCGCTTTTTGTTGATGCGCTGGGTGTATAACAACCGATGTGAGTTATTTAATGTGCCGATTTGTCAGCTTCCTGTTCATTGGACAGGCCCAGAACCTCGATCAGCTTGAAGAGCAGGGCAAGGACCATACCGACGATAGTCGCCAGTGCCATGCCTTTCAGCTCTACACCGCCAAGCTTCAGCGAAATGCCGCTGATGCCGACAACCAGAACGAGCGTAGCCAGAATCATGTTGGTGGCTTTGGAGAAATCGACTTTCTGTTCAACGAAGATACGCAGGCCCGACGCCGCAATGACACCGAACAGCAGCAGGGATACACCGCCCATAACCGGCAGCGGAATGTTGGCAATAACCGAGGAGAACGTTCCGGAGAACGACAGCACGATGGCAATCACGGCAGCCCCCGCGATAACATATACCGAGTACACCTTGGTCAGAGCCATAACGCCGATATTCTCACCATAGGTTGTATTAGGCGTAGACCCCAGGAACCCGGAGAGTACTGTTGAAATCCCGTTACCCATCAGTGAGCGGTCCAGTCCCGGGTCCTTGGTCAGATCCTTGCCTACGATATTGCTGGTGACCAGCAAATGGCCGATATGCTCCACAATGACCACAAGCGATACAGGAATAATAGTCAGAATGACCTGCCAGTTGAAGGATGGGGTAATGATTGTGGGATGCGAGAGGAAGCTTGCTTGAGAGATGGCACCAGTATTCACTTCACCCAAGATATAAGCGAGTACATAACCGGTAACAATACCGATGAGGATATGAATGATTTTGGGGAAGCCGCGGAACAGCACGGAGCCGAGCACGGTAACACCCAGCGTGACGAGCGACAGGGTAATGGCTTTGCCGTCAGGCGTCCAGTCGGCGGTGGCCACACCCTCAGGAGCAATCAGTCCGGCCATCCGTGCGGCTACAGGTACAAGCTCCAGTCCAATCGTGGCCACAATCGCTCCCATAACTGCCGGAGGGAATACAATATCAATCCAGCCGGTACCGGCATAACGTACAATTAAAGCCACAAGAATGAATATAACACCAGTCACGATAAAAGCGCCCAGTGCAAGCGAATATCCGCGCTCATGATCGCCGGCATGCTCTTTCAGCACAAGCAGTACCGGAGAGATGAAGGCGAAGCTTGAACCCAAATAGGCAGGGATTTTGCCGCGGCAGATCAGAATGTAGAGCAAGGTGCCGATACCGTTCATCAGCAGGATCATGCCGGGATCTACCCCGAACAGGTTGGGAACAAGCACGGTGCTGCCGAACATGGCGAACAGATGCTGAAGACTCAGGAGGAAGCCCGGGCCCCAAGGGAGTCTTTCGTTAACTTGAATTTCGCGTTGCAATGGAGTTCACTTCTCTTTCTGATCTAATTTGATTTGACAATTCTTATCTTTTAAAAAACCGCCTTTACTAGATTAAATAGAACAGCGGTTTTTTACAACAACATTTTTATCCGTGCCACAAAATTGTCTTTTCTTGCCCCTTTCCCTTACAGGAATACCACGCTATGGCAAGTGTTGACGGAATCCCTCGTAAGCGTCATAATTATAGACAACTTTAACCTGAGCGCAATGCAGCCGGGAACGTATGGAACCTGCAAATTCTGCATGCTTGCAGGTTCATTTTATTATAGAAGGGAAACGGATACGACGAGAATGGGCATAGAGCAACTAACCGAAAAGGCTGGCGCCTATATAAAAGAAAAAGATCTTCTCCGCATCCGTGAAGCTTATGAATTCGCCGATCAGGCTCATCACGGGCAGGTACGGAAGTCGGGGGAGCCATACATTCTGCATCCGCTGGCGGTCGCAGATATTGTCGTCAATATGCAAATGGATGTCATATCCATTATTGCTGCGCTGCTGCATGATGTTGTGGAAGATACGACGGTGTCCCTGGAGCAGATCCGCACGAAATTTGGCGATACCTGCGCCATGCTGGTGGACGGCCTGACCAAGCTGGAACGCATCCGCTTCCGCTCCAAGGAAGAGCAGCAGAATGAGAACTACCGCAAGATGTTCATCGCCATGGCCCAGGATATCCGGGTGATCGTGATTAAGCTGGCGGACCGTCTGCATAATATGCGTACGCTCAAATACCAGTCCGAAGAGAGTCAGCGCCGGATTTCTTATGAGACGCTGGAGATCTTTTGTCCCATTGCGGACCGGCTGGGGATCTCGGCGATCAAGTGGGAGATGGAGGATATTGCACTCCGTTACCTGAACCCGCAGCAGTACTACCGGATTGCGAATCTTGTACACAAGAAGCGGGCAGAACGCGAGCAGTTCATTGACAGTGTCATCGGCCGCATCCGCGCCAAGCTCGATGAAATGGGCATCGAAGGCGATCTTTCGGGACGTCCGAAGCATATCTACAGTGTCTATAACAAGATGAACACGAAGAACAAGCAGTTCAACGAGATCTATGATCTGCTGGCTATCCGCATTATCGTCGACAATATTAAGGATTGTTATGCCACTTTGGGCATTATTCATACGCTTTGGAAGCCGATGCCTGGCCGTTTCAAGGACTATATTGCTATGCCCAAGGCGAATATGTATCAGTCTTTGCATACAACCGTAGTAGGTCCGGGAGGAGAGCCGACGGAGGTTCAGATCCGCACCTGGGAGATGCACCGCACGGCCGAATTCGGGATCGCCGCCCATTGGGCGTATAAGGAAGGCAGCAGCAACAACGTTAATCCCGAGAACCGGATGCCGTTCTTCCGCGAGATTCTGGAGCTTCAGCACGAAGCCAAGGATGCCGAAGAATTTGTAGAATCGCTGAAGATGGACTTTTTCTCTGATCTGGTCTTCGTATTCACGCCTAAGGGTGAGGTAGTGGAGCTGCCTGCCGGTTCGGTGCCGCTGGATTTCGCGTTCCGCATTCATACCGAGGTCGGGAACCGGACAATCGGCTCCAAGGTGAACGGGCGTATTGTTCCGCTTGACCATAAGCTGAAGACCGGGGATATCGTGGAGATTCTGACCTCGAAGAATTCTTACGGTCCGAGCCGCGATTGGCTGAAGATTGCCCAGTCCTCACATGCGCGGAGCAAGATCAAGCAGTGGTTCAAGAAGGAGAAGCGCGAGGAGAACGTGGAGAAGGGCCGGGAGGCCATCGAACGCGAGCTGAAGCGCCTGAACGTGGAGGTCTCTGACTGGCTGACGGAGGACAAATTGTCCGAGGCTGCGAAGAAGTTCGCCTTCAATGATGTGGAGGATATGCTGTCGGCGGTCGGCTTCGGCGGGATTACCGCAGCGCAGATCGCCTCCAAGCTGACTGAGAAGCTGCGTAAGGACCAGGAGGAGGCCGCAGGCCATCTGGAGCTTACCTCCGAGATGAAGGCGATCAAATCCAGCGGAGAGAAGCGCAACCAGCCGACCAACGGGGTCCGTGTCAAGGGGATCGACAATCTGCTGGTACGCTTCGCACGATGTTGTAATCCTGTGCCGGGCGACGATATCATCGGATATGTGACCCGTGGACGGGGCGTATCGGTGCACCGTGAGGATTGTCCGAACCTTCCGAACGAGATGGACGGGGAGGAAGCAGCCCGCGTGATTGAAGTGGAGTGGGAAGGCAGTATGGAGGCTAATTACAGCGTCGATATTGAGATTACCGGCCACGACCGCAACGGGCTGCTGAATGAAGTGCTGCAGGCGGTATCGGAGAGCAAGACCAATATTTCAGCGGTCACCGGGCGCTCCGACAAGAACAAGATGGCGATGATCCATATGACGATTCTGATCCGCAATACCGACCACCTGCAGTCTGTGGTCGACAAAGTGAAGCGGGTCAAGGATGTGTATACCGTTAACCGTATTATGCAATAGGTGCTAAGGCAAGGAGCTGAAGGATGAGATGAGAGTCGTTGTGCAGCGCTGCAAGAACTCCAGTGTGACGGTAGACGGTGCAGTGACCGGAGCCATTGGAGAGGGCCTGCTGCTGCTGGTCGGCGTAACCCATGAGGATACAGAGAAGGATGCCAAGTATTTGGCTGACAAGGTTGCCGGACTGCGGATTTTCGAGGATGATGCCGGTAAAATGAACCATAGTGTGACAGAGGCCGGCGGGGCCATTCTGTCCGTCTCCCAATTCACACTGTACGGGGACTGCCGCAAGGGCAGACGCCCCAACTTCATGGCGGCAGCGGCTCCGGCTGAGGCAGAGCGGCTCTACGACTACTTCAACCAGGTGCTGCGTGCCGGAGGGCTACAGGTTGAGACCGGCGTGTTCGGAGCGATGATGGATGTCGCCCTGACCAACTGGGGACCGGTTACGCTGCTGCTGGACAGTAAGGGTTAGGATTAGAGCCGGGCAGACGCCGCTTTAACTGTAAATATAAGAATTTATATGTTTCACACGATAATTTATCCTTCTATTTCTCGCCGAAACGGTACCGTCCTTTAAAAGGACGGCAAAGCCGTTTCCACTTGATAAGATACATCACGGGACTCCACAAGCTGGGGTCTTTTTTGCTGTGGAGGTAATCGGGCATAATCTAAGCGGGAAGGCGCATACAGTGTGCTGGAGCGGAGGCGATCGGGCGGGATGTAAGCGGAAAAGCGGACACACTGTGCTGATGCTAAGCGAAGGTCAATGTGTTCTATTTAATCCCTGCCGGATAGCCATCCTCGCAGGTGGATAGACTAGGGATGAATGACTATTCACAAGTTGCGGGGAGTCCGAAGCGATGAGACAAGCACCGAAAGCATGGATGTGGAACACGATACAAGGTCATAAGGCGGGGTCTGCGGCTGAAGCTTCAGCGGAAGCGAAGGAAGCCGGCGGGCTGCGGGAGATGCAGGAGATGCAGGGAATGCGTGGAATGCGCCGCGGTCTTCTGCCCCGGACTTAGAAGAGGGAAGGGCAGCGGACTGCTTTTTTCGACGCATAGAGATTGTAGTTGTGAAATAAGAATTTGCATCGAACCTGCCAGGGCTCGTTATAAAGCGGGGGAATGAGGGTAATAGATTGACATGAACGAAAGCAGCGTAGAGAGGAGATATGGATCTCATGAGTAAAGTAGCTTTTCTGCTCGCCAATGACTTTGAAGATTCTGAAATGAAGGTTCCTTACGAAGAAGTTCTACAGGCAGGACATCAGGCAGAAATCATCGGTCTGAAGAAGAATGAGACCCTGCTCGGCAAAAAAGGAAGCGTATCCTATGCCGCCGATAAAGCGGTCAGCGAGGTCACAGCCGCAGAGTATGATGCGATAGTCATTCCAGGCGGATCTTCGCCGGAGAATCTCCGTCTTGACCCGGATATTCTGCAATTCGTGAAGGATGCTGACCGTGCAGGCAAGACGATTGCCGCTATCTGCCACGGGCCGCAGATTCTGATCAGCGCTGAACTGCTGCAAGGACGCACGCTTACCTCCTATCCACCGCTGAAGGATGATCTGATCAATGCCGGTGCGGAGTTCAAGGATGAAGAGGTCGTCGTAGACGGCAATTACATTACTTCACGCACACCCAAGGATGAGCCCGCTTTTGTGCGTGAGCTGCTTAAGGTGTTGTAATACAAGAAATACCTGCATAACCCGTTTGGCATAATACAACTTTATGGGAGGGATTTACAATGACTAGAAGAATCCAAGCCTATTTCAGTACAGAAGATGCAGCGGAAGGTGCTAAAACTTCTTTGATTCCTTACGGTGTAGAGGGGATTGAGGTATCGGCGTTAACGGACCCTTTGAATAATGGAGTAAATAACCGGCGCAACATTCTGATCCCGCTGGGCTCCACCAATACCGCTTCAACAGGTGCCGGAGGCGTTTACGCTGCCGGAGGTGCAACAGGTATGGGGTCCGGGGCGGCCATTGTTCCGGCAGTTGCGGCAGAGGATGATCTGAAACGTACGGATGAAGTACGCGCCGATGAAGTACGCACGGAGGGCGAAGTGCATAGAGGGGAAGAGCTGACAAGCAGTGACCTGGAGCACTTGCATTATGTGATGGATCTCAAGGTAGCCGAGAATCATTACAACGAGGTTGTAGAGGTTCTGCGCGGCAAGCAGGCCTATGTGGAGATTTTTGATTAAAAGGGATGGCGGTTCCCGCCGGTATACATTTCAGCTCCAGCCCTCCGTTATGGAGAGGCTGGAGCTGTTTTTTAGATTTGGAGATGAGTATTCCTTGAATACATCCATGAGAAATCCTGCCAAAAGTGCAACATTACTGCCCCAAAGCGGTGCTCGCAAGCAGGCACACGACCTGAATGTATGTGAAAAACAGCATACATTGTGTTCGCGCGAAGGTAATCTTATTCATCCATCCGTTAGAATAATTTTGTTCTGCAGCAAAAAGAAAAAACGGTAGGATATATGTAGACAGGAACAGGGGGATAGTGTAACCTATGGATTAGCATGACAGCGGGGGTTTGGACGGCTTGGTGAAACGCTTTCTTTTCTGTAATGCAACTGTAACACTCCATTCATGATTCCTTAATATAGCGTGTTTATAATAGAAGCATGACCCCCTTTTTTATAATATATGATGATGGACCTGCAGCAATCGGCTGCAGGTCACTTTTTTGTTTTTAGGGTTGGCGCATGAGTGAGTCCCAGCAGAGTGAAGCGGACTGAGAAGCGCCTATTTGTCCAAAAAACGTTATTTTGAAGCGGACGCGGACTGAAATTCCGTTATTAGGTTGATTTGAGCGAATAATGAGGTATATGTAGGTGCATAGCGGAATCTGAGTCCGGTTAGGCTAAGAATTATGAGTTTCTGCCTCAATAACGGAATCTCAGTCCATTTGGCGGAAGGAACGCTGTTGCATATAGCTTATTTTATTCAATCCTTGACTTTAGCGCAGTGGTTCAGTAGAATCTAACAGTATACGGTAAGTTTATATTGTTTTGATGACGGGACCAAGTAATCCGTAACCCACAACCCCAGAGAGGAATCCCGCAGATCATGGCTGTCGTCCAGGTAAGGAGGACACATGTTGATCCGCAAGGCTGTAAGGATTCTGTTGATGAACGGACGAATGACCTCCCCGAGAACGCACGGCGAACGCAGGCAGATGGATTGCCTATAGTCAGTAGCCGGTTGCGCGTAGGCGGGCGTTAACCGCTTAGAGCGGAGCTTACGCAGAGCAAGTTGCTAAGCCCGGAATGTGGGTGGTACCACGGGTGAATTATTGGTTATGATAATCCCTCGTCCCTGTTTGTAATTGAACAGGGATGAGGGGTTTTTTGCTGTTTTAAGGGGTTATTTTCAGGAGGGATAGACTGTGGCTAAAGAAAGATTCGAGAAACCGACAGGTACACAGGATGTGCTGCCGGGTGCAGTAGAGAAATGGCAGGTGGTGGAGGCCAAGGCAAGAGAGCTGTGCCGCCGCTTCAATTACCGGGAGATTCGTACCCCGCTGTTCGAGCACACCGGGCTGTTCGAGCGCGGAGTCGGCGAAACAACGGATATTGTAGAAGGTGAGATGTATACCTTCAAGGATAAGGGCGACCGTGATCTGGCGCTGCGTCCCGAAGGGACAGCAGGCGTGGTACGCGCGTATGTCCAGAACAAGCTGTACGGAGAGCCGGATGTCAGCAAGCTGTATTATATCGGACCGATGTTCCGTTATGAACGTCCGCAGGCCGGCAGATACCGCCAGTTCCATCAGTTCGGCATCGAAGCGTTCGGCGCGGTGGACCCGGCGATTGATGCTGAAGTCATCTCGCTTGGATACCAGTTCTACATTGATCTGGGGCTGAAGGATGTGCGGGTAGAGCTGAACTCGGTCGGCAATGCGCCGAGCCGTGCGGCTTACCGCGAGAAGCTGCTGGATTTCCTGAGACCGATGAGAGAGAGCCTGTGCAGCGACTGCCAGCGGCGGATGGAACGCAACCCGCTGCGTGTGCTGGACTGCAAGGTTGATCAGGACAAATTCGGCGGTGCGCCTTCTATTCTGGACAGTCTGGATGAAGAGTGTACAGAGCATTTTGCGAAGGTGAAGGGGCATCTGGATGTGATGGGTGTGGAGTACAGCATCAACCCCCGCCTGGTGCGCGGCCTTGATTATTACACGCATACAGCGTTTGAGTATAAAGCGGCAGGCATTGGCTCTATCGACACGGTGGGCGGCGGCGGCCGGTACAATGGTCTGGTCGAGGAGATCGGCGGGCCGGATCAGCCCGGCATCGGGTTCGGGATTGGCCTGGAGCGGATTCTGCTGATTCTGGAGAATCAGGGAGTCGAGCTGGACGCGGCGAAGCCGCTGGATGTGTACTTCGTTGCACTGGGAGAGGCGGCAGATCTCGAAATCACGAAGCAGCTGTTCCGTCTGCGCAGCCTTGGTTTCTCGGCGGAGCGCGATTACCTGGGACGCAAGATGAAGGCGCAGATGAAGTCGGCGGACCGTATGTCAGCCCGGTATACGGCGATTCTCGGTGAAGACGAGCTGAATAGCGGCGTCATCGCACTGAAGTCGATGGAGACCGGCGAGCAGCGGACTGTGAAGCTGGACGAACTGGCAGAGGCGCTGATTCAGAATTAGGCGAATAAGCTAGTATATGTAATTTTAATCATGAAGGGGTAGGATAAAAGATGACCAGAAGCCATAACTGTGGACAATTAACGACAGCGAGCATCGGTGAGACAGTAACATTGAACGGTTGGGTGCAGACCCGCCGTGACCTTGGAGGCGTGCTGTTCATTGATCTGCGCGACCGGACAGGGATTGTACAGATTGTATTCAATCCTGACTATTCCGGAGAAGCGCTGCAGATTGCCGATAAGGTCCGCAGTGAATACGTGCTGTCCGTGACAGGTAAGGTAGTTAAGCGTGATGAAGAGACTATTAACCGCAACCTGCCGACCGGTGAGATTGAAGTGCAGATTACAGACATCGAAGTGCTGAATGCGGCCAAGACGCCTCCATTCTTCATCGAAGACGGAGTGGAAGTAGACGAATCCCTGCGCATGAAATACCGTTACCTGGATCTGCGCCGTCCG
Source organism: Paenibacillus sp. FSL R7-0302 (assembly GCF_038006885.1). Classification (NCBI taxonomy): domain Bacteria; kingdom Bacillati; phylum Bacillota; class Bacilli; order Caryophanales; family Paenibacillaceae; genus Paenibacillus; species Paenibacillus sp. FSL R7-0302. The sequence goes on from NZ_JBBOWB010000001.1 coordinate 910,968, forward strand.
GAGATGCACAAGACGCTGCTGCTTCGTTCCAAGTCGGCTAAGATCTTCCGCGATTTCCTGGACAGTGAAGGCTTCATTGATGTAGAAACACCGATCCTGACCAAAAGCTCGCCGGAAGGCGCACGTGACTATCTCGTGCCAAGCCGTGTGCATGAAGGGGAATTCTTCGCGCTTCCGCAGTCACCGCAGATCTACAAGCAGCTGCTGATGGTCGGCGGCATCGAGCGTTATTACCAGATGGCCCGCTGCTTCCGTGATGAGGACCTGCGCGCTGACCGCCAGCCGGAATTCACGCAGTTCGATATTGAGACCTCGTTCATGCCGCAGGATGAGCTGCTGTCGATGATGGAGAAGCTGATGCAGCGTCTGCTGAAGGAGACGATTGGGGTTGAGGTATCCGCACCGTTCCAGCGGCTGACCTATGCCGAAGCGATCGGCAAATACGGCTCGGACAAGCCGGACCTGCGGTTTGGCCTGGAGCTGGTAGAGATGAATGATATCGTTGCTGAGAGCGGCGTGAAGGTATTCGCTTCCGTGATCGAGAAGGGCGGAGAAGTGAAATGTCTGAACGCCAAGGGCTGCGGCACCTGGACACGTAAGGAGATTGACGATCTTGGACCATACGCTGCACGCTACGGCGCCAAGGGTCTGGCCTGGATTCAGGTCAAAGACGGCGAGTTCAAGGGACCGATTGTGAAGTTCTTCTCCGAGGAAGAAATCGCTGCCGTGAAGGAGCGCACAGGTGCCGAGGATGGCGACCTGCTGCTCTTCTCCGCTGATACCAAGAAGGTGGTAGCCGATGTGCTTGGCGCCTTGCGTCTGAAGATCGGCCGCCAGCTTGGTCTGATCGACGACAGTGTGTTCAAATTCGCCTGGGTAACGGAATTCCCGCTTCTTGGCTACGATGAGGACCAGAAGCGTTATGTGGCTGAGCATCACCCGTTCACACGTCCGATGGACGAAGACCTGCATCTCTTCGATACCGATCCTGGCGCCATCCGTGCACAGGCGTATGACCTGGTGCTGAACGGCTACGAGGTGGGCGGCGGTTCCCAGCGTATTTACAAGCGTGATGTTCAGGAGAAAATGTTCAATGCACTCGGCTTCTCGCAGGAGCTGGCCTATGAGAAATTCGGCTATCTGATGGATGCCTTTGAATACGGCACGCCTCCGCATGGCGGTATCGCGTTTGGCTTCGACCGTCTGATTATGCTGCTGGCCGGCCGCACGAACCTGCGTGAGACCATTGCCTTCCCTAAGACGGCAAGTGCAACGGACCTGCTGATGGATGCCCCATCCCCCGTGGATGCCGGACAACTGGAGCAGCTGCACATCAGGCTGGCACCGAAACCGGAGAAAGAAAAGAAATAAATCATAGGAGGCTGACATCATGCTGAATCAGTTCTCGCGTACGGAGCTGGCGATCGGGCCGGAAGGCCTGGCGATCATGAAGAACAGCACAGTAGCTGTGCTGGGGATCGGCGGAGTAGGCGCTATGGCGGCGGAAGCGCTGGCCCGGACCGGAATCGGCCGCATTATCCTGATTGACAAGGATTCGGTGGATATTACCAACATCAACCGCCAGCTCCATGCGCTGACCACGACCATCGGCCAGAACAAAACCGATCTGATGGTGGACCGCATCAAGCTGATTAATCCGGACTGCGAAGCGATTGCGCTGAATATGTTCTACACCGAAGAGACGTATGAGGAGCTGTTCAAATACAAGCTGGACTATGTGATTGACGCTTCGGATACGATTATCTATAAGATTCACCTGATTAAGGAATGTCTGGCCCGGAAGATCCCGCTGATCTCCAGCATGGGAGCGGCCAACAAGATGGACCCCACCCGCTTCCAGGTCGCCGACATCTCCAAGACTACCATGGACCCGATTGCCCGGGTGATCCGCACCAGACTGCGTAAGGAAGGCATCAAGAAGGGCGTGAAGGTGGTCTTCTCCACCGAGAAGCCTGTGAAGCCGCGCGAAGATGTGACGGAGCAGATTGTGCCTGCGAATGCGCCGGACCGGCGCAAGGCGAAGCAGCCTCCGGCCAGTACTTCTTTTGTCCCCCCTGTAGTCGGCCTGATTATGGTCAGTGTAACGGTACGGGATTTGCTCGAAACGGGCGGCATTACATTTGAATGAATTTTATCAGGTAAAAGGGTGTGTAGCCGGCTTCCGGCTATATGCCCTTTTATTACGGTATGTTTTGGGGCCCCCGCAAAGTACCTGAGTAAACATCCAAGTGGAAACGTCTTTGCCGTCCTTTTGAAGGACGGTTCCGTTTCAGCGAGAAATAGAAGGATCATTTATAGCGTGAAGCATAAAAATGCTTATATTTGAAGCAAACCCTCACTTTGTGGGGATATACTTGACATCCTATGAGAAGAACTTAAGTGGAGGTTGTTACATGAAATCGAATATTTGGCGGAATAGCGTGGGAATGGAGCCGGGCGACAACTGGAAGCAGGAATGGGCGGCCGGCATCCTGTCGTATTTCGCTTCGGTATATATTGTCATGGTTAACGCGGCGATCCTGGCCGATGCAGGCATGCCGCTGCGGGCCGGGATGGTTGCCACGCTGCTGACAGCGGTCACAGGCTGCCTGCTCATGGCGTTTGGCGGCAAAACGCCGATTATCGTGGTCCCGGGTATGGGGATCAATGCTTTTTTCACCTATACGCTGGTGCATTCCATGAAGCTGGACTGGCGTGAGGCGCTGGCCGTGGTAGTGGTGACCGGGGTGCTGTTTGCCATTGTGGCCTTCACCTCGCTCTACCGCATTCTTAGCGACGCGATTCCCCATAATCTGCAGCATGCGATCACAGTTGGCATCGGGCTGTTCCTGACGTTCATCGGCCTGCAAAAAAGCGGGATTGTCATTGCCCACGCCACCACCTTCGTCGCCATCGGGCATTTCAGTGATCCTGCGGTCATTACCTCGGTGGTGACGCTGCTGCTGGCGCTGGTGCTGTTCATCCGCGGCACACGCGGCGGTCTGCTGATCAGTATGCTCGTCGGCACAGGGCTTGCCTATCTGCTGGGGGCCGCTCATGCGCCGAAGAATACCGAGCCGGGACATGTGTTCAGCGGTTACGGCAGCGTGTTCGCCAGTATGGACTGGAGCGGATTCGTCAGCCTCGTCTTCTGGATTGCCGTCTTCCTGCTGCTGCTGATTGTGGTGTTTGAGAATATCGGCCTGATCTCTTCCCAGACACTGATGGCAGGACGCCCCGAGCGCTTCAAAAGCAGTCTGCGGGCGCTCTCGCTCGCCAACATCGCGGCAGGTCTGTTCGGCAGCAGCCCGGTAGTCGCCGCTGCCGAATCCACCGCCGGGATTGCGGCAGGGGGCCGCTCCGGCTTAACTTCACTCGTCACCGGCCTGCTATTCGGCGCGACCTTCCTGTTCATCCCGCTGCTGGCTTATGTGCCGGACAGTGCGATTGCGCCGATTCTGATCGTGATCGGCGGGCTGATGGTGCAGAGTGTGCGCGAGATGGATCTCGGCGACATGACGGAGCTGTTCCCGGCGTTCCTAGTCATGGTGATGATTCCCTTCACCTACAGCATCGTGGACGGCATGGCGTTCGGCTTCATTACCTATCCGCTGGTGAAGCTGGCTACCGGCAAAGGCAAGGAGGTTCCTCCTGCCTTGTACGGTATTGCCGGGCTGTTCATCGCGAACTTCGTGCTGCATGCGCTGATGGGCTAACAGTAAAGGCGGAAGGGGGAAGCAGCGCTTCCCCCTTCCGCTTATCCGCAGCTTAGACACCATCTAGAAATACATGGCATTCCCTGTCCTGTTGTGATAAGATGGACTGCTCACACAACTTTTAGGAGGTAACTGAAATTGGAAGACAACTTTCAAAGTGCCTATCAAGAGGAAGAAGACAGGCTGAACCACGTGCTGACAGAGATTGACTCCACCCTTGAGCGCCTGCGCTCAACACCGGTGTACACAGGACACGATTATACCGAGCAGGTGCTGGAGGACTCCAGGGAACAGAAGCGCAAAGATCTTGCCAAGCTTAGGCAGGAGCCTTATTTCGGACGGCTTGATTTTCAGGGCAATGACGAGCAAGACCGCAAGGCACTGTATATCGGCAAAATCGGCGTAGACCGCGAGCAGGTAAGCGACCGTCCGCTTGTTATTGACTGGCGGGCCCCGGTGGCAAGCCTGTTTTATTCTTTTACCGGAGGAACGGAAGCCGCCTCGTATGAAGCGCCGGAGGGGCTGATCGAAGGGCTGGTCTATCTCAAGCGCAACGTGGTGATCCGGAAGCAAATCCTGGAGCGGGTGGCGGATACGTATAACCGTGACAGCGACGCACCGGCGGTATCGGATGAATTCCTGGTCTACCGGCTGGGGGAGAACAAGGATAACCGGCTGCGGGACATCGTGTCCACGATCCAGGAGGAGCAGGACAAGATTATCCGGGCGGCCAAGAACACGGCGCTGATCATCCAGGGGGTGGCGGGAAGTGGCAAGACCACCGTTGCGCTGCACCGGCTGGCGTTCTTATTGTATCAATACAAGGAGCAGGTCTCGGCGGAGAAAATGATTATTTTCGCCCCGAACCGCATGTTCCTGGACTATATTTCGGATGTGCTGCCGGAGCTGGGCGTCGGCAATATTGCCCAGAGCACGTTCCCGGACTGGGCGGCAGAGGTGCTGGGTGTGGATTTGCCGGAGCAGGATGCTTCGGAGGTCATGAGCCGCTGGTTCGAGACGGCGGGAGCGATGCCGGTCATCACGGAGGAGACCCCCGGGCGCTTCAAAGGCTCAACGGTGCTGATGAGCGTCATTGAATCCAGCGTCAAGCTGCTGGAGACCAGCGCTGTGCCGGAGGGCGATTTCAGCCCTTGGGACGGGGCGGTGCTGAGCCGCCAGGTGATTCTGCGCTGGCACAATGAGGAATACGCACCGTATCCTCCGGCGAAGCGCAAGGAGCGGGTGATGGCAAGGCTTCACCGCTGGATCGAGATGGAGCTGAAGAAGAGCCCTTCAGCGGCTGCGCTGAAGGAGCGCAAGAAGAAGGGCGCGGCCCGCGAGAAGGCCTACAGCGCCAAGTGGCCGAAGTACGAGCCGCTCGCCGTCTACAAGCAGATCTTCCGGGCGGCGAAAGCGCCGGAAGACTGGCCGGCGGCAGCACCGGAGGAGATTCCGCCATCCGTGCTGAAGGAGACCGTCAAGGAGCTGAAGAAGGGAATTCTGCGTGAAGAGGATCTTCCTCCGCTGCTCTATATCCATTATCTTCTGAACGGTAACGAAGGTACTGAGCGCTTTGACCATATCGTGATCGATGAAGCGCAGGATTTCTCCCCGTTCCAGATTGCCGTTCTGGATCTGTATGTGAAGGGGCATTCCTTCACCATTCTGGGTGACCTGTCGCAGGGCATTCACGCCTACAAGGGGGTGCATGCGTGGAGAGAGATGCAGACGCTGTTCGCCGAAGAACACACTGCATACCATGCACTTACCCGAAGCTACCGCTCAACGATGGAGATTATTGAGTTCGCTAACGGCATTCTGTCCACGGGCGTCGGAAGCGAGCTGCTGGCCGTTCCGGTCTTCCGCAGCGGGAATCCGGTGCGGCTGATCTCCTATGAGGAGGATGTGCTGCCGGGAGCGGCTGCGGCTGCATCGGCGGACCAGCGGCTCAGCGCGGTCAAGAGCGCGCTGGCGCAGCTCTCCGGGCGTGAATACCGCACAGTGGCGGTATTGACCCGCAGCCTGCGTGAAGCCTCTGTGCTGTACGCTGAGCTGGACGGGCAGTTCGAGGAGCTTCATCTGATTGACGGCAGCATCACGGAATATCGCGGCGGCTTGTCGATTCTGCCCGTCTACTTGTCCAAGGGACTGGAGTTCGATGCCGTCATTCTGGCAGACGCCGACAGCGTCCATTATGGAGCGGCGGCCTGGGATGCGAAGCTGATGTATGTGGGCTGCACACGTGCCCTGCATGAGCTATGGCTGCTGCGGGGCGGCGAATTGCCGCCTTACGTTCAACTGAACGCAGAGGAGAGCGTCTCCGGCTGGCCGGAGCTAGAAGGGAAGTAAGGCATAGTGCAATTTTAAAAAAACGCAAGAAACCTCTCTTTCAAGAAATGGAATCCGCCATTTCAAAGGAGAGGTTTCTTTTGTACACCGGAAGTTGACTGCAGGTTAGATCAGGCTAGCTGGTGAGATTAAAGGGAAAAATCCCTCCGATTCTACTGAGATCAGGCTAGCTGATGAGATTAAAGGGAAAAGTGCGCCTGAATCCACTGGATACGGGCCAAATGAGGAAATGAGGAGCAATAGTGCGCCTGAATTCACTGGACACGGGCCAAATGAGGAAATGAGGAGCAATAGTGCACCTGAATTCACTGGACGCGGGCCAAATGAGGAAATGAGGAGCAATAGTGCACCTGAATTCATTGGATGCGGGCCAAATGAGGAAATGAGGAGCATTGGTGCACCTCATTACACCGCATGCCGCCAGAAGCAGGCGGCATGCGAATGTGATGGTGGAGGCTGGATGGCTTTTACTATAGGTAACCGGAATCCTTAAGCCTTATTCTTCGCATCGAACTGGAAGCGCTCCACCTGTCCCTGCATATCCGCAGCCATGCCGGAGAGTGCCGCAGCGGAGGAGGTGATCTCCTCCATCGAAGCAAGCTGCTCCTCGGTAGCTGCGGTTACGCTCTGGAAGGAGTCGAGCGCCGCCCGGGCGATGGTGGCCATCTCCTGGACGGAGGCGGCTACTTGGGAGCTGCTGGCCGACATTTGCTCCGTAATGGCCGAGACCTCATGGATCTGCTCGCCGACCTGCCGGGTGGACTGTTCGATCTGCTGGAAGGCTTCGCTTGCCTCCAGGGTAAGCGCCATGCCCTGCTCCACATCCTCTGCCACCTTGTGCTTCATCACATCATACGCGCTGGCGATCAGGCCCACCATCTCGGAGATGGTCTCCTGAATCTGCCCGGCACTGCTATTCGTAGCCTCCGAGAGCTTGCGCACTTCACCCGCCACTACGGCGAAGCCCCGGCCGTGTTCTCCGGCACGGGCCGCCTCGATGCCGGCATTCAGCGACAGGAGATTGGTCTGCTTGGCAATGGCGGAGATCGCCGTGCTGGTCTCAGCCACTCTGGCGCTTAAGCCGTTAAGCTCAGCGATCAGGGTGCCGGACTGCTGCACTGATTCGCGGATCGTTTTCATCTGCTCCCCCACCTCCTGCATTCTGGAGCTGCCGGTTGCGACATCCGTTTCCGTAAGGATAGCGGCGCTCACAATTGCCTCTGAAGCGGAAGCGATTTTCTGGATGCCGGTGGACATCTCCTCCATCGTTGTAGCGACTTCGGCGGAAGCATAAGCCTGGGTCTCCACGCCCCGGGTGGATTCCTCCACCAGCTCCGTAACATACTCGACTGCCTTGCTGTTCTCGGCCGTGCTGGCTGTGAGCTGTTCACTGGCAGCGGCGAGCTGGCCGGAGGTCTCGGCAACCTCCTGCACCATGGTGCGCAGTGAAGAGACCATTTCATTATAATTGCCGGCAAGCTGACCGATCTCGTCCCTGCGGCTGGTCTGGACGAATTCATCCAGATACCCTTCGCTTACCCGCTTGGCCGAACGGTTCAGGCGTTCTACCGGCCCGGTTATCCGGCGGATAATCAGGAAGGTAATTACTGCAGCAAGCAGCAGCGCAACCACGAGAACGATAGCCGATTTGTACAGAATCGGGTAGACCGCCTTCGTATATTCACTCTCTGGAAGCACTCCGGCCAAGGTGAAGCCGGTCAGCTCATTGGTAATGTAGTATCCGTCCATTTGCGTATCGGCTGTAGCGTCCTTGTAGGAGATTTTACCCGCCGGGCCTTGCTGGGTTCCTGCTGTCATTGCGCCAGTGGCTTCCGAAGCAACCTCCATGGCAGGGTGGTAGATCACCTTGTTATTGCCGTCCAGGATGAAGACATATCCGCTATCGCCCAGACTGACATTCTTCGCCAGCTCCATAAGCTCCTTCATGCTGATGCTGATCGTAACAGCCCCCTTGCCGTCCGGAAAAGCCTTGGAGACCGGCAGAATGTAGCTGTTCGTTACTTTGGAGAAAATGGGATCGATCACCGATGTTGTCTCCGGGGTCTTAAGTGCATCTATGTACCAGTCGCGTATGCGGGGATCATAATTGTCCGGCTTGGAATCCGGCGCGAACATGTATTTCCCGTCCTCGTTGCCTACCGCTACAATATCTACCTCAGGATGCTCCAGCTTGAAGTTGTCGATCAGCTTGCGCAGCTGTGCAGGATTATTCGTAAGTGCAGCACTGCTCATCTGGTACGCCAGCTCATTCACCCCGGCGCTCTCCAGCAGAATCAGTTGAGACAGTGTTTTATCCAGGAGGTGGATGCTGGAGCGTGTGGTGTCTTCCATTTTGGAGCGCAGAGCCGACTCTGAGGTTTGTGTCGATATGGCCACCAGAGCCAGCGAGGGCAGTACAATGGCTGTAATGATAAGCAGCATCAGTTCAGTTCTGAGCTTCGTGATACGGAATAGGCGCTTTAGGGGTTTTTTGGGTGTTGGCATGGAAGTTCCTCCTGAATTTCTGAATGGATGGACGTTAAAATTTATTTCCATATCTCGAAGTAACTAGATATTTTAATATATATTTCGACAGGGATCGACTAAATAATTAGTTTTTCGTCAAAAAATGTACTCTAATATTTCTGGAATTCTCCCTCTTTCCAAAGGAGTGCGCGTGCTAGCCTTCAGGTGGAGAACGATTATAACTATTCTTGAACTTGTAACCGGGGGCGGCCTATGGCTTAATAATAAGTGTCCGGCCGGGCAAGATTACTTCTGGAAGGAGGCTGAATTATGTTTACAGAATACGAGGTGGTTTCCGTCTAAGACGGAGACCTGTTTAGGGGGAGGCCGCGAGGCCTCCTTATGTATAACGAGCGAACACGAGCGGATATATACTTCCGGTTACTACAATATATAGAATGACACTGACCAAGTACTGACAGATCGCTGATCCATAATGAATGTGGACGATAACCGCAGGGTTTAATATAATGTATTTAGTTGATTTACCAAATTTGAGGAGAAGAAAGGAGGCAGGTGGAATGATTATTCAGAACAGTACTGTGATCGGACTGAACAGAATACACCTGTTGAAGGAGGAAATTGAACGTGAGTTACGTCAATGGAAAGGATGTGCTCCCCCCGGGGCTGCTCGAAGAGCTGCAAGGTTACATACAGGGTGAGCTGTTATACATCCCGAAGAAAGCGGAAGAACGGGTAAAATGGGGCGAGAACAGCGGCTCCCGGCAAGAGATTGCTGCCCGCAACGAAGAGATCTTCTGTAGTCACAGCAGCGGCTGCTCGGTGAACGAGCTGCAGAAGAGATATCACTTATCCGAAGAAAGCATCCGCAAGATCATTTCAAAAATGCGGCAAACGCGGCTGGCGATGAACCGCTAGTCTGGAACGTATATGAGTTCTAATTATAGAACAAAGAGCATGGCTCCCGCCGTTGGCGGCGGGGTCATGCTCTTTGTTCAAATATAAGAATTTTTATGTTTCACGCTATAACTTATCCTTCTATTTCTCGCTGAAACGGTACCGCCCTGTAAAAGGACGGCAAAGCCGTTTCTACTTGCGTGATGTGCAGGTATGGTATGATAGGAGAAGTGTATGTATTCTATCGAAATCTTAGATGATAGCAAGGAAGTGTAAGGATGGATTTATTCTCGCAGGGTGAAGACAACGGGAGCGGACGGCTGCTGGCAGACCGGATGCGGCCCGGCAATCTGGATGAATATATCGGACAGGAGCATATTGTAGGCAAGGGCAAGCTGCTGCGCAGAGCGATTGAAGCGGACCAGGTCTCTTCCATCCTGCTGTACGGGCCTCCGGGCTGCGGCAAAACCACTCTGGCCCATATCATATCGCATCACACCCAAGGTGAATTCGTGCGGCTGAATGCGGTGGAGGCTTCGGTGAAGGATGTGCGGGAGGTCATTGAACGCGCACAGAGCAATAAGGCGCTGTACGGCTCGAAGACGATTCTGTTCCTGGATGAGGTACACCGCTTCAACAGCTCCCGCCAGGATGCGCTGCTGCCGGCCGTGGAGAAGGGGACGATCACCTTCATCGGTGCGACAACAGAGAATCCGTTCCATTATGTGAACGGGGCCTTGATGAGCCGCTCGACCTTGTTCCAGCTGGAGTCCCTGACCAGCGGGCATAGCCTGATCGCGATGAAGCGGGCACTTGCTGACGATCAGCGGGGCCTCGGCTTCATGGACCTGAAGGCAGACGAAGACGCGCTGCTGCATATCGCCGCCATGGCGAACGGCGATATCCGCCGCGCCTTGAATGCGCTTGAGCTGGCGGCGATGACTACGGCGCCGGAGCGTGACGGCAGCGTGCACATTACGCTTGCGGTGGCGGAGGAGTCGATCCGCCGCCCGATTGTCAAAGCGGACGAGTCGACGCAGTACGATGTGCTGTCCGCTTTTCACAAAAGCATCCGCGGCTCCAGCGACGCCGCCCTGTTCTGGTTCCTCTACGCGGTGGAGAAGCTGGGAATGGACCCGATGACCTTCATCCGCCGATTGATCGCGGCCAGCAGTGAGGATATTGGCCTGGCCAACCCGCAGGCGATGGTCCAGGCGGTTAGCGCGCTGGATGCCTACCGCAACAACGGCTGGCCGGAGGCGAAGCTGAATATTGCGCAGGCGATTCTGTTCGCTGTAGAGAGCCCAAAATCAGACGGGGTAGTGACCGCTATCGCCAACGTCATGAACAGTCTGGAGGATCTGAAGTCGGCCGAGGTGCCGCTGCATTTGCGGGATACACACTATAAAGGTGCGGCCCAGCTGGGCCATGAGGGCTACCAGTACCCGCATCATTTCCCCGGCCATTATGTGAAGCAGGACTATCTGCCGAAGGCAATCTCCCGCAAGGTCTTCTATCAGGCCACCGAGCAGGGCAACGAGGCGAAGATCCGCCATAACCAGCAGCTGCGGCGCGGACAATAGGGCTTCGGTGAAAGCTCGCTCCGTCTGCTCCAACCAACCAACCAACAAACAAACTGTACATTTTACAAACAGAGAGCAGCCATTCTCCATAACTGGAGGAGGCTGCTATTTTTGACGCTGTAGGCTTCTGGGTAAAGGGCGGGGTGTGCTCGTTTGGCAGTGTGTGCTGAATGTTCAGGCTTCGCTGGATGATTTACCTAGCCGAATGTCGGCTGGAAGGTGGAGGTCAAAAATGAAAGGGGAAAATCCCTCTGAATCGGCTGGAAGCGGGATGTATGAGCAAATGAAAGGGATAAATCCCTCTGATACGGTGGAAAGTGGGCTGTAGGTAGGAAATGAGAGGGATAAATCCCACTGAATCGGCTGAAAGTAGGCCGTATGAGCAAATGAAAGGGAAAAATCCCTCTGGTCCAGCCGAAGGTGGCAAACTGAGTTATGAGGAGCACTAATGCCCCTGAGAGTTCAGCAAAAGCGGGCCAAACGAGCGAATGAGGAGCACTAATGCCCCTGAATTCAGCAAACGCGGGCCAAATGAGCGAATGAGGAGCACTAGTGCCCCTGAATTCAGCAAACGTGGGCCAAACGAGCGAATGAGGAGCACTAATGCCAATGTCATTAAGATAAGTTCAAAGATAAGTTTGGAATTAATAAAGAGAATCCAAAACGGTATGGGGAAACGTCCTATGCCGTTTGTTTTTGGTGTAAGGAAGGAAAAAAGCGCATAGCAAACAAAGCGGATGGAAGATCCACTTAAAAAAATGTTCATGCGAACCGAATTATGCTACTCTGTAGACGAAGCTAATGGCGGATTTGCTACGTATTCTGCGTGTATTCCTTTGCCCAGGACGGGTGAGACGAATCGGCAAAATATTTTTGCGAATCAAAGCTTCCACATCAGGCGGGGGTCCATCGCCCTTGGAGCGCAGGAAATGTCTACAGACGTGAACGGCCACCGTGAAGTTGACTTGGTAGAGGTGCCGTTTATCCTTTTGGGAAATGACTACGTGCGAGGTAATCATTTCAGCGAAATTGTAGAGGATCATTCTTGCGAATATCTCTTGGGTAATGGACTCTTGCTTCTTTGCGTGAAAATGGGTCAGACCGATGGTGTATTTTAAGGCCCGGAAAGAGGTCTCAATCCCCCATCGCAGGTGATACAGTTCCCGGAGTTCATCCGGTGAGAATTCAGCAGCCGGTAGATTGGTAATGACGGTTTCATAATCGCCACTGGGCAGGAGGAAACGAACCACCCGAAAGGAAATCGGGTAAAACAGGTTCTTTTGCATGTCCAGAAAATCAAAGCTAGAGGTGGCCGGAAGAATTTTATAGATTTCGGGGTGATCCCTGAACGCTTTCGTTCGTTTTTTAGTCAGCGTCAGGTGAATCTCCTGATCAAACGCCCCTTCAAAGGTCAAGTGCAAGCCCGAAAGAATGCCATTCGAATGCAAATCCTTGACCCGTATGACGTACTTCCATCCTTTCCGTTCCAGATGCGCGAACGTATTGTAGCTTTCCAATCCTCGATCCGCCAACACAATGACGTTCCCCTGAATAGGGGACCGATCCACCATCGTGGACAGCGCCCTTCCTTCGTTGCGCAGCTTTCGAGGTTGAAGGATGGCGTCCACGTAAAGCCGGTTACAGAGGTCATAAGCAGCGTTCAAGTGCAGAAGGTTAAAGCCTTTCGAGTGGGGCTGACTTTGAGAATAGGTCAACGGGTCCGCAGGATCTGTTGCAATATGCAGATCGGAACCGTCAATGGCCAATAATCGATAGCCTCGATAATCCTTGAATTCCGTATGGGACGCGGTAAAGGTGTGAAACAAAGATTCGACCGCAGACGGCAAAATTTTATTTCTTTGCTGAACAAAAGCAGAAGAAGTTGCGGTGTTAACGTCATAGCCCTGCGATTCCAACAGTTCCTTATAGAGGCTGTTGCCGCCCATAAAGATCAGGGTTTGCATAACCATTTCAAAGGGTAGTTTTTTCGTTCGGGTAAAATCCTTTCCCGGGTTTCTGACGTAAGGCGCGGGGGCAGCCGCCATCTCACGGATGAGAGATGTCAGTCTGTCTTTCAGCGAATTTGCATAAGCATTCATTGGCGTAACCTCCTCGTTTTTTCAAGGGGCTTCGCCACACGTTTTCTACGGATTGTCAAGATTTTTTTGTGCAAAAAAAGAGCAGGCTATCTTTTCGATAACCTGCCTTTTTCTTGTTTTTGGCTCTATATCTTAACTTAATGACATTGGCACTAATGCCCCTGAATTCAGCAAACGCGGGCCAAACGAGCGAATGAGGAGCACTAATGCCCCTGAATTCAGCAAACGTGGGACAAACGAGCCAACGAGAAGCACAAGCACACTCCTCAGGGCGATTCGGCTTTTGTATTTTACTCCTACATTCTCACCACCAATGGCTGACGCTGAACGATAAATATGATGGAAATGGAAATTTTTTGACAAAAAACAGGTATTCTCAGAAAAATATAATGTAAATATATAGAATTAATTTACTGTATGTGGTATATGTGTAGGTAGGGGTATTTTACCTTAATTTGTAATATGGAGGTGATAAATGGAACGTGCTCAAATACTATGTCTAATTATGGACACTGGGGAGGTATTTGTGCGTGCCTGAGTCCTGACGGACTGAACAAGCAAGAAAACGAAGGGAGATGAGTAAGGATGAGTCAAAGTAAACGGAAGACCGGCTGTATCGCTTCACTAAGCCTGATGTTAGCCTTCACTATTGGTTCAGGGACGGCTGTCCGCCCGTCTGTCACCGAAGCAGCAACCGCCGGATTTAATTATGCAGAGGCACTGCAGAAATCGATCTATTTCTACGAGGCCCAGCGTTCGGGTGAGCTGCCGGCGGACAACCGCGTGGAATGGAGAGGCGACTCGGGGCTGCAGGATGGTGCCGATGTCGGCCATGACCTGACGGGTGGCTGGTATGACGCAGGGGATCATGTCAAATTCGGATTTCCGATGGCGTACACCGCGACTATGCTGGCATGGTCGGTCTATGAATACAAGGATGGTTATGTGCAGTCCGGGCAGCTGGATGAGATTCTGGACAATATCCGCTGGGCCACAGACTATTTTGTGAAAGCGCATACTGCACCGAATGAGCTGTGGGGCCAGGTGGGTAACGGCACGGCGGACCATAACTGGTGGGGACCGGCGGAGGTCATGCCTATGGCGCGCCCGGCCTACAAGATTGATGCTGCACATCCCGGCTCGGATCTGGCTGGTGAGACTGCCGCCGCCCTTGCCTCGGCTTCCATTATTTTCAGGGATTCAGATCCCGCTTATGCGGACAAGCTCCTGCTGCATGCCAAGCAATTATACAATTTTGCCGATACGTACCGGGGGGCTTACTCCGATACCATCACTGACGCCAAGCAGTATTACAATTCATGGAGCAGCTATGCCGATGAATTAAGCTGGGGCGGTGTCTGGCTATACCTGGCGACCGGTGAGCAGACCTATCTCGATAAGGCGGTTGCCGCCAGTGATCTGTGGGGCACCAACCAGGCTGGTGACTGGGGCTACCAATGGACCCAATCCTGGGATGACAAGCATTATGGTGCGCAGCTCCTGCTGTCCCGCATCACCGAGGACCCGAAGTTCATCCAGTCCACGGAACGCAATATGCAGTTCTGGACGACCGGGGTGAACGGCACCTCTGACCGGGTAGCGTATACTCCAGGCGGGCTGGCCCATCTGGATCAATGGGGGGCGCTGCGGTATGCAGCCAACCATGCTTTTCTGGCTTTTGTCTATGCAGACTGGGTTACTGATCCGGTGAAAAAAAATACCGCCCAGGCCTTCGCAGAGCGCCAGATTAACTATATGCTGGGCGATAATCCGCGTAATAGCAGCTATGTCATAGGCTTCGGCGCGAATGCACCTGAGCATCCTCATCACCGCACCTCACACGGCTCCTGGAGCGACAGCCAGACCACTCCGGCCAACCACCGGCATGTGCTCTACGGCGCACTCGTTGGCGGACCTTCCAAGACCGATGCTTACACCGATGCGATCAGCGATTATGTCTCAAATGAAGTTGCAACCGATTACAATTCAGCCTTTACCGGCTCTCTGGCCCGGATGATGATGCTCCACGGGCAGGGGCAGAGCCCGCTTGCGAACTTCCCGCCGGCCGAAACGCGTGAGGATGAGATGTTCACGGAGACTTCTGTGAATGCCAGCGGCAGCAATTTTGTGGAGATCCGCGCGGTTCTCAATAACCGTTCGGCATGGCCTGCCCGCTCCAGCAGCCAGCTGTCCTTCAACTACTATCTGGACATCAGTGAGGCTGTTGCCGCAGGATATGGCCCCGGCGATATCACCGTCAAGGCAGGCGGCTATAACCAGGGAGCCACCGTCTCGCAGCTGCTGCCTTACGATGCAGCGAACCATATCTACTATACCAAAGTAGATTTCTCCGGCACCCCGATCTATCCGGGCGGACAGTCTGCTTACCGCAAGGAAGTACAGTTCCGGATTGCCGGACCGCTGAATACTACCTTCTGGGACAACAGCAATGACTTCTCCTTCAAGGGAGTGGCCGCGAATGCTTCAGCGGCAACGAAGAACCCTTATATCCCGGTATACGATGCAGGTGTCAAAGTGTACGGAGAGCTGCCTTCCGGCGGCGGGACCCCAGGTGAACCGCAGGTTCCGGCCCGTCCGTCCGGCCTTCAGGCTGTAGCCGGCAATGCCAGCGTAGCCTTGAGCTGGAACGCAGTCAGCGGTGCAACCAAGTATACCGTCAAGCGCTCTCTGGTGAGCGACGGACCGTACACTACAGTGGGTACGGCAACCGCAGCGGTCTACAATGACAGCGGGCTGACCAATGGTGTGGACTATTATTATGTGGTGACTGCAACGAACAGTGTAGGCGAGAGTACAGCGTCTGCCCAGGTGACTGCCAAGCCGCGCGAGATTACTGTGCCTGCCGGCGCTCTGCATGTGCAGTACCGCACCAATGACACGAGCCCCGGGGACTCCCAGATCCGCAGCCAGTTCCGGATTGTCAATACGGGAACCGAGGCCATTCCGCTCAGCGGTCTGAAGCTGCGCTATTATTACACCGTGGACGGGGACAAGCCGCAGGAATTCCACTGTGATTATGCCCAGGTCGGCAGCGGCAACGTGAGCGGAACCTTCGGGAAGCTTAGTACACCTGTTACCCTGGCCGACTCTTATCTGGAGATTTCTTTTGCGGCAGGAGCAGGCAGCCTGGCTCCGGGGGCAGACAGCGGGGAGATTCAAGTACGCTTCAACAAGTCCGATTGGACAGCCTACAATGAGAGCAACGACTATTCCTATGGGGGTACTCAAGCGACCTTCGCGGATTGGAACAAAGTCACGCTGTACCGTGCAGGAACGCTTGTCTGGGGCCTCGAACCCTAAACCATATCAGAGAGGAAGTATGCCGAAATGATGAAGCTAAGTTCATTCAAGAAACCGCTTTCTATCGCGCTGAGTGCTGTGCTCACCTTGTCTCTCACCAGCGGGATCATCAATTTCCATCCGGGAACCGCCAAGGCGGCATCGGTGGAGAAGACCAGATTCCTGCAATTGTATGACCAGTTGAAAAACCCGGCCAGCGGCTATTTCTCGGCTGAAGGCATCCCGTATCACTCAGTGGAGACCCTGCTCAGCGAGGCGCCCAACTACGGGCATATGACTACCTCCGAGGCCTATAGCTACTGGATGTGGCTTGAAGTGCTGTACGGCCATAACACCGGAGACTGGAGCAAGCTCGAAGCGGCCTGGGACAACATGGAGAAATACATCATTCCGGTCAATGAAGGCGACGGGGTGCAGGAGCAGCCGACCATGAGCAGCTACAACCCGAACAGTCCGGCCACCTACGCCTCGGAGCTGGCCCAGCCGGATCAGTATCCAAGTGCACTGAACGGCAAGTATACCCCGGGTAAGGACCCGCTGGATGCAGAGCTGAAGGCCACCTATGGCAATAACCAGACCTATCTGATGCACTGGCTGGTGGATGTGGACAACTGGTATGGCTTCGGCAATCTGCTGAACCCTACGCACACCGCCAGCTATGTGAACACCTTCCAGCGCGGAGTGCAGGAATCGGTCTGGGAGGCCGTAGGCCACCCTTCACAGGATAACAAGACGTTCGGCAAAGCCAATGAAGGCTTCATGACCCTGTTCACCAAGGAAAATAGCGCACCTTCCGCACAGTGGCGGTATACGAATGCTACGGATGCGGATGCGCGGGCTGTGCAGGCCATGTACTGGGCCAAGGACCTTGGCTATACGAATACGGTCTATCTGAACAAAGCCAAGAAAATGGGTGACTTCCTGCGCTATGGCATGTACGATAAGTATTTCCAGAAGGTCGGCAGTGCCGCTGACGGTACGCCTGAAGCGGGAACGGGCAAGGATTCCAGCCAGTATCTGCTGGCCTGGTATACGGCCTGGGGCGGCGGCCTGGGAACCGGTGGAGACTGGGCCTGGAGAATCGGCGCCAGCCATGCGCACCAGGGGTATCAGAATGTGGTTGCAGCATATGCGCTGTCGACCGCAGCCGGAGGGCTGATTCCGTCTTCGGCAACAGCCGGAACGGACTGGGGCAAATCGCTGACCCGCCAGCTGGAATTCTACAACTGGCTGCAATCCTCTGAAGGGGCTATTGCAGGCGGTGCGACCAATAGCTATAACGGCTCCTACAGCGCTTATCCGGCAGGAACAAGCACCTTCTACGGCATGGCCTACGACGAGGCTCCTGTCTATCATGACCCGCCATCCAACAACTGGTTCGGGATGCAGTCCTGGAGCATGGAACGGGTAGCAGAGCTGTATTATATCCTGGCTTCCAGCGGGGACACCACCTCGACTAATTTCAAAATGGCCAAACGGGCCATTGAGAACTGGATTGACTGGTCTACAGATTATGCCTTTGCGGGCAGCCGTCCGGTAACGGATGCCGCCGGCTATTATCTGGATCAGCAAGGAAACCGGATTCTGGGCGGAGATGATCCGCAGGTTGCCACCGTATCCGCACCCGGCGAGTTCTGGATTCCGGGCAATGTGGAGTGGCACGGACAGCCGGATACCTGGAGCGGGTTCAGCTCTTTTAACGGCAATAGCGACCTGAACGCAGTGACCAAAGATCCGGGACAGGATAGCGGCGTGCTGGGCAGTTACATTAAAGCGCTCACCTTCTTTGCCGCAGGGAATAAAGCGGAGCATGGCAGCAATACTGCGCTCGGCGGAACCGCTTCACAATTGGCCAAATCCTTGCTGGATACGGCGTGGGGCTACAATGACGGAGTGGGCATTACGACACTTGAGAAGCGTGCGGATTATTTCCGGTTCTTCACCAAAGAGGTATACTTCCCAACAGGCTGGAGCGGTACCTTCGGCCAAGGAAATACCATACCGGGCAACGCTACTGTACCTTCCGATCCGGCCAAGGGCGGTAATGGAGTGTATGCGAGCTATACCGATGTGTATCCAGATATCAAAAATGATCCCAAGTGGAGTTATCTGGAAGGCAAGTACAATAGCTCGTACAACAAAACAACCAAGACCTGGGACAACGGTGCACCTGAGTTCACCTACCACCGCTTCTGGTCACAAGTGGACATGGCTACAGCCTATGCCGAATATGACCGCTTGATCAATAACGGCAGCGGCCCAACGCCAACGCCGACGACTACACCGACGGCAACACCGTCGGCAACACCAACAGCCACACCGACAGTTGCGCCAACAGCTACACCGACAACAGTGCCAACAGCTACACCGACAGTCGCACCGACAGCTACACCGACAACAGTGCCAACCGCTACGCCGACAACAGTGCCAACGGCTACACCGACAGTTGCACCAACCGCTACGCCTGCCGTAGGGAATCTGGTCGTTCAATACCGTACAACGGATACGAACGCCACAGACCCGCAGTTCCGTCCGCAGCTGCGGATTGTCAATAACGGGACCACAGCGGTAGACCTCAGCAAGGTTAAGGTCCGGTATTACTACACGATTGACGGCGAGCGGGCACAGCAGTTCAATGTCGATTATGCGGCTCTCGGCGGCAGCAATGTGCTGGGCAGCTTCGTGAAGCTTGAGCCTGCAGTTACAGGAGCGGACCACTATGTGGAGATTTCCTTTAGTGCGGGCGCGGGCAGTCTTGCTCCGGGTGCGAATACCGGCGAGATTCAACTGCGCATTAATAAGACCGACTGGAGCAATTACAATGAGGCGGACGATTACTCCTATGATGCAACCAAAACGTCCTTCACGGACTGGAACCGTGTGCCGCTGTATCTGAACGGTGTACTGGTCTGGGGCGTTCAGCCGCAATAAGGCTGCCGTCCGGTAAGCCAGTCCCGGCGTGACTCTGTATTCTGATTAATCAAAGACAAAGAACCTTCAACTCCACACTGTGGTTTTGAAGGTTCTTTTTTAAGCGAAATAAGAAACTGTATGCGAAAAACCGAACACAATGGGGTAGGCACCAACACTGTTCACATACTAGGCTGTTTTCTTTATAAGGGTAGCCCCTTGGCTGGGGCGCAGTCAGACCTGCGCCAGCGGCACGACCTTATCGGCCGTCTCAATCGTTCCGCCGCCAAGGCAGGTCTCGCCCAGATAGAACACGACGGCTTGTCCGGGCGTAATCGCCTTCTGCTGGACGTCAAAGGCCACATGTACCGTTCCGTCTGCCTGCTTCGTCAGGGTAACGCCCTGATCCGGCTGGCGGTAGCGGAACTTGGCGGTGCACTTCAGCGGCGTATCGCCCAGCGTGTCCGGATCGATCCAGTTCACCCCTGAAGCTATAAGACTGGTTGAGTACAGGCTGATGTGCTTCTCACCTTGCACCACATACAGGGTATTGCTGGCCAGATCCTTCTCGGCCACGAACCACGGCTCGCCTGTGCCGGAGCCCCCGATACCAAGCCCCTGACGCTGGCCCAGCGTGTAGTACATGAGGCCGTCATGGCGGCCCTTCACTTCGCCCGTAGCGATATCGATCATATTGCCTGACTGTGCAGGCAGGTATTGGCTGAGGAATTCACGGAAATTGCGTTCTCCGATGAAGCAGACGCCGGTGCTGTCTTTTTTCTTCGCGGTATAGAGTCCGGCTTCCTCGGCAATTCTCCGCACCTCCGGCTTCGGCAGATGTCCGATCGGGAACATGGCCTTCGAGAGCTGGTACTGGTTCAGCGCATTGAGGAAATACGTCTGGTCCTTGTTGTTGTCCACGCCGCGCAGCAGCTTGAACAGGCCGTCTTCTTCCACGACCCGGGCGTAATGCCCTGTAGCGACATAATCCGCGCCAAGCTGCAGCGCCTTGTTCAGGAATTCGCCGAACTTGATCTCGCGGTTGCACATCACATCCGGATTCGGGGTCCGGCCAGCCTTATATTCTTCAAGGAAATAGGAAAAGACTTTATCAAAGTATTCCTTCTCGAAATTAACGGTATAGTAAGGAATATCGATCTGCTCGCAGACGCGGCGCACATCCTCGGCATCGGTCTCGGCCGTACATACGCCGAACTCGTCGGTATCATCCCAATTCTTCATGAAGATGCCTATGACGTCGTACCCCTGCTGCTTCAGCAGCAGCGCTGTAACAGAGGAATCCACTCCGCCTGACATCCCGACGACGACCCGGATATCCTGATTAGCTTTTGTCATCGTGATCACCATTTTCTGTACACAAAATACCGGCGTTCTCACTGAACACCCGGCTCATTGTGTATTATAACATATCTGTCTACCCCAAACGAGGACACTGCTGCTATGAAATATAGCGAAAAACGGTCCGAAATTGACAATTTGTCCACCAGTGGAGAACAAAATCGTGAATTATTGCCGTTTGCTGTTTCAAATGTGTCCATAGATATGATAACATAAGCTGAGAGCAGACATCGGAATACATTGATATGCAACTAAACCGAAAGAGGTGCCCCTTTGAAAATCTCAACCAAAGGACGTTACGGATTAACCATTATGATGGAGCTTGCCCTGAAATTCGGCGAGGGCCCTACATCACTTAAGAGCATCGCCGAGAAAAACGGACTCTCCGAGCATTACCTGGAGCAGCTCATCGCCCCGCTGCGCAATGCAGGCCTGGTGAAGAGCATCCGCGGAGCCTACGGCGGTTATATTCTGTCCCGCGAGACCAACACCATTACCGCCGGAGATATCATCCGCGTCCTGGAAGGCCCGATCTCTCCGGTAGACTTCACTGAAGAAGACGACCCGGCCAAGCGCGACCTCTGGCTGCGCATCCGCGACAGCATCGCCGATGTGCTGGACTCCACCACCTTATCCGACCTGATTAACTTCAAGGAAGAGAGCCAGGCGGATAATTATATGTTTTATATTTAACAGGGGACTGAAACCTGTTGATTTCAAAGGGATTGATGAAAAGTGTTACCCGCAAATTACCCGCATGTTACTGGTGGCGCTGACTGTGCGGTGTTAAGATTAGCGGGATCCCGCTAAACCATATACTTGTTTGTTCATTTCAAATGGTTCGCTTTTTAAAATTTGCATAAAGGCCTTCAACTCGTCCTTCTCAAAAAATTTGGGGAGGACTTGTTTTTGCTCCTTTTTTCCGGGTAAGCTTCTTCTTGGGAAAGTGGGATGCCTCACTCAAGGCAACTCGAAGGTCCACTTTACGAAATACGAGCCAAGCGACACCGGATTACGTATTTTCGATGGGAGGGTTACATAGTGCTATTGGATATTCCTGAAAAGCACGCAACAAACCCCCAAACCTGAAATTGACAGGGCCCGAAAACGAATGAAGGATTGGGTTGCAAGGGAAGGCTCGTAAAGTAGTGAAGCGGGTAGATGGCGATTGGAAAACCTTCTACCCGATCATAGTGGAGGTGATAGTATGAAAAATAATAAAGAAATCAGAACGTGGAGTAACTTCAAGAAAGAACTGGACTATAAGTCTGAGTATGAAAAAAAAGTAATCAGTGAAATGGCGAAATTGGTAGTACAGATCACCAACAGACGCAAGTCTTTGGGGCTCACACAAGCTCAGGTTGCTGAACGAGCCGGGATTACTCAAGCTCAGGTGGCAAGGTTAGAGACTTCTTCTTCAGTTCCATCCATTGAAACAGTGATGAAAGTCGCAATTGCCTTGGATATGACTGTTGGCCTGAATGCAGTCGATGAACAATCGGCAGCAATGATGGCTCGCGCCTAAGAGATCTTTTAAAGTAACATGTGTGAACATTAATCCGTCATGATTATAAGGAGTCCCTTCCGGGGCTCTTTTCTTTTTATCAAAAATTTATAAAGCCCTTCTAACCATGCTAGTTGGCAGGGCTGAATTATTATATAGTTTACATAAGCATTATGTAGTCAGCTTATTCACCTGATCTCCAATCCATCTGCATATGATCTTTATCTGTATGGGGTAACCTATATGGTGTACTTTGGTAGTTGTATGAGTTTTGCGTTCCTGGTTCTAGAAAAAAAGTTGTGAGGTTGTCACATGTCAAGAACAATACTGATTGTAGAAGATGAGAATATTTTACGGGAAATCATGAAGGATTATCTGCTGGAAGAGGGGTACCGCGTGATTGAAGCCATTGACGGGAAACAGGCGGTCTCGTTATTTCAGGAGCATGAGGTTGACCTGATTTTACTGGATATCATGTTGCCTGAACTGGATGGATGGTCTGTGTGCAGGCGAATCCGCAAGACATCGAATGTGCCGATCATCATATTGACGGCCCGTTCGGATGAGGACGATACGTTGCTTGGGTTCGAGCTTGGCGCCGACGACTACGTGACCAAGCCTTACCGCCCTCTCATTTTGTTGGCACGGGTTAAGCGGCTGCTCGAGAGCAGACATACCGGCGGGCATGAGAGCGACACGTTGTCCGGCGGAGGCATTTCGATCCATTTTCCCTCCCGGACCGTGTCGATTGACGGCACCAGCTCTGATCTAACGTATACGGAATTCGAAATATTAGCCTATCTGTTGCAAAATAAAGGGATCATTATCAGCAGAGAGCAACTGATTACGAAAATTTGGGGATATGATTTCGCGGGCGATGATCGTACGGTCAACAGCCATATCCGCAATCTGCGTTCCAAGCTGGGGACACATGCGAAGCAGATTGTTACGGTGGTGCGTTCAGGATATAAATTCGAGGACGAGCTATGAAGAAGGGGATTGTTCTAAAACTGTTCCTGTTGACAGCGGGGTTGTGCCTGTTCCTGATCGCCGTTATTTTTATCCTGCAAACCGTATTTTTCAAACAGTTTTATGTTCATCAAAAAATGAAGGATGTTAACGCGGCGGTTCAGGCTTATGAGCAGGACTACCTGAAGCATGCCTCGAACACGCAGGAGATGGCCAGGCTGGAGCAGGACTTTTTTCAAAAGCATAATACCTGGATCACGGCTTTGGACACCCGCGGAAATATAAAGTATGCCGGCGATTTCTTCATGGAAGTTAAGCTGGAGCCTTCGGAAGAACCGGCGCTTTCCGGTAAAACGATAATCGTACCTCTATACAGCTTTATCAACGTGGAAGCCTTCAGCAGCAATAAAACATTCGTCACCCCCTGGATTGAAGAAGAGGGAACGATCGCAATAGAAGGCTTGATCATGAACAACCAGCCAGTAATCCAGCGGATGGGAAGGAACAGTTCCAATCTGAGAGACGAGAGCCGGCTGGAGAATCATCAGATGGTGAGCAAAGAGTACGAGGTCCTCGAACAAACGAACGCGGCCCAATATCGTGAGCAATATTCCACCTTTCTGGTCAAAGGAACCATTACGAAAGTCCGGGTGCCGGAAGGGGCCGGAGTCTCGCGTTACACCAATCACCTGTTTCTGGACCGCATCAAGGCTTTCCAGGCGGATCTATTGTACGGCGGCTTCAAGGATGCCACGAACGCACAACAGATCGTAGATTATGAAGAAAATCAAGTGAACTACAAAATTTACGTGGACCTGACCCAAGATCGCGACGGAAATCCCACATACCTGTTCGCAATGACATCGCTGCAGCCTGTGAATGAAGCCGTAGGCATCATCAAAAACTACTACGGGTATATCATTATTGTGACCTTGCTGCTCGCACTGCTGGCATCGTTCTACTACTCCCGTCAGATTGCCCGGCCGTTGCTGCGTATCAACCGCACTACCCGGCAAATGGCAGACCTTGATTTTTCGGAGACAATACCCGTCACAACGAAGGATGAAATCGGAGACTTGTCGGGCAGCATTAACGAGCTATCCGAGCGCCTGCAATCCCATATTCTCCAGCTTGAGCAGGACATCGAGAAGGAAAAGCAGCTGGAACATACGCGGAAAGAATTTATATCCGGCGTATCCCATGAGCTGAAGACTCCACTCAGCGTCATTCAGAGCTGCCTGGCCATTTTGCATGACGGGGTTGCCAGCCATAAGCGGGAACATTATTTTGCGGCAATGGAAGACGAGGTCGGCCGGATGAATCTGCTGATCACGGATATGCTGGAATTGGCAAAATATGAATCCGGTACGTATAAAATGGACACCGGTTCGTTTTATATCGATGTTGTCATCAACCGGGTATGCGCTAAATTAACGCCGGATTTTGCAGCCAGGCAGCTGCTTCTCCACACTTCGCTGATCCCTGCCGAAGTCGAGGGGAATGAGCGCCGTATAGAGCAGATCATCGTCAATTTCCTTACCAACGCGCTTTTCTATACGCCGGAGCATGAATCTATCTTCATAACTACTTCGGAAGAGAAGGACACCATTCGCATTTGCATCGAAAATAAAGGTGCCCATATCCCCGATGAGCAGCTGGAGAAAATATGGGACCGTTTCTACCGTGGTGACACCTCCCGCCACCGGTCGACCGGAGGGACGGGGCTGGGCCTTGCCATATCCAAGAAAATATTGGAGATGCACGGAGTGCCTTACGGTGTGAACAATACCTCCGATGGAGTAATGTTTTATTTTCAATTGAATAAAAAAGCGTAGAAATACGGAAGAAAGTGCAGACCTCGGTTCTGCGCTTTTTTTTGTTCTTTTTTGATACAGCATTGATTTGCTCTGCACTTGTTCTGCATCTCTCCCTGTTAATCTTTTTATACGGCAAGCCTAATTTTAAATGAAAAGAGGACATTATTCATGTTTAAAAAAATCATCTTAACGCTAGTTATAGGCAGCACCGCACTCACCCTGGCAGCATGCGGGGGCGGGCAAAATCCGCAAAACGTGACATCTCAGCAACAGGTCAATGAAACAGCTCCCCCGGAGCAGCCAAACTCTACTTCCTATAAAACAATATTTAAGAACAGCGTATTTCTGGGAGATTCGATTACAGAGGCGCTATCCTACCATGACATTCTGGACGATTTCAATGTAGTGGCAGGTGCCGGAAAGACTACCGAGTTATCTCTGGCGGGTGGAGATGCCGATAAGCTGGCAGAGCGGAATCCGCAACATGTATTTATCATGCTGGGGTCCGACGATATTCTATTGCCGCCGCAAATTACCGATAACCCCAAGCAGTATTCACTGAAGTTCTACGCCCAATTGATCGACAGCATCAAGGAGAAGCTTCCGAAGGCATCCATAACGGTGTTACCGGTTACGCCGGTTACGGCAGAAGCGGAGAAAGTGGAACCACGCTACAAAAATATCGACGATTACAACCAGGGATTACAAGAGCTGGCAGGCAAGAAGCAGATCGGGTTTGCCGATTTATCCTCCATTTTCGCGGACAGCACCCATTTCTATAGTTCGGACGGCATTCATTTTAAACCGGAATTCTATACACGTATGCTCGATTTGCTGAAAGCTCAGGTGAAATAACATGCAGCCAGGTGAAGAGCTGGAGGTGACGGGGATTGGTCTTTAGCAGCCTTATCTTTCTATTCCTCTTTCTGCCGGTCACCCTGCTGATCTACTATATCTCGCCCATGAGGATTAGGAATACTATTCTGCTCGCCGCAAGCCTGATCTTCTATGCGTGGGGCGAGCCCGTCTACATCTTCCTCATGATCTTCTCGACGGTATTCGACTATGTGAACGGGATTCTGATCGATAGATACCGGCATCGTAAGGTGATTGCACAGGGAGTATTGATCCTGTCCATGATGGGGAGCCTGGGGATTCTTAGCTTCTTTAAATACGCGGGTTTCGTCTTCGATAATATCAATTCGTTGTTCAACCTGCACCTGCAGGCAGCAGATCTTCCGCTTCCGGTGGGCATATCCTTCTACACGTTCCAGACGATGTCTTACATCATTGATGTTTACCGCAGGAAGGTGCCTGTTCAGAGGAACCTGATCTCCTTCGGCGCCTACGTGACGATGTTTCCGCAGCTTGTAGCGGGACCGATCGTTAAATACGGAGATATTGCGGGGCAGCTTGCTAACCGCACGGTGACGTTGGAGCGTTTTGGCGAAGGGGCGGAACTATTTATTAGGGGACTTGCTAAAAAAGTATTGCTTGCCAACAATATCGGTTTGCTGTGGACCAGCGTCAAAGCGGTGCCTGCGGCAGAGCTGTCGGTTTTTTCCGCATGGCTTGGCATTATCGCCTTTACGTTTCAAATCTATTTCGATTTTAGCGGATATTCGGATATGGCGCGCGGTTTAGGTAAAATGATCGGGTTCGAATTTATGGAGAACTTCAACTATCCTTATATCTCCAAGAGTATTACGGAATTTTGGCGGAGGTGGCATATTTCGCTCGGTGCCTGGTTCCGTGAGTATATCTACATTCCGCTTGGCGGGAACCGGGCAGGTAAGCTGAAACAGCTCAGAAACTTGGCGGTGGTATGGTTTATAACCGGATTATGGCATGGAGCGAGCTGGAATTTCATCATTTGGGGCTTATATTTCGGTCTCTTTGTCACGCTTGAAAAGCTAATGCTCCTGAAGCAGCTTCAGCGCTTGCCGGTCTTTATAAGCCATGTCTACACCCTAATTGTGGTGATCATCGGCTGGGTATTTTTCGAATTTGAACATTTGCCTGCGGCCATGACCTTCATCGGAACGATGTTCGGCGCCGGGGCCAGTGGATTCGTGGACAACCGGGCGCTCTACGATGTGTCGACGAATGCCCTGCTGCTACTGCTATTGGCGGTTTGTGCCACGCCGTTTCCCGGCAGAGCACTGATCCGGTTCAGAACCAGGTTTGCCCGCTTCGGCACGCTTGCCGCTTTCGCCATCTACTTCATCTTTATCGTGGCCTCAACAGCCTATCTGGTCAATGCAACGTACAATCCATTCTTATACTTTCGTTTTTAGTGGAGGTGATATTTTTTGAAAAAGTACGACCAGGTCTATTATCGCGCACTCGCCATTGTACTGCTGATGTTTACCGGGGCGGTATTGGTTGTCAATTGTCTGACCCCGGGGAAAGTATTCTCCGAATCAGAGAACCGGATGCTGCAGCAGCTCCCGGCATTCTCGCTTCAAGCCTTAGGATCAGGCAAGTTTACTTCCGAATTTGAATCATATATATCGGATCAGTTTATGGAGAGAGACTTTTGGATTGGACTGAAATCCGATGCGGACCAGGGATTGGGGAGGAAAGAGAGCAACGGGGTCTACCTCGGCAAGGACGGGTACTTAATTCAAAAATTCACTCCTCCCGGACAAGAAGATCTGGCAGACAAGCTGAAAGCCATTCAAGCCTTTGATCAGGCTACGCCTGGTCTGCGCAAGTATATGATGCTCGTGCCGACCGCAGCTTCCATCCTTGAGGATAAACTGCCGCCTTATGCTTCCGGTGGGGATGAGAGGGGCTATTGGGACAAGATCAAGGCTTCTGATCTCGGGGACATTCGATGGATCGATGTTTTCCCCGCGCTAGAGGCGGATAAGGAGCAACCGCTCTATTACAAAACAGATCATCACTGGACGACCCAAGGCGCTTTTCTAGCCCACCGGGAGCTGGGCGTACCCATGGGTTTTACACCCAGGAACGAAGATGATTTCAACATCCGCCAAATCAACAATCAGTTTTATGGCTCCTTGTATTCGAAAAGCGGGTTCAGGCACATACCGCCGGATGCTATTGAGCTGTACTATCCAAAGGTACCGGAGACCGTTTCCGTGGAGTACGCCCACGAACAGCAAAGCGCGGATTCGATGTATGTTATGGGGAACCTCACCAAGAAGGATAAATACACTGTTTTTTTCAACGGCAATCACGGCTTGCTCCGCATAACAACCGGCAGTGCGGAAGGGCGGAGACTGCTTATTGTTAAAGATTCGTATGCCAACAGCCTGATCCCTTTTTTAACCCTGCATTTTAGCGAAATTGATGTGATAGATCTCCGGTATTATGATGGCAATGTACGGAAGCTTATGGAAGAACGGCAAATCGGTGACATGTTGATTTTGTATAATATTGCTACATTTTCTGAAGATCCATCCATTAAAGCATTAGCGGATGCTGTGGAATAATGCAAAGAGGAGGCCAGTAACGATGCTGACTGGAAAGAAAATAAAGTACCTGGTTGTCCTGTCTGCGCTCATGATCGTATGCGGCATTCTGCTCGGATGCTCCAGTAAGAAGGAAGGCGCCAAAGACGTTCCTGTCCATACCATTGAGGAGCGCATCAAGCAGGTAACTTCTATGGAGGCTATGGAAAAGGGGGATAAGAACAGGCTTAAGAAGCTCTATCAGCTTAATGCAGATGAAGTTGAGGATTTTGTGCTGTATACGGCAGAATCGAACGTGGAAGCGAATGAACTGGCCGTGATCAGAGTGAAGCAAGAGGATCAAGCGGACAGCGTTAAGCAAAAAATCATGGAAAGAATTGAGGCTCAAAAAGTCAAGCTGAAAGACTACCGCCCCGAGCAATTTTACCTCGTCGAAAAGCATATATTAAAGGTCAAAGGCCGCTATATATTGTTCACGGTCTCCAAGGAAGCTGAGCAAATCGAAAGTGCCTTTAACGAAGCGCTTAAATAATCCTTTACACTATATGACAAAGACCCCTCGGGCCATCTGCGGCTTAGAAGGGGTCTTTGTCTGGAATTATAGCAGCTGATTGAGCTTGCTCTCAGGCACTTCACCGTTTGCTACACGTTTTATATTATCGATGAAAAAATCATATCTCTTTCGATGAAATTTCCGGGCATCCGGCATGCCTGCGGTATGGGGAGTGAGGATCACATTACTCAGATTGCGCAGCTCACTGTCAAGGGGCAGCGGCTCGGATTCATATACATCCAGGCAAGCGCCTGATAGTTCCCCGTTTTTTAACGCCTCAATCAAATCTGGCTGGTTGACAATCCCGCCGCGGGCCGTGTTGATGAACAGGGCACTATTCTTCATGTTCGCCAAAACCGCCTTGTTGATCAGCTGTTTGGTCTGCTCATTCAAGGAAACATGTACGCTGATGATATCCGATGTGCTGATCAGTGTATCGAAATCCGTCATTCTGACGACACCGTCAGAGGACACAGCGGTATTCCTCGCATAAGCCTGCACATTCATCCCCAGAGCACTGCAGAACGCAGCCACCTTTTTTCCGATAGCGCCCAGACCGATAATCCCAATGGTTTTGTCCTCTAATTCACTTCCTGTATACTCCAATTGATTCTCATCCAGTCTGTTCTTCATGAAGCGATCCAGAAACGGGATGTTCTTATAGTAAGACAAGATCAGGGCCATTACGTGCTCGGCCACCGCCTGTGCATTGACCCCTGAGGCGTTGGCTACCCAGATCCCAAGCTGTGTACAGGCAGAGATATCGACATTATCATAGCCTGCACCCGTCTGGACCAGCTTTAATTGCTTGGCGTTGGCCAGCAGGCTGTGATCCACTTGAATATGTTCAGGGATGAGGACCTGGCAATCTGCAATATGCTGCAGCATTTCCTCGCCGGGCGGGACAATAACAACGTTCCAATCTTGCGGAAAATGCCCTGTAATCTTGGATTGCGCGCTCTCACTGAAATGGCCGACGATAAGAATCTTCATGGCTGTACCACCTTTCACTTTGAAGCAAACCGGATAGGCTGGCCCTTTGTCATTGTTAATGATATTTTAAACATGAAGAATAATGATGTAAAACGCAAATATTTTGTGAACTATATTAACTTTTTCTATATTTCGAGGAGGGATTGTATGTATTTCCCCGGGATTGAAGCGTTCCTGGCGATCGTACAGACCGGAAGCATAAGTAAAGCAGCCGAATTATTGCACCTGTCACAGGCTACGGTAAGCTACCGTTTAAAGACTCTTGAGAAGGAAATGGGCGGCCTTTTGGTGGAGCGGAGAAAGGGGGCGCCCAAAATCAGTCTGACCCCCAAAGGGGAGGACTTTTTTAGTATTGCGGAACGATGGGATGCTCTGTGGAGGGAGACCCAAATCTTGCGGGCCAGCGGCTCGCAGTTAAGTCTGGCGATCAGCGCGGCTGAGAGTATCAGTCACTTTGTGTTGCCTCCCGTCTACCGCAAGCTTAGTCAGCATACCCCGCCCATCCGGCTGCAGATTCGTACACAGCATACGCAGGAGGCTTTTGACAGTATTGAGCGGCGCGAGCTGGATGTGGCGTTTGTGGTGCGGGAGATCGTGTCGCCGAGTGTCACGGTTACCCCGTTTTTTGCGGAAGAAATGGTGGTGCTGCGTGTGGCCGCCCCAGGGCGGCAGGCTGGAGATCCGGTGGACATGGAAGAATTGGAGGCGCAGCATGAGGTTTTCATCAATTGGAACAGGGAGTTTCAATTCCGGCATGACCAGTGGTGGGACCCCCTATGCCCGTCCCGTGTCCATCTGGACACAGCGGGACTGATTACGACTTTTTTGACGGATGCCAGACAATGGACGATCGTTCCCGCTTCGATTGGTGCACATATGGCGGGGATGGGGGAGTTTGTGCTTCAGAAGCTATCGGAATCCGTGCCCCCAAGAATAGGCTATAAGGTCACGCATAAGTTTCCCAATCAGGCCTTGCAAGAGCCTCTTCGTATTCTGGATCAGTATCTGCAAGAGATATTTGGAGTGCAATGATTTGATCTGCAAAAGCGCCGGGCTTCTGCCAGGGGCAGTTTATTTTATCCCCCGCCGAGCAACCGGTGAAGCCGCGCTGCCAGCTTTTGCCCGGCATTGGCTTCTGTAAGCGTAAGGTCCCACAACACCGCATGGGTTCGGGGGTCAGCAGCCTCGGTATTGATTGTGATGATCAGCTCTTGTCTGCCTTCAACTCTAACCTGAAAAGACAGCGGCTGATTCTCTCCCGGTGCGATATTCACATCCAGGGAATAAATCTCTTCTCCGTCGGCGCTGATTATGACGCTGCCGGTGCCGCTGCCCTTAGCAGGGATAGCATCGTCAGGGACGCCGAAATTCCCGGTTAACTCCTTATACTGTCCATCCAGGCGCAGTGAGAACTCGTGGAGTCCCGGATGATCAGGGCTGTACAGATTGATAGCTGGTTCGACCTGTTCTTGGGCCATAGTGAAGCTGTTGAGCCGTTGTTCCCACTGTATTTTACCACGTTCAACAGGGAGCTGATCCAGCGCCCTGATCTCCCCGCGGCCATGCTCCAGATAATAATTGATACCGCTCACGGCGGAGTAGACGAGTAGTGTCAAGACCGCGCCTGAGGACAGGAGCTTGAGCATACCTATTGGCGCCCACCGGTCGCGGCGGATCAGCCGCTGGGCGCCGTAGCCGACAGCTGCACCGAGCGTATTAACGACGATGTCGTTAATGTCGAACGCACCCAAATGGGTCACCATCTGAATCAGCTCTACCCCGGTGATGGCTGCTATGAAGACCAAGAGGAACGGCAGGAACCGGGAGCGGACCAGTAGCGGAATGAATAGCCCGAACGGTACGAAGGCCAGATAGTTACCCAGGCTGAAGACCCAAAGCTCCGAATAACCATAGCCCGGAAATATCAACGGAATCCCGTCAAAAGACAGGTGATACCGCAAACCCGTCTCTGGTAGAGCCGATGAGCGGTTGAAGCCGACAAATAAGAAAAACAGAGTGAGACCCGTGTACAGAACCAAACCGGTCCAAACGGCCGTCCTCGTTTTGCCTTGAAGCATGATGGTTAACCTCTCTTTACCGGTAGTTTATGTCCCTTGCAGAGGACAAAGGAAGTATAAGCTATCTTCGTTAGCCCAAGCAAGGCGGACAGTTGCAGTCCAGCCCCTCAGTAACCGAGCTTCCTCTATCCACACACATTAATGTGTTAATCGTACTTGCAATCCATCCAATCTGGAAGGGTCCTCCTAACATACTATATTCATAGATTAGAGGAAGGGAGGTGGCCTGATCGTGGCACAAATAATCGATGTAGGACGGAGCACAGCCTCTACCGGCACGCAGACCCTGTCCATTCCAATTCTCACGCCGGCGCAAAATTTAATATTGGCTGAGTTTGGATTAGCTACTGTTGCAAACGGGGATGTTCTGCTTGGTGCAACCATTGGGTTTCAGACTACGCTTGGCATTCCGAATGTAGTGTTCACTATATATCGGGATAACCAGCCGATTTTTAATGTAGGAGCAAGCGGGCTTTCTATACTCGCAATACAGCCAATTACCATTTCTTATCTGGATTTAAATGTTCCGGCAGGTTATCATGCCTATTCTTTGGGTGTGGCCAATAACAGCACCAATGTTCTGCTCAATACTGCCAGTGTTACCGGACCCGTGACCTTCTCCGGCGTTTCGACTGGGTAAAAAAGCAAAAAACAGAACGGAGCTGTCCCAGAAGCCATGAAACGGCTGCTTGGGATAGCTCTTTATGCTGGAGTAGATTCAGACCTTCTGTCGGCATGGCCAAAGGCTCGAATATAGCAGTTTTGGACCCTTGCTTGCAGGTTTCATTGCTCAATTTTTGATTTTACAATTTTGTTGGCTGTAACTTGTGCCGGAAATGAATCATCACTTGTTGTATAGAACACTTCAATCTCTTCACCCTTTTTATATTTAGAAGGCGAAACTTCATTTACCCAAATGGCTTGAGAGTACGTATTAGTTCCCAGAACTTCCTTGTAATTCTTATCCAAGTCTTCTTCCTTTAATTGAGCAATGACTAGAATCCTGTTATTGTCTGCATCTACTGTGTGTACAGTTCCCTTAAAAAGGGTGTCATGACCATATAGTTCAATGGTAGGATAGGATAAAACTACCATTGGAGGATAAGATGAAGAAATTTGTAATAGGGTTTGTTTCAGGGGCCATGCTATTTAGTAGCGTAACTGTACTTGCAGCATCAGGACTACTGGGACAGAAGGTTCAGAGCGTGGTAACTATTGAAAAGAGTGGAGTCAAAATTGCTGAGGGTGCTGTCATTAATGGCTCCATATATGCGCCGGTACAGGAATTAGCAAAGGCAACTGGAACCACCGTGACCATAAAGAATAAAAAAGTTACGTTAGGCAGCCCCGCTGCTCTAACCACTAACAGTGTCACAGCTTCTAGTCGTACTACACCTACCGAGATTGGGAAATCCGTTAATTTCAATTATAAAACAGGCGGCTATTCCGGAACAGTTGCTGTTACACAGGTTCTTAGAGGTGCGGCAGCTTGGGAAGCTGCAAAAGAACAGTATGATGCTTTTGCAAGCGAACCGGAAGCGGGCTACGAATACTTATTTGCTAAAATTAAAGTAAGTATATCCAAAGTAGATAAGGTTGGAGCCACTGCGGACTTAAACCAGTTTGATTATAAGCTCATATCAACATCAGGCACTGAATATGGTGCCCAGATTATTCTAGCGCCAGATCCATCTATAAGTACAAAAGTCTATGCCGGATCTTCTCATGAGGGTTGGGTTGGCTATAAAGTGAAGACAAGTGATGTCTCCCCGCTGATTGCATTCTCCCGAAATTATGATGGAACAGGCGGAGTCTGGTTTAAAACAAACTAATAGTATTTCATACCGAGCCCTGCTGAAACTAAGCGGGGCTCTTTCTTGTGCAGATACTGAACTTTACAGTGCACTCTTCCAGAGCTTTGACATGAAATGTATATCCTTTTTTAGTATCAGTACCAGACATTCAAGTAGCTGATTGTATTTCCTGCAATAGAAAACGCATAGCTGACCGTAAAATAAGATTCTATTGTATTTCATACAATGGGATGCTGTGTTTTGGGTGAAAAAGGACCTTTTTTCAATATTCAATTGTACCGAATACCACAGATTCTATTTCGAAGCCTTTTTTACAGTATTCCATTGTACAAAATGCAGTTACTATCGTCCCAGCGCCTACAGCATCCGAATAACTGCTGCGGGTATCAACATCCCCGTAGTGTCCCGGTACCCCATGCCGGCCAGCAGATCATTGCCGTTTAACTCATGCACGTTCTTGGCGGATGTATCCAGCCCCATATCCAGTACATACTGCAACACTTCGGCGACATACTTGGGCTGGTTTAGGTTGATTGCGTAGTTTTGCCCCTCTTTGATGACCCGTAATCCTTCATTTAGAGGACTTCCGGCAGTAATGGTATCTATAGTGGTGAACTTAACAATCCATTTGTTCTTTCTGTCCTCTGTGATCAGCGTCAGCGTTGAACGGTAATACACGTCTCTCACAGTTTGATAACTCCACCAGTAGGTATGTCCGCCAACGACGATTTTTCTCACTTTGCCCCAGCCCCTTTCTTGTACAATCGTTGATTATATCACCTTCAGCAGCACAGATACATAATTATGGGATTCAAGGAATATACTCATGATTGATTAGGGAACATCTGTTTGGATATAATACAAACAGATGTTCTCACTCTACGCGGAGGCGATCAATCATGAAGATGAGCATCGGCCAAACTATAGAAATGATATATCTCGACAAGGCGGGCAAGATTACGCAGCGGAAAATTGAGGTGAGGGGGATTCGGGACGGCCGGATTCGTGCCACCTGTCTGAGCACCGGCCAGCCCCGTGTGTTCCTGGCCGCCAATATTCTGTCCTGGCGCCCGTTACGGGGGCAACGGTATGCCTAGAGAGCGGATTATTCTGCTCTCCGACTGCCAGTCCTTCTATGCCAGCGTCGAGAAGGCGGCCCATCCCGAATACGCGGATCAGCCTGTGGCGGTCGGCGATCCCACACGGATGAACGGGATTGTGCTGGCCGCTTGCCCTCTTGCCAAATCCCGCGGGGTGACCACTGCCTCGCGCGTGGGGGAAGCCCTGACGAAATGCCCGGAGCTCGTAGTCATCCGGCCGCGGATGGGGACCTACATTACGGTCTCCCTCCTCATTTCCGAGATCTACCAAGTATATACCGATCTGGTGGAGGCCTTCAGTATCGATGAGCAGTTCCTGGATGTGACTGGCTCCTTGCGCGCGTTCGGAGGGGATCTGCCGGAGCTGATTCACTCCATCCAGCAGCATGTCCTGTTATCCACGGGGGTGTGGACCCGGGTGGGCATCGGCCCGTCCAAAATCCTCGCCAAAATGGCTAACAACTTCGCCAAAAAGCAGCCGGGCGGCACGTTCCGGCTGGATTACGATAATCTGGACACAGAGCTGTGGCCGCGTCCGGTACACGAGATGTTTATGGTGGCCGGGCGGATGACCCGGAACTTTTACCGTATGGGGATTACAACAATTGGAGATATTGCCCGGATGGAGCTGGGGGAGTTCAAGCAGCGGATGCGCAGGACCATGGGCAAGCAGAGCGATATCCAGGCGGAATATTATTGGCAGACCGCCCGCGGTATCGATCCCAGCCCGGTCGTTACCGGAATACGCCATGAGATGAAGTCTGTCGGCCACGGGAAGGCGCTGCGCTGGAATCTCTATACCCGGCTGCCGGAGATTGAGGTGGTGCTGCTGGAGCTGGTGATTGAGGTCTGCCAGCGGGCTCGGAAGTACCAGTACATGGGATCGGTGGTGTCTGTTGCGGTAGTAGAGACAGACGGCAACACCTCGAATGGCTACAGCCGGCAGACGACACTGCCGGAGCCTTCGTCGTTAACCCATGAGGTGGCAGCGGCAGCCTACCGACTATTCGTGGATCATTGGAGCGGTCTGCCGATAAGCCGGTTGACTATCTCTATATCCCAGCTCACGGATGACAGCGTGATGCAACTGACCTTGTTCGACGACCGGATGCGCAGCAGTAACAGAGAACGGGCTATCGATCAGATCAAGAACCGGTACGGAAGCGGGGCGCTGATCCGCGCGTCTTCATTGCTGGAATCTGGGGTCGCCCTGGAACGGGCGCAGCAGATTGGAGGGCACTATAAATGAGCAAGCTAGACGGAAATGAGCGGTGGAAATCCAAAATGTTAATGACAGAGCATGTCCAGCAGTATGAGCAGAAGCAGGGGACAGAGGGCAGAAAAATGATTACGGTAGAGGAGCGGACGATGGTGCGTGACCTTATTCTGCTTCCTTACCTCGATACGATGGTCAGCAAAAGCCTGAAGGAGCTTGAGCTGTCCAATAGCATTCTGAAGCGGGCTTTCATGCTCGCCGGCCAGGCGATTCAGCAGCGTATTATGCAGGATACCTACCAGCTCCAGAAGGAGCTGAAGCAGCATAATATCCGGGTGCTGGCGGATGAGCAGGAGGAGTTCCTGGTGTATTACAAAATCTTTTGCCGGGGCTATCAGGAACGCTTCGGACTTACCCGGGATGTGATGCGCACCGAGATCAGCCTGCGGCTGACCAGGTACACAGCGGAGCTTGGAGCCGGTCTGAAAAACCAGCATTTGAGCAGTTAGTATCAGCTACAGCGCTTTGGTGAAGAAAATCTCCAGCGGCTCATTGTCCGGCAGCAGGCAGCCGGAGTCCCGGTAGCCCAGTTTCCGGTAGAAATGCTGGGCCTCTTCACTCGCCATCGAGGAGGTCATAACCTGCTTGTGGCCCAAGGCCTGCATCGCTTGCTCCCAGTGCTGCACCGCCTGTCTGCCGAAGCCGGCGCCGCGATAAGGCTCATCAATCCACAGCAGATTCATGAAGGGGATCTGGTCCCAGAAATACCCGAACCGCAGCCAGCCAATGTCCAGGCTACCCTCGCTCAGAATGTAAATCTCCTGCTGGTTTATTTTAGAGAGAAGAAGTGAGTTCAGGAGATGGTGGTCACGGCTTGCAAGGTAATCATAATCGGCTTCGGTTGCGGTTCTAATGTTCATAGGGCGATTCTCCTGTCATTGTATAGTGTGTGAAGAACGGTTGTCCTTACAAAAGTATACCACCTCTGGTTGCCTGGTCCGGTGTAACAAACAGCTATAAGCAAACAAGCCCCTTTCCGGGGCTTGTCTTTGTCTATACTATAATAGTGCTCACGCTTCGCCACCAGCTTGTCCGCTATACAAAATCCGGTATGCCAGCGGCTCCAGCGTCAGGCGGATCTGGTCACCCTCGCCCTCTACAGGCTCGCCGCTCAAGGCATCCTGCCAGGCTCCGCCGCTCAGTGATTGCGTAAGCGTCAGCGGTTCAGTAGAGTTATTCATCCAGACCGTGAAGCGGGCGTGTTCATCCCAGCGTTCATACACAATGCCCCGGCTGCCCGGATCACTCTGCAGGAAGCGGAACTGGCCGGTGCGCAGCACCTCGTGCTCTTTGCGCAGGGCAATGAGGCTCTGATAAAAGCGCAGCAGCTCCCGGTCCTGCCGGTCCTCTTCCCAGATCATGCATTTGCGGCAATCCGGGTCGTCCTCTCCGTCAAGCCCGATTTCATCCCCATAGAAGATGCATGGCGTACCGGTGAAGGTGAACAGGAAGGTGAGCGCCAGCTTCAGCCGCTGCTTGTCCCCGCCAAGACGGTTCAGCACCCGCGGGGTATCATGGCTCGCCAGGAGATTGAACAGCACTTCGTTCGCCTGCCGGGGATAACGCATGAGCAGCCCGTAAATTTGAGCAGCGAAGGTTCCGGGATCAACCTCCTCGTCAGTCCCGAAGAACTTCAGCAGCCGGTCAGAGAAGGGATAGTTCATTACCGAATCGAACTGGTCGCCCTGCAGCCAGCTGAGGGAGTCGCTCCACACCTCGCCGATGATGAACGCTTCCGGGTTAATCTCCTTGACCGCCTTGCGGAAATCCCGCCAGAACACATGGTCCACCTCATTGGCTACATCAAGCCGCCAGCCGTCGATGTGTACCTCCTTGAGCCAGAATTTGGTGATATCCAGCAGATAATCTCTGGCTTCCGGATGGGCAGTGTTCAGCTTGGGCATCCCGCTGAAGAAGCCGAAGGTATCATAGTTGGCCTTGCCGTCCACTACCTGAACGGGATAGTCATGGATATGGAACCAGCCTGCGTATTTGGAATCCGCTCCATGCTCCAGCACATCCTTGAACGGTGCGAACTCGGAGCTGGTATGATTGAAGACGGCATCGAGGACCACCTTAAGTCCTTTGGAATGAGCCAGGTCCACCAGCTGCTTAAGCTTATTGAGATCCCCGAAGTTTGCATCGACCGTTCCGTAGTCAACGGTGTCATATTTATGATTACTGGGAGCCTGGAAGACCGGGGTAAGATACAGCGCCGTTACACCAAGCTCGGTAATATAATCCAGATGGTCAATCATCCCCTGCAGGTCTCCGCCAAAATAACTGTCGTGGGTGGGCGGTGCCCCCCATTCGAGTGTCCCTTCGGGGTCATTCGCCGGATCTCCGTTAGCGAACCGGTCCGGCATGATTTGATAGAAGACCGCAGATTTCGCCCATTCGGGAACCTGGAGCAGGTCGGCCTCATGAAGGTAAGGCATTTCGTAGTAGCCTCCGGCAGGCTCGGGCAGCCCGTCTGTAAAGAAGCCGGATTCTAGCATCCATACGGTTTCCTGATCGGTTTCCAGCCGGAAGCCATAGGAGAAGCGTTTGAATTCGGGGAAGATCTCTGCTTCCCAGTAATCGAAGAAGCTGTCGGTAGCCACCTTGCGCATACCCAGCTCCTGATAATGCTGCTCCCAGTCGTATTTGTCGCCGATCAGGGCAAATACCCGATCTACGTTGTTTTTTTTGCTGCGGATTCTTAAATGGAAGGTGTCCTTGTTGTAGGCATACGCCCATCGCCCCTGCGTTGAATGGTAGAGACATTCCAGCTCGATGGAGGAGCCGGATGAGCTTAAGGACACTGCTTGTCTGCTGGGAGCCATATGAAATTCCTCCTGGGATACGTATTGTGGATGGATATTATGAGGCATGAGCTTTAGTTAATACCCTGGGACCGGAGGTTTCAAACAGCAGATACTTCTCCAGGCAGCAGTCAAAATAGGGTGCCCTGCACCGGCCCCGGCCCGGCTCTGCGGATCAGCTCCGGGTAGTCACTCCGAGCATTGCCCACGGCTGCGGAGACGGGATAAGCCAGCATCTGCTCCGCATCGTAAGGCCGCAGCAGCTTCATCAGGTCGGGAATATTCCGGTTGCTGCGCTCCAGCCACTGCGCTTCTCCGTCTGCATCCAGAATGACCGGCATCCGGTCATGGATGTCTTTCATGAGAGTGTTCGGGGCGGTGGTGATGATCGTGCAGGTAGAGATTCTGCCGCCGTCCGGACTGGTCCAGATATCAAACAGTGCAGCCATGGAGAACAGCTTCCCGTCCCGCATCGTGATCCGCATCGGCTGCTTGCCGCCTTCCAGGGCCTTCCACTCATAGAAGCCGTCTGCGGGAATCACACAGCGGCGGGAGGCCACCAGCCCTTTGAATGAAGCCTTCTCCAGCAGGGTCTCACTGCGGGCATTGATTAGCTTGGCAGCGTTCTTGTCCTCCTTGGACCAGGAAGGAAGCAGCCCCCAGCGGAGTTCTCCGAGCTTATTCTGTGTGCCGTCATGAATGACCGCCGCAATATGCTGCATCGGAGCCGCGTTATATCTCGGTGCATATTGGATGAGCGGATGCTCCCGGATGAAATACTTGGCGATCAGCTCCTCCAGTGTTACCGTGATCGTATATCTTCCGCACATGTTGTCTATGCCTCCCTGGATAGTTAATGGTTTACAGACGGAACAGCTTGTCTTAGCATTATATAAGATGAGACTTAGGATTGCGAAGGGAGACGGCAGCACATGATTATCGTAAGCTCCTGCCTGGCAGGAATGAAGGTCAGATATAATGGAACCGATTGTCTGGAGCAGGGCATCCGGCAGTTGCTGGACAGCCGGCAGGCGGTTGCTGTATGTCCCGAACTGCTGGGCGGCTTCTCTACCCCGAGAGAACCGGCAGAGATTATAGGCGGCAGCGGCAGAGATGTGCTGAAGGGGCAGGCCCGGGTGGTTGACAGAACAGGGAATGATGTAACCGCAATGTATATAGAAGGCGCGTATGCCGCGCTGGAGCAGGCACGAAGCTTAGCTGCCACGCTTGTTGTCCTTAAGGAGAACAGCCCTTCCTGCGGCAGCTCCAGGATCTATAACGGAGAATTTGCGGGCGGGAAAATCCCCGGAGAAGGGGTGACCACAGCTCTCCTGCGGCTGCATAGTATTGAAGTGATCTCCGAGGAGCAGCTTGCCGCGCGGTTGCCGGAATTAGAGGGCTGACCGGGAGCGTCAACCATGGACAAATGTTACAATATTGTGTTTATTAACAGGTGGTAAAACAGGCAATTCAGCAGTATAATCTAGTAGTCCTGTAAGTAAAAACGGCATTGCCGTCCATTAAGAAAATTCTGAATTTCAAGAAGCGGAGAATTTCGTTATGAAACCCATCTATTTGGACCACGCCGCCTCAACACCGGTTCATCCGGAGGTGGCAGCGGTTATGTATCATATGCTGTTGAACGAGTACGGCAATGCGTCCAGTGTGCACCAGTTCGGACGGTCTGCCAAGAGAATTATAAATGGGGCGCGCGATAGAATCGCGGGCTTTTTGGGCTGTTCCCCTGAGGAGTGGGTGTTCACAAGCGGCGGCACGGAGAGTGATAATCTCGCCCTGTTCGGCGCAGCCTATGCTTCTGCTTCCAAGGGTAGACATATCATTACTACAGCGGTTGAGCATCATGCAGTGCTGCATACCTGCGCGGAGCTTGCGGGGCAGGGCTTCGAGGTCACCTATCTTCCTGTCGATGCTACCGGCCGTGTCTCTCTGGAGGATGTAGAATCGGCTCTGCGCGAGGATACAGTACTGATTAGCATAATGTATGTGAATAATGAAGTGGGAACTGTACAGCCTATAGAAGAGATTGGCAGATTAGCGGCCGAACGGGGTGTGCTTGTGCATGTAGATGCTGTACAAGCTCTGGGAACGCTGCCCCTGGTGCTCCGCGACCTGCCCGTTGACTATATGAGCTTCTCGGCCCACAAGATCGGAGGTCCGCAGGGGATTGGAGGCTTGTACGTCCGGCGGGGGGCGCCGCTTACGCCAAGACAGCATGGCGGACTTCAGGAGCGCGGCCGGCGGGCGGGCACGGAGAGTCTGGCTCATACCGC
Source organism: Paenibacillus sp. FSL R7-0302 (assembly GCF_038006885.1). Taxonomy (NCBI): domain Bacteria; kingdom Bacillati; phylum Bacillota; class Bacilli; order Caryophanales; family Paenibacillaceae; genus Paenibacillus; species Paenibacillus sp. FSL R7-0302. Next base: position 952,328 of record NZ_JBBOWB010000001.1, read on the forward strand.
CGGGTTCGCCAGAGCCGTTGAACTGGTTGTACAAGGGCTGCCGGGTCATCATGAGCAGGCTCTGGAGCTCCGCAGAACACTGCTGGAGGAGCTGGACAAGCAGGTCGGAGCAGGGAGATATGTCATTAACGGAAATGAACAGCATACGGTGCCTGGAATTCTGAATATCAGCTTTCCCGGAGCCGGGACAGATGTGCTGCTGATGAATCTGGATATGGAACAGATTGCGGCGGCCAGCGGCTCAGCCTGTACATCAGGATCTCTGGAAATCTCGCATGTCCTCCGGGCGATGAAGCTTCCGGAAGAACTTTTGAACTCTGCGATTCGCTTTAGTACAGGATTGGGTAATACTAATGAAGAAATGCAGGTTGTTGCCCGGAAAGTTGGAACCGTTTTGAGCCGGCTGCGTACAAGAGACTAGGCGTCCGTACATTCTGGCAGCCGTTCAAGAGGCACTCCGGCTCATGGGAACCCGTATGCAATACTTAAGGTGAGGGGATTTGGGATACCATGAAGCTTCAAGATATGATTGGCCTCACTGTGTATGAAGTTGAAGAGGGTACTGAAGTCGGTGAAATAATCGATATCGGACTGGATTCAAACTGGAATATTACGGGTATTGAACTGGAAAGCAAATCTTTTTTTGGAAGGCTTGTGAAAGTTGTGGCATGGGATAATATTGCCGCTTATGGCGAAGATGCTGTCATGATCCGCAATAAAGAGTCGATTGTTAAGGTCGACGCTGACCATATATCCTACACTTTCCTCTTGGGAAAGAACAAATTGAAGGACAGGCAGGTGCTCACCGCATCGGGAACGGTGCTTGGGCGGATATCGGATGTTTATTTTGACCAAAAGTTGGGAAACACAATAGTAGCGCTGGAAATCAGTGACGGGCTTGTAACTGATTTGATCGAAGGCCGCAAATGGCTGCCTTGTTCTGAAGAGATGACTATCGGAGAGGATTCTGTACTGGTTCCTGCGATGAGTGAAGAACGGCTCCAAAAAGCCATTAATATTGTTAACGGATAGGTGGAATGTATTATATGAAGTGTCCAAACTGCAACTCCAAGGATATCGGCAAGATCGGCTCCCACCAGTTCTATTGCTGGGGCTGTTTCATCGAACTAACGGTCAACGGCGAGAAAATGTCGGTGTATCAGGTTGAAGAGGATGGCACGCTCAGCTCGCTTGACGATCTGTTCTCGGGTGAAGAGGTTGCACAGGATTTCCCGCAAATCCACGCCTCCTCTTGAGCATGGCCTGATTCATAACCGGCTAACAGTTACATAGATTCGCCGTGCCCAAATACCGGGCGGCTTTTGAAGCCGCCTGGTATTTGGGCTTTTTGCGTTCTCCAAGAACAATGGGGAAAACAACACTACGAAAGTTGCATCTTTGTTATGCGGGCTAAGGAATTGGTATGTCGTCTCCGGGATACGGACCCTATACTGAAATCGACTGGCGCGGGGCCAGAATTCAACAAGGTTCTACACGAGGGGGAATGTTCAGATGTACCGCAAAGGAATATCCAAGCTTCTGATTGCCGGATTGCTGCTGTCAGGGATACAGCTTCCGGGAACTACAGGCATAGCGCAGGCAGATAACGGGAAAGACGCAGACAGGCTGTCTGCAAGTACAGGACAGGCAGATGCAGCCCGGGCGGCAGGGTTCGCCGATATGAAGCAGCACTGGGCGTCGGCCGCAGTGAACAGGCTGTCAGCCGCAGGAATTCTGCAGGGGGACGAGGCAGGACAATTCAGACCGGGACAAGCGGTCTCACGGGCAGAGATGGCCGCCATCATCAGCCGCGTGTTCCGTTATGCGGATTCGGGCAGCGCTGTATTCAGTGATGTAAGCGCTTCTTCCTGGTATGGCAAGGATGTAAGCCGCGTGAATGCCGCAGGCGTTATTCAAGGCTACGCGGACGGCCGGTTCCAGCCGGGAGCGGCTGTCACCCGCCAGGAAGCTGTAACCATGCTGAGCCGGGCGTTCACGCTGGAGGCGGGCTCCCCGGGTGCGCTGGCTGCACAGTCAGATGCGGCAGCGGTCAGCAGCTATGCCCGGGAAGCCGTGAGTGCGATGCTGGACGCCGGTTACCTGCGCGGCAATGCGGACGGCAAGCTGAATCCGCAAGCGCAGATGACCCGGGCCGAGCTGGCCGAGCTGCTGAGCCGGATGGTCGGGTGGATCAGCTCCGGCGAGGGAAGCCAGAAGCTTGGAGCGGTGTCCGGCAATGTGATTGTCAACCGGGCGAATGTGCAGCTCGAAGACGGAACCGTCAGCGGCAATCTCTACGTGACAGCCGGAGCAGGGGAAGGGGAAGTCTCGTTCTCGGGCATTAAGGTGCAGGGAACGGCTCATATCTCAGGAGGCGGTGACCATTCGGTGGTGTTCCGCCAATCTACCCTGGGACAGATCAAGCTGAATAAGCTTACCACCCTGGTAAGGATGGTACTGGAGGATGGCAGCACCGCAGCGCGCATCGAATTGCTTAAGCCGGCGAAGGTGGAGATCGGAGCGGGCTCACGCGCAGAGACTGTGCTCATCGGCGCAGGCGCTGCAGGATCAGAGATCGTGAGCCGGGGGCAGATCGGCCGGCTTGAGAACCAGGGGGAGCGAGTGCTGCTTAACGGCCAGGCGCTCAAGCCCGGCGAGACGCTTAAGGACTTGTCCGGTAATGGAGCAGCAACGGCGCAGGCCAGTGCCAAGGCTACCACTGCCCCAGCCCAAGCGGGCGGCGGAAATGCCGGCGGTGACACACCAGTGCCAACCCCAACATCTTCACCAGCGACGCCGGTGCCGACAGCAGCGCCTGCTGTCACGCCAACCCCAACGCCGGCCCCTACTCCGCCGACCCAGAACAATCCATGGGAGCTGGTCTGGAATGACGAATTCGACGGCCAGGCCATTGATGAGGGCAAATGGAATGTACAGGATACCGGCACGGTATACAATAACGAGCTGGAATATTATCACCCGGACAATGCTTCGCTTACAACAGAGAGCGGGCAGAGTGTACTGGAGCTGGAAGCCCGGAAGCAGGCTTACGGCGGGAAAAATTATACTTCAGCCAAGCTGACCTCGAAGATGAAGGGCGACTGGACCTACGGCAAATTCACCGTGCGGGCCAAGCTGCCGGTTCAGCAGGGCATGTGGCCGGCCATCTGGATGATGCCGACCGATGACGAGACGCAGTATGGACCTTGGCCGGGAAGCGGCGAGATGGACATTATGGAATTGACGGGACCGGTTGCCGGAAAGGCAGAGGCGGATCTCTATCCAAGAACGGTTCATGGCTCGATTCACTACGACATTCCGCACGCGTCCCAGACCAAAACCTATGTACTGCCGGAGGGCCAGACCTTCGCGGATGATTATCACGACTTCACGCTGGAATGGCTTCCGGGCCTGATCCGGTATTATGTGGACGATGAAATGTATTTTGAGACGAGTGACTGGGGAACGATGGCCAAAGGCCAACCAGATTACTATACGTACCCTGCTCCGTTTGACCGGCCGTTCTATATGATTCTGAATCTGGCCGTGGGCGGCGACTGGCCGGGCGATCCGAAGGCCGACTTCAAGTCGGATAAGATGTATGTGGACTATGTAAGGGTCTACAAGTACAAGAACCTGGATCAATGGCCGGATGTAACAGGCAAGCGGCCGATCGATCCGGGGCACTCGGCCCCGCAGCGTCCTGCCCTGGCAGACGGGAATCAGATCTACAACGGGGACTTCAAGGGTACTGTAGCAGCCCAGGGCCAGCCGGAATATTGGGAATTAATTGAGAATGAGGGCGGGAGCGGAACAGCCTCCGTCATTAATGATCAGGATAAGGGCAAGGCGGTGAAGGTTGCCGTCCATGAGGCCGGCAAACAGAATTATTCCATTCAGCTTGCGCAGAAGCCGCTGCTGCTGGAGCGGGGCAAAGCCTATAAGGTAACCTTCGATGCCAGAGCGGACGCAGCCCGGCCGCTGATGAGCAAGCTGACCGAATTCGGCGGCGGATGGACGGCTTACTCCGGGGAGCGTAATTTCCAGCTTACACCGGACTGGCAGCCGTATGAGTACAGCTTCACGATGGCCAAGGCCTCGGACAATAATGCCCGCTTCGAGTTCAACCTGGGTCTGAACAACATTTCCGCCTACTTCGCGAATGTAAGGGTGGTAGAGACAGAAGCACCGCCGGTAGTACGCACCCCTCTTGCTGATGGCAACCTGATCTATAACGGAGGCTTCGATCTGGGAGAAGCACGGCTCGGATATTGGAGCTTTGCCGTTAAGCAGGGCTCGGAAGCAGCGGCGAAGGCCAGTGTAACCAATACACTTGCCCTGCCGATGATGAAGCGGGAGTTCCGGGCGGACGTGCAGAAGGCCGGAGGATCGCCGGAGGATGTGACGCTGACCCAGGCAGGAATTCCTGTGTCTGCGGCAGCCGTCTACCAGCTTGCCTTCGATGCGAGATCGGCCGAGGCGCAGCCGCTTGGCATTAAGCTGGCAAGCAGCGGCGGACAGACGGTCTATCCTGACGGAACCACCTTCACTCTGACACCGGAGTGGAGGAGCTATACAGCAGAAATTGAGCTGTCCGGCGGGTCCGGCACGGAAGCTGCGTTATCCTTCCTTCTGGGCGCGGCTGCGGGACAGACCGAGCTTGACAATGTGCGTCTGGTACGGATGACCGATCCGCCAGTGCTAACGAACTACCTGCATCTGCGCGGAGACCAGTTCTGGAGAGCCTCAGGAACCGGCCTGATTCCGAGCGGCGAAGGCGGCAAGGATGTTACGGATATGGATAAGGGCGACTATGTGGAATACAAAGTGGTACTGTCTCAGGCAGGCAGCATTGTTCCGGTAACCCGCGTATCCAGTGTGCGCGCGGATTCGGAGCTAACGCTGTCAGTGCTGGATGCCGGCAAGCAGAAGGTGGTGACGGAATCTGTCTACAGCGCGGCAATTGGCGATACCGGAGGCCTACAGTCCTACCGGGCGATCATTGGAGCACCGCTTGCGCTGCCTGCGGGAAGCTATTACATCCGTCTTGGCGGCAGCGGCTACAATCTGGCCTGGCTGGATCTGTCCCGCGAGCTGGTGGTGAACGGCAGCTTCAAGGACGCTTCCACCGACAACTGGACGCTATACAAGAAGGACTGGGATGACAATGACCCGGGCAAGAGCACTGTAATGAAGGCTGTGTATGGAGAACTGCAGGTTAGCCTTGGAGGAACTGGAACGGAGGCTTGGCATGCACAGGTGAAGCAAGCGGGCATCCCGGTAGAGCAAGGCAAGAAATATCTGCTGCGTTTCGATGCCGATGCTTCGGTAGTCAGAGATATTAAGGCACTGGTTCAGCGTGACGGTACTGCCGATAATATCTGGACCCCTTATCTGGAACAGGAGCTGAGACTCAGCCAAGACGGCAGACACTATGAATATCTGTTCACTGCCCCGGCAACCGATCCTGCAGCCGTGCTCCAGTTCAGTCTGGGCAAGATCACCGAAGAGCTGGGAGCGCACACGGTCAACCTGAGCAATATCTCCTTGCTTCAGGTAAGCCCGGTGCTGGACGGTGAGGCTTACGGGGAGAATCTGATTCCGAACGGGGACTTCTCGGCACCGCTTAAGGGCTGGAGCAGCTACTCCTCCGACAGCGGGGAGTTAGCCATTGACAATGTGGATGGAGCGCTGCAGATCAAGGTGGGCTCCACCGGAACGAACACCTGGGACCGGCAGGTCTTTTATGAGGGAGTCGCTTACAACGAAGGCAATCATTATACACTTACCTTCAAGGCCAAGGCATCGGCTGAACGCAAAATGAATATCAGCATCGGCTGGCTGGATGTAGCGGACAATTACAGCTGGCACGGGTATACGAGCAAAATTGTGGATCTGGGGAGTGAATATCAGGAATATACCGTAGAATTCGATGTTGCCGGAGGCAGCACCTCCATCGGCCGCATTTCCTTCGAGCTGGGGGATATCAAGGATGGCGGCACCGGGCATCTGACGGTGGATGTGGATGATATTGTGCTCACGAATAACGGGACAGCAGTTGCACCTTAAGCCCTTGAACATGCTTTGGATTTTGTTATTCAGACTTACGATTTGGTATTTAGACTGGCCGCATACACTTCTATAATCATTACATGGAGAACGGGCAACCGTTCTTCATGCTTGTTCAGAACCTTCCCCCCATTCTTCGGCCCAATGAGTATACATAACAGGGAATGAGTATCATCCAATAGCAAACAGGAAAAGAGGAGAACCATTCATGATGCTGAAATTCAATACCGCAAGAGCAGCGGCAGCTTCACCTGAGGATATCCTGAGACAGGCATTCGCAGACCGGATAGAGGAGGGCGGCCAGCTAAGCGCCGTCTTCACGGATTCCAGGTGTATCGGGGCTGTTGGCGTAGCGGGCCTTCCGCTCCGGCTGCCTGCCATTCAGGAGCTGTTGAAGCTCCCGGAGGTGGCAGCGCTGCTGCCGAAGGAGGCTGGCGCATCCGCGCTGTTCACCGTGAATGATACAGGTACGGAACTATCCTTGCATATCCGCCATGCCGGAAGACAGGAACAGGCAATAGCCATACCGGAGGCGGCTGCAGGCACGGCACTGGCGCAGCTTCAGGCTGCACCGGGCTGGGCTGGTGCCCTTAACGCTGAAGGCGAGCATGTGATTGACCTGCGTTCCCCCGTTCCGGGTCCGCACTTCGCGGTCAATCTGCTGCTGGGCAACCGGCTGGAGTTCCCTCATCCGCTCCAGACTACACCGAAGAGTGTGGTAGACCGCCTTGGCGGCGGCAGCTTCCGTTCCCATGCGGCTACTCAGGTGCTGGCGACCCGCTGGGATATGCGCCAGGAGGAGAACGGCTTCCCGGCCAACCGTCAATTCTATCTGTTCGAGGACGGGAAGCAGATCTTCTATTCCGCTGATCCGGGCGGAGAAGGCATTGAATCGGCGGTCTGCCGCCATTCACAGAATGTAACCATCATCACGTACCGCCTGTCCGGCGGACTTGAGATTACGCGCACCATCTTCATTCTGCCGCATGCTGAGGGTCTGCCGCTGGCGACCGAGATGCAGCGCGTTACGATTACGAACCATGGAGAGAGCAGCCGCCAGCTTCGTCTGGTGTACACGGGCATGTTCGGTTCGGCAGCGCCGGGCGCTCTGTTCGAGGATGTGCTGTATAGCAATGTTATTATGCAAGGCGGCGTATTGCAGGACGCTGATGGTGCCGTGGCTGCAATCAGCCCTGACTACTACCCGGAAGGCGGGCGTCATGATCTGCGCTTCCACACGATGATCATCCACGGGGAGGACGGACCGGTGCTGCCGCGTGAATATTGCGTCAGCTACAATGAGTTCGTCGGCACCGGCTCGCTTCACCGCCCATCCGGCGCGCTGAAGCTAAGCAGCATTCTGCACCGCAAGGGGCCGGGATTCTTCGCGGTAGCGGGGGAGATTCAGGTTGCTGCCGGAGCCACGGCAGCAGTTGACCAGCTGACGGGCCTTGTCTCCGACAAGAGCGGTGCATCCTGGAGCGATACGGTACTGGAGGAAGAGGTAGGTGCGCTGATCGCCCGCTTCACAAGCCGCAGCTCGGCGGAAGAAGCCTTGGCGCAATCCCTGAAGTTCGTGCGGAATTACTCCAGGTTCCTGCAGGTATCCTCGGGGGACGAGAATTTCGACCAGTTCGTGAACCGTAATCTGCCTTTTCAGGTGCTCTACCAGAGCTTTGTCTCCCGTTCCTTCTGTCAGACCCAGAAGGGCTACCGGGAGATCGGCTTCCGTGAAATTCAGGATATGTATGCCTCGATGTATTATTTCGTCGGGATGGGCCGGGGCGGCCTCGTCAAGAGCCTGCTGAAAGAATGGACCAGCATGGTCTTCGGGCTGGGGTATGCGTATCACAATTTCTTCTGGGCCGGCAAAGAGCCGGGCAAATGGTCCGATGATGCACTATGGCTGATCCAGGCTGTCTACCGTTATGTCATGCTGACCGGGGATGCGGATTTCCTGGATGAGTCTTGTCCGGTAGCAGGCACGGACACAGAGCGGCCGGTATTCGAGACCCTGAAGGCCATTATTGTCTATTCCGGACAGATCTCGATCGGCCGCCACGGCCTGCCGCTGCTCGACTTCGCAGACTGGAACGACTGTCTGAAGCTCGATGACACCTACCTGAACGGCCCGGCCAAGGAAGCACTCTACCGGAAGCAGCTGGAGGCCGGCGGTGTCTTCGGGGATTCGCTGGAGAGTGATTATTCCGAGAGCGTCATGAATGCCTTCCTGCTGAAGGTGGCGGTCGATGAATTGTCCGCCCTGGCCGCCCGCAAAGGTGAGCAGGCGTATGCAGATGAGCTGACCGACTTCGGAGCCAAGCTGCGCGAACGCATCCAGGAGCATGCCTGGAAGGGCGATTTCTTCGCCCGTGTGTTGTTCAACCGCTATCCGAACGGAGAATACACGTATCTCGGCGCTGCCGGGGACGGGATGTCCTCCGATCCGGCGAAGGACGGCTCGTACTTCCTGAATTCGTTCAGCTGGAGTATTCTGGCGGGCTGTGCGGATGAGGAGCAGATCGCGGTGATGCTGGACACCATGAAGGCGCATCTGATGACGCCTTACGGCATGAAGCTGGTCTCGCCGGTGGCGCTGGGCCGGGTATCCACGCACACGGCATCGGATGAATACTTCCCGGGTGACCGTGAGAACGGCGGCGTATTCAAGCATGCCTGCATGATGGCTGCTGCGGCTATGTTCAAGGGGGCCAAGGAAGTATCCAGCCCGGATCTGGCAGCAGAGCTCTGCCGCCTGGGTTACTGGCTGCTGGACCGGATTATGCCGTTCAAGACGATGGATGATCCGTTTGCCGTCTGCGGGAATCCGCGGTTCTGCACCCAATACAACAACAGCGAGACTGGTGAGAACATCGGTCCGATGCTTAGCGGCACCTCTACCTGGCTCACCCTCTCGCTGATGGAAGCGCTGGGTATTGAATATACGGAGCAGGGCATAGCCCTGAGTCCGGTGCTGCGGGAAGAGCAGACGGAGCTTACCTACACCTTGAAGCTTGGCAGCTCCTCCTACCGGATTCAGGTCCGTAAGCCGGAGGGCTTCCACCGCATGCAGGACGGGGCAACCCGCCTGATGCTGGACGGCCGGGTACTGGAGGACGGCTTGGTACCGGCCGTAGATGACGGCTTCGCCCATGAGGTAGAGCTTATCTTCGCGGACTGACGGAATTACAGCGCCCGGTCACGGTATTCATGCGGAGTCATCCCCGAATATTCCTTGAAGAGCTTGATGAAATAATGGGCGTTGGAGTATCCGAGCTCCGAGGAAACTTCATAAATTTTGAGCGGCGTATGGATAAGCAGATACGCCGCTTTTTCCATCTTTACCTGACTGATATAGTCGCTGATCCGCTTGCCGGTCTCCAGCTTGTACATTTTGGAGAGATAGACCGGATGCATCTGGATATGGTCGGCGATGGCCTGTAGGGAGACGTAGTGCAGATTGCGGTTGATATACTCATGTACCTTGCGGATCAGCACGGTCCGGCTGTTCCGCCGTTCGGAATCCGTATGCTCTCTCAGCAAAAGGATAACCTCCATGGCCCACTCCCGCAGCTTGTCCGGCGTCTGAAAGGGAGCCTGCTCCAGCAGCGGATTGCCCACAATCTCGCTCAGCAGCTTGTTATTCTTGTGGGCGAAGTAATAGAAGGCCGTCTCCAAGTGCAGACGGGCTTCCTGGATATGCTCCAGTGACCGCTCGGGACTGTGGATCAGCTCCGATACGATAGCGTTCAGCTTGTCTTCAATGCCCTGCCAGTTGTTCGCTTCGAACATGTGGAACAGCAGCGGAGGCTCATACAGCGGCTGGAGAATCTCCACGGGCTGGGAGCTGCTGTTATCCGTAGTATCGAGATAGATGCCGGTCTCGCTGCCGATATGCTGGCGGATGGCTGAGATGGCGGATTGATAGAGGGTGTAGACCTGATCCGGGAAGTCTCCCCAGCCGGTGGTCACCACGGACAGGCCGCCTCCCATCAGGGTACTGACATGATTCTGCAGCTGATAGGCAGCCTGGGCCACCTCATTTCCCGGATTGCCGCCGTGTTCAAGATCCTCCCTGGGCTGCAGCAGGAATACGAGATAGTCATGCACATCCTTACAGGACCAGATCAGGAACCGGTCCTGGAACAGCTCCTGGGCGATATTAATGATTGCATATTCAAACAGCAGCATGCTGTGCATATCCTGGCGCCGGAAGAATTCCTCGGGGCGGACCACGGCCAGACAGACCGGCTGTCCGGCCGAGAACGGCAGGTCGAACTGGTTCAGCCGCTCCTGGAGCTGCGGCCCGGGAAGCTTCCGTCCCTGCAGCAGCTCCCCGAGCAGGCGGTCCCGCAGGATGGGCAGATGCTCGCGGAAGGTCTGCATCGTCCGTTGGTGGGAGGACCAGGCCTCCCAGTCACTGCGCAGCTTCTCCTGCAGCTTACCGATGACGGCGATCAGCTGGTCGCTGGCTATCGGCTTGAGCAGATAGGCGCTGGCCTGCTCCTCAATGGCCTTGCGGGCATATTCAAACTCCGCATAGCCGGTCAGCATGACCACCCGGATATGCTTCCAGCGCTTGCGGATGGCGGCAATCAGCTCGGTGCCGGACAGCTCCGGCATATTGATATCTGTGACTACAATATCGATGGGATAACGCTGGAGCAGCTCCAGTGCCTCATACCCGGAATAAGCTTTGTGGACCTGTCCGAAGCCCATCTCCGCCCAGGGAATCGAAATGGACAGATCATCGACCACATAGGGTTCATCATCAACCAATAGAATTTGGTGCATCAGGTTCCTCTTTCTTCTCCATACGGAGAGTTGTTATTAGACCGCCTTCCGGTGAAGGAGCAATCATCAGGCCGGAAGCCTCGCCGTAATGTAATTTGAGACGCTGCTGGACATTCCATAGCCCGCAGCCTCCATCCTCACGCGTAGTTTCGTTGATACGCGCCTGAAGCGCGGCAATGGCTTCCCCTGTCATACCGGCGCCGTTGTCCTCAACGGTAATGAGAATGGCTTCCCGGGTATGGCGGCCGGTGATCCGGATGGAGCCCGGGCCGATTTTTCGCTCAATGCCATGAATGATACTATTCTCTACCAGAGGCTGAATCAGCAGCCGCGGAATGTGCAGGTCCAGCAGCTCGCTCTCCATATCCATCTCGTAGCAGATACGCTGCTTCCGCAGGTTCTGGATCTTCAGGTAATTCTCCAGCAGCTTCAGCTCATCCTGAAGGGTGGTGAGGGAATGATCGACCCTGGTGATATAGCGGTAATATTCGCCTAAGCTGAGTGCCATCGCCTCGACGGACTCGGTATCTCCTATGGCGGCCTTGCTCTTGATGAAGAACAGGCAGTTGTACAGGAAATGCGGATTGATCTGTGATTGAAGCTGCTTCAGATGGGCATCCTTGGCCCGGAGCTGCTCCAGATAGACCTGCTCGATCAGCGACTGAATTTTCTCGGCCATATCATTAAATTCTTCATTCAGCAGCGTGAACTCCGGGTTGGTCCGGGTATGGATACGGGTAGACCAGCGCCCTTCCTTCATCCGGTTGAGCGAACGCAGCAGCAGGCTCACCGGACGCTGCACCTGGCGGTAGAGCTGCAAGGAGAACAGCAGGCTCATCACCAGCAGGATAGCCGATCCTGTCAGGAAGGAAGAGCGGCTGCTGCGGATCGGCTCAAGAATCTGCTTCAGCGGTGAATAATGCACGACCTGCCAGTCGATGGCTGAGGAGGGCACCGAGCTGACCAGGAAGCTGCCCTGCTTAAGATCGAAGATGCCGGAGGTACTCTTCCCGGCCGTGATATTCAGTGCTGCGGTGACCTGCTCCGCCATCTGCCGGTCCGAACTCCGCGAGAGGATGACGCCGAATGACGGATGGTACAAGAAGGTGTCCCCCGTGTTCTGCGACTGGTAGGCATCGAACATCCGTTCAATATTGGAGACCGGCAAATACATGGACATCAGCAGCTGCGCCTCGCGCGGCCGGCTTGTTGCCTGGGCAGGGTCCGATAAGAGCAGCCGGAAGCCTGCCTCCGCGCCGGCCCTGTCCGCCGAGATATACTCCCAGCCCGCCGGGAGCGGCTTGTGCAGGACAGAAACATCGAAGGACAGCGAGGAATCCGAGCCCAAGGTCTCCCCGCTGAAGGGCTTGTACAAGACAATCCGGTTCTCCCACGTACTGGAGCTGGTCTGGAGAGACAGCTTCTCCAGCACCGTCATAATCGTCTGGGCGGGATCAATAAGATGGCCCAGCTGCGTAATCTGCTCATAATCGCGGATGGTGGGATCTCTCTGCAGGGCATACATGCTGCCCGCCAGCTGGTTGATGTTGTTATCCATCTGCTGGGTCAGAAATTCCAGATGATTAAGGTCGGTGGTTTTGATCTGACTTGTAATGACTCCGACATCCTTACGGTAGGATGAGCCGTAGAATAAGAGTGTGGCGGCAATCAGCGAGAGCAGGATTGCCACCATTTTAATGAACAGGTTGGGACGCCATGCCACCATAAAGATCATCCTTTGCAAGACATTTGCTGTAATATGGAGAAGTGTATCATAAGATTATGAACTCTACGAAAAGCAGGTGGTTATATGAAAGTCCGTTCACCGCTGTTCCTGCTGCTCCTGATGTTGTCGGGCTGCTCCTGGGACAGCACCGAATATAGTCAGCTGCCCGCTTCACCGCAGAGTACAGCCCCTTACTTCGATGTTAAGGAAGGTAAATATGATCCTCCGGTAGACCTGTATACCGTAGGCTCCGTGAACCCCAATCTGAACTTTATCAAAGGGGAGAGCCTGGAGCATAACGTACATACGGCCTGGGCCGAGAAGCGGCTTGGCATCCGCATCCGTTATCTCTGGACGATCTCCGGCACCTCAGAGACCTACGCCAACAAGCTGAGGCTGGAGCTGGCCAAAGGCAATATGCCCGACATCGTAACGACCAGAGATGCCGCTATTATCCAGGAGCTGATTGATTCAGGGCAATTCATGGAAGTCGGCGACCTGTTCGAGCAGCATGCGTCCGAGGTGTGGAAGAAGGCTGTTGCCGAGGATGCTTCGGCATGGAACCCCTTCATGCGCGGCGCGCACAGGTATGCCATTCCCATTATGGATTATGAATATAACTCCGATCCGCTGCTCTGGGTCCGCCAGGACTGGCTGGACAAGCTCAATATGAAAGCCCCGCAGACCCTGGATGAGCTGGAGCAGGTCATGGATGCCTTCGTCAACCGGGACCCGGACGGCAACGGGATCAAGGATACCTACGGCCTGTCGGTCGGATTCCGCAACGGTCCCAGCACCTGGATGGGAGACAGCAGCTGGGTGTTCGGCGCCTACGGTACGGTTCCTGAGCAGTGGAACCGCCGGAGTGACGGCACCCTGGAATACGGCTCCATCCAGCCCGGTGCACGGAAGGCTGCCGGGCTCATGAAGCAATGGGTACAGCGCGGTTATCTGAGCGCTGACAGTGCCTGGCTGGATGAGGAGGGGGCGGCGAACCAGTTCATCTCCGGCAAGGCGGGCATCATTGCCGGCCCCCACTGGATGCGCGGCTGGCCTCTGTCCTCCTTGACCAAGCGTGACGCTGAGGCGCGCATCCGGGCAATTGCCATCCCTTCGGGGCCAGGTGGGCTCACCATGAGAAGAGGGACCCTGCCTGTCAATGGTGCCATTCTGATTAATAAGCAGATGAAGCACCCTGAAATCTTTTTTACGTATCAGAATTATTTGTTCGATTCATACGCTACCTCGACCGGCGAGTTCGCCCATGGCCTTGCGGAGGGCTATGACTGGTCCATGGCGGGCGGCCAGCCGAGCGCCCAATCTTCGGCGCTGCCGCTGGGCGGCATCCGGGTAGCCTCGTACACGCTAACCTTCGACGGGGCTAGGATTCCCTCCGGGGTCATCCGGGAGATTCCGAAGGACATTGCCCCTGTGCTGCTGGGCCAGAAGGAGGCTTCCCGCAAGGAGCAGTTCACGGGACCTCCGACAGCGACGATGAAGCGTGACGGCGAGCTGCTGAAGAAGCTGGAGCAGAAAAGCTTCATCAAAATCATCTTCGCGGACAGCCCGCTTGAAGAGTTCGACGAATTCGTGCACAAGTGGAACACCTACGGCGGACTTACCGAAACCATGGAGGTTAATGCCTGGGACCGCAGCAGCCGCTAAATACCGCAGGGACAAGAAACCGCCTTTATAATAAGGCGGTTTCTTGTCGCAGATACGCTTGGGTGCTTCTGCCTGTTTGTCTGGCGGTGGCCCCACCCGAATCTGTTCCTCCTGTGCTGTATTCTTGCTATATATCGTACAGAAGGACGGCAGCAGCCGCCATACCAATGTGGCGATTGGAATAACAAATATTGAAGATGAGCCGCCATGATCCGCATAGACAAAAGGACCCCGGCGGATGCTGCTTGCGCATCGCCGGGGTCCATCTCCTGCCTGCAAGTTAGTTGCCTGTGAATTTCAGCCAATCGTAATAGGCGTAGAGCGGGTTCGCCCCGTTATAGGAACCGAGCCAGGAATCCACACCCGTTCCGTTCCAGAGGTTCATCATGATTTTACCGGGCCGGGAGGGGATGTTGCTGGTTGCCGTATGCTTCAAGACCCCGTCTACATACCATTTAATATAACCCGGCTGCCAATCGAAGGCGTACGTATGATAGCTCTGGGAAGCATCGAAGCCGAGATTGACAATCTTCTCATGGCCGCCAACGCCGTTCGTGTAATAGTTGAATTGGACCTTGGTGGTATCCTTGCCGAGGAACTCAATATCAATCTCATCCCAGGGCGTGCCGTCTGAAGGCCCGGTGTAGGTGAAGAAGGAGGAGACGATCCCGCTGTTCTTGGCAGGCTTCATATTCACCTCGTATTTGCCGTAGCCGTACTTGTACACAGAGCGGTACTCCGCGCCGTCAAATTTATTATTGCTGGGACTGGTCAGGGCCAGACGAAGCTGTCCGCCGCTGGTGAAAGAGATGTTATTCGCACGCCAGGTACAGTTGAACATGGAGCCATTCGAGTAGCCGTCTGCTTTTTGCCAGGTTGCGGGGTTGAAGTAGGTCAGGGGCTCATCAAAGACGGTGGCCGCCGAAACGGACGGAGCTCCTGTCAGCAGACCGGCAAGCAGCAGGGTCATCCCTGCACCGAATAGCTTGTGTAGCGTTCTCCTCATATACAATACCCTCCTTATAATGTAAGCGCTTTACAATATGATTGTAGCGGACCTTGAAGCCGGCCACTATACCAACCTGCGAATCGAAATAACAAAAAACCAATTTTTTGCAGAGCAGAGTATTTCATTCCCCTCCCACACATACTAATATGCATGATGGTTAAGGGCTGTACACGTTCAGGAGGGAGATTATGGAGGAGTGGTTCCGCAGTAAATGGCTCCGCTGGATGATCGGCGTGCTGCTCTCACTGATTATTCTATATTTCGTCTGGCTGCTCCGTCCGATGCTGAATGGGGTATTCCAGTTTCTAAAAGCGATCCTGGCCCCGTTCCTGGCCGCCATGATTATCTCCTATGTGCTGAATCCGGTGGTCACGATGCTCTCCCGGAGAAAAATGCCGCGCAGCGTAGCCGTCCTGCTGATCTATGCGGTGTTCCTGACCTCGCTTGCGGTGATTCTAATCAATCTGATCCCGATGTTCATTGAACAGCTGGAGGAGCTGAACGAGCATCTGCCGGAGATGACGCTGCACGCGCAGGGGCTGATGAAGGGCATGAATTCCAGACTGATTCCGCCCGGGGTGGAGACGGGAATGAATAACTGGTTCTATCAGCTGGAGAACCGCCTGGCCGAAGGCATCTCCCACTTCCTTAATAATATCGCTTCAACCATTGGCGTGCTGTTCAACGCATTCATTGTGCCTTTTCTCGTGTTCTATATTCTGAAGGACTTCGAGGTATTCGAACGGATGGTGGTCTCCTGTCTGCCCCGTTCGCGCCGCAAGTCGATTGTGATGCTGTTAAAAGACATTGATGAAGCGCTCGGCAACTATATCCGCGGGCAGTTTCTCGTCTGCATCATCATCGGCGTGCTCGCTTATATCGGCTATGCGATTATCGGCATGCCTTATGCGCTGCTGTTCGCCTGTGTTGTCGCGGTATTCAACATTATTCCTTATATGGGTCCGTTTCTGGGGGCGGCCCCGGCCATTATAATGGCCTCAACCTTGTCTTGGCGCCTTGTCCTGCTGGTGGCGGTGGTGAATACCCTGTGCCAAATGCTGGAGAGCAACGTGATCTCTCCGCAGGTTGTAGGGCGGAAGCTGCATCTGCATCCGCTGCTGATCATCTTCGCGCTGCTGGTCGGCGGGGAGATCGCCGGAATGATCGGGCTGATTCTGGCCGTTCCTTTCTTCGCTGCCGCCAAGGTGGTCATTCAGCATATCATCGGCTATTATATCCGCAGAAGGCCGGCGTAAAGCAGCCGTAATTCATCTCGTCACATGCAGGAACAGGGGGACCTGCGGCTACTTCGGGTGAAAGGATTGACGGTACATGTATCTTTTGGTTATAATGTGGTGAATATTACGATAAGAAGAGTCATCATAGCAGTGCGATGAAGAGGAGTATTAATTCGTGAGACCGTTATTGCAGAGAGCCGGCACCCCAGGTGCGAGCCGGTTAACGGACCGCAGTGAACTCACCTCCGAGTAATGGCGCGAGCCGCAGGTTCCTTAGAGGGACCAGCGTGTGAACCGCCGTCGCCTCACCCCCGATACAGGGTGTCAAAGTGAGTGCCGGACAAAGAATGTCCGCCGCTAACTAGGGTGGTACCACGGGAATTCATACCTCTCGTCCCTAGCGATTATACGCTAGGGATGGGAGGTTTTTTTGCGGTTAGCCCGGCGGAGCGGGCGAGTCCTGAGCAGGCTGGAGCGATTATGTTGATTCGCTCCGGCTCCCGGCCCGGCAAATCATGGGCGGGTACATGGCCTTGCCGTGGTTTTTACGGCCCGGCGAATCATGGGCGGCTCTTGGGCTTTGCTGTTCCGCCGGGGGAACAGATGATGTTAACCTAAGTTATAGAGAAACGGAACGGAAAGAAATTTTGGAGCTGGAGAAACGAAGTGTTCGCCTTTATTCTCGGATTTCTACCGCTAGAAGCGGATAAAATCAAGAAATCAGAGAATAACAGCGATCGGAAGCCCAAAACTTTTTTGTAGTGGAGACTAATCTCTTAACTTTTTAAGACAGCAGCAGTACCACCTATTACAGCAACACTCCAAGGAGGAGCACAAGATGAGCGATAATATTGGATACCGCGCCCAGACCATCGAGCCGAAATGGCAGAAATTCTGGGACGAGAACAAGACCTTCAAGACAAGTGAAGAATCAGGCAAGCCGAAATTCTACGCCCTGGATATGTTCCCGTATCCTTCCGGCGCAGGGCTGCACGTAGGCCATCCGGAAGGCTATACCGCCACCGACATCGTGTCCCGCTTCAAACGGATGCGCGGCTACAACGTGCTGCACCCGATGGGCTGGGATGCCTTCGGACTTCCGGCAGAGCAGTATGCCATGGATACCGGCCAGCATCCGCGTGACATTACCTTCAAGAACATTGACAATTTCCGCCGCCAGATCAAGTCGCTGGGCTTCTCCTACGACTGGGACCGTGAGATCAGCACGACAGATCCGGGGTACTACAAGTGGACGCAATGGATTTTCATCCAGCTGTACAATCGTGGATTGGCTTATGTGGCCGAAGTATCGGTGAACTGGTGCGAGGCGCTGGGAACGGTTCTTGCGAATGAAGAAGTCATCGACGGCAAAAGCGAGCGCGGCGGCCATCCCGTCGTCCGCAGACCGATGCGCCAGTGGATTCTGAAGATTACCGAATACGCCGACCGCCTGCTGGAGGATCTGGAGGAGCTGGACTGGGAAGAGAGCATCAAGGATATGCAGCGCAACTGGATCGGCAAATCGACCGGCGCTGAGGTGACCTTTGCGATTGAGGGGCATGAGGCTGTGCTTGAAGTGTTCACTACCCGTCCCGATACCCTGTTCGGAGCAAGCTATTGCGTACTCGCACCGGAGCATAAGCTGGTGGATGCCATCACCACGGATGAGCAGAAGGCAGCCGTTGCCGAATACCGCGACAAGGCTTCCCGCAAGAGCGATCTGGAACGCACGGATCTGGCTAAGGAGAAAAGCGGTGTATTCACCGGCGCTTATGCCATTAATCCGGTGAACGGCGCGCAGGTGCCGATCTGGATTGCTGACTATGTGCTGGCGGGCTACGGAACCGGAGCCATTATGGCCGTTCCGGGCCATGATGCCCGTGACTGGGAGTTCGCCAAGCAGTTCGGCCTGAACATCATCGAAGTGGTGCAGGGCGGCAATATCGAAGAAGAAGCCTACTCCGGTGACGGTCCGCATGTCAATTCGGGATTCCTCGACGGCCTGTCCAATACTGAAGCGATGGCTCAGATGATCGCCTGGCTGGAAGAGAAGGGCAGCGGTAAGGGCAAAGTAACCTACCGCCTGCGCGACTGGCTGTTCAGCCGCCAGCGTTACTGGGGCGAGCCGATTCCGATTCTGCACCTGGAAGACGGCACGATGAAGACCGTGCCTGTGGATCAGCTGCCGCTGGTTCTGCCGGATGTGGATGCCATCAAGCCTTCGGGCACTGGTGAATCCCCGCTGGCGAATGTGACAGAATGGGTGGAGACAATTGATCCCGAGACCGGCATGAAGGCCCGCCGCGAGACCAATACGATGCCGCAGTGGGCCGGCAGCTGCTGGTACTACCTGCGCTATATCGATCCGCACAACGATCAGGAGCTGTGTTCACCGGAGAAGCAGAAGGAATGGCTGCCGGTTGACCTGTACATTGGCGGAGCCGAGCATGCAGTGCTTCACCTGCTGTATGCCCGCTTCTGGCATAAGGTACTCTATGATATCGGCGTAGTCGATACCAAGGAGCCGTTCCACAAGCTGGTCAACCAGGGAATGATCCTGGGGAACAACAATGAGAAGATGAGTAAATCACGCGGCAATGTCATTAACCCGGATGAGATCGTGGAAGCCTACGGGGCAGATACCCTGCGCGTCTATGAGATGTTCATGGGGCCGCTGGAAGCCACCAAGCCTTGGAACGAGAAGGGTGTCGAAGGCATTCACCGCTTCCTCTCCCGCGTATGGCGCCTGTTCGTGAATGAAGACGGCAGCCTCAGCGCGAAGATTACAGAGGGCGGCGGCACGGATGAATTCAAACGCACCTGGCACAAGACGTTGAAGAAGGTAACCGAAGACTTCGAGCATCTGCGTTTCAATACGGCAATCAGCCAGCTGATGATTTTCATCAATGACGCTTACAAGCAGGAGAGCCTGTCCAAGGAAGCGGCAGAACAGTTCGTACAGATGCTGTCCCCGCTGGCACCGCATATTGCCGAAGAGCTGTGGGAGCTGCTGGGCCATGAAGGAAGCATCAGCTATGTCGCCTGGCCATCCTATGATGAAGCTTGGACCGTAGATGCTGAGGTTGAGATCGTGGTGCAGGTCAACGGTAAAATCGTCCAGCGCGCACTGATTCCGGCGGATATGGGCCAGCAGGAGATGCAGGACCACGCCCTGGCCCTGCCGAATGTGAAGGCGGCCGTCGAAGGCAAAACCGTACGCAAAATCATTGCCGTTCCCGGCAAGCTGGTAAATATCGTAGTGGGTTAAGCGAAGAACGCAATTCTGCCCGCAGCAACGGAGGTTTCCGTGCTGCGGGCTTTGTTGCTGTTTAGGCGCCGAGGGAAGGGCCCCATGCATCACAGGCGGTAACATTTTAAGAGGAATTCTGCCAAAAGTGCAACAATACTGCCCCAAAGAGAGCAGTCTATGCTGAAATCCTGCACGAACTGCAACAAATTCAGCACTAACTTGCTCTAAACACCCAAATTTGTGCAAATAATGCAACATTTCTACTTCAACCTGTAAAAGGTATAGAGAAATCCTGCAAAAACTGCAACATTACTGCTCCTTAAAAGCGGCTGGTGAGAGAGGCATTAGCATCGTTCACCCGCAGGGTGATTTTGTTCAAATATAAGAATTTATATGTTGCATACGATAAATTATCCTTCTATTTCTCGCTGAAACGGTACCGTCCTTTAAAAGGACGGCAAAGCCGTTTCCACTTGGTTTCGGGCGGCCTAGCCTGGAGCGTGAACGATGGCTTCAAGGCTGGTACCGCGAAGATTAGCGCGTGTGGCCCGTTCAAAGCAGGGTACCGTGCGGCGGGATGACAAGCGGTATAGGACAGATGAGGGCAGCTTAACGGTCGATGCGGCTCTGGGCGATACTGCCAAGCCCGAACAGCTCGTCGAGCTTTTCCACATCCTCATCATACTTGTCATGTGTGGTGGTGATCAGGCGTTCAAACACCCCTTCCAGACTGGTCTGCAAGTGATTCAGGGCTTGCGCGGTAATACCCCCGCGGACGGCTACCCGTTCCTGCAGCTCCTGCGGGGTGAACGAGCCTTCGGTCAACAGCTTACCCGTACCCAGCAGCATCTCCCCTGCGAGACGGGTGACCAGGGCTTCGTCGATGCCGGTTGCTTCAACAGCCGCTTCAATCCACCGCTCCAGGAAATAGCTAAGAAAGGCCGGACCGCAGCTGGAGAAATCTGAGGCAATCCGCGTATGGCCCTCAGGAATTTCCTCCGGAACTCCAATGCAGGAGAATAGCTGGAGCAGCAGCAGCCTGTCTTTTTTATTTAATCGGCTTCCAAAAATGCACAGCGAACTCCCGCCTCTGACGGAATGGGTGATGCTGGGAATGATTTTGGCGACCTTGGAGGGCAGGGCCGATTCCAGATGGTAGAGCTGCACAGGGCTTGTAATCGATACAACGATCTGGTCGCTGCGCAGATAAGGAGCGATCTCATCGGTTACCCGCTTGAACTGCAAAGGCTTGACACACAGGAACACCAGGTCGCTCTCCGAGGCGGCTTCGATGTTGCCGGAGCATATCGTAATTCCGGGATGAAGCTTCTTCAGCTCCATCAGCCTGCCCGGGCTGCGGTTGCTGGCCATCACATCACATGGATCAAGGGCTCCCGACCGAAGGAAGGTGTCGATCAGCAGACTTCCCATGCTGCCTGTTCCGATAAATCCCACTTTCATCCTGTGGTACCTCCTTTCTTATGCTGCTGGCTTACAGTGATACTCTTCGTTAAATGTATGCACACCAGACTTGGACCAATGACAGGTTTTAATCGGATTTTTGAATAAAATTCCAGTTCGATGAGGGAGGACAACCTGATGGATAAAAGAATGATCATCTGCGCCATCACCGCCGCGCTGCTGGGCGGCGGCCTGGTATGGGCCGCAGACCATAAAGCACAGGACACCGGCATCGCCGGATGGACGACGCTGAACGCCGGAATGGCGCAGGCGCTGGGAGTGGCGGACATAGGTGAGGGTGGCAGTGCCGCCGCCGGGGCTAATGGCGGGAGTACGGTTGGTGCAGCAGGGAGCAGAGCGGAAGGTGGCGAGGTAGCTCGTGGCGGAACGGCGGGGAGTGGAGTAACTGCAGGGAGTGCGGCGGGTAGTGGAGTGGCTAGCGGGAGTGCGGTGGGGGACGGGGCAGGTGGCTGGAGTGTTGCAGGTGCGGCGGGTAGTGGAGATGCAGGTGGCGAGGTAGCTGGTGGCGGTACGGCGGGTAGTGGAGTAACTGGCAACGCAGCCACGGGTGGTGCAACAGTAGACACAGGAGCTGGCGGGAGTGTGACTGGTAATGGAGTTGCTGGCGCGAATGTTGTAGGCGAGGCGGGTAGCGGAGTTGTTGGCGGTGCGGCCACCGGTGATGGAACAGCTGGCGCTGGAGCGGCGGCTGCAACAGCTGGAGCCGCTGGCATTGCAGCCCCGGCAGCGGCTGACGGCCGGATCAATGTGAATACAGCCGATGCCAAAGCCCTTATGAATCTGCCGGGCATCGGAGAGAAAAAGGCGCAGGCGATTATCGACTACCGCACCAGTAAGGGAGCCTTCCGCAGCGCGAACGAGCTGGGCAAGGTGAAGGGCATCGGCCCCAAGCTGCTGGAGAAGCTGAAGCCGCTGGTGGCATTTTAAGGCCGCCGTCCTGATTATCCACGAACAGCCTGTCTGCCGAGACAGAATAAGTTGCAATTGCACTCTTTACATTAGATTAGACCTCAATCCGCCTGATAACTGAAGCTGCTGCACTTCGTACATTAGAATTTTACAAAAGCAGGTCTTTTGAGGACAAATAAGAAAATCAATTGTACAGAGTGCAGCAGAACGTTACTTAGGCGCTGAGAATGCAATTTCTACTGTATGAAGTGCAATCACACCCGACTCTACAGATGAGCAAATGAGGTGTAGAAGTGGCGGGACGGGAGATCTAAGTGAGAGTTAGGTGAAATGTGGGGTGTTGCGGGATATCAATCTCCTAGTGAAAACGCAGACAGGTATGCTACAATAATGAACAACTATTGAAGAGAAAGTGGAGATTGCTGATGACTGTGGCTTACCGCAAGAACTGGGATACATACTTCATGGATATTGCCTGCATGGTCTCCACCCGTTCGCGCTGTCCCCGCCGCCATGTCGGCGCGGTGCTGGTGCAGGGGAAGAAGCTGCTGGGTACGGCCTATAACGGTGCGCCGATGGGCGTTCCTGACTGCTCGGAAGCAGGCTGTATGGTCTCTGAGCAATACGAGCGTGAGATGATAGACGGTGTAGAGACAATGGTCAAAAAGCAGCGCTGTATCCGTACAATCCATGCCGAGCAGAATCTGCTGCTGTTCACAGACCGGAGCGACCGGGAAGGCAGTACGGTCTACGTTACGGATGAGCCGTGCTGGACCTGTGCCAATATGCTGGCTAACAGCGGAATCGTGGAGATTGTCTACCTGCGCCCTTACAAAAAAGACATGGAGAAGGTACAAGCTATGCTCTCCTCCAAAGGAATCGTGTTCCGCCAATTGGAGAACTACGAGCCGCCAAAGGAAACGATGATTTCGATATCTGAATAACCAGCATCTACGGATGGGCTGACGGGCTGAACATAGTTGGCTGAACGAGACGCGAAAAGAATAGTGACTGGCTTCAGGGGAAGAACCTCTGTACACGCATGTAGTATGCGTATGCAGAGGTTTTTTGGCGTCTAGAGCTAATTAGGAAGGAGAGATAATCATGAACAGAAGGCCGTTACTAAGCTTCACGGTTTGCTGGGTGGCGGGAAGTGCCCTAGGTTGTTTGTTCTCTGGCCGCAGTCTGCTAATCTGTCTCGCAGGGCTGCTGTTACTGCCTGTAATCTGGGCGGTGAGCGGCGGGATACGCTGGAGGACGGCTACGGTATTGGTGACAGCGCTGATCGTGGCAGCCCTATACTGGGAGCACAGCGAGGTACGCAATGTGAGTCTGCTGCCTGAGGTGTTGGGGCAACCGGTAAGCGAACTGAATGAAGCATATATAACAGCCGCAGGCGTTATCGCTTCTCCGGTGGAGCGGGACGGGGACCGGGTTGATTTTGTCGTGAAGCTGTCCAGTGTCAGACTACACCAGCAAGGGGAACAGTCTGCCGCAGCGGGAGCAGTGGGGAGTGATCCTGAAGGTGAACGTGTAACTGTACAGATCAAGCTTCAGGAGGAGAGTGAGATCGCTGAGGCTGCCTTGTGGCAGCGGGGAGACCGGGTGGTCATTGAGGGGGAATTGATACAGCCCCAGATAGCGCGCAACTTCGGCGGATTCGACTATCGTGCCTATCTGCTCACCCAAAAGATTCACTGGCTGCTCAAAGGAACGGGAACAGCCAGTGTAACGGTTAACCCCCAAGTCTCGTGGGAGCCGTCCACTATTCTCCGCTGGAATGATAAGGCAAGATCTGTGCTCGGTGCAGAAATGAGCCGCTTATTTCAGGAGCCTCATGCGGGTTATATGAAGGGTCTCGTCATCGGCATCCAAAAGGAGCTGGACCCGGAGACCTTCAGACAGTTCTCTCAGCTCGGGCTCACCCATATCCTAGCCATCTCGGGGATGCATGTGGCGGTGTACGTCGGAGTAATCCTGGTTCTTCTGCGCCGCTGCCGCTTAACCAGGGAAACCGCACTAACGGTGACCTTGCTGCTGGTGCCGGTCTATGTGCTGCTGTCCGGGGCCGGACCGTCTGTGATCCGCGCCGGGATCATGAGCATGATTGCCCTGCTGGCGGCAAGGCTGGGCCTGCTCAAGGATGGACTGAACATTCTGGCTGCATCCGCTCTGATGATGCTGGTCTGGAATCCTTATCTGCTTCTCAGTGTCAGCTTTCAGCTGTCTTTTTTGGTGACGGCAGGACTTATGGTGTATACACCGCTCGCTGCGCCGCTGTTCAGGCGATTACCGGGCTGGCTGGGCAGCAGTCTCTCTGTAACGATTATTGCTCAACTGGTCTCGTTTCCGCTGACGATTTATTATTTCAACCAATTCTCATTGTTGTCCGTTGCTGCTAATCTGCTGCTGGTTCCCTTCATCACCTTCCTGGTGCTGCCCTTAGGAACACTGGCGTTGCTCCTCGGAAGGGTCTGGAATGCAGCATCACTACTGACGGCGCAGCTTGCAGAGTTCCTGAATAATATTACATTCGCAGCAGTAGAGTGGGTGAACGGATTCACCGCCGGGGTGCTGATCTGGGCTTCGCCTTCCTTCCTGTGGATCTGCCTCTATTACGGTCTGTTATATGGTTTGTTACACGCGTTGAAACGGAGGACTGAGGCCATGCTTGTTCCCCAGTTCATGGATGATGAGACCCGTCCGCTGGCAGAGCTGGAGAGGCCGGAACCGCCGGGTAACCATATCAACACCACCAACCAGCCAGATTTTCCATCCACTGCGAACAGCAGAAGAGCGACGCTGGCCTTTCAAGCCTATCCGCCGACTGGAGCTACGCGCTGGAGTAATTCCGCAGCCATACTGTGTGCCGTAGGCCTGACCATTCTGCTCTATAAGGGCTATAAAGCTGAGGCTATACGCGACGGCTTCGGTTCCATCAGTTACCTGGACATAGGCCAGGGGGACAGCAGCCTGATTACCACGCCGGGCGGAGCCCATATCCTGGTGGACGGCGGCGGGACCGTGAGCTTCGGCAACCGGGAGGAATGGCGCATCCGCCGCAGCCCGTTCGAGGTCGGGGCGAAGACGCTGCTACCGCTCCTGAAGCAGCGGGGCATCCACCGGTTGGATGCGGTTATCTTGACGCATGGCGATCAGGACCATGCCGGAGGGCTCCAGGCGGTGCTAGAAGGGATGCCGGTATCAGCGCTACTGTTCAACGGAACATTGGCCGACACGCAGCCGTACACTAAGCTGATGACGACTGCGCTGGACGCGGGTGTCCGGCTGTATCCGGTGCAGCAGGGCATGTCGCTGGAACCGGACGATGCCACGCGGCTGAATTTCCTTTGGCCGGAGCCGCGAGCGGATGGACAGACCCTGCCGGAGGAAGTGGAGGACCAGAACCACGAATCGGTGGTGTTCCGGCTGGAGATGAACGGCCGGAGCTTTCTTTTCACAGGAGATATGGATCAGGCTGCAGAGGAGGCCATCCTACATTCCGCAAGTCAATCCGGGATTAAGCAAGGCAGACCCATCGATGCCCTCAAGGTCGCCCACCACGGCAGCAAAACCGCCACCAGCGCAGACTGGCTGGCCTTCTGGAACCCCGGGGCCGCTGTTATCTCAGCCGGTGTGAATAACCTGTACGGGCATCCGAATGGCAGTGTGCTGGAACGGCTGGCTGACGCAAATACTGAGATCTACCGGACCGATCAGCAGGGGGAGATTCAGCTTAGAGTGGGCAAGGAGGGCATCTCCCTACGCCACAAGCTCACCCCCATTCCCGTCCCGCACTAAGACTCTGTATCTGTAATCGTATATAATACAATCATATGAAAGGGGTTGATCTTATCCTTATTGTTCTGGCAGGACTCCTGCTGCTGCTGCTGATTGCCCAGACTATGTACCTGCTGAACTACCGGAGACAGGTCGGTCAGATCAGCAGCCAGCTGTCTTTTATTATGGAGCATGAGTCCCGTAAGCTGGTAGCGACCCAGTTGAAGCCAAGGGAGATCGGCAGGCTGGTGCGGGAGTGCAATAACCTGTTAAGCCGCCAGCAAGCGATGGGAGAACAGTTCAGCCGCAAGAATCAGGAGATGAATCTGGCGGTTACCAGTCTGTCGCATGATATCCGCACGCCGCTCACTTCACTGGATGGTTACCTTCAGCTGGCGCTGCGGACAGAGGTGGAGCAGGAAAAGGGGCGGTACGTAGCGCTTGCCCAGTCGAGAATACAGCAGATTATTAAGCTGGTAGAGGAGCTGTTCCTCTATACCAAACTGCAGAATCCCGAATATGAATTGGAGCCGCAAGCGGTTGATGTGGTGGAGGTGCTGAAGCGGAACCTGTTCACGTTCATTGATGATTTTACCCGGTCCGGGAATGAGCCCGAGCTTCGGCTGCCGGAGCGTTCTCCCCGGGTGATGGGGGATATCCATGCGCTGGAACGAATCTTTACCAATATCATCGGCAACTATTTCATCCACGGCGAAGGCCCGTTGACGGTAGAGGTTGAAGACAGGCAGGAGATGCTGTGTATACGCTTCACCAATCGGCTTAAGCCAGGCAGCAGTGTGGATACGGAGAAGATCTTTACCCGCTTTTACAGAGAAGATCCCTCGCGTACCCGCCATTCCTCGGGGCTTGGACTCTCGATTGTGAAGGCGCTGATGGAGAAAATGAACGGGCATGCAGAGGCCGGGTGTACAGCGGATACCTTCAGTATATTAATCGGATTCTCAAAAAGGGGGAAAGAGCATAGCCATGAGTACCCATCTCAAGGATAACGGGCACCGCAAAAGAATTCTCATCGTTGAGGATGACGAGCATATTAACGCAATTCTGCATGACGGGCTTACCGCCGCAGGCTTTCAGTGTACCCGGGCCTATTCAGGCAGTGAAGGGATGCTGAATCTGGCAGAGCAGGAGTACCACCTCATTGTCTTAGACCTGATGCTGCCCGGATTGTCCGGCGAAGGGTTCATGCACCGTTTGCGTGAGGAGTTGAAGTCCCGGATTCCGGTAATTGTCCTCTCGGCAAAGGATCAGTTGGATCATAAGCTGGATCTGTTCACGCTGGGCGCTGACGATTATGTGACCAAGCCCTTTGAGCTGGAGGAGCTGATTGCCCGCATCCATGTCCATATCCAGCGGACGGCTGCCGGTGAGCCGGTGAAGGAGTTCAGGCATAAAAATCTGGCGCTGGACTGCACGGCCTACAGTGTCAGGATTCATGGAACTGAGCTTTCACTGACCCGCCAGGAATTCAGAATTGTCGAGTTGCTGGTCAAGAATCCTACCCGCGTGTTCACGAAGCAGGATCTCTATGAGTTGGCCTGGGAGGAGATCTATCTGGGCGAAGACAAGACGATAACGGTACATGTCAGCAATATCCGCAATAAAATCAAAGCGCACGACAGCGAAGCCTATATCGATACGGTCTGGGGCATCGGCTTCCGGCTGAGTCCATGATGAACTTTGAACTTTCTTAACCTTTTGTTGGCGAACTATTAGTCTTCATCCTGTTAACTTAGGGTAAGGAGGTGGCAGACATGACAGATTGCATCATTGAACTATGCGGACTGACCAAGATGTACCGATCGAAAGCGGCAGTACGGAATGCCAATCTCAAAATCTACAGAGGAGAGATTGTCGGCATCATCGGTAAGAACGGGGCGGGCAAATCGACCCTGCTCAAAATGATCAGCGGACACGTGTATCCAACCTCGGGAGAGCTGCATTTTTTCAACCGTGCGGCGGCGGGAGACCAGTCTTTTTTCGAGCGGATGGGGGTACTGATTGAGCAGCCCGGGTTATATCCGAACATCTCGGCCTATGAGAACCTGAAGCTGCTCGCCATCGCATATGGTCTAAGTGACAGGGTTACCACGATAGAGAAATTGCTGAGGCTCGTAGGACTGGACCCTAAGAATACCGCCAAAGTCAAAAGCTATTCCATGGGCATGAAGCAGCGGCTGGGGATCGCGGTGGCCTTGCTTGGAAGTCCCGATGTGCTGATTCTGGATGAGCCGATTAACGGGCTTGATCCGCAGGGGATTGTAGAGATCAGGGAGCTCATCCTGGAGCTGAACGCAGCGGGTCTGACGATTCTGATCTCCAGCCACATTCTGGAGGAACTCTCCAAAATCGCCACCAAGTATGCCATTATCCATCAGGGGGAATTCGCCGAGGTCATCTCCAAGGAAGAATTACAGCAGCGTTGTGAGGAACGGATCGAGATTAGCGTGGAGGAAGCCCGGGAGGCTCTCCCGGTGCTGGAGCGCGAGCTGAAGATTACACAATATAAAGTGGTGGACAGCCGTACGATATATGTATACGACGAGCATATCCGCATCCGGCAGATCGTCCAGGAACTGGCGCAGCATGGGATAATGGTAGATTCCATCTCAAGACATAAGCAGAGCCTGGAGCAGTATTTCCTGGAACGCACGGAGAGTGCAGGTGAACGCCATGATTAACCTCTTGCGGATGGACCTGTACCGCTTCACACGGAACAAGATTATGTACTTGCTGCTGCTTTTGTTCTGTGCCTTTCAGATCTTCGGCATCTATATGATGAAGCAATACGCGCAGCCTGTGGAGGAAGGCGGTGTTCAGATCGGAAATTTAACGGAGATAGACTTCATCCAGTACACGATTTCACAGCCGCCTTCCTGGATGCTGATCTATATCGCCGTGTTCACGATCTATTTCTATATGAGCGAATGGAATTCCGGCTTCCACAAGAATTATATCTCTATGAGACAGGCAAGAATCCACTCCGTCTTCTCCAAAATGGCGATTCTCGCCCTATTCGTGGCCATGCTGTTCCTGACGCTGTTAATTGCGGATGGGATCGGGAGAAGGCTGCTCTTTGACCAGACAGATATGGGAGATCTGGGCATGCTCATTACCCTGCTGGCCAGCCAATTCCTGCTGCACTGGGCGTTCTCACTGCTTGTTCTCTGCATTGCTATGATGACTAAGAACCTGCTCATCAGCTTGAGCGCCGGCTTCGTTCTGGCTTTGAATGTGATCGGGCTGGTACTGGGGGCGCTGGAGAATCAGTTCACAGGCACTCATCTGACGCAATATCTGCTGA
This sequence comes from Paenibacillus sp. FSL R7-0302, assembly GCF_038006885.1. Classification (NCBI taxonomy): domain Bacteria; kingdom Bacillati; phylum Bacillota; class Bacilli; order Caryophanales; family Paenibacillaceae; genus Paenibacillus; species Paenibacillus sp. FSL R7-0302. Next base: position 981,575 of record NZ_JBBOWB010000001.1, read on the forward strand.
TCAACACGCTCGTACGGGTCAAGGATCTAGGCAGCACGGCTGACCTGATTCATACATTCGGAGTAGCGGTTGCAGCGATTCTAATACTAAGCTATCTTGCTGTCCGCTACAAAATCAGGGAGGATCTGAACTAGCGTCATTTCGCGCCTGAGGGAATCAGATTCTTCTGCATTCCCCGGGCAGCTCCCCGCCCTGAATCCAGGCCTCGACCAGTTTATTGAACAGCTCCGGCTTCGCCAGAGAGAGGCCATGTCCCATCCGGGGAATCACCACGCCCATGCAGCGGGGATTCACAGCTACAAGGTCCCGGGCGGATTGCTTCATGACAGATTTCTCACGTTCACCTACAGTAACCAGTATCTTGCCTGTGGCCTCACTGAACCCGGCTGGAATGCGGAACGACATATTCTCTTCCAGCACCCGGATCAGCGTCTTCAGCCCCATCTGCCGGCTCTCATGAACATACCGTTCCAGGTACTCCTCGCCCAGATAGAGCGTCTTAGCCTGTAGCTTCGCGAACCATCTGTACTTAATCAGCGGAAAAGAGAGTCTGACCGCCGGCCCGATCAGCCTGCTGGCGGAGGGAATCGGCCGCACTAACGCGCTGTTGATGATGGCATAATCGATCAGCTCCGGTCTTATCCCCAGCATCTGAACCAATACCTGTGCGCCCAGCGAGAAGCCGGTGACAACGATCTTTCGTCCCTGAGCCCGCTCCTCAATGAGGAATAGAAGCTCCTCCGCACTGCTGCGGATCGTGAACGCCGTATCCTCCCGGCTGAACCCGTGCCCCGGCAGGTCCGGGACCAGACAATGATACCCGGCGAACGCCGCCACCTGCTTCTCCCACATCCACCCGCTCACCCCGCCGCCATGCAGGAAGACCATCAGACAAGCCCCATCCGGGTCTCCGTACTCCTGAATATGTATCGCCATCCCGTTACACCTCTTTCTTGTAAAATAGCCACTCCTACTCCTACTCCTACGTCCCAGTAACAATATGGTCTCATAAGTAGAACCGGCTTTGTCTTCCTTTTCGGGACGGTACCGTTTCAGTGAAAAGTGAAGCTTGGGTTTCGATGTTTACTCAGGATCTTTGCGGGGATCGGCAATGTATTCACAAAAAAGCCCCGGCAGCTTGTCCAAGCTGCCGGGTGCTCATTCTACATACCATCCAATAGATTGAACTTGTAATATACAAATTAAGGGATGAATGGCGGAAGGGAATTTTGGAACTGTAGGAGCGGTAGCGTCCGCCTTTGTATACGGATTTCTATCGCGAACAGCGGTTAAATCAAGGAAATCTGTATACAACAGCGGCCGGAAGTCCAAACATTCTCTGGAGTCATGACTATCCCAAGATAAAGATACTGCAAGTTCAATCTACCCACTCAAAAATTAAAATCCTCATCCCGCAAAGGCTCCACATTCATCGCCCGCACATACCCGTTCCCCTTCTTCGAAAAGAAGTCATGCTGCTTCGTGTGGGTGCTGATTCCGTTCTGGACGATCGGGTTAATCTCTTCCTCATCGAACAGCGGATCATGGCCGAGGTTCATCATCGCCTTATTGGCATTGTAGCGCAGGAAGGTCTTCACTTCCTCTACCAGACCGATCGGCGCGTAGATCTGCTCGGTGTACTGTTCTTCGTTCGCATGGAGCAGACGCAGCAGGCCGACTAGGGTCTCGTAGACATCGCTCTGGTCTTCTTCGGACAGCTCCTCAAAAATCTCCTGGGCCAGCACGCCGACATAGACGCCGTGGATGCTCTCATCGCGCAGGATCAGGTCGATGATCTCGCCGCTGCAGGTCATTTTGCCCTGACCGGCCAGATAGAGCGGGTAGAAGAAGCCGCTGTAGAACAGGTAGCTCTCCAGCAGGACCGAGGCGGACATCGCCAGATAGAGGTCTTTCTTCGTCTCAATCTTTTGATAATACTCCGAGATCGTCTCCGCCTTGAACTGCAGGAACGTATTGTCCTCCACCCAGCGGAAAATCCCGTCAATCTGTTCAGTCGAAGCCAGTGTGGTGAAAATGCTGCTGTACGACTTCGCATGAATCTGCTCCATCATGCCCATGAAGCCAAGGACCGCCTTGCGCTGCAAGCCGTCCACATGCTCCATAATCTGCGGCATCCCCACGCCGCCCTGAATCGTATCGAGCAGGGTCAGTCCGCCCAGCACCTTCATATAAGAGTCCTTCTCGATCTCGCTTAGCGTGAGCCAGGACATTTTGTCATCGGATAGTGGTATTTCATCATCGGTCCAGAACTGCATAATATTCTGATTCCAGAACATCAGCGAGAAATCGTCGTCGGGACGGTTCCAGTTCACGGCTTGGATTGCGCTCATAATCGTATCTTCTCCCTTTCTGTACCTGTGCTCCTCTTAGATGGAGCAGGCCAGGCATTCCTCGACAGACAATTTGTTGGTCCGGGTGTAGTACAGGGATTTCAGCCCTTTGTGCGCCGCATACAGGTAAGAACGGGCCAGCTCACGGGTTGTGACATCACTGTTCACATGCAGGACTGTTGAAATACCCTGGTCGATATGAGGCTGAATCTCCGCAATCAGATCAATCACCTTGAACTGGTCCATCTGGTAGGCGGATTTATAATAGAACACATTGTCCGGACGCAGGTAAGGCATCGGATAGTAGGTGGTCGAGTTGGCATACGTGCGGGTCTCGATCTGCTCTACAATCGGCATGACGCTGGAGGTCGCATTCTGGATGTACGAGATGCTTGCGGTCGGCGCAATCGCCAGACGGTAGGCATGGTACAGGCCGTGCTTCATCACCTTGTCACGCAGCTCTTTCCAATCCTCTGTAGTAGGAATGTAGATCCCCTCGAACAGCTCCTGCGCTTTTGCCGTAACCGGACGGTAGTCTGTAGTTATATAACGGTCGAAATACACGCCGCTGGCGTAGTCGGACTGCTCGAAGCCATAGAAGGTCTCACCTGTCTCGGCGGCAATCTCCATGCTTTTCTCAATCGAATGATAGTTCATGGTCATGAAGAAGGTGCGTGCGAAATCACGGGCCTGCTCACTCTCATAAGCCACCTTGTTCTTGGCAAAATACCCGTGCAGGTTCATTACGCCCAGGCCCACGGAGTGCATTTCTTTGTTCGCCTTAGCCACGCCTGGAGCGTTGGAGACAGTTGTCATATCGCTGACAGCCGTCAGTGCCAGCATGCCCTCATGTACGGATTCACGAATCTTGCCGTGCTCCATCACGTTCACAATGTTGAGGGAAGCCAGGTTGCAGCTGATATCGCGGCGGATCTCGTCCTGCTGACCGTAGTCGTTAATCTCTGAAGTCTCCTGCAATTGGAAAATCTCGGTGCACAGGTTGGACATCTTGATCTGGCCCACATTACGCAGGGCATGGGCGTTATTGGCATTACTCTTGTTCATAATATACGGATAGCCCGATTCAAGCTGGATCATGGCGATCTTGGTCAGCATGTCGCGTGCACTCATGGCGATTCTTTTCTTCACGCGCGGATCGGCAAGCAGGGTATCATACATTACGTCCAGATCCATGTCATCCAGATGCGTACCGTACGCCTGGTAGACCGTGTAAGGAGCGAACACATGCAGCGGCTGATTATCCTGTGCGAGCTTGTAGAAGCGGTTAGGCACGATCAGGCCGATAGACAACGTCTTCAGGCGTGTCCGTTCGTCGGCGTTAATCTTCTTGCTGTCCAGGAACTCCAGTACATCCCAGCCAAAAATATTATAATAAGCCGCACCCGAACCCTTACGCTGGCCCATCTGGTCCGCATAGGAGAAGCCGTCTTCCATGAGCTTCAGGACAGGCATGATGCCTTTGGCCGCATCCTCGACACCTTTAATCGTCTCGCCGCGCGAACGCAGCTTGGACAGATTGACCGCAACGCCGCCCCCGATTTTCGACAGCTGCATGCAGGTGTTCAGCACATAGTTGATCGAATTGAGCGAGTCGTCCATTTCCAGCAGGAAGCAGGAGACCATCTCGCCGCGGCGGCTTTTACCGGCATTGAGGAAGGTTGGTGTCGCCGGCTGCAGGCGCTGTTCCATCATCGAGCGGGCCAGTGTACGGGCAGTCTCTACGTTACCCCGTCCCAGATGCAGAGCCACTACCGCTACGCGGTCCGGATAATGCTCCAGGTACTGCTTACGGTCATTGCTTTTGACGGCATAGTCGGTATAGAACTTGGAAGCCGCCATATAGGAAGGGAAGCGGAAATTATATTCATGGGCGATCCGGTAGACATCCTCCATCTCAGCAGCGGAGTAGCGGTCGTACAGGTCCTCGTAGTAGTCATTGGCAATCATATAATCAATCTTGGCTTTCGTATCCGTGAAGGTCAGGCTACGCCGCTCCACATCCTGCATGAACTCGGCTACTGCTTCCTGGTCCTTATCCAATTGGAAAAAGCCGCTTTCGTCTCTCTTCATCAACATGTTGTTCAATTCAATATGCCGCAACCCGGTCCACCTCCTGTTTTATGCGCTGTACATCCCCGAAGGTTCCCGACAATTCAAACTTGCCGACCACCGGTACGTTGTAACGCTGTGCAATTAAGTCTGCGCTGTGCGCGTATAGCTCACCCCAGTTTTTGTTGCCGCTCGCGGCGATGCCTTTGAGCCTGGAATGGTTTCGTTCAAGGAATGTTGACACCTTCGCTGGAATCTGTCCAAATCCGGTGGTGTATGTAACAAGCACGTAAGGCTCGTCGATCGTCATATGCTCTTCGATTTGAACCGCCGGAAGCTTCAGTTTATTAATGAATCTTCTGACGTTGCCGGTCTTGGAATCGTAAGCAATCAACATGGCTCCTAACCTCCTATAACATGTTGCCCATTCTACAGCTCTTTCTACTTGACAAATGAACTTGGGCGAAATCACTAGATTTATGGGCTTTGCTCTTATATACACTATATTTAGTAATGCTTAATCATTTTATATACCATATATTGAAAAGTCAAGAGACAGACAGACCTCTGCGGCCCCTCAAAACAGAGCTTAAAACCGCCAATCCCACGCCCCGCCTGCATTCTATTCTCTTATAATTAATTAGTATTTTTTTTAAGCAATTTGCGGGGCTGTGGAATGGTGCAGACAGGGCTCCCGGGAAGGGGAAACGGCTGTGATTTTTGAAAGCGTTTAGCCTTCGGGGGATCTGGATTTCATTGCACTTCGTACATTAGATGCTCCTTAAATTCGGGAAGAGTTGAGATCTGTTGTATTTTGGAGACAATTTCATAATTCAAAACCCTTGCTATACCTGGTTTTTTTGAGCATAGAAAAAGGAGTACCTCCCCAAATTCTCGAAGTTATAGGCGACGAAACCAACACCCGAGAAGAAAAGAGGTAATCCCCATCTATTCTATTCGACAAGAAGAACTGTTTTCCTTCGAGGAATTGCTCCAAATGAGTCCAGAAGATAAATACAGCCAAATCTTTGAACACTTACATTTAGCTCCAGTTCTGTTCGCACTAGGGAAAAAGAACCATCGCGGACGGCCTGAAAAATTAAATGTACCTGCCATGATCTACTCGCTGCTGATTGCAAAAATGGAGAACATCGAGTTTGTCTCTGCCCTGGTCCGGCGACTGAATCATAGCAACGAATTTCGAGTCCAGTGCCGGTTCACCGGCTCGGATAACATTCCAAGTCAGGCCTCCTATTCCCGTTTGATTCATGCGCTGGAGCAAACGGGAATGCTGGAACAACTTCAGGATCGCCTAGTCACGTCTGCCCTAGAAGAAGGCTTTGTGAGCGGAACCCATCTGGCTGTGGATTCATCCATGGTCGAGGCTTGGGATTGCCAATTTAGCGAATCGGCCTCCAAGCGTCGTGCGGCTCGCCGGGGGCAAAAGAAAGGCGAAGCTTCGGTGGCCGAGCAAATTCAGCTCGAACATCCCGAGCCTGAGCCTAAGGTGGCGAACGAGCCGCTGAAGAAACCCAGATATAGCAAGCCCGGCCGTCCATCCCAGGCGGAAAAGGAACGTCGGCGCGAGGAAATGGAAGCCTATGAACAAAGTCTCGGACCGTTCCAGAAAACCATTGAAGCGATGTTGCCGTACCCGTACGATGAACTACTGACCGCGTTGCCCCGGCATGCTGCGCGTTGTGACAAGAAAAATACGAAGGGCCGAATGACCAGCTATTACGGGTTCAAGGCGAATCTGCTGGTCGACACGGACAGCCAGTATATCCTCAGCGGCCTCTTTAGTTCGGCCAATCCGAATGACCAGCGTATGGCGGTCGTCCTTCTCAAAGGCCTGCTCCTGAAGTTTCCGATGCTAAAGGTCAAGCATATCTTGGGCGACAAGGGGTACGATTGCGCGGCGATCTACCAGTTGATTCATTCGCTCGGCGCCTATCCTGCGATTTCCCTGATTCACCACAAAGACCCGCCTGCGGGAATGAATCTCGATTACACGCCGGTGTGCGCTCAAGGGCATGCGTACCGTTACGACAGTTTTGATGCCAAATATGAGACCCTGAAGTACACCCGGCCTAGTGAATGCAAAGGCTGTGCGCTTTCCGGTACCGAATGCCAAAAAGTGTTTAAAATTCGAATCCAAACGGATTTGCGTTTACACACCTATCCCGCCAGAGGGAGCGAAAGTTTTACAACACTGTACAAGAAGCGTACGGCCGTGGAGCGTGTGTTTGCCTATCTCAAAGAGTATTTCGGGATGAAGCGCACACGCCACCGCGGTGTCCGGGCAAGTGTCGATTTCCAGCTCAGTACGCTCGCGTACAATTTGAGTAAGTTTGCGTTAGACAAATTGAACCAGCAGTTGAGGAATTCCCAGCAAATCGCCTGATTTTTTAAAAATGTGACCTTAGATTTTGGCCTAATCTTGCTATTTAACAAATTGAATTATGAAATTGACTCTTTTGTACACCTGATTTCAGCTAACAGCGGCTAATTGAGCAGATTCTTCAAATTCTAATGCAGAAAATACAATAGAATGGAGATTAACGGCAAATATCGGCAATTCTATTGCAGAAAGTGCAATCCGCATATTCAGTTTTACAATAACAGGGAACCATATCCGCCGGCAGGAGTCTTATTAGGTGAGAGGGGAGAGAACATGCAGAGTAAAGAACTAACGTATAGCATGACCTGTGCCTCATCGGTATCGCTTCGCGAGATGATGGAGACCTACGGCCAGGACGTATGGAATTATGCTTTTGTCTTAACCCGCAGCCGGGAGCAGGCCAGCGACATCAGCCAGGAGGTATTCCTGAAGGCCTACAAGAGCATCGGCAAGTACCGGGGACAGGCCACCCTGAAAACCTGGCTGCTGACCATCACGCGCAACACCGCGTTCAGCTTACGGCGCAACAGCTTCTGGCGGAGGTTCACTCCGCTGGGCAGCTATCAGGATCATGGAGGCACCCTGTCCGCAGAACAAGAGGCCATCGGCAATCAATACGCCAACCGGATCTGGGAGATTATTATGGCCCTGCCGGACAAGTACAGAGAGGTGCTGGTGCTGGATATCCAGCAGGATCTTCCGGTTGCTGAGATGTCCGCGCTGCTCGGGATCGCGCAGGGGACGGTCAAATCCAGGCTCGGACGGGCCAGAGAGAAAGTGAGAACGGCGATAAAGGAGGAAGACCTGTGAAGACGAGACAAGAGAAGGAGCAAGTGAAGGTGATGAGCGGGGAGAAGGACTGGTACAGGCAAGCCGGGCGGAGCCCGCTTGCAGAGCCAGGATTCACACCACAGCTCATGGCGCGGATTGAAGAGGCTGCGGCAGAAGGATCACCGGGCATAATCGGACTACGCCGCCGCTTCAGCCGTATGGCCGCCTTCGGCGGACTGGCAGCCGTCCTGCTGCTCGTCACGCTGATCTGGCCGTTTGGCCCAGGGTCCGGCCTCGATCCGGCAGGGAGGCTGGCAGCGGTCTTTAAGCCTGGCTCGGGAGCGGCTGTGGTGATGCCGTCGGCGTCTCCTTCGGCGTCTCCGCAAGGCCTGGGTCTATACATGATCTCGGCAGAGTTTGAACTAGGCGGGCTTAAGTATTATATGCCCCTTCCGCTAGACCGTAATAAGAGTGCTGCAATGGCTGTTGAGACTTCCGCCGGTATCGTCTGGTCGCCTCCGCCGCCAATGGTTGACTATCTCAAGTCTAAATACACACACAATACAGAGCCATATACTCTTTATTTGACTCCTAAAGGGCATGCAGAGCTATCTGCGGATTCAGCACAGCGGTTGTATGTATTTCCTTTGTATGCAGGAGGTGCACAGTCCTATTTGTCGCTGGGAAGTTTATTCGGAGCGGGAGATTATCTTTTGTTTTCCAGCAGCAGCTATAAAATTGGAGAGAATCAGAAAAGGTCAGGGGCCAAGCTGTATGTGATGGATGTCAGACAGGCAGGAGAGGGTAAGATTCCTGTTCCCCGAGAATTACTAACCTTAGATGAATCGTATAAAGTCTATAAGTCTTTTATGGCCCTTAATTCCGAAAAGGCAGAGCTGCTGGTTGTTTATTACACGGAAGATGGAAGGGGCGGTTATACACAGCATAATAAGCTGTATGATATTGCAACAGGCAATGCACAGGTACTTTCGGGTGAGATCACCACAGAAAATGTAGAAGTAGTCTCCAAAATCCATTATGGAGAGCTTACTGTTGATTCTAAAGATCCTGCAACCATAGTCCACTACGAAGTTAATGGAGAGCAACGGAGTACAGAGGTTGATATGAAGTCGGGCGATCAATGGTTCAATGACTGGTGGTATGAGGAATACGGTGAAAAGATTGATGCCTCTACAGTAGAAAATTGAGTAGCTTAGAGTACAGGAGGAGGATGAGTGCTGGAATAGTTTGCTAATCATGATATGTTCCATTCGGTCGATGGAGGAATTCCTGTGAAGGCAGGGGTTCCTCCAACTGGGCTGTTATCTATGTCACTTGCGGACTGTGAAGCTTTTATTTTCTCGATTTGATACATTTGACCACGTTTACGGACTGCAAGGCCCTTATTGTAGTATGAATGCGTTTTAATCGGGTGAGTAACAGTGAATAAGAGCAATGGAGTCCGCAAGCCTGCTATAATGCTGCTTTTCGGGGAAATAAGCGCATCTCAGTCCGGTACCATCGTGCGGCCCAGTCATTTAGTATATTTGTCTCACGCCTTAGACGCCGTATCCACTTATTTCATATTTTCAATCTAATCATATAGATAATTTACTAAAAAAAAGCTATACTTTTTGATAATATCTCTAAGTAAACTTGGTTTGTGTTTACTTCTGGAGTTCGATATCGAAGAGTGGAGCGGGAACAATGAAGAAGCTGACTATTGAGGATGTGGCCCGGAAAGCGGGCGTATCGAAAAGTACGGTCTCGCAATTTTTGAATAAACGGTTCAAATATATGAGTGAGGCGACCAAAAACCGTATTGCTGAGGTTATCGATGAGCTGAATTACCAGCCCAACGGGCTTGCCCGCAGTCTCAAGCAGAACCGCACGCATATGGTTGGCATTATTGTGGCCAATATAGATTATTCGCTGTCCATTCAGTGTATCCGGGCCATCGAGAATGAGCTGCAGCGCCATGGGATTCAGGTGATCATCTGCAACTCGGACGAGAATGCCGATAAGGAGAATACTTATGTGGAGACGCTGGTCGCCCGTCAGGTGGATGGCCTGATTATTTTCCCGGCTGGAGATCAGCCTGCGCCTTATACCAGATTAATTGAAGCGGAATATCCGCTGGTCTTCATGGACCGGCTGGTTGACGGGATTACGACCCAGAGCCTGCTGCTGGATAATGAAATGGCGGTGAAGACCGCTATCCGGGAGCTGACCGGCCACGGCCATGAAGCGATTGCTATTCTATCCTTGCCGCTTGGCGTACATGCGATCACCCCGCGCAAGGAGCGAATGAGCGGGTACAAAAAAGCGATGGAGGAAGCAGGTCTGCCTCTGCTGGGTTCGTATATGCGCAGTGTGTCGCGCGAAGATATCGCTTCCGCACTGGACGAGCTGTTACAGCTGCCCCAGCCGCCGACGGCGCTGCTTGCCGCCAATGATCTGGTGCTGGGCGAAATTCTTAAATATGCGAACCGCAATGCCATTGCGATCCCCGGCCAGTTGTCGGTCATCGGCATCGACGATGCCGAATTCGCCCGGATCTATAATCCCGATATTACAACGATCCGCCAGCCTGCCTACGAGATGGGGATGCAGGCGGCCAAGATCATGCTCTCATTGATCAATGATGCGGACAGCGCGATGCCCATCACCTACAGGTTCCCGCCTTCCTTGCAGCAGGGCGATTCTGTGCAACCGCCGGCTAGGCCGGAATAGCAGCTGGGCGGGCGGCGAAAGGTCCATCGTGGTGACAACAGATAGGAAATCTGCTCAGGAATCCACGGCTTTACGAAACCGGTCCGTAAGTCAATAACATATGCAAAAGGGTGTCCCAGCCGTCTGCCGGCTCAGGGACACCCTTTTTGCTGTGCTAATGTGTGTTCATGCTGAAGCCGGGCGCTGCCGGCAGCAGAGCACCTGCTCATTGGCTATACGCCAGCGCTCATGAACTCCTCCAGCCGGGCGCGGGTCGGCAGGCCGTCCATATCGCCAGGCGACATCACGGCGAGTGCGCCGATCGCATTGCCGCGCTTCACGGCTTCTGCTACGCTGAGCTTCTCCAGCATGGCGCTGATTACCCCAACCGCGAAGCCGTCTCCGGCGCCGACTGTATCGACAACCTGCTCGACCTTGAAGCCGTCCACATAACCCTCTTCACCAGCGGAGGTCTTGTAGTAAGCGCCTTCGGGACCGAGCTTGATCACTACAAGGGATACGCCGCGCTCCAGATAGTACCCGGCAATCTCCTCAGGAGTCTCAAGTCTGGTGAGGATTTTACCTTCTCCGTGGCCGGGCAGGAACCAGTCGCAGCGGGTAGCCAGATCGTTGATCGTATTGACCATAGTTTCAGTGTCCGGCCACAGGGTCGGGCGCAGATTCGGGTCCAGTGATACAGTCTTGCCGCGCTGCTTCATGAACTCCATGGCATGCAGCGAGAACTCGTGACACGAAGCCGAGAGTGCGGAAGAGATGCTGGTCACATGCAGATGGCCTGCGGAAGCGAAGTAATCTTCATCGAAGTCGGCGAGACTCAGCTTGGAGGCGGCGGAATTTTTGCGGAAATATTCCACCTTGGGATCTCCAGTGAGTACCTTGGATTTGATCAGCATGCCCGTGGAGAACTCCTTGGTCGTTGTGATGCTTGCGGTATCGATCTTCTCCTTGTTCAGCGCCGAGGTGATGAACTGGCCGAAGTTGTCTTCGCCAAGCTTGGTCACATAACCGGTCAGATGCTCCAGGCGTGATAATCCGGTGGCTACATTGCTCTCCGCACCTGCCAGCGCCTTGGAGAAGGAAGTGACCTCATGCAGGGGGCCGGCTTCATTGGCGTAGAACATGGCCATCGGCTCCCCGAAGGTGACTGCATCCAGCTGTTTGTTCATGAATAGTTCCTCCTAAAATGAACACGTTATTATGGTTTAGAATAAAATATAAGTTGAAATTATCACATAAAACGGTTTTGTACAATATAGCAATGCTCATTCTGCGGGCTTATTTTGCACAGGAAACAGGGGGGCAGATTCATTTGTCCTTGATACATAAGCGTTTTCGAAGATTTTTGAAGGATTAATAACGCTTCCTGAATAAATATATATTGACTGTTAGCGGCAATGTTATTACTATTTTCTTAGAAGGATAAAGCCTGATGTTAGTAAAATAGATAAATTAATTTATCTAAATAAATATTCTAAGTGGAATATAACCAGAGAGGAAGTAACAACCATGAAGAAAATTAAAGTATTGCAGAATATCACCTCTGTTGGCGTAGTAGCTGTTATCCGTGCGGATAATGCCGATGATGCTTATGCCATGTCGGTGGCTTGTATCGAGGGCGGACTGAATAATATTGAAGTTACCTTCACGACTCCGGGAGCCGAAGTAGCGATCAAGCGCCTGGTTGACGAATACGGAGGCCGCGCCGTGATTGGTGCCGGTACCGTGCTTGACCCGCTGACGGCAAGAATTGCTATTCTGGCAGGCTCGGAATTTGTGGTCAGCCCTTCTTTTGAAGAGGATACGGCCAAGATGTGTAATCTGTACGGCATTCCTTACATGCCGGGCTGCATGACGCTGAATGAGATGAAGGAAGCCCTGAAGCTGGGCGTGGATGTGCTGAAGCTGTTCCCTGGCAGTGCGTTCGGACCGGACTATGTCAAGGCGGTTAAGGGGCCAATGCCGCATGTGAACATTATGCCTACCGGCGGCGTGGATCTGAACAATATGGAGAAATGGATCAAGAACGGCTGCATCGCTGTCGGCATCGGCGGCAACCTGACCGCACCGGCCAAGGAAGGCCGCTATGACCAGATCACCGAGCTGGCTGCGCAGTATGTAGCGAAGTTCAAGGAGATTCAAGGCCAGTAAAATACATGTACAACAATAATGTCTTGCCTCTATGGGGCAGGGCATTTTTTTGATGAATTTATATGTTTTGGGGTCCCCGCAAAGTACCTGAGTCATCACCTGCGCTAAAGCCCCACTTTGTGGGGTTATTTTGTTAACTGTTAGCTAAGCCTAAATGATAGAATTGCTGCCGCTTCGGGCAATACTTATAATAGAGCAGAGTGCTTAAGCGCCTGCGGACATTGAGAAGTATACCTGAAAGGTGATGCCATGACTGGCGACGATCTTCGCAGCAAGCTGTACCCGACACTGGTAGTGGAAGAAGCCGATTATGTGGAGATTCGAACTGCAGTCCACGGCTGCAGGGTGAGCGCGGGAGCTCTTTATAAGCTGTATCGTAACTATAATCATCCGCAACTTTTTGAGCAGGGAGAAGTATATGTGCTTGATGATGACTCCAGGGAGAATTATGCGGTGCTCCTGGTGTGCGCAACTACATTATATACATTAGAGGAGCCGTCCCGGTCGTAGCGTAAGTCAGTACGGGACGGTCTGCTTCTCATGTCATTTCTGTAACTAACTTCTATAAAAAGAGTATTTGAATGATAGCAGCATCCCTTGTATGCTTAGTAGGGATTGTGGACTACAAAATAATCATTACAGGCTTGCAACAAATTCGCAGTCTTGCGCGTCAGTAAGATTGCATAGAGAGGGGGAACCTTCGTGGTGGAGCAGGGACTCATCAGAGCCGCTCAAGCGGGCGATCGCGACGCTCTAATCACCCTATTGCGAGAAATTGAAGGGCATGTATATAAGACGGCCTTCTACATTCTGCATAATGAACAGGATGCTCTGGATGCCTCCCAGGAAGCGTTGATCCGGGTGTACACCAAGATCGGCTCCTATGAGGAGAAGGCGCAGTTCAAAACATGGGTTCAGCGGATAGTAACCAACATATGTATAGACAAATTCCGGAGAACGAAGCCTACCGTTTCTATCGATGAACACGAAATGGTGTTCCAGGATAAAAAACATAACGTAGAGCGCGAAGTGATGTCGGGTTATCTGGCGGAGGATATCCGTGAGGCCATCGACCAGCTTCCGGAGCATCACCGGACGGTAATCGTGCTCCGCTATTTACAGGATTTTTCTTACAACGAGATTGCAGACTGTCTGGATCTGCCTCTGAACACGGTCAAATCGTACCTGTTCCGGGCGCGGCAGCAGCTGCAGAATAGACTTCAGGAGTATCAGAAAGGTGGTGTGTCAGGATGAAATGCGCGGAGGTGATGGAATGGATGCACCGCTATTTGGATCATGATCTCAGTCAGGAAGAAATGCTTGAAATGTTCCGTCATATCGACGATTGTCCTGCCTGCGCGGAAGTCTTGGACCGGCTGACGCTGCTCTCCCAGCAGCTGGAGCAGCTTCCCGACGTGAAGCCCCCCTTCAGTCTGGTTGACTCTATCCTGCCTCAGCTTGAACAGCTGGACCGCGGTGTCCCGGAAGAGCCTGCTGTAATGGAGCCGGAGGATCCGAAGGTTATTCCCTTCTCCCGTTCCAATAGCCGGGGCAAAAAGTCCAAGGGCCCTTCACTGGCTGCGCGGACAGGCATTGGTGCTGCGGCGGCAGCGGTGATTCTGCTCATCGCCGTATTCAATATGCCTAAGAGCCTGCCGGGCGCAGACTTGGATATGTCATCCAATTTGATGAGCAGCGGAGCGGCGAACTCCAACATGAGCACGGAAAGCAGTGCGGACGCCCCGCAGGCGGACGGACAGAATAACAGCGGCGGCAGCAGTGAACTCCGATTAATGGAACAGGCCACGCCTAGTGACACTGCAGACGGCGATATGAAATCTGCACCGCCTGCTCCAAGTGAGCCTGCTGATCAACCAGCCGCAGCCGACGGTGGTATAGCTTCAGACAAGGTGCCTGCGGTAAGCGAAGCTCCGATCAGTAACCGCACCGCTACTGCGCCTCCGGCGGACCGCCCTAAGAGCACCAAGAAAGCGGATAGCCAGTCAGCGGAACCCCAAAGCACAAAGTCGATTGCGCCAACACAAGAGAGTATGGCGGACGATAAGGCGGCTGCGGGTGATGCGCGTATGGCGCCGACTCCAGCCCCGGCAGAGGCAGGAATCATGGCGCTGAAGCCGGCTGATTCTGCTTGGACTTCACCGGACGGGCAGCATACGGCTGAGCTGACGGGTCAGCATGTTGTAATCTACAGCCTAACCGCAGAAGGAGAAGAACAACAACGGACAGTATTAACCTCGCTTCCTTTGGAGGGGAACTGGGTCTCCGGTGTGTGGTCGGAAGACGGCACCCAGTTCACTTATGTGCTACAGCTTGAGGACGGTACGCAGACGACGAAGGTATACACGGTTCCGGCAGAGAGTGCGACACCTGCTCCATCTGCTTCTCCGGCTCCTGCCAACTCTCAAGCGCCTACCGCTTCTCCGGCGGCTTCTGCTTCATCTGTCCCCAGCCCGGCTATTACCCCGGATGCGGCAACGTCCGACAAATAACCGGAACGTTCTTCCGGCCTGCGGAATATGCTAAGGCATGAGGACATGAATTACAGGCTTTGCGAGTATCATCGGTATGACCGGCGGCCGGGAGAGTTTCTAGAGCTGCTCCCTCCGTCGTTTATATAGATGCGCCGCTGAAACGGAGTAACTTTGGCCCTGGCTGCCGAGGTTGCTCCGTTTTGGCTTGCGCCCCGGTCAAGAGAAGTGATAATGATACCTATGTTTTCAGCCGTTTTTTTGTTAAAATGTACGAATGTGTGTGTCTGATACGGACCAGGCAAGTAAATGAAAAAGGAAGTGGCGGGATGGATGCCAAAACGGCTGCCAAAGACATCAAGCAAGGAAAGGTCTCTCCGCTGTACCTGCTGTACGGCAGTGAGAAGTTCCGGATGAATGAATTCGCGGCCATGCTGGAGGAACACCTGATCCCCAAAGAAGACCGCGATTTCGCGGTGATCCCGTTCGATCTCTCCGAAACTCCGGTTCAGGCTGTCATTGAAGAGGCGGAGACGGTACCGTTCATGGTAGAGCGTAAGCTTCTGCTGGTGCGGGATGCGGCTCTGTTCACGGCAGGCAAGGAGAAGGCGAAGCTGGAACATAACGTGGAGATGCTGAGCGAATATATGCAGCACCCTGCCGAGTTCAGTGTGATTGTATTTATGGTGAACGGCGACAAGCTGGATGAACGTAAAAAAATCGTCAAAAGCATCAAGACCGCCGGCACCGTGCTGGCCTTCAATCCCCTGGGTGCGGAGGAGCTGCTGCGCTGGGTGGAGAAGGGCTTCCGCGAACGCGGCTGCTCCCTTGCGCCGGGGACAGCGGAGGCTCTGATTGCAAGCAGCGGAACCGGACTCCAGGGTCTGTCTGCGGAGATGGACAAGCTGTGTCTGTTCGCCGGTACTGGCGGTCGGGTGGATGCGGCAGCGGTGGAGAGTCTGGTCCACCGGGGGACGGAGCAGAACATCTTCACGCTGGTGGAGGATATTGCGAATCTGCGCCTGGACAAGGCGCTGAATACGCTCTATGAGCTGCTCAAGCAGCGGGAGGAGCCGATCAAGATCGCTTCGCTGATTGCCCGGCAGTTCAGAATCATCCTGCAGGTCAAGGATCTGTCGGCCCAGAGCTATTCGCAGGGACAGATTGCCTCCCAGCTCGGACTGCATCCGTATGCAGTGAAGCTGGCCGGAGAGCAGGCTCATAAGTTCGGAAGCCAGCGGCTGCGGCAGATCCTGAGTATTCTGGCGGATCTGGACTATCAGATGAAGACGGGAGCTGTCGATAAGGTGCTGGGGCTGGAGATGTTCATGCTGCGCCTTGGAGCCTGAACAGAGCGGCTTCTCATGGAACGAATCAACGAATCAAAGAGCCTGTCCACCCGCGTGTATCATGGGATGGACAGGCTCTTTGATTGCACAGCGAAATTCAATGAATGAAGCTAACGAGCATAAAAAAACCTAACCGTATGCAGCATAGCGGTCAGGTTCTTCAGTGCTCGTTATGATTGTCGCCCTTGGCTTAGGCTTGAGCCTTGAGAGCGTTCAATTTCTTAGCCAAGCGAGATTTTTTGCGGGCAGCCGCATTTTTATGAACCAGGCCTTTAGTTACAGCCTTGTCCAGCTTTTTGGAAGCCGCTTGGAAAGCAGCCTGAGCTACTTCAACTTCCGTACCAGTCACTGCTACATCAGCAGTTTTCACAGCTGTACGAAGAGCGGACTTCTGGGAAGCGTTCAGTGCACGGCGTTTCTCGATCGTCTTGACGCGTTTAATCGCGGATTTGATATTTGGCATTGCATTCACCTCCTGAAAGACATTCGAAATCAACAAATGATTCACAACTTAAAATAGTTTAGCATGAAGGGTAGCAAAAAGCAAGATAAAAAGCTTTGTAATTCCCTTAGAGCGGTTTGTATAAACGGAGGCTTTCTCTCGCACACTATCAGCAATATGCAAAAGGAGGCTGAACTAAGAATGGAACTGGATCTTCAGCTGTATTCGGTACGTACGGACTTGGCAGTGGAAGCGAAGGAAATGGCAGAGCGGCACGCCAATGCGCCGATCCCGGGTGTCAATGAGGAAGTGGAAGAAGCGGACGGCATCAAGGTCACGAGACTTGCTGTAGCAGACCTTGCCGGTTCTCAGGCGATTGGACGGGCTATCGGCAATTACGTGACCCTGGAGGTGCCTGGGCTGCGCGGCGGGGACACCGGGCTGCAGCAGAAGGTCTCCACAGTGTTTGCCCGGGAATTCGAGCACTTCCTGGATGAAATCGGCATTGGCCGCGATTCCAAGGTCCTTATCGTAGGCTTGGGCAACTGGAATGTGACGCCCGACTCGCTCGGCCCGCTGGTCGTTGAGAATTCGCTGATTACCCGCCAGTTCTATGAGCTGGTGCCCGACCAGATCTCGCCCGGGTACCGGAATGTCAGTGCTATTGCTCCCGGAGTGCTCGGCCTGACGGGGATTGAATCCAGCGAAGTTGTACAGGGGATTGTGGACCGCACCAGCCCGGATGTCATTATAGCTATTGATGCGCTGGCCTCCCGTTCACTGGAGAGAATCAATACCACCATCCAGATTGCGGACATCGGCATTCATCCCGGCTCAGGGATCGGGAACAAGCGCAGAGGGCTGACCAAGGAGGTGCTGGGCGTGCCCTGCATCGCCATCGGCGTCCCAACGGTCTGCTATGCTTCCACCATCGTCAACAATGTGCTGGAGATGATGCGGACCCATTTCGGGCAGATGGCGGACGGCGGTGCTCACACCAAAGAAATTATGGGTCTCCTTGACGATATATCTGAGCAGGAGCGTCTCGCCCTGGTGAAGGAAGTGCTTGAGCCGCTGGGGCATGACCTGATTGTGACCCCTAAAGAGATCGATGAATTCATTGAAGAGATCGCCAACATTGTGGCAAGCGGACTGAATGCTGCACTCCATGAAGCGGTAGATCCGGGCAATGTCGGAGCTTACACTCACTGATCTGTCACGTATCACCTCGCCCGCACCATCTGCTATAACGCAGAACTGGTCGCGGGCTCTTTATATAAATATAAGAACTTATATGTTGCACACGATAACTTATCCTTCTATTTCCCGCTGAAACGGTACCTTCCTTTAAAACGACGGCGAAGCCGTTTCTACTTGGTGTTGCCCCTTCACTTCTCTATCGATGCTCCCTGCTATCTCTCATTCTGTGGTTCTAGCACAACTCTTCCGCTCATAGATTTGGAGTATGAGAGATTACAGAGGGCTTAGAGGAGGACATAACAATCATGAACAGAAAATGGTTTCAGCTATGGAATATAGGGCGGCTGCGCGGACGGCTGATGGATATTCTGTCGCTGGGAAGGACGATGCTGCTGCTGGCCGGAGGTTCGCTTGTGTTGTTCATGCTGCTTGGAGCCGGCGGATTGGCCGGGCAGAAGCTGAATTCTTCGCCCATTCCTTCCATGAAAGGTCTGGCGGCCTCGCTCTCCAGCGGATTCTTCATGGAGCTGCTGGGCATGGAGGTTCCCCATCTGCCGAAGGGCGAGGAGCCTTCGGCCTTCTCCGGGGACAAGGTGACCTCCTTCGTATTCCGGCTGCTTACCAGTGTTGATCCAGGTGATCCCAAGAGTCTGGTCTCGCGTGAGATGCCAGGACTTGCTGCCGATGATCCCTTCCTGCTGCGGCAAGGCTCAGGGGGGAGTACAGGGGCGCCGGCCGATTATCATCCGGGGGGCGATGAACTGGCCACCGGGGAAGATCCCGGAGCAGGGGGCGATCCTGGAGCCTTTCCAGATTCAGGGAACGGTACTGAGGCTGGTAATGGCCATGACAGTCCTGGGGAAGGCGTGGCAGAGCCCGAGGCTTCGCCTGTCCCTGACCCGTCCGGTACAGAACCTGACGAGGGCTACTCCGGAAGCGGAGATGCCGAGAACGGCACCGGAGATACTTCGGTCAAGCGGATTCTCGTTTATCATTCCCATCCCCGGGAGGCCTATAATCCGCTGCTTGGCGCACAGAGCGACAACCCCAGCTCGGCAGTCCCTTCCAAGAATGTCATGCTGGTAGGCTCTTATATTGCCAAGAGGCTGGAAGAGCGGGGGATCGGAACTGTCCATGCCCAGGAGGACTATGCTACAGAGGTACCGGGCTACAACTGGAACTTCTCTTATAAATATTCACGTATGACTGTGAAATCGGCCATGGCCTCCAACCAGAACATGAGTGAGCTGATTGATATCCACCGCGATTCGCAGCGGCACGGCAAAACAACAGCTTTGATTAACGGGAAAAATTATGCCCAGGTCTATTTTATTTTGGGGCATGCGAATAAAAACTGGAAACAAAACGAGGCCTTCGCCAATAAGATCCATCAGCTGCTTGAGAAAAATTATCCTGGAATTTCACGCGGGATATGGGGGAAATCGTCCGGAAACGGGAATAATGGGGAATATAACCAGACGTTGTCCCCGAACAGTGTGCTGATTGAGGTAGGCGGAATTGACAACAGCGCCGATGAGCTGAAGCGGACGGCGGATATTCTGGCGGATGCCATCGCTGATGTGTACTGGAGCAGCCGGGATGCCGAGAAGGCAGCTGCGCCAGATCAGGGCAGTACGCAATCTGGAGGCACCGGGGCAGAGACATCGACAGGTTCCTGAACGGATTATAGCTGAAAAGGAGTGGAGATTATGACACGGTTCGGTAAAAAGCTGGTGATGGTCGGAATATGGGCGGGCGTGGGGCTGCTGGTCGGCCTGCAGTTCGGCGGCGGCGGTTCGGGAGTCTCCGGTATACTGCCGGACTGGAGTAAGCCGGCCGGGAGCAGCGCGGCTGGCAGCCAGCTTCCGGCTGGACAGAACGGCACAGCCGGGACTGCGTACGTTCCGGCTGCCAGCACAGCCCCGGGCGGCCAGGCTTATGTATATGTGCCCGTGACTATTGATCCGGTAACGGGCGCCTACACCGTGCTGCCGGTCCAGCAGCCGGTTGCAGGTACACAGGCGCAGACGTCTGGCGGCAAGGGCAGTCTCCCGCAGCAGGAGGTGAAGGACTACTCTGCGCTCAGTCCCGAGCAGATTCTGATTCCAGAGGAGCAGAAGCCGACTGTGGATGTGCTGGCGGATAAGACCGCCGGGCTGCTCCAGCAGGCTTCGCAGAAGGGCATCCGCTGGGTGGTCTCCCTCTTCGACTCCTCGGAGGAGTGAGCAGGAACTGCCCGGAACCTCCCGGGCTGCAATGAGGTTGAGGACACAAACGGCTGCGGATGATGGAAGCCCGCACCCGTTTGTGTGTTTTTTTGCAGGATTCAGCTCGCAAATGTAGAGGGTCCGCGCGGTTTCTTTCTTTTCCGGCGGCTGGCGGGATTGATGGGCGGAGCCCGTACTGTTATAATAAGTGGATTAACATTAGGCTGTCTGTGGGGGTAAGGAATGACTGACGTTCAGAAACGACAACAACAAATTCGCAATTTCTCGATTATTGCACATATAGACCATGGCAAATCGACACTGGCTGACCGCATTCTGGAGTATACGGGTGCGCTGTCTACGCGTGAAATGCAGGAGCAGGTTCTGGATCAGATGGACCTGGAGCGCGAGCGCGGCATCACCATCAAGCTGCAGGCCGTACGTCTGACGTACCGTGCCGATGACGGACAGGATTATTATCTGAATCTGATTGACACACCGGGGCATGTCGATTTCACCTATGAGGTATCCCGCAGTCTGGCTGCCTGTGAAGGCGCTCTTCTGGTCGTGGATGCAGCCCAGGGGATTGAGGCCCAGACGCTGGCCAACGTTTATCTGGCGCTTGACAACAATCTGGAGATTCTTCCGGTACTCAACAAGATCGATCTTCCGAACGCAGATCCCGACCGGGTAAAGCAGGAGATTGAAGATGTCATCGGGCTGGATGCCAGTGAAGCCGTGCTGGCTTCCGCCAAGGCAGGCATCGGCATCAAGGAGATTCTGGAGCAGGTCGTGAAGCAGGTTCCGGCGCCGACAGGCAGCTCGGAAGAACCGCTCAAGGCGCTGATCTTCGACTCCCATTATGACCCGTACAAGGGCGTAATCGTCTATGTCCGCGTAATGGACGGCAGTATCCGTGCCGGTTCCAAGATTAAAATGATGGCCACCGACAAAACCTTTGAGGTGATCGAGGTCGGAGCCTTCATGCCGCGTATGACCATTGTGCCGGAGCTGAACATCGGTGATGTCGGCTTCATTGTGGCCGGGATCAAGCATGTAGGCGACACCCGTGTCGGTGATACGGTGACGGATGCCAAGAATCCGACCCCTGAACCGCTGCCGGGCTACCGCCGGATTAATCCGATGGTCTATTGCGGTCTCTATCCGATTGAGACTTCTGATTATAATGATCTCCGTGAAGCGCTGGAGAAGCTGCAGCTGAACGACGCTTCCCTGAGCTTCGAGCCGGAGAGCTCCAGCGCCCTCGGCTTTGGCTTCCGTTGCGGCTTCCTGGGGCTGCTGCATATGGAGATTATTCAGGAGCGGATCGAACGCGAGTTCAATCTGCCGCTGATTACTACGGCGCCGAGCGTTATTTACCGTATTAAGCTGACGAATGGGGAGACCATCCAGATCGACAATCCGTCGCATTACCCGGAGATCGGGACGATTGACTTCATCGAAGAGCCGTATGTCAAAGCAGCCATTATTGTGCCTAACGACTTCGTGGGTACCGTTATGGAGCTGTGCCAGAACAAACGCGGTGAATTCGTCAACATGGAGTATCTGGACAGCAACCGTGTAACCATTACGTACGAAATTCCGTTGTCCGAGATCGTCTACGACTTCTTCGACCAGTTGAAATCCGGCACGAAGGGTTATGCCTCCTATGATTACGAGATCTCCGGTTACCGCCAGTCCAATCTCGTCAAGATGGACATCCTGCTGAACAATGAGCAGGTCGATGCACTGTCCTTCATCGTTCACCGCGACCGCGCTTATAACCGCGGCCGGGTCATCTGTGAGAAGCTGCGCGGCATTATCCCGCGCCAGATGTTCGAGGTGCCGATTCAGGCATCCGTCGGCACGAAGGTGGTTGCGCGTGAGACCGTTAAGGCCATGCGTAAGAACGTACTCGCCAAATGCTACGGCGGCGATATTTCGCGTAAGCGGAAGCTGCTGGAGAAGCAGAAGGAAGGGAAGAAGCGCATGAAGCAGGTCGGCAGCGTCGAGGTGCCGCAGGAAGCGTTCATGGCCGTGCTTCAGATTGAGTAGCAGCATATAAGCTCCCCCGGAGCTTTCGGTTTATGGCAGAAACGGGTGCCGCCCTACGCAGGGCGGTGCAGCCGTTTCTTCTTGCTTTTCAGCAGCAGGTAGTGTGGCAGGCCTGTATATTAATAGAACAAAAGGAGACAGCTAATGAACTCAGCTATGAACTCTGCACAGAGTGGCCGTCCCCCTGAGGCCGTATATATTCACATCCCGTTCTGCACCAATAAATGCTTCTATTGTGATTTCAATTCTTACGTGCTGAAGGATCAGCCGGTGATGGACTATCTCCATGCGCTTGACCGCGAGATGGAGCTGACCGTGCAGCACACGCCTCCGGGTGTGATCAAGACGATTTTTGTCGGCGGGGGTACGCCTACTGTCCTCAAGCCTGATGAGATGGCTTATTTCCTGGAATCGGTCCGCAGGCATTTCCCGCAGTGGGATGAGCAGATTGAATTCTCGATGGAGGCTAACCCCGGCACAACCGATATCGACAAGCTCAGAGTCATGAAGGAAGGCGGCGTCAACCGGGTCAGCTTCGGGGTGCAGGCGTTCCAGAATGAGCTGCTGAGCGGAATCGGCCGGATTCATGATGTGAATGACGTATACCGCAGTCTGGAGAATGCCCGTGCGGTCGGGCTTAATAACCTGTCGCTTGATCTGATGTTCGGCCTGCCGAACCAGACGGTGGATATGCTCAGAGAGAGTATCGACAAGGCGCTGGCGCTGGATCTTCCCCATTATTCCATCTATAGTCTGAAGGTGGAGGAGAATACGCTGTTCCACACCCTGTTCAACAAGAACAAGCTTCCGCTGCCGAATGAAGAGGATGAGCTGGCGATGTATCTGCTGCTGATGTCCACTATGGAGGCCGCAGGTTATACGCAGTATGAGATCAGTAATTTTGCCAAGCCGGGGCTGGAGAGCCGCCACAATATAACGTACTGGCGCAACGAGGATTATTACGGTCTGGGCGCAGGGGCGCATGGATATGTGGGCCGGCAGCGGCACATGAATATCAAGGGCGTGAACCCGTATAACGAGGCTTCGCGCAGCGGGCTGCCGCGTCTGGACAGCTTTGAGGTCTCCGAGCAGGAGGCGATGGAGGATTTCATGATGGTCGGCCTGCGGATGCGCGAAGGGATTTCGGATGCGGCGTTCCGCTCACAATTCGGAAAGCCGCTGGAGGCTGTTTTTGCAAAACCGCTGCATAAAATGCTGAAGGCCGGGCTGCTGGAGCAGTCGGGGGACACCTATCGCCTGAGCAAGCAGGGAATCCTGTTTGGCAACGATGTTTTCGGGGAATTTGTCGGTGCTTTGACAGTGGTTTAATTTTGAAATACCCCTTGAATTGTAATTCACCTTGTTGTATATTTATTCATATTAACAACAAGGGGTGAGTCAAGGTGCTTGTCAAAACGGATCATTTCCAAAAGGCTTCTCCAGCAGGAGAGCAGCAAGTGATATGCAGAAATGCTACGGTGGAGGATGTAGAGCCGCTGTATCTGATGATAGAGGAGTATGCCAGGCAGGGGATTATGCTGCCCCGTTCAAGGCAAGCACTGACCCGCCAGATCGACCAGTTTGTAATCGCCGAGATCGGCGGCAAGTTTGTCGGCTGCGGTTCCTTGTTCCGGCTAGGAAGTGATCTTGTGGAGGTCCGTTCGATTGGCCTGAATGATGCAGGTAAGGGCAAAGGTGTAGGCACGATGATTCTGGAAAAGCTGGTTGAAGAAGCGAGACGCCAGCGGATCCCGAAGATTATGGCACTGACCTATGCCGTGGACTTCTTCCTTAAGAACGGCTTCGATGTGGTGCAGAAGGAGATTTTCCCCGAGAAGGTCTGGACCGATTGTGTCAACTGCAAGAAGCAGCATGCCTGCGACGAGATCGCCGTGCTGAAGAGACTGGACTAATCCGGCGGGCCATTGCCTCCGGTAAACTATAATAAGAAACCACTGTTCACCCGGAAGCTGATGCTTCAGGGTGACAGTGGTTTTTTACGGATAACAGACCCAAATCTTGCTTTGACTAAAATAGGCGCAATCAAGTTGCTGAACTCACTTGACAATGCCGAGGTCAGTTTGGTATTTTTGTATTAGTGGTTAGCACTCATCTCACTAGAGTGCTAACGAATCGGAGCCACAGCCGGATAGGAGGGAATAACATGTTAACTGAACGCCAGAGAATGATACTGAATGCCATTGTCGATGACTATATTTCTTCCGCTGAGCCGGTGGGCTCGCGCAGTATCTCGAAACGCGGGGATGTGGGCTACAGTCCAGCCACGATCCGCAACGAAATGGCCGATCTGGAGGATCTGGGTTATCTGGAGCAACCTCATACGTCGGCAGGGAGAATCCCGTCCCATAAGGGCTACCGCTATTATGTGGATCATCTGGTACCGTGGAATTCCGCCGAAACGGCCGAACTGGGCACGATCCGCGCTTTTTTCGCCGAGAAGCTGAATGCTACAGAGCAGGTTATCCAACATGCGGCAATGATCCTGTCCAATATGACGAATTATACTTCCATCCTGCTGGGACCGGAGGTTTTTCATACTTCATTGCGCCATTTTCAGCTGCTTCCGCTCGATGACAAGACCGCTGTGGCGATTATCGTTACCAGCACCGGGCAGGTAGAGAACCGAACCGTGAGTCTTCCTTCGGAGATATCTGTCTCCGAGATGGAGAAGGTCGTGAATCTGCTGAACAGCAAGCTGGTCAATGTACCGCTCTACAAGCTGAAGAGTCAGCTCTATTCCGAGCTGGGCGAAGAAATGCAGCGCCACATCTCCCATTATGAAGAATTAATGCAGGTGCTGGATAAGGCGCTTGAGAGCGACCAAGATCAGCGGATTTACTTAAGCGGAGCCACGAATATGCTGACCCAGCCGGAGTTCAAGGACGTCGACAAGGTGAAGACGATTCTCGATCTGCTGGAGGAGACGCCTACGCTGCTCAAAATGCTTACCCCGGCCAGCAGCGAAGCAGGAATGCAAGTGCGCATCGGTACAGAGAATAAGCATGAGGCTTTTGCCAACTGCAGTCTGATTACCGCCACCTATTCATTGGACGGCAAGCCGCTGGGGAGCATTGGTATCCTGGGTCCGACCCGTATGGAGTACGCACGTGTAATGGGTATTCTGGGGATTTTGTCCCGGGATTTGACAGCGATGCTGGCACACTGGTATAAGTGAACAGAGTGTACTAGTCCATGATGAATATTATTAAGGAGGTGAAGACAACTTGAAAGAGGAAGAGGTTCAGGAAATGAATGAGAAGAATGATCCCTCGGTGAATGATAATCACGCAGCTGAAGAGGCAGATACCACAGCGGACAGCGGCGCATTCACGGCTGAAGAGGCCGGCGAGGCGGCTTCAGGCAATGAGGAGTACAGAAAGCTGCAGGAGCTGGCAGATGAGCATCAGGCGCGCACCTTGCGTGTGCAGGCTGATTTCGATAACTTCCGCCGCCGGACCCAGAAAGAAAAGGAAGAGCTGGCGCAGTATGCAACGTCTAAGCTTGTAACCGAGCTGCTTCCGGTAATGGATAACTTTGAACGCGCACTGGCGACTCCTGCAGCAGGTGCAGACGCTGAAGCGTTCATCAAAGGCGTGAATATGATTTTCCGGCAGCTGGAGGGAGTCCTTAAGACTGAAGGGCTTACAGCCATGGAAGTGGTAGGACAGCCTTTTAACCCTGAATATCATCAGGCGATCATGCAGGTGGAGAGCGAGGAGTACGAGGAAGGCATCGTGACGGAAGAGGTCCAGAAGGGCTATCTCCTGAAGGATAAGGTTCTTCGTCCGGCCATGGTCAAAGTCAGCATGTAGATCTGTTCTATATAAGATAATAAAAATGGATGAAGCCCCGGGCTTCACATTATTTCTGAGGAGGCACATTACTGTGAGTAAAGTTATCGGTATTGACTTAGGAACCACGAACTCTTGCGTTGCCGTTATGGAAGGCGGCGAAGCCGTCGTTATCCCGAATCCGGAAGGCGCGCGTACAACCCCATCGGTTGTAGGCTTCAAGAAGGACGGCGAACGCATCGTCGGTGAAACGGCAAAACGCCAGGCCATTACGAACCCGGACCGTACCATCGCTTCCATCAAGCGCCACATGGGTACTGGCCACAAAGAAAGCATTGACGGTAAAGACTATTCTGCACAGGAAATCTCGGCAATGATTCTCCAAAAGCTGAAATCCGATGCTGAAGCCTATCTAGGCCAGCCTGTAACTCAGGCGGTTATTACAGTTCCTGCTTATTTCAATGACAGCCAGCGTCAGGCTACCAAGGATGCAGGCAAAATCGCCGGCCTTGAAGTGCTGCGTATCGTCAACGAGCCAACAGCAGCAGCTCTTGCTTACGGTCTGGAGAAATCCGAAGATCACACCATCCTGGTCTATGACCTTGGCGGCGGTACCTTCGACGTATCCATCCTTGAGCTGGGCGACGGCTTCTTTGAAGTAAAGGCTACCAGCGGTGACAACCGTCTGGGTGGAGATGATTTTGACCAACTGGTTATGGATTACCTTGTAGCTGAATTCAAGAAAGAGCAAGGCATTGACCTGAGCAAGGACAAAGCGGCTGTTCAACGTCTGAAGGATGCTGCGGAAAAAGCGAAGAAAGAGCTGTCCGGCGTACTTACAACTACAGTATCGCTTCCGTTTATCACGGTAGTTGACGGAGTGCCTCAGCACCTTGAGATCAACCTTACCCGCGCCAAGTTCGACGAGCTGACGGCAAGTCTGGTTGAGCGCACGCTGGGACCTACACGTCAAGCGCTGAAGGATGCCGGAATGACCCCTGCGGATCTGAACAGAATCGTACTGGTCGGCGGCTCCACCCGTATTCCTGCCGTACAGGATGCGATCAAGAAGCTTACCGGCAAAGAGCCTCACAAAGGCGTTAACCCGGATGAAGTAGTAGCCCTGGGTGCTGCTGTTCAAGCGGGCGTACTGACTGGCGATGTAAAAGACGTAGTTCTGCTCGACGTAACTCCGCTGTCCCTCGGTATTGAAACTGCTGGCGGCGTGTTCACGAAGATGATCGAGCGCAACACTACGATCCCTACAAGCAAATCGCAGGTGTTCTCGACCTTCGCAGACAGCCAGCCTAGCGTGGAAATCCACGTATTGCAGGGTGAACGCGAGATGGCGAACGGCAACAAGACGCTGGGACGCTTCATGCTGAATGAGATTCCACCGGCACCGCGCGGCGTACCGCAGATCGAAGTTACCTTCGACATCGATGCCAACGGTATCGTTAACGTCTCTGCTACAGATAAAGGCACCAACAAGAGCCAGAAGATCACCATCACTTCTTCCAGCGGTCTGAGCGACGCAGAAGTGGAACAGATGATGAAGGATGCCGAGCTGCACGCTGAGGAAGACCGCAAGCGTAAAGAACTGGTCGAAGCCAAGAACGGTGCTGACCAGCTCGTATACTCCACAGATAAAGTTATTAAGGATCTGGGCGACAAGGTCGATGCTTCCGAGATCGATAAAGCGAATGAAGCTAAGGACAAAGTGAAGGCTGCCCTTGAAACTGACAACCTGGAAGAAATCAATGCCGCTACAGAGGCGCTGAATGAGATTGTGCAGCAGTTGTCCGTGAAGCTGTATGAGCAGGCTGCGCAGGAGCAGCAGGGCGCTGAAGCGGGTCAGGATGCTGCTGAAGGCAATGCCAAGAAGGATAACGTGGTAGATGCGGATTACGAAGTGGTTGACGATGAGAAGAATCAAGGGTAACCTTAGACGATAAGTTCTATGGTGGTGAGAGGGAAGGTCAAGACCGGGGCATCCCGGGTTTTGGCTTTCCTTTTACCTTGTAAATGGGGAGAATTAACGATGTACGGAGGTGAAAGCAGTGGCAGATAAACGTGATTATTATGAGGTTCTGGGCCTCGGAAGAGATGCTTCAGAAGACGAAGTGAAGAAGGCCTACCGCAAGCTGGCGCGCCAGTACCATCCCGATGTGAATAAGGCCAGTGATGCTGAGGCTAAGTTCAAAGAGGTTAAGGAAGCCTATGACGTTCTGAGCGACGGGCAACAGCGCGCGCGGTATGATCAATATGGGCATATTGACCCTAATCAGGGAATGGGCGGCGGCTTTGGCGGCGGTGGCGGAGATTTCGGCGGTCTTGGTGATATCTTCGATATGTTCTTCGGCGGCGGCGGTGGACGGCGTGATCCGAATGCACCACAGCGCGGCGGCGACTTGCAGTATACGATGACCATTGAGTTCAAGGAAGCGGTGTTCGGCAAAGAGACCGATATTACCATTCCACGCACGGAGACCTGCGATACCTGCTTCGGCTCCGGAGCCAAGCCGGGTACGAAGCCGGAGACCTGTTCCGTCTGCCACGGCAGCGGACAGCAGGAATTCGTGCAGAATACACCGCTTGGACAGATGCGTAACCGCCGTCCCTGCTCGAATTGCAGCGGCACAGGCAAAATCATCAAAGAGAAATGCACCACCTGCGCAGGCCAGGGTAAGGTGAAGAGACAGCGCAAGATTCATGTGCGTATCCCTGCCGGTGTCGATGACGGCGCACAGCTGCGCATGACCGGTGAAGGCGAAGGCGGCACACGCGGCGGCCCGGCCGGAGATCTGTACATTGTGATACGTGTGAAGAATCATGATTTCTTCGAGCGCGAGAACAACGATATTATGTGCGAGGTTCCCTTGACGTTCGCTCAGGCGGCGCTCGGTGACGAGATTGAGATCCCAACGCTGACCGAGAAGGTGAAGCTCAAGATTCCGGCAGGCACCCAGACCGGCACCTTCTTCCGCCTCAAAGGCAAAGGAGTTCCGCATCTGCGCGGCAACGGCGTCGGCGACCAGCATGTCCGTGTCATCGTAGTCACTCCTAGCAAGCTCAGCGAAGAGCAGAAGGACCTGCTCCGCCAGTTCGCCTCCTTCAACGGAGAGAACACGCATGAGCAGGAGCAGTCGTTCTTCGACCGTGTGAAGAAGGCGTTCCGGGGAGACTGAACTTTTAAGTAATATGAAATAAGGATGGAAGAGCTTGTAAAACAGCGCCCCATCTCTATTAAGTGGAGGCGGGGCGCTGTTTTTTGCTGGGTTTATTGTCTTTGTGGTTCTGTTGTATTTGATACAACAGAATGCTTCTGAAATTCACCAAAAAGAGAATCTGTTGCACAACGTACAATAGAAATTATTTAAATGGGCATTTTTAAACAGATATCTAAGAACCAAATGTATGAAATACAACAGAATCTCTTTTGGGACAAATTAAAGGGGATTCTAATGTAGTAAATGCAATCAGAAGTAGTATGCACATTATCTGCAACAGCGTCTGCTCAAGTGTTCAAACGGGTCATAACCAAACAAAAAAGGCTGTCCAGAGTAGTCATGTAACAACTACTGGGACAGCCTTTTAAGCTTATTCTACTACTCGATTAATCCGCTCTTGCTCAGCAATTCATAGAGTGCAGCGGCTGCTGTCTCACGGGTTGCCGGAGCTGTTGGATTGAAGGCAATGCCCGTTTCGCTGGCGAAGATGCCGGCTTTGGTCAGGGCTTGCAGACTGTCCTTGGCGTAAGGGGCTACCTTAGCGCTGTCGGAGTAGGTTGTGAACGAAGGATTAGCAACAGCCTTCAGTTCAGTGCCTGTCAGTTTCACTGCTCTGTCCAGAATGACAGCGAGCTCCTGACGGGTTACCTTCTGGGTTGGAGCAAACTTGCCATTGCCGATACCCAGAATCAGGCCAGCCTTGGAGGCTGCGGCGACATCCTTGGCGTACCAGTCCGTCGATTTCACATCGGAGAAGGTAACGCTGGCATCGGTACGCAGACCCAGTGCACGGGTCAAGAGCGCTGTGAACTCAGCGCGGGTCAGATTGCTCTGTGGTGCAAAAGTAGTCGCTGAGGTTCCCTGGATAATCAGCTTGTCGGCCAACGTCTGGATGGCAACAGCTGATTTGGAATTAGCAATGTCTGTGAAGGCTGCTGCCGGTTTGCTGACTGCTGCATACACGGAGAAGCCTGGACGGCTTACTGTAACAATGGTTGTTCCGTCTGCCTGTGGTGTGAAGACAGAAGCAACCGGGGTCACCAGTCCATCTTTTTCAAACAATACGCCTGCTGTCTTGGATTCAATCTTGCCTGGTACAGTAAAGGTGCGCTTGATGAACACGTTGGTTGGAACGTTCAAGTAAGTGCTGCCTGTAGCTGTAGTCCATGAAGCTTCATAGGATACCGGGGTTCCGATAACCTGGGCACCCGGAGTACCTGCAATCAGCTTGCTGGCTGCGTCTGGCTCTTGCTTAATTACTAGCTTCAAGCTCTGGCCTGCAGGGGAAGCGGCTAATAAGGATACCGGCAAGGCTACAGCAGATCCGGCGATATTTACAATAACAGTGCTGTCTGCTTGAGCACCAGCCAGCAATTTCAGCTGCTCAGCCGTCAGGCTCAGCTCAGCTGTCTTGTCTGCGATACTGCTGACAGAGATCACAACGGCTGTCTTGGCAGCAGCGGCTTTGGCCAGAGCGGCCTTCAGATCGCTGTCGCTGACGGTTACAGTTGTTACTCCATCCTTCGAGGCGGTTAGAGGGGTTACAGATACCTGTTGAACGCCTTCTTCAACAAGAGATTTCACCGCGCCAGGTACAACCACAGGAGTCGGCGTTACTACTGTGCCGCCACCGCCACCACCGCCGCCGCTACTGCCACTGTCGGAGACAGTGATAAAGCGGAATGAGGTGTAGGCACTGTAGTATGTGTCTTTGTTATAGTCAATCTTGATCGGTTTGGTATTATCTTTGGCTTTAATGCCGAGTACTTCAAGCTTGTAGACTCCATCGCTCAGACTGGCTACGGCAGGGTTGCCATTGGCATCCAGAATAGGGTCGCCGTTGTGGTCATATGGATGATAGGTAGATGATATCACCGTGCTGTAGTTCCCAGGCTCGAAGAACTTATCCGGCGCACCGGTCGTGGATACCTGGAAGGAGCCCTTCTTGGTATCATCAAGACCAATCAGATTTACTTCATAATAGTTAATATCATCTGCTTTCAGCTTGTAGTTCAGCACTGCACTTGAATTGGTATAGATGATTGGCTGGCTCAGTGCAGCTTCCTGAATTCCTGTGCCCCAGCTAGGCTGTTCTGTAGTTTTGTCTACATTAATTGCAAACGGCAAGTGTAGAGTAGGAAGATTTGGTTGACCATCTGCCTTCAGTACGATATTGCCTTGCAGCGATTGTGGCACAGTATCTGCAGCGACGTTAACCTTCAGGTTGAAGGTAGAGGCACTTTTTGCCGAAGCAGTGACCGATGATTTGTCTAGTGTCACAGATACTTGATCTGGATCACCAGAGTTCAACTCCACCGAAGCAGAATAGGTGAGCGTGCTATCGCTCATATTCTTCAATTGCAGCACTTGGCTGGCTTCAGAACCTGGCAGCAATGTGCCAAAGCTTGTAGACGGATTGTAGTTAATCACATTCTGTGGGACAAAGTTCTTGTCCAGAATGGAGATCGGCTCAATGGATTGCAGCAACGCCGGAGTATTAATGGCATTCTCTACATTAGCACGCCCAGGGCCTTGAAGATAGAAATCTTCAGGCGCACCCTGGTAGTACACAGGATCTGCTGTGTTGGCCAAAGCGGCACGAATGTCTAATGGTGTATAGGTTGGATGTGCCTGCTTGATCAGCAGTGCCAAGCCGGCTACATGCGGTGTTGCCATACTTGTACCGCTGAGGCGGGCGTAGGCCTTGGAATAATCTGCTTCTGAATCGTATTTACCATAAGCAGGGTAAGTGGAAAGCACTCCATAGCCAGGAGCAACGATATCTGGCTTGATGCTAAGTTTGCCGTCGAAATTCGGACCCGCGGAGGAGAAATAGGTAACTACATCGCCAGGCGTCATTTCTACCGGGTAATCCGGGCCAAAAGTAAATGTGGCAGTTTTATCCGCAGTGGCATCGATGGCTCGTGCCAATTGACGTCCGAATGTACCTTGAATATCTAATGTTGGGACATTCTGATATCCGTCACCGAAATTCGATCCGATAAAGCCATCCCGGTCTTTGATGCTATCACTAAGGTCTGGAACAATCTTGCCATCAATCTCTTTGGCATTACCATTGAATATGGCTAGCGCTTTTACATTACGGGCTTTGGCATTGGCGATCTTGACATCAAAAGTCAGATCACCACGCGACACTAGAACAATGGTATCACTAAGATCGCCAGCTGGGTAATCCTCAGGTTTTCCTAGTTTAGCATAGGCGACCTTAACAGGCCCTGTGCCAAAAATAGAAGCGAAGTCAGATTTGCCTAACTCATAGGCCATAACGTGGAAAGGTTGATAAGTATCATAAGTCACTGAAGTGACTGAGCTCGGGATTTCTGCCCTGAATTCACCTGAGAAGGCTTTGATAGGGCTGTCAACGGCACCTACCGAAATTCCAAGTTGGGAGGCAGCAGGAGAACCCATGGAGAAGTAACCTGCTTCCCCATTATTCCCGTTCGCAATAACAGCAGTCACTCCGGAAAGCACTGCGTTATTAATCGCAATGGAATCCGGGGAGTTGACATCCTTCTCGGAATCGGAGCCGAGCGACAGGTTGATGACATCCATGCCGTCTTTCACCGCACGTTCAATCCCGTCAATGACTTGAGCGGAAGAGCCGGAGGAAGTGTCCGGTTTATCAATATTACGGCCTAAAACTTTGTAGACATACAAATCAGCCTCGGGAGCGACACCCTTCTGAGCCACATCACCCTTAGCTGCATACTGACCGATGATCGTGCCGGCTACATGCGTACCGTGGTAAGTTCCCGCATAGCCTACGCCATACTCGGTATCTTCTTCTGGAGTCAGCGGAACTTCTTCATAAGGATCATCATCCTGGTAAAAGGAGTCATAGCCGCCCTTATAGGCAGGAGCAATATCCGGATGCGTGTAGTCCACACCGGTGTCGATTACACCGACCTTCAGTCCTTCCCCGGTGAGGCCTTGGTCTGCCGCCCAGTCTGCATGAATCTGCTTCAGAGGAGCGTTGTCGTTTCTGTAAGTCACTTCAGTTACTGTCTGATCAGGGAGAGCATACCAGGTGCTGTTGGGATAAATGGAAGACACGCCGGAGATCTTCGCCAGCTCAGGGATTTTGTCAGCCGGAACGGTGACTTCAAAGCCGTTCAGAATCGTGTCGTACTTGTAATTGACGGTCAGGTCAATCTTCTTGGCTTCAGCCTTATCCAGTACTTCTTCCTGTTGGCTGTTCACTGCAGCTTCAGTCGCTGTATTAGCGAGCGCTGTAATTCCTTGTCTGGCGGCATATTTGCCGACAGCCGCAGGCTGGCCGCTCAGTTGAACGATAACCCGGACGAGATTTGAGGATTTGGTGTTAATCTGTGGAGAAATATAAGGCTGATTCGCTGGAATCAAGGCTGGAAGATGATTGCCTGATACGGGTGTCTTCAAGCTGCTGGCGGCGAATGCCGCGCCTGGAATCATACTTGCAGCCACACCTAATGATAATGTTAGTAATGATAGCTTACGAGGTAATTTTGTCCACTCCAAATGTAATCCCCTCCACAATATGATGTTGGTTCTGGCTTCATCTCTCCTGCTACAGACAGTAGTCGGATTCTCCTTTTCTATTAATCCGGTTTATTTCCGTCAAGATTACTAGGAAAAATATTAAGAAGATTTTACCACTGGTTATTTGTAAAATCCACACAAAATTTATAGAGATTTGAGAACGTTTTTATTTTATGTGGAATGTTATATGACATGTTTAGTCTATTTAACCTATGAAATCAATCTTATTGGACAAAAAAATACAAAATAACAGAGAAAAAAACAATTTTCGTCATAATTACTGACATATATGCTGAGCGTAAAACGAACTTATAGTTTAGTAGTCTGGCTCCTGATTTCCTCCATTTAAAGGAACCTTTAGCCGGGAAATGTATAAAATTATGTCCGGAAATCCAAAATAGCCAAGTAAGCTTGTACGTTATGGACACCAGGCAGAAAGCGGGGAATTCCCATGTCTGAAAAAAGTATACTGGCCTACTTCAAAACCCCGGAGGAAGCGGAAGGGGTCTCCCGTAAGCTGCAGGCACTGCGTGCAGAGGAGATTTCCATTGACCGGTTCAGCAGGTTTGGGGGAAGCGGGCAGAAGCCGGGAGTAAATCCGGTTACCGGCAATTTGGCGAGCATGGATTCGATGACGGCAGTCAGTGACCATACGGGCATATTAGCTGCGGCGCATACGAGCGGGAGCGGAATGAGCCACGGCGGGGATGGCGGTCCGACGGGCAGAAATATTCTGCTGACGGTTATTGTAGATGCGGCTGTCCATGGTCAGGCGATGTCGCTTATTGAGGAAGCCGGCGGAATGATTTAAGGTCAGATAAATACATTGGAGGCTGATGGCAAGCGATGGACAGAGAGAACTCGAAAATCTTTTCCAAAACCGAAAAAATGAAAATGCTCTATGAGGCGAAGGCCGAGGATGTTGAATTCTCAGCAGCTGAAGCAGATCAGGATGATATTGAGGCCATGGACCGTTCCCGTGAGGCTGATAAGCGGCAGCTGGGAGAGATTATGAAGAAAGAATAACTCGGTGAAGTCAAGAAGAGATGAGCAGACGAATTGTTGCTGCGGATACCCTGCGTAAGTGGGGTATTTTTGTGTTTTGGCGTGTATAATGGAGTGATATGCGAAGCCGGGAGGATACATAAGTGGATACAGTGATAATGTGGGTGGGACTGGCGCTGCTGGTAGCGCTGTTAACCTTCCTGAACCAGAAGCAGGTCTATTCCTCCAAAGTGAAACGAGCTTACCGGGAGCTAAGAATGCTTGCTGAAAAGGTTCGAGCAGAACAGTCGGAGGCGGCAGATCTGGTAGGCTGGGAAGCTTCCATCGCCGAAATGGAAAAGCACCCCAATGAATTCAACAAGCTGGACAAGGAGATCGGCCTGCGCCAGGCCTTCGTCCAGTATCTGGAGCGGCATTATCCGCAGGATACGAGACTACCAGAGCTGCTGGAAGCGGCTGCATACAGGAAGGACAGCGTATGGGGAATTAAGATAGGGAATTAAAAAATCATATCATTTTAAAAGCTAAAATAGCCGTTAATAAGAGTAAAGTGAAATAAGCGAATGTCGTCCGCATATCAGTTAAAAATTGAGATGTATAGGGAGCAGTCAACATGGAAAATCTAGCAGACCAAGCAGTTACAGACGAACTGGTTGTCAAAGCCTTGGAAAAGAATCTTGCCATGATCCGGTTTGATCTTAACCGCCGTGTCGCCTATGTCAATGAGATCTTTGCCCAGTCAGTGAAATACAAAACAGAGGATATGTACGGCATGCAGCACAGTCAGCTGTGCTTCCCCTCATTCGTGAACAGTCCCGATTATGAGTTGTTCTGGCAGAATTTAATGGCTGGCCGGAGCTTCCAGGACAAAATTGAACGGATGGACGCAGAAGGGAATTCAGTCTGGCTGGAAGCTACATATATGCCAGTGTTTGATGAGACAGATACCCATGTCATCGGCGTATCCAAGGTGGCCACCAACATCACGGAGAGACAGAATAACATGAGCCATGTCGTGGAACGGATGCAGGGAATGGCAGATAGCCTTAATCAGCGTGCGGACAAGGGAATTGAGCGGAGTCAGGAGCTGCTGCTGAGTATTGACAGGATTGCCGAGGTGTCGACCGAGAATACCGAAACGCTGCTGAATCTGCAAAAGCAGGCGGCGGCGATCCGCGGCGTAGTGCAGACCATCCGTGATATTGCTTCCCAGACCCATCTGCTTGCCCTGAATGCAGCGATTGAGGCTGCACATGCCGGAGAATTCGGCCGGGGATTCGATGTGGTGGCCAAGGAGGTAAGAAAGCTGTCCGCGATGGTGCAGGATCAGATTACCGAAGTGCGGGACAGTGTCCAGGCCATTACGGAAGAGGTCGGCAGAATATCCACGGGCCTGAACCAGGTGCAGGATAATGTCCAGCTCAGCCAGCAGCAGATTCAGGTGGCGCTGGATGAATTCACGCTGATTGCTACCTCTGCGCAGGAACTGGACAACCAGGCGCGTGAGGTCATGAATATTATCTAAGCTGTGCTTGCCCTGAAGATGAGCAGTTATTCCCGGACAATCTATCGTAAGCAGTATGCAGCCTGTGCATTTCAGGTGGACATGCTGCTTTTTTAGTACATATAGCTGGATATGCTGCTGAAAATGAACCTTTTGAAGCCCGGGGTTGTTAAAAAGGTAATTCAAACAAGAAAGGAGGGCATGCTCAAGTGGGCAACAGGGAATTATTCCAAACCTACAACAAAGAAGTATACCGCACCTGCTATTATATGGTGCACGATGCTGCCGATGCTGAGGATCTGTGTCAGGAGGTATTCATCACTCTCTTCCGCAGCGAGTGGCAAGGCGTTGAATATCTGAAGGCCTGGATTATGAAAATCACCGTCAACACCTGCCTGAACCACCTGAAGCGCAGGAACAGCCTGCAGCAGAAGCTGGCGGCCCATCTCCATATGTTCAGGGAGAATCCGCAGCCGCTGGTAGACAAGCTGGTGGAGCAGAAGGAAACGAAGCTGGAATGGGCGGGATACATGTCCCGGCTCCCGGCGAAGATTAGGGCGGTGCTGACGCTGCGGTATATGCATGATTTCAGTCTGGAGGAAATCCGCAAGATGCTGGATATCCCGCTGGGGACCGTGAAGTCCAGACAGCATAAGGGGCTACGTATGATGAAGATGATTCTGGAAGAAGCGGGCGTTCAGCCCATAACGAAGGAGGACGATGAATATGGACAGAACCGAAGCACAGTTAAAGCGTCGCTTAAATGAGGATCAGGAGCTGAATTACCCTGATTTCGAGCAAATGTGGGGCAGAATGGAGCAGGCCGGATATGCATCATCCAAAGGCAGCAGCCGTGCGGGAGCAAATAGCCCGGTCCGTCATCGTAATTGGCGAAAGATCACTGTCGCAGCCTCCTTCAGCGTAGTACTGATGGCTGTTCCTGTGTATGCCGCTGTGCAAGTTGACTGGGGGAATCTGCTGAACCATAGAAGCGGTGTACAGGCGGCGCTGGCACAGAATCTGGGTCAGCCGCTCGGACAGACGGTCACCAAGGATGGAGTAACCCTGACGTTACATACAGCGCTCTCGGATGAGAACCGGACAGTGATTCTGTATAGCCTGGATGTTGGCGGAGACAAGGGCAACGGAATGTGGAATGTGAATGGAATGTCTCTTAAGGATGCAAAAGGGAACGGCGATGACAATGAATACTACTACCAGCAGTGGGATGAGAAGAACAAACGGTACAATGGTTATTTCGAGACGAACTGGAGTCCGGGACAGGAGACGGTCAAGGTTAGCCTTACCGCAACTGGAATTCAATCCTACTCCCAACAAGAGGTGGACCTGAAGCTGGATACGGACTCGCCGGAGCGGCAGAACTTCCAGGTACACCGGGATGGACTGGAGTCGTTCAGTGTTCA
The DNA here is from genome assembly GCF_038006885.1 of Paenibacillus sp. FSL R7-0302. Lineage (NCBI taxonomy): Bacteria > Bacillati > Bacillota > Bacilli > Caryophanales > Paenibacillaceae > Paenibacillus > Paenibacillus sp. FSL R7-0302. The sequence continues at coordinate 1,019,305 of NZ_JBBOWB010000001.1, forward strand.
GCCTTTTAAGGAAGGGAATGAACAGCTGATGCTGTCCACGGCAGCAGTCTTTAATAATCCAGAAGCTAAGAGCTTGGCATACCCTCAAATCATAGCATATAGAGATGGAGAGCCTGTCAAGAACTCTCAACCAGGTGCCATGGGCAAGCCGGGGGATAACGGGGAATACACCTCAATTCAGTATTACAATCCTGTAGATGTCCCTCGGGCAGAGACAGCCTATAAACTCAGCTACACCAAGCTTGAACGTAATATTGAGGGTCCATGGACGTTCGATTTCGAGCTCAGTAAGCAGAAGATGGCAGGTGCTACGATGAAGACGGCACTGGATCTGCCGCTGGAAGCGGAAGACGCCAGTAACCGGATTGAGCAACTGGTAGTAACACCTACACAAATCCGTGTGTCCATCCGGACTAAAGCCAAATTCGCTGAGCTGCCATATGTGAATTATAGTCTTGAGGTAGGCGGGCAGAAGCTGGAAGGCGGATTGTGGTATTCGACATCGGAGGACAAGGATCTGAGAACGCTGCGTTTCGAACGGCCGGTTGATCTTGAGATTACAAAGACGACGCCAATGACGCTTGTAGGTAATTATAAGGTCACCCGGCATGAAGACGACAAGAAGGCTCTGGAATTAACCAACATCTCCAGTGAGAAGCAGACGCTAATCCGGCAAACCGGCGGGTATCCGGTGCAGTGGACCTACTATATGCGGGGAGCAGACCTCTACGTGGAGACGAAGAGCGATGATCCGAATTTTGGCGGCGTGAATCAGACTCATATTGGCACAGGTAAAGATCGAATCTTGGGTAAAATAGTAACTGTAAACTTCCGTGGAAACGGAAACAATCACAGCATTGATGTATATAAGGATTTCAAAGGCACAGAAGCTTCAATATACATGTTCTTCTACTCTACCAATGAACCGGACAAAGAGACACGGGTACAGCTGCAAGGACAATAGTGACATTATTTTAACGGGAAGAACCTTGTGTTCTTCTCTTTTTTTCATATACAGTTAGAAGATACGGCTTATGTGCAGCTGAAGGATCATAAGGCAGAGGAGAGAGGTACGGTGGAACTAAAGCGCTGCGATTGGGTGAACACGGACCCGGTATATATAGCTTATCATGATGAAGAGTGGGGCAAGCCGCTGGTTGATGACCTGAAGCTGTTCGAGCTGCTGATGCTGGAGGGCATGCAGGCCGGATTGAGCTGGTATACGGTGCTGAAGAAGCGGGAGGGCTTCCGCGAGGCTTTTGACGGCTTTGATCCGGAGAAGATCGTGCTATATGGGGAGGATAAAGTGGAAGAGCTGATGCAAAATGCGGGGATTGTCCGCAACCGTCTGAAGATTAAGGGAGTGATTACCAATGCACAGGTATACCAGCAGATCTGCCATGAGGAAGAGGGAGGCTTTGCCGGTTATCTGTGGAGCTTCGTCGGCGGGACGCAGGTTGTGAACCACTGGAAGAATAGAGCGGAGGTCCCTGCGACCACTCCCCAGTCTGATCAGATGAGCAAGGCGTTGAAGCGCAAAGGGATGAAGTTTGTCGGCTCGACGATCTGTTACGCTTTTATGCAGGCCTCCGGGATGGTAGATGACCATGCGCTGGATTGTTTTTGCCGCAGCACCCCGTCAGGCGTAGAGAGTTGAACGCAGTTTGGCGCTGAACGGGTAAGAAATGCTATACTAACTAAGACATGCTTCAAGGGAGATTATGCTCCCAAAACTGAGTCTATGCTTCCGAGGTAAGTTTGTTCGAAGCAGAATCGAGAGAAGTAACGCTCACAAACTTTTAGGAGGATTCATTACCATGCTATGGCAAGAATTGACGGTACATACAACCGAGGAAGCACAGGAGATGATATCCAATCTGCTGGTTGAGGCCGGAGCGGGCGGAGTCTCTATTGAAGAATCCGGGACGCTGAATAAAACCCGGGATACACGTTACGGTGAATTATACGATGAACCGCTCAATGACATCCCCGAAGGGGAAGCGGTCATTAAAGGATATTATGCGGAATCGGTGGACATGGACGCGGTTGTGTCCGAGGTGACGCCAAGGGTGGAAGAGCTGAGAGAGTTCGGCATCGACCCCGGGCTGGCACAGATCTCCTGGAAGACGGTGGATGAGGAGGATTGGGCCCATGCCTGGAAGCAGTACTTCAAGCCGCTGCGCGTCTCGGAGCGGCTGACCATTAAGCCGACATGGGAAGAATATACCCCGGCCTCTGCGGATGAAAAAATTATTGAGATCGACCCCGGCATGGCCTTCGGAACCGGGACGCATCCGACAACGGCGCTGTGCCTTCGCGCTCTTGAGAAGCATATTGTCAGCGGGGACGAGGTCATCGATGTAGGTACGGGCTCCGGTATCCTTGCTGTCGGAGTGATGCTGCTCGGTGCCGCCTCTGTCCTGGCGCTGGATCTGGACCCGGTCGCCGTGGAGAGTGCCCGCGAGAATGTGGCACTGAACCGGCTGGAGTCAGCGATCACCGTGAAGGAGAGCGATCTGCTCTCGCTGCTGGGCGGTGAGGGGGCGGCGGATACCGCAGCCGGAGAGATGTGGCCTTCAGCCCGGCCAAGCAATACGGCTGACCAAGAGGCCGTTCCTGGTGTTGCCCCGGCGGCAGACGGGCTGGGAGTGACTCTGCCGGTCCGGGTCGTCGTGGCCAATATTCTGGCCGAGATTATTGTACTGTTCACGGATGATGTCTACCGTGCGCTTCAGCCAGAGGGGATCTATATTACCTCCGGAATTTATAAGGATAAGGAAGGGCTGGTCGCGGAAGCGCTGAGGTCCTCCGGTTTCGAGATATTAGAAGTAACCCGCGAAGAAGACTGGGTGGCGTTCACAGCCGGAAAGAGGTAGAGATGGGTTCCCTGGATCAAATTTTAGTATATCCTTTGCAGCAGCTTCCGTTTTTTCTGATTACGATTGTTATTGCGTTTACAGTGCATGAATTCGCACACGCCTATTTTGCCAATAAATTCGGGGACCCCACAGCACGCCTGCTGGGCCGTATGACCTTGAATCCGGCGGTGCATTTTGACCTCTTCGGCATTATTCTGCTGCTGATTGCGGGCTTCGGCTGGGCGCGTCCGGTTCCCGTGAACCGGGATAATTTCCGCCGTCCCCGCCTGATGGGTGTCATCGTATCAGCCGCCGGGCCAATCAGCAATCTGCTGCTGGGTATTCTGGGTGCGCTGATCTATGCGATTCTTGTGGGAACGGGCACGATGGATTCGATTAAGAACGAGCAGGTGCTCCGGGCGCTGATCTGGTTCTTCGGGATGTTCATTCACTTCAACTTCTTCCTATTCGTATTTAACCTGATTCCGCTGCCGCCGCTGGACGGTTACCGGATCGTAGAGGATATCGCACCGCGTCCGATCCGTGGAAGACTTCAGCAGTATGAGCAGTATACGGTTTTCCTGTTCCTGCTGATCATCTTCATTCCGGGTCTGCGCGCCTATACGATAGAACCGCTTAGCTACTGGGCGACACGTACGGGTAATGATTTCTTCCAGCTGTTCCTGAGGATGTTCGGGGTCTGAGAACGTCAGTAAGGACGGGGGCTGTTCAGTGCCCGGCAAACGTTGTAGAATATAATGTGATTATTAAGTAGATGAATGATACGTGTGAAGCGGCGGCCGGGACCTGATTTGGCGGGGACTACGCCGCTTTTACGCTGAATAACGGACAGAATGAGGTTGAGAGATGCAGCGTTATTTCGTAACTCCGGCACAGTTCGGACAAGACAAGGTTAGCATTGACGGTGAAGACGCCCGCCATATCGCCAAGGTCATGCGCGGCAAGGCCGGGGACAAGCTGATCGTCAGCGACGGGGTGTCCCGCGAGGCGCTGGCCGAGATTGCTGACATAGAGATCGGCCTCGTCACCGTAAGCATACTGGAGCCTCTGGCCATGACCCATGAAGCGCGCATTCAGATTACTGTCGCCCAGAGCCTCCCCAAAGGGGACAAGCTGGAGACAGTCATTCAGAAATGCACGGAGATCGGGGCTGTAGCCTTCACGCCGTTCCTCTCAGAGCGGACGATTGTGCAGTACGATGAGCGCAAGGAGAGTAAGCGGGTAGAGCGCTGGCGCAAAATCTGTAAGGAGGCTGCCGAACAGGCGCACCGGAATATTGTTCCGCAGGTGCATTCGCCGCTCAGCTGGAAGCAGCTGCTTCAGAGCTTCAGCGGCTATGATGCCGTCTATTTCTGCTATGAGAAGGAAGAGGGCCTCCAGCTCCGCAGCGCAGCCGCGCCATGGCTGGCATCGCTTCCGCAGGAGGCTGCGGCTAAAGTGATGATAGTTGTAGGGCCGGAGGGCGGCTTCAGTACGGAGGAATGCCGGCTGGCTGAGGAAGCCGGAGCCGTCTCTGTCGGGCTGGGGCCTCGTATTTTGCGCTGTGAAACCGCAGGCATGGTTGCCGCCGCCTGCATTTTATATGAATCCGGAGAAATGGGAGGAGCTTAAACCATGCCATCTGTAGCTTTTTATACACTGGGCTGCAAAGTTAATTTCTATGATACCGAGGCCATCTGGCAGCTATTTAAGAATGATGGATATGAGCAAGTAGATTTCGAGGGTTCCGCCGATGTCTATCTGATTAACACCTGTACAGTGACCAATACGGGGGACAAAAAAAGCCGGCAGATGATCCGCCGGGCGGTCCGCCGCAATCCTGACGCCATCGTAGCGGTTACCGGCTGCTACGCGCAGACCTCACCTGGAGAGATTCTCGATATTCCCGGAGTCGATCTGGTGATCGGCAACCAGGACCGTGAACAGATTATGACACATGTGAAGAATATTCAGGAGTCGCGCCAGCCGGTGAATGCGGTCCGCAACATTATGAAGACACGTGAGTTCGAGGAGATGGATGTGCCCGGGTTCGCTGACCGGACGCGGGCGTTCATGAAGATTCAGGACGGCTGCAACAACTTCTGCACCTTCTGCATCATTCCTTGGTCGCGCGGTCTGTCGCGCAGCCGTGATCCGAAATCGATTGTCGCCCAGGCGCATCAGCTGGTGGAGGCCGGATACAAAGAATTCGTGCTGACCGGCATCCATACCGGCGGGTACGGGGATGATCTGGACAACTACCGCCTCGCTGACCTGCTCTGGGAGCTGGATAAGGTGGACGGGCTGGAACGTGTTCGCATCAGCTCCATTGAAGCGAGCCAGATTGATGAGAAGCTGCTGGAGGTGCTGAACCGCAGCACCAAGATGTGCCGCCATCTGCATATCCCGCTTCAGGCGGGCCATAACGAGGTGCTGAAGGCGATGCGCCGGAAGTATACCACGGAAGAGTATTTTGCCAAAATGCAGCTGATCCGAGAGGCTATGCCGGATGTGGGGATCACAACTGATGTGATCGTCGGCTTCCCAGGCGAGACGGATGAGATGTTCCGGGCAGGCTATGATTTCATGAAGGCGGTCAACTATTCGGAGATGCATGTCTTCCCGTATTCCAAACGGACCGGAACCCCGGCTGCACGGATGCTCAATCAGGTCGATGAGGAGATCAAGAATGCGCGTGTGCAGGAGCTGATTGACCTCTCTGAAGAAATGCAGCTAGCTTATGCCCGGCGGTTCGTCGGCAAGACGTTATCCGTGATCCCGGAGCGGGCGGCCAAAGGCTCGGCGAGTCGCAGTATACAGCATGGCTTCAGCGACAACTATCTCCAGGTGCTGTTTGACGGCGACGATTCGCTGCAGGGCGAGCTGTGCCAGGTGAAGATAACCGAAGCCGGCGTGAATGAATGCCGCGGCGAGCTTGTTAGTGTTAGCCGGACGGCAGCTGGACTGCGCGAAAGCGTCCGCTAGAACAGACGTATACGGATGTCTTCCGGGCCACTGCTGGCAGGGAGACATCCTTTTTTCATAAGTACGGATTCTATAGTTACAAAGACCTGAATTTGCCCGGGAATCGTGAAATACTGAAAATGGGGTAAAGACTTGGGCCGGAGTTGTCGATATAGTGGAAGAGAGTGGGAAAAAAGTCCACCGATAATCAGACCGTCTAAGGAGAGAACAGATGACCGTGTACAGGAAAATGACAAAAACGCTCCTCATTATGATACTGCTCGTTGTAGCCGCTTTTCCGGTAAACGTCTTTGCCGCTGCTGGAGACACTATCTCTATTGAATTCGACAGCGCAGCCAAGGTTGAGCTCACTGTGGGCCAGTCGCCGAAGCAGCTTAAGGTATATGCCAATGTGGAGGGCTCCGCATCCAAACGGGATGTGACGGCAGCCGCGACATGGACTTCCTCCAAGCAGGAAGTGGTCACGGTACTGAACGGCCAGCTTAAACCGGTAAGTGCAGGAACGGCGATGATCACAGCAACCTACAATAATGCTATAGCTTCTGTAGAGGTGTCGGTCACCCATGCCTTCAAGGAACTGAAATTGACCCGCAGCACAGAGGGCAGCTATAAATTAGGCGACAAAGAGAAATTGCTGTCTGTTACGGCCACTGCCATCGGCGGAACATCGGCCACTGCGGAGAAGGATGTCACGAAGGACACGGAATGGAGCAGCTCGAATACGGGCGTGCTGACCATTACTGCAGGTAAGATTACTCTGGTCGGTGAAGGTAAGGCTACCATTACCGCCAAGTACAAGGGATTAACCGAAACGATCAAAGCGGTAGTAGAGCTTCCTTATGCAGCTATTGTATTGAAAGATGTGAAAGACACCATTGTCAAGGAAATGGAAATGCTGGTTGGCGACAACCCGGTCAAGCTGACCGCCAAGACCAAAGCCACTTCGGCAAGTCAGGAGATCACCTTGGGCAATGAGGTGGAATGGAGCAGCTCCAGCGAGAGCGTAGCTACTGTTAAGGACGGCGAGATTACCATCCTGGGCGTGGGTAAAACGGTTATTACCGCAAGCTACCTGGGCGTCACCCAGTCGGTGGATGTGTATGTGCGTGCGCCTTATGAAGCGCTTCTGCTGACGCCTTCCGGCGACCAGTCGCTTTTCCTGGGGGAGAGTCTGAATGTAACCGCAGCAATGCGGAATGCCGTCAATTCAACCTCGAACGAAACGGCGTCCGCCGTCTGGACCTCGGATAACCTGATGAATGCTACAGTAACTGCCAATACGGCGGATGCAGGCAACGCTTATGCCACTGTTACGGGTAAAGCGGTAGGAACTTCAATCATTAAGGCCAGCTATCTGGGCATCAGCAAAAGCTTCAAGATCACCGTCTATCCAACCTTGACTGTGCTGGGCCTGGAGAAGACGGAGCAGGAAATATACACGGCGGATGCGGTTAGCCTGCCGAAGGTGAACGGAACCAAGTATGACGGAACCAAGCTGGACATTAGCGATGAGATGGAATGGACCTCTGCGAATGAAGAGATTGTGTCCATCAAGGACGGGAAGTTTGTCGGCGGCAAGGCAGGCACAGCGATCCTGACCGGGAAGCTCAAGACGGGTGAAGTGACCTCTGCTTCGGCTGCGGCAATCCGCTCCAAGACAGTTCAGTTTAATGTTACAGTTCAGAATAAAGTGCTGGTCCTGATCGGACCCGATGCTGCTCTGGGCGTAGTGATCGGTGAAGAGCTGCCGCTGCCCGCTGTCCAGGCTGTGCTGGAGAATGGCGACGAGCTGGATGTATCGGGAAGCATTAAGTGGGAGCTGAGCGGCAGCAATGCCGTTCTTAAACAGACAACTTCCGCCAAGACCATCAAGGGACTGGTCAAAGGTACGGCAACCCTGAAGGGAACCTACTCCAACAAGACCATCAGTGTTCCGGTAACGATTGAACAGAAGGTCGTGAAGCTGGTGGTGGAGCCGGCGACGCTGGAAATGAATATCAAGGCGTCCAAGTCCATCAAGGCTACCGGATATTTTTCAAACGGCAAATCTGCCAACTTCTCGGGGGCAATGAACTGGGAATCCTCGAATCCTGCTGTGGCTACAATTAAGGGAACCTCCGTTAAAGCAGTGGCTGAGGGGACAACTACCCTGACCGGTTCCTACCAGGGCATTCAGGCGACGGTAAAGATTACGGTTGTTCCCAAGCTAATGAAGCTTACGGTCAGTGAGAACCGGCTGAGTCTTGCACCAGGCGCAGGCAAAAACGTAGTGGTAACCGCGCTGTATGATACCGGCCGCACTGCAGTTGTCACAGGAAGCGTGGCCTGGACCAGCTCCAAGCCTGCTGTCGCCAAGGTGAATGCTGCCGGGCAGATTACAGCAGTCAGTAAGGGGAGCGCATCTATTAAAGGAAAACTGGGTACCAAGACCGTCTCGGTATCTGTTAGTGTGAAATAGCGCAGAGCTGCTGGCGGTTTGAGCGGCTACAAGAAGACCTGTACATACGTCCATTTGGATGGTGTGCAGGTTTTTTGTTTATGGTGAGGAATCGGAATGCACAAAGTTAATAAGGTAGGGATATCACATTTAGAAGCGAATGTATGTTCCTTTTATTATATACAATCCCAAATAAATGGAATATAATCACATTAGTACAAGCTCAAACCTATAACAGGAGGCGAAACATATTTCTATACCACATGATGAAGCTTTCAAAAAGCTGCTGGAGACGTTCTTTGAAGAATTCATAGAGTTATTTTTTCCTGAACTGCATGCCATGCTGGACTATAGTGAGACCCGGTTTTTAATGCAGGAGTTATTGGTAGATATTGTAGGCGAAGAAGCGCGTGAGCTGGATTTGCTGCTGGAGACCCGCTACAAAGGGCTGGACGGTTATATCCTAATTCACCTGGAACCGCAATCGTATAGGGATACCGCATTCCATGAGAGAATGTTTATTTACTTCAGCCGTCTATTCGAGCGCTACCGCAAAGACCATAAGCTGATTATTCCGATTGCGATCTTTACCTCAGATGAGGTCCGGGAAGAGCCGGACACGCTGGAGATGTCAATTCCGGAGCATTCCATTCTGCGCTTCCAGTTCCTTAAGGTGGAGCTGCGTAAGCAGAACTGGCGGCGGTTCATCGACTCAGACAATGCAGTGGCTGCTGCGTTATTGGCGAAGATGGGTTATACTACAAGAGAGACGAGAGAAGTACGGCGGGAATTCCTGCGTATGTTCATTAAGCTCAGGACACGATTGGATCAGGGACGGCTGGCACTGATTATGTCAGTGGCGGATTTGTATTTTAAGCCGGACCGGACACAGGATGAGGAGATTCTAAGAGAATTAATTGATCATTACCCGGAGGAGGGAGAAGTCATTATGGAATTGATGCCAGCCTGGAAGCGTTGGGGATACGAAGAGGGCAAAGCGGAAGGGAAAGCTGAAGGAAAAGAAGAAGGTCAGGCGGAGCTCATCCGTAAATTGCTGCTTAATGGATTTTCTCCGGAAGCGGTATCCGAGGCCGTTGAATTGCCACTGGATAAGATTAAGAAGCTGATGTAAATATAGACCTGGGGTGATAGTGCCCTAGGTCTTTTTTTCTATGGGTTGCGTAAATCACTCACTTTGTTTATTATACTTCCCTTGCAGATTGGATTAGTACTGCAGGATGGATTTGAAGTATAATGGGGACTGCGATTACGATTCTTGGAAGACTCAGGACTGCAGCCGCTGCTCCAGCTTGGACCAGACGGGCAGATAGCATAACGGCAGTACCCCAAGCGAACAGACGACGTTGAAAATAGTCTGGGCATGGGCGAGCTGGGCGGCAGGTCCGCCGCCGATCGAGGCGGACAGGGCTTGCAGCGGCTGGGTGAAGGGCAGGAAGAGCAAGGCGCCGCCGACATTCAGCGTGACATGCGACCAGGCGACGAATACGCCGGAAGGCGTACTGCCGATGGCGGCAATGACGGCAGTGACGCAGGTGCCGATGTTCGCACCGAGGACGATGGCGATGCCAAGCGCAGGCGGCATCACGCCGCTGGCGGCGAGGCCCATCGCCATGCCGATGACTGCGGCGCTGCTGTGCACCATCGCCGTCAGCACAGCCCCGGCGGCCAGCCCCCAAAGTGCGCTGGTTGCGGCATGTCCGAGAAACCAGCGGAACAGGGCGCTGCCTTCCAGGGCGGGGCCGATGGATTGCATGACCGCGATGCCCCACAGGATGAGCGCGAAGCCGGTGACCGCGAGGCAGATGAACTGCAGCGGTCCCGAGATCCGGCGGCAGGCCTCAAGCAGCCGCCAGGACTGCGGGGCCAGCTCGCCGGCCATCACGGCGGCGGCCCACAGGCAGAGCGCCGCGATCAGCAGCGGCGCGGCCAGCGTGCTGATCTGCAGGCTGATCAGCTCCGTGGTCAGGCAGGTGCCGATGTTGCTGCCGAGAATAATGCCGAGCGTGCGGGCATAGGTCAGCAGCCCGGCATTGACCATGCCGATGGTCAGCACCGTTACAGCGGTGCTGCTCTGCAGCAGCGCCGACAGCAGGGCGCTGACGATCAGGCCTTTGGCCGGTGTGGAGGTAGCCTTGTGCAGGCTGCGATTCAGCAGCGGACCGGCCAGCCGCGACAGCGAGGCTTCCATCACCTTCATCCCGGCGAGGAATATGACAAGACCGTAGAGGATAGGGAATAGCAGTTCACGGATCATAAGGACAGGCTCCTTTTTGAACGGGGGTTGTACCAATATATGAACGCCAGGCATAGGACATGTATATTAATCTGGCAACAAGAATAGGGAGTTGAAGGTATTGGCATCAGTAATTCTGGAACGCAACCGTAAAAAAAGACTGGAGCAGGGCCATCCATGGGTCTATGCCAGTGAAGTAGCATCTGTAGACGGAGAGCCGCAGGCAGGCGGACTGGTGGATGTTCTGACAAATCAGGGGCGGTACTTGGCTACCGGGTATTATAATCCGGCTTCGCAGATCCGGGTGAGAATTCTGTCGCAGCATAAGCTGGCGGCAATGGACACGGCGTTTTTTGCACAGCGGTTCGCGGACTGTCTGCGGCACAGGGAACGCTTCCTGCCGGGGGCGGACGCTTACCGTCTGGTCTATGGGGAAGCGGATTTCCTGCCGGGGCTGATCATTGACCGCTTCGGTGAAGTCCTTGTAGTGCAGCTGCTGACACTGGCTATGGATCAGCACCGCTCTGAGATTGTGGAGGCGCTGGTGCAGGTGATGGCGCCGCGTGGCATCTACGAGCGCAGCGATGTCAGTGTGCGGGAGCTGGAGGGGTTGGAACAGACCACGGGCGTGCTCTACGGCGAATGTCCGCGCCACATTACCGTAAGTGAGAACGGGCTGAAGGTCATCGTTGATATTGAAGAGGGGCAGAAGACCGGTTACTTCTTCGATCAGCGGGAGAACAGGGCATCGATTGCCCCGCTGATGAAGGGCTGGGGCGGGCGCAGCGGAATTACACTGCAGAGCGTAGCTGCCGAGGATGGTTCCATCCAGACACTGCCGGTCAATAAAAGCGGCAAGCCTGTTACATTCCCTTACTGGGATGGGGCAACTGTGCTGGAATGCTTTGCGCATACTGGAAGCTTCACACTGCATGCCTGCAAGTATGGTGCCAAGAAGGTAACCTGCCTGGATGTGTCTGCGCATGCCATCGAGAGTGCTAAGGCCAATGTGGAGATCAACGGATTCAGTGACCGGGTGGAATTCGTGGTAGATGATGCATTTGCCTTCCTGCGTAATCAGGTCAAGGGGCAGGAGGAACGGACCGAGCGGGCTACAAGCGGCGCAGCGGCGGAAGGAAAAAACGGCAGCAAGCCGGTTGCCAAGGCGGACACCGCGAAGCCGATGACCGCCGGGGGCGGACGCACATGGGATGTCGTGATTCTGGACCCGCCTGCTTTTGCTAAGACCAAAAGTGCAGTCGCAGGGGCTGTACGCGGCTACAAGGACATCAATCTGCAGGGCATGAAGCTGGTGAATGACGGCGGATATCTGGTCACGGCCAGCTGTTCATACCACATGCAGCCGCAGCTGTTCCTGGACACGATCATGGAGGCGGCCAAGGATGCCGGCAAGGTGCTGAGGCTGATCGAATGGCGGGCCGCAGGCAAGGATCATCCGCAGATTCTCGGCGTGGACGAGGGGCATTATCTGAAGTTCGCCATCTTTGAGGTGCGGAGTAAATAGAAGTGTCAGATCCGGCGGGCCAGCCGGTTTTGCGGGAAGAGTCTCTTTTATAGAGGCTCTTTTTTGATGCATTTTGGTATAGTTAAAAGGTGGTTCAAAACCAGAATAGCTGCGATAGCTGATGAGTTTATTCAGACTTTTCCGTCTGCCGTTTGCGCGGCTCCGGGAGAGTCTTTTATTTGTGTATTTGCAAACAATGGCAAACGTACGTTCTGGAGCGTGCGATGGAGGTATGCTATACTATTGAGACGAGAAGTTTCATAGATTCTGGTATTGCATTGAGTGCCAGGGTTCAACGGAAGGAGTCTGCTGAAATGACGGTTAACTTCATCATCGGCCGCTCGGGCAGCGGCAAGACGACTACAATATGGGAGCGGGTGTCCTCCAGGCTGAAGGCAGAGCCGCTGGGGGCCCCAATCATTATACTTGTTCCCGAGCAGGGATCGTTCGGAGCGGAACGGGGACTGCTGGCGGCGGGCGGCGTGAAGGGAAGTCTGCGCGCCCAGACGCTCAGCTTCTCGCGGCTTGCCTACCGGGTGAAGCAGGAGACCGGCGGCAGCGCAAGTCTGCCAATCAGTGAAGAAGGCAAGAAGATGCTGATCTACAAGATTATAAGCAAGCGCAAGGAGGAGCTGAAGCTGTTCGGGGCTTCCTCGGACCGGCCGGGATTTGTGGAGCGGCTCAGCAGTCTGCACACGGAGCTTAAGCGCTGCTGTCTTGGAGCCGGAGACCTGGAGGAGCAGATCGGCAGAATGCGGGATGCCACGCTGGGCAGCCCTATTCTGGCCGGGAAGCTGGATGATCTGCATCTCGTCTTCAGTGAGCTGGACCAGGAGATGTCACAGCTCTATATAGATGAAGAGGACAGACTGGCCGAACTGGCTGAGCATATTGCGGACTCTGCCTATATCCGCGGCGCCGAGATCTGGGTGGACGGCTTCCACGGCTTTAGCAACCAGGAATTCATCGTCTTGCGTGAGCTGATGCAGTACGCGGACACCATGACCATTGCGCTTACACTGGACCGGATCTATCCGCCGGGCGGTGCCCCGCATGAACTGGAGCTGTTCCATCCGGCGGCGGTTACTTACATTAAGCTGCGGGGATTAGCAGAAGAGATGGGACTTACCGTGTGGGATGAACTGCTGGCTCCGCCCGTCCTGCCAAGGTTCAAGGACAGTCCGGTACTCGCGCATCTGGAGCGCGGACTACAGCGCCGGCATCCCTGGACAGGACCGGCTGAACAGGTGAAGGAAGCTATCAGCATCCGGGCTGGGGCTTCACGCCGCACCGAGGTGGAGGGCGTGCTGCGCGAGATGCAGGCCCTGGCCAGAGAATCGGGAGCCAAATATGGGGAAATGGCGGTATTCATGCGTAATATGGCTGATTATGAGCCGCTGATTGCCCCGTTATTTCAGGACTTCGGCGTTCCGTTCTTCCTGGACCAGAAGCTAAGTGAGCTGCATCATCCGCTGGTGGAATTCATCCGCTCGGCCCTGGATGTCGTCCGCCGCCGCTGGCGTTATGAGGATGTGTTCCGCTGCGTGAAGACAGAGCTGCTGCTGCCGCTGGACGGAAGCATTACCCGCGCCCATATGGATGAGCTGGAGAACTACGTGCTGGCCTGCGGCATTCACGGCTCCCGCTGGACGAACGGGCGCTCCTGGAAGGGGATTCCGCGCCTCTCGCTGGAGGGCAGTGAAGCTGTAGATGAAGCGATGCTGGCAAGGATGGAGGCCTGCCGGAAGGCGGTTGCGGAACCGCTGCAGGCATTTGAGCAGAGAATCAAAGCCAGCCGCAGCGGTCTGGAGCTATGCCGGGCGGTATATCTGCTGCTGGAGGATACGGAAGCGGCACGGAAGCTCGAAGGGATGGGAGCGGAGTCTCTGAAGCAAGGCCGCCCGGAAGCCGCCCGGGAGCATAGCCAGCTCTGGGGCGCTGTTCTGGGTCTGCTGGACCAGATTGCCGAGATGATGGGCAAGGAACGGATAGAATTCAGCCTGTTCGCCGGGGTGCTGGAGACCGGGCTGGCTGAGCTTAAGATGGGGCTCGTCCCGCCGGCACTTGACCAGGTGCTGGTAGGTACGATGGACCGTACCCGGGTGTCGGGGGTGAAGTATGCCTTCCTGCTCGGTTTCAACGAAGGAGTGGTGCCGGCGCAGTTCAAGGAAGACGGCATTCTTTCCGAAGGGGAACGCCTCCTGCTGGAGAAGTCCGGGATGGAGCTTGCGCCGGGCTCCTCCCGGAAGCTGCTGGATGAGCGCTTCCTGATCTACAATGCGCTTACGACGGCCAGCAGGAAGCTGTGGATCAGCTATGCTGTAGCTGACGATGAGGGGAAGGCGCTGCTGCCTTCGGAGGTCATCCGCCAGCTGCAGGGAATGTTCCCGCAGCAGTTAGATGAACAATTCCTCTCCGGCTTCCCGCAGAGCGGCAATGATGACGATGCTGTCCATATGGACTTCATCGGCCATCCTGAGCAGACGCTCCGCATGTTGCTGCTTCAGCTCCGCCAGTGGCGTCAAGGGGCAGAGATACCCGGCATGTGGTGGGAGGTCTATAACTGGTTTGCGGCGGAGCAGGGCGCAGACAAGCCTGCGGGTGATCAGGCAGCGGAATACCGCCATGCGGATCTGTCCATGAAGCTGAAGCTGGAGCGGCTGCTCGGCTCGCTGTTCTACCGAAATGAAGGCATACGGCTGAAGAAGGAGACCAGCCTGCGCCTGTATGGCGGCTCTACGCTGCGCGGCAGCGTGTCACGGATGGAGCGGTTCGTTGCCTGCTCCTTCTCTCATTTCGCTTCCTACGGGCTGAGGCTGAAGGAGCGCCAGCTCTATAAGCTCCAGGCTCCGGATATCGGGCAGCTTTTCCATGCGGCCCTTAGTGAAATGGCAAAGCGGCTGCAGGAGCAAGGCCGCAGCTGGGGCAGCATGACTGCGGAGGAATGCCGCCGTGAGGCAGGGGCGACAGTGGATAAGCTGTCACCACTGTTACAGGGAGAGATTCTGATGAGCAGCAAGCGCTACGGCTATATCTCGCGCAAGCTGAAGAATATTGTCGGCCGCGCTTCGGTCATCCTCGGGGAGCATTCGCGGCGCGGGAGCTTCGAGCCGGTCGGGCTGGAGCTGGATTTCGGCCCGGGACAGGAGCTGCCTCCGCTGAGAATTACACTGCCGAACGGCTGTGTCATGGAGGTGGTCGGCCGGATTGACCGGGTGGATAAAGCGGAAGGGGAACAGGGGATTCTGCTTCGAGTGATCGACTACAAATCAAGCCAGAAGGACCTCAAGCTGCATGAGGTCTACTATGGATTGTCGCTGCAGATGTTAACTTACCTTGATGTGCTGCTGACCTATTCCGAGCAATGGCTCGGCCAGGCAGCACTGCCTGCCGGGGCGCTCTATTTCCACGTTCATGATCCGCTTCTGACCTCAGCCAACGGAATGAACCGGGAACAGGCGGAGCAGGAGCTGATGAAGCGCTTCAAGATGAAGGGCCTGCTGACCGCCGACCGTGAGGTAGTATCGCTGATGGATACCACCCTAGACAAAGGGTATTCCTCTATTGTTCCGGTAGCGCTGAAGAGTGACGGCAGCTTCTACAGCAGCGCATCTGTAGCTACCCCAGAACAGTGGGAGCAGCTGCGGTCCTCGGTGCGCAGCACGATCTCGGAGATCGGGACCAGCATTACGGAGGGGGATGTGGCGATACAGCCTTACCGCATCCAGCAGGAAACGGCCTGTACCTTCTGCTCCTTCCGTCCCGTCTGCCAGTTCGATGAAGCGGTGGATGGCAATAGTTATAATATTCTAAGTAAGCCGGGCAAAGAAGTGATCTGGGATCTGCTGTCCCGCAAAGGAGGAGAGAAGCTGTGAGCACAAGACCTGTACCCGAAACGAAGCCGGAAGGCAGTCTGTGGAGTGACGACCAGTGGCGCGCCATTGCCGAGAGCGGCAGCGATATTCTCGTGGCGGCGGCAGCTGGTTCCGGCAAAACGGCGGTTCTCGTCGAGCGGATTATCCGCAAAATCAGCAATGAGGAAGCGGGCTTCAGCGTGGATAGGCTGCTGGTGGCAACATTCACCAAGGCTGCCGCTTCCGAGATGCGCCAGCGTATCCGGGAAGCGCTGGAGCGCAAGCTGGAGGAGGACAGTGAAGGCGGGAACGAATATCTGCGCCGCCAGCTGGCTCTCCTGGGAAGAGCCTCTATTACCACGCTGCATTCCTTCTGCCTTGAAGTAATCCGCAGGTATTACCAGATGATTCCAATCGATCCCGGCTTCCGTATTCTGAATGAGCATGAGGCGGAGATGATGCGCCAGGAGCTGCTGGAAGAGCTGCTCGAGGAGAAATACGGTGAGGTAGCCGAGGACGGGGAAGATACCCTGTTCGTACAGCTCGCAGACTGGTTCAGCGGTGAACGGAGTGATGACGCGGTGCATTCGCTGATTCAGCGGCTGCATGATTTCGCGCGCAGCCATCCCTGGCCCGCGCAGTGGCTGCGGGATACCGCAGCCGACTTTGCGCTCCCGGATGCTGAGGCTCTGAGCCATACGCCTTGGGTGCAGAGCATTCTCGCCGAAGCCAGGCTGACGCTGAAGGGGGCGGTCAGCCAGCTGGAGCAGGGGCGTGACATCGCGCTTCAGCCAGGCGGTCCTGCACCCTATGCGGAGAATCTCACAGCCGATCTGGAGATGGCGCAAGGTCTGCTGGACGCAGTGGACTCACAGCCCTGGGCCGGATTGTATGATATTTTCATGGAGATCTCCTTCGGGAAGCTGAAGCCCTGCAAGAAGGATGCCACCGACCCTCTGCTTCAGGAGAGCGTGAAGGCGATCCGGGATCAGGTGAAGAAGAGCCTATTGGAGCTGCAAAAATCCCTGTTCGGCCGTCCGGCGGAATCCTTCCTGGATGAGCTTCATACGGCGGCTCCGCTGATGCAGGAGCTGGCGGAGACTGTAATCACGTTCGGTGAGCGCTACCGGCTGGAGAAGGCGGGCCGGGGGCTGGTGGACTTCAGTGATCTGGAGCATTACTGCCTGCAGATTCTGCGCCATCCGGACTCGCAGCCGGGGCATTCGCTGCCGTCGGATGCGGCGATGGAGTACCGCAGCCAGTTCGACGAAGTGCTGCTGGATGAATATCAGGATACTAACAGTGTGCAAGAGGAGATTGTCCGGCTGATCTCCCGGGAATTCCCCGGCAACCGTTTCATGGTCGGGGATATGAAGCAGAGTATATACCGGTTCCGCCTGGCGGAGCCGGGCCTGTTCCTGGACAAATACCGTAGGTTCAGCAACGATCCGTCCTACGGAGACAGTGCAGGTAGAACCCTGCATGCCGGTGAGGCAGATGGCCGGGCGGGGGCTGATCCGGGACAGGAGGAACGGGAAGAGGGTCTCGTCATCGATCTGGCCCGCAATTTCCGCAGCAGGCTGGAAGTGGTGAATGCGGTGAATATGGTCTTCCGGCAGATCATGGACAGCAATGTCGCAGAGATCAGTTATGATGAGCGGGCAGAGCTGGTGTACGGAGCGAATTTCCCGGGAGCTGCGGAGAAAGGTCCGGATACTTATTTTGCGCCGGAGCTGCTGCTGATCGACAAGGGAGCCTCTGCGACGGTTCCGGCGGACGAAGCGGCAGAGGGCGATGAGTTGCCCCTTCTGGAGCTGGAGGCTGCCGAGAGTGAGACTGCGCAGCTGGAAGCACGGGCCATTGCCCGGCGTATCTCACAGATGACGGGAATGACCGGCGGTGAGCCGCTGCTGATCTATGATAAAGGACTGCGGATCATGCGTCCCGTAGTATACGGCGACATTGTCATTCTGCTGCGTTCGGCCCGGGTATGGACGCCGCTGATGATTGAGGAGCTGCGGGGTGAAGGCATTCCGGCGTACGGGGACCAGAACAAGGGGTATTTTCAGGCTACGGAGGTGGAGATTGCCCTCTCCCTGCTGCAGATTGTCGATAATCCCCGCCAGGACATTCCCCTGGCCGGAGTGCTGCGCTCACCGGTAGTGAACCTTCGCGAGGAGGAGCTGGCGAAGGTGCGGCTGTGCAGCAGAGGGACGTTCTACGATGCGCTGGTTGCGGCCTCTGAAGCAGGGGAAGCACTGCTGGACAATCAGCCGGACCTGTTCCGGGAGTCTGCGCTGCTGGCGGGGCAGGATGCCGGTACCGGTGACACAGCCGGAGAGACAGCCGCCGCGTCAGAGCTTACGCCATCGTCAGGAAATGAGGGTGTACAGGAAGGTATAGACGGAACCGATGCTTCGGCGGCGCTGCGGGATATTCCGCTTACGCTGCAGCGTAAGCTTAAGTCCTTCCTGGATAGGCTAGAGAACTGGAGAAATGCTGCCCGGCAAGGAAGCTTAAGCGAGCTGATCTGGAGGATCTACCGGGAGAGCGGGTATCTGGAGTGGGTCGGGGGTCTTCCCGGAGGCTTTCAGCGCCAGAACAATCTGAAGGCGCTGTATGACCGGGCTGTTCAATTCGAGAACGAGACCTCTGCCAGAGGGCTATTCCGCTTCCTGGTGTTCATCTCACGGCTGAGAGAGAACGGCGGCGATCTGGGGGTTGCCGGAGGAAGCAGCGAGGAGGCCGGGGGCGTCAGAATTATGACGATCCACAAGTCCAAGGGTCTGGAGTTCCCAGTTGTCTTCCTGGCAGGGATGGCAAAAATGTTCAACCGTCAGGACCTCCACTCTCCGTTCCTGATGCATAAGGAGCTTGGCTTCGGGCCGCGTTTCGTGGAGCGGGAGACCCGGGTCAGCTACCCGACACTGCCCTATCTGGCGATTAACCGCCGTTCGCGGCTGGAGCTGCTCGCTGAGGAGATGCGCGTGCTCTACGTCGGACTGACCCGTCCGCGCGACAAAATGATTCTGGTCGGTACGGTCAGGGATCTGCCGCGCACGGCTTCCGGCTGGGCAGCGATGCAGGGCCGCGAGGAGCTGCTGCTGGCGGATCACTTGCTGGCCCGGGGCCGCAGCTATCTGGACTGGGTGGGACCGGCGTTGATCCGCCACCCTGCCGCTGCTATTCTGCGCAAGCTGGCAGGCAGTGAGGGACCGGTATCCACGGTGCTGCATGGCGATGAGTCGAACTGGAGCATTACGGTGACTGGTGCAGCGGAGCTTAGCCCGGGCGCTTTTTTTGCAGGGGATGACGATCAGGACAAGAGCGAGCAACGCCGGGTAATTCTGGAGGCGCTCCGCAGGGGCAGGGCGGTGTCAACACCTGAGACCCCGGCTGCTGCGGAGATTGCGGAGAGACTGGGCTGGACTTACCGGTATGCGGCAGCTTCAAGCATTCCTGCTAAGACCTCGGTCACCGAGCTCAAGGGGTTATTGTCGATGCAGGAGCAGCCGTCTTACGACCAGCTGGAGGTGCGGAAGCTACCGGGCATTCCGGACGAACGGAATGAACGCGGGTATAGGGACAGCCTGCATCTCCAGCGGCCGAAATTCATGGAAAAGCGGGGACTTACCCCTGCAGAGCGTGGAACGGCTTACCATACGGTGATGCAGCATATTCCCCTGGATGAGCCGGTAGACCGGTCTGTGCTGGAGGCTACGCTTGAGCGTCTTGTAAGGCTTGCTATCCTTAGCAGGGAACAGGCAGATGCGGTGGTGCTGGAGGAAGTCGGGCAGTTCTGCCGGAGTGAGCTGGGCCACAGACTCTTCCACTCTGCCTGGAAGACCAGAGAGCAGCCCTTCAGCTACACGATGCCAGCCGGTGAAGCCTACCGGGGGCTTGACTATTTGGATGAAGCGGCTGCCGGACTTGCGGATGAACGCGGTGGCGGTGATTTTGCAGAGACGGTACTGATTCAAGGGGTGATAGACTGCCTGTTCCGGGAAGAGGGGCGGCTGATTCTGCTCGATTACAAAACAGATCATATCCCTCCGCACGGAGACGGGCTTACACAACTGTCGGACAAATACCGTTTCCAGCTGGAGCTGTACAGCAAGGCGCTGCTGGATATTCTGGGCGAGCCGGTCAGCGAGGTATGGCTGTACTTTTTCGACGGCGGACATGCTGTGAGATTGTGATTGGCGGGGAAATGATGCGATAATTGCGGCGGATATAGGTGTGCTAAGCGGTGATTTAGGCTAATTCATACCTGCTCATACATTCGGCTCGGTGATCGTTAGCGGCTGGACTATAAGATGCGAAATGTTGTAAATATTGCAGCTTGAATGTAGACATTGCCGCGTATTGGACCGGATTGCTGCATGAAATACAAGAATAGCTCCTTATATCGGACTGGACGGGGGAAATGCTGCTTTTCTTGCAACACTTCCGGAATAGGGCCACATATTGGAATAGGAATGTTGTATTCTGTGCAGGATTACTGGTCGATTGTTCAATCTATTATATGAATCTATGATAGCCGCAGACAGGCGGGGAAAAGAGGGCGGAAATGCGTATATTGCATACGGGAGACTGGCATCTGGGGCGGACGCTGGAGGGCCGAAGCCGGCAGAAGGAGCAGGAGCAGTTCGTGGATGAGCTGGTTAGGATAGCCGACTCCTCCGGGGCGGATCTGATTCTGATGGCGGGGGATGTCTATGATTCGGTCAATCCTCCGGCTGCGGCGGAGCAGCTGTTCTATGACGCGGCGGCCAGACTGACGGCAGGCGGCCGTCCGCTGGTGGTTATTTCGGGCAATCACGACCAGCCGGAGCGCGTAGCTTCCGTGTCTCCGCTTGTCCGCAGACAGGGGATTACGCTCGTCGGAATGCCGACTTCGGAACCGGTCACGGTGCATGCGGTCAGAACCGGCGAGGTTGCCAAAATCGCTGCGCTCCCTTACCCCTCCGAAGCCCGGCTGGGCGAACTGCTTGCCGGAGACAGCGGAGAGGCTGAGCTGAGGCTGGCTTACAGCGCCCGGGTGGGGCGGCTGATGAATCTGCTGGGACGCGAGTTCACCCCGCAGACCGTCAATCTGGCGATGAGCCATATCTATGTGCTGGGCGGCGTGGAGAGTGACTCCGAACGGCCGATCCAGGTCGGCGGCGCTTATACCGTTGATCCTTCGGCACTCTCTTGCGGCGCGCAATATACCGCACTTGGGCATCTTCACCGCGCCCAGCGGGTCAAGGGCGACGGGATGATCCGCTACAGCGGCTCTCCGCTGGCTTACAGCTTCTCAGAAGCAGGCCAGGCCAAGTCGGTGGCCATGATTGATGTCGCACCCGGCGGGGAGCCGGTGTTCGAGGAGATCTATCTCTCCTGCGGGCGTCCGCTGGTGAACTGGAAGTCTGCGGGCGGATTGCAGGAGGTCTACGGTTGGCTGGATGAGGGCAGGGATGAAGGAGCATTCATTGATCTGGAGCTGCGCTTAACCGAAGCCATGTCCATGAATGATATCCAGCGGCTGCGCAAGTCACGGGAAGGCATCGTCCATATCCGGCCAATCTATCCGCAGATGGAGCAGGAGCTGGAAGAGATGTCCCGCTCCCGCATGCCGGTACAGGAGCTGTTCCGCAGGTTCTATCAGCGCCAGACCGGCGGTGCGGAGCCGGATGACAGCCTGATTGAGCTGTTCCTGGAGCTGGCGGAAGAAGAGCGGCACGAAGCTGCGGAAGGGGAGGAGAACTGATTTGAAGCCGATATTATTGAAATTATCCGGGCTGCAGAGCTACCGGGCGCAGCAGGAGATTGATTTTGCGAGTCTGACCGAGACGGGGCTGTTCGGAATCTTCGGTCCGACAGGCAGCGGCAAATCCAGTCTGCTGGACGCGATTACACTGGCGATGTACGGCAAAGTGGAGCGCGCCGTGAACGGAACCCAGGGGATTATGAACCATTCCGAGGACCAACTCAGCGTGGCCTTCACCTTCGAGCTGAACTCCTCTTCCGGGGCGCGCCGCTACCGCGTGGAACGGAAGTTCAAACGCACCGGGGAGCAGTCGGTCAGCAATACGATCAGCCGGTTCATCGAGGTCAAGGCGGACGGGGATCTTGTGATGGCCGATAAGCTGGCGGAGGTTACGCGCTGTGTCGAGGAGCACATCGGGCTGAAGATGGACGATTTCACCCGGGCCGTTGTGCTGCCGCAGGGCAAATTCGCCGAGTTCCTGTCGCTGCGGGGGGTGGACCGCAGGCAGATGCTCCAGCGTCTGTTCCATCTGGAGCAGTACGGCGACGGGCTGGCACTGAAGCTGAGCCGCCGCGTCAAGGAGAACGAGGCGGCACTGCGCGCTCTGGAGGCCGAGCAGCAGGGGCTGGGCAGCGCGGGCAAGGCAGATGTGGAAGCGGCCGCCGTCCGTGTGCAGGAGGCGGTCCGTCATGCAGCGGATTGCCGGGGGCGGCTCACTGAGGCTGCGGAGCGCGCCGAGCGCTTCGCCCGCATCCGCGAGCTGCAGGAGGAACGGGCCCGCCGCGAGTCGCAGCGGCAGGCCCTGCTGGCCCAGGAGGAGCAGATCCTCCTCCTGGAGCAGAAGCTCGGCAAGGCGGACGAGGCCGAGCGCAGATTGCCTGCGCTTAAGGCCTGGCGCAGCGCGGAGGAGGCCTGGAAGGCCCGGGCGGCACGCGCCGGGGGCCTTGAGGCCTTGGCTGCCGCCGCCGTGCAGGAGGCGGCAGCTGGGGCAGAAGCGGAAGCAGCGGCCCAGGCCGCGCTGTCCGCAGGCGAGCCGGCCCTCCGCGAGGAGGAGGGCCGGTACCGGCGCGCGCTCGAGCTGGAGGCCGAGCTCGGCGCACTGCACAGCGAGCGGGCGGCGCTGCAGGCGCGCCGCGAGGAAGCCGCCCGGTCCTTAGCCGCCGGGCGGGAGAGCCTGGCCCGGGAGCGTGAGCTTTTGGCCCGTGGCCAAAAGAAACAGCACGAGCTGCAGCAGAGCCTGCAGCCGCTGGCGGTCCGCTCCCAGGAGCGGCAGTCTCTGCAGGAAGCCATGCAGAGACTGCAGGGGCTGCGTTCTGCCGAGGCCCAGCGGGAATCGGCAGAACGTGAGCGCCAGGGCCGTGCGGCGGTGCTCGCAGCGGCGGAAGCGCGGCTGGCTGCCGCCGGGTCCCGGCGGCAGGCGCTGGAGGCCGGGCGCGGGGAGCTGCTTGCCGCTGCCGCCCTGCACCTGGAAGAGCTGCGGACGGCCGAAGGGGCAGCGGGAGACGCTGCCGGCCGCCTGGAGGGGCATATCAGCGCGCTGGAGGCTGCGCTGAAGGAGCAGGAGGTTCACCGGCTCTCGCAGGCACTCGCCGGTGAACTCCAGGAAGGGGTTCCCTGCCCGGTATGCGGCAGTGAGCATCACCCCTCTCCTGCGCTTGTTCAGAAGCAGGGGGACTCTGAGGAGCAGGACAACAGGCTCCGCCATGTCCGCGCTCAGGCCCGGCAGGCGCTGGAGACGCGCCATCTGCTGCGCAGCCTGCTGGAGCAGGACAGCTCGTGGCTTGCTGGGCTAGCGGGAGCCGCGTCCGAAGAGGCGCTGTACCAGTCCGCCGCTGGCGCCGCCGGGGCAGAGCCGGCTGCGGACAAGACGGCAAGCATTACTTCCTACGCCGCACCCGCACCCAAGCTCTCAAGCAGTTCCGGTTCGGATGCCGGATCTGTCACTCTCAGCAATTCCGAGTCCCACGCCGCTTCAGATTCCTTAAACACTTCGGAGTCTCTTGAGGCTTCCAAGTTCCCAAGCAGTTCCGGCTCTTATACAGCATCTGACTCTCTGGACAGTTCCGGCTTCCACGCCGAACCTGATTCTTTAAGCACCTCGGCCCCGGAGTCTCCCGACTCCCAGGCACCCTCGCACCTCCCGGATGAACAAGCCCTATCTGCGCTGAATGGCCAGTTGTCTGCCTTGAATGAGCAGCTGGCCGCGCTGCGAGGACGCTCCGCAGAGCTGCGCCGTGCGGCCGCTGACTGGCAGCGTTCCCTGCAGGAGCTGGAGCAGGTGTATCACAAGGAAGCGGCAGGTGCCGAAGCGGAGAAGACCTGGCTGCAGGGGCTGTCTGCCAAGGCAGAGGAGCTGGCTGTTTCAGCCAGCAAGCTAAGGGAAGAATGGAGCCGTCTCTTCCCGCAGCTTGCCCCGGAGGAAGCGGAGAGAACGTATCAGGATATGCTTGGCAAGGATGAACGCGCCGAGGAGATCCGCAGCCGGCTGGAGATCAGCGTCAAGTTCCTGGACGAGAAAAGCCTCGCCGTACAGACGCTGAACGAGCAGCTGGCCGGGCTGGACAAGGAGCTGGCGCAGTGGGATGCGCAGCTTGAAGGCAAAGAGGCGCTTGCCCGTGATAAAGAGCAGCGCCTGCGCGAAGGGACCGGCGGCCAGCCTGCCGGGGAACTGCTGGCCGCATGTGAACGCAGATTGCTGGAGCTGCAGACTGCGCTGGAACGCAGCCGGCAGGAACACCGCCGGGCAGCGGACAAGGCGCAGCAGCAGACCCGTGAAGCTGCGGTAGCCCGCCAGGCGGCAGAATCGGCGCAGGAGCATTATACCGCTGCCTCCGCCCATTGGGAGGAGAGTCTGCAGTCTTCGCCGTTCGCTTCAGCCGCAGAGGTCGAGGCCTCTTCGCTGGAGGCTGGAGAACGGGCGCAGGCCGCTGAGCGGGTGAAGTCCTACCGCGAAGAAGAGGCGGAGTGCCTGCTGCAGCTGCGGGGTATTGAAGACAAGCTGGCTGGAGCTGTGCTCAGCAGTGAAGAATGGCAGGAGAGCCAGGATACGCTGCTGAGGTGCAAAGAGGATGATGAAGCCTCGCTTCAGGCCCGTGCACGGGCAGAGCGGGATCTGGAGGATCTGCAGCAGCGCCATATCCGCTGGGTAGAGCTGGAGGACAAGCGGGCCGGTCATGCGGCGATGCAGGAGCGTCTATCCAAGCTGCAGACCGTACTGCGCGGCAATGCCTTTGTGGAGTATATTGCAGAGGAGCAGCTTATGCAGGTATGCCAGGCTGCGTCACAGCGTCTACGGTTTCTGAGCAAGCAGCGTTACGCATTGGAGGTGGATTCAGGCGGGGGCTTCGTCATCCGGGATGACGGGAACGGCGGCGTTAGACGTCCAGTGTCCACGTTATCCGGGGGAGAGACCTTCCTGACCTCCCTGTCGCTGGCGCTTGCCCTGTCAGCCCAGATTCAGCTGCGCGGACAATACCCGCTGCAATTCTTTTTCCTGGATGAGGGCTTTGGCACCCTGGACCCGGATCTGCTCGACACCGTCATCACTTCACTGGAGAGACTGCATAATGACCAATTGTCTGTGGGCATTATCAGCCATGTTCCTGAGCTTCGGGCCCGCCTGCCGCGTAAGCTGATCGTGGTTCCTGCAGAGCAGGGCGGCGGGGGTTCAACCATTCTTTTGGAAAAAATGTGAAAGCCGGGGTTGGTTGTGATGAGAATCACAGATACACCTCCAACCCCCTGTTATAATACAGCTAAGCCGACATTATTTGAAACACCTCGGCGGACGTATGACAGGGAATGAACTCCTTCTCATACGTCCGCCGCCGAAGCAGCTCAGATGAGCTGTGAAGGGTGTTTCCTTTTTTTTGTCTTTTTTTGGGTCCACGCTCAAAATTAGCAACGGTCGTACCCCAAAGAGGGAGCACCCTCCTTAAAGACAATCGAACAAAATGTTTGCGGAAAACCGAACACATTATGCTACAGCGAAGGGTTAGAGGGCCAATTGTGCTAATGAAGGTTTTCCCGAATCGAATGTAGACGAAAAACCGAACACATTGTGCCGCCCACCCTGTTATAATACAGTCCGCCCTCCCTACACCCCCTGTTATCGTGATCATCCACCCTCCACCCCTGTTCCCCACAACACATCACAGCCCGCCCAGTTTCCCTTACCATCCCAGCATAAGCCGCCCCAAACATCTGGTTTTACCAGAATATAGCCTTCCGCCTTTCGTATTTGCTCAAATTCCTGTATGATTAGTTCCATAAATTGAAATTTGTCGCGAAGCCGATCAGGCCGGAAGCCCGATGATCTTGAGGCGTGTGCGCCCCGCAGAGCTCTAGCTGTATTGACGGATCATCGCCTGTGAGTGGCGGGTGGCCGTTGCACGAATAAGAGTTACGTTCGTGTCTGTTATCTCAGCCTGTGCTGCGGAAAGTGCCGGATGCAAGCTTCTGCATTACAAATTTTTTGGGAGGAAGCGTGGTATGGAAACTGTATTCAGCAAAATTATCGAAGGTGTAATCCCGTCCAAAAAGGTGTTCGAGAATGAGCGGATTCTGGCGTTCCACGATATTGAGCCTGCCGCCCCTGTGCATGTGCTGATTATCCCGAAGAAATACATCGCTTCCATGAACGAGGTTACGCCTGAGGATCTGCCGCTGATTGGCGAGATTCATGCCGTAGCACAGCAGCTTGCCGCAGAGCTCGGAATTGCCGATACCGGCTACCGGCTGATTAATAATTGCGGTCCGGACAGCGGGATGGCAGTGCCGCATCTGCATTATCATCTGCTGGGCGGAGCCAAGCTTGGTGCCCTTACGGGGAACTCCAGTTCTCATGCCTAAGTAAGCAATGCAACTATGTACAGCCCGGCTGAAAAAAGAATAACGCGAAGGTTGACACCTTATTTAGGTTTGACCTATAATGAAAGGTGATGAACCGTGTTGTTATGCTCTTGGACGGTCTGGTCGGAGGGAGGGAAAACTGGTGTCTGAAACGAAAGTTCGCAAAAACGAGACAATTGATGCTGCACTTCGTCGCTTTAAACGTTCCATTGCTAAGGATGGTGTCTTGGCTGAGGTGAAGAAACGCAAGCATTATGAGAAGCCAAGCGTAAAGCGCAAGAAGAAGTCTGAGGCTGCTCGTAAGAGAAAGTTTTAGGAGGATTACCCACGCATGAATCTTAGCGAACGATTGAACGAAGATATGAAGCAAGCGATGAAGAGTAAGGACAAGTTCACACTCTCCACCATTCGAATGGTTCGTTCTACAATAAAGTATCTTGAAATAGATTTGAAGAGAACATTAGACGACAACGAAGTGCTTGATATCCTTAGTCGTGAAATCAAACAGCGCAAAGATGCCCTCCAAGAATTTGAAGCAGCGGGTCGCGATGAGCTTGCCGCGAGTACTAAGGCAGAAATCGAGATTATCATTAAATATCTTCCCGAGCAGCTTACCGAAGAAGAAATTAAAGTAATTGTACAGCAGACCATCCAGGAAACCGGTGCTTCTTCGAAAAGTGAAATGGGTAAGGTGATGAGCGCACTGATGCCTAAGGTCAAAGGTCGCGCCGATGGTAAACTTGTGAACCAGGCGGTTCAGCAATTTCTGCAATAATATAACGCTAGCACCCCTTTTATAAGGGGTGTTTTTCATTGTGTGGAGCTTTTTGGATAGAACTGCGTATAAGGTATACTAAGAATTATATGCAGACTTACATAAAATGATAAGTTGAGAATGCAAATGGTTCACGTACAAAAGGGGGGGCGCAGGCTTGAATAAGTTACGCACCATCATATTTTCCTGTATCGCGGCCTTAATGGTTCTTCTGTTCCTGCCATTGGCGGGGACGGTTCAGGCGGATAATGAAGCGGTCCGCGCATCGGGCGCAGCGGCGGGTACAGTTGTCGGCGGCCCGGTCTTCATCATTCCGGTGGACCAGGAAATCGAACGCGGATTGCAGAGCTTTCTGGAACGGGGCTTTCAGGAGGCGGCGAATTACGGCGCAGTTCTGATTGTTCTGGAGATTGATACACCTGGAGGGCGGGTGGATTCCGCCGAAAGAATCGGCACTCTGGTCAGAGACAGCAAGATCCCGGTAGTAGCCTATATCAAAGGCAACGCCGCTTCAGCAGGCAGCTATATCGCGCTGAACGCGGACGCCATTATCATGAAGCCGGGCAGCATGATCGGGGCCGCTTCGCTGGTGGACATGAACGGGAAGAGCGTGGAAGACGCCAAGATGGTATCGTACTGGAAATCCAAAATGATCGGGGCTGCCTCGCTGAACGGGCGTGATCCTGAAGTGGCTGCCGGCATGATGGATGTTCATCTGGTAGTTAACCGCCCGGAACTGGGCGTGAACAAGCAGGCGGGCGAGATTATCGCTCTGAGCAGCAATGAAGCACTTCAGGCTGGTTACGCCGACCGGATTGCTGGAACGGAGCAGGAGGCGATTACCTGGCTGGGCTACTCGACAGACGACATTTTTCGCATTGAACATACCGGTGCGGAGAAAATGTCGCAATTTCTGACTCATCCGGTAGTCATGACAATTCTGCTCTTTGTGGGCATCGCCGGTGTGTTCATCGAGCTGCTGGTGCCCGGCTTTGGGGTGCCCGGAATTGTCGGTACGCTGGCATTTGCCCTCTACTTCTTCGGCAACTATGTGGCCGGCTTCGCCGGGGCGGAGACGCTGCTGCTGTTCATTCTGGGACTGGTGATGCTGATTCTGGAGCTGTTCGTGCCGAGCTTCGGTATTCTGGGAATCCTCGGGTCCATCAGTCTGGTGGCGGGTGTTGTAAGGGCTGCTTACAGCTTTACACATGCGCTGTTCAGCCTTGGTATCGCTTTTTCGGCGGCGGCTGTGGTTATTGTGATTGTAGCCGTAGTCTTCAAGGAGCGGGGAATCTGGAACCGGTTCATCCTTCAGGACAGCCTTACCAGAGAAAAGGGATTCGTGCCTGTCCCGGAGAAGCTGCGTCTGATCGGGGCTTCCGGCATGAGTGTAACCCCGCTGCGTCCGGCCGGAACCGCCACCTTTGGCGGCGAACGGATAGATGTGGTGACAGAAGGCGGGTTCATTGAGGCGCAGACGGCCGTGTCCGTGGTGAAGGTTGAGGGCGGCCGTGTGGTAGTGAAGGAAGCTGAGAAATAATTTTTGTCTATCAAAATATCGGAGGTAGGTAAGCGTATGTTAGAAGCATCTATGATTACTTTTTTGCTGATCGCGGTAGCCGTGATTATTGTACTAAGCGTCTTCTTCAGCTTCTTCCCGGTCATGCTGTGGGTGTCCGCCTGGGCCTCCGGGGTCAAAATCAGCATTATCACGCTGGTAGCCATGCGTCTGCGCCGGGTAACGCCGAGCCGGATTGTCAATCCGCTGATTAAAGCGACTAAGGCCGGGCTGGGGCTGAATATCAATCAGCTTGAGAGCCATTATCTGGCCGGAGGGAATGTGGACCGTGTAGTGAACGCGCTGATTGCCGCCCAGAGAGCGGATATTCCGCTGGAATTCACACGTGCCGCCGCCATCGATCTGGCTGGACGAGATGTGCTGCTGGCGGTTCAGATGAGCGTTAACCCGCGTGTCATTGAGACGCCGATTGTTGCGGCTGTAGCCAAGAACGGGATTGAAGTCAAGGTCAAGGCACGGGTAACGGTGCGGGCCAATATCGACCGGCTGGTCGGGGGTGCGGGCGAAGAGACGATTATTGCCCGTGTCGGCGAGGGGATTGTAACCACAGTCGGCTCCAGTAATTCGCATAAGGATGTGCTGGAGAATCCGGATTCCATCTCCCGGACCGTATTGTCCAAGGGTCTGGACTCAGGGACTGCCTTTGAAATTCTGTCCATTGATATTGCGGATGTGGATGTAGGCAAGAACATTGGTGCGTACCTGCAGACCGAGCAGGCAGAAGCGGATAAGCGCATCGCCCAGGCGAAAGCTGAAGAACGCCGGGCGATGGCGGTTGCCCATGAGCAGGAGATGAAGGCCCGCGTGGTTGAGATGAAGGCGCTGGTCGTTGAATCCGAATCCCGGGTTCCGCTGGCGATGGCCGAAGCCCTGCGCTCCGGCAAGCTTGGCGTGATGGATTATATGAATCTTAAAAACATCGAGGCAGATACGCAGATGCGTGGTTCCCTCGGCAAACTAAACGATGGGGACGACAGCAGCCGTCCGCCCCACAAATAAAGGGATGTGAGCTCCCATGAGCGGCGTGATCTATTTTCTGGTGCTTGCGGCCATAGCGATCATCACCAATCTGAACAAAAGAAAGGGCAAAGACAAACAGGCTCCGCGCGGAGGGATGCCTACCTTTGGCGGCGGCGGGGGCAGCGGCAATATGCTGCCCCGCCGCCGGAAGGCCGGACACGCACAGAAGCAGGGCAGCGGCTTCCCTGCGCCTGCCGGGGCAGAGGCTGGCCCGGACCGGCCTGCCCTGCCGCCGGATGCTCAGGATGCCCCGTATTCGCCAGCATGGGCTGAGGCTGAGCAGCCGGCTGCCGATGATGAGAACGGCGAAGGGGTGTCTCTGGAACAGGCCGATGACCTGGACAGCGTGGAGGCCCGCACAGAACGCATGCAGCGGGAGCTGGAGGCGCTGCAGGCTGCCTTCGACGGAATGGCGGCTGCGGTCCCGTCTGCGGGCTCCGAAGAAGGCGGGGAGGACGCAGATGCAGCATCATCGGCATATGCTGCCCATCCGCTCACAGGCGACCCTGACGCGCTGCGCAGCGGTCTGGTATGGGCGGAGGTGCTGGGTCCGCCCCGTGCCCGCCAGCCGCATTCCACGCGGCGCTAAGACCTTGCCTCCGCCTCCCGATCAACATGTAATACTGCACATAAGCCTGAATCCATTCCTTAACCGGAAGGGATTCAGGCTTTTTTGCTGTTTTCCCTGGGAGAAGGGTGTGAGTTCTTCTCATAAACAGCCGCCCCGCCGCATAAGGTGTACAGAAGGCAGGAAGGGGGAGCGTCTACTTATGACCCGTATCGGCCGCAGGCTGCGGGGATGGACAAACGGGGTACTGGATCTTCCGCAGGATGTGCTGCAGGAGATGCCCCGGATCACCCTGATCGGCAATAAGGAGCTGTATATTGAGAACCACCGCGGCGTGCTGCATTTCTCTTCGGAGCAGCTCAGGCTGGCATTAACCCAAGGGGTGCTGGAGATTTCCGGTGAAGGACTGGTCATCCGCAATATTCTGGGCCAGGAGCTTGCCGTCATTGGAGTAATCGGTGAAATCAGATATAAGGAAAGTGGGGAGAATCCATGAAAGAACCGCCTCTGTCATCACTGCGGGGGTTCGTTACACTGCATGTGAGCGGACCGCAGGTGGAGAAATTCATTAATGCTGTAACTGGAGCGGACATCATCATCTGGGATGTGAGGCCTGCCGGGGACGGCGCTTCTTTGAATCTGCTGCTGGATGACTTTTTCCGGCTTCGCCCGCTCCTCAAAAAGACAGGCTGCCGTATGCATGTTACAGCCAGGCACGGACTTCCGTTTCGCCTCGCGCGCTTGTGGAGACGGAAGTTTTTTGCCGCAGGTATGCTGATCTTCGGTGTAGGCCTGCTGCTGCTCTCCTCGATGATCTGGAGCGTCAAGGTGGAAGGGAATACCCGCATTCCGACCGAGGACATCCTGGAAGCCGCACGCAAGGAGGGCGTCTATCCGTTTCAGTGGATCTGGCGCATGCAGGAGTCGGACGAGCTGTCCCGTGAGCTGACCACCCTGGTTCCGGGCTTGACTTGGGCCGGGTTCCACCGGAACGGGACGAGCATTACCATACAGGTCGTCGAAGCTGACCGCCCGGATAACAAACCGCTGCTCAGCAAGCGCCATCTCATCAGCCGGACCGATGCAGTCGTGACTGAGATCTACGCGGAGCAGGGCAGACCGGTGGTCAGCCGGAATTCGCGGGTCAAAAAAGGGGACATCCTCATCTCCGGAGCGCTTGGTGACGAGGAGAATACAGAGTTCGTAGTTGCCAAAGGCATGGTCAAAGGCCTTGTATGGCATGAATATAATCTGGAGGTACCGCTCAAAAGAACGGGCAGTGCGTATACAGGAGAACGCAAGGACCGCACCTATCTCGTTCTTGGCAAATGGGCAATTCAGCTATGGGGCTACGGGGACTCCGGGTTTACGAAGTCACGTACACTTTCAGAGCCTGACATGCTGTCGTGGCGCTCGTTTCAGCTGCCGCTGGGCCTGATGACCGAGAAGGAGCTGGAGATTAAATATACCACTGAAGCGCTTACTTCGGAAGCCGCGCGTGCAGAAGGGCTGACGCGGGCCAAGAGCGATATTTTCGCGCGTTACGGCGCTGATAGCGTCATCAAAAGTCAAAAAATTTTGCATGAGAAGAAAGAGAATGGTAAAGTTTATATGAAAGTGCTGTTTGAGGTGGAAGAGAGAATCGCGGAAGAGCTTCCGATAGTAAACAATTGAGGAGAATGAGGCTACTTGTCAGAACAGACTGCAAGCATTCAAATATCTTTGCACAATGCGGGAGAAGCGCAATCCCTGTTCGGCCCGCAGGATGGATTCCTGAAAATCATCGAGAAAGAAATTCCGGCAGTTATTAACTCACGCGAGGCCGAAATCACGATTCGCGGTACGGAGCGGGAAGTGGACATGCTGGGCCAGCTCTTCAACGTGCTGCTGTCACTCGTACGCGGGGGTTACATATTGAGCGAACGCGATGTGCAGTACGCCGTGGAGCTGGCGAAGGATTTCCGTGCCGACCAGCTGCTTGACCTGTTCAAGGGCGAGATTACGACAACATTCCGCGGCAAGCCGATCCGTGTCAAAACGATTGGCCAGAAGCATTATGTGAGCACCATCAAAAAGCGTGATATCGTCTTCGGCATCGGCCCGGCAGGCACCGGCAAGACCTATCTGGCTGTGGTCCTCGCGGTGACGGCGCTGAAGGAAGGCTCGGTCAAACGGATCGTGCTTACGCGTCCGGCTGTAGAGGCCGGGGAGAACCTGGGCTTCCTACCGGGAGATTTGCAGGAGAAGGTAGATCCGTATCTGCGGCCGCTCTACGACGCCTTGTACGACGTTATGGGGCCTGATCAGGTGGCGAAGGCGCTGGAGCGCGGGCTGATCGAGATTGCACCGCTTGCCTATATGCGCGGGCGTACGCTGGAGGATGCTTTTATCATCCTGGATGAAGCGCAGAATACCACACCCGAACAAATGAAAATGTTCCTCACCCGTCTGGGCTTCGGCTCCAAGATGGTCATCACGGGCGATGTGACCCAGATCGATTTGCCGCGCGGCAAGAAGTCAGGGCTGATCGAAGCCAAAACGATTCTTTCCGGTATCGAGGAGCTTGGCTTTGTATACTTTGCTGAGCAGGACGTTGTCCGTCATTCCCTTGTGCAGAAAATTATCGTTGCCTATGACCGCTCTGCCGAAAACCTCCAATAAAAAAGGGGATTGTCTTCATGGCCTCAAAGCAACCATCGAAATTAAGCGGATTTGTATATAGCAGCAGCGGATGGAAGTATAGCGCGGTGTCGCGCTATGCTCTTTTCCTGTTACTCGCGGTTGTTTTCTACCTCAGCCTGTCCTCTGATCTGCTGCCCAAAAGGTATGATATCAAAGAGGGAACCCGCAGTGCCAAGGAGATTACAGCACCCAAGCAAATCCTGGACACCAACGCCAAGCTCAAGGCCCAGGAGACTGCTGCAGAGAATGTGACCAACCGTTATGCCATTATTCCTATCCGGGCGGAGAATCTAGTAACTCTGCTGCTGGACCGGATCGGCGGGCTGAATCAGGATGATACGATTTCACAGAGCGAGAAGACGGAGATTTACCGGGAAGAGATTCCGCGGCGGGCCAATGATTTTATCCTAAATTTTGTGGCTGCCAGCCAAAAGGCCGGGACTTACTCCGAGCATCTGCTGAATGAAATGCAGTCTGTCATCAAGGACCAGGCCTACGTCATTCCGGAAGAGACCTATATCAAGATTCCGCGCTTGACTCAGCAGGATATCATCGAAATGAAGCCGGTGGCCCGGGATATTGTCACCAAGCTGATGAACGACCAGATTACCGACGCCCAGAGCGCGCGCGCTAAGGTCGCTGAGCAGGTCAGCGTCAGTTCGCTGGGCCAGCGGACCGCCCGCGAGGTGGTGCAGGAGCTGGTGCGGCTGGTGATCACCGCCAACAAATTCTATGACGAGGATGCGACCAAGGAAGCGAAGGTGCAGGCCCGTCAGAATACACCGGATGTATTCATCGAGCAGGGGGATGTGCTGGTAGCCAAGAATCAGGAGATTACCCCTGAGCTGTACAAGCTGCTGGATGAAAACGGACTTCTCAGCAAAGAGATTAATTACTGGCCGCAGCTCGGCCTGCTGCTGCTCTCTGCACTGCTGTCCTTTGGCCTGATGACCTTCATCCGCTACAATGGCGGAGCCTCAGGCTTCAAATACAATAACTCCCAGCTGCTTATGCTGGTGCTGGTGTTTATCATTACCATCGTTATGATGAAGCTGACGGCCTTCCTGCAAACCGATGTGCGGACATATATAGGCTATCTGGCACCTGTGGCTCTGGGCGCGATGCTGATCTCCATGCTGCTGGACATGACCTTAGCTTATTTCTGTTCCATTCTGTTCAGCATTCTGGCCAGTATCCTGCTGAATGTCCAGCAGAATACGATATTTGATTTCACCTTCGGCTTCTTTGCCCTAATCGTAAGTTATGTTGCCATCTTCTCGACCCACCGCGCCGGACAGCGCTCAACGCTGCTGAAGGGCGGTATTATGGTGTCTCTGCTCGGCTGCCTGACCGTAGCCATACTGACCATGCTGAGCGGCGGCGTATGGAACGAGACGAATACGTTATATGCTCTGGGCTTCTCCTTTGCCGGGGGTCTGCTTACCGCAGTGCTGGTCATCGGCCTGATGCCGTTCTTCGAGGTAACGTTCGGCATTCTGTCGGCCCTGAAGCTCGTAGAGCTGTCTAACCCGAACCATCCGCTGCTGCGCAAGCTGCTTACAGAGACGCCGGGAACCTATCACCACAGCGTGATGGTAGGCAATCTGTCCGAGGCTGCGGCCGAAGCGATTGGTGCGGACGGCTTGCTGTGCCGGGTAGGGTCGTATTATCATGACATCGGCAAGACGAAGCGCCCGTTCTATTTCATAGAGAACCAGAACAATATGGAGAATCCGCATGACTCGATTGAGCCGAAGCTGAGCAAGTCGATCATTGTGGCCCACGCCCGGGACGGGGTGGAGATGCAGAAGGAATACAAGCTGCCGAAGCCGATCCGCGATATTGCGGAGCAGCATCACGGCACGACGTTCCTGCATTATTTTTATCATAAGGCATTGAAGCTTGCAGAAGATAAGGGTGTAGAGCCGGACTTCACGGAGGAGGATTTCCGTTATCCCGGCCCGAAGGCACAGTCGAAGGAATCCGCAGTCGTCGGGATCGCCGACAGTGTGGAGGCCGCAGTCCGTTCGCTCCGCAAGCCAACCGTGGTGCAGGTGGAGACCATGATTGAGAAAATTATCAAAAGCCGGCTGGATGACCATCAGTTCGATGAATGCGATCTGACGCTCAAGGAGCTGGATATTATTTCACGGACACTGAAAGAGACGGTAATGGGCATATTCCATTCCCGGATTGAATACCCCGAGGATGTGCGCAAGCCCAAAAAAGAGGAAGGGGCCATCAAAAATGAGTCTGAGCGTCGTTTGGAACAATGAACAGGATGAACATGAAATTAACGGCGATCTGATTGAGCTGCTGGAGCGGATTCTGCAGACAGCAGGGGAAGCGGAAGGGATTGACACGGGGGAAGTGGATCTGACCTTCGTCAATAACGAACGCATTCACGAGCTGAATCTCGAGTACCGCGGCATTGACCGTCCGACCGATGTGCTCTCCTTCGCGATGAATGAGGCCGGAGAAGATGAGCTGGAGATCCGGTACGACCTGGCAGATGAGGACGAAGAGCTGGAGGAAGTACCGAATGTGCTTGGGGATATTATCATCTCGGTTACCCGGGCGCAGGAGCAGGCTGAGGAATACGGCCATTCGCTGGAGCGGGAGCTGGGCTTCCTGTTCGTCCACGGGTTCCTGCATTTGCTGGGCTATGATCATCAGGAGCCGGAGGCTGAGGCCGAAATGATGTCCAAGCAGGAGAAGGCTCTGGCTCAGGTCGGGTTGACACGCTAATGGTCAAGAATACGGCGGTGGGCCACAAAAAATTCTGGCATTCCTTTCGCTTCGCCGCACACGGCATTGCGGCAGCATTCCGGTCGGAGCTGAACATGAAGGTGCATAGCGGCCTTGCTGTTATCGTAGTGATTGCCGCCGCTGTGTTCAGGCTTCCTCTGTCAAGCTGGATGATGCTGCTGCTGGCCATTACGCTGGTGCTGACAGCCGAGCTGCTGAACACGGCGATTGAAGCGACGATTGATCTGGTTTCGCCTGAGGTTCACCCCTTGGCCAAGAAGGCCAAAGATACCGCCGCAGGCGCTGTGCTGCTTACGGCGGTGTTTGCCGTGATTGCCGGAATCTATGTTTTTTATCATCCCGTGATGGACTGGATCACAGGTCTTATGTCATAATCAGTTTACAACTTCAGCTGGTGTAAGAGGCGGACCCGCTTTGCGCGCTCCGTCATCTTTAATTAGGATAATATTTTCGGGCCATGCTCCCAAAACTAAGGTTATGCTTACGAAGCGAGTTTTATTTCGAAGAAGATTCGATGAAGAGAGTGCTCAATAAAACTAGGCTTATGCTTACGAAGCGAGTTTTATCTCGAAGGGATTTCAATGAAGAGGATGCTTGATAAAACTTTTAGGAGGACAATTATGGATTATGCGCTACTTCTTCAAGAAGCGATCAAGGCAAGAGCCAATGCATATATACCTTATTCCCGCTTCGGGGTAGGGGCAGCCCTTCTGGATCAGGATGGCAAGGTCCACCACGGCTGCAACATCGAGAATGCCGCTTACGGCCCGACCAACTGCGGCGAGCGGACGGCCATGTTCCGCGCCATTGCGGACGGGCACAAGCCCGGTACCTTCAAAGCCATCGCTGTCGTGGCCGACACGGATGGCCCCGTATCGCCTTGCGGCGTCTGCCGGCAGGTGATGGTCGAGCTGTGCGGACCTGATATGCCGGTTATTCTCGGCAACCTCAAGGGTGATATTGTGGAGACAACCGTGCGCGATCTGCTCCCCGGCGCCTTCGGTCCTGCGGATCTGGCGCAGGGACAGAGTGCGGAGTGATGACAGCAAGCTGGTGCTGGTACTAAGGACTTCAACATATTGCTGCTGTTGGGCACTCTACTGTATAACGTACAATAGATTGTGCCAAAATTGGATGCAAGATAGGTTCTGTTGTATTTCGTGCAATTGAAAACGGGAAATAACCTGTTTATGGCCTGTTTGCGGCAAATCTGCTGTATAAAATACAATAGAACCGTTAAAGAGCCTTAGATTTGCTTATTCTGTTGTACAAAATACAATTAAGCCTGCTGGTGCTGGTGCTGGTGCTGGTGCTGGTGCTGGTGCTGGTGCTGGTGCTGGTGCTGGTGCTGGTGCTGGTGCTGGTGCTGGCCTGCTGGTGCTGGTGCTGGGACATGGGCCAGGCGAGCGTTCCGGTATCCAACTAATCATCCGCGCTGTAGTCAAGCGTGCTCCAGAGTTAACAGTATATTGTACAACTAACTTTCCACTATTCCCGCTAAAAGTTGATTTAAGTGTAATTTGTACAACTATGTTCATTGGATAACGCCGAAAGTAACGTTGAAGAGGAAAATAGATGTATGAATTACAACTAAACCGTAATAACCTTTGATTTGGAGCAGAATAAGTGTACAAAATACAACTAAGCTAGTTGCGGGGCATGGCAGGCTAGTTATTGTGGGAATGCCGGGCTAGTTATTGCAGGTGGGCATGGGCAGGCTTCGGGTATACAACAAATTAATCTTTCCCGCGCCACACTCAAGCATGTTCCCGCAGGGAACGAAAAGCGTTCATGCTCCGCAGCTACCTGTCCCGCGCCGCATGCTGGTCACAGCCAATCAACCGCGCCGCACTCAAGCGTGTTCCCGCAGGGAACGAAAAGCGTTCATGCTCCGCAGCTACCTGTCCCGCGTCAACCGCTGTGCCCACGCCAGTTCCGGGTGTCCAGAGGGCCGGGGCCCTTGGGGTCCCCCTTGGCGAAGGGGGATTTAGGGGGATCGAAACGCTTTTAAGGGTGAACGCTTTTGACCGAAACGCTTTCAACCAAGTTGTAAGATAAATTAGGAGGATCATATGAAATTCAAATCAGGGTTTGTCGCCATTATCGGCAGACCAAACGTAGGTAAATCAACGCTCATGAACCAGGTAATCGGCCAGAAGATTGCCATTATGTCGGACAAGCCGCAGACCACCCGGAACAAGATTCACGGGGTATATACGGCGAATAATTCGCAGATTGTATTCCTGGACACCCCGGGTATCCATAAAAGACAATCCAAACTGGGCGATTACATGAATCAGACCGCTATGAGCACGCTGCATGAAGTGGAAGCTGTACTGTTCCTCGTCGATGCCTCCGAGGGTATGGGCGGCGGCGACCGTTTTATCGCGGAACAGCTTGGCAGCATTAAGACCCCGGTCATTCTGGTGATGAACAAGATTGACAAGATTGAACCGGAAGCGCTGCTGCCGATGATTACGGAATATAACAAGCTGCATGAGTTCGCCGAGATCGTGCCGATCTCAGCCAAGATGGGCAATAACGTCAACACGCTGCTGGAGCAGGTGCAGAAATACCTGCCGGAAGGCCCGCAGTATTACCCGGACGACCAGATTACCGATCACCCCGAGCAGTTCGTCTGCGCGGAGCTGATCCGCGAGAAGATTCTGCATCTGACCCGTGAAGAGGTGCCGCATTCCATCGCCGTGGCGATTGAGGATATGAGCGTGGAACCGAATGGGGTTGTGCATATTTCGGCGGTTATCTTTGTCGAGCGCGATTCCCAGAAGGGAATCATTATCGGTAAGCAGGGAGCGCTGCTGAAGGAAGTCGGACGCAGGGCGCGGACGGATATTGAGAACCTGCTGGGCTCGAAGATTTTCCTGGAATTATGGGTGAAGGTGAAAAAAGACTGGCGTAACCAGGACCGCGTTCTGCGGGATTTGGGCTTCCATAAAGAATGATCACCTCTCCCGCCGCCTCAACATGGCAGGAATTGCACGGATAGATCCTGGGGCATCGCACATCCTACATCTGAAGAGACATCGTGTTTCCGAAGAAAGGATGAATACGAATGCGGAATTTTTCGTGGAAGTATTTTGCAATGACTGGAGATCTCGATGCGTATTTGCTGTACAGGGAAGCTGGGGATTCGCCCGAGGGCAGCGGACCGCTGCCGGCGGAGGAAGAGATGGCCATCGATGAAGAAGCACAATAAGGACTGGTTGCTTGCCGAGTGGTTGGGGGAAGAGGCATGCTATACAGGGTGGAAGGGATCGTCATCCGCAGCATGGACTACGGTGAAGGGAACGCCATTATTACGCTTTGCACCGAGAACGCCGGTAAAGTAGGGGTTCTGGTGCGGGGCGCCAAGAAGGTCAAAAGCCGTCATGCTGCCCTGATCCAGCTGTTCACAACAGGTGAGTTCGTGTTCTTCCGCAACAACGGCGGACTGGGAACACTGAATGCCGGCGAGATCACGAAGTCCCATCATCCGCTGCGCGAGGATCTGGTCAAGGCGGCGTATGCATCCTATGCCTGCGAGCTGCTGGACCGGGTGCTGCATGATGAAGAGACAGGCAGCTTCTGGTACCGCCAGCTGACCGCCTGCCTGAATGCACTGGAGGAAGACAAAGAGCCCGGCATTATCAATAATGTATTTGAAATGAAGGTGCTGCAGGCTGCCGGTTATGGGCCTCAGCTCGATTCCTGTATTGTCTGCGGCAAAGACAAGCCGGATGAGGAGCTTAGAATCAGTCCGCGTCTGGGGGGAGTCCTCTGCCGTAGCTGCCGGCATAACGATCCTCCGGCCATGGAGATTTCTCCGCGTGCCTTGAAGCTGCTGCGGATCTTCGCGGCGCTGGATCTGACCAGGCTGGGGAACGTGGATGTGAAGCCGGAGACCCGTGCGGAGCTGAAGACCGTCATGCGGGGATTCATGGATATGCAGCTGGGGCTCAGACTGAAGTCCCAGAGCTTCCTGGACCAGCTCGACAAATACAATATTTGACGAATCGCTAATTATCCGTTACTATAAGTTCAGTTTCTTTTATAAGATTGCCGTGTTTGCTCCAGAACTGGAGAGAGTGCGTGGATCGGGAAAGTAGTGGGCGATATTGTCGCAGCAGCGAGCCGGGGGTA
The DNA here is from genome assembly GCF_038006885.1 of Paenibacillus sp. FSL R7-0302. Classification (NCBI taxonomy): domain Bacteria; kingdom Bacillati; phylum Bacillota; class Bacilli; order Caryophanales; family Paenibacillaceae; genus Paenibacillus; species Paenibacillus sp. FSL R7-0302. The sequence continues at coordinate 1,059,354 of NZ_JBBOWB010000001.1, forward strand.
GTGGAAGCCTGGCGGGACGACGTTCATGAACAGGGCACCCGGGAGTACGGAAGCGGCGACATCAAAAGTGGATTTCGTGATTTTTGCGTAATCAAGTAGGGTGGAACCGCGGGAGAACATATTTGAGCTCTCGTCCCTATGTCTGTTCATCAGGCATGGGGGCGGGAGCTTTTTGGCTTGTGGCTGTGCGGGAGATCCTTCTTCCAGCACATACCGCAGGTACATAGAAGCTGGTGCCGCCTCCATCGCGCAGCAGCAAGAGCCAGTCATAAGCAAGAGGCAGTACACACTTGTAAAGCGAAGGAGCCGGTAGTTATGAACTTTCAGCAGATGATTCTGACCCTGCAGCAATTCTGGGCCGCCCAGAACTGTATTCTCGTCCAACCGTATGATACGGAAAAAGGGGCGGGCACGATGAACCCTATGACTTTTTTACGTTCCCTGGGTCCGGAGCCGTGGAAGGTTGCTTATGTGGAGCCTTCACGCCGTCCGTCCGACGGCCGTTACGGGGAGAACCCGAACCGCCTGTATCAGCATCACCAGTTCCAGGTGATCATCAAGCCGTCCCCGGACAATATTCAGGAGCTGTACCTGGATAGCCTGAAGGCACTGGGCGTAGATCCCCTGCTGCATGATGTGCGGTTTGTTGAAGACAACTGGGAGAATCCGTCTCTGGGCTGTGCGGGTCTCGGCTGGGAAGTGTGGCTGGACGGTATGGAAATTACCCAGTTCACGTACTTCCAGCAGGTCGGCGGAATTGAAGCAAGTCCGGTAGCCGTGGAGATCACTTACGGGATGGAGCGTCTGGCCTCCTATATTCAGGATAAGGAAAATGTATTTGACCTGGAATGGGTAGACGGCATGACGTACGGAGATGTGTTCCATCAGCCGGAGGTTGAGCATTCCACCTACACCTTTGAAGTCTCGGACGTCAAAATGCTGTTCACCCTGTTCAACACCTACGAAGAGGAAGCCCGCAGAGCGATGGAGAACCATTTAGTTTTCCCGGCGTATGATTACGTGCTGAAATGCTCGCATACCTTCAACCTGCTGGATGCGCGCGGCGCAATCAGCGTAACGGAACGCACAGGCTTCATTACGAGAGTACGCAATTTGGCCCGCACCGTAGCGGCGACATATCTGGAGGAACGCGAGAAGCTGGGCTTCCCGCTGCTGAAGAAAGAAGGTGCTGACCATGTCTAAGGATATTCTGTTCGAGATCGGTCTGGAGGAAATCCCTGCACGCTTTATCCGCGCGGCGATGGAGCAACTGAAGGACAGAACGGCGAAATGGCTGGAGGCCTCACGGATCAGTCATCAGGGCGTCAGTGCATATGCAACACCGCGCCGCCTTGCCGTACTGGTGAAGGATGCCGCAGAGCGCCAAGAGGATGTAAGCGAAGAGGTCAAAGGCCCGTCACGCAAAATCGCACTGGATGCCAGCGGCGAATGGAGCAAGGCTGCATTAGGCTTTGCCCGCAGTCAGGGCGCCACGCCGGAGCAGTTCACGTTCAAGGAACTGGCAGGCGTGGAATACATCTATGTGACCAAGAGCAGCACCGGCATCGAGACAGCCTCCTTGCTCTCCGAAGGCCTGGCGGGCATTGTCAGCAGCATGACCTTCCCGAAAAATATGCGCTGGGGCGCTTATGATTTCAAGTTCGTCCGTCCGATCCGCTGGATGGTAGCTCTCTTCGGCCAAGAGATCATTGACCTTACGATTACCGGAGTCAAGGCGGGCAAGGTGAGCCGCGGCCACCGTTTCCTCGGTGAAGAAGCTGTGATCGCAGAGCCTGCTGCATACGTTGAAGCTCTGCGCAGCCAGCATGTGCTGGTGGATGTGAAGGAGCGCGAAGAGCTGATTCTAAGCGGTATTCATAAGCTTGCGGAAGAGAAGAACTGGAAGATTGCGATCAAGGAGGATCTGCTGGAAGAGGTCCTGTTCCTGGTAGAGACGCCGACTGTGCTGTTCGGTACCTTTGATCCGGCCTTCCTGAATATTCCGCAGGAGGTGCTGATCACCTCGATGCGTGAGCATCAGCGTTATTTCCCGGTATTTGGTGAAGACGGCAAGCTGCTGCCGTTCTTCGTAACAGTACGTAACGGGAATGCGGTATCGCTGGATGTCATCGCCAAGGGGAACGAGAAGGTGCTGCGTGCGCGCTTGTCGGATGCCAAATTCTTTTATGAAGAAGACCAGAAGCTGCAGATTAATGATGCTCTGGCCAAGCTGGAGAATATCGTCTATCATGAAGAGCTGGGCAGTGTAGGTGACAAAGTGCGCCGTATCCGTGCCATCGCTGACCGCTTGGCGGTGAAGCTTGAGCTGTCTTCAGAAGCTGCTGCGGAAGTGAGCCGTACAGCGGATATTTGCAAATTCGATCTGGTAACCCAGATGGTAGGTGAGTTTCCTGAACTGCAAGGCACGATGGGTGAGGATTATGCCCGCAAGGCTGGGGAAGCAGAACGGGTGTCCAAAGCGGTCTTCGAGCATTATCAGCCGCGCTTCGCCGGAGATGCTGTTCCTTCTACACAGGCAGGTCTTGTAGTCAGCCTTGCTGATAAAATCGATACGATTGTCGGCTGTTTCTCGATCGGAATTATTCCAACCGGCTCCCAGGACCCTTATGCCCTGCGCCGTCAGGCAGCAGGGATTGTCCAGATCGTACTGGAGCATCAGCTGAGCCTAAGCCTGCAGGAGATTTTTGCAGCGGCACTGGAAGTTCATGAAAGTTTCCGTACAGAGAAACATTTCACCCCTGAATTGCGTATAACTCTGTACGAGTTCTTCGGTCTGCGCGTCAAACGCCTGCTAGCTGACAACAATGTACGTTATGATGTTGTAGATGCAGCGCTTGCGGCAGGATTTGATGATATCGTTGATGTAGTTAGCAGAAGTCTGGCTTTGATGAACGCCGTAACCGATCAGGCTGATTTCAAAATTACTGTGGATTCACTGACCCGTGTCAGCAATCTGGCCGCCAAAGCTCCGGAGGGTGCAGTTATCGACCCGGCCCTGCTTAAGGAAGAAGCGGAACAGAAGCTGTACGCGACTTGGCAGAGTATTCATGAGCCTTACCGCGCAGCCCTTGCTTCCAGACATGCCGCTGAAGCCCTGCAGATTCTGTCGGGACTTGAAGCCGCGGTTACCGGATTCTTCGATTCGGTTATGGTTATGGCCGAAGACGAAGCCGTCCGCTCGAACCGTCTGGCGCTGCTGGCCGGCATTCATACCGACTCCAGGTTGTTTGCTGATTTCGGCAAGCTGGTGTGGTAATTCAGGCAGGTTTTAAGTAATGTTTGTGATTTTATGGTATAGATCGAGGGTTTAGGGTATAAATATACGGAACGGTGCCAATGCGTAAGTTGACATTCGTTCCGTATTTATGCTTTACCAAAGAAGGATTTTTGAACGGTTGAGCGTAATATATATTACACAGGAATTTGGTGAGGTGAGCTTGGGAACTTCCCGGCTAAGAAAGATTGTTGTGGACGGGGATGCTTGTCCGGTTAAGCAGGAGATTATTACCGTGGCGCGCGAATTCGGGCTTCCGGTGCTGATGGTCTCCTCCTATGATCATGTGCTGAGGGCGGAAGAAGGCGTTACGGTGGTTCAGGTGGACCGCGGGGCAGACAGTGCCGACCTCTATATCGCCAATCATATCTCTGCAGGGGATATCGTAATTACGCAGGATTATGGACTGGCGGCGCTGGCGCTGGGCAAACGCTGCCTTGCACTTTCGAACCGGGGCCAGGAATATGAGAATTCTACCATGGATTTTATGCTGGAGAGCAGGCATGCCAAGGCGGTTGAACGCAGGCGCGGGCACTATTCCAAGGGTCCCAAAGCGATTACCGCAGAGGAAAAAAATCTTTTTCAACATAAACTGACAAAACTTTTAACAATTTTGCAGGAGAATGTCCAGCTATAGCGAATTATATTTAACTGTTAAGAGATGAAGGTGGTTGAAGTGGCTAGCGGACATGGTCCTATTCCCGAAGAGGTTATCGAGAACGTGCTGGCGCGGCATGATATTGTCGATACAGTCAGCAAGGTTGTCCATTTGTCCAAGCAGGGTAAATATTTATGGGGCCTCTGCCCGTTCCATTCGGAGAAGTCCCCTTCCTTCACTGTCACCCCTGACCGGGGAGTCTTTCATTGCTTTGGCTGCGGTATGGGCGGAAATGCCATCAAATTCAGGATGGAAATCGAAGGATTATCCTTCCCCGAAGCAGTCAGAATCATGGCGGAAGAGAGTGATATCCCTGTTCCTGAGGGGAGAGGCGGGGCGCTTGCTGCCCCCGATCCCGAGCGGGACCGGCTGATTCAGGCGTATGAATTATCGGCGAAGTTTTATCATTTTTTGCTGAAAAACACGGAATACGGCACTGCCGCCATGGATTACTTAAGAACCCGGGGTTTCAGCGACAAAATGATTGACCAGTTCCAGATCGGCTACGCGCCGGACCGCTGGGATACGCTGCTGCAGTTTCTGGAGAAGCGCAGCTTCGATCTCGCCGAGATGGAGAAGGGCGGACTATTGTCTGCCCGAGGGGAAGGCAAAGGATATCTGGACCGCTTCCGCGGCCGGGTTATTTTTCCGATTGCGAACCGCATGGGCAAGACGATCGCCTTCGCCGGACGTATTCTCGGGGAGGGGCAGCCGAAGTACCTGAACTCTCCCGAGAGCCGGTTATTTAACAAAAGCCGCATTCTGTACAATCTGCACCAGTCCAAAGCATCCATCCGCAAAACGCGGCAAATCGTCCTGTTCGAGGGATACGGTGATGTCATTTCGGCTTGGGAGGCAGGTGTGCAGAACGGGGTAGCCACGATGGGAACCTCGCTCACCGAGGGTCACGTGGGCTTGATGAAGAGCCTTGGAGATGAGATTGTGCTTGCCTATGATGGAGATAAGGCTGGACAAGCTGCGGCCCTTAAGGCCATTCCTATCCTGGAAGCCAGCGGTCTGCGGGTCAAGGTAGCCCTGCTTCCCAGCGGCCTGGACCCGGATGAATTCATCTCCCGGCATGGCGGGGACAGATTCAGGGAACAAGTGATTGACTCTGCCGTGTCCTCCATCAAATTTAAGCTTATATATCTGAAAAAAAACCATATACTCCTAGAGGAAGACGGCAAAATTGCCTATGTCAAGGAGGCTCTGGAGATTATCGCCGGGCTCCCTTCTTCAACGGAGCGGGAGGTGTACCTGCGGGAAATCGCCTCCGAGCTTGAGCTGTCCTACGACAGTCTGAAGCAGGATTGTAATTTACTTCGGGCCTCCATGCAAAAAAACAACCCCGAAGGGGATAATAACGATAATAGGTGGAATAATGGTAGGCATAAAAAAGGGCAAGTGCAGACACCTACCTTACTGCCTGCTTACCATGTTGCGGAACGGCGCCTGTTATCATTCATGATTCAAGACCCGGAAGCGGCGGCCTATGTGGGTGAACGGCTCGGAGAAGAGTTCAATATTGATGATCATGCGGCAATCGCCGCTTATCTATATGCTTATTATGCGCAAGGCAAACCACCCGGCATCAGCCGGTTCCTATCATCGCTTCAGGACGACCGTCTGGAGAAGACCGCAACGGCCATCTCCATGATGGATACCCCTCCGGACTGGAATACCCAGGTTCTGGACGATTGTATTCGTGAAGTGCGGAAGTATCCTCTGCAGCGCAAAATTGAACCCAAGCGTGAAGAGATGATTCAGGCGGAGAAATCCGGTGACTTTTTGCGTGCAGCACAAATAGCAAGTGAAATTTTAGCCCTAGAGAGACAATGAGCTGTTGACAGGATGTACCTAGGGAGGAGGGAGTCGAATTATGGCGAACGATCAGCACACTGAACTGGAAGCGGAATTTACTCTGGATCAGGTTAAGGATCAGCTTATTGATCACGGGAAGAAAAGATCATCACTTAATTACAAAGATATCATGGAGAAATTGTCGCCATTCGATCAAGACCCCGAGCAGATGGAGGAATTCTACGAGCAGCTGAGCGATCTGGGGATCGAGGTTGTCAATGAGAACGATGAAGAGGTGAACAGCCTCCGTCCAAGCGAAGACAATGAGGACAAAGAAGGAGACGACTTCAGCTTCGACGATGATCTGTCGCTGCCTCCGGGGATCAAAATCAACGATCCCGTCCGGATGTATCTGAAGGAAATCGGCCGCGTGCCGCTGTTATCGGCTGACGATGAAGTGGAACTGGCGATGCGGATCAAGAATGGTGATGAGGAAGCGAAGCGGAGACTGGCAGAAGCGAACCTGCGGCTCGTGGTCAGTATCGCCAAGCGTTATGTCGGACGCGGCATGCTGTTCCTGGATCTGATTCAGGAAGGCAACATGGGTCTGATCAAGGCAGTTGAGAAGTTTGACCATAACAAAGGCTTCAAATTCAGTACTTATGCAACCTGGTGGATTCGTCAGGCGATTACGCGTGCGATTGCCGACCAGGCGCGTACGATCCGTATTCCGGTGCATATGGTTGAAACCATCAACAAGCTGATCCGGGTCTCCCGCCAATTGCTGCAGGAGCTGGGACGCGAGCCGTCGCCTGAAGAGATTGCAGCGGAGATGGAGCTTACCGTTGAGAAGGTTAGAGAGATCATGAAGATTGCCCAGGAGCCGGTATCGCTGGAGACACCGATTGGTGAGGAAGATGATTCGCATCTGGGAGATTTCATTGAGGACCAGGAGGCGCTGGCGCCTGCGGATGCAGCGGCATATGAGCTGCTGAAGGAACAGCTGGAGGATGTGCTGGACACGCTGACTGAGCGTGAAGAGAATGTGCTCCGCCTGCGCTTCGGACTGGATGACGGACGGACGAGAACACTTGAGGAAGTGGGCAAGGTGTTCGGCGTAACCCGCGAGCGGATTCGCCAGATCGAAGCCAAAGCGCTTCGTAAGCTGCGTCACCCCAGCCGCAGTAAGCGGCTGAAGGATTTCCTTGAATAGACCGTACAACCGGGACCTTCTGCTGCACGGTGGCAGGAGGTCCTATTATGTTGTCAAGGGGATTCACCAATGCTGGAGTCCCGCCGTGTGCGGGAGCTTCTAATGTAGGGATGGCAAGTTCTAGAAAGAGGGATGCCGGTTGAACCTGGAGAAACGTGATACTATATTAAGAGAAATACAATACTGGAGAAGAAGCAAGCTTTTGCCCGAGCAATATTGTGACTTCCTGACTAACCTGTATGATGATCAGGCAGAGGTGAAGGACAGCAATCCGGTATCGTTACGGAATCTCCAGCAGGGAAGCATCAAAATTTGGCTGTTTGGTTTTGGAATTATTTCCTTGATTTTCTTGATTAGTCTTTATTTTAGCGTTTTTCCCTGGCCTTTGCAACTTGCAACAGCGCTCAGTGTCCTAATTATTTGTTATGGATATTCAGCGATTTACCTGAACCGCAACAAGACAATCAGTCTGATGCTGGCGGGAATCGGCAGCATTTTAACGCTGGGATTCGGACTGTGGCTCATTGAGCTGCATAAGCTGGATGCTGATTTTTGGACACCGCTGCTGATTGCGGCCTGCGGGCTGCTGTGGTGTGTGCTTGGTTTTTTTCTGCGCATCGGGCTGCTTCATTTCTGCGGATATGCCTTCTGGGCTCTGCTCTATGCAGGATTCTTCGGACATGTCCGGCCGGATGCCTCTCTTCTGGAGCTGGAGCTGCTCTGGCTTCCGCTGTGTGTGCTGATGATCTGGATGAGCTGGTTGATGTATCACAAGGTTAGCGGGGTCTCTGGGGTGTACCTGGGGGCGGGTGCTGCCCTCTGGCTGATGCCGGAGGTGGATGCGCTATGGCTCAGAGCGGGATTCCCGGAATGGACCTCGCTGATATTAATACTGAAGATTGCAGTGGGCCTTGCGCTGCTGTTCCTCTTCAGAAAAAAATGGATAACGTGGGTGGCCTCATGAACAACGTAAAATTATCTGACCGGCTTCAGCTGCTGCTGGAGCAGGTCCCTGCGGGCAGCAGACTTGCCGATATCGGCTCAGATCATGCCCTGCTGCCTGTTGCCGCTGTGAAGAGCGGCCGGGTGCCTTCGGCTATTGCCGGAGAAGTAAATCCGGGACCCTATGAAGCGGCGCGTCGTGGTGTTGCGGAAGCAGGACTCGGTGCAAAGATCGCTGTACGGCGCGGAGACGGGCTGGAGGTGCTGGAGCCGGGGGAAACGGACTGCATTACCATTGCCGGGATGGGCGGCTCACTGATCGCGGCGATTCTGGACCGCGGGCAGAAGCTCGGCAAGCTGGCCGGGGTGAAGACGCTCGCGCTGCAGCCCAATGTAGGCGAAGATATTCTGCGCCGCTGGCTGCTTGCTAACAGCTGGGTGCTGGTCTCGGAGCATATTTTGGAGGAAGACGGCAAAATCTATGAGATCCTGACTGCGGTTCCCGAGGGCACTGAAGCGGCGGGGACAAATGAACAGTTGTACAGTGGACGTCTGCTTGCCGGAGGGAAGGTAGCCCTTGATCAGGCGCTGCTGCTGGAGATGGGACCGCTGCTGCTGCAAGCGCCGAATGAAGTATTCGCTGCCAAATGGCAGGGTGAAATCTCCAAGCTGGAGAGCATCCTGGCCTCGCTCGCACGTTCGGAGCTGGAGGCGGCTGAGGAGAAGCGCAGCAAGATCAGACTTCAGATTAAACGGATTGCGGAGGTGCTGGAATGTTTGCCAAAGGACAGACCGTAATTGGATATATGGAGCAGCTTGCCCCGAAGCATCTGGCGGAGGAATGGGATAATGTCGGGCTTCAGGTCGGCAGTCTCCAGAAGGAAATTACCGGGGTGCTGGTGGCGCTGGATGTCAATGAGAGCATTGTGGACGAAGCGATTGCCAAGGGCTGTAATCTGATCATTGCCCATCATGCGGTGATTTTCCGGCCGATCAAAGGGATTCTGACGGATACCCCGGCAGGCCGCTTATATGAGAAGCTGATCAAAAACGACATTGCCGTGTATATCAGCCATACGAATCTGGATGTGGCCGAAGGCGGAATGAACGACTGGATGGCCGAGGCGCTGGGCATTGAGAACGGTGCACCGATCAAGGATATTCATACCGAGCAGCTGTCCAAGCTGGTTGTATTCGTGCCGAAGGATCATCACCAGAAGGTGCTGGATGCCATCCTGAACGCCGGGGCAGGCTGGATCGGCAATTACAGCCATTGCAGCTTCAATATCGAAGGCTATGGCACCTTCATTCCCCAGGAGGGCACGGACCCGTATCTCGGCACGCCTGGCAAGCTGGAGCGGGCTGAAGAGGTCCGCATCGAGACGATTGTGCCGCATACGATCCGTAACAAGGTGGTACAGGCCATGCTGAAGGCTCATCCGTATGAAGAGGTGGCTTATGATCTGTATTCCATGGACCTCAAAGGCCGCAGCCTTGGACTTGGAAGAGTGGGGAAGCTGAAGGAGCAGGTGACGCTTGGTGAGTTCATCGATACGGTCAAACGCGGGCTGGATGTGGAGTGCGTGCGGGTAGTTGGAGATCTGGACCGCAAGATCCGCAAGGCGGCAGTCATGGGCGGGTCCGGTGCCAAGTACTACAGCAGCGCTATCTTCAAGGGAGCGGATGTGCTGGTGACCGGCGATATTGATTACCATACCGCACAGGATGCGCACCTCGCGGGAATCGCCCTGATCGATCCGGGCCATAATGCGGAGAAGATCATGAAGGTGAAGGTAGCGGAGTTTCTGGCCGGCAAGCTGACGGAGCATAAGTACGGCACGGCAGTGCATGCCTCGCAGCCGGATACCGAGCCTTTTACATTCCTGTAGGCTGTTATTATTTACACTTGTGCGCCGGGCGGCATATCTGTATAATATACAATGTTGTTTCGGAAAGTTTGACAGACAATCGCCGGTATGCGTGAGAGCGTATGCGGGAGGAAAGTCCGGGCTCCACAAGGCAGGGTGCTGGATAACGTCCAGTCGGCGCGAGCCGAAGGATAGTGCCACAGAAATGGACCGCCGATGGCCGCTTTCGGGCGGCACAGGCAAGGATGGAACCGAGGTGTAAGAGACCCCGAGGAACGCTGGTGACTTCGTTCCTGGTAAACCCCATCTGGAGCAAGACCTAATGAGACGCAGCCGCTTCCCTAACCGGAAGCCGCAGCCTTCGCCTGAGGCGTGTCTAGGTTGGTCGCTGGAGCTGTGCAGTAATGTATGGCCTAGATAGATGATTGTCGCTTATGGTGGGAGGGTAGTTCCCGTCTGAACCACAACGAGCACAGAACCCGGCTTACGGCAAACTTTCCTAACTGACAACTTTTATAAGCACAGTGCAGTAATTAATTATGACACATACAGACAATAAGACGGCGGTCTCCTTCGGGGGCCGCCTTTTTGTCATAAGTCCATATCATATACCTCAGCCTCTTCACTCGCGGACTCAAAAGCCGTTAATTCGGGCAATGAGCCTATTTTGTAAGCTATGCGGACTCAGTGGCCCTTAACAAACAAATTTTGCTTCCTTTTGCGTTCCTAGCGACCCAATAGCGGCCCCTCAGTCCGTAAGGAGTAGAAAAGGTTTATTTTTAGCAAAATAACGTCTTCTCAGTCCACATAGCGTTACAAATGAGGGTTTTGAAGGTGGAGTTCCTGCACAAGACGGCGTCTGCGAAAAAGCCATATCGCAGACGCCGCCAGAGAGGATGTTCCCATGTTCCTTAAGCAGATTCCGTTACAACGGCAACAGACGCTCCTCATACCGGGACAGCGCAGTGGACAAGCGCTGCACAGCGAGCGGCAGCAGCTCCGGCCGGGTATGGGTGAAATTCAGGCGCATCGTATTCTTCATGGGCTGCTCCGAATAGAAAACTTCGCCCGGAACGAAGGCAACGCCCTGCTCCACGGCAAGCGGCAGCAGCTCGGCGGTATGAATCCGGGCAGGCAGGCTCAGCCACAGGAACATGCCGCCGCGCGGCTCCAGGAAGGAGGTATCCTGCCAGTTCTGTGAAGCCAGCTCTGCTGATAGCAGCTGCATCCGTGACTTGTATTCCCGGGAGACCAGCCGGATATGGCCTTCAAGATCGAAGGTGCGCAGCAGCTCATGCAGGGCGCGCTGATCGATGGTGCTGGAGTGCAAATCGGCGGCTTGCTTGGCTCTGGCGATCATCTTGACCAATTCAGCAGGGCCAACGATCCAGCCGGTGCGCAGTCCCGGAGCTACGATCTTGGAGAAAGTACCTGTATACACCACGCAGGGATCACCGCCCAGATTCCTGTCGATGGCTGTGAGGGTCGGCGTATAGGCTCCCGGAGATTCATCGAATCTAATCTCTCCGTAAGGATTATCCTCCAGCATCAGCACACCGTATTTCCGGCATAGCTCCACCACTTGTTCACGGCGTACTTTACTCCAGGTTGCGCCAGAAGGGTTGTTGAAGGTGGGAACGGCGTACAAGAGCTTAGGGCGGTGTACCCGAAGCTGCTCTTCGAGATGCTCCGGCAGCAGCCCTTCTTCATCGCTCTTCACAACCTGGATGTCTGCACGGTAAGAACCCAGTACCTGCAAGGCGGCCAGATAGGTCGGTGCCTCTACGAGTACAGTGTCTCCCGGATCGAGCAGAATTCTGCAGAGCAGATCTATGGCCTGCTGGGAGCCGGTAGTGAGGATCATTTCATCGGAGGAGACAGGGATGCCCTGTTGCCCCAGTCTGGCGGCGATCTGTTCACGCAGCGGAAGATAGCCTTCTGTCAGTCCGTATTGCAGCGCAGAAGGCTCGCCTGTCAGCACGCGGCTGTAAGCCTCCCGGATCACCTCTGCCGGAAACAGCTCCTCGGCAGGCAGCCCGCCGGCAAGCGAGATAATGTCCTTGCCCTGTGTGATCTTAAGGATATCGCGGACTGCGGAGGACCCCAGGTGGTTCGTCATGTCCGCATAGTTGATCTTCATATTCATGCTCCCTGCTATTCTGAATTTTGTAGTATCATAACGGTATAGCGGTATAACAGTAAAGCGGTAAATATAACAGTTAAGAGGAGGCAGGCCATGCATATTGATTTACTCCGCAGCGGCGACAAATCGCTGCCCCGGCAGATCAGTGAGACGATCGCGCAGCGGATCACCTCGGGGCTGCTCCAGCCGGGCACGCGGCTGCCGTCCGTTAGAGGTCTGTCATCCTCCTTGAAGGTGAGCCAGGTGACGGTAAGCAAGGCTTATGCTGACCTGGAGCAGCGCGGTCATATTCTGTGCAGCCAGGGTAAAGGCTGCTATGTGGCAGAATGGGAGCGGAACAGGCAAGGTGCAGAGGTAAGGTGGCAGGACGGATATGATGACTATCTGCCACGGGCCCAGCTGTGGCGTAACTTCGATTATTCTGAGGTGGACTATCCCTTTCATCTGGCCTCCATTCACAGCAGTCTGCTTCCGCTCGGGCCAATTGGCATGACTATGGCTGCACTTGTGAAGGAGCAGCCTGAGCTGATGGCCACCTATGGTAATTTTCAGGGTGACCCGGAGCTGCGCGAGGTAATGCGCAAGCATTTGCAGAGCCGGGGAATACAGCTTAGCTCCGGTGATCTGATGATCACAAGCGGCGCACAGCAGGGGATCGATCTGGTCGCCCGGACCTTTGTCGGTCCGGGGGATACGGTGTATCTGGAGGCGCCCAGCTATACGGGGGCGATTGATGTTTTTGCCGGGCGGGGGGCTGAGATGATCTTCGTTCCAATGGACGGGGAGGGCATGCGGGTGGACCGGCTTACAGCGATGTGTGACCGGAGGCCGCCTAAGCTCATCTACACCAATCCGACCTTCCAGAATCCGAGCGGGGTCACGCTGAGCATGCCAAGAAGACAGCGTCTGCTGGAGCTTGCCCGCAGCTACCGCTGTCTCATTGTGGAGGATGATCCGTTCAGTGACCTGTACTTCCATCAGCCGCCCCCGGCGTCCATTAAATCGCTGGATACCGCCGGGCATGTAGTCTACATGAAGAGCTTCAGCAAAGTCCTCGCCCCCGGCTGCCGGATCGCCTGTGTGGCCGCTGAGGGCAATATCCTCTCCAGGCTAATCGCCGCCAAGTCTGCCAGTGATCTCGGCAGTCCGCTGCTGACCCAGAGGGCAGTGCTGCCCTTCATCGAGCGCCAGTATGACGGGTACGCAGCGAAGCTGCGGTCAGCGCTGCGTGTCCGCATGGAGGCGGCAGCGAAGCTGCTGAAGCAGTATGCTCCGGCCGGGGTAACCTGGCAGCTGCCGGGGGGCGGGCTGAATCTGTGGCTGCAGCTGCCGGAATCCCCCGGGACTACGAAGCTGCATGCTCTGGCCGAGCAGGAAGGGATATCCTTCCTCCCGGGCGATGTCTGCTATGCCGGGGATATACCCTCCAGGCATATCCGGCTGAGCTATTCGCAGCTGACGCAGGAGGGGATGGAGCGCGGACTCCGCCGGTTCCTGCTGCTGCTGGAACGGCATCTGCGCTCTTAACAGCTAACGGCCGCAGCTTATTGTATGGAATCGAGCTGTTTGCCGACCTGCTGCGGGAACAGCTGGAGCGGAACCTGGCCTCCTCCTGCGGCCTGCAGGGTACGGTAGATATCCACCTGGCCCCAGCCGTAATATTTATCATGGCCGGCGGTGCCCAGATCGATGGCATTAGAGGTCAAGAGCGCGGTCACTTCCTTGTTCGTCAGTGCAGGATTCAAGGAGCGCACCAGTCCGGCCAGCGCCGCTACATGGGGACTGGCCATCGAGGTGCCGGATAACGCGGCATACTGATTATCGGGATAGGTGCTGGCAATGCTCTCCCCGGGTGCAGCCACATCGATGTAATCCCCGTAATTAGAGAAGGAAGCACGCTCTCCTGCCGCATTCGTTGCGGCGACTGCAATCACCTCTTCATAGGCTGCGGGGTATCCCGGCCGTTCCGTATTGTCATTGCCGGAAGCGGAGACAATCACTACATCCCGGTCATAGGCATACTTAATCGCATCATGCAGAAACTGCGAGTCGGCATAGTTGCCCAGGCTGAGATTAATCACCTTAGCCCCCTGATCTGCCGCCCAGATAATGCCTTCGGCCACCGAATAGGTGGTGCCCGCCCCGGCATTATCCAGCGCTTTTACCGGAAGGATCTTGTTATACCAGCTAATGCCGGCGACCCCTTCTTCATTATTGGTTAACGCTCCGATGATGCCGGCCACATGAGTGCCATGTCCGACATCGTCATCCGGCGTACTGCCGCTGGTAATCGCATTGTACCCCTTAAGCAGCTGCCCCTTCAGATCCGGGTGGTTCGCTTGAACACCGGTATCCACAACGGCGATTACGATCTCCTTGCTGCCCTTGGACAGGTTCCAGCCCTGCGGGGTTTCAATTGCCGGCAGATTCCACTGGTAAGTGGAGAAGAGCAGGTCATTGGGCGTAATTACATTCGCTCCCGTATTTTCGCTGACCGCATCATTGGTTAAGTACATATAGTGAGGCTCTGCGTACAGCGGATGCCACTTATTGGCGAAGTAGGTCTTGAGCTGAGAGTAACTCATCTTATCCGACCGGAAAATATAAGCATACCCCAGCTTGCGAGGCTCCTTGCAGCGGATATCGGCGGCGATGGTCTGAAGCTGTGCCGCCGTGGGATGCCCGTTCGGGAAGCGGACGACAATCTCATTCTCGTAGTAATGGCTGGCATTCTCATTGTCATGTCCGGTCTTGACCGTGATGTCCTTCAAGGTATCGGCGTGGACGGATTCCACCCGGTACTTGCCTTCCTTCGGGTATGGGATGAGCCGCAGATTCTTGAGCTGATGCAGCGCGACGCGGTCCAGAATCTTCTGGTTAATCAGAGCGATGACAGCGATTTGGCCCTCCCGGTTACGCTGGGCCACGAAATAGTATTTTTTGTCGCCGATGATGAACGAAGGGGATTCATAGGACTGGTGGCCTTTGATCGCAGCTTTGGCCGTGTTCAGATAATGAAGCAGCTGCTTATTCTCCTGGTCGGTTCCTTCCGGCAGTGAAGATTTGAAGGTGGTTGTCTTACGGGTGTTGAAATCCACCAGCATCAGCATGGTAATATGCCCGTGCCCCTCCTGAAGGCTCTGTGCATATGCTGAGATAGCTTCAGGCGAAGCGTGATGCATATCGGCCAGCAGGGTGCTCAGATGTCTGTTTACATCGATGCGGTTCAGCTTGTCAGTGGCCGTTACATCCTGCACAAGGGTGGTTTTCTTGATCACTTTTTCCTGAGCGGGATTAGGCACAGACGCTTGCCGGAGGGTACCGCCGCTGCCTTCCGGACGCAGGGCGAAGGTGAGCAGCAGTACGGTCAGCGCGGCAGTGACTACACCGGCGACGGTAAAATTTTTACGTGACATGATTTCCGCTCCTTCCTGTTTTCATATACCGGTTAGGGTTCGGAGCAAGAGCCTGTTTTATACATCTTACGAAAAGGCTACCGCCGTCCTTGGTTTTATGTTAATATCAAAAAGAAAGCGCCTTCCGAGGCTTGTAATGTTCTTTTCAGAAGAAGGATTCTTCTCCGGTATCAGTACGGTGGAGGCTTACGAGATTTTGTGATACTATCAAGAGAGTACAACTGCAATGTCTAAGTGTCATTAACAACTACTAATGCAAGGTACAATAAGGGGGAGCAACCGCCATGTCAGCAGTAAGTGTGCAGAAATTGTGTGAATCCACGAGAGAGAAGCTTAAATCCGTTATCGACAAAATGGAACTGTTCCTGAATGAGCATGCACTTCCGCAGCTTGTTACCGAAGAGGATGAAGAAACGCTGCATTTCTATCGGGGGTTCTTGTCGGATCTCCGCCATCTGCTGGTGTTCTCGGAAATGTCTTATGAGAAGCTTGGGCTTGCACTGCGCCGCGCTACCTTCGATGAACCTTTCGCGCAAAAAGCGCTATATAATGTATATCATCTAGGAGTTAATAACTTCTTCTATCCTAAAAATGAGAGTTATTCGGAGGATGGACGTTACGCTTATACCGGGCAGGATGCGATTCGTTTCCGTAAAAAGCCTGTGCGTCCGGCACGCGACATCATTATGGAGATCACCAAGGTGTATGAAGAATTGCGTGATGATCTGACTTATTATGAGAATGATTATTTGACAGAGAAGCGGATGCAGAATCAGGTGTAATCCATTGTCCCGTCTATAATCTTAATTCTGTAAAAGACTGTCCCAACTGCCGATAGGGCTGCTTGGGGCGGTCTTTTTGCCGTCTTCAGGCAGCCCTTAGCCGCATATCCAGAATTCGCAGCGGGCATAATACATGACGAGGTGATCATTATGACAAAACCGCTTGTGAAGTGTAGTGTGAGCAACTGTCATTTTTGGGGAGAACAGAACCTGTGCCGTGCCGAGGAAATTGTCATTGAGATCGATCAGCATGCAGGCAGCCGTTATATGGAGGAATACGCAGAGGAGCTGACGGCGGGTAATCATCATGATCATGCCGGAACCTCGTCCGCAACCTGTTGTCTGACGTTCAAGCCGAACGCCTGAGAAGGAGGCCCTTATGGATAATCCGAATGATGAACCCAAAGTGGACCGTTCCGCCCGTAGAAAGGTTATCCTGCGCCCGCGCAGCAGAGTCGATTACCCCCGCCGGGACCGGAGCCACAATGAGGAGTATGCCGCCGAGCTCAGTCCGCTCCCGTCGCAGCTTCAGAGCACTATGGAACGGAGCGGCGAAGCTCAGCGGACAACAGGCCGCGTAAGAGAGGGAGAGGACAGGAGTATCGGCTATATCGGCCTGGGCTTCGGTGTAGTATCCTTATTCATCTGGTCCATTATATTGGGGCCGATTGCCGCTGTTCTGGGGTATTATGCCTATGCCAGAGGACAAAAATCAGCCGGGGCCTGGTCGATGGGGCTGGGGATTGTATCCACTTTAAGCTATTTTGTCTTAATTCCTTTTGCCCGTTAGAGCCGGCTGAATCTGCACATCCGATTTTCAAAACAGGCTATCAGACCTAACTATGCAGGTCTGAGGTCTGTTTTTTCGCTTAGGCATATAGTAATTGCTGTGAATAAATAGTAAAGTTCAAATATAAGACTTCGTGTGAAAGAGGGAATGAATGCATGTCAATCAATGCCGCTGCGCCAAGCGGTCAGTTGAAATGGGTAGACCTGAGAAGCTCAAGCATGAAGCGTGAGGATACCCAATCGAACCCCGGAGTGACCGGTGCCTCGGCAGCGGCGTTCACTGCAATGCTTCAGCAGGCAGCCGGGACGTCTCAAGCCACTGACAGCAGCAATAAAAGCACATACGTTGCTCTTGCAGGTACCTCTTCGATGGATAATCTGCTGTGGCAGCAGCTTGGGGAAGCAGCAGAAGCGAATAGCGGCATTTCCGGGGAAATAACGCAGACCGTGCCGACGGATTATGAACAGCTGATTCAGACTGCCAGCGCAAAATATGGCGTTCCGGTTGATCTGATCAAGGCGGTTATTGATACGGAATCCTCCTTCAATCCGAATGTTGTATCTTCTGCCGGTGCCAAGGGACTGATGCAGTTAATGGACGGAACGGCTAACGGACTGGGTGTCTCTGATCCCTTCGATCCTGCCCAGAGCATTGACGGCGGCGTAAGATACCTCTCGTACCAGCTTAAGCGGTATGACGGACAGGAGAAGATGGCGCTGGCCGCCTATAATGCCGGACCGGGCCGGGTGAACAAGCTTGGAGTCAGCACCGATGCTGAGCTTATGGCGAACCTCTCCGGGCTTCCGAAGGAGACTCAGGCCTACATTGCCAAAATAGAACGCGCCCGCGCGCAATTCGCGGTATAATATAAGGATCAAACGGAATCTGCACTCTGCTTCTTTGGGGGCAGGCCGTTTGATCCTTTTTGCAACATATAAGCAGTTATGAATTCTGATCAACAAAGGAGAACGCCGATATATGCTGTATTGGGATTATGCCGCTGCTGCCCCTCCCTATGAGGAGGTTGTGCAGACGCTGGAGCAGGTGATGAGGAAGCACTTCGCCAATCCCTCTTCCCTGCACCGGGCGGGAGAAGAGGCGGACAAGCTGATCAAGCGTGCGCGTGAGGTGTGCGCAGCTGCGCTTGATGTGTTGCCGCAGGAAATACTATTCACCTCGGGGGCTACCGAGAGCAACAATCTGGCGGTCAAAGGAGCTGCGCTGCAGTATCAGAGCAGAGGGCGGCATATTGTGACCACGGAGCTGGAGCATCCTTCGGTCTACGAGAGCTGTCTTCAGCTGCAGAAGCTGGGCTGGGAGGTTACCTTCGTACCACCTGACTCTCAGGGAGTGATCGAACCCTCGCGGATTGCCGCTGCGGTCCGGCCGGATACGGTGCTGGTGAGTGTGATGCATGTGAATAATGAGATCGGCACGGTACAGCCGCTGCGTGAGATCGGACAACTGGTCAAGGCGGTGAACCGCCGGACGCTCTTCCATGTAGACGGCGTGCAGGGCTACGGGAAGCTTGAGGCTCCACTGAAGGCCTGGCAGGCAGATCTGTACAGCCTGTCCGCGCATAAATTACGCGGGCCGCGCGGGACGGGAATTCTCTATGTCAGAGAAGGCGTCACGCTGTTTCCCTTGTTGACTGGCGGTTCTCAGGAACAGGGCAAGCGCGCCGGGACAGAGAATGTGCCGAATATTGTAGCTTCAGCCAAGGCCATGCGGATGAGCGGGGAACAGCGGGTGGCCTTCAGCGACCGGATTCGTCCGCTCAAGGCACAGCTGGAGAATTATATAGCAGGGATACCAGAGCTTGTACTGAACAGCAGGGAGGACGGGGCGCCGCATATTGTTCACTTCTCTTACCCCGGCATGAAGGGGGAGGTCTTGGCCCGCAGGCTGGAAGAGCTCGGGATGGCGGTTGCCACACGCTCCGCTTGTTCCTCGCGCCAAGCCGAGCCGAGCCGGATTCTGCTGTCCATGGGCAGGGATACCGCTGCTGCGCTTGGCGGCATACGGATCAGCCTGGGGGACAGTCACACACAGCAGGATGTGAGCAGGCTGGAGCAGGCGCTGCTGGCAGCCGTCCAATCCTTGAAGATTGCAGAAGGAGGCATGAAATAACCAATGACAACAACTGAGACAGGTAGCGGAGCACAGAATGCCGGATACGGAAGCAGCATGGACTATGCCGATATGCTCCTGCTGCGCTTCGGGGAGTTCATTCTCAAAGGAAAGAACCGCAGCCGGTTCGAGAAGACCGTACTGCGGCATGTGAAGGAGATGGTGAAGCCGTATCCCAATGCGAAGCTGACCCGGGAATTCGGGCGGATCTACGTCGAATTGAACGGTGAACCCGCAGGAGAATTAACAGAGGCGCTCGTAAAAGTATTCGGGATCGCCTCAATTAGCCCGGTGAAAGTCTCCCGGCCGGAATTCGAGGATATTCTTGCGGCCAGCCGGACCTTCCTCCACCTTCTTGCTCCGGCGGCGGGAACCAGCTTCAAGGTTAGTGCGCGCCGGGTGTGGAAGGGCTTCCCTTACGGCTCTATAGAGATGAATAAGCTTATAGCTACACCGCTGCTGCAGGGATATCCGGGGCTGCTGGTAGATGTGAAGTCTCCCGATCTGGAGCTGAAGATTGAGATTCGTGAAGAGCATACTCTTATTTTCTGTGAGAATATTGCCGGAGTCGGCGGCTTCCCGCTGGGAACGAACGGCAAGGCTATGCTGCTTCTCTCCGGCGGGATCGACAGTCCGGTTGCGGGCTGGTCATCGATGCGCAGGGGGCTGGAGGTAGAGTGCGTCCACTTTTACAGCTATCCATATACCAGCGAGCTTGCCCGCCAGAAGGTTGTAGATTTGACGCGTATCTTGTCGCGTTATGCCGGTGTAATTAAGCTGCATCTGGTTCCGTTCACGGAGGTGCAGACCTCTTTTACCGGGATCGGGCAGGATAATCTGATCATTACACTCATGCGCCGGGCTATGCTGCGGATTGCTACCGCCCTTGCAGAGAAGGAGGGGGCGCTTGCGCTGATTACCGGCGATAGTCTGGGCCAGGTGGCCAGCCAGACCCTGCCAAGTATGAATGTAATCGGGCGTGCAACGGCTTTGCCGCTGCTGCGTCCGCTGGTGATGATGGACAAGAGTGAGATTGTGGAGCTCTCGCAGACCATCGGTACGTATGACTTGTCCATCCTGCCATACGAGGATTGCTGTACGCTGTTCGTGCCCAAATCGCCGACGACGAATCCGAATCTGCGGATTGTAGACAAGATTGAAGCGACGCTGCCGGGCTATCAGGCCTTACTCGATACGGCGGTTGCCGGAACCGAGACCGTACTCATTACACCTTATGGCAATGAGAAGCCGGAGGACTTGGTACCTGCGCAGGCAGGACTTCAGGAAGAGTGGTTCTGAACAGCGAGGTGTGTCCGGCGGCGCTTCCAGTGTCCCGCAGCCAGGATACCGGCAATTACTGCGGCGATGAAGAGAACGTGCAGCAGCGGATGTGTCTTGAAGTAAGGGGCGATGAACTTCTCACCGGCAATCATACTGGAGGCTGTGAAGCCGAGTACGCCTGACCCGAGATAGATAATCCATGGATATCGGTTGATTAACCGGATAAACAGGGTACTTCCCCAGACCACAATAGGCACACTGATCAGCAGTCCCAGCACCACTAGCGTAATATTATGATTCGCTGCGCCGGCAACAGCAATGACGTTGTCCAGTCCCATGGCTGCGTCGGCGATCACAATTGTCCTAACAGCCGCCCACAGCGTTCCGCCGGCCTGAATATCCGTCTCTGCACTGCCGCCGGACAGCAGCTTGTAAGCTATAAGGATCAGCAGCAGCCCGCCGATTGCCAGCAGCCATGGAATCTTAAGCAGCCACACCACAAGAATCGTGGCGATAATCCGCAGGATTACCGCACCGCCTGTGCCAAGCAGAATCGCTTGCTTCTGCCGTTGTCCTTGCAGGTTCCGCGCGGCCAGGCCGATGACGATGGCATTGTCGCCTGCCAGAATCAAATCGAGGAACACGATATTTAGCAGAGATAATATGAAATCCGTAGCGGATGTATTCATCCCGGGTCACTCCTATAGATTTGGTGGCTTGCTATCCCCTGCTGCGAGTCAGGCGGGAGACTATAGATATACGCTGCAATCCGGCCATACATGCGCAGTTTCTAAAATAGCGGGACAAGATGCATAGCTTGTCGCCCCCCGGCATACATGTAGATACATGGAGTTCAGGGAGGCTGAGGTGGATGGATTCATTATTGCTGCTTGGTGAAATTCTAATGATTAATCTGGTGCTCAGCGGAGACAATGCCATGGTCATTGCGATGGCCAGCAAGAATCTGCCAGAGAAGCACAGGAAGCTGGCAGTCTGGTGGGGTGCCGCCGGAGCAGTCGCGCTGCGCTGTATCCTGACCTTCGCCGCAGTGCTGCTGCTCAAGATTCCCTATATCGAAGCCGGAGGGGCCATGCTGCTGCTCTGGATTTCCTTCAAGCTGCTGCTTGAGGACGAGGAAGAGCTGAGAATTGAGGGAAGCCCCAGCGTATGGAAGTCGGTACGCACCATCCTGCTGGCGGACTTCATCATGAGCCTGGATAATGTACTGGCGATTGCCGGGCTTGCCAAAGGGGATCTGGCACTGATCGTGATCGGGATTGCGATCAGCATTCCCATTGTCGTCTGGGGGAGCGGCATTATCGTGGGCTGGCTGCACCGCTTCCCGGTGCTGGTCTTCATCGGCGCCTATATTCTGGCGTATACCGCCGGGAACATGCTGCTGCAGGATGCCAAATTCGGCCCGGTGATTTCGTTCCTGCTGCCGACGCTTCATGCCATGCTGCCGATGCTGCTGGGCATTATTGTGGTTGTCACGGGCATGCTGAAGCACAGAAAAGTATCTGCAGGCAGATAACCGGCAATAATAAGGCTGTACCAAAAGCTGGAAGGCTTTTGGTGCAGCCTTATTTCTTTTTTTTCGAGAATGCCCCGCCGGGATGTGTGAAGAATGATGGTGTTTTATGCGTTTATCAGCTAAAATAAAGGGAAACCTGTCGCCGGATTTGCCTGCTGAAGGGGCTCCGACCGGTGAAAAGACACGAAATTTTGAAGGGATAGGTGAAAGATGTCTTCCAAAAATGACATGAAACTGGGTGTATTCATCGCCGCCGCCGGGCTCGTGATTCTGCTGGGCAAGCTGGGGGTGTTCGGTTTTCTGGGACGGGCCTTATGGCCGCTCATCATTCTGGTTCCGGGCCTGTTCCTGCATGTGCTCTTTTTCACCCGCCGCGCTTCTGCATCTGTACTCATTCCTGCGGGCATACTATCGGTGTATGGCTTGCTCTTCGGCTTATGCAATACCTGGGGCTGGGACCTCATGAGATACTTATGGCCTGTTCTTCTGCTGGGGATCGCAGTGGGACTGTACGAATATTCGCTGTATGCTTCAGGCAGAACCGGAGGGTTAACTACAGCCGCTGTGATCCTTGGATTGCTTAGTGTAGTGCTGGTTATCTTCACCCTGCTGGGTACTGGTGCGCTCTATCTGCTCGGCGCTGTGCTGGTTGCTGCGGGACTGTGGCTGATGCTGGGAAGAGGCAGACCGGGAAGCCGCAAGAAGTGGAACGGTGGCTGGTAGAACAGATCGTCTACACACCCTGATAGGACAATTCAAGACCGCTGAGCTGGACATGAGGCAAAATTAGAAAATTTAAGCGGACTTGGCAACGTTTTTTTTCAGAAAAAGACTTGCTTTTCATAGTACTTTCACTATAAAATTAAGGAATGTTGGAGCGTCGGCTTTCTGCCTGGCGCTTCTTTTGTGAGACTGCCGTGACATGCTAAGAATTTAAACAGTTTTAATTTGATAAATGAGAGGATTTGGATACAAATCATGCATTCAAGAAAAGATATCCGTAACATTGCGATCATTGCCCACGTTGACCATGGTAAAACAACACTCGTCGATCAGCTTCTCCAGCAGTCCGGGATTTTCAGCGCGCACGAGCACGTTCAGGAACGCGCCATGGACTCTAACGATATCGAACGGGAACGTGGAATTACAATCCTAGCTAAAAATACAGCAATCACTTATAAAGAGTTCCTGATTAACATCGTAGATACACCTGGACACGCTGACTTCGGCGGCGAAGTAGAACGGATCATGAAGATGGTTGACGGCGTACTGCTCGTTGTTGACGCTTATGAAGGCTGCATGCCGCAGACCAAATTCGTACTCCGCAAGGCGCTGGAACAGCACCTGACCCCAATCGTAGTCGTGAACAAGATTGACCGTCCGGCTGCGCGTCCGAAGGAAGTAATTGATGAAGTGCTGGACTTGTTCATTGAGCTTGAAGCCAGTGACGATCAGCTTGAATTCCCTGTAGTCTATGCTTCTGCGCTTAACGGCACATCGAGCATGAATGCTGAGAAGCAGGATGAGACCATGCTATCCCTTTATGAAACCATCGTTGAGCATATCCCGGCTCCAACCGAGAAGGTTGAAGAACCGCTGCAGTTCCTGGTCACTCTGATGGACTACAACGAATACCTGGGCCGTATCGCCATTGGCCGCGTGAACCGCGGTGTAATCAAGCAAGGCCAGTCTGTTACAGTCATTATGCGTGACGGCAAGAGCAAGACTGCCCGTATCGAGAAGCTGTTCGGCTTCCAGGGTCTGAAGCGTGTGGAGACAGAAGAGGCCGGCGCAGGCGACATCGTGGCTATTGCCGGTATCAAGGATATCAACATCGGTGAGACGATTGCTGATCCGCAGCACCCTGAAGCATTGCCTGTTCTTAAGATTGACGAGCCAACGATGCAAATGACTTTCCTTGTGAATAACAGTCCTTTTGCCGGTAAAGAAGGTAAATGGGTAACTTCCCGTAAGCTTCGTGAGCGTCTGTTCAAAGAACTGGAAACGGATGTGAGCTTGCGTGTGGATGAAACGGATAGCCCTGATGCGTTTATCGTTTCTGGACGCGGTGAGCTTCACCTTGGTATTCTGATCGAGAATATGCGCCGTGAAGGTTATGAGATGCAAGTGTCTAAACCACAAGTAATCATTAAAGATATCGATGGTGTCAGATCCGAGCCGCTTGAGCGCCTCATGATTGACATTCCGGAAGAAAGCATGGGCTCCGTTATGGAAAGTCTGGGCAGCCGTAAAGCCGAGATGGTCAACATGATCAACCACGGCACCGGCCAAGTCCGTCTGGAATTCCTGATTCCGGCACGCGGCCTGATCGGCTACAACACACACTTCCTAACGCTGACACGCGGCTACGGTGTAATGAACCATGCCTTTGATAGCTATGCTCCACTGGTTGGCGGCCAAGTTGGCGGACGTCATCAGGGTGTGCTTGTAGCAAGTGAAAGTGGCACAACAACTCAATATGGAATCGTGGGTGTTGAGGATCGTGGTATTCTCTTCCTGGATGCTGGTACAGAAATTTATGAAGGTATGATTGTAGGTGAGCATACCCGTGATAACGATATTATCGTTAACATTTGTAAAGAAAAAGCACTTACCAACATGCGTACCTCAGGCAAAGATGATACTGTAAAAATGAAGACTCCACGTACCTTCTCTTTGGAAGGCGCGCTTGAATACTTGAACGATGATGAATATTGTGAAATCACTCCTAAATCTGTACGTCTGCGCAAAAAGATCCTGAATAAGGGCGAACGCGAGCGTGTAGAGAAGCAGCGTAAGGCGGCGCAAGCCAGCCAAGCGTAAGCTGATAACAATGAAGCCGCCGGAATAATCCGGCGGCTTTTCTCATTGTACAGGCGGGGATCTTTCAAATTGCAGGGATTAATAGCAGTATAAAACGGCTGCGGGTGATATAATGTAAGCGTAACTTATGATCCGGGAGGAGTGACGGGCTATGCAAAGCTGGTTCGCTGAGCATCCAGTTATCGCTTACATTGTCATTTTTATCTTACTGACTTATGTGTATAACCAAGTATTCCGCGTCAATCAGAAGCTGCCGATCGGCAAAGAGATCGTACTGTATGTGATGATGGCGGCAGGCTCAGGCATGCTTCTTATCTTCCAGCATGACAAGCTGCCGATCATCCAGTGCCTGCTTGTAGCGGTGGGGCTGATGCTGCTTGTGCGGGTCCGCTACCTGGTGGAGGCCCGGCAGAAGCGCAAGGCTGCAGCGGCTGCAAAACGGCAGTAGGCGCAACTTTTGATGACAGGGCTCGTCTAAGTTATTACGAAGTGATCTGCTTCAACTCCAGTTGAATGAAAAGGAACTAAATGGATTATGAATACAAGCAAGGGCAATTTGCCACCCAGAAGGAACGGCCAGCAAGGAAGCACCACCCCTACTAACCGGCAGCAGCCGAGGTCTGCTGCTTCAGCTTCAAACGCAAAGAAAAAAGCGCGGAAACCGAAAAAGCGCGGATTCTTCGCCCGGCTAATGAGAGTGCTGCTCATCATTCTCCTGATTGCTGTTATAGCAGCAGTAGGTTACGCAGGATATTTGTACTGGAAGGTGGACCACGGAGGATTCGGAGTGGACCAGCCGGTTGCGGCAGGACAATCCGCCTCGGAGAAGCCGCTGACGATGCTGCTGCTTGGAACGGACAACCGTCCGAAGCACCCGTCCAACCTGACAGATGTGATCATGGTCGCGGCCTTGAACCCGGAGACCAAGTCGGCTACGGTGGTCTCATTACCCCGCGATACATATGTCGAGCTTGGCGGGTACAAGAAGACGAAGATCAATGCCTTTTACTCCCGCTTCAAGAGCAAGGAGAAGACCTCCGGGACTCTGGCCGAGGATGAGATGAAGAAGATGATGGGCAAATATCTGGACATTAAGGTAGATTACGCAACCGTGCTGGATTTCCAGGGCTTCCGTGATATTGTGGATGAGTTCGGCGGCGTAGATGTTAATATCAGTGCCAATATGTGTTACACGGACAGTGTGGACGGCACCAATATTAATCTTAAAAAAGGCGAAGCCAAGCTAAACGGAGATAAAGCGCTGGATTATGTGCGTTACCGCAAGTCCAACTGCAAGCCGGCGACGAAGCCTTCGGATGATTTTGAACGCAATAAGCGCCAGAACGAGGTACTGACTTCATTGATCTCCCAGATGCAGTCGCTGGGCGGTGTTCTCAAAATCGGCCGGGTGCTGGATGCGGTGGACGATAATCTGGAGAGCGATATTGAGAATGCGCAGATTAAGAGCCTAATCGCTACGTATTGGGATATTTCCAAGGAGAATGTCGAATATGTACCGGTAACCGGAACCTGGCGCAGCCCCTATGTATATATTAACGATAAGGAGCTGGACGCAGCCAAGAAAAGCCTTCGGGACCGGATATCCGGAGTGTCCGCTGCAGTGGTCTCAGGCCAGCCTTGAGCAGCAGGCAGGGTACAATCTGTAAATTGAATGCAAGTTTCGTCCTGTGCTATAATATAATAAATTGAATGTATTCTTGCTGCATAGGGGGCCTGTAACTATGTCTGAAGCCGTTGCTCAGCTCAATGAAACTCTGCTAGCTATGCTGCAATCGGAGACGTTTGTTCTTCTTAACACTGTGGATGCAGAATCCGGCGGACCTACGTCGACTGCGATCTCCTGGATCTATGCTGTGAGCCCTTCCATTGTCCGGCTGGCTGTGGACCACCGCTCCAGACTAGTGAACAACATGAAGGTTAACCCGAGGGTAACGATTACCGTGTTTGGTGAAGGGACGGTGCATGCCATTAACGGTCATGCTGCGGTTCGGCTGGACCCGCTGCCGGATGTTCCGTTTAAGATGTGCTGTTTTGATATTGAGATTGAAGCGGTCCGCAATGCGCTGTTCTATGGTGCGCACCTGGAATCTGCTCCGAAATATGCGAAGGTATACGATGCACGTGCGGCTGAGAAGCTGGACGGACAGGTGTTTGCCGCCATGCAAAAAGCCTAGTGTGCTATCACTAGGCTTTTTTTGAAATTAGCTCCTACCGGGTGTTGCCTTGCGGCTCTATATTCTCCGGCAGCTGCGGAATGATCCGGCCGATAATATCGGCCATCTCGGAGGCGAAGCCTGAGACCGGGTTGCCCTTGGAGATATGCTTGCCCATCTCGGCCAGTCTGCTGCTGAGGTCCATGTCGGCAGTAACCAGGACTCTTACGCCCCTCGGGTCCTTGCGGATCGCTTCAGCTACCGAATATTTCACGCTTCCGACCCGCGAACGGGTAAGGGCGCCGTCCACATCAATGCCGACCACGGCAAGGTTGTTCATGACGACACAGTGGACGCCTTCCACACCTGGGACTCTTTGCGCTAATTGTTCAAAATGATCCTTGAGTGCCACATCGCTGTCGCGCTTGCCTTCTGAAGGCTGTCCCGAGTCCGGGGTGGGCTCCTGTACGGCTGTACCATCTTCCGATAATGTCCGCACTCCGCGGTTCCCCTGGCTGTTTAAAGTGCCAGCTGATTGTTTATCCTGAGGAGAGGGTGATGTCTCTTTATTAGCGATACCGCAGCTTGTCAGCAGCAGCAGTACCAGTAACAGACACATTGATTTTCTCATATGTGCGTACTCCTTTCAGCCTGAGAATTAGTGATTTACCTTATCTTGCCCTTGCTGAAAAGAGTTATGTATGATCAATCAAACCAGGCGCTGTGGAGGGGATAACATGAAAAAGATATTCGTACTGGACACTAACGTGCTGTTGCACGACCCCAATTCGATTTTTGCTTTCAAGGCGAATGAAGTGGTCATTCCTGCTGTAGTCCTGGAAGAAATCGACTCCAAGAAGCGTAATGCCGATGAAATCGGCCGTAACGCCCGCACCGTATCGCGTCTGTTAGACGGACTCCGGGAGCTGGGCCACCTGCACAGCGGGGTGGTACTGGACCACGGAGGCACGCTGAAGGTGGAGCTTAACCACCGCAGCTTCGTCAAGGTACAGGAGATGTTCGGCGAAGTCTCCAATGACAACCGGATACTCGCTGTCGCGCTCAATTATCTTCATGAGGAGAACGAGAAGGCTGACCCGAGTCCTGTGGTGCTTGTAAGTAAAGATGTTCTCGTCCGCATCAAAGCGGATGTGCTTGGCATAACTCCGGAGGATTATCTGTCCGACCGCACCGGCGATCTGAATGAGCTGTACTCCGGCTGCCAGTCGCTGATGGCCCATCCTTCACTGATTGATGAATATTACAGTCACCGGTTCCTGCCCACGAAGCAGCTGGCGCTGTCCTATCCGCTGTATCCGCATGAATTCGTCATTCTGAAGGATGAGATCGGCAGCGGCAAATCAGCGCTGCTGAAGGTCAACAGCGATGCTTCCCGTCTGGAGCCGCTCTATCTGGGCAATGATGCGGTCTGGGGCATTAGCGCCCGGAATGCGCAGCAGCGGATGGCGCTTGAGCTTCTGCTGAATGATGACATTCCGCTGGTGACCATCACGGGCAAGGCGGGAACAGGCAAGACGCTGCTGGCGCTCGCCGCCGGATTGTTCAAGGTAGAGGATGAGCACAAATACAAGAAGCTGCTGATTGCCCGCCCGGTGGTTCCGATGGGTAAGGATATCGGTTATCTGCCGGGAGAGAAGGATGAGAAGCTCCGTCCATGGATGCAGCCGATTTATGATAACCTCGAATTCCTGTTCGACACCAAGAAGGCAGGGGATATCGATAAAATATTGATGGGTCTGGGAAGTATTCAGGTTGAGGCGTTGACTTATATCCGCGGCCGCTCCATCCCGTCGCAGTTCATTATCATTGATGAGGCGCAGAACCTGTCCCGCCACGAAGTGAAGACGATTGTCTCCCGGGCCGGCGAGGGCAGTAAGGTGATCCTGATGGGTGACCCCGAGCAGATAGACCACCCTTATCTGGATGCGGCGAGTAACGGACTCAGTTATATCGTTGAGAAGTTCAAGCAGCAGGGCATCAGCGGACATATTACACTGGAAAAGGGCGAGCGTTCGCATCTGGCTCAATTGGCGGCCGATCTGCTGTAACCTTCTGAAACCAACTACCATTAAAAGCCGGGAGCTAACCACTCCCGGCTTTTGTATGCCCTCCCCCTTACGGCGGGAAGGGAGTTTCTGTGGTTAGCTGAAGCAATAAGGCGACAGCACCGGAGGGGAATTTTGGAACTGTAGGAGCGGGAGCGTCCGCCTTTGTATACGGATTTCAACCGCGAACAGCGGTTTGGATCAAGTAATCTGTATACAACAGCGGCCGGAAGTCCAAATATTCACCGTAGGTGCGGCTACCGCCAACTTGCTACCATGTTCCTTAGGTGCTCCCATCCCGCCGTTTCCTTCTATATAAAGAGAACGGTTTCACAACCCAAGACAAGCGCCTGCATCTCTGCTAAAATGAGGAATAAGAAACGCTGAAGGAGAGGGCGCATGTGCTGAAACGCAAAAATTACTGGCTGCTGTTTGCAGTTCTGCTGCTGGCCCTGACAAGCCTGTCACCCAGCATGGAGCTGAATACGGATCCTAGAAGCTATCCGCCCAGACAGCCGCTGGACCAATCAGAGCGTCCTCCTTCAGGGGAAGCAGGGGAAATCGAGAGCCTCCAGATCCGCGTCTCGCTCAGTACGGAGGAGTTCAGCGTGCTGGAGCAGATCAGCAAAGAGTACACTTTAACCAGCGGAGTCAACGTGATCCTTAAGAATGTAGAGGCGGAAGACGGGGGAGCACAGGTGCGTGATGAACTAACCATTGGGACAAGCCCGGATATTGTGATGCTGGACGGCCACAGCATCTATGATCTGGCGACCCGGGGCTATTTGCTGCCGGTAGATATCTACCAGAGTGTTCCCGGGAGCACGCCGCTTACGATGCTGATTCCGCAGATGCAGTGGAACGGATATAACTGGGGAGTGCCGCTGGATATCGATCCCTATGTCCTTGTGTATTCGCCGGAGCGGCTCGCCGGAATGGGTTTTGCGGAGGTGCCTGCAAGCCTGGAGCAGTGGAATATGCTGCTAGGCCGGCTGAAGGAGGACCCGGAGAAGAAGCGTTATCTGCTGGCTATGGATACGCGGAATCCGTACGGCTATGCCGCCGTACTGCATAGTATGGGCAGCAGTTTGCGCTCCGCCAGCCTTGAGCAGGCTCAGTGGACAGAAGCGGCGCGCAGCTATTTGTATCTGACCAGCCGGTTCAATAAGGAGATCTGGGAGCTGCTGCAGGATGGGAAGCTTGCGGTGGCGGCTGTGCCGCTCTCGGAGTGGGAGAAGCACGGGAATTCGACGCTGGCGGTGCAGATGCCGAAGAAGCAGGAGGGTATACCGAGCTACGAGGGTATTCACAGCCGTTTTTTTGCCCTTCCTGCACAATCCGGCAGTCCGGAAGCAGCGGTCAAATGGCTCGCCTACGTCACTTCAAGCACGGCCCAGCTGGAATGGCTGGAGAACACGGACCGTCTGCCGGCACTGGATGAGCTGTACCGCTCAGCTCAGCCCAAGATTGGGAAGCTGCCAATGGAAGCCGGATGGTTCCTTGCTGAGGATAGCACCCCCAGTCCCGGCTCTGAGGCAGAGTGGAACCGGAAGGCGGAGGCGGCGCTTGGTTTGTTAACCGGCAAGCTGAATGCTGCCGCTTATGAAGCGGTGGTAAAGCCTCCGTTAGAATGAGAGGGACAGCTTCACATGCAGGATGCCGTCCGAGCTTGAGACCTCGGTGGCCTGCAGGAAGGAGACAATCTTCGCCGGATAGAAGCCGAGATCGAATTCTTCCTCCAGAGCCTGGCGGGTGGTATCCGGCAGCTCCAGGCCATTGAATACCACATGATCAACATGGAACATCAATCCGTTGACAGGCTCCTGCTGTATGGTATAGCGGCCGGTCAGCGACAGCGACAAGCCCCCGCTTTTACCCGTTGCCGAGACTGAATTGTCCTTGAATGCAAACCGGAAATCCTGGAACAGCGGGTTCTGGGTTACGAGGAACTCATTCAGATCCTTTTCGGAAAGGGCCAGATTATAGGTCATCCCCTTGCGCACCAGCACGCCATCCCGGCTCTGGACGAACTCCGGCAGCTGCTTCATCGCAGAAGCCAGCGCTTTGAAATACTTCCGCACCTCATGCAGTCCGATATTCTCCCAATATTTACTGAACTCCTCCAGCAGCCGCTCCATACTCTGAGGATCTGTACTGGCCTGAATCCCGCCTGCAATCTCCTTATCTAAGGCAAGCATACGCTTCTGCTGCTCTTCGAGCGCCGTTTTGAGCTCTGACAGCTCCTGACTGCTGCGCCGGGCGGCCGTGAGTGTGCTTTTCAAATCCTTGTACTGCGTCTCATATTCCGTGAGCGTCTTCCGGTCTTGCCCCATAATAATCTCATAATAATCGAATAGAGCGATTAGCCTGCTGATGCTTTTGGCGGAGAGGAATGCGGTAAGAAGTCCATCCCGTTCCCCCATATAATAGGCCCGCACAACAGCACCTGCCCGTTCCTGCTGATCTGCGATATTATTCTGCTTGGCAGCAGCTTGCTCCTCCAGCTCAGCGGCTTTGTGCTCCAGCGTCTGTTGTTCTGCAGTAATCCGGGCAATCTCACGTTCAAGCTCTGCGGAGGACAGCGTCTGCTCCAGCAGCTTGCGGGTCTCTTCATCATCCGGCATAGAGGGCGGCGGAGCGCTGACTCCTGAAGGGGACCCGGAACCGGCGGACAGATAGACCGGAGAAGCCGGCGGCATAGCGATGCAGGTGAGGATCAATATTGCTGCGAATAACCGGCGAACCGTATTACGGGATAACACTTGCACCACCACCTTGAACAGAGTTAGACAGGTATGTACTATTCATATGTTTCAGCCTGTTAAAATATCATACCCTGTTTTGCGTCTCCCCGAACTACAATTTTGCAAACAAAAAGAACGGAAATGCTCCCATAAAGCAAGAAGCCATATCCGTTCATTTCTATATATATGCGTTAGAGCGGCAATTCCATCTCAAATATCGTCCAATAGCTGAAGCCTGTAAACGTCAGGATCATATACCCCCAAAAGAGCAGAATGTAGGTCTTTTCTGTAAATTTCATATAGCCCAGAATCACAAAAAAAGCGGTTTGCAAAAAGAATAGCAGGGCCATTTCCGTGAGATTACCGGCAAAAGCCATAAGTCCGATGGTGAGTGTGAAAAATCCTAATACGCGAAACATGCGGTCCAAGAGAGGGTCCCCCTTCCAGTATGAATCCGGCTAACAGCTGCTTTAGCTTTATTATAACGGCTCTCCAAAACACTGTAAACGAATTCATTGAAAAAAATTCAAAATTTCATAAAATATATGATTTTTATTATTGACACAAGCCTTTAGTTTCGAAAAGGAGAATTTATAGCAAAGGGAGTATGAGGTCCAGACAAATTGGCAATACAAATTAGTATCAAATAGATTCTATGAACTCTAATAGAGGCATAGAAATGGAGTAAGCAGCTTTTATCCCTATTCACTACCCGGCGGAGCTGCCGGTTCTGAAGATGGTTATTTCATGATGTTGTTAGGAGGGTTAGGCTTTATGACAGCCGTTAGACAGGATGCTTGGAGTGCAGAAGATGATCTGATATTGGCAGAAATAACGCTGCGTCATATCCGAGAGGGCAGCACACAGCTTGCTGCTTTTGAAGAGGTGGGTGAAAAAATCGGCAGAACGTCGGCTGCCTGCGGTTTCCGCTGGAACAGCTGCGTGCGCAAAAGCTACGAGGAGGCCATCGGGATTGCCAAAGGCCAGCGCCAGAAACGGAGCTATCTGAAAAAACAGCCTGCTTCGCGCGGGGCGCAGGTAGCCGGACTGATTCTCGGTGACATTGAGGAAGATTACAGCCGCAGCGAAGGATTAAGCGAGAACAGTTTGTCCATCGATGCTGTCATCCGCTTTTTGCGGCAATGGAAAGGAACGTTCCAGGAGGCCGGAAGACAGCTTAAGATGCTGGAGCGTGATCTGCGGGAGAAGGAAGAAGAGCTTTCAGAGCTGAGAGTGGAGAATGAACGCTTATCCAGAGAGGTTAATCTTGCCCAGAGCGATTACCGTGTGGTCAATGATGATTACAAGGCACTGATCCAGATTATGGACCGTGCCCGCAGGCTGGCTTTTCTGAATGAAGAGGATGAAGAGAAGACCCGCTTCAAAATGGATGCGAACGGAAACCTGGAACGGATTGAATAGAAGATTTAGGCAGCGAGCCCTGCGTCCGAATGCGTAACAGCAACGGATTAGCAGGGTTTTTTGTTTTGCTTTTGCAGAGACAGGCAGGATATAATTAGGAAAATTATTGGAGCTTGGCATGGCAGGGGGCAGGGTTAGTGAGAATAGATGTGATAGGTGCGGGGTCACTGGGGCTGCTGCTTGCAGGCCGGCTGATCGCCGGTGGGGCTGAAGTACGGATATGGTGCAGGGGGGAGGAGCAGAGCAGGGCATTATCCGAACGGGGGCTGACTGTCAGCTATGAAGATGGCA
This sequence comes from Paenibacillus sp. FSL R7-0302, assembly GCF_038006885.1. Classification (NCBI taxonomy): domain Bacteria; kingdom Bacillati; phylum Bacillota; class Bacilli; order Caryophanales; family Paenibacillaceae; genus Paenibacillus; species Paenibacillus sp. FSL R7-0302. The sequence goes on from NZ_JBBOWB010000001.1 coordinate 1,092,726, forward strand.
GGGAGGCGACACAGCTTCCAGGCGGGAGCTTCTCCGCTGCACCGGTAGAAGAATATACACAGTGTCAGCTGACAGAGCCGGGGGAGGTTACCTTGATTACGGTTAAGCAGAAGGTGCTTCATGAAGCTCTGCCTGCGATTCTCCGGCCGCTAAGAGACAGGAAGCTTGTAATTATAGGCTTTCAGAACGGCTGCGGACATCTGGAGCTGCTCGGGGGGCTGCTGCCGCAATCATCCATCTGGGCAGCTGTAACGACAGAGGCGGCGAAGAGGAAAACATTAACAGAGGTTATTCATGCCGGCAAAGGGGAAATATGTATAGGGAAGAGCAGCTCTCCTATAAATATTCATGAAACTGACCGGCAGGCATCTGAGCCTGCGGCGATAATTAGTTTCATAGAAGCTCTTGCCTCAGCAGGATTTCACGCTTCTCTGTCGAAAGAAGTGGATACCATCATTTACCGGAAGCTCTTGATCAATGCTGTAATTAATCCTTTAACCGCCATTTGGCGGGTTCAGAACGGCGAATTGCTGGCCTTCCCTGCACGTGTACTCCTAATGAAGGAACTGTATACAGAGGCAATCGGGATATTCGAGGCCTGCGGGATCACCCTAGAGCAGGGTGCCTGGGAAGCCATTCTTGAAGTATGCCGTGCGACCTCGGGCAATACATCATCGATGCTGGCTGATGTACTTGCTGCAAGGGAGACGGAAATCCGCTGGATTAACGGAAGCATTGTGAATATGGGGCTGCGGCAGGGCGTTCAGGCTCCGCTGCACCGCTGGATCTGCGGACTGGTAGAAGGCATGACTGTGAGGGAGGGGTGAAGCTGTTTGGAATTTCTCCGGAATTCGTTCGGCGTGTTAAGCGTTATTCCGATTGTTCCTTTTTTGATTGTGTATTTCGCAGGAATCGGGCTGAGGCATGATAAGAGGAAAACGATGATGCTGGCGATGGATGTAACTACCTTATTTTTATTGCTGTCAGTTTCGGGACTGTTTAATATTATTTTTGACTCAACCTTTGGATTCTTTCTTATACTACTTATTGTATTAATATCCGCCGGACTGATTGGCGGCGCGCAAAACCGCCTCAAAGGAGGGGTGGACGGAAAACGGTTACTTCGTGCTGTGTGGCGGCTTTCTTTCTTTTTCCTGGGCGTAGGTTACGTATTATTTATGGTTGTAGGCCTCATTCAATACATATCACAAGCGATGTAACGTTCCACTGCTCCGGTGAAGCGTCAACGTCACAAAATTTTAAAGAATTAAAAAAAAGTCGTTTTCAGAAAATATTGCTCTAGATTTTTTTGACCACTGGTTGTATAATCATAAACCATATACCACATTCTATTTAGGGGGAACTGCTAGATGAAGAAGAGTAAAAGTCTATTGCTCATGATCGCAATGGTTCTCGTGATCGGCACAGTGCTTGCTGGCTGCGGCGGTAACAAGAACAATGCGAACAGCGGCACCAATGCAGCGGCGACGACTGCACCAGAGGGCAGCACGAACACAGGAACAACAGGTGACGAGAAGCTGGCTGCTGACCAGACACTTAGAGTCAACCTGACTGCAGAACCACCTACGTTTAACCCTGCACAAGCTCAGGACAGCCAAGCCAACACCGTCCTGAAAACTATGTATGAAGGCCTGACCCGCATGAATGATGAAACTGGCCAAGCTGAGCCGGGTATTGCTGAAAAGTGGGATATTTCCGCTGACGGACTGGTATATACGTTCCACCTGCGTGATGCACAGTGGAGCAACGGTGACCCTGTAGAAGCTGCTGATTTCGTTCGCGCATGGAAAATCGTGCTCGACCCTAACACAGATCCTACTGCACCTTACGCTTATCAATTGTACTACCTGAAGAATGGTGAAGAATACTACACTAAGAAAGTTGCAGATTTCAACGAAGTGGGCGTAAAGGCTGTAGATGCGAAAACTCTTGAAGTTACGCTGAAAGCACCAACTCCTTACTTCCTTGGACTTCTGTCCTTCTATACTTATTACCCTGTACACAAATCCGTTGAGGGTAATGCTAAATGGGCTACAAGCAAAGACACTATGATCACTAACGGTGCGTTCACACTAACTGAGTGGACTACCGGCCAATCCCTGCAAGTTAGCAAGAACGATAAGTACTGGGATGCTGCCAACATCAAGCTGGCTAAAATCGACTTCTCCCTGGTTAACAGTGGAGCAACTGAACTCTTGAGCTACAAGAACGGCGAGCTTGACCGCGCTGGCGCACCTCACGGTGAAATCCCGCAAGAACAGGTGCCAATCGTACAAAAAGAGCTTCCTAACGAATTCCAGAGAAAAGGTATCGCAAGTACCTACTATTATGAATTCAACATCACTGAAAAACCGTTTGACAATGTAAAAATCCGTAAAGCTCTTGCAATGTCTATTAACCGTCAATCGCTGATTGACAACGTAGCACAGGGCGGACAACTTCCAGCATTCGGGTATGTACCTCCAGGTATCGCGGGCGCTGACGGTGAATACCGTACTGCAGTTAAAGACGACTACTTCAAAGAAGATATTGAAGGAGCCAAAGCATTGCTGAAAGAAGGTCTGGCTGAAGAAGGTCTGACTGAACTGCCACCGGTTGAATTGTCTTACAATACAAGTGAAGGCCACAAGAAAATTGCTTTGGCTGTAGCTGATATGTGGAAACAGGCTCTGGGTATCACTGTTAACACGGTGAACCAGGAGTGGGCAGTATTCATCGACAACCGTCAGAACCTGAACTACCAGATCGCACGTGCCGGCTGGACTGCGGATTACAATGATCCAATGACCTTCCTGGATATGTGGGTAACAGGCGGCGGTAACAATGATACAGGTTACGCTAACCCTGAGTATGACAAGCTGATTCAAGAAGCGAAAACAAGCTCTGACCTGGCAAAACGCCAAGAATTGTTTGCTCAGGCTGAGAAAATGATCATTCAGGATGACATGATCCTGATTCCGTTCTACTACTACACCAACAACTCCCTGACTAAAGAGTACCTCAAAGGTGTAACTCTTGACTTCAGCGGTGCCATTGACTTCACTCGTGCTTACCTGCTTGAGCACTAAGAAATGCAGAACCTTCAGTTTATGAACTGAATAGTGATAGTCTGAAGGGAGCTTTACACTTCGGGATATATATGTGGAATTCCATATATATCCCTTTTTTTTGCATTTCGGGCTTTTTGTTAAAGATTTCACGAACTTACAAAATAAGAAATTAGACAAAAGGCCATTTTTTTCATAAAATCTAATTATGTGTCTCAAAAAAGTCAAAGGAGGTGTTGATGGGGATGGTTCGTTATATTGCCAATAAGTTTTTCTATATGCTTGTTTCACTATTTGTGCTGATTTCAGCGACCTTTTTTCTGATGAAAGCTATTCCGGGGGACCCGTTTACTTCTGAAAAGAAGATTCCACCAGAAATAAAAGCGCGTTTATACGAGCAATATGGATTGGACAAGCCGCTCTATCATCAGTATTTCAAGTATTTGGGTGACATTGCCCAGGGTGATCTGGGTGTATCCATGAAGCGTCTGAATCAGGATGTAACACACCTGATCGGCCAGACATTCTCGGCGTCTCTGAAGCTGGGGCTTATCGCAATTCTTGTGTCGGTTATTGTCGGAGTCTTCCTCGGCATGATGGCGGCACTCTATCACCGTAAGTTTATTGATAGTGCAGCAATGGTGCTGGCGGTGCTGGGGATTGCGGTTCCGAGCTTTGTAGTCGCCTCGCTCCTGCAATATGTGTTTGCTTACAAGTTCCACATGTTCCCTGTCTCCGGGTTCAAAGGGCCAATGTATTATGTCCTCCCGGTAACGGCGTTATCAGCGCAGCCTATAGCCTTCATAGCGAGGCTGACGCGCTCCAGTATGCTGGAGGTCCTGCATGCAGATTACATTAAGACGGCTAAGGCCAAAGGCCTAAGCTGGGCAGCCATCTTGAGCCGCCACGTGCTGCGTAACGGAATTCTGCCGGTGGTAACCTATATGGGACCTATGACGGCTAACATCGTAACCGGTTCGGTCGTTATTGAGCAGATCTTCGGTGTCGGCGGGATCGGCAAGCAATTTGTCGAAGCGATTGGCGTCCGTGATTATACCGTTATTATGGGGATTACCATCTTCTATGGTGTACTGCTTATGGTAGCGCGGTTTATCACTGACATTGCTTATGTGTTTATAGATCCGCGTATCAAACTATCTGGCGGAAAGGAGGGCTAACGAGTGGCTTCTGACAAAAACTTGGTATCGCAGGATGCGAACCTGAAACCGGAAGATTTCCGTAAGATTGGAATTGATGAACGGCAAGCTGAAGTCATTCAGCGCGAAAGTCTGTCCGCCTGGCGGGATTCCTGGGAGCGCCTGCGCCAGAACAAAATGGCAATGACAGCTCTGGGGGTTCTTGGACTGATCGTACTGGCTGCAATTTTTGCGCCGTTCTTCTCAAAGTTCAATTACTACTCTAATGATTTGCTCAACACGAATAAGCCCCCGTCATCCGATCACTGGTTTGGTACAGATGATCTGGGACGCGATATCTTTGTCCGTACCTGGTACGGCGCACGAATCTCACTGATTGTCGGCCTTGCCGCTGCTGCCATTGACCTTTTCATCGGGGTTATCTACGGCGGAATCATGGGTTATTTCGGTGGCCGTGTAGACAATATCATGAATAAGATCTCTGAAATTCTGTACTCCATTCCATACCTGCTGGTAGTTATCCTGCTGCTGGTTGTACTTGAACCAAGCCTTGGTACCATTATCCTGGCGCTGACGATAACAGGCTGGATTACGATGTCCTGGATTGTGCGCGGCGAGATTATGCAGCTGAAGAACCGTGAGTTCGTATTGGCTTCGCGTTCGATGGGTGCAGGGTCCAAGCGGCTGCTATTCAAGCATCTTTTGCCGAATGCGGTTGGACCGATTATTGTAACGATTACGCTGTCCGTGCCGAATGCCATCTTTGCCGAAGCGTTCCTGAGTTTCCTTGGTCTTGGTGTACAGGCTCCGGTAGCTTCACTCGGATCGATGATCAATGACTCGCTGACCGGCTGGCTTTACTATCCGTGGCGTTTCCTGTTCCCTGCGATTCTTATCAGTTTAACGATGCTTTCCTTTAATATTTTTGGTGACGGTCTGCGTGATGCGCTTGACCCTAAGCTGAAGAAATAGAAATACACTATGGTGGAACCCATGCGGCAAAGATATTGGCATGATATTTCAAGACCCGATGACTTCTTTGAACCCAATGATCCAAGTGGGCAATCAGATAACCGAAGTTTTGATTAACATCAGAATATGCTAGCGGCCGAAGCGAATCATTAAGCTGTTGAAATGCTGAAGCTAGTAGGCATTATGAAAGCGGAGGCTCGCTTTAACCAATATCGAATTCTCCGGCGAAGTGCAGCAATTCGCTTGGGATCTCCATCATCCTAATACGGTGAACCCCGGCGCAGTTGCCGGGACAGATGAGAGGGTTATCTTAATACACCAATGGTCTTGTGCGGCACTGCAGCATAAGACCTCACAGAGTTCAGTGATACGCTTATAGCGCACTGCTGAAATCTGCATTCGATGGCCAAGGAGGTGCAGTTCGTTTGAGTAAGAATCTGAGCAAGAATCTGATTGAAGTAGAAGGTCTTAAGAAATATTTCAATGTGGGCAAAGGAAGAGTTCTTAAGGCAGTTGATAATATTAGCTTCTCGATCCGCGAAGGCGAAACCCTGGGTATGGTAGGGGAGTCGGGCTGCGGCAAGACAACTGCCGGCCGTACCGTTCTCCGCTTGTATGAACCGACTGCGGGAAGCGTGAAATACAATGGTACAGATATCTACAAATTGTCCGGCGGCAAGATGAAGGCGATGCGGCGGGATATGCAAATGATTTTCCAGGACCCGTATGCCTCGCTTAACCCGCGGTTCACCGTGTCTGATATTATCGGTGAAGCACTGGATATTCACAATCTGGCCGGTAGCCGGCAGGAACGCAAGAAGCGGATTGAAGAGCTGCTGGATATGGTTGGACTTAACCATGACCATGCCACCCGTTATCCGCATGAGTTCTCCGGCGGACAACGCCAGCGTATCGGGATTGCCCGCTCGCTTGCCGTGAACCCTAAGTTCATCGTCTGTGACGAGCCGATCTCGGCACTCGACGTATCCATCCAGGCGCAGGTCGTTAACCTGCTCAAGGAGCTGCAGGATCGTCTTGGACTGACTTATCTCTTCATCGCGCATGACTTGTCCATGGTTAAGCATATCAGTGACCGTGTGGCCGTTATGTACCTGGGCAAAATGGTAGAGCTGGCGGAAAGCGAAGAGTTGTACGCTAATCCGATCCATCCGTATACCAAATCCCTGCTCTCGGCGATTCCGGTTCCGGACCCAGAGGTTGAAGCCAACAAAAAACGCATTCATCTGCATGATGAGCTGGGCAGCCCGATTTATGCAGCCGGCGAGAAAACAAATGACAGCGATTATGAGCTGGTTGAGGTGTCCAAGGGACATTTCGTAGCCAAGCAATTTGCCTAAACTTAAAATGGCAGGCGGAACGTAGGCGGGAGCATTCAGCTCTCGCCTATTCTTTCAATTTACGGATATCCTTCAAAAGGATGGCGTATATTACTTTGACGCCACACTCAACTTTGGATACAATCATAAAGGGTTTACCGATTTATGAATTACATATAGCAGCGGGTTATTGCAGAACAAGGAGGCCATTATCAATGAATGTTGTACCGGAACCACTGCCGGGCGGATCTGCGCTCGCCAGTGACTATATACATCAATACGAAACAGTAGGACATTTGTATGGCGGGGACTTCCGCAGCCAGGAGAGCCGGGAAGACCGCGCAGCGTGGCTTGATTGTACAGGAAGCTTGCGGGCAGACCGCGCAGAGGTTGTATCGTACCTGCGCAGCTACAACGGGAAATACAATACCCATGAAGCCGTCCTCCGCTCGATAGAATTGCTGGAACAGCCGGATACCCTAGTGGTGACAGGCGGCCAGCAGAGCGGCTTGTTCACCGGCCCGCTCTTTGTGGTCTATAAAGCCATTACTACGATTCAGGCGGCCCGCGAGGCAGCGGCCCAGCTTGGCCGGCCGGTCGTTCCGCTGTTCTGGATTGCGGGTGAGGATCATGACTGGGATGAAGTCAATCATACCTATGTGCTGAACCGGACAGGCGAAATTACCCGCATTAAGCTGGATAAAGGCGAAGGACCCCGGTCCTCGGTCAGCGAGATCCAGGTAGATGCCGAGAGCTGGCTTCAGGCGGTTACGCAGCTGGACGGCTTATTGCAGGACAGTGAATTCAAACCGCAGCTGATGGAGCTGGTTACGGCTGCATCTACGGGCGCCGGGAATATGACGGAGGCGTTTGCGAAGCTAATGGGGTCTTTGTTCGGCAAATTCGGACTGATTCTGCTGGATTCGGCCGATCCTGCGCTGCGCAGGCTGGAAGCGCCCATGTTCGCTTCCATGATCGAACGGAATGACGAACTGGAGACGGCCTATCTTGCAGCGGCTGAACGGATTAAGGCGAGCGGATATGAGCTGCAGGCTGATGTGACGCCCGGTAATGCGAATCTTTTCTATATTCATGAAGGTGCAAGGCTTCTGCTCCATAAGGTGGAGGGGCGGTTCGCAGACCGGAAGGCGACTGTCTCATTCTCTCGTTCCGAGCTGCTGGAGCTGCTGGAGAGCCATCCCGAACGGTTCAGCAACAATGTGCTAACCCGTCCGCTGATGCAGGACTATGTACTTCCTGTACTTGCTACGGTGCTTGGACAAGGGGAAATGGCTTACTGGGCCATTCCGCATCAAGCCTTCAGGGTGCTGGATGGACAGATGCCGCTGATTATTCCGCGCATGTCTTTTACAGTGATTGAGGGAACGCTTCGCAAGCATATGGATAAATACGGCTTATCCTTCACGGATGTGCAGACCGGTCTGGATGATAAACGCAAGGCGTGGCTGAACGCTCAGGATGAGCTGAAGCTCGAAGACAAATTCGAAGAGATCAAATCAGCATTCTCCGGGATGTATGAGCCGCTGATCGAACAGCTTGGCAGTATTCAGGCGGGCCTGCTGAAGCTGGGCAGCAATAATAAGGATAAGATTATTGACCAGATCTCCTTCCTGCAGGGCAAAGCTCTGGATGCGATGGAGAAGCAGAATGAGGCGGCGCTGCGCCAGTGGGAACGGATTGAGCTATCGCTAATGCCGCTGGGCAAGCTTCAGGAGCGGGTCTACAATATGATGTATTATCTGAACCGGTACGGGCTGGAATGGCTGGAGGAATTGATGGCTGTGCCTGCTGACTACAGCGGAACACACCGTATTATTTATATGTAAGCAAATTATTCTAGGGGGTCCTACCATGAGTTCATTATCCAAGCAAAACAGTATTGTTGCCGATATGTCGCTTGCACCCGAGGGGCATCTCAAAATCGACTGGGTTCGCCAGCATATGCCGGTACTGAACCGTATCCGTGAGCAGTTCGAAGCCGAGCAGCCGTTCAAGGGGCTCAAGGTATCGATCACCCTTCACCTGGAAGCCAAGACTGCTTATCTGGCCAAGGTAGTGCAGGCTGGCGGCGCTGAGGTAACGATTACAGGGTCCAACCCGTTATCTACCCAGGACGATGTGTGCGCTGCGCTTGTTGAGGACGGCATTACGGTGTTCGCCAAGTACAACCCCTCCCCGGAGGAGTTCAAAGCACTGAACATCAAGGCGCTGGAGAGCAAGCCTGACCTGATTATTGATGACGGCGGTGATTTCGCCACCCTGCTGCACTCTGAACGACCCGACCTGATGGAGAATATCCGCGGTGGTGCTGAGGAGACAACTACCGGTATCATCCGCCTTAAGGCACTGCAGAAGCAAGGAATGCTGAAGTTCCCGATGGTGGCTGTAAATGACGCCTATTGTAAATATTTGTTCGATAACCGATATGGTACAGGACAATCGGCATGGGACGGCATCGTCCGCACCACCAACCTGATTGTGGCCGGCAAGACCGTGGTTGTGGTGGGATATGGCTGGTGCGGCAAAGGGGTAGCGATGCGGGCCAAGGGACTTGGGGCGAACGTAATTGTTACGGAAGTGGATGCAATTAAGGCGGTAGAGGCGCATATGGACGGCTTCCATGTCATGCCGATGCTCGAAGCTGCGAAGCACGGTGATTTCTTCGTTACAGTCACAGGTAACCGTTATGTGATCCGTGGTGAGCATTATGATGTGATGAAGGATGGCGCGATTCTCTGCAATGCCGGACATTTCGATGTGGAGGTCAACAAGCCGGAGCTGGCTGAGCGCTCAGTGTCGCAGCGGACGGTGCGCAAGAATATCGAAGAGTATCAGCTGAAGGATGGACGCAAGCTGTACCTCCTGGCCGAAGGACGTCTGGTGAACCTTGGCGCAGCCGATGGCCATCCGGCAGAGATTATGGATACCACCTTCGCACTCCAGGCATTGTCCCTTAAATATGTAAATGACAATTATAAGAGCATTGGTGTCAAAGTGGAGAATGTTCCCTATGAGCTGGATGAGCAGGTAGCGCGTTACAAGCTGGAAAGTCTGGGGATATCCATCGACAGCCTGACACAGGCGCAAGTCGAGTATCTGGACAGCTGGAATCTGAACGACTAAGGATATGGATCTGCACGAGCCCGGAGCCAATCACATTGGCCCGGGCTTTTGCGTGTCCGCAGGGGATGCAGGAATAGCCTCTTGACAAATAAGAAAAAATTACCTTGCTCCGGAAAAAGGTTTTTGATTTTTAATGGCGAATCTATTATGCTTAGGTGGTGAAAAGTGGGGCAAAGTGGGGAATCGGGATGTAGAGGTGGGAATAGATCATGTTTATGGGGGAATACCAGCATACCATTGACGATAAAGGACGGATCATTATCCCGGCCAAATTCCGTGACATGCTTGGAACCTCCTTCGTGGCGACCCGCGGCCTGGACTCCTGCCTGTTTGTTTATCCCATGGAAGAATGGGGAATCATGGAGCAAAAGCTTAAAAGCCTTTCACTGATGAAATCGGATGCCCGTGCCTTCAGCCGCTTTTTTTTCTCGGGAGCGACGGAGTGTGTATGGGACAAGCAAGGCAGGGTGAATCTGCCGGGAAACTTGCGGCAATATGCCAAGCTGGACAAGGACTGTGTTATTCTGGGCGTTTCGAACCGGGTGGAGATCTGGAACAAGGAGCTATGGGAGCAGTACTTCGAACAGTCAGAGGAATCGTTCAACGAAATCGCCGAGAAATTGGTGGATTTCAATTTTGATCTATAAAACATAACATTTCGAATTACTGCCTTGGAGGGATGCAGCTTGTTTCACCACATCACGGTACTAAAAGAAGAAGCGACAGAAGGGCTGCACATCAAGAAGGATGGCCTATATGTAGATTGTACGCTCGGGGGAGCCGGGCACAGTGCCCTTATCGCATCCAAGCTTAGCGGCGGGGGACGGCTGATCTGTCTGGATCAGGATGACTGGGCACTGAACAACGCGAAGGAGAGATTATCCGGATACGGCGACAAGGTGGTGACCGTCAAGACCAACTTCCGCGATCTGGAGCAGGTGCTGAAGGGATTGCCATTTGTTCCGCAAAAGGATGGAGTTCCCCAAGTAGACGGGATTCTCTTTGATCTGGGGGTATCTTCTCCGCAGTTTGATGAAGGGGAACGGGGCTTCAGCTACAACCATGACGCTCCGCTGGATATGCGGATGGACCAGTCGGCGCAGCTGAGCGCGGCGGATATCGTCAACACCTGGAGTGAGCAGGAAATCGCCAGGGTGCTTTTCCAGTATGGAGAAGAGAAATTCTCCCGGCGGATTGCCCGGAAGATTGTGGAGCGCAGGGAAGAACGCCCGGTGGAGAGCACCGGAGAGCTGGCCGAGCTGATTAAGGAAGGCATTCCTGCGGCGGCAAGAAGGACCGGAGGACATCCGGCCAAGCGGAGCTTTCAGGGGCTGCGGATTGCCGTCAATGATGAGCTGGGAGCTTTTGAGGAAGGGCTGCATGCCGCTGTACGCTGTCTGGCGCCTGAGGGAAGGGTGTCTGTTATTACCTTTCACTCGCTGGAGGACCGGATCTGCAAGCAGATTTTCAGCAGCTATCTGAGCCGTTGCACTTGTCCGCCTGACCTTCCGTACTGCGTGTGCGGTGCCGAAGGCACCCTGAAGCTGATCAACCGCAAGCCGATTGTGCCGGGGGAAGAAGAGCTGGAGCTTAACTCGCGTGCCCGTTCAGCCAAGCTGCGTATCGCAGAGAAATTGTAGATGACGATAAAGGAGAATCAGAGATGGCTTATACCCGCGGTAATTTAGCAGTTCAACCCAAGAGAAAACAAGAGACCAACCCGCTCTACCGTGAGAAAAAGAAAGTTGTTACCACGCGGAGAGTGCTTCCGCTGCAGGAGAAGCTTATGTACCTGCTGACACTGGGAGCCTTTATTCTGGTAGCAGCCGCCCTGATCTGGCGTTACGTCCATATTTACGATTTGAATATGCAGGCCCAGAAGCTGGACAGCGAAATCGCCAAGAACAAAAAGCAAATTGCCACGTATCAGATGGAGAAGCAGACGCTGGAGCAGACGATTGTCCCGCGGGCGAAGGAAATGGGCTTTGTGGTCCCTTCTGAGGACTCTACTATCTATGTTCCGCTTAACAGCCAGGCTACTGACAAAGCCGGTAAATAATCAGCGATGAACGGCAATCGCAATAATAGAGGTTGTGAGGTACCTTATGGTTAAGAGAATCAAACTTCGCACGCTGTTTATAGGAGGGTGTATTACCCTCTTTTTTCTTGTTTTAGTCGCCAGAGTATTCTGGATTCAGGTTCTGCAAGGCAAGGAGTGGCAGGAGACTGCAGCTAAGCAGTGGGCCCACACTTCAACCATCAAGGCTGTCCGCGGGGTGATCGAAGACCGTAACGGCAGTGTTCTGGCAAGCGATGTGCCGGCCTACACGGTGGTGGTTAACCCTGAGGTCATTGCCGAGAAAAAGATCGGTGAAGAGGTGATTCAGGGCCTGCATGAGCTGCTGAACAAGCCGGTGGATGAGTTGAAGAAGCTGGTGGAGGCCAAGGATAAAGACGGGAAATATCTGAAGAACCGCGAGATCCGTAATGAGGGCTGGAAAATCGATGAGGAAATGAAAGATAAAGTGACGGCTTTCGTTGAGAAGCTCAAGAAGGAGCATGATACGCTGGAGACCGGAGTCGGACTCGTCAGGGAGCAGAAGCGCTATTATCCGAAGGGGTCGCTCGCTGCACATATTCTGGGATATACCGACAGGGACGGCAAAGCGATGATGGGACTGGAAAAGCTCCTGAACAAACAGCTCTCCGGTACGGACGGCAAGCTGAATTACCAGAGTGACGGCAAGGGCATCAAGCTGCCCGATTCGAAGGATACGTTCCAGCCTGTGGTCAATGGAAGCAACTACAAGCTGACGATTGACAGCACGATTCAGTTCTATATTGAAGAGGCTATGAAAAAGGCGTATGCGGAGTATAAGCCGAAGTCGATCAGTGTTATTGCTGCCGACCCGAAGACGATGGAGATTCTGGGTCTGGCAAATATGCCTACCTTTAACCCAAATGAATATTATGATCAGAATCAGGATGCAGCCGGCTTCTATAACCATGCTATTATGACGAGATTTGAACCGGGTTCAACGTTCAAGATTGTACCGCTGGCGGGTGCCGTGCAGGAGAAGCTGTTCAATCCGAATGCCACCTTCCAGTCCGGTTCCGTCCGGATTAAGGGATACAGCAAGCCTATCTATGATATGAACAGAGCCGGTTACGGAACCATTAGTTTCCTCGAAGGAGTTAAGCGGTCGAGTAACGTTGCGTTCGTCAAGCTCGGTTATGAGATGCTGGGCAAAGAGAAGCTGCTGCAGTATATTACGGATTTCGGGTTCACTGAAAAGACAGGCATTGACCTCCCGGGAGAGGTTACGGGTATTGTCAACCCTGATCCGAACAGGGCGGTAGAGAATGCAACGCTTGCCTATGGACACGGTAAGCTGCTGGTGACTCCGATTCAACAGCTTGCAGCCGTCGCGGCGATTGCGAACGGCGGCAAGCTGCTCGTGCCGCATGTGGTGAAGGAGGTTACCGATCCGAACACCGGCAAGACTACGGTCACGCAGACAGAGGTTGTACGTCAGGTACTATCCGAGGCAAGTGCCCGTGAGACAAGCAGCTATCTGGAGCAGGTAGTGGCCGATCAGCAGCACGGAACCGGCCGGCATGCCTACATTGAGGGATATCGGGTAGCAGGTAAGACAGGTACGGCGATCAAGCCGGATGGTAAGGGCGGGTATGACCGCGATAAGGTCCGCTCCTCCTTCCTCGGTTATGCACCAGCCAATGACCCTAAGATCGCAGTCTTCGTCATTATTGACGAACCTGCCGATGCGGCCGGCGGCGGTGCGGCGGCGGGTCCGGTCTTCAAAGATATCGTCTCCCAGGCGCTTCCTTATATGGGCGTACCCAAAGCGGGGGATGTCACAGGCCCTGCTGACAAGAAGACGGTGAAGGCCGAGGCTATTGTCCAGCGCAAAGCGCCGGATCTGACCGGCAAGACGGTGAAGGCGGCGAGACAACTGCTCATTAATCAGGGCTTTGATTTTGAAGCTGTAGGCCAAGGGGCAAATGTGGTCAGCCAGTACCCTGAGAAGGGCACCGCACTGACCGCCGGACAGCGCATCTATCTGTTAAGTGAGCAGGGAGAGAACGTGACGCTTCCTGATCTGCGCGGGCAGTCTCTGCGCGATGCGCTGGAGATTCTGAACCTGCTGAAGGTCGGGATCTCCATTGAGGGAGAAGGCTATGTCACAGAGCAGAGCCAGGCCAAGAGTAAAGGGAAGACGCAGGTATCACTTACGCTTAGCCCTCTCAATGAATACGGCGAGAATATACCTGTTGCCTTAGCCGGTGATGCCGATAAGGAAGAAGCTGCAGAGTAACACCCTAATAGGCTTGTTCTAACCCCTGTTTGTCCCGAATAGTCATGAAGGTAAGAGATCATGTCTATGAGTGAAAGCGGGGAGAACTCAATGAAGGTATCGAAAGTCGTTAGCCGGCGGAGAATGCTGTGGACGCTGCTGGGACTGGCCGTGTTGTTCGGCGCGCTGGCTGTGCGTCTTGCCTATGTACAGTTAACCCAAGGCGAGAAGCTGAGCGAGAGGGCCGAGGATTTATGGCGGCGGAATATCCCCTTCACCGCCAAGCGCGGCGAGATTCTGGACAGGGAGGGTGTGGCGCTGGCTTATAACATCAGCTCACCGACGATTTATGCCATTCCTGTACAGGTGAAGGAGAAGGAACAGACCGCGAAGCAGCTGGCTCCGCTGCTCGGCATGACCGAGGAGAAGCTTGTTCAGCTGCTGACCCAAAAGAAAGCCTCAGTGAAACTGCAGCCCGGCGGCCGCAAAATTACGATGGAGCTTGCCGCGAGCATCCGTAATTTGCAGCTGCCGGGCATCGTTGTCGCTGAGGATAACAAACGGTATTATCCCTTCGGGGATCTGGCCGCACATATTCTGGGCTTCACCGGAATTGACAATCAGGGGATTACCGGTATTGAGAGTATCTATGATAAGCTGCTTCAGGGGAGCGCGGGCAATATCTCCTATCTCTCCGATGCGGGAGGCCGGCTGATGCCCGGGTCCTCCGAGAAGTACACCGAGCCGCAGGATGGACTTAGCCTGCAGCTGACCATCGACAAGCAGATTCAATCTATTATGGAACGCGAGCTGGATCAGGCCATGGTGAAATATCAGGCGCAGGGGGCCTGGTCTATTGCCATGGACCCCCGCAATGGCGAGATTCTGGCGATGGCCAGCCGGCCGGGGTATGAGCCGGGGGCTTACCAGGAATACGATGCCGAGGTATATAACCGGAATCTTCCGATCTGGATGACGTATGAGCCGGGTTCCACCTTCAAGATCATCACGCTGGCTGCGGCCTTGCAGGAGGGGAAGGTGGATCTGCAGCATGAGCATTTTTTTGATCCGGGCTACATTGAGGTCGGCGGAGCCAAGCTGCGCTGCTGGAAGAAGGGCGGGCATGGAAGTCAGACCTTCCTTGAAGTGGTCGAGAACTCTTGCAACCCGGGATTTGTAGCCTTGGGACAGCGTCTGGGTAAGGATACGCTGTTCAAGTACATCCGGGATTTCGGCTTCGGGAGTAAGACGGGCATCGATCTGAACGGGGAAGCGAACGGGATTCTGTTCAAG
Organism: Paenibacillus sp. FSL R7-0302; assembly: GCF_038006885.1. Taxonomy (NCBI): domain Bacteria; kingdom Bacillati; phylum Bacillota; class Bacilli; order Caryophanales; family Paenibacillaceae; genus Paenibacillus; species Paenibacillus sp. FSL R7-0302. Next base: position 1,108,013 of record NZ_JBBOWB010000001.1, read on the forward strand.
CCGGCCCAGGTGGGCCCGGTGGAGCTGGCGACTACTGCATTCGGCCAGGGGGTATCCGTCACGCCCATCCAGCAGATTGCTGCGGTATCGGCAGCCATCAACGGCGGCAAGCTGTATACTCCGCATGTGGCCAAGGCCTGGATTAACCCGGATACCGGGAACGTTGTCTCCGAGACTGAGCCGGAGGAAGTGCGGCAGGTGATCTCGGAGGAGACCTCGAAGAAAGTGCGGGCTGCCCTTGAGAGCGTGGTTGCCAAAGGCACAGGCCGGCCGGCATTTATTGACGGCTACCGTGTGGGCGGCAAAACAGGGACAGCACAGAAAGTAATCAACGGCCGGTATTCTCCTACGGAGCACATCGTTTCCTTTATCGGCTTCGCCCCGGCGGATGATCCGCAGATCGTGGTCTATACGGCAGTCGATAACCCGAAGGGAATTCAGTTCGGGGGTGTAGTAGCCGCTCCGATTGTCCAGAATATTCTTGAGGATTCTCTTCTGTATCTGAAGGTTCCAGAGCGTAAGGATCAGCTGCCGAGAACCTATAAATACGGCGAGACCCCGATCGTGACGGTTCCTGATCTTACGGGAGCTACCGTTCAGGATATCTATGAGGATCTGAATATGAATTTCATGCTGGTCCGTTCCGGCACTGGCAATACCGTGATCAATCAGGCTCCGAAGGCCGGGGCAAGAGTGCAGCAAGGCTCCACGATCCGGATTTACATGGGAACGCCAAGTGAACCTTAAGTCGTATCATTTAAAGATTTATATAAATTGAACTTGAAAATATACAGACAGGGAAAAGTGACGGAAGGGAATTTTGGAGCTGTAGGAGCGGTAGCGTCCGCCTTTGTCACCGGATTTCTACCGCGAATAGCGGTTTGATTAAAAGAAATCTGGGGACAACAGCGGCCGGAAGCCCAAAACTTCTCTGGAGTCACGGTAATCCCATTACTGAAAAACTTACAAGTACAAATGCAGAGTGAGGGATAGGTATGTTAATTAAAGAGCTCTCTTCTTGTCTGGCTGCTTCCCGTCTATACGGGGACGGAGACATAGAAATATCAGATTTGCAGGCCGATTCACGCAAGGTGGGTCCGGGCGATTTGTTCATTTGTCTGCCCGGACATACAGTGGACGGACATGATTACGCACCTCAGGCTGCTGCCAAGGGCGCGGCTGCCCTGGTCTGCGAACGGAAGCTGGACATTGACCTGCCGCAGATCGTGGTGGATGACTGCCGGTATGCCATGTCTGTGCTGTCTAATGCCTTCTTCGGTTCACCGAGCAGCCGGATGAAGCTGATCGGCATCACCGGTACCAACGGCAAGACCACGACTACGTATCTGATTGAACGGATCATGCAGGATCATGGGGTGAAGACTGGCCTGATCGGTACAATCCAGATGCGGTATGACGGTCAGAGCTATCCGATGTCCGGTACGACTCAGGAATCGCTGGAGCTTCAGCGCAGCCTGAATCATATGGCGCTTAAGGGCGTGCAGTGCTGTGTAATGGAAGTATCCTCCCATGCCCTCCAGCAGGGCCGTGTGAAAGGGACCGACTACCGCACCGCGATCTTTACGAATCTGACCCAGGATCACCTGGATTACCACCATACGATGGAGGAGTACCGCGCAGTGAAGGGCTTGTTCTTCTCACGGCTCGGCAACGTGATCTCCCCGTGGAAGGAAGAACGCAAATATGCCGTGCTGAATGCCGACGATGAAGCCAGCGCCTATTTTGCCGCCCAGACCGCAGCGGAGGTCATTACATATGGTATCGACAGGGCTGCAAATGTCCGGGCCTCGCAAATATCGATCACCTCCAAAGGAACTTTTTTCCACGTGGAGACGTTTAAGGGTGAGACGGATATTTCGCTTCGCATGGTCGGCAAGTTCAACGTCTATAATGCGCTTGCGGCGATTACGGCTGCGCTGCTGGAGGATGTGCCGCTTGCGGACATCAAGGCCAGTCTGGAGTCGGTGTCCGGCGTGGACGGCCGAGTCGAATCGGTGGATGCCGGTCAGGATTTCGCGGTAATCGTTGACTATGCGCATACGCCGGACGGTCTGGAGAATGTGCTGAAGGCTGTTACGGAGTTTGCGCAAGGAAAGGTGCTGACTGTCTTCGGCTGCGGCGGGGACCGCGATACGACCAAACGGCCGCTCATGGGCAAAATAGCTGCCAAATACAGCGATCATGTGCTGGTCACCTCCGACAACCCGCGGACGGAGGACCCGCTGCAGATTCTGGCCGATATTGAGGCGGGCCTGCGTGAGGATGGCGTGGCGCGCGAGCGCTATGAGATGATTCCGGACCGGAGGGAAGCCATCACAAAAGCTGTTGAAATGGCAAGCCCCGGCGATGTAGTATTGATTGCGGGGAAAGGTCACGAGACCTATCAGCTGATCAAGGGAGTCGTGCATGATTTCGATGACCGCATCGTTGCCAAAGAAGTGATAAGGGGCCGAAGCTATTGATGATTAGAACATTGCATAACGTCGCGGAAATGTGCGGAGGAGAGCTGTCCTCGTCCGAAGCTAAGGATATAGAGATTAAGGGAGTCGTAACCGACTCACGCAAAATATCGCGGGACTGCCTGTTCGTCCCGCTCGTTGGAGAGAACTTCGACGGCCATCACTATGCGGCCGCTTCGCTGGCGGCAGGAGCTGCCGCTGCCCTCTGGCAGAGGGATAAGGGGCCTGCACCCGCAGGCGGCGGGATTATACTGGTAGAGGACACTTTAGAAGCATTGCAGAAGCTGTCCTCCGCCTATTTGGCTGAGGTGGTCCCCCAGGTGGTTGCCGTAACGGGAAGCAACGGCAAGACGACGACCAAGGATATGATTACGGCACTGCTGGAAGTGCAGTACAAGGTACACAAGACCCAAGGGAACTTCAACAATCATATCGGCCTGCCGCTTACGATTCTCTCCATGGACAGCGATGTTGAGATCGCTGTGCTGGAGATGGGCATGAGCTCACGGGGAGAGATTGCCCTCTTGTCTCTGCTCGCTTCTCCTGACGTAGCGGTAATTACCAATGTCGGCGAATCCCATCTGCTCCAGCTTGGCTCCCGCAAGGAGATTGCCAGAGCTAAGCTGGAGATTGTGGACGGACTTCAGCCAGGCGGGCTGCTGATCTATAACGGGGATGAGCCGCTGCTTGCCGAGGTTCTGGCAGAGCCAGGCTTCCGCACGCCTGAAGGGCTGCTAACCTTCCGCTTCGGGCAGTCGGCTGACAATGATGATTATCCGACCGGCCTGATGACGCACAGCGGGGGAATGACCTTCACCTCGCTGCAGCATGGGGAGCGGGCCTTCACCCTTCCGCTGCCGGGGCAGCATAATGTAATTAATGCGCTCGCTGCGCTTGCAGTGGCGCGTCATTATAAGGTGACGGGTGAGAATATAGCAGAAGGACTAAGCGGCCTCAAGCTGACCGGTATGCGGATTGAGGTTATTCAGGCGGCAAGCGGGCTGGTGCTCTTGAATGATGCCTATAATGCCAGTCCTACATCCATGAGAGCGGCGATTGATGTGCTGCAGTCCATGAAATGCAGCGGCCGCAGAATCGCGGTCCTGGGGGACATGCTGGAACTCGGGCCGGAGGAGCTTCAGTTCCACCGGCAGATCGGCAGCTATATCGATCCGGAGCTGACGGATGACGTATTCACCTTCGGCCCGCTGTCGGCGCAGCTTGCGGCGGCGGCCTCGGAGCGGTTTGAGGCCGGGCATATCTATGCTTTTACAGATAAAGAAGCCTTGATCGATGCCTTGAACGCGAAGTGCGGCAATGACGATGTTGTGTTGTTCAAAGCATCCAGAGGGATGCGGCTGGAAGAAGTGCTACAGCGCTTGAAAGAACATTCTGAAGCGAATGCTAACTAAAGGAGGGGTGTACCCATGGATTATCAATTACTTCTGCTGACTATTGCTGTGTCCTTTATCCTTGCGGTCATTGCCGCTCCGCTGATCATACCGCTGCTGCGCCGGCTTAAGCTGGGACAGCAGGTTCGTGACGACGGGCCCCAGACCCATCTGAAGAAGGCGGGAACCCCTACCATGGGCGGCGTAATTATCATGGTCGCGTTCACGCTGTCTTTTCTGAAATTCTCGGTCATTAATTCCGACTTCTATGTACTGTTGGCTGCTACGCTGGGCTATGGACTCATTGGTTTCCTGGATGATTATATCAAAATTGTGTTCAAGCGCTCCCTCGGGCTTACGGCCCGCCAGAAGCTGCTGGGCCAGCTGCTGGTCGGCGTCGTGCTCAGTGTTCTGCTGATCTCTTCCGGGCATCATACGAATATCAGCGTTCCGGGAACCTCCTTCAGCTTCGACTGGGGCCCCTGGTTCTATTATCCGTTCATTGTGCTGATGATGATGGCGGTCACGAATGCCGTTAACTTCACGGACGGTGTGGATGGTCTGTTGTCAGGCGTAAGCGCAATTGCGCTCGCTGCCTTCGCGGTGGTAGCCATGCAGGCAACCTCGATTGCCGCTGGTGTCTGTGCCGCTGCGATGATTGGCGCAGTGCTTGGCTTTCTCGTATTCAATGCCCATCCTGCCAAGGTGTTCATGGGCGATTTCGGCTCCTTCGGGATCGGCGGGGCAATTGGCGCGATTGCTATTGTCACCAAGACCGAGCTGCTCTTTGTGGTGATTGGCGGAGTCTTCGTGGTTGAAATGCTGTCCGTAATTATTCAGGTCGCTTCGTTTAAGACGCGCGGCAAACGGGTATTCAGAATGAGCCCGATCCATCATCACTTTGAGCTGGGCGGCTGGTCGGAGTGGCGTGTAGTCGTCTCCTTCTGGGCGGTGAGCCTCGTGCTGGCGGCAGCTGGACTATATCTCATCAAGGGGTTGTAACGAATGAAACATCCGGATCTGTACCGTGGTCAAGAGGTGGTCGTCCTGGGGCTCGCCAAAAGCGGCGTCCAGGTGGCCAAGGTGCTGCATGAACACGGCGCTGTGGTGACGGTCAATGATAAAAAGGAAAGAGATCAGAGTCCCGAAGCTTCCGAACTGGAATCTTTGGGAATTTCTGTTCTATGCGGCGGGCATCCGGAGAGCCTGATCCACGAGGGTGTGCAGCTGGTTGTCAAGAATCCGGGGATTCCGTATTCGGTCGCTCCGGTGCAGCAGGCGCTGGAGCTGGGGATTGAGGTGGTGACCGAGGTAGAGGTAGCTTATCATCTCTGCGCTGCCCCGATGATCGGCATCACCGGTTCCAACGGCAAGACCACTACAACGACCTGGGTGGGCCATATGCTGGAGGCAGCAGGGATGCGCCCCATTGTGGCCGGGAACATAGGAACGCCGCTCTCTCAGGCCGCACAGGAGGCTGACGCGGACAACTGGATGGTGGTCGAGCTAAGCAGCTTCCAGCTGAAGGGCACCGAAGCATTCCGGCCCAGAATCGCTGCCTTGCTGAATGTGGCGGAGACCCACCTGGACTACCATGGAGGCATGGAGGATTATGTAGCCTCCAAGTCGAAGCTGTTCGCCAATCAGGGACCGGAGGATACCGCTGTGCTGAACTGGGATGATCCGGTCTGCCGCGAGCTGGTACCCTATCTGAAGGCGGGCATTCTGCCCTTCTCCATGAACGAGGAGCTGGTGCAGGGCATCTTCGTCCGCCCGTCCTACGTGGCGGATACGGCAGACGAGCTGAAGCGGGTCATTATCTGCCGCGATTACACCGGGAACGAGACCGAAATAGCCGATGTTGATTCTATCGGACTTCCCGGCCGTTTCAATGTGGGGAATGCGCTGGCTGCCTGCGGCATTGCCATTGCCGCAGGAGCGGACCCGGCGGTGCTGGGTCCGGTGCTGGCTTCCTTCCGCGGGGTGGAGCACAGGCTGGAGTATGTAACAGACAAGGCAGGTGCCGCCTATTATAACAATTCCAAGGCTACCAATTCCAAAGCTACCTCCATGGCGCTGGCCTCCTTCCGGAAGCCGGTCATTCTGATCGCCGGGGGTCTGGACCGCGGCTCGGATTATATGGAGCTGCTGCCTGTCCTCGGAGAGAATGTCAAAGCCCTGGTGGCGCTTGGACAGACCCGGGACAAGCTGGCGGCTGTAGCCCGGCTGGCAGGAGTAAAGACGGTCATCTCCGTCGATAATGGGGAGAGTGCCGCTGCCGTGCTGGAGCAGGCTGTGCGGGAGGCTTCCGCCCTGGCGGAAGCGGGGGATGTAGTTCTTCTGTCCCCTGCCTGTGCCAGCTGGGATATGTTTACCTCCTATGAGGAGCGCGGGCGTATTTTTAAAGAGGCGGTGCATAACCTTTAAGTAGGGGGGTGGATAAGCCCCTACTACGGATGCAAGAGGTGTGCTCCTGATGAACAAATCCCGTCATGCGCCCGATATCTGGCTGCTGCTTCCGATACTGGCTTTACTGGCTATCGGTATGGTAATGGTATACAGTGCCGGGTCCGTTCTGGGCTTCCGCAATTATGGCGATTCGTTTTATTTTGTCAAAAGACAGATGCTGTTCGCAGGCCTAGGCCTCATCGCGATGTTCATTACGGCGAACACCGATTATCTGGTGCTGAAAAGGTTCGCCCGGCCGCTCCTGCTGGTGTGCTTCGCCCTGCTGGTGCTGGTGCTGATTCCCGGCATCGGCGTGGTTCGCGGAGGTGCGCGCAGCTGGCTCGGCATCAGCTCCTTCGGCATTCAGCCCTCGGAATTCATGAAAATGGGGATGATCCTCTTCCTGGCCAAGTGGCTTGGAACCGAGGAGTATGACATCTCCAGCTTCATGCGCGGGCTGCTTCCGCCGCTTGCGCTGATCGGCTCCGCGTTCGCATTGATTATGCTGCAGCCGGATCTCGGCACAGGCACTGTCATGTTCGGTGCGGCTATGATGATGGTCTTCACTGCGGGGGCGCGGATGAAGCATCTGCTCTCCCTTGGTGCGCTGGGACTGGCCGGGTTCGCCGGACTCATTGCCGCTGCACCCTACCGGCTGCAGCGGATCACCGCCTTCCTGGACCCGTGGTCCGATCCGCTGGGCGCGGGTTATCAGATCATTCAGTCGCTCTACGCGGTGGGTCCCGGCGGGCTGGGCGGACTGGGCTTCGGGATGAGCCGGCAAAAATACAGCTATGTCCCGGAGCCGCAGACTGATTTTATTTTCTCCATCTTGGCCGAGGAGCTGGGATTCATCGGAGGGCTGGCCGTGCTGCTGCTGTTCCTGTTGCTGATCTGGCGCGGAATGAAGGTAGCCATGAGCCTGCCGGATCGCTTCGGCAGCTATCTTGCCGTAGGAATCGTCTGTATGGTGGCGGTTCAGGTCGTCATCAACATCGGTGTGGTAATCGGCCTGATTCCGGTAACCGGCATCACGCTTCCGCTCATCAGCTATGGCGGCTCATCGCTCACCCTGATGCTCACAGCTCTTGGCATTCTGCTTAATTTATCCCGTTATGCGAGGTGAAAGACATGCGTATTGTACTTAGCGGCGGCGGCACAGGAGGACATATCTATCCTGCCGTTGCCGTAGCCAGACAACTGGAATCCGAAGATGCGGATTCTGTCTTCCTGTATATAGGAGGCAAGCGAGGTCTGGAGAGCAAGCTGGTTCCCCAGGAGAATCTGCCTTTCCAGTCCATTGATATTACAGGCTTCCGCCGCAAGCTGTCGATGGATAATGTGAAGACGGTCATGCGGTTCCTGAAGGGGGTCAAAGCCTCCAAAGCCATGCTGCGCGAGTTCAAGCCTGATGTAGTTGTCGGCACCGGGGGGTATGTCTGCGGACCTGTGGTGTATGCAGCCTCCCGGCTCGGTATCCCGACGCTGATCCATGAACAGAATGCGATTCCGGGACTGACCAACCGCTTTCTCAGCCGGTATGCCAGCACGGTCGCGGTGAGCTTTGAAGGCACAGAGCCTGCTTTTCCCGGGGCCAAGAATGTAATCTATACGGGCAATCCCCGGGCCACTACGGTCATGACGGCTAATCCGCAGCGAGGCTTCGCTTCACTCGGTATCCCCGAAGGAAGCACTGTGGTGCTGGTTGTCGGAGGAAGCGGAGGAGCCAAGGCGATTAACCGTGCCATGATTGAAATGGCACCCTTTGTGGGTAAGGGTAATGGTGTTCACTATGTATATGTCACCGGAGAGTCTTACTTCGAGGATACCCGCAAAGCGGTACGCGAGCAGCTGGGCGGTATTCCGAACTGGCTGCATGTCCTCCCTTACGTTCACAATATGCCTGAGGTGCTGGCCTGCACTTCCCTGATCGTGAACCGGGCAGGCGCCTCTTTTCTCGCAGAGATTACCGCGCTTGGCATACCCTCTGTCCTCATTCCATCTCCCAATGTAACGAACAATCATCAGGAAGCCAACGCCAGAGCGCTGGAAGGTGAAGGTGCGGCAGTGGTACTGCTGGAGAAGGACTTAAGCGGCGAGGCGCTGTTCACAGCGGTTCAGAAGATCATCGGAGCGGATACGCTGCGTCACAGCATGTCGGAGGCCTCTAGACGCCTCGGCAAAAGAGATTCCGCCTCCCTGGTTGTCAGCGAGCTCCGCAGGCTGGCCGCAGGACGGGAACGCTAGAATCCGGGCTGACATTGTCACACACACGGAGCTCCGAACATAGGATGATCCTATAATCGTGACAATCACCCAGAGCGCTTCTTAATGTCTGAGATTCGGAAACGGAGTTCGTTCCGGCCGATTCTGCAGGACCGTGGTGCAGGAAGTGCTTACGGTGGGTGAGCGGTAATCTCGGAGGTGATACATTGGACAAATTGGTGATTGAGGGTGGAAACCCCCTGTCAGGCACCATACGTATCCATGGAGCAAAAAATGCGGCACTGCCCATTCTGGCAGCCAGCCTGCTGGCCGAAGGAGTTCACTCACTGCATAATGTGCCGAAGCTGCTGGACATCGAAACGATGCTGCATATTCTGCAGCGGCTGGGCTGCAGGACAGTACATGAAGAGGAGACGGTCACCGTCGATACATCCTTTCTCCTGACCTCTCATGTTCCGGAGGACCTGATGCGGCAGATGAGATCCTCCATATTCCTGATGGGCCCGCTTTTGGCCAAGTTCGGGGAAGTGACGATCTATCAGCCGGGGGGCTGTGCCATCGGGGAGCGCAAGATTGACCTCCACCTGCAGGGCCTGAAGCTGCTCGGGGCAGAGATTGAGGAGTCCGGCGGCCGGATCTGCTGCCGGGCTGCCAGCTTGAGAGGCTGTGATATCCATCTGGATTATCCCAGCGTGGGCGCCACGGAGAATATCATGATGGCCGCCGCCATGGCCGAGGGCACGACCACCGTCTCCGGGGCAGCGAGAGAGCCGGAAATCCAGGACCTGCAGAACTTCCTCAATGCGATGGGGGCACAGATTATCGGCGCAGGGACGGATACGATCACCATTCAGGGTGTCCGCAAGCTCCATGCCTGCAGCTATGAGGTGATCCCCGACCGGATTGTTGCCGGAACCGTGATGATTGCCGCCGCCGCCACGCGGGGCAATGTGACGCTGACACACACCAATGCAGGACATTTGACCTCCCTGATCCACATCCTGAGGCGCGCCGGTGTTCAAATTACAGTGTGCAATGATATAATTAATATCAGCTGTATGGGACGTCCCCGTGCGGTTGAGCGAATTGTTACCTCTCCGTATCCGTCCTTTCCTACGGACCTGCAGTCTCAGGTTATGGTTCTATTGTCCCTGGCAGAAGGATTCAGTGTGATTAAGGAAACGGTCTTCGAAGGGCGCTTCAAGCATGTGGAGGAGATGGCCCGGATGGGAGCCGATATCTCCATTGATCTGAACAGGGCCTTCATACGCGGCGTTCAGAGGTTGTACGGGGCAACGGTTGAGGCTACTGACCTGCGGGCAGGAGCAGCCCTTGTAATCGCCGGGCTGGCTGCTCAGGGAACGACTATTGTTGAGCAGGCGCATCATATTGACCGGGGATACGACGGCATTGAGTTACTGTTTCAGAAGCTGGGAGCACGCATTAGCCGCAAGGTGCCTGTGCCTGACCCGCTGGATTTGGCCAATTAAAGCTCCCTGTCTCCTTCGGCGTAGCCGTGAGGAAGGAGACAGGGCCTTATTACGGAGATTATGAGAATGCCAAAAACGCGAATACCTCTTTTGAAAGAGGACAAGCCTAGCAAGAGAAAAAACCGTAAAATCATCATTATCCTGGCACTGCTGTTCACTGCGCTGCTGGCTGTAATCTTCTTCCGTTCGTCGATCAGCAAGATTACAGCCATTGAAATGCAGGGGGATAAATATACGTCCCGCGAGCAGCTGCTGGCTGCAAGCGGTCTGAAGATCGGAGGACAGTTCTTCGCAGTCTCCGGAGATACTGTGGGGAAGGCGCTGGAGGAGCTGAAGACGGTTCAGGAGGCGCAAGTGAGCAAGAGGTTCCCCGGTGTGGTTACGATCACTGTGAAGGAGTACCCGGCGGTTGCCTATGAGCTGGACCAGGCAGGCGTGCTGGAGGCTATACTGTCGAGCGGGACCGCAGTCTCTGTGACGGATACCGGAATTGCCGTGGAGAAGCCGATACTGACCAACTGGAAGGCTGACGATCCTTATAAGACCAAGCTGTGCCAGGCGCTGGCCGAAATTCCAAATGAGCTGACCAGTGATATATCGGAGATCGTGCCTTCCCCGACGTTATCTTTTCCTGACCGGATCAAGCTCTATACACGTTCACGTTTTGAGGTTATTACGGCCATTTCCCTGCTGAAGAATAAAGTAGGCTATTTGAATCAGGTGATTCAGACGGAGGAGCCGGGACTGATCAAAATGCTGGAGGCGGATTCCTATGTTCCGTTCCATACCGAAGCCGGGGACAACGGGGAAGACGCAGAGACACAAGAGTAAATAGTCCCTACTAATAGAGCGGAATAAATGCTACAATCTGTTTTACGGGCAATAAGCAATATCCCTCTTTTTTCTGCGGATTTTTTGAGATATATAGCCGTTGTTCTCTTGTTTTCCTTGTTTGAATGTCAGGTGCTGATCCCGCTAAGCGGAGGGCGCCTGCCTGCACGTGAATACCTTGTCATATTATTCCTCTCAAAAAATTTGTTGAAAAAAGAGGGAAAGGATTAGGGATGTTGAATATGTACAGAGATGTTTCCCGCGACCGGGATCAAAGACATGTTTATTATGATTATAACAGGAGGTGCCATAGGGCTTGAGCAACAATGACATCATTGTTAGTTTGGACATCGGTACATCCAAAGTTCGGGCAATAATCGGGGAAGTTACTAGTGGAACCTTCAATATTATTGGCGTTGGATCTGCTGATTCGGAAGGGATACGCAAGGGTGCGATTGTAGACATCGATCAGACTGTGCAATCGATCAGGAGTGCCGTAGAGCATGCGGAGCAAATGGTCGGTATTCAAATATCCGAGGTGTATGTCGGCATTTCCGGCAACCATATCGGCCTGCAATCCAGCCATGGCGTAGTTGCCGTTCAGAATGAGGACCGTGAGATCGGCGAAGATGACATCGACCGCGTAATCAAGGCAGCGGAGGTCATTGCACTCCCGCCTGAACGCGAGGTCATTGATGTTGTCGCCAAGCAGTATATCGTAGACGGCCTTGAAGGCATTCAGGACCCGCGCGGAATGATCGGCGTCCGCCTGGAAGTGGAGGCCACGATCATTACCGGTGCCAAGACCCCCATACATAATCTGCTCCGCTGCGTGGAGAAATCAGGTCTTAAGGTTAAAGATCTTGTCCTTATGTCTCTCGGGGCTGGCGGATTAGCGCTCTCCAAAGATGAGAAATCGATGGGGGCTGTACTGGTGGATATAGGTGCCGGACAAGCCACGATAGCCGTATATGAAGAAGGTTCCCTTAGTGCAACCTCCACGATTCCGATCGGTGGAGAATTCATAACCAATGATATTGCGTACGGACTTCGGACACTTACCGACCAGGCCGAGAAGGTCAAGCTGAAATACGGCTGTGCCTGGATCGACGATGCCGCTTCGGAGGTCGTTTTCAAGGTCCTGCGTATCGGCAGCAATGTAGAGAAGGAATTCAACCAGGAAGATCTGGCGGCGATTATCGAGCCGAGAGTCCAGGAAATCTTCCACCTGATCCGCCAGGAAGTGAAGCGGCTTGGTTATACGGAGCTCCCGGGAGGTTATATACTTACGGGTGGTACAGTTTCGATGCCTGGGGTGCTTAAGGTGGCCCAGAACGAGCTGGCAGCCTCCGTACGGATCGCTGTTCCGGATTATATTGGAGTACGCGACCCCGGCTTCACGGGCGGCGTAGGCATCCTTCATAATGTGGTACGTAACTACCGCGGACGGAGCAGCGGCGGAAGTGCCAACAAGAAGACCGTTAACCGCAGCAAGCAGAGCGCAGCGCCGGTTCAGGATTCTTCCAAGAAGCCGGGTCTGGTGGAACGACTAAAGAATATGTTTAGCGAGTTCATATAAGTGTAATCCAGATATACTTGGACTGGCCATCCAAGCACTACTCGAGGGGGAGATGGAAACAATATGTTGGAATTTGATTTTGAAATGGAGAGTTTGGCGCAAATAAAAGTCATCGGCGTCGGCGGCGGCGGAAGCAACGCTGTGAACCGGATGATTGAAAATGGCGTTCAGGGTGTTGAGTTCATCACGGTTAATACAGACGCCCAAGCGCTGCATATGGCCAAATCGGAGCATAAATTACAAATCGGGGATAAATTGACCCGCGGACTTGGCGCAGGAGCGAATCCTGAGGTCGGCAAAAAGGCGGCAGAGGAATCCCGCGATCTGATCTCGAATACGCTGAAGGGCGCGGATATGGTCTTCGTTACCGCAGGCATGGGCGGCGGTACCGGAACAGGCGCAGCGCCTGTCATTGCCGAAATCGCCAGAGAATGCGGAGCATTGACGGTAGGCGTCGTGACCCGCCCGTTCACTTTTGAAGGCAGAAAACGTGCCAACCAGGCAGAGCTCGGAATCGAAGCGCTCAAGGAAAAGGTTGATACGCTGATTGTGATTCCGAATGACCGCCTCCTGGAAATTGTGGATAAGAAGACTCCAATGCTCGAAGCCTTCCGTGAAGCGGACAATGTACTCCGTCAGGCGGTACAAGGCATCTCCGACCTTATTCAGGTTCCCGGCCTGATCAACCTTGACTTTGCCGATGTGAAGACGATTATGACGGAGCGCGGTTCAGCGCTTATGGGCATCGGGATTGCCACCGGTGAGAACCGTGCATCTGAGGCGGCCCGCAAGGCGATTATGAGCCCGCTGCTTGAAACCTCCATTGAAGGTGCACGCGGCGTCATTATGAACATTACAGGCGGCTCTAACCTCTCCCTGTACGAAGTGAATGAAGCTGCCGAGATTGTTACCTCTGCTTCGGACCCTGAAGTGAATATGATCTTCGGTGCCATTATCGAAGAGAGCATGAAGGACGAGATCAAGGTTACGGTTATTGCGACCGGTTTTGAACACAAGCCTTCTCCCATAGCACCTGTACGCCGTCCTGCGGCAAACAGCGAACCCGCTGCTGATAATAAGAGCAAGAGTGAGAATCTTCGTCCGTTCGGGAATCAGACAAGCTCTGATCAGCTGGATATTCCGACCTTCCTGCGCAACCGGACACGCGGCAATAATGATTAAGAGCCATCAATAGCGATTATAGCTTAGACTGTTACGGAAGCACCGTATCACGCAGCTTTGAACTGCGGGGTATGGTGTTTTTTTGCTTTTCAGGCTGTATAATAACGTTAACGGGAGACGATACCATGGAAATGCTGGACCCCCGGGTGGATTTTGTATTTAAGCGGATATTTGCAAGCGAGGGCAACAAGGATGTACTGCTCGCTTTTCTGAACCAGATATTCTTGGATGCGGGCGATCTTCCGCTGGAGGAAGTGGTGCTGCTCAATCCCTATACGGATAAGGATGATCCGCTGGATAAGCAATCGATATTTGACATTTGGGCGAAGTCTGTAGACGGCAAGCTGATTAATATTGAGATGCAGCTGTTTAACAAATATGATATTGAGAAACGGACCTTGTATTACTGGAGCAAAAGGTATGCGGGCCAGCTTCAGGTGAGCGGCAAATATATAGACCTCAAGAAATGTGTGACCATCAATATTCTGAATTATAAGGTACTCCCTAATGAACATACACACAGTGTATTTCATTTGCGGGAGGACAGCAGCGGAGCGCCGCTGACAGATGATATCGAGATTCATTTCCTGGAGCTGCCCAAGCTGAACCAGCCGGCTAAGCCCGGCGAGGGCGGCCTTGTGAACTGGCTGCTGTTCTTGAAAGGGATTGACTACTCTGATTGGGAGGTGCTGCAAATGAACGAGCCAGCCTTGAAGAAGGCGATGGAGACACTGGAATTTCTGAGTCAGGATTCAGAAGCCCGCCGTAAATATGAGGACCGCCAGAAGATTCTGATGGACGAAGCTTCACAGCGTGATGGTGCGCTTAGGGAAGGCTTCGCCAAGGGAGTGGCGGAAGGTGCAGCGGCAGGTGAGTTAGAAGCCAAACGGGTTATAGCAAAGAATCTCCTGTCTATGGGAATGGATTATCCTTCAGTGCAGAAGGCCACCGGACTCTCCGAAGAAGAGTTGGAATCTATCAACAATTAAATCCGGCACGAATGAAGCCAGCCGCTTAAGGCTGGCTTTTGTTGTGCGCTGAAGTTCCTCTCAAGGCCTATAACTCGACAAAAAAACTGCAAGAACGCCCCCCATGTTTAGACAGACTTTGGATGCGGGAGTTTCTATACTAATCATATCGTCTAAAAAGAGAGCCTGCACCCCGGCCTCCGGATAGATATCCGCTTGCAGGCAGGTGAGAGCGATGGTTGTGTATATTGACTTGATTTTTGCCGCCAATCTGCTGATCGACGGAGTCCTGCTGTGGCTGACAAGCTGGCTGGTTAAGCACAAGGTGTCCTGGTGGCGGCTGACACTCTCAGCGCTGGCGGGGGCTCTCTATGTTGTCATGATGTTTGTACCGGAGCTGTCCTTTCTGTATACCTTTCTCGTCAAATTCGGTTTATCGGTTTTGATGATCTGGATAGCCTTTGGATTTAGAAGTCTGCAAAGCTATCTTCGGGCATTTGGGGCGTTTTATATCATTAATTTTGCGGCGGCGGGAGGGATCATAGGCGTTCATTATCTGCTGCAAAGCTCTGGTGACATCTGGAAGGGCATGATCTTCACCTCCTCGGGAGGCCAAGCTTACCATCTGAAGATCGGGTTCTGGTTCGTGCTTGCCCTGCTTCCGCTGGTGCTGCTGCTCTTCAAGCTGATCCAGTCCTCCCGCCGGCAAAGAGAGCAACTGGATTCCTATATCGGGGAAGTGACGGTGGAGATCGACGGAGTATCAGTTACCTGCCCCGGACTGCTGGATACCGGGAACCGGCTCAGCGATCCGCTGACGAGGATTCCGGTGATGGTGATGGAAGCCTCGCTGTGGGAGGGCCATTTGCCGGCTTCCTGGAAAGGGAGGCTGACCCAGACGGGTGCAGATACACTTGTACTGGAAACGGACGGGCAGTCGTTCGCCTGGCAGGACAGGGTACGGCTGGTGCCGTACAGAGGCGTCAACCGCGGGGCATCCTTCATGCTCGCGCTGAAGCCGGATAAGGTGAGGATAGAGCTTGGCGGTGATACCTTTTGCAGCACAAGGGTACTCATCGGGCTGGATGGCGGGACACTGTCGGGAGACGGCGCGTACCGGGCGGTCATACATCCTGACCTGACCCATAAAGAGAGTGTTCCAGAAGCGCCGGCTGACAAGGTGATGGGGCTAAGTAACCTATAGGAGGAACAATAATGGTTAAATTCAAGCTTGTGCTGCAACTGCAGTATTACCGCATGCTGTTTCTGCTCGGTCTGAAGAGCCAGGAGATTTATTATATCGGGGGAAGTGAAGCGCTGCCGCCGCCGCTGACACGCGAGGAGGAGGAATTTCTGCTCCAGCGGCTCTCCAGCGGGGATGCGGCGGTCCGGGCTATGCTGATTGAGCGTAACCTGCGGCTGGTGGTCTACATCGCCCGGAAATTCGAGAACACCGGCATTAACATCGAGGATCTGGTATCTATTGGCGCGATTGGACTCATTAAGGCGGTCAACACCTTTGATCCGGAGAAAAAAATCAAGCTGGCCACCTACGCCTCGCGCTGCATCGAGAATGAGATTCTGATGTATCTGCGGCGCAACAGCAAGACCAGAAGCGAGGTTTCTTTTGATGAACCGCTGAATATTGACTGGGACGGCAACGAGCTGCTGCTCTCGGATGTGCTGGGCACGGAGAACGATACGATCTACCGCAACATCGAGGAGCAGGTCGACCGTAAGCTGCTGCAGAAGGCGCTGGAGAAGCTTAGCGAACGGGAACGGCTGATTATGGAGCTGCGGTTCGGGCTGCGGGGCGGCGAGGAAAAAACGCAAAAGGATGTGGCCGATCTGCTGGGCATTTCCCAATCCTATATTTCGCGCCTGGAGAAACGAATTATCAAGCGGCTGCGCAAGGAGTTCAACAAGATGGTGTAAGTGATGAAAGCTGAGGAATAAAATGCCGGACCGGGGAGATAATGTACAGTAATGTTTCTCCTTGGGAGGTTAATCATCATGACCCGAAATAAAGTCGAGATTTGCGGTGTGGACACCGCCAAGCTGCCTGTTCTCACGAACGTGGAAATGCGGGCATTGTTCACTTCGCTGCAGCAGCAGGGCGAGCGATCCGCCAGAGAGAAATTGGTAAATGGCAACCTCAGGCTTGTGCTAAGCGTGATTCAAAGGTTCAATAATCGTGGAGAGTTCGTGGATGATTTGTTTCAGGTAGGCTGCATCGGACTCATGAAAGCCATCGATAATTTCGATTTATCGCAGAATGTCAAGTTCTCCACCTATGCGGTGCCGATGATCATCGGAGAGATCCGCCGCTACTTGCGCGACAACAACCCGATCCGGGTATCCCGCTCCCTGCGCGACATTGCCTATAAGGCGCTGCAGGTGCGTGACAGCCTGACGAACCAGAATTCGCGGGAGCCGACGATCTTCGAAATATCCGAAGCGCTCGGCGTTCCGAAGGAGGATGTTGTCTTCGCGCTTGATGCGATCCAGGACCCGGTATCCCTGTTCGAGCCGATCTATCATGACGGCGGGGACCCGATCTATGTGATGGATCAGATCAGCGACGACAAGAACAAGGATGTCTCCTGGATTGAGGAGATTGCGCTCCGGGAGGCCATGCAGCGGCTGGGGCAGCGGGAGAAACGCATTCTGTCGATGCGCTTCTTCGAAGGCAAGACCCAGATGGAGGTCGCCGACGAGATTGGCATCTCACAGGCCCAGGTCTCACGGCTTGAGAAATCAGCGATCCAGCAAATGCAAAAGCATGTAAAGTCCTGACCACAGTCTATAAATGAGCGGAGGATATTCCGGATGGCGGCACCTAGCGGCCAGCCGGGATATCCTTTTATATGTCCGGGGCGCTAAGGCTCTGGAATACAGTCATGCGGCCAAGCCCTAAGGACATATACTGAAGCTATAGGTCTGAATGTACAGGGGTGGCAGGATGATTGAGGAAACGTCAGCTTCGGGTAAAAAGATGAAAATCTCCGATTTTCAAACCAAAGATGTAATCAACATTGTGGACGGTAAACGGCTGGGCCAGATCAGCGATCTGGAGCTGGATTTGCGCAGAGGCGTCATTGACGCTGTGATTGTCCCGGGGTATACCCGGTTCATGGGGCTGTTCGGCGGCGGCGCCGATCTGGTGATTCCGTGGCGGAATATCGTGAAGATCGGGGCGGATGTCGTGCTCGTGAAGCTGGAGGAGCCCCGCATACCGCAGGGACAGGAAGACCGCGAGATGATGTACCTGGATCGGCCGGACCGCAGTGAACGGCGCACTTATTAATGAGGTGCGTCTTTTTTCTGCCTTTATGGGTATAGTCATAGGGTGGGTTGAGAAATGGACGGTGTGGGATGAGTTTGTGTTACACTTAAGCGGAGGTGAAGAGATGGAACCGTTTATGCAAAATGGCGCAGCGCCCATGCTGCTGCATCTGGAGCCGTGGCGTGAGCCCTATAAGAGCATTACTGCAGGCTTTACCGGCAGAGCAGGCGGCAGCGGCACGAAGCCGTATGACAGCTTCAATTGTGCTTTTCATGTAGGCGATGATCCGGCGGATGTGCTGGCTAACCGCAGCCTGCTGGCTGTGAGTTTGGGCTTCAGGCTGGCCGACTGGACCTGCGGGGAACAGACCCACGGCAAAGAGATCGCAGTCATTACAGAACAGGACCGGGGCCGGGGCAGCCTGGACCGGGCCTCTGCCTTTCAGGCCACGGACGGGCTGCTGACGAATGTGCCCGGGGTGCTGCTGACTTCTTTTTACGCTGATTGTGTGCCGCTGTTCTTCCATGATCCGCTGAACCACGTGGTAGGGCTGGCGCATGCTGGCTGGAAGGGGACCGTGGCGGAAATCGCGGCGGCGATGGTGGAGCGCATGGGACAGACGTACGGGAGCCGTCCAGAGGACATACAGGCCGCTATAGGGCCTTCCATCGGTGACTGCTGCTATGAGGTGGATGATTATGTAATGGACCCTGTCCGCCGCCTGGAGGCCGGGCTGAACCTGCCGGCTGCGGCAGAAGGCGCGCGGGCTGTATATAGACCATCGGAGACAGACAGCAGCAAAGTGATGCTGAACTTGAAAGAATTGAATCAACGCATTATGATAAAAGCAGGAATATTGCCGACTCATATCGAATGTACAACTTGGTGTACAAGCTGTAACAGTGATCTGTTCTTCTCCTACCGGAAGGAAAACGGGGTCACTGGGAGAATGACGAGCTGGATCGGAATAAAGGAGAGTTGACATTTTGGCCTCGCTACAAGAAAGAATAGCCACTACCCGGGAACGTGTCGCACGGGCCTGCGCGGCCAGCGGCCGGGATACCAGTGAAGTCAAGCTGATTGCGGTAACGAAATACGTATCGCTGAATACGGTTGCCGCTGTGCTGGAGGCCGGTCTTGAGGAGATCGCCGAGAGCCGCTGGCAGGATGCGGAGCCGAAATGGAATGCGCTTGGACATAAGGGAATATGGCACTTTATCGGGCATTTGCAGACGAATAAGGTGAAGGACGTTATCGGTAAATTTCAATATATTCACTCTCTGGACCGGCTGTCGCTGGCCAGGGAGCTGCATAAGAAGGCGGAAGCTGCGGGACTTGATGTGAAGGTGTTCCTGCAGGTGAATATTTCAGGCGAGGATACCAAGTTCGGCCTGGCGCCGGAAGCGGTGGAGGACTTCCTGAGGGAGATCGCCCCGCTTGACCGGGTGAAGGTCATCGGACTGATGACGATGGCTCCTCACGAGGAAGACCCCGAGGCGACCCGGCCGGTATTCCGCGGACTCCGTGAGCTGCGTGACCGGCTGAATCTCCTGGGCTTGACACCTGAGCCAATACAAGAGCTGTCGATGGGCATGTCGAATGACTTTGAAGTGGCGATACAGGAAGGAGCCACCCGGGTACGCCTGGGAACGGTATTAGTAGGTCATGAGGAGGGAGAATGATGGGCGTGATGAACCGATTTATGAGTTTCTTGGGCTTGCAGGAGGAAGAGGAGATTGTGGAACGGGAGCAAATCTCCCGCGATGAGGATGAATACGAACCCGCCCCTGTAGAAACACGCAAGAATCAGAGGGCCAACGTCGTCAGCATTCATTCCCAAAAAAATGTGAAGGTTGTGCTCTACGAGCCGCGTTCGTATGACGAGGCGCAGGAGATTGCCGACCATCTGCGTTCACACCGCACGGTAGTAATTAACCTGCAGCGGGTGCGCAATGACCAGGCGATGCGGATTATTGATTTTCTCAGCGGAACTGTTTATGCTCTGGGTGGAGGAATATCCAAAATTGGGGGCAATATATTTATGTGCACACCGGACACCGTGGAGATTCAAGGCTCCATTACCGAGATCCTGGGTGACGAGCAAGATTACAACAGAATGAGGTGAGCAGGTGTTAAACGAAGTATCTTCAATTATATTCATCCTATTTCAGATTTACTATTACATGATTCTCGTATACATTCTGATGTCCTGGCTGCCGAATCTGCGTGAGAACTTTATCGGCGAGCTACTGGGCAAGCTGGTGGAGCCGTATCTGGCACCGTTCCGGAGGATTATCCCTCCGCTGTTTGGAACGCTGGATATTTCCCCGATTGTCGCGATTATCATGCTGCGCTTTGCCGCAGTCGGGCTTCAGTCTATCGTAACCTCGGTCTTCGGCTAATCCGATGAAGAATGAAATCTACGGGCATTTCCACCCGGATGAGCGGCCGTTTGTGGACAAGGCCTGGGAGTGGGTCACGAATGCTGGGGAGTATCATGAGACGAAGCTGACCGAATTCCTGGACCCCCGTCAGGCCTATATTCTGCAGAGTCTGGTGAACCGCCATCCCGATGTGATTGTGCGCTGGGAGGGCGGTTCTTCGGATGCCGAACGGAAGCGGGGGCTGGTGGCTCCAGATTACCGTGACCTCACGGAAGAGGATATGGAGCTAAGCGTGCTGAATATCACCTCAGGCGAACAGAAATTTCTCTCGCTTATGCATGGGGATTATATGGGAGCAATCCTGGGACTGGGCATCACAAGAGGCAAGATCGGCGATATTCATGTGCTGGAAGACGGCTGCCACGTAGTGGTGGCTGCTGACATCGCGGATTACCTGTCCATTCATTTGACCGGTGTACACCGGATTAACGTCAGTACGGAGATTCTGCCGTTATCCGGCCTGCGCAGCAGTGAGGTCAAGCTGGAGGCGATGGAGTTCACAGTGGCTTCCCTCCGGCTTGACGGGATTGCAGCGGATGTCACACGGCTGAGCCGGAGCAAGATTCTGGCCCCAATCAAGGCCGGGCGCGTCCGGGTCAACTGGAAGGTCGAGGAAGACCCGTCCTGCTCGCTGAAGGACGGGGACATGGTCTCTATCCAGGGCTTCGGACGGTTCAAGGTGCTGGAGATCGGCAGCTTGACGAAGAAGGGCCGTTACCGGATTTTGGTAGGCAAATTTGTCTGAAGTCTTTGCAGGATTACAGCTGTGCTTGTCGAAATTGATAATCTCAGGGAATCATGGACATTTAGCAGGCCGTGCGCCGGTAATTGTCTTTCATCTATAATCTTCACCGAAATTTCTAGGAGGTGCACAGCATGCCATTAACACCGCTCGATATACATAACAAGGAATTCTCCCGGAGAATCCGCGGTTATGACGAAGATGAGGTCAATGAATTTCTGGATCAGGTGATTAAGGATTACGAGAGTGTGATCCGGGAGAACAAGGAACTGCACAACCAGCTGTTAACCCTTCAGGAACGCCTGGATCATTTCGTCAATATTGAAGAAAGCCTGTCCAAGACTATTCTTGTGGCCCAGGAGGCTGCGGATGATGTCAAGAACAACTCTAAGAAGGAATCCCAGCTGATCCTCAAGGAAGCGGAGAAGAACGCCGACCGGATTATCAACGAAGCGTTGTCCAAATCCCGCAAGGTGGCGATCGAGACCGAGGAGCTGCGCAAGCAGGCTTCGATCTACCGTACCCGGTTCCGGACGCTGCTGGAAGCCCAGCTGGAGCTGCTGTCCCAGGATGACTGGAATGCGCTGGAGAGCCGTGAGGTTAGCGAGAACGCGCTCTGAGCCTAAGATGATGATTAGCTTGTACCCCTAATACACAAAAACTCCTTAGCAACAGGTCAATCAAGACCTCAAGCTAAGGAGTTTTTTTGTGCCTTTTAAACGGGTACGAATACTTTGCCTGTAATGTGGGTAGGGCCACCCAGATTAATTTCGCCTAGGAGATCCTCCAGATTGGAGGCAAAGACTTGAAACGCATAATAGCCTTCAGGAAGATCGGTAAGGATGGTCTGGAACATGGTTGTCATTCTAACCGTCTCATCTTCATCCCCCGGGATGGCGGATTGTTCGGCACTACCGACGAGGTTTCCATCCAGACGCACTTCAAGCAGGAGCGTGGGCTGAACGGGCGGTGTAGCAAACACGTTCGTAACCAGCCAGCCAACCGTTGTAGTGAGCTCTACAAAATTGCTTGGAGCAGAAACAGCCATACCGAATTCTAAAATCAGGCGTTGGGTCCCGTCGATTGGAATGGTAGATCCAAACGATAGGTTGGTATCGACACTCCTGGCAAATTCAACTAGGGTATACGGCATTTTTTCACCTCCCTACGATGGCATAGTTCCATCCTATGTTTTGAGTGAATAATATGTTAGAGACAACATCCTATAGACTGGAAAAATATCGGACTTATGGTGGTGATAGCTATGAATATCCTATTGATAACTTCAGGCTTCCAGGGTGTGTATTCTTTCTTCGAACAGCGTATCACAGAGGCTTTGCAGAAAGCGGGGCATCATTGCAGAGCTGTGCAGCCTGGCAGTGTGTTGAATGGATTGAAGCTTAAACAGCATTCGTGGCAGCCGGAACTGATTTTGCTTATAGGCGGTCTGAAGGTTGCGCAGCCGGTGCTGGAGTTCATCAGACAATCCGGGGTGAAGTCGGCGGTATGGATGACAGAGGACCCTTATTACATGGATTGGACGATTCCGCTGATTGCTTATTTCGATTATATGTTCACCATTGACCAGGCTGCATTGGAGCATTATCGGGCGCTGGGTCATCCGCGTGTCTATCATTTGCCTCTTGGCACAGACCCGAATCTGTTTCATCCCGCAGTCGTATCCGAGGAGTACACAAGTGATCTCTGCTTAGTAGGCGTGCCTTACAGTAACCGGATTGAGCTTATAGAAGCCTTACTTGCAGGCACAGCCTATCGTATCCAACTGGTGGGGCGGGGGTGGGGGCGGTACTATCATGAATGGAAGCACAACGCTAAGCGCTATGTGGAGCTGGTGAATGCCTGGGTTCCGCCGGAAACGGCTGCCAATTATTATAACGGGGCGAAAATTGTGCTGAATATCCACCGGCCCTCCGCTGAGAAGTACAACCGGAACCGGGCGGGGATTATCGCCACAAGCATCAACAACCGCACCTTCGATGCGGCCAGCTGTGAAGCGTTCCAGCTTACAGATTATAAGAGCGGGCTCCGTCAGCAGTTTGAAGAAGGCACACAGGTGGTTTCGTATCAGGATAAGCATGATTTACTGCAGAAGATCCATTACTACATGGCACATGACGATGAGCGCAAGCGGATCGCTGAAGCAGCGAGGCAGCAGGTGCTGGCAGCCCATACCTTTGAGCACCGGCTGCATGATTTGTTGATGAACGTGCAAGCTTAATAGACGGATTTACCGGACCTGATAGACTCTTAACAGCCATGCTGTTAGGCGTCTATTCAGGTTTGCCCATAGATTACGAGCGGTATTCTGTCCTCCATTTGAAAATTTAGTCTTCTAACCTATAACGTTTCGAAGAAGGATACATATGATAGCAAGTAAACAGCGGGGGAGGTATTCGATTGCCAAAAGTTACGATCATTATGACCAGCTACAATAAGGCCGCATATGTCGCAAAGTCCATTGAATCCATTCTGAATCAGACGCTTACAGACTTTGAATTCTACCTGATGGATGATAACTCGAATGAAGAAACTCTGAAAGTGATTGAGCCCTATCTCAAGGATAAGAGAATCAAATTTGTCAGAAGCGATACAGAAACTCTGCAGCAGAGAGTGGAGAAGGTCAGATATTCTGCACTGATCAATCAAGCCCTGTATCAAGCCAAGGGAGAGTATATTTCCTATGCCACGGATGACAACTGTTACAGAAATACTAGACTAGAGCAGATGGTGGACTATCTGGAGGAGAACCCCGAGGTCATGATTGCCTACTCTGCATCGCTGGTGAACTACTTGAATGAACAGAATGAAGTGACCCGCAGCCAGCTAAGACCGGCCAAAAAAATCGTTTCGGTGGCACCCTGCGTCATCGATCATTGCTCCATCCTGCACAGAAGCTCCATTCTTCCGGTCATTCATGACAAGTTCGGGTCCTACTGGGATGAGAATCCGGAGTTCTATAGAATTGGCGACGGCCGGTTCTTCTGGCGGCTCAACCAGTTCTGGGACTTCTACCCGGTGGATGAGATTCTGGATGATAACTATATCACCGAGCTGTCCATTCACTATCAATTGCAGCACCAGGAGAAGAGCCAGTTCATCCAGATGCTTCCCCCGCAGCGCACCTGCAAGGAGCTGAGAGAAGAGCTGAAATCCATTCAGCAGCAAAAGAAATAAGGTCTCTGCCATAGAAAGGTACCACGAGGAGGGAAAACGGATTGTCTATCTATCTGTCCAATTACTGGTCGCTCTATAGTGAATTTATCCATGTTGCGCAGGAGCTGAAGTACAGGAATATCCCTCTGGCCCTGATGACGAACTTCTATCAGCAAATCAATGATGAGCTTAGAAGCGAGATGGGGAGCAGTGATTTTAAGCTGAAGCTGGAGCATTCCGGTATTCAAGAGCAGCACCAGATTCAGCCTTTCTTTGAAAAGTGGGTTGCGCCGCTCTATCAGCCCGTGAAGTCCAATCTGAAGGGCAAAATACTGATTAATCTGGACTATATCAGAATGTCGGAGCAAACGATCAGCGAGCATTTCAGCGGAAATTCGGCTATGATTCTATCCCGCTCCAGAGCGGATGAGTTATTTGGCATCCCCAATGTTTACAGCCTGGGCTACAAGCAGGACACCAAAGCTGAGGCGGAAGAGCTGATCCAGCGGGCGGCGGAGCTATTCGCTAAGGCCGAAGGACACCCTGCATTCAGTAATGAATTTTTTACCCAGACCTTCCTAAGCCGGATTCCTTCCATTGTAGATACGATTGAAATGGTGTTTAATCTCTACAATGACCTGCCGGTAGCCGCTGTAATGGTAGGTACGACAGAGGATGTTGCCAGCCGGACACTTGCCGTCGTTGCAGGGATTAAGGGGATTCCCAGCGTATGTCTGCAGCACGGAATTCTGATGGGAGAGGAAGCATTCATTCCTGTATTCTCCAGCCATATCGGAATCTACGGGCAATATGAACACGACTGGTATACGAGAAGAGGGCTTGAAGCGGAGCGAATTGTGATCACCGGCCACCCGCGTTATGATGATATCTTTACTTCGAAGCCCACCGCTAGTGAATCTTTTAGGGAAACCTACCAGCTTGATCCTCATAAAATCACCTTACTAATCGCTACCGGACCGACGCTGGATGAATACAAGATCCGCACCCTGCTCACCCAATTGGCCTCACATCCGCAGTTTCAGCTGATCATCAAGCCCCATCCCTGGGAGCTGTCCAAGAAGCTGATTTCTCTGTATACCGAGTATGAAGAAGAATATAGCAATGTTCATGTGGTTACCGACCGAAAGGCTGACACCCGTGAGCTGATTATGAAATCGGACGCTGTGGTCGCCACCCTCTCCACGGTTGCCCTGGAAGGCCTTTTATTCGACAAGCCTGTATTTGTCTACAAATTCATTCAGGCCAACCGTGAATATGATTACTATGATGCCCTCGATCCCTATATTCAAAAAGAACCGGCTGATCTGACCCGAATGGTGGCCCATTATTTCTCCAGCAATAAAGAGAAAGTAAACTACAAGACTGTGATGGATAAGTTCTTGCAGCAATCCTATCAGATTGAGCAATCCGGCCGGAGACTTGCCGAATTAATGGACCGCCTGATCCAGGGAAGACCCAAGCTATGAACAGGGGGGAGGAGGAGATGTTCTTTAAGAACAAGAAAATTCTGGTCATTGGAGGAACCGGCACGATCGGGAAAAGTATTGTGAAGCTCCTGCTGAAGCAGGGGCCTCAGATCATCCGGATTCTCAGCAGAGATGAATATAAACAGTTCGAGCTGCAGGATGAGCTGCAAGGGAACGCAAGTCTTAGCTATCTGATCGGCGATGTCCGGGATTATGACCGCGTGCTGGCTGCGATGGAGGGGATAGATTATGTGTTCCATACAGCTGCTATGAAGCATGTATCCTTCTGTGAATATAACCCGTTCGAGGCTGTACTAACGAATATTATCGGCACTCATAACGTGATTCAGGCAGCGAAGCAGCAGAAGGTACGCAAGGTCGTTTTTACAAGCACAGATAAGGCCATTTCACCGACCAATAACTACGGAGCCACCAAGCTGTCTGCGGAGAAGCTGATTTCCTCTGCCGTCACCTCGGGAGGCCCCGGCCAGACGGTGTTCTGCACCGTGCGGTTCGGGAATGTGATGGGCTCCAGAGGGTCTGTCATTCCCTTGTTTGTGAAGCAGGCGAGAGAAGGCAGGGCGATCACCGTAACGGATCTGTCCATGACAAGGTTCATGATGACGCTGGAGCAGGCGACCCGGCTCACCGTTCAGTCTCTGCAGCTGGCGAAGGGCGGTGAGACTTTTATTCTGAAGATGCCGGTGATCAGGCTGAAGGATCTGGCTGAGGTTGTGGCCGAGGAGGCACCGAAGAAATACGGGACCCGCCCGTCTGCGGTAAAGATTCTGGAGATCGGCCTGAAGCCCGGTGAGAAGAGGTACGAAGAGCTGATGACCCACGAGGAATCCTTAACCGCCTATGAATTAAAGGATGTATACATTGTCCCTTCCCCCTATGCTGCACCGCAGTCCTACCGGGGAGCAGGCAGGCCGAAGCCGGGCACTTACAGCTCTGAAGGAGAGATCCCGCTGACCAAGGAGCAGGTAAGGAAGCTGGCATCGGAACAAAATCTAATCTAGTGGAGGCTACTATGAATATACTTGTAACCGGAGGCACAGGCTTCATCGGCAGATCGGTGGTCGGACGTTTGTTAAAGGATGGACAAAGGGTATGGATCATTGATAATCTGGCGAATTCTTCACTGGATAATCTGAAAGAGTATGAAGATCACGAGCATTTGCAGAAGGTGCAGATTATGGACCTCAAGGACAGAGAAGCCTTGAAGGAGCTTTTCCGGGAGAATACTTTCGACCTGTGCTACCATCTGGCGGCAAGCATTAATGTGCAAGACAGCATAGATGATCCTGAGACCACGTTCAACAATGATACACTGGCCACCTTCTATCTGCTGGAGGAATGCCGCAAGCAGCAGGTGAAGATGGTCTTCATGAGTACCTGCATGGTCTATGCCAGAGCTACGGATGAGCAGGGAATTGACGAGCAATCTCCCATCAAGCCAGCCTCTCCTTATGCCGGTGCCAAGATTGCTGCGGAGAATATGGTGCTATCCTATTTCTACGCTTATGATCTGCCGGTGGTCGTCGTAAGGCCGTTTAATACGTATGGTCCCTATCAGAAAACCGGCGGCGAAGGCGGCGTTGTGGCGATCTTCATCCACAGCAAATTAAAGGGCGAGCCGCTGAATATCTACGGAGACGGCACCCAATCACGGGATCTATTATACGTGGGGGACTGTGCAGATTTCGTGGTGGAGGCGGGCTACAGCGACAAGCTGCATGGAGAAATTGTCAATGCAGGCACGGGTGAGGATATCACTGTCAATCAATTGGCCGAGCTTATTGCAGACGGGCAGGCCCCCATCCATCACGTTCCCCATATTCACCCGCAGAGTGAGATCCAGAAGCTGTTATGCAATTACAACAAGGCGGAGAAGCACTTGTCCTGGACGCCCAAGGTTACGATCCAAGAGGGCATCCGGCGGACAGAGCAATGGATTCTTGAGACCTTTCACCGAAAGGAGCCGAACCAGTCATGAGTAAAAGCAAACTGGCCATTGACGGCGGGAAGCCTGTACGTGCCCACTACCTGCCGTATGGGAGACAGATGATCGATGACGAGGATATTGAGTCCGTGGTCAAGGTGCTGCAAAGTGATTATTTGACCAGCGGCCCGGCCATTGAGCAGTTCGAAGCAGAGATCGCAGCGTTTACTGGGGCAAAATATGCGGTGGCCTTCTCCAGCGGAACTGCGGCATTGCACGGGGCCTGTTATGCCGCCGGGATCGGCGAAGGCGATGAGGTGATTACGACTCCCATGACGTTTGCTGCCACGGCGAATTGTGTGCTGTATCAGGGGGGCGTACCGGTATTCGCGGATATCGATCCGCTGACGTACAATATTGATCCGCAGCGGATCAGGGAGAGCATAACCGCGAGAACGAAAGCGATTATCCCGGTCCATTTCACCGGCCAGCCGGCACAGCTGGATGAGATTCTGCAGATTGCCCGGGAGCATAATCTGATCGTGATTGAGGATGCCGCCCATGCGCTTGGCGCCAGATATAAGGATAGAAGCATCGGGGCTATCGGGGATATGACCATGTTCAGCTTCCATCCTGTAAAGCATATAACAACGGGCGAAGGCGGAATGATTACGACCAATAACCCGGCGTATTATGAGAAGCTGCTGCAGTTCCGCACGCACGGCATCACCAGGGATGAGCGCAAGTTAAGGGAGAACCACGGACCCTGGTATTACGAGATGCAATTCCTCGGATACAACTACCGGATCACAGATATCCAGACGTCACTCGGCATCTCCCAGCTGCGCAGAATCGGAAGCTTCATTGAGAAGCGCAAGCAGCTTGCAGCCTTGTATCTGCAAGAGCTGAGTAGTGCCAAGGAGCTTATTCTGCCGCATCAGCTTCCCGAGGCAGAGTCAAGCTGGCATCTGTTCATTGTCAGACTTCAGCTCGTAAGGCTGAAGGCCACCCGCAAGACGGTCTTTCAGGCGCTGCAAAAGGAAAACATCGGAGTCAACGTCCACTACATTCCCGCCTATCTGCATCCGTACTACGAAAGCTTGGGGTTCAAGAAGGGGATCTGTCCGGTCGCGGAAAGCTGCTACGAAGAATTCATTACGCTCCCGCTGTATGCGGGCATGGAAGCTGAAGATGTGATGGATGTGGTCGCCGCGGTCAAGAAGGTGATCCGCCACTACTCCAAGTGAAAATAGAGAAGGGAGTGATTAATGTGGCCAAAGTGAAGGTGATTGCCGAGATTGCCAATGCCCATATGGGCGACCCCGGCCGGCTGCGGGAGCTGATCCTCGCAGCCGCACGCAGCGGCGCTGACGGGGTGAAATTTCAATGGTTCCATTACGACAGCCTAGCGGTGCCGGATTTCATCCATTATCAGACGTATATCGATTTGTTCATCGGCAAGCAGCAATGGGCGGAGGCGGTACAGCTTGCCAAGGATGCGGGGCTGGAGGTCTGGGTAGATCTCTATGATGAATGGGGGGCCGGGCTGCTTACGGAGCTTGAAGGTCAGGTAGACGGCTTGAAATTACCGACAACCGTCTTACAGTCGCTCCCCTTGATTCAAGCCCTGCACAGGTTCGATAAGCCCTTACTCATCGGCGTAAGCGGCTGGCTGGAGGAAGAGATGGATTCCCAATTATCCTACATCCGGAGTCATTTCAAAGGCCCCATCGTGCTAATGCACGGCTTCCAGGGCTATCCGACCCGGACGGAGGAGTCTAATCTGAGCCGGATCGCCCATATTAAGCAAACCTATCAGTTGGAGGTGGGCTTCGCGGACCATGAGGATGCCGATCATGAAATGGCGGTTGATCTTCCGGTCTATGCCTTTCTGCTGGGCGCCAGTGTCATTGAGAAGCATATCACTCTGAATCGTGCGGAGAAGGGCATTGACTATTATTCGGCGCTTACACCCGAGGAATTCTGGCGGATGGTGGATAAGCTGCGCCGGGCAGAGTGTGTACTGGGCAGCCTCGAAATTAAGGAATCGGAAAGAAGGTATCTGGAGGATTCCTCTCTGAAGATCATCTCCCGTACGGAGCTGCGCCCTGGTGAAATCATCACGCCTGCGAACATATGCTATAAACGTTCCTCTAAGCCGGATGCCCTCATGGCCCGCAATGCTTCGGTGCAATTCCCTATGATTGCAACGGCAGCAATACCAGCGAACACACCCATCACGCCCGGGAAGGTAAAAGCACCCAAAATCTGCATCGCCGTCATCTGCAGATTGAAATCCACCCGGCTCCGCCGCAAGGCGCTGCGCGAGATTCACGGCATTCCAGCCATCGAGAGATGCCTGATGAATTGTCTGGCTGTGCCGGGCGGCTATGAGGTGGTGCTGGCCACCTCGGATCTGCCGGACGACCAGCCCCTTACAGCGTTCACCCTGAACCATCAGGTGAAGGTGGTAACCGGCGACCCGGACAATGTGGCTGCAAGAATGCTGAGCGTGGCTGAAGCGGCCCAGGCAGATATCGTAGTCCGGGTCACCGGTGACAATCCGGCGATCTCCCCGGAGATGCTTCAGTTTTTGATAGACCGGCATCTGGCAAGCGGTGCGGACTTTACCTACGCCAAGGAGTCGACCATGGGTACGGTGGGGGATGTGTTTACCGTTGAAGCGCTGAGAAGGCTGCTGCACTATTCCAATCCGCTTACGCATGCGGAGTATCTGTCCTTTTACTTTTTCAACAATCCGCAGCTCTTCAAGATCAATGCTGTGGATCTTCCTGCAGAGTGGGTGCATCCCGAGTGGCGGTTAACCATGGATGAGATTCAGGATCTGGAGCTGTTCGAGGCGATCTACCAGGCACTGGATGTGGGTGCAAGACCGCTGTACTTCGAAGAATTGAAGGCATTCCTGCAGGTCCACCCTGAGATGGCTGAGCGCAACCGGGGCATTCAGGTGAAATGGCGGGATGATACGGAGCTGGTCAAGGAGCTGAATGAAGCAACCACCCTGAAGAAGAGACCATAACGTTAGCGAGGCTGCGGATGATGACGAATAGAGCGAGCCTTGTGCTGGGTACAGCCCAGTTAGGCGGAAATTACGGGATTGCGAATACAGCTGTCAATTTCTCTATACAACAGAGGAACGAACTGCTCCAATATGCCCTCTCCTCGGGGATCGGTTATTTGGATACCGCACCGGGATATGGGGACAGCGAGTCTATCATTGGAGATTGCCTGGAAGGTGCAGATCCGCAGAGCCGGCCGCAGATTGTGACGAAGCTTCCTTCCGTCCAGCGGTTAGGACTGCACACGGAGGAAGCGCGGAGGAGGTTCGTCACCTCTTCTGTCCGCTCTTCCCTGAACCGGCTGAAGTGCTCTGCGCTGGATGTCTGTCTCTTGCATGATCCGCTGGATCTGCCCTACCAGGGCGGTGAGATTCTGCGAATGCTGCAGGAGCTGAAGCAGCAGCAGTTCATCCGCAGAATCGGTGTATCCGTGTATGATGCGGAGGATATTGCGAATTTTATGCGCGCGGAGGACCTGGACAGCATTCAAATTCCGTTGAATGTGCTGGACCAGAGATGGATAACGAATGGAATGCTGGAGCGGCTCGCCCGGAAGGGCACAGAAATCTTCGTCCGCAGTGTCTATCTGCAAGGCCTGCTGCTGATGGCACCGGAGCAGCTTCCGGCGGGGCTGAAGCAGGCGGAGCAGCCATTGTTACGATTAATCAGGTACAGCGAGGAAACCGGGATACCCGTTAAAGAGCTGTGCTTCCTCTATGTGAGGGATCTTCCGGGGATATCCGGGATGGTGATTGGTTGCGAGACGGTGGAACAGGTGCAGGAGAACCTGCGGATGATGGCGTTGCCCCCTCTAAGCCGGGCAGTGAGGCATAAGCTTGGTGAATCCTATACGGATATTCCTGTAGAGATCATTGACCCCAGGAGGTGGAAGTAACCGGATGCGTACTCTTCAAGAATTATTTAATCTGCAAGGCAAGGCAGCGGTTGTGACCGGAGGGGCTGGTTATCTGGGCACAGCTATAGCAGAGGGGCTGGCTGAGGCTGGCGCGACAGTCTATCTGGTAAGCTCAAGTGGTCAGCGCTGCAAGGAGACTGCTGAGACGATCGCCCGGACAACCGGAGCAGCCTGCTTCGGCAAGGCAATGGATATCCGGGATGAAGCATCAGTCAGAGAATGTATTCAGAGCATCGCCGAAGCGGCCGGAAGCATCGATATCCTGGTGAATAATGCCGCGTTCAGCTCAGCCGCCAAGCTGGCCGTCATGAGTGAAGAGCAGTGGCTGGCCGGGCTGGACGGGACGATCAATGGAACCTTCAGATGTGTCAAGGCCGTCCTGCCCTATATGGTTGAACAAAAGAGAGGCTCCATCATTAACGTCTCCTCGATGTATGGGCTGGTCTCGCCGAACCCGGAGGTCTACGGAGACAGCGGGATGGATAATCCCGCCAATTACGGGGCCGGTAAAGCGGCGATTGGCCAGTTTACCCGTTACATTGCCTGCCACTTCGGGCAACACGGAATCAGGGCCAATACGGTATCGCCTGGGCCTTTTCCTAATGCAGCGGTTCAAGCCGATCCGCAGTTCATCCGGCAGCTGGAGAGGAAGAATCCGCTGGGCAGGATCGGCACTCCTGAAGATCTGAAGGGAGTCATGGTATTCCTGGCTTCTGCCGCTTCAAGCTATGTTACAGGTGAGAATATCTCTGTTGACGGAGGCTGGACCGCATGGTAAGCACAGCAGCTAAGCAGATGAATATATGGATTCGCGCCGATTCCTCGTATTCTATGGGCACTGGCCATATTATGCGCTGCCTCACACTTGCAGGCGGACTTGCCGCCAGCGGCGGGCATATCACCTTCATTTGCCGCGAGCTGCCGGGGAATCTGGCAGATTATATCAGGGGGCAGGGCTATGCGGTGGAGCTGCTTCCGCCGCCGGATGATCCGTCATACGCCGCATTCTGGCTTCAGGTGGACTGGCGGACCGATGCCCTGGAGACAGTGCAGCGGCTGGAGGGAGCTGCTCCTGCAGATTGCCTCATTGTTGACCATTACGGCATTGATAAGCGGTGGGAGACAATGGTCCAGGGGAAAGTGAAGAAGCTGGTGGCCATCGACGATTTGGCGGACCGTCCGCATGAGTGTGATCTGCTGCTGGACCCCAATCCATCCGCTGCCCGGGACCGCTACCAGGGGCTGCTTCCCGCTTATTGCACGAAATTGACAGGCACATGCTATACGCTGCTGCGGCCGGAATTCCGTGCGGCTAAGCTGGGGCTGGCTGAACGGGACGGAAGCATAAGCCGGGTTCTGGTGTTTTTTGGCGGCACAGATCCTACGGGGGAGACCCTGAAGACCTTACAAGCACTACAGAGCCCCGCATTCGCTAACCTGCGGTTGGCTGTCGTAGCAGGCGGAATGAACCGCCGCAAGGATGACATCGCAGCCTTATGCGGCACAATGCCACAGGCCAGCTTCCATTGTCAGATTGATTACATGGCTGACTTGATGCAGAAGGCAGACCTCTCCATCGGAGCAGGCGGAAGTACGACCTGGGAGCGCTGTTACCTGGGCCTGCCTTCACTGTGTATTATTACGGCGGATAATCAGCGGGAGATCACGGCCTTGGTTCATGCGCAGGGGGCTGCACTTTGCCTGGGGAAGAGTAACGAGGTGACCGCTCAAACAATTGAGCAGGGGCTTAATTCTATGCTCGCTAACCCGCCCAGGGTACGGGCCATGTCTGAGCAGGCGCTCCGCCTGATGGGCGAGGATAAATGGGATGAGGTCATAGACAGGATTATGGGAGGGGACTATGGCAGACCTAAGGGACTACAGGCTTGAGAAGCTGGGCCAAGAGCATAGCCGGCTCATATGGGAATGGCGCAATGCCGATCATATCCGGCCCTATATGAATCATGACGGGTTCATTGCGCTGGAAGAGCATCTTAACTGGATGCAGGCCATAGCCGAGGATACCAGCCGGATAGTCCGAATCTGTTACTATCTGGACACCCCGGTAGGCTTCGTGCAGTTCTCACAGATCGACAGGGTCCACAAGACCTGTGAATGGGGCTTTTATATAGGGTACATGAGCTGTCCCCCCGGCTCCGGCACCATGATGGGAATCTTGGCGCTGGAGCATATTTTCCAGGTGGAGCAGCTAAGTAAGGTGTGCGCGCAAATCCTGGATTTCAATCAGCGGAGCCTGTCCTATCACCGCAAACTAGGCTTCATAGAGGAAGGCAGGCTAGGCAGGCAACGGATCAGAAATCATCAGCCAGTGGATGTGGTCTTGATGGCCCTGTTCCGGGAGCAATGGGAGAAGCACAGGCTACGGCTGACAGAGGAGGCAACGACTGACAGAGGAGGCAACGACAGGCCATGAAGGAAATAAAGATCGGTAACCGCACCATCGGCAGCGGGCATCCGCCTTTTGTGATCGCGGAGATGTCCGGTAATCATAATCAGTCTCTGGACCGTGCGCTTGAAATCGTTAAGGCCGCCGCCCGGGCGGGTGCACATGCGTTCAAAATCCAGACCTATACGCCGGACACCATGACGCTTAATCTACGGAATAAGGATTTCATGATTGGGGAATCGAATGGACTGTGGAAGGGGAAATCGCTGTATGAGCTGTATGCTGAGGCGTATACGCCCTGGGAGTGGCATGAGCCTATCTTTGCTTCGTGCAGGGCGCTCGGGATGATTCCGTTCAGCACCCCGTTCGATGAGTCCTCGCTCGAATTCCTGGAGACCCTCGGCGTCGACTGCTACAAGATTGCTTCCTTCGAAAATAATGATATTCCCTTATTGCGGAGGGTGGCCTCCAAAGGGAAGCCGATGATTATTTCCACCGGGATGGCCTCGCTTGGCGATATTGAACAGGCTGTCCACACCATTACCGGGGCAGGCTGCCAGGAATATATACTGCTCAAATGCACCAGCAGCTATCCGGCTTCGCCCGGGAATACCAACCTCAATACCATTCCGTATCTGCGCGACGTCTTCCGTGCTCAGGTGGGCCTGTCCGACCATACCCTGGGCGTAGGGGCCGCTGTGGCAAGCGTGGCGCTGGGCAGTACGGTGATCGAAAAGCATTTCACCCTTAACCGTGCGGAAGGCGGGGTGGATGCTGCATTCTCCCTGGAGCCGGCAGAATTCGCTTCCTTGGTCCGGGAGACAGATACGGCCTGGAGGGCGCTCGGCGGCGTCTCCATCGGGCCCACCCCCGAAGAAGAGATATCCCTGCAATTCAGACGGTCTGTCTATACCTCCAAGGACATCAAGGCCGGAGACCTGCTCACTGCGGATAACATCAAAGTCATCCGCCCCGGCTACGGCCTCGCGCCCAAATACTATGATCTGCTTCTCGGCAAACGCCTCAGAACCGATCTGCCCGTCGGCACCCCGCTGAGCTGGGACCTGCTGCTGTAATCCGCCTTGACAATTGGGGCGAAAACGTCTATAACTAGAACATATCTGTATCCATTGAATCCAAATTCGATGACGGGACAAGTACGATAAGGTAACGTTCTCCAGAGAGTCGGTGCTTGCTGCGAGCCGATCGTTCACGCCTTACCCGAAGATCCTCCCCTAGAAGCTAAGCTGAAGCGTGTAATACGTGCGTAGGCTCCGCCGTCTGCCGGACGTTATCCCGGACCCGCAAGGTTGTCTATTGCCTGCGGACTGAGATTGTACTGAATCCACACCCTTAGGATGTGCGTGCAGTGCAGATTAGGGTGGTATCGCGAGCGCTGTCTCGCCCCTTTGGGGGCGGAACAGCGTTTGTTTTTTTATCCCCCTAAATCCCCCTTCCAAGGGGGGCCCCCAAGGGCTGGCCGCCCTCTGGACACCCGCAATAAGTGCTCCGTGGAGAGAGTGGCGTGGGCGGAAGGGAATGGACTCTGTTGGCGGAAGGACCGGCCCTTCTTAGGCTGCCCTATCGGGTTCGCCTGCGGGGCCTCAACAGCGCCCCGGGCCCAGCCCGTCCAGTGCTGCCCTCCGGGATCGCGGGCCGGGTGGCCCAAGAGCCAACGGCAAGCCCCCCGTCCAAGTAGCTGCCCTCCGGGTTCGCGGGCCGGGTGGCCCAAGAGCAAAAGGCAAGCCCCCCGTCCAGTGCTGCCCTCCGGGATCGCGGGCCGGTTGGCCCAAGAGCCAACGGCAAGGCCCCCGACCAGTGCTGCCCTCCGGGTTCGCGGGCCGGGTGGCCCAAGAGCTAACGGCAAGCCCCCCGTCCAGTGCTGCCCTCCGGGGTCGCGGGCCGGGTGGCCCAAGAGTCAACGGCAAGCCCCCCGTCCAGTGCTGCCCTCCGGGATCGCGGGCCGGGTGGCCCAAAAGTAACGGCAAGGACCCACGCAGTTAAGGCCCCGCAGGCGTACCCGTCAGGGCAGCCTAAGAAGGGCCGAGGACTCCGCCGAAGTAATCCTTCCCGTCCACTGACCCTGCTCCTCGCACGATGCACTTATTTCGGGTGTCCAGAGGGCAGCGCCCTTGGGGCCCTCCCTTGGCGAAGGGAGGGTTTGGGAGGGATCGAAAATTTTTAAAGTTTTAAATCTTTTTAAAAGAAGAAGGCTCGGATGATATCCGATAAAGTTTAAGACTAAACGAAGGGATTGACCATCATGCATAAGGTAGACGTCAAAGAAAAAGCCCGGGCCAGAGATGTCCGGATCTTGAAAAAGTGGAGCGAGGAGGACACGTTCCGCCGCTCGATGGAGAACCGTGAGGGACGCCCGAACTATGTGTTCTATGAAGGACCGCCGACCGCGAACGGGGTGCCGCATATCGGGCACGTGCTGGGCCGGGTCATCAAGGATTTTATCGGCCGCTATCAGACCATGAAGGGCTTCCGCGTCATCCGCAAAGCGGGCTGGGACACGCACGGCCTGCCGGTAGAGCTCGGGGTGCAGAAGAAGCTCGGCATCTCCGGCAAGCAGGATATCGAAGAATATGGTGTGGAGAAGTTCATCAAGGAATGTAAGGAAAGTGTCTTCGGCTATGAGAAGCAGTGGCGCGAGTTCACGGAAGCGATCGGCTACTGGACGGATCTGGATCATCCGTATGTAACGCTGGACAATACGTATATCGAGAGCGTATGGAACATCCTGGCTACGGTTCATGAGAAAGGCCTGATGTACCGGGGGCACCGCGTTAGTCCGTACTGCCCGAGCTGCCAGACGACCCTCAGCTCCCATGAAGTAGCTCAGGGGTATAAGACAGTTAAGGATCTGAGTGCCACCGCCAAGTTCAAGCTGGACGGCAGCGGCGACTATGTGCTGGCCTGGACGACTACGCCTTGGACGCTTCCGGCGCACATGGCGCTGGCGATGAATCCGGTTATGGAATATGTGCGTGCGCAGCAGGAAGACGGCGTGTATGTACTGGCTAAGAATCTGGTGGACGATGTGTTGAAGGGCGAGTACACTATCCTGTCGACACACACAGGCGCTGACTTTATCGGCCAGAGCTACACACCGCCGTTCGGTTATATCAAGACAGAGAAGCATAATGTGATTGTCGGAGCCTCTTTTGTAACGGACTCCAGCGGTACCGGGATCGTACATATGGCTCCGGCCCACGGGGAAGACGACTATAAGAGCTGCCGCGAGAATGGGATCAGCTTCGTGAATGTAGTGGATGCTTCCGGGAAATACACGGAGGTAGTGAGTGATTTTGCCGGACGGTTCGTGAAGGACTGTGACCTTGATATCGTGAAGGTGCTGTCTGAACGTGGACTGCTCTACCACAAAGAGAAATACGAGCACAGCTATCCGTTCTGCTGGCGCTGCGACACCCCGCTGCTCTATTACGCAACAGACAGCTGGTTCATCCAGACGACAGCAATCAAGGATCAGCTGATTGCCAACAATAACAGTGTGGACTGGTACCCGGACCATGTGCGCGAAGGCCGCTTCGGCAAGTTCCTGGAGGAGCTGGTGGACTGGAATATCAGCCGTAACCGCTACTGGGGTACACCGCTTAACGTATGGGTCTGCCAGGATACCGGCAAGGAATTCGCACCGCACAGCATCGCTGAGCTGAGATCGATGGCTATAGGGGAAGTGGCAGAGGATATCGAGCTGCACAAGCCGTATGTGGATAATATCCAGCTGCGCAGCCCGTTCAGCGAAGGAGGCATCATGGTCCGCACCCCGGAAGTGATCGACGTCTGGTTCGACAGCGGCTCAATGCCGTTCGCCCAGAGTCATTACCCGTTCGAGAATCAAGACCGGTTCGAGGACCAGTATCCGGCAGATATGATCTGCGAAGGGATCGACCAGACGCGCGGCTGGTTCTACAGCCTGCTGGCGGTATCTACCTTGTTCACAGGCAAGGCTCCGTATAAGGCGGTTATCGCCCACGGCCATATTTTCGATGAGAACGGCCAGAAAATGTCCAAATCCAAAGGCAATGTCATCGACCCATGGGAGATCATGAACGAATACGGCACGGATGCCTTCCGCTGGGCTATTCTGTCTGACAGTGCGCCGTGGAACAACAAGCGGTTCTCGCGCGGTCTGGTCGGGGAGACGAAGTCCAAGGTAGTGGACACTCTGGTGAACACGCATGCTTTCCTTACGCTGTACGCCGGAATCGACGGCTATGATCCTGCGGATCACCCGTTCAAGGTGTCTGGGCATAAGCTCGACCGCTGGATTCTGTCCCGCCTGAACAGCCTGATCGTGCTGGTGGATAAAGGGCTGGCCGTGAATGATTTCGTGAACACCTCCAAGGCGATTGAGAATTTCGTGGATGAGCTGAGCAACTGGTACATCCGCCGTTCCCGTGACCGGTTCTGGGGCAGCGGGCTGGGCGAAGAGAAGCTGGATGCTTACCGCACCCTTACGCATGTCCTGCTGACCACAGCCAAGCTGATGGCTCCATTCACCCCGATGCTGTCCGAGGATATCTTCACGAATCTGGGCGGCGGGGAGAGCGTGCATCTGGCAGACTATCCCGCAGCGGATGAGAACCTGATCGACCTTGCCCTGGAAAAAGATATGGAGTACGCCCGCGGCATCGTCGAGCTGGCCCGTAACGTCCGCAACGAGAGCGGCATCAAGAACCGCCAGCCGTTGTCCGAGCTGATTGCATCCACGCCTGACAACTTCAACGTGGCGGATTATGAAGAGCTGATCAAAGAAGAGATCAATGTCAAGCATATCGTCATCGAGCACAGCGACAGCGGCTTCGTAGACTTCACCCTGAAGCTGAACCTGAAGGTAGCAGGCAAGAAATACGGCAAGAGCGTCGGCTTCCTGCAAGGCTTCCTCAAAGCGATGGATAGTGACGCTACCCGCAAAGCAGTGCAAGAAGGCGTTATCGCCATTGTGTCACCGGACGGAGAAGAGCTGCAGATTACGTCCGAGGAGCTGCTGGTGGAGAAGCAGGCCAAACCAGGCTTTGCCTCCGCTTCCGGCTATGGACTGACCGTGGCCTTGAACACGGAAATCACGCCGGAGCTGGTACAGGAAGGCTGGGTACGCGAAGTCGTACGTGCGGTGCAGGATTACCGCAAACGTCTGGATCTGCCGATCGACAAGCGGATTGCCCTGACGCTGCATGTCGATGACGAGCTGAAGGCAGCGGTGACTGCATTCGAGCATGTGCTGCGTGAGAATGTACTGGTGACTACGGTTGATTTTGACGGAGAGTATACCTATGAGACCGTGGATGCCGGCGGCAAGAGCATCGGTATTCATATCGGCGCTTAACTCCAGAGCGGCCGCGCATTTCCTGCATTACTTGTCCCTGTATGGCATATACTAGCCGCAAAGGAAAAGGTTCCACGGGTTAGAATGCAAATGACGAGCCCTGTGCTTGAAGAGAGAATTCTCTTTGACCGGGCTCGTTTGTTTTGCGGCTTATAGACAACCAGGAGGTGCAGGGGCATGGGCGGATGGAAAGGCGGGAAGAGTCCTGCGGAGCAGCCGAAGCAGCCGGAAGGGCCGGGCAGAATTTCGATCAGAACCACGGACAGAGGGAATAACAGGGAGGAAGGACCGCATGAGCAGCAGCCCCCGCATTCGGGAGCAGGCCCTTCGGGCAAGACAGAACCGGGCGCAGAATATCCTGAGAAAAGCCAGCCAGCCGCTTCTTCCCGTCCTAAGCCTGCAGTGACTGTCACAGCAGCCGTCGATCTGGCCGATCTTCCCCCGGAAGAGAAGCTGAACGCCCTGTACCGGATGACCACGAGTCTGGCTCAGCAGATGGAGAAGTCACGAATCTCGGAATATACCGAGCTGCTGTATTCCCCGTTCCGGCTAATCTGGCTGAACATTCTCTCCGGCGTGGCCAGGGGGCTGGGGATTGCGCTCGGATTCACTTTTTTTGCGGCGACAATTATTTATGTGCTTCAGGTGCTTGGTGCACTGAATCTGCCGATCATTGGCGATTATATCGCGGACATTGTGCGGATTGTCCAGCATCAGCTGGAGCTGAAGACATTCTGAGCGGCGCTGAACCTGAAATAACCCCACATTGTGGGGCAGTACTAGTTAGACAGAAATGGAACAGGGTTCTAAGACAAGCACAGGGATAGTTGTAGAATGTACACCTAAATGCAGCGAAATAGCCTGCTTTAGATGGATAACTGTATTCTGTACAACTAAATTTGCCTAAAGAGGACCGAACTTAGAGAAGAAGGCTTTTTAAATGTACGGAATGCAACTAAACGAGATATAGCCTATGAATCAGATGTTTTAGTTGTACAAAGTGCAATTAAGCCTCTCCAGCTCTCTCATCGGATCGTTCCTAACCATTGCCAAGCATTAGCTGGGCCATGGTTTGTGCTCACTTGCTGTGCCAGCTGTGCTACTTCCGTTCTTTTCGAGTCGGGTCCAGCAGGTAGTCGCCTTCCTCGTCGTCCATGTAATGACGGTAGCTGTTGCCCTTGATAATCATCAGATGATTGCCTGAAATGTCGGTGGCCACGAAATTCTCCCAGGGCTCCACGAAGCCCTCGGTTTCGTCTGCTTCGATCTCCATATCATTGTAGGAGCCGATGTTGTTCCCTTCTGCCATAGCCGGCGAATCCGAGTTGCCCCAGCTCTCCACGATCTGCCAGGCATCCTCGCCATCGAACCCGTTCTGGTCGTCCCGCTCATCCAGACTGGTGCGGCCAAACGGCGGAGACAGCAGCTCCTCCTCGGCCGGCCGGGTGAACGGAGCACTCTGACGGGGAGCATGCTCTTTCGTGTAGCGGGTGGAGGGAAGGGCGGCCAGTCGCTCATAGGGAATAGGTTCGCCGCTGGCGATGCAGATGCCGTAGGTTCCTTCGTCCATCGCCCGCAGGGCTGATTCAATATCATCCAGCTCATGCTCATCCCGCTCCAGCAGGGAGATATCCATGGAACGGTTATACAGCTCTGTGGCAGCATCGCCGGGATGGTTATCGATTTCCGACAGCTCACCCGTGTTGTCACGCATAGCCTCCTGCAGTCCGTATTGTCCGCTATTGCTTAGCCTGTGCTTGATATCCTCCTGCTGCTGCAGAAGAGCAGTACGCAGCCCGGAGAGCTGCTGTGGTGTCAGATGGCTCATTGCTGTGAGCTCCTTTCGGTAGCTAATCGCTGAAATGGGCCTAGCGCCGGTGCCAGGGATGAAGGAAGGGAAGAATACCCCGGCAGGATACCGGCGAGGCCGTTTCTTTCTCTGGATAGCTTGGCCTCCGGGGCCCTTTTTTAGCGCTGGCAAATAGTGCCCTTCCTTAACCGGTTTGCCTGGTCATGCAATAGACGGGTTCTTGAGGCCTGTGCTACAATATACAAGTCTTTATACAGTATTCGTACCGCGTAGCCGCGGGAAAAATAAGAACGGAGTGACAACTTCTGTGGTGTACTTTCTGATTGCGCTAATTGTATTTCTGATTGACCAGGGTACCAAATATCTGATTGCCACCCGGCTGGAGCTCGCAGAGCAAATTCCGGTAATCAAGGATTTCTTCATTATTACGTCGCACCGCAATCGTGGAGCCGCCTTCGGAATTCTGGAGGGGCAGCAATGGTTCTTCATTGTGATTACAGTAATCGTTGTATGCGGAATCGTCTGGTACCTGAACAAGGCCCGCAAGACCCGCAAGCTGCTGCCTACCGCGCTGGCGCTTGTCCTTGGAGGAGCGATCGGCAACTTCCTGGACCGGATTCTTAACGGTGAGGTTGTGGATTTCCTCATGTTCAATTTCGGAAGCTATACGTTCCCGATCTTCAACGTGGCCGATTCCTGTATCGTGGTCGGGGTGGGTCTGATTATTCTGGATACGCTGCTGGAAGTGAAGGGCGAACAGGAAGTCACCGAGGTGAAGGAATCACAGGAAGTCAAAGAAGGGAATGAATGATTTGAACAAAGACGTCAAAGAGCTGGCGGATTCAGGCGCCCTCGAGGAAGACAGAGACGTCACCGAATGGATCGTTGCCGAGGGCAATGCGCGGGAGCGGATTGATAAATACGTTACAGAGGCCTTGGAAGACGAGATCTCGCGCTCCCAGGTTCAGCTATGGATCGGCAGCGGACATGTAGTGGTGAACGGCTTGCCGGTCAAAGCGAACTACAAGCTGAATGAAGGCGATAAGGTAACTGTTACGGTGCCGGAACCCGAGGCTACGGATCTGATCGCACAGGATATTCCGCTGGAAGTGGCCTACGAGGACAGCGATGTGATTGTGGTGAATAAGCCGCGCGGCATGGTCGTGCATCCGGCAGTGGGACATCCCTCCGGCACCCTGGTCAATGCGCTGATGTATCATTGCAAGGATCTGTCCGGCATTAACGGCGAGATTCGTCCAGGCATTGTCCACCGGATCGACAAGGATACCTCCGGTCTGATTATGGCAGCCAAGAATGACGCCAGTCATGCTTCGCTGTCCGCCCAGCTTAAGGAGCACAGCGTGACCCGCCGCTATATCGCAGTAGTGCACGGCAATCTGTCTCATGACAAGGGAACCGTAGATGCTCCGATCGGCCGTGATCCGCATGACCGCAAGCTGTATACCGTAACCGAGAAGAACAGCAAGCGCTCCGTGACGCATTTTACCGTGCTGGAGCGCTTCGGTGACTGCACACTGCTGGAGCTTCAGCTTGAGACGGGGCGGACGCACCAGATCCGTGTTCACATGAAATTCATCGGCCATCCGCTGGTGGGTGATCCGGTCTACGGGCGCAGCAAGGGAACTACCATGAACGGACAAGCCCTTCATGCAGCGGTACTTGGATTCGTACATCCTTCTACAGGCGAGTACAAGGAGTTCAGCGCGCCGATCCCGGCGGATATGGAAGAGCTTCTATTTACACTGCGCAGCAGATAAGTACAAATCAATAGATTATAAATCCATGGTACACAGGCCCGATTTGCGTCATATTAAGAGCATAGCTTCACAATTTAGGCCCAGGAGATGAATAGAAGATTATGAGCATTGAACAATATCAGGCTACATTCATTCAGACGAATTTCGCAGACCGCATCGGCGGCGAAGGATACGGCAAGGACACCTCCATCTACAAATTCGAGAAAATCAAACGCGCCAAAGCTTCGGCGAAGCAGGATTTTCCGAACATTGAACTGATC
Source organism: Paenibacillus sp. FSL R7-0302 (assembly GCF_038006885.1). Classification (NCBI taxonomy): domain Bacteria; kingdom Bacillati; phylum Bacillota; class Bacilli; order Caryophanales; family Paenibacillaceae; genus Paenibacillus; species Paenibacillus sp. FSL R7-0302. The sequence continues at coordinate 1,151,293 of NZ_JBBOWB010000001.1, forward strand.
GACATGGGCGTCGGCGAGCCGGACGAAATGGCAGATGAAGGCATTGTGGCAAGACTTGCGCTGGAAGCGGCCAAGGAAGAGAACCGCGGCTACTCCGATAACGGTATTCCTGAATTCAAAGCGGCTGCGGCTGTGTATCTTAAGGAAGTTTTTCAGGTGGACGGAATTGACCCTGTAACGGAAATCGTGCATTCCATCGGTTCCAAGCCTGCGCTGGCTATGCTGCCATCCGTATTCATTAATCCGGGCGATATCACGATCATGACCATTCCGGGTTATCCGGTGCTGGGTACCCACACCAAGTATCTGGGAGGACAAGTCTACTCTGTGGAGCTGAAGAAGGAGAACAACTTCCTGCCTGATCTGAGCTCCATTCCTGAAGAGGTTGCCCGTAAGGCGAAGCTACTCTACCTCAACTATCCGAACAACCCTACCGGCGCAAGCGCCACCCCTGAATTCTTCAGCGAAGTAGTGGCCTGGGCCAAAAAATATGATGTAGTCGTCATCCATGACGCACCTTATGCTGCACTAACGTATGACGGCGTGAAGCCGCTCAGCTTCCTGTCCGTGCCTGGTGCCAAGGATGTCGGCGTTGAGCTGCACTCCCTGTCCAAGTCCTACAACATGACCGGCTGGAGAATCGGCTTCGTGGCCGGCAATCCGCTGATCGTGAAGGCGTTCAGTGATGTGAAGGACAACAATGATTCCGGCCAGTTCATCGCCATTCAAAAAGCTGCCGCTTACGGCCTCTCTCATCCTGAGATTACCGAAGCAATTGCCGCCAAATACTCCCGCCGCCACAACATGCTGGTGGATGCGCTGAACAGTCTGGGCTTCAAGGCCGAGAAGCCGAAGGGCTCCTTCTTCCTTTATGTAGCCGCACCTAAGGGCGTCAAGGGCGGACGCCGCTTCGAATCCGGCGAGGATTTCTCGCAGTTCCTGATCCGCGAGAAGCTCATCTCCACCGTGCCTTGGGATGATGCCGGCGCGTTCGTGCGTTTCTCCGTGACCTTCGTGGCCAAGGGCGAGGAAGAGGAGAAGCGCGTCATCTCCGAAATCCAAAGACGTCTTAGCGACGTTGAATTTGAATTTTAAGTTTTGGTTTAAATGGGAGCCGCTGCAGAGCAATCTGCGGCGGTTTTTATTTAAATATAAGTGAGGATTTATATGTTGCACACGATAACCTATCCTTCTATTTCTCGCTGAAACGGTACCGTCCTTTAAAAGGACGGCAATGCCGTTTCCACTTGGTCGCCGTCTATTTACTATAGTGATCGCCCGGCCTGAACCGGCCACCCGCCCCAATTTGTTGCACAAATTGCAACCTCGAACCGCTCAAACCAAGCCCGGACACGCAAATCCTGCACATTTTGCAATAATCCATTCGGTAATGATAAATCTTTGGCATGAATCCTGCAAAAACTGCAACAATTGGCCCAGCAGCTTAGTTAAGCGGAAGAATTCCTGCATAATGTGCAACATGTAGGGAAGCAGTGCCGTTATCCTTTCCTGTAAGCTACCTTGTGAAAAGCATTGATATAACGGAACAATCCTTCGCCATCATCCGGCACATTCACCGATCTACCCAGCGGCAGCATCATCGCCTGATATGGCTCCGGTACCATTCGATATTGATGCACATAGGAGGTCAGGACGAACCCGTTCCGCTCCCAGAAATGAATACGTTCCTTGTGCGACTCCGTAGCCCCGGATTCTGCCTCAATGATGATTCCGCGGATGCCGTATTCCTGCACAGCCCAAGCTTTGATCTGCTCCAGCATCCAGGTCCCCGTTCCCTCTCCGCGCAATGCCTTATCTACTGCGAGGTAATCGATAATCAGGATCTTGTCCGCAGCTTGTCCCACAACACCCGTAACAGCCATCGCGACAACTACCCCCTGATGCACCCCCGCATGTAAGTAACCAATCCCCCGGTTCAGCATACTGCGCAGAATCGCTTCCGTCTTAGCTCCGCTGGGAAAAGCCTCATGGTAGATCTGCTCCATCCGCCCCCACCACGCTTCATCCCATTCTTCTATAGTAATAAACTCCATGTTCATGATTTCATTCGCCTCCAGTTCCATTCCAGTTTTATCATAACAGAGCAGGGGCTGGAACGAAATTAGGGTGGATCGCCCATGTAAAAAAATGTATAATATGAGAACTAATAATCAGACTCTTGTGCTGTTGGATCTTGTACGACATTATAATTCCATTAGGAGAGAGAAGATGAACACTACACCCGCACATACTGAAACCCATAAGAAAGCTGATATTGCTGAAAGCAGTATCGGTTATATTGATGAACAATTGTTGCCTCAGCAGCTGATCGAAGGCGGGGGGCCTTTTCGGCGAGTTGATCTAACCAGCCTTCCCGGACCCGTGAAATATATAGGATACATGATTGTCTACGGTATCCCTGTGTTGTTAATGAGTTTGATTGTGGCGGTCACTTTTTTTAAATGAGCTGGCATATTGCCGCTGATACGGTGTCTTGTGCCATTAGTGCAATTCCTGAATTCCGCAGTTGTGTAGTCCGCACTATCAGCGCAGCGCCATAGTGCTTCTTCACTTCTGCCCCCTCCCCAAGGGGGAAGACAAATCTCTTTCACCGTTTAGGTGGAAGCGGCGGAGGGGATTTTGGAACTGTAGGAGCGGCAGCGTTCGCCTTTGTCTCCGGATTTAATCCGCTAAGCGGTTTATTCAAATCAATCTGGAGACAACAGCGACCGAAAGTCCAAAATCACCGCAGCCGCGCCCTTCACCTAAACCCAGCCGCCCCGCACCTAAACCGCCCTTCCTTCAACTTCCCGCCCAGAAAATTTGACATCCCCCCATCCATCTGTCATAATTCCCTATAGTTGAATAGCGCCTTTAATTCAGTCCCGTGAGGCTGGCAAGGTAACGTGAATCGAGGTTCGCGTCATGTAAAGAAGGAATCCGTATGAGTACGGAGGGTCTTTTTATGCGCGCGGACACGCCATCTTTTTGAATCTGCGGATTTCACTCCTTGCCTGCTTTGGGCAAGGAGTTTTTTGTTATCCGGGGAACTTGAACAGGCGATCAAGCAGGGGGATGGCAAAGAGGATGGTTACTGAAAAAAATGTCATTATGGACGAAACGGCGATTCGCCGGGCACTGTCACGCATTGCACATGAGATTTTGGAGAAAAACAAGGGTATCGAGAATTGCCTGCTGGTCGGCATCCGCACCCGGGGGATCTATCTGGCTCAGCGGATCGCGGAGCGCATTAAGGAAATTGAGGGCGTGGACATCCCTTACGGGGAGCTGGACATCACCCATTACCGCGATGACCGTGAAGGCGGCGAGGACAACCGGGAAGCGATGGACAAGGCAGTTGTCAACAGCAATCTGATCCTGCCTCCGGGCACCAGCGGCACCCGGGACAAGAAAGTGATCCTGTTCGACGATGTATTGTACACCGGAAGAACGATCCGCGCGGCAATGGATGCGCTGATGGATTGCGGACGGCCCCGGATGATCCAGCTGGCTGTACTGGCTGACCGCGGTCACCGGGAGCTGCCGATCCGCCCCGACTATATCGGCAAGAACGTACCTACCTCCAGGCATGAGCAGATTGAAGTGTCCCTGAGCGAATATGACGGCAAGGACGAAGTGTACATTATTTCAAACCGGGAGGAACGATAACAATGATGACGGCAACCAAAGTGAAGGAACGCAGTCTGCTGGGGATGAAGGAGCTGGCGGGGTCGGAGATTACCCAGCTGCTAGACAGAACAGCCTACTGGGATCATCAGAGCGAGAAGCTCACGCCGGTGCTGAGAGCACATTTTGTTGCCAATATGTTCTTCGAGAATAGTACAAGAACCCGCTTTTCCTTCGAGATGGCCGAGAAACGCCTGGGTGTGCAAGTGCTGAACTTCACGGCTGCGGCCTCCAGTGTGGAGAAGGGCGAGTCGATCTACGACACCGTGCGCACACTGGAGTCAATGGGGATCGATGCTGGAGTAGTCCGGCTGAAGCCTGCCGGTGTGCTGCAGCAGCTTGCCGAGAAGGTTGGCGTTCCGCTGATCAATGCCGGGGACGGCAACAACGAGCATCCGACGCAGGCGCTGCTGGACCTGTACACGATGCGCAAGCATTTTGGCGGATTGAAGGGCCTGAAGGTCTCAATAATCGGGGATATTATGCACAGCCGGGTAGCACGGTCCAACCTCTGGGCACTCACCAAAATGGGGGCAAGCGTGCAGTTCTGCGCCCCGGCGAATATGCAGGCTCCTGAGCTTGCGGCCTACGCTCCATACGTGTCCATGGAAGAAGCGCTGAAGGCGGATGTGGTCATGATGCTGAGAGTGCAGCTGGAGCGGCATGCTTCGGGTATTATTTTATCGGCTGAGCAGTACCGGGAGCACTTCGGGCTGACTGAGGAACGGGCGTCCAGGCTTGATCCGGCAACGATTATCATGCACCCGGCGCCGGTGAACCGCAATGTGGAGATTGACGATGCGGTGGTGGAGAGCAGCCAGTCCCGGATTTTCCCGCAGATGGCGAACGGAGTCCCGGTACGGATGGCTGTCATGGAGCGGGCGCTGCAATAGCAGAAAAAAACCTCACATAAGAGTATTAATAAATATACACAAAGATGAATTTTTATTATATAATAACTACAGAGCTTACGGCTGCGGCCGGAAGGCACAAAGGAGAATCCTAACCGTGATCATCAAAAATGCCAGTGTACTGAACGAAGAAGGCGTGCTGGAGCGCAAGCATATTGTTGTGCAGGACGGTATTATCTCGAAGATTCAGGATGCCGCCGAGGCGGTAGAGGAAGCCGGGGAGACCGTTGAAGCGGAAGGCAAGCTGCTGATTCCGGGACTGATTGATATGCACGTACATCTGCGCGAACCGGGGTTCGAGCATAAGGAAACGATAGAGACCGGCGCACGTTCGGCAGCCAAAGGCGGATTCACAACGATTGCCTGCATGCCGAATACACGCCCGGTAACAGACAGTGCAGAGATCGTACAGCTCGTGAAGGATAAGGCACGCGAAGCGGGACTAGTTAAGGTGCTGCCTTATGCGGCCATTACCAAGAATGAGCTGGGACGCGAGCTGACGGATTTTGCGGCACTCAAGGAAGCAGGAGCGATCGGCTTCACCGATGATGGCGTAGGCGTACAGAGCGCGCAGATGATGAAGGATGCGATGAAGCTGGCCAAGGGACTGGATATGCCGGTCATTGCCCACTGTGAGGATAACTCGCTGGTGGAAGGAGCGCCTGTAGCCGAAGGCACTTTTGCCGACAAGCATGGCCTGAAGGGAATTCCGAACGAATCGGAAGCCATTCATGTAGGCCGTGACATTCTGCTGTCTGAAGCAACGGGCGTCCACTATCATGTGTGCCATGTCAGCACCGAGCAGTCGGTCCGGCTGATCCGCCAGGCGAAGCAAATTGGCATTAAGGTGACCGCCGAGGTGTGTCCGCATCATCTGCTGCTTTCGGAGGAAGACATTCCGGGCATGGACGCCAATTGGAAAATGAACCCGCCGCTGCGCTCGCGCCGCGACGTGGAAGCCTGCATCGAAGGGCTGCTGGACGGCACGCTGGATATTATCGTGACCGACCATGCCCCGCACAGTGAAGAGGAGAAAGCCAAGGGCATGCAGCTTGCACCGTTTGGCATCGTCGGCTTTGAGACAGCATTCCCGCTGCTGTATACCGCTTTTGTGGCCACAGGCAAATGGGATCTGTCCCTGCTGGTGCAGCGGATGACCGCTGATCCGGCCCGGGTGTTCAGACTGAATACAGGCAGCCTTACAGTAGGGGCGCCTGCCGATCTGACCCTGATTGACTTGAATGAAGAGAGAGCAGTAGATCCTGCTACGTTTGCAAGCAAGGGTCGTAATACACCTTTTACCGGATGGAAGCTTAAGGGCTGGCCGGTGAAGACCTGGGTAGACGGCAGAGCCGTATGGAGTGAGGCTTAACAGAAGTAAGCAGTAGCCCATGCAGCCCGGCTGCATGGCTGTGACATAAGAATCAGACTACAGAAACAAGAAGGAGTGGAAGGCATGCAGGCGAGATTGCTGCTTCAGGACGGAACACTGTTTACAGGCACCGCATTTGGCGCGGAAGGCGAGAAGACGGGCGAGGTTGTTTTTAACACAGGAATTACAGGCTATCAGGAGGTACTATCGGACCCTTCGTACTGTGGGCAGATCGTCACCATGACGTATCCGCTGATCGGGAATTACGGCATTACCCGTGATGACTTCGAGTCCGTTCGCCCTTTTGTACACGGCTTTGTCGTGCGGCGTCACGAATCCGTACCCAGCAACTGGCGTGCTGAATACAGTGTAGACGATCTGCTGAAGGAATATGACATTCCCGGCATCAGCGAGATTGATACCCGTATGCTTACCCGCATTATCCGCCACTATGGCACCATGAAGGCAATTCTCACCACTTCGAACAAGCGTGTGGAAGAATTGATGGAGATGATGGGTGACACTACCATTGAAGAGCTGCGCAATCAGGTTGCACGTACCTCAACTACAGCAGCCTACAGCAGCCCGGGCACCAAAGAACGCATCGTGCTGGTTGATTACGGCGCGAAGACCGGTATTCTGCGCGAGCTGAACAACCGCGGCTGTGATGTGGTGGTTGTCCCTCATGATGTCACCGCAGACGAGATCCGCCGCCTGAACCCGGACGGCATTCAGCTCTCGAATGGCCCTGGAGACCCGAAGGATGTGCCTTATGCGGTACAGACGATCTCCGAGCTGCTCGGCGAATACCCGATCTTCGGTATCTGCCTGGGGCACCAGCTGTTCGCTCTGGCTTGCGGCGCTGATACAGAGAAGCTCAAGTTCGGCCATCGCGGCGGGAACCATCCGGTGAAGGAGCTGGAGAGCGGACGCTGCTTCATCACCTCCCAGAATCATGGGTACACCGTGAATGAGGAATCCATTGCCAGCACTGACCTGGAAGTTACCCATATCAATAACAATGACAAGACCGTTGAAGGACTGAAGCATACCCGCTACCCCGCTTTCTCGGTGCAGTATCATCCGGAAGCGGCGCCGGGGCCGCATGACAGCAGTTATCTGTTCGACCGCTTCCTGCAGCTGATCGCAGACCACAAGGCACAGCGGCCGGCCGGATCGCGTCAGGCGCAGCTTGCAGCGAATGCCAGAATCACGGCACCGAAATCATCCGCACCCCAGCTTGAAGCCGTGAAAGGAGCTCTATAACATGCCTAAGAACAACAAACTCAAAAAAATTCTGGTTATCGGCTCCGGCCCGATCGTTATTGGTCAAGCTGCCGAATTCGACTATGCAGGCACTCAGGCCTGCCAGGCTCTTAAAGAAGAGGGCGTCGAGGTCGTGCTGATCAACAGCAACCCGGCGACGATTATGACCGATACCAATATGGCGGACAAAGTATACATCGAGCCGATCACGCTGGAATTCGTGACTGGCATTATCCGCCAGGAGCGTCCGGACGGACTGCTGCCGACACTCGGCGGGCAGACCGGCCTGAACATGGCTGTAGAACTGGCCCGTGCCGGAGTCCTGGAGCAAGAGAAAGTGAAGCTGCTGGGTACACAGCTCGAATCCATCGAGAAAGCGGAGGACCGCGATCTGTTCCGCGAGCTGATGCGCGAGCTGGATCAGCCAGTGCCGGAAAGTGCGATTATTACCAGTGTGGAAGAAGCTCTGGGCTTCGCCGCAGGAATCGGCTATCCGCTGATCGTTCGCCCTGCTTACACGCTGGGCGGAACCGGAGGCGGGATCTGCGACAACGAAGAAGAGCTGCGTGAGACCGTCAAGGCAGGTATCCGTTATAGCCCGATCGGCCAATGTCTGGTCGAGAAGAGCATCGCCGGCATGAAGGAAGTCGAATATGAGGTTATGCGTGATGCGAACGACAACTGTATCGTAGTCTGCAACATGGAGAACTTTGATCCGGTGGGCGTACATACGGGCGACAGTATCGTAGTGGCCCCGAGCCAGACGCTGTCTGACCGTGAATATCAGATGCTGCGCAGTGCTTCCCTGAAGATTATCCGCGCGCTGAATATTGAAGGCGGCTGTAACGTTCAGTTCGCACTGGACCCGCAGAGCTACCAGTATTACGTCATTGAAGTGAACCCGCGTGTCAGCCGCTCCTCGGCGCTGGCCTCGAAGGCGACCGGTTATCCGATTGCCAAGATGGCGGCCAAGATTGCCCTCGGCTATACACTGGATGAAATCGTCAATCCGGTAACCGGCCAGACGTATGCTTGCTTCGAGCCTACACTGGACTATATCGTCAGCAAAATCCCGCGCTGGCCGTTCGACAAGTTCACCTCGGCGAACCGCAAGCTGGGTACCCAGATGAAGGCGACCGGTGAGGTCATGGCGATTGGCCGTACCTTTGAGGAGTCGATTCACAAGGCCATCCGGTCGCTGGAGATCGGTGTCCACCGTTTCCGCCTGCCGGGAGCGGAGCTGCTTGAAGATAGTGTGCTGCGCTATAGACTTGCCAAGCCGGATGATGAGCGCCTGTTCCTGATCGCCGAAGCCTTCCGCCGCGGCTATGAGCTGCAGGAGATTCAGGATATTACGAATGTGGACTGGTGGTTCCTCTCCAAGATCGAAGGGCTCGTGAGCTTCGAAGAGGAGATCCGTGCTGAAGAGACACTCTCTGCTGACACACTGTATCAGGCCAAGCGCAAGGGCTTCACAGACCGGGCGATTGCTGAGATTCGTGCCGAAGGCCGTCCGGGCGGAGCATTCACCAAGGAGTCGGAGGTACGCGTGCTGCGCCTGCAGCAGGGACTGGTTCCGGTGTTCAAAATGGTCGATACTTGCGCCGCTGAATTTGAGGCAACTACGCCATACTATTACTCTACCTATGAGACAGAGAATGAGGTCATTCATTCCGATAAGCAGAAGGTGATTGTACTCGGCTCCGGTCCGATCCGTATCGGCCAGGGGATTGAGTTCGACTACTCCACTGTGCATGCGGTATGGGCTATCCAGAAGGCTGGCTATGAAGCCGTCATTATCAATAACAATCCAGAGACCGTATCTACGGATTTCAATACCTCTGACCGTCTGTACTTTGAACCGCTGTTCTTCGAGGATGTCATGAACGTCATTGCCCAAGAGAATCCGATCGGAGTTATCGTGCAGTTCGGCGGACAGACCGCGATTAACCTGGCTGCACCGCTTGCTGCTGCGGGTGTGAACATTCTGGGTACCAGCCTGGAGAGCATCGACGAAGCCGAGAACCGCAAGAAGTTCGAAGCGCTGCTGGCCCGTCTGGATATCGCACAACCGAAGGGCAAGACCGTAATCAACATTGATGAGGCCGTCGAAACCGCGCAATCACTCGGTTATCCGGTGCTGGTTCGTCCATCGTATGTCCTGGGCGGACGCGCCATGGAAATTGTCTACAACGACACAGAACTGCTGAGCTACATGGTTGAAGCGGTAAAAGTCAATCCGGAGCATCCGGTGCTGATCGACCGCTATATGCTGGGCAAAGAGGTTGAGGTTGACGCCATCTGCGACGGCGAGACCGTAGTTATTCCGGGGATCATGGAGCATGTGGAACGCGCAGGGGTTCACTCCGGCGACTCCATCGCTGTCTACCCGCCGCAATATCTGGATGAAGGCCTCAAGCAGAAGATTGCCGAGATTACGATCAAGATTGCCAAGGAGCTCAAGACCATCGGGCTGGTGAACATCCAGTTTGTTATCTATCAGGACGAAGTGTATGTGATCGAGGTTAACCCGCGCTCCTCGCGTACGGTTCCGTTCCTGAGCAAGGTGACCGGTATTCCGATGGCGAACCTGGCGACCAAGATCATTCTCGGCGGCAAGCTGAAGGAAGACGGGTACACTGAAGGCCTCTGGCCGGAGAGCGACTATGTGTCGGTCAAAGTGCCGGTGTTCTCTTTTGCCAAGCTGCGCAGAGTCGAGCCTACGCTCGGACCGGAGATGAAATCCACCGGTGAGGTCATGGGCCGCGATAAGCTGTATGCCAAGGCGCTCTACAAGGGCCTGATCGGCGCAGGGATGAAGATCCCGGCTACCGGGGCAATCATTGTAACTGTAGCCGACAAAGACAAGGCTGAAGCGGTTGAGCTGATGAAGGGCTTCCATGCCATGGGCTACAAAATCATCGCCACCGGCGGTACAGCAGCGGCGCTGGAGCAGGCCGGGCTGAACGTGATGAATGTTAATAAGCTGGATGAAGGCGAGCCGACCATTCTGGATCTGATCCGCGGCGGTCAAGCGAACTTCGTCTTCAATACATTGACTAAGGGCAAAACACCTGAGCGTGACGGATTCCGCATCCGCCGTGAAGCGGTAGAGAACGGCGTCGTATGTATGACCTCGCTCGATACGGTAACGGCGCTGCTGAGAATGCTGCAGACGATTAACTTCTCGTCCCAGTCGATGCCTGCTTTTGTCGGACAATAAGATAGAGGGTGAGGCAGCTGTAACAGGCTGCTACAGGGACGGTTTGCGTTAACGCAGACCGTTCCCCTATGCCCGGGACCTGAAAATGGTTGGTTAGGAGACCACTTGAACCAAGAAAGAGGGGAAGCGAATGGACGGGACAGCAGCACAGCAGCATGAACATGAGAACATCGGACAGGTAGAAAAGCGTAATGAAATGGCCGGACGCCTGATGGTCGCCTTGGATTATCCGAATGCAGATCAGGCGCGGGAGCTGATCGAACAGCTCGAAGGCATTCCCTGTTATATGAAGGTGGGTATGCAGCTGTTCTATGCAGCCGGACCCGAGTTCATCCGGGAACTGAAGGAGCGCGGATATTCGGTATTCCTCGATGTTAAAATGCACGATATCCCCAACACCGTAAGGGGTGGCGCTGAGAGCCTAACCGGGCTGGGCGTGGACATGTTCAACGTACATGCTGCCGGAGGAACGGCCATGATGGCTGCTGCGGTGGAGGGGGCGGCGAAGGCCGTCAGCCTCCAGCCGTCGCTGCACATGCCGCTGATTATCGCGGTAACCCAGCTTACCAGCACCAGTCAGGAAGTGATGAACCGCGAAATCGGCATAGCCGGACCAGTGACGGATGCGGTGGTGCGTTATGCCAAGCTTGCAGCGGAAGCAGGCCTGCACGGAGTCGTAGCATCCCCGCAGGAATCCCTGGTGATTGCCGAAGCCTGCGGACCGGAATTCCGCACGGTTACCCCGGGCATCCGGCCCGCCGGGGCGTCCCTGGACGACCAGTCCCGGGTCATGACTCCCGGACAGGCTATCCGCCAAGGCAGCCACTACCTGGTAGTAGGCCGGCCGATTACAGCAGCGGCAGATCCGCGAGCTGCAGCACTGAATATTATTGAGGAGATGAGCCAAGCATGAGCATATTAGAGAATCGAAGTGAACAGGTCGCCAGTCATCTGCTGGAGATCGGAGCGGTAGCCCTGCGCCCGCAGGAGCCGTTCACCTGGACCTCCGGCATCAAATCGCCGATCTACTGCGATAACCGTCTGACCATGGCCTTTCCGGCTGTCCGCAACTACATTGCGGAGGCCTTCGCAGAGCTGATCAGAACCAGCTATCCGGACGCCGAGGTGATCGCCGGGACAGCAACCGCCGGTATCCCGCACGCGGCCTGGGTGGCCGATAAGCTCGGTCTGCCGATGGCTTACATCCGCGATAAGGCCAAAGGCCACGGCAAGCAGAACCAGATCGAAGGACTCATCACGCCCGGCCAGAAGGTCGTCGTCATCGAGGACCTGATCTCCACCGGCGGCAGCTCCATCAAAGCCGCGCAGGCCGTTCAGGAAGCAGGCGGCCTCCCGTTGGCCGTGCTGGCCATCTTCAGCTACGAGCTGGACCGCGCGGTAGACGCATTCGCTGCAGCGGAGCTTCCGCTCCAGAGCCTGTCCAACTACAGCACGCTGATTAATGTGGCGCTAGCCCAAGGCAAGATTGCGGAGAGCGATGTAGCGCTGCTGCAATCCTGGCGCCAGGACCCTGCCGCCTTCGGCGTGTAGGGCAGGAGAAGACGCTGAGGATGGAAGATAGTGCGTGGAGAATACGTAAAGCGTAAAGTGTAAAGCGTAGAGTGCGTAGAAGAAGCTTTGTACCCTTAGCCGGGGGAAGGGGCTTCTTTTTTATGCTTTAATTAGTTTTTGGGCTCTTAGGGAAAAGAAGTGGAAAAACAGCATCTATTCACTGGCCCAGCATACTTATAGAGGCTTTAGTTGGAAAAAATACACTTGTTGAAACCTGAAATCGACAATAACGCAGATACCGCCAGAACTAAATGACCTAAATCCACTTATTTCCTTTGAAGAGGCGATTTCCGCCCAAGCAAGTGTATAAAATCCAACTACTTCCCCTCAACTGCTCATTACAATTAGTTGCATACTCCATATTCTGTTCTCAACTCATTTCTTAGACTCCATCCCCCCCCCCCCAAGTAATCTGCTCCATGCCAGCGTTATCCTTCAACCAGTCACCTAAGCATAAGGGCAGAAATTGCCATCCACTCCGCAGAGCAATCCTCTAATTTTCTTGCAAAACTGGGCATGATAAATAGCACCGGGACATATATTATTGCGATGAAGGAGAAGAGGGCATCATGAATTGGATCTATTTTGCCAAGCTGTTCAGGACCAGATTTCAAGCGGGCTGCCTTGCCAAAAGACTGGAGCAGGACGGCTGGATCTATGGCTATCATGATCCGCGTTTTGTGGAAATATACCGTTCGCGCAAGGGGCGTTATGGTGTGCGTTTTCTGCCTTAGCCATAAAATCCAAAATCATCCTTGACTTTATCCATGGCTATATTGTATATTATCTATTGTCGCTGTTTAAATAATTATTAACTGACGCGGGGTGGAGCAGCCCGGTAGCTCGTCGGGCTCATAACCCGAAGGCCGCAGGTTCAAATCCTGCCCCCGCAATTACCTTATTACACCGGACAGCACTTGTATAATACGGATATCCTAGTCCGGGCCCTTAGCTCAGTTGGTTAGAGCGGTCGGCTCATAACCGATTGGTCACAGGTTCGAGTCCTGTAGGGCCCACTTCACTCAAACCCTTACTTTGTAAGGGTTTTTTGCTGTATGTAGGCAGATTAATTGAGGATGATAAATAGCCCGGTAACCTGGTAAAAAGGCAGATGGTCACATTTTGGTCACGGCGCTATTTCATCGCCGGAATTCTTGCTCAATTTCATTTTGGAATCGATCAGATCAGCAGCATCTCTCTGCATACCAGGGAGCAGGTGAGAGTACCGATCCAGATGGATCTGGATGCTGCTGGCTCCAAGACGCTCGGCACCGATTTTAGCATTGATTCCATTGTTCAGTAGCATGGAGGCATGTGAATCCCTAAGATCATGGAACCGAATCTTGGGCAGCTCTGATTTTCCTGTTAAGGGTTACTCAGTCCGTTTTCCGTACTTTTTCGCCCAGTAGTCAAGCCATTGTGAATAATCCATTCCCTTAATCTCCTTCAGCGTCTTTCCATCTATTGAATACTCTCCGCCTGCCATGACAAGATTTTTAATTTTACTTACTGGACCGGAAATTCCGCCTATGACCTCACTGTCTACAAGCATTACTATTACAGAAATAGTGTAATCATATGGGCTATACAACTGTTCCAGTGGATGATCCCTTACAGTGAATTGATAAGAGACGATTTCTTTCCCGAAGAAGGCATCAGGCTCTTCCTCCTGAACTGCCCAGAGCTGCATATAATCCGGAGTTTCAAGCCTTTCCTGCTCCAAGGTATATTTTGCCGCCTCTCCTTCATGGACAATAATCGTGTAACCAAGAGCTTGAAGATAATCGGCGGCAATTTGTTCGTCGGTCTTTTCCTCGGCAGAATCTTCCTTGTTGCATCCAACCATTGCTAACAGCACAAGGAATAGAAGAAGGAATAACAATCTTTTTCGTTTCATTAATTCCAGCCTGCTCTCATCGTAATGTGACGGAGGCCCTTTTTCTTTGAGTCGCTATGACTATGAGAGGAACAGCAAAGATAAGAGATAATCCGAATAGAAGGATAGGCAAAAACAAAGATGTATGATTATCAGCAGAAGAGACATTTTGGCCCCCGCCGACCAAAATTGCTCCGTCATTTGAATTGCGGTTCGAATTATTGAAGGAACTCTCCGACTGGCTAACAACACTCATGATCTCTGTAGGACTTCAGGAGTGGTTGGCAGGGAAGCGCCAGCAGCTCCTGTTTTATTGTTTTATCCCCCTAACCAAACATAGAGGGCAAAAAGAACAAGAAAAAGAGAATAAGAACGATCACACTTGTGATTCGGCTCATCATGAGATAGGCTTCACTGGGGCCGGAGTCGCCCTTGACCATCCAGCCATAACGCATATGCCAGCCCATGGCCGGGAAGAAGATATTCAGCATCGCAATCAGTACAAATAGAATAGCAAAGACAACCATTTTTACCAGCTCCTTTATCAGTTTTACGTGAATTGAGCATCTGAAGTTGCACATCTTTATAACGTCAGCTTAATTGATGCAGCATGAGTTTGAAGGAGAAGAACAAAAAAACAGACCCGAATTAGAAATTCGGGTCTGACAGGGAAGTATCAGTTGTCCAATTCTAAAATACGAAAAATAATAAAATTTGGTGTGGGACATTGTGATGTATTTAAGGGCGTAACTACTATGGCTAACGCCCGTTTTTTTGGAATTAGGTTGCTGACTAGTAAAAACTGGTTTTTCGTCCATTTCTAAACCAGATGGGATGCGTACACTACACTATCTTATTAGGGAGGTGTCCGTATTGAGTTGTCCAGACGATAAAAAATGTCATCCTAAAAAAATCGTCACCCTCGTTTCTCCAAAAAGAAAAAGAAAAGAACACCGGAAAGTTGTTAAGAAAGTGATTAAAAAGGTTGTTAAAGTAACCTGTCCACCGCCTGAAGTCAATGTCACTACTCCAACCGTTATTGGTCCCACAGGGCCCCAAGGAGCACAGGGCTCCCCAGGTATACCGGGAATCCCGGGGGCAAGAGGCCCCCAGGGAACAGAAGGTCCTCCGGGACCTGCCGGCGGGCCTCCAGGGCCCCAAGGCCCCCAAGGTGTGCCCGGGCCATCTGGAGCGATAGGCCCCCAGGGAGCAGCGGGGCCCGTCGGCCCTCAAGGGGCGCAGGGAGTTCCGGGAGCCCAGGGCCTCATAGGTCCCCAGGGCCCTCAGGGTGAACCTGGTCCGGCGGGAGCGATTGGGCCACAAGGCATTGCCGGAGCTACTGGTCCGGCCGGAGCGGCAGGAGCTGCAGGGCCGGCTGGAGCAACAGGAGCCACTGGGCCAGCCGGAGCCGCAGGAGCTGCAGGAGCAACCGGGGCTGCAGGACCAGCCGGCGCAACAGGGGCGACCGGGGCAACAGGAGCAGCAGGTGGCGTATTAGGATTTGCTGATTTCTTTGCTCTGATGCCTCCTGATAATGCAGCAACGGTAGCGCCGGGTACAGATGTTAGCTTTCCACAAGATGGCCCTACCAGCGGGACAACAATTGCCCGGACCGGGCCGAGTTCTTTTAATTTAGCGGCCATTGGGACGTATCAGGTGCTGTTTCAGGTTAGCGTGACCGAAGCCGGACAACTAATCTTGACTTTAAATGGTGCAGATCTCGCTTATACCGTAGTTGGGCGGGCAACAGGTACCTCACAAATCGTAGAAATGGCGATCGTGCAAACAGCGGTCATTAACAGTATTCTAACCGTTCGCAATCCTGCCGGAAATGCCGCTGCACTTACAATTACTCCTCTTGCCGGAGGAACAAGACCCGTTTCAGCACATCTTGTTATTACACAATTAGCATAACGGCTATTTTACGAATAGAGCATAATGAAATTTTGCCACCAGAAGCTTGGTGGCTTTTTTGTGATCACAACGCCACATGACATTTATGTCACACCTAATCCGTTATTGTAAGGTCAAACGATGGGGAATTTCCTTCCTGCCTCTTATACTGGAAATATATTGATTCACTTCCGAAAGGGGCTATTCACCAGTGACTGAAGCTATCAAAGCAATCATATTAGGGATTATTGAGGGGTTGACTGAATTCTTGCCGGTCTCGTCTACCGGGCACCTTATCCTGGCAGGAGATTTGCTGGATTTTGAGGGGGAGGCTGCGGTTACCTTCAAAATCGTAATCCAGCTAGGTGCGGTAATGGCCGTGCTGCTGCTGTATTGGAAGAAGTATGTGAACATTGGCGTGAATATGCTTAAGATGGATTTCGCCAAGAGTAAGGGATTGAATGCAATTCATATGATCCTGGCCATGGTACCAGCGTTAATCATCTATCTACTATTCAAGGACACGATCAAGAGCCAGTTATTTGGCCCCAAGCCGGTCTTAATCGGACTGATCGCCGGTGGCCTATTGATGATCTTCGCCGCACGCAGCAGGAGTACCGTAACGGCAGAGACCGTGGACGGTCTGAATTATAAACAAGCCTTCGGCATAGGGCTGTTCCAGTGTCTGGCGCTGTGGCCCGGCTTCTCAAGATCCGGTTCGACGATCTCAGGCGGTCTGCTGCTGGGAACCAGCCAGAAAGCCGCTGCGGACTTCACCTTCCTGATCTCCGTGCCGGTGATGTTCGGAGCAAGCCTCCTTGACCTGTATGACAGCAGAGATCTACTCAGTTCAGATGCGCTGACCCTGATGCTGATCGGGTTCGTGACGTCCTTCCTTGTAGCCATGGTTGCAGTAGTCACGTTCATCAAGCTGATTAAGCGGCTACGTCTGGAATGGTTCGCGCTGTACCGGTTCGTGTTAGCGGGGCTATTCTATGTAATTGTTATTCTGTAAAATCCTGCACTCAGCCGTATTCCTTAGGCTCCTGCAGCAGGATGGAGAAGGTCTGGGTCTCGTGGTCCACTTCAATCGTCTCAATGCCGACAAAATCCGGGATCTCGGGGTGGACGGCATCCACGCTGTATTCCGGATGAGTCAGCAGTAATTGAATCACTTGCATAGCTTCCATGTCGATGGTGATCCCCTTTACAGTAGAATCTAACCCTGTGTTAGAGGGGAATCTCCGCCCTCTGGGTCTATAGCGTATTATCCCCGCACTGCTTAGCGAATATGTCGGTGGATGATATTTCTGTCTTCGTTACGTTCCATAACAGCCATTAATTGCCCCTGGAAAATCCGTCTCTGGATCTGGTCGATCCGCTGCAGAGCAAGTGGGACGGGTACCTGGAACGCTACAGCCAGCTCGGCAACGGCATCCTCACGAAGCTCGGGCAGCGTATTCGCTGAGATCATACTATAGGGCATGGAGGCATACAGGATGAACCGGTCGGATTCATCTCTCTGCGCCTGAGTGAACACTCCGGGCATAAGCGTAGACTTGCCGGCATGCCGCAGCAGATGACAGAGCTCGTGGAGGAATTCCAGCCGCTGCAGCTCGGGAGGAAGACGGTTGTCGATGAACATGCTGTACATTCCGGCCGCAGCCTCAATCGCCTTGCTTCTGACATCCAGATAGTGTACCCAGATATTGAGCCGCTTCGCTATGTAATCGATGGAGATGTCAGACGGCTTGCGGATGCCTATGCGCTGGTACAGATCCTCTGTCCATTTCTCCAAAGCGGTCATCTGATAATAGCCTTGCATAATCAATCACCCCAGATATAAGATCGTATGTTCGTGTTATTGGCCAAAAGAAAAGCCCGTAAGGGCTAAGCAGCAGTTCAGCGCGTACTCTTCACCGGCTGAAATATGGAACGGGTGTTCCTATGTATGTAAGCATAAAGGAATTACGCCCGAATATCAAGTGTTTTTCCCAAGGTGGGGTGCGTGGCCTGACTCAGCATCTGAACCATATCCTGGGCGCTGCTCTGCGCCTGCTCCTTGGCAAGGCTCATCACCTGCAGCCCTGCGGCCTGCTGTAAGGATGACTGGCTCATCACTACGGATAATGCAGCAATATCCATCCGGCATTTCTCCCTCCATTTGTTTTGAAGCTATTGCTTCATACTCTATATCGACCACTGGACGCCTGTCCGTTAGGTGAATGGTATTTCTTTGCCAATTGGCCCATGCAACGGGGCGGAATTCCACATATTCTGTGCTGTATTCAATATTCAAGAGGAGGAATTAATTATGGGAGCAGAGTATGGTTGCGGTTGTGGAAATAACGTAGGTGGAGTGAATCAGGGACCTCCAATCGTTCCGGTAGTAAGCCCTTGGACTTCGACAGGTGCCATTCTGGTTCTGTTCATTCTGCTGGTTATCATCACTAAAGCCTGTTTGTTCTAGAATCGCCAATAGCCAGTGTAGCCCTGTCCGGCCAGTGCCGGATAGGGCTATTTCTTTTTCTTCTTATGAGCACGGGCCGTTGGCCCGATCTGGCGTTTGATTCTGCCTGTAGCTGCATCGGTTTCAATGATATAGAGTTCTTTGATTGTTCCTGCAAGCGCGAACCATTCCTGTAAGGCTTCAGCTTCGGACATAGGGCCGTACAGCCTTTTGCCCCGATAACAGATATAGAACACTTCCGGCTCTCCATCTAAGTTATATTATCCCATTTCATTCTACGCTGTATCGCGGTGAAATTGAATAACATCCCCCACATGCCGGCTTATTTGAAAATAAACTTCACACGCGTACCGTCAGCGAACGCCTCCAGCTGATTGCCGACCCAGCTTCCCGCTCCGCGGTTATCACTGGGCGTTATGTACTCAATATGCGCCCCGGCTCCGCCTTCTGCACACATAGCCATCGGCCATTCGTCCCGGTCATAGCCTTTCTTCGTGGGGACTCCCTTCAGAGACGCCTTGCGGTTCTCCTCCGCGTCCTTGCGGTTGATGGTGCAGATCGCTGACTCTCCCTTGCGGATGGCCTTCTGGATGTGCTTTGCGGTCTCCGGGTAGCGGTCTGCCGGGAACTTCAGCTTCACGACCTCCGAAGGATTCGCAGAAGGGGTCTGCGGCAGCCATTGCCCGTTCTCCTCCAGCAGGTAGGCGGCAAGACTGAGCAGGGCGATAATGATGAGACTGATGATGGACTTTTTGGCTTTCATATCTGCTCCTTTGTAGGTTGGTATGGGTATAAGGCCTGTGCCCAGAATAGTATAGCGTAAGAATACCGGATTGTGACAGCCCGAATTCTGTGCATCTGCCGTGCTGAAGTTCCATAATTCGTCATAATATGTACAAACACAATGAAAAGGATGGTGGAAAATGTGGAACAGCGCAACCTCAGGGACCTGCTGGATTCGGCCTCGCGGCTGATTGGTGATGTGCAGTGGCAAGCGGCTTTTCGCAAAATACAAATGGCTCCCGCTGACGCGGAGCTGGGAGCTCCCGCACGGAAGCTGCTGGAGACGCTGTACTGGCTGCAGGGCCAGGGAATGATCAGCGGTCAGCATGATTACCTGGAGAGCCCGGATGATATCAACAACAAGCTGAAGAATACGGCTGGCAGCTATGCCGGACTACACGGTTATGAGATGGGGCCGATCAGCGGCCAAACAGAGAAGCTTATCAGCAGCCAGCGGCAGGGAGTAACCGACAGTGCGATCCGCTGGCATAAGGCAGGGGGCATTGTAGCGATGACCTATCATGCCAACCTGCCGGGCAGCGCACCAGCCTGGACGAATGTCTCCATGAGCCTCAGCGAAGCTAATTTCAGCAAGTACATCACACCCGGAACCCCCGAATATACCGCGCTGATTGCCGAGCTCGATAAGGTAGCTGTTTTCCTGAAAAAGCTCAATGACGCCGGTGTCCCCGTCCTCTGGAGACCTTATCATGAGATGAACGGCGGCTGGTTCTGGTGGGGGCAGAAGTCCTCCTTCGTGACCCTCTGGGAGATCATGTTCCAGCGGTACACCGTCTATCATAAGCTGCACAATCTGCTGTGGGTGTGGAGTCCGAATGCCAAGAACAAGAATAGTGAGGAGCCGGCGAAATATTATCCGGGCAGCGGCAGAGTGGATGTGCTGGCGGCGGATATTTTCGAGGGGGATTACAAGGCAAGCCATCATGATACGCTCTGGGACCTGGGGCGCGGCAAGCTGATCGCCATCGGCGAGAACGGAGAGCTTCCTCCGCCAGCTGTGCTGGCAGGCACGCAGAACAAATGGAGCTATCAGATGACCTGGGGCAAGATGCTGTACGAGCGCAATAAGGATGCAGTGATTCAGGCTTTTATGCGGAATAGTGCCGTATTCTCCAGAGATGACTATTCGGCCAAAGCGGCGGCGTATGCTTCTTCAGGAGGGGTACTCCCCAAGCCGGGCCTCTATGGGCAGTATTATAACAATATTACGCTCAGCGGCACGCCTGCCCTCACCCGGACAGATGCCAATATTAACTTCGCCTGGAGGCAGGCGGCGCCTGATCCGGCCGTTCACGCAGATCTGTTCTCCGTACGCTGGAGCGGCCGAATAAGCGCTGCCTACAGTGAGACCTACACGATCTATTCATATTCAGATGACGGAATCCGGGTATGGATCGACGGGAAGCTGATTATTGACAGCTGGATTAAGCAGAGCGGGCAGGAGCGGCAAGGCACAGTGAGTCTGATTGCAGGGAAGCTGCATGAGCTGAAGGTGGAGTACTATGAGAACCAGGGGGATGCGCGGGCGGTACTGATGTGGGAGAGCCCCAGCCAGGCCAAAGGCGTAATTCCGGCAGGAGCCCTCTACCTTCCATAACAAAGAGTAACGAAGCGTCAGATATGCTCGCGGTAGCTGATGTTGTTGGCGATTTTCTCGTCACGGACGGCTTGGCGCAGGATATCCTTGACAGATTGAACCTTACGGATTCTATAGAATGGGAGCTGTGGAGATGAAGCATCATCCGACAAAATGATCAGCGTCCCGATGCCCAGCATACGCTGCATAACCGACTGGGTGACGGAGAAATCGTTAACCCGCAGCAGCTCGATTTCTTCGACATCCTTGCCGATTAGTCCGCTCTTCACCATAATCCGCTGGGACGTAATCGTATACTTGGTGGTATTCAGTCCGATCAGCCCCTTGAGACGGTCGGAGATGCCGGCAGGCTTGCCCTGCCATAATTCTTTTTCGGGACCGGAGCTATGGCCAGCCGCCGGACGCCGTGCTGCTGCCGGAGAACCGGCCTCTTCTGTGCCTGCCCCGCATTCCCCGCAGAATTTGGCACCTTGCTTGTATTCCGCACCACATGCTGTGCAATAAGCCATGATAGATCTTCCTCTCCTTGAACGGATAAATTCATTATAGTATAACAGGAATTGCCAGTCATCAACGGGTTATTGACCGCCGTTTCTCCCTATGAATACGCTTATCTGCTGACATATGTTTCATTACGCCGAATTTAACATTAATTTCATTTGCACTTAACAAAAATCGATATTATTCTGTTAAGTGGAGGGATATTAACTATGAGACAAGCTTTACTTGCAGGACTGCTAATGGCCGTCATGATACTCAGTGCCTGCGGCAATAACAGTGCTGAACCGGCGTCCCCGGAAGAGGTACAGGAGACGGTACAGAGCTTTTACAATGAAATGTCGAAATTCGACGAAATGGGCAAATCCTCGCTTGAGAACTTCAACACCACGCTAACCTCTTATTCCACCGGACAAGCGACAGACAAAGAATTCCAGAAGGCTGTGGACAGCTTCCAGGATACCGCATCTCAGCTTGCAGATCATGTGAACGATATCAAGATTGCGGGTGGCCTGCCGGATACGATCGAGAAGCTGCTTAGAGATTCTGTGATTGCTTTTCAGAGTGCCTATCAGATCAAGGAGAAGGCTTCCAAGGGCGCAGTATCGCCCGATGTGACCGCTGAGGAATTCAACACGATGAATGAGCAGGCGGACATAGCGATGCTCTACGGCATCTCCAAGCTGAATGAAGCCAGAGAAGCCGCAGGACTGATTGAACCGGAGCAAGCCGTACCGGGAACCGTGTCAGATGCAGGCACAGATGCCAAGCAGGAACCGGGTGCTGGAAGCGCAGGGACTTCGTCAGTGAAATAAGCAGAGACAAGACTTGTTATACGCCAAAGGGTTCGGATGAAGACGCTGTACAGCATTACTGTAGGCGTCTTTTTGCTGTGGATTGAATTATTGGTCCAACCTTCTTGAGAAGTACTTAGGGGCCTCCCTGAAGCCTTGTCTTTCATAAAATGTATGAGCCTCTATTCTTCTGGCATGGCAATGAACCTGGATACTGGCACATCCTCTTCGGCGGGCGGAAGCTGAGGCGAATTCCACTAGTTCCTGTCCGATTCCCTTACCTCTAACGGAGGAATCCACAACCAGATAACTAATGGAGGCGATATCTCCTCTCATGCCCAGCTGCGGGATATAATGCAGGGAAAGACAGGCGATAACACATCCTTCCGCTTCATAGACCGTTAACTCCTCATTGGAGTCAGCAAGAAGTCTTTCTATATTCTCCTTCATAAAAAGCTCGGTATCCGGGTAACCTAATTGCGTTAATAGTCTGGAAATATCCTCCCGATCCTCCACATTTGCAGCTCTAATCATAAATTTCATCTCCGTCCTTTCTACCCCTTTCCCCTAATGATGGCATCAGATTAGCTAAAATACTAGAACCACGGGATGGCTGTTTTCATGCAGGTGTGGTGCTAGTTCAACCCTGTATTATGATCAACTGAAGCTCTCCTTCAGCGTCCTTGGCCTGACATTAATTTCTGCTTGCCTAACAAGCTGGATCGCAGATATAATACAAACATACGTTCGGTTTGTGGGCGGCAAGATGATGTAGTCCGGGTAATTAACAACAGAGTGGGGGAATAGCAATGGGCAAGAAGCTTGAAGCGGGCGGTCTGCGGGAGAGCAGCCGGATCATGTTGACGGAGCATAAGGGCGGGATCAGGAGGGACGAACGGGAGACCTGGCATAGCCTGAGGCCGATGCTGGACGAGCAGAAGCTGGAGGAGATTGAGCATACGCTGGCCTTATCGCTGCGGAGTCATGTGCGGGTTACGCTGGTGCTGTATGGCCCTCTGGAGCAGAGGAAGCTGAGCGGGTTCGTGACCTCCATTCACACCCACTCGCGTGAATTCAAGCTGCGGTGGGCGGAGGAATGGAAGTGGCTGCTGGTAGATGACATTGTGGAGGCTTATATTGTCTAAAAGATAACCGTTCTGCCTGGAATCAGCACGGGTCCAAGCTTCATTTACCTGCGGCGGTGCCCGTCTTCTCATAGGCAATCAGCGTGACCTCCGGGTTCCCGGTCATCCGGGCAATCTCCGACTCCGCCTGGCGGATTACCTCGACCACATCCTCCTGATCGCTAAGCGGGGCTATTCTGTAGCTGTCGCTGTATATCTCCATGTTCATCCCCCTTTCCGTTAGAATGACCTGACTTGCGGTCTGCATTCTTATTCTGGCCTGTAGGGGCACAGTTCATCCGGGGAGATCAGGTGCTTGCACAGCTCATTTTGCGAAAAAAATGGTCATCGGCGTAAACCGCCCGGCCAAAGCGGGCATATACTATACCAGGGGGTGAGTAGATGCTTACTTTGGAGCAGGTCAAGCAGAAGTCGGCCGCAAGGCTGGCGAAGCTGCATCCGGCCGTACTGGCCGGGGCGAACGAGCTGATTAGACGGAGCTATAACCGGGGGGTGCAGATCCTCATTACGCAGGGCATGCGCACGATAGCGCAGCAGAATGAGCTATATGCTCAAGGGAGAACCAAGAAGGGCGACATTGTAACGAATGCCCGGGGAGGCGACAGCTTCCATAATTACGGCCTCGCGATAGACTTCGCGCTGCTGCTGCCGGATGGCAGGAATGTGTCCTGGGATATGAATCGTGACGGGGATGGCGACAAGGTGGCAGACTGGCAAGAGGTGGTACAGGAGGGGAAGAAGCTGGGATTCGAATGGGGCGGGGACTGGACCTCCTTCAAGGATTACGCCCATCTGCAGATGAGCTTCGGCTTTAGCATCCAGGACCTGAAGGCAGGCCGGCGGCCTACTGCCCAGCAGAGTGCAGCCGCACTAAGCCGTATAACCGGAGGTGAGCCAGAGGTGAACAAGGATATCCCGGTAAATATTACGCTCAACGGTAAGAAGCTGACGACCGGCGTCATGGACGATGCGGTTACCTATGCGCCTGTTCGTGCGATTGCGGAAGCGCTTGGAGCCAAAGTCACGTATAATGCGTCCAGCAAGACCGTGAACATTGTGAAGGAATAACTTCTCTGCATAGATGCTGTGCCGGATGGGGAAATTATCAGCGATTAACCACATCCATGAAGGGGGCACAACATTTTGAACAAGCTGATCACAAGTCTTGCCTGCGGTACGGTCCTGTCCATGAGTCTGCTCGGAGCAGGTGACATCTCCGCAGCAGCGCCGGGCGGTATGACCACTACGATTCCGGGCGTTATGAGCACCACCGCTCCGGGCATGCACAGCACAACTACTGACGGCCGGATGGGCAACATGGGGAATATGGGCAATCTGGATGACCGGATGATGGACAGCCGGGGCAATACCATGATGAATGAGACCAGAGATTCGATGCACAAGACCGAATCCATCATGAAGGACAAAATCCGTACCGGCGACAACAGCTCCGTCTCCCCGCTGTCCAACGATAACAGAACGGGCCGCTACCGGGCACAGAGCACAACCACCACAGCCAACAACGACAACCGCTCCTCCAACTGGGGCTGGCTCGGTCTGCTCGGCCTCCTGGGTCTGGCTGGCATGCGCAGCAGAACCGGTGAGCGCGACCGCCACTAGTCTGAGCGGGGCACCGCAGTTCTGCAAATAAGGAACAGCAGCGCCAAGCAGTAAAGCCCGTGTCAGTCTCGACTGAACGGGCTATTTGCTGCTTATACAGAAATATTGGAAAAAGCAATTGCGTATCCTCCAGATACGTGATATTATATTTCTTGTCGCGTAAGAACGCACACACAACATGCCGGGGTGGCGGAACAGGCAGACGCACAGGACTTAAAATCCTGCGGTAGAAATACCGTACGGGTTCGACCCCCGTCCTCGGCATATATAGTAGTAGAGAAAGACGCATTCTGCTGAATGCGTCTTTTCTATACATACAGGTTAGAAGCGGCTTACAGGACAGAAACAGCGTACACGCTAGAAACAGAGTTAAGGATTGAAACAGGGGAATGTGCAGCTAAGATAGAATTATGTAGAAGAGGAACTCCGCAGCTCATTGAAGAGATAGAGCGCATCCTTGAAGCCTTGCAGGTAGATGGCGCGTTCGGTAATAACTTGAAGAGAGAACTGCGTGTCTTCATACTGGAAAGCAGAATCCTGCTGGTCCTCGGGTAGGACGTTCCTAAGCTGGTGGAAGTACTGATCACTTTCTTGCAGCAGCATTTTATATGTAGGATCTGTATCCAGCAGTTCCCGGTACATCGCTTCCAGCCGGATACGAATCAAGGGATCGGTTAAAGCTTCTAAAGATTTATACACAGCGTACACCTCCCTGTCGTTAACCTTATAAGGTTATTATATAACTCCGTGAGTGTTATTGTAAAGTTGAAAATTAACTCTATAAGGATAATGGGAAGTGGAGCATAACTATACATACATAATAACTAGAGGGGAGCTACGCCTCATGTTGAGAAGTAACTTAAGAATCCTAATGGCCAAACACCGGATCGACGACATCACCGAGCTAATGGAGAAATCAGGCCTGAGCCGGAATTCGATTAATAAACTGTATCGGGAGACGGACTTGGAGACCGTTAAGCTGGAGACGCTGGTTAGATTGTGTGATACGTTTCAGTGTAAGCTGTCGGAGTTGGTGGAGTATGTGCCGGGGGAGTAGGGATTTGGGAGTGGGAGAGTGCCTTTGGGGGTGCTCTTTTTTGTTTGGAGATCATACAAAGTCAATAAGTCAACTAAGGTGATCTCGAGAGCAGCCGAGATTTGTTCTAGTATTTTAATCGTAGGGTTCTTTTCTCCACGTTCGATCTGCCCAATGTAAGATGTGTTTACCCCTGCACATAGTGCAAGCTGCTCCTGACTGAAACCATTTTTCAACCGCAAAATCCTGATATTTTCCCCAATTGATTCGATGCTGTTCATTTCCCTTCACCCCTAATCAAACGATAGAATTTATTGGTAGAAGGCTCAACAGGATATAGTGCGGATTTCAATGCTTATAGTAGAGAATTGATACGGAGTGTGGTTAAACCGTGGATAAATCACTTAAGAGACGTTTTTACATCTGATTATTTGAAGGACATGTCAATAAAAGCGGTTTAGTGAACTTTAGAAATGCCCATGTTCTTTCAAACTGTAGAAGCGATTGCCGCCAATAATTACATGATCAAGGACTTCTATTCCTATGATTTCCCCAGCTGCTATGAGTCGTTTTGTCAGATTAACGTCTTCCATGGAGGGCTCCGGGTCTCCGCTCGGGTGGTTGTGAGCGCATATGAGTGAGGCACTACAGCGTCTAATAGCTGCATGGAATACTTCTCTGGGATGGACGATTGCGGCGTTCAGAGAGCCTATAGAGATGATTTCTTTGAAGATGAGACGGTTCTTGGTATTGAGGAAGAGGCAAATGAAGTGTTCTTTCTGTTCAAAACGGAGTTCGGGTTTGAGGAGATCATAAACGTCTTTGGGACTTCGGATAGAATTGCTAGACTGCTCCGGGTAGGTGAGTGCCTTAGCAAGCTTTAGCATAGCTGTAATTTGCCGGGCTTTTCCTTTGCCGATACCCTTTATAGTTACTAACTGCTGTTCTGATACATCCATTGGTTCTGTAGCTGTAGGGAAACGTTCGAAAAGCTCTTGAATTGTGTAGCTGTTGTTGCTTTCTCTTAGAGATTCAGATAATAAATTTCTCAAATCATTCTCCTTAGCCAGTCGCATAATGTTTATCCTCCCAAGTGATTTCTAATTATCATTTGTATAATATAGATTTCAAATTTTCGAATTTGCGACATATTTACATAATTACCTTAAATAGAACGCGTGTTTGGAAGGTTGTGGTAACTTTTTGACGAATTATGTATTTTGACTTAGTTCTAAAGTCTGTCTATTCGCGTTTCCTTAAGGAGGTGGCTAATCTGTCAATAAGTATTCACTTTGCTCAAGCCACTTACTTAGGCTTTCGCTTTTAGCTATTTTCTGCTCTAGCTGTGAGAAGACTTAGTGTTATGTGGATAAATGGATTCTCGTGTGAAACACCGACTCAATGCTTGAAGAAAACTCGTAATGCTTCAATTATAAAAAATTATAACAGGGGCTGTATAAATTTGAAGGATAATACCATAGTTTTAATTTCGTCTGGATTGACAGAAGCCAAAAAAGAATATAATCCTTTTAATAGAATGAATAGATACCTGAATTATGGGCTTTTAGGGCTTGCTACCATACTCAAAAACAAAGGTTATACTGTCAAAATGTTTCAAGGTGAATATGACAGTCCTTTTGAAATAATTGATAGAATCAAAAATAGTGGGATAAAACTTGAAGAGTTAGAATACCCTGTTTTATTGTCCATTCCTAGCTATTACTCTATATCTTGGGCAAAGAGTTTTTGTGAGTTACTCAAAAGCAAGTACTCAATAAAAATTGTTGGTGGTGGAAGATGGGTAATAGGCGATTCTGAGAAATGGATTAAAAGCAAAATTCCAGATGTTGATTTGTGGGTTAGCGGATTAGCGGATGATGTGATCGAAAACGCAATTCATTCAGATTTGTGGGATAGCATACATAAGATCAAAGACGATACGATGACGAACTGTTTTGATGAACTTGACTATACACTTTTGTTTGATTATAAAAATTATCAACCATCTATAGAAGTATCCAGAGGTTGTGGTAGGGGGTGCTCTTTTTGTATGGAGAAAGATATCCCCATCTCTTCCCTCAAACCACCTGAAATGATAATTAAGCAATTAAAAAATGCTATAAATATGTATCAAAGTGAAGATATCAATTTTTACTTTGAAGCCTCACTTTTTCTTCCAAGCCTGTCTTGGGCGAGACAATTAAGAGCAATATATACTAAAGAATTGATGAGTGTTCGTTGGAGATGTGAAAGTCGTGTGGATGCTTTAAAGCCTGAAATAATTCATGAATTGGCACACGCAGGTTTAAAGGTTATTGACTTAGGTCTGGAGTCTGCCAGTATACGACAATTGAAGGCAATGAAGAAGGCTAAGAAACCAGAGGATTATTTGGAAAAAGCAAAGACATTAATTGAGGCTTGCCATGAAGAAGGTGTTGACGTGAAAGTGAATATACTACTCTTTGCAGGGGAGAGCCTTGATAGTGTGGCTGAAACAAAAGAGTGGATTCAAGCAAACATACAATATATAAAAGGAGTATCTGTGAATCCAGTCGTTGCCTATGGCCCTGAAAATGACAATGAGTATTTTATATCTCTAGGAGCTAGTATCATAGATACTTCTGAACTCTTAGGATACTCTTATATGAATCTTAGTGTTCAAATTGATTACCCTATGTCAATCAGTTTATCCAATCAATTGTCGCAATCTCTTATGAATCAAGAAGACTACTTTTATCTCAAAAAGTTCTCTTACTTTCCAAGGAGTTATCAGTATTCTGATTTTCTAGAAGATGTTAAAAAAGCTAATAAAGAGTCTTTGCCATTCAAGATTTTTAAGGGGGGATTTTAATTATGATTTCAGGCATCATCATCTTTGGTGAAATGGGATCGGGTAAAGATGAATTAGCTGATCTATTAAAAAGAAGTATAAAAAATTCTGAAGTATACAAATTGGGGATGTTATGCAGGGATATTATGAGAATTGTAAAAGTAAATCATAATTGGATTGATAAAGAAAGGGAGCTTGGGCAAACGATAGCAGACAAGTTAAGGGAGATTGATCAAAACATTATGAATGATTATGTATTATCTTTAATTTTTGAACATTCTAATTGTGACCCCTCAAAAAATAAATCGGATACTCTAACTAATCAACTTGGAAATGAGAACATCTTCCCTATTGTTTGTGGAGGGCGAACAAAAGAGGATTTAAATTATTGGAGAAAGAAAGGCTTCATAGTTGTGGGAATTAAAACAGATGAGAGAACAAGAAAAGAACGATTAAAAAAAAGAAATGACGAAAAAAATTATGAGAAAGACTTCGAGCATATAACTGAACTCGAAGCCAAGGAGATAGTTTCTCAAGATTGTGACTACTGCTTTTCAAATGATGATAGCCTTGAAGACTTAGAGCTAAAAGTTAAGGATTTTCTCAAGGAATGTGAAGTTCTATCTACAAAGCAGAGTTGTTAAATTTTATAAATGACCATGCTCCTTCTAACTGTGGAAGCGGTTGCCACCAACAATTATGATCAAGGACTTATACTTATTACACGTAAACTAATATCCACAAGAAGACTGGGGAAGTTGTTATAATTTTCAACATTTATATATTTATTAGCGGATTGATTTTAGGGGGATATCAGATATGTACCTATCAGAAGTCAGGATTACAAACTTTAGGAAATTTGGTGAAGCAGTGGACGGTAATCCTGGATTAGTTTTGAATTTGAACAAGGGATTGAATGTTTTTATAGGTGAAAATGATGCTGGGAAAACAGCCGTCATAGACGCAATTAGAATTGTCTTGTTAACCCAAAGCCGCGAATACAACAGATTAGAAGCGGAAGACTTCCACAGTGATTCAAGTGAATTGAAAATTGAATGTATTTTTAAAGGTTTCACTATTAACCAAGCTAAAGATTTTCTGGAATGGATAACAATCGATGAGGATAAAGAATACTTACTTCGAGTATTCCTGAGTGCTAAAAAAGGTGTTCAGGGGAAAGTAATAATTGATGATATTCGCGCAGGAAGTGATAATGAGGGGCAAATATTACATAGTAGAGCTCGTGATCTTTTACGAACTATATATCTAAGACCTTTAAGAGATGCTGAAAATGAACTTGCCGCAAAAAGGAATTCTAGATTATCTCAGATCTTATACTCCCATCCTGAGTTTTCAACTGGAGATAATCACAAATTAGTTGAAATAATAAAAAAGGCGAATCTAGAAATCAAAGAATATTTTAAATACGACGAGATGAATGCCGAAGAAAAAAAGATTTTAAAGTCCATTAATGCCTATCTTTCTCGATTTTCTGATAATAAGAACCTTTTAAAATCTGATATTGAATTAACAAAAGTCGGACTTAAATCAATACTCGAAAAAATTGACCTGCAACTGTTAAGTACAAAATCGGGATTAGGATCAATGAATCAATTATATATAGCAGTGGAGCTTTTACTCTTACAAATTGAAAAAAAAGAAGGAATTAACCTTGCATTAATTGAGGAAATTGAGGCGCATTTACACCCTCAAGCTCAAATTAGAGTCATTAATTATCTACAAGATTTAAGCAATGATAATGGGTCTCCAATGCAAATTTTACTTACTACGCATAGCGTTACTTTAGCTTCAAGTATTAAGTTAAATAATCTAATTATCTTCACAGAGGGAAAAGCATTCTCTTTAGCAGATGGTAATACTCAACTTCATGCGGGTGATTATAAATTTCTGGAAAGATTTTTAGATTCAACAAAGGCAAATCTCTTTTTTGCAAAGGGTATTGTAATAGTAGAGGGAGATGCAGAAAATATTTTTTTACCAACTTTTGCTCAAAAACTTGGAAAATCTTTTGCGAAGAATGGTGTCTCAGTCGTAAATGTAGGCAGTACAGCTTTGTTGCGATATTCTAGTATATTTTTAAGAACTCAAGCCCCACTCATGTCTGTTCCTGTAGCTATAATTACTGACTGTGATGAAGCAGTATCTAAAATTGTTGATGATTCGATTGAAATGATTACTGATAGAAATTCTCACACACAAAGATCAGATAAAGTATCTAAATATTCTCAGGATAATGTTAAAGCTTTTGTTTCTTCGGAGTGGACTCTTGAGTTTGATATTGCGTGTAGTGTTTTAAAAACAGAATTGTGTGCAGCGATATTAATGGCCCGAGCTTACATTAATGAAGATAAAGCATTATCCGAACAAAGAAATCACAGAGGTATTAAAAAAATAAGCGAGTATTTAAAGGGAGCTACTGAAAACATAAATAAATGGACACTAATTGACAAAAATCCTTTATATGTAGCCTCAGAGATAGTTCGGAATTTAGTTTTGCAAAAGAATATATCAAAAACTGTTGTAGCCCAGTGTTTTTCCGAAATACTAAAAGAACGCACTTTTTTAGAAGAAGAAGTTAAAGCAATTAGAGAAGACAAGTATTTAAAATACTTAGTGAATGCTATAGATTATGTGACAGGAGTAGCTATAGATGAGTAGTTTAACCATAACAAATGAAGATATTGAATATGCTTCTGCTCTACTTAATATTACAAATGGCTTTGACGAACCTAGGATTGAAGCGATTAAGTGTATGAGAAGCAGAGATATTGTTGCTTGTCCTGGTAGTGGTAAGACTACAATTTTACTTGCAAAATTAATTATTCTATCGAGACAACTTCCATTAGAAAACAATAAGGGCATATGTATTCTTACTCATACAAATGTGGCTATAGACGAAATAAAAGAACGACTAGGAGATAAAGCTGGAGAATTAATGGCTTATCCAAATTTTGTTGGCACACTTCACTCATTTATAAGTAAATACGTGGCAACCCCTGCTGCAATAAAATACTACTCCACAAGGATATCGAAAATTCTAGAAGATGATGAATATAAAATACGATTATCAAAAAAGTACAATAGCTTGTTTCCTCCTTTCAGTGGAAGCAAACTAGATGCTTTTCTTTATAGTAAAATTGATGGGGAAATAAAAGCCTCAAGAAATTCTGATCAAATTAACAAAGCAAAGCAACAAAAGCTATTATCTTTAGAATTAGATTATTCTGATTACATTATTAAAGAGGTATCATATGACCGAAGAACCAATATGTTAAGGAATCCTACTCTAGATTCTTATAAAGAGTATATCAGGTTAATTGAGGAGTTATTACAGGATGGGGTTGCTTCATTTAATGACATACAAGGGCTTGCACTTAAATATGCAACTCAGTTTGGAGATCAATTAAAAAGAATATTTTCAGAACGTTTTTCATTTGTATTTGTTGATGAAATGCAAGACACAAGTCAACTTCAACAGAAAATTTTAAATGAACTTTTTGATAAAGAAAAGGTTGTATTTCAATGCTTTGGTGATCCACAGCAAACCATTTATGAATCTGAAGATTCCAATTGTGCTTGGCAACCTACTGAACCTCTCTTCATCTTAAATAGTAATAGAATGAGTAGGAAAATAGCTGCGGTTGCTGATTTTGTTGCTGTGTCACCTTATGGAATGATAGGAAGAAATCCCTCTCAGAATGTAGAGCGTGCTCCTATCATAATCACCTATAAAAACGATAATGTCTCCCATGTACTAGAGGCATATGCTCAAATACTTGAAAATTATTTTTTAGATAAAAGTAGTAAATCTATATTCAAAGCAGTAGGAATGGTGAAAACAAGAAATGATGAAAAACTTTCAATTAAAAGTTACTTTCCTGGATTTACTAAAACTCCTACGCAAACAAAGATTAGCAAAGAATTTCCCAATCTTCAAAGCTTCTTGATGAAAATTGATCAAAGTATTATACAAAAAGAAGGAGTGCAGGCTTATTATAATCGTTTTATTCTTATTTTTTTAAAGATATTGAGATTAAATGATATTAAAACTAAAGAAGGTAAGTATTATTCAAAGACTAATTTTTTGAAATTCCTGCGAGAAGAAGATGATGAGCTTTTCAAATTTACATTTAGATTTTTTGCGAAGGCTATCTTAAGAATTGAAAATGGAAAATCTATAATAAAACATTTTAAATATGTTATTTTTATTGTCTTAAGTCGTTTATTTAATTTCCAAATCAATTTAAAAAGTGATGAGTTTCTGCAAGTAATGACTATTTCTACTCCAATAGATGAGAAAGTATTGGTTAAGGAAAATACTTATGTTTTTCATGATTTAAATATAGAGCTCGATAGCGTTCATGGAGTTAAGGGTCAGACCCATACAGCCACTTTATACTTAGAAACCGTGTATCATTCTAAGACAGTAGAAAGTATCATTGAATATTTAACTGGAGGAAGCAAAGAAAAATTAGAATTAGAGGCATATGAAGAAAAGCATATAAAAGTGGCTTATGTAGCGATGACAAGGCCAACTGAATTATTATGTATAACTATGGATAATGAGGTTTACTTAAATAATTTTGAAAAGTTAAGCAATTTAGGATGGGTTCATTACACAGAGGTTCTTCAAACCTAAAGTTTATATTTCATTCTAATTAAAATGTGATTGGAGAGAAATATAGTATGAGTTCTATAACAACTAACTATACCTTAAATCAAAAAAAAGTAGGTCTAGCACTATCTGGCGGTGGGTTTCGAGCATCATTTTTCCACATCGGGGTATTAAGTGAGTTAGCTCGAACAGGATTGTTATCCCAGATAGATGTGATTTCTACTGTATCAGGAGGTTCTATCATTGGAGCATATTACTATTTAGCATTACAAAAAAAGAAAAATGAAAAAAAAGATAATTTAGTTAATGATGACTATGTCGAAATTATGGATTGTATTTCTAATGATTTTTATAACACCGTAAAGAAGGGTATTCGTAATCGCTTTTATATTGAATATGTAATAAGCAATGCTGGGTTAAGGAAAAAACAAGCTAGTCATGTTTTTGCAGATTTATTAGATCAATATTTTTTTAATAAATTCGCAATAAATGGTGAGAAAAAAGTTACCATGAAGCAATTTTGTGCTTCCCAAGGATTGCCTAAAATTATACTAAACTCAACTAATATTAATTTGGGACGGCCGTGTCGCTTTACCACCAGTTTAGAAGACGCAATAACAAATATTTACGAAATTGCAAATGAAATAACAAAACATCATCCTGAAGGATATAAATTTAATTATGAAGAAATGAGTTTAGGTAACGCAGTTGGATCTTCATCTTGCGTTCCAGGGTTGTTTCCGCCATTTGAAATTGATCTAGATGTTTCAGTTTTATCACTTGTTGATGGTGGAATAAGTGATAATTCGGGGGTCGTCGCTCTTTTAGAAGAGAAATGCAATTATATAATTATTAGCGATGCTTCATTACATATTGATCACATACACCAACCGTCTTCTTCCATAACAAGCATGCTTTTTCGCACAAACGATATTTTCCTTGAACAGCAAAAGAAGCAAATTAAAAAGGATCTTAATCAAGGATTTGATTCGGTCATAGATATAAACATTCGAGAAGAGCTTACTGATACAATACCAAAATACATCAATGGAAAAATGCCAAGTACAAAATACAATATTAATCAGCTTACTCAGCATTATATATCAAAAATGAGGACTGACTTAGATGTATTCACTAAACTAGAAGCCAATACTCTTATGTTAAGTGGTTTGTCTATTGCTAAATTGAAATTGGTAAGTAATGAAGAGATATTTGCAAGGCCATTTCACACAAGCAACTTCCTGTACCAATTTGAAAATGATTCACTTAAAGAAGCAGTAATAAACCCTCCCGAGAAATATTTGAAATTCCTAAATGCTGCTAGTCTAAAGGTTCATAAAAGAAAGAAATATCGTATGAATCCACATAAACTATTTGAAAAGAAACTGAAAAAGAAACCATTGATAGGATTTAGGATATCTTCTTTAGTAGTTGCTTTAATAGCGACACTATTTTTTTACCTTAAGGCATTCTCAGGAAACGATTTACATACTCCTGTATTCGTAATTATTATCTCTTTGATTTTTCTCCTTTTTTTGTTTTTATTATTGGCTCAATTGTATATTCCAATATTTCTTATAGCTATTTTTTTCTATTTGAAAATGGAAGATAAGGTCTACCAATTTAAAGCTTATAAATATTATGAGAAGGTTTTAATCAGTTCTTCAAAGTAATATTCATTTGAATGAAGAATAATCCGGCTATTCATATTTATGGATTTGCTGATAGTTCATAAATTAGTTGATTCTATCTTCGACTAATTTATGTATTGCACGTTAATATTATATTTTACTTTTGTGAATTTCTTATGGTATAAGCTTTAAAAAGTAACAACAAAGACTATTACTTTAAGAATCTAGCTTGCTGCATTATAATGAAATCCTTAATCCGCAGGGGTTTGATCAATTATCTGATAATCTTTCTTAAGTTTAGCTTATATAACAGGGCATTTACTTATAATGACTATTTTGAATAGAGGTGCTAAATTGAAAGAACTAAGCCAACTGCACTTTGAGACTAATCCCCCGGCATTAATATTAGCTTTAAAAGAACGAAACGATGATTTGTATTCAGTTGTGGTCAATGTATATCGCAAAGTAAAAGATATATTGGATACACGAGTAGCACAAGTTTTTCCTGACTATACACTGCATAATATCAATCATTCACTTAGAATAATACATTATATGGGCGATATTATACCAAGCATAGAGTTACTTTCCGATCTTGAGATTACTTTTTTAATTTGTTCAGCGTTGTTACATGATATAGGTATGGGAGCTACAACTAGTGAGGTTGAAAAAATTAAGACAGGGGAACTTAGTTATAATAGTTATAGTTATGAAGCTTTTTTGAAAAAGTTTCACAATGATCACATAAAAGCCATCCAAGATTATATACGAAGAGTTCATGCATTGCGGTCAGCAGAATATATAAAAAATGAGCTTGAGGGGATTCTTATTATTCCAACAATGCCAAATACTAATTTTACTGAGGAGATTTCAAAAATATGTCAAGCACATACGGAGGATGTAAGTTGGATAGATAAAAATCTAACTACATATTCTTTAAAGGGAATATATACCATTAATACACGGTTCTGTGCAATGGTTTTAAGATTGGCTGATTTATTAGATTTTGACAGTGAACGAACTCCTCCAAGTTTGTTTAAAACATTAGAACCAACGGGTGTAAGTCAAGAGGAATGGAAGCAGCATTTTAGTGTGGATAATTCTAACAAGATAACTGTTGATACTTCAAGAGGTTACAAGATAGTTGAGTTATTTGGTAAATGTAACGATTCAGTTATACATAGGAAAATACTAAAATATGTAGATTGGATTAATTCTGAAATTGAAAATATAAACAAAATAACAAGTAAAATGGAGAATCAATATGTAGTGAATTTTAAATCGCATGTACGAAATGAAATTAAATCTGAAGGGTACACATTTGCAGATCTAAGATTTATTATTGATTTTCGACAAATTACAAATCTATTAATGGGTGAACAAATATATGGGCATAGAAAAAATGGATTACGAGAATTGATACAGAATTCTATAGATGCATGTAAAACGAGAAAAGAAATTGAAGATAAAGTTAGAGAATTTGGTGATGAAGTATATAAACCAGTAGTTAAAGTAATATTAGATAGTGACAAAAATCAAGTTATTATTAGCGATAATGGTAGTGGTATGACTATTGAAATACTTAAAAAATATTTTCTTAATGTGGGGTCTTCTTACTACACTTCTGATGATTATCTTTTAAAAGGTCTAAAACATAAACCGATAGGTAATTATGGGATTGGTTTTTTGGCTGGTTTTATGCTATCTGATATTGTTAATGTTAGGACAAGGCATTTTGAGAACTCCACAAGATATGAAGTTGAATTATCAAAAGAAGATGAATTTGTTTCAATAAAAGAAAGTGAAGATGTTAAACATTTCGGTACAGATATAATTCTTAAATATGATCAATTTATGAAAGTATGGCCAAAAGGCATAGCGGAGATAGAAGAGTTTCTAAATTTATATTTCCTATCTGATGGAGTCGGCATTGAACTGATAGATAAAAACTCCGAGGAAAAAAAAGATATTATCAATAACTTAGTCTCTTCTGAACAAAACGCTAATGTAAACGATATAGGCATTAATCTTTCGGACTTTCTAGAGGGTATAACAGGAGAACTCGTAGTTAAGAGTCCGATAAATTACTTGTTCAACTCAACTTTTGAAGATATTAATTTAAAAGGTACTCCCTACTACTTTGACAATGAAATAATTGACTTCTCAGAATCTGGGGTTAACATTTTGGATCTAGTTAGTAATGGAGAACTTAAGGTAATAAATATTCCGATTATTGATGACGGAAAAAGCCTAGATAAAATAATTGAGGTTTTTGATGATTTAGATGAGGCATTAAAGCACTATATCGAAAAAAATAACACGGATTTTATTACGATTTTAGCTCCTGATGACAAAATAGCCACAGCAAAAGAAGGGGTATTATCTTATCATGAATCTATTATGGATGAATTAGATTTTAGTGCTTTATATAAATATGGACAAGGTACTACGTGCAATCACACATTAATTGACTTTGACTCCTTTAATATTTTTTACCTTCCTGGAAATAATGTGTTTTTGGAGCTAATTGATAATTCACCCAAACAATATTATTTGATAAACAGAAGGACTTCTTACGATTTCAAGCTTTACATTAAAGGTGTGTACGTCAAATCCATAGCACTTACGCTAAATAAAATGCTTTATTATTTAAGATTCGAGGAATTTAAAATTAATGTTGTTATTGATGAAATAGTACCAAATGTTTCAAGGGATGATATTAACAAAGAAATTGAGAATGACATTTGTATCGCGATATATCAGGCTATATGCTTGGGAGTGTATGTGAAATTAAATGATCCGGTTCAAAAAGAAACTTTAATTGAGTACTTAAGGCAGTTTAAATCCACTCAGACGCCTTTTTTAAAAGAAAAATATAGAAACATGCTATGCTAAGTGGTACAGTCACATTTTTCTTGCTGAGCATCGCGGTGTAACCAAATGCGGAGTAATAAAACTCGAAAAAGTCTTTGTCAGTGGAGAGAAGAGGTTCAATAGGGGTGAAAAAACGGCAGAATGCTTATATAGGAGAAGTTTCCGGTTTTTAACAAAGGGTATTAACGCAAAGCTTTTGCACTTCATTTTGCTAACATTTTTGCTAACATGGCTACATATTCAAATCTCCGAACGCAGGGAGTACGGAACATAAAAAAGAGCCTTAAACCCGCATGGCTAAAGGCTTTATGCTCGATCTTCCCGTGGTGTAGAAAGGGTACCAAGAAGGCCATTTCAGGACTTAAAATCCTGCGGTACGTGAGTACCGTACGGGTTCGACCCCCGTCCTCGGCATATATAGTAGTAGAGAAAGACGCATTCTGCTGAATGCGTCTTTTTTATACATACGAATCGGAACAAGGATAATATAATCCAAGACCGGGCTTCACCCAAGATACTGGGAGGTTGGAAGTTAGAGCGGGTAAAAGCTTGCGGTCCAATATAATCAGGATAGAATGGACCGGGTGAATCAAGCATTACCTTGGAATGGCTTAGTGGTCTCACGTATAACCAGGCTGGTAGGCAACATGACTTTCTTGTTGCCATAGGACGAGCCTTCGGTAATTTCGAACAGCAGTTTGGCACTCTCATAGCCAAGAACGTCGAAATATTGCTTCACTGTGCTCAAGGCGACTTTGGCGAACTTGGAGCTCTCGAAATCGTCAAAGCCGATCAGGGATACCTGTTCAGGGATACGGATATCAAGTGCGGTCAGCTGCTCTATTACCTCAAGGGCCCGCTTATCGTTGGCGCAGAAAAGAGCGGTCAGCTCCCCGCTTTGAATCAGGTGTGTAAGCATAGAGTGATCCATGTCCTTATCCAGGAACAAGAGAGACTCGGATATCGGAATGGACGCATTCAACATGGCATTGCGATAACCGTTATATCTGTCAATCTCCGGACTCAGATGATAGTCGTAAGCTGCAAATCCGATTCGCCGGTGACCTTGCTGTATCAAGTATTCTACTGCTTCATAAGCGCCGTCGTGGTTATTACAAGTGACGACGTTGACTGGATAGCCGGAAGGCGAGCGATCCAGCATAACAAAGGGAATTGCTGTTTTGCGAATCTCCCCGAGGTAGCCCTTTGCTGCTTCGGGATCAGAGGAATAGATGAGTAGTCCTCTTAGTTCTGTTCGAATCAGCTCCAGCACAAGTGCACGCTCCTGCTCGAAATCATTCTCCACGAATTCAATGATCAGCTTGCAGCCATGTTTGCCCAGGAAGGACTGGATGCCCCTCATGATCTGCATATACGAGCTATCGTACAGTTCGACGCCGGAAATGACAAAAGCCACCAGATTCGAGGTCTTTTCCGGGACGGCCGCTTGACTGGCGACGAAGCTCCCCTTACCCCTGACACGGTAGATCACGCCTTCGTTTACCAGCTCTGACAGTGCTTTGCGCACAGTAATAGTGCTGACTTCCAGCAGCTTGGAGAATTCCGACTCGCTGGGAATCCGGTTTTCTTCTGTAAATTCCTGATTCTCAATCTGGGATAAGACATAGTCTTTAACCATCTGGTACTTTGGCAGAGTTAAGTCCTTCTTACTCAAGTAAGTTCACCTCATATCGACATTTCCTCAATTATAGCGTACATTGTTTCAAAAAGTATACTTACTTGCAAAGTGTTTTGGATGAATTTTTATCGAATAAGGAGAGGATTCACGGGGATTAAGTAATATTGGGGCTTTATTAGATAAAATAATTGAAATTTGTGCAGGTATGTATTACTATGGGGTCAAATAAAGTATGCTGTTTCATTAACTTAACATAACATCTTTACTGCAGTCAGCTACGCCGTTAACGGACAACCCAAAGAGCTGCTGGCAAATCCAGCAGCCCGACGCTTGAGTGTTTGATTTAGAGAGTAACAATGGCGCCTTCCTTCTCGAACGGGTAGTCGATGACAATACGAGCAACTTCGCAATCGCCGATGCCGCTATACAGATTGACCTTGCCGTCGGGACGCATTTCTATGCCGGCGGTGAATGTGCAGTCCGTCAGATGCGGTTTCTTGGCGGGACCCTCCGGATAACATGGACGTGTGCCGATGATTCTCAACCCGGAGAATTGATTCGTCTGCGGGTCCAATACGAAAGCCATGTTCATATAGGTCGATATATCTCTTTCGGCATAACAGATATGACCAATGACGCCGATCTTCCCGCTCTCAAGCAAGTAGGCCTGATTGCAGCCCCCCCACTCATCCTCGTGGAACAGGCCTCGGATGTTAGGGGCGTTCCCGATAACCTCCGGAGACAGGTCGTCGAGACTGTTGATGATCGTGAATCCAACTAAAGATTCACTTCCGAATTCCTTGCGTATTCCTTCTCCGCGTGGTCGTGAGAAGACGCCGATTCTGCCATCCTGAAGCTCTACGAGCCGAATGTCTTTCATATAATCCGGACCGGTCGTGAAGTAGAAGAGATCATGAATATCACGGCCTTTGTAGAAGTACCCGTAGAAAGTATCAAGCTGCCCCTGCTTATAACGGACATGTGTACCGCCCAATACAAGTTGTTTGTGGATGATGCTAATATAAGGGTCTTCAAGCTGGTAAATCATGGTGTCCGGCACGGCTGTCCAGTCATCCGGACCGCTCTGCTCGAACAGGCGAACCCAAGACCGTGCCCACTCCTGGCGTCTTTCCAGGCGTCCATAAATGTAGCGCTTGCCGTTCCATTCAAACGGGATCGTAGGATTGTAGACATCGAAGTCTTCCACCCCGTGGAAGACAAGCTTAGCGCTTTCATAGATCCGCTTGTTTGCTTCAAATTGCTGACGCAGCTGCAATAAGTTCATTTGCGCAATCTCCTTTCAGGCTTCAATAACAATTCTATCCTAATGGATAGCTATATCCCAATTCTTGCTCCATTTTTGGATGTATTATGGTGGTTTGACATTGCAAGGCTTGTCTTTATCAAAGTACATTTACGAACAAGGAGGAATATCGCCAATGTTGAAGCTTCTCGCGGCGGACGGCATTGATTCTGAAATTCAGGCCCATTACCGGCTGATCGCTTCGGTGCGCGAGACGATCGGTTTGCATTGTCATGACTTTTTTGAATTGTTTCTCATTCTGAAGGGAAGCGTTGTGCATGTTATTAACAGCAATCGTCAGTTGTTGCAGGAAAATACGCTCGTGTTCATACGGGACCGGGATGTGCATTGCTATGAGCAGACGGCAGATAGTGATTGCCAGTTCATCAATTTGTCGTTTAACCGGGAGGTTCTGGATGACATGATTGCTTTTTTGGGAGAGGGATTCCCGAGTGGGAGGCTTCTTGAGCCGGCCATGCCGCCGTCGGCTTTGCTGTCCAAAACGGAAAAAGAATATGTGCGGTATCGGCTGGAGCAGCTCAATCTGATCCCGCAGGAGAAGAAGCTGGCTATCAAAGCAGAGGTAAGAGCCATCTTGACCGACCTGTTCTCCCGTTATATAACGGCTGAAGCGGAGCCGTTCGAACTAGCGGGACAGCCGGAATGGTTAAAGGCCCTATGCAAAGAGGTGAATAAGAAAGAACAATTTACGCGGGGAACGGCCGCGCTTGTTCAGCTGTCCGGCAAATCGCATGCTTACGTATGCAGAATGTTCAGGGAGCATCTCGGGATGTCTCCGACCCAATATATC
Source organism: Paenibacillus sp. FSL R7-0302 (assembly GCF_038006885.1). Lineage (NCBI taxonomy): Bacteria > Bacillati > Bacillota > Bacilli > Caryophanales > Paenibacillaceae > Paenibacillus > Paenibacillus sp. FSL R7-0302. Next base: position 1,192,781 of record NZ_JBBOWB010000001.1, read on the forward strand.
AATGAATTAAGGATTTCCTACGCCGGGAATTTGCTGCTGAATACGGATATGGAAATCGTAGATATCAGTTTGGAGATTGGACTTGAGAATGTTAGCTACTTCTACGACTTGTTTAAACGGAGACATAATTTGACGCCTCATCGGTACCGGCAATTCGGCAAAATTCACAGATAGTATACCAAATTAATATTATTTCTGTTTAGGTTTTATATATTGACGCATCAAAAGGTATGTGATATTTTCTATTTAGCATAATAACATTTGGCATCATGATGGTCTAATCTGATGAAACGGAAAGCACGAACAACCCGGTTTCGACGAACTGGGTTCTGATCTGGAGGTGAAAATGAATGCGCTTGCAAACGGCTGAATCGTGGAGTTCAGGTGTCTGTGAGCCTAGTACCAGCCGTATCAGACTACAACACGTTGACAGTCAGGAGGCGTTAATGTGAAGACAAGTAATAACAGGTTCATAGCCAGAATGATCAGGCACCGCTATCTCTACCTTATGGTGCTTCCCGGCTTCCTGACGCTGTTAATTTTTCATTATTTTCCGATGTACGGAATTCTAATCGCTTTCAAGGATTTTAACGCTTCTAAGGGGATATGGGGGAGCGAGTGGGTGGGATTCAAGTATTTCCTTTCTTTTTTTAATGATCCCATGGCGTTTAGAGTGTTGAAGAACACGTTGCTTCTTGGTTTGTATACTTTATTCTGGTCGTTTCCGGCGCCGATTATATTGGCTCTGCTGTTCAATGAACTAAGGAATAAAAGATTTAAGAAGATGGTTCAGACGGTATCTTATTTCCCGCATTTTATTTCCGTCGTCATTGTTGCGGGAATGCTGAAGGAATTTACGGCAAGAGACGGCTTGTTTAATAATATTGTCGCCTTTTTCGGCGGAGAGCCGGTTATGTTTCTTCTGGAGTCGGATTTTTTCCGGTCCATCTTCATTTCCTCCGGTATATGGCAAGGCGTCGGGTTCGGCACGATCATCTACCTTGCCGCATTAAGCGGAATAGATCCAACGCTTTATGATGTGGCTGAAGTAGACGGGGCAGGCCGGTGGAAGAAGGTTGTGCACATTACATGGCCCTCGCTCAAGCCGACCACAATCATTTTGCTGATTTTCGCCGTAGGAGGAGTTCTTGGGAGTGATTTTCAGAAGATCATTCTGCTCTATTCCCCTGAGACATATGAAGTAGCGGATGTCATTGGGTCTTATGTTTATCGTCAAGGTATACTGGGTGCGCAATATGAGTACACCACAGCAATCGGAATGTTTATGTCGCTTATTTCCTTTATTGTTCTTTACTTGGCCAATTGGATTAGCCGCAAAGTGTCAGAGACAAGTCTGTTCTAGGTGGTGGGAAGTTGAAAAGGGATAGCTTAGGCTCCAGAGCTTTCGATGTAATAAATGTTGTGATCATGCTGTTGATTCTGGTTGTTGTACTGTATCCGATTCTGCACATTGTCGCGACATCGCTAAGCGGTGCAAGTTACATCTCTTCCGGGAGCGTAACGATTTGGCCTAAGGGATTTAATCTGGAAGCCTACACGACGGTATTTCATGATCCGTACATTTTTAAAGGGTATCTGAACTCAATTATTTATGCGACAGGCTCGACGGGGATCATGCTGTTTTTTACGGCAATGATGGCGTACCCGCTCACGATCCCTGGATTTGCAGGTAAGAAATTTTTGACCTTCTTCCTTATGATAACGATGTTTTTCGGCGGCGGTTTGATTCCGACCTATCTGCTTATGCGCAGTCTGAACCTGTTAGACACGGTATGGGTCATGATTCTCCCGGGCGCAATCAGCGCTTATAACGTATTTTTATTTCGTACCTTCTTTCTAAATATCCCTTCTGAGCTGAAGGACTCTGCTTATATCGACGGGGCGAATGATTTAGTGGTCCTATTCAGAATTATACTCCCGTTGTCGAAAGCGCTTTTTGCAACCTTTGCTCTGTTCGGTCTGGTCGGAAGCTGGAACAGCTGGTTCGAAGCCCTGATATACTTGCGGGATCAGGATAAGTACCCTTTGCAGATGGTATTAAGAAACTATCTGTTCACTTTGGATACGACTGCGATTCAAGGCCGGGTAGGAGGCGGTGCTGTTGCTGTCAATGCCCCGGGAGAAACACTTGATCCGAAGGCGGTACGAATGAGTGTCATTATTATAACCATGTTTCCGATTATGTGCATATATCCCTTCTTTCAGAAGCATTTCACCAAGGGATTATTCGTAGGCTCCGTCAAAGGCTGAGATTTATCGTACAAATTAGGGGGGAATGAAATGAACAAGCTGGCGAAAATACTTGTCCTCGGGTTGGCCGCACTGATGATTGTTTCAGGATGTTCGAATGAATCCAAAAATTCTGCCACTGATGGTGGGAATCAGGAAGTGATGCGCTTTTCGGTGACTCTGCCTACGTATGGTGTGGATAATCCGAATAGTCTCGTAGGCAAGGAATGGCACAAACGTATGGAAGCATACATGGGTAAAAAGGTGGAGATTGATTATAACTATATTCCGTCTTCCGAGTATGACGAGAAGGTCAAACTCATGATTGCGAGCGACGACCTGACAGACTTCTTCGTGACGCCGTTATTTTATGATACGAGTGAAATGGCTGCTCAGGGCCAGCTCCTCGAATTAGCCCAATATAAAGAGTTAATGCCGAATTATATGAACTACATTAGCAAGGTGAAAAATGGAATGACGCGGGTAACGAATGCTGACGGCGAGATGTATACCTTTATGGAAACTTCCACTCCGAGGTTCCCTGAGGATCGCGGCATGCTCATTCAGAATACGTCCTCTTACCGCTATGACGTGTTCAAAGCGAATCATATCGAAATTCCAAAGACGCTTGATGAATTTTATGAGGCAGCCAAAAGTCTTAAAAAACTCTATCCCGACAAATATCCCGTCGCAACCAAATGGAATAGCCTGAGATCGCTGTTCTCTGCGAACCATATCAAGGATGAAATTTTCTGGAACGGTGAGAAATATGTATATGGGGTTCTGGAAGAAGGGTTTAAAGATGCGCTCCAATTTGCAAATAAGCTGTATGCGGATAAGCTGTTAGATCCGGAGTATACGATTGATACAGATGATACGCTGAAAAGAAAGGCGCTGAACGGCGACAACCTCATGTGGCTGACGCAGTGGTTCACCACTCCGGCGGAATACACAAGAACGGCCAACGATGGCAAGATTTTTGCAGTTTCCCTGTATCCTGACAATCCGAAGTACGGGAAAGCCTGGCAGGAAGTGGTGAATGGCAATACTCCTGATTTGGGCTGGGCAGCTTATGGCCTAAGTTCAAAAGTGAAAAACCCCGAGGAGTTGATCAAATTCATTGATTATCAATATTCGGAGGACATGATCAGACTCATCACCTGGGGAATTGAGGGCACGACCTATACGATGGGGGAGAATGGTATTCCGACCTTTGTAGACTCGTTGAAAAATGCCAAAGATCCATGGCTGGAAGGTGATAAATATGGCATGCGGGCAAGCCGGAATCATAATCCTGGCCTGCAAATGGTTAGTGATGCAAGAGCGTTTGTAGATTTTGCCGCGACAGACTATACCGTGTTCAACGGCAAGTATGAAGAGGTGCCGATTGAGAAGTCGCCCTTCCTGACAAGCTTACCCATGCCTGAGAACGAATACGTTCCTTCCTGGCTGAGCGAACCTTCGATTCAGCTCACAGGCGATGAGAACCAACGGATCTCGGAGATTATGAACCCGGTTAAAACGTTTGTTACGGAAGAACAGGCTAAATTCGTGGCCGGCAAGAGCAGCTTCGATGATTGGCAGGAATTCATAGATAAGGTCCAAGAAATGGGCGCCATTGATGAAGCTCTGAAAATTTATAACGATGCTGCGCAAAGAGTAACAGCAAATTAAGATAACTAGGATGTGAGAAGAGCTTTGAATGAGAAAAAGGAGATTTTATTCCATGTCGAAAAGCTTCTGAATAAAAGAAATCAATTTATGATTACAAAGGTTTCTTCAATAGAGTTTTCAGGTTTTACGACAAAGGAACAGCTGTTCATTCATGAAATGGATGAACAACCGTTCCAGAGCATTCCCAGGGGACAACAGTGGGGGGAGAATTGGGGGTACGGCTGGTTCCGCTCCACGATTATCGTCCCTAAGGAGGCCGAAGGCAAACGGCTGGTGGCCATGCTTGATTTTGGATCCGAAGCGACGGTGTATGTTGACGGCATCGTGAGTGGCGCAAAGGATCTTAACCATCATTATATAACCTTAACCCGTTCGGCAAAAAGCGGCGAACCATTCGAGATTGTCGCAGAGGCGTACGCCGGCCATTCCAATTCCCAGCCGGTGTTCGGAGAGTCACAGCTCTGTATTTTTGAAGAGGAGGTGTACCAGTTTTTCATTGATTTGGAATGCCTGTATGATCTTCGCAATCATCTTGATGTCAAATCTCTCCGCGTTGCGGAGATAGACCGTTGTCTGACCCAGGTATTTGCGGCGTTGGACCTAACCCTGCGTCAGGAATTGCTGGGAGAGAACGTAAAAGAGTGCAGGGAGATCATGAAACCGCTTTTATCCTGTGTCAACGGTTCTACGGCGCCTACCCTGTACCTTATGGGACAGTCCCACCTGGATGTGGCCTGGCTGTGGCCGATTGCCGAGACGAAGCGTAAGATTGCACGGACCCTGTCCAATCAGCTTGCGCTCATGGATGAATATCCGGAATATACCTACATGCAGAGCCAGCCCTATTTGTTCCAGTTGGTCAAGAGGCTGTATCCAGAACTGTATACGCGGATCAAACAAGCGGTGAAGGAAGGCAGAATCATTCCCGAAGGCTCCATGTGGATAGAGCCTGATACGAATCTTACTGGCGGCGAAAGCCTGATCCGCCAGGCGATGCACGGCAAACGCTTCTTCAAGGAAGAATTCGGCGTAGACAATGAAATGCTGTGGCTGCCTGACGTGTTCGGCTATTCCGGGAACCTGCCGCAAATCATGAAGGGTTGCGGGATAAAGTATTTCGGTACCGTTAAATTGTTCGGTACTTATGATAATGTGGCAGATCCGTTCCCGCATAATACGTTTCTGTGGGAAGGGATCGACGGTTCGCAAATCTTGTCGCATCTGCTTAACTATGGGGATTACTACCCGATTCGGATCAGTCCGTCATTCTTGATCAATCAGTGGAAAGACCGCGTCCAGCTTGAAGGGATTTCTACACGGCTCACGCAGTTCGGGCATGGCGACGGAGGCGGAGGCTCGAGCCGGGACGATCTTGAGTTTATGCGCAGGCTCGGCAATTTGGAGGGCGTTCCCAAGACGAAGCACGGCTCGCCAATCGAATTTTTCCGGGATCAGATCGAAAAGGGCATCCCTGATGCCAAGTATGTGGGAGAGCTCTATTACCCCGCTCACCGGGGGACGTATACAACACAAGCGGTCATCAAAAAGCTGAACAGGAAGGCGGAAATTGGCTTCCGTGAGGCGGAGTTGTGGGGGGCTGCAGCGGATCACTTGAACAGCCGGGTCTATCCGTACGGGGAGATGGACCGTCTGTGGAAGGTATTGCTGCTGCACCAATTCCACGATATTCTGCCAGGCTCGTCTATCCACCGCGTCCATGAAGAGGCGCAGCTTGAGCTGATGGAATTGAATAAGGACATGTACAACATGGCGTCTGAAGCAAGAGATGCCATCACGGACGGCGAGTCATCCAGTGTTACCGTATTTAACTCGCTGTCCTGGAGAAGACAGGAACTGGTTGCACTACCTAATGGCGTTCACGGAATTGCGAATAGCAATGGAGCCGTTCTACCAGTGCAATTGCACGAAGGAGTCAGCTATGTCCAGCTGGAGGCTCCTTCCATGGGCTGGTCCACCTACAAGACTGAACCGGAAGTTCCGGCCGTTCCTGTTCTGTCCACAGTCTTTGCAAGTGAATCGCATATGGAGAATGAATGGATTGACCTTGGAATTAACGAAAAGGGTGAGATTACACGGGTTGTCGATAAGGAGACCGGTACGGAATGGGCAGCAGACTGCTGTAATGTCATGCGGATGTACCGGGATCAAAATTCGGATTTCGATGCCTGGGAGATTGACCGGCGCTACCGCTTGGCACCCGTTGAGCTAAACGCCAACGCCAAGATTTCCGTTACTGCGAATGGACCGCTCTTCGCGAATATTCGGGTGGAGCGGGAATTGAATCATTCGACTATGATTCAGGATATCCGGTTGCTTGCGGGCAGCCGCCGGGTGGAGTTCCATACAACGATTCAGTGGCGCGAGAAGAATAAGCTGCTGAAAGTCGATTTCCCGGTTCGCATTCATACGAACGAGTCCCTGCAGGAAATTCAGTTCGGTCACGTCAAGAGGCCGAATCATGCTTCGCGTCCGCATGATGCGGATCGTTACGAAGTGGTTCAGCATAAGTGGTCTGCCCTTGCTGAGGCCAACCGCGGCTTCGCACTGCTGAACGACTGCAAATACGGCATTTCCGTCAATGATAACACGATGAGCCTGACGCTGCTTCGGGCTCCGACCTGGCCGGATGAAACGTCCGATCAAGGGGTGCATCATTTTACTTATGCATTTACGTTCTGGAACGGTGCGTTTCTTGATAGTCCTGTCGTGCGCGAAGCATATGAGCTGAACTATCCTGTCAGCCTTGTGCCTGGAGGAGGGGGCGGGACACACTCTGTACTCTGCATTGATCAAGCCAATGTGATTGCGGAGACGGTCAAGCTTGCCGAAGACGGATCGGGTGATTGGGTGGTGCGTCTGTACGAGAGTAAAGGGGCCTCTGTAGTCTGCAAGCTTCACATCGGGCTGTCCGTGGCGGAGGTTAGTGAAACCAATATGCTGGAGGAGAAGATTGCAGAAGTGCCGCACGAAGGCGGAGAAGTTATGCTTAGGCTTCGTCCGTTCGGGGTGAAGACCCTTCGATTGGCGCTACGCAAGGCGTGATATGAATAAACAGGGGATTTCATTCTATCCAATTGACTAAGATCGGGAGGCCAACAAAATGACAATGAAACAGTGGAAAAGTGCGGGAATATGGACTTGCCTTGTGCTGCTGCTGCTGCTGATGATGACGGCGCCGGGCGGCGCGTTTGCAGCGCAGGCGGATGAAAGCGGCGCCCGGCAAAATCTGAGCAGCACAAAGAAAGGGGTCCAGGAGCCGTTCAAGATCAAGATCGTGGATGCCGAGACGGGCCGGGGCATTCCGCTGGTTGAGCTGAAGACGACGAACAACATTCTGTATTACACGGATAGTGCTGGTGTAGTGGCGTTCAGTGAACCCGGATTGATGGATCAGTCGGTCTTTTTCCATCTGTCGAGCCACGGTTATGATATCCCCGCCGATATGTTTGGCAATCGCGGGCAGGCTGTGCAGATTACGTCCGGGGGCACGATTACAATCGAGATGAACCGGGTCAACATCGCTGAACGGCTGTACCGGATTACGGGTCAAGGCATTTATCGAGACAGTATGCTCCTTGGTCTGGGGGCGCCGATTCAGGAGCCTCTGATAAACGGTCTGGTCATGGGACAGGATTCCGTACAGACGATCACGTACAACGATAAGCTGTACTGGTTCTGGGGCGACACCGACAGACCGGCGTATCCGCTGGGGAACTTCCGGGTGACGGGAGCAACTTCTCAGCTGCTGCAAAACGGCGGATTGGATCCTGATGCTGGTGTGAATCTGGACTATTTCACTTCACCGGACGGTTTCGTCAAAAGCCTGGTGCCGCAGCTGCCAGACGGTGCCGGCATAGCTTGGGTGTTCGGTTTGATGACTGCCAAGGACAGTACAGGACATGAACGCCTGCTCGCCGGATATAGTACTCACAATCCCGGACTCAATGCTTTCGGCATTCTTGCTTTTAATGACAATATTAAGGAATTCGAGCAGGTCGTCCAGTTCCCTTCCATAGACGATTGGCGTCATCCGGGCGGCCAGGCGACCTATTATGAGGAGAACGGCCTGGGGTATTGGCTCTTTACCGAACACCGGATGCCGAATTTGCGCGTTCCCGCAAGCTATGACGCTATCATCGACTATACTCAATATGAATCGTTTACAGCTTTAACACCGGGAACGACGTACAACGGAGCTCAAACGTCGTTGGAACGCGACGCAAACGGCCAGCTTGTATGGGGGTGGAAAAAGAATACTCCGCCGCTTAAGCAGGATCAAGAGAAGGAGCTGATCCATTTAGGCGTGATCCAAGCGTCCGACCTGCAATACTATCAATTGAAGGATGCCGATACCGGCGAAGAGGTTCAAATCTCCTCAAGCTCCGTCGAATGGAACGCTTACCGGCAGCGTTATGTGATGATCGGGCAGCAGCTGCAGGGGAAGACATCGGTGCTCGGAGAAATCTGGTACGCGGAAGCTCCGGCGCCTCAAGGTCCATGGACTAATGCCAAAAAGATCGTTACGCACGATAATTATACTTTCTATAACGTTGCCCAGCATAAGAACTTCAATAAGTATGGCGGCCGGGTAATCTACTTCGAGGGGACTTATACGAATACGTTCACGAATCATGTCGCGACACCACGGTATAACTATAATCAAATCATGTATAAACTTGATCTGGGGAATCCGGAGCTAGGGCTTACTCCGGTTCAGGGGAAGACTGGTCAATAGCGAGCCTGGTCATATGCATTAACTGAATAAGGACTCTTCCGGAAGTGCTGTAGGTTTTCCGGAGGAGTCCTTTAGGGGAGGAGTTACTTTGGATTTTGACTTTACCAAGTACACCAGGCTGATGGGGCGATTTGATCTAACGGACAAAGGGAATCCGATATGCGGATGGGTCAACAGTGCTGTTCATCTTGCCTTCCGGGGTACGGCCATCTCTATGACAGCGGAGGATTCCGGCGGCCAGGATTACGTTGAAATCGTATTGGACGGGATCGCCCGTAATTGGATTAATCTGAAGAAGGGGGTTCATGCATACATAATCGAACAGGGACTCCCGGATGGTGAGCATACTTTGGAAATTCACAAGCGGACAGGGATTTTGACCGGAAACATCGCTTTTCATCATTTTTCTCTTCCTGACGGCGGAAGCTTCCTTGCCCCGCCTGCGGCCAAACCTATCCGGCTTGAATACTTTGGGGATTCCATTACAGATGGAGCAGGGATCGGTCATCCGCATGAGCTCGCTGAAGCCCCGCATCTTGACGACGGCTATATGTCCTATGCCGGGATCAGTGCCAGAATGTTGAACGCGGAATATCATACGATGGCCATTTGCGGCATTGGCGTTTGGCAGGATGCGGTAGGGAATAAGCATGGATTGCCGGAGCATTTTTTCGGGACCCTTGGCAAAGAGACGGCGCCATGGGACTTCTCCAGATATATTCCTGATGGAATTATCATTAATTTGGGTCAAAACGATTATTCAACGCCAATTGATGATGAGAAGTATATAGCCGCTTATTTAAAATTCATTCAGGTTATCCTGGATCAATACAATGATCCCTATGTTTTTTGCTGTGTTGGAACCATGAACAACAACTATCTGGCCAGTGTAGATAAGGTCGTGGCTTATTGTAATCAAACTGGAAACGGAAAAATATTCTTGGTTGATTTAGGGCTGATTCATCCAGAGGTAGAAGGCTGGGGAGGCCGTTACCATCCCGGCTATCAGACGCATTACCGGATGGGGTGGGAGCTTGCCTCTTTTATATCCGCCAAGACCGGATGGGAATTGCTTAAGCGTCCGTTGATTGCTACGGATAATTGCTGCATGAAATAAAAAACAAGGAACCCTTTCAGCATAACGTTTGCTGAAAGGGTTCCTTATTGTAAGCTTCGCGACACGCGCAACAATCAACTTCTGCCAACGCGCAGTCCACGGCATGGTTCTACACTCTACTCCTCATGACCCGTCGATTGACGGAAAAGCGGCATCGTCTTCACATGCGTAACCAGCGGAGGTCTACCGGGATTTTCGATTTTGGACAGAAGCATCTCGGCCGCAAGAAAGCCCATTTCGGACCGGTGGATATGAACGGTGGTCAAGTGGGGTTCCACGATTCGCGACTCCGGGGAATTATCGAATCCGCAGACCTTAACCTCACCAGGAATTTGAATATTAAGGTCCTTTAAGATACGAATGACATTAATCGCGATGTAGTCATTGGCGCATACGAACGCAGGCGGAAGATTAGTCATGCTGGCTAGTCGCTGCTTAAGCCACTTATAGTCAGCGATGCGCCGGTCGTCTTCGAGAATGCAGAAGGATTCATCAAGATCAATCCGGGCGGCATACATGGCTTTGGTGAACCCGTCCCAACGCTCGTTGAAGCTCATGCAGTGGCGGGAATCGCCGATAAACCCGATCTCCGTAATTCCTTCATCAATGAGCTTCTTCGTTATACTGAAAGAACTGTGAATGTTCTCCATCAGCAGCAGATCTGCCTTCATCTCAGAAAACGTCAGCTCTGCTGAAGCGTCAATGAATAATGTCGGGATCTCAAATGACGTAATAAACTCCGAGTAGCTCTTGTCGAACAATTCGATACAGACAATGCCATCTACTTTACTTTTGTCGAAATTGACAGGAAGAGCCGACGAATCGAGTTCATTCTCTCGAACGATATGTATCGACAAATTAAAGCCTTCGGAGCTGATTTTTTGTTCGAGACCGCTTAGCAGTGATGTGCCAAAATGTGAATTGTTCGGCATATTTGCTGTAAGCAGGGCGATATTGCCGGTTTTTTTGGCAGGTGTGACTTCTTGTTCGAACAAGGCGAACTGCTTGTAATTCATATCAATAGCTTTTCTGACCACTTTGCTGCGTGTCTCATCCGGTATAGAAGGATTATTATTTAATGCTTTGGATACAGTATTCCTAGATAGTCCAAGCGAATCGGCTATATCTTGAATGGTTACTTTTTCTTTGTTCAAAGAGAATGGCTCCTTTAGCAGAAGTAGTGCGTTCTCGACCAAAATAATCGTAGTATAAAATAATGTAATTGTCAACTTAATTGTTACAAATGAACAAATGGAGAAAAAGGAAAAAGAACGAGTGTTAAGGTTTACATTTTGTGCAAAAGTAAACAAATGCACAAAGAAGGTGGATGGTGTGCATTCACCTCGTTATGGCTTTTTCGGAATAGAAAACTATTATTTCGTTGTTTTAAGCAGGGAAATTAATGAATTTTACGTTATTAAAATGAAAGAGTGCTTTTTAAGTGTGCATATGTTTACTTTTGTAGTCGTAAAAAGTCTTGACGAAGTAATCGTGATGTTGTAAATTGAATTTGCTAAGCTGTTGACAGTGACTTATGGAAGCACTTACTTTCGCGCGAGAAGTATCCAAAATCACATTTATGTTTTGCAAATGAGTATTGAGGGGGAGGAGAAGTTGCAACAAACTTCTGGAATCACACAAAATAAAAGACCGGAAGCTAGGAATCGCACAGGACTTATGGAGAAACTCAGGTATATCAAGAACAACTATTGGCTTTACCTTTTTGTCCTTCCGGCAGTCGTATTGACTATTATTTTTAAATATCTCCCTATGTATGGTGTTCTGATCGCTTTTAAAGACTACAGCTTTCGCAAAGGTATTTTGGGGAGTGACTGGGTTGGGTTTCATCACTTCGAACGATTCTTTAATGCACCCAATTTTGAGCAATTGTTATTCAATACCCTTCAGTTGAACATTTACGGTCTGTTGCTGGGATTCCCGGTGCCGATTATTCTGGCATTAATGTTGAATCAGGTACGCAAGGCCGCGATGAAAAAGAACATTCAATTGTTCTTATATGCGCCGAACTTCATTTCTGTTGTTGTTGTTGTGGGTATGCTCTTTGTCTTATTCTCTCCAACAGGCCCGGTAAATAAATTAGTTGTGGCCTTTGGCGGAATGCCGCTCTCGTTCATGTCAGAACCGGAATATTTCCGTCCGATGTACATCCTCTCCGGAATCTGGCAGGGGGCTGGATGGTCGTCCATTATATATGTGGCTGCATTGGCCAATGTGGATCCGGAGCTGCATAATGCGGCGACACTTGACGGTGCAAGCCTGCTTCAGCGTATAAGGCATATTGATATACCAACCATCAGGCCGGTTATTGCGATCATGATCATTCTCGCGGCAGGCGGCATTATGGCCGGTGGCGGTGACAAAGCCATTCTGATGTGGAACGAAATGAACATGGAGAAATCGGATGTAATCAGTACTTATGTCTATCGGATCGGCTTCCAGCAGGCGAACTATTCGTTCTCCGCTGCCGTGGAATTGTTTAATACCGTCATTAACCTCATTATGCTGTTTACGGTGAATTTTATCGTGAAACGGGTTAACGATGGCGATGGAATTGTATAGGAAAGGAGATCATCATGGACAGTATTAAACCAACTAAGATGGACAAGGTCGTGCTCGGTGTTATCTTCACCCTGCTGGTTCTCCTCGTTGTAGCGATTATTGGTCCGCTGATTTATATGGTCGTGGCTTCGTTCATGGAACCGACGGCACTTCTGAATAAGGGGTTATCCTTCGACTTCTCAGATTATAGCCTTGAGGGATATAGAATGATTTTATCGGATGACAAAATCATTGGTGGATTTCTGAACGCGTTGCTATATTCCTCCGTTTTCACAGTGATAACGGTTTCTGTCTGCGTCTTTGCAGGATATCCATTGGCGCTCGACGACTTCGTCGGAAGAAAAATAATTATGACGCTTTTCATTATCACCATGTTCTTTGGCGGGGGTCTGATCCCGACTTATCTCGTGGTGAAGAGTCTGGGCATGCTTGATACCATCTGGGCGCTCGTGATCCCGGGTGCAGTGAGTGTCTGGAACATTATTCTGGCCCGTACGTTCTTCCGGGGCTTGCCAAAGGAAATGAACGAAGCGGCTAAGATTGACGGTGCCTCAGATTTCACAATCTTCTTTAGCATTATCATTCCGCTCTCCAAGCCTATCGTGTTTGTCCTTGCGTTATATGCTTTCGTTGGTCACTGGAATGATTTCTTTCAATCTCTGATCTACTTGGAGAATCAAGATAAATATCCGCTACAGCTCGTACTTCGGCGTATTCTGATTCTGAACAAGGTTGATCCGAATATTGTCTCTTCAATTAAGGAACAGGCTGAGTTAGCACGATTGTCCGAATTGATGAAGTATGCGGCCATCGTAGTCTCCAGTCTTCCGCTTCTTGTAATGTATCCTTTCTTCCAGAAATACTTCGAAAAAGGTGTCATGGTCGGTTCCCTCAAGTAGAGAGCCTACAGTTATATAAATGAAGACATTTAAAAGGGGAGAATTAGTATGAAACATTTTAAGAAAACAGTATCCATTATTTCCCTGGGGGCTGTTATGGCAATTACGGGATGCAGCAGCGATAAAGAAGGCGACAAAGAAAAGGGGAATTCCGGTGATCAAACCCTAACCTTCATGACGCCGAACTCGCCGCTTGCTCCTCAAGACCCGAATGAGAAGCTGATCTTCAAACGCCTGGAAGAAAAGACCGGCATTCATATCGACTGGAAAGTCTATTCGGAAGATGTGTACGTCGAGAAGCGGAATCTCGCTTTGGCCACAGGTGAGCTTCCGGATGCGCTTTTCAACGCCGGCCTCAGTGATTTCGATTTGTTGAAATTGGCCAATGACGGCACAATCATTCCTGTCGAGGAATACATTACGCCTGAGAAAATGCCGAACCTCAGTAAGGTGCTGGAACAGGCACCCCAATACAAAGGTATGATGACTTCACCGGACGGGCACATCCTCGCATTCCCTTGGATTGAGGAGCTTGGTGAAGGCAAGGAGAGTATTCACTCTGTCAACAATATTCCATGGATTAACAAGGCATGGCTGGATAAGCTTGGCCTGCAAATGCCAAAGACGACGGAGGAACTGAAACAAGTGTTGATCGCGTTCAAAACGAAGGATCCGAATGGCAATGGCAAAGCCGACGAGATTCCGGTTTCTTTTATTAATGATGACGGGGCCAACGAGGATTTAAGTTTCCTTCTCGGTTCCTTCGGAGCTGGCTTTAACGGGGATCTAACGCTGGTCGACAATGACGGCAAGGTGAACAATGCCGTATTGGCGCCGGGCTATAAGGAAGGCATGAAGTACTTTCAGGAGCTGTACGCAGCGGGTCTGATCGATCCGGAATTCATTACCCAAGACTGGAACAAATTTATAGCCAAAGCAAAAGATGATCGCTACGGCTTGTACTTCACCTGGGACAAGGCGAATGTGAGCGGCATGGACAGTCCGTTTGAACCGATGCCGGCACTGGAAGGGCCGAACGGCTGGAAGAATGTAGCCCGTGCGAACGGTATGGGATTTGACCGCGGCAGAATGGTAATCACAGCCGATAACAAGAACATCGAAGCGACGATTAAATGGATAGACGCAATGTATGATCCGTCCCAGTCTGTACAGAACAATTGGGGAACTTATGGCGACGAAACGCAACAGAATATTTTTGAAATGGACGAAGCTACTAAAATGCTGAAGCACTTGCCGCTGAACGGTGCTTCACCGAACGAGCTGCGCGTCAAAACGAGCGCTGGCGGACCGTTAGCTATTCTCGATTCCTATTACGGTAAGGTAACGACGATGCCGGACGATGCGGCCTATCGCATTGATATTTTGAAGAAGATCTATGTGCCGGATATGAAAGCTGAGCATATATATCCGAGAGTGTTTTTCTCCAAAGAGGAATCAGAGCGCCTGACCCAAACCGAAGCCGACCTGTGGCCATATATTCTGAAGAAGCGTACGGAATGGATGCAAGGCGCGAACGTGGACAAAGAGTGGGACGCATTCATCAAAGAGCTTGATCGTCTTGGCATGCAGGATTGGCTGAAAATCAAACAAACAGGTTACGACAGAGCGGGGAAATAGCCAGTTACATTATAATGCATACCGTCGGAGTGTGAGTTCATGCTATAGCAGGCCATGCTCCGACTATTATTATTCTGGAGGAGTGGGAGAAACATGAATTATACAGAGAAGTTCCGTCCGCAGTATCATTATTCGCCACAACAAAACTGGATGAACGATCCGAACGGAATGGTGTATTACGAGAATGAGTACCACCTCTTTTATCAGCACACGCCGTTCGCAAGCCAGCCCGATTTCGGAAGAATGCATTGGGGGCACGCGGTAAGCACCGATCTGGTCCATTGGGAGGAGCTTGAAGCATCCTTGCCGCCAGGTGAGGACGGTGCGATTTTCTCTGGAAGCGCGGTAGTCGATACACAAAACACTAGTGGTTTTTTTGATGAGTACGGGTCAGGGCTTGTGGCGATCTATACGAATAACGACAACAAGGTGCAGCCAGGTAAGCCGCAGGTTCAAAGCATCGCCTACAGCAGAGACAAGGGACGGACTTGGACAAAATATGAAGGAAACCCGGTCTTGTTTCCGGAGACGACGCTTGATTTCCGCGATCCGAAGGTATTCTGGCATGAGGATACATCTAGTTGGATTATGACTCTGGCTGTTCAAGACCGTGTGGAGTTCTACACTTCTCCGAATTTGAAGGAATGGGCATTTGCTAGTGCATTTGGCGCTGACGTCATCGGAACACATCGCGGCGTTTATGAATGTCCGGATCTATTCTCGATTCATGTCGATGGTGATCCCAATCAGAAGAAGTGGGTGCTCATTCTAAGTGTGGGCGATTGTAATGGAGTGAACCCGAACGAACCTGAACCACCGGCAGGCGGCTCCGGTATGATGTACTTCGTCGGCAGCTTCGATGGTAAGACATTTACACCTGACGAGCCTATTCTTTCGGTTCATGATGTGAAATGGATTGATTTCGGGTCCGATTTCTATGCAGCCGTCACCTGGAGCGATATACCGGAAGGAGACGGCCGCAAGCTCTGGATCGGCTGGATGAACAACTGGCGGTATGCCGGGACGCTTCCGACTGACAAGTGGCGGGGAAATGCATCCATTCCACGGGAGTTGAAGTTGAGAACCTATGGGGAAGGCCTTCGTCTGGTGCAAGAACCGGTAGAAGAATTGAGAAGGATAGGTTCACCGCTTATGGCTCTGGAGAATGTAACCTTGGTTCCGGATATGAATCCGCTGGCGGACATCACCACTGATAGAGCGGAATTGACCGCGGAATTCGAAATTGGAACCGCAACGGAGTTCGGAATGAAGGTTAGAAAGTCTGCAGATGAAGAAACGGTGGTCGGGTACGATACCCTCAAGATGGAGTTGTTTGTCGATCGCACGAATTCAGGCACTACGAATTTCCATCCGGACTTCGCAGCTAAGCACCAGGCACCGCTGACGCCTGTGAATAACCGTGTACGCATGTCCATCTTCATGGATTGGTCTTCGATTGAAGTGTTCGGTGGTGAGGGTCTAGCGGTCATCTCGGACATGATTTTCCCCGCTTCCGAGAGCAACGGACTTGAGCTCTACGCGGTTGGCGGAGACGTAAAGCTGGTGTCGCTCCAAATCAATGAGCTGGGAAGCATATGGAGAGATGAGGTCAAGGAGGAAGCTCATGCGTATCGGGGCAATTGAAGCAGGCGGAACAAAGTTTGTCTGCGGTGTCGGGAACGAAGAAGGGGAGATTGAGGATCGGATTCACTTTCCGACCCGTCGACCCGAAGAGACGATGGAGAATGTCATCGCCTACTTCCGGGAGAAGAGAGTCGATAGCATAGGGATTGGATCATTTGGTCCGATTGACCTCGAACTCTCCAGTCCGACTTACGGTTATGTGACGACAACGCCAAAACCTGGCTGGTCCGGATATAATTTCGTGGGTACGCTAAAATCGGTCTTCGATGTTCCGGTTGGTTGGGATACGGACGTCAATGCTGCCGCGTTGGGCGAAGCCACATGGGGTGCAGCACAAGGATTGGATAGCTGCGTCTACTATACGATCGGGACTGGCGTAGGAGTCGGCGTCTATACCGAGGGTAACCTGGTACATGGACTTGTTCATCCAGAAGGTGGACATATCCTCACAAGGCGGCATCCGAACGATGACTTTGGTGGCAATTGTCCCTATCATGGCGATTGTCTGGAAGGTATGGCCGCCGGCCCGGCGCTAGAAGCAAGATGGAAGGCTAAGGGCGATACCCTGCCGGAAGACCACCCGGCATGGGAGATGGAGGTGTTCTACATCGCGCAGGCCATATCGAATGTCATCCTGACGTTATCCCCTAAGAAAGTCATTCTCGGCGGGGGCGTGATGAAACAAATCCACTTATTCCCGATGATCCGGGAGCAAGTAGGCAGCCTTCTAAATGGATACGTGAGTGCCAAGCCGATTGTATCGGATATCGGACATTATATTGTAGCACCTATGCTCGGCGATAATGCTGGCTTGTGCGGGGCATTAGCACTGGGAGTACAAGCATTCGATTCACGCTCAAAGGTAAGGTAGTGGTTGAATGATGTTAGAATAAGTGCATAAAAAGCTGCCGGATTGGCGGCTTTTTATGTATTTAGATGGTTGAAGCTGAAGCATTAGGAAGCTGTCCTGCTTTCAGTGGGGAACATTGGCTCGAAAAAGAGCTGGAATCAGGAAGAATAGGTTACGTTGCTAATACAAGAGCTAAATATTCATTAGTTTGGGCAGTTCCAAAATTAAAAACAGAAGAACAAGCCTAAATTGAATCTTTTGGTTTTAAAAGAATTGCGGTTTTAGATATGTAATTATATAGTTCACTAAATATTGAGAGAGTGAAATTGTTACATTGGTCCAATAGGCCCATGCAACCTGCATGGGCCTATTACTCTATTCAATTTACTTCCCTCCACCCGGAATAGCAACCTCATGCCCAACGGTTGCCGCCATGCGGGCAATCGATTTCGGATCGGAATTTCTAACATTTACGTCGATGCGAGGGGTGTACGCAGCTTCCAGCCTTGCAGCTTCTTCGTCAGATAGCTTGATCGAGAGGGCTTTGATCGCATCGTCAATATGGCTGGTTTTGAGCGCTCCCACGATGGGGGCGGCAATGACGGGGTTGCGGTACAGCCAGGCGAGGGAGATTTCGGCACGGCTGACTCCGCGCTCCTCTGCCACTTGGCCAATGGCTTCCACTATTTTTTGGTCGGCTGTGGCAGTTGCCTGGAAGTATTGGGCAGCACCGGTTTCGGTCGCGGAGCGGGCCGTTTGTGCACCCCAAGGCCGAGCCAGGACACCCCGCGACAGCGGACTGAAGACCATGGTCTGAATCCCTTCGTCGGCACAGAGGGGAATCATTTCATTCTCTTCCTCGCGGGCGATCAGGTTGTAGTTGTGTTGCATGGAGATGAAGCGGGCCCAACCGTGCTCTTTCTGGAGATGTAGGGCCTTTGCGAACTGCCAAGTTCTCATGGTGGAGGCGCCCAAATAGCGTACTTTTCCCATTTTCACGAGATCATGGAGGGCTTCAAGCGTCTCTTCCCATGGGGTAAAAGGGTCCGCCCGATGAATCTGGTACAGGTCGATATAATCCGTTCCAAGACGTCGCAAGCTGTGGTCAATTTCCGTCATAATCGCCTTGCGGGAGAGCCCGAATGAATTAGGTCCTGAACGCATGGGAGCACCCAGCTTGGTGGCGATGACGACGTTCTCCCGTGTAGTGTAATCCTTGAGCACCCTGCCGACACTCTCTTCGCTGGCCTATGGAACGACGGAACGCTCATCTTCGCAAGTTGTGTCAAATCCTCAATGCGGAATGAATCCTGATAATGATTCAGAATGTGCTCGATTGCGTTTTTAATATGAACGCTTGGACTCCCCTCCGTTACAATTTGTCGTAAGGAGTCACCGTGTTCACCGTGCAGCACCTTGTATAGAATTTCTTTGGCAAATCAAAAAAAGAGCTACTGTCGTAGCTCCCTCACAAAAACTATTCTGGCATGATCCAGACAATCTCGCAGATTCGTACGAAAAACTTCCGGCCCCTGGTATCCAATACAACGTGGTCTGGCTTAACTTCCACTAAGCAGCCGCTAATCACTCCGCGAGTGGTTTCGAGCACTACCTGGTTATACATCATCCTATGCTAATGCCCACATAAAGAACTGGGCGGATGCCCATACAATAACGAATTCCCTAATCACTATTAAATGAAAAATGGAAGCAAGTACAAAGCTGTAATGGCACCAAAGGGGATCGGTCTTGGATAAAAGCGGCGGCGCGGGTAGAATCCCGGATAGTATCCGAATTGTCTGTAGGCTGTTGCGTTAGCAGGCATTCCGTTCATCTGGCCCATCATTTCATTTGTGGGAATGGCAAGTATAACGTTGTTCTGATCGATTTGAGCAATAAACCCGTCGTGAGACTGACCGTCCGTTGTCGTAATACCGACATACTTATTCATACAATTCCAGGCAACTTGTTGATAACTCGTTTCCATAGGTAACCTCCTCAAATACTATCTCGTCAACAGTCTATGGACTACAACCCATATCCAACACGGCATATGCCCATAGCACACAAAATTCATAATGAAATAAGCCCTTTGTAACGAGGGATAAACGATGAGTATGGATATAGGGGAAACGAATATTAACGGTCTGAATGATTGGAGGAAATGGTTGAGGGTGAACTTAAATTCAGAAAGTTGTTATACGAAGGGATCGGTTAAGCGCTCCGATAATGATTTTTTCATTTCTGTTGTAACACTGCTCACTCTACTAGAAAGATCCTCTTCCCCTGTTAAAACCTCTACCTTAATGCCTGCTCCTAGACGGAAGCCATATTTGAAAATCGAGGATAGCGGACTAAGGGTTCTACGATTTTGATGATACCGAGCCTAACCCTTCCTACAAAACAACCCAAGTTTACTTAATGATGATATACTTACCTCATGAAATATGATATTGATAATCAATATCAATTGATGAGGGAGCGCGGATAGATGCAAGAGAAATCAGAAGCAAGCCATGCCTATACACCGGAGATGATCGACATGATGGCCCGCATCTGGGCACGTTCAATCATTACATTGATAGATGTACGCTTACATCATGTAGCGCCCCAATATCCATTGGAGCAATATAAAATGCCTAGCAGCATGCTTATCTATGTATGTGGAGGGGAAGCGCAAATTCAACTGAATGAGACCACATTTGGGATGGAACGCTTCGGTTTGGTTCACGGCGGCAAGGGGAGCCTGCTCAGTATTTCGTCTACAGGGGAGAAGGTGAAGACCTTCATGGTGTTGTATAAAGCTGAATCCCCTCTCTTTTCCAGGAGGTACCTGCAGCAACTACTGGAGCAAGTCAATCCATTTGTTCAACAGTTTGGTTATACACCAAGTAATCCTATCTTGCTGCTCGACTGGTTTCAACAGATGATGAATGACTGGAACCGCGGCAAGGCGATGGATCAGCTACAGGCCAAAGCTTATCTATATCAATTGATTCATAGGGTGTTCAGAGATTTAGAGGGTGGCGAGATTCGCTATCTCCAGCCCAATCCAGCCTGTTCTGCGAAGGTATATCTCGATAAGCATTACAGGGAGCCGATTATGTTCCAGGATATTGCCGCTATGTTTGGGATCAGTGGCGGGCAATTAACGCGGTTGTTCAAAAAGAAGGAAGGGATGAGCTTACAGGAGTATCTCATTCAGAGAAGGATTGAAGCTGCCTGTCATGACTTGAAGTATACAGAGGCAACCATTAAAGAGATAGCAACAGGATCTGGATTTGCTGATGAGAAGAACCTGTTTCGGATGTTTAAGAAGTATTACAAGATGACGCCGAGTGATTACCGGAAAATAAACGCACTACCTATGCAGGTTGATGGTATTGATAATGATTCTCATCTTCAATACAATGAGAGGGAACTGGCGAGTCTAGTCAAGTCTTATAGAGATGGGGAATCAAGCATGTTTGGACAAGTACGAAGTAAAGAAATGATCTTTGTGGCGGCGATGAGCCTGATGCTGCTGCTGACGGCATGTACGTCGGGGACGCCAGCGAATAATAGGGGAACGGTGAATCCGCCTGCGGAGACCGGGCAGACGACACAACCGGAAGTACAGGAGACGAAAGCTTCAGAAGCAGTATCGCAGACCAAAAAGATATCTACAGTAAAGGGTGATGTTGAGGTGCCTGGCAACCCTCAGCGTGTTGTAGTCGATTATCTGGTTGGTGATGTGGTAGCTTTGGGTGTAACTCCTCTAGGTGTGGCGAGAGCGACAAAGGGCGAGACAGAGGCGGTCTATTCTAACGAGATTAAAGATTCAGTTAACATAAAAATGGAGCCGGAAGATGTCATGACGCTTGAGCCTGATCTGATCATATTAGCATGGGGCGAAGAGAATTATGAGGATTTATCCAAAATTGCCCCGACCATTTATGTCCCTTATGGTGATATGACCACAGAGGAGCGTATCCATTTCATTGGCGATGTTCTGAATAAGCCGAAAGAGGCTGAGGCTGTTTTGAGTGCTTATGCTAACAAAATCGAAGAAGCGAAGCTATCCCTTAAGAATGCCGGCCTTGCAGACGTGACGATTACGATGGGAGAATTCGGTGATAAAACGAACTCCATCGCTGGAGCCAAGCATGCGGTTGGCGAGCTTATGTATAATCAACTTCAAATGAAGGCACCGTCAAAGGTTCAATCTGATATTATTGACGCAGATAAATATTGGGGACAGATCTCAATGGAGGTCTTGCCCGCTTACATGGGGGATTATTTGATCGCCTTAGGAGATACGGAAGTTCCTGCTGATCATGCCGTTTGGAAATCACTACCCGCTGTGCAACATAACCGGATCGTAACGGTGGGTTCATCGCTATCTTGGTCCACGGATATAATGACTTCCAGTGCATTGATTGATCATATTATCAATCAATTGCTGGCATTAGCTAAATAAGGGGACCTGGAAATACGATGAAAAACAAGCCTGAACAAAATCGCCGTGGGGCGGTGAACTTCACCATCTACATGGTGGTAGGGCTTGGATTAACGGTTCTCATGTCAGCGGCGTCGATTAGCTTTGGTGCCGCTGATATGAGGTTAGCGACTGCATGGGAGGCTATTTTCCGATTTGATCCAACGCTCACTGAACATCAAATTATTCAAACCCTACGTCTTCCGCGTACTGTAGCCGATCTGATCGTCGGATGTAGCCTTGCGGTTTGTGGTGCGATCATGCAGGGGACAACGCGCAATCCGCTGGCCGACTCCGGGCTGATGGGGATCAGCTCCGGGGCAGCATTCGCGATTGCGCTATGCCTGGCGTTTCTACCGGGTTATTCGTATGGGCAAATGATGCTGTTTGCATGTCTGGGAGCAGCGCTCGCGACCGGGATCACTTACTTCATTGCGTCACTGGGCAAGCGCGGAATGACGCCTCAGCGGCTGGTACTGGCAGGGCTGTCCATCTCCATGCTGTTTGGCGCACTCAGTCAGTATTTGGCGATCAATTACAACCTGGGCCGGGCCTTGGCATTCTGGACGGCAGGCAGTACAGCGGGGGCCAAGTGGGGGGAACTACTGATTATCTCCCCCTTATTTGTTGGTGGTATACTACTGGCGCTGGCGCTGGCTCCTTCCGTTACACTGCTCAGTCTGGGAGAGGATGTGGCAAGTGGACTCGGTATCCGTAGCGGACTGGTCAAGGGGCTATCGACGATTATCGTGCTCGTGCTGACTGGATTGGCTGTTGTCGTGGTTGGCCCAATCGGTTTTGTGGGTCTGATTACCCCGCATATTGTGCGATATATGGTCGGTGTCGACTATCGGTACATTATTCCGGCGGCTGCGCTATATGGCGCGTTGCTGACCGTATCGGCCGATCTGGCTGGCCGTTTGATTAATAGGCCGTTCGAAACACCGATTGGCATTATTTTTTCCATCATTGGTGTGCCGTACTTTCTCTTCCTCGCCCGCAGGCAAAGGAGGGAATTCGAATGATCAAGCAGCGTTATACGGTGCAACGGGGTATCCTCATCAATGTAGTGCTTGTGCTGCTCATCCTTATGTTTGCTGTCATTAGCATGAATTCCGGCAAGATGAATCTTTCACCGCTGGAAGTGCTGAACGTTCTCCTGGGTAACGGTACCGGCAAGCACAATCTGATCCTGTTCGACTTTCGAATGCCACGAATCGTACTGTCGATCTTGGTAGGTCTGGGAATGGGAGCGGCTGGGGTCGTGATGCAGAGTTTGCTGCGCAATGACATGGCTAGTCCGGGGACACTGGGGATCAGTTCGGGATCGGGTTTGTTTGTCCTGTTTTTCGTCGTATTCATCGCATCAGCAGGAAAAAGTTCCTTCATTGCCCTGCCGCTGCTGGCCTTTGTTGGCGGCCTGCTGGCGGCGGGATTGATCTTCTTATTATCTTATCACCGCGGGCGAAACCTCTCGCCAATCGGTCTGATCTTAACCGGGGTCGCGCTCGGAAGCGGGTATGGGGCGCTGACCACCTTCCTGACACTCAAGCTGGATGATTCGCAGATGGACTTCATGCTGAATTGGCTGGCGGGGAGCTTGTGGGGCGCTGATTGGCGCTATATTTCCGTACTGGCACCATGGGTCTTGATTTTAATCGGCTATATTTTCTACAAGTCCCGGATGCTGAACACCCTCCATCTGGGCTATCAGACGGCAGAAGGGCTGGGTCTTTCTGTGAAGCGGCAGTTTGTGGGGTTGTCGATCGCTGCTGTTGCTTTATCCTCTGGCGCTGTGGCTGTTGGCGGAAGCTTCTTCTTCGTTGGCTTGATCGCTCCGCATATGGCAAGAAAACTGGTCGGGCCCGATCACAAATTGCTCATTCCGGCTGCAAGCCTGACCGGCGGATTAGTCGTGGTGCTGGCAGACACGATTACGCGCACGGTTAACCTGGGGGGAGATGTGCCGACGGGAATCGTCATTACGGTCATCAGTGTTCCGTACTTTCTTTATTTACTAGCGAAGGCCAATTAGGAGGACGTCATGGAAAGTATTACAGCAGAGCAAATTGATATTGCCTATAATGACACGCTTATCGTCAAAGAACTGGATTTGCAGATTCCGCGTGGACAGATCACCTCGATTATTGGTCCCAATGGATGCGGCAAGTCAACTGTACTCAAGGCAGTCGGCCGGCTGCTCAAGACGAATAATGGTACGGTCTATCTGAATGGTGCCGATATCCGCACACTGTCCACCAAGGAAGTCGCCAAGCAGATGGCGATTCTGCCGCAGACGCCAACCGCACCGAGCGGTTTGACGGTCGGTCAGTTAGTCGCCTATGGACGTTTTCCTCATCAACGGGGTTTCGGCAAGCTCTCCAAAGAGGATAAGCAAGTAGTAGCCTGGGCCTTAGCGGTTACCCAACTTACTGCGTTCGAGCATCGTGAGGTGGATACGCTCTCTGGCGGTCAGCGTCAGCGCGTATGGATTGCGATGGCGCTCACCCAGCAGACCGATCTGATCCTGCTGGATGAACCCACCACCTATCTGGACCTGGCCCATCAGCTCGAAGTACTGGAACTGCTCTATGAACTGAATCGCAGTCAGCACGTGACGATTGTGATGGTGCTGCATGACTTGAATCTGGCAGCACGCTTCTCCGACTATATGGTAGCGATTCGTGAGGGCCAGGTGGTGGAGCATGGCTCGCCAGAGCGTGTAATGACGGTACAGACGCTGCGTGAGGTGTTTGCCATTGATGCCGAGATTATGCTGGAACCACGAACAGGGCGGCCGGTCTATGTGACGTACGAGCTATTGCGTGATAAGCGTAGGGACCAAGAAGTAGATCAAGGATTCCTACAGGCTAAGGAACAGAAGGAGGCGATTGCCACATGAGAACCGCATGGCGTGTCCTGATGGGCGCACGTAAATACTGGCTGCAGTTAGGCATTGGATTTGCCGGTGTCGTGATGGCCACGATTGCCGGGTTTTATTTGCCCTGGGCGCTCCGCTCGTTGACACAATTGGCGACCGAAGGCAGCAGCCGCTTTGCCGCGGAAGCGCTGAAGATTGGTCTGTTGCTGCTTGGAGCCACCTGTCTGCAAGCCATCGGAACATCACTGGCCGGCTATATGAACCATTATGCGGCACTTCATTATGTAGCAGATTTAAGAACAAGATTGTATAGCAAATATCAGCAAATGAGCCTGCGCTATTTCCACCGAAGCCGGACGGGTGACTTGACCGGGCGCGTTGTGAATGATGCGATGGAGGCGGAAATTTTCATTGCCCATGCTATTCCTGACTTTATCATCAACGCACTGACCTTTATCGGAGTAGGCATTCTTCTCTTGACGATCAATGTGAAGCTGGCACTGATCAGTCTGATCACGATTCCGTTGCTGCTTGCGATTACGATATGGCAGAGCAAGCATTTGTCGCCGCTGTGGGGAGAGAATTCCAAAACGCGGGGAGAAATCTCCGGCAAGGTGCAGGAAAACTTGGCGGGCATGAAGGAAATCCAAATTTTTAATCGGCAGGAGGAGGAGCAGGGCAACGTATCTCGTCTGGCTATGAAACATACGAAGACCTATTTGCGCGCCAGTCTGTTCTATGAAACGTCTGTGCCGTTGTTAGCCTTTGTCACTGCGCTGGGTACTGTGTTTGTCGTGATTCTAGGCGGCAGATTAATGGCAACAGGCGAGGTCAGCATTGCTGATATCATCGGATTCATCGCCTACCTGGGTATGTTCTATCAGCCGGTAAAGTCCTTCTCCAATCTGGTGGAGATGACCGGGCGAGCCGCCGCAGGTCTTAAACGGGTATACGAGGTGCTGGAAGAAGAGGAGGATATACAGGAGAAGCGAGATGCAGTCAGCTTACCGCGTGTACAAGGACAGATATCTTTTCAAGATGTCACCTTCGTATATCCGGAGGGTGCGCCTGTACTAGAACGGTTGAACCTGACTATTGATCCCGGAAAGACGGTCGCGCTTGTAGGTACAACCGGTGTAGGAAAGACGACATTGGCCAGTCTCGTTAACCGGTTCTACGACCCGCAGACCGGTTCGATTAAAGTGGATGGCATCGACATTCGGGATGTGACGCTCTCCAGCCTGCGTGACAATATCTCAATGGTGCTGCAGGACACCTTCCTGTTTGACGGCTCCGTGTATGACAATATCGCTTATGGATGGGCGGATGCGACCGGGAAAGATGTGATGGCCGCAGCGAAAGCGGCGAAAGCGCATGATTTCATAGCACAGATGGAGCAAGGCTACGATACGGTGATTGGTGAACGCGGTGTACGGCTGTCAGGAGGGCAGAAACAGCGGATTTCGATCGCACGGGCGATTCTGCGTAATGCGCCAATCCTCATTCTGGATGAAGCCACATCGGCGCTTGATACTAAGACCGAGCAAGAGATCCAGCAGGCGCTGGACGAAATATCGAAGGATCGCACAACACTGGTGATTGCCCATCGGCTATCGACCGTCCGTCATGCCGACCAGATCGTCGTGCTGGAGGGTACAGAGATTGCCGAGATGGGTACGCATGAGGAACTGCTGCATAGCGGCGGCATTTATGCACGATTGTATGCGACGCAAGCTTCTTGAACGTGAGAGGCGTTACGCCGATCCGTTGCAAGCAGTTGCTTCGTCAATGGTTGGAGCGTGGCTTAATACAACATATAAACCCGCAAATAACCTTGCTTTTACAACATAGGCAGAAGCCCGTCAACCTTAACTGGTCGGCGGGCTATTGGTTAAAGTCTTATGACACTGGCCTCGTCGTTCGGCAGAGAATGATTCAAGCCTTGGCAGAAATCCTTCATACCAAATGCAAAAGTGTCTTGAAAAGTTACAGCTGACAACTCACCTTGAGCATCTATAAAGTTAAATATCATATCCCCAAATAAATAATAACATTATGAACAGCCCCTTATTCTGATAATAATTAGCAAAAATAGTCTATCAGAATAATAGGGATGTTACTATGTATTTTACAATGAACACTAAATACAAAGTGCACACGGGTACTTTTCTTTTATGAAAAGAGTTTGTAATCCTTCATCTCATCATATTCCCAAGGAAAAAGTCTGTTAATCGACAATGCAGTTTGTTCCCAGTCTTCCTCAGCACATTTTGAAATACTAACTTGAATAACTTCCTTTATAGCTTCTAAGTTGAATTCAGGAAATACCACAAACCCTCGACAAATTATAAATGGTCTGGTACTAAGAAAATCCGCGATCCCTTGAGCAGTTCCAACTATAGCATAGAATTGATCAGAGCCAGTTAAATCTGAAGGACCAATATCTAAAACTAAGGATACGCAAAAATCTCCGGTCACATCTCCTTCAGCAAAAACATGAACATCCTTTAGTTCTGGTGTCACTGCCATCATAAACTCCTTTCAATCACAAACAGAACTAGGCTCTGTATAGACGGTAGGGTAGATATCCATTAATTCGCTCTCCATCTTGCAGGCCTTAGCTACCATTTCGTCTAACTCGCTTGCTGCAAAATCCTCATCAATGATAGATTCCATTAGGTTGGTGTATTCCTCTGCTAATTCCTTATCTTCGTTTATTTGGTTAACAGTATCTTCGTAGTCAGACAAAGACTTCTCTAACCGATCTCCAATATGGAGCAGGTCTTGACGATCACGTTCCTTTTTCGCATCATACAGAATTTTTCCGCCAATGCTGCCACCAATTAATAAGACCACGACAAGTAGTACCAACCATTTCTTACTTTCCATAGATCCCCCTAAATATATGTAATTAACCAAAATCATTCTAGCAGAACGTGGTAATATTTACTATGGGACTAATTAAACTTTAATATATAGTTATATGACAACGAATAAAAGGAGAGTATAGTGACAAAAAAAGTAAAGTTCATGTTATCGATACTTATCATCTTAGTATTCATTATTTTTATTCGTATGGCATACCGAATACACCGTTATCAGTCACTACTCAACAAACTTTCCTTTATACTGATAGCTTCCAAAATTATTAATTATTTGAGGTGGTTTCATGACTGTGTTGAAGAAAAAAACCTACTGGATCACTACTTTAATAATTCTGATACTCTCGTTAATGAAACCTATCTCTATTGAATACTCGAATACAGCGTACGAATATAAGTTTGGAGCCTTGTTTCCATTTCTTAGCCTTAGACTAGATGATTTTTCTTCTGGATATCAAGATATTTTTAGTATATCTGCACAGGCTGAGAGTTATGAGCTAAACATTATTTCATTAGTTGGAGCTTGCCTAGTTTGCTTTCTCATTTCCTATGTACTAATAAAAATTGCTATAGCACTTTTTGGAAAAAAGAGCTAACTAGGATTAGCTACTGATGAAATAATAATATTAGTCAAATGAAAAATCCGCCTTGATTTCTCGGCGGATTTTTCATTGCATAAAGTCTAATTGCGGATGAAAATAATAAACATACTCTCGCTTGGCTACAAAGTCTATAAAATAACGCAAAATTGCCATAGATGCACCAACGCTACTCAACATCCTCCCCGCTTAAAACCTCTACCATAATCCCCGCTCCAAGCGAAATCCATACTTGAAACTAGCTGCCAACTCCATGCCATGAGTTTGACCATACAAGTCTAACAGTGCTTCTAATTCGTCGAATTCCTCCGCTGAAAGCCGCTCCTTCCAAACCTCTATGATGTCAGATGTTCTTTTTCTTAAAATAGAGTACTGTAGGTCATCGGGTATAATGTTTTCATCGGGATGCAAGTTGCCATGATACAGGCTTTCTAGGATACTTTCCACTTACTCATCTCCTTCATCTTTGTGTTTAACAGTAAAAGATATAAACTGTTAAATCCACGTAGTTTACTCTACAGAATGATGGAGATTACATGAATCCTTCGGAATAGCAATACAAATTCTATTTAATGTGGGATGACAATGGATGCCTTTGAGTATGTATTCATACTTAAACAGAAACAAGGGCTCCAGCTCATCAGAACTGGAACCCTTTTTTACTCAGCACGGCAAAACAATCTCAAATTCCGTGCCTTGCCCGGTTGTCGATTGGACCTGGATTGTGCCACCGTGTGCTTCGACGATGGTCTTGGCGATGCTCATGCCGAGCCCGGAGCCGTCGGTGGATTCTTCGGTATTGGTTCCGCGGTAGTAGCGGTTGAACAGATGATGCCGTGTTTCCTCGTCCATTCCTTTGCCATTATCGAGTACCCGTATGCAAGCTTTGTCGTGGACTCGGGCAAGAGTGACAGTAATGGTGGTTCCAGGCGGATTATGCTTGACGGCATTAGACAGCAAATTGTCCATCAGCCGCTGTAACCAGGTTACATCTGCCTGTATGAGCAGGGAATCCTCTTCCCCGGTGTAGTGAAATAGATACTCAGACATGGTGGCGTCATTGACGTACTTCAATACGGCGCAGCGCACCAATTCTGCCAGATCGGTCTCCCGGCGGACCATGATGGAGTCGCTCTGCTTGAGCTGATGGATCAGGGAGAAGTCGGAGATCAGCTCCAGCATATAATCCCCTTTTTCCCGGATGGTCGCACCCATGACCCGCATTTCCTCTTGGCTCCATTGCTCAGGCAGCTTCTCCAGCATATACCCGTAGCCTTGAATCGTGGCCAGCGGTGTGCGCAGATCATGGGAGATTCCCGTCATCCACTCCGACTGCTCCTTCTCCAGTCTCTTGCGGTCCCTCTCGATTTGAGCCAATTGATGAGTCATCTGATAGAAGGCTTGAATCACTTCCTGATAGAGCCTGTTGCGGGTTCGCATGGTGCCGTTGCGGCGGAATACCTTGCGTTTGTCCTTGGCCGTCAGTACCTCGTCGTATTGTCCTTGGCCCATCCGTTCGAACCAGCCTGCGAACAGAATCAGGGGCCGCCCGAAGCGGTAGCCATGCCAGATGGAGACCGACAGCGCGAGGATCAGGATCAGCACGGCAATCCAGATCAGCCTTGGTGTTACATTTTCCAATACAGGATGCTTCAGAGGAAGTCCCGCTGCGTGGGGCGTATAGACGATCCAGGTCATCCCGCTCGGCTCGTCCCGGCGGGCCAAAATACCCGCGTCATAGTTGTCTGGAGACTGCTGGATGGCCAGAATGTCCAGGGGCCGATATGCTTTTGGTACATATGTCTGATCGCCAATGCCTTGTACGGTGTTACTCTCAGAATCAATCACTTGCAGATAACTGCCAGTCTCCCGAAGCTGCAGTTCCAAGCGGGGAACGGCTTCTCTTCTTACCATGCCCTGTTGTCCATAAGCGTTGAACCATGTCGTGAGCTGGTCAAGGTCAGGGGTTGGATAGCCGAGCACATATAGAAGCGGGTCCTGGAACGAGAAATTCAGTTGCGTCTGCACAGCATAAGACCCCAGTCGCCGTGTCTCCTGGATAGCGAGCAATTGAGCGGTGGAGTAGGAGGCAGGCAGTCCGGAGTAGGGCGTTGTATTAATGCTGTAGACTACGTCTCCCTCCGCACTAACCACCTGCAGCCACATCCCCTTCTCCTGAATAAGCTTGTTCCACTGGGAAAAGATATGAAGCTTCCCGTCTTTGTACTGGGCTTCTTGGGAGATCTGCTCCAGGACGCCAACCGGAAAGTTCCGGCGGATCTCATTGCTGGTCATGTTCTGGAAGAACATGATGCAGGCAGCCAAGGCAATGGTCACAATCGCCAGCGCATAGAAAATCAACTGATACGTGAAGTGGAAGGCCATGCGTTGCTGGATTTTCATCGTTCCTCCGGCTCCTTCACCAGCTTGTAGCCCAGTCCGCGTACCGTAAGCAGCAGCTTCGGGTCGCCGGGATCGAGTTCGATCCGCTCCCGAATGCGGCGGATATGCACCATCACGGTCGAATCATCGCCCTGGCCGTTGATGCCCCAGACTTTGTCGTAGAGCTGGGTTTTGGAGAAGACGATTCCGGGATGCCGGCAGAAGTGCAGTAATAGTTGGAAGACCTGTGCAGGGCAAGGAACAGGCTGTCCCTCAACGGTCAGTTCGCCCTCCGCCTCGTTTAGGGTGAAGCGACTGAACCGGTAAATTCCCGCATCCGGAGATTTCGCAGCACTGGCTGCCAGAGCTTCCGGCTCCAAACGGCGTATGCGTGCTTGGATTCTTGCGGCTACCTCCAGGGGGTTGAAGGGCTTGGTGATATAATCATCCCCGCCCATGGCGAAGCCTTTTAGAATATCGAGATCAGTCGCCTTGGCAGTGAGGAACAGGATATAAGGATTCCCGTATTCGCGGATTTTGGAGCAGAGCTCCAGCCCGCTGCCGTCGGGAAGCATAATGTCAAGCAGGACGATATCGGGAACCACGCGTTGTACCAGGCTAATAGCTTCAGTACAAGTGGAAGCCCCGTACAGTTGTTGAAAGCCTTCGCGGCGAAGCACCATTTGCAGCATGGTGATGATCGAAGGTTCGTCGTCAACGATAGCGATTTTAATCGCGGATAGATTTGGCATTTTGTCACCCTTGTTCAAAATAGCATAGTTATCTTAACAGAACCTAAACAGCGGGGACAAAATTAAGCAAAAATTCAGTGGTTCGTTTAAGTTCTGTTCCAGCGGAGTTGGTAGGATAGGTCTGAGCAACACATTCGAGCTTCGATGAGAAGAATAGGAGGATAATAGCATGAGTAAAAAAGGTCACGATCGGGGGAATGGCAATGAGCAGTCCATCTCTGTCTGAAAAACCTCACACCCGGCCCGGCTGGCCGGAGATCCTAACTGCACTGTCCCTCTATATGATCGGCGTTGTTATCCTTGGGGTCTGGATGCTTCAAATTCCTGATGAGCAAGCTATTTTGCGGATTAATATCGGAGGTGCGGGCAATGGTCTGATTGGCTTCCTGGCTTTGTTTGCAGCTTACGCTCTGCGGATTCGCAATTTACGCGCTTTCGGGTTTCGGAGGACGGAGCGGAAATGGCTGCTGGTGGCGGTCTTCATCGGGATTGCCGCGTTCGGGGGATGTTTTGTAATCGAAGGGATCTATTATCACTTTATTACTGAGATCAACACCCAGGCGGACTTCCAGACGGCAGCGCAGGGCGGTCCGTTCTCCATGTTTATTCTGCTTATCACCGGGGCCATCCTCACGCCGCTCAGCGAGGAATTTGTATTCCGCGGCGTCATTGCCAATGCACTGAACCGTTATGGCCCATGGGCCGGAATCGTAGGCAGTGCTGCCATCTTCGGCGTGGTTCATGGATTCACCGTGATCCTGTTAGACGCATTCATGGTCGGCGTTCTGGTGGCGTACCTGTTCCGTAAGACAGGCTCCATCTGGCCGGGAGTTGTGGTGCATATCGTGTATAACGGCCTTAATCTTCTCTATTATTCTACGCTATCCCTATAATCTGACAGGTTATTCCTCCAGGATGGAAATGATACTATGAATTAGGGCACGCTTTGCGAGTCTTTCCTATTGTGATTCGTCCCTACCATAATTCATTCCAACAAGGAGACTACATGCTTACTTCAAGAAAATATACAGTATTCGATCTAATCAGGATTCCGCTTCGGGTGATTCCGGTGCAGACGGCGGCGGCGGTGGGGTATATGCTGGTGGATGCCCTGATGCCTGCGTATCAGACGCTGGTGATGGCTTATTTCATTAATACGGCGACCCATATTGTGAATGGCCGGGCGGAGTATTCGTTAATCTATAGGCCGCTTGCGCTGATTATGGGTTATGTGATCGTCACTCATCTGCTTCCCAGCCTGATGCAGCTGATTGAGCTGACGGGGTGCAACCGGTTGAATGTGCGGCTGAAGCGGGAGATGGTGCTCAAGCGGGCGCGGCTTGCGTATCAGCATATTGAGAATAAGGAGACCTCGGAGTTAATCCATAGGGTGTGCGGAGATCCGGTGGGTCATTTCATGGGCGGGTTCAACAATATAATGAGTGGATTGAATCTGCTGATTGGTACTGTCTCGCTGCTAGTGATTGTGATGTCGTCCACGTTCATTACGGGGATTGTGATTGTGCTGGTTGCGGTGCCTTTGTTCTATATTGCCATGAAGACGGGCAAGGCGAATTATGTGCTGGGGATGGATGCGCAGCGGATACGTAGAAGGAGTGCGGATCTGGCCCATATCCTGACCAGCCGGGAGGATGCGGAGGAACGCACGTTATTCGGGTATAGTCCGGCGCTCAGGGATCGGTACGACAAGCTGTATGATCAGACATACTTGGTGGAGAAGAAGATACAGATCCGCAGCTTCATTCATCTGAAAAGCGGCTCGATCATCGCCCTGCTGATCGGCATCATTATTGTGGGCTTGCTGATGCCTGCGCTGCACTTGGGCGAGCTAACGATTGGTCTCTACATTTCGCTGGTGACCGCGATCTTCAGCCTTGTGCAGAGGATGTCCTGGCAGTTAGCCGAGACGATGCAGGAGCATGCGCGGATGAAGGCGTATCTGAAGGATTTTTCAGCTTTTGCCGGACTTAGTGAGAAGATGGATGCTGCTGCACTACCTGTGGAGATAGACGGCTTCGTCTTTCAATCGCTGGAATTCAGGCAGGTGAGCTTCCGCTACCCGGATACGGAGAGATACATATTGAATCAATGCTCGTTCACCATGGTTAGCGGGAAGAGCTATGCCATTGTCGGTGAGAACGGGGCCGGAAAGTCTACCCTGATCAAACTGCTTACCGGGATGTACGATAACTACGAGGGCGAAATCTTCATTAATAATAGGAATCTGCGGGAGTACAGCTACGCGGAGCTGAAAAGCATCATCGCAGTGGTCTTCCAGAATTACGCCAGGTACGCGCTGACGATCCAGGATAATATAAGGCTGGGGAATATTCTTAGGCTAGATGAAGAGCGAATCCGTCACAGCATAAGCAAGATGAATCTGGACGGAATGGTCCAGGGGCTGGAAGCGGGTCTCGATACCTACGTCGGCAAAATCAAAGAGAACAGCCTGGACCTCTCCGGCGGACAGTGGCAACGGCTGGCGATAGCCAGACTGTTGTATTCCAGCTCAGCTATTCATATTATGGATGAGCCTACGGCTGCCCTTGACCCCCTCGAAGAGAGCCGGCTATATGAAATGTTCAGCAGCATCCGCGCAGACCGGTTCACTATCTACATCACCCACAGGCTAGGTGCTGCGAGAATCTCGGATGAGATCCTGGTGGTGCGTAGCGGGCGGATTGCCGAGCAGGGCTCCCATGAGCAATTGCTGGCAATCCCGGAAGGGATTTACGGTAGGATGTTCGCCAGTCAG
The DNA here is from genome assembly GCF_038006885.1 of Paenibacillus sp. FSL R7-0302. Classification (NCBI taxonomy): domain Bacteria; kingdom Bacillati; phylum Bacillota; class Bacilli; order Caryophanales; family Paenibacillaceae; genus Paenibacillus; species Paenibacillus sp. FSL R7-0302. The sequence goes on from NZ_JBBOWB010000001.1 coordinate 1,226,938, forward strand.
AAGTCGTGGTATGAGGCAGAGAGTAAGGTGCAGCATGGATAGACTACAGGGGAAGGAATTCCTGAGGAACGGGACCAGATGCCTGCGTCTTTTATTCCAGGTGAATCCAGGGATGTCTTACACGTACATCGGTATTGCCTTACTCCAGGCGGTCTCCTGGGTGTTGCAGGTATTATTTATGCAGAGGTTTCTGGATGCGGCTGCTGCTTATGCAACAGACCGGATAGACTTCAAGACGATTCTCTTTTCCTTGGGTGCCTTGGCGCTTATGTATCTGTTCTATCATGTCATGGACGGACTCGGGAACTGTTATGAGGAGATTTACGGACTAAGCGTGGGCAAGCACCTGAACCTGATGATTTTTAAAAGAGTAGATATGTTGCAGGTCTCTGAATTTGAGGACACGGGGCGGCTGAATTATATCCACAAGGCTGTTAACGGGAGCGGCAAGCTGATCTGGATCGGGACTACCTTACTGGATATTCTGTTCTACTATACGACTTATTTCGTGTTCATCGGCTGGTATCTGTTCACGCTCAAGCCGGTGCTTGCGCTAAGTATTGTGGTCGTATTCGTCCCGGTGATGCTCTCCCAAGGGGTGCTGATGTCAGCGTTCAAGAATCTGGAGGCGGCATCTGCCCCGATCCGGCGGGAAAGTGACTACTACGAACGGTGCTTGACGGACAAAGCGTATCTCTCGGAGACCCGGCTGCTGGGAGCTACTACATTTTTCGAGAATCTGTATACCTCTACCTTGCAACGGTTGAATGCTATTGTACTTCGGACGCAGGTGCGCAAGCAGCTCGTTCAGCTCATTCTGAATATAGTGACGGTTATAGGCTACGGCCTGATCGTGTATATGCTGTTCGTGTCTGTGATGAGGCAGGAGATTTCGATTGGAGCTTTTGCGGCGGTGCTGGCTTCGATTGGCAGTCTGTACCGGTTCATGAACAAACTGATCACCGAGAGAATCGCCTGGGCTACGGAGAATATCGGGTCTACTGAGAATTTTCTGGATTTCATCGACGAACCTGTTCGTGCGACTAATAACATGCCAAGGCCGGCAGATAGTGATATTGAGCTACTAGGTGTCCGGTTCCGCTATCCGCTGGCAACCCGAAATGCGGTGGAGGAGATCGACCTGATCATCCCGGACAAGCAGACGCTGGCGATTGTAGGCGAGAATGGAAGCGGGAAGACCACACTGTGCCGCATCATTATGGGCTTATACCCGCCTACGGCGGGGGAAGTGTGGTACGGGAACGTGGAGGCTTCGCAGACTAGCTATGAGCGAATGTCGGCTGTTTTTCAACACTATCGCAAGTATAATGAGACCTTACGGGAGAATGTGCGGATCAGCCAATATTCTAAACCAGCAGATGATTCCGCAGTAGTATCCGTGTGCGAGGAGGCCGGGGTGCTTTTATCCGGTGAAGGGGTTAAGAGAGGGCTAGATACGATGCTGGGACGGGAGTTCGGCGGCACCGATCTGTCCGGCGGTCAATGGCAGCGTGTGGCGATTGCGCGCGGATTGTTCCGCGACAGCGATTATATGATCTTGGATGAACCCACGGCGGCCATCGATCCGCTGGAGGAGACCCGTCTGTACAACGACTTCGCCGCCTTGTGCCGGGATAAAACCGCAATCCTCGTCTCCCATAGATTAGGCTCAGTGAAGCTCGCGGATCGAATTATCTTGATGAAGGACGGACGGATCGTGCAGGATGGCACGCATGAGGAGCTAATGAGCACGGAGGGCGAGTACCGGACGATGTATGAGGCGCAACGGAAGTGGTATGTGTAGGTAAAGTGTGTACTACAGGAGTATAGTTAGTCTCAGGAGGAATGTTACATGGCTACGTGGGTTACTCATTTTAGAATAGCTGAAGCCTTAATGAAGGCGGGAGTTCCGGTATCCAAGGTTGATTTTCTGGTAGGAAATATTGGCCCGGATTGTGGGATCGTTGATGAGGAGGGGAGTCTTGCTCCATTTCGGCATGTACCTAAGAGTGTTACCCACTTTAAGGATGGACAGGGGATTCAGCCTGAGCTGTTCCGGGAGCAGTATGCATTGAAGGATGTTGAGCTTACTTCTGGCGCAGGTTCCTACTATTGGGGGTATTACTGTCATCTTATAACGGATGTCGAATGGATCAAGTTAACTAAGAGCAAGAAGGAGGAGCAGACACATCAAGCTGTAAAAGGTACTCCCAATTACAATCAGCTGGTAAAGCGGGACTGGTATTGGCTGGACTTCAAATATTTGAAGCTGCATGGCAATCATGTGTTTTGGACTGATGTGCAGCATATTCAGCAATATCCTGAATACTTTCCGTTCTTTCCTGAAGGCCAGACCTTTAAACAAATACAGAATTTCATTCACTTTTATTGCAACACTGAAGTGCCGATAGAATATGAACCGGTTTATATGAAGGAAGCGGAAGTAGATAACTTTGTACTAGAGACAGCGGAGAAGCTCCGGGTTATTATGGGATTCTAAAAGGTAACCAAACACCCAAGTCGCAACAACAAGGAGAGAATTATGAGCATCCGGTTAGTGAATGGAGATATGATGGAAGCCAGGGAAGATTTTTTAGGACATCAGGTTAATTGTCAGGGAGTAATGGGGTCGGGGATTGCCAAGATCCTGCGGGACCGTTATCCGAACTTATATCCTGAGTATAAAAAATACTGTGACCAGCACACGTCTGACGGATTGCTTGGACACTGCCAGCTGGTGCAGACAGGAGAGAAGTACACGGCGAATCTGTTCGGCCAGCTTAACTATGGAAGAAGCAAAATCCGGTATACCGATTATGCTGCGCTGGAGCAAGCGTTAACCACTCTGAAGATAGAAACGCAAGCCAAGGGTCTGTCTGTGGCGCTTCCGTACAACATGGGCTGCGGGCTGGCGAACGGGGAGTGGAGTGTGGTGGAGCAGATGATCGGGAAGGTTTTTGCAGACTATGAAGTTACTTTGTATAAGATTTAAACTATAGCTGCTAATCGTCTTGAGTTCTTGGAATATCACTAAAAATAAAGCCAGACTGCTTATCAGCGGTCTGGCTTTATTTTGTGCTCCCTGTACTGGGTGGGCGTCTGGCCCAACTGCTGCTTGAACTGGCGCATGAAGTGGATCTCGCTGGCGTAGCCGCTCATCTCGGCGATCTTTTTGACGGAGATGTCTGTGGTGGTGAGCAGGTATTTGGCATGTTCGATCCGGCTGGCGATGACGTCGGCCATTGGGCTTACGCCGAAGTAGTCTTTATACAGATGCTGGAAGCAGGAGCGGCTCATGGTCAGCTCGTGGGATAGTCCATCTATCGTCCAGTTGAGGAAGGGCTGGTTGTAGATTTTGGTGCGGATGACGGACATCTTGTTGTAGTGCGTGTTGCCGACTTCCTTCTGGGACGAATGAATCCGGTTGCTGAGCTTAATGAAGAATAGCCGCAGATATAATTCAATCGTCTCGTCCTTATGCGGGTTCTCGGAATACACCTCATAGCACAAATGGTTAATGATGATCGACAGCTCGTTCAGATCGCCAATCGGGATCACTTCATCCCTGGGGATCGCCAGCCGGTCCAGCAGCGCTTCATCCCCCAGGTTGTCCAGCCGGAAATGGAACCAGTCATTGGTGAATTGTGACCCGTAAGCCCGGTAGAACTGGGGCGTATGCTCACTGTACAGGATGAAGGAGTCCGGCCCCGTCACCCGGCTCTCTCCCTTCAAAGTGAAGATGGCCGGCGTCTTCAGCAGCAGCAGCATATAGTCTCCCGACCCTTGGGGCCTGTTGATGATGAAGTCCGCGTCATGACTGTGATTGTATCCGATATTGTGTATGTTCATATGAACCTCCTGCGCAGCAGATAGGTCTATTGTAGAAGCTAAGGGTGCCTTTTGTAAATGAGGATTGCACAATAAGTTAGTACTTACGCACGATGTGTAATTGTTCTGCGGCCAGGGTTTATCTATGCTTAAGACAGGTAGAAGTAAGAGCTTACAATGAAGGCTGAGGCCGGAGAGGATGATCGTGATGAAAGAATGGACGGGTTATACCAGAGGTGTGAATCTAGGAGGCTGGCTGTCCCAGTGTCCTTATCAGCATGCCCATTATGATAGCTTCATTACGGAGAAGGATATCGAGACGATTGCTTCGTGGGGCCTGGACCATGTCCGGCTGCCGGTGGATTATGAAGTGATAGAGGATTCGGGGAATGCTGAGACTTACGCCGGGTTCAAGCATATCGACAACTGTATCCGCTGGTGTGCTGCCCATAGGCTGAATCTCATTATTGATCTGCATAAAACGCCCGGGTTCTCCTTCAACAGCGTGGCCGAGAATTCCCTGTTCGATGATGCGGCGCTCCAGGAGCGGTTCCTGAATCTGTGGAAGGCGATTGCCAGCCGGTATGCCGGCTATAAGGATACTGTGGCTTTTGAATTATTGAATGAGATTGTGGAGCAGGACAGCAGCCGCTGGAATGCACTGGCTCACCGGACGATTGCCGAGATCCGCAAGCACGCCCCGGAGACCAAAATCGCTATCGGCGGCATCCAGTGGAACAGCGTGCATACCCTCAGGCTGCTGGATCATCCGTATGATGAGAATATCGTGTATACCTTCCACTTCTATGAGCCGTTCCTGTTCACACACCAGCGTGCGGCTTGGGTGGAGCAGATGCCTAAGAGCGACATGGACTATCCGGGTGACCTGGAGAACTACCGCAGCACTTCGGCGGCTATTGGCGCTTTCGGCTCCGGGCTTCATGCAGAAGGTATCAGCGAGATGGGTCCGGCATACATGACCAGACTGATCCAGAATGCCATCGATGTTGCAGCAGAGCGAAACGTATATCTGTACTGCGGCGAATATGGAGTCATTGAGCAAGCCCCATCGCAGAGCGTGGTGAACTGGTACAAGGATGTGCATGGCGTGTTCGAACAATACAAGATTGGCCGGGCCGCCTGGACGTATAAAAAGATGGACTTCGGCATCTCTGACCGCTACGACAGCAGCATTACGTCTGAGATAATTACTTATTTATGAGCTGGTAAATAGAGAACTGGAAAATATACAGACAAGGAAAAGTGGCGGAGGGGAAATAAATGAAAATAAAAATTACAGATAAACCCGGAGTATCGATCTCAAAAGGGATGATCGGGCTGTTCTTCGAGGATATCAACTATGGTCTGGACGGCGGACTTCATGCCGAGATGATTGAGAACCGTTCCTTCGAGTTCGTTAAGGCGCAGGGCGACAGGGGGAGCTACAGCGAGAGCTACGACGGGCTCTATGGCTGGACAGCATATCCGGCTGAGGCCAGCGGGGCTAAGCTTCAGATTCAGACGGAGCATCCGCAGAATGAGGTCAATCCCCATTACCTGGCGTTTACCGCCGGGGAGACGCAGAACGCTTTTACCAATAAGGCCTATGATGGTGTGTCCCTGAAGCCGGGGCTTACGTATGAGGTATCCTTCTATGCCAGAGCGGAGGGGTATGCAGGGGGAATTGAGGTTTGCGTTGAGAAAAATAGCGCGGTTATAGCGCAGGCTGTCATCGCGGCAGCAGTAGGGAAAGAGTGGACACGCTATACAGCGCAGCTTAGCAGTAATGAAACTGTGTCGTATGGAGATTTCGTCATCCGGCTGGATGCGCCGGGCACGGTCTGCTTCGACTTCATCTCCATGATTCCCTCCGATGCCGTGCTGGGTCTGTTCCGCCGGGATCTGGTTGAACTTCTGGAGGAAATGAAGCCAGGCTTCTTGCGGTTCCCGGGAGGATGCATTGTTGAGGGCTATAACCTGGAGAACCGCTACCAATGGAAGCGGAGTGTGGGTGCCGCCGAGCAGCGCAAGAATAACAGCAGCCGCTGGGCGCTGCACGGGAATAATGAAGAGAATCAGTACACGAGTGAGTACAGCCACTATAATCAGAGCCTGGGGATTGGGTTCTATGAGTATTTTCTGCTGTGTGAATACCTGGGGGCGCGGCCGATTCCGGTGCTGAATGTGGGGCTGGCCTGCCAGTTCCAGTCTACTGAGCATGTGGGTGTACACGATGAAGATTTCCAGGAGTATATTCAGGATGCGCTGGACCTGCTGGAATTCGCCAACGGACCGGTGGATTCACCGTGGGGCCGCCTGCGGAGTGAGATGGGTCACCCGGAACCATTTGGTCTGGAAATGATCGGGATTGGCAATGAGCAGTGGGAGACGGAGCACGCGGACTTTTTCACCAGATACGACCTGTTCGAGGAGGCAATTCATGCCAAGTATCCTTCTGTGCAGCTAATTGGCTCTGCGGGGCCGGATATAAGCTCAGACAACTACACCCGGGCGTGGGCATATTACCGTAAGCGGGCTGCGGGTAACCCGAATTTCGTCTATGCAGTCGATGAGCATTATTATGTGAAGCCGGAATGGCTGTGCGAGAACGCGCATTTCTATGATGAGTATCCACGGGATATCAAGGTATTCGCCGGGGAGTACGCAGGCCATTATGGCAACGGGATGAATATGCCGCACTTCAACAGCTGGGGCGCTGCACTGGCAGAGGCTGCATTCCTGACGGGGCTTGAGCGCAATGCCGACATCGTCGTGCTGGCCTCCTATGCTCCATTGTTCGCCAGACTCGGTTATGCCCAGTGGTCGCCGGATATGATCTGGTTCGACGGGGAGAGCAGCTACGGTACACCAAGCTATTATGTGCAGCAAATGTACAGCACGCTGATGGGAACGAAGGTGCAGCAGACCGTACATGATCAGGAGGAGATTCCTTACACTGTCTCTTATGATGAGGAGCAGCAAGTCCTTTACGTGAAGCTGGTGAACACGCTAGACCGCAAGGTTCAGGTGGAGCTGGAGACTGCGCTGAGCTTGACCGGACGCGGGGAGGCGTATGTCATGCAGGGACAGGAGGCGGAAGTGAACTCGATTGAGGCACCGTGCAATATCGCGCCTAAGCGTGTGCCGATTGAGACCGCAAGCCGGATGGTCTATACACTGGAGCCGAAGTCGTTCCATGTGCTGCGGATGGAGTGCGGGGTAAGATAATCTGAGTGATGACAATCCAACCTCTTAAGAAGCTTAATAGAGCTTTTTAAGGGGTTTTTTAAGTATGATTAAGGGTTATACTCATCCATTGACACGTGCTGTAATACGTATTGTCCTAGCCTCATCCCAACAAAGATCTGCCGAAGAAAACCATCATAAGTATCCTCAAGCAGGCAGGACTTCAATAGTTCCATCGAAAGGAGACTATACAAATGAAGGATAAATTGAAATTTTACCGCTATTTTGCGACCTTTGAACAAGACGAAGATGGAATTACTGTAGAATTCCCTGATCTTCCTGGTGCAATTACCTGCGGTCAGAATATAGACGAAGCGTTCTATATGGCCAAAGATTGTCTCGCGCTGCACCTATTTGGGATGGAGGAAGACGGAGACTTGATTCCTGCTCCCTCTGGTATTGATGTACTCAATACACTCACAGCAGGAACAGGGAAAATTGCTGCTCTAATCGAAGTGTTCATGCCACCCTACCGAAGTTCCATATCAGAGCGTTCCGTGAAAAAAACACTAACTATTCCCAAATGGCTGGATGACCTCGCCGCGAAAAATAATGTGAATTACTCACGGATTCTGCAGGATGCATTGAAGGAACAGCTCGGTGTGAATGAAAGAAGATAATCCATAGATAACAAACCTCCCCCGTGGAGGAAAAAGCAACCCCCTTACAGAAGCGTTCAGCTTTCTTGAGGGGGTTTTTTGATGTTCCTTAAACAATTTGACACCACCCACCTGCCGGTATAAAATAAACTTAAATGATATATAAACATATCATTATAATAATTAAAGTATCATTATGTTAACTGAAATATCACTCACCCTACAGCAGAGGCAGGCCTATATTTATGAAAACCAGTGTCAAAGATAACAAACGTAAGGCTATCCTAGATGCAGCCACGGAGCTGCTGGCGATGAAGCCGACGGCTACGCTGCAGGAGATCGCGAATCACGCAGGGATCGGCATTGCGACGCTGCACCGTTATTTCTCTACCCGGGAGCTGCTGCTGGATGCGCTGGCGCTGAATGCGATCGGGCTGGTGGAAGAAGCGCTTGGGGGCGTTACCGCAGAGGAGCACGATATGCTCTCATTCCTGACGGAAGTGTTCGAGGTGCTGATTCCTTTGGGCGGCAAGGTGTCTTTTCTCAGCTCTGCAGCCTCAGTGGACGAGAACCCGCATATTGTAGCTGAGGAAGCACGGATTAAGCAGCCGCTGCGGGAAGCGGTGGAGGGCTGGCAGGCGCGCGGTCTGCTGAATACCGGAATGCCCGCCCACTGGATCATCACGGTCATGTATAATCTGTTGTTCGTTGCCTGGCAGGAGATCCAGAAGGGGAATCTGGCGAAGAATGACGCTCCGCAGCTGCTGGTTCATACAGTCCTCCAAGGCTTCGGCAGAACAGGGCAAGGGAACGGCAGGTAACCGTGAAGAGCACTCGTTCACCAAGGCAGATAGAATCTGGAGTGGAACAATAAGGAGGAACCTGTATGTCTATACTACAAGTAGAGATCGCAGATCACTTGGATGAAGAACAGAAACTTGAGGTCGCCAGGCTATTCTATCAGGCTTTTACCTTGAAATTCAGTGGAATATGGATCTTCTCCCGTAAAGAGCAGAATATTGTGGAGGTCCTGAGCCGCTGTCTGCGTTATGACAAGGCCCTGTACGCGGTGTATGAGGGAAGGGTCGTAGGCTTTGCCGGTCTGGAGACAGGAGATGGCTTCTTCATGACGCTGAGTTACCGTTCGCTCAGACAGACCTTCGGGCTGCTCGGCGGCGCTTGGCGTTATGCAGCCTATGGCATCTTCCGCCTGCTCCATGGTAATACCCCCACAAATGCAGTGCATATCGATCCGCTTGTAGTGTCTGCGGAAGCGAGAGGACTTGGCATCGGAACCCGGCTGCTGGAGGCCGTCTTCGCGTGGTCCCGGGAGGCGGACCGCAGTAAGGTGCTGCTGGAGGTTGTCGATACCAACCCGCTGGCGAAGAAGCTGTATGAGCGGGTGGGCTTCCGGACCTTCAAGGTGCAGAATACCCGCTTGTTCTCCTCGCAGGCCGGCTTCCACAAAGTGCTGCATATGGAGAAAATGCTGAATTAGCCTGGCACGCATTCCCGGTCCGCAGGAGGATCTGCGGACTTTTGCGGTTAGTGGTGGGGGGCGGACTGAGATTCCGCTATTGTGGATTTACAGCGCCATAGTGACTTTTGGCGGACTGACAATCCGCTATTGCTGCTCAAACAGGCTGTTTGGGTGACTTCTAGGGCGGATAGCGGAATCTCTGTCCGCGAACAAGCGAATAAGTAACAATTTCGGCAAAATAGCGGATTCTAAGTCCGTGCCATCAGGCTCGTACACATCAGTTCCCCCAAGCTCGTCGCAAAATCGAATATTCCAAGAATCCGCAGAGCTGATCTGTGGGTTCTTGCTGCTGGGGAGGGAGGGGCGGACCTGACCTGACCGGGAAAAGGGCCGAGCGAATGCTGCGGATGGTCAAGTGTGCATAGGTAATAGAAAGTGTGTGGTCAAGGGCATCGGCTAAACTGCTATGGCCAAGTTTTCAAAGTGGCTGCGGACTGAGATTCCGCTATTGTGGATTTACAGCGCCATAGTGACTTTTGGCGGACTGACAATCCGCTATTGCTGCTCAAACAGGCTGTTTGGGTGACTTCTAGGGCGGATAGCGGAATCTCTGTCCGCGAACAAGCGAATAAGTAACAATTTCGGCAAAATAGCGGATTCTAAGTCCGTGCCATCAGGCTCGTACACATCAGTTCCCCCAAGCTCGTCGCAAAATCGAATATTCCAAGAATCCGCAGAGCTGATCTGTGGACTACTGTTTTATTAGGGGCTGGATAAATCGCCCGAAAGACTGTATATTAGACTATACATTAAGTTAGTAAACTTAATTAACTATATATAGAACGGAGTATGAATCGTGAGAATTCAAACGGCCGGGACCCCCAAGGTCATGCGCAATCTGAATGAATTTCTGATTCTGGACCGGATTATTGGCGGCGGGCCCCAATCCAGAGCGGATCTTAGCCGGTATACCGGCTTAAGCAAGCCTACGGTATCCTCGGCCATTGCTCATCTTATAGAACGCGGACTGGTCAGAGAGACCGGCAGAGCGGAGAACACCCAGGGCCGCAAGGCAACACTAGTGGAATTCAACCCGAAATGCTTCTATACCCTAGGGGCCGAGGTCGGGGGAAGCAGTCTGCGGATAGCACTTGCGGATATGGGCGGAGAGATCTGCTATTACAAGCAGCTGTCTATGCCGGAGGGCGGGCTGACAGAGGCGGTGTGTCAAGACTTCCTGGTTCAGAGCATAGAGGGACTGCTTGCGGATTCCGGGATCTCCCGGGAGAAGCTGCGGGCCGCGGCCTTCGGGATTCCAGGCGTGGTGGACCCGGCAGATGGCAGCGTGTCTGACCTGGTTGCCCCGCTGCGCGGGTGTGAAGGGGTGCTAGCAAGGGCTAATCTGGCCCGGCTGTTCCCCGTGCCCATTGTGACAGAGAATGATGTCAACCTCGCATCTCTGGCGGAGTATACCTCTTTGGGGATGGAGGCAAGCGGCTCTCTCCTATACTTCTCCATCGGTGCAGGAACCGGGGGCGGCCTCATTATCCACGGGGAGATCTACCGGGGGCTTGGCGGCGGGGCGGGCGAACTAGCCAATCTGATGCTGAGCGCAGGCAGGCTGGAGGACGTACTGTCTACAGACGGATTAAGGCAACTGGCCCATCGGATGGCAAAAGAATACACAGGCACAGCTGATACAGCGCATTTGCTGTCCACACCTGGAGGAACGGCAGCGCAGATATGGGATGCAGTGCGCAGAGGCGAGCCCCTTGCACTGACTATAGTCGAGGCCTACTGCAATCTGCTCGCAGAGGCGGTGGGCAGCATTTGTACAGTGATGGCTCCAGCGACTGTGGTGCTTGGAGGCGAACTGGGCAGTCATGGAGAGATCCTGCTGGAAAGGCTGGAAGCCAGGCTGGGCGGGCTGCACCGGAAGCCCCGGCTGGCTGCCTCCAGCCACGGGGACAAGGATGTGGTGCTTGGAGCGGTCCAGACCGCAGTCCAATTGGCTTTTCGTGAGATGCGGGCATAGGAGCGTAAGCATATATTTTATAGAATGACGGGGGAATCCTAGATGAATATGTTAACTGCCGGAATTGATGTGGGCGGCACCAAGACACTGCTATGCCTCACAGATGAAGAAGGAACGGTGCTTGAACAGTACAAGGTGGAGACGCAGCTGAGCCGGGAGCCGGAGGTATTCTTCCGCTGGTTATTCGCTGAACTGGAGCAGCTCTGCAAGCGTAACGGCACTGCGCTCTCCTCCTTGCAGGGAGTGGGCATCGGGTTCCCGGGAGTCATGAATGAGCGCACCGGCACCCTGACCAGCGCACCGGCGCTCAATTGGCCTGCAACTATGGATATCCGTCCGGTCATTGCGGCTTATTATCCCGGACTGGTGGTGCTGGATAACGATGTGAATATGGCGGCTATGGGCGAGTATGCAGCGGGCTCTGCTGCGGGGTCTGAGCATTTCATTATGATCACGGTCGGGACTGGGGTGGGCAGCGCCTTGTTCCTGAACGGCCAGCTCTACCGGGGTGCCAGCTTCGCTGCGGGTGAGATCGGCTATCTCATCGTTGAGCCGGGAGCGGTTCATGCTGCTGCCGATCCGGAGTACAGTGAGTTCGGCCCGTTTGAGATGGAGGTATCCGGCACGGGAATCGGGGCGAAGGCGGCGGCCAGGCTGCACGGGAATAACAGCAGTTCATTGATCCGGGAGCTGGCGCAGGGCGATGCGGTCCGGGCGGAGCATGTATTTGCAGCGGCGCAGCGGCAGGATGAGACAGCACTTGCGCTGCTGGATCATGCGTATGAACAGATGGCGGCGGCGGTCAAGAATATTGCGATTACGCTGGATCTGGAGCTGGTCATTCTGGGCGGCGGCGTTGTGGAGAAGAACCCGGGCTATGTGCAGGAGGTTGCAGCGCGGGTCAGCCGGTATACTCCTGAGCAATCTTTATTGATCCGGCAGGCGGTGCTTGGCAATCAGGCGGGAGCGATAGGTGCTGCGGCGGCGGCCCGAAGCAGGCTGAACGCAGGAACCGGGCAGAACTGAGGGTATGAATATGAGACGCGGAACAAGTATAATGAGATTCTCTGTAGGCAGCAAAGAGAGTGAGGTCCTGCTGAAGATGCGCGGGCTGTATCTGTTCACAGGTCTGGCCGGGGGCAGCTTCAACCCGTATGTCACCTCCCTTCTGGTTCATCAGGGCATGACGAGCCAGAGGATTGGAGTGATGATGGCCTTCGGCACCTTGCTGGCGATTCTGTTTCAGCCGTTATGGGGAATTCTGGTGGACCGCTATCAACGAACAAGACTGGTACTGATGCTTACCCTGATTGTTCCCGGCACCATAGTCTATCTCTACAATGTAAAATGGCTTGTCGTCATTGTGCTGGTATACAGCTTGTATACGATTTTTCAGAGTACCCAGACGCCGGTTGCCGACGCTTATGCAGTGAATGCAGCTTCAGCCGCAGGCACCTCGTTCGGGACCATCCGGCTGTTCGGCAGTATCGGCACGGCGCTGGGAGGGTACTTCGGCGGATTGTATCTGAACTGGCTGGGGGTCACCGAGCTGTGGATTCCCTTCCTGCTCTTCAACCTGCTTGCTCTTATGCTCGTGATGACCATCCCGGTGAATGTGGAGCGGCGGACGCAGCATGTAACCTTCACCAGCGGAATCAGGCAGCTGCTGGGTAACCGGGTCTTTCTGTTGTTTCTCGCCGGTTGTTTTCTGGTGAACCAGACGCTTACGGCCTTCAACTCTTTCTTTGTCCTGACCTTCCAGATGGCGGGCGGGAGCTTCGCGTGGTCAGGCATCGCCCTGATGATTGCTTCAATTACCAGTGTTCCGGCAATGCTCGTGGCCGCAAGCGTTCTGAAGAAGTACGGCTATGAGAAAACACTCATGCTGGCCTCCATCGTCTACATGCTCCGCTGGGCGATCCAATGGCTCATTCCTGTTCCCGGTGTTATGATAGGTGTCCAGACGCTGCACGGCATGTCTTTTGGTTTCTTTTACATTGCGGCTGTGGAATATGTGGCCTCCATTACGGGCAAAGAGCTGCAAGCCACAGGACAAAGCCTGTTCAATATGGTGTTTGTGGGTCTTGGAGGCATTGCCGGGAATCTGCTGAACGGGTATCTGCTGGATAGCGGAGGCCCGGGACTGATGTATTTCTCCTGTACGGTCAGCGCCGCGCTCGGCGCATTGCTGCTGTACAGAGTCAAGTCCATTTCACATAAAAAGCAGCAGTCTGAATAAGAAGAAGGGGGAAGCTCTATGAAGCGCAGTTGGTATAGTCGGATGCTATTCTCATACTTCCCTGTCTTCCTGCTTGTAGTCACTGTTCTAATCTTCCTGGCCTTCATGGTCATTACGGAGCTGTCCCGCAGCGAGACGGAGAAGGCCAACTACATATCTACCAGCTATGTGGCGGATACGGTGGAGCGGACCTTGAATGATATAGAGCTGGGGGTGCTGCAGGAGATCGGAAATAACTATTCTTATAATGACTTCCTGGATGCGCCCTCCGGCACAGACTCACCGGCTGGCAGCTCGTATGAAATTGTGCAGAGCATGAACCGGCTATCTGAACGCTTCAGCCTGATTGATTCGATCTATGTCTACCGTAACAAGGACAAGCTGATGCTGGGCCAGAGCGGATACGTGAATCCGGGACAGGGCCAGGGGCTGGAGGCGGAATATTTGCAGCAGCTCTCCGCGAATAAGCAGCAGCAGGGGTGGAGCGCTGTACGGATGGTTCAACCCAGGAACTCTCAGGATTTACGGCCGGTGATCAGCCTGGCCAGCAGGCTGCCGATTCCTTGGGGCTCCGATGGCTATATTGTTATTAATGTGAGTGTGTACCGCATAGAACGTTTGGTGGACAGCTTGACTAGTGGAGAACTGTCCTTCCTGCGGATCAAGGATGTCTCAGGGACGGCGATCTATGATTCCGCTCCTGCCGCAGACGGCGGGAAGAATAGAACGCTCTCGAAGGTCGAGGCGAAGAATCTGGGCTGGACCTTCGAGAGCGGACTCCGGGCCGGGCGCTTATTCGACTGGATCTCGGTGATTTCCTACGTCTGGTTCATTCTCGGGCTGCTGACGATTGCGCTGGGCGTAGTGTACATCATCTACATCACCAGGCGGAATTACCGGCCCATCCATCAACTGATGGTGCGGATTCAAGGACTCCAGCCTGCGGCCCAGAATGCCGCGCTTGCCGTAGCTTCCGATGAGCTGGCTCTTATGCATAACGCGCTGGACCGGCTGGTGCAGATCACTACTGACTATGAGCGGGAACGTTATGAGAATCTAGTTATTCAGCGCCGGGAGCTATTCCTGGATTTCCTCAGCGGGCAAAGGCTGGAGGATGCGGCAGAGCGGCTGGAGACGCTGGACCCCTTCGAGGGCACCAGGGAGTTCGAAGCGTTCGTTGTATTCGCAGCCGGGCTGAACCGGGAGAAGGACTGGCATGCGCTGCCTGCTCAGGATCAGAATCTGCTGAAATTCGCCTTAACCAATGTGCTGGGGGACCTGATGGCAGATAAGCAGCTTCAGGCCTGGGCCGAGTGGATCAGCGGGGAGCGGCTAGGGATGATCATTGGCCTCCGGTTCCGGCCGGTGAAGGATGACAGCGATACGATGCTGGAGCTGGCAAGAGACTGCCACCGCTGGATTATGGATAATCTGCGGGTATCCCTGACCTTCGGAGTGGGCACGGTCGTCCGGGACTGGCGGGAGATCCGGGATTCTTACGCGGCAGCAGCTGAGGTGCTCAGTCACAGGCTGGCCCTGGGAACAGATATTGCGGCAGTTCAAATGGATCAGCCGGTCGATTCCGGGCTACAGAGCTATAAATACTTCGGTAGCTTCACCCAGCTTGTCCGTGAATTCCGCCTGTCGGGCGAGAACTGGCGAATCCGGCTGGACGAAATCTTCGATTCCTTCCGCAAGGACCGCCTGAAGGACGAAGAGATCTATATGCTGCTGGAAGTGCTGCTCCAGGCGCTGGAGCAGGAGCTTAAGGGCATAGCGGAGACGCTGGACCGTCAGCTCGCGGCAGCATGGAGCGGCGGTCTGCGGGAACGCATCCGGGGCAGCACCGATCTTGAAGAGATCCGGGAGCTGCTGACCGGCTGGCTGAATGAAACCTACCATGTCTATGTGTCTGTCAATGAGCTGAAGAGCCACCGGGTGATGATTACCGAGGTTAAGCATTATATAGAAGAGCATTATGCTAATCCTGATCTGTCCTTGAATCATCTGAGCGAACGGTTCCAGATCTCTGCGAAATACGCCAGCTACCTGTTCAAGGAAGAATTCAATATGAAGTTCGTGGACTTTCTCGCGGAGCTGCGGCTGATGAAGGCCAAGGAACTGCTGGAGACGACTTCAGAGAGCATACAGGATATTGCCCTGCAGATTGGATATGCTAATTCCATTACCTTCGGACGGGTCTTCAAGCGTATTACGGGCATGACCCCGGGGGATTACCGCAAATTGAAGCTCCATAAAGATGAATAAGCACTGCGTAAATCCGGCTTCAGCTGATTCCGGGTTTGCGCTTTTTTTGATTATTGTGGGAGGTTTGGTGCAATGGGGAGTAAATACATAACATAATTAGTTATATATGAGTTAGGTGTTTAGGTTTATGGATACAATTTTCGTGAAGCATTCCTGCGATAATTGTATATCCAGAATGAAAAAAGCTGCAATTTCATTGGTTTTTTCATGAAAATTCAATAGGAAACATGTATATTGTCGAATTCCGCAAACGATGTAATAATTCATCACATGGTCAGGCCGTAAGCATTATACAGAGACAACAGGCTGATTGAAATCAGAAATCGAAAGGGATAGGTGACAGGAAATATGACAAATGATAACGGTAAAAGAAAGTTGGCTCTCGGTCTCTCAGCGGTTCTTATGTCATCCATAGTATTGTCTGCATGCTCGTCTAAAGATTCCAGTGGAGCAAGCGGCAACGGTGCAGCACCAGCCGGCAGCTTGAAGATCGAAATTTTTGACCGTGGCAATGCGCCAGCCGGTGTTACGGCATCCGATAATTTCCTCACCAATTATGTGAAAGAGAATTTCGGCAAGGCTAACAATATTAATGTGGAATTCGTGCCTATCCCCCGCTCGGAAGAAGTGACCAAGCTTAATGTCCTGATGGCCAGCGGAACCGATGTTCCTGATATCGTCTTCACCTATGATTCCGGGACCTTCAACAAATATGCCGAGCAGGGCGGGCTGACGGATCTGACTCCGCTGCTGCAAGAACACGGACAGAACCTGACCAAGTTCCTTGGCGAGGATACTCTACGCTACGGTCAATACGATGGCGTCCAGTATAGCATTCCCGCCAAACGCTCTACGATAGGTAAATATGCTTCCTTCATCCGTCAGGATTGGCTGGATAAGCTGGGGCTTCCCGTTCCGGCTACCTCAGAGGAGCTATATAATACACTGACCGCGTTCAAAACCAAAGATCCGGGTGAAACCGGCGGCAAGGTGATTCCGCTGGGCATGACGATTGCTGCGGCGCAGTATGATTCGCTGGTCTGGTCCTTCATTAAGCCGGTCAGCGAGCAGGAGCGCTTCGAGCTTACACAGAACCTGAGCTCCCGGGACTACCCGATTCTGCTGCCCGGATTCAAGGATGCCATTCAATATATGAACAAGCTGTATAACGAAGGGCTGATCAGCAAGGATTTTGCCCTGGATGAGAATAAAGAGACCCTTACACAGAATATCGGGAACGGGCTTGTGGGCGCATTCAGCGATGATAACGATGCGATCTTCTACCCTGACGGTACTTATGACGTTCTAACGAAGAATAACCCGAAGGCTGTGCTGAGCGCCATTGATCCGTTCACGAACAGCGAGGGGAAGACGGCCAAGCC
The DNA here is from genome assembly GCF_038006885.1 of Paenibacillus sp. FSL R7-0302. Lineage (NCBI taxonomy): Bacteria > Bacillati > Bacillota > Bacilli > Caryophanales > Paenibacillaceae > Paenibacillus > Paenibacillus sp. FSL R7-0302. The sequence continues at coordinate 1,244,015 of NZ_JBBOWB010000001.1, forward strand.
GGTATCTGCTCCGAACGGGATGTATATCATGATTCCGAAGTCCAGCAAGCATGCGGTGGAAGCTATGAAGTATCTGGACTGGATGTCTGCAGATGGTCATCTGCAATATATCCAGAACGGGATTGAAGGCGAGCATTATAAGCTGGAAGACGGCGTGCCGGTCTCCATTCCGGATCTGTCTGTCGAATCCTCGAACAAGCTGTCTGGCGGCGGGGATATCGGGATTATTGCGAACGGACGGATTTTTGAGAGCCAGGAGAAGAATAATGAAGCCTTCGTGAAGAGCTTCCGCACCCAGTATCAGGATATCATTGCGAAATCACTGAATATTTCCACCACTAACCCGATTGAGCCGGTGTTCACCAGCCGTCCGATTGAGGCAGAAAGCAAATACGGCACGACACTTAGCGATAAAATCAAGCAGCTGATGGTGAAATCTACAATGGTCTCCCCTAGCGAATTTGAAGTTACCTATGAGAGTATGCTGAAGGACTACATGTCGAGCGGCGGACAGGCCATTCTGGATGAACGCAAGGCTGCCTACAGCGAGCAGAAATAATTGAATTCGAGGTCCGTGAGGGAGGGGGAGCGGCAGGGCTGCCGGTCTTGGCTGCTTCCCCTTACAGCCTTAGGGGCACAGTGGAGGAGGAATCGTTGTGGGATACACCCGTTATTTCCGCAGAAATTGGCAGATGTACGCATTGCTGGTCTTACCCATGCTGTTCTTTATTATTTTCAAATACGGTCCAATGTATGGTGTGCAGATTGCGTTCAAGGACTTCAACTTCTTCAAAGGCATTGGTGGCAGTGAATGGATTGGTCTTGACGGATTCCGCGAGGTATTTGCGAATCAGGACTTTTATATAACCTTACGCAACACGTTGATGCTGAACTTTCTTGATCTGATCGTTTCTTTTCCCGCCCCCTTGATTATTGCCATTATGCTATTTGAGCTGAAGGTGGTCTGGTTCAAGAAGCTGTCGCAGACGATTCTGTATATTCCGCATTTTATTTCCTGGGTAATCATCGGCGGGATTGTGTACCAGCTCTTCGGCCAGCAGTCGGGGATGATTAACAACCTGTTAACGAGCCTGGGACTGGATGCCATTCCTTTTCTCTCGGACAAAAATTATTGGCTGATCACGTACCTGCTGACCGGTGTCTGGCAGAGCGCTGGCTGGGGGACGATTCTCTATCTGGCGGCACTCGCGGGCATCAATAAAGAGCTGTTCGAAGCGGCGGAGGTCGATGGGGCCGGAAGAATCAAGCGCATTCTGCATATTACGATTCCGGGGATCAAGCCGACGATTGTTACGCTGCTGATCATTAATCTGGGCAACATGATCTCGATTGGCTTCGAGCGGCCGTTTGTGATCGGTAACCTTGCGGTTATGGAATACTCGGATGTGCTGAGTACCTTTGTCTACCGGATCGGTCTGGAATCGGGGCAGTATACGCTGGCTACGGTGGTTGGATTGTTCCAGGCGGTGGTCGGACTTCTGTTCCTGCTGGCGGCGAACTATATCTCCAAGAAGCTTACAGACGAGAGCATCCTATAATCAACCTTTGGATCGGGAGTGTACATTATGAATGAAAGAGCAGCTAACAAGGCGTTTGATACATGGATTGTGATCTGCTTAACCTTATCGGTGCTGGCATGTCTGATTCCATTCGTGCATATCCTCGCGGTATCCTTCAGCGGAACGGTCCCGATCGCTTCGGGCAGAGTCACTCTGTTCCCTATGGATTTCAATATTGAGGCGTATAAAAAAGTGTTCAGTGATGCCGCTATGATCCGCTCACTGGTCTTCACCATATTCCTGACGGTGCTGTTCACAGCGCTGTGCATGATGATGACGGTTGCAGCGGGCTATGCCCTGTCGAAGAAGGATCTGAAAGGCCGTAAAATCTTCATGTTCCTCATTGTCGTCACCATGTTCTTCAGCGGCGGTATTATTCCAGAATATATTCTGACACGGGAGCTGCATTTGCTGAATACGATCTGGGCGCTGGTGCTGCCCGGGCTGATCAGCCCCTTCTATATGATTATCCTGATTTCTTTTCTGGCTGGTATTCCTGATGCGCTCAAGGAATCCGCTGAGATCGACGGCAGCAGCCAATTCGGGACGCTGATCCGTATCATTCTGCCGTTATCCACGCCCGTGCTTGCTACCTTAAGCCTGTTCTATGCCGTCGGCAGATGGAACGGATTCCAGGACACGCTGATGTATATCACGAAGCCGGAGCTGTATCCGCTCCAGCTTAAGCTCTATCATATGATCCAGAACAGTCAGGTATCCGATCTGATGAGAATGGAGGGGAACGCGGTCAGCACGGTTGTGCCGGAGAGTCTGAAGGCGGCTACTGTAATGTTCGCCACAGTGCCTATTCTGCTCGTCTATCCATGGCTGCAAAGATACTTCGTCTCGGGGGTAATGACCGGGGCGGTGAAGGGGTGAGCAGACAGATGTTCAAGAAGATTACGGACATTAATGACAAATGGACAGAGGAATCCATGGAGCAGCAAATAACTGAGCGGGAGAGCCGGTACTTCGGGGGCGTGCGTGATCCGCTGAGCGGTGTAGCCTGGCCGAATCATACCGGCACGGCCCAGTATCTGGCGGCATGGGCGGCAGCCCTGGTGAATCTGCAGTCCCGGTATTATCGGGATCTGGAGCTGCTGGAGCAGCTGCATGAGGGGATGGCATTCATGCTGCGCTTCCAGCATGAGGACGGCACGATCTCGCCGGGCTGGACGAATTATCATTCACCGCCGGATACGGCGTTCGTGGTGGTCGGATTAGCCAATATCCTCACGCTGCTGGAGCGGCAGAGCTGGCCGCCGCTGAAGTCGGTGACGGATCAGATTAGAGTCTTCCTGGAGCGTACGATTCCGGCAATGCTGACCGGGGGTGTGCATACCCCCAATCACCGCTGGGTGCTGACTGCCGCGCTGGGGTCTTTATACCGGATCTTTGCCCTGGAGGAGCTGCAGGCAAGAGCCGGAGAATGGCTTCAGGAGGGGATGGACATTACGCCGGACGGCGAATGGACGGAGCGGAGTAACGGAATCTATAATACGGTCAGTGACATTATGCTCTATTACGCCGCGCGGGATCTGAACCGTCCTGAGCTGCTGGAGCCGGTCCGCCAGAATCTGCGGATGATGAAATATCTGGTTCACCCGGACGGTGAGGTGGTCACTGATTATTCGGGGCGGCAGGATTTCGGCAGCGTCTATTCGCTGGCTGACTATTATCTGTGCTATCAGCTGATGGCAGAGCATGACCGCGACCCGGAATTCGCGGCTCTCGCGGAGCTGGCAGGCCGCTCGGTTATGCATCCGGGTTCGCTGCCTAATCAGATTATGCTGGGATTCCTGCTCTATCCGCAGATGCATGCGGGTTCAGTCACGCCGGGAGAACTGCCGGACAGCTACCGTAAGGTAATCAATGGCACGTGGAGTCGTCAGGAGCTGATCGGCCTGATCGGGCAGGGCGGCTACGGCGGGCCTGTCCGCCACAGCAAGCAGCATACGGAATTCGGCGCTCCGGTAGCCCGGGTGCGCAGCGGGAATACCAGTGTAAGCGTGATGACCGAGGCTTCCTCGCTGTTCTCGCTGCGGCATGGGCGGGCAAGGCTGCTGGGAGTTCAGCTGGCTTCTAGCTTCGAGCCGGGACTGATTACGATGGATACACTGACGGAGATTTCAGACGGCTATCTTCTGGAGTCTGTAGCCGGAAAGGGGTATTACGGCACGATTCCTGCGGACAAGCTGCCATCCCGGACCGGCCTGCCTACCAGCCCGTGGTATCTGCTGCCTCATGGTGAGCGGCCGCTTACCCATAACCAGACGAGCAGTGTCTACGTGAAGGTAAGCGAGTGGGAAGCAGGCTGGGATTTGCATTTCTCAGCGGCGTCTCCGGCAGATGTGCTGACCCAGATCGTCCTGCTCTTCGGCAGCGAGGGCAGACTTGAAGGCTCCGCGCTGACACCGGTGCCGGGGATGAGCGAGGCTTCCTTCTGGACCGCCGGGACACTCCGCTATAGCACAGGGGAGGACTGGATGGAGCTTGAGCAGGGCTGTAATGAGCATCACCTGGCCGATATCCGGGGGATGAGCTATCCCGAAGGCTGCCAGAAAGTCATCGTAACACTCATCACTCCTCTGGAATATAGCCTGCGGATTCGTCTTTCCTGACAGATGCCTATATAATGAAAGGGTTATCAGGATTTATCAGGAATTAAGGGTTCAGCCAGATTAGAAATTACGGTGTATGGAGGTAAGCTGCGCAATGAATATTTCATTTAATACCCCTGCCACTTTTTGGGTGGAGGCGCTTCCAGTCGGGAACGGACGGCTGGGGGCTATGATTTTTGGCGGCATTGAGAAGGAGCGTCTGGCGCTGAATGAGGACACGCTGTGGTCCGGGTACAAGACAGACTGGAATAATCCGGAGGCCCGCAAGGTTCTCCCTGAGGTAAGGGCGCTGATTGCGGAAGGCAGGAATGAAGAAGCAGATGAGCTCTGCAAAAAAATGATGGGCCCCTACGCCCAGTCCTACCTGCCGCTGGGGGATCTGCTGCTTACGATGGAGCACGGGCAGACCATAGACGGGGAGTATAGCCGGAAGCTGGACTTGTCCACGGGTGTTGGTACCGTCTCCTATGTGATCGGCGGTGTCCGGTATACCCGGGAGGTCTTCGCCTCTCACCCGGACCAGGCGATCATTGTCCGCTTAACGGCCAGCGAGGAGAACCGGCTCAGCTTCCGGGCGAAGCTGGACAGTCCGCTCCGCCACCGTTCGGAAGCAGACGGGGAGCACTACACGATTACCGGACATGCTCCTGAATATGTGGCACCGAATTATTATGAAGTCGATCAGCCGGTCCGTTACGGTGGAGAGTCCCCCCGGAGTCTGGAGTTCCACGGCCGTCTGGCTGCGGTCCAGACTGGAGGCCGTCTGGAAGCTACTGCTGACGGTATCCAAGTTACCGGCGCAACGGAAGCGGTTCTATACTTCAGTGCGGCAACCTCGTTCGATGCGGAATCGGGCACAGTGAAGGCGGATTATGATGTGCGGCAGCAGACTGCAGAAGCGGTACAGCGCATTATCGGTGAGCCTTATGGCGGGCTGCGGGAACGTCATGTTGCCGATCACCGGGAGCTGTTTGACCGGGTAGAGCTGCATCTGGGAGAGAGCCTGGCTCCTGAGGGCATGCCGACGGATCAGAGAATTGCCGCCTACGGCAGTAACGATCCTGGTCTGGTGGAGCTTCTGTTCCATTACGGCCGTTATCTGCTAATTGCCAGCTCCCGTCCCGGCACACAGCCGGCGAACCTCCAGGGCATCTGGAATCAGGATACCCGGGCGCCATGGAGCAGCAATTACACGCTGAATATCAATGCGGAGATGAATTATTGGCCGGCAGAGGTCTGCAATCTGTCCGAGCTGCACCAGCCGCTGATTGACTATACCCGGAGGCTGGCGGTCAACGGCAGTGAGACGGCCCGGATTAACTATGGCGCACGCGGCTGGGTAGCCCATCATAACGCCGATCTCTGGGCGCAGTCGGCTCCCGTTGGCGGCTACGGTGACGGAGATCCGGTCTGGGCATCCTGGGCGATGGGCGGGGTATGGCTCACCCAGCATCTGTGGGAGCATTATGCGTACAGCGGCGATCTGTCCTATCTGCGGGAGACTGCGTATCCGGTAATGAAGGAAGCGGCCTTGTTCTGCCTGGATTGGCTGATCGAGAACCCGGACGGGTACCTGATTACCTCGCCATCCACTTCTCCTGAGCACAAAATCGTAGACGGCGGCAAGAAGTATGCCGTCAGCGAAGCGGCAACCATGGATCTGTCGCTGATCGCGGAGCTGTTCACGAACTGCAGCCTTGCTGCCGGATTGCTTGAGCTGGACGGCGAATTTGCGGCTGAGCTGGAGGCCGCCCGCGCGCGGCTGCTGCCGCTGCAGATTGGTGCCGGAGGGCGGCTTCAGGAGTGGTCGGCGGATATGGAGGATGAGGATGTGCATCACCGCCATGTCTCCCATCTGGTCGGGGTCTACCCCGGCAGATCGGTAACGGAGAAGCTGGTCCCCGAGCTGTATGAAGCCGCCAGAACCTCGCTTGAGATTCGCGGGGATGGCGGAACCGGCTGGAGCCTGGGCTGGAAAATCGGACTATGGGCCAGATTCAGACAGGGTGACCGCGCCAAGCAGCTAATCTCCAACCTGCTGACGCTGGTTCAGCCGGAGGCTGTCAACAATGAACGCGGCGGTGTCTACCCGAACCTGTTCGACGCCCATCCGCCGTTCCAGATTGACGGGAACTTCGCGGCTACGGCCGGAATTGCCGAGATGCTGCTGCAATCCCATCAGGGGTATCTGGAGCTTCTGCCCGCCCTGCCTTCAAGCTGGAGCGAAGGAAGAGTGAAGGGGCTGCGGGCACGCGGCGGCTATGAAGTGAACCTGACCTGGAGCGCTGGCGTTCTCGGGCAAGCGGAGGTGACCGCTCATCTTGGGGGAATCTGTTCGATGCTGGCAGAACGCCCTCTGGAGATTACGCGCGGAGAAGAACGGCAACGGGTAGAGCCGGATTCGGACGGTCTGGTGAGTATTGAGATGCAGTCGGGGGAACGCGTTAGTGTACGGTATGCTTAGCAGATAAGGCGGGAGTGAATAATAGTTATGCAAATTGCAGCACGCTTCAGATTGTGGAGTGTGCTGTTTTTGCGTTGTTTGGGTAGGTGCGCGGGCCGAATGTAATCGAAAAACCGATTACATTGCGCCGGAAGGTGGTGTCCGGTCCAATTGTAATCGAAAAACCGATCACATTCCGCCGGAAGGTGGTGTCCGGTCCAATTGTAATCGAAAAACCGATCACATTCCGCCGGAAGGTGGTGTCCGGTCCAAAGGTAATCGAAAAACCGATTACATCGCGGATGGTGCTGCGCGGTCCAAATGTAATCGAAAAACCGATTACATTGCGCCGGAAGTTGGTGTCCGGTCCAAAGGTAATCGAAAAACCGATTACATTGCGCCGGATGGTGATGCGCGGTCCAAATGTAATCGAAAAACCGATCACATTGCGCCGGATGGTGCTGCGCGGTCCAAATGTAATCGAAAAACCGATTACATTGCGCCGGAAGGTGGTGTCCGGTCCAAATGTAATCGAAAAACCGATCACATTGCGCCGGAAGGTGGTGTCCGGTCCAAAGGTAATCGAAAAACCGAATACATTGCGTCGGGTGTAGGTGTCCGGTCCAAATGTAATCGAAAAACCGATTACAGCGCAACATCTGCTGCGCAAGGGGGCGGGAGCCGGGTGTAGCACCTAATTTTTCCCGCTCCGCTTATCATTTTGTTATCAATCCTATCAAATTGTTATTTGTAAACGATTTCCAATCGGCTATAATTCATTCTGTAAGCGCTTTATAATGATGATTCTTAGGAGGGTACAGATGCTCAAGCGTAAACGAATGATGAGCCTCACGCTGGCGCTGGTCGTCCTGGCAGCTTCGGTGCTGCCTATGCGGACACCGGTCTATGCTGCGGCTGAGGGAGGCACGGCAGTTGTTCTTGCTTCGGACTTTGAGGACGGCACTGCACAGGGCTGGACCAAGAAAGGCGACGAACAGCTTACGGTAACGAAGGAAGTCTATCATGGAGGCTCCTACAGTCTGTACGTGGATGGGCGAACCAAGGATTGGGAAGGGCCCAATCAGGTCCTGACGGACCACATGACTCCGAACACAGCCTACACGTTGGGAGCGTGGGTGAAATCTCCGGCGCCGGTCAAATTCACGGTACATACCAAAATCGGCGAAAAAGAGGACTGGACGCTTGTAGCGGAACTTAGCGGAGCGAAGGGGTCCGGGGACTGGACGTATCTGGAAGGTACTTTTATTACAGGCGATAAGGTAGGCTTCACGGAGATTTATGCAGAAGCCGCAGCAGGAACCGCATTCTACGTGGATGATATCAAGATTACCGCCGCAGCGGTTGAAGTCCCGGAGGGAGAGGAAGGGCTGCGTACGGATTTTGAAGACGGAACGCTTCAGGGCTGGAGGAACCGGATTGGACCGGAGTCACTGTCCGTGAGCCAGGATACTGCCAATACCGGAACTAACAGTATGCTGGTCGAAGGAAGAGAGCGCAGCTTCCATGGGCCAAGCCTGAGTGTGAAGGAGCATCTGCGGCCGGGCAAGAGCTACCAGTTCTCGCTGTATGTCCGCCTGAAGGAGAAGCCGGAGGCCGACAAAAGCCTGCAAATGACGGTGTATAAGAAGGCCGGCTCCGAGAGCTGGAATGCGATTGATAAGGTTAACATTAAGGCCGATCAGTGGGATCAATGGCATCTGCTGAAGGGGAATTTCCAGTACAGCGACCAGCCGTCTGAGGTGAGCCTGTTCGTGGAGACTCCTTATATTACAGAGGAGACTGTGGATACGTTATCTTTTTATGTAGATGATGTGGTGATTGAACCTGCACCTGAGATGAGCATTGAACAGGATATCCCTGCGCTAAAAGACATCTATGCGAACGATTTCGCCATTGGTGCTGCTGCGTACTCTTGGCAAATGGAAGGGGTCTATGGGGAGCTGCTGAAGAAGCATTTCAACAGCATCACTGCTACCTATGAAATGAAGCCCAAATTCCTTGCTCCTTCCGAGGGCACTTATGTGTTCGACGGGGCGGATAAATATGTGGATTTTGCCCAGGCGAACGGTATGGGACTTCGCGGACACGCGCTGCTGTGGCATGTGGATGCTGCCGAATGGATGTTCACGGGTCCTGACAGCCAGCCGGCCAGCAGAGAGCTGCTGCTTTCGCGCCTACAGAGCTATATCGAGACGGTTATGAACCGTTATAAGGGCAAAATCTACGCCTGGGATGTAGTGAACGAAGCGATTGCTGACAATGGCGGCGGCCCGGACGGGATGAGACTGTCCCCCTGGTATAACCTGATTGGTCCGGACTATATCGAGAAGGCATTTGAATTCGCCCGTGCGGCGGACCCGGAAGCGAAGCTCTATTACAATGATTATTACACCGAGGTACCGGAAAAGCGTGAGCATATCTATAAGCTGCTGAAGACGCTCAAGGCGAAGAATCTGATTGACGGCGTGGGCCTCCAGTCTCATCACGGGCTGTTCTCCCCATCCATACCGGAGATTGAAAAGACGATCCAGCAGTTCTCCCAGCTTGGGCTGGACATTCAGATCACCGAGCTGGATGTTGATTCGGGCATTAGCCCTTCTGCTCCGCTGCCTGCAGATATCGCTGCGCGGCAGGGCAAACGCTATAATGATCTGTTCGAGCTCTACAAGAAGTACAAGGACACGATCTCCTCGGTCTCTATCTGGGGCATGCAGGATGAGAAAAGCTACAACAACCACGCCATGTTGTTCGATGAGCAGCTGAAGGCGAAGCCTGCTTTCTGGGGGGCGGCGGACCCTTCCAAGCTGCCGGCCATTCACAATGTAGCTGTTGCGCTTGAGGGTACGCCTCAGGCAGGCGCAGCCGGGAAAGCCCTGTGGAGCAAAACAGCAGGGATTCCGCTGGAACAGGCCAGCACCGTAACTGCCAAGGTTCATACGCTCTGGGATACAGATAACCTGTATGTGAAGGCAGACGTTACCGATGCAAGTGTGAACGGGGAAGACAAGGTTGAGCTTTTCCTGGATGAGAACAATGGCAAGACTACGGCATATCAGCCGGATGACCGCAAGATCAGCTTGTTGCGTTCGGGCTCCGGGACAGCAGGGAGCAGCTTCACCAGCACAGAACGTGAGGGCGGTTATATCATTGAAGCGAGAATTCCGCTCGTAACGGTCAAGGGTGCCGCAGGCGTGGAACTGGGTCTCGATGTCCGTGTCAGCGATGCCGGTGCTCCGGGTTCTGTTCCTGCCTACTGGAATGACAGAAGCAGCTCCCAGGATACGGATACCAGCCATTATGGGGTTCTCCGGCTCTCTGCAATGCCTAATTCGGCGGAAGCGCCGAAGGGTCAGGTGAAGATCGACGGACAGATGGATGCGCAGTGGGAGAAGGCGAAGCCTTTTGAGGTGACAATGACTGCCGCTCCTTACAGCACCACCGCAGAAGCCAGAACGATGTGGACGGAGGACAGCCTCTACCTGATCGTTGATGTGAAGGATGCCGTGCTCAAGGCGGATGCCGCGAATCCATGGGATCAGGACTCCGTGGAAATCTTCATCGATGAGAATTTCAGCAGAACCCCGTACTATGAGGGGGATGACGGACAATACCGGATTAACATTAATAATGTGGCGTCCTTTGGCGGAGGAGCCTCGGACAGCAGATTGACCAGCGCGGTGGTCCATACGGACACTGGGTATCGTGTGGAAGCCAAAATTAATTTCGGCACGATCAAGGGGGCGGAGGGAAGCTCCATCGGGCTTGACCTCCAGATCAATGATGACCGGGGCGACGGCACCCGCAGTACAAGTAAATGGAATGACAGGGGAGAGGATACGTGGCGGGATACCTCCAATTTCGGGATTTTGACCTTTGTGGCACCTGAGGCAGCACCGCCAACCCCTACAGATGGGACTTCTTCGTATCCATCGTCCGGCTCGTTACCACCCGTGAAGGCATCTGCTCCGGCAGCAGTGAACTTCACGGATGGCAAACTTACCGTTCAAGCTTCCCCGGATCAGGCCGGCATCCTGAATGTGGATCTCTCACTGGAGGCCGTCCGCCAGGCCGTGCTTCAGTCACTGGACAGCGGCATTCTGAAGATTGCCGTCAAGCCTGCCTCTGGAGCCGAAGCGCTGCGGCTGGGGCTTCCGCTTCAGAGTCTGGCCGAGCAGCCTAAGATTAAGGAGATTCGAATGGAGAGCGGCTTCGGGGCGGTTCTGAGCCTGAACACCCAGTTGCTGAAATTACAGGATACACAGGCCGGGGATGTTCTACAGCTTCAAGTAAAGCGTGTGGCCCAGGACGGATGGCCGGCAGCGGTGAAGACCCGCTTGGACGGAGCGGCTGTACTGGACTTCTCGCTTGCTATCCATGGAGCCAAGAATACAGCGGTTGACGCTGCCGCGCTTACCCTGCTGCTGCCTTATGAACTTAAGTCAGGCGAGCGGGCACACCAGCTTGCGGTCTATCAGGTGCTGGAGAATGGTAAGCTTGCAGTTGTGAAGCATCGTCAATATGATCCGGCTACAGGCTATGTCTCCTTCAAGACCAAGGAGCTTGGACAATATGGGATTGCCACGGTGAAGCTAACGGATCACAAGGGCAGCAAATGGGCTGCCGAGAGTGTTGAAGCTCTGGCTGCAAGGGGAATCCTTCCTCTGGGAGCAGAGGCTTCCTATGAGTCGGGGGTATTGATGAACCGGGCGGAATTTGCCCAGCTGCTGGTCGATGCGTTTGACCTTCAGGCTGCTACAACCGCACCTGTCTTCAAGGATGTCAGCATGGAATCCCCATATGCCGTGGCTATCCACATTGCTGGAGTCTTAGGCATTGTAAAAGGTAGAGCAGACGGGCTCTACAGTCCGAGCGATGCACTCAGCCGTCAGGAAATGGCGGTCATGCTGAACCGGCTCGTCCAGCTGGAGCAGATCAAGCTGAAGGGCGATTCCGCTGTTATTCACAGCTTCAAGGATCTGAACCAGCTGAGCGCGGAAGCTTCGGGCGCTATCGAGAAGCTGCGGGCTGCAGGAGTCATCCTAGGCGCGCAGAACGGCAACTTCTTGCCCAAGGCTCAGATGACCAAGGAGCAGGCTGCCGTGGTAGTGTACCGGATAATCAGTCTCAATCAGTAGAGTAGTATCCGCGAGTCTATAGCATTGATTTGAGCAGCTGTTCTCCCGATAAGGGAGGGCGCTGCTTTTTGCGATGTCTGCTTTAGGGGACTGTTTTGTCTGCGATGCCCAGGTTGGACAACTGTTTTGTCTGCATTGCCCACGAAGTCCGGCTTCTACGTCAGGAAATAGTTGGATTTTGGGCACTTGTTCACGCACGGAATAGAGCTGGTGGGACAACAGTTGGAAAAAAGGCACTTGTTAGGCCGGGATCAGGACAAATAAACGAATTCCGCAAAAATAAATAGCATTAATCCACCTAATTTCCTCAAAAGCTCCAAACCGGCTAAATTAAGATACGTTTTTCCAACTAATCGTAATGGTTTGTCTTTTAGGTGTAACCTTGCCTCCCGCTCAAACAGCGGAGAGAACGGAACGATTGTGGAGAAGCGGCAGCGGTCGCCTTTGTCCCCGGATTTTCACCGCTAAGGAGAATAAATAAAAATCTGGGGACAACAGCGATTGTAACAACGTTTCGTTCGCGGAGCGTCCATCCAAGCGCCAACGTAATGCTATGCCCAAAACTATTGTGGTTATCAAATTGTTATCGATGCTTTGTATTTATCATGTATCTGTCATGTCCGGCTAGGTATTATTAATTTATAAACAAAGTAAACGGATACACGTTGACCAGCAAAGGGGAGCAGAAGCATGAAAAACATGGTTACGCCAGCCAGCGTAAAAGGCGAGAAACTGGATGTCAATGCGGGGAGGCCCCGGAAAAAATCGAAATGGACCAAGAACCTTAGCCTCGATCTGATGGTTCTGCCGGCTTTGATCCTAACCGTGATCTTCGCCTATATTCCAATGACAGGACTTGCGATTGCTTTCAAGAATTACAAGCCGGGCTTAGGCTTTAGCGCCTCCAAGTGGGTGGGGCTGGAGCATTTTGAATATCTGTTCAGTATTCCCGAGAACGTTCAGATCATCTGGAACACACTGATTATTGCCGGTCTGAAAATGATCGCCAACCTGATCGTTCCCTTCTTATTCGCACTGCTGCTGAATGAGATCCGCAAGATGGCATTCAAAAAAATGGTACAAACCATTGTCTATATGCCCCACTTCCTCTCATGGGTGATCCTGGGCGGTATCCTCTCCGACCTGCTGGCCAGAGACGGAGGCCTGATCAACCAGGTGCTGGTCAGCGTATTCGGCATCCAGCCGATCTTCTTCCTGGGTGACGGGAACTGGTTCCGGTTTGTCGTTGTAGTGAGTGATGTCTGGAAAGAGTTCGGCTTCAACACCATCGTCTTCCTGGCCTCCCTGGCGGGAATTAACCCGGCACTCTATGAAGCTGCTGAGGTAGACGGAGCAGGGCGCTGGCAGCAGACATGGTCTATTACGATGCCGGCCATGCTGCCGATTACCATCGTTGTTGGAACACTGGCGCTTGGTAACGTGCTTAACGGCGGCTTTGACCAGATCTTCAACCTGTATAACGCGCTTGTCTTCGATAAAGGGGACATCATCGATACATTTGTCTACAGACTAGGAATTGTTGACGGTAAGTTCAGCTTCTCCACAGCGGTCGGATTGTTCAAATCCGTTGTCAGCTTTGTCTTGATCGTAACAGCTTACCGCCTTTCGTATAAATTTGCTAACTACCGTATTTTCTAGAATGGAGGCCAATCTGGCATGTATCATAAAACAAAACCTTACCGCATCTTCACGGTGTTCAACTATATCCTGATGATCGCAGTTTCAATCATGTGTGTTGTCCCGCTGATTCACGTCCTTGCTGTATCGTTCAGCGGGAAATCGGCAGCCAATGCCAATCTGGTGGGTCTGTGGCCGGTAGATTTCACAGTGGATGCCTACACCAAGACCGTAGCCAATGAGAATTTCACCAGGTCCATCTGGGTGACGCTGCAGCGCACGGTGCTGGGAACGCTGTTCAGCATGGGGGTAGTCATTCTGGCTGCCTACGCGCTGTCCAAAGAGAACGCCCGGTTCAGACGCCGGAACATGTATATCTGGCTGCTGGTCTTCACCATGCTGTTCAGCGGCGGTCTGGTGCCAATGTACATTCTGATTCAGAAGCTGCACCTGATGAACTCCTTATGGGTACTGATTCTGCCGGGTGCCGTCTCGGTATGGAACATCATTCTGTTGCTTAACTTCTTCCGGGCTGTGCCCAAAGAAATGGAAGAAGCCGCCTTCATCGACGGAGCAGGTCATTTCAGAACACTGTTCAGCGTGTATCTCCCGGTATCCATGCCGGCCATTGCCACACTATCGCTGTTCACGATCGTCGGGCATTGGAACTCCTGGTTCGACGGCCTGCTGTATATGACGGATCACCGCAACTATCCGCTGGCGACCTTCCTGCAGTCGGTCATTGTCCAGCAGGACTTCAGTAAGGTGACCGTACGGCCGGAGGATCTGGAGAATATCTCGCAAAGAACGGTCAAAGCCGCGCAGATCTTCATCGGAATGGCGCCGATCCTCATCGTGTATCCATTCCTGCAGCGTTTCTTCGTGAAGGGAATTGTCCTCGGGGCGGTTAAGGAATAGCCGTCCTTCCTATTAAAGGGGGTGATGCACGCGCTGGAAGCTGAAAAAGATTGACTCATATACTTAATATGATTAAATTTTAATTAAAGGGGTGCAAGATTAAATGATAAAGAAAATGAAATTCTCTGCGGCGGCCGTGTTATCCACAGTCATGCTGGGCAGCTTGCTGGCCGGCTGCGGCGGCAATGCTGACAACAAGAAGGCAGAAGGGGACAACAAGCCGGCGGCAAGCGAAGACGCTATGTATTCGGCACCCTTTGAGAATGGTAAATATACAGAGCCGGTAACTATTTCAACGGTATTTCCCATCGCAAGCAGTCTGAAATTCAAGAACGGCGAGAACATCGAGAACAACGTGCACACCAAATGGGCCAAGGATACGCTGGGTATTGACATCAAGTATCTCTGGACCGTAAGTGACCAGAATAACGCCTATGAAACCAAGCTGCGCCTGATGCTGACCTCAGGTGAGAAAATGCCGGACATCATCTCCTTCCGCGGCAGCCCGTCACTGATCTCCGATCTGATTGACAGCGGCCAGTTCACCGATGCGGGCGAATTGTTCGACAAATATGCTTCCGATATCTACAAAAAAGCGATGGCCGAAGAGCCAACCGTATGGAATCCCTACATGCGAGACGGCAAGCGTATGGGTATTCCGATTCTGGAAAACGCTTATAATAATGATCCGGTCATGTATATCCGTGAGGATTGGCTGAAGAAGCTGAACCTTAAGGCTCCGACGAATCTGGCTGAGCTGGAAACCGTGCTCGATGCGTTCACGAACCAGGACCCTGACGGCAACGGCAAGAAGGATACAACGGGACTGGCTGTAGGCTTCAAAAATAATCTGAACACATGGATGTCGGAAGCCGGATGGGTCTTCGGGATGTTCGGCGCCATGCCTAACCAGTGGAACAAGACAGCGGACAACCAGCTCGCTTACGGTTCTGTTCAGCCTGAGATGAAGCAGGGTCTGGCAACGATGCAGAAATGGATGAAGGAAGGATATATCTCCTCCGAATCCGGTCTGTATGATGAGAACAAAGCGACAGAAGCTTTTACAGCAGGCAAATCCGGTATCATTGTCGGCCCTTACTGGATGACAGGCTGGCCGCTGCCGGACTTGCAGAAGAACGTTCCAGGTGCAGTGCATAAGGCTTATCCGCTTCCGGCAGGCCCGGATGGCAAGGTAGGCAGACACGGCACGAAGATCGCCTCCGGTGCTGTATTGATCAACAAGGATATGGAGCATAAAGACGCATTCTTCGTCTACCAGAACTATCTGTTTGATAACTGGGCCAACCCGGACAGCACAACGTTCGTGAACGGCTTCGCCAAAGGCTACGATTATGATATCGCTGAAGACGGAACCGTCCTGAAAGAGCAGGATACGGATAAGATTCCTGGCGGCTGGGTGGATGCGATCCGTTATACCCTGACTTACGATGGAGCCATTATTCCTAACCTGATGATGAATACACTGGCCAAGCTGGCCGGCGGCGCTGAGCCTGCTAACCAGTATGAGAAGAATCTGTCCGAGCGTATTCCTGAGCAGATCCTGGCAGCTAAGATCATCGTCGACCAGAAGGACAGTGTAATGCCTGAGATGTTCACAGGTACGCCTACTGAAACTCAGCTCGCCCGTGGAGATATGCTGGAGAAGCTGGAGAAGGAAATTCTGAACAAAATTATTTATGACAAAGCGCCGGTAGACGAATTCGATACCTTTGTAGAGAAATGGAAAACTACAGGCGGCGACAAAGTGACCTCAGAGGTCAATGAATGGTATCAATCCCTGCAGAAATAAAGAGATAAAGAATAAGGGCGGCCCCCAGGCCGTCCTTTCATTCGGAGGAGACCATGTGAAATATCGTCTGTCTATCTTTCAGTGGCTGTCGTTTGTCCTGATGCTGATGCTGCTGATCATCGTAGGTGCGTTCTGGCTTATCTACCGGCTGAACGTGAAGGACATTCAGAATGAGCTGAGAAAAAATAAAATGTACGAGGTTGAATTCATGACCTCCCAGCTATCCACGCAATTTGAACAGGTGCTGACAAATACCATTACTTTGTCACAGGACCAGTCTGTGCGTGGATATCCTTATATTCTGAAGTTCGGGGATCAATATTCCAAATATGAGATGAAGCTGACTATCATCGATAAGCTGGCCCTGAACACAGCCTCCACCTCCTGGAAGAATACAGTGATTCTGTACTATGAGGATGAGAAAGAGACGGTATCCTCGGATTCCTCCTTCTCCTTCAGCACCTTCAGCCCCCCGGAGCAGGCGCGGAACCGCTGGGTGCTGCACATGGATAAGGAAGGCAAGGGATATTACTCCAACATCATGCGCAGTCATATCAGCTCGCTGTTAATTGAAGTCAGGATTTCACTGGATAATCTGGTGAAAATGATGGAGCAGTATGTCTCCGGTATGCCGCTGTTATACGATGCCTCCGAGCAGGCCTTTATCCAGCCAGGGGCGGCATTTCCGCAGGAGCTGTTGCAGTCGATCAGCCCTGGGATCAGCGGGAACCGGGGCACCCTCTCCGCTACAGAGAACCGTACAGAGTATCTGATTAACTATATGAAGTCGGACATGCTGGATTTGTATTTCATAGACGCCTACCCCAAACGCCAATATATCGAACCGATTAACCGCAATAACCGGCTGTTCCTCTACGCGGTACTGGTGGTGCTGGTGGGTATTATGTTCTACACGCTGCTGCTTCGCCGTCAGGTGCAGAAGCCCGTGATTATGCTGCGCAAGGCGATCGACCGGTTCGACCGGGGCGACTTTTCCAGCCGTGCCGTCGATCTGCAGGTCAATGAGTTTAAGGTGCTCGGCAATTCCTTTAACCGGATGGCGGAGAATACCCAGACACTGATAGAGCAGGTTCTGCTGGGTGAGATTGAAGTGAAGGAAGCGAAGCTGAAGCAGTATCAGGCGCAGATTAATCCGCATTTTCTCTATAACTGCCTGAATTTCATTCAGAGCAAAGCAAGCATCGAGGATTATCATGCGGTCACCGCGATGACGCTGCATCTGGCCTCCTACTGCCGGTACATTCATAAGATTGAACAGCTCGATTCGACGCTTCAGGATGAACTGGATTTCGTCGAGCATTATCTGCATATGGTCCATTTGCGCAAAAAAGAAATCACCTTCGAGTTCGGTGTCACGGCAGAGGCGCGCAGATACCGGCTGCCAAGGATGATTCTGCAGCCGCTCGTGGAGAACTGCATTAAGCATGGCATTGAACCGGGCCTGAGGCCCGGCATCATCTCGGTTGCCGCTGAAGAAGAGGCTTCGTATCTTCTGATTACCGTGAAGGATAACGGAATCGGCATGACGGAGGAACGGCTCGGCGCGGTCCGCCGTCATATCGAGGACAATATCATCAGCAATGAACAGCTCGGAACCGGGCTAAGGAATGTGAATCAGCGGCTGCGCCTGTACTTTGGCAAGGACTCCGGGTTATCCGTAGACTCCGTGCTGTCCGAAGGCACCTGTTACCGGATTCGTATTGAAAAGGAGGGAGAAGCTCATTCTGCAAATTCTGCTGGTAGATGATGAACAATATGTCGTAGATGATCTGGAGCTTGCTTTTCCATGGCAGGACTTCGGGATTGAAAAAGTATATAAAGCCTATTCAGGCGCTCAGGCGTTGCAGATCATCGGGCAATACCCGGTCGATATAGTCATTACGGACATCGCTATGCCCGGGATGAGCGGGCTGGAGCTGGTGAAGCAGGTACAGCGGACCCACCGGAGAATCAAATGTATTCTGCTAACCGGCTATGCCGAGTTCGAATATGCCCGGGAAGCCCTCCAGTATGGGGTAGTGGAATATCTGGTTAAGCCGCTGGATCATCAGAAGCTGCGAGCTGCTCTGGAGGGTACGATTAAGACCATTAAGAAGGAGCTCGACCGGACGGCCTCCTATGAGCAGGCGATGCTGGCCTTCCGGGAGCATCTTCCGGCGCTGAAGGACAAGCTGCTGGCCGAGCTGATTCAGGGCAAATCTTATCCGCAGGAACGGTTGAAGGAGAAGCTGAGCGGATATCAGATCGATTTTCAGGTGAACGACCGGGTCTTCCTGATTCTGATCCGTCTGGAGGAGCATTTCACGAACTTCGGGCTGGATAGCCAGCTGCTCTTTGAATACGCGGTGACGAACATCGCCTGCGAGCTGCTGGGCCCGGGCTTCGAGCTGTGGCATGGCCGGGATGCTTACGAGAACCTGGTGTTTATTGTGAAGAGCAATGAAGCAGGGGCGGTTGACCCAGGCAAGATTCTGAAGCAGCTAACCCATAATACCCATCAGCTGCACAGCAGTGTCAATGAATATCTGAATGGCGGGATCTCGGTGATTCTGTCCTACCCGGGGGAATTCCCGCTGGATCTCCGCGCCATGTATGAGGATTCCCAGTCGGCGTTAAGACAGCAAGTGGGCAATGACCAGGGCTATTTCATCTCCTTGACGGACAAGCAGAAGAGCTCGCCGGTCCAGCCGCTCAAGGACTTATATGCTTCCCCGACACTGATGCATCTGCTGGAGACCGGCCAGTGGCAGGGGTACAAGGAACGGCTGCAGCAGATGAAGGAATTCAGCAACAATCTGCCGGCGTATAACGAAGAATATATTGAGGAGATCCGCACCATGATTCTTGGCTCCTTTCACTATATTGCCCATAAGAATCATAGCCTGCTGTCCGATCTGGTCGGGCGGGAGCTGCTGGATAAGACGCTCTTCCGTTCCGTGTCCCAACTGGTCAGCTGGGGGGAAGCGCTGGTGGATACCCTGCAGGGCAAGCTCGAACGGGATACACAGAATAACCGGATGGGCATCGTCAAGGAGATGCAGAGCTGTATCGCGGCTAATCTGGCGGAGGCCAGCCAGCAATTCGTTGCGGACGCGGTCTCGCTTCATCCGGCATATGTGTCCAGACTGTTCAAGCAGGTCAGCGGAATCAGCATCAGCGAGTATATCCTGAACATGAAGATGGAGCAGGCGGTGGCGAGTCTGCGCAATTCAGAGCTGAAAATCTATGAAATCTCGGAGCAGCTCGGCTATGCCAACAGCCAGTATTTTATCAAAGTGTTCAAGGAGCAGTTCGGCATGACGCCGCAGGATTACCGGGGGAAGTTGTAGAGGAAAGGCTTCGGCTCATTTGGGCTGAAGCCTTTTTTGCTGCTGGCCTGTTAGAACCAAACACAATAGGCAGCGGCGAGCGCCGGGGGGCGGAATGTAATCGAAAAACCGATTACAATGTGCGGCTGCGAGGGCTGGGGGGCAAATGTAATCGAAAAACCGATTACAATTGGACTGGAAGAGGTGCGTGGGCGAAATGTAATCGAAAAACCGATTACAATTGGAGCGGGGGAGGGCTGGGGGGGCAAATGTAATCGAAAAACCGATTACAATTGGAGCGGGAGAGGTGCGTGGGCGGAATGTGGTCGAAAAACCGATTACATTGGGCGCGGCGGAGGCGCGTGGGCGGAATGTGGTCGAAAAACCGATTACAATTGGACCGGAAGCGGTGAGCGGGCCGGATGTATACCAAAGACCGAATACAATCGGCGGCTGCGGGGGCTGAGGGGCCGGATGTATGCGAAAAACCGAATACAATCAGCAGCGCCGGGAGGGCTATGGGCCGGATTCGTTTTTCCCCGCTGCAAGAGTCATATTCACTCCTCTACATTAGCTAAAATTTAAATATGATAACCGATTGACATAAATATGTTAACCGGTTATCATAAAGTTGCATTCAGAAATGTATGCGCATTCACAACAATCAAAAGTACGGGGGGAATTCATTTGAAATTGAGAAAAGCTGCAAGCTTCGCTATCGCTCTGACGGTGGTCACCGGATTACTCGCAGGCTGCTCTAAAGGGAATTCAGCAACCAATGCTGTCAAGGAAGACAAGGGGAATGAGGGAACACAAACAGGGCAAGCCTCCAAGGATGTTAAGCTCACCTTCTTCAATACCTCCGCAGAAGTCAATACCGTATTCGAGGAGCTGTTCAAGAAGTATCATGAGCAGAATCCGCAGGTAACAATTGAACTGATTCCTACGCCGATCGGCGGCGCGCAGCTTGAGAAGTTCCAATCCCTGCTGGCCTCCGGCAATCCGGCGACAATCGTGAATCTGGATGCAGGCACCATACTTCAATATAAGGATGATTTTCTGGATTTAGAGCCGGAGAAGGCTAAATATGAAGCGCTGACCAATCCGGGAGCCATCGATGGCGCATTGCTGGACGGACAATTCCTGGGTATTCCCTGGACTGCCCAAGGCTACGGTCTGCTGTACAACAAGCGTGCGGTAGAAGAGGGGATCGGCGGTGCCTTTGATCCTGCATCGGTCAAGACCCGTGATGACCTTGAAGCAATTTTCAAGAAAATTGAAGCCTCCGGCAAAGCACCGGTCATGCTTCACGGAGCAGACTGGTCGCTCGGCGCCCACTATCTGGGGTTGACCTATTCCCTGCAGTCGCAGAAGGTCGAGGACAACCGGAAGTTCGTGGAGGAGCTGAAGAACGGGCAGGTGAAGCTGACGGAGAATCCGCAGTTCACCGGACTGATGGATACGTTCGATCTGCTGAAGAAGTACAACGCACGTAAGAGTGACCCGCTCGTTGCCGATTATAACCGTGATAGCGCTGATTTCGCCAAGGGAGCTGCCGCCTTCTACTTCATGGGGGACTGGAGCTGGGCGGTCATTGGAACGCTGGAAGGCCGCGATACTGACTTCGGTATCCTGCCGCTGCCGGTTAGCAATAACCCGGAGGATTTCGGCAACACGCAAGTCGCTTACAGCGAGCCTAAGCTGTTCGCCATCGATGATTCGAAGTCTACGCCGGAGCAGCAGGAAGCCGCCAAAGCGTTCATTGAATGGATGGTCAGCAGCGAGGACGGCCAGAAGGCTATTATTAGCGATATGGGGCTGTCCATGCCGTATAAGGATCTCAAGGCACAGAGCACGAACATCATGTCCAATGCTGTCAGCGAATACGTGAAGCAAGGGAACATCATCAACATCGGTGTCATTAATTACCTGCCGCAGGATTACTGGGCCAAGACCGGAGCCGCGATGCAGAAGTATCTGGTAGGCAATATCGACCGCCAGGGTCTGGCGCAGGAGGTTCAGGATTACTGGAAATCGTATGCAGGGAAATAGAGAATTTCTTCGTTTGTGCTATATACATTGAACTTGTATTTTTCTGATTGGGATTGCCGTGACTCCAGAGAATGTTTGGCCCCCCGGCCGCTGTTGTCCCCAGATTTCTTGATTTTTACCGCTGCTAGCGGTAGAAATCCGGTGACAAAGGCGGACGCTATCGCTCCTACAGTTCCAAAATTCTCCTCCGTCACTTTTCCCTTTCAGTATTGCTTCAAGTTCTATCTATATATGAACAGGCTGAACCGGAACATTCTCCAGTTCAGCCTGTTAAGTGGAAAGGGGGCAGCACTATGAACAAAAAGCTATCACTGAAGAATGCGGGGACGTTTCTGGTCTTCGGAGGTCCCTCTATCTTCGCTTTTGCCGCCGTTGTGATTATACCGTTCATCGTCGGCTTATATTTGACCTTTACGAACTGGGATGTGCGGACAGGCGACAGCAGCCTGATCGGCTTCTCGAATTATCTCGAAGTATTCAGGGATAAGGTGTTCCTTCAGCAGTTGTGGTTCACCCTGAAGTATGTCTTCTTCACCGTGGTGATTGCCAATGTGTTCGCTTTCTTCATCGCACTTGCCCTGACGAGAGGCGGGAGAGGGGAGCAATGGCTGCGTACCGGGTTCTTCACACCCAATCTGGTCGGAGGGATCGTACTGGGATACCTGTGGCAGACGCTTTTCTCACAGGTGCTGCCTTACCTTGGGAATAAATACGGCTGGGAGCTGTTTCAGACCTCCTGGCTGACGAATACGGGGACGGCATTCTGGGCGCTGATCATTGCGACCGCCTGGCAGCTGATCGGGTATCTGATGATCATTTATATCGCAGGCTTCACTGGCGTACCGAATGATGTGCTGGAGGCGGCGAGCATCGACGGAGCGGGGCGGACTTCAGTGATCCGCAGAATTATCCTGCCGCTGACGGTTCCTGCGATCGTCATCTGTATTTTCATCTCCCTGTCCCGGTCCTTCTTAACGTATGACATCAACCTGGCGTTAACCAAGGGCGGACCGTTCAATTCAACGGAGCTGGCTACCTACCATATCGTGCAAAAAGCCTTCCTGTCCAATCAATACGGTGTCGGCCAGGCAGAGGCAGTCGTTCTGTTCGCTGTCGTAGCAATTATCGCCTTGACGCAATCCTATCTGCTGAAGAAGCTGGAGGTGGAATCTTAATGAATGCTAACCGGCGCATCCTCCCGGGCCTGCGGACAGGATTCTTATACCTGCTGCTGTTGGCCTTTTTAACACCGTTCCTGCTGATTATTATGAACTCCTTCAAGACCACCCAGCAATTCTTCGAGAGTCCTCTGTCGCTGCCGACAACGATTAATTTCAAGAACTATGCCAGCGCCTTCGACAATATGGACTTTATGCAGGGGTTCATGAACTCGCTGATCATTACGGGGATTTCCGTCACGATCATTATTATTTTCTCGGCGATGACCGGGTACTTGTTCGTACGCTACAAATGGAAGGTGAATTCCATCCTCTTCTTCCTCATGCTGGCCTCCATGGCTCTGCCCTTCCAGGTGCTGATGATTCCAATGGTCATGCTGTACGGGAATATGGGGCTGCTGAATACCAAGCTGACGCTGCTGTTCATGTATCTCGGCTTCGGGGTGCCGTTTGGCGTCTTCACGTTCCACGGTTTCATCAAGGGGATTCCTTATGAGCTGGAAGAATCGGCATTTATCGAAGGGAGCACCACGCTGCGGACGTTTTTCAGTATTGTGCTGCCCTTGCTGAAGCCGGTATTCGTCACCCTGCTGGTGCTCGATGTGCTCTGGATCTGGAATGACTATCTCCTGCCCAGCCTGGTGCTGCTGTCGCCGGATCAGAAGACACTGCCGCTCTCCACGTATACCTTCTTCTCCTCCTATTCTGTGGACTATGCGCCGCTGATGGCCGGGCTGATTATGACGATCATTCCCGTGCTGATCATCTACCTGTTCCTGCAAAAGCAGATCATCAAGGGGATCACAGAAGGAGCGCTGAAATAAGGGGAGGGGAGGAAGTCCAAATGTTCACCGCAGTGACGATTACGCTTCAATAGCTGAAATCCATGCGAAATTCATCTATAATTGGAACTAAAAAGCAAGGTGGTTTCTATGGCGAATCTGAAGGATGTTGCGAAGCAGGCAGGACTTTCTGTGAATACAGTGTCCAGAGTCCTTAACAATAGAGGGTATATCAGTGACAAGACGAAGGAGAAGGTCTACCGGGTGATGAAGGAAATGAACTATCAGCCGAATGAAATGGCCCGGGCCCTGTTCCGCAAAAAATCCAATATGATCGGGCTGATCATCCCGGCGATTTCCCATCCTTTTTTTGCCGAGCTGACCGCCTATCTCGAATATTATGCAGACCTTAAGGGCTACAAGCTGCTGCTCTGCAATTCCAACCGTAACGTCTCCAAGGAAGTGGATTATATCGAGATGCTCAAAAAAAACCAGGTTGACGCCATCATCATGGGCAGTGCCGTGCTGGATGTGCAGCATTATCTTCACCTGGACCTGCCGATCGTCTCCTTCGACCGTGTCATCTCGGAGGATATTCCCGTGGTCACCTCGGATAATCTGGAGGGCGGGCGGCTGGCTGCCCGGTTATTAACCGGCCAGGGCTGCCGGCACACGGTCTATATCCAGCGGGGGATCGACGGTCCCCAGCATCACTTCATGCTGGCCGGCCTGAGAAAGCAGGGGTACGAAGAAGAGCTGAAGCGCGCCGGGCTTGCGCCGCTGTACTTGCAGCTGGAGGTCAATGAGGGGAGCTATACCGGAGGGGACACCGCCATTGCCGCCTACCTCCAGGAGCATCCTGAGATCGACGGCGTATTTGCCAGCAGTGATGTGATTGCCGCCGAGGTCATTCATGCCTGCAACTTGCTCGGCAAGGAGATTCCTTCAGCGATGCGCATTGTAGGCTATGATGATGTACAGCTCGCCTCCATGATCTCCCCGCGTCTAAGCACTGTCCGGCAGCCGATTCAGGAGATGAGCGAAGCCATTATGGAGCTGGCGGTCCAGCAGATCGAGGGTCAGGCGGTGGCGATGGTGAATACGTTCCCGGTAACGGCTGTGGAGCGCGGCACGACCTGATACCCAGGAAGGGCAGCTTCCCTGCCAGGATCTGCTCTAGAAGAGTAGCAGGTTTAATATTTGTGAATATTCCCGCAGCAGTCTTTGGATGCTGCAGGTAGCTGGAACGATAGCAACTGCATTTTGTACATTAGAATGCTGCAAAAAAGGCTTTAAAATAGAATCTATTGTACTCCGTACAATTGAATGTTGGAAAAAGGCCAATTTTCTCCTGAAACACGATATTCCAATGTATGAAATACAATAGAATCTCATTTTACAGTCAGCTATGCGTTTTCTATTGCAGGAAATACAATCACCTACTTGAATTTAGGAGTAGGAGTAGGAGTAGGAAACAGGGTGATATCAGCTTAATATTAGCCCAATGTTCTTGCTCAGACTTTAAAACCCTCGATGTTCATTATCGTTTTAAAGCTGATGCAGCCCTATTATATTAACCGGTTAACACAGAGCCATGCTCTGTTCCGCTGAACAGAGGAAGAAGGCTAACCCGGGTCAGGAGGTACGGATGGCTGTAACCATCAAAGATGTTGCCGAGAAGGTCGGCGTCTCCGTCACTACCGTCTCCCGTGTGCTGAATAACCGGGGATACCTCAGTGAGAGTCTGAAGCAAAAGGTAAACGATGCCATGGAGGAGCTGAATTACCATCCGAGTGAGGTGGCACGCTCCTTGCTGCGCAAGAAGTCCAATATAATCGGCCTGATTCTGCCGGATATCTCCCATCCGTTCTTCGGAGAGGTAACCAAGCATATTGAGGCCTATGCCTATGAACAAGGCTATAAGCTTATGCTGTGCAATTCCCTGCATCACAAGAAAAAAGAGAAAGAGTACATCGATCTGCTGCGGGCCAGCCGGGTTGACGGCATCATCATGGGCAGCCATACGATGAGCGTGAACGATTACAAGTCGATCAACCTGCCGCTGGTGTCGCTGGACCGCCAGATCTCTAAGTCGATTCCGTTCATTGCCTCGGATAACTATCAGGGGGGAGTGCTGGCCACCCGGCTGCTGCTAAGCAAAAAATGCCGGAGCATCGCCTATCTCAGCGGGAATCTGCGCCTGAATCTGCTGGCCAAGCAAAGGCATGACGGCTTCCTGGAGCAGATCAGAGGGCAGGATGTGGAGTACACTGTCCGGCAAACCGATCTGAACGGCTTCAAGTATAAGGATTACGAAAAGCTGGTCAGCAGTCTTTTTGAGGAACGCCCTGAGCTGGACGGCGTATTCGCGAGCAGCGATATGCTGGCATTGCAGGTGCTGAAGCAGTGCAGAAGGCTGGGCAGAGCCGTGCCCGGTCAAGTCAAAGTCATCGGCTATGACGGAATTGCTGCCCTGGATGCGGAGGATCTGACTACTATCGTCCAGCCGATCAAGAAGATGGGCGAGCTGGCCGTTCAATATCTGCTTCAGCAGATTGCCGGCGAGCCGGTCCCGCTGGAGACGATTCTTCCTGTCCGGTTATCGGAGAAGGGGACCACTTGAAGCACGCAGGATTCATTCACATAGAAGCGATATGGAGGGAATATAGATGAATTTCATTCACCGCGTGGCCCTGGAATTAAGAGAGGGGATGGCCGGATTGCCGCCGCTGCATTTGCCGGAGGATCTGGCCGCAGCCCGGAATATGATTCCGTTGCCTACAGAACCTTCGGACCGTGTCCGCATTACGGAGCGGGTCCTGATTGCCGGTTCCGGGCCGGTACGGATCAGAATCTATGAACCGGCGAAGCGGAGTAAGCATAAGCTGCCTGCCCTGCTCTGGACTCATGGGGGCGGCTATATTCTGGGCCAGCCGAGCGGTGACGATGCGTTATGCGAGAGCTTCGTCCTCGCGGCCAACTGTGTGGTCGTGTCGCCCGATTACCGCCTTGCCCCGGAGCATCCGTACCCGGCAGCGGTGGAAGACAGCTTCGCGGCATTGGTGTGGCTTGCAGATCCGGGGAATGATCTCCAGATTGACGGGGCCCGGATTGCCGTAGGCGGCGCGAGTGCGGGCGGCGGTCTGGCGGCTGCCCTGGCCCTGATGGCTAGAGATAAGGGCGGTCCGGCCCTCTGCTTCCAGCTTCCGCTGTATCCAATGCTGGATGACCGCAACATTACACCTTCGAGTTATGAGGTCACGCACCCGGCGGTGTGGAACCGGGCGAACAACCTGGTTGCTTGGGAGATGTACTTGGGCGGCCCTGCCGGAGGTGCAGACACCTCCCCTTATGCGGCACCCGGCCGTGCGGATCAACTGGCGGGACTTCCGCCCGCCTATATCTGCGTCGGACAGCTCGACCCGTTCCGTGATGAGACGATAGACTATGTGGCCCGGCTGGCACAGGCGGGTGTAGAAGTGGAATTTCATCT
Organism: Paenibacillus sp. FSL R7-0302; assembly: GCF_038006885.1. Classification (NCBI taxonomy): domain Bacteria; kingdom Bacillati; phylum Bacillota; class Bacilli; order Caryophanales; family Paenibacillaceae; genus Paenibacillus; species Paenibacillus sp. FSL R7-0302. The sequence continues at coordinate 1,271,015 of NZ_JBBOWB010000001.1, forward strand.
CTACCCGGGGGGCTATCATGGCTTCGAGCATGTTGTCCCTGCAGCCGAAGTCAGCCGCAGAGCCAGAGAGGGATACATCCATGCCCTGGCAAGAGCCTTGAACTCTTAAATTGTAAAAAGAGGACGGGTTTTTGAAAGTATTGTGTACACAGAGACCATAGAATGGATAGGACACAAGGATACTGGAGTACCAAGGGGGAGTGCGGGTGTTTAAACTCGGAGAGACAATACAATTTGAAGATCAGGCGAACGATGTGTTAACAGTAGGCGAGCTGCTCGTGGATATGATCTCCAATGAGTACGGCGAGGACACGGTAGGTGATGGATATACACGGTATTTTGGCGGATCGCCTTCGAATATTGCCATCAATGCGGGGAAGCTGGGCATCCGGTCGCATGTGGCTTCGGCGGTGGGCAGGGATAGCCTGGGCAACTATTTGATGAACCGGCTGCAGAGCGCCGGAATGGCGACAAGCGGCATCCAGCAGGTCGATGATTCTACCAGTATGGTGGTGATTAACAAGAGTCAGGCTACGCCGGTTCCGATCTTTTACCGTGCGGCGGATTACCGGCTGGAGTACAATGAAGCGCTGGAGCAAGCCTTGATTCATTCCAGAATTGTCCACTTCTCCTGCTGGCCGATTTCAAGGAATCCGTCCCGTGAGACAGTAGAGCGGGTGATCAAGACGGCAAGGAAGCATAAGGTGCTGATCGGCTTCGATCCCAACTATCATCCTTCGATCTGGCAGAAGGGGGAGGACGGGGTAGCCTATGTCAAAAGCATCATTCCGAAGGTGGATATCATCAAGCCTTCCGGGGATGACGCTGAGCGTCTGTTCGGACCCGGCACGCCGGAGGAGCAGATCGCCAGATTCCTTGCGCTTGGCGCGAAGCTGGTCATTCTGACGCTGGGCAAGGACGGGGCACTCGTCTCCACCGGAAGCGAAACGATGTCGTTTGCGACCAAGGCGACGCAGATTGAAGATACGACGGGAGCAGGAGATGCCTTCTGGTCCGGATTCTATACAGCTATTATCAAAGGGTATACGCTCACAGAGGCGCTGGAGCTTGGATTTGCTGTCAGCGCGTACAAACTGAAATTCACCGGTGCGGTAGTCGATCTGCCTGCGCTTGCGGTCATTAAGCAACAATTCAACCTGTAGGAGGCTTCTTAAGATGACACTGAAGAATCAAGTACAGTTAATTACCTATCCCGATTCGCTGGGCGGAGACCTGAAGCAGCTCCATCAGGTGCTGCAAGGTCCCTTCGCCGGGCTGTTTGCCGGGGGGATTCACATCCTTCCGCCCTTTCCTTCTTCGGGGGACCGCGGCTTTGCGCCGTTGACTTATCTGGAGATCGAGCCGGAATTCGGCAGCTGGGAGGACATCCGCAGCATCGGGGCAGAATTCGATGTGCTGGTGGATCTGATGGTCAATCATATCTCCAGGCAATCGCCGTATTTCCAGGACTTCCTGGAGCATGGCCGGGCTTCGGAATATGCGGATCTGTTCATCACTCTGGACAAGATCTGGGAGAATGGCGAGCCTGTGCGTGCGGATATCGAGAAGATGTTCCTGCGGCGGCCGCTGCCGTATTCTGCCTTCACTACCTCCGGAGGGGAGGAAGAGAAGGTGTGGACCACTTTTGGCAAAACCGATCCTTCCGAGCAGATTGATCTGGATATCCATGCTCCGCTCACCCGCGACCTGCTGCGGCAGTTCTTCCTGAACTTCAAAGCGCAGAATGTCAAGATTGTCAGGCTGGATGCCGTCGGGTACGTGATCAAGAAGCTGGGCACTAGTTGTTTCTATGTGGAGCCGGAGATCTATGAATTCCTGGACTGGATCAAAGAGATGGCCGATTCGCTGGATATCGAGCTGCTGCCGGAGGTGCACGCGCATCACAGTATCCAGACTAAGCTATCGGAATACGGCTGCTGGATCTATGATTTCATTCTGCCTTACCGCGTGCTTGAGGCGCTTACCGGCAAATCCAATACGGCGCTGTACGACTATCTGCGGACCCGCCCGCATAAGCAGTTCACGATGCTGGACTGCCATGACGGTGTTCCGGTGAAGCCCGACCTGGATGATCTGATCGATACCAAGGAAGCCCGGGAGCTGGTGGATCTCTGCGTGGAGCGCGGAGCGAACCTGAGCCTGATTCTGTCCGAGGAGCATAAAGCGCCGGACGGCTTCGATGTCCATCAGATCCGCTGCACGTATTACAGTGCGCTGAATGAGGATGACGATGCGTACCTGGCAGCCAGGGCGATTCAATTCTTCGCACCGGGTATTCCGCAGGTCTATTATGTAGGCTTGCTGGCCGGCCGCAATGATCTGGAGCAGGTCGCCCTGACGGGGGAAGGTCGGGAGATTAACCGCCATAACTATACGCTGGAGGAGATTGCAGCGGAGAGTGAGCGGGAGGTCGTGCAGCGGCTGATGAAGCTGATCCGTTTCCGCAATGAGTATAGCGCCTTCCAGGGAACCTTCCGGGTGCTTGAGGCAGAGGCGGATGAAATCAGGCTGATGTGGGAGCAGGGAGCAGCCTATTGCCGGCTGCATATTAACCTGCAGAACTATAAGACTGTTATCGAATATATAGATCAGCAGGGACAAGAAGCGGTATACTGGGTCTGATTCTAATTCGTTAAGGGGGAATGATGATGGCTACAATGCAAATCAGCCTGTTCTCAGCAAGTCTGAAGCGGGAGGTCACGATTCAGGCCATATTGCCGGTGGATCTGCCGGAGGGCTGGGGACTTCCGGCCTGGTCGGGCCAGCCCTTGAGATCGCTCTATCTGCTGCATGGCTTCTCCGGCAGCCAGAACGACTGGCTGAACTTCTCCAGGATCAGGGAGCTGGCAGACAGGCATCAAGTCGCAGTATTCATGCCGGCCGGGGAGAACCGCTTCTATGTAAATGATGAGCTAAGAGAAGAATACTACGGTGAGTATATCGGCAGGGAGCTGGTAGACTTCACCCGCAAGCTGTTCCCGCTATCAGCAGCCAGAGAGGATACCTGGATCGGCGGCTTATCGATGGGCGGCTACGGGGCGATCCGCAACGGCCTGAAATATGCGGAGCGCTTCGGCCGGATCATCGCCTTATCCTCGGCCTTAATTCCGTATAGAGTTGCCAATATTGCCCCAGACTATAAAGACGGAATTGCCAGTTATTCCTACTATGCCAGCGTCTTCGGCGATCTGAGCCGGCTGCTCGGCAGCGACAAGGACCCTGAGCAGCTGGTGCGTGACGTGAAGGCGCAGGGACTTGCCCTGCCGGAGCTATATATGGCATGCGGAACCGAGGATATGCTGCTGGATGTGAACCGCCGGTTCCATCAGTTCCTGGAAGGCGAGCAGGCCGCCCATTACTATGAAGAGGGCCCTGGCGACCATAACTGGGCCTACTGGGATAAGCATATTGAAGCTGCGCTGGATTGGGCGGCTGCTCCTGTGAGCTGATTAATAATTGGGAAAAGTGGCGGAAGGGAATTTTGGAACTGTAGGAGCGGTAGCGTCCGCCTTTGTGTTTGAATTTCTACCGCATAGTGCGGTTTAATTCAGGAAATTCAAACACAACAGCGGCCGGAAGTCCAAAACTTCTCTGGAGTCACGGCTATCCCAATACTAATAATTTTCACGTACTCAATCGCAAATTGCATACTTACACGCCCCTGGGTCTGGCCTAAGAAGGTATCGGCTCAGGGGCGTGCTGAATTCCGGGGAAAGGAAGAGGCGGGGATGATCCGTACCAACAGTATCGTGTTCAAATTTGCATTGCAGATGACAGTGATTCTTGCGATCCTGCTGTCCATCCTTGTTCTGAGTAACATCTACTCCCTGGAGGTGGTGCGGAGCAATGCACTGACCAGCTCGCGCAATACACTGGCCCTCTATCAGGCCAATATTCATAATAACTTCAACAACTTCTCCAAGGACCTCATAGAGGTGTTCGACCATAACGTGGATACTGCGGTGAATTCGGCGGGGATGGATGAGAACAGCCGGTATTTCAAGGTCCAGCAGCTCAAGAATAGCCTGCAGGCAAAAATAGTGGGTGATAATTCGAGCGACGGCATGTTCATCAGGCTCTCGGAGGAGCTGGTGCTGGAGCAGTTCAACCGCCGGATTCAATCGGAGGATAAGCTGGCTCTGGTGGATTTTATCAATATGCATAAATTCAGTACGGCTCCGGCAGCACCAAGCGGGGAATGGACGGTCTTCCAGATCCGCGGCGAGTCCTACTTGTTCAAATATATTTCGTATTCAGGGGTCAGCTTCGGAACGCTGGTGAAAGCGGACACGCTGCTGGCCATGGTCGACAGGGGAGGCAATGATCAGAACCGGTATGTGCTGAGTGACTCGGAGGGAATGATCCTGGCAGCGAATAATATCCCTCTTAATGAGGGGGATACGACGCTTGAGAGCTTAAGCAGGCAGTATCAGCGGGATTATCTGATTGTATCTGAACCGATCGGCGAGTTCGGGCAGATGACTCAAATGGTTGCCAAGGGCAGTCTGTTCTCGGGCCTGAAGCTGATTCAGTGGGGGATCGCCCTGCTGGCGGTGCTCTCGGTCATCGTGGTGCCGCTGGTGCTGAGATTCCTGACGAGGGATGTGCTGAGGCCGATTCTGGAGCTGGTGAAGGCGGCGAAGGCGGTCGAGCAGGGGCAGCTGGAATACCAGATTCCGCAGAATACCCCGTACTCCCTGGAATTCCTGAAGCTGTTCCATGCGCTGGAGTCCATGGTCAGTGAGATCAAGGATCTTAAGATTCAGTCCTATGAAGAACAGATCGAAATCAGCCGCGCCGAGATCAAGTATCTGCAGATGCAGATCCGGCCCCATTTTTTCCTGAATGCGATCTCAACAATTACGAGCCTAACCTATCAGAATAAAAATGAGGAGATCCGCCGCCTGATCCACCGCCTCTCCGAGCATCTCCGGTATATGTTCAGAGGGGGGCTGATGGAAGTGACGATGGAGGAGGAGATCCGGCATACTGAGAATTATATCCGGATGCAGGAGATCCGTTATCCGGAGCAGATTTTTTTTATGATCGAGATGCAGGAGGAAGCGCGGCAGGTGCCGGTTCCCCAATTCATGATCCAGACCTTTGTGGAGAATACGTTCAAGCATGCTATGTTCGTTCAGGAGCTGCTGTCTATTTTCATCAGGGTGCGGATGGAGCTGCGGGACGATAGTCCATTTGTCAGCATTGTCATTGAAGATAACGGGGCAGGCTTCGCTTCTGAATGGCTGGATCAGCCGGAGCGCGAAGAGGCAGGGGAGGACGGAGGCAGAGTGGGCATTGCCAATATCCGCAAGACCCTCAGACTGCTATACAAACGGGAAGATCTGCTTAAGCTGTCGAATATCGAGACTACAGGTGCGAGGGTTGAGCTGTGGATTCCTGTGAAGCCACTCGAATGGAGCCAGCCTGGCTTAGAGGGAGGATAATATGCGTTGTATGCTGATTGACGATGATATTCCTACAATTGAAGCGTTGCGCGGTATTGTGAACTGGGAGGAATTCGGAATTACGGAAGTGCTCACCGCTCATAATATACAGGATGCGAAGCAACTCTTCGAGAACGACGAGCCGGATCTGATGATTTGTGATATTGAAATGCCGCGCGGGTCAGGCATAGAGTTGATCAAGTGGGTCAGAGAGCGTCAATATGAAGGCGGATTCATCTTCCTGACCTGTCATGAGAGCTTCACCTTCGCCTCCAAGGCGATCTCGTATGACGCCGACTCGTATCTGGTCAAGCCGCTGGACAAGCAGGAGCTGGAAGCGGCGCTGCGCAAGTCGATGGATACGCTGAAGAACAAAATCATGTTAGGCGAATACAGCAAGCTGGGTCATGCGTGGCTGAAGAACCAGGATCTGATAGAACGCAGCTTCTGGAGCGATGTGCTGACGGCGACAATCTCTCCCCGGCGTGAGCTGATCCAGAGTGAGGTGCAGAAGCGGGAGCTGTCCGTCCCGGTGCAGGCAGAATACAGGCTGCTGCTGGTAAGCGTTCCCCGCTCCCAGATTGAACGGGAATGGGACGAGAGCATCTTCCACTACGCCCTCTCGAACCTGGTCTCTGAAATACTCAGCAGCCTGGTGGGCAGCGGCCGGATGATTGCCTATCAGATGGATAAGGTATTCTACAATGCGATCATTGCCGAGAATCCGGCGGATATGAAGGAGCTGGAGGCGAGCGCCGGAGAGATCATCCGGCTGTCCAGGCAGTATCTGAAATGTACGGCTACCTGTTACTTCAGTGAGCCTGCGGCGATCTCCCGCCTGGCGCAGCTTAAGACGGAGCTGGAGCAGGCGGACGAGTCGAACATTATTTTCCGGGGGAAGCTGCATTTGCCGAATAAGCCCTTCCAAGTGGATCTGACCGAGCGCTTCACCCTGGATACGGAGCTGTTCACCCTGCTGTTCGTCCAGAAGGAGAAGGCTCAGATTGTGAACCGGCTCAAGAAAGAACTGGAGCTGCTGACGAGTCTGAACAAGCTGGATGCGGCTACGCTCCATTCGATCCGCGAGGACCTGCTTCAGGTGGTCTATTCGCTGCTCGCGCGCCACCACATTCAAGCCCACCGGCTCTTCGAAGGTGAGCTCAGCCAGCAGTTGGCCCAGGATGCCGAGAGCAGCGTGTTCGACTTCATGAAATGGGCGCAGGCGCTGACGGACAAGACGCTCGATTCCATTAAGGAGGTGCTGCAGTCCGAAGGGGTAGTCGAGCGGGCCAAACGCTTCATTCAAGAGCACTATACCCAGGATCTGAGCCGGGAGGATGTTGCAGCCAGCGTTTATCTGACCGCGGATTATTTGGCCAAGGTGTTCAAGAACGGGACCGGCCAGACCGTAAAGGAGTACCTGAACGACTGCCGGATCAGAGCAGCGAAGCAGAGGCTGGTGGAGAGCACGGCAAGCATCGGGGAGATTGCCATGGATACCGGCTTCGATACCCTTTCCTATTTCTCCACTGTGTTCAAAAAATGGACAGGCGAAACCCCGGCGGCCTACCGTTCCAAGCACAAATCCGCCTTATAGTCATGACAAGGATGACCATTAGGAAGCTCCGCTTCTCCTACCGGAGGCGGAGCTTCTTGCTTCGTTGGCAGGAATCATTCCTAGGGTGTAACTTAGCTATGCAGAGCCGCACGTCCCGTCACCCGCCCAGTGCGGTTTTTTATAAAAACAGCCCGTATTATTGAAAGCCCGCCCCCTCCAGGGCAAGTACAATGAGAATGTAAATATAGAACAGGAGGCATGATGACAATGAAGAAAAAGGGGTTAGGTTCACTGCTGCTGTCCATGGTAATCTGCGGTTCGCTGCTCTCCGCCTGCGGCGGCAATTCCAATACATCGTCCAAGAATTCCGGGGATACGGAAGCTAAGGCCAAGGTGGCTGAGATTGTATTCGCACTGCCCTCCTTCAACCGGATTCCCGACGATCTCAGTAAGGTAACGGATGCGATCAACGCCATCACAACGGAGAAGATCGGGGTGAAGGTGGACTTCCGTCTCTTCGGCCCGGCCGATTACGCCCAGAAGGTCAATCTTGCGCTCCAGAGCGGGGAGAAGATGGATGTCTTCACCACGCTCGGACAATTCTCCAACTATGTATCCAAGAGCCAGGTGGCTCCGCTTGAAGAGCTGCTTACTGAACACGGCAAAGAGCTGACAGCCATTCTGGACAAGGACTTCGGGCCGGATATTCTCAAAACCACCACGATGGACGGACATATCTACGGCATTCCTGTGAATAAAGGGATGGCGCTGCCGACCAATATCATCTACAACGCGGATATGCTGGCAGAGGCGGGCGTAGCAGCAGACTCCATCCAATCGGTAGAGGATCTGCCTGCTGTGTTCGGCGCCGTGAAGCAGAAGCTGCCGGATGTGGTTCCGTTCGGCCCGATCAACGTGAATCCGACGGATACGGGACTTGTGAACTGGATGAAAGGTGCCAGCAAGGTGGATTACTTGACTGATACCACCGGAGTAGGTGTTGTGATCGGTGACAACGGGAAGGTCGTGAACTTCTACGAATCGGATGTCTTCAAGAACGGGATTCAGATGATGAGAGACTGGTTCGAGGCCGGATATCTGCAGAAGGATACCGCAACTACGACGATTACAGCGATGGAGATGGTATCCTCCGGACGCGGGTTCTCTTTCCTGGGCGGCTACAGCGGCATGGAGGTTGGCAAGCAGCTGAGTGCGCAGGTCGGCAAAAACATTGAGACCAAGCGCATCGCTCCGTTCTATTTCGATACCAGTGCGGTGAATTCCGTAACCTGGATGGTCTCCAGCACCTCGAAGGAGACGGAGGCCGCTGTGAAGTTCCTGAACCTGCTCTACACCGACAAAGAGCTGATTAACACTATTCTCTTCGGAATCGAAGGGGAGGATTACATCAAGGTAGATGAGCATCATGTGAAATTCCCGGAAGGCATGGATGCCAATACGGTACCTTATACAGCCATGCTTAGCTCAGGGATCGTAGGCTCCGAATCGCTTCAGTATCAGCTGGAGGGAATCAATTGGTCGGATGTGGAGCTGAAGCTGAAGGAGAATAAGGATACCGCAAGATCGCCGTATTTCGGCTTCATCTTCGACCAGGGTCAAGTGAAGACGCAGATAAGTGCTGTGAATAACGTGGTCAGCCAGTTCCTGCCGGCGCTGGTCAGCGGATCGGTGGACCCGGAGACCATCATTCCGAAATTCATCAGTGCGCTGAAGGATGCGGGTGCAGAGGCTATTATTGACAGCAAGCAGCAGCAACTGGATGCGTGGCTTGCCGCACAACAGCAATAACTATTATATGAATGTGCTGAGGGCGGAGCGGTAACAGAGGCTCTGCCCCCGGCCATGGAGGTGAACCGGCATGACTGCCAGACGCAAGTCCCCATCCAAGCCGCTCAAAAAAACATTGCCGCTCCTCATACTGGCGGGCCCAGGCCTGCTGTATTTTCTCATTAACAGCTATTTCCCCATGTTCGGGGTGTTCATCGCCTTCAAGGATGTCAATTATGCCAAAGGCATCTTCGGCAGTGACTGGATCGGCTTCAAGAACTTCACCTTTCTCTTCCAGACCAGTGACGCCTGGATTATGACCCGCAACACGCTGCTGTACAACCTGGCGTTCATCGCGCTGGGAACGGTAGTCTCAATCATCATTGCCATTCTGATGTCGGAGCTGCTGAATAAGCTGTACTCGAAGCTGTTCATGACCGGGCTGATTCTGCCGAACCTGATCTCGATGATCGTGCTTTCGCTGCTCGTCTTCGCGTTTCTGAATGCTGACAGCGGGTTCGTGAACCATTCGATTCTGCGGCCGCTGGGTATACCGGAGATCAACTGGTATTCGGAGGCGAAGTACTGGCCGTACCTGCTGGTCCTCATTCAGATATGGAAGACGGCAGGCTACGGATCGATTGTTTATTTTGCCTCGATTGCCGGTATTGACAAGAGCATCTATGAGTCGGCCAAAATCGACGGTGCCGGGAAGCTCAAGCAGATCCGCATGATTACCCTGCCGCTGCTGAAGCCGACCATTATTGTGCTGGTGCTGATGTCGATGGGCCGGATTTTCAACTCCGACTTCGGCTTGTTCTATCAGGTGCCCATGAACTCCGGTGCGCTGTACAGCACTACCCAGACGATTGATACGTATGTCTACCGCGCTTTGATGCAGCTCAATGATATAGGAATGTCGGCCGCCGCCGGTCTGTATCAGTCGCTGGTCGGCTTTGCGCTTGTGCTTACGGTCAATGCCATCGTCAAGAAGGTCAATCCAGAAAACGCATTGTTCTAGGAGGAAATTCGGATGATCCAAACAAGAGGAGAACGAACGTTTACGGTGTTTTCTGCGGTCGTGATGATCCTGCTGACGGTTTTTGCTTTTTTACCCTTTCTGCTGATTGTGATCGCTTCGTTCACCAATGAGACGACCCTGATCCGCAACGGGTACAGCTTTTTCCCGGAGCAGCTAAGTCTAGATGCGTACCGGTACATTAAGTCCTCGGCGTATATTTTCATCAGAGCCTACGGGGTTTCCTTTCTGGTGACGATCCTCGGAACCGCGATAGGACTGCTGATAACAAGCATGCTGGCTTATCCAATGTCGCGTTCTGATTTCAAATATCATAATACGCTGGCCTTTGTTGTATTTTTCACCATGCTGTTCAGCGGGGGGATTGTGCCTTCGTACATCATGTGGACCCAGTATTTCCATATCAAAAACACGCTGTGGGCGCTGATCCTGCCCAATCTGCTGGCGAACGGGTTCAACGTCCTGCTGGTCCGTAACTACTTCAAGAATAATGTGCCGCTGGAGATTATCGAAGCCGCCCAGATCGACGGTGCCTCGGAGCTGCGGACCTTCTTCCGCATCATGCTTCCGCTGTCCATGCCGGTCATGGCAACCGTCGGGATGTTCATGGGCCTGGCTTATTGGAATGACTGGATTAATGCGTTATATTTTGTATCTAAGCCGCAATTGTACGGGATTCAGAATCTGCTGATGCAGCTGATGAGCAACATCCAGTTCCTCAATTCCGGCCAGGCCGGGAATGTACTTGGAGCTGACACGGTATCGCTGCCAAGTACAGCGGTGCGGATGGCGATGGCGGTGCTGGGCATTGTGCCGGTGCTGTTCGTCCTGCCGTTCATGCAGAAGTACCTGACCCGCGGCGTGATTATTGGTGCGGTCAAAGGCTGACAGGCTGACAATAAATAGATGAAGAGGAGAATGAGCGTATGAACGTGCAAGAGGTCATTGACCGGATTCTGCTCGATTGCTGCGGGGGACGGAGGCTGGAGCAGACCTGTGATGTGCTGGCGAGCGGCAGGGAAGAGATGGAAGTTACGGGGATTGTCACTACGTTCATGGCTACCGTAGATGTCATCAAGGAAGCCATTGCGATTGGAGCCAACCTGATTATCACCCATGAGCCAACCTACTTCACTGGCAAGGATACGCTGGACTGGCTTCAGCAGGACCCGGTATATCTGGCGAAGAAAAAGCTGATTGAGGAGCACGGCATTACGATCTGGCGCTTCCATGACCATATGCATCTGGCGGATACGGACCGGATCTATGACGGACTGCTGAAGGAGCTGGATTGGGCGGATAAAAAGCTGGATGACAAGGACGCCTGGGGGTATCTGATCGAAGAGACTACCGTGGGCGAGTTGGCCGGGTTCCTGAAGCAGCGGCTGGGGATGAAGGTGATTCAGATCGTCGGCAACCCGGAAGCGCCCTGCTCCCGTATCGGCATACTTGTCGGCGGCGGAAGTCTGGGCTTGGGCCGGGAACAGATGCCGATGGAGCTGATGCAGGAGAAGGGTCTGGATGTGATGGTCTGCGGCGACATTACCGAGTGGACCTTATGTGCTTATGTGAACGATGCCGCCATGCTGGGCATGAACAAGGCGATGATCGTGATCGGTCACGAACGCTCCGAGGAATGGGGCATGAAGTATATGGCGCAGTGGCTGGCGCCGCTGGTGGACGGGGTTCCGGTTACCTTCGTGGATGCAAAGGAGCCGTTTGTGTATTTGTGAGACATTGGGCGGATGCTGAGTGAACGGGGCATTGTTCAACGAGCGTTCCGCTGTTTCGCCGTTGTTCCGCCACTGTTTCACTGCTCCTGTCGCTGTTCCGCCAACATTCCTCCATCATTCCATCCTCTGGGGTCTGCACCTGGGTGGACGGACTGGAGAGCCCTTATTTTGAGGAAAAGCCTACTTTACACCGCCTATCGGACTGAGATGCTCTTATTCATCCATTGATTGATTTCAATCGGTGGAATTACCACCAATAAGAGCCCTGGAGTCCGTTACTTGCGTGAAAAGCGGCTTTTGCGCGGAATAAGCGCCTCTCAGTCCGCCGGGCAGATCACGCAGAGTCAAATGCAAATGATGCTGGGCCTGGCCCAGGCCAGTTATGCCGCAAGCGTGGCATAAATCAAAGGCAGCCATCCCCCGCTACGGGAGTATGGCTGCCTTTTATACTACTGCAAGACGTAATTGCCCGTAGCTCTGTACTTTATTATTTTCATACGAAATCTCCTCTCTTCCGGTTCTCCAGTAAATGATCTACCGCCGCCTGCTCGATGGGCAGCCCCTTGGTGTAACGCTCCATATAGAGGGCAAAGCCGTCCACATCTGCAGGGTCAGGCGATACCTCCTGTCCTTCCACATGACAGAACACCTTAGAGGCCAAGTAATCCGCCAGGCTCTCATCCGGCTCCTTATGCATCATATAAGAGGCTAGAATTGCTATTCCCCATGCGCCACCCTCACTGGCCGTAGACATGACCGATACGGGAACGTTCAGCGCAGCGGCACAGATCCGCTGTCCGACCTGCGGGGTGCGGAACAATCCGCCGTGCGCTGAAATACGGTCAATCGTTACCCGTTCCTGCCCGGTCAGAATCTCCATTCCGAGTCTTAACGCAGCGAAGGCGCTATACAGATGCACCCTCATGAAGTTAGCCAGCGTGAAGCGGCTCTTCGGCGAACGGACGAATAGCGGACGCCCCTCAGCAAGTCCGGTGATATTCTCGCCTGAATAGTAGCCGTAGCTCAGCAAGCCGCCGCCATCCGCATCCGCTTCCAGTGCCTGATTCAGCAGAACGCTGAATAACTGATCCATGTCGGGCGTTCTCCCCATAGCCTCATGGAATTCACGGAACAAGCCGACCCAGGCATTCAGATCGCTGGAGCAGTTATTGGCAAGAACCATAGCAACCGGGCTGCCTTCCGGTGTATTCACAATATCAATCTCAGGGTGGACCGCACTTAGATTCTTCTCCAGTACAAACATGGCAAAGACCGATGTCCCCACGGAAATATTGCCGGTACGTTTCCTCACACTATTCGTAGCAACCATACCTGTTCCGGCATCGCCCTCCGGAGGGCATAGCGGAATACCGGCCTGCAAATGGCCTGACGGGTCGATCAGCCTGGCGCCTGCTTCACTGAGATTTCCTGCATTCTTACCGGCCGTATACACGGTAGGCAGGATATCTTGCAGCTTCCATGGGTAGCCCCTGCCGGCAATTAGACTGGTGAACTGCTGCACCATAGCTTCATTGTATTGCTTCGTTGCTTCATCGATGGGGAACATCCCGGAGGCATCCCCGATCCCGAGAGCCCTGCGGCCCGTCAGCAGTAAGTGAATGTAACCCGACAGAGTCGTAAGATAATCTATCCGGGCAACATGCTCTTCACCGTTCAAAATAGCTTGATACAAGTGGGAGATACTCCAGCGCTCGGGGATTTTGAACTGGAATGACCTGCTTAGCTCCGCTGCGGCTGCGCCAGTAGTAGCATTGCGCCAGGTACGGAAGGGAACCAGCAGCTCTCCCGCCTGGTCCAGCGCAATATATCCCTGCATCATGGCCGAGCAGCCTATAGAGCCGACGGTTTGCAGAGTGACGCCATAAGTCTGCTGAACCGCTTGCTGTAATTGCTGATAGGCGGCTTGCAGCCCATGAATCACTTCACTGAGATCATAAGTCCAGTACCCCCCGAGGAATCGATTCTCCCATTCATACGTACCGGATGCAATCGGTGCAAAGTGGTGATCCATCAGCACAGCCTTGATTCGCGTAGACCCGAACTCCATCCCAAGCGACGTTTCTCCCCGGACAATCGCTTGTTTAACTGAATACCCCACAATAGCGCTTCCCCTCTCCAGTTAAAATTGTCCAGAATATAACATATGCGAAGGAAATTGTACAACCCTGTTGGTCCTTTTTGAACCGTTAATTCCCTGATCCGCTGTTGCAAATCTGCAATTAGCCCTCCGCAAGAAAAATATTTTATTTTTTTTGGCCGCGCTAAAATGTCTTGAAGTCTCATCTCCAACACTTTGTCTGATCCGCCGGGCAGGATATGTCATGGAACGCTTGATTTCATACCCAGCCAACCCGGATGGAGAAAAAAAGTGTGGTTTTTTTGCGACTCACAGACCCCGCGGGAATACAGATGAAGCACTAAAGAAATTAACGAAAAGCAAAAAGAAGCGGAGGGGAAATTTGGAACTGGAGGAGCGGTAGCGTCCGCCTGAAAGCTTTCCATAGGAAAGCTAGCATCGGAAGCATCAGCTGTTACCGGATTTCAACCGCTATTAGCGGTAAAAATCAAGAAATCTGGTGGCGGGCAGCGGCCGGAAGTCCAAATGTTCACCGCAGCGACGACCAAGCTTTGAGTTCAAACAAGCCAGTCGCAAAAAAACAACAGAAAAATACCTTGAATTCAAGGCATTTTGGAGCTATTGACCGGTCTTTTTTTCTGTATTACGATGACCTTGAGAAAACTTTCACAAGGAAATTGAGACACACAGAGCAGCAATTAGGAGACACACAGAAGGGCCATTATTTTTTTAACAACTGTAGTGAAATAATTCACATAAAGAGGAGCAGATGAAATGACAAAAGTAATTTCAGCAGCCAAAGCAGCGGAACTTATCAAGGACGGGGATACCGTAGCAGCAAGCGGATTCGGATTATCCTGCTGGGCAGAAGAGATGGGGATCGCCATTGAAGAGCGCTTCGTGAAGACCGGCGAACCGAAGAATCTGACCGTAATGCATGCCAGCGCAGTCGGCAACCGCCGCGATAAGGGCATGAGCCACCTGGGACATGAAGGCCTCATCAAACGCTGGATTGGCGGTATCGCCATCGCTTCCCCCGGGCTAGCTAAGCTGATTGAAGAGGATAAATGCGAAGCCTACAACCTGCCTCAGGGTGTGATTACCCAGCTCTACCGGGAGATTGCCGCCAAGCGCCCGGGTGTGATTACCAAGGTGGGTATGGAGACCTTCGTTGATCCCCGCGTTGAGGGCGGCAAGATGTCCCCGTCCACCAAGGAGGACATTGTGAAGGTGATTGAACTTGAAGGTGAAGAGTGGCTGTTCTACAAGGCCTTCCCGATTCAGATCGCCCTGATCCGTGGAACCGTAGCGGACGAGAACGGCAATCTCACCTTGGAAAAAGAAGGCCTGCACATGGAGGTTCTGCCGATCGCCCAAGCGGTCCGCAACTCCGGAGGCATCGTGATCGCCCAGGTAGAGACCGTAGCCAAGAACGGCACGCTCCATCCGAAGGATGTGAAGGTTCCGGGCATTCTGGTAGATTACCTCGTCGTGTCCACCCCGGAGAATCATTACCAGACCGAGAATACACAGTACAATCCGGCCTTCTCCGGTCATGTCAAAGTGCCGGTGGATTCGATTGAAATCCTGCCGCTGGATGAGCGCAAAATCATCTCCCGCCGCACAGCCGTAGAGCTTCAGCCGAATACCATTCTGAATCTCGGAGTCGGCATCCCGGTGAATGTAGCGAACATTGCGGCTGAAGAGGGCGTAGACGACCAGCTCATTCTGACGACAGAGGCAGGCTCGATCGGCGGGGTTCCCGCAGGGCTGAAGGACTTCGGCCATGCGTACAACTCCGAGGCGATTGTAGATCATGATGCCCAGTTCGATTTCTATGACGGCGGCGGCATTGACCTGTCCGTCCTTGGCCTGGCCCAGACGGATGAGTCGGGGAACGTCAATGTCAGCAAATTCGGCACACGGGTAGCGGGCTGCGGCGGATTCATCAATATCTCTCAGGCGGCGAAGAAGCTGGTGTTCGCGGGTACTTTTACAGCGGGCGGGCTGCAGATTAAGGTAGAGAACGGCAAGCTGCACATCGTTCAAGAGGGCAAAGCCAAGAAATTCATCAAAAAGGTACAGCAGATCACCTTCAGCGGATCCTATGCCGCCAAGGTACAGCAGCCGGTTGTGTATGTTACGGAACGCGCCGTCTTTGAACTGCTGAACGGTAAAATGACCTTAACCGAAATCGCGCCAGGCATCGACCTGCAGACAGAGATTCTGGATCAGATGGACTTCAAGCCGGTCATTTCACCGGACCTGAAGGAGATGGACGCGGCCATGTTCCAGGAGAACTGGGGTAAGCTGAAGTCGATGATCGCGGACAAGAACCGGGTGCTGCAGGAAGTGTAGTCAATGTAAGCACCGCAAGCTGAACTTATACAACTAACTAAAAAAGGGATGATACCATGAACGTACAGTTGAACCGCTGGAGGATCTTGATTGCATCAACGATCATTAATATCTGTGTAGGCGCCATTTATGCTTTCAGTATTTTCGCACTGCCATTAACGAAGGTCTTCAGCGTGAGCATGCCGGATATTATGATTGCTTTTACCATTAATGCAGCAATTTCCCCGATTCCGATGATCCTGGGCGGTAAGCTGGTGGATAAAGGGGGAGCGAGGAAGGCGGTCTTCATCGGCGGAGCGATGTTCGGGATTGGTTTCATTCTCTCCGGCCTGGCTACTGCACCTTGGATGCTGTATATCACCTATGGTGTCATTACCGGGATTGGCCAGGGAATCGTATATTCCTCGACCATTGGCAACAGCGTGAAGCTCTTTCCGGATAAAAGAGGTCTGGCAGCAGGGATTGTTACAGCCGGATATGGCGGCGGCACCATCGCTATTGCTCCTATCGCTAATGCCTTAATCACCAGCAATGGTGTACAATCTGCTCTAATTACGCTCGGTGTTGCTTTTCTGGTGATTATTCTGGGACTTGGCCTGCTCGTCAAACCCGCCCCGGCCGGTTATGCTCCTGAAGGCTGGACCCCTCCGGTAACCGGAGCAGCCAAGGCCGGAGTGAATGTACCATGGCATGAAATGATCAAGAAGCCGTTATTCTATGTGATTGCCTGCCTGTTCCTGATCGGTGCCCTGTCTGGTATGATGGTAACCGCGAATGCATCGGTAATCGGTCAAAAAATGTTCGGTTTAACCGCAGCCGCCGCAGCACTCTACGTAAGCTTGTACTCGCTGAGCAACTGCCTGGGCCGTGTATTCTGGGGCGCAGTGTCCGATAGAATCGGCCGCGTGAAATGCCTGCTCATGATTTATCTCGTCATTGCGGCGATGATGCTTACGATTGCTCTATCCTCTTCTGTAGCCGGATTTGCTGTCGCCATTGCCGGAATCGGCCTGTGCTTCGGCGGAACAATGGGCATCTTCCCGTCCATTGTCGGTGAGAAGTTCGGCATGAAATATTACGGCGTGAACTACGGGGTCACCTTCATCGGCTACTCGGGAGCCGCGTTCTTCGGCCCGAGAATTGCCGGCAGTGTAGCGGCAGCCAATGACGGCAACTTCACGAATGCCTTTTACATCGCGCTGGTCATCTCCCTGGTTGGCTTCGCCCTAACCTTCGTCTACAAAGCGATGGAGAAGCAGAAGCCCGAGCCGGAAGTGGCTAAGGCGGCTTAAGGAAAGGCCGGAAGTTCAAATAAACAACATTAATTAATATATGGAGGTAATTATAATGTCGATTACACAACTGTTAGGAATTAAATATCCGATTTTCCAGGGCGGTATGGCTCAGATTGCTGTGTCTCCGCTGGTAGGCGCTGTGTCCAATGCGGGCGGGCTGGGTATTATCGGCTCAGGCGGATTCACCGCCGACCGGCTCCGTGACGAGATCCGCAAGGCCAAAGCAAGCACTGACAAGCCTTTTGCCGTCAACCTGATGCTGATGATGAACAATATCCCTGAGCTGATCCAGGTTATTATTGAAGAAGGCGTGAAGATTGTAACTACAGGCGCAGGTACACCGGCTCCATATATGCCCATTCTGAAGGAACATGGCATTATCGTGATTCCGGTAGTCCCTTCCGTCAAAATCGCCAAGAAAATGGAAGCGCTCGGTGTGGATGCGATTGTAGCCGAGGGAACCGAAGCGGGCGGACATGTGGGTGAGACTACAACCATGGCTCTGCTTCCACAAGTCGCCAGTGCGGTATCCATTCCGGTAATTGGCGCCGGCGGGATTGCCGATGGACGCGGGATTGCCGCTGCTTTTGCACTCGGAGCGCAAGGGGTTCAGGTTGGAACCCGGTTCCTCGCGACCGTGGAATGCCCGACACACGAGAATTTCAAGCTGGCGGTTATCAACGCAGATGATACCAGCACAACCGTAACTGGCCGCAGCCTTGGCGGTCCGGTAAGAAGCATCAAGAACAGCATGATTGCCGAGTTCCTCAGAATGGAGAATGAGAAGGCTTCGCGCGAAGAGCTGGAGAGCTTAAGCCTGGGTTCCCTGCGCAGAGCCGTATTTGAAGGAGATACCGATACCGGCTCCGTCATGGCAGGACAAATTTGCGGCATGGTCAACAAGATTACCACCGTGGAAGAGATGATTACCACCATGTTCGCTGAGGCGCAGGAAGTCATGGAGAAGATGGGGAAAGTAACCTTTGAATCCGTAGTTCATGCTTAATTAAAGTTTGATCTGCATTAGCCAAGTGGTATCATTTAAATAATGATGCTGTTTGGCTTTTTGTCTAGCCGGAATGTAAGCGTTCATATTATGGTATAGGACTGATGAATGTGACCAAAAAAAACAAAAATACAGGGAAACCCGCGCTCGACGAATTCGTGGAAGAATATCCGTCAACGTTATTTGTTACCGATCAGAACGGGAATATCCTGATTTCCAATGAATTCACCGCTCTAACCATCGGCATCCATCTGGAGGAGCTGCTCAAGGCGAACGTCCAGGATCTGGTGAAGGCGGGCTATTACAGTCATTCCATCACGATGGAGGCTATTGCGACGAAGCAAAAGGTAACCAATACCGTCAATACCTCCAGAGGCTTCCATGTGTTCTCGTCGGCGATTCCCATTCTGGATAAGGACGGGGAGGTACAGCTGGTAGTTACCACCTCCAATGAATTCAGCCAGGAGCATAACTATTATGAAGCGAATGTGCCAGTGGCCCAGCAGATCCATAAGCAGTTAGGCGGTGCTGCCGCAGAGAAGAAGAAGGGAATTGTGGCCGAGAGTCTAGCGATGAAGCAGATTATCAAGGTGTGCAACCAGATTGCTTCTTACGACAGCAAGGTGCTGATCTACGGCGAATCCGGGACGGGCAAAGAGGTGATCGCCAAGTATATCCATCTGAAGAGCGAGAAGTGGAAGGGGCCGTTCATTCCGATTAACTGCGCTGCGATTGCTCCGGCTCTATTCGAATACGAATTGTTCGGGTACGAGAAGGGCGTCCTTGAAGGTCAGACCGAGGTCAAGGCGGGTATGATCGAAATTGCGAGCGGCGGAGTGCTGTTCCTGGATGAGATTGCAGATCTGCCGATGGAGATGCAGGCCAAATTATTGCGGGTGCTTGAAAATAATGAAGTGAGACGCGTGGGCGGCATTACCAATATTCCGGTCCATTGCCGCGTGATTGCAGCTACCAACCGGGATCTGTGGAGTCTGGTCAAAAAGGGGCTGTTCCGCGAAGATCTGTATTACCGGATTAATGTGATTCCGATTCATATTCCGCCGCTGCGCAACCGGAAGCTGGACCTGGTAGGGTTAATCTCCAGCTTCATCACCAGCTTCAATGAGATGTACGGCAAGAAATATGTGCTGAGTGCCGAAGAATTCGATAAGATGCTGAACCAGCCCTGGCATGGGAATGTTAGAGAATTAAGGAATTACATCGAGCGGCTGGTGGTGACCGAGCATGTGGGCCAGAGCGTACAGGAAGAGGAGCAGATTGGCGACTGGTTCTCCCTCGACCACTTCATTGAGAAGAATAAGCATCAGCTCGCAAGTCTGAAGGATTTCACTGCCGTGGCGGAGGGACATTATATCCAAAAAGTACTGCAGGATTGTAACGGGAACGGCACGGAGGCAGCCAAGCGCCTGAACGTTGACCGGTCGGTAATCTACAGAAAGCTGAAGAAGATGGAAGAGGTGCTGAGATTTAAATGAACCTATTTCCAGGATAAGACGTATTATCACTATGCGTGTTATTCTATGGAAATGGAGTGAATTGAATGAAACTATCATTGTTGCGCCGCCGCTCTGCCTTTTGGACGAGGACCGTGCTATCGGCTGCACTGGTTCTGACACTTACGGCTCCGGCTGTTCAGGCCGCCGCCGTTCCCCCTGCTTCGGCCCCTCCGGCAGCTGCCACTGCAGCGGCCAAGCCGTTGACAACAGAGAATGCTGCGGCCTTCCTCAAGCAATTCTTCAGTTCGGATGCGGTGAAAGCGCAGCTATCCGGTGCGGTTGTTGTGGTGGTGAAGGATGGCAAGACGGTTATCGAAGAAGGCTTCGGATTCGCGGATAAGGATGCCAAAAGTAAGGTAGACCCTGACAAAACAGTCTTCCGTCTGGCCTCGGTATCCAAAACCTTCACTGCGACTGCCGCCATGCAGCTCGTTGAGCAAGGCAAGCTAGATTTGAAAGCGGATTTTCAAGTCTATACCGGTCCGATGGCCTTCGATAACCCCTTCGGGGTTCCGGTAACTGTGGGGGATCTGCTGACCCACACCACCGGCTTCCGCATTCAAGACCCGCTGCCGGAAGACATCAATGAGGATTTCACCACCAAGGTGTCCATTGAGGATTATGTGGTGAAGCATATGCCGCCGGTGGTTCGTGAGCCGGGCACTTCCTACATGTATGACAACTTCGCTTCGCTGCTGCTCGGTCTGGTGGTGGAGAAGGCCAGCGGTATGCCTTATGAGGATTATATGCAGCAGCATGTCTTCGCCCCGCTGAAGATGGATTCAAGCGGCTTCCTGCTGGAAGGCAAGCTGAAGGACAATCTTGCTACAGCCTATGACGCCACAGGCAAAAAGGTTGATCTCTACAACGTGACGCCAACCGTGATGCCGCATGGCGGCATGTTGTCCACCGGCGATGATGTCGGGAGGTTCATGACAGCTTTTCTGAACGGGGGAGCAGCGGGTACGAACCGCATCCTTAAGGCAGATACCGTACAATCGATGGAGGAATACCGTTCTTCCATTCACCCGATGCTGCCGAATACCACTTACGGCTTTGAATCGGCTTTCCAGCTTCCCGGCGCTGGCAGCAGCCCGAAGATTATCACCAAGGCCGGTGATTTGATTGGCTTCAGCTCTTATATGTTCCTTATTCCCGAGCAGAATACCGGGGTGTTCATTGGCTATAATCAGCAAAGTGCACTGCGTGAGCTGTTCTACCCGGCCTTTATCCAGACGTTCTTCCCGCAATATGCCGCACCGGTGAAGCTGGATGCTTACAAGCCGATGAGTGCTGATGCACTGAAGGCATTCACCGGCTACTATGCGGATCTCCGGATCAAGAGTCTGGTATCTACAGTGTCTGTGCAGAATGGTGCGCTAACCATTAATGATGCTTTGCTGGGTTCCCGCAAGCTGATCCAGATAGATGATAATCTGTTCAAGGATGAGCTGACCGGCAAATTAACGGGCTTCGCCATGAAGGATGGCGGACAAAGCGCGTATATGAAGGAGCCTTACCTCAATCCGTTCAGCTATGCCCAGAAGGGGCCGGACGGCGTTGGTTATGCCGACGTTCCTGCCAGCCATGCTTATGCCACTCCGGTGCGGATGCTCCAGTCGCTGGGGTATCTGACGAATGATGCCACGGTGAGCTTCCAGCCCGACTCGGGCGTTACGCGCGCCCAGTATGTGCGGCTGATGCTGGAGAGCAGCGGGCTCAAAGGAAGCACTACTGAGAAGCTGGCCTTCCCGGATGTGAAGGGTCATCCCGATGCCGCTTACATCCAGCAGGCGGTTGAGCTGGGAATGATTGAAGGAACGGCTAGCGGAGAATTTCAGCCGGACCGGGTGATCTCCCGCCAGGAGGCGGCAGTCATGATCTGGAGACTGTACAGTGTGCAGTACCCGGATAAGCTGTTCGAGAAGGTGAAGCTGTCCGGCACTACGGACAAGTGGGCCGTTCCGGCGGTGAAAATGGCCGTCGCCCTGGGTCTGTACGGACCGGACTTCAAGCCGGATGCCAAGGGCGCTGTGGACTACAAGTCCAGAGCCGCGCTGAGCAAGAAGGAGAACGCCGCCATCTTGTATGCGTTGTTCACGAACCCGATCGATCAGATCGTCGCCAAGCTGTCGCAGCAGGCTGGGGGCGGAGGGAAGTAAGAACCTGTGCTTACAGCAGGTATGAATAGTGTGCCGGAGCTTCCGGCGACAATGAACACAGGACCAGCCTTGAGCTGGTCCTGTTTCGTTGTGGGCTACCATTCCGTATAACGGCGGGCATGGGGCTAGATGAGTAGATGAGTAGATGAGTAGATGAGGAAATGAGGAAATGAGGAAATGAGAGGGATAAATCCCATTGGTGAGAGTGAAAGTGGGCGGTATGAGGAAATGAGAGGGATAAATCCCTTTGGTGAGGGTGAAAGTGGGCAGAATGAGGAAATGAGAGGGATAAATCCCATTGGTGAGAGTGGAGATGGGCAGAATGAGGAAATGAGAGGGATAAATCCCATTGGTGAGAGTGGAGATGGGCAGAATGAGGAAATGAAGAGCACTAGTGCACCTGATTGCGCCGAAAGCGGGCGATATGCTGAAATGAAGAGCACTAGTGCACCTGATTGCGCTGAAAGCGGGCGATATGCTGAAATGAATAGCACTAGTGCACCTGATTGCGCCGAAAGCGGGCGATATGCTGAAATGAAGAGCACTAGTGCACCTGATTGCGCTGAAAGCGGGCGATATGCTGAAATGAGGAGCATTAGTGCACCTGATTGCGCCGAAAGCGGGCGATATGCTGAAATGAAGAGCACTAGTGCACCTGATTGCGCCGAAAGCGGGCGATATGCTGAAATGAAGAGCACTAGTGCACCTGATTGCGCCCAGCGCAACTTACAGATGTGCGGACTGGGCACCCAGGCTCTCAAGCCATGATGCCAGTTCAGTGGCATGGCTTCGGTTGGCGGCGTCCAACGGAGTGAGGCCGTCCCATGGGGAGGGCCAGTTCAGCTCGGCTCCCCGAGCGAGCAGATATTCGGCGGCGGCGCGTTGTCCGCCGTGGCAGGCACACCAGAACGCTACGTTTATCTCGTCCGGTGCTGCTGAAGCGGAGCTTGCACCCCACGGGTAGCGGCGCGGAAGCGGATGTCCGGCGTAGTGTGCCTCCATCGCATCTAGCAGACCGAGTGCCGCCGCGTGCCAGAGTGCAGGCTGCGCGCCGCGCTCCACCAGCCGCTGCGCCGCCCGCCACTGCGCGAACGCCACAGCATCGTCCAGCGGGGTTCCGCCGGCGATGACTGCGCCGGGTGCCTCGATGTCGGCACCAGCATCGAGCAGCAGGTCCAGCACCTCGACATCGTCACAGCTTGCTGCCCAATGCAGCGGCGTCTCGCTGTGCGGCCCGCTGAACTGCGCATTTACCTCTGCGCCTGCCTCAATGAGCACAGTGACAACCGCTGCATTATTGGGATAATGCCCCGGCCAATCGGTGGCAAAATGCAGCAGCGTGCGCGACATCCCGCGATTAGTGCCTCCGCTAGTATTATTAGTCCCAGCCTCGCCACTATCAGCTTTGCCAGGGTCTTCGCTGCTAGCCCCAGTGTTGCTAATGTCCCTGCCGCCAGTCTCAGAGTTAGCAGTGACTTCATGACTAGTCTCAGCATTGCCAGAGCCCGCGCTGCTAGTTTCAGCATCGCCAGTCTCCCCGCTGCCTTCATTACTTGCACGCCCCGCTTCAGTCCCAACAATCCGGGCTGTAGCGAGCCCCGGGTTACTAGCCAGCAATTGTGTCAATCCCGGCACATCGCCGTTACGAATCGCCTGTACCACAGACTTCGCCAGCGGATTGTCAACAGTCAGCCACATGATATCTTCATCACTCATCGTAGAACCCCTCCGTTCATTCGCTATCACTCCAGTCCTCCACATCCTGTCAAAAAGTCTGCGGCTTGTAGCTGTGACAGCCGTGATGTTACAGCGATGCACCCTGGTAACTGTGCTGTCAGACTGCACCGCTGTACATGACAATAGTATACCCTTTCTAAATTTCGCCTTCAAACTCGCAGCTTCCCTTCCTTGGAAGCGCGGAACATGCATTGCTCTACACTAACCTTATGGCTCTACATTAATCGCATAGCTCTTCACTAACCGTGTGGCTCTACACTAATCGTATGGCTCCTCACTAACCGTGTGGGTCTACACTAACCGCATGGCTCTACACTAATCGTATGGCTCCTCACTAACCGCATGGCTCTACACTAATCGCATAGCTCCTCACTAACCGTATGGCTCTACACTAATCGCATAGCTCCTCACTAACCGTGTGGCTCTACACTAATCTTGTACCTCTACACTACTCTTATGGCTCTTCTTATTGTCCTCCACTATTCTTTTTGTCCCTCACTTATCTTATAGCCCTTCACTAACCTCCGGCCCACTCTGCACCCCGGTGCTTACCGCATCCGTGAAGGTGTCTGTGGTGTGGAAGTAATAGGAATGCTGGCCCGGGGGCAGCTTGGTCTTGTATTGATAGATTCGGCCGTCTGCATAATTATTGTCACTTGGATTGGCAGGCTGCATGGTACGGACTACGCCGTCCAGAATCAGCTCCATGGCGAACGGAGCCTGATTATCGGCATCCGTATAGGTGACAGTGAAGGTATACTCTGTTTGCGTAGTGCCGGTAGTGTGATTTACCTCTCCTGCGGTCAGCGTGGGCACGCTTCCGCTGACTTTATTGGTCGCTTTGATCTCGTCAACCAGCATTTGTCCCGGAGTGACTGAATTTTGCTTCAGCCAGATGGACATCTTCAGGGCTTTTTTATCAATGGCCGGGGTTAGGGCGTTCAGATTGAATTGCAGGTCGCTCCAGTCGGAGGGTACCTCGATCCATCCGCCGGTCAGATTATAGGTTCGTTTGCCGTCACTGAGCTCAATCCGGGTCCTGAGATCAGGGGAGGCAGGATTCTTCAGCGTAACATTCAGATATTGATAGCCGCTCAAATCGACCACATCGTTCCACGGCTGGAATTTGGCCGCTGAGTTCACACTTGCCGGGGTCTGGCTGAACTGTCCGGCGGTACGACCGTCTGCGGTTACCTTGGTGAACGTCCCTGTGCCGCCGTTCTGGTTATACCAGTTGACCCAGGTGGTGTTGGCCGCTGAACCGCCCCAGAACCCGCCGCCTCCGAAATCATCATATAACAGCGGAGTGGAAGGGTCCGGCAGAGCCGGTGCCACGGTGTAATGTGTGGAGCTGTAGGTGTAGCCGCCGGAAGGGTCTTTGGCGCGGACATCGACTCTCCGGTTCGTATAAGGCAAGGATTGGCTCTCATCAATGACCGCAGCGTAGACAGCGCCGCTTACCGAGGAATACACATTCCCGGAGACAGTCATCGGCTGATAGGGCAATCCGGTTGCCGCATATTCCACATCGCTCAGCCCTTCCCCCGCCTGGGCAAAAACAGTCACCTCTCCCCGTACCCATTCCCCAATCACCGGAGAGAGGACCGGCAAGGCAGGCGGAACCTCTGCATAATCTGCACCTGTCCCCGGCGTAGCGCTTAATCCCATGACTGTATAGAGCAGTCCGGCTTGGATGCTAATACTGAATTCGTTGTACCGCCACTGGTTCGTATCATCCAGATAGAGGGAACGGTCCTCATACCACGGGCTTACACTGCTTTTATTCTTAGGGTCCTTCATATTAGGTCCGCTGACCATCGCCCCCGGAAGAATAATCCCGGTATCTCCGGGCGTATTGGATTCCTCATTGTAGCGGGTATGCGGGAACATCACATGATGGGTGCCAATGCCCGATACCCAGCTGATATTCCATGGATTCTCTCCGAACACCCAGTACATTCCTTTCACCACTGCCTGAAGTGCTGCCGGGTCACCGAATAATTCGTAATACCGCAGCAGGTCCCCCAGATAAGAAGCATGAGGCTCGTTCACCCCGAAGTTCTTGAACTGGTTCAGGACTCCATACGGGGTATCATCGGACATGGAGAGGAAGTAATCCGCCTGCCCCTTCAGCAGACTGTGAATATGGGATTGCGTGGCCGCATCGGCAACCGGATAGAATTCAGCCATGGACATTGGACTCATATCCCAATAGTTAGTCGAGGAGATGTCGCCCAGAGTCAGCGCGTTGATGGTAGCTGTAGCAGCATTCTTGTACTTGGCTTCGCCGGTCAGCAGGTACAGCTCCACATCTGCCAGCAGCTTGGAATTAGGGATGCCTCCTCTGGTGGAGTAAGATCCGATGGGACCGTCAGGGTTGGCAACCACATATTCATAAAAGGTGACCGCCGCGTTCTCGCATTGATTGGCGAAATCCGTCAGCTCCGCAATTTGGGATGCCGCGATATCACCTTCGCTAATCGCAGTACGGATGGCCCTCGCTGTGGCGGCAAGCGTGCCTGCGGACTTAGCGGAGCCGCCGACACTCAGGTCCGTCAGCTTCCGGTCATCGGCGGTGCCGGAGACATTGTCGGTGGATTTCTCGGGATGAACGAAAGAAGCATTATTCCGCAGATTATACATCTCCCCGCCGAGCTGATCTGCGAACTTAATGAGGTATTCACTGCCGAAGACCGCTTCATCGACCAGGTCCGGGATACCGTTGCTGTCGTTATCGTACTTCACGCTGTCTTGGTCAGCATACCGTGTATAAGCCAAAGCAATCTCTGCGCCGACCCATTGGTTGCCGCCATATTTGCCGTAATCCCCGGCATCATACCAGCTTCCCGTCAGATCATAGTGGGTGAGGCCGTCTGCTGACTGGGCATCATCCAGATGACCTGCGTCATGGTAGAGCTTGGCCGAAGGAGCGACGCTGCTGTAGCCTGCCGGATAAGCGTCACTGGTCGCTACGGAGGCCCGTTGAAGCCGGTAGAAGGCCGTCATTTCATCCTTATATTGGTCCCACAGGTTCGGAGCGATCTCAAAAGAGTAGGAATACACCTGATTACTCCGCACTCGATACTGGTTTCCTGAGTCAGTGACAGGTGTGAAACCGATGGAGTAGACATGCTTGTTCCAATGCAGACCCTCATAGGTCATGGTGCCTGAATAGACCACATTAGTCCCGTCCAGTATTTCATAAGTGGCGTCTGTAACGGTGGTGTCTGAGATGAGCTTGGCATTCTTGAGATCACCTGCGCTATATCCGGCCTGACTCACGGCAATATCAATTACGGAGGAGGCCTGGACAACACTCAGCGTCTGGACACTGGTAGCGACTTCATCCGAGGTCGTATCGGTAGTACGGAAATAGTAGGTATGGGACCCGGCCGGAAGCTTCGTCATGTACCTGTAGCTTTTGCCGTCGGTGTAAGTCTGATCGGCGGGGTCCGTCTCGCGCATGGCATAGGCGGTATCATCAATGATGACCTGGACGGCAAAAGGAGCCTCATTATCCGGGTCGGTATACGTGGCTTCAAAGCTGAAATTGGTGTTCTGGTTGTAGCTGCCGTCCGTATTGGCTGTCATTCCTGCCGGACTTAGCTGGGGAGCGGCCCCGCTGGATGCTGTAGTGAACACAATATCATCGACCAGCATCTCCCCGTAAGTCCCGCCGCCTTGCCGCAGCCAGATTTCCAGCTTCACCTTCTTCTTCTGAAGCTTGGGCGACAAGGCATCAAGATCGAACTGCAGATCGGTCCAGGCAGCCGTGGCGGGAACATAGCCTCCGGTCAGATTGTAATTGGTAATCCCGTCGCTGATGACGACACGAATAAGGGACTGGGCATACCCTGCATTATTCAGCGACAGATTCATATAACGGTAGCCTGAGAGGTCGAAGGTCTCGTTCATCGGCTGAAACTTGGCCCAGGAGGAAGAGGAGCTTGGGGTTTGCGTGAATTTTCCTATGGTGCGGGTGCCTTGTGTGGTCTTGGTGAAGGTTCCGCTCCCGCCGCTCTGATTGAACCAGTTGGTCCAGTTCTGCTTGAACACTCCTCCGCCGGCGAAATTATCATATAAGAGAGGGTGAGCGGGACCCGGCAAGGGAGCGACAGCAGCGGCGGCAGGCCGGGGGGACAGAGCAACACTGCATAGAATTAACAACAGACTGAGGCTTACAGATACGAACTTGTGAAATCTCTGGGGGAATGGACTTCGGATGAACATCGTAGAACCTCCTCATAATGGAATATCGTTAACCCGGCTCTCCTTTCTTTTATATGAAAACGCTTGCAAAAGTAGCATAAAAGAGTTACTATCACTAATCCATGATGAATTACAGGAAATATGTGATCTATACTAGGGGTGTAAAGGGGCTATACCTATGAAACGGGGGACGAATAGAAGATGGCGGCACAACATGCGGAAATAGATCACAGAAAAGCGGAAATAGATCATCTACGCTTATTTATTGCAAGTGTACTGTGGTACACAGAAGAACCTGAAGCTGCCTGGCGATGAATTGGCAATCGAAAGAGGGGGACATCATGTATAAAATTCTCGTTGTGGATGATGAGCCGAGAGTGAGTGCGGGGATCCGGAATTTCCTGCTCACTTCGGAGTTGAACATCACGGAGGTAGAGACGGCCATCAATGGCTTTGAAGCGATTGACTACTTACGGATGGACCATTATGATCTGGTGCTTACCGATATCCAGATGGGCCGGATGAGTGGAATTGAATTAATGGAGAATATCTATATGGAGCAGTGGAATGTTCCGGTGATTGTCATTTCGGCTCATGAGAAGTTTGATTTCGCCAAAAAATCGCTCCGGCTGGGAGCCAAGGACTATCTGGTGAAGCCGGTGGAGCGGACGGAACTGCTGCGGGTAGTCCGCAAAGCATTAACCCAGAAGGAGCTTCCGGAGAAAAGCACGCAGGCGGAGCATAAGCACATCCGGGAGCATTCCCGACGCGAGGAGTGGCTGATGGAGCTGGTTACCGAGCGGAATCTGACGCAGCAGGATATTGAAGAGATCACCGGCGAATTGGGCGGCCTGCTGCAAGGACCCTATTTCGGAGTGATCACCATCCGTATAGATTACAGCCAGGCCGGATTCAGCCGCCAGCAGATTACGCTGCATGACCGCAAGCTGCTGAAATATGCAGCCCTCAATATTATGAACGAAACGTTGTCCGAATGGGACGGCCTAACCTTTAACGGCTTCGGCCATTCGATCATCAGCATCATCCAGTTATCCGCTGAAGATATGGGGGACCCCCAGGTTAGAGTGCACTCCCAGATCCAGATGATCGGGCAGATGATCGCCATGAACCTGAAGCAGCATTTGAATGCGGAGGCGATTATCGGACTCAGCACACTTGGCGGGGGGATCTCCACGCTTCCCGGACTGCTGGAGGAAGCGGATGCGGCTGCCGGGCGGAGCAGTGTTCATCCCGGGCAAAAGGTGTTCTATTATGGCGACATCGTCATGCAGGAGCATCTTAACAGAGAGCAGCAGCAGACGGATTCGGCGCAGCAACAGCCGCAGGACCCGGCCGCAGACCCGAGTGTCATCTCACGGATTACTAGCTACATCCAGAACCAT
Source organism: Paenibacillus sp. FSL R7-0302 (assembly GCF_038006885.1). Lineage (NCBI taxonomy): Bacteria > Bacillati > Bacillota > Bacilli > Caryophanales > Paenibacillaceae > Paenibacillus > Paenibacillus sp. FSL R7-0302. Next base: position 1,300,386 of record NZ_JBBOWB010000001.1, read on the forward strand.
TACCGGAATCCGGCGCTGAAGATTCAGGATATCTCCGAGGAGGTCCATTTCAGCGCGGCCCATCTGGGTTATATTTTCAAACGCGATATGAAAACCAACCTCTGGGACTATGTGACCGCACTGCGGATGGAAGAGGCCAAGCGCCTTATGATTGCTACCGACAAGAAGCGGTATGAGGTTGCCTATGCGGTAGGGTATGAATCGCCGGAGCACTTCAGCCGGATGTTCAAGCGGGTGCTGGGCCTCACTCCGGCAGAATTCCGCAAAAAGGCCAGAGGAGGGGACCGGGCTGAAGCTGAAACCTAAACTCAAACTCAAGCTCAAACATAAAGTCATCCTCGCCTTCCTGCTCTGCATCGTTCTCCCTTTTATCGTGGTGGGCTGGATTTCAGCTTATGTGGCGCTTCACACCATCAAGGAAGAGGTCGGCAGTACCACCCTGCAGCTGGTGAAGCAGAATCATGTGACCCTGGACAAAACGATATCGGCGATCAATGACCGGACGATCACGCTGCTGGATAATCATTTTTTCAGTAATCCGGCGGGGTACAGCTTCTGGACGGGAATTGATACCCTGAATGAAATCCAGCAGGCCGACAACATTCTGGAGAGCTGGTCTACCGGCGGTACGGAATATGCGATATATATGAAGAACATTGAGCGCAGAGATACGCCGTTCGATCTGTCCCATAAGACCAAAGGGTTCAAATATCTGGATCAGGTGAACAGCGGATTGCCGGATGTGATGGTCAAGCAGATGGATGTCAGCGGGGCAGGGGCGCTGCGCGTCATGCCTTCAGCTACGGGCGAGCGAACGGTCTCCTTCATGCGCAGTATTCTGAATCCCCGGAATTATAACGAAGCGATCGGGCTGCTGGTCGTCCATAAGGTTGAGGTGATGCTGACCCGGGATATGGTCTCGGTGGAGCTGCCTGCTGCGGCCGGAGCTTTCTTATTCAATGATAACGGGGAGCTGCTGATGTCCACCGGGTCAGGCAGCATTTCTGCGGCCGAAATTGACAAGAACGTAGAACCGGACGCCGCTTACGGCTATACCTTCGCACAAGAAGGCGGGGAGGAGTGGCTCTATGCGTATTCGGACAGCTCCAGATTCCACACCCGGTTATTGTACAAAATCCCGCTGGCATCCATAACCGGCAAGCAAGTCTGGTTTCAAAAGCTGCTGGTGCTCATCTCCTTTGTTTTTCTGGCTTTTGTCCTGATGTTTGTTCTCTATCTGGTAAGACTTGTCGTCAAGCCGGTCGTGAAGCTCGTCTCTGTGATGAAAATTTATGAGCCCGGCATTAAGCTGCCGTTGTCCGAGGAGCCGCTCCGGCATGATGAATTCGGCATTTTGCAGGGATCATTTGTGAAAATGACCCGCAGGCTGGACCATTCGATTGAAGAAAACTACGGGATGAAGCTGAAGCAGAAGGAATATGAGCTGCTGATGCTCCAATCCCAGATTACCCCCCATTATCTGTACAATACCCTGGACTCGATCTACTGGTATGCGCTGGATAGCGGAAATGTCGAGGTAGGAGAGATGGTCAGGGACTTGTCCATGCTGCTGCGCATCGGACTTAGCCGGGGCCGGACCATGATTACGGCCGGGGAAGAACTGGAGCATGCCCAGGCGTATACCCGGCTGCAAACCAAACGTTATCCGGGTACCTTTGAGGTCTGTTGGCAGATTGAGGATACCTTGAGGGACTATGAGACGCCCAAGGTCATTATCCAGCCGCTGATCGAGAATGCTATTCTTCACGGCGTACGCGGGATGGACGGAGAAGGAGAGATCCGGGTCTCGGCTGTTCAAGCGGAAGGAACGCTCCGCTTCATCGTAGAGGATAACGGGCATCTGCCGGTAGATCTGGAGGAGCTTGCCGCCATTCTGCGGGAAGAGCATAGTGCAAGAGGCTACGGCATCCGCAATGTACACCAGCGTATCCAGCTTCATTACGGGGAGGCCTACGGGTTAACCTATGAGCGAAGCGGGGAGGGATGGACACGGGCGATCATTACCTTGCCGCTGCGCCGGACGAAGACCGAGCCTGGCGGCAACTGAGTGATAAAAGATCACATTTTTACGGGAATCCATCATCGAAGCTGTGGCGGGATGGTTCTATAATTAGTCCATGAAAGGAGTAATGGACATGAGTAGAACCACCGGATTCTCAAGATTTATCCATGCCATGTGGAAGTACAAGGCGCTGACACTGATGCTGCTGCCTGCAGTGCTTGTCCTGCTGGCGCACAGCTATCTGCCGATGTTCGGCATCTTTATTGCCTTCAAGAATGTGAATTATCTGGACGGGATTTGGGGCAGTCCCTGGGTAGGGTTCGATAATTTCCAGTTCCTGTTCTCCTCGGGGGATATGTGGAGAATTGTAAGAAACACGCTACTGTACAGCTTGACCTTTATGATTATGAACCTGGTGCTGTCGGTATCGATTGCGGTAGCCATCAATGAGATCCGGCGGCGGCTGCTGGCGAAGGTGTACCAGAGCTTCATCATCCTGCCGCACTTCCTGTCCATGGTAGTGGTGAGTTATCTCGTATACGCTTTCCTGCAGCCGGATCACGGCTTCATTAATGCAACAGTGCTTAAGGCCTTCGGGCAAGATCCGGTCTTCTGGTACTCGGAGAAGGAATATTGGCCTTACATCCTGGTGTTTGTCAACGCCTGGAAGCATGCGGGCTTCGGCGCAGTGATCTATATCGCGGCGATTGCCGGAATTGATCCGGAATATTACGAGGCGGCGCTGATTGACGGAGCTTCCAAGTGGAAGCAGATTACGCATATCACGCTCCCTTTTATACGGCCGGTCATCATTATTATGACGATTCTGTCCATGGGCAGCATCTTCAGCTCCGACTTCGGTCTGTTCTTCCAGGTGCCAATGAATTCAGGAGCGCTGTATCCGGTAACAGATACCGTTGATACGTATGTCTACCGCGCCCTGATGCAGCTCAATGATATCGGGATGTCCTCGGCGACGGCGCTGGTCCAATCGGTGGTGGGCTTCATTATGGTCATTGCCACCAACAGTATGGTCAGACGGATTGACCGGGAACAGGCATTATTCTAATCAAAGGAGAATCATCATGGCGAATGACACCAGCAGCTCGATCGGCGGAAACTCCGCATTATCAAATGTACTTTTAAATCTGGCCTTTGTGATCCTCTCACTCCTTTGCTTTTTGCCTGTTCTGCTTGTGATCATTGTCTCCTTCACAGACGGGCAGTCCATTCTGACTCAGGGGTACAGCTTCATTCCGAATAAGTGGTCCTTCATTGCCTATGAGTCGATCTTCAAGGACTGGATGACGATTGTGTCGGGATATCGCGTGAGTTTCACCATCACTATTGCAGGTACAGCGCTTAGCGTGCTGCTCATGGCAATGTATGCTTATCCCATCTCGCGTGCGGATTATCCGTTCCGTAATGTGTTTACCTTCTTCTTGTTCTTCACGATGTTGTTCAATGGCGGGATGGTCAGCAGATATCTGATCTATACGCAGGCGCTGCATATCAAGGATTCGTATATGGCGCTGATTCTGCCCATGCTGATTGTGCCGTTCAACGTTATTATTATGCGGACCTTCTTCCAGACGACCATTCATCCGGCGGTGATCGAATCGGCCAGAATTGACGGTGCGGGGGAGCTGAGAATCTTCCTGCGGATCGTTCTGCCGCTCTCATTGCCGGTCCTGGCGACCATGGCCCTGTTCAGTACGATCGGCTATTGGAACGACTGGTTCAATGCGCTGCTGTATATCACCAGCGAGGACAAATATCCGCTGCAGTATTTGATGATGCGTGTCCTCAACGATGTGCAGTATCTGCGCAATAATGTGGAGCTGGCTGCCCAGAATCCCAATATGATGAAGAATCTTCCGAACGAATCCCTGCAGATGGCTATGGCGGTGATCGGGATGGGACCGATTCTGATTGCGTATCCGTTCTTTCAGAAGTATTTTGTCAAAGGGCTGACGGTAGGGGCAGTGAAAGGTTAAAGCATGGTGGAACCGGCATCAGCACAGGCTGCCTGCCGTTCTATATAAAAGCATGATCATACAGGAGGGTTCATATGACAAAGTTAAAAGGGCGCAGAACGCTATTCACGGCGATGGCTCTAATTCTGGCGTTATCCTTGCAAGCGTGCTCAGGCGGTAATAACGGGGGTTCTGCCGAACCTGCAGCTTCCAGCGGCGCGGCTGCCACGAACAGCACAAGCAGCGCAGAGCCTGCCGGTGGCGCGGAAGCACTGAAGCCTTACGAGGTCTCGATTATCTACTTCGGGGCGCCGCAGCGGGATGATGCGCTGGTGGAAGCGAAGCTCAGTGAATATTTCAAAGAGAAATTCAATGCCACCGTGGATCTTCAGCCGATTGCCTCCAGCGAATACAAGCAGAAGACCGAGCTGATGCTGAATGCCGGTGAGCCGATGGATCTGGTATTTACCGCCTCATGGCTTAATTTCTTCGGCAATGTGGCCAAGGGCGCGTTCCTCGATCTCGATGACCTGCTGGCCAAATACGGGCAGGGCATTACGGAGAACCTGAATCCGATCTATCTGGAGGCTCCGCGCTACAAAGGCAAATTATACGGCATTCCGACCAACAAAGAGATTACCCAAGGCAAGGCCTACACGTACCGCAAGGATATCATCGACAAGTACAATATTCCGATTGACGACATTAAGACGATGTCGGACTTTGAACCCTGGTTCAAGCTGCTGAAGGAGAAGGAGCCGGAGCTGATTCTGGACTTCATCAAGGAGTCGGGCGAAGGCATGATGTATGAGACCCGCTCGAACTTCCGCGCCATCGGACCGACGCCGAACAAGATTCCGTTATTCTTATACGACTATACAAATACGGATAACATCCAGATTAAGTCGGTGGTCGATCCCGAGATTTCCGCGATTGCCAAAGCGGAGTATGAGTTGAACCGCAGCTATTACGAGAAGGGCTATATCAACAGCGATGCTGCGACTACAACGACAGAGATCGGGGATTTACGCAAGCAGGGCAAGATCTGGATGCAGCAGGCGGTCTGGAAGCCGGGCGCGGATATTGAGCTGAAAATCGCCTCGGACAATAAATATGATTTCGTGTCCAAGGTAATTGAAGAGCCTATCGTGACCACGGATCTGGCAGCCGGATCGATGTTCTCCATCTCCCGGACCTCCAAAGACCCGGAGCGGGCGATGATGGTCTTGAATGCGCTGCATACCGATCCGTATGCCGTGAACCTGTTCGTTAACGGGATCGAAGGCACCCATTACAAGAAGATCAGCGAGAACCGGATCGAGCCGATTGCCGATTCCGGGTATGGCACTTCTGCCCTGTTCTGGGTGGTCGGCAATCAGCTGATCAATTATCTGAAGCCGGGCCAGCCGGATGATCTGTATACAAGCTGGAAGCAATTCAATGATGAGGCCAAACGTTCGCCGCTGCTGGGCTTCGTCTTCGATGAATCGCCGGTGAAGAACGAGATTACCCAGCTAACCTCGGTCATTGGTGAATACCGGGCTGCCAGCACAGGGGCGATTCCTGACCCTGCCAAGATGCTTACGGAACGCAATGAGAAATTGAAGAAAGCCGGCATTGAGAAGGTCAAGACCGAACTGCAGACCCAGATTGATGCCTGGAAAGCAGCGCAATAACAGACAGTGGAAAGGATGGCAGGAGGTCCGTGTTTCCGGACTTCCTGCCCTCTAATTTGTAGACGAGAAAGGAAGACCTAGAGACTATGGAGACTTGGATCAACGAAGCCTGGGACTATGCCCAGCACAAATTAAGCCGCACACGGAGCCGGATCGGCGCCACCTTCCCCAATGCCACCTACGGCGGACAATATGATGCGCGTGACCCGGATTGCTGGACCAACGGATTCTGGCCGGGCATTCTGTGGCTGGCTTACCGGACCACGGGCGATGAGGAATACCGGCGCATTGCCGAGAGCTGCGAGGAGCAATTAGACGCGCCTCTTCAGGAATATGAACAGCTCCATCATGATAACGGATTCCTCTGGAGTCTGTCGGCGGTTGCCGATTACAAGCTCACCGGTAACCGGCTGTCCAGGAGAAGAGGGCTGATCGCTGCCAGCCATTTAGCCAGCCGGTTCAATCTCAAGGGGAACTTCATCCGTGCCTGGCTGCATGAAGGCAGTGAAGGTCTGGCAATCATCGACTGCATGATGAATCTTGGACTGCTGTACTGGGCCAGCGGGGAACTGCAGGACCCCCGGTACCGTCACATCGCCGTCGCCCATTCGGAAATGGCGCTGCGGGAATTCATCCGGGAGGACGGCTCGGTGCATCATATTGTCCGCTTCGATCCTGAGACAGGAGAGCGGATCGAAGCGCTGGGCGGACAAGGGTATAGTCCGGATTCCGCCTGGTCGCGCGGATCGGCCTGGGCGATCTACGGATTCGCGATCGGATACCGGTATACGGGTGACATCCGGTTCATGAATGCTGCCAAGGCGGCAGCGGATTTCTTCGCTGCTGCGCTGCCGGAGGATCTGGTGCCGCCCTGGGATTTCCGCGCGCCTGCCGATCAGCTATGGGCCAAAGATTCCACGGCTGCTGCCTGCGCGGCCAGCGGAATGCTGGAGATGGCTTATCTGCTGGAGGGTGAAGAAGCCGACCGGTACCGGAAGCTCGGCAGTGCCATCACGGAATCGCTGTTCCGCCATTACGCGCCGGAGGACCCGGCGGAAGAAGCGCTCATTACCAAGGGGACCGGCAGCTTCCCGGCTGGTGCGGAAGTCGAGGTGCCGATCATTTACGGCGACTATTTCTTCCTGGAAGCCTTGCTGAAGCTCAAGGGAGAGCATGAAATCTTTTGGTAGAGGGAATAGATTCATGGCAAGGAAGGAGGACCTGATTTGAGTAAAAGAAGAGTGGACCATGTCGATCCGTTCATCGGCGTGGACGGGGAGAATAACTGCCTGTGCGGGCCTTATCTGCCGAACAGCATTGTAAGGCTTGGACCGGATACCCTGCCGCCGCACCTATCCCACGGGTACGACAGCTCGCGGCCGATTATCCGGTTCAGCCATACCCATGTCAGCGGAACCGGTGGCGGCGGGCGTTATGGCAATGTCGGATTCACCCCCTATACCGGAATGCCGCGGTTTCAGTTAGACCCCTATGAGAAGGGGGATGAACATGCCGAAGCAGGGTATTACAGCGTGAAGCTGCTGCCTGCCGCTATCCAGGCTGAACTGACCAGCACGATGCGGACCGGAGTCCACCGTTACAGCTATCCGGCGGATGAATCGGCGGGCCTGCTGATTGACGGAGGGGCAGTCATTCAGGTTGGCGGGGATGAGCCGGGGAAGACCACCGGAGTTTCGACCGGGGGATATATTGAAGTTCTATCCGAATATGAGCTGGCAGGCCGCAGCGACCTGCGCGGGGGCTGGGGGCATGAATTCCCTTATTCCGTCTATTTCTATATCCGCTTCGACCAGCCGATACAGAGCCATATGCTGATGGATGCGGGCGGAGTACGCCAAGGGGCGTCTGTGGATGGCCCGAATTGCAAGGCCTCCCTTAGCTTCGGCAACTGCGGAGTCCTGGTGGCGAAGACTGGCATTTCTTATGTAAGTACCGGCAAGGCCAGAGCCAGTGTGGACCGGGAAGCGTCCGCCGGATTCGATGACATCCGCCAGGCGGCTAGTGGCATCTGGGAGGATAAACTCAGCAGGGCCACCGTGGAAGGGGGGAGCGGAGAGCATACCCGGCTGTTCTATACCCTGATGACCCGTCTGTTCTGTATGCCGAGTGACCTCGGAGTTGACGATGAGAACTTTGCCTGGAAATCAGGGGTCCGGCATTATACCGACCTGTACGCGCTCTGGGATAGTGTGCGGAACGCGAATTCGTTGATTACACTGCTCGATCCGCAGCTTGAAGCGGATATCCTGAATTGTCTGCTGGATATCGCGAATCATACCGGCTGGCTGCCGGACGCCTGGATCTTGGGGCATAGCGCCATGATCCAAGGGGGAAGCTCCGCAGATATTCTGTTCTGTGAAGCGGCGCTGAAGAAGCTGGAGGGCATCGACTATGCGAAGGCCCTGAAGCAGATGCGCAAGAATAATGAGGTTCCCTCGCCGGATACCTGGCTCTATGGCCGTCATCTGAAGGATTACCATACTCTGGGGTATCTGTCCACGGATGTGAAGAAGAACTGTGTGTCCCGTCATATGGAATATGGCTATCAGGACTGGTGTATCGGCCGTCTAGCCGAGGAGCTTGGGCAGGCGGAGACGGCAGCAGAGTACTACGACAGCTCGAAGAAGCTGTGGAATCTGTGGCGGGAGGATCTGAAATGTTTTGCGCCACGGCTGCCCGGAGGGGAATGGGCACGGTCTTTTGACCCAGAATCCTGCCTGCCGGATTCATGGAATGATCCGTATTTCTATGAGGGCACCAGCCTGCAATGGTCGTTCAGCACCCATCATGATTTTCATGGACTGGTTGAACGGCATGGGGGGAAGGAGGCATTCATCCGGCATTTGGATTATTTTTTTGACGGGGGATTCTATAACTCCAAAGAAACCATGCTGCATATTCCTTATCTCTATATTTATGCAGGAAGACCGGATAAGGCGGCGGACCGGGTCCGGGAATGTCTGGAGACCTACTTCAAGGCTGAACGTGACGGACTAGGGGATAACGAGGATATGGGCTGCCAGAGTGCCTTCTTCATTTGTTCTGCTATGGGTTTGTACCCCCTGATGGGTCAAGACCTCTATTTCCTCGTTCCCCCGGTATTCAATAAGGTGACGCTGATGCTGGGCGCACAGGCGAATCTGGTTCCTCTGACGATTGATACGCAAGGAGAAGGCAGCGGGTCCGGTAAAAGGTATATTCGGTCTGCTTCGCTTAACGGTCAGGCATTGAACCGGGCCTGGGTCCGCCATGAAGAAATCGCCGGAGGAGGCACGCTTCTCCTGGAGCTGGGTGCTGAACCCGGGGAGTGGGGAAGCCTAATTCCACCTTCTCCGCTCGCGGAGCGGGAGCCAGATAAACAACCGTCAAGGTAGGGCAGTCGGCTCAAGGAGAGAATATCCATGCAGAGCTTAAAAAACAAATGGCTGCAATACATCTCTGGAGATAAGCTTCGCCCTGAATCGCTGAAGCGGGTCAGCAATGATCTGGACACGATGCTCATTCAACAGGAACTTCTGTGGGCAGATATTCCGGTTCAGGAGAATGCTGCGGATGTATTTCAGATCATCCTCCGTTTGAAGGAGATGGCCATCGCGCTGAAGTCTCCCGAGTGTCCCTATGATATGGACTATTCATTAAGGCTAAAGATCATTTATGGATTAGAATGGCTGTCTGAGCATAAATACAACGAAACCTGTCAGCCCTATGGCAACTGGTGGTATTGGGAGATTGGGGTGCCGATCGCGCTGCTGGAGACCCTGCTGCTCATGGAGGAGCTGCTGGATAAGGAGTTCCTAGAGCACCTGCTCCTCCCCGTAGACAAATATGTGGGCGATCCGGCGTTTCATGCGCGGTGGTTCGCGGCTGAGGCCCTGCCGTGTACCGGAGCGAATCTGGTCTGGAAATCTACGGCTTCTGCCCTTACTGCTGTGATTCAGGGCGACGGGCAGAAGCTGTCCGCCGCCCGGAATGCGCTGCTTCCGCTGTTCAGGAATGCCAGTGAAGGGGATGGCTTCTATGAAGACGGCTCCTTTATTCAGCATGACAAGTATGCCTACACCGGGGGATATGGGGTTTCACTGCTGCATGATGTGGTCCGCCTGATGGTGTGGTTACACGGTACCCCCTGGGCATTGCCGGGTGAGGCCCGGGATCTGACAGCCCAGTGGATAGAGCGTTCCTTCATACCGCTTATGTTCAGGGGTTCTATGCTGGATATGGTGAGCGGCCGGGAAGTTTCGCGTGAGGATTCGCAGAATCATGAGAGCGGACATGCCGTGATTACCTCCTGCTTACGCTTCTCGCGCATACTGGGTGAGGCGGATCAGGAACGGCTGCTCTCCAGGGTGAAAGGGTGGATGGTTGCCGACAGCTATAAACCGTATATCTCCGAAGCGCCGCCGGATACCGCAGCCCAGGCGAGGACGTTGCTGGACGATGGACTTATGCCCCCTGCCCCGGAAGAGACCTTCTGCAAGCTGTTTGCCCAGATGGACCGGGCGGTGCTGCGGGGTCCTGGTTTTGCCTACTCTATTAGTATGTTCTCCAGCCGGATCTATAGCTATGAATCTATCAACAGAGAGAATCTGAAGGGCTGGTATACTTCTTACGGCATGGGTCTTCTGTACAATAGCGACCTGGGGCAATATGCGGATGACTACTGGCCGACGGTTGATTCCTACCGCTTGCCTGGAACTACGGTAACGAAGACACTGCAGGAGGATGGATCTGGGCAAGGCCGCTTAAGCCATAGAGCTTACGTTGGCGGGGCTGTGCTGCATAACCAATACGGCGCCATTGCGATGGAGCTTCAGGATGTTGTTAATGAAGCTGGTGGACTGACTGCGCTCAAAAGCTGGTTTTTGTTCGGTAACCGCATCGTTGCCTTAGGTTCGGGTATTCAAAGCCGGAATTCCGCCAGAGTGGAAACGATTATAGAAAACCGGAAATTGAACCCGGCAGGCGACAATAGGATTACAGCAGACGGAACAGAGATTTGCCGGACTCCGGGGTATGCGGAGACCGAACTCCTTGACCCCAAGTGGATTCATATGGCTGGCGGTGATAGGGAAGCGGATGTGGGGATTATTTTTCCGGCAAGCTGCCGTGTCCATACCTTATGCGAGGCCCGGCAAGGAAGCTGGAAGGCTATCAATGACGCCGGTTCCTCTGCGGTAATCGAGAGATTCTATCAGACGCTCTGGTTCGATCATGGAACAGCGCCGGAGGGGGATACTTATGCCTATGTGCTGTTGCCTGGCTGGAGTGAAGAAGAAACGGCTGATTTCGCCGGGGATTCAAGCTTACGGATTGTGGAATTGAATGACCAGGTGCACGCGGTGGAAGATACCGGATTGGGGCTATTTGCCGTGCATTTCTGGCAGCCCTGTTGGTATAGCTGCGGTGGGATTGCTTGCAGCAGTCCAGCCTCTATTGTTCTGCACAAGAATCCGGCAGGCTGGAGTCTGGCTATAGCCGATCCGACACAACTGCAGCGCCGTCCAATCGAAGTGGAGCTTGAAGTCGATCGGCCTGTTACGGCTGTGATCCACAAGTCAGACCGGATCATGGTTGACCTTGGTGACCCCGGAAAGGTGAGGCTGCTGTTCGACCCTGACGGTGCCGGGGGCGCCTCGTTCCATGTGGAGCTTGTTTGAGCTTGGGACTTGGCGAATCTATGAATGTGAGCTTCAAGTGAATGACACTGCGGAGTATGGTAGAATAATCCCAATGATTTTAGAGGGGGAGTACCATGCAGATTTCAATAACCGAAGATTTCGCAGATGAACGATTCAGGCAGTTCGTAAGGGACAATTTCTGCGGTGGCCGTGATTCAATCTTCAAGAGTGATCTTGACAGCGTGACCATACTGAAGCTTGAGGGCTGCAAATTCTCAAGTCTACAGGGGATCGGACACTTTACGGCGCTTCAGGAGCTGGATTGTTCGTATAACGAGTTAACTGTGCTTGAGCTTAGCCGGAATGCGGAACTGATGACTGTGAACTGCCGGAGCAACCGGCTGATTGAACTGAATACTCAGCCTAATCGGCTGTTGAAGGAACTGGACTGTAGCAGGAATCATATCCGTACGCTGAACCTTAGCCAGAATCCTGCGCTGGAGACGCTGGAGTGTCATGAGAATATATTGTCCAACTTGGAGTTAAGCAGCAATCCCCGGCTCAAGGTACTGAATTGCAGTTATAACTCGCTGCATCAATTGAAGCTTAGTGACAATACGGCGCTGGAGCGGGTCGATTGCAGCAGCAACTATATCATTGAGCTGGATATGACAAGCTGTACAGAGCTGACGGAAATCCGCTGCAATCATAATCACTTAACGGGTCTGGACACCAGTGGCAATCCGTCTCTTACGAGTCTGCGATGCTTCAATAATCATATTACGAGTCTGGACCTCAGCCACAATACGCAGTTGACCGAACTCTATTGTTCTGAGAACAAACTTACGGTACTGGATACGAGTCTCCATTCGCAGCTTGTACAACTGGATTTTGCCAATAACCTCATTACGCAGCCGGAGCATAGTGTGGAGGGAGTAGGGATTTTTCAATATGACACTACCTTTACCTGTTATACGGCGCAGCTTCAAATCAGGGGGAATGAGCTTACCGTTACAGCGGAAGTTCACACTAAGGCCGCAATGAGCGGCTTGACTCTCCGGATTCAAAAGGTATGGGGAGAGCTGGAGGAGCTGCTTAACCAGGTATTGCAGCTAATTGCGGACGCTCATCCTGATGAAGATGTGAATGAGCTGGTGCTGGCCGACTTGACGTTCGCCGAAGACCACTCCTTCCGTATCGGCTACGATGCCGGGGATACCCCGGCTGGTCAGCTCTGTATATATGCAGCATTTGACCGTGAGGGTGAGCTGGACTCTAAGCTTAGTTATGAAATGTACTAAGTTATTAAGCTGTGGGTGGTAAGTCGCGGGCCGTAAACCGCGGGCTGCAAAGCGCAAACAGTAGGCCGTAAATAGTAAACCAACCCGTAAACCAACCCGTAAACCGTAAACCGTAAACCGTAAACCGTAAACCAAAATTTAACCCGTAACCGCAAGCTGCTGGCCGCATGCCGCAAGCTGCACGCCGCAAGCCGCAAGGTTTTGCGGCTTTTTTGGGAGATTCAGAGGGATAAATCCCTCTGAATTAGCTGAAAGTTGGATTAATGATGAAAATAAGGGTATAAATCCCTTTGGTTGAGCCGAAAGTTAGCTAAATGAGGAAATGAGGTGTATAAATCCCTTTGAGTAGACCGAAAGTGTGCGGTAGGCGTGAATGAGGGGCACAAGTGCACCTCAATCCGTCAAAGGTGGGCAGCAGGCGGGAATGAGGGGCATCTTTGCCGGAACGCTCGAAATATCATACCTTTTCTCGAATGCACGTAGTTTCTTTCACTACCGGACTCTATCTATACTATTAAATGAAAGCGCTTTACAACAAGCTAGTTCGTATGTGGGAAAGCTGAACTATGAGCAGGCAAAGCGAGGTTATGTGTGGGAAATCTGAACTATGAGTAGGCAAAGCAAGTTTGTGTGTGAAAGAAAGCTGAACTATGAGCGCATAAACAGCAAGTTTGCGTGATATGGAATGCTGGAACATTGGTGCAGGAAAAGCAAGCTAACGTATGAAGGAAAGCCGCAACATGAGCGCAGGAACAGCAAGCTTGTCTATGCCAGAAAGCCAGACTATCTGTTTCGTGAACATGTTGAATATGATGCAAAGGGGGATTATGGATGAGAAGGTTGCTAATGAGAGGAACGTTAACGAGAAGGTTACTCATGAAAAGCGGCTTGGTGGCGTTAGTGCTACTGCTGCTGGTCAGCGGCTTGGGAGGAGTAGCAGAACGCGCCCGTGCTGCGGATGAATTCGACGGGATGCGGGAGAATCGGAAGGTGATGCTTACAGGAGGGGCCACCCTGAATACGACGGATGCTGATGTTGCCGCAGCTCTGACCAGGCTGGCGAACGAAGCGGACGGTTACTGGCAGACGATGAATACCTCGCCGAGCCGTACTTATCTGTGGAGCGATAACCCGGGCATCGGGAATTCGATTCATATCCGGGTAACCTATGAACGGCTGAAGACGATGTCGCTCGCGTATGCTACTGCCGGTACGGCGCTGCATGAGAATAGTCAGCTCGGAAGCGATATCGTGGCTGCACTCGACTATATGTACACTACCCGATATCACGAGGCGGTAACGCCGACTGCCAGCGGAACGAGCAACTGGTGGGATTGGCAAATTGGCATTCCCATGCAGCTTAACGATACGGCGGTGCTGATGTATGACATCTTAAGCCCGGCTCAAATTGCTAATTATATGACAGCGGTGGAACGCTTCTCGCCCGCAGTTACCTTGACAGGAGCTAACCGTGCCTGGAAAGCGATAGTTGTAGGCGAGCGGGGAATCCTCGTCAAAGACGGAGCCAAGATCGCCGCTGCCCGTGATGGCCTGTCCTCTATTTTCAGTTATACGCTTAGCGGAGACGGCTTCTACCGGGATGGTTCATTCATTCAGCATAACAATATCCCCTACACCGGAGGTTATGGAATTGATCTGCTGCTGGCGGTCAGTGATCTGATGGTGATGCTTCACGGCTCTTCCTGGCAGGTCGCTGATCCAAAGCAGTCCAATGTGTGGGATTGGGTGTATAACTCTTATCAGCCGGTGATGTACAAGGGTGCGATAATGGACATGGTCCGGGGCCGGGAAATCTCCAGACATTACAGTCAGGACCATGAAGCGGGACACCGGGTGATGCAAGGGATTCTGCTGCTGTCCGCAATCGCGCCGCCTGCTCCATCAGCCGATGTTAAAAGGATGCTTAAGGGCTGGATTCTAGCGGATACGTTCAAGTCCTTCTATGCAGATGCCCCCGTGCCCGCTATCGCTCAGGCCAAGACTATAACCGGGGACCCGTTGATTGAACCGGCGGCAGAACTTATTGGTTATAAGCAGTTCTCGGCGATGGACCGGGCTGTTCAGCACCGGCCGGGCTATAGCTTCGGGCTTGCGATGTATTCCAGCCGGATCAGCAGTTATGAAGCGATTAACAGCGAGAACGCCAAAGCCTGGTATACCTCGGCCGGTATGACCAGCTTATATAACAGTGATCTTGGACAATACAGTGATGATTACTGGCCAACTGTTGATAGTTACCGCCTGCCGGGAACAACGGTGCTGTCCCAGACCTCTTCAAGCAGCCACACCAGCACCAAGCCGTGGACCGGCGGCACCGATATCCAGAATCTATATGGAAGCTCGGGTATGGATTTGCAGTATGCGGGTCATACGCTTGAAGCCAAGAAATCCTGGTTTATGTTCGATGACGAAGTGGTTGCGCTCGGCGCGGGCATTAGCAGCACGGATAATATTGCTGTGGAGACTACGTTTGAGAACCGGAAGCTGAACACGGCGGGCAGCAATACGCTTACTGTAAATGGTGAAGTGAAGCCATCCACGCTGGCATGGTCAGATACCATGGATCAGGTGGAGTGGGCTCATTTGTCGGGAAGCACCGCCGGTGCGGATACGGGGTATTATTTTCCGCAGAAGGTATCGCTTGCCGCTAAGAGAGAGGCCAGAACAGGCAACTGGAAGCAGATCAACCCCCGTCCGGTCACACCTTCCACGCCGGTCACCCGCAATTATATGACCTTATGGCTGGATCATGGTGTCAATCCGAGTAACGGCGAATATGAATATGTGCTGCTTCCGGGCAAGTCCGCTGCTCAAGTGGGCGCTTATGCTGCTGCTCCAGATATTGAAGTGCTGGCGAATTCATCCAGTGTTCAGGCGGTAAAAGAAACGAAACTCGGCATCATCGGAGCGAATTTCTGGGAGGATGGGCTAAGCTCCGCCGATCTGATCGCTGTTAACAAGAAAGCGGCAGTGATGACCCGGGAAGCCGGGGATACATTGGAGCTGTCTGTCAGCGATCCGACCCAAGCGGGCACCGGCGTAATTGAGGTGGAACTGGACCGTTCGGCAAGCGGATATACGGCGGATGCCGGGATAACGGTGACACAGCTCAGCCCGACCATCCAATTAACGGTGAATGTCAGCGCGGCCAAGGGCAAGACGTTCAAAGCATCCTTTGACCTGGGCAGCGGCACGCCGCCGACCCTGCCTGGTGAAGAGGTGATTGTGGACAATAATGACACCACCGGAGTGCTGAAGAGCGGAAGCTGGAAGACCGCTGCGGTGCAGACTGACCGGTACGGCGTCAACTATCTGCATGATGACAACAGCGGCAAAGGCAGCAAAAGTGTGACCTTCACCCCAGACTTACCCGTCACAGCTACCTATAGCGTCTATATGATGTGGCCGCAGCATATCAACCGCGCCACTGCGATTCCCTTAGACATCGTTCATGCCGGGGGGACGGCTACGCAGAGTATAGACCAGACCGCAAACGGCGGGGTATGGAATTTCATCGGCACCTATACCTTTACAGCCGGTACCTCGGGCAGCGTGACCATCCGTAACAACGGAACCAGCGGGTATGTAGCCGCCGATGCTGTCAGATTTGTGCGGAATCCGTAAAATAAGGGAGGCTGTCCGTGTTCCGGCTTAGGAAAGGGTAAAGAGCCGTATGTGCTGACCTGTCTGTATGAAATTGTAAAAGGCCCATGCAGCCAGTGCATGGGCCTTTGCTATCGAACCTACAGATCAACCTTCCAGTTGCCCAGACGTTTGGCGATTTCCGGGTCCTGGTGGGAGAAGAACAGGCTCTCGCCCGTGTCGAGCGTAGCAATCTGAGCCATATCTTCTGCACTCAGCGCAAAATCAAAAATATCGAAGTTCTCCACGATCCGCTCTTTGCGCACGGACTTCGGAATCACAACAATATCACGCTTAACAAGCCAGCGTAGCACAACCTGGGCGACCGATTTGTTATGCTTGCCGGCAATTGCGGACAGCACCTCATTGCTGAACAGGTTGTTGCGTCCTTCAGCGAACGGTCCCCATGACTGAATCTGCACACCCTGTTCCTTCATAAAAGCAGCGTTGTCGAACTGCTGGTGGAATGGATGCGTCTCCACCTGATTGACGGCGGGCACGACCTTATTGTGGACGATCAAGTCCATGAGACGGTCGGGCATGAAGTTGCTGACGCCGATGGCTCTGATTGAGCCTTCGCGGTATAACTCTTCCATCGCACGCCATGCTCCGTAATAATCACCGAACGGCTGGTGAATCAAGTATAGATCAAGGTAATCTAGCTGCAGCTTCTTCAACGATTTGGCAAAAGCCAGCTTGGCACTCTCGTACCCGGCATCCTGAATCCACAGCTTGGTCGTGATGAACAGCTCTTCGCGCGGGACGCCGCTGCGTTTGATTGCGCGGCCCACTGCCTCTTCATTCAGGTAACCGGCAGCGGTATCAATTAAGCGGTAACCGGCTGTAATTGCTTCATACACCGCGTTCTCGCATTCCTCGCTATCCGAAATCTGGTAAACCCCGAAGCCGAGAATCGGCATGGTCACTCCATTGTTCAAGGTTACAGTCTGCATGATCTTGTCCTCCTATGGATGATATAGTGTATTATGAGCCTAACGCCTTCGTGTTACACGAAGTCAAGTAGAGATTATTATTTTTTTTCAAGAGATAATGACATCATCAAACAAAGACAGGACCGGCCCAATGGCCGGTCCTGTCTCATTGCCGTTTTTATTTGTCTATGAAGAGGGCACGCTTTTTTGAGCACACAGCTACAACATATGCAGCATTAAGATCTTTTACATCTCCGAGGGCTACTAACTCATGTCCGCTAATTACAGGATTATCATAGGGTGTGGTTACAGGGCTCATATTTGCCGCATTTCTGAGAAGCTGGAATTGGGGGAAAGTATAATCTGGAATGAATGTCTGCCCGTATAGCTCCAAGATATCATATTCTTTCAGCAGTTCCCCCACAAACTCGACAATCGTATACTCATATTTGTGATAATGATTTAATGGCTTCTCCACAAAATAGGCACCAGCATTCGATAGGTTGCGGTTAGGCGTGGAGACAATGAAGAATCCGTCATCCTTGAGAAGCCTGGCGGATTCTTTGATCCATACACTGCCGTCATCGATATGCTCAATGGTCTCAAAGGAAACAATGATATCAAAGCTCTTATCTTCAAGTTCAAGCTTGTTAACATTGCCGTAGGTATAAGAAATCTGATCATGGCCATAAGTCTTTCGCGCATTTTCCAAGCAGGCTTCATCAATATCTATGCCAAGTACATGACTCGCTCCGGCAGCCTGCAGCATTTTACTCCCAAACCCCGCCCCACAGGCGGCATCTAACACTCGCTTATTCTTGACGAACTTTTGGGAAAATCTGTATCTGCACAAATGTTCTTCAAGCGCAACTCCGTAATTTAATTTAACAAAATCATTAATTAAAATCCGCTCTCCGGTGAAATGAACATCATTTTGGTTAATATCCAATACTCTCCAATCGCCATCCATTGGTCCAGAGTCGTTTTTTTTCGATTCCACTAAGGAGTCACTTCCTTTTTGTTGGAATATAGAATTAAAATAGTTTTCGTTGGATAATATGCTTGGGTGATTGGGATTAAAGTTTCTTGCTAGTTTATGATGATGAAAAGCATTCTCTTGCTTACCTAGTTTGTAATAACATACACTTAACTGTAGATGGGGAAGCCAATTTGAAAAGGCGGCGTCATAGTTTACATGCTCACGTGCTATTGTTTCTTTTGTAGCCATATCAAACCAGAAAATTGCCAAATTTACTTGGTTGTTCTCCATGAATGAAACTCCGATTTTGTAACATATTACAGGGTGGGGAATTCCATAAGTAAAGGATTGGAACGATGATAACAAAGCTTTATTTACATCGCCAGAGGATAAGTAGCAATCCGAAAGTTTTGCGTATACCTCATATGTTTCTTCTCTCGTCATCTTTGTTTCTAAAAGGAGTTCCTCATAAAGCACAGCGGCCTGCTCAAGATTCCTTTGGTTAATTAATAAGTTGGCTTGATTCAATACATTTAGATAATCATTTGACTGTTTAGGTTCTTGTGTATCTAGCTGATTATTTTCCTGAGATGCATCTTGGTCATGCATATGATATTCCTCCTGCAGATTCAGATTCCCTTTCCAAACGCCAGACCTTTCTTTTTATTCATATGGGAATGATGCCTACAGTATGATGAGTGTATTGAAAAATACCAGATTTGCTGGACATTCTGGATATTCTGGAAGGCTAATCATTTCGAGGAGGAATATCATGTATACTGTCAAAGAGGCTGCCGCTATAACTGGACTTACTGAACATGCTATACGCTTCTATACGGATAAAGGTCTGGTGCCAACTATTCAGCGCAACAAAAACAACATCCGGCTGTTCGACGATGAATCGATGAACTGGCTGTACGGGATCAAATGTCTCAAGCAGACAGGATTGCCGATAGAAAGCATCAAAACCTATGTCGACCTCTGCCTGGAAGGCGATTCGACCGTTGCGCAGCGCTTTGCCATGATGATGGAATACAGGGAAGCGGCGCTTCTTCAGCTGGAGGAGGCCAAGCAGCGCGTTGCCCATCTGGAAGAGAAGGCCCTTCAATATCAGGACATTCTGGAGCAGCGCATCCCGGACCTGACCAATCCCGGCAACTGGAGTAAGCTACAGAAGGAGGGCGTCAAGGTTCCGGCGCGCCGGAAGAGAGTGGTACGGTCTTCGTAGCAGTCACAGTCACACGGTTGACTATCCTAACAGAAGGAGGCGATCCGCATGACGACTTGTTTCATTTGTGAGAAGCATTTGGGGAATACTCAACAGCCGCCGGGGGGATACATATATGAGGATGAACATTGGAAGGTGTGTCACTTTCCTGCGGAGCAATCCGTTCCGGGGCAACTGGTGCTGGAATCGAAGCGGCATCTGCTCGATTTCTCTGAGATGACTGAGGAAGAAGCAGGCTCTTACGGAATTCTGGTGAAAAAATTAAGTTCGGCGCTTAAGCAGTCAACCGGGGCGGAACGGGTCTATTCCGTAATCATGGTCGATGGGGTTCCCCATTTCCATGCCCATTTCATTCCGCGATTGAGCCACAGCGCCAAAGGGGTTGCACTGATTGCGCAGCAGAACTCGTGTACGGAGGCAGAGGCAGAGGAGTTAGCCGGAAGACTGCGACTTTTAATGAATTAGATTAAAGCACGCCCCAGCCCTCAATCGACTTCGTTCGCCAGCATTCGTCAATTCCTTTACCCGTTCACCTTGACACCGTGTATACCCCGTGACATAATAATTCCAGACTAAATGACTATGATAAGTTGGACATCATAGCACAACAAGAGAGAGCTTTTACTAGACGAGGGGGAAGTTATAATGAAGAAGAAATTTGTGCCAGGCATTCTGATTCTGTTGCTCGGGTTGGTCATTGCAGGCTGCGGTAATGGAAGTAAGAATAACGCAGGCTCCGCTGAGACAAACGGCGAGGGGACCGGTACGAAGACCATCATTGCTGCAACGAGCGGGGTAAGTAACCCTTTCAGCTACGAGAAGGACGGGCAGTTGACAGGTTACGATGTGGAAGTAATGAAGGCGATCTTCAAGGACCTTCCGGAATATAAGCTAGAGGTGCAGGCGATTGAATTCGAAGGGATTCTGACCGGCCTGGATAATGGACGTTTCCAGCTGGGGGCGAACAATTTCAGCTCCAACCCGGAGAGACGCGGCAAATACAATTTCTCACTCCCGATTATTGAGAATGCGAATGTATTCGTAGTCCGCAAGGACGACAATACCCTTAAGGCGGTAGAAGATCTGAAAGGCTATAAGGCCGTAACAGAAGTAGGCAACTCCGGTGCCACTTTGCTGGAGAATTATAATGAAGCGAACCCGGATGCCAAAGCAGAGATTATCTACACCGACGAGAATTTCGTAAAGCAGTTCGAAGGTATTGAAGCCGGCAAGTACGATGTGCGCATCATTTCCCGTGTCTCTGCCGAGAAGGCCATCAAGGAGCATGGTTTCACCAACCTGAAGGTGGTTGCGTTCTCTACAGAGAATAGTGATCCAGGATCTTATATCCTGCTCTCCAAGTCTGCGGACAGCACCCTGCTGGATACCGTCAACAAGAGAATCAAGGAAATGTATGCAGACGGCACCCTGCTGAAGATTAGCCAAGAGCAGCTTGGCGGCGACTATTTGCCTAAAAAAGAGCTGATGGAGTAACCGGAGGAAGGTGAGCACATGAAATTTCTAGTCTCGGGAGATGCATTATTCTCCAGCAGCAATTTAGATAAGACGATGGACCCGGAGCTATTGGCTCTCTTGCAAGGGGCCGATGAAGCTTTTACCAATGCAGAGTTCGTGACTCCGCGCCTGAATACCGCTCCGGCGGCAGGCCGCGGCTACCAGACCAGTGTGCGCCCCAAGGCGCTGGACGAGTTCGGAAAGCTCAATATCCGTTATGTGAGCTTTGCGAATAATCATACGGGGGATTACGGGACCCAGGGTCTTGTGGATACGATCGAAGAAGCGGAAGCCCGTGGTCTCACTCCGCTTGGAGTGGGCATGAGCCTGCATGAAGCGCGTAAGCCGGTGTTTGTGGATACGCCAGACGGGCGGATTGCGATCATCACCATAGATGTAACGAGAAGCGAAGTGTTCGCTGCCTCGAATCCGGGGAACGGCGTTCCGGCCCGTCCGGGGGTCAACCCGCTCCGCTGGTCGCGTACGTACGTCGTGAACGATCAGGACTTCAGCACATTGAAGGAGATCAGTGAGCGCATCGGCATCGCCTCCAGCATGGAGGAAGGCAAGCGGATTGAGACCTTTAAGAGCAGATCGGAGAATTACTATGAATTCGGCTCGTTTTTTGAAGGCTATTTAACCTTCGAGAAGGGTGAACAGTCCCGCGTCAAGACGGCAGCGCATGAGCAGGATCAGCAGGAAATCTACCGCAGCATTCAGGATGCGGCGGAGCGCAGTGATTATGTTTTTGTCAGCCTGCATACGCATGAAGGGGAGAATGAGAACTGGTACTCCGATTATCCGGCAGAGTTTATTGAGACCTTCGCGCGGGGTGCGGTGGATGCCGGGGCGAGCTGTGTCTTCGGACATGGTGCCCATTTCACCAGAGGGGTGGAGCTGTACAAGGGCCAGCCTATTTTTTATAACATAGGCAGTCTGTTCATGGAGTTCGAAGCGGGAGAGTCGATTGTATCTCCGGAGATGTTCACCGCCTACGGGTATGCCGAGAATGAAGCTCCATCCACCCTGCACAAGAACCGGACCAAGGACAGCGAAGGGAATTGGCAGGGCTTCTACAGCGACCGCAAGTTCTCGGAGAACTTCCTGGTCATGTTCGATCTGAGTGTGGAGGACAAGCGGTTCAGCTATGAGCTGATTCCGATTGATCTTAGACTTACCCATGATACAGTGACGAAGCGCGGGCTTCCGGTACTGGCTTCGGACGAAGCGGCGGCTTCCCTGGTGGAGCGGCTTAATAAGGTAAGCAACGAACGGTATCATACTGAAATTATCTATGAGGGCAGACGGTTGACGGTCAGACCGTGTTAGAGCGTCGCCCTGTAAATTGAACGTGGAAGGAAGTAAGACGGCATGGGAGAGATTTTTGATATTAACGCGGTGTTCACAGCGATACCTCGTCTGTTAGAGGTCCTTCCTGTGAGTCTGCAGATTACGGTCATCTCGATGATCGTCGGCCTTGTGTTTGCTCTGTTGTTCGCCATTATCCGTATGCGCCGGATTCCCGTGTTAAGCCAGTTAGTCACAGTCTTCATCTCGTTCATTCGTGGAACGCCGATCATTGTGCAGTTGTATCTGACTTATAACGGAATTCCGTTGTTACTCAAATTCATTAATCAGCAGTACGGGACGGACTATAATATCAATGCCATTCCGGCGATGATCTTCGTGCTGGTCACCTTCGCGTTCAATGAAGCGGCGTACAACTCGGAGACGATCCGCGCTGCGCTGCAATCGGTGAACAAGGGCCAGATCGAGGCCGCTGAATCTCTGGGGATGACCTATCTTCAGGTGCTGAGAAGAGTCATCGTTCCACAGGCGCTGGTGGTGGCGATTCCGCCGCTGGGCAACGCACTGATCGGACTGCTGAAGGGGACCTCACTGGCCTTCGTTGCGGGTGTAATCGAAATGACGGCTAAGGGGAAAATTATCTCCGGCAGCAACTTCCGCTTCTTCGAGGTGTATCTCGCCCTGGCGATCATCTACTGGGTGATGACGATTCTGATTGAGCAGCTTCTCCGATTCCTGGAGAAGCGGTTCTCCATTCCGGACTCCGCTGCCGGGGCTATGAACCGCGGCTGGTTCTCTTGGGGAAGGAGAGAGATCTGATGATTAAGGTAAGCCATTTATCCAAGTCTTTTCACGGCAATCTGATTCTGGACGATCTCTCTGTCGAGATTAACAAGGGAGATGTTGTGGCCATCATCGGTTCGTCCGGTGCGGGCAAGTCCACCTTCCTGCGTTCGCTCAACTGTCTGGAGCAGGCGGATCAGGGCGTGCTTGATCTCGAAGGCTTCAAGGTCGATTTCAGCACGATCACGAACAAGCAGCGGCTGGAGCTGCGGAAGCAGACGGCGATGGTCTTCCAGCAATTTAATCTATTCCAGCACCGGACCGCGCTGGATAATGTCAAGGAAGGCCTGAAGATCGTGAAGCGGATGAACGACCGCGAGGCCGCACAGATTGCACAGGAGCAGCTGGAGCAAGTAGGTCTTGCGGACCGGGCGCATTATTATCCGAAGCATCTATCCGGCGGCCAGCAGCAGCGGGTAGGCATTGCCCGCGCCCTGGCAATGAATCCGAAGCTGCTGCTCCTGGACGAGCCTACCTCAGCGCTGGACCCTGAGTTGGTGGGCGAGGTGCTGCAGACGATCAAGAAGACCGCCGCTACCGGTCAGACGATGATCCTGGTCTCCCATGAGATGAGCTTCGTCTATGAAGTGGCCAATAAGGTGCTTTTCCTGGACAAAGGGAAAATCGTCGAGGAGGGAACGCCGGACGAGGTGTTCAATCATCCGAAGTCCGAGCGGGCCAAGGAATTCCTGCAGAATTATTTCCGTAACAAATCGGGTAATTAAAAGCATTACAGAAAAACCCCCGGAGAAGACGCAGGTTTGCGCTTTTCCGGGGGTTTTTGGTGTGCAACGGGTCAAACGTATGCAAAAAAACATGTCTTTCAAGGCATAACTCCAGCATGAAACTGAGAGGCTTACAGGCGGGATAAAATCGAAAAACCGACCACATTAGACGAGGCGATGACTGACGGGCCCATTATAGTCGAAAAACCGACCACATTAGACGAGGCGAAGGCTGACAGGCCCATTATAGTCGAAAAACCGATCACATTTAGCGGTGCGAAGGCTGACAGGCCCATTATAGTCGAAAAACCGATCACAATCCGATTTCCCAGGTGCCGCATCAAGGATTACCAGCATGGTTCACTCGTTAGGGTGAATTTGTTCGTCAATAGGGATCGTATACTCCCATATAGTAGCCTTCTTGAGATGGTTATTTTATGAAAAGTACTTGTTAAGATTATCTGGCGCGATCCCATTCCATAACCAGAACTGGTCCCCCTGCGATACAAGTAAACGATCAAGCCATAGTTCAAAGCTCAGATTCAGCGGCTCACCATGATCACGAGCAGAGGTATAGATTGATTGCTCAAACAGATAATCCTTTCTTCCTTGTTTTACATAATCGCTATTTACACATATTAAAGTCTCACTGAATTTTGCAATAACGTAGAGATGATCAGGAGTTGGGAACTTATCCAGTGCATCTTGAATTTCATCTACACCAAAAATATGCCAATGAGGTGCTGATTCTTCAATATCCTTATATAGTTCCATCCCATTGTGCAAAGACAAAAAGAACTTATAATCATCTGGCAACTTTAAATCCGTCTCAGCCTCAAATTCTTCGATATTATTTAATAAGGCAGGTTTAGAAAATGAGAATGTACACGTAAGTTGAAATCCTAAATTTCTTTGAATTTTAAAATTTTTGTTATTGTAAATTGCCTTTTTCAAAGCTTCTAAAGATGCGAGTATTAATTTTGACATCTTGCCCTCCTCTCTATAAATAAATTGTAACGGTCGAATATGTTGCATTTCAAATGTACTGTAAAATAACCAGTCAAACCTGCGAGAATCGCAGCAAAATGCAGAAAGCTTGAACAAAGCTGAAATAGTTGCGACTTTTTTGATTTATTCACGTATATAAACCTTTAATACGACTAAAATACGCCAAAAGGAGCGATGCATCTTGAATTTCATGAACCAGAATGGCGATAATATCCCAGGGTTTAAGCTGCCGAAGTTGAAGCCGGGCATGTACAAGAGGATAGGAGTGGGGGTAGCCGCAGCGGCTGTATTGCTGTATATCGGCGCGACTTCGTTCTATACCGTGCAGGAGCAGGAACGTGCAGCAATTCTGACCTTCGGCAAGTATACGAATGAGAGCTCAGCCGGACTTCATTTCAAATGGCCCTATCCGATCCAGGATGTAATTACCGTACCTGCGGAGCTGACCCAGCGGATTCATATCGGATACCGCCAGGAGGCTGGAGGAGCTGTGCCGGTGGATGAAGAAGCCATGATGATTACAGGTGATGAGAACATCGTCTCTGCCGACGCTGTAGTCCAGTGGAAGATCAGCAATATCCGTGATTATCTGTATAACATTGATGAACCGGAGCAATTTCTGCGGAATTCGGCCAGTTCCTCGATCCGTGCAGTGATTGGTTCCGAGAAGCTGGATTTTGCGATTACCGACGGGAAGACCGTGATTCAGGATAAAGTCCGGGAGCTGCTGGTTGACCTGCACAAGAAATACAATACCGGCATTCAGATCATTGATATCAAATTCCAGGATATTGAGCCGCCGAGCGGCCAGGTAGAGGAAGCCTTCCGCGAGGTCACCAACGCCCGTGAAGAGAAGAACACGAAGATCAACAACGCCAAGAAGTATGAGAACGATATCATTCCGAAGGCACGTGGTGAAGCGCAGGCCCTGCTGGAGCGGGCCGAAGGCGAGAAGAAGTCGCGTATCCTGAATGCGCAGGGTGATGTTGCGCGGTTCAATGCGATTTTTGCCGAATATGCCAATAATCAGAGTGTCACCGAGAGCCGGCTGGTCCTGGAGACCCTGGAGACGATCCTGCCTAACGCCAAGATCTTCATTACCAACTCGAACAGTGACACTGTGAACTATCTGCCGCTGAATGAGCTGATGCGCAGCACCAAGGATAGCCCCTCTGCTCCTGCTGCTGTGAATCCGGCGCCTTCAGCCGCACCGCAAGGAGGAGATGCCAAGTGAAAAGAAACCCGATCATCCTATTGATATCATCGATCGTCCTGATTATTCTGCTGGCCGGCTCTATGTACATCGTGAAGGAAGGGGAATATAAGGTAGTCCTCCGTTTCGGTGAAGCGATGCGTACGGTGGAGGAGCCGGGCCTGAAGTTCAAGATTCCTTTTATCGAGAATGTCTCGGAGCTTCCCAAATACCAGATGACCTATGAAAGCACGCCGACCAACATTCTGACCAAGGATCAGAAGCCGATTGTCGTTGATAATTATACCGTCTGGAGAATTACCAACGCCTCGCAGTTCTTAAGAACCGTTCAGACGGTCAGCGGGGGAGTGCAGCGTATTGATGAGGCGGTATATAACTCGGTACGCCGTAAGCTGTCGGAGATCAACTATGAGAATATTATCAGTGAGGATACCGGACGGGGCAATATTAACGATGAGATCACCAAAGACGTAGTAACTGCCTTAACCCGTGACAATTACGGCATTGAAATTATTGACGTACGGATCAAGCGTACCGATTTGCCGGAAGGGAACAAACAAAGTGTATACAACCGGATGATCTCGGACCGCCAGTCCATTGCTGCGCGTTACTTGTCTGAAGGGGATGAGGAATCCAAGAAGATCACCTCCAAGGCGGATCGTGCTTCCCGGGAGCTGATGGCCCAGGCTGAAGCCGACTCCAAGAAGATTATTGCCGAAGGGGAAGGGGAAGCCGCCAAAATCTACAATCTGGCCTACGGCAAGTCTCCACAGTTCTATAGCTTCTACCGTACGCTGCAGAGTTATGTGACCACGCTGAAGAATGAGCCGGTGATCATGATCCCGATCGATTCGCCATATGCGAAGATACTGATGGGACAATAGAATAGTGTTACAATAAAAAGAGCAGCACTTTTCCTGAGATGGAAGAAGTGCTGCTCTTTTAGTTGAGAGTAACGCCATTCGGGCAAGAGGTGGATTTCCGCCAGGGCGGCTCCTTTTTACAGGAAGATCAGCAGCAGCGTACCTACCACGAAGCAGTAATAGGAAAAATAAATCAGGTTCCCCTTCGCCATAATGCCGATGAACCAGCGCATGGCGAAGTAGGTGGCGACCAGCGTGGTGAGGAAGGCGATCAGGTAAGGCATCGCCAGCGCAGCTCGGTTAGGGTCATTCGCGATATCGGATGCACCTAGGATCAGGCCCCCGATACTGATGGGAATGTACAGCATGAAGGAGAACTTCAGGGCCGTCTCCTGCTTCATTCCCACGGCAATCGAGGCGATGACCGTTGAACCGGAGCGGCTGATCCCGGGAATCAGCGCTACCGCCTGAGCGAGCCCGACGATGATGGCGTCTCTCACGGTGAGGTTGCCGTCTCTTTTCTGCCCGCGAAGATTGCGGATCAGCCAGAGCGCCACTCCGGTAACCAGCAGACTGATGCCAACGGTATGTACGGAAGTGAAGACACGTTCGATCGTATCCTTGAAGAATACGGCAGCAACCGCCGCGGGAATCGTCCCGATCACAATGTAGATGCAGAACATGAACTCTGACCGGTACTTCGTATCGCGCGTCTGCAAGTAACGGAAGAAGCCTGTGATTAAGTCCATGATGTCTTTGCGGAAGATGAAGCAAATGGCAATCAAGGATGCTGTATTCGTTAAGATTTCAAAAGATAGCCCATTCTGCTTCATGCCGAGCAGACGTTGTACGATGATCAAATGCCCGCTGGAAGAGACGGGGATCGGCTCCGTCACTCCCTGTACGAGCCCTAACAATAAGTATTTTAGCCAATCGAACCAATTCTCCATGAGTTCCTCCTGAATTTGAACTGCAAATAATGTGGATTAAGCCTGCCGTCTCCGGTACCGCTTGGAAAAGACGTATAGCCCGAAGCCAAGCAGGAACAGGGTTGCCGCCGGAAGAATGTAAGGCTTGACAATTTCGTCCACATGCTCCCACTGCGCCCCTAATTTGAAGCCCAGGTAGACATAGATGGAGGTGATCGGAAGCATGGCCAGGAAGGTGTAGAGACTGAAGGCAAACACATTCATCTTGGCAATCCCGCAAGGGACAGAGATCAGCGTTCTCACGCCCGGAATGAAGCGCCCGTAGAAAGCTACGCCGTTGCCGTATTTCTCAAAAAAACGGTCAGAGGCTTCAAGGTGATGCGGACGGATGAAAAAGTACTTTCCGTACTTATCAATTGCAGGTCTGCCGCCAAACCGGCCCAGGGCATATAATGTTAACGGGCCAAAGGTTCCTCCGAGCGTACCGGCAAGGATCGTGAGCACAAGCTTCATGTCCCCCAGATACACCCAGTACCCGGCAAGCGGAAGCACGAGCTCGGCAGGCACGAATTCAAACGACAGGGCGAGGACGATGCCCGCATACGACAAATCTTTGAAAAAGAGTATAAATTCCGTAATCCATGCTGTCATATAGTTCTCTCCTTTCTGCAATAAAAAAGCCCCCTAATTAAAGGGGGCAGTCTCATCAACTGTCAGCACCCTCTCATCTTTGCAAGGCATCCGGGATGCCTCTAGTGCTGTAACCTGTATGCTAATCGCACACCAGTCACAGCGGTATCATCGGGCCATGCCCTCCACCGAACTCTGGATAAGAGTATTATTCAATTTGATAACATTAAAACATACCTGTAACCCATTAAGCAAGTTTGAGAGAAGGGAGAAATTTTGGATGAAAATATGAAAGCGTTATCTCAGCTCAATCTTGAAAACATCGCCCGCCTGACCGCCGAAGACGGCCATTCCGCCTTGCGGCAACTTGACCGACGGGCCCTGACTCACTCTGGAGTGGCTTACGATCATCCCGTCCGCATCATAGACAACGTATCCGCCGCTTGAGGGAGCCGTAACGGTCATGGTTTTGCCGGCGGCCTTCTTATCAATCTTGAACCATACGCTCTGTCCGCCCGCCGGAACGGTGCTGGTAGAGGCCGGCCCTCCGTAGATCGGCTTCACGGCATCTTCGCTGATATAAGCATTACCGTCAATGGTTAAATATTCGGCACCGTTCTGCTTGGAGAAGGTCAGATCGAAGGCATCTCTACCGTTCATCACCGGAATTTCAGCCGCATTGACGGCTGTGTTCTCGTCCACAATCCGCGTCCCGGTGGCATAGCCTTGTTCAACCTCAATCGTCTTTGTCAAGATGGAAGGGGAGAGGTAGAAGAAGGAATTGATTTTCTCATCCACCGCGTAGTAATGCTTCCCGTCTCTCAGCGCCCAGGCCTGCTTCGTAGAAGCATTCAGCGGATTTCCATCCAGCTTCTGGTACTCGTACGTGACCATCAGCATTTGACCGACCCCGGGGATGTTCAGGTGGGTGTTCAGCTTCAGATACGTCTTGCCGTTCTTCTGCTTATCGAAGCTCACGGCTGCGCTGCCGTCCGGGCTTGTGAACTGTCCCTTGCCGGTATAGATATACTTCTGTGCAGGAATGAGCCCCCCTTCTAGCGCAGGCAGATCCAGTGCCCCGTCCTTAATGATTATTGTGGTGGTTGCTCCGACGGTCCCGTATAATCCCGAATAGGCTCCCAGCTCAGCAGGCATAGCCGCTTTGACCGGAGGGGTGAAGGTAGCATCCGGCAGAATCTTCTTAATCTTTCCGGTATCTTTCAGGTAAGCCAGCAGCACATTGGTGGCGAAAATAGTGTTATAGATTGAGCTTCCGCCTGAAGAGAGCACCGCGATGGATATATCGGATTCCGGAAGGGTAATCAGGTCAGCGTGATACATGATGGTATCTCCGCCCTTGGATAAGGCTTTGATTCCGTAATCACCGAAGGGTGCCAGATCTACGGCATCCCAGCCCAGACCGTAATTGAAGCTGTTTCTCTCCTCAGGCACCCAGAGCCCGTTCTTGTATTCAGGCTGCTGCATCGCTGTAGCAGAGGCTTTTGACAGAATGTCCGGATGCTTTCCGTTCAGCATCTCGGCGAATGTAGTCAGATCCTCGGCTGTGGAATAGAGGCCGCCTGCTCCGAGGATATTGGCATTCTCACTGGGCAATGCCTGCTTTAGTCCAGGGAAGTAGGTCTTGGCAAGCTGCTGCCGGTTAAAGGTATCCAGCGGCGTCTTGGTAGAGCTTAGCTTCAGCGGGCTGCTCATGTGCTGCTCCAGGAACTTTGTATAGCTGCTGCCGGTCACCTGCTCAATCATCAGCTCCAGCAGCTGAAAGCCGTCATTGCAATATACGGAATATGCGCCGGGATCGGATTTGAGCCGCTCAGACTGAAGCCTTGTCAGCAGGTCATCATGATTCTGTGTATCGCTATCATCCATCAGAATGCTGTTCCCGTAGTGGCTGCCATACAGGCCCGAGGAATGGTTCATTAACATGCGCGGTGTAATCTTCTTGTAGCGCTCATCGGCCATCTTGAACTGCGGCAGATACGTAGTCAGCGGCTGATCAATGTCAATGATCTGATCTTCGGCAAGCATCATCGTGGCTGCGGAGACATGCATTTTGCTGACTGAGCCGATGCCGAACATGGTATCCTTCGTGATGGGGGTCCCGGCAGCCTGATCGGACACACCGAAGCCGCCCGACACTGTAATGGCACCTTTATCCCTGATTGCATACTGCATGCCGCTTACACCGTAATCGGATACGATCTTCGAGCCAAGCAGGCGGGCCGTTTCCTGCACCGGGCTCTCCTTATCTTGCGCAGACACCTGGGCTGCAGGGATCACCAGCATGGCCGCCAATACGACTGAAGTTAACTTGTTCATCTTGAATTCCTCCTCTTGTGTCTCTTGGGTAATCTTCCTGAAGTTATCATACAGGCAGAAGAGAGGAGCGTGGGTCGAATAACCCTGAAACGCGGATTACGATCCCTTAAGCGCATTTTATATAGAAGCTTCGCGTGAGAAGGGGAGGACCACCATATTGTTGAATTCCCGATGCCCGGCTTCAATCGTCATATTGCCGCCGTACTTCTCGCAGATTCTGGAGATATTGGTCAGGCCGATACCGTGGTATTCCGGGTCCGGCTTTCGGCTCTGCAAAGAGGTAGTCTCCGGGACGGTATGATTCAGGATGCGGATGAACAGCGCGGATTCACTGGAGTGCATCTGGATCAGAATGTAGCGATCCTCGGCGAGCCGTACTTTTTTGGAGGCTTCAATGGCATTGTCCAGCATGTTGCCCAGCACGACGCACAGGTCATAACGGTCGATGTGAAGCTCACCAGGCAGCAGCTTAAGCCGGGTATCGATCCGGATGCCGTTCGCTTGTCCGATATTCAGTGTGTTCGTGACCAGCGCATCCACCGCCAGATGGCCGGTGTTGACCCGCTGGTAGGCAGCCTCTACCTTATTCTGCGTAAGCTTGATATGCTCCAGAGCCGCGGCAGGATCATCCCGCCGGATACACTCTTCAATGTAGAGGAACTGCTGATGGGTATCGTGGATGATTCTTTTAATCGACTTGAAGCTGTGCACCGTCTTCTCGTAGTTGGCGTCCTGATAGTTCATCTGGTGCTGGAGCTGGGCGTTCTCATGCATGAACTGGAACTTATCCGTTATCGTATCGAAGATATAGACGATCATCACATTCAGGAACAGGAAGCCGAGAATCGCAAAGAAATAATAGAAATCCTTCGTGTTGTTCACCGTAAGGACGTTGATCTGATAGGTGCTGATGAGCGGGACGAGCAGGAACATCACATAATACCGGTAGGGCAGGGATACGCTTCGCCGCTTGGAGATCAGCCGGATGATCTGAATGACAGGGAACATAATAATGCAGCTCAGGATCAGCCCCTTGATGAAGGCCGGCCGGTCAATCCCCGCACCCGAGTTCATGCTGGTGTAGTCTACCGAATCTATCATTGAGAAAATATACAGCGACATAAAGCTGACCACCGTCATCAGCACAGCGTACAGCAGGGAGAAGATCACCTGAGTCTTCATCTCCACCTTATAGGCTTGCGCCATACTGAAGATCATCAGCAGAGCTATGCCGGAGGAGAAGAGAGGGGACAACGGGGTGACCAGATAGAGGAAGCAGAGTATCCCGTAGATGAGGAAGTACATGATCCGGTTAGGCTTCCTGGCGGACTTATCAAATACGGAGGCAAAGAAGAATTGGGTCTGAAAGCACATCACCAGTACGACACAGACGACAAGGGTCAGATTATAGTGAGTCATAGGAGCTGCCCTTCATGATCATGAATTTGGTGTAGAAATCCTTAACCTCTTTGATTTTGGACCGGCCGATGGGGAACTCCTGCCCGCCCGACATCAGCACGGAGCCGCCCGCGAACTTGTGGACATGCAGCAGGTTGATAATAATTGAACGGTGGATATGCAGGAAATGGCTGTCCCGCAGTGCTGAAGCGTACTCTGCAATAATTCCTCTGGTCTCATAGATCTCTGTGGTGGTAATCACATTCAGCTTGCTCTTGACCGTCAGGCTCTTGGCCGCCTCAATGCCGATGATATCATCATGCCGCAAGACGACCTCCTCATACCCGGACTTGATGACCATGAACTTCTTATCCTGCGCCTGGAAGTAGTCACACAGCTTAAGAATCTTCTCCTCCAGGAGCTGCGGGGCGACCGGCTTGATCAGATACTGGAAGGTAATCACGTCGAAGCTCTCCACCATATATTCAGGGTAGCTGGTCAGGAAGATAATCTGTTCGTCAAAATGTTTCCGGCTTCTGAGCCGGTGCGCCGCCTGAATCCCGTTCATCCCGCCCATCTCCACATCCAGAATCAGGATATGGAAGGGGGCTCCGCCCCGTTCATAGTGTGAGATTAAATCTTCTCCCGAAGGAAACAGTTCAATTTCAAATTCGGTATCCGTCTTAACGGATAAGCCGACCAGAATCCTCTTCACCAGCTCCCGCTGCTGTTCTTCATCCTCACATACCGCTACTCGATACATCCAAGTGCCCCCCTTTATTCAGGCGCACGGCCTAAGTGGATAGTTGTACACAACATTATATAGTATGGCCAGAGAAATGAGCAGAACAGGGGGCCAAACGCAGAAGTTAATCCCTGGACTGCACAAGCGGAGTGCTGAAAATCCGGAGATCAAGGCGAACGCTACGCTTTTACGGGGGCCGTTCCGCCCGCTCCGCTGTTTAAGTATATGCTCCAGGAACTGTTGTCACTTCCACAGCCGCAGCAGCGGCCCGGCCTCGCCATAGATGGGATCGCGCTCCGGCAGCGGAACCCTGCGGATCTCGGGCACCGCCGCAGCGAGATCCTCCGGAGTGGCCCGACGCGTGTTGTAGTCCGCTCCGCCGGGATAAGCACCGGCTATTTGGAAGTCCTGCGTAGCGGAGAGCCGCTTATGCGCGGTTCCGGCAGGCAGCACCACAACGTCCCCGGCCTTAACGTCGGCGGTGTACCCGGCATCTCCGCCAAGCTGGAGGCTGGCACTGCCGGAGATCACACCGAGAACCTCATGCGCATTGCTGTGATAATGGTGATAAGGAAAGACGCCGTTCACCCAGCTATTCAGCCACCCGTTGGCATTAAATATCTGTTCAGTATCTTCCGGGTGGTCTCGGAGAACACCCTTATACAGCAGGGCCGGAAGCTGCGGATTGTTCGGCAGCAGGCCATCCGCCTGGAAGCTGAGCTTCACTATAGATTCGTCCTGCTCCCGGCTTGTTGAGTTATATTCTGACATACGGATCATCTCTTCCTACATGAATTTTGGTATATATATAGAATTACCCTAATGTTGGTAATGTATCTTGTGCGTGTGAGAATTACTTTAACTAATGGCTTGCTGAGGGGTTAACTCACCCCGATTAGGGTGCAGGGATAGGCTTAAGTGCATTTTGTACAACTAATTCGTCCGATGTGCCGCCGAATCTCTGTTTAGCTGTATTTCGTGCAATTAAAATGCCTCTATACCTGGATTTTCGCCCATCCGGGCAAATTTAGTTGTACAGACTACAATTAGAAGAAGAAGGACTCCTGTTTCACTGTTTCTAGTTGCACAGAATACACTTATCCCTGTTTTTTCGTTACGAACGCAGCTTCATCCCTTACCGATATTGGGCTGATCCTGCACCCGATACCGATTTCTGTCCTTACATTCAAGTAGGTGATTGTATTTCCTGCAATAGAAAACGCATAGCTGACCGTAAAAGGAGATTCTATTGTATTTCATACAGTAGAATGTTGTGTTTCGGGTGAAAAATGGCCTTTGTTCAACATTCCATTGTACGGAATGCAGTAGATTCTATTTCGAAGCCTTTTTTCCAGCCTTCCATTGTACAAAATGCAGTTACTGTCGTTCCAGCACCTACAGCATCCGAATGACTCCTCTGCGAATGAGACGCTGGTTCGTTAAGGTCCGGTAATACCTTAATTTGGATATGGCATATCCTCAGCCTGCGATTGGTGAAATTATAAGTGCAATAAATATAGCGGGGCTATTTTCTATCTGCTTGTAAAAGGGTAATTGATGGCATACAGTGTAACGTAGCTGTTATAGAGGGTTGTGAAAGGGAGGGGTTATAGTGAGAATTATCCGTAAAATCAGTACCCTGCTGGCTGCTGCAGTTCTGCTGCCTGCCATCCTGCTGCCGCCGGGAGCTGGGGCTGCTCCGGCACAGGCGAAGGCTGCATCGGCCGGGACGGTGGCTGCTGCCGCTTCAGCAACACCGAGTCCGGTAACGAACGGCCAGGTGCCGCTCACAGGGGCGATCAATGGCAATCTGCCGATCCATATGTCCATCAAGGTGGAGAGCGGCGGCAAGCTGACCGGCAGTTATTATTATGACAAATACAAACAGACGATCAGGCTCACCGGCAATGTCAACGGCAAAATCGCTCATATGTATGAGTATGACGCCAAAGGCAAGGAGACCGGCCATTTCCAGGGCTGGTGGATTCCCGGCACCGGCTTCGCCGGGGTATGGAGCAACCCGGACGGTACCCGGCAGCTGCCGGTTGAAGCGCTGACTAGCGCAGCGGCAGCGGGCCTCAAGGTTCCTAAGGCTGCCGATTGGAGCGGGGAATGGTATATGGCAAGTAATTCGCCCTTCTATGGATCTTATGTGGAATTCAGCAATGTGAAGAGCGATAAGCTGGTCTTCTCTATGGATGCCTACGATGGCGCCCATTCCGGTCAACTGGAGAGCGAAACGGCAGTGGTCCGCAAACGGATGGCCGTCTATAAGGAAGAGGACGGTTCGGTGGTCTTCTTCTATCTGCTGAACGGCAAGCTGTACGTAACCAGCCCTTCGCCGGTGTATTCTGCCGGAGCTAATGTAACCTACACCGGCGAATATACAAGAGAT
The DNA here is from genome assembly GCF_038006885.1 of Paenibacillus sp. FSL R7-0302. Classification (NCBI taxonomy): domain Bacteria; kingdom Bacillati; phylum Bacillota; class Bacilli; order Caryophanales; family Paenibacillaceae; genus Paenibacillus; species Paenibacillus sp. FSL R7-0302. Next base: position 1,335,712 of record NZ_JBBOWB010000001.1, read on the forward strand.
CCGAACGAGAAGGTCTACACGCTGAAGGACACTGGCGTCTTCAAAACGGCGGCGGAGGACAAAGCCTTCCGTAAGCTGGTAGGGGAAGATTATGATCTGTTCCTGTACAGTATGCAGCTGCTGGATGAGCCGAAGGATCTGGATGGTAAGGGGGCAAGAGTGGTACAGGGCGGCGTGAGAGGGCTGTTCACCCTTACGGAAGCCATCATCATGTATGATAAGCAGGGCCATTACTGGGCAGCTGCACTCGACTCCGATGAAGGGGATGAACTGGAAGACATCGCTGACCCCTATGTCCGGTTCTATACGAATGATCCCGGCACCAGCAAGCTGCCGAAGACGATTGTGCAATGGATGGAGCCTTTCTCTGATTACGAGGTGGTCTACATGAATTTCTAAACCTCGGGCAGAAGCGTTTTAACTTCTCCCTACCGGGTACAATGAAAGAGTGAGGGTCCGCCTGACATGGGTAGCTACTGCATGAGAACCTGTGTACACCGGTTATGTCAGCGGATTCGCATGTCCCGCAGCTTCTCACTGAAAGGACGGGACAGCGCCATGCGCAGGTCCTCCCGTTGGAATGGAGCTGCGGGTGCAACAAGAAACGGTATGCCTAACCCCTGACCGGGGGTGCCGGCATACCGTTTTTGTATACATAAGGGTCAGGTATATAGCCGCTTCCAGTTCCCATACCAGCGCTCGACCTTCGCGGAAGGAGTGAGCTTCAGGTCCCGCCAGAGCAGGTTGCGGAGCTTCTCATATTGCTCCTGGACGAAGCTGAGCTCTCCCAGCCGGTTGTAGAATTCCATAAGCGCCAGGTAGCCCGGCTCATGATAGGGGTGTAGCTCCACGATCTGCTGATAGGTGTTGACGGCTTTGGTGATATTCTCCTTGACGGTATAATAATCGGCCAGCTCTGTGGCATGCTGCAGGGAGAGATTTCTCAGCCGCTGGCGCTCACTCTCGGCCCAGAGGTAATCGTAATCGCCCAGGAAATCGCCAGTGTAGAGCTTCAGCAGCTCTTCATGCTCCGTGACGTTGTGATCACCAACCGGGTCCAGCGAGACAATGCCTTCTTCCCAGAGTACAAAATCAATCTGTGCGTCCCCGCTCTCCAGCATATAACCTTCACCCACGCTTGCATTACTGATGACGAGACTGATGTCCGACCGCTTCAGCGATTGCCGGAGCTGATAGATCGCCGTATACAGATGGGTGGACGCCCGCTTGAGCGAGATTTCGGGCCACAGCAGCTCAACGAGCTTGTCCTTGACGACAATCCGGTCGTGGTAATAGAGCAGATAAGCGAACAGTTCCTGAGACTTGGAGGTCCGCCAGCGAAAATCTCTGATCGGTATTCCATCCCGCTCGAACTGGATGGAATTGAAGCCGCGGATCAGCAGCGAGTGTTTTTTGATTTCTTTATGCATGGCATTTTTGCGGTTCCTGATTCTTTGAAGGGTTCTACTGAGCCGTTCCCTGGGGACGGGCTTGAGCAGGTAATCCTGGGCACTGGCCTCGAACGCCTCCAGCGCGAAGCTGTTATGGGCGGTTACGAATACAATGGCTGAACAGGGGCAAATCTCCTCCAGCCTCTTCGCAGTCTCCATTCCGTTTATCCCGGGCATATCAATATCCAGAAAAATAATATCTGCATCCCAGCCGGACGCTTCGCTTAAGGCCAGCAGCGGATTGGTATAGGTTGCCGTTACAACGGCAGATCCCAGCGCTCTGAGTGTCGATTCCAACTGGATCAGAGCGAGTCGTTCATCATCAATCAGCACTACCCGAAGCATTGCCTCACCTCCTCATACAGGATATAGCCGGTGGAGGAAGGGTTCACTCCATCCACCGGACGGGAACAATAAAGGAGACGGTGGTTCCATGGCCGGGACGGCTCCGGATAGACAAGCCCTGCCCGTAACGTTCAATCAGCCGCCGGTTCGTGTTCCAAATACCGATACCGGAGCCCGTGTCTTTGTTCTTCTTCAGCAAGCGTTCAATTTCAGCCTGCTCCATGCCCTTGCCGTTATCCTGAACCTCGAAGCGGACATGATCCCCCAGCTCTTCAATGCGGATCATGAGGGTGCCTCCCTCGATAAGACTAAGCAGTCCGTGCCGGACGGCATTCTCTACCAGCGGCTGCAGGATCAGCGGAGGGATTAAGAGCAGTCCGCTGTAATTCCGTTCCCACGCGACCTCCAGCCGTTCCCCGAACCGGACCTTCTCGATATACAAATAGGCTTCGACCAGCGACAGCTCCTGACGCAAGTGAACCAGCTTCCCGGTATTCATCAGATCGAAGCTCGCGCGCAGGAAGGAGGAGAAGGCGTCAATCAGCTCCTGCATCTGGCGGATATCAATCTGGCTGAGCGTCGAGATCGAATTCAGCGCATTGAACAGGAAATGAGGACGGATCTGCGCCTGAAGGTAAGCGATCTCCAGGCGCAGGTTATGCTGGATGCTCTGCTTCATCCTCGCCAGCCCCGTAACCCGGTACTTCAATTCCAGGCTATCGACCGGTTTGGTCACATAATCATTGGCTCCCAGCCGGAATCCGTAATAGATCTCCTCACGCCGCGCACGCGCCGTCAGCAGCAGCACCGGCAATTCAGATGCCGAATATCGCTCTCTGATTCTGCCGGTAAGCTCATACCCGGACATCTGAGGCATCATCACATCCGTGATTAACAGATCCCAGGATTCCTCTCCCAGGTGCTTAAGCGCCTCCTCACCGCTGAGCACAGGAGTCAGCCGGTAGATATCCTCATGCAAAATAGTGGAGAGTACCCGAAGATTCACCGGATCATCGTCAACCACTAAGATGTGGAGTGCAGCTTCATCCTGCTGCTCCTCAGCTGCTGCGAACAGAGGAGCAGCGGCAAGGAGCGGGTCTTCGCCTCTGCCTTGGAAATAGGGTGACTGGGCGTTCAGCGTAAAGTCCGGCCATTCCTCTGCTTCGCTCCCGACGAATCTGCCGTCTGTGAAGGAAGCCCCGTCTGCCAGCGGCAGGCTGAAGCGGAAGACGGAGCCTTCCCCCGGCCGGGACTCCACCATTAGCCTGCCCCCGTGCAGCTCCACGAGCTGCCGGGTAATGCTCAGGCCCAGACCCAGGCCGCCCCTGTCCTGCCCGCCCGCCTGTTCATAGGGCTGGAAGATACGGCTGAGTACTTCCTCACCGATCCCTTCACCGGTATCGGCAATGCTGATCAGCAGCTGGCCGTCCGCTTCCTCGGCAGATATCCGTATACTGCCGGATTCGGTGAATTTCACGGCGTTATGGATCAGGTTGAACAGAATCTGAATCAGCCGTTTCTCGTCCGCCCATACGCTCGGGAGCGCTTCGGATACGCTTACATGAAGTGTCAGGTTACGGCCTTCCGTCAAATAACGGAGCATGTCCGCAACTCCTGCCGCAATTGTATAGACCGATAACGGTACGGGGTGAAGAACCATCCGGTTCTCCCGCAGCAGGGTCAGATCCATAAGATCATCCAGCAGCTGCGACATTTGGCGCCCGATGCGGACAAGCAGCTCCAGGCCGCCGGATTCTTCCTCAGGGCAGGCTGCCCGCCTCTTGTCATATTCGGTCTCAGCAATGCTGATCATTCCATGCAGCGGAGTCCGCAGCTCATGCGAGGTGCTGATCAGGAAGCGTTCTTTCTGCTTATCTGTTTGCACCAGCTGTTCATAGAGCACTCTGCTCTCGTCGGAGCGCCTGATATATTGCTTCAGTCCGTAGGCGGAGAATCCGACAATAGCAGCCAGAATGTCAATAGAGTAGAACGGGAGGTTCTGCCGTTCACCGTTCAGCGTATTCCCCCATACGACCCCTGATACAATACAGGAAGCGATGAAGGTAAGAAAGCTGACGTCCCTTTTCCGTTTATATACCATTATTCCGAAAATTACAAACATCCAGCACGGGGGAATCATATACAAAAGGCTGAAATAAATAGTGGCATTGGACAATACGAGATGGATCGGCAGCACACTTATACAGAGAGTGTATAGAACAAGGAGGAAGCTGTAGATCTTGAAGGCCCACCCTACGGCTTGAGCGCTGTAGAATTTGTAGGTCAGCAGCAGCATGAAAAAGACCATCCATACATAAGACAGGAGCCTGATCTTGATCATCCACGTATAGTTAAGCGGCAGCACAATTAGCAGCAGGACATCGTTGTCCGCTGCAATGGAGAGAGCTGTTGTAATCAGCATAAGAGCAAACAGCAGCAAGACCCGCTGTTTTTTGGCAAGCACATACAGGATACAGACATACAGGGCGTGGAGCAGAAGGATGACGATAGTGGTTAGCTGAAAAGCGGTGGAGTACCAGCGCTCCTTCTGAATGGAGGATTGGGCGCCGAAGCGGATGGAGTAAGAGATTCCTCCCTTCTCCCCATGCTCGAAATTGGCTGCCTGGATCAGCACAAGCATCTCCTGCTCTCCCGCAGGCAGGGGGTAGTCAACCGTATATGAAACAGCCATCGGCCGGTGTAGCTCCCTGTCTACAGCAGGCTGACCCATCGCCGGATACACCCGGCCGTTGACTTCGATCCGGGAAGAGGCCTGGATCTGCTGTACCCAGAAGGAATAGGGCTCATCCAGGGGCTGATCCACTAGAACACGCAGAGCATAAGTCCCGTAGCCGAGAGAAGAGCCGGACAGGGCGGACTTCCAGTTACCCGGAACATTCATCATGAGCGGAGCTCCGGCAGTCCCTGAGCGGATATCGCTCGCTGTCACGAGCCGGTTCGGATAAAAGGCCCATTCACCGTCGAGAACCAGCGAGTGGGCATTCTTGAGATGCCAGCCGCGCAAATCCAGCGCGCCTCTGGACGCCCCGGGCTGCTGCGGAGCAGCAAAAATCTGCTGCCATACCGTGTGCATTCCCAAGAGCAAAGACATATATAACATTGTTAAAGTCAAATGCTTGAAGTAATATTTGGAATTTGTATTCATCATAGTGTAATGAGTTCGACAAAGGAAAGGCTTAACCTTCTACAACATCAAATAAATTCTTGAACAAACTGGAGCTGCGGCGGCGAATTGTCACTGGAACCTTGACTGGTGTCAGATTCGGTCTTTTGTCCTGCTTTCCAGGCCGGCCAGTAGTGCTGCTTGCACAACCCTTTCGCATAATGCCTTCTGTCGCAGTTCTCTATCGTGCATTTTCTTTCATTAATGGCCCTGAGTCTCCCCATTGTATATCCCTCCATGAAAGTTTCGTTTCAAGTCAAGCCCATTATAGAGAGACCTCATAGACAAGAACTGAACAAAATTGGAATTTAAATTCCAGTAATTCTCAATACAGAAATAAGCAGCCCCCTTGTGCAGAAGTATCTTAGTCTGCCTGGAGGGGCTGCTGTATTTAAGCCAAATCTAAAATAATAATTCGTAAATGCTTAGGTTGGACAGAGTAGCATCAAATGTCTGAGTTCCCCCTCCGCTTAATGTACTGCTTGCTCTGAGATAGAGTTCTATTGAACCCGCCGTCGGCTGGATTATACCCGCTGATTGAACCGTATAATCCCAATCATCGGTTGTAGAACCTGCTGATTCAGTGGCGAAATAGGTAATATGGGTAATGTTTGAACCAAGGTTGGTTAATATTTCAATAGAATTCACATCAAAATTTGCAGGTGCTGTTATCCGAAAGGAAAAAGAAACATGATACACTCGATTTGCCAGTAGATCTATTCCTTGGCCAAGGCTAACTAGTGTTATACTTCCATCGCTGTTATTAAATACTTCTGAAAATACAAGTCTTGTAAGAGTAGGGGGCACGGTGACGGTAGTAAGTGTGAACATTGCATTAGGGTTATTTATATCTTCGACAATTCCCGTAGCCCCTGTAACCCCGGTGAGTCCGGTGAGTCCGGTAACGCCAGTGGCTCCGGTCACTACGACGCCGGTAGCGCCGGTAACGGTAGCCCCGGTGATACCGGTAGCCCCGGTAACGCCTGTAACGCCAGTATCTCCGGTAACGCCAGTGGCTCCAGTCACTACGACGCCAGTAGCCCCAGTATCCCCTGTAACGCCGGTGTCCCCGGTAACGCCAGTAGCCCCGGTGAAGCCGGTCTCCCCGGTAATGCCGGTCCCCCCGGTAACGCCGGTATCGCCGGTGAGGCCGGTAGCCCCGGTAACGCCAGTATCTCCAGTAACGGCAGTTCCCCCGGTAGCCCCGGTAACGCCAGTAGTCCCAGTAGTCCCAGTACCCCCTGTAATACCAGTAACGCCGGTGTCCCCCGTGGCACCTGTGCCGCCTGTTGCTCCCGTGACGCCGGTAACCCCCGTGTCTCCTGTAGCCCCTGTAACACCGGTAATGCCGGTCAGTCCAGTGTTTCCGCCTGTTCCGCCTGGACCTGAACCAGTCTGGCCCGTAGGTCCTGTAGCACCACTCTGTCCGATCTGTTCCCATGTTGTCCAGGTGCCCCCTCCGTCCTGGCTGCTGCGGTAATACAGTGCGGGGTTAGAGATATAGAGCTGCTGTACGTAATTTCCGACTCTGGAGACATACAGTGTCCAAACCGTTGGATGGGCGACCGGCGGGTTGATCGTGGGCGCCGGTCCATTAGGATCATCAGAGCTGTAGACGCCTGGTTGATTGAAGGATTCCAGAGGGGAATCAGAGTCCTCCTCGTTATAGGATACTGCGCCAACGTCGGCAGCGTCCAGAACAACTATACCGGCTTGGCCGTTGACGATAACTGCCCCACCGGGGGCACCCGTAGGGCCTGTAGGTCCGGTGGCCCCGATGACGGCAACAGGCAGATCCGCGGCGGTATCCAGCTTCGAATCCAATATCATTTCCAGCATGGAGGTCGTGTTGAGCATGGATCGCACGTTGTTGTTAACCTGCAGTAGCTGTGCCACTGTAGCGGGCGGGCCGCTTAGGCCCGGCAGGGTCCCCAAGGTATACTGAATTTTCTCACCTTCTGCATTAATAATGTGTGCCAGACCCAGCTCTTCCATAGCGATGGAAGAGAAGATCAGATTAACGGCATCATCCCGTGTCAATGACACGGACGGGGTAATATTGGGTAAATTGGGTGTTGACAATGAAACCCCTCCTTCGCTCGTACTTTAGATTTCACTTCGGTTCTTAAGCTAAGCTCCCCTCTTTGCGCCAGAAGACAATTTCGCAAGAGGGGATTTCCTTAGCCTATGAAGCTTACTCTATTAGGAAGATGCTCACATTGGACCATGGTTGATATATCGTACCGGTAGTCGTTCCTGCAAAAGTCATACTTGCATCCAGTCGAAGTATCTGATTTCCGGTAGGGCCTGTTTGGAATAACCCGCTTGATTCCAGTGTCATGGCTGTTGCATTTCCGTTAGGACCAGGACCTTTGCCTCCAACATTGGAGATATGGAGGGCAACGCCGTTCAGATAGGGTTGTACAACCCCTTGAGTTACAGCGACATTACCTGGATTTATAGTCACTCTAAATGAAAATGAAAGATAATAAGTGCTGTCCGTAAGTAATGAAAGGGTATTTCCACCAGTTAGTGTAATTGATCCGTTACTGTTATTAAATAGCTCAGACAATCCTATCGTAGCTGGCGTGGCAGTCAAAACTGCAGCAGCAGGCTGGAACATAGCATTCAAGTTCGCGCCGGTAGCTCCAGTTATCCCGGTGGCGCCAGTAAAGCCGGTAGCTCCAGTAAAGCCGGTAGCGCCAGTCATGCCGGTATCGCCGGTAGCGCCGGTAGCGCCGGTAGCGCCGGTAAAGCCGGTAATACCGGTAGGGCCTGTAAAGCCCGTAATGCCGGTCATACCGGTGATTCCGGTAGCGCCGGTATCACCGGTAACGCCAGTAGGGCCGGTAAACCCCGTGATGCCGGTGAAGCCGGTGACACCGGTAAAGCCTGTAACGCCAGTAGGGCCGGTAACGCCAGTAGGGCCTGTGACGCCTGTAACGCCAGTAGGGCCGGTAACGCCAGTAGGGCCTGTGACGCCTGTAAAGCCAGTAGGGCCGGTAAAGCCAGTAGGGCCTGTGATGCCAGTAACGCCAGTATGGCCGGTAACGCCAGTAGGGCCGGTAAAGCCGGTATCACCGGTAGGGCCGGTAAAGCCTGTCACGCCAGTATCACCGGTAGGGCCAGTGAAACCTGTGACGCCCGTGGCGCCCGTAAGGCCCGTGACCCCTGTGGGTCCGGTGACCCCTGTCCCGGTAACCCCAGTAGAGCCAGTCGCCCCCTGTTGTCCAATTGGGAGCCAGCCGTTGGGCCATGTGTTCCCGCTATCCTGGCTGCTGCGGTAGAAGAGTACAGGGTTCGAGATATAGATCTGCTGCACATATTCCCCAACCTGGGAGACATACAAGGTCCAGACCGGCGGATGCGCTACTCCCGTCGGACCATTCTGGGGTGCTGGGCCAGTGGGGTCATTGGAGCTATAAACACCGGCCTCTATGAAGGAGTTAAGATCAGAACCAGAATACTCCTCAGTTATGGGAAATGCGCCTACGTCTGCAGCGTCAAGTTCCACATCCCCGATCTGGCCGTTGACGCTGGTGACTTCACCCGCTTCACCCGTGGTGCCGGAAGCACCTGTAGGTCCAATCAGGGTAGGAACACTGGCGGCCGTCGACAGCTTCGAGTCCAGCATCATTTCCTGCCGTAAGATCGCATTCAGCATGTCTTGCGTGCTGCTGTTCACATCCAGCACCTGCTGCAGGGTAGCCCCTGGTCCGGTAATTCCCGGCAGCGTACCCAGGGCGAACTGAATTTTCTCTCCTTCCGCATTAATGATATGCGCCAAACCAAGCTCTTCCATAGCGATAGAAGAGAACAAGAGGTTCACAACATCATCCCGTGTCAATGTAATCGACGGGGATATATTAGGAATATTGGGTGTAGACAAAATAAAAACCTCCTTATTTGGTGGGATCATATATGGTATTCTTGACGATTCTTGTCGGTGCTGGACATTAGGTTAGAGACAAGGTCCAAATAAATTCCATTAATTTTCATTCGTATTTAACCTCCGGCCTGCATATAAATGATTTACTAAGTCCGTTAAATCCACAAAATGCAGACAGCTAGTGAAGGAGGGGATCTTTTGTCCACAGAAGCTTCAATCTTGCGTGAACAGATTCTGAAGCTGACCGGCCAATTCTACAGCAGCCGTTGGCCTGGCCGGTCATTTGTGCCGGGACGCGATTATGTGCCGGTCAGCGGCAAGGTGTTCGACGGGGATGAATTAATGAGTCTGGTCGATGCTTCGCTTGATTTCCATTTAACGGCAGGGAGATATACCGGTGAATTCGAGAGGCGTTTCGCGCAGATCATGGGCAGAAAGCACACCTTGCTGGTCAACTCCGGCTCCAGTGCCAATCTTCTAGCGGTTGCGGCGCTTACTTCGCCGCTGCTAGGCGAACGACGGCTGCTCCCGGGCGATGAGGTGATTACCGTTGCCGCCGGATTTCCGACCACGGTCAATCCGCTGATCCAGCATGGACTTATTCCGGTATTCGTCGATGTTGAGCTGCCTACTTACAATATAAATACAGCCCAGCTGGACGCCGCGCTCAGCCCCCGTACCAAAGCGGTTATGCTGGCGCACACGCTGGGGAATCCCTTCGACCTGGCCAGCGTCAAGGCATTCACCGACCGGCACGGGCTTTGGCTGATCGAGGATACCTGCGATGCTGTCGGATCGCTGTATGAAGGCCGGCCGGCCGGTTCCTTCGGCGATCTGGCGACCGTCAGCTTCTTCCCTGCACATCATCTGACCATGGGCGAGGGCGGTGCCGTACTTACCTCCGGGGCGAGGCTCAAAAAAATTGTCGAATCTCTCCGCGACTGGGGCAGGGACTGCTGGTGCCAGCCGGGAGACGACAATACCTGCGGTAAGCGGTACGACTGGACGAAGGGAGAACTTCCGTCCGGGTATGACCATAAATATACTTACAGCCACATCGGCTACAATCTGAAGGCGACCGATATGCAGGCTGCCATCGGCGTGGCTCAGCTTGATAAGCTGGATGGCTTTAATGCTGCACGTAGACGCAACTTTGAGTATCTGAAGGCTGCGCTGAAGCCTGCCGAAGAATGGCTTATTCTGCCGGAGGCTACGCCTCGGAGTGAGCCGAGTTGGTTCGGATTTCCGATAACAATGAGAGAAGATGCCCCTCTCTCGCGTAATACTCTCGTGCGAAAGCTGGAGGAGGCGCGGATTGGCACCCGGCTCTTATTCGCCGGGAACCTGCTCAAGCAGCCGGCTTATTCCGGCGTTGCCCACCGCGTTGCCGCGCCGCTGACACAGACAGACAGAATCATGAACGACACGTTCTGGGCAGGCATCTATCCGGGATTAACCCCGGATATGCTGGACTACACTGCCGAGGTGTTGCTCGGCCTGCTGAAGGGCAAGGAGGTTAGACCATGAAGGTGGTTATTCTGGCTGGGGGATACGGGACGCGCATCAGCGAGGAGACAGATGTGAAGCCCAAGCCGATGATTGAGATCGGCGACAAGCCCCTCCTGGTGCATATTATGGAGAATTACGCCGCTTACGGCTACGATGATTTTGTCATTTGCCTGGGGTATTTAGGGCATGTCATTAAACAATATTTCGCTGATTTCTATCTCCAGAGCTCGGATATTTCGTTCGATTTCGGCAATGGCAACCAGATCACCCGTCATAACCGTCAGCTGCGGAACTGGAAGGTAACGCTCGCGGACACAGGCAAAGAGGCGATGACTGGCGGAAGAATCCGGCAAGTCCAGAAATACATCGGCAATGAACCGTTCATGTTGACTTATGGAGACGGTATTGCGGATGTCAATATACCGGAATTGCTGGACTTCCACCGCTCACACGGGAAGCTGGCAACGGTAACGGCTGTTCAACCGAGTGGCCGTTTCGGTGCACTGGATATCGCAGAGGACAACAGGGTGACTGGGTTCGTGGAGAAACCTAAGGGAGACGAGGGCTGGGTAAACGGCGGCTTCTTCGTACTCCAGCCTGAGGTATTCTCCCTGATTGAAGACGACAGCACCGTCTGGGAACAGGAGCCGCTCCGGGAGCTGGCCGCCCGGGATGAGCTGAGGGCCTATAAGCACCACGGCTTCTGGCAGCCGATGGATACGCTTCGTGATAAGCGGTATCTGGAGCAGTTGTGGCGGGAGGGAGGCCTCTCATGGATGAAAACGCACTGATACCGGCGGAATTCTGGAAGGGGCGGCGCGTCTTCGTGACCGGACACACCGGCTTCAAGGGCAGCTGGCTCTGCTTGTGGCTGACGATGCTGGGCGCACGGGTAAGCGGGTACGCTTGGGACCGGGATAAGCATAAGCTCTTCACACTAACCGGAGCCGAACGGGAGGTCAAGACCGTCTGGGGAGATGTGCGGAACCGGCAGCGTCTCGATGCAGCATTGCGGGAGGCTGCACCGGAGGTAGTGTTCCATCTTGCCGCCCAGCCGCTGGTCCGCACTTCTTACCAAATCCCCGCAGACACCTTTGAGGTGAACGTGATGGGTACGGTGAATCTGCTGGAGGCTGTATGCAGCGCCGTGGATTCCGGAATGGGAATTAAGGCTGTCGTCAATGTGACTACGGATAAATGCTATGACAACCGTGAGTGGATTTGGGGCTACCGGGAGACTGATCCGCTGGGCGGCTATGATCCTTATTCTGCCAGCAAGGCATGTTCGGAGCTGGTTACACAGGCTTACCGGAGCAGCTATTTCCTACCGGCGCGTTATGCCGAGCATGGAGTCGCTGTCGCAACCGCCAGAGCGGGCAATGTCATTGGAGGCGGCGACGATTCACCGGACCGGCTGGTACCGGATTGTCTGCGGGCATTCGCTGCGGGGGAGCGGCCGCTGCTGCGCAGTCCGGGGGCAACACGGCCCTGGCAGCATGTGCTGGAGCCGCTTGGCGGCTACCTGCTGCTAGCAGAGATGCTGGTGCGGGGAGGGGCGGACTATGCAGCCGCCTGGAATTTCGGCCCCGGGGAGCAGAGCGTGACCAGTGTGGAAGCCGTTGCAGTCCGGCTTGCGGCGCTCTGGGGAGAAGGGGCAGGTGTGGATCTTGCCGCTTCCTCCGGACTGCACGAAGCCGGGGAGCTGCAGCTTGACAGTACCAAATCCCGCCGCCTGCTGGGCTGGCGCTCGCGCTGGGGTGTAGAACAGGCACTGCAGAAGACGGTGGAATGGCACCGGGCGCTGGAAGCAGGGCAGGATATGCGGGGATTCAGTGAGCTTCAAATACGCGAATATATGACAGAGAACGCATAGGAGGGCGAAATGATTACTATCAGTCTATGTATGATCGTGCGCAATGAAGAGAATGGTCTGGGCCGTTGCCTGGATTGCGTAAAGGATATTGCAGACGAAATTGTCATTGTTGATACCGGCTCAACGGACCGGACCAAGGAAATTGCTGCGGAATATGGTGCGGTGATCTATGACTTTGAATGGATTGATGATTTCGCCGCAGCACGCAACGTAGCCTTCAGCAAGGCGACTAAGGAATATATTCTGTGGCTGGATGCTGACGATATTATTGAGGAAGTAGACCGGGAGAAGTTCAAGAAGCTGAAGGCTTCACTGTCCTCAGGGTATCATTCTGTAAGCATGCCGTACAATCTGGGAGTGGACAGCGAAGGAAGGGTGACCTCAAGCCTCCGGCGGAACCGGCTGGTTCGGCGGGACTGCAATTTCCAGTGGATAGGCCCGGTGCATGAATATTTGGCAGCGGGAGGACCCATGCTGGAGAGCGAGGTATGCATCACACATAGGAAAGATAAATCTTACACGGACCGCAATCTGCGGATTTACCGCGGACGCGAGGCCAGAGGGGAGGACTTCTCTCCGCGCGATCTATATTATTTTGCCAACGAGCTCCGGGATCATGCCTTCAATGAAGAAGCATTAGAGTATTACGAGAAGTTCCTACAGACCGGCCAAGGCTGGGTCGAGGATAACTACCAGGCCTGTCTGAAGATGGCTGAATGCTATGAACGTCTGGAGAACAAGAAGGGGAAGCTGCAGGCGCTGTACCGAACCTTGAACTATGATATTCCCCGGTCGGAGTTCTGCTGCCGCCTTGGGTTCGAGCTGATGGATCAAGGCCGGTTTGACCATGCGGTTTACTGGTTTGAGAAGGCAACCACGCTTCCCAAGAGAGCAACGATGGGTTTACAGGATATGACTTCCACCACTTGGGTTCCCCATCTGCAATTATGTGTATGCTATGACCGTTTGGGGCAGCATGTCAAAGCAAATTACCACAATGAGGTCGCACTTACCTACTATCCGTCACACCCCAGCATGCAGAGCAATCGTAAATACTTCCAGGACCTCCTGGGTGACTCCTATGTGAACTTAATTCAAGCATCCTCGTAAGACAAGGCTGGTGTTTTCCATAGCCGCAGGAAAGAACGGACAACTGCTTTCACGGCAGTTGCCCGTTCTTTTTTTGATGTAACAAACGAAAATAGGTATTTTTACACATTTATTTTGAGGCGCATGAATACCATTAAAGTAAATAAGTCCATTTATCCACTTAATAGAGGAGAGATGTTATATGGTACGCCACTACACACAACTGGAAATGATCAATTTATCGAAATTGCCCCCCACTACAGTGAAGAGATGGTTGGAGTATTTTTCTTATTTTGTGCCGGGAACCCGTCAGGGAGACCAAGTGCTCTATCCCTATGAAACTTTGAAACTGCTAAAACGGATCAGTGAACTGCGCATGGAGCGTTATCACCTAAGCACTATTGTGCGTCTGCTGATAGAGGAAGGATTCCCAATGTACGGCAAGGCAGAACAAGAGGCACCCGCTTCAGAGCGAACGGAAATCGACGCTGCCGAGTCTCCGCAGCCTGACAGACAGCAGCAGCTTGTCGCCTCCCTATCGTCTCTTGCGAGTGAGCTTGTCCGGATTGCGGATCATCTGAATCACTGGAAGGTGCAATAGCTGCACAAGTCCCGGAGAATTCTTTGAGTTGTTCATTCTGTGATTAAGGCTTGTCCATGTCCATATACCAGAGTGCCTGCCGGTTCGAGTATACACCAAGACTGAGGGCTCCAGTCCCCGGAACAGGCAGAAAGTAGGTCAGCCGCCTGTACGTAGCATCGGGTGTCCCCCTGCTGCGCCGCAACCCTCAGTATATTGTTACGAGCTGGCTGAAGAAAGACGGAAGCCTGTTATTCTTCCTCCTCTTCAATGTCTATTTCAAGCTCTTCTTCCAGCAATGTTTCCGACAAGACACCAGTGTCACTCAGCAGGCGCAGAATCCGGTCCATCTTGCTTAGACTCAGCCATTGGCCCTTGGTGATCTCTTCCAACAATCTGGCGGTTGTATTATTTAACTGGATCATGTTGCGGAAGTTCATATTTCCGGGATTGGATAGTACGAAGGCCTGCATAGCTTCCGCTTCTGCATTGATGATGTGAGACAATGACATCTCGTTAATAGCGATAGAGGTGAGCAGGAGAGAGATGCTGTCCTCCCGCGTAAGCGAGATATCAGGGGTTATATTGGGAATGTGGGGCATTGACATGCAGATCTCCTCCAAAGCGTGAAAGGTTGCCTTGCCTTGCCTTGCGTTGTGCCGTCTGGTCATATTATGTATACATCAGATACAGATTGTCCTATGCCTGTTATTCTTTGAAATCCGCCAAATCCGATATACCTTGGACTGAAGGTGATAGGGACAAGTCAAAAGCACATATATATAACGGTATAGAAATGATGCTAAGCGGCGGAGGTGAAGAAGCGATGCAGAAGCGTGAACAGTTGATCAAAGCGATTATTCTGGCTGCGGCACTGGAAGAGGAGGCGGTCTCAGCTTTGATCGCGGCTGAAATCCGCAAGCTTGAATATATGATGGCCGCCGAAGGAAGCTTGTGGACAGAATCGAATATAGAGAATCTCAGCGCTTTGAGGGAGGCGTTAGCCAGAGTCATTCTAGCCTTGGCACAGAAACAGGCCATGATCTGCAGGACACTGGATACCAGCAGGCGGCTGCTGGGAGAGGTGAATGACTATGAATACTGAATCCCGGAAATCGGAGGATGAACTGCTGGTGAACGCGATCCATAAAACCATGGGACAAATGGAGCAGTTGAAGCACGCCTGTCTGCGCCTCTCAGTCAATGCAGATGAGGAGCTGGCGCTGTTCATGCAGGAGACCCGCAGGCTGCTTGACAAGGTTCAGACATCCGGCCAGGAGCCGGAGAAAGAATGGAAAGAGCCCGAAGTAGAGGTTGCGGCGTTCATTAAGAAGGCTGTCCAGAACGCCGTCCGTCCCGCCGCTGCTCCATTTGTATCCATGCGTAAGCCTGCCTTTGCCCAGCGTAAAGCAGGCCGGTTCATACAGAAGCGCTCTCCGCAGGTTAAGCGCAAGCGCATTTCCAGCGCGAAGAGAAGCCGGACGGAGCATGTGCGTACAACAGGAGAACGTACAAGGACGCTGCGGCAGCCCAGTGTGCCAGAGCCGAAGGTGATGAAGCCTAAGCTGGAGCCGCAGCCGCCCAAGAAGAAGCTGGAGTCGCAGTCGCCGAAGCAAAGACCGGA
This sequence comes from Paenibacillus sp. FSL R7-0302, assembly GCF_038006885.1. NCBI lineage: Bacteria > Bacillati > Bacillota > Bacilli > Caryophanales > Paenibacillaceae > Paenibacillus > Paenibacillus sp. FSL R7-0302. Next base: position 1,351,256 of record NZ_JBBOWB010000001.1, read on the forward strand.
GCCGCAGTTGCCGAAGCCTAAGCTCGAGCTGAAGCCGCAGTCGTCGAAGAAAACACCAAACCTGAAGGCAAGTCAACCCGTAGAATATTCAGGAATTGTAACCTCGTCCAACCTGAAGCGTTCCTTCTAGAGTATGCCAGTCCGCCGGCCGTTGTCAGCCGCCGGGAAGCTGCCATACTCCGGCTTCGGGGTCGTAATGATTCACAATTCTGGCAGGGTTTCCTGCTGCAATGCAGAAATCCGGCAAATCTCTGGTAACTACACTGTTGGGTGTGATCCTGCATCCTTGACCGATGCTGACGTTGCCCACAATGACGCAGTGGGCGCCGATCTCGCTTGCGGCACCGATCCGCACGCATTGGCTGGTTGAGGTGATCCACTGGTCACGAATTGGAATGCCGATCTGGCGGTACTGGTGGTCTGTGTCAGCAATATAGACATCAGGTCCGACGACGACATTCTCCTCCAGTACAACACTGTTTGCAGCGGCGATAACCAGATTGCGACTGCAATAACAGCCGTCTCCAATGGTGATGGCGGGTGGCTCCCCTTGACCGGGGTGTATCACGGTGAACCAGCTGTTCTCAAGGATATGCACTTTGCTGCCGATAGCGACTTTCTCCGGACAGTTGATATCGGCCTTTTGCATGATCAGACTGCCGGGTCCGTATTGGTAGAACCGATTTTGAACATCCTCGCTGATGAAGTCCATCTTAGAATCCACCTTTCAATACACCGGGCGTACCTTCTCAGGCCCGCCCAATGTTGTGTTTGTCAGATTTACTGGTGTCTGGCCTGAATCGTTTTGATTTGTGTATGGAGGTCCTCAAAGTATGACTCGTTGCGGTAGGCCTCGACTAAGACTCCTTCGAAATCTGCGGGCTGCAGTTGCTGGAGGTTGTTCTCCAGTAAATAGTTGTACCACCAGAGCAGAAAGGAGTAGGCAATATGTTTTTTCTCGATCGCCAGCGCGGCTTCACTCAATCCTTTATCCAAGAAGTAATTTAGAATATTCAGATAAGAATGAATGAACGTTTGGGCGAAGCTGTATCCGCCGGTTATCTTGCCGCTGCTCGTCAGCAGCTTGCGGCGATAGACACAATAATCCGGTGTAATACCAAGAATGGAGAATTCCAAATAGACCTGGATAAGATTGGAGCCAATGAAAAGCTCTGGCGTGGGAATCTGTTCAAATTCCTTCCTGCGCATGGTGATTCCGGATACAAATGTGCTGTAGATAGAGACATGCCTTACATAATCGCTTATGCCAGCCCCCCGATCGACCTGTCCGGTGTTCTGAAGAATATCCAGGAAGATTAGGCTACAGTCTTTGTTCTGTTCTGTAACACTGCACAAAGCCTCAAGAGAGCCCGGCAGCCAGTAGTCATCGTCACCGTGCAGCTTGATGAATTCACCGCGGGCATAGCCGGCACATTTCAGGAAGTTGTAGTCCGCGCCTTCGTTACGTTCGTTGCGGTAGTAGCGGAGGTTGGAGTAACGTAATTGATACTTTCGGACGAGCTCCTCAGTGCGATCTGTGGAGGCATTGTCCGAGACGACCACCTCGAAGTCTTCCATTCTGGCGTTCTGGCTGTAAATACTGTTCAAGCAAAGATTAAGCTCCTCTTCACGGTTATAGGTAGGAATGCAAATGCTTAGCAGGAGGGGCCGGGTATGGATTTCTGGCAAATACTCTTCTTCATCGGAGCGTACACCTACTCTTCGCCACTGCCGGATCGTAGAATCATACTGTTTGATTACCCGTGCCGGAGCACCGACTGCCACACAGTAATCGGGAATCACCGTGCCGGATGTCACAACCGCGCCTGCACCAATGACACAGTTTCTGCCGATGGACACTTGTCCTGCGATCACGGCATTCATACCGATCCAGCTTCCGGAGCCAATGGTTACGGTGTGGCTCCAAGAATCCACTCCCTGTTGCTTGATGGGGAGATCGGGGTTCTGATAGGCGAGGTTATGGTCCGAGATATGGACACCCGGCGAAATGATTACCTGGGAACCGATTTCGATACGGTTAACCGCAGATAGGCAGCACCTGCGTCCGATGTCGCTTCCTGAGCCGATCACGATCCGCGGCTCACCGCTGTAGTTGTTGTAAGGCAGCATCATCCAGCATTCAGCCTGAAGCTTGATGTCATTGCCCAGAGCTATGCCGTGTGTGCCAAATAAATCGCAGGTGGGATGGATATCGCATCCGTTGCCCAGCCTGTGGAATTGGTGCCGGCCAGAGCTTTGGCCATAGCCATAACGTTCCCGAAAGACCTGCTGGGCTTCGGCGAAGCCGTTGGCCGTATTGGGAATACCGCAGTCATGCAGGCACCAGGGAAGAGACTGCTTGGGTATGCCCACTTCATAACCATTTGCGAGAAACTCCTGACATTGCGATATATCATAGAAATGCCATCCTTCAAACCAGTCTTTACGCCAAGGGAGATCATATTGCGTGACCAGCAGCAGTCCGTCGAGAGTCTCCACACTTTCATAATCTCCCACCGGCTGCAGAAATTCCATTGGCTTGAGCGTACCCGTATGACTCTCTATCACTCTGCCATATTTGTGTGGGGCTTCCCACCAGGTTCCAGAAGACGGCAGTACTTTAGCCCCCACCGCTCCAAGAATGCCCAATGACGGATGATCGGTGAACAGGCGGACGATGTCTGCAATGAATTGGGGATTGAGGATATGGACGTCCTGATGAATATACACCTTGTATTTGGCGTCTGATTGGCGCATGGCCTCATCATATCCTGCAGCCAGTCCGGAGGCGCCGGTCACCATATGAATGTCTACAGTGAATCCGTCCGGGACTATTAACTGCTTAAGATTCTTGAGGCTGTGTTCCGCCAGCTCATTATCATTCACACACGAGATAAAACAAACTTTACGGTCATCCATGTCGCTGATATCCTCTCTTTCACCCTCCGAGTCGGGTCTTTTTTTGATTTGCTGGACTTCCCGGACCCGGAGCTTGCGGTATTGTTATTTGCTTGAGCTTAGTCTATGTATATTCATAGAACGCCCAAACATCAATAAAATTTGGCAGAGGCCGGTATTATTCGGACAATTTGTACCGGCAGAGGCAGAAATGAGGATTGGTCTTCAGTAGTGCGTAATGCAGGTGCACCCATGGGTCCAATTCCCCGGGTTGGAAAGAACCGATCAACTGTTCCCACTCCCGGCGGTTTAGAACAAACGGGTACTGCACAGGAGGTTGCGCTGCGGTGTGCTTGAGGTAATCTGACAAGCCTTTTAGCCGTTCCGTTTGTGGAGCGCTGGGGATATGCATATGCTCCATCAACACGAAGGCGCAATCCATATGAGTGTGCAGCACGTTCAGAAAGGGAAGAAGAGAACCTTCGGCCAGGCATGTCTCTGAGTTATGCAGCATTACGAATCTCCCGCGCGCCATGCTTACAGCTTGAAGAAACAGACTGTTGTCACTGGCGGAAGCCGAATTACGAATATAACGGAAGTTGGTGTGCTGGCTCCGGTAATAGCAAGTTGCTTCTTCTGTCTCCTCTGCCGCGCTATCATCAAGGACGCAGACCTCAATGAGCCCGTCATCACCGATTTGCGTATAGATAGACTCCAGACAGCGTCGCAACTCCTCTGTCTGGTCGTGTACAGTCAAGCATATGGACAATAGCGGATCCTTTCTCCTCCGGTCCAGCAGCTCCCGGGCCTCTGTTTCGCTGTTCACCCGGACCCAATCTCCGCTTGAAGGATCGTAGATCCGGCGGAATTCGGCCGGATTACCGGCGACTACGCAATAATCCGGTATATCACGTAGAACAACACTGCCTGCTCCAACCACGCAGCCTGTACCAATCTTCACATTCCCCAAGATGGAGGAATGTGCCCCGATCCAGGAGTTTTCACCGATCACTACCGTTGAGACGCTGCTGCCCTCCTTCTCCCACACTTGTCTGGCATCGGTTATAAACACATGGGGACCCGTCATCACATTGTCCTTCAGTTCCACCCTGTTTATTGCGCTTATGGTCAGAAAGTTACTACAATCACAGCGGTTCCCGATAACTATTCTGGGGGAGCCGTTCTCCGCAGGAACAGGGATATCCAACCGGTATCCTGCCCGAATCTTTACATCGGTACCGAAGGCCGTCTGTTCCGGCAGTGAGAGGAATCCGTCCATGGCGATCCTGCAGCCAGTTCCGTACCGGTATAAACGATAAAAGAGAGAGGGGGAAATATACTTCATGTGAGCCTCCTTCATTCATCTGATATGAGCGTATAAGGTGCTGCATCTGTACTAGCTTATGAACCGGAATGGAAATCATGCGGCAAATCCGGTTGAATGATCCGGCAGGTCCTGCATATACATATACGAGAAATCCGGTACATCCGAAATTTCACAATATGCAAGAAGGAGGAGAAGACTTGCCGACCATCAGTCTGTGCATGATTGTTCGCAATGAAGAGAAGAGCCTGGGGCGATGCCTGTCATCGGTGGCTGACATAGTGGATGAGATAGTTATTGTGGATACAGGCTCCACAGACCGCACCAAAGAAATTGCAGCAGAATTCGGAGCCCGGATCTATGACTTTGAATGGGTTGACAACTTCGCAGCAGCACGTAATTATTCATTCAGCTTAGGAACCTGTGAGTATCTGTTATGGCTTGATGCTGATGATGTCATTGAAGAAGCAGACAGGATACGTTTCAAGGCCTTGAAAGCCTCTTTGTCTTCCGAATACCATGCGGTGTCCATGACCTATATTCTACTCACTGATGCTGAGGGTAAGCCGAGTTCAACCTTGAGGCGAAACCGTCTGCTTAGACGCGACTGCCACTTCCAGTGGAGTGGCGCTGTACACGAATATATTGAGGTTACATGGCCTACGCTGGAGAGCGATGTATGCGTTACGCATAAAAAAGATAAAGAGTATACGGAACGTAATCTGGACATTTTCCGGAAGATGAAGGCTGCCGGGGAGGAATTCACCCCTAGAGACCGGTTATATTTCGCCAATGAGTTATACGATCATGGCTACTATCATCAGGCGCTTGAGAACTATGAGATCTTCCTGTCTGAAGGCAAGGGTTGGGCAGAGGATAATATTCAAGCATGTTCGAGGATGGCGGACAGCTACGGGGCGCTTGGACAGAAAGTGGAGCAACTACTGTCTCTGGTCCACGCCTTCGATTATGACATTCCACGTGCAGAAACTTGCTGTAAAATAGCCTACTATTTCATGGATCTACAGCAGTATGAACAGGCGATTTACTGGTTTGAGCTTGCAGTGTCCTTGCCGAAACGAGAAGGACTGGGAATAGATAATATCTCTTCCCGAACCTGGCTACCCCATTTGCAGCTCTGTGTCTGCTATGACAAGGTGGGCCAGCATAAGCATGCTGACTTTTGCAATGAGGTTTCATTTGCGCAATACCCTGCCAATCCCAGCGCCCAATATAACCGGAATTATTATACACAATTTCTCGGAGATAACCATGTGCAAATAGAAGGCTTCAAGCTTGAAGAACAAAAGGAGTTGATCCAATGAAGACGAGCATCGTTATTCTCACCCTCAATCAGCTTCCCTTAACCATTCAATGTCTGGAGAGCATCAAACGAGGAACTCCGGAAGAGCATGAAATCATTATCGTTGACAATGCTTCCACGGACGGAAGCCCGAGTTATCTAAAGACTTATTACCCGGAGTTAAAATTAATCGAAAATAAGGAAAATCTGGGTTTTGCCAAGGGCTGCAACCAAGGGATTGAGGTAGCGGAAGGGGATTCAATACTCTTCCTGAACAATGACACCGTAGTCCCGCCCGGTTGGCTGACGCCCATGCTCAAGGCGCTGCACAGTGAAAGTACAGTTGGCATGTCGGGACCTGTGACGAATTACATCAGCGGACATCAGCGTATTCCTGTGACCTACAGTGATGTGAAGGATATGGAGGAATTTGCCCGGGAGTACTGCGAAACGAAACGCGGCTCAGTGATGGAGGTTCGCCGTCTGATTGGCTTCTGTCTGCTGGTCAAACGCAGCGTTCTGGATGAGATTGGCTGGTTCGATGAACGTTACGGACTTGGGAATTACGAAGACGATGATTTGTGTCTCCGGGCGATTTTACACGGGTATAAGCTGCTTATCGCAGAGGATTCGTTCATTCACCATATCGGCCATGCCAGTATGGGACAGAATCCTTCCTTCGATCTGTCCACGCTTTTGCAGCAGAATAAGAAGAGGGCGTTCCAGAAATGGGGGGCGGACATTCACTCATTAATCTACGCCCCTCCTATACGCCTATGTGTAGGGATCATCGCATCCGGCAATGCAGCTGCACTGGAGGATACGCTGTCTTCATTTACGGATGTGGCTGAACAGGTTATTGTTGTGAACACCTCAGGAAATGAAGACATTGTCCAAACTGCGGCCCGCTATACCCGTCAGGTCTATTCAGCTAAAGGTGAACTAAGCATGTGGGATTGCCGTGAATGGATTACCCGTATGTCGGTAGAGCCCTATATCCTCTGGCTTCAGGAAGGCGATGTTCTGACTGCAGATGAACGCCGGAGATTCATGGGGCTTAAGCTATCCCTGTTCCACGAATACCAGGTTGTGCTTCTTTCTGGTGCAGATGGTGACCGTTATTTGATAAGGCAAGCTGGCGAGAGAATCTATCCGGAGGATGTCAAAAAAACGAGAGAGAGCACATTTTTTGGCTACTCCAGCGGAGTAACCATAAGCAGCTGGTTAGAGCAGGAAGACCGGAAGGTTGTCGTTACAATGCCCTCTGATATGTAGAATGCAGCATCATCATAGAAAAGGAGGATATATATGGAAGATGATTTGGTCACGATTGCTATACTTGCCAAGGATAAGGCACATGTACTTCCGCTCTACCTTGAACTGATTGAGAGACAGACGTACCCCGCCTCCCGGATCAATCTGTATATTCGTACGAACAACAACAATGACAATACCCAAGAAATTCTTGAAGAATGGTTAGAGCGGGTAGGCAAAAGATACCACGAGGTACATTTTGATGCCAGCGATGTGGAAGAACCTGTTCAGGACTTTGCTCCGCATGAATGGAATTATCTCCGTCTAAGAGTCATGGGCAGAGTGCGGCAGGAGTCCATCGAATGGGCTAAAGCCAGGAATTCTCATTATTTTGTGCCCGATTGTGATAATTTCATCGCATCCGATACGCTAAAGAGTCTTCTTTCCACTCATTTGCCGGTAATCGGTCCATTGCTTACAGTGGCTGAGTCTCCATTAAGCTATTATTCCAATTTCCATCATACAGTGGATGAATTTGGCTATTTCCTAAAGTCTGATATGTATATGAACTACTTGTATCAGATTGCAATAGGGCTGGTACAGGTTGATGTTATTCATTGCACGTATCTGATGCGCCGCGAAATTCTGGATTATGTCCAGTACGAGGACGGCAGCGGCCGTCACGAATATGTCATCGTTAGCGACGGCTTGAGAAAGGCGGGAATCCCGCAATATTTGGACAACCGAAAGAAGTATGGAGTGCTAACCTTCTGTGATACGGAGGAGCAGTTTGCTGCGGTCGGGCTTACACCGGACAGCTTTGAATAGGAGAATGGAGGTGGAACCATGAAGCTGGTACTTCTATCCGGCGGTTCCGGCACACGCCTGTGGCCGCTCTCCAGCAGTATCCGAAGCAAGCAGTTTCTTCAAGTACTGCCTGCTCCGGGCGGCGGCCGCGAATCAATGCTCCAGCGCATATGGCGGCAGTTGACTGCTGCGGGTCTTAACCAGGAAGCGTATATAGCAACATCCAGCGGACAGGAAACGCTGATACGGAAGCAGCTTGGTGCAGCAATGCCGCCGATTATCATTGAACCCCGGCGCAGAGATACGTTCCCCGCAGTATGTCTGGCTTCAGCCTATCTTCATTCCGTGGAGAAGATTTCCCTGGACGAGACGATAATCGTCTTACCCGTGGACGCTTATGTGAGCGAGGATTTCTTTTACAAGCTGTCCGAACTGGATCAGGTTCTCCGTCACTCCGGAGCGGAAATTGCCCTGCTTGGCGCGAGACCAAGTGAACCGTCGGAGAAATATGGATATATTGTTCCGGCGAGTTCCCCCGGCTCTCTGGTGAGGACTGGGGAGAACCAAACGTATACGCATGTAGATAGTTTTGTGGAGAAGCCTGACAGGAGGACGGCAGAGACCCTCCTGGCGCAGCAAGCAATGTGGAATTGCGGTATCTTTGCTTTTCGTCTCTGCGACCTTCTGAACCGGCTGGAGTCAGAGGGCTTCCCGGCGGATTATGCGGAACTACAGAAAGAATATCACACCCTTCCCAAGAGCAGCTTCGATGTTGAGGTATTGGAGGGAAACGGCCGCCTGATCTGTGTCCCCTATCTGAATAATTGGAAGGATCTGGGTACTTGGAACACACTCTCCGAAGAAATGGCTTCTTCTATCCTGGGCTGGGGCCAGATTAGCGCAAATTCATTGAATTGCCAGATTGTCAATGAACTTGATATTCCAGTGATGCTTGTGGGGCTTGACGATGTGATTGTTGCAGCAGGTCCCGGGGGGATTCTGGTTGCCCGCAAAGATGCTGCGGATCAACTGAAGCATCTGCTTCCTGCGTCGGACTTAGAGACATGGAAGGAAGGCCTTCATAACAACTAACTGAACCAGTGAAAAAAAATAACCTCAGGCTGTCCGACTTTATCCGACAATGTTCTATGCGGGCGACAACTGTCATAAGGTAGAGAGGTGATGTCAAACTGCAACCGCATCATCCTGTCCGGTCCGTCCGCACGGTCCGGTAAATCCATTATGGAAAGGAGGCAGCTCCAGCATGACAGACAGTAATGAAGGCGACCGTCCCTCTAATCTCCTTGTGCATGATCGTCAAAGATGAAGAGCCGTGGATTGCGCGCAGTTTGCTGAGTGTACAGGAGGCTGTGGATGAAATTATTGTCGTGGATACAGGTTCCCGTGACAGAACGATGGACATTGCCTATAGTCTCGGCGCGAAGATTCTCCAATTCCCCTGGCCGGGGAGCTTCGCAGAGGCCCGCAATTACAGCCTCCGCCATGCGACAGGGAAATGGGTGATGTGGATGGATGCCGATGAAGAAATTGCCCTTGCTGAAGCGCCGAAGCTGAGGCAGGTAAGCGGCATTAGCAACAGCAAGCTGGCTTCTCTCGAAACGGTCCATTTCAGTAGTGTTTTCCGGCCCGAGCCGAACGAAGCTTACCGGCTGAATCAGTGCCGTCTATTTCGTAATGGGGAAGGGTTCCATTTCACCGGCGGCATCCATGAACAATTAAGCTTGTCCGGGCTACTTGGCGGCGAGAACATAGACACTCCGTTCCCGCTTCCGGTCCGGCTATTCCATTATGGGTACCTGCAGTCCTTGACAACTCTTAAGTCCAAACATGAACGCAATCTGAAGCTGCTCCAGCAATCCACTGCAGATAACCCGAATCCCGATCCGTGGAGTCTTTATCATATAGCGAGTGAGTATCAACGGATTGGGGAATATGCGAATGCCTTCAGGCAGGTCAATCTGGCCATAGCGGCCTCGCTTGGCGAGAAGAAGCTGCCACCCTCACTCTTTTACAAGCTTAAATATGGCTGTCTGCTGGCGCTGGGCAGCTTCAGGGAAGGCTGGCCCGGTATTGACAAAGCCATTGGTCTCTACCCGGATTATGTGGATCTGCATCTCAATAAAGGATGCATTCTGATGCATATCGGGCAAGTGGAGGCTGCAATCTCCGCTTTCGAGTATTGTCTTACTCTAGGAGAGAATGCTCTTCATTATATGGTTCTCAAAGGAGCGGGAACCTTCTACCCCTGCTATTATCTCGGTAATTGCTATGAACTGCTCGGGATGCCGGATGAAGCCATAGACTGGTATCGCCGAGCGCTGGAGTACTCGCCTGCATTCGTGGAAGCTGCGGTTAAGCTATCGCATCTGAATCAAGGGGGGCAAGAGGCGGGATGCCTTCCATCAGATGGCCACAGCCTCTCCTTATCCGCTCCTCGGCCCCCCCTCCTTCGTTCAACCGATGCCCCGGAGAATGCATGGTGCATAGCAGTATTGCTTGGCAGGGAAGAGGATTCGTTCCCCGCTCTGTACAATTGGGCTGAGAAGTGGAGCCCGCTTGGGGATGAATGGATCATTATCGATGCGGGAATGGATGAGGCCGCCAGACGGCTTGCCGACCAATTGGAAGCAAAGGTACTTTGTTTACCCGCTGGCGGAGATCCCTTTCAGCTATGGGAGAATATACAGGAGACTCTCACCGCTACTTATGTGCTCTGGTTGAATCCCTATGATGACATCAGCGGAGAAGACCTGGGCGCACTTGGAAGTCTAAAGAAATCGTTAGGGAGTCAGAAAACTATGGTCTCTCTTAATCTATGCTTGCAGGAAGAAGGAATAGACCGGGAAATATGGAGAGTTCAGAGGAACCGTCTGGCTCACCGTGAGACAGTGCTCGGCTGTAATCCAATTAGCGGAGAGTTTGTAGCGGTACCTGGAAGTATGAATAGAATCAGTTCCGTTACTTTTCACAATAGACAACTGTCCTGACGGCATGAGAATCAAAATAATTGTAGTGTTCTATCAGAAAGGGGAAGAAAAATATGACAATTGGACCAACAGGGCCAACTGGACCAACCGGACCGCCAGGGAAGCCTGGACAAAGCCCGTCCGCCGCGAATAACGGTGAAACCGGAGCGACCGGGTTTACCGGAGCAACGGGAGTGGGCTTCACGGGAGCCACCGGGTTTACTGGAGCAACGGGAGTGGGCTTCACGGGAGCCACCGGGTTTACCGGAGCAACGGGAGTGGGCTTGGGCGGGTTTTCACGGGGCTTACCGGAGCAACAGTGGGCTTCGGGAGCCACCGGGTTTACCGGAGCAACGGGAGTGGGCTTCACGGGAGCCACCGGGTTTACCGGAGCAACGGGAGTGGGCTTCACGGGAGCCACCGGGTTTACCGGAGCAACGGGAGTGGGCTTCACGGGAGCCACCGGGTTTACGGAGCAACGGGAGTGGGCTTCACGGGAGCCACCGGGTTTACTGGAGCAACGGGAGTGGGCTTCACGGGAGCCACCGGGTTTACTGGAGCAACGGGAGTGGGCTTCACGACCGGGGAGCGGGACCGGGTTTACCGGAGCAACGGGAGTGGGCTTCACGGGAGCCACCGGGTTTACCGGAGCAACGGGGTGGGCTTACCGGAGCAAAGTGGGCTTCACGGGAGCCACAGGGTGGAGCAACGGGGGTGGGCTTCACAGGAGCGACCGGGTTTACCGGAGCAACGGGAGTGGGCTTCACAGGAGCGACCGGGTTTACCGGAGCAACGGGAGTGGGCTTTACAGGAGCGACCGGGTTTACCGGAGCAACGGGAGTGGGCTTCACAGGAGCGACCGGGTTTACCGGGTTCACTGGTTCACAAGGAAACACAGGAGCGACAGGTTCGATTACAACTATATTTGGATCATTTACGGCTAAAAGTTCAACAGTAGCCAATGTAGCAAATACGCCGATTGGAGGTTTTCAAGCATATAACCCCAGACCTAATGATATGATCGTGGTAACTGGCCCTAACAACAGTACCTTTACTCTGCCTGGGGGGCATATGTATTACATCTCATATCAAGCATCTATAAAATATTCACTAAATACTAATACTCCATCTGCACCTGGTCTTGGTCTATATTATGAGGGGAGCGTTGATCCTGGAACGGAGATTTATTCTGGAGCAATCGGTGATCCGAACAAGCGGGTAGTTCAAGTGTCTGCTGTTAGAATAATAGATGCAACAAACGGAGATCTTGACATACAAGTAGTGCTTTTAGCGGCAAATACAGCTACATCAACCAATGTGCAAAATGTTCCAACAGCATTCTCATATGCTGCTGTAACTATTTTTGCCCTAGGCTAATTGTATAAAATAATAATCGCTTCTTCCTTAATTTTGAAACGGATACCTTCCTTGAAATAGGATGTGTAGCCGTTTCTTACTTATCTCAGGATTTGCCTACAGGACCTACAGGAACCACCGGGTTTCCAGGGATAGCTGGTACTCAAGGTGCGAGAGGGAGCACAGGAGCCGCAGGTAGAGGCACTACAGGTCCAACTGGAGCGACAGGTACTACAAGGTACTACAGGTACTACAGGTCCGACAGGAACTACGGGGTTTGCGGGTCCGACGGGAAGGACGGGGCTGGGTGGTCCGACGGGGACGACGGGACGCGACGGTCCGACCGGAACGACAGGACGCGACGGTCCTGGAACAACAGGACTCGATGGCCCAACGGGAACCACGGGGCTGGACGGTCCAACGGGGACGACGGGACTCGACGGTCCAACGGGAACGACGGGATTAGATGGTCCAACGGGAAGCACCGGGTTGGATGGCCCGACGGGAACGACGGGCTTGGATGGTCCCACAGGAACGACGGGATTGGATGGTCCGACGGGAACCACAGGTCTGGATGGTCCCACCGGAACGACGGGGCTGGATGGACCGACAGGAACAACAGGACTGGATGGTCCGACGGGGACGACGGGATTGGATGGTCCGACGGGAACGACAGGGCTGGACGGTCCCACTGGAACGACTGGATTGGATGGTCCGACGGGAACGACGGGACTTGATGGTCCAACGGGAACGACGGGACTCGACGGTCCAACTGGAACGACCGGGTTGGATGGTCCAACGGGAACGACGGGGTTAGACGGTCCGACGGGAACGACAGGATTGGATGGTCCAACGGGGACGACGGGATTAGATGGTCCAACGGGGTCGACAGGTCTCGACGGTCCGACCGGAACCACAGGGCTGGATGGTCCTACCGGAACGACGGGACTTGATGGTCCAACGGGAACGACGGGACTCGACGGTCCAACTGGAACGACCGGGTTGGATGGTCCAACGGGAACGACGGGGTTAGACGGTCCGACGGGAACGACAGGATTGGATGGTCCAACGGGGACGACGGGATTAGATGGTCCAACGGGGTCGACAGGTCTCGACGGTCCGACCGGAACCACAGGGCTGGATGGTCCTACCGGAACGACGGGACTCGATGGTCCAACGGGAACGACAGGATTAGATGGTCCAACCGGAACGACGGGATTGGATGGTCCAACGGGAACAACAGGACTCGATGGTCCGACGGGAACCACCGGCTTGGATGGTCCGACGGGGACGACGGGCTTGGATGGTCCCACCGGAACGACGGGGCTGGATGGCCCAACGGGAACCACGGGGCTGGACGGTCCAACGGGGACGACGGGACTCGACGGTCCAACGGGAACGACGGGATTGGATGGTCCGACGGGGACGACGGGGCTCGACGGTCCGACAGGAACAACGGGATTGGACGGTCCAACGGGAACGACGGGATTGGATGGTCCGACCGGAACGACCGGGTTGGATGGTCCGACCGGAACGACGGGACTTGATGGTCCAACGGGGACGACAGGGCTGGACGGTCCAACGGGAACAACGGGACTCGACGGTCCAACGGGAACCACGGGGCTGGATGGTCCAACGGGAACGACAGGGCTCGACGGTCCAACAGGAACAACAGGACTGGATGGTCCGACGGGGACGACAGGATTAGATGGTCCAACGGGGACGACGGGGCTCGATGGACCGACAGGAACAACAGGATTAGATGGTCCAACGGGAACCACCGGCTTGGATGGTCCAACGGGAACAACGGGACTCGACGGTCCAACGGGAACCACGGGGCTGGATGGTCCAACGGGGACCACAGGTCTGGACGGCCCAACGGGAACGACAGGATTGGATGGTCCGACGGGGACCACAGGTTTGGATGGTCCTACCGGGACGACAGGGCTGGACGGTCCAACAGGAACGACAGGGCTCGACGGTCCCACGGGAACAACGGGACTCGACGGTCCAACGGGAACAACGGGACTCGACGGTCCAACGGGAACCACCGGGCTAGATGGTCCAACGGGAACGACGGGACTGGATGGTCCAACAGGAACAACAGGAGTGGATGGTCCGACGGGGACCACAGGTCTGGATGGTCCAACCGGAACGACGGGGCTGGATGGCCCAACGGGAACGACGGGGTTGGATGGTCCAACGGGAACGACAGGGCTGGACGGTCCAACGGGAACGACGGGGTTGGATGGTCCAACGGGGACGACAGGATTGGATGGTCCGACGGGGACCACAGGTCTGGATGGTCCGACGGGGACGACGGGCTTGGATGGTCCCACCGGAACGACGGGGCTGGATGGACCGACAGGAACCACGGGGCTGGATGGTCCGACGGGAACGACGGGGCTTGATGGTCCAACGGGGACGACAGGACTGGATGGTCCGACGGGGACGACGGGGCTCGACGGTCCGACAGGAACCACAGGTCTGGATGGTCCCACCGGAACGACGGGGCTGGATGGACCGACAGGAACAACAGGACTGGATGGTCCGACGGGAACGACGGGACTTGATGGTCCAACGGGAACGACGGGGCTGGATGGTCCGACGGGAACGACAGGGCTGGACGGTCCCACAGGAACGACGGGATTGGATGGTCCGACGGGAACGACGGGGTTAGATGGTCCGACGGGAACCACCGGTTTGGACGGTCCAACAGGAACCACGGGGCTCGATGGTCCGACGGGAACCACCGGCTTGGATGGTCCAACGGGAACGACGGGCTTGGATGGTCCTACCGGAACGACGGGACTCGATGGTCTAACGGGAACGACAGGATTAGATGGTCCAACCGGAACGACGGGCTTGGATGGTCCAACGGGAACAACAGGACTCGATGGTCCGACGGGAACCACCGGCTTGGATGGTCCGACGGGGACGACGGGCTTGGATGGTCCCACCGGAACGACGGGGCTGGATGGCCCAACGGGAACCACGGGGCTGGACGGTCCAACGGGGACGACGGGACTCGACGGTCCAACGGGAACGACGGGATTGGATGGTCCGACGGGGACGACGGGGCTCGACGGTCCGACAGGAACAACGGGATTGGACGGTCCAACGGGAACGACGGGGCTCGACGGTCCGACAGGAACAACGGGATTGGACGGTCCAACGGGAACGACGGGATTGGATGGTCCGACCGGAACGACCGGGTTGGATGGTCCGACAGGAACGACGGGACTTGATGGTCCAACGGGGACGACGGGGCTGGATGGTCCAACGGGAACGACGGGATTGGATGGTCCTACCGGAACGACCGGGTTGGATGGTCCGACCGGAACGACGGGGCTCGACGGTCCGACAGGAACAACGGGATTGGACGGTCCAACGGGAACGACGGGATTGGATGGTCCTACCGGAACGACCGGGTTGGATGGTCCGACCGGAACGACGGGACTTGATGGTCCAACGGGGACGACGGGGCTGGATGGTCCAACGGGAACGACGGGATTGGATGGTCCGACCGGAACGACCGGCTTGGATGGTCCGACAGGAACGACGGGGCTGGATGGTCCGACAGGAACGACAGGGCTGGACGGTCCAACGGGAACAACGGGACTCGACGGTCCAACGGGAACCACGGGGCTGGATGGTCCAACGGGAACGACAGGGCTCGACGGTCCAACAGGAACAACAGGACTGGATGGTCCTACCGGAACGACGGGACTCGATGGTCCAACGGGAACAACAGGACTCGATGGTCCGACGGGAACCACCGGCTTGGATGGTCCGACAGGAACGACGGGGCTGGATGGTCCGACCGGAACGACAGGGCTGGACGGTCCAACGGGAACAACGGGACTCGACGGTCCAACGGGAACCACGGGGCTGGATGGTCCAACGGGAACGACAGGGCTCGACGGTCCAACAGGAACAACAGGACTGGATGGTCCGACGGGGACGACAGGATTAGATGGTCCGACAGGAACAACAGGACTGGATGGTCCCACAGGAACGACGGGGCTCGATGGTCCAACGGGGACGACGGGGCTCGATGGACCGACAGGAACAACAGGATTAGATGGTCCAACGGGAACCACCGGCTTGGATGGTCCAACGGGAACAACGGGACTCGACGGTCCAACGGGAACCACGGGGCTGGATGGTCCAACGGGGACCACAGGTCTGGACGGCCCAACGGGAACGACAGGATTGGATGGTCCGACGGGGACCACAGGTTTGGATGGTCCTACCGGGACGACAGGGCTGGACGGTCCAACAGGAACGACAGGGCTCGACGGTCCAACGGGACTCGACGGTCCAACAGGAACAACAGGAGTGGATGGTCCGACGGGGACCACAGGTCTGGATGGTCCAACCGGAACGACGGGGCTGGATGGCCCAACGGGAACGACGGGGTTGGATGGTCCAACGGGAACGACAGGGCTGGACGGTCCAACGGGAACGACGGGGTTGGATGGTCCAACGGGAACGACGGGGTTGGATGGTCCAACGGGGATGACAGGATTGGATGGTCCGACGGGGACCACAGGTCTGGATGGTCCGACGGGGACGACGGGCTTGGATGGTCCCACCGGAACGACGGGGCTGGATGGACCGACAGGAACCACGGGGCTGGATGGTCCGACGGGAACGACGGGGCTTGATGGTCCAACGGGGACGACAGGACTGGATGGTCCGACGGGGACGACGGGGCTCGACGGTCCGACAGGAACCACAGGTCTGGATGGTCCCACCGGAACGACGGGGCTGGATGGACCGACAGGAACAACAGGACTGGATGGTCCGACGGGAACGACGGGACTTGATGGTCCAACGGGGACGACGGGGCTGGATGGTCCGACGGGAACGACAGGGCTGGACGGTCCCACTGGAACGACGGGACTCGACGGTCCGACGGGAACGACGGGATTAGATGGTCCAACGGGGTCGACAGGTCTCGACGGTCCGACCGGAACCACAGGGCTGGATGGTCCAACAGGAAGGACAGGATTAGATGGTCCAACGGGAACGACGGGATTGGATGGTCCAACGGGAACCACCGGCTTGGATGGCCCGACGGGAACGACGGGCTTGGATGGTCCGACGGGAACCACAGGTCTGGATGGTCCCACCGGAACGACGGGGCTGGATGGTCCAACAGGAACCACGGGGCTGGATGGTCCAACGGGAACGACGGGGCTCGATGGACCGACAGGAACAACAGGGCAGGATGGTCCAACGGGAAGCACAGGGTTGGATGGACCGACAGGAACAACAGGGTTGGATGGACCGACAGGAACAACAGGACTGGATGGTCCCACAGGAACGACGGGATTAGATGGTCCAACGGGAACCACCGGGTTGGACGGTCCGACAGGAACGACAGGTCTGGATGGTCCAACAGGAACGACGGGGCTGGACGGTCCAACGGGAACCACCGGGCTAGATGGTCCAACGGGGACCACAGGTCTGGACGGCCCAACGGGAACGACAGGATTGGATGGTCCGACGGGAACCACCGGGTTGGACGGTCCGACAGGAACGACAGGTCTGGATGGTCCAACAGGAACGACGGGGCTGGACGGTCCAACAGGAACGACAGGGCTCGACGGTCCAACGGGAACAACGGGACTCGACGGTCCAACGGGAACAACGGGGCTCGACGGTCCAACGGGAACGACGGGACTGGATGGTCCAACAGGAACGACGGGGCTGGACGGTCCAACGGGAACCACCGGGCTAGATGGTCCAACGGGGACCACCGGGCTAGATGGTCCAACGGGGACCACAGGATTGGATGGTCCGACGGGAACGACAGGGCTGGACGGTCCAACGGGAACGACGGGGTTGGATGGTCCAACGGGAACGACGGGATTAGATGGCCCAACGGGAACGACGGGCTTGGATGGTCCGACGGGAACCACCGGGTTGGACGGTCCGACGGGGACCACAGGTCTGGATGGTCCTACCGGAACGACAGGGCTGGACGGTCCAACAGGAACAACGGGACTCGACGGTCCAACGGGAACCACCGGGCTAGATGGTCCAACGGGAACAACGGGACTCGACGGTCCAACGGGAACCACCGGGCTAGATGGTCCAACGGGAACGACGGGATGGATGGTCCAACAGGAACAACAGGACTGGATGGTCCAACAGGAACGACGGGGCTGGACGGTCCAACAGGAACGACAGGGCTCGACGGTCCAACGGGAACGACAGGATTGGATGGTCCAACGGGAACGACAGGACTGGATGGTCCGACGGGAACGACGGGACTGGATGGTCCAACAGGAACAACAGGACTGGATGGTCCGACGGGGACCACAGGACTGGATGGTCCCACAGGAACGACGGGATTAGATGGTCCAACGGGAACCACCGGCTTGGACGGTCCGACAGGAACGACGGGACTTGATGGTCCAACGGGGACGACGGGGCTTGATGGTCCAACGGGAACCACGGGACTCGACGGTCCGACAGGAACCACAGGTCTGGATGGTCCAACGGGAACCACCGGCTTGGATGGTCCGACGGGAACCACAGGTCTGGATGGTCCAACAGGAACCACAGGATTAGATGGTCCTACCGGAACGACGGGACTCGACGGTCCAACGGGAACCACAGGATTAGATGGCCCAACGGGAACGACGGGCTTGGATGGTCCGACGGGAACCACCGGGTTGGACGGTCCGACAGGAACGACAGGTCTGGATGGCCAAACGGGAACGACGGGCTTGGATGGTCCGACGGGAACCACCGGGTTGGGCGGTCCGACAGGAACGACAGGTCTGGATGGTCCAACAGGAACGACGGGGCTGGACGGTCCAACGGGGACGACGGGGCTTGATGGTCCAACCGGAACCACGGGACTCGACGGTCCGACAGGAACCACAGGTCTGGATGGTCCAACGGGAACGACAGGATTGGATGGTCCGACGGGAACCACAGGTCTGGATGGTCCAACGGGAAGCACAGGATTGGATGGTCCTACCGGAACGACGGGATTAGATGGCCCAACGGGAACGACGGGACTCGACGGTCCGACAGGAACCACAGGTCTGGATGGTCCAACGGGAACCACCGGCTTGGATGGTCCAACGGGAAGCACAGGATTGGATGGTCCTACCGGAACGACGGGATTAGATGGCCCAACGGGAACGACGGGACTCGACGGTCCAACGGGGACGACGGGCTTGGATGGTCCAACGGGAACCACCGGGTTGGACGGTCCGACGGGAACCACCGGGTTGGACGGTCCAACAGGAACGACGGGGCTGGACGGTCCAACGGGAACCACCGGCTTAGATGGTCCAACGGGAACCACCGGGTTGGACGGTCCGACGGGAACCACAGGTCTGGATGGTCCAACAGGAACCACAGGATTAGATGGTCCTACCGGAACGACGGGACTCGACGGTCCAACGGGAACCACAGGATTAGATGGCCCAACGGGAACGACGGGCTTGGATGGTCCGACGGGAACCACCGGGTTGGACGGTCCGACAGGAACGACAGGTCTGGATGGCCCAACGGGAACGACGGGCTTGGATGGTCCGACGGGAACCACCGGGTTGGACGGTCCGACAGGAACGACAGGTCTGGATGGCCCAACGGGAACGACGGGCTTGGATGGTCCGACGGGAACCACCGGGTTGGACGGTCCGACAGGAACGACAGGTCTGGATGGTCCAACAGGAACGACGGGGCTGGACGGTCCAACGGGAACCACCGGCTTGGACGGTCCGACAGGAACGACGGGACTTGATGGTCCAACGGGGACGACGGGGCAGGATGGTCCAACGGGAACCACGGGACTCGACGGTCCGACAGGAACCACAGGTCCGGATGGTCCAACGGGGACGACAGGCTTGGATGGTCCGACCGGAACCACGGGGCAAGCGGGTCCAACCGGAGTCACGGGATTAAGCGTTGTTGAGACAGGAGCGACAGGCCCAACAGGATCAACAGGAGTAACAGGTCCTACCGGAATTAGAGGAATAACAGGACCTACAGGGAAGCCTGGACAAGACGCGCCCGCCCCGAACAACGGTGAGACCGGATTAACCGGATTAACCGGAGCCACTGGATTTACAGGTCCAACCGGAATAACTGGTTTTACGGGTGCAACGGGAACGACCGGATTTGCAGGCCCAACTGGTGCTACGGGGGTTGGAATCGTCGGTCCGACTGGATACATGTCGCAGAGTTATGCCCAATTTGTCTTTAGTACAATTGTACCAAGTGTTGTGGCTTCCACCGATCATTTCCCTATTCCTCATTTCGGTTACGTTTATCAATCCAGTAATGGTGATTATATAGGGCCGGAGAGTCAGGATACCGATGAATTTGTACTACAGAGCGGCAATTATCTGATTATGTATCAAGCCAATATTCAATCTAGCAATGTCAGACCGGCTGGTCTGGAGCTTATAATAGACGGTGTTCCTTTAGCATTGAGTCAAATTGCAGCTCCGATGAGTAGTGGTACCTCTATTGTACATGGAACCCATATCCTTGAAGCTCAGGCACTCACAAAGGTTCAATTGGCTCTTATGTTTGAAGGGACTTCCGTAACCAGTAGAATTATAGGAATGCCTACATCGTTTTTTGCGGCCAAAGTCACTATTGTCTTGCTTGGTTAAAATATACACATAGCTAGTAATTATTCATCCATCTGCTTCTATAATAAGGCCAGCCGAAACTTAGGCTGGCCTTATTTTCCTTTATATAGGAATATGGATGCTTTGGATTTTCTATAAATAGCCTGGACAGATTAATGAACCATTTGTTACGAACGGCATATGATGGACTATTCTAATCAAGAAAGGAGAGGATTGATTTGTCTCAGGCCAATATGCCGAATATTACACCAACCATTTCTCTCACCAGAAGCGATGCTATTAATATGATGTTATCAGCGATCGCTATGGAAGAATTGGGACTTAGCCATGTTATCAATGCGGAAGGAGAGAAGATGCAATATGTGCTGGGTACTCTCCCGGGAGTAACCGCTCCGGTCATCAACATTTCCAATCTTTATGATGTCACTACGAGCGTAAGGAATATGTTGGGGGAAACCGTAAAAAGCGCTTGGCTGCAGACCAGCCAATTAGAGAGCCTGCTCGCAGCGCCTACTGATTTTGGGGCTACTGGATTAACTGGAGCATCAGGCCCCCTTGAAGGTCCACAGGGTCCAAGAGGTCTGCCAGGTCCACTGGGAGACACCGGCGAGGAGGGGCCAACGGGCTTTACCGGAGAGACGGGGACTGTTGGTCTAACGGGTCTGATAGGCTCTACTGGAGCTACAGGTGTAACAGGAGAAACCGGGGGGACCGGTGTTACCGGCATGTCAGGACTTACAGGTGCGACTGGTGCCACAGGCCTGACAGGAGAAACCGGACCTACGGCATTGACCGGAGCCACTGGGCTTACGGGAGAGACGGGGGCAACAGGAGCAACCGGCTTGACCGGAGCGACCGGTGTTACCGGCGCTACTGGCGTGACCGGTGCTACAGGAGTACCTTCAACAGCCCGGTTAGCGGCTTCTTCTACTATGACAACTTTGGCTGATGGGGGGCCGGTGGTTTTTGATACTATTACCTTCCCCGATTTAAGCAATAGCATTACCCTTGGTGGCGGAGGATCATTTAGTTTATTGAACAATGGTGAAGTTGCTAACCCTGAGCCTGCGATATATTATGTTCAATATTCGGCACATGCTGTTTCAGAGACCGGTGAGGTAATGGGACTGTCGCTATCGCTCAACGGAGCCCCCATAGCTGGGAGCCAAGCAATATCTGCTATTTCGGCAGCTCCCAATGTGGTTGCAGGTGGAAGTATTTTTCCTACAGATATTACTGAGAATCCCAATTCACTGCTGTTGAATAATATCAGCTTTGCGGGACTGACTGATCTCTCAGCCACGATTTCGATTATCAAATTGCTCTAACCATCTTATTCAGAGGAGCTGATTCCATGTCTCAGGCTAACCTGCCTAATATCACCCCGACGATAAATGTTACCCGGGATGATGCCGTTAACCTGCTGTTGTCTTCCATTGCTATGGAAGAATTGGGGCTTAGTCATATCATCAATGCTGAAGGAGAGAAGCTGCAGTACATCCTGGGAACCTTGCCGGGAATTACAGCGCCTGAGGCGACTATTGGCGATGTCCTGGCCATGAATGATAGTGTGAGAAATATGATGCGTGACATTGTCAAGAAGGAATTTATTCTCACGAACAAGTTGGAGACCGTGCTCTCCGCTTCTATATTGGTAGGTGCTACAGGAGCAACGGGTGTGACTGGTGCTCCTGGAGGTCCCCAAGGCCCCCAAGGAGATCAAGGAATTGCAGGAGATCAAGGTCCAACAGGCTCTACAGGACCTACTGGAGAGACTGGACCTACAGGGCTAACCGGAGATACCGGTGTTACAGGCTTTACAGGCCCTACTGGAGAGACCGGAATAACCGGGTTTACGGGACTGACTGGAGAGACTGGCGCCACAGGTGTAACAGGACCTACAGGCTTTACAGGGGATACTGGAGTGACGGGCTTTACGGGACTGACCGGTGAGTCAGGAGCTACTGGAGTTACAGGAATGACCGGAGAGACGGGGATGACTGGACTGACCGGGCTGACCGGAGAGACTGGCGTTGCTTTCTTCGCGGACTATAACTCTGCAGTATCTGCCGGCTTAACAATAGGTTCCGGAGATGCCGTACCATGGACTAACCCGGGTCCGGCAAGCGGAGAAATTGTGCTTAACGCTGCTCCTAATAATAATCACTTTGTACTTCCGGCAGATGCTACGATTTTAGTGCAATTTTATGCGAGTGGTGTGAATCCTGCCCTAGCTGCTCCTGCACCTATGATATTTCAGCTATATTACACGGATCCGGCAAATGGAACGAAAATTTCCGCAGTCCCGGGCGGAGGTGCAACTTCCGCTATAGTAGATGCTATTGCAACTGTGTCCGGGGGGACTATTATGGCGACAACAGGAGTCCAGGGTGTGGGGCTGTTCAATGACAGCGGAGAACCTATCTCAGAAGATGCTAATTTCAATGGTAACATCCAGCTTATCAGGATCAATTAATATATTTGAGCAGTGCTGCCAGGCGCCGAAGTCTATTTCGGCGCTTTTGTTGCGCGGCCCCGGAGCCTATCAGGCTGTTCGCTTTTTAAGAGTTGCTATTACCATGCTACCGGACCAAGCGGATATATGAAATATCCTGCATATAGCGGACTTGGACAATCTATCGGCAACATAAGCTGAAAGTAGGGATACTTTGTACATTATTGTCGTTCTGCAGAAGCAAGGAAAATAGGCAAGCGACAGAAGGGTTGTGACGAGATGTCATCATGGATTCCGGTTCCACTGGGAAGTCCGGGAGAGGCGATCCGGCTGGAAAGTCCAGTATTGCTGGAAGAGAGCCATCCTTTGTCCCAAATAGAGTTCAGCGTCCCGCTGGCGTTCAAGCTGAGAGTGTCGGGGAGTTATCACATCATTATGGAATTATCGGTTCTAAAGGACGGGCAAGTGCTTCGTACGCTCACAGATCCGTATATCGGGAGCGGCACCGCCGGGGATACGGTACTGTCCGATGTGAATGCAAGTGTGAGAGGCAAATTCGGGGAAGGCGCAGCGGTTTGAACTGGAGCTGAGGGTTCTGTCGTCTCAGAATATGGAGGCAGATCCTCTGATCGGCGCCCCTGTGGTATCGGTACAAGGGTTACCGGTGGCAGCAGAGGAGATCGGTCCAACCGGCCCCACAGGAGTGAAAGGGGCACCGAGTCCGACCCGGGGAGTCCAAGGTCCTACAGGGACAACAGGTCCGACGGGGGCGACAGGGATCGGCACGACAGGAACACAAGGACCGAAGGGAGCCACCGGTCCGACAGGGGCAGTGGAAGATGTGGGGGAGGTATCACCGGAGCGACCGGAAATACGGGGCTGGACGGCATAGGGAGTACCGGGCCGACGGGAGTAACGGGGATCGGTGTGACCGGTGCAACCGGATACGGGGCGCCTGGACCGGCAGGGGAGACTGGGGCAACGGGAGCGACCGGAGCGACGGGTCCGGGATCGAGCATTATAGGCCCACCCGGCCCGACTGGGCCTACAGGTGCAACGGGTCCAAGCCGGGCGTTGCCGATGTCCGTAAGCGACACCTTGCTGGTGAGCAGCCCGAATGAAGGAGAGGTTGTTGGCCAGCTTCCGCCGGTATGGGTAGACTCGGCAGATCAGTGTGTGATCATTCAGGGAACCATTCAGATTAGCTATGGAAATCCCCAGAATTTTATATACAATAACGGCATTAATTATGGTGTGCAAAAGGATGGTAATACCGATGTGAACACCTCCTTTTACTGGTATTGGAGATATAATTATTCAAATAATCCATCCTTCAATTCCATTCCCTCCGAGCGATCTCTGGCATTCTATGCAATCGATGAGAATCCGCGGATGGGTCTGAATAATTACAGGGCAATTGTTAGGGTTGTCGAATTATCGCCTAATACAACCTTTTCCTACAGATCGTTCAACGCCACGGCAAGAGTATTCCAAAAAGGAAACTGAGCAAAGTATCTGAAAAAAGGAGTTGAGCAAACGTGACGGAGATCTATTCGTCGCTTCCGTTGGGAAGCGGCAATGTAGTGGTTCTATCGGAAATACGTACGGATGTAGAACAGCCGGATGAACACGCGGACTTGCGGCTGGCTGTTCCCTTGTTGCTGGATATCCTGGGCCCGGGCACTTACCATGTGCACCTGGAATATGAGCTATGGAGAGCGAACGCCCTCGTGACCGTCCGGGATGTATTCATTGAATCCCAGGCGATCACCGCGGGTCCAGTCCAGACAGAAGCGATCCTTAGCTTCAGCGATTCATTGCCAGCGGGTATCCATCGTTACGAGCTGAGACTGAAACTGCTCCATTCTCAGAATATCGCTTCCGATATTCTGATCGGCTCGCCGCTGCTGCAGACGGGTCCCGGGCCGGTGATCTTTAACGGCCCGATCGGTCCGCCGGGCCCGACCGGCCCGACCGGCCCGACCGGTCTGACCGGAGAGCGGGGGGCTGAGGGATCGGAGGGGGAGCAGGGTCCATCACTCCCCGGTCCAGCTGGAGCGACCGGCCCTACGGGAGCACCGGGAGCGACGGTGTATGTCGAAGGGTCCACGGGTCCCACCGGGGAGACGGGGATACGGGGAGCAGGAAATCCTGGACCCGCGGGAGCGACGGGAGTGGGGGCTACCGGAGAGACCGGTCCTGGGATTATGGGAGACCCCGGACCTGCCGGGCCTACCGGCCCAACCGGCTACACCGGTGCGCCTGCGCCGGGCATGGAGACAGGAAACCCGGGTCCGGCTGGTGCCAGGGGGCCTGCTGGAAATCCTCCGGCGGGAGCTAATATTCCCATATTGAGATACAGTTTGTTTGATGATTATAATCAGTTCACTCTTAACATTCCCCATGTAATTGCCACCCTTACTGTAACCCTTACAGAGAATGAACAATGTCAAATAGAGGGCTACACGGACATCAATATTAATAAAATGATCGGAGTACTAAATAGCGAGGGGTTAACGATGGTCGTCAGGCTTACTGATCAAGCCGGGAATGTGCTGTACAACTATAGTGATTATTGGCAAAAACAACCGAGTGATTATTTCAATATTGAGCAGGTGATTCCTTTTATTGTAATGTATGAAGGTCCTTCTACAACGTTAACGCTTACTGTGCTTATATCCGGCAATCCTCAGGATCAGTGGTCCATGCGGTATTTTACAGCAGCGTTAACCGCCACCGTGCTTCCTGCTAACACCTGAAGCCCGGAGAACTTCAAAGAGTAGAGTGGTTGCATTGCACTTATATGAGCAGAGCAGCGAGGCGCCGGGAATCCAATTTCGGCGTCTTTGTTGAGTCGGCTAGAATATACTGTGCTGCCGGACTAAGTGGATTTAAATTTCTGATATATAGCGGACTTGGACAATCTACCTGCGGCATAAGCTGAATGTAGAGATACTATGTGCAGAGTTGTCGTCCTGCAGAAGGCAAGACAAATAGAAATCGACAGAAGGGTTGTGACGAGATGTCATCATGGATTCCGGTTCCACTGGGAAGTCCGGGAGAGGCGATCCGGCTGGAAAGTCCAGTATTGCTGGAAGAGAGCCATCCTTTGTCCCAAATAGAGTTCAGCGTCCCGCTGGCGTTCAAGCTGAGAGTGTCGGGGAGTTATCACATCATTATGGAATTATCGGTTCTAAAGGACGGGCAAGTGCTTCGTACGCTCACAGATCCGTATATCGGGAGCGGCACCGCCGGGGATACGGTACTGTCCGATGTGAATGCAAGTGTGAGAGGCAAATTCGGGGAAGGCGCACAGCGGTTTGAACTGGAGCTGAGGGTTCTGTCGTCTCAGAATATGGAGGCAGATCCTCTGATCGGCGCCCCTGTGGTATCGGTACAAGGGTTACCGGTGGCAGCAGAGGAGATCGGTCCAACCGGCCCCACAGGAGTGAAAGGGGCACCGAGTCCTACCCGGGGAGTCCAAGGTCCTACAGGGACAACAGGTCCGACGGGGGCGACAGGGATCGGCACGACAGGAACACAAGGACCGAAGGGAGCCACCGGTCCGACAGGGGCAGTGGAAGATGTGGGGGGAGGTATCACCGGAGCGACCGGAAATACGGGGCTGGACGGCATAGGGAGTACCGGGCCGACGGGAGTAACGGGGAGCGGTGTGACCGGTGCAACCGGATACGGGGCGCCTGGACCGGCAGGGGAGACCGGGGCAACGGGAGCGACCGGAGCGACGGGTCCGGGATCGAGCATTACAGGCCCGACTGGCCCGACTGGGCCTACAGGTGCAACGGGTCCAAGCCGGGCGTTGCCGATGTCCGTAAGCGACACCTTGCTGGCGAGCAGCCCGGATGAAGGAAGAATTGTGGGTCAACTTCCGCCAGTATGGATAGACTCGACAGATCAGTGTGTGGTCATTGCGGGAACACTTCAGATTAGTTATGGGAACCCACCGGATTTTAAATACAGCAATCAACTTAATTATTTTGTAATAAAGGATAATCTTATAACTATTGGTGGACATAGCTGGAATTTGATCTATGACTATTCAAATAATCCGTCCTTCAATTCCATTCCATCTGAGCAATCTCTGGCATTTTATGTAATAGATCCCAATCCGAAGCTTGGTCAGAATAATTACAATCTCTCAGCTACCATGTCCCGAATAACCCGAAATACACCCGTTTCCTACCAATCATTTAACGCTACGGCAAGAGTGTTTCAAAAAGGTAATTAAAACAAGCATCTGAAAAAAAGGAGTTGAGCAAACGTGACGGAGATCTATTCGTCGCTTCCGTTGGGAAGCGGCAATATAGTGGTTCTATCGGGAATACGTACGGATGTAGAACAGCCGGATGAACACGCGGACTTGCGGCTGGCTGTTCCCTTGTTGCTGGATATCCTGGGCCCGGGCACTTACCATGTGCACCTGGAATATGAGCTATGGAGAGCGAACGCCCTCGTGACCGTCCGGGATGTATTCATTGAATCCCAGGCGATCACCGCGGGTCCAGTCCAGACAGAAGCGATCCTTAGCTTCAGCGATTCATTGCCTGCGGGTATCCATCGTTACGAGCTGAGACTGAAACTGCTTCATTCTCAGAATATCGCTTCCGATATTCTGATCGGCTCGCCGCTGCTGCAGACGGGTCCCGGGCCGGTGATCTTTAACGGCCCGATCGGTCCGCCGGGCCCGACCGGCCCGACCGGCCCGACCGGTCTGACCGGAGAGCGGGGGGCTGAGGGATCGGAGGGGGAGCAGGGTCCATCACTCCCCGGTCCAGCTGGAGCGACCGGCCCTACGGGAGCACCGGGAGCGACGGTGTATGTTGAAGGGTCCACGGGTCCCACCGGGGAGACGGGGATACAGGGAGCAGGAAATCCTGGACCCGCGGGAGCGACGGGAGTGGGGGCTACCGGAGAGACCGGTCCTGGGATTATGGGAGACCCCGGACCTGCCGGACCTACCGGCCCAACCGGCTACACCGGTGCGCCTGCGCCGGGCATGGAGACAGGAAACCCGGGTCCGGCTGGTGCCAAGGGGCCTGCTGGAGATCCTCCGGCAGGAGCTTATATTCCCATATTGAGATACTTTTATCATCTGAATGCTCTTCCCATTATAATTAACGAACCTTCGGTACTTGCCACGCTCCCCGTAACGCTTACGGAGACTGAACGCTGTCAAATAGAGGGTTATGTAGAATTAGACATGATATCACCTTATCCAACACCTGGTCCGGGATTAGGAGTAATGTTCTCCCTTACTGATCATGCAGGGAATATGCTGTATCAATATAATGATTATAAGGAGACACAAGGAATTGAACCTGCTGAATTCCGACAAGTATCACCGTTTATTGTGATGTACAATGGTCCGGCGACTACACTAACACTCACTGTGCTGGTATCCGGCGACACCCAGGTGAGTTGGGGTATATACATTTATCAAACAGCGTTAACCGCCACCGTGCTTCCTACTAACACCTGAAGTCCGTAACAATTTAAAGGAGTGGTGAAGTTATGTCAACCCTAACGTCTCTTCCACTAGGAATGCCAGGACCTGTGGTCCGTCTGGCGGAGACACTCGAAATCGCTGCGTCGCAGTCTCAGGCGCATGTTACCTTTCAGATTCCGATTGTGTTCCAGAGTATCACCTCCGGCCCATCCTTGCTGCGGATTGAACTAGAGGCGTCGCGCTCCGGGAGCCTGATCCACACCCAATTGGTTACACTGGCTCATGCCGGTCTTGAGGAGACGGCCAGAACGATGCAGGTCACGATCATCCATCCGGCCAATCCAGGTACGTATGCTTACACGATAACAGCCAGAGTGGTAAGCTACATCAATATCAAGCCCGATCCATTGATAGGTAGAGCTGTAGCCGTTATCGCTACGGTGGAATCGGCGAGAGCGGATTCAGGCATTACTGGCCCGACCGGCCCGACCGGGCCAACGGGGAACACAGGCTATCCGGGCTTTGACGGCGATGGAGGTCCGAATGGCCCGACTGGCCCGACCGGCTACGGAGCGACAGGACTTACCGGAGATGCAGGGGAGACGGGAGCAACGGCAAGCATCACCGGCGGAGTCGCCTTCGGGCCGACCGGCCCAACAGGACCTACTGGTCAGACAGGATTCGGGCCGACCGGAGCAACCGGTCCGGGATTGACAGGAGCAACCGGTGACAGCGTTAAGGGAGCGACGGGTGACCCGGGTGCCGAAGGGGCACGGGGAGCCATGGGAATGACGGGCATTAGCGGGAAAGGCCCCGACGGCCCGCCAGGACCCACTGGTCCAACGGGTATAACAGGAGCAGTGTTGCCTCCGGCCCTGTACCAATACACCACAGATCCGATTGTGTTGACAGCTACTCCTCAGACCGTTCTCCAATTGGCATCTCTGCAAACAGAGGCTGAACAGAATGTAGTATTGTCGGGGAATCTCCGTTTCACTTATCTGCCCCTTGCGGTTGCGGTCAGAATTCCGGTGACTATCGAAATACTCTATAATGGTACAGCCATTAAGTGGTATGACTTACGGTCCATTGTGCAAGGCTATGGCAGCGGCCAGCCTAATCCTAACGAGAGGGCCAGTGTAGAGTATCCGTTCAGCTTCACCCATGCCCCTGAGCCTGGAAATGGAGTGTATTCAGTACAAGTTGCGATAAACTTTGCTGTACCAAGCAATTTTTCTCTGACGGCTGAGAGTCGGTATTTGTTGGCTGAGGTAGTGGGAGGGGAGACACCATATCCTCAAGATGAAAATGTTTATTTCCTCGCTGCAGGCGGGGTTCAGACGCTCAACGCTCTGGTAGGTCAAGTACAATCGGTCCCGATGGACCCCAATATCCAATCTCCCTTGACGGCCGCCTATGCCGCTACACATGGCAGTGATATTTACTATGCGGTGAAGGATAGACTGTACCGGTTCAATACGAATGCACAAACCGTGGACTGGGGAGTCGATTTGAATCCCGGCATGGTCGCTACCGACTTGCTGCTGACGCCTGACGAGAGATATCTCTTCATCTCGGATGAAGCAAGTCCCCAGGTTCAGATCTACGATCTTGTGAACAGGAAGACGGTCCGAACCTTGACTAATTTTGGATCCAACGTTCTCTTCTCCGCTGCTTCTCCTGATAGCCGTTATGTTTTCTTCTGTGTCTACACAAACCAGGTTGCTTATATACCTACGGTCTATGCCTATGAGATTGCAACAGGTTCAATTACCGGGATGTTCGCATATGCGCAGGAGTTATCGGGTGGGCCGCCTTCCTTCTCCAACCCGCTGGGTGTTACACCTGTTAATATGGAGGTTTGGTTTACTCCCAATAGATATGGTTACTATTTTACCTGGTCGCCGCTTAGTTTTTTCATTGAACAATCTATTAACGGCAATGCTGCTGTAACTTCGGGTGTACTTCATTTGGAGAACGGTGATTCTTATGTAATGGGTACCGGATTAGAATCAACCTTAGAGACAGGAATCACCCGTTTTCGAAATAAGGAAGATGTGGGCACTTACCCAGGTCCGGAAGGCCAATTTGCTATGGTGCTCTCACCAGATGAGCAGTGGATCTGTATCCAGGGAACTAGTGAGTTAAGGTTGTTCTCGACCACAGAGTTAACTTCACGGACCGTTCCAATGACAGACTATACTCACCAGGGCGGAATCAACTTCACGAGGGACAGCCGTTTCGTTGTCGTAATCGGAACCCAGCATATATACAGCGTAGACGTGGATGATCTGACCGTCCGGACCTTCGATCTTCCACCTGAAGCTAATAATCAGCCGCTAGCCTATACGCTCTCCAGCGGAGCCTATAAGACACAGAGCAAATAAGAGGGGAATTCTGTAGTGCACAAGCAATACCCGAAGAACAACTCCCGCAGCTTCAGGAAACGGAGAGTTGTTCTTCACTTTATACCAAGTGGACAAAGACAAAAGCCATTAAGAGCAGGAGCGTGGACAGAGTGAAGGGAATTATTCTTGCGGGCGGCTCGGGAACGAGGCTGCATCCGCTGACGAAGTCGATCTCGAAGCAGATTCTGCCGGTATATGACAAGCCAATGATCTATTATCCGCTGTCCGTCCTTATGCTGGCGGGCATTCGGGATATTCTGCTGATCTCCACCGGTCGGGATATCCGGCTGTTCCAGGATTTGCTGGGCAGTGGTGAACAATTGGGGATATCACTTCAATATGCGGTTCAGGAGCAGCCGCGCGGACTCGCGGAGGCGTTTCTGATCGGGGAAGAATTCATCGGCACGGATCAGGTATGCATGATTCTAGGCGACAATATTTTCTATGGGCAGAGCTTCGGCTCTATTCTGGAAAAGGCCGTCCTACGGCAAGAAGGCGCCACGATCTTCGGCTGCCGGGTGCAAGATCCGTCAGCCTACGGTGTTGTCGAATTCGACAGTTCGGGCAAAGCGGTTACGCTGGAGGAGAAGCCTCTGTATCCCCGCTCGCATTATGCAGTGCCGGGATTGTACTTCTACGATAACCAGGTAATTGAGATCGCCAGGCATATCAAGCCCTCCTGGCGCGGTGAAATCGAGATTACGGATGTTAACTTGGAATATCTCAGGAGAGAGCAATTAAACGTGGAACGCTTAGGACGGGGAATGGCCTGGCTGGACACCGGAACGCCCGAATCGCTCCTAGAGGCGGCCAATCTGGTCGAGACTGTCCAGAAGCGGCAGGGGCTGTACGTAGCCTGTATAGAAGAAATTGCTTTCAACAAGGGGTATATCACCAGAGAGCAGCTTCTGGAGCTGGCCCGGCCGCTGCACAAGCTGGCGTATGGACAATACTTATCAAGCATAGCCGAAGAATCCCTTACTGCGAACTGAGGTATATCTGATTCAAGACCATTAATGTAAGGAGTGAGTGTGCTTGAAGGTATCTGATTATGTAATAGATTATCTTAAGCAACAAGGCATATCGCATGTCTTTGAATTTATAGGCGGAGCCATTGTCCATCTACTTGATTCCGTTTCGGTTAGAAATGATATCGAATGTGTTTCGGTTCGCCATGAACAAGCAGGTGCTTTTGCGGCTGAAGCTTATGCCAGGATGAACGGGAAGCTCGGTGTGGTTATGGCCACAAGTGGACCGGGGGCATTGAATTTGCTTACCGGAATAGGCAGTTGTTACTTCGATTCAGTTCCTTGTTTGTTTATCACGGGACAAGTGAACACTTACGAATATAAATTTGAGCGGCAAGTAAGACAAATAGGGTTTCAAGAAACCGATATTGTCAGCGTAGCGAAGCCGTTGACTAAATATGCTGTCATGGTTACAGAGCCGGATCAGATCAGGTATGAGCTGGAGAAGGCAATAGTTCTGACTCAGCATGGCCGGCCAGGGCCAGTCTTATTAGACATTCCGATGAATCTTCAACGGGCACAGGTTGAGCCTGAGACTCTGAATAGCTTCTACAATAGCAAAGAGTACAAAGCGCTTATGAAAGATTCAGGGGACGTAAGCGATTCTGTCATTGAAGATGTTATTAAGATGCTAGGTGCAGCCAAGAGACCGCTGATCTTAGCGGGCGGTGGTGTAAGAGCCGGTAATTCTGCAGCAGCACTGTCCCGATTCATTGGCAAGACAGGAATACCCATAGTTACATCATTAATGGGGCTTGATGTGATCTCGCATGATCATCCGCTGTATACAGGTCTGATAGGATCCTATGGTAACCGGTACAGCAATCTGATTCTTGCTAATTGTGACCTGTTGCTCATCTTCGGTTCAAGACTCGACAGCAGGCAGACCGGAACCAGACCGGATACCTTTGGGCGTGGGGCCCAAATGATCCACGTGGATATTGATCATAATGAGCTTAACAGCAAGGTTGCAGCAACACTTGCCATCAAGTCTGATCTGAAGGTATTCCTGGAACGGATGGATTCTGCACTAACCGGGTATCACCCGCCGGATATCACTGAGTGGTTAGCATATATTGCCGGTCTCAAAGGGCAATATCCTACGTATTCTTTCACTCCGAGTGCCAATGAAATTGAACCTAACCGCTTCATGGGGCTATTGTCCTCCAGATCTGCGAAGTTCAAGGCAATCTGCCTGGATGTGGGACAGCATCAGATGTGGGCATCGCAGTCATTCTTATTGTCCGGGAACCAAAGACTACTCAATTCCGGCGGGATGGGGGCGATGGGATTCGCCTTGCCGGCAGCCATCGGAGCTTGCTTAGCAACAGGGGACGAGACTCTCGTCATTGCGGGAGACGGTGGCTTTCAATTGAACATACAGGAATTAGATACGGTTGTCCGGCTGCATCTGCCCATTAAAATAGTGGTTATGAATAATAGCTCTCTGGGAATGGTGAGGCAGTTCCAGAATTTGTATTTTGAGGGCAGGAAACAGTCTACAGTAAATCCTAATCCTTCATTTATCGATATTGTTAAAGCTTATACCATTCCGGCCTTTCAAATGAATAACACGGATGATATTCATCAGCTTGAACAGTTCTTAAGTACTAAGGGACCGGCATTTATTGAGGTTAAGGTGGACAGAACAACCGACGTCTATCCCAAGCTGGTTGTAAATAGGCCTATTGAGGATATGTATCCGTATCTGGACAGGGACGAATTGAAAAGAATCATGCTAATCGATCTCGTGGTAGAGATGGATGATCCTGATTGAAGAGGTAAGCGAATAATTTAATTATTATGCAATCCAAAAATAGAGGTGAATAGATGAAATATTTCCAGAACCATGTGCAAGGGATGGAGGGACTCTGCAATCAGCTGATGGCTCTTTACAGGGCAGTATCGGAAGCATTCCTGTGCATTGAACGGGGAGAATCCGCCTGTATTATCCTTGCCGATGGTCAAACACGCAACTTTATTAATCTGACCGATGAGCCTTTTTTTTCACCTTTGTCTATTGATGCTTTCATAGAGGTAGATCAATTCCAGTCAGTCCTGGCCTCCCGAAGCGTGTCACTCCTTAGACTGAGAGATGCAGAATCATTGTCTGAACATGCGGTTAGATGCTCCCGTTTTCCTATCAGCACCTTGACTCCAGAGGAGGCCCATAACACGGGGATCTGGATAGCTGCTTCACTTCCTTTTGCCGCCAAGCCGTTGGAATTAGCCCACACGATCATCGGCTCTATGTCCCATTACCCCAAATGGGCTGCTATGCAATTACGTATCGAAGGAGATATATTGTATGGCCAAGAGGCCATGAACATAAGTCTTGATAATTACGCACAGCAGTATGTGCATCTGGCAGCCGGCCACTTGGCTCAGTTCCCTGCAATGTCGGCAGTATATATAGCAACCGGTGTGAAGGAAGAGGTTCTCAGAAGGGCTTCCAAAGAGCTGACGGAAAGATTCCCAGATACGGTTCTGCTTAGTAAAAAAGAAATTCTGCGGCGATCTTCGGGACTTTGGGAGGAATTTCAAGCCCTGTCTCTGGAAGAGCAGGCGTTGGTGGATTGGCTGGTCTGCCTGAATGCTCCTCACTTTCTGGGTCCGCACGGGAACTCCTTTTCGTACCTGGCCGGATACATGCGTCACTACCGTGGATTAGAGCCAGACACTACATTATTATGGCCGGAGTACCAGCCTTACTGGGATTTATGGTTTCCCAGAGTGTGAACAGAAGCTGTAACCAATTGTTTTTTATGTATAAAAAAGTCGTGCGTGAATATTAATCAAAAGAGGTGTTAGGCGTTTTTTGGGAAGCAGAGGCGTAGTTTGAAATTGAAAGGGGTTAATATAATGGATGTACCGAACCCTGAACAAGGGAGCTATTTCAGTTTTGGATCACAATCGGTATTGGCGGAGAATGGTTATGTATCCAATCCCTCCTGTGTTTCTATAGGCAACCATGTAAATGTGCAGGCGGGTTATCACTGGAGGATCAAGGGAGCGGATTCAGGCAATGCTCCTAGTTTGACAATTAAGGACGGTTGCAGTATTGGAGCAGGTTTTCATGTTAACAGTAACCATAAAGTCCACATAGGCCGGAATGTGCAGATTGAACCTTATGTCATTATATCAGACCGGACGGTTAGACCGGGTTTTCCAAGTTGGGTAAGCACTTCAGAAGAGATGAATAGCCCGGAAACGCTGGAGGTGGGGGATGGATGTGTCCTTCGCGCACATAGCGTAATTGCCGGAAATGTAAATATTGGAAAATTCAGTATTGTTGAGCTTAATAGTGTAGTTGTTGAGGATGTTCCAAGCTTCTGCACGGTCTCCGGCAATCCCGCTGTCGTTACCAAAGTGTTCATTCCTGAAACACTCGAATGGGTTATCGTGCACGGTGAGGAAGAAACAAAAGCTGCACTTGAACGCCGCCGGGAGCATCCCCTGTTGTCGATAGTCATTCCGACCTATAATCGTGCTCATCATCTGAACAATAATCTTCAATCCATTTATAGTCAAATTTGTGATGAGGACCTGGTGGAAGTGGTAGTCACGGATAATCACTCGCAGGATACTACACAGGAGGTCGGTGAGTCATATACCAAGTTATTCTCCAGCTTTCGTTATAGCCGGAATGAACAGAACATAGGGTTCGATCTCAATATGGCTCATGTCTCCTCACTGGCGAGAGGGAGCTTTATTAAATTGAATGGAGACGATGATTACTGGCTTGATGGGGCGCTGATTGATTTCATAGGGATTGTGCTCAACAACCTTGATTGTGCGCTGTTTCATACGAATCAGTTGAATACGGATGGGCAAGTAGTTACCATGGAGGGCAGTGATCTATTCCTGACACATACAAGTAATGATGCGGTGCACATGACCATGAATACGATGAAACGCTCACTTTGGAGTCAGATTGAGGATACAACGAAGTATGCTTCCACGGGGATCATTCATATGTATTGGCTATATGATATTCTTGCTTTGGACCCTAAGTTTTGTATAATAAACCAAAAAATATATTATTTTGCAGGGGTTGCGCCAGAGGGATATAACGTAGGTAGAATGGTAATTAAGAGTGCGCTGGATGTGTTTCTGCATTATGAAGGCCGGACTCTGAAAAGTGAGACGATTCGTGAGGAGAAGAAGAAGCGTGTGTACGGGGTGATTATTCCATTGTACGATATTATTGTGAGATATGGATACTCAAGTGACATCTCGAATTATGAAGATTATTATACAGAATACTACGCAAATGAAGATTACTATGAAGATGGGCTGATGAAGCTGCGGGAAATCTCGGCGAGGCGGCTGTGAAGAGTCCCACACCAAATAAGATTGCTATACTGGGAGCCACTGGGCACATTGCGAGGAACCTGATTCTCGGTCTAGCTGCTTCACAGGAGTATGAGCTGTATTTATTCTCACGGTTCAGAGACAGAATGGCCCTTTTCCTGGAGGAAAAGCAGCTTCAGAAACATGCCCGGCTCTGTGAGTACAGTCAATTCGAACTTACGGCGGACTATGATGTGATTATCAATGGGGTGGGGATCGGAGATCCGCGTGACCTCATTCAGCATCCGTTCAAGGTCTTTGAGATTACCGAGCATTACGACAAGCTGATTCTGGAATATCTGCATGAGAATCCGGCTGCCATATATATCAATCTAAGCAGCGGGGCGGTATACGGGTCTGACTTCGACCAGCCTGCTACAGACGGGAAGTGGCTCAAGCTTGATCCCAACCATCTATCCGCTCAGGAATTTTACGGGATCACCAAGCTGAACATGGAGGCCAAGCACAGAAGTCTGGGCCAGTACCGCATTGTGGATCTACGGATATTTGGTTTTTTTAGCGAGTTTATTGATCTGGATTCACGGTATTTGCTGACAGATATCATTGATCACCTTAGAAAGGGAGAGATTCTGCACACCTCATCGGACAACATCGTTAGAGACTATGTGCACCCCTGGGATTTGGTCCAGCTCATCAAGCTGTGTATGAAGGAAGATGTACGGAATAATGTATATGATGTATTTTCACTAAAGCCTGCGGCGAAGTTTGAGATTCTGGATTACTTCGCAGGTTCCTACGGGCTTAAGTATGAAATACAAGATAATCCTTCCTATAACTCCATAACCGGCTCTAAGACTAACTATTATTCTCTTAACCACAGAGCCACCCAAATAGGCTACCTGCCCCGTTACACGTCGCTCCAGAGCATAAAGAACGGTTATGATCAATTGATACGCGTATAAGCGCCTTTTTGTTGAAGCAGCCTGTCACTGAATCTTTCTAAGCTGAATATCATGAGGACAGGCGTAATCAAACGCCATTCTAAGAGAAAATAAAATTCATGAATCCGCACGGACCGGGAATTCTACAATTGGAGTGAAAGCCCCAATTCTGAAGACGATAAGGATGGAATTCATGAAGCAAGCTTCCGGTAAGACTGCATCCGGCAAGACTACAGAAGAAAAGAAGTTAAAATGGTGGCAACTGAGTCTGCTCGGCATTGCGGGGACAATCGGAACCGGTTATTTCCTCGGTTCGGGTCTGGCGATTTCGATCGGTGGCCCGACGGTGCTGCTGGTCTACCTGTTAGCTGCTGCGGGAACTTATGTTGTATTCGATGCCCTGGCCCGGATGACGGCGGAGCAGCCTGAACAAGGCTCCTTCCGCTCCTATGCGAAGCAAGCCTTCGGGAATTGGGCCGGCTTCGGCAGCGGCTGGCTGTACTGGTTCTCGGAGCTGCTGATTATGGGCAGCCAGCTCACCGCATTATCCATTTTCTCGCGCTTCTGGTTCCCAGCCGTACCCATGTGGGTGTTCGCGGCCGGGGTCGCGGCGGTTGGCCTGGGGATTGTATTCTTCGGCAATAAGGGCTTCGACCGGGTGGAGAATCTGCTGGCCGTCATCAAGGTGGCGGCCATTCTGATGTTCCTGGCGCTGGCGGCGGCGCTGCTGGCAGGCTGGATTGGCGGCGGCAAGTACACCCCGAAGCTGCCGCAGGGCTATAAGGGGTTCTTTCCTGCGGGAGGTATCGGGCTTTGGTCTGCGTTTATTTTTGCCTTTTATGCCTATGGGGGCATTGAGGTGCTGGGGATTATGTCTTACAGGCTCAAGAATCCGGAGGATGCCCCGAAGGCAGGGAAGGTGATGCTGGTGGGACTGGCGTCCGTGTATATCCTGTCTATTGGACTTGCGGTGATTATGGTGCCGCTAAGCGCTTTTAACCCGAAGGAAAGTCCCTTCATGCTGGCCTTGCGCAGCGAACATCTGGCCTTCGTGCCGCATCTGTTCAATGGCGTGCTGATCATTGCCGGCTTCTCTACTATGACTGCCTCGCTGTACGCAATCACCTCAATGATGCTTACGCTGGC
Source organism: Paenibacillus sp. FSL R7-0302 (assembly GCF_038006885.1). Taxonomy (NCBI): domain Bacteria; kingdom Bacillati; phylum Bacillota; class Bacilli; order Caryophanales; family Paenibacillaceae; genus Paenibacillus; species Paenibacillus sp. FSL R7-0302. The sequence continues at coordinate 1,389,574 of NZ_JBBOWB010000001.1, forward strand.
CCAGGAGGGGGATGCGCCCAGGGTGTTCTCGAAGAAATGGAAGGAGAAGTACCCGTTCTTCGCGCTGTGTCTGATTGCCGCCGGTCTGACCGGAGCCATTATGATGTCCTTGTGGCTGCCGGGGAAGGTGTATGAATACATCACTACCGCAGCCGGACTGATGATTCTCTATAACTGGGCCTTCATTCTGCTCTCCTCGGGCAAGCTGCTGAAGCCAAGTACGCTGGGCGCAGTGAAGCGCTGGAGCGGGCTGATACTGATTCTGGTGGCGGTCACCGGAACCTTGTTCTATAAGCTGAGCCGCCCGGGCTTCTACATCAGCCTGCTGATTGTAGTGCTGATTGCGCTGTGGGACTGGATCGTTCAGCATGTCCGCAGCAAGCATGCAGCCGTACCCTATCATTCACTGCATGGGGGTCCAGGAATTCGGATTAAGGGCATTCGGCTGCGGAAGAACAAGATCTAATGGAATAAAAGCAGCGATTCTCCGGTTTGGGAGAATCGCTGCCTTGTTTATAGCTAATTTTAAATTAAAGTAATGATGGTCACTTCGCATCTGTTTGGGGTAGTAATAATTACAGGAGTACCTAACATATTTTGGACCTGCATGGTAGTATTTACTCCTCCGATAAGATCAATAATCGCATTTGCAGTGTGATTGACATTTGAGGCGTTAGTGGATAAAGATAATGTTCCCGAAACAAAATTCGTTGGGGGATCAGGGAAAGTACCAATGGAAAGTTGGTATCTGTTATCAGGAGTGCCTCCTACAGAATATATGACTAGATAAGAGTGCCCAGCGGTTAAATTAATGGTTCCAGTTGGTGTAAGTGTTACTGTGTCGCTTGTTCCATTAAGAGTATCAAACGGCACCGGACCTTGAGGCTCGGCAGTCAGACCGGTAACCGATATAGTAGCATACACAGCGTTAAGAGGTTCACCTGAGACACCTGTCACCCCAGTGGGTCCGGTGGTGCCTGTGGGCCCGGTAGTACCAGTGGGTCCGGTGACGCCGGCGGGTCCGGTGACACCAGTGGGTCCGGTGGTGCCTGTTGGCCCGGTAGTACCAGTGGGTCCGGTGACGCCTGTTGGCCCGGTGACGCCTGTCGGCCCGGTGGTGCCTGTGGGCCCGGTGACACCGGTGGGTCCGGTGACGCCAGTGGGTCCAGTGGTGCCTGTCGGCCCGGTGACACCCGTCGGTCCGGTGACACCGGTGGGTCCGGTAACGCCGGTAGGTCCAGTGACGCCAGTGGGTCCGGTGGTTCCCGTCGGCCCGGTGACCCCGGTGGGTCCGGTGACGCCGGTGGGTCCGGTGGTTCCCGTCGGCCCGGTGACGCCGGTGGGTCCAGTGACGCCGGTGGGTCCGGTGGTTCCCGTCGGCCCGGTGACGCCGGTGGGTCCAGTGACGCCGGTGGGTCCGGTGACCCCGGTGGGCCCAGTGACGCCAGTGGGTCCGGTGGTACCAGTGGGCCCGGTGACACCAGTGGGCCCGGTGACGCCAGTGGGTCCGGTGGTTCCCGTCGGCCCGGTGACACCAGTGGGTCCGGTGACGCCAGTGGGTCCGGTGGTTCCCGTCGGCCCGGTGACGCCGGTGGGTCCGGTGACGCCAGTAGGTCCGGTGACGCCGGTGGGCCCGGTGGTGCCGGTAGGCCCGGTGACGCCGGTGGGCCCCGTGACGCCAGTGGGTCCGGTGGTTCCCGACGGCCCGGTGGTGCCGGTGGGCCCCGTGACGCCAGTGGGCCCCGTGACGCCCGACGGCCCAGTTACCCCTGTATTTCCTGTGACGCCGGTGGGCCCGGTAACGCCGGTCGGTCCGGTGACGCCGGTGGGTCCGGTAACGCCAGTAGCTCCGGTAGCCCCCGTGGTTCCGGTGACGCCCGTCGGCCCTGTAACACCCGTGGGTCCAGTGAATCCTGTGGGCCCGGTGGTGCCGGTTGGCCCGGTGATGCCCGAGGGACCGGTTAACCCTGTAGGCCCGGTGGTGCCGGTTGGCCCGGTGACGCCCGACGGCCCTGTTGGACCAGTAATGCTGTCACCAGTAGCACCCTGGGGGCCAGTGGAGCCGCGTTGCCCAATCTCTTGCCAGTCTGTCCAGTGCTCTCCGTCATCCTGACTGCTACGGTAATAGAGGACAGGATTAGAGATATAGAGCTGCTGAATATACTCTCCAACCTTGGAGACGTACAAGGTCCAGACTGCGGGGTGAGCTACAAGCGGCGGACCGTGACGAGGATCTCCTCCATTGGGATTATCGGAGCTGTAGACACCGGCTTCGGTGAATGAGTCTAGATCAGAATCAGACGTTTCCTCGCTTAAAGGCAGAGCGCCTATGTCCTCGGCATCAATTACAACGGCTCCGATCTGGGTGTTGACACTGGTGACGGCTCCTGGAAGTCCAGTAGCTCCAGTCGGTCCAGTCGGTCCTGTTATCGTTGGAATACCAGAGGCGGTCTGTAATTTCGAGTCCAGCATCATTTCCTGGCGGATGATGGTATTCAGCATGTCTTGAGTACTGTTATTCACCTCCAGCACCTGTGCCAGTGTGGCATTCGGACCGCTTATTCCTGGCAGTGTGCCTAGAGCAAACTGAATCTTCTCCCCTTCCGCATTAATAATGTGGGCCAAACCGAGTTCTTCCATAGCGATCGAAGAGAACAACATGTTAACGACATTATCTCTTGTTAATGTGATCGTTGGAGAGATATTGGGAATATTGGGTGTAGACAAAGTGAAACCCTCCTTCATGATTTGATGATCAGTATATCGTTATGTCAACGTATTTATCGTAACTCCGCATCTGGCAGAGACAACTGTTATATTTCCCCCTCCAACATTTTGAACCTCCAAAGTAGCAGCAGTTGTCTCACCGCGAAGATCAATAATGGCACTTGTCGTGTGATTGACATTTGTATTATTGGATGCTGACGTAAGAGTGCCCGGAACGAGAGTATTTGGAACGCCAGGAGCTACACCCCTTGCAAAGCGGAAGGAGTTATTATTACCGGCCCCTACCGTGTAAATAGCCAGGTAGGCGTGCCCGGCTTGTAAAGTAAAGGTTCCTGCGGCAAGTGCAATATTATTGCTTGTTCCAACATAAGCGTCGAACGGAACAGCTGCATTAGGGCCAACAGTTGGAGACGGGTCGGCGGTTATATTAGCATACATGTAGTCATTTGCCGGCCCGGTAAATCCTGTTGGCCCGGTAACGCCGGTCGGTCCGGTAACGCCGGTCGATCCGGTAACCCCCGTTGGTCCGGTAACCCCTGCGGGCCCGGTAACGCCGGTGGGTCCGGTAACACCGGTGGGACCCGTGTCCCCGGTCGGCCCTGTGATGCCGGTCGGTCCAGTGACGCCGGTCGGCCCGGTGTCCCCTGTAGGTCCGGTAACGCCGGTCGGCCCGGTAGTGCCCGTCGGTCCGGTATCCCCCGTGGGCCCGGTAATGCCCGTCGGTCCGGTATCCCCGGTGGGTCCGGTGAAGCCAGTCGGTCCAGTGACCCCGGTCGGTCCAGTGACCCCGGTCGGTCCTGTAACCCCGGTTGGCCCGGTGATACCGGTGGGACCCGTGCTGCCGGTGTCACCAGTAACGCCGGTCGGTCCGGTAACCCCCGTTGGTCCGGTGGTGCCAGCGGGTCCGGTGACTCCTGTTGGCCCTGTGACTCCTGTTGGCCCCGTTATCCCTGTATTTCCCGTTACCCCAGTGGGGCCCGTGTCTCCGGTGGGTCCGGTAACCCCTGTGGGTCCGGTAACCCCCGTTGGCCCGGTGACACCGTCCGGTCCAGTGACGCCGGTGGGTCCTGTAACCCCTGTGGGGCCTGTGTCCCCGGTCGGCCCGGTGACGCCTGTAGGCCCTGTATCACCCGTCGGCCCGGTAACACCTGTCGGCCCGGTAATGCCTGTAGGCCCGGTGACGCCTGTAGGCCCGGTATCCCCTGTAGGCCCTGTAATCCCGGTGGCCCCGGTAACGCCCGTCGCTCCGGTGAGGCCGGTGGGCCCGGTAAGCCCGGTCGCTCCAGTCATACCCGCCGGTCCGGTAACGCCGGTCGCTCCGGTGACGCCCGTCTCACCGGTGAGGCCGGTCGCTCCAGTGAGCCCCATCATTTCTACGCCGGTCGTGCCGGTTATACCCGTTGATCCCGTGACACCGGTTGGCCCGATGATATCCGTTGGCCCAGTGACGCCGGTGGCTCCAGTAATACCGGTTAGTCCGGTGGCACCGGTCTGCCCTTCAGTTCCCGTGTCTCCGGTAAAGCCTGTTATACCCGTAAGGCCTGCGCCAGTAGTGCCGGTAGGTCCGGTGAAGCCTTGCTGCCCGATCTCTTGCCAGGGTGTCCAGTTCGCTCCCTCATCCTGGCTGCTGCGGTAATAGAGGACAGGGTTGGAGATATAGAGCTGCTGAACATATTCTCCCACCTTGGAGACATACAAGGTCCAGACTGTGGGATGAGCTACAAGCGGCGGACCGTTGTCAGGATCTATTCCATTGGGACTAGCGGAGCTATAGACACCGGTTTCTATGAACAAGTCCAGATTGGATTCAGTCGGCTCTTGGGTTAAAGGCATAGCCCCGATATCCTCAGAGTCAAGCACAACCGTTCCGGTTTGACCATTGATACTTAAGAGGCCGCCGGCAGCACCCGTAGGTCCTGTAGGCCCCGTCGCTCCAATTACAACTTTGAGATTGGAGGCAGTGCTTAATACAGAATCCAGCATCATTTCATGCTTGGAGGTCGTATTCAGCATGGAGCGTACGTTGTTGTTAAGCTGCAGCAGCTGGGCAACAGTAGCTGGCGGACCGCTGAGTCCCGGCAGCGTGCCCAGAGCATACTGGATCTTCTCTCCCTCTGCATTGAGAATGTGAGCCAAACCGAGTTCTTCCATAGCGATTGAAGAGAAGATCAGGTTAACGGCATCATCCCTTGTCAATGTGATAGATGGTGTTATATTTGGAATATTAGGTGTTGACAAATAAAACCCTCCTTCATGATTTAATCGTTCATTATCTTAGTGTCACAATCGTCACCTGGCATCTGGCACCATTAACAATAGCAGCTGTACTTTGAGCATTCAGGACTGCTAGTGTAATTGAAGAGACTGTCATAAGATCAATAACCGTAGTCGAAGTGTGATTAGCGTCGGAGCCGCTTGTTGCTAGTGTCAGAGTTCCTGGTATCACTGTATCTGGAGGATCCGGAAACACACCTCTAGCGAACTGAAAGGACTTATCCCGCTCAGACCCTACAGAATAGATGGCTAGATAAATATGACCGCCAGCCAAAGTGAATATTCCTGTTACAGGATCAAGTGATATATTGTTACTTCCACCTGTAGGAATAATGGTGTTGAAGGGAACCGGGGAATTCCCATTAACAGTAGGAGTGCCGCTGTCGATAGTGGCATTGGCAAAGTCACTGGATAATCCTGCTGCCCCAGTCGCTCCTGTGACAACCCCTGTAGCGCCGGTAAAGCCTGTATCGCCAGTGAGGCCTGTAGCGCCGGTAATGCCCCCTGTAACGCTGGTAACGCCCGTAGCACCAGTGAAGCCTGTGTCACCGGTAACGCCCCCCGTGACGCTGGTCACTCCCGTAACTCCAGTGAAGCCTGTGTCACCGGTAACGCCCCCCGTGACGCTGGTAATGCCCGTAGCGCCGGTGAAGCCCGTGTCGCCGGTAATGCCCCCTGTGACGCTGGTAACACCCGTGTCGCCAGTTGCGCCCCCCGTGATACTGGTCACCCCCGTAGCACCGGTGAAGCCCGTGTCGCCGGTAACGCCCCCTGTGACGCTGGTAACGCCGGTAACGCCGGTGAATCCTGTATCCCCAGTAGCACCGCCTGTAATACTTGTTGTGCCCGTAACGCCTGTGAAGCCCGTGTCACCGGTCACGCCGCCAGTGACGCTGGTAACACCCGTGTCACCGGTAACGCCCCCCGTGACGCTGGTCACGCCCGTATCGCCGGTGAAACCCGTATCGCCAGTAACGCCCCCTGTGACGCTGGTCACGCCCGTATCGCCGGTGAAGCCTGTGTCGCCGGTCACGCCTCCCGTGACGCTGGTAAGGCCCGTAACACCGGTGAAGCCTGTGTCACCGGTCACGCCTCCGGTAACGCTGGTAACACCCGTGTCGCCCGTAATGTCCCCAGTGACACCCGTACCACCCGTGTCACCGGTCACGCCTGTGTTTCCGGTCACGCCCGTGTCGCCAGTAATACCTGTTGCTCCGGTGAAAGCTGTAGCGCTGGTAACACCCGTTGCGCCTGTGAATCCCGTAACGCCCGTAACGCCAGTGAGGCCGGTCTCGCCCGTGGGTCCAGAAGTAATACCCGTTGGCCCGGTGACACCTGTAAGTCCAGTGACACCTGTCGATCCGGTGACACCAGTAGGTCCAGTGGCACCTGTAGGTCCGGTCACACCCGTGTTCCCGGTAACGCCGGTATTTCCAGTATCGCCTGTGGCTCCGGAGACGCCTGTATGACCGGTAACCCCTGTGTTCCCGGTCATGCCCGTGTTTCCGGTGATACCTTCGGGTCCGGTGGTCCCGGTAACGCCTTGTGGAGCTACAGTAGCATCTGGACCGGTCGGGCCTGTGATCCCTGTCGCGCCGCGTTCGCCAATCTCTTGCCATGCAGTCCAGTTCACTCCGTTATCTGGACTGCTGCGGTAATAAAGGGCAGGATTGGAGATATAAATCTGCTGAATGAAAGACCCAACCCGAGATACATACAGGGTCCAGACGGCTCGATGCGCTACTGGCGGACTATCAACAGGGGGGAATCCATGAGGATCGTTGGAACTGTAGACTCCGGCTTGGGTAAATGAGCCTAAGGGGTAATAAGAAGGATTCTCTGTGAGGGGAACTGCTCCTACTTCTGCAGGGTCCAGCACAACATCACCAGTCAGGCCATTGACGCTGGTAACAGGACTTGCAGCACCCGCAGGCCCTACAGGACCTGAGGGACCAATCATGCTGGGAACACTTGAAGCAGCCTCCAGCTTGGAATCAAGCATCATTTCCTGCCGGAGAATGGTGCCCAGTAACCCTTGTGCGCTATTGTTCACCGACAGAATCTGTGCCAGAGTGGCAGGTGGACCGGTGAGTCCCGGCAGTGTACCCAGTGCGAACTGGATTTTCTCTCCTTCTGTATTAATAATATGAGCCAAACCGAGTTCTTCCATGGCAATGGAAGAGAACAACATATTAATTGCATCGTCCCGCGTCAATGTAATTGACGGAGTAATATTGGGAACATTTGGCGTTGACAAATAAATACCTCCTTCATAATTGAGTAGTTCAGTATATGTCGATACTCAATTATGGGAAGTAGTCTTGCCTATTCTAATTATGTATTTGTTCATGGGAATTTGTTCCATATGAATGAGTTGATGCTTAGCGGATATGTTTATTTGCTGGAGAACAAGCTCTAATGAAAGAACAGCAGTCGGACAGCCTGAACGCCGAAATAGAAGCCGAATCCGACGAGAGACAGGCCGGATAATACGGAGATGGCCCGCAATACCCGGGGAGTCAGGAATTTGCGGAAGATACTGGAGGCTGCGGCCATGGTCACATCCCAGAGCAGAATGCCGAGCACGATGGCGCCGCTGTAGATCAATAGATGCTGCACCGGGTATTCGCTGGCTGCCTTGGCCAGGATCGAGCCGTAGATACCCAGCCAGAACAGGATGGAGAGCGGATTGAACAGGGACATGAGGAATCCCGACACAAAAGATCTGGACAGGGGGGCTTCGCTCTTCCTCATCTCGGCTGCCGACAGCTCTCCCGAATATTTGATGCTCTCCACGCCGGTGTAGACCAGGACGAAGAACCCGAACAACCAGAGGAACGCCTTGATGAACGGGGCATCCAGCAGATGAATCATGCCGAAATATACCAGCAGCATGTAGATGATATCGGCGCTGACCGCACCGAGGCCGACTGCCCAGGAATGCATGAAGCCTCCGCGCAATCCTTTGTCGAGCTGAGCCGCATTGACGGGGCCGATCGGTGCCGACAGGGACAAACCCAGAACCATGTAACCTATAAATATGTTAATGTTGTCCACCTCCTTGATATAGCTAGCTTATTCAGCCAATGTCAGGATTAGGACAACCAGCAAGAGGCCTGCGGATGACCGCCTACACGCATAAGGGGCAATTCATTAAGCCATAATAGGCAGATGTGAATTTAGATGGAGGAATGGAAGTAAATGCTTATTAACGTAATCATCGGATGGATTATTCCGTGGTGTATAGCCAGTTATTTTCTCAGACAAGACAGCTCAGTTATCCTGCTCATCGCACCTATTGCAAGTGTAATCGCCTTTGTGTTCGATGAGGTCGGATACCATATGAAGTGGTGGAGCATTACTCCGGCCGGCTTGGGAATTCTATCCTTTCTTCCCTATAATCTGGGGATATTTCCGGTGGTCTCCTGTCTGCTTATCTATACGGTAAGGAGGTCTTCCCTGAATTCGCTGCTTCTTCTCTTGCTGTTTACGTTCTGCAAAACTATGTTTGAGTTCTGCCTGGTGCTAAGCGGGAAAGTAAGCTATGCTCACGGCTGGAATCTGGGCTGGACGTTTGTATCTTATTTACTGGCCTGTTCGTTATGCTACCTCTGGTATCTGATGGTTAAGGGCAGGTCCCTCTTCAACTGATGTTGGCTGCGCAGCAGCATTTTGATTCAAGGGTATAAATACAGTCGTTAGACCGAGAATAAACAGGATGCGAAACTAATTGAAGGTGGTTCGACGATGAAAGGGTCTAAAGGGGCATTAATTGCACTGTCTTCCATCCCGCTGATTATGACACTCGGCAACTCCATGCTGTTGCCGATTCTGCCGCAGATTTCCAAGGAGCTGCGGATCAGTGCTTTTCAAGTCAGTATGATCATTACGGTCTATGGCCTGATCGCCATTCTGATGATTCCCATTGCCGGGTATTTATCGGACCGTTTCGGGCGGGAAATCGTCATTCTGCCCAGTCTGCTGCTGGCTGCCCTGGGCGGAGCAGGATGTGTGGCCGCAGCCTGGTTCTTCACCGGAATCACTGCGTATTGGATCATACTGGCCGGACGCTTGGTTCAGGGGATCGGAGCCGCAGGCGCTTTTCCCATCGTGCTTCCGTTCGTAGGCGATCTGTTCAAGGATGAGAAGGAGGTCAGTAAGGGCCTTGGCCTGATCGAAACCTCCAACACCTTCGGCAAGGTGCTAAGCCCGATCCTGGGAGCTTATCTGGGAGCTCTGTTGTGGTACGCTCCGTTCATTGCCATTCCGGTCCTGTGCCTAATTTCGTTCCTGCTGGTGATCTTCCTGGTCAAGCAGCCGAAGACCGGGGAGCAGGCGGTCAAGACAAGCCTTAAGCAATTCCTGACCGGGATCAGAGAGATTCTGCATGAGCGGGGGCGTTGGCTGTATGCCATTTTTGCGATTGGCGGCATCTGTATGTTTGCAACCTTCGGGGTATTGTTCTATTTATCGGAGATCCTGGAGTCGAAATATAACCTGCATGGTGCCTACAAAGGCTTCGTGCTGGCCGTTCCGCTTGCCCTGCTGTGTCTGGCTTCTTACGGAAGCGGCAAGATCATCGGGAAAAACAAGCTGCTCATGAAATGGCTCGGGTTCGGCGGCATGGCCTTACTGACAGCCTCGACGCTAGTGACAGGTTTCAACGAGAACATCTATTACATGGTAGGCTTCCTGAGTGTAAGCGGAATCGGGATCGGGGTGGTTCTGCCCTGCATGGATGCGCTGATTACAGAAGGAATCGAGAAGGAAAATCGGGGCACGATTACTTCCCTATACAGCAGCATGAGATTCATCGGGGTCGCGCTGGGACCGCCGGTGGTGTCACTCTTAATGAATCGGGGACACTGGACCTTGTTCGGCACCATGGCAGGTGTCGGTGCGGTTGGCGGCCTGCTGTCCTTCTTCGCGGTGACTCCCAGTAAGGAGGATTCGGAAGGAGAAGGGCAGCCGGAGCGGAGCCAGTATAAGCGGAAGAAAGCAAATCCATTGCGCCAGCGCGCACGGTAATTTAAGATCATACGAGCCATATGCAAGCATAACCCATTCTTCACATTCCTAATATAACATGGTATATTAGGATGTGTCTTTGAGAGAAAGTGGTAATGGAGGTGCTTGAATATGGCCAATGACTCGGGCTCGATCCCGATGTATGAAATGATTTTTAGAACGCTGCGCGAACGGATCACACAACATGAATATAAAGCCGGGGACCGGGTTCCCTCCGAGAAAGAGCTGTGCAGTGAATTCGGGGTGAGCCGGATTACAGCCAAGAAAGCCCTCAAGCTGCTGGCCGATGAACAACTGATTATCCGCCAGCCGGGCAGGGGCTCCTTCGTCGCCGATGCGAATTCGTTATTAATGAAACCGTTTGATTTCCAGCAGCCGCCCGGGACCCCAGGCAAGAAACAGATTATTGGACTGGTCATTACACACTTCAGTGATATGTACGGTACCGAGCTGATCTATGGGATGGAAGAGGCTTCGCGGGACCATGACGCCTTCCTGGTGGTGCGGCGGTCGTTCGGCATTCCGGAACTGGAAGAGAAGGCGATTCAGCAGCTTCTGGGGATTGGTGTGGATGGGCTGATTATTTTTCCGGCGCAAGGCGAATACTTCAGCGCTGAGATTCTGAAGCTGGTCATTCAGAAATTCCCGTTCGTCATGATTGACCGATACCTGAAGGGTATTCCCGCTTCGTCCGTCAGTACGGATAATGTGCAGGCCGCCAAGGAGGCAACCCGTTATCTGTTCGGGCTGGGACACCGTCATATCGGATTCCTGGCTCCGCCGCCCGCGAATACCACAGCCATTGAGGAACGGATCGACGGCATTATTGAAGCGCATGTGGAGCATAATCTGCTGTTGAACCGTGAGCTATGGATGGAGACGATTACGTCCACGATGCCGAATGTGTTCGACCCGCAGGCCCGGATCGGAGATGTGGACAGGCTGGTGGAGCATCTGCGGAAATATCCGCAGATTACGGCATTGTTTGCTGCGGAGTATGACATCGCTTTGCTGGTGGAGGAGGCGGCAGGCCAGCTGGGACTGCGCATTCCCGAAGACTTGTCCGTCATTTGCTTCGACAGTCCCGATCCGCATGAGGGCTGCCGAATGACGCATATGCGTCAGAATCAGTTCAGCATCGGGAAGCAAGCCTTCGAGAATGTACTTACGATGCAGGGGCAGGAACAGCCTATCACCCGGATTCTGCTGCCGGCTCAATTCATTCCTGGCCGCTCAACCGCACAGGCACGGCAGGAGTGAGTTGGTTGGTGTGAGGACCGGGGTGTCTGAAATGGCAGAATGCCCAATGGCCGGAGTGAGATTAAAGCCTTCGTTTGCGAGGGCTTTTTTGTCGTAGCGTGCCCAGAGGCACGCATTATCTAGTTGGAAACTATAGTTTCCTGCTGCTGTGGAAAAGGTTAGTATAAATTACTTGAAACCGCATACAATTCGATGATACAGCGGCATATGGACCAAATGTATGTGAAAAACAGCAATGTGTTTGCACGCAGGCCACGACCTGAATGTATCTGAAAAACAGCATACATTTGCTCGCAAACAGGCACACGGCCAAATGTATGTGAAAAACAGCATACATTTGCTCGCAAGTAGGCACACGGCCCGAATGTATGTGGAAAACAGCATACGTTGTGCTCCAAAGCAAGCGCATGGCCCGAATGTATGTGAAAAACAGCATACATTGTGTTACCCTTCTTCATTCCACCCCCATCAAAGTAATTTCCCCATACATAGAAATAACATTACTGAACATACTATTTATACTATTAGATCATTATAGTCTATAAATATACCAATAATATATTGACATATTGATAGTATTTGTTTACTATGATGAAAGCGTTTGAAATATTGATATATACTATTTGGAGGTGCAACATACAACCTTGAAACTGCAGAATGTAATTCCAAAGTCCGTCCATGATTTGATCGAGAAGGTACAGAGAGAGCTTCCAGACTCTTCCAAGCTGGCGAAGATGTTCGAGGACTGCATCATCAATACTATTGGTACCACGATTTCGCCAAAAGCGGACGGGACCACTTTTGTTATAACAGGTGATATACCAGCTATGTGGCTGCGTGATTCCGCGGCGCAGGTTCGCCCGTATCTGCTGCTTGCCGCCGAGGACCCGGGGATGGAAGCGATGATCGCGGGGCTGGTGAAGCGGCAGATGAATTATATCCTGCTTGATCCGTACGCCAATGCTTTCAATGAAACGGCGAACGGCCACGGACATCAATCGGATCTGACCGAGATGAGCCCATGGATCTGGGAACGCAAATATGAGATCGATTCGCTGGCTTATCCGATTCAGCTCAGTTATCTGCTATGGAAGAATAGCGGCTGTGTCACGCAGTTCGATGAGACCTTCCGCCGGGCTGCCTTTGCGATCCTGAAGCTGTGGAGAGTGGAGCAGCATCATGAGACCAAGTCCCCGTATACCTTCCAGCGTCTGGATGCCCCGCTTACGGACACACTGGCCAGAGAAGGCAAAGGCAGTGAGACCGCATATACCGGGATGACCTGGTCAGGCTTCCGTCCAAGTGACGATAACTGTGAATACGGGTATCTGATTCCGTCCAATATGTTCGCTGTCGTTGTCCTGCGTTATCTGGAAGAGATTGCCCGTGAGATCTACGGGGATCAGGAGCTTGCAGCATCCGCGAAGAAGCTGGGCGATGAGATCAATCAGGGAATACAAGAGCATGGCATCTATAATCATCCCGTATATGGGAGAATCTATGCTTATGAGACGGATGGGCTGGGCCACTACAATCTGATGGATGATGCCAATGTTCCAAGCCTGCTGTCCCTGCCGTATCTGGGCTACACCGACGAGAGTGACGAGGTGTACCGGAATACCCGGAAGTTCATTCTGAGTGAGGATAACCCTTATTACTATAAAGGACGCGCGGCGGAAGGCATCGGAAGCCCGCATACCCCGGAGGGTTATATCTGGCACATCGCATTGTCGATGCAGGGCCTGACTTCCCCGGAACGCAGCGAGAAAGCGCGCTTACTCCAGCTCATTCAAGACACGGATGCCGGAACCGGCCTGACCCATGAAGGCTTCTCCGTGGAGGATGCTTCACAGTTCACCCGTCCATGGTTCTCCTGGTCGAATATGCTGTTCAGTGAACTGATTATGGATTATTGCGGTTTCCGGGTATTGAAGTAGCTCTGGTATTGGTTTGATCTGAGGAAGAAACGGCTTAGCCGTTCTTTCTGAAGCTTTTATGAAAGCGTTATGAAACCACAAACAAAGGGGCAAGGACAAATGAAAACAAATAAATTAAAAGTAACGATGACAGCGGCCATGGCTTCCCTTCTTCTGTTGACAACGGCCTGTTCAAGCGGCAATTCCAATGCGGGTTCGGGAAATGCCGGAGGCAAGGAAGAAGTCACCATTACCTTCCGTTCGTCAGGCTCAGAAGACACATTGGCCAAATATTTCAAATCCGGGCTGATTGAGAAATTCGAAACCGCGAACCCGGATATTAAGATTAATATCGCTCCGGTACTGGCCAGTGAGGGGGACTATACCTCCAAGATCGTACTGCAGATGAAGTCTCCTGATACAGCGCCGGATATTGTGGCAGAAGACACCTCGATCATCAAGTCGGATGCGGCAGCTGGTTATCTGGAGCCGCTCGATACACAGGTTGCAGGCTGGAGTGACTGGAAGGACAAGTTCATTGAGAACCTCAAAGAAGGGGTAACCGGTGAAGACGGCAAAGTCTACGGCGTTCCGGCCACCTCCGATACCCGGGGAATCTGGTATAACAAAGAGTTGCTGGCGCAAGCGGGATTGCCGGTGCCATTTAAACCTGCTACCTGGGATGAGGTCCTGGAAGCAGCGCGTACCATTAAAGATAAGCTGCCGGGTGTAACCCCGCTGAATATGATCGTGGGCAAGTCCAGCGGAGAAGGCGTAACCATGCAGACCCTGGAAATGCTGCTGTATGGAACGAACGACACGCTCTATAATGACCAAACGAAGAAATGGGTGGTCAACAGCCCGGGTCTGCTCGACTCCTTCAAATTCATCAATCAGGTATTCAATGTGGATAAAACAGGACCAACGATGCAGGTTGCCCTTAACGGACAAGCCGGCAGCATTGCCTTCCAGCAGCTCTTTCCGCAAGGCAAGCTGGCTATGGCGGTGGATGGAAGCTGGGCAGGATCGACCTGGTTCGAGAACGGCGCGGCTCCAATTGCAAATGTAGCAGAGAAGATGGGCTTCGCCCCGTTCCCGACGCAGAACGGTCAAGCCCCTGGGGCCATCACCATGTCCGGCGGCTGGGCCTGGTCGATTCCGGCGCAATCGCAGCACAAGGAAGCGGCGTGGAAATTCCTTGAATTCCTGATGAATCAGGAGAATGCTACAGGACGCGTAGTAGCAGAGGGCAACTTGAGCCCGCGTAACGATTCCGTGGATGTAGCAGGCTATACGGACCGTACGTTTACGGCGGAAGCGCAGGCCTTGCTGGAAGTGGCGAAATTCCGTCCGGCCAATGATCAGTATGCTACCGTATCCGCACAGCTTCAGAGCATTGTAGAGAGCATTGCATCCGGCAAGCTTACACCGGAAGATGGCGTGAAGCAGTTGAAGGATAACGTAGCCCGCTCGCTTGGCGAAGATAAAGTAGAAGTTAAATAGAGGATTTGAGAATTCGGACTTAGAGGAGAAGCGATTCTCCTCTTTCGGATTTGGAGGGGGAGTGACCTATGAAAAGAAAGTCGCGGGGCGCATTTTTATTTCTGTCGCCTTCTGTCTTGCTGCTGCTTATATTCTTTATCGTACCGATTATTCTAACGATTTGCTTTGCCTTTACCAATATGGCCTTGACGGGGAGTGCCGCCCGTAACCTGCAATTCATCGGGTTCCAGAATTTCACCAACATGTTCCAGGACCCGGATTTCCGGATCAGCGTCTTAAGAACCTTGGTCTTTCTGATTTTCTCAGCGGTCATCGGCCAGGTCGTGCTCGGCTTCATTCTGGCCTTGTTAATGAAGGAGAAGAATGTAACCTTCCGCCGGATCATCGGCATTATTGTCATTGCGGGCTGGGTTACACCGGAGATCGTAGTCGCCTTCTGTATGGTTGCGTTCTTCAGTGATAACGGGTCCCTCAATCAGATCATCGGCTGGTTTGGCATTAGCCCGGTCTCCTGGCTGTTCAGCTTCCCGATGGTGAGTGTAATCATTGCGAACATTTGGCACGGGACCGCTTTTTCGATGATGGTCTATCAATCGGCACTGGATGAGATTCCTAAAGATATCGAGGAAGCCGCCACCATCGACGGGGCCAGCAACTTCAAAATTCTGAGTTATATCACCATCCCAATGGTCAAAGGCTCAATCGTTACCAACATGATGCTCGTTACATTGCAGACGCTGGGCGTCTTCACCCTGATCTATACGATGACCGGAGGGGGCCCGGGTACGGCCACTCAGACCTTGCCGGTATTTATGTACAATCAGGCCTTCGTCAATTATCAATTCGGATACGGTACCGCGATCTCACTCGTGCTGCTGGTGATCGGAATTGTTGCAAGCTTGTTCTACATGAAATCAATGAAAGTCAAGGTCTAACCCTGAAGGAGGTGCATCACTGTGGTCAAGCATAGGCTTCAACGTAATATACAATACGGCATTCTGGTGGTTCTGGGACTCTGCTTCCTGCTGCCGTTATTCTGGATTCTGCTCGCTTCGTTTGATACAAATGCCCAGCAGGGTATAAGGTTCCCCAATTTCACGCTGGATAACTTCTCGGCAGTGCTCGGAGACAGCGGCAATCTGCGCTCGTTCGGCGTGGGTGTCATTCTCTCCGGAGGTCAGGCGACACTGGTCGTCCTTGCATCCGTACTGGCTGCCTATCCCTTATCCCGTTATGAGATGCGTTTCAAAAAAAGCTTTCTGCTCAGCATCCTGTTCATGACGGCGCTGCCGATTACGGCTGTCATGGTTCCGGTATTTCAAATGTTCCTGTTCTTCAAATTACAGAATTCAATCTTCGCTACCATGCTCTTCCTCACTTCATCTTCCCTTCCGTATGGCATCTGGATGATGAAGAGCTTCATGGACTCCGTGCCAATTGATCTGGAGGAAGCAGCTTGGATCGACGGAGCCTCGGTATGGGGCGGATTAAGAAGGATCGTTGCCCCGCTCATGCTTCCGGGTATCGCAACGATTGCGATTTTCACCTTCTCAGGCAGTTGGGGCAACTTCTTCGTGCCGTATATTCTGCTCCAGACACCGGAGAAGCTGCCGGCCTCGGTCACAATCTATCAATTCTTTGGCAGCCACGGCATGGTCGAATATGGCAGACTGGCTGCCTTCTCACTGCTCTATACGATGCCTTCCGTAGTGCTGTATATGTTCTCCCAGCGGTATATGTCCAAAGGGTTCAGCATGGGCGGAGCGACAAAAGGATAATGGAGGATTCCCCCTATGACTAAGCACAAAAAGGCGCATATCATCTCGCACACCCACTGGGACCGCGAATGGTATATGCCTTATGAACATCACCATCTGTTATTGATTGAACTGATGGACAAGCTGCTGGATACGCTGGATCAAGACCCGGAGTACCGTTATTTCCACCTGGACGGACAGACGATTATCCGCGAGGATTATCTGCAGGTCCGTCCGGAGCAGAGAGAACGGCTGGACCGCTATATCCGTGAAGGACGCATTCATTTCGGTCCGTGGTACGTGCTCCAGGACGAGTTCCTGACCAGCGGGGAGGCGAATCTGCGCAACCTGCTGATCGGGCATATGGATGCCAAGCCCTTCGGAGTCATCTCCAAAACGGGCTATTTCCCCGATTCCTTCGGCAATATGGGCCAGGCGCCGCAGATTCTTCAGCAGGCCGGAATTACGAATGCCATCTTCGGACGCGGCGTGAAGCCGACAGGCTTCAATAATGAAGTCAGCGAGAACGATACCTACGAGTCTCCTTATTCCGAGATGATCTGGCGTTCGCCGGACGGCTCGGAGGTGCTGGGCGTGCTATTCGCCAACTGGTATTGCAACGGGATGGAGGTTCCGGCCGATCCGGTGGCCGCCAAGGCTTATTGGGACAAGAATCTCGCAGACGCCGGGAAGTTCGCTTCTACTCCGCATCTGCTGTTCATGAACGGGTGTGATCATCAGCCGATCCAGACGGATCTGTCCGAGGCCATCCGCACCGCCTCCAGCCTGTATCCCGACGTAGAGTTCGTGCATTCCAACTTCGACGAATATCTGAAGGCGCTGGAGAATAATCTTCCAGGCGATCTGGTGACAGTGGAGGGCGAGCTGCGCAGCCAGCATACGGATGGATGGGGGACACTGGTCAATACGGCATCCTCGCGGGTATATCTGAAGCAGTTGAACCAATCCGGCCAGACCCTACTGGAAAAGGTGGCTGAGCCATTGGCGGCATTCGCTGCGCTGGCCGGGGTACACGCCTATCCGCATGCGCTGCTGACGTATGCGTGGAAGACGCTGATGCAGAACCATCCGCATGACAGCATCTGCGGCTGCAGTGTGGACGAGGTACACCGCGAGATGGTGACCCGGTTCGCCAAGAGCAGCCAGATGGCTGAGGCGATTGCCGCGCAGAGCGCGTCTGCGCTTACTGAAGCCATTGATGTGGCAGGAGTAGCGGCCTGGGGACCGGAAGCCGTTCCGTTCACCGTATTCAATACAAGTGGCTGGGCGAGAAGCGGCAGTGTGACGGTGGAGCTGATTACGGCGAAAAAATATTTCCCTCAAGGCCCAACCCCGCAGGGGCTTGCACGGGAGCTGAAGCAGGAGCCGCTGGGCGAATGGCAGGTTATGGACGAAGAAGGCAAAGTCTATCCGGCCCAGATTGAGGATCTCGGGGTTCACTTCGGGTATGAGCTGCCCAAGGACCGCTTCCGCCAGCCTTATATGGCGCGTAAGGTGCGGATGAGCTTCCCGGCAGCGGAGGTGGCTGCGCTTGGGTACCGTACGTATGCTATGGTTCCCGCTGCCGCTGCCGCCGGTGCGGAAGCAGCCGTGCTGGATAGTGTACATGTCCAGGGCCACACCATGGAGAATGCCAAGCTGATTGTTGCGGTTGCTGATAATGGTACCGTGACCGTTACAGACAAGCAGTCAGGTGCGGTCTATGCCGGACTGAATGCCTACGAAAATACCGGTGACATCGGAAATGAGTATGTCTACCGTCATCCGGAAGGCAGTGAGGTGCTGACCACCGAAGGCTTGACGGCTGAGATTACAGTCAAGGAGCAGTCTCCGTCGCGTGTGGTGATGGAGACGGTGCTGCGCTGGGAAGTTCCGGCCAGCGCAGATGAGACCTTCCTCACCGAGAAGCAGGAGATGGTTCCGTTCACAGAGCGCAAGGCCGGGCGTTCGGAGCAGATGGTTCCGCTTGTACTGACAACCCATTACACGCTGGAAGCCGGAAGCGGAATGCTCCAGGTCAGAACCCGCTTCAATAACCAGACCAAGGATCAGCGGCTCAGAGCCTTGTTCCCTACAGGACTCGAAGCGGATCATCACTATGCGGACTCCGTCTTCGAGGTGGCCAGACGCAGTAACCAGCCTGCGGCGGAGTGGATCAATCCGAGCAACGCCCAGCATCAGCAGGTATTCGTCAGCGTAGCAGACGGAGTCCATGGACTTGCCGTGGCGAACAAAGGCCTGAATGAATACGAGGTTCTGCTGGACGGGAAGAACACGATTGCCGTGACCCTGCTGCGCTCCTCCTCTGAGCTGGGAGACTGGGGGGTGTTCGAGACACCGGAGGCCCAGTGCCTGGGCGAGCAGAGCGTAGAATATGCAATCATCCCTTACACTGGTGACGGCGCTGTATCCGGTGCGTATGCCCAGGCTTACCAATACCAGATTCCATGGACGGTCCTTCAGACCCAAGGCCCGGCTGCACGCGTACCGGCCGTCAATGGACGTCCGCATGCAGGCGGAATGGCTCTGCCGGTATCCGGCCAGTGGCTAAGCTGGAATGCCGAAGCTTCCCCGCTGGCCTTCTCCACCCTGAAGCTATCCGAGGAGACGGGCGATCTCGTGGCCCGCTGGTACAATCTGGGCGCAGAAGCGGCTGAGCTTAAAGTGACCCCTTCCTTCAAGGCCGGGGCGGTCTACGCGAGTGATGTGCTGGAGCGCCGGGTCTCGAAGCTGGCAGCAGCGGAGCAGACCGTGGACGGCTACAAGATCGTCACGCAGGTGTATGAGCTGGAGGACTAAGCAGCACCCTGTAGGCGAAGTGACTTGAAATGGAACTTAAGCGGTACAGACTAGATGCTCATTCAAAATTGAGCTTTGGTTTGTACCGTTTTTTCGTGCGCAATCCGGACTATCTGGTAGTTTTAGCGGATTTGGCGGACAACTGCGTATTCCAATCTTTCTACTTTCGAATACACTGGCTCATATCTAGAAGTTACGCAGGCGTGAGCCGAGATATGATTGCGTCAGGAGGTGTACACATGAATGTATGGAATAGCAGAAGTCCTGTTTTTGAAACGGATGAGCAGGGGACGCATTGGTATACCGCCTGGGAAGGACACCGCCGGTTCGCTTATGATCTGGTCCTTCATTTGCTGCCTGGCAAGATCGTAGAATTAGGGACCTATTACGGGGCATCCCACTTCGCCTTCTGTCAGGCGGTTAAGGATCATGGGCTTGCAACGGAGTGTTATGCAGTCGATACATGGGTAGGCGACAAGCATTCAGGGCTCTATGATGAATCTATTTATCAGTCGGTACAATCTTCGTCAAGCACCTATTACCCTGGAATCTCCCGCCTATTGCGCATGCCCTTCGATGAGGCATTGCATGTATTCCCGGATTCAAGCATCGACCTGCTGCATATTGACGGCCTTCACACCTATGAGGCGGTTAAGCATGATTATGAGTCCTGGCTGCCGAAGCTGGCGGATCAAGGTGTTATTCTGTTCCATGATATTGCGGCTATGCAAGACGACTTCGGCGTGCACCGTCTGTGGGAAGATCTTCAGAAGCAGTACTATGCATTACAATTCGAGCATAGCTATGGACTTGGCATTCTGATGCCCAAGGGCTGTTCCCCGGTAACCTTGTCTATGCATGCTAACTGGAATGTAATCAAGCCGATGTACCCATAATGAATGCAGCTTGAGATGTCATGCTGAATACAATTTGCTGCAATCAAGGTCACTTCCCTGCGGCAAGCATCCTGCGGATGGTCTGGACGACCAGCTCCGGCTGGTCATGAATGACCATATGCCCGCTCTTCTCGGCGACAATAAGCTCACTATTGGAAGAGAGCTTCAGCATATTACGCTGGCCCTCCTGCCAGATGGCTTCGAGCCTGCGGCCGCCTTCCCCGGAAATCCCGAAGGCGGCGTAGTCCTGAGGCTGGCCACGGGCGATCACCTTCACCGGGAGTGCGCCGAAGCCGAAGTGCTGTCCACGGATCGCGTCCTCGGTAGAGCTTGCCAGCGCTGCTTCCTGCTCCTTGGCAGCGAAATAGGCAGGCGTGGAAATAACGTTAATGAACTGTGCCCGGTCCTGTTCCGCGACCAGTCCACTGAGCAGCTGGTCCTGGAACAGCCGAAGCACACCGGAGCGCTTGAACAGTGCCAGCATGGAAGCGGAGGGGTTGCCGGTATAATGCTCGGCCTCCAGAATCGGCTTCGTCTCCCGGTCGTCATTCTCGGGCCGGGCATCAATCAGCACCAGCCCGGCTACTTCCTCCGGGTAAGTCTGGGTGAATAGACGGGCGTACATGCCGCCAAGCGAGTGTCCGACCATCAGATACGGCCCGGGAAGGCCGGCATTCTGAAGTGCCGTATGAAGTTCGCGGACAATGTTGGCACCGGTGCGTTCGGTATCCGCCTGTTCACTCCAGGCATATCCGGCCCGGTCATAAGTGACAACGGTGGCATGTTCAGCTAACTTCTCAGGAATATCTCTCCACGACAGGCTGGTTTCGCCGCTGCCTGCTTCCAGAATAATAGTCGGGGCTCCTGCTCCTAACTGGCGAATGTGGAGGTTATAGCCTCCGGCATCCACCAGTTGACCTGGTGCAGGATAGTTTTTGCGGGCAGAGCTGGAGGAAAGGGCTTCATATAGGAACCCAGATCCTATGAGAAATAGGACGGTAGATACAAGGATCAACAGGAATTTGAGCAGTCTGCTCCGCAGTTTCGGGGCAGGAGTCTTCGGGTGACTGGAAGAGTTAGTCATGATGGCTGGTACGTCTCCTTTTTACAATACAATTGTATTATTTAAAAACAGTATACCAGTACGCTCCGTAATTAAGCAATCTCTGGTGTCATGAAAGAACAGTCCCTCTGGCCGGAACTGCCGGACAACCGTTTGAATCCCGCTCCACAAGGGTAAAATAGAGACAAATAACCCGGAAAGAGAAAGGCGGTAAGCTTATGCTGTGGGGATTAATCGGATTGATTATTGTAGCTTGGCTGTTTGGTTTTATTTTTCATGTCATGGGCAATCTGATTCATCTTCTGCTCTTTGTCGCTGCGGTTCTGTTCGTGGTCAACCTGTTCAAGGGACGGTCACGGAGGTAGACGTTGACGGCTATCGTGATAGGCAATGATTCATTGAGTACACCAAGTACAAGCGCGCCTTACGCAGAGTAAGACGCGTGTTTTTGTGTTGAGTCATCGTCCCGCCGGTCTGGACACCTATCTGCAGGTTGCCTATAATAAATGAAAATGAATGAAAATCTAACCTGGAGGAGATTCAATGCGCAAACCGATCATCGCCGTCGATATGGATGATACGATCTGTCATCTCGTGAAGCGTGCGATATACCACAATAACATTGAGTTTCCTACACATCCGCTTCGCTATGAAGATATGATGGATTGGAACACGGACCATCTGCGCCATCCGGACAGCACCATGGATCTGTTCTTCGGCAGACCGGGCCTCTACGAGGAGCTGGAGCTGTTTGACGAATATGTGGTGGAAGAGATGGAGAAGCTGCACAACGCCTATGACGTTATTATTGTGACGGCCGCTGTCCCGAAGACGGTGCTGGAGAAATGGAACTGGCTGCAAAAGCATATGCCGTATATCCCGGCCGACAATTTCTTCACCTGCAAGCGGAAGCATCTGATCGGCTACGACCTGCTGATTGATGACGGCCCGCATAACCTGCTGCCTGCGGTACAGGCAGGGAAGAAGGTGCTCTGTATCCCGCATCCGTGGAACCTTAGGGCACGTGAGCAGTACTCTTTTCCGCTGATGACTTCCTGGAAGGGTGCATCGGCGCGGGTAGATGAGATTTTGCAGGCGTAGGGTGAAACTGATCTTAACCTGATTAATTGCTTGAAGATGAGCCTCGCTTGTGCGGGCTTATTCTGCTATGTATGGGAGACATTCGCCGTCTGTTCTGCCATAAATCCGCTGTCGAACATTATCAGTATTTGCGGTATGATGGGTGTAACTTTGCGTTTCTTGCTTCAAGGAGGATTGCAGTTTTGTATAAAGGGTTAAAGAGTAAGGTTAATCAAAGCAAAAAGCTGAGTCTCACCACGCTGCTCACAGGTCTGGTGACGCTGGTGGTTCTGCTAACTTCGAGTATTCTTCTGCTTGGTTCTTATGAGTCCAAAAAGCGCTCCTTAATGGAAACTACACTTCATCTGAATTACCTCAATGCAGACCGGATGTCCAAGACGATGGATTCCTTATTTCAGGCTATGCGCGGGACTCTGGAGTACAACGCCGCCCGGCTGTCTGACATAGAAGCTATGCCGCCTCAGGAAGTGAATGATTCCCTGGATCTGATGCGCAGCAGCAGCAATTTCTTCAATTCCATCACTATGGTTGATACCGGCGGACTCATCCGCCATGTCTCACCTGCCAGCATAGGGACTACAGGCAAGCATATTACCTCTGAGAATAGCAAGGAAGCATTAGCGCTCCGCAAGCCGTATATCTCTTCCCCTTACCTGACTGCCAATACCAAGCGGTTAATCGTATTTTTGAGCCAGCCCATCTTCGATGCTGCGGGTACCTATGCCGGAATTCTTAGCGGTACCATCTATCTTCAGGAGAATAACGTGCTGTCTGAGATTTTTGACAATGGGCAGGAGGATGATTCGGGGGCTTATTATTATATTGTGGATTCTGAAGGGCATCTGGTCTATCACCCGGATAGAGCGCGGATTGGCACGGATGTCAGCAGTAACGAGGTTGTGCAGCAGCTGATGAATAAGCAAAGCGGAGAACGGCCTGTCACGAACCTCCGCGGCATCGAGATGCTGGCGGGTTATTCGAGTGTTCCCGCCAATGGCTGGGGCATTGTGGTCGTCTCCCCGATTAGCCAGATTCATAAGGAGCTGATGGGGCATTTTCGTATCCTGATCGGGTATTCCTCCTTGCCGTTCATCGTCCTGCTGCTGGGGGTTATTCTGCTGGCCCGCAAGTTTGCACGTCCCTTCGTTTATCTGGCAGATGTCGTAAGTAAAATGGGCAAGGAGCAGATAGAGCTGCAGGAAGCGAGGCGGTATTGGAGCCGGGAGGCGTACTTACTGACAGACGGGGTGTCACTTGCCTTGGCCAATATCCAGCAGCAGACTGAGCAGTTGACCCATGAAGCTGCAACGGATGTGCTGACCGGTCTGATGAACCGCAGATCCCTGGAACATACGATTAACCAGCGGATAAGCTCCGGTGCTCCCTTCTCGCTGGTGATGCTGGATATAGATAAATTCAAGCTCGTCAATGACACTTACGGCCATAACCTGGGTGATGAGGTTCTGAAGCATGTTGTCCGGGTCATCGTAACCTCGCTTCGCCCGGATGATATCTGTTACCGCTACGGCGGGGAAGAATTTGTTATTCTGCTGGCCCGGACCACGCCTGCTGAAGCCTTCAGCGCTGCTGAGCGAATCCGTCTTGCGGTTGAGCGGAGCCAGGGGCCGATTGCGGCGAGGCTTACGGTTTCACAGGGAATTGCCCACTACCCTTCCCATGCCGCTGACCTTACGGAACTGCTTGTGAAGGCGGATCAGGCCTTGTATCTGGCGAAGAGCAGAGGGCGTAACCAGTCTGTGATTGCGGAGTCCTAGCCAAATTTACTTTGAATTGTGAATATCGCGCTTTGAATACTTTTGCGTTATAATCGAGAAAAATTTCCTGAAGGTGGAGTAATGTGAGAATTGGTACAAAAAGATTACGCCTTCAGACCGCCATCACCCTGATGACCTGCGGCATCGTCGTGCTGGTGCTGCTGATTGTGTATGTAATGTTCGGCATGAGATTCTCCGAAGAAGCCCGGGCTTCTCTGGAGAACAAGGCCATCACGATTGCCCGCACGGTCTCGCGTACACCGGGGGTGGTGGACGGGCTGCTTGCAGAGTCCGATTCCGGCAGCATTCAGCGTTATGCAACCGACATCAGCGCGATTAATGATGTCCAGTTCGTGGTGGTGATGGACATGCGGGGGATTCGCCGTTCCCACCCCGATCCCAAGCTGATCGGCAAGCACTTCATGGGCGGGGATGAGGCAGACGCACTGCACGGCAAGGAGACCATATCCGTGGCTGAAGGCTCGCTTGGTTATTCTGTGAGAGCGTTCTCACCGATCTACGCCGCTGACGGCAAGCAGGTTGGAGCAGTAGCTGTAGGCATATCGCTTGGCAGCGTCCGTTCCGCCGTACAGCAGAACCGCTGGATTATCTATTCAGGCATCCTGGTCGGCGGGCTGATGGGGATATTCGGTGCCATTCTGCTCGCCCGCAAAATCAAGCGGATGATGTTCGGCATGGAGCCTGGAGAAATCGCCAAATTGCTGGAGGAGCGCAGCGCCATGCTGCAATCGACCAAGGAGGGCATTCTGGCCGTCGATAAGGAATCGCGGATTACCCTGGTGAATGCCGAGGCCCGCAGGCTGATGAACAGCGTCGGCTTGAGCCAGGACCCGGTAGGTAAGCAGGCCGGGCAGTTTTGGCCGCTGCTGCGGATGGAGAAGGTGCTGGATACCGGTGAAGCCCTGCAGGATAAGGAAGTGGAGCAGAGCGGCATTACGCTGCTGGTGAATGTGGTTCCGGTCCGGGTGAACGGAATCATCGAAGGGGCTATTGCCACGTTCCGGGACAAGACCGAGATCAGTATTCTGATGGAGCGGCTCTCCGGCATCTCCCTGTACGCCGAGGCACTGCGTGCCCAGACCCATGAGTTCATGAACAAGCTGCATGTCATTATGGGGCTGAATACGATGCGGCGGTACGACCGGCTGGAAGAATATCTGACGGATATTGTACAGAGCATCCAGACAGAGGCGGATTCAGTAGTCCGGCTGGTCAAAGACCCGGTGATGGTCGGCTTCCTGCTCGGCAAGCTCAGCAGAATCAGGGAGGCCGATGTGCGGCTGGTTATCCGGGATGATGGGTTGCTGCCTGAAGCGGCGGATCACGAGGTGGCGCGGGAGCTGGTCACGATCGCGGGTAACCTTCTGGACAATGCGCTGGAGGCGCTCCAAGGCGCGGACAACAAGCAGATCGAGATGGGGTTCCGGCATAAGGACAACCTGCTTACCCTTAAGGTCAGTGATAACGGGACGGGCATATCGGCGGAGAATGGAGATCACCTGTTTGAGCAGGGCTATTCGACCAAAGGCGGAGACCGGGGCGTAGGGCTGTATCTGGTGCGGCGAAGTGTAGACAAGCTGGGCGGGACGATTACGTATGACAGCCTGGAAGGGGAAGGCACCGAATTCACGGTGCAGATTCCGTATAGAGCGAAGAATTAAATTAATCATGAAAAGGGTGGATAGCCCATGAAGAGTGGTGATAACGATTATGATAAAAGTACTTATCGTTGAAGATGATCCTATGGTATCGGAGATGAATAAGTTTTATGTGCAGCAGGTGGAGGGCTTCCGTGCCGATGGCTGGGCCAGTTCGGCGGAAGAAGTGCTGGGTATGCTGGAGAAGCAGGCCTATGACCTGATTCTGCTGGATATTTACATGAAGGAGAGCAACGGGCTGGAGCTGCTGTCCGAGATCCGGCGCAGGGGTGTGAAGATCGATGTCATCGTGATTTCGGCGGCGAGTGACAAGGAGAGCATTCAGGAAGCGCTGCAGAACGGGGCGGTGGACTACTTGATTAAGCCGTTTGAATTCTCCAGGCTCCGGGCCGCGCTTAATGGATACAGGGAGCAGAACAAGCTGTTCCGCAGCCAGGAGCGGCTGAACCAGTCGGAGCTGGACAGGCTGTCCCGGTTCAAGCAGGAACGGACGTCCTCGCAGGAGCTGGCCAAGGGCTTCACCCGTCAGACGCTCCAGACGATCTGGCGTGCCGTCGAGGCCTGCGGCAGCGAATTGTTCTCGGCTGAGGAGATCTCGGCGGTATCCGGCATCTCCCGGGTCTCCGCCGGCAAATATCTGATCGGGCTAACGGAGATGGGAGTGCTGGAGATGGACCTCGTCTACGGCAGCATCGGCAGGCCTGTGCAGAAATACCGGCTCGCTCCGAACGGTAAGGGATTGATTACTAAGTATATTTGAGTGCGTAAGAGTATAACTAACTATTTCTTGAGCTCCTGCCGTGCAACCTGCGGCGGAGCTTTTTGTATTGCGCAGAGAGCGGAAGCGGGCTGGGAGGTGAAATGAAAGGGATAAATCCCTTTGATTTGGTCGAAAGTGGGCTGGATGGGGAAACGAAAGGGAAAAATCCCTTTGAATCAGCCAAAAGTGGGGTGGGGAGCCGAAATGAGAGGGATAAATCCCTTTGAATCAGCCAAAAGTCGGCGTCCAGCGAAAATGAAGAGCACTAATGCACCTGACATCAGCCAAAAGTCGGCGTTCAGCGAAAATGAAGAGCACAAATGCGCCTGAATCAGCCAAAAGTCAGTGGTAAGCCAAAATGAAGAGCACTAATGCACCTGATGTAATCAGGCTACGTCTGCAACTCCCTGATACTAACTATGTTACCTGCCTCCCCCTGATACTACCTGTTTCCATCTGACCCTACCCGACTTCATCTACGTCCTCCCCAGCAACTATAGTCAGATTCGACCAAGTGGAGCACTCTACTAATATCATTTACCAACAATGCTCCTACCACTGCCCTCTACCAATGCTCTTTACTAATTCTCTACACTAATGCGCTGTACTAACCCACTCTACAATCCCACTCTACAATCCACTCTACTAATCCCCACTAATCCCAGCGTCCCCCAGCTCCCTCTCCTGATAGCGCTTACTTTAATAATTTACAAAACCCCTTTATTACTTTCATAAAAACAAAAGCGCTTACAAAGCAGCTATGATGAATTTGTAAAAGAGTTAAGGAGGTAAGGTTAACATGCAAAAAGCAATTCAACCCCCGATTTCGGTACCGGAACAGCAGCATGTACTGAAGCAAGGAGAACAGGGTTTCGTCCAGAAGCTTCTGCATTTAAAAGTAGGCGTTATTCCGCTCCCATTGTATGTGGTATTTGCACTCATCATCTTCGCCGCATCTGTGCTTGGTGAACTGCCAAACGACATGATCGGCGGCTTTGCAGTAATTATTGTACTGGGGGTGCTGCTCAGTGATCTGGGCTTCAAGCTTCCGATTCTCAAGAATATCGGCGGCCCGGCGATTCTCTCGTTAAT
Source organism: Paenibacillus sp. FSL R7-0302 (assembly GCF_038006885.1). NCBI lineage: Bacteria > Bacillati > Bacillota > Bacilli > Caryophanales > Paenibacillaceae > Paenibacillus > Paenibacillus sp. FSL R7-0302. The sequence continues at coordinate 1,417,225 of NZ_JBBOWB010000001.1, forward strand.
GATTCCATCGTTCCTGGTATTCTGGAATGTGCTCGACCCTTCGGTTCTCGAATCCGTGAACACCCTAATGAAGACATCGAATTTCCTGTACCTGTATATCTCGATTCTGGTAGCCGGAAGTATTACAGGTATGAACCGTACCACACTAATCAACGGTTTCATCCGCATTTTCATTCCGATGATGGCTGGAACCCTCGCTGCAGTGGCTGCGGGCCTGGGCGTAGGGATGCTGCTCGGCTATAGCGCACACCGGACGCTGTTCTACATTATCGTGCCGATTATCGGCGGTGGCGTCGGTGAAGGGATTCTCCCGTTGTCCATCGCGTTCTCGCAGATTCTTGGCGGCGAATCAGGGTCGTATGTGGCGCAGATGATTCCGGCGGCGGTGATCGGCAACGTGTTTGCGATTATCGGCGCGGGCCTGCTTAAGCGGATGGCTGACAAAAATCCGTCCATCACCGGTAACGGTGTGCTCGTAAAGTCGAAGGACGGCCAGAAGCTGGCGGGCAGCACGTATGACAGCGCGAAGCCGGACTTCCTGCTGATGGGTGCGGGCCTGCTGTTCGCCTGCGGCTTGTTCATCACCGGACACCTGCTGTCGCCGTTTGTCGGCATTCCGGGTCCGATCCTGATGATCTTCGCAGCGGCATTACTCAAGATTTCCAAGCTGCTCCCGTCCAAAATCGAGCAGGGCGCTTATCAGCTCTACAAGCTGGTATCAGGTACGTTAACCTGGCCGCTGATGGTCGGCCTCGGGATGCTGTACATTCCGCTGAAGGATGTTGCAGCCCTGATCTCGCTTCCTTATATTATTGTTTGCGCTACCGTTATCGTGGCGATGACGATCACCGGCTATTTTACCGGCAAATGGGTCAATATGTATCCGGTTGAAGCGGCCATTGTTACCGGCTGCCGCGGCGGCCTTGGCGGAACGGGCGATGTAGCCATTCTGTCTGCGTCGGGACGCATGGAGCTGATGCCATTCGCACAGATCTCCACCCGTATCGGCGGAGCGATTACAGTAGTTGTGGCTACGCTGCTCATCTCCGTCTGGGGCGGCTGATCAGGGAACTCAATCCGCATACGATACGCCTGAATCACATGAAATCGCATCCAATCGTGTCTAAATCGTGGACAATTTTCAGGTGTCAGCTTTTATCTTGCCAATCCGATAATTATCGCGGAGAATGACTAAGGGAGTATATGAAATGCAGAGTTGACGGGCCTGCATACGGGTCTGGTACAGTTCCGGATGCAGGAAGATCCGCTATATATAGTAAGATTTTATAATGAATGCAACAAACGGTTAACCAGCTGAATGGAGGAGTTAATATGGAACTATTAGAAGAAATTATGCTGCTGCATAAAGGCGGTAAGCTCGAAACTACCCTGAAGCATCCGATTCTGTGCAAGGACGACCTGTCCAAAGTCTACACGCCGGGTGTGGCGAAGGTCTGTCAGGCGATTGCCGACGATCAGTCCCAGGCCTATGAGCTAACCACGAAGAAGAATACCGTAGCTGTCGTATCTGATGGCACGGCTGTACTGGGGCTGGGCGATATCGGGCCGAAGGCGGCCATGCCGGTCATGGAGGGCAAAGCGGCGCTGTTCAAGCAATTCGCAGACGTCGACGCCGTGCCGATCTGCCTGGACACCAAGGATACCGAAGAGATTATTGCGATTGTAAAAGCGCTTGCCCCGACGTTCGGCGGCATTAACCTGGAGGACATCTCCTCCCCGCGCTGCTTCGAGATTGAAGCCAGACTAAGAGCTGAGCTGGACATTCCGGTCTTCCATGATGATCAGCATGGTACGGCAATTGTCGTGACAGCCGGACTACTGAACGCGCTTAAGGTATGCGGCAAGGATATCAAGGACGTCAAAATCGTAGTCAACGGCATCGGCGCAGCCGGCATCTCTGTCTCCAAAATGCTGCTGCATGCCGGAGCAGTGAACCTGATCGGCGTGGACCGGGAGGGCGCGATTAACCGGCTGGCGGATTATGAGCGCAGTCACTGGAGCGATTACGCCCAGATTACGAACCCTTATCTTGAAATCGGAAGTCTATCCGATGTAATCAAAGGCGCGGATGTCTTCATCGGAGTCTCTGCACCGGACGTGCTGAAGCTGGAAGATGTGCTGAACATGGCCACAGATCCGATTGTGTTCGCCATGGCGAATCCGACCCCGGAGATTGATCCCGCGATTGCTGCGCCGCATGTAAGAGTTATGGCGACCGGCCGTTCCGACTATCCGAACCAGATTAACAATGTACTGTGCTTCCCGGGAATATTCAGAGGGGCGCTGGATTGTGAAGCCACAGATATTAATGAAGACATGAAGCTGGCGGCAGCGGAGGCGATCTCCTCAGTGATTGACCCATCCGAGCTGCACGAGAAATATATCATCCCGGATGCCTTCGATCCGCGTGTAGTAGAGAGAATCCGCATGGCTGTAGCCGAAGCGGCAGCTAAGAGCGGCGTAGCCCGTAAGGACCTGCTGGTCGGCATAAACTAATTATTGAAACGGCAAGCTCAACGAATGAGCTTGCCGTTTTTTTGTCGCGGCGGTAGGGTGAAGTTGAGCTCGACACTGCGTTGATTATGCCAGCGGAATTACGGGTAATGAACGGGAGATTCTAGGCCGGTTATGGAAGTACCGGCTATACATAATTCTGAGACCGGAGGGAACAAAATGAGTGAGCAAGAAGTGGAAGCTATCGGCTGGGATGCCATAGAGGAACAGATGACTAGGCTATACGGACAACAGGAGCCGAAGCATTATGCTGCAATGCTGCCGTATAGCCTGGGAGGCAATGACCCGCTGAACGGAATCAGCGCCTATGCAGCAGAGCAGCCATATCCGCATTGGCATTTCGTAACCTTCGGCTTCACCGAACTGTTCGAGAAGGAGTCTGAGGACCCTGAATACAGCGGCTACGGCTTCGAGCTGACCTTCCGCCTGGCGCGCAGTGCAGGCGAGCAGGAGCCTCCAGCCTGGGCGATCAATCTGCTGCAGAACATGGCCAGATATGTGTTCTCCAGCGGCAATATCTTTGCTTCCGGCCATCACCTGGATGCCAATGGTCCGATATGCCTGGGAGCAGATACTGGGCTGACGGCGCTGGCGTTCACCGATGACCCGGAGCTTCCGGCTGTGGATACGCCGAACGGCCGTGTGGAATTTCTGCAGATGGTAGGGATCACAGCGGACGAGCTGGAAGCGATGATGTCCTGGAATACCAACGCCTTTCTGGAGGCCGGCAGGGAGGTTCTCCCCCACTATATCACCGATCTTGCCCGGGGTTCACTGCTCGAACTTCCGGCCATCCAGGAAGCGGTGCGTCAGGGTATCGACCGTGACGGTTCCCAGACGGGCATTCTGTATGTGGATGAGCTGGGCTATGAGCCTGGCACAAGCCGTCTGATCGGCACAGCACCGGCCGTCCTGACTATAGGCGCACGGCAGGCACCGATTATAGCCAAGCTGCTGCGCGGCCGGCTGCTGAAGGGGAAGCCGCTGACGCTGACCAGCAAGAAGCGGCAGGTGATGCTGGAATTGAGACCTGTTAACGAGAGTAGGGTCAATGAGGAGTTTGTCAGTATCGGTCTGACAGAAGAGGCAGTCCTGGAGCTGGAGACGAAGCTCCAGCCCAAGGAAGGAGAGCTGCGGCTGTCTGCCGCCAAAGCGTTGAAGGTGCAGATCCGCAAGACTTACATCAAAGACCAGGAAGGCAATGTAGTCAAAACTATCGGCTAACCGCGCAGACAGCAGCTTTCTTTTCGGCAAATAGATACCCGTCTATCCCAGAGCCGTTTCATGAGGGAATTAAACATAGTCGTATTCCGGCCCGAAGACCAAATCTTTAGCTTATCTTTAGACTTGGTTTAGTCTGAATTAAGAAACCCCGGCTATATTTAAGTGAACAAGAAACGCTGCTCAAAATAACGGAACGGGAGTCAACTATGGCCAAATTGAATTTGTTCATCCGCATTTGTATTGCCGTGCTGCTGGTGCTGGGAATTATCTATGTCAGCTCACTGGTAGACTTTATTTTTACCCCTATTATCTCGCTCTTCAATGTTGTGATGGTGCCGTTAATGCTGGCCGTATTCTTCTATTATCTGCTTCGGCCCCTGATCGACTTCCTGTCCTCGCGCAAATTGAAGCGGACGCTGGCGATCCTGCTGGTCTATCTGGTCATTGCTGTTCTGCTGCTGGGCTTCACGGTAGGCGTATGGCCATCGCTGCAAAGTCAGCTGCTGAACCTGGGCAACAATATGCCGGGTGTGCTGAGAGCAGTGGGAGAACAGTTAAGTAAGCTGGAGAACACGGAGCTGCTGTCGGGTCTGATTCCCGAGAATATGAACCTGTCCAGCCAATTGATGGGCTATTTGAATACAGGCTTCTCGCTGGCAACGGGCTATGTGTCCGGGCTGTTCTCCTTTGTCTCTAATTTTGCGATTGTGCTCTTCACCTTTCCGATCCTGCTGTTCTACATGCTGAAGGAAGGCGGGAAGTTCGGCGATAAGCTCGTGAGCTTCTTCCCGAGACGCTATCACGAGGAGGGCGCGGGGGTGATTGCCGAGATTGACGGCGTGATGGGCAGCTTCATCGTCGGCAGAGTGCTGGTTAATCTGGCGCTGGGCGTCCTGATGTACATCGGTTTTCTGATTATTGGCCTGCCGTATGCGCTGCTGCTGACGCTGGTGGCGGTGCTGATGAACTTTATCCCGTTTATCGGAGCCATTCTGTCTACTGTGCCAATCTTCATCATCGGTCTGTTTGAGTCCCCGTCTACGGCGGTCTGGTCCATTGTGGTCGTGCTCGTTGCGCAGCAGATTCAGGATAACCTGGTGGCCCCCTATATCTTCGGCAAAAGTATGGATATCCACCCGCTGACTACCATCATTCTCGTCCTGGCCGGCGGAGATTTCGGCGGAATCATCGGTATCCTGGTCATTATTCCGGTCTATATGATGCTCAAAATCATCATCGTCAAGCTGTATCAGCTGTTCATCCGCAAGCGCTGGGACGAGGAGCCGGAGCCGGCAGCGCCGATGGGACCGGCGGAGCCGGAGCAGGTGCCGGAGGCATGAGGGATTGACAGGGCAGTGAACTGCCAGAAAAGGACCGGAACCGCCGTAGTGGCGTTCCGGTCCTTCGTTTGCAAAGATGAGATACAGTATGCTGGTGCTCGCGTGAAGACATGTGGTTCAGATGTAATCGAAAAACCGATCACATTGTGCTGGGCGAGGGCACGCGGAGCAAATGTAATCGAAAAACCGATCACAATGTGCTGGGCGAGGGCGCACGGACCAAATGTAATCGAAAAACCGATCACATTGTGCTGGGCGAGGGCGCACGGACCAAATGTAATCGAAAAACCGATTACATTGTGCTGGGCGAGGGTGCATGGACCGAATATAATCGAAAAACCGATTACATTGTGCTGGGCGAGGGCGCACGGACCAAATGTAATCGAAAAACCGATTACATTGTGCTCGCGCGAAGACACGTGGGCAGATGTATGCGGAAGTAAGCCTACTCCCGCATCAAAAACGCCCGTGTCCGCTCCAACTTCGGGCTGCCGAAGATCTCCTCCGGTGTGCCGGATTCGGCAATATCCCCGTGGTCCATGAAGAATACACGGTCGGCGACATCGCGGGCGAAGCTCATCTCATGGGTGACGATCATCATCGTCATATTCTCCTCGGCGAGCTGGCGGATGACGCGGAGCACCTCGCCGGTCAATTCAGGATCGAGCGCCGAGGTGGGCTCATCGAACAGAAGAATGTCCGGGCTGAGCATCATCGCTCTGGCGATGGCGACCCGCTGCTTCTGCCCGCCGGACAGTGTGGAGGGGTAGACGTCCGCTTTGTCGGAGAGGCCTACCTTCGAGAGCAGCTCCTGACTCTTCGCCGTAATCTGCTGCACACTCTCCCGCTTCAGCGTTCTGGGGGCAAGCTCCAGGTTGTCCCGCACACTGAGATGCGGAAACAGATTAAAATGCTGAAACACCATTCCCATACTTGAAGTGATGTCTCTAATCGCTGCCGTACTGGCGTAACGGCCATCCTCAACAAGCGCTTTCCCGCAGATCGAGATGCTGCCCCCGGTGACCTCCTCCAGATGCACGAGACTGCGCAGCATGGTGCTTTTGCCGGAGCCCGAGGGACCGATTACGGCAACGACTTCGCCGGGCTTCACGTCAAAGCTAATCTTGTTCAGCACACTGAGGCTGCCGAAGTCTTTCTTCAATTGACGTACTTCAATCATGCTACTCATAGCCAAACAGCCCTTCTACTCAAATTTGAAACGTCTCTCCAGCAGCTTAAAGAATAGTGTCAGCACCAGTGTCATCAGCAGATAAATAACGCCCGCTACGACAAAAGGAGTGACGGTAAAATCACGGTTCACCGCCGTCTTGGCGAAATTTAGCAGCTCAGGTACCGCCACGGCATACAGCAGAGCGGTATCCTTGACCAGCGTAATAGACTCATTGGCAACCGCAGGAAGCGCCACCCGGAACATCTGGGCCAGAATGACCTTGCGCAGCGTCTGCCATCGGCTTAAGCCGAGCACCTTGGCTGCTTCATGCTGGCCTTTATCGATCGAGAGCAGCCCGCCCCGGAAGATCTCGGCGAAATAAGCGCCGTAATTGAGAATAAAGCCCAGGCTGGCCGCCACGAAGCGGTCCATAACCAGATATTGCCCGATTACGGGAATCTGCGGCAAACCGAAGCAGAAGAAGAACAATTGCAGCAAGAGCGGCGTTCCGCGCATGACGTAAATATAAGCGTGTGCGATCCAGGACAGCGGCTTTAGCGTGCTTTTGGCCATCAGAGTGACCACCATCCCGAGCGGAATGGACAGCACGATCACGATCAGGAACAGCAGCACCGTGGTCCGGGCGCCTTCCAGCATCGGTCCGGAAATTCTAATAATATAATCGATATCCATGTCTTCAACCGGCTCCTAAACGATAGCTTCTAGTTCAATACCTTGTTCTCTCCGAACCACTTGGTTGAGATCTCAGCGGCGGTTCCGTCACTGTTCAGCTCGTCCAGCGCCTTCTGCAGCTCTTTCAGCAGCTCATCATTGCCCTTCTTGATTCCAATACCATATTGCTCAGGAGCCAGTGATTCTTCCATCAGCTTATACGTATCCGGCTCCTTGGCTATGTAGTATCTGGCGACAACCTCATCAATGACGACCCCGTCCAGGCGGCCCGATTTCAGGTCAGTCAGCGCCAGCACATTGTCGGGGTATTCGGTCACGTCCTTAAGCTCGGCTTTGATCGGACTGGCATCCAGGGCATCTGCGGCAGAGGAGAGGCTTTGCAGTCCGACCTCTGTGCCGGCCAGATCCTTAAGCGCTGCCAGCGATGAACCCGCCAGCACAACTACCACCTGGCTATTCTCCAGATAAGGCTTGGTGAACAGCACCTTCTCCTTGCGCTCGTCCGTGATGGTGTATCCGTTCCAGATCATATCGATGCGCCCGCTGTTCAGCTCGGATTCCTTGGCGGACCAGTCAATCGGCTGGAAGGTCACCTCTTTGCCCATCTTCTTGGCAGCTGCCTTCGCATAGTCAATATCAAAGCCGACAAGCTCATTGTTGTCATCCCGGAAGCCCATCGGGGCGAACTTGTCATCTATGCCGATCACCAGCTTGCCGTCCTTGCCGCCTGAACCGGAGCCTGAGCAGCCTGTAATTAGTACAATAGCCATGATGGTTAATAGAACCCATATTCCCTGTCTCTTCATCTCTCTAATCCCCCTAGTAGATTGCCTGCCGCATCGGTTGCTTTAGTTCGTTAATACGTTATCAGTGTATCATAATAACATATCATGTGAGTTCATGTCGATAGAGTTGAGAGGGGCAGATGTGTCCAAAATAAATCCAATTCTCCATCCCGGATATTATCGTGTTCATGTGTGCTTGGCCGTCCGTCTGAACTGAAACCGCCTCCATCCCGGCGGAGCCGGAAATGGAGGCGGTTACTGTTAAAGGTGGTCTGCTGCAGGAATCAGCCGGGTGTATTCACACTAGCTTCCCTGACCTTATTGTACACCTTATTGTACCTTAATATTGCGTGTTGCCCGATTGGCTGGTCTTGCCCGAGGCAAAACCCTTGAACAGGGTTGGCACATTCCGGTAGCGGGTATTGGTGATCCGGGCGGCGCTGCTGCTGCTGTCTGTGCGGAAGATGGAATCCTTGACGTTCGAAATGTCCGAGTTGTCCAGTGTGAAGTTCACCGTGTAGGAGGTGCCGCCGTTCTGGCGGGCCAGCTTGCCGATATCGTCGGCTCTGAAGTTCTTAATGTTGATGGTGCCCGCAGCGTTCGCCTGAAACACTTTATCGTAGGCTTTGTACGCACCTCCGCCTGTAATATTGACGGTGCCGGAGGCCTTCAGGGTCAGGGCATCCTCGCCGACATCCTGCCAGGTCACATTGGAGATGGTAGCGTTGCCGTAACAGTGCACCCCGTCTGCGCCGGGAGCGCCGATAATTACATTTTTGAGTGTAGCATTCTTTTCCAGCCGGAAGATGGGCTTCTGGTTCTCTGCCTGGCTGCCGTCTCCCAACGTACTCGGATTGGCAACGAACGTCTGGCCATTGCCGTTATACGTCTCCCCGGCCTTCACTACAATCGTCGAATTCACCACAATTGGTGATGCGGCTGATACCTCGGGGGGACTGGCAACATAGAACGAAGACAACAGTGCAACCGACAGGAGCAAGCCAACTACCTTTTTCAAAAACATTCCGCCCTTCAACTGTAGAATTGAGGTCCGGCGTACCGGCACCTTGCGGGCAAACCAGCCAGATGTGCACCTCTGACCGCACCCGATATCTAACATATAACGGAACACGTGTGCATAGAACATAAACCTTACATGAAGATCAATTTCCATATTTCTGACACAATTTGGAGCGAGTTGCAGGTTTAGTTATGGAGTAGAACAATAGTAGAGTAGCAGAGTACAATAGAGTAGAGCAGCAGAAACGGAGGAGATTAGCTTGACTGAGGAAGAGCTTGACGCAATGTGGGAGAAGCAAATGCAAGAGGAGAAAGAAGAAAAGGTGAAGAAGTACAGCATCCTGAACACCTTGGCGCTAAAAGGGCAGACTGTACTGGCGGGCTCTTCGCTGATGGAGTTTTTTCCGGTGAATGAATTGCAGCAGACGCTGGATAAGCAGACGGTTATCTATAACCGCGGGATTGCGGGCTATGTGACCCGGGAATTGCTCGAAGCGCTGGAGGTCTGTGTGCTGGAGCTTGCGCCTTCGAAGCTGTTCATTAATATCGGCACCAACGACATCAGCTCAGCGGACGGGGAGTATGAGCTGGAGAAGCTGCTTGCGAATTACAATGAGATTCTGACCCGGATCGGGGCCAGGCTGCCGGAGTGCAAGGTGTATGTCATGGCGTATTATCCGGTGAATGCCAAGGCCGACTTCCCCGGAATGGATGAGGAGATGCGTGAGAACTACTTCAGAACGAGAACCAATGCGGCGCTGCTGGAAGCGAACCGGGCTGTGGAGGAACTGGCGATGAAGCACGGTTATGAGTTCATTAATGTCAATGAGGGGCTGATGGATGCTGAAGGGAATTTGAAAGAAGCATACACGATGGACGGTGTCCACATGTATGCTAACGGGTACGCGGTGGTGCTCAACAATCTTAAAGGGTATTTGTAAGAGGCAGTCATAGGGGCGTGAAAATAACACTGTCAGGTCTAAGCGCCATGCCTATTTTAACTTTGGTGTTTTTCCAGCCTCTTGGCCCCCCTTCGGGAAGGCGAACGGCCCATTGTATGAGAAAAATCGAATAGGATGTCTCCCGCATACGCTAGCCTCAAGGGCACGGTTGGCTTCATGATTATTAAAAAGCAGGGTGCCTTTGCGATCATTCAATCGCATACTGGGCATCCTGCTTGTGCTCATTTTCCAGCTCTATATTTAAGAAATTTTAAATATGCTTACATTACTATAAGTGTTAGAGCTAGATTGTCCTGTGATTTGCAAGTTTAACCCCGTAATTCCTTGTGCTAAGACTGGGAAAATAAGCTCTGAGTCTACCGTGGTTACATTTATCAGACCACTGGCCGCCAGCGCCAGGCCGCCAGGTCCAGGAGTTCCTCCATCTGCTTTATACAGATAGGAGGGGAAGGGAGTAATATTACCGTTCAAGGTAGGTACAATACTTATAATATCGGCGCTTGCAGAGGTATCACTAATGTACAATCGAATGGTGTAGGCAACAAAATAAATGCCTGTTTCCGGTATCACTATACTTTGATTACCACCGGTACCTCCAAGGGTAATCCCCTGAGTAAATACTGTAATGAACGGGATATTAAGCGTGACGTTATTAGTTACTGTTGTGTTATTGACCGGTACAAATTGTCCATGAGTGGCCAATATATTAGGCCCTGTGATTCCGGTAACGCCAGTAACGCCGGTTACGCCGGTAACGCCAGTAACGCCGGTAACGCCAGTAACGCCAGTAACGCCAGTAACGCCAGTAACGCCAGTAACGCCGGTAACGCCAGTAACGCCAGTAACGCCAGTAGCTCCAGTAGCTCCAGTGACTCCCGTACCTCCGGTCGGCCCTGTAGCCCCATCTCCTGGACCAGTCGGTCCTGTCACTCCGGTCGGCCCTGTAGCCCCATCTCCTGGACCAGTCGGTCCTGTCACTCCGGTCGGCCCTGTAGCCCCATCTCCTGGACCAGTCGGTCCTGTCACTCCGGTCGGCCCTGTAGCCCCTTCTCCTGGACCAGTCGGTCCTGTCACTCCAGTCGGCCCTGTAGCCCCTCCCCCTGGACCAGTCGGTCCTGTCACTCCAGTCGGCCCTTTTCCTCCACCGTTATGTTCTCCAAGCAGTTCTTCAGACACCAACCGGTGTGCGGTTACCAGTTGACCTGTACTGCTCTTGCCCCACACCGAGATTTGAATGAAATCGCTCAATTCAGTCATATTTGCAGGTGTAACAAAGATAAATTCAAAACCATTAAAATCAGCGTAATAATTCTTCGTAATGACTTGATTTGTTGCAATTTGGACGACTTCGCTAACGTACAGGACTCTTGTTCCCGCGTTTAGATAATACCCTTGAATGGATACTGAGGAAGCCGAGTCAACGCTGCGGTTATCAATTTTAACGGTAACCTGCTGAGTCGGCCTCACTCCGTTAACCGCGTTATTTTCGATCGGTCCAGTTGATAAAAAGGCCATTATTGGGTCACTTCCTGTCCGTATATTTGGATTTCGTTCAAGTATGCGCCCGGTATTATATGCTGAGTCTGCATACATAACCGGAAACTCTCCAGTCAGCAGCATACTTAATGATTACTATAGTAATATTCGGACACTCCGGTTTGGTGCGGATTAAGGTCGAGTCCATTTCAAGTATTCCTTTGCGAATCCGTAGCCTAGTGGTATTACTGATATATTTCCGGCTGTTATCCTGTGTGATTTTGTCCATCTTTACATAGAAGAGAGGTGCGCAACTGCTTAGACGCACCTCTCAACATTCGTAAGATTGCTGCCAACAGTAACCGTGCCTAATAAGGCATAGCTTGTTGCATCAATAACATTCAAGATACCTGGGATCGTATAATGTGAAACCTATAACTGATTACAGAGAGGGTCGATTAGGATTCCGTGCGGTCTGGTAGCAGCGGCAAGCCTCAGTCCAGTCCCTCAGATCAATTCCTGCCGCCGCTTCAAATATACATACAGCACGATGCCCGACAGGGAGCAGACGGCTGCACACAGCCCGATGAACCCGTACCCCGCCTGGAGACCGCGGAGCAGGCCAAGCTCGGTGGTGGAGCCGTAGAAGGCTTTGACGGACTCAATAACCCAGCCGATAATATAGTTGCCGATGACGCTCCCGAGGCCCATTAAGGTGACCACAAAGGTAATGGCTGTATCGCTTCCGTTCGGGTAGCGGCGGGCAATAAAAGCCATCACGGTAGGATAGATAATAGCGATCCCGGCCCCGGATATGGCGAACAGAAAGGCGAGACGCTCCCCGCCGGCCAGGGCGGCGAAGGTACAGACCGCCGAGAAGCAGGAGAAAATAATCAGCGAGAGCACGAAGCCAATCCGGTCGGTCAGCGCACCCAGCAAGAGCCGTCCCAGGGAGAATAGCAGGAAGAAGGCTGACAGTAAGCCGGAAGCCCGGACAGTGTCCCAGGCATAAGCCTTTTCCAGAAAGTTGACCAGCCAGCCGCCCACCGCCAGCTCTGAGACCACGCCGAAGGACAGGATCATCACCATCATCCAGAGCGCGGGATCGCGCGTCAGGGTACGGAAGGAGGTGCGGTCCTCATTCGGCAGATCATCCCCGGGAAATGTGCTGCGCAGCGCCGAGAGGATCGGCAGCAGACAGAGCGACAGCATGACCAGATACATCCCCCGCCAGTCCAGCGTATGACCGAATACACTCAGCGACATCACTCCGGTAGCGAGCAGCGGCGCTACAGTTGAGCTTAATCCATAGAAGAAGTGGGATAGGTTCATCATCATCCCCGTGTTTTTGACGAAGATACGTGCCCCCAGAATCGCCAGTCCGATCTCCAGCATCCCGTTCCCTATGTACATTAGAAAGTAAGAGGAAGCAAACAGCGGATAGCTGTGCGAGAGGTAGATTAGCACCCCTGAGAGAACCATGGAAGCGAAGGAAATAACGGTGACTGCCTTGATGCCCCATTTGCGGACAAGAATAGCGGTGAAGGAGCAGGCGAGCAGATAGCCCAGCGCGTTGAGCGAGAGCAGGGTGCCGAGCTGGCCTTCATCCAGATTGAACGACAGCTGAATCCGCGGAATGGCGGGCCCTTTGATATTCTCGGAGATGCCAAAGACCACAAAGCCGAGGAAGATCGTTACGAGTTGCATAATGTAGACGGTGTTGCGTTTGCTGGTAGAATTGCGGGACTGAGCTTTCAAGGTAGAGTGCCTCCTGGATAATTGCTTGTTGGAATACGTGTATTTGTGTATTGTAGTTATTTTACGGTGAAAGGGCAAGGGTTGATTGTTCCCGTAGCAAGGACTGTCAGTTAAGTTTATCGGCAATTTTGATATCTCCCTTAATTCCTGTTCCTGACATCGTATTCAGATATTTCGGTTTTGACCAGAGATATAGTAGTAATCTGGCTATGCCATTTGCGAATTCTGCAAACGGGCCGGACTTAATAGCAGGAGTGAAAAAGCAGCCCTATAAAAGAGGCTGCTTCTCGGCTTCACCAGGATGGAATTCCTGTAATTTTATATGAGGATGCAGTTAATCCGATAATTTAATAAAGGATATTTGGGCTGCAAGCCGACTGCCTAATGAAGTTACGGATGCGTCGCCACCATCGTTATATAAATTAATAGAATCGCTGGCACTAGTCACGGCTATGATTAGATCGGCCCCTACAGAAATGGTTTGAGCAGTAGGAGCAATGCTGTTTACTGCTCTGCTACCCGTGATTAGCGTCGTGCCTCTTCGCAAGGCAAAGGACAGAGGGGTGCCTGCGGTGGCAACACCTCCGCTTATATTCCAGGAAACCCAGTAGTTTCCCTGTAACAGAGTAATTGAGGTTTGCGATGAAAGTACAATATCGGGACCGCCGTTATCGACAATCGTCTGATTAAACGGAACTTCGGTGTTGGCAGCAAACGTAGTATTGGAAGTGTTGTTTCCAATAAATAAATGGCGGGCGGTGGAGGTGTTTCCAGTAACCCCTGTGAAGCCAGTGGCCCCTGTGAAGCCAGTGGCCCCTGTGAAGCCAGTGGCCCCTGTGAAGCCAGTGGCCCCTGTGAAGCCAGTAGCTCCTGTGAAGCCAGTGGCCCCTGTGAAGCCAGTAGCTCCTGTAAAGCCAGTAACTCCTGTAGCCCCGGTACCACCAGTAGCACCAGTAGCACCAGTTGTCCCCACTCCTGTCCCAGTCGGTCCTGTAACTCCTGTAGCCCCGGTACCACCAGTAGCACCAGTTGTCCCCACTCCTGGCCCAGTCGGTCCTGTAACTCCTGCAGCCCCGGTATCACCAGTAGCACCAGTAGCACCAGTAGCACCAGTTACCCCTACTCCTGTCCCAGTCGGCCCTGTAACTCCTGCAGCCCCGGTACCACCAGTAGCGCCAGTTGCCCCCACTCCTGGCCCAGTCGGCCCGATTGCTCCGTCTTTCCCCGTTGCTCCTGTAGGACCCGTCACTCTTTCGCCGGCGGGTCCGGTGGGTCCACTTGCTCCAGTGGGACCTGCCCCTCCACCGTTATGTTCTCCAAGCAGTTCTTCAGACACCAACCGGTGTGCGGTCACCAGTTGACCTGTACTGCTCTTGCCCCACACCGAGATTTGAATGAAATCGCTCAATTCAGTCATATTTGCAGGTGTAACAAAGATAAATTCAAAACCATTAAAATCAGCGTAATAATTCTTCGTAATGACTTGATTTGTTGCAATTTGGACGACTTCGCTAACGTACAGGACTCTTGTTCCCGCATTTAGATAATACCCTTGAATGGATACTGAGGAAGCCGAGTCAACGCTGCGGTTATCAATTTTAACGGTAACCTGCTGAGTCGGCCTCACTCCGTTAACCGGGTTATTTTCTATCGGTCCTGTTGATAAAAAGGCCATTACTTGATCACTTCCTGTCTGTATAATTGGATTTCATTCAAGTATGTGCGGAATAGCATGGTATGCCGAGTCTGCACATATAATCGGAAATACTCCCGTCAGCAGCATACTTATATGATTAATATAGTAATATGCAGACTTAGCGGTTTGGTGTGGACTTAGAGGATGAGCTGTTATTCTGCGGAATTCTGTCCATCATTATATAGAAGAGAGGTGCGCAACTGCTTGCGCACCTCTCCTTGCAATACGTGAGGCACAGACGGTTAATCCGTTCTTAGCCTGCGTTATGACAAAAATGGATCAATGAAAACTACGGCATTCGACGCTCCAATGCTGGCATAGACCAGATGGATTGATATCAATCTGAACATGAAAGGCTGTAACATTAGCAATTGGTGTGATTACTCCTGAGGGAATATCGATTTGCCAAATATTATTGGCTGCAGCTTGGGAGTTGGCTACATACAGCGTATTCGCAAGGATATTAATGGCCATTCCGCGAGACTGTCCTCCCACAGAGTAAGTGGCGGTCCCAGGTTGACCTGTTGTACCCGTCGGACCAGCTAAACCTGTGGTTCCAGTTGGACCGTCCGGCCCGGTCGTCCCAGTTGGCTCCGTAACTCCGGTACCTGTCGGCCCCGTGGGTCCTTGTTCGCCGATGGGAATCCAACCACCCGGGAGCTGGTTCCGCCATCCTGACTGCTGCGGTAGTAGAGGGAGGAATTGGAGATGTAGAGCTGCTGGACATAGTTGCCGACTTGGGAGTCATAAAGGGTCCAGACGGCATTGTGGAGGACAGTTGGACCGTTCTGCGCATCTGGACCGAACGGGTCTGCCGAGCGGTAGACCCCCGGCTGGTTAAATTGACTGAGGTTACTACCCGAAAACCATCATTGTTGATCGGGAAGACACCGTCTTCGGCACCCAGCACGACATCGCCGGTCTGACCATTAACACTGGTGACAGCCTCAGGGGCTCCGTTAGGTCCAGCCAGTGTTGGAAGGCTGGCAGCGGTCGTCAGCTTGGAATCCAGCAACATCTCCTGGCGGGAGATGGTATTCAGCATAGCCCGTGTACTCTCGTTAACCTCTGGAATCTGTGCGAGAGTGGCAAGGGGACCCGTGATCCCCGGCAGCGTGCCCAGGGCGAACTGGATTTCTCACCTTCAGTATTAATGATATGGGCAAGTCCAAGCTCTTCCATGGCAATGGACAGGTAAATCAGTACCCCCGAGAGGACCATGGAAGCGAATGAAATAATAGTGACGGCATTGATGGCCCATTTGCGGACAAGAACAGCGGTGAAGGAGCAGGCAATCAGATAGCCCAGCGCATTGAGCGAGAGCAGGGTGCCGATCTGGCTATCATCCAGATTGAAGGACAGCTGAATCCGCGGAATGGCGGGCCCTTTAACATTTCCTACTGCCAAGTACGAACTTGTAATCGATTACAAATTGTTATGTGGTACTTATGCTCAGGAGATTTTGATGATAGTGACCATTGCATAATTTGGAATTCTTCCGTCAGTAGTGCCGGTTAGCATCGTAACACTTGCATTGCCGCCATTTCTAACGGCAATTTTGTCGTTAGCGTTCAAGGAGAAAATATCGAACATGGTAACAGAACCAGAGGAACTTGCATATGCAATTGACCTGCTTACCGCTGATGGTGTAGGTCCACTCATGAACTCAAACACTCCGTCCGAACCACTTGCAACAGAAACAGTACACGTTACATGATAAACTCCATTTGCAGGAACTATAAAATCTTTTGAAGCGGCATTCCATGTAATACCAAGAGATTGAGCTGGTGCGATGAAACCTATTTTATCATTTGGAGTAAGAATAACCGCAGTAGTAGAAGAATCTGCAAAGCTAACGGCATAAGCTGTTGAAAGGGTACCTGTAGCCCCGGTAACACCCGTGAGCCCGGTAACGCCCGTGAGGCCGGTAGTGCCAGTAGGTCCGGGAAGCCCTGCACCGGTAGTGCCGGTAGGTCCGGGAAGTCCGATGCCGGTAGTGCCAGTAGGTCCGGGAAGTCCTGCCCCGGTAGTGCCGGTAGGTCCAGGGAGTCCGATGCCGGTAGTGCCAGTAGGCCCAGGAAGCCCTGCCCCGGTAGTGCCGGTAGGTCCAGGGAGTCCGATGCCGGTAGTGCCGGTAGGTCCGGGAAGCCCTGCCCCGGTAGTGCCGGTAGGTCCAGGAAGTCCGATGCCGGTTGGCCCGGTATGGCCCGTTGTCCCTGCCCCTGTAGGTCCATCCTCTCCAGGAGGGCCTTGTTCTCCAGCAGGTCCTGTCGCTCCGACGTTATTTTCACCAAGCAGTTCTTCAGATACCAGACGGTGTGCGGTTACCAGCTGACCTGTACTACTCTTGCCCCACACCGATATTTGAACAGATTGATTCCTATCAGTGGGAGTATCGGATGTAATAAATTTAAATTCAAAACCATTAAAATCAGCATAATATTCCTTCGTGATGACTTGATTCTCTGTAATAGCGAGTACTTCGTTCACATACATGTGCCTTGTTCCTGCATTTAGATAATACCCCTGAATGGAGACTGAGGAAGCCGAGATCCCACTGCTGTTAACGATTTTAACAGTAACCTGCTGAGTTGGCCTCATCCCGTTAACCAGGTTATTCTCGATGGGTCCTGTTGATAAAAAGGCCATTCCTTCATCACTTCCTGTCATTATATTTGAGAACGGTTTCAGCACACGTGCGGAGTCAGCAGCATAATTGTTAATAATTAATATATCCATATTCAGGTGTAATGGTTTGGTGCGGAGTCAGGGTCAGAATCTGCTACAACTAAGCGTATGGATAAAAGAAAGAGGCAGCTTCAGGAGTAATCAAGCTTCCGAAGTTGCCTCTTTCTATTCATTAGTTTAAGGTTTGCACCTATGCGAGTGTAGCAGGAGGAACGCTAATTCCAGTCAGCGTCCCCAAAGCAAATTGGAGCTTCTCGCCTTCGGCGTTAATAATATGGGCAAGTGCCAGTTCCTCCATGGCAATGGAGGATAGCAGCAGGTTAATGACATCGTCCCTGGTTAAGTTTATCGTGGGGCTGATGTTAGGGATGCTGGGATTCGACAACAGGTTAGCCTCCTTGAAGTAGGGTACTTTCATCATATTCCTGGAAATTCCCCGATGAGACGGTAACAACCTATACATATCCAATTTTTCGCCAATACTCTGTAAAAAAGGCCACGGAATGCTATCGCAGCTCACTCGGTGTCCGCAGCTTGACCTGCTTGAACACCCGGTTGAAGGTGCGGATATTGGTGAAGCCGCATTCCAGGGCGATATCCAGAATGCTTTTGTCGGTGCCCAGCAGTAGCCGTTCCGCCTGGTTGACGCGGATGCTGTTCAGGTAGGCGACGAAGCTCATGCCTGAAATGCTTTTGAAGAAGCGGGAGAAGTAGAACAGGCTCATATTGGCATGCCGGGCGGCATCGGCCAGGGTGATGGGGTGCATGTAATGGACATCCAGATACTCCAGCACCTCCTGCATAATCTTCATATTGGTAATGCGCCGCTTATCCTTATGCGGATTCACGATATCCAGCGGCATCTGCCGCAGAATCAGCGCACACAGCTCATGCAGCAGGCCGGTCACCAGCTGTTCATGATGCGGTGGCTTCTCCAGATACTCCTCGAGCAGCTCCTGCATAATCGCAGGCAGCCGGGGATTGCCTTCTGCCGGGGCAGATGGGCTGTTATGCAGAAAAGGGGACATCAGCCGCATATTCAGAGGCCAGCCGGCCGGATATCCGATCAGTGAAGGGTTGAAAATAACCATCAGCAGCTTGGACTGGCTGTTCTTGCTGTCATAATAATGAATATCCCCGCTGCTGCATACGGCCAGATCGCCGGCGGTCAGCACCCGTGTCTCGGAGTTAATCCCCATCCGGATCGATCCCTCCAGCACATAGACAATCTCCAGATCATTGTGCCAGTGGGCCAAAAAATCAATATTACGGCTTACAAAGGCAGTGAAAGGAAACGCATAGCCATACGTCCGGTTCTCGTGAAACGCTCTCATGGTTACTCCTGTTCTCGTCCTCCCGGCAGTTCGTCGGGAAGCGGTTTCAGTGATTTGCTGCTTCTCGCATCATGCAGTCTTAAATTTAGCAAAAAATGACCATTCCTACAAGTAAAATGACGAGCAGGAACGGCCGCAATGAATTACAATTTCTTCAGGAAGACCGGATCTTAATCAATCTATAACCCGAACTTGGATAAATAGGACAAAAAGGAGAGCTTGATATGGCAAAGAAGGCATTGATTGTAAAAGGCGGATGGGACGGGCATGAACCGAATGAGGTAGCGGCGATTTTTGCGGATATTCTTAAGAATGAAGGCTTCGAGGTTGAAGTCTCGGATACGCTGGACAGCTTCAATGATGCCGAGGCACTGAAGGCGCTGAACCTGATCGTGCCGGTGTGGACCATGGGTGAAATCAAGGGGGAGCAGTGCTCGGCGGTTCTGGCGGCTGTGGCTTCCGGCGTAGGCATCGCGGGCTGTCACGGCGGGATGTGCGACTCCTTCCGTACCAATACGGAATGGCAATTTTTGACCGGATCGCAATGGGTGGCACATCCCTTCAACGATGGGGTGGATTATGAAGTGAACATCGTGAAATCCGGCTCCAGCCCGATTGTGGAAGGTATGCAGGACTTTATGGTGAAGTCGGAGCAGTATTATCTGCACGTCGATCCGGCGGTGAATGTACTGGCTACCACTACTTTTGTTATGAGTGAAGGGGAGCATTCGGCCAATGGTGTCATCACGATGCCGGTCGTCTACACGAAGAAATGGGGCCAGGGCAAGGTATTCTATAACGCGCTTGGACATCATGCGGATGTGTTCGATATCCCGGAGGCCAAGGAACTGATGCGCCGGGGCTTCTTGTGGGCAGCCAAATAAACGAAGGACAAGGTGGGAGACAGCGTGCGTAAAGTAAAAATTGGGATTGTCGGCTGCGGAAATATCAGCGGCATTTATTTCGAGAATTTGACGGGAACGTTCAAGAATACGGAGGTCTACGCCTGTTCGGATCTAAATCTGGAGCGGGCGCAGCAGGCGGCTGAGCAATACGGAGTGCCGAATGTCTGGACGACAGCGGAGCTGCTGGCTTCGGACGAGATTGAGATTGTCGTGAATCTGACCACGCCTAATTACCATTTCGATGTGTGTAAGCAAGCACTGCTCGCAGGCAAGCATGTGTATGTGGAAAAGCCGCTGTCGCTGTCGCTTGAGCATGGGACTGAGTTGGTGGAACTGGCTAAGGACAAAGGGCTGTTCATCGGCTGCGCGCCGGACACCTTCCTCGGAGCCGGACTCCAGACCTGCGCCAAGCTGATCGCGGACGGCTATATCGGTGAGCCTGTAGCGGCCACTGCCTTCATGCTCTGCCATGGGCATGAGAGCTGGCACCCGGACCCGGAATTCTATTATCAGGCAGGAGGCGGCCCGATGTTCGATATGGGCCCGTATTATCTGACGGCTCTGGTATCTCTGCTTGGTCCGGCCACTACGGTATGCGGCATGACGAAGACCTCGTTCCCTACCCGGACGATCACCAGTGAGAAGAAGTTCGGCAAGGTAGTCGAGGTTGAAGTACCTACACATGTGGCCGGAACAATCCAGTTCGCCAGCGGTGCGGTTGCCACGATGATTACCAGCTTCGATGTCTGGCACAGCACACTGCCGCGCATCGAGATCTATGGCTCGCTGGGCACCCTGATTGTGCCGGACCCGAACACCTTCGGCGGCCCGATCCTGCTGCGCCCGGCGCATAGCTCCGAATTCAAGGAGATTCCGGTGGTCCATAGCTATGAGGGCAACAGCCGGGGCATCGGCGTGGCGGATATGGCCCGCTGCATCGGAACTGGTGAGACCCCGCGCGCAAACGGTGAGCTGGCGAATCATGTGCTGGAGATCATGCACGCTTTCCACACCAGCTCCGACTCGAAGCGCTATGCCGAGCTGACCACCACCTGCGAGCAGCCGAAGCTGCTGCCGCTGGGACTGATTAAGGGATATTTGGAGTAGTAGAAAGCAGCTAATCATAGCGAAAAGTAGTGCGAATAAGCGAAGAGTGTAGAGTTAATAGCATTTTAACAAGCAGCGTTCTGTCCCCGGTTGCGGGGAGGGGCGCTGTTTTTTTCGTGAGGTGGAGTGGTGGATGCTCGGCCTGAAGGTACGTGGACCCAGTGTATGCGAAAAACCGCACACAATTTGCAGGTAGGGGCGCGTGAACCGAATGTATGTCAAAAACAGCATACATTGTGCTCGCAAGCAGGCACACGACCCGAATGTATGTCAAAAACAGCATACATTGTGCTCGCAAGCGGCATACGGCCCGAATGTATGTGGAAAACAGCATACATTGTGTTCGCAAGCGGCATACGGCCCGAATGTATGTCAAAAACAGCATACATTGTGCTCGCAAGCAGGCACACGGCCCGAATGTATGTCAAAAACAGCATAAATTGTGCTCGCAAGCGGCATACGGCCCGAATGTATGTCAAAAACAGCATACATTGTGCTCGCGCGAAGGGCGCTGGAAAAATGGATGCGAAAAACCGAACACAATGTGCCGGGGGACGGTGCGTGGGCCTAATGTATCCGTTGGTGCGAGAGCATCCTCCTCACATTCGGGCCCCTCTCTGTTTGAACTTGTATATACAAGTGTAATGTATGTCAACAAGTTCTTCATGGAGGTGCTTTAGTTGAATCAAGTGAGTCAAGCCCGGACAGCGGAATGGTGGCGCCGGTCTACCGTGTATCAGGTGTATCCGAAGAGTTTCAGGGATACGACGGGGAACGGAACCGGCGATATCAGAGGCCTGACGGAGAAGCTGGATTATTTGCAGGAACTGGGGATTGATATTGTCTGGCTCCAACCGGTCTATGTCTCGCCGGGACATGATAACGGTTACGATGTGGCCGACTATGAGCGGATTAACCCCGAATTCGGCACGATGGAGGACTTCGACGAGCTGGTAGCGGAGCTGCACCGGCGCGGAATGAAGCTCATGACGGATATCGTAGTCAACCATACCTCGACAGAGCATGAGTGGTTCAAGCAGGCGATCTCCAGCCGGGATAATCCGTACCGTGATTATTATATCTGGAAGGACCCAGCGCCAGGCGGGGGAGTACCGAACAATTGGCAGTCGAAGTTCGGCGGTCCCGCCTGGCAGTACGATGAGGCGTCAGGCCAATATTACCTGACCCTGTTCGACAAGACTCAGGCGGATCTGAACTGGGAGAATGGGCAGGTCCGCCAAGCGGTGAACGAGATGATGCTGTTCTGGGCCCGCAAGGGTGTGGACGGCTTCCGGATGGACGTTATTAACCTGATCTCCAAGGACCAGCGTTTCCCGGACGATGACGGGAGTGTGCCGCCGGGAGACGGACGGAAGTATTACACAGACGGTCCACGGGTCCACGAATACATCCGGGCCATGTACGACGAGGTATTTGGCCCGCATGAGCTGGTTACGGTCGGTGAGATGTCCTCTACGACACTGGAGCAGTGCATCCGCTACTCCAGCCCTGAGCAGCGGGAATTCTCGATGACCTTCAACTTCCATCATCTGAAGGTGGATTATCCGAACGGCCGCAAGTGGGAGCTGATGCCTTACGATTTCGAAGCACTCAAGCGGCTGTTCAGTGAGTGGCAGACCGGGATGCAGGAGGGCGGGGGCTGGAACGCATTATTTTTCAACAATCATGATCAGCCGCGCGCCCTCTCCCGGTTCACCGATGATACTGTGTACCGCAAGGAGAGCGCCAAGCTGCTGGCGACTACACTGCATGGACTACAGGGCACACCGTATGTCTATCAGGGTGAAGAAATCGGGATGCCGAATCCGCGATGGAAGAGCATCGAAGAATTCCGTGATATTGAATCGCTGAATATGTACCGTATTCTGTGTGAGCAGGGATCAAGTTCTGAGCAGGCCCTTGCAATCCTTCAGGAACGTTCAAGGGACAACGCCCGGACGCCGATGCAGTGGGAGGACAGCCCGAACGCCGGGTTCACTACTGGTACTCCTTGGCTGAAGGTGGATGAACGTTACCCGGACATCAATGTGCAGAGAGAGCTGGATCAGCCGGATTCGATCTTCCATCACTACCGCAGGCTGATCGCTCTGCGCAAGGCGCATGCGGTCTTCACGGACGGCATCTACCGCAGACTGGACGAAGCACATCCCGAGGTGTTCGCTTATGCACGTATGGGGGACGGCGAGGCACTGGTGATGGTCTCGAACTTCAGCAGTAAGGAGATCACCTTCCGGCTTGCGGATCATCAGTGGGCAGACTTAAGCGCAGCGGGTCAAGACAAGCTTCTGCTCGGCAATACGGGAGAGGATCTTGCATTCAAGCAAGAGCTGCGGTTAAGCCCGTACGCCTCATATATGTGGCTGATCAGTCAGAACTAGAAAAGACCAAAAGACCGAAATTGCGGGAATATACTTCGAACGTATTTTTGACCAGTTGAGCATGAAAGGGTAGCAGTCAAACGGAAGGCTTTCCTCTTCTAACTGTAGTCTATACAACTAAATTTGTCCGGATGGGCGAAAATCCAAGTATTTAGGCATCTTAATTGCACGAAATACAGCTAAGCAGAGATACGGGGGCACATCCGAGGATTTAGTTGTACAGATTGCAATTAAGCCTGCCCTTTACCCCCTGATCTGATCGGGGAGCGGCAAACCCTTAGCAAGCGATTAGTTAAAGTAATTTTCACAAGTTGAAATCTGATGGGCTACTATGTATTCATCAACTATGCGAGGAGTGACAATATGGCTATAGACCGCAAAAATGTTGAAGCTATTGTCCGGGCGGTTGGGGGCAAGGAGAATATTGAGGTTGCGACGCATTGTGTGACCCGGCTAAGGTTCTCGCTCTATGACGAGAGTAAGGTGGACGCGGCGGCGCTGGACGCAAATGACCTCGTGAAAGGACAATTCTCTTCCCAGGGGCAATTCCAGATTGTTATCGGTCCGGGCACGGTCGATAAAGTATATGACGAGATGATTCAACTGACCGGCGGCTCCCGCTCCTCCAAGGATGAGGTGAAGTCAGCTGCTGCCCGCAAGCAGAACCCGCTTCAGCGGGCGATCAAGACACTGGCGGATATCTTCATCCCTATTCTTCCGGCTATCGTCACTGCGGGTCTGCTGCTGGGGATCAATAACCTGCTGACCGGCCCGGGGATCTTCTTCAGCCAGTCACTGGTGGATGTCTATCCGCAGTGGAAGGATATTGCTGCCATTATTAATACGATTGCCAGCACGGCGTTTACCTTCTTGCCGGCTCTGATCGGCTGGGCTGCAGTGACCCGCTTCGGGGGCAGTCCGCTGCTCGGGATTGTATTAGGGCTGATTCTGGTTCATCCAGACTTATTAAGTGCTTACAGCTATGCTAACGCTTCTACGGAAGGGACGGTTCCAACCTGGAACCTGTTCGGCTGGCATCTGGAGCGGATCGGTTATCAGGGGCAGGTCCTGCCGGTCCTGGTATCGGCCTATATTCTGGCCAGTATTGAGAAATTCCTGGATAAGCGGGTCCATGATTCGATCAAATTGCTCGTGGTCGCACCAGTGACACTGCTGATTACAGGGTTCCTGGCCTTCACCATCATCGGACCGGTTACGTTCGGCATTGCGAATGCCATTACCTCCGGGCTGATCTATGTTTTCGATCATTTCGCCATCCTTGGCGGCTTGATCTACGGCGGATTCTATTCGCTGCTGGTTATTACGGGAATGCATCACACCTTCCTGGCCGTGGACGTTCAGCTGATCGGCAGCGAAGGAGGCACATTCCTGTGGCCGATGCTGGCCCTCTCCAACATTGCCCAGGGTGCCGCAGCTCTTGCCATGATATTCGTGGTCAAAGAGCAGAAGGCCAAAGGTCTGGCCGTCACCTCTTCTGTCTCGGCGTTCCTCGGAGTCACCGAGCCGGCGATCTTCGGGGTAAATATCCGCTACCGTTACCCGTTCATCTTCGGGATGATAGGCTCCGCGATGGCCGGAGTGCTGCTGACCGTTAATCAAGTCCGCGCCACTTCCATTGGCGTAGGGGGAGTACCCGGCTTCCTGTCGATCTTCCCCAACCAGTGGGGCGTATTCTTCGTCGGGATGGCGATTGTACTGATTGTGCCGTTTGTTGCGACGGTGCTGTATGGCCGGGCAGTCGTGCAGCGGGCGGCGAACAAATCGGAAGCTGCTGGAGCAAGCGTGGCAGTATCCAGTCCATCAGACACAAGCAAAGAGCTAAGCAGCCGCAGCTCCGTCCAAGGCTCGCAGGAGCCGGTGAATATTCTGGAGCTGGCCTCGCCGCTCAACGGAACGGCGGTGCCGCTGGAGCAGGTTCCTGATCCTGCTTTTGCCGAGAAGCAGATGGGGGAAGGGATTGCCATTGAACCTTCCGAAGGCAAGGTCTACGCTCCCTTCGATGCTACAGTGGCCCATGTGATTAAGAGCAAGCATGCGCTGATTCTGGAGCATGCCAGCGGAGTCCAGGTGCTGATCCATGTCGGGATCAACACCGTGTCGCTCAAGGGCAGCGGGTTCACGGCGCGCAAGGAAATCGGCGACAAGGTGCAGGCTGGCGAGCTTCTGCTGGAATTCGATATGGAGGCCATCCGCGCCGCCGGTTACCCGCTCATTACTCCGATCATTATCCCTGCCGGGCAGGAGATGGTGGAGCGGATTGAGGAGCGGACCGGACCGGCTACCGCGAAGCAGACAAGTATTCTGACCGTTCACCTGAAGGGTTGAGCTGAGCGGATCAGGCAGGACTAAGCAAGACTTATAAGGATAGTCAGACAGCCCTGCGGGGCTGTTTTTATATAAATATACAGGAAAATAGAACGGGCACAAGAGTTGCACAAGTGACCTGAATTCGCCTGCTAGGGCAGTTTTGTTCATACACGGATGAAGTGAGGGCGTGTTACAATATAGGGCGGTGATGATTGATGAGAGAGAATATATTTTTGCAAATTTATACGGAATATAGCAACCGTATTCATTCCGGCCAGCTTGCGCCCGGAACCAAGCTGCCCTCCGAGAGTGAGCTGGCGGAGGCTTACCAGACTTCGCGGGAGACGGTGCGCAAGGCGCTGAATCTCTTGTTCCGTGAGGGCTATATTAACAAGATCAAAGGCAAAGGCTCGTTTGTGCTGGATATGACCCGGCTGGATTTCCCCGTAACCGGGCTGATCTCATTCCAGGAGCTGACAGGGACGCTCGGGGTTCCCTCGCGGACACTGGTAGAGGAGACGGTCCTGGAGCCGGCAGGCTCCCTGCTGGCCCGGCAACTGCACATCACTGAAGAGACGCCGGTGTGGAAGGTGATCCGCGCCAGAGAGATTGAAGCCGAGCGCATTATTCTGGACAAGGACTATTTCCGCTCAGATATCGTCCCATTCCTCAGCAAGGAGATCGCAGCAGGCTCTATTTTTGAATACCTTGAGTCTGAGCTGGGTCTTAAGATCAGTTATGCCAAAAAGCTGATTTCTGTTGAGCCCTCCACCGGGGAGGATCAGCGCCTGCTGGACCTGAAGCAATACACGCATATTGTCGTAGTGCGCAACTATGTGTATCTGGAGAATACCGTGCTGTTCCAATATACCGAGTCCCGGCACCGGCTGGACAAATTTCAGTTTGTGGATTTTGCCAGAAGGGTTAGGCGTTAAAACAAACTCAATCATAGGAGTGGCTTAGGTGTACACTGCCGTAATTTTGGAAGACGAGATTCCAGCGCTGGATTTGCTGGAGGTGCTGGTCAGCCGTCATGAGAGCTTCACAATATCGGGTACGTTCACCAATCCTGCGGAGGCGCTAGAACAGTTGCCCGAGCTGCAGCCGGATATTATTTTTCTGGATGTAGAGATGCCGCAGATGAACGGACTGGAGCTGGCTCGGCAAATCCGTGAGGTTTCAGAGCATGCCCACATTGTTTTTACAACAGGTCATACGCATTATGCATTGAAAGCCTTCGATGTACAGGCCCTGGATTACATTGTAAAACCCGTTACCCCTAAAGCAATTGAACGGGTATACGAGCGGCTTGCCAGACAGCAGCCTTACCGGAGAACGCCGGAGCGGCCGGCCACCGCTTCTGTTCTGCCGGCTCCGGCACCAACCGTCACGGGCTTTGGCCGGCTGGAGGTGCGTAACGAAGAGCAGCAGCTGCTCCGATTCCCTACGCGGATCTCGGAGGAACTCTTCGCCTACCTGCTCTGTCATCCTAACCGTGAGGTGGATAAATGGAAGCTGTCCGAGCTGCTCTGGCCGGATATGGATGGAGAACGGGTGCTACGCAATCTGCACACGGCCATCTATCGCGTGAAAAGAGTCATGGAGGCAGGTGGCATCCCCATGAGGATCAAAAAGACTTCTGAGGGATATACGCTGGATACCGGGGCATTCAACTATGACGTTATGCAATATCACCAGGCGGGACAAGTGCTGACGGGTCAAAGTCTGGATGCAGAGCAGCTGGAGACGCTCTTTAGCCTGTACCGGGGGCCGTTACTACAAGGGAAGCCGTATGTATGGAAGATTTCCCTGGAAGAGAAGTATCGTCTGATCTATGAGAAGCTCAGTCTTCGGCTGATCAGCGAGAGCATATCGGGAGGTGCACTTCAGGCAGCGGAGGACCGGTTCTACGCCTGTCTGCTGGCCGATCCGCAGAATGAGGAGTTTTACCGCCAGCTGCTGCAGCTTTTTCCGGCCGAAGATCAGAACCGGCGTATGCAGCAGATGTACTCCCGGCTTAGGGAAGAGCATTCCTAACCGCAGTTTATATGAATCAACATAAGGCAGGGCGTTCACGTGTATCGTGTGCTCTGCTTCTTTTTTGCTTTTTGTGCAAATTAACGACATTTTTCGATCATTTGTGAGAATTTTGTGAGAGTGATTTGCTTTTATATGTATAAGCTTGCATTTCAATTATTAAGAATGGAGTGAGACAATGAAGCGTAAGAAGCTGCTCGCACTGCTAATGGTGCCCGCAATGATCCTGTCTATGTTTCCTGAACCCCTGGCTGTACATGCAGATTCAGCAGATTGGGGAGCGAGGGCTGCCTATGGAGGAGAAGGCGGAACAGAGCTTTTCCTGGGGGGCAAATTCATTGAACTGGGAGTAAGCAACTGGGGGAATTTCGGTACGATGGGCAGTAAGCCCGCTAACTTCCGTGGCACGAACTCCAGACCTTATCTGGGAATGAGTGCGGATCATGACGGATATGGAACAGGCAAAGATCTGCCAGTCGATTATTATTTGCCGGGTGCCCCTGAAGAACGGTTCGCGGTAGGCTACCAGATCGGCGACCATACATATGCAAAGTCCAATTCAGCGCAGATGCGCTCAATGGATATGCCGACCACCGTTGTAAATACCTCGCAGACGGATAAAGGAATTCTGAGTGCGACTACGGTATCCACATGGACTGACACTATGGAGATTAAGCAGGTGATCAGCTTTGGGGAGAACCAGAAATTCTACCGCAATGATGTGACTATTACCAATCTAACAGAGAAGAATTGGGACGGGGCGCGGTATATGCGCTCAATGGACCCAGATAATACGGTGGATCAGGGAGGGGATTATGTCACCTCTAATATTGTGACCCACACCATTGAAGAAGATCGCGCTGCAGTCGTGAAGGCGAGTACTATTGATGACGATGATCCGCTGTACAAGGCCTTTAATTCAAGAGCACCTATCTTCTTCTACTCAAGCAATCCGCGGGCAAAGGCTTCTATCTTCGGATTCACTAATAAAGATCCTTATGAAGAAGCTGCTTATGACAAGCCGACTGCCAAGAACTTGGAAGTAATAGATGACACAGGAATCACCATCACCTGGGATTCAGGTGCGCTGGCTCCGCTTGAGAGCAAGAAGTTCACCTATTACACTAGTCTCGATGAGAGGGATTTCAGTGAAGTCATCTCTGACATCGAGCTGGATGAAGGCGCTAGCACCGAACTGGTGGAAGCTAAGGCGAATGATGGAACGGTTACCGGCAACCAGAAGGTGAATATAGTCGGTGCGACTCTTACTGATTCTATTGATCCAAGCCATATCCGTATCAATAATCTGCCGGAAGGCCTTGACTTTGACGTGACCCGGCTCAGTGATACTGAGCTTAATTTCACGCTGAAGGGTGCTGCCGTTAACCATGGCAAGGATGCGACCACGAACAATCTGTCCGTGACGGTCGATAAGGAGAATCTGATCGGGAACGCCTCCGGCCTGACAACCAAGACCTTCAGTGTAACGTTCAGAGACCCTGCGGTGCTCAGCTTGAATAAAGGGATTGTATCCGAAGCCGTCTACGGCTCTGGAGAAATTACTGAGACGCTCGGTGTGACGCTTACTGGCGGGAAATTCGCCGCACCGGTCAATGCGGGCGATGTGCAGGTGCATGGCCTTCCAGCGGGCCTCGGCACAACAGTAACAAGAATCTCCGACACGGAGCTGGAAATCAAATTCACCGGTGCAGCTACGGTAACCAGCGATGTCTACGGAGCTTATGTAACCGTGGCCTCCGGCAAGCTGACAGGAGCAGCGGCGGACCTGAGCACGAATACCTTCAAATTCGACTTCATGGACAAAGAGCCTTATCTGGTGGTCAAGTCACCGCTGCTCTATGAGTCTGAGATGAATGACGGCACCATTGAGGGAGCGCTTGTACTGGAGCTGAAGAACGGTTCTTTCGATGAGTCGGTGATCGAGGCGATTGAAGCGGTGAACTGGCCGCCGGGCCTGACACCGGGTACAGTTACCGTGGACAGTCCAACTCAGATTACGGTAGCCTTGGCCGGACAGGCGGCCAGCCACAAGTCCGCTGATAGCGTGGACCGGGCGGGAGTTATGGTTGCAGGCATTCCTTCGGGAACCTTCGCTATTCTGTTCCGCTCTCCTCCGGCAGCGATTGCAGTGTCTCCTGAAGTGATTCACGATGCAGGCGACGGGACAGCGGCAGAGAAGCTGACGGTTACCCTGCGCAACGGCGTATTCACCGAAGGGATTAGCGGAGGGGTTCACCTCAACAATCTGCCGGAAGGTCTGGACTACACGGTAGTGCGGATCAGCGACACCGTGCTGGAGATCCAGATCACCGGAGAAGCAACCGGCAAGCTTGAGGCTTCGGCTTTCGCATCGGTGACTGTCGATCCGTCCATAATTGTAGACGGCGTTAAGCCGGTGACGTCAAACAACTTCGATATCCAGCTTCCGGGCACGGTGTCACTGGTGAACCGTGACGCGGCAGCCGTTACCTGGGATACGATCCGGCAGGAGAATCTGGTGCAGAAGTCTGTTGTGTCAGGGCTGCTTTTACCCGAGACAGGCGCTTTCGGCAGCACGATTACCTGGACCTCCAGCAACGAGGCTGTTATCGGGCCGGACGGGACTGTAACACGCCCTGTCTTTGCGGAGGGAGATCAGGAGGTTACGCTGACCGCTGTACTGAAGAACGGGGATTCGGAACAGACCAAGACCTTCGTGCTCACAGTCAAAAAACAGGCCGGAACCGACAACCAATCGGTAGCCGAGGATACAGACCTGCTGACCTGGAATACCATCCGCAAAGAGAATGTCAGCCAGGATTCGGTGACCTCAGATGTCTATTTACCGGCAGCCGGTGAGAATGGTAGCAGCATCAAATGGACTTCTTCAGATGAGGGGGTCATTACGCCGGATGGCAAACTTCAGGCTCCTTCCTACCTGGATGGCGATCGTACTGTTACCTTAACGGCGGTCATCACCAAGGGGGATGTAACCGAGACGAAAGAATTCGTACTCACCGTGGTCAAGCATCCGCTGACGGACGAAGAGTCCGTGAAGGAGAGCCTGGAAGCTCTGACCTGGGAGAAGATCCGGGCAGGCAATGAGCTCCAGGAGCAGGTGAAAACGAAGCTGGACCTGATCACAGAGGGCAACTATGGCAGTAAGATTACCTGGACCTCCACGGAGCCTTCCATACTGGGTCCAGAGGGTACAGTGAACCGTCCCGGTGCTAATGAAGGGGACCGGGAGGTGACCCTTACCGCAACAATTACCAAAGGCAATGTCACCGTCATCAAGGAGTTCGTTGTAACAGTTAAGGCGAAGCGGGAGGGGCTTGATGCTCAGCTTGATGAAGCTGCTGAACTCCTGGCTATCGGGTATCAGGGGCAGGATACGGCGAAGAGTGTAACGCAAGCCATCACACTGATCTCGAAAGGCAATTATGATTCTGATGTAGTATGGACGAGCCACCGCAGCGATATTGTCAGCAACACCGGTGAAGTTCAGCGTCCGCTGAAGGATACGGTGGTTAGATTGACGGCGCGTGTTGCCAAGGAAGGCT
This sequence comes from Paenibacillus sp. FSL R7-0302, assembly GCF_038006885.1. Classification (NCBI taxonomy): domain Bacteria; kingdom Bacillati; phylum Bacillota; class Bacilli; order Caryophanales; family Paenibacillaceae; genus Paenibacillus; species Paenibacillus sp. FSL R7-0302. The sequence goes on from NZ_JBBOWB010000001.1 coordinate 1,448,246, forward strand.
TTTTCCGGGAGAAGGATTTCTATATTAAAGTCAAAGGAACCAGCCCGGTCAACCTTCCCCAGGATGAGCTGAATATTCAAGTAACCTATGCTCCGGGAGATTCAGAGGAGTCGGTGACCCGGAATCTATTCCTGCCGAAGACAGGCGAGACCGGATCTGTGCTGACCTGGACCTCCAGTAACCCTGATGTTCTCACGAATACCGGACGGGTCAAGAGACCTGGACCGGATGAAGAGGATGTGACGGTAGAGCTTACTGTGAAGCTGGCAGACCCTGACCGTCCGGGCGAGACGCTGGTCAAGACCTTTACAATTGTTGTCAAAAAGCTCAGCGACCAGGAAGCCGCAGAGGATGCGGCAAGAAGCACCGGAATCAACACGGCGGCCACTTTCGCGCCTGGGGATACGTGGGAGAGTGTCACCGAAGCCTTCGTACTGCTGCAGACCGGCAAATATGATACGAAGATTACCTGGTCTTCGAATGAAGCATCGGTAATCGCTGTCCAGCAGAATGCCGAACAGGCCAAGGGCAATGTAACCCTTCCGCCCAAGGATACGAATGTCATTCTGACCGCAACCTTCACCCGGGGCGGGAAGAGTGCAGTTAAGCATTATCTGCTGATCGTTAAGGCAAAAGGCGTGACCAAGGACGGTGCCGTCCGTCAGGCAACCTCCAGGCAGGCAGGAATGTCTACCCCTAATGACGGCAGTCCGCTACAGCAGGGCGTAACGATTCTGAGAACGAACCTGTCGAACGGAACCAAGATTGACACGATTGTGATTGATGAGAATGAAATGTATAACCTGATTGAAGGCGTGAATCCGAATGACCCGGATGCAGCGAACCGGAAGGTAAGCATCACCCATGTGGATGATTCTGCTGCACCGGCGGATGAGATTGCGGTGGAGATTCCTTCCGGCGCGGTATCGGTTCTGGCCGGACGCAAGGTTTCACTTGATATTGTCACAGCACTGGGTTCCATCCGTCTGGATGCAGCCAGCCTGGAGCAGCTCGAAGCAACCGCTACAGACCTGTACTTCCGGGTTGTACCGGTGGAGAATACCCTGGAACAGCTCAGGGTTCAGAGCAATGCCGTTCTGAACGGCGTTTCCAAGCTGGCTCTGACCAGTGACAAGACGCTCCAGACCCTTGGAGCTCCAAGGGAGATTGAAGCCAACTACAGCAAGATCAACACCAAGATTCTGCTTCCGCTCACTGAAATCGCTGGCGGCATTCCGCTGCAAAGCTCCGGGGCGCGTGATGCCTTCCTGGACAGCTTGCGGGTATATGTTGAACACAGCGACGGCGAGGTTGCCGTCTATACTCCAGCGATTGTGTATAATTCCAGCGGCGAGCCTGTAGCGCTGGAGATTCAGATTAACAAATTCAGCACCTTCCAGATTGTGCGGATTACAGATAAGAGTCCTGAGTCTTATCCAGTAACGAAGCCTGCGCCAACGGCTACACCTGCTCCGCAAGGAACCACTACCGGCATTCCGGCTGGCAGTGTAGAGCTTACTGCGAGCAGCCTGAAGGACTTGCAGAATAAAGGCGGCGAGATCGTAGTCGAGTCTGATCTGGGTACGGCCAGACTGAATGCTGCAGATATCAATCTGACAGAGCTCAGCAAGCAGTTCGGTCAAGGCAATGTGAATGTGAACGACATTGTTATTACTGCCGAGCTGACGGAGTCTGCTCCGGCCAGCGTTGAAGGATTCAAGCTTGCCGCCGGGATGCGGAAGGCGCAAACAGGCGGTACACTTGCGAACTTCTCAGTCAAGGCCAAGTATCAGGGACAGACCGTACTTGTAACCAGCCACGGCTGGGTGAAATACACGCTGCCGGTACCGGCAAATATGAAGATTACCACTGGCGTATTATACCGGGATGGTAAAATCTATCATCAGCCGACTTATGTAACAATCAAAGACGGACGTTATTATGCGACAATTAACAGTCTGGAGAACGGCGATTTCGGCCTGATCTGGAATCCGCTGGAATTCCCGGATGTGGCGAAGCACTGGAGCAAGCCCGATGTCAATGACATGGGCTCAAGACTGGTGGTAAGCGGCACGAAGGAAGCGGTCTTTGAACCGCAGCGGGCGATCACGCGGGCTGAATTCACAGCTATGCTGGCCCGAGCACTCGGGATAGTCACGCATGGGGATCAGCCGGTTACATTCAGCGATGTCTCCGCAGGCGGGTGGTACGGGCTGGAGCTTCAGGTTGCTATCGAGAACGGCCTGATCACCGGTTATCCGGACGGAACCTTCAGACCGGATAACAATATTTCCAGACAGGAAGCCATGGCCATTGTCAGCAGAGCGATGAGCATTACAGAGCTGAAGTCTTCCCGCAGCGAAGAGCAGGTTCAGCAGCTGCTGAAGTCCTTTGCCGATTCCGCATCGGTAGCGGGCTGGGCGGTTGCCAATGTGAAGCTGAATCTGTCGGCCGGCATTATTCAGGGCAGAGACGAGCAGCGTCTTGCGCCGAACGAGAATATTACCCGCGCCGAAGCGTCGGCGGCTATCCGCAGATTGCTGATTCAATCGAATCTGATTAATCCGTAAGTATAGGCATCACATAACGATTGTATAAGCAAGATCAGGGTCGTCCCCCAAGCCAGATTATGGTTGGGGGACGGCTTTTTGTTGATTTTTGAGACCACTGCAGGTAGCCGGTAAACTCCGCAAAAAATGACCATTTCCTCAAGCAAAATGACGAGCAAACGGTGCTTATTTCCAGTACAATCGGTTGTAGGCGGAAATTGTACATTTTTTCGGGGGAAATTCTTTAGTCTGCGCATAGGAAAGCTTAATCCGGGCTTGTACAATAACACTAGCGATTGTAAACGCTTGCTTTCATTCCAGAGGAGGGTATGATGCAATCCATGAATGTGCGGAATCCCGTTATTGCCGGGTATTATCCGGACCCCAGTGTGGTCCGTGTGAATGAAGATTTCTATCTGATTAACAGCACCTTTGAATATTTTCCGGGTGTGCCTGTCTTCCACAGCAGGGACCTGATCGACTGGACCCCGATAGGGCATGTGCTGACCCGCCAGTCCCAGCTGGATCTGCGGGCGACCAAGAGCTCATCCGGCATCTACGCCGCCACCATCCGTTATCATGACGGGCGATTCTACATGATTACTACAGATGTCAGAGGCATCGGCAATTTCTATGTGACTGCGGACAAGCCTGAGGGGCCCTGGTCTGATCCGATTCTGCTGCCGCACGGGGGCATTGATCCGTCTCTGTTCTTCGATGATGACGGGCGCACCTATGTTACGGTGCAGAACGGTGCAGGCTATGAGTCGCACATTATCCAGTATGAGATTGATCCGCTGTCCGGGGAAGTGCTGTCGGAGCCGGTTAACATCTGGAGCGGCGATGACGGTCCGTGGGTCGAAGGCCCGCATCTGTACAAGATCAAGGGCGTCTACTACCTGATGACCGCCTCCGGCGGCACGGCGGGTGATCACCGGGAGATTATTGCCCGCAGCAGCAGTCCTTACGGCCCGTTCGAGGACAAGCCGGAGCCGATCCTGACCCACCGGGGACTGAAGGACCATCCGGTACAATGCCTTGGACATGCCGATCTGGTGGAGGATACGTCCGGGCAGTGGTGGGCCGTCTTCCTGGGTATGCGCCCGGTGGAAGGCCGGTATTCCCCGCTGGGCCGGGAGACCTTCCTGGCTCCGGTCACCTGGACGGAGGACGGCTGGCCGATGATTGACAATAATGAAGGCACCGTCATTGCAGAGGGTGAATCCAGCCTGGACAGCCTTGTGCTGCGCTTTACGCCGGAGAGCGGCTTCGGACCGGAGTGGGCGTTCCTCCGCGCCTATGAGGCGGAGCGCTATTCCTGGACCGAGCGGGAAGACAGCCTCACCGTGCGCGGGAATGCTTACACGCTGGACGATGAGGCACCTGCAGTGTTCGCGTGTCTCCGCCAGCAGCAACACCGGATGGAGATGGGCGCAAGCCTTGACTTCACACCGGTGACCGAAGGCGAGCATGCCGGACTGGCTGCGCGGCTAAACAACCGTGGATATCTTTTCTGGGGACTTACTTGCCGCAGCGGCCGCCGGGTGATGGAGCTTGTCGTGAAGAACGGCGAGGAGCGGCAGGTTCACCAGTATGAGGTAAGCGGTCAAGGTGCCGTTCAGCTTCGCCTCCGCTGCGACGGCTATCACTACCACTGCTCGTATTCGGCAGATGGCGTGTCCTGGCATGAAGTCCCGGAGACGGTTCATGTATCGGTCCTGTCCCCGGAGGTCAACGGCGGCTTCACCGGTGTCTGCCTCGGCGTACATGCCTCGGGCAACGGTACAGAGAATGCCAGCCCTGCTTACTATGAAGGATTCTATTATTCCAATATCAAAGGAGATGCCTTATGAATCAGCAGCAACCACCTAAGTCTAATCAACCGATCGTAACTCACATCTATACAGCGGACCCGTCCGCCCATGTCTATGAAGGCAAAATCTATATCTATCCTTCCCACGATCTGGATCATGACGAGCCGAGCAATGATAACGGCGACCAGTATAAAATGGAAGACTATCATGTTCTCTCGATGGACAGCTTCGATTCTCCGGTGGTCGATCACGGCGAAGCGCTGCATGTGAGAGATATTCCATGGGCCTCCAAGCAGCTCTGGGCTCCAGATGCCGCATATAAGAACAACACCTACTATCTGTTCTTCCCGGCCCGCGACCATGACGGCATCTTCCGCCTTGGTGTGGCAACGTCGGAGTCTCCCGCAGGCCCGTTCTCCCCGCAGCCGAATTATATGGAAGGCAGCTTCAGTATTGACCCGGCCGTGCTGGTAGATGACGACAACCAGGCGTATATCTACTTCGGCGGACTATGGGGCGGCCAGCTGGAGAAGTGGCAGACCGGCAGCTTCGTGCCGGATGCGGAAGGACCGGCTGCCGACCAGCCGGCGCTTGGACCGCAAGTTGCGCTGCTTAGCGACGATATGCTGTCCTTCCAGGGCAAGCCTGCCGAGATCTCGATTGTCGATGAAGACGGGAATCCGATTCTGGCCGGGGATGAAGAGCACAGATATTTTGAAGGCCCATGGATGCACAAATATAACGGCGATTACTACCTGTCCTACTCAACTGGAACCACGCATAAGCTCGTGTATGCAATCGGCAAGAATCCGATGGGACCGTTCACGTTCAAGGGTGAGATTCTGTCTCCGGTCATCGGCTGGACGACTCACCACTCCATTGTGCAAGTGGAAGACAAATGGTATCTGTTCTATCACGACAGCTCCCTGTCTGAAGGCGTCAACCACAAGCGCTGCGTGAAGTACACCGAGCTGAAATACAACGAAGACGGCACGATCCAGAGTATCAATCCTTATCCGGAGGCGGAGTAAGCTGGCGGATTTATGTAATGAAGGTAAGTAACATATGAGACAAACATGAGGCAGCTCCTTGCGGGGCTGCTTCTTGGCGTGGCAAGGGTGCGGGTGGGGCATGTAATCGGAAAACCGATCACAATTGGACCGGACGCGCCGCGTAGGCCAAATGTAATCGGAAAACCGATCACAATTGGACCGGACGCGCCGCGTAGGCCGAATGTAATCGGAAAACCGATCACAATTGGACCGGGGGCGCTGCGTAGGCCAAATGTAATCGAAAAACCGATCACAATTGGACCGGGGGCGCTACGTCGGCCGAATGTAATCGAAAAACCGATCACATTGGGCAGGGCGGAGGCGCGTGGGCGAAATGTATGCGGAAAACCGATCACAATTGGACCGGACGCCCCTCGTCGGCCAAATGTAATCGGAAAACCGATCACAATGGACCGGACGCGCCGCGTAGGCCAAATGTAATCGGAAAACCGATCACAATTGAACCGGGGGCGCTACGTCGGCCAAATGTAATCGGAAAACCGATCACAATTGGACCGGACGCGCCGCGTAGGCCGAATGTAATCGGAAAACCGATCACATTGGGCAGGGCGGAGGCGCGTGGGCGAAATGTATGCGGAAATCGAACACAATGGCGGCAGCGGAGGTGCGTGGGCGAAATGTATGCGGAAAAGCGAACACAGCAGCAAGCAGCCAATAAAGTAACTATATAAATTGAACTTGAAAAAACACAGACAGGGAAAAGTGATGGAGGGGAATTTTGGAGCTGTAGGAGCGGTAGCGTCCGCCTTTGTCACCGGATTTCATCCGCGAACAGCGGTTTAAATTAAGAAATTTGGGGACAACAGCGGCCGGAAGCCCAAAACTTCTCTGGAGTCACGGCGATCCCATACTGCAAAATTACAAGTAATACACTCCGCAGGGCGGCCGCCCCTGCCCTCCACCCTGCACTTTTCTTTAATTTGACCAGAGAATCTTTAATTTCGCTTCTATTAGTCCCCGCATGAACTGCTATATAGTAACCTTGATCACTATCATCCAGAAGGAAGATTCATCCAGTTATTATGAATGCGTTCTCATCAAACTGAAGAATGAGGAGAGTGAACAATGGTAGCTACATCCCGGACACACAGAATTCGTAAGCTGACTTCAGCGGTATTAGGTACAGCGCTGCTGGTTACCCTGCTGCCGCAGACAGCCATGGCCGGAGACACCTGGCCGTTCAAAGGTGAAAGCGCACACGGTGCGAATCAGCCCAGCGTACATGGCTATACCAGCCAGCACATAGCGGACTGGAGTCCGCAGAGAGATCAGGACGCAGCGCTACTGCGCTCCAGGGTGCCGTTGCAGCAGCGGATTGCACCTTTCCAGCAGACTCAGGCCAATCCGGCGCTGAATCCGGCGGTGCAGATGATGAATGTTGCGGGCGATTATGGTAATGCTTTTATCGAGAATGCCCCGTACACCAACAAGTTCGCCCAGTACCACTTCAACTTCTGGCAGTATATTGACTATTATTCCTACTGGCACGGAACAGCGACAGCGTATACACCGCCGGAATATTACGACGATCTGGCCCAGTCCGACTGGCAGCAGAAATGGTTCGAGTTCGGCATGCTGAACATTCCGAATCCGGCATATACCGATGCCGCACATAAGAATGGGGTAATGTCACTGGCCGGGGTGTTCTTCTCGAACAATGACCGGGGACAGCAGACGTATAAGCAGATGATTGTGAAGGATGCGAACGGGAAGTTCCCGGTAGCTGAGAAAATGATTGAAATGGCCGAATACTTCGGGTATGACGGGTACTTCCTGAATCAGGAGGAGCAGAACCCGAATGTGGCGACAGCGGATATTCCTGATTATATTGCTTTCATGAAAGCGCTACAGGAAGGCGGGCTGTATGTTCAATGGTATGATTCTCTGAATACTGCCACAGGAGCCAATGTCTTCGCCAGAACCTTTAATAACAACAATATCTCTATGCTCTATGATAAAGCGGCCAACAAACAGGTTTCGAATTCGTTTTTCTTCGATTACGGTATGGGCAGCTCGCAGATTACCTCGGCGGCGAATTACTTGAATACCTTCAACGCGGCCGAGGGGACGAGCTATAATCTCTTTGAGACCGGCTTCGCGGGACTTGAAGCCGGGCGCGACCGCTTCAAGAGCGTGCAAGGCTCAGCGTTGAGCAGCAAGCTGTCCGGGGGAATTCCACGGACCAGCCTGGCGACACTCGGCGCGGATTTTGTCCATGCCGGTCTGGATGAGGACATGAATCAGTCCTGGCCTGTCTCGAACCGTACGGATAACAAATACCAATGGATGACGAACCTGCGCGAGCAGCTATGGTGGTCAGGGCCGCAGGTGAATCCAAAGAATACAGCGGTGTCTTCCAATAATACGGTAGCCGATGTATATGCCGATAACCGCTACTGGCCTGGGATCGCTTCGGTCATTGCCGAGCGCTCGGTAGTGAAGGATGCCAACTTCTATACCAGCTTTAATACAGGCCACGGCCTTGCTTATTACAAGAACGGATCGGTATCCAGCGGGGCGGAGTGGTCGAACATGAGCCTTCAGGATGTTCCGGTCACCTGGCAATGGTGGCAGGATACCACAGGCAACCGCCTGAACGTGGATTTCGATTATGGTCCGGGTTATGACCAGACCGCCAATTCGCGTATGAATTACCAGCAGCTTGGCGGTTACAACGGCGGAAGCTCGCTGGCGGTGAGCGGGAATCTGAACAGCGAGAACTTCCTGCGTCTTTATAAGAGCAATCTTGCCGTAAAAGCTGGTTCTAAGCTGTCCATCGTTTACAACAAGCCGTCGGCAAACGACACCTCAGTGCTGAGCGCAGGACTCATCTTCCGCGACAACCCGAATCAAGTGGTGAAGGTTCCTGTTGCAAATAGCGGGAAGCATACCACGGGCTGGACCACAGCCGAGCTTAATCTTGGTGCTTATGCCGGCCGGGAGATCGCTGCCTTCGGTCTGGTGTTCACCCCTGGAGCCACACAAGCAGCCAATTATCAGATGAACATCGGCCAGCTGCGGATTCATGACGGCTCAGCGGTCAAGCCATCGGCTCCAGCCGGTCTCTCCATAGCGCAGGCGCTGCCGGGCACGGATGAGCTGATCGTGAAGTGGGTCATGGACACCGATTATTCCAAGGTGAAGCAATACAATGTATATGTGAATGATATCTATGTGGGCGGGAAGTATGATGAGACCTTCTATATCAAGAAGCTTCCGGCCAAATCCGGCGTGCTGAAGGTAGCGGCTGTAGGTGCAGACGGGCTGGAGGGCGATCCGGCCACGCTGTCCTTCAACCTGAATGCTGCGGTATCCTATGTGACTGCCGAGTCCGCTGCGAATGGAGACTTCTTGGTGAAGTGGACGAATCCCGCCGCAGCCCAGGGCAGTGTCAAGGTTACAGTGAAGTCGGTGAACTGGACTACCACGCCGCAGCCGGTATCGAAGGAATTGACCGTGCCGCAGGGGGCAACCTCAGCCTTGTTCCAAAATATGCCGGTGAACGGTGATGAGTATACGGTTACCGTTCAAGCCGGAAATACCGATAAAATAACCTATAACGGAACGTTCACCGACAAGGTGTCCGAGCCTTATGCAGAGAACTGGTCCTGGAACGGAAATACGCTGAACCTGCCGATGCCAAGCACGCGTGACTGGCGGTATATGTACATTAACGAAGACGGCCAGAACCGGTCGTTCCCGGTCACTTATATCTCCGGTGCTGCGGGCATGAAGCCGATGATTATCCGCGGCCGCACGACGAAGGCTGCGCTGAGCTTCACTTCTACTGCAGCAGTAGTTACAGTGGTCATGGAGGATTACAGCGGCAACAAGTCGCAGCCTGTATATCTTAGAGGCCATTAATGTGAAGTAACCGGGAATAGGTACCGCCCATTCTGCACAACATACACAAAGCGCTCACCCTCTGGCACATTTAGCAGGGGGGAGCGCTTCTTGTGTATCCCGGCTAGCCGTGCCCGCAAGGCTAATCCATAGGAAGGAGGTGAATCATGCGAAGCCTTTCGCTGTACCGCAAGTATTTTAAAGACAATATGTTTCTGCGCTTCACGCTGATCGTGTCCTGTATCTTCATAGCCACCATTATCGCCTTCTCTTATCTGGTGCTGCTGTTAATCTCGGATTCGGCGGTGCAGCGCCAGATGGATATCCAGCGCAAGAGTATGGAGAGCATCAGCAATTATGTGGAGAACAAATATCAATCCGTTCAGGATATGCTCCGTGATGTGTACAGGGACGCGAGTCTGGCCAGTAATACGACCTTCCTGCTGGAGAATCCCTTAAGCGATTATATCGAGCACCGGCTGGACCGCTTTCTGCTGGGGGAACAGTCTACCTCGAACGCCATCCAGTATTTCCAGAACAAGATTGACGATGATCCCGATATCCGCGGCCTGATCCTGTACAGCGCCAACCAGCAGGTCATGTATTATTACGACAACCGCAGGCAGTTCGAGCGGATCTCGACCAATGCGGCGCATTCTTTTGTCCCCGATTCGATGGTGCTGGGTGAGGAGAGTGTTGTCTCTGTTCCAAATATTTGGGTGCTGAAAAGTATAGGGATGCCGACAGCCCCAATGTTCTCGGTGAAAATACCCATCAACAATAAGTCCTCGCTGCTCAATATCGGCCAGCTGCTGGTCTACTTCGACTCTGAGGCGATCTGGCAGGCCATGAATAACTATAAGCAGGATTTCAAAGGCGACATCCTCGTGCTCTCCGCCCAGAATGAAGTCATTTTCGATTCCTCGGGTAAGGGGTATGGCCGGAAGCTGCCGAAGCTGCAAGGGATTAACGCCGGCGAGGAGTTTACGATAGAGGGGATGGTCGTTACAAGCCAGACGCAGAGCCAGGCCGGGTATACAGTAGTCAGTCTGATCTCCAAAAAGGAGCTGGCTGAGACCTATAGCAGTGCGCGGAGCACCATTGTGTCCATCGCACTCGTCTGTATTCTGTTTGCCGTGCTGCTGCCGGCGATGTTCATTTCTAATTTTGCCAAACGGACCCACCGTATTATCCGCTTCACCCGCAAAGTCAAGAACGGGGATCTGAACACCCGGATTGTGGACGGCAAGGAAGATGAATTAGGCCAGATTGCCAAAAGCTTCAACAGCATGCTGGATGAACTCAATCAGTATATTGACCAGGTCTATAAGGCGGAAATCAAACAGAAGCATACGGAGATCGCTACACTGGAGGCCAGGGTGAATCCGCATTTTCTGTATAATACATTGGAAGTCATCCGGATGCGGGCGATTTCCAGCGGGGCGAAGGATGTAGGTGAGATGATCTACAGCCTGTCCATGCTGTTCAAGTCGTACGTCCGTCCGAAGCTGAAATATACGTTCAAGGATGAGCTGGAGGCCTGCCGTCTGTATCTGGAATTATTCCGTATCCGGTACAAGGACCGGTTCTCGTATACCATCGAATGCAGCCCAGAGCTGGAAGAGCTTCCTGTACTCAAAATGTCGCTGCAGCCGGTCATTGAGAACTATGTTCTGCACGGCATGCGGACAGGGCAGACTGATAATGTGATCCGTATTGTGATCACAGCGGAGCCGGAGAGTATCCGCGCGGTGGTTACGGATAACGGCAAAGGGATCGCGGAGGAGCGGCTGGCCCGGCTCCGCGGGGTGCTGGAGGATCACGGCGAATTGTCCGGGTCCGAGTCGTTCGGGCTGCGCAGCATTCATGAGCGGCTGAGACTGATGTACGGCAAGCCTTACGGCTTAGAGCTGGAGAGTGAGGAGGGCAGCGGAACAGTGGTTACGATTACTTTTCCATACCCGCCGAAGGAGGAGAACGCAGATGTATAAGGTGTTTATTGTGGATGATGAGCCGTTCATTCTTAGCGGCCTGCAGGATATATTGGACTGGGAGGAGCTAGGCCTCACGATTGCGGGGCAGGCGGAGAACGGGCAGGAAGCGCTGGAGCAGCTGCGGGAGATTCCCGCTGATATTCTGATTACCGATATCTCCATGCCGGTGATGACCGGCCTTGAGCTGATCCGCGCTGTCCGGGAATTCCGCCCGGATCTGAAGGTGGTGGTGCTAAGCGGCTTCGATGAATTCATGTATGTGAAGGAAGGCTTGGCGCTCGGGATCGAGAATTATCTGCTGAAGCCGATTAATCTGGAGGAATTCCAGCAGACGCTGGAGACGATTGTGGAGAAGCTGAACGTCTCCAGGCTGGATATGCAGTGGTGGGAATATACGAATTCCGTGCTGAAGGATAATGTGCTGCTGCGCTGGCTGCGGGGGCAGATTGATCCGCAGGAGCGCTCCGAACGGCTGAATCTGATCGGCCTGCCGCTCACCAGCCGTTATGTGCAGGTTGCCCTGCTACAGGTAGAGCCGGCAACGGATACCTTCAGGAAGAGGGTATCCGATCTGGCAGAGGCAGAGGCTTCGTTCTTCATGTTCTGGGATTCGGACAATGATCTGGTGCTGATACATAACTATGAAGAAGCCTCCGCCGGAGCAGCAAAGATGGCATTCATGCTGGAGGAGATTACCGGCTTATGCACCGGCGGTGAGAAGCTGCGCGCAGCCGTAGGCCCGCCTGTGTATGGGGTGGACGCCGCTCCCGCAAGCTACGAGCAGGCGAAGCAGGCACAGGAGTTCCTGGAGATTCACCCGGAGCGCAGCATCATCTATTATGAGCAGCTGAGGGACCGGAAGGAGGATCTGGGGGCGGTTCTGCCGGAGGACTGGAGCGATTACGCCAAGCTCATTATGTCCAAGAATGCGGCGGGGCTGTCGGAGCAGCTGGAGCTCTATTTCTCGTCTCCTGCAATGGAAGGGTTAACGCCAGCGATGCTGGAGGAGATCTCGCTGGAATGGATTCTGTTCTTCCGGGTGCTGATCAAGGATATCCGCAGTGAAACGGAGCGGGAGTGTATTGCCGAGGGCTTGACGGCGATCCGCCGGGCGAATTCGCTGCCCGCACTGTCCGCTGCGCTCCGGCAGACCTCGGCAGGCATCATCGGGATGCTGGACCGGGAGCTGAAGAGCCCGGTGGTGAATCAGGTGCTGAATTATATCGCGAAATCGTACAGTGAGGACCTGTCTCTGAAGAAGCTGGGCTTCATGTTCAACATTCATCCGGTGTATCTGGGACAGCTGTTTCACAAGACGACCGGCGAATCCTTTGCGGAATATATGAACCGCTACCGGATCGATAAGGCCAAGGAACAGCTTCGCACGACAAACCTGAAGGTGCATGAAATTGCAAGAGCCGTGGGATACTGGGAAATGGGATACTTCTACAAGCAGTTCAAGAAATATGTCGGGATCTCCCCGACAGAGTTCAAGGGGCTCCTTTGAAGGCAGCTCTTTTTGAAAAGAAAAGAAATTATATGTTAGGTACGGAGTTATTTTTCTTTATTTCATACCTGAAAAACTATAGTTTCTCTTCTATTTGAAACTGCTTTCATCTTATAAAGTTAAGGTATAGCCCAAGGAAACCAGCAGCCGGAAATGCCCGGCAGGCCTGAATTTTCCGGACAGCTAATTAAAAGGGGGTACGGCAAATGAGTAAGAAAAAGAAACACTTCTCCTTGTTGTTGACAACGCTTTTAACCGTTTCACTGGCGCTGACGGCGTGCGGGGGGAACAGTAAGAACAATGCAGGCGGGGAAGCAGCTTCAGGCGGCAACAAAGCCTCGGAGACTACCGAAAAGCCAGTGGAACTGATCTGGTACACGATCGGGCCGCCGCAGAAGGATATGGACAAGGTCCTCACGGAAGTCAATAAATACACACTTGAGAAAATCAACGCCACACTCGATATCAAAATGCTCGACTTCGGGGACTATACGCAAAAAATGCAGGTTATGGCGGCTTCCGGTGAGCCGATGGATATTCTGTTCACCTCGTCCTGGGCCTTCGATTATGTACAGAATGCACGTAAGGGCGCCTTCCTGCAGCTCGATGATCTGCTGAAGAATCAGGGCAAGGGCATTGTGGATACCATTGATCCGGCCTTCCTGGAAGGCTCCAAGGTAGACGGCCACAACTATGCGATTCCGGCCAACAAAGAGCTTCCGGCCCAAGAGGTCTTCCGCTTCAACAAGGAGCTGCTCGACAAACACAAGCTGGATATAACCAGCGTGAAGACGATGGCGGATCTGGAGCCGCTGCTCAAAACGATCAAGGAAAACGAGCCTGGAGTCACTCCTTACGCGATGGTCAAGGACTTCATGCCGATTATGCCTTTTGACTACGTGATCGAGAAGATGCCAATGGCTGTCTATATGGACACCAAGGACTACAAAGTAGTTAACATCCTGGAAACACCTGAGATCAAGGAAGCACTTAAGACGGTTCGCAAATTCTATCAGGCGGGTTACATCTCCCCTGAAGTAGCGACTACCTCATCGGTAGATGATTTGTACAAAGCCGGCAAATGGTTCACTGACCGTGCATCCACCCAGCCGATGGCCGACAATCTGTGGTCCGCAAGCTACGGGTATCCGGTCGTATCAACACCAGCCAGCCAGCCTTATATCTACAACTGGTCCGTAATGGGCTCCATGCAGGCGATCTCGGCCAACTCCGAGTACCCTGAGAAAGCGATGGAATTCCTGAACCTGCTCAACACAGATCCTAAGCTGCGCAACATGATTGACTCCGGGATCGAGGGTGTACATTACGAGAAGATCAGCGACAACATGATCAAGAACCTGCCGGATGCGAAGAACTACGACATGCCGACATTCTCCCTGGGTAACATCATGATCAACTATCTGAATGAAGGCGACCCTGAGAACAAATGGGAAGAATTCAAGAAGTTCAATGATGCCGGTATCAACGCACCGCTGCTCGGCTTCAACTTCGATACGTCCAAGGTGACGAATGAAATCGCCGCCGTCCAGAACGTGAAGGAAGAATTCTGGGCACCGCTGATGACCGGATCTGTAGATTCGGAAGAGTACCTGACCAAGGCTAACGAGAAACTGAAAGCTGCCGGTCTGGATAAAATTATTGCCGAAGCTCAAACTCAGATCGACGCCTGGAAAGCAGCGAATAATAAGTAGCATTCTATTAGAGGATCGGGCGGGTGATTAGACTTTGCCCGATCTTTTTGTACTAACGGAAGAATTTTCCGGCATAGGAGGAACTAGAAGTATGGGGAAAATAGGAAAGTCCGCCAAGGATATATTGAGAAACAAAGTGCTGCTGTTTATGGTTCTGCCGGGCACACTGTGGTTTTTATTCTTCTCTTACCTGCCGATGGTGGGTACGGTCATTGCGTTTAAGGAGTACCGCTTCAGCCGGGATGGCTTCTGGGCCAGCATCATCAACAGTAAGTGGGTCGGCTGGGATAATTTCAAGTTCCTGTTCAGCACCAATGATGCCTATCTGATCACACGCAATACTCTTTTGTATAACATAGCCTTCATTGGCCTGGGCCTGATTCTGTCCGTGCTGATGGCGGTGGTGCTGTCCGAGATTGCCAATAAAAAGCTAGCCAAGTTCTATCAGACAGGCATGTTCCTGCCGTACTTTCTGTCCTGGGTCGTTGTAGGATACTTCGCGTTCAGCTTCCTGAGCTCGGAGCGGGGGCTGCTTAATGCCATGTTCGGCAGCAATATCTCCTGGTACTCGGAATCGAAATACTGGCCGTTCATTATTATATTCGTCTTTCTATGGAAGGCCGTCGGCTATAACAGCGTGGTCTATCTCGCCGCAATTATGGGCATCGACAAGTCCCTGTACGAAGCCGCGATGATCGACGGAGCCAGCAAGCTCCAGCAGATCCGCAGTATCACACTGCCGATGCTGAAGCCGATCATTATCATTATGACGCTGCTTGCGATCGGGAAGATTTTCTATGCCGACTTCGGGCTGTTCTATCAGGTGCCGAGAGATTCGGGGACGCTCTACAGTGTGACCAACGTAATCGATACTTATGTATACCGTGGACTTAAGACTACCGGCGAGATCGGAATGAGTACGGCTGCGGGCTTATATCAATCAGTGGTCGGGTTCGTGCTGGTTCTTACCTCTAATTACATCGTGCGCAAATTCGATAAGGACAGTGCATTATTCTAGGGAAAATGAAGGAAAGTGAGGTCATCCAAATGTCTGCTAATTCTGCGAAATCGCGCGATTTCCACCGGCTGTCGCCGGTGCTGAATACCATCTTTAACTGTATCGCCGGAGGCTTTGCCATCCTGTGTATCTTCCCGTTCCTGTTCGTTGTCCTCATCTCGTTCACGGACGAAGGGGCGCTGGCGCGGGACGGCTACCGGTTAATCCCGGCCAAATGGAGTCTGGAAGCCTACAAATATGTATTTAGCTCAGGGGACACGCTGCTCCGCTCTTACGGAGTGACCATTGCGGTAACGGTCATTGGTACGATTGTCAGCCTGCTTATTATTTCACTTTATGCGTATGCCATTTCACGTAAAAGCTTCAAATACCGCAATTTCTTCGCGTTTTTTTCCTTCTTCACCATGCTGTTTAACGGCGGGCTGGTTCCGACCTATATTGTCGTGACACAGATGCTGGGCCTGAAGGACAGCATTTGGGCGCTGGTGCTGCCGCTGGCGGTGAATGCTTTTTACATTATGATTCTGCGTACCTTCTACATCACCAGCGTACCGGATGCCCTGATCGAGTCGGCCAAAATCGACGGCGCCGGAGAGTTCCGCACCTTCCTCGGAATCGTGCTGCCGCTGTCCCTACCGGGTCTTGCTACGATCGGTCTGTTCAGCACCTTGGGGTACTGGAATGACTGGTTCAACGCGCTGCTCTATATTGACAATCCGAATCTGGTGCCGCTGCAGTCCATGCTGATGCGGATTGAGACAAGCATGCAGTTCATTCTGCAGAACTCACAGAACAGTTCATTAAGCCTGGAGGCCCTCCGCAACATGCCTCAGGATACCTCGCGTATGGCGATGGTGGTACTGGCGACCGGACCGATTATCTTCGCGTATCCGTTCTTCCAGCGTTACTTCATTCAGGGTCTTACGGTTGGAGCGGTTAAGGAGTAGAGCTATAGATTAAGATCAAAGGAGAGAGGGTGGAGCCAGGATGTTATATAGAGACCGTACACAGCCCGTCAAGGAGCGGACGAAGCATCTGCTTGGGCTGATGACGCCGGAAGAGAAGGTCGGCCAGCTGGTGCAGCTGTTCGGATGGCAGACCTATAATCATACAGATGGAACCATTGAATTGACAGAAGACTTCAAGCGCCAGATCCGCGAAGGCGGTGTCGGCGCATTATACGGAACCCTGCGTGCCGATCCCTGGACAGGGGTTACGCTGGAGAGCGGGCTCGATGCACGGGCCGGAGCGGAGGCCGTCAATGCGATTCAGCGTTATGCGCTGGAGCATTCCAGGCTGGGGATTCCGCTGCTGATCGGCGAGGAATGCTCGCACGGGCATATGGCCATCGGGGCCACGGTATTTCCGGTTCCGCTGCTGATCGGCAGCACCTGGAATGTAGACCTCTACCGGGAGATGTCCCGGGCAGTCGCGCGGGAGACCCGTGCTCAAGGCGGAGCCGTGACGTATTCCCCTGTGCTGGATGTGGTGCGTGATCCGCGCTGGGGCCGGACCGAGGAATGTTTCGGGGAAGATCCGTATCTCATCGGCGAATATGCCGTAGCGTCTGTGGAAGGACTACAGGGCGACCGGCTTGACAGCGCGTCCAGTGTGGGGGCAACCCTCAAGCACTTCGTAGCCTATGGCAGCTCAGAGGGTGGCCGCAATGCCGGGCCGGCGCATATCGGCAAGCGGGAGCTGCTGGAAGTCGATATGTACCCGTTCCGCAAAGCGGTGGAAGCCGGTGCGGTCTCCATCATGCCGGCCTATAACGAGATTGACGGCGTGCCTTGCACCACGAACCGGGAGCTGCTGGAAGAGATTCTGCGCGGCGAATGGGGCTTCCAGGGCATGGTCATTACCGATTGCGGCGCGATCGATATGCTGGCCTCGGGCCATGATACAGCGGACAGCGGAGAGGATGCAGCAGTGCAGGCACTCACCGCCGGGATTGATATGGAGATGTCCGGCGTCATGTTCGGCGGATATCTGCTGGAGGCGCTTCGTTCCGGTCGGCTGGAGGAGAAGCTGGTGGACCAGGCAGCGGCACGGGTGCTGGAGCTGAAGTTCCGGCTGGGCCTGTTTGAGCAGCCATATGCCGATCCCGATGCAGCAGAGCAGGTAATCGGCAGTGCAGAGCATGCAGAGCTGGCGCGGAGCGTTGCGGCAGAAGGAATTGTGCTGCTGAAGAATAACGGCATTCTTCCGCTGGCTAAGGACAAGAGTAAGATTGCAGTAATCGGGCCGAACGCAGACATCGGCTACAATCAGCTCGGCGATTACACCTCGCCGCAGCCGCGTGACCGGGTGACAACGGTGCTGGCCGGGATACGGGCCAAGCTTGCCGCGCAGCCGGAGCGTGTAGCTTATGCGCCGGGCTGCCGGATCAAAGACAGCTCCACCGAGGGCTTCGAGCTTGCGCGTAAGGTAGCAGCGGAAGCGGATATCATTGTGCTCGCTCTGGGCGGGTCAAGTGCCCGTGACTTCGGCGAAGGCAGCATCGATCTGCGGACCGGAGCCTCCAAGGTCACAGAGAATGCGCTTAGCGATATGGACTGCGGCGAAGGCATCGACCGGATGTCGCTTCATCTGTCCGGTGTTCAGCTGGAGCTGATGAAAGAGCTGAAGGCGCTTGGCAAGCCGGTCGTCGTCGTGTATATCAACGGGCGTCCCATTGCCGAGCCTTGGATTGACGAGCAGGCGGATGCCATTCTGGAAGCCTGGTATCCGGGGCAGGAAGGCGGCCACGCCATTGCCGACATTCTGTTCGGTGATGTAAATCCGTCCGGCAGGCTGACTCTCTCCCTCCCTGAGGATGTAGGACAGCTGCCAGTATATTACTTAGGCAAGCGTTCCCGGGGAGTACGCTATCTGGAAGGAAATTCGCAGCCGCGTTATCCGTTCGGCTTCGGACTCAGCTATACCGAATTCAGCTATAGCGGGCTACAGGTAGAGCCGGCAGTGATCACAGCAGACGGAACGGCTGAAGTTACAGTGGAAGTAGAGAATACAGGCTCCCGCAGTGGTGCGGAGGTCGTGCAATTATATATTTCCGATCTGGTCAGTAAGGTGACGAGACCGGCCAAGGAGCTTAAGGGATTCCACAAGATCGCACTGGAGCCGGGAGAGAAGCAGAAGGTGAGCTTCACGCTGAGTGCAGAGCATCTGAACTATATCGGGCCGGATTATAAGCTGGTGGTCGAGCCGGGAAGCTTCCGCATCGGGGTCGGCAGGAATGTGAACGACACGCTGAATATAGATCTTACGGTCATGGAGGATTAGAGATGGAGCAGATCAACATCGAACGGATTAACCGGTTCATCCGTGAATGCTCGCAGCAGCAATGGCTGGAATACCGGGTGCTCGACGACTGGAAGGTCTTCTCCACCGTCTACCGGCAGCCGGGCCACTATGACGAATCGCAGCCTTATTCGGGCAGTGAATCGTTCGGATTGTTTCCGAGTGTGCAAGGCACCACCTATTACTTCCGCACTACTCTGGATATCCCGGCGGACTGGACCGATGCGGACACCGGGCTGATCTTCCACTCCGGCGGCGAAGGGCTGCTGCGTGTGAACGGAGCCTCGCGGCAGGGAATGGACCGCAATCATACCTATGCTTCCCTGAACCCGGAAACGGGCGGCAGACACCCGGAGATTGAGATTGAGCTCTATGATCCGATCCCTGAGCCGGATGACCCGCTCAATAAGCAGGCGGTTATTCAGCCGCCGGTCCGGTCGATCACTGCAGCGCTTGTCAGAGTGAACCTGCCGGTGCAGTCGCTGATGTACACAGTGACCGTCATCCGGGATTCGATGCTGCTGCTGCCGGAGCAGGACTTCCGGCGCGTCCGTATGCTGGAGGCGCTGCATCAGGCGATGGATGCATATGTGAATTTGGGGCCTGACGTTTCGCAGGCTGGCAAGGAGATAGAGAAGATTGAGCAGGAGCTGGCCGCGAAGGTGCAGGCCATCGGCGGCAACAGCGAGGGCTTCATTCATATGATCGGGCAGTCGCATATCGACATCGCCTGGTTATGGCCTACCCGGGAGACGGTGCGCAAGACCAGCCGGACCTTCTCGACGGTACATGCCCTGATGGAGGAGTACCCGGAATACCGCTATGCCCAGAGCCAGCCGCAGCTGTTCGCTTATCTGAAGGACAATGATCCTGAGCTGTACGCGAAGGTGAAGGCGCGGATTCAGGAAGGCCGCTGGGAGCTGGTCGGCGGTATGTGGGTCGAGCCGGATCTGAATATTCCGAGCGGGGAATCGCTGATGCGGCAGATGCTGTATGGACAGCGCTTCTACCAGGAGGAGTTCGGACAGCAGTCCGAGATTGAATGGCTGCCGGACACCTTCGGCTATTGCGCCTCTCTGCCGCAGATCCTGAAGCACGGCAAGGTCCGTTACTTCATGACAACGAAGCTTGGATGGAATGACACGAACCTGTTCCCGTATGATCTGTTCCACTGGGTTGGAATCGACGGGACAGCGCTATTATCCTATATGAACCATGGCGTGAATGAGAGTACGCTGCCGAAGGATATCCATGAGCACTGGCAGTCCTACCGCCAAAAAGCCGTTCACAGCGAGCAAATGCTGCTCTACGGACACGGCGACGGCGGTGGCGGCGTGACGCGGGAGATGCTGGAATACCTGTCGCGCTCAGAGCTTATGGTAGGTCAACCTGCCTCTAGCTATAGCACGGCGGCAGATTTCTTCGCAGGTATCGAGCAGGCAGCGCCGGAGCTGCCGGTCTGGCAGGGCGATCTCTATCTGGAGCTGCACCGGGGAACCTATACAACTCATGCTCGCAACAAGCGCAATAACCGCAAGGCCGAGATTCTGTACCGGGAAGCGGAGCTATGGCAGACTCTGGGCGGACACCGCCTGACGCCGCAGCGGCGGGAAGAGGTAGGTCAGGCCCTGCATGAAGGCTGGAAGCTGATTCTGCTGAACCAGTTCCATGATATAATCCCCGGCTCGTCGATTCCCGAGGTCTATGAGACTTCGGACAAGGAATACAAGAACATCTTCGTCCTTGGAGAGAGCACCCTGAAGTCCGTCATGGAAGCTGCTGTATCGGATATTGATACCCGTGGCGAAGGACAGCCATATGTCATTCTGAACGGACTGGGCTGGACCCGGGATATGGTGGCCCAGCTTGCGGTTGCCTCTGAAGTGGAGCCTGCCGCTGTCGCCGTCTATGACGGGAACGGAACACGGCTTCCGGCAGAGCTGACTACAGCAGGAAAGCGGACAGTTCTGCGCGTCCGGGTGCCGGAGGTTCCGGCATTCGGTTATGCAACCGTGTGGCTGCGGGAAGCGGAGCAGCAGGGGGCGGATACATCGGATGCAGGCAACAACTCAATCTCTGCGGCGAACTCCGCTACATTCGAAGATCGCTGGGAGACCGGCTATTACCGGCTCCAGTTCAATGAGCTGGGCGAGATCATCAGCCTGCATGACAAGGAAGCCGGGCGTGAGATTGTGAAGTCCGGGGAAGCCTTGAACCGGCTCCATTTCTTCCATGACCGGCCGATTCTATGGGATGCCTGGGATATTGACAGCCGGTATGAGGAGCAGCCTGCCGGAGCAGCGGTACTATTGGAGAAGCGGCTGCTCTCCACAGGACCGGTCTGCGATGTGCTGAGCTTCCGCTGGAGTCTCGGAGAGTCGGAAATACAGCAGGAGCTGATCCTGTACCACACCGACAAGCGGATCGACTTCAAGACGAAGGTCCAGTGGCACGAAGCACACAAGCTGCTGAAGGTTGGCTTCCCGATTGATGTAGTGACCAGCAAGGCCACGTATGAGATTCCGTTCGGCGCATTGGAGCGGACCACGCACCGCAACACCAGCTGGGAGCAGGCGCAGTATGAGGTCTGCGGGCACCGTTATGCCGATGTGTCAGAGCATGATTACGGCGTCAGCCTGCTGAACGACTGCAAATACGGCTATGACACGCAGGGTAGCACCATCCGTCTGTCCCTGCTGCGCGCCCCGCGCTGGCCGGATCATTCGGCGGATCAGGGAGAGCATGAATTCACTTATTCGCTCTACCCGCATACCGGAGACTGGCGTACGGCGCATACTCAGCGCAAGGCCGCCGAGCTGAATCATGCTTCGTATGCTGTAGCCTGCGAGGCAAGTGCGGGACAGCATCCGTCCACTGGCTCCTTCCTTCCCTACGAAGGGAAGCAGGTGGTGCTGGATACCGTCAAGCTGGCGGAAGACGGAAAGGGCAGCATCCTGCGGCTGTATGAATCAGCCGGTGGACGCGAGACCGTGCGGATCAGCTGGCCGCTGCCGCACTCGGCGATCTACCTGTCTAATGCGCTGGAGGAAGAGACCGGGCTGCTGCCGGATGAAGACGGTGTGTTGACGCTAGACTTCCATCCGTTCGAGATCAAGACGATTAAGATTATTCATGCTGAATAGAAGCACATGAGGGGCTGAGTGTAAGGTACTCGGATAGTTGCAGAACGTACAATTAAAAACAGCGGAAATGCATTCTTTTATTGTATAAGTGTAGTCTGTACAACTAAAAATGCCCAAAAGGGTGAGAATTAACAGCTTATCGATTTTTAAATGTATGAAATGCAACTAAACGGTTTGTCGGCTATAAATCAGTTGCTTTAGTTGTACAATTTGCAATTAAACCTATCGCAACTCCCGCTCTCATCAAGAAATCTGGGGATGGGCAGCTGCTGGAAGTCCAAACATTCACCGCAGTGACGAGTGAGCTTTAAGTTCGATTTTAAATTCAGCTTCTAAAATTATAGATTAGCGATAAGGAGACTATTACCTTGGAACAATTCAGACTTCCCCGCATCGAGATGCCGGAGCTAACGCTGCCGTCATCCATTCAGGCCGTGCTGGCCGACGCCGAAGCGAAGCTGGCTCACCGGCCCAAGCTCCAGCGGCTGTTCCGCAACTGCTTCCCGAATACACTGGAGACGACTACCAAGCTGCTTGATGACGGAACCACCTTTGTGATTACGGGGGACATCCCGGCCTGCTGGCTGCGCGATTCAGTGGAGCAGGTCATTCATTATGTGCCTTTTGCCGCAGAAGATGCTGACCTGCAGCGGATTATCGGCGGGCTGATCAAGCGCCATACAGAGTATGTGCTGATCGATCCTTACGCCAACGCGTTCAATGAATCGGCCAATGACTGGCACTGGAATGCCGCCGATGTGACCGAGATGTCGCCCTGGGTGTGGGAGCGCAAATTCGAGATCGACTCGCTGTGCTTCGTGATCCGGCTGGCCCATGCTTACTGGGAAGAGACGAAGCAGACCGATTTCTTCACCTCTGATTTCAAAAAAATGCTGCGCGTCATCACCGACCTGTTCAAGCGCGAGCAGCATCATGCCGAGCAGTCCCCGTACCGCTTCACGCGGAACAACGGGATTATGGAGGATTCCATCCGTAACGGCGGTCTGGGGATGCCCGTCAATTACACCGGGATGATCTGGTCCGGCTTCCGCTCCAGCGACGATGCCTGCGATTTCCACTACAACATTCCGGGGAACATGTTCGCCGTGGTGGCGCTGCGGCAGATGCAGGATTTCGCCGAGTGGGTCTTCAGGGACCTGGATTTCCTGGCCGAGCTGAAGGAACTGGAGCAGGAGGTCGATCACGGCATCAAGCTGTACGGCACCTACCGCCACCCGGAATTCGGGCCGATCTACGCCTACGAGACTGATGGATACGGCAATTACAGCCTGATGGACGACGCCGGAACACCGGGCCTGATGTCCATTCCGTACCTGGGCTATCTGAACAATGACGATCCTGTCTATCAGAATACGAGACGGTTCGCGCTGAGCAAGGAGAATCCGTTCTACTTCGAGGGCAAGGCCGCCAAGGGAATTGGCAGTCCGCATACCCCTCCGGGCTACATCTGGCATATGGCGCTGTCGATGCAGGGCATCACGGCAGACAGCAAGGAAGAGCGGCTGGCAGTGATCGCCATGCTGGAAGCTACTGACGCCGATACCGGCTATATGCATGAAGGCTTCCACTCCGACGATCCGGCTGTGTTTACGCGCAAATGGTTCGCCTGGTCGAACAGCTTGTTCTCCCAGCTGATCCTGCGGGCGCTGAAGGAAGACATTCTCTAAGACAAACATATTTTTTTACAGATAAAGGAGACCTGATCATGAGCACAATTATTGGAGAAGCACTACCGAACATCCCTTGGCAGGAGAAGCCTGAGGGCACGAATTCCCCGGTATGGAGATATTCCGCCAACCCGATCATTCCGCGCAACGCCATTCCGAACTCGAACAGTGTATTCAACTCGGCAGTTATCCCGTTTGAGGGCGGCTTCGCAGGGGTGTTCCGCTGTGATTCGAGGTCGGTCAGTATGGATATCTTCGCGGGCTTCAGTGAAGACGGCGTGAACTGGAAGATCAACCATGAGCCTATCGTCTTCGAGGGCGATGAAGAGATCACTAAGCGCGAGTACCGCTATGATCCGCGTGTCTGCAAGATTGACGACCGTTATTATGTGTCCTGGTGCAACGGGTATCACGGCCCAACAATCGGCTTGGCGTATACATTCGATTTCAAAACCTTCCACCAGCTGGAAAATGCCTTCCTGCCGTATAACCGCAATGGTGTGCTGCTTCCGCGTAAGATTGGCGGCAATTATGCGATGCTCAGCCGTCCGAGTGATACGGGGCATACGCCGTTTGGTGATATTTTTTACAGTGAGAGTCCTGATCTGACCTTCTGGGGCAAGCACCGCTATGTGATGGGTACGGTTGACGGTGACGCTTCCGCGTGGCAGTCCAAGAAAATTGGCCCGGGTCCGATTCCGATTGAAACTGACAAGGGCTGGCTGCTGATCTATCATGGTGTTATCAACACCTGTAACGGATTCGTCTACCGCATGGGTGTCGCGCTGCTGGATCTTGATCAGCCTTGGAAGGTGAAAGCCCGTTCGCGCAACTATATTCTCGGCCCGGAAGAGCTGTATGAATGTGTAGGCGATGTGCCGAATGTAACCTTCCCTTGCGCGGCATTGACTGATGCGGCTACCGGACGAATTGCCATCTATTACGGCTGTGCAGATACAGTGACTGGACTGGCGTTCACGACGGTGGATGAGCTGATCAGCTATATGGAGGAATATCCGCTGGAGATTGAGGGGTAACCGATTATGACCACAAAACAGACGGCACATATTATCTCGCATACGCACTGGGACCGGGAATGGTATCTGCCTTATGAGCGCCATCACATCCGGCTGATTCAACTGGTGGATACTTTGCTGGATACGCTGGAGCAGAACCCGGATTTCCGCAGCTTTTTCTTCGACGGCCAGACGATTATCATCGAGGATTATCTGCAGGTCCGCCCGGAGAACCGGGAGCGGCTGGTGCAGCATATCCGGGAGGGACGGATTTACATCGGGCCTTGGTATATTCTGCAGGATGCATTCCTGACCAGCCCGGAAGCTAATGTGCGTAACTTACAGCTGGGTCATCAGGATGCGGCAGTCTATGGGGAAGTGTCCAAAATCGGCTATTTCCCGGATACGTTCGGTCTGACCGGACAGATTCCGCAGCTTATGCAGCAGGCGGGCATAACCAATGCCTTCTTCGGGCGCGGAGTGAAGCCGACAGGCTTCAACAATATGGTCTCGGATGACGGCTATGAATCCTCGTTCTCAGAGCTGGTGTGGGAAGGGCCGGACGGCTCGCAGGTGCTGGGCATTCTGTTCGCCAACTGGTATTCCAACGGGAATGAGGTTCCGGTGGAGTTAGAAGAGGCCCGGCACTTCTGGGAGCGCAAGCTGGGCGATGCCCGGCAGTATGCGGCGACCGATCAGCTGCTGTTCATGAACGGCTGCGATCACCAGCCGCTGCAGACCGATCTGCCGGAGGCGATCCGCACAGCAGAGAAGCTGCACCCGGAGGTCTCCTTCGTTCATTCGAACTTCCCGGACTATATTAAGGCAGTAGAAGACTCACTGGCCGGCCGCAGTCTGTCCACTGTGAAGGGCGAGCTGCGCAGCCAGCGCACCGACGGCTGGGGAACGCTGGTTAATACAGCGTCAGCCCGGGTATACCTGAAGCAACTGAACCAACGGGGGCAGGCGATGCTGGAGAAGGTCGCCGAGCCGCTGGCCGTGATCGCGAAGCTGCATGGCGGAGAGTATCCGCAGCATCTGCTGGATTATGCGTGGAAGACGCTGCTGCAGAACCATCCGCATGATTCCATCTGCGGCTGCAGCGTGGATGAGGTGCACCGTGAGATGGTTACCCGCTTCGACAAGAGCTATCACATGGCCGAGGGCATTGTAGCGGATAGTATGCAGGCGATCACCGCAGCGGTCGATACCTCCGGCTTCGCCGCTTACGGCGAAGAGGCCCTTCCGCTCGTGGTAACCAATACCAGCGGCTGGAGCCGCACCGGCACGGTGACCGTAGAGCTGGATGCGGCCCGCCAGTATCTGCGCGATGGCCTGCCGCTTGAAGAGAATGCCCGGTTGATGAAAGCCGTGGACCTGGCCGGACGGGTCTTGGTCGATGAACAAGGCCAGCCGGTTCCTTGTACGGTGGAGGATCTCGGCCTGTCCTTCGGCTATGACCTGCCGGATGACCGGTTCCGCCAGCCGTATAGCTGCCGTAAGGTGCGGCTGACCTTCGAGGCGGCGGATGTGCCTGCCCTGGGGCTGCGCACCTATGCCTGGGTTCGCCCGCTTGGAGCGAACGCTGCTGATGTTGCCGGAAGCGCTCCGGCGGCGAACCTGGAAGCTATGGCTTCCGTCCCAGCTTCGCTGGTTCAAGGCGCGCACGTGCTGGAGAACGATACGCTGCGGGTAGAGGTTATGGCTGACGGCTCCTTCACACTGGAGCATAAGCCGAGCGGCAAGATCTACCGTGACCTTGGTGTGTATGAGAATACCGGGGACATAGGGAATGAATATATGTACAGAGCGCCTGCGGGTGAAGTGCCGATGACGACTCTCGGCCTTAACGCGGATATTGCTGTTATTGAAGATACGCCATACCGGGCTTCCATCGAAATCACCCATGAATGGGAGATTCCGGCCTCGGCCGATGCCCTGCTGGAAGAAGAGCAGCGGGCGCTGGTCTATTACCCGGAGCGGCTGGCGCAGCGCGCTGCCGCCACGGTAACCTTGAAGCTGCGGACTGTCTTAAGACTGGAACGTAGCGGCAAAGGTCTGGAAGTGAAGAGTTATATCAATAATACGGCTAAGGACCACCGTCTGCGGATGCTTTTCCCTGCGGATCTGGCCGCAGCGTCACATCGGGTAGATTCGATGTTCGAGCTGGCGGAGCGTCCGAACGAGCCGGCGCCGGAATGGCAGAACCCGAGTAATGCGCAGCATCAGCAGTGCTTCGTGGATGTTGCCGGGGAGAACGCAGGCTTGACGGTCGCTAACCTCGGATTACACGAATACGAGATTCTACGCGATGGCCGCAATACGATTGCCGTGACGCTGCTCCGCAGTGTCGGCGAGATGGGCGACTGGGGCTGGTTCCCTACACCGGAAGCCCAGTGCCTGGGCGAACAGACCGCAGACCTGCTGCTCCTGCCGCATAGCGGGGATGCCGTAACCTCCGGTGCCGCTGCTGCAGCATACCAGTTCCAGATTCCTTGGACCTGTGCGCAGGCAGAGGTTCACACGGGAACGATTCCTGCCGTGTATTCGGCCGTCCGCTGGAGCGGCGCGACCGCTGCGTTCTCTTCTATGAAGCTGAACAAGGAACGCGGCGATGTGCTGCTCCGCTGGTTCAAGATGACGGGCGAGTCCTGTATACTGGAGCTGGAACCAGCGCTTCCGGCTGCCGCCATCTATGCTTCAAATGTACTGGAAACAGAAGGTGAAGAGCTTCAGCTAGAAGGAGCCGCTTCGCTGAAGCTTCCGCTTGGCGGACATGAGATTACAACGGTTGGTATCCGGCTGAGCTGATCCAGGCGAAGAAGGAAGAGGTGAGAAAAGTATGGGGATGGATATGGATGAACCATTAGATCGGCAAGCCTCCAATAACGGCCCGCTTACCGGTGTACAGCAGCAGATTGCGGCGGTATCCGGGGGACAATGGCGCTTGTCTGCCGGGTTCAAAGCGCGAATTGTGGACAATGCGAGATCGGATAATAACAGTGTTCTGAACGAAACAGTCTTTATGGTTCTGGGCCAATTCTCGGGCATTTTGACCCCCGCTGACTACATCATGACTCTTGTTCACGGGGGCGCGGAGCCTCCCGCTTCAGGCGATATCGTCATTGAGCTGACGGATCATGAAGCAGCGGGAGACCTGGACAGCCAGGAAGCTTACGTCATTGACATCGGGACTTATGCGAAGATCACCGCGTCAAGTGAACGGGCCGTGATGTATGGTCTGTGGACGCTGCTGCAGCGGCTGGCAGATGACGGCTCCGTGCCTTGCGGCACCATCACCGATTACCCTGTCATTGGAGAGCGGGCGCTGCATATCGACATTGGCCGCAAATTCTACAGCCAAGACTGGCTCCTGGAGCGGATTAGAGAGATGTCCCGGCTGCGGCTGAATACGCTGCAGCTGCATTTCTCCGAGAACGAAGGCTTCCGGCTGATGAGCGAGAGCCATCCTGAGGTAGTGTCGGAGCAAGCTTTAACCAAGCAGGAGATGAAGGCGATTATCCTTACGGCACAGAGATATCATGTGGATATTATCCCATTACTGGATTCACCGGGGCATCTGGGACAGGCGCTCCGCACTCATCCCGAGTGGCTGCTTAAGGATGCAGCGGGAACTCCGGCTCCGGGGGCGCTGGATATTACGAATCCGGCAGCCCGCCGGTTCGTGCTGGATTTGATTGACGAATACGCGGAGTTATTTGCGGGCAGCCGTTATTTTCATATTGGCGGGGATGAATTCATCAACTTCGCGGAGTTCGATAAGTACCCGCAGCTTGCGGAGTATGCCCGGAATGTGCTGAACATCAGCGGAGGCACGGGCGTGGATACTTATATTGATTACCTTAACGAGGTTGCTGAACATCTGGAGTCGAAGGGCTGGACCGTCCGTGCCTGGAATGATGGCCTTTATCGTGCGGATCAGATCCAGCGGGTCGCGCCCAAGCCGTCCATTCAAATCACGTATTGGACGAAGTGGCACCCGATGATGGCCCCGGTGGAAGACATTCTCGCCAAGGGTCATCAGGTGATCAACTACAACGATGGCTACTTGTATTATGTGCTGGGTGAACATGCAGGCTACACGTATCCGACAGCAGAGAAAATCCGCGCCTCCTGGCATCCCGGCCTGTTCCCGAACCGTACCGGGGAAGCTAAGCAGGAATACAGCGAAGCTTATCCGCACGAACTGATCGGCACCACCTTCTCCATCTGGAGCGATAAGCCGGAAGCGCAGAGCGAAGCAGAAGTAGCCGCAGGCCTTCGCGGACCGCTGCGGGCGATGGCGGAGCTGGCTTGGCTGGGGAAGCGGGATACGGCTGAATAGATGGCTGAATAGACAGCAGAGTAGACAAATTGTATATTCTTTATGATTGCAGCAACGGATACCGTCCGCTTTAGGGCGAGTCCGTTGCTGTTTTTTGTATGTAATCAAAAAACCGACCACATTAGGCGTGGCGGAGGCATGTGGTCCAAATGTAATCGAAAAACCGACTACATTGGGCGTGGCGGAGGCGTGTGGTCCAAATGTAATCGAAAAACCGACTACATTAGGCGTGGCGGAGGCATGTGATCCAAATGTAATCGAAAAACCGACTATATTGGGCATGACGGAGGCGCGTGGTCCAAATGTAATCGAAAAACCGACCACATTGGGCGTGGCGGAGGCGCGTGGTCCAAATGTAATCGAAAAACCGACCACATTGGGCGTGGCGGGGGCGCTTGGTCCAAATGTAATCGAAAAACCGAACATATCATAATGCCTAAATATCTTAAATTCACATTGTATTCATTTATGCTATCATATTACTCAAAAAAGACAGGCGGTGCAGGTGTGCAGAACATCAAAGTCTATCATTACGATGCGTTCAGCAGCATTCCAAACAAAGGGAACCCGGCAGGGGTTGTCCTGGACGGCGGAGCACTCTCGGAGGAGCAAATGCAGGACATTGCAGCGAAGGTTGGTTTTAATGAGACGGCGTTTCCAATAAAATCTGACCGGGCGGATCTCAGAATCCGCTATTTTACCCCGGGGCATGAGATTAATCTCTGCGGCCACGGGACCATGGCGTTGTTGTATGTCATGAAGACGAAGGGGCTGCTGGGAGACGCCAGTGAGTTGAACATCGAGACTAAGGCAGGGATTCTCCCGGTCCGTTTCACAGAAGATCACGACAGCCTCTATATGACCATGAGACAGGCCAGCCCGCAGTTTCAACCCTTTAACGGATCGCTTGAAGACCTGGCCCGCTCGATCGGCCTCGAACCCGGCGATCTGGATGAGACGCTGCCCGTAATGTACGGCAGTACAGGCACATGGACCTTAATCGTCCCCGTCAAAAGCCTGTCCGCCTTCACCCGGATGCAGCCTGACAACCAGCGGTTCCCTGAGGTGCTGAAGGAGATGCCCCGCTCATCCATTCACCCGTTCTGCCAGCAGACGTATGATCCTGATGCCCGTATGCACGCCCGCCATTTCTCCTCCCCGTTCTCAGGGACCACCGAGGATCCGGTTACTGGCACCGCCTCTGGGGTGATGGGAGCTTATTACTCCAGGTACATCAGCAGACAGACCACTGCGCTAGAGCTTGTAATCGAACAGGGACATGAAATCGGCAAGGATGGTAGAGTACGGGTATCTGTGTCGGATAACGGCAACACTATAGAAGTGACTGGAAACGCAGTTTATGTGGGTGAATTTGATGTGATGCTGTGATCTCCCTTATTCCTGCGATTTGTCAGTTTTCCCCCTTGCCATAATGTAGTCCCGTCTGATAGGCCTGTTCCAGCAACGCCTCACGGTGTCCGGGTGCGGAACTCGCAGTATCGTAGAGGAATTCTACTCTGGAGTCTGTGATTCCGCAATAATCGGCAATCCCTACGTTCAGCAGACGCGTGGTGGCCTCATCATAGCTGCGCTTCTTCATCTGCTCCTCTGTTACGCCTGCCAGAGCCAGCCACAGCGCACGATAATCATGCAGATTACTTGTGCCGTAGGCGACCCTGTTGTTCAGCACCCGGTCGATATATCCCTTCAGCATGGCAGGAAGATGCCACCACCACAGCGGAAAAACAAAGGCCAGGCCGTCATGCTGCCTCAACCGCTCCATTTCCCGCTCTAATTCAGGAGAATAGGGGTATTCCTGTTCACCTGCGGTCATATGGAGTTCCTCCCGCCCTTGTAGAACAGGGTCAAATCCTATCCCATGCAAATCCAATATCTCATAATCATGGCCTGCCTGGCTCAATCCCTCTGCGAAACGGCGGGCCACCTGGAAGGTCAGGGAATCTTGTCTCGGATGCGATACGACGATTAATACGCTCATGATTGTATCTTCACTACCTTTCTTAATAGCAGGTTTGTAGCCTTGTTCCTTGGCTGATGCTATTATAAACAGGAATCGAATAATCTGGAAGTACGCACTTTGCTGTTCTATAGGAAGGTGTATGTTCCATAGGAACGTTGAGGTTCCCTACATAATGGAGGCAGAAGCAATGACTGAACAGAGTGACGATAGCGTTCCTAAGAAGTATAGAGTCGGAGTAGAGGCGGCGCTGGAAGTGATGGGCGGTAAGTGGAAGCCGCTGATTATCTACCATCTGATGACCGGACCCAAGCGTACCTCCGAGCTGCTGCGGCTCATCCCCGGCATCACCCAGAAAGTGTTGACCGCCCAATTAAGAGGCCTGGAGAACGATGAAATAATCTCGCGGACCATCTACCAGGAGATTCCGCCCAGAGTAGAGTATGAGCTGACGGCCTACGGCTGGGGGCTGAAGCCCGCGCTGGACCTGTTATGCTACTGGGGAGAGGAGCATCTGGACAGGATTCATGGCGACAGGTCCAAGGTGCTGGAGGACTTTTAGGCAGCAGAGCGAGACAGAGAGGAAAGGGGAAAGAGCATGGAGTTTGCAAGTCTAACCACAGTCGTCACCCTCATTAACATCATTTTGGCCCTGGGCTTTCTGTTCATTGAGCGCAGGGAGGCGGGGTACACCTGGGCCTGGTTGATGGTGCTGTTTTTCATCCCGATTCTGGGATTTGTCTTGTATATCTTCTTCGGGCGCAATCTCAAAAAAAGGAATTTCTACAAGCTCTTCATCGAAGAGCAGGAATATGTCCAGGCTGAAGCGGACAAGCAGCTGGCAGCCTTCGCAGAAGGGGCGGATGACCGGTCGCAGCTGCTGCAGAACTATGCCCAGCTCATCAACATGAATATCCGCTCGTCGCACGGCTTGTTATCTAACGATAATGAGATTGTTATTTACAGTGACGGCCATCAGAAGTTCGCCGCATTGTTCGAGGATATCCGCTCTGCCCGCGCAGAGATCAATATTCAGTACTACATCATTCAGCCGGACCAGCTGGGCATGAAGCTGCGTGCAGAGCTGATTCTGAAGGCGCGTGAAGGCGTGAAGGTGCGGCTGTTATATGATGAAGTCGGCTCCAAGCGGATTTCGCGGCATTTTTTCAGGGAATTGCGTGCAGCAGGTGGGGAGGTTGAAGTGTTCTTCCCGTCCCTGATCAAGCCGCTGAACTTCAGGATCAACAACCGGAATCACCGCAAGCTATGCATTATTGACGGAAGCATCGCCTATATCGGCGGATTCAATGTGGGGGATGAATATCTGGGGCAGGATCCGAGGTTCGGCTACTGGCGGGACACTCATCTTCGGATCACCGGAAATGCCGTCAGCCATATCCAGGGCAGATTCATCCTCGACTGGCATCAGGCCGGGAAGCATGAGCGCGGAGATTACGGGGAATTCGTCTTCAACATGGAGCAGCATACAGGGACAAGCCCGGTCCAGATCATTACGAGCGGCCCCAACTCGTCAACCGAGCATCTGAAGAACATGTATATTAAGCTGATTTTGTCAGCCAAGGAAAGTGTGTATATCCAGACCCCGTATTTCATACCGGACACCAGCTTCATGGATGCCTGCAAAATCGCCCTGCTCTCCGGAGTCGATCTGCAGATCATGATCCCTAACAAGCCTGACCATCCGTTCGTGTATTGGGCTACCTGGGCGTATG
The DNA here is from genome assembly GCF_038006885.1 of Paenibacillus sp. FSL R7-0302. Classification (NCBI taxonomy): domain Bacteria; kingdom Bacillati; phylum Bacillota; class Bacilli; order Caryophanales; family Paenibacillaceae; genus Paenibacillus; species Paenibacillus sp. FSL R7-0302. The sequence goes on from NZ_JBBOWB010000001.1 coordinate 1,480,959, forward strand.
CCGGAGATCTGCTGAATTACGGGGCCAAAATCCTGCTCTACGAAAACGGCTTCCTGCACGCCAAAACGATTGTCGCAGACGGGGAGGTTGCCTCTGTTGGAACAATGAACATCGATTCCCGCAGCTTCCGGCTGAACTTCGAGGTCAATGCCATTGTGTATGACCGGGCGATTGCCGAACAGCTCCAGGATATTTTCCTGAATGATGTCAGACTGTGCTCGGAGCTTACGGTTGAACGGTATGCGCAGCGCTCGCTTGTGATCAAGCTGAAAGAGGGGATTTCCCGGCTGCTGTCGCCTATTCTGTAAGGAGAGTGGAGCGTGGGCAGCTGTATTTTATTGAGGGAGGAATGACAAATGGGGATGCTGGGCCAATATGTCATGGTGGATGAGGATACGCTGGAGCGCATGATGGAGATGGACGGTTCAGAGCTGATGGATACGCTGGAGAAGCTCATTGAAGGCGGAAGTGAATACTACGATATCGACAAGCTGTGGGAGGAGCTGCATGTGGCGCTAACCGGTGTCTCGGCCAGTGAACCTATAGAGGGGGACCCGTTAAGTGAGGCTGTTGTCGGGGTGCATGTATTTGAGGTGGAGGAGGAGGACGGGTTCTTCGCCTGCACGGAGCAGGATGAACTAGAAGACATTATTGCGGCGATGCAGCAGGTAGACTTGGAGAAGCTGGAGCCGGGCAATGTGACAGAGCAGCTTAGCGAGGCAGTGAAGAGTGAATTTGCAGGCCTGCTGGACTTCTACGGGAAGGCACTGGCGGCCGGGAAGCATGTGATTTTCAGTGTGGCTTGAACGGGATGGTATGAAGCGCCGGGACCCCTTAGGAGGGGGAACCGGGCTTCAGGTTTTTCTGGAGATAATATTTGCTCTGCCCTTCATGCGGACAATCCTTGATTTCACCGAAGATCTCATACCCCTGCTTCTGATAAAAATGCGGCGCCTGCCAGCTCATTGTGGTCAATTCGCTAACCTTACAACCGCGAAATGAGGCCCTATGTTCCATCTCTTCCAGCAGGGCCTTGCCGAGTCCATTGCCTCTGTACGTGGGGTCAACGGCCAGTAAGTGCACGTTCAGGATATTCCAGACGATATCCCCGGTGATGCCGCCAACGAAGACGCCGTTCTCGTAAGCCGCCAGGGAGATTACCTCACGCTGATAAGGCGGAATGCTGCTGTCCATGCGGCGGCTGTGGTCCTCCAGCAGCCTGGAGATTTCCTGCTGGTTCTGAGCAAGGTCCAGTTCTATGATGTTCACGGGTACTCCTCCTTAGGATTTGAATTCAATTATAGCCATTATATCAAAATAGAGCCTGCGGACGATGCCGCAGGCTCTATTTGTACCGGGAGGACGGCGGGAGTGCCATCCGTTATTCCGGGGAGATATACATGTCTTGGGGTCCCGCAAAGTACCTGGTAATCATCGAAGCCAAGTCTCTGCTTTATGGGGGGAGATTTAGTGCTTCTGTCCGCTCTCTGCATTCAGCTTGGCGATCAGCTTATCGCCTTCGACATCGAGATTCGGCAGCAGGCGGTCCAGCCATTTCGGCAGCCACCAGGCTTTGTCGCCGAAGACGGCCATGACGGCCGGAACCAGCGTCATCCGGACAATGAAGGCATCGATCAGGATGCCGAAGGCCAGTGCGAAGCCGATCTGCTTAATCATCGCATCCGGGGCGAAGATGAAGCCGGCGAAGACGGACACCATGATCACGCCTGCGGCCAGTACGACCCGGCTGGCCAGATCGTAGCCGTGAACGACACTGTCCTTGCCATGGCGGCCGTGGACATAGGCTTCACGCATGGAGCTGACCAGGAAGACCTGGTAATCCATGGCAAGTCCGTACAGAATACCAGTAACCAGGATTGGCATGAAGCTGAGCAGTGGTCCGCCGGTATCGAAGCCGAACAGCGAATGCAGCCAGCCCCACTGATAGACGGCGGTGGTCACGCCGAAGGTGGCAAGAATACTTAGCACGAAGCCGACGGTCGCTTTGATTGGCACGATAATGGACCGGAACACCAGGAGCAGAATGATCAGCGACAGGATCACGATGATCCCGATGTATACAGGGAAGGCATCGGACAGCTTCGAGGACATATCAATATTGATGGCGGTGAAGCCGGTCACGCCAAGATTAATATTGTTGCCGGTGGTCAGGCTGGACGCCGGATCGCGCAGCTCCTGTACAAGGTCTCTGGTTGCGGTATCTGTGGGCCCTGTCTTCGGAATCAGGCTTATGATGGCGAGATCGCCGGTGGGACTGACACCGAGCGGAGAGACCAGAGTCACATTATCGTGCATTTGCAGCTCCTGAACCAGCTTGCCCAGAATTGGCATGGAGATCTTCTCAGACGGATTCTTCGTCTCAGCGACCAGCAACAGCGGGCCGTTGAAGCCTTCGCCGAACCCTTTGGAGATGACATCATAGCTCTGGCGGGCCGGAGTATCCAGGTTCGCCGAGGCGCCGGATGGAATACCCAGCTCCATCTTGGTCACTGGAATGGCAGCTGTGCCAAGCACCAGCACCACCAGCACAATGATGGCCCAACGGTATTTCACCGTGGCATTTGCCCAGCGGTGCGAGAAGCTGTGCTGCGCTTTGGCGGCGGCAGTGGTGTTCTTCGTCCGGGCTTTGGCGGTTACGATCCGTTCACCGACCAGTCCGAGCAGCGCAGGCAGTAGGGACAAGGCCAGCAGGACGTTAATCAGAACACTGGCCGCAGCCACAAGTGCCATTGTCGATAAGAAGCCGATGCCAATGACGAGCATGCCGCACAAGGCGATAATAACGGTCAGACCGGCGAAGAATACGGCACTGCCTGCGGTGCCCAGTGCCCGGCTGGCTGCTTCGGCTGCGCTTAATTTCTCATCCAGGATCAGACGGCGCTGCCGGTTCACAATGAACAGCGAGTAGTCGATCCCTACCGCGAGACCGATCATCACGGCAAGAACCGGTGTAATATCGTTCATCTGGATCAGGCTGCCGAGGGCAAAGGCACCTCCGACGCTGATGCCGACTCCGAGAAGCGCGGTCAACAGCGGCAAGCCTGCAGCGACAACAGAGCCCAGCGTCAGGAACAAGACGACGGCAGCAACGGCTACGCCGATAGCTTCCGTGGAGCCGATGGCTGGCATGCTTTTGAGCGAGTCGCTTGGAATCGCGGTAATGCCTGAACCGGACTGTTCCACCTCGGTTACGGTATCGATGATCTTATCCGGCACCTCCGATGGCAGAGAGGTCTGCTGAACCGTGAACTGGAACTGGAACAGGGCAATACTGCCGTCAGCCGACAGCATCACGCCGGGAACCGGAGCGCCTTCGGCAATCAGCGGACCGAACGGCATCGCCTGCGCAGCAGCAGCTTGACCAGCGGCGGCGGAAGGATCGGCAGCGGCTTGGCCAGCGGCGGCGGAAGGATCAGCAGCGGCTTGGCCCGCAGCGGCGGAAGGATCAGCAGCGGCTTGACCAGCGGCGGAAGGATCAGCAGCGGTTTGACCAGCGGCGGCGGAAGGATCGGCGGCGGATTGACCAGCGGCGGAAGGATCGGCGGCGCCTTGACCAGCGGCGGCCGCTGCTTGTGCTGCGAGCTCTACAGGGTTGATGACATATTCCATGTTGTATACATCATTAATGGCCTTCAGCAGCAGTGCTGAACGCTCGGGCGTATCCAGACGTTCGCCATCCGGTGCAGTGAAGGCGATACTAGCCTGGCCTCCGGCTGCAGCGGGCAGCTCTTTTGTCAGCTTATCCAGCACTTTTTGCGACTCTGTGCCTTCAATTTTCATCTCGGAGCTGGATTGAATGCCATTGACTCCAATCAGGGTGCCTACAACTCCGAGTACAATGATCCAGACTGCAATGAAGGCCCAAGGCTTGGCATAAGCCGATTTACCTAAGCGGTATAGAAAGGTAGACATGTAGTGGTTTCTCCTCTTTATCTGTGAATTTAGAAGCCGTTACGTAAATAAGCAAACATGGAATTCAGGTATTGTTCAAACGGCATGGCATCGGAGCCTTCACTCAGCTGTTCGCCCGGCAGCATGACATTCAGCCGTCCGTCCAAGATAGGCACGAAGGCCCCATAGACGGCACCTACCAGCAGGTGGGTATATCCATTGGCATACCGTCCACGGGTGAACTGCTCCAGCGTCTCCTGGGCGGTGATCTGCAAATGCCGGAAGACATTAAGAATGTAAGGCTCCAGGGACGGATATTGATTTGCCAGGGAGACGAACTGCCGCAGCTTATGCAGGAACTCCGAGGTGAATTGCAGCTTCAGCAGGTTGTACAGGACATCAAGCGGTGTAGCATCCGGCGGTTGACCGGCCAGCGTGTTATTCGCTTCTTCTTTCTCTTTGGCAGCAATATTGCCAATGAAATAGGCGGCCACCGCTTCTTCCTTGCAGGAGAAGTAATTGGCAAAAGTCCGCCGGGAATACCCGGCCTTCTGAACAACATCGTCAACAATGAAGCCGTCCATGCCATGCTCAAGCGCAAGCTCGAAGGCCGCTACGGCTAGGGCGTAGAAGGTGGCTTCCTTTTTTTTGTCACGCAAATTCAGTTTGGAATTCAAATTTCAATGGTCCTCCTTTCCCTGGGATCTATAAGCTCTATAGAATCTATAGGTTCTATTATTGCTCAAAGGGAAAGATTGCACAATGAGCATCAAGTGACGGAAACGTGAATATTTCAAATTTTGAGTAGTGGGATGGGGAGGAAAGGTGGGGGGTTAAGGTTTATGAGAAGTAGGATAGAGGAAAGTGAGAAGGATGTGAGTGGGAGTAGAAGAGTAGGTGAGTAGGTGAGTAGGTGAGTAGGTGAGTAAGTGAGTAGGTGAGTAAGTGAGAAGTTAGTGAGTATAGGAGTAGAAGAGAGAGTAAGTAGAAGAGAGAGTAAGTAGAAGAGAGAGTAAGTAGAAGAGAGAGTGAGTAGCAGAGAGAGTGAGTAGAGTGAGCAGATGAGCAGGGGAGTGGGCGTAGGAAGAGAAGTAAGTGAGAGGAAGAGTAACGTTGGTGTAAACAGACGATAGCAGGAGCAAATCGCCGGGCGGTTAAGAGCCGAACTGAAGAATGCGCCTTCATTCCCGAAGGGACAGCATTTTTGACTTCTTTTGTCATCCGTGAGGTTTTACATTAAATGGCTACAGGCGTAAGATTCAATCAACAACCGAATGAAATGACACTGTTCTTGAAATGGCTGAATTCCGTAACGGGAACGGGGGAACCAACTGGTGCAGGCGGCTTAAGGATGGGCTGCTGAGTACCCGGGGTGAATCCTTGCCAGCGTGCTACTATGGCTCTGGTGAGGTAGGGCAATCTCGCTGCCCGAATCCGTCAGCTAACCCCGTAAGCCTCGAAGAGAGAGGATGAGCGCCATGATCGATTAACCGACCACGGAGAGCCCTGCTGCTGCTGTGGTCTTTTTGCTGTGCAGGTGAGGGATAAATCCCTCAGATGCTGCCGAAAGTGGGCTGGATGCGGAAATGAGAGGGATAAATCCCACTGATTGTGCTGGAAATGGGCTGGATGCGGAAATGAGAGGGATAAATCCCACTGATTGCGCTGTAAGTGGGCTGGATGCGGAAATGAGAGGGATAAATCCTACTGATTGCGCTGGAAGTGGGCTGGAGGTGGAAATGAAGAGCACTAGTGCTCCAGAATTCCAGAAAAGTTGGCTAAACGAGCAAATGAAGAGCACAAGTGCACCTGAATCCCAGGAATGTTGGCTAAACGAGCAAATGAGGAGCACAAGTGCACTTCAACCAAGTTGTGCCTCTGCCCCCACCTAACCAGGCAGCCCAAAGTGGAAATTATGTGCAATAGCGACAAGTGCAAGTGAAAAAAAGACGTATAACAACAATAATTAGTCGGTTTATTCATCGTCACACTAGTCAGTTACCGTATCACCAATCCATTGAAAGGAGGGGGTTACCATCGCTACTGTATTTATCGTCTGCTTCTGGGTTGGACTTCTGCTTATTCTCAGTGGCAGTATTCATGGGCACGGCCTGGCAGGCCACCTGCATGTCGGGGGAGGCGATGCCGGGGGGCCTGGTTTTCTGCCGATTCTTCCGCTGATGGTGTTTGTCACCGTCTGGGGCGGCACGGGGTATCTGCTTGTCCAGTTCAGCGGGATGCAGCTGTTCGCCGTGGTACTGGTCTGTACCTTGATCGCCCTGCTGCCGGGCATCCTGCTCTACACGGTGCTGGCCCGGGTGATGACCCGGTATGACAGCAGTATGAGTGAACTCGATTATGATCCGGCAGGCCAGCTCGGCTATATCAGCATCGCCGCAGCGGATGGGGCCGTGGGAGAGATGAAGTATGTGCTGCACGGGACCATGCGCTCCATCGGCGTGCGTGCCGAATCCGGCCAGTCGCTATTGCGGGGCGATCGGGTGATTATTGTGAGGACGGATAAGGGGATCGCAGCGGTCACTTTGTTCGAGAGGGAAATGGAACAAAACTAACGGGGAGTGTCGGAGCAAATGTTAATTTTATATGTAACCGGAGCTATTGTTGTTGTAATTCTGCTGGCGTTAACCAGTATTGTGACTGCGTATAAAAAGGTTCCGCCCAATCAGGCCATGATCGTATACGGTCTCGGCGGCAAAAGAGTGGTCCAGGGCGGCGGGACATTCGTCATCCCCGGCTTCCAGAACAATAAAACCATCTCCATGATGCTGATGAGCTTCGATGTGATCCCGGCGCAGGCCATGTTTTCCCGCCAGGGCATCAAGCTGAACCTGGAGGCGGTCGCCCAGATTAAGATTAAAAGCGATCCAACCGCTATTCTCACAGCCAGCGAGCAGTTCATTGACCGGCCGGAAGAAGACCGAGAGACAATTATTCTGCATTCGGTGGAGGGTCATCTGCGCGGCCTGATCGGCCAGCTCACCGTAGAATCTATCCTGAAGACCCCTGACGAGATCAACAGCAAGATGCGGGAGACCTGCTCGGAGGACCTCGACAAGATGGGGCTGGAGGTGGTCAGCTTCACCATCAAGAAGATTACCGACGACAAAGGGTACATCGACAATATGGGGGTGCCCGAGATTGAGCGTATCCGCCGCGATGCCAGTATTGCCAAGGCTGAGGCCGAACGCGACATTCAGATCAAGCAAGCCGAAGCGGAGAAGGAATCCTCCATTGCCAAAGCCAATGCCCATCAGGCGACCATAGAAGCGGGAACCGCCGCCCGTGCGAAGGAATCCCTGTTCGAAAAGGAGTTGAATATTAAGCAGGCTGATTTCAAGCTGGAGACCGAGGTGAAGAAGGCGCAGGCGGATCTGGCGTACGAATTGCAGCAGAATAAGATCAAGCAGTCACTGGTTACGGAACAGGTCAAGATCACACAGATGGAGGCCGAAGCCAACCGCACAGTCCGGGAGATCGAGGTTGAGCTGAGACAGCGGGAGCTGGAGGCAACGGTGATCAAGCCTGCCCAGGCGGAGAATCAGGCTACGGTTATGCGGGCGGAAGCTGCCAAGCAGCGGCAGATTCTGGAGGCGGAAGCCGAAGCCGCTACGACGACTAAGCGCGGGCTGGCAACAGCCGAGGCGGAGCTGGCAAAAGGCAAGGCGAATGCGGAGATCGTCCAGCTGGCCGGATCGGCGGAAGCGGGAGCGCTGCAGAAGAAGGCCGAAGCGTACAAACAGTTCACCCAAGCCGCCTTAACCGTGGAATTCCTGAAAATCCTGCCGGAGCTGGCTGACAAAATCGCCTCCCCGCTGGCCAAGGTAGACAAGATCACCGTCATCTCCCAGGACGGGGCTTCCTCAGGCGTGAACAAAATCACCGGCGATATCGCCAAAATCATGGCCCAGGTGCCTGAGCTGACCAAGACACTTACCGGCATGAACGTAAAAGAAGCGCTCAGCGGACTGCTTGGCCGGGAACAGGGGCAGGAACAGGAGTAGGCATTAGTCGTTAATAAACCGCCAGCAAGCCGCCTTCCTGACTGCATCTTTCCACAAAAAAACAGGCGTCAATCTCCTAAAGGAGGCTGACGCCTGTGGTATGCCTGAAGCTAAATCGTGCATAAGTCTTATAGTGAAAAGGAAGCTGCGGATCAATGCTGCACCGCCCGCAGAACGAAGCTACAGCAGATCAGCGCTGCACCGCTCTCAGGCGGTAAGTGCAGCTTGCATAATCTCCGCGCAGGTCGGAGACTACGAGACCCATGCGCATCATGCGGTCGCCGCCGAGCGGTGTCCCGCCGAAGGCGGTCCGGAACGGAGCGGAGCTGTCGCCCGCTGCTGCCTCATGTACTTCTGCGCCACCGTGCAGATGCTCGTTGCTGCCTTTTGCCCCCGTCTCAAGCACGTAATCCAGCTCCGGGTTCAGTCCCTTGAGCGTAAGGCGCGAGATTGGCGGATTAGGTCTCGCGAGTACGCGGAAGTAAGCGACGAAGGCTTCGGTCTTGTCCTCGCTGACGAACATCCAGGCGGTCTCACCGCTGCCCTCGAACGGACTCAGCAGACGGTACATGTCCCCTTGCTGCACCAGCGTGCGGATCTCCTTGTACTGGGTAATCTGGCGGGCGGCCAGATCCTTCTCGGCTTCGGTGAATTTCGTGAGGTCCAGCTCATAGCCGAAGTTACCGCTCATCGCTACATCGCCGCGCATAGCGAGGGAGGTAATGCGGTCTACCTGATGGTTCGGAACGTCAGATACATGTGCGCCCATGCTGCTGGCCGGGTAGACGATGCTTGTGCCGTACTGAATCGCCAGGCGTTCCACCGCATCGGTGTTGTCGCTGGTCCAGGTCTGCGGCATATAGAACAGCATGCCCGGATCGAACCGGCCGCCGCCGCCGGAGCAGCTCTCGAACAGAATGTCCGGGAAGCGCGAGGTCAGGCGTTCCAGCAGATTATACAGGCCGAGCATATAGCGGTGGGCGGTTTCTTTTTGCCGTTCTGGGGCAGCCTTCGCCGATGCAATCTCGGTCATATTGCGGTTCATGTCCCACTTGATATAGCGGATCGGGGCACTTGCGAAGACTGTGCTTAACGTCTCGTACAGATAGTCGCATACCTCCGGGCGGGAGAGATCCAGGATCAGCTGGTTGCGGCCTTCTGTACGGCGGCGTCCTGCGGCATGCAGGCACCAGTCCGGGTGCTTGCGGTACAGCTCACTGTCCGGCGAGACCATCTCCGGCTCCACCCATAGACCGAACTGTACGCCTTCCTTGTTGACCCGGCCGGCCAGATCGGCCAGACCTTCAGGCAGCTTGCGGCGGTCCTCGAACCAGTCGCCTAGTGAGCTGTTATCCTTGTCGCGTCTGCCGAACCAGCCGTCGTCCAGGACGAATAGCTCAATGCCGAGCGGGCCTGCTGCTTTGGCGATGGTTGCGATTTTGTCCGCATTGAAGTCGAAGTAAGTCGCCTCCCAGTTGTTGACCAGAATCGGCCGGGCCTGATCACGGTGAACACCGCGGCAGAGCCGGGTCCGGTACAGCCGGTGATAGGTGCGCGACATGCCGCCGATGCCTTCGCTGGAATAGACGAGCACGGCCTCGGGGGTCTGGAAGGATTGGCCCGGCTCCAGCAGCCAGGAGAAGTCGAACGGGTTAATTCCGATGCTTACACGGGTCTGACCGAACTGCTCCACCTCGGCAGTAGCGCTGAAGCTGCCGCTGTAGACGAGGCTGAAGCCATAGACGTCACCCTGATCTTCATCTGCACCCGGGCGCAGAAGCGCGAGGAAGGGATTGACCTGGTGGCTGCTTGATCCGCGGCGGCTCTCCAGGGACAGCGCGGCTCCGGGGTTAAGCGGGTGGCGCTGAACATGGCGCTCTCTGGCCCATGCGCCGCTCAGATGCAGGGTATCATACGCAGAATCGGCAAAATCCACCGATGCGCTAAGCGCCTGCTCCAGCCGGAGCGGGGCTTCACCGTTATGCTCAAAGCGGACGGAACGGGTAATCGCGTTATGATCGGCGAATACGGTGTAGAGCAGTCTAACCGTTAGACCAGCGTAGTCATCTTTCAGGGTAAGTTCAAGCGTGAGCGCTTCTGCCTCACTCTCTGCATAGACCGCAGGCAGTCCATCCAGTGCCGGTTTGCCCGGTGTGATTACATAGCTTGCATATTGCAGCTCTGAGATCCGCGTGCCATCGGCAAGCTGAACCTGATAAGCGGGCCGCCGGAAATCACTCGTACCATACTGCGGATACTCCTGGGGCAGGGCATCCAGCGAGAGGGAGGGCTTCTGCGGCAGCGGGGTGGGTGAGAAAGAGGCGCGTTCGCGCAGCTCAAGTATCCCCGCCAGACTTTTATCATGACGGAGCCGTGCGCCCCAGTAGATATGGGCAGGGTAACCCTCTACCAGTTGGATGATGTAGCTGGTGTCTTTGGACTGAAGGTGAAATAGCCCCTGCGATTCGTCTGCAAAAATGTTCATGATCATAACACTCCTTGGGTATTGGAATAGAGCAATCATTACTTGCTGTGTGCTACCTTACTACGGCTAATCTCTGGTCCCGCCGCTGGTCTCGCGGACAATCAGCTTCGTGCCGATCATCGAATGCGAAGGGGCTTCGCGTCCTTCGAACCGCTCGGCGAGCAGCTGAACCGCAGCTTTGCCCATCTGCTCGGGATAGGCGCGGACCGTTGTCAGCGGAGGCTGAACATAGGCTGCCATCTCGATATCATCGAAGCCGACGACAGCCATCCCGGCAGGCACCTGTATCCCGTGATCATGCAGGGCGCGCAGAGCGCCGACCGCCAGCGGATCACTGGCGGCGAAGCAGGCCGTAGGCCGCCTTACGCCTGCCAGCAGCTCGCTCATCATCCGGTAGCCGTCAGCGCTGGTCCAGCTTCCGGTGCGGATCAGCGCCGGATCATAGCAGCCCTGGCTCTGCATAATCCGGGTGTAATGATGCCTGCGGCGCTCCTCCCCGCTGCCGCCTCCGATGAAGGCGATATCGCGGTGGCCCAGCTCCAGCAGATGGCCCAGCGCCTGATCGACAGCCTGCCGGAAATGTGTCCGCACGGAGTCATATTCCGTGCGCTCCGAGTAATGGTCGACAAGCACCGTGGTGCCCCGGTCCGGGTGCAGCTTCGCAAGCTCTCCCGGCTGGAAGCTTCCGCCGACTACGATAAGCCCGTCACCCGCAGGCCGGAGCGGGACTGGCGTGCTGTGTCCGCGCAGCGTCTGGCCCAGCCGGATGCCCAGCTCTTCACAGCGCAGCTCCACGCCGCGCCGGATGGAGCCGTAATAAGGGTCGTCCCGTTCCTCTTCGGGGGAACACCAGAGCAGAAGCGAGACGGTCTTGCTGCCCAGCTCATTCTCCCGCTTCAGCTGCCGCACCCGTGAGGGCTTGTAGCCCAGCTGCCCGGCCACAGCGAATACGCGGCTGCGTGTCTCCTCACTGACAGCCAGGGACAGGTCGTTATTTAGCACTCTGGATACGGTTGCGGCTGATACGCCTGCCTCCCGGGCGATGTCTTTAATCGTTGCCAAGCTGATCACGCCTTTTTAGTTAATAAATTTACTAAACATTCGCCTTAATCCTATCATCCGCCGAAGGTTCTTTCAAGAGTATTTTTTGAGCGCTTACATTTAGAAGGGGGTTGAAGGGCAGCATGGTTCCATTGGTTTCGTACACACAAGGAATCCGCTGCATCATTTCAAGTCCGCCACATTGTTCAAGCCTGCTGCAGCATAGTTCAAGCCTACCGCCGCATCATCAAGCTTGCCGCCACATCATCAAGCCTGCTACCGCATCACCAAGCCTGCCATCGCATCAACATCGCGCTTCCCCGAGGACTGTGCGGACTGACAGGCCGTTATTTGTATGCATACCGCGATCCTACCGGGCTAAGCGGACTCAGTGGCCGCTAATGAACCACATTCCCCTCGTTTCCAGCGTTACAAGACAACATAAGCGCCCCTGAGTCCGCGAAACTCGCAAAAGTCCGTTTTTTCACACAATAGCGTCCTCTGAGTCCGCCAAATGCAAAACAACCCAAAGAGGAGCTTTAACCAAGGTTAATCGCCACCGATTGGGTGGAATCCTTACGCGCATAGCAGGCTTTGCTTGGTTGCCCAGCTCTTGCTCCTTCGGGAAAGGTTGCCGCAGCCCATCATCCAGTTTGTACGCAGCAAAAAAAGGCTACCTATATCGGCAGCCTCAGCCTCGTCCATTTTTTTTAAGCAAATAACGTCATCTCATCCCTATCATTCTCCGGTACGCTTACCGAACAAATGTCCCACAATCAGATCCGCACACGCTTCAGAGGTGTTCTCATGCGTATTCACCTTGAAGCTATATCCGATGTCACGGGCCATCAGCCTGTGCTGCTCTTCGGACTGGTCTTCGCTCCGGTGCTCCCGGGCCAGATTGCGCTGGCGGCAAATGTCCAGGGGGCAAAATACTTCCACAATGGATAGCGGGTATCCGGGGAAGATATCCTTCACCTTCTCGTAATGAGGCGTGAGGCCCGGCCGCTCCACCAGGATGCCGTCAATCAGCACATGCTTGCCATGATCCGAGAATAATTTGGCGGTATGGTACATCATGATAATCGCTTCACTAAGATACTTCCAGTAATCTTCACGCAGGTAACGTTCCCCGATCGTTTCTTCGAACAGATCATTGGCTACCACATAAAAAAACTCCGGCGATCTCGATTGTATCGCATCGACTATTGAGGTTTTGCCGGAGCTGGTCACTCCGTTTAGAAATACGATTTGTCCTTTGTTCATTTGACTTTTCTTCCTTTCGTCCTTCGTTTAATTCCCTCCCGCATTCCCTTCAATTTGCTGCATATAATCCCGGGGAGAGAGCCCGGTGACCTTCTTGAACACCTTGCTGAAATAGAAGGCGCTCTCATAGCCGAGCTTCTGGGAGATTTCGTAGATCCGGCCTTCGCCGCGGACCATCATTTCCTTGGCGGCGGTGATTTTAGTCTCTGTGATATACTCAACATAGTTCACCCCGGCGACCTTGGAGAACAGGTGGCTCAGATAGTTGGGGCTGAAGTTGAACACATCCGCCACCTGATGGAGCGAGAGCTTGGTGCCGAGATTTCTTTTGATATACTCCTGGACATTCTTCACCACCTGCTCCTTATAGCTCTGTCTGCGGGTGGCGAGCATCCGGACACAGCCGTCACGGAACTGGACGAGCCAGCCGGTAATCTCTTCAATGGTATGCATCTGGTAGATCGCCCGGTAGCCCTCCGGCTCCTGCTCGAAGATCTGCTCCACCATGTTCTCCCCGTCCGCGAGCAGGGAGGTCGCCATGTACAGAATGTTGCAGGCGGCATCGGTGGCGGGAACGAGCAGGTCATCCCGTCCGTCGAAGGTCTCGATCATCCGGGAGATAATGCTGTGCAAGGCGCGGGTATCCATCTCTTCAAAAGCTCTGCGGATCTCAAGCCGCGACTCCGAGAAATCAAACAGCAGCTGCTCCTGCAGCGGGGCTTCGCCCTCCGTGAAGAAGACGAAGGAGCGCTCCTTCACAGCGGCGGGCAGCGCCTTCCGGGCAGCGAGATAGCTCCCCTGCAGCAGATAAGGATCTTCCGCTGCGAAGCCAATCGCCCCGATAATGGTCACATTGAAGTAATTATGCAGCACGGAAGCCATATCTGCCAGCAAAATCTGGATGTCTGGCATCCAGAGCTGCGGGTCGGGACCCGGTACAGGCAGGGTCAGCGCGAAGTTGCGCAGATCCAGGCTGGTGACGTAGCAGGCGCTTCTGGAGGCCAGCGTATCCTTTGCCATCTGCACGGTGCTTGAGCATAAGGCCACCAGCTTATCCCCGCGCGGCGGGATGGTGTCCGGTCCGAGAATGCGGCAGGTACATACCAGATAAGCCGGCGCGGAGAGGCCCACCTCCAGGTCCTCCTTTTGCAGCAGATACTGGTTCTTGTTCTCGAACAGTTTGTTGAACAGCCGGATGAAGAATTTATCCCGCTGGGCCTGGAGATTGCCACGGTGGACCAGCTTCGGATAGCTCTCCATCGTCTGATAGGCTTCGAGTGTGGAAATCGCTCTGCGGATCGATTCCGCCAGCGCCTCCGGGGTCAGCTCCAGCTTCACCAGGTAGTCGGTAGCCTGGACCTCGATCGCTCCGCGCGCATACTGGAATTCCTCATAGCTGGTCAGCATGATGAACAGCGGAAGCCGCCCGTACTTGCGGCGGACCGAGCCGGCGACCTCCAGGCCGCTTTTGATCGGCATTTTGATATCACTGATTACAATGTCCGGGCGGAGGGTGTCAATCATCTCCTCCTCCTGTGCGCCGTTATGGGCGATGCCGACAATCTCAATGTTATATTGCTCCCATTTCAGCATGGACTGAAGTCCGATGCAGACCAGGGCTTCATCATCTGCGATTAATAATTTGATCAAGCTCATCACATCCTTGCTCGGTATGCTATTGTTTTGGGGTCCCCGCAAAGTACCTGAGTACTCATCGAAGCTAAGGCCTCACTTTGTGGGGGATTCTTAGCTATTCTCTCTGCCGGAAGGGGAGCAGCAGCTTCATTAAGGTATAGCGGCCGGGCTCGCTCTCAATGGACAAGCCGTACTCTCTGCCAAAAGCGAGCTGCAGCCGTTCGTTCACACTGCGCAGCCCGATATTCTCCAGCATGCCCTTGGCCTCGTCCCCGGGAACGGTTAGAATAGTGGCAATCTGCTCCGCCGTCATCCCGACCCCGTTGTCCTCGATCGTGATGAGCAGATCCGTGAATCCGCTCTTCGTGACCCGGACAACAATGTCGCCCCGGCCCTTGGGCTCGATGCCGTGGAAAATCGCATTCTCCACCAGGGGCTGGAGTGTGAAGCGCGGGATAAGCCCGCCAAGCAGCGCTTCCTCTTCAATCTCTGTGACCATGGTAACCGTGCTGCCATAGCGGTATTTCTGAATCAGGAAATAATCCTCCAGCAGGCTCAGCTCATCCTTCAGCGGCATCAGCCGCCGGTTGTCCTTGGCAATGCTGCGGAGCAGCCGGGACAGGGAGGTCGTCATCTCCGCAATGCCGGTGGCGTTCTGGATCGTAGCCATCCATTTGATCGAATTCAGGGTATTGTAGAGGAAGTGCGGATTAATCTGATTCTGGAGCATCCGGTATTCCAGCTCCTGCTTCTGCTTCTCGTCCGCGAGCCGGCTGTCCATGAGGGCTAAGATATCCTGGGACAGGCGGTTAATGCCCCGGCCGACATCGCCCAGCTCGCTGTTCCATTCAATATTACGGTCGAGCAGGAAGTTGCCCTGGGCGATCTTATCCATGCGCTTCTTCAGCTTCTCGACCGGCAGGCTGATCGTGCGGGTCAAATACAGCGTAATGATCGCGCTTAAGACAAGCACGAGCAGACAGACGCCGAGCAGGACGAGAATCCATATATTGCTCCGGGGCGCGAACTGGTCGCTGGATAAGGTCTGCGAGAGCATGACACCGCTGCGTACCGGATACGATACCACGATATGGCTTTCCCCATCATCCTGCATTTTCACCATGGACAGCTCGGTATCGGGGCCGACAGGCTTGTCACTGGTATAGGCTACCGGCTCGTACGGCTCTTCAATGGCTCTGACCTGATCTCCGTTAAGCTGATAATGATGATCGCCGAGCGTAAGCAGCAGCCGGGAGTGCTCCGGCAGGGCATAGCCCTTCAGCTTGTCCGTAATGACGGAGGTATTCGCGAGCAGGTAGACGGTGCCCACCCGGGTAGCCCCCCGGCCATAGATCGGGAACACGAAGGGAATTCCGTAGGAATTGGAGAGCGGGTCCTTAATGACCCGGTTCCATTGCTCTTCGGCATCATTCGCCAGACCGGTCACTTGACCAATATTATGGATCGTAAGCGGAATGGAGGTGCCGAAATTCTCCACCTGCAGGAACTTTCCGCTGTTATCTGTGGCAATCAGGCGGCGTACATAGCTGTAGGAACGGTTAATACGCACATCGTCCTGCATCGCATTGAAGACATTCAGCGCCTGCTTGGGGCTGGCCTCCGCCGAACCGAAATATTCGGTAAGCAGGGTGTTCGTGGACGAGTTGGTGCTGCTGGTCATCGCCAGCGTAGTTAGATTAATCAGATCCTGTTCGATAATATGGGAGACGAGCTGGAGGTTGAATTCCGTCGCCTGGATCGTCGTTTTGCGCTGGTAATACGTAATCAGTTCGTAGCTGAACCAGGACAGCAGCGAGGCAATCAGCAGCGCAAAGGCGGTCATGAGCAGAATAATGCGGCTTTTAATAGTAGATTTACGTACCGTGGTGAACACTCCTTCATCTATAACTGGACCTATTTAAAGCGTTTTCAACTACCATAGCATATTCCTGCGTTTCATTATAGAGCTAGGGGGAGAAGCGGAGAATTTTACAGGTTTCGGATAAGAAATTACAGGTTCGGGCAGGCCGTGCGGAGAAGAGCACAGAATAGTGAAGGAACTGTGTTTGATTTTGCATCCCCATCGGGTCTGAAAAGGCTTACAATTTGAACTAAGGCCGGATCAACAGGTGCCGGCCGCTGCACCATCATAAGAAGATAAAGGGGATACTTACATGAACTTGAAAAGATTCTACGGCATGACCCTTGCCACCGCGCTCTCCGTGAGCATGCTGGCCGGATGCTCCGGCAATAACAACAATAAAGAGGCTGCTGCCACGAACGCACCTGCTTCAAGCAACGCTGCAACCGCTTCCTCTGAACCGAGCCAGGAGCCGGTAACACTGAAATGGGCGCTGTGGGACTGGGAAGCGACTGCCTACTACAAACCGCTGATCGATGCCTACAAGGCTGCACATCCGAACGTAACCATTGAATACGTGGATCTGGGCTCCACCGACTATATGACCATGCTGAGCACACAGCTCTCGGGCGGGGCGGATCTGGATGTTCTGACGATCAAGGACATTCCGGGCTACTCGAACCTGGTGAAGCAGAATCACCTGGAGCCGCTGAAGACCTACATGGGTGACAAGTCCATCGATCCTTCGGTATACGGCGGTACGGTTGAGCAGATTGAAGTGAACGGCGAGGTGTATGCGCTTCCGTTCCGCAGTGACTTCTGGCTGATCTACTACAACAAAGCCTTGTTCGACAAAGCAGGCGTGGATTATCCGACCAATGATATGACCTTCGACCAATATGATGAGCTGGCCCGCAAGATGACCTCCGGCAGCGGCTCGGAAAAAGTATACGGCGCCCATTACCATACTTGGCGCAGCGCAGTGCAACTGTTCGGTATTCTGGACGGCAAGAACACCGTGGTCGGCGGCAACTATGACTTCCTGAAGCCTACCTATGAGCGGATTCTGAAAGAGCAGGAAGACGGTATTGTTATGGATTACGCTACACTGAAGACTTCCAGTACGCATTACTCCGGCGTATTCTATAACAACTCTGTAGCGATGATGAACATGGGCAGCTGGTTCATTGCCACCCAGATCGAGAAGGTGAAGAGCGGGGAATCCCAGTCTACAGAGTGGGGCATCGTGAAGTATCCTCATCCTGAAGGCGTTGAAGCCGGAACGACACTCGGAACGATTACTTCCCTGGCCGTGAACCAGAAGTCGAAGCATAAGGAAGCTGCCCTTGATTTCATGAACTTCGTAACTGGTGCGGAAGGCGCCAAGGTTATTGCTTCCACCGGTACGATTCCTGCGATCAAGAATGATGAAGTTATCAATTCCATCACCTCCATCGACGGCTTCCCGGCGGATGAGAACAGCAAGGCTGCACTGAATACCGTTCAGACCTACCTGGAAATGCCGATTCATGAGAAGAGTGCGGACATTGAGGTGATTCTGAATGAAGCGCATGACAACATCATGACCAAGAACGCTACGATTGACGAAGGCTTGAAGGATATGAATGACCGTGTAGGCCAGCTTTTGAACAATTAAGGTGAACATGTAATGTTAGTGTCCTGAAGGAAGGGCGGGCGAAGACCCGCCTTCCAGATACAGATATAGGACAGCAGAGAAGCTGATTAGGCTTCGGAGTAATTCCCACTTTACGGGGATGTTATATAAGGTTTGGAGGAGAACGAATGCAGAACGAAACCATATTGCGTACAAATAAGAGCCCAAAAAGCCGGTTGTCGCGCGGACTCCGGGATAACCTGGTCGCGTACAGCTTTATTGCGCCGAACTTTATCGGATTTGCCCTGTTCACCCTGGTACCGATGATTTTTGCCTTTATTCTGGCCTTTGTGAAATGGGACGGGGCCAATCCGATGAAGTTCATCGGGCTGGACAACTTTTCCCGGCTGATCTCGGATACTACCTTCCACAAAGCCTTGTGGAACACGATTGTCTACACCGTCGGCGTCGTGCCGCTGACCATGATCGTAGCGCTGGCCCTGGCGATTCTGCTCAATCAGAAGATTATGGGCCGTAATTTCATGAGAACGGTCTTCTTCTTCCCTTACGTGGCTTCGCTGGTAGCGGTTGCGGCGGTATGGAACTTCATCTTCAGCCCGACCATGGGTCCGGTGAACAACATCCTGCACTTGATTACCGGCATTCCGCTGGAGGAGCTGCCCCGCTGGGCGGCGGATAAGCAGTGGGCGATGTTTACGGTAGTGCTTTTCACAGTATGGAAAAATATGGGCTATTACATGGTCATCTATCTGGCCGGTCTCCAGGGGATTAACCCGGAGCTGTATGAAGCGGCTGAGCTGGACGGCGCAGGTCCGTGGAGAAGATTCCGCAACGTGACTGTGCCGCAGCTGGCACCAACCACCTTCTTTGTCCTGATGATTCTGGTCATCAACTCGTTCAAGGTCTACGATATCTTCATCAACCTGTTCGCGGGCGCGGATAACCAGCTCAACAATGCTACACGGGTCATGGTCTATCAGATCTACAACACGGCGTTCCGCTCGCTGGATTACGGATATGCCAGTGCCATGGCGATTGTACTGTTCCTGCTGGTACTCGGCATCACCATCGTCCAGTTCCGCGGCGAGAAGAAATACGGACAATAGGGGGATCTATAAGATATGGTTGGTAAAAGTAAAGGACTTAAAATCAGCTTAATGGTGCTTGTATATGCCCTGTTAATTCTGACCGTGCTGGCAATGCTGGTGCCGTATATCTGGATGCTGTCGTCATCGCTCAAGCTGAACAAAGATGTCTTCTCCTTCCCGATGCAGTGGATTCCGGCGAATCCGCGCTGGGAGAATTTCCAGGATATATGGACCCGGATTCCACTCGGACGCTTCATCTACAATACAGCGAAATTATCCATTATCGTTACGATCCTGCAGCTGCTGACTTCCAGCTTTGCGGCATATGCCTTCTCCAAGCTGCATTTCAGAGGCAAAAATGTGATCTTCCTGGGGTACATCGCGACAATCGCGATTCCTTGGCAGGCCTATATGGTGCCGCAGTTCATTCTGATGCGCTATATGGGACTGAACAATACCCACCTGGCAATCATTTTGCTGCAAGCCTTCTCGGCCTTCGGTGTGTTCATGATGCGCCAGTTCTATCAGGGGGTGCCGGATGAATTATGTGAAGCGGCCCGGATTGACGGACTCAGCGAATACGGCATTTGGGCAAGAATCATGCTTCCGCTGTCCAAGCCCGCGCTCTCTACGCTGACCATCTTCACCTTCGTCGCCACCTGGAATGACTTCCTCGGGCCAATGATCTATCTGACGGACACGAAGCTCAAGACCATTCAGATCGGTCTGCGGATGTTCATCTCACAGTACTCTGCGGAGTATGGCCTGATTATGGCGGCGAGTGTGGTTTCGATCATTCCGGTAGTGATTGTATTCCTGGCTCTTCAGAAGTATTTTGTGCAAGGCGTTGCTGCTTCGGGGATTAAGGGGTAGTGGAGTCAGATTTTAACTATATAAGACGCACTTAAGTTTTGAACTTGAAGCTGCATCGTCGCTGCGGTGAACATTTGGACTTCCGGCCGCTGTTGTCACCAGATTTCTTGATTTAAACCGCTGTTCGCGGGTGAAATCCGGTGACTGCTGATGCTTCCGAAGCGAGCTTTCCTGCGGAAAGCTTTCAGGCGGTCGCTACCGCTCCTACAGTTCCAAATTTCCCCTCCGCTTCTTTTGCTTTTTGTTAATTTCTTTAGTGCTTCTTATGCAGTGTAAACCACTTGCAGGTAATAAAAATATCCTATCCAGTCCCAATCGAGGGTTGAGGTGAGTAGAGTATCCGCCTGGCAGTTGCAGCTTGTCGCAGTCTGCCAGGTATTTGTATATCCCCATTGTGAATTTAGACGAAGGTCTGTCCAAGTCAATCAATCTTCTAACGACATGTTGAATGCGCTTACTTAAGGGAGAAAGAGGAGGATTAATGAATGAACAGAAAGAACCGCGTGAAGAAAAGGCTATTCTCCGTGCTGATGTCCGCTACACTCGTGGCTGGGATGTTCCCTGCACTAGGGTTGCCTGTAGCTTCTGCCAGCGAGACTGATGCTTCTGCGATCAGAGTCCAGCTGGACGGCAAGGACATCAAGGACGGCAATGTGAACGGGCTGACCTTCAAAGGCTTCGGCGTACTGAGCGGCAACAGTACCAGCGCCCTGCTGATGGACTATAAGTCCGAGCAGCCGGAGGCGTATGCGCAAATGCTGAAGCTCCTGTTCGGCGGCGACCGCCCGCTGATCGACCATGTCAAGATCGAGATGGGCAATGACCGCAACAACTCTACCGGTCCCGACCCTGCGACGATGCGCACGGAGGATGAAGCAGCCAATGTAGCCCGGCACCCCGGCTTCCAGCTTGCGGCTGATGCTAAGGCCATTAATCCGGCAGTGAAGGTCAGCTTCCTGCGCTGGAATGCTCCGGCCTGGGCGAACAGCAATGATAAAATCTATACCTGGTACAAAAACACCATTCTGGCCGCATACCGTGAATACGGGTATATGGTGGATTATGTGAATCCTCATATTAATGAACATGCGCCGGATTTGGCCTGGACGAAGCAGTATGGCGAGAGGGTCAAAGCGGATACTACCGGGTTTGAAGGCGAGCAGGAAAAGGAGCTGTACCACAGTATTAAGCTGGTCATTTCCGATGAAGTCGGCATCGGCTCCTTCGGCGATGCGCTGGTGAATGACTTGTCCCTGCGCGAAGCTGTAGCCGCTGCCGGGTATCATTACAACACCGATGACGACAGCAAAGGAAATTTCAAGCGGCTGGCGGATGAATTCGACAAGGAGATCTGGAATAGTGAAGCACAGGCCACGTTCAGTAACTCGGCCTTCCGTCCCCACAATAATATGAAGGACCCATCTAAGCCCGGCACGGGGATCGGCGGCACCGGCGGACCGCTGGAGATGGGCAATACCATTATTAAGGGCTTTGTGAATTCACGCCGGACGCATTTCATCTATCAGCCGGCAATTGGTTCCTTCTATGAAGGCGGGCAGTATTCGTTCAAGGAGCTGCTCAGCGCCCGTGACCCGTGGTCGGGCTTCATTCATTATGATGCGGGACTGCTGGTTCTGAAGCATTTTAATGGGTTCGCCAAGACCGGCTGGGAGAACGAAGACAATACGGCAGGAATCTGGCGAGCTGTTCCCCAGGCGAGCTACACCGGAGCAACCGGCACGAACCCGGTAAGCGGGCGCAACGGAACTCCGAGCTATATGACACTGGCTTCACCTGACAAGCAGGATTTCTCGACGGTGATTATCAATGACAGCGAGGCTGAGAAGATCTACAAGCTTCAGGCTATCAACATGGCCTATACCGGCAATCCATCCCTGGAAATGTGGGAGACGCGTGCGGCGGAGACAGGTCAGGCTTTTAACAGCAATTATATGAAAGATCTTGGGGATGTGCATGCAGACGGCAGCGGTGTGTATACCATCCGTGTGAAGCCGTTCTCCATTGTCACGGTTACCACGCTGGATAACCGCAATAAGGAAGGATTCAGCACACCGCTTCCGGTGGAGGGCGACCGCACCGTGCTTGATACAGATGCTACCGGGTCCGTGCAGAATACAGAGGATCAGACGCTGTACGCCGATGACTTCAATTATGGCGACCGGAGTGTTCCCGTGATCGGAGAGGGCGGGCAGATTACTGGCATGCAGAGCTATGTCAGCTCGCGCGGCGGCCCGTATAGTGTCATGCCGCGTTATACGCAGGACCTCAACGGAGCGTTCGAGGGCTATCTGGTCGATGGCACGGATAACTATGTCCTGCGGCAGCAGCTGGACCAGACGACCACCGGGGTAGGCGGCGCCTGGAATGGCGGCGACCCGGTTACTGCAATCGGGGATTACCGCTGGACCAATTACAAGGCGAGTGCCGATGTATCTTTTGAACAGAATAGCACGTATGGAGGGAACAATTACGCAGCGGTTGGAGCCAGATACCAAGGCGGGCCGCAGACGATTAACGGCACCCCTTATGCGCTCAAGTTCTGGTTCGATGGCGGCTGGCAGCTGCTGTCCAGCGGGACCGTTGTGGCCAGCGGCAACGCAGCTACCGGCTCCGGCGGTGTGAAGATTTCGGGTTTCAACACGGCACATGACACGTGGCATAACCTTGCCATTCAGGTGGCCGGTGATACGGTGACTGCTTATTTGGATCAGGTTGAGCTTGCCTCCTACACCGATACGAATCCGAAGCTCTCCGGGCGCGTGCAGCTCGCCAGCGGCTTCTATCATGTGCGCTTCGATAATCTGAAGGTTGAGAGAGTAGATGGTTATACCCCTTACTATGCCGAGCAGCTGGATAATCTGGAGATGACGGATCTGGCTGAGGTCCCAGGGACCAAGCTGGTCTATGAAGGCGGCTGGGCCCATGAGAATGGCAAAGGCATGTATGTCTATCAGCGTTCCCTCTCTACCAGCCAAGGGGCCGGTGCGGTGCTGAAGTATACTTTTACCGGTACGGGCCTTGATATTCTGGGGCCGAATGACGGCTCTGCCAAGCTGGAAGCTGTGGTAGACGGCGAGACTCTGGTAGTCTCGGGCGCTGCGGGCGTTGCGAAGGAGCTATACCAGACCTTCACGCTCCGCGGGCTGAAATATGGTAAGCATACCGTTCAGATCAAGGTGCTGAGCGGAACCCTGGCCGTGGATTCCGTGGCAGTCATTGGCGGGGAAGGCGCAGGCAGCGCGGATACAGCGGAGCTTAAGCAGGCGGTGGATACTGCGCTTGTGGTCAGCAGGGAAGACGGCTATCCAGAGAAGGATTGGGAGTTATTCATGAATGCCCTGGATACAGCCCAGGCAGCACTGAATGATCCGGTTCTCTACCGGCTGGACCAGGAAGGGGCAATGCAGCTTGCGGAACGTCTGTCTTCCTCTCTGAATCTGCTGCTGCTCGGAGATGTGAGAGAGCTGGCGTCCATTCCAGACAGGGCCACCTATGCAGGGCAACTGCCGGAGCTTCCAGCCAAAGTTGAGGCCACGCTCGCAGACGGCACGACCATACAGGTAGCTGTGAAGTGGAATCTCGATACGCTTAACTTCAATACTCCATATGAACGGGTAGCGGTCACTGGCACCTATGGAAGCCTGAAGACTATTACCTATGTGGAAGTGGTTCCTGAGGGGCTGGTGTACTTCCTGGACATGGGTGTTGCCGGGGATGGCGACACTCCGCCTTATTCAGCGGTCAAGGGTCTTGCAGGCGACAGTCTGCTGAATCAGAAGGCGGACCAACTGTCCACAGGGGATTCAGTATGGGGACATACGAATACGGGCGGTAACTACAGTGTCAAAGGGCTGGGCGGTGATGTAGTTACCACCAATAAAGCCCAGACCGGAGTGTATAGCTCGAATACGAAGAATACGCCGCTGGTCTACAACCTGCCTCTGAGTGCAGGTAAATATACGGTTACTTCCTACCATCTCGACTGGTGGAACAACCTGAACCGGACGATGGATATTACAATCAGCTATCCTGATGCCGAGGGAGAGATTGTGACCGAGACGGTAAAGACCGGACTGGTTGCTGGTCTGGGCGGAGTGAAGGTTCAACATGATTTCACGCTGCCGGTCAGCGGTACGGTGAAATATTCGGTGAACAATACGTTCAGCCAGGCTTCGCTGATCAGCTATCTGGCTGTGGCGAAGGATTTGGCCAGCGCGGCCAATGAACAGGCTGTCCTTGAAGCGAAGAGTATAATTGAAGGCGCGGCTTACAGCGTCAAGAAGGCGCAAGCGAATAGTGAAGAAGCTGTACGGAACTGGCTGGCGCAGACCATTAGCGGGTTGCCGGGCTTAAGCGACACCGGGGTTACAATGGGTGACATTACCTTGTCTGCATTCCAGGAAGCCACGGAGGATACTGACGGCAGCTTCACCTTCACAGTAACGCTGAGCAAGGGGGAAGCGAGAGCAGACAGCTCGGCCAGTGGAACGATCACGCTACCGGAACCGGATACGGTACCGCCGGTTATTACCCTGACAGGCGAGGCGACAGTCAATCTGCCGGTCGGAGCGGAATACACCGATGCGGGAGCTACCGCTTATGACGATCAGGACGGAGATATCACAGAACGCATTGAGACCACCGTAACCAGTGATGTCTACAGCTTGACCGAACTGGATACGGCGCAAGCAGGGGAATATATCTTCCATTATAATGTCAGCGATACAGCCGGCAACGCAGCCGTAGAAGTGACAAGAACGGTGACGGTAAGCGAAGAGGAGCTGCCGCCGGTGGAGCAGCCAACCCCGACGCCAACACCAGCTCCTGAACCGTCAGCCACATCGGCTCCAACGAATGAGCCGGTATGGATACCGGCACCGACTGCAACACCAACACCGAAACCGGCTGTAACGCCTTCCCCGTCCCCGTCTCCACAGACGGAGAAGGTGCTTCATCAGGATGATTTCACGGCTCCGGCAGACGGAATCGTAACCATTCAGCTTACGGACGCTACGGAATCCGTGCTGCTTCCGGCAGGAGTCACAAGCATGACAGGCGCGAACACCCTGCGTCTTGCCTGGAATACAATTGCTGTTGATCTGGGCCCGGAAGCTTTGAAGAGTATCCTGAATACTGTTGTTGCAGGTGGAGGTCAAGCCGATGGAGTTGCCA
The DNA here is from genome assembly GCF_038006885.1 of Paenibacillus sp. FSL R7-0302. Taxonomy (NCBI): domain Bacteria; kingdom Bacillati; phylum Bacillota; class Bacilli; order Caryophanales; family Paenibacillaceae; genus Paenibacillus; species Paenibacillus sp. FSL R7-0302. The sequence goes on from NZ_JBBOWB010000001.1 coordinate 1,505,971, forward strand.
TCAGGCTATCTGCGGTGAAGACAGACGCTGACAGCCTACAACAGCGGATGAATAATCCGGCAGTCAACGGGTCTGTCCGGTTAACAGCGGCGAGCGAGGTCATCAGCTTCAGCCTGGAGGTTGTTACTGCGGACGGAAGCACCGTACCGGTGACGGCTTTTGCCAAGCCGCTGACGGTGACCTTCGCAGTAGATTCTAAGGCGAACCGCGATTTGCTTGGCGTCTACCATATCGCTGCCAGCGGAGCAGTGGAATATGTGGGCGGTAAGCTGGTAGATAGTAATCGAAAGTTTACTGCTGATGTGCAGCATTTCAGCCATTACGCCGTACTGGAGTACGATAAGAGCTTCACCGATGTCAGCAGCGGCCACTGGGCAAGCTCTGTCATTAAGTCCATGGCTGCGAAGCATATTATTGAAGGGATTTCCAGCAGCGAGTTCCAGCCGCAAGGGGAAGTTACAAGGGCGCAATTCGCCGCGATGATTACACGTGCGCTTGGACTTAAGCCGGCAAGCCCGTCCACATCGGCCTTCACGGATGTGGATGCCAAGTCCTGGTACGCCGAAGCCGTGGCGGCTGTGAATGAAGCGGGCATCGTGCTCGGACGCAGTGAGGATGCCTTCGCTCCTAATGAACGCATTACCCGCGAGGAAATCGCGGTCATGATCGTCCGTGCTTATGAACACTTGAAGGGAAGCAAGAGCAGCAGTGAATCGGCAGCCAGCTCGTTCAATGATTATTCCCGGATTCAGGATTGGGCGAAGAACGCTGCTGTTACTGCTGAACAGGCGGGGCTGATCAGCGGACGCGGCAACCAGCAATTCGCGCCTCAGGAGACCATGACCCGCGCCGAGAGCGCGCAAGTCATCTCCAATCTGCTGGGGCATATGTAAGCAGGCGGATTGGACGGGTTGCTAATGAATTAACGCTGTCCATGCTCCAGAACATTAAAGTCTAACAAAGCAGCGGATCTCCAATAATTGGAGATCTGCTGTATTTTTGTCTTTACTCAGAAAACGATGAGCCATGTGTGGATGACAAAATCGCTATTCTCATTGCCTCAAAGGCAACATCCTGCTGGCTTGTAAAAAGAGCATTGCTAGGATTGATTGCGATAACCGCAAACAATACTTCTGACTTGGTTAGTATCCTTGTTTATAGGACTCATCGGGATTTCGGGCAGGACCCTTGCGGTGTTCAGATCAATCGGACAAATACTATTAATTAATGCCACATAGGCCTTGGTATCCGAGGAAAACGCCAGATCGCCGACATGAGGAAATCTTGCTAGCGGGAAATTAATACCGGTTGAAGTGTAGATTTGCACTGCAGCCAAGGGTGTAGTTGTGGGCTGTATGGTGATGCAAATAAAGCCTTGCATACGCGAATAACGAATTACATCCTGACTTTCAAAGCTGGGGACATCTATAAAATCATCGTAAGTTATGTGCCCTTCTTTATCAACAGCCAGATCTGTAAATCGTTTCAGATATTTTTTTCCTGCGTCCATGGTACAAAGCAACATTTTGTTGTCCAGGTAGACGCCGGAAACCGTATCGTCCAGCAAACTTGACGTAACCGGCTTGCCAATTTTATCATCTGTGTGAACAAGCATACCAGTAGTTCCCAGCGTAATTTGGGTATGCCCATCCGGGTGGACCACTAAGGGGTTGTGAGTTCCGTCAAAGGTAAGCCCCATTTCCTTGCCATACGCATAAGCGCTGTCATCCTTGAGAGAAATAGCGACAACGTAATCTTCACCATCGGCAACCTTACAGGCAACATAGACAAAATTGCTATTCTTATTGCTCGCAAAGGCAAAGGGCTTGCCTGGGCCCACATCCACATCCTTTATAATAGCATTCGTGAGGGTATTAATAATCACAACTGTTTTTTCACCGGAATCGGCTATATAGAGTTTTCCGCCTACTGGAGAAGCGAAGATTGCAACAGGGTCGGAAGCATTTCCTTGGCCAACGTGAAAGCTAGTCGTAACCTTCATTGTTTTTGTATCAACGACAGTAACGGAGCTGCCCAAGCTGCTCAGCACATAAAGCATCCTTTCATCAACATCAATGCACATTGGGCCAGGATCGAAGCCCACTATAATAGTGCGGATCACCTCATCGCTCTCAGGATCTATAAAGGCAAGATACCCGGAAACATTATAATTTACATAGTCAACATAGAGGTAAGAACTACCAGAGGCTGCTGTCTTTGTTTTGGTCATGTCTGTGGTCATGTTTACATCTCCTTTCAAGGGCGTTGCTAGGATTGGTTGCGATAACCGGAGATAATATTCTTGACTTGAACTGGAGTGGTGTCATAGGAACCAAGTGTGATAGCGGGGAGGGCCGTTGCAGTATCCAGATCGATCGGACGAATCCCTTGAAATTCTCCCACATAGGCCTTGGTGTCTGAGAAGAATGCCAGATCGCCGACTGAATCAAGCGAGACGTACCGGGACTGGATAGCGGTTATATTGTAGATTTGCAGACCACCCCTCGGGAAATTAGTTGGCTGTACGGTAATGCCTATATACTTTTGATTGCGGGAAAAACGAATTTTATCCTGCCCTTTGAAGCTGTTAATATCTTTAAAATCATCATAGCTTATTTGTCCGTTCGGACTAACAGTGAGGTCAATAATTCGTTTCAGATAGCTCTTTCCTTCTTGCGAGGTACAAAATAACAATTTGTTATCCAGGTAGACTGCGGATACCGTATTGTCCAGTAAACTTAATGTGGTAGGCTGGCCTTTCACATCATCATCAAAAAAACAAAGGATACCGTTAGTTCCCAACGTGATTTGGGTGTTTCCATCCGGGGAAACAGTCAAGGGGTTGCGGGTCTCATCAAAGGTAAGATTAAATTCGTTGCCATACTGATAGCCAATGTTATCCTCAATGGAAAAGGCGACAATGTAATCGCGTCCATCGGCAACCCTGCAGGCGACATAGACAAAGGAGCTTTTCTCATTGCTCGCAAAGGCGAAAGGCTTACCGGGGCCCATATCCTTTTTTGTTATAACCTTATTCGTTTGGGTATTAATAATCGTTACGGCTCTGTCATTGAAATTGGCTACATAGGCTTTGTGGCCAATGACGGTGACAGTATCTGCGCCGGTATTCACAACGTATAATCTCTTTTCTGTCGGATCCATAGCCATAGGGCCAGCATTGGCTTCTACCGGAATTCGTTTGATCAACCAGTCTTGTATCGGATCAATTACAGCGACATGACCATATAAGGTTGAAATACCCTTTCTTGTGTATGAATCGGATGGACCCGGCGAACCGACAACCAGGGAAAATATGTAATATATTGTCAAAAAACTGCGATTGGATGTCTGTTATAGGGTATGTATGGATTCTCAAGTCAGAACAACTATAACGTCCAGTTTCGTCCACACAACGGGCAGGGGTAACGAAGAAGATAAGAGACTCATGAGGATGAAAAAAGAGCTGCCTACAAGTCAAATTCGACCTTAAGAGACAGCTCCGCCTTAACGGTTAATGGCCTATATAATTGATTACTGCTAGGATTGAGTGCTATAACCAGAAATTAAATTCTTGACAGTGATGTTCTCTCGCCCAATCTGGATAGCGGGTAGAGCTGTGAAAGTTGCCACATCAATCGGACGAACCGTGTTCAGTTCTCCCACATAAGCCTTGGTATCTGAATAAAACGCCAGATCACCGACAACAGGAAGTGTAACTAAATCGCGATAGCCTTCGTTTAAGTCAACGATTTGCACTCCACCTGTATGGAAATCAGTGGGTTGAATGGTAACGCCCATGTAGAGTTGCTTACGTGAAAGACGAATTTTATCCTGCCCTTTGTAACTGGGGAAATCCACAAAACTCTCATAGGTGATGATTCCAAACTTATCTATGGACAGATTTTTAATTCCTTTCAGATAATTTCTGTCTTCGCGCATAGTACAGAATAGTCTTTTGTCGTCCGTGTAGACCCCGGAAACCGTGTTGGCGAGCAAACTTGACGTACTGGATTCCCCAATTGCATCACCGTCAAAATAGGTGAGCATGCCGTTATATCCTAACGTGACTTGGGTGTGCCCGTCCGGATGAACGGCCAAGGGGTTGCTGGTTGGTTCAAAGTTTAGCTCAATATCTTCACCATACGGATGAGCGATATCATCGTCAATGCCAATAGCGACCACTCTATCTCGTGCCAAATCAGCAAACGTGCGTGCAACATAGACATAGGAGCTATTCTTATTGCCCGCAAAGGCGAAAGGGATGCCAATTCCGGGTGGGACCATTTCCACTTGTTTAATAACCTCATTGGTGACGGAGTCAATAATTGTAACGCTCGAATCACCTGAATGGCCTACGTAGATTTTATCGCCTTTAGGAGCAGCGAAGATAGCATTAGGATAGCTCCTGTAGAGCGAATTGCCAATATGAACACTATTCAGAACCTTCAAGGTATTCGTATCGATGATGGTAACTGAATCACTATCAGTATTAACCACGAAAAGCTTTTCCTCTGCGGGGTCCATGCACATGGGTCCAGGCCGGCTGCCCACTCTAATCCTTTTGACTATCGTATCTTGTACAGGATCAATGACAGCGATATATCCATAATTGGAATTTATTTCATAACTTACATAGACATAAGGATGAGCTGCTGATAGATTCCTTCTGCAGTTTGCCATATTCGTATTCACGAATAAAAACCCCTTTCATGTGCTTCTAGCTCATGGACTCGCCGGGCCCGGCAGACGGACAACCGGATGGGCAGGCGCGCCGGATTCTCCCGGATGCCTCATCAGGTTGTCTGCTATATGTTATGTCTGAATGCTCCGGCCCGAATAGTCCTAATGTCCAGTAAGATAGAAAAAAAGCTGCCCGCCAAGTCCAGTTAGACTTGAAGCGACAGCTCAATTTTTTATACTAAATCTACATTCAAGGATTGATTGCTATAACCGCAGATTATATTATTGACGGTGATGCGATCAGTGGAATTGTAGCCAATCAGAAGAGCGGGCAGCGCTGTTGCCGTTCCCACATCAATCGGAACAATCGAGTTCACCTCTCCTACATAAGCCATGCTGTCACCGGCAAACGCTAGATCACCTACATAGGGGAGCGGAACAAACTTTGAACTAGAAGTGTTTACATCGTAGAGTTGCAGACCACCTGTCGGGGAAGTGGTGGGCTTTATGGTGATGCCAATATAATTTTGACTACGTGTAGCACGAATTTTATCTTGGCCCTTGAAGCTGGCGGGTTCTGTAAATTCATCATAGGTAATGTTTCCTTGCCCGTTAAAAAATAGGTTTTTAAATTTTTTCAGATAAGCTCTATCTTCTTGCGATGTGCAAAATAACAAATTGTTGTCCAGGTATACTCCAGATACTGTATTGTCCAGCAGACTTGTAGCTTTGGACTCTAAAATTGCATGAAATGAAGAAACAACCACCATGCCAGTCGGTCCAAATGTGACCAGCCCCGCTCCGTTTGGATAAAAGGTCAAGGGGTTGTGGATCCCGTCAAATTCAAGCTCAATATCATCCCCAACAGGTTGAGCGGTGTTATATTCAACATCAATACCGACAACATTACCTTTATCATTATCTTTAGACTTGCAGGCAACAAAGACAAAGTCGTTATTCATGTTACCGGCAAAGGCGAACGGGTAGCCACTTCCGTCAGGCAATTCCACTTGTGCAATAACCTCGTCCTTGTCAGCGTCAATAATTGTAACGGCCTTGTCACCAGAATGGGCTACATAGACTTTGTTCACGCGAGGAGCAGCGAAGATAGCAACAGGAGCGATTTGAGCGGACGAACTGCTAATGGGAAGGGTTTTGATAACTTTAAAGGAATACGCATCAATGATAGTGACCGAATCCTGGACATTACTCACTACATAAAGCTTATCCTCCTGGTTATTCAAGCACATAGATACGGGCTTTGGGCCCACCATAATCCGTTCAATGATCTTATTTTGTGCAGGATCAACGACAGCAATATAGCCAAAGTAAAGGGAATGTTCATAACTCACAAACACGTAAGGATTAGTACCTGATGATAAATTTCTGCGACGCTTTGCCATATTCGTATTCACGAATAAAAACCCCTTTCATGTGCTGCTGGATAATGGACTCGCCGGGCCCGGCGGACAGACAACCGGATGGGCAGGCGCGCCGGATTCTCCCGGATGCCTCATCAGGTTGTCTGCTATATGTTATGTCTGAATGCTCCGGCCCGAATAGTCCATTTGTCCAACAAAGCCGCAAAAAGGGCAGAGGATACCCCTTCACCGCCCGCGCCATAAGTCTGCTAACAATGCATTTCTGGCAAAAAAAGAGCTGTCCTTAAGTCCATTTCGACTTGAAGAGACAGCTCGATTATTATACTAAATGTGCATTACAAGGATTGATTGCTATAACCGGAAATAATGTTCTTCACGTTGACGCGGTCTGAGAGACTTGTGCCAATCGGAATAGCAGGAATGGGATTACTTGGATTTCCCAAAGCAATCGGTTGAATCGAAGTCAGTTGTCCTACATAGGCAATGATGTCATCGTAAAGTGCTAAATCACCGACATAAGGGAGCGGAACAAACTTTGAGCTAGCAGCGTTTACATCGTAAATTTGCAGACCACCTGTCGGGAAAGTGGTGGGTTGAATGGTGATGCAAATAGTACTTTGATCACTTGAAACACGGATTTTATCCTGGCCTTTGTAGCTAGGGATTTCTGTGAATTGATCATGGGTGATGTTTCCTTGCTGGTCCATGAACAGGTTGTTGAATTTTTTCAGATAGGCTCTATCTTCCCGCGAGGTGCAAAATAACATTTTGTTATCCAGATAGATCCCGGATACCGTATTGTCCAGCATACTTGAAGTTTTGGAGGGACCCATTGTAAGTTGTTCAAAATGAGTCAACATGCCAGTCGGCCCAAGTGTGACCAGTTCCACTCCGCCTGGGTATACGGTCAAGGGGTTGTGGGTCCCGTCAAATTCAAGCGGAGTATCATCCCCAACTGGATGGGCGGTATCATCGTCAACGGAAATGGCGACAACATTACCTTTATCATTATCTTTAGACTTACATGCAACAAAGACAAAGAGACTGTTCACCTTACCGGCAAAGGCAAAAGGGTAGCCGCTTCCGCTAGGCAAATCCACTTGCTTAATAACCGTATCTGTGACGGAGTCAATAATTGTAACGGCCCTGTTACCCGAATGGGCTACATAGACTTTGTTCACGTTAGCAGCAGCGAAGATAGCAACAGGAGCGCTAGAGGTGGACGAAGAGCCAATGTGAAGGGTTTTGATAACGTTAAAGTTATATGCATCAATGATAGTGACCGAATCATTGCCCGTATTTACTACATAGAGCTTATCCTCACTTGGATTCAAGCACATAGGACCAGGGTTAAGGCCTACCGGAATCCGTTTGGTGACCTTATTGTATACAGGATCAATGACAGCGACGTAGCCAAAATAATAGGAAAGTTCATAACTCGCAAACACGTAAGGATTAAAATTTGATGCTAGATTTCTTCTGTGGTTTGCTATTTCCGTATTCACGAATGAAAACCCCTTTCATGTCTTCTGGCTCATGGACTCGCCGGGCCCGGCGGACAGACAACCGGATGGGCAGGCGCGCCGGATTCTCCCGGATGCCGCATCAGGTTGTCTGCTGTAGGGTATGTCCGGATGCTCCGGCCCGAATAATCCATTTGTCCAAGAAAGCCACAAAAAGGGCTGAGGTTACCCCTTTACTGCTCCAGCCGTAAGTCCGCTAACAATGTACTTTTGGCAGAATATATACAGGATCAGTACGGGGAGGGAGGTTAGTACAAGGTCTGCGAAAATCAGGTTCCAGTCCCGGCTGTATTTGCCGTAGAAATTATACACCGAGAGCGGCATCGTCCAGTCCGAGCTGTCGGTCAGGAAGTAGAGCGGAATGGTGATGTCGTTCCAGACGGACATAAAGACCATAATCGCTACAGTGGCGTTGACCGGGACGATCAGCGGGGTGACGATTCTGAAGAACACAGAGAATGTATTCGCCCCCTCCAGAAAAGCTACCTCATCCAGCGCCTTCGGAATGGAACGGATGAATCCGCTGTACAGGAACACACTGAACGCCGTGTTGAGCGAAGCGTAGATCAGAATAACGCTGGTGATGCTGCCGTAGAAGCCCATCCACTGCACGACACGGATCGTGGTGATCGTGGACATTGGGGCAATCAGGCCCATGAAGAAGAACATGTACAGGAAATTCGACCACTTGGTCTCCCGGCGTACCAGAATGAAGGAGGCCGCCGAGGAGGTGAAGATGTTCAGGATGGAAGAGACGCCGGTAATCAGCATCCCGTTCAGGAATGCCCGTCCCAGACCGCCTTCCTTGAAGACGGTTGTATAGTTGGAGAACTTCCACTCCTCGGGGAGCCGCAGGGAGAACTTCAGTACCTCGGAGCTGGTCATGAAGCTGCCGAACAGCATAATCAGGAGCGGCAGGATAATCAGGAGCGAGGCCAGGATCAGGAACCCCTCCACCAGATAGTTACGCCAGGCCATTTTACGGGAAAAGCTCATTACTCCGATACCTCCTTACGCCGCATGAAGATCAGCAGGGGAATGGCGATGACAGTTACAGCAGCGAACAGCAGGGTATTGACGGCTGTGCCCAGCCCCCAGCTGCCTTCCCCGAACGAGCGGAGGATGATGGTACCGACCACCTGGGAGGCATTGCCGGGTCCCCCGCCGGTGAGCACGAATACCTCGGAGAATACCTTGAGGCCGCCGATCAGGGTCAGCATCAGATTGATGTTGATCGCAGGGAGCAGCAGCGGAATCGTGATGCTGCGGAAGCTGCGCCAGGAGCCGGCGCCGTCAATGGTGGCGGCTTCATAATATTCCTTTGAGATCGACTGGAGCCCGGCCAGATAGATCGCCATCTGGAAGCCGGTATGCTGCCAGATGGACACGAAGGCAACTGTCCAGATGACAAGAGCCGGATTGGTCAGCCAGGCCTGGCTCAGTGAAGGCAGACCCACCGCCTCGAAGATGCGGTTAATCGTCCCGTCGGAGCGCAGCATGGGCGTGAACACAATGCTGATTACGAGAACACTAAGAATCGACGGGGAGTAGAAAATCGCCCGCAGCAGGTTCTTGGATTTCAGCTTCATGTTCAGAGCGACCGCAAGCGCGATGCCGAGCAGATTTTTGCCGAGTACGGTAACGATGGCGAAGATCGCTGTGTTTTTCATCGCAAGCAATAGCGTTCGATCTGTGAAAATCCGTTCGAAATTGTCCCAGCCGATGAACTTAACCGCTTCTCTGTCCAGCCGCCAGTCGGTGAAGGAATAGAAGAGTCCGATCAGCGCGGGCAGCACGAAAAAAATTGAATAGATCAGCAGCGCAGGCCAGATTAGATAATATGAGTATAGCTTCTTGGATACGTTCATCTCTTCACACTCCTATATAGCCCAGGACAGAATAAAGCCCTGGCCGGACTCTATTCTGCCTGCTGTATGCTTAATCAGATTAGATACTTGATTTAAAAGCCTTCTGCGCCTTTGTCCTTCATCAGCTGGCTGAATTTCTCATCCCAGGCCTTAAGTACGCCCTTGGCGTCCAGACCGCCGGCGAATTCATCCTGAAGCAGGCGGTACAGCTCGCTGCGGTCCACGATCATATAAGCATCGGTAGTAAGCGTAGTCTTCTTAGGCGTGATATATTGATCGACAATTTCCTGCTTGTATTCGGGAAGCGTCGGTGTTGTGACATCACTGAAGTTGGAGACGGAGCCTTGGCTGTCGACCATTTTCTGGGCAACCTCTTTGGTGGCGAGGAACTCCAGGAATTTCTTCGCTTCATCCATATGCTTGGCTTTCTTCGGAATGAACAGCTGGCCGCCCAGCGGGCTTGCACCGAGATTGGCATCTTCAGAGGAAGGGATGGCGAACAGGCCCAGATGCACATTCGGGTCCTTCTCGGCCACGTTCACGATCAGCCAGTCGCCCATGAACATCATCGCCGTTTCCTTATTCAGGAATTTGCCCACGGCCATATCGTAGCTGTCGCTGAGAATGTCTGTATTGGTGTAGCCCTTCTTGTAGACCTCATACTGCTGGTCCAGGAAGGTGGCGAATTCAGGGACATCGGACCACTTTTTGCGGCCGGCATTAATGTCCTCGAACAGGGATGGCTCATTCTTGGCTGCCCAGTCAGCAAAAGCGGCTGCCGGCCAGATATTCGCCGCCCAGTTATCCTTGAACGGCATGAACACCGGCGTAATGCCGCTGGCCTTGATTTTCTCGCACACGGCCAGGAATTCCTCGTAGTTCTTCGGAATGCTCAACCCCAAGTCCTTGAAGATATCCTTGTTATAGACGACTCCCTGCATCCCTGTATCCTGGCTGTAATGGAAGCTGTAGACATGATCGTAAGCGGAGAGCACATCCTTATTCAGCAGCCGGCTCACCCAAGGCTCATTATCGAGAATCTCGAAATTACGCTCTAGATTCAGGTCCGTGGTCGCACTGGCGAGATTATATTGAATCAGATCAGGCACCTCGTCAACAGCCAGCTTGGTCTGGAGTACCGTGGCAGTCTGCTCTGCTGGAAGTAACTGGAGATTGACTTTGATGTTGGTTTTCTGCTCGAATTCATCCAGCACATCCTGGGCCACGAACGCTGAATCCTGCGAGCTTTTGGAGATGGCCAGCTCGATGGTTACCTTTTTGCCGCTGCTGCTGCCTCCGCTGTTACCGCCTCCGCTGTCCGTTGCCGCAGCATTGCCCTTACCTGAATTGTCAGAGCCGCATGCCGCCAGCGTTAAGGTCATGATTCCTGCGAGCAGGCCTGTCGCGATTTTCTTCATTTGCTTACTCATGTGATCGCCCCCGTAGTGTATTTTCTGTGAACTGAATCCGTTTACATTGCCCATTATAGAATGAGGACGGCGCAAGGTACATGTTTGTACTTGACACTTTCTGTGTAATATTCTGAACTCCGGGGATGGCTTGTCATTTCGCCCGATTGGTTGTAAAGTAGGCAGCATCCTAAGGTTCAGGGAGGGCTCGGGCTTGGCGACTATTGTACAGAAATTACGCGGAGGCAGGGTTCAGGCCAGTCTGCAAACAAAGTTCTTCTTCACCTTCATGCTGCTGCTGCTGATTGTGCTGGGCTGCTTCCTGGTCTACGTGAATTATATGGTGATCCAGCCGCTCAAGGACAAGACGGAGAACGAAATGAAGCGGGCGGCTGTCCAGGTCAGCGACCAGCTGAACCTGTATATCAGTAACCAGAACCAGCTCTCCCAGCGGATTCTGTCGAACAAAGAGGTGTTCACGCTGCTGTCCGCAGGTGATTATTCGCAGCTCACCCTCGAAGGGCTGACCCGGAGCCGCCGGCTGAAAGACATCATGTTCCAGGCGCTGGGGCCGAGTCTGAACATTGAGGATATGATGATCTATGATCTGACAGGGGAGCGGGTGGCATCCTATATCGGATATGCGGATAGCCCGGCTTCGCTCAGGCCGTTTCTGGAAGAGAGCAGCAACCTGCCGACCTGGAATGCAAGCGGTTACGCGCTGTACCGGCAGGGGGCGGATGCCATCTCTTTTGTGCGGGCGATCAGGAACCAGAATGGTCAGGTGTTCGGCTATCTGGCGGTGCAGCTCGACCAGCGGTATTTGAACAGATCTGCTGCGGGCCTGGCGGGCGGCAAAGTCTATATTATGGATCAGGACCAGCGGCTGGTCTCCAGCTCTCCGGCACTGCGGGAAGAGGAGAAGGTCCCCGAATTCGCAGCGTCTCCCTCTGAATCTGCAACAGCTAACGGAATCTATCTGAGCAGCGGCCAGAACTATGTGGCTTACCACCGCTCTGCTGAGACGGGCTGGACTACCTACGTGGTGAACCCCAAGAATGTGGTGCTGGGCCCGGTCAATTCGGTGAAATACCTCTCCATTCTGCTGATCACCGCGCTGATACTGTTCTCGTTCATTTTCATTTACTTCTCGACCCGGAACCTGCTGCTTCCGATCCGCAAGCTGCGCAGCCAGATTCTGCGGATGAACTACAGCAACCTGAATATGAAGACAGGCCCCCGTACCCACAACAATGAGCTGATTCAACTGAATAGCGCTTTTCAGGAGCTGCTGGAGCGGCTGCAGGAATCCATCGAACGGGAAAAGCTTGCGCTCCACGAAGAAGTGAAGTCGCGGAATTCCGCCTTGCAGGCCCAGATCGCCCCGCATTTTATTCATAATGTGCTGTATCTGATCAGTATTGCCGCTCAGGAAGGGAAGAATAGCGTGGTGACTGAAATGTGCAAGCATCTGTCGGACAGCCTGCGGTATATTGTGTCCTCCCCTTATCAGCATGTGACATTGACGGAGGAGCTGAAGCATACCCGGCATTATTTGTCCCTGATTCAGCATAATTTCGAGGACGACCTGGAGTGGGAGATTGACGGGGACGGGGGCCTTGAGCGGATTGAGCTGCCCCGGCTGGTGATTCAGCCGTTCGTGGAGAATTGTATCGAGCATGCTTTTAAGAATACGGACCCTCCTTGGAGGATTGAGGTGCGGGTGAAGGTATATAACGGCCTGTGGGCCATCGAAATCCGGGATAACGGAGAAGGCTTCGCGCCGGGCAGGATCAGGGAGATTCTGGACAATATTGAGGACTCGGATTCCGGGGTTAGCGAGCTTCGGCATGATACCTCAGGAATTGGGAATATGGGGATTGTGAATACGGTGAACCGGCTGAAGCTGATGTACAGGAACCGGCTGTTCTTCAACATCTACAACCACTTGGGCGGGGAAAAGGGTGCCACGGTCCAGATTATCGCATCTATGAGTAAAGACTTCTACTAGAACCGGGAGGGACCGCTATGTATACCGCTATCATTGCAGAGGACAGCAAGCCGATTCTGCGGAATATCGAGGCTCTTTTGCAGTCTATGGAGCTGCCTGTCCGTATATCCGCCACCGCCTCGAACGGGCTGGATGCCATGGAATACATCAAGACTAACCCGGTGGATATCCTGCTGACCGATATCCGCATGCCCAAGCTGGACGGGCTTGCGCTGATCGGGCAGTGCAGGCAGGTGAATCCGGCGCTCAAGGCGGTGCTGATCAGCGGCTACAGCGACTTCGAGTATACGCGCAAAGCGCTGAATCTGCAGGTATTCGATTATCTGCTGAAGCCGGTGGAGCGGCAGCAGCTGGCCGAAGTGATGCAGCGGCTGGTCGCCCATCTGCAGGAGCAGGAGGGCAGCAGAATAGGTTTGCCGGAGGGAGCGATCTCTGCCGGGCAGCAGCGGCCTAAGAGCAGCGAAGAGCTGTTTAAGCAGCTGGAGCAATATGTACAGGAGCAGCTCTACGCTCCGCTCTCCATTACCGAGGCCGCGCTTAAGTTCCATGTGAGCCCTTCCTATGTCAGCCGGATCTTCAAGCGCTATTCGCACCAGACCTTCGTGCATTACAGCATGCGGCTGAAGATAGCCGAAGCCTGTCGGCTGATTGCGCTGAGGCCAGAGCTGAAGGTGAAGGAGCTGTCGGAGCTGCTGTCCTTCGGCGACCAGCATTATTTCTCCAAGGTGTTCAAGGACTATACGGGCGTAAGTCCTACGGAGTATAGGGGAGGGGAACGGGGTTACTAACAAAAAGCAAAAAGAAGCGGAGGGGAAATTTGGAACTGAAGGAGCGCTAGCGACCGCCTTTGTATTTGGATTTCTACCGCGAAGAGCGGTTCTAATCAAGGAATCTAAATTGGGCAGCGGCCGGAAGTCCAAATGTTCACCGCAGTGACGACGAAGCTTCGAGTTATATCGTTCATTTTACGGCAGCGCTGCGGATAGGCGCTGCCGTCTTTATTTGCCGTATTTTCCCGGCGGGATGCCCGTAATGTTCTTGAAGGTGCGGATGAAATTGGCATAATCATTGAAGCCGGACAGGTAGCAGGTATCGGACACGGAGTTGCCGGCGGACAGAAGCTGCTTGGATAACGCGATCTTTTTGAGCAGGACATAACGGTAGATGGTGCCTCCGGTCTGCTGCTTGAACAGATGGCTGAGATAGTATTTATCCAGGCCCAGCTCCCCGGCGATGTGATCCAGCGATAGATTCATGTGCAGGTGGTTGTCGATATAGCTCATGGCAGATTGAATATGGGAAGAGATGGTGCTGGGCACGGCAGCACGGGAGCGGCTGTACAGCTCGTTGACCAGCACCAGAAGCTGAATCAGATACGTCAGGGCCAGCACCTCGCTGCCGTACTGCTTGCGCTCCAGAGCTGCAATCAGCCGGGAGGAGAGGTCGGTATACTCTGAGAGCAGCGGCTCCTCCATCCGCGCCAGGTTATTCTCCCCGGGCTGGCGGTTCTGGAAGCAGGCCAGCAGATTCGTGGTCGCCGTACAGAACGGGTAGACCAGCGGGGCTTTGAAATGAATGGTCAGCCGTTTATAAGGCTCTGGGGACCGGTTGATGATTTTATGAATCTCATGATTATTGAATAACAGGACGTCGCCGCGCTCCAGCGGATAGCTGTACTGGTCCACGAAGCCGTTCACGCTGCCGCCGAGGAACAGGAAGATTTCATAGTGGTCATGGATATGGAAATCCCTCGTCGGAGAGATCGGAGAATTGCCGATACCGGCCAGAATATCGCCGTCGAACGTTTCATAATACCGGGCATGCTTCATTGTCACTGCCCCTTTCATGTTGATCACAATTTACGCAATATTTCATCACTATTCGCAAAGACATTGCAATAATACCACAATACACTAGAGAAGAAGAATACCTGAGAGGGTGGAACTAGGGATGAGTGGGATAGAACAGCGTAAATACTGGCTGGATACGATGCTGCGGATTGGAACGCCGGTCCTGGAGGCGCTCTCCGCGCGGAAACTGAAAGAACAGTTACCTGCGGAGTTTCATAGCGGGCGCAGCCAGTTTGCGCATCTGGAAGCTTTTGCAAGGCTGGCTTGCGGAATGGCTCCCTGGCTGGAGCTTCAGGGGCTTGAGGGTGAAGAAGAGCAGCTGAGGGCCCGTTATGCCGGGCTGATGCTGGAAGCAATTGCTGCGGCGGTCGATCCGCAGTCGCCTGACTATATGGAATTCAAGACCGAGGGCCAGCCGCTGGTCGATGCGGCATTTCTGGCCCATGCTCTGGTGCGGGCACCGAAAGCGGTTACAGCCCGGCTGGACACACGGGTCAAAAGCAATCTGATTGCGGCGCTCAAGCAGACGCGGCGGACCGCCCCCAGCGGCAGCAACTGGCTGCTGTTCAGTGCGATGGTGGAAGCAGCCCTATACCTGCTCGGCGACCCGGAGTATGACCGGATGCGGGTGGGTTATGCGGTCCACATGTTCATGAACTGGTACAAGGGTGACGGGGTCTACGGGGACGGAAAGGATTTTCACTGGGATTATTACAACAGCTTTGTCATTCAGCCGATGCTGTTGGATGTGGTTACCCTTTTCGAACAGGAGAATGAGGAGTATGCCCGGCTTAGACCCTTGGTCCAGCAGCGGGCGCAGAGATATGCCTCCGTGCTGGAGCGCAGCATCGCCCCGGACGGAACGTATCCGTTCCTTGGGCGTTCGATCGTTTACCGGTTCGGGGCATTTCAGCTGCTGTCGCAGGCGGCGCTCCAGCATCTCCTGGAAGATTCGCTGCCCCCGGCCCAGGTGCGCTGCGCTTTGACCGCTGTCATTAGCCGGATTATGCAATACCCGGGCACGCTGGATGAGAACGGCTGGCTGCAGCCGGGGATCTACGGCTATCAGCCGGAGCTGGCCGAGAGCTACATTAATACGGGCAGTCTGTATCTGTGCGCTGCTGTTTTCCTGCCGCTGGGGCTGCCTCCGGCTGACCCCTTCTGGTCGGGAGAAGACATGAAATGGACGGCCCGGAGAATCGCGGACGGCGAGAATGTGATGCGGGACCATGCTTTGGAATAAGGGATACAGACACAGCGAACAGGAGAGGGAGCTTGGGCATGAACATACAGGAACTTAAGGCAATCGTAGAGAACATGAAGCCGGCAGATCTCAGCTTATATTATCCGCAAGGGGATGCGGCCGCTTTTTGGAGTGAGGCGGGATCTTCTGAAGTCTTACAAGCCAGTCTCAGTGAGATTCGTGCAGAGGCACGGAGGCTGGAAGGGCAGCCTATACCGCTGCTGACATATAGTTTGTTTACCCTTTTCCGGCAGACGGGGTCGAGACTGGAGTATGAGCGGCCTTATTTTGAACGGAGAAGAAGACTGAATACGTATGTGTTCCTTAGTCTGCTGGAGCCGGAGAACGCAGCAGCTCTGGAGCAGCTTACAGATATTCTATGGGCGATCTGCGATGAGTACACATGGTGTGTTCCCGCCCATCTTCCTGAGAAGCATGAGGCTGCTGAGATCAACCGCCATATCGATCTGTTCTCCTCCGAGACAGGCTTTACCTTAAGCGAATGTCTGCTGCTGCTCGGAGAGCGACTCCCGCTGCTGCTCCGCTCCCGGATACGCAGTGAGGTGGAGAATCGAATCTTCCGGCCGTTCCTTGCACATGGCCCTTATTTCTGGGAGACCTCGACTCACAATTGGGCGGCGGTCTGCGCAGGCTCTGTCGGGGCGGCTGCACTGCTGCTTGTGAAGGACAAGGACATGCTGGCGGAGATCCTGCTGAAGACAGAGAGCAGCATGAATTATTATTTGCAGGGCTTCGGGGCAGACGGGGCCTGCCAGGAAGGGCTGGGCTACTGGAATTACGGGTTCGGCTATTTCACTTATTACAGCGATCTGCTCCGTGCAAGAAGCGGAGGCACGCTGGACTGGTTCAAGCAGGAGAAGGTGGCACAGATCGCCCGCTTCCAGCAGCAATGCTTCATAGACGGCAGCAATGTCGCTAATTTCTCCGATTCCGTGCCCCGGGTGCGGGTGCATATGGGACTCTCCCATTATCTGGCGGACGTCTATCCGGATGTCCTGCGCCCGCCTTCTGCGCTCCGCGCCCCGTTCACAGAGGATCATTGCAGCCGCTTCGCACCGGCTCTGCGCAATCTGATCTGGACAAGAGCCGGAGAGGAGAAGGAGTCGTGGGAGGCAGGCAGCAGCTATCTGCCCGATGCAGCCTGGCTGGTAGCACGGCATATCTCCGCTGCCGGCGCCTTCGGCTTCGCGGCCAAGGGCGGCCATAACGACGAGCCGCATAATCATAATGACCTGGGCCAATTCATTCTGAGCGGCCGGGGGGAGATCTTCGCGGCCGATCTGGGCAGCGGTGAGTACACGGCGGACTATTTCGGTGCCGGCCGTTACGGCTATGACTGTAACGGGTCGCAGGGCCACAGTGTGCCGATTATTGACGGCCAGTACCAGGGGGCAGGACGGGAGTTCCAGGCAACGGTGCTGTATGCATCGGCAGCGGAGGCGAAGGATGAGCTGATGCTGGAGCTGGCCCGGGCATACCCGGTAGCCGGACTGCAATCCCTGGTCCGTTCGCTGGTCTGGCATAAGGAGGAGCTGCCCCGTCTGGAGCTGCCCCGTCTGGAGCTGACGGACACTTACCGCTATGACGGAGCTCCGGCAAGCTGGACGGAACGGTTCGTAACGTGGCGCAGACCGGAGGTGCGGGAACCGGGGAGCGTAAGGCTGCCGGGAGCTGCTGAGGGGAACGGCGTTGAGGTAACCTATAATCCGCAGATCGTCCGGCCGGAGATTACCGCACATGTGTACCAGGATCACTATGGCCAGGACAAGGTGTGGCATAGTCTGGACTTTCAGGTTCTCCAGCCCGGGGCGGAAGGCGTATTGTTGTTTACTTTTGAATTTCTGTAGATGACGGCAGGCGTATACCATTCAGATAAAGGCGGGATTCAGATGAGCAGAACCATAGATCAGACATGGGTAGATGAGGCTTGGAGTAAGGCGCTGGAGAAGACGAGAACGAACAGTATCAGCATCGGGGCGGAGTTCCCGCATGCCAGCCAAGGCGGTAAGTATGTCCTGGAAGTGCCGAGCTGGTGGACTGCCGGCTTCTGGCCGGGCATGCTCTGGCAGCTCTACGCAGGGAGCGGCGATGAGAGCCTGAAAGCGGTAGCCGAGCGCTGCGAGGAGCGGCTGGATGAGGTACTGGATGGCTATGTGAAGCTGGACCATGACCTGGGCTTCATGTGGCTGCTGACCAGCGTTGCCAATTACAAGCTGACGGGCAGTGAAGAATCACGGGTCCGCGGGCTGAAGGCCGCCAACTATCTGGCCGCCCGCTTCAACCTGAAGGGCCGCTACATCCGGGCCTGGAATCCCTGGAGAGAAGGCGAGGACAACAGCGGGGTCGCCATCATTGACTGCAGCATGAACACCAGCCTGCTGTTCTGGGCCTCCGAAGTTACTGGAGACCCGCGTTACCGGCATATCGCGGAGGCACATATGGATACGGTGCTGGAGCATTTCATCCGGCCGGACGGCTCCGTCTATCATATTGTCAACTTCAACCCGGAGACGGGCGAAGTGGCAGAGAAGCTGGGCGGACAGGGCTATGCGCCGGAATCGGCCTGGTCGCGCGGCGCGGCTTGGGCACTATACGGGCTTGCGCTGGCCTATCACCATACGGGCAAGCCTAGCTACCTGCATGCGTCCAAGCAGGTTGCGCATTTCTTCCTGACCCGGCTGCCGGAGGATCAGGTGCCGCATTGGGATTTCCGCGCTCCCGGCGATGTTGGCGAGATTCGCGATTCTTCGGCCGGTTCCTGTGCGGCAAGCGGTCTGCTGCTGCTGGCCGGGCTGGTGGAAGAATCAGAGGCTCCTGTCTACCGGAACGGGGCGCTGAGAATCACGGAATCTCTCTACCGCAATTACGGAACTTGGGACAATCCCGCCGAACAGGGCCTGCTGCTTCACGGCACCAGTAACTTTCCTGAGGACCGGAACATCGATGTGCCGCTGATCTACGGGGATTTCTTCTATGTCGAGGCACTGGCCCGGATTAAGGGAGCAGGCCCGTTCTATTGGGAGTAGGAGGAGTACGATAATGACGAACAACAAGATGACTCGGGGAATTGGAAATCTGGGGACAGGCGATCCGGCGACGGGCAAGCTGGGGATTCAGAGCAATCCGCTGAAGACCCGGGACGACCTGCTGGCTGCCCTTGAGCAGCTGACAGAGCCGCTTCAGCCGCTCTATAGCAGAGGCAGCGCAAGACTTGAGATCGGGATTACGGGAGCGAGCTATCCGTCAGCCACCGCCGGAATGGAGGGCTTCTCCCGGGTGCTCTGGGGACTAATTCCGCTGCTCGCCGGAGGCGGGAACAGTGAACTATGGGCCACTGTGCTGGAAGGCATCCGGCACGGCACCGATCCGGCCCATGAGGAGTATTGGGGTGATGTAAGGGACTATGACCAGCGTCTGGTCGAGATGGCCGCCTTCGGCTTCGCGCTGGCGGCAGTGCCGGAGCATATCTGGTTGCCGCTTGACAAGCAGGAGCAGGAGCATCTATACAACTGGCTGAACCAGATCAATTCCCGTCCCTGCTATGACTGCAACTGGCTGTTCTTCAACGTGCTGGTGAATGTCGGGTTCCGTACGATAGGACGCCCCTATGATGCGGTTCAACTAGAGCGGAATCTGGAGCGGATGGATGCCTTTTATCTGGGTGAAGGCTGGTACAGTGACGGTGTTGGCGGACACTGCGATTATTATGGGCCCTTCGCCATCCATTACTATTCGCTGCTGTATGCCAAGCTGATGGAGCGGGAGGACCCGGAGCGTTCCCGTCTGTTCAAGGAACGCGCCCGGCTGTTCGCCGCTGAATTCATAGGCTGGTTCGCCCCGGACGGCGCTGCGCTTCCCTATGGCCGCAGTCTGGCGTACCGGTTCGCCCAGTCTGCTTTCTGGAGCGCCTTGGCGTATGCAGAGGTGGAAGGCTTCCCTGCCGGTGTGGTCAAAGGCATCGTCCTGCGCAACCTGCGCTGGTGGTTCCGCCAGCCTATCTTCGATGCAGCCGGTGTGCTGACCATCGGATACACGTATCCGAATCTGGTCATGGCGGAGAATTATAATGCTCCCGGCTCGCCCTACTGGGCGCTGAAGACCTTCCTGCCGCTTGCCCTCGGCGCGGAGCATCCGTTCTGGAGAGAACCGGAGCTGCCGCTGCCGGAGCTTCCGGCTGTGACGGTGCAGCATCCGCCGCATCTGGTTCTGGTCCGCGAACCGGCTTCCGGTCATGTGGCCACCTTCAACAGCGGGCATCTGTCCACCAATGAGCATACCCATACCTCGGCCAAATACGAGAAATTCGTCTATTCCACCGGCTTCGGCTTCAGTGTGCCGCGTGCGGAATGGGGATTAGCACAGGGAGCCTATGATTCCATGTTGGCGCTCAGCGAAGGCGGGGACAATCTGTACCGCGTTCGGCGGCGGAATCTGGAATCAGAGATTACGGACAACGTCCTGCGGTCCGTCTGGAAGCCTTGGGCTGATGTTGAGGTACGCACATGGGTGGTAGCCGGTCTGCCGTGGCATATCCGGATTCACCGGATCGAGACGGGCCGGGCCCTGGATGCCGCCGAGGGCGGATTCGCGCTGGGTCAGGAGGCGGAGCCTGCTCAGCAGCTGGACGAACTGGAGGCGGCGGCAGCGACCCCATGGGGCACAAGCGCCATCAAGGGGCTGATGGGTTATACCAAGGCTCAGCTTATCTCGCCGAATGCCAACACGAACCTGCTTCATCCACGGACTGTGCTGCCTACCCTGTCGGCATCGCTGGAGCCTGGAGTT
Organism: Paenibacillus sp. FSL R7-0302; assembly: GCF_038006885.1. Lineage (NCBI taxonomy): Bacteria > Bacillati > Bacillota > Bacilli > Caryophanales > Paenibacillaceae > Paenibacillus > Paenibacillus sp. FSL R7-0302. The sequence continues at coordinate 1,526,743 of NZ_JBBOWB010000001.1, forward strand.
CATTGGCTGGCTTCTGCTGTGTACGGCGACCCTTCATCTGCGCCGCTGACAGACGGGGCAAAGGAACTCGGCCTGATGCTGGAACAGACTCCTGAAGATCGGCTCAATGTTAAACTTGATGGAGAGCGTATTATTGTACTCACCTCCGGCGGGACAGAGCTCAGCATTCCGGTGCAATGAGCAGAAATATGGTGCGAAAACACAGCATTTTGGTCATAGTACAGCAATTTCGGTCAATAACTCAACATCGGCTCTTTAGTGCCACCTACACAAGCAGGCCAGCAGCTTCTCCTTTGGAGAGGCTGCTGGCCTTTCGAGGCTCGTGGACCAAAATGTATGTTAAAAACCGATCACAATTGGACCGGGTGCGGCGCGTGGACCAAATGTAATCGAAAAACGGATCACAATTGGCCTGGATGCGGCGCGTGGACCAAATGTAATCGGAAAACCGATTACAATTGCCCTGGATGCGGCGAGTGGACCGAATGTAATCGAAAAACCGATTACAATTGGCCTGGATGCGGCGCGTGGACCAAATGTAATTGAAAAACCGATTACAATTGGCCTGGATGCGGCGCGTGGACCAAAATGTATGTTAAAAACCGAACACAATTGGACCGGGTGCGGCCACAAGCCCCTGCACGCATATGAAGCATCCGGTGCAGGGAGCAGGGCGGGCAGTATGAACAATATCCATTATTCCGTATTGCTGCGGAACTGATTGGGCGTGAGCCCTTTATACTTTTTGAATACCTGGTAGAAGTATTTCGTGTCGTTGTACCCGGACTGCAGAGCGATATCCTCGATCCGCATTCCGGGATCTTTGAATAGCTGGCAGGCATGCTCGATGCGGACCTTATGCAGATAATCGATGAAGCTGATCTTAAGCTGCTGCTTGAACAGCAGGCTTAAATATCCCGGGGTAATATAGATCTCCCTGGCGACGATCTCGCGGTTGATATCCTTCATGAAGTGCTCGCCGATATAGCTCTTGGCCGCTTCGAGCAGCTTGTTGCTGTTCTTCTTGGACGTCAGATGCTCACTCACCCGCTGGGCCGTCTCCAGCAGAGACTGGAACAGATTATCCAGACTGGAGCGGGACAGGACATGGATCAGCTCGGTCAGATTCTGCCCAAAGACTTTATTTACATTGACATTGTTCTCGATACATAATTTATACAGGGCGAAGAACAGGGCGAAGCTCGATTTGATCACCTGGTCCCTGGACACCGTCTCGGGCTGCAGGGCTACGTTGAACAGCGTCAGCTTATCGGCGATGTCTGCGGGGGAACCGCCGCGTACCGCCTTCAGCACCTCCTGCTCCTCATGCAGGGGGTAGGAGGATTGAGAGGACTCGGCATCGAATTCTCCGCTGTACTCCACGATTTTAGCGATGCCGGTGTAGTTGGTTGTATTCAAGGCCTGGCAGGCCTCCACGAACGAATGGCGCAGATGCCCGATATTCTTGTCGATACTTCCGATCCCGGCGGACACGGTGAATTTCAGGAAGCTGGCGATATTCTCCTGAATAATCCGGATATAACCGCTTAATTCCTCCTGATCCGGCAGCTCGTCCATATTAAGGATTAGCACAATATCGTCCTGATGCTCGAAGGCAACGCATAGCACAGCCTCCGGCAGCGACTCCTCGCAAATATTCTTCAGCCCGTACTTCAGCAGCTCCGTATCCTCATGCATATACTTCTCATGCAGCAGCTGGAAATTGTCGATCCGCAGCAGAATGATGCCGTACAGCAAATAGGGAAAAACCAGCTGGTTCATCTTCAGATTAGCCAGCAGCCGGGAATACGCGGGGCTCTCAGTGAGAATGAGCTGGCTTAACGTCTTCTCCTTCAGCAGGGGCAGACTCTCCCGGAAGCCTTGCCGCAGATGCTCAAGCGTGGTAATCTCCAGCTTCTCGGATTGAATCTGCTCCGTGATGGCCAGAACCGTACTCAGAATCTCCTGACGGCGGCTCGGCTTCAGCAGATAGTTGCTGACCCCGGATCTTATCGCTTGCTGGGCATAGGCGAAATCATCATATCCGCTCATAATGACCGATTTGACGCGGGGGTATTTCTCCGAGACAACCTTGATTAACTCCAGGCCGTCCATTTGCGGCATCCGGATATCCGTTAGCATGATATCGACGGAATAAGTATCCAGGAGTTCAAGTGCCTCCAGGCCGTCTCTGGCTTCGCCTGCAATATGGATGCCGTGCGAATGCCAGTCAATCAGAGTCCTTATGCCTACCCGCGCCCGCTCCTCATCGTCCACAATAATCATATTATACAAGGGACATCCCCTCCGATCTGTATTCGTATTGTTTATTCGCCCCGGCTTCTTTTATTCTTGCATGTCATTTACGATCACCGGAACTACGATCTCCACGCGAGTTCCCTCTCCGGGGACACTGGTATAGTTCAAGGCATAGTCACCTTTATAAAAATGCTTCAGCCGTGCCTGTACATTCTGCACCGCATAGCCGCCGACATCCCGGGCAGTATACACATCTGTCTCGTCAGGCATGGCAAGAATCTTTTGCAGCGTCTCGCTGCTCATTCCGCCCCCGTTATCCTCAATCACGAACCTCAGCTGATCTCCGGTCCGCTGTCCGCTGATGCTTACCCGTCCGCCGCCGCGCTTGCGTTCAATGCCGTGGATCAGCGCGTTCTCAATGAACGGCTGCAGGCTGAGCTTCAGGATGACATAGACGTACAGCTCCTCAGGAATGTCGATCACATACTCCAGAGATTCCTGGAACCGCATCTTCTGGAGCGACAGATACAGCTCGATCAGCTCTTTTTCCTTGGCTACGCTGGTGAAGCTCTTGCCCTGATTCAGACTTAACCGGAAGAGCCGGGAGAGGTTGATCACCATCTCGCTGATTTTGTCCTGTCCTGCCGCCTCCGCTTCCCAGAAGATCGTGTCGAGCATGTTGTAGAGAAAATGGGGGTTGATCTGCGATTGCAGTGCCTTCAGCTCTGCCTCCTGCTCCTTCAGCTTCAGCAGATAGGCATCGTCCACAAGCGCTTTGATGTTGCCGACCATATTATTGTAGCCCCGGCTCAGCTGGCCGATCTCATCCCAATATTTGATCTCCACCTTCTCCTCGAACTGCCCGTTCTGGAAGCGCCGCATGGACAGCAGCAGCGTCTTGATCGGCGCGGTCAGGAAGGAGGAGAAGAACATCAGCAGAGGAATGCTCAGCACCAGGCTGGCTAATACCATCACAAGCACTGCCGATTTGATGGAATTAAGCTCTTGGGTCAGCGAACGCAGTGGAACACTGTACAGAGTGATCCAGCCATCCTCGTTGATGTTGTAATTCAGCAGCGTATCCTTGCCCTCCAGGCTGACGATGGTGTTGCCGGACAGAATGCCGGCCTTGGCTTGCTTCATCACGAAGTCTACGGCTTCGGGGCTGTAGGTCTCTTTGCCTGCCGACAGCAGCTGTGCGCCCTGTTCACTCAGAATGAGGATGCCGTGATCCTTGTCATACAGATTCGTCAGATAGGTTCGGCGGATGGTCTCCAGATTAATGCCGACGAATACAAAGCCGATCCGGTTCCCGTTCACAATATCGCGGATAATCCGGGTCATGCCGAGCTTGTCATTGCGGTTGCTCTGAATGAATACATTATTCTCTTCCGTCAGCGGGAACCAGTAGGAGGCACCGTTTAAGGCAACGGTCTGTTTATAAGTATCATTTGAGGTAATTTTGCTCAAACTATACGCACCGCTGCTGTCATCGGTAGCGACCTGAAACAGCGGCTCGGACAAGCTGCCATACAGAGCCAGATAGTCGAAGCTTCCGGTCACCAGCATCTGGTTCATGATCGACGCGGTGGGTCCGTTATAGAGCTGGTTCTCGATCTTCGCCGAATCCGGGGTATTGCTCCTCAGAGTGTCCTGGACGACTGGAGCGAGGCTGAATACGGTGACCCAGTCGGCTAACGTCTTTTGCATACGGGCGAGATTACTGTCAATCTGCTTGAGCACACTCTGGTTGGAATTGCTCACCTTATTGATAATCTGCTGCTTGGAGATCTTATAGGAGTAAGCGCCCAGCGTGCAGGCCACCCCTGTAATCAGCAGGAAGATCAGTATGGTTATCTTGTATCGCAGGTTCATATTCAAGTAGTAGCGCAGCACAGGATCACTAACCTTTTTGTTTTTTATCTTATGCGTAATGCCGGGTATACACAAGGGAGCTGACGATTGAAGTCGACAATTTTCAACTTTACTCTCTTTTTCTCTACTGACCCTGGCTCTGGTGCTCTGGTACGATGTGTTCAGAAACAAAGAAGGCAACCCACGATCCATAACAATTAGGGGGAAATGACATGGCTATGAATTCAAAATCCACACGTAATATACTGCTGGTTACGGCCCTTGCGGCAGTCTCGGTGCTCAGCGCATGCGGAGGCGGCAATGACAAGAACAATAATGCAGGCAGCGGCACGAACGGCGGCACAGCCGGCTCTGCGGACAAGGAAGTAACGCTGCGTCTGTTCTCGAACCTTCCCGACCGTAAATCGGGCCAGGGTCTGGCAGAGCAAATGGTAATCGACAACTATATCAAAGCGAACCCCAATGTCAAGATCGATATCGAAACCCTTGCCGAGGAGCCGTTCAAAAACAAGCTGAAGGCGTACATGGCCTCCAACGAAGCGCTGGATGTGACCATGGTTCACGGCGGAGCAGAGCTGAATACGCTGGTACAAGCCGGCTATGTGAAAGAGCTGAACCCTGCGGAATACGAAGGAGATACTTACAAATTCCTGCCGGGCGTGTACAAATCATTCACCTTTAACGACAAGCTCTACGGCTTGCCCCGCAACAGTGACTATGAAGTGATCTATTATAACAAAAAGCTGTTCGATGACAACGGTATCAAGATTCCTTCCACCTATGCCGAGCTGCTGGAAGCGGGCAAGCAGTTCCGCGCCAAAGGCATTGAGCCGATGTCGATGAACGGTAAGGACCTGTGGAGCTTCGCGGCCTTCTTCCAGGATCTTGTCGTACGCCTCACCGGCGATCAGAACCTGATGCTGGATGCGGTAGCGAAGAAGAAGAATTTCACTGGCGATGAGAACTTCACGAAGGCTGCTGAGCTGCTGGCCCAGGCCAGAGACACCAAGCTGTTCCAGGAATCGTTCATGACAGCAGATTACGGCGCATCGCAGAACCTGTTCACTCAGGGCCGTGCAGCCATGTGGTACATGGGCTCCTGGGAAGCGGGAATGGCTACCAATGACAAGCTGCCTGAAGATTTCCGCAACAATGTGAATGTGCTGAAATTCCCGGTTGTTGAAGGGGGCAAAGGTAAGGACACCGATCTTTTGGCCTGGAACGGCGGAGGATATTCACTGGTCAGCAGCTCGAAGCATCCTGAAGAAGCCAAGAAGTTCTTTGACTATATGATGTCCGCCGATCAATGGGCCAAGATTGTATGGGATACCGGAGCAGCTGTACCGGCGCAGAAGTATGAGCTGTCCGGTAAAGAGAGCGAGCTGCAGAAGCAGCTGACCGAGGTTCTGACCGGTGCAACCAGCACAGCGGGCTCCATTGCTCTTGACTCCGGAACGCCTAAGTTCAAGGATGATGCACAGAATGCCTTTGGCAAATTCTTTGCCGGCGGATCAACGCCGCAGCAGCTGCTGGCCGATCTTCAGAAGGCTGCGGAAACACAATAACAGATCACCACTATAGAGAGTGAAAGGAGACGGGGCGGGAAGCATTCTTGCCCCTCTCTAATCTTAAGGATGGAGTTGGAGTTCCATGCAAAAAGTATTCAACAACAAAATGGCAATCTTTCTGTTCGTCTTTCCGGGGATTCTCCTGTTCGCCCTAACCTTTCTTGTACCGATTGTACTCAGCGCCTATTACTCGTTCAGAGACACTTTGTCTCCGGGAACGCCCTCGGCATTCATCGGATTCGCCAACTATACAGAGCTGCTGTTTCACGATTCGCGGTTCTGGCTGGCGCTTAGAAATGCCGTGTTGCTCGGTTTGGGCTTTATCCTGATCCAACATCCGATTGCCATCTTTTTTGCCATTATGCTGGACCGTCTGGGCGGGAAGGCAGAGAAGTGGTTTAGAACGATTTTCTTCATCCCATGCGTAATATCTGTAGTCGTCATCTCGAAAATGTGGCTGTCCCTGCTGGACCCGACCTTCGGGGCCTTCAACAAAATGCTGGATTCTCTGGGACTCGGCTTCCTTAAGCACGCTTGGCTGGGGGATAGCAGCACCGCGCTGATCTCCATGCTGTTCATCCTGATCTGGGCCGGCTTCGGCTGGGGATTGCTGTTCTATTATGCAGGACTCAAAGGCATTCCCGATGATATGTATGAAGCCGCTTCACTGGACGGAGCCTCCGGCTTCCGATTGCACTGGCGGATTACCGTTCCGCTGCTGTCACCGGTTATTACGGTGCAGATTACTTTGGCTATGATTACCGCCTTGAAACAGATGGAAACGGTGTTCCTGACCACTAACGGCGGTCCCGGCGATTCCACCCAATTCCTGGCCGTGTATCTCTATAACAAGGCGTTCTCGGCAAGCCAATATGGTTATGCCAACGCCATCTCGATTCTGTTCATCATTGTCTGCCTGCTTGCCACCTATCTCAGCAACAAACTGACCCGCAGTGATGCGACGGAATTCTAAGGAGGACTCACCATGACAAAAAGCACAAAAACCATACTATGGGTGTTCTTCCTGATCGTCGCCCTGGTTCAGCTGTTCCCGCTCATCTGGCTGGTAGATTTCTCATTCCTCAGCAGCAATGAATTCTACTCCTCCAGCGTCCTGAAATGGCCGAGTGATCCCCAGTGGCAGAACTATATCAATGCCTGGGTGGACGGCAAATTCCTGCGCTACTTCATTAACAGTGCCTTCGTGACCTCAGTAACTATTCTGTTAACGGTGATTCTGTCCCTTACCCTCGGCTATGCCTTCACCCGTATGCAGTGGAAGCTGCGCCCTGTCTTCTTCACCATTATCCTGCTGGGGATTATGATTCCGATTCATGCGACCCTGCTGCCTAACTTCGCCATCTTCAAGGCGCTGGGCTTGACGAATTCCTATCTGGGGCTGATTCTGCCATACACCGCAGTGTCTGTGCCGCTGGGGACCTTCATCCTGACCGGCTTCATGCGGAGCATTCCAAAAGCAATGGAAGAGTCCGCGGTAGTAGACGGCGCGAACATTTACCGGATTGTCTTCCAGATCATCGCGCCGCTTACCGCGCCTGCGCTGGTGACGGTTATCGTTACAACGTTCCTGAACTGCTGGAATGAATTCATTATGGCATCGACCTTCCTCAGCAAGGATGCGCTGAAGACGCTGCCCTTCTCCGTCATGAACTTCGCCGGCCAGTATTCCTCAGACTACGGCTCACAATTTGCGGTCATGGTGCTGACATCGATCCCGGCCATTGTTATCTATGCCATCTTCAACGAACAGATTACCAAGGGCGTGACAGCGGGCGCGGTAAAAGGCTAAACTTATCGTGTAAAATGCTATCAAAACTTTCAGGAGGACTATAATGGATCACTTGTTATACGGCGTTGCTTATTATGATGAATACATGCCTTATGACCGTCTTGCGCAGGACATCCAAATGATGAAGGATGCGGGCATTAATACCGTCCGGATTGCCGAATCCACCTGGAGCACACATGAGCCGCAGAACGGGGTATTCGACTTCTCCTCTGTACGTAGAGTGCTGGATGCGATGCATGAGGCCGGAATTCATGTCATTGTAGGAACACCTACCTATGCGGTTCCGGCCTGGATGGTCAAGGAGCACCCGGAGGTGCTGGCGGTCACCGTGAACGGGGAAGGCAAATATGGTGCCAGACAGATTATGGATATCACCAGTCCGGCGTATCTGTTCTACTCGGAGCGGATCATCCGCAAGCTGATGGCTGTGGTACATAAGCATCCGGCGGTGATCGGCTACCAGATCGATAATGAGACCAAGCATTATGAGACGGCCGGGACGAACGTCCAGCTTAGATTCGTCAAATACATGAGGGAGACTTATGGAACGCTCGAAGCCATCAACCACCAGTTCGGTCTGGATTACTGGAGTAACCGGATCGACAGCTGGGAGGACTTCCCGTCCATGGTTGGGACGATCAACGGCAGTCTGGGGGCGGAATTCGCCCGGTTCCAGCGGGGGCTGGTGAATGAGTTCCTGGCGTGGCAGGTCGGAATTGTGAATGAGTATAAGCAGCCGGGGCAGTTCACCACGCATAACTTCGATTTCGAGTGGCGGGGCTATTCCTTCGGTGTTCAGCCTTCGGTAGATCATTTTGCGGCTTCGCAGCCTTTTGACATTGCCGGTACAGATATTTATCATCCCTCCCAGGACTAGCTGACCGGTGCCGAGATTGCCTTCGGGGGAGATCTGATCCGCTCGCTGAAGCAGGATAATTACTTCGTGCTGGAGACGCAGGCACAGGCGTTCCCGGAGTGGACGCCGTATCCCGGCCAGCTGCGGCAGCTGGCATTCAGCCATCTGGGCTCAGGGGCTTCGATGGTCGCTTACTGGCATTGGCATTCGATTCATAACTCCTTCGAGACCTACTGGAAGGGGCTGCTCAGCCATGACTTCCTGCCTAACCCGGTATATAAGGAAGCTATGACTATCGGCGCGGACTTCAAGCGGTTAAGCGACCAGCTGATCGGACTGAAGAAGACCAGTAAGGTGGCTGTTATGGTCAGCAATGAGGCGCTGTCGGCGATCGACTGGTTCAAGCTTCCCGGCGGTCTCAACTACAACGATGTGGTCCGCTGGATGTACGATGAATTATATAAAATGAACATCGCCTGCGATTTCATCCAGCCGGGCAGCCCGCGCCTAAGCGAGTATGAGCTGGTCGTGGTTCCTGCGTTATACGCCGTCTCCGATGAAGCGCTGCAGCAGTTGAATGACTACGTCCGCAGCGGCGGCCATGTAGTCTATTCCTTCAAGAGCGGGTTCACCGATGAACAGGTGAAGGTTCGTCATACCGCACAACCCGGGATCATTCATGAGGCCTGCGGGATTGCTTACAGTCATTTTGCCACACCGAATGCGGTTACGGGACTTACCGGCAAGCTGTTCCCTGAGGGAGCCGAAGCAGGCGTTCACACCGTCCGCACCTGGATGGAGATGATTGTTCCCGGTTCAGCGGAGGTGCTGGCCAGCTACGATCATCCCCAGTGGGGCGAATATGCGGCGGTCACCAGAAATACCTTCGGCGAAGGAACAGCCACCTACATCGGCTGCATGACCGGACCTGCCGCACTTGCGGAGATCCTGCGCGATACGCTCCAAACGGCCGGATTATGGGGAGCGGACCAGCAGCTGTCGTTCCCGCTCATCGTGAAGTCCGGTGTGAACCGCCAGGGAAGCACCATCCGCTACTACTATAACTACTCAGCCCAGCCGCTCAGCTTCCATTATCCGCATGAGGCGGGTCAGGAGCTGTTGTCCGGCAATGCGGTGGCGCAGGATGAAGAACTGACGCTTGATGCTTGGGGCGTTATGATTATTAGTTAACTAATAGCATTAGGAGGCAGAAGCGTGGACGTTACAGGACAAGTATGGATATCGAGTACAGAAAATGAGCCTTGGGTATCCCATCCCCTGGAAGCCACCACTGCAGAAGCAGTGGATCTGGCGTTCACCGGACAATTGCATCAGAATATCGAAGGGTTCGGCGGATGCTTCAATGAGCTGGGGTTCGAGGCGCTGAACCTCCTCGCGGATGAAGACAGAAGCGCTGTACTGCATTCGCTGTTTCACCCGGAAGGGGATCAGCGGTTCAGCATTTGCCGCCTGCCAATCGGGGCCAGCGACTATGCCCTGGAATGGTACAGCCTGAATGAGACCGACGGCGATTACGCCATGGAGCATTTCTCCATAGAGCGGGACCGGAGGCTTCTGATCCCCTATATCCGCGAAGCCCTCAAGCTGAACCCGGAGCTGAAATTATTCGCCTCCCCCTGGAGTCCGCCCACGTGGATGAAATTCCCGCGCGCCTACAATTACGGCACCTTGCGCTGGGAGAAGGATATTCTGGAGGCTTATGCGCTCTACTTCGTGAAGTTCGTCCAGGCGTATGCCGAAGAGGGAATTACTATTCATCAGGTGCATGTGCAGAACGAGGTGGTGGCCGATCAGAAATTCCCTTCCTGCGTGTGGACGGGCGAACAACTCCGTGAATTCATCCGTGATTATCTGGGGCCGGCTTTTGAACAGCATGGACTGGGTACGGAGATCTGGCTGGGTACAATCAACGCGCCGGAGCCTTGGGACGAGTGGATGAAGAAGAAGGACAGCAGCTTCGATGCCTATGCCCATACGGTATTAAGTGATCCTGAAGCTTATAAGTATGTGAATGGAGTCGGATACCAGTGGGCAGGTAAATACGGCATCCAGCGTACGGTACAGTCCTATCCTGAACTGCGTTATATGCAGACGGAGAATGAGTGCGGGGACGGGGAGAATACCTGGTTCTATGCCAAATATGTATTCAACCTGTATCAGCATTATTTCACTAACGGCGTGAACGCGTATATCTACTGGAATATGGTGTTGCTGCCTAAGGGGCGCAGTACGTGGGGATGGGAACAGAACTCTATGATTACTGTAGACCCGGGCGGCGTTCAGGCAGTGCATAATCCCGAATTCTATGTCATGAAGCATTTCGCCCATTTCGTGGGTCCCGGCTCCAGCAGAATCGGACTCAAGGGCAAATGGACCGGAAATGCAGTCGCCTTCGAGACGCCGGAGGGCAGACGGGTTCTCGTCATTGCCAATCCGTTCAAGGAATCGCGGACGGTTACCCTCTCGAATGACGGCACGCATTACAAGCTGGATCTGGATGCGGAATCTTTTAATACACTCCTGCTATAAAATAGCTACGCCATGCCGCCGCCATCCCTTCAGGCACTCTGCTGTGTACACTGTTGGAATTGTTCCGTCCGTAATTTCCTGCTATACTTTTGTCAGGTTAGTTGATAGGGGGTTACACGGATGGCAACGAATTGCTCATTAGCTAGGGAGTCCTCATGCAGAGCCTGATCCGGGGCGATACTTTGCGTGGGGTGCGGCAGGACAATCTTGATCGCCCAAACAGATATTATCGTTTCTAATCGCAGGCTCTGCACCTTATTGCTGTAATCAATCATAATAAGGGGCTGAAGAGCTGTGAAACCAACATTTATTAGAAACCATCAATATAATTATATTAAGAAACAAGCGGATTTTGTGCTGAAAACACTGCGTTCGGTAGCGGACCGCCGTGTCCTGGAGACCGTAAGATACAGCGCCGAGCTCAACGTGACGGGGGCTTTCGCCTCACTGACCGAGGGGCAGGAGCAGATGCTGCGGGCAATCTCCACCTTCGAGAAGGCCGAGGACTTCCAGCAGTATACCAGCGGGCTGGAGCCTTATCTGGAGCCGTTTCCGCCGATTACACTGAAGCAGATTCAGAAGCTGTTTCCCAAGAGTAAAAAGATGAAGCTGCCTGACCTGCAGTCATTTGATTTCCGCTATGTCACGTATCTGGCCTGGGTGGACATCGCCACAAACAAGCTGTTCATCGTCTATCCGCATGAAGGGCAGTTCATTGGTGTGGAAGGCCGGATGCTGCCTGTGCATAAGAAGGGCTACTGCCTGTTCTGCAACCGGCAGCAGGAGCTTGCCTTCCTGACCGTCAAGACCAAGCCGGAGCTGGCGGCGGCAGATAATTTTGCTTCCGTGGGCCAGTACGTATGTATGGATAATCAGGGCTGCAATCAGAGCATTACGGATATAAGCGCGCTGGAGCGGTTCGTCCTCTCGGTACGCAAGTAGCAGAATAACAGGATAGTGTGACACAAGTAGAGCAGCGGCTCCCGGTTGGGGGCCGCTGCTTCTTTGTATAACCAATCACACACCAAGGGTTCACACGATAATCTATCTGCTAGGCTGCGTCGTCATCGTCAAATCTACCAGCTCCTCCAGAAGCTGCTCCTCTAAGCGGATGATCTCACACATATTCCTGTGAAGCTTCACCCGCGCGGCGGGCTTGTTGCCCGAGTACATCCCCTTAATCATGAACTGATTGATCAGATCCCACTTCTCGCCTGCCTGACGGTAGCCTTCAGCTGCCCGGGAGAGAGCAGGCGCCGGGCCTTCGCGCTCCAGCAGCTGCAGGAATTGGCTGAACCGGATCCGGCTGATCGGCAGGGCGTTGGCATAGATTTTGAAGGCTGAACTGGCTTCGGCTGAGTTATCAGCCTTAATCCCGGTCTCCAGATAGGCCTGGGCATACGCTCTGAGCTGGACGCCCACCTGATCCGGACGAACCAGCGGGGCTTGGCTGGTAAGTACCTCCTGAAGGATGGTCTGCCAGTCGGAGCAGGAACGGGAGACTTCACACCGCCCGAATAAAGCATAGAAATGACAGGCCCCTTCAAGGATGCCGAAATCTATCGCTTCAAGATCCCTGCCATAGTAGGCATCCGTCAGATAGATCAGGCTCTTCTCCCGGTCCAGACCCACGGCAAGACAGGCGTGGTTCGTATGCAGCCTGCGGTATACTACACACCAGGGACAGTCATAGGAATCGAAGCCGACCAGAACCGGCATGCCGGAGGACAGCTGATTCTCCAGCAGGTCAAGCATGTGGCTTCTATCCATTGCCGGTTCAGTGCGTTCTATATAACTGAAGGTAAGGCCATGGTACGCGGACAAATAGCCGGTATTGATCCGGGGCAGACGGATCCGCTCAATCAGCGGCTGATCCGGGGCTTGCGGCTCATCCAGGAACATCTGCCAGGCATCGCCGTACATGCCTTTGCTGTCCAGGCCCTGCCACTGCGCTACAGACTGGATGCAATCATCAATGCAGCTGCGCAGCTTAGGGTATGGGGTACTCTTAACAGGAGCAATGTTCAACACTGCTTATCATCTCCTTCGCCGAGCTGGAGTGGCTGTGCAGCCGGTTGCGATAAGAAGCGGGAGTCATGCCGCTGAATTCGCGGAAGAGCCGGTAGAAATATTTCATGTCGTAAATGCCGACCTTAAGGGCCACGGACTGCACGCCAAGCTTCGTGAACAGGAGCAGGATGCAGCTGTATTTCATCCGTATCTCCTGGAAGATCTGGATGTAGGATCTGCCGGTCTTATTCTTGAGCAGCCGCTGGAACTGGCGGGAGCTCATCGCCAGCTGCCCGCTCATCTCATTCAGCGTGATCCGCTCACTATAGTTGCTGATCATATATAGGATGACATCATGCAGCGGGTCATACTGAGGCTCCGGGCGCCTGGTGAAGGGGACGTCTGCTGCGGGCATAATCAGCTTCGCCAGCTCCAGCAGCGGCGGGTATAGCCGCTGCTCATCCATGAGCAGGCCAGAATTCAGCATCCCCTGCAGCCGCCCGAGCAGGAAGAGAATTTCCTTGTTCTTCTCCCTGTATCCGAACCATTGCCGCACCTCCAGAAGCTTCAGCAGCGGCCTGCGGACCTCTTCGGACAAGGGCCCCGGCAGCTCGCTGAGCATCCTGCCAAGCCCGGGCCTTAGCATACAACTCAGGATCAGCAGCGGCTCCGCGCCGCTCAGATCCTGAGGATGAAAGACATGGGACACCCCCGGCGGAATCACGAGCACATCCCCCTGCATTACCTGCATTTTATCTTCGCCAGCCAGATGAATGCCTGTCCCTTGAACCACGTAGGCCAGCTCTACGAAGTCGTGCTGATGACGTACGGAAGTGACCGTTTTTTGAGTCAGGAGCATTTGTACGGGCGAACAGGAGTCGAATAAATAGTCCCCCGTAAATAGCGGAAAAGCTTCCATAAACAAACCTCCGTTTCCTGCTTCCTTATGTTGGATGACTGGAATCCACCCTAGTATATCTCAATATTTTGGCGCATTCAACCATATATTAACAACTTAAAATTTGGTATATTCATCCTATTCATTCCAATTATGCAACCTGAAAGGGGTAGACACATGCAGCAGAAAGTCATTGAGATTATCGCCGAAATCAAGGAGGAACCAGGCTTGCTTCAGACGCTCAGCGGAGCTTCTGACCTGACTCTGGACGCCGCACTTGACTCCCTGCAGATCATTAATTTTATTCTGAGAGTCGAGGATGAATTCAATATAGAGGTAGATTTCGACACCTTTGATCTGGAGCACCTGAAATCAGTGGACCGGTTCTCCGCTTATGTCGCCGGGCTTGCCGTACAATGAGGAACGCTGTGCACTGCGGCAGCCTGGAGTCGGAGCGGTACTGGCGGGAGGAGGATCTGGCCTCCTTGCCGGCCATTCCTGATGCGAAGGCGCTGGCTATCGTACAGGCGATGGATGAAATGCTGTTTGTCTTCTGCGGGAGCGGCGATGTTCTCTTAACCCGCCAGGGGATGAACCGGGCACAATATGACTATCTGCAATCGCTCGGATATGCATTCAGCACTAATATGGATAAGCTCGGTCTGGAGGCAGAGGAGTCTGCTCCCGCACAGGCGGCGCTGAATGTATTTGAACTGCTGGGCCGGATGGACGCCGGGCAGGAGCCGGACCGCTTAATCCCGGAAGGAGCGCTGCTGGAGCCCTTCGCTGTGCTTCCCGGGACACAGGAGGCGGTTAGCCGGTACAAGCTTTTGCCCACGTTGCCTGATGAAGCGATTGTACGGGCAGTGAATACCAAGAGCTATTCTACAGCCATGCGGGACCGGCTCGGGCTGCCGAATATTGCGGTAGTGGTCCACAGTCTGGAGGAGCTGCTGCAAGCGGGACAAGCGCTGCTGGAGAAGGGGGCCTTCCTGATCAAGGACGAGTATGGGGTATCCGGTAAAGGAAATCAGCTGGTGGATTCCGAGCGTATGCTGCGCCGGATGGCCGGGTATCTGGAGTCGAGCCGCAATCAGGGCAAAAGAATCCGGTTTGTCCTTGAGCCTCTGCTGGACCGGGAGACAGACTTCTCCTGCCAGTTTCAGATTGATCCGGAAGGCCGGATCAATCTGCTGTCGGTTCAGCAGCTGGTGAACCAGGGCTTCGCCTTCGGCGAATCCCACTCCCCGCATCCGTCTCTGCTGGACAAGCTGGACAAGGAAGGCTACTGGGAGACCATGCACAGCATAGGCCGGGAGCTGTACTCTGACGGATATTACGGTGAAGTATGTGTCGATTCGATGCAGCTGCGTGACGGAAGCCTGGCGCCTCTCGTCGAGATCAATGCCCGCAAGTCGATGAGTCTGATTAAGCATCATGTGGACCGCCGGTTCAAGCAGGAGGGCATGCACACTTGTCTGATACAGGTGCCGCTGGCGGCTATGGGCAAAGTTCATTATGAGGAGCTGCTGGAGCGGATGGAGGAGACGGGGATTTTATTCTCGCTGGAGGCAGGTGAAGGTGTGATGCCCTTGACCTCAAGCGCGCTCCAGCCGCTGGACCCCGCCCGTGCTGCCGGTTCCACGAAGGGCAAGCTGTATGCGGCCCTGACTTACCGGAGTGAAGACAGCAAGCAGAGCCTCATCCGTACGCTGGACGAGTCTCTCATGCGCACAGGCTATACTATCCTGCGATAAAGAAAGGAATCCTCCAATGAATAACACCGTGACGATTCTATGCTCAGGCTTTGGCTTGGGCTTCTATGTCCCTGGTCTGCTGCTGGAACGGAAGTTCACAGCGATGGGCCTTCAGGCAGAGGTTGAGGTGTTTGAGGCCTTAATGCCTGACCACAAAAAGGAGCAGACAGACAACAGCCGCAGGGCATACCAGCAGAGCTTTGCTGTCGCCCTGACCTCACAGAAAATACCGTCCGATATAAGAAGCAGCCTTGACCCTGCAGCCGTTGAACAATTGCTGGAGCAATGGAAGCAAGAGGAACGGCAGCGCTTCATCGTCTTGTCCGGGCACTGGGTACATGTCATGGACAGGTACCGTGAGATGGCAGGTATGACTGTATATGCCGATTTGCTGTATATCGACGCTGACCTGTCGCCATCGTGGAAGAATCTCCGCAAACTGAATCCGGGTTACGCGGAAGGCTACCATGAAGTAAGCCTGTATGATCCCGGGAAGCAGGAGATTCTGTGCAGCATCGATGCCGGACCTGCGGAAGCACTGCCTGCTGCGGCCCGGAACGGACGGCTGGTCGTTCATGGGGGCGGCTGGGGAATCGGAACCTTCCGCGAGAAGTTTGATGCGCTGGAGACGGCGGGGTACGAGTTGGATATCGCCGCTTACAGCATTCAGGAGATTGGCGGGGCTGTCCGCGGCAGACGTTATTATATGAATGATCCGCAGTGGCGCACCTGGACGAAGGACGGCAGCGGGCAATATACCTTCCCGCCGTTTGCAGAGGTAACGGGTAACCGGACCGGGCATTTTCCGCCCTGCGAGAGCTACGGGGAGGGGATGTACGGAGTCATCCGGCAGGCTTCCGCAGTCATTAGCAAGCCGGGCGGCGGCGCTTTGATTGATTCCCTGGCTTCGGGTACACCGCTGGTGCTGCTCGACCCTTTCGGCCCGCACGAGAAGATCAACAGTGATCTGTGGGTGGGGCTTGGTTACGGCATCACTTACGGGGAGTGGGCCGCGTCAGGATATGATTATGATGAACTTCGCAAGCGGGCGGATAACCTCAGAGCCGCCAGAGGTCAATACCCGGACTATGCGGCAAGCTATGCCGGACAATTATCCACAGCAGGAGGGAGAAGCTAATGCAACCTACCAGTAGAGTGAGCCTGGACGAGCAGTCCTTTGAGGCATTGAAACGTACAATCAAGAATGTGGTGGTTCCGCACCGGGAACGCAAGCATGATCCCGGCTTCAAGACGGTGATGCCCGAGATTATGTCCCTCAAGCTGACCAACCGCTGTAATCTGCGCTGCAAGCATTGCTATCAATGGAATGAAGACGGCTACCATCATGATATGGATACCGCTGAGCAGAATCTGGATATGGATCTGGGAATGATCCAGAGGCTGCTGGAGGAGACGGATGAAGCGCAGTCCCGCCTGTATTTATGGGGAGGGGAGCCGCTGTTTCACCGGCAGGCCAAGGAGATTCTGGAGCTGCTGAAGGAGCATCCCCGGGACACGACCATCTGCACCAATGCCTATATGATCCCTAAGTTCGAAGAGGAGCTGTGTGCCATCTCGGACAATCTGGAGCTGCTGATCCCGATCGAGGGGTTCCAGGAGGAGCATGATTTCCTGCGCGGCAAGAATTCGTTCCAGAAGGTCATCGACGCCGTTGACCGTTTGCTGGAGCTGCGCGAGCAGGGCCGCTTCCGCGGCCGGATCTCGGTGCATAATGTGATCAACGACAATATGATCGGGAGATTATATGAGCTGGTGGAGTTTTTTGAACAAAAGGGTGTGGATCTGGTTCTGCTCTGCTTCCCCTGGTATATCTCGGAAGACACCAGTCTTGCGATGGACCGCTTCTACGATGAACACTTCCAGTGGCTGGCCGAGCTTCCACCGGATCACCGGAGCAGCTGGCACGCGTTCAAATACCATATCCAGCCGGAGAATATCACCAGACTGACCGATGACCTGCGGCGGATTAACAGTAACACCTGGCACAATACCCGAATCCGCTATCAGCCGGGGCTGGACTTTGATGAGATTGATGACTTCGTAGCCGGGAAGCCGATGAAATCCCGCAGTACGTCGAAATGTCTGGCGCTCAGTACCCGGGTGGATATTGCCCCGAATGGCATGGTGAGCGCCTGTAAATTTTTTGGGGAGCTGGCTATTGGCAATGTGAAGGATCTGACGCTGACAGACATATGGAATTCTGCGCGATATGACCGGCTGCGGCGGATTATGGACGAAGGCTTGTCCCCGGCCTGCTCCAAATGTAATGTGCTATACCTCAACACCTATGCTGCGCTGGCGCAGATATGAGCAGTGTGGTAGAGGAGCCAAGCTATAAGCTCGGCATTCTGGGCGCCTCGAATATTGCTGTTCCAGCGATGCTGGAGCCGGCTCGGGTCGTGGACAAGGTGAAGATCACGGCGATTGCCAACCGTACCTTGGCGAAAGCGGAGGCCATGGCGGAAGCGTACCAGATTCCCAATGTGGCGGGTAGTCTGGATGAGCTGCTGGAGCTTGATGAGCTGGACGGGGTGTATATTGCGCTCAGCAATGAGCTTCATGCGCAGTGGGCGATCCGGGCCTTGAACGCGGGCAAGCATGTCTTGGTGGAAAAGCCGATTTGTCTGCATCCTGAAGAAGCGGAGCAGTTAAGGCTGGCGAAGAATAACCCTGCTGCCCCGAAGCTGGCCGAGGGTCTGATGATTGCCTGTCACCCCTGGCAGCAGGCGCTGAAGGGCATCGTCGATTCGGGCGAATTCGGTGCGCTGCGCAGAATCAGTACCCGAATCTCCGTTCCTGCCAAGAACGGGCATGCCGGCAATTACCGGAGTGTCAGGGGGAAGGGCGGAGGTGCTTTTGCCGATCTGGGCTGCTACTGGCTGCAGTTCGTGCAGACCCTTGCCGGTCTTCAGCCGGAGGAGATATTGGCGCAGTCGGCCTTTGACGGGCCGGATGGCTGCGATTGGACCTTTCAGGCGGCGCTGCAATTCAAGAACGGGCTGAGGGCTGAGTGTCTCACTTCCTTCGAGTTGCCATTCCGGGCCTCGCATACCCTGTATTTCGACCATACCGTGCTGACGGTCCCGGATTTCTTCCGGCCGGTCAAGGGGTTCTACAAGCTCAAAATCCGGCATGATCTGCCGGACAACCGCACCACCCTATGCGAATTCGCCCCGCTGAACTATTATGTGGGCCAGCTGGAGGCTTTTGCAGCAATCATGGGCGGTCAACAGGCCGAGGACCTTGACGCTACCTGGGAACGGGTGCAGCTGCAGTCCCTGATCATGGCCGAAGCGCAGCGGCGCCGGGTCTCTGAGATGCTTCCACTATAGTAATAGCGCCAGCAGAGTGAGACCATTGACAGCAGCAATTTCCAGCAACAGCAAATAGCGACTCCCTTTGTGGGGGGCGCTATTTGCTGTTCCACTATATAGTTCCGCTTTACTGATCCAATCCATAAATTAATTCTGACGCTGCACTAGCGGTCCTGTAAGGAAAGGGACTGGTCCATCCAGGCACGCTCGTTGTTCAGCACATAGATCCCGAGCGCCTGCTCGAAGGACAAGCCATGATTATAGAAAGTCAGCATCTTCGCGGCGAAGCGCACACTCTTATGTGCACTGGGCGATTGCAGCAGCTCTGTTGCCAGCGTACGGAAATTCTTCGGCTGGGCTTCGGCAGCATCGACAGCATCCAGCAGCCCTTTGTGGCTTGGAAAAAGCAGGCGGTTATACGCCAGAATCATCCGTCCGCTAAAAAACACCAGTTGGCCCGCCGTATGAGCGAGCAGGTAGGCGTCATTTTTTTGGCCCGCTTCCTTGGCGAAATACAGCCCGTACAGGTAGATCTGAGCGCAGAATTCCCGCAAATTACGCTCGCGGTTCTCCTCGGGGTAGACGGGAATCCGGGCCACCAGCTCACCCAGCTCCGGAATTCTGGAGAATAGCACCTCTGCACCGGTAAAAGCATACCTCGTTGGCTCATTGCCCCGCCGGGCGGCAAGCTCCAGAAACCGTCGGTTGATCACCTTGATATCGGCATATCCGCCTTCATAGGTGCTGACTTCCCGGTCCACGTAGGAGAGCCTGTTGTTCCGCTCATATTCCGCATAGGCTTCATCGGTGAAGACCAGATGTACATCCACATCCGAGGTCTCGCTGGCGGTCCCCTTGGCTACAGATCCGCTGGTGATTGCCGCCAGACAAGAAGGGTCTTGCTCCAGCTTCTCCGCCAGCTTCTCCAGCGTCTGTCTGTGGTGCGCGTGCATATAACGTTCCGCCTCCTTGAGTAGATTCTGCTGCGTTAAGCGTATCAATTGGACAGCTTGCCAGCTATGGTCAATTCAGACATTCAGGCTCCCGCCTGCTCTGTCTTCCCCTGGGCAACCTGTTGATCAGCGGCACCGCTGCGGATGAGGCCTCTCCGTCCGGCCAGCGTGACCGCCAGAATAGCTGCACCGGAGCCGAGCAGAATGAACGAGCCGGGAATCCGGTCGAGGAGGACTCCATAGAGCAGCATTCCGAGCGGAGCGATGGAACCGGCGATGCCCTCCACCAGCCCGAATACGCGTCCACGGTACTCTTCCTCGGTGGTCTGCTGCAGATAGACCTGAATCGGAATGTTAATGAACATAATCATGATGCCGATAAGGACCAGCAGCGGCAGGAAGAGAAGGAAGGTGGCATTCGGGGTGAAATGCAGCAGCAGCGGAACCGCCAGTGCGAGGAATAACACTCCCAGCGCGCTTAAGCCTCCGAGGATCGGCTTCACCGGACTCTTGCTCTGGGGAAGTATAGCAAGCAGCAGCGACATCAATAGTACGCCTGCTGCCAGCATCGCTTCGAGGACCCCATATTGCCTTGAGGAGAGTCCCAGCGTCTGTACTGCAACATAGGGCAGCACAACATTCAGGGCGACAACGAAGAAATTAATCCAGAACACAATCCCCATCAGGGAACGGAGGACCGGACGGCGGATCACATAAGCGAAGCCTTCCTGCAGATTCGTGCGGACCCCGTTAACAGCAGTGCCCAGACGTTCGAAGAGCGGCCGGGGACCTGCGGCTTCGGCGGGTTCACTGGCAGCTTGAAGCCGCGGAATCGGCTTGTACTTCAGCATGCAGCCCATCACAGTCGAAACGGTGAAGCCTGCCGCATTCAACAGCATGAAATCCTGTAGCGGGAGAAAGGCATACAACAGGCCGGCGAGAATCGGAGCCAGCAGGTGGCCAGCCGATCCGGCAATCTGATTCAGTGATCCGGCCCGCTGGACGGAGCCGCTGTCTACAAGCATCATCATCGAGGAGGAGACAGAGATACTATAGAAGATAGAGCAGATAGATAATAGAATGAGTGACAGATAGATAGGCCATACGGACATTCCTTCCAGCGCGGCAAACAGGAAGGCCAGGGACATAATCAGGGCACTCGCCAGATCCGAGCCGATCAGCAGCCTGCGGCGGCTGACTCTGTCGGCGAGCACACCGGCGAAGGGGGACATCAGGATGCCGGGCAGAAGACCGCACAGCAGTGTAACAGCGAAGCTGCTCCCGGAACCGGTCTCGTTCAGAATGTACAGACCGGCTACGAAGGTGTACATACTGGAGCCGAGAACAGAGACCAGTTTGCTGCCGAAGAAGAGGAATATGTTACGGTTAGTCGCTGTCTTATCATGGGTTTCGGATGTTATTTGAGACATACTAGCACTCCCTTGGTCAAAAGTTAAATTTAATTAAACTTATTGTATGAGTGAAAGTTCAGAAATGCAACAAAAAGTTTAATATAATTTAACTTTAAGGTATTTCCAGCTTTCTCTTAGGGTATAGGTAAGCTATACTGAAAAGAAAAGCTACCTGGAAAGTTGGCAAGCAGATGACCACCAAACAAACCATCGGAGAGAAAGTCAAGCAACTGCGCAAGGCTAAGGGGCTTACGCAGACGGACCTCGCCGGAGACCATATGACCAAGAGCATGCTGAGTCAAATCGAGAATGGCCGGGCCTTGCCCTCAATGAACAGCTTGCAGGTTCTGGCCGGCCGGCTGGGCGTTGATCCGGGCTACTTCCTTGAAGGCGAGGAGGAGGCGGAGCTGGCTCCGCTTGTCCGGGAGATGGAGGCGGAGTTTAAGGCGAAGAATTACAGAGAGGTCATCCAGCGGCTCCAGCCGCTAACGGAGCGTACGCTTCCGATGACGATTGACGCTGCGCGTCTGCTGGAGTTCTATGTAAGCTCCCTTTTCTATACAGGCGCCGGAGGCGGGGAAGCGGAGCTTGCGCGGGCAGCGCTGATCTATGAACGCTTCGGCTTATTCGTGGAACGGGCGAAGGTGCAGTATATTTCCTATGCCCTGAATTTCGCACAGAGCAGATACGCGGAAGGGCTGGAGCTGATCCGCCGGGTCCGTAAGGAGTACGAGGATAATAAGGTGGGGAATGATTTTATCTTTGAAATCGATCTTCATTATGCAGAGAGCATTAGCTTGTCTGCCCTGGGGGACTATGCGGGAAGCCGTGCGGCGGCGCTGTCGGCGCTTCAGGTGTCGCGGGAAGAGGGAATCTACTATATGACGGATCATCTGTACCGGGTGCTTGGGATTCTGGCGCTGACCGAAGGAGAGACCTTGGCGGCAGAGGAAGCCATGAAGAAGGCCCGGGCATTCGCAGAATTCACTGAATCACAAGATTCACTGAAGCTGGTGGAGATCGGAGAGATCAGACTCGCGGTAGCTAAGGGAGAATACAGTAAGGTTCTCTCGCTGGCGGAGCAGTATCCGCTGGAGGATGAACCGTATGCATCCAGCGTCCAGCTCATGTGCGGCATCGCCCGGGTTCATCTCGGCCAGGACGATGAAGCGCTGATCAGCCTGTCCAAGGCCGAGCCGGGGGATCAGGTCTACCACCCGCTTGACCGCGCCAACCTGTTGACAGCTTATGCTTACCGCGCACAGATCTGTATGCGCCGGGGGATGAAGGAGGAAGCACTACGCCTGTCCCAATTCGCCTATGATCAGGTCAGGGATTACTCACCTTCCATATACACCGATATGATTAACAAAACTTATCACGAGCTGCATAGCTAGATTGTATTTCGAAGCCCTTCTTCCAGCATTCTGTTGTATAAAATGCAGTTGCGATCGTTCCAGCGACTACAGCATCCTAGCACAGCAAACAACACCCGTGCTATTCTGCACGGGTGCCCTTCTGCAATGGAATATAGGTTGAACTACAAACTTTAGTCAATAGGAAGGAGCGACGGAGGAGATTTTGGAACTGTAGGAGCGTTAGCGTCCGCCTTTGTCTCCGGATTTCTACCGCAACCAGCGGTCTAAATCAGGAAATCTGGAGACAACAGCGACCGGAAGTCCAAAATCTCCGCAGTAGCGACTACCCTATTACTAAGATTTTTTGATCAAGGTTTATGGAATCTTATTTGCTAGTCCACAGCTCCACACGGTCCTGCACATACTTGGTATAGCCAGCTTCCATTTTCTTCACGCCGGCTTTTTCCAGATCGGCCATGTAATCATCCCAGATTTTATCGAATTCAGCCGGTTTGGCCAGAATCGCTTGCGGGATGCGCTTCCACGTAATATCCTTCATTTTATTGCCCAGAATGGAGACTTCATCCTCACCGGGAATTGAAATGTTCCAGGCTGCGCCGTAGGCTTTCTCCTTGAATTCTTCCTCTTTCGGGAACAGATCCTTCCAGGTCGTAGCTTTGTAGGCTGCCAGCGTCTCTTTCTCAACATCGCTATAGCCCAGCACCAGCTGCTCAGGGAAGTTCTTGGTGTAGTAGTTGCCCGTAGAATCCTTGGCACCGTCACCATAGTGAACCATCATGTTCCAGTAGAAGCCAATGCCCGTTTCCTTCGTGAAGGCGGTGTTGTCGTTATTAATGCGGTCTTGAACCTCGGCAGGAACTACGCGTTTGCCGTTCTCCACTTTATAGTGCTTGCCTTCAACACCCCAGTTGTTCAGGATCTGACCTTCATCGGAGGCCAGGTAATCCAGGAACTTGATCGTCCGCACAGGATCGGGGTTGGTGGTGGAGATGGAGATGCCGTAGCCGCCCATGAAGCCGGTAGGCCAGAAGCTGGTTTCCTTGTATTCTTCTGTCAAGGTGACCGGATAGTGTCCGTAAGTCTGATCGAATTTGCCAGCGGCTTTGAGCGCTTGCTGCGCGTCGTTGTAATCCCAGTCCTGGTCAATCAGGCCAAGCACGCGTCCAGTCGCTACTTTGGCTTTGTACTGGTCGTATTTCTGAACGAAGCTCTCCTTATCAAGCAGGCCGATATCGTTCATGTGGTTCAGCCAGCGGAAGTATTCCTTCTCTTCAGGCCGGCGGAAATGATAGATTGCTTCATGAGTCTCCTGATCGATGAAATATTCACCGTCATCGGAGCCGCCGGTTGTCGCAACCGCAGGGTTGGTTACGGAAATATACATATGCCAGTCATCTGCATTCAGGGAGACGCCGATGTTTTTGTTGCCGTTCTCATCGGTCGGATGCTTCTCCAGATAGGCTTTAATTACGTTCTCATAATCCTTCACCGTGCGGATCTCCGGGTAACCGGCTTCCTTCACGACCCGGTGCTGCAGCTCGAAGCCGCCGCCCGCTACGAATTTCTTCTCATCCACGGCTGCCCAGGTTGGGATAGCGTAGATCGACTGGTCTTCATTCGTGTACTTGGCCCGGGCCAGATTATCGCCGAGCACGCGCTTAATGTTAGGGGCATGCTTATCGATCAGATCGGTGAGATCCAGGACCGCGCCGGCATCCACCAGCTTCCCGATGTCGCCTTTAGCAGAGATAATGTCGGGATAATCCCCGCCCGCTGCAATGAGGGCAATCTTCTGCTGCGGATCACCGACAGCGAATTCGGCATCGAGGGTGACGCCTGTCTTTTGTGTAATGACGGTACTGACCTCATCCTTCATATTGTTCCAGTTCGGATTGGGATCTTCCGCGAAGAAGGAGAGTGTCAGGGGACTTAGGTCCTCAGCCGCCGCCGTAGCCTCAGCTGTTGCCGTGGCATTGCCGCTGTTCGTGGCCTTGGCCCCGGTATTCTCAGCCGTATTCTTGTTGCCGTTATTATTGCCCCCGCCGCAGCCTGCCAGCACACTGAGCAGCAAGGTCAGCACCATCAGCGCCACAACCGGTTTCGCCGTCTTTCTTGTCATGAATTGAAACCCTCCCTTTGTCTGGTAGAATCATATTGTATTCACAGGCCGCAGCCTGAAGATACCGCTTAAGCAGCTTAGCTTTTGACCGAACCCAGCGTCATGCCTTTAACGAAATAGCGCTGCAGGAACGGATAGACCACCAGAATGGGTACGGTGACGACAATGGTGATCGCCATTTTGACCGATTCCGGGGAGATCTGGGCCATCACCTCAGTCATGTTGCGACCGCGGAAATTATCCGCATTGGTCGTAGTGCTCTGAATGACCTTCATCAGCTCGAACTGCAGGGTGGTCAGCGAGTCCTTCGAGCCGTTATACAGATAGGTATCAATCCAGGCATTCCACTGGCCGACAGCCAGGAACAGGGCGATGGTTGCCAGCGCAGGCTTGGTCAGCGGCAGAATGACACGCCAGTAGATGGTGAAGTCATTGGCTCCGTCCAGCTTGGCAGATTCCTGAAGAGCGTACGGCAGACCGTCGATGAAGGAGCGGATCACGAACACATTGAAGGCGCTCACCAGACCGGGCAGAACATACACGCCGAAGGTGCCCATCATATGCAAATCTTTGATCAGAATGTAAAAGGGGATCAGCCCTCCCGATACGTACATCGTCAGCGCCAGGAAGGTAGAGACGAACTTGCGGGCCTGGAAGTCCACCCGGCTTAAGGTGAAGGCCAGCATGGAGGCACTGACCAGTCCGAGCAGGGTCCCGATAATCGTCCGCAGCACCGAAATTTTGAACCCGGTAATCAGTCCGGAGAAGGCGAAGATCGTCTCATAATTCTTGAAGGTGAACATCCGGGGGTAGATCGTAATCCCGCCCTTGATGCTGTCCGTCGAGTCATTGAAGGAGATCGCCAGCACGTTCAGAAAAGGATACAGCGTAGCGACGGTAACCACCGTAATCGCGAGATAGACAACCAAATCGAAGATGCGGTCCGACCAGGATGCCGCAGCCAGTTTTTTAATCATGAGCAGGGCCTCCTATATGATGCTTTCCTTGGTTATTTTTTTGAAGATGCCGTTGGCGGTAAAGAGCAGGATCACACTCACCACAGAGTTGAAAATATTAATCGCCGTTCCGAAGGAGAACCGTCCCATCCCCAGCCCGTAATTCAGGGCATACAGGTCAAGGGTCTGCGAGTAGTCACGCACCAGATTGTTGCCGAGCAGGAACTGCTTCTCGAACCCGATGCTGATCAGATGGCCGATGGACATAATCAGCAGGATCACGATGGTACCCCGGATGCCCGGAAAAGTAATATGACGCACCTGCTGGAGCCGGCTGGCTCCGTCCACCCTGGCTGCTTCGTACAGCTCCGGCCCGATGCCCGAGATGGCGGCGAGATAGATAATGGTATTCCAGCCCGTCTCCTTCCAGACATCCGAGGCGGTGACAATGCCCCAGAACAGATTGCCCTTCGCCATGAACTGGATCGGCTCACTGATGATATGAAGACCCATCAGCAGGTCATTGACTGCGCCGTTGTCCGTGGAGAGCATCTTGGTAATGATCCCGGCGGCAACCACCCAGGACACAAAGTGCGGCAGATACGACACCGTCTGAACGAAGCGCTTCAGCACCTGCAGCCGGACCTCATTCAGCAGAATAGCGAAGATAATCGGAATGATAAAGCCTGCCAGCAGTCCCATAATACTCATGGCCAGCGTATTGCGCAGGGCGTTGAAGAATTGCTCATCCTGGAAGAGCTCCCGGAAGTACTGGAGGCCGACCCATTTTTGCTCGAAAAAGGATTTGCCCGGCTTATACTTCTGGAAGGCCATCATCCACCCCCATAACGGAAGATAGCTGAAGACAAAGGCCCAGAGGACAAAAGGAACAGCCATCATATAGAGGTATTTCTGCTGCCGGAATTTCCCCCAGAAGCTGGAGGAGGATTTCTTCGGCTCCGACTTCATCGCGGTGGTAATCGCTTTCATTTATGTCCCTCCTTCGATATAGCTTTATCATAATCTGCCGCCAGGACGGGAAACACCCGAAGATTTAAGTGTAAAAACAGGGGGAAATCAGTCTTTTTCGTAAGCGCTTTCTGAAAAAACATTCTCCGGCTCCTTTCTCCGGTAAGCGGAGGGGGAGGTGCCTGTGATTTTTTTGAACTTCTCACGGAAATAATCGACATCGCTGAAGCCGACGCTGCTGGCTGCCTGATGGATTTTGCAGCCCTGGTCCAGCAGCTCCTTGGCCTTCTCAATGCGGATCGTATCCAGATAAGTGTTGAAGGAGCAGCCCATGGTGTTCTTGAACAGCTTACCCAGATAGGCACTGCTATAGGTGAACACATCGGCCAGCGTCTCCAGCTTCAGATTCTCGTCATAGTGCCGGTGGATCAGATCGACCATCCGCTTCATCAGGACATCCATATCGTCGCGGATAATCCCGCCAGCATATTCCTCCAGCAGACCTGTGATATAGCGCTGGAGCTGGGGGAGGGAGGTATGCCTGTAGATCTGCTGAATCTGCTCCTCCATCCGGCTCTGCGCAGCGCTAAGCTCCTTATAATGAACGGAGAGCTTGCCAGACATGGAGGTGACAGCCCGGACATAATAGGATTTCACCGCCATCTCGGATAAGCCCGCAGCAGCCATAAGGTCCCCTGCTTCCTGGATCAGGGCAGAGATTACGCTGAGATTGCCGGTATCCAGGGCGAAATACAGCCGGTCCATCACGGGAGCGAGCCTGCTCTCCGTATCCTGGGGGTTCGCAGGCAGCCCCTGCTTCAGCTTGAGCGAATCCGGTCCGATCATCCCCGGCTCATCATAGAAGAAATGATCCTTCATCCGCGCCAGCGCCGACTGATGCGAGACCGGCAGCTCCGTCAGACTGTCCACCATATCCCCGGCAGTGATGATGCACTCCAGTCCTTCTGCGGCGGCAGCCTCACGGATCAGCAGGGCCATCCGTTTGCTTACCAGCTCCTTCTGGTAAGAGGGCTGCAGCAGCACCCCGAGATAAGAATCGAGCGCGAAAACGATGCCCCAGCGGTTGTCCTCGAAGCTTGACGTCAGCCGGGACTTGACGCTACTAGAGGGTCCGTTGTCCGCATGATCCTGGAGCAGCAGCCGGATCAGCACGATCTGGTAGGAATCCCATAGCAGCCCCGCTTCCAGCGCCGACTCCATCAGTGCCGGAGCGGGATGCAGACTGCTCTCCATCAGCAGGGATTGAACCAGCATCTCCCGGCTCCAGACCTTAACGGCTTCATGATTCTTGCGGTGTGCCAGCCGTGCGTTCAGCACGGTGGACAGTCCGGTAAGATACAGCTGCAATTCCTCCTCATCGACCGGCTTAAGCAGATAGTTATCGATATTGTAAGATAGCGCGCGCTTAGCATAGCTGAAGTCGGCATAGCCGCTCAGAATGAGAATATGCAGCTCCTCATGATCCTCCCGCAGCTCACCGATCAGCTCCAGTCCATCCTTCCCGGGCATACGGATATCCACAATCATCAGATCCGGGGAATACAGCTTAGCCTTATGCCTGGCTTCAATCGCATTGGCCGCTGTATCTACCACCCGGTAGCCGAGGCTCTCCCAGTCCAGCAGAGTGACAAGTCCTTCGCGGATCGACAATTCATCATCAACAATTAACACACTATACATAGGAATCACTCCTTAAAGGGATGGCGAAGCTGATTTGTGTTCCGTATCCGCTCTGGCTGGCCAGAACCAGGCCGCATTCCGGGCCATAGGTCAGCTTCAGCCGCAGATGGATGTTACGCATTCCGATACTGTGGGTCTCATAGTCATCGTTGTTGTCCAGCATCTGCCGCAGCTCTGCGAGCCGGGCCGGCGAGATTCCGGTTCCGTTATCGGAGACCTGAACCTTAAGTATGGCCTCCTCCACCCGGATATCTACCCGGACCATTCCGCCGTCCATCCGGTCCTCCAGGCCGTGAATGACACAATTCTCCACCAGCGGCTGAATAATAAGCGGCGGAATCCTTAGCGTATTCGCTGCCGGATCTACATACAGCTCGTAGGCCAGCCGGTCATTGTAGCGGAATTTCTGGATGACCAGGTAGCAGTTCACGGTCTCCAGCTCACTTTGCAGGGTGATTCTGCCTCCGCCGACCTCTAAGTTCTTGCGCATCATCTTGCCCAGCAGCCGGACTACCTGCGCAATATCGGTCTGGCCCCGGGTGTGGGCCTTCATCCGGATCGACTCCAGGGCATTAAACAGGAAATGGGGATTGATCTGGCTGGCCATCATTTTGAATTTGATCTCATTCTGCTTCAGCAGGATGGCATTCTTCTGCTGGTTGGACTCCTGCACCTCGCTCATCAGGTCATTGATATTGCGGACCATGTGGTTGAACTGCCGGGCCAGCTGGCCGATCTCATCTTTGCCGTCGATCACGAGCCGGGCTTCCAGATTCCCGGAAGCGACCTTGGAGATATGCTTGCTGAGATGGAGCATTCGTCCGGTTAGCAGGCGTGAGAAGTAGTAGATTAGGATGATTGCAAGAAATAGGGAGGAGATAATGACGGAAGAAGCCAGGGAAATAATCCGGTTAGGTTCACTTACAATGCTCTCAACGGAGAAAATAGAGATAATCCGCAGACTGTTCAGGCTGCCCTGGGGATGCCAGTCGTCGATCAGCATTTTGAAGGACTGCCCGTCAATCGTGATATCTGCAGGCCCGTGCCCGGCAAGGGTGGACAGCGGCTTCAGGTTGATTTCGTGCAGCGACTTGCCGAGGGTGCCTGCACGGTTGGAGGCGACAATATTATCGTTCTCATCGACGATAAAGGTCTCGAAGCTCTCCTGCTTCAGGATGCTGCTGAGCTGATCCGAATTGACATTCACGACCAGCACACCGGTTGTGCGCTGCTTGAGGAAGTCGACCTTGCGGATCAGGCTGAGATAATACTGGCCGTTCCGGCTGTCAGGAATGTAACTCCAGAACGCCAGTCCCTTCTGGGCCAGGGCGAGCTGGTACCACGGCTCCCGGGTAACCGCTTCATCGGCCTGGAGGAATTCCCAGTTGTTGAGCACCGTCGGATTGTCGATATACAGCCGGATGCTGGAGACTTCCTTGTACAGGCGGACGAAATCCCGGAAGTCGGGGTAATCCCAATAGGCCTGCACCACATCATAGACCGATTCGTAACGGTGATTCGCGGCCTCCTCCAGCCGGCTGTCATTGGACAGGCGGTAGACGATATCCACCGGAACGTTCAGCATCTCGCTGGTCCGTTTTTTCACACGGTCGACATTCGCCGTAATCTGCTTCAGCGCATTGTTCATCGCCATATTCCGCAGTTCACTGGTCAGGAACACCCCCACAATGAGCACCGGAATCAGGACGACGCTGCCAAAGGAGAGGAAGAGCTTGGTCCTGAGCTTCAGGTTGTTCATGAAGGTGATGATACGGGTATACACGAATGAAATCACCTCTGTAAGTACATTTGTAATAACGCTTACAATAGAGTATAGCGCGAAACAGGCAGCCAATATATGTCATGAAAATATTTTTTTGATAAACTTTACGGCTCCGAATTCCGATAATAAAGGGATCTGCACAACAATAATGGATAAATATTGAATCCTTATGTGGAATACTGGAACTCCATTCTGAAGAAGTACGCGGGACCATCTATTGTGTTCGGTTTATCGCATGCATTTGGCCTATGCACCTGCGCACCGGTACAATGTATGCTGTATTTGGCATACATTCGGACCACACACCTGCGCACTGGCATAATGTATGCTGTATTTGGCATACATTCGGACCACACACCTGCGCACCGGCACAATGTGTGTTGTATTTGGCATACATTCGACCACACACCTGCTCAACAGCGCAATGTATGCTGTTTTTGGCATACATTGGCCCGAATCCCTTGGTGGAAGCACATTGTATTCGGTTTTCCACATACATTTGGCCCGGTGACTTCTACTTGGATGGTAACGTAATCATAAATACAACCTTGGATCAATACCAGAAAAAGTATCTTTCAAGCGAGTTAATTAATCATCTTAGAACTCCGTATGTTTGCAAGGAGTTATAAGTCTATGATTCTGTGAATTTGTGTAACATAACTTACAGTTAAACATGCTGTACAGCGGGAGGGCGAAGATGGCATCAACGAAGCTTGTATTTAACGAGGATGAAGTCCGGCGCCTGCAAACGAAAATCGGCCAAGTGAGTCAGGACACCAATCGGCTATATCTTCAATTGAAGGGCCAGTCCAGCAGCTGGGGCGGTATTCCCATGGGCGATCATCTGGTCAAGGCCCAGGTTCTGATCAATGAATTAACCGTAGAAGCGGAGAAATTAGAGGATATCATCCGGGTCGCCCTAAGAGGCGTATCGGAGCTACAGGAAGAGAATAAACGGCAGGCGGACAGGCTGACGGGGCAGTTTAGTCTTTTGCTCGCTGCTTTCGGAAGCTTGGGGCTGCAACCAGCCGCCGGACGGTTCTCCATCCCCGAATTTGTGCAGCGAAGTGCGACGAACCTCATCACTTCGATTGCGGCTCTATCGGGAAAAGATGAGCTCAGTAGGGACCCGGTGGTGCAGCAGCTCAGGAAGGTCATTCAAACCTCCGGCCTGCTGACTGTAGAGAGTATCGCTGCACAAAGTAAGCTGAACGATATCTTCGCAGCGCGGAATGAGATCGCTAAGGCACAGATGGCCTTCAAGGTGTATCAGGCGTTCGGCAATCAGGCGCAGATGAAGACAGTTCATGCAAAGGCCGAAGAAGCCCGGCAGAAGCTGGCTTCTCTAGGTGTAGCCAAGATCTACTATGAAGCCGGTAAGGATCTGAGCGCCCACTACAGACAACCAGCAGTCACCGCCTGTACGTATGATCCGTCGATCACGGCGGACAAGGTTCCATTATTACATAACGAAGAATATCTGCTGCTGCTAAGGCTGGCGATGGAGAAGACTGCCGCCGGAGCGTATGCGCGGAGTCAGCTTGCGGCGAAGCGGCAGGAAATTCAGACCGCAGCGGCTCTTAAGCAGGTTCAAGAGCAGATCGAAGCGCAGCGGCGGTTGAACGGGCCGCCGCTTACCCTGCCGGATGGCACGCCAATTACCGCAGACAACAAGGAAAATGAGACTACGTGGGACTTTTATCAGACGAAAGTCTATGTGCCAAATGAAAATCTCACCCCGATGTACACCAGTTATCTCGGGTGGCTGGATAACACGTATGGTCTCACGAAATGGGAGAGCAAGGTCCATCAGGCGGATGGTGTGGTGCTGGCTTTTACCGAAGGCCTGGTGAAAGAGGTCGTCATGGGTGTAGCGGATACGGCAACCCTTGCCTTCAAACTAGTGGTAGACCCGGTCAAAACCACCACAGAAATGAAGCAGCAAGTGCAATATCTCATCGAGCATCCCGAAGTGCTGGTGGAAGCGGCCAAGATGGCGTATCATCAGTTTGACGAAGGCACCCCGGAAGATAAGGCGAAAATGCTGGGCTCGGTCGCTTCGATTTTAGTTCCCGGACTCCAGGTCACCAAAGCAGGCAAAGCCGGTAAAGTGCTGGGCGAGGTTGAAGACGTCATCAGCCAAGCGGCGAAGGATGCCCTGCAAGGGATCAGGCAGAAGCTTCCGGATCTGGGTCCGGTGGTGCAGACGCCGGATGGGTTTGTGTTCAAGATAGGGGAGATTCCTGATACTCCAGCCTTGCCTAAGACACCGGTGCAGCAGCGGTATTTGGATGGGGTGGATGGGAAGAGTGGTAGGGTTGAGGGGCCGGGTAAAGCAAGTGACATTTATAAACATCAACAGTATAAGCAATCGATCCTTAAAGAGGATGTTTTATCAAACTCGGATGTTATAATTAAAGGCGAGGATTTATGGGATGAAAAAGCTCTGAAAACATTAACTAATGATGGTACTAAAATAGAAGATTGGGCTAAAATGACCTCAAAGCAACAGTATGAAACTCCGTATGGAAAGGGAGAAATTCATTTTTACCAGAATCAGGTGACAGGAAAGGTTAGTTCGTTTGATATAAAGTTGAAGGTATCTAAACCGAAGAGTCTCAGAGTAAATGAGAACGACCTATTTTGGATAATTGAATTAGATGCTGATTTTAATATTAAAGGAGTAAGGTAAATGAGAGTACGTATTAAAGAGGGAATCCAGAAACAAGAAAATTTATCAATAGATAAAAAATATATGGTTTATTCTGTTGAAACAAGCAAGAATAAAGAGGAATTTTATAGAGTGGAAAATGATCTAAAACAAGTTGTGCCGTATTCTATCTCTTTATTTGACATTGTATCCGATAGGAAAAACTCTGATTGGATTTTGTGGAACAAGCCTAATAATAGTTCGGCTTTTTTACCGAAGCAACTTGCTTATTTAAGTTTTTGGGAAGATTACTATAATGATGAATTAGAAGCTTTGAAAAAGTTCAATTTAGTCAAGGAACAGCTATTTCAAGAAGAGTTAGGTGATGATGAATTACATGAGATTTTTGAACAAGACAACGAGGATGAAATTATATTCGTTCTCAATGCTCTTCATAAGACAAAGGATAATAAAATGACTAATCAAATAATTCAATATGTAAAAAGAAAACTAGAAAAAAGCAATGGATTAGATAATACTGTATTGCTTGCATTCCAATATCTGAGTCTGTTTAAACAATCTGATGTAGAAGATTATTTCATTTATTATTTGACTAATATTGAGCTAGGAAACGACCTATTAACTGCAGTAGTAAATGAATATTTTAATTAGAGAGTTAAGTAAAGTGAGAAGCTTGAGCAAACAAATATCCTGAATTGAAGGGTACTACAGTGATGATGAAATATAAATTTAGATTGAAATACATGGATGAATTCAATATGGGTTGTATTGGATTTTGACGATGAAAAATCACTTGAGTTCGCCAGTATGATAAGTGATCCCTTAGGATCTGATATACCTTGGAGATTTAAAGATTTGAAAAAAGATATTGAGAATTATTTTGATTTATTAAGGGGAAATATACCCGAATATAGACATGGAGGAAATGCATCAAACGTTATATCTTATAAAAAAATATACTATAATTGAAGATCCGTTTTACGATGAGGAAGAAAATGAAATTGAACCGGTCTGTAAATTAGAGACAGTGGAATTTGTGGGGATTATATTATTATGGGCTTACGAAACTTATAAATATAAAAGCTAGAAAGGAATAATTGCTCTAGAGGAGGCAGATATGGTTATGAAATGGATTGAACAAAAAATGTTAGAAGTTGAAATTATAGAAAATGAATAAACCATCTAACACATGATGAACTTTCAAAAGCTCATTCCCACTTGAACCATGATTAGGAATGAGCTTTTTTGCATGTTCGAAGTCCCATACTTTCGATTAAACACTGTTAGAAATCTTTAGAGTCATAGTTAATGGAAATATCATTCTAACTCGACAGTTGGAGGAGAAGAGGGCAGGAGATGGCCATCATCAGAAGCTTGAACTCAAGCAATTTCAGGACTACTCGCAGAATTACTTAGAGAGCGTATTCTTCAATAATCCCTATATTGCGAGTGTCCGTATTTCTTTACAGAGCACCTATTCCAAAATTGAGATCTACCCCGATTCCGTTGGTCACATGCACAATGCATTTCGTCCGTTCATCAATATTCTTTTCCTCCCCCCAGACCTTATAATGAGAGCGTGTTCAACAAGTTGTTAGGGGGATATTTGAAATGGAAGGATTAATCATTGGTTGGTATGGAGCGCTCGCAGGACTGGCAATTGCCATTATTCTGATCCTTAGAAAATTAAATCCGGTCTACGCTCTGTTCCTGGGTGCCATTGCAGGGGCGCTGATCGGCGGAGCCAATCTCGAACAGACCGTAAGTGTTCTTGTAAGCGGTACACAAAGTGTAATGGGCACGGTGCTGCGGGTGCTGGCCGCCGGTGTGCTCGCTGGTGTGATGATGGAGTCGGGTGCGGCTGAAGCCATAGCCCAGGCTATTGTCCGAAAGTTCGGCGGAAGCAAGGCCATTCTGGCCCTCGCGCTGGCAACTATGGTCATTACGGCAATGGGCGTATTCATCCCGGTAGCGGTGCTGATTGTGGCTCCGATTGCTTTATCCGTAGGCAACAAAATGGAGATCTCGAAGCTGGCGCTGCTGCTGGCCTTGTCGGGCGGGGGGAAGGCGGGTAATATTATCTCACCGAATCCAAATACGATTGCTGCTGCGCGCGGCTTCGATCTTGATCTGAGCAATGTCATGCTGGCAGGCGTGATCCCGGCAATCTGCGGATTAATTGTAACCGTTATCTTAGCCACCCTGCTGAAGAAAAAGGGGGTTATGGTTACCCCGGCGGAGGCTGCGAACGGGACAGACACTGCGAACACAGCCGCTTACCCGCCGCTCAGCAGAGCTATTGTGGCTCCGCTCGTGGCCATCGTCCTGCTCATGATTAACCCGATCGGCTCCATCTCCGGGATCGAAGCGTTGACCAAGCTTAAGGTGGATGCGCTCTATATTCTGCCGCTGGCAGGGATTATCGGGATGCTAGCGATGGGGCAAGGCAACAAGGTGCTGCAATATACGTCCTCCGGCCTTAGCAAAATGACCGCAACCGTCCTGATTCTAATCGGGGCAGGCGGCATCGCCGGTCTGATCTCCGCTTCCGATCTGTCCGCCCAGGTGGTGCATCTGATTGAGCTGTCCGGGATTTCCGGGACGTTCCTGGCACCGATCTCCGGGATACTGATGGCTGCGGCTACCGCCTCAACATCCACGGGTGTTATTGTCGCTACCGGCTCCTTCGGGCAGGCCATTCTGAATATGGGCACCGCTCCGCTGGCTGCCGCTGTGATGGTTCATACCGGAGCTACGGTCATCGACTCGCTGCCGCAGGGCACTTACTTCCATGTCACGGCGGACAGTATGAAAATGTCAATCAAGCAGCGCATGGGGCTCATCCCGTATGAGGCCATGGTTGGCGGCACGATGACGATTGTGGCTACGCTGGTTTACGGATTTTTACTCTAAGATCAATATGATAGATGAGGTGTGGAAATGAGAGAGAGAACCTTTGTGCTGGCGCCGGATTCCTTCAAGGAGAGCATGACCGCGAAAGAAGTATGTACAGCGATGGAGGCCGGACTCCGCAAAATATACCCTGAAGCAACCTACATCCATGTTCCGATGGCTGACGGCGGGGAGGGGACCGTGCAGTCCCTTGTCGACGCTTCGGGCGGAGAGCTTCATGATTTAGAAGTTGCAGGACCGCTGGGACAGCCGGTGACGGCACAATTCGGCATTCTCGGTGACGGCCGGACGGCGGCCATCGAGATGGCTTCGGCCAGCGGCATTCAGCGGGTGGACAAGGCGGAGCGGAATCCGCTGATCACCACCACCTACGGAACAGGCGAGCTGATTCTGGAATGTCTGAACCGTGGTATCCGCAAAATCATCATCGGCATCGGCGGCAGCGCCACCAATGACGGCGGTGCCGGAATGGCCGAAGCGCTTGGCGCCAGATTCCTTGATGAAG
The DNA here is from genome assembly GCF_038006885.1 of Paenibacillus sp. FSL R7-0302. NCBI lineage: Bacteria > Bacillati > Bacillota > Bacilli > Caryophanales > Paenibacillaceae > Paenibacillus > Paenibacillus sp. FSL R7-0302. Next base: position 1,563,022 of record NZ_JBBOWB010000001.1, read on the forward strand.
CTGGGAGCGTACTTCCGCGCGGCGGCGGCAGCTTGGGGCAACTGGCGAGTGTTGACGTTAGCGGGCTTGATGCAAGACTGCAGCAGGTTCAGCTCATCGTTGCCTGTGATGTGACCAATCCGCTCTGCGGAGAGCAGGGGGCTTCAGCCGTATTTGGTCCACAAAAGGGGGCCACGCCCGATATGGTGCAGCAGCTTGACGCCAATCTGGCCCATTATGCGGCGGTGGTGAAGCAGCAGCTTCACAAGGATGTCCGCGACCTTCCCGGAGCTGGTGCAGCGGGGGGACTGGGCGCGGGTCTGATGATCTTCACACGGGCAACGCTGCAGAAGGGAATCGAGATCGTAATTGAATACACAGAGCTTCAGCAGAAGCTGGAGCAGGCGGACTTCGTCTTCACGGGTGAAGGCGGGATTGACTTCCAGACCAAATTCGGCAAAACGCCGTACGGCGTAGCCCGCACCGCCATGGCCAGCGGCAAAAAAGTCATCGCCCTGGCCGGTTACATCGGCGAGGGCATCGAGACGCTCTACGCCGAGGGAATCGATGCCGTCTTCGGCATCGTTCCCGGCGCTTCGAGCCTGGAGAAGCTGCTGGCGGACGGCCCCGCCAATGTCGAGCGGACCTGTGAGAATATCGCCAGGCTGCTGAAGCTGGCTGAATAGAATGTGCAAACTGTGGCCCCGGGAATAATCCTGGGGCCATCTACTTGTACAATGCCAGCAGCTCATGCGTAATCTCGAAGAGCTGCAGCAGGTTCCTCGGGTCTTTCCCGGTGATGCTCTCGATCCGCTTGAGACGGTACTGCAGCGTATTGCGGTGGATGTTCAGCTGCTCAGCCGTCTGCGAGACACTGCAATTGTGATTGATGAAGCTGCGGAGCGTCTCCAGCAGATCGGCGGTATCCTCCAGCTTGATCGCCGTGCCGGGCTTGTCTGACAGCTTCGCCTGGCTGAGCTTCACCAGGAATTCCGCATCCTCGTAGCGGATTGATTGCTCAGTAGGGCGTAGTGCCAGAAGAACGCCAAGGGCAGCTTTGGCCTGACGGTAACCCTCCGCGATACTGGCCTCCAGCCGGCCCGAAGACAGCAGGAGCTGCGGCTGATTATGCAGCAGCTGCGCAATCAGCGGGCTGCAGTCCGGCCGGTTCTGGACCAGGATTACCCATGTATCCCCGTCGAGCTGGAAGGACGGATGCAGGAACAGAAGCTTCGCCTCATCCAGCTCCGGCCGCACATGCTTGAGATACAGCACGGTGGTCTTGAGCAGAAGATCGATCTGATAGGCCGCAGCCTCTTTTCGCAGCTTCTGGGAGTACGCTCCCTGATGGTCAAGGAGCATCTCCAGCAGAGCCTTCTTGCGATTGGCTTCGCTGGCCAGATGCTCCAGCGTATTTCTTTGCTCAATGAGCAGCGCTACCGTGGTCCTCACGATATTGCAGAAGGGCCGGACCTCTTCCGGGCTGCCGGAGATCCCGATCACACCTACGCGGGTATTGCCGATGACAATCGGTTCGTTGGTGCCTTTTTTCTCATATCGCCCATCCTCCATGACTTCGACCCTCTGCCCGGTGGACAGCGCCTTGACAGCCCCCCGATGAACGGTGCCCACCCTTGCCTTATGCCCGCTGCCGATGATGATCCCCTCATGATTCATGATGTTGATATTATAGGGGATGTCCATCATCATCTTGTCTACAATCTCCTGCGCCTGCTTCTCGGATAGCTGAAACAACCGGAACGCCCTCCTCGTCTTGAGCGGGTAACCGCCTCTATTGCCTCTACTTCACTCATTGTGCACCTGAACAAAATTATAGACTAACCTTCACCGCGAAGATAGGGGGAACATCACGAGGCAGTTTACACGGAACCGTGCAAGAAGCTGTACAAAAAAAAGCCAGCCCCAATGCGGGCTGACTGACCTTGATAGACGGGCTGACTTTGATAAATATGAATGGATGAGTGCGCACTATATATATCGCTTACCCTTGGGCAATACCCGCCCGGCTAAAAATCTGCTTCAGCCTATCCTCATGCTCTGCGCTCCATACCCCAGGCGAAGCCAGGCTGAAGGTGGATACCGGTACGCCGGACAAGCGGACAGCTTCCTTGATCGAAGCGATGAACGGGTCGTCGATGGCATACAGCGCCGGAATTTCAACGATCTGCCGGTTGAACTGAAGGACGCCTGCCAGGTCTCCCTTCTTGAAGCTGTCGTACACGCCAAGCATCAGCTGCGGAGCGAAGTTGGCACTGGCAGCGATCGCCCCGTCTCCTCCGGCAGCCAGCGTAGGCAGCAAATATTCGTCGAAGCCGCAGAATACCGAGAAGTCCGGACTGACCGCCTTCACCTGCATAATCATCTGGCGGATATGGCTAAGCTGGTCCACGGTATCCTTGATGCCCGCTACATTCGGATAATGTGCGGCAAGCCGGGCTACGAAGGCCGGAGTCAGATCCTGGCCGGTCATGGCCGGGAAGTTGTACAGCATGAGCGGTACATCGACCGCTTCCAGCACAGCGGCATAATGCGCGAACAGGGCGTCCCCGTTCAGCTTGTAGTAATACGGATTCATAATGACGATGCCGGTAGCTCCATGCTCAGCAGCATGGCGGGAGAGCCGGAGTGTCTCAGGGGCCGTATTGCTGCCGGTGCCGATCCAGGCCGGAAGACGGCCATTCGTATACTCCAGGCATAGCTCTGCGATCTCTTCACGCTGCTCTGCGGTGAACAGTGTGAATTCTCCGGCCGTTCCAAGGAAGAACAGACCGTGAACCCCTTTGGCGATCAGGCTGTCGATCAGCAGCTTCATTCCGTCACGGTCGAATTTTCCGGCGGAATCCAGAATGGTCGGGACGGGAGGAATGACACCTGCATTCGGGTGGCTAAGTTTCATTTTATTTTTGCCTCCTGGTTTGGTATTATAAACATATGATTATTATAGTGAACTTGGAAGGCTTAATCAATGGATTTATGAGAGGGGAATGAAGGTGTGGACCAGAAGTACTGGGTTCCGGCATTGGAACGGGCTGATCTGATTCTTAAGGCCATCTCAAGACAGACCGGAGCGCTTAAGATGACAGACCTTTGTGAGGAGACCGGCATTAACAAAAGCTCGATGTTCTCGCTGCTGCGCACCATGGAGACTCTGGGGTGGGTGGTGAAGGATGCGGGCGAGAGGTACGTGCTTGGTGCCGGAATCTCCTATTATAATACCGTCTATAATGATTCGCTTAAGCAGAATATGAATCTGGTAGAGCGGTTCCTGGCAGAGTCGGTGCAGAGTGTCGGAGCGGTGGGGGAGACCTTTCAGCTGTCGGTGCTGGACCGCGATGAGATTATTTATCTGGCCAAGCAGGAGGGGCAGTCCCTGGTGAGGCTGGAGTCCAGCCCCGGGATGCGGTTTCCGGCCCATGCGACTGCGATGGGCAAGATGATGCTGGCACTGCTGCCGGAGGGGGAACTGGAGCGGCGTTATCCGGGTAAAATGCTGCCTGCGGTCACTTCCCGCACGCTGACAGACTGGTCTGAGTTCACCGCAGCCCTGGCTGTGATCCGCAAGACCGGCTATGCGCTGGATCAGGAGGAGATTATCCAGGGCATCAGCTGCGCCGCTGCGCCTGTTCTGGATGCCGCAGGAAGGGCGGTTGCTGCGGTGAGCACCTCGATGCTTCAGCACGCATTCGATGCGAAGCGGGAGATTGCGCTGCGTGAGGTGAAGGCGCTGGCGGGGAAGCTCTCACTGTCATAGACATCCGGGCACATTCATTCTGAGGGAGAGAAGGGATTCATATGAAATTGACCGTACAAGAGATTATGAAGGAAGACATCATTGAAGCTGTTCCGGTACATACCGCTGCGGAAGGTCCGGCAGGCCAGCTGCCGATCACCGGGGAGGTGCTGCGGAATGCACCGAGCGGAGAGATTTTTGGGATGACACAGAATGCCGGGATGGGCTGGAATCCGCTGCTGCTGAACCGGCCCCAGTACCTGATTCTCGGAACGATGGGCGGTATCCGGCGTGAGGACGGCACTCCGCTGGCGCTCGGATATCATACCGGCCACTGGGAGATCGGCGTGATGATGGAGGAGATTGCGGAGGAGCTTACCGCGAATGAGGGGATTCCGTTCGCCGGTTACGTCAGCGATCCCTGTGACGGCCGTTCCCAGGGAACCGCAGGCATGTTCGATTCCTTGCCTTACCGTAATGATGCGGCCATCGTGCTGCGGCGGCTGATTCGTTCACTCCCTACCCGCAAAGGTGTGCTTGGCGTAGCTACCTGCGACAAAGGCTTGCCCGCCATGCTGCTGGCCCTTGCCGGTATGCATAAGCTGCCGGGAATTATCGTCCCCGGCGGCGTAACCCTTCCGCCGGTGGAGGGAGAAGACGCAGGCAAGGTGCAGAGCATCGGGGCACGGTACAGCAACGGAGAGCTGTCCCTCGAAGAAGCGGCAGATCTCGGCTGCCGGGCCTGCGCGACGCCGGGCGGCGGTTGTCAGTTCCTCGGTACGGCGGCTACCGCCCAGGTCATTGCAGAGGCGCTGGGTATGGCGCTGCCGCACTCGGCACTGTCCCCTTCGGGCCAGCCGATCTGGAAGAATATCGGCCGCCAGTCGGCCCGGGCTCTTCAGCATCTGGACCAGAACGGTATCGTCATGAGCGACATTCTGACAGATCAGTCGATCCAGAATGCGATGGTGCTGCACGCTGCCTTCGGCGGCTCCACGAATCTTCTGCTGCATCTGCCGGCCATCGCCCATGCCGCCGGGCTGAAGGTTCCGACTGTCGAGGACTGGAACCGGGTGAACCGGATGGTACCGCGTCTTGTCAGCGTACTGCCGAATGGTCCGGTACCGCACCCGACCATCCGGGTGTTCCTGGCCGGGGGCGTTCCTGAGGTCATGCTGCATCTGCGCAAGCTGGGACTGATTGACGAGTCCGTGCTGACGGTTACGGGCCGGACACTGGGCGAGAATCTGGACTGGTGGGAGAGCTCACAGCGCCGGACGGAGCTGCGCCAGCGGCTGCTGGAAGCGGACGGCGTAGACCCGGATTCCGTGATCATGAGCCCGGAAGAGGCCAAGCGCCAGGGCATGGCGTCCACCATGACATTCCCGGTCGGCAATCTCTGCCCGGAAGGCGCAGTCATCAAATCGGCCGCGATCGATCCTGCCGTTCTGGACAGCGAGGGTGTCTATCGCCATACCGGACGAGTGAAGGTGTTCACCACAGAGAGAGCCGCCATCCGCAGCATCAAGCTGGGCATGGTCCATGCCGGGGATATTCTGGCTGTCATCGGCCGCGGGCCGAGCGGGACCGGGATGGAGGAGACCTACCAGCTCACCTCGGCGCTCAAGCATCTGCCCTACGGCAAATATGTCACGCTGATCACGGATGCCCGTTTCTCCGGCGTATCCACCGGTGCCTGTATCGGCCACATGGGCCCGGAAGCGCTGGCTGGCGGCCCGCTCGGCAAGCTGCGCGATAATGACTGGGTGGAAGTGCGGATCGATACGGTGACTCTGGAAGGAAGCGTGAATCTGGTAGGTGAGGGAGATGAGCCGCTGACCAAGGAAGCGGGAACGCTGATTCTTGCTTCGCGGACACCGCATCCGGGCCTGGCAGTAGACCCGGGTCTGCCGGAGGACACCCGGCTGTGGGCTGCGCTTCAAGCGGCCAGCGGCGGAACCTGGAAGGGCTGTATCTACGATACCGACAAAATCATTGCCTTACTGGAAGCAGGACGGCAAGCATTGGAGGAGAAACTATGAGCCGAAATCTGATTCATAATCCGATTCTGCGCGGATTTCATCCCGACCCGTCGATCTGCCGGGCTGGAGATGACTACTACATTGCTACTTCAACCTTTGAATGGTTCCCCGGCGTGCGGATTCATCATTCGCGCGATCTGGTGAACTGGCGGCCGCTGACGTATGCGCTGACCCGCAGCTCACAGCTCAATATGGAAGGGGACCCGGATTCCGGGGGCATATGGGCGCCCTGCCTTACGTACGATAATGGACTCTTTTATCTGATCTATACCGATGTCAAAAGCCGTCAGGGAGCCTTCAAGGATACGCCGAACTATCTGGTAACTGCAGAGAATATTGAAGGCCCTTGGTCCGAGCCTGTGTACCTGAACAGCAGCGGCTTCGACCCTTCGCTGTTCCATGATGAAGACGGACGCAAATGGCTGGTCAACATGCTGTGGGATCACCGCACCGGGCGCAACAGCTTCGCAGGTATTGTGCTCCAGGAATATTCGGTGGAAGAGCAGCGCCTGGTCGGACCGGTTACTCCGATCTACAAGGGAACAGAGCTGGCCCTAACCGAAGGCCCGCATCTGTACCGCAAGGACGGCTGGTATTATCTGATTACCGCTGAGGGCGGTACGCAGTATAACCATGCGGTGACCGTAGCCCGCGCGAAGCAGATTGAAGGTCCTTACGAGACCGCTCCCGTTAATCCGCTGCTGACCTCTGCCGGTAATCCCGAGCTTGCGCTGCAAAAAGCAGGCCATGCCAGTCTGGTAGAGACGCAGACCGGCGAATGGTACATGGTCCATCTGTGCGGCCGTCCCGTGAAGGACAACTACTGCAATCTGGGCCGGGAGACGGCGATTCAGCGCGTCATATTCACAGAAGAGGGCTGGCTGGCCCTGTTCGGGGGCGGGAACGCTCCGGCGCTGACCGTGGAAAGCCCGGATCTTCCGGCCCATCCTTTTACACCAGCCGCTCCGCGTGACGACTTCGAGGCTCCGCAGCTGGATGTCCGCTGGAGCACCCTGCGGGTGCCTGCGGATGAATCCTGGCTCTCGCTTCAGGACCGTCCGGGATACCTGCGCCTGCGTGGCAGGGAATCGATGAGCTCCATGCACCGCCAGAGTCTGGTGGCCCTGCGCCAGCAGGCCTTCCGTTGCAGCGCCGAGACCTCGGTCGACTTCGAGCCGGAGCATTTCCAGCAGATGGCCGGTCTGATCGTCTATTACGATACGAAGGATTACCTCTATCTGCGGATCACGCACGATGAAGTCCTTGGCCGAACTCTGGGACTCATCCGCTCCAAGGATGGAGTCTATGAAGACACTCTGACGCCTGAAGTGCCGCTGCCTCCCGGAGTAAGCGTAGCACTTAAGGTCGTCATCGACGGCGAGCTCGCCCAGTTTTACTACAAGTTCGGCGAATCCGCTTGGGAGAAGCTCGGGCCGGCCCTGGAAATCTATCATCTGTCCGATGACTTCCCGGCCTACATCCGCTTCACCGGCACCTTCATCGGCATGTGTGCACAGGATCTCAGCGGAACGCTGCATCCGGCGGATTTTGATTACTTTGAGTATCTGGAGCAGGAGTAGAACAGACCCTTCCCCCAGTTGCTTTCAAACACCAAAAAGACCAGGAGCTTTCTCCTGGTCTTTTTGGTGTGATATAGGTGTAGTCCGATGGGCTGGGCGGGCAGCCAAACCGTGCAAACTGTGGAAATGTAGTGCATAAATACCCTTTAATTTCGCAAATTTAGCCGAACCGGGGAGATGAAGAGCATTAATACCCTTGGATTCTCCGAAATGAGCCCATCCGCAGAAATTAGGTGTATTAATGCACTTGAATTCTCCGAATCGAGCTCATCCGCGAAAATGAGGTGTATTTATGCACTTGAATCCCTGACGGCCTGCCCTCCAAACAACCCGGCCTCCAAACGCCCCGGCGGCCCAACCATCCAGCCGCCGGGCCGCCACCGCCCACTACTCAGGCCGTGTACTTCTCCAGCGTAGCCCTTACCGCACCCGGACCCGCCAGCATCTCGGTGAACATGTCCTCGATAGTCCCGCCAAGTCCGGCGGCGTACAGGTCCACGCCGAAGATGGCCTGATCCTCCAGCACCGCACGTACGCCAGCGGCCTTCGCAGCAAGCGCGCCCAGCGTAATTCCCGCAAGCCGCGTTTGCAGCGATTCCAGCAGCGGGTCGGAACTGAGCGTGAACGCAGCGCCTTCGTCGTTCACGCCGAGCAAGTACCGGCACCAGGCAGCGATAGCCAGCGGTATGGCAGTCAGCTGCGACGGGTCCAGATCTTCCCGGCGGATATACGACTTGATCGTCTCGCCGAAGCGGATGCCGACCTTCTGCGAGGTATCCGTAGCGATCCGCTGCGGAGTGTCCGGGATGAACGGGTTGGCGAACCGTTCCTGCAGCACCTCGTCCAGGAATTGCTTCGGACTCAGAATGCCCGGATCAACGACAACCGGCAGGCCCTCCTTGTAGCCGATGGTCTCCACGAGCTTGCGAAGCGTGGCGTCCTTCATCTCATCGGCAATCAGCGTGTAGCCGAGCAGACAGCCGGTTACTGCCAGCGCCGTATGCAGCGGGTTGAGGCAGGTGGTTACCTTCATCGTCTCCACGTTATTGACCGTGTCGCGGTCCGTGAAGATCACACCGGCTGCTTCAAGTGCCGGACGGCCGTTGGTGAACTTATCCTCAATGACCAGATACTCGCTGATCTCCGCATTAACGAAGGGAGCAGTGTACGTGTTCTTGGAGGTGACGATCACATCCATGCCGCCGATTCCCTGCTCCAGCAATGCTGCCTGGACGGATTCGGACGGGCGCGGGGTGATTTTGTCGATCATGGACAGCGGGAAGGTAATCTTCTGCTCATCCTCAAGGTAGGCTACGAACCCTTCCTCTACAAAACCCTTAGCGGCCCATTCCTTGGCGATCGTAACCATGCCGTTCTTCAGCTTGTCGCCGTTATGCGAGCAATTGTCCATGCTGACGAAGGTCATCGGATACTGGCCCTTCAGGTAACGCTTGTAGGCGAAGGATGCCACGATGCTCATGGCGTGAACCGGATGCTCCGGTCCTCCGGCGATATCCTTCTGCACGATGCCAAGGTACTGTCCATCAGGACCGGTCAGCGAATAGCCCTTCTCCGTAATCGTGAAGCTCGCCATCTGCAGGCTGGGATTCTCGAAAATCTCAGTCAGGCGGCTGTAATCCGCTTCCCGCGTCTTATCTGCAGTGATGCCTTCGACGATGCTGCTGACGATCCGCTTCTGGAAGTCGCCCGCCGCATTCATCAGCACCAGCAGAGTCAGATTGTCATAAGGCTGGTAGACCTTGTCGATCATCTCGAAGTCGAAGGTCTCGGCGGCGATGATGCCGGTATCGGCCTTGCCGCTGTCCAGCAGCTTCTGGTGCGCATTCGCCACGAAGCCTCTGAAGATATTGCCTGCCCCGAAGTGAACCCACTCCGGCTTCGCAAGCGTATTCTGCGCTACCGCTGCGAAATCGAACTGCGGCAGCTCTGCCCCTGCGGCTTCCCAGGCTTCCCGGTCCGCGATGCTGCTTCTGCTCAGACTCAGCATTTACTTGGCCCCCTTGACATTCTCCAGGCTGTCCCATACGCCGAGCAGATACATGATACCCATCGCTCTGTCGTAGAGGCCATATCCCGGACGGCAGTTCTTTTCCTCGCCCCAGAGATGTCTGCCATGGTCCGGACGCACATAACCGGTGAAGCCGCTCTCATGATACGCCTTAACAACCTCTGCAACATCTACGCTGCCATCACGGCCCCGGTGGGATACCTCAATGAAGTCGCCGTTCTCGAACACCTTCACATTACGGATATGGGCAAAATAAATCCGGTCACTGAACTCGCGGATCATCGCCGGAAGATCATTCTCCGGGTTCGTTCCAAGCGATCCGGTACAGAAGGTCAGGCCATTATACGGGCTGTCCACCATGTCCAGGAAGCGGCGGATCGTATCGCGGCTGCGGATAATGCGCGGCAGTCCGAAGATCGGCCAGGCCGGATCATCCGGGTGAATTGCCATTTTGATATCTACTTCTTCACACACCGGAATGATACGCTCCAGGAAATACTTCAGGTTGTCGAACAGCTTATCCTCGGTAACGTCAGCATACGCCGCGAACAGCTCATCCAGCTTGGCCAGCCGCTCCGGCTCCCAGCCCGGCATCGTGAATTGTCCGGCACCCTTCAGGATGCGGTCTACCATCTCACGCGGATTGTCGGTAATGGCAGCCTTTTCATAAAAGAGGGCATTCGAGCCGTCCGGCAGCTCCTTGTACAGCTCGGTACGGGTCCAGTCGAACACCGGCATGAAGTTGTAGCAGATGACCTTGACGCCAACCTTGGCCAGCTTGCGGATCGTATCGATATAGATGTCAATGTATTTGTCGCGGGACGGCAGTCCGATTTTGATATCATCATGAACGTTGACGCTTTCAACAACCGCTGTGCTGAAGCCCTTGGCTGTGATTTGATCGGCCACCTTCTGGATGTCTTCCATCTCCCAGACCTCACCGGCCACCTTGTGGTGCAGCGACCAGACGATGCCCATAACGCCCGGGATTTGACGGATGTGGTCAAGAGTGATGTTGTCATTGCCCTCGCCGTACCATCTCCATGTCATATTCATTGTTATTTTCCTCCTTAAGTGAGATAAGCATAAATACAAATGATAACCTTCCGAAGCCTTGTGACAATTGACCTTACAGAACCAGCGTTACATGTGGCATAATCTTGTATACAAGACTCAATTCGTAATGATCATAGAATATGCGTTCATCTTTGTCAATGAAATTCATATCCCTTTTCTATATAATGGGGGGAAGAACAATCCCGAACAGAAAGTTGGTCTATTCCATGACTTCCAAAAAAGAAATAATGGCCTACCTCAAGCAGGAGATTCTCTCCCTTGAGCTGAAGCCGGGGGCGATGATCAGTGAGACGGCTCTGTCCGAGCGCTTCCAGCTGTCGCGGACGCCGATCCGTGATGTGCTGAAGCAGCTGTCCCTGGAGCAATACGTCGATATTTATCCCAAAAAAGGCAATCTCGTATCCTACATAGACCTGGAGTCCGTGGAACAGATTATCTACCTGCGCAATGTGCTGGAGAAGGAGATTATGAAATCGCTGGCCGGGAATATCCCGCTGAAAGGGCTGCATGAGCTGAGGGACAACCTTGCGCAGCAGCAGAAGTGTATTGAGCAGGCGGAGGGAGCGGAGGTGTTCCTGCAGCTCGATGACCAGTTCCACCGCACGATGTTCGGCCTGGCCGGGCGTGAGTTCCTGTGGGGGGTGCTCCAGCAGTTCAATGTGCACTACATCCGCTACCGCAAGCTGCATATGCTGAAGGACGAGAAGCTGGCGGCGATTCAGCAGGAGCATCAGCAACTGCTGGATTATATCGTGCAGGGGGACAGCGCGGGGATCGACGAGCTGCTGCACCACCATCTGCGGGCGGATATCGACTCCAAGAACCTCCAGGAGCATTTCGCCATGTATATCAAAAAATAGGGCTGGCCTACATCAAGCCCCGCCCGCAATAGCGCAAAAAGCCCGCCCTCATCAACGATGAAGGCAGGCTTTTACTAAAAATATAAGAACTTATATGTTGCACACGATAACTTATCCTTCTATTTCTCGCTGAAACGGTACCGTCCTTTAAAAGGACGGCGAAGCCGCTTCTACTTGATATAAAGCCGTACAGGCTCCGCGCTCTGCCTAGCTCCTGCCCTCGCGGTATTCCCGCGGTGACTGGCCGCTCCAGCGCTTGAACTGTCTGCTGAAATGGGCGATATCGCGGTAGCCGAGCAGGCCGGAGATCTGGCTGACGCTCAGGCTGTGGTCATCCAGCAGTACCTTGGCTTCATGCAGCATCTGCTCCGACAGGTAGACGCGGGGGGAGAGGCCGAATACCTGACGGAACACCCGGTAGCAATGCGAGGGGCTGATCCCCAGCTCAGCGGCGATGTCGTCAACGCCATAATGGCTGTCATAGGGCACCTCCTGCGTGAACTGCTGATAGACCAGGCTCTGGAGGCGGCTGCGGATCTGGTGGGCCAGCTCGATCCGCTCATAAGTGCCCGGGGAGGAATTGTCAGCCTCCAGGGAGAAGACCTCCCAGAGCTGGGCGAACAGCTCGAAGACGGCAGACTGCAGCCTCATGCGCTGGGAGATTGTGACGCTGCCGGAGCCGGAGGTGGAAATCTCCACCAGCCTGCTGAGGAGCGGTCCTAACCGGTGGGCCACATTGCTCTCTGAGGTGAACAATACATGATTCAGCCTGCTGAGCAGGGAGATGAACAGCTTGTCATCGATATCGAAATGGATACAGAAATAGGTGAAGGCCCCGCCGTTTCCGCTGCGGCTGGAGTGGATATCGCCCGGCCTCAAGAGGACCAGATCCCCGGCGCGCTGAAGGTAGCTGTGGTTGTTGACCGTGAGCAGCTGCTCTCCTTCAAGCACATAATTGAATTCATATTGGGGATGGGCGTGCTGCGGATAATCCCATTCCCCGCTCACCTTGCGCAGATGCATGCCGAACAGGTTGAGCGTGGTTTTCACATCCGGGATAATCGTTTCACTAAGGCTTTGCCCCGGGACCGGCGGTTCAAAAGCTGCAACCAATAGGATCGCCCCCTGATACTTTGCGTTCTCTTGATAGGGATGTACAGGCTGTACACTTGTTATTAGTATACAGGATTCTGCTTGATTTGGGTAAATATTAGCGTGATTTGACAATGTTCCGGGGCTGCGGCTGCGTGGTAGGATGAACCTGAATGAAATCTAGTATACAAGATGTATGCAGAGGAGATATGGACATGAGACAACAATCCGGGAATGAGTATGCTGCACAATATGACAGCGGATACAATGCGTGGCTAAGCTATCCTAAGCTTCAGCAAGGCCCCCTATATAAGCAATATGCGAAATGGTGCGGGGCGGTATCCGTTACAGAAGCCGGGGAGACCATCCAGGCTGCACTTCAGGAATGGACAAGAGGCATGGCCTCGCTATTGGGCCTTGAAGCCGTCTCCAAGCCGCAGCCGGAAGATTTCGGTGTGGCCTTCGGCACCTTCACGGGTGATCCGCTGATCCAGAGCCTGTTCGATGACAAGACCGTTCAAGCTGTAGGAGCAGAAGGGTTCGCCATCCGAACCAGCCAGTCCCTGAAATGCATCGCTGTAGGGGCTTCCTCCCAGGCAGGTGTGTTATACGGCGTCTTCCATCTGCTGCGCCTGATTGCCAGCGGCAAGGACATTGAGAATCTGGATGAAATAGTGAATCCTGTGAATTCGCTGCGGATGATTAATCACTGGGATAATTTCGACGGCAGCGTGGAGCGCGGCTATTCCGGCAGATCCTTCCTGTATGAGAATAACCAGTTCACGAAGGATATGGACAGAATTACAGACTATGCGCGGCTGATGTCTACCGCCGGCATTAACGCAATAGCGATCAACAACGTGAATGTTCATGCGCTGGAGACCTTGTTTATCTCCACCTATCTGCCGGATGTGGCAAGAATCGCCGACATCTTCCGCATCTATGGCATCCGCCTGTTCCTGTGCGTGAACTTTGCCGGACCTATGCACGAAGGGGAAGTGGGCAGCGCAGATCCGCTGGATGCAGGCGTGCGGGAATGGTGGAAGTCGAGAGCAGCCGACATCTATGCTGCTATTCCCGATTTCGGCGGCTTCGTGGTCAAGGCCGATTCGGAGAACCGTCCCGGCCCGTTCACTTACGGGCGGAATCATGCAGACGGGGCTAACATGCTGGCGGAAGCCCTGGAGCCTTACGGCGGCATCGTGATCTGGCGCTGCTTTGTATACAACTGCAAGCAGGACTGGCGTGACCGCAAGACGGACCGGGCCAGAGCGGCTTATGACCATTTCAAGCCGCTGGACGGCCAGTTCCATGATAACGTCATTCTGCAGATCAAGAACGGCCCGATGGATTTCCAGGTCAGAGAGCCGGTATCTCCGCTCTTCGGCGCCCTGGAACGGACGAACCATGTGATCGAATTCCAGATCGCCCAGGAATATACCGGACAGCAGCGCCATGTCTGCTATCTCGTTCCGCAGTGGAAGGAGATTATGGAATTCGATACGCAGGCCAAGGGCGGCCCGGCCCCTGTTAAGCGGATCGTTGACGGATCGCTGTGGGGCAACCGCCTGAGCGGGATTGCGGCGGTATCCAATGTGGGCAATGACCGCAACTGGACCGGCCACCTGCTGGCTCAGGCGAATCTCTATGGCTTCGGGCGTCTGGCCTGGAATCCTGAGCTGAGTGCGGAGGAGATTACGGCCGAATGGATCGCCTTGACATTCGGCACGGACACAGCGGTTGCCGGAGTGATCAGCCGGATTCTGCTGGACTCCTGGGAGATCTATGAGTCATATACGTCGCCGCTTGGCGTAGGCTGGATGATCAATCCAGAGCATCACTACGGCCCGAATGTGGACGGCTATGAATATTCAATGTGGGGCACCTACCACTATGCCGATCATCAGGGCATCGGGGTAGACCGTACCGTGAATACCGGTACCGGCTACAGCGCACAGTACATGGGCAGCAACGCCGTACGTTATGATTCGCTGGAGGAATGCCCGGATGAGCTGCTGCTGTTCTTCCATCATGTGCCGTACACTCATGTGCTGCATTCCGGCAAAACCGTGATCCAGCATATCTACGATACGCATTTCGAAGGTGCAGAGCGCGCCGAAGGGCTTCTGGACGCATGGGGCGGACTGAAGGGCAGCATCGCAGACGGCCTGTACACTCAGGTGGAGGAACGCCTTAAGGGACAGGCGGCTCATGCCAAGGAATGGCGTGACCAGATTAATACGTATTTCTACCGCAAGAGCGGAATTGCAGATGCATTAGGCCGGACCATCTACTAAGGGAGCGTCTGCGTTCCGGACAGCCTTGTCCTGTCTTTTGACAGGCCAGGAACTCATTTGGCTAACATCAAGGAGGAGTAGATCTCATGGCACTGACTTTCAGTGATGTGATGGAGCACTTGAATGCAGGGGTACAGCTGCCCGTGAATACGGTGGATAGGCTTACGCCGGACGCTGCGGGAACAGAAGTGCAGGGAATCGTGGCTGCCTTCGCCGCTTCGCAATATGTAGTGGAGCAGGCGGCCCGGCTTGGCGCCAACCTGGTGATCACGCATGAAGGTGTATTTTATAGCCACCAGGGACACGGGAGTACGCTTGAGCAAGATTCCGTCTACCAGGAGAAGTCTGCACTGATTACAAGCAGCGGGGTAAGCCTCTATCGCTTCCATGACACGATACACCGCTATACGCCGGACGGGATTACCGAAGGGCTGCTGCGGGAGCTGGAATGGGAAGCATATGTAGAGCGGCATCTGCCCGAGGTGTCGATCCTCTCCATTCCTGAGATGACCGTTTCCGGGGTTGCAGAGTATCTGAAGCAGAAGTTGAATATCCCTTATGTCCGCGTTGCCGGGAACCTCTCCGCCACCTGCTCCAGAGCGGGAGTACTGGTCGGTTACCGGGGAAATGGCCAGTCGGTCATCCCGATGTACGAGCAGGAGTCGCTTGATCTGGTCATCGCCGGTGAAGGCCCTGAATGGGAGGTGCCTGAGTATATCCGCGATGCGGTCCGCCAGGGCAAGGACAGGGCGCTCATCATGCTCGGCCATGCCGAGAGCGAAGCGCCGGGAATGAAGCTGCTGGCGGAGCGGCTGGCCCGGCAGTTCCCGCAGGTGCCGGTGCATTACATTCAGGATCAGCCCGTATTTCAAATTGTATAGCTGGAGAAACCTCTTTGAAGGTGTAAGACCAAGGGACAATGGCTGTCCCTTCAGGTCTTCTGCCGGCAAAGAGGTTTTGTTTGTCCAGCCGGATGGCATAGTATAGCGGACTTGTTTACAAATTGACGATCTGGTTCATATTGCGGATTGCCCCCCGGGCACAACTATCATATAGTGGAATTCTATATGAGGTAAGGAGCGTAGAAGATGAAGCACAAGCACCTGAGGTTCAGCAGAAGTGTAGCCTTTAAATGGATCATCTCCTATTCAGTAATCATGATTATCCCGCTTATTGTTAGCGCTATCATCTATCTGCAGACCAAACAGATTGTCGAATATGAGATTGAACGTGCAGGCAACGCCATGCTTAAGCAGATGCAGAATACTGTAGACAGCGAGATTAATCAAGCTGAGAAATTAGCGATGCAGTTATCGATTCATAGCGGTGTGAACAAATTCTTATCCCTCACACCTGGCGCAGAGAGGGCCAGTTCCTTTCAGATCTATCAGATCCGGCAGGAGCTCAGCAAATACAAATCCGCCAATGATTTCATCGATGGGATCTATCTGTATTCAAGCAGTCTGGACCGTGTGCTGACAGATGAGACGTATACGGACAGTGAAACCTTTTATGCAATGAACAGTAAGATGATCGGATTGTCTTATCAGGAGTGGCTGGCACAGCTGAACGGTGAGACCGCAGGGCGAGAAGCCGCCCTTCCGTTTATTGAGTTTAAGCGCTGGGAGCAGAAGGTTGTGATGATGAAGCCCTTCACCAGTGCCACTGCAAGCAATGGACAGAAGGGGATGTTGGTTCTCCCGCTGAACGGCAGCAAGATTCATAGCATGCTGAAGAACGTGGACTGGGTAAATAACGGTGATGTGTACATTACCGATGATCATAATCAGGTATTATTCCGCAATAATGAGGCTTCTCCGCAGCAGCCAATGCCTGACGCTGAGGCTGGCGGTGAGACTGCGGGCACTTCTTTTCAGGATATTGCCGGCACGGAGAACATGGTCTCCTTCATTGATTCCGATAACACCAACTGGAAGTATATCAGCGTATTTCCTTCAAGCGTATTCTGGGAAAAAGCGCGGCAAATCCGCAATTTGAACCTGCTTGGGCTGTTCATCAGCTTTTTGATCGGGGCGGTGGTTATTTCTTACTTTGCCCGCAAGAACTATAATCCTGTCCGCGAGCTGGTCCATATGTTCTCGCCCTCCGCCGATGAACAGACGCAGCGGGTGCTGGATGAATTCTCCTTCATTCGGGAGAGTGCGCTGGCTACCATCCGGGAGAGGGATGATGTGAACAGCCGGCAGTTCAGGCAGCTCCGTGTGCTCCAGACCTACTACTTGTCGCAGCTGCTCAGAGGGCAGGCGGAGAACGGATTATCGCTGGAGGAAGTGGCCAGAGTTCATCATTTCCAGTGGGATTCCGAGGATTTTGCGGTGCTTCTGTTCTATATTCAGTCCGGCGGGGAAGAGGGGCCTTCGCCAAGCCTGTCCAATTTCATCGTATCCAATATCATCATGGATTTCACCGGACCGAATCACGTCCTGAGCTTCACCGAGATGGATGGCATGCTGGCGGCAGTGATGAACATTAACACCGGGCGTTCCGGCAGATGGAAAGAGGATATTGAAGAAGCACTCAGCCAAACCCTGGAGTTCATTCAGCGGAAATACGGTCTGCAGATCGCCATGGCCGGCAGTGAGCTGCTCTCGGGCATGGGAAGTTTGCATCAGGGGTATCTGCAGGCGCTGGAGGCTCAGGAATACCGGCTGGTGCTGGAGGAGAATACGACGGTCTGGTATGGGGATATTGAGCAGCAGCAGACGGATTATTACCTGACGATCAATGACGAGGTGGTTTTTATTAATCTGGTCAAAAGCGGTGACTTCGGGAAAGCGGCAGCGATGGTGGAGGAGATTCTGGCCCGCTTCTTCGGCTCCCAGGTGTCTATTGAGCTTGTGAGATATGCCATGATTGATTTAAGCAGCTCTATTATGAAGGCAGTCCCCCAGGAGACGAAGCGCTCCAAGCTATGGGAAGAATGGCGTCCGATGAAAAGGCTTCTGGCCTGCTCAACGCGCGCAGATTTCCGTAACGAGCTGACCGAGCTGATCCAGCTGGCCTGCAGCCAAGCCTCGGAAAAGCTTGCTTCAAATTCTGGAATCGGAGACCAGGTATCGGCCTTTGTGCAGGATCATTATGCGGATATCAACCTTAGTGTGTCCATGATTGGTGCCCATTTCGGGATCACGCCGCAGTATGTATCACGGTTGTTCAAAGAACAGAGCGGGCAGGGACTGCATGACTACATCAGTCAGGTGCGTACAGCCGAAGCCAAGAAACTGCTTCAGCAAGGCGTCACCATCGAGGAGATCTCCTCCCGTGTAGGATTTTCCAGCAGCAGTGCGTTCATTCGGGTATTCAAAAAGTATGAAGGCATCACGCCGGGGCGGTTCAAAGCTCTGCAATAAACAAACAGAATACACAATTTCCTGACAGGAGGATAGAAGCAGGCCGGATCTATCCTTCTTTTGCGTTTTTGACAATGAATTACGCATTTTGAATATTGTTTGTATACAAGATTCAGCATACATTGTAGAGGCATTAAGTCGTCAACTACACAAATTACGGAGGTCATACTAGTGATCAAATTATCTGGAATGAAAAGGCTTCACAAACCGCTCGCCGTTTTGTTAGGTTTCACCATGCTGGCTGCCGGCTGCACTAGTTCCAAGAATGCAAATGATGAGAGTGTCCCTAACAACCCTGCCGGGAACGGCCCGGCTTCCAAGGAAGCCGCAGCAGCTTTTGCTTATCCGATGAAAGGCGGAATAGAGCTGACCTATATGAATGAACAGCTGGGAGGCACACCGGAGCGGCTGCCGGTCGATGACGAATATGAGAAACGTACAGGCATCGCCATCAAGCAGCTGGGCGGAACCCCTATGACCGATCAGAAATTCAGTCTGCTGCTGGCATCGGGCGATCTGCCGGATATCTTCCTCAATACCTGGCTGCAATATCCTGGCGGTCCCGATAAAGCCGTTGAGCAGGGGTATATTCTGAAGCTCAATGACCTTATGGATCAATACGCGCCGAATCTGAAGAGAACGCTTCAGGAGAATCCGGATATAGACAAAATGATTAAAACGGATGACGGCACTTATTACGCCTTCCCGTTCATCCGCTCGGAGATCGGACGGGTCTACGGCGGGCCGATTATCCGCAAGGATTGGCTCGATGAACTGAAGCTCAGTGTCCCGGAGACGATTGACGAATGGCACACCGTACTGACTGCTTTTAAAGAGAAGAAAAAGGCGGCCTCCCCTGTAACCTTCCGCACGATGTTCCTGGGAGAACGGACCGGCGGATTCGCCGGAGCCTTCGGTGTGATGGGGAACTTCTACGTCAACGACGGCAAAGTAGTCTACGGCTATCTGGAGCCTGGCTATAAGGAATATCTGAAAACGATGAGCCAGTGGTACAAAGAAGGCCTGATCGATAAGGATTTCGCTTCGATTGATTCAGCTACAGTGGATAAGAAAATGACTTCTAATGTCAGCGGAGCAACAATCGGCTGGCAGTATTATATTGAAAAATATAATTCAGCCGTACAGGAAACAGATCCGAAGGCCGACTTCGTGGCCGCCCCATACCCGGCTGCCGTCAAAGGCGGGCTTCCGGAGTTTGGACAGCTGGATAATGCCTATGCGGGGACAAGCTCGGCGGCGATCTCAGCGACAACCAAGAATGTCGAGGCTGCGATGCGCTGGCTGGATTACGCTTTTACCGAAGAAGGCAAAATGCTCAATACCTATGGGGTTGAAGGCATTACCTACACGCTCAAAGACGGAAAGCCCGTCTATACCGATCTTGTGGTGAAGAACTCGGATGGCCTCGGCAGCGACCAGGTAATGGGCAAATATTCTCATGGCACCAACTTCCCGATGATTCAGCAGGACAATAATCTGCCGGCAAAATATCCGGCAACGACCGAATCCATCGGCATCTGGAAACAAACCAATCACGAGAGCCACCTGCTTCCTCCGGTCACACCGACTGCCGAAGAAGCAGATGAAATGAGCAGCATTATGAACGACATTAACGCTTTTGTGAAAGAGGCCGAGCTCAAGATCATCCTGGGCACCGATTCCGTAGACAATTACGATAAATATGTGCAGCAGATGAAGGATCTCGGTATCGAACGCGCACTGGAAATTCAACAAGCGGCGTATGAACGTTATCTGAACCGTTAATTTGGGCGGGCAGGGGCTGCAACACAGATAACAGGTACCGGCAGCCCGGCCTAAGACCATGTAGTTGCAGCAAAGGAGAGAGGAATATGCTTAAAACCAGACTGGGGAAAGACATCCTGCGTAATAAATGGCTGTATCTGATGGTGCTGCCTGTCATCCTATATTATGTATTGTTTCACTATGTTCCGCTCTACGGGACCATTATCGCCTTTAAGCAATTCGTCCCTTCCCAAGGGATCTGGGGCAGCGAATGGGTCGGATTCAAGCATTTTGAAGCTTTTTTCTCCAGTATCTACTTCTTCCGTGTCATTAAGAACACTGTTCTGCTAAGCTTCTTCAATCTGCTGATCGGCTTCCCGGCACCCATTATTCTGGCCTTGCTGCTGAATGAATTGAAAAGCCCGCTTTTCCGCCGGATCACGCAAACGATTACATATATGCCGCATTTTATAACACTTGTGGTGGTAGCAGGAATCGTGCGTTATTTCACTTTATCGGATGGTTTGATCAACGATGTTATTGCCTTTTTTGGCGGGGCCCGGATTTCGTTCCTGCAACAGCCTGAATTTTTCCGCCCCATTTATATCATCAGTGAGATCTGGCAGCAGATCGGCTGGGGCACAATCATCTATCTGGCAGCCATTACTGGCATTGACCAGCAGCAGTATGAGGCTGCCAAAATTGACGGAGCCACCAAGGTACAGCAGATCCGCCACGTTACCCTGCCCGGTATTCTGCCGACGATTATGATTATGCTGATTCTGGCACTCGGAAATATTATGAATGTCGGATTTGAGAAAATCATTCTGTTATACAGCGCCAGTATTTATGAGACGGCTGATGTCATATCCACTTTTGTATACCGGAAAGGGATTCTGGAATTCAGCTACAGCTACAGTGCAGCGGTAGGCCTGTTCAACTCCGTCATCAATTTCACCATTCTGCTGCTCGCCAACTCATTCAGTAAACGCGCAAGTAAGAACAGTCTCTGGTAAGGAGTGCACACCTATGATTAAAGCGTCGCTCGGCGAACGTGTCTTCGATATTTGCAATTCTATTATTATGGTTCTAATGATTATTCTTACACTCTATCCTATGCTATATATCTTGTTCTCCTCCTTAAGCAATGGGAACCGGCTGGTCTCCTTCAACGGCATTCTGCTGTGGCCGCAAGGCTTCTCGCTGGCAGCTTACAAGGCGGTGCTGAACAACCCCGTGATTCTGACCGGCTTCAAGAATACGCTGTTCATCCTGGCGGTAGGGCTTGTCATTAACATGACGCTTACTGCCCTGGGAGCCTATTTCCTGTCCAGAGAAGGGGTTATGCTGCAAAAGCCGATTATGTTCTTCATCGTATTCACGATGTTCTTCCAGGGAGGACTGGTGCCATTCTACCTGATCGTGAAATCCTATGGCCTGCTCGACAGCTTGTGGGCGTTGATTCTGCCAACGGCGGTGAGTACGTTCAACTTAATCATCATGCGCACTTATTTCATGGCGATACCGAAGGAGCTGGAGGAGTCCGCCTTCCTGGACGGTGCAGGCCATTTCACCATTCTGTTCCGTATCTTCATTCCGCTGTCCATGCCGGTGGTTGCGGTGCTGATTCTGTATTACGGTGTAGGCCACTGGAACAGCTGGTTCAACGCCATGCTTTTCCTGCGCGACCAGAGCCTGTTCCCGATCCAGCTCGTGGTCCGAAACATCATTCTTGAGAATGATAATGCCAGCATGCTGGGGACTACAACACTGCTCCATAGCCGTGATGTGACCGAAACGCTGAAATATGCGGCAATCATCGTGAGCACAGCGCCGATCCTGCTGCTGTATCCGTTCCTGCAGAAGTATTTCGTCAAGGGCGTAATGGTTGGGGCATTGAAGGGATGAGGGATGAAGTCAATCAGGAAGCTTAGCTATGGTGAGGATAAGGAGGAAGTATAGCCATGAGTCTAAAAAGGAAACTCAGCAAAGGTTGGCAATTCAGCAAGCAGCCGCTTCATTCGGAGCTTGCCAAGGTGGCCGCAGGTGCGGACTGGATAGCTGTTACGCTGCCGCATGATTGGCTGATCTATGATACCCGCAACCTCTACGAGAATGGAGAGGGCTGGTACCGCACCCGCCTCCGGTTCGATGCAGTGCCGGTGAATGAGCTTGTGTTCCTGCGTTTCGAGGGAGTGTATATGAACTCGACACTATATGTGAACGGACAGGTAGCGGGTGAGTGGAAATATGGCTACTCTACCTTTGAATTCGAGATAACTCCGCACCTGGTCGCCGGAGAGAATGAAATCTATATGCGTGTAATCCACGAATCACCCAATTCCCGCTGGTACTCCGGTGCCGGAATTTACCGGCCCGTCTGGCTAAAGACGGTGCCGAAGACGCATATCGCCACTGACGGGCTGTATATTGCAGCCAGGACAACGGAAGGTCAGGCCTGGACTGTAGATGTGGATGCTGAGCTGCATATCGCTGAAGCAGCGGGCGCGGGGACGAAGCTGAAGCTGCGGCATAGCATTCTGGATGCAGCAGGAGCCTTAGTTGCAGGGCAAGTTACTGAGGTGACGGTGCAGGGTGAATTAACCGTACATACCCACAGCCGCCTGACTGTTGACCGGCCCTTGCTATGGGATATTTCCAGTCCCCATCTCTACAGTCTGCAAACCGAACTGCTGGCTGAGGATGAGGTGATTGAAGCGGAGAGGGAGAGGTTCGGCTTCCGGACCCTGGAGCTGGACAGTGACGAGGGCTTCTTCCTCAACGGCCGTCATGTCAAAATATACGGAGTCTGCCAGCATCATGACCTGGGCGCTCTGGGGGCTGCTGTGAACAGAGCGGCGCTGCGCCGCCAGCTCGTCCTGCTGCAGGCGATGGGAGTCAACGCCATCCGTACCGCGCATAATATGCCGGCGGTAGAGCTTATGGAGCTGGCCGATGAAATGGGGCTGCTGATCGTGTCTGAAGCCTTCGATATGTGGGAGCGCAGCAAAACGCCTTATGACTATGCACGGTTCTATCCGCAGTGGTGGAGGCGCGATATCGCCAGCTGGGTGCGGCGGGACCGCAACCGTCCAAGTCTGCTCATGTGGAGTATCGGCAATGAGATATACGATACCCATGCAGACAGCCGCGGCCAGGAGCTCACCCGGGAGCTGCAGGAGGAAGTGCTAATTCATGATCCGCGGGGCAATGCCTTCGTTACCATCGGCTCAAACTATATGCCTTGGGAGAATGCGCAGAAATGCGCTGATATCGTCAAGGTTGCAGGCTACAACTATGCGGAGAAATATTATGAGCAGCATCACAAGCAGCATCCCGACTGGATCATCTACGGCAGTGAGACCTGCTCGACAGTGCAGAGCCGGGGAGTCTATCATTTCCCGCTGGCTCAATCTGTGCTTGCCGATGATGATCAGCAGTGCTCATCGCTAGGCAACAGTTCTACCAGCTGGGGCGCTAAAAGCACGGAGGCCTGTATCACCGCCGACCGGGATGCCTCCTTCTCGCTGGGACAGTTTCTGTGGACGGGCTTTGATTATATCGGGGAGCCTACCCCTTATCACACCAAGAACTCATATTTCGGACAGCTGGATACCGCCGGTTTCCCTAAGGATTCCTATTATATCTATCAGGCGGAATGGACAGATTACCGTACGCATCCGATGATTCATATCTTCCCGTACTGGGATTTCTCGCAGGGTCAGCTGATAGATGTGCGTGTCTGCTCGAACGCTCCGCGCATTGAACTGTTCTTGAATGAAGTCTCGCAGGGCAGCGTGGATATCGACCATGCCCATGGACACAAGCTGCTTGGCGAATGGCAGCTGCCTTATGCGGACGGTGTCCTGCGGGCAGCGGCTTATGATGAGAAGGGGGAGGTCGTTGCTGTAGAGCAAATCTCCTCGTTCGGAGATGCGGCTTCGCTTGTCCTTGCTCCCGACAAGCAGGTAATTACAGCAGACGGTACGGACCTTATCTTCGTAACGATCAGCACTCTGGATCAGGAGGGACGGCCGGTAGCGAATGCCAATAACCGCGTTCACCTCAGTATGGAGGGTCCCGGACGATTGATCGGTCTGGATAACGGGGACAGCACGGACTATGATTCCTACCAGGGCGTAAGCCGCCGCCTGTTCAGCGGCAAGCTGCTGGCAGTGATTGCCGGCACACTGGAGGCCGGAACGATTACGCTGCGTGCGGCTTCGGCAGATCTGGCTCCGGCTGAGCTTACGCTGCAATCGGTGCTTCCGGCAGCGGGGACGACAACTGAAGATGAGCTGTATCTGTATGCGCATTATCCGCTGGAGGCAGATGTGTCCTCCGGTCATCCGGAGAGCGGCAGGGCTGGGGAGATCCCGGTCCGCAAGCTGGAGATCATCTGCCCCGGGGGGAATACTCTGACGCCTGATCGCCCGTCGCTTCCAGTCCGTGTTAAGCTTCATCCTCAGGGGGCCACCTGGCAGGATGTCGAGTGGCGGATTACGAATGCCGCCGGAATTGATGCCAATATCGCCACCCTTGAGACGAGCGGCCATGAAGCCGTAATCACGGCCTTAGGTGACGGAGAGGTATACATCCGCTGCGGGACAGCCAATGGCGCTGACGGGATTCGGCTCTATTCGCAGATGGAATTCAAGCTTACGGGTTTCGGGCAGGCTTATCTGAATCCCTATGAGTTTGTTTCAGCAGGATTTAACAGCACCCACAGCCTGAATCTGACCAACGGCAATGAACGGGGGGTGGCTACCGCCCGCGAAGGGGAGAGCCTGATCTGCTTCGAACGAATCGACTTCGGCGGATATGGGGCCGATGAGATTATTCTGCCGATCTTCTCGCTGGATGATCAGGAATTTCCGATAGAGATATGGGAAGGCGTGCCCGGGCAGCCCGGTGCCCGGAGGCTCACAACCGTGACTTACCAGAAGCCTTCCCGCTGGAATGTCTACCAGGAGGAACGGTATACGCTGCCCAGACGGCTGACGGGGATTACCTCGCTGTCCTTCGTTCTGCGCAAGAAGATTCATTTGAAGGGCTTCACGTTTGTCAGCAAGACCAAGGCGTTCGAGCGTCTGGATGCACTGGCCAACACTGCGGTCTACGGCGATACCTTCACCATAACGGAGGAGGCCGTCGAGGGCATCGGCAACAATGTGTCGCTTATATTTGCCGGAATGGACTTCGGCGCAGCGGAATGCTCGCGGCTCCTCATCTGTGGACGCTCAGCGCTTGCGAACAATACAATGCAAATTCTGTTCAGCGGTCCTGCCGGTGAATCGAAGCAGCTGATTGAATTTGCCGGAAGCGCCAGCTATATGGAGCGTGAATTCACGCTGGAGCCGCCGGTAAGCGGCAGCCAGACCGTCACCTTCCTGTTCCTGCCGGGCAGCCGGTTTGACTTCAAGTGGTTCCGGTTCCTGCCGCCGTTCGCCTAGAATCTGTGCCATCCGGCTGTCCGCCGGCAGATTGTCTAACGGCAGGCATCAGCATTCACCGCAAATAAGGGATACCGCACACAGCCGGATGGCTGGCGTTTGCGGTATCCCTTTGATGTTTGCAGTATCCCTCTTGATTGTGCCGTCGGCAGTGGAGAGGAAGTCCGCATCTTCCTATCAGCAGCTATAGACCTTCCCGTCCTCTCCTGCTTCGCTTATCCGTACCTCAATAAGCTTCATTGCGCTCCAGGCGCTGACCGTATGCTGTTGTCCTCTCGCTATGGTATAGCTTCCGCCAGCACATGCAGCTGATGTAGCTCCGTTCACCGTAACCTCTCCGTGACCGGACACAATCATCCAGGACTTGGCACAATGCTCACAGGTCATTTCAGGCAGCTCATGGCCCGGCAGCAGGGTAAGCATTGCCGTAAGGACAAGCCGGGAGCCGTCTGATTCCCGGTCTACAACGGTATAGCTGCCCCAGCCCGTTTCACCATACCTCGGCTCCGTTACTGAATTCTCCGCCAGAATATCCTTGATGGTGTTAGCGTCCTTCTTATCAGCGATCAGGATACCTTCGGGACCGGCTATGGCTACTATGCCGGAGACACCAATGACATGCAGCGGCAACTCCAGCTCGTTAATAAGGTAACTGTCTCCGCATTCTCCCCATAGCCCGCCTGCTCCAATAACCTGCGATGGCAGCCGGTCTGTCAGCGTATCCCAGCTTCCCAGGTCGGACCATTCCCCTTCATGCCTTACGACAACCGCTTTGGTGCTGCGTTCTGCCACTTCCTTGTCGAAGCTGCGGACCGGAAGCTCTGGATACTGCACGGTTAATGCTGCGAATTCCACGGGCAGCCCCAGCCTCTCCAGATGCTCCAGCAGGAAGCTCATCCGCGCAGCGAATACCCCGCAATTCCATAAGGCCTGCTCCCGCATCAGCTCCAGGGCTTTAACCTTATCCGGCTTCTCTGCAAAAGTTAATACCGGAGCATACCCGCAAGAGCTCTCCAGTGACGGAACGATATAGCCGTATTGCTCTGAGGGATACGAAGGCCTTGTTCCAAGCAGGAGGAGTTCGGCCTCAGAATCGGCCAGAAGTGCCTCAAATTGATGGAACTGGCGGAAGAAATCATCATCCGCGAACATGTCGGCCGGAGCGATACAGAGGATGTCCTCCGGCTGTGCCTTTCCAGCGGCAAGCAAATGCAGCGCGCCTAACGCGGCAGCAGTGAAGGTGCCGCGCTTGCAAGGCTCACCGGTCACCGGATATTTACTCCCGGTATACCGCTGTATGAGGGCTATCTGCTCCTGATGGGCCACGAGCAACAGGGATTCATCCAGTCCGGCCTGACCGAGCTGACGGCATACCCGCCCGATCATGGATTCTGTGCCCCCGCCCGGTGCGGGCAGCAGCGGCAGGAACATCTTGGAGCGGATGCTGCCGGACAGAGGCCACAGCCGCTGGCCGGAGCCGCCGCACAGAAGAATAGTATGCATCACGTTTCTTGCCTCCTTAAGGCTTGCCCGGAGTGGAGTATCCCTTGCGCTGATGGAAGGAGAGCGAACGGTAAGACCCGGCGTACTTCCGGATTTGCGCCTCAGTCAGCGAGCCCGCCGGGGTCTTCAGCGCTTTATTATTGGCATTCTTGAGCAGCACAGAGGTGCGGTTTGCGCTGTACACATAGTTGGCATAGGTCTCGAATTCAGAGAAGCCGAACTGCCGCTTCTTGTTGATAGAGTGCAAAATAGCCGCGTGCCAGGACATGCCGTGGCGGGCTGCAATTTTTCGTTTGAGACTGGCCAGCTTCGCGGAATCAAACAGCATGTAGTGGGTCACGAACGACTTGGGTGAAGGCGCAGGGGCACCGAGCAGCTTGCGGTAGGTGCGGAAATATTCCGGCTGGCTCCAGCTGCGGCAATAGAAGATGCTTTTCCCGCCGGAACGGAAGCGGTGGGGACGGATGAGCACCGTATCTGCATCAATGACCAGGAAATACTTCTCACGGCACACCTGATCCCCATTCATCTTGAGCAGCTGCTGATACAGCCAGCCTGACCGGTTCCAGCGGGAGGAGGAATAGCGGATCGCTTTTTTGGTGAACGGGAGGACGGTGGTTTCATTGACAAAGACGCAAGCTTTCCGGGAGCACAGCTGTCTGATTCTACGATTCTCCGGCGAGACAATATAGATATTACTGATAGAGTGCTGGACATACCGGCGAAGACTATCAATTACATAAGGGAGGGTGGCGAGATCCTTTTCGATAGCAGGAATCAGGACATCGATCGGTGGAGCACTTGAGGCCACGCTTACGGCAGCAACGGACATAGCTTCATCTCCATACATATATTGACATTTGAGCGTCTTCACTAGGGTATGCCTGCTGAGCAGCGGTTGATAGGGCCATCATCCTGAGAAAGTTAATCTTTTTGTGCGGGGCAAATGATATATTCAACTGTACCTCCACCGGCATAGGATGCAGTGAATATGTAACTTTATGTAAATTGGGAGCGGTGGCTCCCATCCCGGACAGGAGAGTGCGTAAGTGACAGCCAAAAAAGTTCAGTCAGGTCAGAGCAAATGGTATAAGACACAACTGCTGCTTAAGAACGAGACAATCAAGGTTTTTATCCCCGATACCCGGAGATTTAACAGGCGCAATCTGGAGCAGATGATACACGGCTATGGAATGATCTATATCAAGCCGGAACGGGGAACGTATGGCATGGGTGTAATCCGCGCGGAGCGGAGGGAGCGGCAGGGATATATGTATCAATATGAGGAGACCGTGCGCCGGTTCGCTACGTTTGAGGCTTTTCATCACAGTCTGGCGGCAAGAATCGGCAAGAGGAGCTATCTGCTGCAAAAAGGCATCCACCTGCTGAAGCACCACGGGCGCCGTTTCGATATCCGGGTGATGGTACAGCGCGGTCCTAAGGGAGTCTGGGAAGCTACCGGGATTATCGGGCGGCTCGGGCACCCGCGCAAAATTGTGACCAATTACCACAGCGGCGGCAAACCGACCGCAGTGGAGCATTTGCTCTCCACCCATCTGTCTGCGCAGCAGCTTGTGCAGCTTAAGGGGGAAATGAACCGCTTGGGCGTCCGCATAGCGTCACAGCTGCGGAAGACCTATCCGCACCACCGGCAGTTCGGTGTAGACATCGGACTGGACCGCGCGCTGAAGCCGTGGATTATTGAAGTGAATATGAATCCCGATCCTTATATTTTTAATCAGCTCAAGGATAAATCCATGTACCGCAGAGTCATGAGATACCGGCGTTTGGGCTTGACCAAATAATACGATATGCCAAAGGAAGGCCTGCCAGACTAAGCAAGGCTTTCCTTCGAAATATAAAAATGTATATGTTTCACCCTATGCATTATCTTTCTATTTCTCGCCGAAACGGTGCCGTCCTTTAAAGGGACGGCAAAGCCGTTTCCACTTGGCATAAGTCTGCTCCGCACCCTCACCCTGGCATAGCTAATTCCCGCTGTCTTATAGTAAAATAAGATAAAATCAAATACATAGAAGTTATTGTATGCTGAACCAGCTTATGCTTGCGTCCGGCGGGCAATAATGAGCAGAAAAGGTGGCTGGAAAAAGCTAATGAGAAAAAGTGTTGTATTTAAAGCGGTTTCATGTTACTTTAGAGTCAATAAAAACGTTTTTATCAAAAAGGAACATTGATATGGCTAAGATAACGATCAAAGATGTCGCACGGGAAGCCGGGGTCTCCATCTCCACGGTCTCCAACGCCCTGAATGATGTGGATGTGCTGAGCCCGGAGACCAAAGCCCATATTCTCAAGGTAGCCCAGCGCCTGAATTACGTGCCGAATCTGAACGGCAAGCTGCTGAAATCAGGGACCACGAAGATGCTGGGGTTCTTCACGACAAGTGTGTCCGGTCCGTACTTCTATAAGCTGGTAGAATCCATGTCCCGTCAGTGCGACCGCATGGGCTATGGCCTGAATGTATTCGTCACCAAGGACAAACAAGTCATTATGAGCAATATCCTCGGACGGCGGGTGGATGGCGTCATTATCTATGAGGAGCTGGGCATCGACGAGCAGGATATTGCCGCTATGAAGAAAGACAAGATCAAGGCGGTGTTTCTGGACCGGGTGCTGGAGGATGAAGGGATGGGCAGCATTATCTTTGATTCCTACGAATCAGGCTATGAGGCTACGAAGTATTTAATCAGCCTGGGGCATAAGCGGATTGCCTATATCTCCGGCGTGGATACGATGTTCGACAGCGTGCAGCGGAAGGAAGGCTATCTGGCGGCGCTGCGTGAATACCAGCTTCCGGTGGAGGAGGATTTTATCCTTCAGGGGTATTTTGAGGAGGACAGCACCTATAATGCCGTGAAGTCTTATCTCCGTCTGCATCCCGCGAGAGTCCCTGACGCCTTCCTGGCCGGCAATGATATCAGTGCAATGGGCTGTATTCAAGCACTCAAGAGCTACGGTTATGAAGTGCCGCAGGATGTCAGCGTGATGGGCTTCGATGATATTGATATCGCCCCTTATTATTCGCCGCCGCTTACGACGGTAAGGAATCAGATTGCAAGACAGGGCATGCTGGCGATTGATCATCTGGTCCGCATGATTCAAGACAAGGAGCAGGGCGCAGCACAGAAGCTGCAGGGCGAGCTTGTCGTAAGAGGCTCAAGTCATGTGAAGCTGGAGCGGAAGGACCGCAGATAGAGGGCAGCGGGTGAAACTGATTTTACAGGAGGGGGATTTTTTGCGCCAAAATAAAAACGTTTTTATTGCTTTGAGCAACAAATTGAGCACTAACGTGATATCTCAATGGAGAGGGGGACAAGATCATGAATAAACCATCAGCGTCTACTGCATCAGCTTCCATCCCGCCAGTGATCCCGCCGTCCGCCAAGAAGCCTGTGGGGCAGCGGATCAAAGAATTTGTAACCGATTACAAGAGGCAGTGGGAGATTCAGTCGATGGTGCTGCCGGGCATTATTTTTATGATTATTTTCTGCTACATACCGATCTACGGGCTGACGATTGCCTTCAAGAATTACACGGTCATTGATACCTTGTCCACTGCACCCTGGGTGGGGCTGGACAACTTCCGGATCATTCTGTCGGACGAATACTTCTGGGATGCGGTCGTGAATACACTGGGGATCAGCTTCCTGAAGCTGGGCATCGGATTCATCATTCCGATTATTCTCGCCATTATGATCTATGAGCTGAACATGGGCCGCTTCAAAAAATTCGTCCAGACCATCTCCTATCTGCCGCATTTCCTGTCGTGGATCGTCCTGGGCGGGATGCTGATCACCTGGTTCTCTACCTCGGGGCTGTTCAATGAGCTGCTGCTGAATCTCGGGCTGATCTCGAAGCCGTCCAATATCCTGCTGGATGCAGGCAAGTACTGGTGGATTGCCACGTTGTCCGATATCTGGAAGGAAGCCGGCTGGGGTACCATTCTGTATCTGGCGATTATGGCAAAGATTGACCCCACCTACTACGAAGCGGCCCGGATTGATGGAGCCGGCCGGCTGCGTCAGATCTGGAATATCACCCTTCCGAACATGAAGGCGATCATCAGCCTGAATCTGATTTTGACGGTAAGCGGCCTGCTCGGCTCGAATCTGGATCAGACGCTGGTCTTGATGAACTCGCAGAACCGGGAGAAAGCAGAGGTCATCAACTCTTATGTCTACCGCATGGGGATGACGCAGGGCGATTTCTCTTATGCTACGGCTGTCGGCCTCGGTGTCTCCATTGTGTCGGTAATCCTGCTGCTTATGGCCAACAAGGTCACCAGTAAATTGAACGATAATCAATCCGTGTTGTAGAGGGGGCGTTAGAGTGAATCGGAAGGTCATACGGGAAGATCTCGACAGCCGGATCTTTGATGCGGTGAATAAGGTGCTGTTGGTCTGCTTCATGGTTATTATCCTCGTTCCCCTATGGAACGTAATTATCTCCTCCCTTAGTTCGGGCAGGGCGCTGGCCGAGGGCGGATTCATCTTCTGGTCCAAAGAATTCTCGCTGGAGAATTACCGGGCGGTCTTCAATGACAGCACGATCGGTCAATCCTTCGTTGTCTCGGTCGCTAAGACGTTCATAGGGGTGATCACCCACGTATTCTTTTGCGCGATGATCGGCTACGGTCTCAGCAAAAGATACATCCGCGGCCGCAAGCTGTATGTGGCGATGGGCGTCATCACGATGTTTTTCTCCGGCGGAATGATTCCGACGTACCTGCTGATCAAATCGCTCGGGCTGCTGAACAGCTTCTGGGTGTATATTATCCCGGCATTATTCAGTTATTACGATGTGGTGATTCTGATGAACTTTTTCCGCAACGTGCCGGATTCGCTGGAGGAGTCGGCCAAGATTGACGGCGCAGGCGACTGGCATATTTTCCTCAAAATCTTCATTCCGCTGTCCATGCCCGCGATGGCCACCATCGCCCTGTTCAACGGGGTGGGACAATGGAACGACTTCATGACCACGAAGCTGTATATTACCGACCAGGCGCTCTACCCGCTGCAGATGAAGCTGTATGAGATTATTGTGCAGTCGCAGACCCAGTCCATGCAGAATATCGGAGGCTCCGTCGTCATTGAGACCACCACCAAAGGCGTTCAGCTGGCCACCATTGTCATTACCACACTGCCGATTGTTGCGATGTATCCCATTCTTCAGCGGTACTTCATCTCGGGCATGATGCTGGGAGCGGTCAAGGAGTAGAAGAGGTTCACTACATTATAGGAGGTCAAGAAGATGATCAAGATGACTAAAGTTCTCGGCAAAAAGACGCTTAAGCCTGTGCTGCTCCTGATGGCAGCTATGCTGGTGGCGGCAGGGTGCAGCTCCGGCGGCGGTTCGACTAAGGAAGTAGAGGTGTCGCTTGAAGGCCGGTATACGGTAGACCCGGAGACTCCGGCCTGGCAGCTGGATAAGAAGAGCGAGACTACGGACTTAACCTGGTATGTGAACGCAGACTGGTGGAATACGGACTTCGGCAAGGATGTAGTCACCAAGAAGATCAAAGAGGATCTGAACATCAACATCAAGTTCATTACCGGGGACGATACGAAGCTGAATACGTTCTTCGCGGGCGGCGATATGCCGGATCTGCTGACGATCTTCGACTCCAATTCCCCGGTTGTGCAAAAAGCCGCCACCTGGGCGCTTCCGCTCAATGAGCTGGCGGAGAAGTATGACCCGTATTTCAACAAGGTGGCCGCTGCCGACACGCTGAACTGGTTCCAGCTGAAGGACGGCAAAACCTACGGTTATCCGAACTATTCCAATACACAGGCGGATTATGACAGCGGCAATATTCCGGCGAAGACGGCTTTTGTCATCCGCAAGGATGTCTATGAAGCGCTGGGCAGCCCTGACTTCGGGACCCCGGAGGCCTTCCAGAAAACAATGAATGAGATTAAGAGCAAATTCCCGGATATGATTCCCTTCGGGTTCAATGCGATCGGGGAAGGGACCGGCTCGCTCGGGGATGCGCTGCAGGATTTCATCGGCGTTCCGCTGGAGACGGAGGACGGTAAGTTCTACAACCGCAATCTGGATGAGGATTATCTGACCTGGCTGCGGACGCTGAATGCGGTGTACCGGGACGGGGCGATCAGTGATGACAGCTTCGCGGATGACGGAACCGGCTTTGAGGAAAAGGTGAAATCCGGCAAATATGCTACGATGCTGCTCGACGGTACGCCTCAGCAGGGCGGCAATCTGCAGATCTTCATGAGTGCCAATCCAGGTAAGGAGTACATGGCTATTGACGGGCCGCAGAGCACTGTAGGACATCAGCCGACTCTCAATCAATCCGGGATTACCGGCTGGATGATCAATTACATCACGAAGAATTGCAAGGACCCGGCCAAAGCGATTCAAATCTTCACGTATCTGCTGAGCGAAGAAGGACAGAAGCTGATGAACTACGGGGTTGAAGGCGTGACGTATAAATCGAACCCGGACGGTACAGTTGAGCTGCTGCCGGAAGTGAAGGACCTGCAGCTGAATAATGCGGATAAGTTCAAGAAGGACTACCGGATGGGCGAATTCATGTTCTTCGGACATGACCGTCACAAAGCGCTGAGCAAGGATGCGTTCCCCGAGTCCATCAAGCAGATGCAGGAATGGGGCAAGGGCAAGCTGAAGCCGCACTTCATCCTGGAGAACATTAACCCGGATCAGGGAACGCCGGAGGCCCGCGGCCAGACGGCCATTAATACGAACTGGAACACTACGCTGGTCAGCATGATCCGTGCCAAGGACGAGGCAACCTTTGACAGCGTTCTGGCGGAGCATAAGGCCTTCCTGGACAAGAACAACTGGAGCAAGATTGTAGAGGTCCGCAGCGAGAAGATGAAGGCCAATAAAGAAAAGCTGGGCATTAAGTAGGCAAGGCGCAAGGGAGGGCCCGTTTTGGGCCCTTTTATATAAGAAGATGGAGGGATAACACATGCGGGAAATGATCATGTACCAGTCCGGCGGAGAGGACCGGC
This sequence comes from Paenibacillus sp. FSL R7-0302, assembly GCF_038006885.1. NCBI lineage: Bacteria > Bacillati > Bacillota > Bacilli > Caryophanales > Paenibacillaceae > Paenibacillus > Paenibacillus sp. FSL R7-0302. Next base: position 1,596,836 of record NZ_JBBOWB010000001.1, read on the forward strand.
TGTTCGTGGAACAGCCTGCTGCGGCGCTGCCGCAGACTCCTGCTGGTAGAGTTACGGTCACCGTTGACATTGATGCGAGTAAGACCTATCAGGAGATGGATGGCTTCGGGGCTTCCTTCACCGACTCGGCCGCCTACCTGATCCATCAGGTGCTAAGCGCAGAGCAGCGGACGGAGGTGATGCGGAAGCTGTTCGATCCGCAGGCGGGGATCGGCTTGTCCTTCCTGCGTAATCCCATGGGCGCCTCGGATTATGCAAGAACGGTATATAGCTATAACGACCTGCCTGAAGGCGGGAGTGATCCAGAGTTGGCCGGATTCTCCATCGCCCACGATGAAGCGGACATCATTCCTCTGGTACAGGAGGCAATCAGGCTTAATCCTGAGCTGAAGCTGATGGCCTCACCCTGGAGTGCACCGGGCTGGATGAAGACCAGCGGCTCGATGATCGCCGGGCGGCTGAAGCCGGAGTATTACGGGGTGTATGCGGATTATTTTGTCCGCTATATTCAGGCCTATGCCGCTCATAGCTTACCTATCTATGCTGTCACTGTGCAGAACGAGCCGCTCTATGAGCCGCAGCATTACCCCAGTATGCTGATGCTGCCGGAGGAGCAGCGGGAGTTCATCCGGGACTATCTGAAGCCTGCGTTCAGGCAGCACGGGCTGGCCGCCAAAATCTTCTGCTATGACCATAACTGGGACCGGCCGGATTATCCGCTGTCTGTGCTGGAGGCAGCCGGGGCAGAGGTGGACGGCGTAGCCTGGCACTGGTACGGCGGCGCGGCGTCCGCGCAGTCGGAGGTGCAGGCGGCCTACCCGGATCATGAGGTCCATTTCACCGAAGGCTCCGGCGGGGAATGGATTCCCCCGTTCGAGCAGGCCTTCTCCAATGTGATGCGCACGGGAATTGAGATTCTGCGGAATCACAGCAAATCGTTCGTGCTATGGAATATGGCCTTGGATGAACTGAACGGCCCTACGGTGCCGGGCTTCGGGGAGAGCACCTGCCGTGGGGTAGTGACGGTCAACCAGCAGACCCGGGAGCTGACGTATACCCTGGACTACTATGCACTGGCACATTTCAGCAAGGTGATCCGCCCCGGAGCCTTGCGCCTGGAGTCTGCGGCGAGCCGGGAGCATCTGCGTTCGGTTGCCTTCCGCAACGCGGACGGCTCGCTAGCGGTCGTCCTGTTCAACGACGGAGAGACCCCGGAGACCGTGGCTGTGCGGCTGGAGGGGGAAGAATTATTGACCCTAGATATCGCTGCGAAGGGTGCGGTTTCTGTGAAGGTGGGCGGGTAAGCAGGAGTAGAATTATAGCTGGACGAAGACTAAGGCTGCCGGGATTTTCCCAGGCAGCCTTAGTCTTTTTTTGGGGATACGCAGTCGCGATGTACATGGACCGAATGTAATCGAAAAACCGATTACATGCGGTCAACGCGATTTTTCTAATTACTGTTTACCTTTGAAAATGCCCGCGATCTCATCCAGCAGCCTGTCCAGCGTAATCGGGTCATCGAAGTTATACTTGCTGTCGAAGGTATATACGCGGCCTTCCTTGACGGCAGGAATGGCCTTCCACAAGCCGCTGTCCATCAGCGCGCTCTGTCTTGCAGCCGTCTTGCTGCTGGTGTCGGTAAGGAGGAACATATGCTTTCCAATATACTGTGGCAGCACCTCGTCAGAGATGGTTACGAACCGTTCGCCGGCATCGACCAGCTTCTGTACGCCTTCTGCCGGTTTGAAGCCAAGCTGTCCGTACAGCGTTTCGTTCAGACCTTTGCCGCCCATAATGTACAGCTCGGAGCCGAGCACCAGCAGGGAGGTAGCTGTATCGCCTTCAGTTAGGTTGAGCTGCTTCTTCACGGAGGCAACCTTCGTCTTATAATCATTGAACCAGCGGTCCGCAGCTTCCGTGCGGCCGAACAAGTCAGCGAGTTGCCGGACACGCTCCTCCGTCGGGAAGGTGCCGTCCAGTCCCACCACCACGGTCGGCGCGATTTTACTTAATGCTTCAATCCCGGTCTCGTCCCAATCGTCGAAGATAATCAGGTCTGGGGATAAGGCCAGAATCTTCTCAGCAGAGAACGGATACCCGATGTCCTCAATCCCTTCGAGCAGATCGGGGTAAGCCACCTGAGTGCCGATGACGCTTAGCGAAGCTCCCGCAGGCTTAATCCCGAGCGCCAGCAGGTCACCCGGATTACTGCCAACATACACAATTTTCTGAGGATCGGCGGGGATTTCAACCTCCCGTTTCTTGTAATCCGTATACTTCCGTGTTGCAGCAGCTTCCGTGACAGCCGCCGGGCTGGCTTCAGGAGCTAAGGTTGGTTGATTTGTGGCGGCGGGTGTTGTGGGAGTGGACGCAGCCGTATTGTCCGGCTGGCCGCAGGAGGCCAGAATCAAGGTGAAGAGAAGCAGGGTTAACGGGAGTACTAATTTTTTGAGGCTTGGCATGTGCTATGCTCCTTTAGAAGGTATGTAGTTGAATGAAGATGATAATCATTATCATTTAACTATGATAGAGAGGAATAGCCGTGTTGTCAATCTCTAAGTTGGTCTGATCCGAGGTAATTAGGGGACAATCAGAACTCTTTTTTCATTGGAAAAAAATAACTGTAAGCCAATTTACAGCCGAAGAGAAGCACCCGCCGCTATAAAATGATAGAATAATAGTCATAGTCTTATACAGGGAGTGAATTTCTTATGAAAAAGATTGCTGCCGGCGTCATTGCCGGAGCGATACTGATGGTGGGTGCGCAGGCGCTTGGTGCTTCTGCAACACTGGTAGGAAAGGCCATTCAGGCGGAGTATACGGTAAATGTGTATGGAAAAAAGCTGGCAGATCCGGCCATTGTCATTGATGGCAAGAGCTACGCGCCCGTACGGGCGATTGGCGAATTGGCCGGGTTCAAAGTGACGGTGAAGGGCAAAACGATTAGTCTGGAGGATAAGGGGCAACCGGCGCCTCCGTTGTCCGATGAGAGAAGCTCGCTGGTTGGTCCAGTGCCGGTGACTACGCCAGATCCTGCTTTGACTGCGGCCAAGAGCAAAATTGATATTATTGACGAGAAGATTGATAGTGTGGTCACTAACATCCTGACGACCAGCAGCCTGCTGAAGACGAGTCCCGGCAATGCCGAGCTCAAGCAGAAGCTGGAGCAGTACAAGGAAGAATACGCAGACCTGCTGAAGCAAAAGGACCAGGAGCTGCAGAAATAAATAAATTGCCCCGTGCCATGAATGACGTTGAATATGGGCTGCGGGGCTTTTTGTGCGGATGGGTATGCGGATTGTGACTTGTTGAGGGGGGACTTCCCGGCTTTAGCTTGCCTTTCCGTCACCATAAGATAGCGCTATACTTTGTTTCATAACACGTGTTATACTTCCCTTGAGGTGCTGAAAAGTATGAGCAAAAAAAGAGTCACCAGCTTCGATGTAGCCAAACGGGCGGGCGTGTCGCGCAGTGTCGTCTCTGCGGTGCTGAACGATACGCCCGGCATAGGGGTTGGGGCAGATACACGTGAGGCTGTGCTGGAAGCGATCCGTGAGCTGAATTATCATGTGGACGCGGGCGCGCGCAGCATGAAGACAGGCAGAAGCATGACGCTTGCCGCATACGGGGATACGCGCCATCCGCTGTTCATCCGGCTGCTGGAAGGGATGCAGCGGGAGTGTGAGCTGGGCGGGTATCACATCCTGCTCTGTTCCCCGCGCCCCAAGGGCAATACGGGCGGCAGGGCCGAGCTGCTGGAATTGTATCACCAGCGGAAGATCGACGGCATTGTCACCCTGGACCACACCAGCTACCGGGACGAAGAATGGGCCTCCCGCGTCAGCGCTGCCGGAGTCCCCTACGTCTCCGTGGAAGGATATGCGGAAGTGCCGGGAGTATACTCGGTACTGGCTGATTATTCAGGCAGTGTGAAGACCGCACTGGATTACTTGATGCGGGAAGGCACGGCACAGCACCCGGGGCCGGTCTACGCCGAGGTGTATCATGCGCTTGACGCGGATAACTGGGCGGAGCGAAACCGCCGGGAAGCCTACACGAGCTGGTGTACATCGCGTGGGATGGAACCGGTAATTATTCGCCTGGAGGAGCATGGGGGCGCTTGGGCAGAATGCCTGCAGGGGCTGGCGGGAGATTCCGGCCAGCCGAATGCGCCGCTCCTGGTCAATTGGTCGAGCGAGATCCCGGAGCTGTACCGGACGGCCCATAAGCTGGGCCTGCGGATCGGCGAAGACCTGCGCATCATGGCAGCTGATAATACCATTCAGGGACACCGGCTCAGCCTGCCATCCTTAAGCTGCGTAGAGATCCCCTATGTGAGTATGGGGGAGGAGGCGGTACGCTGCCTGCTCGTACAGATGAGCGGTGGGAATGTAGCAGGGCAGGCCGAGAAAATCTGGCTCCCGGCCGTGTTGAGGGCAGGGGAAAGCGCGTAGCTGCTGGAGGAAGTGGAGCTAAAGTGTTAGCTGCTTAGCTGCTGGAGGTACTTGGAGATAGTCCGGTTTGTAAAATGAAATGCACCGGGTGGGCTAGATGGGCTGGATGCGGCAATTTAGAGGGATAAATCCCTCTGGTTCGGCTGGAAGTAGGCCGGAAGCTGGAATGAGAGGGATAAATGCCTTTAAGTTGGCTGAAAATGGGCTGGAAGCTGGAATGAGAGGGATAAATCCCTTTGGTTCGGTTGAAAGCAGGCTGGATGCAGAAATGAGAGGGACAAATCCCTTTGAGTTGGCTGAAAATGGGCTGGAAGCTGGAATGAGAGGGATAAATGCCTTTAAGTTGGCTGAAAGTTGGCTGGAAGCTGGAATGAGAGGGATAAATCCCTTTAAGTTGGCTGGAAATGGGCTGGAAGCTGGAAAGAGAGGGATAAATCCCTTTAAGTTGGCTGAAAGTGGGCTGGAAGCTGGAATGAGAGGGATAAATCCCTTTGAGTTGGCTGGAAATGGGCTGGAAGCTGGAAAGAGAGGGATAAATCCCTTTGAGTTGGCTGGAAATGGGCTGGATGTGCTGCTTGAGGTGAGTTAGATGAGCGAATGAGGAGCACTAGTGCACCTGAATTTCTAGAAAGTTGGCTAGATGAGCGAATGAGGAGCACTAGTGCCCCTGAATTAGCCGAAAGTGGGCTAGCTGAGTGAATGAAGAGCACTAGTGCACTTGAATTTGCCGAAATTTGGCTAGATGAGCGAATGAGGAGCACTAGTGCACCTGACCTCCGCCCGCCCACCACTTTTGCCTGCTTAATAACACGTGTTATAACGAAGGAGGAGAACGAATATGTTCTGGACAGAAGAGAAGCTTGGCGCGCGGTTGAGAGAGCTGGAAGGGTACCGGTACCGTGAGGGGATTACACTTGAGGAATGGCTGGTTACTGAGGATCAGGAGGGGGCTAATGGTGCTTATCCGCCTACACTTGACGGGGGTACGAAGCTGCGGACCGGGGAGTATTGGACCGGCTATGATGCTTATCTGTGGCTGCACCGCAAAGTAAGCGTGCCTGCGGACTGGCAGGGTAAACGTGTTGTTGGGCTGTTCGATTTCGGGCGTACCGGCGGGGGCAATAACAGCGGGTTCGAATCGCTGCTGTACCTGGACGGGAAGCCTTATCAGGGGGTGGACTCCAACCACCAGGAGGTATTTCTGGAAGACGGCGCGGCTGGCCGTGAGCTGGATTTCACCTTCCGCTTATGGTCGGGCCTGAACGGCGATGGGCAGCTGATCCCTCAGGAACACAAGATCAAGCGGGCGGAGCTGGCCTATCTGGATGAGTCCGCCGACAACCTCTATTACACCGGCCGGGCGGCGCTTGGGACAATCAAGCAGCTTCCAGACAGCCAGATTCAGAAGCATGAGCTGCTGGCTGCCTTGAACAAGGCCTTCAACCTGCTGGACTGGTCCAGACCCGGAAACTCGGCATTCTATGCTTCAGTCCAGGAAGCCGAGTCAAGCCTGCTCGCCGACCTGTCCCGGCTGGAGCAGGAGCATCCGGTGACGGTAACCACCATCGGCCATACCCACATCGATGTGGCCTGGTTATGGCGGCTGACCCACACCCGCGAGAAAGCCGCCCGCTCCTTCTCCACTGTACTGCGGCTGATGAAGGAGTTCCCGGAGTACATTTTTTTGCAGACCCAGCCTCAGCTCTATGCATACATCAAGCAGGATTACCCTGAGATCTATCAGGAGATTAAGCAGCGGGTGGAAGAGGGCCGCTGGGAAGCCGGAGGGGCGATGTGGCTGGAAGCGGACTGTAATCTGACGAGCGGCGAGTCGCTGGTGCGGCAGATTCTGTACGGGACGAAGTTTTTCCGTGAAGAGTTCGGCGTGGACTGCAAGTACTTATGGCTGCCGGATGTGTTCGGGTATAGCTGGGCGCTGCCGCAGATTCTGCGCAAGTCGGGCATTGACACCTTCATGACGACCAAGATCAGCTGGAGCCAGTACAACCGGATGCCGCATGATACGTTCCAGTGGAGAGGAATTGACGGCAGCGAGGTGCTGACCCACTTCATCACGACGCCGGAGGGCCCGGAATCGGGTGCCTGGTATTACACCTATAACGGCCTGATCGAGCCGTTCTCCGTGCAGGGGATCTGGGAACAGTACCGGGACAAGAACCTGAACCGTGAGCTGCTGCTATCCTACGGATACGGGGACGGGGGCGGCGGTGTCAACCGCGAGATGCTGGAGATGCGGCGGCGGCTGGATAGTATGCCGGGCCTTCCGCAGGTGAAGACGGGCCGGGCAGCGGAGTACTTCGAGCGTCTCCATGAGACGATAGATGCTACAGAGGAGTATGTGCATACCTGGGACGGGGAGCTATACCTGGAGTACCACCGGGGGACTTATACCAGCCAAGCCTATAATAAAAGAATGAACCGCAAGCTGGAGCTGCTCTACCGCGAAGCGGAATGGCTGCAGATGCTCTGGGCGGCGGAAAGCGGCGGATTCGAGCAGTATCCTGCGGACTCGCTTCTGGAAGGCTGGCAGACTATTCTGCGCAACCAGTTCCACGATATTATTCCCGGCTCCTCCATTCATGAGGTGTACCAGGATTCCCGCGTAGAATATGCCGAAGCGGAGCAGCTTGGCCTGGCCGCGCGGGAGGCTGCGGCGGCAGGGCTTGTCGGCCTGACGTCTGCGGGTTCGCCAGCAACGCATGCCGGTCTCCCTGCGGAGTCTGCCGGGGGTTCACCTGCGCCGCAAGCCGGGCTCTCTCCGGCGGAAGTCCCGCTGCGCACAGAATATACACTGTTTAACAGCGCCTTCTTCACCGCGCCCCGGCTGGCAACCGTGTCTCACGATGCAGAAAACGCCATCTGGACGGATGCCGAGGGCAAACGGCTGATTGCACAGCGCTCCGGCGGGCAGTGGCTGGTGCAGACAGCGGCGGTCCCGGCGATGGGCAGTACAGTGATTGTTGCCGCTCAGCTTGACGGTTCAGAAGCCGCTCAGCCAGAACCCTCCGTTCCCTTCCGCTGGCAGGATTCCATACTGACTACTCCTTATTATATTCTGGAGTGGAATGCGGAAGGACAGCTTAGCCGGATCTTCGACCGCAGCGCAGAACGCGAGGTGCTGGCACCGGGTGAATGCGGCAATGTGCTTCAGGTCTTCGAGGATAAGCCGAAGATGTTTGATGCCTGGGATATCGATCTGTACTATCAGGAGAAGATGCGGATCATCAGCGATCTGCGCTCCGTCAAGCTGACCGAAAGCGGCCCGCTTCAGGCGGTGCTGGAATTCGCCTGGAGTTATATGGATTCCACCATTGTCCAGAAGGTCAAGGTCTATGCCGGAAGCGCGCGGATTGATTTCGAGACCTATGTTGACTGGCATGAGCAGCACCAGCTACTGAAGGCGGCTTTCCCTGTGGCTGTGCGTGCTACAGAAGCGACCTATGATATCCAGTTCGGTAACGTGAAGCGGCCAACCCACTGGAATACAAGCTGGGATTATGCACGGTTTGAGAGCGTGGGTCATCAGTGGGCGGATCTGTCGGAGCGGGGCTACGGGGTCAGCCTGCTGAATGACTGTAAATACGGCTATGACATTAAGGATCATACGATGCGGCTGTCGCTGATCAAATCGGCGACCAGCCCCGACCGGCTGGCGGATCAGGGAGAGCATAACTTTACGTATTCGCTGCTTCCGCATGAAGGGGATTGGGTGGCTGCGGGTACGGTGCAGGAAGCATGGGCGCTGAACCAGCCGCTGCTGGCCGTCGAAGGAGCCTACGCCGCCGGAGCCGGCAAATCCTTGATCACCTGCGATGCCCCGAACATTGCCATCGATGCCGTGAAGCTGGCCGAAGACGGCAGCGGCTGTATCGTCCGGCTGCATGAGTTCACCGGAACACGCTGCACGGCGGATGTCAGCAGCGATTATGCCGTCTCCTCCTGGCAGCTGCGCGATCTGATGGAGCGGCCGCTGGAGACTGAGACGGTGGACGGACCTGCGATCCGGCTTGATTTCAAGCCTTATGAGATCCACACAGTTCATTTGACTTTTGCCTGATGCGAGGGTTGAAACAGGAGCATCTAACTCAATAGAGGAGGCTGGGATATGCCGCTGACAAGACGGACCGGACGGTTGCTGAGTGAGCTGATGCTGCGCCGGTATAGGGACAGCCTGGAGATTGAAGAGTGGTCGCTGCGCAGAGCGGAGTATGTAGACGAAGGGGATTACCGTTATTACGGACCGGAAGGGGAGACGGCTTCCCCCGGGCGTCTTGCGAGCAAGGTGCGGGAGACCCTGTTCCTTACGGCAACCGCACAGGTGCCTGCTGCATGGCAGGCAGGAACGACCGGCCTTGTGTTCAAGGCCGGGGGCGAGGGGCTGCTGTCTGTGAACGGCACACCGTATCACGGCCTGGACAAGAACCGGAGCTTCGTGCCGCTCTCCGCTGAACTGGCGGCAAGCGGCAAGCTGAAGCTGGAGATCGAGCTGTATCATGTGCCGCCGATTCCCACAGATCTGCTCAACGGGCAGAAGGACAATGATGCCCCGCCGGTCAGGTTCGAGGAGGCCAGACTGGTGAGCGTGGATACGGCGGCGGAGAGCTTATATTTTACGGTAACCGTAGGTTACGGGACATTGCAGCGGCTGCCGGAACATTCCGCAGAACGGCTATATCTTGAACGCGCACTGGAAGCGCTGATCCAGGAAGCCGGGGACCCGGCAGCGCTAAGTGAAGAGCAGATGGGGCAAGCGGAGGCGAAGCTTAGAAGCGCACTCAAAGCTGCCGGAGGAAGCCGGAACCCGGGAGTAGCCGGTACGATGCACATGGTCGGCCAGTCCCATATCGATCTGGCCTGGCTATGGCCGCTGAAGGAGACGGTGCGCAAGACCGGCCGGACCTTCTCGACAGTCATCACGCTGATGGAGCATTATGAGCATTACCGGTATTCCCAGAGCCAGCCGCAGCTATATGCATACGCCAAAAAGCACTATCCCGACCTGTACGAGCGCATCAAACAGCGTATCGCAGAGGGACGCTGGGAGCTGGTAGGCGGGATGTGGGTCGAGCCGGATCTGAATATCCCCTCCGGAGAGTCATTGGTCCGGCAGCTTCTCTACGGGCGTGCCTTCTATGAGCAGGAATTCGGCCAGGTTCCGCGGGTGGAATGGCTGCCGGACACCTTCGGCTATTGTGCCTCCCTGCCCCAGCTGCTGAAGCAATCCGGTGTCGATTACTTCATGACTACGAAGATGAACTGGAATGACACGAATGCTTTTCCGTATGATTTGTTTCAGTGGGAGGGCATCGACGGCACGCGGATTCTGTCCTTCCTTAATCACGGCCTGAATGAGAATACACTTCCGGCGGATGTAGGAGAGCATTGGGACAGCTTCCGCCAGCAAAAAGCACACCCCGAACAAATGCTGCTCTACGGCTACGGGGATGGAGGCGGCGGGGTCACGCGCGAAATGCTGGAAGTGATTGAACGCTCCGCTTCCCTGCCGGGGCTGCCGGAGAGCCGGTTCAGCACGGCCCATGCGTTTTTTGACGGAATCCGTGATGCTGCCCCTGAGCTGCCTGTCTGGTCCGGGGATATGTATCTGGAGCTGCACAGAGGAACCTATACCACACACGCCAAAAATAAACGCTGGAACCGCAAGGCGGAGGCGCTCTACCGCGAAGCGGAAATCTGGAATGCTCTGTCCTATTTGTCCGGCGCGGCAGCGCTTGAGCGTTGTGTGGAGGTGCAACAGGGGCCGTTGCGCCAAGGCTGGGAGCTGCTGCTGCTGAACCAGTTCCACGACATCATTCCCGGCACCTCCATCCCGGAGGTGTATGTGAAGTCGGAGGCGCATTATGAGGATGTTTTTGGCTATGGGGAACAGGCCCGCAGTCAAGCCACCAGCACACTGGCAGCTGCTATAGACACGCGGGGAGAAGGCACGCCGCTGATTGTGTTCAACAGCCTGTCCTGGGCGCGGAAGGATACGGTTCTGGTTCAAGGCGGTGCGGAGCTGCTCGCTCAGCGGCCTTATGATGCGGAGGGTCAGGCCCTTCCCTGCGATGTGCTGGAGTCTGGCGGCAAGGTGAAGCTGTTCATTGCGCCGGGAGAAGTTCCAGCGATGGGGTACAAGGTAATCTGGCTGCGCCATAGGGTGACCGGAGGAGCAGGAGGGGCTGTGGCAGTAGCTGCTGCGGACCCGGCAAGTCTTGGCGGAGAATCAGCAGAGATACCTGCCCTACTTGACCGCTGGGAGACAGAGAATGTTCACATTACCTTCGATAGGTTGGGCCGGATCAGCTCCTGGCTGGACAAAAGCAACGGCCGGGAGCTTGTCGCTCCAGGCGCCGCCGCCAACGGCTTGCAGCTGTTCCATGACCGGCCGACGGTCTGGGATGCGTGGGATATGGACCCGCATTTTGCGGAGCAGCCCGCTGCGGAAGCCAGACTGCTGTCCAGTGAAGCGGTCCTGCAGGGGAACACCCGCGATATTCTCCGTTTCACCTGGGAGCTGAACCAGTCACGGGTGGAACAGCATATCATCTTCCACCGCCATTCCCGGCGTGTGGATTTCGAGACCCGGGTGGATTGGCGGGAGGAGCATAAGCTGCTGAAGGCTGCTTTTCCGGTGGATATCCGGGCCGCGAAGGCAGTGTATGAGATTCCTTTCGGCAGCATTGAGCGGGCGACCCATAACAATACAAGCTGGGAACAAGCCCAGTTCGAGGTATGCGGGCACCGCTGGGCGGATCTGTCGGAGGGCGGCTACGGGATCAGCCTGCTGAACGACTGTAAGTACGGCTACGATATCAAAGGAAATACGATGCGCCTGTCCCTGCTCCGTTCGCCCCGTTGGCCGGACCATACCGCCGATATCGGGGTGCACGAATTCACCTATTCCCTCTATCCGCACGAAGGTGACTGGAGAGCAGGGAACGTTGTGCAGCAAGGGTTCGAGCTGAACCAGCCGCTGCTTGCCTGTACGGCCGTTCAGCATGAGGGCAGCCTGCCGCCGTCCGGCCCGCTGCTGGATGTGCATAGCCGGCATACGATCGTGGATGCCGTCAAGATCGCGGAGGATGGCAGCGGTGCTGTACTCCGCCTGTACGAATCCGGCGGCGGCCGGGACCGGGTGGAGCTTAACCTGCCGCTGGACCCAGCCGGCTTGACGGAACTTAACCTGATGGAGAAGCCGGTTACGGAGTCCGGGCTGGCGGCCAGCGGAGGGACCGTCTTCCGCGTCCTGACACCGTACGAGGTGGTTACGCTGAAAGTGACCGCACCATAATGAAAGAGCAGTGTTCGCCTGTATGGGCGGCACTGCTTTTTTTGATGAGGAGAGCAGGCGCTCAGATTGCTGGCTAATGCATACAAGTTTCTATCTGGCCAAATGAGCCAATGAAGAGCAGAAGTGCACTTGAATTCCTCAAAAGTCGGCTAGGAGAGCGAATGAGGAGCATAAGTGCTCCTGATTTCGCTGGACGCTGCCCGCGACGACTGTACATGTGCACCCCATCCCCCACTAATTGCATAGATATCTCCACCCGGATCGTAGATGCATGGGATACGCGCGGTTCGCGGTACTTGCTACAATAAGGCTGTAAGGAGAAGTAACGATACAGACGAGGTATATCAATCATCACCGAGCCTACTTAAAGGGGAGTGTATGCAATTGACCCAAAAACGTTCATTCATGAGAGCGCTGACAACGGTATTTGCCCTGACGGGCATGATGGCAGGGGTGCTGGCCGGCTGCGGCGGCAATAACACGGGGGAAAGCAGCGGGACAACTGCTCCGGCTGGATCATCTGAAGCACCTGCGGCTACAGCCGCTGCGGTCCAGAAGGTGAATTTCTCCATCGTCTCGGCCAGACCCGGCGATGAAGCCTTTTACAAGGAACAAATGGACATCTTCATGAAATCAAATCCGGACGTCAAAGTCACCGTTATCGCCAATCCGACAGAGCAGTATAATAATGCGCTTCAGCTGTCTTTTGCCGCCAATGAGGGCCCGGACCTCTTCTTCATCGAAGGCGGCCAGCCGCAGGCCCGGACCGTCTACGACAACAAATGGGCGGAGCCGCTGGACAGCTACATGGACGATGCCTTCCAGGCCCGCTTCCCGGAGGGCGCCTTCAGCCGCACCAGCCAGACCCGGGTGAACGGGGAGATCATCGGCGTTCCGGTCCGCGACCCGCGCTTCGATAAGGTAAGACCGCTGTATTACAACAAGGCCATTCTGGAGAAATACGGCTACAGTGAGCCGCCGAAGACACACAGTGAATTCGTCGAAGCTGCAACGAAGATTACGAAGGAGGGCAAGGGGCAGGTCTACGGCTTCGCCATGATGGGCAAGGCTCCGGCGGTGTTCGGGCTGAGCGTATCCGGCCTGGGCTCGGGACTTGAAGGCGGCGTCATCGGATACGAGGGCAACACGATCATCAACCTCAAGACCGGCCTGTTCTCGTCGAAGTCGGCGACGCCGGTGGTTGAGATCCTGCGCAAGCTGAACGCTGAGAAGATTGTAGCCCCGGGCTGGGAAAACTGGGATACCGCGCAGATGCACCAGCAGTTCGCCGCCGGACGCGTAGCCATGTTCATCGGCGCAGCCTGGCAGGCGGAGGAGATCCGCAAGCTGAATGCAGGCATGGATATGGGGATTGCCGCAGCGCCGGTGCCGGATGCAGGCCGCAAGGGTTACCGCGACACGCCGACCATTGCCGAGCCGCGGTATGCCATGAGCTCGCAGTCGAAGGTCAAGGATGCTGCGTGGAAGGTACTGGACTTCCTGGGCTCGGAAGCTTTCGAGCGGGCGAATTATGAATATGCCAAAGAGCTGGTGCTGATGCCGGCAGCGATGGAAGGCATTGAGATGTCGGCGGATATGCAGCAGATTGTGAAGGTCATGGACGAGACGATCCGCATGGCTCCGGCGGTGAATACGAACAACCAGAACTATGACCAGTTCTCGAAGAACATCAGCGCCTCGATGCCGAAGCCGAAGATTCAGGAGGTTTTCCTGAAGGCGGTGATGAGCAATGAAGACCCGGTGCCGCTCGCAGAGGAATACGATACCAAGGCGAATAAGGTGATTGATGAGCAGATCAAAATCGCCAATGACGGCGGAATCACCTTCACCAGAGATGACCTGAAATACCCGGATTGGGACCCGATGCAGAACTACATCATTGAATAAGCGCTGAACAAGCATTGAGCCTGGCTCAGGCCCCGGAAACATACAGAAACCATACAGAAACAGACAGGAGTGAATGCATCATGGGCTACGGCACGCAGCAGACGATCCCTGCTCCCGCCGGCAAGGCTCCGCTCTCCCGGAGAGCGGAGCTGTTCAAACAAATCAAGAAGCACCGCTATCATTATCTGTTCGTGCTGCCGATGCTGGTGTTCTTTTCCGCTTTTACCCTATGGCCGATGATTGCAAGCTGGTATTATTCGTTCTTCAACTGGGACGGCATCGGCTGGCCGACCGATTTCATCGGACTGGGCAACTTCCGGGAGGTGGCTGCCGACCCGGGCTTCTGGAACGCGTTCATGAACACCTTCTTCTTCGCCCTGACCCATGTCCTGATCCAGATGCCGCTGGCGCTGGTGGTGGCGGTTATTCTCAACAACCAGTTCCTGGCGGGGAGAAATATCTATAGGCTGCTGCTGTTTGTGCCTGTGATTTCTACGACAGCGGTAATCGGAGTGATCTTCTCCATTCTGCTGAATCCGCTGGGCGGTGCGGTGAACGAGATGCTGCTGAATACCGGAATCATCAGTGAGCCGATTAACTTCCTGGGTTCTACCAAGCTGGCATTGCCCACCCTGCTGGCGGTTTCCGTCTGGAAAAGCTTCGGGACCCCCATGATCTACTGGCTCGCAGGATTACAGACGATCCCGGGTGAGCTGTACGAGGCGGCGAGAATTGACGGGGCGGGGAGAGTGCAGAGCTTTTTCCGGATCACGATTCCGATGCTGGCCCCGATTGGCCTGGTCATTACCCTGCTGACGTTCATCAATAACCTGGACCCGTTCGATCTGGTTCGTACGATGACTGAGGGCGGCCCGGTCAAAGCGACCGATGTTGTGCAGACTTATATTTTCCGGTATGCGTTTGAGCCGGAGAGCGGTTCGTCCCGGTATGGCTTCGCCTCGGCCGCAGGCATTCTGTTCAGTCTGGCTGTGCTCGTAGTCGTCATCATCCAGGCGCTGACCGGCAAATATGCCCGCAGATCCGGCGCGAAAGGAGCGGAATAACCATGTACAGGCTTAACCGGCTGCTCAGACAACTGCCTGTCCAGCTTCTGCTGCTGGGCTTCACTTTAATCTGGAGTTATCCGTTCATCTGGATCATCTCGTCATCCTTCAAGTCGCAGAGCGAAATGTTCCTGGGCGGCATTAACGTCATCCCCAAAGAGCCGACCTTCGATAACTTTGTGCGGGCGTGGGAGCTGGCGAACTTTTATCAGTACTTTTTCAACTCGGTGATTGTTACCGCATCGGTAGTTCTGCTTGTCCTGGTAATTACCTCGATGGCCGGGTATGCGCTGGGGAGAGGCAACATGCCTGGCAAAAAACTGATTATGACCCTGCTGATTATCTCCATGTTCCTGCCCAAGGGCTTCACGATTCTCCCGCTGTTCGAGCTGATTGTCGGCCTCGGGTTCAATAATACGCTGATGGGGGTCATTCTGGCCGAGTCCGGTCCGTCCAAAATCGTCTCGATTCTGCTGTTCGTCGGCTACTTCGCCTCCCTGCCCAAAGAGATGGAGGAATCCGCTACGATTGACGGCGCCGGGTACTTCCGGATGTTCTTCAGCATCATGCTGCCGCTGTCCAAGCCGATTCTCGGCACAGTGACGATCTTCAGCTTCATCGGCGCGTGGAATGCATTCTTCGTCCCGCTGACCTTCACCTTAAGCAAGCCGTCGCTGCGTACGCTGGGGGTCGGCATGTATAACTTCTTCGGGACGAACAGCGTAGACTGGACGGGACTTGCCGCGGGAGCGGTGATGTCGGTGGTGCCGATTATCATCGTGTTCCTGTTCCTGCAGCGGTATTTCATCGAAGGTCTGGCCGGCTCCATCAAAGGCTAAGCAACAGGAGGTGTGTGCATGATTCAGTCAAAAGCCGTCTCAGCAGATGTACTTGTCGTTGGAGGAGGGACGGCTGGTTGTGTAGCGGCCCTTGCGGCCGCCGATGAAGGTGCCAGTGTAATCCTGGTGGAGAATGATACCGCTCTGGGCGGTGTCGCCACCCGGGGCGGCATCCACCGTTATTACTACGGGTCTCCCGGGGGGCTTCAGGAAGAGATTGACCGCCGGACTGCCGAAGCGGCTGCCGTGTTCGGAGGGAGGACCAAGGGCTTCCATCCCGATGCGAAGCGGGTGGCGCTCGCCGCCCTCTGCCGGGAGAAGGGAATCCGGGTCTGGCTGGATTCGGTGGTCTATGAGGTAATCATGGAAGGTGAGGGAGTCGCAGGTGTGCGGCTACTGAGTCCGGCCGGACCGCTGGAAGTCCGCGCCGGGGTCATCATCGACAGCACCGGCAACGCCCATCTGGTGCGGATGGCCGGGGGCAGGCTCCGCTACGGCCGGGAGTTGGACGGCATCTATCATAACTACTCGTTCATTCCGCGCCGGACCCTGGAGGGTGAGATCGGGTACGACAATCTGGATGCCGGGTGGGTGGACCCGTATGATCCCTGGGATGTCTCCCGGGCATTCACCCGCGGAAGAGAGTGGGTCAGGGAAGGCTACGCTCAGGGGGCGCGTTACTTCGCTGTGTCCTCCATGCTTGGCGTGAGAGAAGGCGGACTTATTGAAGGGGATGCCGTCATCACGCTGCAGGATTACATCGAAGACCGGCCTTCGCCGGAGGTGATCGCCCGCAGCTATTCCCATCTGGATAATCACGGCTTCGATACCGGCAATGAGAGTGAGTTCAGCCAGCTGTGGATTGCGGTGATGGGCCTGTTCGTCCGGGGGCTGTGGTGCGATATTCCCTACGGGGCGCTACTGCCAAAAGGGCTGGAACGGCTGCTGGTGGCAGGCCGCGCGCTGTCGGTGGACAGGGATGCCGGCATGGGCGTGCGGATGCAGAAGGACATGCATAAGGTTGGCGAAGCAGCCGGCGTAGCGGCTGCACTGAGCGTACAAGGCGGCTGCGCGCCCCGTCAGGTGGACCGTTCGCTGCTGCAGCAGCGACTGGCTGAGCGCGGCGTGCTGGAGCAGGAGGACCTGCGGCGGACCGAAGGGCGGAACCTACGCTTCCGGCTGGGCAGTCTGGCCGGTCTGAAGCTGGATGGGGATAACGCTGCCACATACAGTGAGCAGCTTGCCGGGTACTTCGGCACGGAAGAGGGCTGGAAGGCGGTCTGGCTGCTGGGCCATTCCGCAGGCGCAGGCAGTGACCCGAAGGTGGTCCGGTTACTGGCAGGAATACTGGAGGAGCAGTCTGCCGTGGCTGGTTTCAATGCTGCCATAACACTGGCGCTGCTCGGCAGGGAGGAGGCCATTCCTTATCTGCTTGGCCTTATTGGCGCAAGGGATGGCAGGAAGCTCAGCAACCATCCGAAATGCGTGCCCTTCTGGGTGGCATCCTTCGTTCTGCTGCGGATGCTGAAGAGCCCCGCCGGGCTGGAAGAGGCGGCCCGTGCACTTGCGGAGCAGCCGGGTGCAGTGCACAGCACGTTCCTGCTGGATTACTTGTCTGCTGTCCTGCCGCTGCTGGACAAGGAGCAGCAGGCAGCAGCGGCTGCGGCCGTGAAGAACTGGCTGGCCTCCGGCGTTCCCGGGGAGGATTACCGGATGCACGGCGACCGGCCTGAATCGCTCCGCTGGAGCCTGGAGCTGCGGGCCGCCGCCATTCTGGCGCAAGCCGGGGCGGATGACAGCCTAAGCGGGAAGCTGGCTGCCGCAGCCTCCGCCGATGCGCGGGGGTACGTCCGCAACACAGCCGCCCGTCTGCTTCCCGGCGGTACAGCGGATGCAGCGTCTCAGGCAGCGGCAGTTCCACCGCTTGGTACATTCGATGTTGCGGTTACCGGAGCGGGAACAGCTGAGGTGATCTGTGCTGCCGCCCTGGGCCTGACAGGCAAGCGCGTAGTGCTGCTTGCGCCGGGCAGTGCTCTGATGACGGAGGTTACCCGGTCCCGGCTCACTGCTTTCCATGGAGCGGATAAGCAGGAGGCTGCGGCCGTCCGCAAGCTGCTGGAGCTGCTTCGCAAGGAGGGGGCGTGGAACGGCGAGCAGTTGGAGCCGGTACTGACCCAACTGGCGGCAGACCGGCTGCTGGAAGAAGCCGGAGTGCGCGTTCTGTACGAAGCCCGGAGTCTGGGATCATGGCAGGAAGGTGCGCAGATTGTAGTGGAGATCGCCACCAAGAACGGGCGCGGCTTCATCCGGGCGGGGTCACTTCTTCCGTCCGGTGACGGGAAGGGCAATTCCCGCAGAGAGTCTCCATTAACACTAACGGCCGTCCTGACGGGGACAGAGCCGCTTAGGCAGGAGGGGAACGGACGCTGGCAGCCGTGGCGGATGGGGGACTTACGGCTGCTGCTGCGTCTCCGCCAAGGCTTCTACCCGGATGAGATTTACCTGGATATCCGCTGGCCGGAGGAAGCCGCCGGTACAGCCGGTTCCGGTGAGCTGCTGATGGTTCCTGCGGTAGAGGAGCTGCGCAGACAGGGCCGGATTCCCGATGCCGCTGCGCTGGCCTATATTGCTGATGACATATGGCCGGAAGACTTACCCTGGGAGTCGTCCGGCAATGATGAAGCTGCGCAAGCTGCCGGAATGAGTAAGGAGGATACCTTCATTGCCCGCCGGATCACAGCCGGTTTGGCCGCTGCCGCCCGGGTGCCGGATCATAGTTAGCCCTTGTTCTGAATGATGTCACTACAGGTTACCTATTCCAAAAATCGAAGGAGCGATGATTCATGAGTATTCTATCTGCACTGCCGCTTGTCCGTGTTGCTGAAATTAAGGTCCAGGGTGCGCCGGAGACGGCGGTCACCTTCACCTCCCTGGCGGCGCTCGTGCCAGCAGGCACGCGCCATCTGGTGATTGAAGTGAACGCCGCCCAGACCTACACCGAGCGCAGATTCTGCGAGGTCATTCTGAACGGCGATACGGCCAGCCATTATAACCGCCGGGAATTCACAGCAAGCGGCACAGCGATTACGACAGTCAGCACTACGAATACCAACATTGCGCAGGGCGTGGACATCCCTCCAGCCTCTGCCGGATACGGAGGAGGGTATCTGCTGTTCCCGTATGCCTTCCGCACAGATAACCTGAAGCTGTGGCAGAGTATGGGGTCCTCGCTGGAGACCCGGCTGCAGCGCCACTCCGGGGCCTGGGAGAGCACGGCGGCTGTGGATTCCATCGCCCTGCGGCCGTGGCAGAATGTTCCCGGCGGCGTCAACCAATGGGCCATCGGGTCCATTGTTACACTGTATGCCGTGGATGAGGCCCGGCTGGCAGCAGACCGCTTGCCTGACGAGAAGTCGAAGAAATTCACCTTCGGCTCACTGCCCGCAGATGCTAACCATCTGGTCTTGATGATGCAGATGAGATCCAGCCAGAATCTGGCTACCCGCCAGGGCGACCGGGTCTATCAGCAGCTTAATAATGATACGTCATCCGCCAATTATCCCATCCAGCGCCTTGGGGGGGAAGGCATCGCGGATAATAAAATTATTGATGAATATTTTACGGAGAAGCGGGTGGGCTGGTCAACGGCGGCCGCTGCCCCGGCGGATTCCTTTGGCAATCTGGTGGTGATGTATCCGGAGTACCGGAGCACCGCCTTCCATAAGCCATGGATCAGCCAGCATGCTGCTTTTGAAGAGGTCTTCTATCCGGTCAGCCAGGAGAACGGCCGTAGAAGGAACACGGAGGCCTTGAACCATCTGCATTATTTCCCCGGTATGGGCGGCGAGTCTTTCCTGCTGGGCTCCATCATCAGCGCCTATAAGGCTGAAGCTCCGGCGGCCCGGCATGTGGTCTCAGCAGCGGGCGAAGCCTCCGTTACGCTCCAGGTCCCGGCTGGTGCTGTAGGCCTGCGTGCGGTGGCCGTGGCAAGAACCAATGCCTCCGGGACGGAGGACCGGCTGCTGATCGAGCTGAACGGGGATGCCTCTGCGGCCAATTATGCGATCCGGCGGGCATCTGCCATGGACAAGACGCATGAGACCGTGCTCCAGAGCGATAATGAGATTGGGGTGATCCCCGGCGGGGAAGCGGAAGCGGGCCAGTTCGGCTGCGGAGCGCTGTCCATTATCCGCCATGCCGACACTGACCGCCATAAGCATATGCTGTCGCTGATCGGCGCTGCGGGCGGACGCCTGGCCTTGTACGGCGGACGCTGGAAGAACAACGCCGCTGTGACCTCCGTGACCTTCAAGCCGAAGAACGGAACGCTGTTCGCCGCCGGCTCGGTGTTCGAACTGGTCGTGGCGGATGATACCCTGTAAGGCTGACCGCTTATAAAAAAGAATAGAAGAGGCTGTCCCAAGCCATGATCCATGGCTTTCGGGACGGCCTCTTTGTCATTGCTTAGGAAATCTTGCAAATAATGCAGCAATATTGCCCAATAGAAGCGGTCTATACTGAAATCCTGCACGAAATGCAACATAGTCGGCGCTAACTTGCTCTTTGCACCGGAATTTGTGCAAATCATGCAACATTGTACCGCCGCCAGTAACAGTTATAGAAAAATCCTGCAATATGTGCAGCAATGTTCTCCATACAGGCGACCGGTGGGAGAGAAAACTCTCAGTATTAGCCAGAGGGCGCACCGCCTGCGTCCGCCTGCTCCCGGCCGTTCCGCTACACCCGGCCGCTCCGCCCGCCCTCCTCCTCGCGGTATTGGCTGGGTGTCTTGCCGACAAGCCGCCTGAAGATTCTGGCGAAATATTTGTAATCCGGGATGCCGATCTGTTCGGCAATCTCACCGACCTGCATCTCGGTCTCCCGCAGGTATTGCTTGGACCGTTCGATCCGGTAACGGGTCACATAGTCGGAGAAGTTGATGCCGGTCTGAGCCTTGAACAGGTGGCTGAAGTAATTCGGGCTGATGGCCGTGTAGTCGCTGATGTCTGCCACGCTGAGCGGCTCGCGGTAATGGCGGGCGACATAATCCAGCGCCTTCTGGATTTCGGCCCGCTGTACCGGCTGGTCGAAGGCGAGCCGGCTTGCGCTCTGCTTCCACAGGAACAGGCTAAGCAGGAACTCCTCCGCATCATGGATCGTCTCCACGCCGCCAATTCCGGCGAGGAACCGGCTGCGGGAATGGGAGTCGGCAGCGGTCCAGCGCCCGGCCAGCTCCTCCATCCAGTGCAGCAGCCGCTCCGGTTCCGGCTTCGCCGACACCAGGGGCCGGATATAATCGTCATGCACCAGCCGCTGCAGCCCGGCAGGGTCGCTCAGTCCGGCCAGCCGTTCAGCCGGATCGGGAAGCTCCGGCATACTATGCCGGGAGGAGGCGGCAGCCACCAAGGCAGTACCCGGTTCCTTACCCTGAACCGTTCCGTGCACAGCGCTATATGCGTGATAGCTGCCATGGCCTTCATAGAACAAGGCGGCCTTCAGCTCCTCTAAGTCCCCGAATGCACTTCCGAAAGCGGACGGCCACCCCTCCGGCGAAGCCTCCATCCGGTGCGCCCTGCTAACCCGGACCGACACTGTAAAGGGCAGGTATTTACGCGCATGGTGGAGTATGCTCTCACAGAGCGGCGACACTTGTGCAGCATCGCCCGGGTCCTGGAGCAGTATCCAGAGACCGATGCTCTGCTCATCCCAGTCAAATACATTGCAGGGGAGGCTGGTCTCCGCCAACTCCTCGATCATCCGCATCATCACGTATTTGAACAGCGCCAGATCTTTGGAATGGAAGGTCTGGGACAGGCTGCTGTAGCGGTCGATGCTGACCAGCCCCAGCGTGAATACCGGGCCCGGCCGGTGCCAGTTCACGAAATCGCAGGCGGCCCCGAGCCTGGCCGGGGAATGGGCCATTCCGCTGCGGATATCCAGGATCAGCTGCTTGCGCAGCAGCGGCTGGCTGTCCTGAAGCTGCTTGCGCTCCTCAATGGACAGCAGCATCCGCTCCCGGTCGGCCTCGATCTCGCTGCGGGCCTGATCCAGAATCTCCAGCAGCTCCTGATAGCCCGAGGTTACCTTCAGCAGATAGCCCAGTGCGCCCAGCGCCACCGCCTTGCGGGCGAACTCAAACTCCTGGAAGCTGGACAGAATAATGACTTTGATCCTCGGCAGGAGCTGCTTCAGCTGTCCGGTCAGCTCCAGCCCGTTCATCCCCGGCATCACCACGTCGGTGATCACAATATCCGGGCTGAGCTGTCTGCACAGCTCCAGCGCTTCTTCGCCGTCCTCTGCTTCCCCGATGATTTCGAATCCATGCTCCTCCAGCGGAAAAGCATACCGGAACCGCTCCCGGATCAGCGCCTCATCATCCACTACAATACATCGTATCTTGTCCAGTACAACCGGATTATTGCTCATCTGCCGGTTCTCCTCTCACTACGGGGAAGGTGATGCTGATGATCGTCCCCGCGCCTTCTGTGCTTGTAATCTTCAGGCCGTAAGCCTCGCCGAAATGTAGCTGCAGCCGTTCGTGGACATTCCGCAGGCCCATCGAAGAATAATGCGGAATCCCCTCCGCTCCGCCGGGCGGCGGGGCGGAGGGGTCCAGCAGCCCGCTAAGGCGATCCGGTGCGATCCCGGTGCCGTTGTCCTCTACTTCGAGCTGCACCAGCCTGGACTGCAGCAGCCTGCCGCGTACAGTAATCAGTCCTTCCCCGCGCCGCTTCCCCCTTATCCCGTGGAAGATGGCATTCTCCAGAATCGGCTGCAGGGTCAGCTTCAGAATGCGGCAGTCCAGCACGTCTTCGTCAACGTCTATGCTGACCTCGAATTTGTACTGGTACCTGATCTGCTGCAGGTAGATATAATGACTGAGCCCCTCCAGCTCTTTCTCCAGCGTGGTCAGCGCCTCGCCTTTGCCCATGGAATAATCCAGCAGATTCACCAGTGCATGCAGCACCTTGGCGATCTCATCTGTCCGCTTCAGATCGACCAGGGCGTTGATCGAGTTCAGCGTATTGTACAGGAAATGCGGGTTGATCTGCGCCTGCAAGGCCCGGAACTCATACTGCTTCTTCAGCTTCTCCGTCCGCAGTTTGTCGTCAATCAGCTCCCCGATACGGTCCAGCATGATATTGAAGGAATCCGCCAGCGTGCGGAATTCATCCTTGCGCTTCAATTGGACCCGCAGCCCGAGGTTCCCCTTCTGGATGCGGCGCATCTGGAGGATCAGGCCGGAGATGGGGCCGTCAATGTAACGGGCCAGGAAGAAGGAGATCATCAGCGACAGCAGGATGAAAAAGAGGGCCAGATAGATCGCATAATAGCGGAGCTGGGTGACCGGTGCGAGAATATCCTGCTTATCGACAAAGCTGACCAGCCGCCAGCCCTGCGAATTGGGACCGCCAAACAGAGCAACAAACTCTTCGTGATCGGTATACAGGGGGAGGAGGCCGTCTTCATTATGCCTAAGAAAGCTCTGGATCTGGGGAAAAAGCCCGCTGTATTCATCCTGTCTGACCTTCACCGAGCTGAGGATCGGCTGTAACCCGGAATTGAACAGCAGTGTAGAGGTTGCCGGGGAGGGATTCATCCCGGTGATCAGCCCGTTAATGGCCAGAAGGTCGAGGTCAGCCGCCAGGATGCCCTGGATCTCTGTTCCTCTGTAAACGGTTACGGCAATGGTCAGCACCAGGCCTTTATTAGCGGATTGGTAGGGGCCGAAGGATTGCAGGGAGGTCCAGGAGGACCGGGCTCCGGCATACAGCCGGTTCTTCAGCTCATCGGGCAGCGTTGTAGTCTGCGCCGTCTCATAAATCGAATAATCCGGGGCGATGAAATACATGCCTCTGGAAAAAGGGTACACCGAATACTGATACATCCGCAGGACGCGGGTAACCGCTTCACGGGACTGGTCTGTCTCGGCCAGTTGTCCGGCCAGCTGCCCCAGCGGAGCCTTGATGTCCGCCAGAATCCGTTCGAGCTGCTCGAACTGCCGGTCGGCATACGACTTCATCTGGCTCATCTGCTTCTCGGTCAGCAGATCGGTGATATACCGGTAGGCAATCAGACTGATCGACAGCGCAACGGTCAGCATACAGGCAAGGATGATCACGAACATTTTGAAACGGATCTTGTGCAGGGAGAGAAGAAGCTTCTTCATCTAAGTTGCCTCCTGTAGGTGCCTCCTGATGGAATCTCGCGTAGTACGTTCAGTTTAACGATTCTTTTTCGCTGCTGTCAATGCAGAAAAGGGCTCCCGGAGGAACCCTGTTTACATCTGTTTAATCAGCTCTTCCAACTCGATGACCAGACTTTTGGCAAGCTCAAAATTGTTATCCTTCAGCGCCAGTTCTACCCGGGTTTCGGCTGCTTTCTTCTTCTGCTCCAGCTCCAGATAGTCTTTATCGAAATGCTGGGCATAGATCATCTTCTTGAATTTCTTGATCGTCATCTTGCGGACCGTCTTATCGTCAATAATCAGCACATAGTCCATCCCGTTGACCACGGAGTAGAAGTCATGCGAGATCATAAGAATCCCGCCCTTGTACTCCTGGATGGCTTTGTCCAGCGCGATTTGCGTGTAGGTGTCCAGATGGCTGGTCGGCTCGTCGAGCAGCAGGACATTGGCCTTCAGGGCAGACACCTTGGCCAGCTGTAACAAATTCTTTTCGCCGCCGGACAGGGCTGCTATTCTCTGGTTCACGATCTCGCCTTCAAAGCCGTAGCCTGCCAGATGGGAGCGGATCTCATCATACGTAGCCATCCCGGCCTCGATGAATTCTTCGAGCAGGGTGTTGGAATCGGTCAGCACTTCGCCTTGAAGCTGGGACAGATAAGCTACCGCAGCCTCCGGGCTGAGGGTTATAGAGTCGTGCCGGCCCCGCGCGATATCGCGCAGCAGGGTTGTTTTGCCGGTACCGTTCGGACCGATCAGGGCGACTTTATCGCCAGCATTCATCTCGAAGCTAACCTTGTCCAGCAGCAGCTCATCGAAGGCCGCCCGGTAATCCTGGACTGTCACTACAGGAGCATCAGTGTCCTGCGGCTCATGCACCATCCCCAAATGAATCTGCGGCTGCTTAATGTCCACGAACGGCGCTTTGATTCTGCGGGCCTCCAGTCTTTCCTGGAACTTCACTCTCGCTTTCAATGCTCTCCCTCTGGAGGCTTCTGAATTATACGTGGCGATGGCCCGGAGGTTATCGATGATCACATCGTTGCGCTCAATCTCTTCCTGTTCGGCGAGGGCCAGCTCCTGCAGCTCTATTTTGGTCTGAAGCAGGGAGAGGTTGTACTCCAGATAACGGCCGTCAAACTCCTGAAGCTCCTTATTCTCTAGGTGAATGATTTTGTTAAAACAATGGTTAAGCAAATAACGGTTGTGCGTAACCACCAGCAGAATTCCCTTATGGGAGTTAATCAGCTGCCGGAGCGCATTCAGGTTCTCGAAGTCCAGGAAGACATCCGGCTCATCCATAATCAGGAAGTCGGGCCGGTTCAGCATTTCCTTCATGACCTGAACAAGCTTGAATTCCCCGCCGCTCAGCTCGGATACCTTGAGATCCCTGCGCTTCATGAGGTCTGCCAGATTCAGCTTTTTATGAATAAGGCTCTCGTAATCATCTCCGCCCAAGGCGTCGAAAGCGTCCAGAGCCAGTTGATACTTCTCCAGCAGCGGCTCAATATCCGCCGAGGTCTCCATCTCAGTGCAGATGAGCTGTATTTCATCCTGTAGCTTAATGAAAGGTCCGGCTATATATTCAAACACGGTGGTGTCTAGAGACTGGTCAGGCTTGGCGAACTGGCTCACATACCCGATGCTGCAATCAGGCTCCATCTCTATTGTACCGTCGAACAAATATCTGTTCCGGTCGATGAGGATATCGATCAGGGTGCTTTTTCCGCTGCCGCTGGTTCCGATAAAAGCGCAATGCTGCGCCTCTTCGAGCGTAAACGAAATGTCAGTGTAGAGCTCTTTTTGCGGGAAGGAGAAGGACAGGTGTTGAACTTTAATCATAGGACTACCTTTCTTTGTAGCTGGAATGGAGTTTACCGTTGATAGCCTAACACTATTTCCTGATAACATCAATGATTCCGCGTTAAAGTTGTTCCTCCGGGTTCACCGCTTCCATCGGTTTCCTTCCCGGTGCTTGCCGGTAGATCCCCGGTGTGGTGCCGATAATCCGCTTGAACACCTGATTGAACGTTGACGGATCGCGGTAGCCTACCTGCTCTGCAATGAGGTGAACGGGCGACTTGGGCTGCTGGACCAGCAGCAGACAGCTCTTCTGAATCCGGACGTTCTGCAGGTACCGGTAGAAGGTCTGCCCGGTATGCGCCTTGAACAGCCGCTGAAGATGCCGTTCACTCCAGTCGAAGCTGCGTGACAGATGCGTCAGGGTAATCTCCTGCACATAATTCAGGTGGACGTAATTCAGAATCTGCAAAAATTGCGTCTGCTTGCCCAGCGGAAACTGAATCTCATCATGCTCCAGCCTGTAGATACTGATCAGAAGCTGAATGAACAGGGTCAGCAAATAGCTGTCCGAGCCGCTCTGCGGCAGGTGAAGCTCCCGGTGAAGCGCCAGAAACAGGTTCTCTATGGAACCATTCAGATCCGTCAGGGAGAAGGAAGGCAGCCGTTGTTCTCTGATCTGCTCCAGGTAGGAGGCAATCGGCGGGTCTTGAATCACGCAGGCAAGACGGTCCAGCAGCTCCGGCTTAAACAAACAATTGTACACGACGAGCGGCTCGCGCAGAGAGCTGGGTGAAGACGGACGGAAGACATGGGACACGCCGACAGGAATGAAGTGCAGCTGGCCCTTGCCGGTCGGGTGAGCCTTCTGGCCGATATAATGAAAGCCTTTGCCCTCGGCCACGAAGGTCAGCTCCATGAAGTCATGGGAGTGAAGCGGAAGATCATAGGTCTCGGTAGCGCGGTTCACATATAACAGGAGATTGCCCCGGAAGAAATACTCCCCTTTTAGCGTATGGTTGGCCGAATCCATCAGTTCCCTCCTCGAGATGGCATAAAGTCCTTTTTACCCCGGTGAAATGTCCACATTGCAGGTCATGCAAACCATGCGGAATCCTATAATTGTAATAGAAAGCGCATCATATATACAGGTATACAGGATTAATCCTATAAAAGGTGAGGTGTATTCAATGATAGCTATCCAAAAACCGCGAGTGGAATACCAGGAGAATCCGCTGGGACTGGATATCCGCTTACCGAGATTCAGCTGGCAGCTGCATACGGATGAGCGCGATGTGAGACAGCAGGCGTATCAATTACAGGTGTCAGGTGCGGCGGATTTCGGGAGCATATGGTGGGATTCGGGCAGAGTGGAGTCTGGTGAATCTCTCCATATCGAGCTGAAGGGGCTGGAGCTGCAGTCCAGGCAGATTTATTATTACCGGGTGAAAATATGGGATCAGCACAACCGCCCTACGGAGTGGTCGCAGGCGGCCTGGTGGGAGATGGGGCTGCTCTCGCCGGAGGAGTGGACCGCAGAATGGATTACGGCTCCGCTGGCCTGCCTTGCGGAAGATGCAGAGCAAAGTCCGCTGCTGCGCGGAAGCTTCCAGGTGGACCGGCCGCTCGCCCGGGCCCGGATCTATGTGACCAGTCTCGGGCTGTACGAGCTGGAGCTGAACGGGGTGCGGGTCGGAGATACTTATCTTAATCCTGGGTGGACCAGCTACAGCCACCGCCTGCAGTATCAGACGTATGATGTAACGGAACAACTGGTGGTTGGGGACAATGTGGCCGGAGCTTGGCTCGGGAACGGCTGGTACAAAGGGAATCTCGGCTGGGAGCACAGGAAGCATATCTATGGCAACCGCACAGCGCTGCTGTTGCAGCTTCATCTCACCTATGAGGACGGCACGGAGCAGATCATAGGGAGCGGTCCGCAGTGGAAGGTGTTGCCCGGCCCGCTGCTGATGTCGGAGCTGTATCACGGGGAGACCTATGACGCCCGCCTGGCGCAGCACGGCTTCAGCACGCCGGGTTACGATGACACGCTGTGGCTGGCTGCTGAGATTCTTCCGTATGCCAAGAATATTATGCTTGCACAGCAGAATGATCCGGTCCGGGCGGTCCAGGAATTGGCACCTGTTGCTCTCATCCGCACTCCGGCGGGGGAGACGGTGCTCGATATGGGCCAGAATATGGTCGGCTGGCTGCGGTTCACCGTAGACGGCGCGGCGGGTCAGGAATATCAGCTGCGGCATTTCGAGGTGCTGGATCAGCAGGGCAATGTATATACCGAGAACCTGCGGACAGCCAGGCAGACCGTTACTTATATCGCCGGAGGCGGGGGCCGGGAGAGCTTCCAGCCGCGTTTTACCTTCCAGGGCTTCCGGTATGTCCAGCTGATCGGCTTCCCGGACCCGCTGGATCTGCAGGACTTCACAGGCGTGGTGCTGCATTCCGATATGGAGCCGACCGGCACCTTCACTTGCTCCGATGCACTGCTGAATCAGCTCCAGCACAACATCCTCTGGGGGCAAAAGGGCAATTTCGTCGATGTGCCGACCGACTGCCCGCAGCGGGATGAACGGCTGGGGTGGACCGGCGACGCACAGATGTTCATCCGCACGGCGGCGTATCTGATGAATGTGGCACCTTTTTTCAGCAAATGGCTGGGGGATCTGGCTGCGGATCAGCGGGAGGATGGCGGTGTTCCCTACGTGATTCCGCATGTGCTTGGGGAGGAGGCGCATTCCTCTGCAGCCTGGGGCGATGCGGCGGTCATCTGTCCGTGGACGGTCTACCAGTGTTACGGGGATATGCGGATTCTTGAGCAGCAGTACAGCAGCATGAAGGGCTGGGTGGAGTATATCCGCCGCCAGGGTACGGATGAGTTCCTGTGGAATACCGGCGACCACTTCGGAGATTGGCTAGGTCTGGATGCCAAGGCTGACAGTCATGTGGGTGCAACGGACCGGAATTATATCGCAACTGCCTTCTATGCCTATTCGGTCCAGCTGATGGAGAAGACGGCGAAGGTGCTCGGCAGGACAGAAGATGTAGAGAATTACTCACAGCTTCATCACCAGGTCAAAGATGCGTTCAACCAAGCGTATATCCTGCCAGCGGGGGAGAAAGGTCCGGCTACCCAAACAGCCTGTGTGCTGGCGTTAATGTTCGGACTAGTGGAGGGGAGTGCGAAGGACCGCACGGTAGCGAGACTTATACAGCTGCTGGAAGCGAGCGGGTACCACCTTACGACCGGCTTCGTCGGCACGCCTTATCTGAATCTGGTGCTGGCGGATGCGGGACATTGCGAGGCTGCCTACAAGCTGCTGCTCCAGACGGACTATCCATCCTGGCTGTATCCGATTACCCGCGGCGCAACTACGATCTGGGAGCACTGGGACGGAATTAAGGAGGACGGAAGCTTCTGGAGTGCGTCGATGAATTCCTTCAACCACTATGCTTATGGAGCGGTAGGGGATTTCCTGTACCGCCATGTGGCCGGGATCGAGCAGACAGAGGAGGGGCCGGGCTATAAGCAGTTCCTGATCCAGCCGCATCCGGGAGGCGGACTGACCTCGGCTGCCGCCAGTCTGGAATCCATGTACGGGATGATCCGCTCCGAATGGACGATAGATTCCGGGACAATCGCGCTGATCGCCGTGATTCCGCCGAATACCTCAGCTACGGTGCTGTTGCCGGACGCCTTGCTGGCCGAAGTGTCGGAGACAGGAATGGCAGCCGGGCAGCCGCTTGAGCAGGTCCCCGGCATTCATTCCGCTGAGCAGCTGGCACAGGTGGTGAAGGTTACACTCGGCTCCGGGGAATACAGATTCCAGTACCCTTTGCGGAAGTAAGCAGAGTGTAGACGGGGCATATCTGCCACTGATAATGCTGCGATGCAGAGCCTCATGGATTATGGGGCTCTGTGTTCTTGTTGTGCTGGAAAATGCGAATACAATGTGCCGGTGCGCACGTAGGTTGGCTGCTTAAAGGACAACTAAGCTGTGTTCACTTGTGTTTCTTCCCCCCCAATCTCTCCGCCCATTCCCCTCTCCTGCCCCTTGCATTCCCTCCGCATAAGGGTTATCATAGACAAATGAAGTCTGTAATTGCGGACATAGTCCATAGGTAAGGTGGAATAAGACATGAAATACTCCAAAGCAACGAACTACGCCCTGCACACGATGCTGTTCCTGGTGGCGCACACTCCTGATAAGCCAATGGGCGTGCAGCAGCTTGCCGAGCGGCAGAATGTATCGCCTACGTATTTATCCAAGATTCTGACCAAGCTGGTCAAGGCCGGGCTTATCGAATCTGCATCCGGGGCGAATGGCGGGTATCGTCTGCGGCGCAAAGGGGAAGAAATCTCGTTTCTGGATATCATCCATGCCATTGAAGGGACTGCATCGCTGTTTGACTGCACCCTGGACCATCCCAGCGAGTGTCTGATCCAGCAGGAGATGGTCAAGGCCGAAGGGCAGATGGAGGACTATCTGCGTAACAAAATGATGTCCGAGCTTGCTGAGAAAATGAGGCAGTGCCACTAAGTATGAAACGGAGCCGTCCTTTTAAAGGAGGGTACATCCGTTTCAACTTAGGAGTTTTTATAGATATTCAAAGTCTGTTAAGTCCGTAAAGCCAATAGTCCTACATTAAGATTATTATGTATCCACGAGAGGATGATTCAGTGATGAGCAACAAATTATTCGATGCAAGCGTATGGGAGAAGGCCTGGAAGGAAGATCCCAAGGCAATGGCCAACAAGTTCAAGGCGATGGGCATGAACCCGCACACGAGCTTCGATCATAAGGCGCAGGTGTTCAATGAAGAGGTATTCAGCAGTGCCGGGCGGGACCGGAGTGAGCGGATTATCGGCTGGATGGAAGGCCAGGGCGTGGATTTTAACGGGTTGACTGTGCTCGATGTGGGGGCGGCTTCGGGCGGGTTCACGGTTCCTTTTATCGAGCGGGGGGCCAAGGTTACAGCAGTAGAACCTAATGTTCCCTTAGCGGAGCTGTTCCTGAAGAACACTGCCGGATTCGCTCCGGGACAGGTGGAGCTGGTGCATGAAGCGTTCGAGAATATCGACATTGCCGCACGCGGCTGGCTGAACGCCTTCGATCTGGTCTTCGTGTCCATGTGTCCGGCGGTCTTCGACTGGGAGAGCACGGAGAAGGTGATCAGCTGTGCCCGGCAATATTGCTATATCAGCACCTCGGCAGGTGTGCAGGAGCACAGCCTGATGAATGAAGTGCTGCCGCTGCTGACCGGCCGGGAAGTTCATGCAGAGTCCTCGGATATGGCTTATCTGACTCAATTATTATATTTGAAGGGCTATTCCTATGAGACCATCATTACCCGCGAAACGAAAAGCAAGGAGCTATCACTGGAAGCAGCAGCCGCAGAGGTGATGGAGATGCTGCCGCTGCATCATCTGGACGGGGGAGAGACTACCCGCAAGACAGTTACGGATTATCTGCACACGGCCTACCCGCAGCAGCAAGTCGTTGTCCGCCAAGGCGGACGGTTCGGCAAGGTGCTGATCAAGCTGCAGGACCTGAATATGTACAGCCGGTCCGCTGCCGAAGCATCCGGGAAATCTGCATATTCTGTGAAGCACTGAGCCGCTGTTGTCCATTCCCAGTACATGAGATTGTCTTTCCATAGAAAGATGCTATCATAGAGAATAGGTCCCTGCGCGGGATCTATTTTCTTATATGGGAGGACTGAGGGCTATGAGCAGGAACAAGCGTATTTTCGAGCATGACCTGATGAAGAAGGTAGGTGAAATCTACTATGAGCCATAGTCTCAAAACGGTTTCCTTCCGCGAGGAGCTGGTGCAGCAGCTGGTCTATCTCGATGAGCATAAATTCTCCATTCTGGACAGGGGAACGTGGGAGTCTCCGGCTGAGCGGGCAGAGGTTCAAGCGATGATCAAGCGTTATCAGGAGACGGTGGAGCAGATTCTGTCCGGTGACAGCGATGCGCTTCAGCGTTCTATGGTGCTGGTCGGGTCCCGGGTGTCGCTGCGGATCGGCCAGGAGACGCTTGATGAGCCGTACCGGATTGTCATCCCCGGTGAAGCGGAGCTGGATGAATTCTGCATCTCACTCTGGTCACCCATGGGCAGAGGGCTGATTCTGGCGTGCCCGGGAGAGACGGTAACGATTCAGACCCCGTTCGGCAGCGATGAAGTCTTGATTCTTGATAATAGGTACGAGTGAAGCAGATTGCTGAAAAAAAGAGGCGTCCCTGATCATCCTGTGATGATGGGGGACGCCTATTTGTCTTCGGCCATGTAGCAACGGCCAGGAGCTACAGTTCTTCGATTTCCTGCAGCCAGAGCGCGGCGGAAGCATCGCTTGGCATGCGCCAGTCGCCGCGCGGCGAGAGGCTGACCGTACCGACCTTCGGTCCGTCCGGCAGGCAGGAGCGCTTGAACTGCTGGGTGAAGAAGCGGGTGACGAACACCTTCAGCCAGGCGGTCAGCTGCTCCTTGGGATAAGCCCCGCTGAAAGCGTGCTGGGCGAGATAGAGCATTTTGCCGGGAGAAGCGCCTGTACGCAGCATGTAATACAGGAAGAAGTCATGCACAATGTAAGGGCCCAGAATATTCTCGGTCAGCTGGACAATCTCTCCGGTGGCCGAAGGCGGCAGCAGCTCCGGGCTGATTCCGGTCTCGATAATGCTGTAGAGATACTTACTCACCGTCTCGTGTGCTTCGTGGTCCGCATACCAGGCGACAACATACTGGATCAGCGTCTTCGGAATGCCTGAATTCACGCTGTACATCGACATATGGTCGCCGTTATAGGTACACCAGCCCAGCGCCAGCTCGGACAGGTCGCCCGTGCCGATGACAATTCCGCCGTTCTTGTTGGCGAGGTCCATCAGAATCTGGGTTCGCTCGCGGGCTTGTACGTTCTCGTAGGTCAGGTCATGCACCTCCGGGTCGTGGCCGATGTCCTGAAAGTGCTGGAGGCAGGCCGCCTTGATGTCAACGACCTTCATTGAGGCGCCGAGTGCCTTGATCAAGCCTACCGCGTTGTCGTAAGTGCGGCTGGTCGTGCCGAAGCCCGGCATCGTGACCGCCAGCACATCGCTGGCTGGACGCCCGAGCAGCTCCATAGCCCGCACGGCAACCAGCAGCGCAAGCGTAGAGTCGAGGCCGCCGGAGATGCCGATCACAGCCTGCTTGGTGCCGATGTGGCGGATACGCTTCATCAGACCGGAGGTCTGGATCGAGAGAATCTCCTGGCAGCGCTCGTCCCGCTGGAGCGGATTGCCCGGCACGAACGGGTTGACGCCTACAGAACGCTTCAGCTCCCGCTCATTGCCGCTGCTAAGCGGCGCGGCGTAGAGAATCTCGCGGTAATTGCGTCCGCCTTTGCCGGCCCGGAACGTTCCCATCACGGTGCGGGAATACTGCAGCCGGGGCAGGTCAATGTCGGCGGTAATCATCCGGCTCTCATGGGTGAAGCGTTCCGATTCGGCCAGCAGCTGGCCGTTCTCCGCGATCAGCGAATGTCCGCCGAAGACAACGTCTGTTGTCGATTCGCCCGTATTGCAGCTGGCATAGACATAACCGGCCACACAGGAGGCGGACTGGCCGCCGACCAGCTGGCGGCGGTAATCCGCCTTGCCAACCAGCTCGTTGCTGGCCGACGGGTTGAACAGCAGCGTCGCCCCAGCCTGGGCCAGCAGACTGCTTGGCGGCACCGGCACCCAGAGATCCTCGCAGATCTCCACACCGAACGACAGATTCCCGTCACTCTCGCAGGCAAAAATCAGATCATTGCCCACCGGCACCGCCGATCCGCCGATCCGCAGCTCGGACACCTCCAGCTCTTCGGCTCCTGCGAACCAGCGCGGCTCATAGAATTCGCTGTATCCGGGGATGCAGGTCTTGACCACCATCCCGAGAATCCGGCCCTGCTGGAGGACTGCGGCACAGTTAAACAGCCTGCTTTTGATGGAGACCGGCAGACCGGCAATGACAATCATCCGGTGCTCTGCCGTAGCTGCTGTAATCCGCAGCAGCGCCTGCATCGCGGATTCCAGCAGCCGGGGCTGGAGGAACAGGTCCGCACAGCTGTAGCCGGTGATGCACAGCTCCGGGAGTACCAGGTACTCCACCTCCTGGGTGCTGGCTGTATTGATGGCTTCAATTATCTGGTCTGCATTGAAGACGCAGTCGGCCACCCGGAGCTCCGGGGAAGCGGCGGCGACTCTTGCGAATCCGTAATTCTGCATTCATTTCACCTGTCCTTTACCTGTCCATTATAGAAGTAGACTATCTAATAATTGTACCCATGAAATGGCATTGGTAACAAGCAGGGATTATCACAAGCGCTTCCATTTGTCTTCTCGCGGGTATAAACTAAACAGGGATGTAACATACAGCTGTGAAGAATGAGAGATAGAAGAGGAAGGGAGCAACCCGCTATGCCATTAGCAGGACAAGAATTAATCGAAGAAATCCGCAGCACCGAGGTGCCTTACGGCTGCCTGGCGGTCTGGTTCCTCGGACAAGCCAGCGTTATTGTCAAGGGCGCAGATGTAACCGTATATATTGACCCGTATGTATCACCGAATCCGGACCGCAGCTTCCCGCCGCCGGTTGCACCGGCAGATATTAAGAATATGGAGGTCTGCCTGATTACCCACGACCACTCGGATCATCTGGATGAGGAGGCCCTGCCCGTGCTTGCCGGACTGAATCCGCAGGCGCAGTTCATGGCTCCGGCGGTCTGCCTGGAGCGTCTGCAGGAGCTGGGCATTGGCAAGGAGCGCCTCACCGCTGCCCTGCCTGCCAGTGAAGCAGAGCCCGCACAAGGCCTGAAGGTTTATCCGGTGGCAGCGGCGCATGAGCAACTGGACCGCGATGAACAGGGCAATCCCAAGTATATCGGCTACATTCTGGAGCTGAACGGGGTAAAGCTCTATCATGCCGGGGATACCGTGCTGTTCCCTGAGCTGATTGAGGAGGTAGGCAGCCGCAAGATCGATCTGGCGCTGCTGCCGATTAACGGCCGTGACTATTACCGGGGAAGCCGCAATATTGTCGGCAATATGAATTACCGGGAAGCGGCGGAGTTTGCGGCAACCTCAGGCTTTGAGACCGTGGTTCCGCTGCATTATGACCTGTTCGCCGGCAACGCCGAGAATCCGGGCTATTTCGTGGATTACCTGTACCGCCACTTCCCGGAGCAGAAGTTCCATATGATGGCCAGAGCGGAACGGTTCGTGTACGTGTCTGCGCAGGCTTTTAAGCGTGAACGTTAAGACTTATTGTGAATCCGCAGGGTAGAGCAGGGAGACCTGATACTTGGCAAGGAACTCGATCCATTCCTCAGACGGCCGCTGATCGGTGACGATATAATCGACCTTGTCGAAGCTGAACAGCCGGATGAAGGCGATCCGGTCGAACTTGGAATGGTCAGCCAGAAGGACCACCTTGCTCGCCTGCTGCTGCATCAGCACCTTAAGCTCGGTCTCCGCTTCGTTGGAATCACAGAGTCCGCCGTTCATGGAGAGTGCCTTGCAGCTGAAAATAGCCACATCCACATTATATTTCAGGATGGTCTGCGAGGCCGTAGGCCCTACGAAAGAGCTGGTCTCCGGCCCGAGCAGGCCCCCCGTGGAGATGAGCTTTTGCCCGGAATGCTGGAATTCTGACAATACCGCCAGGGAATTGGTGATGATGGTCAGATTTTTTTTGTCCTCGACGATTCTCCGCAAGCCTTCAAAAGCCGTTGTGCTGGTGTCCGTCATCACACTGTCCCCGTCATTAATCAGCTCCAGCAGCCTTGCCGCAATCATCCGCTTCGCTTCAATGTTGACCTGATGCCTGTGCGAGTAGGAAGGGTCCTCGTTGGTGTGGACGTTCAGAATCGCCCCGCCGTAATTCTTCTTGGCAATGCCCTCCTTGTCCAGCCGGTCGAGATCGCGCCGGATCGTCTCCTCCGATACACCGAATTTCTGCGCCAGATCCGCAACGTGAACCTTCTTATGCCTGTAGAGCTCATTAATGACCAGATCCCGCCGTTCAAAAGCCTTCATATCATGCCCACCCTTACGTTATGTAGTTGTATACAGTTTACTATAATCTGCTGCCTGACATAAATCCCACAATCACAAACAATTCCACAGTTCATCGAAATTATATCACATAAAACCACACAAAAACCAAATTTAAAGTGTGGAATAGTGTTGACTTTGCAGGTGAGTGATTCTATGATGTAGAGGAAATGGAAAGCCTGCGGCGAAAGACAAAAGGGTGCAGACCGCAGAGGCTGTATTTGGTAGCGCTTACTAATCGGAGCTATAGCTCCAGTGTAATGTTCTCATACTATCAACTAACGATTTGGGGGAGGAACAGCAGTGACAGCAAATTATCCGAAGATTGGAATCCGGCCGACAATTGACGGCAGAAGACGCGGGGTGCGCGAATCGCTGGAGGCGCAGACGATGGGCATGGCGCAGCGCGTGGCGGCATTTTTGCAGGAGAATGTAAGGTATCCTGATGGCTCTCAGGTGGAATGTATCATTGCCGATTCTACGATTGGCGGTGTGAAGGAGGCTGCGGCGGCGGCGCAGAAGTTCGCGGGTGCAGGTGTAGGCGTATCCATTACAGTCACCCCGTGCTGGTGCTACGGATCGGAAACGATGGATATGGATGCGACAATCCCGCATGCGGTATGGGGTTTCAACGGAACGGAGCGCCCCGGGGCGGTATATCTGGCGGCAGTTCTGTCTGCTTATGCGCAAAAAGGCATTCCGGCCTTCGGCATCTACGGAGAGGATGTCCAGGAATCCAGCAGCGAGGAGATCCCGGCGGATGTTCAGGTGAAGCTGCTGCAGTTTGCGAAGTCCGCACTGGCGGCTGCTCTGATGAAGGGGAAGTCCTATCTGTCGATGGGCTCCGTGTCGATGGGAATCGCCGGTTCTATTGTAAACGAGCAGTTCTTCCAGGAATATCTCGGCATGCGCAATGAATATATCGATATGTCCGAATTTGTACGCAGATTTGAGGAAGGGATCTATGATCCCGAGGAGTTCACGCGGGCGCTGGCCTGGGTGAAGGACAACTGCCGTGTGGGGGCGGATAATAACCCGCAGCATCTGCAGCTCACTGAAGAGGTTAAGGAAGAGCAGTGGGAGACGGTTGTCAAAATGACGCTGATTGCCCGTGATCTCATGACCGGCAATCCGCAGCTTGCGAAGCTTGGCTTCGAAGAAGAAGCGAGTGGTCACAATGCCCTGCTGGGCGGCTTCCAGGGCCAGCGGCAATGGACCGATCACTTCCCTAACGGCGATTTCATGGAGACGATTCTGAACTCCTCGTTCGACTGGAACGGCAGACGGGCGCCTTATATCGTCGCCACCGAGAATGACAGCCTGAACGGGGTGACGATGCTGTTCAATTACCTGCTGACGAATACGGCGCAGATCTTTGCTGATGTGCGCACCTTCTGGAGTCCGGCTGCTGTGAAGCGCGTGACCGGGTATGAGCTGGAGGGAGCAGCGGCAGGCGGCCTGCTGCATCTGATTAATTCCGGCTCGGCAGCGCTGGACGGCACCGGCGAGCAGAGTATTGACGGCAAGCCGGCGATCAAGCCGTTCTGGGACATCACGGATGAAGAGGCGGCGGCCTGTATCGCGCAGACCCAGTTCCGTCCGGCTTCCCAGGAATATTTCCGGGGAGGCGGCTTCTCGACGGATTACCTGACCCGTGGCGGTATGCCGGTCACCATGGCCCGGCTCAATCTGGTGAAGGGTCTGGGACCTGTACTGCAGCTGGTGGAAGGCTACACGGTGGAGCTGCCGGGAGAAGTGCATGACACGCTCGACCAGCGGACGGACCCTACTTGGCCGACAACCTGGTTCGCCCCGAAGCTGACCGGCCAGGGCTCCTTCCAGTCTGTCTACGATGTGATGAACAATTGGGGTGCCAATCACGGGGCGATCAGCTACGGGCATATCGGTGCGGATCTCATTACGCTGGCCTCGATCCTGCGGATTCCGGTCAGCATGCATAACGTGGAAGAATCACGGATTTTCCGCCCGCGCGTCTGGTCGCTGTTCGGCACAGAGAATCTGGAGAGTGCCGATTACAGAGCCTGCCGCAACTTTGGCCCGCTCTACTAATCCTCCACGTGAAGAGGTGGGAAGATGACAGAGGCGAAGACGCAAGTGATGGAGGTAACCGGTAACCAAGGAATCCGGCTGCTGGCCATCGACCTGGGAGCCAGCTCCGGCAGAGTGATGCTGGGAAGCTACAGGGACGGGAAGGTGACGGTGGAGGAGATTCACCGCTTCCCTAACGGACCGGTAGAGGTTAACGGACATTTGCACTGGGATGTGCAGCGGCTGCTTGAGGAGATCAAGCAAGGGATTGCAGCGGCTGCGGCAAAGTATGGCCCGCTGCGCTCTCTGAGCGTTGATACCTGGGGAGTCGACTACGGCCTGCTGGATGAACAGGGCGGGCTGCTGGACGCTCCGCATCATTACAGGGATCAGCGGACGG
The DNA here is from genome assembly GCF_038006885.1 of Paenibacillus sp. FSL R7-0302. Lineage (NCBI taxonomy): Bacteria > Bacillati > Bacillota > Bacilli > Caryophanales > Paenibacillaceae > Paenibacillus > Paenibacillus sp. FSL R7-0302. The sequence continues at coordinate 1,634,937 of NZ_JBBOWB010000001.1, forward strand.
CGGACATCGCTTCAGTGCTGGAGGCTGCGCTGCCTCCGGCAGAGCAATTCAAGCTGACGGGCAACCAGTCCAGCCCGATTAATACGGTGTATCAATTGTTTGCCGATCTTATGGCGAAGCCGGAGCTGCGGACAACTGCCAGACAGCTCCTGATGATGCCGGATCTGTTCCATTATATGCTCAGCGGCGTGGCCGTAGCCGAGCAGACCATCTGGAGCACCAGCGGCCTGCTGAATCCGCAGTCCACAGCGCCTGCAGCCGAAGTGCTGCGCAGGCTGGAGCTGCCGGTTACGCTTGTGCCCCGGCTGGTTCCGGCAGGCACGGTGCTGGGGGAGCTCCGGCCCGCGCTCCAGGAAGAGCTGGGCAGCGGTCCGCTTAAGATCATCGCCGGAGCCTCGCATGATACGGCTTCGGCCTTGGCGTCCATTCCTTACGGCGGCTTCGGCTCTAGCTACGTCGGCCCTGGCAGCGCTGATCCTAGCAACGCCGATCTTAGCTCCCCAGATCCAAGTTCCGCCGGACCTTACCGGCCCGCCGGACTCAGCCCCACGCTGCCATCCGCTGCATTCATCAGCTGCGGAACCTGGTCGCTGGTGGGCCTGGAGACGGCGGAGCCTGTATTAAGCGATGCCGCCCGGGCCAGCGGCTTCACCAACGAGAGCTGCTTCGGCGGCACGAACCGGCTGCTGAAGAATATCACCGGCCTCTGGCTGCTCCAGGAGACCCAGCGGAGCTGGGCTGAAGCGGGGGAACCGCTGAGCCATCAGGAAGCCGCCGAGCTGGCCGGGCAGCTGGACCGGCCGGGTGCGTGCATCGCCATGCTGGACCCGAACGATCCGCTCTTCAGCACGCCGGGCGATATGCCGCTGCGGATTGAATCCTACTGCATCCGCACCGGACAGCCGGTGCCGCAGACCCGGGCGGAGATCATCCGCTCGATTCTGGAGAGTCTGGCCCGGTCTTACGCGGATACGATCCGCGAGCTGGAGGCACTCACCGGCCGTCCGGTGCGCTGCATTCACATGGTCGGCGGCGGCATTCAGAACAAGCTGCTGTGCCAGCTGACGGCGGATGCCACCGGCAAAGAGGTTTTTGCCGGACCGGTAGAAGCGAGCGCGATCGGCAACCTTTTGGTGCAATTGACGGCGCTCGGTGCTGTCGATCCCGCAGAGGTCCGAAGGGTGGCCGCCCGGTCCTGCTCAACGCTCCGGTACCAGCCGTCTTTAACACATCAGAACTGATAAGCTTCATACAGCAATCAACTAGCAATCAAGTAGCAATCAAGGGGGCAATTATGAATAATCACGAAGAAGAACTACGGCGCCTAATCTGCGATATCGGCCGGAATCTGTTCAACAAGGATTTCATCGCGGCCAATGACGGCAATATCTCCGCCCGCCTGTCGGCCACCGAGGTCATTACTTCGCCCACCGGAGTCAGCAAAGGCTATCTGCAGCCGCATATGCTGGTCAAAGTCAATCTGCAGGGAGAAATCCTGGATGCAGCGGAGGGCTACCGGCCCTCCACGGAAGTGAAGATGCACCTGAAGATCTACAACGAGCTGCCGGAGATGGGCGGGGTGGTGCATGCGCATCCGCCGTATGCTACCGCTTTTGCCATCAAGGGTGAAGCGCTGGACAAAATGATGATGCCGGAATCCGTCATTGCCATGGGGGACATTCCACTGGCGGTATACGGGACGCCTTCGACCGATGAGATCCCGGATTCGCTGACTCCCTTCCTGGGCAAGAAGACCGCTGTGCTGCTGGAGAGCCACGGGGCCCTGACCTGGGGCAAGGATGTAATGGCTGCTTATATGAACATGGAGCGGCTTGAGTATACGGCGAAGCTGACCTTCCTGACCCGCATGATCGGGGGAGAGCGCGAGCTGCCGCCGCACCGGATTGAGGAGCTGGTGGCGCTGAGATCATTCTACGGGATGTAAGGAAGCCGGGAGGAGATAGGATAATGCTCAAAAAAATACCCAAACTGCTCTCCCCCGAGCTCGTCCGCACCCTGATGGAGATGGGCCACGGGGATGAGCTGGTGCTGGCGGATGCCAATTATCCGGGACATGCGCTGCATTCCCGGGTGCTGCGGGCTGACGGGATCGGTATCCCCTTGCTGCTTGACGCCATCCTGGAGCTGCTACCGCTGGATCATTATGCTCCGGCTCAGGCGGCCTTCATGGCTGTAGTGGAGGGAGACCCCACAGTCCCTGTGATATGGGACACGTACAAGGAGATTCTTACCCGGCATGATCCTGCGGTGCAGGTGGAGTATGAAGAGCGTTTTGACTTCTATGACCGCTCCAAGCACAGCTACGCCATTCTGATTACAGGGGAAGAGGCGCTCTACGGGAATATTATTCTCAAAAAAGGTGTGATTTCCCCCGAGGCCGGGGAATAGCAGCCTCAAGCAATAGACCGCCTGGTTAACTATGGGCGGTCTTATTGCTATACCTAGAGCGCGCTGCTTAGTGAACCGCTCGTTTAGAGCAAACACCCTTAAATAACTCAAATGTTGCAAGTTATGCAACTTGGCTACCCTGAAACCGGGGCTTGCCAGAGGATTGTTGCAGGAAATGCAGGAATGTGCAGGCCAGGATGCTTAGTTGGAGGAGGATTCCTGCCTTTTGTGCAACAATTCCAGCTATGAGTGTATAAGTTGGGGGAAATGCTGCAATTTGTGCAAGATTACTCTCATCCAGCACTCAACATCCATCCACAGAGCACTTTTGTTAAACCTCGTTATACATTTTCCGCAGGAATTGCGCGCTGGGCTGGAGATATTCCTCAGGAGTGCTCTCCAGCAGGCCTTGGATATGCGGGCGCTTATATTTCATGTAGCGGAGCAGCGGGGCGAAGTTCAGCATGCCTTGTCCGGCAGGCACGATGTCGATGGCGCCGTTCTTAACGGTGAAATCCTTCAGATGCAGAACCGCGATCCGGTCTCCGAGGAGCTCCAGCGCTTGTGCCACAATCTGCTCCTGCTGAAGGTAATTCTCCGGGGTCATCAGATTCGCGGCATCCAGTATAATTTGCAGGTTATTGGACGCCACGGTATCCAGCAGACGCCGGGCTAACGGGGCCGTGTAGAGCGGGTGGTTGACGCCTGCCTCGATGCCTACAGTTACTCCGAACCGTTCGGCCTCAGCAACCATGGCGCTAACCGAGGCAACGACCTCCAGAAAAGCCTCCTCCGTGAAATTATCCGGTGTATACCCCTGACCCATACTGCCGGTCTCTGTCCCTACCAGACTTGCGCCGAAGTCACGGGCCAGCCGCAGATGAGTGTTGAAGTCGCTCAGCGCCTGCGCGCGCTTGGCAGGGTCAGCATCAATAATGTTCACATAACAGCCGAGGACTGCAATCTTGATACCGGCTTGTCTGAAGGTATCGCCATAGTACGCAGCAGCGCCCGGACTTAGTGCGCCAAGCTCGGCCACACTCTCCGGAAAAGACTTGTGCAACGCCAACTGAACTGCCGGGAAGCCATACTCCTTCAGCTTATCTATTAATTGCGGCAGCGGACACCGCTTGAAGTCATGGGCACGGACGCCCAGGTGAAACGGAACGGTCATAGGGTTAGACTCCTTTGTATTCAGATATAAGAGTTCGCATGGAGCACCGAAGGGCCGGGTTCCCACGAAGAAGGCCGCCTGTGTCCGAAAGTGGTCACAGGCGGCCTGATCATGCTGACTGAGGAGTGAGCAACATGTAAGAATGGCGAATAATGTGCGCTGCGTTTGCAATGCTCCACAGGCCGATGAATAACCTAATCCGCGCGACACACTCCCCTGCATCCCCCAGTTACACCCGCAGATACGGGTGCAGCAGCCTCAGCTCCTCACACTGTGCGAGCGCTTCGGCTACCAGCGCTGCGATCTGCTGCGCTCCGGATTGGGAGAAGTGCGTGTCATCGGTAATGCCGTCCGGGTAGTTGGGGCGGGCACCCGGCGGCAGGTGCATGAACAGCCCGGCTGATGCTTCGGTCCCCAGTCTGCGGTAGAGCTGCTGGGAGGCGGCAAAAATATCAAGCAGAGGTGTTCCGGTCTCCTCTGCAACCTCCTGCATAACCTGCGGATAGAGTCCCACAGCCTGCGGGTCCGGTTCACTGTCCGCAGTGAAGCGGCGGCGGCTCACGGAGGTCAGCAGCACAGGGAAGCTGCCCCGGCTGCGGGCAGAATCGATGAATACCTTGAGATTCTCGCGGTAATCGGTATGCGGCTCCGTGTAACGGAGAGGGTCCTCCAGCTTCTGGTCATTATGGCCGAACTGGATCATCAGGAAATCTCCGGGGAGGAAGTCCCGCTCCAGGTCTGTCAGCCTTCCCTCAGCCAGGAAGGAGCGTGTACTCCGTCCGTTGATGGCCCGGTTCTCAATCCGCACCTTCCGGCTGACGTATTGCCGCAGGTACTCGCCCCATCCGGCCATCGGCCATTCCCCGCCGCCCTTCTGGGCGGCGGTAGAGTCTCCGGCGATATAGATAGTCGGCATCTTCAGCATGCCTCCATCTAGACAGTGACTCCGGCTTCACTGCCGGCAGTCTGGAAGCCGAAATACCCGGCTGCGTTATTGTAGGAGATATCCCGGACCATAGCCCCGAGGACTTCGAGGTCATCCGGCGCTTCCCCGCGTTCGGCGAGTTCACCAAGCAGTCCGCACAGGACCCGGCGGAAATATTCATGCCGGGTATACGACAGGAAGCTGCGCGAATCGGTCAGCATGCCGACGAAGTTGCCGAGCAGGCTGCCCTCAGCCAGCAGAGTCAGCTGCTGGCGCATGCCGCTGCGCGTATCGTTGTACCACCAGCCGGAGCCAAGCTGGAGCTTGCCGGGGGTATCCTTCTGGTAACAGCCCAGCAGAGCGAGCAGGGCAGGGTAGTCGCCGGGATTCAGCGAGTATAGGATCGTCTTCGGCAAACCACTGCCGCTCTCGGCCCGGTCCAGCAGCTGCGACAGTGCTGTGGTCAGCGGCAGATCGTTGATGCCGTCATAGCCGGTATCCGGTCCAAGCCGCTGGAACATCGGCGTATTATTATTGCGGTAGGCATGCAGGTGAAGCTGCATAGTCCAGTCTTTGTCATGATAGAAGCCGATCAGCGCGGTCAGCAGCTCTGTGCGGTAGCGGGTGATTTCCTCCGGTAACAGCGCAGCTCCCTGCATTCTTTTGGCAAAAATAGCTTCCACCACCTCAGGCGCAGCCGCTTCGTAACGCAGGACATCCAGCGCATGGTCCGACAGGCGGCAGCCTTGCTCGTGGAAGAAGGCAACCCGGTTACGCAGGGCATCCAGCAGTCCGGCATAGCTCTTGACCGGCAGGCCGGAGGCCGACTCCAGCTTCCCGATCCAGGCGGCGAAGCCTTCGGCATCGATGTTCAGCGCCTTGTCAGGACGGAAGGTCGGGAACACCTGGAAGGCGGTCTCACTCCCCTGCAGCAGCTTGTGATACTCCAGGGAATCTGCCGGATCATCGGTGGTGCAGATCACCTTGACACCGCTGCTGCGGATCAGGCCGCGCCGGGTGAAGCCCGGTTCAGCCAGCTTACGGTTGACCTTCTCCCAGATGGCCGGCGCCGTGGCTTCACACAGCAGCTCCTCTACACCGAAGAAACGGCGGAGCTCCAGATGCGTCCAGCTGTACAGCGGGTTGCCTACTGCCTTAGGCAGTGTACGGGCCCAGGCCAGAAATTTATCATAATCAGAGGCGTCGCCGGTAATATGCGATTCAGGCACGCCGTTTGCGCGCATCAGCCGCCATTTGTAATGATCCCCGTACAGCCAGGCTGCGGTCAGATTCTCAAAGGGCTGGTCCTCATAGATTTCGCGCGGGTCCAGATGGCAATGGTAATCGATAATGGGCATGGTTTTGGCGTGATTATGAAAGAGTAGCCGTGCTGTTTCGCCGGACAACATGAAGTCCTCGTTTAGGAACATGAGTAGGATCTCCCTTTGAATGGATTGGAATAAGTTCTACAAGGTAACGCCTGTTTTGAAAATAGCCAGCTCACGCACTTCATTCTGCTCGTTCCGTGTTTTTTGGCCGCTGGCGACATCAATGATATACGTGATGAATTCCTCCAGCACATCGGCCATCGGCGTTTCCAGCAGGGGACCTGCGTTGAAGTCCATCCAGTGGCCTTTTTTGGCAAAAAGGTCGTTGTTGGTCGCCACCTTGACTGTAGGCACAAAGCTGCCGAATGGCGTGCCGCGGCCAGTTGTGAACAGCACGAGCTGGCAATCGGAAGCGGCAAGCGCAGACGCAGCAACCAGATCGTTGCCGGGAGCCTGTAAGAGGCTCAGCCCTTTTTTGCGCAGCTTCACGCCATACTGCAATACATCCACCACCGGCGACGATCCGGCCTTCTGGGTGCAGCCGAGTGATTTGTCCTCCAGCGTGCTGATGCCGCCAGCCTTGTTGCCCGGAGACGGATTCTCATAGACAGGCTCGCCGTAGGAGAGGAAATACTGCTTGAAGTTATTGATCAGCGAGACGATATCATCATAGACCTCCTTGCTCTCTGCGCGGGCCATCAGCACCTTCTCCGCACCGAACATTTCCGGCACCTCCGTCAGCACCGACGTTCCGCCCTGGGAGATAATGAAGTCGGAGAATGCGCCCAGCAGCGGGTTGGCCGTAATGCCGGAGAACCCGTCAGAGCCGCCGCATTTCAGCCCGATGTTCAGCTCACTGAGCGGAACCGGCTCACGAACGTCGTTCGCAGCGGCTTCATACAGCTCCTCCAGCAGCACAAGACCAGCTTCCAGCTCATTGCCTACCTCCTGGGCCACCAGGAATTTAACCCGGGATTCGTCATAATTGCCCAGCATGCTGCGGAACTCGGAGACGATATTGTTCTCGCAGCCAAGGCCGAAGACGAGTACACCGCCTGCATTGGGATGATTGACGGCATCGAGCAGAATGCTGCGGGTCATGCGGTGATCATCGCCCAGCTGGGAGCAGCCGTAAGGATGCTTCAGCACGGTCAGGTTGTCGAATCCGCCAAGATCGGGATGCTCGGCCTTGAACTCCTGCAGCATCTGCTCGGCAACGCCGTTCACACAGCCCACGGTCGGAATAATGAACAGATCATTACGGATGCCCACCTTGCCGTTACTCCGACGGTATCCCTGGAAGGTCAGATCACGGCGCGGATAGATCACCGGATGGACATCAGGCACATACTCGTATTCTTCCTCGCCGGACAGATTGGTTTTGATGTTATGCGTATGAATCCAGTCGCCTGCGGCAATCGGAGCCGTGGCATGGCCGATCGGGGAACCGTATTTGGTAATGATGTCTCCGCTGCTGAAACCGGTCAGGGCAATCTTGTGACCCTGCGGAATCTCCTGGGCGGCCTGAAGCGTCAGTCCGTCTATCGTCAGTTCTTCTCCGGCAGCAATCGGCCGTAAGGCTACAGCTACCGTATCTCTCGGGTTCATTTTCATTAAGTTCTTCATGTTGGCCCTCCTAAAAGTTAGTGATTCTGCGCTTTCCTGAGCTCCTTCGTACAAACACGCCGGTTCAGCCGACGAGTTCCTGTAATGCTGCGCGGGAATCTTCAAGCTCCAGCTGCTGCAAATGGGCGGCTATCGCATCAGCCAGTCCCGGCAGCCGGGTCAGATCCTGTCCCCACAGGCTGGTGTCGGCAAGAATTGTGTTCACGAAGCTGGCCGGCTGGCTCCAGGCCTGATCGAACACCGCCAGTACCTCTGCGCCGTCCTGACGGGGAATACGGTCGCCCCGGTAGCTGAGCAGCAGGGCGGCGAAGGCGAGGGTCATCCGCTCCGGAAGCTTGCCGCGTTCCTGCTGGTAGCGAAGCAAGACCGGGAGCAGGCGGGCCTTGAATTTGGAAATGCTGTTGAGCGAGATTGAGGTCAGCTCATGGCGGATGAACGGATTGCGGAACCGCTCCTGCACAGCGCCGGCATAGGACAGTAGCTCATCGGCAGGGAGATCCAGCATAGGGATCAGCTCCTCTTCGATCAATTGCTTCACGAAGCGGGAGAAGGTACTGTCATTCATGACGTCCTCAACCGTCTCAAGACCGGCAAGCAGGCCCAGAGGGACCATAGCGGTATGCGGTCCGTTCAGCAGATGAACCTTGCGTTCACGGTAAGGCGTCATATCCGGTGTCACCACGACATTCAGTCCGGCCTTAGCCAGCGGCAGGCGCTCTGCCAGAGACTCCGGTCCTTCAATGACCCAGAAGAGGAACGGCTCTGCGGTCACCATTACGTTATCGAGATAGCCGAGCTCAGCTTCGAGAGCAGCAGCCTGGTCACGCGGATAACCAGGAACAATCCGGTCCACCAGACTGCAGCAGAAGGTATTCTCGGACTTCAGCCATTGCAGGAATTCTGCGCCAAGATTCCAGTCAGCCGCATAACGTTCTACGATCTCCTGCAATTTCTCGCCGTTGCGGTCAATCAGCTCGCAAGGAATAATAACGAAGCCTTTCTTGCCAAGCTCGAAGCGGCGGTGGAGCAGGGCGGTCAGCTTGCCCGGGAAGCTTTTAGGGGGAGCATCGTCTGCGCGGTCGCCTGGAAGATAGGCAATGCCGGCTTCGGTAGTATTGGAGGTGATGAACTCCAGATCATCATTCTCGGCGAGCGCGAGATAAGCTTCATAATCCATGTATGGGTTAATCACCCGGCTGACCGAGCTAATAATTTCGCGGGAATTGACGGTCTCGTTGTCCATGATGCCATTAAGCAGCACAGTGTAGAGGTTGTCTTGAGCGGCCATCAGATCAGCTACTCCTCCGGGTCCCTGAGCAATGGGCTGAATGAGGACAGCGCTTCCGTTGAACAGACCCTGATTGTTCATTTGCTGCAGCTGCCAGTCTACGAACGCACGCATGAAGTTGCCTTCGCCGAACTGAATCATCCGTTCCGGATGGAGGGTTAGCCCCGGGTGAGTGCTTCTGGATAAACGGTTTGTCATAATGGTCATGATCTCCTTTAGAATACAGTGATTAATTGCACACGTTAACATTTTATTTTAAGCAAGATCCGGAATTCCTTCTCTTGTCCAGGAAGGCTCCGTATCTGCAGAAAATAGCGGGTGGGGTACTGATAGAGTTATACTCCGGCAACCGTATCCCGTACCACCAGCGAAGTCTTAACGAACAGCTGCTGCGGCGGGGTCTCCGGCTGCTGAAGCAGCTGGATCAGCATGGTAATGCCGAGCTCACTGATCTCGGCAATCGGCTTGCGGACCGTGGTCAGGGCAGGATTCGTATAGCGGGCGAACATCATATCATCGAAGCCGATCAGTGAGATCTGCTCCGGCACCTGCACCTTGTGGGCATAGCAGGCATTCATGGCGCCAATCGCCATATCATCATTGGAGCAGAACACCGCCGTAGGCCGGTCCTCCAGGCTAAGCAGCTTGCTCATCGCCGCATATCCGCTCTCAATGCTGTAATCTCCGGGGGCAAAATAATCAGGATTCAGCGCAAGCCGGCCTGCAATCAGACTGTCCAGGAAGCCCTGCTTACGTTCGCTTGAGGACTTGAAGCCGGGCTTGCCTTCAATAATAGCCAGCTTGCGGTGACCCTGCTGCACAGCATAATCAATCGCTTCCTTGACGCCTTCGCGGTCATTGGCGACCACGTTCATGATGCCGGGGTCCTCCAGCTGGCGGTTCAGCACCACTAGCGGAATGCCCGTCTTCTTCACATGATAGATGAAGGCATTGTCTTCATCGCTCTGGCTCATGACCAGAATGCCGTCGAAGCGCTGCGGTTGAATATTGCTGAAATGCTGCACACCGTCGATCCCGTTTACCGTCAGATTATAGTTCTCATCCAGACTGTGCGTAATGCCTTTGATGGCATCCACCAGGAAGCTTGCGGAAGTCCCCTGCTCAATACTGGAGAAGAACAGGCCGATGATGAACGATCTCTTGGTGACCAGGCTCTTGGCACTGTAATTCGGCACATAATTCATTTCGGCGGCGATCCGTTCAATCTTATCCCGGGTGGCCTTCTTGATCAGCGGGTTGCCGTTCAGCGCCCTCGATACGGTAGTATGGGACACACCGGCAACACGGGCAATATCTTTGATGGTAATCATAGGTTCTCCCCGGGTACATGGAATTGTTAACGATTTCAGTTTAGTTCTCCAGCAGCGTCAAGTCAATAGTTTATTGGAATGCACACGTTAATATTTTGTGAAAAGTCAACGCAAAAACAGACCCGGATCAGGGTCCAGGGTCTGCGTTTGAAGAGGGGAGGAAGGATCACAGGCGAGCGCTGCTTCTCCTCTGATGAAGAGACCCCGAAGCCTTCTCAGGCATGGTTGTGCTGGAATTTCGTAATATCGCGGGCGTAATGCGAGGTGGTGCCGTCGAATCTTTTCAGCCGGACATACTCATCAGAGAATTTCTCAACGACTCCGCTGCCTACCTGGGAGTACATTCCGTCAGGGTCAAGCTGGAGGGCGGATACGAAGGTCTGTGACAGTGCGGCTACGAAAAAATCAATGTTTTTAACAAGTGTCTGTGGCAAAAGTCCCAGTCCTTTCATGAGGTAGTACATCGTCAGCGGGCAAAAAAACTTAAACCTTATTGTACGACAGGCTGCCGGATTTGAACATAGGCTATAGTTGGTGTATATATATCCAGCTGAAAGTTGACACAGGGATGTCCGGTTCGTATGGTATGCTCTCATTATTAAGAGAATCTAATTACAACAGCAGGAGGAACTCAAGAATGGCCGAACCCTTGAAAGCAATGTACAACCAAGAATTCCTGCATAGCCTGGGAATGAAAATTAAAGCCGTCTACGGTTCGTTCGAGCCAGACCGCTTCATGGCTGAGGCGATGAAGGAGCCATGGGAGGAGTTGGAGCTGAAGGCGCGGATGCGGAGGATTACAGAGACACTGGGCAGCTGCCTGCCCCCGGCCTATGAGGAAGCGCTGAAGATATTGTATGCGATAGATAAGGACTGTGTCGGCTTCCCGTATCTGATCTTCCCGGATTTCGTGGAGGTGTATGGCGGAAGCGGGGAGCACTGGGAGCTGTCGATGGAGGCGCTGGAGCGGTTCACCCAGAGGTCCTCGGCGGAATTTGCCGTCAGGCCGTTCCTGCTGCGTGATCCGCAAGCGATGATAGACCAGATGCTGGTCTGGGCGGAGCATCCGGGGGAGCATGTGCGGCGGCTCGCCAGTGAGGGATGCCGTCCCCGCCTGCCCTGGGGCCAGGCACTGCCGGTGTTCAAGCGCGATCCGTCTCCGCTATTGCCGCTGCTGGAGAAGCTGAAGGCTGACCCGTCACTCTATGTGCGCAAAAGTGTAGCCAACAACCTGAACGATATCGCGAAGGATCACCCCGATATCGTGATAGCTACCGCCCGCCGCTGGCTGGGCAGTAACGCGAACACGAACTGGATTGTGCGGCATGGCTGCCGCTCACTGATCCGCAAGGCAGATCCTGAGATCATGGAGCTGTTCGGATATGCTCCGGAGGAGAGCGGCACCCCGCTGGTCAGCTCGGCTGTCCTCACGGCAGACCCGGCTGTACTGCGGATCGGAGAGCACTGTGAGCTGCAATACGCTCTGACCATCCGGGAGGGCGGACCGGTACGCATCCGCATTGAATACGGGATCAACTTCGTCAAGGCCGGCGGCAAGACCTCGCGCAAGCTGTTTCTGTTATCCGACAAAACCGTGCCCGGCGGCACCAGACTCTCCGGTACACGGACCCACCGCTGGGCCAACCTGACTACACGGAAGCACTATCCCGGAGAGCATACCATAGTGCTGCTTGTGAATGGGCGGGCTGTTGCCGATACCCTACTACTGCTTGAGCCGGAGTTACCGGAGTTATAAGGCAGAGATCTTAGAAGAATCCATTCCCAAATAAAGCGGATGTTCCGGCAGCCAGTTCATGGCTTCCGGGACATCCGCTTCTCTATGGGTGATATTATTCGCTATGCTTGGCTCCGGCTGCTAGTCATGAATATTCCCGGCCATTTTAAGCCGTTTGGCAATCTCCTTGAATTCCTCGGCAGAGATGCCCGGTGCGAATTCTTCCTTCAATTCCGGGGCCTCGGGGATAGGGAAGCCTTCCGGTACGCCCTGAATGACCTCAAGCGGAAGCCCGTCCTCGGGGTGAGTACCCTTCCAGATCTGGTCAATGGAGCTGAAATCCTTATCGCTCCAGGTATACAGCTTCGTATGAACGCCTTTTTCCTCGTACTTTCTGGCTTCATTGAATGCTTTGTTGTCCAAGGAAGGAATAGGCACCAGCTTGGTAACATTGACGCCTGTGGCAATCTCCAGCGCCTTGGCGTAAGCGACCACGTGAACACCTCCACGGACAAGCAGGAAGCCGACTACCGCCCGGGCTGCAGGGTGGTCGGTCATTTCGTAGACCTTCATTTTATGGGTTCTGGCCCCGCACTCCAGGAAGAAGTTATGCAGGAGATCTTCCACGAGGTTGCCGCTGTTGAACACATTGGCTCCGGTCCATGGATTGCCCATCGAATCGAACGGCATGGCCCCCTGCGCGCCTGCCAGGAAATGATAAGACAGCCGTGCGTCTTTGACATCCGCAAGCGGCGTGGAATCCGGTTTCTTATAAGCCGTGGAACCTCTTAGACATTTGTTCACGGCGTGGGAGACCAGCTCAACGTGGCCCAGCTCCTCGGCGGTAATGCTCATTACCAGGTCGTAGAAGGGCTTCAGCTTGTCCTTGGAGCGGAAGTTGAAGGACTGGTACAAGTAGTTATTGAGTGTTGACATTTCACCGAATTTGCCTCCGAGCAGCTCTTGAACGGCTGCTGCAGCATTAGGATCTGGTTTCTCGACGTCCGGGATTTCAATCATTATCTCATCCATACGTGTGAACATGGTGATCATCATCTCCTCAGCAGTAGGTGTAAGCATACTTGTCTATTTTACACCTGTTTCCAGTTTTTCAAACATCACCGCTGAGGAAGCTGGACATGCAGTTCATGATTGTTCTTCGGCTGCTGCGAGGCCATCTCCAGAACATAGCTTCTCGTTCCGCTTGCCGGGGCGTCCTGCCAAAGCCGGTAGCCTGCTGTGGCGGTCACGGCGGCATTGCCTGTACTGGCAGAGCCTGCGAAGTAATTCTCGTTCAGCCTTCCGACAACGTCAGCCATTTGCTTCAGCTCAGCCTCCGTATAGCTGGCATAAGCGGGGTCTTCAGCCAGACGGGAATAGCTCCGGGTGGCAGACCGCTTGCGGAAGCTGGCTTCACTGTAGGCCCTGAAGCCCAGCAGATTCGGATCGGTATTGCCGGTGGCTGCTGCCCATTGCTCCATCCCTAATCTTGCCGTGCTGTAATCCAGAGTCTGACGGGCGGAGGAATAGGTTAAGAGTCCATATTGATGGGGAAAAACAGATAAAGCGCTGCTGGCGATGTCATAGATATGTTCCCCGTCATGACTATATTCACTGATGTCCTGAATGTGTATATGCCCGCTGAGAACCGTCCGCACACCGCTCTGCATCAAGGCATCTGTAACCTTGGCATGATCCTCTACAGTGAAGCCCTCCTGAATGAATTCACTGTGATTCAGCAGGCTGTGATGCATGACCGTCACGAGCTGCGCGCCTGCGGCCGCGGCCTTCGCGCCGCAGGCGGCGATCCATTCCAGGGTCCGGCCGCTGACCCGTCCCTCCAGCTGGGGATGTCCCAGTGCTTTATTGTCCTTATACTGTGCAGTATCAAGCATGAGCAGCCACAGATCCTCCGACGGGGCGGCCAGGTAACTGAGCGAATCCTCGTCTCTCAGCAGGGCCTCATCATAACCGAAGCTGCCGTAGATTTGGCGGAATGCCTTGACGCTCACGGAATCTGCGGCATATTGGCGCTTATCGCGGAAGCTCCGGGCCCAGGGATTCCGGATATCATGATTGCCCGGGATCACATAGATCCGGGTTCCGGTATCTTGCTCAATGCGCTTCAGATGTCCGGCCAGCTCCTTATGGCTGGCTTCTTCCCCGTTGTTGCTGAGATCCCCGCTGATAATCATTACATCCGGCTTGCGGATTCCGATATCATAGCCCAGCGCCTCCATCATCTCCTTGCTGTAGCCGAGCTGCTTTCCGTCTCCGGCAGCCAGAAACTGCTGGAAGGCAGGTCCGAGATCTCTTAGCTCCTGCGCTAAATAATGGGTGTCGCTCGTTGTCAGAATACTCAGATCATGGCCGGACTGAATCCGGTATTGCGGCTCCGGCTCCGCTACATCCTGTCCGCCGCAGGAGGAGAGCATCAGGAGCAGAAGAGGAAGAATAGCATATTTACGGATGAACTTCATTAGGCCAGCACCCCTTTTCGCGGGCAGGAACAAGAAAAAGGGGTATCCTCCCCGGCCGCTTGCCCGAAGAGGAACACCCCGCACCCAGCCGCATTATTTTTTCACTTCGGTGACGCCGGTTACCTTACCCTGATCAGCTGCTGTATAGGTAGCCTGGTACTTGGCATCGGAGAAATAGACATTGCCTTCAATGGTGGCATTCACGACGGCGAAGCCGTCAGCCTCCACATAGACATCACCCACAAAGGTCCCTCCCTGAATCCGGGCATTCTCGCTGCGGATCGTCAATTTGGGGGCGGTGAGCTTGAAGGAGTTCGTGATGTTGTGATCGGCATCCTGGGTATAGAGCGCGATTTTGCGGGCAGGTTCTTCCTTGTTAATGAATTGTCCGTCCACCACAAGCTCCTCGGAGAAGCTCAGGTCTTTCAGGGTGGCTGCAATCCAGGTGCCGTCCTTGCTGATCGCCTTCTTGAAGGCTTCGCCGTTGTCGACCACTGAAGCTGAAGTGACCGCATCCGGGGCAGCGGTAGCCGTATTGCCCGTGTTCGCTGAGGTGTTAGTGTTCTCTGTACTTTTGTTATTGTTGCCGCATCCGATCAGCAGGGTCAGGGTGAATGCCGCAAGTATTACTGCGAGTTTTCTCATGTGATAACCTCCTTGGGGTGTGTAATGCTGATGGTATTTTCCTTAAAATTAATATAGAATGATTGGTGCGGAATTGATGTGATCTAGTTAACACTGCTACAATAATATTTACCGATCGTTCTATAAATGGTAAAATAGACCGCGAAAGGAGCATGATCATGGCGCGAAGCAAAGAGTTTGACATTGATGATGTATTGCTCAAGGCAATGACGATTTTCTGGCAGCAGGGCTATGAGAAGACGTCAATGCAGGATCTTGTAGCCGGCATGGGAATTCACAAGCGAAGCATGTATGACACCTTTGGAGACAAGCATACCTTATATATAAAAGCGCTGGAACGCTTTGCTTCCATTCAAAGCTCCAGGCTGGAGAGCCGGATCGAAGGCATCACCTCTGCCAAGGCAGCCATCCGCCTCTTATTCGAAGCCACAGTCTATAGAAGTGAAGCGGAGCCGAAGGGCTGTATGCTGGTGAATACGGCAGTGGAGCTGTCGGCTCATGATCCGGAAGCAGCTGAGCGGGCCAATGAAGCTTTTCTGAATACCGAGAGATTAATGGAACAGCTGATCCTGCATGGACAGGAGACTGGAGAACTCTCCTCCCGGCATGCGGCTCCGGCGCTTGCTGCTTATCTGCACAATGCCCTGGTTGGACTGCGGGTTATGGTCAAGGCAACGAGGGATGAAGGCAAGCTCCAGACCATTATTGATACTACGCTGGCTGTGCTGGACTGAGCTGCCGTATTAGTATGAACGCGCCTGCCGGTAATTATCCAAACAGATATTCGGGCGGGCAGCAGGCGTGCGGGTGTATTCAGACTTCAATATGAACGCAGTATGCAGTACAATATTATTCTGGATAAGGTTACACCGGCAGGAGGGAGCAATAGGAATGGCTAAGCAGAAATACTACGTTGTCTGGGAAGGCAAGCAGCCCGGAGTCTACAATACATGGGCGGAATGTCAGGCGCAGACGGATCATTATACCGGAGCGAAATATAAGTCCTATGAGAGCAAGGCGGCGGCTGAGACAGCCTTCAAGGCAGGCTGGAAGGGCAACTGGGGAACGGGTGCGGCAGCTTCAGGGACTTCCGGCACAAGCAAGTCAGGCAAGTCCTGGAGCCGGAGTGCCGGAGTGGAGACATCTGAGGAGATCGATTATGACAGCATCTCCGTGGATGTAGGCACCCGGGGGAATCCCGGACCGGTCGAATACAAAGGCGTAGATACCCAGACCGGGGATGTGATTTTCTCCTGCGGTCCGATCCGTAAAGGCACCAATAACCTCGGAGAATTCCTGGCGATTGTGCATGCGCTGGCTCATCTTAAGCAGGAAGGCAGCAGCAAGACGGTCTATAGTGATTCTGTCAATGCAATGAAATGGGTCAAGCAGAAAAAGGTGGCCACGACCTTGCCCCGGGATGCCTCTACAGAGGAGATCTGGCAGCTGATTGACCGGGCGGAGAGCTGGCTGCGCAGCCATACTTATGACAACAAGGTGCTGAAATGGCAGACGAAGTCATGGGGCGAGATCAAGGCGGACTATGGCCGCAAATAAGTTCCTGTTATTCTGGTTAATAACAGATAATGAAACAATACTAATAGCAGGGTAATTGGGAGGAGAACCGAATGTTTGGCAACGATTGGGATGAAGTGCTGCAGGAAGAGACGCAGAAGCCTTACTTTGAGGAATTGCGCTATGCCCTGGCACGCGAGTACAAGCAGTATACAGTCTATCCCCCGAAGGACAAGCTGTTCTCGGCGCTGAAGCTGACGCCTTACAGTAAGACCCGGGTAGTCATTCTGGGACAGGACCCTTATCACGGCGCAGGACAGGCCCATGGTCTTAGCTTCTCGGTAGAGCCGGGTGTAAGGATTCCGCCGTCTCTGCGCAATATCTACGCTGAGCTGCACAGTGATCTCGGGTTGGAGGTGCCGGGCCACGGATCGCTGCTGCACTGGGCGGAAGAGGGTGTGCTGATGCTCAATGCCGTACTGACAGTACGCGAGGGCCAGCCGAATTCGCATAAGGGGCTGGGCTGGGAGACCTTCACGGATGCCATTATGGAGAAGCTGAACGAGCGGACGGAACCGATGGTTTTCATCCTTTGGGGCAGCCATGCCCAGCTTAAGGGCGCGGTAGTTGACCGCAGCAGACACAAGGTGATCCAGTCCCCGCACCCGAGCCCGTTCTCAGCACACCGCGGATTTCTCGGCAGCCGCCCGTTCTCTCAGGCCAACCAGTATCTGGAGCAGCATGGGCTTAAGGGCATAGACTGGTCCATACCGAAGGTATAAGTAGTTCAGGCACAGGGAAGGGCGTGGAGCCATGAAGCATTGGGTTGGCAGACCGGTCATTATGTACTGCGGCGAGCAGCCATATACGATTATGAAAGGCGTTCTGCGCAGATGGGATCTTGCAGCTTCGGTAGCCGTCATCGGGCATCAGGAGATTGCCGTCCCTTTCCGCGATATTGTGTACATCAAGGCTCTGGCTCCCAAAGAGAGGGCTTTGCCCCCGGTTCTCCATTCGGTCGGATATATTATGAGAGAACGTCTGCAGTTTGATAATGCCGTCTATTTCAAATCAGCGGTTACTGTCTGGAAAGGGGACCAGCTGGTTGCATTCAATGCGACGATCATCGCACATACCAAAGGCTCCGTGACGCTGCGTGACGGGCAGAACCTGCCTAAGGGCAACCACACTTTCGTGGTCCGCTCGCTGCGGGGATGAAGTCCAGATACATTCAAGCGTGTACATTGAAAAGCCCTCCGGCGCGGAGATCATCAGCGCCGGAGGGCTTTTTATTAAAAGATAAGAATTTATATGTTTTGGGGCCCCCGCAAAGTACTTGAGTTATCACCTGCGCTAAAGCCCCACTTTGTGGGGTTGTTTTAAAATATAGAATTTATATGTTGCACACGATAACTTATCCTTCTATTTCTCGCTGAAACGGTACCGTCCTTTAAAAGGACGGCAAAGCCGTTTCCACTTGCTATACCTTATCGTCCTTGACGATCTCAATCTCAATCCCCGGCGGAGCACCTGGCTCGGGTACGGGTTGATCCACCCGTTCGGCGACAATGATCTCGTAAATGCGCAGGAAGATGATTTTGATAATCATATAGACCGGAAGCGCAATGAGGACGCCGATCAGTCCATAGAAGTCGCCCCCCACGAGTACAAGCAGCACTGTTGTGAGCGGGTGAACATCCAGCGACTTGCCATAGATGACCGGTGACAGCACGTTATCCTGAATCTGCTGCGCGATCAGAATGACGACGGCTGACCAGATCGCGAGTGAAGGCGATTCGATGAACCCCACGATAACAACGGGAACCGCCGCCAGCAGCGAGCCCACATAGGGAATGAAATTCAGCGGGATGGAGATCACGGCGAGCAGCAGAGAATAAGGCAGGCCGATCAGCAAAAATCCGATGTATAGCAAGATGCCCAGCACCACATTAAGCAGGACACGTGTAACGATGAAGCCGCTGAGTGCAGAGTCGATATCCTTGAACATCTCCTGGCCTTCCTTGCGGTATTTCTTCGGAATCAGGCCCTGAAGAATCGGGGACAGCTTGTGCCCGTCCTTCAGCATGTAATAGAGAATGATCGGCAGGGTAGCGATAACCACGACAATACTGGAGATCACTGTGATCAGGTTGGACATCGAATTGGTCACCCAGTTAATGGCACTGTTCAAATACTCCGTCAGGCGTGTGGTCACATCCGTGTCACCCTTGAAGAAGCGGGAGAGTGACGGGTCGTTCTGCAGTTTGTTGAACTGGTTTTGTATACCCTCGACCAGATATGGCGTATTGTCGATGAAATTCTGGATTTGCTCGCGCAGTGTAGGCCAGACCAGCACCCAGAATAAGACGAACAGTCCGGCGAACACAAGATAAATCAGCAGGACGGACAGCCCGCGGTTAACATTTTTGGTCCCCAGATAGTTGACAATCGGCCGCAGAAGATAATACATAAAGCCCGACAGCATCATGGGTACGAGCAGCAGTTGAATGATAGATACCAGCGGTGTGAACAGAAAAATGACCTTCGAGCCCAGGTACAGAATCGTCAAAAAGGCGATAATGGCCAGGCAGGTCCGAAAATACTTGCTTTGAAGCACAGCAGCCCCCCCTATCTCTTAAGTTATGTTTATGTATACGTATCTTTATAACCCAATTAGAAGAGATTGATTCAGGCCTGACCGGGAGCCGCCGCCACATGCGGGATTCAAGCCACAGGCGGAGTGGTAATATCGCAGTAGCAGAGTGGAAATATTGCAGTAGCAGTAATAGGAGGGATGCCGCATGCCAACATTGGTATTGGGGATTTTTGGACACCGGAGTGATGCGGTGCTGGCGATCGAAGAATTGAAGAAGAGTGGGATCAAGGCGAAGCATATCTCAGCTGTCACGAAGCAGAAGAACACGCTGGAGATCATCAGCAAGGATGCCGCGATTGGAGAAGTGGAGACGGGGCAGGGGAATAATGGCTTGTACGGTACAGCCCGCGGGCTTGGGGTAGGCCTGGATATGGTCGCTGATTCTGCGGTCGCAGCAGGTCCGGCAGCCCGCAAGCTCGCGGGGGCGGATCTGGAGACAGACGGCCTTGCGGTCAGCCTGATCGGAATGGGGATTCCGCAAGATGACGCGGAGGCGTATGCGAAGCATGCTGACCTGGAGCATATTATTGTCATTGTCCTTCTGCCTGAAGAGGAGCTGCGGGAGAGAGTGCAGACCATATTTGCGAAGCATGATGTCATACCTTTGAATTAAGCGATGGATTCGGAAAATATAAGGGATCAACGCAGCCGGCGGGACTTTCGTCTGGCTGCTTTTTTTTTGCGGTTCTGTACGAACAGCACGGGGTCGATGCCGGCACCTACCTGTCCGCCGGTTTCCTTGGTCACCTGCTTGGCTTTTACCAGAGAGAAAAAAGCAAACAGTTCCCCGAGTACGCCAAAGCCGGCAGCGATAATCGCATAATCCTCTGCACTGAGCTCCTCGGTTTCTACTGGGCCGTCACTGCCGCTCCCTCCTTGGCCGTTAATGCCGCCATTGCTGCCATTACCGCCGTTACCGCCCGCGCTGCCATATCCGTTGTTATTGTAATAGGCCATCTCCTGTTCACCCGCTTTTCCCCATATGTAATATAAATATGTCGCCCGCTGCCATTGTGAAATGGGCAATCGGGAGGTAATTTGCCGCACCGGATGATATAGTTACAAGGCTGAAATGAGCATAAATGAGCAGAGCATACGCGAATACTTACAGCAGTAGTGTATCCGGCTGGAATAGTAGCCTCTTTACAGTTCATGAAAACGCTGTTACAATCATAAATGAGCACAAATGATCAACATCAGTCACAAGTGATTTGAATCCAGTCATCTTATCTTTCAATTCAGGTAGTTAGTGTATATATAGGAATCCAGCAGCGGGTAGCTGCACATCCTAAGGAGTGAGCTGCATGTTTGAAGAAGAACGCAAACGGATGATTCTGCTGTTTGTCGAGAAGCACACAAGAGCCTCGGTTCAGGAGCTGGGCCAGGAGCTGTCCGTCTCGGAATCGACCATCCGCCGGGACCTTAAGGAGCTGGAGGAAGCGCGGCTGCTGAAGCGTACGCATGGCGGGGCGGTATCCCTGCAGAGTGTGAACTTTGAAGCGGCGGTTACGGACAAGGAAGACCGGTTCCTGGAAGAGAAGCTGCGGATTGCCGGGAAGGCTGTGGAGATGATTGAGGATGGTGATGCCATTCTCCTTGACGGAGGTACCACTACCCTGCAGATTGCCCGGGCGCTGAAATCGTTCCGCAATCTCAAGGTCATTACCAACTCAATCATGGCGCTGAACGAGCTGAAGGACTGCCGCCATATCGAGGTGTCTATTACAGGCGGGATGCTAAGGCCGGACACCATGGCTTTTGTCGGACCAATGACCGAACGCTCGCTGGATATGGTTCGGGTGGATAAGGCTTTCCTTGGCACCAACGGGCTGGATATCCGTGAAGGGATTACGACGCCGAATATGCTGGAAGCGGCCACCAAGCGCAAAATGATCGCTGTAGCGAAGCAGACGATCCTGCTGGCCGACCATAGCAAGATCGGGCAGATCTCCTTTTGCAAGGTTGCAGATCTGCAGGAGATGGATCACTGCATTCTGGATACGGGCACACCGGATAGCTTCAGGAGGCAGCTTGAGAAGCTGGATGTGGATTATACACTGGTGTGACGGGATGGGAAGACAAACATTATAAATGAGGGATGAATGATGATCTATACTGTGACACTCAATCCTTCCGTCGATTATATCGTGGAGGTAGAAGAATTAACACTAGGCGGACTCAACCGGATGAAGCGTGATATGAAGCTGCCCGGCGGGAAGGGAATCAACGTATCCCGCGTTCTGAAGCAGCTGGGCGTTGAGAATACGGCAACCGGATTTCTGGGCGGCTTCACCGGCGGCTACATTGATACCTGGCTGGGCCAGGAGGGGATCACCGGCGACTTCGTTCATATTGCGGACGATACCCGGATCAATATCAAGCTTAAGGCCGGGCAGGAGACAGAGATTAACGGGGCCGGGCCTGTCATTACGGAGACCGAGATGTCTTCGCTGCTGCTTAAGCTGGAAGCCCTGAAGCCGGGTGACATTGTGATCCTGTCAGGCAGCACGCCACCTTCGCTGGGTGGAGATTTCTACAGCAGACTGATTGCAGTATGCAGGCAGAAGGGCGCGGAGTTCGTTATTGATACGACCGGGCAGGCCTTGCAGGACGCCTTATCCCGGGGGCCATTGCTGGTCAAGCCGAATCACCATGAGCTGGCAGAGCTGTTCGGTGTTCAGATCAGTACCAGAGAAGAGATTATCACTTACGGACGCAAGCTTCTTACGGGTGGTGCCAAGCACGTGCTGGTCTCGATGGCTGGCGAAGGCGCATTGTTCCTTACCGGGCAAGAAGTATACCATGCCAGCGCTCCTAAGGGCCAGGTGAGGAATTCAGTAGGTGCGGGAGATTCGATGATTGCCGGATTCGTGGGCACCTTGTCGCTGACAGGGAATGTGCTGGAGGCATTCCGTGTCGGTGTGGCATCAGGAAGTGCCACAGCGTTCTCCGATGATCTGGCAGACCGGGCATTGATTGAAGAGCTTCGTCCGCTTATTGCCATTTCTCAGCTATGAATAACAGAGGTTAACAGGTTCAAGTACATTCGGGGAGTTGAGAATTGATGAAAATTACAGATTTGATGATACAGGAAACGATGATTATGGAGCTGCAGGCGACAACGAAGGAAGGGGTCATTGACGAGCTGATTGCCAGCCTCGCGGCCAGCGGCCGCATCACGGATGCGAAGCTGTTCAAGGAGAAGATTCTGGAGCGTGAAGCCCAGTCCAGCACAGGCATCGGCGGAGGCATTGCTATGCCTCATGCCAAGACCAAGGCCGTTAGCGAAGCAACAGTAGTCTTTGCGAAGAGCAGCGCCGGAATTGATTTTGCCTCCCTGGATGAAGCGCCGGCCCACATCTTCTTCATGATCGCCGCGCCGGACGGAGCTGGAAATATGCACCTGCGGACACTCGCTGCACTGTCCAGGTTGCTCATTGAAAGCGAATTCATCGAACAAATCATGAGGGCCAAGAATCCTGCCGAGGTGTCCGCCTTATTCGATGCCAAGCAAGCGGAGGCTGAAGCCCAGGCGGAAGCGGAAGCCAAGGCAGCGGCAGTGAAAGCTGCTCCTAAGGCAGCCGCACCGCAAGCTGAACCGGCACGAATCATTACCGGGAACCCGGATTCACAGAGCTTCGTTGTTGCTGTAACAGCGTGTCCTACGGGTATTGCCCATACCTACATGGCAGAGGATGCCCTCAAGAAGAAGGCCAAGGAGATGGGTGTCAATATCCGTGTCGAAACGAACGGCTCGGAGGGTGCGCAGAATGTGCTGACCCCAGATGAGATCGCCCGGGCCAGCGGGGTCATTGTTGCCGCCGACAAGAACGTGGAGATGGAGCGCTTCAGCGGCAAGCCTGTGCTCCAGCGTCCGGTTAGCGACGGTATCCGCAAGTCAGAGGAGCTAATCCGGATTGCAGTTGCAGGAGATGCGCCTATCTACCGCGGCTCTGGTCGCAATGAAGAAGGCTCAGCGCCTGTGAAGTCCGGTTCTATTGGAAGCAAAATCTACAAAGACCTGATGAACGGCATCTCGCATATGCTGCCGTTCGTAGTCGGCGGAGGCATTCTGCTGGCGATCTCCTTCCTGATTGAACAGGTGGCCAGTCCCGACAATCCGCTGGTCAAGCTGCTGCAGAGCATTGGCGGCGGAGACGGAGCCTTCCACTTCCTGATTCCGATCCTTGCCGGATTTATCGCGATGAGCATCGGTGACCGGCCTGCGCTGATGCCGGGTATGGTCGGCGGTCTGATGGCCCTTAACTCCAATTCGGGCTTCCTCGGCGGTCTGGCTGCCGGGTTCCTGGCCGGCTACGTTGTGATTATGCTCCGCAGAGCCTTCTCGGGCCTGCCGCGCACACTGGACGGTCTGAAGCCGATTCTGCTCTATCCCGTATTCAGTTTGCTAATTACTGGCGCAGTTATGTTCTTCCTGTTCGATCCGTTATTTAGCTGGATTAACGGAGGATTGACCGATGCGCTTAACAATCTCGGTACCGGCAACAAGATTCTGCTGGGCTTGGTGCTTGGCGGGATGATGGCCATTGATATGGGCGGTCCGTTCAACAAAGCAGCCTACACCTTCGCTATCGGCGTGTTTACATCCAGCGGCAATACAAACGGAATGATGATGGCCGCAGTGATGGCCGGAGGGATGGTGCCTCCGCTGGCGATTGCCCTGGCGACCTCGTTCTTCAAGAATAAATTCACGGAGACCGAACGCAAATCCGGTGTAACCAACTATGTGCTGGGCTTGTCGTTCATCACCGAAGGGGCTATTCCGTTCGCTGCGGCTGATCCGCTGCGGGTGCTCACCTCCTGTATTCTGGGCTCTGCCGTAGCCGGCGGACTTACCCAGCTGTGGAACCTCAACGTTCCCGCACCGCATGGCGGTGTGTTCGTAGCCTTCCTGTCCAGCAATGCCGCGCTGTTCCTGTTATCTGTGCTGATCGGTTCCGTGATTTCCGGTCTGATCCTGGGGCTCTGGAAGAAGCCGATCACAGCAAAATAACGTATCTTGCCTTTCCCTGGAACCGCCTGGGAGCAGAGACAGACCTCTGCTCCCAGGCGGTTTTTGCCATTTAGACCCTGTAACAGGACTGTTTTACGCTTGCCCCTCCAATTTGGTGTCTTATTTCGGTATAATTAAAAATATATATACAGAGAAGGCAAAGGAGAATGCGAAATGATTCTGCACAGAGGTGAGGTCTTATTCCGCCAGGGTGACGGCGGCCAGAACCTGTTCAAGGTGAAGAGCGGACTGTTCAAGGTCACGAGACTGCATGAGAACGGGAACATGGTATTGTTCAACCTGCTATATCCGGGTGAGACCGTTCCGCATCATTCCCTCATTTCGCCGAAGGAGGCGCATGGAACCGCAGTTGCAATGATGAAAAGTGAGGTCGAGCTGATTCCGGCTGCAGAATGGTACCGGGAGCTGAGGGAGAAGCCTGAGAAGGTGATGGAGATCGCCCTTTTGCTTCAGGAGAAGGTGCGGTTCATGCAGACGAGGCTCGATCATCTCACGGTTGGAACGCCGGGGGAGCGGATGGCCCTGCTGACCCGCTGGCTGACCGAATATTCTCATGGCGCACAGCTCACAGATCTGCTGACACAGGAAGAGATCGGACAATTGATCGGCGTCCGCCGCGAGACCGTCAACCGTCTGCTGCGGAATCCGGGCTGATTGCTTATTTTCAGTGGAAACTGTTTAGAGTGGCCCCTCCGCGTGGTATAATCTATTCAGAACATATCAAACTAAAGAAAGGATCAGGATACCATGTGTCCCCGAAGGACGATTCCCCAAAGGACGATTTGGAAACGTTATGATCTGTCTTATACTTAGCTTCCCTGTAGCATGTGCGCGAACCGTTGTTCATTGACGAAGCCGCTTCTGCGAAGGGAAGGAAGTATTGTATGCGAAGGAGCAACATCTCCTCCGGTATAACCCTTCGTAGAGGCTGGCACGAACGTCTAGCCGCCATATACGATAAGGGGAGACCGAGTAATGAGGAAACAAGACAGTGGCATGAGTTTGCCGCTCCGGTTAGCTATTATTTTGACCGGAACACTATTGCTTGCATTTACGTATTATCACATTAATTATCAGAACCACTTGACCGAAGGCGGATTCGTAGGATTGTCGCTGCTCGGCAAGTATGTACTGGGGATTTCACCATCACTTAGCATCCTGATTTTGGACATTCCGGTACTCATCATCGCAATCATTTTCAAAGGAAAATCATTCGTAGTGAACACCTTCATCTCCGTAGTGGCCTTCACGGTATTCTACGGGATGATGGAACGCTATTCCGGCTGGGTTATTGACCTGCAGGATAACTTGCCGGTTGCGGCGCTGTTGTCCGGGGTATTGACAGGTCTGGGCGCAGGAATGGTCCTGCTGGGCGGCGGGGCGAGCGGCGGGGACGATATTTTGTCCGTGCTGATCAGTGAATGGAAAGGTATTAAGGTAGGAACCGTATTTATCCTGATGGATGTAATCGTTCTGGCTTTCTCCCTCTTCTATATGCCGTTAAGAGAAACCCTGTACACTGTGATGGCTGTAGTTGTAGCCGGTTATGTAATCACTTTTACAACCTCTCTGGGCA
Organism: Paenibacillus sp. FSL R7-0302; assembly: GCF_038006885.1. Classification (NCBI taxonomy): domain Bacteria; kingdom Bacillati; phylum Bacillota; class Bacilli; order Caryophanales; family Paenibacillaceae; genus Paenibacillus; species Paenibacillus sp. FSL R7-0302. The sequence continues at coordinate 1,660,660 of NZ_JBBOWB010000001.1, forward strand.
GACGGAAGCTGGTTCAGGCACCTAAGATTCCGTCCGCACTTGCCAAGACTCAGGAAGGTACAGTGAATGTGAATAATGCAATGTGAACTCCGTGAACCACGGGGATGATAAAAGGTCAGCGGACTACCGTCCGGCTGGTCTTTTTTTTGTGCGGTAAGATTAGTCCGTGGACTGCTTCACCGCGGACAGCAGCAGGAACATCGGACGCCGCGTCTCCTCCTGCCAGGCCGGATTCTTCTCCAGCATCTCAGGGGTCGGCTGCAGCTCCGACATCTCCTTCAGGACGAAGCCTGATTCGAGCAGTGTACCCAGGTAGGTGGCGGTGGTCCGGTGGTATTTGGCAACCTCGTGTTCGAGAAAATCAGCCAGTCTTAGCCCTTCGAGATGGTAGTTGTCCACGGGCCAGTGCTGCTTCTCCCCGTCCGGGCTGTAATGCCAATCCTGCGCGGCGAGCGCGGTGAAGATCGGATGCTCCACAGAGAAGACGAAGGCTCCCCCGGGCTTCAGGCAATGCCGGACCTGGCGGCAGAGACTGCCGAAATCTTCAATATAGTGGATCGCCAGCGAGCTGATCACGGTATCAAATTGCTCTGCCCCGAATGCGGCATCCTCAATCGCGAGCTGGAGATACTCAATCTTCGGGTCGTCTGTCATCGTACGGGCACGCTCCAGCATATTGGCGGAGAGATCTATGCCTACGACGGAAGCCGCCCCCTGCTCCCGGGCATACCGGCAGTGCCAGCCGAACCCGCACCCCAGGTCAAGCACCCGCTGGCCGGACAGATCAGGCAGCAGGGTACGGAAGACCTCCCATTCTCCGGCAGCCTCCAGTCCGCCCGTAGAGCGGGGCATCAGGCTGTAATTCTCAAAAAAACCCGCGTCGTCATACTTATTTTGCTTCATTTCTTGAACCTCCCACATCCTTGTATTACAGAAAGTATAACGCAGATGGGACGGGGGTGCAGCCTTAAGAATGCTTTATTACCCTTGGGTCCGGTAGCGGATAATCAGCAGGACTACCGTTGTTACAACGGCTAGTGATAAGGAATTGGTGATCAGAAAAGCAAATCCGACCCCCTGCGCGGCCAGGTTAACCGCATAAGCCTCCATAAGTGCGATGCCCAGCAGCATCAGCAGGTAAGATTTCAGACTGAGATCTGCAACAGAACGGGTCCTGAGGATCTGCACAATCTGCGGAATCCAGCCTACAGAGAGAATAAGACCGCCAACCAGCTGCATAACTGTGAACACCATTCATACACCCCGCTATTCTTAATTTCGTATTAGTACGATGTATGCTCTAGGGGGAATGGAGGTTCAGACAAAAAAACCGCCATCCCTCGGGAGGGACGGCGGGTTCACCCGGCAGGCATCTGCCCGGGTCTAGGATTGCTTCAGCTGGATAAGCTGCTTCAGCAGCTGCTGCGTGTCGTCTACAGGAAAGGCTTCCTGCAGCACTTCATTAACGGTCTGCTTCGCCCGGTCAACCTTGTCTTGCCCAATGGCAGTCAGGGACGTATAGATGCTTCTGCGGTCTGCCTCGCAGGACTTGCGCTCCAGCGCTCCGCAGCCCTTGGCTTCGAAGCGGCTGACCAGCCGGGACACAGCACTCTGGCTAAGCCCGACCATCGATTCCAGCTGCTGGAGCTTCAGCTTTTGCTCAGGGGCTTCGGACAGAAACAGCAATACATAGAATTCCTTAAGCGATAACTCATAGTTCTCGGTCAGCTTCGCTTCAAGGACTGCGGCCACCTTCATCTGTATCAGAGAGAGCGATAACCAGCTGTTAATCAGATCATTTGAAGGGGGGTTAGTCATGTCTTCATCCTCCCGGTGTATACCTGTAATGAATAGTAGTTGTTATACAGTATACCATCACCATAGGCAAGCTGCTGACGAATTGTCCTTAACGCGGGAATCCTAATGTGTACTGCTTAGGTATATCTGCGTCTTTGCGCAGCGTCACACCGGCTTCCAGCGTCCAGTAAGGATTACGGAGCATTCCCCGTCCCACTGCCACCAAGTCAGCTTCTTCATTGCCGATGACCGCATTGGCAAGCACCGCTTCATCCAACCGGCCGACAGCAATCACCGGCACGTTAAGCTCCTGGCGGATGATTCTGGCCAGTGGTAACTGATAAGCTGCATGGTTGCCCGGTCCATTCTCTGCGTCAACGGCTCCTTCACCGCCTGAACTGATATGGAAAATATCGGCCCCCGCTTCCTTATAGGCTCTGCTGATCTCCAGCCCCTCTTGGATGCCGTAGCCGCCTTCCACATATTCTCTGGCGGAAATCCGCATGATTAGCGGCATATCCTCAGGCATCACACTCTTGGCAGCAGCGATTACCTCCCGGCCGAACAAGGTCAGATCCTGTCCATACTCATCAGTCCGCTGGTTGGTCAGCGGAGAGTGGAACTGGTGAATCAGATAGCCGTGGGCTCCGTGCAGCTCAATAGTGTCGAACCCGGCCTGAACCGCACGCTCTACGCCGCGTTTGAATTTCTGGACCATGTCTTTAACTTCCTCTGTTGTCAGGGCATGGGGAGTCTTGGAGTTGCCGTCAAAAGGAATAGCCGAAGAGGAGACAGGAACCTTGGCATCCTCCGCCTTGCGCCCGGCATGGGCCACCTGAATTCCGATTTTGGCTCCATGGGCATGACTGGCTTCCACAATCCGCGCCAGCGCAGGAATCTGCTCATCAGACCAGAGGCCCAGATCATAATCGGTAATCCGGCCGTCCGGGTCCACATCAGCCATCTCGACAATGATCAGTCCGGTGCCGCCGACAGCACGGCTTACATAGTGATTGTAATGCCAGTCGTTAGCGATGCCATCCTTATTGGTAACTGAATATTGGCACATGGGCGGCATCACCACCCGGTTCTTCAGTTTTAAGTTTTTATACTCATAGGGGGTGAACAGATCTTTCGTCATGAATGTCGCTCCTTCGTTCTATATGGGATGGATAAACAATAAATGCATGCGCATGCATATAAATATAAGCCGTAGGTTTCTGCCTGTCAAGTCAGCTGGATTAAAATTTGCAATACTGCATATACGCTGTAAGTTTCAGAAATAGCTGTGCGAGTTTACAATTATTATATTGAAAACAATAAAGGGGGATCGCCATGGAGCTGCTGACCATTGTCAAAGCAATCATCCTGGGCATTGTAGAAGGGCTGACCGAATTTGCTCCGGTATCCTCGACAGGCCATATGATCATCGTTGATGATATGTGGCTTAAATCGCAGGAGTTCCTGGGGAAGTACACGGCCAACTCCTTCAAGGTAGTGATTCAATTAGGCTCCATTCTTGCAGTCGTCATTATTTTCCGTAACCGGTTCATTGATCTGCTGGGCCTGAGGAAGCTTAGCCGCCAGGATCTGGCCGTAGTGCCGGAAGGGCAGCGGCAGGCTCCGGTTGAAGGACGGCTGAAGCTGACGCATATCCTCATTGGACTGCTGCCTGCCGGTATTTTCGGATTTCTGCTGGAGGATTACATCGATGAGCATCTGTTCTCTACCTTTACTGTGCTGATTGGACTTGTGGTAGGAGCGTTGTTCATGATCTGTGCTGACCGTTTTGCGCCTGCGAATGCCCGGACTGAGAGTGTGGATCAAATTACATATAGGCAGGCGCTATCAGTCGGATTGATTCAATGTATCTCCCTGTGGCCGGGCTTCTCGCGGTCCGGCTCGACGATATCCGGCGGGGTTCTGCTGGGGATGAGCCACCGTGCAGCAGCCGATTTCACCTTCATCATGGCGGTACCGATTATGGCCGGGGCAAGCCTGATTTCACTGCTGAAGAACTGGCAGTATTTTACGCTGGATGCCTTGCCGTTCTTCATTGCCGGCTTCATTAGCGCCTTCGTATTCGCACTGGTATCGATGCGTTTCTTCCTGAAGCTGATTAACCGGATCAAGTTGTTGCCCTTCGCAATCTACCGGATTGTGCTTGCCGGTGTGGTCTATCTGATCTGGTTCTGATTTCGCCGGACCGCAGAGTCTAAGCTGCTCCTCCTTCATGGGGGTGCGGCTTTTTTTGGCGTTCTGCTATAGGGAATCTGTATAGCCGGATTGCGTGGAAACTGTTGCAGGGCGCGGAAGCCGTGCAGTAAGATGGCATCAGATTAAGGCTTGCAGGCATAAGCGACAGACAACTATACAGAGGAGTGGACACCTATGAGTAAAGGAATCAATACAAGCAGCCTCGGTTATCCGAGAATCGGCAAGAACCGTGAATGGAAGAAAGTGCTGGAGGCTTATTGGGCCGGCAAAATCGATGAGCAAAGCTTCCGCTCGCAGATGGAGGATATTCAGCTTCAGCATTTGCAGACCCAGCAGCAGGCCGGAATTGATCTGATTCCTGTGGGCGACTTCACCTTCTATGACCATGTGCTGGATACTGCCGCCATGTTCGGGATCGTACCGGCGCGTTATGGATATAAGGGCGGAGAGATTCCGCTGGATCTGTATTTTGCAATGGCGCGCGGCAATGCAGAGGCTCCGGCCTGCGAGATGACGAAATGGTTCAATACGAATTACCATTACATTGTACCTGAGATCGGCAGCCTGTCCCCGGTATTGACAGCGAATAAACCGCTGGCCGCCTACCGCTTCGCCAAGGAGCGGGCAGGCATTGAGGGCAAGCCGGTTATAGTCGGACTGTATACCTTCCTGAAGCTGTCCAAGGGCTTCCCGGCAGCAGACATCGCCGCCGTTGCCGCACGCTTCCTCCCGCTGTATGTGCAGCTGCTGCAGGAGCTGAAGGCGGAAGGAGTGGCCTGGGTACAGATCGATGAACCGGCGATTGTTACAGGCTTAACGGCTGAGGATACCGCGCTGCTGCAGAACATTTACAGTGAGATTGCTGCGGCCGTACCTGGTCTGAACCTGATGCTGCAGACGTACTTCGAAGCTGCGGAGCCGCTTGAAGCATTGCTGGCGCTGCCTGTGCAGGGTCTGGGTCTTGACTTCGTCCATGACGGCGGCAAGAATCTGGAGTCGGTTGCACGCCTCGGGTGGCCGCAGGATAAGACACTCGGAGCCGGTATCCTTGACGGACGCAACATCTGGCGCGCCGATACCGATGCCAAGCTGGAGCTGGTTGAGAAGCTGCTGACCTATGTGCCTAAGGAGCAGCTGATTCTCCAGCCAGCGTCAAGTCTGCTGCATGTGCCTGTAACGGTTGAGGGCGAGGTCAAGCTGAAGGCTGCGGTTAAGAATGCCTTGGCGTTCGCCAATGAGAAGCTGGCCGAGCTTGTTCTGATTGCGGCAGCCGCGAACGAAGGAAGAGAGCGTTACGCCGCCGAGCTGGAGCGCAGCCGTGAGGTGCTGGCCGTATTCCGTGCCCTGCCGGAGCGCGGGCGTAAGGATGTAGCGGAGCAGGTGCGTGCCCTTGCCCAGCTGCCGGACCGCCGCAGCCTTCCGTTCGCCGAGCGTGTCAAGGTTCAGCAGGAGAAGTGGCGTCTGCCGCTGCTGCCGACCACGACCATCGGCAGCTTCCCGCAGACGGCTGAAGTCCGCCAGGCCCGTCTGAAATGGCGCAAGGGAGTCTGGAACCAGGAGCGTTATGACTTGTTCATCAAGCGGCAGATCGCTGAAGCGATTACGCTTCAGGAGGAGCTTGGTCTGGATGTGCTGGTACACGGAGAGTTCGAGCGTACGGATATGGTGGAATTCTTCGGGGAGAAGCTGGCTGGCTATCTGTTCACCGCAGGCGGCTGGGTTCAGTCCTACGGCTCACGCTGCGTGAAGCCGCCGGTCATCTATGCGGATGTTGCCTTCATCGAGCCGATGACCGTCAAGGAGAGCGTGTATGCCCAGTCACTGACGAAGCTGCCTGTTAAGGGAATGCTGACCGGACCGGTCACGATCCTGAACTGGTCCTTTGTCCGCGATGATCTCAGCCGCGAGGCGGTGGCTGGACAGATTGCCCTCGCCCTGCGTCATGAAGTATCCGCACTGGAGGAGGCTGGGATCGAGATGATTCAGGTCGATGAGCCGGCGATCCGCGAAGGCCTGCCGCTGAAGGCGAGAGATCATGAGTATTATCTGAACTGGGCGGTGAAATCCTTCCGGACTGCCACGAATCATGTCAAGGACACCACACAGGTGCATACGCATATGTGCTACAGCGAATTCAATGACATGATCGGTTCGATCTCGGCGATGGATGCGGATGTCATCTCCATTGAGACCTCGCGCAGCCATGGTGAGCTGATCGTCAGCTTCGAGGAGCAGGAATACGACAAGGGAATTGGACTGGGTGTGTATGATATCCACAGTCCGCGCGTACCGGTGGTAGAGGAGATGACTTCGGCCATCGAACGTGCGCTGCGCGTGCTGGATGTCCAGCAGTTCTGGATTAATCCCGACTGCGGACTGAAGACACGGGGCTGGGAAGAGACCACAGGCGCACTGCGTAATATGGTGAAGGCTGCGGTCCTGGTGAGAGAGCAGCACGGCGCAGTGACCCGTTAACAGCCGGAGCTGTTCCGTTTAAGATCCTTGGATTCGCACAGAAAAACCACTGCAAGCGGGAGAGTACAGTCTCCGGCCAGCAGTGGTTTTATTTTTGCAGGAAACACTTGATAATAATTCTCATTCTTGATAGAATGAGAAAAGAAAGAAGGAACCTGTGGAGGGCTCCTTCAACTTCTGCAATCATTCATTATTTGCTTTCAAAGGTTTTGCAATCTGTTTCCTCAGATTGTGTAGGCTGCTTGGAGCTGTGGTAAGCAACGAAGATCGACTCAGCGTTGCATTTGTTCTCTTCAGCCCAGTAGGTGCAAGAATTAACTGCGCACAATACGTCTTTTGCCATGAGGGTTCACCTCCTCTTGTAGTAGTAGGCATCATAAATCGGCAAGAAATCAATTACAGCTGCCCGGGCAAGGTGGAGCTTGTCCGAATAGCGCCATAACCTTATTCTATGCGAATAGGGTTTTTGGTGTTTTTTTGCCGTTTTATCATCGTAATTGTAACAAATAAAGAGGCAATACGCAAACAGGACCACACTTGGCTATCTATGGCTGAATGGTCTTATTTGTTATTTTCCGTAAATGGCTGCAACCTTCCAGCTTTTGGAACGTCAAGAGGGATAAGCGCGGAACGGACCGATACAGATAACGGCCTTTCGCCGCGGAAGCTGAAACACAGGAAGCAGTATACAATTACACTTGATGGAGGAATGAGCATGCGAAAATGGGGTCTGCATTACTTGTTGTATCTAGTGGTTGTAGCCGTGGTTCTAACGGGCTGCGGCGCGTCGAGTAGCAATTCAGATTCGGCCGCGAATACAGAAAGCGCGTTCAGAAATGAAGCAGCATCAGACGGATCGGCGGAGAGTGCGCCTGCTGCGGTGGAGATCAAGGAGGATAGTCTAACCTCGAATACTGCGATGGCTGTTAATGATCAGGCTGACCAGAAAGGCGGCGGCGGAAATTCGGCAGTCCCTGGGGCGGGGGCTGAGCAAGGGACAGATGCTTCTGCCGGATTCACCGGCACCGATGTGGTAGCAGGGCTGAACAAGAAGCTGATCTACAAGGCGAACCTCAATATGGAGGTAAGCGACTACGGGGCAGCGCAGACTGAAGTGCGGAATATGGTTACTCTGGCCGGGGGCTACATTATCGAATTCTCAGAGAATATGTCTGAATATGAACAGGGCGGAACCTTTATCCTAAAAGTGCCTGCGGCGGGCTTCTCTCCGTTCCTGAACAATCTGGAGAAGATTAAGCATGAGAAGCTCCAGAGAAGCATCCAGGGGCAGGATGTGTCGGAGGAATATGTGGACCTGGAGTCACGCCTTAAGGCGAAGCAGATGATGGAGGCGCAGTATATTGATTTTATGAAAAAAGCAACCAAACCGGCCGATCTCGTCCAGTTCGCCAACCAGCTTGGGGAAATTCAGGAGCAAATCGAACAGATCAAGGGCAGAATGCGGTATATCGATCAGAACGTATCTTTCTCTACAGTGGAGCTTCGCCTCTACCAGACGGAGAAGAGTCTTACCCTTACGAAGACCAATGCTCAGGGACCGCTGGGTGTACGGGCTTCAGAAGCGCTGAATGGCAGCATGAAGGCGTTGTCTGTGATGTTCCAGTGGCTTGTTGTTGTACTGGCGGCTGCTCTCCCCGTCCTGCTCGTAGCTGGAGTGGTGGTTGCGCTGGTGCTCTGGTTACGGCGAAGCTTCAAGCGGCGGCAACCTGCGCACCCTGAACAGGCACGGCTGGGCGGTAAGCATCTGCCGGGCCGGGAATCGCAGCCTCATCCTGAGAGTGCACCTGTAGTACCAACTGCACCGGAAGAGGAGAATACGGATAAGCAGAACAAGTAGAACGGGCTGCACAAATAAACATAAGGATCATTTGTAAAGAATAAAGCCTCCCTACCCGTGAATACGGGCTGGAGGCTTTGTTCTTGTTCAGGAAATGCAGGCGTGTGGTCCGAATGTACGCGGAAAACAGCATACATTGTGCTAGCGCGCAGGTAAGTGTTTAAAGCTGTCCATTAGAGGAGCAGACAAGCCGGGACCTCCAGCCAGCCTTAAGCATGCTGGAAGAGCACACGGTACTCGCCATAGCCTTCCTTCTCCAGGTCCTCTTTGGGAACAAAGCGCAGAGCTGCCGAGTTGATACAGTACCGCAATCCGTTCGCTCCGGGGCCGTCATTGAATACATGGCCCAAGTGGGAATCCGCTGTCTTGCTGCGTACCTCGGTGCGGACCATCAGGTGGCTGAGGTCGGTTTTCTCCTTGACCGCATAGTCCCGGATCGGACGCGTGAAGCTCGGCCAGCCGCAGCCGGAATCGAACTTATCCTCTGAGCTGAACAGCGGCTCCCCGGAGACAATATCCACATAGATCCCGTCTCCGTGGTGATCCCAGAATTCGTTGCGGAATGGAGATTCCGTAGCGCTGTTCTGCGTTACTTCATATTGAAGCGGAGTCAGGCGCTCCTTCAGGCTCTGCGGGTCCTCCTTATGCGTCCAGTGAGCTTCGATGAATGCTTCCCGGCCCGAACCCTTGCGGTAACGCTTGTAATGGGCTGGATTCTTGTGATGATAGCCCTGATGATATTCTTCGGCTGGGTAGAAGGGCTTAGCCGGAAGAATAGGCGTCACAATGGGAGCAGAGAAGCGTCCGCTGGCCTGAAGGGCCGCCTTGGAAGCCTCTGCTTGCTGGCGCTGCTCCTCCGAATGGGTGAAGATTGCCGTTCCATAAGAAGTGCCGCGGTCATGGAATTGCCCTCCGGCATCGGTAGGGTCAATCTGCTGCCAGAACAGCTCAAGCAGCTTGCTATATGGGAAAATATCCGGATTGAACGTAATCTGTACCGCCTCAACATGTCCGGTGGTTTCCGAGCATACTTCCTCGTAGGTCGGATTCACAGTATGTCCGCCTGTATAACCGGAGATAATCTTGACAATGCCCGGAAGCTCTTCAAAAGGGGATACCATACACCAGAAGCATCCACCGGCGAAGGTGGCTTGTTCGGTCTTGAAATTTATAGAATCAGCTTGAAATTCACTCATTGTTATCCCTCCATCTGTAGAATGCAATTAAATAGATCACAATTTAATTATAAATCAAATAGAGGCTTACTGCCAGCATACCGGAAATTCTTGAAGCGTCAGCGGCCCGCAGAAGGACGGCGGCGCATGGATAATCCGGCTACAGCCAGTACGGCAATATACACGATTATAGCTACAGCTGCACTTCGCGGATGCTGGAACATCTGTCCTCCCAGGAAGGCGTAGAGGGCGATGCCGGGAATTTTGCCAAGTGCGGTGGCTCCAAGATAGCTCCAGAAAGGCAGTCCGGCGGCACCGGCGTAGATATTCACAGCCATCTGCGGAATGAACGGTGCCAGGCGGGCGATCACTACAGATGCAAAAGGACGCTGCTGCACAGCAGACACAAATCTGTCCAGCGCGGAAATGCTGCTTAGATAGGCCATCGATTTGCTCCGGAACATGGATGTAACGACTCCATAGACAAGGGCTGCCGCGATCGTAGTAGCACTCCAGCAAATTAACGCTCCTGCGAAGCTTCCATAAGCATACCCGAACAATCCGATAATCAGCTTGTAGGGCAGGACCGGAAATAAGGCCAGCACTGTGGCGGCGAGCATGGACAAATACAAAGGATGATCCTCTCTAAGCCAGGCCAGGAGTTCATACCTGTAGATAAACGCGAGGATTATGCACGAAACATACAGAACAACCGTTAGCCATTTTCTCATTATACTATGCCCCTTCTTCACTCCATCCATTTCATCATACTGAAAAAAAAGCAATTAAAGCAATTATTGAAGCAAAGATCATTGTTCCCGCAGCATGTCACGGTATAATACATCTATAAGGGAATAGAAATTCCCCCAACATGTAAGGGAGATGCTGCTGTAATGAAACTACCTGTCCGTAAAAGAGTGGCAATGATCGGCATAGGCGATATTGCCCGTAAAGTCTATTTGCCGCTGCTCTCCCGGCATGATCAGGCCGAGGTGGTGGGAGTGCTCAGCCATTCCTCTGCTACGGTCGAGCGGGCAGTCCAGGCTTATCGCCTTCAGCGGGGGACAACCGAGCTTACGGAGCTGCTGTCCTGGGATCTGGATGCTGTGTTCATACATAGTCCTACAACTACGCACTATGAGCTGGTTACCTCTTGTCTGGAGCATGGGGTGTCCGTGTATGTGGACAAGCCGCTCTCCTATGATCTGGAGGAATCCCGCCGGATGGCAGAGCTTGCTGAGAACAAGGGGCTGCTGCTGGGAGTGGGCTTCAACCGCCGCTATGCCCCGATGTATGCCGCCGCCAAATCCTGGCTGCATAAGGCCGGAGGCATCAGCCAATCCGCTGCTGTCAAACACCGGACGAAGCTGCAGCAGGGCAGCAGCCATGAGACGATCCATGATGATCTAATCCATATGCTGGATCTGCTGCTCTGGCTGTCCGGCGGGGATTATGAGCTGCTGCACACCAGCCTGAAGGCGGATACGGAGGGGCGGCTTCTGCACGCCTCAGGAATGCTTGGCTGGGAGAACGGGACCACCGGCCATTACAGCATGGTCCGGGATGCCGGGGCCGATCTGGAGAAGCTGGAGCTGCACGGACATGGCAGATCGGTTGAGGTGACCGACATGGAACGGGTTATATTATATGAGCAGGGCTCGTTGCCGCGCACTCAGAACTTCGGCAGCTGGGATACAGTACTGGAGCGCAGAGGCTTCAGCGGCGTGGTCAGCCATTATCTCAGCAATATAGCGACACCGGAGCAATGTGGTATTTCCGCTTCGGCCGTATTGCCGAGCCATGAATTAGCAGCAAGACTAAGCCGCTGAGCGGTCAGATTCGCAGCAGAGAGGAGAACAACATGGAGGATTATGACAACAAGTCGATGGAAGAGAGGATTATCGAGAGCTATAAGCGGGACGAGGAAATGATGATTCTCGTATTTGCCCAGTGGTGTGTGAATAATAAGCTGGACCCGCATGCCCTGTATCTGCAGGCTTATCCGCAGCAGGAGGGCAATCAGGCGCTGGCCAATGCGCTGGCTCTGACGGTATCCGAGGAGGAGGCCGGCTTCATCTCCGATGATACGGTGCTGGGCGTACTCTCCCTCTATAGCAACGATGATCTTGCCTATGTGGTTACAGAGGCTATCCAGCTAAGACGCAAGGCAGGAGACACCAAGGATTGAGAGCGTAAATATAATAATTGGGGTTAATGAACTTTTTTTTGGCAAACGATGTTCATTCCAGAATAAATGTGGTAAAATTATATATACTAACTAATTGTAAGCTTCATAAGTGAGAGGTGATAACCATGGAAGAACATCAATTGACGATGTGCCCGAGATTTGAGACGGCGTTTTCGTTTCTGGGCAAGCGTTGGAACGGACTCATTATTCAGACCTTGATGAGCGGCCCCAAGCGGTTCAAGGATATTTCCGGACTGATTCCGTCAATGAGCGATAAGATGCTGTCCGAGCGCATGAAGGATCTGGAATGCGAGGGCATTCTGGTACGTCATGTGTACCCGGAGACACCGGTGCGCATTGAGTATGAATTGACAGTGAAGGGCCGTGCGCTTGAGCCGGTCATGCAGCAAATCCAGTCCTGGGCCGAGAGCTGGGTGGAGTAGCAGTACGTAATATATTTTTGATGACAGCCTCTTGCCGGGTATGCGGGTAAGGGGCTTTTCATATGCTGTTCTGCTTGAAATATAAGAATTTATAGGTTTCACACGATAACTTATTCTTCTATTTCTCGCTGAAACGGTACCGTCCTTTATAAGGACGGCAATGCCGTTTCCGCTTGTTTATGCAGATTTTGCCCAAATAAACCTTGCACTTAGGCCCTACCTGTGTAATATAATAGAACATACTAAATATTACGGATGTGTGGAAGCGTTAACAAAAGGTGGAAAAGCCCAGGGTTATGCGGCAGGCGGATGCTTACGAGATGTGTTTTGGACGATGCTGAGGGAAGGAAGCGGAGGGCTCACACAACTTTTAGGAGGCGAGGACCATGACCATCACCTTGTTTTCCCGGGAAATAACCTATGGAAAAAAGGATGTCGCCGAACTGGAGACTGCTTCGATTAAAGTACAGCTGATCTATGACAAGGTGCTGTTCATGCTTCATAACCATCTCCCGGATTCTCTGTGGGATGCGTGGATCGGTGTGCCCTATGAGATCATTTCTTCTCTATATAAAGGGGACAATGACAGCGGGAGCGTGTTTCAGAAATGGATTCAAGGCCCGTCCGGCTGGAAATGCATCGGCTGTGAACGGCATTGTCTGGAGCCGGTAGCGGCTAACGAAGGGAGTGGCCCAAATGTTCAGCGCCGCTTTACTTTTCATAATGGAATTAGCCAGAGCATGGTACTTCAAGCTGTGATATGGTCCATGTATGAGAATACCCGTCTGCTCCAGCCTTACCTGGGGGAGGAGGCTTTTCTGAGTGAGGAGGATATGGAGCTGATCTCTGTATATTTCGTGCCCACCTACCTTACCCCGGCACCGCTGAGCGAATTGAACAAACCGGCCAAAGAATATAAGGATAAGAACATCAGAGTGTATCAGGAATGGATCTCTGCCCCCGATCTGGTGCTGCAGTGGAACGGCGGCCTGACCGAAGGCAGATGGATGACGGGTGTCTATGTGGATCATTCACGGTTCGCCGGACTTGGCCCCTACCTGAAGGATGCGCAGGGCAAGCGGACTTATATGCAGGCGACGGTTCAATAAAAAAGGTAAACTCGAAAAAAGATTTGAACTTGAAGCCAGGTCGTCGCTGCGGTGAACATTTGGACTTCCGGCCGCTGTTGTGTTTGGATTCCCCGATACAAACCGCTCTTTGCGGTAGAAATCCAAACACAAAGGCATCGCTCCGCTCCTCCAGTTCCAAATTTCCCCTCCGCTTCTTTTGCTTTTCTGTTTAAATTCTTTATTTCTACTTCTAGTGACTCACAACAGCAAAAGCGGCTCTAGTCCGCCCGGTTATTCCTCCGCCGGATCAAGTACACTGTGCTTAAGATGACCAGTCCTGCTGTAAGGGAAATGATCAGAACTACCTTCCCGTTCGCGCCGCTGGTAGCTGCTGATTGGGCGGCTGGATTCACGAAGGTAATGATAAGGATGCAGGCCGCCACCACAATCGCCAGAACTGCACCCGCTATGCTTCTCCCGTTCACTCCGCTTTGCCCGCCAACTGGTCCCACATATGCACCGCTCCAGATCAGCCGTACGAGATAGGAACCTACACCCAGCATGAAAATTGCGTAATTACTAAGCGGATATTCCAGCCACTTCATTCCGTAGTTGTGCAGCCCCATGTCTGCCAGCAATAAGAATGCCATCAAAAGAAATGCCTGATTCCCCGCCTTGTGCCGCTTCTGCAGTTGTCTCTCATCCAGGTTCGTTCTGCTCATCCTTCGTTCCCTCCCAAAATAGTTGATCCAGCGTCTTCCCGAGTGTTACACAAATGTCAATGCACAGCCTCAGGGTGGGGTTGTAATCACCGTTCTCAATCGCGATAATCGTCTGCCTTGTGACCCCCACGGCATCTGCGAGCTGTTTTTGCGACATGTCTTTTGACGCTCTGGAGGCTTTGAGCCTTAAGTTTTTCCCCATTCCCTCACCTCACGCATATTGTAAAATATATAAAACAAAATGTCTAGTATATTTTACATTGAGATACTTAAATTTCACGTTCATTAAAATTTGTTATATTCAGTGCGTACAATCACAAGTTCCGCATAAGGCCAGTGATAAGGTGTAGAAGTGAAAAGAAACACAAACCTACATTTTAACCTGAGGAGGGGCCAACATGGCGTCCAATCAATTAAACGATACAACAATTCATCCCGGGTTCACCCCGGAAGCAATGGTCAGAGATATTGTTCTGCAGTTCCCCAAAGCAGCTGATTATTTCAAGGCACAACGGATCGATTTCTGCTGCGGAGGCGCAAAGCCGCTGGCTGAAGCCGCTGCCGAGAAGGGTCTTGACCCGGCAGCAATGGTGCAGGAGCTGAACAAGCTGCAAGAGCAGCACCCCGTTCTGGAAGAAGACACCGCCTGGAACGAGGCTTCTTCAGAGGAACTGGTGGATTATATTGTGAACAAGCATCACCGTTATTTGCGTGAAGAGCTTCCGCTAATCAGTCAAAATGTAACTAAGGTATTCCGCGTTCACGGTGAGGATTCGCCGCACCTCGGAGAGATGCACCGCCTATTCAATATGCTGCGTGAAGAGCTGCTACAACATACGGCAAAGGAAGAAGAGAGTGAATTCCCAAAGATGCTGGCCTACACTCAGAACCCAAGCGAAGAAGGACTTGCTGAACTGCGCGGATTGCTGCATAATCTGGAAGCCGAGCATGACGGGGCCGGAGAGATTCTGCGTGAGCTTCGCAGAGTAACTAATGATTACACGCCGCCCGCACATGCCTGCACAACCTATCGCTTAACCTATGCCCGTCTTGAAGAACTGGAAGGCATGACCTTCGAGCATGTGCATCTGGAGAACAATATTCTGTTCCTGCGGTATCAATAGGACCTGCTGCATTGAATAAGTCCCTTCGGGGACTTTTTACTTTTTCTTCCGGCAGAAATGATTTGAGAACCCTTCCTCTATGCGTTATCCTTAAAGAGTCCGGGAAAATACATATGAAGGCGGTGCCGCGGGATGTCCACGAAATGGATGCGCTTCATGCTGTGCCTTCTCTTGCTGGCCGCGGCAAGCGGTTGTGGCTTGGGATCAGGGAATGGCGGCAGCAGTAACGGGGGACAGGGATTAACCTTTTCGGTCAAGGTAGGTGACAGCGAAATGGCCGGGAGCTCGGCCAGATTGCTTAACGAAGCTTACGTGCCCGGAAATTCAATGATAGAGCTGTTCAAGAAGAGCGGCGTTGTTACATTTTCAGCAGATGGAGCTAATATTCTTGAGGTGAATAAGGTCTCCCTGGGTCCGGATATGAGCTGGGAGGTTCAGGTGAACGGCAAGAAGGTTCAAGAGCTGAATACGACCCTGGAGCCGGGTTCGGCCATTACAATGACAGCAGGTCCTGCCGGAACCGGAAAGATGTTTCAGCCTGTTATCATCACTGTGAACGGGGGGAGCGAGCAGCCGGAGCTGACCCATTCGCATGTGCTTTCTTTTATGCAGGATATGTCGGTCAAGGGACTGCTCAAGAACAGCGGTATGGTCCGGCTTGCCGAAGATAACCGGACGGTGCTCACCGTGATGGAATATACCCCGCTCAGCAGCGAGGAATGGAGACTGAAGGTCAACGATAAAGGTCTGCTCGGTAATGGAGTGGACATGAAGCTCAGTCCGCAGGACAAGCTGGAGATCTCTCTGGTACTGAAATAAGTGAATGAATGGATATCTGTGCGAAACTGCACGGGTATCCATTTTTTTTGAATAATATATCTCTGTGCTTCACGCCATAAGTTGTCCTATGTAAGAACGGGAGAAGTCATCTCCACTTGTGTGAAAAAATTCACATAAGGTGTGACTGTGGTCACACTTGCCAGGGAATTGGGGACAGTATAATTTCTCTATCAGGTAAAGTTATTGAAGAAATCAGAGTTTCTGAAGGAGGGTCTACCAGTGGCAGCGGAAAGAGAAAAGTTAGCGCTGATTGGGAATGGCATGGCGGGAGTAGGCACTATTGAGCAGATTCTAAAGCTGGGCGGCGCATATGATATTACTGTCTTCGGCAGTGAGCCGCATCCCAACTATAACCGGATTATGTTGTCCTATGTACTTGAAGGCAGCAAAACGATTGAAGACATCATTCTCAATGATCTCGGGTGGTATGAGGATAATCATATTACACTGCATACCGGTACGACGGTTACCCGGATCGATGAACAGAACAAACTAATATTGACCGATAACGGACTGGCGGTTCCTTACGATAAAGCAATTATTGCCACAGGCTCGAATTCTTTCATTCTACCCGTACCCGGCAGCAACAAGGATGGGGTAGTCGGCTTCCGCGATATCGCGGACTGTGATGCGATGCTGGCAGCAGCGAAGCAGTACCGCACGGCGGCTGTAATCGGCGGAGGATTGCTAGGTCTTGAAGCTGCGAAGGGCCTGGTCAATCTGGGCATGGATGTTACCGTTGTGCATCTGCTGGAGGATCTGATGGAGCGTCAGCTGGACCGTACCGCTTCTTCCATGCTACAGGCAGAGCTTATGCGTCAAGGTGTGAAGTTCGCCATGGGCAAGCAGACGGTCGAACTGACCGGCGAAGAACGGGTGACCGGTCTGCGCTTCAGTGACGGCAGTGAGCTGCCCGCAGAGTTTGTAGTGATGGCTGTTGGAATCAAGCCGAATGTCCAGCTTGCGAAGGACAGCGGAATCACCGTTAACCGCGGGATTGTAGTTGACGATTATATGCAGACTTCTATGGCTGATGTGTATTCTGTCGGCGAATGTACAGAGCACCGGGGAACCTGCTACGGACTCGTCGCACCGTTATTCGAGCAGGGCATGGTTCTCGCCAAGCATCTGTCAGGTAGTCAGACTCCAGGCTATGAAGGTTCAGTTGTAGCAACCAAGCTCAAAATTTCCGGGGTAGATGTATTCTCGGCTGGTGAATTCACCGAAACGCCGGAGCATACTGTCATTTCTGCCAAGGATGAATGGAAGCGAACCTACAAGAAGATTTTGCTTAAGGATAATGTAATTGTTGGTGCCGTTCTATTCGGTGATGTAACGGAATCTGCCAACCTGCAGAAGCTTGTGAAAAACAGCACAGAGATGACCAATGAAATCTATGATGAGGTTATGGGCACAAGCTGCTGCGGCGGAGGCGGAGCCAAGAAAGGCATGTCTGTTGAAGCGATGGCCGACGAAGAAATCGTCTGCGGCTGTAACGGCGTAACCAAAAAAGCGATTGTGGATGCTGTTACGGAGAACGGCTTCACTACGGTGGATGAGATCAAAGCCTGTACGGGGGCAACCCGCTCCTGCGGCGGCTGTAAGCCGGTGGTGGAGCAGATTCTGCAATTCGTTCTCGGAGACAGCTTCCAGCAGAGCGCCAAGCAGGGAATCTGCAGCTGCACCCCGCTTAGCCGGGATGAGATCGTTGCCGAGATTACGGCGAAAGGCCTCCGGACCACCAAGGAAGTCATGCATGTCCTGGACTGGAAGCAGGCAGAAGGCTGTTCCAAATGCCGCCCTGCAGTGAACTATTATCTGGGGATGATCTACCCTGACACTCATGAGGATGAGAAGGAGTCCCGGTTCGTCAATGAACGGATGAGTGCCAATATTCAGAAGGACGGAACGTATACAGTTATTCCGCGCATGTATGGAGGGGTTACCACTCCCGAGGATTTGAAGCGGATTGCCGATGTGTCTCTGAAATATGATGTGAAGGTTGTGAAGGTGACGGGCGGACAACGTCTGGACCTGATCGGTGTCAAAAAAGAAGATGTGCCTAAGGTGTGGGAGGAGCTGGATATGCCATCCGGCTATGGTTATGCGAAATCGCTGCGTACGGTAAAAACATGTGTGGGTTCGCAGTTCTGCCGCTTTGGCACACAGGATTCGATGGGCATGGGCGCTATGCTTGAGCGTAAATATGAGCGGCTGGATATGCCGGCCAAATTCAAGATGGCGGTTAACGGCTGTCCGCGTAACTGTGCAGAGTCCTGCACGAAGGATATCGGGATTGTCGGCAATGACGGCGGCTGGGAAGTATTCATCGGCGGCAATGGCGGGATTAAGCCACGGATCGCAGATGCCTTCTGCAAGGTGAAGACCGACGAGGAGCTGGTTGAGGTCTGCTCCGCAGTCATCCAGTACTACCGTGAGACCGGCAACTACCTGGAGAGAACCTCCGAATGGGTTGAGCGTATGGGTCTTGAGCATATCCAGACAGTGGTTATGGGCAATGACGACAACCGTAAAGAGCTGGCGGCACGTATTGACTTTGCCCTGGCCCAGGTGAGAGATCCTTGGCGGAAAATGCTGGACGACAAAAGCACCCGCACCGCGCTGTTTGAAGAGACACAGGTATAGTTCAAAGGGAGAGGGAGAGAGCATAATGGAACGGAGTAATCGGGAATATACGATAGGCAGAGTGGAAGATTTCATGCTGCAGATCGGCCGGGTAATTCATGCAGGAGACGTCGAATTAGCGATATTCCGCACATCGGACGGCGCAGTCTATGCGGTCCGCAACCACAGTCCCCACCCGAAGGGCGGCCCGCTCGCGGAAGGCATTGTATCAGGCTATTATTTATATGATCCGCTGCATGACTGGAAGATCGACCTTCGCACCGGAGAGGTTCAGGCACCGGACCGGGGGCAGGCAGAAGTCTATCCGGTTACAGTAGAGGGCGGAGTGGTTAAGGTCACTCTGCCTGCGGCAGTAACAAACCTAAATTAAAGGAAGAGCAGGTGCGGATATGTTTACGCAGAGCGTAGAGAATATCGTTGAGACAGCCGTAGGGAAGCGCGACAAAATGAATGAGAGTCTGCCCAAATATTTTTTGGCGGCCCTCCTGGCAGGAGCATATGTGGGTATTGGTATTATTCTGATCTTCTCCCTGGGGGCACCGCTGGCGGCGATCAAGTCACCGTTCCAGCCGCTGATTATGGGGGCATCCTTCGGGATTGCCTTGACCTTGGTTGTATTCGCAGGCTCAGAGCTGTTTACAGGTAATAATATGTTCTTCACAGTAAGCACGCTTGCCGGGAGAACAACAGTCTGGGATACGGTGAAGAACTGGGTCCTGGTCTTCCTCGGCAATGTGGCCGGTGCTGTGGTGCTGGCGCTGCTGATTCAGGGGTCGGGCCTCTTCAAGGCAGCCCCTGCCGAGCATCTGATCTTCGCAGCTGCCGCCAAAAAGATGAGCCTGCCGTTCTCAGAGCTGTTCTTCCGCGGTATTCTCTGTAACTGGCTGGTCTGCCTGGCACTGTGGATGTCCTCCCGCGCCAAGAGTGAAGCAGCGAAGCTGGTCCTGATCTGGTGGTGTCTGTTCGCCTTCATCGCGAGCGGCTATGAACATAGTGTAGCGAACATGACGCTGCTCAGCGTAGCCGTGCTGCTGCCGAATCACCCGGAGACCGTCAGCATCGCCGGTTGGCTGCATAATATGATTCCTGTCACGCTCGGCAATATCATCGGCGGCGGTGTATTCGTCGGCATGGCTTACTGGCTGATCTCGCCTGTGCGAACTCCGCGTAAACTATCTGCTCCTCCTCAGACTAAGAAAGCAAGCTAACTTCCATATAAAGCCCTGCAGCTGCTACATGGCTGCGGGGCTTTTTTGTCGCTCTATCCCTGCTATAATAGGGATAATTCTTACCAGGAGGTTATTTTCATATGAATATATTGATTCTTGGTGCCACCGGCCGGGTGGGGAGCCACATTGTTACCTATGCTCTTCAGGATGGACATTACGTGACAGTGTTGGTCCGTAAGCCGGAGAAGGTTCAGCCGATCCATACCAACCTGACGATCATCGAAGGTAATGTTCTTAATCAAGAAGATGTTGCCCGGGCAGTGCAGGGAAATGATGTAGTTATTAGTGCATTGAACACTGATGGGACAACCACGCTTACAGACAGTACGCCTTTTATCATTGAAGCCATGTATCAGGAAGGGATAGAGCGCATTATTACCGTAGGAACTGCGGGTATTCTCAAAAGTGAGCTTTCACCTGAACTCCTGCGTTACCAATCCAGCGAATCTAAACGCAGGTCCACCCGTGCCGCAGAAGAACATGAGCAAGCCTATCGCTTGCTGGAGCGGTCGAACCTTAAATGGACCATTGTGTGCCCAACCGCTCTGCAGAACGGCGAACGCTTGGGAACCTATCGTGTGAGACAAGACATTCTGCCCCAAGGCGGTACTGAAATATCTGTAGCAGATACAGCGGAATTCACTTATAGTCAAATTGATGCTAGCGATTTCATAAGAGCCCGTGTGGGTATAGCTTACTGATAAGGGGAAGTGAGCAGAAAAAAAGACGCCGGTCAGGGCGTCATGACCACTCTATTAAATTTTTTGGGTCAGATATGTTTCAATGAGGTGAATAGAGGGTATTATTGATAGGAAATTAAATTCGGCAAATTTCATTGGGACATAATTCGCAGTGGCAGATTTCCTGAAGCATCGCCAGATCCTTGATGACAATCATGCCATTCTCATACTCCACTGCATCTTTTTTGCGCAGATCACTTAGCATGCGGTTAACGCTCTCACGGGTAGCGCCGATCATGTTGGACAGATCTGTATGCGTGATTTTTTTGTTGATCAGAATGCTGTCGCCAGTCTTCTCACCATAGGTATTGCCAAGACGGATTAGTGTGGAGCAGAGTGCGCCCGGTTTGCCGTACATCATCAGATCGCGGAATTTCGTCTGGGTGAGACGGTGATGAATGCCCATCCATTTCATGAAGTCGATGGCGAAGTCGCAGTGCTGGCAGATCAGAATCTCCAGATCCTTCTGCTCGATCACGCCTACTTCACTCTCTTCAATCACTTCGGCCGTGAAGCTGTGCTTCGTGCTGAAGAACGGATCAGCCTGACCTACCATATCGCCGGCCTGATACATATACAGAATCAGTTCCTTGCCTTCGTCTGTAGATTTGGTCAATTTCACACGTCCACGCTTGATATAAAACAGTTTATCCGAGAAATCGCCTTCCCAGAACAGGTGTGATCCTTCAGGGACTACACGTTCCTTCATGGTGACCAACAGGCGGTTAAAATTCTGTTCGGAGAAACAGTTTGTATTGCCGCGGGCTTCGATAACATTATAATGTTCCTTTATCATAATCGACATCCCCTTTATTCCCTCAGTTTTTCAGTAAATTTTAAATTAATTATACCTTGAAATTCCTCTTTATGGGTAAGTATTTTCGTATAAAAGTGTCGAATTTTTAACATTGTGATAAATTTCACTTCAATTGTGTGAGCAAGGTTATGTTTTTGGGCGCATGATAGGCTTTTTTAAAATATAAGAACTTATATGTTTCACACGATATTATATCAGTTGCCACCTGTTCTGGATAGATGCAGAGGGGGAGCGGCTTTTTTGCGTTTGTCGTCCGCATTCCATATGATCCGTACAAATGCACATAACTCGCTTACAGGCGGACCTTGGTCACGGGCGGGCTTAGCGATACTCTGGAACTAAAGTGTCCGTTGTTTCCGCTGTGAGCGGAGGCGCGGACCAAGCCTCACTTAGCGAAGGAGAGTTTCGATTATGGCAAAAGTAGCAGATCCCTATCTGAAGGTCAATCCCTGGGCAATTATTGAGGAAGGCTTTGATCCGGAACGCAACCGGACTTCGGAATCGATTTTTTCACTGGGCAATGAGTATATGGGGGTACGGGGGTATGCGGACGAGGGCTACAGCGGCGATTCCTTGCCGGGCAGCTATTTCAACGGGCTGAATGAGCAGATGGAGGTTGGCAATCATTATAAGGGGATTATCCGGTCGCTGCGCTACATGGTCAATGCCGTGGACTGGCTGCATACCCGGATCTCGGTGGACGGTGAAACTCTGGATCTGGCGCACTCCCGCATTGAGGCTTATACGCGCAGACTGGATTTCCAGGCGGGAACCTATACACGGGAGTTCATCTGGCTGCTGGCAGACGGGAAAAAGCTGAAGCTCTGCTTCACACGCCTGATCAGCATGACTCTGTCCCATCTGGGACTGCAGCAGATTAGCTTCACCGCGCTTAATTTCATGGGGAAGGTGGATATTTGTACTGGCCTTGACTTCGGCATGGTTCATGAGGAACACGGCCAGAGTATGTGGAAAGAGCAGCAGCGCGGCGGGGAAGGAGCAATAACTGCCATTATGGCCCGTACGCTGACAACCGGAAATCAGCTGTTCTCGGGCTTTGTCCTGAAATCTTCGCAGTCGCTGCATACGGAGCTTGTGGAAGATGACCGGTATATCGGGCGGCAATTCCCGCTTATGCTGGCTGAAGGGGAGCCTGCTTCCTTCACGAAGCTTGTGGTCAATGTGACAGGCACGGATGCTGCCCCAGCTACAGAACGTCTCTGGACAAAAGGCATGGAGCTTGCAGCAGCGGCGGACCGGCTGGTGGAGGAAGAGGTGGTTGCTGACCAGGCCTCCTATTGGAGCAGCATCTGGGCAACCAGCGATATCCGGATTGAGGGCGACCCGGAGAATCAGCAGGGCATCCGTTTTTGTATTTTTCAGCTGTATCAGACGTATCACGGGGACCATCCCGGGTACAACATCGGTGCCAAAGGGTTAACCGGCGAGGCTTACCGGGGGCTGGCCTTCTGGGATACCGAGTCCTACTGTCTGCCGTTCTATCTGTTCAATAACCCGAAGGCGGCCCGCAGTCTGCTGGAATTCCGCTACAAGACGCTGCCTCAGGCGCTCCAGCGCGGGAAGGATGTAGATTGCGCTGGCGCATTCTATCCGATTGCCACGATTGACGGGACAGAGAGCTGTGACCTGTGGCAGCATTCCAATCTGCAGCTTCATGTCGGGACGGCGGTCGCCTACGGCATCTGGCATTATGTGAAGAACACCGGCGACCTGGAATTCCTCTACAGCAAAGGCGCCGAGATGCTGATTCAGATCAGCCGTTTCTACGCATCCCGCGGCCAGTGGGGTCAACGCACCGGGGAATACGGATATTTCGGCGTGATGGGGCCGGATGAATTCCAGCTTATGGTTAACAATAACTGCTACATCAATCTGATGGCCCAGAAGTTATTCGAATATACGCTCGAAACAGTAGCCCTCATGAAGGCGGAGGCGCCTGAAGCATATACGGCGGTTATAGTGGTTACTGCGCTCCGCGAGGAGGAATTGGCCGACTGGGACCACAAGCGTGCCCATATGAAAATCCCGTTCGATCCCGGCAGCGGCATCTACGAGGAGCATGACGGATTTTTTGATATGCCGCATATCGACATTCATTCGATTCCGGTTACGGAATTCCCGCTGTACTCGAATTGGTCGTATGACCGCCTGTACCGTTACGATATGATCAAGCAGCCGGATGTGCTGATGTTCCTGTTCCTCTACAACGGGCAGTTCTCCCGCGAGACCAAGCTGGCTAATTATGATTATTATGAACCGAGATGTATTCATGAGTCCTCGCTCTCGCCGTCCATTCACTCGATTCTGGCCAGTGAGCTGGGCAAATCGGAGGAAGCGTACCGGTTCTTCGAGTTCGCCACGCGACTAGATCTGGACAACTATAACCGCAATACCCGGGAAGGGCTGCACACCACATCGATCGCCGCAGCGTGGATGAACATCGTCTACGGCTTCGGCGGAATGCGCTCGGATGGAGATTGTCTGTCCTTCCGGCCGGTGCTGCCGCAGAAGTGGACCGCTTACAGCTTCCAGGTGATGTGCAGGGGCGTACTGCTGGGCATTACGGTAAATGCAGAGTCGGTTTCCTTCAGAGCAGTCAATGGCGGAAGCACAGAGGTGCTGATCTATGATCAGCAGGTGACCGTAGATGAAGCAGGAATCGAGCTTCCTCTCGCTGAAGGGATGGCTGTGTAATGGACTGGACGGTAAGTGAGCGCAGCTTCGGACCCGGGCGGATTACGGCGAACGGCAACAAATATATGACCGGCAATGGCTATATGGGCTTCCGGGGAGTCCTTGAGGAGTTCGGGAAGGAGCAGCTTGCGGCGGTTACATTGGCCGGAGTATATGACCGGGCGGGCGACAAATGGCGCGAGCCGGTGAACGCCCCGAACGGACTGTATACGGTAGTAAGCTGTGAAGGGGAAGTGCTAAGCGTACTGGAGTCGGAACCGCTGGCTCATACACAGAGCCTGAACCTCCGCTCAGCAGTCCACTCGAGGGAGACGGTGTTCACTATCCGCAGCGGCGGGAAGCTGACCCTGACCGCAGAGCGGTTCGTTAGTATGGATCAGCTCCACCTGCTGGCAGCCAAATGGACTCTTCACTGCAACGCCGATTGCCGGATAGAGATTACTACAGGAATCGATGGCGCGGTGTGGGATATTAACGGTCCCCATCTGTTCGAGCAGCAGAGCAGCTCTGCCGGCGGGGTGCTACTGTCAACAGCAGTTACCGGGGAGCTGGGGCAGCAGGTGGCGGTGGCGGAGCTTATAACGTTCGGTACGGCTGAACAGGCGAAGCGGGTTGACGGTGTTATCGGGCTGGATGGAGGAACCGCACTGCGCCATATTTCTATAGAAGCTAAGGCAGGTGAGACTTATACATGGTGCAAATATGCAGCCGTGTTCACCGGTCTGGATGGCGAAGGCGATCCTGCAGAAGATGGACCTGATGAGCGGGCGGTGCAGACCGTCCAGGCCGCCGCTGAGACAGGGTATGCCGGACTGCTGGAGGCTCACAGCCGGAAGTGGGCGCAGCGATGGTCACGCAGTGATTGTGTCATTGAAGGCGATGAGGAGGCGCAGTTCGCGCTGCGGTACAGTATGTATCAGCTGCTGATCATTGCACCTACGCTGTCTGCGAGAGTATCCATTCCGGCACGCGGGCTGTCGGGCCAGGTCTATAAGGGCGCGGTATTCTGGGATACAGAAATGTTCATGCTGCCCTTTTTCCTGCACAGCGACCCGGGCACCGCCCGTAACCTGATGATGTACCGCATCCACACGCTGGACGGTGCGCGGCGGAAGGCGGCGGAGTATGGATATTTGGGGGCTTTTTATGCTTGGGAGAGTCAGGATACAGGGGATGATGCCTGTACCCTGTTCAATGTGAACGATGTATTTACCGGGCGACCCATGAGGACCTATTTCCGCGATAAGCAGATTCATATCAGTGCAGATGTCGTGCACGGCCTCTGGCAATACGTGACCTTCACAGGAGATGACAGCATCCTGGCGGACGGCGGGGCGGAGGTCATCTGGGAATGTGCGCGTTTCTTCTATTCCTATGCTTATTATAATCCCGTGAAGCAGCGGTATGAGCTGCTGGATGTTACCGGCCCGGATGAATATCACGAGCGCGTGAATAATAACGCATTTACGAGCGCTATGGTTCAGGAGACACTGAAGATTGCCTTGCAGACAGCAGAAAGATTGCAGGACAAATATCCGGCCGTGTATAACGGTCTTGCTGAATCTTACGCAGACGGGCCGTTCCTGGATGAATTCAGAGCCATGCTGGCACAGCTCTATGTTCCGCAGCCGGACCCGGATACGCTGGTGATTGAACAATTCGACCGTTATCTGCAACTGGAGGATGTGTCTCTGGCTGAGCTGAGGGCACGGGTCATTCACCCGAATGAGTACTGGGGCGGAGGCAATGGGCTGGCTGCTACCACAAGAATCCTGAAGCAGGCCGATGTGGTGCTGATGTTGCACCTGTTCCGGGACAGATACAGCAGGAAAGTGAAGCAGGCCAACTGGGAATTCTATGAGCCGCGAACCGAGCATGGTTCCAGCCTCAGTGCATGTATCTACGCACTGGCTGCAGCGGATATCGGCTTGCCGGACTGGGGATATCCTTATTTCATGCGCACTGCCACCGTAGATCTTACCGGGGAGTCGAAGCAGTATGTCGGCGATCTCTATATTGGCGGGACGCATCCGGCGGCGAATGGAGGCGCATGGATGGCTGTGGTTCTTGGCTTCGCGGGTGTGCGCTTTGATGGACAGACCGTTACCCTTAAGCCGTCTCTGCCGGAGACCTGGAGTTCCATTGAGCTGCCGGTGATTCTGCGCGGAGGCAGCTTCCGGCTGCGGATCGGCCGCGAAGAGATCACGGTTACGGCAGCGCCCGGCAACCGCGAAGCGGTAAGCTTCGCCGGATTCGGCGGTGAGTCTGTGCCGTGCCCGCCCGGTGCAATCCTGGAGTTAGCGTCTGAGTCCAATCAGAGAGGATTATGACATGATGCTGGAGCATATGAAGGGTGCTATTTTCGATCTGGATGGCGTGATTGTAGACACGGCTAAATATCACTATCTGGCCTGGCGTTCGCTCGCCGGGGAGCTGGGCTTCCCGTTCACCGAAGAGGACAATGAGCGGCTGAAGGGCGTCAGCCGGATGCGGTCGCTGGATATTCTGCTTCAGATCGGCGGTCTGAGCTTCGGCGAAGCAGAGAAGCTGGCGATGGCGGAGAAGAAGAACCGCCTCTATGTAGAATATATCTCAGGCCTGGATGAATCAGAGCTGCTGCCCGGTGTCAGAGCCTATCTAAGTGCGCTCAGAGCACGCGGCGTGGCTATTGCCCTTGGCTCTGCGAGTAAGAATGCTGAATTCATACTGGATAAGCTGAATATCACGGGGCTGTTCGATGTGGTGGTAGACGGCAATAAGGTCTCTCGGGCGAAGCCGGACCCTGAGGTGTTCCTGACCGCCTGCCGGGAGCTGGGGCTGCAGGCGCAGGACTGCGTGGTGTTCGAGGATGCCGAGGCCGGAGTAGCCGCCGGCAAGGCTGCAGGAATGCAGGTGGTCGGCATCGGGAAGCCTGAAGTGCTGAAGGCAGCGGATCTGGTGATATCCGGATTGCATGAATTGTAAGACCTTGATAGAATGGCCCTTGAGGAACTTTTTCCTCTATTATCTATTCTATTATAGAAGGAAAGCTTGAGGGATGATGATGGAAACGTTGTTGCTATGGCCTGAAAGTGCGCCTGGAGCGCTGGGAGCCAGTGAAGAGGATCAGCCTGCGATTACACCTTATTTAGTTGAAGGCAAGGGGAATGCCGCTGTTCTGGTCTGTCCGGGAGGCGGGTATGCGATGCGTGCCGACCATGAAGGCGGTCCGGTTGCGGAGTGGCTGAATACGCTGGGCATCTCCGCCTTCGTGCTGCGCTACCGTGTTGCGCCTTACCAATACCCGAGTGCGCTGCTGGATGCTCAGAGAGCGCTGCGCACAATTCGCTTCCGGGCGGACGAATTCGGCATCGACCCGGACCGTCTCGGTATTCTGGGCTTCTCGGCGGGCGGACATCTCGCTTCTACCGCCGGGGTATCTTATGCTCCGGGCAATCCTGATCACCCGGAGCCATTGGAGCGGCTGTCCAGCCGTCCTGACCGCCTCATTCTATGCTACCCGGTTATCTCGATGACCGAAGGGGTGACACATCAGGGCTCGAAGGAGAATCTGCTGGGAGCCGTTCCCGATGCAGAGCTGTCACTTAAGCTCAGCAGCGAGTTCCAGGTGACCCCGGACACGCCGCCAACGTTCCTCTGGCATACCTCTGATGATGATTATGTTCCGGTGGAGAACAGCCTGCTGTTCGCCGCAGGTCTTAGCCGTCATAAGGTTCCGTTCGATCTGCATATCTATGCGCACGGTGTACACGGTCTGGGCTTAGCCCCTGAAGAGCCGCACACCAAGACATGGACGGATGCCTGTGCCTCGTGGCTGCAATTAAACGGATATACGAGAGCGTGAACTTCTGCTTCAATGTCCGTGTCCAAGGATAGGGTGATACGAGAGACTCAGGGAAGGCAGGTACATATTATGGAGCTTAGATTTTCACAAGTGAATACAGCGGAAGAAACTGCTGAGGTTGCCCGGTTGGCAGCAGAGATATGGCGCGAATATTATATCACCCTTATTACTTCCGAGCAGATCGAGTATATGCTTGGCAAGTACCAGTCGGTTCCAGCGATTACGCAGCAGATCCATGAGCAGGGTTACGAATATTACTTAATCCATAGCGGGGATGGCTCCACGGTGGGGTATATGTCGGCCAGACAAGTGGAAGGGAAGCTCTTCCTGAGCAAGTTCTATATAGGCAAGGAGTACAGGGGGCGCAGCTATGCCAGCCAGGCGTTGGTCTTCCTGGAGAAGCTGTGTCAGGAGCGGAACCTGACTCATATTTGGCTAACGGTCAATCGTGATAATGAATCAAGTATTGCGGTCTATACAAGAAAGGGCTTTCGGACCCTTAGGGAACAAGTGGCAGATATCGGGAACGGATTCGTCATGGATGATTACATTATGGAAAAAGAAATCCCGGTCCCCTGAGAGAGGAACAGCTTATTCATGAACAAGGATTCATCCTATAACCAATCGGTGACTTATTGGAAACAATACCAAAGATTTTTCCCTGAAGAAATGCAGGTCCATGCAGGATATCTGCCGACAGAGGAATGGATGATCTGGAATAATGCCCATATTCATCTGGACCGTATGCCTGCTCCAGATGCACCATTAAAAATTATTTTCATTCATGGCGCTGGAGGCAATGGAAGATTGCTCGCGCCTTATGCGCGCATGCTGCAAACCTATGGTTATGAAGTCGTCTCTCCGGATCTGCCTCCCTATGGTCTAAGCTATACCGATTCAGGGGGATCATTGGATTATCAACTCTGGATTGACATCCTGAATGAACTAATCGAACAGGAGCTGAAACGGGACGGCAAGCCTGTTATTCTGCTGGGCTCCAGTATTGGCGGCATGTTGGCTTATCACACCGCAGTACAAAGTAAGCAGGTCAAAGGGTTGATTGCAACGACATTTGTGGATACGAGTGAGGTGAAGGTTCGTGATCAGCTAGCTCCCAACAAACTCATTAGCCGGTTAGGGGGATTTTTAATGAGCAAATTCCCTTTGGTGTTAGATTCCTTGCATATCTCTGTGAATAAAGTATCCCGGATGAAATGGATCACGAACAACGCTGAACTGACCAGACTCATTATGAATGATCCTCATGCGGCAGGAACAAAAATCCCTTTACGCTTATTAAGAACCTTTCTAAATATGAAACCGGTCCTGAAACCTCAGCAGTTTGACCTTTGTCCGGTATTACTCGTTCATCCTCAATTAGATCCTATGACGCCTTACCGTTTCAGCAGACCATTTTATGACCATCTTAAAGGCAGGAAAGAATCTGTGATTCTAGAGGGTGCAGGTCATTTTCCGATTGAACAACCGGGGCTGGAGCAGATGATTGCTGCTGTGCTTGCTTTTTTGAGAACAGTAAAGGAAGAATTACAGCTAGCATAAGCCGTCCGGCTCAATGTGCTCAGGATGAAACACTATAAAACCAGTCCAACACGGGGTGTTCGTGTGTGGGCTGGTTTTCACTTGGCTGAAAAACTCCATACAAATAGACATAAACAACTTTGAAATAAACCTGTGTAAGCGCTTGTAGGTTTGTTAAAATATAAGAACTCATTTGTTTCACATGATAACTTATCCTTTTATTTCTCGCTGAAACGGTACCGTCCTTTAAAAGGACGGCAACGCCGTTTCCACTTGTATTATTGGAACTGGAGGTGAATCCAGATGTTGTCCACGCTTGTAAAACCCATTGTCCGGCTCAGTGTGAAGCAGCAGTTGATTCTGCTGTTCCTGATCATGATTACGCCTATTCTGATTCTGAACAGCTACGGCAACTACAAGGCAGAGGAGATTCTGAAGCGTCATGTGACCAATGCCTACGTGGAGCTGAACAAGCAGAATTTCGCCATTATTAACAGGGACATCGATACGGTGAACAAAATCACGACCACCGTCATCCAGAATCCGGTCCTCCAGCAGCTCAATATGCGCGGGGACGACACGGTGATGGAGCGCGTGAAGCGCTATGAGACGATAGAGAAGCTGCTCGGCAGCTATTCGCAGGGAGCGGAGCGGGGTGACGGGATTTACTACTCGCTGTATGTATATGATCCCGATAACTACTACTTTTTCGCTCCCAATTTTCCGCAGGTGAAGAAGGCGGGGGTTTATTTTTTCTCCAAGGAGGAGAGGCCGTTCTGGTTCGATCAAGTGGTGCAGCAGCGGGGGCGCGGCTACCTGATGTTCGTAGAGAAGCTGAGTCCGCAAGCCGAAGATCTGAAGACACTTACTTATGTCAGGGCTGTCAATAATATCTACCGTGGAGAAGGGACGCTCGGCGTGCTGGTGGTGACCAAGATGGAATCGAAGATCGGTGAATCGCTGAGATCCATCTCTCTGCCGGACGGAGAAATCTATCTGACGGATATGAGCAACCGTGTACTGGCCTCTACCACGAATTCAACCGGAGAAGTGATCGTCCTGCCGGACGGCTCGGAGGGGGGAGATCCTGAGGGAACCGAGGATATTATCACTGATGACTTCATCTATGTGGTGAACAACAATCATGCCTTTGAGCAAAAGCTGGTCTACAAGGTACCCGTCAAATCCCTGCTCCAGCAGCAGAACGAAATGAAACGCGTCATTCAATACATAACGGTGGCTTACGCGCTCTTCGGACTGATCATCATTACCTACTTCTGGCGTTCGCTGATGACCCCTTTGCAGAAGCTGGCTTTTTTTGTGCGCAAGTATGAGCCGGGCAACCGTGTGCCCGAGACTCCCCGCAGAGGAAGCAACGATGAGGTCAGTGTGCTGATTAACGCCACATATGATATGGCCCGCAGGCTCAACAGCCTGATCATGTACAAATACCAGATGGAGCTGAAGCAGAAGGAATCGCAGCTGCAGCTGCTCTATCAGCAGATCAACCCGCATCTGCTGTACAACACTCTGGAGAGTATTTATTGGAAAAGCTCGCTCGAAGGCAACGTGGAATCCGCGGAAATGATCAAGGAATTATCCAAGCTGATGAAGATCAGCTTAAGCCGGGGCCGGGAGCTGATCACGCTCGAAGAGGAGCTGGAACATGCCGGTGCCTACATCAAGCTCCAGCAGCACCGGCATGATTATGTGTTCGCCGTTATCTGGAATATCGCTCCCGGGACGACCAGGAATCTGATTCCCAAGATCACTCTAC
Organism: Paenibacillus sp. FSL R7-0302; assembly: GCF_038006885.1. Taxonomy (NCBI): domain Bacteria; kingdom Bacillati; phylum Bacillota; class Bacilli; order Caryophanales; family Paenibacillaceae; genus Paenibacillus; species Paenibacillus sp. FSL R7-0302. The sequence goes on from NZ_JBBOWB010000001.1 coordinate 1,691,876, forward strand.
AGCCCCTGATCGAGAATGCCATTATCCACGGGGTTAAGCATATGGAGGAGGACGGCGAAATCATTATTACCTCTGTGCTGGAGGATGGCCGGATTCGGATTACCATTGAGGATAACGGCTATAAGCAGGTCGATTATAAGGCTATCGAACAGATACTCAATGATGACAGCCCGAACCCGGTTAACGGCTACGGTATCCGCAATATCCATCAGCGTGTGCAGCTGCACTTCGGCGGGGATTACGGGATCAGCTATAGAGCGCGCGAGCGCGGAGGCACGATAGTAAGTGTGATCCTTCCGAAGTCAGAGACTATAGAGTAGAGGAGAGAATACGGTGTTCAATATACTGGTTGTTGATGATGAGCCGCTCATTTGCAAAGGACTGACCAGTCTGCTGGCTGCTTCCGGGCTGGATATTGACCATATCTATACGGCCGGCAGCGGGTATGAGGCACTGGATTGTATCCGTATGGAGGAGATCGATCTGCTTGTGACCGATATCCAGATGGGGGCGATGAGCGGGATCGAACTGATGCAGCATGCCAAAATGACCAGGCCCTGGATGCAGACGATCGTCATCTCTGCGCATGAGACCTTTCAGTATGCCCAGATGGCCGTCCGGCTGGGGGCGAGAGACTATCTGATCAAGCCGCTGAACAGTGAGCAGTTCCTGGATTCGGTGCGCAGTGTCGTCCTGAAGATGAATAGACCGTCGCCGGAGCTGGCCACTTACATGGATGGGAATGGAGACCGCTTCCGCCTGGAGGAGCCGCTTCCCGAGTACAGTGAGCTGCTGAACAGTCTGCTTACGGAGACTGCGGCGGTACTGGGGGCAGAGGAGAAGCGGCGCAAGCTGGATGAGCTGAGGCTGCAGGGGCCGTATTTTGCGGTGATCAAAATCAAGCTTCCCCTGCCGCAAGACCGGCCTGAGCAGAGGTACACTACCCGCGATCATAGCCTGCTGCGTTACGCCGCCTTGAATATTGCCAAGGAGCTGCTGGACCAGGAGTGGAATTCTACCGCGTTCTATTCGCCGGACGGTGAGATTACCGTGTTGATTCAGTGGGATGAGCAGAGCTACGAGGAGCCATCCACCGGCCAGCTGAACCGGCTGGAGGTGCTGGGTCGCAGCCTCCACTACAATATTAACCGCTATTTGCAGCTCCGGGCTGTCATCGGCATCAGCCAGATTCTGAAGGGGCTGAGCTTCATGGATGTGCTGAACCGGCAAGCCTCGAAGGCGATCCTCTGGAACAACGAGCATGCCGATCATTATGTGTTCTATTATGGGGATTTCAACTGGAACAACTATGCTGCTGATCCGTCACCCGAGGAACTGCACACGCACAGCAATCTGATCGTGCAGAAGGCAAAGGAATACATTGACGGGAATTACGCCCAGAAGGGTCTGACGATCCATGAAGTAGCCAAGAAGAATCATGTCAGCCCTAATTATCTGAGCTATCTGTTCAAGAAGAATACAGGCTATAACCTGTGGGAATATGTCATTAAGCTGCGGATGGAGGACAGCCGGGAGATGATTCTGAACACCGATCTGCGGCGGTATGAGATTGCGGAGCGGGTAGGATACGAGTCGCCGGAGCATTTCAGCAAAATTTTCAAAAAATACTACGGGCTCAGCCCCAGCGAACTGAAGAAGTAAGAACGCTTACGATTGCCATAGATATAGACATGTTAAGTCTCTCCCTCATTTCCTACAATGAAGACAGGAGGCGCTTTCCCGAAAAGTGCTGAAAGACGACAGGAATGAGGGAGCCGGAATGAATCAGTCTGCTGCGTTACATGATCACCTTCCAGCGGAGCTGGAGAGCAAGCCGTACAAGCAGAACCGCTGGAAAAAGAATTATTGGGGCGTGATGTTTCTTGTCCCCGCATTGATTATCTTCATTATGTTTATGTGGGTGCCTATCTTCAAAGGGTTCCTGTACAGCTTCTACACCGTTGATTTCGTCAAAGGGAATACCTTCGTCGGCCTGGACAATTATGCCAGGGCACTTACTGACCCCGATGTGCTGATTGCTGTCAAAAACACCTTGTACTATATGCTGCTCTGCCTGGTGATCGGCTTCTGGGTTCCGATTGCCTTTGCCATTGCCATCTCCGAGTTGCGGAAATTCGGCGGATTCGTGCGCGTTGCTGCGTATTTGCCATACGTCATGCCTGCTGTAGTCCTATACGGGCTGTGGCGTTGGCTGTATGATCCCGTTGGACCGATAAATGCGGTAATCGGCAGCACCGGAGTGGAGCAGATCGCCTTCCTGACCGATACCCGGTGGTCGATGATCTCGCTGGTCTTCATGGAGACCTGGCAGCAGTTCGGCTCGGGGATGCTGATCTATCTTGCTGCGGTGCTTAGTATTCCCAGGGACTGGTATGAAGCCGCCGAGATTGACGGAGCCGGAGTCTGGGCGCGTATCTGCCACATCACACTGCCTTCGCTGCGCAATCTGATTCTGCTGATGCTGATTCTTCAGGTCATCGCCACCTCTCAGGGCTACCAGTCACAGATGGCCTTGCTGGACGGGGGGCCGAACAATGCTACCCTGACGTATGCGCTGCTTATTGTGAAGTATGCTTTTACTAGACTGGATTATGGTACGGCGACTGCGCTGGGGATGCTGATGTTTGTTGTTCTGGGCGGTTTGGGCATTCTTCAGTTCAAGCTTAACAAGGAGGACAACTAGGATGAAGAGCGCAGACAGAGGTATTCTCTCGGAGCATGACCTGAAAAAGACCAGCAACAGGGTGGTCTACGGAATTATGGTGCTGTTCATTGTCCTGATGATATTCAGCATGCTGTACCCCATCCTCATGACGATGTTCAACGGGCTAAAGTCGAATATCGAGGTCAATTCCTTTCCGCCGCATTTTTTTCCGCAGGAATGGCATTTCGGCAATCTGAAGGATGCGCTGGATTATATCGATCTGGCCATGTTTCTGCGGAACACCCTTTATATTTTTGCAGGGAATATGGTTGCAACCTTAATTGTACTGGGACTCGCGTCCTTCAGTATCTCACGGATGAATGTGCCTTACCGCAAGGCCTTCTATTTCTTCTTCCTGATGACGCTGTTCATTCCGGCCACGAGCTATATGATTCCGAACTTTGTCAATCTGAAGGAGCTGGGCCTGCTCAATCAATATGCGGCCTTCTGGCTGCCGGCAGGCGCGAACACGTTCTTCTTCCTGCTGCTTAAGAATTTTTTCGACGGGATTCATCCCGAGATTCTGGAAGCCGCACGGATGGACGGGGCTTCGGAGCCGAGAAGCTTCTTCACCATCGCGGTGCCGCTGTCGGTTCCGATTTTTGCAACACTGGCGATCTTCATCTTCTCCACAGCCTGGAATGACTGGTTCTGGCCGTCGCTGGTCATGCACAGTGAGGAGAAGTATACGCTCGCTACCGCCATCTATAAGTACGTTATTAATGTAAAAGCACTGAACACGAACATCAAATTCGCAATTCTGTTCATCGTCTCTCTGCCGCCGATCCTCGTGTTCCTGGTCTTCCAGAAGTTCATTATGCGCGGAGTTTCATTGTCTGCGGTCAAAGGCTAAGCAGGAAGGAAGAGGTCCGGTTGAGATCGTAAACCTGCACATGAAGGGGATATAAATACACCTCGTTTGTAAACGGTTTCTCTTTTAAGATGAACTTGTAAGCTCATTATGATATGGAAAAGGGGAGTTACCATGCGTAAAGTTTCCAGCGTATTCGCCTGCCTCCTGGTCACGGGGACGTTATTGTCTGCTTGCGGCGGCAATAATAACGGCAACAAGCCGGCGGCTGACGGGGGAGAAGCGACACCTGCACCAGCAGCAACCCAGGCGGCCGAAGAGTCAGCCACTCCGTCTGCAGCACCGGCTGACGATATCACCCAGAGAAAGGTAACAATCAAAATCCACTATCCAACGCCGGACCTGACCGAGGTGAGAGCGCAGGAGGATGACAAAATCAAGCGGTTCCAGGAAGTCTATCCGAACGTGGAGATCGTCAAGGACGACTGGCAGTATAATGTAAGCGAGATCGGGGTGAAGATGGCAGCGAATGAAGCGCCGACCTTCTTCAACACGTATGCCACCGAAGCCAAATTCCTGATTGAGAAGGGCTGGGTAGCCGACATCACCGATCTGTGGAACAACTATGAGTTCAAGGATCAGATCAACCCTGTGCTGCAGAGCCAGTTCATCATCGACGGCAAGGTGTATGGGGTTACCCAGAAGGGTTACGTCACTACAACAATGATCAACAAGAAGATGCTGGATGACAAAGGTGTAGCCGTACCTCCAATGGATTGGACCTGGGACGACATGCTGAACACAGCCAAAGGAGTCGCCGATCCCAAGAAAGGCATCTCCGGGATTGCGCCAATGGGCAAGGGCAACGAAGCAGGCTGGAACTGGACCAACTTCCTGTTTGAAGCAGGCGGAGAGATTCAGAAGATTGAAGGCGGCAAGGTGGTGGCAACCTTCAATTCCGAAGCCGGGATCAAAGCACTGGACTTCTATAAGAAGCTGAGATGGGAAGCTGGGGCCGTTCCCCAGGATTGGGCGCTCGGCTGGGGCGATGCGGTAGGTGCCTTCCAGCAGGGCCGTACCGCGATGGTAATGGCCGGATCAGACGGAGTCATAGAACAGGCGCTTAACCAGGGCGGGTTCAAGCCTGAGGATGTGCTGACCTATCCAATGCCTGCGGCTGAGAAGGGCGGCAAGCATACCGGCGTGCTCGGCGGCGACTATCTGGTCATTAACCCGAATGCCAGCAAGGATGAGCAGGAGATGGCCTTCCGTTATATTACCTTCGACTATTTCTCGGATAAAGGCCTGGAAGCGCTCGATGCCATTTTGCAGCAGCGCAAGGCGGACGGCAAATACTTCATTCCGCCGCTTCTTGATTACTATGCCGCTGATTCCGAGTTCGGCAAGAAAACCAAAGCAGTGTATGACAAATACTCTGATATCGTATATCAATACAATACAGATATTATGGCTCTGCTCGACGGCAAACCTGAGGCGCAGTACAATACCCAGGACTACTATGCAACCATGTCCAATGTCATCCAGGAGCTGTTTGCCAAGGAAGGCACGGACTCCAAGGCCCAACTCGATGCAGCAGCCGCAACCGTACAGAAGAAATTCTTCGATACGATTAAGGTAGAGTAGCCTGGGATGTCTCTTTCTAGACTTGGGGGAAGAGATGAATAAGGGGGGACAGCGGAGAAGCTGTCTCCTTTTTTTCCTTTCAGGAAATTATGCCAGTAACATTTTAAGAGGAATCCTGCCAAAAGGGCAACATTACTGCCCCAAAGAAGCGGTCAATGCTGAAATCCTGCACGAACTGCAACAAATTCAGCGCTAACGTGCTCTAAACACCGAAATTTGTGCAAATAATGCAACATTGTACTTGCAACCCGTAAAAGGTATAGAGAAATCCTGCAAAAACTGCAACATTACTGCTCCTTAAAAGCGGCCGGTGAGAGAGGCATTAGCATTGTTCACCCGCAGGGTAATTTTGTTCAAAGATAAGAATTTATGTGCTTCGCGCTATACAGCATCCTGATCATTCTCGCTGAAACGGTACCGTCCTTTAAAAGGGCGACAAAGCCGTTTCCACTTGTAAGCAGAGATTTATATTTATATTCACCGTCAGAGTGAGTCTATAGAAGAGCCATGGATGAACCGAGGTGACGGCTTGGCATTCATGAGCAGAATTCCTGAGTCCCGCCCGGCATCGCAAGGCAAAGTGGGCCATCAACACTGTAACCTGCCGTATTGCGTTCGCAGAATAGACAAATATCAATTAAATATTACATATAATATGGAAGAAACGCTAGTATATGATCGAATGAAAGCGCTTTGAAAACAACTCAAAAAAAACTTTAAACTTTGTGAAAGATTTCACTATACAAGGTGAAAAGGATGTGCTAAGATAAATGTATAGAAAGAAACAACCTAAAAATTGACAGGAGGACGAGGGAGATGGCAGTTAAAAACGAAGTCGCCGCCCAAGTGAAACAAACCACCGCTGAAGAGTACATTCAGGTTTTGGTGGATAAAGCAAAGAAAGCCCACGAAGCGTTCATGGGCCTGGATCAAGAGCAGACAAACACAATCGTTCATGCAATGGCGCTGGCCGGACTCGACAAGCATATGTACCTGGCAAAACTGGCTGTTGAAGAAACAGGACGCGGAGTATACGAAGACAAAATTACAAAGAACATCTTCTCCACTGAATATATCTGGCACGGTATTAAGTACGACAAGACTGTAGGCGTTATTGAGGATAACGCTTATGACAGCTTCCAGAAGATTGCTGAACCAGTCGGAATCATTATGGGTATCACACCGGTAACCAATCCAACATCCACCACGATGTTTAAGGCTTTGATTTCCGCTAAGACACGTAACCCTATTATATTCGGTTTCCACCCGTCAGCGCAAGAGTGCAGTGCGGCAGCAGCCAAAATTCTGCATGATGCAGGCGTAGCAGCAGGCGCACCTGAGAACTTCATCCAATGGATTGAGCTTCCTACGATGGACAAAACAAACGCACTGATGAACAATCCGGACGTTGCACTGATTCTGGCAACCGGCGGATCGGCAATGGTCAAGGCAGCTTACAGCTGCGGCAAACCAGCACTCGGCGTAGGTCCTGGTAACGTGCCTGCCTTCATTGAGAAGAGTGCTGATATTGATCAGGCTGTAACTGACCTTATCCTGTCGAAGACTTTTGATAATGGTATGATCTGTGCTTCCGAGCAGGCAGTTATCATTGAAGAAGCCATCTTCGATCAAGTGAAAAAGAAAATGATTGCGAACGGCTGTTACTTTGTGAACAAAGAAGAAGCAGCTAAGCTGACCAGCGGCGCAATGAACGTAGAGAAATGTGCAGTTAACCCGGCTATCGTTGGCCAATCCGCTGTGAAGATCGCTGAAATGTGCGGCATTCAGGTTCCTGCCGGAACGAAGATCCTGGTAGCTGAGCTTGAAGGTGTAGGTACTAAATATCCATTGTCCGCTGAGAAGCTGAGCCCGGTTCTGGCTTGCTACAAAGTGAAGAATGCTGACCAGGGTATCGAACGCGCAGCTCAAATCGTTGAATTTGGCGGCATGGGCCACAGCTCGGCTATCCATTCCAACAACGAAGAAGTAATCATGAAGTTCTCCAACCGTCTGCAGACCGGACGTATTCTCGTCAACTCGCCATCCACACACGGCGCAATCGGCGATATTTACAACACTAATATCCCTTCATTGACACTGGGCTGCGGATCTTACGGACGCAACTCGGTATCGCAGAACGTGACTGCCATCAATCTGATCAACGTGAAAAGGGTGAACCGCCGTACCGTGAATATGCAATGGTTTAAAGTACCTGACAAGATTTACTTCGAAAAGGGAGCCACTCAGTATCTGGCCAAAATGCCTGACATTACACGTGTAGCCATTATCACTGACCCTATGATGGTGAAACTGGGATATGTTGAAAGAGTGGAGCACTATCTGCGTCAACGTCAGACTCCTGTAGCCATTGAAGTGTTCTCGGAAGTTGAACCGGATCCATCGACAACTACTGTAGAAAAAGGCGCGGCAATGATGAACAGATTCCAGCCGGACTGCATTATCGCACTCGGCGGCGGTTCCCCAATGGATGCTGCCAAGGGCATGTGGCTGTTCTACGAACATCCGGATGCTGACTTCAACGGTCTGAAGCAGAAGTTCATGGATATCCGCAAGCGGGTATACAAATTCCCTAAGCTCGGCAACAAAGCGAAATTCGTTGCGATTCCTACAACTTCCGGTACAGGTTCCGAAGTAACCTCGTTCGCAGTTATCACAGATAAGACTACGGGTAATAATACTAAATATCCGCTGGCCGACTATGAGCTGACTCCAGACGTAGCTATTATCGATCCTGAGTTTGTATACAGCTTGCCAAGAACTGCAGTTGCCGATACAGGGATGGACGTATTGACACATGCAATCGAAGCTTATGTATCCGTAATGGCCAGTGACTATACCGATGGTCTGGCAATCAAAGCCATTCAGCTGGTATTCCAGTGGCTGGAGAAATCCGCACTGCAAGGCGACAAGCTGGCCCGTGAGAAAATGCACAACGCTTCGACACTTGCCGGTATGGCCTTTGCTAATGCATTCCTGGGAATTAACCATAGCTTGGCGCACAAATGGGGCGGACAGTATCACACCGCACATGGCCGCACTAATGCGATCCTGATGCCGCATGTTATTCGCTACAATGCCAAGAAGCCTACGAAGTTCGCTTCGTTCCCTAAATATTCGCACTTTGTAGCAGACGAACGGTATGCTGAAATCGCCCGTATTCTGGGATTGCCAGCACGCACTACCGAAGAAGGCGTAACGAGCCTGATCAATGCGATCCGCGACATGAACAAAAAACTCGGCATCGAAGAATCCTTCTCGGCGCTTGGTTTCGATCCTAAGGACTTCGAATCCCGTGTAGACTATCTGGCTGACCGTGCATTTGAAGACCAATGTACAACTGCCAACCCTAAAATGCCGCTGGTATCCGAGCTTGCTGATGTATACCGCAACGCATTCTACGGCAAATTCGATAACTAATTAACGGTTGCCTGGCAAAGAATAAGGTTAAAGGTTAATATGGGACTGGATGGAAGTGACAAATATCACCGAAAGAGTGATATTTGTCACAGTCCTTTTTCAGAAAATAAACTAAAATGTTTATATAGACAACGATCCCTGATATAAAGATGTGATTGTGAATTTTATAACAACTGTCAGCTACGGGATCACGAGACACGGGATTAACCTTCAAGCCCGCGATCTCTACAAATATACTAAATATAAATGGAGGGATTTAGCATGTCGGTGATTGAAAAAGAAGTACAAGAGGTTAAGTCTGGCTGGAGAAATTTCACAAAGGGTACATGGTCCAAGAAAGTTGACGTTAATAACTTTATTGCCAAGAACATCAAGCCTTATGAAGGAACTGAAGATTTCCTTGTAGGTCCTACCAGCAACACAACTGAACTGTGGAAGATTATCTCCCAGCTGAGTAAGGAAGAAAGAGAAAGAGGCGGCGTATGGGACGTTTCCCTCGATACTGTCTCCACTATCACTTCCCATGCTCCTGGTTACATTGACAAGGACAAGGAACAGATTGTCGGCGTTCAGACTGATGCGCCTTTCAGACGTTCCATCCAACCGTTCGGCGGTATCAAGATGATGATCGATGCTACTAAGGCTTACGGCTTCGAGCTTCCGCAGAATATCGTTGACATGTTCACGAACATCCGCAAAACGCATAACCAGGGCGTATTTGATGCATATACACCAGATATGAGAGCTGTGCGTAAATCCGGCGTAATCACAGGCCTTCCTGATGCTTATGGCCGCGGACGTATCATCGGCGACTATCGCCGTATTGCTCTGTATGGTATTGATTTCCTGATTAAAGACAAGAAGCAGCAACTGGCTGAGCTTGAAGTAGACTCCATGACAGAAGATGTTATCCGTCTGCGTGAAGAGCTGTCCGAGCAAATGCGTGCTCTGGGCGAACTGAAACAAATGGCCGCAGCTCATGGCATGGATATTTCCAAGCCGGCAATGAACTTCAAAGAAGCTACACAATGGGTATACTTCGGATATCTGGCAGCTGTTAAAGAACAGAATGGTGCGGCAATGTCTCTGGGACGCGTATCTTCCTTCCTTGATATCTATGTTCAACGTGACGTTGAAGAAGGTACTCTGACTGAAGAGCAAGCTCAAGAAATCGTTGACCATTTCGTAATGAAGCTGCGTATCGTGAAGTTCCTGCGTACGCCTGACTATAACGACCTGTTCTCCGGTGACCCTACTTGGGTAACAGAATCCATCGGTGGTATGGCTGAAGACGGCACAACCCGCGTAACCAAGAACAGCTTCCGCTTCCTGCATACCCTGTACAATCTGGGACCGGCTCCAGAACCGAACCTGACTGTACTGTGGTCCGAGAAGCTGCCTGAAGGCTTCAAGAAATATTGTGCCAAGGTATCTATTGAGACCAGCGCTATCCAATATGAGAACGATGATGTAATGCGTCCATACTGGGGTGAAGATTATGCAATTGCCTGCTGCGTATCCCCAATGCGTATCGGTAAGCAAATGCAGTTCTTCGGTGCCCGTGCCAACCTGGCTAAGGCTCTGCTGTATGCGATCAATGGCGGTAAAGATGAGAAATCCGGTGCTCAGGTAGGTCCTGAATATCCTGCGATCACTTCTGAATACCTGGATTACGATGAAGTAATGAAACGCTTCAAACCAATGATGGAATGGCTGGCTAAGACTTATGTCAATACGCTGAACATCATTCACTATATGCATGACAAATATTCCTACGAACGTATCGAAATGGCGCTACATGACCGCGACATTCTGCGTACAATGGCTTGCGGTATTGCCGGACTGTCCGTTGCTGCTGACTCCCTGAGCGCAATCAAATACGCTAAGGTTAAGCCAATCCGCAACGAAGAAGGCATTGCTATCGACTTTGAAACTGAGGGTGAATTCCCTTGCTACGGTAACAACGACGACGCTGTTGACGGCATTGCTGTTGAACTGGTTGAAACCTTCATGTCGATGATCCGCAAAAACAAAACGTATCGTGATGCTGTGCCGACTCAATCGGTACTGACTATCACTTCAAACGTTGTATATGGTAAAAAGACTGGTACTACTCCTGACGGACGTAAAAAAGGCGAACCATTCGCTCCAGGTGCTAACCCAATGCACGGACGCGACAAGAAGGGCGCCCTGGCATCCCTGAACTCTGTTGCCAAACTTCCTTACTCCGATGCACAGGATGGTATCTCGAATACCTTCTCCATCGTTCCTAAGGCGCTGGGTAAAGACGAAGATTCCCGTAAGTCCAACCTGGTCTTCATGATGGACGGATATTTCCACAATAACGCTCAGCACTTGAACGTTAACGTATTTAACCGTGAACAGCTGCTCGACGCTATGGATCACCCTGAGAACTATCCACAGTTGACCATTCGTGTATCCGGCTATGCTGTTAACTTCATCAAGCTGACCCGTGAACAACAGATGGATGTTATCAACCGTACATTCCACGATTCCATGTAAGAAGCATTCTTGTTCTACAAGAACTGAAATCAATCAAAGAGCTGCCGCCCTTGCAAGAGGGCGGTACACTCTTGTCTGAAAGTGGTTAAAATTTTAAGTTTTTTTTCGAAAGGATGACATCTCATGCTTAAAGGACATATCCACTCTTTGGAGACGTTTGGAACGGTGGATGGCCCGGGTATCCGCTTCGTGCTTTTTATGCAGGGCTGCCTGCTCAAGTGTCAGTATTGCCACAACCCGGATACATGGGAATTGAATGAAGGCAAGGAAATGACCGTCGAGCAAGTGCTGGCGGAAATTGAGCCTTACCTGAATTATTATAAAACGTCCGGTGGCGGTCTGACCGTATCCGGCGGTGAACCAACCCTCCAGGCGCATTTCGTGAAGCAGCTGTTCACCGAGGTGAAGAAACGCTGGAATCTGCATACCACGCTTGATACCAACGGCTATAATGATGGATCGAAAATCAGCGATCTGCTGGATGTTACTGACTTGGTGCTCTTGGATCTGAAGCATATTGATGATGAAGCGCATATCAAGCTGACCGGCAAATCCAATGACCGTACCTTGAAGCTGGCCCGCTGGTTATCTGATAATAACCGTAAAATGTGGATTCGCCATGTCTATGTTCCCGGCATTCACAACAAGGAAGAGGATTTACAGAATCTCGGACGGTTCATTGGCACCTTAAATGGTGTGGAGAAGTTCGAAATCTTGCCTTATCACGTAATGGGGATCTACAAATGGAAAGAACTCGGCCGTCCCTATGAGCTTGAAGGGGTGGAGTCCCCTTCGGATGAAGAAGTGCAGCGTGCGTACCGGCTGATCGAAGAGGGCCGTAAAGAGTCTGCATTGGTCTAATTGCATATAATAATTTCGAAAGCGGAGCTTCTATTTTGAGGAGTTTCGCTTTTTTGTATGTCAGGAAATCTGACTGAATCCGCTTCCAGTAGAGGATTTTATCCCTATTGAAGATGAATCTTAACCTTACGGTAACAAATCTGGTTTTCTATAATAAGAGTTGTAAGGGAAATCATTAAATAGGGAGGGTCACCCGTAATGAGAAAAAGTCTAACACTGCTGTTGTCCCTGATGTTCGTCAGCTCGGCGCTGCTGGCTGGCTGTGGAGGTAACAAGAATAATGCGTCTCCGACGACAGAGCCTGCTGCGACGGAAGAGGCTGCTGCTACCAATGCTGCCGCAACGGAAGAACCGGCTAATGCTGAGCCTTTTGAAATGACGATCCGTCATACCCAGGTTGGAGCGGACAAACAGAAACGACTGGCTATTCTGGAGGATGTGGTGGGCAAGGTGCAGGCGGATGTGCCTGGACTGACCTTCAAGCTTGATGGAGTAGATTCGGATGTGAACCGTAAGGAGAAGCTGCGCGGTGAAATGGCGGCCGGTAACCCTCCGGAGATCTTCGACCTGTTCGGCAGCCCGGACTCCAAGATCTATGCCAAAGAAGGCAAGCTGCTGGACCTGACCCCGATCCTTGATGAATTAGGGATCAAAGACAAGTTCTCCAATCTGGACCCGTTCACCTATGAAGGCAAAATCTACGGCCTGCCGATCGGCGGATCTGGAGAAGGCTTCTTCTATAATAAAGAATACTATACCGGTAAGGGCTGGAAGGCTCCAACGACCTTCGCCGAACTGGAGAAGCAGCTGGCCGATATTAAAGCGGATGGTAAAGTGCCGATGGCCGGTGCCTCCAAAGCAGGGTGGGTACCGCTGATGCTGGCTAACCATCTCTGGTCCCGTTATGCCGGACCGGATGTGACCGCGAAGTTCGCTACCGGTGAAGCGAAGTGGAATGATCCGAATGTTATCAAGGGCTTGGCGAAATATAAGGAATGGGTGGATAAAGGCTACTTCAAGAAGGGAGAGCTGGGCTTCGAATATGCTGAATATACTACCCAGTTCACCAGCGGTGAAGCCATCCTGATGTATGACGGGACCTGGAAGTCTTCCGTGTTCAAAGCCGGCCAATCCGGCGAAGGTCTAATCGGCAAGGTAGGCTTCTTCAATATTCCGGCGGTTGAAGGCGGAGTGGGGGATCAGACGGCGCTGATGCGCGATGTGAACAATGGTTATGGCTTCTCGGCTTCGGCGGGTGAAGATGAGCGGCAGCTTGCAGCAGTGAAATCCTTCATTAAGAATATGTTCAATGAAGAGATGCAGCTGCGCGGTCTGGTAGAGGACGGAGTCCTGCCTGCCATGAAGATTGATCAGGCTGTGCTGAACAAGAACATTACGGATGATCTAATGAGTGAGATTGTTGCCGTATTGAACAGCTCCAAGTCGTCCTTCCCGGCCTTTGACTCGCTGGTTCAGGCGGATGTCACCACTGAAATCAGTAATATCCAGATTCAGAGCCTGATCGGCGGGCAGACGACTCCTGAGAAGATGGGCGAAGCACTCCAGAAGATTCAGGAAGAGGCCAACGCGGCAGTGGAATAAGAAGAAGCGGTAAACTACATGTGCCCTGGTGCTTGCTCCAGGGTGCATTTTTCAAAAGAAAAGCAATATGGAGGTAGCTATGAATAAGGCACTGAGAAATCCTCTGGTGTTCATTCTGTTCGTTATTCCGGCACTGGTGCTGTTCATTATGTTCTTCATCTATCCGATCTTCAGTTCGATCTACTATAGCTTCACCAGCTGGAACGGTGTATCCGAGACGGTCAAATACGCCGGAGTGGATAACTTCAAGAAAGCTCTGGGAGATGAACGCTTCTGGATTTCCGTGAAAAATAACGGCTGGTTCATTCTGTTCTCCGTAGGCATACAGGTGCCGCTGATTGTGTTCTTCTCCTTACTGATTGCGAATGTGAAGAAGCTGAAGGGACTGTACAAGACGGCGGTATTCATGCCATCCATTATGTCTACAGCGGTTATCGGGATTCTCTGGGGCTTCATCTACGAGCCGAACATTGGATTGTTCAATAAAGTACTGGGTCTGGTCGGCATTGAGCCGGTCTACTGGCTGTCGGACGAACGGTTCGCCATGCTGTCGATTCTGATCACGAATGCCTGGCAGTGGACCGGATTCTATATTGTCATGGTGCTGGCGGCCATTCTCTCCATTCCCGGTGAATTAGATGAAGCAGCGGCTATCGACGGCGCTACGGGGTTCCAGCGGGCTACACGCATTACACTGCCGCTGATCGTACCGATCATCTCGGTGGTGATTATGCTCTCCATTGCCGGAGCGATGAAGGCTGCCGATATCGTCATTGTAATGACTAAGGGGGGACCGGCGGGTTCAACCGAGGTGATGGCCACCTATATGATTAAGTATGCGATTACCAACTTCAAATACGGGTACGGCAATACGATCGCCGTTCTGATCTTCTTGTTCACGCTCGTGGTAACCGCCCTCTACCAGCTGGTGTTTGCCCGCCGTACGGAAAGGATTGAATACTGATGCCGCGCCCGCTGAAGAAAAGTCTGCCGCACATCGCTCTGCTGGGGTATCTGGTGATTGTGCTGTTTCCGTTTCTCTTCGTCCTTTTCTCTTCGGTGAAGAAGGATAATAATGCGATTGCCCTCAACCCCTTCGGCATTCCAAAGAGCTTCGAATGGTCCAACTACGTGGAAGCCTGGGTGAATGCCAAGATCAGCACTTATTTTTTCAACAGCTTATATATTTCGGTTCTGGCCTCTGTAGTGTCTATTCTGCTCGCGTCTATGTTCGCCTTCGCAGTCACGCGGATGCGCCAGGGGAAGTGGAACACCATTCTCTTCTCGCTGGTTCTGATCGGGATGCTGATTCCGAACAATGCGCTGATGCTGCCCATCTATACGATTGTCCGCAAGCTGCAAATCCTCAATACCCACTGGGCGCTGATTATTCCTTACATTGCCAATGCGATCCCGTTCACGATCATTATTCTGGCGGCCTTCATGCGTTCGCTGCCCAGTGAAATCGAAGAAGCGGCGGTCATGGATGGCTTGAACGCCCCGGGTATATTTGCTAGAATTATTGTACCTTTGACAGTTCCGGCGATGGTTACTGTATTCATTGTTAATTTCCTGGGAAATTGGAATGAGTTCCTGCTGGCCAACTATTTTCTCTCCAATGACGAGCTGCGTACGCTCCCGGTGGGGATGGTCCAGTTCCGCGATCAGTATCAGATGAATTACGCACAGATGTCTGCGGGAATTGTCTACAGTGTGGTTCCGGTCATCGTGA
Source organism: Paenibacillus sp. FSL R7-0302 (assembly GCF_038006885.1). NCBI lineage: Bacteria > Bacillati > Bacillota > Bacilli > Caryophanales > Paenibacillaceae > Paenibacillus > Paenibacillus sp. FSL R7-0302. The sequence continues at coordinate 1,707,212 of NZ_JBBOWB010000001.1, forward strand.
TTTATGCGGTTCTGCAAGAGAAGATTATTGAAGGCGTCACCGCAGGCAGTGTAAAAGGATAATATCAATCATGTCAGGAGCAACAGCCGATGAATCTGCGCTACAAATTGTTTACGGCATTCTTAGGCCTGATTATCATTCCGCTGTTCATTCTTGGCATGATTATGTTCTTCGTGACTTATAATTCCATTGAGAAGAAGTACAGCCAGCAATCCGAATATTCGCTCAAAGCGATCAGCTACAGCATTTCTAATGTGTTCAAGGATATGGACAATGTGACTGACAACGGAATTGCCACCTCGGTCTTTCATATGGCGCTCAGCGCGGATGATCCCTCCAAGCAGGATTTAACCGATGCCGAGCAGCTCAGCCTGAATGCCAGCCAGCGTAATTTCCGCAGTCTGCTCTATAATCATCCGTCGATCAGCTATGCCTTCCTGTATAATTTCAACGGGAAAGGCAGCTCGGAGATCGTCTCGGTCTTCAACAAGGAGAACTTCCGCACCCTGCCCTATGATAAGTTCAAAGGCAGCGAGCTGTACCAGGAGGTCATGAAGCTGAACGGGGTTCCGAAATGGCTGGCCCCGCATGAGTACCCTGAGCTGACCGGGACGGAGGCTGTATTTACGCAAATCCGGCTGGTTAAGGAGCTTAGCTTCTTTCAGAATATCGGCATTCTGGTGGTGCAGATCAAGAACTGGGAGTTCGAGTCGATTTTCCGCAATCTTAAGATTGGCGGCACCGACCAGAAGGTGTCTTTCATGCTGGTTAACGATGACGGGATAATTCTGCTCGACCCGGACAGGCAGCTGGACGGGCAGGATTTCCGCGGCTTCACCACGAAGGAGATTATGTTTAAGCCCGGCTTTCAGAGCTTCAAGACACAGTTCGGCGGCGAGAAAAGCATTCTGTCGGTCTACCATCTCAAGGAGTATCCCTGGAGTCTGGTCTCCATCACTTCCTGGGATACTTTGTCTCATGAGGTGACGGTGTTCGCCCGCTGGTTCGTCGTAGTGATGTTCCTATGCCTTCTAGGTGCTGTCATCTTCAATCTGTTCTTCATGAACCGGATTACAGGCGGGATTGCTGTGATTGTGCGCTTCATGCGCCGGGTGGAGGACGGAGACCTCACTACCCGCGTCGAGGAGAAGGGCAACGATGAGATGACGCTGCTGGCTAGAGGCTTCAATGATCTTATGGACAAAATCAACACGCTGTTCAGCCGGGTTCATGTGGAGCAGCAGCGCAAGAATCAGGCGGAAATGCGTGTGCTGCAAGCCCAGATCAAGCCGCATTTTCTGTTCAATACGCTGGAATCGATCAATGTGCTGGCGGTGCAGAATGAAGGACGCAAGGTCAGTGAGATGGTCTACCGGCTGGCGAGTATTCTGCGGATCAGCATTCAGGACAGGGATGAGATTACGCTGGAGGAAGAGGTTAAGCATCTGCGCAATTATCTGGATATCCAGAAGTTCCGGTTCGAGGACCTGTTCGATTATGAGCTTGAGATTCCGCCAGAGCTGCTGGGCTGCGGAATTCTGAAGCTTACGCTCCAGCCGCTGGTGGAGAACAGCATTCAGCATGGTTTTGAGGGGATCGGGTATAAGGGTCTGGTGAGTGTCAAGGTGTGGGAGAACCAAGGCAATCTGATACTGCGGATAACGGATAACGGAATCGGGATGACCCCGTCTCAGCTATCGATGTTTCAATACATGGTGAATGATCCGGCAGAGCAGCAGCCGGCAGGCAAGCCCGGGCAGGGCATTCATCTGGAGCGGCGGGGGCTGGGTGTACGCAGTGTCGCAGACCGGATACGGATCGAATACGGTGACAGATATGGGATTTTCATATGTGCAAGTCCTGGGGAAGGAACGATCATCCAGTGCGTCATTCCGAAATACGGGCAGGGGGAAGGCCATTATGCTAAAAGTATTATTGGTTGACGATGAAGCGCCTATTCTGAGCAATCTCAATACTGTGCTGCCCTGGCAGGACATGGGGATGGAGGTTGCGGGGATGGCCCGCAGCGGGATGGAGGCACTGCGCCTTGCTGAGGAGCAGCCGCCCGATCTGGTGCTATGTGACATCCGTATGCCGGTAATGGACGGACTGACGTTCATCGGCAAGCTGCGCGAGATGGGGCTGGAGAGCGAAGTGCTGCTGCTCAGCGGCTACCAGGAATTCGATTATGCGCGTGAAGCGATCCGGCTGGGTGTGAAGGAATATATCTGCAAGCCGATTCATTATGGGGAGCTTGGCGACAAGGTGCGGGAGATCGGGTCCCGGATACGCAGCAGGCAGTATAAGGATAAGTTGTACAACAGCATCCCGTTGTTTCAGGAAGTGCCTATGGCTGACGATCCTGTCAAAAAAACACCGGAGCAGCTGATGAATCAGGCCGCTCAGTTCATTACGGAGCGCCTCCATGCGGATCTGGGCATTGATGAGGTGGCGAATACGATTGGCATCAGCAGCAGTTATTTCTGCCTGCTGTTCAAGAACCGCTTCGGGGTGACCTTCGTGGAATATGTCACGCAGCAGCGGATTGATGCTGCCAAATTCATGCTCGCCAGCAGCGATAAGAGCATCACGGCCATCAGCTTGGGCGTCGGCTATCAGGAACGCCGTTATTTCACCAAGGTGTTCCAGAAGCAGACGGGAATGACACCCAAGGAATACCGCAGCAGGTTCGGGACGGCTGAAGCACAGTAAGTCTGCCTTTCCAGTAATTAGGGCTGTCCCGCAAAGCCGTGAAATGGCTTTGCGGGACAGCCCTCTGTTTTTTTAAAGCAGGAACCGACCACGATCTCTTGTCAACAATTATCCGAATGATTGCCTTCTATAACTGTCAGCAAGTCTACAGCAGCAGTACGCGGTTTTGGAGCAGGCTTGTCTTCTGCAATACGTATCATGTATCTGTGCACCGAATTGTTGAACGAATGCTTCCGGGCGTGTCTTCAGAATAGCGACGGCAAATATTGTCCGGCCCTCCCCTGTGTACAGGATGAATCGCCAAGGCTCTTTTTTGGAATGAAAAGGTGCCCATACCGCATTGTCCAGTAAGTTGAGCAGTGTGCTCCGGGCAATGGGCATTCCATTAAATTCCTGTATGGTTCTTCTGTCGCGTATCGTTCGTATGAGCAGGCTGTCAGGAGTGGGAGTCATGGCTCGTCCCTCACGATTCCGGCAGGTAGGCATTCGAGATTTCATCGATCACCTTGCTTAGTCCGATTGGGCCATAGCCGGCAAACCACAGATTTGCATCACCGATATACACATGTTTGTTCTTGACAGCTGTAAGGTTGGCCCAGATTGAAGTGCTCATAATATTATCCAGAGCCGTCTGATTACTGTCACCTGGGCGAAGAATGATGAACATACGGTCAGGATTCAGCTCGGGAAGTACTTCTTCGGAGATGGCTACATTCCATGAGTCCTTGAAATCTATACCTTCTGTGGAAGCGGGGGTTAGTCCCAGAGGGCCGAAGAGCGTAAAATTATCTCCCGGTTGAATCAGCTGCAATTGCTTGTCCTGTATCCGCATATAGGCGACAGTCTCAGTGGCAGCAGTGGCAGCCAATTCGTTCCTGACCGCAGCTATCTTTGATTCATAATCGGCGTGGACCTGATCAGCCACATTTTCTTTTCCGAAAATTTCTGCCGTTTGCCGGAAGCGGGTCCAATCATCTTCATTTTCATTGTCGAAAAGTATCGTTGGCGCAATCCTTGATAGCTGCTCATAGTTCGCTTCATTCAGTGTCTTAGAAGCAAGAATGAGATCCGGCTCCGCTTCGAGCAGTGCTTCCAAGTTAGGTGCTTCCCCTGAGCCAATAACGATAGTATCCTTCATTTGGTCTGACAGGTATTGGGGGAATCCCAGATCGTTGTATGTAACCATTGCATGAGGTTCAATACCAAGTGCCAGCAGATGGTCAGCAAAAACATAAAGCATGCCCGCAACCTTTTTCGGATGTGCCGGAATTTCTATATCTCCCTTAATGGTTGAGATGATACGGGTATCCGTATTTTCAGCCGTCTTGGCAGGTACTGGAGAAGTGGAACCGGCAGCCGACGAACCTCCATTATTCCCGCTGTTGCTGCATCCAACGACTAGCCCCAGCATTATTACTCCAAGCAGGCCGATGACTCCACGGCTAAATTTGTGTTTGAACTTTCGAGTATAAGGAAACACAAGCCACACACCTTTCGTAGTTGATTTTGATAATCATTATCACAACTTAATTATAAGGAGTGGCATAGGTGGGTGCCATGGACAAAAATGCTCATCGCCTGGACATACGGCTCAGGAGCAAATTGCTTGAACGGCGCAGAAATAAATCGTGGGCCATTGAGGTGTAACAGGAATAGAGACTTGAATCAGCGGCCTCGTAGACGTTTCCTTTTCGTACGGCATTTAACTCCCTCCATGCTTCTTGTGAAGCTAGCGTACGATGGATTAAATCACGCTGTGCGGAGTTACCCGATGTAAACAGAATCAGATGGTCAATGCTGCATTCCGAAAGCTGATCTGGAGTAAGAAGAATGGAATGCTCAACATTCAGTAATTGCCGGGGTCTCTCAAGCTGCAGATCTTTATACAGCACGGTACCCAAGTTACGGTTGCCGAACAGGCGGAAGCACCCGTTCTCATATTGCGCCACAGCAACTTTTTCGTCCTCCAGCTTTTCTCTGACACTGAGCCGAAGACTCTCAGCCAGCTCTTCGTACGCCTCAAGCCACTGCCGGGCGATCTCCAGACGGTTCACCGCTCTCGCAATTATCCGGAGATGCTCACGCCAATCCCCTTCAAATGGCACGGTACACGTTGGGGCAAAATGGGGGAACAAGCCTGCTTTGTCCGGTTCCGCATAATCTGAATGTTCGAAGCTGATAATCAGCTCCGGCCGGGCACTTGCCAGTCTGCCGAGGTCGGGCTGATCATGCCCCAAGCTGATAACGTTATTCAAGCTATAGGCAGATCCCCGTGAATTATTAATTAATGCCGCATAAGGTGTTAAACCTAATGCCAGTAAATGAGAGGTGTAGGGATGGGCCATGGAGGCAATACGAGTGGACATACGGTGTTTTTTAACATATACAGATGGTGAAATGCCAATGGCTGATTTGAATTTACGGCTGAAATAGAACTCATCCTGATAGCCTACACGGTGCGCTGTGTCACGGAGCGTCATTTCAGAGCGGAGCAACAAATCACCCGCATGACGAATGCGGACAGAATTCAGATATTCCATCGGGCTCCGGCCGACCTGTTTTTTGAACAGCCGGGAATAATGGGCGACGCTCATTCCTGTCATTTCGGCAAGCTTTTCTCTGGTCATGGGCTGCCCGAAATGACTGTCTATATAGGCTTTGGACTGGTCAATCATTGCAGTTGAGGGAGTGCGATGCTTAGTCTCCGAACTGTCTGGTCTCCATAACTGGAGCAGCAATTCTTGAAAAAGGATAGATGACTCCATTCTTTCCCAGCTGCTGCCCTGCCAGCAAGAGCAGATCAGGTCAGTCTTAGCTAACGCTTCAGACCAATGGGCAGGCGGGAAAATATCGGCCTCCAGTTCTCCGCGCTGAAGCGTATGCTGTCCGTCCATAGTATACACATCAAAGGTAAAACAGCAGTATTCCAGAGAGTTCTTCTCCTTCACTAACAAGCACCACGGTGTATCAGGGAGCAGCAGCAGTACATCGCAAGAACCAAATTCAGAGCAATAGCCTTTAGCTTCAACTTCGCCGCAGCCTTTAATTCCTATGAGGAGGGTATGCCTGTCTGACTTATGTATTTCAGATTCAGATCCAGCCGGTTTAACACAGCGGGCGTCGATAAGTTTGTATAACCCTTCAGATGGATTCATTTCAGCTTAAATACTCCTTTCACATGAAGTCTGCTACTATTATACTCTCCTGGTGACAGGTGGGGGCACCCGATCAATAATGGAGCTAATTGGATTTATATAGATCTTTCTTTACACAGAATGAAACTTTTCTCCGTTGCTTGCGTCTAATACTATGTTTTGTAAAATGAACGTGGCAAAATATGCTGACGTCCTGAAGAGGGCGGTTGCGTTTTTGCGGGGATTATAAGGTGGACAGAAAGCATTGAATATACTGCCTTATACACTACAATGGGAGCAGAAGGAGTCGTACAATGAATTTTAGGAAAATGTTCTTGGTAACAGTATTAGCTGTATCGCAATTAGCAGCAGCCGTTCCGGCTTTTGCAGCTCCAGTCAGCACACAGACCGTGACAGGCCATGTTGCCGCAGCGGTGGATACTTCTGAAACACAGCTTCAGCCTGAGTCAACAGACCCGTTGCCTCCGTTAATGACTGAACCGCCTGCAGGTACAGTGGTACCCACACCAACACCGGTACCTACAGCATCACCGGTTCAAGGTATTCCGGCAGTAACAGAGACTCCCGCTCCGGCCGCTACTGAGGTTCCAGGCGCAACAGCTGCTCCTGTGCCGGCGGATGCCGTTATGCCAACGCCTACTCCGTTAACGGATACGCCTGTAACCCCAAGCATGACTACCACCTCTGCTGCAGGGGCAGGCCAGCTTATTCTGATGATGAACAGCAACAAGATGTTCAGAAACGGAACGCCTTACACCGCCAATCAGCCGATGGCAGTCAAGAACGGTGTCTCCTACGTATCGATCCGCGCAATGGTGGAAATGGTCGGCGTTGCTTTCACCTATGACGCCAAAACCAAAGAGGTCATTGTGACCAAGGGTACCAGCATTATGCGGTTCAAGACCGACAGCAAAATCTATACCGTCAATGGCACCAAGTTCACTATGAAGGGACCGGCTTACCAGTTCAAAGGCACCTTCATGATTCCGTTAACGTCCATTACCTATGCACTTAATATTCCTTATACCGTAGACAATGTGCAGAAGCGGGTTATTCTTACGCTGAATACAAAGCCGACTGCCTCCTTCACAGTTCAGCCCAAAGAAATCTATGCTGGTGAGACTACTGTGAATTATGTAACCTACAGCTCTTCCCCGAACGGTACGCCGATTGTTGAAGAACGCTGGAGCGACAACAAGCTGGATATCTATGATCAGCCGGGCTTCTATACAGTTATGTATTCGGTACGCGATGCCAATAACATGTGGAGTGACCCTTATCCGGTAACCATTCAGGTACTGCAGCCTAATCAGCCGCCAGTAGCCCAATTCACAACAGATAAAGAAGAATACAAAATGGGTGAGCCGGTAGTCCTGACCGATACCAGCTATGATCCTGAGAATGAAGAGCTGACCGCAACCTGGAACAATCGTTCCCTGGCGTACTTCACCCCGGGACCGCTGTCCATTCAGCTGACGGTTACGGACAAGCACGGTCTTAGCAGTACTTTTGAGAAGATGATTACAATCACCAATGAACAACTGTATACACAGGATGAAGTAACGAAGCTGTTCACCATTCCGGGGGATATCATCAGTATGGACGGCGGGATGATCCCGGCGCTCCCTAACCTGCCGTATACGCTGTCGTCCGAAGGCTACACCCTGATCCGCAGTAACAGCCCGGAGACCGTTCAGACGGAAGGTGTACTGTACCGGGAGAGTTCAGTGGGCAATACGCGCTTCCTGGTGCATCATATGAACAATATGGCTACCAGACAGAAGCTCTATGTGATTGCAACCAATAACAACCTGTATCCGACAACCATTAACATCCAATATCTAGGAATTGCCGGACCGGTGACCTCACCGGAATATACTGGAAAAGTATCGATGGAGAAATACTTCAATTCGATGGTTACCGGCTTGGCGCAATCGCAAATTACCCTGCAGCCTGGGCAAAGTCTTCCGATTATGACAGACCTGAACAAAATCGCTATGAAGCCCAAAGACGTAATGTCGCTGAGCGCAGACCTGTTCAGTGATCTGCCGATTCAGTATAACGTAGTTATGGTGGAGCAGAGCAAAGATCCTGTCGCCGAGCTGCCTTATCTGCCGGTTCTTGACATTGACGGCGTGCATACCCGGGGAACATTCCCCGATTCTACCCGCGTCATGAACGTGACCGAGCTGGTAGGTACCACGCAAAGCAAGCTGCTTCTGGGCGACAATAAAATGGACAAAAACCTGGACGGCCTTGATCCAATGAATGGAACATATGTTTCTAACGCCGGTAACTTCGGGGTACTGTACAAAATCGTATTGGATCGTGTTGCAGCAAACACGCTGATCACCTTCAATCCGCGCGGGGGTCCTTATCTGGGGCCGTTGATCGTAAACGGTTCAATGGTGAACCTGCCCAATAAGGGCGTATTAGGCTTATCCTCAGACACGAATGCTGTCATCTACCGCACCGGAGAATATGAAGGGCGTGTGGAGATTGTGTTCTCCGTCGCCTCAGGCAGTAACCTGCCTGTGAACTTTGTCTTCACGCCGCTTCCGGCGAAAAAATAATTTCTTCTACAATACAAAACGGCAGCGCTCCTGATGGGGCGGCTGCCGTTTTGTAATCTGCCGCAAGTATCTGGATGCGGGGAGGCAACGGGCACTTTTATTGACGGGGCAGTGCTTTTGGGGCATTATAAAGAGAGTGCAACACAAACGATCTAATGTTATGGGAGATGAGCGAATGCTGTCGACAGATCAAATCCTGGAAGCCATGTCGGGGCAGGGGCTGCGAATCACCGATCAGCGCAAGACGCTTGCCAAATTATTCGGCGAGAATACGGGATATTTGTCTGCGAAGGATGTATATGAGCATATGGGCCGCAAGTATAGCGGACTGAGCTTCGATACCGTCTACCGTAACCTGCGCGTTATGGAGGAGCTGGGGGTACTGGAGCAGATTGTATTTGAAGAAGGCGTCAAATTCAAGGCAAGCTGCAGTCAGGATCACCATCATCACCATATGATTTGCCTGCAGTGCATGAAGACGTACCCGATTCAATTCTGCCCGATGAATCTAACCGATCCGCCGGATCAGTTCCGGGTGGTCAAGCATAAATTCGAGGTGTTCGGCTACTGCAAGGATTGTGAGCAGGGAAGAGAAGAAGAGCCGTCCGGGGCCGTGCGCAGCAAAGAGGGACGCTGAGTATGGCTAGCTTACGAAGAACGGTACAGGCCCCTATCCGGGTCTACCGCAAGTTCATTTCGCCGCTCAAGCCCGCTACCTGCCGGTTCTACCCGACTTGTTCGGCTTATGCACTGGAGGCCATTGAGGTCCATGGACCGCTCAAGGGCTCATGGCTGGCTGCCCGGCGGATTGCCCGCTGCCATCCCTTCCATCCGGGAGGACTTGACCCGGTGCCGCCGCGCAAAGAGCAGCCATCCGGGGACAAGCCGCTGCATACGACTTGACACGGGCCGCCGGGATGGGTATATTTTGAATAATAAGTGATATTCCGAGGAACGGATAAGTAGATGTGGACACCATTACAGAGAGCCGGGACTGCTGGGAGCCGGTATGGGATGCCAGATTGAATATGGTCCGGGAGGAACTGTGTTCGAGCGGAAGGCCTGAAGCCGGGGTCTGCGTAAGCACACGGCGTGTTCCAGCGTTAATGGACAGTTCCGTTAAGGAACTGACGAAGCCTGCGCTCTGTGAGGAGCCGGGGAATGTTGGGTGGTATCGCGTGAGTTTACTCTCGCCCCATAGAGGGGCGGGAGTTTTTTGTGTGAAATGGACGATTAGGGATAACGAAGGGATGATGAAGTAATGAGTGAGAACAAAACCTTTTATCTGACAACGCCGATCTATTATCCGAGTGACAAGCTGCATATCGGGCATGCGTATTCTACGGTAGCCGGTGATGCGATGGCCCGCTACAAGCGGCTGCGCGGCTATGAGGTGCGCTATCTGACCGGAACGGACGAGCATGGGCAGAAGATTGAAGAGAAGGCCGGGAAGGCCGGGAAGACCCCTCAGGAGTTCGTGGACGGGATTGTAGTCGGCATTAAGGATCTGTGGAAGAAGCTGGACATCTCGAATGATGATTTCATCCGTACCACGGAGGAGCGCCATAAGAAGGTGGTTGCGGATATTTTTGACCGCCTGCTGAAGCAGGGGGATATCTACAAAGGGGAGTACGAAGGCTGGTACTGTATTTCGGATGAGACCTTCTACACCGAGACCCAGCTGGTGGATATTGAACGTGATGCTGACGGCAAGATTACCGGAGGAAAAAGTCCGGACAGCGGACATCCGGTGGAGCTGGTCAAAGAGGAGAGCTACTTCTTCCGCATGAGCAAGTATGCTGACCGCCTGCTGAAGTTCTACGAGGAGAACCCGGAGTTTATCCTGCCGGAATCCCGCAAGAATGAGATGATTAACAACTTCATCAAGCCGGGTCTGGAGGATCTGGCTGTATCCCGTACGACTTTTGACTGGGGCGTTAAGGTAAAAGGCGACGAGAAGCATGTAGTGTATGTGTGGATCGATGCGCTTACCAACTACATTACGGCTCTCGGCTATGGCTCGGAGGACCGCAGCCTGTATGACAAGTACTGGCCTGCGGATGTGCACATCGTCGGGAAGGAAATTGTCCGCTTCCATACCATCTACTGGCCGATCATTCTGATGGCGCTCGGCGAACCGCTGCCGAAGAAGGTCTTCGCACATGGCTGGCTGTTGATGAAGGACGGAAAGATGTCCAAATCCAAGGGCAATGTGGTTGACCCGGTGACACTGATTGACCGCTACGGCCTGGATGCCCTGCGCTATTATCTGCTGCGCGAGGTTCCCTTCGGCTCGGATGGAACCTTCACGCCGGAGAGCTTCGTGGACCGGATTAACTATGATTTGGCCAATGACCTTGGCAACCTGCTGAACCGGACCGGCGCGATGGTGGAGAAATATTTCGGCGGCGAGCTTCCGGCTTATGCCGGGCAGGTTACCGCATTTGATGGTGAGCTTGAGGCGATGGTGCAGAGCACTTACGCTAAGGTAGAAGAGGCGATGGAGAAGATGGAATTCTCCGTAGCCCTGACTGCCATCGGCGCGCTGATCAGCCGGACGAACAAGTATATCGACGAGACCCAGCCTTGGGTGCTCGCCAAGGACGAGAGCCGCAGCGGGGAGCTGGCTTCGGTGATGAGACATCTGGTCGAGGGACTGCGCACCGCGTCCATTCTGCTCCAGCCGTTCCTGACCGGCGCTCCGGCGAAGATCTGGGAGCAGCTGGGCATTCAGCCGGGCGAGCTGACCACCTGGGAGAGCGGCAGATCCTTCGGCCTGATTCCAGCGGGTACCCGGCTGGTGAAGGGCGACCCGATCTTCCCGCGCCTGGATGTGGCGCAGGAGGTCGCGTACATCGCCGAAGCGATGGGAGCCGGGAAGCCTGCAGAAGCAGCTGCTGAAGCTGCGCCTGCAGGGGCTGCTGTGACTCCGGAGGCGGCGGCTGCTGATCCGGAGGAAGAGGAACATAAGGAAGAAATCGGCATCGACGATTTCGCCAAGGCAGAGCTGCGCGTAGCCCAGGTCATCGCCTGCGAGCCGGTGAAGAAGGCGGATAAGCTGCTGAAGCTGCAGCTGGATCTTGGTTATGAGCAGCGCCAGGTGGTATCCGGCATTGCGAAGTTCTACACACCGGAGGAGCTGGTGGGGCGCAAGGTGATCTGCATTGTGAACCTGAAGCCGGTGAAGCTGCGCGGTGAGCTGTCGCAGGGCATGATCCTGGCCGCCTCCAAGGGCGATCAGCTAACCATTGCTACCGTGCCGGACAGCATGCCGAACGGAGCGATTGTGAAATAAGGCTGCCAAGAGCATCCGCATAATGACCGTACAGCAATCTCCGCAGGCCACAGGCAGCGGGGATTGCTTCTTTTTGCTCCAAGATAACCGGGTAGAAGACAGCTTGCAGACTACGAAATGCAGATCGGAGTTGACTTATCGTAACGATTACTATTATAATTCTGATAGTAAATTTTACGATTTAAGGGGTCGATAGAGAAATGGTTACAAAAAGCTTGCAAAAAGGGCTGCTGCTCGCCGCTGTCTTGCTGCTTACGCTGTCACTGGCCGCATGCGGACCGAAGAGCAACGGAAGCATTGCCCAAGGAAAAGTGAACGTTATAACTACTTTTTATCCAATATATGAATTCACTGCCGAAATCGGCGGCGGAGATGCCAATGTTATCAACCTGCTTCCTGTAGGGGTAGAGCCGCATGACTGGACCCCGCGCAGCCAGGATATCATCGCTACCTCCAAGGCGCAGCTGTTCCTGTATAACGGAGCCGGGCTGGAGGGCTGGGTACCCAATTTCCTCAAGAGCCTCGATAGTGACAGTAAGACCAAGGCTGTAGAGGTTAGCCAAGGGGTGAAGCTGATTACTACGGATGAAGAAGACGGGCATGATCACGGCCATGAGCATGAAGGTGAAGAAGCGGAAGCAGACGGGCATGGCGACAGCCTGCACACCGACCCGCATACCTGGGTAAGCCCGAAGTCGGCGCTTGTGATGGCCAAGAATATCAAGGATAGTCTCCAATCCGTTGATCCTGCGCATACTGAAGGCTATGAGGAGCGCTACCAGAAGCTGGCCGACCGCCTGAGCGCGCTGGATCTGAAGTTCACCGAAGAGCTGGGCAAGCTGCCTAATAAGGAGATAGTCGTATCTCATCAGGCCTTCTCGTATCTGGCGCGTGACTACGGCCTGTCCCAGCATGCTATCATGGGGCTATCGCCGGATGCTGAGCCGCGCGGGCAGGATCTGGTGAAGCTGGCGGCGCTGGTTAAGGCAGAGGGCATCCGTTATATTTTCTTCGAGGAGCTTGTATCCGATAAGCTGGCTAAGACCCTGGCAAGTGAGACCGGGGTATCCACGATGGTGCTGAATCCGGTAGAAGGGCTGACTGAGGCCCAGCAGAAGAACGGGGACAACTATTTCACCTTAATGGAGAAAAATTTGCAAAATCTCATTCTGGCCTTACAATAATAAGGAAAGTATAAGTGAAAGGCGGTACTTCACATGCAACCGGTATCCCTGGACTGCCATCAGCATATGATCGAAATACAGGATTTGTCCTTCTCCTACGGGGAACAGAAGGTGATCTCGAATCTGAATTATACGGTAAAAGAACGTGATTTCCTCGGTATCCTCGGTTCTAACGGCGCAGGCAAGACGACACTGCTTAAAATGATCGTCGGCCTGCTGCCTGCCACCAGCGGGGAAATCAAATTATTCGGCCAGCCGGTGCGGAGGTTCAAGGACTGGGAGCGGATCGGCTATGTGCCGCAGAAGAATGCGTTCAACCCGCTGTTTCCGGCAACCGTCCGTGAGGTCGTATTGTCCGGCCTGTACAACAACAAGAATCTGATCCGCCGCGTATCCAAGGCCCAGCACCGGCAGTGTGAGGATGCGCTTGAAGTCATGCGGATTCAGGATATTGCCGAGAAACGAGTCGGCCAGCTGTCCGGCGGCCAGCAGCAGCGTGTCTTCCTGGCCCGGGCGCTGATCAACCACCCGGATCTGCTGATTCTGGATGAGCCTACCGTCGGCATTGACGCCGAGACCCAGGCCGGATTCTTCGAGCTGATCATGCACATGCATGCCCATCACCATATGACCTTCCTGATGGTCTCGCATGATATCGACATGATGAAGAATTACCTGGGCAGCGAGCCCGTCCAGAAGAACGGTAAAATCAACTTCTACTGCCGCCACTCGCATGATGTGCAGGACTGTGCTGTTGATAATTTGCAGCATACGTTGTCCTGATCGTTGACATTGGCTGACAAGAGAATAGTTACCCTGATTATTAAACGGTCCAATTGCTCGAAATGCAGCCTTTTGTATTTTGTACAGTAGATTGCCCGAATTTCTGCCCTTTTTGCTGTTCTGTTGCAGTTTGTACATTAGATTTTTTGATATCGGCCGTTTTCCAGCCCTTCTGCCAATATCCATTGTACGAAATACAACAGAACCCGATTAACCGCTCAAAAGTTAAGATTCTGTTGTACGTTCTGCAATAAGAGGATGAGATGTTGTCAGGATCTCATCAGTTGGATCGTCCATTGTGCAACATAGAACGCTCAAGTCAGTTTTCGGATCGTCCATTGTACAACATAGGACGATCCCTTAATCTTTTGATCTTAATTTTTTGATCTTAGTCTTTCGATCTTAATCTTGTGACGTATGTAGATCCCGTCTCCAGTGAAGCGTATCCCGCAGGGAGGCAAAGCGCTCTTTTCACCAACGTCCCTAAGCTGCGACAACCCCTCCTCCCACGCCAATTGCACTTCACGGGTGTCCAGAGGGCAGAGCCCTTGGGGCCCTCCCTTCGGGAAGGGAGGGTTTGGGAGGGATGGCTAAAAGCTTTTGCAATGAAAGGTTTATATTTGAAAGGTAGGAGAACATCATCTTGGAAATCCTGTTTAGTGATTTTTTCCAGCGGGCGCTGGCCGGCGGGCTGATGATTGGTATTACCGCGCCGCTGATCGGCGTTTTTCTGGTGCTGCGGCGTCTGTCCATGATCGGAGATACGCTGGCGCATGTTACGATTGCCGGGGTCGCGCTGGGCTTTCTGACAGGCTTTTATCCGCTGGGTGCGGGGCTAATCTTCGCGGTTGTGGCCTCATTTGCGATTGAGAAGCTGCGCAAAGCCTACAAAAGCTACGCCGAGCTGTCCATTGCCATCATCATGTCGGGCGGTGTAGCGCTGGCCTCCCTTTTTTTCACCCTGGGCAAAGGGTATAATGCAGATGTAATGAGCTATTTGTTCGGCAGCATCTATACGCTCAATACTACGGATCTTATCGTGGTGGGAATCGTAACGATTGCCGTTGTGGTCGTCGTAACCTTATTCTTCAAGGAATTCTTCCTGCTCAGCTTCGAAGAGGACGCGGCCAGTGTCAGCGGACTTCCGGTAAAGCTGCTCAATATGCTGATTACGGTGTTAACGGCTCTGGTAATCAGTACGGCGATCAAGATTGTCGGCTCGTTGCTGGTCTCTGCACTGCTGACCATTCCTGTAGCCATTAGTCTGCTGCTGTCACGGAGCTTCAAGTCTTCGGTTATTCTGTCCGTGGCGATTGCCGAGATTGCCGTTATTGGCGGACTGGTCATTGCTGGAGTATGGAATCTGGCTCCTGGAGCAACGATTGTTCTGCTGTTAATTGCACTTTTGACCCTAACCCTGATCGGGAAAAAAGGGCTGCCTACTTAACAAATAAGCATATAACCGGCCGCCCTCAGCACCACCTACATAATTGTATCTGTACTGCTGCTACATGAAGTGACCCGAGTGACCCCGACTATGGAAGGAGATGCGCCCGTGTCCAACCTGAATGCAGGAATCGCTTTTGCCGCCGGAGTGGCGTCATTCATATCGCCTTGCTGCCTGCCGCTCTATCCTTCTTATCTATCTTATATTACCGGCTTATCGGTGCAGGAGCTGAAGAGCGGCAGCAACAGCAAAGAGGTCCGTCTCCGGACCCTCTCGCATACGCTGGCGTTCATTCTGGGCTTCTCGGCAGTGTTCTATACCCTCGGCTTCGGAGCCGGCTTGTTCGGTGAATTCTTCAACGGCCAGCGGGATCTGATCCGTCAATTATCGGCGATCCTTATTATTGTCATGGGGCTCTTCCTGCTGGGCGTGTTCCAGCCGCAGTTCCTGCTGCGTGAACGCAAGCTGGAGCTGAGATGGAAGCCTGCCGGGTACCTGGGCTCCTTCATCTTTGGCATCGGGTTCTCGGCAGGCTGGTCACCGTGTATCGGACCGATTCTAACAGCCATTATCGCGCTATCGGCCAGTGATCCGGGAACGTGGTTTACGATGATTACGGCATACAGTATCGGCTTTGCACTGCCGTTCTTCGGACTGGCCTTTTTCCTGGGCGGGGCGCGCAAGATCCTGAAATACTCCAACCTGCTGATGAAGCTGGGCGGCGGGCTGATGGTATTCATGGGCATCCTGCTGTTCACCGATCAGATGTTCCGCATTACGATCTGGCTGCAGGGCATTACGCCGCGCTGGCTGATTTTCTAAATGAAGCTTTAAGTGAAGTAATCAATGCCCGCTTCCGGAAAATGCTCAAAAATCCGCTCTGTGATGAATTCGCGCAGGGCGGTTTGCTGTTCGTCCGGGTAGACATATTTATTCTGTCCCCATTTGCCCCATTTCTTCTTGCGCTTCTCGATGTCCATCTCCAGCTTCGACTTGGGATAACGCTTCTCGATGACGGTCTTGGCCGTCTTGGTGAAGCGGTGCTGGATCATCTCGAAGGTCAGCCCTTGGCCAATCCCCGGCGGCAGGGCATGCGCCAGCTTCTCCAATAGCTCGCTGTAGCCGTCTTCCCAGCCGTCATGCCAGATAATAGGGGCAATGATGAAGCCCAGCGGATACCCGGCACGGGCGATCTGTCCGGCGGCCTCAATGCGTTCCTCGAAGCGTGAGGTGGCCGGCTCGAAGTTTTTAATTACATAGTCGGCGTTCACGCTGAAGCGTACACGGGTATGGCCGTTATGCTTCAGCTTAAGCAGCGGCTCGACATGCTGGTATTTGGTTACGAAGCGCAGCCGCCCGAGCGGCTCCCCCGCCATGAATTCGATCAGTTCCGTCAGCGAGCCGGTAATATGCTCAAGGCCGAGCGGGTCTGAGGTACAGGCCGCTTCGAACGTCGTAATTTCCGGGGAACGCTCGGTGATATATTTTTTGGCTGCATCGATGATGTCCCCGGTATTAACATAGACGCGGATGTAGGGCTTCGCTCCCAGCGTAGTCTGCAGGTAACAATAATGGCAGTGGCCCATGCACCCGGTGGCAATCGGAATCGCATAATCGGCAGACGGCTTCGACTGGTCAAAAGTTAGCGTTTTGCGCAAGCCGACCACAAGCGTCCGTTTGGCGATTTTGTATTGCTCGATTTCAGTCTCGCCGGGCAGGTTGGTAATCCGGTTATGCGAGGTGGTCATACGGTAGGGAATATTCCGGGACTTGACCCATTCCATAATCCGCTCCCCTTTGGGATAATTGAGCGCATCGGGCTCGAAGAAAACCAGCTCCGGGATGAACAGTCCGGTGGGCTTGCGCTGTCTTTTGGCAGGAGGGCGTTCGGGTGTGATTAAGGTCATTATTTCACGCTCCTTCGGGATGAGGATACCGTTATTGTGCCAATCCGCAGGCGAATGGAATCATGGTAAACATCACTAACCGGGGAAGCGGATGACCGGCAGGACTTGCCAAGGAGCGGCAGAAGCATGTATCATTGTTAGAGCAAGGCCCGGTCCCACCGTTACGCTCATTATAGAAAAGAGGTAAGCTAGAATGCCAACACCCAGCATGGAGGATTATTTGGAGCGCATATATAAGCTCATCGACGAGAAGGGTTATGCGCGGGTCTCGGATATTGCCGAGGGGCTGGAAGTCCATCCCTCCTCTGTGACCAAGATGATCCAAAAACTGGATAAGGACGAATATCTCATCTATGAGAAATATCGTGGGCTTGTCCTAACAAGCAAAGGAAAAAAAGTGGGGAAACGTCTTGTGGACCGCCATCAGCTGCTGGAGGAGTTCCTCGGGATTATTGGGGTGCAGCAAGAGCATATTTATAAGGATGTTGAAGGCATTGAGCATCACTTGAGCTGGGATTCCATCACCCGGATCGAAACGCTGGTGGAGTATTTCCGCCGGGATGAAGCGCGTGTGCAGACCTTGTATGATATTCACCATGAGATGGCCAGCGATTCATAAACGTGGCTTTTTTTGTTTGATTAGCGCAACCTTTCCAGTTTTTTTACGTCAAAACGGGTACCGTTCCTTTTTCACTTCAGGAAGGATTCCGTTTACACCAAAGAGCGGCCTTCTCCCTTACTTAAGGATGAGAGGGTCATTTTTTATATATACAACTTCAAGACCTGGGAGGAATTATGAATTACCGTAAATGGATCGTAGGACTGCTCGTCGTAATGTTATGTCTGCCCGTGTGGACGCCGGGTCTGCGCGCAGCTTCTGTGCAAATTACCATTGAACTGGATGGGGAGACGCTGAATCCGGATGTGCCGCCGTATATTACACGTACCAACGTTACGATGGTGCCTGCCGGTGTGATTAGCCAGGGACTGGGGGCCGGTGTGAAATGGGATCAGGCCAGTAAGACAGCAACCATCAGCAAGGATAATAATATACTGCAGCTGACCAGCGGCAAAACAAGCGCCATCGTTAACGGGGCGTCTGTCCGTCTGGATACTTCTGTGCAGATCACGCAGGGCCGGGTCATGGTTCCGCTGCGGTTTGTAAGCGAGCAGCTTGGGCTTCAGGTACTCTGGGATCAGGCGACGAAGCATATTTCCTTATATTCCGGCAAGGAGATCGGCGCGCCTTCAACGCCTGCGGTGCCGTCAGTTCCGTCAGTGCCTACACCAACTGTACCACCTACGCCGTCTGTGCCAATACCAACGGTACCGTCACCAACCGTACCTTCTATTCCTGGTGCCAAGACCAGTAAGGCGATGAAGGGCGCCTGGGTATCCACTGTGTATAATCTGGATTGGCCCTCGACGTCTTCGGCAGGCAATCCCGACAAGCAGAAGAAAGAGTTCGACAGCCTGCTGGACAAGCTGAAGGCGGCCGGATTCAATAGTGTATTCGTCCAGGTCAGACCGTCTGGGGATGCACTTTATCCTTCACAGATCGTGCCCTGGTCCAAGGTGCTTAGCGGAACTCAGGGGAAGGAGCCCGGCTACGACCCGCTGGCCTATATGGTTAGCAGTGCCCACAGCCGGGGAATGCAGCTGCACGCCTGGTTCAATCCGTTCCGGGCTACGACAGACGCATCTACCAGCAGTCTAGCCCCTAACCATGTCGCCAAGCTTCATCCGGACTGGATCGTCAAGGCCGAGAACAAGCTGTACATAAATCCGGGGATTCCGGATGCGCGGCAGCATATCATTGACACGGTGATGGAGGTGGTCAGAGGGTATGATATCGACGGAGTACATCTGGATGATTACTTTTATCCTTCAAATGTAGCTTTTGCCGATGATACGGCCTTCAAGACCTTCAATACACAAGGAATTAGCAGCAAAGGCAACTGGCGGCGGGATAATATCAACCAGTTCATCCGTCAGCTGGGGCAGGAGATTCATGCCGCGAAGCCGTCCGTTTCTTACGGGGTCAGCCCGTTCGGGGTATGGCGCAACAAAAAAGCGGATAGCACCGGCTCAGATACTACAGCAGGGGTGTCAGCCTATGATGACATGTATGCAGATGTGCGCACCTGGATTCAGAGCGGCTGGATCGATTATGTTGCCCCGCAGGTCTATTGGAGCCTCTCCTTCAGCGCCGCCCGTTATGACAAGCTGGTGGACTGGTGGGTGAACGAGGTTAAGGGAACGAAGGTTAAGCTGTACATCGGCCTGGCCTCCTACAAGGTAGGGGATACCAAGCAGACAGCGGAATGGCAGAGCGGGGATCAGATTATCAACCAGCTCAAATATAATGAGAAGTACGATGAGGTGGGAGGCAGCATCCTGTTCCGGGCGAATGATATTGTCGTCCGTGACCCGTATGGGCTGGCCAGCCTGCTCAGCTTCTATTTCAAGAGTTAAGTCATGAATAGTCCCCCGTGCTCATAGATAACAATACATTCTATGGAACGGGGGTTTGCCATGTATGGAGATTAACGCAGTATTTGAAGGCGGGGGAGTCAAAGGGATTGCCCTGGCAGGTGCGGTGGAGGCGACGGAACGCGCAGGCCGCACCTTCGGTAGGGTGGCAGGGACGTCTTCCGGTTCGATCATTGCCTCACTGCTGGCAGCGGGGTACAGCGGGGAGGCGATGAGCCGGATTATCCGGCATACGCCGTTCACCGCGTTCCTGAAACGGGGAGCGTTATACAATACTGCCTACATTGGACCGGCCTTGCGCGTGCTCCTCAAGAAGGGGCTGTACTCGGGCCAGGCGCTGGAAGCGTGGATTCGCGGCCTGCTGCTGGATAAGGGTGTAGTAAGATTCCAGGATCTGCCGCGCGGCAAGCTGCGGGTAATTACATCAGACATCACCAACGGGCGGATTGTGGTGCTGCCCGACGATCTGGTGCTGTACGGGATAGAGCCTGACAGCTTCGAAGTCGCCAAGGCGGTGCGGATGAGCTGCAGCATTCCGTATTTCTTCGATCCGGTGATCCTGCGGCTGGCCGGAGAGGCGGCAAGGGGGAAGCCGTTCAGCGGGCAGCTGGTCTATATGGTGGACGGCGGGGTGCTGAGTAATTTCCCGCTCTGGCTGTTCGATGAGAAGAAGGACGGCTTCCAGTCCCCCGGGCGCAGAACACCAACCATAGGCTACCAGCTGATCGGGAAGACGGCTCCGCAGCCGCATCATATTACGGGGCCGTTCAGCATGCTGGAGGCGATGGTGGAGACGATGCTCTCCGCGCATGATGAACGGTATATTGAGACGGATAAATTCGTTCGTACGGTCAAAATCCCTACGCTGGGCATCTCCACCACCGAGTTTCATATCACGCAGGCACAGACTGACGCCTTGTATACGGCGGGCATCGCAGCCGGAGAAGAGTTCTTTGCTAACTATCGTCCGGCACCGCCTTCCTATACCTGGAGGGCAACCCTTCATCCCGCTGCTCCAAGGCGGTAACTAAACCAAAACATATAAATTCTTATCTTTCCAGAAAAAAGGCTTCCCCACGTGATTTCCTCAAGTGGGGATGCCTTTTGCAGCTCTGCTTCGTTACATTCAGTATTCAGTGATATTTGGGCAGCTGATCATCATTCTTCCCCTTGCTGCCTTCGATGACCTGGAAGGGATAGCTTTTGCGCTTACCGGGTGAGCCAGTGGTCTTGCGGATGCCGGCAACCTTGGACATCGTTTTGGCTGAAGGCTTAACCTTGGTGCGCGGACGACCGGGTCCGCCTCCCATTCTGCCGGGGGCCACTTTGTAGGCGTAATACAACAGTCCCAGCAGAATCAGGGGTAAGATGAAGATGGACAAGGCCATCAGGCCGCGTGCCATAATATCTACCATCAGGCCCCATACGGCAAGAGCTGTCGTAATCCAAAATATCAAAGCATGTCTGATCATTGGCTAATCATCCTTTCGCAGGATCCAAAATGCCGCCTGACACACTTGCCTCCGAATATCCTTTTGCTTCAATTGCAGCGTCCAGCTCCCGCATACGGTTGAAGGAAGCGATCGACACCTCTACCATATCGTCCTTCGGTTCCTTGGTAGTCAGCAGCTGCAGCCACAGGCCCGGGTACCCCAGATACTTAAGGCCGGGAATATCTCTTACCGCATTCGTGCCCTTCAGTACCTCGAACGAGATTCCGATGACCACCGGCAAAAGAACGATACGCTGCAGTACCCGTTCCATCAGGGAATTCCACGGGACGACCGAGTAGATAATTACACCGAGGATAATCGTCAGCATCATGAAGCTGCTTCCGCAGCGGTAATGCAGACGGCTGTATTTCTGTACGTTCGCTACGGTCAGCTCTTCACCAGCTTCAAAGGCGCTGATGACCTTGTGCTCAGCTCCGTGATATTGGAAGAGCCGCTTGATCACTGGCGTCTGCGAGATCGCCCAGAGATAGACGAGCAGGAGAATCAGCTTGATGCCGCCTTCCACAAGGTTGTGCAGAATATAGTTGTCAAATACATTTTTGAACAAAAAATCTTCTACGAATACCGGGACCAGCGTGAAAATCAGCTTGCCGAACAGGAAAGAAAGAATCCCCATTATAGCTACGCCGAAGATCATTCCGAGGCTCCAGCCTTCGTCCTTCTTCTTGTTCTTCGCTTGCTGCTTGGCAAGCTCTTCCGGCTCTGTCTCATCCTCGGCATAGGATTCTGCCGAATAGTTCAAGTGCTTCGAGCCTTTGGCGCTGGAATCTATAATACTGACAATGCCGCGAAGCAGCGGAATCTTGCGCAGTTTAAGGACCCAGCTCTTATCGCTCTTCGGCACCTCCAAAAATGTAATCTCCTGATTCTTTCGTCTTACGGCTGTTACGTTGACATGCTTGCCGCCGAACATGACGCCTTCGATTACGGCTTGGCCGCCGTAACTGGGAGTTTCCTGGGACAACCAATTCACCTTCCCGTATATTGATATGATTTATATAATACATTGTAACTAATTTTTAAACACATTACTAGTTGGATTGCCGTTAGCTGTACATACTAGCTGTAGAGAGCGGAGTGGAAACCGGATTAACCCCATACCGAAAGAGAGGGAGCTCTATGAGTTCTTCAAGCAAGCACAAAAGCGTCCAGACGAATCCTTTTTATTTCTCCATTGAACTGGGTTATTTCGCCGGTTTAATCTGGGGAGGGTTGCACTGGCTGATGTATGTTCTGCACTTCACTAAGGTCATTCCGGGATTTTTGGCAGAACCCTTTTTCAAGCATGAATTTCTGCTGACCCCTGCCGGGCATCTGCTCGGGTATTTATTTTTTATCATTCTGTCGGTACTCTCGTCCCTGATCTATGTGCTGGTGTTCCGGAAGCTTAACGGACCTTGGCCCGGGATGTTCTACGGGGTGCTGTGGTGGTCGGTCCTGTTCCTGGCCTGCTCGCGCCTATTCCTGCTCCAGCCGCCCTTCAAGCTGCCTTGGATCACGGTGATCAGCGAATTCTGTCTCTTCCTGCTCTGGGGATTATTCATCGGATATACGGCGGCAATCGAGTATACGGATGAACGCAAACGCGAACAGCAGACGAAGCTGGCCTAGGCCCTTCGAAAAAACTTCTCAGTTGGCCTGCCGCTATGGTAAAATACAATGTGGCTATTTCGAGAGGAGAATGAAAATGGGCAACAAGCGCGTCTCCAAGCTGCGTAAGGTTCTGCAGGAACTGGGACTGGATGCGATGTTAATTACCAGCGGATATAACCGCCGCTATTTGAGTGGGTTCACCGGCTCCTCCGGGGTTGTACTGGTTACCGGTGATGACAGTTATCTGCTGACGGACTTCCGGTATATGACACAGGCCTCGGAACAGGTGAATGGCCTCAAGGTGGTACAGCATGACTCGAAATTCATTGACACCGTGCGGGAACTGCTGCCGAAGGGCGGACAAGTCCGTGTCGGCTTCGAGCAGGATGATGTGACCTTCAGTGCGTACACCGCTTATGCGGAGGCTCTTGCCCCGGCAGCTATGGTACCGGTATCTAAGGCTGTTGAGAACCTGCGCATGTTCAAGGACGAGGAAGAGCTGGCTGTGATGCAGCGGGCTGCCGATCTGGCAGACGCCACCTTCAGTCATATCCTGAATGTGATCAAGCCGGGCATGACGGAACGCGATGTCGATCTGGAAATGGAATTCTACATGCGTACGCATGGTGCAACTTCGTCTTCGTTCGATACAATCGTCGCTTCCGGTGAGCGTTCAGCTATGCCGCATGGTGTAGCGAGCAGCAAGGTTATCGGGAACAACGAATTCGTCACCTTCGATTTCGGCGCGCTCCTGGACGGTTACTGCTCCGATGTGACCCGTACGATTGCTCTGGGATCACCGGACCCTAAGCTGAAGGAGATCTACGATATTGTGCTTGAAGCGCAGCTTCATACGCTGGCGCATATCAAGCCCGGCATGACCGGCCGTGAATGTGATGCCCTGGCCCGAGATATCATCACCCGCTACGGGTATGGTGAATACTTCGGCCACAGCACAGGCCATGGTCTCGGAATGGAAGTACATGAATGGCCGCGCTTGTCCAAGCTGGCGGATGAAGTCATCCAGCCGGGGATGGTTGTCACTGTGGAGCCGGGAATCTATCTCTCAGGTCTTGGCGGCGTACGGATTGAAGATGATATTGTCATTACCGAGAGCGGCATCACGCTGCTGACACATTCATCGAAGGATTATTTGGTACTGTAAGACACTATTATTCAGTTCATTTATGGATTCCAGGAGGGATTTTTTGTGATTTCAGTTAACGATTTCAAGACAGGCCTGACCGTAGAAGTAGAAGGGGACATCTTCACCGTCCTAGATTTCCAGCACGTGAAGCCGGGTAAAGGCGCAGCCTTCGTCCGCTCCAAGCTGAAGAACCTGCGTAACGGCAATACGGTTGAACGCACGTTCCGTGCCGGTGAAACGATTGGCCGCGCCATCATCGAGAACCGTGGCGTACAGTACCTGTATGCAAGCGGCTCTGAGCATGTGTTCATGGACAACGAGACTTACGACCAGTTCGAATTGACAGCCAAGCAGCTCGAATGGGAGCTTAACTTCCTTAGAGAGAACATGACCGTAAATATCGTCAGCTACCAGGGCGAAATCCTCGGGATCAACCTGCCGACCAGCGTAGAGCTGAAGGTTACCGAGACCGAGCCGGGCGTGAAGGGCAACACGGCTCAAGGCGCAACCAAAGCCGCTGTTCTGGAGACCGGTCATACGGTCCAGGTACCGTTGTTCATCAATGAAGGAGATGTTCTCCTGGTCGATACCCGCGAAGGTAAATATATCTCCCGCGCGTAAGAGCCTTTTTGGATTTCAGATGTAACTTGAGGGCCTCCCCGCTTGATGCGGCGGAGGTCTTTTTGCTGTGTCAGGCTGGGCGAGAGGGAAGAAGTGAAGGGAAAGGGGATTAAAAGGATGAAAGGGATAAATCCCTCTGATTTAGTGGAATGTTAGCTGAACGGAGGGATTAAAGGGATAAATCCCTCAGATTAAGCTAAAAGTGGACATGAAGGGTAAATCAAAGGGATAAATCCCTCAGATTCGCAGAAAACGGTCGGCGCATTAGGAATAAAAGGGATAAATCCCTCTGGCGGACGTCTCAGGTGGGGCAGAATGTGGAGTGAAGGGAGTAATAAGGAGCATTAGTGCCCCTGAATTGGGCCGAAGTGGGCTGGATGAGCGATTGAGGTGCACTAGTGCACCCGAATTGGGCCGAAGCGGGCTGGATGAGCGAATTAGGTGCACTAGTGCACTTGAATTGGGCTAAAGCGGGCTGGATGAGCGAATGAGGTGCACTAGTGCACCTGAATTGGGCCGGAGCAGGCTGGATGAGCGAATGAGGTGCACTAGTGCACCTGAATTGAGCCGAAGCGGGCTGGATGAGCGAATGAGGAGCAATAGTGCCCCTGATTTAGGTCGTGAAGGTTCGGGGTTATGGCCGGGTTCATCAAAAATGGGCATTTTATTTTGTGAAACCATTAACGCATGTTATGATTTTCGTATTATACTGTGTTAAAGCATTAACCAAAATTTAAGCTACTTTAGAGCGAAATAGGGAGTGAATGGAACTTTGTCACTTTATGTCATGAAATTCGGGGGCAGCTCCGTCGGCGACATTGAACGTATGAAGCGGGTCGCCGGGCGGATCGCAGCCAAGCAGGATGAAGGACATCGCTGCGTGGTGGTGGTCTCCGCTATGGGAGATACCACAGATGATCTGATCGATCAGGCGAATCAGCTGAACGGTCAGCCCCCCGCACGCGAGATGGATATGCTGATGACTACCGGGGAACAGATCTCCGTAGCGCTTCTGTCGATCGCGCTTCACGGGATCGGCCGGAATGCCGTATCCTATACAGGCTGGCAGGCCGGGTTCCGTACCGATGAGACCCACGGCCGGGCACGGATCAGTGAGATTGTTCCGCGCCGGGTGCTGGAGTCGCTGGAGCGGGAGCAGATTGTGATTGTAGCCGGCTTCCAGGGCATGACGCTGGATGGCGAGATCACTACGCTGGGCCGCGGAGGGTCGGATACGACAGCGGTTGCGCTGGCTGCGGCCATCAAGGCGGATGTCTGCGAGATTTACACCGATGTAGACGGAATCTACTCGACTGACCCGCGGATTGTGAAGACGGCGCGCAAGCTGAAGGAAATCTCCTATGACGAGATGCTGGAGCTGGCGAATCTCGGGGCAGCGGTGCTGCATCCGCGTGCCGTGGAATATGCCAAACGATATCAAGTGAAGCTGGTCGTCAGATCAAGCTTTAACCATAATGAAGGTACTGTGGTGAAGGAGGAAGCAAGCATGGAGCAGGGTGTAGTGGTTAGCGGAATTGCCTATGACAAGAATGTGGCCCGGATCAGTATTCTGGGAGTTCCTGATGTGCCGGGGGTACTCGCTCAGGTATTCGGCAAGCTGGCCGATGAAGGTGTGGATGTTGATATTATCGTGCAGAGCGGAGTGCAGAACAAGACGGCTGACTTCTCCTTCACTGTAGCGCTTGGAGATCTTGTGAAGGCCAAGGAGGTTATCGAGGAACTGCACAGCGTATTGCCTTACCGTGAAGTGACTTCCGAGGACAGTCTGGTCAAGGTGTCGATTGTCGGCGCCGGAATGGTCAGCCATCCGGGGGTTGCTGCCAAAATGTTCGAGGTGATCTCGAATGAAGGCGTGAGCATCAAGATGGTGAGCACCTCCGAGATCAAGGTATCCTGTGTGATTGAATCCGGCAACCTGCAGCAAATCATCCAGGCGCTGCATACCGCCTATAACCTGGATACACAAGAGCAAGCCTTCGTCGGAGGTCCGCAGGACCGCCGCTAAGAATCGAGTCTTAATCCTAAGTTAAAAAGAGTGCTGTTACCCGCAAAAGCGGAGAACAGCACTCTTTTCTTTTGCCGCAAAATATATTACTTGCTTGACGCTCCAGCGGGTGGCAGCAAGCTCGCTCCTGCTTAGCTCAGCCGCCGGAACCGGCCCATAATCTCTACCGTCTCCAGCACGTTAACGAAGGATTTCGGATCGGTCTCCAGAATCGTTTTGCGCAGATCTGCCAGCTCATAGCGGGTGGTTACGGTCATCAGCATCGTATTGCCTTCGTGGCTGTATCCGCCCTCGGCGTTCACAACCGTGATGCCGTGCGGCAGACTGGTCAGCCGGTTCAGCATTTTCTCGCGCTCCTTCGTGACGATGAAGCAGGTCAGCTTGATATGGCGGATATGGATCATGTCCACCACCCGGCTTTTGACGAAGATACAGAGCATCGCGTAGAGCGCGGAATCCCAGCTTTTGAAGAAGCCGAGACTTAAGATCACCAGACCGTCCATGACGAACAGCACGGTGCCCATAGGAATATCCCGCTTGCGGGTAATGATCGAGCCGAGAATGTCGAAGCCCCCGGAAGAACCGCCCGCCCGCAGTGAGAAGCCCACCCCTCCCGCAATAATCACCCCGCCGAAGATACTGGCCAGAATCGGGTCCTTGGTAAGCTTAACTACAGGAATCACCGTCAGGAACCAGGTGGTGGACAGGACGGACAGCATGCTGTAGCAGATGTACTTTTTGCCCACGGCGACGAAGCCCCAGATCAGGATTGGCAGATTGATGGCGAAATAATACAACGAAATATACTTTGGATGGGTCAAATACCCGATGATGGAAGCTGTCCCGGCTACCCCGCCGCTTAGGAGCTGGTGCGGAATCAGGAATAGCCGCAGGCCGGCTGCTACCAGGAAGGCTGAAAATATAATAATAGCTACCTCTTTTACCTGTCTGGTTATCGTTCCTGATACAAGCGGTACTACGAAATTACGAACCTGCATGACTATGATCCCCTTCTCTGCTCAGTTATCTTTGGATACGGCAAAATTAATTTTATCATACCGATGATATTTTTTTATGGGGTGCGGCACTATGATATCTTTCACACCTCCTGAAATCTGTGCTAGTATCCCCATTTCTTCTTGTCTAAAGTCGCCCCCTTCCGCATATCCATGGATAACAGCTTGTTTGATTTGCAGTGAAATGGCGGGCGGGCCCATAGATTTGTAAAAAGGGAGTTGGGATATTTGGACAAGTATGTAAGCTGGATGTCGGCCCTGCGGCTGCTGTCCGGCAGTGTAGAGATTGCGGCGGCCTTGATTATGCTGAAGCTGAATCAGGTGGATAAGGCGCTGGCTGTCAATTCGGGACTGGCGCTTGTCGGCCCTACGATCCTCATTCTGACCACGGCTGTCGGCCTTACAGGGATGGCAGAGCAGCTGTCCTGGGGGAAGCTCGGCTGGATTGGCTGCGGGGTGGCTATTCTCTTATTCGGGATTCTCAAGAAATGATAGATGATAGGCATAAAGCATAAGTACAAGCATAAATATGAAATAAAGCTATTTAGTAGAGGACAGCTTGGGGGTACCTGGTATGACAAATGACTGGCTTCTGTTGTTTCCCGAAAAAGTAAGAGCGCTGCTCGGCGGCCTCCCCGCTGCGCTCCTGGACAAGGTGGAGGAGATTCGCGTCCGTGAGGGACGGCCGCTGGAGATCAACTATTCCGGCAAGTATCATTTCATCGGTGCCGGCGGCACCCTGACCCAGCTTCCCGGCGAGGCTTACCGGCCAGACCGGGAGGATACGCACCGGCTGCTGGACCTCATCAGCAATCATTCCCTCTATACGATGGAAGAGGAGCTGCGCAAGGGCTTCATCACGATTCCGGGCGGACACCGGATCGGTCTCTGCGGCCGGACGGTGCTGAGCGGGGGCGGCGTGGAGCATCTGCGTGATATTACCGGCTTCAACGTGCGGATTGCCCGTGAGGTGCACGGCATCGCCGACGGCGTGCTGCCGTATCTGCTGGACCGGGGGCGGCAGCGTGTGATGCATACGCTGATTCTGTCCCCGCCGCAGCATGGCAAGACCACACTGCTGCGAGATCTGGCCAGGCAGCTGTCGGCTGGCGCAAGCGGCGGCCGGGAAGGCAGCCGGCCGGGGCTGAAGGTCGGCATCGTCGACGAACGCTCTGAGATCGCAGGCAGCCGCCGGGGAATTCCGGCCTTCGATGTCGGGCCGCGCACGGATATTCTGGACGGCTGCCCCAAGGCGGAGGGCATGATGATGATGATCCGCTCTCTGTCGCCCGATGTGCTGATCGCCGATGAAATCGGCCGCATGGAGGACGCAGAGGCAGTGACAGAGGCGCTGCACGCCGGGATCTCGGTGGTCGCTTCCGCGCACGGCAAGGAAGTGTCCGAGCTTGCCCGGCGGCCCGGACTTGGCGGGCTGCTGGAGCACCGGATGTTCGAACGGTATGTGATACTGCACCGCGGAGCCTCCGGCTTGTCCTTCCGCATTCTGGACGCCCAGAAGCGCGGGCTGCTGCTGGTCTCGCCGGAGCAGCAGCCGGTGTCAGGGGGTGACCGCCATGCTTAAGCTGCTTGGCGCGGTACTGATCGTGCTGGCGGGAACCCTGGCCGGCTTCAAGCGGGCGGCCCAGTATGCCGACCGGCCGAGGCATATCCGGGCCTTGATTGCAGCGCTCCAGCGGCTGGAGACCGAGATCCAGTACGGCTACACGCCGCTGCCGGAGGCGCTGCGCCGGATCGGGATGCAGACGAAGGAGCCGCTGAGAGCCTTCTTCCTTACGGCGGCGGAGGAGATGAACCCGCCGCATAACTACAGTGCGGAAGAGGCCATCCGGCGGGCGATGGAAGCCCACTGGAGCAGCGCATCGCTGCGGGGCACAGAGAAGGAGATCATCCGGCAGCTAAGCTGCACGCTCGGAACCAGTGACCGGCCAAATCAGAGCACGCATATTGCACTGGCTTTACAGCAATTGAAGCAGGAGGAGACAGCGGCCAGAGAAGATCAGGGCAAGTATGAGAAGGTGAGTAAAAGCCTGGGTCTGCTGCTTGGAGCATTGATCGTCATTTTGATCTTTTAGCGAGGTGCCAGGAATGAATATTGAAGTCAACGCGATCTTTCAGATTGCCGGCATCGGCATCATTATCGCCATGATCCATACGGTGCTTAAGCAGATGGGCAAAGAGGATATCGCCCACTGGGTAACGATTGTCGGCTTTATCATCGTCCTGTTCATGGTCATCCGGATGCTGGATGGGCTGCTGCAGGAAATCAAAACGATTTTTCTTTTTCAGTAGGCTGAAGTTATGGAAATCATTCAGATTGTGGGAATTGGCATCTTGGCGACGGTCCTTATCCTCGTCCTGAAGGAACAAAAGCCGGTATTCGCCTTCCTGCTGACCACGGCGGCCGGCATCCTGATCTTCCTGTTCCTGATCGGCAAGATCGGAACGATTCTAGGTACGCTGGAGCGGGTGGCGGAGTCCTCCGGGATGGAAATGATCCACATCAAAACCGTGTTCAAAATCATCGGCATCTCCTATATCGCGGAATTCGGGGCGCAGATCGTGAGGGATGCCGGGCAGGAATCGATTGCTTCCAAGATTGAGCTGGCCGGCAAGGTGCTGATCATGGTGCTGGCTGTTCCGATTATCAGCATTATTATTGAAACGGTCATGAAGCTGCTGCCAGCCTGATACAGCGGACATGCCGGACAAGTTGGAGTAAAGCGGAGGTGAGGGAATGCAGGAGCATCATATTTTTCGGCCGCCAAAAGGGGTGAAAGCGCTCCTGCTTCTGCCAGCTCTGCTGCTGGTGCTCCACCTGCTTCTGCTGTGTGCAAGCACGGCAAGCGCCGCAAGCGCCGCAAGTGATGCAAGTTCTGCAAGTGCGGCAAGCACGGCTCCGGTTCCTTCGTCCCCGGCTACAGGCGGCAGCGGAGGCCCTGCGTCTCCTGTTGACCAGTGGGTGAAAGGGCAGGTGGAGCATCTGCCAAAAGACAAAGTCGAGTCTTACTGGGACCAGCTGATGAAGGATTACGGCGGATTTTTCCCGGAGGGACGGACGCCTTCCTTGATGGACATGCTGCTGCCGGGAGATAAGGGCTTAAGCTTCAAAAGTGTATTGTCCGGCCTGATGAACTTCATGTGGCATGAGGTACTCTACAACGGCAAGCTGCTGGTCACGATTGTGATGATCAGTGTGCTGAGCATGATTCTGGAGACGCTGCAGACCGCTTTTGAACGGAAATCAGTCAGCAGGATTGCTTATATGCTCTGCTACATGGTGGTGCTGGTCATCGCCGTTAACAGCTTCAATGTCGCTATCGGCTATGCCAAGGATGCCATCGACCGGATGATCGACTTCATGATGGCTATGATTCCGCTGCTGTTCGCGCTGCTGGCTTCCATGGGCAATATCGTCACGGTGTCGGTGACCCATCCGCTGATCGTATTCATGATCCATACCGTAGGCACGCTGATTCATACGCTGGTCTTCCCGCTGCTGTTCTTCTCGGCGGTGCTGCATCTGGTGAGCGCCATGTCGGAGAAATACAAGCTGACCCATCTGGCGAATCTGCTGCGCAATATCGGGGCCGGGCTGCTCGGGGTGCTGCTGACGGTGTTTCTAGGAGTGATCTCCGTCCGGGGGATTACCAGCTCGGTTACAGACGGAGTGACCATACGCGCGGCCAAATATATAACAGGAAATTTCGTGCCGGTGATCGGTAAAATGTTCGCGGATGCCACGGACACGGTCATCTCGGCCTCACTGCTGGTGAAGAACGCCATCGGGCTGTCGGGAGTAATCATTATCCTCTTCCTGTGCGCGTTCCCGGCAATCAAAATACTGATCCTCGCCCTGATCTACAATCTGGCCGCAGCTGTCATGCAGCCGCTGGGCGAGACACCGATTGTGACCTGCCTGCAGACGATCGGCAAAAGCATGATTTACGTCTTCGCGGCGCTGGCCGCCGTCTCGCTGATGTTCTTCCTGGCTGTAACCATTATGCTGACTGCGGGCAATGTGACCGTGATGATGCGATAGAACGAAAGGATAAGGAGGTGCGCCATGTCCTGGCTCAGCAGTTGGCTCCATGAGCTGATTCTCGTCGTGCTGATGGCTGCATTCGTGGAGATGCTGCTGCCCAGCAAATCCATGGAACGCTATGCCAGGCTGGTGCTCAGTCTGCTGGTTCTGCTAACGATGCTCAGCCC
Organism: Paenibacillus sp. FSL R7-0302; assembly: GCF_038006885.1. Classification (NCBI taxonomy): domain Bacteria; kingdom Bacillati; phylum Bacillota; class Bacilli; order Caryophanales; family Paenibacillaceae; genus Paenibacillus; species Paenibacillus sp. FSL R7-0302. Next base: position 1,738,908 of record NZ_JBBOWB010000001.1, read on the forward strand.
GATAATCTCTCTGCTGAAGGGCGATGCCAGCAAGGAGCTGACCGTGGCGATGCAGCAGCAGGAGAGAAGCGGGGGGCTGCTGAACAAGGCGGAGGGCGCACCGGATTCGCTGGACAAGATTCTGGCAGACGGGCGGATGCTTGCCGCCGGAGCACGTGACCAGAGCCTGAAGCTGGCTGCCGAGGAAATCGCCGGCCAGATGCGCGACCAGATTGCCGGGAGCACCGGGCTCGGCGGGGTGAAGGTGACGGTGGCCCTGGCCATGGGTCCGAATCCAAATGCGCCGCTCGGCGAGGAGGTGCCGCTGATCTCCTCGGTCACGGTAGCTCTTCCGCCGGAGCAGAGCGCCTCTGGAGGCGCTGTCCCGGGCAAGGGTACAGCATCCCTCCCGTCAGCCGGGCCGATACAGATTAACCCTGTAGAACCGGTCCAGGTCAGTCTGGAAGGCAGCGGCGGGGATGGTGAAGCGCAGGAAGCGTCCTCCTCAGGTGGTGGTTCGGCTCCGGCTTCCTCCTCTTCCGGGAGCGGCATAGAGGGAGTGCAGGAGACCCTGGCGGAAGAAGCTGGAACAATTATCCAGCTGCTGGAGAAGAACTGGAACCTGGACCCCGCTCTGATCAAGGTGCAGAGCAGCGGGGGCGGTACCGTGAAATCATAATTGAAGGAGGGAAATCAATGGGCAATTGGCTGAAAAAGCTGGAGCAGTGGGCCGGAGGCGGCAGCGGCAGCCCGAAGCGCAGCCACACCTTCCGCTGGCTGATCATAATCGGTCTGCTGGGCGTTGCGATCATGCTGTTCAACTCCTTCGTGAATGTGAAGAAGCTGGACAACGAGAACACAGGGCGTGAACCGCCGGACAGCGGGACCTCACAGACGGTTTTGCAGCCGGAGACCGGAAACGCGAATTCTTTTGACAGTATCGAACTGGCGATGGAGAACCGCACGAAGGAGATTCTGGAGAAAATCGTGGGGGTCGGTACTGTGGATATCATGGTCACCGTAGATTCCACAGAAGAGATTATCGTGCAGCGCAATATGAACGACTCGCAGCAGCAAAGTGAAGAAACGGATGCCAGCGGCGGTAAACGCCATACCACCCAGTACACCAGGGACGGCCAGATCGTCACTTACAGCCAGTCAGGGAACGAGGCTCCGATCATCACCAAGCGGGTGAAGCCTCAGGTACGGGGAGTGCTGGTGGTTGCCAAAGGGGCAGAGAACAAGGTCGTGCGCAGTCTGATTGAGCAGGCGGTTGAAAAAGGGCTTAACGTACCGGTCTACCGGATTTCTGTTGTCCCGCGCAAGCAGGAATAGGCATGTCTCCGGCAACCCCGGCATATGCTTTAACAGAAGAGGCTTGTACGATACACATGACACACACGACAAGAGGGCTGGCAACAAAATTATAGGAGGTATAAACAATGAAGGGCAAAAGACAAACGATTTGGCTGGTTTCTATGCTCAGTTTGATGGTAGTGCTCTCTGCATATTATCTGTTCACGGAAGATACGGGGGCTCCCATCCCCAAAGAAACCGCAGGCAGCATCCAGGTGGACACTATCAAAGACGGAACGGGCGGCGGAACCGCCACTACGCTGGACAGCGGACTTGTCATCAAAGAGGTCAGCACGGACAAAGGGATTGCAGTAGGAACCGTGGATGACAGCAGCAAGACCTCCAAGGATGAAGCAGCATCGACAGTGGCAACTGAGGACATTACGACTCCGGCTGTGATAGATGACAGCAGTGTGGTTGCAGACAGCGGTAACACTGCTAAGGATACAACTGCAGCAACGGACAAGGCGGCCACTACTACGGCTGATAACGGCAAGGATACGGCTGGCAGCAAGGACAGCAAGGAGAATAAGGACACTAAGGACACTAAGGACAGCAAGGACAGCAAGGATACGTCAGCCGCTGTAGACAAGACTCCGGCGAAGGACGACGAGGCTATTCTGGATGAGGTGGCTTCGCAGAGCGTATCGGCCAGCAGCCTGTTCACGAACTACCTGTATGAACGCGAGCAGAAGAACCTGAAGGATCATAATGATCTGCTGGCGCTGATTAACGATATGGATAAGACACCAGCCGAGAATGCAGCAGCCCAGGAGCAACTGAGCAAGCTGGAAGAGAAGGAATCCAAAATCACCGGGATTGAAGAAAAGCTTCAACAAAAATACGGTGAGGCCATTGTGAAAGAAGAAGCCGGTGACGCCTATACGATCGTAGTGCTCAGCGATAAGCTGGATGTGAAGCAGGCGGTTGGCATCGTGGATTTTGTAATGAAGGAACTGAGCGTTACCCAGGATAAGATTAAGGTCCAATACGTCTCGGAGCAGTAAGCCAGCTGAATATAATCAGGGAAAATAGAATAAAATGCCGAAAGAGCCCGGGCGCGTCCCAGGCTCTTTCCATTTCTAGCGTTTGTGATATAATACATAAAGTTATCGATGCATACAAAAAGAAGATTACGCAGGCAGCGGTTACACCAGGTAGCGATTCAAGAGAATAACAGAGCAGCCCAGCCTTACAGGTATGCTTGTCAGAACGGATATCGTACCCTGCTCAGCCAGCGTCCCAAAATGGCTTCGAGAGAAAGCTGAAGGAGTGAACTACCCAATGTTCAAGTTAAGCGAGATTAAGGAATTGATTCAATTGCTGGACCAGACTTCCTCCGTGCACGAGCTGGAGATTGAAAGCGAAGGTATGAAGCTGGCTATCCGTAAACCGGATCGCTCTGAAGCTGAAGGAACAGTAATTCAGGCGGCTCCTTATACCTACCCCTTTACGCCAGCCCCGCAGCCGCAAAGTCCGCAGATCATTGCCCCTCCGGCTGTTAGTGAAGTTCCTGCTGCGGCGCAGCAGCCCGCACCCTCCGCTGAAGGCGCATTACATAAAATCGTCTCGCCGATGGTCGGGACCTTCTATAGTGCCGCTTCACCGGAGACGCCTTCCTTTGTCAATGTCGGGGACCGGGTAAATGAGAAATCCACGGTCTGCATCATTGAAGCAATGAAGCTGATGAATGAGCTGGAAGCCGAAGTGAAGGGCGAGATTGTCTCTGTCCTGGTTGAGAACGGCCAACTGGTGGAATATGGCCAGCCGCTGTTTCTGGTGAGAGCGGAATAATTGCCGCGAGAATGAGGAGGAGCTTGCAAGCTTCGCTAAACTTTGGGAGGAAACGCATGAACATTCAAAAAGTGTTGATTGCCAACCGCGGCGAGATTGCGGTCCGCATTATCCGGGCCTGCCGCGAGCTGGGTATTGCCACAGTGGCTGTCTATTCGGAGCCGGACCGCGATTCCCTGCATGTCCGTCTTGCAGATGAGGCGTACTGTATCGGACCGATGCCCGCCAAGGACAGCTATTTGAACTTTACTAATATTATGAGCGTTGCCACGCTGACGGAATGCGATGCTGTTCACCCCGGCTATGGCTTCCTGGCCGAGAACGCGGATTTCGCCGAGATCTGTGAATCCTGTAATATTACCTTCATCGGCCCGTCGCCGGATGCGATTACGCGGATGGGCGACAAGGCAGTAGCCAAGGAGACGATGAAGCAGGCGGGGGTTCCGATTATTCCGGGCTCCGACGGGCTTGTCGGCGACATAGAAGAAGCGGTGATGCTGGGCCGGGATATCGGGTATCCGATCATCGTCAAGGCTACGGCTGGCGGCGGAGGCAAGGGCATCCGCATCGCCGAGGACGAGGAATCGCTGGTGAAGCAGATTACCGCTGCCCAGCAGGAGGCGCAGAAGGCCTTCGGCAATGCCGGGGTCTATCTGGAGAAATTCCTGACCGGCATGAAGCATGTGGAGATTCAGATCATCGCCGACAATCACGGCAACGTAGTCCATCTGGGTGAACGTGACTGCTCTGTGCAGCGCCGCCGCCAGAAGCTGGTGGAGGAAGCGCCTTGCTCCATCCTGACACCGGAGACCCGTGAAGCGATGGGCCAAGCCGCTGTGCGGGCCGCGCTCGCGGTTAATTACTCGGGGGCGGGCACGCTGGAATTCCTGCTTGGACCTGACGGCCAGTTCTATTTCATGGAGATGAATACCCGTATCCAGGTGGAGCATCCCGTGACAGAGATGGTTACCGGGGTGGATCTAATTAAGGAAATGATCTCTGTGGCGGAAGGCAATACGCTCTCCTTCACCCAAGAGGATATTGTCATCAACGGGTGGTCGATCGAATGCCGGATCAATGCGGAGGACCCTGAACGTAATTTCATGCCGTCTCCCGGCAAAATCGGCTTTTATCTGCCTCCGGGCGGACTCGGCGTACGGGTGGACAGCGCGGCGTACCCCGGCTATACCATTTCACCTTTTTATGACTCCATGATTGCCAAGCTGATCGTCTGGGCACCGACCCGGCAAGAGGCTGTCGCCAAGATGAAGCGTGCGCTGGCCGAATTTGCGGTGGAGGGCATACATACCACCATTTCATTCCACCAGAGATTGCTGGAGCATCCGGTATTCTTGGACGGAAACTTCGATATCAAGTTCCTTGAGGAGTATGAAGTTTAGGACGGCTTCTCATGGTTTGTCATAAAGTTCGTCAAATGATATAGTATGTTTAATAAGAGGCGTACTGCCCGTTCGAAGTGCCCCTACAACTTTTTTGCTGGAAAGGTGTGAAGTCCAAATGAGTACATTGCCGACAGAATTTGAACGTACGGAAATCGGTGAGATCCAGATCGCTCCAGAGGTGATCGAGGTTATCGCCGGTTTGGCAACCGTTGAGGTGAAAGGTGTGGCCGGAATGAGCGGCGGTTTCGCCGGCGGAATCGTGGAGCTTCTCGGACGCAAGAACCTGTCCAAAGGGGTTAAGGTTGAGGTTGGACAGCGCGAGGCTGCGGTGGATGTGTCCGTAATTATCGAATACGGCTACCGTCTTCCGGAAGTGGCTGCTGAAATTCAGCGCAATGTTAAGCGATCCATCGAAACCATGACCGGTCTGACCGTTGTGGAAGTGAACGTGCATATTCATGATGTGCAGTTCAAAAGCAATACAAGCATTGACAAGAGCGAGGACACGGATGCGGTTATCCGCGTGAAGTAAGGGTTCAGTTCTTCCATAAACCCCCGACAGTGCGTCGAGGGTTTACCTTAATTTAAGGAGGTTGTGAGACTCGTGGCCAAAATTCTGGACAGGCTTCTGCTGTTCCTGTACAGCTTAAGCATTGGAATACTATCTGTAACTGCCATCCTCCTCTTAAGCGGTGTCATTCCGGACAAGTATGAGATTTCGGACGGACCGGCGGTCTATATCACTGCGATCTCGGTGGCGGTCATTCTGTTCCTGCTGAGCATCCGCTTCTTCTACATCTCCCTGCGCCGCGACCGCGCTTCCCTGCCGTCTGTGGATCAGCGTACAGAGTACGGGGATATTCAGATCTCAATGGAGACCATTGAGAACCTGAGTCTGAAGGCTGCGGGCAAAGTGAAGGGCATCCGCGACCTGAAATCGCGCATCCGTGTCTCACAGGCAGGTCTTGAGATTATGATCCGGGCGGTCGTCGACGGCGAGCATTCACTGCCGCTGCTTACAACGGATGTACAGCGTCAGGTGCATGATTTCGTACAGGAGACAACCGGAATTCCGGTTGCAGATGTGTCTGTATACATTGCTAACCTCACACAGGCACCAAGCTTCAAAAGTCGAGTGGAATAGAGGTGAGTTTCCCTGATGTCCTGGAGAGAAGTATGGGAAAGTCACGGGGGTAGAATTACCGGAGTTGCCTTCGGTGTCTTTCTCGGATTGATTTATCTGATTAGCGGTTTTTGGGATATGCTGTTCTTTGCACTGGTAGTGTTCATCGGATATACGTTCGGCAAACGAAAGGATACCGCGCAGGGTCCCCTGTTTCAATGGCAGGAGATCGCAGAGCGGCTGTCCGGACGCTGGCGTCCCTTCAAATGAACCGCGATAGTCTTTCTCCCGGAAGCCTGGAACCCGTTACTTTGAGTTGCTGACCTGCGGAAGAAAGGCTGCGCGGTTTTTTGCTGAAAAGGCAGTATAAATGCCCGGAGTGTGCTTTTTGAGAAAGTTAAGGGTATAAATACACCTGAATCGGCCCGTAGTGGGCTTTTTGAGAAAATTAAGGGTATAAATACACCTGAATCGGCCCGTAGTGGGCTTTTTGAGAAAATTAAGGGTATAAGTACACCTAAATCGGCTCGAAGTGGGCTTTTTGAGAAAATTAAGGGTATAAATGCTCTTAAATCGGCCTATGCGGACGTTTATGTGAGGAAATGTAGGATAGAAGCTGGTCCGGTTGTAATTGTTGAAATCTGTAACACCAAAACAAGAGGCTAGTTCGTAGGAGGAACACATGAAGAGACGTTTAGCGAGAGAAATTATTGTACAAAGCCTGTACCAGATGGAAATGAACGATGTAGAGGTTACCGAAGCGGTTGATATGCTGATTGAAGAAGCGGCAGATGAGAATGAAACCGAGCGCGTTATTACCGATGAGATTGAACTGAAGGCTTATGTAGTTACGCATGTCAACGGCGTGTGGGAGCACAAAATGGCGATTGACGATATGCTGGAGCATTATCTTAAGGGCTGGCAGATGAGCCGCTTGTCACGTGTAGACCGTCAGATTCTGCGTCTGGCTACCTTCGAGATGATCTTCGCCAGCGATGTGCCGGCCAAGGTGTCTGTCAATGAGGCGATTGATCTGGCCAAGCATTTCGGCACAGAAGATTCCGGTAAATTCGTGAATGGTGTCCTCGGTAAAATGATTCAGGATGTGGACACGCTTAGAGCTGAGCTGTAGTTCAGCTTCAGCTTCAGCTTCCATTTAAATTCGATTCAGATTCGATTCAGATTCAGCAGCAGGCGGCAGTAACAGGCTAATAAGCCTTCAATAGACAATAGGGGAGAGACTTACATGACAGCAGCGATTATCAGCGGTAAACAGGTATCGGACGACATTCGGATCGGGATTGCCCGGGAGGTTGCAGACTTAGCGGAGCGCGGTGTAAAGCCGGGTCTGGCTGTCGTTCTGGTCGGTGAAGATCCGGCTTCCCAGGTCTATGTGCGTAACAAGGAGAAGTCCTGTATTGAACTGGGCTTCCATTCCGAGGTGCACCGGCTGGATGCCGCTACCACCCAGCAGGAGCTGCTGGCACTGGTGGCGGACCTGAACGGCCGCAGCGATATTGACGGCATCCTCGTTCAGCTGCCGCTTCCGAAGCATATTGAAGAGAAGGCTGTGATTGACGCCATCTCTGTAGAGAAGGATGTGGACGGCTTCCACCCGGTCAATGTAGGGAATCTCGTCATCGGGGATGACAGTCTGCTTCCCTGCACGCCTGCCGGGGTCATTGAACTGATTAAGCGGACCGGTACGGAGATCTCCGGCAAGCATGCTGTCGTGATCGGCCGCAGTAATATTGTCGGCAAGCCTGTATCCCTGCTGTTACAGCGTGAGAATGCCACAGTAACCATGTGCCACTCGCGCACAGCGAATATGGCTGAGCTTAGCCGTCAGGCCGATATCCTGGTGGTAGCGATTGGACGGGCCAACTTCATCGACGCCTCGTTCGTGAAGCCAGGTGCGGTTGTGATTGATGTCGGGATGAACCGTCTGGATACCGGCAAGCTTGCCGGGGATGTTGATTATGAGAGTGCCCGGGAAGTCGCTGGGCATATCACGCCTGTGCCGGGCGGCGTAGGACCGATGACGATCACCATGCTGATGAGCAACACACTGATCGCCGCCAAACGCCGCCGCGGCCTCAAGTAGGCCGGACTTATGGCGGCAGAGCGGCAGATCTACTCCATTAAGGAGCTTAACAAATATATCCGTATGAAGCTGGATTCGGATGCGCTGCTGTCCGACGTATGGATTCGCGGTGAAATCTCGAATTTCACCCATCACGGAAGCGGGCATATGTACTTCACGCTGAAGGATGAGAGCAGCCGGATCAAAGCCATCATGTTCGCTTCGCATAACTCGCGGCTGCCGTTCGTGCCCAAGGAAGGCACGAAGGTAATAGCCAGGGGAAATGTGACTGTATATGAACGGGACGGGCAATACCAGTTCTATGCGACACATATGCAGCCTGACGGAATCGGCAGCCTGTATCTGGCTTACGAGCAGCTGAAGAGCAAGCTGGAGAAGGAAGGCCTGTTCGCAGCGGAGCGCAAGCGTCCGCTGCCGCAATTCCCGCGCTGCATCGGGGTTGTGACCTCCCCGACAGGAGCGGCTGTGAGGGATATCATCATCACCCTGCAGCGGCGCTACCCGCAGGTTGCGATTGTACTCCACCCTGTACTAGTGCAGGGTAAGGGGGCCGGACCGTCCATTGTACAGGCCATACAGAACCTGAATGCCATGGGAGAGGCCGATGTGCTGATTGTCGGACGCGGCGGCGGCTCCCTGGAGGAGCTGTGGGCCTTCAATGAAGAGGTCGTCGCGCGGGCGATTGCGGCCTCCGGGATTCCGGTCATCTCGGCCGTGGGCCACGAGACCGACTTCACGATCGCCGATTTCGCCGCCGATCTCCGGGCGGCCACCCCTACGGCAGCGGCGGAGCTCGCTGTGCCGAGCGCAGCCGAGCTGGCCGGGCAGCTGCGCATGGCCCGGCAGCGGCTGCGCCAAGGGCTGCTGCGCCGCTCGCAGCGCGGCGGCGAACGCCTCGCTGCACTGCAGCGCTCGCTGGCGCTGGCCGGCCCCCGCCGGCAGCTGGCCCAGCACGCGCAGCGGCTGGATATGCTGCGCGCGGCCCTGCTCCGCGCAGCAGAGGCAAGGCACAGCCGCGCGCAAGGGCGCAGCGCGCTGCTGCACCAGAGCCTGCAGCGCTTCCATCCGCTTAGCAGCGTCAGCGCTGCCCGCCGGCGCACGGATGGCCTCACCCGTGAGCTGACGGCGGCCATGCAGGCGCGCCTTGCCGATAAGCGCGCGCGGTTCGGGGCAGAGCTGCGCCATCTGGATGCGCTCAGCCCGCTTAAGGTCATGTCACGGGGCTACAGCCTCGTGTATGACGAGAAGGAACAGCATTTAATCAAATCGCTGAAGGAAGTAGAGCTTGGCGATGTGGTCAACATAAAGCTTAATGACGGACAACTAAACTGCCACGTATGGGGAATGAAGGAGGATGGCAAAGCGAATGGCGAAGGAAGCTGAACTGGATTTTGAGGGAGCTATGGAGCGCCTGGAGGGTATCGTGCGTGAGCTTGAACACGGTGACGTTCCCCTGGAGAAGGCGATTGATTTATTCCAGCAGGGAATGAAGCTCTCGCAGCTATGCGGCAGCAAGCTGGAGCAGGTGGAGCGCAAGATTGAGATGATCACCGTGGAGGATGGCGAACTGCGCAAGAAGCCGTTCGGCAGCCGGCTGGAAGGCGATAGCGATGAGTCATTCTGAGCTTGAGCCATCGGGGGGTTCGGCAGCGGCGCAGGGCCGCGAACCGCTGGAGCAGTATATAGCAGATGTCAGCCGCTGGGTTACCGCAGCTCTGAGCAGTACCGTACCGGAGCAGTGGGACGTTCCCCAGGTGCTCAGGGAGTCGATGGAATACTCGCTGCAGGCCGGAGGCAAACGCCTGCGGCCGCTGCTGGTCACCGCCGCCTGCGAAGCGCTGGGCGGCAGCCGTGAAGCCGCGCTGCCAGTGGCAGCCGCGATTGAAATGGTCCATACCTATTCCCTGATCCATGACGATCTGCCGGCGATGGATAATGATGACTACCGGCGCGGCAAGCTGACGAATCATAAGGTCTTCGGGGAAGCCATGGCCATTCTGGCCGGGGATTCGCTGCTGACTCATGCGTTCTACAGTGTGGTACAAGCCTCCCGTAAGCATGGGGTTCCGGCAGAGCGCGTGCTGTCCATCGTGGAGGATCTGGCCGAGATGGCCGGTCCGCGCGGGATGGTCGGAGGCCAAGTGGCCGATATGGAAGGTGAGCAGGGAATGACCGACCTGCAGCAGCTTCAGTACATTCATCTGCACAAGACTGGCGATCTGGTGATCTTCTCCTTGCTTGCTGGCGGCAGAATCGCCGGTGCGGATGAGGGACAGCTGGAAGCTCTGCGCCGGTTCGGCACACAGATTGGCCTGGCCTTCCAGATTCAGGATGATATTCTGGACCTCATCGGCGATGAGAGCAAGCTGGGCAAAAAAACCGGCAGTGATATCAAGCAGCAAAAAGTAACCTATCCGTATTTCATCGGCCTGGAGGCTTCGCGCGCAGAGGTCAAGGAATTGACCTCAGCAGCGCAAGATGCGATTCTGGAAGGCGGGTTCAACGACCCGTCCCGGCTGCTGGAAATTGCCGAATATTTGATGTCACGCGACCACTAAATGAAGTTTCGAAAACGGCTGTGTTTCGACAGCCGTTTCGTTTGTGTTATAATGGGGTTTATATTTTACAACATCTAGGAAAGCGGGGAATACTCGTGCTGCTTCCACAAATAAACGATCCTCAGCAACTCAAGTCTTACTCAGTCGGAGAATTGGCTGCACTTGCGGAGGAAATTCGTCAGTTTCTGATCGAGAAGCTGTCTGTAACAGGGGGGCATCTCGGATCTAACCTCGGGGTAGTGGAGCTCACGCTGGCCCTGCATTACTGTTATGACAGTCCCCGGGATAAGATGATATATGATGTCGGTCATCAGGCCTATGTGCACAAGATACTGACAGGCCGCCAAGATCGGTTTGATACACTTCGCAAGCAGGGCGGACTATGCGGCTTCGTGAAGCGTTCGGAGAGCGAGCATGATGTCTGGGAAGCCGGACACAGCAGCACCTCTCTCTCAGCCGCAATGGGCATGGCGATGGCCCGTGACCTCAAGGGGGAAGACAATAAGGTAATCGCGGTGATCGGAGACGGTGCCCTTACCGGCGGTATGGCCTTCGAAGCGCTGAACCATATCGGCCATGAGCGCCGCAAGCTCATGGTGATTCTGAATGATAATGAGATGTCGATCGCGCCGAATGTAGGAGCCATGCATAACTACTTAAGCAAAATCCGTTCGGACCGCCATTACCTGCGGGCTAAGGATGAGGTCGAAGGTCTGTTGAAGAAAATTCCGGCCATCGGCGGCCGTCTGGCGAAGACTGCGCAGAATGTGAAGGATGGTCTGAAGAACATGCTGGTACCAGGTGTTCTGTTTGAAGAACTCGGATTTACCTATCTGGGACCCGTGGACGGTCATGATCTCGAGAAGATGATCGACACCTTCCATCAGGCAGATAATGTATCAGGGCCTGTGCTGGTTCATGTGCTGACGACGAAGGGCAAGGGCTACAAACCGGCTGAAACTGACTTCTATAAATCACATGCAATCTCACCCTACAAAATTGAATCAAGCCAGTCCCTTAAGGCCGTGGAGGCGGTCAGCCTCCCGATGTATACCGAAGTTTTCGGGGAAACGCTGATTGAGCTCGGACGGCAGGATCAAAGACTGATTGCCGTCACACCGGCGATGCCGGGCGGCTCGGGGCTCTTCCCGTTCGCCAAGGAATTCCCGGACCGGATGATTGACGTCGGGATTGCTGAGCAGCATGCCGCCACCCTGTGTGCGGCGCTGGCGATGGAAGGAATGAAGCCGGTGTATGCAGTTTATTCCACCTTCATGCAGCGTGCTTATGATCAGATTGTCCATGATATTTGCCGCCACAATGCCAATGTTATGTTCGCCATCGACCGTGCGGGCTTCGTCGGCGCGGACGGGGAGACCCATCAGGGCGTGTACGATATCGCTTTTATGCGTCATATCCCGAACATGGTGCTTATGATGCCGAAGGATGAGAATGAGCTGCGCCACATGATGAAGACGGCGCTGGACTATAATGAAGGACCGATTGCTTACCGTTATCCGCGGATTAACGGCACCGGTGTTGCTCTGGATGCAGAGCTGCACAGTCTTCCTATCGGCACCTGGGAACGCCTGCGTCCTGGTGAGGATTATGCCGTGCTTGCCTGCGGCCCGATGGTTCAGGTTGCTGAAGAGGCGGCTGAAGTGCTGAAGCGTGAAGGGATTCAGGTCGGTGTGGTGAATGCGCGCTTCCTGAAGCCGCTGGATAACACCATGCTGCTTGATCTGGCACATGCCGGAACAGGGATGGTGGTGCTGGAAGAAGCGAGCCAGGCCGGCAGCCTTGGCAGTGCGGTGCTGGAGTTCTTTGCAGAGCATGAAATATATGATGCGCATGTCCACCTGATGGGAGTGCCGGATATTTTCGTCGAGCATGGGTCGATTAAGGAGCAACGCCAGGAAACCGGCCTTACCGTTGAAGCCGTGTGCGCACGCATTAAGTCCATGAAGGGGCTTAGCACTTATACCTATAAGTCAACTTCCACCTCGTAAGACAGAGGCGGAAGGCGGACCGAAGTGATCGGGAGATGAACATGGAACACCCTAAGGAACGAATTGATGTGCTGTTGGTGGAGCAAGGCTTCTACGACAGCCGGGAGAAGGCCAAGGCTGCCATTATGGCGGGGCTTGTGCTTGCGAACGAAGAACGGATTGAAAAGCCGGGGATGAAGGTGCTCCGCAGCTCTGCCCTCAGAGTCAAGGGAGCACTGCACCCCTATGTCAGCCGCGGCGGCTTGAAGCTGGAGAAGGCCTTGCGGCAGTTCGGCATCGAGCTGACCGGCCGCAACATGCTGGATATCGGCTCCTCTACAGGAGGCTTCACCGATTGTGCACTTCAGAACGGCGCGGCCCATGTGTACGCTATCGATGTGGGACATAACCAGCTCGACTGGAGCCTGCGTAATGATGACCGGGTAACTGTAATGGAGCAGACCAACTTCCGTTACATGACCCCGCCTGATTTGAAGGGACCTGTACCTGACTTTGCAAGTATTGATGTCTCCTTCATTTCACTGAAAATCATCCTGCCGCCGCTTATGGCGCTGCTTAGCCGTCCTGCTGATATCGCTGCGCTGATTAAGCCGCAGTTCGAGGCTGGACGCGAGAAGGTGGGCAAGTCTGGAGTCGTCCGCGAACCGGCTGTCCACCGGGAGGTGCTGGTGAACGTACTGTCCATGGCAGCCGAGCTGGGCTACACGCTTGCAGGACTAACGTATTCCCCCATTACCGGCGGGGAAGGTAATATCGAATTTCTGGCACACTGGAAGCTGCTGCCTGCAGAAGCTGCGGAGCAGCCTTCAGCGGAGCAGACTTCTGTGGCTGAAGCACAGCCGAATAATTTCGCCGCGCTTGCCGACTCGGTCATTAAGGAAGCGAATGCAACCTTCAGCGCTGCGGGCCATGGAAACTCATCCAAGCGATGAGTTTCTTTTGCTGCCTAAGATAAGAATTTATTGGTCTCCCCGAACCGGAAATTAGCGGCAGATTGTCAGTCCGAAGCAGGATTTCACCCGTCCGCACGCGAATAGATTCAGCGAGGTGATGGGAGTGGCGAGCTCGGACAAGGCTGTAGTGGCACTTATGGGACTGGCGGCGGCAGTCTTTATCGTTTATAGAATCTATATTTGGCTGCAGGGGTCTCCGGGTTCCTTCATGAAGGACAGGGTCCCGCTCAACAAAGTCATTCAGTCCCATCCGTCCATCGCTCTGCTGGAGGATGCGGGGTACGAGGTGATCGGCGGCAAGCTGAAGATTCCGCTGTCTTTTCAGGTGAATGGGGCACCGATGTACAGCAGGCTGTTCATTGATTATGTAGCCAGCAGGAATGAGGAGCATTACTATCTGGTCATCCTGTCCCGCCCCCGCAAGGAGCTTGAATTCACCGGCAGCGGACTCCGGGACCATATCCTCCCCTATCTGCTGATCTACCCGGATTGCAGCGGGGTACTCTATGTGGATACGGTGAATTCCAACATTCATGTAATTAATTTCGGCAAGGACGACGGAGAATCCAGTTAAGCACTATATAAATACGGGAGGCAACAATGAAGGGACACAGGCATATCAAGATTAGAGAAATTATCTCGCAAAAGGAAATCGAAACCCAGGATGATCTGGTGGAGGCATTGCGTGAATCGGGTTTTCAAGTAACACAGGCTACCGTATCCCGCGATATCAAGGAACTGCTGCTGATCAAGGTTCCGATGGATGACGGGCGTTACAAGTATTCCCTGCCCACCGACCAGCGTTATAACCCGACCCAGAAGCTGAAGCGGGTGCTGGTGGACAATTTTGTGCAAATCGACTATTCCGCGAATCTTGTGGTGATGAAATGTCTGCCGGGAACGGCCAATTCCGTGGCTGCGCTGATTGATAATATTGACTGGCCGCAAATTATGGGTACGATCTCAGGAGACGACACCATTCTGATAATCTGCCGCCAGCCGGAGGACAGCAAGGACGTTATTTCACAAATTATGGGTTATATATCGTAGTTCTGCTTACGGGCAGACAGGCAATCATCATGTCGGAGGTGCTGTATTCGTGTTAGAGACATTGTCTATACGCAATCTGGCCGTGGTTGAGGCGGTGGATGTGCATTTTTATCCGGGGTTCCATGTCCTTACAGGGGAGACCGGTGCCGGGAAATCAATTATTATCGATGCACTCGCACTCATTGCCGGGGGACGCGGTTCCGCTGACTCCATCCGGTATGGGTGCGAGAAGGCCGAAATGGAAGCGCTTTTCAGCTTGCCGGGAAGCCATCCGGTCTGGGATACGCTGGAGCGGCTGGGCATCAGTGCGCAGCGTGAGGAGCATCTGGTGATCCGCCGGGAGATTACCTCCCAGGGCAAAAGCACCTCGCGCGTGAACGGCCAAATGGTTAATCTGAGCATGCTGCGCGAAATCGGGGAGCAGCTGGTCAATATTCATGGACAGCATGAGCATCAGAACCTGCTGAAGGCTGAACGTCACCTGGGGCTGCTGGATACCTATGGGGAAGCGGTGATCGGACCGCTCAAAGCGGATTATCAGGAGAAATATACAGCCTTCGCCAAAGTGGAAAAAGAACTCCGGGAACTTCAGGAATCCAGCCAAAAGGCGTATCAGATGCTTGATTTGTACCGTTTTCAGCTGGAGGAAATTTCTGCTGCGGGACTAAAACCGGGAGAAGATGAATTACTTGCCGAAGAACGGGTAAAACTATCCCACAGTGAGAAAATGATGGATTCAGTATCCGGCGCATACGAGCTGCTGTATGACAGGCAAGGGCTGGAGTCCATTGGCAATGTAATCTCCAGGCTGGAAGATGCGGTGCGGTATGACGAGAAGGGTCTGCGGGCCGTCTTCGAGCAATTGCAGTCGGCTTATTACCAGCTGGAGGATGCGGCGTTTCAGCTGCGCGACTACCGTGAAGAGATCGAGTTCAATCCGGCACGGCTGGAGGATATTGAGAACCGGCTGGATCTGATCACTGGACTGCAGCGCAAATACGGGGATAGCGTGGAGCAGATTCTGGAGTATTATCAGCAGATTGAGCGGGAGACGGATCTGCTGGAGAATAAGGATGAATACATTCTGAAATTAACGGCCAAACGTGATGGCCTGCTTCATATCTTAATGGAGGCAGCCGAAGCGCTGAGCCGAGCGCGGCGGCAGTGTGCGACGGAGCTTGCTTCACAGGTTGAGGGAGAGCTGAAGGACCTGCAGATGGAGCGGACCTCCCTCCAGGTGAAGATGGAGACGCTCGAAGATCCGCGCGGCATGGAGTATCAGGGACGGCGGTACCGCCTGACCCGGCAGGGGATCGACAGTGCTGAATTCATGATCTCCCCGAATCCCGGCGAGCCGCTGCGTCCGCTGGGCAAGATCGCCTCCGGCGGAGAGCTGTCGCGGATCATGCTGGCGATGAAGAGTATTTTTGCGCGGCATGATGCGATTCCTGTCCTTATCTTCGATGAGGTGGATACCGGGGTCAGCGGACGGGCGGCCCAATCCATCGCGGACAAGCTGTATAAGCTGTCCTCCACCTGCCAGGTGTTCTCCATTACCCACCTGCCGCAGGTGGCCTGTATGGCGGATCATCAATACCTGATTGCCAAAAAAGTCGAAGACGGACGCACGATGACTGAGGTGGACTCCCTCTCGGCCGAAGGCCGCGTAATGGAGCTGGCCCGGATGCTGGGCGGTGTGGAAATTACCGAAAAAACATTGCATCACGCGCAGGAGATGCTGGGTCTGGCCGAGGCCAGCAAGGCAGCTGCAAGCTAAGCGGGACAATGATTGACAGTAATAAAAGCCTGGGGGCAAGGTTATCTTATAGGTACGCAATTGGCGACCACCTTTTTCGTCAAGCGAAAGAAGCAAAAGGGAGTGTGACAGCCATTGAAGCCTAACCTCAGGAAGTTAATGCCCGGCCTTTTATTTGCCTTCTTTCTCAGTTTATCAGGCATAACGGGACCCTCACAGATCCACGCAGCACCGCTTGAACATCAGCCGCTTAGGGCGGTACAGGGAACCGAGAATGAACTTAAGGTCATCCCCGGAGGTCAGACGATTGGCGTGAAGGTGAAGTCGGCAGGCGTGCTGGTTGTAGGTCATCATCTGATTGAAGTGTCGGAGCAGTCCAAGATTTCACCAGGCGAGAACAGCGGCATCCTGCCCGGCGATCTGATGATCTCCATCAACGGGGTGAAGCTGGACGAGGTATCGAAGGTAGCAAGGCTGGTCGAGCAAGCCGGCCGGAGCAATGATTCCTTAAGCATCGTTTACAAACGCGGCGGTAAAGAGCACACAGCTCAGCTAAAGCCCGCGTATGACCGCACAGACAAGGTGTGGCGGCTCGGGCTCTACATCCGTGATTCTGCAGCAGGTGTAGGGACCCTCACTTTCTACGCCCCGAAGCAGGGTGTGTACGGGGCTCTTGGGCATGTCATCACCGACATGAACACAGGTACGCCGATTGTGGTCGGCAGCGGCCATATCGTGCAGTCCAGCGTCACTTCAATCTCCAAGAGCCAGGATGGCGATCCTGGGGAGAAACGGGCCCATTTTCTGAAGGAAAGCCAGGTTCTCGGGAATGTGGAGAGCAACACGGATTTCGGAATATTCGGTAAAATGACCCGTAATCCTGAGCACAGCCTATATCAGGAGCCGATTCCGGTGGCCATGAGCACTGATGTGAAGGAAGGACCGGCGCAAATTCTTACCGTTGTCGATGGTCAGCAGGTCGAACGCTTCAACGTAGAGATCATCCATGTGGCCCGTCAGCAGACCCCTGCTACTAAGGGTATGGTGCTGCGCATCACCGATCCGCGTCTGCTCGATAAGACCGGAGGGATTGTCCAGGGAATGAGCGGCAGCCCGATTGTCCAGAACGGCCGTCTAATCGGTGCAGTGACCCATGTGTTCGTCAATGATCCCAAGTCAGGGTATGGCTGCTTCATTGAGTGGATGCTTAGGGACTCCGGTGTGGTTCAACAGGATCAGGAGCCTCAATACAATCTTAAGGCGGTTTAGCCTTAAGATTTTTTTGTCGAAGGGCAGCGATTATCCTCGAAACATGAAACAAAATATTTAATTATAAATCAACACCGAAAAAAAATAAAGAAAAATAATTTTCGACAGAAGGATATTAAAACCTGATGTCGAAAGTTATAGGGAGAGAAGATGATCATTATTTTCTGAATAGCAGATATATAAGGAGGAAGTAGCCAGTGCAGAATATTGAAGTGTTGTTGGCCGATGATAACAGGGAGTTCACGAATTTGCTCGCCGAGTACATTACTGAACAAGAAGATATGACCGTGACAGGCATTGCCTATAATGGGGAAGAGGTACTACAGATGCTCAGCGGAGCACGCAAGATCCCCGATGTCCTTATCCTTGATATCATTATGCCGCATCTGGACGGCCTCGGCGTGCTGGAACGCCTGCGTGATATGGATTTGAACCCGCAGCCCAAGATCATTATGCTGACCGCTTTTGGCCAGGAGAATATTACGCAGAGAGCCGTTCAGCTTGGCGCCTCTTATTATATTCTGAAACCGTTTGACATGGAGGTTCTGGCGAACCGTGTGCGCCAGCTGGTCGGCACGCAGGGCAGTATGAGCACTTCCGGAAGCATGTCCGGCTATTCTTCTTCCAGATCTTCCAGTAATGTGGTTCCGCTGTCCAAGGGCAAGAACCTGGATGCGAATATTACCTCAATTATTCATGAAATCGGCGTCCCTGCGCATATCAAAGGCTATCAGTACCTGCGTGAAGCCATCACCATGGTCTATAACAACATTGAGATCCTTGGTGCTATCACCAAGACACTGTATCCGGCTATAGCCGAGAAGTTCAAGACCACGCCTTCCCGCGTAGAACGCGCCATCCGCCATGCGATTGAAGTCGCCTGGACCCGTGGCAATATCGACAGCATCTCCCACCTGTTCGGCTATACCATTAATATCTCCAAATCCAAGCCAACTAACTCAGAATTTATTGCCATGGTAGCCGATAAGCTGCGGATTGAGCATAAGGTGGGTTGAAGGGGTTAGGGGCTGGATAAAAAATAAATACCACTTGCTAATGGGAAATTATATTCCCCAATAGCAAGTGGTATTTTGTTTCACTGAAGCCAATCCGTCTGTATGCAAAAAAACTGGTGCGCCTAATGCTCTACAGCTTGTAGCTTTGTAGTAGAGAAATCCTGCATGAAATGCAACAATACTGCCCAATAGAAGCGACCGATGCTGAAATCCTGCATGAAATGCAACAAAACCAACGCTAACTTGCTCTAAACAATGGAATTACTGCAATTAATGCAACAATGTACCGTGGCCGTTAATATTTTTGAGTGGAATCCTGCAAAATATGCAACAATGAGGCTTCATACAAGCGGTTGGTAAGAGAAGCTCGATAAACAGTATCAGCAAAGGAGGTGGGAGAAATCATAGCTCAGATTATTTTAGGGCTCTGGATGTTCGTACAAGCGGTTTGTCATTTTTTTAAACTCAATGTGCTTCTTCGGCAATCGGTAATGAATACTTTGAGTAGGGATGGGCGAGCCTCTTATCAAAGAGGGCTGGTCCTGCCATACCTTTTACTGAGTATAACTTTTACCGGGATGGGAATTGTTGAAAGGAAGGGGTTCCTTTCTATGCCGGTTTTCCTGGCAATCTATATTATATTGTGTGTTGCAGCATTGACGAAGATCTTGCTGAATAATAAAAAACACTTGGGCTATTATACGTGGTGAATCCGTAAACAACAGACAAAACCGTTCCGGTAAGGAACGGTTTTGACATGTGCAGCCATACCTGAATATGTCGATCCTGAGGATGTTGGAATCCCTCCTCCTGCTCAGTTAACGGACTGGTTGCCCAGACTGCTCAGGTAAGCATCGGCTTCCTGATATGTAGGATAATGTACGGCAAATTTGCCGAACAGTCTTTTCATTTGCATTTTCCAGACCGGGGAGTCTGCAACGTATACCCAGCCGCCTACCCCTGCTTCTATCGCGCGGTCACCGGTGGGAGCGAGCATTGCGGCTACTTCAGGAGAGAGCACGGTTGGGGAACCTGTCACATCAGTTACTCCGGTAAAGCCAGGCTTCAGCTGCTTCAGAGCGTTTTCAAAATCTGCTATGTAAGCGGGTACGTCACTCTCAGTCAGGCCGTAGGCTCTGACGATCACCTGGTTTTTTGCAATATTGACTTCCATTGTGTAAGACATGAACATTCCTCCAGTTGTGGTATTAAGTTTACATTAGAGTATATCGGATAAGATTGGAGTGTATTTGAGAGAATAAGGAAAACGGAATGGATCGACTCTCATTTATGGGAATTAACCCCATATATTAAGGGGATATGGAGGGTTTTACGCTTCTGATCCAAAGAATTTACACAAACAATTGTTATTATGAAACACAAATTGTTGTCTTGTGTTATGATATAGGTAGAGGTGGCTCTTATGAACGATTTCGATAATTACCCCGATGAGCTGGGGAATTTCATCCGGCACTTCAGGAAGGCCCGCGGGTTAACGCTCAGGGGGCTGGAAGAGAAGAGCGGCATCAGTTATTCACAGCTCAGCAAGATTGAACGGGGAGAGAGTATCCCGCTTAAGGATAACCTGGATAAGATCATTGAAGCACTCGGAGGGGATCTCAAGAACCGGATGTATCATTTGGCCGACTATATGCCTGATATTGAGTACATCAAGACGCTGAAGCAGGGCTACAAGCTGCCTAAGCATAATCAGTCCCAGGACTACATTTACGAGACGGCGTTCAACAAGCTGAAGGAATTCCGGGCGAAGGAAGACAAAGAAACGTCATATGTTTCCTTTGATTCTGACGAGGTCATCGTTTATGAGACGGAATATGGGGCAGGAATGGTTATAGAGAAGATCGAGAAGTACAACCTGACCGATGTGCTGAACGATATATTCGAGGGAAGTCTGGACAGTCTCCGCAGGCAGCCGCGCCAAGGGCGTCAGGCATACTTGTTCGGAGAATGGCTGCGTGAAGGCATTTTTGAGCTGAAGGAAGAGGAACAGGATCAGGTGATTCAAGCCTTGAAGGAATTCACCCAGTTCAAAGTACAACAGATCAAGGGCGTGTACAAGTAAAGAAGGGCCCGGCTTAGCGTGATTGCAAAATGAATAATGTTGCCCTTATTTGCAGCCATCTATTCATCTTGATCCATAAACAAACTACAAATGGTTAGACAGAAAAGGGGAAAAGAATCATGAGAATCAATATGAAGTTCACCAGCAAAGGGAAAGCGGCCATCGAGAATTTCAACAACGAAGAGCTGTTGGAGATTTTTGCAAGATACATCAAGACACTGACCAAAAAATACGATATTGAAGTAGATGTGCCGCTTGAAGTGAACCAGAATATCGTTGCCGATGGAACCGTCATTGCTATGGCCCAGAACGTCAAATGTGATGCCGAGACCTTCTTCAAGGAGCTGGGACGCGATATCAAGGTTCCCCTCAAGAAGCGGCTTGGCGGGAAGCTGGAGAATGTGTTCAAGACTGAAATTATCGAGTAGACAAAAGTTTGTTTACACACCAAAAACCATCCCACACATTTGTGGAGGATGGTTTTTTGGCATCTGTGGAGGTATACCATATGGGTGGAGAGCTTCGCATTCTAATGATGTTGGGTACCTGAAAGATTCCGCGTGGTGAGTACATTCCTGATAATCTGGATAAAATCCGGTGAAGCCTTGGCTTCCAGCGCCAATTCGTAGATGTTCATTAATTGTTCGTCAGACAATAGCTCAAGTGATGAGGGGCGCGGAGAAGGATGAAAGTAAGTATCCATTGTATTCCTCCATCATGGTTGAGAGTAGTGGACAAGATAATTAAGATATTAATGAAATGCTTCTATGTAAATGGTACCATCTGGAATATAATCCGTCTGCTGTCATTCGCCCTCTGAATTTATCTTTACATAAGTTGGATAATATGTGATAATGATTGAATTTGTTTTTCTTAGCCTGTCATGACTACAAAAAAAGCAGCGCCCCCCTTTGAAAAGGGAATCGCTGCTCTCTTTACATTCTATGACTGTGGTTCGTTCTTATGCGAAGCCAGAAATCTGCGGATACGTGGTTCCTTGGATTCAGATACCGTTGCAAATTGTTCCCCTTGATTGAACAGAACAATCTTCCGTTCCTGATCATAACCGTCAATATTGCCAATGTTGACTACATTACTGCGGTCAAGACGTTCAAAGCCCATTTCTCCGTAAGCTGCATACAAATCGGAAAGGGTGGTAGGGAGAACAAATTCGCCTTCTTTCGTATGGACGAATATTGTATTCTTGTAATTAGAGAAATACAATATCTCCTCATCCTTGATACTGCGGGATGAGCCGTCGTTTTGTAAGACACGCATGTACTCCCCATCCTTGTGTAATTACTTGCGTAATTCTTTTGGTGCTTCCGGGCTGTGAATCGCTGGTTTCATGATTGAAACAAAAAAACGAGCTGATCCGGCAAGAGCGGATGAAAGCTGTCTTGCGATAGTTTTTCTCAATGTGTTTGCCTCCTTGTCCAGGGAATTACTGTTAATGACTGGACTAAAAATGCCAATCCTAGCACAGTTGATTGAAGTAAGAAATTAGAGGAGACCATTACTATAGAAACCAACTTCAAAATAGGATAAATTGAAGCGGGGATTCTTGCGTTTTTGTCAGGGTTTGGAGCGAATAAAATCATGATGAGTAAACTGGCTGAGTTAGCAATCCAAAGGCCGAATTCTGAAAATGCGATTAAAGAAGGGAGCAGGGTACTTAATAAAGTAGTGACAATATTACAAGCCATAGCTGTTTTTAAATGAAACCCGCCAGAGGCGAGGCGAAGGAAACAGAAGCTTAACAGAAAGGTTAAACATTCTGTTAAACGGCCGGCAATAAGGCCTATAACTGCTGTACTTACTATGATTAACAACGTATTTAAGATAATGCCAAGCGCATATTGCATGATTTCTATGGAATGAGTTTCCTCGGGATTAGCATTTTTGATTGTGACTGCAATTCGATTAGCTAATAAATTCATTGTGCGTTCGATCCTTTTTATATGAAAGATATAGGTAAGCATAGAGCAAAACAGCATAAATCATGGGCATAAGGAAGAAATATTGCGAATATTTTTCTGTTAGGATCACCAATAATATAACAAAGATTAAGGAGGGTGCACTTAGAATTAAAATTTTAATTTCACGTTGTTCAATTTTAACTTTGACATTTTGTTTGTCAGGCACAAAGTCAAATCCTTTTTTCTTCTTGCCGATATAAGTTCCAATAGTTATAGCTGCGGTAGCAGAAATAAATTGAAGGACGTATACAGCTATTGACGTATAAGGTAATCCAACTTGATACAGTCCTATTAATTTCATAAAGAGATAGCATGAGGATTGAATGAACATATAGGCAAGGTATGTCAGTCCTGTCATAGAAACAGCGTAAAAAATATGAATTCGAAATAAAAGCCAGATAAAGCAGAAGGTCAACAAATATTGAAAGAATACATCTGTTAGCACCATTTCATAATCATTACGGAGAACAAACGAGACAAATGCCATTAATGTAGAAGCAAATATCATTTCTACAGGATATACATCAATCTTAAAAACCTTGAAAGCCAAATAAAACATTGCAGATGTTTCTAAAATAGAAAATACCATATAAAGCACAAAATCCAGCATGCTTACACTCCCGGGAAATAGATTAACTAATCTGTAATCCTGGTGATATTATACATAATAGGCTAAGATACAACAACAGCTTTTGACACAATCCGGCAAATATTTCTTAAAAATTGGTTTGGAGAGGGGTTTTTACCATGATTCAGCGTCCTGCGCAAGGAGAGTATACCGAATTTCAGTCCAGATATATTTCACTGGTGCCGCCGGAAGGAGAACTTCGCGTCATTCTAAGAGAGCAGACTCAGCAAGTGCTGACTTTGCTTGGCGGGCTGACAGAGGAGCAAGGGGCCTACCGCTATGCCCCCGGGAAGTGGAGTATCAAGGAAATGCTAGGGCATCTGACGGATAATGACCGTATTATGTCTTACCGCTTGCTGTGTTTTGCGAGAGGGGAGCAGGCGCCGCTGCCGGGCTATGAGGAGAATGATTATGCGGCTGCCGGGGCGTTCGACCGCTTCACCCTGCAAGAGATGATTGCACACTACCGGAGCGTCCGGGAGTCCACCTTGGCGCTGGCAGACAGTCTTGCTGAGGACACCTATGCCCGTACAGGTAACTTTGGCGGGACTGCCATGTCTGTGCGAGCTCAGCTTTGTCTAATCATCGGACATGAGCTGCATCATCTGCGGGTTCTTCATGAACGTTATCTGAACTAGAGGGAGGTGACACATGTGGGCTTACTAAGAAGCATCTGGCATTTCTTCGTCCCGAGGGAGCGCACATTAGTGTACACTACATTCGATCAGGGACAATATCTTCAGGTCAAAAGCCGCCTTGCAGCAGCGGGCATCCCGCACCGTTCCCGGATGAACGGCGGAATGAAGGCGACAACCCAGCGGGCGAAATTCGGCGGTAAGGTTAACGTTCAGTATGACCTGTTCGTCCGCAAGGAGGCAGAGCACCGGGCGCTGGGAGCGATTCACAAGTCTTGAATAAAGGTGGGAGGAAATGTACAAGACCTGGCATAAAGGCCGCCGGAACGAAGAGAGATTGCTCTTACAATTTACGACCATCAGATGGGAGAAGGAAGTGAGGGGCGCTCCTTTTTCAACTGCGCGCAACAATTACAGGGCTAACTTTTCTCTGCCGGATACCTTGTTCAGTTACGATTTGTCTTATGGTCTTCCCTTCCATCATTTAGTGATTGCGCAGAACAAGACAGGGTTCGAGGTTGTTCAAAACAAGAGCGTCATCCTGGACCCCGGGGCTGAGTCTTGGACTATAGGCTGCGTCAAAGTGGATAAGATTGAACGGGAATACCTGTTTAGTTATCACTACTCCATGGCTTGCGGCAAGCCGGTACGGTATGACCAGCGGTATAATCCTTTGAGCGAGCGGGCCTTTGGACTGGGTCCCAATGAATATGGCAGAATCTCTTATAACGGCAGACATCTCTATCAGGATACGGGAGAATGGTATTATGAGCTGAACACGCTGAATGCGCTTGTGACCGGCCATACGGAACCGGATGTATTCATAAGCACTGAACCTGTGAAGGAATATAGACAGATTGAGATTCTGTACTGATCTGAAGATAGAGGTTATGAAAAAACGCATTTCAGCCTTTCTTAGGGCCGAAATGCGTTTTGCAATTCCCAGGCTGGGTATTTTACAATGGGGGATTCTTGTGGCATTTACGGCAGACCGGATAATAGGCTTCATTGCCGCCGATCTGGATCTGTTTGCCGCTGTATACCGGCTTGCCGTTCTCGACCCGCAGCGCCATGGTGGCTTTCCGTGCGCAGAACCAGCAGATGGTCTTCATTTCTTCAATCTTGTCGGCGTAGATCAGCATGTATTTGCTGCCTTCGAACAGATTGTTCTGGAAATCATTTTTGAGGCCGAAGGCCATCACCGGAATGTCCAGCTCATCCACAATACGCACCAGCTGCAGGATGCAGTCCTTGCTCAGGAACTGGCACTCGTCGATCAGTACACAGTGCGGCTTCGGCAGACTGCTGCTGACTATGCTGTAGATATCGGTCTGTTCGTCGATCGGAATGGCCTGCTTGCGCAGTCCGATCCGGGAGGAGATATATCCCACTTCATCCCGGTTATCAATGGAAGGTGTGAAGAGAAGCACCGACTTGCCCTGCTCTTCATAATTATGTGCAACCTTGAGAATCTCAATGGATTTGCCGCTGTTCATAGCTCCATACCTGAAAAATAATTGTGCCACGTCCATCTATCCTTTCACTGTTCAGCTAATCTGCTACACGACCAAAAAATCGACCTTACTAGAGTATCATACTCGGGGCCGGAGTAGCCAGTGCAAACATTGCTTCCGCCCGGGATGTGCTATAATGAACGCAATTGTGTCTTCAGCAGGGTAATATAGTGAACAGAAGGGAAGTTAGTCAGGTGACAGAGAAATTGGAGCAATATAAGGAACAGATCAATGCGCTGAAGGAGAAGGGGGAGCTCATCCCCGATGCGGAGAATTTACTGGAAGACATGCTGGCCGAGCTCACCGAGCTGAACCGCAGCAACAAGGCACTGCGCCGGGTCATTTTGAAGTCGGGACAAGGCTCTGCCATGTCTACCCGCCTGCGGGATGCGCTCTACGAATAAGCAAATGGGGTATCTTCGATGAAGCTAATGTTGACTTTTCTTAAAAAATACCGGGTCGCCGCCATTGCCGCGCTGGTCATGATGCTGATTGAGCTGGCCGTGGAGCTGTCGCAGCCGCTGCTGATCTCCAAAATCATAGATGACGGTATCCGGCAACAGGATACGGCTGTCGTCTGGCTGTGGGGCGGGGTGCTGGTAGGGAGTGCCGCTGTGGCGTTTCTGGCGGGAATACTCAGCTCCTTTTTTGCGTCGCATGCCAGTCAGGGGTTCGCATTCGACCTGCGTGACAAGCTGTATGAAAAGGTACAGTCGTTCTCTTACGATATTTTTAGCCGCTTCCCGACCTCATCCCTGATCACCCGCCTTACCGGCGATGTATCGCAGATGCAGGATACGATCTTCATGGGACTGCGGTTCATGACCCGTATTCCGCTGGTTGTGATCGGAAGCGTGATTATGGCGCTTGTTGTACATATCAAGCTGGGGCTGCTGCTGACCGTGACGCTACCGTTTTTGGTGATTTTCATGATCTGGCTGATGCGCAGAGCGTCCGAGCTGTTCCGCAATGTGCAGAGCCGGCTCGACGGCGTGAATGGTGTGATTCAGGAGAATTTGACCGGAATCCGGCTGATCCGTGTATTTGTGCGGATGGGCCATGAGATTGGACGGTTCGCAACCTTCAGCGGAGAGCTGATGAGATCGACTATTGCAGCGCTGCGGCTTACCGAGACCTCAACCCCGTTCATTATGATCATTGTCAACGCCGGGATTCTGGCCGTGTTATGGTTTGGGCGGATAGAGATCTCTACAGGGGATGCGACGCTGGGGCAGACGGTTGCTGTCATTAACTACTCGCTGCGGACGATGGGAGCGCTGTCAGCGCTATCCTGGATTATGGTCAGCTTCTCCCGCGCACGGGCGTCTTCGGGACGGGTCACTGAAGTGATGGCGGCAAGCGATGGCCCGGGCGAGCTGGGTATGACTTCTGGAGAAGGTCTTGCGTCAGCTGTTCAAGGCAAGGTTGAATTCCGGCAGGTCAGCTTCAGTTATGCCGGCAGTGACATTAAGGTGCTTGACGATATCTCCTTCACGGTGCAGCCGGGGGAACGCGTGGCGATTATGGGCGCGACCGGCTCAGGCAAATCCTCTCTGGTCACGCTGATTCCCAGGCTGTATGAATGCGGCAGCGGGAGCATCCTGGTGGACGGACAGAAGCATACGGAGATGGATATGCAGACCTTACGGGGCTCGATTGGCTATGTACCTCAGGAGGTACTGCTATTCACCGGCTCGATCCGGGAGAATATAGCCTGGGGAAATGCAGCGGCGAGTCAGGCAGAGATTGAGCAGGCAGCAGCGGCAGCGCAGATTCATGACACAGTTGCCGGGCTGCCGCAGGGCTACGATACTGCCCTTGGGCAACGCGGAGTTAATCTGTCGGGCGGGCAGAAGCAGCGTCTGAGCATTGCACGGGCGCTGGTGCGCAGACCGGCGATCCTGATTCTGGATGACAGCACGAGTGCGCTTGATGCGGTGACGGAGGGGCTTTTGCTGGCGGAGCTGAAGAAGCTGTCCTGCACGACCTTCCTGATCACACAGAAAATCAGCTCCACCGCCTCAGCGGATCTGATTCTGCTGCTGGACGAAGGCCGGCTCATTGCGCAGGGAACCCATTCCGAACTAATGGATGAGTCCGCGCTGTACCGCAAAATCTATCAATCGCAGACAGGGGAGGGGCAGCATGTTCAAAGCACTCATTGAGCCGTTCCGCTATCCGAAGCTGGATGTAGGCCACGGCGAAGCCAAGGTCTTCGGGGCGATGGGCAGCCGGAAGCCGAAGGCGAAGGCCAAGAACTGGTCTGGCACATTAGGCCGCATATGGACTTATCTCGCAGAACGCCGGACAAAGCTGATCTTGGTGCTGTTCATGGTTCTGCTAAGCTCAGCCTTGTCGCTCCTTGGACCCTACCTGATCAGCCGGGCAGTGGACGATTATCTGGGCGGGGAGGGCGGCAGAACGTGGGGCCTCTTCCTGCTGGTGCTGGCGCTCGTCTACCTGCTGAATTCCCTGGTCTCCTGGCTGCAAAATGTCTGGATGATCGAAGTCGCCCAGGAGACGGTCTACCGGATGCGGACGGATCTGTTCTCGCACCTGCACCGCCTGCCGATCTCCTTCTTCAACCGCAGGCAGCAGGGAGAGATTATGAGCCGTCTGACCAATGATATCGAGAATATCAGCTCGACGCTGAACAGCTCGGCGATTCAGATTTTTTCCAGTATTCTGACGCTGGTGGGAACGGTTGGCGTAATGCTATGGCTCAGCCCGCTCTTGACGCTGCTAACCTTCATTGTGGTGCCGCTGATGATGCTGGGGATGCGCTGGATTACCCGGCGGACCGGCCCGCTGTTCAAGGAGCGGCAGCGGAATATGGGTGAGCTGAACGGGTTCATTGAAGAGACCTTGTCTGGACAGCGGATTATCAAAGCCTTCTCGCAGGAGGAGCGGGTAATTACCGGCTTCAGAGAGCGCAATACACGGATTATGCTGTCGGGGTATTGGGCGCAATCGATTTCGGGCTTCATTCCTAAGCTGATGAATGGTCTGAACAATCTAAGCTTTGCCATCGTGGCCGGAGTCGGGGGGCTGCTTGCAATCCGCGGGCTGGTGACGGTGGGGATTATTATCGCTTTTGCCGAATATGCCCGCCAGTTCACCCGGCCGCTGAATGATCTGGCGAACCAATGGAACACGCTGCTGTCGGCGATCGCCGGTGCGGAGCGCGTCTTCGAGGTGTTGGATGAAGAGACCGAGGCCCGGGATGAGGGCGCGGCGGTGAAGCTTGCGCATGTTGAGGGCGCTGTGAAGTTCTCGGAGGTCTCCTTCTCCTATGATGGGGGGGCAGATACGCTGCAGGATATTTCATTTGAAGCGAAGCCCGGTGAGATGATTGCGCTGGTCGGACCTACCGGTGCTGGAAAAACGACGCTAATCGGCCTGCTGTCCCGCTTCTACGATCCGAGCCGGGGCAGCATTACGCTGGACGGGCGGGAGCTGTCAACGGTCACCCGTGAGAGTCTGCGCAGCCATATGGCCTTCGTCCTCCAGGACTCCTTCCTGTTCAAAGGTACGATCCGCGATAATATCCGCTACGGCCGGCTGGATGCAACCGATGAAGAGGTGGAGGAGGCTGCGAAGCTGGCCAATGCCCATGCCTTCATCATGAGACTTCAAGACGGCTACGACCGGATGCTGTCTGTGGACGGCAGCGGTATCAGCCAGGGACAGAAGCAGCTCTTGGCTATTGCCCGGGCAATTTTGGCGAATCCGTCTATGCTGGTGCTGGATGAGGCAACGAGCAGCATCGATACGGTGACCGAGATCAAAATTCAGGAAGGGCTCCAGGCGCTGATGCGCGGCCGGACCAGCTTCGTCATCGCCCACCGGCTGGGCACGATCCGCGCAGCCGACCGCATTCTGGTGCTTGAGGGCGGACGCCTGCTTCAGCAGGGTTCGCATGAGGAGCTGCTCCGGCAGGGCGGCCTCTATAGTCAGCTGGTGCGGGGAAGTAAGGACGCGGCCGGGGAGTAAGGATGAGGGATGGTTGAGGCATGAGTGAGGCATGGTGAGGATGAAGCAAGGAAGTGTAGCTAATGCTGACATTGATGCTGATGCTAATGCTCACGCTAATGTTGACGCTAATGCTCACGCTAACGCTAATGCTCACGCTAACGCTAACGCTAACGCTAATGCTAATGCTAATGCTCACGCTTGCGTTGAAGGCTGTACGTAGAGACTACGGCGGTGAAATTGGTAAGGTAACTGTATTTTGTGCAGTAGAAATCTGATTTTTGAGTGGAAAATGTTATTCTATTGTATTTGATACATTAGATTTTGCTGGTTTGAGCAGAAAAGTGGGAGTTGTTCGAATTCTACTGTACGAAGTGCAATAGCTTTTGAATTCTGCTGGAGATTACCCTTTTCTGTTGTACATTGTGCAATTGTAC
The DNA here is from genome assembly GCF_038006885.1 of Paenibacillus sp. FSL R7-0302. Classification (NCBI taxonomy): domain Bacteria; kingdom Bacillati; phylum Bacillota; class Bacilli; order Caryophanales; family Paenibacillaceae; genus Paenibacillus; species Paenibacillus sp. FSL R7-0302. The sequence continues at coordinate 1,768,526 of NZ_JBBOWB010000001.1, forward strand.
TGTTGGTAAGCTCTACTATCGTACCGCATACTGTGATTCGTATCTCGTATCTCGTATCTCGTATCTCGTATCTCGTATCTCGTAATCTCACGGATAGTTGTATTTCGTGCAGCTATAAAGCTGCGGATTACCCAATAAGCTCGGATAGATGTATTCCGTACAACTAAGATTGGGCATATTAGTCTTTATACGTAAAGTAGTGATTTATAAGTGTACGAAGTGCAGCTATACCTCTCCATGGGCCGAAATCGAGCATTATAGTTGTACAAAATGCACTTAGCACTTGAGTAACAGGCACGTAATGCTTGAACGATAGACTCGTAGCGCACTCTCACAGAGTACAGCGTGCTGTTCACGCGGTGTCTGGCGTGGATCGGGAGTCCTCCAGTTAAAAGTTCGATAGCTACTAACAAGGGGATGCCTCAGCAGCCGGTTCGTTCATGGCTTGAGGCATCCCCTGTTTCAATGGAATATAATTAGGAGCGGGCTTCGGAGGACGGGGGCTGCTGCGCCTGTTGCTTCTCCCGGAAGCGGGGGCCTACGTAGTTCTTTTTGCGGTCACGGGTCAGAATCCAGCCGCCGAGGAAGGTCATTCCGGCCAGGAAGAGCAGCAGTCCGCCGCCGAAATGCAGCCACGCAAATTTGGGAATAGCAGTCTCATCGCCATGCATGGCGAAATAGTTGAACAGATCATCTTTCATCATCAGGAAGCCCGTCATCGCCAGGAGGCCGGGGATCACCAGAATAAGGATGGCAATGAAGCGTGAAATCAGCAGTTTCATCACAGTCGCTCCTCTTCGCAGCCGTTTGAATTCACCCATATGATAACGCTTTAACCTGCAAAAGTCCATGAATACATGACGTTTATAAGTTTTGAATTACTCCCGAAAGAGAGTACAATATAATAGATTGAACTGAATTCAAGAGGAATGACTGGAGGATACATATCATGACAATGACCTGTGATGTGGCGATACTTGGCGGAGGCACCGGCGGTTATGTGGCAGCGATCCGCGCTGCGCAGCTGGGCAAATCCGTTGTCGTTATTGAAATGGACAAGCTGGGCGGAACCTGCCTGCACCGCGGCTGTATTCCCAGCAAATCACTGCTGCGCAGTGCAGAGGTATTGGCTGAAATCAACGAGAGCGAAAGCTACGGTATAGAGACTACGGGCACCAAGCTGGTGTTCCCCAAAGTGCAGCAGCGCAAGGAAGCGGTAGTAGAGCAGCTACATCAGGGGGTGCAGTATCTGATGCGCAAGCACAAGATTCAGGTGCTGAAGGGCAAAGGCCGGATCATCGGGCCTTCGATTTTCTCCCCGCGAAGCGGCGCTGTAGCTGTAGAACTGGAGAATGGCGAGATGGAGACCGTGGTCTCCACGAATCTCATCATCGCTACCGGCTCGCGTCCGCGCATTCTGCCTGGCCTGGTGCCTGACGGCAAGGTGATTCTGAGCAGTGAAGAGGCGCTTACGCTTGAGGAGCTACCGGCCTCGATTATTATTGTGGGCGGCGGGGTAATCGGAGTGGAGTGGGCATCCATGCTGGCTGATTTCGGAGTGCAGGTGACTGTCGCCGAGGCAGCCGGGCAGCTGTTGCCGCAGGAGGATGAAGAGGTGGCCCGCGAGCTGCTGCGTCTGCTGAAGAAACGCGGGGTCCGGGTACTCACCGGAACAACGGTGGATGCCGAGACCTGCACAGTGTCGGAGACAGGGATTACGATTGAAGCCCGCAAGGGGGAGCAGAGCCAGAGTCTATCGGCTGATAAGCTGCTCGTATCCGTGGGACGCGTGGCGAACATCGAGAATCTCGGACTGGAAAACACAGATATCCGCTTCGATACAGGTGTCATTGCGGTAAATGCCAATATGCAGACGGGTGAGCCGCATATCTATGCGATTGGCGATTGTATCGGCGGACTGCAGCTGGCTCACGCCGCCAGCCATGAAGGCATCCGTGCGGTCAACCATCTGGCGGGCGAAGCGCTCCATCCTTATGAGACTCATCTGGTTCCCCGCTGTGTCTATACACGGCCGGAAGTGGCAAGTGTCGGTTACACAGAGAAGGAAGCGAAGGAGCTCGGCCGTGAGACGGTGACCGGCAAATTCCCGTTCTCCGCCATCGGCAAAGCCATTGTCTACGGCATGAAGGACGGCTTCGTGAAGGTGGTGGCTGACGCGAAGAACGGGGATATCCTCGGCGTGCAGATGATCGGCCCGCATGTGACCGATCTGATCGGCGAAGCGGCGCTGGCCCAGATCCTGGATGCTACACCTTGGGAGGTCGGGGAGGCTGTACATGCTCATCCGACACTGTCGGAGGTGCTGGGCGAGGCGATGCTGGCCGTGGATGGAAGAGCAATCGGATACTAGCGTGCGATAGAGAGCTTAACAAGAAGGCCGGAGGGAGCGGAACGCGCGTAATGCGCTGATATCGCTCCATACCGGCTATATTTGTTCGGTTCCAGAGCCCTGCCTTGGCGGAGGGATTTTGGCTTTTCTTTTTGCCGCGAAAAAGATTATAATGGATTTAGTACCTGGTGATAGGATCAGGGCATATATATATTTAGTATTAGGGTCAACCCGCCTGGCGGACGCATCCTGAACCTGTTAGAGATAGCGGGGCTGGAAGCTGAGCGCCGGCAATACTTTTTAGGAGGTACCTCTTATATGGAATCCCAAGGTACTGTAGACACCGTTAACAGACATAAGCAGCTTGGACTCACAGACGGCCAGGTTATCGATATGTACAGATTCATGCAGCTCGGACGGAAATATGATGAGCGCAGTCTGCTGCTGCAGCGTGCGGGCAAGATCAATTTCCATGTATCCGGCATCGGGCAGGAGGCGGCACAGGTCGCGGCGGCATTTGCACTGGACCGGGAGAATGACTATTTCCTGCCCTATTACCGGGACTATGCGTTTGTCCTCTCTGTCGGAATGACCACGCGCGAGCTGATGCTCTCCGTCTTCGCCAAGGCGGAAGATCCGAACAGCGGCGGCCGGCAGATGCCGGGCCACTTCGGCAGCAAGCGCCTGCGGATTGTAACGGGCTCAAGCCCGGTCACGACCCAGGTTCCGCATGCGGCAGGCTTCGCGCTGGCGGCGAAGATGCAGAAGAAGAAGTTCGTCTCCTTCGTTACCTTCGGGGAAGGCTCCAGCAACCAGGGGGATTTCCATGAAGCGTGTAACTTTGCCGGTGTGAATAAGCTGCCTATGATTATTTTTTGCCAGAACAATCAGTATGCGATCTCGATTCCTGCTCACAAGCAGCTTGGCGGCAAGGTCAGCGACCGTGCGCTCGGCTACGGCTTCCCCGGCATCCGGGTGGACGGCAATGATCCGCTGGAGGTCTACCGTGTGGTGAAGGAGGCCCGGGAACGTGCGCTTGCCGGTGAAGGCCCGACCTTGATTGAAGCGATGATGTACCGCTTGTCGCCGCACTCCACTTCGGATAATGATCTGGCTTACCGGACCCAGGAGGAAGTGGATGAGAACTGGAAAAAAGACGGCATCGCCGCGTTCCGCACTTATCTGACCGGACTCGGTCTATGGAGTGACGAGCAGGAGCGTGATCTGGCTGCCGAATATAATCTTGAACTGAAAGAGGCTATAACCTACGCGGAGAATGCGCCGTTCCCGAAACCGGAAGATACGCTGCTGCATGTCTACGATGAATCCGGCCTGAAGGGGGGCGCTTAAGCCATGGCGATGATGGAATATATCGATGCAATCCGGCTGGCGATGAAGGAAGAGATGGAACGTGACGAGTCGGTGTTCGTGCTGGGTGAGGATGTCGGCGTGAAGGGCGGCGTCTTCACAACGACCAAAGGCTTGCAGGAGCAGTTCGGCGCAGAACGGGTACTGGACACGCCGCTTGCGGAATCTGCTATTGCAGGGGTGGCCATCGGCGCTGCGATGTACGGCATGAAGCCGATTGCCGAGATGCAATACTCGGATTTCATGCTGCCCGCAACCAACCAGATTATTAGCGAAGCAGCCAAAATCCGCTACCGTTCCAATAATGACTGGAACTGTCCGGTTGTCATCCGTGCGCCGATCGGCGGCGGCATCTTCGGCGGGCTGTACCATTCGCAGTGCCCGGAGTCGATCTTCTTCGGCACGCCGGGACTGAAGATTGTGGCTCCTTATTCGGCTGCAGATGCGAAGGGACTGCTCAAGGCCGCTGTCCGTGATCCTGATCCGGTGCTGTTCTTCGAGAACAAGAAATGCTACAAGCTGATCAAGGGCGATGTGCCGGAAGGCGACTACACGGTGCCGATTGGTGAAGCGAATCTGCTGCGTGAAGGCAGCGATATTACGGTGATCGGGTATAGCCTGCCGCTGCATTTTGCGATGCAGGCAGCGGAGGAGCTGGAGAAGGAGCATGGCGTAACCGCACATATCCTGGATCTGCGCACCCTCCAGCCGTTGGACCGGGAAGCGATTATTGCCGCTGTCCGGCAGACCGGCAAGGTGCTGATTGTCCATGAGGACAACAAGACCGGAGGCATCGGCGCTGAAGTGGCGGCGATCATCGCCGAGCATTGTCTGTTCGACCTTGATGCCCCAATCTTCCGCCTGTGCGGACCCGATGTCCCGGCGATGCCGATCTCACCGCCGATGGAGAAATTCTTCCTGCTCAGCAAGGACAAGGTCAAGGCTGAGATGCTGCGTCTGGCGCAGTATTAAGTTCAATAATTCATTCTGCCTGGACACCGCGACCGGGACCCGGGCAAGAATGTTGCAGAAAGTGAGAAAGTGCAGCTTTAGATACGAAATAAATAGTGGATTAGGCAGAATGCTGCAGGAAATGCAACAAAATATCCGCTTTGCCGCCTGTATGAACAGGAATGCTGCATTTCGTGCAACATTTTTAATTTTGGGCAGATTTTTATGAGCGAATGTTGCATTAAGTGCAGGATTTGATGGCTGACTATCCGTTCGGGGGCCAGGAGGCTAATGCTTACAAAACAAAGCCTATGCTTCCGAAGCCAGTTCTGTACAAAGTAAATTCAAGAAGTCCACGCTTACAAACCATTAAGGAGTGACATTATGTCTGACAATACAACGCTGACGGATGTAATTATGCCGCAGCTGGCTGAATCGCTGGTCTCGGCGACCATCGGGAAATGGCTGAAGCAGCCGGGCGATCCGATAGAGCAATATGAGCCGATCTGCGAGCTGATCACGGATAAGGTGAACGCGGAGCTGCCTGCAACGGTAGACGGCACCATGGCCGAGCTGCTGGCCGAAGAGGGCCAGACGGTCAGCGTCGGCGAGATCATCGCCCGCATCGCAGTGGCTGGCTCCGCTGCGCCAGCCGCTGCGGCCCCGTCACCGGCAGCTTCCGGTGACGCCCCTACACCTGCCGCTGCCCCGGCTGCGGCATCCGGCACCGCCCCGCAGGCGGCCCACGCCGCCGCACGGCCGCCCGTGCCCGCTGCGGCTTATGACGCCGCAGCTCCAATGCGGGCCCGTTACTCTCCGGCTGTGCAGACGCTGGCCGCCGAGCACGGCATCAATCTGGCGGCCGTGCCGGGCACCGGCCTGGGCGGACGTATCACACGCAAGGATGTGCTCACGTTCCTGGAGAACGGCGTCTCCGTCCAGCCGCCGGCACCCGCAGCAGCCCCTGCTGCTGCGCCTGTACCTGACGCCGTCCCTGCACCCGCTGCGCAGCAGCCTGTGTTCCAGCCGGTTCAGGATGAATTTCAGCCGGTGCGCAATTCCGGCCTGCACCTCAGCGAATCGCCGAAGATTCCGACGATTGAGATCGAAGGCGGACGGGGCAGCAGCTCGGAATATCTGATCGACGTTACGCCGATCCGTAATACGATTGCTACCAGAATGCGCCAGAGCGTCTCGGAGATCCCGCATGCCTGGACGATGATCGAGGTCGATGTGACCAATCTGGTGGTGCTGCGCAACAAGCTGAAGGATGAGTTCAAGCGCAAGGAAGGGATCAACCTGACCTATCTCGCTTTTCTGATGAAGGCGGTGGTCAGTGCAATCAAGGATTACCCGATCATGAACTCGGTATGGGCCGTTGACAAAATCATCGTTAAACGCGACATCAACATCTCGCTGGCCGTAGGCACAGAGGATTCCGTCATGACGCCGGTCATCAAAAAGGCCGATCAGAAGAATGTCGCCGGGCTGGCCCGCGAGATCGACGAACTGGCACTCAAGACACGGGAGGGCAAGCTGCGCCTGGACGATATGCAGGGCGGTACGTTCACGGTGAACAACACCGGCTCGTTCGGCTCGATTCTGTCTTACCCGATTATCAACTATCCGCAGGCGGCAATTCTGACTTTTGAATCCATTGTCAAAAAGCCTGTCGTCATCAATGATATGATTGCCGTACGTTCGATGGCGAATATCTGTCTGTCGCTGGATCACCGGATTCTGGACGGAGTCATCAGCGGACGGTTCCTGCAGCGCGTGAAGGATAATGTGGAAGGCTACACCCCGGAGACGAAGCTCTACTAAGTAAGGCGGCTGCGGACTCCTGGGACAGGGAGAATGAGAAGCAAAGGGGAACTTACGATGACGGAGAACCTGAACCTAAGCAAACTTACAGTTACCATTCTTCCGGTGATGGAGTACGGGGCGGCCTGGGAGCTGCAAAAGGAAGCGGTGCATGCGATTGACGCGGGCACTGCTTCCGAGCAGCTGATTCTTTTGCAGCATCCGCCCACATACACCATCGGTTCACAGAATCATCCGGAGCATCTGCTCCTCAGCGGGGAACAGCTCAGGCAGCAGGGCATTGCGCTGTTTGAGATTGACCGCGGGGGAGATATTACATATCACGGGCCCGGCCAGCTGGTCGGGTACCCGCTTTTGAAGCTGGGCGAGAACGGCAAGGTTGATCTGCACGGCTATCTGCGCAAGCTGGAGTCAGTTATTATTGCGTATCTGGAGGCCTATGGCATTGCGGGAACCCGCAAGCAGGGGTATACCGGGGTGTGGGTCGGTGATGAGAAAATCTGTGCCATCGGTGTAAAGTTCAACAAGTGTAAATTCCGCCGTGGGTTTGTCACCAGCCATGGCTTTGCCTTCAACGTATCGGCCGGGATCGGGCAAAGCGGCTTCACAGGCATTATCCCTTGCGGGATTGCGGAATACGGAGTGACCTCGCTTGAGGAATGTACAGGGCGCGCTTTTGACATCGGGACGGTCGCTGAAGAGCTGGTGCCTTATTTCCTGGAGCAGTTTCCGTATAGCCAAACAGCGCCCGGGGAACCCGGACGCTGTTACTTAAGCGCTAAGCGTGATTAACCGGCCATAAACGGTTCGATGACGAACAGCACCGTAGAGGCGATCATAGCGAACAGCATGATGTAGATGATAATGCGGAACCATTTTTGTCGTTGCATGAGTGACTCCTTTGAGATTAGTTTAAGTTATGAGCATAAGCTCACAATTGAACGCAGTACAACCATTGTAACGTATCTGAGAAAGAGAGGGAAGTCCATATGATATCACAAGACCGATTGATCCATGAGTTCATGGAGCTTGTCCAGATTGACAGTGAGACCCGGAATGAACGGCAGATTGCCGATGTGCTCAAGGAGAAGTTCAGCAGCCTGGGGCTGACTGCGGTGGAGGACGATTCGCAGGAGAGAACGGGGCACGGAGCCGGCAACCTGTTCGTGACCTGGCCTGCGGACAGCGGAGTGAGCGCGCCGAAGCTGCTGTTCACCTGCCATATGGATACCGTGGTACCCGGCCAGAAGATCAAGCCTGCCCTGGGGGAAGACGGCTGGATTCGAAGTGATGGCAGTACCATTCTTGGAGCGGATGACAAAGCGGGACTGGCTGCCCTGTTCGAAGCAATCCGGGTCATTCAGGAGCAGAAGCTGCCGCACGGCCAGATTCAGTTCGTCATTACGGCAGGCGAAGAGTCGGGGCTGATGGGCGCACGCGCCATGGACCCGGCGCATCTGGATGCAGATATGGGCTTCGCGCTGGATTCCAACGGAGAAGTGGGAGCCATCGCGATTGCAGCACCGGCCCAGGCGAAGGTAACGATGCAGATCTTCGGCAAATCCGCCCATGCAGGCGTGAACCCGGAGGATGGTATCAGCGCCATTCAGGTAGCGAGCAAAGCGATCTCGGCTATGAAGCTTGGTAGGATCGACAACGAGACGACAGCGAATATCGGCAAGTTCGCCGGCGGCGGACCGACGAATGTGGTCTGCGATCATGTGCAGCTGGATGCGGAGGCCCGCAGTATTGTGCAGGAGAAGGTAGAGAAGCAGATTGCGTCTATGCGTGAGGCGCTGGAGACTACCGCACGCGACCACGGTGCGCAGAGTGAATTCCGCAGCGAGATGATCTATCCGGCGTTCAGCTTTAATGGGAATGATCCGGTTGTTCAATTGGCTGACCGGGCGATCACTTCGCTGGGCCTGACGACCCGGCTATTCGCTTCGGGCGGCGGCAGTGATGCCAATGTGTTCAACGGGCTGAATGTTCCGGTTGTGAATCTGGCGGTTGGCTACGAGGATATTCACACTACGAAGGAGCGGATCAAGGCCGCAGACATCGTCAAGGTGGCCAGCCTGGTTGTAGCCATTGTGGCCGAGAGCCAGAAGGGCTGAGCCGTTCAAGACACTGTGCAGCAGGGACCCGTCCATGCCAAGGCTAATACCAAGGCGGTCTGCTGCCGCATAACAAATAATAAACAGGAGCTGCTTCCGGGATGATCCGGGAGACAGCTCCTTCTTATACCCTGGAAGATCATAGACGTTGACCGGAAGAACGAAGCGGCATTATCCAGCCTTGGAAGCTTTGATCCGCGAATCTGCCTGGAGCAGCAGGATGTAAGAGAGGGGCATATCGCGCCCGTATTGCTTCATCCACCCGGCCATTACGGCCATAATCTGTTCCGGTTTACCTACCATTGTAACTGCGGATGAGCTTGCTTGGACAAGGATGTTATTCATGCCTGCATTCCTTCTTTCTTCTTAAGTTTGCTATAATACACCCTATGCCTAACGATGCCAAAGGAGACCACAAATCTATGAAAAAAGATGAAATCAACCGCAACCCCGCATTAGATGAAGAAACATTGTCAACGAAGCCGATTTTTGCAGGCCACATTATTTCGCTTCAGGTGGATATTGTGAGACTGCCGGACGGCAACACTGCAACCCGTGAGGTCGTGAAGCACCCTGGAGCTGTAGCTGTGCTGGCTTTGAATCAAGGTAAAATGCTGGTCGTGGAGCAGTACCGTCAGCCGATGCACCGTACCGAGGTGGAGATTCCCGCAGGCAAGCTGGACCCGGGTGAAGATCCGCTGGCGGCTGCGGGCCGTGAGCTTCAGGAGGAGACCGGATTTCATAGCGGGGGGCTGAAGCTGCTGAAGTCGTTCTACACCTCTCCCGGCTTCGCCGACGAGATCATTCACCTCTATGTGACCGAGGATGCCCAGCCGGGCGAGATGGCGCTGGATGAGGATGAGTTCCTGGAGGTCTCCGAGCTGACGCTGGAGGAAGCCTACCAGTACATTGCAGACGGACGGATTGCCGATGCCAAGACGATGATGGCGGTCTATGCCTGGCATCTCTACACGCTGACAGGCCAATGGCACTAACGGCCGAACTCAGCAGTGTCTATTGCGATCTGCATGTGCATATCGGACGGACCTCAGAGGGGCAGGCGGTCAAAATCAGCGGCAGCCGTGATCTGACCTTCGCCGGAATTGCCAGGGAAGCGGCGGAGCGCAAGGGGATCGGCCTGATCGGCATCATCGACAGCCACTCACCGGGCGTGCTGCGTGATATTCATACCGCGCTGGATTCCGGTGAAATGACGATAGCCGAAGGCGGCGGAATTGCGTACCGGGGGACAACGATCCTGCTGGGAACCGAGATTGAGATCCGTGAGCCCGGGCGGCGGGAGTGCCATGTCCTGGCCTTCATGCCGGACCTTGGAACGATGGAGGATTTCAGCACCTGGATGAGCGCCCATATGCGTAATGTGAATCTCAGCTCCCAGCGCCTGTACGCCCCTTCCAGGGTGCTTCAGGACGAGATTACCGGGCGGGGCGGGCTGCTGATCCCGGCCCATATTTTCACGCCTCACAAGGGACTCTATGGATGTGCGGCCGAACGGATGGCTGAGTTATTCGATCTGGACCGCATCGCGGCGGTGGAGCTTGGCCTCAGCGCGGATTCAGAGATGGCAGGGTATATCTCGGAGCTTGACCGTTACAGCTTCCTGACTAATTCCGATGCCCATTCTCTCGGCAAAATCGGCCGCGAGTACAATGTCATCGAGATGCGGGAGCCCTCCTTCGAGGAGCTGAAGCTGGCGCTCCAGCGCTCGGCAGGACGCAGGGTCAGCGCCAACTTCGGGCTGAATCCCCGGCTGGGCAAATATCACCGGACCTACTGCGGCGGCTGCGGCAGCATCATCGATGAAGCCTACAGCACCTCGGAGCGCTGCCCGTATTGCGGCAGTCCGAAGCTGGTCCAGGGTGTGCTGGACCGCATTCTGCACATTGCCGACCGTTCGCTGCCGCAGGTTCCGGAATATCGGCCGCCTTACCATTACCAGGTGCCGCTGGAGTTCATTCCCGGCCTCGGCAAGCGTAAGCTGAACCTGCTGCTGGAGGCTTTTGGCACAGAGATGAACATTCTGCACCGGGCTGGGGAAGCCGAGCTTGCCGCTGTAGCGGGGGCAGAGCTGGCCGGGCTGATCGTGCTGGCCCGCAGCGGGCAGCTCGTCCTCTCCTCGGGAGGCGGAGGCACCTACGGCAAGGTGCTCAAGAGCTAAGGACAAGTCATAGATCAGGACATTCCCTCATATGGTGTAACATGTGACCGGAAAGGGGAATGTCAGGGTGCGCAGTTTAAAGCTGATGGTGAAGGAACAGACGCCTCTTTATATTTTTGTCGCGGTATTATTTCTGGTCGGGGTGGTCTTCGGAGCGCTTATCGTCACTGCGCTTACGCTGGATCAGCAGCAGGAGCTGGGCGATTACTTAAGCAATTTCTTCGTGACGGTCGATCAGCAGGGACTGCCTGCCGCGCAGGATTCATACTGGAGCATCGCCGCCTTTCATCTGAAGTGGGTTGGCCTGATCTGGGTGCTCGGCTTGTCCGTGATCGGACTTCCGGGAATTCTGATTCTGGATTTCCTCAAAGGCGTGCTGATCGGCTTCACCGTCGGCACGCTCGTCAGCCAATATTCCTGGCACGGCATGCTGTTCGCCCTGGTCTCCGTCGCTCCGCATAATCTGGTGCTGATTCCGGTGCTGCTGGTATGCAGCGCGGCGGCCCTCGGTTTCTCCCTGCTAATGATCCGCAGCCGGGTGCTGGGACAGCAGCGCCGCACGCAGGTGACTCATCCGTTCATGATGTATACGCTGCTCTCGCTGGGGATGGCGCTACTGGTGATGGGAATCTCGGGCTTCGAGGCTTACGTGACTCCGGTGATGATGCGCTGGGTGACGCCTCTTCTGGTGTCGGCCGGATGAGGAAGAATTTTCAAATATGGAGGATCTGTGAATGAATGGGCCAGCCCTGTCGAGATGCTAAAACCGTTTGACTTCTTAAAGGAAATCCCCCTATAATGGAAGAAGTGGCTTGAAGCCCGGTGTGGTAATTTTCCAAGGGGGAGGCAGACAATGGAAGCCCGAATAGACAAGATTAAGCAACAACTACAATCCCAAGGATACAAGCTTACACCTCAACGGGAAGCGACCTTAAGAGTTCTCCTGGAGAACGAGGATGATCATTTAAGTGCGGAAGATGTATTCATGCTTGTGAAAGAAAAGGCGCCCGAGATCGGTCTTGCCACCGTGTATCGTACCCTGGAACTGCTTAGCGAGCTTCATGTCGTGGAGAAGATCAATTTCGGAGACGGTGTGGCCCGCTATGATCTGCGTACAGATACGGCGAAGCATCATCATCATCATTTGATTTGTGTGCAGTGCGGAAGTATGGATGAGATTCGTGAGGATTGGCTCGGACCGCTGGAAGAGCGGCTGGAGCAGGAATACAACTTCACGGTGGTTGATCATAGACTTGATTTTCACGGAATATGCCACCGCTGCAAGGATAAGAATCCGGCAGAGGACAATACTCCCGAATAAGCGTATATAGAACGTGGACTTAAGAATGCTTCATTGCGAAATTCCTAAGCTCATCTTCAAATGAGGAATGACCGCGCAAGCTCTCCCCCGGCTGAATGGCTGGAGGGGAGCTTTTTGATTGCCTGGAGAGTAAGGATAGTGGGCTGTAGCGGGGGATGAAAGGGATAAATCCCTTTGAATTGGCTGAAAGTGGACAGGACGAGGAAATGAAAGGGATAAATCCCACTAAATTCACTAAAAGTGGGCTGGACGGGCAGTTGAAGGTGAGTAATGAAGAGCACAAGTGCACCTGAATTCAGCCAAAGTCGGCTAAACGGGCAAATGAAGAGCACAAGTGCACCTGAATCCAGTCCAAGTACGCTATATTGAGCAAATGAAGAGCATTAGTGCACCTGATTTTGGCAAACGTGGACTAAACAGGCGAATAAGGTGTAAAAGTGCACCTGATTTCGGCAGAGCCGTCTCAGTGAAAGCGGCCAGGGAGCCAAATATTACTTAACATACATAACACGTTCCTCCGGCGCATAAAGTGAAGGACGAGTTCTGCTCACACTCCTTCTTCCCGCATTCTTTCTACCCGCCGCACTTGCGTGCGCTTACCCAAGTGCAGCAGAAGGGGAGCATATGCAGGATGATGATGCAGATGCTGATATCATTTTGAGGAGGCTGCCTGGATGATTATTTCTCTGCCCCGCACGGTGCGCCGGCTGTATTTCATGACGATGCTTGTGGCGGTAAGCTGTGTGCTGTATTATGTTTTGAGCTGGGTCAGCGCATGGATCAGCCCGGCCCGCAATGTTGAGATTCCGGAAGGCACCGCCGTCCGGGCGTTTCAGGATGTCCAGTATGGGGAACAGGGGATAAGTGCGGGGGATCGCCTGCGCCTTTTTTACTGGTACGGGGAGTAACGGGCCGGATTGCAGGATTAAGGGAGAAGTATGTCGAATCAATCTATAGCATGTCATGGAACAACGCTGTTCCGGCTGCTGGATCTCAACCCGCTGCGAAGCCGCATGAAGCAGCCTGAGTCTGACAGGAGCGTGAATTGATGAAGTCATACTTACAGCCGTTTATGCAGTATTTGTCCGGGGACAAAGGATTGTCTCCTAGTACGCTGGAATCCTATGGACGGGATATTTCGCAGTTTCTGGAGTTTACGGAAGAGCGGGGCCTGGACGAGGCCGAAGATATTAGAAGAACGCATATTATGCTCTATCTGGGTGCCCTGCGCGGAGCAGGGAAGGCAGCAGCCACGGTGAACCGGAATACGGTATCGCTGCGCGCCTATTTTCATTTTTTGCTGAAGGAACGGCTGATTGTCCAAGATCCTACGCTGGATATGGAAGCCATTAAGCCGAGTCACAAGCCGCCGGTCATTCTCAGCATTGCGGAGATCGAGCGTCTGCTGGCGGCTCCGGATGAAGCTGCTCCCCAGGGGATGCGCGATAAGGCTATGCTGGAGCTGCTGTATGCGACGGGTATCCGTGTGACGGAGCTGATCTCGATGAATGTGGAGGATGTGAACACATCCTTGCGGTTCGCACGCTGCAGCGGCGCCTCCGGCAAGGAGCGGGTGGTCCCGATCGGCGTGATTGCGGCTGATTGCGTAACCCGTTATACCTCGGGGATGCGGGACAAGCTGCTGCGTGCGAGCCGGGAGGAGCCTGCGCTGTTCCTGAATAGTCTGGGCGGACGGCTGACCCGTCAGGGCTTTTGGAAAATCATCAAAAAATACGCGCGTGAAGCTCAGATTGAGCAGGACATCACACCGCATACTCTGCGCCACTCCTTCGCTGCGCATCTGCTGGAAGGCGGGGCGGACCTGCGCTCTGTGCAGCAGATGCTGGGCCATTCCGATAGTTCGACCACTCAGATCTACAGCGGAATTGCCCGCAAGAATATGAAGGAGGTCTACGAGAATCATCATCCCCGGGCGAAATAGCCGGCTGTACAGGGATGAGGGACCTTAGGAATAACGGGCAGGCGGATCGGATTGGGCCGAAAAGATGCTTTTTGTGAGTAAGAAAGCTATGATGGAATCATACTGAAGAAATCGCTCCCGGGAGAGGTTCTCCCGGAGTTTCTTCATGCTTAGAGCAGACGAGAAGATTAGGCAAACTATAAAAGGAGTGAAGACGGCAATGTCCTCATTTAAACGCATCGGATTTATTGTTCTGGACAGTGTAGGTATCGGTGAAGCACCGGATGCCGCTAATTTCGGAGATACAGGCTCCCATACGCTGGGCCATATTCTGGAACGGGTTCCGGGTCTTAAGCTTCCGAATCTGCAGCAGCTCGGGCTGGCGAATATTGCCCCGCTGCCGCCGCTTGAACCGGTAACGGCCCCTACAGGCTACTACGGCAAAATGCAGGAGGTATCCGTAGGCAAGGACACCATGACCGGCCACTGGGAGCTGATGGGACTGAAGATCGAGGTTCCTTTTAACACCTATTTTGATGGCTTCCCTGCGGAGCTGATCGAGAAATTCGAAGCGGCTACCGGACGCAAGGTCATCGGTAACAAGCCGGCCTCCGGCACGGAGATTCTTGTGGAATACGGCGAGGAGCAGATGAAGACGGGCGCATGGATTGTCTATACTTCAGCGGACAGCGTGTTCCAGCTTGCGGCACATGAAGATATTATCCCTCTGGAGGAGCTATATAGCGCTTGTAAAATCGCCCGTGAGCTGACGATGGCTCCCGAGTTCTCTGTTGGCCGCGTGATTGCCCGCCCTTATGTGGGCGAGCCGGGCAACTTCGTGCGTACACCTAACCGCCATGATTATGCGGTGAAGCCGCCCGAGCCGACGGTGATGAATGCACTGGAGGATATCGGCAAGGATGTGATTGCTGTGGGTAAGATCAATGATATTTTTACCGGCGAAGGGGTAACCGCAACCTATCCGACCAAAAGCAATGAACACGGCATCCAGATTACGATCGACGAGCTGCGCAAGCCGTTCGACGGATTCCTGTTCACCAATCTGGTGGACTTCGATTCCCTCTACGGCCACCGCCGTGACCCGGAAGGCTACGGCCGCGCGCTGGAGGTATTCGATCAGGCGCTGCCTGAGCTGCTCGCTACCCTCGGTGAGGATGATCTGCTGATCATCTCCGCAGACCATGGGAATGACCCGGTCCATGCCGGAACGGACCACACGCGCGAGTATGTGCCGCTCCTGGTCTACAGCCCGAGATTCAAGACTCCCGGCAGCCTGGGCATCCGCCAGACCTTCTCGGATGTGGCCGCCACAATCGCCGACAACTTCGGGGCGAAGGCGCCGCAGTACGGGACGAGCTTTTTGTCTCAACTAATCTAATTCTGGAGGAAACCAAACCATGACCAATGTGACTCTTAACCATATTCAAGAAGCAGCCGTATATATCAAAGATAAATGCACCGTCGCCCCCGAAATCGGGCTGATCCTGGGCTCCGGCCTCGGCATTCTGGCGGATCTGATCACAGATGAAGTCGTTATTCCTTATCATGAGATTCCTCATTTCCCGGTGTCCACGGTAGAAGGACATGAAGGCGAGCTGCTGATCGGCATGATCGAAGGCCGCCGCGTGGTCATGATGAAGGGCCGCTTCCACATGTATGAAGGCTACGGCCCTGAGGTTACAGCCTTCCCGGTACGGGTGATGAAGGAGCTGGGCGTAACCAGCCTGCTGGTCACCAACGCTGCCGGTGGCGTCAACACGGAATACACACCAGGCGATCTCATGCTGATCACGGATCATCTGAATCTGACCGGCCGCAATCCGCTGAGCGGACCGAACGACAATGCGCTGGGCGTAAGGTTCCCGGATATGTCCTCGGCATACAGCCCGCGTCTGATTGCAGCTGCCAAGGAAGCTGCCGCGGCACTGAATTTTGAGTTCAAGGAAGGCGTATATGCGGGTCTGCTCGGACCGAACTATGAGACGCCTGCTGAGATCGTGATGCTGCGCCGCCAGGGAGCAGATGCCGTAGGCATGTCCACCGTATCCGAGACCATCGTTGCCCGCCATGCCGGGATTGAAGTGCTGGGTATTTCCTGCATCACCAACATGGCAGCCGGTATTCTTCCGCAGCCGCTGAATCATGCAGAGGTGATGGAGACCGCTGAGCGTGTGCGCGAGCAGTTCCTGAAGCTTGTGCTTGCTTTTATTCCCAAAATGTAGGTACTGCTTCACATACGCGTTATTCTATACACAATCCATATCCGGGAGGATCAATCGATGACAACACCAACAACAGTCCCATACGGCACTCAGGTTCAGGAAGCCGCTGCATATATTCAATCCAAATTCGGCGGTTATACACCGGCAATCGGCCTTATTCTGGGTTCAGGTCTTGGCGACCTGGGCGATCAGATCGAAGATGCAGTCTACCTGCCTTATGAAGAAATTCCGCATTTCCCCCATTCAACGGTAGAAGGTCATGCCGGAAGATTCGTGATCGGTAAGCTGGAAGGCAAGGATGTTATGATCATGCAGGGCCGTTTTCACTACTATGAAGGTTATGAGATGCGCAAGGTAGTTCTTCCGGTCTATGTAATGGCTAAGCTGGGCATCGGCACCCTTGTTATTACCAACGCAGGCGGCGGGATGAACAGAGCGTTCAAGGCAGGCGACCTGATGCTGATTACCGACCATCTCAATATGACCGGCGACAACCCGCTGATCGGACCGAATGATCCGGAGCTGGGCGTAAGGTTCCCTGATATGTCCAGTGCCTATGACCCTGAATATATTGCATTGGCGAAGAAGCTTGCAGGGGGCGTTACAGGTGTGGACGGTGAAGCGCTTGTCCTGCAGGAAGGCGTATATGCCGGCATCAGCGGCCCTACTTATGAGACCCCGGCTGAGCTGAAAATGCTGGCTTATCTCGGCGGCGATGCCGTGGGAATGTCCACCGTGCCGGAGGTTATCGTGGCCAGTCACAGCAAGCTGCGTGTGCTCGGCATTACCTGTATCACCGACATGGCGATTGGCGATGAGCTGGAGCCGCTCACCCATGAGCAGGTGGTCAAAGTGGCGAACCTGACCAAGCCAAAATTCATCGGACTGGTGCGCGCCTTCGTCCGTGAGGTACAGATCTGATGCGTGCTGTTGATCTTATTCAGAAGAAAAGAGACGGCGGTGAGCTTAGCCGCGAAGAAATAGCATTTCTGATTCAAGGCTACAGCAAAGGGGAAATCCCGGATTATCAAATTTCCGCCTGGGCAATGGCCGTGTATTTCCGCGGAATGAATGCGCGGGAGACCGGCGACCTGACTCTGGAGATGGCGATGTCTGGTGACCAGGTGGACCTTAGCCCGATTGCGGGCATCAAGGTGGACAAGCATTCTACCGGAGGCGTGGGTGATAAGACGACGGTGGTGCTTGCACCGCTGGTCGCAGCGGCCGGAGTTCCGGTAGCCAAAATGTCCGGGCGCGGCCTCGGCCACACCGGAGGCACACTGGACAAGCTGGAGTCGATCACGGGATTCTCGGTGGAGATGGACCGGGAACGGTTCTTCGCCCAAGTAGGCGAGATCGGTGCGGCGGTGATTGGCCAGTCCGGCAACATCACGCCGGCGGACAAGAAGCTGTATGCCCTGCGTGATGTGACGGCCACGGTGGAATCGATCCCGCTGATTGCCAGCTCCGTCATGAGCAAGAAGATCGCCGCAGGCGCGGACGCCATCGTGCTGGATGTGAAGACCGGCAGCGGCGCATTCATGAAGACGCTGGACGATTCCATCGCGCTGGCCCAGGCCATGGTGGATATCGGGACACACCTTGGCCGCAATACGGTAGCGGTCATCAGCGATATGGACCAGCCGCTGGGCTTCGGTATCGGCAATGCCCTGGAAATCAAAGAGGGCATTGAGACCTTGAACGGCCACGGGCCGAAGGATCTGCAGGAGGTCTGCCTGATCCTGGGCAGCCAGATGCTGGTGCTCGGCGGCAAGGCGAAGGATGAGGAAGAAGCGCGCTCTATGCTACTGTCCCATATCGAAGACAGCAGCGCCCTCGCTAAGTTCAAGCAGATGGTGTCAGCCCAGGGCGGCGATGTCTCGCAGATTGATTCGCCTGATACCCTGCCTGCTGCCCGCAGGCTCATTGAAGTGAAGGCGGCAACCGCAGGCTATGTGGAGAGCATCCAGGCCGAAGAGATCGGTGTGGCCGCGATGCTGCTGGGTGCCGGACGCGAGACGAAGGAGTCCGTGATCGATCTGGCGGTCGGCATTCAGCTCTCGCTGAAGGTCGGCGACGCCGTGGCCGCAGGCGATACTCTGGCAGTGCTCCACGTGAACGATGCCGGCGAAGGCAAGGTGAAGGAGGCCGAAGCCAAAGTGCTGGAGGCTTACCGCATCTCTGCCCAGCCAGTTCCGCCGCAGCCGCTGGTTTTTGCGCTGGTGACCAAGGACGGGGTAACGCGTTACTAGCCGGAAACGGAGTATTACGCTGGAATCCTGTTAATACAAACAAGCCGTACGAATCAGCAGATTGCTGGCGTACGGCTTGTTTTATTTTTGATTAGGGAAATTATGATTTACGTCCGATGGGGATAAGTAGTGCATAAAGTTGGGGGGAGGTCCAAACACATGAACAGCGCGTGGTCATCTGGGCCGGATATGGTCGAAAAACCGACCACATTCGGTGCGGCGGAGGCGTGTGGGCCGAATATGGTCGAAAAACCGACTACATTCAGTGCGGCGGAGGCGTGTGGGCCGGATATGGTCGAAAAAGCGATCACAATGGGGATGCCGCAGGCATTTTGTTCTGAAGACATCCGGGTAATTCTTCCGCCTGTTCCCTACGTACCTAGTAATTCCCTTTGCATAAGCCTGAATCTCGTAACGAATGGAACCAAACTACTGATTACTAGGGTCAACAGCATACGCAGTTGAAATTGGTTTGAATAGGATAGACTACATTATATTTTATTACCGGATTCATATGGAAGGAGCCGATAGGTTCTGGATGAATCTGCAGTTCATTTAATAGAGATTGACACTTTAAGCAATGAAGTAGCTAAATTCTGGAGAAGGAGGCCGGGGAATGGCGGTATGGAATACGGGGCCTATTGAGAATAATGCTGTAAACGGCTCAAGACCAACGATATCATCGACTGTAATAATCGCCAATCAAAGTACAACCCAACCCGTGATCGTCTTAACACAGGGTTACAATCTCAGTGGGATGAGATCATTGTTTATCTTAAGCCAGGATGAGATTTTACCCAATACGGTGATTTCAAGAGATTATTACAGTAATCTTAATTCCTTTGAATTTGTATTTACAATCACTGGTGGAGCTGTTGATAACACGGAAATATCTGTATGGGGAAAAGGAAGTTCAGGACAGCTAACTACCCCTCATCGCTTAGTTTCTGCAGAATTACTAGGTTATTCAGGAGGGGGTGGTGTCACAGGGGCGACGGGAGCGGCTGGTGTAACTGGAGCCACGGGGGCGACAGGTGTGACGGGAGGAACGGGAATCACCGGGGCGACAGGTGTGACAGGGGCAACGGGTGAGACCGGGACCACAGGTGTGACGGGGGCAATGGGTGAGACCGGGACCACAGGTGTAACGGGAGCAACCGGGGCAACTGGAGTTACGGGGGCAACGGGCGAGACCGGGACCACAGGTGTAACGGGAACTACCGGAGTTACAGGAGCCACAGGAGCAACCGGGGCAACTGGAGTTACAGGGGCAACGGGCGAGACTGGAACCACAGGAGCAATGGGAGTAACCGGGGCAACTGGAGTAACGGGGGCAACGGGCGAGACTGGAACCACAGGTGTAACGGGAACTACCGGAGTTACAGGAGTAACCGGGGGAACTGGAGCAACTGGAATTACGGGGACCACAGGTGTAACGGGAGTTACGGGAGCCACCGGGGCAACTGGAGTTACGGGAGGAACGGGAGCAACCGGGGCAACTGGAATTACAGGGGCGACGGGAGAGACCGGAACCACTGGCGCAACAGGAGTCACCGGAGCAACCGGAGTAACAGGAGTAACAGGAGCGACAGGAGTGACAGGCGCAACGGGAATCACAGGAGCAACCGGAGTAATAGGAGCAACTGGTGTAACGGGAACAACAGGAGTCACTGGTGTAACGGGAGCGACAGGTGTAACCGGAACAACGGGAATCACAGGAGCAACCGGAGTAACAGGAGTGACAGGTGTAACGGGAGCTACAGGAGCTACAGGAGCAACGGGTACACCTACTCTGGCATTTACCAACACTACAGGCTCAATAGCTATCTATCCTCCTTTGAATACAGAAGTCGTTGTTGTTTCGGTGACTCAGAACGAAGTGGTATCCCAGCGGCTGAAAATAGATTACGCTATATCATTAGAAGCGATCACTTCGTCCAACTGGTCACTTGTTGCTGAGCTTCGAATCTACCGCGATGCAACGTTGATCTCTACAAGAACCCTTAACCGTAGCGGGAATGCTTCGGGAACTCAACGTTTTCCTATTGCGGACACTTATGTTGATACAGCTCCGGCTACAGCTTCTGTATCCTACCAAGTTCGTGCAATTGTCACCACGGATACCAATGTAACCTCAGCAACAGTTATCAATCGAAATCTCAATATTATTACTTTCACACCCTAACCCCACTTCACCCAGCAGATTAAAAGTAAAATAGCCTTAGCCCAGAAACTGAGCTAAGGCTATAAGTGTATCTGAGGATAATTGAATCATACTCCGTAACTGCTAAACGGAACATACCGCTACCCCACCGGCAGATAATCCTCCATCGCAGACATCATCTGATAAGCCCCGTTACTCTTGTTACAGAGAGCAGTAATCGTTAGGCCCCGTTCGGGATAATATGCGGAGTGGAAGCTGATCCCGGGATCGTAGCCCATGATATGGTACTTTAGCACCTTTTCGCTGGGGCCGGCTTGTATCCACACGCCATAACCGTAATAGCTGTCCTTTCGCTCATAAATATGCGGTGTCAGCAGCAGAGCCGTGGTCTCTGTCTGTAACAGCTTGTGTTCAAGCAAGCCGCTCCACAGCTTATGCATATCCGCCGCCGTCACAAATGCCCCTCCGTCCCCGCCTCCGACCACCGGAATGGAGTAGATGTTGCTGGTCTTTTTCCCATTGCTGCTGTCGATGTATCCCTGAGCGGTGTGGGCCGGAAGCGCATCAAGCGCGAAGTAACCGGAATCCTTTATCCCGCAAGGCAGAAAAATATACTGTTCTACATATTCCGTGAACGGCTGTCCGCTGACGGCTTCTACGAGCATAGCAAGCATGATGTATCCTGCATTGTTATAGTGAAACCACCCGCCTGGGACGAACTTCATAGGCAGTCCAGCAAACAGAGGAAGGAAATCCGCAGGCCGCCTCAGCGTGTACATCGGGGTCTCCTTCCACAGTGCCGCGAAATCCTCCATCTCTTCTTCATCGAAGTAATCCGGTATGCCCGAGCTGTGTGTCAATAGCTGATGCACTGTGATCGCCGGGTCGAACAATGGGAATTCCTGCTTCGGCAGGATGTCCAGTATTTTGGCGTCAAAAGAAAACAAACCCTGCTCAGCGAGCTGGCAGACCGCAATGGCGGTAAATAGCTTGCTGCCGGAAGCGACGGCGAAGCGGGTGTGGGCCTGGTTGAGCCGTACGTCCCCGATATTAGCTATCCCAAAAGCTGCCGCTGCAAGGACATGCTCCCGTTCCGTCACTTGTACGACCCCTGAGAACCCCGTCCGCCGGGCCTCTTCACTGATAATCTGGACCAGCTTATCCTTATTAATCTGATGTGCAGGCTTCATCGTATGAAGCACCTCCTGTGTGAAAATAAGCATCAGTACCCTGTTATATTTCGCTGCTTGGGAGAATTAACCTTTATTCATGGGCGGTAAGCCGTAAGAGTGTACGCTGCGCGTAAGGTTTATCTGCAAAGGACAAGAAATGCTGTTCCAGTTTGGCAGGGCGGTACATTGTGGACATTTTGCCGGATGAGATAGTATAAATGCAAACATGACAAACATGAGCATGCATCCGGGGAGGAATTAGAATGACACTTCAGCAAACGATTACAGTCTTGAACGCACTGGACAGCGCTTATGTTAACGGTAAGCAGGTCAAGCAGTTATTCGCAGAATATCCTGCGGTTAAGGTTGAGATTCAGAAGGTAGAAGGGGAGAAGGGCAGCACAGAATTCGTTAAAATCACGATCCCGGGCAGCGAAGGCAAGCTCACTGGCGGATCTGCCCCAACGTTCGGTATTGTCGGCAGACTGGGTGGTATCGGGGCGCGCCCGAGCCGGATTGGCCTGGTCTCTGATGCAGACGGTGCGGTCGCGGCGATTGCTTCTGCGCTGAAGCTGGCAGACATGCAGACCAAAGGGGATGTGCTGCTGGGGGATGTGCTGGTTACCACCCATATTTGCCCGGATGCTCCAACCCTGCCGCACGAGCCGGTGGATTTCATGGATTCTCCTGTAGATATTCTGCAGATGAATGAGCATGAAGTGCTGCCGGAGATGGAAGCGGTTCTATCGATTGATACGACCAAAGGCAACCGTGTGGTTAACCACAAAGGGATCGCCATCTCACCGACGGTTAAAGAAGGCTATATTCTGCGGGTCAGCGAGGATTTGCTGCGGATCAAGGAAATGACGACCGGGCAGTACCCGGTGACTTTTCCGGTGACGACTCAGGATATTACCCCTTACGGCAACGGGCTGTATCATATCAATTCCATTCTTCAGCCTGCGGTAGCTACCTCTGCTCCGGTGGTGGGCCTCGCGATTACTGCCCAGTCTATGGTTCCGGGCTGTGGTACCGGTGCCAGCCATGAGGTGGATATTGCTCAAGCGGTGCGTTTTGCTATCGAGACGGCCAAGGAAGTAACGCAGGGCACATGTGCTTTCTACAACGAAGCAGAGTTTGCCAAAATTACTGAGTTGTACGGCTCCATGAGCGTGCTGCAGACGCTTGGTAAACCGGCAGTCACTTCTCACTAACAGGATAACAGATGTACGATTACAGTCAGGCGCTGAGCTTCCTTCAGCGCCTGCTCTGTTAGCACAGCTTGGTTTGTAACCCATAGAGTCTGGAGGGACAAGAATGAAGAATATCGGACTGATTACGATTGGGCAAGCACCCAGGCAGGATGTCGCGCCCATCATTGAGAAATATCTGGAAGGCAAGGCGGGACTGGTTCAGTCCGGGGTGCTGGACGGGTTCACGGCTGAACAGGTGCGTGAATTCTACAGTCCAGGGCCGGGAGAGTATGTGCTGACCACCCGCATGGCGGACGGGTCCGCTGCGGTAATCTCGCGGGAGCGGATACAGTCCGTTCTCCAAGGGAAGATTGATGCTATGGAAGCCGCTGGGATTCGGACGATCCTGCTGGCGTGTACGGGAGTTTTTCCGGGACTGCATACGTCTGCTGCCCATCTGATTGAGCCGGACCGGATCATTCCTCCGGTCGTGCAGGCGATGCTGGACGGGCGTCGTCTGGGACTGATTGGCCCTTTGCCGGAGCAGGAGGACGCAATGATTGAGAAATTCGCTGGCGCCGGAGCCAGGCTGCCGTTCGCTGCGGCTTCACCTTATACGGGTACGGAAGCGGATTTTCGCGCCGCAGCAGAGCATCTGAGCGGTCATGCGGATGTGTTAGTGCTTGACTGTATGGGATATGTGGAGCAGCATAGACAGTGGGCGGCCTCCGCAGGAGTGCCCGCCGTGCTGTCCAATGCCCTGATGGGCAAGCTGGTAGCAGAAATGGTTTAATCCCGGGAGGAAATGAAGATGAGTGAAGCAAGAATAGCAATTAGTATGAACGTTCTTAAGGATTGTCTCGGGGTTGCCAGCGGAGAACTGCTGGCCGTAGTAGCTGATGATGATAAGCGTGATCTGGCCGAGTCGGTCTATGAGGCGGGCAAAAGGCTGGGAGCGGAATCAATGCTGCTGGTTATGCAGCCGCGGAGCAGATCGGGGGAGGAGCCTCCGGCTCCCGTTGCCGAAGCTATGGCTAAGGCAGATGTGGCCGTATGCATCACGACCCACTCGATGACACATACGGCGGCGCGTAAGCAGGCAGCCGCAGCGGGAACCCGGGTAGCGACCATGCCGGGGATCACCGATGATATGTTCAGCCACGGCGCGATCACTGCGGATTATGGGCAGGTGAAGGCGCTGACCGAGCAGGTCGCTGCGCTGTTGTCTGCGGGCAGCCGGGTGCGTGTGGAGAAGGAAGGGCTGGTTCTTAGTTTCTCTATTGAAGGCCGGGATGGCATTCTCAGCACCGGGCTATACCTCAATCCGGGCGAATCAGGCAATCTGCCCTCAGGTGAAGCTTATATTGCACCCCTGGAAGGCACGGCTAGCGGCCAGATTAAGGTGGACGGCTCGGTTGCAGGGATCGGTGCCTTGGACGGCCCGATGGTGCTGACCGTGGAAGATGGACGGCTGATCCATGCCGGCGGGGAGCATGGCGGCAAGCTGCTGGACATGCTTGGCGATGGCGATGGCAGGCTGCTGGGCGAATTCGGCATCGGGACCAACAACAAGGCCAGAATTACAGGTGTGGTGCTGGAGGATGAGAAGGTGTACGGGACAATCCATGTGGCTTTTGGCAGCAATAACACGTTCGGCGGGGTCGTTGCGGCTGGCGTGCATATTGATGCTGTGGTCATGAAGCCGGATGTGTATATCGACGACAAGCTGATTATGCAGGCTGGGGAATTGCTGTAAGCGTAGTGGAAGCAGCAGAATGCAAGGTTAAATAAGCCGCACCACAGATTTGGACGGTGGGTGCAATCGCCACTGTAGTGAACCTTTGGATTTCCGGCTGCTATTGCTGTTTACGGCTGAAATAGGGTGGCTGGTTAAGCTTTTGCAGCATCTAAATCATGGCGGATCAGGAGGAGATAGGATGCTTGGAATCATACGTGTCATTACATTGCAGGAGAGCTCTGCAATTCAGTTACATGGGGATCTAATTGAGCGGCGGTACGGTCTGCCGGTGATAAGCCGCTGTATCCCGGATCAGCCTCAGGGTGTGTATGATGCGCAGACAGAGGCGGAATCCATCCCGAAGATTATAAGGCTTGCCGGGGAAATGGAGCAGCAGGGATGCACGGCTATCGGCATCAGCTGTGCAGCTGACCCTGCCTTGGCAGAAGCCAGGGCAGTGGTGAGTGTTCCTGTGCTGGGAGCAGGCTCCTGCGCGGCTCATACGGCCATGGCGTACAGCAGCCGGGTGGGGGTGCTGACGATTCTGGAAGAGGTGCCTCCGCTCATTCGCAGCATTCTCGGCGATGCCTACATTGGCATGGATCGCCCCGACGGCGTGACAACCACGCTGGATCTGGGCACGCCTACCGGACGGGCAGGCGCGCTGGCCGGTGCCGCCCGGCTCGTGGAGCGCGGAGCGGAAGTGCTGGTGCTGGCGTGCACAGGCTTCGCGACCATAGGGCTGGCAGCGGAGCTGGAAGAACGGCTGGGCATCCGTGCGTTCGATCCGATTCTCTGCCTCGGGGCGGCTGCTGCTGCGTCAGCCTCTGCTGCGGGAGCTGTGCATCGCATGTAGAATGGCTTTTTGTGTTGGGCAGGCTTTGCAATTTGCTAGAACTCGCGTCCTTGTAAGTGTGGGGCAGACTAAGTGTGTAGGCGATGTATGGCAAATAATGCGTGAAAATCAATGGGTGAAAACTAATGTGTGGCAAACTAATAGCTATGATCTCCTTAAAGCGCTCCTCCTGGCTCAGGCCCGGGGGACGCTTGTTTGTTTTTAGGGTAGCGAAGGAGCAATAGTGCCCCTGAACTTGGCGTATGCGGGCAAAGGGAGAGAATGAGGAGCATAGCTATAGGATGGGAAATAGCCAGATGGTGTAGAGTAACTAAATGGGTTAGAGCACTTTGCCATAGGTAACATATCTGTATACATCTGCCGCCTGTAATCAAAGGGATAAATCCCTCTGAATCCGGCGAAACGTGCCCTCCGCCTGTAATCAAAGGGATAAATCCCTCTGAATCCGGCGAAACGTGCCCGCCGCCTGTAATCAAAGGGATAAATCCCTCCGAATCCGGCGAAATGTGCCCGCCGCCTGTAATCAAAGGGATAAATCCCTTCGAATCCGGCGAAACGCGCCTCACGCTCGTAATCAAAGGGATAAATCCCTTTGAATCCGCCTCCCTTACACTCTCTCACCAACTTCCCATTTGTCTCCCCTATCGCGCCCCTACGCTTCTCAACCCTCCCCAGCCCCCTCCCAGCAACCGCTCCCGATCCATCCACCACCATCCAATTTCTTCCTAATGCGTTTTCACACCGAAAATATCGCCAACTGGATATGATTTTCCTGTGGCTCGGCGGGAATCTCTGATAAACTAGCGGGAACGCAAAAAGTGGCTGGCGGCATGTATGTGGCATATTTCAGGAAAAATCATGAAATACTGAAGAAAGCAGAGGGAGGCGGAAGGGTGAATACACGAGGAATTACGCTGCGGGAGCTGATGGAGCTCTCGGTTCTTGGGAAAGCGAAGGTCATTAGCGGCGAGCAGGGGCTGGACCGGGTGGTCCGGTTCGTGGATATTATGGAGGTCCCGGATCTGAAGGGCTGGATCAGCGAAGGGGTGATGCTGCTGACGACGGCCTATTCGATCCGGCATGATCCTTCACTGCTGACCGAGGTGATCTACACGCTCGACAATCTGGGCGCAGCGGCGCTGGCGATCAAGCCGGCCCGCTTCCTGAAGGAGATCCCCCAAGGTGCCATCGAGGCCAGCAATGCCTGCGGTCTGCCGATTGTGGAGATCCCGCCCGAGATTCCGTACACGGATATCACCCAGCCGGTGATGGAGCTGCTGCTGGGACGGCAGGCGATGCTGCTGCGCCGGGCGGAGGAGGTCTACCGCACGCTGACCACCATGGTGCTGGAGAACAGCGGCATTCAGGCGGTCAGCGACAGTGTGGCCGAGTTCCTTAAGGCCCCGGTGGCACTCGTGGATACGGAGCGGAAGATTATCGTATCCTCCCCGGCAGACTATGACTGGACGCAGAGCGGCTCTCCGCTTAGCTGGAACATCCATGTGGACCGGAGGACGGTCGCCCGGCTGCTCGTCCACAAGGAGCGGCTCGATGACATGGAAGAGGTGGGCATCGAGCAAGCCCGGCTTGTTTTTGCTCTTGAACTGATGCGGCGAAAGGTAGCCGAGGATACGGAATTCCGGCTGCGCGGCAACTTCATCGATGAGCTGCTGACCCCGCCGCTGCCGTCGAGGCATGAGGTGCAGCGGCGGGCCCGCCAGCTCGGAATGAACCCGGAGCACAAGTGGGAGGTGGCCGTCATCGAAGGGGAGACGGCGCCGAGCGAGGAGACGGTGAACCGGCTGCTGGAGCGGGAGGCGAAGAAGCGCGGGGTCACGCCGCACGTCGAGTACCGTTCGAGCCGGGCAGTGCTGTTCCTGCCTACGCAGGAGGGACGCAGGTTCACGCCGGGCGGCGACGCGGAGGAGCCGTGGGAGAAGACGCTCAGCAGCTGGCTACAGGACAAGGCAGAAGGTTTAAGCAGCTACCGCTGCGGTATCGGCACCTCGGAATACTTGTGGGACATCCACACCAGCTATAACGAGGCGCGCAAAGCGCTGTCCATCTCCAGAAGACTCGGACAAGGCCCCGGCGGGATTACCCGCTATGAAGAGATGGAGGTCTATCATCTGCTGGAGGGGCTGGACGGTCCCGG
Source organism: Paenibacillus sp. FSL R7-0302 (assembly GCF_038006885.1). Taxonomy (NCBI): domain Bacteria; kingdom Bacillati; phylum Bacillota; class Bacilli; order Caryophanales; family Paenibacillaceae; genus Paenibacillus; species Paenibacillus sp. FSL R7-0302. The sequence goes on from NZ_JBBOWB010000001.1 coordinate 1,796,330, forward strand.
ATTCGGGCGGCTGTTCGAGCGCAAGCTGGGCAAGCTGCTGCAATACGACCGGGAGCATGACAGCAATATGCTGCTGACCTTCTATCATTATCTGGAGTGCCGGGGCAGTCTGATTGAGACGGCGAACAGCCTCTATATCCACCGCAACTCGGTCAAATACCGGCTGGAGCGGATTCGGGATATCACCGGCTTCGATCTGAATGATCCGCGCGAACAATTCGTCTGCCATTTGTGCCTGATTTACTATTACCTCCAGGAAAAATAGGGCGCTGTGGAAGATTTCTGGAATGTCGTGTGAGTAAATCTAACATTCATAGTCCATGATAGTGCACAACCGACAAACGGTTGTGCATTTTTTTAGCTGAACGGGACGTAGAGGGGCTGTGAAATTCTATGTAGAATTAGCTCAACACTTTAATAAGACACAGCATACACGTATTACCTGACATGAGAGCGGAATTCCGTCACAGAGGCACAGCAGTCGAAGTCGTAAGGGGGTTGATTCATTGTTTGCTTATACATTAAAAAGACTTGTGCAGATGATTCCAGCCTTGCTCGGCATTATCGTCATCACCTTCATTCTGTCGAGAGTCCTGCCGGGCGATCCTGCGATTATGCTGGCTGGAGAGCAGGCTCCGGAGGAGATAGTGAACAAGATCCGCCAGGATATGGGGCTGGACAAGCCGCTGTATATCCAGTTCTTCGCTTACATCGGGCAGCTGCTGCAAGGCGATATCGGCTATGCCTATCACACCGGACATTCGGTCGCAAGCGACCTGGCCTCGCGCTTCCCGGCTACGATTGAGCTGACCCTGGCCAGCATCCTGATTGCGGTTCTAATCGCCATTCCGGTAGGCATTGTGGCCGCTACCCGCAAGGAATCGCTGCTGGATCACATCTCGCGTGTGTTTTCCCTGATAGGTGCTTGTGTGCCGATCTTTTGGCTCGGACTGATGTTCATCTATATCTTCTACTCCATTCTGGGCTGGGCACCGGCACCGATGGGCCGGATCAGTGGGGATCTTAACCCGCCGGTGCATATCACCGGGCTGTACGTGCTGGACAGTATACTCTCCGGCGACACCGCTGCACTTAAAAGCAGCCTCGCGCATCTGCTGCTTCCGGCGATCTGCCTCAGTACCGGCACGATGGCGATCATCGCCCGGATGACCCGCTCCAGCATGCTGGAGGTGGTCGATCAGGACTTCGTCCGCACCGCCCGGGCCAAGGGGCTGCGGGAATCAGCCGTCATCTACAAGCACGCACTGGTCAATGCGCTGATTCCTACATTAACCGTGCTCGGACTCCAGTTCGGCTTCCTGATGGGCGGCGCGGTCATCACGGAGACCATCTTCTCCTGGCCGGGAATCGGCGGCTATGTCACCGACTCCATACTGGCAGCGGATTACGCGCCGATCCAGGCATTCACCCTGGTCAGTGCCGTGCTCTACTGCGGAATTAACCTGGCGGTTGACCTGATCTACGGGTTCATTGACCCGAGAATCCGTTATGAATAGAACAGCTTGTGTGAGAGGAGGAGATTGCTTGTGAGCACTGCAGCACATTCAGCACAGGGCAGCCCGGCGAAGCCCGCACCGGCCAAGCCCCGGACCCTATTATCCCTGCTGCTGCACAACCGCCTGGCGGCCATCGGGCTGACCTTCATCCTGATCTGGACCGTGGTAGCCATCTTCGCCCCCTGGCTGGCTCCGCATGATCCGTTCGTCACAGATATGGCGAATAAGCTGCAGCCGCCCTCCGGCAGCCATTGGTTCGGAACCGACAACTTCGGCCGGGATATTCTCAGCCGGGTGCTGTACGGCGCACGGATCAGCATCTGGACCGGCCTGATCGCGGTCTCGATCTCCTTCCTGATCGGGATGCCGCTGGGCGGGATTGCTGCTTACTACGGCGGCCGGACCGGAACCATCATCATGCGGGTCATGGATGTATTGCTGTCCTTCCCGTCACTGGTATTGTCGATGGCGATTGCCGCCTCGATCGGCGCCGGTCTCAGCAGCGCAATGATCGCAGTCGGCATTGTCGGCATTCCCGAATTCGCCCGGCTGATGTTCGGCCAGACGGTCTCGCTGCGGGAGAAGGAGTATATCGAAGCCAGCCGGGCCATTGGTGTGAAGGATAGAGTCATTCTATACCGCCACATTCTGCCGAATGCCCTGGCTCCGCTAATGGTACAGGCTACGCTCGGGATGGGCTTCGCCATCCTGACCGCGTCCAGTCTCAGCTTCCTGGGGCTTGGGGTCAGACCCCCGATTGCCGAATGGGGCGCGATGATCTCCGAAGGCCGGGAATATATCATTTCCGGGCAATGGTGGCTGGTTACTTTTCCAGGCCTCGGCATTGCCACCTCCATCTTAGGCTTCAACCTCCTCGGAGACGGCTTCCGGGATGTGCTTGACCCGCGGTTGCGTTCGGGGAAATGAGGCGGAGCAAGGGAATCCCCCAAGGCCGCCCGTCCCCGATAGAGATAGATAAATTAACGTCAGCTGGAGCGCAAGCGGCAGACAATCATCAGCAGCACAAGTAGTTGTTATGCAGGCAGGATATAGAAAAGGGAGGAATTACCGATGAAAAAAGTTAAACTGTTGTCCACACTCGTCGCTTTTTCAATCATGCTTGCCGGATGCGCCAGCAGCGCCAATCCGCAGACCCCTGCTGCCACTTCGGCAGGAACGGATACTGCAGCAACAGCAGCCCCGGTCAAAAAGAACCTGACGGTGGCCTATTCCGAGGGCGGCACCACGCTCGACCCGGCGGAAGCCAATGATCTGACCTCCGATACGCTTGTGCTGGCCGCATATGATCAGCTGGTCACCTACGGCATCAAGACCGAGAATGGCGCGAGTATCGCCAATACCGAAGACATCAAGCCCATGCTCGCAGAGAGCTGGGAAGTGAATGCTGACAACACGGTGTATACGTTCAAGCTGAAATCCGGCGTGAGCTTCCAGAGCGGCAATCCGGTGGATGCCGAGGCGGTGGCGTACTCTTTTGAACGTGTGGCGAAGTCCAGCTCCGGCAGCTTCCTCTACGGCATGGCATCAATTAAATCCGTTACGGTAAAAGACGCTTCGACCGTTGAAGTTACTCTGACGGGGGCCAATCATAATTTCCTGCAGATTCTGGCGATGTACACCTTCTCCATCGTGGACCAGAAGACGGTAGAAGCACAGGGTGCAGACTACCTCAAGACGAATGCCGCCGGCTCCGGCCCGTTCAAGCTTACGAAGTGGGACCCGGCTACCGAAGCTGTTTTCACAGCTAATGACAGCTACTGGCAGGGAGCGCCAAGCCTCGGCAAGGTAACCCTGAAGTTCACCAAGGAAGCTTCGAACCGCGTGCTGCTGCTGGGTAAGGGCGATGTAGACATGGCGATTGAGATTCCTCCGAAGGATGTATCCACACTGGAGAGTAATTCGGCGCTGACGGTCGCTTCCAATGCAAGTAACCGGATTCTGTTCTTCGCCATGAACAACAAAGTTAAGCCATTCGATAATGTAAAAGTCCGTCAGGCGATCAACTATGCCATTCCCTACGATCAGCTGCTGAGCGGGGTGATGTACGGCCAGGCCAAGCAGATGAAGAGTGCGGTTGCGAGCAACACGCCGGGCTTCACCGATGCAGGCTACGTGTATGAGTACAATCTGGACAAGGCCAAGGCGCTGCTGAAGGAAGCAGGCTATGAGAAGGGCTTTGACTTCAACTTCACGCTGGGCTCCGGCTTCGATGACTGGGAAGATGATGCGGTCCTGATCCAGGCCGAGCTGGCCAAAATCGGAGTCAACATGAAGATCAACAAGCTGGCCCGCGCCCAGTTCCTGGAGCAGCAGAAGACCAATAATCTGACCTCTTATATCTCTAAATGGACTTCCTTCGTCAATGATCCCGGCTACCACCTCGGCTTCCTGCTGTACGGCAAGGGCTCTTCCAACTACATCAACTACCAGAATGCTGAAGTAGACAAGCTGTGGGAGCAGGCGAACCTGGAGACAGATACAGCGAAGCGCACAGAGCTCTACAAGCAGGCTCAGGAGATCATCACGACAGAAGCACCTTGGGCGTATCTCTACGAGTATAACCGCATTGTAGGGATGAGCAACAAGATCAGCGGCTATGCCTTCTACCCGGATGAAGTGATCCGTTTCTATCCGCTGTCGATTACAGAATAAGCAGGTTTGGCTAAAAGAGAGCGGGCAGGTCTTAGGCCTTGTCCCTCTTCTTTGTCACAAATTCACAGTTCCTCCTGCCAGCCGCAAGGCGTGCAGCCTGGAACACAAAGGAGAATTCGTAACCCATGACAGACTGGAAAAGCAAAGTGCTGGAGGCCATTGATGCCGGGCAGGAGGAACTGCTTGCGCTCTGCTCTCAGCTGATCCGTTACCCTTCGGAGAATCCGCCGGGCGATTCACGGGAGATCAGCGCTTATATTATTGGTTATCTGAAAGAAGCCGGTATCGATACCGCGATCTATCCGGCCACCGAAACCATGTTCAATCTGGTGTCCACACTGGGCGCAGGCGCGGAGGAGCGCACCGGCAAAAAGCTGATTTACTGCGGACATACCGATGTCGTTCCGGCGGGAGACCGCTCGCGCTGGGATTTCGATCCGTTCTGCGGCGATATCGTGGATGGCTATCTGCTGGGCAGAGGGGCTTCGGATATGAAAGCGGGCCTGGCCGGGTTAATCTACGTCACTGCACTGCTGTCGAAGCTGGGCGTTCCGCTGCAAGGGGACCTCTCCCTGCTGATCGTGCCAGATGAAGAGACCGGCGGTCACCTCGGGGTTCCCTGGGTGCTGGAGCGCGGCCTGATTACCGGAACCGCCGCTGTGATTGCCGAGCCTTCCGGCCCGCTGAATCCGACCATCGGGCAAAAGGGCAGCTGCTGGTTCGAATTCACCGTGGAAGGCACACCGGGTCACGGCAGCTTGTCGCCTGTGGTTGGAGACAGCGCCATTGTGAAGGCCGCCAAGGGCATTGAAGCCTTGCAGCGCCTGTGGGATATCAAAGTGGACATTCCCGAGGAAGTTAAGGAGATTATTCGCATCTCGCAGGATTACGTGAAGGGCAGCGAAGAAGAAGATTCCCTCGCCTATCAGGTATTCGACCATGTGACGGTCAACATCGGAACGATTCAGGGCGGAACCAAGGTGAACGTAGTGGCGGACCGCTGCACCATTCAGGTCGATTCCCGTGTACCGTTCGGGGTAGACTATCGGGATGTGCTGGACCGTGCCCGCTCCCTGCTGCTTGAAGCCGGCATTGAATCCGAGGTCAAGGGCTTCGGCTTCCAGGGCAATGCCAACTGGACCTCCAATGAGGAGCCGGTGGTCAAGGACCTGGTTGAGAGTATCTGTGAGGTGAGCGGGGAAGAGGCATACGGTGTGCTGCAATGGGCCTCCAGCGATGCGCGCCATTTCCGGACGCATAACATTCCCGTTCTGCAATACGGACCGGCCGAGCTGTCAACCATTCATAATTTCAACGAGAAGGCTCCTGTCTGGCAGATTATCCAGTGTGCGAAGGTGTATGCTTTAACGGCACTTAAATATCTGGGCGTAGAGGATAAAGAGAGCTAATTACACAACAAGGGAACCGATTTATATAAGAGGCACTAAAGAAATAAACAAAAAGCAAAAGAAGCGGAGGGGAAATTTGGAACTGAAGGAGCGGTAGCGACCGCTTTGTCACCGGATTTCACCCGCGAACAGCGGATTGAATCAAGAAATCTGGGGATGGGCAGCGGCCGGAAGTCCAAATGTTCACCGCAGTGACGACGAAGCTTCAAGTTTTAATTTGTGTATTTAAGGAGGGGCAATCATGACAGAACTGCTGGAGGTATCAGGGCTATGCACCGAGTTTCAGACAGCGGCGGGTACGATCCGTGCGGTGGACGGCATCAGTCTGTCAGTGCGCAAGGGAGAGACACTGGGCATTGTAGGTGAATCCGGCTGCGGCAAAAGCATCACCTCACTCTCCATCATGCAGCTGCTGCCGAAGCGCATCAGCCGGATTGCTTCCGGCCAGATCCGCTTCGAGGGCAAGGATATGCTGGAGATGTCGATGAATGAGGTGCGGAATATCCGGGGGAACCGGATTGCGATGATTTTTCAGGAGCCGATGACCTCGCTGAATCCGGTGTTCAAGATCGGCCGCCAGATCTCCGAATCCGCCCGTTACCATCTGAAGCTGAGCAAGAAGGAGGCGGCTGAGCGGGCGGTGGAGATGCTGCGCAAGGTAGGGATTCCCCGGCCGGAAAAGATTGCCCAGCAGTATGCCCATCAGCTCTCCGGCGGGATGCGGCAGCGGGTGATGATTGCGATGGCGATGGTCTGTAACCCCCAATTGCTCATTGCCGATGAGCCGACGACAGCGCTGGATGTGACGATTCAGGCACAGATCCTTGATCTGATGCGGGATTTGCAAAAGAACGAGGGGATGTCAATCCTGATGATCACGCATGATCTGGGGGTCGTCGCCGAGATGTGCGACCGGGTCGTCATCATGTACGCGGGTCAGATCGTCGAGGAGACGGATGTGGCTACCCTGTATAGCCAGCCGCTGCATCCCTATACTCAAGGGCTGCTGGCTTCCCTGCCCCAGCTGGCGGGGGATGAGGACCGCCTCAGCTCGATTCCGGGCCAGGTGCCGAATCCGGCCAATCTGCCGCCCGGCTGCCGGTTCGCGCCGCGCTGTCCTGTAGCGGTGGACCGCTGCCGGGAGCAGCTCCCGGAGCTGCTTGAGGTACAGCCGGGCCACACATGCCGCTGTATCCTGCAGCAGGAGGGAGTACTATGACCACATTACTGGAAGTCCGCAATCTGAAGAAGCATTATCCGATCCGCCGGGGCTTCTTCTCTAAGCAGGTAGGTGCAGTCAAAGCCGTTGACGGCATAACCTTATCCGTTGAGCAGGGAGAGACGCTGGCTGTGGTCGGAGAATCCGGCTGCGGGAAGTCGACCACCGGACGGGCCATTCTGCGGCTGATTGAGCCGACAGAAGGCGAGATTATGTTCGGCGGCACCGATGTGCGCAGCCTGAATACCGAGCAGCTCCGCAGGTTCCGTACCGATATGCAAATGGTGTTCCAGGACCCTTACGCTTCGCTCGACCCCCGCTGGACCGTCCAGCGCATTCTGGAGGAGCCGCTCCGTACCCACGGATCAGCTCCCGCCGGAGAGCTGAAGAGCCGGGTTGAGCAGCTGATGGAGGTGGTGGGCCTGTCCCCCTATCAGGCCCACCGTTTTCCCCATGAATTCTCCGGCGGCCAGCGGCAGCGGATCGGTATTGCCCGCGCGCTTGCGCTGAATCCGAAGTTCATTGTCTGCGATGAGCCGGTATCGGCACTGGATGTCTCCATCCAGGCCCAGGTGCTGAATCTGATGCAGGATCTGCAAGAGCAATACGGTCTTACCTATATGTTCATCTCGCATGACCTGTCAGTCGTGAAGTTCATCAGCGACCGGGTGGCCGTCATGTACCTGGGGCGGATTGTCGAGCTGGCGCCGACGAAGGCACTCTTCGCGAAGCCGCTGCATCCGTATACGCAGGCGCTGATGTCTGCCGTTCCGGTGCCGAATCCGGGCCTGAAGAAGCAGCGCATCGTCCTGACCGGGGATGTTCCGAACCCTGAGACTCCGCCCACAGGCTGTGCCTTCCACCCCCGCTGTCCGCATGCGATGGACCGCTGCAAGTCGGAAGCGCCGGTGCTGCGGGAGCTGGATTCAGGCCATCAGACGGCCTGTCATTTGTATTAAGCATATGTGCAGTGTGAGGAGGGGCCATCCGGCAGCGGGTGGCCCTTTGCTATTGCTGGATGCGGAAAACAGCATACAATAGGCTCACACGCAGGCCCGTGGAGCAAATGTATGCGGAAAACAGCATACATTGTTCTCGCACGGAGGCCCGTGGGCCGAATGTATGCCGAAAACAGCATACAATATGCACACACACAGGCGTGTGGTCCAAATGTAATCGGAAAACCGATCACATTCGGCGCTGCGGAGGCGCGCGGTCCAATGTAATCGGAAAACCGATCACATTCGGCGCTGCGGAGGCACGTAGTCCAAATGTAATCGGAAAACCGATCACAATCGGCGCTGCGGAGGCGTGTGGTCCAAATGTAATCGGAAAACCGACCACATTCGGCGCTGCGGAGGCACGTGGTCCAAATGTAATCGGAAAACCGATTACATTCGGAGCTGCGGAGGCGCGTGGTCCAAATGTAATCGGAAAACCGATCACATTCGGCGCTGCGGAGGCGCGTGGTCCAAATGTAATCGGAAAACCGATCACATTCGGCGCTGCGGAGGCGCGCGGTCCAAATGTAATCGGAAAACCGATCACATTCGGCGCTGTGGTATTATCCCCTTTAAGTAGACACTCGAAAAAACCTCATGTGTTAACATGAGGAAATGAGTGAACTGGGAGGGGATTTTGGTATGGCCAAAAAGGGACAAGTGTTTCAATCGTACACGGAGGCATTCAAGAAAGAGGCTATTCAAGCTTATTTTACAGGAGGTGAGAGCTATAAGGTCGTCTCCGACAGGTTGGGGATTGTGAACTGTACCCAGCTTAAAGTATGGGTAAAGAAATATCGGAATGGGGAGCCACTCGATACACCAAAAGGGGCAACAAGCCCTTTAAAAGGACGTCCACGTTCTACATTTGCCAGTATAGAAGAAGAACGAGATTACTTAAAGGCACAGGTGGACTACTTAAAAAAGCGGTATCCAAATCTATAAAGGGAGGGAAGCTTGGACTACACGACAAATACGCCATCCTTGAAGAACTACGTGACCAACATGGCGTCACCCGCCTATTAGCCATTGCAGAGGTATCGCGGGCGAATTACTACAAGTGGCGAGGTACACAGGCTCGACGAATGGAGGCCCATGAGCAAGAGCACGCTATGAAAGAGCATATGGTGGCGATTCACCTGGCTCATCCCTATTTCGGGTACCCTCGAATGCAGGCAGCCCTGCGGGAGGCAGGCTACCTCGTCAACCACAAGAAGGTATGGCGGCTCATGAAAGAGCTATCGATCCAGTCCGTCATTCGCAAGAAAAGGCGTCGTGCGGGCTCTGCTCCTTCCGTGGTCTACCCGAACCGATTAAAGCGTAAGTTTCATGCGACAGCACCTCAGCAAAAGCTAGTAACGGACATTACGTATATCTCAGACGGCACCCGCTTTTATTATCTGTCTGCGATTCAGGACCTCTTCAACAATGAAATTGTAGCTTGGCAGATCTCGGAGCGAAACGACGTAAACCTCGTCTTGGATACGGTTGAACAGTGGACACGGAAAAGAGACGTGTCTGAGGCCGTGCTCCATTCGGACCAAGGCTTTCAGTACACGTCTCAGGCGTACAACACACGATTAGAGGCATTCAGCGTCAAGGGCAGCCACTCTCGCAAAGCAACCTGCCTGGACAACGCCTGCATCGAATCCTTCTTTTCGCATCTGAAGACAGAAAAGTTGTACCTTCACCAGTGTAAGTCAGAAGCAGAGATTCATCAAGCGGTTGAGGATTATATCTATTTTTACAATTACCAACGTTTTCAGGCGAAACTGAAACAGCGTGCGCCGATTGAGTATCGGCACGCGCTGGCTGCTTAGCTTTTTTTGTCTGTCTACTTGACAGGGGTATGACCACTGCGGAGTTGCGTGGGTCCAATGTAATCGGAAAACCGATCACATTCGGCGCTGCGGAGGCGCGTGGTCCAAATGTAATCGGAAAACCGACCACATTCGGCGCTGCGGAGGCGTGTGGTCCAAATGTAATCGGAAAACCGATCACATTCGGCGCTGCCGAGTTACGTGGGTCCAAATGTAATCGGAAAACCGATCACATTCGGTGCTGCGGAGTTGCGCGGGTCCAATGTAATCGGAAAACCGATCACATTCGGCATCCCGCCTCCTACTTCCCCGCACCATACCGGACGCTTTTCCTGCCTGCTACGTCACCGGCAACACCGCCGGACTTTAGCCCTATTTATTACCCGGATGGGACAACGTCTCCCGTCTAGGCAGAATGACTTATTTTTACAGAGTTTGCTCCGTTGTTAAGTGAATATCCTTTCAGAAATAACACTGAAATATTTCATCGGAATTTGAAAATAAAAACAAACCCTTTTATAATTACTTTAAATTAAAACTGATTTGGGAGGAGATGGGAGGAAGACGTGAACAAACCACGACAATTATGGATTGATGCCGCCAAGGGATTCAGTATTATTTTTGTAGTAATGGGCCACTCCGGCGATGCGGCAGCGAATCATTATCTGTCCTGGTTCCGGATGCCTTTGTTCTTTATGCTTAGCGGACTTGTATTTAAGCCGGTTGAACCCGGGCGGTATTTGGGCTGGGCAGCCAAACGGACCAAGGGGCTGATGACTCCCTATTTTGCCTACGGACTCCTGATTGCGGCAGTGCTGCTGCTGTTCAACTTCAATGTAAAAGGGTTCGCCGAGAATATAGCGAGACTGCTCTACGGGGGACTGTCACTTACGGGTCCTTACGGAGTGTTCTGGTTTATCACCTGCCTGCTGTTCACCCAACTGCTCTTCGGATACATTGTCCGTTATTCCCGCCGCACGCAATTTCTCCTGATCGCTTCTGCTTACCTCATGTCACATCTCATCTCCCTGACCTCGCTCAAGAACTTCAATCTTCCCTGGAATGCAGATGTGTCCCTGCTCGCCATTACGTATTATGCGATCGGATTCTACGGCAAACAGGCCATCCCTGCGCTAATCCGCCGCTATTCGGCGCTGCCGGTGCTGCTTCCGTTATGTGTTCTTGTGCTGCTGCTGGAGCGGACAGGTGTCCTTCAATACAGCCTGAATATGAAATACAAGGAGTATACTTCGCTGCTGCTCGATCTGGCCGTGCCGCTGCTCATCTCATTGACTATCTGCGCCGCTGTGTACCGTCTCTCGAAGCTTGTTCCGCTGGACTGGATGGGCAGTCTGGGACGCAATTCCATTGCGATTATGTACCTGCATTTGCCTTTGAATTACGGGCTCAAATATCTCCTCGGGACGGATTACGGGCTGTTGCCCTTTACGCTGATCGGAGTGGGGGTGCCGCTGCTGGCCGCCACTTGGGCGGTACGTTCTCCTCTATTGTCCAGACTGTATCTCGGGCATAAGGGCAGCAGCCGTCCGGCAGTGAATTATAGCAACGCACGCTAGATAAATAGGTGATACTAGTGATAGAAATGCACAAGCTCTTTTTCATATCTTTCATATACTTTAGTAGAATATGAAAAGGAGTGATCATGCGTGGCCAAAACACTGTTGGATTATAACGCATCCGTAGTTACACCTATTACTAACGGGGTCTCCATACCTGTTCCCATTTCTCCGGCAGGGATACAGATTGCAGGAACATCGGTTTATATCGATCCCGCAGTTCCAGGACATTTTCCCAATAAGGTTGAACTGAAAGCTACCATCGGCGTGGATGTTACGCTGGATACGCCCAATGTGCTGGTCCGTATCTGGCGGGCAGGTACAGAAATCTTCTACGCTCGGACAGAGCTGGAGGAGAATTTCAATGACGACGGTATTATTTCGCTGCATATGGTAGATGTCAACGTTCCGGCCGGGGTCCAGAACTATCAGCTGATTGTAGAGAACCAGGATGTCGGCTCCGTTGCTACAGTGGTGGGACCTGTAATTTTCAGCGCTTTGGCTATCGGCGGCTAGGCTATCATAGCAGTACCGGAAAGGGGCTTTCTCAAGTATCTGTGAAGATACCGGGTGAAGCCCTTTTTTTTGTGCGTGAAATGGAATAATTTCCTGCGATTCTGACGAAACTGGAACACAGTACCTGTGAAATGAAGGTTAAGTTCAGGAGGGGAACCATTGTGAGGAAAATTCGTTATGTTACGCTTGTGCTGTGCATTGCTGTATCGGTTCTGGGAGGCGCTACCGGAGCCTGGGCCGAGGAAAAAGCCAAAGGCACCGCAAATTCCGGCAATGCCGGAGGGGCGGCGGCGGAGCTGGCGCCGGGGGCGCGTTCTGCCATTCTGATGGATGCCAGCACGGGCACGGTCATCTATGAGAAGAACAGCCATGATAAACTTCCGCCGGCCAGTATTACCAAGATTATGACCATGCTGCTGACGGTGGAGGCGCTGGACGAGGGCAAACTGCAGCTGACCGACAAGGTGCGGACCAGCGAGTATGCGGCATCGATGGGCGGTTCGCAGATTTTTCTGGAGCCGGGTGAAGAAATGACGGTTGACGATATGCTGAAGGGCATCGCGATGGCCTCCGGCAATGATGCTTCCGTAGCTATGGCGGAGAAAATCGCCGGCTCGGAGAGCGCCTTCGTCGATCTCATGAACCAGAAGGCGCAGGACCTGGGCCTGAAGGATACTCATTTCGCCAACTGCAACGGCCTGCCGGCTGCGAATCATTATTCCTCCGCGCATGATATTGCCGTCATCAGCCGGGAGCTGCTGAAGCATGAGCAGATTATCAAATACACCGGCTCTTATCAGGATTACCTGCGCAAGGATTCCACCAAGCCGTTCTGGCTGGTCAACACCAACAAGCTGGTGCGGTTCTACACGGGGGCTGACGGGCTGAAGACGGGATATACGTCCGAAGCGAAGTTCTGCCTGTCGGCGACAGCGGCCAGAGACGGCCTGCGCGCTGTAGCAGTGGTGCTGGGCGAGCCGAACACCAAGACCCGCAACAGCGAGGTCTCGGCGATGTTCGACTACCTCTTTTCCCAATATAAATTGCATACGATTCACAAGGAAGGCGACACCATCGGCACGGTGAGGATTGAGAAGGGCGTGAAGTCGCAGCTCCCGCTGGTGGCGAAGGAAGACTATAGTGTCCTGCTCCGCAAAGGAGTAACCCAGGAGGGGATCCGCCATGAGCTGGTGCTGAATGAGCAGGTGAAGGCTCCGGTGGCCGAAGGCCAGACGGTCGGCAAGCTGGTGGTCTACCAGGGAACCGGTGTCCTGAAGGAATACGAGCTGAAGGCAGGCGAAACGGTAGCCAAGGCGGGCTGGTGGAAGCTGTTCAAGCGGGCAACGGGCGCTATGTTTACGAATGATTAATTTCGTGCATTTTGTAGATTGAACCAGGGGCTTTGTGTAAGTTCTTAGGGGTTTTCTTCTAGTTTTGTCGTGAGGCAGGAATCCTCAATTGCGGTGTAGAAACCTTGTCCTTGTAGGGGAAAGAAATAGTTACAGGGCGGTTGTCCAAGCAACGAAGAGGAGAGTGGCAAGCATGAATTCTCATGTGGAGATGGAGCATCACCGGGGTGTGCTGATTGTCCGGTTGTCCGGGGAACTGGACCATCACGCAGCCGATTATGTACGTATGGATATGGATGAAGCGATTATGCGGGGCCAGGTGGAGCATCTGATCCTGAGTCTCAAGGAGCTGCAGTTCATGGACAGCTCGGGTCTCGGAGTGATTCTGGGGCGGTACAAGCTGATCCGCAGTAAGGGCGGCAAAATGGCAGTCTGCGATGCCACAGCGCCTGTGAAGCGCCTGCTGGAAATGTCGGGCCTGTTCAAAATCATGCCCCTATATGACGACGAGAGCGCTGCACTCTCGGATTTGGAGGTCGCGTTATGACTAGTAGCGAAGCTCGTAACTTCATGAGTGTCCAGTTTGCCGCGCTGTCGGAGAATGAATCGTTTGCACGTGTGGTAGTGGCTGCCTTTGTCTCCCGGCTCGACCCGACGATGGAGGAGCTGAATGACCTGAAGACGGTCGTCTCGGAGGCCGTCACCAATTGTATTATTCACGGTTATGACAGTGATCCCGCAGGCGTTGTCAGCATATCCGCTTCGCTTGAGAATGAGACCGTGCATCTGACGATTGAGGATAAGGGCCGGGGCATTGAGGATCTGGAGCTGGCCCAGCAGCCGCTGTATACCTCGAAGCCGGAGCTGGAGCGGTCAGGTATGGGCTTCACCATTATGGAGAATTTCATGGATGAATTCGAGGTTATCAGCGAACCGGGACGCGGAACCTCAATCTCCATGAAGAAAACCATCGTCTCGAAAAAAGCTTTATACAATTAGGGGTTGGAGCCATGGATGCAGAAGCAAAAAAAGCTCCGCCGACCTATTTGGACGATGCGGAGGTCAAACGTCTAATCGCGCTCAGTCAAGCCGGGGACCATACGGCCCGCGACACGCTGGTCAACTGCAATATCCGCCTCGTCTGGTCGGTGGTGCAGCGGTTTATGAACCGCGGATATGAACCGGATGATTTGTTCCAGATCGGCTGTATCGGACTGCTGAAGTCCGTTGATAAATTCGACCTCAGCTATGAGGTCAAGTTCTCCACCTATGCGGTGCCGATGATTATCGGCGAGATCCAGCGGTTCCTCCGCGATGACGGCACGCTCAAGGTCAGCCGCTCGCTGAAGGAGATGGCCAACAAGGTGCGCAAGATGAAGGATGAGATGTCCAAAACGCTCGACCGCCTCCCGACCATCGGTGAAGTGGCCGAAGCGCTGGGCGTCACGCCCGAAGAAATCGTCTTCGCCCAGGAAGCCAACAAGCCGCCGACTTCGATCCACGAGACCGTCTTCGAGAACGATGGCGATCCGATCACGCTGATCGACCAGATCGCCGACGAGTCGCAGGAGCGCTGGTTCGACAAGCTGGCCTTGAACGAGGCCATCGGTGCGCTAACCGAGCGCGAGCGTCTGATCGTGTATCTGCGCTATTACCGTGATCAGACCCAGTCGGAAGTCGCCAGCCGCCTCGGCATCTCGCAGGTGCAGGTGTCGAGGCTGGAGAAGAAGATCCTCGCGAACATCCGCGAGCAGATTGCGCAGTAAGGGTGGAAGTTACAGCGCGTCTCGGCTGATACTGCCGCAGCTCAGTAATTCCGATACAGCAGTCGGGTTAGCTGTGGTGCTTAGCAAGAGTTAAGTATGTGATGTACAGTGACGGGTGCAAGGGAGCCGCCTCCTAGAGGGGCGGCTTTTTGCGTGCACTCAAAGTGAGACCATGCCCCCCACTGCCGATCATTGTACGAACCGGACTCAGATTCCCTTATTTGGCCGAAACGTCTCTTTGTGAGCCTGAAACGGACTGAGATTCCGTTATCTTGTCTTTTCGGCTTCTAATCAAGCGAAATCCAGCTACTAGCGGATTCTGAGTCCGCGTGCTCCGGCATATCCGGCTCATACGCAGACATAGCGGAATCTCAGTCCTCTTTGCTTGTTGACGGAGCACACCTATGGCCTTGCGCATGGTTATACCGGAAGCTTCACATATGCTAAACTAGGCTAAACTCGTAACAATCGATGATTTTGAATACTGACAACAATGCTAAATGACTATGGAGGGCTAAACACAGATGGATTATGCAAAGCTCAGCAAAGAGGTCTCCTACGCCCTGCGTCACGCACCGTGGGAATATGAACTGGAATTGGATGCACAGGGATGGGTGGATATCGAGCAACTGCTCCACTCGCTGCATCAGGACAAGAAGTGGGAATCCGTCGGTGCAGAGGATCTGGACAAGATGATCGCAGCATCGGATAAGCAGCGGCACGAGCTTGCGGAGGGCAGAATCAGGGCGCTGTATGGTCACTCTGTCCCGCAAAAAATAATCAAGCAAAATGAAACTCCGCCCCCCATTCTGTACCACGGTACAGCCAGGCAATGGGTGGAGACGATTCTGCACGAAGGACTGAAACCCATGAAGAGGCAGTATGTTCATTTCTCGGTGGATACGGATACAGCGAAGCTGGTGGGAGGACGAAAGGACTCAAGTCCTGTGATCTTAACCATCGATGCCGGGCGGGCCGCACAGGAAGGAATCAAGTTCTATCACGGAAATCATAATATCTGGCTCGCAGACTATATTCCGCCCGAATTCATTGCTAACTTGTAGCCTAGTTTATCCAACCCCAACTAATTACAACAAAAGCGCCCCAACCAGCCGGTTCACGGCTCGCGGGACGCTTTTATCTTTTGCCATATGTTCACAAATCTCTTCTTAAGGCGCTACAATCACACCTGTGGAAATCATATAATTCCCCGGTGCCGCATAGTTACCTGCATCGTCGCCGGATAAGGTGTAGACCACGGTGATAAGTTTGCCGCTGCCCGCAGCGGCATCGCTGTAGGTTGCGGTTGCACTGACGGTAACATCATCCCCCGGAATAACTCCGATCAGGGTACCTGGAGTGATCTGGGCCGATGTATTCCCGTCATAGAGCTTAGACTCTGTGAGAACGGGTGCTGTAATGTCCAACTGTAAGGCTGTGATAATACCTGTATTAATGGAATAGCTAACAGGTGGGAAATAGTTACCTGCATCTGCTCCTGTTAAGGTGTAGGAGATGGTGATGATTTTGTCCACACCGACATTAGGAGTGTCATAGGTCCCGGCGGCATGTACAGTCACATCATCCCCGTCGATGATACCGTTTACCGCACCAACGATTACCGCTGCCGCAGTCGTTCCGTCATAGACTCTGGAGCGTGTGATCTGATCCCGGTCAATCTCCCCGTTGGTGACAATGTAGCTCGCAGGTGCAATATAATTGCCCGCATCTGCTCCGCTAAGCGTATAGACTACAGTTATGGTCTTGTTCGTCCCAACGGCTGATGTGTCATAGTTGGCAACGGCGCTCACAGTGACATCTTCTCCGGGAACTACCCCCATAAGCTGTCCGGGAATCACCGCTGCTGCCGTGGTTCCGTCCTTGAACTTCGCCAAGGTCAAATTCGGAGCTTCGATGGTTAACGGATGGAGTGCGATGCTGCCCGTATTCACGATATAGGGAGCAGGTGCGATATAGCTGGCTGCCTGGGCTCCGCTTATTGTATAGGTAACGGTTATCGTCTTGTGAACCCCAAGCTCTGCACTGTTGTAGGCAGCAGAGGCATGAACATTAACTGTGTCTCCGGCCAATACACCGGTCAGGGAGCCCCCAGTTACAGCTGCTGAAGCAGTGCCGTCATAGGTTTTGGACTCTGTCAAGGAGGCAGGAAGCCCTATAGTCAGTTCAATCGCTCTAACCTCAATCGTGCTGGAAGGGGCCGAGATATTGCCGGAGGCATCTACAGCATACACAACATAATGACCGGCAGGCAGACTCTGCGTATTCAGCGGGGAATAGACGGAGGCGGTTACCGCCAGCTTTTTACCCAGAGCAGCATGAATAGAATCCTCCAGCCCCGTTGTAGTTCCGACCATTGTGGAAGGAACCAGGTACAAATAACCCGCTTCGTTGCTTGTCCCGTACACGTTATCTCCTACAGTAACCGCTCCAAGGGTCACACTGGTAAGTAGAGGGGCTGACGTATCACCCGGATCAGGAGTAGGAGTGGGTGTTGGTGTAGAGCTAACTGTGGGGATCGGCGTAGTTGCAGGAGTGGGTGTAGGTGCCGGTGTTGGTGTAGCTGTAGGCGCAGCCGTTGAATCGGAAGGGACATAGGTGCTCCGAACCGGCGTAGGTGTAGCAGTGGGTGTAAAGGTTGGACTAGCTGTCGGCGAGGCGGTTGCTGAGGATGTGCCTCCACCATTTACTGGAGTATTAGCCGGAGCCGCCTCAATAACTTTGGTGCGCGTTAAGGACACTACGGCTTCCGCACGGGTAATATCTCTGCCGGGTCTGAAGCTGTTATCTTCGGAGTAACCCTTCATGACTCCTGCCGCAGCCACGGCATTGACAGAATCCAGTGCCCAGGCGGCAATATCCTTGGAATCGCTGAAAAGAGTGCGGGTCTGCGCGGCATCCAGCTTCAATAACCGGTTGATGATCACAGCGGCCTCCTGTCTGCTGATGGTCTTGCCGCTACCGATTGTACCATCTGAATATCCGTTGATATATCCGGCTTTCACGGCTTTGGCAACCTCAGTGTAGGCCCAGCTGCTTGAAGAGAGGTCCGGGAAGGAGACAGGTGCCGTTTCAGTGAATCCGAAGGCGCGGTTGATGAGCGCTATGAACTCTGTTCTCTTCAGACTATTGTCCGGTTTGAAGCTGCCGTCGGCATATCCCTGAATGAACCCTTTGTCAACCCAATCGGTAACTTCGTTCTGTGCCCAGTGGCCAGTGATTCCAGTTAATGAAGGAGCGGCAGCGCCAGTAGCTGTTCCGGTCGAAGAATATAGTGCAGTTGCTATCATTAGTGTGGAGAGTACAAGCTTGCCCGGTTTATGATTCAATATTAAGCCTCCCGAAAGTGTATTGTCTTCGCTGACATAGGCCTTGGGTATCACTAGATCCTCCAGGGTAACAGACTTGGCCTCCGAGCTGGGCTAAATGAAATAATAGTAACACATATCATTCGAAATTAATTTAAATAAATATAATCATTACAAATTTAATTTTCCAAAATATAAATCTAACACTGGTCAATACATTCTGGACCCTCTTTGTAACCTTTTCATCCCGGACCGGCACTTATCATTAGAACACTATAAAAATACAGAAATGAGGTTTGCAGACGTATGCTGCATTGGATTGAAAAGGCGCAGAAGGGCGATGCCGAAGCCTTCCGGCAGCTTAGCGGGCATGTCCGTGGGATGGCTTACGTAGTGGCCTACGACAGGCTGGGAGATGTGCAGCTTGCGGAAGACGCGGTACAGGAAGCCTTGCTGGAGGCGTATATGAACCTTGCCAGCCTGCAGGAGCCTGCGGCGTTTCCGGGATGGTTCAAAACCATTGTGGTCAGGCAGTGTCACCGGCTGCTGCGGCGTAAGCGTCAAGCCCTGCTGCCTCTGGAGGCAGCGGTGCATGTCGCAGGCTCTTCTCCCGGCGCAGCGGAGATTGTTGAATACCGGGAATGGACACAGGTGCTCCACAGGTCAGTGTCGGAATTGTCTGCCAAGCTGCGGGTACCGCTGCAACTGTTCTACTTCTACGGGTACTCGCTTCAGGAGATTTCCGTGTATCTGGGTCTTCCCGTCGCTACGCTGAAGAAAAGGCTGTATGACGGCAGACGCAAGCTGAAGGGGGCATTGCCTGTTGTCGATCTGGCGGCTGCATTTCATTTGTTACATGAGGGAGGACAGCGAATGCTGCATATTGTGAATGGTGACACGGTGGGAGACAAGCTGAAGCAGGGGATTGTCCAGGGGGAGGTGCTGGTGTGGAGAGAGATCTATTCGGCGGGACCGGTATTCATCGATCCGGCGGAAGAGCAGAACCGGCTGCTGCGGGCGGAGGTGCTACAGGCCACGATGGGCATTCCGGCGGCTGAATATCTGGCGGGCTGTGCGGAGCAGGAGCGGAGGATTAGCGGATTCCGCCAGTATGATGAGGTGGTGCTATGGTTCGAGCATGATCTGTTCGATCAGAGTATGCTGGCCTATCTATTACACTGGTTCAATGGGCAAAAGCTGGGCAACACGAAGCTGAGCCTGCTCTGCATCGGAGAATTCCCCGGGATTGAGCTGTTCCATGGTCTGGGACAGCTGACGGAAGCTCAGCTGAGTACCCTGCCGGGAACCTGGCAGAATATCGGCCGCAAGGAGCTGCAGCTGGGAAGCCTGCTGTGGGAGGCCTATGCCGCTGCCGATCCCCGGAAGCTCGCAGACCTGCTTGCGGCGAAGCGGGAGGAGCTGGCTGCGGGCGCGCTTGCTTTTGCCTATGATGCCTTCAAGGCCCACCTCTCCCGTCTGCCTTCTGTAGAGAACGGTCTCGGGATCGTCGAACAGACCACCCTCCAAGCTGTAGCTAACGGAATGGATACGCCGCTTAAGCTGTTCCGTCAGGTTACGGATGAGCTGCACCGGCTTGGCATGGGCGATACGGAATACTGGAAAATCCTGCGCACACTGACGGCCGGGACGAAGCCTCTGCTTGAGATTGACGGTGCGGCAGAGCCTACAGACTACAGGGAAGTACCGGAATTCCTGAACCGCAGCGTTACGCTGACTGCATGGGGAGAGAAGGTGTTGGCCGGAGCAGTCGACCGGTTATACCTGCAAAGTATCGATGAATGGTACGGCGGCTTGCATCTGGAGGGGAATGACGCCCTCTGGCGCTGGGACCGTGCTGCGGAACGGCCGGTACAGCATCCGTCATCCGCGCGGATGGAATAGAATGTAACCAGGAGGTTTCCCTGCTAAGCTGAACGCTTGGCGGGTGAACCTCTTTTTTGTGTTAGTATAATGAATACTCCAGGTCAAGACAGTTTCATCTGAAGAAGGAGGAGAGCGGCATCAGAACATTAGTGATCAGTGACATTCACGGTTGTATAGAGGAGTTCAACCTGCTGCTCCGCCGGGCGGAGTATAACCCTTCCAGGGATCAATTAATCCTGCTGGGCGATTATGTGGACAGGGGGCCGGACAGCAGGGCGGTCGTGGAACAGGTGAAGCGGCTTGCCGAAGCGGAAGGGGTGATTGTGCTGCGGGGCAACCATGATCAGATGGCCTGCGATGCGCTGGCGGGAGAGGATGATAAGCGGGATACCCACTGGATAACCAATGGGGGATTCCACACCCTTCTGAGCTACTGCGGAGGGCGGGATTCGGTGCTGCTGCACCCGGATTCAGGCTGGAAGGATTACACGGAGATGAAGCGGTTCATGCGTACGGAGTATAAGGAGCATCTGGATTTCCTGGGTTCGTTGCCTTACTACTATGAGACGGAGACCCATCTGTTCGTTCATGCTGGCATTAATCCTTCCCTTGCCGACTGGCGGATGCAGCGGGAGTATGATTTTATCTGGATTCGGGAGCCTTTCTACAATCATCCTGTAACTTCTACGGAGAAGACGGTTGTATTCGGCCATACCTCTACGGTAGATCTGCAGGACGGGGCAGGCGTCTGGTTCAGTCCGCTGGGCGACAAAATAGGCATCGACGGCGGCTGCGTGTACGGGGAGCAGTTGAACTGCCTTGAGATTAGCGAAGCGGGATACAAGACCTATGCAGTCCGGCTGGGGGAGCGGGAGTAACAAGAGCTGCGGAGCAGGCGGGATGAAAACAAACTCTCAATTGGTTATAATTGGAATATAAAATCCAAGCGCTCACAGGAGGCAGAGATGTCCAATTCACTCTTAACGAAGAACGCGTTAGCCCGGTCTCTGAAGAAGCTTATGCTCACCAAGCCCCTGAACAAAATAACGATCCAGCAGCTCACAGCGGATTGCGGGGTGACCCGCCATACGTTTTATAATCATTTTCAGGATATCTATGAGCTGCTCGGCTGGATCTACAAGTCAGAAGTGATTGAAGGACTGGACCAATACTGCTGCTGGGCGGGCTGGAAGCAAGGATTCTTAAGCGTCCTGCGTTACACCGTAAATAACAAAACGATCTGTCTGAATACCTTCCATTCGCTGGGACGCGAGCATCTGGAGCAATTCCTGTACGGAGTGATTTACCGCGTCATGATCAGCGTAGTGGAGGAGCTGGACGGGCAGGCGTGGCCGGGACAGGAGCAGATTCCGGAGCCTGTGAGAATGCAGGCCAGACTCGATATAGCCGATTTCTACACGCTGGCCATCCTTGAACAGGTGATCCACTGGCTCAGAGCCGGGGCGAATACAGATCCGGCCGGAGTGGTGGACAAGGTATCACGGATTATGGACGGATGCATTGCCCGGGGGCTTGAGCATTATCAGTCTGCAGTTCATCCGGTGAAGTTATGACACAATATCGGGCGGATGTGTAATCCCTGGACAGTTGCGTCCGGCTGTCCATAGAATCCCTGGTTCACGGCGGTTATAGTGAAGGCAGTTAGCAGGCACTTATCCCCTGAACAAGGAAGGAAGAGGACACATGGGTACATATCAAAGAATTCATCCGCAGGTACAGGAAGGCATCGCTTCACGCAAGGCTTATCTCGTCGGAGGAGGGATCGGCTCCCTGTCGGCGGCGGCCTTCCTGATCCGTGACGGGCATATGCCCGGCCGGAATATTCATATTCTGGAGCAATCAGCTGTATACGGCGGTTCCATGGACGGGGCGGGCAATGCCAAGGACGGCTACAGCGCCCGGGGCGGACGCGAGATTGAAGAGCACTTCGAGTGCTTCATGGAGCTGTTCGGCTTCATCCCTTCCCTGACCAATCCGGACCGGACGGTGCTGGATGAATTCCGGGAGCTCAACCTGGCTGAACCGATTGAATCGCATTGCCGTTTGGTCGAAAAGCAAGGCACCCCCGCCGACTTCTCATCGCTTGGGCTCTCTACCGCACATGCGCTGCAATTAGGTAAGCTTACGCTGGCTACCGAAGAGAGACTGGGCGCGGTGACGATTGAGCAGTTTTTTGACCCGAGCTTCCTGGAGACGAATTTCTGGTATTTCTGGCGCTCCATGTTCGCCTTTGAGAATTGGCATAGCGTGGTAGAGGTGAAGCGTTATATGGAGCGGTTCATGCACCTGATCTCCGGGATGAACCAGCTGAAAGGAATTTTGCACACCGAATACAACCAGTTCGACTCGCTGATCCTGCCGCTGATGAAATGGCTGGAGCGTGAGGGCGTTCATTTTGACAAAGGGCATGAGGTTACGGATCTGGAGCTTAGTATGAGCGGCGATGAGAAGGTTGTAACCGCGATTCAGGTGCAGGTTAATGGTTCCCCGAAGACGATTCCGGTGACACGCGGGGATCTGGTCATGGTCACGAACGGCTCAATGACAGAGAATTCTACCCTTGGCGATCTGGACCACCCGGCGGTGCTGAACCGGTCCGTTACTGAACGCGGTTGCTGGAGCCTCTGGGAGAAGCTTGCTGCCAAATCCCCGGATTTCGGCCGCCCTGAAGTGTTCTGCGGGGATATCGACAAGTCCAAATGGCTGTCGTTCACAATGACTTTTACCGATGATGAGATTGTATTCCCTTATCTGCTGGAGCTGACGGGAGATGCTCCCGGCATGGGCGGCGTGGTCACGATCAAAGACTCCAGCTGGATGATGTCCTGGACCGCACCGAAGCAGCCGCATTTCATCAACCAGCCGGACAATGTGAAGGTACTGTGGGCGTATGGCCTGTTCCCGGATGCCGAAGGCGACTATATCAAGAAAAAAATGAGCGACTGCACCGGACGCGAGCTGCTGGAGGAACTGTGCTACCATATGGGTCTTGCGGACCGCATTCCCGGGATTCTGGAGCATACCACTAACGTCATCCCTTGTATGATGCCTTATATCACTGCGCAGTTCATGCCGCGCGTTCTTGGTGACCGTCCGCAGGTCGTGCCGCAGGGCAGTGTGAATCTGGCCTTCCTCGGCCAGTTCGCCGAAGTGCCGGACGACTGCGTGTTCACCGTGGAGTATTCGGTCCGCTCCGCAATGATGGCCGTCTATAATCTGCTGGCGCTGGACAAAGAAGTGATTCCGGTCCATCCCAGCAAATATGATGTCCGTGTGCTGCTGACCGCGCTCCGCACCTGCCTGGGCAATAAGCCGCTGCCGCTCGATAAGACGCTCGGTGAGCTGCTGGCGGGAACGGTACTCTCGAAAATGGTCTAGCTGCCAGCTTTCGACAGGATTCGTCCGCAGATTATGATACATTTAGACTAAAACTTTTTGCGGAGGAACCCTGATGAAGAAAATTCTGAGCCGGATCGCACTTGCACTGCTGCTTATGACCTTTGCAGCCATTGTATTGTGTTTCTATTTCAACCAGTTTAGCTATGCCTATGGTCTGATTGTAGTTCTAGTGTTGATCTTTGGTGCAATGGGCCAGCTCTATAAGCTGAAGAATGATGAATATATGTACTCCAAGCTGAACAGGAGAGACGAATACGAGGATTACACGAGGTAGCTGATTCCGCTGCCCAGGCATGCCAGGGGTCCGGCAGACATAGGATGGTAATAAGCAAGCGCTTAACCATTCAGTCACTGCAGGAGGAGAATAGTGTGAACGAGAGACTGGCGGCTGTTATTCTGCGGATTGATGCTATTGCTACAGATATTCTTGTACCGCTGCGCCGTAAGCTCATTAATGAGGCGGCTCTGCTTCAGCTCTATGAGGCGCTGGATGAGACGTATGCTCTGATGGAGCATGAGCGGCAGATTGACCGGGAGCTCGCGGCCATCCTCTTCCTGCTCTATTCACAGCTGGTAACCCAATCCAATTATGTGTATGACAAAAGCCTCTTCGTGCCGCATATCGGCAAGCTGCAAGGGTACATCCGCAAAATATTCGGCGGCACGCTTCAGAATGTATAGAACTCAACTAACCGCCAATCTGACAGCCTATGCTCCAGCTACATCTCTAACAGGATGGAACCGGGAGGATAGGCTGTTTTTATAAATATGGCTATGTTAAACTTTGTTGTTGATAAGCATAAAAATGAGGCGACCTCATAGGTGGGTTCGGTTTATCGAATGCATGATTGAGCGAAGGAACGGGGAGGCAGACAATTCATGGATGGAACGAATGTATGGGATGCGGAGTGGGAGGTTAACGAAGAGCAGGCGCGGACGCTGATCGGCAGACAATTCCCTCAGCTGTCATCGAAGCAAGTGAAGCGATTGGGCTGGGGCTGGGACAATACGGTTTTTCTCATAGGTGACGAGTACGTGTTCCGGTTTCCAAGAAGAACGTTTGCAGTTGGCGCGATTCGTATGGAAGGGAAGCTGCTGCCGAAGCTTGCGGCCTATTTGACCATCCCCTATCCGAAACCGCTGTTTTATGGCGAAGCAAGTGATGAATACCCGGCACCATTTCTTGGCTATGCCCACGTGCCAGGCGATTTCCCAATCGGTCTGACGGAAGAACGCCGGGCTTTATCGGCAGAGACGCTGGCGGGATTTTTGCGGAGATTGCATGAATTTCCAGTGCAGACGGCGCTGGAGTGCGGAGTTCAGCAGGATCATCGAAGCTTGACGGACATAGCATCGCGCAAAGTGAAGATGGATGGCTTTCTATCGAAGCTGGCTGAACACTTGTCGCCGGAGGAGTCCGGTGTGATCGAAGCGTATATTAACAGTCTGCAAAAGGACCGTGTCGAGGCGGTGAATGTACTGCTGCATGGCGATCTTCATTTCAAAAATATGCTTGTGAATGAGAACGGGATCGTTTCCGGCATCATTGATTGGGGCGATCTGAGCGTAGGCCATCCGGCTTGCGATTTGAGCGTTGCTTATAGCTTTTTACCACCTTACGCCCGCGGCGTGTTTTTCGAAACGTACGGAGGAGCGGAAGAGGACACGATGCTGCTGGCGAGGCTGATCGCGGTATACATCCCCATGCTGATCTTAATGCAAGCGGTCGATGACGGGAATGAAGCGATTGCGGCAGAGGCGAAATCCAATATTATGCGGGCACTGTCGGATTAGACTCATTATTTGGTTGCGGCTATGCGGCTATGCGGCTATGGGGCTAGGGCTAGCGGCACCATTTGGTTGTTTAAAGGCCGCGATACGGTACGATCCGCCTTCTCGCTGAAACGGCTTTGCCATCCTTTTAAAGGACGGCAAAGCCGTTTCTACTTGTTTTTATTTTGTCCATTGCCAAACCTTGACCTGTTCCTTTACAATATTGATAATGATAATGAGAATCAATTTCAAAGAAACAGGTGACATTCATGAATCAACAGGCAGTGTCCGGGAGCGGGCTGGATGAGAAGGCCAAGCCGCTGAAGCTGCGGTCCCGTCCCTGGGCGGCAACATTAATTCTTATTGGCGGTTTGATTGCGCTGGCGCTGGGTATCGCTATTTCCGTATCGTTCGGGGCTGCAGATATTAAGCTGTCCGTCGTATGGACCGCAGTCTTTCATTTCAATCCCGATATTACCGAGCATCAGATCATCCGCGAGCTTAGGCTGCCGCGTGTGCTGGGCGGCGTAATGGTGGGAGCCGGCCTCGCTGTGGCAGGGGCTATTATGCAAGGGATGACCCGTAATCCGCTGGCGGATTCGGGACTGATGGGCATTAACTCTGGAGCAGGCTTTGCGCTGGCTGTCTGCTTTGCATTTTTTCCGGGATTGCCGTTCATGTATCTCATACTCTATTCCTTCGTTGGCGCCGGAGCCGGAGCGGGAATTGTCTACGGTGTAGGCTCGCTGGCGAAGGGCGGACTAACCCCGGCCAGGCTCGTATTGGCAGGTGCTGCCCTCAGTGCGCTGCTCTCTGCGCTAAGCGAAGGCATCGCCCTTTATTTCCGCATCGGACAAGATCTTGCCTTCTGGTATGCCGGTGGTCTGGCAGGAACGAAATGGTTCCAGCTGCAGATCATGTCCCCATGGGTGATAGCGGCTATCCTGGGAGCCATCGTGCTGTCCCGTTCGATTACGATGCTCAGCCTGGGTGAGGATATTGCCAAGGGGCTTGGGCAGCGCACAGGATTGGTGAAATTGGCCGGTACGCTAATTGTCCTGATTCTGGCCGGAGCCTCGGTAGCTGTAGTGGGAGCTGTCGGGTTCGTCGGCCTGATCATCCCCCATCTGACGCGCTATCTGGTGGGTGTGGATTACCGCTGGATTATTCCCTGCTCTGCGGTGCTGGGTGCGCTGCTGGTGGTCGGGGGCGATCTGACTGCCCGGATGATCAATCCGCCGCATGAAACGCCGGTGGGTGCGATTATAGCCTTGATTGGGGTACCGTTCTTCCTGTATCTGGCCCGAAAAGAAAGAAGGGAGCTGTAAAGATGCAGAGCCATAAGATAATTTCTTCAGAAGATGCAAGGCGTAAGTATGGCCTGAGGGTGATCGGCGTGCTGGCCGTTCTGATTGTGATGATGTTCATTATAAGTGTGAATACAGGATACATAAGACTTACACCGCTTGAGCTGCTGGATACGCTGGTCGGCAAGGGGACGGAGAAGCAGGAGCTGATTCTGTTCCAGTTCCGCCTGCCGCGGATTGTCATTTCTCTGTTAATTGGTACCGCACTTGCCGTATCCGGCGCAGTGATGCAGGGGGTCTTCCGCAATGATCTGGCCGATCCGGGAATTCTCGGCATTAATGCCGGGGCCGGACTGATGGTTATGCTGCTGATCTCTTTCTATCCGACGACCTCGGCGGCACCGGTCTATCTGTTGCCTGTGGTGGCCTTTGCCGGGGCGGCCTGTACTGCTGCTCTGATCTATAGCCTCGCCTACAAGCGGCATCAGGGCATTTCGCCGATCCGGCTGCTGCTTACCGGGGTCGCAGTGGCGGCAGGCATGAGCGCGGCGATGATCGTGCTGACGCTTCGCCTCGACCCGGACAAGTATCAGTTCGTTGCCACCTGGCTGGCTGGCAGCATCTGGGGCACCAGCTGGAAGTTTGTCTTATCCCTGCTGCCCTGGATCGTGATTCTCCTGCCTTATGTCATCTACAAGGCACGGGTGATGAATGTACTTAATCTGGGTGAGCAGACAGCGACAGGACTCGGTGCTAATGTGAACAGAGAGCAGTTCCGTCTGCTGGCAGCAGCGGTCGGGCTTGCGGCTTCCAGCGTAGCGGTCAGCGGAGGCATCGGCTTCGTCGGGCTGGTCGGCCCGCATCTGGCGCGGCGGCTGGTTGGACCGAAGCATCAGCTGATGCTGCCCGCCTCCGCGCTGATCGGCGCGCTGCTTGTCATTGCGGCGGATACGATCGGACGGCGGATTCTGCAGCCGTCCGAGATTCCTACCGGTATTGTGGTAGCTGTCATCGGTGCTCCATACTTTCTGTATCTTCTGGCCCGTACCAAATCTTAAATACAACCAGACCTTGGAGGGATATCAATGAACGAATCAATGGAATTATACGATGTGACGATTATTGGCGGCGGCCCCGCAGGCATGTATACAGCGTTCTATAGCGGAATGAGGGATCTGAAGACTAAGCTGATTGAAGCGAAGGATGAGCTGGGCGGCAGAATGCTGATCTATCCTGAGAAGATGATCTGGGATGTCGGAGGAGTAACACCTATTCTCTGCCGCCAGTTAATTGATCAGCTGGCAGAGCAGGCGCGCACCTTCGATCCTACCCTTGTATTCGGACAGCAGATTGTTCACCAGGCCCGCCAGGAGGACGGAACGTATATCCTGACCTCAGCCACAGGCGAGCAGCACTGGACCCGTACGGTCATACTTACCATCGGATACGGCATTCTGCAGATGGCGAAGCTGGAGATTGAAGGCGCGGACCGCTATGAGGTGACGAACCTGCACTACACGGTACAGGAGCTGGAGCCCTTCCGCGGCAAACGGGTGCTGATCTCGGGCGGCGGCGATTCCGCAGTGGACTGGGCGAATGAGCTGGAGGGGATTGCCGCCAGCGTAACCGTGGTGCACCGCCGGGAGCAGTTCGGCGGGCATGAGAAGAATATTGCCCGGATGAAGGCCTCCTCGGTGGATGTGCGTGTGCCTTGTGCGGTAAGCCAGCTGCACAGCAGCGACGGAGAGCTGATCGATCAGGTGACCGTCTGCCATATACAGACCGGGGAGCATGAGCAGCTTGAGGTCGATGCCGTCATTGTCAACCACGGGCTGAGAAGCGACTTCGGCCCGCTCAAGGACTGGGGGCTGGATATGGGAGAATGGTGTGCGAACGTCAGCGGGAAGCTGGAGACCAATCTGCCGGGTATCTTCGCTGCCGGAGATTTCGTGGATCATGAGAGCAAGGTACGGCTCATTGCCGGAACATTCACCGACGCGGTGCTTGCCCTGAACAGCGCGAAGCTGTACATGGACCCTACCGCTGAGAAGGTGGCCTACGTCTCCTCCCATAATGACCGGTTCAAGGAGAAGAACAAGGCGCTTGGCGTAGTAGATAATCATTAACATCTCCCCCCCGCTCTGAGATACCAGCCAGTGTACCGGCGCTATACCATAAGCTCTATCTGCACAAGCTGTCCCTTACACGGATTATTCCGTACCGGGGGCAGCTTGTTTCAGCTTTTACACATTCCATATGCTGTATAAAAAAAGGATAGCAGGCGAATAGTAAGAGCCAGGAGGTGCGGATATGGAGAATATAAATTCGCCGGTCTCCCCTAAGCTGGAAGACAACATCAGTACCATTCAAGCAAGGCTCGGGAACAGTCCCGATCTGGTTATACGCACCTATGAATTAATTAATAGAACAGCCCGTGTGGCTGCAATATATATCGCCGGCATTACCGACAGAGTGATGGTCGATGACTACATCTCGCATGTGATGTCCTTTCAAGCTCTGAATGACCGTGCGCGGCTTGCGGTAACCCCGGAGGAAGTCTACAGCTATATTAAAGAGAATGCCCTTAGTATCGGCAAGGAGAAGCTGGTTACAGATATTAACGGACTGCTGGAGGCGTTGCTCTCGGGCGATACGGTTATTCTGGTGAACGGAGTGGGGGGAGGCATCAGTGGAAGCACCTGCGGCGGGGAGTCCCGCGCGGTTACTGAGGCGGGCACCCAGGTCGCCATCCGCGGCTCCAAAGAAAGCTTCACCGAGACCATCAGCACGAATATTGCCCTGGTCCGCAAAATCATCAAGAACCCGGACCTCTGGACCGAAACGATGAAGCTGGGCGATGTAACCCACACCGACATCACGATTATGTATATCCGCGGCATTGCCGACGAAGAGACGATTCAGGCCTTTAAGGATAAGCTTAGGGAGATTAAGGTCGATATGATTCTGGAGTCGGGATATATTGAGCAGATCGTGGAGGACAATAAATATTCCCCGTTCCCCACGATTTTCAATACAGAGCGCCCGGATAGTGTGGCAGGCAATCTGCTCGATGGACGGATTGCCATCTTCGTGGACGGTACTCCGTTTGTGCTGATTGCCCCAACTACCTTCTTCATGTTCTTTCATACGGTCGAGGATTATTATCAGCGGTATGATATCTCCTCGCTGATCCGGATGCTCCGCTTTGTATGCCTGGTCATTTCGATGTATGGTCCGGCGATCTTCGTCGCTGCGCTGAACTTCCATCAGGAGATGATTCCGACCCCGCTGCTGATCAATCTGGCGTCACAGCGGGAGGGGGTGCCGTTCCCTGCCTTTGTAGAAGCGGTCCTGATGGAGGTTACCTTCGAGATTATCCGGGAAGCAGGGGTACGTATGCCTTCGCCGATCGGCCAGACCGTATCCATCATCGGCGGTCTGGTGCTGGGGACAGCAGCGGTTCAGGCAGGGATCGTCTCGCCGGCGATGGTCATCGTGGTCTCGCTCACAGGAATATCCAGCTTTGCTACGCCTGCCTTCAACATGGCGCTCTCCATCCGCATGCTGCGGTTTGTGATCATGGGCATCGCCGCATTTATGGGGCTGTATGGCATCGCCATATTCACTATTATGCTGATTGCCCATCTGTGCAGCCTGCGCTCGCTTGGTGTTCCGTACATGACTCCTATAGGCCCCTTTGTTCCGGGGAATCTGAAGGATACCTTCATCCGCTCCCCCCAGAGCTTCACAAAGCTCAGAAAGCGGCTGGTGAACAACAGCAGCCGCTCTTCAGCCTCTCCTGCAGGGAAAGGGGACGCCGGGAGGAAACGGGATGAACGGTAAGAGGCTGCTGCGCCTGATCGCCATAGCGGTGCTGGTCCTGCCGCTGAGCGGCTGCTGGAACAGCCGGGAATTGAATGAGCTGGCCGTCGTAAGCGGCATCGGGATGGATCTCGTTCCGGAGACCGATGAATACCGGGTCACCTTTCAGCTGGTTAATCCGTCTTCAACATCTACAAGTACCTCTCCCGGAAGCGGCAAGCCTGCTGTAGTGGTGGTATCGGCCACCGACAAAACGATGTTCGGCGCGCTGCGGCGGGCGTCGAAGCATGTGACCCGCCAGCTTTTTTTTGCCCATACCCAGCTTATTGTACTTGGAGAGTCCCTGGCGCGGGACGGGATTAACGATATCTTCGACATCTTCGAGCGGTCCCATGAGCTGCGGCTCAATTCAGAAATACTGGTTGCCCGCGGCAGCGATGCCGCCGCTGTCTTAAAGCTCCTGACCCCTGTAGAGAGTTTGCCTGCTCTGGGGCTGGTCAAAAAAGCGCAGAATACCTCCAGCGTCTGGGGAGAGAACCGGCCCATTAGCGTATTCGATGTCATTCATGGCATTACAGGAGAAGGGGATCTTACAATCAATGCGGTGAAGATTAAGGGAGACGCTGAGGAAGGGAAGAAGAAAAGCAATCTGGAGGGGTCGGAGACCCTGACGGAGACGATAATGAGCGGACTTGGGGTCTTCAGGCAGGGAAAGCTGCTCTATTGGATGAAGGACTCAGAAGCAAGAGGAACCGAGTGGCTGCTTAACCAAATAGAAGAAACCGTGCTTGATATTGATTCGAAGGATAAGAAAGAGTCCATTGCCGTCAATATCATTTATTCCAGAACAGAGGTGAAGACCACGATGGAAGACGGCCTTCCCGTCTTTCATGTGACGATTGCCGAGGAGGGGAGCGTCAATGAAACGGACAGCTTCGTGGATCTCAGCAAGCGGGAAGAAATTATGAAGCTTGAGCAAGAGCTGGAGAAGAAGACGAGGATTGAAGTGATGCAGGCTTTTCATAAGGGACAAGAGCTGGAGAGCGATATTTTCAATTTCGGCAATGAGCTGAAGCGGACGAATCCGCAGGAATGGGCGGCGCTGGACGGGGACTGGGGCCGGATCTTCGCAGAGGGCAAGCTGGACCTCAAGATCAAGGCTTACATCCGCAGTACAGGCATGAGTCTGAAACCTTATATCCCCGAAGGTAAATAATTGGCTTAACCGCAGAAATCAGGTGATTGATGTTATGAAAAAAGAAGTGATCGGCCCGAGCCAGCTGCTTGCATTGATCATTCTGTTTGAGCTGGGAACCGCCGTGCTTGTACCTATTGGCCTGGAGAGCGGACATGCAGTCTGGCTCGCCATTCTGATTGCCCTTCCCGGGGGTATTCTGCTGTATCTGGTGTTCGCACATCTCTGCCTCCAATTCCCGAACCAGATCATAAGCGGGTATACGCGTTCAATCCTCGGGCCATGGCTGGGCTGGCCGGTAAGTCTGCTGTTCCTGCCGGTGCTTCTCTATAACGGTTCAAGAAATCTGCGGGAAGCGGGTGATCTGCTGATCTCGGCCTCCTATGACAAAACCCCGATTCTGATCATTAATTCAATCATGATTATTGCCGTGATGTATATCCTGAGCAAAGGGATAGAAGTGTTCGCGAGGACTGCCGAGATTGTCCTGTGGATCGTGATCATTATGGGGTGCATTTGTATTATTGCTGTAATCTCAGCCGGGCTGGTGGAGTATAAGAATCTGTTTCCGCTTCATATGAATGATTACAAGCAAGCCTTGAAATCAGCCTATCCCAACATCCTGATCTTTCCGTTCGGCGAAATGATGTGCTTCACTACCATTCTGCCCCACTTCAACAAATCCCGGAAAATTAAGAAAACCGGAATCGCAGCCATCATTGTCAGCGCCTGTCTGCTCAGCTTCACACATGCAATCGAAATGTCTGTGCTTGGCGAGAACCTGTACAGCCGTACCGCCTTTCCCATGTTTACGACCATTACCCTTGTGAATATGGCCAATTTCATTCAACGGCTGGATGCCCTGGTTATGCTTACACTGATTATCGGGGCGTTCTTTAAGCTGACCGTCTACTGTTATGCTGCTGTTGCGATTGCCAACGATCTGTTCAAGGTAAACGATACAAGCAGGCTGGTTATTCCGGCAGGCGTGATTATGCTGTTCAGCTCTTTTGTCAGCGCGCAGAATTATCCGGAGCATATGAATGACGGGAAGACTTTTCTGCAGACGCTTCTGCCGGTATTCTGTGCGGTGATTCCCATCCTGCTGTTGCTCATTCATCTTGTCCGGCGCAAGTTCGGATTGTACCGTTAGAAGAATTAAGACGGTTTCCGGCGGGAGTGACGCTTCTTAGAGGCATGAACGGCTACCTGAACGAACGGGAGAAGCAGGAAGATTGTGATACAGATGGCTTCCTGTAGGGTGGTTGTAGCAAAGATGGTCGAGAGCGAATGAATGGATGCACGCAGGCTGATGCCGGACATCACATCAATGATGACTATTAACATAAGCGTAAGAACAGCTAACAGGACATAGATACTGATAATCTTCATGGGGTCTCCTTGTGCACCGCAAGAATAATTTTGCCGGTTCCGGCGCGGCGGGCTACAGCTATTATCTCCGAGTAATGGATAGGGTAAACGCGAAAAGCTGCCGGAAGCCATTGAAGGCTCCGGGCAGCTTGTTCATGACTCCATTATTGTTGTGCCCCGGTCAGCCAATCGGCCAGCTCCTCCGTCTGGGCCAGAACGGCAATCGGATCATAGTACCAGGAGCGCTCTTCTTTCCATACGTAGATCTTCCCGTTCTTGACTGCCGGCAGGCTGCCCCAGATCGGGTCTGCCTGGAAGTCTTGAGCAGTCCATGTATTGTCAGTGATGACCAGATAATCACCCGCATATTTAGCCAGGGTCTCAGCGGATAATTCTGCCCATTGCTTCTCCATAATTTCAGCAGCCACTCCAGCCGGCGGCTTGCGCCCCAGCGACTGATAAATAGGCTGTCCTCCGCGTCCGAAGTTATCCCCATAGACCCAGGTGGATTTGTCTGCATGCTCTAGAATACTGAAGGTGGCCCCGGCAGGAATGGCTGCATCCACACGGGCCTTGGCGTCAGCAATACGCTTATCGTAATCAGCCAGCCAGGCCGCCGCTTCCTGCTCCTTGCCCAGCAGCTTACCAAAATAGGTCAGCTCTTCATGCGCATTCTTCAAATCGCCATATGGCACAATGACCGTTGGGGCAATCTGACTGAGCGCCGCATAGCTGTCTGCATTGCCGGAGATAATCAAGTCGGGATTCAGCGCGATGATATTCTCCGGTGACATTTTACCGTATGTGCCGGTATCTGCGACTCCTGTGAGGAATTCTTTGAAGTACATATTCTCCAGTGTAAGCCCGGGCGCACCGACCGGTATCGTATCCAGGGCAATTAAGCTGCCCAGATATTCCTCGGCAACAATCCGCTTCGGTGCTGCCGGCACCTCAATATCTCCATTCACAGTTGTCACAGTATGGAAGGCGGGAGCTGCGGTTGCAGCAGCCTTCTCTGGCTGAGTGGAGGAAGCGGGTGTTCCGGTAGCCTTAGCTGAAGCAGCACCATTGCTGCTATTAGAAGAGTTGTTCCCACAAGCCGAGACGATAAGAGTCAATGCCAGAAGCAAAGACAGGACTATCCAAGCTTTCGGGTGAATGCGGCGAGAACGTAAATACGGGATTTTCAAGATGCAGCCTCCTTAATGTAGAACGATTATCATTCTCAATAACACTTTACAGAGTTTGCTATGATTAGACTATGGCTGAATGTGATGTCCGGCTATGTAAATTTATGATGTCAGCGCCTGCACCAGGACCTTCAGCTGAGCCTCGGAGGAGAGCGGGTCGAATCCGTAGAACATGCCAGGCTGATTCAGGTAATAGATTCTTCCGCCTGGAGGAGAGTCATCGATATGATATTGCTGTACAGGGTGAAGCAAGCTCTGCAGCGGCTCCAGCGCTTCAGCAGCCTCCCTGCTAGAGGTAATGAAGATATGGTCAGCGGGGTAGCGGGCGATGTTATGGAAGGCAATCTCCAGATAGCCCTTATCCAGCAGTCCCTCGGCAACGAGGCCAAGCGGCGGGCGGAAGCCAAGATCATGATACAGAATCTGCGTCCCGCGCCCGTAGCTGCTGCTGAAGCAGTAGGCCGTCTCTGCGCCAAGCTCCAGGACCATGGCGGTTCCACGGTCACCGATCCGCCGGTCCAGCAGCTGATTAGCCTGGTAACAATGCCAGTCATAGAGGCTTAACCAGGCCTCTGCCTGAGGCTGACGTCCGGTCACCTCGGCAATCAGCCGGAATTGCTCCCGCCAGTCCATTTGCATGAAGGGAATCTCAATCACCGGTGCGACGGACAGGAGCTGCTTGCTCTTGTCAGGCAAGGAGTAGCTGATAATGACATCCGGCCGGGCTGACGATAGACGTTCGTATAGACCTGCGGAGCCGATTCCTTCATCCGGCAGCTTCCTGGAGGGAACGGGCTGCATGTTCTCCATCCAGGACGAATAGACTCCCAGCCGGGGAACGACTTCGAGCGCATGGAGGCTGGCCGTATGATTGAAGTTCAGCGAGACTACGGATTTGCTCTTACGGTGATAGGCTGAAGGAGAAATCCCTACAACCTGCTTGAATTTGCGGCTCAAATAGGTTCCTTCGCTATAACCAACCTCAAGCGCCAGCGTACTCAGATTCGGGGCTCCTGTAAGGATACGCTGCTGGGCCTTACGGATGCGCAGCAGCGTTATATATTGATTGAAGGTCTGCCCGGTGAATCTGCGGAAGGCACGGGAGAAATGCTCCGGGGTCACTCCGGCAAGTCCGGCAGCCTGTTCTCTCGTCAAATCTTCATTATAATTAGACTCTATATGATGTAGTACACGGTCAATCCACTGAGCCTGCGGTTCTTTGTACTCGGCAGCACTTTTATGCAGCTCAGTGAGCAGCTCGGTGAACAGAGCTTGTAAGGCAAATGGCGTGCGCTGCTCCGGCTGGTTCCAGCTGCTAAGAAGCTGCACAGCAAGCGTGCTTACCTGGGGAGGGCAGCTTCGGACCGGCAGATCATGGTTCAGCGGGCTGAAGGGCCGGCTGTTGCCGGAGATCACCGCATATTCGATCCACACACCCTGCAGCTTATGGCTGCGGGGCAGCCTGATATCCACCGGACTGTCACTGCACAAGGTATGTCCGCCGGATAGACGGATACGTTCTCCATTTCGCTCGATGACTCCGCTTCCGCCGGTGAGAACTACCAGGAATGAGGTGAAGGGGGAAATGGGATTTTCCCGGTTAAAGGAGGCTTGATTCAGTGCCGTTACATGTACCGGGATATAAAAGCTATGAGGAGTAGGCAATGAACTGCCGGCATTTCGCGTCTGCATGTTTCGAGTCACTCTTTTCTTAGATGATAATCATTCTCAGTAATAGTATAACAGTCTTTCCTGCTATTGACGATCCTCGAATCGGAAGGTAAAGTTTAGGGTCAGAGACAAGCAGGGTATAGTTGTATTAGAGGGGGCGAAGAAGGCCATGACAACCTGGAATCTGCAAGGAACGGTCAGCCATTTGCTGATCTGTAACGGAAGTGACTGCAAGAAGCATAAGGGTGAAGAGGTAGCGGAAGCGATTGAGGATGAGATTACGAAGCAAGGGGCAGATGCGCTGATACATACAACAGTAACCCGCTGCAACGGAAGATGCTCGGATGCCTGTGTCGTGATCTCTTACCCGGAAGGCGTATGGTATAGGGATATCACCCCTAAATCTGCCAAAAGCCTGGTGCGCAAGGTGCTGAAGGGAGAACAGCTCGAAGAGAATCTGCTCTATACGTATGAAGAAGGCTTCAAGGCCGCTACTCCCAAGGGTGCCAAAGGTAAGAAGAAGAAATGATAATATAGTGATCAGTGCAGCCCGCCGCTGGAATTCTCCGGCTAAGGGCTGTTTATTTTTTCCAAAGAGGGCTTTACAATAGATAGAAAAGTCTAAGAGGGGGAAGCGGGATGTTTGTAAGCTTCGGGCCGGGGGATGATGTGCTGCACAGCAGGCTGTTCATGCAGGAAGAGGTGGAATATAATCTCATCCATTTGATTGTCGAGAACGAGGAAGCACTGCGGATCAGGACAGAGGAGAATGATCTGATCTTCGCCCATGTCGCCGGGCGTAACTCGTGGTTGTGGTTATCACCAGAGCTGGCTGAAGAGAGGCGCCGTTCCCTTGTCCGGGAGCTGGCGGAAATGCTGGAGGACCGCGAATTGCCGGGGGTTAACGGAACGCCGGAGACGGGGAAGCTGTTCGCCGATGCGTACAGCAAACTTACCGGTAAGTCTCACTACGTACGGATGATGATGGAAGCCTATCACTGCCCGGAGGTGCAGCTGCCGCATGGTGTCAGCGGCAAGCTGCAGCAGGCGGGGCCAGGTGATATCCCGCTCATCGCCGGGTACTTAGCCGGATTCGTGCAGGATTGCTTCGGTACGGAGAGTGCAGCGGAGGATCATCTGGACTATGCCGCGGCGGTTACGGATTCGGGCAAGCTCCGTCTATGGATCGACCGGGAACAGCCGGTGTCCATGGTTAATCTGGCCCATCAGTCTGCCAGGCAAGCGCGGATTAATGAAGTGTTCACTCCGCGTGAGTTCCGCAAGCACGGGTATGCGAGTGCGGCTGTAGCTGCCCTATGTGCTGAGCTGCTCAGCACACAGGGCGTGACGCCCATGCTCTACGCCGATGCGGCGAATCCCGATTCCAATAAGGTCTATCAGTCGGTGGGTTTCAAGCGGACCGGAAGCATTGTTGATTTGCGCTTTCAGTAAGGTTGTAATTATTAAGTCTATTACAAGGAGGAATGTCAAAGGATGCTGCAAGGAATGAAAATAATAGTGACCGGTGCTGCTTCAGGTATTGGTAAGGCCATTGTCAGACATAGTCTGGGGGCGGGAGCTGAAGTCATTGGTTGTGACCTGGATGGTCCCCGTCTGGAGGAGTTGAAGCACGAAGCCGCTTCGGATAAGCTCTACACTTACCGGCTGGATGTCGCCGATTACAGCGGGGTGGAGCACTTCTTCTCAGCCCTTCAGCAAGAGCATGCCGATGTGAGCGGGCTGGTCAACAATGCAGGGATCTATCTGGGCCGCAGCCTGCTGGAGTATACACCGGAGGAGATCAACCGGGTGATGGATATCAATATCAAAGGGTATGTCTACTTCTCCCAGGCCTTCGGACGCATGCTGCTGGAGCAGAAGCAAAAGGGCGTCATCGTCAACATGTCATCAGTCTCCGGCCAGGAAGGCAGCTCCGATGCAGTATACGGTCTAACGAAGGCTGCTATTCTTGGCTTGACCAAGAGCTGCGCAATGAATTTTGCCCCTTTGATCCGCGTGAATGCAGTGGCTCCGACCATGGCGGACACCCCGATGATGGGACATATCCCCGCCTGGAGGCAGCAGGAATACCGGGAACACCAGTTAAATCCTGAACCGCTGCTGGCCGAGGATGTGGCCGATACGGTGATTTTTATGCTGAGCAGCAGAGCCAGAGCTTATACAGGAGCCACCTTTGATATTAACAATGGCTGCTATTTGCGTTGATTGTCCCTGATTTGACTTGCAGCCACAGGGTTACTATGCTTATACATAGTGCAAATAATCACACTTAACAGGTAAGAGTTGCAGCTAGGGGGCGGCAGGATATGGATAGACGGCAGGTATGGCCGGATAAATTCAAGAAGTTTTTTCTGAACAACAAGTTTGTGGTGGGTCTGCTGATTGCGCTGCTGGTGGGCTTAACGATACTCGTATTCTCAAAGATTCCGTTTGTGTTCAAGCCGCTGTCTGTGCTTCTGCATACGGTGGCAGCGCCGCTGCTGCTCTCAGGGATCGCCTATTATCTGTTGAATCCGCTGGTGGACCGTCTGGAGAAGAGAAGCCGGGTGAAGCGGGCGTATGGCATTGTCATTCTGTATCTGATCATCATGGGGATCATTACCCTGGTTCTGCTTATGGTCATCCCGATCATCCGCACCCAGCTTATGGGCCTGATTGACAACTTCCCCGTCTACAGTGAGCAGATCCAGGAGGAATTCCTCCAGCTTACCGGCAGTGAACTGTTCAATAAGATTCAGTCGAGCGTAGGCACGGACCTTAGTGATATCACCAGCAAGGTGACGACCTGGGCCACAACCTTCCTGAATAATGCCGTCAGCGGCGTAGGCAGCTTCGTTGGAACCCTGACCGAAATTGTGCTGGCTGTAGTGACTACACCTTTCATTCTTTTCTATCTCCTGCGCGACGGCAAAAGATTGCCCGACTATCTCATGAGACTCATCCCTACCGCACTGCGGCCGCAGTCCCGGATGGTGATGCAGGAAATGAACAATCAGATCGCATCGTATATCCGCGGCCAGATTATTGTCAGCTGTTGCATCGGAGCACTGCTCTATATCGGGTACCTGATTATCGGGCTGGAGTATTCGCTGGTTCTGGCGATCGTTGCCGCTTGTACGGCTGTAGTTCCTTATCTGGGGCCGGCCATTGCGATTACCCCTGCGCTGATCGTGGCGATGGTTACCTCACCGTTCATGCTGCTGAAGATGGTCATTGTCTGGACCGCAGTTCAACTGATCGAAGGGAAGTTCATCTCGCCGCAGATTATGGGGAAATCGCTTAGGATTCACCCGATTACGATTATTTTTGTGATTATTTTTGCCGGAAAAATGTTCGGTGTACTCGGTATCATACTGGCGGTTCCGGGCTACGCCGTGCTTAAAGTGGTAATGACCCATATCTTCCAGTGGTTCCGCTTCCGCTCCGGGCTCTACAGAGTCATTGAAGAAAAGACTGAGGAATAAAGCGAAAAGGAATGAGTGCAATGTCAGGACAACTGGTGAATACAGCTTATGGGCAACTGAAGGGAGAAGCGGGAAACGGCGTGAACGTGTGGCGCGGCATCCCGTTCGCTGCTCCGCCGCTCGGAGAGCTGCGCTTCCGGGCACCGCAGCCGCCGGAGTCATGGAGTGGCGTACGGGAGGCCATCAAGTTCGGACCGGTCAGCCTGCAGCCGGTCAGCACCAGCGGGACGCGGTTCGGTGGGACCACCCCGGTCTACGATGAAGATTGTCTATATCTGAATGTCTGGTCCCCGGCGGCAGCGGAGGAGACCGGGGCGCTGCCGGTGATGGTGTGGATTCACGGCGGCACCTTCGTTACCGGCGCAGGCAGCCAGCCGATGTTCGAGGGCAGCAATATGGCCGTCTCCGGGAACGTCGTCGTAGTTACCGTGAATTACCGGCTGGGTCCGCTCGGGTTCCTGCATCTCTCTCCGCTGGGCGGAGGGCTGGGCAGCAACCTGGGCCTCCTGGATCAGATTGCTGCCCTGGAATGGGTGCAGCAGAATATCGCTGCATTCGGCGGTGATCCGGCGCGGGTCACGGTCTTCGGTGAATCGGCAGGAAGCATGAGCATTGCCGCGCTGCTGGCGATGCCTGCGGCGAAGGGACTGTTCGCCCGGGCCATTATGGAGAGCGGGGCGGCGCAGACGCTGAATGGGGAGCAGGGCGGGCAGATTGCCGCCGCATTGCTAGCCGAGCTGGGCCTTCAGCCCGGCAGCGGTACACAGCTGTTGCATAAGCTCCCGCCCGGAGAGATTATGGAAGCCGCAGGCCGGATGGCGTACAAGCTGTCCGGAGACTCGATGAATATGTTCTTCCAGCCGGTCGTTGAGCCGGGAACCCTGCCGGTTGAGCCGGTACAGGCCATTGCGGCTGGAGCCGCCAGCGGCATTCCCGTGCTGATCGGAACGAATCTGCACGAAGGCAATCTGTTCTTCCGCGAGGGGCAGAAGGCCGATAATTTCGAGCAATCGCTCAAAGCGCTGGAGCAGCTGATGGGAGTGGACGACCTCTCCGAGCTGACCTCGGATTACAGCCATACCTGGGAAGGACAGGCGGAGGTGCTGACCGACCTGTTCTTCTGGGCCAGCTCGATTTCGTTCGCGGAGAAGCAGCAGGGACATGCCCCCGTCTGGATGTACCGCTTCGACTGGACGGTGCCCGGGCATCCGCTGCTGGAGAAGGCCATTCACGGAGCGGAGATTCTGTATGTCTTCAACAATCTCCCGCTGCTGAAGCAGTATGGCCTGAACGTGACGCCTGACATGGAGGCAGTGGCG
The DNA here is from genome assembly GCF_038006885.1 of Paenibacillus sp. FSL R7-0302. Lineage (NCBI taxonomy): Bacteria > Bacillati > Bacillota > Bacilli > Caryophanales > Paenibacillaceae > Paenibacillus > Paenibacillus sp. FSL R7-0302. The sequence continues at coordinate 1,836,940 of NZ_JBBOWB010000001.1, forward strand.
GAGGCAATGCAGACCGCCTGGACAGCCTTCGCCCATGGTGGAGATCCGGCAGCGCCGGGACTGGATTGGCCGCAGTATACACCGCAGACGCGGGCAACCATGATATTTGACCAGTCCTCGCGCGTGGTGAGCGACCCCGACGGGGAGAAGCGCAGACGGATTTTTGAGTATTATAAGGGATAAGTTTACAGACAGCAGCCCTCGCCGGAGGAAGACCTCCGGGAGGGCTGCTGTCTGTGTGCGGGCCGGAATGTAAGTGGAAATCCGGACACAATGGGCAGGCGCGGGGCGTGTGGACCAAATGTAATCGAAAAACCGATTACAATGGGCAGGCGCGGCGATGGCGGGCCGGATGTAATCGAAAAACCGATTACAATGGGCAGGCGCGGGGCGCGTGGACCAAATGTAATCGAAATACCGATTACAATGGGCAGGCGCGGGGCGTGTGGACCAAATGTAATCGAAAAACCGATTACAATGGGTGAGCGCAGCGGCGTGCGGCCGGATGTATGCGGAAAACCGAATACAATAGGCAAGCGCAGGCACCAGCATCCTTCCCCCGTAAAGGATGCTGGTGCCGCTGCTTATTTAACTGGCGTATACCCGGTCTTCTCAACCAGTTCCTGGCCTTCGGCGGACAGAATCCAGTCCAGGAACGGCTCGATGTTCGGGTTGGTGCTGCCGGCCGTTACGGCGTAGAATTCCACGGTGAGCGGGTATTCGCCGCTGCGGATGGTCTCCTTGGAGGGTGGCACCTGATCGATGGCCAGCAGCTTAATCTCATCGCTGGCATTCATCTGTGAGGCGTAGAACAGGAAGCTGAAGCCGAGCGCGTTATTGAAGTTGCGGTAGCTGGCGGTCAGGCTGATAATCCCGCTCATCACATCAGCGACATTCTCCTTCGGGGGAGCCATCAGCTGGCGGTCCTCCATGATTTTTTGCAGCTTGGTCTGGCTGCCGCTGTTCTCTGCCCGCTGAAAAGCACGGATAGACGCCTTCTTGCCGCCAACCTCCGACCAGTTCGTGACCGTGCCGGAATAGATGTCCTTAATCTGCTCTATCGTTAAGCTGTCCACCGGATTGCGCTTGTTGACGAAGAAGACGAATGCTTCGCGCCCGATCGGGGTGAGCTTCAGTTCACGGCCTGCCAGCTTCGCCTGCTTCGTCTGGGCCAGCGAAGGGGCTGCAGCGAAGATAATATCAGCGTTTCCGGCGATCAACCGCCTGTAAGCCTCGGAAGTGCTGGTGCACAGAACGAGATCATTTCCGGTCAGCTCAATGCTGGAGTTATAGGTATCTTGCGGATACACCGCCTGGGCAAAAGCAGAATACAGCGGATACAGCGCGGTTGCACCATCCAAACGGGGCAGTTGCTCCGTAAGCTGATAGGACGCCTTATGCTCAAGAGAGGCAACTTTGGTATTCGCCTCAAAGGGGGCATATTGGTACAAGTCCACTTCAGGCTCCCTCACTTCCGCAAGGCTGTTCACATACGATTGCCTGATCTCATGGCCTGCGGCTGCCAGCACACAGATTCCGGCAAAAGCAGCCAGGAGCATCCGGCGCAGCTTCCTGCTGAACAAGCCGAAGATGCTGAGTATGGAGAATACAGCCAGCCCTGATGCAACGACCAGGACAAGTGGGCCATAGAACAGCATCCCTCCGGTAAAAGAGACAATAAAGTAAGTAATAAAGCCGCTAATGGCAATGCCGGCCAGAGCAAAGATGGAATACAGCAGATTGGTCGGAAAGCTTCTTTTCATGATGACCTCCAAAAAAATCTCTATAATGGGTATGATTAATGCTCATACTATAGTGTATCGCAAGCCGCCGTTTCTGCCAAACGAACCAGAACCTGGATGCGGCACGCAGATTTGGTTGGCAGAATGATTGTTTTGATGATTATTGAATGAAATATAATGATTATTTTCATAAAAAGCTGGACGAAATGAAGAATCAGAGGTATTCTGGGATTGTGAAAATAATAACAGAATACAAGATTCTCGGGGTAAGGTGAAATTCCTGACCGGCGGTGATGTTCGAGAGAGCTAAGCCCGCGACTCGTTACTCTATCACAAGAGGAAGCGACTGATCTGGTGACAATCCAGAGCCGACGGTAAAGTCCGGATGGGAGAGGATCATAAGATAAAGGCAGGCGGGTCTATTCCGTATGTCTTTATTGATAACGCCCCCGATGTTTGTCCTGTTCTCAGGACTCACGGGGGTTTTTGGTCTCTATCGAGGGTTTGTATCGACAAGGAGAATGAAAGATGAGTAATGTATCTGCTTCATCCCAAGGCGTGCGTACCGCACCGGTGCGCAGCGGATTCTGGCTGGTGGTTCTGGGGGCGGCCTTATGGGGAGTTGACCCGCTGTTCCGCATTATCCTGCTGAAATCCCTGACTTCATCCCAGATTGTACTTCTTGAGCATGTTGTGCTCTTCCTGGTTGCCGCTCCGGTAATGTGGCGCAATCGCGCAGAGCTGAAGGGTGTCCGTCTGCGCCAGGCCGCAGCGCTGCTCGTGGTATCGTGGGGCGGCTCAGCTGTAGCAACCATTCTGTTCACCAAGGCCTTATCCAGCGGAGACTTCAATGCCGTGCTGCTGCTCCAGAAGCTTCAGCCCTTGTTCGCCATTGGTCTTGCCGCTGTTATTCTAAAAGAACGCCTGCCCCGCAATTTCGCACCGCTGCTTATTGTTGCGCTGGCCGGGACGTACCTGCTGACCTTCGGCTGGACGATTCCCTTCGGCCATGTGAACAGCTTCATGGGCGTAGGAAGCCTGATGGCGCTGGGCGCTGCTGCTTTGTGGGGCGGCTCTACAGTCATGGGCCGTTATCTGCTGGGCTCAATGAAATATGAGACAGTAACCTCACTGCGCTTCATTCTGGCGCTTCCGCTGCTGTTCGTCATTACAAGTATGGAAGGCGCCCCGTGGCAGATGAGCGGCGGAGTCAGCGGCTCGGCGGCAGTTGCCATTAACCTGCTGCTGCAGGCGCTGCTGCCCGGACTGCTCAGCATGCTGCTCTACTACAAGGGACTGAATACGACCAAAGCTTCGGTAGCAACCCTGGCCGAACTCAGCTTCCCGATGACCGGTATTCTGATTAACTGGGTGGTCTATCAGCAGCTTGTAACCCTGCCGCAGATTGTCGGCTTCGCGCTGATCTGGACGGCACTGTTCTTCATCTCCAGTCAGCAGCGGGATCAGCTGCAGCCGGCCAAACAGAATTAACTTCATAGCGCTACAGTCTGAGGGGACATACCCCAGGACCCAGCGCATCATAGTCAAAGAGGATGTTCCTACACGGCCGCGCCGTCCGGGAACATCCTCTTTGCCTTATAGCAGAAGCAGGGGAAGGCTGCCGCCGCTGGAGTGATTTTATTTCACATATGGAGTGACCTTGATGCTCTTGTACCCAAGCTCCTTAAGCTGCGCTGGTGCGATGTACAGCCTGCTTGCCGAATTGAAGCTGTTCACAGGGGCGAGGACTGCGTGATTGCTGCCGTTTGTAACTTTGTAGATATAAGCAGCGGAAGGGTCGCCGGTTGCGCTAATGTTCATGACTTCGATCTTCCAGCCGAGGGCCGCGGCAAGCGGCTTCACCGGTATCCACTCTTGTCCGCCCTTAGTGAATACGGTGGATACATCCACACTTTTTCCGTCCAGATTCAGGTTCTGTTCATAGGCTAAGGTGATCGGCATCTCCGTGACAGGCAGGTCTTTCAGCAGCATACCCTTAGGGAATGTGACTTCCGGTCTTGAAGATGGAGGAGCAGGGAACAAGGCTTCAAGCTCGCGGGTGTCCTTGACCAGGCGTGACGATCCGTCCTTCAGATTATAGATCCAAGGGAGACGTTTGGGCTCGTTTTTGACATACTGCAGCAGTCCCTTCGTCAAGCTCCAGTTGTTCAAGGTCCCCTTCAGCAGCTCCTGCCGCTTCCCGGTGGACGGATCGTACGTACTGATCACATTCTGCCTGGCAGCCTCATTATATCCGCTCTCAAGCAGCGTATGCTGGTTGATCCACCGGGCATTGTAATACTGCTGAGTAGAATAATAGACGGATACTTTGCCGGTTACGGTATTTCTCAGATACTGATCGTTGAATTTCGCGATATAGCCCTCTGGCTGACGTTCGTAACGGAAACGCTCCAGCACACCCCAGCGGCCGTCAGGGGATAGGGTGTATTCGCTTTTACGCATAATGGACTGGCTCTGCGTATCGTAGACATAGGCTTGCTCCGGATCATCCATCCCCGTCAATTGCAGGTTCCCGCTGTCACTCTTCCGGAAATGCTGAAAAGCCTCCGGCCATTTACTATAGGTCCCATCCGGCTGCCGGGCAATGACGGCATTGATGAACTGGTTCCCGTCCAATTGACTCACCGAATACAGCTGGACGTTACTGCTCTTGCTGGTATAGGAATCGTATACCTCGATCTTCTCGGCTGCATGTGCTGTGAGCGGCGCAGCGAATGCCAGAAGCATCGATGCAGAGAGAACCATCCGTAAGGAGTGGTGCAATGCTTTTCTCATATGACCTTCCATCCCTTCTGTGTAAATAACTGTAACTATAGACGGCCCTGAGGCAGGAAAAGTTTCGGTGGTCCTGCTTACTCACGATGAATTGCGGAGGAGAAGAGTAAAAATAAGCCTTTTTTCCCATACTACCCTTATTCTTGCCGTAGGACCGCATCACACCTGAGCTTAAGGAGGCCCGCAGATGAACACTGATTCTCCGGCTACATCCATATATATCCAGCTTAAGAACCGGGTGACGGTGCCCAAGGGCAAGGGGGTGCTGCTGCGCGATGTCGCTTATCTGATCACTGATCCGCAGTGGCGGGAGCCGCTGTATACACTGCTTGTGCTTCAGCCGAAGGAGAGTGACGGCAATCTGATTCTGATTGATCTGCTGACCGTCATTCCCCGGATTCAGGATGTGTACCCCGATGCGGAGATTCAGCCGATTGGCGAAGGCCGCACCATTGTACAGATTGAAGGTCCGGCTACGGCTGCTAAACCTTCTATAGCCCTGTTCGTTCTGGTCTGGCTGCTGCTGTTCTTCGGCTCGGCGCTGACGATTATGAATTTCCATGCCGATGTCAGCATGCTGGAGGTACAGATCCGGATTGTGGAGATGCTGACGGGACGCAGGGACGAGCATCCTTATCTGTTTCAGATTGCCTATTCGCTGGGCATCGGACTTGGGATGGTGATTTTTTTCAATCATTTGTTCAAAAAGAAATGGAACGAGGAGCCGACTCCCCTTGAGGTAGAAATGTTCCTGTATCAGAAGAATATCGATCAATATGTAATCAACGAGGAGTACCGCAAAATGAAACGCCGCAGTGACGAAGCACCCGGCAGACGGGAGGGGGGCGCATGACCGCACCGCTGTCGCTCGGACTTCATCTGCTGCTCGGGATTGCCGGGGGAATCGCGGTGGGCGGAGGAGTGATTGCATTATTCGTAGTGCTGGACATCATCCCCCGGCTGGCGCAGCTTACCTCCTCCTATGACAAGGTTCACTGGTATGAGGGAGCGATGGTCGGCGGTTCCCTATTGGGAACGGTAAGTGACTTCTGGAACTGGAAAATGGCGGCGGGCCCGCTGATCGAGCTGGGGGTCGGCCTGTTCAACGGCATATTCATCGGCATGCTGGCGGCGGCTCTGACCGAGGTGCTGAATGTCCTGCCGATCCTGGCCAAACGTCTGCATATGACCCATCTGTTGCTTGGTCTCTTGATGGCGATGGTATGCGGCAAGGTGGCAGGGTCATTGTTCGACTGGTTTGTCTATCAACAGTAAAGGGGGCTAGGGAGTGAAGTATATTCACAGCGGTGATCGGGTAGAGACGGATAAAAAGAAAGACCGTTCTGCGCAGCAGAAATCGCCGGAGAAAAAGGCACCGGAGCAGGAAGAGCAACCGGCTGCGTCCCAGAGCGGCAAGGGTCAGGAGCTGGAGGCGTCGGCGGAGCTGGGGGCGGTGACGCGCCCGATTGAGGGCGGGCAGGAGAGCCCATCGGGCTTGGATGCTGCTCCGTCAGATAGTGGCGGGGACGGAAATGAAGTAGCCCAGGCGGCGAATCTTGGAGAAGCTGGTGGCGGTCAGAGTGCGGCATCTGGAGAAGGTGAGGATAGCGGAGGTAAGGACGCTGCAACTGGAGAAGGTGAGGATAGCGGAGGTAAGGACGCTGCATCTGGAGATGGCGGGGCTGTCGGCGGGAAAGATGCTGCGGCTACAGATGATGAGGCCAGTCCAGGGGATGATCCCGCATCCGAGAACGGAGACGATCAGGAATCGTCCGGCGGAGGGATCAAAGGGTTCTTCAGCAGTCTGTTCGGCGACGATGCCGGGCCGGAGGAGCAGGACGGGGACGGCTCCGGCAATATGGATGGACCGATTCAGGAGATGGAAGCTGCTGATGAACTGGGCAAGTCTGGTCAGCCGGAGGAAGCAGCTGCGGAATCCGGTGCGGGAGACCAGGCAGCAGACGATTCGCAGCAGGGAACACATTTTGCCGGGGATTCTGCATCCGCCGGTTTTGCAGGCCCGGAATCAGAAGATTCCGAAGGTGCGGGTACACCCGGGCAGACCGGAGCTGCACAGGCAGGGACAGATCATTCAGGAACGGATAATTCAGCTGCGGATTCCGGCGCGGGACAGGGAGCCCATGAAGACGGCAGAGGCCAGTCACAGGATATGGAAGCTTCGGACGAACTGGGCGAACAGAGTGAGGATAAGAGCCATAAAGGCTTTTTTGCCCGATTATTTGGAGATGATGAAGAGCCTGAGGATCAGGAGGACGGTCAGGAAGCTGGTCAGTCCCAGCAGCCGAAGCAGTCTGCGCCCAAGCAGTCCGCCCCTAAGAAGGCCAAAGCCGGTCAGGGAGCGGATTCTGCAAGCAAGCCTGAGGACCCTATGCAGCAAAAAAGAGACAATGAACGCTCCGACTCCCTGGAGCAGTCGATTACCTATTGGCAAGGCAACGACAAGATCCCGCAATCCCTGGCGGATACGAAGAATACACTGACTGAGGTCCTTGGGCTGGGCTCTTCCTTCGATATTGTGTTCAGGGAAATGTCCTTCGGCGGAAAAAGTGCGGCGCTGCTCTGCATCAGCGGCTTCGCCAAGGATACGATTATCGATGAAATTCTGAAGCGCCTGACGTATCTGACCCCCGAAAATGTATCGACAGATGTCCTCGCCAGCTTCATGAGTGAATATATTCCCCATGTTCAGGTGGAGAAAGGCGAGCTGTTCAGCGAGAGCATCAACAAGGTGTTAGCCGGCATGAGCGCGATCTTCATTGAAGGGGAATCGCAGGTTATTATCATGGATACCCGTTCGTATCCTTCCCGCAGCCCGGATGAGCCGTCGATTGAGCGGGTGGTCCGCGGATCGCGGGACGGCTTCACAGAGACGCTGCTAAGCAACGTGGCTCTGGTTAGAAGACGTATCCGCGACCCTGGGCTGAAGCTGGAGATGCATCAGATTGGACGGCGGACCCGGACAGATGTCTGCTTAGCTTACATCGATGATATCGTGGATAAGACCCAAGTGCAGGCCGTTACGGACAAGCTGAAAAGCGTCAATCTCGACGGCATTCCCCTGGCGGACAAGCAGCTGGAGGAAGCGATTGTCGGCGGCGGCTGGAACCCCTATCCGCTGGTCCGTTATTCGGAACGGCCGGATATTGTCGCTTCCCATCTGCTGGAGGGCCGGGTGGTTGTGTTTGTCGATACTTCCCCGAGTGTGATGGTGCTGCCGACGACGTTCTTTGATCTGTGTCAGCATGCGGAAGAGAACCGCCAGACGCCTTTTATGGGGACTTATCTCCGCTGGGTCCGCTTCATCGGGATCTTTGCATCGATGTTCCTGCTTCCGCTGTGGATGCTGATGGTTCTCCATCCGGAGCTGAAGCCCGGCATGCTTGATTTCATCGGTCCGCAAAAATCTGCCAATCTCCCGCTCATTGCCCAGTTCCTGATCGTTGAGCTGGGGGTAGACCTGCTGCGGATGGCTGCAGTGCATACACCGACGCCGCTCGGCTCCGCGATGGGGCTGATCGCTGCCATTCTGGTGGGTGATATCGCCGTACAGACCGGGCTGTTTGTCAATGAAGTGGTGCTCTATATGGCGGTGGCCTCTATCGGGATGTTTGCAACGCCGAGCTACGAGCTGGGGCTGGCCAACCGGATTGTCCGGCTTGCGCTGCTGCTGGCGGTGGCTGCTTACGGCATCCCCGGCTTCATGATCGGGACGACGCTGCTGGTGGTGCTGCTGACCACGCACCGTTCGTATAACTCTCCTTACATGTGGCCGTTTATACCATTTAATGCAAAAGCCATGGCGGAGATCCTCCTGCGTCAGCCGGTGCTCAGCTCCAAAACAAGGCCATCCTTCAACAAAACAAGAGATAGCACCCGGATGCCTGAGCATAAGGATGCCCCGCGCAAGTCGTAGGAAAATACAAATCAACTGCAAAAAAGTCCATTCAATGGTGTTCCCTCTGTCTGTTATACTGAATATACTGAACAGCCCCGCAATAAGCCGGATCTGTATTCTGAGCATCTGTTTCAGGAACGCATCGGGGCCCCAAATCATATACTAGACAGGGTGGAACGGATGATTCCACAGAAATTGGAGGACTGCGCAATGTTTTTACACGGGACGAGCCGAATCAATGATGCAGGGCATTTGGAGATCGGCGGATGTGATGTAACTGAATTGAAGGCGGAGTATGGGACACCGCTATATATAGTGGACGAGCAATTGGTCCGCCGCCGCTGCCGCGAGTATATGGAGGCGTTCACAGCTTCCGGCCTCGGGTTCCAGGTGGCTTATGCCAGCAAGGCGTTCTCGACAATGGCGATGTGCCGGCTTGCGGATGAGGAAGGTCTGTCGCTGGATGTGGTCTCCGATGGAGAGCTGTATACTGCGCTGCAAGCCGGTTTCCCGGCGGAACGCATTCATTTCCACGGCAATAATAAGACACCGGATGAGATTGAGATGGCGATCGATGCAGGGATTGGCTGCTTTGTCGCCGATAATCTGGTGGAGCTCCGTCTGCTTCAGTCCATTGCCGCCCGCAGAGAAGTGACTGTTAATATTCTGCTGCGCGTTACGCCTGGAGTGGAGGCCCATGCCCATCATGCCTACGCATCGACAGGACAGACCGACTCCAAATTCGGCTTCGATATCGGCAACGGCTCGGCCCGTGAAGCGGTCAGCCTGGCTGACAGCCTGGCTAATCTGAACCTGCTCGGCGTGCATTCGCATATCGGGTCGCAGATTTTTGAGACCGAGGGCTTCCAGCTTGCCGTTGAACGTATTGCCGAGTTCACCCGTACCGTCAAGGAAGAGCTGGGAATCTCCTTCCCTGTAGTCAACCTGGGCGGAGGCTTCGGAATCCGTTATGTGGACGGCGACACGCCGCTGCAGGTGTCCGAATATGTCGCTGCCATCACAGATGCAGTGAAGACCCACTTCGCCGGCATTAACGATTCGCTGCCGCAGATCTGGGTAGAGCCGGGCCGCAGTATCGTAGGGGATGCCGGAACGACTCTGTACACGGTTGGAACCAGCAAGGAAATTCCGGGAGTGCGCAAATATGTAGCTGTTGACGGCGGCATGACAGATAATCCGCGTCCGGCTCTGTATGAATCCAAGTACGAAGCGCTGCTGGCAAGCCGTGCGACTGAGCCTAACGTGGAGAAGGTATCCATCGCCGGCAAATGCTGCGAGAGCGGCGATATGCTGATCTGGGACGTTGAGCTGCCTAAGGTGGAGAGCGGTGATTTGCTGGCTGTGGCCTGCACAGGTGCCTACAATTACTCCATGGCCAGCAACTACAACCGTATCCGCCGTCCGGCGGTGGTGTTCGTGCAGAACGGGCAGAGCGATCTGGTTGTACGCCGCGAATCCCATCAGGACATTGTTGCCAATGATATTGTGCCTGCACGGATTGCCAAACAAGCCGTTACGAAATAAGAAGACTATAGGGTTGTGCTATAGCGGCAGGCGGGAAGACATCCCGCTTGCTTTGCTTTGTGCTCCGTTTCATAGTAAACTAATAAACGTGTTCTACATTTGTCATTTCGAAAGGGGTCATTTACATATGGCTAAGCAAGCGAAAATTACACTCGAAAACGGCGGCGTTGTGCTGATCGACTTGTTCGATCAGGATGCGCCTAATACAGTAGCAAACTTTGAGAAGCTGGCAAAAGACGGCTTCTACAACGGATTGTTGTTCCACCGCGTGATTCCAGGCTTCGTAGCACAAGGCGGCTGCCCGAACGGAACAGGCACCGGCGGTCCTGGCTACACCATCAACTGCGAGATCAACCCGAACAAGCACGAGCGCGGCTCCCTGGCTATGGCCCATGCCGGCAAGAACACAGGCGGAAGCCAGTTCTATATCGCTTACGCTCCACAGCCGCACCTTGACGGAGTACACACAGTATTCGGTAAAGTGGTTGAAGGCATGGATCTGGTTGACGCTTTCAAAGGCCGCGACAAGATGACGACCGTTGAAATTGTAGAAGCTTAATACTAGCATTCTGTAGACGCTATAGGGGGAGGTTCTTCTCTTCCACAGGCATCGCCGAAGCACCCGGCTGGGTAATCCAGCCGGGTGCTTTTTGCCGTGCGGGGAATTGTACAAATAGCAGTTGGATTTGCTCCACTCTATTTACCTGCCAAGTTTCCGGCTGGCTGCGGCGCGGCGATTCATGTACAGCTCCGGCAGCTTGAAGAAAATCAGGAACATCAGGAGGAAGATGACGAAGGCGAAGCCTTCTTCAACCAGCAGATAGTAGGGATAAGGGCCGAAATAGTCCAGTACCGAGAACGTGCTGGGCTTGCGCATCAGGAACATATAGTTGGAATCCAGCAGCTTATTGGCGGCGTAGACACACGCGGCGACAAGGTTCAGGCAGAGCATGGTGAAGAACAGCGAGCGCCAGGCGGGCTTATATCCTTCGACCCAGGTCATGTACAGGGACGCGAGTATGATCGACCCGTGGGCGATGAAGAAGAGCAGGAAGCGGAAATGCGGAAACGGATAGACCAGATTAGGGGTAAGCAGGGCGATGAATGCACCGCCGATCCCGGCAAAATAAAGAAAGCTGTACAGCAGCCTGCTGCGTGTGAGCAGCATCACGATCGACAGAAGCAGGGTAATTCCGCATAGTTCCAGCGGCAGGGAGGAGCTGCGGCTCCAGCTGTCATGGGACAGATACCAGACATGCAGGCCTCCCTCAGAAGCAGCCAGCAACATGATCAGCAGCAGGCGTATGCCTAACCGCAGGCCGGACCTGTTGCGCAGGGCGAAGCGGGCCCAAAAGAGCGCCAGGCAGCACAGGGCGATGACGGACAGGGCAACGAGATGGGAGGCGGAGAGCATGACGAAATCGCTGTCACGGGCACGGTCCCAAAATAAAGTACGGTTCACTTGGAATCTCTCCTTGAATCCTGAATTAAGGGTTGCATAATAATTTCTTTAATTTTAACCATTTCTGATTCTAAAGTTCTACTCTTAGGTGATATAAGTATATATCGTCTGTAGTGGGCAGAAAAGTCAGGTTTACTAGTTTATTTACATAAGATGGACTCTTAGCCCGTATACATAACGAAACTTCAGGTGGAGTGTGTCCTTACCGGTGCGTTCAGCAGCCATCTTTTTAGCAGGTATGCTTCAAATCATTCAATCGAAAGAACGGGGGCTTATGGGAAATGGTGAAAAAAAGAACAAGCCTGGCAGTGATCCTGGTCATGTTATTTGTGCAATTGGTCTCAGGGCTGGGCTTCACCCAGCAGGCTACAGCGGCGGCCATTGAACAGGACCAGGACATTATTACCAGTGTATCCATGGCGGTATATGGTCCGGATGGACAGACGGTGACAGGCAGTGTGTATGATGTGGATTCCACCGTGAGGCTGGACTATACCTGGTCGCTTCCTAACGGCCACGGCTATAGCCAGGGAGACACCTTTGCTTTCCAGCTTCCCGAGCAGTTCCAGCTCTTCAATGACATTCAGGGTGGACTGGAATCGGACGAAGGGACGGTAGGCACATTCACGGTCAGCCAGGCTACCCATCAGGTAGTGATGACATTTAACGATTACATCGAGAGCCATGCCAATGTGCAGGGGACCTTACGTATTAATACCCAATTTGACAAAAAAGTGATCAGCGGCAGCACCGTCCAGCAGATTTTGTTCCCGGTGAACGGCGGGGTCCAGACGATTACAGTATCATTCAAGCCTACTGTAGGCTCGACGATTACCAAGAAGGGAGTCTCCAGCGGCTTCAACGCAGATCATATTGACTGGACCGTCGATGTGAACAAAAGACTGGAGCCGGTAAGCGGCGCGGCTGTGACTGACCCGATTCCTGACGGGCTGGCACTGGACAGCACGGTTACGCTTGCCGTGTACCAGCTGAATGTTCAGCTTGACGGAACAGTTACGCAAGGCCAACTGGTAGACAGCAGCAAATATACTGCCGGCGTCTCCGGCGGGACGCTGAAGCTTCAGTTCACGGACCCTGTGATTACGGGGGCATACCGTATCACTTATACCACGCAGGTAGTAAGCGACAACTTGTCCAGCTTCACCAACACGGCAACCTTTACAGGGGACGGCCGTGACCCGGTAAGCGCTTCGGATACAGTAGTTATTGAACGGGGCGGCAGCCTTAACAAAAAAGTAATCCGTTATGACTGGGGCACTCAGACCATTAACTGGGCTATCGAATACAACTACAATAACCGGACGATCTCCCCGGAGAACGCGGTGTTGACGGATGTGTTCAACAGCTCCCAGGTGCTCCTGGAGAACTCGGTGCGGATCTATCCGGTTACGCTGAATGCAGCCGGAGAAGCTGCCAAAGGCACGGCTCTGAATGCAGGCAGTGATTACACAGTCACGCCTGTCAACGGCGAATCCGGCAACGGATTCAGACTGGAGTTCAAGAATACGGTGAAATCGGCTTATCTGATCGAATATACGACCAAGGCCGCAGACCGTGTGTTCAAAGATACGAAGATTACCAACACTGTCTCTGACAGCACCTATAGCAGCAACGCTACTCAACTGATCCGGCCTATTATTATCTATAAGAATCTGTCCGGGGTGGATTACAACAAACACACCACCGACTGGAAAATCACGTTCAACGGGGACAATTATCCAATGAACGAAGTGGTGGTTACAGACAGCTTCCCGCAGGGAGGACAGAAATACATCTCAGGTTCACTGGTGGTCCGTACACTATCCGGCACAGTGATCCCTCCATCGGCTTATACCCTGATTGTGAATTCACCGGCTCAGCCTAATAAAGGCTTCCAGGTAAAGTTTAATGCACCGGTTACAGGTACTTATACCATTAGTTATCAGACGGAATTCAGCAATGACTGGCTTACCGGCAATACGAGTGATTTCATCAATGTGGCCCGGATTGACTGGAAGGACAGCCAGAACAAGGCACAGTGGACAGAAGCCAGCGGGAAGTTCATTCCTAATTCTGAGGTGAAGAACAACGGGTTCAAATCCGGGGCGTATGATGCTTCTGCCAAGGAGCTGACCTGGACCGTAGGCGTCAATTACAACAGCAAATCCATTGCCGATCCTGTAGTGACGGATGTACTGGGTGACGGACAGTCTCTGGTACCTGGCTCACTTAAGGTATACAAGATGAATATTGCCAAGGATGGAACGCATAGCCCAGGCGCTGAGGTGGACGGCAATGAGTTCAGCTATAGCGTGGGCAGCGGCAATGAGCTGAAGGTTGATTTTGACACAGCCATTAATTCGCCTTATTACATCGTATTCAAGACCAGCCTGGCCGGACAGCTAATCGGAACCAAGGTAGCCAATACAGCGAACCTGCTGGACGGCACGAAGAAGGTCTCCAAGGATTTGAAGGCCACGGTAGATATCCCGCACGGGGATGAATATGTGTTCAAAGACGGCGCACAGAATGGAGATAAGCTGAACTGGACCATTGCGATCAACCGCACCCAGTCCCATGTTAAAGATGCCGTAATTACCGATGTGCCGAGCACGAATCAGATCCTGCTGCCGGACAGTTTCCAGCTGTACCGTACGGTTACGTCAGTGAACGGAGAGGTCACGAAGAGCGGCCCACCGCTGGTGAAGGATACCGATTACAGCTTGACGATCAGCGCCGATGCACAGGGCAGACAGTCCTTCGTTTTAAGCTTCCCTGGTGACATCCATTCCGCTTATGTGCTGGAATATCAGTCGCTGATCGTTGCGAACACTGGCGATAAGCTGGTTAACTCTGTGAGCTTCAGCGGCAATAACGTTAAACTTATCACCAAGGAGACGACCAAGGAGATTATCGTAGGAGTGTCCAGCGGCTCGGGAACAGGCAGCGGCGTCAGAGGGACGCTTAATGTCTTCAAGCTGGAAGCAGGCAATGTTGCAAAACCGCTGGCGGGAGCTACCTATGAGCTATACCGCCTTAACGGAAGCGACCGGGTACTGGTGAATACCCGTACCACTGATACAGCAGGCATCGCAGCATTTAACAATCTGTGGCTGGGCAGTTATGTCCTGATTGAAACAATAGCACCGCAGGGCTATGTGCTTGATTCCACCGAGCATCCGGTGACGATCGGCTCATCGGCCGTGCTGAATCTTACCTTGTATAATAAGCTGGCGGAGCAGCCAACGCCGACAGTAACACCAATGCCGACTGTGACTCCTGTGCCGACTGAGACACCTGTAGAGACCACAGTTCCGACTACAGTTCCATCGCCGGTGCCTACAGATTCTACGGGGCCAGGGGCCACACCTGTTCCGACATCGCCTGACGGAGGTCCGGTATTTACTCCGGTACCAACACCAGCCGGTACGTTCGAACCGGGAGTCATTATCGATGAGCCACAGATTCCTGCAGGACCAGGCTTGCCGGGAACGGCGCAGCCATCTGCACCGGCACCAACTGTTACTCCGGTACCGGCAGCGCCTGAAGTGGTAACGCCAATCGACGATAATATCCCGCTGGGCAATCCGGAAGTTGATGTTGAAGACGATCCGGTTCCGCAAGGGACGGTCTCGGGTACGAATGACGGCAGCGGCAGACTGCCGCAGACCGGAGAGAGCAGCCCGCTGCCGATCTACCTGACGGGTGCAGGCCTGATTCTGGGCGGCTTCATCCTCAGCCGGGTATTCCGCAGAACACGCAAGCAGGACTAGGCAGAATTAGAGCAGCAGAATAGGATTACAGCAGGTACGGGGACGCCGAGCGTTCCCGTACCTTTTTGGAATATAAAGCGGCTGTATCGCAAACAATATACCGTTTATACATTTTTCAACTTGCATCTTGCTATATGTGTTGCTATAAATGCTATAATAATTTCAAATTCAAAGTTTCGGAGGGATGGTTCGTCATGTGGAAGGAATTCAAAAGCTTCGCCATGAAAGGTAATGTACTTGATCTGGCGGTTGCCGTAATCATTGGAGCGGCATTCGGCAAAATTGTTACCTCGCTGGTGGGAGATATTATTATGCCGCTTATCGGTCTGATCAGCGGAGGTATTGATCTGAAGGAACTTAGCTTTGGCACCGGTGAAGCGGAAGTGAAGTACGGCCTGTTCCTCCAGACCGTAGTCGACTTCTTCATTATTTCCTTCTCCATCTTCATGGTGGTGAAGCTGAGCAGCCGGTTCAGACGCAAGGAGACCGTTAAGGTTGAAGTCGTTGAGACACCTGCCCCGGCACCGGATATCCTCCTGCTGATGGAAATCCGCGATCTGCTGAGAGCGGACAAGCAGCGTGAGACGGGTGTATAAGGGAATTAAGTTACATAAATATAGTAAATTTCCGAAGCACACTTGCATTTCATCCGGCGAAGTGATAATTTTGTTGTAGGCTTAACTTGGTATTCAACTGAATAGATCAATCCTTCAGGGCAGGGTGTGATTCCCTACCGGCGGTGATGCTGTTGGAGCTGGCTTAATAATTGCCGCTTCTGATGCTCAGTCCGCTACCCGCTTCGTATGATATTGCTACGGACGGTGGACCCGGTGTAATTCCGGGACCGACAGTATAGTCTGGATGGAAGAAGGAGAGATTCACGCGCCGCGCTTGCAACAGGCGGCCGAGCAGCAGTGTTTTCGGAACTTATGTGCGAACTTTCACAATGCCGGAGGTCCGGCGTTTATTTACGCATATATTCTTTGCTGCGATCACCTCTCGTATATCCCGTCTTGAACTCCTCCTGGAGATTGAGACGGGTTTTTCTGTTTAGGGTTTGGTACACATGAAGACTACAGCCTTGGGATAGGAGGCAAGACATGGAGAAGATGAACGATGAGTTTTACATGTCCCTTGCGCTGGATATGGCGGAGCGGGCACAGGGCCAGACGGGAATTAATCCTGTGGTCGGCTGCGTGGTCGTGAAGGACGGCGCCATGATCGGGATTGGAACCCATCTGCAGCGCGGAACCGGACACGCCGAGGTGCATGCGCTCAATATGGCAGCCGGTAAAGCGCAAGGCAGTACAGCCTATGTTACGCTGGAGCCTTGCAGTCATTACGGCATTACGCCTCCTTGCAGCCAGCGTCTGATCGATGAAGGCGTGGCCAGGGTGGTTGTCGCCTGTGAGGACCCCAACCCTCAGGTGGCAGGCCGGGGAATTGCGATGCTGCGCGAGCAGGGGATTGATGTTGAAGTAGGTCTGCTGCGGGGCCGGGCGCTGCGGCTGAACGAGAAATTCATCAAGTATATTTTGACGAAGCAGCCGTTCGTAACCTTGAAGAGCGCCAGCACACTGGACGGTAAAATTGCCACCCGGACCGGAGACAGCAAGTGGATCTCGAATGCAGAGGCACGGGAGATTGTACATACCCTGCGTCACCGCCATCAGGGGATTATGGTCGGGGTGAACACGGTGATTACCGATAACCCTTCGCTGACAACTAGACTGAATGTACCCGGACGCAATCCGGTGCGGATTATCATTGACTCCTCGCTGCGCCTGCCGCTGGACAGCGCTGTGGTCATGGACGGACTCGCGCCTACGGTGGTTGTGACGACAGAGGCAGCCGATCCTGACCGCAGAGCAGCGCTGCTGGCTGCAGGGGTAGAGGTGATTGCTGCGGGCAGCGGTCCGCGTGTGGATCTGCAGGCGGCTATGGCTGCGCTCGGTGCAATGGAGATTGGGTCCATTCTGCTGGAAGGCGGCGGAACGCTGAATGGGGCGATGCTTGCGGAGGGACTGGTTGACCGGGTAGTCCTCTTCTTCGCTCCGAAGATTGTCGGCGGCGGCGCGCAAGCAGCGGGTACCTTCGACTTCGGGGGTGTGGAGCTGATGCGAGATGCCATCCAGCTTGAAGGATTGGAAGTGGAAGTGCTCGGGGATAATGTGTGTATCAGCGGCACCCCGGTTCCTCTGCAGTAACCGAATATTCAGGAAGGAGGGATGGTATGTTTACCGGCTTAATTGAAGAGGTGGGAGTCCTGCGCAGCGTCACCAGCGGCGGGGAGATGATGGTGCTGAATATCGGCGCTTCACTCATTATGGGAGATCTGAAGATCGGTGACAGTGTGGCGGTCAATGGGGTCTGTCTTACGGCAACCTCACTTGGAGATCATCATTTCACCGTAGACGTTATGCCCGAGACCTACCGCAACAGTACGCTCAAGGAGCTGCGCACCGGGTCCAAAATGAATCTGGAACGCGCCATGGCGGCCGGCGGACGCTTCGGAGGGCATATTGTCCAAGGACATGTGGATGGAACCGGTGAGATCCGCAGCGTCAGGCGCGATCAGAATGCAGTGGTGTTCGAGATTGCCCCGGACCGCAAATCCCTGTTCAAATTCATTATTCCCAAAGGCTCCATTACGATAGACGGCATAAGCCTTACGGTTGTGAAGACGGAAGCTGCAACCTTCACCGTATCGATTATCCCGCACACGCTGGGAGAGACGGTACTGGCCCACAAGCGGGCGGGAGACCGGGTGAATATTGAATGTGATGTGCTCGGTAAATATGTGGACCATCTGCTCCATTACGGTTCGCGTGCGGGCAATGAAGAGGATGGAGGAAGCTCGAAGATCAGCCATGATTTTTTGGCGGCCAACGGGTTCGTATAATCTATAGATCAGGCATACGGCAAACCGTCAGGCGAGCGTATAGCCATTAGGAGGACAGTAGTATGAGCCAGCAAGCTGATAAGGACAGTATTCTAGACCCGATTGAAGATGCGATCTACGACTTAATGCGCGGTAAGGTTGTTATCGTTGTAGATGATGAAGACCGTGAGAATGAAGGAGACTTCGTCGCTCTGGCGGAACGGGCTACCCCGGAAGTGATTAACTTCATGATTACAGAAGGACGCGGCCTGGTCTGCGTACCGATCACAGCAGAGCGTGCGGAGGAGCTGGACCTGCATCCGATGGTGTCCCAGAATACCGATAATCATGGTACGGCGTTCACAGTATCTATTGACCACGCGGATACGACGACCGGCATCTCGGCTGGTGAACGCTCCCAGACGATTAAGGCCATGCTGGACCCGAAGGCGAAGCCGGCCGACTTCCGCAGACCGGGGCATATGTTCCCGCTGATCGCCAAAAAAGGCGGAGTCCTGCGGCGTTCCGGGCACACGGAGGCTGCTGTGGATCTGGCCCGCATGTGCGGGGCTTATCCAGCAGGTGTCATCTGTGAAGTGGTGAAGGTGGACGGTACGATGGCCCGCCTGCCTGACCTGATCGAGATCGCTAAGAAGCATGACCTTAAGCTGATCAGCATCAAGGATCTCATTCACTACCGTAACGAGAAGGAGCATCTGGTTACCCGTGAGGTAGCAGTGAATCTGCCGACGGATTTCGGTGATTTCCAGACCATTGCCTATACGAATGAGGTGGACGACAAGGAGCACGTTGCCCTGGTTAAAGGCGATATCTCCGGGGATGAGCCAGTACTCGTACGTGTGCATTCCGAGTGCCTGACCGGCGATGTGTTCCATTCGCACCGCTGCGACTGCGGCCCGCAGTTCGAAGCGGCGCTGCGCCAGATTGAAGAAGCCGGCAGGGGTGTACTCCTCTATATGCGCCAGGAGGGCCGGGGCATTGGCCTGATCAACAAGCTGCGCGCCTACAAGCTGCAGGAAGAAGGCCTGGATACTGTGGATGCCAACCTGAAGCTGGGCTTCGCGGCGGATCTGCGGGATTATGGCATCGGGGCACAGATTCTTAAGGATCTCGGCATCCGCCAGATCCGGCTGCTGACCAACAATCCGCGCAAGATCAAGGGGCTGGAAGGCTATGGCCTTGAGGTGGTGGAGCGCGTAGCGATCCAGATGCCGGAGAATAAGGACAATACCAATTATCTGCATACGAAGCAGGCGAAGCTTGGGCATCTGCTGAATTTTGACAAGATCGAACAGAATGAGAATACCAAAATTTAATCATAGATTTCCTATCCTATACACGAAGGGTTGATGAGTAGCATGCCGAATTATTTTGAGGGACATTTAGTATCTGAGGGCTTGAAATATGGGGTTGTCGTAGGACGTTTCAATGAGTTCATTACCAGCAAGCTGCTCTCCGGGGCCCTCGATGCCTTCAAGCGTCATGGAGTCGCCGATGATGAAGTGGATGTGGCCTGGGTACCGGGCGTATTCGAAATTCCGCTGATCGCCCAAAAAATGGCCGAAAGCGGCAAATATGACGCCGTTATCACGCTGGGCACCGTCATTCGCGGATCTACAACACACTATGATTATGTGTGCAACGAGGTTGCCAAGGGCGTGGCGGCGATTAACCTTAAGACGGGTGTTCCGACTATTTTCGGTGTGGTTACGACGGAGAATATCGAACAGGCCATTGAGCGTTCGGGGACCAAAGCCGGCAATAAAGGCTGGGATGCAGCGACTGCCGCTATCGAAATGGCTAACCTGAATAAGCTGTTCAAATAATACACCTCTTGACGAAAGAGCGTAAATCGTGCTTATTTATAGGTATGAGAAGAAAGCATGATCATAGATCTTTCTACTTGTGTAGCGTCCTTGCGGCGCTGCACTTTACTTTTTTTGGGCTGGAGGAAACCGCGTGACTGTATTGTACAAGCTGGAGACGTTCGAAGGTCCGCTCGATCTGCTCTTGCATCTGATTGACAAGGCGGAAATCGACATCCAGGACATTCCGGTCAGCGAGATCACCGAGCAGTATATGGAATTCCTACAGGGAATGAAGGAGCTGGAGCTGGATATCACTAGTGAATTTCTGGTGATGGCTGCCACTCTCCTGTCGATTAAGAGCAAAATGCTGCTGCCGAAGCCGCCCGTCATTGAAATCGAGGATTTCGATTATTATGAGGATGACGGCTATGATCCGCGTGCGGAGCTGGTGCAGCGACTGATTGAATACCGTAAGTTCAAGAGCATTGCGGTGCAGCTGCTGGATATGGAGAGCGAGCGCAGCCTGATTTTTACGAAGGAGCCGGAGGATCTGGGCCCCTTCGTCCCTGCGCAGACGGACAATACACTGAAGGGTTTGCATACCGCCGATCTGATCGCTGCGTTCCGCAAGGCGCTAAGCAAGGCTGCCCGGCGCACCTCGTACCAGCGGATTACCCGGGATGAGATCTCGGTAAAAGATCGTATCCGTGATGTATCCGAAGCGCTCCAGCGCAAAGGGATCGGCGGCAGAATGCGCTTCTCTTCCCTGCTGCATGAGGAGATGGACCGGCATGAGATTGTGACCACCTTCCTGGCCATCCTGGAGCTGATGAAGATGAAGGCCATTTACTGCTACCAGGAGAAATTATTTGAGGATATTGTGATGGAGTGGAGAGGAGGAGAGGATGTCAGTGGACTACAACACGCTGAAATCAATTATTGAAGGCCTGCTGTTTCTCTCAGGGGATGAAGGCCTGTCGGTCCGGCAGATTGCCGAGATTACCGAGCAGCGGCCTGATCTGGCTACAAGAGCGCTGGATGACTTAAGAGAGGATTACCACTCGCAGAGCCGTGGCCTTCAGGTGGTCCAGATTGCCGGGAATTACCGGCTGGCGACACTCCCGGAGCATGCGCAGTATTTTGAACGTCTGGCGTATTCGCCCTCCAGGTCGTCCCTGTCCCAGGCGGCGCTGGAGACACTTGCCATTGTCGCTTACCGCCAGCCTATTACGAGAGTGGAGATTGAGGAGATCCGGGGCGTCAAATCCGAACGGGCCATCCATACGCTGGGCAACAAGGATCTGATCCACGAGGTGGGCCGGGCGGAGGCTGTCGGGCGTCCGATTCTGTACGGCACGACCAAGTCCTTCCTGGACAGCTTCGGGCTGGCCAGCCTGAAGGAGCTGCCGGAGCCGTCGAACTTCGACACCTCCGAGGGTCTGGAAGAGGAGACACAGCTGCTGTTCAGCAAGCTGGACAGCCAGATGACTTTTGATGAGCCAGAATAACGCAGCGGACTGC
Organism: Paenibacillus sp. FSL R7-0302; assembly: GCF_038006885.1. Taxonomy (NCBI): domain Bacteria; kingdom Bacillati; phylum Bacillota; class Bacilli; order Caryophanales; family Paenibacillaceae; genus Paenibacillus; species Paenibacillus sp. FSL R7-0302. The sequence continues at coordinate 1,858,405 of NZ_JBBOWB010000001.1, forward strand.
CGCTGTGACAGAGATGCCGTTGTCCCTTCGGGGGCAGCGGCATTTTTTCATGAAAAAATGGAGAAGTTTGCGAAATCACCGAATGTTATCCAGCCGTAATTGCCATACTAATCCAGAGGCTCCATGTTTATTATTCTAAAGTCTGCTTGGAGGTTAACCGTGTGACGTTATGGCTGGCAATACCCTTAATCCTGCTGCTGCTCGTTGTTCTGCTGTTCCTGCTGGCTCTGGCGTCATCGATTCATTTTCATTTTCGTGTCCGCAGGCTGGGTAAGGATGACCGCATCGAATTCGATATCAGAGCTGTGTATGGCCTCGTTAAATTTCATTATGAGGTGCCAGCGCTGGTCTTCCAGAGCCTTGAACAGGGAATTAAGCTCAAGGTGGAGAAAACCGGAATCGCACCGGTGAAGCTGGATAGCGAGAAGGAAGGGCAGGTCGATAAGGAATCTGTGACGCAATGGCTAAAGAATGTACGCACTGCGCTACATGCCACCCGCGGTCTGAAAAAATGGCTTAAAGACACCCTGTCACATATTCAGATCACCAAGCTGGACTGGTCCACAGACTTCTCTCTGGGGGAGGCTGCAACGACCGCCACGGCGGTGGGGGCCTTATGGGGACTGAAGTGGACGATGATCGGCGTGCTCTCCCGTACGGTCAGACTGGTGCATAAGCCGGGAATATTTGTGGCGCCTGTCTTCCGGGATCAGCCGTCTTTTGCAACGGAAGCCGTCTGCAGCGGCAAGCTGTCCGCCGGATATGCGCTCTATGCGGGGCTTCTCCTGCTGCGGCGCGCCTCGAAGGTGGAAGGCGGTCTGGGCCGGTGGAAGAAATTGCTCAGCCGTGAACATTCCTAAATAATCTACATACTCCAATCTATAGTGGGCAAGATAAATACTGCAGGTACATTTATATACACACGAGGAGGAGACAAACAATGTCAGATCATCCGATTCAAGGTCTCATGCAGACCGCAATGGAGAATATTAAAGGCATGGTTGATGTAAATACAATTGTAGGAGATCCGGTTGAAACGCCCGATGGCACGGTCATTCTGCCAATTAGCAAGGTGACGTTCGGCTTCGCAGCTGGCGGCAGTGATTTCAGGGTGGAGGATGACGGTCCGGGCGTGAACAGCAGCGGGTCCGGTGTCAAAATGCTACCCTTCGGGGGCGGCAGCGGGGGCGGCGTGTCTATTCGTCCAATCGCTTTTCTGGTCGTTGGTAGGGAAGGGGTACATATTGTGCCGCTGGATAATCAGACTCATCTGTTCGAGAAAATTATTGATGCCACGCCTAACCTGCTCGACAAAATCCAGAATATGTTCCAGCCCGGCATGGTTCCCGAAGCTTCAGATATTCCCGGCTCCAAGGTAACCAAAACCGTTGTGGAGACCGGGTCCGGCTCGTCTGACCATTCGTCAACACATTAGATTGAGCGAATTAAGCAAAGTATGAATTGTCAGGGATATCACCTAAGAGGGTGGTATCCCTTTTTTGCCGGATGATGGAGGATAGGACATACCTGCCCCATGCCCCGCATACACTTGTACAACCAGGCAAGACTGATGAACCGTTGCGTAAGGAACGGATAAGAAGCCGGAGGATGAACATGAAGACATTAACCCGAAAATCTATGCTGTCCTTACTGTTGTGTGTGCTGCTGCTTGCGCTGGTGCCGGTGTCTGCCGTTAGTGCAGAGAACCGTTCGATCTCTACCCATGCCAGGGCGGCGGCGCTGATTGATGTGACATCCGGAAGAATTCTGTACAGCAGCCGCGGGGATGAACCGATGCTGATTGCCAGTCTGACCAAAATTATGACCGCCCTTGTGGCGATAGAGAACAGTGATATTACGTCGAAGGTCAAGGTTGGTAAAAATGCTTTTGCCAAGGAGGGCTCCTCCCTGTACCTGAAGCTGGGCGAAGAAATGACGCTGAAGGATATGCTGTACGGGCTGATGCTGCGCTCCGGCAATGATGCGGCAACTGCAATCGCCGAGCATGTCGGCGGTTCGGAGCAGGGGTTCGTCTACCTGATGAATGCCAAGGCGCAGGAGCTGAATTTGAAAAATACGCATTTTGCCAATCCGCATGGATTAGATGCAGAAGGCCACTTTTCCAGTGCGAATGATCTGGCCGTATTGACCGCATATGCGATGCATAACCCGGTATTCAAGGAGATCGTAGCCACCAAAGAGAAGACGGCGGACAATCCCTATGAGAAATGGGACTATAAATGGAGCAATAAGAATAAGATGCTGCGCCTCTACGAAGGAGCGGACGGGGTGAAGACGGGGTATACCAAAAAAGCGCTGCGCTGCCTGGTCAGCTCCGCTACAAGGGACGGGCAGCAGCTCGTGGCGGTTACGCTGAACGACGGCAATGACTGGAACGACCATTCCTCGCTGCTGGACTTCGGCTTCAACCATTATCCGCTGAAGACGCTGGTCGAGCGGGGCGAGGCCGTAAAAGGCTACAGTCTGGTGACCGGCAAGGCCTTCGCGTATCCGCTTGGTCAGGGGGAGGAAGCCAGGCTCGTCAACAAGCTGGTGCTTAATGCGGAAGCGCAGGCTGCTGAGAGTGGTAATGCTGCGGGTACGGGGAGTGCAGGTGCGGGCTCCAGTGTAAGTGCAGGCGCGGGCAGGGCAGGTATGAATGCCAGCGGGAGTGAGGGCGGAAGCAGTACAGAAGCGGGTGCCAACGGGAGTGAGGGCGATGTTAACTTCGGGTTCAGGGGTGTGATTATTCTGCAGCTGGGAGATCAGGAGATCGGGCGGGTTCCGGTGTATACGCCTGGCCAGCTCCCGCCGGAGACCTCACCATATGTGGAAAAATACAACGCTGCGAGCGCCTCCGCCTATCCGGCGGGCAATTGGCTGCAGGCCTTCGGCAGTGCGCTGCGGGCGCTGTTCCACATGGGGGAATAGTGAAGCTGTTCAGTTAGTCAGAGTATAAAGAATGAACCGGGGGAGGGGATACCGATGTTAAATGGAATCTGGCTGGGGATGATTCTGATCGGGTTTGGCTTTGCGGCAGTGAACGGACGGATGAACGAGTTCACCGCCGCCGTATTCGATGGTGCGAAGAGCGGGGTGACCGTCAGCTTCGGGCTGATCAGTGTGCTGGTGTTCTGGCTGGGCATTATGCGGATTGCTGAGGATGCCGATCTGCTGAAGAAAATCTCCAAAGTGCTGGGTCCCGTAGTCTCCTTTCTGTTCCCGGATGTGCCCAAAGGTCATCCCGCGATCGGCTACATTCTCTCCAATATGAGCGCCAACCTGCTGGGGCTGGGGAATGCAGCCACTCCGATGGGCATTAAGGCGATGCAGGAGCTGCAGACGCTGAACCCGGATAAGGAGACCGCGACGCCGGCCATGTGTACCCTGCTTGCGCTGAACACTGCCAGCATCACTCTAATTCCGGCGACGCTGATTGCGATCCGGCTGAATTACGGATCGGCGGACCCGGCGGCCATCGTCGGGACCACCCTGGCGGCGACGGCCGTGGCTACCCTGGCGGCGATTGCTGCGGACAGGCTGTTCCGCCGCCTGACCCTGCTCCGCAGGCCGCCCGGACCGCCGCCGGTCCTGAAGGCCGGGAGCGGCCCGGCAAACGGGAGCGGGGCGCTCCCACATTCTTCGGTGAAAGGGTGACCGTCCGTGTTACAACTGATCAGTCTGATCTCTGCCTGGGCGATTCCGGTCATGGTTACCTTTATTCCGCTGTATGCCTTCACGCGTAAGGTTCCGGTCTATGAATCTTTCGTGGAGGGGGCGAAGGATGGCTTCGGTACCGCGATCGCGATTATCCCCCATCTGGTCGGCATGCTGGTGGCGATCAGTGTGTTCCGCGCGTCCGGTGCGCTGGACTTCCTGATGGGCTTTGTAAGCCCTCTGATGGAGGGACTGGGTATTCCGTCAGAGGTGCTTCCGCTCGGTCTCCTGCGCCCGCTGACGGGCACTGGATCACTCGCCTATACTACAGACCTGATCCGCGTCCACGGCCCGGACTCTCTCATCGGTATGATTGCTTCTACTATACAGGGCAGCACAGACACCACCCTGTATGTGCTGACTGTCTATTTCGGCGCAGTAGGCATCCGCAACGGCCGCTATGCCTTGAAAGTGGGCCTGTTCTCGGACGTCATCGGCTTTATTGCTGCCATTGCTGTATGTCTGCTGGTATTCGGGTAGGGAGTGGGTTATAGAAGGTAGGTTAATGGATGGATTTTCCTCCACCTGCTGCTAGACGAATGAACGTTGTGAAGACAACAGTTGGAAAAATGCCGCTTAATTATACGTATTCTCGCCAAAGTCGTGAAATCAAACAAATTAAATGCTCTTTTTCCACCTGCTTCAACCAACTTCCCCGAAACTCATAAATTACGATACGTTTTTCCAATTGTTTGCTTTCAGGAGAGAGCCAATGAAGGGTATTAATGCACCTGATTTCAGGAAAAGCCGGCTAGATGAGCCAATGAAGGGTATTAATGCACCTGATTTCAGCAAAAGTTGGCTAGATGAGGGAATGAAGGGTATTAATGCACCCGATTCCGGCAAAAGTTGGCCAAATGGGTGAATGAAGGGTATTAATGCACCTGATTTCAGCAAAAGTTGGCTAGATGAGTAAATGAAGGGTAATAGTGCACCTGATTTCAGGAAAAGTCGGCACTTCCCTGGCAACCTGCCGCCAGTGGTTGTGGTCCCTAAGCGCTGCCCCGCAGCCGCTTGCCGCTTCCCTACAGTCCTCACCCCCTTCCGGGAGGTGAGGACTGTTTGTTATTAGGTTTGCCCGTGCGTAGACGGAGTAACGGAGAGGAATTTTGGAACTGGAGGAGCGCCAGCGTCCGCCTTTAAAGTTGGATTTCTACTGCCGCAGGGCAGTCAAATCAAGGAAATCCAACTTTAACAGCGGCCGGAAGTCCAAACATTCCCCGGAGTTACGATTAGTCAACGCCTTTATTCTCTTTGGCCCCGCTCCAAAACATTTTAACAAACAGTCCTCACCGCCCGCCCCCCCACTTCATATGCTATTTCAGCAATACGGAGGGAGGACGACAAAGGGTGGACTACAAGGGCTTTATTCTGCATCATTCCCGCTGTCCGTCTATTAACGGCAAAGGCTTCGACTTCTGGGTCGGGCTGAACGGCTCGGTCTATGCGGCGCCGCTGCTGACAGACCCGGAGCATATTCATATTTGCCTCGAAGGCAACTACGGGGAGGCGGAGCAGCTGCCCCAGCTTCCGGAGCGCCAGCAGCAGCTGTTTGCGGCGGGGAAGCTTATACTGGAGCTGTCCGGGCGCTATCAAATGTCGCCGCTTACGGTGGAGCCGCATAGTGAAACTTGCCCCGGAGCATTTTTTCCATGGAATGATCTTGTGATTTATGCCTCCGATGGTTATCATTAACCTGAGGTGAGTAGTCGAAAATGGAAAGATTACAGAAAATATTGGCGCAAGCAGGTGTTGCGTCCAGACGTAAATGTGAAGAAATGATTTTGGCCGGTAAAGTGGAAGTCAACGGGGAACTCGTAACTACGCTTGGCACGAAGGCGGACCCCGCAACCGATATTATTAAAGTCTCGGGCAGACTGATCCGGGGCGAGAATAAAATCTATATTATGTTCAACAAGCCCAAAGGGGTAATTACAAGCGCCTCGGATGACAAGGGCCGCAAGGTAGTAACGGATTACCTGAAAGGAATCACAGAGCGCGTATACCCTGTAGGCCGCTTGGACTATGATACGGAAGGGTTGCTGCTGCTGACGAATGACGGTGAGTTTGCCAACCTGCTCACGCATCCGAAGCATCATGTGCCGAAGACGTATCTGGCCACGGTCAAGGGTGTGCCGCACGGCACAGCGCTGGACAAGCTGAAGGCCGGCATTAAGCTGGAAGACGGCATGACCGCTCCGGCGGAAGTCGAGTACAAGGATATCGATGAAGCCAATAAGGAAGCGGTAATCAGCATCACCATCCATGAAGGCCGCAACCGCCAGGTCCGGCGGATGTTCGAGGCCGTGTCGCATCCGGTGATCCGCCTGAAGCGGATTTCCTTCGGGGATATCCTGCTCCAGAATCTCAAGCGCGGCTCCTACCGCCATTTGACGAAGGATGAGATCAATCATCTGCAGCAAATTGCCAAAGCGGGAATGCTCCGGGACAATCAGACACGCAAAGACACATAAAGTTCACAATTTCCCCTCCTAAAACTGTGACAATATTCGTTATAATGTTCATAGGATGTTCACACCTTACAACTAAAGTAATGAGTTGCGTCACAGAAGGGGGTACCCCTGCATGGGCAAAGCCAGGAAGCCAATCCAAATCGTGATACTATTACTAATCGTTCTGCTTGGGGGTTATGCCATCAGCTCCTCTGTGTTCGGGGGAGACGGCAAGCCTAAAGAAGGCGGAAAAGCGCCAAATTTTGAATTGCTTGGGCTGGACGGTGCGACCCATACGCTGGAGGAATTCAGAGGGAAGTCGGTTGTTCTGAACTTCTGGGGCTCCTGGTGCGCACCATGCGTGAAGGAAATGCCTGCCTTGCAGGCGCAGTGGGAGAAATGGAAGGACCAGGGTGTTGTGGTCTTGGGCGTGAATGTGGGCGAGGATCAGATGACGGTGGACAATTTCGTGAAGCTCGTGGATATTGATTTTCCGGTTGTAATGGATAAGGGACGCGACGCGGTCCGCAGCTACGGGGTCTCCCCGCTGCCCACTACCTTCTTCATTAATACGAAGGGCAGGGTGGACAGCATTCATATCGGCCAGCTGGATCTGAGCTCGCTTGACGAGCAAATCGGGAAGCTGGTGGGACCATGAGTAAGCATGAGCCGCTGATCAGCAACACCAAATGCGAATGCGGTCACCAGAATCCTGTAGGAACGGTACTCTGTGAAGCCTGCGGCAAGCCGCTGGATGAGAAGGAAGAGAACGCTTCGGGGAACCTGGAGATGCGCTACGACGGGGTGGCCCGCCGTTCACAAAAGGTAAGTCCGGGAGTGATCGACAAGGTCTGGAACTTTTTTTCCTCCGTCAAAATAGCCATCTACCTGATTGTGCTGACGCTGCTGGGTGCGATGCTAGGTACGATATTTCCGCAAGAGAGCACCTTTCTGAATATTGACGCTTCAACCTATTATGAACAAACGTATGGAACAGCCGGGAATATATATTATAGACTCGGCCTTTCGCATACCTATGAATCCTGGTGGTTCGTGTCACTGCTGGTTATGATTGGAGCTTCTCTGGTCATCTGCAGCCTGGACCGCGTGCTTCCGCTCTACAAGGCACTAACCCGGCAGAAGATCCGCAAGCACCGCCAGTTCCTTACCCGTCAAAAGCTTACGCTGAATACAGCAGTGGAGGGGGAGCCGGAGGAATGGGTGGCACGGATCGTTCAGCCGCTTAGGAAGAAAGGATACCGCGTGCGGACGGAGGGCGGCGCTTTACTGGCCGAGAAACACCGTTTCAGCCGCTGGGGACCTTATGTAATACATATCGGCCTGATTATATTTTTGCTTGCTGTGCTTGCCAGGGGATTGCCGGGTCTGAATATGGATCAGCATCTTGCCTTCCCGCAGGGAGAGACAGTAAGGATACCAGACACCAGCATGTACCTGAAGAATGAGAAATTCACGGTAGAATTCTATAGTGAACAAGAGATGCCCGAGGAATTCCGGGGCAAGAAGGTTCTCCCTAAGCTCTACGAGACGAAGGCGGTTCTATATGAATGTACGGCAGACTGCAGCGATCCCTCCAAGGAGCCTCAGCTGGCGGAAGTGGCCAGGCACGACATTCAGGTGAATTCTCCGCTAAGCTACCAGGGAATGAAAGCGTATCAGTTTGACTATGACCTTACGCCTGTGCTGCGTTCCGTGCAGCCTGATCTGGTCAATGCTGCAACCGGCGAGAGCTACGGCAAGTTCAGACTGGATATGAAGAATCCGCAGCGCAGCTTCAAGGCGGGACCATACACGCTTGAACTGAAGGAGAAGTATATGGATTTCGGATTGAATGAGGAAGGCCGTCCGGTCTCCACCTCCCCTTATCCGAACGCTCCGGCGTTTCTCTTCCTGATCCGTGGTCCGGATCTGCCGGCAGAGGGGCAGCAATATTTCTATTTCCCGAAGCAGGTGGACAAGGAGCGCTTCCAGCAGGAGGCCATCAACGACAAGCTTGGAGGCGGCACACGGTTTCTGGAGCTTGAGGTCGGCAGTATGACGGATGTGGATTTCTCGGAATCCACCACCTATCTCAATATACGTGTGGACCGGGCAATGCCGTTCGTCTGGATTGGTGCGGGTATTGTCATGCTGGGGCTGATTCTCGGCTTCTATTGGCAGCACAGACGCATCTGGCTGATCGTTGAGGACGGACAGCTGGTGCTTGGAGGCCACACGAACAAGAACTGGTTCGGCTTCCGCCGTGAGCTTGTTTCTATTCTGGAGCAGATAGACATGACAGTCGATGACAAATCATTGGACAACGGAGGAGGCATGGCATGAACTTGCTCGATTTCAGCAGTGACGTCTTTATAGCCGCATTTTTCTTATACAGCGGTGCCTTCATGTTGTTCACCATTGCTATTATGGGCCGCAAATGGTCGGGCAGGAAGCCGGAGGAGCATACTGCACGTTGGGGCCGGATTGCTTTTATTACCTCCTCACTCGGGCTGCTCTGCCATCTGGCTTACTTCATTACCCGCTGGATGGGGGCCGGTCATATTCCGGTAAGTAACATGTATGAGTTCATGACCTTCCTATCAATGATGGTGATGGTGGCTTTTACGGTGATCTTCGCCATTTACCGCAAGATGATTCTCGGGGTATTCGCGGTTCCGATCTCGATTGTTGTAATGGCCTATGCTGCGGTATTTCCGCAGGAAGTACAGCCGCTTATTCCTTCGCTGAAGTCGATCTATCTGAATATTCATGTCACGCTCGCTGCCCTCGGGGAATCCTTCTTCGCGGTTGGCTTTGCCGCCGGGCTGATGTATCTGCTGCGGACAGTGAAATTTGACAGCAAGGAACACAGTGACCGCAAGCAGCAGCGGCTGGTCGAATTTACTCTGTTCTCGATCATTGTTATAATTGGGTTTCTTGGATCAGTATTTGCCTTCCGCGGCGCGGGCTATGAATCTGTTTTTGTCCGTTCGAACGTTACGATTGACAGCCCCGGGCAGGAAGATAGTACAATAGAGAAAGTGAGTTATAAAATGCCGCCGATTGTGGCACCGTACCATAGCGAAATTGAGAGCTTCCAGCCGTTTCTCGGGCTTCAGAAGCCTTTGTTTCAAGCACCATCCTGGATGAATGGCGTCAATGCAGGGCGCAAGTTCAACACTGTGATCTGGTCACTGCTGTCCGGACTGCTCCTGTACGGGCTTCTTCGGCTGGCTGTGCGTAAGCCGCTTGGGAAGGCCCTTCATCCGGTACTTGATGGAATTGATGAGAATGACCTGGATGAGATTACCTACAGGGCAATCGCCATCGGGTTCCCGATTTTCACACTGGGGGCTTTGATTTTTGCAATGATATGGGCCGAGGTGGCTTGGGGCAGATTTTGGGGATGGGACCCCAAGGAAGTCTGGGCTCTCGTCACCTGGCTGTTCTACAGTGCGTATCTCCATCTGCGGCTGGCCCGCGGCTGGCAGGGACGCAAATCCGCTTGGCTCGCTGTACTCGGCTTTCTAATCGTAATGTTTACCCTGGTCGGCGTTAATCTGGTTATCGCCGGACTTCATTCATATGCGGGAACGGACTGATAAGCTCAGGCTTCTTCCGGGCATGCGTATGATCCAGGGTGACGTTCTACTGTAATTGATGAAGGGGTTGTTGTGTAAATGGCTGAGCACTTGAATAGAATTCTGGTGGTGGATGACGAAGAACGTATCCGCCGCCTGCTCAAAATGTATCTTGAAAAAGAAGGCTATGAAATTGATGAGGCAGAGGACGGGGAAATTGCCCTGCGCAAAGCAACCGCGAATGACTACGGTCTGATTCTGCTGGATGTGATGCTGCCTGGGATTGACGGGATTGAAGTGCTGACCCGGCTCAGAGGGGTGAAGTCCACACCGGTCCTGATGCTTACCGCTAAGGGTGAGGAGATCAACCGGGTGCAGGGCTTTGAGATGGGGGCAGACGATTATGTCGTCAAGCCATTCAGTCCGCGCGAGGTGATCTACCGGGTCAAGGCGATCATGCGCCGTTCTTCCGCAACGGCATTTTTGTCCAAAGAGAGTAATTCAAGCAACAATATCGTGTTCCCGTTCCTGATTATTGAGCATGATGCACACCGCGTAAGTGCAGGCGGCCAAGAGGTAAGTCTGACGCCCAAGGAATACGAGCTGCTGCATTATCTGGCCATCTCACCGGACAAGGTATTCTCGCGTGAGGAGCTGCTGAAGGATGTATGGAATTATGAGTTCTTCGGAGATCTGCGCACTGTGGATACCCATGTCAAGCGTCTGCGTGAAAAACTGAATAAGGTATCCCCGGAATCGGCAGCGATGATTACAACGGTATGGGGAGTAGGCTATAAGCTAGAGGTGCCTAAATAAGTGAACTTCTGGAGAAGCCTTGTCGGTAAGCTGTGGATCACGATCATCTTCCTGGTTGCTGTCGTGCTCATTACACTCGGGCTGTTCCTGCTGCCTTACATCGACAGTAATTTCACCAATTCCGGGGCAATCAAGCGCTTGTTCATGTATACATGCATGATCGGGTTCTCTCTGACCACCTTCTTTGCTCTGTTCCTGTTCACGAAGATCACCCAGCCGATGCAGCAGGTTATTGAGGCAGCGAATGACATCCGCCGCGGCGAGTATGGAACAAGACTGACCCTGGTCACAAGCGATGAGATCGGCCAGCTTGCTACCTCATTTAACCATATGGCAGAAGAGCTGGAAGAGAATATACGCAGTCTGAATAATGAAAAAGGGCATTTATCCAGTGTTCTGCGCAGTATGAGCGATGCGGTAATTACCTTCGATATCGAAGGCCGGATCATCCTCACCAATCCGCATGGCCAGACCCTCCTCGAAACCTGGAGTGATCTTGCCTGGGAGGAGGAAGAGGATACCGGGCTCGTTCCGAAGGCCTCCGCTTCCAGTGAGGTGCCGCCGCCGCTGCGTCCGCTGTTCTTCAGCACCCTTGAGGGCGGGGGTGATCAACGCTCCAATGTCCATGTCCGGCAGGGGGTATGGTCGGTGCACATGGCACCGCTCTATTCCGAAGATCATCTGCGCGGAGCTGTTGCCGTTCTGCGGGATGTGACGGAAGAGGTGCGTCTGGAGAAGATGCGGCGTGATTTCGTGGCCAATGTATCCCATGAGATCCGCACCCCGCTATCCATGATGCAGGGCTACAGTGAAGCACTATTAGACGGGATGGCTTCCTCCCCGGAGGAGAGCAGTGAGCTGGTTCAGGTCATTCACGATGAATCCTTGCGTATGGGCCGTCTGGTGAAGGATCTGCTGGACCTGGCGCGCATGGAAGCAGGACATACGGATATGCTGAAGTCCAGGGTGGATGTGGGAGAATTGCTGGAGCGGGTATACCGCAAGTTCTCCGTCAGAGCCAAGGAGCGGGATATCATGCTGGAGCTTAAGAGGCCTGAACAGGAGCTGCTGCTGGGGGCAGCCGATGAAGACAAGCTGGAGCAGGTGCTGACCAATCTGCTGGATAATGCCTTCCGCCATACCCCGGCTGACCGGAGGATATCCATCCTTGCGGATACAACAACGCTGGAAGGCCGGAGCTATGTGGAGATACAGATCAGAGATCAGGGGGCCGGCATTAACCCCGAGGATCTGCCGTTTATCTTCGAACGCTTCTACAAAGCCGACAAAGCGCGTCTGCGCGGAGAGTCGGGCGGTACGGGGCTGGGGCTGGCGATTGTGAAGAATATCGTCGAATCGCATCACGGCAGCATTTATGCCTCCAGCAAGCTAGGAGAAGGCACCACATTTACCCTGCGGCTTCCTGTCGAAAAACAGTAAACCAAGACCATGCATGACAGCGCCTCTGAGAGCAGAGGTGCTTTTTGTTGAAATCAGCACATTAATATTGTTCATCGTGAAACATATATTTCAAGCTAAGGCTTGCAGGAGGCTGGGCATTATGATCTTATCCTTGGACCAAGGTACTACCAGCTCACGGGCAATTCTCTTTGATGCAGAGGCGGAAGTGATCTCGCAGGGGCAATATGAGATCCGGCAATCCTTTCCCCGCCCGGGCTGGGTGGAGCATGACCCGGAGCAGATCTGGGAGAGTCAGCTTGCAGCAGCCAGAGATGCCATTGCAGCAAGCTCCGTACCGGCTGATCACATCACGGCAATCGGCATTACCAACCAGCGGGAGACCGCACTTATCTGGGATAAAATTACAGGCGAGCCGATCTATCCGGCAATTGTCTGGCAGGACCGGCGGACAGCAGACCAATGTGAGGAGCTGAAATCGCAGGGGATGGCCGGAGTCATTGCGGACAAGACGGGGCTGGTCATCGACGCGTATTTCTCGGCGACCAAGCTGGCATGGATTCTGGATCATGTACCGGGAGCAAGAGAGCGTGCGGGCAAGGGAGAGCTCCTGGCGGGAACGGTAGACACCTGGCTGATCTGGAAGCTGACCGGGGGTGCCGTACACGCTACAGACGTTACCAATGCTTCAAGAACGATGATGTATAACCTGCATGAGCGCCAGTGGGATGAAGAGCTGATGGACAAGCTGCGTATTCCGCCGTCCATTCTGCCGGAGGTGAGGATGTCGGGCGGAGATTTCGGTATCTGTGACCAGCAGTGGTTCGGTCTGGAGATTCCTATCCGGTCGGTGCTGGGGGACCAGCAGGCGGCACTCTTTGGCCATACCTGCCTGGAAGCCGGCAGTGCCAAGAATACCTATGGAACAGGCTGCTTCATCCTTATGAATACAGGGACTGAAGCTGTGGCATCCAGTCATGGCCTATTGACCACGGTAGCCTGGGGCATGGGCGATGAGCTCTATTATGCGCTGGAGGGCAGTGTGTTTGTGGCTGGAGCGGCTGTGCAGTGGCTGCAGGAGGGGCTGGGGCTGATCGTCGCGCCTGCCGACTCGGAAGAGAAGGCCAGTGAAGTGGACGAGAGTGAAGGAGTTGTAGTGGTGCCGGCCTTTACAGGACTGGGTGCGCCTTACTGGGATATGTATGCGCGGGGCGCCATATTCGGCTTGACGCGGGGGACCACCTCCGCACATCTGGTACGGGCTACACTGGAATCACTGGCCTTCCAGTCCCGCGATGTCATCGACGCGATGCAGAAGGACGCCGGCATGCCGCTCACCGGTCTGAGGGTAGACGGCGGTGCGGTGCGCAACAATCTGCTGATGCAGTTCCAGGCCGATATTCTGGGCAGCGAAGTGACACGTACAACCTATGCGGAGACTACAGCACTTGGCGCTGCGCTGCTCGCCGGACTTACCTCCGGGGTATGGACCCGTGAGCAGCTGGAGAGCTTCAATACGGCCGAGAAGGTCTTCTCGCCGCAGATGGAGCCGGAGGAACGGGAACGCAGATACGGCGCCTGGCAGGATGCTGTATCGCGCACGATGGGCTGGGAGAAGCATGAGGGCAAGCACGAAGGCAGACTTTAGAGCAGAGTAGAGGCATTAAGAACAGAAACGGCCCGCAGGCAGAAACTCTGCTGCGGGCCGTATGCTTACTCTGAAACAGAAGTGAACGGTCAGTAAGACTAGTACTCCATTACAAATGCAACGTTCTGCCATCCGGCACCTACGGTCCAGAACAGGACCTTGTCTCCGCGTTCAAGCTGCCTTGTAGTGACGGCTTTGTGAAGGGCAATGAACGGGCTGCTGGTCGAGGTATAGCCGAACTCATCGCCTATGTAGACTGCGGCCTCAGGGTTAATGCCGGTTTTGCCGGAGACGGCCTGGATGTTCGGAAGAGACAGCTGTGAGAAGCAGGCAGCCTTGACCGATTCAGGGGCAATCCCGTTGTTGCTCAGCAGAGTGTTGATCGATTCGGAAGCAGCATCCACACAGATGGAATCATCAAATGGAATGAACTTCACATTGAACTCTCCTGCGGCCACACCGGTGCGTCCGAGCTTAGCCAGGCCTTCTGCCGGGAACAGAGAGTTGCCGTACACACAGGTGTCTGTCTGGTAGATAGAGTCAATGAAGCCGACCGAATGCTCATCGCGCTCCAGAATGACAGCGGCAGCGGCATCACCGAAGTTCGCGTAATATACCGGATCATTCTTGTCCGCATGTGGCGCCACATAATCGGAGCCGATGACGAGAGCGCGGCGGATTCTCGGGTTCGCCATCATCTGGCGGCTGACCTGTTCAACCGAGGCGGTCATTCCGGCACAGTTGGCATTGCTGTCAATACAGATGGTATGCGAGGCCCCGTTAATCAGGCGGTGAATCATCAATGAGTTCGTAGGAAATATATATTCAGGAGTCTGGCTTGCATAAGCGATCAGGTCAATGTCAGGGCCGGTAAGACCGGTCTTCTCCAGAACATTACTTGCGGCTTCAAAAGCCATTGTCAGGGAGTTCTCATCCGGGCTGTCGATGCTGTAGCGGTTTTGACGGCCCAGAGTAGCCAGCAGTCCACGGATATCAATACCTTTATCGTCAAAATGCTGTATGAAAAAGTCATTGCCGATTCTTTTGTCTGGATGGTAGATATCAATGTCCTTAATGCGAATCCCCGCCATAGTACAGACCTCCTAAAGTTTTGTTAGCTATACTTCTCACAAATCTGCTTCTTACAAAACTCTCTTCCAGCATTAGCAGCCGGTTTAATGAATGAACATGTGCGTTTCAAGCGGCTGATTTAGGTTTAAATTGTATTTATTAAGCTTGTACGGTTGAAGTGATCTCCAGATTCTCAAGTCCTGCTTTGCGGCCCAGGCGTGCCAGCTGCATTTTGAGGATCGGGTTATTTTCCAGGGTAAGACTCACTTTCTGGAAGCCGTCAGCCTTGAACATGATGAAGCAGCCTTCAAGCAGCGGTACAACATCAGGAGCGGTTACATTCAGCTTGCGGCAGTCGATCTCTAGTGCATATTCAGCAGGGCTGATCGGGTTAATAGTCTGCTGGTAAGCCTGTATAGATTTGAGCCCGTCCTCGTTAGAGAAGGTTCCCTCCAGCTCAATATTGATTACTTTCTTCGCAGTATCTGTCTTCAAAATAAATTGTCCCATGTTGATCTCTCCCTAAGTGTAATTTCCAATACCTCCAAAACGTTATTCCTGCGACTCTATTCGACAAAACCGCAATTCGATTTGGGATATTTTGCCTTCATTATAACCAGATCATACTGAAACGTGCAATCAAAAGTCGAAATTTGTAGATTTATGAAGATTTTTCTTTGATCTCCTCCAGGGTATCCAGCAGCACATTAAAGGCCGAAATCACCCGGGGGGCACCGACGCAAGGGGTCAGATGCAGCAGCACGCCCTTGATCTGCTCGACGGTCATGCCAACGCGGAGCGCCATTACATAATGAACCCCCAGCTGTTCATATTGCCCCATCGTAATCAGAGACGAGATCACTGCAATCTCCTTCCAGTCAGAGCCAATCGTGGTCCGCTGAAAAATATCGCCATAAGCATTGCCCATGATATATTCGGCTAATTCCGGAAAATGCTCTTTGATCGGAGCCAGGGCCTTGGCCCCATAATCTCCTGAGAGATCAGTGAAATGATCGAGTCCGCTGTTCATGCTCTTGTTCACGTTATGTCCTCCTGACAGTAGGTTAAAAAAAAGGTGTGCGGATATGGCTTCCTTACGTAAGATCCAGCGTTCGGTGGGCCGTAGGAGGCATTTCATCACGGTCAGTCAGCAGCTCAATGACAGCTGCCTTGTTAAGGGCCACAGCTTCGCGGATTGCGGCAGCGAACTCCTCCTGCGTCTCGCAGCGGAAGCCGGCTGCACCCAGCGATTCGGCGAATTTCACGGCATCCATCGGAACCTCGAAGATCGTACCGTCAATCCGGCCGGTCGTTTTCTCCATGCCCTTGAGCGCCATATCCAGCTGCATATTGTTCACCACGATGAAAATTACCGGAATGTCCTTGCAAACGGCCGTGTTTATTTCAGCTCCGAGCATCATAAAACAGCCGTCCCCGGTAATACAGAAGACAGTCTCCCCGGGAGAGGCAGCCTTGGCGCCGATCGACATGCCAATTGAATTGCCCATACAGGCAAAGTAGGCATCGAATATGAAGCTGCCGGGCCTGCGGACATTGAACCATTTCACAGCATTGAAGCCATGGCTGCCGTCATCTACAAACACGCTGCTGTTGTAAGGAATCAAGTCGCTCATCGTGCTCATTACCGAAGCCAGAGAGAGCCCCGCCAGCACGGGAAGCTCGTCATTGTAAGCATTGGAGATTGTGATTTCATGCCTGGTGACCATAGAGGGGTCCAGCTTCTGAAGATACAGTGCCAGGTTGTCCCTTAAGTCCCCGCCGACAGCGATAGTGGATGAGGACAGTATTTTGCCGACAAAGGTTGGATCTACATCGAACTGGATCAGCTGCTGCGGATGATTCTCCGGCTTCAGGTTGCAGATGGTCATGTCGCTCAGCCGGGAGCCCAGAACAATGAATAGATCACTGTTGTTCAGCAATTCATCGCCGTGCGAAGAGCCGCCGACGCCGACAGGACCGTGGTAGAGCGGGTGATCATAAGCTATGGCGCCTTTGCCGCCTGGAGAGGTGACTATAGGAATGTTGAAGGTTTCGGCCAGCTGGACCAGTTCCTGATGGGCACCTGAACGGTTGACGCCTTTACCGGCAATGATCAGCGGTCTGGCGGATTGATTAATCGCCGAGATGACCCGGTCATAGTTCTGATAACTGACTAGTCCCTCGCGTTCCGGCAGAACAATCCGGCATTCCGCGAGCCGCTCTGTCTGCACATCAAACGGAATGCAGAGATGGACCGGACCTTTCCGGTCACCGAGGGCGATGGATAGGGCATGGTTGAAAATCGTGCTGAAGTGATCGCCGCGTTCAACGAGCTTGCTGAAGAGGGTGGCCGGCCGGAACATATCCGCCAAATCAGCCAGATAGGAAGTGGAATCCTGACATTGGGGAATGCCCAGCTCCTTGATGGACTGATGTCCGGTGATGAAGAGGACGGGAAGATTATTGGCCTTGGCATGCGCTGCTGCGGTGAGCAGATTCGTTCCGCCCGGACCGGAGGTGCCGAAGGCTACCCCGAGACTGCCGGTCTTCAGAGCATAACCGCCGGCGGCGAAGCCGGAGCTGGATTCGTGCCGGCCGGGGATGAACTCTATACCGTAGTCAACCATTTTCAAAGCGATGGGGCAAATAGACTTGCCTATAATTCCAAAAGAATGAGTGACTCCCAGATTGTGTAATGCTTCCGCCATATAATCTGCAACTGTCTTCAGAACATCCACCCCGCAAGTTGTTATTTGTATACGTCAGCAATAGAAAACCTGTACTCAGCATTGGAGCACAGGTCTGTTGCACGAATCACCATAATCAAACGCGAAACCTAAGGCGTTCACAGTTTTTCAGCAACCTGGCTGTCATGATCCCACTTCAGAAATGAGACTGTAGATCCATGGCTTTGCGTCATTCCCTTTCGGTGAATTTTGCCGGTATGCGGTTATAAATGAATTTGTGGAGAATTTTCCTTTACAATATATTCCTTGCTCCTCTTTTGTCAATAACCCCTGTGAGAAGAAACTCGGAATTTGACGAATATTCAGGAGTAAAAATGGCTAAATATTTGGATTTTCAAACTTTTGAAAATGGTTGTCTCTGGAAGACTAAAGTCTTAAAATGCAAATGGCCATTTAGGTTGATTAATGGTTGATTAATAAGGGAAGTAAGCCCAAAGCCTCATTACATTGCTGATTTACTGCAAAATATTAAGAATTCACTAGATATACAGCATTGCAAATTTCGGTGATAGGACTTAAGTAACGGTGATGTAAGAGGTTAGCTTATAGACAAGCTATGACAATAGAACGAATATAGTAAAGAAGTGCAAAGCACGGTTTTTACCCTTATGCACAATTTCAACAATTTGTGAATATTACATAACAATCTTTGTTTTGCCCAAAAAAAGAGACACCTCCCGCAGAAAATTCCGCAGGTGTGTCTCTTTGTGCCGGGGTTAAAATTTGAAAATATGAATCGTTTTTTGCAGGTTGAAGACTGCAGAGGTCATCTTCTCTGTCTCCTCAGCCACGGATTGCAGTGCGTGAATCTGTTCGTTCATCGCTGCGGATACCTCTTCGGTCCCTGCGGCGGTCTCTTGGGTAATAGCTGAAATATTCTCGATCGCTCCGGAGATCTTAAGTGCGCTCTCCAGCATAAGGTCACTCTCTGCGGAGAAGGAGGCAATCTGCTCGGTTATGTATTGGACACTATGCACAATTTGAGCAAAGATGTTGGCCGTCTCGGTAATCATCTCATTCTGCACCTGGACTACCTCTTCGTTAATGGCGATGTTATCAATGGCCTGCTTGATATCTGCTTCGATGCTGCGTACCAGACCGAACACTTCTTTGGTTGAAGCGGTGGATTCCTCGGCCAGCTTGCGGACCTCCTGGGCAACAACTGCGAACCCGCGGCCATGCTCGCCTGCACGGGCGGCTTCAATAGAAGCATTGAGCGACAGCAGATTGGTCTGTTCAGCAATTTCGGTAATTGTCTTGGTAATCATCGTAATGCCTCGTGCGTTATGCGATAGGGCTTCGATGGTATCCGCCACCTTCCGGGTAGCCTGGATGTTCTTGCGCATACCTTCGGCTTGGGTATCCACCGATTGCCGTCCCTGTTCTACCAATTCCAGTGTATGTACAGACCTTCTATTCATTTCCTTGGTGGAATTCGTATAATTGGAGACTTTGATTTCGATATCCTTGATCGATTCGGTCATATCAGCGATATCCACCGAGATTTCGTTAGCACCGAGGGCCAATTCATTGGAGGAGGAGGCCACCTGCGCCATGACAAACTTCAGGTTCTGATTCTTGTCTTCAATCCCGCGGCTGGCGTCCATAACCTGACGGGTAATCTGTGAGGCATCGGTCAGGATTTTTTTGAGCTTGTCAATCATGGTGTTGAAGGAGCGGCTAATGTCGCCCATGGAGCCATTCTCGTCGGCACGGCTGGTGAAGTCGCCTTTGGCAATCGTGTGCGTCACATTGGAGATATCCTCAAATGAAGATGTAAGCGTTCTCTCAATGAAGCGTGCAAGCGGGTAAGTCAGCGCTGCCAGGACGGCGACAAGAATAATGCCGATGAGCAGCCTGTCCATAAGGATTAGCGTGATTAAGACAGGGACAGCGAATAAAGCGGCAACCAGGTAACATCCGGTGACGATTTTTTGTTTCAACGGCAGCTTGTTCATCCAGTCCATAATGTAAAGTCCCCCTATAAATAATAATGTGTATTGTAATATTATAGGGGATACTAGTGCATTTGGTCTATTATTAAAAATCGTATAATGCTGCCGCTTCGCGCAGAGCCGCAGCAACCGTATCCGCAAGCTCAGGCGGTGCCGTCACCTTGATGCCCTGACCCAGGGACAGGATGATCCGGCACGCTGACTCCGGCGTGTTGAACTCAACCTCGGCCCTGATCCAGCCCGGGGCCTCAGAAGGCTCCTGGTGCAACAGGGCGACGTATCGCTCCTTCTGCAGCTCCTTCATCGTTTGCTCTCTTACAAGCAGGCTGGAGGGGTACCTGGGCAAGGCAGACTTGAATGCGGCGGTGGAGGTCTCCCAGTACTCAGACAGGACGAAATCCTCCGGCAGCTCAAATAGCTCATCTGTGACTTTGGCCTCAGTGATTCTGGAGACCCGGTAGGTCCGCAGCTCGCAGTCATGCCCTGCGACCAAGTACCAGACTCCGCGCTTGACCACCAGCCCCAGCGGTGCAACCAGCCGCTCGGCGGCGTCCTCCCCGCGCAGATAGGTGATGCTCACCTTGCGGTTCTCCCATAAGGCTTCCTGCAAAGCGGTCAGGCAGGGATAGGTCTCCCCGGAGGGATGCCACCCGGCTCCGTCGATGTGAATCCGCTGGCTGAGGAAGCTGAAGGGGGTGACTGGCTGCCGAGTAGCGACGGCCTGCAGCTTGCGGGCGGCCGAGGAGAACTCCTCCTGAATGCCCAGAGCGTGCAGAATTGCCGGATCAGCGGGCACCAGCAGTGCGGCAATCTCCTTGGTGTTCATTCCGGTCAGGGAATTCCGGTAGCCTTCAGCCAGCCTCCAGCCGCCTTCCCGGCCGCGCTCGGCCAGCACGGGGATGCCGGAGAAGCTAAGTGCCTCCATATCCCGGAAGATTGTACGTTCGGATACCTCCAGCGTTTGCGCCAGCTCTTTGGAGCTGATTTTGCCGCGGCTCTGTAAGATTTGAACGATAGTGATCAGACGATCCGCTCTCATTCTGCAACCTCCCTTGAATGTATTGTTTATATATGTCAATGGTTGTCATGTATAAGGTATATATTAGACAAGAGTACGGATTAGCGCAAATGATCATCTAATCCGCAGTACCGTTCTTTAAAAG
This sequence comes from Paenibacillus sp. FSL R7-0302, assembly GCF_038006885.1. Classification (NCBI taxonomy): domain Bacteria; kingdom Bacillati; phylum Bacillota; class Bacilli; order Caryophanales; family Paenibacillaceae; genus Paenibacillus; species Paenibacillus sp. FSL R7-0302. Next base: position 1,878,975 of record NZ_JBBOWB010000001.1, read on the forward strand.
GACGGCCAAGCCGTTTCCGCTTATATAACGCAAAAAACACTCTTTGGAAGTGCGCAGCCTGGGGCCTGCACTCCCGAAGAGTGTTTTATTGTGAAGAAATAAGAATTAGAGCAGAATGATCTCCTCAGCGGTGTTGATCTCCGGCAGTCCGGCCAGCTTCACCAGGACCTCCTTCGGTACACCCTTATCAACGGTCAGGAGCATGATGGCCGCTCCGCCGATGATAGTCCGGCCAACCTGCATGGATGCGATGTTGACGCCGTTCTCGCCAAGCAGGGTGCCGACGAGTCCGATGATACCCGGTTTGTCATTATGCGAGATCACAACCTGATGGCCTTCCGGAGCAATATCGACCGGGAACTTGTTGACCTTAACGATCCGTTCGCCATAGCCCTGCAGCAGGGTACCGGCGACCAGACGCTCTTCATCATGCTCAGCCTTGAGTGTTACCGTGATGAGGTTGGTGAAGCCTTTGGTTTTGGAAGCCTTGGTCACCACTACGTTCACATCACGGGTCTTCGCCAGATGCATCGAGTTGACGATGTTCACATCTCCGGCAAAGTGGCGGGTGAGCACACCTTTGACGACATAGCGGGTAAGCGGCTGGGTATCCACATCCGAGAGATCACCGGCATATTCAACATGGATCTCGCGGATCGCTCCGTCCGTAATCTGCGTAGCGAAGCTGCCCAGCTTCTCGCCGAGGGTGAAGTACGGCTGCAGCTTGTTCATCACGCTAGGTGCAACCGGCGGAATGTTCACCGCGTTGATGAACGGTTCGTTGCGCAGGATATGGAGGACCTGCTCGGATACATCGATGGCTACGTTCTCCTGGGCTTCAATCGTCGAAGCACCCAGATGCGGAGTCACGATAATCTTCGGATGTGTAAGGAACGGGTGGTCTGCTTCAGGCGGCTCCTTCTCGAAGACGTCGAACGCAGCACCGGCTACAATACCGCTGTCAATCGCTTCTACCAGCGCCATTTCATCGATGACACCGCCGCGGGCACAGTTGATGATGCGCATGCCTTTTTTCATCACTTCGAATTGCGGACGGGAGATCATGTGGCGGGTCTCCGGGGTGAGCGGTGTGTGAACGGTGATGAAGTCTGCACCGCGCACAATGTCGTCTACCGAAGCCAGCTTCACTTCCATTTTCTCTGCACGGTCAGCTGTCAGGAACGGGTCATAGGCCAGGATGCTCATGCCGAAGGCTTTGGCGCGCTTGGCCACCTCGCTGCCGATCCGGCCCATGCCGAGTACGCCCAGTGTCTTGCCGCGCAGCTCTACGCCGAGGAAGGTTTTTCTGTCCCATACGCCGGAAATCGTCTTCGCATAGGCTTGAGGAATATGACGGGCCAAGGCCATCATCATGGCAAAAGCATGTTCACAGGTTGTAATGGTATTGCCGTCCGGAGCATTGATAACGACTACACCGCGCTGCGTGGCTGACTCCAGCTTGATGTTGTCCACGCCGACTCCGGCCCGGCCGATAACCTTGAGATTAGTACCGGCGGCGATAATTTTGTCAGTCACGGTAGTCTGGCTGCGAACGAGTAAGCCGTCATATTCGCCAATGATTGCAACTAGCTCATCTTCACTTAGTCCTGTTTTCTTGTCTACAGTCACATCGCTTGCGTCCATCAATTGCTGAATGCCCAAATCGCTGATCGGGTCCGATACTAATACTTTAAACATGGTCTCTTGTCCTCCTTCAAATGGGAAAGCTATTGTATATGCCAAGGATCACCGGGTAAGGCAATCCGCAGTACCAGAACTTACAAGAGCGTAATAAGCAGTTTGACATCAGGGTAACGCGCTGTCGCATAAAAGAAACAGCATACAAAGGTACCGGATTCATAGGAATAGGACAATAAAAAAACTCCCAACCCCCATACTACTGCCGTAGTAAGGGACGAGAGTTGTCGTGGTACCACCCTAATTCACTGCGACGGTTAAGAAGCAGCCTCATTGGCCTGCAAAGGCCACACTGGTAACGGAGTGATCCGATTGTATCTACTCTTGTGTTCAATACAATATCTCAGGAGCGCTAAAGATTAATGTCCGCCACCGGTTCTCACCACCCACCGGCTCTCTGAAGACTGCAAGTAATCTTTGTTCCATCATCGGTTTTGCTTGATTAATTTGTCATAATGTAACATGGTGATGCCAAGTGTGTCAATAGGATTCTTCTGCACGGGTCCGCCTTGAAGTGGACCGTAATATTCGTTATGATGCAATAACTGGTCCTACTCGTAGAAGAAAGGGAGCTGCGGCATGATCTCTTTGCCGTAATATTGTTCCCGCCACTTGATGAAGTCCTGCTCCTGCACCGCACCGGTGGAGATGAGCAGGGTGACGGAGGACTGAATATCATTCAGCTTCAGCGAGCTGGCGGTTCCGGAGTAGATCATGTCATCAATCTTGGCAGTGATATCCTGCGGATCATATCCGGCGTAGATGCCGCGGTTGAGCATGATATTGGCGATGGAAGCATTCTTGAGCAAGAGCGGCATTTTTTTCCACTGAATGAAAGAGAGTGTCTTCAGCTCACCGGACTGCTGCGGAATGGACGGGTGGGTCTTCGACCCCCATTTCAGCATGGAATCATAGAAGTTCTTCTGGGCGAGCAGCCCGAATCTCACGGCACTGGTTGTGAAGTTGTCGCTTCTCAGCACTTTGGCGGCTTCCGCGCCGGAAGCTCCCGCAGTCACCTTACTGGAGGCTTGGGAGAAGAGTGTGAGACTCTTAAGAATATTGAGCTGAGATTCATAGAGCATCGGCGAATTGGTGAAGAGCGAATCCTGGGTAACCTTATCATACTGCTTGTCCGCGAGAATACTCAGATTCTTCAGTGTTGCCGCATTCTGGCGTGCATCCGTGCTGCGGGCAAGAACGCCCACCTGTTCGTTCCAATTGCGCTTGAATTCCCGGTAAGGCAAAAATACGTTATGATAAAAGGTGACAAGATCCTGCTGCTGGTAGGAGCCGGAGAATTCCTGGGCGCTTGGGTGGTCCTTCAGCTGTGAATACTTGGCCTCTGTCTTGTCAGCTCCAACCTTGACTCCCGTGAAAAATGAAGCGAATGCGGATATTAGAAAAAACAAAAAACCTAGTGTGTACATCATTTGAGTGCGGGAGGTACGGCTGTTCATGATTAGGTGCTCCTTCGTATAGGTGAATTAACTTATGTAAAAACATTTACTTATGTAAAAACATTTATAGAACAGGCAGGTTATAATGAAAAAATTCAAATTGGGTGACATCAAAATTAAAAAGGCCGATCCACAGCAGTTAACAGACAAGCTGTTACTCATTAATCTGTACATTACTCAGGGCCTTACCTTATTTATCGGTTTGATATGGATATTATTGCAGAAAAGAAATCCTATTCACATATTAAATTTTCCGGATAGTGTACATTTCGTGTACTGGGGCCTTGGCCTTGCAGTTATTATGCTTGCTGTTGACTTCCTGCTGACCCATATTGTTCCTGAAGACAGCATGGATGACGGGGGGATTAATGAGCTGCTGTTCGGCAAACGGCCGCTGTGGCATATTGTGGTCATTTCGGCGGTGGTTGCGGTGTGCGAGGAGCTGCTCTTCCGCGGAGCGATCCAGCATTCGCTTGGGCCGTACTGGACGAGTATACTGTTTGCCGTTATTCATGTCCGTTATCTGCGGCACTGGATTCCAACGGGCTGGGTCTTCCTCAGCAGCTATGGTCTTGGACTTATCTACATCCATTCGGGCAGTCTGTGGGCACCTATCTTGTGCCATTTCCTTATAGATTTGTTCTCCGGTATGGTTATTCGTTACAGGAGGGTATCATGACAGAACAATTAAGCCGGGTAAGGTCCCGCCAGAAACAGCAGAAGAGAGAACAACAGCCTCCGGCCAGAGCGGGCAAGCGTCAGCCGGCCTCCGGGGCAGCAGAAGAGCGTGCGGGAAGTCCGGTGCCGGTGGCAGGGACCCTGTCCAGGAAGGAGCGCTTATCCGGGCGCAGGGCCCCCGGGAGGCCGGAGCGTGAGGCGGCACAGCAGGAAGGGGAGCAGACTCCGTCGCGTGCGGAGAGCTATCCGTCAGAGAGAATCCGGTTCAGCAAAATGTTCATCAATTCGCTGATTGTTGTATTTCTGATGCTGCTGGGCTTCCTCCTGTGGTGGGGAATTAACGGGGCGCCGGATCTGGGCAGCCTATGGAGTTGACTAGGGTGCTCCTGATTCTATTAGGTGTGAGCCTTGGGGGAGCAGGGGTCATGGGCCTCCTTATGGTTGCTGCTGCCTTCAAGAAACGGTTGAATCATCAGGATATTGTACTGGAGCGGCTTCCTGCCGTCTTCGACGGCTACCGGATACTGTTCATTACGGATATTCACCGCCGCCGTCTGCCGGAGGAGATGCTGACCCCGCTGCGGGGGAAGGTGGACGCTGTCTTCCTGGGCGGTGATATGACGGAGAAGGGTGCTTCCATAGAACGCCTGTTGAAAAATATGACTCTGGCCGCTTCGGTTGCCTCTGTATATGCCGTACATGGGAATCATGATTACAGGGCGAATATCAGTCTGGTGGATAACATCATCCGGGGAAGCGGAGCCAGGCTGCTGGTGGATGAGAACTGTGTCATTGAGCGGGACGGTGCTCAGTTTATTCTGACCGGGGTGGATTTCCCGCGGCAAGGCGGCAAGAAGGCCTATGGGCCGCTGCCTGCTGTGGCTGAAGCGGATGCGGAAGCCTTCCGGATTATCCTCGTGCATGATCCGCTCTGGCTGTCCCGGCAGCAGGAGGTTCCGGCTGACCTGATTCTGGCCGGGCATACCCATGGAGGCCAGGTTGTACTGCCCTTGATCGGGAACCGGCATACCGATGAGTTCTACCGCAGGTATAATGCGGGGATGTATGAGATCCCCCGGAGCTATAATGCGGGTCTCCCGCCGCTGAAGCTGCTGATCAGCCGGGGGTTCGGTACGGCGCATCTGCCGCTGCGCTGGCGCAGTCCGGCCGAGATGCATGTGCTGACCCTGCGCTGCGGACGGCAGCACTCCGGATCGCAGAGATTCAATGTGATGGACACATAAGCATGACAAAAAAACGGCTGCCCTCCTTGCGGGGCAGCCGTTTCTGCTTGTATGGACGGATTCGGAGCTTAGCGCATCTTCAGCTCAATGCTGCGCGGATCTACAAAGCTGTAGCCCTTGCCTTCAAGCGTAGTCAGCAGAGCGTCAAGTGCCTCTACCGTCCAAGGCAGCTCATGCATCAGAATATTGCTGCCGGAGTGCAGCTGATCGGTTACATTCTTGATCAGCTTCTCCGTTTTGCCCGTATCCTTGGCCTTCATCTCCCAGTCGAGGGAGCCATTGGACCAGGTCATATAGAGCATGCCGTTTGCAGCGGCAATTTTTTTGCCTACGTCACCGCCGGCACCATGCGGCGGGCGGAAGAAGTGAGGGGTCTCACCGGTAATTTCCTTGACGATATTCTGCACATCTTCAATCTGCTTCTTCACTTCGGCTTCCGGCTTATCCTTCAGCACGATGTGATCCCAGCTATGGTTGCCGAGCACGCCGCCCCGTTTGTGGATCAGCTCCAGCAGCTCGGGATGCTCCTTCACCCGGTAACCATTGACGAAGAAGATCGCCTTGGCCTTGTGCTTGTCCAGCGTATCCATCAGCGGATTGATTAATTCCGCTTCCTTCGGCCCGTCGTCGAAGGTCAGCAGGACAACCTTCTTATTCGTCGCCGGATCATTCGGGACAATGTCATAATTCTTGTTCATATGATACAGCAGCGGTACCTGCGCATCGCTGGCTGCCGCAGGCGTAGCCTCCGGTGAGGCGGTGGCCTCAGGTGCAGCTGATGCTGTTGCCTCAGGTGTAGCAGATGCGGCTGTCTCCGCCGCCTCTGTTGCTGCCGCAGGCTGAGGCGTCTTCTCCGCAGCCTGGATGCCTGTATTCCCGCCGCTAGTGCAAGCTGACAGCAGACAAGCCGCCAGGAGCAGCGTTATTGTTGCTTTACCCACTTTTTTCATCTCGCTTTCTTGTTGTTTGGCTGTATGAGCGGCTACCTTTCCGCGAACACTAAGCATGATTTTACCATACAAGGAGGTTGGAGATATGAATACTTCGTCATTTCTGTGCGGGGTGCTGATTGGTGCAGCCGCCAGTATGATTATGTCCAAAAAACGCAGCGCCATGATGTCGGCCCTGATGCACTCGAACGGTTCTTCCTACAATGCGGGTGACAAGGCCAAGGACAAAATTATGGGGATGGCCATGACCGGCTTCGGCAGCACGGCAGCGGGCAGCAGCCATGACCACTCCGGCTCACATGTATCCGGCGGTGGCGATCATAAAGAGGATTCCCTTAAGTCCAAAGAATCAAATCTGAACATGCTGAAGGATTTCATCCGCAGCAACCCTGATGTGAAGCATGAAGTCGAGCAGATTCTCAAAGATACTCATACCGCCATACCCGGTTTGTAACCGGATTTAACCGCTGCAGAATCATTTTGGCGATGCCGGCATCGCTGAAGTGATTCTTTTTTAATATGGCTTTACATATAATGGGCAGCAAATTGGGCTGAATCTATATTTATTTACGTGCATTTGTAGCTTCAAAATGATAACATACATACATAGTAACCATTTTTGGCTCATTACTCGGGACTCATCATACATTAATATTAAATGAGCTTGCAAAAGGAGGATCCTGTCATGAGAATAGAGCGATTAAGTCAAGATAAGATACGGATTTTCCTCACTTTTGACGACCTGAGCGAGCGGGGCATCCAGAAGGAAGACATGTGGCAGGAGGTTCCCAAGGTGCACGACCTCTTTACGGAAATGATGGATCAGGCGTACAGCGAGCTAGGTTTTGACGCTACGGGTCCGCTTGCCGTGGAAGTGTTCGCATTGCCCGCGCAAGGCATGGTCGTTATTGTGACCCGGGGGAAATATGATCACCATCAGTACGGTGGGGCCGGGGAAGATGAATTGCCTGAAGAGATTTACGAAATGGAAGTTACTCTTGAACAAAGCGACTCCATTGTATATGCTTTCCGCGATTTCGAGGTTCTGGTGGAAGCAGCTCATGTGCTCATCGGCAATATTACTTCTCAAGGACAACTGTATTCTTATAATGATAAATGGTACCTCTACTTCGATCCGAAGGAATTTGAAGAGGCTGCACTGTCAGGGCTGGTAGGCGTGCTCGCTGAATTCGGAGATTCCTCTCCGGTAACTCAGGCTGTTCTGGCCGAATACGGCAAGACGGTTATGGCGGAGAATGCGATTCAGACGCTGTGCAATCATTTCAAACGCCAGGAATAAGAGATAGCGGGAAGGTACCAGTCCGGCCATAACGGCTTCAGCAGAGATTAGGTATTAGCGCAAGGGAGGCTATTCGGTGCTTTTGTTATCGGTCATTTCGTCAGCAGTTGCACCGGGACTTGCGCTGCTGACTTTTTTCTACCTGAAAGACAAGTATGATCAGGAACCGCTCCATATGGTGCTTAAGGTGTTCCTGCTTGGCCTGATGATCGTGCTGCCGGTGATGATTATCCAGAGGGGGCTTGTGCTGGGGCTGGACGGCGGTCCTTATGTGGATTCCTTTCTGATCTCAGCCGGGGTGGAAGAGGCCCTGAAGTGGTTTGTGCTGTACCATATGATTTACAATCATACCGAATTTGACGAGCCCTATGATGGAATACTATATGCCGTAGCGATTTCGCTCGGCTTCGCAACAATAGAGAATGTAATGTATGCATGGTACAGCAATGCTTCAATCGGCACCATGATTCTAAGGGCGCTGCTTCCAGTCTCCGGACATGCCATGTTCGGGGTAATTATGGGCTACCATATGGGCAGAGCCAAGTTCTCCGGCGGGGTCAAGACCCGTAAGATTCTGCTGATTTCCTTGCTTCTGCCCTGGCTGTGGCATGGAATCTATGATTTTCTGCTCGCGACGACAGCTAACTACTGGATCTGGTTTATCGTGCCATTGATGGCAGTTTTATGGTACGGAGGCATGGGGAAGGTAGCGCGGGCCAACAGCCGTTCCCCGTTTCGCTTTTTGAAGCGTGAGGAAGAGGTTAACCTATAATTGAGATGGACACACTTAATCCTACAGGGCAGTTCCTTAAGGCGGGGAATTCCAGAAAGGAGAGAGAGGTGTCTTTTTTTGCGAGTAAAAGTTCGGATTGTCTGCAAGCAGTGCGGCGAAACCTACATATTAAGAGGGAACAAGGAGCAGGGTGTTGTCCAGACCGGCTTCAAGCAATGTCTGTGCAGCTGTGTAAGCGGCTTTGAGATTGAGGAACGGGCCTGAAGACCGGATTCTTGAAAAAGTGCATAAGACTTCTCAGTTATTGTCAAACTAACGGCAATAAGCTACTGAAAGGAGCTATGCGGACCTATGTACAAAAGATTAAGTGCCATAATGTTCCCGCTTACCGCACTCTTGCTGCTTGGAGCGCTCGTCTGGGGGTATCAGGAGAATCAGGAGAAGAATTCGATTCTGATCAAAGCGGAGAATCAGTATCAGCGCGCGTTCCATGATCTCTCCTTCCATGTGGAGCGGCTTCACGGTGAGCTGGGCAATACGCTTGCGGTGAACACCACCTCTAATGGAATGCACCGCAAGGGACTGGTCAATGTATGGCGGATTACCAGCGAGGCGCAGAACGAGATTAACCAGCTGCCGCTGACGCTATTGCCGTTCAGTGAGACGGAGGAGTTCCTCTCCAAGATCGCTAATTTCTCTTACAAAGCTGCGGTACGTGACTTCACCAAGAAGCCGCTGACAGAGGGGGAGATGGCGAATCTGAAGACACTCTACCAGAATTCGGCTGAAATCTCCAAGGACCTGCAGAAGGTTCAGGACAAGGTCATCGGCAAAAAGCTGCGCTGGATGGATGTAGAGACTGCACTGGCTACAGAGCAGAAGGCCGAAGACAACACGATCATCGACGGATTCAAAACCGTGGATAAACGCGTGGCGGCTTACCCGGAGCTGGACTACGGCCCTTCGGTTGCAAGTATCTATGATAAGCGGTCGGTGAAAAAGCTGGGCGGCAAGCCGGTTACCGCTGACCAGATCAAGGGCAAGGCGATGAAGTTCGCCGAGCTGGGCGGGCAGGCACAGGTGAAGATTCAGGAGAATGGGAAGGGAACGGAGTGGGCTTCTTATACAGCCACTGTGACTTCAGCAGAGCATAAAGAGCCGGTCTCGATGGACTTCACGGCGGAAGGCGGCCTGCTGATCTCTTACAACGACAACCGCGAGGTAGGGCCGGCCAAAGTATCCATGAAGCAGGCTGTGGAGAAGGCGGGCAAGTTCCTGGAGAAGAAGGGATATCCCGGCATGACCGCAGTCAGTGCTGACCGGTACGATAATCTGGGCAATCTGACCTTTGTCAGCAGCCAGGACGGCGTGCTCATCTATCCCGAGAAAATGACGGTTCGTGTCGGGCTGGATACGGGGGAGGCCATAGGATTTCAGGCAAGTGACTATGTGAATGAGCATAAGGAGAAGCGTGTGCTGCCGAAGCCGAAGCTCTCCTTAGCTGAAGCCAGAGCGATGCTTAACCCGGAGTTCAAGGAGCTCTATAACCGGCTGGCCTGGATCGAGAATGAAGATGCGGTGGAGCTGCTGACCTATGAGTTCGGGGGCAAAATCAACGGCTCACAGTTCAGGATTTATCTGAATGCCGATGACGGTAATGAGGAAGCGGTGGAACAGATCCGCACCTCCTCGGGAGCACAGGATAAATAGCCGGACGTTCCACTTGAGACGGATAAGCCCGGTTATAATAGAGAAGACGCATTTCTGGAAACGGAGGGCGTCTTTTTTGAAGATAAGAATCTATATGTTTTGGGGTCCCCGCAAAGTACCTGAATCAACACCTACGCTAAAGCCCCACTTTGTGGGGTTATTTTGTTGCTGCGCGCCGGTTGCGGCTGCTGGTGTTCAACGCCTAATAATATTTCTGACCGGTCTCAAGAGGGCGTGCTATAATCGGTTTAGCATTTATTACTAACTCAAGCGGCGGTGACAGGTTTGTATCCCAAAATCAATGAATATCTATACCTCCAGGTGGCGTCCAGCGATGCGGCAGAGTCTGAGATCCAGTACCGGGCAAGGATTGCTGACATGGAGGATGAGAGTATCCTGATAGAGATCCCTATGCAGGAGAGCAACGGCCGGCTTAAGAAGCTGTTCGTCGGTGATGAGCTGTCGGTGTATTTTCTCACAGAGGGCGGCATCAAGAATTACTTCAATACTCATGTGCTCGGCTTCAAGGAAGATGTCATCCGGATGGTCCGGCTGCGCAAGCCAGCGGCGGAGTCCATCTTCAAAATTCAGCGGCGCAGCTTCTTCCGTGTCAATGCCGAGCTGGAGCTGGCCGTTAAGGATGCCCTGGGCAGCCGCTTTCTGGTGCGCACCGAGGATATTGGCGGCGGCGGGACGTCATTCTTAAGCGATGCGAAGATTGCTTTGGAGGTGGCCGACAAGCTGGCCTGCTGGCTGCTCGTCTCCTACCGCAACGGAAGCACGGAGCATGTTAATTTCGAAGGCGAGATTGTACGGATCAAACCGCTGGAGACCGGGCGGAATCTGGTCATGGTTAAATTCTCGGCCATTTCCGATACGGAGCGGCAAAAAATTATCCGGTACTGCTTTGAACGCCAGTTCGATTTCCGCAACCGCTGATTCCCTGCGCGCGAATCTTCAAGAGGGCCCTGAATCAGCTTTTTTCTCCCTAAAAAACCTCAATGTCATTTTGCACTGGGGTTCAAACTGTGGTATAATTTTATAAGTCGCAGGCAATGCCTGCTTTTTTCTTGAGAATATCAGCAAGTTCCAAGAGAGATATGTCGATATGCGTATTTCTGCGGAAGAGTGTTTGAGGAGGAATGCCCCGTTGGACAGGCAGGATACACATACTAACGACCGAATTAACGTCGCCATCGACGGACCTGCCGGGGCAGGCAAGAGCACTGTAGCCCGATTGGTAGCACGGGAGCTGTCTTACATTTATGTAGACACGGGTGCCATGTACCGGGCAATCACCTGGTATATGCTTCGTGAAGGCATAGCTGCAGAGGAGCATGAGCTGGTGGACCGGAAGGTCCAGAATATGGCGATTGAGCTTCTGCCTGAGAAAGATGTGCAGAAAGTGCTGATTAATGGGGAAGACATGACCCCGCATATCCGCAGTCTTCAGGTCAGCGGCCAGGTGTCGCAGTATTCGAAGATTGAGGGTGTTAGATCCAGACTGAGTCACTTGCAGCGTCAGATGGCGCTCCGCAAGGGAGTCGTGATGGATGGCCGGGATATCGGTACAACCGTACTGCCGGATGCCGAAGTGAAGATTTTCATGACGGCAAGTGTGGAGGAGCGTGCTCTCCGTCGTTACAAGGAACTGAAGGATACGGAAACAGTGACTCTCCAGCAGCTTGAACATGATATTGCAGCGCGGGACCGGCTTGATGAAGGCCGGGAGATTTCACCGCTGTGCCGTGCCGAGGATGCTATTCTTCTGGATACGACGCATATGGATATCTTTCAGGCCGTGGAAGCCATCGTCTCCCACTGCAGAACCTATGTTAACGGGGAGAGAAATCATCTATGATTTATGCATTTTGCGTGGCCTTGCTTCGTATGATTTATGCCATACTGTTCCCGCTCAAGATTGTGGGAAGAGAGAATGTGCCGAAGGAGGGTGGAGTCCTGCTCTGCGCGAATCACATCAGCCTGCTTGATCCCATGACGATCGGCATTAAGCTGAAGCGACAGGTACGATATATGGCCAAGGCGGAATTATTCAATGTTCCGGTGCTGGGCTGGCTCATTAAGCAATTGGGCGCATTTCCTGTCAAGCGTGGCGGCGTAAGCAAAGAATCCATTAAGACGTCTCTCAATACGCTTCGCAGCGGACATGTGATGGGCATCTTCCCGGAAGGAACGCGGAACTCCGATTCAGGTTCAGCCAAGAAGGGTGCGGCAAGCTTCGCGCTCCGCAGCGGCGCAGCCGTTGTACCGGCAGCCATTATCGGGTCCTACAAGCCGTTCCGCCGGATGACTGTTGTGTATGGGGCACCCATAGACCTCAGCGCATTTGAAGGTGCGGGAAGTGATTCTCTGGACGCTGTAACCGATGTAATTATGGGACGCATCCATGAAATGATCAGTACCGGCAAGCCCAGTTCGCGGTAAGTCCGGAAGGCAATCTCCTGTTTCGGTGAATAGCTTATAAATTACAGCATAACCGCTATTTTTTGGAACATACTAATCAACACAGTGAAATGGTTTAACGAAGCAATGATTGTTTTGAACTCTGCTCTACGCGGGTTTAAATAAATGGGGTTTTGAATCGAGGAGGGTAATCACATGTCTGAAGAAATCAAGAATCAAGAAGCTGCGGATAACGTTGAGAATAACGAGACCGTAGAAGGGGCAGAAACTGTAGAATCCGCTGTAACCGAGTCTGCAGAAGTTGTTGCCAGCAATGAAGAAGAAGTGACAAGCCAGGAAGGTCTGGAAATCATTTCTCTGAAAAAAGGCGATACCGTGAAAGGAACAATCGTCAAAATTGAAGATAACCAAGCTTATGTAAGCATTGGATATAAATACGACGGCGTTATTCCTATTCGCGAATTGTCTTCCGTTCAGCTGGACAATGCCGCAGCAGCGGTAGAAGTCGGCCAGGAAGTGGAATGCAAGGTTGTCAGCATCAACGACAACAAGGAGAGCCTGGTGCTGTCCAAGCGTGCCATCGACAGCGAGAAATCATGGGAAGATCTGGAGAAGTATTTCGCTTCCCAGGAATCCTTCGAAGTTACTGTAGCTGATGTTGTCAAAGGCGGCCTTGTGGCTGACGTTGGCGCACGCGGCTTCATCCCGGCTTCCATGGTTGAGCGTCACTTCGTTGAAGATTTCAGCGACTACAAGGGCCGCACACTGCGTGTCAAAGTGAAAGAGCTTGACCGTGAGAACAGCAAGGTAATTCTCTCCGCCAAAGAAGTTCTGGAGGAAGAATTCGAAGCTAACAAGCAGAAGATTATGGCTGAGCTGTCTGAAGGCCAAATCATCGAAGGTACTGTTCAACGCCTGACTCAATTCGGCGCATTCGTTGATGTTGGCGGCGTAGACGGACTGGTTCACGTATCCGAGATCGCTTGGAACCATGTGGAGAAGCCATCCGATGTAGTATCCGAAGGTGACAAGGTTCGCGTTAAAGTACTTAAGGTTGATCCTGAAAAGGGCAAAATCAGCCTCAGCATCAAAGCAGCTGCTCCGGGTCCTTGGGATTCCGCAGCAGGCAAGATCAACATTGGCGATGTAGTTACAGGCGAAGTTAAACGCCTTGTGAACTTCGGCGCATTCGTTGAACTGCTGCCAGGCGTTGAAGGCCTTGTGCATATCTCCCAGATCTCCCACAAGCACATTGGTACTCCGCATGAAGTGCTCAAGGAAGGACAGGAAGTACAAGTGAAAGTACTTGACTTCAACCCATCCGAGAAGCGCGTCAGCCTGAGCATCAAGGAAACTGAAGAAGCTCCGGCTCCTTCGGCCAGACCAGAACGCAGCAACAGCAGAGACAGAGCGCCTAAGGAAGTGCTGAACAATCCTAACGTATCGCTCAGCAACGAAGGCCTCAGCTTCACACTGGCTGAACGTTTCGGCGACAAGCTGGACAAATTCAAGGGTAACAACTAATCCCTTTGTTATCTCATCATAACGGGTAAAGTAATCGGCGAGCCCTCGATCAGAGGGTTCGCCGATTGTCTTTTCCAGGGCATACAGGATAGCGGCAATACCTGGGTAAGACGGTTAGCCAATTGGAATGTTTTTTGCTATGATGAGTAACGTAAGGAAGACAGGAGGAATGAATATGGCAAGACCCGTAGTGGCCATTGTCGGCAGGCCTAACGTCGGAAAGTCGACGATCTTTAACCGGCTGATTGGCGATAGACTGGCCATCGTAGAAGATAAACCGGGGATTACACGTGACCGGATATATGGAGTCTCCGACTGGAACGGCAAATCCTTCAGTGTCATTGATACTGGCGGGATTGAGATTGACGGAGAAGACGCTATTCTGAAATCCATCCGCGTTCAGGCGGAGCTGGCGATTGAGGAAGCGGATGTGATCGTCTTCATGTGTGAGGCGAAGAGCGGACTCACAAGTTCGGATGAGGAAGTGGCACAGATTCTGTTCCGTTCCGGCAAGCCGATCGTTCTGGCTATCAATAAAGTGGATAACATGAAGCGCAGCGAAGATATTTATGAATTTTACACCCTTGGAATCGGTGATCCGATCGGCATTTCAGGAAGTCACGGAACCGGAATCGGCGATCTGCTGGACGCGGTTGTTGAACGTCTGCCGGATAAAGTGGATGAGGAATATGATGAAGATGTCATCCGTGTAGCCTTGATCGGACGTCCGAATGTGGGTAAATCCTCACTGGTCAATGCAATTCTGGGCGAAGAACGTGTTATTGTCAGTGATGTTGCGGGGACTACGCGCGATGCGATTGATACGCCGTTCGAACGGGATGGCCAGCGTTATGTGCTGATCGATACAGCGGGCATGCGCAAACGCGGCAAGGTCTATGAGAACACGGAAAAATACAGTGTAATGAGAGCCATGAAGGCGATTGAGCGCGCTGATGTTGTACTCGTTGTAATCAACGGTGAGGAGGGCATCATCGACCAGGACAAGCATATCGCCGGGTATGCCCATGATGCGGGGAAGGCCTCAGTCTTTGTCGTTAACAAATGGGATGCCATTGAGAAGGACGACAAGACGATGCAAAACTTCGAACGCAACATCCGCGATCACTTCCTGTTCATGAGCTATGCTCCGGTGGTATTCCTGTCTGCGCTTACGAAACAGCGTCTGCAGAAGCTGCTGCCTGTCGTGCAGCATGTCGCCCAACAGCACGCCCTGCGGATTACCACCCATCTGGTGAATGATGTGGTATCGGATGCCGTGGCGATTAATCCTCCGCCTACGGACAAAGGCCGCCGTCTGCGTATTAACTATGTCACCCAGGTGGCAACGAAACCGCCGACCATCGTGGTATTCGTCAATGATCCTTCGCTGATGCACTTCTCCTACGAACGTTACCTGGAGAACAAGCTGCGTGCAGCGTTCAATTTCGAGGGGACACCGATCCGCCTCTTTACACGGCGCAAATCCGAGAACGAAGGTTAGGGGAGAAGAGTAGTGGCGTTTGAACTTCTGGTTATCGTTATAAGCTATCTGCTTGGCTCCATCAGCTTCAGTGTACTGCTCGCCCGGCTGCTTAAGGGGATTGATATCCGCCAATATGGAAGCGGCAATGCGGGAGCGACCAATACACTGCGTGTGATGGGGAAGGGACCGGCCATACTGGTGCTGTTTCTGGACGTACTGAAGGGAATTGCCGCAGTCTGGCTTGGCACATGGGCCGGGGGATGGGGAAGCTGGGTCGCAGTGGTCTGCGGACTCGCTGCCATCATCGGGCATAACTGGCCGGTCTATTTTCACTTTCGCGGGGGGAAAGGGATTGCAACGACGATTGGAGTGATGGCTACACTGGTATTCTGGCCTGCACTGATTGCCGGTGCGATTGCCATTCTCGCTATTGTACTTACACGGTATGTCTCGCTGGGCTCGCTGATCTTTGTGGCTCTGACTCCGGTGTGTCTGCTGTTCACGGAGCATACGACGCCGGAGCTATGGGGAAGCCTGGTCATCGTGGTGTTCGCCTTCTGGCGTCACCGCAGCAACATCGTGAAGATCTCGCAGGGCCGTGAGAACAAAATCGGCTCCAAAGCCAAGGAGGGGAATCGCGTTGTCTGATAAAGTAACCGTGCTGGTCGCGGGCAGTTGGGGAACTGCGCTGGCTACTGTGCTGGCGGCTAACCACTCGGAGGTTTATCTGTGGACGCGAAAGCCTGAGCAGGCTGCCGAGATTAACGAAGCACATACGAATCATCATTTCCTGCCGGGGATTAAACTCCCTGGAAATATTATTGCCACCACGGACATGGAGACTGCCGTCTCCGGTTCGAAGGCGGTAGTCATTGTGGCGCCTTCTTCCGGAATGCGCCAGGTGGCGCATAGCCTTAAGCCGTTCTGGAAGGAAGATATGCTCTGCATTCACGCCACGAAGGGCTTCGAGACCGAGACCATGAAGCGGATGTCCACAGTGATCTCGGAGGAGCTGGGCTGCAGCGAAGGCGATATTGTGGTGCTCTCCGGGCCGAGCCATGCTGAAGAAGTGGTACGGCTCTGTCCGACCACGGTCGTCGTGGCTTCGCCGGATGAGAGCCGTGCCAAGGCGGCGCAGGAGCTGTTCATTAACAACGACTTCCGTGTGTATACCAACAGGGATCAGCTAGGGGTAGAGCTGGCTGGTGCACTGAAGAATATTATCGCGCTGGGTGCGGGGCTGTCCGACGGGCTGGGGTTCGGGGATAATGCGAAGGCGGCACTGCTTACCCGCGGCCTGGCCGAGATCTCCCGAGTTGGCGTTGAGATGGGTGCGAATCCCTTAACCTTCTCCGGCCTTGCCGGACTGGGTGACCTGGTCGTAACGGCAACAAGCCAGCACAGTCGCAACTGGCGCGCCGGCTCCATGCTGGGCCAGGGCCAGCCGCTGAATGAGGTGCTGGATTCCATGGGTATGGTTGTCGAGGGCATCCGGACGACAGAGGTGGCTTATGCGATCTCGCTGAAGCTGGGCGTACAGATGCCGATTACCGACCAGATCTATCATGTGCTGTTCAAGGGCAGAACACCGCGTAATGCGGTAGAAGCCCTGATGGGCCGTGACCGTAAGACGGAGATGGAGGCCATCTCCCAGGAGACCTGGGAGCAGTGGCATTCCTGATCACGTTCACCTTTTGCCGGAATATCTCATATGTTGTTAATGGGGATTGACGGAGGAGGGATGAACAGTGAGCAGAGATTTTTCCAAGGATGCTTTGAACGCCATCAACAAGAAGACGGGCAAAAACATTTCGGAAGGTGCCATCAAAAAGCTGGCCGGTACGGTTAAGCCGGGCACCACACAGAATGAAGCCCAGCTCCGCCAGTTAATTAAACAGGTATCAGCTATGGCTAAAGTGCCAGTCAGCGAGGCTACCGTGCAGGAGATCGTCAATACTGTTAAAAAAGGCGGCGCCGGTTCCGGTACGATGGAGTCTTTAATGAAAATGATGCTGAAAAAATAGCATATCCGTGAAGTAAGCCATTCCTGCCGGGATGGCTCCTTTTCAGACTGGGCATAACTCCGGAAGGTAAGCTGATTCCGCGGGTTATGCCCTTTTTTTGGCAGGGGAATCGGCTGATGCTTAAAATTTATACTTAAAAAATGCCGCGATTCACGCTATAATAGTCGCAATCCGGGAAAAGTGAAATGGAGGCGCATGACCTATGGACCCGATGACAAAAATGTGGCTGTCTCTGATTGCGGTACTGATTATGGGCTTATCCGTTTTTTTGATTACTTTTGCACGCAGCAAGACGAAGGGACTGCTTAGAGCTGTTTTATCGGTCATTGCTTTTGTCATCCTGCTGATCGGAGTTCTGGGCGGGGCTGCTTCAATTATGTAAGCATTTACATTATACTCAGGCAGACGTATTTCTGACAGAATCGTTAGTTGATTTTACAGGAATGGGGCGTGTGTAGATTGATGGCCGGTTCAGGAATTCCTTATGTGCTGGAGACGGCACTGGGCAGCATAACGCGGGAGCTGGATGTTATCGGGCCGGGTAAGCCGCCGGTGTGGCTGCTGGGGGGAAGCTGCGGTCTGCTGCTGCACGGGGTTCAGCTGAGTGCTGCTCCGCGCGATATTGACCTCTATTGTGATTTGGAGGATACCGCGCAGCTTCATCGGGCACTGCTGAGATACACTGTCTGTGCACCGGAGGAGGATTATAGCGGAGGCTGTTACTCTCTGCGGGGGCTCTACTTCATCGGGGAGGTGAAGGTTGAGCTGGTGGGCGGATTCAGGATCGGGAGCGGCTCCGGGCAATATGCAGTGGATATCAGCAAGCTGCAGTCCTATGCCCCGAAATGTACATTCGAAGGGAGCGGCCGCCTGGCCCTGATGCCGCTTGTCCATGAGCTGATCTTCAATCTGCTGCGCGGCAGGGAAGAACGCTGCCGGGCTATTGCGGAGCTGATGAAGCGGGATGTAGCCGGTCATCTGCCGCTTCTGGAGCAGCTCATTGCGGAGAATCATCTGGAAGCCGACGGCCTGCAGTCTAGGCTGGACGAGCTGCTGGGGATATCCGAATCTATACGTATATAACCTGATTCGAAGGAAGGAGGCTGTAAGATGAATGCGAAATCGCAAATAACGGTCACTTTCCTTCCGGAACAACGCACAGCTTCTGTCAAGCATGGTGTTACGCTGCTGGAGGCTGTGCGCAAAGCCGGAATCGTCCTGCCTACCCGCTGCGGAGGCAAGGCGGGATGCATGATGTGCAAAGTGTCCGTAGAGCGTACGGATGCCGAGGCACTCAGACCTCCTGCGGAGGCGGAGAAGCGCAAGCTTGGCAGCCTGCTGGATGAAGGCGTCCGCCTGGCCTGTCAGGCCGCTGTATGGGGCGACGTCCATGTGCATATTCCCGAGGACCCGCTGAAGGCGGCTGTACGCCGCAGACTGGAAGCGGCGCGCCGTGGCGAAGCGGAGGACTTATGGTGATGGTTACTCCCGGTGCAAATGCAACCCTGAACGAACAGAGAGGAGCCCTGCGAGTGGACTCTATGCATCTGGTGAAGCTCCGGCAGAGCCGGAATAGGTCTGCGATGCTGCTGCCGCTGCTTGTCCTGCTGATCTTGTCTCTAACCGGCTGCATGTATCCCCGGGAGCAGCAGCAGTCCGGCAGCAGTTACCGCGAGAGTGTGAAGCGGGTGCAGGCGGCGGTCGATGATTATCAGGAGCAGAAGGGGCTGCTGCCGATCTTGACCAGCGATCAGGACACGCCCAGATACGAGAAATTCGTGATTGACCTGAATAAGCTGCAGCAGGAAGGGTACCTGGACGAGATCCCGGCGGCAGCGTTCGAGATGGGCGGGAGCGCCCATTTTCTGGTGCTGGATGAGGAGACGGACCCACAGGTCAAATTAATGGACCTGGTGACCGTGCAGAAGGTTAACGATATCCAGCGCAAGGTGAACCTCTATAAGTCTGCGCACGGCGGGAAGCTTCCGGCAGGGGAGGAGCTGTATCCGGGCCTGGTGTCTATCGATGCCAAACGGGCAGGGACAGGGACAATCAAGCTAAGCAGCGTATATTCGGGCCAGCCGCTCGGGCTGCTGATGGATCGCAGCGGGGCAGTCTATGTTGATTACGGCGAGGATATCTCCTCAGCCATTGATAAGAACGGCAGCAGTCCGGCGGCAGACCGTGACCTGCGTCTGGAGCTTGCGCAGGCCTCCTATTATGTCCCCGTCAAGTCTCTCCCTTATCTGTGGGTGGATGGCCGTCCCGTCCCGCAGGCTCCGCAGGAATAGCAATATACTATTATCAATTAAGGCAGCAGTTCTCCGGGAGCGGGGGATTGTTGCTTTTTTTGATACGGTAAATCTCAGAACGGATAGTAGTTCTAGGCCGCAAGCCGCCCTCATAGACTTGATGAGAAGACTTCCGGGTGTCTTGACGCAGTGGCGAGCTAGAGCGGGTATACGAAATTTCAGATGCAAAAATGCGCGGACGCTGGTCATAAATCCGTTACGGATACATATGATGATACTAGTCCAAATGCATGTCCGAGCATTCGGAGTTTAGCGCGGGGCAACCTTGCTTCGCCTCAGGCAAGTAAGCTAGGCTTCGGGCGGGCAAAGCTTAGTCCGGTGGTTGTCCTGCAAGGGTCAGTTTGCCGGCGGAACGCGAAGTCGATGCTCTTCAGGCATTTTTTCTTCGGAGTAATATGAGGAGGGGATCTCTTTTGGAAAAAGTGGATATTTTCAAGGACATTGCCGAGCGTACCGGCGGAGACATTTATCTTGGCGTCGTCGGCGCGGTTCGCACGGGGAAATCGACATTCATCAAGCGCTTCATGGAAACGATTGTTCTGCCGAACATCACGAGTGAAGCAGACCGGGTAAGAGCGGTCGATGAGCTGCCGCAAAGTGCGGCAGGCAAAACTATTATGACTACGGAGCCTAAATTCGTACCCAACAATGCGGTGCAGATTAAGGTGGCCGAAGGCCTGGAGGTTAACGTCCGGCTGGTCGATTGTGTAGGCTATGCAGTGGAAGGCGCAAAAGGGTATGAGGATGAGAATGGTCCGCGGATGATCTCGACGCCATGGTTCGAGGAACCGATTCCATTCCAGGAAGCGGCTGAAATCGGGACACGCAAGGTCATTCAGGAGCACTCGACTCTGGGTGTGGTAGTGACCACCGACGGTACGATTGCCGAGATTCCACGGAGCTCGTATGTCGATTCCGAAGAGCGCGTGATCGCAGAGCTGAAGGAGGTCGGCAAGCCGTTCGTGCTGGTCATCAACTCCACCCGGCCGCGCAGTGAGGAAGTCCAGCAGCTCCGCAGTGAGCTTGCCCTCAAATATGATATTCCGGTGATGACGCTCAGCGCTGCGAATATGACCGAGGACGATGTGACTGGTGTTCTGCGCGAAGTACTGTATGAATTCCCTGTACATGAAGTTAATGTTAATCTGCCGAGCTGGGTGATGGTGCTGGGCGAGAATCACTGGCTGCGCAGCAGCTATGAGAATTCTGTCCGTGATACCGTGAAGGATATCCGCCGTCTGCGCGATGTGGACCGCCTGGTCTCCCAGTTTACCGAATATGATTTCATCGACCGGGCAGGCCTCAGCGGCATGAACATGGGCCAGGGGGTAGCCGAGATTGACCTTTACGCTCCCGAAGAGCTGTATGATCAGGTGCTGATGGAGGTAGTCGGGGTCGAGATTCGCGGCAAGGATCACCTGCTCCAGCTGATGCAGGACTTCTCCCACGCCAAGCGCGAATATGACCGCTTCTCGGAAGCGCTGGAAATGGTTAAGACCACGGGGTATGGTATCGCCGCACCTTCTCTGGCCGAGATGGCGCTGGATGAGCCTGAGCTGATCCGCCAAGGCTCCCGCTTCGGAGTCCGGCTGAAGGCTACGGCGCCGTCGATCCATATGATCCGGGTGGATGTCGAGTCGGAGTTCTCGCCGATTATCGGTACAGAGAAGCAGAGTGAAGAGCTGGTGCGCTACCTGATGCAGGACTTTGAGAATGACCCGATCAAAATCTGGGAATCCGATATCTTCGGCCGGTCCCTGCATTCCATAGTCCGTGAGGGCATTCAGGGCAAGATCGCGATGATGCCGGACAATGCCCGCTACAAGCTGCAGGAAACGCTGGGCCGGATTATCAATGAAGGTTCAGGCGGCCTGATCGCCATCATCCTCTAAATGAAATAGGCTTGTCCTTTGGAGCGGGAGCTTTTCCCGCTCTTTTGCTATTTCCGGGCCCTTTCGCTGCTAGAGTGGAAAAGGGGAATTCTCCCTGGAAAGCTTCCGTTTTTACGGCATAACTGGTAGTAATAGACTGCGCAATTGCAGCGGAATGAAGGGAAACCTGCTACTTTCTGCTCCTTTTTTGAGGAACGCCTTGAAATTATGGGTGGGCTGTATTACTATAAGTTTGTTGCGCTTCTAGAAGAGAGGTGCCAGTTTCTAGTATTAAACGGGATTATCACGTATATTTTACGTTGAAACGGAAAGAGTGTATGATACCGGAACTTTTAACCAGGGAGGTGAGAAGACATGAATAAATCAGATTTGATCAACGTAGTTACAGAAGCAACTGAACTTCCCAAAAAAGACGCTACGAAAGCGGTAGATGCAGTTTTTGAAGCGATCACAGGTGCACTGCAAAGCGGCGATAAGGTTCAGCTGGTTGGCTTCGGAAACTTTGAAGTGCGCGAACGTTCCGCACGTAAAGGCCGCAACCCGCAGACTGGTGAAGAAATCGAAATTCCTTCAAGCAAAGTACCGGCTTTCAAACCCGGTAAAGCGCTGAAAGACGGAATCAAATAAAGATTTCTACATATCTGCCCCATAGTCCTTGAATACCAACGATGCCGCCTTCCAGGGCGGCATTTGTTTTTGAGAGAGGCTCATAAACTTTGAGGAGGATTACAATGACTGAGAAGAAGAATGAAGTGAATCCTGCACCGTCCGGCAGCGACTATATCGTAGTCAAGGCCAAGGAGAACGGTGTTCAGGTCATCGGGCTGACCAGAGGGCTGGACACACGGTTTCACCATACGGAGAAGCTGGATAAAGGCGAGGTGCTCATTGCCCAATTCACCGATCACACCTCAGCAATGAAAATCCGCGGCAAGGCTGAAATCTGGAGCAAACACGGACAATTAGAGAGTGAAAGCTGAAAAGCAGGCATAGCCTGCTTTTTTTCAAAATATAACTAGATATGGGCCGCTCTGCGGTGCCGTATAATCCTGCATAGCAGCGGAAACTATGAGTAGGGAGGCATGTTATGAACCGGAGCTGGCTGATCGGAACGGCGTTGCTGCTTAGTGCAGCTGTTACCCTGCTGCTGCCGCAACTGGCCGGCAACGTTATAACTGCCCAGAGTAAGTATAGCGCAGTACAGACGATAGGCCCGGATGGCCTGGTACTGGAGAATGACAATCTGGTAGATGCGCTCAGTGAGATTCCCTTCAGTCTGATGATTGACAAGGCAGGCTGGGAGAACGGGGTATTGTCTCTGGATCTCAAGGTGAACGGTGATGCCCACGAACCGCAGGAGCTGTACCGCAACATGGCTCTGGCTATCGGGTTCGCGATTCAGGAGACTTCGAACGTAGACCAGCTGCTGCTGCGTGTGGTGGCAGAGGATAGGTGGCTGGATACCCGCCGCCTGCTCCTTGCCGGTGATATCCGCCGCAGCGAGTGGAGCCCCCTGCTGCAGGAGGCGC
Source organism: Paenibacillus sp. FSL R7-0302 (assembly GCF_038006885.1). NCBI lineage: Bacteria > Bacillati > Bacillota > Bacilli > Caryophanales > Paenibacillaceae > Paenibacillus > Paenibacillus sp. FSL R7-0302. The sequence continues at coordinate 1,901,933 of NZ_JBBOWB010000001.1, forward strand.
TGGAGAACGCAGGCAATTCGCCTCTTCCCGATTCGCTGAAGAACGGCTTCCGCATTAGCGAAAGCGAGCTGTGGAAAAAGCAGTTCATTTATCCCTGAACCGGGTAATTGAAACTAGAAGGCTTCACCCGTGCGTGACAAAAAAACATGTGATATAATAGACAAGATTGTGAACAAAGAGTTTGACAAACGTCAATGGCTTCGGAGGCTAAAATGAAACCGTACCGCATACCGCAACTGGCTAAACCCTACACCGACTACGATATGATTCAGCGGCATACGGAACTGCCGCCGTTCTCAGACGGGCGGGGTCATTTGTTATATATTTTTCTCGGCAGAGGCCGGGGGGCAGACTTCCAGCAGGCAGAGCTGTTCACCCTGGTGACCGGACTCGTCCAGCTTGGACTGGATACCCATGAGAGCATTGACCGGAATCATGAAGAGCCCGGCGGCGATATTATGCGCACCCGCCAGCTGAAGGTTCTGGCCGGTGATTATTTCAGCAGCTGGTTCTACCATCTGCTCGCGAGACACGGTCAGATTGAAATGGTTGGCACATTGAGCGCGGCTATCGCTGATTTCAATGTGATGAAGGCCAATCTTTACGGCAAGATGAGCGGAACGCTTGTCCCGGCCGAACAATACTTGAAGCACACGGTACAGCTCAATATGCGGCTGTTTCTTTCTTTTACACCGATGATCGAAGAGTCCCTTAGAGACATCTGGCAGAAGCTGCTCGCCGAATTCAGCCAGTGTGAGACAGCAGCCCTGGAATTGCGCCGGGGGGCAGCTCCGGCAAGTGCGCTGGAGGGCTATGCTTACTGGAAGGTGATGGAGTCGGCGACCGAAGAGGAGCGTCAGCAGCTTAAGGGGCAGACTCTGGACCCCAAGGATTGGCAGAAGCTGAAGCTGAGATGCAAATGCGATACGCTGCTGACGGACAAGCTGCATACCTCGCTTGCGTCCATTCAGTCGTTATTGCAGGGGATCAGGGACGAGGATCTGGCGGCTCAGCTTAGAGCTGCACTGGACCGCCTGCTTCTGCACATGAAAATTTCCGGACAAGCTGCCGTGGAGGGTTAGAGAATGACAGTAGATAAAGTTACCGTAACAGGCGGGCAGGGCGACAAGCCGAAGGAGCAATTTGTCCATTCGGTATTTGAGAGCATTGCCGGCAAGTATGATCTGATGAATGATATTCTGAGCTTCCGGCGTCATAAGGCCTGGCGGAAGTTCACCATGCGCAAGATGAACATGAAGCGCGGGGACTCGGCAGTAGACCTGTGCTGCGGTACCTGTGATTGGAGCATTGCCCTCGCTGATGCGAGCGAGACCGGAAATGTCATGGGACTGGACTTCAGCGCAGGCATGCTGGAGGTGGGACAGCGCAAGGTGGAGGCGCGCGGACTGCAGGACCGCATCTCCCTGATTCAGGGGAACGCGATGGAGCTGCCGTTCGGTGATAATTCCTTTGATTACGCCACGATTGGCTTTGGACTTCGTAATGTGCCTGATCCCGTTCAGGTGCTGGGCGAGATGAAGCGCGTGGTGAAGCCCGGCGGTATGGTGGTCTGCCTGGAGCTGTCGAAGCCGATGAAGCAGCCGTTCAAAGGTATTTATTATTTTTATTTCCAGCGTGTGCTTCCGCTGCTCGGCAGGCTGTTCGCCAAGCGGTATGAGCAATATAAATGGCTTCCTGAATCACTGGCACTCTTCCCGGACAGGAAGCAATTAGAGGAGATCTTCCGGGATACCGGACTTACAAAAGTGGAATCGTTCCCCTTGAACGGTGGCATCGCGGCGTTACATCTTGGAGTCAAGGAGAACTGTAATGTTTAAGAAAATCGGTATTTTTCTACAAATGATTAAATTTGAGCACACTGTTTTTGCTTTACCCTTTGCCTTTATGGGAGCGTTGCTTGGTTCAGTAGTTATGTTCGGTGAACTGCCCTCCTGGAGCCAGATCGGATGGGTGGTTGTTGCTATGTTCGGCGCACGCAGCGCCGCTATGGGGCTTAACCGGCTGATCGACCGGATCAGTGATGCGAAGAATCCCCGGACAGCGGGAAGAGCCATTCCGGCAGGACTGCTGAAGGTTGGAGAGGTAACGCTGTTCATCGCGTTCTCGTTCTTTTTGCTGTTCTGGGCAGCCTTCAAGCTCAATCCGCTGTCAGCGAAGCTGCTGCCGATTGCTGTTTTTCTGCTGGTCTTCTATTCCTTCACCAAACGCTTCACCTGGGCCTGTCACCTGATTCTCGGACTTACAATTGCCCTTGCGCCGCTCGGCGGGTGGGTTGCGGTTACAGGAACGGTGGACTTGACTGCTATGATCTTTTATTTCACTATCGTATTCTGGACAGCCGGCTTTGATATCATCTACTCCTGCCAGGATGTGGACTTCGACCGCAAGGAGGGGCTGTATTCAATTCCTGTGCGTTTCGGGGTGGCCCGTGCGCTGGGGATTGCCAAGGTCTTTCATCTGCTGACAGCCCTGGGCTTCATCTCTCTGCTGTTCATCACGGAACTGAGCTGGTGGTATGTGGCCGGCATGGTGATTGCTTATATTATTCTGTTCTATGAGCACTACATTGTGTCTCCGGGTGATCTAAGCAAGCTGCAGACCGCCTTCTTCACCATGAACGGTGTACTTAGCATTGTGGTCTTTTCCTTTACTCTGATTGACCTGGTGGTGCAGTTCAACAAATGACCGAACTTACGCCTAAGAACTTCGTGGTTGGCATTACCGGTGCAAGCGGGGCGATCTACGGCATCCGGCTGACAGAGACCCTGCTGTCCCTCGGTTATACAGTACATCTGGTTGTCAGTAATGCAGGCTGGCGTGTCTTCAAGGAGGAGCTGGGTTATGCCGTAACTGACCGGGAAGGACTGCTGAACGAGCAGTTCGGCAGCTATCCCGGTTCTCTTCTGTATCACCCGGTACAGGATATCGGCGCTTCGATTGCCAGCGGCTCCTTCCGGACAGAGGGGATGATTATTATGCCCTGCTCGATGGGAACACTGTCTGCTCTAGCACATGGCAGCTCGGACAATCTGATGACGCGGGCAGCGGATGTCATGCTGAAGGAAGGCCGTCCGCTCGTTCTGGTGCCCCGGGAGACACCGCTGCATGCGATTCACCTGGAGAATATGCTGAAGCTGTCGCGGATGGGCGTCAAGCTGATTCCGGCAATGCCGGCGTTCTATTACGGTCCTGCCACTATGGATGATCTGGTCAATTTCATGGTGGGCAAGGTGCTCGACAGCTTCGGGATTGAGCATACTTTATTTCGCAGATGGGGGGAATGAAGGGTGACAGACCTGAAACACACCGTCATCGGCAAAATCAGCTATACCAATTCATGGCCGGTCTATCATTATTTCGATCCCTCTTCTTTAAGCTTTCCTGCTGAAATGGTGAGTGAGGTGCCAGCTGTGCTTAACCGGGGCATGGCAGCAGGAGATATTCAAGTGGGGGCTTTATCCTCCTTTGCTTACGCAGCGGCCAGCGACCGGCTGCTGCTGCTGCCCGGTCTGTCCGTCAGCGCGGACGGTCCGGTGAGGTCGATATTTCTTTTCTCCAAAAAGCCGTTACAGCAGCTTGGCAGCGGAACGATAGCCGTGACGAATACTTCGGCTACCTCGGTCAATCTGCTGAAGATCCTGATGCACAAGGCCTTAGGCACTAGCCCGGAGTACATTAGCAGCGATCCCGATCTGAACACCATGATGCAGCAGGCGGATGCCGGGCTCCTGATCGGTGACCATGCCATCCGCGCCTCCTGGCAGGATCAAGGCTATGAAGTAACGGATCTGGGCGAGCTGTGGAAGGAATGGACGGGCCACAGTATGACCTTTGCTGTATGGGCGGTCAACCGCAGGGCTGCGGCCCGGAATCCTGAGGCCATTGCCGAGATTGCTGAAGCCTTCGAGCGGAGCAAGAGACGCGGCCTGAATGAGCTGGGACCGGTAATTCACGAAGCCTGCTGCACGATCGGGGGCACGGCCTCCTATTGGAGAGATTACTTCCGTAATTTATGTTATGACTTTGGGGAAAGGCAGCAGGAAGGTCTGAACCTCTATTTCCGCTATGCCTATGAAATGGGCCTGCTGCCGCAGGAAGTGAAGATGGAGCTTTGGAGCCACAATCTGCTGACACGGGTGAAAGAATGAAGCGACTGCAAATATTCGGCTTGCTGAACAAAGATATGGATCAGATTGAGAAAGAGCTGTACCGCAGTGTCCAGGGGGATGATGACCTGCTGAGCGAGACCTCGCTGCATCTGCTGAGAGCCGGGGGCAAGCGGCTCCGGCCGGTATTCGTTCTGATGGGCGGCAAATTCGGGACCTATGATCTCGATAAGCTGAAGCGCGTCGCGATTCCGCTGGAGCTGATTCACAGCGCCTCACTGGTCCACGATGATGTCATTGACGATGCGGAGCTCCGGCGGGGAGAGCCTACCGTCAAGGCGAAATGGGGCGACAAGATCGCCATGTACACCGGCGACTATATTTATGCCAAGGCACTCGTGATGACATCAGGACTGAAGAATCCCCTGATTCATCAGATTCTCTCCAAAGCCATGGTAGAGATGTCCATCGGAGAGATGGAGCAGATCCGCGACTTCTTCAACAGCGGACAGAGCGTGCGCCACTACCTGCGGAGAATCCGCCGGAAGACAGCGCTGCTGATTGCCGTCAGCTGTCAGCTTGGCGCTCTGGCTGCAGATGCGGAGCCGGGAACGGCCAGGCTCCTCTATAATTACGGATATAACGTTGGGATGGCGTTTCAAATCCGTGATGATCTGCTCGATCTCTCCGGAACAGAGAAGCAAATTGGCAAGCCGCCCGGAAGCGACATGCGTCAGGGGAATATCACTCTGCCTGTCATCTACAGTCTGCAGGATGAGCGGCTCCGCGGCCGCCTGCTGGAAGAGCTTGCAGCGATTCGTGAAGGGAACAGCGGGGTCGGCCGGGCGATCGATCTGATTCTCTCTGGCGACGGGATTTCCCGTGCGGAGGAGCTGGCCTCCCGTTATATCGCCAAGGCGCTGGATGCGCTGGAGCAGCTGCCAAGCAACCGGACCAAGCGCAATTTGCGCGATATCGCCTTTTTCGTGACTGGCCGGGCTTATTGAAAATATAAGAACTCCACTGCAAATTTACGTTCACAGATGCCGGGGTTTCTGATAATATCAGACCATAAACAGCCTATTCATTTAGAATAAGGGGAATTGGAGAGTGACTCTATGGAACAAACGTATCTGATGATCAAACCGGATGGTGTACAGCGCGGACTAATCGGACGCATCGTTGCCCGCCTGGAAGACAAGGGATTCAAGCTGGTCGCTGCCAAGCTGATTACCGTTACTGAGGAGCAGGCCAAGAAGCATTATGCGGAGCATGACGGCAAGGATTTTTTCCCGGAGCTGGTAAGCTTCATTACCTCCGGCCCTGTGTTCGCCATGGTGTGGGAAGGCGATGATGTCATCGCATTATCCCGTCTCCTGATCGGCAAAACCAAAGTCGGTGAGGCCCTGCCGGGCACCATCCGCGGGGATTATGCCAGCCATACTCCGCTTAATCTGATCCACGGATCGGATTCGCCGGACAGCGCAGCACGTGAGATCGCCAATTTCTTCGCTCCGGATGAGCTGGCACAGTATCATAAAGACATCGCGGCCTGGATGTAAGATCCGGGCAGGAGACAGGAGATTATTATGGCTGAACGTGAAGAATCCTCATTAACCCCGGACCCTGATTACACCGGATTTATTCATAATATCAAACAAAGCACAGGCATTGACCTTGCGCAGTATAAGGAAGCACAGATGAAGCGGCGGCTGACGACGCTCCGTATGAAGAACGGCTACAATACCTTTAATGAGTTCTATGCGGCAATGATGAAGGACAAGGCTCTGTTCTATGAGTTCCTGGACCGCATGACGATCAATGTCTCCGAATTCTGGCGGAATCCGAACCGCTGGGAAGTGCTGAGGGATGTGATTCTGCCGGATCTTCAGCGCTCCGGCCGCAGACTGAAGCTATGGAGTGCCGCCTGTTCCACAGGTGAAGAGCCTTATACGCTGGCGATGATTCTCTCGGACAAGAATATTCTGGCCCAGACCGGCATTCTGGCTACAGATATTGATGACGGGGCGTTGGCCAAAGCGAAGCAGGGGATCTATCTGGAGCGCTCCTTGAAGGATGTGCCCAAAGATGTGGCAGACCGGTATTTTACACCGGATGGCCCGGTCTTCAAGGTCAGTGAAGGACTGAAGAAGAATATCGATTTCCGCAAGCAGAATCTGCTGCTGGATAAATTCGACGAAGGCTTCGATCTGATTATCTGCCGCAATGTCATGATCTACTTCACCGAAGAAGCCAAGAATAAGCTGTATCACAAATTCTCGGCCAGTCTGCGTCCCGGGGGCTATCTGTTCGTGGGCAGCACGGAGCAGATATTCACACCTGCGCAGTATGGCTTCGAGTCGACCGAAACCTTCTTTTACCGGAAGAAATAGCCGTAGTCTGCTGGAGTCTCCCTTGGTGCAGGGTATACTTTAGGCGCTTTTCAGTGATACTGGGAAGTAGGAAGAAACCTAACGCCAAGTGAAAGGTCGTTAACCCAGATGGACAAAAGCAAGGTCATCACCGCCTACCGGCGGGGGTTCCTCACTGTCCGCGAATGCGGGCAGATTCTCGGCATTGAGGAGCTGCAGCTCCAGAGCCTGCTTACTGCGGAAGAGGGCAGAACCGGCGGCCGCCTTCCGGCACCAGGCAGCGACAGTCTGGAGACAGGCTCCTGAACGGGGAGCACAGCAGCGCCGCTTCTACTCGAAAGAGCAGGAGCGGCGCTTGTTTTGTTCTGCTGGACGCAGCGGGCCGGGCTATTGCTTTCTTGTCAAAGCGGAGAGCCTATACTATAATAAGCAAAGACATTTAACATTTTAGCGGTTTACAGTCCAAAAGTGTGAAGGGGGAACGCAGCATGAGTTTACGCTATTTAACAGCGGGGGAGACGCACGGCCCCCAGCTTACAGCCATTATTGAGGGATTGCCCAGTAATTTGACACTTGACTTTGAAGAGCTTAATTTCCAGCTGCACCGGAGACAGAAGGGCTACGGCCGCGGACGCCGGATGCAGATTGAGAAGGATACTGCCCAGATTGCCGGCGGTGTACGCCACGGCTATACTACCGGAGCTCCTGTAGCGCTCATTGTGGAGAACAAGGACTGGACACACTGGAAGAACATTATGAACATTGAGCCGATTCCGGGCAGTGACGAAGAGAAGCGCCGGGTGAACCGTCCGCGTCCCGGTCATGCGGACCTGAACGGCGGACTTAAGTATAACCATACCGATCTGCGTAACGTGCTGGAGCGCTCCAGCGCCCGTGAGACGGCAGCAAGAGTGGCTGTAGGCGCGGTTGCCCGTCAGCTGCTTGCAGCCTTCGGAGTGAAGATTGCCGGACAAGTCATCCGGATCGGAGAGATTGAAGCACCTGCCAACGATCTGCCTATAGATGAGCTGATTGCCCGGACTGAAGAATCCTCTGTGCGGGTAGTGGACAAGGAGACGGAGCAGAAGATGGAGGCTTACATAGACAAGATCAAGGAAGAAGGCGACTCCATCGGCGGGATTGTGGAATGCATTGTCGAAGGTCTGCCTATTGGTCTTGGCAGTTATGTACAGTCCGACCGCAAGCTGGATGGTGCCATCGCAGGAGCTGTGATGTCGATCAATGCCTTCAAGGGCGTGGAGATCGGGATCGGCTTCGAAGCCGGGAAGCTGCGCGGCTCACAGGTCCATGACGAGATTATGTATGAAGCCTCGAAAGGGTACTTCCGGGCGAGCAACCGGCTGGGCGGGTTCGAAGGCGGAATGACCAATGGAATGCCGGTGGTCGTCAGAGGGGTAATGAAGCCTATTCCGACGTTGTACAAACCGCTGCAGAGTGTGGATATCGACACGAAGGAGCCGTTCACAGCCCAGGTGGAGCGCTCAGACGCCTGTGCCGTTCCGGCAGCTTGTGTCGTACTGGAGAGTGTAGTAGCCTGGGAGATTGCCAAGGCGTTCCTGGATAAATTCGGCGGTGATTCTCTGGAAGAGATCCGCGCGAACTACAATAATTACCTGGCTCAGCTGGAGAGCTACTAAGATGCGCAGCATTACTGTTGACTTAGGGGAACGTTCTTATCCGATTTATATCGGCAGCGGTCTGCTGCAGAGTATCGGCGAACGCTGCACCGAAGCCGGATTCGCGCAGCGCAGCCCGCTGCTGGTGGTCAGTGATACCGAAGTAGCGCCGCGATATCTGGAGCAGGTGGAGACTTCCCTCCGCAGCAGCGGATATACGGTGGTCAGCCATGTCATTCAGGCGGGCGAAGCTTCGAAGTCACTGGCCGTCTATGAAGAAGTCATTTCCACAGCCATTCAAGGCGGTCTGGACCGCAGCTCCGCCGTGCTGGCGCTTGGCGGGGGTGTCGTCGGCGATCTGGCCGGCTTCGTTGCTGCATCTTATATGCGGGGAATCGGGTTCATGCAGATTCCAACGACCATTCTCGCCCATGACAGCAGTGTAGGCGGCAAGGTGGCCGTTAACCATCCGCTGGCCAAGAATATGCTGGGCGCCTTTTATCAGCCGTCTATGGTGTTATATGATCTGGACACCTTAGCTACGCTTCCGCCCCGGCAGGTCGCTTCAGGCCTGGCTGAGGTGGTCAAGCACGGGCTGATTCTGGACCGTGAGTTCGCTTACTGGTGCCAGGAGCATGCGGACAAGCTGCTGGCACTGGACCCCGAGGCGCTGGGATATGCGCTGGAACGCGGCTGTGCCATCAAGGCGGAGGTAATCGGTGGTGATGAACGCGAGCACGGACAGCGTGCGATTCTGAATCTGGGGCATACCATCGGACATGCCATTGAAGCTGTCGGAGGCTATGGGACCTTCCTGCACGGAGAGGCGATTGCAATCGGGATGGCCGGATCTGCTCTGCTCGCAGCGAAGCTGGGCCGGGACAGACAGATCTACGAGGACACAGTGTCCATGCTCAACGCCTTGTCGCTGCCCACCCGGCTTCCTTCGCAGTACAGCGGGGAAGCGCTGATGGAAGCGATGATGCATGACAAGAAATTCAAGGAAGGCCGAATGACTTTTATCGTGCCGGAGGCCATTGGTGAAGTAAGTATCATCAGTGATGTGCAGGCAAGCGATGTCTCAGAAGTCATAGCCCAGCTTAAGAAGGAGGGGAGCCCATGGTGAACCGGGGCATACGCGGTGCAACGACCGTAACCCAGAATGAAGAGACGGAAATTTTACGTGAAACGGTGATCCTGCTGAGGGAAATTGTGGAGCGCAATGATGTGATCGCAGAGGATATCTGCAGTGTGTGGATTACGATGACTGCTGATCTGGATGCAACCTTCCCGGCAAGGGCGATCCGTGAGATTGAAGGCTGGGAGATGGTTCCGCTGATGTGTTCCGTGGAGATCCCTGTGAAGGGCAGCCTGCCGAATTGCATCCGCCTGATGGTGCAGGTGAACACCGACAAATCCCAGCGCGATATCCGTCATGTGTATCTGAATGAAGCCCAGCGGCTTCGCCCGGATCTCTCACAGAGCAAGTAATAAATTATAGCCCGCGGGGTTGTCAATGACTACCGTCATCATGTATAGTGAAGTTAGCCGAGTAAAGCAGAGTTTAGAATGAGTTGAGTAGAGTATAGTTGAGCTGAGTGTAGGACCTATTGCAGAGCAGACCCTTGATTGTCAGTGTTCTTTTTTGGCATACCTGTATAGCCGTAGCTTATGATGAGTTGCATCTGCGCTATCCCTGTATCCATGGAGGAATCTCTAGCATTCGATTGGGTTCATGACGGTCCGAGACGCTAATTCACATACTGACTATCAACAAACCTCTACTCCGGTAGAGGTTTTTCTGTATTTCGGACAATATCCGTTATCCCCTAGGAGGTTACCCAAGTGACGAATCCGAGCATTGAAGAAGTGGTGTCGCTGTCGCGTGAATACAATCTGATCCCGGTCGTAACAAGATTGCTGGCTGATATGGAAACGCCGATCCGGCTGTTCCAGCGGTTTGCCGAGCAGGATCGCGCATTTTTGCTGGAGAGTGTAGAGGGCGGCATTCAATGGGCGCGTTATTCTTTTATCGGCAGTGATCCGTTCCTGATGATCTCCGGCAAAAAGGGGAAGATCCAGGTGGAGGTTGGCGGCGAGAAAAAACAGTTGTCCGGCAAACCTGTCGAGGAGCTGAAAGCGCTGCTCCGTTCCTACCGCAGTCCCAAGCTGGACGGTATGCCGCCGTTTACGGGCGGAGCCATCGGATTCTTCGGCTATGATCTGCTGCAGTATTATGAGAAGCTGTCCGCACATGCGGTAGATGACCTGAATATGGATGACATCCGCTTTATGTTCTGTGACCGCATTATCGTCTTCGATCATGTGAAGCAGCAGATCCTGCTGGTGGGGAATCTTCATATTAAGGATGGCGATACGGATTCGGATATCCGGGCGAACTACGAGGAACTGAGCAACCGCTTAGTGAGTCTGGCCGAGGAGCTGCAAAAGGAAGGCCCGAAGGAGAACGTCAACCGCCGCAGCATTCCGCAGGATATCGAGCTGGGAGAGATTCACTCGAATCTCACCAAGGAGCAGTATATAAGTAACGTAGAGCAGGCCAAAGAATACATCCGTGCCGGTGATATCTTCCAGGTGGTGCTGTCACAGCGGATGCATATCGAGACCGAGGTCTCTCCGCTGCATGTGTACCGGATGCTGCGCATCCTGAACCCATCCCCTTATATGTATTATCTGAAAATGGATGAGGAGATCATCGTCGGTACCTCGCCGGAAGCGCTGGTCAAGGTGGACGGCGGACGGGTGGAGACCCGGCCGATTGCCGGAACCCGGCCGCGCGGAGCGAGCGCGGCAGAGGATCATCAGCTCGCCGCAGAGCTGCTGGAGGACGAGAAGGAACGTGCGGAGCATCTCATGCTGGTCGACCTGGGCCGCAATGATCTGGGGCGGGTCTCGAAATTCGGCAGCGTGAAATGCAATACATTTATGGAGATCGAGAAATACTCGCATGTCATGCATCTGGTCTCGAATGTGACCGGAACGCTGGCAGAGGATAAGGATTTCTTCGATGCCTTCCTCTCCTGCCTTCCGGCCGGTACGGTATCAGGAGCGCCGAAGCTTCGGGCGATGGAGATTATTGCCGAGCTGGAGCGGGAAGCCCGCGGCGCTTATGCCGGAGCGATCGGCTATCTCGGCTTCTCCGGGAATATGGATTCCTGCATCACGATCCGGACGATTATCTTCCGCAAAGGCCGCGCTTATGTGCAGGCCGGAGCAGGAATCGTCTGGGATTCTGTGCCGGAGAAGGAATATGAGGAGACAGTGAACAAGGCCAAGGGAATGCTGAAGGCAATCCGTATGGCGGAAGCGATGTTCCCCGCTGAAATGAAGGAGAAGCAGGTCATCAACCAGGATTATATGTATGAATATACCCCGTGAACCGGGAATTAGCAGAGACGAGATCAGAAGAGCAGAGAATGCTCCATAAAACTTAAAAATTTTAGGAGGACATGAACTATGGACGCAAGCCAGTTACTACAATCAGGAATTGCCGGTTTAATCGAGGGAAAGGATCTTACCCGTACGCAGGCCCGCGAGATTATGGGCACGATTATGGAAGGTGCAGCTTCACCCGCGCAGATCGGATCGCTGTTGACCGCGCTGCGGATCAAAGGCGAGACCGTTGAAGAAATCACCGGCTTCGCAGAGGCGATGCGCGGTTTCGGCACACAGGTGCTTACCGAGCGGAGCCAGCTGCTGGATACCTGCGGCACGGGCGGCTCCGGTATTCATAAATTCAATATCTCCACAGCTTCGGCGATCATCTCTTCTGCTGCTTCTGTGAGAGTAGCGAAGCACGGCAACCGTTCGGCGTCCGGCAGAGCGGGCAGTGCAGATGTGCTGGAGGCGCTCGGCGTCAATATTCATCTGAATGCAGAGCAGGCGCGGCAATGTCTGGACAGTATCGGCATCTGCTTCCTATTCGCTCAAATCTATCATCCGTCCATGAAGCACGCAGCTGCTCCCCGCCGTGAGCTGGGGGTACGGACCGTATTCAATATGCTCGGCCCGCTGACCAATCCGGCAGGCGCGGACCGGCAGCTTATGGGTATCTATGACCTTAATAAGACAGAGATTGTCGCTAAGGTTCTGGGTGAGCTCGGCTCCAAGCGGGCGATGATTGTCAGCAGTCTGGACGGCCTGGATGAGATCAGCATCTCGGCACCGACGCAGGTCTCCGAGCTGAAGCAGGGCGTAGTCACCACCTACGAAATTACACCGCAGGAGCTTGGCCTCAGCCAGCATCCGCTGGAGGATGTCATGGGCGGCGATGCCGCAGAGAATGCGGCGATTATCACTACAGTGCTGGAGGGTAATATCAATCCGTACCGTGATATCGTACTGGCTAATGCCGGGGCCTGCATCTATGTCGCCGGTCTTGCGGATACACTGAAGGAAGGCGTGGACCGTGCCAGAGAGGTTGTGGATTCAGGGGCGGCCCTTCGCAAGCTGGAACAGTTAAAAGCGATGACAAAGGAGCTTGATTATGTATCTTGACCGGATTGTTGCCACGAAAGTGAAAGAGGTAGAAGCGTTAAGCCAGCAATTCTCGCTCGCCGCGGCGGAGCGCTCCATTGCCGCATTGCCTGTTACCAGAGGCTTCCGCAGCGCTCTGACTGAACGCCGGAACCGGGAGATGGGGCTGATCGCCGAGGTGAAGAAGGCCTCGCCGTCCAAGGGGCTGATCCGGGCCGATTTTGATCCGGTGACGATTGCCCGGGGCTATGAAGCGGGAGGCGCCGATTGCCTGTCCGTGCTGACGGACAAGGATTATTTTCAGGGCAGCGGTGTGTATCTGCAGCAGGTAAGAGAGGCGGTGCAGCTTCCACTGCTGCGCAAGGACTTCATCATCGATGAGAAGCAGATCTATGAGGCCCGCCTGCTTGGTGCGGATGCGATTCTGCTGATTGCGGCCATTCTGACCCCGCAGCAGCTCGCCGGGTTCACCGACTCCGCTGCCGCGCTTGGACTCGATATCCTGATTGAGGTCCATGACCGCACTGAACTGGAGACGGTATTGTCTACGGGTAAGGCTGAACATCCCGGGGTTCTGCTGGGCATCAATAACCGGAATCTCAAGACGTTCGAAACCTCACTCTCCGCTACGGAGGAGCTGGCAGCCTTGCTGCCCGCCGGTCTTCCCGTAATCAGCGAGAGCGGGATTACCGGTCCGGAGGATATTGCGTATCTCCGCAAGACCCGGGCAACCGGTGTGCTGGTCGGAGAATACCTGATGCGCCAGCCGGATGTAGAGCAGGCGGTCCATCAGCTGCTCGGTCCGCTTCCTGCCGGGAAGGACCGTGTGCAACGTGACTGAAACTCTCGTAAAAATCTGTGGACTTCAGGGCGTTGAAGTGCTAAAATCTATGAATAGTTTGCCGCTCGATTACGTGGGCCTGGTGTTTGCGCCCAGCCGCCGCAGGGTTACTATTGATGTGGCTGCGGAGCTAATTGCAGAGCTGGGCAACTGGAAGTCTGAGCCTGCGCCCCGCCCGGTGGGCGTATTCGTTAACCCCGGCCTGTCCGAGCTGGCAGAGCTGCTGAGAACTGTACCGCTGGATGTTGTGCAGCTTCATGGACAAGAGAGCCCGCAGTTCTGCGCGGAGGTCAAGGAGGCTTTTCCCCAGGTTAAGGTCTGGAAGGCCCTTTCGGTTGCCGGACGTAATCCTGATGCAGGGGATGAGGTTCAAGCTCTGCTGGACAGCTATGCGGGCACCATTGATGCGCTGCTGCTGGATACCTATGACCCGCAGGAGCGCGGCGGTACCGGCCATACATTTGATTGGGAGCAGATTCCCTTATACCAGCAAGCGGCGGCGAAGCATGCGCTGCCTTTATTTATAGCCGGAGGCTTGCATCCGGACAATGTGAACGAGCTGCTGGACGGCTATGCCCCTTATGGCGTGGATGTCTCCAGCGGAGTAGAGAGTAACGGCAGTAAGGACATTGCCAAAATGACAGCTTTCGTAGAAAGGGTGAAGCAATCATGATACAAGTACCGGACAAAAATGGACGTTTTGGTTCTTTTGGAGGCCGCTTCGTTCCTGAGACCTTGATGACTGCACTGATTGAGCTGGAAGAGGCTTACAATAAATTCTCGGCAGACCCGGCCTTTCAGAAGGAAATCGATTATCTGCTTAAGCAGTATTCGGGCCGCGAGACCCCGCTGTATTATGCAGAGCGGCTAAGTAAGGAGCTTGGCGAAGCCAAGATCTATCTGAAGCGGGAGGACCTCAATCATACCGGCGCCCACAAGATCAACAACGCTATCGGACAAGGCATCCTGGCTAAAATGATGGGTAAAACCAAGGTGATTGCCGAAACCGGCGCAGGCCAGCACGGAGTAGCGACAGCTACGGTAGCCGCCTTGCTCGGAATGGAATGCAAGGTGTTCATGGGTGAAGAGGATACCCGCCGTCAGGCGCTGAATGTCTTCCGCATGAAGCTGCTCGGGGCAGAGGTTATTCCGGTGACCTCCGGCTCCAGAACGCTGAAGGATGCCGGGAATGAGGCGCTCCGCTACTGGGTAAGCAATGTGGAAGATACGTTCTATGTGCTTGGCTCTGCGGTTGGTCCCCATCCGTATCCGATGATGGTCCGCAACTTCCAGCGGATTATCGGGGATGAGACCCGCCGCCAGATTCTGGAGGCGGAAGGGCGTCTGCCGGATTTGCTGGTTGCCGCAGTAGGCGGAGGCAGCAATGCTATCGGCATGTTCTACCCGTTCATGGAGGATGAGCAGGTGGCGATGATTGGTGTTGAAGCTGCCGGTAAAGGCGTAGACACTCCGTTCCATGCCGCAACCATGAGCAAGGGAAGCCATGGCGTGTTCCAGGGCTCGCTGAGCTATCTGCTGCAGGATGAGCATGGACAGGTCATCGAGGCCCATTCCATCTCGGCCGGACTCGATTATCCGGGCGTGGGGCCAGAGCATTCCTATCTCAAGGACATTCACCGTGCCCAGTATGTGCCGGTCACCGATGCGGAAGCGCTGGATGCGCTGAAGCTGCTCTGCGTGACGGAAGGGATTATTCCCGCTCTGGAATCAGCTCATGCCATTGCCCATGTGGTGAAGCTCGGCAAGACGCTGACCAAGGATGATATTGTGGTGATCTGCCTGTCGGGCCGCGGCGACAAAGATGTGGAATCCATTATGGCTTATACGGAAGGGGCGGAGCAGCAATGACAACTGAAACGACAAACCGGATGGACCTGACGTTTAACCGGCTGAAGGCGGAAGGACGTACCGCCCTTATTCCGTTCCTTACCGTAGGCGATCCTGATCTCGAGACTACGCTTGATATTATTGCCGAGCTGGAGGCAGCCGGAGCGGATATCCTGGAGCTTGGCGTTCCTTACTCCGATCCGCTGGCCGATGGTCCGGTCATCCAGCGGGCGTCCGCAAGAGCGCTGCGCAGCAAGGTTCATCTCCGCACCTGCATGGAGACGGCGCTGAAAGCACGGCAGGCAGGCAGCGGGCTGCCGTTCATCCTGTTCACGTATTATAATCCGGTGCTGCAGATGGGGCTGGATACGTTTTTTGCGCAGTTGAATGCCCATGAGATCAGCGGGCTGATCATCCCTGACGTGCCGGTGGAGGAATCGGAGGACCTGCGTGCACGCAGCCGTGCCGCCGGAGTGAATCTCATTCCGCTCGTGGCCCCGACCTCCAGCGAACGGATTGCCCGGATCGTATCCGGCGCCAGCGGCTTCGTCTATTGCGTATCCTCGCTCGGTGTAACCGGGGAACGCTCAAGCTTCCACAGCGGAGTAGATGAGTTCATTGCGTCCGTGCGCCGGTCTACGGACCTGCCTGTCGCTGTAGGATTCGGGATCTCCACTGGAGAACAGGTATCCCGTTTTGCCAAGATCTGTGATGGTGTAGTAGTCGGTAGCGCCATTGTCCGCAAGGTGGAGGAGGTTATTCCCCTGCTGTCCCAGCCGCAGACGAGAAGCGCCGGACTGTTGCAAATTCGTGAATTTGTGGCACAATTAAGACCTAATTAATATTTGGAGAGCGAGGATCACCCATGAATCCAAAACCGAATATCGTTGACCTTCCTGTCTACAAGCCGGGGAAGCCGATTGAAGAAGTCAAGAAGGAGCTGGGCTTAAGCGAAGTCATTAAGCTGGCATCCAACGAGAACCCTTACGGGGCTGCACCAAGTGCGAAGGCCGCTATTGTAGCGGAGCTGGATAATCTCTTTTTATACCCGGACGGCTCTGCCGCTGAGCTGACGGCGACGCTGGCTAAGCATCTGGGCGTGGCGGGTGAGCGTATTATTTTCGGATGCGGATCTGACGAGATTATTGCGCTGATTGCCCGTGCCTTCTTCCTGCCCGGTGACGAGACGATTATGGCCGATCAGACCTTCTCCGTATATAAGAGCAATGCGGATATCGAAGGGGCTGTGACTATAGAAGTCCCGCTTAAGGACGGAACGCATGATCTGGATGCGATGCTGGCGAAGATTACCGGCCGGACCAAGATCGTCTGGATCTGTAATCCCAACAATCCAACCGGTACCATTGTGCCCGAGGACGCGCTGATTTCGTTCCTGGATGCAGTACCTGCCGGCGTGATGGTAGTCCTGGATGAAGCCTATTACGAATATGTAACGGATCTCAGCTACACCGACGGCATTAAGCTGATCGACAAATATCCTAATCTGGTAGTCCTTCGTACCTTCTCCAAGATCTATGGTCTTGCGGCGCTCCGTATCGGCTATGGGGTGGCCAGCAGCCAGGTAATCTCCCTGATTAATCAGGTGCGCGAGCCGTTCAATACGACCCGCCTGGCTCAGGTGGCGGCGGTGGCGGCACTCTCCGATCAGGAATATGTGCAGCAGTGCCGTGCGCTTAACAGTGCAGGGATTGTGCAGCTTGAGGCGGAATTCGCGCGTCTCGGGCTTACGTCGTTCCCGGCTCACGGGAATTTCATTATGGTGGATGTACGCAAGCCGGCTGCTGAAGTCTTCGATACGCTGCTGCGTCAAGGAATCATCGTCAGAACAGGCTTCCACCGGTATCCGACCTACCTGCGGGTGACCATC
Organism: Paenibacillus sp. FSL R7-0302; assembly: GCF_038006885.1. Taxonomy (NCBI): domain Bacteria; kingdom Bacillati; phylum Bacillota; class Bacilli; order Caryophanales; family Paenibacillaceae; genus Paenibacillus; species Paenibacillus sp. FSL R7-0302. The sequence goes on from NZ_JBBOWB010000001.1 coordinate 1,919,143, forward strand.
GGCTCCGCCGAGCAGAACACAGCCTTCGTAGCTGCCCTGGAGCAGGCGCTGAAGGAGCAGGAAGTTCGCGCATAACCGTGAGGGCTCAGAAGCTGGATTGACGATACCACAGAAGGCAGGTAGTACTAAGAACATGACGACAAAAATAGCAATTTTCGGTGTCGGCCTGATCGGCGGCTCACTGGCCCTATGCTTCAAAGGCAAGGAGGGTCTGACCGTTGTAGGCCATGCCCACCGCCCTGAATCTGCTGCCAAATATGTGAGCAGAGGTGTGGTTGATCAGGCTACATTATCACTTGAGGAAGCTGCACTGGATGCGGATTATATTTTTCTGTGTGTGCCGGTAGGCATGCTTGAGGACTATCTTCAGCGGTTAAGCAAGCTGCCGCTGAAGCCGGGCTGCATCATTACGGATGTCGGCAGCACCAAGGCCAGCATCGCGGAGTGTGCCCTTACACTGGATATTCCCGGTGTACATTTCATCGGAGGCCATCCTATGGCCGGATCGGAGCGCTCGGGAGTAGAAGCTGCCTCCTCCTTACTGTTCGAGAATGCGTACTACGTGCTTACGCCCCCGCCGGGTGTACCTGAAGCGGCATATCAGGCACTGGAGTCGCTCTTGCTGCATACGAGAGCGCAGATTGTCCGGCTTGATCCGGAGCGTCACGATGAGATTGTTGGAGCGATCAGCCATCTGCCGCATATTATTGCGGTAGCCCTGGTGAATCAGATTCATGCCTACGATCATTCGGACTCCTTGTATAGCACGCTGGCTGCCGGGGGCTTCCGTGATATTACCCGCATTGCCTCGAGCGATCCGATCATCTGGCGCGATATTCTGCTGAATAACCGCTCTGTGATGCTGCGGCTGCTGAAGGACTGGAACGACGAGGTGTCCTCATTCATCCATCTGCTGGAGAGCGGGGATGGCGCAGGAATCGAGTCGGCCTTCCAGGAGGCGAATCAGTTCCGCAGCCAGCTTCCTGAGCGGCGGAAGGGAATGATCATTCCGCTGTTCGATCTGCATATTGATGTTCCCGATCACCCCGGCATTATCGGCCGGATTGCTACGGAGCTGGGCGACCAGGGCATCAACCTTAGCAACGTGCAGATTATTGAGAGCCGCGAGGATGTTCCAGGGATCATGCGCTTGTCCTTCCGCCAGGAGAACGATATGGAGCGGGCCAGAATTCTGCTGCAGGAGAATGATTATACCGTATATATGTAAAAGTAGAGCCGGGGCCGGATGCCTCGGTTCTTATTTATTTAATAGAGCAAATCCAACTGCTATCAGATGATGCCCCGGCTCCGGCAGTATACAAGCGGCGAGTAAATACCCAAATGTTCGTAAAAATGGACAAAAAAAAGACCGCTTACATAATAAGCGGTTACAGTTCACAATTTCTTGGAACCGTGTAGTGTTTGGATAGGAGTGGAGAGAAACCATACTGTACTTTTATTATATGTATCCGTTTACATATTGTCAACACTTTATTTAAAGAAAAAAAGACCGCTTTCATCGGACTGTCTGCGCATCTCTCAAAGTCTATTAATTTCCTCCCGTTAGAAACTATGCTATACTGGGTTAAGTATGTTTATAGATTCCTTCCAAGTATAGGTAACCGCTTGCTGAACAAGTGGAGACGGGCTGTGTTGTCCTGTAAGGAGAATGCTGCCATTCTTCTGTCTACAAAAGGAATTGAAGGTTGGAAGCCTTAAATAACGGTAAGTTGAATATACATAGGAAGATTGGATTTTTGTGCTGCAAAAAATGAAGGTATGCCGCAACTTTTTGTTACCTGCCCGGTATAAGTAGATACGGACCGGACGGGATTACACGTGCAAGGGCGAGGAGGGCCGACTCACCATGACGGATTCCCAGTTGATCCAGCTAATCAAGCAAGGCGATACAGAATTATATTCGGAACTCATGCGACGATATCAACGCAAGATATTGGCTTTTGTGTACCACATGCTGAAGAACTCCCATATGGAGCTGATTGCCGAAGACCTCTGTTCAGAGACCTTCTACAAAGCTTTCCGGAGTCTTCATTCCTTCCGGGAAGTGGATGCTTCTTTCTCCACATGGCTGTACACCATTGCCCGCAATACAGTGCTCAGTGAGCTTCGCAAGAACCGTGCCGGGAATGTGTCGCTTGAAGAGAGCGGCTATACACCTGTGGCACCGCTTGATGTTGCCCCGGAACAGGCAGCACTGCGCAAGGAACGGATGGAGCTCGTCCGCGAAGCGATTAACAATCTCCCGGAGAAGCAGCGCTCCGCGCTGATTCTGCGTGAATATGATCAGATGGATTACCAGGAAATTGCCGTGATTCTGGATCAGAGCGTCAGTTCAGTGAAGTCACTGCTGTTCCGGGCAAGGAGCAGTGTGAAGCTCCAGCTCGAATCCTATTTCTATGAGCCTGACGTTGAAGAGCAGGCTGAGAGGGTGTAAGGCCTATGAATTGCAGGGAAGCGCAGGATTCCATTCCACATTTGTGGGACGCTCCCCCCACAGATCCCAGGCGGATTAGACTTGAGAGACATATCGCAACCTGCTCCTACTGCAGTGCCGAATGGGCGCTGTGGCAGGAGACCAGTGAGCTTATGCAGGATACAAGATTCGATGTCAGCGATGAGCGGGCAGAAGCGATTAACAGTAAGGTTATGGAGCGGATTTATCTGGAGAGCCCCTGGCTTATGCCCGGTGACGGGAAGTCTGCGGGGAGTTCTACAGTATTCCGGCATCGCTTAAGCCTCTGGATTGCCTGTTTCTTAGCGGTGTTTATCTCAAGCTTCCTATATTTCACTGTGTTCAAGACCCCCTCGAATACGACGGCGGCACAGAGCGGGATCGTTGAGACAGGTGTGGCAGGCTTAACCCTGGACTGGTCTTCTTCATATCCGGTGGAGTCTGAGGGCGGGATTATTGAGCCGCTGGTGGCCAGTATGGGCCCTGCACATCCGCAGTACTGGATGGTATTGTCGACGCTGGGCGTCGGATTATCCATATTCCTGCTGGTCCGTCTGAACCGGTACCGCAGACAATGAGAACCCCCTTCCCGAGCATGGAGAAGAGGGTTTTTGATTTGAATACAAGAATGTATGTGTTTCCACTTGTTCTAAAAAAGAAGACATTTGTTTTCATTCGTGTTACATTATTAAGCAAACATAAATAGGGAAGGGAACGGTGATAGGCGATGCTGATCGGCTTAATACGCCATGGGCTGACGGATTGGAATGCAGTAGGTAAAATTCAGGGACAAAGTGATATTCCGCTGAATGATGAAGGCAGGCGGCAGGCTGAGATGCTGGGTGACCGGCTGCTGCAGGAGCCTTATCACTGGGACTATTGTATTACGAGCAGTCTGTCCCGTGCAGCAGAGACCGGCAAGATCGTAGCGGCCAAGCTGGGCATTCCTTTACTTGAGCCGGATGACCGTATCCGTGAGCGAGCCTACGGCCAGGTGGAGGGCATGACAGCCGAAGCCCGTGAAGCCAAGTGGGGCAAGGATTGGAAGCTGCTGTCTCTGGGACAGGAGAGCGATGAGGCGCTTCAGGTCCGGGGGCTTGCGTTCCTGGAGGATATTACGGCCCGGTTCCCGGGTAAGAATGTCCTGGTCATCTCCCATGGAGGATTCCTTGCACAGCTCTACACCGCACTCTACAAAGACAAATATTCGGAACGGCTCGGCAATCTCTCACTCACGATTCTGGAGAAGAACGAGCAGGAATGGAATCCTTTATTGTACAACTGTACCCGTCATATTTTACAAAAACAGCATTAACCCGACCCTTCGGGTTATTTTTTTTGCGGCAGAAGGAATAAAAAGGGCTGTATTTCCCATAATGGTAGTAAAACAGTGAGGCGATGAGAGATGAATCTGGCGGATATGCTCACTTATGCAGACATTGGTCAGCTGACCGCCATTGCGGGACGCTATCAGTGTGAATGCAAACGGAATTCCAAACATGATTTGATTCAGAGTATATTGATCACCTTGGGCAGCCGGGAGTTCATGGAGTCCCATATTAAGGGGAGTTCCCCGGGAGAGCTGCGTTTGCTGAACAGCCTGCTCTTCGATGAACGCAGCCACTTCAGCCTGGAGGATCTCCTGGCTGCGGCCAGGCAGGCTTCCTTCGATGCCCCGCCCGGCAAAAGCGGTGACTACCGCGAGCTGGTCAGCCGGCTTAAGAACAGCGGCTGGCTGTTCAGCGGAGCTTCCCAGCAGAGCCGGTATCTGTTCCAGGTGCCGCTGGATCTGAAGAAGCGCTTCCGTGAGCAGATGGGCCAGTATTTGCAGGAGCGGATTGTTCCGGGCCCGGAGCCGGCGGTGTACAGGGGGGAGGGGGATTTGCTGGCCGGAGATCTGCTGCTGTTCCTGCGGTATGTGAAGGAGAATGAACCTGAGCTGAACCAGGAAGGCGCACTCTATAAGCGCAATCAGCAGGGAGTGATGAATGCGCTGCAGATTGCAGAGCCTTTACTCGGCAAGGGCGGCTGGAGGTTCGGCTACGGCAGGGCTTGTGAGCATTATCCGCCGAGATTTGCCCTGCTGTACGATTATGCCCGCCACCGCCGCTGGATCTCCGAGGAGGGCTACAGGCTGCAGCTTACAGCGGCAGGCGAGCATTTTCTGGCGGAGGGGAAATCGGAAAAGCTGATGCAGTTATTCTCCTTTTGGTTAAGACTGTATAAAGGGGCTATTCCCAATTTGCCTTCGCTGGTCTACTGGATTAGTCTAAGTGCCGGCAGATGGGTGACCACAGCCTCGCTGTCAGAAGGAATCGGCTGGCTGATCAAGCCCTTTTATTACGATGATGCCGCTTCCATTCTCGAACAGCGAATCTTGCGGATGATGCTGCATCTGGGCATGCTTAAGCTTGGTGAGGAAGCCGCAGGAACAGTGGTCATGATGACACCCTGGGGATGTGAAGCGGCTGTGCCGAAGCATCTGCTCAGGTAAGGAGGAGAGAGATGCGGATTGCCTATGGGAGTTACATACCGCAGCTTGACGAAACGGTCTATGTGGCGGAAGGCGCTAAGCTCGTTGGCGATGTAAGAATAAGCAAACAATCCAGTGTCTGGTTCAACGCTGTACTTCGCGGTGACCTGGCGCCGGTGATCATCGGGGAGCGCTGCAATATCCAGGACGGTGTGGTCGGCCATGTGGCGGACGGATTGCCGCTGGTGCTGGAGGATGACATCTCGGTCGGGCATTCAGCAATCATCCACGGCTGCCGGATAGGCAAGGGCACATTAATCGGAATGGGTGCAATTGTACTGAACGGAGCAGAGATTGGTGAATATGCTTTAGTAGGAGCCGGCTCCATTGTAACCGAGAACACAATCATTCCTCCGTACACGCTCTCCTTGGGCACACCGGCCAAAGTGGTCCGTGAATTGACTGAGCAGGATCTGCTGAGGATGGCACGCACAAGTGAAAGCTATGTGAAAAAAGCATTGGAATACGGAATTTCTTAAACAGCGGAGGTGTATCGAATGGACAAAATGAAGGCTACTTATGAAGTGATGCTGGGGCTAGCTGCGGAAATGGTGTGGGATGAAGCGTTAAGAAAGCGTCGTACCGACATGTTGTACCGGAAGATCGACACGGCGCTGGCTGCTGGTGATGAGGCGGCTTTCCGGAATCTGACTGAAGAACTGAAAAGTTTGGCATAGAGAAATGCGCCTGGCGCATTTCTTTTTTTGGAAGATAAGAATTTATATGTTTTGGGGTCCCCGCAAAGTACCTGAGTCATCATCTAAGCTAAAGCCCCACTTTGTGGGGTTATTTTGCTATATAAGGATTGCCAAGCCATATACACTTGTTTATGATGCTTTTAAAGTTAAATGCATGCTGCGGAATGCGGCTAGAGGGGGCGAATCTATGAAATTCAGTGATTTTGACAGTAGAGCCTGGGAGACCGATGGACAATACTATGATACCTGCATTATTCCTTATAGCGGACTTCAAGGCACGGAGACTCCGCCTGAGACAGTAAAGTTACTTGAACGGCAGCGTGATTTCCTGGAATTGGCCGAACAACCGTACAAGGGGCGGGTCGTGACTTATCCGGCGGTACAGTATGCAGGGCCTGGAATGACAGCTTTGTTGAATGAACTTTGCCGGAAAGTCAAATCCAGCGGCTTCCAGTATGCCATCGTGATGTCTGCCAATGAGGGGCTGCGCAGGGAGGAGGTATTTGAAAGCGATTTACTCCTTTGCCTGCCTGAGATAGCTGCCGATACGAGAGCCCCGGTAAGCGCATATGTGCGGAGTGAAATCCAGGCTCTGTGGCAGAATGAAAAATGAGTTAAATGTGACGGAAAATCAACAATTTATCAAAAAACGGCCTTAAACGCCTGTCACAATTTAGACAATATTCTTGACGGGTTTTAGACCCTAAGCTATGATTAGGATGAACTTATATGAACTGTGATATTTTTCATTGAAAACGGAATTTTTACCTAAAAAACCTATGCAACAACTCTGCAGGTGCCTTCTCACATTTTGAAAAGGGGGTTACATACAGTATGAGCAGCCTTAATGAAGAAGAAGAGTCACTTCCGCAAGAACCGCCCAGCCGAAACGAGATGTCACGCAGACAGTTTTTGACCTACACACTAGGCGGGGCTACCGCCTTTATGGGTGCCGGAGTTATCCTGCCGATGGTCCGGTTTGCTGTAGATCCGATTCTGCAGAAAAAAGGCGAGGGAGAATTCATCAAGGTAGCGGAAGCGTCCAAAATTACAGAAGAGCCCCAGGAGTTCACCTTCGAGCTTCCGCAGCAGGACGGATGGTATGCCAGTACAGCGATGCTTACGGCGTGGATCCGTAAAGACGCGAACGGAGATATTTATGCGCTTTCACCGATCTGCAAGCATCTGGGCTGCACCGTAGGCTGGAATAACAACAAGGCGCATCCCGATGAATATCATTGCCCTTGCCATGGCGCCCGCTATACGAAGCAGGGCCGGCAACTGGCCGTGGCTGCCAAGCCGCTGGACCAGTACACCACCAAGATTGACGGAGGCTGGGTATATCTCGGTGAAATCGTCCCTAATACTGTTTCGGCGAAGGAGGCGTGAACGGCGTGTTCAAAAACGTATATAACTGGATTGACGAACGTCTGGATATTACACCGATCTGGAGAGATGTTGCCGACCACGAGGTCCCCGAGCATGTCAATCCCGCACACCACTTTTCAGCCTTTGTCTACTGCTTCGGCGGACTAACCTTCTTTATCACTGTAATACAGATCCTCTCAGGAATGTTTCTGACCATGTATTATGTCCCGGATATCATTAATGCCTACGCCAGCGTGGAATATCTGCAGACCAAGGTCGCCTTCGGTAAAATCGTCCGCGGCATGCACCACTGGGGCGCGAGTCTCGTCATTGTCATGATGTTCCTTCATACGATGCGTGTGTTCTTCACCGGTTCGTATAAGGCCCCGCGCGAGATGAACTGGGTAGTTGGGATGCTGATTTTCTTTGTCATGCTGGGACTGGGACTTACTGGTTACCTGCTTCCATGGGACAATAAGGCGTACTTCGCCACCAAGGTTACATTGGAGATCGCCAATTCGGTTCCGTTCATGGGACCGGTGCTCAAGGAGCTGATGCAAGGCGGCAGCATTGCCGGCGCCGAGACGCTGACCCGGTTCTTCGCCTTACATGTATTCTTCCTCCCGGCGGTTCTGCTTATACTGCTTGTCGGGCACTTCATTATGATCCGCAGACAAGGCATATCCGGTCCGCTGTAAAATAACGTATAGGAGGCACGGTCATGGCACACGGAGACGACTCCAAAGAGAAGGTGATATTCGTCGGGGATTCCCGGGTCCGCAGAGGAAACGGATTCATTACCCCGCCGGATTATACGGCGTATCCGGGCAAATCGGAAGCCTTTATCCCTAACTTTCTGCTCAAGGAATGGATGGTTGGCGTAGTGGTGCTGGTGGGAATTCTGGTTCTGACCATCTCGGAGCCGGCTCCGCTCGGGTTCCCTGCCAATCCGGCAGCAACGGTAATTCCGATTCCCGACTGGTATTTTCTCTTTCTCTATCAGTATTTGAAGCTTCCTTATGCATCAGGTGACTATATCGTGCTGGGAACGCTGGGCGTGACAGGCGTGGCCTTCGGGGCGCTGCTGCTGGCGCCTTTCCTGGATACCGGCCCCGAACGGCGGTTCTACCGCAGGCCGATTGCGTCCTCGCTGATGTTCCTGTCCCTCGCGGCAATCGTCTATTTGACCAACACAGCCTGGACAGAATACAAGCATGAGATGGCTGAAACCGGCCAGATTCCAGAGGATGTTCAGCGCGAGGAGAAAGCGGCCGAGAACAGGGCGGCTGGCTTGCCAACCACCAGCGCCGTCAAGCCGAAGGATATTGCCATTGTGGACAAGGATGATCCGGCGATGGCACTCTATAAGCAAGCAACCTGTATAACCTGCCATGCGGTAGATATGAAGGGCTCCGGCAGTTTTCCTTCGCTTCGGGGTGTAGGCGATAAGCATGATAAGGCGGCGATTCTTACTATTATAAAAGAAGGTAAGGGTCAGATGCCGCCAATGGTGGAGACAGCTATGGGAGCAGGGCTGACCGAGCAGGATATCGATGAGCTGGCCGGCTGGCTTGCCAAACAAAAAAGCGGACAGTAAAATAAAGTAACGCAGGACCTGATCGTGTATGCGCTCAGGTCTTTGTTATGTCATAAGAGTTGTAATGAAATCAGTGTTGTATTGAAATGAAGCTGCTACAGTCGGGGGGAAGTTGTACATATGCCGGGTCATTGGTTTGAGAAGTTATTTAGGGACCGGAGAATAATATGGCTGCTGTTTATCGTGAATCTGCTCGGAACGGTCTACGGGTATATGTGGTACGGCAACCAGCTCACATTCACGGCGCAGAATGAACCGCTCTGGCTCCTGCCGTTCGTTCCTGACAGCCCTACGGCCAGTCTGTTCTTCACGGCTGCATTACTGCTGCTGCTGTATCCGCCAAGAGGGCTTACAGGGACGCTGGTGCGTGAGCTGATTGAAGCGCTGGCAGTCCTAACCTCTGTGAAGTACGGAATATGGGCGGTCAGCATCATTGTGGCCGGCGGTTATCAGGGAGATTCCCTCACCTGGAAGGACTGGATGCTGATGATCTCCCATACCGGAATGGCCGTGGAAGCTCTGATCTATGCCCGGTTCTTCACCTTCCGGAGAATGCTGCCTGTGGCGCTTGCGTGGACGTTCGCTAATGATGTAGTGGATTATTCACAAGGCGTGTATCCCTGGCTGCCTTCTGTGCTTGATGATGATCTTACCGCTGTTCAGTACTTCACCATGGGGCTTACACTGTTCAGTACGGCTGCTGCCTGGCTGTTCTGCGGCCGGACAAGACGTCCCGCACTTCCGGACAGAACTGCCATGAAGCACTGAGCCTCTGTTCTAACTCTTGTCCTTCCGCCATACATTAAGGTGGGAGGGATGTCTTATGCCGCGCAGAAAAGTATTCATACTGTCAGGAATCATGCTGTGCTGGCTGCTGGCCGGTATCAGCGGAGGCCGTGTTCAGGCTGAAGCAGGGGATGCCGCTGCAGACCAGGGAAGTACAGCTTACATAGAAGCAGCCGGAAGTGTGCCCAGTGATCCCGCTGCTCTCACGGCCAGAAGCGGAGCGCAGCGGCTGGAGCAGGCTGCGGAAGCTCTGTACGGCTATGTGCTTGAAGGCGATGTGCTGAAGGCCCGCCAGGAGGCAGAGCAGGTCTCGCAGATCTTCATCTCTTCGTCCTTTGAAGGGATGACCTCAGTAGAGGGGGTCAATGCACTATCCTCCGTGATCCTGGACATGAAGTCTGCACTGGCTGCGGCCCAGCCGTCCCCGGAGAGATGGGAAGCGGCTGCGGCGAAGCTGCGGCTTGCCGCTAACAGCCTGAATCACCCCCGCCAGCCCATGTGGCTGCAGTACTATAAGCTGGTCCGTGAGGATCTGAACGATATGGAGCAAAGCGCCGCCGCGAATGATCTGAAGAGCTGGACAGCGGCGCTGGCAAGACTTCAGAGCCGGTATGCGAATATCCGGCCTGCGGTGATCATCTCCCGGCCTGCTGAGGCGGTGAGCAGCTTTGATTCCTGGATGTCTTACGCAGGTGGGGTTGCAGGCTCGGAGCAGCCCGTGGAACGGGCCCGCCTGCTGGAGATTGTATCCTACGGGCAGGATGCAGCAAGAGTGATGTTCGGCAAGGACCGCAGCGAGCCGGTCCTGTCTCTGCCGCTGGCTCCGCAGCAATACGGGGGCTGGGCTCTGCTGGCAGGCGCGTTCATCCTTACGGTGCTCGTGTATACAGCTTACCGTAAGTACCGCGGCCAGAAGGGGAATTTAAAAACCGTGTAGGGTTGAGCGGCGGCAACAGAGGATACAAAGAGGGCGGACCCCATAAGCAGCCATTGCCGGCTTGTGGGGTCCGCCCTTATGTGTGTATAGTTCAGGTCTCCCGGAAGCCTTCGCCGTGAACGTCATGAACCTCACTGATAATGACGAAGGCCTTAGGGTCCACTGACTTCACCAGCAGGCTTAGCCGGCGGATCTCCTGTCTGGAGACCACGCAATAGACCATATGCTTCGCCTGCTTGGAATAAGCGCCGATCGCCGGGATTAAGGTAACGCCGCGATCCATTTCTACGGTGATCAGCTCTGCAATCTGCGGAGCCTCGTCGCTGATGATGGTGAAGGCTTTGGCGGCGTACGCCCCTTCCTGGATGAAATCAATTACACGTGAGGCGATGAAGACCGCCACGAGCGTATACAGTATTTTTTCACGGGGAATGTAGAGCAGGGAAGCCCCGATAATGATGATATCCACGGCCAGAATAATCTGTCCCATACTCCAGCCGAACTTGCGTCCGAGTATCCGTGCCACAATATCTACACCCCCGGTGGTGCCCCCGAAGCGGAAGACAATCCCCAGACCCAGACCCAGGGTAACCCCTGCATATAATGAAGCAAGAATAAAATCATGCTCGGTACTGAACGTCACAATCCAGCCTGCCTTAATCATCCGCTCGAATAACCAGAGGAAAAAAGACAGCGAGCCGATGCCGAGTCCGGTATAGACGATCTGATTCGCCCCGAGCACCTTCCAGCCGAGCAGAAAGAGCGGAAGGTTCAGCAGCAGTGTCGTTAAGAAGATCGGGATGTTAAAGGCGTAATTGAGCAGGATGGTAATCCCGGTAACTCCGCCCTCCATCAGCTGGTTGGGAATGATGAAATACAGGAGTCCGAATGCGTAGATGGCCGTGCCCAGCATGATGGGGGCCACTGTTTTGCTGACTGTGCTGATTTTAATGGTTGAACTCATAACATCCCTCGCCTACGCCTCTAAATGGGCAATTTATATGTAATGATCCCCCCGGAGAGCATGTTAGCTCCAGGCGGCATTGCAAAAAAGATTTGTCTTCAAAACGTCTTTACGATAACATAGGGGCAAACAGAAGGCAAGAACACACGGGGGTGAAACGACAATTTATGGATAAAAGTCTTGGTGACATTCAGCGTGAGGTGGATGCCTATATCTCACAGTTTAAAGAAGGCTACTTCAGTCCGCTGTCGATGCTGGCCCGGATGTCCGAGGAAGTCGGGGAGCTGGCGCGCGAAGTCAACCATCAATTCGGCGAAAAGCCGAAAAAAGCGGATGAAGCCGATAATTCGATTGAGCTGGAGCTGGGCGACATTCTCTTCATTACCGTTTGTTTCGCCAATTCACTCGGTATCGACTTAACTGAGGCCCATAATAAGGTTATGCACAAATTCAATACGCGTGATGCCGGGCGCTGGACGCCCAAAAACACCGATTAGGCCTATGCTACATATGCTGTACCAAACGAACGGGATTTAGCCGTAAGGATGGTGAGGATATGGACCATAATGATTATGTTAAAGCTGCCTACCGCTCGATACTCCGCAGTGACTTTGCTGAGGCCATCACCTTGTTCGAGGCGGCCATTGCCGCAAGTCCCGATGATGCGGAAGTCAGATACCGCTGCGCTATTACCTATGCCCGCAGCGGCATGCTGGATAAAGCGCTTGAACATGCTGTAGCCGCACGCAGACTGGATGGAACCAAACCGGAGTACCAGCTGCATCTTCAGCATCTGCAGGCTCTTAAGCTTGTACAGGAAGCGAAGCGGCTGCTGGAGGATGAAGCAGCGGACAGTGTGAATCCGTACCATCCGATTACGCTGCTGAAGGAAGCCGTATCGCTTGACCCTCTCTACGGGGATGCTTATGTATGGCTGGCGATTGCGCACAGCCGGATGAATGAACATCTGCAGGCGATTGCAGTTTTGAAAGAAGTCATGTCGCTGCACCCGGATGACAGCGGACTGCGTCTGCTGATGAAGGATCTGCAGAAATCGCTGCAACACTATATACAATAATAACAGAGCCAGGGAAAGCGGGGAGAATTCATTTGAGTGACAAGATCAGAGTTATTGTCTCCGGAGCTGGAGGCAGAATGGGCAAAGAGGTTGTGAAGCTGGTATTGCAGGATGATGAACTTGAGCTGGCGGCAGCGGTTGACCGCTCTGCACATGGCAGTGATGCCGGCCGGCTGGCTGGCCTTGAGGATTGCGGTGTAGTTGTGACTTCGGATCTGGAGACTGCGCTTGCAGACACAGAGGCCGATGTAATGGTGGATTTTACGATTCCACACTCTGCATATAGCAATACTGCGCTGGCGGTCAAGTACGGCGTCCGTCCGGTTATCGGTACCACCGGCTTCACGCCGGAGCAGATCGCCGGGCTGGACAAGCAATGCGAGGAGCAGGGAATCGGCGGACTGATTGCGCCTAACTTCTCCATCGGTGCGATTCTGCTGATGAAATTCGCTGCCCAGGCCGCAAAGTATTTCCCTCATCTCGAAATTATCGAATATCACGGAGACCAGAAGCTGGATGCTCCTTCAGGAACAGCGATTAAGACGGCAGAGATGATCTCTGAGGCGCGGCAGGAGCTCCGCCAGGGACATCCGGAGGAAGAAGAGATTATTGAAGGCTCACGCGGCGGGTATTATAACGGCTTCCGTATTCACAGTGTGCGTCTTCCGGGTGTTTTTGCCCAGGAGGAGGTTGTATTCGGCGGGTTCGGACAGTCCCTGAAGATCCGTCATGACTCCTATGAGCGCGCGGGGTATATGCCTGGAGTCAAGCTCGGGATTCAAAAGGTGATGGGCTATACCGGCTTGATTTACGGTTTTGAGCATTTTATAGAATAGACGGGGAGAGAAACAGAATGTTGAAAATTGCTTTTATCGCACATGACCGCAAAAAAGATGAAATGGTTAATTTCGTAACTGCTTATGAGCATGTTTTTGAAGGTCATAAATTATTCTCCACCGGAACCACGGGCCAGCGTATCATGGAAGTGACCAAGCTCTCCATTCACCGTTACATGTCGGGGCCGCTTGGCGGCGACCAGCAGATCGGCTCGATGGTGGCTACGGATGAGCTGGATTTAATTATTTTCCTCCGTGACCCGCTGATGGCCCAGCCGCATGAACCGGATATTACAGCGCTGCTCCGTCTGTGCGATGTGTACGGGATTCCGGTGGCCACGAATATTGCTACAGCAGAAATTCTGGTGAAGGCTATTGACCGGGGAGATTTCGGCTGGCGTGAGCTGGTACATAAATACAAGCCGGGTGTGGACGAGTCATGAAGCTTGACATTCTGGTATTCGGCGCGCATGCAGATGATGCCGAGATCGGCATGGCAGGGACGATTGCCAAGCATACTGCTGCCGGCTTCAAGGTAGGAATGTGCGATCTGACCCGGGCAGAGATGTCCTCGAACGGCACGGTGGAGCTGCGGGAACAGGAAGCACAGCAGGCTGCCGCACTGCTGGGCGCTGCGCTGCGGAGTAATCTGGGGCTGCCTGACCGCGGCCTGTATATGACAGAGGACCATTTGGCGGCTGTGACAGCGGAAATCCGCCGCTATGCCCCGTCTATGGTATTTGCCCCTTACTGGGAAGACCGCCATCCTGATCATATTGCCTGCAGTAAGCTGGTGGAGGAAGCGGTATTTAATGCCAAGCTGCGCAAATATATGCCGGACAAGCCCGCTATCCCCGAGCCGCAATTATATTTCTACTTCATTAATGATCTCGGACGGACGGATCTAATCGTAGATGTGACTGCGCAGTATCCGCTGAAGGAGCAGGCATTGTCCTGCTACCGTTCCCAATTTGGACTCGCTCCGGGTGATGATGCCGTTGCAACGCCATTGACGGAAGGGTATATCGAGCGCGTCCGTTCCAGAGACATGCTGCTCGGCCAGCGGAGGCTCATTCCTTATGCCGAAGGGTTCGCCGGTAAGGTACCGTATACCGTAGATCTGTTCAGTGCTGCACGCGGATAAGGCGCCACTCGACAAAGCCCGGAAAACAACTATAATTAATTCATATCGTTACTTGAAGTAATAGAGCTAAGTTAAATGAAGGGGCGGAGCTATGGAGCGGCTAAAGATAGGCATCACTTGTTATCCTTCTCTTGGCGGCTCGGGCGTGGTGGCAACTGAACTGGGCAAACTATTGGCTGAAAAAGGCCATGAGGTTCACTTTATTACCCACAGCATCCCGTTTCGGCTGGGAACGTTTCAGAAAAATATCTTTTACCATGAGGTAGAGGTTAACGATTATTATGTATTCCGCTATCCGCCATATGATCTGGCGCTGGCGACCAAGATGGCGCAGGTAGCCAAAATGCAAAATCTGGACCTGTTCCATGTACATTATGCGGTTCCGCATGCGGTATGTGCTTTTCTGGCCAAGCAGATCCTTGGTAATGATATCAAAGTGGTTACCACGCTGCATGGTACGGATATTACAGTACTGGGCCAGGATGAATCCCTGAAGGATCTGATCCGGCTGGGCATTAACGAGAGTGATGCGGTGACCGCAGTCTCCCGTGATCTGATCAAGGAGACCCGCAGGGCGCTTGATATTACGCGTGAAATCGATCTGACTTATAATTTCGTGGATAAGCGTGTCTATTATCCCCGGGATGTAACGGATCTGCGCGGCGACTTCGCGGCCCCGGATGAGAAGATTCTTATGCATATCAGCAATTTCCGCCCGGTCAAGCGGGTGAGTGATGTGGTGGATGTGTTCGCCAAGGTGAACCGGCAGGTGCCTTCCAAGCTGCTGCTGGTCGGCGAAGGCCCTGACCTGCCTAAGATTCAAGCCAAGATCAGCGAGATGGGCCTCGACGATCATGTCCGCTTCCTGGGTAAGCAGGACGAGATTGCCCAGGTGATCTCGCTGGCAGACCTGCTGCTGCTGCCTTCTGAGAAGGAGAGCTTCGGGCTGGTCGCCCTGGAAGCGATGGCCTGCGGCGTTCCAACTATCGGCTCACAGGCCGGGGGGATTCCGGAGCTGATTCAGCATGGCAAGACCGGATTCCTTGCGCCAGTCGGCGATACAGAATCGATGGCAGAGTATGCCATCCGGCTGCTCTCAGATGCAGCAATGGCTGAGAGCTTCCGTCGCGCTTGTCTGGAGCGGTCCTGTAATGATTTCAGCAGAGATATGATCACCAATCAATATGAAGATATCTATTACCGTGTGCTTGGGCGCAAGGTATCCGGATTAGACCCGATCCGGGGGTAAGGAGTCCGTTATGGAATGGAGAATGGCACCACCCGGCATGGCGGGAGCCGCCGGGACTGTTGTTGCCGGCCTGCTGGCAGGCGGTCATGAAGCTTATTTCGTCGGCGGCTGCCTGCGCGATGAGCTGCTGGGCCGTCCGGTGCATGATATAGACATCACTACCTCCGCACTGCCGGAGGAGGTGATGTCCCTGTTTCCGCGCTGTGTCCCTACCGGACTGGCACATGGCACGATCACTGTGCTGCAGGAGGGCTACAGCTTGGAAGTTACGACCTACCGGACGGAGAGCGGCTATGCCGATCACCGGCGTCCGGAGCATGTCGTCTTCGTCAGAGATGTGCGGGAGGATCTCCGCCGCCGTGACTTCACAATCAATGCCATCTGCTGCGGCCTTGACGGCGGGCGGATTGACCCTTTCGGGGGAGAGCGGGATCTCAAGCTTCGCGTGATCCGCTGTGTAGGCGAAGCGGAGGAACGCTTCGAGGAGGATGCGCTGCGGATGCTGCGCTGCGTACGTTTTGCTTCCGTGCTGGATTTCGCGATTGCGAAGAATACCTGGCGCGGTCTGCTGCGCCAGCGTGACAAGCTGGCGCATATTGCTGTGGAGCGGGTGCGCGCCGAGGTGGAGCGTATCCTGGAAGGCCCGCACCCGCAGCGCGGGCTGGGGCTCCTGCTGCGCAGCGGCCTGCTGCCGCGCGGCAAAGCGCCGTTCCCTTGGACCGGCAGGGACCTGGCGGCTGCCGCCGCCCGCCTCGCCGGTCTCGGGAACCTGGAGAGCGCCCGTCTCCGCTGGGCGCTCCTGATGCATGCCCTGGGATCGTCGGCGCAGTGCGCCGATGAGCTCCTGCGGGCATGGACGTTCCCGGGGGCGACGCGCACCGGCGTCGTCGCCGTGCTCCGCGTCCGCGAAGCCTGGGACGCGGCGTTGCTCTCGGCGCGGCCGGAGGCTTCCGGCGCCGGGGAGCGGCTGCGGCGGCGGTGGATCGCCGCCGTGCTGGGCCAGGGCCAGTCAGCCGCCGAAGGGTGGCTGACGGTGCTTGAGGCGGCGGGGGCTGACACCGCGTCCCCTGTCACCACCAGCCTCCTGCGGTCCTGGACCGCAGAGATGCCGATCCGTACGCTCGCTGAGCTGGCGGTGAGCGGCCATGAGGTGACAGCGGCGCTGGAGAAGCGTCCCGGCCCGTGGCTGGGCGTATTGCTGAACCAGCTTCTGCTGGCTGTCGCGGCAGGTGACCTTGCCAATGACAACCAATTACTGCTGCAAGCAGCGCAAAGGATGGATAGAGATGAATAGCGGTCATGCGCAGCATTCCGGCGTGTTGAAACGGGAGGCGTTCGTTCCTGGCTGGGCCAAAGGAATTCAGCGGCTGGATACTGTCGGTTCCACACAGGAGGAAGCCAAAATACTCGCCGAGGGCGGCGCCCCGGAAGGAACAACGGTCATGGCCGAAGCGCAGACCGGCGGACGCGGGCGGATGGGCCGCAAATGGCACTCCCCCCACGGCAAAGGAATCTGGATGAGCCTGGTGCTGCGTCCGGATCTTCCGCTGGCCTTGACTCCGCAGCTGACGCTGCTCGCCGGAGTGGCTGTCTGCACAGCAATCCGTGAGGTTACCGGGGTGCCGGCCGGCATCAAGTGGCCGAATGACCTGCTGGCCGGCGGCCGCAAAATCTGCGGAATCCTGCTGGAATCCTCGCTTCGCGAAGGCGGGCTGCATTATTGCATCGCCGGTATCGGCATCGCTGCGAATTTGACGGAGGATGACTACCCGGAGGAGCTGCGCGGGATCGGTACATCGCTGCTGATCGAAGGCGGGGGCATTCCTGTAGACCGCACAAGGCTTGCGGAAGCCGTGCTGGAGGAACTCGAATATTTGTATCATCTATATCTGGAGCAAGGCTTCCAGCCCGTGAAGGAACTGTGGGAGTCAATGTCGGTGACACTGGAGCGTCAGGTATACGTGAATACTCCCCAAGGCCGCACCGAAGCCACTGCTGTCGGACTGAGCGATAACGGCGGGCTGCTGTTACGTAACGAATCCGGTGAGGTAGTGAGTGTACTGTCCGGCGAAATTGAAATGATTTAATTTGATCCGCATACACCTTCAGCTTCTTTGCAGACACGTCTATAAGGCCGCTCCTCACGACCATGAGGGCGGCCATGTCACATTTTAAGGTTTTTATTTTTGTGTTTTTTTGGTATACTGTGCTCATGAGGCGGCATCGCATGGCGAGCTGTACTCACGCAATTCAATCTTTTAACAGGAAATTGTTTACCGGATGTACCTTCATAACTGGATGTAACGGTTACGTTGGATTCTGCTCTGAGCCGTAAGGACCGAGACAGAAGGGACGATCGCGAGTGACTCTTTTTTGCCCTTCGGACCTTTTTAGCGGACCATGCTAAAAGGTTTTTTTGTTTGCGCGGATACCGCGTATTTTATGGAAAAGGGGAATGAGAGCAATGGCAGACAAACACGCACTGAATATTATCAAGATGAAAAAAATGAAAACGGACGGTGTGCCCCTGAGCATGCTGACCGCTTATGACTACCCGTCAGCCCTGCTGGCGGAAGAAGCCGGAATCGACCTGATTCTGGTCGGTGATTCCCTGGGAAATGTCGTGCTTGGTTATGACACCACGCTGCCGGTTACCATAGAGGATATGGTCTACCATACCCGGTCGGTGAAGCGCGGGGCGCCTAATACTTTTATAGTGGCTGATATGCCGTTCATGACCTACCACGGAAGCGTGGATGAGACCTTGCGCGGTGTGCGCAGACTGATGCAGGAAGGCCAAGCCCATGCGGTCAAAATGGAAGGCGGCCTCGAAATCTGCTCCGCAGTGTCCGCCGTTGTAGCTGCTGGCGTTCCGGTGCTCGGCCATATCGGGCTGACCCCGCAGTCGGTCAATATGATCGGCGGCTACCGGATTCAGGGGAAGGATGCCAAGGATGCGCAGCGGCTGATGGACGAAGCGAAGGCACTGGAAGCAGCCGGGGCATTCGGCATGGTACTGGAGCTGGTTACTGAGGAAGTGGCAGAAGCCATCTCCAAGGCGGTCAGCATACCGACCATCGGCATCGGTGCCGGGCGCTACTGTGACGGACAGGTTCTGGTGTTCCATGACGTACTGCGGTATGCCTCACCTTACCGGGAGAAAAAATTCGTTAAAACCTACGCCGATGTCGGCACTTTGATCCGTGAAGGTATCACCAGCTATGTTCAGGAAGTGAAAGACCGCTCATTCCCTGCGGAAGAGCATGTGTTCAGCGCAGACGAGACGGTCCTGGAATCTTTATACGGCAATGCCGGCAAAGGAGCGAAATAACATGAGAGTCATCCGAACGATTGCTGAAATGCGCGAAGCGCTTGAATATATGCGTCAAGGGGGACATGGCCCCGTTGGTTTTGTACCCACCATGGGTTATCTGCACGAAGGACATGCCAGTCTGCTGCGTAAGGCAGGGGAGAAGAGCGGCACGGTGGTGATGAGTATTTTTGTCAATCCGCTGCAATTTGGCCCGAATGAGGACTTTGCTTCTTATCCGCGGGATGAGCAGCGTGATCTGGCGCTGGCTGAACGTGAAGGTGCGGACATGGTGTTCATCCCCAGTGTAGAAGAGATGTATCCGCAGCCGATCCGTACAGGCGTATCGGTCTCCTCGCTTACGTCGCAGCTCTGCGGCGCTTCGCGTCCGGGACATTTTGACGGAGTAACTACTGTGGTCAGCAAGCTGTTTCATATCGTGCAGCCGGATTACGCCTTCTTCGGACTGAAGGATGCCCAGCAGGTAGCGGTTCTCCGCCGGATGGTGTCTGACCTTAACATGAATGTGGACATTATCGCCTGTCCTATTGTGCGCGAGGAAGACGGGCTGGCGCTCAGCTCCCGCAATGTCTATCTGAGCAGTGAGGAGCGCAGACAGGCGCTGGTGTTGTCCCGTTCCCTGCGCGAGGTGCGCCAGGCTATGGAAGAAGGCAGCATTCGTACCGTAGATGAAGCACGGGCCCTGCTGGTCTCGGTCATTGCTGAATCGCCGCTTGCGGTCATTGATTATGCGGAGATTCTAACCTTCCCTGATCTGGAAGAGCTGGAAGGCGGCAGCAGGCTGACGGATGCGGGCGGAGAGGTTATAATGGCTCTGGCCGTGAAGTTCGGCAGAACCCGTCTGATTGATAATAATGTATTTATTCCTAAGGAGGCACACGCTCTTGTTTAGACATATGATGAAATCCAAAATCCACCGGGCAACGGTCACTGAAGCCAATCTCAATTATGTGGGCAGCATTACCATTGATGAAGATCTGATGGAAGCTGCAGACCTGCTGGAGAACGAGAAGGTGCAGATCGTGGATAATAATAACGGTTCCCGTCTGGAGACTTATGTCATTCCGGGTCCGCGCGGCAGCGGCGTCATTTGTCTGAACGGGGCGGCGGCGCGTCTGGTACAGCCTGGCGATACAGTGATTATTATATCCTACGCTGTCATGTCCTCCGAGGAGCTGGCGGCGCACAAGCCGACTGTAGTGTTTGTTGATGCGGGCAACAAGCCGGTGAAGCTGGCGGATCATGAGATTCACGCGACGATTGCCTGAATTCTGAGCTTTGAGCCATGTAATCAATGGCAGGGATGAAGACCCCTGTACTTGCTGATAATGAAGTAAGGCAAGCTTAAGCTGACTTCATTATCAGTAAGGGTGGGATGTCCGGTGTTTCAACATTTATTTGCTGAGATGAACAAGATGCTCCAGGAGATCAAAGCCGACTATCCTACTGCGGAGGATGCCCGCCGAAGCGATCTTTTATCCAAGTATAATATGCTCCACCGAATCAGTGATAATGTAATGGACGAATGGCTGGTCTTCGCCGAGAAGCTGAGCGAGTTCCGGGAACAGGCGGATTTTCAGGCTCCGCCAGACGAGCTGCCGGAAGAGGAAGCGCCCGAGCTTGGGATGGATGCTTTTGTCAGAGGCCAGGGCTATTACAAGCTGCTGATGTACCGCAAATGCATTGAACAGTTCAGGGAGGTTACGGCACAGTATCCGGACAGCCTCGCTGCCCGCCTGTATCTGGCCATGGCTTATCTGCAGGAGGGAGAAGGCGATACCGCCTGGGGACATCTGAATCACATGCTGGGCCTGATCCGTGAGGAAAAGCTGAAGGCGATGATCTATAATGCGCTGGGCTGTATCCGGGCTTCCCAGGAACGCTTCAATGAGGCCAGTGAGCTGTTCAGCCTGTCGCTGCTGCATGACCCGGATCTGCCGGAGCCGAATGTGAATCTGGAGGTATGCCGCAGGCGGGGCGGGAAGCTGGAGTTTGGCCATCAGCTGGTTTCGCTTTTATAATTTATCCTCGGTTTCTTTAGGCGATGTGCCCCGTTTCCCGGGGTGTGCATCGCCTTTTTTCGTAACTTCTGTTATGCTGATAAAGAGTCTCAAGTGAAAGGGAATAGAACTTATAATGAAATTTGCCGTGCTTGATTTTGAAACTACGGGAACCCAATCTGTGGGAGAGATCATTCAGGTTGGCCTTGCCATTATAGAAGAAGACGGGACGATCTCCCGGGTGTATGGTTCCTATGTCAAGCCCGGAGCGCCAATTCCTCCTTTTATTACGGGCCTGACCGGAATTACAGACAGCGATGTACAGGATGCGCCGGAGCTCGATGAGATGATGATGGAGCTGGTGCCGCTGCTGGATGATGTCGTCCTCGTTGGACACAATGTCGCGTTTGATTTTCATTTTTTGCAGAATGCGCTGGACCGCTGCGGCTACCTGCCGTTTCAGGGGCGGATTCTGGATACGATCGATTTTCTCAAAATATGCTTTCCCTCGCTGAGCACCTATCAGCTTGGCGCGGTAAGCAGCCACTTCGGCATTACGCATGACCGTCCCCATCAGGCGGACAGTGATGCGCTTGCCACGGCTATTGTGCTGCTCAAATGTCTGGAAGAGCTGCAGAGTCTGCCGCTCTTGACGATTCAGCGGCTGAATGAGCTGTTCGCGGACGAAGACAGTGATCTGGCCTGGTATTTCGACGGTCTGCTGCGGGAGCGGGAGATGGAGACCTTTCAGCCGGAAGGTGAGCTGAGCTTCTACCGCCAGCTTGCGCTGGCTGTGGGGGACTGGGCAGAGCTGGCTACGCCACGGGAGGAAGGAAGCGTCAATCCGCTGGAGAATATTACCTTTGAAGAATATATGGATGAGGTAACCAAGCGGCTGAAGGCTGTTCTTCCCCAGTATGAGAGCCGGGAAGCCCAGGAGCTGATGATCCATGAGGTCATTACAGCGCTTGAGCAGGACAAGCATCTGCTGATTGAAGCGGGAACAGGCACCGGCAAATCGCTGGGTTATCTGCTTCCGGCCATCTACCATAGTGTGAAAAGTAATCAGAAGGTGATGGTCAGCACTCATACCATTAACCTTCAGGATCAGCTGCGGGAGCGGGATATCCCGCTCTTAACCAGCGTTGTGCCGTTCCCGTTCAAGGCCTCCATCTTTAAGGGAAGAGGGCACTATTTGTGTCTGCGCAAGTTCGAACATAGAATGAACAAAAAGGACTTTACGAGTCCAAGGGAAGAAGCGCTCACCGCTGCGCAAATGCTCGTCTGGCTGACCCAGACGACGACCGGCGATGATGAGGAGCTTAACTTAAGCGGACGGGGCGGCGATTTCTGGGAGACTGTAGCCAGTGATACCGACTCCTGCCTGGGACGCGCCTGTCCCTGGTTCCGCAAATGCTATTACCACCGGGCCAAGCATGAAGCCGGGATCTCCGATGTGGTGGTCACCAATCACTCCAAGCTGTTCGCAGATGTCAAAGCCGGGCATCAGCTTCTTCCGGCGTACGACCATCTTGTTATTGATGAAGCCCATCATCTGGAGGATATTGCCGGCAAGCATCTTGGCATGCAGATGAAATATTTCACATTCGCCCATACCCTCACCCGTCTCTATAAGGATAGCCGGAGCGGGCAGCTGCCTGCCCTCCGCCAGAGTCTGCAGTCTTCGGGCAGTGAGCAGGCTTCCGAATGGAGCGGCGTGATCGACCGGATCTATCCAGATCTGCTGACGGTGAAGGAGTCCTGGGATGCGCTTAGTGACCGGCTCTTCAGCCTGCTGCCCGAGCGCAGCGATGCCGGGGCCGGTGAAGCAGGCCAACTGGTGGCACGCCTGCAGCCGGGCAAGAAGCCGAAGGATTGGGAGGAGCTGGCTGCCCTTGAGAATACACTGAACCTCAGTCTGAGCGATATCATCCGCAAGGGCGACAAAATGCTCAGTGAGATGCGTGACACGGACAGCCAATCCTCCTCAGACAGCCTTGTGACCGATATCGGCGGGTTATTCAAGGATCTGGCATCCATTAGAGAGCAGATCCGCTTCTTCATGAGCCTGAACGATGAGAATATTGTGTATTGGCTGGAGGGAAGCGGTAATTATAAGGGGAAGTCGCTGCAAATGTATGCTGTTCCCGTAGATGTCAGCACCCAGCTCAGGGAGCTGTTCTTCGATAAGAAGAAGAGCATTATCCTGACCTCGGCCACCTTATCTGTGGATAAATCCTTCCAGTTCATGATCGATAACCTGGGTCTTGGCGAGGCTGCCGAGCAGCGGCGTCTGATGACTGCACTGCTTCCATCGCCATTCAAGTATCGTGAGCAGGCGCTCCTGGTCATTCCCCGGGACTTCCCGAGCGTCAAGGGAAGTATAGGGGATGCCCGCTTTGTGGACACCCTCGTGCACTCCCTTGCCGAGACAGCTGTAACAACACGGGGGCGGATGCTGGTGCTGTTCACCTCCTACAAGATGCTGCGCCAGGTGTATGAACCGCTGAAGGAGGCACTTGCCTCACAGGATATCGCGGTGCTGGGACAAGGCGTGGAAGGCGGCAGCCGGAGCAAGCTGATCCGCCGCTTCCAGGATAGCCCGGCTTCGGTCTTGCTGGGTACCAGCAGCTTCTGGGAAGGGGTGGATATCCCGGGAGAAGCATTGACCTGCCTGGCGATTGTCAGACTGCCGTTCCAGCCGCCGAATCACCCGCTGGCAGAAGCGAAGTCGGAGCTGCTTCAGGCACAGAAGAAGAATCCGTTCATGAAGCTGTCCGTGCCGCAGGCCGTCATCCGCTTCAAGCAGGGCTTCGGGCGGCTGGTCCGCACGGCGCAGGACCGGGGCATCGTAATTGTGTACGATACCAGAGTCATCGAATCGCATTACGGAAAGTACTTCCTGTACTCGCTCCCCGGTCCCAAGATGGAGCATATGCTCACCGAGCAGATGGTCCCGAGAATTGCCGAATGGCTGGATGACGGCGGGGTTTCCTAATTCATCTGCTATTGCTATTATTAATAAGTCATGATTAACCTGAAGATCCGTTCCCGCCTGCCCTGCCACTCCGGCAGGCGGCGGGGCACGGTTGCTATAATCGGCATTACATGAAGCGAATTTGTGATGTTACATCAACTTGAAGGAGGAGAATACATGAAATCGGATAAAATATCGGAGGCCGTCGTGCGCAGGCTCCCAGTGTACCTGCGTTTCCTGAACGATCTCCAAAAACGTGAAATCTCCACAGTCTCTTCTCAGGAGCTGGGCCAGAAGCTTGATCTGAATCCCGCCCAGATCCGCAAGGATTTGGCTTATTTCGGTGATTTTGGCAGAAAAGGCATCGGCTATGATGTATCTTATCTGATTGAGAAGATCCGCCATATCCTGAAGCTTGACCAGCAAATTAATGTTGCACTGGTTGGAGCCGGTAATCTCGGTCATGCCTTGTCAAACTACAACGCTTACTTAAAGGATACAATGAAGATTACTGCCATCTTCGATGCCTACCCGCCGAAGGTGGGCCAGCAAATCAACTCGCTGGTTGTGCAGCCGATGGAGGAGCTAAGCAGTACAATCCGCTCGCAGGGCATCCGGATCGGGATTATTACCGTGCCCGACAGCGAAGCCCAGAACGTAGCTGATATTCTTGTCGATTCCGGTATCGAGGCGATTCTGAACTTCGCACCGGTTATTCTCAAGACGCCTGCCAATATCCGGATTCATGCCGCAGATTTCACCACAGATCTGCAGAGCTTGGCTTATTATTTGCATGATGGAAAGGATGAGGCTGAAGATGAGCAGTAAGATCACGATAATCAAGAATGGGCACTTCCTGGTTCCGGGCAGTGACAAGCCGGTTCTGAGCGGGTACATGACCCTGGAGAATGAATTGATTACTTACATAGGTGAAGCTGAGCCGGCAGTGGAGGATGGCGCACAGGTCGTAGACGGCAGCCGTCTGCTGTTCATGCCTGGTCTGGTCAATACCCATGGTCATACTGCAATGTCACTGCTGCGCGGATATGGCGACGATATGGTGCTTCAGTCTTGGCTGCAGGAGAAGATGTGGCCGATGGAAGAGAAATTCACTGGTGATGATGTATATTGGGGAACCTCGTTGTCCGTGCTGGAGATGCTGAAGGGCGGCACAACCACCTTCCTCGATATGTATGATCATATGGACCGGGTAGCGGAAGTGACCGAGCAGTCCGGTATTCGTGCGGTGTTGATGCGCGGCGTAATTGGGCTGTGCCCGGAAGAGGTACAGCAATCCAAGCTCGCTGAGGCGATTGCTTTTGCCCGTAACTGGCACGGCAAGGCTGACGGCAGAATTACGACCATGCTCTCACCGCACGCCCCGTACACCTGTCCTCCAGAGTTTTTCATGAAGTTTGTGCAGGCTGCCCATGATCTGGACTTGCCAATGCACACCCATATGTCCGAGACGCGCCATGAAGTGGAGCAGAACGTGGCCGACTATGGCCTGCGTCCGGTCGCACATCTGGAGAAGCTCGGGATGTTCACCCGTCCTTCGCTCATTGCCCACGGGGTTCATCTGAACGATGAAGAGATCGGGATTCTGGCCCGCCATAACGTTGGCGTGTCGCATAACCCCGGCAGTAACCTGAAGCTGGCCAGCGGGGTTGCGCGTGTTCCTGAACTGCTGAGAGCCGGGATTAAGGTCTCCCTGGGTACAGACGGCGCGGCAAGCAACAACAATCTGGATATGTTCGAAGAGATGAGGCTGGCGGCTCTGATTCACAAGGGCGTAAGCGGTGATCCCACAGCGGTACCGGCTCCTGAGGCGCTTCTGATGGCTACGGAGTATGGGGCGCAGTCTATTTTCCTAAGCGGGGTAGGCCGGCTTGCCGCAGGAATGAAGGCCGACTTCATCGCACTTGATATTGACCAGCCGCATCTGCTGCCGCATACCGATCTGCTCTCCCATGCCGTATATTCGGCAAGTGCCAAGGATGTGGAGCATGTATGGGTGAACGGCCGACAGGTTGTGAAGCATGGACAATGCCTGACACTTGATGAAGAAGCCATCCGCCGCAAAGCACAGGAGACGTTCGAGAGCCTGCTTAAACGGTAATTCAGGGGAACGGGAAAGGAAGCAGCGTGGTGAAGAAGAAGAGGAGAAGATGGATCTGGCTGGGGATTACCGTGGTGCTGCTCCTTCTGTTCGGACTAAGCCAGTTCTATGCCTACATTATGAAGGACCAGTGGAACGAGCGGAGTGAGGCCAAGGAGCTGGCCCGGGCGCGTGCCGGACTAACAGAGGTTACCAAGGCCCAGAAATCTGTCTGGAATGAGAATGAGATCTACTGGGTGCTGACCGGCAAGAATGAAGCAGGGACCGATCTGATGGTGTGGGTCCGTTTCACCTTGGAGGGCAAGCCTGCCGGAGGCGACAACGACCTGTATGCTGAGGAACTGAGCAATGGCACCTCAGAAGAGAAAATGCGCGGAATCATAGCCGCTCAGCTGCCGGACATTACGATTGAACGGCTGCTGCCCGGTGTATACAACGGGGAATATGCCTGGCAGCTATTTTACAAAAAAGACGGGCGATTCTATTACAGCTTCTACCGCTTCAAGGATGGCAGCGCCATCGGTGAGGGGTACAGTCTGCCGAACCGTTAAGCTAAGCGCTCAGCGGAAGAATACATGCGGGGGAACAGTTTATCTGTTCTTCCGTTTTTTTAACAGATAAATTTATATGTTTTGAGGTCCCCGCAAAGTACCTGAGTCATCACCTACGCTAAAGCCCCACTTTGTGGGGTTATTTTATTATTTTGACGGTGAGGGATGAAGGAAATCGGTACCCCTTCACTTCTGAGATATATCAATTGATATATTAAAAGTAATCCCTAATCTGCTATCAATAACTTGCATGTTGAATGTAACAAGGAGGTTGATGAAATTGGAAATATTGGCATATTTGTATCAGGCGGTGGATCTGTTCAAGGAGGAGCTGGGGGAGAATCTGTCGGGAATTTACGTGCATGGCTCACTGGCGATGGGCTGTTTTCACCCCGATACCAGCGATATCGATCTGCTGATCGTCGTACATGACAAGCTGCCCGCAGAGGTCAGTCATAGACTTGCCAGGCGTATTGTAGCTTATCATGACAGTCTGCCGAATAAGCGCGGAATTGAACTATCTATCGTCCTTAAGACATACCTGCGCAATTTTGTGTATCCTACGCCTTTTGAATTTCACTTTTCGGAAGCACATGTAGAGCGGTACAGAGCTGATGAGAATTATCTGTGCGGCGGCTTTGAGGATGCTGATCTGGCGGCGCATTTTACAGTAGTCTACCATCGCGGGTTTATCTTGTACGGGGAGCCGATCCGCGAGGCCTTTGCGCCGCTAGACAACAGGTACTATCTGGATTCCATTATCAGGGATATCGATGATGCACCGCAGAATATTAAGAAATCACCGGTGTATTACACACTGAATCTATGCAGGGTACTCTATTATATGCAGGAAGGTCATGTTTCTTCCAAGAAGGAAGGCGGGGAGTGGGGGCTGCAGCAGTTGCCTGAAGTCTATCACGGTTTGCTTAGACAGTGTCTGAAGGAATATAGCGGTGCGGGGGACGCCGAAGGCTATGAACCGGGCGAATTAACCGATTTTGCGGAATATATGATGGCTGAAATCAAGCGGACTCCGAACTGAAGATGGGCCGGGCAAAAATGATAAGTGCATGAAACATCCAGAAATTAGTATCAAAAATTTTAAATATATTCACAACTTTATGTAAAATCGTATATACACCTGTGATATACTACTACTTGTATCAGGACATGCTTAAGAGCATGTCAGTCTCGGAAGGGCGCTAGACACGCTGGATGGTCTTTATTATAGAGTTATGCTCGGTCATTTTTGAGAGGAGGACGTTTCTTGAAACTGCGTCTCATGCCTGTACTGCTAACGTCTCTGCTGTCTGCTGCATTATTGTTTGGCGGCTGGTATTCTTACCGTACATTCGCGGTGCAGGAGCCGCTGCAGAAGCTGGTATCATCCTACGAGGGAGTGAAGGATTCCCATATTACTATTAAACGCAATGAGGTCACTTTGAAACTGGATTTGCAGCCGGGCACGAAATTACGTGAACTGGTGCAGTATGTATCAAGAGAAGGCAGCACTGCTATTGACGGACGGACCCTGAAGCTGGATGTGGAGCAGAAGCCGAGCGAGCTGCTGGATGAGTACTGGGATAAAGCGATGTTCTCTGTAGCAGAAGCGATGGAGAGCCGGAAGTATACATTGATACCAGCGAAGCTGGACGGACTTAAGGAGCAGGACAGCAAGTACAGCGGGGTTACAGCCGCCACAGAGATTGACGATAATAATGTATATGTAAGCCTGAGCAACGGCACAGAGAGCAAATTCATTATTCTGCCGCGTGCAGCAGCCAAGATGGGAGTGTGGAACAATGCCTAAGTACTGGAAAGAGGTTGTAGCCGGATTCGTTCCGGTCATGCTGATTTTTATGGCTTTTGTGGGGATTAATATCTTCCCTGTAATCATAGCGCTGGGTATGGTTGCCGCGCTCCTGTTCATTGCCCATGCCCGTGGCGGTCTGACGGTTAATGCAGGTGCAGATAAGAAGCGCAAGAAGAACGGCCCCTCCAAGCTGACCTTTGAAGAGATCGGCGGACAGGACAATGCCAAGCAGGAGCTGCGTGAAGCGCTGGACTTCCTAATCCGGCACGAAGAAATCAGCAAGTTCGGGATTCGCCCGCTCAAGGGAATTCTGCTTACAGGTCCTCCGGGAACAGGAAAGACGCTGATGGCTAAGGCTGCGGCGCATTATACGGGCTCCGTGTTTGTAGCTGCCTCGGGCAGTGAATTCGTTGAGATGTATGTCGGTGTGGGTGCGGGACGCGTACGCGATTTGTTCAAGGATGCCCGCACACGCGCACTCAAGGAGAATAAGCAAAGTGCCATTATTTTCATTGATGAAATCGACGTCATCGGCGGGAAGCGCGAAGGCGGACAACAGCGTGAGTATGATCAGACCCTCAATCAGCTGCTGACGGAGATGGACGGGATTTATAACAATGATACCCCGCGCATCCTGCTGGTAGCCGCAACGAACCGCAAGGAGATGCTGGATTCTGCGCTGCTGCGCCCGGGGCGTTTTGACCGCCATATTCAGGTGGATATGCCTGATAAGAAGGGCCGCAAGTCGATTCTCGACCTGCATGCCAAGAACAAGCCGCTGCATGACACCGTGGATCTGGATAAAATCGCCGAAGAAGCTTACGGCTTCTCGGGTGCGCAGCTGGAGAGCGTGATGAACGAAGCCGCGATCTACATGATGCGCGAGAATCTGACCCTGGTAGAGCAGCGTCATCTGTCGATGGCGATCGACAAGGTGATGATGGGTGAGAAGACCGACCGTGAGACCAACCATGAAGAGAAGAAGCGGGTAGCGATTCATGAGCTTGGACATGCTATTATGGCTGAGCTGCTGCGCCCCGGAAGCGTTAGCCAGGTAACACTTACCCCGCGCGGTCAGGCTCTAGGGTATGTCCGGCATAATCCGCAGACCGAGCAGTATCTCTATACGAAGGATTACCTGGAGAACCAGATTATGATTGCCCTTGGCGGAGCGGCTGCCGAAGAGATGTATTACGGCGGACGCAGTACCGGTTCCCGTGGAGACTTCGATCAGGCGCTGAATATCGTTGAGACGATGATGAAGTCAGGGCTCACCTCGCTGGGCATTGCGAATCTGCAAATGGTTACCACTGAAGAATTAATGAAGGAAAACAGTAAGATACTGGATGAGCTTATGATCCGCACGAATGACCTGCTGGAGCAGCAGAGAAATATATTTGATTACTCTCTTGACATTTTAATGAAGGAAGAAGTTCTCTCCGGAGAGCAATTTCGTTGTCAATTTCGTGACAGTGTCCTTTTACCGGCATAATTCTTTATGCCGGTTATTTTTTTTTACTTTTCAGACATGCTAAGATATCATTATATGTCGGGCTACTTATTTTTTTCGACAGACAAGGTACAATACAGAAGTATAGATACCTGAAAGGATGGAGACTTTTACATGAATTTTAAGAAGATCGGTGTCATCGGCGGAGGCACAATGGGACAAGGGATTGCCGAAATGCTGGCAGCCAAGGGCCTGGATGTCATGCTGGTGGAGAAAACTGCAGAACGGCTGAACTACTCCTACGAAATGATCGAGACCAGTCTCGACAAGCAGCTGGAGAAATGGGCGATTACCCAGGCGGAGAAGAAGCTGATCCTGGGCCGTATCCAGAAGGTTACACACTTCGCTGAACTGAGCTCCTGCGATATGGTCATTGAGACCATCGTTGAAGATCTGGAAGCCAAGCAAAAGGTATTCAATCAGCTCGATCAGGTGTGTCCGAGCCACATTATTCTTGCCAGCAATACGTCAACGCTTAGCTTGACTGAGCTTGCAAGCTCTACAATGTATCCGGAACGCGTTATCGGCATGCACTTCATACACCCTGTAGGTAAGGTGGATCTGGTTGAAATCGTGCGCGGTCTGAAAACCTCGGACAGCACATTTGAAGATACCAAAGCCTTTGTCGATGAGATTGTTGAGAAAAAAGGCGTTATGATCTACGAATCCCCCGGATTTGTATCTTCACGCCTCATTTGCCTGTTCATTAACGAGGCTATGCATGTGCTCCAGGAAGGGGTTGCCTCTCCTGAAGATATTGATGACGCTATGCGCATCGGCTACCAGTTCCAGAACGGGCCGCTTGAAATGGCAGACCGCTTCGGTCTGGATTCCGTTCTTGCCGCACTGGAGAACATGTTCCGTGAATACGGCGAGCTCAAGTACCGTCCTTCGACCATTCTTAAGAAGATGGTGCGTGCTGGACAACTGGGTGCGAAGTCGGGCGAAGGCTTCTTCAAGTATGACAAGGATGGTGACCGGGTATGAAAGTATTAGTAATTAACGCAGGCAGTTCTTCTCTGAAATATCAGCTCTATGACATGACGGATGAATCCGTACTTGCCAAAGGTCTGGTTGAGCGAATCGGTATGGATTCCTCCATTCTGACCCACAAACCAACCGGCAAACAGGAAGTTACCGAGGTTAGCGAAATTCTGGAGCACACTACAGCGATCCGCAAGGTTCTGGCGAATCTGACTGACAAGGAACACGGCGTCATTGCATCCATTAACGAGATTAATGCTGTAGGCCACCGCGTAGTACACGGAGGAGAGAGCTTTAAGGAATCCGCACTTGTTACTACGGAAGCCAAGTCCGAAATCCGCCGTCTGTTCGACCTGGCTCCGCTGCATAACCCTGCCGCGCTGCTTGGTATTCTGGCTGCCGAGAGCAATATGCCGGGTGTGCCGCAGACCGTTATTTTCGACACAGCCTTCCACTCCACCATGCCTGAGAAAGCATATTTGTACGCTATTCCAAGAGTACTGTACAGCAAATACAAGATCCGCCGTTACGGCTTCCATGGGACTTCCCATGATTATGTAAGCAAGGCTGCGGCTGAGTTTGTCGGACGTCCGCTGGAAGAGCTGAAGATCATTACCTGCCACATCGGTAACGGTGCCAGCCTCACGGCTATAGACGGCGGTATCTCTGTAGATACTTCTATGGGGATGACTCCGCTTGAAGGTCTGATGATGGGTACACGCAGCGGTGACATCGACCCTGCTATTGTTCCTTACGTAATGAACAAGGAAGAATTGACTCATGGTGAAGTCAACTCTATGCTTAATAAGCACAGCGGTATGCTGGCGATCTCCGGGATCAGCAGCGACATGCGGGAAATTATCGAAGGATACGAGAAGGGCGAGCCGAATGCTTCGCTGGCCTTCGAAATGTACGAATACCGTCTTCGCAAATACATCGGGGCTTACACCGCAGCACTTAACGGTGCAGACGTTATCGTCTTCACTGCTGGTGTAGGGGAGAATGCGTCCTTGCTTCGCGAGAAGGTCCTGCGCAACCTGTCCTACCTGGGTATTGAGCTGGACGCCGAAGCCAACAAGGTTCGTTCGGGCGATCCGCGCCGTATCTCTACTGCAAGCTCCAAGGTACAGGTACTTGTGGTTCCGACGAACGAAGAGCTGGTGATTGCACGCGATACCTATCGTATTGTGCAGGGAATTAACGGCTAAATTAGAGGAGAGATTACAGGCATGGCTAACAAGAGTGTAATCAAGAACGTGAATGAGCATGTCGGAGAGACTGTTGTCATCGGATGCTGGGTGAACAACAAGCGCTCCAGCGGTAAAATTCAGTTCCTGCAGCTTCGCGACGGTACCGGTTATATCCAGGGGGTTGTGGTGAAATCAGAAGTCCCTGAGCAGGTCTGGGATGATGCCAAGAGCCTCACCCAGGAAAGCTCGCTGTATGTGACCGGAATCATCCGTGAGGAGCCCCGCAGCCAGTCAGGTTACGAGCTGACGGTTACGGGCATTGAAGTTCTGCATCTTACCGAGAATTATCCAATCACACCTAAGGAGCATGGCGTCGATTTCCTGATGGATCACCGTCATCTCTGGCTGCGTTCCTCCAAGCAGCGGGCGGTAATGGTGATTCGTGCGGAGATTATCCGCGCAGTTCAGCAGTTCTTCAATGAGCGCGGCTTCACGAAGGTGGACCCGCCGATTCTGACACCAACGTCAGCAGAAGGCACGACCAACCTGTTCCACACCAAGTACTTCGAAGAGGATGCGTATCTTACCCAAAGCGGACAGCTGTATATGGAAGCCGCAGCCATGGCGCTGGGTCGCGTCTATTCGTTCGGGCCTACCTTCCGTGCAGAGAAATCCAAGACCCGCCGCCACTTGATTGAGTTCTGGATGATTGAGCCGGAAATGGCTTTCACCGATCATGAAGAGAGCCTGTGTGTGCAGGAGGATTTCATCAGCTTTGTCGTGCAGTCCGTGCTTACGAATTGCCGCGCTGAGCTGGAAGCGGTGGGCCGCGATGTCTCGAAGCTTGAGAACATCAAAGCACCATTCCCGCGTATCAGCTATGACGATGCGATTAAGTTCCTGAATGAAAAGGGCTATGAAATTGCCTGGGGTGATGATTTCGGGGCTCCTCATGAGACGGCGATTGCCGAGATGAGCGACAGACCGGTCTTCATTACCCACTATCCGGCTTCCTTCAAGGCTTTCTATATGAAGCCGCATCCTGATCGTCCGGAAGTGGTGCTGTGTGCGGATATGATCGCTCCTGAAGGCTACGGGGAGATCATCGGCGGATCACAGCGTATTGATGATCCGGCGCTGCTGGAAGCCCGCTTCAAGGAACATAACCTGTCGATGGACACCTACAAATGGTACATGGATCTGCGCACCTACGGCACGGTTCCACACTCCGGCTTCGGTCTGGGGCTGGAGCGTACAGTAGCCTGGATCTGCGGTCTGGACCATGTCCGTGAGACCATTGCCTTCCCTCGTACACTGTACCGTCTTTACCCTTAAAGAATAGGGAAAGGGGGCTTAAGTATGGACGGAAAAGGTTGGAATACCTGGGGCGAGGGCGTAGCCTTCGGCCTGGAGAACGGAATGGCCGTCATTCCTTATGCACTCCTGAAATATTACCGGAAGCTGAATCTGACCGGCAGTGAATCCATGCTGCTGATTCACCTGCTCTCCTTCAGACAGGTAGAGGGGATTGATTTCCCTTCCCTGGAGGAGCTGCAGGCAGTAACCGGGCGCAGTATTCCGGTGATTGCCGGAGAGCTGCAGAAGCTCATGAAGGAGGGGTTCATCAGCATCGACGGAGATAACGACGAGCTGAGGGACATCCATTATGAGCGCTATAACTTCTCCGGCTTATACGCGAAGCTGGGTGCTTATCTGGCGGAACTCTCCCGGGAGAATGCTCAGGAGAAGCCCAGCCAGAGCGGGCGGGAGCCAGGGGCCCGGGCAGTGGCTCATTACTCCGGGGCTACCGCACCGGATGGCGGCTATGGCCGCCCGGCTGTGCCGGGTGACAAGGAGTCAGAAGACGGGCGCAGCCTATTCAGCATCTTCGAGAAGGAATTCGGGCGTCCGCTGTCCCCCATGGAATGTGAATCCATTTCCGGCTGGGTGGATGAAGACCGCTATCCCGAGGAGCTGATTCTTCTGGCGTTGAAGGAATCTGTCTTCGCCGGAAAAGTTCATTTCCGCTATATAGACCGCATCCTGCTGGAATGGGCCCGCAACCGGGTGAAGAATGCCCAGGATGTCAAAGCCTATTCCCAGAAATTCCGGGGCGGCGGCAGATGAGCGGAGCGAAATAGATATATGCCGGTCCAGGGCAAGGCCCGGCCGGTTAAGGTGTCCCTTAAGTCATGTATGTGGCTTAAGGGGCATTTTTTTTCATTTCCTGGTTGTGAGTGGGCTGAACGTGGGCCGGGAATGGGGCTGAGGGGCAGAAGTGCCTCTGAAATCAGCAAAAGTGGCATAACGAGCAAAATGAGGGGTATAAATGCACTTGATTTGAGCAAAAGTGGCATAACGAGCAAAATGAGGGGTATAAATGCACTTGATTTGAGCAAAAGTGGCATAACGAGCAAAATGAGGGGTATAAATGCACTAGATTTCGGTCGAAGCCAGTCGAAGCGATGGCGGAATTATGCCTCACAACCAGCACACAGCCCGCAGTCCCTTCACATGGAAGGAACTGCGGGCTGTTATGTTGTAGTAAGAAGTAGTGGTAAGAAAATCAATAACTAGGCCGAATAATTAGTGCAGCTCCTGCTCCAGAGCCGAGCCCATCTCCCGGGAACGTTCCGCACACCGATTGACGGCGGAAATGACGGTCTCGAAGAAATCGCCGCGCTCCAGTACTTCAATGGCCGCCTGGGTAGATCCATTCGGCGAGGTGACCTTTTTGCGCAGGGCGGCAGGCTCTTCACCGGTCTGCTGCACCATCCGGGCTGCGCCAAGCACGGTTTGGACCGTCAGCTCACGGCTCTGCTCAAGCGGCAGCCCTCCGCGGATACCGGCAGCGATCATCGCTTCCATCATGTAATAGATGTAAGCCGGTCCGCTGCCGGAGATGCCGGTTAAGGTCTCCATCCGTTCTTCGTCAATAACCGCCGTCAGGCCGACCGCTTCGAAGATATTAAGCGCTGTACGGCGGCTGTCTTCGCCAACCTCCTTGGAGAAGGCAATCCCGGTAGCACCAAGGCCGATGGAGCTGGAGGTGTTCGGCATGGTGCGGACCACAGGCTGCGGATTACCCAGTAAGCCTTGCATCGTACGGATGGTCAGCCCGGCAATGACGGAGATGACGAGCTGATCCGGCGACAATAGCGGTCCCAGTGAACGGAGCGCTTCGGCAGCGTCTTTGGGCTTCATGGCTAGAACGATGACCGGCGCAGTGCGCAGAGCCTCGAGCTTGGACTCGGGAGCATTATAGCCAAGCACGCCATAACGGCTGCGGAGCTCAGCCAGGCGCTCACTGCTGCTGCGGTTCAGCATAATAATCCGGTCCGATTCCACTACATTCCGGGCAATCAATCCCCGTACAATGGCCTCAGCCATCGAGCCTGCGCCGTAAAAAACGATATTATGATTGATGAGCGGAATTGCTGGTTGCTGGCACATGGCTGGCAGTCCCCCTATAAGTTGAGTGAGTTAACCCCTGATTTGGCCGGAGCCGTGAATCATATATTTGCTTGAAGTGAGTGCAGGCAGTCCCATTGGCCCGCGGGCATGGAGCTTCTGGGTGCTGATGCCGATCTCGGCGCCGAAGCCGAACTCAAAGCCGTCCGTGAACCGGGTAGATGCATTGTGATATACCGCTGCAGCGTCAATCTCCTGCAGGAAGCGTGCAGCATTCGCCGCGTCTTCAGTTACAATACATTCGGAATGCTTGGTGCCGAATTCCGCGATATGTCCGAGAGCCTCTTCCAGCGTGTCCACGATACGAATATTTAGAATATAATCGTTGTATTCTGTAGCGAAGTCCTCTGGTGTGGCAGGCACAGCCCAAGGGATAAGAGCAACGGTATCCTGGCAGCCGCGCAGCTCCACACGGGCCTCGCGGAAGGCTTCGGCAAGTGCGGCGAGATGTTCTTCGGCGTAAGTACGGTGAACCAGCAGTGTCTCCATTGAATTGCAGACCGAAGGCCGCTGGGCCTTCGCATTCACGCTAATACGCCGGGCCATTTCCGGATTGGCACTTGCATCCAGATAAGTATGGCATATGCCTGCTCCTGTTTCAATAACCGGTACGGTGGCATTCAGAACCACATTCTGAATCAGAGAGCTCCCTCCGCGCGGGATGATAACATCCAGCAGTCCGTTCAGCTTCAGCATTTCATCCACGGAGGAACGGTTAGGATCTTCGATCAGCTGCAAGGCATCCGGCGGAAGGGAGGTACCTGCAAGTGCGCGGTGCAGCACCTCGGCGATGGCACGGTTGGAGGATAGGGCGGAGGAGCCGCCGCGCAGCACCACGGCATTGCCGGTCTTAAGGCATAGTCCGGCAGCGTCAACGGTGACGTTGGGGCGTGCTTCATAGATAATGCCGATGACCCCAAGCGGAACCCGTACCTTCTCAATGTGCAGGCCGTTTGGCCGTTCGATCGTCTCCAGATTGTCTCCAACCGGATCAGGCAGAACAGCAATCTGCTGCAAGCCTTCGGCTATACTGTCAATCCGTCCCGCATCCAAGGCCAGCCGGTCGAGCATCGACTCCGGTGTGCCGTTCAACCGGCCGCGTTCCAGGTCTTCGGCGTTGGCGGCAATAATGTAATCAGCTTGGGCACGCAGGGCGGCAGCCATCACCAGCAGGGCTTCATTCTTCTGGGCGGTAGTCAGGCTTGCGAGTACCCCTGTCGTTGCTTTGGCCAGCGTTGTCTTGTTAACCACTTCACTCATGGCAATTCCTCCTCAAAAAATGATGTTGGCATATGGATATACAATAGGTTGTGCAAGATTAACGCAGTGTGATCCATTCGTCCCGGTGGATAACCTCCAGCCGGTGCACTTCACCGAGCTTGGGCACAATCTCGCGGCTCGGAAGACCCTGAATGCTGCGGAGCTGGCTGTCATCATAATTGACGATGCCCCGCCCAAGCAGCTTCGCATCCGGGCCGAGCACTTCGACGACATCCCCTGAATGGAAGCTTCCCTCAATACGTCTAACCCCGACTGGCAGCAGGCTATGGCCCCCGTGGAGCAGCGCTTCAACAGCACCGTCATCGACATACAGTGATCCGAGCGGGGTAGACATGAAGCCCAGCCATTGTTTTTTGACCGGCAGAGAGGAGAGTGTGGTGGCAAAATAAGTGCCCTTGCCCGTCCCGGCTGCGGCCTGCGATAAATCCCCGGGCTCCTTAACCTGGCCCACGAAGACCGGCACGCCGCCCCGCGTG
The DNA here is from genome assembly GCF_038006885.1 of Paenibacillus sp. FSL R7-0302. Taxonomy (NCBI): domain Bacteria; kingdom Bacillati; phylum Bacillota; class Bacilli; order Caryophanales; family Paenibacillaceae; genus Paenibacillus; species Paenibacillus sp. FSL R7-0302. The sequence continues at coordinate 1,956,509 of NZ_JBBOWB010000001.1, forward strand.
GCGATCTTGGCCGCGTCGATCTTGGAGCGCATGCCGCCGGTGCCCACGCTTGAGCCCGCACCGCCTGCAATAGCGTAGATCTCAGGCGTAATCTCTTCGATGTGCTCATACCGCACAGCATCCGGGTGCTTGCGGGGATCGCCGCTGTAGACGCCGTCCATATCGGTCAGCACCAGCAGGTGCGAGGCCTTCAGCAGATTGGCAACCAGCGCCGATAAGGTATCGTTGTCACCGAACTTCAGCTCATCCACCGATACCGTATCGTTCTCGTTGAACACGGGCACGGCGCCTTGGCGGAGCAATTCTTCAACCGTCATCATGGCGTTGTTCATGGCCCGGCGGCTGCAGAAGTCCGTACGGGTCAGGAGAATCTGAGCAGTGGGTATACCGTGGCCTGCGAAGGCCTCCTGATAAGCCTGCATCAGCATAACCTGTCCTACCGCCGCCGCCGCCTGCTTCTCATGCAGCAGCCTTGGGCGGGAAGCATAGCCGATGCCCCGGAAGCCGGCTGCGACCGCCCCGGAGGTGACCAGCAGCACTTCACAGCCGTCCTTGCGGAGCGCTGCAATCTCGGCGGCGAAGAAGGCGACCGCCTCACGATTAAGGCCGCCTTCGGGACCTGTGAGTGAGCTGCTGCCGATTTTGACCACAATTCTTGACGTCATTGTCTTTCACTTTCCTCTCGAATTGAAATGCCTGTAACGCCCGAAAATGACAAAAAGCCCCCATCCTTAGACTTAGCAAAGGACGAAAGCTTGATTAACTTCCGCGGTACCACCTTCATTGATGAGGGTTCATCCGACTTCATTCTCATAACGGGAGTATCCGTCCTGCATGGCAGGCCGCTCAGGGGTAGGATTCGGAAAGGACCTTCGCGGTAAATTCTCCCAGCCTTCAGGAATTTACTCTCTGCACACGAATATACGTCCATTCTTACTGGTCCCGTCAGCACGTTTCACTATTTGTCACTTAGGATACCATGGGGCAGCAGGGTTTGCAAAGAGCCACGGATAAATTTTTTCATGCAGTGTTGCCGGTGCGATTTATGTTTATCCTGCGGGGCAGGGGGTAAAATACTTATAATCTATTACACAGGAGGTGGATTGATTTGAGTAAGAACAGCGATGCAAGGCAGGAGCAGAATCAAAATGCTAAAGAAGCCGCCGAATTTCAAAACCAGGCGATCCGCGAATTTGTAGAAGATAAGGCCGGGGACACCCGTACGAAGGGGCCTGTGGATGAGAGTACAGCCCGCTTGCCAGATGATCAGAACCGTCTGATCTCACAGCATAACTTGCGTAAATAATATGGATACCTTAACTTAAGTATAGAAGAAATCCCCGTCCTGCCGGTCTGCTGAGCAGGACGGGCATTTGTCATGAATAAGGCTGATTGTATGAGGGCTAGTTATCGGTCAGTCCGGCCACGGTTGCCTTGAAGGTCTCGATAAAAGCTTCGGCGGCACGGGACAAGTAACGTCCGCGCCGGTAGGCAATGACCAGCGTCCGGCCTGGCACCGGCTCAGCCAGCGGAAGGTAGACCGGTACGAATTCACTCCTGGCAGCGCGTGCGATAAAGTGAGGCACCAGAGTAACGCCCATCCCGGCAGCAACCAGCGACTGGACCGTCTCCATATTGTTGCTCTCGAAGACGATCCGCGGCTCGAATCCGGCTTCGCGGCATAATTCCACGGTCATTTTACGGAAGCCCTGGCCTTCCTTAAGCACGATAAATGCTTCATCCTTAAGCTCGGCCAGGCTGGTGCGGATGCCCTGCGGTTCGCGGGCGGCCAGCAGATGCCCCGGCGGAACGGCAAGATCGATCCGCTCCTCACCCAGCACCTCGTAGGCCAGGGTTGGAATTTCGAGTGGCAGGGAGAGCAGGCTGAGATCCGTCTGGCCGCTGGCTGTCAGCTTCTCCAGATTCATGGATGAGTCCTCCAGCAGGGTGATTTCAACCTCGGCGTATTTGCTCTTGAATACAGGCAGCACATGCGGAAGCAGATGTGCTCCGGTGATCGGCATGCTGCCAACCATTACGCGTCCAGTGCGAAGCTGGGAGATATCGGACATCTCCTGTCTCAGCAGTTCAACGGCATCGATAATCCCCTGGGCCTGTTCAACGAACTTCTCACCGGCATAGGTCAGCTCCACCGAGCTGGTATTCCGCTGGAAGAGCAGCACGCCAAGCTCCTTCTCCAGCTTCGACAGCTGCTGGCTGAGCGAGGGCTGGGCGATATGCAGCTTCTCCGCCGCACGGGAGAAATTCCGTTCTGCAGCAATCTGCAGCGTGTATTGCAATTGTCTGAGTTCCATACATAAGCTCCTTTAATGAGTAGATCATCTGTTTATAAGTATAACCTATAAACCCTATAGAAATCATATCTTGGAATTATAAATGTGGCGATGTTATATTTAGAACATTCAAGAGAGACTCCACGCTCTCGTCAATAGGAACGATTCTACTATTATGAGGTGAAATTCATGGGCAACAAGACAATGTTTGAGAAGATTTGGGATAATCACGTTATTCATCAGGAAGAAGGCAAGCCGAGCATTATTTATATCGATTTGCATCTCGTTCATGAGGTTACTTCTCCGCAGGCGTTTGAAGGGCTGCGTCTGAGCGGCCGTAAAGTCCGCCGTCCGGGACTTACCTTTGCGACAATGGATCATAACGTGCCTACCAAGGACCGTTACAATATTACCGATCCGATCTCCAAGCAGCAGATTGATACGCTCTCGCAGAACTGCCGTGATTTCGGCGTAAGATTGTTTGACCTGAATGATATTGACCAAGGTGTCGTTCACGTCATGGGACCTGAGATTGGACTGACCCATCCCGGCAAGACGATTGTCTGCGGGGACAGCCATACCTCCACACACGGAGCCTTCGGTGCACTGGCCTTCGGGATCGGCACCAGCGAAGTGGAGCATGTGCTTGCAACCCAGTGTCTGCAGCAATCCAAGGCCAAGACCATGGAAGTGCGCTTCACCGGCAAACGTAATCCGGGTGTGACTGCCAAAGACATGATTCTCGGCGTAATTGCCAAATACGGAACGGACTTTGCAACTGGCTATGTTATCGAATATACCGGCGAAGCTATCCGTGAACTGTCGATGGAAGAGCGCATGACCGTCTGCAACATGTCGATTGAAGGCGGAGCAAGAGCGGGCCTGATCGCACCGGACGAGACAACCTTCAACTATCTGCGCGGACGTCAATATGTGCCGCAGGGTGAAGCGTACGATGCCGCCGTTGAGACCTGGAAGGGCCTTGTTAGTGATGAAGGCGCCCAGTATGATACTGTGGTCGAATTCGATGTAGAAACACTTATCCCGCAGGTTACCTGGGGAACTAGCCCTGGTATGGGAACGGATATCAACTCCACCGTACCGAACCCTGCTGATTTCACTACCGAGAATGAACGCAAAGCAGCCGAGAAGGCGCTTGAATATATGGATCTGGCTCCCGGTACACCGATCTCCGAGATCGGAATTGATTATGTCTTCATCGGCTCCTGCACCAACGGCCGGATTGAGGATCTGCGGGCTGCAGCTGAAGTAGCCAAAGGCTATAAGGTATCTGACAAAGTTACAGCTATTGTTGTGCCAGGCTCCGGGCGCGTGAAGATGCAGGCCGAGAAGGAAGGTCTGGACAAAGTCTTCACCGAAGCTGGATTTGAATGGCGTGAAGCCGGCTGCAGTATGTGCCTGGCGATGAATCCGGATGTTCTGCAGCCGGGCCAGCGCTGCGCTTCTACTTCTAACCGTAACTTCGAAGGACGTCAGGGACGCGGCGGACGCACGCATCTGGTCTCTCCTGCCATGGCGGCTGCGGCAGCCATCAAAGGACGCTTCACGGATGTGCGTGACTGGAACTACAAGACGGAAGCCGTCAACTCATAGAATAATTGAGAGAGCAGGAGGATTCAGCAATGGAAGAATTCAAGAAGTTAACAGGAATTGTAGCCCCGGTAGACCGGGTTAATGTAGATACGGACGCGATTATCCCCAAGCAGTTCCTGAAACGGATCGAGCGCACAGGCTTTGGACAATTTTTATTTTACGAATGGCGTTTTGATGAAGCAGGGAATGACAATCCGGCATTCGAGATGAACAAACCGCGTTATGAGGGAGCCTCTGTGCTGATCTCCCGTGCGAATTTCGGCTGCGGCTCCTCCCGGGAGCATGCGCCTTGGGCCATCATGGATTACGGGTTCAGAGTGGTCATAGCGCCATCCTATGCCGACATTTTCTATAACAACTGCTTCAAGAACGGCATTCTGCCGATCAAGCTCTCAGAGGCCCAGGTAGACGATCTGTTCAGCCGCACAGCAGAGCATGAGGGTTACACGCTTACAGTGGATCTGGAGAACAACAAGCTGAGTGATGAGTATGGTCTGGCCATCACCTTTGAGCTGGATGAGCACCGCCGCCAGTTCCTGCTGCAGGGGCTGGACGATATCGGCCTGACGCTTCAGCATGCTGATGAGATTGCCGCTTATGAAGAGCGTCATGCGGCCAAGCTTTTTGCCTAATTGATAAGATAAGTTAACGGCTGAAGCGTATTTGTTCTTATATTTACACAAAACTTCTATTTCCGGGTGTCGGAAATAGAAGTTTTTTTGCTATAATCGAGATATTATTGCCTGCGAAGGCAACTTTTGGGGATTATTGTCGTCTTAATCTTATCTGCAAATCTATCAATGGACCAAAGGAGAGGAAAGGATGAAGAAAGCCGGACAACGGGTGTTGCTTCTACTGCTGCTGCCACTGCTCCTCCTGTCATTCGCCGGCCACAAAGCTGCGGCAGCCGGAACAACCCCCGGTAAGATCGTGATGGACAGCAAGGAGCTTGCACTGCCCAAGGGGGTAATCCTCGAGAATGTGAATGGAAGCGTTATGATTCCGATCCGTGTAGTAGTGGAGAATCTGGGCTTCGAAGTGCTGTGGGAACAGAGCAGCCGCAAGGTAACTGTCCAGCAGGACGGCAAATCCGTACAGCTTGCAGTCGGCAGCACTACCGCACAAGCCGATGGGGTTAACCTGACGCTCAATGCCGCGCCCAAGCAGAACGGCGGGACGGTATTAGTGCCAATCCGCTTTGTCGGCGAGCAATTCGGTCTTAGCGTAGGGTGGGACAATACGGATAAGACGGTGTACTTGAGCGGAGGGATAACGGAGACAGCGCCAGTCGCTTCAGATCCGCTGCCGTCAGCTACTCCGGTTCCATCAGCATCAACAGAAGCACCTCCAGCGGCGGTTCCGAGTCCTTCACCGACCAATCCGCCTCAGAGCGGCACAGAGACTCTGGAGGAATTGGACGGAAGCGTTATAGCTACTCCGACTCCGCCAGCTACATCCCCAGTAGTGAAAGGGGCGGTATTCAGCGAGAACCGGCTGATTGTAGCCGCTGCCGGAGGAGCCAAGGCTACGGTTACGAGAGTTACCGGACCCGACCGGATTGTAGTGGATTTTGCCGGAGCGGCATTTGCCCCTGATTTCAGCGGGAGCTTCCCGGGCGTATCTACTGGAGGAAGTCCGCAGGGCAAGCTGGATGTGAGCGGCTACCCGCTTGTAACTGAAATACGTTATGCATTGTTCAGTACGAATCCCCCGACGGTCAGGTTCGTAATCCAGACTACGGGCTACCAGAATTATCAGGTAAGTACAGATGAGAGTACAGGACTAGTCACAATCGATCTCAATGCAACGGGCAGTGAAACGGGGGCACCCGTGAATCCGGTGTTCACCGGAAGACCGATTATTGCGCTTGATGCCGGACACGGGGGGAAGCAATCGGGTGCGGTTAGTCTTACAGGCAAGCTGGAAAAGACCTTCAATCTCGCGGTCATCCTGAAAGCCGGAGCTATTCTGACGCAGGAAGGCTGGGCTGATGTCGTCTACACCCGTACATCGGATATTACATTGGGTCTTCAGGATCGTGTGAAGATTGCCCAAGCGGCGAATGCTACGCTGTTCGTATCCCTTCATGCGAATTCACTGGATGTATCCTATCCGAACCGGAGCAAAGTTAACGGAAGTGAAACGTACTATAGCCGCAGTGAGAGCCTGCCGCTTGCCGAAATTATGCAAAAGCATCTGGTAGCGGGAACCGGCTTCAAAGACAACGGCGTCCGCTCGAAGAGTCTGCATGTTACCCGGGAGACCCGGATGCCTGCGGTTCTGCTGGAGGCGGGGTATCTGACCAATGCGGGGGATGAAGCAGGCCTGTATAGTGAACAGCTGCAGAATAATCTGGCCCGCGAAATCGTAGCTGGAATTAAGGAATATCTTGGTTTGTAACACTGCATCAGCGGAGTTGTCTGTAACCGCACTACATACCTTTTTACTATAGGGAATACACAGACATTTCCACTTTGGTTGGGATTTATTCGCAACTTTTAAGTTCTAAAGGCGTCTACACTATGTCGAAGGTTGTCAGTTGGCATGCCATCAAGAACGCTCGATTGGGGGCGGAATACTAGAGTCTTAGAGGTGAAGAATGAAGAAATTTGCTTTTATGCTGTTGCTGCTGCTCTTTGTTGTGGTGCTGCCAGGGCATGGACAAGCCGCTGCTGGCCAGAACAAGATCTTCCTGGATGGCCAGGAACTGAATGCAGGACAAGACGTTCCGGTGGAAAATGTAAATAACTCCATCATGGTGCCGCTAAGAATGATCGCTGAGAACCTTGGATACAAGGTGGATTGGAATCAGACAAGCAAGACCATCAAGATTGAACAGCAGGGAAAGGCCATTCAGCTGATCGTAGATCAGACTGCGGCATCCGTCGATGGCAAGACGGTAATGATGTCAACGGCCCCTCTCCTGCGGAACGGCACGACGCTCGTACCGATCCGGTTCATTGGTGAGCAGTTCGGACTTACGGTCAAATGGGATAACACGAAGAAGGTTGTAGATCTTATTACCCCGCCCGTTTCCGACCCTAACATTGACCCGGGACAAAGTAATGGAGACGGAGGGACGGTTGTAGTGCCGCCGGGAGAACCCTCAAGCAGCTTGAGCATGATCAACGGCATCAGCTTCAATGAGAACCGGTTCACGATTGCCATAGACGGCAATGCCGAGCCTAAAGTCTCTAAGATCAGCGGTCCGGACCGAATCATCGTTGATCTGCCGAATGCCACGTTCTCGGATATATTCGGAACAGGACAAATACTTGATCCTGACCTGAACGGGAACCTGACAGTTACGGATTATCCGGATGTCTCCGGTATCCGCTATTCGCTGTATAGCACTAATCCTTATACTGTCCGATTTGTAATTGATCTTAATACCCCCAAAAATTATAGCGTAGAGGTATCGGGGGATTCCTCCAAGCTCATTGTCATTGATTTGAACGCACAGGCTCCAGGCGACACTTCAACGCAGCCCGGCAACAGCGGGCGTAAGCTGGTTGTGCTCGATGCCGGACATGGCGCGAAGGATTCAGGGGCTGTAGGCGTTACCGGCAAATATGAAAAGAATTTCAACCTGGCTGTGATTCTGAAGGCGGCTGCACTGCTGAGGCAGGAGAACAAGATTGACGTGGTGCTGACACGCAGCGATGATACCTTCCTGGAACTGAAGGAAAGGGCGGCAATGGCCAATAACCTCGGTGCAGATTTGTTCATATCCGTTCATGCCAACAGCAGCGGATCAGCGGCTGCGAGCGGAACGGAGACCTACTATCAGCGCGGGGACAGCAAGGCCTTGGCGAATGTGATGCACAAGTATCTTGTGCAGGCGACCGGGCTTAGCAACAGGGGAGTGCGTTACGGCAACTTCCATGTGATACGCGAGACGAAGATGCCTGCGGTACTGCTTGAAGTGGGCTATCTCAGCAATAAGAAAGACGAGGCTCTGCTGTTCACTGAAGCACTGCAGAACAATGTAGCCGCATCGATGGTCAGCGGAATTAAAGAGTATCTCGGGATTCAATAACAACGGGCGGCAGCAGGGGCCGCAGAGTCGGATAAAGACCCTATATTGCGGTCAAAAGGACTTTGCGGTCCCTCCTGCCCATATTCATCTGAGGGGGTTAATCAAATGAACAAGAAATTGACATATGCAGGGATCGCTGCGCTGCTGCTTCTCGTAATTTCGGGCTGCGGCGATAAACCTACTGCTGCACCGGCCGATGCGTCCGGTCAGGATTCAACCTCGGTATCCAGCGGCGCTGAAGGAAACAATGCCGGGAATGACAGTCCCGCTAGTCCTGCTAGTTCCACTGCCACACCGGCAGCTACAAGCACGCCTGAGCCTGCAGCAACGGTCACTCCGGCAGCTACGGAGGCACCGGCAGTGCCTGAGAAGCAGAGCCTTAAGATCAAGACGTATTATACAGACCTGCAACAGAACGACCTGGTTCCTGCTGATGTCTCCATCACCTTCAAGGATGCGGTGGAGAAATATACGGAAGCCTTCAAAACACTCCAGAAGAGCGATAATGCTGACCAGATTCCGCTGTGGAACAAGATTGAACTGAAATCACTTGAGTTCTCCAATGGACAGATTGTGATGGATATTCATAAGCCGGACGAGGCACAGCTTGGCGCAGGCGGCGAGGCTCTGGCAATCGGGGCATTGTCCCAGATGTTCTTCCAGTTCGATGAAGTGAAGAATATCGATGTGCTGGTAGACGGAGAACAGGTGGAGAGTCTGATGGGGCATGTGGATCTTGTACATCCCATCACCCGCGAGAACAACGGATTGTAGCATTAGGCAGGAATAAGCCGGATGGCTAACGAAATTAACAACATAGAAATCCAGATAAGCCATAGAGAGGGGAATATCGAATTGTCCGGTCCAAAACGATTAAAGCGTACGGTTCAATCTTATTCTGTAAAAGCGGTATCTGCCGTTCTGGCCGGTGCGATGGTGCTTGGCGGGGCAGGGGCTGCCTTTGCCGACAACGCTTCAACCGGGGCAACCGTTGCTGCAGCGGCTTCGCAGACGGCTGCAACTGGTTCAGGGATCTTCAGTGATGTCAAGACGGGGTTCTGGGCCGAAAAGCATATTTATAAGCTGGCAACCCAGGGAATTGTGGTCGGCAATAACGGCCTGTTCCGTCCTGGCGATTCTGTGACCCAGCAGGAAGCGGTGCTGATGGCGCTGCGCTTCATGAAGCTGCAGGGAAATGTGAATACCAGTACCGAAGTTGCGCTGCCTAATGATTTTGTGGTTACGAACTATTATAAGCCATATGTAATCCTGGCCTTCCAGCAAGGACTGCTGGACAAGACCACGGAGATGGCTGCAGATAATCTAAAAAGCTCGTGGGGCGAGCGAAAGGCCAGCCGTGAATGGGTTGCTGAGCTGCTGATCCGTGCGCTTGGCCAGAGTGCATCCGCTTCTGCGGCTGCGGGCCGGCCGACAGGCTTTGCCGATGATGCCAAGGTGTCCGCGAACAAACGCGGCTATATTAACACAGCGGTGGAGCTGGGACTGGCTAACGGGCTGACCGGCAACCGCTTCGATCCGCAAGGCGCTGTGACCCGTGCACAGCTGGCTACCTTCTTCAGCCGTGCTGAAGCGCATAACAGCCTGGAATACGACAATACGTTCAAAGGAACAATAAGTGCTCTCAAGGACGGCAAGCTGGGATTGTACACTAACGGCAATACGCTGGAATTCACTCTGAATGCCAATACTGCCTACTACACCAGTGCCTCCGAGAATCGCATCACATTGAACGAGATCCAGCCCTATACCAAAGTAACTGTAATTGGAGCCACCTATAGCGCAGCATATGTGGAGCTGACAGACCCGGCAGTTCAGATTGAGCAGGCGGAAGGTGTGTTCACCAAGCATACGCCGGGTATCATCTGGGTCGATTCCGCGAACGGATATGATCAATATCCCTACGATTCAGGCACGGCCTTCCTGGATGTGAATGGAGCCGTTATTCAGCCTGCTTCGATCACCGCCGGCAGCAAGCTTACGCTGCTGCGTGAAACCTTCACCGGCTCCCGCAAGGTTGTGAAGGTGCAGGTCACTTCCGGTATTGTGAACAAGACGGCTAAAGGCACGGTTCAAAGCGTTGACACTGCTGCCAAGAGCATTACATTCAAGAATGCCGACGGCACAGTAGAAACCTTCAAATGGGAAGAAGGGACTACGCTGTTCAGCTCCCAGAGCTCTATTATTCAGCCCGCAGAGCTGAAAGCCGGTGCTGCTGTCTCGTATACCATCAAGGATAATGCGATCCGTTCTGTGGAAGTAACCTCGGGAGTGGAGCGCATAATGAAGGGCTTCATCTATGAGCTGACAGATTCAACGATTGTCTATCAGAAGAGCGATGGCACCCGTGAGGTTAATCTGCTTGCTACTAATCCGGCCATTGTGATTCCGAATGCTGTAAGTCCGGTGATGGCTGACCTGATTGCTGACAAAACAGGCGGAGACAATGTGCAGCTTACGCTGAACAGCAATGATCAGGTGACCAAGATTGAGGTGCTCAGCCGCCAGATTGAACAGTACGCGGCTGCTACCGTTGTAGATTATAACGCCAAGACCCAGTACCTGACCTTCACGGACAATAACGGCAAGGCTCATGTGGTCAAAATGGACGAGAAAACAAAGATGTCGTACGGCGGACTGCTTACCACCTCGCTGACCACCATGGGGTCCAGACTGGTTGAGAACCGCAAGATTGATGTGACCTCCGTTAATGAGCGTGCAATGTCTGTTGAATTGACGACCAAATATTCCGGCACTCTGACGGCTATCAATACTTCGGCCAGAACGATTGTGTTCAAGCTGGGCAATGGACAATTGCTGACGATGTCTTATCCGCAGGCCATTGAAATGTTTGGCAAAAGCGGGGCAGTCATCACCGATGTTCCGCTCAATGTGCCGGTAACGGCAGTGCTTGCCAGCAATCAGGAGCTCATCTCCGTGCTGCGGGTGAACGGCTCGTCCCAGTTCGAGATTGCTACCATCAATGCGGGCACTAACAAAATGACCGTGAAGCTGGAGGGTGGCAGCATCAGCAGCGAGCTGAACCTGGTGAATGTGCCGCTTACCAACGAAGCAGGCCAGAAGATCGCGCTGACTGAGCTGAAGGCCGGAGATTTCGTGAATCTCAGCTTCGACGGTTCCACGCCGCTGTCCCTGCAGTCGGTGAAACAGGTTGCCGGACAGGTAACGGCAGTGGATGCCGCAGCAGGTACGTTCACCGTGAAGGATTATACGGGAGCCTCCCAGCCGTTCACTGCGGGCAGCGGAGTGAGAATCCTCCGGGACGGTGTTGCAACGAACGCCCTGAGCGGACTTACCACAGCAGACCGGGTATTGGTGCGTAAGGATGCCGGCGGTGCAGTGATCATCTCCGTGTTCAGTCAGTTGAACCGGACGTTCGCCCGTTATGAGAGCGCAACGAATGAAATATTGACCAAACGCGCCACGCTGACTGATAATTATACGTTTGGGCTTGCCCCAAATGTATATATTCATCAAGGTGACACGACTTTATCCGTGCAATCTCTCAAAGAAAATGATAATATTATAATGTATTTCAACAACGGCAAGGTTGTAGAAATTGTGAAACAATAATCGTTTTGGTGGTTTTCCGTGTGAAACACCGTCTTGATCCTTGGTTTAGCCTTGGATCAAGGCGTTTTTTTTGAAATATAAGGGCAGCAGGGTGTTCGCTTGAACGCTATGAAAGTATACGATATAATGTATCTTTGCTTATATTTCTTCAGATTTGAGAAGATATGCTGTAAGAGAACTTACAGTCATACCTGCTCCGTGGAGGGGACGCTATGAAAGCTGCAGAGGTCCGCCACATCCTGGACACTATCGGAGGCATGTTCCCTGATGCACATTGTGAGCTGAATCACAGCAACGCTTTTGAGCTTACTATAGCCGTGCTGCTCTCAGCCCAATGTACGGATGCAACAGTGAACAAGGTGACCGAGGACCTGTTTCAGAAGTACAAGGCTCCGATCGACTATATCTCAGTGCCGCTGGAAGAGCTGGAGCTGGATATCCGGCGGATTGGTCTATTCCGCAACAAGGCCAAGCATATTCAGAACCTCTGCGCAATCCTGATTGAGCAGTACGGGGGTGAAGTGCCGCAGGCCCATGATTTGCTGGTAACCCTGCCTGGTGTCGGACGCAAGACTGCCAATGTGGTCGTCTCCAATGCGTTTGGCGTTCCGGCGATTGCCGTGGATACTCATGTGGAACGGGTAGCCAAACGGCTCGCACTTGCGGGCTGGAAAGAATCCGTGCTGGAAGTGGAGAAGAAGCTGATGAAGGCGGTGCCGCGTGACGAATGGACGCTGACGCACCACCGGCTGATCTTTTTCGGGCGATATCACTGTAAGGCTCAGAATCCCGGGTGCCAGATCTGCCCGCTGCTGGATGTATGCCGGGAGGGCAAAAAACGTATGAAAACTGCTGTAATCAGGAAAGCTAAGGATCATACGAAAGCTAACCAAGAATTAGAGAAGAAGAGGATGGGATAGAGATGAAGTGCATTTCTGTATATACTGATAATTTTGAAGCGTTCTCTGATATTTTTGACCGCGTTGTGGACAGCCCGATGGAAGAGAACGAAGAACAGGAAGTGGAAGGCATCACAATCAGCCATTCCGGCGATGTGCCTGAGTTCTACCTGGAGCGTATGTCCGCGAAGCCAGAGGTTGTCGTAATGAAAGACAAATCCCGTGGCCTGACCATTCTGCAGCACGGCAAAGTCTTTGAAATCCTGCTTCCCGTGCTGGAAACAGCTTAATTCGGTTGGAGTTGATTAGAGAGGTTGTCCCATAGCCATGATATGGCTGCCGGGGCAGCCTCTTTTTTGAAAGATAAGAATTTATAGTTTTGGGGTCCCCGCAAAGTATCTGAGTCTTCACCTACGCTAAAGCCCCACTTTGTGGGGTTATTTTGTGCTTATAGATAAGCGAGGGAATGCAATGCAATCTGCAAAGTGTAGTTTTTCGTGAAGGATTATAGCTGATTTTGTAAATGTGGACATTTGATTTGTGACGATCTGATGATAAAATATAATTGTTCTATTCTTGCAGTGAGATAAATCATACAAATGTAATAATAATGAAAGAAGCTATAGATCGCAGCGGAGGCGGGGATGTTGTGGGAGCAGAACGGGAAAGAGTGAAGCTGGTTACAGCGGGGTCATCAGCGCTTAGGCTGCTTGAGGAGCGGCTGAGGCAATGGGGAGAACAGAAGAGTGCGCAGATCGTAGCGGATCTAAAGGTCAAGGAGCAGGCGGATGAGCTGACACTCGCATTCTGCGGACATTTCTCGGCGGGGAAGTCGAGCATGATTAACAAGCTCTGCGGTAAGGCCGTGCTGCCTTCGGGTCCGGTTCCAACCAGCGCCAATATTGTATCGATCCGCAGCGGAGCGCCGCAGGTGCTGCTTCATCCGGTGGACGGAAGCACCGGAGGGAATCCCGGGGTAATCCAGACTACGCCTGACCGGCTTCAGGATTACTGCCGCCAGGGGACTGAATATTCAGCGATAGAGGTGTGGGAGGATGTCCCGGTGCTTGGGAATCACGGGGTGCTGATGGATACTCCCGGCGTAGATTCGACAGATGAGGGGCATCAGGCGGCGACCCGCTCGGCGCTGCATCTGGCGGATGCCGTGTTCTACGTGATGGATTACAATCATGTGCAGTCGGAGAATAATCTGGCGTTTGCCAAAAGCCTTAGCGACTGGGGCAAGCCGCTGTACCTGATCATCAATCAGATCGACAAGCACAGGGAGCAGGAAATTCCGCTGGAGGAATACCGGCAGCAAGTGGAAAGCGCTTTCCGGGAATGGGGGATTCATTCTGCGGGACTGTTGTTCACTTCGCTTAAGGTGGAGGAGCATCCGCTGAATCAGTGGAAGGATCTGCTGGCGGTGATCTCCGGTCTGCTGGAGCAGCGGCAGGAGCTGCTGGAGTACAGCTTGTCCCGCTCCATGCATCATACTGCGGATGCTGTTCTGGCGGATTATCGTGAGCAGCAGGAGGAGGAGCGGGCGGCGCTGCTGGAAGAGACAGGCGGTTCAGCGGCGGAAGCTGTGGAAGCAGAGATCCGGGCAACGATGCAGGAGGAAGCATCGCTGGAGGAGCTGCCTGAAGAGGCGCGGCTTGAGCTGCGCAGCAGGCTGGACGCCTTGCTCGGCAACACGAATCTGATGCCGGCTGATCTGCGGGACGCGGCGGGCGCATACATCGAGAGCCTCCAGCCGGGCTTCCGGCGCGGCCTGTTCTTCACCGCTGCGAAGCGGGAGAAGGAGCAGGGGGCGCGGCTGCTGCACTGGCACAGCCTTCAGCAGAGAGAGATCACTGCCCAGCTGGAGTGGCACACTCTCCAGCTCGTGCGCGAATGGGCGGAAGGCCTGGAGCTGTGGCAGGAGGAGGCGGAGCCTCTGCTGAAGCAGGCCTTCCCGGCGGTGAGCCAGCAGTGGCTGGCGGATCAGGTGAAGCCGGGTACCGGGGCTTCGGGCGAGGCGTTGCTTAATTTCTGCCGCACGCTTGCGGCAGAGCTTAAGGCGCAGTTCCGCCGCGCGGTCCTGGCCTTCGGCGAGCCGCTGCTGGCTGCGCTGCCGCCGCTTGTGGAGGAGCGGCGCGCGGAGCTCACGCGCCGCCGGGCGGCCCTGCAGCGGCAGGCGCACGCGCTCGCCGCGCTGGCCGCCCTGGACCGCGCGGCTGCCGCCCGCGCGGACGCCCTTGCGGCGCTGCTGCCGCCGCGCCGCCCCCTCACCCCCGGCGCGCTGCCGGGGGTGCCGCCCCTGGCGGCTGGCGCGCTCAGCGCCGCCAGCCCGGAACCGCCGCCGCGCGTGGCAGCGGCGGCAAGCCTTAACGCCGCCCCGGCCTGGGCGGCGGGTACGGCAACGCCGGCGGGCGGGCGCCGCCGGCTGACGCAGGCCGCAGCGGCGCTGCACGCGGCGGCCGGGGTGCTGCGGAGCGAGCCGGCCATGGCCTCGGCAGCGCGCAGCCTGGCGGCGCGGGCGGAGGATCTCGCCGGCGGCCGCTTCACGATGGCGCTGTTCGGAGCGTTCAGCGCCGGCAAATCCTCCTTCGCCAACGCTCTGCTCGGTGAAGAGGTGCTGCCCGTGTCGCCGCATCCGGCAACGGCTGCCGTCGGGCGGATTCTGGCGCCGGAGGGCGGCTTCGCCCACGGGACGGCGGCCATCACCATGAAGCGGGCGGAGGAGGTCTGGGAGGACATCCTCCATTCCTTCAGTGTGCTGCAGCTGGCGCCGCCGCAGCACGAGTCGTGGACCGCAGCCGTGGCCCGGCTGCAGACCGGCGGGCTCCATCCGTCCGCGCTGCCGCATGCCGGCTTCCTGCGGGCAGCTGCCGCCGGATGGGAGGAATCCCGTCCGCTGCTCGGAACAGAGCGGACGGTCAGTCTGGCGGAATACCGCAGCCTGGTCGCAGACGAGAAGCGCGCCTGCTTCGTACAGAGCACGGATCTGTATTATGACAGCCCGCTGACACGGAGCGGCATTGTATTAGTAGACACGCCAGGTGCGGATTCCTTGCATGCCCGGCACACCGGTGTAACCTTTGGTTACATGAAGAATGCAGATGCTATCTGCTTCGTGACCTACTATAACCACGCCTTCTCCAAGGCTGACCGCAGCCTGCTCGCCCAGCTGGGCAGAATCAAGGACAGCTTCGCGCTCGACAAAATGTTCTTCATCATCAACGCCGCAGACCTCGCAGCGGACGAGGCGGAGCTTGAAGAGGTGAAGCAGCATGTGGCGCAGAATCTGCGGGCTGGAGGCTTGACCTCGCCGCGGATCTACAGCGTGTCCAGCCTGCTGGCGCTGGAGGGTAAGTCAAGCGGAGCGGCGGAAGCCTACGAGGCCTCGGGATTCGGCAGCTTTGAAGCCGCACTCTCCGCGTTCGCCGGTGATGAACTGCCGGGACTGTCTCTGGCAGCGGCCAGGGACAGTCTAAGCTCGGTGCGTGGGCGCGCCGAAGAATGGCAACGGCTGGCGCTGATGGAGGCAGACCAGCAGGAGGAGGGAATGAAGCAGTTCCGGCAGCGCCGGGAAGCCGCGAATCTGCGGCTGGCCGCACTTGCTGAGGAAGACCGCCCGCTCAGGGACCTGCGCCGTGAAGGTGCGGAGCTGCTCTATCATGTCCGGCAGCGGATTGCCTTTTCCTTCGGGCGTTCCTTCCAGGAGTCCTTCCATCCCTCCATTCTCCGGGAAGACGGAGGGAACCTGAAGGACATCTTCATCGCCTGCGGGCGGGAGCTGGAGCGCAGTATTCTGCGTGAACTGGAGCAGGAGCTGTGGGCAACGACCCTGCGGCTGGAGTCGGCAGGGCGCAGATTCGTGACCCAGGCGGCTACAGCGGCTGCAGCAGAGTTGTCAATACCGGATCAGGAGCTTCAGCTGCTGGAGAATCCGGATGAGCGCTGGCCGGCACCGGCGAAGCTGGACTGCGTACTGGCTCCGCTGGACTGGGCCGGACTGTGGAGCCGCTTCAAATCTCCGCGCCACTTCTTTGAGGGACCGGGCCGGGCAGAGATCCGCGCGGCTGCCGAGCCGTGGTTCAAAGAAGCGGTGGCTGCGGCGGCGCAAGGACAGGAGGACTCTCTGTTGACATTCTATACCGATGCAGCGGCAGCCGCCTTATCCCAGGCCGCAGATCAGCTGCGTGAAGGCCTGTCCGAACAGGAGGCAGCCATGTCGGCACTGCTGAAAGGGGGTGATGGTGCGGAGCATTGGGGCCGGATCGCCGAAGAATTACGGCTTCAGGAGCAGGCCTTCGCCGTTGTATAGGAACCTATAGTTTCCTCCTGTTGTGGCCAAGGTGTGCTAAATTTGTGATTAGGAGTTTTTTGAATGATGCATAGATTGACTTTGTGGCTGAAGACTCGCCGTGAGGAGCAGGAGTGTATCTGATCTCACTTAAAGGCGGAATGTATGTGAAAAACAGCATATATTGTGTTCTCAAGCAGGCGTGTGGCCCGAATGTATGTGAAAAACAGCATACATTGTGCTCTCAAGCAGGCGCGTGGCCCAAATGTATGTGAAAAACAGCATACATTGTGTTCTCAAACAGGCGCGTGGCCCGAATGTATGTGAAAAACAGCATACATTGTGCCGGAGCGCAGGTAATCCTATTCATCCGTTAGGATGAATTTGTTCAATGCACTTGATAACATATCCTTGTATTTCTCAATGAAATGGTGCCGCCCCCTAAAAGGGATAGTAAAACCGTTTTCACTTGTCTGTTGAACAGCCATCTGTGAAGTTTGTAGGAAAATGTCGAAGAACGCTTGCAATCTGGTGGATGATGGATGAAAATAAAGAAGACTGAAAATTTACAATCAAACTGCGACATTTTACAGAAACAGAGAAGTCAGCAGACAAATTTGCGAAAAGAGGTTGGAGTCGACAATGTGGGGAGCTCCTTTATCAGCCCGGAGTAAAAAGCTGCTGCTGCTCGGCAGCGGTGAACTGGGTAAGGAAGTCATTATCGAAGCTCAGCGCCTTGGCGTAGAGACCGTAGCTGTGGATCGTTATGAAGCGGCACCCGCGATGGGCGTCGCCCACCGCTCTTATGTACTGGACATGCTGGATGCAGAGGCACTGAAGCAGCTTATCCGTGCAGAGAAGCCCGATTTGATTGTACCGGAGATTGAAGCCATTGCTACCGGTGCGCTGGTGGAGCTGGAGGAAGAAGGATTCCTGGTTGTTCCTACTGCCCGTGCGGCACGGCTGACCATGGACCGCGAAGGCATCCGCCGTCTGGCGGCAGAAGAGCTGGGCTTGCCTACAGCGGCTTACCGGTTCGCTGACAGTCTGGATGAACTGCGCCAGGCCGTGCAGGAGCTGGGAACGCCTTGTGTGATTAAGCCGATTATGAGCTCGTCCGGCAAAGGCCAGAGTGTGTGCAGAACACCTGAGGATGCGGAAGGCTGCTGGAATACGGCGCTTGAAGGCGCTCGTGCGAAGGGAACACGCGTCATCGTGGAGGCTTTTGTTACGTTTGAGAGCGAGATCACACTGCTTACCGTCCGTTCGGTTAGCGGAACCGTATTCTGTCCGCCGATCGGCCACATTCAGCAGGATGGGGATTATGTAGAGTCCTGGCAACCGCATCAGATGAGCGGGGCGCAGCTGGAAGAGGCTGAGGCCATCGCCCGGAAGGTTACCGATCAGCTTGGCGGTTATGGAATTTTTGGTGTGGAGCTGTTTCTCACCGCGGATGGGGTTCTGTTCAGTGAAGTGTCCCCCCGGCCGCATGACACAGGTATGGTTACAATGATTACGCAGGATTTGTCGGAATTTGCTCTGCATGTCAGAGCCATTCTTGGATTTCCGCTGGAAGCGGTACGTTTGTTGACACCGGGAGCTTCGGCCACCCTGAAGACTGATGGAGCCGGACAAGCTTTTGCGGTGACCGGGATTGAAGAGGCGCTGGCCCTTCCCCGCACGCAGGTCCGGATATTCGGCAAGCCGGAGATCCGCCCAGGACGGCGGATGGCAGTAACACTCAGTTCAGCGGAAGATATTGAAATCGCGCGGATGACGGCCAAGCAGGCTGCGTCTAAGCTACAAGTGGAGGTATACAAGGATGAACAGTAGTACTCAGGAGCAGGTACTGCAAATTCGCAAATGCGGCATGAATGATCTGGAGAGAGTGACAGCCCTTTTGCGTGAATTCGGCTATCCGACAACGCTTAGCGTGATGAAAGAGAGAATGGAAGGCATGGAGCATGATCCGTTCCACTGCACACTGGTCGCAGAGCTCAATAACGAAGTTGTGGGAATGATCGGTTTACGGCAGGTGAAGTCCTACTACAAGCATGCCGATTGTATTACGGAGATTACCGCGCTGATCGTAGCAGAGGAGCTTAGAGGACAAGGCCTTGGCAAAAGACTCGTAGCTGCAGCGGAAGAATGGGCACGCCATCAAGGCTGCTGCCAGCTGTTCCTGCGGAGCGGCAACCGCGTTGAACGTGCACCTGCACATGCGTTTTACCGCCATATCGGCTTTGAAAAGACAACAGGCTACCGCTTCAACAAAGCCCTGCTATAATCCTATACGTGTACCGAACATCCCCATCCCGGCGTAATCGGGATGGTTTTTTTTGGGGTGAAGGAAATAAGGTACACTAATACCCCTGAATCCGCCGGATGCGAGCCAAATGAGCCAAAAAGGTGCACTAATACCCCTGAATCCGCCGAACAAGTGCCCGCCGTGGTCCCTCTGGTAGAGCATCAGACCTAAAGAAGTTAATTCAGTTCAACCAAGCAGTGCTTTATGGCGTGTAGTTCCAAGTAGACATTCAGGGATAGTTGCAGAATGTACACTTAAAAACAGCGAAAAACAAGGCTTGCCTCTTCTAGCTGTAATCTGTACAACTAAATCTGCCCCAACGGGTGGAAACCAGGGAAAGCGGGGATTTTAAGTGTACGAAATACAGCTAAACGTCTACTGGGGAGCAAACCAGACGTTTTAGTTGTACAAAATACAATTAAGCCCATCGCCTATGAGTGGATACGGTACTCGGGGCGATGCAAAAAACGGTTTTCACTAATTTAAATCTGATGCTGTACTAGCCCCGCTGGCCCCTACTCTTCCCTCTCACTATTCGTATATCCCAATACTCTTTTATTCGTATATCCCAATACTCTTCTATTCGTATTTCCCAATACTCTTCGAATGCAAACAATATTTCCTTGCATAATATGTAGGCAGCCTATATAGTAAATTACCCTGCGTATGAGCTTAACCGGGAACGGGCTGCGGCCTTTTTAATATAACCATAGATCGGGCCATTTGAATCAGCTATTATAGTTCTGTGAACCTCCATATCCTATGCCGAAGAGGGATGAAGCATGTACAAACTAATACTCGCCGAAGACGAGGAAGATGTAAGAGAAGGCATTATCGCCCAGATTGACTGGGAGCAGTACGGCTTCGAGGTCGTGGAGCAGGCCGAGAACGGGCGGGAGGCGGCGGATGCGATCGACCGGCTGCTGCCGGATGTGGTCGTTACCGATATCCAGATGCCCTTCATGAATGGCCTGCAGCTGGCGGAATGGATACGCAGCCGCCATCCGAATACGAAGATTATCATTCTGACCGGCTATGATGAATTCGAATACGCCCAGAAGGCGATTAAGCTGCAGATTGATGAATACATCCTGAAGCCTTTCTCGTCCCAGGAGCTGATTGATGTTCTGCTGAAGGTTCGCGCCACGATCGAGACCGAGATCGCCGAGAAGGAGAATGTGTTCGTGCTGAGCGAGCATTACCGCAAGAGCCTGCCGCTTCTGCGCGAGCAGTTCCTCTCTACCCTGGTGTCCCGCCGCCTGCGTTCCGCAGAGATCGCTGAGAAAAGCACAGAGTACGGCATCCCCCTCAGCGGTGAATGCTTCCAGTCCTCCGTGATCAGCATCGATTATATCCGCCCGGACCATTCTTCCGCCGTTCAAGCTCAGCGGCCCGTGTCCCTGCGGGATACCGGCGACCGTAATCTCCAGCTCTATGCTGTGCTGAACATCGCGGAGGAGATCTGCCAGAAGCATGGCTTCGGCAAGGTATTCATCCACCGGGATGATGTTGTGCTGCTCTCGGTCAGCCAGAGCCCGGAGGAGAGCGACATCACTGCCAGAACCTTCGCCATTCTCGAAGAGATCTGCCAGAATGTGCAGCGCTTCCTCAAGCTGACCGTAACTGCCGGGGCCGGAACCGTCTGCAAGGCACCGTCCATGCTGTTCCATTCCTTCGGGGATGCGCTGCAAGCGCTTGATTACCGGCTGATCCTCGGCAACAACCGGGTCATCTGGATTGAGGATGTGGAATCGCGGTCCAGCCGGATGCTGGACTATGATGAGCTGACCCAGCAGTCGCTGATCCGTACGATCAAGCTGGGCACCGTCCAGGAGCTGCGCGAAGTCGTGGACGAGCTGTTCCGGGGACTGGATACGGAGCAGGTCTCGGCGCAGGATTATCAGATTTTCCTGCTGGAGATCATCACCTCCATTCTGCGGGTGGCGAAGGAATCCGGGAGCGGGACGAATGATTTTATCGGACCCGGCCTGACCTCGCTTAGCGATATGAACAAATTCAACAACCTGGAAGAAGCCCGGCAGTGGATTATTACCGTATGCAGCCGGCTGATGGATTCCATTGCTTCGGAGCGCCAGTCGAGCTATAAGCAGCTCATTGACCAGGCTAAGGAATATATCCGCAGCCACTATGAAGAATCCGATATGTCCATCGGCAGGGTGTGCCAGCAGCTGCATATCAGCACAGGCTATTTCAGCAGCATTTTCAAAAAAGAAATGAAGATGACCTTCGTCAGCTATCTGCTGCAGATCCGGCTGGAGGCCGCAAAGGAGCTGCTGCGTTCCACCGAGCTGAAGGCGTTCGAGATCGCCGAGCGGATCGGCTTTGCCGACCCGAACTATTTCAGCTTCTGCTTCCGCAAGAAATACGGACAATCTCCCAAAGAGTATAAGAACAGCGCGCGGGGAGAATAGCCATGAACAAGCCGAGGGGTTATTTCTTCCCGCTGCGGCCGGGGTCCCGCAAGAGCGGCAGGCTGCGCCTGTCCTCGAAGCTGCGGAGCATTCAGCTGATCATCACGCTGACGTTCATGGCGGTGACTGCGGCAGTGGCCGTAATCGTCAGTGTGATGCTGTACGGCAAGTTCGCCAACACGGCGGAGGAGAATGCCAATCTCAACATGCAGCAGATCATCGAGCAGGTGAACTATAACCTGGAGCTGTATGTGAAGGGGATGGGCAGTATTTTTGCGACCGCCGAGAAGCAGATTACCTCTACGCCCTCCATCGATTCCCCGTTGCTCTATGAACGGATGGATACCCTGATGAGCAGCCGCGAGGATCTGGTGTCCGTGGCTGTTTTTACACCCCAGGGGAAGTATGTGGTGGGGACGCCGGGGCAGACGATGCGCATGAACACGGGGCTTGAGAGCCAGAGCTGGTTCACCACAGCCAAGCGTACCTCCGAGATCTCCTATTCCGCCCCGCATATCCAGAATCTGTTCAAGGGCAGGTATACCTGGGTAGTCTCCATCTCCAAGCTGATTCAATACAGGGAGAACGGGGAGCTGAGAACCGGTGTGCTGCTGCTGGACTTCAACTTCAGAACGATTGACGAACTCAGCAAGCAGGTCAAGCTGGGCAAAAGAGGTTACGCCTACATCCTCGACCCGCTCGGCAATATCGTCTACCATCCGCAGCAGCAGCTCATCTACGCCGGGCTGAAGTATGAGAATGTGGAGCCGGTGCTGGAATACGCCTACCGCAGCTACTTGGACGAATCGACCGGGGAGAAGCGGTTTATCACCGTACGCACGCTGGCGCAGACCGGCTGGAAGATTGTCGGGGTGGCCTATTACGATGAGATTGTCACCACCAAGCGGGATCTCAATCAGTTCCTGGCGTGGTTTCTTGCGGTTGTTCTCGTCTGTGTTATTGCGGTGTCTGTCTTCCTGTCCTGGCTGATTGCCAGCCCGATCCGCAAGCTGGAGCGTACCGTGAAGCAGGTGGCGGAGGGCGATCTGAATACGCCGATTAACGTCAGCGGAGCCTATGAGGTAGAACAGCTGTCGAGGCGCTTCAACATGATGCTCCAGCGTATTCGCCAGCTGATGGAGCAGATCATATATGAGCAGGAGACGAAGCGGAAGGGCGAGCTTGAGGTGCTGCAATCGCAGATTAACCCGCATTTTCTGTACAATACGCTGAATTCGGTCATCCGGCTGGCAGAACGCGGCAAAACGGATGAAGTCGTCACCATGATCCAGTCGCTCTCCAGATTCTTCCGCATCAGCCTCAGCAAAGGCAAGAACATTATCACCATCCAGGAAGAGCTGGACCATATCCGCCATTACCTGGTGATTCAGAGCTTCCGCTTCAAGAATAAATTCCGTTATGAGATTACGGCGCAGGAGGAGGTCCTGGAGTGCCAGACGATCAAGCTGATTCTGCAGCCTATCGTGGAGAACGCGCTCTATCACGGGATCGAAATGCTGCCGGACGAGGGGCTGATCTCGATCACCGCCGGGCTTCAGGACGGGCTAATCCTCATCAGGGTCAGCGACAACGGCCTCGGGATGTCCAGGGAGACGGTGAACGGCATTCTAAGCGGAAGCGTCAAAAGCACCAGCGGATCAGGGGTCGGTGTCCGGAATGTGCACGAACGGATCGGCCTGTATTACGGGCGGGAGTACGGGCTTGCTTTTCAGAGTGAGCTGGAAGAGGGGACGGTTGTGACGATTGTGTTCCCGGCCCTCCCGGCGGGAGAGGCTATGGATGAGCAGAAGGAGGAGACGAACCTGTGAAAAGCCTGCGTGTATGGCTCACCGTGCTGCTGTGCGGCGTGCTGTGGATCTCTGTATCTTCTTGCTTTAACGCCTCGCCAGCTTATATCAGCACCAGCAAGACACGGAATATCCACCTGATTGTCAAGATGAACAAAGGGGATTACTGGAACACCCTGAAGCTCGGAGCAGAGGCTGCGGCGAAAGAATTCAATGTCAATCTGACCTTCAAGGCGCCGGATTCAGAGAGTGATATTGAGGAGCAGGTCGTCATGGTGGAGGAGTCCATTAAGGAGAAGGCGGATGTGATTATTCTCGCGGCCAGCAGCTATATGGGACTGGCGCAGGTCGTGGATCAGGCGGCGTATTCCCGAATTCCGGTGATTTCAGTCGATGCGGAGGTCGGCTCTGCCAAGGTTCGGACTTACGTGGGGTCGAACGGCTACGAGGCCGGACAGAAGTCCGCCGAACGGCTGATTCAGCTGCTGGGGGGCTATGGCGAGATCGGGATCATTAACTTCACCAATTCGTCGCTTACCCCGGACTCCGGCAAGACGGGCAGTATCGACTATGGTGCGCGGGATGCAGATGAGCGGGAAAAGGGTTTTCTGAATTATGCCGCCCGCTTTCCTGACGTTAAGGTCGTACAGATCGCCTACACTTCCTCCAGCACCTCCGACGCCGAGAATCTGACCCGGGAGATGCTGAACAAGTACCCCAATCTGCGCGGTATTGCCACTTTGAATGAAATTGCTTCACAGGGCGCGGCCAGGGTGATTCAGGGTCTGGAGAGGGATAGTGTGAAAATGATTGCTTTTGACAGCTCGCCCTCAATGATGGAATCGCTCCAGGATGGCACTGTGCAGGCGACCGTCATCCAGAATCCGTTCAGCAACGGGTATCTGGCGGTGAAATATGCCGTGGAGGCGCTCGAAGGCATGGATATTCCCGAACGCGTGGACACCGGCACCAAGCTCATCGATCTGGAGAATATGCTGTGGCCGGAGAATCAGAAGCTGTTGTTCCCGTTTGTAAGGTAGCAGAAATTTAAGATCTATATAGATTGAACAAAAACTTAAGTTAAAGGAAAAGTGGCGGAGGGGAATTTTGGAACTGGAGGAGCGGTAGCGACCGCCTTTGTCTGCGGATTTCAACCGTTAAAAACGGGATAAATCAAGAAATCTGGAGACAACAGCGGCCGGAAGTCCAAAACTTCTCTGGAGTCACGGTTAATCCCAAAACATAAAAAACCATTAGTTCAATGTATATTGATAGTAGAATTTTCATGGAAATGAGTAGGATTTTATATTCGCAACCGTTTTCACGTAGGGCATAATAAGGATGTACCCGGGACACACCGGGATCATCCCAAATAAAGAAATATCCTCAGGAGGTCAATTAGACATGAAAAAAATCACTTCCGTTCTACTTGCAAGTGCATTGCTGGGTGCTGCTCTCGCAGGCTGCGGCGGCAACAATAACAAGGCGGCTGACGCTGCTAACACAGGAACTTCGGCTAACACTGCGAATTCAGGTTCCGCTGAGACTCCGAAGGTCGGCGTAGCGATCTACAAATTTGACGACACGTTCATGACGGGTGTCCGCAACGCCATCGATGCTGCTGCCAAGGGCATTGCCACTGTTGATATCGTAGACAGCCAGAATTCCCAGCCCACACAGAACGATAAGGTGGATCTGTTCATCACCAAGAAATATAACGGCATGCTGATCAACCCGGTAGACCGCACCGCTGCGGGCGTCATCATTGACAAAGCCAAGACCGCGAACATTCCGGTGGTCTTCCTGAACCGCGAGCCGCTGCCGGAAGATATGAAGAAATGGGATAAGGTCTACTACGTAGGCGCGAAAGCTGAAGAGTCCGGCACCATGTCCGGCCAGCTGATCGTGGATTACTGGAAGGCACACCCTGAAGCGGACAAGAACGGTGATGGCGTGCTGCAGTATGTCATGCTGAAGGGCGAACCGGGACACCAGGATGCCGAACTGCGCACCACGTATTCCATCCAGGCCATCGAAGATGCAGGCATCAAGGTAGAGAAGCTGGCTGAAGATACCGCGATGTGGGATCGTGTAAAAGGCCAGGAGAAAATGGCCGCCTTCCTCGGCTCCCACGGCGACAAGATTGAAGCCGTACTGGCCAACAACGATGACATGGCACTCGGCGCGATCGAAGCTCTGAAGGCTCAAGGCTACTTCAGCGGCGACAAATACATGCCGGTTGTAGGCGTGGATGCAACAGCTCCTGCGGTTCAGGCCTTGCAGGATGGAACCATGCTCGGTACTGTACTGAACGATGCCAACAACCAAGGTAAAGCAGCGATCACCCTGGCCGCTCTGCTGGCCAAAGGCGAAACGCCAACCAAAGAGAACGTAGGCTTCGACATCACGGACAACCAGTTTGTATGGATCTCCTACAAAAAGATTACCAAAGACAACGTAGCAGACGCCAAGTAATCCGTTAACAGGTGCAAGGCTACAGATACAGATACGTATCATAGATACCAGTCCCGGAGGGCGCTGCAATGCGCTCTCCGGAATTCCTTACGGGTAGGGAGCAGGATGGAACCGCTGTGCCTCTCATGGAAAAAGAAAAAAAGCGTAGGGGGCGTAACAACATGGCAAATACGGAATTTTTGCTGGAAATGAACGGCATTACCAAAGAATTTCCCGGCGTGAAGGCGCTGGATGGAGTCAGCATTAAGGTTCGTCCGGGCTCGGTTCATGCACTTATGGGCGAGAACGGGGCAGGCAAGTCCACACTGATGAAATGTCTCTTTGGAATCTATTCACCGGATGCCGGTGAGATCTTCCTGGATGGCCAGAAGGCCTCCATCTCCAATTCGAGCGAAGCACTGAAGCACGGCATCTCGATGATCCATCAGGAGCTGCACCCTGTACCTTTCCGCAGCGTGATGGAGAACATTTGGCTGGGACGTTTTCCAACCAAGGGCATCGGGCCGCTTCAGTTCATTGACCACAAAAAAATGTTCACAGACACCGAAAACTTATTCAAAGATCTGGATATCGACCTGAATCCCGAAACACTGGTGGGCAAGCTGTCTGTATCCAAGATCCAATCCATCGAAATTGCGAAGGCGGTCTCTTTTCACTCCCGCGTGATTGTCATGGATGAGCCAACCTCGTCCTTAACCAGCGTGGAAGTAGAGCATCTGTTCCGGATCATCCGGGACCTGCAAAAAAGAGGCGTAGCTATTATCTATATATCTCACAAAATGGAAGAAATCCTGGAGATTTCCGATGAAGTGACGATTATGCGTGATGGTAAAAAGATCGGCACCTGGCCCTCCGCCGAGCTGACCACGGACCTGATTATCTCCAAGATGGTCGGGCGTGATCTGACGAACCGTTTCCCGGAGCGCACCAATGTTCCAGGCAAGGTGTTCATGAAGGTGGAAGGTCTGACCTCACCCGAGCCCAGATCCTTCAAGGATGTGTCCTTCGAATTAAGACGCGGGGAGATTCTGGGTGTCGGCGGTCTGGTCGGCGCACAGCGAACCGAAGTTATTGAAGCGCTGTTTGGACTGCGCGCGGTGAAATCCGGCTCCATCTCGATTGACGGCAAGAAGGTGAAGATTAACTCTCCGCAGGATGCGAAGAAGCACGGGCTGGCCCTGTTGACCGAGGAGCGGCGCGTGACGGGGATTTTTCCGGTGCTGTCTGTGCATGAGAACGGCGCCATCGCCAACCTGGACCGTTACAAGACGCCTTACCTGCTGCTGAACGGCCGCAAGAAGAAGGTTGAAGTCGATAAAATGATTGAAAAGCTGCGGACCAAAACGCCAACGACCAAGACACAGATTATGAATCTCTCCGGCGGGAACCAGCAGAAGGTGCTGCTGGCCAGATGGCTGCTCACTGAGCCTGAGGTGCTGCTGCTCGATGAGCCGACCCGCGGAATTGACGTCGGTGCGAAGTTCGAAATCTATACGATTATTGCCGACCTGGCGAAGCAGGGGAAGAGCATTATTATGATCTCCTCGGAAATGCCCGAGCTGCTGGGGATGTCTGACCGTGTTATGGTGATGTCGGAAGGACGGCTTACAGGAATATTAGAAGGTGCGCAGGCTACGGAAACCGAAGTGATGCGTCTCGCTGCACAGCATTAATCAGGAGCTATACTCACAGGACGGCGAAGACCATAGGGCTGCTGCAAGGCTGAAGAAGCTTAGCAATGAATGCTTAAACTTCGCGTAACAATTAAGGAGGAACACAATTATGACTATTAAAAGAGCGCAGTCCTTCGTGACTCAAAACGCAATCTACATCGTGCTGGTACTGCTGATCATGGGGATTATCATATACGAGCCAAGCTTCATGTCCATTAACACCTTGCGGGATGTCCTGATCCAGTCCTCCACACGCGTGATTATTGCGCTCGGGGTGGCCTTTATCCTGATCACCGCCGGGACCGACTTGTCGGCAGGCCGGGTGGTCGGCTTCACTGCTGTTATCTCAGCGTCCATGCTGCAGATACCCGATTACTCCCGCCGCTTCTTCCCCGATCTGCCGCAGGTGCAGGTCTGGCTGCCGATTCTGATTGCCATTGTGGCCGGCCTGCTCTGCGGTCTCGTCAATGGGATTATCGTATCTAAGCTCAACGTTCCGCCGTTTATCGCCACTCTGGGCACGATGCTCATCGTGTACGGCTTGAACTCGCTCTACTTCGATATGGACCCGAACCAATCCCAGCCGATCGGCGGATTGCGTTCCGACTTCACCGACATTGGCTCCGGCTTCATCGGCAGCGGCCAGTATTCCATTCCGTACATTGTACTTATAGCCCTCGGAGTTGCGGCCATAGTCTGGGTGCTGTTCAACAAAACCAAGCTGGGTAAGAACATGTACGCCATCGGAGGCAACATGCAGGCAGCCAAGGTATCCGGGATCAATGTCTCCAAGAACCTGATCTACATCTACGCTATCGCTGGTGCCCTGTACGGTCTAGCCGGTGTGCTTGAAGCAGCCAGAACCGGCGGCGCGACCAACAACTACGGGAACATGTATGAGCTTGATGCCATCGCAGCCTGCGTAGTCGGCGGCGTATCCACCACCGGCGGGATCGGTACCGTCCCAGGCGTCCTGGTCGGCGTTATCATCTTCACCCTGATCAACTACGGCCTGACCTTCATCGGCATCAGCCCTTACTACCAGCTGATCATCAAAGGCCTGATCATTATCGCGGCTGTATCGTTTGATATGCGGAAATATTCGTCGAAAAAATAGCTTGGGGTTCGGTGATTTAGTCGTACCTGCGGGGATTTTGGACTTCCGGCCGCTGTTAGGTTTGGATTTCCTGATTTGAACCGCTGCTCGCGGTAGAAATCCAAACCAAGCCTATGCTTACGATGCGAGCTTTCCTGCGGAAAGCTTTCAGGCGGACGCTACCGCTCCTCCAGTTCCAAAATCCCCTCCGGTACTACTATCACCTCACCAAGGGTGGGGAAGGCAGGCAAAGAGCGTTTGCGGTACCCACGCAAACGCTTTTTGGCTTGCCCGGATTTGTCGCAGCGTTGCTCCAAATCACATGATTGAATGTGCCTGTGGTGGTGAGTATTGGACTTCCGGATGCTACCGCTCCTCCAGTTCTCGAATTCCCTCCGTTATTCGAACAGGTGATCATGATTTGTTGCAATAAATGCAACTCGGGCGGGCTGGAGCAGGGGGAATCAGGCTGATTACTGCACGAAATGCAACATTTCCTCTACTAATTGGCTTGTGGGCCGGCAAATGCTGCATTTTAGGCAACAATGTTAGTTTAAAGTCGATATACGTAGCCGAATGTTGCATTTTGTGCAGGATTTCGCAGCTAATAGTGACTAATTAATAGTTTTATTCTGATCTAGAGGCGACAGAGGGGCAGAGGGGGCGCGGAGAGGCGGCAGAGGGCAGAGGGTGTGCATAGAGGTGCCAGGTGGTAAGTAGCAAGCAGTTAGCAGTCAGGCGGCAGGCAGCAGGAGACAAGCAGTTAGCATTCAGGTAGCAGGCAGTGGGCGGCAAGTAACAAGTGGCTATTAATCAGGTAGCAGACGGTAAATAGTTAGCGGTCAGCAGTGAGTAGTGAATAGTCAGCAGTTAGCAGTCAGCAAGTCAGCAGTTAGTAGTCGGGTGGCAGTCAAGTGACTGGTAACAGGCAGAATTAGCACTATTTTTACGGACGAATTTGTCCAGTCCGCTGAATAGAGTTTTAGACCTCTATCCTTTATAGAGTTTTATAACCCTTTGCCTGCCCAGCAAAAGGGTTATTCTCATATTTCAAGGGCAGGCACAGCAGCCCTTGTTCACCCGGTACACACCCTCCGAAAGGGTGTGTTTGTGTTGCCCTTAAGGTTTACCAACAAAAAGGCAGCAGTAACGGAGGGGATTTTGGAACTGGAGGAGCGGGAGCGTCCGCCTTTGTCTCCGGATTTCTACCGCGATCAGCGGTTTAAATCAAGAAATCTGGAGACAACAGCGGCCGGAAGTCCAAAACTCACCGCAGTTACGACATCGCCTTTCTGTTTTTTAACGCCCAAGCACACCCTTTCCCCCTCACGCTCATAGTCTATAGGCAAAAGCCTTTGTAAAGGAGAACGACAACATGCTGAGGATTAAGCTGAACGAGCTGGGAAAAGGGAACGACAACGGTTTGATTCAGACGGAGGTATGGCGGTGGGACGGCATCGGCTGGAATGAGTGTATTCCGCAGCAGGAGGAGGATTTCATCCGTGCGGAAGAGGATCTGTTCGTGACAATCCCGGCAGAGGCGGGCTTATACCGTGTAGACTACTCCAAAAAGCCTCTGGAGGCGCTCATTGTGCTACCGGATGACGGCGGAGGTCTGCGGGCAGCGCTGCTGCATCCGGCTCCTTTTAAGCTTAAGGACGGGACGCTGTGGGGATATATCAACAACGAAGGCCGGATTGGGATTGAGCCGAGATATGATTATGCGGAGGAGTTTCAGGAGAATGGCCTGGCGGTGGTGCAGCGGGGGAATGTCAGCGGTCTGATTGACAGCTCCGGGCGGGAGCGGGTCAAACCGGTCTATAGTTTTATTGGTCCTTTTTCCGAGGGGCGGGCCGTGGTGTCGGATGCGAAGGGCTATACTTTTATTGATGAAAAAGGCAAAGAGGTGACGTCCGCGCGCTATGACTATCTGAATTCGCTGCACGAAGGCCGTGCGCTGTTCTCCAAGCAGAATACTACCGGGGGGAACTCGCTGTATGGCTACCTGGATGCCCAGGGCAAAGAGGTGCTGCCAGCCGTCTATCTGGACGCCGGGGATTTCTCGAACGGGACTGCACTGGTCAAAATAGCCGAAGGGGAATATGCGCTGATTGATCTTCATGGCGTGGTGCTGCATACGTACAAACATCCTTTTGTCGGGTATCCGGGGGATGGGCTGCTGGCCTTTCAGGCGACGGAGAATGGAAAATACGGTTATCTGCACACGGACGGCACGATTGCTATCCAGCCGCAGTATACGGCAGCTCTGCCGTTCTCGGAGGGCCGGGCGGTGATTAACACAGCCGCTGATTATGGCAACGCCTACGGTCTGATCGACAAGCAGGGGAAAATGATCATTCCCGCCGTCTATTATGAGGTGCAGCAGCTGGGAGAGAACCGAGTGGCGCTGGGGACCCCGCTGTATGCAGATCAGCCCTACAGAGGCTCCAGCTATGTCATCGCCGATGCGCTGACCGGAAGAATTCTCAGCACTCACCCGCTGCTGGGCGTGAACAATTATCAGCAGGGACTCGCGTCGGTGTATGATGCCAAGGATACGTATTTTATTGACACCAGCGGGAAAAAAGCCGCCCAGCCCCCGGTCATCGCAGGCTCAGGATCACTGTCCTTCAGCGGCAGCCTGATCCGCGCGGATATTGATCTGCGCACCTCCTATTATGACCGTAAAGGCAAGCAGGTCTGGCGGCAAAACGGGGTCATTCCGCTCAGACCGCCATACTCTGTGCTGGAGAAGAAATACAAGCCTAACCGGGATTATCTGGTCTATTATCCGGTCGTGGAAGGGATCGCGGTTGCCGAGGTCTCGAAGGCGGTGAATGACAAGCTGCGCAATCTGTCGCTCGCTTATGGCGCGGGGACGGGTGGAGGTACGCAGGATTTCAGCTATACGGGAGATTTCGCCGTATCCTTCTTCCGTAAGAATCTGCTGGTGCTGGAGCTTAGCGGTTATCATTTCCCCTTCGGCGCTGCGCATGGCATGCCTACCCGGATCTATGAGCATATCAACCTGCGCACCGGCAAGTTCTACACGCTCAGCGATCTGTTCAAGCCCGGCAGCAAATACGTGCAGAAGCTCAGTGACATTGTCGGCAAGCAGATTGCGAATGATCCGCAGTATTCCTATGTTTTCCCTGATACGTACAAAGGCATTACAGCCGATCAGCCCTTTTATGTGGATGCGGAGGCGCTGTACCTGTATTTTGCACCTTATGAGATTGCTCCGTACGCCGCAGGATTTCCAACCTTCCGCATTCCGTATGCTGAGATTATGGGCCTGATCTCGACCGAAGGGGAGTTCTGGCAGTCTTTTCATTAAAATAAGCGATAGAAGCGCCGATATATAGGATAGATACAGCCGTCCTGAAAAGGACGGCAATGCTGTTTTCTTTAGCCGCTGCTGGAGGGACAAGCCTTCCTATTCTATGAAATCCTTTCTATCTATAAAATGACAGAATTTAGAAGCGCACAGCTGATAGTTTTGTGTTACAATGACCTAGGAACAGATTACAACTTTGTAACATTTGTAGACCGACGCCCTGGCAGCACGATACATCACAACGAAGAATAAGGAGATGGCAGAATGAAAAGCAAGACTTTGAGAAGAGTGATAGGTGGAAGCGTAGCCGCTGTTATGGCGCTTGGCATTTCTCTTCCATTACAAGCAAACGCAGCAGCAGCCGGTGCCCCTGCGGCAGCCGGATCAGATATGAATTTCGCACAGCTCATGGACTATTTCACACAGAACAATTCGAAGACTTTTGTACTGAATGGTAATACTTACACTGTCACTAAAACCTTTGTATACACAACGCCAGGTGCAGCTGCCCCGGCAGCACAGCCGGCAGCTCCGGCTAAGCCGGTTGCAACAGCAGCACCAGTGGCTACAGCGGCACCGGCAGCCACTGCTAAGCCAGCCCCGGCCCCCGTGGCCACTGCAAAACCTGTGGTAACCCCGGCCCCATCTGCGGTTCCTGCAGTTGGCAATAACGCCTCCAGTTACACACAGCAAGTAGTCGCACTGGTGAACAAAGAGCGCGCTGCAGCTGGACTAGCCCCTGTCTCCGCACTGGACAGCCTGAACAAAGTGGCTGCGGCGAAGGCTGCGGACATGCGCTCGAACAACTATTTCTCACACACTTCTCCGACTTACGGATCACCTTTCGATATGATGTCGGCGTTCGGCATTACGTATAAGGCGGCTGGTGAGAATATCGCTATGGGCCAGAAGACCCCTCAGGAAGTTATGACCGCGTGGATGAACAGCCCGGGTCATAAGGCTAACATCCTGAGCGCGAACTTCAACTACATCGGCGTTGGCTTCGATAATAACTACTGGGTTCAGGAATTCATCGGTAAATAAAGCAACGTTAACTCCGCCCTCCGGCATTGCCGGGGGGCGTTTTTATGTTTTTGTAGATGGTCTTGATACGATCAGCACAGCGCCATCGTGCCGCAGTCCGCGGTCTTGCACGATCAGCGCAGCGCCATCGTGCCGCTCTTACTGCTTCCACCGTTTAGGTGTTAAGCGGCGGAGGGGATTTTGGAACTGTAGGAGCGATAGCGTCCGCCTTTGTCTCCGAATTTTAACCGTATAACGGTTCATTCAATAAATTTGGAGACAACAGCGGCCGTAAGTCCAAAATCACCGCAGCCGCGCCCCCACCTAAACTCCCTTCCCGTTTGCAAATTGTGCAAAGAAGAATTATGTTTATCTACATAGTTAATAATGTTGTGAATGATGGAAGAGGCAGAAGAGTACGGCAGATGGAGGGATAGCATTGAAGGATTCCAAATGGACCTGGAGGACAGTAAGCCTGGTGTCCATCCTGGCAACTTTACTTTTGATTACAGGATTTGTGTATGCAGTGGGCGATATCCTGAACCCGAAGGGGGAGCAGTTCCTCTCCTCCCTTCCGCAGGAGACGGCTGCACCGACAGCCGCGGCAAGTGACGAATACAAGATCCTGGCGCTTGGTGATTCTCTGGCCAAAGGGACCGGCGACAACTCCGGGCAAGGGTTTGTTAGACGGACCGTAGATGCCTTGTCGGCCAATGGAGGAAAGGCAGAGCTGCTGGGCAATATGGGCATTAACGGCTTGACCACGGCTGCCTTGCAGAGCAAGCTTCAGGAGGAAGGGGTGCAGTACGCGCTGCGTCAGGCGAATGTCATCCTGATCTCCATCGGCGGGAACGACCTGTTCCGGGGCTCGGATATTCTGGGGACCGGCGGGAGCAGCGGACAAGCAGCCGCCTCTGCGAAGCCTTCGGAGCAAGCGGTACCTCAGAGCGCGGAAGCCCCTGCCAATAACAAGGTAGAAGGCACCACCCCGGTTCCAACCGCGTCTGCAGGTGATCTGACCCCGGAATCGCTTCTCTCCGCGCTGCCTGGGGCCGCCAAACGGCTGGGCAGCATACTGGATACAGTTGCAGAAGTGAATCCGCAGGCCCAAGTCTATTACATCGGACTGTATAATCCCTTCGGAGATATCGAGGGGCTGCTAATTCCCGGTAATCAGGCGGTAACGGCGTGGAATAATGCGGCGATGGATATGATCAACAAGCATCAGAACATGACGCTGGTTCCGACCTTTGATCTGTTTGACCGCCATTTGGCGAAATACCTGTCGAATGATCATTTTCACCCGAACGGGGACGGTTATCAGCGGATGAGCGAGCGGATTGTACAAGCGGTTCGCTGACAGAATAATTTTTTGAACAGAAATGACTGTGGCAAGGAGCTGTATAAGATGGCGAGAACCATTCATGAGGCACCGGGGGAAGAGGTCGTCCTGTCCGCCCGGGGAGTCCGCAAAAAAATCGGCCGCAAATGGATTATAGATGATGTCACGTTTGATGTGAAAAAAGGCGAAATCTTCGGCTTTCTCGGTCCGAACGGAGCCGGCAAAACCACAACCATCCGTATGCTGGTGGACTTGATCCGCCCGAGCGAAGGGACGATTACCGTCTGCGGCTATAATGTGAACCGGAATCCGGAAAAAGCGCTGCAATACGTCGGCTCCATTGTCGAGAATCCCGAGGTCTACACGTATCTGACGGGCTGGGAGAACCTGCAGCATTTCGCCCGCATGCAGCCCGGGGTAGATGAGCAGCGGATTGCCGAGGTCGTGGAAATCGTGCGGCTCGATCAGCGAATTCAAGATAAAGTCAGCACGTATTCGCTGGGGATGCGCCAGCGGCTCGGTATTGCCCAAGCCCTGCTCGGCCGTCCCCGGCTGCTGATTCTCGATGAGCCGACCAACGGCCTGGACCCGAAGGGGATCAAGGAGCTGCGCGAATTCATCCGTAAGCTGGCGGACGAAGGGCTGGCGGTCTTTGTGTCCAGTCATCTGCTGAGCGAAATTCAGCTGCTGTGCGACCGGGTAGCCATTATCAGCAAAGGCCGTGTACTCGCTGTTGGCGCTGTAGACGAGCTGGTTGCCCGTAACTCGCCTTATGTCCTGTGGGAGCTGGAGCCGCTTCAGCGGGCAAGAGACATCATGGCCGGGCGGCCGGATATCGATCTGCTTCATCTGGACGAGGTTACCCTGGATGACTCGGTCATCGCAGGCATGGGCGTGAATTCCCTGGTTACGGCGATGGACGAGGAGCTGATCCCGGAGATTGTTGCCGTGCTGGTTGCACAAGAGGTGGAAGTCCGGGCTGTGCATAAAATCAACCCTACACTGGAACAGCTATTCTTGAAGCTAACGGAAGGTGAAGCCATTGACTAACCTGCTGCCGCTCATCCGAAATGAGTGCCTGAAGATTATTAAAAAGAAACGTTTCTATGTCATCCTCCTCATCCTGCTTGTGCTGGTGCCAATGTTTACCTATGCGCAAATGCGCATAGCCGAGCGCAGCCGTGACAAATTTAACTCTGACTGGAGGCTGGAGATCCAGCAGCAGATTACCGACAACCAGAACTCGCTCGGCAGCGACCGGATTCCGGAGGAATGGAAGTCGTACCGGCGGATTTTTCTCCAGCAATTGCAGTATTATCTGGACCATGATGTGAATCCGAACGAGCCGAGCGGAGTAACGTTCACCCGGGAGTTTGTCAATAATTCCGTCTCCCTGTTCATTCCGCTGCTAATCATGGCGGTTGCCTCCGACCTGGTCTCCGGGGAGCGGACGACAGGCACGATCAAAATGCTGCTGACCCGACCGGTCCGGCGCTGGAAGGTACTGTTCAGCAAAATGGTAGCGCTGCTGATGTTCGTCTCGCTGATTGTTCTGTCTGTATTTGTAATCAGCTATCTGATATCGGGGCTGGCTTTTGGCTATAAGGGGTTCAATGTTCCAGTCTTTACAGGCTTTCAGCTGAACGGTGATACTGTGGATATGACTAAGGTTCATGCTGTGGAGCAGTGGAAGTATCTGCTGATGCAGGGCGGGCTGATCTGGTATGTCAGCATCGTGGTGGCTTTGCTGGCCTTCATGGTGTCGGTGCTGGTCCGCAGTACGGCTGCTAGCATTGTAGTGATGATGGCAGCGCTGATTGCCGGAACGATCCTGACGAATATGGCTTCCGCCTGGACGGCGGCCAAATATTTATTTATGGTCAACATGGAGCTGACGACTTATTTAGCGGGTACTCCCGCGCCGATAGAGGGCATGACATTGGGCTTTTCGATGGCGGTTCTGGGCATTTGGGGACTTGCGGCCGTAATCATTTCATTCGCCGTCTTTACGAAACGGGATATTTTGAATTAGAATGTACAAAGTGAACGAAAACGTTTGTTTGCATTTTTAGAGAGACAGGAAGACAAGTGAAGGAGGAGCATGAATGCTCGAACAGATCGATATGTTTGCAAAAGTCTCTAAGAACGGCGAAGCAGGCCGGACTGGATACGATGCTGACGACATTCAGGTGCTCGAAGGTCTGGTTGCGGTCCGCAAACGGCCCGGCATGTATATTGGCAGTACGAGTTCCTCGGGTCTGCACCATTTAGTATGGGAAATAGTGGATAATGCCGTAGATGAGCATTTGGCGAAGTTTTGCTCGAAGATTGATATCACTTTGAAAAAAGACGGATCGGTAACCGTGATTGACAACGGACGCGGAATCCCGACCGGAATGCACAAGACAGGAGTCCCAACGCCGCAGGTGGTATTCACCATTCTGCATGCAGGCGGCAAATTTGGCGGCTCCGGCTACAAGAAATCGGGCGGCTTGCACGGGGTCGGGGCTTCGGTAACCAATGCGTTGTCCGAGTGGCTGGAAGTGGAGATTTACCGGGAGGGCAAGATTCACCGCCAGCGCTTTGAATACTGGGTCGACAAGAACGGCAAAGAGCATGTCGGTGAGCCTGTAACCGGTCTTGAGATACTGGGAAATACGAATAAAACCGGTTCGAAGATTACCTTCAAGCCGGATATTCGCGTCTTCTCCGCAGGCATTGCGCTGAGTTATGATACGCTGGCAGAACGGGTACAGGAGATTGCCTTCCTGAACTCCGGCCTGCGGATCATTCTGAGCGATGAGCGCAGCGGCCGTCAGGATGAATTCTTCTACGAAGGCGGCGCCAGCCAGTTCGTGCAATTCCTGAACGAAGGCAAGGATGTACTGCACGATGTAATCCATTTCAGCTCCGAGAAGGACGAGATCGAGGTAGAAATCGCGCTGCAGTATAATGCGGGGTATACGGAGACGATCGCTTCTTTTGTCAACTCCATTCCTACCCGCAGCGGGGGAACACACGAGACAGGCTTCAAGACAGCCTATACCCGTGTACTGAATGATTACGCCCGCCGCACGCAGCTGCTCAAGGAGAAGGATAAGAATCTGGAGGGCAATGATCTGCGCGAAGGCATGATGGCGGTCATCAGCATCAAGATGTCGGATGTGGAGTTTGTCGGACAGACGAAGGATCAGCTCGGAAGCGCGTCTGCCCGCAGCGCCGTGGACTTCATCGTCTCCGAGCGGATGGCGCGGTTCCTGGAAGAGAATCCCCAAGTTGCACAGAGTCTGCTGAAAAAATCGATCCAGGCCTCCAAGGCCCGTGAAGCGGCCCGCAAGGCCCGCGATGAGATCCGCAGCGGCAAGAAGCGCAGTGAGAGCTCGAACCTGGGCGGCAAGCTGTCACCTGCACAGTCCAAGGACGTTACACGTACCGAGATTTTCATCGTCGAGGGCGATTCAGCCGGCGGCTCCGCGAAGCAAGGCCGGGATTCCAAGATTCAGGCGATCCTGCCGCTGAAGGGCAAGCCGATGAACCCCGAGAAGGCCAAGCTGCTGGATATCCTGAAGAATGACGAATACAAGGCGATCATTTCGGCAATCGGTGCGGGAATCGGGCCTGATTTTGCCGTAGAGGACAGCAATTATTCCAAAATCATCATTATGACCGATGCCGATACGGACGGAGCGCATATTCAGGTGCTGCTGCTGACCTTCTTCTACCGCTACATGAAGCCGCTGATTGATGCCGGTAAGGTCTATATCGCCCAGCCGCCGCTGTATAAGCTGACACGTAAATCGGGCAAGCTGGAGACGGTCCGCTATGCCTGGAGCGATGAGGAATTGCAGAATTATCTGAAGGAATTCGGGAAGAATTTCGAGCTGCAGCGATACAAGGGACTGGGTGAGATGAACCCGGACCAGCTGTGGGAGACTACGATGAATCCCGATTCGCGTACGCTGCTTCAGGTGCAGATCGAGGATGCCGCCAAGGCGGAGCGCCGCGTCTCCACCCTGATGGGCGATAAGGTCGATCCGCGCAAGCGCTGGATTGTCGAGAACGTCGACTTCACGGAGATCGTGGAGTAACAAAGATCGTAAGTAGTAGTGGGAAGTGACGATACCTTCCGCGTTTTTAATTTTTTGATGATCTGCATAAGCGAAGCGGTTGGGTTACTCACGGTTTGCTGAAATAAGAATTGTTAATCGAATAGAAGGGGAAGTGACGGAGGGGATTTTGGAACTGGAGGAGCGTCAGCGTCCGCCTTTGTATTTAGATTTCATCCGCTAAAGCGTATGAATTAGAAATCTAAATACAACAGCGGCCGGAAGTCCAAAATCACCGCAGTTACGCTCATCCCTTCTATTCAGATTACGATCTCGTTTTGAAGCAAATTGGTTGAATATCTCAGCGCCAAGCGTCAGATCATCAATCTTTAAAAATGCGGACAGAATGAGGAACAGAAGGTGAAGAGGAAATGAGCAGTTTATCAGAGCAATTTTTGCCGGCTTTTCTGGAAGAGGTCGTGGGTGACCGGTTTGGCCGGTATTCCAAATATATCATTCAGGACCGGGCGATCCCCGATGTGCGCGACGGGCTGAAGCCCGTGCAGCGCCGGATTCTGTATGCCATGTACGATTCCGGCAATACGCCGGATAAGCCATACCGTAAGTCAGCCAAAACCGTCGGTGATGTCATGGGTAACTACCATCCTCACGGGGACTCCTCGATCTACGACGGGATGGTGCGGATGGCACAGCCGTGGAAGTTGGGGCATGTGCTGGTAGACGGACACGGCAACTGGGGTTCCATGGATGATGACCCGGCAGCGGCGATGCGATACACAGAAGCGCGTCTGTCTCCGATTGCCATGGAGATGATGCGCGATATTGAGAAGCGCACCGTTCTGTTCAAGGACAACTTCGATAATACAGCCAAGGAGCCGGTAGTTGTTCCCTCCCGTTATCCGAACCTGCTGGTGAACGGGACGAGCGGGATCTCAGCCGGATTTGCCACGGAGATTCCACCGCATAACCTGCGGGAAGTCATCGACGCCTGCATCGCTGTCATGCAGAAGCCGGACATTGCGCTGGAGGATATCATGACCTTCATCAAAGGGCCGGATTTCCCGACAGGCGGCACCATTATGGGCGGAGACGGCATTATGGATGCTTACCGCACCGGCAAAGGCCGTATCTATCTGCGTTCCAAGACGGAGATTGAGAACCTGCGCGGCGGGAAGCAGCAGATCGTGATCACCGAGGTGCCTTTCCAGATCGTGAAGTCACGGCTGGTGACCTCCATGGAGAACATCCGTCTGGAGAAAAAGATTGAAGGGATCGCCGAGGTCCGCGATGAGAGCGGCCGTGAGGGTCTGCGCATCGTGGTGGAGCTGAAGAAGGAGGCAGATGCACAAGGCGTCTTAGCCTATCTGCTCAAAAAAACCGACCTCCAAGTCACTTACAACTTCAACATGGTAGCCATCGTTAACAAGGCTCCGCAGCAGCTGGGGCTCAAAGCGATCCTTGAAGCCTATATTGCCCATCAGCGCGAAGTGGTCACCCACCGTACCCGGTTCGATCTGGAACGGGCGGAGGACCGTGCCCATGTCTTAGAGGGACTGGTCAAGGCGCTGAACATTCTGGATGAAGTGATCGCTGCCATCAAGGCCTCGAAGAACCGCCAGGATGCCCAGAATAATCTGGTCTGGATGTTCGGCTTCAGCGAACGTCAGGCTGATTCTATCCTTACCTTGCAGCTCTACCGTCTCACCAATCTGGAGATTCATTCGCTGCAGAAGGAGCTGGATGAGATGCTGGCCCGGATTGCTGTGCTCCAGGGGATTCTGGACAGCGACAAGAAGCTGATTACCGTTATCCGCAAGGAGCTGCTGGAGATCCGTGACAAATACGGAATCGACCGCCGTTCCCTGATTCAGGGCGAGGTAGAGGAGCTTAAGGTCAACATGGAGGTACTGGTCAATGCGGAGGATGTGCTGGTTGCACTCTCTGCGGACGGCTATATCAAGCGGACCGGCATGCTGTCCTTCACCCGTTCGGGTGGGGAGCGTCACTCTTCAGGCGTCAAGGATGGCGATCATATCGTCAAGCTGCTGGATCTGAATACCCGGGAGAGCCTGCTCGTCTTCACCCGCAAGGGGCAATACTTCCTGCTTCCCGTGCACCAGATTCCAGAGTTCAAATGGAAAGAGCCGGGGACGGCCATCGTCAACGTGATCGGACTGAATAAGGGAGACAGTGTCGTCAGTGTACTGCCGGTCGGCAACCTGGAGGACCCGCTGGCCAGTCTGGTCTTCATCACCCGCAAGGGGCAGGTGAAGCGTACCGAGCTCAAGGAGTACTCTACAAGCCGTTCCGGAGCCGTTGCCGCCTGTAAGGTGGCGGAAGGCGATGAGATCATTACAGTGGCTCAGAGCAGTAATGACAAGGACATCGTGCTAATTACCCGTGAGGGCATGAGCATCCGTTTCCGTGAGAATGAAGTGAATCCTATGGGCCGGGTGGCCACAGGAGTCAGGGGAATTCAGCTCCGTGAAGGAGATGAGGTGGTCTCCTGCTTCTGGGTCAGTGAGGATGAAGGCGAGATCCTGGCTATATCCGACATCGGCTATGCCAAGCGCTCCCTGATGGTGGATTATCCTTCCCAGAGCCGCGGAGGCAAAGGGATGCCAACCTTCGAGTTCAAGGAAGGCAAGCGTGTCCGCCCGAACGGCAGCAGGCTGGCAGGCGCATTCTATTGCAAGGAGCCGCTGGAGGTGACCGCCATCACCCAGAGCGGTGCGGTACATTCCTTCTCTTCCGAATCGGCACCGATTGCTGAACGCCGTTCTACAGGCAAGCAGCTGGTTGCTGTCGAGAAGAAGGACGAGATCGCTATTCTTTTTCAGGCAGTCAAGTAAAATATAATACCGCATGTAACGGTGCGGGCAGCTCAGAGTAACGGGCTGCCCGCGCTTTTATTTTCTGAGGAATTATGATTTTCTTCAATGGGGGCTGCTGTTTATATAGAAATCCTGCAAGAAGTGCAACAATACTGCCCCAAAGAAGCGGTATATGCTGAAATCATGCACGAACTGCAACAAATTCAGCGATAACTTGCTCTAAACACCGAAATTTGTGCAAATAATGCAACATTGTACTTCAACCAGTATCATTTTTATAGAAATCCTGCAAGAAGTGCAACAATTCTCTATATTAGCGGCCGGTGAGCTCTCCGCTGGACAGGACGGAATGCTGCGGTGAACGGAGGAACCCAGTGGTTTTCTCTGGCCCGGGGAGGTCTGGAACCGGTCCAGATAAGATTTTATTTTTCGTCCTTGAAGGATTTGGAATTTTTCTGGCGAAAAAGTTAAGTATACCGGATAGAGATCCGCAGGAAAGGAAGGAATAAGTGTGCACTCCACTGAATTCAGTAAAATCTGGCATAAGATATTAAAGGACTATAAGCTACATATGGACAGCAAGCTTGCCCCTACACTGACTGATGCCCAGCTTACCGTACTGGAATTGCTGCAGGAGCGTGATGCGATGAAGCCTTCTGATTTGGCCCCTCATCTGGCAACCAGCCCGGCGGCCGTGACCATGCTGCTTGACCGGATGGAGAAGCATAATCTGATTGTCCGTGAACGCGATGCCTCAGACCGCAGAATTGTCTGGGTGAGCATCACCGAGACAGGCCAGCGGGAGACGCTGCGCGGACTGAAGGTCCGCAGTGATTTTTTTGCAGAAGCGCTGGACCCCATTTCCTCCCATAATCAGCAGCTGCTGCTCTACCTCATGGGCAAGATGGCGGTTGCCCCCGCCGTGGATGACGCAGCTTCGGTACAGTCCGTATAAGCACCAACTGAGAACCTATATAATAATGCCAAAAAGCAGGCTGTCCGTTAAAGGATAGCCTGCTTTTGCATTTGCGGAGTCCAAAGATTCCAGGGATAGGAACGGGGAGGCAGGGAGAGCAGCTCGACTTCTTCTTTGGTCACCGGATGCGGGAACCGGGTGAGTGCAGACCATAAGGCAATCTGCTGTCCCGGTCTGTTCACGGCCGCACCGTACTTCTGATCTCCATATAGCGGACATCCAACGTCGCTGAGCTGGACGCGGATCTGGTGGGAGCGGCCGGTCAGCAGGTCAATCCTCACCAGCGAATAGCCTTCTGCCGTACCAATCACGGTATAATCAAGGATGGCTTGCTTGCCGCCTGGCGTTCCCTCCCGGACGGCCTGGACGGTATTGCTCTTAGGGTCCTTAAGCAGCGTATGCTCCAGCCGGGCCTCTGCGCCCGGAAGCTGACCATGCACCACTGTCAGATAGAACTTCTGGAAGGCGTGGGTGCGCACACTCTCGGATAGCCGGGAGGCCGCCTTCGAGGTCTTGGCGAAGATCATCGCACCGCCTACAGGCCGGTCCAGCCGGTGAACCAGGCCCATGAAGACGTTGCCCGGCTTCGCGTAGCGCTGCTTCACATCTTCCTTCAGCAGGGTCAGCAGATCCGGGTCGCCTGTAGCATCCTCTTGAACGGGAATATTCACAGGCTTCACAATGCCGAGCAGATGGTTGTCCTCATATAGAATCTCGAACCGGGAGGGGCTGCTGCCGGATTCTCCTGCTGCGCCGTTATTCGTTCCACTCATGGCTTACGCCTCCCAGCGGCCCAGAATCCCGCAAGGCAGATTCATGCCGGAGGCTGTAATCGGCAAGCCGATCTCACCGGAATTCAGCTTGCCGCCATAGCGCTTGCCCATCGTCATTGACAGCATGTTGCGCAGTACGGTT
The DNA here is from genome assembly GCF_038006885.1 of Paenibacillus sp. FSL R7-0302. NCBI lineage: Bacteria > Bacillati > Bacillota > Bacilli > Caryophanales > Paenibacillaceae > Paenibacillus > Paenibacillus sp. FSL R7-0302. The sequence goes on from NZ_JBBOWB010000001.1 coordinate 1,999,544, forward strand.
GGCGAGATGCCGGTCGTGTAGGAGTTAATCAGCATGAATAACGGACGGTCGCTCATAATCTCCATGCAGCTCTCTAGGAACGGATAGAGACTGGATTCGAGCTTCCACATTTCACCGCCCGGCCCTCTTCCGTAGGACGGCGGGTCCATAATAATTGCATCATATTTGCTGCCGCGGCGCTGTTCGCGCTGGACGAACTTGAATACATCATCGGTAATGAAGCGGAGAGGCTTGTCGGCAAGACCGGACAGGGCTACATTCTCCTTGGCCCATTGAACCATCCCCTTGGCTGCATCGACATGCACGACGGATGCTCCGGCACTGGCTGCCGCAACAGTGGCTCCGCCGGTATAAGCGAACAGGTTGAGGACGGAGATCGGCCGGTTAGCCGCTGCGATCTTGTCCATCATCCAGCGCCAGTTGGCCGCCTGCTCCGGGAACAACCCGGTGTGCTTGAAGTTCGTCGGGCGGAGGTGGAACTTCAGCTTGCCGTAGCTGATTTTCCAGTCCTCCGGTATCGTCTTCTTCATCTCCCACTGCCCGCCTCCGGCGGAGCTGCGGTGATAATGTCCGTGAACATCCCGCCACTTGGCGCTCTCGCTGGCCAGCGGCCAGATGATCTGCGGGTCCGGCCGGCGCAGGATAATATCGCCCCACCGTTCCAGCTTCTCCCCGCCCCCGGTATCAATCACTTCATAGTCTTTCCAATCACTGGCTATATACATTATTAATCCATCCTTCAAAAAGTCATTTAGCCTTTATTGTACAACATTTAAGCCCGCAGCAACAAACAAAATGGTTGCAAAGCTGCGACTATTCCCAGTGTAGCCAACAAGCAAGAGGCGTATAATATTACCAGGAAAAGCAGGGCAGATCATTTTGCAACATAATCATTCGGTAACCAGGGGGCTTGGCCCATCGAAAAGCAGGCGTTCTGGCGCTTCCTGCAGGGATTGTGTATGATCTGAATACAAGGTTACAGCAAAGGAAGGAGGCTGCACTGGGATGTATAATCTTTCGGAGCTGTATCATCCGATAACAGCGAATCCCGCCGGGGGCGGCGAGTATCTGCCGGGCAGGCTGCTTCAGCCGTATATCCGCTGCTACTGGGGATCTAACGGCGCTGCAGGCGGTGAAGGGGACGCGGCACTATCCGGTGCAGAAGCAGCCGAAGGACCAGCCTCTCAGCTGACGGAGACTATCATACCTGATAGCTGCATGGACATCATATGGGAATGGAATGAGCGGACAGGGGCGTCCGGCGGGATTTTTTGCGGGATTAACGACACTCCGTTTGAGGCAGGACAAGCAGCACAGCCTGTTACGACAGAACGTTTCGCCATCCGGTTTCATTTCTGGGCCGTTCACTTGTTCGCAGACGAGCCGCTGACGGAGGTATTGAATGTGCATGTTCCGGTAGAGTATTATTTCAGAACCTTCCGTAAGGAGCTGGGAGACAGGCTCCAGCATATCCGTACAATGACTGAGCGCATCGCTGCTGCTGAAGCTTTCCTTTTACGGAGATTGGAACGGGGAAACCGCAGCAGCGACGGGATGATGAACGCGGTCCACCGACTGCTTACATCACGCGGAATCATGACGGCAGGGGCGCTGGAGAGCAGCTCAGGCTTGAGCAGCCGCCAGCTTGAACGGCTGTTCCGGCAGCATATCGGCCTTCCGCCCAAAAAGGTGGCCGATCTTATCCGTTTCCAGAATGTCTGGCTGGACCTGTACCGTTCCTCCCAGACCAAGGGCGTAATGCAAGATATAGTCTTCACTTACGGGTACAGCCACCAGTCGCATTTGATCAACAATTTCAAGAAATTCGCAGGCAGAACTCCGCTGGATGCGCTGAGTCATGCCCGGCGCTGATGTCGTTTTTTTGCAATACAAGCCATACAGGCAGAAGTACAATGAGGATAGAACGGCTGACACCAGCCCGGTCACAATACAAGCAATGAAGGGAAGGATATCATTATGATTACAACGTTTGACGGCATCAATCTGTACAGTAAAGACCCGGCGGCGCTGGCGGCATTCTACTCAGAGGTGCTGGGCATTCCGGTTCCATTCGAGGGCCATGGAGAATCTGACGGCGCCAAAATTGCTTTTGAACGCAGCCAGCCCGGCATCATTATATGGAACGCAGCCAAGTGGGAGAATCTGACGACAGGAACTGTTAATCTGGTATTCTCCTGCGGAAGTCTGGACGAGACGTATGAGCAGCTGAAGGCGAAAGGACTGGATTGCCATCCCCCGGCAACCATGGAGTACGGCGGTAAAGAAATGAATTTCCGTGATCCCGACGGCAATGGCATTACTTTGCTGGAAGGCGGATATTAATTATTCCACACAGCATATGATAATAATAATAATGAGCAGCGTCAGTTCCGGGCAGCAGTTATGTCCTGGGCTGACGCTGCTTTTTTATATATTGACAATGATAATCATTATCAAATAGAATGAGATTAGCACAGTATTAGGGTAAGCAAGATACGGTCTGCTTAGGGGACCGGATTATAGAGAATACATTTCATTTGGACCCTGGGAGGATAAAAGTCATGGCTAAAGTGCTAGTGGCATATGCCAGCTTGACTGGCAATACGGAGGAAATCGCTGAATTGATCGTGGAAGGAATACGCGCGGCAGGCGGAGAGGCCGTATTGAAATCGGTCATGGACTGCAATGCGGATGAGATAAAAGCGTATGAGGCTGTAATGCTGGGTGCGTACACATGGGGAGACGGCGAGCTGCCGGATGAATTCCTGGATTTCTATGAAGAGCTGGATGAGCTGGATCTCAGCGCCTGTAAGGCGGCGGCCTTCGGAAGTGGAGACACCGGGTATGCGATCTACTGTGGAGCAGTGGATCAGATTGAAGAGAAGCTGAAGGAGCGCGGGGCTGAGATTGTGCAGCCCAGCCTGAAGATTGAATATGGTCCGAATGCAGCGGAGAAAGAGGCTTGCCGTACTTACGGGCGCCAGTTCATCGAGATCTGCACGGCGGTCTCTTAAGGATGGGCGCGGCGGCAGGAGAATTCACAGGAACGAAGCCGGATGCTGAAGCTGGCCGGTACAGACGTCTGAATGATTACCGTATGGAGCACATCATGCTGGGCGGGGCCGAGGTGGCCGGCAGCGGAGCTCCCGCTACCGGACTTCCCCGCTGGAGACAGCAGGTTCAATTTGCAGTCGGACATACGCTTAATGACTACTACAGTCTGCGGCCCGAGGTGCGCCGGGAGACGCCTGTCCAGTTTCTGCTGGAGCGCCGCTGGCCGCCGAAGGGCAATGCTTTTCCTTCCCTGATGCATTACTGGGATGTCAAGCAGGCGGTGGCCGATGAGCTGATGCGGATTGTCGCAGGCAGTTACACCGGCGAGATTCCGGTGATGCGGTTCGAACAGTGGCATGTTCCTGTCCGGGAGCTTGAGATTGAGCTGGCGGTGATTTTTCAGCTGGCCTGGAATTCGAAGCTTACGGGACGCAGTCTGAATATCCAGAAATTCATGGTACATGCTGACCAGCAGGTGATTGCCGGATTTCTGCATATGGCGAATGTATTCTGCCATAAGGCTTACGGGAAGCCGGCGGAGACGATCGCCATCTACTCGCTGCTGGATGGCCGCAGGCAGCTGTATGACGGAGCAGACATGCCCCTGCAGGAATCGCTGGATTATGTGCGCCTGCTGTCTGTCTTCCTGGAACGGGAAGAACAGGGAGCAGACTGCGTAAAATGCAGCAACCGCCGCAGTGACCGGGATGAAGCTCAGGCGCGGGGCTACGGGCTAATGTAGAAGCAAATTATGACTATGCGAAGACAAAAAAGCATCTCCTTCAGGGTCATTTGACCGTGAGGGGATGCTTTTTGATTGTTTAGGAATTGTATGCGAAAAACAGCATACATTGTGCTAGCCAGCAGGCGTTTGGCGCAAATGTATGTGAAAAACAGCATTCATTGTGCTCACACGAAGACGCATGGGCCGAATGTATACGAAAAACAGCATTCATTGTGCTCACACGAAGACGCATGGGCCGAATGTATACGAAAAACAGCATTCATTGTGCTCACATGCAGGCGTTTGGCCCGAAAGTATGCGAAAAACAGCATACATTGTGCTGGTGCGCAGGCATATGGGCTAAATGTATGCTTCTTGAAATACTCGTTGCCAGGCTAGCCGTTCAAAGGATAGGTGTAATAATCCTGCTGGCTCTGAATGACGAAGCCGCAGCTCTCATAGAGCCGCAGTGCATTCGGGTTATCCAGCGCCACCTCCAGATTCACTCCGTTATAATTCCGCTGCTCCCGCTCGATGGTCTGCTGCAGGGCACTCCGGCCGATGCCGAGACCGCGCAGCTTCTTGTCCACCGTAAATCCGTAGATCCAGGTTTCATTGTTCTCGGACCAGAGGCGCATTTTCCCGGCAGGTTGGCCGCTGAGCTCGATGATGATATGCTCCTGGGAGCCCTCCTGTTCATGCTGCACATACATTTCTGCGGCATCCTCTTCGGTCATCTGGAACCCGTCGCAGTCGAAGGCGATGAGCAGAGGGGTCTCCTCCGGACGTGCAGGCCGGAGCATGACATTGCCTGAGGCCGAGCTGGCCTCTGAGGCTCTGACCTTGCTGCCCGCACCATCCCATTTCATCTGAAACTCCGAATGGCTGAAGGCAAGCGGCAAGGTCTTCAGATAGGCATTGCCTGAAGCCGAAGCCGCAGGGGTGTTCAGCAGCAGTGTCTTCGTTGTCCCTCTGCGGATGACGGCCTGGGCCTGCTTCCAGAGGGAGCTGAAGATCCCCCGGCGGCGGTAGCCCGGCCGGACCATGCCGCATACCTCCATATCACCGCCGATGCCGTACAGGCCGATGAAGCCGACCAGCAGGCCGTCCTCATAGGTCAAAAGCCACTCTGCACCGCCTGCTTCTCCAGGCTGCCGGAGCATGTCCCAGTTCAGCTTCAGCGAGATTCCTTCATAGTGCTCGCAGCGCTGCTGCAGCTCTTCAATCTGTTTCAGTGTATCTGTATTCGTCAAACGTTCTTCCTCCTATTTGAGTACATCCTTGTATTCCTCGTGCTTCTCGAATTGATGGGCCGCATACGGGCACACCGGTACAATCTTGACACTCTGCTCACGGGCCAGGTCAACGACCGCCCGAACAAGCTTTTCTCCTGCCCCCTGGCCGCGCAGATCTTCGGAGACAAAGGTATGGTCAATCACCAGATTCCCTGTGTTCTCTTCGGTTCTGTATGTAATCTCGGCCAGGTCTTTTCCGTCACCAGCGATATAGAAACGTCCTTCTCCCTTTGAAATCTTGTCCATCTTATAACCTCACTCCATTCCGGTATAGTGCCTTTATTTTACTACCCTGTGCGGCAAAAAGCGAGAAAGCGAAAGAAGGATAAGGGAATAATATGATATGATTATGGCACTAACGCTGTAATGAAAAGAAGTTGCATCAGGGGGTATAGGCATGGATTACAAGGCAGAGGTTCATTTTCATCCGGTATATGAATTAATAAGCAGTATACATACGTACATCTGCAAGAAGGGGAGTAAAAAGATAGATCTCGGCATGTCCTGGGCGGCGGAGGTGTCAGGCCGTTTGAGCCCGGAGCTGCTGGAAGCATTAGAGGAGACGGAGCTGGATAATGATTGGAAGCTGTTTAATCTGCTGATCCATCTGTGTCCTGACAAAAAGAGTGTGAGCAGTGTGCTGGATTGGCTGGAAGGCCTACCCGTTGGGGAGATGTACGAGACTCTTGGAGGTTATGTAAGTAATTTCCCCGTACAAATGGAGCTATACCGCAGCCGCATGGTCTTCCTGCTGTCGGAGTGGAACCGGCAATACTTCAGCAGCTGCAATCCGGGGATCATGGACAAGCTGCAGCAGCATGCTGAGGATCAGAGGGGGATGCTCACAGGCAGCCCGGTTGCAGAATTTGTGAACAAGACAACGAACGGATTCTTTTTCTTGCCGGGCGGCGGTCTGCGCAGGCTGGTGCTGATTCCGCAGTTCCACTTTCAGCCGATTAATATCCTGTATAACTTCGGTGACCTGACGATCTGTCATTATGCCGCAAGAATCCAGGTGCCGGAAGAAGAGATTTCACCTACCATGCACCGGACACTCCGCAGTCTGGGCGAGAAGAGCCGGCTCCGAATTCTCAAATCGCTGGGCGGTGAGCGCAAATCGTTCACGGAGATTGCCAGGCAGGCAGGTCTGTCCAAAGGAATTGTTCATGATCACATTACAAGTCTGCGGAGTGCTGGTCTGCTGAATGCTTATATCGAGGGCGAGAACGTCATTGCGTACAGTCTGCGGATGGAGGGCATTCAGCAGATGAATGAGCAGCTGTCAGAGTATCTGAAATAGCAGCGGACAGCTTTTATTCTCAGTTTTGCTTTAGCGTCAAACCAGAAGTCAAAGTCTTCTCAACTAAGGAGAAGATTTTGGCTTTTTTTGCTGTGATTCACTAATTTAATTCTTCTTCTAGAGAATTATTTTTAAGTTCTCTATTTACAGAACAGACTTTACTTTCTATAATGTGAACTATCGGTCTTTATTCATACTTAGTGGGTAGGAATTATTAGAATTTATAAATTGTGAGAAAAGAGATGATGTTATGAGAAAAAGCACGTTTTTGTTGTCCTCCTTATTCCTGACAGCTTCGCTGTTGCTGTCCGCCTGCTCCGATAACAGTAGCCCGGAAGCAGCATCCACAGCCACTCCTGCCAGCTCTGCTCCGGGTGCTTCAACCAACTCAGCAGCCACTTCGTCCCCAGAGGTGGTGCCTGCCGGTGCGCTTAATGAGCCTTTTACTGCATCCAACCTTGCGAAGCTGCCGGCAGCCGCGCAGAAACGCACCGATACCATCATCGTAGGCCTTACCGATCCCAGCGGTGCCTTCACGCCTTACTTCCAGGAGAGCGGTTATGACGGTAATGTCTCTTCGCTGCTCTATGCATCGCTGGTGACGGTGGATGACAAAGGGGTGCCAACGCCAGAGCTGGCCGAGAGCTGGGAGGTATCGGACGATCAGCTTACATATACGTTCCACCTGCGCAAAGATCTGAAGTTCAGCGACGGCTCGCCGCTCACGGCGGAGGATGTGGCGTTCACCTGGACTCTCCAGTATGACAAAGCCTATGACGGCGGTTCTTCGCTTCCCTCACTGAAGGTGAAGGGCGGGGAGGCTTACAAGGCCGGAACGGCCAAGACGGTGGAAGGCATCCGGATTATTGATCCGCAGACCCTTTCCGTTACGCTGGAGCAGCCCAATGCCACGGCACTGGTGACTCTGGGCTCCAATGTGCTGTCCAAGGCCTATTATGGCAAGGACTACAAATTCGGCCAGCTTGAATATATCAAGAAGCTTCATGAGAAACCGCTGGGCGACGGCCCTTATACGCTGGAGAAGTTCATTCCCGGACAAGAGGTCCGGCTGATTGCCAACCCGAATTACTTCAAGGGCAAGCCTAAGACAGAACATTTTATCTACAAAACCACCTCAGGGGATGCCTGGCAGTTCCTTGAGACGGGTGAGGTGGACTATGCCTCTTTTCCTGCAACAGAAGAAAATATCACGAAGCTGAAAGAGCTCGGTTATGTCAATATTCTCCCGTATACCCCAAGCACTTATGGCTATATGCAGGTTAACCTGAAGCATGAGCAGCTCAAGGATAAGCGGGTTAGACAGGCGATTGTCTATGGGCTTGACCGGCAGAGCATCTATGTGGACGCAGCCGAAGGCGCGGGGGCAATAGCCAACATTCCTGCTTCGCCGATCTCCTGGTCCTATACTGAGGAAGGCATTAATTCTTACAAATATGATCCTGAGCAGGCGAAGAAGCTGCTGGATGAAGCCGGCTGGACGGTAGGGGCAGGGGGCATCCGCGAGAAGGACGGCAAGCCGCTCAGCATCCATTATCTGGCCAGCAAGAGCAAGAGCTCAGACATCTTCATCGCGGTCGCCAAAGAGAACTTCGCGGCGCTCGGCATTGACTTCCAGCCGGAGATCTTCGCCGACTTCAACTCGCTGGTCTCAAAGACAGAGAGCGGGGACTATGATCTCGTCTCCTTCTCTACCAGCATGCTGACCGATCCGGCAGATGGCTTCATGCAGTTCTTCGATGGTGAGATCACGGACTATGACAACCCGAAGTTTACTGAGCTGTACAACAAAGCGCTGGCTACCACGGATATTGAACAGCGCAAAGCAGTCTATAAAGAGCTGTATCAGCTATTCAACGACGAGCTGCCAGTCATTTTTACCAATTACAAAAAAACGGTATACGCCTATAACGGCCGCATTGAGAATCTCTCGGTCAGCCCGTTCATCGGTCTTGCCGGCAGTCTGCCGAACTGGACTCTGAAATAACGAATGATTCATCTCCTGTCTGCGTCACAAGGCGGGGGCAGGCAGGGGGATGAATCCTAAGGAGCTATACATGAGCACTTATCTGACTAAAAGAATGCTGTATATGCTGATCATCCTTTTTGCCGCCTCGCTGCTGATCTTCTGCCTCTATGCCCTTACACCGGGGGACTTCATTACCGGGAACATCAAGCTGACGGCAGAACGCAAAGCGGAGCTGCGGGAAATCTACGGCCTGAATAAGCCGGTGCTGGAACGCTACTGGACCTGGATGAGCAATGCCTTCCACGGGGATTTCGGATATTCACTTGCCCAGCAGAAGCCGGTGCTTCAGTTGTTTGGTGATTATATCTGGAATTCTTTTTTGCTGGCCGCTGTCTCCACGTTCCTCACCTGGCTTATCGCAGTAATAATCGGTGTCATCTCTGCCTATAAGCAATATTCCTGGTTCGACACGCTGGTGATGATTGCGATCTTCGCTGCCATGTCCTTGCCGTCCTTCTTCATCGGCCTGTTCCTAATCAAGATTATGGCTGTGGATCTGAAGTGGCTGCCGCCGGGCGGGATGATGACTACGGGCAGCACCGCGGCAGGCTTTGCCTACTTCAAGGAAGTCGTGCAGCATATGACGCTGCCGGTCATTGTGATGACGCTACTTGGACTGGGTTCATTAACCCGCTACTTCCGCAGCAATATGATTGATGTACTCAAGCAGGACTATATCCGGACGGCCCGTGCAAAAGGGCTGAAGGAGCGGAAGGTGCTGTTCTCCCATGCGCTGCGCAATGCGCTTTTACCGGCAATTACGCTGGTTGGCTTCGAGCTGCCTGCCCTGTTCGGAGGCTCGATTATTATCGAGCAGATCTTCAACTGGCCGGGGATCGGCCAATTGTATATGAAGTCCTTCGGGTTAAGGGATTATCCGCTGCTGATGGGCTTCACCATGTTTCTGGCTATTCTGACCGTCATCGGGACCCTGCTATCGGATATTCTGTACCGGGTGGCTGATCCGCGTGTCCGGTTATAGGAGGGGAGTTCTCATGGCAACTGATATCAGAGTAAAAGAAATGGAGGGAATCCGCCCCGGACTGCGCAAATCGTCCCTAATGCGGCAATCCTTGCGGAGGCTTATGCACAATAAGCTGGCCGTTGCCGGGTTCGCGGTGGTTGTCTTTATGTTTGTGTTATGCTTCATCGGTCCGTTCTTCTCGCCCTATACAGATAACAAAATCAACATGGCATTCATGAATAAACCCCCGAGCCTGAAGCACTGGCTGGGCACGGATGCGCTGGGCCGGGATATTCTAACCCGGGTGATGCAGGCCGGACGCATATCCCTCACCGTAGGTCTTGCTTCCATGCTGCTGTCAGTATTTCTCGGGTCGCTGCTGGGTGCCATTGCCGGTTATTACGGGGGGCTGCTGGATCAGATCATTATGCGGATTGCCGATCTGCTGATGACCATTCCCGGTCTGCCGCTGCTCTTCATCTTCGGTGCATTGCTCTCGGAGTGGAAGATTCCAACGGATTACCGGATGTATATCGTTATGCTTATGCTGAGTATTGTGAACTGGCCGGGGCTGGCAAGAATGGTGCGGGGACAAATGCTAAGCCTGCGGGAACGTGAATTCATGCAGGCTGCTGTGGTGCTGGGGCTGCGCGACCACAGGAAGCTGATGCACCATCTGCTGCCTAATATTGTTCCGCTGCTGATCGTTATGGCTACGCTGAATATCGGCGGCGCTATTCTCAGCGAATCGGTGCTGAGCTTCTTCGGCCTGGGGGTTATGCCTCCGACTCCGACCTGGGGCAATATGATTGACGCAGCGAACAATATCCTTGATTTCCAGAACCGGCCATGGCTATGGATTCCGCCCGGACTGTCGATTTTTGCCACAGTGATTGCAATTAATATCTTTGGTGACGGCCTCAGAGACGTCCTTGATCCTAAACAGAAGAGGTAGGTGGCCATATCTATGGAGCCTGTAATGAATATAGACGGTCTAAGCACCGAATTCTTCACGGAAGAAGGCACCGTAAGGGCGGTGGATAATGTCAGCTTCAAGATCAGGAGAGGTGAAACGGTCTGCATTGTCGGTGAATCCGGCTGCGGAAAAAGCGTCACGGCCATGTCGATTATGGGGCTGGTGGAGGAGCCTGGCGGTAAAGTCACCGGGGGGTGTATCGGTTTCCAGGGAGAGGATCTGCTGCGGCTGGACAAAAATTCACTGCGCAGCATCCGCGGCCATGAGATTGCGATGATCTTTCAGGAGCCGATGTCCTCCCTTAATCCGGTCATGAAGATTGGCGAGCAGATTATGGAGCCGCTGTCTGTACATCTCAAGATGAACAAGAAGCAAGCACGGACCCGTGCAATTGAACTGATCACCCAGGTCGGGATATCCCGTCCGGAACAGATTATGGGCAGCTACCCCCATGAGCTGAGCGGCGGTATGCTTCAGCGGATTATGATTGCCATTGCGGTCTCCTGCAGCCCCAAGCTGCTGATTGCGGATGAGCCGACCACAGCTCTGGATGTGACGATTCAGGCGCAAATTCTGGACTTGCTGCGCGGCCTTAAGGAAGATTCCGGGATGTCAATCCTGCTGATTACACATGACTTAGGGGTTGTGGCCGAGATGGCGGATTATGTCATCGTGATGTACTCCGGGCAAATTGTTGAGGAGGGCGGGGTAGTGGAACTGTTTCAGAATCCGCAGCATCCGTATACACGCGGGCTGCTGAAGTCGAAGCCCGTGATGGGCCAGCGTCTGGAAGAGCTCTATTCCATTCCCGGGCAGGTACCAAGTCCGCTTGAGCTTGCACCCTCCTGTTATTTTCATGACCGGTGCGGGCATTGTATGCCGGTCTGCCGTACCCGGCAGCCGCTGCTGAAGGAGACCGGGAACGGGCAGAAGGTCTCCTGCTGGCTGTATGAGGAGGCGGAATTATATGTCTGAAGCGCTGCTGGAAGTGAAGCATCTGAAGAAGTATTTTCCGGTGAAGCAAGGCCTGCTTGGCCGCACGGCGGGACATGTTAAGGCTGTAGACGATGTCAGCATCACACTCTGTCCGGGAGAGACCTTCGGCCTTGTCGGGGAATCCGGCAGCGGCAAGAGCACCGTAGGGCGGACCATTCTGCGCTTGACGGACAAGACCGACGGAGAGGTTCGATTTAAGGGCACTGACATTCACAGCCTGTCTGCTGCGGATATGCGCGTGATCCGGCCGCAGATGCAGCTTATTTTCCAGGACCCGTACAGTGCGCTTAATCCCCGGATCAGGGTCGGCGACGCCATAGGCGAAGCGCTGCTGGACCATGGCCTATGTACGAAGGCTGAGGTCAGAAGCCTGGTGCTGGAGGCGCTGGAGGCCTGCGGGTTATCCGCGTATCATATCGACCGCTTCCCGCATGAATTCTCCGGCGGCCAGCGCCAGCGGATCGGGATTGCCCGGGCGCTGATCCTGAATCCGGACCTGATTGTCGCAGATGAGCCGGTGTCGGCCTTGGATGTGTCGATCCAGGCGCAGATTATTAACTTGTTCAGCAGACTGCAGCAGAGCAAAGGGCTGGCGTATTTATTCATCTCCCATGATCTTAGCGTAGTGGAGCATTTATGCACCTCGATAGGTGTGATGTATCTTGGATCAATCGTGGAGACGGCAACCAGGGATGAGTTATTCCTGCATCCGCTGCACCCTTATACCAAGGCGCTGTTGTCCGCTGTTCCGGTGCCGGTTCCCCGGCTGAAGCGGGAACGCATCGTGCTGACAGGGGATATTCCAAGCCCGGCGAATCCGCCGTCCGGTTGTAAATTTCATACGCGCTGCCCATTCGCCTTGGAGGTCTGTAAAGCGGAGATTCCGCTGTTGCGTGACGCTGGCGCGGGGCATTTGGTGGCCTGTCATTTAGCGTAATCATTTATAAATATGGATTGGATTTGAATTTTACCCTATTTTGACTTGTTCATTTCCCGGTGCTATACTGATTCCATAGCAGGCAAATATGGTTAATAAGAGACTGATTAGACATAAGAGCTAATTGGTCTTGTTTTTTAATGCAGCTATGCTGACACTACTTGGCGTACGCCGCCCCCGGCAACTTGCCCGGCTTCTATACGAAGGGCGTAGCGCTCAAAAAACTATTAGGAGGAAATATCATGAATACCACAGTACGCTTGACTGAAAGATCCGGATCGAATTCTTCCCAGCGCAGCAAAGGTTTTGTACCGGTTGTAGTTTACGGTGCAGGTTCAGATACCCAGTCCTTCTCAGCAGATGCCAAAACACTTAATGATATTCTCGGCAAAAACCCGCGTGCCATCCTGAAGGTGGAATTCCCGGGCTCCGGCTCGAAGAATGCGGTTATTCAGGAGGTGCAGCGCCAGCCGGTATCCCGTACGCTGCTTCATGTAGATTTGCAGCAGATTGACATGAAGGCTGATCTGGATACCAAGGTAGCCTTCCACTTCACAGGTGATCCTATCGGCGTCAAGAGCGGCGGCGTGCAGCAGGTGGAGCTGTATGAGCTGGATATCCGGACCTTGCCGGACAAGCTGGAAGCAAACCTCGAAGTAGATATCAGCGGCCTCGATATCGGTGATCAATTGCTGGTGTCCGATCTTCCGAAGCATGAAGGCTGGGAGATCCTTACCCCTGAAGATACACTGATCGTGCGGATTTCGCCTCCGCTCGTGATGGAGGAGCCGGCTGATGAAGCTGCTGCCGCACCAGCTGAGGAAGCAGCCGAAGCTGAGAAGTCTGAAGAATAAGACTTTTCTGGCTGTAGCCATCGCATTTCTATATGCAGAGAACACCGCAGACAGCCTGAGATAACGGCTGTATATGGAGAGTCATAATCTTTGATCAACCAGGAGCAGACATATCCTTAGCAGGGAATGGTCTGCTCCTTTTTGCGGAAGCGGGAATCTGGTACATCCTGGTATTTCATATGAGAGAGTAGGAGAGTGCATTCATGAATCCTAATATAATCAAGCTGGTAAGCGGCTCCAATGCGAAGCTGGACGAGGCTTCCACCCAGGCAACCGTGAAGATATCCTGCAGCAGTTCTCCGGCTATTCTGGATATCAGCTGCTTCATGGTGGGCGGGAACGGGAAGGTGCCGTCCGATGATTTCTTTATCTTTTATAATCAGCCGGCTGATCCCAAGCACACGGTCGTATTCAATCCGATTGATAAATGCAGCGGAGAGTTCGCCATTGATCTGCGCGCGCTCCGTGATTCGGCCATTGAGAAATGCGTCTTCGCGGCTACGTTGGACGGTCCCGGAACCTTCGCCGATGTCAGAGGCTGCAGAATCAGCGCGGCGGGGAAGGGTACAGAGCTGGTATATGAAATTATGGACGGCAATGCCGAGACCTCGCTCGTGCTGGCAGAGCTGTACCGCCATGGCGGGGGCTTCAAGCTGCGTGCGGTCGGCCGGGGCTTCCATGGCGGACTGAAGCCGCTGGCGGAAGCGCACGGCGTTGAAGTGGAAGACGAAGCGCCGGAGAACAGCGGAGCACAGCCACACGCACAAGGGGTGCCAGGCCATATGGAAGCAGCGGCTACATACAGCGGACCGCCTAAGGATACAGTCCAGGAGGAGGCTCCCCGGCCTGCCCTGAATTTGACGAAGATTGATCTTCTGAAGCAGCAGGTCGGAATTTCACTGCGCAAGAAGAATCTTGACCAGGAGAAGGCAAGGGTAGCCGTGGTGTTCGATGCATCCGGCTCCATGGCGCAATTATATGCGAAGGGAGTCGTGCAGCGGGCTTTTGAACGGGTGCTGGCTGTGGCTGCCAAGATGGATGATGACGGAATGCTGGATGTCTGGTTCTTCGCCACCAAGAGCAAAAGAATGCCGAGCGTGAATGAACACGGGTATGAGGATTATGTGAAGCGGACCTATCCGGGACCGAAGATGTTCGGGGGACTGGGCATCGGGAACAATGAGCCGGTGGTGATGGCGGATCTGATCAAGAAATATACGAAGGAGGAGCCGGGTGACCTGCCGGTATATGTGGTCTTCTTCAGCGACGGGGGCATCTATGAGACGCCCAAAATATCGAAGCTGCTGATCCAGAGCTCGAAGCATAATATTTTCTGGCAGTTTGTGGGGCTGGGCAATGCGGATTATGGCGTACTCCGTGAGCTTGACGATCTGCGGGGCCGTTATGTGGATAATGCGGATTTCTTCGCGCTGGATGATCTGGACGAGGTCAGCGATGAGGACCTGTATGACCGGCTCTTCAACGAGTACCCGAAATGGCTGCGTGAAGCCCGGCAGAAGGGCGTTGTGCGTTCATAGAATGAAGTATAGTGGGCAGATCCGAAGCCGGTAAGGGCTAGGGTCTGCTCTGTTTTTTTATGAAGGAGTGAATAGGAGGAGGCGCTGTTGCACTGGAGGGGAGCGATGTAGGTAGCTTGCCAGTTTACAACGTAACAGTGTTATGTTACGATGAGCGCAAGGAGTGGTGATATGGAAGAGGATTTAATCTCCAAAAAGGAGCTGCTCGATGAGACAGGAATCTCTTACGGGCAGTTGTACCGCTGGAAGCGGAAGCAGCTGATTCCTGAGGAATGGTTCATCCGCAAATCTACCTTTACGGGACAGGAGACCTTTTTTCCGCGGGCGCGGATTTTGGGGCGGGTACAGCATATTTTACAGAAGAAGGATGATCTCTCCCTGGATGAATTGGCGGATAAGCTGTCAGAGCCGGCATCCTCGTACAGCATAAGGTTAACTTTATCCCAGCTAAAGGAACGTAACATTGTTTCGGTGAGTAGTCTGGAGCGGTTCGGGAGACCGGAGGACGAGGGCATACCGCTGAGCTTCGAGCAGATTCTTCATGTATTTGCGGCAGATTGGCTGCTCAGCAAGGGGGAGCTCAGCTGGGAAGAAGCAGACCGGCTCTATCAGATACTGGAGAGTCATGCGCCGGGGTACGGGGAGAAGGGCTGGGAGCTGTTTTTTGTGCGGAAGATGGGGGTTAGCTTCTTCATTATGGCGCTGCCGGGAGCGGGGCTGGCCTTCGAAGAGGGGGTACGGCTGGTGAGCAGGCTTCGCTCTGCCGATCTGGCGGAACTACTGAATGGACGTTTGACTGAAGGCGGCTTATAGAGTAATGAACAGTAAACCATAGGAGGCTGGACCATGGAGAAGAATGAACTGCCGGATCTGGTGATGGATGGGGTCAACACGGCTGCCGGAGGCAGATATAACAAAGTGAATATCAACGGCGTCAGCAAGATTAACGGAGCGCTCAGCGCACATACCTATAGCTGTGACGGCGTAATGAAGCTGAACGGCGACCTTGCGGCGGAAGAGATGGAGATGGACGGAACCCTCAATCTGAAGGGCAATCTGCAGGTTGGTGAAATGAAGCTGAATGGAGTAGTGAGCGGAGAAGGCAGTTTGCGGGGAGAGCGCTGTGTAATGGACGGCATGCTGAAGCTGAAGGGCAATTGTGAGCTGGAGGAGCTGACCGGTGAAGGGGTATTCACGGTGGGTGGCCTGCTGAGTGCGGGCCGGATGGAGTTCGGGCTACAGGGTCAGTCTGAGGCAGGGGAGATTGGCGTGGAGAGCCTGGTGATCCGCAAAAAAGGTAACGCGGCCTGGGGCAGACTGCTCGGCGGAATGATCCCCAAGCTCAAAATCGGGCTGCGGGCCAAGCTCATCGAAGGCGATACGCTAGATCTGGAATACACAAGTGCAGATGTAGTGAGGGGCGGTACGGTCATTATCGGGCAGGGCTGCTCAATTGGCCGGGTGGAGTATAGAGCGGGACTGACTGTACATCCCGGTGCCCAGGTGGGAAAGGAGGAGAAGACCGGTGAATGAAACGGTAGAACGCCATGATCTGAAGATACTCGGGACGTCGAGCTCTGTCGGCGGAGTGTTTAAGGATGTGAAGGTGACGGGAGAATGTACCTTCGGCGGGGATGTGGACTGCCATAAGCTTACGCAGACCGGAGAGGTAGCGGTTGAAGGAAATCTTCGGGCACAGGATATCAAAATCACCGGGGAGTGCAAGGTGAAGGGCCGGGTAGACGCAGCCAGCCTGCGCGGACAAGGAGAGGTTACGGCTGGCGGCGGGCTGCGGATTGAGGATATCAAGCTGACCGGCGGGATCATAGTTACGGGCGATTGTGAAGCAGAGCAGGTGCAGCTTACCGGAGTCCTGGAGGTCAGCGGACTATTAAATGCGGAGAAGCTCGACCTGACATTATTCGGCCCCAGTAGGGCGGATACGGTCGGCGGCGGCGGCATCTCCATCAAGCGCAGCCGTTCCGGCGCGTTGCTCAGACCCGGGAAGAAGATGAGCTTCGCGGCCCGGCTGATTGAAGGAGATCAGATCGAGCTTCAGCATACGCAGGCGCAGACCGTCCGGGGCGGAAGTGTTGTGATCGGGCCCGGCTGTGAGATTGAAACGGTGGAATACCGGGAGCTGCTGGAGGTTCATAAGAGCTCAATAGTGCGGAACACGGTGAAAATGTAGCGTTAATCCTGCCGGGCGGCCTTGAACCGTAGCACGGTTCGCAGCTTCTCCGGGCGGGCACGCCTGGCATCCGAGATATAGATTTCGCGGTGCAGGAGAGACTCCCGCACCAGGCCCTGAGCGGTGCAGAATTGCTCCATTCTGGCGAAGCTGTGCGGTTCATCATCATAGGGGCCTATATGCAGCATTTGTACACTCAGGCCGTCTTCGCAGTGCTCGAAGACGGCCTTATCCAGCAGCGGGTGCGGCTTGCTGTGCTTGACCTGCTCCAGCACTTCTGCGGCAAGCAGAGGGGTCAGGAAATCCGGCTGCCGGATCATTAAGGTGTATACCAGCTCGTTCTTATCAAGAGCGGCTGAGCGGCGTCCGGCTTCGCTGAGATCCCATACCCCTTCCAGCGGGAAGACGGTGTAGTCGAAGTAGCCTTCGGGTGCGGGACCTCGTCTCGGCAGCATTTTGACTGCGTAGGACAAGGAATACAGCACAGCGACTGCTTCTGCGAAGGCGCTGCCGTTGGGATTACCTTCACCCCGCAGGGTGAAATAAGGAAAGGAGGGTACATGGATCAGCCCCGGTTCGGCAGGGGGCAGGTATAGGGCTTTGTCTTGTTTTCTCCATTCGGCCTTCATGCGGGTCACCTCAGTTCATAGGATTGTGATGTATTCAGCATAGCATGCAAACCGGACAGGTGTATGTCAGGTTGGCAGCCGGAGGCTGAATGGTAATAGTTCAAGTACATAGAAAGAGTATTTAGTAGAGGAGGATTTAGGTTGAGCGGAACGATGGAATGCGTGGTTGCTGCGAAGGCGGCCCTTGGAGAAGGTCCCCATTGGGATCACAGGAAGGGCAGGTTGTATTGGATGGATGTTGACAGCAATGAATTACATTTCTATGACCCCGGCAAGGGGACGGATGATATTCATTCCTTTGAGCGAAAGGTAAGTGCAGCTGTACCGGCGGAGCGCGGCGGCTGGATTCTGACGATGGAGGACGGGATCTACAGATATATGGAGCATCAGCCCTTGGAGCTGTTGGCAGCGGTGGAGACCGGAATCTCCGGTAACCGGCTGAATGATGCCAAATGCGACAGCCGTGGACGGTTGTGGTTCGGCTCGATGAACAGAAGGTTTGCGGGAAGAGAGGGCAGCCTGTATGTAATGGAATCCGCTGGTGAGGTCCGGCAGGTGTTGACTGGGATCGGCATCTCCAATGGCTTGGCCTGGAACGACAGCTTGGGGGTCATGTATTACATTGATACGTTGACCAAGGGGATCGATGTAATGGATTATTCGCTGGCAGACGGCTCGGTAAGCGGGCGCCGGACAGTCATCCGGTTGGCGGAAGGCGAAGGCTGGCCGGATGGGATGACGATCGACAGTGAAGGCATGCTCTGGGTCGCCCATTGGCGCGGGGGCTGTATCTCACGCTGGAATCCTCATACGGGGGAACAACTGGAGAAAATTGAGGTCCCGGCGCATTATGTAACCTCCTGTACCTTCGGCGGCGGGAATCTGGACGAGCTGTACATCACTACAGCACGCGGATACATGAGTGCAGAAGAGCTGGAACGCTGGCCGCAGGCGGGCGGATTGTTCCGGTTCAAGCCTGGAGTGAGGGGCTGGGAGGCTAACCGGGTGGCTTTTTAACGAGGGGAGCCCTGACTCAACCATTTTAAATCTGATGCTCTACTATTACCTAATAGCAGAAACGGAGTTGTTTATACGGCGGATATTCTGCCTGTGAGCAGCTCTTTTTATGTTGCATAAAATCATGTAACCCGGGGACAACAGCGGCCGGAAGTTCAAATGTTCTCCGCAGCGGCGACCAAGCATCGAGTTCAAGCTTTAAGTGCATGCCTTTTTATTTTCAGAATAAACAAAATATGGTATTGTATCTATATATTGAAACGCTTTCACAAAGAGCGGTGAGAAAGACGGAACCCGGTATCCATCATTATTCCTATCAAAAGCAAGGAGGACTTCGATGATTAAGGCTGTTGTCGTAGACGATGAGCGTCTGGTGCGCAAGGGTTTCATCTCACTGCTGGATTGGCCGTCCTTCGGGGTGGTGATTACCGGAGAGGCCAGAGACGGGCATGCGGCACTGGAGCTGCTGCGCGAGCAAGAGGCGGATCTGTTGTTCGTGGATCTGTCGCTGCCGGGGATGACCGGGTTCGAGCTGATCCGGGAGGTGAGGCTGCGGTATCCGGCAGTAAGGTGCGTGGTGCTGACCTGCCATCATGAATTCGATGAGGTGCAGGAGGCGCTGCGGCTGGGAGCGGTAGATTACATTGTCAAAACGCTGCTGGAGCCGGAGAATGCCGATAAAATCATCCGCAGACTGGTGGAACGGATCAGGTGGGAGGACAGGAACAAAAGCAACCCTGCGAAGGCAGAGCAGAAGGTGATCGCTGAGGATAACGCGCTGCTCTATGTGCCGCTTACGCCGGAACTGAAGGAAGAGCAGCTGTATGCACTGTCTCTGGTGAGAAATTCCACGCTGCATGCTGTGCCGGGGATGTGGCTGTCTCCGCTGCCGTATCCTGTGGATGCAGCGCGGATCGGAGGAGAGCTGGGAGCGGCGCTTGGGACAAGCTGGACAGCGGCGCTGCTGGAGGGGGTGCGCGGTCAGCCGCTGAAGAGAATTGCTGCGGTGCTGGAACAGTCGGCCCGGCAGGCGCTGTTCTATGCGGCGGGCGGCCAGGCGCTCCCGAGGCTGCACTATGGTGAACTGCAGGCGCTGGCCGCGCGGCAACGGCCGGAGACGGGCGTCCCTTCCGCGCTGGTACAGGCGCAGAATCTACGCTGGACACTGGAGCGGAGAGAATGGGACCTGTTCCTCAGCGGGGTTGCGATGCAGCAGCCGGACCCTGCGGCAGTGGCGGACTTTGGCCAAGAGCTGCTTCAGGGCTGGAGCGGCCTGCTGCTTACAGCGGAGGAAGCGCAGCAGCTCGCGCTGGCGGCAGAGTGCAACCGGCACTGGCGGCACTGGCAAGTCTGGCTGCATCAGTTCACGGGGCATGTCCAGCGCCGGATGATTGAGCTGGGCTTGAGCCAAGAGGTGATGCTCTGCCTGATCAGCGCTGTGCGTTATATGAAGAGCCATGCCGGCGATAAAATCAATCAGGGCGATGTTGCCGCTGCCATCCATATGAGCCGCGGCTATTTCAGCAGGTGCTTCGCCCGCTTTGCCGGTGAGACTTTCGGGGAATGCCTGCGGCGCATGCGGCTGGAGCTGGCGAAAGCGCTGCTGCTGGAGACCCGTGTACCGGTGTGTGAAATTGCCTGCCGGTCGGGCTTCGGGGATGAGCGTTATTTCAGCAAGTTGTTCCGGGAGCATGTCGGCAAGCTGCCGAGTGAATACCGCGCAGAAGGCCAGCTTCAAGCTGTCCACTTTGCGGCTGAACACAGGGACAGCAAGGACAGCAAGGACAGCAAGGACAGCCTGATTTTCTCCACTTAATCAATACAATCAGCTCTGCCCGTTCAGCCGGTCTGAGTTGCGGGTGACCTTGTGGAGCAGTTCTGTCAGCGTATCCAGCTCACTCTCGGTAAGGTCCATGGACAGCTTACGGTTGAAATCATCGAGCAGCGCCTGGAAGACCGGAGCGAATTCAAGCGCCTGGGGGGTCGGATACAGCAGGAAGGAGCGGCGGTCTTTCGGGTCAGTCCGGCGTTCAATATATCCCGAGGCCTCCAGAAGCTTCACGGAGCGGGTGGTTGTCGCTTTATCGCATTTAATCCGGCTGGTCATCTGATCCTGGGTGATCCCCGGATGACTCAGCACCAGCTTTAAGAAGCTATGCTGGCCGCCGCTGCCGATGCCGTAGGGAAGCAGCTCCTTGGCCAGTATTTTTTGGTTCTGACGGTGAAGATGGGAGATCAGCTTCCCGATTGGTTCTCTGATCGGATCACTGATTGGTTCTCTAACCGGTTCTCTATTTGAAGTCACCATGGACACCTCGCTGAGGATTATAACGGCTGCCAGCCCTAAGGCATAGCGCCCTGCCTCAGATCTTACCGTAATTTTGTTGCGCGCGCAACTAATTTGCAGTACACTGTGAAGGATTAGTTTGTTGCGTGTGCAACTAGATTACATTTGAACCAAGAGGGTGTTAGCGGATGAGCAGCTTAGAGGCGACCTATCAGGAGGATGCCGGGATACAGAAGAAGCGCTGGCTGATTCTGATCGTTCTTAACTTGTTTACTTTTATGTCTACACTGGATGGAAGCATTGTGAATATTGCGCTGCCGGTGCTGGTGAAGGAGCTGGGGCTGCCGGTAGCCCAGGTGGAGTGGGTGACAACCGGATATCTGATGGCGATCTGTTCAGTGATTCTGTTCTTCGGGAAGCTGGGGGACATCGCCGGCAAAATAAAGATGTTCAAGCTGGGCATGGTCGTCTTCACCATCGGCTCTCTGCTCTGCGGATTAAGCCACAGCCTGCCGCTGCTCATTGCTTCGCGTGTAGTGCAGGCGGTCGGCGCTTCGATGACCATGGCGAACAGCCAGGGCATTGTTACGGATATTTTCCCGTCTACGGAACGCGGCAAGGCTCTCGGCTTGATCGGAACCTTCGTGTCCCTCGGCAGTATAGCGGGGCCCAGCCTGGGCGGAATTATCGTATCGTCGATGGGCTGGGAGTATATTTTCTGGGTGAATGTGCCGATTGGAATTCTGGCGATTGCGCTGGGCTGGAAGGTACTGCCGAAGGATCTGGTACGCGTGAAGTCAGGGATTGATGCTCCCGGCAGCCTGCTGTTTGCTGTCTTCATTGTCTCTCTGTTCGCCGGACTTTTGCTCGGCCAGCAGCTTGGATACGGGGATACCCGGATCATTGCCGCTCTCTCCGCTGCGGTTATTACCTTCATCGTCTTCCTGATCGTGGAGCTGCGCAGCGCCCAGCCGCTGCTTCAACTGGGCCTGTTCAAGAATCCCTTGTTCTCACTGAGTATATTCTGTGCTTTTCTGGTGTTCGTCTCGAACTTCTGCTTCAATATTATCGCGCCGTTTTATGCGCAGAATATGCTGAACATGTCCCCTTTTGATGCAGGCTTCCTGCTGATGCTCTACCCGATCTGCATGGTGATAGTCGCTCCGTTAAGCGGGGCATTGTCGGACAAAATCGGTTCGGAGCTGCTCACCTT
This sequence comes from Paenibacillus sp. FSL R7-0302, assembly GCF_038006885.1. Taxonomy (NCBI): domain Bacteria; kingdom Bacillati; phylum Bacillota; class Bacilli; order Caryophanales; family Paenibacillaceae; genus Paenibacillus; species Paenibacillus sp. FSL R7-0302. Next base: position 2,021,566 of record NZ_JBBOWB010000001.1, read on the forward strand.
CGCAGGGCTGATCGTGATGGTGGTTGCCCAGTTCGGGCTGGCCCGGCTGCATGAAGGCAGTCCGGTTATGCTGGTCGGCGTCTGGATCGCCATGCTCGGCATCGGCAGCGGGATGTTCGGCTCACCGAACAACTCGCTGATTATGTCCACGGTGCCGCGAACACAGCTAGGCTCGGCAGGCAGCGTGAATTCGCTGGTCCGTAATGTGGGGATGGTCGTCGGAATTACCTTAGCCACCTCGATTCTGTTCAATGTAATGAGCAGCAAGGCCGGCTACCGGGTAACCGGGCTGGTAGAAGGACGTCCGGAGTTGTTCCTCTCGGGGATGCATGCAGTCTTCCTGGCTTCGTCCGGGATCTGCCTGTTATCGGCGCTCCTGACCGGTTGGCGGCTGTTCTCCTCGCGCAGGGCGAAGAGTCTGAGCGCATAACTTGAATAGACGGGCAGGGCTGCGGAATTTCGCTGTCCTGCTCTTTTTTTGTTAAAAAGAATTTCAATGTTTTGGGGCCCCCCGCAAAGTACCTGACTCATCATCGAGTTAAAGCTTCACTTTGTGGGGATGTTGTGTCACAATCTCCGTCCCTATCTTGTCTACAGTTATGAAGAGCAATACAACCATAATGGAGGCGACCTAATTTGAGTCTAAGAATGAATTATCGTGAGGTTAACGGCCCGGCATTCCGGGCAATGATGGCGCAGGAGCAGCATGCAGGAAGCCGCAGTAAGGATAAGGTACTGTATGAACTGGTTAAAATACGGGTCTCACAGATTAACGGCTGTGCGTTCTGTCTGGATATGCATGCCAAGGATCTGATGAAGCTGGGCAACTATGCCGATCATATTCTGCTACTGAGTGTGTGGCGCGAAGCGCCGTTGTTCAGTGCCAAGGAACGTGTGCTGCTGGAATTCGCCGAGCAGGTCACGCTGATCAGCGAAGCTGGCGTTCCGCTGGAGCTGTACAATAAGATGCTTACGCACTTTAGCGAAGAGGAGCTGGTAGACTGGATTATGGCGATCAATACGATCAACAGCTGGAACCGGATTGCCATCACGACCGGGATGTTCCCGGGCTGCTTCGGCTAAGGAAGAGGATAGAGTGTAAGGAAGGAGGGCGGCATGAAGTGGACAGGGGGAAAATAAGGACTCAGGCCGAGACACCGGCAGCGGAGAATCCCGGTATGGAGGAGCTGTATCAGAGCTATAAAGGCTATGCCTTCTCCATTGCCTACCGGATGCTTGGCGTGATTGCCGATGCAGAGGATGCGGTGCAGGATATGTTCGCCGAGCTGCAGCACCGGGACCGGAGCGGCATTCAGAATATCAAAGCCTATGTGGCTAAAGGCGTGACCAACCGCTGCCTCAATCTGCTGAACTCGGCACGCAGCCGCAGAGAGACTTATATCGGGGAGTGGCTGCCTGAGCCGGTAAGCGAGGGATATGACGGCCCGGAAGCGGCGGCAGAACGCAAGGATAATCTGTCGTATGCTTTTCTGGTGCTGCTGGAGCGTCTGTCTCCCACGGAGCGTGCGGTATTCGTACTGCGGGAAGCCTTCGAATACGACTATGAAGCCATTGCCGGAATGGTAGGCAAGTCGGGCAGCAACTGCCGGCAGATCTTCAGCCGGGCCAAGCGTATCCTGCAGACAGAGCCGGCTTCCCGGTTGCCCTCGCTCAGCTATGGAGCAGTCACTGAGAATCTGCTGGTGCGCTTCACTGCCGCGTTCACCTCCTACGATGTGGGCGGCATGCTGGAGCTGCTGGCCGAGCATCCGGTACTGGTTACTGATGGCGGGGGCCGTGAGGTGCATACCATACTCCGGCCGATGACCGGACGCCGGGGAGTGACTGCACTGCTGACCTCGAAGCGGGTTATGCACTATTTGCGGGAGTGGAAGCCTTCCTGCGGGCTGCTGAACGGCGAGCCGGGTCTGATCTTCACCGATCAGGGAGCCGTGAAGTGCGTGCTCTGCCTGAGTACGGATTCCAGCGGGGAACGGATTCAGAGCCTGTATCTTCTGATGGACCCTGCGAAGCTGTCCCATATTACCGTACCGCCGGAGCTGCCCCAGCGCTGAGGGCCAGCAAGAACCAATAAGACACGTTACTCTCCCTGAGCGGGAAGGCAACGTGTCTTTATTAGTTGAAATGAAGAACTCCCAGTGAAATTCAGGGGTACATATGTCACATTAAGCACACTCACTTAGTTCTTGAAGCTGTGAATCGGCGCGGGAATCCGTCCGCCGCGGTTGACGAAGCCCGCACAATTGAACGGGTTGACAGCCATGACTGGAGCATATCCGAGCAGACCGCCGAATTCGACTATTTCACCGACGTCCTTACCGATAACCGGAATGACGCGGACCGCTGTGGTCTTGTTGTTGACCATGCCGATGGCGGCTTCATCGGCAATGATGCCTGCGAGGGTCTCTTTGCTGGTGCTACCGGGAATGGCAATCATGTCCAGGCCTACCGAGCAGACACAAGTCATGGCTTCGAGCTTCTCCAGCGTCAGCGCACCCCGCTGGACGGCCTGGATCATGCCGTGGTCTTCGCTGACCGGGATGAAGGCGCCGCTTAAGCCGCCGACATAGGAGGAGGCCATGACTCCGCCTTTTTTGACATTGTCGTTAAGAATGGCGAGTGCTGCTGTGGTGCCGGGAGCCCCGGCTTCTTCAAGGCCCATGACCTGGAAGATCTCTGCGATAGAATCGCCGATCTCGGGCGTAGGGGCCAGCGACAGGTCGATGATGCCGAAGGGCACATTCAGCCGCTTGGAGGCTTCCTGTGCGACCAGCTGGCCGACACGGGTGACCTTGAAGGCAGTACGCTTGATCGTCTCGCACAGGGTTTCGAAGTCCTGTCCCTTGACCTCTTCCAGCGCCCGCTTGATCACACCCGGACCGCTCACGCCAACGTTAATCACACACTCCCGCTCGCCGACCCCGTGGAAGGCACCGGCCATGAACGGGTTATCCTCGACCGCATTGCAGAATACAACCAGCTTGGCACAGCCGATGGAGTCGCGGTCCTTGGTGCGCTCCGCCGTCTGGAGAATGATGTCGCCCATCAGCTTCACCGCGTCCATGTTGATGCCGCTGCGCGAGGAGCCGACGTTGACGGAGGAGCAGACTCGCTCGGTCACCGCCAGCGCTTCCGGAATACTGTCAATCAGAATCCGGTCGCCCTTCGTACAGCCCTTCTGCACCAGCGCGGAATACCCGCCGATGAAGTTGACGCCTACCTCCTTGGCAGCCTTGTCCAGAATCTGGGCGACAGGCACGTAGGTATCGGTATGTACAGCTCCCGCAGCAATCGAAATCGGCGTTACGGAGATCCGTTTGTTGACAATCGGCACCCCGAATTGGCGCTCCAGATCCTCACCCGTCTTCACGAGCTTCTCGGCAGAGCGGGTGATTTTGTCATACACCTTCTGATTGAACACCTTCATATCGGTATGGGCGCAGTCCATCAGGCTGATGCCCATCGTAATGGTGCGGACATCCAGGTTCATTTCCCGGATCATTTTATTCGTCTCCTGAACTTCTACTATCGAGATCACTAGCCTTGCTCCTCCCTCGCCGGTTAAATCCGGTGCATAATATTGAAGATATCCTCATGCTGCAGCTTGATTTCCACACCGATGTCTTCCCCTACCTGCTGAAGCTCCTCCACAATCTCCTCGAAGGACTTGCTGGGGGCAGAGATGTCCACGATCATCATCATGTTGAAATAATCCTGCACAATCGTCTGGGAGATGTCCAGAATGTTCAGATTGTGCTCTGCGAGGTATGTACACACTTTGGCGATAATGCCTACCTTGTCTTTTCCGAGTACCGTAATAATCCCCTTCAATTGAAAAGCCTCCCGTTATCCATGGTCTGAAATCTTCGCTCATTGCCGCATTAACGGAATGAACGATTTTAATTATTATGTCAAATCAAGGATAGGTTATCAACCAAAGCTTTTGTGTCGGGGCTGATCAGAGATTTGAGCCTGCATTTTCCTGAGCGTATAATAATGTTGACACTTGATGTGAAATATGATTTATTTGAGTTTTGAACGATAAGCTGGATATAAGGAGCTATTATGACAACGAGAAAATATAAAGAGCTGGTTGAAGAGCGCACGAGAGAAACTCTGCAGAAATGGTCGGAACAGTCAGCAGTCGAGGAGAAGGATATTTATCGTTTCCTGCATAATTTGAAGGGCACCTCGGGCACTGTGGGTCTCGATACCGTAGAGGCTTTCTCGGGCAATGCGCTGCTCTATTTCTCGGATGATCACCATAGAAGCTGGACGGAAGCAGAATGGGGCGATTATATCTATCCGGTGCTGGAGCTGTTCGAGGAGCGGGAATCATTGGGCGCGGTGCCGCCGTTGACTCCCGGGATTGCATTATCCCACTGCAATGTCCACCAGCAGTATGAGATTCTGATCGTGGACGATGATGTGGAGCTGGTTGCTTTTTTGCGGGAATCGCTGGAGCGGGAGTCCTATTATGTCAGCATTGCGTTGTCGGCAGGACGCGGACTGAAGCTTTTTTATGAGAACAAGCCGGATTTGATTCTCCTTGATATTCTGCTGCCGGACCGCAGCGGGATTGATGTGCTGAAGCAGATTATCGGCAAGGCTAAGAAAGAACGGATTCCGATCATTATGATCAGCGGCGAGCATTCGATAGAGGTTCAGAAGTATGCCTATTCGCTGGGTGTTATGGATTACATACAAAAGCCGGTGGATATCGATTTGTTCCTGGTTCTGATCAAGAACCGCTTCGAGCTGAAAAAGGAGTGGCAGGAATCGATCATTGTCGACGAGCTGACCGGGGCGTTCAACCGCAAGTACTTCAACCAGACGATGAAGCAGCTGATCTCCGATTTCAGACGGACAGGCCGGACCTTCTCCCTCGCTCTGCTGGACCTGGATCTGTTCAAGCAGGTTAACGACACTTACGGGCATCTGATGGGGGACGAGGTGCTGCAGAGCTTCTCGGAGGTGGTGAAGCAGTCCATCCGTACGGAGGATACCTTCTGCCGCTACGGCGGCGAGGAGTTTGCCTTGTTCATGCCCAATACCCCCGCGGAGCAGGCGCTGCTTGTGATGGAACGGATTCAGGAGGTCTTCGCCGCCCGGGAGTTCCAGGCCAAACGTGAGAGCTTCCATGTGACCTTCTCCTGCGGAGTGACCGAGGTTAACGGAGAGATGCAGGATGCCGATATATTGGTAGAGGAAGCGGATCTGGCGCTCTATGCCAGCAAGCATAACGGCAGGAACCAGAGCACCCTGTACAGCCAGGATCTGCTGCTGGGCCAGCGCGAGACGCTGCTGAATGTCATTATTGTGGATGATGATCCTCTGATCCGCAGAATGGTGACGACCCACTTCGCTGCCTGGCAGCCCGGGACTAACGCCAGAGTGAAGGTTGCGAGTTACGCGGACGGCGCGCTTTTATTGAAATCGGACTGGTATGCTCCTGAAGAGAAGTATGTGATTCTGCTGGACGGCGTCATGCCGGGGCTTGACGGGCTTGAGGTACTGGAGAAGATCCGCAGCGGCTATCCTGAGGTGAACATTCTCGTGATCATGCTGACCGGCCGCAATAACCAGCGGGATATTATCCATGCGCTGCAGATGGGGGCGGACGATTATGTCATTAAGCCGTTCCATCTGCCGGAGCTGCTGACCCGGATTGAGCGTCTGGCCCACCGGTTTCTGTTCTAAATGCAATGCATCCCAAGCAGGGATGACTGAAAGGTGAGAGTGAGCTATGGTGCAAAAGGTACTGATTGTAGATGATGAAGAGGTTCTGCGCATGCTGATTGAGGATACGCTGGAGGATCTCGAGAATGTGGAGACCCATACCGCCGAGAATGGGGGCGAGGCGCTCGCCAGGCTGGCGGCAGAGCCTTACGACTTGGTGATTCTGGATTACATGATGCCCGTCATGACCGGGATTGAAGTGCTGTGCGAGCTGGATGGGGAGCTGAAGAGCCGGACGCCGATAATGATGCTGACCGCCAAGGCACAGGAGATGGACCGTAACCGGGCCAGGGAGGCGGGAGCCCGTTATTTCATGCCTAAGCCGTTCAGCCCGATGGAGCTGCTGCAGCTCGTGGAGGACATTCTGAGTGAGAAACCTTAAGGTTGCCGACCGGAGCATCAAAACGAAATATTACCGGATTCTTCTGCTGCTGTTCGTTGCCATTATGGCCGGAGGAATCGGGCTTGTCTTCTATATCAATGTCCAGCAGGAACAGCTGGATCAGAAACGTGAAGTGCTGCAACATAAGACGGCGACGATCAACGAGCTGGCGGTGACGCTCAGCGAGGTCTTTTTCCGGGCGAGAGGTTATGTGGCTACTCAGAGTGAGAATGAGCTTGCGCTGCTGAACGCTGCGCTTAAGGGGCTTGACGGCATTCTGGAGCAGTACGCCTCCCTGAAGCTGTCGCCAGAAGAAGTCCGGTACAGAGATGACCTCAAGGTGTTCTATGAACAGTACAAGAGCCAGACCCTGCCCGAAGTGATGCTCTTAGTGAAGAATAATGATTACGAGGGAATCCGGAACTTGTCCCAGAGCGGCAGTACCCGGGCTGTGAATGAATTCCTGGGCTACACGAAGCAATTCAAAGCCAATTCGGATGCGCTGCTGAATGAGCTGAACTCCCGCTCCATCAGGCAGGCGGATACGTTCACTTTTGTTGCTTTTCTGCTTAGCACCTTGCTGCTGCTGTTCTTCACGCTGCTGATCTGGCAGATGCTCAAAATTATCATCGATCCGATTGTGAAGCTGGAGGAAGCAACGAATTCGCTGGCGGCCGGTGATGCGGTTCTGCTCGGTAAGCTGCATAAGCAGGATGAGATCGGGCGGCTCTATGACGCCTTTCTGAATATGGCCCATAGCATCCAGGACAAAGAGGAAGAGCTCATGATGCAGAATGAAGAGCTGCACGCCCAGCAGGACGAGCTGCAGGATCAGCAGTACAGACTGGAGCGGTCACTCAGTGAAATCGAGAGCATGATGAAGGCGCTGAATCAGACCTCTGCCGTCGGCATTCTGTCGAACAAAGGCGTGTTCACTTACGCGAACGATAATCTGAGCGTTTACACAGGGTACAAGAGCTCCGAGGTAATCGGATACACCTACCGGTTGTTTGAGCTGCATAATATTTCGGAATCACAGGTGGAGCAGATGATCCGCAAGCTATCGACCGGCGGAGTGTGGAGCGGAGAGACGGAGCTGAAGGCCAAGGAAGGTTCGCCGCTCTGGCTGCAGCTGACAATCATGCCTTATCTGAACGATGAAGGCCAGATCTACCAGTATATCCTGATTGCTAATAATGTCACCTCGATGAAGAATGTGCAGCAGGAGCTGGCGGAGACGCTGAAAAGCACGGAGCAGACATCCATGATGCTGGAGCTTAACAATCAGCTGAACCATGAGATCACCTATACGCTGGACAAGCAGGAATTCGCCGACAAGTTCAACAAATTCATGAACCGTCTGTACTCGTTCGACTCCAGTCTTTTCCTGCTGGTCAAGGATAAGATAGCGGTGGTCAAAGGGGTTCCGCCGGAGAATGTGGAGCGGTACATCGGTGAGGGCAGCAAGGAGATTCTGTACCGCCTGAGCGTGGAAAAGTCGTATATGGTGAAGCGGGTGGGCTCGGTCAGAGAGCAGGGGATCTCCGCCAATGAGGTGTATTGTTACGACTACTATACGACTGTGGTGAATGCTGAGGATGAGATTCTGGCGGTCTTCTGCGGAACCCGTATCGGGCATCCGTTCACGGAGGAAGAGACCAGCGAAATCCAGGGGATGATGAACCGGGTCGCCCTGGCCATTGAACGCCTGTTCATGTACGAGGAGATTGAGAATGGCCGCAAGCTGAATCAGGATATTGTGAACAATGTCAATGAGGGCATCCAGTTCGTCAGCACGGACGGTGTCATTCAGCATATCAACAAGGCCCTGAGCCAATTGTTCAGCTATGAGGACTGGACGGAAGGCATGCTGATTCCCAAGGAGCGCTGGATGGAGCATTTCACCCTCCGGGTGAATGAATCGGAAGAGCTGGGGCGCTTCTACCAGAAGGCGATGTCTGAGCATACTGTTGAGTCCAGTGCGATGAAGTATTCTATCGGCAAGGAAAATATGAAGCATGTGGATGCCTATGCCATACCGGTCTTCCGCCGGGAGGTCCGGGTGGGGACGCTGTTCGTCCACCGGGACATTACCCGCGAGTATGAGCTGGATCTGATGAAGTCGGAGCTGGTCAGCACCGTCAGCCATGAGCTGCGGACGCCACTGTCGAGTGTACTGGGCTTCACGGAGCTGCTGCTGTCCAAAACCATGAAGCCGGAGAAGCAGCTGAAATATCTGGAGACGATTCATAAGGAAGCCAAGCGTCTGACGGAGCTGATTAACGACTTCCTGGACCTGCAGCGGATGGAGTCCGGCACACAGCTGTATAATGTGGAGAAGGTCAACCTTAGCGAGACGGTCCTGAGTGTCATCGATCAGTACAAGCTGAGCGGTACCCACCATATTCTGCTGGAGGACGAGGCGCTGAATCCCGAGGTTGAAGTAGACAAGGATAAGATTATCCAGGTGCTGACCAACCTGCTGAGCAATGCGATCAAGTTCTCGCCGGGCGCAGGTGAAGTGAAGGTCATGCTTCATAACGAACCGGGATCGATTATGGTACGGATTCAGGACCACGGACTCGGGATTCCGAGGAATCAGATCGGGCAACTGTTCCAGAAATTCCGCCGAGTGGACAATAGTGCATCCAAGCGGATTGGCGGTACGGGATTGGGCTTGGCCATCTGCAAGGAGATTATAGAGAAGCAGAAGGGAACGATCGGGATTGAATCCGTGGAGGGCGAAGGCTCGACGGTCTGGTTCCGTCTTCCGCTGATGCAGGCGGAGACCGGCCACCCGGAGGAGGAACATTCGTTAAGATGGAGCGCTGGCAAGGAGCAGAAGCCGGATGTGATGATTGTGGAGGATGATTACAGCCTGTCCCTGCTGCTCTCGGAGGAGCTGAAGGGCAAGGGCTTCCGGGTCACACATCACTATCATCCGCAAAAAGCTTTTGACCAGGCTGTTAAAACGCCCTTCGTAGCGATCATTGTCGATCTGATGCTGGGCGATGAGCTGGACGGCTGGGATCTGATCCGCATGCTCAAGAACGATCCCCGGACCGAGAAGGTGCCTATTGTCATCTCCTCGGCGCTGGACAAGGACGATAAGAGCATGATGGATAATGTGCAGAAATATCTGACCAAGCCCTATCCGCCAGGCGAGCTGTCGGGTACGCTTCAGGAGATTGTGGACATTCAGCTGAAGACAGGCGAGGTGCTGTTCCCGGATAACGGTGAGGCCGGGCATGGGTCGGCGCTTGGTGAGAGTTAGAGTGGGTGCTGAGTAAGTGCTGAGTAAGTGCTGAGTAAGTGCTGAGTGAGAGCTAGAGTGAGCGTATAGTGAGTGCTTAGTGAGTACATGGGTAGCGCAATAATACGATTGATTAAAGTTATAGCGGAACAAGTCTCTTTCGGGGGGCTTGTTTTTTGTATATTTGGGTGTTCTCCCGGGTGGGGGAAGGAGACGATGGGAAGTGAAAGGGCGAACGAGGGGACGGGGCTAAATGTATGCGAAAAAACCCACAATGTGCTTGGAGGAAGGCGCGTGGCCGAATGTATGTGGGAAACAGCATACATTTGCTGCTGTGCCAGCGTATGTGCCGAATGTAATCGGAAAACCGATTACAATGGGCAGGGTGGAGGCGCATGGTTCAAATGTAAGTGGAAAACCGATTACAATCGGCCGGGTGGGGGCGTTTAGGCCAAATGTAATCGAAAAACCGATTACAATGCGCTCGGTTGGGGCACGTGGAGCAAATGTAAGTGGAAAACCGATTACAATGGACCGGGTGGAGGCACGTGGTCTAAATGTATGTGGAAAACAGCAGACATTGTGCTCCAAACTGGGCAGCGGCCGGAGGGCCAAATGTTCACCCCAGCAACGACAAAGCTTTGAGTTCTAGTCTTAAGTATCCCAGGAAAACTTGCTTTAGAGTGGACTCTAAGGTTTATAGTGAATATGAAGCAGCCAATCTAGCAGGAGTGAAAGGGAGGAATTGCGATGAAGTACAGTTATTTGGGTAAATCGGGGTTAAAGGTCAGCCAGTTGTGTCTGGGGACGATGAATTTCGGACCGGAGACGGAGGAGAAGGAAGCCTTCAGAATTATGGATGCGGCCCTCGATGCGGGAATTAATTTCTTCGATACGGCGAATGTGTACGGCGGCCAGGACCGGCGGGGCTGGACAGAGGAAATTATCGGCCGCTGGTTTCAGCAGGGCGGCGGACGGCGCGAGAAGGTAGTGCTGGCCACCAAGGTCTACAATGACATGTTCGACGAGCAGGACGGTCCCAATTCCGGCTCAGGCTTGTCTGCCTACAAGATCAGACGGCATTTCGAAGGCTCGCTGCGGCGCCTGCAGACCGATCATATTGAACTATATCAGATGCATCATATCGACCGGAACGTATCGTGGGACGAGCTGTGGGGCGCCTTCGAGATCCTGGTGTCCCAGGGCAAAGCCGACTATATCGGCTCCAGCAACTTCGCAGGCTGGCATATTGCTGCTGCCCAGGCGAAGGCGAAGGAGCGCCATTTCCTAGGTCTTGTCTCCGAGCAGCATCTCTACAACCTGCTGGAACGGACGCCGGAGCTTGAAGTGCTGCCAGCCTCACAGGAGCTGGGCCTGGGTGTCATTCCGTGGAGTCCGCTGGCCGGAGGCCTGCTGGGACGCAATGCGCTCGCCAAGACCGGGGTGCGCAGCGCCCGTTCGGCCAAGCTGGAGCAGCACCGCAGCCAGCTGGAGCAGTTCTCCGCGCTCTGCAAGGAGCTGGGCGAGCATGAAGATCAGGTCGCTCTGGCCTGGGTACTGGCGAATCCGGCTGTGACCGCACCGATTATCGGGCCGCGTACGATGGAGCAGTTCGAGGACTCCCTGCGGGTGACCGAGATTACGCTGGATGAGGCCACGCTGAAGAAGCTGGACGAGATCTTCCCGGGACCGGGCAAGCCGGCACCGGAAGCGTACGCCTGGTAAGCGAAGCCAACGAATGTTAACCATGCCTGTGGTAAGCAGGGTTTGGAACCCAGCACATCCCGCAGCAGCTGAATGATACGGAATCATCTAACCAATAACGGCCGGACTGTCCCTGATGGGATGGTCCGGCTATATTTTTGTAAGTATCCAGATGAATGTGGTAGACTGATTCTGTGACAAATAGTGACCTTGACCACGGCCTTGACTATGACTATGACCCTGATCATGAGTTGAACAACTAGAGAAGATAGGGGAACTGCCGATGCTTTTTTATCTGATAGCTGTCCTCGTCCTGATGCTAGATCAGGCGACCAAGTGGATAGTGCGTACCCATATGGAGCTTGGGGAGATGCTTCCTTCCTGGACGCCGCATTTGCGGTTTATATACTATGAGAACAGCGGCGCGGCCTTCAGCTCATTCCAGGGGTTCGGGAAGTATTTTGCGATTGTGGCCGTGATTTTTGTAGCAGCAATCTTCTATTACCGGCGCCAGGGCAAAATCCGCGGCCCCTTGCTCGAAGCAGCCAGCGGCTTTCTGGTCGGCGGGGCAATCGGCAATGCCATCGACCGGGCAGTTTACCACCAGGTTACAGATTTCCTGGCCTTCGGGAATCGTGGCGGGATTATGAATCTGGCCGATCTGGCGATCAATGCCGGAGGCCTTCTCATTCTAATCTACCTGCTTGTGGACCATTTCCGGCACAGAGCAACCCGCAGACTATTATAAATGGCAGGCAAAGACGTCTCCGGTCTATCATTTTATCTAATGCAACTTATCATAATTAGTAATGAACCCGGCTAAATCAGAGCATTTTACTATGATTTAGCCGGGTTTTGTGCATTTTATGCAAGTATTTACCTTTTAAAGAACATGATGCCTGTTATAAGATTCGTTGATCGATTGCCGGTATTGTGTTAGCCTGAGTTCATGATATTAAGAGGAAAGAAGATTGCACGCTAAGGAGAGGTCGATATTGTTGCAACTACAAGTTACAAACAGTCCTTTTAATGAGAACCAGGCAGAGCTGCTGAATCAGCTTCTGCCCACGCTGACACCTTCACAGCAGGTATGGTTAAGCGGGTACTTATCTGCCCTGTCGCTGCAGGGTAACCAGGGATCAGGCGTTCAGGCCGTATCCCCCGCTGCTCCAGCAGTAGCAGCAGAGCCGGCAACAGCCGCTTCGCAGCAAGCATCGCGTGAAGTGACCGTATTGTTCGGCTCCCAGACCGGCAACTGCCAGCGGCTGGCGGTGAGCCTCTCCCGCAAGCTGGAGGAGCAGGGCTTCAAGGTCACGGTGTCCGCGATGAACAGCTTCAAGCCGAATGGACTGAAGAAGACAGAGAACCTGCTGCTGCTGGTCAGCACCCATGGCGAAGGGGAACCGCCGGATAATGCCCGTGCCTTCCATGAATTCCTCTACAGCAAAAGAGCGCCGCAGCTTCCAGGCTTGCGCTTCTCGGTACTCGCGCTGGGCGATACCTCCTATGAATTCTTCTGCCAGACCGGCAAAGACTTCGATCAGAAGCTGGAAGAGCTGGGCGCACAGCGGCTCAGCCCGCGTGTAGATTGCGACCTCGATTATGATGAGCCGGTGGCCGACTGGTTCGGCCAGGTCATCAGCGCGCTTAACGGTGCGCAGAATGCTGCAGGAATTGCGGATGCAGCGGTTCAGGCTGCGGAGAGCGCAGAGTCGCTGGAATCCGCCTATTCACGAAATCATCCTTTCCATGCCGAAGTACTGGAGAATCTGAATCTGAACGGCCGCGGCTCAGACCGCGAGACCCGCCATCTGGAGCTGTCGCTTGCCGGATCGAATATTACCTTTGAGCCGGGTGATTCTCTTGGCGTCTATCCCGAGAATCACCCGCAGCTGGTAGAAGATATCATTGCCGCTATGGGCTGGGATGCGAATGAACGTGTTCCGCTGAACAAGAAGGGGGAAGAAGGCACGCTACAGGAGGCGCTGCTGCGGCATTACGAAATCACGGTGCTGACCAAGCCCCTTCTGGAACTGGCTGCCGGGCTTACCTCCGCACCTGCCCTTAAGGAACTGCTGACCCCCGGGGGGCAGCAGGAGCTGAAGGAATATATCCAGGGCCGGGATCTGCTGGATCTTATTCAAGACTACGGACCCTGGGAGGCTCCGGCCAGTCTCTTCGTGACCATCCTGCGCAAGCTTCCGGCCCGGCTCTATTCCATTGCCAGCAGCTACAATGCCAACCCGGATGAAGTACACTTCACGGTGCGGGCTGTGCGTTATGAGTCACATGGCCGTGAGCGTTACGGCGTATGTTCGGTACACTGTGCTGAGCGTGTACAGCCGGGTGCCACCTTGCCGGTATATATCCAGAACAATCCGAACTTCAAGCTGCCTGCTGATTCCAGTGTACCGGTCATTATGATCGGTCCGGGTACGGGCGTTGCCCCGTTCCGTTCCTTCCTGGAGGAGCGTGAAGAGCAGGGTGCTGAGGGTCCAACCTGGCTGTTCTATGGAGACCGTCATTTCGTTACAGACTTCCTCTACCAGACGGACTGGCAGCGGATGCTGAAGGACGGTGTCCTCAGCAGGCTGGATGTGGCTTTCTCACGCGACACTGAGGAGAAGGTATACGTACAGCACCGTATTCTGGAGCAGAGCAAGGAACTGTACCGCTGGCTGCAGGAAGGGGCGCATGTATATGTATGCGGGGATGAGAAGCATATGGCCCATGATGTCCACTCCGCCCTGATTACAGTGATCCAGGAGGAAGGCGGACTAAGCCCGGAAGCGGCTGCCGACTATCTGGAGACCCTTCAGCAGGAGCAGCGTTACCAGCGGGATGTCTATTAAGCGGGACTTAAGCGGAAGAGGAGAGAATCAGCAATGGCAAACAATGAATCAGCGGTGAAGCCGATTGGCGGACCACCGAGTGATGTTGAACATATCAAGCTGGAGAGCAATTATCTGCGCGGGGCGCTTGTCGAGACCCTCAGCAATCCGATTACAGGAGGTCTGCCGGAGGATGACAACCGGCTGCTGAAATTCCACGGCAGCTACATGCAGGATGACCGCGATCTGCGCAGTGAGCGGGAACGCTCCAAGCTGGAGCCGGCTTTCCAGTTCATGCTGCGGGTAGTAGCGCCCGGCGGTGTGGCGTCTGCGGCACAGTGGCTTGTCATGGATGAGCTGGCCCATAAGTACGGCAACGGGACACTGCGACTGACGACGCGGCAGGCTTTTCAGATGCATGGGGTGCTCAAGTGGAATCTCAAGAAGACGATCAGAACGATCAACGACACCCTGATGACCACACTTGCGGCCTGCGGTGACGTGAACCGGAATGTGATGAGCGGTCCGAACCCGTATCAGTCGGAGGTTCATGCCGAGGTTCAAGAGTGGGCCAACAAAATCAGCGATCACCTTGCCCCGCGTACCCGCGCGTATCATGAGATCTGGCTTGACGGCGAAAAGGTCGTGGACAGCAAGGTGGTTGAGCCGATCTACGGCCCGGTCTACCTGCCCCGCAAATTCAAGATTGGCCTGGCGGTGCCTCCGTCCAATGATGTAGATGTATTCTCCCAGGATCTGGGCTTCATCGCCATTCTGGAGGACGGCAAGCTGGCTGGCTTCAACGTCTCGGTCGGCGGCGGTATGGGCATGACACACGGCGATACGAATACGTATCCCCAATTGGGCCGGATCATCGGCTTCTGCCGTCCGGAGCAGATGATTGATCTGGCGGAGAAGACGGTGACGATCCAGCGGGATTACGGCAACCGTTCGGTCCGCAAGAATGCCCGCTTCAAGTACACGATCGACCGGCACGGGCTGGACTGGTTCAAGGGAGAGCTGCACGACCGGCTGGGCTGGACGCTGGAGCCGGCGCGCGGCTATCACTTCGATCATAATGGCGACCGCTATGGCTGGGTGAAGGGGATGGACGGCAAATGGAATCTGACGCTCTATATCCAGAGCGGACGGATTCAGGATCAGGAGGGCTACCCGCTGATGACCGGCCTGCGCGAGATTGCCAAGATTCACAGCGGAGACTTCCGGCTGACCCCGAACCAGAACCTAATTATCGGCGGAGTGACCCAGGCGAAGAAGCGTAAGATTACGGAGCTTGCCAAGCAATACGGGCTGACAGACGGAGCCCATCATTCCGCACTTCGCAGAAGTGCGATGTCCTGTGTGGCGCTTCCGACCTGCGGGCTGGCCATGGCGGAGGCGGAGCGTTATCTGCCGCACCTGCTGGATAAGCTGGAGGTTATCATTGATGAAGCCGGGCTGCGGAATGAAGAGATTATCATCCGTATGACCGGTTGCCCTAACGGCTGTGCCAGACCGGCGCTCGGCGAGATTGCGTTCATCGGCAAAGGTCCGGGCAGGTATAATATGTACCTGGGAGCAGGCTTTACCGGAGACCGGCTGAACAAGCTGTACAAGGAGAACATTGACGAGCAGGAGATTCTAGACACCCTCGGGCCGATTATTCATGGTTATGCCAAGGAACGCATTGCTGGTGAACACTTCGGGGATTATGTGATCCGCAGCGGATATGTCAAGGCGGTTACCTCGGGACTCAATTTCCACGACTGACCGCAGCCGCGTATTGAGGAAGAACGTTAGGCATGAGCCTGTTTTCTGCTTTTTTTTGGCGGAAGACAGGCTTAATTGTTGTGCGAATTTGGATTTTTGGCAATTTCCTTACAGAAATTGGTCGAGAAAGCCCACTCCTTTAGGGTTGGGATGAACCGTCTTTGTTCAATAAACATCCTTATGTTGTAAAAATTGTACTAAATGAGCGCGTGTTCTTGTAGCAGTTAAATTGTTTAAATGCTACAATCTAGGTATGAGACAAGCTTACAGAAATACCAAAACAACCGTATCCTTCATTAACTATCATTTTGTTTTTTGCCCTAGATACAGACGTAAAGTGCTAGTCGATCAAGTCGAGATTCAGTTTAAGCAAATCGTTACAGAGATATGTGCCGAACAGGATTGGCAGCTATTAGCAATGGAAGTCATGCCTGATCATGTGCATATTTTTCTAAACGCACTGCCCACCGATTCTCCTGCAGAACTGATGGCGAAACTCAAAGGAATCACTTCCCGGCGCCTCCGTGAACAATTTAAGCACTTGAACCACTTGCAATCCCTCTGGACTCGTTCATACTTGGTTAGTACGGCAGGGAACTTTTCAAGCGAAACGATCAAACGATATGTTGAGGGACAAAAAACAAGGGGGTGAGACCCTGCAAACCGTAACGATTCAAATCCGCATTTTTCCACCCCGTCCGTCTATATTAGTAGATATGGGGGGCGAATATATTCGAACCGTCAACGAATTAACGGAGCAAGCTGAAAGGTCTGGAACGTTTCCGAAACTAACTTCAAAAACCGTTCATGCCAATCTACCCTCTGCCGTAAAGAATCAAGTGATTCGAGACGCCAAAAGCCTATTTCAGCGGTTCAAGAAAACGAAGAAGCGACCTCTTCTCCAAAAGAGGGTGTACTACGTGAACAATCAAAATTATACGATTTGGGGCAACAACATTTCGTTCCCAGTAATCCTGGATGGAAAAGTACAACGTCTTGTGGTTCCTGCGCTTCTTTCGGATCGGGAGCGAGACATCCTTTCGAATGGGAAGCTTGGACTTCTGCGCGTGGTTCAAAAATCAGCGAAATGGTTTGTTCAAATTTCAATCGAATGCCCCACTAAGCCAGCCGATGGTCATGAAGTGATGGGAGTTGATTTAGGCTTGAAAGTGCCTGCTGTTGTCGTAACTTCTAGCGGGAAGACAACATTTTGCGGAAACGGACGTAAAAACAAGTTTGTTCGCCGTAAGTACAGTAGCTATCGCCGCAAATTAGGAAAGCTTAAAAAGCTATCCGCGATCCGTAAACAGAACGACAAGGAACGTCGTTTTATGAAAGATCAGAATCACAAAATCAGCCGCCAGATCGTGAATATGGCGATTCAAGAAAAGGTGTCTGTCATCAAGCTGGAGAAACTGACTAAAATTCGTAAGACGACAAGAACAAGTCGTAAAAACGCTAAAAATCTGCATCAATGGTCGTTCTATCAGTTGCAAATGTTCATCGGATATAAGGCGGCACTTGCTGGAATCCAAGTGGTTGAAGTGAATCCGGCATACACCTCGCAAACCTGTCCCTCTTGTGGACAGCGGAACAAAGCAAAGGATCGAACGTATCAGTGCGACTGCGGTTATACAGCACATCGGGATCGAGTCGGTGCCATCAACATCATGCGTCAACCTGTGGCAGATGGTAACAGTCTACCAGCCTAGATAGCTATAAGCTCTGATCTAGGATGGGCGAATGAACTCGCCCTTAACTTAGCAGTAGGGCAAAGCGGAAACGGATGCGCCTGCTAACTAGCTAAGAATCCCGCCCTTTAAGGGTGTGGAAGTTCAAATAATATAGAGTAGCAACACACCATTATAATCAAGAGCCATTATATATAGTGAGTAATGGATTCTGTACAGAAGAGGCGAATTGAATGATCATTATGAAATCGATGGAAGAGATTGAGAAGATGCGGGCAGCCGGCAAAATACTGGCGGAATGCCACCGGCAGATTGCCGGGTTGATCAAGCCGGGAATTACGACCTGGGAGATCGACCAGTTTGCCGAGAAGTTCATTCTCTCCCAAGGAGCAACCCCGGAGCAAAAAGGCTATCACGGTTACCCGTATGCCACCTGCGCGTCTGTGAATGATGTCATCTGCCATGGCTTCCCGAAGCATGAGGAGCTGAAGGATGGAGATATTGTAACGATTGACATGGTAGTCAACCTGAACGGCTGGCTGGCAGATTCGGCCTGGTCCTACGGGGTGGGTACGATTAGTGAGCAGGCGGAGAAATTGCTGGCGACGACCAAGGAATCGCTGTTCAAAGGCATCGAGCAGGCTGTAGCCGGCAACCGCATAGGCGACGTAGCGCATGCTATCCAGGTCTATGCCGAATCTAACGGTTATTCCGTCGTCCGGGACTTCATCGGCCATGGAATTGGCTCCGAGATGCATGAAGCGCCTGAAGTGCCTCATTACGGCCCGGCAGGCAAAGGCCCGCGGATTAAAGAAGGCATGGTGTTCACCATTGAGCCGATGCTCAATACTGGCAGCTACCGGACCAAGGTGGATGCCGACGGATGGACTGCACGCACTATTGACGGAGGCCTGTCAGCCCAGTATGAGCATACGCTGGCGGTCACCCCGCAGGGCACGATTATTTTGACAGAGCTGTAAATGGCTTGAGTGGATACAGATCCGCTTGACGCAGCAAAGGCAGGGCCGTCCATGGAGGACAGTCCTGCCTTTGCTGCAGCTTCGCCTGAGTTAATCCGTAATATTGCGTGTGTAATACTCGATGATGTCCTTGCGGCGGATGATACCGAGGAAGATTCCGCTGCCGTCCACTACCGGAACGAAGTTCTGGTCTGCTGCCAGGGTTAGCATATCCTCCATCTGCGCGTGGATCTCGACGCTCTCGTTATGCACATGACGCTGAATGGTGCCGACGGTCACCTCGTTCATATTCGCGAAGCTTAGACCGTCGGTGTTCTTCAGCTTCCATAGCAGATCGCCCTCCGACAAGGTCCCAACATATTTACCGGCATCGTCAATAATCGGAATGGCCGAATAATAATGATTCTCCAGCTGTTCCAGCGCTTCCCGCATGGAGATCGAGGAGGTGATGTACGCAACCTGATCCTTGGGCAGCAAAAATGAGGAAATTTCCATAGGTTAGTCTCCTTTACAGTAGGATGAAGTACATAACGTTATTACAATTAAAACATAGAACAGGATGTAAGCGCATTAAAAATCAGGTTACAACTTTGAAATGTTACGGTTAGGCTGCGGTTAGGAAGCCATACAAAAAAGGATATGCGGTCCTTTCAGGGGAAGAACCGTCATATCCTGAGTCACTTTTGTGTATTAGAAAAGGGTAGGAAATCAGCCGTTCTGGCCGTTGTCATGGCTGAGCTGCCAGTGGATACCGAATTTGTCCTTCAGGTTCCCGTAGGCCTTACTCCAGAAGGTCTGCTGCAGCTCCATGCTCACAGTACCGCCTTCTTTGAGCTTATTGAACCATTCCGTAATCTTCGCTTCATCCGTATGAAGCAGCGACAGGCTGATATTATTGCCTTCCGTGAACGGCATGCCGGGGAACACATCAGAGAACATCACCGTGCTGCCGGCAATCTGCAGTCTGGCATGCATCACAAGAGACTTGGCCTCCTCGGGCAGAGGATGGGACGGATCAGGCGGAGCTTCGCCGAATGTCATAATATGCGGAGCTTCTGTACCGAATACTTCTGCATAATACTCTACCGCTTCCCGGGTATTGCCATTGAAATTCAAGTACACATCAATTGCCACAGCCTTCACTCCTCAAGAGTTAATTATGGGACAAGCACCACGTTACGGTCACATTGTATCATGTGCCTGTGCATTTACAAATATTCGGGGGGGGGGGGGGGGGGGGGGGGTGCTGTGCCGGTCCACATCTTGTGCGGATCACTCCCTTGATCCGGGAGGCGTTTGATATACATATTGCCGCCAATTATTCGGCGCACAGCCCCGCACAGATGCTCCATACGTCATGGAAGTGGACGGTGGGGCATTTTTTTGTGAGCGGCCAGCAGGAATAAACTGGAGTGTTATCGAATATTAGCGATTATCAACAAATTTCGACTTTTCAACTACATACATAAGCGGGGTTTTGCACAATGAAAACATGGAAAAAGACAGCATTCTTGATCGTTACCTTCGGACTTATCTTTCTGCTTCCTTTACTCGGCAGTCTGGCGAAATGGAAGGGGATGCCGCCCGGTTACGGGGATTTCCCTGCTCAGAAGGTCGAAGCTGATCCCGGGTTCAGCCTGCTCTATTTCTCGCTCGCCTGCGTCGTGGCCCTGATCATCACACTGGTCCTGGTATTCCCCGGATGGTTCGGCTTCAAGAAGACGGAGGAGGCACCCCGGAAGGCGGGGGCGGTCACCCCTTTCCCTGTCTGGTTCTGGTGGAGCCTGCCGGTGTTTGCGCTTAGCTGGTTCCTGATGTGGGCCCGGGTGAAGCTGTTTATCTCACTGGAGCATTACACATTTGTTCCCCTCTGGTGGTCCTTTATTCTGATTCTGGACGGGCTGGTCTACCGGAGAAATCATGGAGCCTCGATCATCTCGCGCAAGCCCCGGGTGATGCAACTGCTGGCGGTGGTGTCCTGCTTCAGCTGGTTTGCTTTTGAATACCTGAATTTCTTCGTCCTGGAGAATTGGTATTACCCTAATAATGAAGTGTTCTCTAACTTCGGCAATGTGTTCTGGTTCTCCTTATCTTATACCACTGTCCTTCCGGCCATCTTCGAATGGTACTTACTCCTCAAGACCTTCCGTCTGTTCCGCAACCGTTATAGCCATGGGCCTAAGCTGAGGATATCACGCTTGTGGCTGATCATCTATTATATTCTGGGGCTGATCCTGGCCTTCGGCATGGGCTATTATCCGTACCTGCTGTTCTGGGTGCTGTGGGTTGCGCTGGTTCCGATGCTGTCCGCAGCGATGGCGCTTGCCGGTTACTGGACCCCCTTCACCCCGGTGAAGAACGGAGACTGGTCCAAGGTGATTCTGGTGGGGCTGGCTACGCTGTTCAACGGCTTCTTCTGGGAGTTCTGGAACTTTGGCAGTGAGTGGTTCCATGACGATGCCCCTACCAATCCGAATTACTGGAAATACTCGGTGCCTTATCTGGACAAATTTCATATTTTCTCCGAGATGCCGGTTCTGGGCTATTTCGGTTATCTGTTCTTTGGGCTGAATTGCTGGATTATCTGGCTGATCGCTGCCTATGTATTTAAATTCGATGCCGATATTGAAGTTACGGGAGAACAAGGCTAAAGGTGGAGTACAATGATTGCTAATGACCATTATCAGGTCCTGGAGACCATTTCAGATAATCCTATAAAAGCCGTATACCGGTGCGCGGAGGCTTCCTCTGCGGAAACGGTCATTCTCAAGGTGTTGAAATCCGAGTTTGCCGGAACCGAAGCGGTGATGCGCTTCAAGCAGGAATATAAGCTGCTTACTGAGCTTAGCACCACCACAGAAGGGGTTATCCGTCCCCTGAGGCTCGAGGAGCAGAACGGCCTCTATGTCATGGTTCTTGAGGATATTGCCGGACGTTCGCTGAAGCGGATTCTGGCGGAAGAGCAGCCGGGGGAAGAGGATTTACTGAGACTGGCGGTCAAGGTTGTGGATATTCTCGGCTCCATACATGAGCAGAACGTGATCCATAAGGATATCAAGCCGTCGAATATCATCTGGAACCGGGAGCGGGATATTGTTCAGGTGATTGATTTCGACCTTGCAGTGAAGCTGTCCAAGGAGAGACGGGATTTCCAGAACAGCGGCGTGCTGGAGGGCAGTCTGCTGTACATCTCACCGGAACAGACCGGCCGGATGAACCGGAATATTGATTACCGGAGTGACTACTATTCACTGGGTGTCGTCCTGTACGAGATGATGACCGGCCTTATGCCGTATCCATCGTCCGAGATGCTGGAGCAGATCTATTCCATTATTGCGAAGGAAGCCGTCTCTCCTTACAATGCAACCGGAGGCAGGGTTAGCAGGGGCTTGTCGGCGGTCATTATGAAGCTGATGGAGAAGTCGTCGGAGGACCGGTACCGCAGCGCTCACGGCATTAAGGCCGATCTGAAGAGATGCCTGGCCGGGGAGACGGATTTCGTGATTGGAACGGAGGACCTCCTGAACACCTTCCGCATTCCGCAAAAAATAGTGGGCAGACAGCAGGAGCTGTCCACCCTGGAGGCGGCCTTCCGCAGCAGCGTTAACGGGAGTTCACAGGTTATGCTGGTCTCCGGTGATGCAGGTGCTGGCAAAACAGCACTGGTCCATGAGCTGCACCGGACGATCAGCCGGGAGAAGGGGCTGTTCGCTGAAGGGAAGTTCGACCAGTACAATAAGAATATTCCGTACAGTGCGCTTATTCAGGCCTTCCGCAGGCTGGTCAGCCAGCTGCTGGAGGGCCCGGATGAGGAGTATAAGCGTGAGATCAGCCGTTCGCTTACCCGATTGCTTGGCGGCAACGGCGGTGTGATTACGGGATTGATCCCTGAGCTGGCTACCTGGATCGGGATTCAGCCAGAGCCGGAACCGCTGAGTCCGGCTGAGGAGACGAACCGGTTCTTCCTGACCTTTGCCAAGTTCGTGCAGGCCATAACGTATCCGGACCGGCCGCTGGTTCTCTTCCTGGATGATGTCCAGTGGGCGGATTATTCCAGCCTGCAGCTGGTGGAGAAGCTGGTGCTGGATAACCATTTGCAGCGGATGTTTGTAATCTGCTCCTTCCGGCAGAATGAGATCCATGAAGGTCATCCCTTGTTCGCCGCGATGGCCAAGATCGGCAAAAACCGTGAGGTTGGACGTATTCATCTTCAGCCGCTGCAAGAAACAGATGTACAAAGCCTTGTGGCGGACACGCTATACAGCAGCATGGAACGCGTTGAAGGAATTACCGGACGGTTATATAAGCGGTCCAAGGGGAATTCCTTTTTCCTGACGGAAATGCTGAAGGATCTTCACCGGCGCGGGATTATCTATTTCGATAAGCGGAACGGGGAATGGAGCTGGAGCCTGGAGGAGCTGGAGGCGCTGCCGGTCCACGACAGTGTGGTGGATTTCCTGGTTGGACAGCTGCAGCATCTGCCGGAGGAGGTCCGCCATATTCTGATGCTCAGCTCGGCGGCCGGCAGTGTGTTCGATTACGGGATGCTGACGCTGATCGGAGAAGAAGCGCCGGAGGTGATTGCGGCTGCGGTTACCCGGGCGGTCCAGGAAGAATATATCGTCCCTGCTGACCACAAGTACGCCATATTCTCGGCTACACTTGCTGAATCCGGCCGCGAGGCTGCGCAGGTAGGCATCCGGCTGAAATTCGCCCATGACCGGATTCAGCAGGCCTTCTATCAGCTGCTCGATCCTGAACGGGGGAAGAGACTTCATCTTAGTATCGGCCGGCTGCTGCTGCGGAATCTTGAAGAGGAGGAAATCGAGGACAAGCTGGTCGATATCGCCACCCATATTAATAAAGGGCTGGAGTTAATCACCGATAGCTCGGAGGCGCGTGAGATCGTCGCTCTGAATCTGAGGGCAGCCTATAAGGCCAAAGCAGGATACGGGTATGATTCGGCCTTCTTACTGCTTGAAGCGGCAATGGAATTGCTCCCGGAGCAGATCTGGAGTACAGACCCGGGGCAGGCGGCGGAGATCTACAGGCTGTATGCGGAATGCAGCTATCTCACTCATCATATCGGTCAGGGGGACCAGGCTTGCCGTCTGCTGCTGGAGCAAACTACGGAGCGGATGGCTATTGCTGAAATCTATGAGATGCAGACCAATCATTATATGTACCTCGGCATGATGCCCGAGTCGATTGCTTCGGGGAGACGGGGGCTGAAGGCGCTCGGAATTAAGATTCCGGCTAAGGTTGGAATGCCCGCCGTCCTTAAGGAGCTGCTAGTCATTAAGGCTGCACTGCGGGGGAGAACGCCGGAGACGATTTTTGCACTGCCGGAGATGCAGGACCCGGAGATGAAGCTGGTGATGCGGCTGCTGATTAACTTTATACCGCCTGCATTTATCTCCGGGGAGACCTCACTGTTTGGTCTGGTGGTGCTGAAGAAGGTGGGCTTGACGCTGAAATACGGCAACTCCCCGGAGTCGGCGCTCGCTTTTATCGGCTATGCCATGCTCTTGTCCGGCTTCGGCGATACCCGGGGGGCCTTCGCTTATGGACGTCTCGGGATCAGAATTAATGATAAATTCAATGATCTGCAATGGAAAGGTGCGGCGCATGTCCTGTATACGCTGTTCAGCCATGCCTGGACCGAGCCTTGGGATACGCTGCAGGACTGGTTCGGCACCTCTATTGAAGCCAGTCTGCGGACAGGCGATCTGCTCTATCTGGCCCATTCCGCCTTCTATGTGAATCTCTGGAATCCGTCGATGGACATCCCGGCTTTGCTTCAGGAGAGCGAGCGTACGATCTCTATGATTGAGAACACGAAGTACAGGGAGTCGCTTGCCACAGCACAGCTGGCCCGCCAGTATTATCTCAGTCTTGCCGGAGAGCTGCCGGACCGCACCTCTTTCAACAATGAAGCCTTCAGTGAAGAGGTCTATCTGCACGAATTGCAGGAAGCGAGGTATTACTCGGGAATTGCGATCTATTATATTTACAAAATGAAGCTGCTGTTTCTCTACGAGAAGCATGATGAAGCGCTGGACTATATCGAGCGGGCCTATCCGATTATCGGGACGCTGGCCGGTTCGGCTTTTATGGAAGAATTTGCGCTCTACACCTTCCTGAACCTCGCTTATGCTTACAAGGGTTTGGGTGTGAACGGCAAGCGGAAGGCCAGGTCCAAAATGCGCAAGGAGCTCGGCCGGGTACGCAAATGGGCCAGCAATGCACCGGGAACCTTCCGCCAGCATGAATATCTGATGAGGGCCGAATGGGCCCGGATCTCCGGGAACAGCACGCGCGCAGGCTATTATTATGATCTGGCAATTGAGGCCAGCGAGCAGGGAAGCTTCGTCCGCTATAAGGCACTCTGCAACGAGCTGGCGGCCCGGTACTATATGGACAAGGGCTTCAACGAGTTCGCTGCCTATCTGCTCAGACAATCCGAATACTATTATTCGGTCTGGGGCGCCAAGGAGAAGATCGTGTTCATCAAGGAGCGATACCCTGCTCTGGACCAGAAAATCAGCACCAAGGAGTTCATGCACGGCCGGACGGTGACCGATTATACTGAGAGCATTGATCTGAATTCCATCATTCTGGCTTCACAGGCCATCTCCAAAGAAATTGAGCTGAACCACCTGCTGGAAGCGCTGATGGAGATTGTGATCAAGAATGCCGGGGCGCAGCGGGGCTGTATCCTGATGACCTCCAAGGCCAATCTGTTGGTCGAAGGAGAATATAAAGCGGACACAGACCGGATCTCTGTGGCGATTCATGAGTCGCATCAGCTGGACAATCTGCCTGCTGCGATCATCAGGCAGGTGGAGGAGAGCCGGGAGAGTCTGATCTACAATGATGCCTATTCCGAGACTCCATTCGTGAATGATCCTTATATTGTGAGGCAGCAGCCGAAATCGATGGTCTGTATGCCGCTGATTAACCAGAATAAGACGATTGCGATCATCTATCTGGAGAATAATCTGGTGACCGGCGTATTCACCGAGGAACGGATGAAGATTATCAATCTGCTGTCCAGAGAGATGGTTTTCTCGCTTGAGAATGCCAGTCTGTATAACGAGCTTGAGCGCTCTGAGGAGAAGTACCGCCAACTGGTCAACAACCTGCAGGACGGGGTGTTCGTGGTCCAGGATATGCGCTGTGTCTATGTGAATGAGGCTCTGGAGCAGATGCTCGGCTATCAGCCGGGCGAGATGCTGGAGCAGCCCTTCGGGAATTTCATAACGCCGCCGGAGCGGGAGAAGGTGATGCATTATTATGCCAGACGAGTCGAGGGCAAGCAGGCACCGGAAGAGTATGAGACTAGGCTTTTGCATAAGGATAAGTCCCATGAAGTTATCGTCATTCACAAGGTTGTCCGGATTATGTATCAGGATAAGCCGGCGATTCAGGGAACGATCAAGGATATTACCGAGCGGAAGAAGGCGGAGGAGGAGCTGCGGCGCCACAAGGAGCATCTGGAGGAACTGGTAGCCGAGCGGACGAAGGAGCTGGAGTTCAACAACGGGGAGCTGAGCAAATATATCGGACTGATTGAAAAGATCTCGATCACCGATGAATTAACCGGGCTGTACAACCGCAGATACTTCAATAAGCTGTTCCTGGATGAGGTGGACAAGGCTGCTGCAGGCAAACGGTATTTAACCTACCTGATGCTAGATATTGATTATTTCAAAAAATTCAATGATACCTACGGACATTATGAAGGCGATACGGTACTGCGCAGAATCGGCGGGGTACTGAAGGAGCTGGCTGAACAGGCGGATGGAACCGCGTTCCGGTTGGGTGGTGAAGAATTCGGCATTGTGGCCGCCGGACTTACCCCTCCAGAGTCCCGTGTGTTCGCCGAATTGATCAGACGAAGCATTGCGGAGCTGGGGATACAACATGACCTAAGTCCGGAATACGGAAGAATTACCGTCTCTATCGGCGTAGCCGCCGTGCTGGTGGACGGTCTGCGCGAGGAGGATATCTACAAGCTGGGTGACGATGCACTGTATCAGTCCAAGGCGGAAGGGCGCAACTGTGTTACATTGTTCGAGCGATAAGATTTAAGCGATAAAAGATGTACATAAATAAATAAATAAATAGGATTAGGGAGCTGTTGAAGCAATGAATACCGAACACGAATCCGAACACGAATCCGGACAAGAATCAGAAATGGACCAGCTGCGGAAGGCGCTTGAAGTATCTTTGCCCCTGGTGCAGCGGCTTTTCCCGCTGGATGTCATGTTTGCTTTGGCAGATCGGGACAAGTTCATTTATTATCTGCAAGGGAAGGAATTGAAAGCCAAGATTGAATTGGGTTCTCCAGTACCGCCCAGCGGAGGAATCCGGGCTGCTCTGGAGAGCGGGGAGGAAGTCAGCGCTACGATTCCAAGAGAGATCTACGGGATTCCTTTTAAATCGTCATCCATGCCGATCCGGGACCGGAACGGGGTGGTGACAGGTGTGTTCACGATCGGAATCAGCCTCAGTAATCAGGTAACGCTCAGCGATGCAGCGAATGCCCTGGCGGTAACCTCCGACGAGATCAGCTCGACCTCGGTAGAGATTGCGGGAACGGCCTCGGATCTGGCGAATACTGTAGGGGATCTGAAAGAGCTGGGCCAGAAGGTGGTTGAGGATCTGCAGCAGACGGACGAGATTCTCGATTTCATCCGCAAGGTGGCAGACAACTCCAATCTGCTCGGGCTGAATGCAGCGATTGAAGCGGCTCATGCCGCTGAGCATGGACGGGGCTTCGGCATCGTGGCCCAGGAGATCCGCAAAATGTCGGTATCCAGTGCTTCATCGGCGAAGGATATTGCCGGCATTCTGCAGATGATCAAGCAGAAGATTAACCAGATGGATGCCGTGCTTACGGATTGTCTGGCGCAAAGCGAACGCCAGGCCGCAGCCACAGAGGAGATCACCGCCTCGATGCAGCAGCTTGCAGCCTCCGCCGTGGAGATTGAGAGTATCGCTCGCCTGATCTAATCCGCACCTGACTCTAGTGTCAAAGGGTTCCTCCTCCGCATATAGTATCTGGACGAATGCCCAGTGTTACTTAAGGCTACAATCCAGTCTGAGGAGGAACAAATCATGCTAGATCCAGTATTGCAGGCACCGGACCTGAAGCTTGCCGCCGATTCTAACCAGGTGCTTAATTATAAGCGGGATGCGAACAATTATATTACCCAGCTTTTTGCCGAGCAGCTGCCGGCGATACGTAACGGGTTCTTCAATGCCCATATGAGCAAGGGCTTCATTGTCCAGCCGCACTGGCACACGAACGTGACAGAGATGATCTTCGTGATTAGCGGAGAGCTGATTGCTTCCGTGTTCGATCCGTTCACCCAAAAGCTGATGACCTATCATCTGAAGGCCGGACAAATTGCTGTCTTCCCGCAGGGCTGGTTCCACTGGATTCTGGCCGAGAGTGAACAGGCCCATTTCCTGGCGATCTTCGATGCGCCGACACCGGATATTGTGTATGGTTCAGACTTCCTGCGGGCTGTTCCCGCAGAGGTCATCCAGCGCGCCTATTGCATCAATGAAGAGGAGTATGCCAAGGCCGTGGCTCCGCTGAAGGAATCGATTATTCTTGGACCGCCTCCGGGCTGCACCGTGGCAGGGTCTGCCGGGGGAATGAACATAGGCCCGCCCGCCAAAAGCATGCCCGCCTACGCAGCCCAGCAGCCCGCCGCAGCTTTCTATCCTTATCCGATGTATCCCCGCCGGTAGGCGTCGGCTACATTATATTAATGATCTAAAAAGAAAAAGCAGGCCAGGGAGGAATTCCTTGGCCTGCTTTTCTAATGGATACAGGGTATGCGCGGTTTATTTCGCTTCTTCCAGCTTGTGGTTAAGGTCTTTATACTGTCTCAGCAGTCCGGACAGTGCCTGCTTAATGGCTGCTGCATCTGCGGATTGTGCAGCCTCTGCCAGTGCAGCCTGCTCTTTGAATAAGCCGTCGATATACGATGCATGTAAGGTTACCACATTGGCAAGCTTGCCGGATTCCAGATGGTTAAGCCCCGCTAATGTGAGGTTTACGGCTCCTAATTCAAAAGGGACTGCCTTAGCTTGGACCCCTGTTATTCCGGATGCCGTCACAGCTGTAAGGGGAGTCGTTTCTGCGTCCGTCAATGTTCCAGGCATGGCTAATTGCACATCCACAAAGCCAGCTTGTTCTGTCCATGGAGCAGCGGACATCGGCGTGGTGAGAACCACGTTAAGCGCCTTCGTACTTGTCAAATCGTGGTAGCGGCTGAGCGTATCCCGCCAGTCCTGGGATGTTTCCGGTGCATAGCTGTTCACCAGTGCCAGAACCTGCGGTTCAAGCAAGGGGAGCAGCTCACTGCCATTTGTGGATGCAGCGGCCGTGCTTATAGTGGCAGTGGGTCCCTGTACTGGGGGCGAAGTGATTCCCGTATCCGCGAAGACCGGGGTGGCGATACTGGACAGCAGCAGGGTGGATAGAGCCATTCTTTTTACGATTAGACGATTCATGTACGAACACTCCTTCAGGTGGTTTGTCTTACAGCTCTCACTATAGCGGGCTTCTGTGGCAGGAGAGGGTCAGCAATGTGGAAAAACAATGGCAGTGCCCTATCCCGCTCCGCCGCTTGCTATAATGGTGAAGAGACAAATCACGGAGGTTACCTGGATGAACAATCAAACGGTCATTGCTGTTGTGGACGATGACGAGAATATACGCAATCTGGTGGAAGCTTATTTACATAAGGAGAATTACAGGACAGTTGGCCTTGGAAGTGCCGAGGAGGCGTGGGATTTATGGAGGAATGATCCTCCCGCCATGTGGGTGCTTGACATTATGCTTCCGGGAATGGACGGTTATGAGCTGTGCAGGCGTATCCGTGATGAGGCGGAGGTGCCGATTATTATGATCTCTGCCAAAGATAATGAAGTGGATAAAATCCTGGGTCTGGAGCTGGGCAGCGACGATTATCTGGTCAAGCCCTTCAGTCCCCGTGAGCTGGTAGCCCGGATTAACCGCCAGCTGAAACGGTGGGAACGCCTTCACTCTTCCCGGTCTGCGGCTGTTCTGCCTGCTGTGCATTCAGGGATAGAGCTGGGCAGTCTGCTGCTGCATCCCGAGGAGAGAAGATCCTTCTGGCAAGGAGCTGAAGTGGAGCTGACCAGCAAGGAATTCCTGATGCTGATGGTGTTTGCGGGAAGTCCGAACCGGGCCTTTACACGCGAAGAGCTGCTGGGCCATGTCTGGGGAGAGGATTATTTCGGCAGCGACCGTGCTGTCGACCATCTGATCAAGCGCATCCGCAAAAAAATGGACGGCCTGCCGCTGGAATCGGTCTGGGGCCACGGCTACCGTATGAGAGAGGTGCAGGAATGAAGAGGATGGCGGAAAGGCTAAACCTGCGGATGAAAAAGCTGAAGCTGGTGCATCAGATCAACGTTGCTTTTGGGCTGTCTCTGCTGCTGGTCCTGTCCATCACGGGAGTGATGATCCACTATGTGCTGATGGATCATTTCATCGGCACGGAGCAAGAGGGATTAAGGACGCTTGGCGCTTCCCTGACCGCGACTCTGCAGCAGCCTCCATTCGCGGAAGGGGGGGCATTCTCATTGGGAAAAAGCGAGCCGCTTACGGCTCCATATCCTACGCTCTCCAGCGGAGTACAGGCCATCGTGACTGACCAGCAGGGGAATGTGGTCTCGGGAATTCTCCCGGCCCTGCCAATGGAGTCCGGGGTAACGGTAGATATCTCAGCTGTGGAGCATGGGAGCCTGCAGAGCTTATGGGATGGCAATGACCCGCGTTATCTGGTGCAGGTCAACACGCTTCCCCAAGGCAAGCTCACCCTGCTGACTCCTGTCAGCAGAATCAAGGCCATTGAGCAGTCGCTGCTGAAACGGCTGATCCTTGTCTTTGCTGCGGGAGCGGCAGCGATGCTCCTGTTCAGCCTGTTCATTACGCGGAAGCTGATTGATCCGCTTATCAGCCTGCGTCAGGAGCTGGGGAAAGTGAAAAACCGCCGGTTTGCCGAGGTGAATCTGATCCGGGCGGGCGGTGAAATCGGTTCTGTCGCCAGGGCGGTATACGAGATGGCCGGTGAGCTGCACCAGTTCAATCGGGTGCAGAAGCAGTTTTTCCAGAATGCCTCGCACGAGCTGAAATCTCCGCTGATGTCGATAGCCGGTTATGCGGAGGGCATTAAGGATGGAGTATTTGAAGGAGAGGGCGTCCGTAAAGGACTGGATATTATTCTGAGTGAAAGCGGGCGCTTACGTGATCTGGTCAGCGAAATGACCCTCCTGGCGAAGCTGGACAGTGAAGAGGATATTTACCAGGCGGCGGATACGGATCTGGAGGAGCTGCTGAGCGAGGCGGTGGAGCGGGTCAATCCGCTGCTGGCGGCAAGGAAGCTGTCGTTGTATCCGGCAGTCTCCGGGGACCATGGGGGGATGGTAAGAGCAGACCGGGATAAGCTGCTGCAAGCTCTGCTGAACGTATTATCCAATGCGGTCCGTTATGCAGAGAAGCGAATTGATGTACAGGTGCATTCAAGCAGAGGACGGATTACATTGACGGTCGCTGACGATGGTGCGGGCATTGCGCAGGAGCTGCTGCCCAGCCTGTTTCACAGGTTCGTCAAAGGGAAAAATGGCGAATCCGGGCTGGGACTCGCCATCGCACGTGCTATTGTGGAACGCTGCGGCGGAGAGCTTAGTGCCCGGAACCGCCCGGAGGGCGGTGCAGTCTTCACCTTTGAGTTCCCGTCAGCTGCGGGCAGCGTTTAATACTCGTTGAACATTGCGGCAATTTCATCATAGCCGGTGGTTTGCGTCAGCGCGAGGGAGAGCAGGATTCTGGCTTTTTGCGGGACCAGACTGTTGCAGGGAATAGAATTGGCAGACAGATCAATGTAGGAATCCTTAAGTGTAATTCCGCTGGAAATCCGCGAGCAGCGGACTACAGGGATGTTATTGTTCTTCAGCTCACCCACCTTGTCAATCCAAGGCTTGCTGTAGATCCCTCCGCCTGCTCCGGCAATGACAATCCCCTTGGAGACCGTAGCCAGATAATCCAGAATCCCGGGATTGGCATCCACATGGAAATAAGCTACGGACACTTCCGGCAGCTCCTGAATCACAGATACATCGAACTGGGTTGCAGTGGTATGCCGCTTCAGGGTGCGCGTATAGAAGAAAGCGTGGCTGTCACGCATATATCCCAGGCAGCCGAAATCGCGCTCATCGAAGGCGTTGGCCTTGAAGGTGTTCACCTTTTGCACATCCCGCCCGCTATAGATGCCTTCAGCGAAGACAACCATCACGCCTTGGCCGGAAGCCTCGGGATTCGCCGCCAGTGCTACGGACTGATACAGATTGAGGGGACCATCGGCGCTGATTGCAGTAGCCGGGCGCATAGATCCGGTAATGATTACCGGCTTGTCAGTCTTGATCACCAGGTTCAGGAAGTAGGACGTCTCATCCAGGGTGTCGGTGCCGTGTGTAATGACGAATCCGTGCACATCCTCCCTGAGCGCGAGCGTGTTAATGTACGTTGCCAGGGTAAGCCAGTGCTGGCTTGTAATATCGGCGCTGCACAGATTGCTGACCTGAACCCCGGCGCAATTCGCCAGCCGTTCCAGGTGCGGCACACTATCCAGCAGATCCTGCACGGGCAGAGCGCCAGGCTCGTAATTCAAGGTTTTATGGGCTTCGCCGCTGCCGGCAATCGTACCGCCGGTGGCGAGGATGACTACATTTTTGAGGCCGGGATTATAGTAAGGGGAAGCCGCGAAATTCACTTCGGGAATGGTATTCATCATAGGTCGTTTCCTTTCAGGTTGAGCCAGGATTCAAGTCATTCGCATGACATTGAATGTATTATAACATTCATTCCTCTATGGGCGACATAGTAAGGTATAATAAGTGGGAAATATAAATGGGAGGGGAGGAGATAAGCATGCTGAAGCTAGACAGCCGGGATTACACTCTTGCCTGGCCGCTGTTAAAGGAAGTCAAGATCAACACGCTGTTCGCTGAAGGAGTTCTGAGCGGGCAGACGACCGGCAGTGTGTATGTGGATTCTGTAAATGACCCCCGTAGCTTCTATGTGGCTCATGAATACGGGATGTCGCTGGTCTATGGGGATTCGGGCAATGAGGAGTTTAACCGGAGCTTATCTGACTATATTACGAACAAGACGGGGCACCGGCATTCAGCAGAATGGCTGCAGGCTGATCCGGCAGGGGGCTGGGACCCGCTGATTGAAGCTATGCTTACTGAGCATAATGCACGGCTTGATGCGGCGGATTCACGCAGAATGTACATACAGACCCGGGTGAATTTCACGTTCGACCCGGAGGTCTATAACCGTGCGAAGGCGCAATGGTTCCGGCAGGATGCTGAGATGGTCCAGATGAACGGTGAAGGATTCGGTGAGCAGGAGGGTGCGGTCATTCCCCGGTATTTCTGGCGTGACGCGGAGCATTTCCTGGCTTCAGGCAAAGGATACACTATATTGTGGGAGGGAGAGCAGGCCTCCAGCGCATTCTCGGCTTACCGGACAGCGGATATGCTAGAGATTGGAATCGAATCGGCACCGGGTTACCGGGGGAAGCATTTTGCCTTCTCAGTGTGCTGTAAGTTAATCGATTACTGTCTGGAGCAGGGATTGGAGCCGGTATGGGGCTGCCGCCAAGAGAATGTGGGCTCTTACAGACTGGCGCAGAAGCTGGGCTTCAAGCCGCTATTGAACATCCCCTACTACCGTTTGTCCGAGCTTCCCGTTTAAGAAAGAGCAGCAAATCCCCGTAGATGAGGGCTTGCTGCTATTTTTGTAAAGAAGGGGCAGTATTAGTTTGAACCGTTGCGGATAAGTACTGAATCGGATTGGGCGAGTATGCTTTAGGCCGGTATGTGGGGGCATAGCGATAAGCCCGTTGGCTGCAAAATACAGGAAAGAAAAAATAGGTGGATTTTGTACACTTGCTGATGAACGGAAAAGGCTTGTCACGACAACAATTGGAAAAACAGCACTTAATTAAACGCAAATTATATAAAATAGAAAAAACAATGAAATTAGATGCTGTTTTTCCACTTGTTTGCCTGCAAATGCTGAAAATCGCAAAACTAAGATACGTTTTTCCACTTGTTTTATGAATGGAAGGGCGCGCGTGCCTCAGCGATCCCCGCCCCCGTTCCCTCGACCGGAGATTCCCGCTTAATTCCCCTCATATCCGCCGGGCATCCACAAAGCAGTGCAGGTGCAGCGGTGACAACACCTTCAGGCCTTCCCCCAGCTCGAAGCCCCTGCCTTCGGCAAGCTGACGGCCTTGCTCGCGGAAATAGATCCGGTACATGGCCAGAATCTCCTCGCTGAATTGGCTGCGGTGCAGAGCCATGGCCTCGAACTTCTGCTCGAAGTGGGCGGTAATGTCTATTACCGTGTTCGGCTTGGAGGTGAAGTAGAACCCAATCGCTTGCGGCTGCCAGGGGCGGGTGCTTGTCCCCCTCGGATAGAGGGGGAGACCGGACGACAGAAGCGCCTGGGCGGCGGCTCTGCCTGTGACGATATGATCATAATGAGCCTCATAGCTCAGCCACGGATCAGGGCAGAAGATCACATCCGGCCGCACGGTACGGATGACCTCAGCAATCTCTCCCGCCAGCGCCGGAATATGCTCCAGCGTGCCGTCACCGTGGGCGAGCTGGTGGAATACGGCAGCTCCCAGCTTTTGTCCGGCGGCTTTCAGTTCGAGCGCGCGGATGGCAGCGATCTCGACGGAAGACACCTGCTCGTTCACCGCGCCCAAATCCCCGTTCGTGATCGTCAGATAGTGAATCTCGCAGCCCCTCTCGGCGAAGGCGGCGATCGTGCCGCCCATGCCCACCTCATTATCGTCCGGGTGCGGCTGTATACATAATACCTTCCGGCACCCGCTAAGATCTGGAGGGGACATCAACGCCGCTAGTGTGGATATATCCATAATCCAAATACCTCCTTATTAATCTGTGGTAAGGGTACTGAGGCACCCTTATTCGCTCCATAATCAATGTTACGGCGCAGAAAATCCGGCAATAAAGGCAATAGAGTCCGTAAGTTGCACCAATCGTAGCTTTTGGCAGAAATAAGCGCAACTGAGTCCGTTACACCCAGCCGCACCCTGACCAGGAACGATTCCATCAGGGAAAAGCATCCTCCCAACAGCCCCACTACAATGACCGACTGTGATTCAGATCGCTCAGGATCTGCACCCGCTGCTTCTCCGTTATATTATAGAAGAGAATCGGCAGAATAGCGGCCAGGAAGCACAGTGCAGGCAGCAGAAACATCACGAAGCTAAGGCCGTGCTGGAGCTGCGGAGTCGCCGGCTGATTCTCCACATAGCTGAGCAGGCCGAGACTGGCTCCGATAATCATCCGCGATACCGCTCCGCTGAACTTGGTAATGAAAGTGTTCGTTGAGAACACAATGCCCTCGCCCCGGAAGCCCAGCTTCCATTCCGAATAATCTATCGTATCGAGCAGCATCGAGGTACTGACAATCGTCGTCATGCCCGAGAAAAAGAAGCTGACCCCAAAGAACACCAGGGTGTTCAATACATTATGGTCACCCAGCAGATAAGGCAGGATGCAGGCTACGCTCCCAAGAATGCAGGAGACAATGAATACTTTCTTCTTGGCGAAGCGGCGCAGCAGCGGCGGCGTAGCGATCATCCCCAGCAGCATACCGGCCACCAGACTGATCCCGACCTGCGTGGCATACCCCGCGTCCCCCCAGACATAGACCACATAATAGAGCTGAATGCTCTGCCGGATGCCGTTCACCAGGTTGATAATCAGGAGAGAGGCGAGCAGGGTGAGCAGCGGCTTGTTTTTGTACACCGTTTGCAGGTTCTGGCGGAATGAGATCTTCTCAGCGGAAGGGACGACCCGTTCCTTGGTGAGCATCCCGGTCAGGACAATCGACAGCGCTGCGATGACCCCGATAATGATTGCCGAGTAGAGATAAGCCTGCGTATTCCGTTCACCGCCGAAGGCGAGCAGAAGCTGGATACCGCCGATGGTGATAACGACCGCGCCGAGCGTCCCGCCGATTTTGCCCAGTGTGACGAATAAGGTGCGTTCCCCCGGATCGGTGGAGACTACGGACGACAAGGCCCAGAGCGGCGTGTCACAGACCGTGTACAGCATTCCCCATAGCAGGTAAGAGACGGTAGCGATTACAAGAGTCACAGTCCGGGAACCGCCGAAGTCCCAGAAGCAGAGGACGGTTGCCAGCGCGATCAGACAAGGGGCGAACAGCAGATAAGGCCTGAATTTCCCCCATCTGGAGCGTGTTTTGTCGGTAATCATGCCCATGAGCGGATCAAGACAAGCATCGATAATACTTGCTGCGACCAGAATGACACTGGCGGTGGTTGCCGGAATTCCCAGCAGATCCGTATAGAAGAACAGGATGTACATCGACATGAAGCTGTAGAGCATATTCTGGCCCAGCAGACCGCCTGAGTACACCAGTTTTTCGGCCACAGGTACTTTTGCTGACATGACAAGCCTCTTTTCGCGGGGGATAAAATGGGAATGAATCGATTGCTAATTATGTCTATTTATAACTTATTTCTATGTTCTGTCAAGCGGATTCTGCATCAAGCTACGGAATAGTGAACATTTCAATTTGTGAAGAGGAGGATTGCACTGAGTTTGATGAAAAAAATATGAAAAACACAAATTAGAATATAATTTTTTTGATATAAAATGTCGAAATATAGCTAATGATGTCCCGCCGGCTGATGGGGGAGTGTTAGAATACCGCCGACAAGATGGACACGATGTTGTAACTACAGGGGGAAGCACTATGAAATGGTTCGGGAATTTGAAAACAGCTACAAAGATCGTCTCCGCTTTTTTGATCGTCTCTTTAATCCTGGCAGGACTTGGAGTCTATTCGGTCTTATCCCTGCGCACCAGCAATCAGAATATGAAGGAAATGTACAGCAATAACCTGATCTCGGTCAGAGATTTGTCTGCCGCCGAGATCAGCTATCAGCTTAACCGGGTCTATACACGGGATATGAGCAATACAACAGATACAGATAAAATTACCGATTATAAACAAAAGATTGCCTCAGGCCGTCAGGAAATTGTCCAGAAGGTGGATAACTACCGTCCGCTGGCGACCACTGCCCGTGAAAAGGAGCTGCTGGCCTCGTTTGACCAGGAGTATGCAAGCTATGAGAAGCTGTTCGATCAGGCGCTGGTTCTGGCGGAGCAAGATGATGCGGCTGCTTTCAATACATTTCTGACTACACAGTTGACCGTCCAGGGGCAGAATGTGCTGAACAATCTGGATGGTCTGATCAAAGTGAATGTTGAGCTGGCAGATGAGGCGAACAACCATTCACAATCCGCTTATTCCTCGGCGTTCATCCTTACAATCTCGGTAGTCATTGCGGCGGTTATCCTCAGTATTATGATCGGCTACCTGATCGCAAGATCGATCTCCAGACCCCTGATGCAGATGCTGCATGTAGCTACAGAAGTGGCTAATGGAAATCTGACGCAGCAAGCGGATATATCTACTAAGGATGAAGTCGGACAGCTTGCCACAGCCCTGAACCGGATGGTTCATAACCTGAAGGATCTAATCAATGGAATTGTGATGAATTCACAGAGCGTTGCAGCCTCTTCCGAACAGATCTCAGCCAGCACCCAGGAGATTGCGAGCACCAGCACCAATCAGTCGGCGGCAGCGACCAATATCACCGAGCTGTTCAAGGAGCTGTCGCTGGCGATTGATTCTGTGGCCTCCAGTGCCGAGGAAGCGGCAGAGCTCTCCAACGATACCGTGCGGACCGCCCGGGAAGGCGGATATGTGGTGGAGACTTCGCTGCAAGGAATGCAGACGGTGAATCACCAGATGAAGCAGCTTGAAGACGATTCCAGCAAAATCGGGGATATCATCGAAGTGATCGACGATATCGCCGAGCAGACCAATCTCCTGGCCCTGAACGCAGCGATTGAAGCGGCGCGTGCCGGAGAACAGGGGCGCGGCTTCGCCGTGGTGGCGGACGAGGTCCGCAAGCTGGCCGAACGCAGCAGCGATGCCACGAAGGAGATTACGAAGATTATCAAGGTCATGCAGGAGAATACGAAGCAGAGTGTGAGGGCGGTCGCTGAGAGCGTAGAGCAGTCTTCGATGACCAGCCAGGCCTTCGAGCAGATTATTAAGATGGTCAACACCTCCTCACTCAAGGTCAACGAGATTGCTGCCGCCTGCGAAGAGGAATCAGCACAGGCTGCTGAGGTGATGGACTCGGTTCAATCCATTGCGGCCTCCAGCGAGGAATCAGCAGCGGCTTCTGAAGAGACGGCGGCTACCTGCCAGGCCCTGGCGCTGTTATCCGAGGATCTGGCCAAGTCCGCTGCCGCATTCAAGACCCATTAATTCAACAGACGGAAGGTGAAGCCATGTCATCCTTACAGAAGGAACAATACATCGAGCTTGCGGTAGGAGCCGAGACCTGTGCCATCCGGATTGAAGAGATTCATGAGATTATCAAAATGCTCAGCATTACAGATATCCCCTTCAGCCGGAATGAAGTCAAAGGTGTAGTCAATCTGCGCGGCAAGGTGGTCTGTGTCATGAGCCTGCGCAATCTGCTGGGAATGGCGGATGAGCCTTATACCCGGAGCACAAGAATTATTGTGGTTAACTACCGCGAGGAATTCGTCGGACTGATTGTAGATAAGGTGAACAAGGTGACTACGTACGCCGAGATTCATCCGCCGGCAGGCGGACATAACCGCAGCCGCGATGCGGTGTTCCACGGAGTGGGACAGCGGGATGACCAGCTGATCGGTATTCTGAAGCTCGAAGAAATATTGGGCGGGTAAAAAGGGGAACAAGCAATGATGATGGAACTGTCGGCTTACCGCGATATATTCATAGAAGAGCTGAACGAACAATTAGAGCGGATCGACCAGTCCCTGCTTGCGCTGGAGCATGCTCCAACCGCTGAGCTGATTCAGACGATCTTCCGCGCAGCCCATACGATCAAGGGCTCAGCCTCCACGATGGGCTTCCGCGAGATGAGCGATCTCACGCATGAGGTGGAGTATGCGCTGGAGTGGGTGCGGGAGAAGAAGCCGGAGATTACCGGCCATCTGATTGATACGCTCTTCCGGGCGCTGGATGCGATGAAGCTGCTGCGCACTCAGTATGTCAGCGGGGAGAGCTTTACAGACTGCTCAGCTGTGGTTGCGGAGATCAAGGCGCTGATTAATAAGCCGGCTGAACTTCAGCCGGTGCTGCTTCCGGTCTTAAATGCAGCGGAGCTGCTTCAGGCGGAAGAGGCCGTGGCAGCGGGCTACTCGCTGCTGGCTCTGGTAGTCACCTTGAGAGAGGACTGCCAGATGAAGGCGGCCCGGCATTATATCCTCTTGCAGCGTATCGAAGAGGTCTGCGGGCCGGTGATTGCTGCTGCCCTGGCACCCCCGGCGGCGCCGGGAGCCGATGAAGACGCCCGCTACAGCCAATTTGCTGTAGTCGCTGCTTCCCCGCGCGAGCTCCGGCAGGTGTCCGAGCAGCTGGCAGGGGAGACCGATGTCGAGAGCATTGTCATTACGCCATTCGTGCCCGCACCTGCTGCCGGAACTGGCGTCCAGGCCACGGCCGGACCGGTGTCTGCAGAACCTCCGTCCTCTACTCCAGGCAAGGGGAAATCCCATGAGGTACAGTCAACCGTCCGGGTGAGTGTGGAGCGGCTGGACCATCTGATGAATCTGGTGGGGGAGCTGCTGATCGAGCAGACCTCTCTGGCCGATCTGAGCGCTAATGGACAACGTACGGATCCCGCCAAGGTTCTGCCTGATATCGGCTCTATATCGGATCATATGGGCGGGATTATTAAGGAGCTCCAGGAAGGGGTCATGAAGACCCGGATGCTGCCGATCGACCAGCTGTTCAACCGTTTCCCGCGGCTGGTCAGAGATCTGGCCCAGAAGCTGGGCAAGGACATTGAGCTGCAGATTCAGGGAGGCGAGACCGAGCTGGACCGGATGATCATTGAAGAGCTAAGTGATCCGCTAATCCACTTGATCCGTAACAGCGCCGATCATGGAATCGAGAGTCCAGAGGTGCGCGTGCAGCAGGGCAAGGCTCCGAAGGGCAGAATTACGCTTACTTCTTTTCATGAGGAGAACCAGGTCGTGATTCGTCTGGAGGATGACGGACAGGGCATCGATGCCGCCCGGATTACAGCCTCTGCGCTCAGCAAAGGGATCATTACAGAAGAGCAGGCAGGGTATTTAACCGCGCAGGAAGCCGTTAGTCTGATCTTCGAGCCAGGCTTCTCCACAGCCTCCGAGGTCAGTGAAGTGTCTGGGCGGGGTGTGGGGATGGATATTGTCCGCAGTCAGATTGGACGTCTCAACGGAATCATAGATATTCAGACCGAGCCGGGGGCAGGGACTCTGTTTACAATCCGTCTGCCGCTTACACTGGCTATTATCAAGGGGCTGCTGGTCAAGGTGTCCGGGCGTGTTCTGATTCTACCGATGTATAATGTGGCTGAGATTGTGCGGATCTCCCCCGAAGAGATACAGGTCGTTCAAGGGGAGCAGGCGATTATCAACCACGGGCGGATTGTTCCGCTCTCCTGGCTCAGAGACAAGCTGCATTACCCGCGCACAGAGCGGCGTTCCAAGACGATTCCGCTCGTAATTGTAAGATCTGTTGACCGGATCGCTGCGTTCGCAGTCGATGAGATCATCGGCAACCAGGAGGTGGTCATCAAGTCCCTGGGCGCGTATCTGGGGACGATGAATCATCTGTCCGGGGCAACGATCCTGGGCAACGGCCGGGTCGCCCTGATTCTGGATGCTTCTTATCTCGTTAGCCATTGATTACTAGCTGGGAACACGCGATGAAGAACGCAGGACTGCTGTAACGGAATAGCAAGGCCAAAAAACCGGAAAAGTTGCAGTAGCCTGCGGACTTCTCCGGTATTTTGTGTTGTAGACGAAGGCGAGACAGGTGTCTACTTCCAGCTTCTGATAGACCTTGGACTCTTGAACTGCAGCTCTATGGCCTGCTGGTTCAAATGAAGCTCCGCCATATACGCCTTGATTTTCATCTGGAGCGCATGCAGCATTTCAGTATGCATATCATCTATACGGTCCTCGTTACAGAACGCTGAACAGGCCAGATAGCCGTCTGTATAGGATTTGGTGTCATCCATTACCGTATTCAATTTTTCTTTGTAGATCCGTTTAACCGGTCCGCTCTCCGGCTTGATCTCGTAATAGCGGTTCGTTTCCACCAGCAGACGCCAATGGCTGACCTCAAGACCATATTCATCCTTTTCCAGCTGCACGGTCACTTTGAAGATCTTGATAGGACTGTTCATGTTGTTGTTCCATTCTCATTGCAGGATTCAGAGATTATAGCATGTACAGACCGCAATGCCCACTGGAAGATTATATAGATATCGTATAATTTGGCATCATAGCATACAATTAGACCATTATTGTCCTGAAGCGGCAATACGTTAGCCTACTATAAAGGAGATTTGAAATGAAAAACACTGCTGCACAAGGACATCCGCTCGTATACTCGCTGGTATGGGGAGTGGTCCTGACTCTGGCTGTATCCGTTGCCTCCGCTGTAGCCACGATTATGGAATTCGGCGATATGGGGATACGGAATGCCCAGGCCTGCGCCTTCCTGGTTATGGGCATTATTGTAACCCTTTATATGAAAAGAAAGGATTCTTCGCTCGTCAGCTTCGGCTTCCGCAGGCTTGAGGCCGGTCCGTCCCGGGCGGTGCTGTTCTACATCCCGCTGCTTATTATTGCGGTGGCCCAGCCGCTGATGAATGGAATCAACGTTGAACTGGGAGCGCCTGAAATCATCAGTATCGTCATTATGACCCTGCTGGTGGGCTATACCGAGGAAGCTATTTTCAGAGGTGTGATCTGGAATGTTCTGAAATCCAAAGGGCCGGTCTTTTATATTGTGTTCTCCTCCATCTTCTTCGGGGTTCTGCATATGGCCAACGCCTTTGGCGGAAATGATATCATACATACGATTCTCCAGGTTATCAATGCGCTGCTGCTGGGCTGTGTGCTCGCCTTGCTGATGGAGACAGGCCGGAATATTGTTCCGCTGATCGCGTTCCATTTTATCTACGATGCACTGGCCATGGTCAGCAATGAGAATCTCGAGCATGAGGTACTCATCGTCTCCATTCTTAATATTCTGTATTTGCTCTATGGAATTTATCTGCTGGTGGTATTCAGCCGCAAGCATAGAAATCATAGTCTCACCCTGTAGACACACCGGCCAGTCCGGGGAAGGAATTCCTCAGGCTGGCCATTCATTTTCATGTGAAATGATAGCGCATACATGAAAAAGATCAGCTAACGGGAGCAAATAATCCGTAAACGGAGCAATGTTTAGAGATAGGCATTTTATTTGCAATCCTACTGGAATATCGCAGATTCTGCGGGGATATGCAGGTTTTTGAAAGTTTAATTTTAAGCGTTTCTCAGGTATAATGTAGACATCACCACAGGAACCACAGCATCAAGAGCCCCAAGCATTACAAGTGGTACCGCAGGTGATGGTCTCATTCCTAAATTTAGCAATGAATGAAGGAAAGGAGAGAGCCCCGATGTACTAGCGTTAGCGAAGCATGCCGGAATCGGCTGCTGATGAAGAAGGTGGATGATAACATCTTCTGGCAGATCGTGGGTATGCGGGAATCCAGGAACAAATCTTTTTTAGAAGAAGAACGAAGCTTATCATTCAAGCAGGAGAAGTCTCTTGCGGAAGAAAGAGCGTGATTCCAATGAAAAAGGTTAGCGAAGCGTACAACTGCGATTCCTCACAGTAGGGAAAACGTCCGTGAAAACGTTTTTCGTGAAATCGTGTACGCGGGAATCCACCCCATATGCAGGACATGGAGCAACACTCCGGAATGGAGCGAACGGGCAACACGGAAGCATGAAGTGAACATGAAATTGAGAACAATCACCATGTCAGGGATATGGCTTTTGTTACTTGGAGGAAATGATTGAATTGAATAGCGTAATCAACACATGAATCCCCGGGCCTTAAGCAATCAGGCAGCGGGGATTTGTGCGTCTGTACATAATAAGCTCTTTCTCTCTTGGCCAGGGGAAGGGGCTTTTTTTTGACTGGAAAAGCCGCTGCTACGTGGTTTAGAAATAAACCCACTTAGGCAACACTGGATACATAACTATGCGACGATACAGCAGGGAGAGACTACACATGAAATTTCATGAACAACATCCCGGTCACTTGGATAATGAGCATCC
This sequence comes from Paenibacillus sp. FSL R7-0302, assembly GCF_038006885.1. Lineage (NCBI taxonomy): Bacteria > Bacillati > Bacillota > Bacilli > Caryophanales > Paenibacillaceae > Paenibacillus > Paenibacillus sp. FSL R7-0302. The sequence continues at coordinate 2,064,297 of NZ_JBBOWB010000001.1, forward strand.
ACAGCGACTGAGCCGGGAGTCTCACATCAATACGGAGCTGATCAGCCGCAGACTGGGAAATAGCTCGGATGTTAGCGTCCGGTCGCTTCGTCTGGATTGGGCCGGTGTACAGCAGGAAACAATTATTCAGTTAATCTTCCTGGACGGGATGGTGAACAATCAGGTCCTGGAGGAGTCGTTCATTCCGGCGATACAGTCCGCACAGCCCGCCCCGGACGGGCTCAGCCTGCTGGACTATTTCAGCAACCACATCCTGAGTGCAGGACAGGTCCGAACGACCGGGGACCTGAGCGGAGCGGTCAAGGATATTTTATCCGGCTGTGTCCTGGTGCTGATTGACGGCTGCGAAGAGGCGCTTGCGCTTGCCATCCAGGGGTATGAGAAGAAGAGTATCGACGAAACCAAGACGGAAACGGTGATCCGGGGGCCGCAGGAAGGCTTCACGGATGATCTGCGCACTAATATTACGATGATCCGCAGGAAAATGAAGGATGAGCGTCTGAGAATTGTAACCCGCACCGTAGGGCAGGTCACGCAGACGGATATTTCAATCCTCTATATCGAAGGGCTGGCCGATCAGCAGGTGCTGAACCGGGTCTCGGAGATGTTCGATCAGATCGGACTGAAGACCGTACTGGAAGGCGAATTCATTGAAGAATATCTGCAGAGCAATAAATACACGGTGTTTCCGACTGTACTGAACACGGAACGTCCGGATAGCATCACGGCAGGGCTGGCAGAAGGCAGGGTAGCCATTATGGTGGACGGAACCCCCTTTGTCATGATTGTTCCCTCCCTGTTCCTGGATTTCATCCAGTCGGCAGAGGACAGCTATCAGCCTTATCTGTTCTCCAGTCTGATTCGGATCTTGCGGCTTACAGCTGTAATCGTCAGTATCTTTGCTCCCGGGCTCTATATCGCCATTACAACCTTCCATCAGGATCTGCTGCCCACCCGGCTGCTGCTGAGCATTATGTTCCAGCGCGAGGGGGTGCCGTTCCCGGCATTCGTTGAAGCAACGCTGATGGAGATCACCTTTGAAATCATACGCGAAGCGGGAATCCGCATGCCCCGCAACATCGGTCAGGCGGTATCCATTGTGGGAACTCTCATTGTGGGACAGGCCGCGGTAGACGCTGGGATTGTCTCCGCCGGGATGGTTATCGTGGTGGCGATCACCGGGATCTCAAGCTTCGTCATTCCTGCCTATAATATGTCGATCCCCATCCGGCTCATCCGGTTTCTGTTCATGGGTGCGGCGGCTTCGTTCGGCATATACGGGATTACTGTAGGGTTCGTCATTCTGACCGTGCATATCTGCAGCCTGGAGTCTGCGGGAGTCCCATACATGCGGCCTTATGCGCCTTATCTGAAGAACGAACAGGTAGACGGTGTCTTCCGAAGTCCTTATTGGTCCAGCTCGCGGAATAAACGCACCAGGAATGGGGCCTAGCCATGAGAAGGACGGTCATCCTGATCTGCGCACTGGTTCTGATGAGTATGCCGTTAACGGGCTGCTGGAGCCGCAAGGAGCTGGGCGATTTGGCGGTCGCCATCGGTCTTGGCATTGACCGTACGGACAAGGGCTACCGGGTAACCGTCCAGATTGTTGCGCCCAGTCTGGCGGCTGCCAGCAGCGGCGGCGCGGGAGGACCGCCTGCCCTTGTCGTTGCCACGGAGTCGGCAACGATTATGGAAGCTCTGCGTAAATTGACCACCATGCTGCCGCGTAAGGTCTATCTATCCCATCTGAGCATGCTGCTGCTGGACGAGGCTGTGGCCAGGGAAGGCATCCGCAAGCCGCTGGATTTCCTGTTCAGGGATCACGAGGTCCGGCCGGATTTCGATGTGGCCATCGTCCGGGAGGGAACAGCTTACGATGCCTTGTCGATCATGACACCTCTGGAACGGCTGCCGGCCAGAGACCTCTATGATTCGCTGAACGGGTCGCAGAAGAATTGGGCACCGACTTCGGCGGTACGCCTGCTTGATCTGATGAAATGGTTTGATCTGGATGGCCAGGAGGCTGTATTGACCGGTCTGAAACTGGTGGGCGATCTGGAGAAGGGGAAGACGAAGGAAAATGTAGATTCCATTAACAGCCCGCTCAAATTTGAGTATCGGGGCATCGGGGTGCTGAAGGATGACATCCTGCTAGGCTGGCTGAATGAAGGAGACAGCAAAGCCTATAACTATGTGACGGGTAAAGTGAAATCGACAGTGGGTAAGGTGGACTGCCCGGACATGGACGGGGATTTTGTAATGGAGGTACTGGATGCCAAGACCTCCATTAAGCCTGAGGTGCGAAACGGGGAGCCCTCGGCCACTGTCAAGGTAAGAATTGAGGCGAATGTGGGAGAGGTGGGATGTAACCTTGATTTGAACAGCCGGGAGACGCTGGAGAAGATGAAGGTGATGGCTATTGCACGGACGGAGGCGCTGATTGCGACTGGAATCAGGGATGTGCAGAACCATTTTGGTGTCGATATTTTTGGCTTCGGCACCAAATTCCATCAGAAGCATCCCCGGTACTGGAGTCAATGGAAGGATCAATGGAATGAGAAATTCAGCAGGATGGATGTGAAGGTGGTTGTGGAATACATCATTAAGGGCAGAGGAAGAATCGTAAATCCGCCATTTAAGGAACCGGATGCATGAATGCTTTTCTAATCTCAATCAATATGCTGTTATGGATGTGGCAATTCAGCCGGTACCGCAAGAAACGGGGCAGACTCCGGGAGAAAACGCTGGTGTATGCTCTGTACGCGATAGCACTGGGCTTAAATATTGTGTCGGCTAAAGACGGGTTCACCCCGGATCTGCTGCGGCCGTTCATTAACCTGCTGCAATTCTTGAAGCCGGGCGGCATTCTAGGCTAACTGGGGGTAGACTTAATAAAGGAGGGGATGGACAGATGAGCTCCCGCCAGTTAATGATGCTGCTGACGCTGCATTATTGGGGAAGTGCGCTGCTGGGGCTGCCTTCTATGGTCATCGGGCTGTCCGGTAGGGATTCCTGGGCACCAATCCTGCTGGGCATGCTGGTTCAACTGCTGATCATCCGGTTATTCGTGGCGCTATACACCCAGATGAGCGGCGATTCTCTGGGACAATTTCTAAGCCGTATTCTGGGGAAGGCGGGCGGTAAAATCATGCTGGCCCTGTATATATTCTGTGTCCCCTTTCTCATCTTTGTCCTGACGCTCCGCAGCCTCGGGGACTTTACCAGCAACGACCTTTTTATAGAGACTCCGCCATCTGCAATATATGTCCTGATTCTGTTCGCCTTGGTCTATTGTCTGTATAAAGGGATTATTGCGGTCGGCCGGTCTGCTGAAATTACGTTCCCGGTTGCAATGTTCCTGCTGCTGCTGTTCCTGCTGTCCCTGCTGTACGGTGCGGAATGGTCCAACTTCCTGCCCCTCTTTGAGAAGGGGGTTCAGCCCGTATTCCAGGGCACGGTTATGTTCCTGGGTTATCCAAGCAGCGAGGTGGCCTTAAGCTTGTTCCTGGTTCCATTCATTAAGGACAAAGCCTCTTATCAAAAAGCGCTCGTCCACAGCACTTGGATTACCTGTGTCGCCTTGCTCCTGCTGACGGTGCTGATTATTGCGGTGCTGGGAGAAAGCCTGCCGCCCAATATGCCTTATGTCAGCCAGTTCGCGGCCAAAACGGTAACGATAGGCGGATTCTATGAGCGGATTGAGACAATCGTTACGATCATCTGGTTCATGGTCATTTTTTACCGGCTGATTCTTACCCTCTTCGTCTCAGCTCATGGCTGCGCTGAATTGTTCGGAATTAAGCATTATAAGGGACTGCTGATCCCCATGGCGCTGGTCTCCATACCCTTAGCGATGAATGTCTGGGATAATCCCTCAGTGGTTGCCGAGCTGAATGAAGTCTGGTATCTCAATGTATTCTTCTTCAACTTGTTGTGTCCGCTCTTGTGGTATGTTGCCAGCAGGGTCAGGAGCAAGCTTAAATAGATCCCAGTACAGGCACGATATAGTCACGGAACACATCCACCGGAGGATTATTCTTCCCGCGTTTGTTATCCTGGGTCAGCACAATAACAAGCTGAAGCTCCGGCACTACATATATGAATTGTCCGGCATACCCGCGGGCGTAATAGTAGTCTACCAGACTGGATTCTCCGGCGGCTGAGCTGCAGGTCAGGGCATCGGTCCACCAATGCCAGCCATACCCTCCGTGGCGGGGAGGCTCTGTGTGCATGACTGGCTGTACCGAACGTGCAGCCCAACTGCCGGAGATAATCTGCGAATCCTTCCATACCCCCTGCTGCAAAAAGAGCTGTCCGAAGTTCAGCAGGTCTACAGGCCGCAGCTTCAGCCCGAAGCCGCCGGTATGGATGCCCTGGGGGTCCGATTCCCATTCATAGTCCCGGATGCCGAGCGGTCCGAAGAGAACCTGTTCGGCATAGCTGGCTGTGCTCTGTCCTGTGGCTTGTACCAGAATCGAAGACAGCAATTGCGAGATTCCCGAATTGTATTCCATCCGGGTACCCGGCTCATCCGCAACCGGCTGCTCCAGCACATAATTCACCCAGTGGGGGGAACGGGTCATCTTCGGGAAGGAATTGGCCCCGCCGAATTCCGTCCAGCGGAAGCCTGCTGACATGGTCAGCAGCTGTTCGAGCGTAATGTCCTGTTTCCGCGCATCCTTATCGCGCCGGAGCTGCGGGAAGAATTCGCTGAGCGGAGCCTCAGGGCCGGGCAGCAGCCCCTGGTCCATGGCGATGCAGATCAGGGCAGAGAGGATGCTCTTGGTGCAGGAATTGATCTTCGCCAGCTCGGAGGCCGTGCGCGGATCTCTATAATATTCGAAGATCAGCCTGCCTTGCTGCTGAATCAGGCAGCTCCGCAGATTCAACGGCGCAAGCGAGGCCGATAGGGTGGACAGGTTCATTGGGATTATCCTTTCTGTTTATACGTATATAGGCACGGCCAAAACGTGAATAGTGGCCGTGCCCCTAACGATTATGGTAGATGCGGCAGGCTTAATTGTATTTTGTACAACTAAAACGCTCCTTTTACCACCGCTGATCGGTTTAGCTGTACTTCGTACAATTAAAATGCCCTACCTGCTTTAGTTCGAACCCATTAGGGAAGATTTAGTTGTACAGACTACAATTATAAGTGTGAAGGCGTCTTTTTTACTGTTTTTAATTGCACGTAATACAACTATGACTTATGACTTGAATGTCTGTGTACTCGCTCGTTGAATTTCCCTGTATTATCTCAATCTGCCGCCGGGATGTCCAATTTGCTTATACACATTCATTACCAGCCGGGGCTTCCTCTAGTCAGTTATTATAAGATTAGTTGGCAACATATTAACTGTTACGGAGGGATTGTATGATTCAGGATCATGAACTGCAGATTCGCCCAATAGCTAAAGGGGATCTACACAGGCTATGGGAACTCGCATATAAAGAGGAAGCGCCGGAATGGAAGAAATGGGATGCGCCTTATTATGAACACAAACGAATTACATGGGAGACGTATTACAGGAAGCGAGCCGAAATTATTGGCTGTGTGAACAATTGGGTAATAGAAGTTGAGGGCGGAATATACTATGATTCTATCCGAATGGGGCTGCTTAGAGAGGAGTGGGAGGATATGTTGAGAGAGCAAATATGAATGTTTGTGAAAAAAGACACAAATTCGTGAAAATTATCACGTTGTATTCATAAAATTTTAATATATAATAAAGTTAACTTAAAGAAACAGGGGGAATTAAAATGAAATTATTTAAAGTATTAGTAGTAGCAGGGGTATCGGTAGCTTTGTTGTCGGGTTGTGGATCGGATAAAAACAATGCAGATAAAGGGGCAGCAGCTACAACTGCACCAGCAACAGAACAGGCAGATGCAGTTACCTCCGCTTCAATCGTGAACCAGGCAGATGCTTTCATTAGTGCAGTGAGCGACAAAGGTACCTGGATCGTTGCTATTCTGAATGATCTGACTGTGGACAAGGATGTAGTGGTAGCAGGTGAATTCCACGACAAGAACGATACAGCTAAGCCAATCTATCGTAAGCTGGCCCTGTACGCACAGGATGCAGACCACAAAGTTACAGCTACTTACACCCTTACAGCACCAAAAGTAACTGTACAGAGCGAGAACTTCCGCGTTCAAGGCGGTACGATCAAAGGTGATGTATATGTAGAAGCTAACGGCTTCAACCTGTATAAGGATGCTACAATCGACGGCAACCTGTACTTCTCCAGCGAAGATGTGAAGGCAACGGCTGTGCTTGAAGGTAAAGTAACTGGAGCTACAGAAGTTAAATAAAATAAGTATATTGGAATCCATTCAATTACTATAAGGAAATACCGCCTGTAGACAGGGTCCCGGAGGGGCTTGCGCTACAGGCTTTTTATATGGTATGGGGGGATTTTGTAATCTGGACCGAAATCATCTATAGTTAAATGGAAGCTGTTGTAAGCGCAAACAATCGGGACGGGAGATGCACTCATGAAAACTACACGGAGATGGGGGATGGCTGCGGGAGTGATTCTGGCTTCTGTAGCGGTACTCTATTTATTGTTATATATGTATGAAAGACCCGGCGGGTGGTCGGACCAGCGGATGTCCCGCTCATTGGGAATGAATCAGTCGCTCCAGATTCCTCTGGGCTCAAGTCCGGAGGAGGCCGTAAGGTTATTCCGTGAGACTGATTCTATGACGGTGGTACATGAGGAGACTGTTGGCAGGGGGAAGCTTGTTTTTCTGACCCGTTCGGGTGATCAGGACCGCAGCAATCTTCAAGTCGAATATGTCCGCAAAACCTGGATCGGCTGGAAGTGGGTCTGGGGGGCGGGCTACGGGATGGACGGAGACCCTTCCTTGTCGGCAATGAATTATATGAGGCTGCCTGAGCTGGAGCAAATCTCCACTCCGTTTCCTATGGTGTTCGGTGAGGTGCTGGACCCGTCTATTCAGCAGATTATCGTTCAGCAAAAGCAGACCGGGACCGATAAGTCCGAGGCAAAGCTGATTCAGACGTCGCAGGGCCGGACGATTTGGTTTGCTTTTCAAGCGGCGACGGCGGGCGTTCCGTTCGAAATCGAAGGACTGGATCAGTCCGGGAAGATTATTGCTACCAAGGTTATTACAGATGTCCGGGGCAGCGGGACAATAGATTCAAGCAAGTGAACAATTCATGTATAGGATTGGCGTAGAGTGATTAGCTCTGGTATTTATGATATGGAAGAATGACGAAGACTCCGGCTCTGCATTTATGCGGACTGCCGGAGTTTTTGTCTGTAAAAAGCTTTATCAGCAGATGTGACAAAAATAAATGACGAAAATAAAATTCGAACCATAGCCTAGTGTTTTAGCGCATATTTTATAGGGGGATACGAGATTTTTGTATGAAAAAATCACCAATTTGTCGAAAATGTTCAGATTTTGTTCACATGCGCTTATTAACATGATTGGAGGCACTATTCTGTGTGCCAGTATGGCTTAGGTCCGGGAACGGGTTAAGTTAAATGCATGTGTGACCGTCTGCGTTCTTCCCCTGAGCAGTCTGACCCATTGTCAGCAGTTCTTAAAACAGCAGGTCAAAGGAGGGATTCATCAGAGCGATCTTGAAGTGCTGCTGCTGAAGCATGGCGGTATTGCCATGGACGGAAGAACGCTGAGCTTGCTGTAAGGATTCAGAGGTTAGCAGAGTTGAAGTTGCCGGATTTGTATTTACTACTACAAAGAGTTCTGTTTGGAGCTCGAGATGGCGATTAACACAAAGGAACCGTCTGCCTTTTTATCTCTTCGAGTTTCAAACAAGGACTATAGAAGGGGCGGAAGGTGAAAGATGGAATCTCATGCAAAACGTAAAGGATGGTGGAGCAGGCCAGCAAAGGTCTTGCTGTCGCTGACACTGGTGGCCAGCGGTTTCTCTTCGGCAGTTGTGACATCGAAGGTGCACGCGGCCAGCGGAACTCCAGGCGGAAGTCTTCAGGCGCCGGTATTATGGCTGAAGGCGGATGATGGCGCAGCGGCTGCAAATGGAGGATTGACAGGCTGGCAGGATCGTTCTCCTAACCCTGTGGCGTTCACGCTCGACCTTCCTAATGGGGCAAAAGTTCCGCAGTACAATGAAAGCGGAGTGAATTTTAATCCGAGTGTGAAGTTTGCCAATCCTTTAGGCGCGTATCATTATAGTTCGTCGGCGAAGCTGCTGGGTGACAAAGCGATTACATTCCGGTCAGGGTATACGGTGTACAAATGGCCGGAGGATGGAAGTGCAGGGGCTCTCGTTGGCAGCTCGGATCAAAAGTCTTCCAACGGTGTAATTGTTATGGGCGGCTATGGTAACAGTGTAAGTACAGGTCCGGGTGAAACAAATGTATACACTTATGTCGCTTCGACGATTCGGGATAGGCACCAGCTTGTAAATTATCAAATAGGAGCACCGGGCCATACCGCCAGTATTGACGGGAAAAATACAACTGTTACAAGGAGTGTTTTTCCAGCCTTCTCCTTCACCCCGTCTATTGGAGCGACTAATGCGCCTGCCCAGTATAACTGGTCCGGTCTGAATGCGGAAGTAGCGGAAATTATTTTATATGACACCATCACAAGTGCTGATGCAGCGAAGATTGAGACATATCTTGCTGTAAAATACGGCATCACTTTAGACCATGACTACATTGGTACGGATGGTACTCTCCTGTGGAGCAAGACGGCCAACGCGGCGTATCATCACAATGTGGCGGGCCTTGGCAAAGACATTCTGGAGGAGCTGGACCAGAAGCAAAGCCGAAGCATTAATAAAGACACACAAGTCGCAATCGGTCTGGGCGGACTTGCTGAAGCAAACAGCGGAAATACGGCTGCGCTTGCGGATAAGCAATACCTCATCTGGGGCGATAATGGCAAACCTGTTAAATTCACTGAACAGCTTGGCTCGACGGATTGGTATCTGGCCCAGCGGATCTGGAAGGTTCAGAATAACGGGACTGTAGGAGAGGTGGAAATCGCCATTCCTGCATCGGCTGCCCCGGGAGCCGTAAAGCTGCTGGTGAGCGATACGGACACGGACTTCGCACAAGCCACTGAGTATGAGCTCAGTTCAATCACACTTGCCAATAAAGCTCACTATGCTGCGAAGGTGACGCTCAAGGATGGGCAATACTTCACTTTTGCGGCAGAGGCTCCTGAGCTTCAGAACTCTCTGCTGGAACAAATTGCGCAGGATGGACATGAGATCGTGCTGGCCTTCGACCAGGAGATGACCACGGACAATCTGGCAGGCTTCATTGTTGAGGTTGGAGGCACAGCCGTGCCTATAAGCAGCCTCACCTACAGAGTGGACTCTGCCGATTCCAAGAAGCTGATTTTGACGCTGCCTGAGGGAACGGATGTTAAAGGGAAAACGGTGAACGTGTCCTATGATGGCACGGGTTCGCTCAAGAGCACTTACGGAGCCCCTGCTAAGCCGTTTGCGGTCAGTCCAAGGGATCAATTCATTGATTCACTTAAGATCACCCAGCCTGCGGGAAGTCCGGTCAATGTACCTAAACCTGAGATTACAGGAGAGGCTGAAGAGGGTTCTGCCGTAGCAATTGTAATCAGGGATAAAGATGGACAGATCGTAACTGGCGCAGGCGGAAATGCTGTGGTTGAAGCAGACGGGACATGGTCGTTCACCCCGGGCAGCGACTTACACGATGGGAAGTACACCGTTGAGGCGACAGCAACCAAAGGTGTGAAATCTGCAGTTGCCACCAAGGGGATTACGGTTAATCTTCCGGTGCCCGCAATTGAGATCACAGCTCCGGGCGGAGAGACGGTAACCGATCCCAAGCCGGAGTTCCAGGGAACGACAGATCCTGGGGCTACAGTAACGGCAGTCATCAAAGATGAGGACGATAAAACCATCGGAACTCCCACAGTTACTGTGAATGCGGATGGCACATGGAGCTTTAAGCCGGAAGCGGCACTGCCGTATGGCAAATACACGGTAGAAGTGACTTCGGCCAAAAACGGAAAAACCAACATGGCCTCCAAAACAATTACTGTAGTAGACAAGAGTAAGCTGCAAGCGGAAGTGGATTTGTCTTCCACGCTGGATGAGGAAGACTACACACCTGGAAGCTGGACGAGTTATGAGTCCAAGCTGACTACCGCGCAAGCGGTGCTTACGAGTTCCACGGCTACACAAGCGGAAGTGGATACGGCGCTGGCGGAACTGACCGCAGCGCGTGAAGCACTGGTGCTGAAGCCAGTGGTGGACAAGAGCAAGCTGCAAGCGGAAGTGGATGTGTCTTCCACGTTGGACGAGGAAGACTACACACCTGGAAGCTGGACGAATTACGAGTCCAAGCTGACCACCGCGCAAGCGGTGCTTACGAGTTCCACGGCTACACAAGCGGAAGTGGACACGGCGCTAGCAGAGCTGACCGCAGCGCGTGAAGCGCTGGTGCTGAAGCCAGACAAGAGTAAGCTGCAAACGGAAGTGGATTTGTCTTCCACGCTGATTGATGAAGACTACACACCTGGAAGCTGGACGAATTACGAGTCCAAGCTGACTACCGCGCAAGCGGTGCTTACGAGTTCCACGGCTACACAAGCGGAAGTGGACACGGCGCAGGCAGAACTGACGGCAGCGCGTGAAGCACTGGTGCTGAAGCCAGTGGTGGACAAGAGCAAGCTGCAAGCGGAGGTGGATGTGTCTTCCACGTTGGATGAGGAAGACTACACACCTGGAAGCTGGACGAGTTACGAGTCCAAGCTGACGACTGCGCAAGCAGTGCTTACGAGCTCCACGGCCACGCAGGCCGAAGTGGACACGGCGCTGGCGGAGCTGACAGCAGCGCGTGAAGCGCTGGTGCTGAAGCCAGACAAGAGTAAGCTGCAAGCGGAAGTGGACTTGTCTTCCACGCTGGCCGAGGAAGACTACACACCTGGAAGCTGGACGGAATACGAGTCCAAGCTGACTACCGCGCAAGCGGTGCTTACGAGTTCCACGGCTACACAAGCGGAAGTGGACACGGCACTGGCGGAGCTGACCGCAGCACGTGAAGCGCTGGTGCTGAAACCAGTGGTGGACAAGAGTAAGCTGCAAGCGGAAGTGGATGTGTCTTCCACATTGGATGAGGAAGACTACACACCTGGAAGCTGGACGAATTACGAGTCCAAGCTGACTACCGCGCAAGCGGTGCTTACGAGCTCCACGGCCACGCAGGCCGAAGTGGACACGGCGCTAGCAGAGCTGACCGCAGCGCGTGAAGCGCTGGTGCTGAAGCCAGACAAGAGTAAGCTGCAAGCGGAAGTGGACTTGTCTTCCACGCTGGATGAGGAAGACTACACACCTGGAAGCTGGACGGAATACGAGTCCAAGCTGACCACTGCGCAAGCGGTGCTTACGAGTTCCACGGCTACACAAGCCGAAGTGGACACGGCGCTGGCAGAGCTAACTGCAGCGCGTGAAGCGCTGGTGGAAGTGCCTGTGGTACCAGTAGTGGATAAAAGCAAGCTGCAAGCGGAAGTGGACTTGTCCGCTATTCTGGACAAGGAGACCTACACGCCAGCAAGCTGGACGAGCTACGAGTCCATGCTGACCGACGCGCAAGCAGTACTGGCAAGCGCTACTGCCACGCAGGCGGAGGTGGACGCTGCACTGGAAGCATTGCAGGCGGCTTACCGGGCATTGGTTCCCAAGAGCGGTCTGGCAAGCATTACGCCATCGGCTGGTGCGATTCAACCCAATGTGACGGCGAGCGTGTACGAATACAGTCTAAATGTGGAGTACAAGGTCTCCGAGCTTCAACTGACATTGGCAGCCGCTCATCCGGACGCAGCCATTACGGTTAACGGCCAGGCGGCCGGGACGGGGCAAGCAAGTGCTGCGGTGACACTGAATGTAGGCGATAATACCGTAACCATCGTAGTTCGGGAAACGGATGGCAGCGAAAAAACGTACACGGTTACCGTGAGACGCCAATCCGCGCCTAATGAGCCTTCTCAGACACCTTATGTCCCTTCTAATACACCTACACCGGCTCTACCGGTAATAGAGAGAATAACTGTAGATGTTGAGGCCATAGGCTATGGAATTGTTGCCAAAACAGAAATTGAAAGAACTACAAATAATGATGGCAGCAAGAGCGATAAAGTGACGTTTACAACGGCCAAAGCTCTTGAAGCGGTTGAAAAGACCTTGGCAGCCCAATCGCCAAGCGTACGTATTCTTATTCCGGACAAACAGGATATCGTAAAAGATGTCCGTGTGGAGCTGCCGGATGCGGCAGTGAAGGCTGTACAAGACGCTGGCCTAAACCTGGAAATCTATACGGATAACGGCATGATTACCATTCCGAATGCCTCGCTCAGCGGCCTGAATCCGAACCTGTATTTCCACCTGATTCCTGTCAAACAGGAAAGCGAGCGCAAACAGGTAGAAGAACGGGCCAGAACGGAGCAGATTGTCCGCAAGGCACTGAACAATGGCAACGTCTATGTGGTAGATCGTCCAATAACGATTGAAACCAATATGACAAGCCGCCCGGTAACAATCACCCTGCCGCTCGACAGCAGTCATGTACCGGCAGAGGCACGTGCAAGAGATGCTTATCTGTCGAAGCTGGCTGTGTTCATTGAGCACAGTGACGGAGAACGGGAATTGGTGAAGCCCGCAGTTGTAGCTTACGGGGACAACAAGCTGGGCCTGACTTTCCCAATCGGGAAGTTCAGCACCTTCACTATTCTTAATCTGGACAACGGAGCAGACGGAAGCCACCGCGCTTATATGGTCGGTATGCCGGACGGAACGTTTAAGCCGGAGAACGCGCTGACCAGAGCGCAGGTAGCCATGATTCTCTACCGGGTGCTGGCGCTGCAAGGTGCAGACGCAGCCCCATATTCGGATGTCTCAGGCAGCCACTGGGCAGCAGAAGCTATCCGTCAGGTTACAGGTGCCGGACTAATGAAGGGCATGACAGACGGAAGCTTCAGACCGGAGCAGAGTATCACCAGAGCGGAAATGGCAGTCATCATTGCGCGCTGGAAAGCACTCTCAGGTACAGGAGAACACAGCTATAACGATGCTCTTGGCCATTGGGCGGAGAAGGCAATCGGCCAAACGAAAGAGGCCGGTTATATGGAAGGGATGCTGAATGGCAGCTTCCAGCCGGACAAAGCCTTGACCCGTGCCGAGGGAGTAACTGTGTTCAACCGGATTCTGGAAAGAGGGCCGCTGTACGGTGAGACCGTGCCAGTATGGTCCGATGTGCCGATGATCCACTGGGCGTTCCATCAGATTGAGGAAGCTTCACGGGATCATAACTACACAAGCCGGCCGGAAGGCGGCGAGATGATGATCAAGCCATAAATAAATAAATAAGGAAGGGCTGTCCAAGTCATGAGGATGACGGGGGCAGCCCTTCTTTTATTGGAATGCTTCATCATATGATCTTTCGTATGGGCTCCGGCTTAATTTTGCAGATGCAGCCTATACTCATGGGCCGTGATGCCATACACACTTTTGAAATGCCGGTTCAGATGGGTCAGGTCCGTGAAGCCGAATTCGGCCACAGCGGCATAGATATCCTTATTCTTCTCGATGAATTGCTTGGCATGCTCGACCTTGCAGTTCAGGAAGAATTGATAGGGCGAGGTTCCGGTATGAGCTTTGAACTCGCGGATGAACTGGTATTTGGATAGATTGAACTCGCGCACGAGATCGTCGAGTTTCAGTACATGGTCCAGGCTGCAGTACATCATTTCTTTGGCTTTGGTGGCAAAAGCATTGTTCATCCGCCGTGCGGTCTGTATTTCCGTATGGGACAAGCGGTTGGCGAGCTGGATAAGCAGTTCGCTGCTAAGTGACTCATCGGCACTGCTCTGGACAGCGTGACTGAGATTACAGATACAATGCGCCAGCTCCCTGTCATAGACGATAGGAGTGGCGAAGCGAAGTTCCTGTTGGCCCACAATCTCTGTCATCAGGTCCGGCTTGATATACAGCATGATGTAGTCAATGCCTGCCCGGTCATAAGAGCTGCCGTCATGAACCTGCTCCGGGTTAAACAGCATGACACCATTCCTGTGCGAAGCCTGCCGGGTGCCGTCCAGTGTATATTGCTGAATGCCGCGCAGGGTAACGCCGACGGCGTATTCTTCGTGGCAATGTTTTTTGTAGGTGAAATCCGTCATGCTGGCCGATAAGGCGAGGATCTCGGCAGACTTCCTGTAATTGAATTGCTCCATCCTGACCACCGCCGTTCTATAAAATTCCGGATACCATTACAGCAGAGTATACTAGAAACAGAGCCATTATACTATTCATCAGCATCTGATGCCGCTCCAAAAAGCTCTTGAATACGGAGCCGAAGACGACCCAGGCTGTGAAAGCCAGGAAACCGATCACCGTAATGACGATGACGAAGATGAAGGAAGCTGCGGGCGAGCTATAGTAGGGCATGACATAACCCGGGATAACCGTCAGCGTGAACAGCAGCACCTTCGGATTGGCGAACTGCATCAGCAGCCCGGAGAGGAAGCCTGAGGCCTGCTGGCCTGCCGCTTCAGAACGGCCCATCCTGTACACCTGATAAGCGAGGTAGAGCATATACAGGCTGCCGATGATCTGCATGACACCGAGAATATGCGGAAGGATGTCAGCAAGCAAGCGGTTCAGCAGAGCGGATGCGGCAAGGAGCAGTCCGAAGGCGAGTGTGGCTCCGAGGACGTATCCCATTGTTTTCCTGGCCCCATGGTGTTGCACAGAGGAGAGGATCACAATATTGGTCGGGCCGGGTGTGAAGGTAACCACAATACAATAGATGATAAAGGAAAGGATATTCATGATGACCTCCGGTGAAAGTAGTTCCATGAATATACACCGGGGCAGCGAATCGCTATAGTACATTATTGCAGTCCGCTATTCCTTTAACTAAGAGAACTCCACAGTGTCAATATACCCATCACCATCACGAATGATCCCATCCATAAGCCCACGGCCCCTCTGAAGCGCATGGAGCTGATGTAGGCGTCACTGGGTTCACTATCACCTTTCATTTTCCAGCTTTCACTCGCCTGCCAGGTGAAGGTAGGGTTTTTGCGCACATATAAGCTAAATAAGTTAACTGCAATTCCAAATAACAAGATGAAGATTGCGCTAAAAGTTTCGATGATCATCAGCTCCTCGGTAGGTTCAAATTTGCCGCCGTTTGTATCTAATACGTTACTTGGTTAAGGGGAGGTTTCACAAATATAATAAACGTGAAGTATAATAGTCCGATAGTATTTCTTCTGAAGGAGAGTCCTTTGTGTTCAAAATAATGCTAATCGAAGATGATATCACCCTGTTCGGGGAGATCAGGGAGAGGCTTGCCCAATGGTCCTATGAGGTGTACGGAATTACAAATTTCGGTAAGGTACTGCAGGAGTTCTCGGAGGTAAAGCCCGATCTGGTGGTGATTGATATCCAGCTGCCGCAGTTCGACGGCTTCCATTGGTGCCGGATTCTGCGCAGCCACTCCAAGGTGCCGATTATCTTCCTCTCCTCCCGGGACCATCCAAGTGATATGGTGATGTCGATGCAGCTTGGGGCCGATGATTTCATTCAGAAGCCGTTCCACTTCGAGGTGCTGATTGCCAAGATTCAGGCCATCCTCCGCCGGGTCTATAATTATGCCAAGGAAGGCACGGAGCTGAAGACCTGGCGCGGAGCGGCAATTGAGTTCGTGAAGAATACAGTCACGGGCAGCGGGGGAGCGGCTCTGCTGACCAAGAATGAGATGCTGATTCTCAAAATCCTGCTGGAGCGCAAAAACACTATTGTAGAGCGTGAGGAGATCATCACCAGCCTGTGGGACAACGAGCATTTTGTCAGCGATAATACGCTGACTGTGAATGTGAACCGGCTGCGCAAGAAGCTGGAGCCGCTCGGTCTGGATGCCTACATAGAGACTAAGGTGGGGCAAGGGTATATGGCGACTGAAGAGGCGGCAGAATGATAAGGAAATACATCACCGAGAAGCGGAGCTGGCTGCTCCTGCTGGCCGCCCTCCAGCTGATTATTATATTCGTGGCCTATATTGATTCTGCCATCCCGCTGCTGCCGGTCCTGTACATTGTGCTCCTCAATACGCTGCTTTGCCTGGCCTTCGTCTTCCTGAGGTATTCCCGGGAGACCCGGTTCTACAAGAGCCTTGCCTCTTGGGATCAGATCTATGAGCTGCAGGCGGTCCTGGAGCCGGGCAGTCCGATGGAGCGGCTCGTCCACGAGGCGGTGAGCGCCCAGACGGACCGTTACAAGCGCGAATCCTCCGTGAATGTCGGGCTGCTGGAATCGGAGAAGGACGAGCTGCTGGCCTGGATACATGAGGTCAAGACCCCGCTGACTGCTATGCAGCTGATGATAGAGCGCCTGCCGGACGAGACCCTGCAAAGACAGATGATGTACGAATGGCTGCGGATTCATCATCTGCTCGACCAGCAGCTGCACCAGAAGCGGATTCCCTTCATCCGCAATGATCTGTTCATTGAGAAGGTCGGTCTTGCTCCTATTCTTAATAAGGAGATCCGGGCATTGAAATCCTGGTGCATCTCCAAACGCATCGGGTTCGATGTGGAGCTTGAAGCTGAAACGGTACTGACAGACGGTAAATGGCTGGCCTTCATGCTGCGGCAGCTCCTGACCAATGCTGTGAAATACAGCGAAGCCTCCGATATCTTCATCCGGAGCAGTGAGGAGGGCGGCCATGTTGTGCTTGTCATTGAAGACAGCGGACAGGGAATTGACCCCAGGGATCTGCCGCGGATCTACGATAAGGGCTTCACCTCATCGCGATTCCGCCAGGAGGGGGCAGCTACCGGCATGGGGCTGTACCTGACCCGGCAGGTTGCGGAGCCGCTGCTGATTAGACTTCACGCTGCTTCCGTGCTTGGGCAGGGGAGTGTATTTACGCTGACTTTTCCAAGGGAAAATGACTTTCAGCGGCTGACAGGTATGTGACAATAGTGTCACATGCCTGTTCCATTTGTTCGGCGAAGCGCAGGAGAATAATCATCCACCCGCTTATGATAGAGCTATAGAAAAGGAGTGGGGAACAGATGCTTATTATGCAGGCTAACAAAATCTATAAAACCTATGGTAACAAATTCAATAAACAGGAAGTCCTGAGGGGCATTGATCTTCAGGTGGACAAGGGCGAATTCGTCGGAATCATGGGTCCGTCCGGGTCCGGCAAAACGACGCTTCTGAACGTATTGTCCTCCATTGACCGGGTAAGCAAGGGCACAATCGAAATTGAGGGCAAGGAATTCACCGGGATGAAGGAGAAGCAGCTCGCCGAGTTCCGCAAGCATCATCTCGGGTTTATTTTCCAGGATTACAATCTGCTCGACACCTTGACCGTCAAGGAGAACATCATGCTGCCGCTGTCGATTACAGGCATGTCCAAGAAGGAGGCGCACCAGAAATTCGACCAGGTGGCAGGCGAGCTGGGAATCTACGAGCTGAAGGACAAATATCCGGCGGAAATCTCCGGCGGGCAGAAGCAGCGTACGTCGGCGGCGCGGGCATTCGTGCATGATCCGAGCATTATTTTTGCCGATGAGCCTACAGGAGCCTTGGATTCCAAATCTGCGTCCGATCTGCTAAACAAGCTGGCCGCCATGAACAGCAAGCGTGAAGCCACCATTGTCATGGTTACGCATGATGCTGTGGCCGCAAGCTACTGCAGCCGTGTCGTCTTCATCCGGGACGGGCAAATCTACACCCAGCTGAACAAGGGGGAGGAATCGCGGCAATCCTTCTTGGGTGATATTATCAGCACTCAGGGCGTACTTGGCGGTGTCACACAATGAGTCTGAATTATATTATCCTGCGCAACCTCAAAAAGAACATTAAGAACTATTATCTCTACGTGTTCGCGCTTATTTTCAGTGTGGCCCTGTACTTCTCCTTCGTGACGCTGCAGTTCGACCCGGCCATGCACGAGGTTAGCGGTTCGATCAAAGGCGGGGCTGCCATCGGCGCGTCCTCCGTCCTGCTGGTTGCGATTGTGGCCATCTTCCTGCTGTATGCGAACACCATCTTCATCAAGCGCCGCAGTAAGGAGATCGGGCTGTTCCAGCTGATCGGGCTGACCAAGAGCAGAATCTTCGTGCTGCTGAGCGCCGAGAATCTGATTCTATATTTCGGATCGATGTTCGCGGGGATCGGTGCAGGGTTCGTGATGTCACGGCTGATCCTGATGATTCTGTTCAAAATCCTGGAGGTCGATCAGGTCGCTGCGCTGCGCTTCTCCCCCGAGGCCCTGCAGCGGACGGTGCTTGTTTTTGCCGCTGTGTACGTGCTGATTATGATCATGAATTACACCTTCATCCGGGCCCAGAGCATTCTGTCGCTGTTCAAGGCTACGGCCACTTCCCAGACGCGTATTCAGAGAATGTCGCTGTGGGAGGTTGTGATCGGCCTGCTCGGGATTGGCAGCATCTGCGGAGGGTATTATGTGTCCGGGGAGCTGTTCAGCGGCAGATTCACGGGGTTGAACGGGCTGATGTACGCAATGATTGCCATCCTCGCCCTAGTGATTATCGGAACCTATCTGTTCTACAAAGGCTCAGTCAGCTTTCTCTTCAATCTCATCCGCCGCAGGAAGAAGGGCTACCTGTCCATTCGGGAGGTATTATCACTCTCTTCCATTATGTTCCGGATGAAATCGAATGCCCTGCTGCTGACGGTCATCACTACGGTATCCGCGCTGGCGATCGGCTTGCTCTCTCTGAGTTATATCTCATATTATTCGGTGGAGTCCTCCGCGCGCGAGAGCTCGCCGCATGATTACGGCTTCCTTCAGAAGGCCGATGAGACAGGATTCCGGGAGGCGCTGGATCAGGCTGGCATAGGTTATACCACGCTGGAGATTCCAACGGTGCAGGTAGAGGTGGATCTTAAGGAGGTCGTGGATACTAAAAATTTCTCCAACAATGACACCAGTCTATTGGCTACCGTGATTAGTGAGAGCAGTCTGAAAAACATGGATTTGCAGCCGGGCGAGGTACGGATTATGGGTTACACAACTACGAAGCAAACCATGCTGAAGCTGAAGGATCGCGGTGAATTGGACTTGTATATCAAGGGTGGGGTCATTAAGCAGCAGCTTACAGGTTTGTCTGAGCAGTCTGTGCTGCCGTATTATTTTGGCGGAGGGATCCTGGGGGTGTTCGTGGTGGATGATTCAGTCTTCCAGGAATTGCTTCAGCATAAAGATCCGGATGAGCAAAAAAGAGTGAGCGGCGAAGGAATCTATTACGGTATCAATCTTACCGGGTCCTCGCAGGCCAAGCAGGCTTATGAGATTTATACGCAGCATAAGCCGGAGCTGCAAAGCTTCTCGCAATATGAATTTGAGTTCAACCAGCGGACCAATATGGGCCTCATTATGTTCATTGTCGGATTCCTGGGCCTGACGTTCCTGATCACCTCCGGCTGTATTCTCTATTTCAAGCAGATGGATGAGAGCGAGGAGGAGCGGGAGGGATATACGATCCTGCGCAAGCTGGGCTTCACCCAAGGGGATCTCCTGAGCGGCATCCGGTTCAAGCAGTTGTTCAATTTCGGTATTCCGCTGGTAATCGGCCTGTGCCACAGTTATTTTGCGGTAAAATCCGGCTGGTTCTTCTTCGGGACCGAGATGCTTACTCCGATGTTCGTCGTTATGGGGCTGTATACCGTGCTGTATTCCATCTTCGGCCTTCTGTCGGTCCTGTATTACAAGCGGGTAATCCGGGAATCCCTGTAATTATATGCAATGATGAGGATAGCCTTGGGGCTGTCCTTTTCTTTTTGCGTGTATGTAATTATATTGTTGCAAGTTCATAAGGGTTCAGCTCTTGCCTTACGCAAAACAGGCAGCGATAATGGTATAATAAGACCGAAACGGAGCAGACCAAATGTTATCGCCCGGCAACAGGGCTTTCCGTAGAAGAGATTCAGAAGTTAAAGCCGCTACAGTAAAAGTAGCAGAGCTATCAGATTACAGACAGAAGAGGTGGGGGCGTGTCAGTTACAGTTGGGGAGATTAAATCGATTAACCGTTATCCGGTAAAATCCTTTGCAGGAGAGGCACTGGAGGCCTGTAAGGTTGTATCTTACGGAGTGGAGGGGGACCGGTATTGTTCCTTTTATGATATGACCAAAAAAGACTGGTCCCAGTATATCACTGCCCGCAAGATTCCGAAGATGATGTCTTATAAAGCGGAGTATACGGAGGAGGATATCCGTGTAACGGCTGCGGATGGCCGGGTGTTCGGCTGGGACCAGGAGCTGCTTAGGGAAATTCAGAGTCTGACCCGGACGGAAATTACGATGTCAGCGCTTAAGGCGCCGCACCCGGAGGAACAGTATCCTCAGCTGCTGTCTGTAGACGCGGCCAGCATTCTGCTGGTAACCGATAAGAGTCTGAAGAACCTTGAAGCCATGTGGGGAAAGCCTGTAGACCAGCGCCGCTTCCGGGGCAACTTCCTCGTGGAAGTGAGTGAGGACTCGCTCGGAGAGGAAGAGTGGCTCGGCCGCCGTCTGTCGATTGGCAGTACAGTGCTTCAAGTGGATAGCTATTGTGAGCGCTGCGTGATGATTACGACCGACCCGGATACGCTGGAGCGGGACAGCTCGCTGCTGAAGCAAGTATACAAAGAGCTTAAGCAGCAGTTCGGCGTCTACGCTTCCGTTATCACTCCGGGAGAGGTCCGGCTGGGCGATCAGGTAGTGGTGCTGGATAGCTAAGCTGGACAGAAGCCCTACGCTCTTGCCAAAGATGAGCGGTCACCTACATAATGTCTTTAGCGACTATAATGTTGTAAGTTTTACAACTTTGATATCTCAGCAGCGGCACCGTTGGGAGAATTGTTGCACAGATTGCAGGAATTGTCCGGAATAACTGCCTTATGCGAAGGAATTGCTGCATTTTATGCAATATTCTCGGATTAGCGGGAGTTCGATCCGGGGAATGTTGCAATTCGTGCAGGATATGTAATTACGGACAGCTAAATGGGGTGAAAGATATGCTGGAGTTGTCTATGGATCATGCGGATGAGCTGGTGAAGGTGACACACGCGCTCTCTACGGAGCTAAGACTCAGAATGCTGGCGCTGCTTAACAGCCGGAGAATGAATGTGGCGGAGCTGGCGGAGGCGCTGGAGATTCCGGTATCCACGGCAGCCTCCAATGTGAAGGTGCTGGAGCAGGCAGGGCTGATTGAGACGGAGCTGTTGCCCGCTTCACGCGGGGCGATGAAGGTATGCAGCCGGATTTATGATGACATCAAGATCACGATCAATGCTCCGCAGCGCCGCCTGCAAGCCGGTCAAGGCGAATATTGCTATGAGATATCCATGCCGATCGGCAATTTCACCGCCTGCGAAGTGGCGCCTACCTGCGGGATGGTCAGTGAGAACGGTCCAATTATTTCGGAGGACTCACCGGCGGGATTTTTTCATCCGGACCGGGTACAGGCCCAGCTGCTCTGGCTGCGCAAAGGTTATCTCGAATACCGCTATCCGCTGGAAATTCCTCAAGGAGCGGTGCTTCACCGGATTCAGTTCTCCATGGAGATCTGCTCGGAGGCACCGAATTACGAGAATGACTGGCCTTCGGATATTACGCTCTGGATTAACCAGGTGGAGGTGGGGACCTGGACCTCGCCCGGCGACTTCGGCGGCAGACGCGGGAAGCTGAATCCCTCGTGGTGGATTGATACGGGAACCCAGTTCGGCGCACTCAAGACCTGGAGTGTAGATGACACACGCAGTACCATCGACCACCAGGAGCTATCCGCTGTTAATCTGGAACAGCTGGGTCTCACAAGGCAGAACCACGTGGATCTGCGGCTGGGCGTGAAGGAGAATGCAGTCTTCAAGGGCGGCATGAACCTGTTCGGCAAAAAGTTCGGCGATTATGAGCAGGACCTGGTGATGAAGATTTTTTATAGCGTGGAGCCTTAGGATGAATAACATAGGGATTAGCGAAGAACCTGGAGCTTTGGCTTCGGTTCTTTTTTTGCGCCGCCATTGACATCTCAGCGGATTCTGTAATAATTAATACATATATATTGTATTAAAACAAAATTATTGTTCATAAGGAGCGTGCGTATTACCATGACAACCCGGCACTATATCAAGGATTATCCGCGGCCGCAGTTCGTCCGTGATGTATGGCAGAGCTTGAACGGGGAATGGGATTTCCGGTATGACGATGACAACGCCGGTGAACGGAAGAAGTGGTACGAGGCGCTGAAGGGTGATCTGAAGATTCAGGTTCCGTTCACGTATGAGACGGAGGCCAGCGGAATCGGTGAGACCGTGTTCCATCCGTATGTATGGTATGAGCGGGAATTGCAGCTGCAAGAGGGCATGGGCAACAAGCGGGTCCTGCTGAACTTCCAGGCGGTAGACCACGTGGCGAAGGTGTGGGTGAACGGCAGCTATGCCGGGGGGCACCGGGGCGGGTATGCGGCGTTCTCGCTGGATATTACCGATTATCTGAACACGGGTACAGGAGCAGTCAACCGTCTGACCGTCAAGGCAGAGGACAGCCAGAGCTGCACACAGCCCCGGGGCAAGCAGCGCTGGGTGGATGACAATTTCGAGTGCTTCTACGTGCAGACGACGGGAATCTGGCAAAGTGTGTGGCTGGAGTATGTATCCTCTTCGTATCTCAAGTCTGTCAAAATCACCCCGGATCTCGATAACCGCTCGGTCCGCTTTGAATACGAGGCCCAGGTGGCAGCCCCGAATCTTCGCCTGGAGACCCGGATCAGCACGCAGGAGAAGACCTTCAAGCAGGTCTCGCTGCATATCGACCGGTCTTGGCAGCAGCTGGATGTAGAGCTGACCCATGAAGCGAATGGCCCGTGGAAGCTCCAGTCGTGGTCGCCCGCTTCGCCGGTGCTGTATGAGGTGGAGTTCGTTCTGTACGAAGGGGACAAGGTGATCGACCAGGTCTATTCCTACTTCGGCCTCCGCAAAATCTCCATCGAGCAAGGCAAGGTGCTGCTCAACAACACGCCGGTGTATCAGAAGCTGATTCTGGATCAGGGCTATTGGCCGGACAGCCACCTGACTCCGCCTTCGGAGGAGGCGCTGGTTGCCGATATTGACGCGATTCTCGCGATGGGCTACAACGGTGTCCGCAAGCATATGAAGATTGAAGATGCGCGCTTCCTGTACTGGTGTGATGTGAAGGGGCTGCTGGTCTGGTCGGAGATGGCGGCCACCTATGAGTTCAATGATGAGGCAGTGGAGCAGTTCACGAAGGAATGGACCGAGATTGTCCGGCAGCAATATAACCATCCTTCGGTGATTACGTGGGTGCCTTTCAACGAATCCTGGGGCATCCCGCAGATCTACACGAACAAGCGGCAGCAGAAATTCACGGAAGGCATCTATCATCTGACCAAGGCCATCGACCCGAACCGTCCGGTTATTGTGAATGACGGCTGGGAGCATACGGTCAGCGACATTATTACCCTGCATGATTATGAGGAGAGTGGAGCGGTCTTGCTAGAGCGTTATGCAGATTCCGGCAGCGTGCTTGGCGGCAGCTCCTCGTTCAATAACTGGAAATTCGCGATGGCCCAGGGCTACGAGTACCGGGGTCAGCCTGTCATAGTCAGTGAATTCGGCGGCATTGCCTTCGACACCGGCGAAGGGTGGGGCTATGGGGAGCAGGTCAGCAGCACGGAAGCCTTCATTGAACGGTTCCGCAGCATCACGCAGGCGATCAAGGACACCCCGTACATCTGCGGATACTGCTACACTCAGGTTACGGATGTGCAGCAGGAAGTGAACGGACTGCTGAATGCGGACCGGACCCCGAAGATTCCGCTGGACGAGATTCGTAAGATCAACCGGTAGAAAGGTCTATCCTCAGAGCGGAGATCAGGTGACCAGCTCCGGGACCGGACAGAACCCGGGGTTCGCAGCGCACAGAGCAGTGGTGAAGTCTGGCCGGGTTTTCCTCAGCACAGCGAAATAACTACGGATGACATGGTTCAGCTCAGGGCTGCCATTCTGGAAGGAGAGGGATTTAAGGGTCTGGACATGAGTGTAATAGTATTTGGTCTTCTGCTTGGGCAGCTTGTAGACGGTTGGCGGAACATACGTTGTGACGTCAAAAAGATTGGCATAGCGGTAGCTGCTGCGCACGTAACGGCTGAAGGCCTTGGCAAAATCCGGGTCCCCGACACGCGGAGACCCGTAGGTATACAGCCGCGGGGCGGTGAAGGCAGAATTGGCAGCAACATCCAGCGCACACAGAGTGGCCAGTGCCCCGCCAAGGCTATGGCCTGTTACATATAGCGTCTTCTCCGGGGACAGAGTACCAAGCACGGAGAGAATGGCATCCCGAGCGGATGCATAGATATCCGTGAACCCCCGATGGGTCAGGCAGGGCTCTTTAAGGTATTGGAACGGTTTTTGCGCGGCATTCATGTTGGAGAGCCAATCATTTGTGGAGATGCTGCCACGCCAGGCCACAATGATCTCCTGCTGTGATTCCAGAATGAAGCCGAACAGCTCCCAGACATTGCCCATCGATTTCGCCTGGAAGCTGTGCACGGCCGAGAACCCCGCCGGCACCACGAATGCACCCTCTGCATTGGCAAATTGAGTGTAGGTCTGTCCGCAGACAGCCGCCAGGAAGATCGCCCACTCTTCTTCATCTGTCCTGTTATTCATTCCGCATCCCGCCCTTCTTTTCTATCTGTGTATGATCAGAAGGCGGGATTGGTGCCTATTCGTATGGTGACAGCATAGACGGACCGCGTATATAATTAATCCATTGTCTGCCAAATACATATAAGGTAAAGCAAACGTAAGGGATTGCGGGAATGGAGGAGGAAATGGAAATGATTGAGGAACGTATTCCTTTGAAGAAATCAAGCATAAACGCCAAGTTTTCTTTAAATGACAAGCCTGTCGTCCTGTTGCTTCATTTCAGCGGCGGGAACCTGCATATGTGGGATGGAGTTCTCCCGCAACTGGAGCAGGACTACAGCATCCTTGCACCGGATCTCCGGGGGCATGGCCGCTCGGACAAGCCGGAGACTGGCTATCATATTGACGAGATGGCAGAAGATATGTATCAGTTACTGAGGCATTTGCAGGTGGAGAAGTGCCACGTAGTAGGAAGCTCCATGGGAGCGCAGGTAGCGGTCAGTCTGGCAGCAGCTCATCCGGAGCTTGTAGCGTCCCTGGTGTGTGAAGGTGCGCTGAATAACGAATTTGGAGAATACGGTATATTTAACGGTACGGCGGAAGAGATGAATCAGAAGAAAGCGCAGCTCCGGGCAGAACTGGAGGAATGGAAGGAACCGTGCTATGACAGCCTTGAATCCTATGTAGCCGGGCAGAGGGATGAGCTGACAGCGGAGGGCCTGTGGAATGAATATTTCTGTGCGTTCTATACGCATAGTCTGGAGCAGCATCCAGACGGCAAGTATATCTATTGTTGTCCGAACCGTGTCAGAATCGAATACATAGAGAAGTATTGGGAGCTGTCCTTTGAACACTATTATCAGACAATACAATGTCCGGTCCTGTTCCTGCCCAGCGAAGCGGAAGGGAACGATGAACGGGTCCGCAGCAGTCTGAATGCCTTCGCAGAGCTGCTGGACAGCTATGAAATTGTGCTGATCCCGGATTCGCTTCATGCGTATGTCTGGATGCAGCTTCCGCTTCAGGCGGGTCAGGCTGTGCGGGATTTTCTGGACAAGCAGCGCTAACCCTACCAAGCATATAAAGAAGCCCGGTTCAGAGACAGGACTCCGAACCGGGCTTTGCTGTGTGAAGGATGATACCTATTATCAGTTCTTATTCGCCCTCCGGCGGATCTTCAACTACCCGGTCAGGCAGCTGAGTAACATAACTGTCGGACATGCGCAGCAGCTCCAGCGCCCGGGTGAATTCATCCTCTGTCGATTGAAGCAGATCCGTCCCGTCACCGGATAACGTATAATGCTGGCCATCCTCGAACCCGCTGCCTGACAGGAACAGCTCTTCATTATTAACGAATGAACCCGTAGGCAGGTAATAGCGCTGCGGCAGCAGGTTATACGCCGTCTGATTAAGCAGATCCTGTCCGAAGTGGATATGATAGTCCAGCGGGACACCAAGCAGATTGGCAACGGTCGGCAGAATGTCCACCTGGCCGCCTAACTGCTCCTTCAGTGCCGGTGCCGTAACGCCGGTGGCTGAGATGATCAGCGGTATATTAATCAGGTCACGCTCATTATACTCATGCTCCAGGATTTCCTGCAGCAGGACTTTATCCTCTTCCTTCAGTGAGAAAATCGGCAGTCCCCGGTGATCGCCGTAGAGTACGATTACACTATTGTCCCATACCCCGCTGCCCTTAAGCTCTTCTATGAACTGGCCGAGGGCATAATCGGCATAATTCTCCGCCCGGATATAGTCGCCGACCAGTGTCCCCTCATACCGTTCCGGCAAGGTCATCTTGTATTTGCTCTCCGGGATCGAGAACGGATTATGTGACGACATCGAGATGACATGGGCATAGAAGGGCTGTTCACGCTGATCCATCCGCGCAAGCTCGGCAGAGGTCTTTCGGTAGAGGACTTCATCCGATGAGCCGTAGAAGACTGCATCCTCTTCACCGAAGTAGGTTTTGTCGTAATATTGATTGAAGCCCAGCGCCTTATACAGCTCCCCGCGGTTCCAGAACTCTACATTATTGGTATGAAAAGTCGCGGTATCATACCCCTGTGCCTCCAGCAGCTTCGGCAGACTCGGCAGCTCCTTCGGAGCATACTTATCTGTGGCTGGACCGTCCGGCGGCACATAAAAGGAAGTGTTGACGATGAATTCGGCATCCGAGGTATTGCCCTGGCCTACCTGCTGAAAGAACCGGGGGAAATAGTAGCTCCCGCCAGCCAGCTTATTCAGGTTCGGCGTGATTTCGGTTCCGTCCACCGACAGGTTGATCAGGAAGTTCTGGAGCGACTCCATCTGCAGAATGATCAGATTCTTGCCCTTGGCAGCTCCGAACAGGACCGGATCAGCCTTCTGCTGAATGCCCTTTGTCCTATCGATACCGGCCTGAGAGATTTGCGCAGGGTCCATAGGCTCCTCTGCGGGTTCACGCAGCAGGGCGTAAGCTTCATAATTGAGAATGCCCATTTGCTCTGCCTTGACATTCTCGTTCATACTGGCTTTATTGGGGAAGATATTCATCATGCACAGCGTAAGCGAGATACAGAACAGGATAGCTACCGCCTTGCGGTTGCTGGGGCGGGACATGGAATGCTTCCAGGCCAGCGCTTTCTTCCGTCTGAGCATGATCAGGCTGATGATAATGATGTCTACGAAGATAAGCATATATTGCGGATGCACGACAGCGAATATACTTTTTTTGACGGCGCCTACCTGCTTGACCTGACCGAAGACTTGGGACGTAGCGATCATCCCAAAATGATTATGATAGACGATGAGAGAGAAGAACAGGACGGTAATGAGCAGATTGACGAGCAGATAGATCGCGACCTTGTGCTTCGTGGCGAACCATTCGATGAGGCAGAACAGCAGCAGCACGAATGGGATTTCCTTCAGCCAGGTGGTCCAGGTTGGACCGTCCTCGAATAAGTAATACCAGGCGAAATAACTCTTCACCAGCATGATCAGCGAGAAGAACAGAATCGACCTTTTTCGAAGCGGACGTGATTCCTTGTAAGGCATTGCGTATGCGCATCCTTTTCTATATAATCCATTAATTCTATTACAGGGCCGAGTTCAAAATCAACCGGATTTAAGGGCAGTTTGGTGAAAAATAAAGGTGAAAATTCGCCGCATATACGTTATTCTCTAAGAAGCATCCGGGAAGTTGAACCGTTGATAAACGAAGCAGGAGGAACAACCATGACAAAAGAATTCTCGCGCCAATATACAGACAGTGTGAAGCAGGAATTATTGAACAGACTCGGCCTGAAGCAGGTGTATTTCAAGGGACAGCAGGGAGAAGACCTGTTATATGAAGCAACGGGCTTTGACCGCGGCACCTCGCATAAGTTCTGTGTTAGAACGCGGAAGGGCACCGTTGACGAATGGGTAGGCGGGAAGTGGATGAAGGTCCGCAGCTTCTCGATTGCCGCCAAACAGGAGGGATCAGAATGAGCAGCTATTCCCATTTGCAGTTACAGGTACAGCCTTTGACAGAGATCAAGCATCTGAAGATTCATGGCAGAACGACCGGAGCGCTTAACCCCCTGACGTTATTCTGGACGGGCAGTGCGATAGAGGTGAACCTCCAGGCCTCTGAGCTGTGGCTTGAAGTGGAGTCCGGTTACGATCATCACGAGTCTTGGATTAGTATATTGATTAACTCCGTTCCCGTCAGCAGACAGATGGTGAATGCCGGAAGGCACTGGGTCTGCGTATTCAGAGGAATGAACCCTGAGCGGGTGAAGAATATCCGGATTGTAAAAGAGGTCCAGGCGATGAGCGGGGACCCCGGCGCTTATCTTCAGTTCCATGCGGTCCGCACAGACGGCAGCTTCCTGCCTGTTGAAGACAAGCCGTACCGGCTGGAGTTCGTCGGTGACAGCATCACATCAGGTGAGGGCGTCATTGGTGCCAAAAGTGAGGAGGACTGGATTCCCGCCTGGTTCAGCGGCGTGCATAACTATACAGCGATCACTGCCGAGGCTGTGCAGGCCGAATTCCGGGTGATCTCACAGAGCGGATGGGGCGTGCTCTCCAGCTGGGACAACAATCCGCGAGGCAATATCCCTGATATCTACGAGCAGGTCTGCGGTCTGCTGACCGGTCCCCGTAATGAAGCGCTTGGGGCGCATGCGATGAATGATTTTGCGGCCTGGCAGCCGGATGTGGTAGTAGTCAATCTGGGTACCAATGATGACGGCGCGTTCAACTCCCCCGAGTGGCTGGATGAGGACACCGGACGTATCTATAAGCAGCGGCTGAATGAAGACGGAAGCTATCATGAGGAGGATCTGGCCGCCTTCGAGGCCGCAGTCACGAGGTTCCTGGCGAAGCTCAGAAGCTATAACCCCGGGGCGCATCTTCTCTGGGTGTATGGAATGCTGGGCCTCTCCCTGATGCCGGCGATCCACCGCGCGGTGGATGGATACATGAGGACTACGGGAGACAAGGATGTGTCGGTGTTCCAGCTGCCGAATGTGACGAATGAGACGATGGGCGCGCGGACTCATCCGGGCTTGCCGGCGCACGAGCAGACTGCCCTGGAGTTAAGCGGCTATATCCGGGGACTTTTGTCAGGGTCATAACTGTAACGGCATATCCATTGAACAGTATAAGTTGCGGGAGCGCTCATCAGCTGATGAGCGCTTTGTGCTGCAATTCATCTGCTTGACAAACAAACCGTCTGGACGGTATAGTAAATGACGAGGTGATGATTGTGAACAGTAATTCCAAACGCAGTCTGATTCTGGCTGCAGCTTCAACGATTGTTAGGAATAGCGGAATTGAGAAGCTTACACTTGAAGCGGTGGCTGCTGAAGCAGGAGTGAGCAAGGGCGGTCTGCTGCACCATTTTCCGAGTAAAGACGCATTAATCTACAGTATGGTTTCGGGCATCACAAATGATTTCGTTGCAGATGTCCAGAAGAGGGCGGCCCAGGATACGCGGGAGCAAGGGAAGTGGAGCCGTGCTTATTTGCAGTCTACCGTGGAAGCTGATCAGGATGGGCAGGACATGAATGTTGCTCTTAACGCAGCGCTTTTTACAAACGGTGAATTGCTGGATGAATTAAGGAAGCATTACACCGTCTGGCAAGAGAACATCGAGAATGATGGGCTGGACCCGGTAATTGGCTCCATTGTCCGGCTGGCTGTAGACGGCCTGTGGTTATCGGAGGTATTCGGGATCGGCGAGATCAGCGATGACATGCGTGATAAGGTCATCCGGAAATTATATGAAATGATTCATTAAGGAGGCAACCCCATTGAATGCTTATGTGTTACTATCCTTAGCCATTGTGAGTGAGGTCTTCGGCAGCTCTATGCTTAAGGCATCGAACGGGTTCAAAAAGCTGCTTCCCTCCGTTGCGGTGGTCGCTGGCATGGGCCTGGCGTTCTTCAATCTGTCACTGGCGCTGAAAGAAATCCCGCTCGGGACAGCTTATGCCATCTGGTCTGGCGTGGGAACGGCGTTAACTGCATTGGTTGGCGTGCTGGTCTATAAGGAACGTCTGAATGTGCGAAAAATAGCAGGCTTAATCCTCATCATTGGCGGTGTGGTTCTGCTGAAGCTGTCAACGGGGGTGTAGAGATGAGAGGTTACTTAGCGCTAAGCATTGCTATTATTTCAGAAATCTTCGGTACGACTATGCTTAAGCTCTCCGATGGATTCAGCAGTGTGCTGCCGTCGATCGGAGTAGTGCTTGGAATGGGCCTGGCTTTTTACTGCTTATCGATCAGTCTTCGCACCATACCTCTGAGCCTGGCTTATGCCATCTGGTCTGGCGTGGGGACAGCGCTGACAGCACTGATCGGCATCCTGATCTGGAATGATCCGTTCAATCTGCTCACCGGCATAAGTCTGCTGATCATTATCGGGGGGCTGGTGCTGCTGAATTCACCGGATAAGGCTGGCGGGGATAACGCCCCTGAAGCTGCGGAGAATTAGGTCTTGCTTATCAAGCCTCCGGTATGCTGAAATGGAAGTAGGCAACGTGCAGGAAGTGAGCGAGAAGGAGCAACCGGAATGAGGAAAACGTACCTGATAGCCGCCATATGGCTCAGCCTATTGCTGCTGGCGGCATGTAGCGATGGCGCCGGCAGCGGTTCTGGCGGGAAGATTGCTGATACCAGCCTAAGTGCAGCCCCGGCAGAGGATTCGGTCATTCGTGTACCCGGAAGTACGGGTCAACCGCAGAGCAGCAGCCAACCCTACCTCGGCAGGGTCTTTAAGGTTGTGGTAGATCCGGGACACGGCGGGGAAGATCCCGGGGCAGTCTCCGTCAGCGGACGGCTGGAGAAGGATTTCAATCTGAGCCTGTCAGAGAAAATTGCAGCCCAGGTGGAGCAGGACCCGCAGATTGAGATCCGGCTTACCCGGACCGGGGATGCTTTTATCTCTTCACAAGAGCTGTTTCGGCCCCAGTTCGCCAATAATCTGCCCGCAGACCTGTTCATTTCCATTCATGGCAATACCTATGAGGAGGCATCAGCATCGGGTACAGAAACCTTTTATTATCATGAAGAATCCTTGGCTTGGGCCGAGACGATACATAAGCATGTCATTCAAGCTACCGGTCTCAAAGACCGCGGCGTGAAGAAAGGGAATTTCTTCGTTCTGCGCGATACGGTAATGCCGTCGGTGCTGCTGGAGCTGGGCTATTTAACGAATCCCGGCGACGAGGCGAAGATGTGGACCTCCGGGTTCCAGGAGAGCGTGGCCTCTGCTGTTGTGGATGCCGTTAGGGAGTATCTGGGGCTGGAGTGATGGATCACTATGATGTCAAAATGCACAAGGAGAAGCCTATGAACCGGATTTTAATTCTCGGATCAGGAGGATCAGGCAAGTCTACCCTGGCCCGTCAGCTTGGTGCTCTTCTACATCTGCCGGTTGTACATCTGGATACCCTTTTCTGGAACCCGGGCTGGGTCCCTAAGCCGGATGAAGAGTGGGATGAACTGGTACGGCAATATACAAATCAGGAGCAATGGATTATAGATGGTAATTATTCAAGGACCATGGATAGCAGACTGAGGCGTGCGGAGGTCATTATTTTTCTGGATTTACCCCGTTTATTATGTATGTACCGGATTGTGAAGCGTCGTGTCATGTACCATAACCAGACCCGGCCGGATATGAATGAAGGCTGCCCAGAGAAGCTGGATTGGGCTTTTGTGAAATGGGTCTGGAACTATAAGGCACGTAGCCGTGCTACTACCCTGGAGAGGCTCAAGCAGGCCGGAGCTCACCAGCAAGTGCTGATCGTAAATACAAGGCGGCAGGTCAAGGAGTTGCTTCATCGCTATGCAGAATGCTAATCAACGCCGCACATACAGTCCCTTGCGGTCCAGCTGCAGCTCACTTGAGATTAGAAGCAGGATCAGTTCCTCGATTGCAGATAGAGTGGCCACTAAGCATACAATTATTGTCCAGATCGCCTGATTCACATAGGTAAGCAGCATCGGTGTAAGGAATAGCAGCAATCCGGCAAGCTTGTTACCGTAGGTATGAATGCTGCCGTAGGTGCTGAATTTGCACAGCGCGGTCAGGATGGAGGTTCCCCGGATGACGGCAATCAGCACGACCCACAGGATGAGGCCGAGGGTAAGACCAAGGAACGGATATAAGGTATAGAGTGCAGTGCCTGCCAGTGTCATGTCGGCCACGGAATCGAGCTTGGCACCGAGGTTGCTATCCGTACCGGTCATTCGGGCAATAGGGCCATCCAGCAGATCGGTAATTCCGCACAGGAGGTAGACTATAGTGAAGCCCGTGCCCAGCGGCGCCAGGTACAGCAGCAGAAGAGCCAGTGCGATCCGGCTGAGCGTGATGCAGTTGGGGACAAGCTTCATGGCAACCTCCCTTTTTAACCATGTAATGGGGATTTCCTGTTTAGCTTATTCGTATATATTCTATGCTTCATTATGCCTCTAAATTTGCGGATTGTCTTTAAATAAGAAAGTACCCGTTAATATGGTGCAGGAACTGTCGGATGCATTCCCTGCGTAGCTGTTAATCTGATGGGGAGGAAAGGGTGGTGCACGATGAACCTGCTGGAAGATATGAATGCTGCACTCTTCTACATTGAAGAGCATCTGGAGGAAGAGATCGATGTAAAAGTGGCTGCGGGTTACGCATTATGCTCGGAGTATCATTTTACACGGATGTTCTCCTTCCTGGCCGGTATCCCGCTCTCGGAATATATCCGCCGCAGGCGTCTTACGCTGGCTGCCTTCAAGCTGCAGGGAAGCCAGCACCGGATTATTGATGTTGCCCTGGAGTATGGATACACTTCGCCGGATGCATTCACAAAAGCCTTTCAGCAGCTTCATGGCGTAACGCCTTCAGAAGCAAGAACGGCAGGGACACCCCTGAAGGCCTTTCCTCGAATGACTTTTCAGTTAACCATCAGAGGAGGCAGTGAAATGAATTACCGTATTGAGGAGAAAGAGAGTTTCCGGATCGTTGGACTCCAGAAAAGGGTAGCTATCCAGTTCAGCGGGGTGAACCCGGAGATTGCTGCCATGTGGCAGAGTCTGAGCATGGAGATGATCGCGGAGCTGAAGGGGCTGTCGAATATCATTCCGGCCGGGATGATCAGCGCATCCGTGAATTTCTCGGAAGGACGGATGGATGAACGCGGGGAGCTGGATCATTATATCGGAGTAGCTACCACGCAGGAATGCCCGCCGTCCTACGCCAAGCTTGAGGTTCCAGCATCTGCATGGGCCGTGTTCGAAGTGGTAGGTCCCTTTCCGGGTACGCTCCAGAATGTCTGGGGCCGGATCTATTCCGAATGGTTCCCCTCTTCCAATTATGAGCAGGTCGAAGGACCGGAGCTTCTGTGGAATGAAAGCAAGGATACCGACTCACCAACCTTTAAAAGTGAAATATGGATCCCGGTGCGGGAAGCAGTGCGCCGTTAACGGTGCAGGTATACAGCCATAGCGGACGGGGCTTTCAGTCAGAATGAATAGTGCCTCCTACAATCGGGTAATGGTAGTCTAGTATAACTGACTAGGAGGCGTACTTCATGGAATGGACTTTGGAAGATGTGGAAGAGACGAGCAGGCTGCATCCTGAGTCGTTTTTTATTCCCTCCAGACAGGAGCGGGAAGCGCAGGGCACGGGGAGAATGGTGCGATTGCACTTCATGCTGACCCATCCGGCTGAAGGGCAGCCGCGCGCAGAACGGATGTGGGTGGAGATCACCGGGAGAGATCACGTTACCGGGCGGTACACAGGCCTTTTGACCAATACACCCGGGGTGATCCAGTCGCTGCAGCTTGGAGATCCGGTGGAGTTCGAACCCAGACATATCGCGCAGACCATCCTTCGACAAGGAGACCCTGCATGGGTGGAAGCCGGAGAGAAGGCGGCTATGGTCACCAGGCAATGCCTGACGCCAGGCAGCGGTGTGCGCTGGATGTACCGGGAGGCCCCTACCCGTGAGGAGGACAGCGGCTGGCGGCTGTTCACTGGAGAAGAAGATAACGCTTATCTGAGCGACCCGAAGAATACGGCCATCATGAATGTGTATGATCTGATCGACCGGGACCCGAGCTTGCTGGAGCCTTTTAAAGGAGCTGTGGGTACAGCGTTTGAACGGAGCGGACCGGGTGCCGCGTGGGTAGAAGTGAAGAATTGGCGGTGAGCATGATATACTAGGCTGGCGGACACAGGTGACTGTGGCCCCGGCTTTTTTGCCATATAAGCTTAATTCGTAATCATTCTGTTAATTACATACAGTATTAATAGACATATTGGAGGTGACCAACCTGAAGCCCATATATTACTTGCTGCTGGCCGTACTGCTCATAGCTGGCTGTAGCACCAATAAGGATGCACAACCCGCTCCGGAGCAGCCGGAGGTATTGGGAGAAATGCCTGAAGAGATGCCTGCGGATTTCGATTTTCTCGTCCGTTACGGGTATGGGGAGGTCACCAAGAATGAGATCAATACGTATCAGGATACCGTGGTCAAAGATCTGATCATGAACGGAACGGCCACGGCGGATATTACGCTGACTGAAGATGAAATGCGCAGCATCTATGAGCGGATGAGAGGCATCCACATCATGGGGAAGCTGGAGCTTGTGCCCCTCAAGCAGAGCTGCGCGAGGGTACCTTACCAGGAAGACAGCTGGAGGATCACCGTCAACGGCTTCACACGGAATTGGTCCTGGTCTGGCGAGAATTGTGAGCTAACGGAAGATGCAGAGCAGCTGCTGGAGCTGCGGAATTTCATTGCAGACATTGTAGCAGGTAAAGAAGAGTACCAGGCATTACCCGAAGCTGAAGGCGGCTATGATTAAGGAGAACAGCATATAGAGTGTACGACTGCAAGCGTACTCCGCAAGTCCGATCCCAAAGGATCGGATTTTTGGTTTAATGGGATAGGGTAACAGCAACCGGACAGAGTAGAAGGAGGTTTAAATACAGTTTAAATATGTCGGTTACTATCCTTATAGATTCAGCAACCAAGGAGGAATAAAGCATGAAGCAGACACAATCAGCAGGGCAGAGCGGCAGCTACGCCATTGAAGCGCAAGGATTGGTCAAAATCTACGGGAGCAACCGGGCCGTGGATGGTGTGGATCTCAAAGTAGGCACAGGAATGATCTATGGGGTGCTGGGTCCCAATGGTGCCGGGAAGACAACCGTAATTCGCATGCTGGCGACCCTGCTTCGGCCTGACGCAGGTTCGGCGCGTATCTTCGGACATGATGTGGCAAAAGAACCGCAGATCGTGCGTCAGTTA
This sequence comes from Paenibacillus sp. FSL R7-0302, assembly GCF_038006885.1. Taxonomy (NCBI): domain Bacteria; kingdom Bacillati; phylum Bacillota; class Bacilli; order Caryophanales; family Paenibacillaceae; genus Paenibacillus; species Paenibacillus sp. FSL R7-0302. The sequence continues at coordinate 2,099,774 of NZ_JBBOWB010000001.1, forward strand.
ATCGGAGTGACGGGTCAATATGCATCGGTGGATGAATCGCTTAGTGCAACAGAGAACCTGGTGATCTTCTCCAGGCTGCATGGCCTGGGGCGTGCGGAGTCGCGCAGCAAGGCCTCCGACCTGCTGGAGGAATTCGGCTTGACGGAAGCAGCGAAGCGCCCGCTGAAGAATTTCTCCGGAGGGATGCGCCGGCGGCTGGATCTGGCGGCCAGTCTAATTGCGCAGCCACCGCTCATTTTCCTGGATGAGCCGACAACGGGGCTTGATCCCCGGACGCGCAATCAGATGTGGGAGACGATCCGCAGGCTGGTGAATACGGGATCAACGGTCCTGCTGACGACCCAATATCTTGAAGAAGCAGATCAGCTGGCGGACCGGATTGCCGTTATTGATACCGGTAAGGTGGTTGCAGAGGGAACAGTTGATGAACTCAAGAGCTCGGTGGGCAACTCCTCACTTCACCTGAAGGTGGTCCAACCGCAGCAGTTACTGAAGGCGCGGCAGATTGTGGAGCAGGTGCTTCAGGTACGCTCTAACCTGTCCGCAGAAGCAGCCAAAATTATCGCACCGATGGGGAACGTGGACCGGGTAACCGACCTCTTGATCGCACTTCGTGAAGCAAGCATACCGCTGCTTGAGATGAGTGTACAGAAGCCAACGCTGGATGAAGTATTCCTGACCCTAACCGGTCATGGCGTCAAGGAAGATGCGGGGTTTGTCACGGATAGCGCACAGAAGAAGGAGGGAGTAATGGCATGAGTACTTTAATTAAGCCGGGTGTAGACCGTAATTTGAAAAACCATACCAGCTTCGGCCAAGTGGTACGTAATTCCTTTACGATGGCCTACAGAGGACTGCTCAAGATCCGGCGTACACCGGAGCAATTGTTTGACGTCACGTTTCAGCCGATTATTTTCACTTTGATGTTCACGTATATTTTCGGCGGGGCGATTGCCGGTGATGTGGCCAGTTATCTGCCGGTAATCATTCCGGGAATTTTGGTGCAGACCGTAATCACGACCTCTGTCGTCACCGGTGTCCAGCTGCGGGAGGACATGGAGAAAGGGGTGTTCGACCGCTTCAAATCGCTGCCGATTGCCCGGATTGCCCCTCTCGCAGGAGCACTGTTAGCAGATACTATACGTTACACGATTGCTACGGTACTCACCTTCGTAATGGGCTACATCATGGGCTTACGGCCGGAAGGCGGCATCGGCGGGGTTGCCCTGGCAGCGGTTCTGGTCATCGGATGCTCCTGGGCCATCAGCTGGATCTTTGCCTTTTTCGGTGTGATCGCCCGCACGGCTTCCAGTGTACAGGGGATTTCAATGATTGTGTTATTCCCGCTAACGTTCCTCTCGAATGCCTTCGTGCCGGTTGATACGATGCCGAAATGGCTTCAGTGGTTCGTGAATAACAATCCGATCTCGCATCTGGTCACTGCTGTCCGTGAACTGGTCAACCATGGAACGGTAGGCAGTGATCTGGTCTACTCGCTGATCGGAGCCGCTGTGATTGTGGCGGTCTTCGCTCCGATTACCGTGCGTGCGTATATGCGCCGGACGTAAGTCTGGTTCGGTAATACGTCAACGAATGCAGGGATGCATCTGTTGGCGTTTTTTTGTATGCGAAAAACCGAACACAACGTGACCAGTCACGTTCAGGAATTTTGAGTCCATTCCGTTAGGGATAGCTCATAGTCAACAAAAGTCTGTAATTCCCCATGCTGATCTGCCCAGGCATTCTTTCGTACCGCTATTTTACGGAAGCCGAATTTCTCATACACATGCTGTGCTCTGGTGTTCTTAAGATTCGTATCCAGAATGATCATGTGAAACCCCTGTGCTTCAAACAAATAACGGATCAGCAATCCTAAACATCGTGTGCCTGCCCCTTTGTTTTGTTGGCTAGAATCACAGATTTTGATACCCATCTCTGCCACATGTTCTGAAACTGCCCTGTAGCTCATTTCACCTGCAGGGGCACCATCGATTTCCAGAATCAGACGTCCTTTACATTCAGAATCTGTCCCGGTCTGCAATTGGGTTAACACCTCTTGTTCAGTGATTCCTAAGCCCTCAGGAAATCCGGCATGCGCCATGACTTCTCCGTCGTTCCACCAGTTGCATAACAGCTCTGCATCGGCCACAGTTGCATCCCGGATAACCAAGTTTCCTTGTTCCATATACAATTTGTACACCTCCATGACTCCGGATCATCATAGCTTCATCGTAGCATGCCATGATTTCTGCGAGAATGGAGAGTATTGTTTTATACAAATTGTATTAGGTTTATGAGTATTAGCAGCGATAGATTCAGCAGCAGCCCCAGTATAGATAATTTGTTCCGCTTAACAATTCCAAGCACGCTGATGCAAACAGCGAAGAGCAGAAGGAAGTACACGAGGTACAGGGAAGTGTCGGCGTAGAGTGTCAGGACCTTGGACCCTGCGTCATTCACAAACTCGCCATCATACAGGTTCTTGTACCTACGGTTAGCATAAATTAATACACTGGTGATAAAAACTGAGGATAATAACACAGGAATAGCAGTTAGACCTCTTGTTTTTTTCTCATATCTACCTGCTGTAATGGACCATACCCCATAGATGGCAAATCCCGCAATCAGGCAGATCAAGTACATCTGATAGAACATCAGCCCTTCCTCCGGTCCCCGGTTCCGCCCCCATTTGGTCCTGAATCATATAACAATAAGTTTGTTATGACCAGAACAAAATTCAGGAGTGCGTATTTAACTACACTGATTCCTATTCCTTTGATTTCTAACATTCTTACCTCCGCTAACTTGGGTTATTCTCCAGATGTCCCATTGTCGGTTTGTTTATTAATAGTGACTTCATTTCTATCGATTTCTACTTGATAATTAATTACTTTGCCTTGTTCGAATTTATCACTAACCTCTTTACTTACAGAGTAGTTCTTTTTGGGATTGAGTGTAATCTTGAAACTGTGATTTCCATTTTTGATCCTGAACTTTGCGACTTCACCAACATTAATATTACTATCAATTTGAGAATTAATGTGTGTGTCGTCTTTTTCATCTACAGTCACAACTACACTTTTCAAAAATAATGGGCTGTTATTAGTAATTGTCAAATTATACTCTTCATCATTTAAAGTTTTATTATTTGGTGAATCAGAGTTTTTACCTTCACACCCTGAAAACAATGTTAAAGATATTAAAATTATAGAAAACTTCTTAATAAATGACATATTTATCTTCTCCAATTTTATTTTATTTTGATTATTCATTAAAATTAAAAAAACAAATTGGTTCAAAAGGGGCCAAACTCTGTTCTTTTTGATCAAAAAAGAGCTTGATTTCTGGTTGGAAAACAATATTTCCTCGTTTCTTAATAATATATGTACATAGAACTTCATAGACTGCAATATTTTCTAATTTTTTTTCATCTACACTATCTTTAAATTCCTCTTTAATTTGATCCTCTGAATATTCATCACGACTAACATTAACATTAATAATCTCAATAAATTCTCTTGCTTCATCAGGATAAATAATTTCTGATCGAATATCATTAGTTATAATTTTATTAGAATCTAAAATTTTATATGCGTAAGAGTATTCCTTTCCTATTTCTATTTTGTTTTTGGGTGCAAATGGTGATTCCATTATAGAGAGACCGTTTTGCTTGCCAGAATAAAATTGTAAATAAATTGGATTGATATTCTTTTTTATTTTTTTATTATCTCTGTGTTCAATTAAAACTTTATTAAGTAATGATTCTTTTAAATCTAATATATTGTTAGAAACTAGTCTTACAGAAAATCCTTCTTCTAACAATTTAGGATCATAAATTTGCCATTTTATATTTTCTGTATTGAATTTTATGGATTCTTTTTTTTCATTTAATAAGGTTATTGAAGTGTTTTGATTATTTAATTCGTTAAGCTCATCATTTCTCAATTTGTTTGTTTTCCCAACCAATAAAATTGAAGGAGTCATGTCCTTCGAATGCTCTAGATCAATAGTATATACTCCGATAGCTTGGTTAAAATCTAACTTTTTCGTTAATATATCTGTGTTGTTATTCTCACATCCTGATATCAATGTGATAAAGAATATAAGTATAATAATTGCAGACTTCCTCATATATTTCCGCAACCCTTCTAGTAGTAATACAAAATGAGAGTGAATAGTAAGTATTCACTCTCATTTTTAATTCATTACTTAATTCTACTTTTTGTAACAATTAATCATCATAAATTAATTAAAGTGATACGGTTTGTAAAGCGTAATACTCATCGTACGCTTGTGTGAAAGCGCTACCTGGGTATTTTACGCCTAACTTAGTGATAGTATACGTATATTGATTTTGCGAATATCTTAAGACGATTCTTCCTTTGGTACCTGGAGTAGAATTGGGATAACTAATGGTTTGGGTTGTTGTAAATGCCACACTTGCACCAATGGTTGCTGCAATGTTAGCCTTCAAGAACTTTATATCTACTCCTCCACCGCCTGTAACAGAGGCGTTAACAGTTGTTGTAATTCCCTGTGCGGCTGAAACGGAGAGAGGATAAGCTACATAACTTGAGACAGGTGAAAATAAATTCCATCTGCTTGGTTGACTAATATTAGAGATAGAATATGTAGCTTGTGGAGAAATCTTATCTACACTTAAGTCATTTGCAAGAGTGTCGTCTAGCTCAGATGTAATAATACTTTTGGTTGCATAATTACCGATATATGTTTCTACTGCGCCATCTTCGTTAATTGTAATAGTGTCATTATATTCTGAGGAAGCAAGGGCTGTAGAACTTAGTCCGAAACATAAAGAACATGCCATTAGTACCGATAAGATTTTTTTAGTAACTGGAGCATTTCCTCTTTTTATTGAATTATTCATTATCAACTGCACCCTTTCTCTTTGTATCAATTTTTTGTGGACAAGACTAACTTTTAATTTGAATCTAACTAAATTGATAAACCACCTACTTTCGGGAAAATTGGTAATATAAATAATAATATAGAAAATATAAACACCTTACATCAATAAAAATACCATTATTATACTATAGATGTCAATCAATAATATATTTATATCTATAAAAGTATTTTTGTTTTTCCTTTCCATTTAGATATGCTTACATCTAATGCATAAATAATAGGACAGGTTATAGCTATGCAATTACTATTAAGCAGGAGTAGTGAGTCGTTAGAGTTATTAACTAATAGGTTGAAAATAGTCTTCCAACTAACCTTCAGCACAATTCAGAAGATGTGGCAGAGATGGGTGTCAAGATTTATGGGTTTCTTTAACTGAATAAAGTGGCGCAGTTTTTGGGGATACTGATTCGCTATTTATTAAAACTCAGGGAATCCCCAAGATTGTACTCGACACCAATCTTAAGAATATTAGAGCACGGCATGTCTATAAGAAACTCGACTTCCATAAAATCGCAGTGCAAAAAATATATGGATAAATCAGGATGGTGAACGATTTTTAATGACTATGAAATAGCTCTACCGGAAAGGACTCTATGTAACTGTTTTCCGCTTTTTTCATAAACCTTCTGGAGTTGTGGCGCGTTAGCCTTTATAATATGACGAGAATATAGAATAAAGGAAAAGGTGTAACTTCATGAGCATATTAAATGTAGAAAAGCTAAGTCACGGCTTCGGCGACCGGGCCATCTTCACAGATGTCTCTTTCCGTCTGCTGAAGGGCGAGCATATTGGTCTGATTGGTGCCAATGGTGAAGGTAAATCCACCTTCATGAATATCATTACCGGTAAGCTGCAGCCGGATGAAGGCAAGGTGGAATGGGCGAAGCGGATGCGCGCCGGTTATCTGGATCAGCATGCGGTGCTTCAGCAGGGGCAATCCATCCGGGATGTGCTGCGCGGGGCCTTCCAATACCTGTTCGATATGGAACAGGAGATGAACGACATGTACGGCAAGATGGGGGATGTGACCCCTGAAGAGCTGGAGCAGCTGCTGGAGGATGTCGGAACGATTCAGGACATGCTGACCAGCCAGGACTTCTATATGATCGATGCCAAAATCGATGAAACCGCGCGTGGACTCGGCTTAACCGACATCGGTCTGGACAAGGATGTCAACGACCTCAGCGGCGGTCAGCGGACCAAGGTGCTGCTGGCGAAGCTGCTGCTGGAGAAGCCGGACATTCTGCTGCTCGATGAGCCTACGAACTATCTGGATGAACAGCATATCAACTGGCTGAAGCGTTATCTGCTGGATTATGAGAATGCCTTCATTCTGATCTCGCATGACATTCCGTTCCTGAATAGCGTGATCAACCTGATCTACCATATGGAGAACCAGTCGCTGTCGCGTTACGTGGGTGATTATGAATATTTCCAGCAGGTGTATGAAGCGAAGAAGTCACAGCTGGAATCCGCGTTCAAGCGCCAGCAGCAGGAGATTGCCGATCTGAAGGACTTCGTAGCACGCAACAAGGCGAGCGTAGCGACCCGCAATATGGCAATGTCCCGCCAGAAGAAGCTGGATAAGATGGAGGTCATCGAGATTGCCAAGGAGAAGCCGAAGCCGCAATTCAACTTCAAGCAGGGGCGGACCTCCGGCAAAATGGTTTTTGAGACCAAAGATCTGGTGATCGGGTATGATTCCCCATTGTCGCGTCCGCTGGACCTGAGCATGGAGCGGGGTCAGAAGATTGCTCTCGTCGGTGCGAACGGTATCGGTAAAACCACGCTGCTGCGCAGTATTCTCGGCCAGATTCAGCCTATCTCAGGCACAGCCCGTCTTGGCGATCTGCTGGAGATCGGGTATTTCGAGCAGGAAATGAAGGAATCCAATTATAACACCTGTATTGAGGAGATCTGGAACGAATTCCCTTCCTACTCCCAATTCGAGATTCGTGCAGCGCTGGCGAAATGCGGCCTGACCACCAAGCATATTGAGAGCAAAATTGCTGTCCTGAGCGGTGGCGAAAAGGCCAAGGTACGTCTGTGCAAGCTGATTAACCGGGAGAGCAATCTGCTGGTACTCGATGAGCCTACCAACCATCTCGATGTCGATGCGAAGGAAGAATTGCAACGTGCACTCAAAGCCTATAAAGGCAGCATTCTGCTGATCTCGCATGAGCCTGAATTCTATCGTGATATCGTGACCGATACCTGGAACTGCGAATCATGGACGACCAAAGTCTTCTAGAGAACCGAACCGGCAATAACGCCGGTGTTGAGCTTGACCCGTAGGAGGGTACTTTGCGAAAAGTGACTCTTACGGGTCATTCGTATTACAGTGGAGTAAGAATGCAGGGGGATCATATGAACGTAGTGAATGAGGAGACAGTCGTGAAGCCATCCAAACGCAGTCTGGTCAATATCATTATTGACGGCATTTCTGGTATTTTTCTTCCCATAGTTAATATATTGAGCGCGGCAGGAATCATGAAAGGGCTTCTGGCTGGTGCAGTGGCGCTGGAGCTTCTAAGCAAGACGGAAGGCACCTATACGGTGCTGAATGCTATGGCGGACAGTCTGTTTCATTACCTTCCGCTGCTGCTGGCGTTTACGGCAGCCCGTAAATTCGGGGCGAATCCTTTTACGGCGGTTGTTATAGGCGGGGTTATGCTATATCCCAGTCTGACTACACTATTTGCGAACAACGAAGTCATTGAGTTTATGGGCATGAGCATCAAGCCGGTGAATTATCCTGCAAGCGCTATTCCCATCATTCTGGCGGTAGGCCTGCTGGTCTATGTCGAGCGGTTCTGTGTCAAAATATTGCCGGAGGTCATCCGCGGCTTCTTCACTCCGCTGATCTCCGTGATCGTGGTATCGTCGGTGACGCTGCTGGTATTCGGACCAATGGGGGCGCTGGCCGGGGATGCCCTGGCAGACGGGTACCGTACAGTGTATAATCTCAGCTCAGTCGGCGCCGGAATGGTGCTGGGGGCGGTCATTCAGCCGATGGTCATCTTCGGACTGCACTGGAGTCTGGTGCCGCTGGCGATCAATAACATCAGCACAGGCGGATCAGACACGATCCTCGCGCTGATGGGTCCTGCCGCTTTTGCCCAGGCGGGAGCCGCGCTGGCGGTATTCATCAAAGCCAAAGACAAGCAGTTCCGCACCTTAAGCCTGTCAGCATCGATATCGGCCTTGTTCGGTGTCACCGAGCCTGCAATGTTCGGGGTCAATCTGCCGCTGCGTAAGCCGATGATTATTGTCTGCATTGCAGGCTCGATTGGCGGCGGGATGGTCGGGATGTTCGGCTCGTCTGCAATTTCATTCGCTTTTCCGGGGCTGGCTACGCTGCCTGCTTATCTGGGGGAAGGCTTCGGCGGCTTCCTGATCGCATGTACCACCGGGTTCCTGATATCCCTGATTGCAACGTTGTGCGTGAAGCTTGGACCGGACCCAGCCGTCGAACCACTTGCCAAGTCCTAGCTAAGGAGGGTTTCACATGAGGGCGATTAGAAGAACCAAGACGGTGGAAGGGACTTCCATTCCCGGAATCATCCATAACGGAGGAAGTTACTTCTATATTAATGTAGATGTGTACGAAGACGGCATGGTCAACTGCTGGGAGCTTACAGATCTTAAGGGTTTATCCGGCAAAATAAATTCAGGCTGGTTAACGCCGGCAGTCCCCTCCGGGAAGCAGCTGTCCATTCATGGACTGGGTGCGTATACGGTAGAGTCGGCGAAGTGGACTTACAATGAAGCGGGTTATTACCAGCATGTGAAGGATACGGTGGCCCGTCTGAATCCTGAGCTTACGAATATCTATGACATTTCTCTTAGTGAGCAGCAGCGCAATGAGGCGCGCCGGATCGCCCTTTCGCCAACAGCCACGGAATTCTATGTCAACAGCGAATTGTTCTACCAGACGACGGAGGGCAAAAGTGTCCATCTGTTCATGAAGCATAGCGGTGCAGTATACCTGGTCGATGTAGTGGTGTACAAAGACGGAAAGGTAGCGGTCTATAACCTGCCTGCTGAAGCAGAATATACGCTGGAGGAGCTGGACGGGCTTTTTGCAGACGGGACGCTCTTTACTACCCTGAATGTTTCCACTCCAGTCCGTATTCTGCAATTGGGCGAGGTGACGCTTGGCGCTTCGCTGTATTCTGCCGATGCGGAAGAGAAGCTCAAAGAGCTGCACAACCTCCACAAGCAGCTAAACGGCGGGCAAACGGCGCATGAAGCGTGCCGGGCGGCATATTATGCTTATCTGGAGAATCCAAGTGAATACTACCGGGAGCAGCTTAGAATCAAATATGAGCTTGTGCCGGAGCATGAACGGATGTATCTGGGCGATATGGATACGAAGGATTGGGATTACCAGCGAATCCTGTATCATCCCGAAGAGACACGCGAAGTGTGAACAGGACAGGATTTTCTACGCGTTGGATGCTATACTACTATAAGTGATGAAGTGAAGAGATAGAGGGTGGCAGGATGGAGACAATCAGCTTTCATTATGGACGGCATATTTCCAAGGTGGCACGGGCATTATATTTCCACTCGTGGAAATCCATACTGTCCATTGGCGTTCAAGCGGTATTTATAGCGGTGTGCATGATTCTGTATACTCAGAACCAATCGGTTATTCTGCTCGGCATATCGATTACGCTGGTTCTGACCATGGGAATGTCAATTGTGATGCGAACCTTGCTTTTACCGAAGATATTGTCGGCAGATACAAGGTACAATAAGGACTTTGAATATCTGTTCGATGCAGAGGGGATCAATTTCAGTCCGGAGAAGGACGCTTCCGTCATGACATGGGGCTCTTTCACCCGGGTATGGGAGAACCAGAGCTACTATCTGCTGTTCAATGGGCCACAAGAATATTGGTTCGTTGCCAAGCAATCGTTCGAGGATGCCGCACAGGAGCATAAATTCAGAACGTATGTGTCAGATCACCGCAAGATTGTCAGTGGCGTGATTTGGTGACAAAAAAGAAGGACATGCTACCCGCGCATGTCCTTTTCTGTATCCGGGAGCGGATAACTAGCTGCAGCTATACCCGCCAAAAGCTTGTGCAATCCGCCTTGTCGGCAATATTGTACTCGATTAGCTGTCTCAGCAGGCCGTAATCCACCGGGTTCGTCCATTTCATGCGGATCAGCAGCTTGGTGTGATCTACTCCGCCTTGCTTCAGGACCTCTTCGAAATGATCCATGCCTGCTTTTTCCGGGGCGACAGCCATATGCCCTTTGGCTACACTGAAGCCGATAATGTATGTTCCGTGATCGGTGAACATCGGCTGGTTCCAGCCAATTCTCGGTTCGAGCTGCGGGAACTCCTGCAACACCCAGGCGAGTACTTCCTCCACCGTTGCCCGATGGACCGGATTATCGATTTTCGCCAGATACTCTGCAAACACATCCATGGTTCGTCCTCCTGATCTATGTCAGCCCTTATGCCCTCCATAATATCTTGTAGCCGCAGGATAGTCAAAAATTTTAATGAATAAATTTTAGTGTACTTTGCGAGAGTAGAGTATGAATGAGGGAACATCCTGTGGCAGATGGCTCTCATTCATTGTTGTTTAGAAAATTGCTGCAAGAAATGCAACAATGCTGCTTAATAAAAGTGGTCGATGAGAGTGTAAACCCTTAGACTCTGATCGTGTGGCTAAAAAAGCATATATGGGCTTGATAAATGTCGTCAGCCCTCCTACCCTTCCTCATTCCAGCATTTCCCTGTATGATAGAAGAAGCTTGTTGTTCTTCAGGATAAATGAGAAGGGGGATAGGGATGGAGAAGAGGATCGTGTTCAAGGGTAAACGTCCTGCTGAATTGCCGGCGACTATAAGCGTGGTGGCCCTTATGGTATTCTGGATATGCTATTTCCTTCGCTTTGACCGAACTACTCCGCTGGAGTATTTTTGGGTCTATCTCGTCGTCGGAATCGCAACCGCCGTTGCAGGAATTATGATCTATCGTTTGCTGACCTTCAGCAGAGTGTTCAACATAGGGATAAGGCCGGAAGTAATGCAGATCAAAAATGTAGAGATTGAAGCCTCTGCTATTAAGCAGATTTTCATTAAAGGACACCTCATGCCCGTGATCGCAGTAAAGCCTAAAGCGCACCTGTTGGTTCCTTACAAATACTGTTTTCGCTTCCCGGAGCAGGAAGATCAAGGGATAAAGGCGCTAAAGGAATGGGCAGATCGGCATCAGATCGAAGTAGTACATAAGAAGTTTGTGAGATGGTTGTAGTGAACTAAGGAACGTATGATAGGAGGAGATGATCAAATGAAAGTCACCGGATTCAGTCACATCACACTTAAGGTACGCGATCTTAAGGCATCTCTGGAGTTCTATCAGGGCATTCTGGGTATGAATGTCAGACACCGCGGCCGGATAGATGCCTATCTGGAGTGGGGCAGCGCCTGGGTATGTCTGCTTGAACGAACGGTTACCAAGGAGCCTTTAGACGAATTCGCCGGGATGGATCACGTAGCTTTTTATATCGCAGAGGAAGATTTCAATGATGCTGTAGACATCCTGCAGAAGCATCACGTTGAGATCGTCAGAGGACCTGTTCAGCGGGGAACCGGCTGGTCGGTGAATTTCCTGGACCCGGATGGGATTCAGCTGGAGCTGCATACTTCCACTCTGGATGAACGGATGAAGGTCTGGCGTTAGGCGGAGTACGGTTAACATAATAATCAGAAGCGGGGTGCGGGATGAATAAACCTTTTCATGACATGCTGACATCGGAAAATGAGCTTAGAGAGCTTCTGGGCTACCCGAGTGAAGTGGTGAAGCGCAAAGCGATCCATCAGCTGGATCATCACTGCCGTGATTATATAGCGATGTCCCCTCTATTATTTCTGTCCACAGCAGATGAACACGGCTCATGCGATGTCTCTCCGCGCGGGGATGCGCCCGGTTCGGTGCTGGTGCTGGATGAAGGACATCTGGTCATTCCTGAACGTCCGGGCAACCGCAGATTGGACTCTTTGCTGAATATCCTGGCTAATCCGCATATCGGTCTGATTTTTGTGATCCCGGGACTTGAAGAGACACTGCGGGTTAACGGGCAAGCCTATATCATTAAGGATGAGCCTATTCTGGATCGGATGAGAGCCAGAGGCAAGCGGCCTGCGCTGGGGATCGGGGTGAAGGTGGAGGAATGCTATATGCACTGTGCCAAGGCCTTCAAAAGATCGCAGGTCTGGGACCCTGGCACATGGCCTGCTGAAGCCACGCTCCCGTCTGCTCCGGCCATCATCGCCGCTCATGTGAATGCAGCGGAGTTCACGGAGGAAGTGGTGCGGCGCGGGATAGAGGAGAGCTATGAGAAGCGGCTGTATTAAGAAGGGGAGTGAACGGCGGGGATGGATACAGAGCGGCTGATACGGATGCCATCAGACCCGGGATATTCTCGGACTGGTCCGGGAGTCGGGGATGCAGATCCGCAGAGCAGAGAGCTATTCGCTGAATATGGTGCATTTGATCTGGGCGGGGCCTCTAGAACAACAACTATGATCATTACTTATGATACGTCTATTCCTGTTCAAGCGATCAACGGAATTATTGTTTTCCCGAGAAAATGGGCGTTGCTGGAGGTCAAACAGAAATAGATTGATGAGCCGCTAAATTTCAGCTCAGACGCTTTTAAACTGGCTTTGGAGCGTTCAGGGTTTCTTATTGACGGAGTTGTATGAGAACGTGGAAGGAGAGGACTAATCGATTTTTTTTGGTAACTAAGTGATGCCCGCTTCCGTTTATAAATATGATGAAATCAATTTTTTAAGAGGGAAGGGGAAGGGGAACGGATGAAGAAGAAATGGAAGATCATTTTATTTAGCTTTATTGGGGCTATTGTCCTTTTAGCCACGTTAGGAGCATTATACGTCAATAACGTTGGATATAATAATGTGAAACACATGTATCGTTTAGAATCAACCGGTAAATCTGTTATTCGGATAGATAGCGATATGCCTGGCCGAGAGCGCTATCTCACGAAAGAAGAGGGCGATCCACAGGAACTGTTAAAGTCACGCATGGAACGAGAAGGGTGGGTATATACTCAACAGGAGGGATCGGGTTATTTTTTTAAGAAAGACGGTAGGGAAGAAATAGTCACTACGCAGCAATGGAATCATTTTTATATTATATATAGTTTGAATGCTGGAATTGCGAACCTTGAGGACTAGACAAGAAAACAACGCCCCTACTTTGTAAAGGGGGCGTTGTTTTACGTTGTACTTAGTTACCAGTGTTACTAGCTTTGTCCATTTCGTATCCATATACACTATAGCCAGCGCTAAACCAATCTTGGAGTGTGCTAGTTTCCTTTTTGTCAGTTGTGTGTTGGGTTAAGAATTTATTATTATTGTTGTTGCCTGTATTTTTTGTGATTATAGCAGTGTGATCGACATGTCCATCAGCTCCAAAGTCCGCATTTACGGCATCACCTGTTTGTAGAGCGGTCACACTTGATGCAACGCCAGCTCTTTGACTCCAATGTTTATAGAAGTTTTGCGCTCCTCCCCACGTGTGAGTAGGCATAAGAGGTCCGAACCTCCAAGCATCATCAGCAGTTACGTGGGAACCTGTTCTAAATTTCATCCCTCCTGCATAAATCGCTTGGGATACAAAGTTAGTGCAATCATTCCATTGCGACCAACAAGATGAATTCGCTACATTACAGCCTGCTTTTTCAGCATAATATGTTGAATACGTGGGATTTCTTTTGTTCCACCAACTATAAGCATAGTCACGGGCTGCTATGTTGTCATATCCATTTGCGGAAACGGCTAGTGGACTAACCTCGTCTGTTGCGAAAGAATCAAAGTTTGTTTCGCTATTGGCTGTAGATGGAGCAGTAGAAGGAGCATCTGAAGGAATCGGTAAAAGACCATTTAATTCAGTAAGTTCTGCATTGGAGAGTGTTATGTTGTTTTTAAGCTTATTTTGATATGTTTTCAATTGTACATTAAGTTCATAGTTTTCATACCAATCGATAAATTTTACATATTCTACTATCTTTTTCATATCCTCAGCAGAGAATAATTCAAAAGAAGTTCCTAATGAGAGTACATATTTTTGATATTCCACATTGTCTAAGTCTGTTTTGATAGCGATAGTATCTTTATTCAACTGGTTTTCAACCAAGTTGATAGCATCTTTGTGTTCAATAAGAGCTTTTTCCTTCACCTCTGCTGACTTTCCAGGAAGCACATTGTAAAACTGGATATCACCAGATTTAATTTGAATATCAGCATTCTTCTCAGAATAAGTCTCGGCGGAAACAGCACTTCCTACTAAGCTGAAGCCTAGAGCGAACGTTCCGACAATCAACCAAGTCTTCTTGAAGTTCAATTTGCCACTCTCCCATTGTCATATTTTGTAATGATGTTCATAGTTATAAACGCCAAAAAAGGGAAAAGGTTCCTTGAAATTTTAACTTTTTTTTAAAAAAGATATATTTTTGAGATATTCGTACAATTCAATATGCAACACACTATCCGTAAAGGTATACCTTTACGGATAGCTAAAAGAGAATGTTTTTGTTATCCCTAAAGGTATTAGTTCTTCAGCTATTGAGTTGGTTGGCTGAAGCGTAACAAGAGAAGAGCATGATACGATTACTTGGTTATCGGGACTTGATCGGAGTACAATTGATAGTATTCTGAGCCTTATTAAGGCTGCGCAAAAGGTGAGGGGAATGCGAAATGGATAGTATTATTTTTGATCTGGATGGCACGTTATGGGACCCGACGGAGACTGTAGTAGCAGGATGGAATCATGTGATTAACAGCTACAATGGAGCTGCGAATGAAGTAACTATAGAAGATTTACAGGGAATTATGGGTCTGCCGGTGCCGGAGGTTGGCCGAAGGCTGTTCCCTGATACGGATGAGGATACCCGGCAGAGGATGCTGGATGATTGCTGTGACATGGAATGTGATGTGCTGGCGAGACAAGGTGGAAGATTATACGAACAGGTGGAAGAGGTGCTTCAGGCATTATCAGCTAAATATAAGCTGTTCATTGTAAGCAACTGTCAGGCGGGGTACATTGAGGCTTTTTATGCGTATCATGGGTTGCAGAAGTATTTCACAGACTACGAGAATCCGGGGAGAACCGGACTGTCCAAGGGAGAGAATATCAAGCTGGTCATGGACAGAAATCATCTGATGAGTCCTGTCTATGTAGGCGATACAGAAGGGGATAGGAAGGCGGCCAGGTTCGCGGGGATTCCTTTTGTATATGCAAGATACGGCTTCGGTGAAGTGAGCAGTCATGATTACGTGATTGACTGGCTGGATGGGATGTTGGATTTGTTCTGATTCGCCCTCCATATAAGGGACGTCCCTTTCTGTAAAAGCTAGAGCTGCCCTCCAGCCATTCCAAGGCTAGGAAGACAGCTCTTTATGCTAGGATCAGACGGCTGTCCAGCCCCCGTCCACATACAGCGTCTGGCCTGTCGTGTAGCTGGAAGCATCCGAGGCGAAGTAGAGGACAGCGCCGTTCAATTCATCGGGGTTGCCGGGCCGGCCCATGGGGCATAGCGTATTATACTGCTCCAGAAATTGGTCCTGGTACAGTGCGCGGGTCATCCGGCTGGGGAACAAGCTGGGTCCGATCGCATTCACTGTGATTCCGTAAGGAGCAAGGGTCGCGCCCATGCCGCGGGTCAGATTCACGACAGCGCCTTTGGAGGCATTATAGGCATGCAGGGCGGCCAGCTTGCTGCCCTTCACACCGCAGATGGAAGCAAGGTTGATAATGCGGCCCGCTTTGCGTGCCTTCATGGCCGGGATCACAGCTTTGGACATGAGATACATACTCTTCACATTGGTATCCATCACCCGGTCCCATTCCGCTTCTGCCAATTCCTCGACCGAGCCAACGGAGGCGACTCCGGCATTATTCAGCAGGATATCTATCCGTCCGATATGCTCCAGAATGCTTGCTACCGCCGATTCAATATCCGTGCTGCGGGTTACGTCGCATTGGAGCGGAAGCGCCCGGCGGCCCTGGGCTTCAATCTGTTGCCGCGCCGCTTCCAGCTCGTCCACTCTTACATCCAGCAGGGCAACATCCGCCCCTTGCCCGGCCAGAGCTTGGACCAATTCCACTCCTATTCCCCCGGCTGCGCCTGTCACCACTGCTACTTTTCCGCTCAAATCAAATGGATTTCTCACAGGCACACCTCCATTAATTCCACCAATCCCAGCGCAAGTTGGAGTAGGGAAGGAACTGTTCAGGATCTACAGCAGTCAGAACCTCACCGCGTTCAAGGACGGTATTGCTGACCGTGTAGATGCCGCCCAGCATACGAACGACTTCCAGCTCGGCCCAAGGATCATGCGGAGAGTCATGCAGGTGAATCTCAACTTCTGCCGCTGTGCGCACACTGATATCCATTGAGGCTGTCTGCCGGATCAGCAGCGGCCCAAGATCAAATCCGCGTCCATCTGGAGACTTAGAATACTTCATATTGAAGACAGGCAGGCCATCACCATAATGCTCAGTAATGATGCGCTGTCCGTCTACGGCATTCATTTTACCGCTAAGTGCAGCTTCTACATGGAAGAATTCAGTGCCCCGCCGTGAGACGCTGCCTGCTATATGGTGATCCTCCTTCTGGAGACCGATGTCGGCCATCTTCTTGGGGAAGCCGTAAATCTCACGCCCCAGGCCCATCGCGATATCATCGCTGATCGGCATGGACAGGCAGTAGGTGCCCGGTTGCCCGTTGTACGATGCCAGAACGAAGACCGCAGCTTCACGGTAAGGCTCGCAGAAGCTGGTGCGGGGATAGTTAGCTACAAAAGCATGCACAAGCGGTCTTGGACCCGGCGTAAGCGGGGCGGGCAGAATTCTGCGGATCACTTCGGGCGAAGTCTCCCAATAGACAGTTAGTGTCTCGGCATTATAGAAGGTCGTAGGTGTATTGATTCTTTTGGTAATCTCATTCACATCTTTTACGAAGCTGCTCATCTGAATCTCCTCCTGTGATATAGGGTCACGAATAATGTAACATGACTATTCCAGTGATTATATATATGGAAAATATAAAAATAAATGGGAATATTGTGCGCGGCGCACTATAATAATCAAGGGGGGAGAGCGATGAATGTAACCTTTGAACAGATTAGCAGACAATTTAGTAAGCAAGCCCTACATATCCAGTGGAACAAAGCAATAACGACAGCATATTCAGATACGATGCTGATTACGAAGAGCCTGACGCATTTTGCGCCTGAATTTATTTATGTAGGCTACCGGTCCGGATTACCGGATCACGCAGAAGGGTTGGAGCAGGCCAGCCTGATGCTGATTAATGATACTGTGGAGCCAGCTTCAGGCCAGCATCAGCAGATATATAGCAGACAGAACCGTATGGAATTCGGGGCAGGGGAAGATGTATTCGAGCTCTATAATCAGATCCGGGGGCTGTTCCTGGAAGAGGCTGAACGGGAGCAGGCTAAGGGGCGGATGCTTGAGGCCTGTGTCGCCGGCAAAGGACTGGATGCAATCGTCTGTGCGGCGGCAGAGCTGATGGGCAATCCGGTAATTATCATCGATGTAAGCTATAAGGTTCTGGCTTCTTCGGATTGTAGCGGGGTTAGCGATCCCATCTGGAGCGATAATCTGCACAAAGGCTACTGTTCCTATGATTTCATAGCTGCCGTCCACCAACTGAAGAGTGTGCAGACCGGCATAGAGTCGCTGGAGGCTTACGAAGTGGAATGCAGCGGAAGCCGGGTGACCAAGCTGGTCGCCAAGATTAGGATCGGCAGCAAGCCTGTCGGGAATGTGATTGTGCTGGGCGACACACGCCCGATTGAACAGAAGGATCATGAGCTGGCGGGTTTTACGGCCGGGCTGGTGGCAGCGGAGCTGGCTAAGAACAGCTTTTACAGGAATTCAAGCCAGGCGGAATATGAAGAGCTGATCTATGAATTGCTGGAGAATGAGGAGAACGGACCGGTACTTATTCAGGAGAGCCTGCAGAGCGGAGTGCATCTGCCTAAGGGCAGATTGTCTATTCTGGTGCTGGAGCTTACGGGGTATGAGGCTTCCGCTTCCGGCAAACACACTGGTTATTTAAGGGATCAGCTGCACCTGCATTTCGGGGAAGAGCGCCTGATTTTTTACCATGAATATATGGTAGGGGTCAGTGAGGGTGATACTGCATCGTCCAGGTCAAGAGAGTATGATCCAAGCTTGCGGGAATTTCTCGTCAGCCATCAGCTCCGTCTGGGGATCAGCAGGGAATTCACCGACCTTACGGACTGCCGCAAATATTATCTGCAGGCGCTCAAGGCGCTGGAGATCGGGCGGATCGTCTGGCCTGCGGAGCCGCGTGTGCTATATGCAGATGTGCAGCTGTATGACCTGTTATCCCCGCATGCGCAGCATGATTCCCGGGATGTCACCCATCCGGCGCTTACAGTCCTGCGTGAATTCGATGAGAAGCATCATGCCGACTTGTATCATACCCTCTATTGCTATTTGAAGAACAACCAGCAGCTGCAAAAGACCGCCGACGAACTATTCGTCCACCGCAACACCCTGCGGTACCGCTTACGCCAGATCGACGAACTGATTCAGCTTGATTTGCGCCAGATCGATCAGGTACTAAGGCTATATATGTCCTATCAAATGACAGATTATCTGGAAAAGCTCAATGGGGGAGGGAGCAGGGCCTCCGACATATAACCTTGCCCCCAATAGTCCTTCCAGATGTCATAACCGATCTCCACCTGCTTCCGCTCAGCGTCCCAGTAATGATAGCCGCAGGTGCCAATGAAGGAACCGGTCTCCCGGTCAAACATCCCATAGCGGTGATGGTCTTTGCCTTCAGGCTGGGCGTAATGCTCAATAATCTCCACAGCTTCGTTATAATCGCAGGGCGGCTCACTGAAGTATCTGCACATGTCCGGGTCCGAGAATTGCTTGTAGACGGCATCGGTGTCTGATTGATTCAGTAAGCGGAAGTGCAGACGGCTGGTTGTAAAAGGTTCGGATAAGTTCATTGATGATTCTCCTATTCATGGGCAATATTTCATACTATTATTATGCGATCATATAATCGGGTTGTCTATGAACGTGAACCCGGTTGTTAATGTATGGTAAAATATAAGCACTACGTCTATTTATTGAAGGGGTGTGCCTATGAGGCCGAAGAGATTAACTAAAAACCTGGCAGCCGCACTTGCATCTGCAATGTTGTTCACGGGTGCCGGAATTACCGTTCTTGGCGCTTTCCCGCAGAAGATCGAGGCAGCGGCGGTGAAGCCTACAACAGCCTTCGCTTTATTCGAACAGAGATTGCAAAAGCCGTCTTCCATTGGCCTGGCCCAAGCTACGCTGGTTAACCGGATCGGCCAGATGACGCAGCTCGAAGCGAATCTGGCGGTGCTGCATCTGGAGAATGCACTAAAGGCTTACCTTCCTACAGCAACCAAACGTATGAATGCGCCTGTCGTTCAACTGGATATCAAAAATATATACACCCCGGGCATGTCCATGGCGTTGGCACGCTCCAAGGTGCAGCGGTCCGAGTCACGGATTGTACTGCAAGACTTGACGGCCATGAACTATAAGCTGGAGAGGGGCGGCGGCGGGTTTATTCCGGTCATTCAATACAAGAGCTTTAAGGTATTCAAGCCGTACCTCAGCAAAGATCTGCAGGTATACATCGACCTGATGGCCGCAGAGTCGGAGCAACCCACTGTGATCAACAGAACGTTACAGGTGGACTGGTACCAGGTCGTGGAACGGGCGGTGCAGTATGAAGCCTTTGTGCAGACGTATAAGACCTCTAACCGTGCCGCCGCCATGAAGGAAGCCTTTGAAGCTTCCAAGCAGATTGTGTTTAACGGAGCCCCCAACACACCGCTGTTCGACAAGAAGACCCAGGTCATCCTTCTAAAAGCGGCAATTGCGTATGAGAATACCCTTTCTGAGGCAGGTCCTGAGCAGATTGAGGCCAGCAGGCTGCTGACTCAGCTGGATGATTTCCTGCTGCTTGTGGAGCAGAATGGCGATAAGAAGACTCAGGCTGTGATGGATTATCTGGAAGCTATGTAGTCAAGACCACTTACATCTTGTGGCAGAACCCGGGCTGTTGCCGAAGCAGCCCGGGTTCTTGTTGCGCAGAACCCGGGCGCAAAGACCCGCAAAGCATATCTTCCTATAGGCCCGAAGCGTCATTAATCACAGAAAAGGAAAACGATTACAATTATAATGTAAGCGTTATCTAAATGCTGTGTACGTTTTTACGTAGGAGGGGGAAGAAGCTTGAGTATTCACAAGGTTTCCTTTAACATGCTTGTAATTATGGGTTTTAGCATTCAGTACGCCTTGATGCATCTGTTTTCTGCAGGCGAGGTCATCGCCATTTCATCGGCTGAGCTTATTATTTATATGGCGTTCACCTTTGCCGGACTCGGCAGATTCTTTCGGCGAAGAAGACAGGTTCTGAACGAGCAGGGCTGCGGGTCAGCCGGACTATTTTTCAGCGTATTATGGACGGTCTCCCTGTGCTCCCAGTTCCGCAAAGAGAGCTACCCGGATGCACTGACGATTATTAATTCGCTGGGTGTATCGGCCGCCGGGCTCGTTCTGCTTACCGAGATCATTATATTGTTTAAGGTCTAAACAAACCGCTTGTCAGTGAAGTTCAATCGGCATCGTCCATGTAATGCCTGCTGATCTCGCGGGCTCTGTCCTGAATCAGAAGCTTCAGCGCAAGCGGCTCCCGGATACGGATCGCTGTACCGAACGACAGCAGATACTTGGGCAGGTACTTGTTCATGGACGGAACATCGAGCAGGAACTGCGCCTCCCGGTCGGTCCGTTCCGTTAAGTAGTGACGCAGATGCCAATTGCTGCATAGCTTGTTCAGCGTATCAGGCTCCCCTTCAATGCGGATAACCGCAAGGGGGCCGGCTTCTTCCCGCTCCTCTTCCGCTTGGCTGCGGAAGTAGCCTTCAGCTCTAATGCGTTGAAGAACAGAGGGGTCTCGCTGAAGCTGTCCAGAATATACACTCCGCCGTCATGCCCGGATTCCGCAACCACCGGTACACCGCTGGCACCAAGCGCGTCGATATACCGGTACACGGTACGGACGCTGATCTCCAGACTGTCCGCAATCTGTGCGGCAGTGAGTTTTTGCCGGACCGCAGCATCCATAGCATAGCCAGCATATTATCCCATTTTGCTATTTGAAGTCCGGTTCCTGACTAACAATAGCTGATGACAAAAGGGGCGATTCAGCGTTAGGGTTGATGGAGGCGTAAAGGGGAAATATAGAAGAAGGATACATGAACAAGCTCCTGCGTGCATCGCAGGGGTTTGTTTTTGTATGTGTTCAATTCCTTATTGATATTTAATTTTAATAAAATAATAATTATGTTGAAATAATATTTCAGTAATGGTATTCTGCATTTAGAGAGCGATTTCATAAACGGAAAAGGATGATGGAAATCATGTTAGAGCATTTGACAACGGAGACCCGCAATAAGAAGACCATGAACCTGGATGAGTTAACACCGCTTGAGCTTCTGGAAGTGATGAATGAAGAAGATCACAAGGTCGCACAAGCTGTGAAACAAGTCATTCCGCAAATTGCGCAAGCTGTGGAAGTGATTACAATGGCGATCAAACAAGGCGGACGCTTAATTTACATGGGGGCTGGAACAAGCGGGCGTATCGGCCTGCTGGATGCTGTTGAATGTCCGCCAACCTTTGGAACAGCACCTGAGGAGGTCATCGGGCTAATTGCCGGGGGAGAGAGGGCGTTTATCAAAGCCGTCGAAGGCGCAGAGGACAATGAACAATTAGGGGTGCAGGATCTACAGGATATTAAGCTGACAGCGAAAGATGTTGTCGTCGGCATTGCCGCCAGCGGACGCACACCCTATGTGATCGGCGGATTAGAATATGCCAATTCTATTGGAACACCCACTGTAGCTGTGAGCTGCAACAAAGATTCAGCGATTGGCAGAATTGCCAGGATTGCGATTGAAGTCGTAAATGGACCGGAGGTATTAACCGGGTCAACACGTTTGAAGGCGGGGAGTTCGCAGAAATTAATCTGCAATATGCTATCAACCGCTTCAATGATTCGTACGGGCAAAGTATATGGAAATTTAATGGTGGATGTACAGCTGACCAATGAAAAGCTTGTAGAACGTGCCAAACGGATTGTGATGGATGCGACAGAGTGTGACGCTGAAACGGCGGAGCGTGTTCTGAAGCAGGCAGATCAGAAACCGAAGATTGCCATTGTGATGATTCTTGCGGGGCTAACTAAGGAAGAAGCTGTGCAGCGGCTGGAAGCATCACAAGGCTTCGTCCGTCAGGCGATTCAATAATACGATAAGAAGAAGGGGGTTACAACATGAGTAAATATCATGATTTAGCGGTCAAAATATTAGGGGCCATCGGTGGCCGTGCGAATGTATCCGAGTACACCCATTGCATGACTCGTCTTCGTGTAACTGTTGTGGACCGTAGCCGGATCGCTGAAGCAGAGTTGAAGCAAATTGATGGGGTTCTGGGAGTAGTGGATGATGAAACCTATCAAGTCATTCTCGGACCTGGGGTCGTGACCAAGGTAGCTGAAGAATTCGGTAAAGTGCTTGAAGAAAGTGCTTCAGCGGGCGAAAGTACAATTTCGGCTGAACAATTACAGGCCAAAGGCGCACAAATGAAGGCGCAGCTAAAAAAGAAGAATGATACGCCGTTCAAAAACTTTTTGCGGAAGATCGGAAATATATTCATCCCGCTTATCCCTGCATTCGTTGGGGCCGGATTAATTGCGGGTATTGGCTCTATTCTGGCGAACAATATTACAGCGGGTAATTTAGACACAGCAACCTGGCAGCAATATGTGACGATATTAAATGTCATCAAAAATGCGATTTTCAGTTACCTGGTGATTTATGTCGGTATTAACGCTGCCAAAGAATTCGGAGCTACGCCTGCTCTCGGGGGAGTAATCGGCGGGGTAACACTGTTAACAGGGGTTACAGCAGACCTGACCATTACTAATATATTTACGGGTACACCTCTGACACCGGGGCAAGGCGGGGTGATCGGCGTTCTCATCGCCGTATGGATTCTGTCCATCGTTGAGAGATATTTGCGTAAAGTGATTCCTGATGCGGTTGATATTATCGTTACACCTACAATCGCCTTGCTGGCTGTAGGGCTGGTAACCATCTTTTTCATCATGCCGTTCGCCGGATTCATCTCAAGCAATTTAATCGGAGCGATTAACTGGACGTTAGAAGTGGGCGGAGCATTCTCAGGCTTTGTGTTAGGAACTGCGTTCCTGCCGCTTGTTATGTTAGGGCTGCATCAGGTGTTGACGCCGATTCACATTGAGATGATCAATGATTCAGGGATGACGCTGCTGCTGCCGATGCTGGCTATGGCCGGTGCAGGCCAGGTTGGGGCTTCCATCGCCTTATGGATTCGCTGCAAGAAGAATAAATCATTGACGAACATGATTAAAGGTGCTCTTCCGGTGGGGATTCTGGGAATCGGTGAGCCATTGATTTACGGGGTTACTTTACCGCTAGGCCGGCCGTTTGTTACAGCTTGTATTGGAGGCGGGATTGGTGGTGCGGTCATTGGTTTATTCGGCAACGTTGGAGCCATTGCTATTGGTCCTTCCGGAGTTGCCTTAATTCCCTTGATTGCGGGTGGATTATGGCTGAAATACGTAATAGGCTTAATTGCAGCTTACGCTGGCGGATTTATCGCCACTTATCTCTTCGGTACCCCCAAAGAGGCTATGGCAGAACAGAATTAAGCGACCCTGAGATATTGAGGTGATTCCAGTGCTCGGAATTTCAATTTTTGTGGCGGACCGCACGTTAGAAGACAATGTGAAGTATATGGAACACATGAAGGCTGCAGGCTGTACCGAAATATTCACCTCTCTTCATATGCCGGAGGATGAGTTCGGACCCTTGAAGGAGAAATTGCTGGAGACCGCAAAGGCTGCCCGGCGGTTAGGAATGGACCTGATGGCGGATATCTCCGGGCAGGCATTGGAGAACTTTTCGTTACCCTTTCTACTAGAGGCTGGTGTTACAGGTTTGCGGATGGATTTCGGCTTTGAAGCCCGTGACATTGCCGCCTACTCCAACAAAATGAGAATCGCCTTAAATGCCAGCACCTTAACCCCGGAATTCTTAGCCGCATTGAAGGAGCATCCGATGTGTCTTGAGAACATTGAAGCCTGGCATAATTATTATCCCCGCCCGGAGACAGGTCTGGATAAGGAACCGTTCATAGCGAAGAACAGGTGGCTGCAAGCGGAAGGGATTACGACGATGGCCTTTATTCCGGGAGACGGGCTGAAGAGAAAACCGTTATTTCAAAGCTTGCCTACCCTGGAGAAGCACCGGAATCAATCTTCTTTTCTAGCCTACCTGGAATTAGAGCAAGATTGTGCAGTGGACAAAATTTTCGTTGGCGATTTAACCCTCTCAGAAGGATCTCAGATTCAATTTCAGCGGTATGAGGAAGGGGTTATTCCTTTGCGGGTAACCCAAGAATAACCTTATGCCTTATGGGATAAAATCCACCGGAACCGCCTTGACGCTGCCCGTGATGTGATTCGCTCTGAGACGGCACGGACAGATCAGGAGCGTTTTGGAATGAGCCGAAGGATTGCGCCTATGCATATGAACAAGCGGCCTAGAGGGACGATTACCGTCGATAATTATTTGTATGGCCGCTATGAACATGAGCTACAGATCACACTAAGAGATCTGCCGGCGCATGAGGCTGTTAATGTGATTGGTCATGTGATAGAAGAGGACCTTCCTCTATTGGACTACGTCAGACAAGGCGGAAGGAGCTTCAGCTTCACGGCTGCTACTTAATGATTACTCCCTTCTATTTTGTTACAATAAGGAGAATAGACTGAGGAGAGGAGTTTAGAACTTGGCAGCAGGAAGTATGATTTCTCAAATTGAACTGGTATTAAATGAACTGCCGGAATCCGAAAAAAAAGTTGCGGAGTACATTCTTGCCAATGCTAAAGAAGTGATGCATATGAGCATACATGAGTTAGCGGCTAAAGCGGAGGCAAGCAGTGCGGCGGTTGTCCGTTTTTGCCGTTCATTGGGCATCGAGGGCTTCCCCGCCCTGAAGATCCGTTTATCCGCAGAAGTAGAGAATACGAATTATGTCGGCTACTTTGACGTTGAATCCAACGAGACGGTGCATTCTATCATTGATAAAATGTTGTCCAATACCATATTGACCTTTCAGAATACAGCCAGTCAACTGGACGCGCATTCGATTGAGCAGGCCGTGAGCCTGTTACAACAGGCAGAGGTTATTTATGTGTATGGGATAGGGGCTTCTTTCATTATTGCAGAGGATGCCGCACAGAAATGGCTTCGGCTCGGCAAAAATGTATATGCTATTTCAGACCGTCATTTATTGGCGGCAGCTATGGCTACGAAATCAGAGAACGCTGTCTTCTGGGGAATTTCGTATAGCGGGGAGACGGGCGAGGTCATTCAATTAACCAAACGGGCCAAGGAGCACGGGATCAAAACAATCAGCCTTACCCGTCCTGGAAATAACAAGCTTTCCCAGCTGGCGGATGTTTCTTTATTTACATCACGTGCCCCGGAAGCCACACTTCGCAGTGCGGCAACCAGCTCAAGATTCGCCCAATTATTTGTGCTTGATATTGTCTTTAGCGTATATGCTTCTGCCCAGCATGATTTAACTGTGGAGCAGCTGGCGAAGACAAGGCAGATGATTGAAGTTTTGAATGACTAATGTTGAACCTCTCTATAAAAGGGGCTGTCCTAAAAGCCATGAAATGGCTGCTTGGGATGGCCCCTGTTTGGTAAGTAGCATCAACGTGTGGACGCTCATTCCTTACTTTCTCAAAGAATGGATCTCCTGCTCTGTTAATCCAGTGGCCTTTACAATGGTCATTATGTCCAGATTCAAGTCCAGCATATTCTTCGCTACTTCTTTGATACCTTCCTTGATACCTTCCTTCATACCTGCCAATTTGGCACTTCCCAGCATGGAGGCCTCATCATGCAAATACTTCTGTCTCGCTTCATACAATCGTCTGGCCTCTGAATCCTGACTCAGATATTGTAGAGTATCCATCGCCTTCTCTAATCCCGGCTCATTCATCTTCAGCACCTCCCAGTGTGATGTATCCGCACCTTTCAGGAACAATAGCCAATTGATCAGTCCACCTTCAGTTGGCACACTAAGTTCATCAAGCTTCGGTAATTCCAAGAAATGAACCTCGATGTCGTCAATCAAGGATATCCCTGTCCGGTCTTCCCGCAAATGAAATACGTTATGATATTGCTTATTCTTCAAGAACGAATAATTCAAAATATTGATCGTTACGCATTTCTTCAATTCTGGATACTTTTCACCCTCGCTGAGTTGACTCGCATATCGTTTACTCCAATAAAAAAGCGTTCTTTTCTCTATGTCGTACTTATTAAACAGCTGCATCTCTATATCAATCAGTTTACCTTCTGACGTTCTGGCATAAACATCAAAGATGGACTGTTTATCCAGTGGATCGTCTTTATCCGTATATGGATTCATTAAAATAATCTCAGTCAACGGCGGCTCGCCAGCTTCGGTGAAAATGCGGTTAAGAAATGCCAACAGTACATCCTTGTTGTTCTCGCTGCCAAATATCCGTTTGAATACAAAATCCACACGCGGGTCCAGTAATTCCATCGGCCATCAACTCCATTCAATATTATTATATCATTGTTCAAGGGTTCGAAGCCCGTCCTCAAGCCGGAGATTGTCGATCAGGAACTGGCGCAGGCTGCTGATGAAGGTATGGGTGGCATGGCTGATGTAGCGGTCGGCCCGGTAGATCAGTCTGAGGTTGCGGCAGGGGGCGGTATTCAGGATCGGAATGGAGCACAGTCCGCTGTTCTCCATGCCCTCAAGCAGTCCGCGCGGTTGTATGGTGCCGCCAATCCCGGCCTTGACCAGCTGAAGCAGCGAGGTGGCTGATCCGGTCTCCATGATCGGTTCCAGCTCGAAGCCTGCCTCCCGGCAGGTATTCTCCACCAGCTCTCTGCCGATGTAGGTGCGCGGGTACATTACAAGCTGGATCTGCTGAAGTGATGACAGCTCAATGTGGCTCTTGGCGGCATAAGGATGATCCTCGCGGACAATCAGATGATAAGGCTCCCAGCCCAGGTCCACTTGAGTCAGCATGGAATCACGCGGACCCGGAAGGCAGATGCCGATGTCCAGCTTGTTCTCCAGCACCTCCTGCTGAATAAGCGTTGAAGCGAAGACCTGGAGCCGGATATTCGGAAAATCGGAATGGAATTTAACCAGCATCGGAGTTAGGCGGTAGTCCAGGTCAGAGGGCAGCACCCCAAGCCGGATCATGCCGCGGTTGTCGGAGCGCAGCTCATTAATCGCTGCCTTGGCATTCTGCTCATTCTGAATCATCCGGGCTGCGTAGTCCTTCAGGAGGGCACCAGCTTCGGTAAGGGCAATCTTTTTGCCGATCCGGTCGAACAGGGGCATGCCCATTTCACCTTCCAGTACTTTAATCTGCTGGCTTAGTGTCGGTTGGCTGATGCCCAGTCCCTCAGCGGCGCGTGTGAAATGCAGTTCTTCGCAGACGGCCATGAAATAGTGCAGGTGGCGGGTTTCCATGGAATTCACTCCTTTCAGGATAAGATCATAGTCAATTACTATTATAATAATATAAACAATAGTATTGATCAATATATGACATCGCCGTATACTCAGGCTAAATACAAAATACTGATATGGAGTGATGGAAATGCCTTTCTTACTATTATTCGTTGCCTTGCTGGCAGCCTCATTAAATATGCGTCCGGTAATCACTTCGGTCTCACCGCTGCTGGGTAACATTCAGAGTGATCTGGGGATGAACAGCCTGCAGGCGAGTCTGATGACAACACTGCCAGTCCTGTGTATGGGAATATTCGCCCCCCTTGCCGTGAGCATCAGCCGGCGCTTCGGTCTGGAGCGCACGATCTTCGGGGCTATGGTGCTGATCGGGGCGGCGACAGCCGCACGCGGGTTCCTGTCTTCATCCTCTGGTCTCATTCTGACGGCGCTGGCAGCAGGCGTAGGGATCGGAATTGCCGGACCGCTGCTGTCCGGCTTCATTAAGCGTCATTTTCCCGGCCGCTCGGCTATGGTCAGTGTGTATTCCGCCTCAATGGTGATGGGTGCTTCACTCGCAGCCGGGCTGGCTGTTCCGGTCTATACCTGGCTGGACAATTCCTGGCAGCTGTCCCTGGCGGTATGGGCAGTCTTGTCGCTTGCCGCTCTCCCTGTCTGGTGGAGGATTGCCGCGCGGTCCAAGCCGCTGAAGGAGCAGACTGCACATGCCCGGCTGCCCTTGGCTAACGGCAGAGCCTGGCTGCTGACCATATTCTTCGGCCTTATGGCGAGCATCTTCTATTCGCTGACTGCCTGGCTGGCGCCGATGGCCGCATCCATGGGGTATAGCAAGCATGAAGCGGGCAATCTGCTCACACTTTTCACCTTGATACAGATTCCGGTAAGCATCCTCGTGCCCATCCTTGTGGCCAGATTCCAGCGGCGCACGTTATGGCTAGTGCTGTGCAGTCTGTTCGAGCTAAGCGGACTGCTGCTCCTTCTGGGCTCAGCCTCACCGCTGCTGAGCGCAGTGCTGCTCGGCATTGGCGCCGGCGGATTATTCCCGCTGGCTCTAATGCTGCCGCTCTTAATGACGGAGCGGGCGGAAGAGGCCAGCTCCTGGTCGTCGCTTAATCAGGGGGGCGGGTATTTTCTCGGAGCTTTGGGACCGCTCGCGGTTGGCCGTATCTACGATGCCTCGGGTTCCTTCCAGCCCGCGCTGATCGGCATGGCTGTGGTTACTGTACTTATGATCGCGGTACAACTGATGATAGGCAGAAGCTCACGCGAGGGCAACGCTCTAAGGAACGGATAGGCTGACGGTGCGGGCTTCTTGATCCATACGAGTCGGCGCGGCAACCTGTATTTAGCTTCCGGTATTCGCATAAGGCAGAACAACAACCGTTTCGTACTTCCCTGGCTTGACGGTGGTTCTCAGGTGCCCGCCGTACTTGCCCGTAACCTGTTGAATAGTACTTAAGCCAATTCCGTGCATTTCAGGATGGGCCCGGCGACATGGCGCTGCTGTGCTGGCGGGAGCGGCCATGGAGTTGCCAATATAGATAACGAGGGCATTGTTGTTCGAATGGATATGAAGCTGAATGGATCTGTTCTGAGCCGGCCGGACCTGTCTCGCAGCATCTATGGCATTATCCAGAAGGTTGCCAAGTACTATGCACAGATCGTAGTGTTCAATGTTAACAGGTGCACCGGAGAGCTGTACCTTATGCTGCATGGCAATATTCAGGTCAGAGGCGAGGTTAAGCGCATGGCTGACCAAGGCATCCACCGCCAGGTTGCCGGTAGTGATGGTGTTGCAGGAGGCCTCGATCTGTTGCAAAATCCCGTTAATATGATCTGCGCCCTCTGCCGCCTGACCTGCTTCAATACAGGCGCGTATGTATACCAGTTGCTTGTTGATATCATGAATGATTCGCTTGATGTCCATGAAGGAATGTAAGGTATCCTGATAGCTGAGCTCCTGGGCTTCAAGCTGTCTGTGCAGACGGCCATTCAACTCCGCCAGCCGGGCAGCCTCATTCCTCCTCCTGAACCATAAGACCATCGTTATCCTCTCCCTTGAATTTCTTCCAGCACATACCCGGCATAGACATCCTTGAAGGCCTTCGACTGGGAACGTCCAATAGGATATTCTTCATCACTGGACATAACCACGGAATTCGCGTTGAATCTGCGGACATGCTCCAGATTGACAATTATGGAACGGTGAATCAGCAGGAACGGATTGCCCAGCTTATCCGAATAGCTCTGCAAGGTACCGTTGATGAGGTACTCCCGGGAGGCAGTGATGAGCTTCAGCTTATTTTGGGCAAGGGAATGCTTGATTTTGACAATAGCAATAATATCGGGCCGCCGCAGCACCACCTGATCATCCTCTACCTTAATGGTGAAGAAGCGGTTCGGGCTGGAATGAATATAGCTGCACAGCTTAAGTATTTTGTCTTGGAATAATTCATAGGGGACTGGCTTGAGCAGGTATTGGAAGGTCTGAACGTCGAAGCTGTCCATGATGTATTCAGGATAGCTGCTCAGGAAGATAATTTGCACATCGCGGTCAGGCAAAGACCGGATAGCCTGAGCGGTTTCAATTCCGCTGATCCCGGACATTTCCACATCCAGAATCAACAGGTGATAGGTGTATTCTCCCTGCATGGCTTTATAATGCTGCAGCAGCTGTTCGCCGGAAGAGAAGCAGTGGACATCAAATGAATAGTTGGTCGACAGCGACAGCAGCTTGAAATACTGCTTCACCTTGCTCAGAACCTCGGCATCATCATCGCACACGCCTACATGAAACAATTCGATCTCTCCTTTTAAATGTCGTTATCCCTCATAGACTAGCAATAAAATGAACCAGGGAATGCGTTTGCATGCCTTATTATACCATTAACATACATAATGTTCCATAAAGTGAAAGGATGCGTTATATTGAATTCAGAAGAGATGGAAGAGATCAATGATAGATTCAAATGTGAAACAAATCACGTTATGCCGTGGCTATCCAGCAACACAATCCGTTATTTCCCGTAAGGATGTGAGTGAATGAACGCAAGTACGTTATTGTCAAAAGTCAATGTTATCCATGAGGATCTTGGTGAGGAATCACTGGTGATGGACCGTAATCATGAGATGTTCTTCTTGAATCAGACCGCCAAGTATTTATGGGAGCACTGCAATGGAAGAACGGTATCAGAGGTTGCCGGTATGCTCCATGACCATTGTCTGGAGAAGGACCAGCTTGAATTAAGCGATATTATTACGGACTGTATTGGCGCATTTGAAGAACTGGAGCAGAGAGGTTTCGTGAAAATAAGGAAATGAGGTGCTTGTGTGGAATTGTTATCCCCAGCCAAGAGCTTTCGATTAGGCGGTTGCTACCTGGAGATCACTTCAAACTGCAACCTGCGCTGCCTGCATTGCTATAACGAATCCGGCGTCCTGCAGGATCAGATTGATATGCCGACCTTCATGAACATCATTAATGATCTGCCGGATCATCCCGATACAAGCATCACCATCTCCGGGGGAGAACCAACCTCGCATCCTGAATTCTGGGATTTCATGGAGGCACTGCAGAAGAAGCAGTTCGGCATGGTGCTGGTCATCACGAACGGCACCTATATCACCCGGGAGGTTGCTGAGAAATTCGCGGCCTGCAAAGTGGCCATACAGCTAAGTGTGAATGGTTCACGCTCGGAGATTCATGATCAATTATGCGGACGCGGCAGCTTTAACCAGACGATGCGGGGCCTTACGCATTTACTCGATGCCGGCATGAGCGAACGTATCCTGATCCGCAGCGTGCTTACGGGCTTCAATAAGGATGACATCGTTCATCTGCTGAAGATGGTCGCTGAGCTTAAGATTCCCCAGGCTGAGATCGCAAGCCTCAGTAACCTGGGCCGCAGTGAAGATAACCGGAACAACCTATACCTGGACATTCTGGAGAAGTCGGCACTGGTGGAGCGTCTGGAGCGGGAACCAGAGATTGTGAAGCTGATGGACAGCGGTATGAAGATCACACTGCCCGATGATTTTACAGGAGCCTGCCCGTTGTTAAATGGAGTGACCGAAGACGCTGACCGGATTCCGTTAACACCGAGAATAGATTCTTCCGGTAATGTGTTCCTGTGCCAATTGTTCACGGACGCGCAGTATGCCATCGGCAATGTCAATCAGACGAGCCTGTCCTCCATGCTTGAATCTCAGGAACTCGTGAACCTGGTCAAGTTCTTTCAAGTGGGACAGAATTATATGAACCAATGCCAGAGCTGTATATGGAATGGGACTTGCGGCAAGGGGTGTGTAGCGCTCGCAGTAGCCAATGGAGGCTCGATTCAGGATACGGACGGCTGCTGCAAGGTAAGAACGAAATATTATGTCTCTGAGCTGAAGAAGAACAGAAAGGCACTAGTGCCGCAGTAATCCGGCAGACAGCGACTTGAAGGGAGGTGAGAACATGAGCTATATCAGACCTATGATTGAAAAAGCAAGCACTGATTCTATGATCACTCCTGCTGCGTGTACTAATGGCTTCAGCTGCCCGAAAACCTTTAACTGCGGAAGCTACTCCTGTAAGAAAAACTTTAAATGCGGAAACTGGTAAACCCTGATCCTCGGCATACTTAACAAGTTCAATACTACCCGACAAGAACATGGTTATTTCATATAATCATGTTCTTGTCTAACAAAGGGAGGGGGAGCGCTTGAAGGAATATAAATGGGTTCTGTCCATCTTTTTCAGACAACAGCCGGTAACGATGGTATCCATCCTCCTGCTCTATATCCTAATGTACGCCCTGCAGCCCTTAGAGCTGCTTCTGATCGGGCGGATCATCGTCAGCCTTGGGCATCCGTCCGGGGTGATGTCTATTGCCATCCTCATTATTGCCTATATCCTCGTATACTCCTTGAAGAATATCCAATATTCCTTTTCGCTGCTGTTCATAGAATTGCTGGAGAATAAGGTCGGCGCACTGCTGCAAAGACAGATGTTCACCGCTATTGCCCAGGCCGATTTAGACAAGCTGGATCAGGCGGATTATCTGCTTCGAATCGAGCGGGCGAAGGACACCTTATGGTATAAGCTCACGAATGCCGTTAACGATGTATTCCATTTCTTCGGGTCCATTGCCGGCTTCTGCATGTCTGTATGGATTATTGTCAGGCTGGGGGCTATGTATGTAGCGGCCTTTATTGTGCTTGGGCTGCTCTATAACTATTTTGTGAAGCGCAACACGGAGGAACATATTGCAGTAACGAAGAGGCAGGAGCATGAGGACCGCAAGCTGAATTATTTGAGCCGTCTCATGCAAGACCGGAGCAACCAGAAGGAGATTAGGAGCTTTCAGATTTTTGAGTGGCTGGAGTCGAAGCGGCTCTCCAAATTCGATGAGATCAGAGACATGAATATGGCCTTCAGCCTGAAATGGACGGTGATTGGCTGTATATGGTCCGGGCTGATGCTGGGCCTGGAGAACAGTACGCTGCTGGTGATGTGTTATGCTGTGGCGCTGACAACGCTGAGCCTGGATCAGCTGATCGTATTAACTCAAGGGCAGGGACAGATCATTGAGGGAGTCAATTCCTTCGCCGAGTTCTTCTCCGAAGCCCGCAAGAATACCATCTACATCAAGGAATTCAGAGATTTGATAACACCGGAGATACAAGCAGCAGAGACTCCTCACCAGCCTTCTTCGGTGTTAACCAGAAACAGGATGGCGATGGAGCTGCATGATGTCTCTTTTGCATACGGTAATTCGTCCGCAGTGTTACAACATATTAATCTGCACATCGGCAGAGGGGAGAGCATTGTGCTTGTCGGTGAGAACGGCAGCGGCAAGAGTACTCTGGCCAAAATTATGGCCGGTCTGCTGAAGCCGACGGAAGGCAGCGTCCACAGTTACTGTAAAACCTCGACCGCAGCTTTTCAGGATTATGCCAAATTCGAATTCTCGGTCCGGGATAATGTCGGTCTGGGCGATGTAGCGAGTATCAACGACAACGATAGAGTCACAGAAGCAACGATGAAAGGCCAGATTCACCAGGTCATCCAGCAATATCCCAAGGGACTGGACACGATTCTGGGCAAAAAATTCGATGCGGACGGAATTGAGATGTCGGAAGGCCAGTGGCAGAAGGTGGCGATCAGCCGGGCGTTCATGCGCGAGGCCGATTTTATTATCTTCGATGAACCGTCTGCCTCCCTGGATGCGTTGTCGGAGATTCAGCAGTTCCGCAATATCGGCAAATATTTTCGCGGCAAAAGTGTTGTACTCATCTCCCACCGGATCGGAATTGCCAAGCTCGCCGACAGAATCGTATTTATGAAGCAGGGAGAGATCGTGGAAGTAGGCACCCATGCTGAGCTGATGCAGCTGAAGGGAGAATATTGCAGCTTCTTCAGGAATCAGGCCAAATGGTACGATACGGGAGATCAGGTCATATGACAACGAAAATGCTGGTTCATGTCCGCAACCTCAAGCTGATCATTAAGCTGTTCTGCACCAAAGATCTGTACCTGTCACTGGCGCTTATGGCGCTCAGCGCATTGCTGGCCCCGCTTGGAGCCTGGCTCTATAAGCTCCTGATCGATGGCCTCGCTATCGTCCAGTCCGCATCTGCCGTAACGCACAAGCTGCTGATCCTTATCGCTGGATATACCGTGCTGAAGATTGCCCTGGAAGGGATAGAGCATATTACTGCGCATGTTAATAATCGCCTGAAGTATAACATTAACCGTGAATTCATCAGACAGGTGAACAAGAAGCTGTCTGTTATTGATATGGAAGAGCTGGAGAACCCGGCCGTCTATGATCTGCTGGAGCGGGTCCAGTCCAACGTGAACAAGGGGATTCTGGCTTACGTCAACAACTCCTTGTCTGTCGTGCTTCCCGTCTTCTCCATGTTCTCCTTTATAGTGCTGCTGTTGAATATTAAATGGTATTTCCCCATAATTGCGGTGCTTGCCACCATTCCTTATCTGCTGCTGATGAATGCACAGGGCAAGCGGAGCTACTTCCAGGCGGTTGAACAGAGCAAGCCGCTGCGGCGGTTGAACTATATGTACGATGTGCTGACAAGCAGAAGATATGCCAAGGAGATCCGTATGTTCGGATTGATTGATTATTTCAATGACCGCACGGAAGAGATCCGAAGCGAGGTATGGAGAGAGAAGTTCGGGCTGCTGCTGCATTATACGCTGGGCGGAGCGCTCGTCGATCTGTTGCGGAACATTGCACTGGGTATCTGTCTGCTCATCACCTGCCTGGGCGTTATAGATAATCGAATGAGTATAGGCGATGTTATGCTGGTGATTACAGCCATGCAGGCCATAACGGGTGCTCTGAGCAGTATGGTGAATAAAATCAGTTCCATGAACAATTACACGCTATATATGGAAGATATGCTGAATTTCCTGGACCTCCCCGAGGATGCCGGCGGGGGGCATAAGACGCTTGCAGATGCATCAACTATTCAGTTCAAGCAGGTGGATTTCAAATACCCTGGCAGCTTGAACCTTACACTGAAACATATTGAACTAACGATTCATAAAGGAGAGAAAATTGCCTTAGTGGGCGAAAACGGCAGTGGTAAAACCACCTTCATTCATGTGCTGCTAGGCTTGTACAAGCCCTCCTCAGGCGAGGTGCTGATCGGAGGAGACCCGCTGGCTGACGTCATTGATTCGTTCAGGAGGAAGACGGTCTGTGTATTTCAGAATTTCATTAAATACCAGTTCTCAGTCGCGGATAATATCCGGGCGGGGAATTTCGGACAAGCGTTCCAGAAGCAGTCCTTGCGGATCTTCCATATGGATGCCTTCATTGATCACCTGCCCCAAGGCTTGGACACCCAGCTTGGCCAGCTGGAGAACAATGATCTGGAGCTGTCGGGCGGACAATGGCAGCGGCTGGCGATTGCCAGGGCGCTCAGCCGGGCGGACAGCGAGATACTGATTATGGACGAGCCGACAGCCAGCCTGGACCCCAAGGTGGAGACGCAGATCTATGAAGAGTTCTCGGCGCTGTGTGAGAACAAGACGACGATCATGATCTCACACCGTCTGGGAGTGACCCGGCTCTGCGATATCATCTATGTATTCGACCAGGGGGAGATCTGTGAAGCAGGCTC
This sequence comes from Paenibacillus sp. FSL R7-0302, assembly GCF_038006885.1. Lineage (NCBI taxonomy): Bacteria > Bacillati > Bacillota > Bacilli > Caryophanales > Paenibacillaceae > Paenibacillus > Paenibacillus sp. FSL R7-0302. Next base: position 2,135,570 of record NZ_JBBOWB010000001.1, read on the forward strand.
GCACACCGAACTGATGAACCGGCGGGGGAAATATTATGAGATGTACACAGCTCAGAGTGATTTGTATGCCTAATGACATGGAATAAACAAGGAGTAAAAGGATATAATTGACATTAGGTGACTACTGGAGTAGTATTGAGGTATGACTACTGCAGTAGTCAAACGAAGGGAGGCTGGTGCATGGAGATTAAGCTGTATGATTCCGAGCTGAAGGTCATGGAGATTCTATGGAGGGAAGGCAAGCTGCCCGCAGGGGATCTGGCCGCCATTCTGAACCAGGAGACAGGCTGGAACAGGAATACGACCTATACGGTAATTAAGAAGCTGATTGCCAAGGACGCCATCGAGCGGACAGATCCCGGGTTTGTCTGCACAGCCCTGATTGCCAAGGAGCAAGTGCAGACGTATGAGACCAAGGAGCTGATCAACAAAATGTACGGCGGTTCAGCGGAGATGTTCTTGTCGGCATTTCTCAATGAGAAGAACCTCAGCAAAGCGGATATCGACAAGCTGAGGCAAATCGTGGAAAGCTTGCGCTGAGGCGAGGGATGATGGATATTCTACAGATGAGTATTTCAGCAAGCGTGCTAATCGTTCTTGTGATCGCGCTGCGGTCTGTGACCCTGCACAAATTACCCAGACAGCTGTTCCTGGTCCTGTGGGGCATTGTCATCGCCAGACTGCTGATTCCGGGTTCTGTGCCTGTTCTTCCGCACCTATCATCTCAGATAGAGGTTGCTGCTGCGCTCGATCAGGTGAATACGCACACAGCAGCCGTAGTTCAGTTGCCGGAACATTCTGCCTTGCACACAGGGATGTTCGCCCGGGATATAGCGTTCACGGCCTTCTCAGCCGGGGAGCCGGAGCAGCCGTTCCTGAGGCCGGAGCTTCTCGGTGCCATATGGCTTGGCGGCGCGGCGCTACTGTTTATGACCCTGGCGGTAATCTTCTACAGAAGCAAGAGAGAGCTGCGGACTGCACTGCCTCTGCAGAGGCGGGAGCCTGTCATTGAGGCCTGGTGTGCCCGGCATCCCTTGCGGCGTAAGCTTGCCATATTGACATTTGACCGGATGGATACGCCGGTAACGTGCGGAATCTGGCGTCCGAAGATTATTCTGCCTACGACCCTGAATACCGGGAACGCACAGGCCATGGATTATATTCTCACCCATGAATATATGCATATCCGGTATTTCGATACGGTATGGAAGCTGGCAGCGTCCGTGGCTCTATGCCTGCACTGGTTCAATCCGCTGGTCTGGCTGATGGTCTTCTATCTGAACCGGGAGCTGGAGATGGTCTGTGATGCCAGAGTCATCCGTAAGCTGGGTGCAGAGCACAAGGCGGATTATGCGTTATGTCTCTTGGAGGTGGCGGAAGAGCAGAGGGGGTTCACGCCCCTGTATACAGGCTTCAGTAAGAATGCGACCAAAGAAAGGATCGTGTCGATTATGAAATTGCAAAAATTGACCGTGTTGACGGCGGCCATTTCACTCATTCTGATCGCAGGAGCGGTGTCCGCGTTCGCAGAGCAGTCCAGCGGAGCCGTGAGCGGTGTGCAACCAGACAGCGCTGCGGAAATGAGCGCAATGGAGATTGGAGACAGCAGCGGGCCCGATGCGGCCGCGGCTTCGTCGGATGGAAGCGGAGCTCTCACCGATTTCAATTACGATGCACTGAAGGACTACGTAGTCTACGGCTTAACGTATGACAAGGCCCAGGACCGCTTCCTCTACAACGGCAAGCATATCCGCCTGTTCATGGACCCGGACCTTCAGCATGAAGGCAAGTTCAACAAATTCTACTATGACGGGAACGGCTCGGCTGATTTCCGGGTCATCAGAGACAAAGACAATGCCGTTAAGGAGATTAAGCTGCTGGATGACAGTGAGCTTCAGGCTTTGGCCCAGGCATATGGCTTTGAACTGGGCAAGGAGGGGCTGAAATTCAGCAATGCCAACTAAGCCTTCGTTAGGATGGCACCTGCAAGTAAGCGCGCTTCCTTGAGCTTCATCTGGGAGTGCGCTTTTGCTATAATAAGAGCGGATTACAGAAGAACAAGTGAAGGGGAGAGGACAGGTATGACCACGAACGAACCCTCCGAGCAACTGGTGGAAATGCTGGGCCAGCCGTATGATCCCAAGCGTATCCAGGCCCTGCTGAAGCCTTACGGTGTCCGGAGACTGCCGCCCGTGCCAAAAAGCTATTTCAACGACGATATCATCTGGACTGCGAAATCATCCCTACGCATTGATCTGTACCGCGGGCCCAAGCTGGAGAATCTGACCGGACTCCAGCATCCGGACCCGCAAGAATGGATTATCGGTTCGGTTCAGTTCCTCGCGCCCGGAGCGGATGACCGGATCAAGACTCCTTATCCCGGGCTGCTTCCCGGGAGCCTTGCAATGAGCTCCTCTCCGGTACAGGCGATGGCGGCATACGGCCAGCCCGCGATGGATGAGGAATGTGAGTGGCCCGGCTTCTCCGGCCGGATTCTCGCTTGGCGGGGGCAGGGCATCAATATCGTCTTAGAGTATGAGGACAGCCTGCGCGGGCGGGTGCTGAGAAGCTGCACAGCCTGCCTGATCGGCTGCATCGGAGCCTGGACGAGCGACAACCCGGAGGTTTTTGCACCTTGAGCAGGGGAGGGCTGATTCTGGTAGGACGAGCTTCCGTTAGAATCGCGGAGTGCTGCCGGACAAATGCCCTCCCTGCAACGACTCACTAGAGAACACAGCAGTTGGATAAAGAGCACTTGTTTCGGCTGAACTGCTCCCTTTTCAAGAAGCAGTTGGAAAAAAGGCACCTAATTCCACGTATTCTATGAAATCAGCTGAATCTGGACAAATTAAGTGTAGTTTATCCAACTGCTCCCTCCAAGTACGCCATGGGCGCTCAAATTGTTGTACTTTTTCCACTAGATTCCCTCCCCATTCTCTCACCGCACGATGAACTTAACATTCCATCCCTCCTGCAATTCATACCGTTGAGCACACTTGCTAATTTGTATTTACAAATTATGGGATACATGCTATCTTAGCTATGAAAGCGCAACCATGATCTGATAGGTTAACCAAGGTTTTACCATTTTGTTCATGGGGAGGAAGGAAGAAAATGAAGAATTGGCTCAAAAGAACAGGAACAATGCTGCTGGCTTGTACGCTGCTGCTTGGAGGATTGGCTGCACCGCCTGCGGCCCGCGCTGACCCTGCACTGATCACCATCGAAAGTGAGGATGCCCAGCTCACCCCGGATCTGCAAGTGACGACCCAGATTTACGGAACGCCGAAGCCCGGCTATTCGGGAAGCGGTTTTGTCTGGATGCAGAACTCCGGTACGCTAACCTACACCGTAACTGTCCCGGCAACCGGCATGTATACGATCTCGACCCGTTATATGCAGGAGCTGAGCCCGGATGGCCGACAGCAGGCATTAATCGTTAACGGTGCTGCGAAGGGTTCGTATATGCTGCCCTACACCACTACGTGGAAGGATTTCAACTTCGGCTATCACAAGCTGAAGCAAGGCAGCAATACTATTCAGGTAAAAGCAGGCTGGGGCTTCGCTTACTTCGACACCTTCACGGTGGACCATGCCCAGCTCGATCCTCTGATTGTGCAGCCCGTTCTCTCTGACGCTCAGGCCACGCCCGAAACCCAGCTCCTGATGAATTATCTGACCCAGGTGTACGGGAAGCATATGCTCTCAGGCCAGCAGGAGATCTACGGCGGAGGGAATGACGGCAATTCTGAGCTGGAGTTCGACTGGATTCATAATCTGACCGGCAAGTATCCGGCAGTCCGCGGGTTTGACCTCATGAACTATAATCCGCTGTATGGCTGGGAGGACGGCACTACGGCCCGTATGATCGACTGGGTGAATACCAAGGGCGGGATTGCGACCAATAGCTGGCATCTTACGGTTCCGCGCGACTTCACGAGCTACCAGCTTGGGGAATTTGTGGATTGGAAGGAAGCCACCTACAAGCCAACCGAGACCAATTTCAACACCGCCAATGCTGTGATTCCCGGAACCAAGGAGTACAAATACTTGAAGCTGGCGATCAAGGACTTGGCAGAGCAGTTGCAGATTCTGCAGGACAACAACGTGCCTGTGATCTTCCGTCCTTATCATGAGGCAGAAGGCAACGGCGGGCTGAACGGGGAAGGCGCGTGGTTCTGGTGGGCTTCGGCAGGCGCAGAGGTGTACAAGCAGCTCTGGGATCAGCTCTATACCGAGCTTACGGAGACCTACGGCCTGCACAACCTGATCTGGACCTATAATAGTTATGTGTACAGCACTTCTCCGGCCTGGTATCCGGGGGATGATCAGGTGGATATTGTCGGCTACGATAAATACAACACCATCTACAACCGCTATGACGGACTGTCCGGCGTGCCGAATGAGGATGCGATTAGTTCGACCTTTTATCAGCTGGTAGATCTGACTGGCGGCAAGAAGATGGTAGCCATGACCGAGAACGACACCGTTCCCAGTGTGCAGAATCTGACCGATGAAAAAGCGGGCTGGCTCTACTTCCTGCCGTGGTACGGAGAGCATCTGATGAGTACGGCCTTCAATTATCCGGCTACGCTGACCACTCTGTACCAGAGTGATTATGTCATTACGCTCGACGAGCTGCCTGATCTGAAGGGGAATAACCCTCATCCGGGTGCATCCATTACACCATCCATGGTCGAATTTGACAAAGCCCCGGCTCATCAGACCGACCAGACCGTCACCATGAACCTGAACGGCAACACGTTAACGGCCCTTCGTTCTGGTACCGCCATTTTGACTGAGAACGAGGACTATACCTTAAGCGGGAACACCCTGCTGCTCACTAAGGCGTTCCTGGCAACGCTTCCTGTTGGCGAGCATTCGATCGTTCTGGATTTCAATCAGGGCCAAGATCCCGTGTTAAAAGTAAAAGTCATCGATACTACACCAGGCGTTGCCATCTCACCAGACCATGCGGTGTTTGACCGGGCGGCGAATCTCGCACAGGACATATCTGTAGCGCTTACCTTACACGGGCACCAGCTGACAAGCCTGAAGAGAGGCAGTTACAGCCTTGTCTCCGGCCAGGATTACACGGCCACTGACACTGCGGTTGTTCTGAGCAAAGCTTATCTCTCCACGCTGCCGCTCGGCCCGCATGCGATCACTTTTCATTTTAGCGGCGGAGCAGAGGTTGTGCTTACTGTGAACGTAGAGGATAGCAGCGTTCCGCTCCCTTCAGGCGACTTGACCATTCAGGCCTACAACGGCAGCACCGGTGCCTCGACCAATGGAATCGCTCCCAAATTCAAAGTAATCAACACCGGGAATGCACCGGTCCAGCTCAGCGATGTGAAGCTCCGGTATTACTACACGATTGACGGCGAGCAGCAGCAGAGCTTCTGGACCGACTGGGCCAGCATCGGAAATGCCAACGTTACCGGGACCTTCGTGAAGCTGGACACCCCGGCCGCCGGTGCGGATTATGCTCTGGAGATTGGCTTCACCAGCGCTGCGGGCACCCTGAACCCCGGCCAGAGCGCCGAGCTCCAGACCCGCTTCTCTAAACAAGACTGGTCCAATTACAATCAGGCCAACGACTACTCCTTCCGCTCCGCCGGTACCCAGTTCGCCGATCACGAGCAGATTACTGGGTATGTGAACGGGCAGCTGGTGTGGGGGATGGAGCCTTAAGCGCCCTCCAACGCAGTTGTTGACCCATTCTCCGCTAATTAATGAAATTAGGTTATTTGGCGGGGAGTACATTATACCGGAGGTGTTATTCTGAAAAGAAGGTATAGGTCAACAATAATACTGCTGGCGTTAAACGTACTTTGTATTTTTGCGGTCGATATTACTACTATTAAATATAGACTTGGAAAAGGGACATCAGGCAACGGGAATCCCGGAATAGTAGTTCTGATCCTGAGTCTGATATTGCTTGCGATTTTCCTCATACACCTGGTTTTGAAATCTATTGACTATCTAAGAAACCTGCCCAGGAAATTCTCAACAATAGTTATTCCATTTCTTTCGCTTGTCACTTTAGTGCTCATGATATTTGGTGAACTAAACAAAATCAGTGCATTAAAACAAAACTTAAACGGCTTCACAAATGATAAAGATTCCGTAGTCTTTCGTTTCGGCTGGGTTAATCAGTATACCAATACTCTGTTTTATAATGGATACATTTTGATTTTCGGGATTTCCATAGCGCTGCTTGTGTCTTGCCTGATCGTTAGAATTCAATCTAAGGAACGGAGGTTCTAATATGTTAGCCAAAATCAAAAAATGCGGAGTCTACAGCCTAGCATTAGTATTACTGGCTTCCACGTTGCTCGGCAGTACGGGTTCACGCGCATTTGCGGCAGAGGCGTCAGCCGCGCTGACCTCGGACTTCAGATCTTTGCAGGCTTCACAGATCGTCAGCGAGATGGGTGCAGGATGGAATCTGGGCAACTCGCTCGAAGCTTCGGTGAACGGGATTCCCAGCGAGACTGCCTGGAATAACCCAACCATTACGCCGCAGTTGATCCAAAAAGTCAAGGCAGCAGGCTTCAAAACGATCCGCATCCCGGTCTCTTATCTGAATTATATCGGCAGCGCTCCCAATTATACGATTAACTCGGCATGGCTGGACCGTGTCAAAGCAGTCGTGGATTACGCCTACAATGAAGGCCTGTATGTCGTCATTAATATTCACGGGGACGGCTTCAATTCCGTTCAAGGCAGCTGGCTATTGGTCAACAGCGGCAATCAGACGGCCATTAAGCAGAAGTACCAGAAGGTCTGGCAGCAGATCGCGAATAAGTTCGCCAATTATGGGGAGCGGCTGATTTTGGAATCGATGAACGAGGTGTTTGACGGCAACTACAACAATCCGAATCTGGCTTACTATGCCAACTTGAACGCCTATAATCAGATCTTCGTGGATACGGTCAGACAGACAGGCGGCAACAATAGTGCCAGATGGCTGCTGATTCCGGGCTGGAATACGAACATCGACTATACGGCGGGCAATTACGGCTTCGTACTTCCTACCGACAATTACAGATCATCTACTATACCCAGCTCGGAAAAAAGAATCATGATCTCCGCCCACTACTATTCCCCTTGGGATTTTGCCGGTGAGGAATCAGGGAATATCACGCAGTGGGGAGCGTCAGCGACGAACCCTGCCAAGAAATCCACCTGGGGACAGGAGGATTACCTGAACTCGCAGCTCCAATCCATGTACAATAAATTCACGACCCAAGGCTATCCGGTGGTGATCGGAGAGTTCGGTTCAATCGACAAATCTTCCTATGATTCAAGCAATAATCTTTACCGCGCCGCCTATGCCAAAGCTGTAACCGCAACCGCCAAGAAGTACAAGGCCGTCCCCGTCTATTGGGACAATGGCTATAACGGACAGCACGGCTTCGCCCTATTCAACCGTTATAACAACACCGTCACCCAGCAAGGCATTATCAATGCCATTATGCAGGGGATGCAATAAGCTATTCAGCGTGAAGCGGCGGATCACATTCTATCTGCAAAAAAAAGAAGGAAAGCTCCTGTGGCGATCACGGGAGCTTTTTTGACGTATAGAAACTATAGTTTCGTGCTGCTGTGGAAAAGGTGTGTGTAGATATGTGGAAAAGAGTTCTTGGAATGATTCGTAGAGTGACTTTTAAGCTGAATGTGGCGGAAATTAGGCTTAGAACCTATAGAATTGGATGTTACAGCGCGGCATAAAGACCAAATGCGAATGTATGTGAAAAACAGCATACATTGCGGTCGCAATAGGCATACGGTCTGAATGTATATGAAAAACAGCATATATTACGCTCGCAAGCAGGCATATGAACCAAACGTATGTGAAAAACAGCATACATTGCGCTCGCAAGCAGGCATATGGACCAAATGTATGGCGAAAACAGCATACATTGTGTTCACTTGAATAATCTTATTCATCCGTTAGGATGATTTTGTTCCGCCAAAGTATGTTCGAGCGGATGGCTTAGCTCTCCCGTAGTACATTTCGGATCAGCCAAGGCTTCAGAACGGGCAGAACGGTCTCGGGCTGCATCGCTTTTGTATGGTCCATATTGTCTCCCTTCAGAATGGCTACTTCCCATCCGAGCTGTTCCAGAAGAGATTGGCGGGCTAAGAGCTTACCGGCAATATCCACCGTTACGCCTCCGAAGTTGTCCCCGTAGACAATCTTGTCCTGCTCCCCGGCAAAAGCCAGTCTCGGCATCATCAGCAGATGCTGAATGTCATGATCTCTAAAATCGGACAGACTCTCATACAGTGTAACGAACTGCCTGGTTTGCTCCGGGACCATTTGGATCTGGATATTGTCCCAATCGGTCGCCTCGGGAGTAGTGGCCTCCTGCTCTACGGGATCAGCTGGAGCCGGTTGGTTTAGTGCCATCTGGAACGTATGGTTGGTGACGATCAGCATCTCTGTATAGGGACCGTCCAAGGGTGGGAAACCGCCCATCACCAAGCTCTCCAGCCGATCCGTGCGGATCGCCAATTGCAGTCCGGCCAGGGCCAGCCAGGAATAGCCATAGTAACTGAACTTGCTAACATTCATTTTATCGGCAATAGTCAACAGGTCTTGGGCGATACTTGAAGCGGTAAGGTTAAGCGGATTGGGCTGGTGCAGCCGGTGGCCCTCGTAATCGAAATACAGCACCTGAAATTTGTCTCGCAATCCATCTACGAAATGTTCTCCCAGCTCAGGATCAACGCCCCATAGGCGAAGGTGATCCGCTTCTTGTCCGTATACAGAAGCTTTGGCTACCGGGAGCATGAGAACTGGAACGCCGGGAGGCCCTGTGAGGCCAGCCTTTATCTCCGATCCGTCTGATAGTGTAATCATTTTATCCATATCTTCACTCCCTAATTGGTTATATAGTAAGCATATAACATTCATGCAATCTTCCGGCTTGGGAGATTCGGGCCTATACGGAATAGGCATTATATCTCAGATATGTTATCGTAGCACTTGAAGGTTAGACTTGAAGGAGGGGCTCATCAGATGGAGAGATATACCCCTAACCAGATTGCCGGTATGCTCCAGGTGAGCACCACCACCCTGAGAAGATATGAGGAACAGGATCTGATTCCAACTGTACCAAGAACGCCAAGCAACCACCGTTACTATGGAGAAGTGCATGCTCAGGCTTTTACGACGATCCGGGTTCTATTACAAGGGTATGATATTCCTGTCGCCTATGAAGTGATGAGAAGCTTGAAGCAGGGGCAGGCCGAACAGGCGTTATGGATGATGAATGAGCAGCAATACCAAATCCATCTGGAGAAAAAGCGGGTCGAAGACATCCTTGCCATGATCAGACATACGGATATCCCCAGAACCCTTAATACGGAATGGAAAGAGCCGTTGAATATAGGAGAAGCTGCTGCCCTAGCGGGCGTGAAGACTTCAGCGATCCGCCACTGGGAGGCCGAGGGACTGATCCGTTCCGAGCGCAACCCGGAGAATGGCTTCCGGATGTTCTCCCTAGCTGAACTGCGCAAGATCCTTGTGATCAGCAGCTTGCGGAAGACTGTCTATTACATAGACAATATGAGGAGTCTTTTAAGTACTTTGGACACACAGGATCATCAGGAGATCGAACGCTCCTTCCAGGTTGCGCTGGAGAAGCTGAACACCCGGCTCACGCTTCAGTGCATGGGAATTGCAGAAGTGATGAAGTATATGAACCTATTGTCCTTAGAGAAGTAGAACCTGGAAGACAAGGAGAGAAGCTAAGTTATGAATCGTCCAACGGAGACCCTGCCACCAGCCAAAAAAGAATTCAATCCGAAAGACGCCGTGCTGGTCTTCTATGCTTTCGCCCTGATCAGCGCAGCCGTTATCTTTGCCCTTGTTATCTACAGGGTCCTGACCCTGCAGGACCTGCTATCCTTTGAGCATCCGCTGAAAATGGTGCTGTACGTTGTCTTTCCCACAATCAGCCTGCTGTTGTTCGGAGTCATCCTGACCTTACTCACTCCTGCCAGCTATATTGACGAGACGAATAAGAGCTATCAGAACTATTCGCTCGCTGCGATTGTATCCTTTACATTGGCAGGGGCTTTATTTGAGGAGCTTCTGTTCCGGGGAATTATACAAAATGTATTGAATCTCTACCTTTCCCAGCCCTGGCTCGCCATCGGAATCACCACGGTGCTGTTCGCGGGAATGCATGTCCAGTACTACAGCAAGCCGCTGATGCTGCTGAACATCACCATCCCAAGTCTGGTCTTCGGCTGGGTGTATGTGCAGACGCATAATTTGCTGGTCCCGATCCTTGTGCATTTTTTCATGAATTTGGGGATTACGCTGCTGTTTAAATATAAGATTATTCAGATGAGAGGGGAGAAGGGATAGCAGGATGGAGACCAATACGGCTGTCTAAATCCATTATGAATCTGAAAATGAGGTGAACCTGTGGATTCCCTATCTGTCCGAATAGAGATCGAAGAATTAATCAAGACGCTGAAGCTGGACCGGAGCGGGGTATTTGAAGTCCGCAAAGACCAGTGGAGACGCATGTTGAGTGAAATAGAGGAGCGGTTTCTGGTGAAGACCCATTATACACAGGGATTACACTGGGGCTGGAACCGGCTGCAGGAACCCCGGTATAGCGCCAGCTTCGCAGACAAAAACTATTCCAAACTAAGAGGCATCATCCAAGATGAATTCATCTGGTTCATTGCCGAGGACCGGTATGATAAGCTGTGGCTCTATGAGGGCAAGACAACAACAATTCTCCAATTGATCCCAGAGTTATGCCATCTGAATGAATACTACCTGATCTCCAAAAAGCTTCAATGGCTCCTCTGCGAAGATCACCATGATATGCTCCACCTGAGCGGCCAGCCGATCATTGAGCGATGGATGAGATATGAAAGCCCTAATCCTTAGAGGATGGGGCTTTCTTCACGCACTCCCTAGTCATGGCGTTTATCCAAGATGTTTCGATATGACGATCTTCCCCCGCTTGGGCAACTCTTCGCTTTGGCGATACGCCTTGAGCAGACCTTTAGCAGTAAAGGGGTAAGCCTCATGGATATGGATATTCAATTTATTCTCTTGCATCTGGCGGACAATGGCTTCAAAATCAGTACGGTTAGCTCTTGCTTGGAAGAAATAGGCGTTAATACCGCGGACCTTCGGGTATTCATTGAGCGCGAATGCCACCACTGAAATATAGGTCCCGCCATCCTTGATGACCGAGTAGTTCTTCCTTCCGATGTCTCCCGGTAACCCGGTACCGAAAGTAGATGAGTCCATAGCGGCATCCAACACGAAATCAACAGGCTCTGTGATTTGGGTGGCGAAGTCGGTTTTCGTATAATCGATTACCTCGTCAGCACCAAGTCCTTTTACAAAATCATGGTTGTAGTCCCTCGCAGTTGCGATAACATATGCTCCATGCTGCTTAGCCAACTGAACTGCCGCATGTCCCACTCCTCCAGCGCCGGCTTGAATAAGGATGCGTTGTCCCGGTTGAAGCTGGCCATGCTCAAACAGCGCTTGCCAGGCTGGCAGGGCAACGGCAGGCGCGGCGCCTGCCTCTTCGAAGGAAAGACTATAAGGAATTACGGCCAATAGATCTTCCTCTACGGCAACATAGTCCATGTAGGAACCCCGCGGAATCATGCCCATGACACGATCTCCCGGCTTGAAATGCCGGACTTTCCCGCCAACCTCTTTAACAATGCCGGCTACTTCATTACCCAGAACAAGCGGCAAATGAAATTGATCCGGAAATTTATCGGCCAACGGACCCTCAAGAATTGCGCCGCTGCGAAATAGAACATCTGCGGGATTGATGGATGAGGCGCGCATTTCAACGAGAACCTGTGTGTCAGTGATTGCGGGAACGGGGACTTCCAGTTCTTCTAGCGCTTCGGGAATTCCAAAGCTTGTCAAAGCAATAGCCTTCATAATGATCCTCCTCATAAATTGAACATAAGTATGATTCACAGATTGTTTAAGCAACACCTGTTTGATAAGATAATAATATTGCGTGCTTGAGAGTTCAACCGGCAGAGTTCGAGGAAAGTTGCATAGGCAACACATTGAGAACATTGATGTTTAACAAGGAGATAAAGGGATGATAAATCAGGAAGATCCGAGGGTGTTGCGCACACGACAGTTAATTAGAACAGCGTTCAGAGATTTGCTGCAGAGAAAAGGCTTTGATGCAATCACGATCAAAGATATCGCTCAGGAAGCAACCATTAACCGCGCCACCTTTTATGCCCATTTTGAAGATAAATATGCTTTGCTGGACGAAGTCACAGAACAGGCTTTTCATGAGAGGATTCCGGAGCAAGTGGTGAATGCAGAGGAGTTTACGGAAGATATTTGTGACCAGTTGATCATCATGACGCACCAATACATCATAGATTTTTATCGGATCTGCAGAATAGATTCCAATCCGATGGCTAAGCTGGTCGATGACAAAATTAAGAGAATGCTGCAGCAAACCATAGAGAGCATTTTTCTTAAAGGGGAGGACCGTCATAGGGTGGATGTTCATCATATAAAAATCATGGCGGCTATGACAGGTTCAGCCATCTATGGCGCTGCGCATTATTGGTTAAATGCCGGGGAGAAGAGCGGGACCGGTGTACTTACAGACATTGCTCGTCCCTATGTAATGAACGGTCTGGGGCTGGTAACCCTATGAACGAGATAAGACACGCGCAAGCTCTAATAACCTGGCATCGGGACCCGAGCAATTTTTCAAGAAATGAATGGATACGCGATATCGTTGTTGACTATGAAGAGACCATAGGTGGGGGCATGCAAGGGAGGACCTGGACTGTATTGGTCAGAATTACAAGTCAAGTGGAGGGTACTTGGGATACGTACGCGGATGTGGCTTTTATTGTGGACGAAGCACCTTGGCATTTGTGGGAACCGGGGTACAGCTTCAATGTGTGGGCAGGCAAGGACGTTGCCACCGTTCACATTTTATAACGCAAATAACGTGCACAAGCGCAGCAACATACGTATAACTCAGAAGGCGGGGCTCATGAAGAGTCCCGCTTTTATCCAGTGCACAGGGTTGTTTCAGGAAGAATCTCCGCCAGCGGCGTGTCCAAAAATGGCTTCAGACAAATCGTTGTTTTCTATGAACTGCAAGATAAGCTTCGAACTGGTGGCAAAGGACCGGGGTTCACCCAGGATAGTGGAGGAGATTACCCCCACTATTTTATCGCTCGAATCTATGACAGCACTGCCGCTATTTCCGGGCCAGGTCTGTACGTTGAATTCCATGGAGTGGGTGTACACATCGGGTGTTGAAGCATTTTTTGATTTGCGGATAACGGCCACATCTTCGGCGGTGAATGTTCCGTAGAGCGGTGTCCAGGGGTACCTCTTGGTATTCCCAGTATCTGAATTACTTATTGGCTTGGTAGGATGTCCGATGACCGTCACCTTTTCGTTGGGCAATGGCTTAAGATTGAACTCCTTGAAATAGCTGTCCTGATAGGTTTTTGGGATTTTGTTAGCGTCAATCTTCAGCAGTGAGAGGTCTTCCTTAAGATCTGTTGCCACTAATGTGCCAAGCAGATACCCGTCCGATTTTTGCGCATAAAAGGTAATTTGGAATCGTAATTTCTTCCCATTATAACTGGAGGGAGCCACGTGATTATTAGTGACAATGTATCCGCCGGGTAACATGAAGCCTGCACCAATGCCAATCTTTGTCTTGGTCCCTTGACCGGACAGTACATACTTGTCTATCATAACAACACGTGTCAGATTCTTGTAATTACGATAGGCTTTGGCTTGCTGTTCCTTGGATAATGCCGGGTTGCTGGTGTAAGGCCGGACCTTGATCCCGGACTTGGTGACCGTTGTGGATGTAATGGACACTTTGCTGACAGCAAAAGCTGCGGCGATATGGATGCCAAATGTTAGAACCGCAACAGCCAGTAGGCACGAGAGGAATCTGCTAACCCACCGAGTCATAATCACTCCCCCTTTAGTTTTATACTATTGAGGAGTGAGACATGTTGTGACGGTCAGTCTGCGGATATGTAAGATTGCATACGAAAAAGACGAAACACGATTTTGACTCCAATCGCATTTCGTCTCTTAAGAAAAGGGGATAAATTATACTCTTCCAGCTTCCGTAGCAATAAATATTGATGGGATAACAATCATTAAATAGAGTCCTGTGGGGAAAAGATTGGGTAATAAAGGATTGTTCCACCTAAGAATACTAATCGCCGGGCATTTGCCAACCCGTCTCCTCATCCCAAATAGCATCCGTATCATCTAGATGCACATGCCAATCCCCACTAGAAATACTTCTTCTAATATCCGTCAAACAGGCCAACCAATAATACAGCACATTCAATGTATCTTCAAAATCATTTGAAAGGGGCAGCTTTGTCGAACCTGCAAAGATCACCGTTGGTTCATCCTGATCATAGTCATAAACATAAAATGTTTCTCCAATATCCTTCAATTCAAAACCCGCATTGTATTTATCAATGATGGCCCTGATCTCCTGCTCCTCACTGCCCGTAAGGTTATGATTTCTCGTACAAGTGTAATAAACAGAAACTCCCATGCTTTATTTCTCCCCTTTTGTGCTGGTTAGTGATAACAATACATACCCACATTTTCACAGTCTAATCCTTTATTTTCATTCTATTTTAGCACTTGCTCGTCTGGAGCTAAATGAACAAGTCGTTTGAGCTTTTCAGCAAAGTATTCGCGCCGGGTTCCAGTTATACTAAAAGGATAAGTGTTGAAACGTAAGCGCAGACTGGCATAACCGAAAGGATGATCAAGAAATGGAAACTAGAGCAATCGCAGGTACAAGCAGGGCGGGACGTCCATGACTATGAGATCAAGCAAAATAGTCAAGGTGCCTAATGAACTGGTAAAGTTTCCGAATAAAAAAGGGAGCTTGAAGCTGGATGGGATGTCCGTTATCGAACTCTGCTTTTACACGCAAGGCATAAAAGGAACCTTTTTTTTGCAGGATCATCTTCTGCTAATCATCAAGTCGGGTGTCTATACAGTTCGCTTCGGTGATCAAGAATATACGATGCGGAGCAACGAAATGATGTTTATTCATAAATCAATGGGCGTCGAATACGAGAAAGCGGGTGAACCCGATTCCGATTACATCCTCGACTATATGATGTTTTTCCTGAACGAGAAGATAGTAGATGAATTCCTCAAATTCGCCGGTTTAAAACCGGTTTGTCCCGTGAATGAGGTTGTTCCGATAACAGTCTTTCCGATCAATGACCGCATTGGAAGCTATATCGAGTCGTTAAAACCCTATTTCGAGCACCCTAACGAAGTCAAAGATGGACTGGTTCGTGTGAAACTGATGGAATTGCTGTTTCACATAGCAGATTCGAATGATCGTTTGTTGCATCAAATGATACAACCCATAAGCAAGTACAGTGGCAGCATCACAAAGATCATGGAGGAGAACTTCATGAATCCCGTTTCCCTTAACGACCTGGCCTATTTGTCCGGCAGAAGCCTGGCGACGTTCAAAAGGGATTTTCAAGCAATATACAACACCTCCCCGCTCAAATGGGTTCGCAATCGAAGACTGGTTAAAGCCAAGGAACTGTTAGCGGAAACAGCGTTATCTGTTACGGATATCTGTTTTTCAACCGGATTCGAAAATATCGCTCACTTTTCCAAAGTATTCAAGGCAAGATTCGGACTTCCACCGTCAGAGTTTAGACGGCAGCTGAGGTTGAAGAAGGATGCCTAAAGGGGCTAAAAAATGAGCTAAATAGACAAATAGAATGAGCTTGTAGGCAAAGAAATGTATTCGTCTCCCTGATATTCTTATCTCATGCGGTAAACGCAGCCGTATTAAAATAAGAACGTAGGGAGGCAATTTTATGAATAAATCTAAGATCGTATTAATTACAGGTGGAAACAAAGGTATCGGTTTTGAGACAGCAAGACAATTGGGAAATATGGGATACGAGATTTTAATAGGAGCAAGAAGCAAAAATAAAGGACATGAGGCCGTAACGTTATTGGAAAAGGAGAAAATTAAAGCTAAAACAGTGGTTCTTGATGTCACGAACCCCAGCTCCGTTCTCTCCGCAGCAGAATGGATTGAGCAAGAGTATGGATTGCTTGATATCTTGATTAATAATGCAGGTGTGTTTTTCGAAGAAAACACCTCTCCCGTTGAACTGGAATTGTCTATTCTCAAGAATACCTATGAGACAAACGTTTTTGGTGTATTTTCTGTCACTAAAGCAATGCTTCCTTTGCTCAGAAATTCTTCTGCCGGAAGAATCGTTAATCTTTCCAGCGCATTAGGTTCCTTAACCTTGAATTCAGACTCAACGTCGGAATTTTATAAGGCGAATTCACTCGCCTACAATAGTTCTAAAACGGCTGTAAATGCTTTAACCGTTTCCTTTGCTAAAGAATTAAGTGATTCTCCTATTAAAATCAACTCCGTTTGCCCTGGATTTACAGCTACCGATTTAAATGGTAATAGTGGCTATCGTTCAGTCGAACAAGCAGCTTCCGTTGTAGTGGAGCTTGCCACAATAGCTAGTGATGGTCCAACTGGCGGCTTTTTTGATGAGCATGGAGTTGTGGCTTGGTAAAAAGGGGCGTTGTTGTAAATCACATTCAATACGGTGAACCTTGACGCAGGGGTAAGGTTTTTTTACCGGATAGGTACTGCTAAAACAACATGCAACAGTTTGTTTACTTTAAGGTGTTTCGTGATGCATCCGCTATCCTCTAATAAATCAATGAGCTTGGGGAGTAGAAGAGAATCCTCATCACCTTCATGCGCTGTGCTTCCTTCCCCGTCAATCATCAAATCCGCGATGCAGATCCTTCCGTGAGGTTTTAATACCCTGCGCATCTCCTGAACAGCTAACAGCATTTGGCCGCTCGTCAGATGATGCAGGGCAAAGCTTGAAACAATAAAATCAAATTTCCCGTCAAGGTACGGAAGTGCCAGGAAATTGCCAAGCTTGGTCTCCATCTCGGGAAATTTGCGCTGGCACTCTTTTAACATTTCGTTGGACTGATCCACCCCAGCCATCACCGCGCCTTCATGGATCAGTCGGCCGGCTAAATTTCCCGTACCCGTTCCAATGTCCAAACCCCTATCACCAAGGATGGGCGAGACCCACTTCACAACGAGCCGCAGCGCCTCATCATAGTCCCCATATTTCCGTGTGTCCTCTTGAACCAACTGATCGTGAACGCCGGCTAAGCGGTCATACCCCCACTTATCCTTCCATGTCCGTTGTTCCCTCAGTCTTCTCGAACCCTCTGCCAGAATGTAAATGTCGTCAAGCGGAAGGGTATGGTCATTCTTGAGGGTTTCAATCATTTGGTCTGTTGTCTCGATAATCTGCTGCATTTCGACCCACTTGGTGAACATGACGGATCGCTGGAGTTCCAACAAATATCGTAATTGACTGTTTCCTTTGGCTTCAATATCCAATAGTGCAGTCCGAATCTCACTAACCGGCATTCCTGATTCCCTGAGTGCAATGATCGTCTGCAAGCGCCAAATATCTTCTTCGTCAAACCTCCGGTACTGATTGTCAGGTTGTTTGGAAGGAGCAATGAGACCTTTGGCTTCGTAAAACCGAATCGCGCGCTGCGATATTTTCAGCATATCAGCGACTTCTTTTATTTTCATGAGCTAGACCCCTTTATGTTCTTGACCCTCACTTAACGTCAAGGTTTAGTATAAACCCTAGAAAAGGAGGCTGTCACGATGAAGACGTTAATCAAAGGCGCGACCATCTTAACCATGGGAATCGAGGAACCCTATATCGGGGATATTCTCATCGACGGGGACCGCATAGCGGACATTCAGTCCATTATATCTACTGGGGCGGATGTGATCATTCATGGCGGGGGGATGGCTGCAATGCCCGGGCTGATCAACGCCCACCAACACTCGTCTATGAGCTTATTGCGTGGATTTTCCGACGATTTGAAGCTTATGGATTGGTTGAACCAGAAAATGCTCCCTGCTGAAGCACGCATGACTCCAGAGGATATTTATTGGGGAGCAAAGCTCGCGATGGCGGAAATGATTAAATCGGGTACGACAACCTTCGCCGACATGTACATTCACATGAATGAAATCGCGGCAGCGGTAGAAGAGGCCGGTATGCGGGCTTCTTTAACACGGGGGCTCACCTTCCTCGAAAATGACGGAGGGCGGCGAATGTCCGAGGCGCTTGATCTCGTTCGTCACTGGAGCGGTGCAGCGGAAGGCAGAATCACGACCATGCTAGGTCCGCATTCCCCTTACACTGTTCCTCCGCAGCCATTTAGAGAGCTTATCGAATTAGCGGAGCAGGAGGACATACCGTTACATACTCATTTGGCCGAAACGAAAGAGGAAGTCATTCAGATTCGGGAAAAGTATAATCAGACCCCAACCGAATATTTGTATCACCTCGGTCTGTTTGAACAGGCGCATGTGCTCCTCGCACATAGCGTGCATCTAAATCGCCGTGATATCGGTTATCTGAAAAGTATGCGGGGCGGAGTATCCCATAATCCAGTGAGCAATCTCAAGCTTGGCTGCGGCATAGCGCCGATCAAGGATATGGCTGACCAAGGGATTACGATAGGCTTAGGCACGGATGGGGCGGGCAGCGCCACCACGTTAGACATGTTCGAGGAGATCCGGGCGGCAACATGGCTGCAAAAATTGGATTACGGGGACCCCACGAAGCTTCCTGCAATGGGTGCTCTTCGCATGGCGACGGCTGGAAGTGCGCAGTTGCTCCGCATCGCCCATGAGGTGGGCACGCTCGAAATCGGGAAGAAGGCAGATATCATCTTGATTGATATGAGAAAACCCCACTTGCAGCCGATACACAACCTCCATTCACTGCTCGCATACTGCGCTAACGGTGCGGACGTGGACACCACCATCGTTAACGGAAAAGTCTTAATGCAAGGCCGTCAACTGCTCACGATTGATGAAGACGAGTTATTGGAGCAAGTATCGCTGCGGTCTAAGCGTATCGTTGGAGGCATTTAATTCCTAATTACTAGAAACGCGGGCAGCTAATGTCCGCGTTTTTCGTTGATTTTGTTGCGTTAGACTGTCCGTTTGCTTAACGAAGCGTCCTCGCTAGTCTAGTACTTTATTTTCTTTAACATCGGCATATGGGCTTGTTTTTGTAGAGGTTGTGATTATATGCGAATACTGCATAAAAAACAATATATACCCACTATATCAAGTAAACTTGGAAGTGTGGATCACTATTGTGTACAAGTATCGCGGCACATAGAAAGGGAGTGATAATCATTATTTTGGAGGATTTGTATTATGGGAGTTTGCGTCCCAATGAACGGATGAAGCCAAACGATCCTGAATCGCGAAGGATTAATCAGCGGATTATTGATTCATTAGAGATGCTTAGAGAGAGACTACCCGAAGAAGATTTTGATCAGATCGAGAAATTACTGGAGCTACATAGTGAATCCTGCTCGCTGCATTCGGCATTATCTTTTATTCAAGGCTACAAAATAGGTGCGTTAATGATGATTGAGGTGTTTGGCGAGGACAAAAGCTCTATTTAAAGAGGCATAAATTTAGTAGTAAAGGAACCGGGGCGTAATTTTGCTTCGGTTTTTATGTGAGGAAATTATGAGTGGAATTAATCTCGCAATACACCATCTAGGGGAGCGCGATGAAGGCAGGTGAGGATTGAACAACTTCTGAAAAAACACCAGTGTTCATTACACATGGAGAAATTTAGTTCTTTTGGAAGGGGGGATGGGTATCTTGTCGAATATTAAAAAAGAGGATGGAGTACGCGCTTGTTAATAATAGTTCAGGGTAAGGAAGGATATTTTCAGGTCAAGGAGTGTGTCAATTATGAACAAAAAGTTAGTGATATCTAGTTTTCTTATTATGTTTTCAGTAGGATGTCTATCAATTACGGTCTATGCGGCAACTACAGGTTTCTCTTTAAGGGTAAATGGGACTGCAATTAAAGGGGAAGCAAAGGTTATTGATGGAGTGACGTATGTACCTTTGCGCACAGTTATTGAAGGGATGGATGGGTCATATCATGTCATGCCGGAGTCGAATACAATCAGTATTTTGAGAAGGGACATAAGCATGTATGGCGGGTACACCGAGTCCAATCCATTACATTCTGGTTCAAAAGCATATTTTGAAATGAATGAAAATTTTAATAAATTCATTGGATCAGTCTCCATTGAAGAAACGAGCACAGGAAAGGATGCTCTGAAAGTCCTTCAGGAGAAAAAAGAACTTGCTCCAAGCGGTTATTCCTATGTTCTTATAAAAGTGAACCTTCATATCTTAGCATCTGAAAAACCGGGGGCATTGCTGTCAATAAATAATTCTAGGTTTGAATATATTGATTCAGTAACTCTAAAGAGAATTCCTTCTGTTATGTTCCTCAAATATTCTCCCAGTGTATCTGAAGGGAAACCTTTTAACGGTTGGGTTGGATTTTTAATCCCCGAAGGTCATCAATCCGGAATGATAGTTTTGTCAAGTCCTGATGATCGGCAGAATGCTTTATGGATGAAAGTAGAATGATATTAAAACCATTCAAATCCATTGTTCCAATGGATTTCCTATAATAATAGCAAGAATATTATTGATGGAATATAATGGTATATTATGATTTTATGATGGTGTATTCACTTTTTTGAAAGATACATAAGATTAAGGCTCTCGGTTATGATTATTCTGCTAATACCATCCATTTTAATCAGAGGAGGCTTAAAAGAGAATTGTATTGGTTCACTACAGTTAGTTAAGAAAAGGATTATTGTGCATATTGATAAAGAGGGGCGTTTATGAGAAAAAAGAATTATTTATATGTATTAGCTTGCTTTATGCTGTTACTTGTAGGATGTACATCACAAGAATACAAAGACAGAATCAAGTCTGGGCAAGAAGCAATGGCAGCTAAGGACTACAAGAAAGCGATTAATGATTTCCAGGAAGCATCTGAGCTTGAATCTAAAAAAACGGATTCATCGGAGTTGTTACACCAAGCTCAATCTGCTCAGAAGCAAGCTATTAGAAATGAGATTGCTATAGCAATTACAAATCACAAAGCATTCATAGATAAGCAGGAATGGGACCAGTCTATCAAGGTAATTAATGACATCAAAGTATCCCTATTAGGGTATGAGGCCAGTTTTACTGAAGAGATTGCTCAGCTTGATGTGTTACATAAAAACTCCTTGGCGGGCAAAGAAATTGCTGAAGGAAAGGAACTACTGAAAATTCAATTATTTGATGAAGCACTTAAGCATTTTGAGACTTCGCAGAGTATGGTGGATTCAGTTGAAGCACAGATGCTGATGTCTGAGACTTTAAAGCAAAAGAGTGTACACGAAGAGGAACAAAAGAGACTGGCTTTTGCCATTAAGAACAATGTTTATAAATTTGAGATGTCTGATTCTAGTGCTCAGCAGAGTTATGACGTTTATTTGTTTTCTAATTCTGAAAAAATTCAAACTAATGATTTGGCATGGGCTTGCGCGATGGAAGGAGATCGACTGTACAGCGGTATTTATGACATAGCTACTGTAAAACAGGGAACAACAGATGTGAAATTCTATTCTATTGGTGAACG
This sequence comes from Paenibacillus sp. FSL R7-0302, assembly GCF_038006885.1. Classification (NCBI taxonomy): domain Bacteria; kingdom Bacillati; phylum Bacillota; class Bacilli; order Caryophanales; family Paenibacillaceae; genus Paenibacillus; species Paenibacillus sp. FSL R7-0302. Next base: position 2,157,215 of record NZ_JBBOWB010000001.1, read on the forward strand.
TCAGATTAATTATGATAACAAAGAAGTTTTTATTGTTAAAGGGAAGCCTGATTTATTCGCGGTTTCAACCTGCGAAAGCTCTAATTTTAGTACGGTTAGCTATTGGTATATTCATAATGATGAGCTTACGATGGTTAAGAGTTCAGAAGGGGACGAGGGCTTTAACATCCTGAAAGAGAATATTAAATCTGCTGGAATCAATAAATATCAATCGGTAGCATATTATAACGCAGGCGATATTTCATGGGTCTTTGATAACTGGATTTTAAATGTTGATAAAGGAATTCTATCCCATGAAAAAGCATTGACATATACTTGGCAACGGTTTGAAGAAGGTCAAAATCAATTTAATAGATTTAAGACTGAAAAAGATTATATTGTAATAAAATAACGAAGTTAAATGTAGGAGATGATCAAATGGCAGTACCAGGTTACCAAGATTTTATGTATCCTTTTTTGAACCAGATGAAGGATGGAAAAGAGTATAAATTACAAGAAATATATGTTCTACTGGCAAAGCATTTTCGTTTAACAGATGACGATATTACGGAACTTCTTCCAAGTGGAAAACAAACCTTGTTACATAACCGAATTGGATGGGCAAGAACATATTTATCAAAAGCAGGGTTAATTAAAGTACTGAGAAGAGCTGTATTTAATATTACAGATGAGGGATTGAAAGTATTAGCAGATACATCTGTCAATAGAATCGATAATAAGTATCTAAGTAGATATCAGAGTTTTAACCAGTTTATAAATAAAAATGTGGATAAACCAAATACTGATGTTGTAGAGAATAACAGAACTCCTTGGGAAATTATTGAGCAAAATTATAATATTTTAAAAAATGAACTACAAGATATGATTTTAGAAAAGATATTGGAATGTTCACCTGCATTTTTTGAGCGATTAGTGGTCGATTTGATTGTTGCTATGGGCTATGGTGGTTCTGTAAAAGAGGCGGGCAAAGCAATAGGCAAATCAGGTGATGAAGGGATTGACGGGATTATTAAAGAAGATGTGCTAGGTTTGGACATGATCTATTTACAAGCAAAACGATGGAACTTAGATTCTAAAGTTTCTCGTCCTGAGATTCAAAAATTTGTTGGAAGTTTGGTTGGGAAAAAAGCATCAAAAGGCATTTTTATTACAACAACTAAGTTTTCAAAAGATGCTCGAAACTATGTAGAATCAATTGATAAGCGAGTAATACTAATTGATGGGCAAGAACTTACGGATTTGATGTTCACCTATAATATAGGTGTATCGAATGAAGATATATATATCACTAAAAAAATTGATTTAGATTTCTTTGAAGAGTAGAAAATTCTTTTGAGGTGTTAAGATGATAGAGAGTATTTGGAAGAGGATACGTGAAAATGAAGGTGAAGTTTTTAAGCAGATTAGAGGTGCTGAGTTTACTTATGAGATAAAGGGAAATTCTATACAACTAAGTAGAACGAATAGAATACTCTCTAAGAATGTTTTCGTCGAAGCATTAAAACATGTTCCGCTTGATAACACGGTGCCGTTACAACATCTTCAAGCTCCGTCATATTTGTTTGCGATACTTATGGATAATAGAATACGTAAGGACTATTGGTGAATTATTATAGTTGGCACATGTTCGCTGCATTCCGCATTATCTTTTACCCATGGCTACAAGATAGGTGTGTTAATGATGATTGAGGTCTTTGGCGGGAGAAAAGTTAAATATAATAAGGAGTCTACAGGATGAAACTAGGAGCAACCTTATACATTAAGAATACCATTGAGGCTGTAGCATTTTATTCAGAAGCCTTTGGACTTACCCTGGGCTATCATGAGAGATTTCCGGATGGAACATTTATGCACGCATCATTACTTAGAGATGGACAAGAAATATTTGCTGTCAGTGAATCACACAATGATAACTTGGTTAATATCATGCTCTCATCATCACTAGAGGGATCACATCCAACTATGAGTTATGGGATTAACTTTGAGCGTGAAGAAGAAGTGAACAAGGCATACGAAATGCTAGCGAAGGGCGGCACGGTGTTATTTCCGTTAGGCGCCCTTCCCTGGAGCTCCTGCTGTGCTGAAGTCGTCGATAAGTACGGCGTGTACTGGTATATCACGGTAGATCCTTCTTCTCAATGAAGCTCACCGTATTGCCGTCGGGGTCAAGGAACCAGAAGGAGTAGCGCCCCACGGTCTGCGCTCAGGTGGAGAGGTAATCCCGATACCGGGGATGGCTTGCTTCAGACGGTCATATTCAGCCAAGACATCATGAACATAGAACATTAGTGACATATTCTTGTCATTGACCACGTTCACTTGGCCCGGATTGTGGACCGCAAGCTGAGCATTGTCGAATCCGTAATGCTGCCCTTCAACAACCGGAGATTCCTTGAGCACGATTTCATAAAAAGCAGCGAGACGCGGCGCATTGTCAGTGAGGATACAGACTCCACAAAGCTTCATATGTATACCTTCTTCCTATTTTTGCATTTATTTTAATTTTCTGAATAGCGTGCCTGAAGCTTTTGTTTATGCGATATCAAGATATCTTCAAGCGATATATCATATTTATTGGCGATGACAATGAGATTTCCTAGAACATCTCCAAGTTCTTCTGTTAATTCAGCTTTATTCTCTTGAAATGTGCCTGCAACCTCATCTGGACGATCCCTGCCAATCTCTAACGCACGAATTGCGCGGGCGACTTCCCCAGTTTCTTCAGCAAGAAATCCAATACGAACAAATATATCTAAGTCCGACCAGTTACGATTTTTGTAATATTCCCTAACCCATTGTTGAAATTCAGTGATATCCATGTTTCCCTCCGGTATAAGAAGATTGATAGACTCAAAAACTCGAATATAATAATACCATAATTACACTCATTATCCTGTGGCATCAGTGTTAGCTGTTACCATTCAACTACTTCGTCCGCCCAAAGAAAAACGAATACCGATCTGCCGCCCCCAACTCAGTAGTCTCTGTACGATCAATAAGCTGTAATGCCTTCAATAGAGACCCGACTTGTTCGCGCATCAGATTCACATCGAACTTATCCATTTCTCTATTTGCGCTATCTACCAGGAGATAATCCGGCATGGGGATCAGTCCAATCATTGGAATCCCGGCATTGAACAGGGGCTGACTCTCACCGAATTGAAACTTATTATGTCCGCGCAAGATTACTGTCCGGGTGTTACTTCTATCTTCAACAGCTTTCATCCAAATAGCTTCCATTATTTCATTCCCTGCATAGGTGAATTCTGTGCTTATTGCTCCAGTCGGTGCATATTCACCGGAAGCATTGTCCTTCCATTCCAAGCTGCCTAGATGCTCTACAGTGAGTCCTGCCACGGCGTTCAAATGTCCATCCTTACCATCCCACAGCTCAGGATGAGCCTGCATCCAGGTTGAGGTTGCCTGCGAGGTACCTTTGAATTCAGGCAATCGGAAATGTCCTGTTACGAAGGTGAAGATCATAGTCCGTTCTGGCTGCTCCTGCTGCTGCAGGTACCGAATCATAGAGAGCATGCCGATCGCACCGTCTTCTTCTACCACATTTATACCATCGGTATGCGTATTTATAATGATCGATTCCTTTTTGTTCTTTCCTTCAATTTTCACATAAAAAGATTCTGTCGGCGCATGTTCCTGTTTTTCTGCCTCTAAAATCACTGTGCCCGCTTTATGCTCCTTAGCTGCATTGATCACTTTCTGTCCTTCTGTTTTATTGACCCAGACTGCCGGGATTCCGAAATAATGCTCGGTGAATGGGAGGTATTGCTTTTCAGCCTTGTCATCTGAAACGCCATCCCAGACGATAATGACTGCTTTAACGCCCTGTTCCTTGGCTTCTTCCAATTTTGCATGCTTCAAACCTGTGGTCAGGACTAGATCGCCTTCATCTGAAGGAACTCCGCCCGGCGCTCGAAATGTATCGCGTATGTTCATAACCAGTGCCATAGGGAAATTCTTAAGGTTCTTGATTTCAACGACCGCTATGTTGCCCTTGGCTTCCTCATATTTACCAGGTTTAGTATAGACAAGCTCTCCGGTTACTCCATTGCTATCGGTCTCCCCAGAGTAAGGAAACGCTGAAGATACATGAATTTCCTCGTTATCAATGATCACAGAGCTGTTCTTCTCTTCCCAGCGGTCAAAAGTATACTTATCACGGTACACAGTAAGCCCCATATCCGTCACCTGCTGCTGTAACCAGGCAATGAACCGATTGTGACCTTCAGAGCCCGTTGTACGGCTGCCAAAAGAATTCATTTTTTTTATGTTTTCCAACATGAGGGCTGGAGAATCAAGCTGGTCATTGTTTGTTTCAACATTCAGTTCAGCAGGCAGAGTAACAGACCTCGTAATAGGCTGAGCATATAGGTTAACGATCCAAATCACACTGGAAACTAAAGCCACAATACCGTACAACACTCTCCGAACTACTAGCAAAACCTTCCCGCTCTTACGCACTTCACCAGCAAAAAACACATTCCATACCCCTGCTGCGATTAGCAGTAAAATAGCAAGTGCGTATATCCAAAACTCCTTAGTGACTAAGAATAAAATCTCGGTTACCAAGGCAACTGCAAAGACCCAAAACACTTTACCTCTGTTCTTGAGGAGAAGAGTATAAATACCTAATTGTGCCAATAGAAAGATTATTGCTACTACAGCGAACAACATTTCTTTCCCGATAAATACAGAAGCACCAATCGCTAGAATCAGGAATAGAATCCCCGACAGTTCTCCTTTTAATTGACTTCTCATAATATACCTCTTTCGTTAAAAGCATATTTGCCCGTTTTTTAAGTCTACCATTAACTATATTTCACTATAAGGGTTGAAGTATACTTCAAGGTCAAGGCAGGGAGAGAAATTAAATATGGCAGTAGCGTTTTATTCGGAAGCTTTGGGATTTACCCTCGTTGTGCAGGGAACGGCTGCGTCAATACGTCTTACTAGTTAAGTACATCTTGAACCAGACGACAGATCTTGAAGGAGCTTAATAATGAAGAAGACAACGCGAAGAAAAGAATTGCTGCTAAAAGGCATTGCGATGCTGCTGATCGTAGTCCTTGCTACGGCTGCATGTTGGCATGAGATTGGAACTCTTTTGGCTTCAGGGAAGGTTGACAGTGAGTCCGCTATGGTGCAGAGCATCATGGACAAGACAGCGACTCCAGGTATAGCGATCCTGTCCGCCAAAGGAGGCAAAACCGAATTCAAAACCTACGGCTACGCCGATAAGGCGCAGGGGCAGGAGGTCACAGCGGAGTCGCTGTTTGAGCTAGGCTCAACGACCAAGGCATTCACGGCTCTGGCAGTGATTATGCTGCATAACCACCAGGGGGTCTTGGCTTTTACCGACGATGTCTCGAATTACCTACCAGAGTTTGCTCCGACCTATAAAGGTGAAAAGGCTAAAATCACCATTAACCAGCTACTCTCACATACCAGCGGAATACCGTCCTGGAGCATCCGTCTGATCCCTGAAGGTTCAGATAAGGAGCAGCTTGCAGCAACCATACATAAGATGTCCAGCCTTAAGTTAGATACCGATCCGGGGAGCGCCTATCAGTACGCAACGGTGAATTATGATATTCTGGCCGCAATCATTGAACAGGTTACAGGGATGAGCTATCAGGATTATGTGACGCAGCACATCCTGAAGCCGCTGGGGATGAACGACAGCTATTTCTCGACAGGGCAGGAACGGAAGCCGGAGCAGCTTGCGCAGGGGTACCGGGTGTTTTTTGGCAAAAGTATGACATATGATGCTCCAAGATACTACGGAAATATAGCCGCAGGGTATCTGGTGACGAATCTGAACGATTTGCAGCACTGGGTCAACGCTCAGATGGGGACCAGCGACATTCCAGATGAGCTAAAAAAGGCCATTCAGCAATCGCATGAGCCTGACCTCCGTACAGCGGGACATGAAAGCGAGGACCTGCGCTATGCCTTCGGCTGGAGTCAGGAACGGGATACGCAGGTGATCCGTCATAGTGGAAGTAACCCGAATTATGCCTCACAGGCGATCATCGATCCGCAGCGGAAGGAGGGGGTGTTCGTGCTGGCTAATGTGAACTCTACCGCACCTACCCTCATTGCCCAGAATATCTATGATCAGATGCACGGACAACCGATGAAGACCTTCAAGTATGACGATACGTATATCCTAATGGATGGGATAGCTTCATTTTTCGTTGTGTTAACTGTGATCGGTATTGCTTTTAAGCTCATTCGGCTGGCAGGAGGGAGAAGCGATTTTGCCACAGACAAGGGGATTCGCCGTCAAAAAATTAAGGCACGTGTTACGATTCTTATCAGAGCGCTGTTGTTACTATTGGTACTAGGCTGGCCTTTATTGGTAAACTATAATTACACTATGATTAGTGTATGGATGTCCTATTCCGTATTGCTGTGGATGGGGCTGGCTTCGCTTAGCTGCGTGTTGTCGATGATTCTGGCAGGCAGGAATTGGCGGTGACCGGAGCTGCCAGCCGTTTACGAGACTGTTACTCACACGAAAGGAGCAGATCCTATGATCTATGTCACTGGTGACATTCACGGTTCGATCAGCGTGGCCAGCCGCTTTAACTCCAGGAACTTCCCCGAAGGCAGGACGCTGACGAAGCAGGATTACGTTATTATTGTCGGCGATTTCGGCTTGTTGTGGGCAGATGATGCGGAGGATCGCTTTTGGCTAAAATGGCTGACTGAGAAACCATGGACCACCCTGTTCATTGATGGGAATCATGAGAACTTTGATCTGCTTGAATCCTATCCCGTATCCGAATGGAACGGCGGTCGGGTGCATCACATTACTCCTAGTATCATTCATTTAATGCGCGGCCAAGTCTTTGAGATTGAAGGCAAGAGCTTTTTCACCTTTGGCGGGGCGGCTTCACATGACAAGGAGTACAGGAAGGCTGGTGTATCCTGGTGGGAACGCGAAATGCCAAGCCTGGAAGAATACCAGGAAGGCATCCGCAATCTGGAAAAGAACCAGTGGAGAGTGGACTATGTATTGACCCACACTTGCTCCTATGATGCTCTTCAGTGGATCAAAGGGCGCTATAATACGAATGTGGAAGCAGATCCCATGCATATATATTTCAACGAAATTAAGTTCAAACTGGACTATGGGAAATGGTTCTTTGGGCATTTTCATCATAATGCAGAGCTGCCGGAGGAGCAGGTGTTGCTGTATGAGGATAGGGTGAGGATTGTGTAACAGAGTATAACGAAAGAGATGAAGTCTAAGCTTCGCCATACTTCCGCCATGTTCTGGTTCCATCTACTCTGCCATAATACGGTAATAGAACAGAGGATGGTTTTACACCAGCCCTAAGGAGGAATTGGCATGTTTCATAAAACGGTGACGCTGCAGCCTTTTGCAGATATTTCGATGTATACTAAAGGGTTCAAGATCGTCTCGGCTCAATTAGGTGGAGATGGCTGCGTATATGTCCTGCTGATTAACCAGATCCCGGAACGGAAACGAGGAATGTTCGTCCAACCGGCTTTGAAGCAACCGCATACCTACAAGGTTCTGATGGTAGAAAGTCAACATTATATCGATGAGATTACATTTCCGGATCAGCATTTCAATTATCATTATGTTCAGCCGCTTCGCAGACATCTGCTGCTGGTTGGAGCACGCTGCTCGTATTATGGTGCAGGTAAATATGATCTGAACGCCAAAGTGTGTGACTATACAGGACGTACCGTCCGTGAGTTCCTGCTTGGAGACGGGATTCAGAATGTTCAAGTGACGGAGAAAGGCACCATCTGGACCAGTTATTTTGACGAAGGCGTGTTCGGGAATAACGGGTGGGATCAGCCTGTCGGTGAACACGGCCTTGTGGCCTGGGATGAGCATGGGAACAAGTTATACGAAGATCATGTATCTAATATTGCTGATTGTTACGCTTTGAATGTTGTCCGTGAAGAGCAGGTCTGGTTTTATTATTATACAGACTTTCTGCTCGGCTGCATCTCAGGCGGACCCGGTCAGCCCAAGGTTACGTTTGTGAATCCTGAGATTTCCGGTTCGGCCGGGTTCTGCACGGATGGTTGTCACTTCTTGTTCGATGGCGGTTACGGCAAACACGGAGACTATTATCTCAAAAAACTTGAACAATCAAGCTTGACCAAAGGGCATAAGATACGGTTCCTGAATGAAAAATCCGAGCCGCTTGTACCCGTGACGCAAGATTTTCGGGAAGACCGCGTGCTGTTCTGTGCAGATGATACGTTGTATCAGGTATCGGTTAGTGAGTTGCTCTGATGGTGCGGGTACCTTATAGGGGCTGTAACGGGTAGAGAAAGAGTGACTTGTTATAGCCCTTTTTCCTGAGGTAAGCAGCACCGGCTTGTCTAAATAATGGATAGGAGTGCGATGTGACAAATATACTATATTATGGTAGGGTTATTGCATTGTGCGGAAATTACAATTTCGAGAGAGGATTATGTGAAATAATTCATGTAGAATGAGGTGAATGATATGACGATGCTGCCTGTTATCGTATTTATCCTAGTATTTGTTCCTTCCATTATAATCATCGTGAGGATGCCTTATTTCTCAAAAGAGACGATTAGTTTCGGTGTCACTGTCAGCGCTGAACAATTCCACAGTGAGCCATTGCGCCAGATGCGGAGGTCATATGCTAGAATTAGTGCTATTTTACATACCATCCTATTCATTGTTGGCATTCTATGCCTAATCTACAGTGATGAACATTCGAAGCAAGTCAGTTGGATCATTATCTCCTATACACTCGCCATGCTCGTAATCTCCCTGGTTATTAACTTTAGGTATCATTTGAAAATGAAAAGCGTACTGCCGACGCTGCCTGCTGCTCCCGAATCATCGGTCATGGAACCTGGATTGCGGAACGGAAATGTTGGCCTGCCCAGTCATTGGTTCCTCATTCATGCTGTTATTATTGTGGTTAGTATTGTAACAGTGCTGCGTAACTACGATCTGATTCCTGACCAGCTTCCCGTCCATTTCAACGGCAGTTGGACCGTAGACCGCTATGTAGATAAATCTTATAGTATCGTGTTTATACCTGCGATCATGCAGGTCTTAGGAACCTTTCTGTTCATATTTGAGTATTGGAGTATCCGCAGAGGGAAGAAGCAGTTTAGAGAAGACGAAACTTACCGCCGTGCCTGGTCGAATTTTATGATTACAGCAAGCTTCTTGTTCGTTATCCTGTTATCCGTAGTACAGCTAAATATGATGTCTCTGCTTAATATTAATTTTGTTATCCCAGTTGTCCTAAGCATAATTGCCTTTATCATCCTATATGCCTGCGCCTTAACGTACTGGGCTGGTCAGCGCGAAAGCCGAAACCCCTGAGCAGATGGTTGAGCGCTGGATCAGCCACACCTCAAATTCTGAGTGCCGCTGATCCAACGCGCTACATCGCAACGAAGCCACTTTTACATATACCCTACTTTATTTCCTCAAAAACAATCTTCAATCCGCCTACCGCTTCTTCACCGGCACCCATACTTCGACTTCGGCATCCATAGGATTACCATTGGTGAGTACCTCCGCGATCGGGTGTCCGGTATACACATACTCATAGTTATCGTTCAGGATATCACCGAATGCCTCGTCCTCCAGCCGGTCAAATGCGAGACGCGACAACCCGCCCTGGCCTGACAACACCAAATACTCTCCTCCCGGAAAAAGCACTTCACCCGCAGCCTCCGGCTGGGGCCTCGACGACTGAACGCCTGCAATATACAGGATCTTTCCATCCTCCTGGGCAATCGCGGCGAAGCCGTAGGGACTCTCAGACAAGGGACGCAGGGCGGACATGGAGCCGCTCTCCAGCGTGCTTTTGAAAAAAGCCGTTTTGAGCGGAGAATACGCCGGATCGTGCACCGTTCCACCTTCACTTATAGCCGTCTTGTACCCGATGATGCGGAATGCTGCTTTCGTTTCAATTCTGGTCGAAATCATGACAATGTACCTCCTGGATCGTGGGATTGGTGTATTCCAAGCAAGCATAATCTACCAACTGTGACATCTGTATGGCATACTTGATTTGAGGTGGTCATGATGAAAATGGATCGTTTGATTGCGCTCATTATGATCCTGCTGGAGCATGAGCAGATTAGTGCGCGCGAGTTAGCGGAGCGGCTCGAAGTCAGCAAACGAACGATTTACCGGGATATTGATACGCTGAATAGAGCCGGCCTGCCCATCTATACGCTCATGGGAGCATGGGGCGGTGTCGGGCTGATGAAATCCTACAAAGTGGGCAAAACCCTGTTCACCCCGCAAGAAATTCAAAACCTGCAGAATGGATTGCACAGCTACAAGCAGCTTTTTGGAAGAAGGGAACTGGTGTATGCAGCAGAGAAGCTGAACGCTCTATACCCGGACAACGCAGAGCGTCAGCCGAATGCGCCGTTCGTCATGGATCTGTCCTTGAATCAAGGAAACGAGTCGCTGCGCAGCCTGTTCGGGATGATGGAGACGGCGATGATGGAGCATTGTGTGCTCACTTTTGCGTATACGGATGCGCGGGGGCAGATCAGTGAACGGCGGGTGGAGCCGTATCAGGTGGTTTTCAAGGAGAGTAGCTGGTACTTGCAAGCCTATTGTCTGGATAAGCAGGACTACCGGATCTTCAAGCTGGCCAGAATGAGCGGTCTCCAGGTGACGAAGGAGCAGTTCGTTCCAAAAGCGTTCACCCCTCTCCCGATGGACGGCGGCGATTGGCTGAACCAGGGCTGGGTGGACGTGACAATCCGGCTGGAACGCTCCGTTATGGATCGGGTAATCGAACGCTTCGGTGCTGACCATATCCTGCGGGTGGATGAACACCACTGCTGGGCCAAGTATCCCATTATTGCGAATGACTATGGCTACGACCGGCTGCTTGCTTTTGGAGATAAGTGTGAAGTGCTGGGGCCTCCCGAGATCCGCAGCGGGTTCAAGGAATATGTGCGGGGGATTATGAGGAAGTATGAGGGGGATTAGTGATGTAGATTGGTGAGTGTGGCGGGATGGATGAGCTTTTGGCAAATGAAGGTGAATTGAACTGGAGGGTGAGGGCCATGGGGAACACTGGGATGGCAGAGAAAAAGGTTGGAGCCAGCGATTATCTGTCTTTAGCATTGTATGCGTTTGCAGGGTTTGGGCTGGAAGTGGTATTGTTGATGGTATTACCTTTGATCTTAGGAGTTAAAAGCTCTGAATATACGCTGCTTCATCAATGTATACACTGGGGAATTACCTGCTTGCTGTGGGGAAGTATGGCCCTATTCCTGATCAGGCTCTCCAAGCGCAAATATGATTTTGACATGATGAAGTTAAATGCGGAGCCAAAAGCCAGGGGATGGCTACTCGCGATTGTGGTTTCGGTGATCGCCATTGCAGCGACAACTATAGTATGGGAGGGCTTTAAGCCGGTTCAGGAGTACAAGGATGCGGTGAGATTCGTTTTTCAGAATGTTTATTACTTGTTTGAAGCTGCGCTAATCCTGCTGACGATTGCGTTTGGTCAAAAGTTCGGTGAAACCCTCTTCAAAAGAGACGGTCTGCCCTATGGCGGGATGTTCCTCGCACTCACCTGGGGCCTGATCCATATTCTGCTTCAAGGCGGGGCGACAGGGATTTATGCGTTCTTTATGTCCATTTTATATGGAACGATATACATAATGTTGAGAAAGAATGTGCGGTATTCTTATGTGTTGATTGCGGTTGTGTTTATTTTGTGAGGCAGGATTGGGGAGGGGCTAGGGTGAATGAAATGAAGTATTCTATTTGGATTGAAGCTGAAGAATGGGTGGAAGGACAATGGAACATAGATGACGATAACACGGATGCCATAGTAACTTTTGAAGATGGTTCCAGGTGGGTGGCTTCATTTTTTACATACAGGAACATACAGACGCTGGCTGACAAGAATAAACAGACGGGTGAGTGCTTGCACGGCAAGTATTTGTGGGGAAGTGACATGGTGCTTGTGGATGAGTGCAGCCGTAAGCGGATTGAAGAGGTGGTTTCACATTTAATAATGAGTGGTGAGTTTGAAGTGGTGTTTAGCAGGTGTGAAGAGGAGCATATTGATCTGGCTTAATAGTTGGGAGGAACTCAGATGGCATCAGAGCATTCCCAGTTCTGCTTCGCCGACTGTATGGGGATTCAATTAAAAGCTGAAGTAGAGAGACAGTTAATTAAGGATTTGAAGTGGTATGGACTCATCCAGGATGATTATAGATTTGATTGGTCTGATTGTTGTATAGAAGGACATCGAACCAAGTATTTAGATGGTGAAGTAGAAAACTTCTCAAACATCATGGTTTTTAATGCTAATCAAGAATTAGTTGCTGATGGGTGGATGGAGTTTATACATGAAGATGGTTTATTTATTGTTTACTGGGATTTCCTTAGCGGGTATCTGGAGGGGCAGGAAAAAGTGTTAAAAAAAGATTTCGGATTACCAATGCATATTTATAATCAACTGCCTGATTCTATCAAATTGAAATATAACAATGAGCTGATGTTATGATGTTTGAGTTTCGAAGAAAGGATCATGAAGTTAATGTCTGAAATGCACAATGATTTGATTGTGGTATCGGAGGAAAAGCGCCCAACATTTGAGATTAAGTATGAGGTGTTTGAAGATCAGATAGAGGAACTGAGAACGGTGGATACAGCGACATTTGATAAAGAGTGGCACCAGATCTATGGGGCATTTACTCTGGTTATAGGCGGTCATGAGTTCATCTCTTATCCTACTTCCAATATGCCTTTAACCGTTAAGCACACTTTTTCTGAACTCATTCTGACTCATTTGGATCTGCTTGTCGATGGCTGCAACTCCTTAAGTATGCATAAGTACATAGCCTTAAAATATGTTGAAAATAGCTGGACCTGGTTAGAGATAGAAGTGGAGAATGAGATTTTAATCTTAAGCGAGAAGAACGGTGAAATACCTTATAGATATTTAATTCATATGGACAAAAGATTACTAGAAAATGTACCTTACGGGTCATTTGCAAATATTAGAATACCTAAAAGTGATTTTGTAAATGAGGTAAGAGCTAAAATCATTGAATTCATTAAGGAAATTGAAGCGATAAACGGTGAGATTATAAAATCTGTTTATTTTTCAAAGTTATTGGCATTTATCAGAACAAAGGAGGCATAACATGCTACCGTCACTTGCGTTTCTAAAACATCAATTAGAGGGAGTTCTACGTAATAAATTTGCACAGGGGCACCAGACCTCCGGTTATTTAGCCCGATTGGAACAGCTTCCCGCAAGCTATGATGCTTATCTGGAATTCGCCCATAGCATGGCTGATCTTCCAATGCGGGACAATTGGCCTTACTATGAGCCGAATGAATTGGAGGAGATATGGTGGGAATGCGATCAGGACAGACCTCTTGGGCAGATGGGAGTCTTGAATCTGAAGGACAGCGCCAAGCGTGTAGAGGCAGGCTTCCTCGCTTCAGTCTGTGGTTCAATGCTGGGCAAGCCGATCGAGGTCAATCCCAGTTTGTCGGAGTTACGTCAAGCGTTAACCGCTGTAGGGGAATGGCCGTTGAATGATTATATTTCGGAAAAAGCTCTCCATGCGTTGGATCGCCGTCATTGGTCCTGGTTCGAGACGACGCGGGGGCGTATTCGCTATGTGGCACCTGACGATGATATCAACTACACCTTAATGGGAATGATGGCGTTGGAGCAATTTGGCAAGGGTTTTACGAAAAGGAATTTAAGAGACCTATGGATAAATCATCTTCCGATAAGTACAACCTGGGGCCCGGAAAGGGCCATCCTGGTCCGGTCGGGGATTAGCTATTTGGAGCATGACCGGGAACTATTCAATCATTCTGAAATTGAGGCCTGGCCCGACTTCCTGGTGCAAGATACAGAATTATGCGGGGCAGCGATTCGTGCAGATGCTTACGGTTATGCCTGTCCCGGTCAACCTGCTCTTGCGGCTGAGCTGGCTTGGCGTGATGCCAGTTTTACACATCGCCGGACAGGGATTTATGCCACGATGTTCATTGCCGCCGCAATAGCTGCCGCACACGTACTGCGCGATCCCCTTGAAATCATAAGTACTGCACTGCAATTTGTCCCTAGAAGGAGCCGATTCTATGAGATTACTGCGGATTGCCTGCAGATCGTAGCGAATGCAGATAACTGGCTGGAGGCTTATCAGGGCATTCATCAGAAGTACGCGAATCATTCCCACTGTCAGGTGTACCAGGAAATCGGCACCTTGATAAATACCTTTCGATTTGCTGAGAATGCCGGAGACGGAATATGCAAGCAGGTCATGCAAGGCAACGATACCGACAGCTTCGGAGCAACAGCAGGCTCGCTGCTCGGGGTGTATTTCGGCCCGGACAGCTTGGATGCGAGATGGCTTGAGCCTTTCCAGGACCGGATTCATACGGGCTTATCTAATTTTCATGAGCAACAACTATCCAGCTTGGCTGAGCGCGTAGGACGTTTGCCAGAGCTGTTGCACACAGGTAAGCATCGAATTCAACCTAGCGAGCTGTATGTGAATGAGAATTTGGGAATTTGAATTGTTTTGGGGGATGGGGGAGTGGGAATGCAGGAAGTACTTAAGGATGTTATAAAAGAGGCCATTGCTCCTTTGTTTAAAAAAAGAAGGGTTTATGAGGCGGGGCAATAATTTTGCACGCATTACACCTAACTTCTCGGTGACAGCGAACATTCAGGCATCCAAGTGGAACACACAAGATGAGATTGAATTCTGTTTCAATACTGGAATCTATATGGAGGAATTATTCGGAAAAGTTTTTTTATACCCGAAACCAGCTTTTCCAACAGTCGTGAGTTCAGTTCTGCAGATTCGCGGTACTGAGCTAACGAACAACGATAATTGGTATAAGTTGACCCCTGATCCGAGCGTTGAGGAACATAAACGAAGAATAACGAAAGACATTTCAGAGTATATACTTCCTCACCTGCAGCAGTTTGAAAAGGTTAAAGATGTCATTCGGGTAATGGAGCTAAGGGAGAAAGCTGGAACATACGAGAACCCGCATCACTTAACTGCACTCTATCGCTTAACAGGTGATATGGAACAAGCACAGGCACGTATGACCAGAGTGTATAATGAATTGCAACTGGAGTCACAAAAAGAATTCTCCGCAGGATTGGCTTTGCGGTTAGGGCTGGAAGTGTAAAACATGTGTTGATATGAACAATGCTAATCGCGTAATTTATATTCCCGCCATGCCTTTTCATAATCTTGGCTTTTTATGAAGTAACGGTCCTCGAAGACAGTGCTTTTGTAGATTTTAAGACCAAGTTGAATTCCATCTTCCTCATCAGTTACGTTTCCCGTATCAACTAGTGTGGTCTCATCCATACTGTCATAAGTAGTGGTGTAGTAGTATTTGTTTCCACCAATTGTGAGCCAAGTGACGGGATCGCTATTGGACATATTATTGTTGCTTGTAACCTTGTCATTTGAGCATCCTAATAAAAGAAAGAAAACAGATATAATAAACAGAAGTTTCTTCATTTCATTAAGTCCTCCGGAGTTTTTCGTAAGCGCTATAAACTTAGTTTATGGCGCTTACGAAAATTAGTTTAACTTTTGGGATAAGGTTTCTTTTGGTTTGTTCGGTTAAGTAAATAGTCAGTACTCGTCATATGAAAGTCTGCCAGCTTGATGAGAATAGCAGTGGGGATATCAACATCACCGCGTTCATAATTACTATAAATTCGCTGGCTGCATTGCAAATACTCCGCCATTTGAGTTTGCGTCAAATCCTTATCTTCGCGTAAATCCCGGATACGTTGATACACATTTGAACACCTCCAACGCAAGTATATCTTAGCGAATTATTCGCTAGTTTGGACTTTTGAAACATCTTATAAACAAAACATGACAATAGAGTAAAAAATATACCACTGACAAATAGATTTATGCTATCCTTCATGAGAAGGAATACCCAATTATATAGGGAGGAGAGTATCTGGAAATTAGTGATACATTTGGCTTGAAAGCAGCTCATCTTGTTTCCCCGAATAGAAAAAGTGAAGTGATAAGAAGTACTTTGAAGGGACGATTATTTATGAGGAAAGTAATAGGATTGCTTATTTTTTGCATGATATTTATTAGTTTTTCAGAGATGGGAATTTCAGAAGCCAGCCCAAAATTAAAATATTTAACCAAGGAACAGAGTACCGTACCTCCAGTAACGCTTTATGATAGTTCTGGAGAGAAGACAAACACATCGTTGAATTTTCTGACCAACGGTACATATGAATGGAAATGGACGATTCGCAGTGCACACCAATTTAGCTTTGATAAATTTTCGGACAATATGGTTTATTATAAGGACTTTAATGACATTTATACAGCAGTTGATGGAGAGGGAAAGAGAAACTGGATGTTTTTTGACGAACGGGCAAATATATCTCGCACTGCGAAGGGGACGCTTATTTCTACATTTTATGATCAAACAAGCACCCTTCAGATTATAGATGAAGAACCAAGAACTATTACTCAGCATGGATATATAAAAATATACAATTCAGATGAAACAGTTCGGGCAATTCTAAACTTTGTAAAACCTAATAGTCCTTTCTCAGAAATTTATTGGTTGGATAATAATGAGAATATAATTGTATTGGAACAAACGGGAATAGTTTCTTACAATAAAACTGGACAGAAAAATTGGACCTATGGAATAGATATTTTGGTTTCGGAGGATCGTCTTTTTGGCACCACAACAAATGTAAACGATATTTATTTTGCTGATTTAAACGGGTATCTCATTGTTGAAATAGGCAATAAGAAGATTATATTGGATGATCAAGGCAAACCGGTTAATAGCGAGAAAATAGCGGGGAATTTACAAAGCTCATTCACAAATAATGATGATACCAATCAATGGAAAGGTGGCTCTTATGAAGCTGGTGAAGGTGCAATTCTCATCGCAAAAAATTTATCGGGAAAAATAAAATGGAGCTATAAATTGAGGAAATATGGACCACCTGAAAATATTGTTGCGAATTCTAAAGGACATGTGTTTTTTTCGGATGTTAACGGTAATATTTATGGATTAGATGAGATGGGAAATGAGATGTTCTGTTTATTACGTAATAATTCAGGGCTGACCCTCACTGAATTACTTGTGGACAATGAGGGCGATTTAATCGGAATCACAGATAATATAGGTATTTTTAAAATAGGTTTGCGGAAAGCTTCAATGCGTATTAATGGAGAGTTATTCAAGCTCACTAACCCGCCTATTGTGAAAAGTGGAGTTGTATTGGTACCCTATCGCAATGTACTTGAAAGATTGGGGTTCAAAGTAGTAGAGAACCAGAAAACACTCGAAATCACCGGGAAAATGGAAAGTAAGGAAATTCGGTTTAAGCCAGGAGATACCACTGTATATCTTAATGGTAAACAACGGAGACCTGCTGTTGGTGCTGAGAGTCACAATGGAACCACTTATATCCCACTTCAACTCGTTGCTGAAGTATCAGGGTTGGAAATAGAATGGGACCCAAGTATAAAAGAAGCGCGATTAGGCACAGCAGCTAGTCTTGCACAAAACGCAGTTGAACGATTCTTGCTTCAAGTTGAACAGGGGGATGAGATAAAGATAAAGAATTCCTTAGTTACAAGTAATAATTTGAATTTGAAAGTTGCAAAACTTCTTGGAACTCATCACAGTTTCAAACAAATATATGATCTAAAATCAATCTCTGTTAAAGCCGTTAGTAAAGATGAAATGATTGTGGAAACTGTGCAACGAAATCAACAATATTTGCAAGAGAATCAAGCCATACTTGATAAAGTAATGACAAATCATTTTACAATTAATCGGATGAAAGACGGTCAATGGAAGATCAGTGACTTCGATTTATAGGTTTATGTCGATGTAGTCCGAAACCCTAATGGCCAAGAATTTCCGGATCATTAATAAATACTTCTCGTTGTTTGTAGTCTTTTTTATATCCTGAGCCCTCCCCCACCAAATTGGGTAAACTAACCCTATACGTACTTTACCCAAATCATCCGAAATGAGGGGAAGCCTGGTGACGACTCATAATACACCCAATAGATTAGCGAACGAAAAATCGCCCTACCTGCTGCAACACGCCCACAACCCTGTGGATTGGTATCCATGGGGAGAGGAGGCTTTCTCCAAGGCGCAGGCGGATAACAAGCCGATCTTCTTATCTGTCGGCTATTCGACGTGCCATTGGTGCCACGTAATGGAACGAGAATCCTTCGAGGATACCGAAGTCGCCCAGCTCCTCAACAATCACTACGTAGCCATCAAAGTAGACCGCGAGGAGCGGCCGGATATCGATGCGCTGTATATGTCGGTGTGTCAGGCGCTGACGGGGAGCGGGGGATGGCCGCTGACGGTGCTGCTGACGCCGGAGAAGAAGCCGTTCTATGCCGGGACGTACTTTCCGAAGCGGCAGATGTTCGGGCGGATCGGGCTGATGGATGTGCTGGAGCAGATTCATGCGAAGTGGGAACAGGACGGCGAAGCGCTGGATAAGCTGGGCGACGACCTGCTAGCGGAGCTGCATACGCTTGACCGCAAGAATGCGTACAATCCTGAAGCTGCGGGCGGTATTCCCGGCGCAGAGCTGCTGCATGAGGCCTATGAGCTGTACCGGCGGCAGTTCGATGAGGAGTACGGCGGGTTCGGCAATGCGCCGAAGTTCCCTTCGCCGCATAATTTGTCCTTCCTGCTGGCGTACAGCCAGCTGCATGATCAGCCGGAAGCGCTGCGGATGGTGGAGCATACGCTGGAGTCGATGTACAAGGGCGGCATGTATGATCATGTCGGCTTCGGCTTCGCTCGTTATTCAACAGACCGGGAGTGGCTTGTGCCGCATTTTGAGAAAATGCTCTACGATAACGCTCTCCTCGCGAATGTCTATCTGGAAGCCTTCCAGCTTACGGGGAAGCCGCTGTATGCGGAGATTGCCAAGCAGATCTTCACGTATGTGCTGCGTGATATGACTTCACCGGAAGGCGCTTTCTACTCTGCGGAGGATGCCGATTCCGAAGGGGTGGAAGGCAAGTTCTATGTCTTCTCCCGTGAGGAGATTGAGGAAGCGCTTGGGCTGGAGGATATGCATTCCTACTGCAATGTGTACGGGATTACGCCGGAGGGCAACTTCGAAGGGGAAAATATTCCGAATCTCCTTCACGGTCTGCCGGAAGAGATGGCGGAGCGTATGGGCATGAATCCGCTTGGTCTGCGGACCCGGATGGAGGAATGGCGTACGAAGCTGTTCGAGTACCGGGAGCAGCGCATTCATCCGCTTAAGGATGACAAGGTGCTGACCTCGTGGAACGGGCTGATGATTGCTGCGCTGGCCCTGGGGGCCAAAGCCCTCCAGAAGCCGGAATATGCCAAGGCCGCCGAACGTGCAGCGGACTTCATCTGGGACAAGCTGCGGCGTGAAGATGGACGGCTGCTGGCCCGTTACCGTGACGGGGAGTCGGCGATCCCGGCGTATGTGGATGATTATGCCTTCCTGATCTGGGGACTCAGCGAATTATATGAAGCTACAGGTCAAGCGGTCTATCTGGAACGGGCGCTGGTGCTTAAGGATGGGATGCTGGAGCTGTTCCTAGATACCGAAGGAGGCGGGTTCTTCTTCACCGGGCATGACGGGGAGAAGCTGCCGGTCCGCTCGAAGGAATTGTATGATGGAGCGATTCCGTCCGGGAATTCGGTGGCGGCGAAGCTTTTGTGGAAGCTGTCGGTTATTACCCAGGATATGGAGTTAAAAGAGATTGCGGAGCGCACCGCTGCGGTGCTTGCTTCCGCTGCTTCGGAGTATCCGCCGGGGTATGCGATGTATTTGCAGGCCCATCTGGGGATGGTCTCTGGCGGCAGAGAATGGGTCCTCTCCGGCAAAAAAGAAGATCCCGCGCTGCACGCCATGCTCGCTCAGGTCCAGCAGACTTACCTGCCGGATGCGGCGCTCATCGTGAACTGGGAAGGGGACGGAGGAGAGATGCTCCGCCTGCTGCCGCATCTGGCTGATAAACCGGCCATCCGGGGCGAAGCGACCGCTTATGTCTGCCGTAACTTCGCCTGCCGGGCCCCGCTTACGAATAAGGAAGCGGTCCGGGAGCTGCTGGCTTCCGGCAGCCGTGAGGAGTAGTTCATATACGAAGAGCAGCCCGGAGTCCGGGCTGCTCTTTGCCATACCTTATTGGACGAAGGGCGCATAGGAAGAATCCGCAGGTATCGCCTGAGCGGCTCTAACCATGTATTCACTCATGTCTGAGAGGACCCGTTTGCCCGGCCAATGGTCCGGCAGCAGCTCATCCGGGAGATAGGGGTCAGCCATGAACAATCCGCTTAACTCCTCTCCCATTTGCAAATATAGCAGGAAGAGCTGTAACGGCTGCCCCGCCTGAAGGGTATCCGCCAATCGCGGAGCGAATTCTTCCTTCAGCCAGACTGATTTCTTCTGGTATAAGGCTTCAATGTCGTCCAGCTGCCAGATGGCCCGCGCTTTGAGCGGTGTAATGGTGCCTTCCTGAAATTGGCCTTGGAGGATCGACACCTTGCCTTCCAGCTCCAGCTTCTGGATCTGGGCTGCGACTTCGTCCTGATAGTTCCATGGTGAGATGTACACACTGTTATATAAAAGCCCATAACCCAGCTGCCCGAGTGCTGTGCGGAACAGATCGCGTTTCTTGCGTTCGGATTCGGGAACCTCCAGCATCACCACATCCCAGGTATGATCCCACTGCTCCTGATAACGGGCAGGCTTGCTGTTAATCGCCTTAATGTAGGCGAGGCCCTCGGCAGTGACGTTATACCAGGAGCGTGCCGGGGAAGCGATATAGCCCTCTTTTTTCAAGCGGGATAGGGCATTGCGGATATAGGTGGAGGTGTACCCCCTTTGCTCATAGATCTCGACAAACTGCTGGGCGCCCATCTGCTTCACCTTAGATAACAGAAACAGCATTGTTTTCTCAACGGACAGCAACTTCTTCACACCTCTCTTGACAGCTGGCAGGAATAGATATATCATAAAAAACAACGAACGTAATAATTTATGTTATATTCGTCAATCGCACTGCTGGATTTGGATTTAGAGCAACTTGCTGTCATTGTATCGTAAACCTTGGGTTTTTGCACGATTCATTCCTTAGTACCTATTGAAATTAATCAAGAAGAGGAGAGGATATCTATGAAAATTACCTACCACGGCCATTCCTGTGTTCAAATTGAGGTGAACGGCAAATCGCTGATTATCGACCCGTTCATTAGCGGTAATTCTGCTGCGGTGACGACAGCAGAGGATATTAAGACAGAAGCGGTGCTGCTGACGCATGCCCATATGGATCATATGCTGGATGCTGCGCCGATTGCCAAGAGCAATAACGCGCCGATTGTAGCCATCGTGGAGCTGGCCGGTTACCTTGAATCCACAGGGGCACAGACGATTGGGATGAATATCGGGGGGACGGTGGACCTGGGCTTTGCCAAGGCGACGATGATTCATGCATTCCACACCTCAAGCATTACACTAGAAGACGGACAGAGTATCTATGGCGGCACACCGGCGGGCTTTATTATTGAGGCGGACGGACACACGGTACTGCATGCAGGGGATACAGGGCTGTTCGGTGACTTGAAAATGTTCGGTGAGCTGTATGACATCGATCTCGCGATTCTGCCGATTGGCGGACATTTCACCATGGGGCCGGAGCATGCGCTTATCGCGGCGAAGTGGCTGGGTGCCCGGCAGGTGCTTCCGGTTCACTATAATACCTTCCCGCCGATCAAGCAGGATGCCGGGGCCTTCGTTCAGGCGCTGGAGGAGGCAGGAATCCGAGGCTCGGCGCTTGCATATGGAGAGACGCTGGAGCTGTAGTGCTTCTCATTCGCACACGCACCTACGCCTGCGAATCAACACAGGACTGCCCCATGAAGCTATTTCTTCTCGGGCAGTCCTGTTCTGGCTGTGCGGAAAATCTACCCGGCGAACCCCGCCAGCTCCCGGTTGAACCGGTCCCGCTCGTCATAGAATAATCCGTGGCCGCTGTTCTCAAAGGGAATAAGGACCGAATGCTTAATCCCTTGATGCTGCGCTTCGGCCAGCGGGAAGAAGCACACCTGATCATGAACCCCGTGCAGAATAAGGGTAGGCACCTGTATCCGGGGGAGATCATCGAACAACTCTTCGGCCAGCCAGGCGTTGGAGACTGCGATAGTGGACCAGCTTGCCGCCTCCAGTCCCAAGAGGAAGAACCAGTCCGAGAACGGCTGTGATACCGGCTGATAGAAGAAAATATCGCCGAAATCATGCAGCATCTTAGGGCGGTCCTTGTAGGTGGACTGGATAATCTGCTCTATAGCTTCTCTGGTCGTGCCATAAGGGAAGCCCGGCCGCTGAATCAGACTGGGGGCTGCCGAAGCGAACAGGGCCAGCTTGGAGACACCATATCCCTTGTGCCGGGCCATATACCGGATCGCTACAGCTCCGCCGGTAGAGTGCCCGCCGAGTGTAATATTGTGCAGTCCCAAGGCGCCGATCACACAGCGGATATCATCTGCGAGACGGTTGTAGTCGTAACCGCCAAGCGGTTTGTCAGACCGGCCGAAGCCTCTCATATCCATTCCAATGCAGCGGTAGCCCATGGGCACTAGCTGATTGTACTGGTATTCGAACATCTGGTGATTTGCTGGCCAGCCATGAATGAAGAGTATCGTTTTGGTGGCAAGCGGGTTAAGATCATTCACATACACCTTCACATTCGGTTCTACTCTAATCCAATGTTCCATTTCGCATCCCTCAATTCTCTGTTATTGATTTGTATAGTTGAAATATGTTATTCATTGGAATAGGGAGGATGCCTAGAATATGGTCTGAGGGATTCGGAGCAGCCTAATGAGCAGCAGATCGTTCCTTGGAGAGGGGAATTATAACTATGAATAATGTTCTGAGCGATATCCGCTGGCAAGAGCAGGGTGAAGATAGTGGAGGACTGCTGGCAAGGCTGGAAGAGGCGGCCGTAACCCCGATGAAGGGGGGACTGGAAGCGGAGGTGTGCGGCATTACACTGCCCGAAATGAAGCTTGTGCTGAAAATATGGAACCGCGAGTCCCGGCCGGATGTCTCTATTCAGTATCAGGTGCTGGAGCAGATGCTCCGGCAGGGCTGCGCAGTCTCACGGCCGTATGCCTGGGGCTTGGACTCGGAGGATCATCAGGTGCTGTTAACCAGCTTCGATGGTATACCAGTCAAGAAGGTAAATGCCGCCAGCCTTACAGCCATAGCCGCTAATCTGCTTGATGTACATAAGCTGGAGATCGATTCATCCAGCGGCTTGAAGGTACCGCGTTATGATTTCGCAGATTACTTCTTCCCTGCCTGGGCGGAGCAGCCGGAGATCCGAACGCTGGCGCTGGAGCTGGCGGAGCGGGCAGAGCTTACCGCACACCAGCTGATTCATGGTGATTATCATCTGGGCAATATTCTGGAGGCTGCGGGGGCATTTACCATTATCGATTGGACGAATGTTCAGCTTGGCGATCCAAGGTATGATATAGCGTGGTCTATACTGCTCTTCCGGGTATACGCCGGGGAGCGGTTCGCTGGCGTATACCGGTCGGCCTTTATCGACCAAAGCAGCTACAGCCCGGCTGAGCTGGAGCGATTCGAGGCACTGGCTGCCCTGCGCTGGCTTCAGCTGCACCGGACAACGGGTGTCCCGGTTCAGCGGAACACGCTGAAGGTAATCCGGACGCTAATGCGTGAGAACCGGTACGTGCCGGATAGTCTGACTGAATCCTTGTAGCGGGATACCCCGCTTGGATGGTACCAGTTCTAACAAGCTCACCGTTCTCCGGCCGACTAGTGCAAGCAGAAACGGCTACGCCATCCTCTTAAGGACGGCGTAGCCGTTTGTGCCTGCATGATAAGCAAGGTTGTGGGGGAATTGTGCTTCCATAGAATGCGAAGCATGTCAGTTGTTAAGCTGCTTAATTCTTACGCTCCGGGTTCTGCGGCTTCACGCGGGCGGGCCGGGTGACCCAGTTGCTGCGGTTCATCGGCTTGACGGTATCAATCCGCTCGTTAATTACCTCGGCGCTGTGGTCCTCTGACGCAGCGGTCTCGGCCACACCCTCGGATTCTGCGGCAGCCGGTGCTTTCTTGGACAGACCGGCGCCATTATGCTTGCCCCGGTTCCATACTCTGTTCTTGCTCATCTTAATACACTCCATTTCTGTAACCATATGCTTCAACCATAACATAAATAGGACTAAGCACAAAACTCCGATTTTGACAAGTTATAAATTGTACTATTGATCTCCGGAAAGGGTAACTATAATGGTATAGAATTGAAAGGAGAGCATTCTGATGCCCATCAAGATAATTACGGATAGCGGTTCGGATCTACCCCCTGAATACACGAAGCAGTATGACATCTCCATTGTTCATTTGCCGGTTCATTTCGGCCATGAGCTGATGCCGGATGATATGAATGCCAAAGATTTCTATGACAAAATGCATGAATCGAAGGAGTTGCCGACGACTGCAAGCCCGAGTCCGCAGACCTTCCTGGACAGCTTCAAGCAAGTGGAAGCAGGCACTGACATTCTGGTCATCTGCATGTCCTCTAATATTAGCAGTACTTATCAGACCGCAATGATTGCCAAGGAGATGTACGAGGAAGAAGGACATCCGAATGCGATTGAAATTATAGATTCCAAGCTGTTCTCCGGCGGCTTGACCCTGATTGTCGCCATGGCGGCCAAATGGTCACTCACCGCAGCAAGTCTGGCTGAACTGAAGGGCAGAGTGCTGAAGAAGGTCGAAGAGACGACCGCGTACTTCACGCTGGACACCCTGGAGAATGTGATCAAGGGCGGACGGCTGAGCCGGATCTCCGGCGCGGTGGCTTCCGTGCTGAACATTAAGCTGCTGCTGAAGATCAGTGACGAGGGAATCGTTGAAGTAGTCGAGAAGACGCGCGGATTGCCTAAGGCGCTGACCCATTTGCTGGCTAAGCTGGACCAGAAGCAGCATGATTATGAGCAGGCGGTAATCGCGATTGTGCATAGCAATTGTGAGACACTGGCGCTGGAGATTAAGCGGCGTATTCTGGAGAAGCATCCCTTCAAGGAGGTTCTGCTGTCCACGATGGGACCTGTAATGGGAACCTATGCCGGCCAGGGCGGGATTGGCGTGGCTTTTTAAAAATATAAACGCACAGCACTTGTAGAAAAGTGAAAATTAAGCCGTATACCGGACTTTCCGGTGTACGGCTGTTTGGTCTGTGTATGCGGATCGAATGAACGGCGGGGAGCAGGCTAGGCACACCGGACTGGGCAGGTGCATAGTATGAAGCAAATCCAATTACACGGAGGTCATACACCTATGTCGACAACTTCTTCCGGCACGCAGACGCCGGTGATCTATCAGGCAGACCCGGCGGTGGTCCAGCATCTGAACGGGGTCCGCGATTCCCTTCACCAGTCCTGTAAGCCGTATCTGAATCACCAAGTGCAGGTGCAGACCCTTGACGGTCAGATGCATGAGGGCACGCTTGCCGGTATGGACAGTAAGAATATGTACCTGGTTGTAACCATAGCCACAGATATGGGCCGCGGATATTACAATCCTTATTACAAGCCCTATCCAGGTCCGGGATATCCGGGCCCGGGCTACCCATATCCCGGTACGGTGAACAGCAATGTAATTATGCCGCTGGTCTTGTTCGAGCTGCTGACGATTTCTTTGCTCTAAGCAAGGCTCATAGCCCCAGGATGTGAACAGACCGGATCAGCCTATCGCTGGTCCGGTTTTTCGCTGCGCGCCTGGTATTAACCGGGCAGTCTGCAAATTGCACACGTGAAAATAATCATGGAACCGTATTCATGAAAGCGCTATAATTTAATGGAGTCTATCAAATCAAAGGGGAAACACAATGAGCAAAGGAAGAATGTTCTACGGCATCTTTATACCTATATTAATTCTTGGCGTGGGACTGGTGGTCGGCTTCGGAAGCTATATCTACATCAGTACCATCGATTCAGTGGTCGAGCGGTTCTCCAGCAGCAAGCAGAGCTATATCGAGCAGATCAAGAACAATCTGGAGCACAAAATCCAAACGATAGAATACGCGTTCAACACCTATAGCACCACCAGCTCTTTTCAGGAGGTCGTGACCCATCCGATTACCGTGCAAGACTTCATCGCCTACCGGAATGTGAATTCGCAGCTGAATTATATCGCCTCCATGGCGGCTGAAGGGACGGAATATTCGCTAATCAGTCTGGTGCAGAACTGGCAGATCCTGAATGAGAAGCTCAGCAATCTCACTGCCGGGGAGGTCCAGCAGCTCCGGGAGCAGTATATTGAGAATCAGGAGCAGAGCCTCTTCTGGATGAAGACGGACAAAGGCATCCGGTTCGTGAATACACTGCCGGTGTTCTCCAGTAAGAAACAGGCGATTGCCTTATCCGACATTTCATTACATACCCTGAATGCCACGATAAACAGCGGGGAAGACGCAGCCGTCTACATTTTGAACAAGCATGGTGAACTGATGTATGAATCTGATCCCGGCAATGGGCTGTTAGCCCCGGAGCAGTTCGGCCAGCTTGCCGGGACGATCAATGCCATGGAGGACAAAGGGACGGTACAGCAGAAGTTCTCCGGCCGTGACAGTCTGAAGCTAATCTATGCCAAGTCTTCGTATAATAACTGGATCTATCTGACCGTGCTGGATCAGGCGGAGATTACCCGCTCGCTGGAGATGACCAAGTTCGGGATCTCTGCGATGGGGCTGCTGTTGATTCTCCTGATCTGGGTGGTGGCTTATATGATCTCCCAATATTTCACCAAGCCGATTGAGCAGCTTAAGCGCAGCCTGCCCGTTATTCCGCAGGTGAACTCCAGGAATGAGCTGGAATATATCCGGCATTCGATTGATACGATTATCTCGGAGAAGGCTTCGCTTGAGAGTCTGATCGAATCGGAAATGCCCCGGCTGGAGACGCAGCTGATCCTTAATCTGTTCCGCAGCCGCGTCTCGGCCGAGGAGCTGGAGCAGAGTCTGCTCCGGTTCGGGTATAACCTGTCAGAGAAGCACCGTTATGCGGCGATGCTGATTCAGCTGGACAGTCTGGGCGGCCGGGAGGCCTCGGACAAGGATGTCCTGCTGCTGGCCGTCAATAAGATGGTGGAGGAACTTATCCCGGCACAGCAGCGATTACAGCCTATTATCCTGAACGATGATACCCAGGCTACGATCCTGACCTTCGCCGGGTACAGCGATGCCGGGATGAATAAGGAAGTGACGGATTATGCGGCAGCTCTGCTGAAGGCGGTACGCGATTATCTGAAGGTGTCGATCAGCATCGGCATCAGCAACTTTTACAGCAATCTGTTAGAGAGTAAGGAAGCCGGGGAGATGAGCAAGCAGGCATTGCATCAGCGGCTGAATCTGGGTAAGGAATCAATTATCTTCTATGAGGATATCTCCATGGTCGTCTCCGGTCCGGTGTCGCTGCATTATCCGGCAGAGCTGGAGACGCAATTGTTCAATGCCATCCGGTTGGGGGACAAGGAGCAGGTTACGGCTGCGCTCTATCCGTTCCTGGCGGAGCTGATGGGCAAGAACAAGAGCACCCTGAAATTCGAGGTCATGCTGGTGCGGCTCGTGAATAATCTGATCCAGCTGGAGCAGCATCTGGGGGTTAGCGTCCTGTTGACCCAGGATAACAATAAGCTGTATCACCGCCTGCTGGACATCCGCAATCCCGAAGAGATGGAGCGGATGCTGGTGCAGGAGGTTATTTACCCCATGATGTACAGCATGAAGGACAAGACCAGCAAGCAGTTCCGCTGTCTCTCGGATAAGATCACCGACATTGTGCATGCGGAATATGACCGTGAGCTTACGCTGGAGGGGATCGGCGAACGGCTTCATTACAATCCGAATTATCTAAGCAGCATCTTCAAAAAAGAGTACGGCACCGCCTTCAGCGAATACCTCATGAACTACCGCCTGGAGATGGCCAAACGGTGGCTGACAGAGACGGATATGACGATCAAAGAGATTGCCGAACGCCTGCAGTATCATAATCCGCAGAATTTCATCCGCTCCTTCCGCAAGAAGGAGCAGGTTACGCCTGGCGCTTACCGGAAGCTGAAGCAGGGGGAGCAGCAGATATTTTAGCAGGAATAGGGGCTTGGTTCAGGAGAGAGCCTGGATCAGGGGTTCATGCAGAAACGGTACCGTCC
The DNA here is from genome assembly GCF_038006885.1 of Paenibacillus sp. FSL R7-0302. NCBI lineage: Bacteria > Bacillati > Bacillota > Bacilli > Caryophanales > Paenibacillaceae > Paenibacillus > Paenibacillus sp. FSL R7-0302. Next base: position 2,185,519 of record NZ_JBBOWB010000001.1, read on the forward strand.
TTGCTTCAAGGCGGTACCGTTTCTGTATATGCTCTTTGGATTCGGAAGGAAGAAGAACGGCGGGCCGTCAGCCTTTGACTGCTCCGAGCAGGGCGCCCTTGGTGAAATGCTTCTGTACAAAAGGATAAGCGGCCAGCATCGGTACGGTGGCGATGACAATGACCGCCATTTTGATCGTCTGGGCCGGCGGCACAATATCGACCGAGGTTCCCTCGGCCTGCATCCCGCTGGACACAATAACGATCTGGCGCAGCAGCACCTGGATCGGCCATTTGGCCGAATCATTCATGTAGAGGATCGCATTCATGTACGTATTCCAGTAAGCAACCGCATAGAACAGGGAGATGGTGGCGATGGAAGGCAGGGCCAGCGGCAGCATGATCCGCATGAAGATTCCGAAGTCATTGCTCCCGTCGATCTTGGCGGACTCCTCCAGACTGTCAGGCAGCGCCTGGAAGAAGTTGCGCATGATAATCATGTTGAAGGCATTGACGGCAACCGGGAAGATCAGGGAACCGTACGAGTTGATCAGGCCGACACTTTTGACAACCAGGAAGGTAGGGATCATTCCGCCGCTGAACAGCATGGAGAAGACGACGATGAAGTTAATGGTATTGCGGGCAGGCAGGTATCTCCTGGACAAGCCGTAGGCCATCAGCGCGGTAAGCAGCATACTGACTACGGTTCCTGCAACGGTGACACCTACGGATACCCCGAGTCCCCGGAAGATGGTAGGCGTTGAGAGAATGTAGCGGTACGCATCCAGGGAGAAGGTAGTAGGGAATAAGATGAACCGCTTGGCCATGACCTCCTGGGTAGTCGCGAAGGAGCTGGCAATGATATTAACGAAGGGCAATAAGCAGACAAGCGCAATCAGAACGAGTATGGCTGTATTAACGAAGGTGAAGATCCTTCCGCCGACCGATTCTTTTCTACGTGAGCTAGGGTTCATTCTGTGATCCTCCTCGGTTTTCAGTACCTCTTCACTGTAACAAGGAGCAGAAATTACGTATATAATCCGGGCATGAGGTGTTCGCAGACTTGCCTTGTGCAGCCCGTCTCCGAAGAATAATCATTAGCCTAGGCAGGTAATCCTCAGAGGAGATCTGATGGGCATTAACCCCGCAGCCACGCAGGTTCTGTAAACGCTATCACATAATGATTATATACGTAATGTAAGAAATTTCTTACGCTGAGACCGTAACAGGAACGAGCAAAGGAGGCTGACATGTGAAAGCAACAAGCATCACCGCAACACCAAATCTGACCATAGAAAAGGGGAAAGGCGCACGCGCTCTTACGGCTCTGAACAAATACAAGCTGCTGTATCTGATGATCCTGCCCGGGCTGCTGTATTTCATCATCTTCAAATATCTGCCCATGGGCGGGCTGATCATTGCATTCCAGAATTATCAGCCGTTCCAGGGAATTACCGGGAGTGAGTGGGTCGGCCTGAAGCATTTCATCCGATTATTTACGGAGCCTACGTTCATGCAGCTGCTGCGTAACACTCTGATTCTGTTTGCCATGAACATTGTGATCTTCTTCCCGCTGCCGATTATTGTAGCCTTGATGCTGAACGAGCTGAAGGGACGCTATCTCAAGAACTGGATTCAGACGATTATCTACATCCCGCACTTCATGTCCTGGGTCATTATTGTCTCTATTACGTATGTGTTCCTGACGGTGGATGGCGGGGTTATCAATGAGCTGATCGCCAGTCTCGGCGGCACCAAAATCAGCTTCCTGACCTCTTCGGAGTGGTTGCGGACGATCTATATCCTGCAGATTATCTGGAAGGAGCTGGGGTGGTCGACCATTATCTATCTGGCAGCTATTACTGTAGTGGACCCGCAGCTCTATGAAGCCTCCGAGATGGACGGGGCAAGCCGTCTGCGCAAGACCTGGCATGTGACACTGCCGGCCATCCGTCCCGTGATTATTACCCTGCTGATTCTCAAAATCGGCAGCACGCTGGATCTCGGCTTCGAACATATGTATCTGCTGCTGAATTCGCTGAACCGCAGTGTCGCCGAGATTTTCGATACCTATATCTATACGGCGGGCCTCAAGAACGGGCAATTAAGCTTCAGCACCACGATAGGCATGTTCAAGGGCGTTGTCGGGTTAATTCTCGTGATGCTCTCCAATAAGCTGGCTAAGAAGATGGGCGAAGACGGCGTGTATTAAGGCTAAGACTAACTATTTCATCTACCAAAGGAGAAGTGTTATGAACAAAAGATGGGTCACGCTAATTGCAATCGCTACAATGGCTACCACTATGCTCTCGGCTTGCGGCGGAGACAAGGAAGAGAAGAAGACTGCCGCTGCAGAGGATCTGAATTCGACACTTGAATTAACCTGGCTGAATATTCTGCACACCGCTTCGCCGCCAACCGATACGATCAAATCGCTGCTTGAGGAATATACCAACAGCAAAATCACCTTCAACTGGGTACCCGATGCTTCCAAGGAAGAGCGGATCACAACGGCGCTGGCCTCGGGGGAGCTTGCAGACATTGTCACCCTGACCATGATGACCAATTCATCGGTTAGAAGCTCACTGAAATCAGGGCTGTTCTGGGATGTGGGCCCTTATCTCTCAGAGTTCAGTAATCTGGCGAAGATTGCTCCTGAGCTGAAGGAAGCGGCTTCGATTGAAGGCGTCCTGTACGGCGTTCCCTTCCAGAAGAATCTGGCGCGTTCCGGCCTGATCTTCCGCAAGGACTGGCTGGATAAGCTGGGTCTGCCGGTTCCGAAGACGCTGGATGAGGTGTATGAAGTGGCCAGAGCCTTCACAGAGGATGACCCGGATGGCAACGGTGTGAAGGACACGACAGGCTTCGGAGACAGATCAGAGCTGAAATACAGCAGCTTCAAAACACTAAGCTCCTATTTTGGCACGCCCAATGGCTGGAAGGTGGACGATAGCGGCAAGTTCATCCCTGAATTCGATACAACGGAATATATGGACACGATGAATTTCTCCAAAAAGCTCTATGAGAACGGATACCTGGCGCAGGATTTCGCAGTTACAGCCAAAACGGACCAGCAGCAGCAATTCGCGCAGGGGAAGACCGGGATCTATACCGGGATGGTGGACATCTCCAGTCTGAGAACACTGGCGCAGGATCTGCAGCCGGGCATGGAGCTGGTGCCGGTGAACAAGATCTCGAATGGGGATGGACAGTATCATATCTGGTCCGAGGGCAGCGGGATCGGCGGATTGATGGCTTTTCCAAAATCAGAGGTGAAGACTGAAGCAGAGCTCAAGCGGCTGCTGAAGTTCGTCAATGACTTGATCGATGAGAAGGCGTTCATGCTGATGACGGGCGGAATCGAAGGCACCCACTATGAATATGATGAGAACGGCGCGTTCAAGATTCTGAACACCGAGCTGTGGCAGGCGGATGTGCAGCCTTTCTCCTCCAGTAGACCTAGTGAGATTGCCTATACGCTTAAGGATGCGAACCCTGAGAAGCAGCTGGCCAATGAGCTGATCCGCGAGAATGATAAGTTCGCTGTGCTTGACCCCACCGTTCCGCTGGATTCGGCTACCAATAATGAGCAGGGAACGGAATTGCAAAAGATCATCACAGATGCTACCTTCAAATATATCATGGGCCAATCAGATGAGGCTGCCTTCAAAAAAGCCGTGCAGACCTGGAAGGATTCCGGCGGAACAAAGATCACCGAGGAATACGAAGCTGCATACAAACTGACACAGAAGTAAGCAAGCCTTAAGCGGAGGCCAGAGTCTGAGAGGGGATGGGAAAAGGGATGCTGGTGGGCAAGGAGGGCTTAGGCGATTACTCTACCATTCAGGCGGCAGTCGATGCCCTGGAAGGGCTGGACCCGGACACAGAGGCAACGCTCTACATTATGCCGGGAGTGTACAAGGAGGAGGTGCGGGTCTACCGCTCCTGTCTCCGTATCATCGGCATCGGACAAGTGGAGATCACGATGAACCGCTATGCCCGGGAGCTGGATGAGCAGGGGGAAGAGATCGGGACCTTTGCCACTCCCACCCTGTTCCTTGGCGGCAGGAAGCTGGTGCTGGAGAATCTGACCGTCTCCAATACAGCGGGACAAGGCAGCGAGGTAGGGCAGGCTGTGGCGGTGTACGCCCATTGTGATGAGACGGTATTCCGAAATTGTACGTTCAAGGGTCATCAGGACACGCTGTTCACCGGTCCGCTGCCTCCGGCCCCCAGAGAGCGCCTGCTGTTCGGCGGCGTTCCGCTGCGGCAGCATCATGCGCAGTACCGCCAGTTGTACCAGCACTGTTATATTGAGGGAACGGTAGATTATATCTTTGGCGGAGCAACGGCCTACTTCGAGCATTGTACGCTGCACAGCCTGCGGAATAGCGGAGGCCATGCAGGCTACATCACGGCTGCCTCCACTCCTGAAGGGCAAGCCTTCGGTTATGTATTCAATCAATGTTATCTGAGTGCTGAGCCGGGAACAGCGCCGGTATACCTGGGACGTCCATGGCGGGAGCATGCCAAGACAGTCTTTGTGGATTGCCGGATGGGCCAGCATATCCACCCCCAAGGCTGGGCTCATTGGGGCGAGCCTGGGGGTGAGCAGACGGTCAGGTATGCGGAGTACACTTCTGAAGGAACTGCGGCGATTCTGCGGCAGCAGCGTGCGCCTTGGGCTGAGCTGCATGGAAGCGGCGCAGCTCGGGCAGGCAGAGACGATGTGCTGGCCGGATTCCTGACAGCAGAAGAATAAGCTATCTTGTGATTATCAGGCAATGATCATAAAAGGCAGTCACGATAAAAGGCAGTTACAATAAAAGGGCTGACCCCGCTACCCCGGGGTCAGCCCTTTATTCGATCAAGTCTTGCAATGCTTACGTGTTCACAACCGCTGTAATTTCTTCGTCTAGCGCAAGCCGTACATCCTCACGATAAGCACGGATGCCGTATTCGCTGTGGACGTAGCGAAGAATGGACTCAATCATGTTGGACTCCACCAGATACTGGCTTCTTCCCTGTATCCAGACCTCTGCGGTGTAGCCGGTGTCCTCGTCCCAGCTGAGCTCAACCTGGACTTCCTCGACCCGTACGGCTTTGCGTTCCGCCATATGCAGGCAGATCGCGTTGATAATCTCGTCCATACTAAGAACGGTAACACCCATTAGTAGCGTCCGTCTCTTTCTTCCAGGCGGCGTCTTTCTTGTCTGCGCTTGAAGAAGTTCATAATCAGCATCACGACGAAGTAGATGGCCAGCATGTTAATCATGAATCCGATAATATTGCCCAAAGCGCCCATTCCGGCGAACATGCCGCCGAAGAGGAAGCCGGCGATTCCGCCGATCATCAGGCCTTTCATCAGTCCGCCGCCGCTGAAGAAGCCGCGGTTCGCGTTCGCTGCAGTTCCGTTGGTGTTGCTTTTGGTGCTATCGCTTTTTTTCACATTATCAGTGGTTGATTTCTTCGGGGTCGTCGTGAAGCCCCGGCTTCCTGATTTGAAGCCCCCGCCGCGGCGGGCATCTGCGAAGTCAGGAACAGTGACGGCGAAGAACAGTGTGAAGGCCATAACAATCATCATTACACGTTTCATTGGTTTCATTGAGTACAAGAACCTCCTAGAAGTATTGGTAACACCCAGTTTACCTGGCTGTTGCCCGGTAATACGCAGAGCGGAGGCTAAGGTTTCAATTTTTAATTATCACAAATATAAATGTTATCATCCGGCATTGGCCCGGACCCCCGGACACAAAAAAAAGCGCGGGTCCGGGACCCGCGCAAACAGCAGTATCAGAGAGTTGCCTTAGTCCGCGTATCCGTCCGAGACAAGCTCAAGCGCTCCGGTAGCCGGATCGATGATCATGCCGTGAATAGGTACGTTTGGGGGGAGTAAGGGATGGCGCTTAATCAGCTCCACAGTCTGAATTACCCCTTCCTCTACGTTGTCAAACCCGCGCAGCCATTTGGTCAGCTTAATCCCTGAATTCTCAAGGGTACTGAGTACTTCCTCGGACACGCCGCGTTCCTTGATGGAGTTAATCATATGGTCAGCATTCAGGGAAGCCATGCCGCATTCATAATGGCCGACGACAATCACTTCGTCAGCGTCCAACTCGTATAGCGCAACCATTACGCTGCGCATGACGCTCCCGAACGGCTGGGAGATGATGGCTCCGGCATTTTTGATGATTTTGACATCACCGTTCTTGAAATTCATTGCTTTGGGCAGAAGCTCAACAAGCCGTGTGTCCATACAGGTGATGATCAGCATTTTTTTATCCGGGAAGCGGCTGGTCAGATAGCTCTCATATGCTTTTTCCTCTACAAAATGCTTGTTGAACTCTAAAATGTCTGTAACCTGACTCATAAGCCATGTGCCTCCTTAAGATTAAACTGTAATCCATTGTACTGCGTCTTGCCGCGAACATAAAGGGCTTCCTGTAATCAAATATTGCAAAATCTAAGCGGAGTCTGTCTCCGCGCCTGTGAGCCGTTAACTACTTCAAATTTGAAGAGATACAGCCCGAATTTGATTATAGCGATTATAAAAAGTATCATCAAGAGGAGTAGAAAAAAATGACAAGGCAGGTGCTCAGACATGGAACAGCAGGTCCGGGAACAATGGGATAAATTCAGCGAGCTATTATCTAAAATCAAAGGCTATTATGAAGCAATTGGACTTCTGGGCTGGGATCTGCGTACAGGCGCGCCCCGCAAAGGTGTAGAGATCCGTTCCGCCACGCTGGGTATGCTGAGTGCAGAAGCATTCAGACTCCAGGTATCGGAGGAGATCGGGGCGTTCACAGCGTATTTCAGCCGCCCGGAAGTAGCGGAGCAGCTGGACAGCAATCAGAATAAGATTGTGAAGGATACCCGCAAGGAGTACCAGCGCAGCAAAAGCATTCCCTCCAAGACCTTCGAGGAATATTCGGTGCTCACCGCCCATGCGCAGACGATCTGGGAAGAGGCTAAGGATGATAATGATTTCGCCTCCTTCGAGCCTTATCTGACCAAGATTGTGGCCTTCAAACAAGAGTTCATTGATTATTGGGGTGTGCAAGGCTCGCGTTATGACACTTTGCTGGATATGTACGAGCCCGATTTGACCGTTGAGAAGGTGGATGCGATCTTCACCCGTCTGCGCAGCCGTCTTGTGCCGCTGGCCGAAGCGATCAATGCTTCGCCGAACAAGCCGGACACCGGATTCCTGAGCCAGATCTTCCCTAAGGAGCAGCAGGAGAAATTCGGCCTCTTCTTACTCGAACAGATGGGCTATGATTTCGAGGCAGGACGTCTGGATGAGAGTGTACATCCGTTCGCTACAGGGCTGAACCCCGGCGATGTCCGCATTACAACGAACTATCTGCTGGACAATGTGACCAGCTCCATCTTCAGCTCGCTGCATGAGGGCGGACATGCCCTGTACGAGCAGAATTTCGGTGAAGAGCTGATCGGTACACCCCTGGCACAGGGCGCCTCCATGGGAATTCATGAATCCCAGTCCAGACTGTGGGAGAATATGATCGGCCGCAGCCGGGCCTTCTGGCAGCGTTACTACGGCGATCTGCAGCAGCATTTCCCGGAGCAGCTTGCGAACGTGGAGATGGAAGACTTTTACCGGGCGATCAATAGTGTAGGCAATTCCTTCATCCGGATTGAAGCCGATGAGCTGACGTATAACCTGCATATTATTGTGCGCTATGAGATTGAGAAGCTGATTTTCAATGAAGGGCTTGAAGTCAAGGATCTGCCTAAGACCTGGAACGCGAAGTATCAGGAATACTTAGGTATTACACCGCCTACGGATGCGCTTGGCGTACTGCAGGACGTTCATTGGTCCGGTGGAGACTTCGGCTATTTCGCTTCCTATTCCCTGGGTAACATGTATGCGGCCCAAATGCTGAACACCTTGCGTAAGGAACTTCCGGAATTCGAAGAGCTGATTGCCGCCGGTAACTTGCTGCCGATCAAAGAATGGCTTACTGACAAGGTATACCGCTACGGCCAGAGCCTGACCCCTTCGCAGATTATCGAGCAAGTCACAGGCGAACCGCTGAATCCCGATTATCTGGCGGATTATCTGGAAGCGAAGTATACCGAGCTCTACAAGCTATAAGTCTTGAAGAACCCTGCTGCAACAGCACAGCTGCGAATAATGGCTTCTTAAAGCGACTGAATGGTGCAGCAGCGGCCTGCCTGCGGCGTACTTCAAGCTGGAAGGACTTCGGAGAAACGGCTATAATAGAAGGAAACCGCAAACGGAAGGAATCGTGGTATGGCAAATACTCACACTTACAGCCGCAAGGAAGAAGTAGCAAATGCGGTTACACACGGGATCGGCGCTCTATTAAGTATTGCTGCGCTGGTTCTGCTGGTCGTATATGCTGTTCAGAACGGCACAGCCTGGCATGTAGTCAGTTTCTCCATTTACGGCGCTACTATGCTGATCCTGTATTTTAATTCAACGATGGTGCATAGTCTCAGAGACGGCAAGGCGAAGGACTTCTTTGAATTCCTTGATCACTCTTCGATTTACTTATTCATTGCCGGAACGTACACCCCGTTTATGCTGGTGGCGATCCGCGGACCGCTGGGCTGGACGTTATTCGGCATCGCTTGGGGAGTGGCGGTATTCGGTGTTTTCTTCAAGGCTTTTTTCGTCAAAAAATTCCTGTTCATGTCCACCGTCTTCTACATTGCGATGGGCTGGATGATCGTAATCGCCTGGAGCCCTCTGTCCCAGGCCGTCGCCAGCGGCGGGATGACTCTGTTGATGATTGGCGGACTGCTGTACACTCTGGGCACCGTGTTTTATGTATGGCGCGGCTTCCCGTACCATCATGCGATCTGGCATTTATTCGTGCTTGCGGGAACCGTTCTACACTTCTTCGTTGTATTGTTATACATTCTCCCTATTCATTAATGCGGGAGATATAGGGCAGTACTGGTGCTGGATTTCAGGGCGGGAATGCCGGTTTTGGGCAAAGAAAAAGATGACAAGTAAAAAGACTTGACATCTTTCTTTGTTTTCGGTATCATAAGGGACGTTGTGAAGCTGTAAAGTGTTTTTCCTTGACGAAGGGAGTGCCCTTAATGAGTCAGGAGAATAGGCTCGAGAAAACCAACCGGATCAACCTGTTATTTGCTTTCTATGAACGGCTGCTTACTGACAAGCAACAGACGTTTCTCAAATATTATTTCCATGATGATTTCTCCCTGGGGGAGATCGCAGCGGAATTTGAAATTAGCCGCCAGGCTGTGTACGAGCATATCAAGCGGGCGGAGCAAGTGCTGGAGAATTATGAAGAGAAGCTTGGACTCCTGTCCAAGCATGAAGACCGCAATAAGTACTTAGAAGAACTGCGCAGATTCCCGGACAGTGGAATGCTGCCGGAGCAATATAAGCAGCAATTCATGGAAATCATGGACCGGCTGCAGAGGTTAGAGTAGGAAGAAGGGAGCGAGCCGCCTATGGCATTTGAAGGATTAACCGGAAGATTGCAGAATGTGTTCAGCAAACTGCGCGGCAAAGGGAAAGTATCCGAAGATGACGTAAACGAAGCGATGCGTGAAGTGCGGCTGGCCCTTCTGGAAGCCGATGTTAACTTCAAGGTCGTCAAGGACTTCGTGTCCAAGGTGAAAGAGAAGTCTGTTGGCACGGAAGTGATGGACAGCTTCACGCCAGGCATGGTCATCATCGATATTGTTAACAAGGAACTGACGGAGCTGATGGGCGGAAGCCAGGCGAAGCTGGCTAAGTCGAACAAGCCGCCGACGGTCATAATGATGACCGGTCTGCAGGGCGCAGGGAAGACGACCACTTCCGGTAAGCTGGCGAAGCTGCTGCAGAAGGGTAACCACCGCCCACTGCTTGTAGCCGCCGACATCTACCGTCCGGCTGCAATCAAGCAGCTGCAGGTGCTCGGAGAACAGATTAAAGTTCCTGTCTTCTCGCTGGGTGATCAGACGAGTCCGGTAGAGATTGCCAGACAAGGTGTTCAGCATGCGAAGGATAATAACCTGGATTATGTCATCATCGATACCGCAGGCCGCCTGCATATTGATGAAGAGCTGATGGAAGAGCTGAAGCAGATCCATAACGTAGTAACTCCGGATGAAGTGCTGCTGGTAGTCGATGCGATGACCGGTCAGGATGCCGTGAATGTGGCGGACAGCTTCAACAAGCAGTTGGAGCTTACCGGCGTAGTGCTTACGAAGCTTGACGGCGACACCCGTGGTGGTGCTGCATTATCCGTCAAGGCGGTCACCGGCTGCCCGATCAAATTCGCCGCTCTCGGCGAGAAGATCGATGCGCTGGAGCCGTTCCATCCTGAGCGGATGGCTTCGCGGATACTTGGCATGGGCGACATGCTGTCGCTGATCGAGAAGGCTCAGGCCAATATCGATACCGAGAAAGCCAAGGAAATGGAACGTAAGATGCGTAACGCAGAGTTCACGTTCGATGATTTCCTGGAGCAGATGGATCAAGTGAAGAAGCTTGGACCGATCGACCAGATTCTGGATATGCTGCCTGGCATGAATAAGGCCAAGGGCATGAAGGACCTGAAGGTGGACGATAAGCAGATGGGCCGCGTCGAAGCCATTGTTCATTCCATGACCAAGGCCGAGAAAGCCCAGCCCGAGATTATCAACCACAACCGCCGCAAGCGTATTGCAGCAGGCAGCGGAACCAACGTCGCCGAGGTGAATAGGCTCATCAAGCAATTCGATGAAATGCGCAAGATGATGAAGCAGTTCTCCGGCATGATGGGCGGCGGAGGCGGTAAGGGCGGCAAGAAGAACGCCATGAAGCAGCTCAAGGGCCTCGCCGGTAAAGGCGGAATGAAGTTCCCTTTCCGTTAAGTTATTAGACTGTATCTTGTAAGGTTTCCCCCTAGATCTGATATAGTACAACATCAGAAGATCGAGTAGTCTTTTGACCTTAATCTTTTGATCTTAGTCTTTTGACCTTGATCTTAATGTTTAAATCTTTTCCCCCTGTTACCAGGGAACGCCGCCAGTCAAGCGTATCCCGCAGGGAGGAAAAGCGGTCTTTCGCCGAACCTATCCCAAGTCCCGCCAGTCTGAACGCCTACGCTAGTTGCACTTAGCGGGTGTCCAGAGGGCAGAGCCCTTGGGGCCCTCCCTTCGGGAAGGGAGGGTTTGGGAGGGATCGATAACGATATTCTTTTAAGGAGGTGAATTTCGTGGCAGTACGTATTCGTTTGAAAAGAATGGGAGCACATAAAGCGCCTTTCTACCGTGTAGTGGTTTCCGATTCCCGGTCTCCTCGTGACGGCCGTTTTATCGAGGAAATCGGTTATTATAATCCGATCGAAGTACCGGCAGTCGTTAAGATTGACGAAGAGAAGGCTCTTAAATGGCTTCAGACAGGTGCACAAGCATCTGATACCGTCCGCAACCTGCTTTCCAAAGCTGGCGTGATGAAGAAGTTCCATGAGTCAAAGCTTCAGAAATAATGACTGATTGCGAGGGTCCTCTATGGAAGAATTAGTTGGTGTTATTGCTAAGGCTTTAGTGGATCATCCGGAGGATGTGGCCGTACGGACCGTGGAGAAGGATCACCTGATTGTCTATGAGCTCTCCGTGCATCCTGATGATGTCGGTAAGGTCATCGGCAAGCAGGGGCGGATCGCCAAAGCGCTTCGTACCGTAGTCACATCTGCAGCAGTCAAAAGTGATAAACGCGTTACCGTGGATATTTTATCTTAAGGATGCGCACAAGGAGGGGCTAGGGATAGTATATCCCGGCTCCTTTTTGTTGAAAATATAAGAATTTATAGGTTGTACGCAATCAACGTGAAGGAGATGAACACATGACAGAAGAGTTAACCGTAGGCAGGCTGGTGAATACGCACGGCATTCGCGGGGAGATCAAAATCCTGTCGCATACCGATTTCCCGGAAGTGCGGTTCGCGGCCGGTAACAAGCTGCTGCTGATTCCCGCAGACGGAAGCCCGAAATTCGAGGTGACGATCGAATCGGCGAGAGAGCATAAAGGGATGTATATCGCCAAGCTTAAGGGGTATACGAACATTAATGAGGTTGAGAAATACAAAGGCAGCATGCTCAAGGTGCCTAGTGATAATCTGGTTGAGCTGCCGGAGAACGAGTATTACTTCCACCAGATCGTAGGCTGCGAGGTCTATACGGATGAAGATGCCAGCCAGCCTCTGGGAACGATTACGGAGATTCTGCAGCCCGGGGCCAATGATGTCTGGGTAGTGAAGCCGAAGAAGGGCCAGGATATTCTGATTCCGGTTATTAACGATGTAGTACTGGACGTCGATATTGCAGCCAAAAAAATCACCGTGCACCTTATGGAAGGGCTGCTTCCATGATCCGCATCGATGTGCTGACGCTGTTCCCGGATATGTGTGAGGGCGTGTTCGGCACCAGCATTCTCGGTAAGGCCCGTGAGAAAGGCATTGCTTCACTGAATACAGTGAACTTCCGCGACTTCTCGGGCAACAAGCATAACAGCGTGGACGATACGCCTTACGGGGGAGGGGGAGGCATGGTGCTGAAGCCTGACCCGATCTTCGCAGCGGTGGAGCATGTGCTGGCTCAGAGTAACGCTGGCGGTGAGCAAGGGGACACAGACACTGAGAACACAGAGGCGGTGAAGCCGCGTATTATTCTGATGTGCCCCCAGGGCCGGACGTATAACCAGCAGATCGCCGAAGAGCTCGCACAGGAGCAGCATCTGATCTTCATCTGCGGTCATTATGAGGGCTATGACGAGCGAATCCGTGAGCATCTGGTGACGGACGAGCTGTCGATTGGCGACTATGTACTGACCGGCGGTGAGCTGCCCGCTCTGACAGTAATAGATTCGGTAGTGCGTCTGCAGCCGGGGGCACTGGGCAATGAGACCTCTGCCATCTCCGACTCCTTCAGCACCGGGCTGCTGGAGTACCCGCATTATACCCGCCCGGCAGAGTTCCGGGGCTGGAAAGTGCCGGACATGCTGCTCAGCGGACATCATGCCAATATCGAGGTGTGGCGGCGTGAGCAGGCGCTGCAGCGTACCCTCGAACGCAGACCGGATCTGCTGGAGACAGCGGAGCTGACAGTGAAGGACAAGCAGACGCTGAAGCGGCTGCAGGAGCAGACAAGCCTTAAGAAGAATGAACTGTAAATTTGGGCCTGAATAGAGTCATAGCTGGCGTCTTTCTAACGTATATTACGTAAGGGAGGCGTTTTTTGCTGTGTACTGAGAACCGGGAACGGGAATTACGAACGAGAACGGATAGGCATAGAAGAAGTTTTGCCAGCGAAATAAATACGAGCAGATGTGCGTCAATACCCTTTTTCTAGGGTAATGAATAGAGGTGCCGCAAGTAGACATGCAGCTATAGACGCAGCTAGCTTAATTATCGAAAGGAATGACTGAAGTGACTACGAATACGCATGAATCATTCAAGCCAGCCGTGGACACTGTCCACAAGGAGGCGGAGCCGCTCCGCACGGTAAGTGATATTATTGATTTTTATAAGAATCGTAAATCGTAATCTTATAATCGAAGAAATGAATTAGACCTGGAAGCAGGTTCAATAGGCTCAGTAATACAGCAAATTCCACAAATAACCGCTGAAGACAGACGAACCCCAGGTTCGCTGGCTTCGGCGGTTATTTGTTTACCGGGTGCGAAGAGTGCGGGCAAACAAAAAAAGACCGTCCGAAGACGGTCTCTCTACCCGAGGCGCTAGTTTGTAACTTTGATCCGTATCCCGCGCCACCAAGACTTAATCATTCAGCCGTTGGTCCGGGTAAGGGATACGTTCAGCATGTCATGCTTGATGTGAACGCACCTCCTTTCCTTGTGCCAAGAGTATAGCACAGCCTTTACGGAAAATCCATTAAATTTTAATGGGATGTGAAAAAAATATTGAACTCAATAAAAATAGTAAACTCTATTTGAAACTGCTGAACTAGTGAGGTATATTTATAGTATAACGGTAAGTAACCGCTTACCGGCATATTATGCATTAGATGAACGTATGTTAATCGTAGGGATGCGGCAAACGTAAGTATGAAGTAATGGGTTGATTTGCAATATCGGGGTATAGCGCAGCCTGGTAGCGCGCACCCTTGGGGTGGGTGAGGTCGCAGGTTCAAATCCTGTTACTCCGATTTTCCCGTTTTCGTGTAACGCAAAAATACACTTCCGTCAGCGCATCACGCTCTGTAGGAAGTGTTTTTATTTAGGTGATAAGGCCCGTGTGTGCGGTTAAGCTAAAACCTGCCCCTGTCTCCATCCCGGCGGGTAAGCATGATAACTCCCGTGACCAGTGAATACAAGGCAACAACCATAAGCAATACAATGGCCCAAGTATAATTGCGCACCGTGTAGGTGAGCGAAGCGAAAATGATAAACCAGGCGATCCGCAGTACTCCTTCATTAATAAAACGTCTGCCTGCTGTACTCATGATTCCTGCCTCCTTTTGGATTGTAGAAGATTGTTCACAACCGTAAGCGTTTAATTAATTTTGTTACTTTAATATTACCCCTTTTTACACAAAATTGATACACAATGTTCACAAGTTCTTCATTTCACAACTAATTTACATATAGACAATTGCTGCGTGACGATAGCCGTTACCGGCTTATCCCTCCCCTCATAAGATACAGAACCACGATTAAGGAGGAAACAGCAGATGGAAGCTTATTATAATTGTCTCCATTGCAAGGATAAGCGTGTACGCATTATGACTACTGACGGTAAACGCCATGAAGGAATTATCGTGGATGTGGACCGGAATAATGTGTATCTGAAAACAAAGGGCAATGGCAGAATGCAAACTTCGGCCTTCTATCCGGGCGGCGCAGGTAACTATTATGGCGGATACTATGGCTACGGCAGCCAGATCCTGACCTTAAGCCTGTTCACGCTTCTGGCAATTGCGTTAATCTGACGATAGCCTGAACAACACAAAAAGTGGGCTCCTGGAAGTCAGGAAGGCCCGCTTTTTGCGTGACTATAGAATGATCTACTTAACAGATATGGCTCCGATCTGCGTGGTTAACGATACCAGCGGACCGCCGCCGTTATAATCCTTGGGTGTACCGTTGTCGGCGCCGGAGATGTGGCCGAGCTCACTGCTGGCTTTGACCGTACATGCGGTTGATGCTGACAGATCGGCGGAGATTCTTCCAATATCGCTCTTGGCCTTGAGGCTGCTGCCCTTTGTCATACTGGATACCCCAAGCTCAATACTCCCCGTATTTGACTGCACACTGGACTTGCCTGTGAACACGGTGTCTTGAAGGATGATGCTGCCGACATTGCTGTTAATCTCAAAAGTCCCCTCAAGCCCGCGGAGCTGGACGGTGCCTACATTATTATCAATCTCAAACCGGTCAACGGTCTCTGGAATCCCGATTACATAATTAATGCTGAAGTTGGAATCACCATACTCATGCTGCGCCCATTCCCAGAGATTCCTCTTCGAATTGCCTTCACCATGAGCAGAGACGATTAGAGCGTCTCCTTTATGTTCAATAGAAATCTCAGTATGATCCAGCACACCGGATATCAGCTTGTGGCCTGTCTGCTCATGGACAATGACGGTGGCCTGGACAGTAATCTCGTCACCTGAAGCGGGCGCTACTGCGACTTCCCCCACCGCATTATCCAGCTTAAGGACGGAAGCTGAAGCAATAGGCAGCGAGGTGGAGAACTCGCGGCTGATTCCGTTGCTGTTTATTTGCTCTTCAATCCTGCCTGCTATGTTCAGGGTGGCGTCACCGACAGCAGCACTGGCATCGCTGAGACTTTGCTTCACAGCTTCTGCCGCTTCCTGGGTGAAGCTGCCGGAGATCGTCTGCTCCAGCTGGTTATCCGCCGCTTCCTTGCCGGGAAGCTCCCGGCAACCGGTAAGTGCAATAGAAAATACGGCCATTGCTGCAATAATTGCTGTGCTGTGATGTTTCTTCATTATATAGGCCCTCCTAAAGGCATGATTATTTGCTTATGTATACTCAGTATTATATATTATGGGAAAACACTGGATAACAGCCTGGCGGCGGGTTGTTCTACTGGACTATAGTCCAGTAAGCTTAGCTACTACATTTTAGAGAGGCATTATGGTACACTGTCGTTAGATGAAGGACCGGAAGAATGAAATGTGACAGCTGGAGGGCCGGCACGGAAGCAGACCCGGGAGACGGTCTGTTTACTATTTTGACTGAACAAGTCAGAGGGGCGGAGGAGCCAAATGCAGTATGCAGCATTCCTGATCGTTGTGTTGGTGGGTGCAGTTGTCTATACCGTGTACCGCAGCCGGATGAGCCAAGATCAGTCTGAAGCGCCGAAGCAAGGGAAGGCCAGTAATGTGATTTCTATGGAAGGGCACCGTATGGCCAAGCAGAATGCTGCGGATCAGCAGTGCTCCTCCTGTAAGAAGAAGAACGGCAAGCTGGTTTTTTATGCCCAGGATGACGGAAGTGTGGTCGGACTCTGCAAGGATTGCAAGGTGAAGGCGAAGAAACGGGATATGCTGCCGCTTTAAAGAATAAATATATGTTGCATGAGCCTGTCTTTTATGATAAAATTACTTCTGTTGTGTGGAATACGGTGGTCCTCTGCGGATAATGAGGGAGAGCAATGGCTCTCCGGAAGAGGCAAGAACACCTGTACGGAAGGAGGAAGTCCTTAATGAATATCCTACAAGCAATTACACAAGAGCAACTTCGTACAGATATCCCGAGTTTTCGCCCGGGTGACACTTTGAAGGTGCATGTAAAAGTTATCGAAGGAACTCGTGAGCGTATCCAGCTGTTCGAAGGCGTTGTAATCAAACGTCGCGGCGGCGGTATCGGTGAGACTTTTACGGTTCGTAAAATCTCTTATGGTGTTGGTGTGGAAAGAACATTCCCAGTCAACTCCCCTAAACTCGAGAAAATCGAAGTGGCTCGCCGTGGTAAAGTACGTCGTGCGAAGCTGTACTATCTTCGTGACCTGCGCGGTAAAGCTGCAAGAATTAAAGAAATTCGTCGCTAGAATAGTGACAAAGGAAAGGGGCTTGAATTCAAGCCCCTTTCGTTTATTTCTTGTGATTACAGAATTGTGGATCCCCGCAAAGTACCTTAGTAAGCATCGAAGTTAAAGTCTTACTTTGTGGGTTTTTAGACATATGTGCCTTAGGAACAGCTTCTCCGAAAAGGCCTCCTGAAGGAGTAATCGCGGGGGAGTTTTTGGCAGGAGCTTTTTTGTATTGTATAGTGGAGATAACAATTATTGGAGAGGACGGTGAACTATGCAGCAGGATTTGCAGCAAGGGCAAGGCGAAGTGATTGATTCTAACGGCCAGAGCCCACGGAAGCCAAAGAATGAAGTCCTGGAATGGATTAAAGCGATAGCGATTGCATTGGTTCTGGTTATTCTAATACGCTGGCTTTTGTTCAAACCGTTTATCGTAGACGGTCCTTCCATGAAGCCTAACTTCCATACCGGCGAACGGGTGATTGTTAATGAAATTCTCTACGATATCCGCAAGCCGGAGCGCGGGGAAGTCATTGTGTTCCATGTGCCCTCTGAGGGCCGGGATTTCATTAAACGTGTCATTGGTGTGGCAGGCGACACCGTCACAGTTGAAGGGGATGTCGTTACAGTTAACGGAGAGCCTGTGAACGAGACGTATATCCAGAGCGCGATTGATGATGCACATAATAACAACATTTTGTACAACAATAAGAACTTCCCGAATGAGCAGTTTACGGACAACAAGGTGCCGGAAGGCCATGTGTTCGTAATGGGGGATAACCGCTCTGACAGTACGGACAGCCGGATGATCGGTTATGTGCCGCTGGGGGATATTGTCGGCCGTGCAGACCTTATTTTCTGGCCGGTGAAGAATATCTCATTAATAAATCATTAATTATTTTAAGCTGACAGAAGTCAAAGGAGGTGACGGCATTGGCCATTCAATGGTTTCCTGGTCATATGACGAGGGCTAGACGGCAAATCGAGGATAAGCTGAAGCTGATTGATGTTGCAATAGAACTGCTTGATTCCCGTCTGCCGATCTCGAGCCGTAATCCGATGATTGACGATATTTTGCGGGACAAGCCAAGGCTGATTATTCTAAACAAAGCAGATCTGGCCGATCCGGAAGCTACACGCAAGTGGCTGGCTTATTTCAAGCAGCAGGGTCATGTTGCCTATCCGGTAGATGCTTCTACTGGCACCGGGATAAAAGAGATTCCCGAGCAGGTGAAGCTGCTGCTGAAGGACAAGATCGACCGGCAAATTGCCAAGGGCATGAATCCGCGTGCGATGCGGGCACTGATTGTGGGCATTCCCAACGTAGGCAAATCGACTCTCATTAACCGGATGGCTGGAAAAAATATTGCGATTACCGGTGACCGTCCGGGGGTTACCAAGGGCCAGCAATGGATTAAGACTGGCGGTAGTCTGGAATTGCTGGATACGCCGGGGATTCTCTGGCCGAAGTTCGAGGATCAGACGGTAGGCTATAAGCTGGCAGTAACCGGGGCTATTAAGGAAGAAATCCTGAATATTGAGGATATCGCTTATTATGCGGTGAAGTATCTGGTAAAGGATTACGGAAGCCGGTTCCAGGAACGCTTCGATATCAATAAGCTGCCGGAGGACTTAGAGAACCCGGACGAAATCGTGGCCGTTATGGAAGCAGTAGGGCGTAAGCGCGGTTGTCTGATGAGCGGCGGCCGGGTGGATCTGGAGAAGGCTTCACGCGCGCTGCTGCATGAGCTTCGTGCAGGGAAGCTTGGACGTTTCACCCTGGAGACACCTGAATAGTAGAATACTGTATGGAATGGAAGAGCCATCCGTGAATGTGGGGTGGCTCTTTTTTGCGTGTAAGCGGGGAATGGGGCGGCGTAGCAAAAGTGTTGTATGAAATGCAGGAATGTCCTCGTTAAGGCAGCTTGTGGGAAGAGAAATGATGTTATTCATACAACTTTTTTGGATTTACGCAGTATTAATGAAGGGATTGTTGTATTTAGTGCAGAATTTTAAGATTCGGAGACTGGGATTGTATGGAAATGGGTAAGTCCTGAAGTATCTTTGGGATTCGCGGTAAGTCATATATTCGCTGGTTGATCATAGATGTAGCTTATTTTAATTTTAGTGGGCAGGTGGAGAGATGATGAGTGAGATAGATATGCTTGGGTACGAAAAAGAAGGCTGGGGGCAATCCTTCCGTCACATCGCAGGTGTGGATGAAGTGGGGCGGGGTTGTTTGTTCGGAGATGTGGTGGCTGCAGCGGTAATTTTGCCGGTGGGGCTGATTATTGAGGGTGTGGATGACTCGAAGAAGCTGACGGCCAAAAAGCGGGATGCTCTGTATGAGACCATTATGGAGCAGGCGCTGGCGGTAAGCTTAGGGCATGTGGAGGCGGCGGTAATCGATGAAATTAACATTAAGCAGGCTTCGCGTCTGGCGATGCGCCTGGCAGTAGAAGGATTAAGCCAGCAGCCGGACTATATGCTGATTGATGCGGAGAAGGTGGACCTGCCCTTGCCGCAGCGTGCCATCATTAAAGGGGATGCCAACAGCCAGTCGATTGCTGCCGCATCCATTGTAGCCAAGGTGACACGTGACCGGCTCTGTGAGGGCTTGTGGGAGGAATTATACCCGGATTACGGGATCAAAGTACATAAAGGATACGCGACAAAGCTGCACCGTGAACAGATCAAGGCACTGGGTGTAACTCCGATGCACCGGCGCAGCTTCATCGGCAATATTCTTGCCGAGCAGGAACAGTTGTCTTTATTCTAAAAATATAAGAATGTATAGTTTCACATCTACATTATCCTTCTATTTCTCGCTGAAACGGTGCCGTCCTCTAAAAGGATGGCATAGCAGTTTCCACTTGGCGTATCATCCCGATAATCACAAATGAAGGCGAAATACCGATATAAATAGAAAGAAGGGAGGCGGACAACATGAACATCGGATCACTGGTTCGCGGTTTGCTTGGCGACAGCAAGGCGGGGGAGGCCAAATCTGTAGAGCTTAAGGAAGGTCAGGTTGTTCGCGGCGTTGTGCTAAGCGTATCCGATTCCGGAAAAGAAGCGGTGGTGCAGATTCAGGGAACGCCGGTACGGGCTGAACTGGAAACACCGCTGGCAGCCGGTCAGACGTTGAACCTGCAGGTGGGTGCACCAGGAGAAGGCGGCTTGCCGGTGCTTAAGCCGGTCTCTCTGGGGGAGGCGGCTATGGTCTCGCCGCAGAGTATGGGCGAGGCGCTGGAGTCGCTTGGACTTGCCAATTCCAAGGCGGGACGGGAGATTGTTCAAGCGATGCAGGCCGGAGGGCTGGCCTTCACCAAGGAGACTGCAGCGAAGCTGGATGCAGTTATGAATGCCAAGCCTCCAGGTGTCCCTGCTTCAGAGTGGCTGGAGGCGGCTGTAATCTCAGTGAAGCGCGGCTTGCCTGTAACGGCTGAGACGGTGAAAGGGCTGCAGCAGGCTGTATTCGGACCGAAGCTGCATGATCTGCTGTCGAAGCTGGAGACTGCGCTGAACGTCTGGGTGCAGCAAGGAGCGGACGGCGACGGATCAGGTCAAGGAACGGGGAATAGCAGACATGCGGGAGGGCTGCTGACAGGCGGAGCGAATGCCGGTCTGGCTGTTAATACTCCAGCAGCCGGTGCTCTTCCGGGAGGAGCTGCCGGGGTGAATACACAGGCAGGAGTAACCGGTAATGCGGGTACTTCGCAGGCTGCTGGCAGTGCCAATGGACAAGCTGCATTAGTACCGGCGGGAGATGCGGAGCCTGCAGGAAGCGGGAATGCGGTTGGAGCGCGAGAAGGCGCAGGGAATACGGCTGGATCGGGTGCTGTAGCGGGAACGCGTGGCGAAGGAGCGGGGAACGCGGCTGGAGCGCGCGAAGGTGCGGGGGCTATAGCGGGAACGCGTGGCGAAGGAGCGGGGAACGCGGCAGGGGCGCGTGAAGGTGCGGGTGCTGTAGCGGGAACGCGTGGTGAAGGAGCGGGGAACGCGGCAGGGGCGCGTGAAGGTGCGGGAATTGCAGCAGCAGCGCGCGAAGGTGCGGGAATCGCAGTTGGAGCGCGTGACGGCGCTGGGAACGCAGCTGGAGCGCGTGAAAGCGCAGGGAACGTGGCAGGAACGCGTGGCGAAGGAGCGGGGAACGCAGCTGGAGTGCGAGAAAGCGCAGGAAACGCGGCAGGGGCGCGCGAAGGTGCGGGAATCGCAGCTGGAGTGCGAGAAAGCGCAGGGAACGCGGCAGGGGCGCGCGAAGGTGCGGGAATCGCAGCTGGAGTGCGAGAAAGCGCAGGGAACGCGGCAGGAACGCGTGAAGGTGCGGGAATCGCAGCTGGGGTGCGTGAGGGCGCGGGCGTTGCCGCGCAGGCGCAGAGCGCTGCGGGGCCTGCCCTGCTCGCGAAGCTGCAGGGCGTGCTCTCCGAGCTGCGCGGCACTCTGCCGCAGCTCGCCGAAGCGCCGCCCGCCTCCGGCGCGGCGGGCGGCAGTGCAACCCCTTCGGCTGCGCCGCCGCAGGGGGAACCCGCCGCCACCCAGGGGACAGACCCCTGGGTGGGGCGGATCTTGAAGCTGCTCGGTGCGGAGCACGAGCAGCAGATCCTGCGCGGCGGCGGGGCGCACACCGCCGCCGCGCAGGCAGCGTCCGGCGGCGCAGAAGATGCCGCCGGTACGCTCAAGGGCGTGCTGCTGCAGGTACTGGGCAGCAGCGAGACCCCGCCCGCGGTGAAGGAAGCCGCGGGCCAGCTGGTGCAGCAGCTGACAGGCCAGCAGCTGCTGCTGAATACAGACCGCACCGCGCCGTTCGCGCAGGTGACGATGTTCCTGCCGCTGCATGGTCCGGATGGCCGGGAGACGGCCTCCGTCCAGATCCAGTCGCGGCGCGGCAGCAAAGGGGAACTCGACGCGGCGAATTGCCGCTTGTGGTTCGATCTGGACATGAAGCAGCTCGGCCAGACGATGGTCGATGTGCAGGTGGTCGACCGCATCGTCAGCCTGAAGCTGCATAATGATGAACCATGGGTACTGGAGCTGCTGGAGGGCCGCCGCGAGGAGATGAAAGCGGCTGTCGAAGGCATAGGCTATCAGCTGTCCAGCCTGCGTACGGAGGCATTGCCGGAACGGAGTGTGGCCGCTGCTGCGGTGAAGCCGTCCGATTATGCTCCTCAGGAGTACAAAGGAGTGGATTACCGCATATGAGTGAGTCTGAGCAGAAGGTTCCGCAGAACCTCAAGAAGGCAGTGGCGCTCAAATATATTCCGGGCCAGAGCGAAGCGCCGGTGGTTGTCGCTAAGGGGCAAGGCTCGGTTGCAGACATCATCCTGCAAAAGGCAAAGGAAAACGGAGTAGCGGTGCAGGAGGATGCGGCGCTGGTAGAGGTGCTGTCGAAGCTGGATCTCGACCAGCAGATTCCGCCTCAGCTCTATCAGCTGGTGGCTGAAATTCTCAGCTATGTATACCAGAGTGACCGGACAGCTGGTGAACGGAGACAGAAGTGAGCCATAACGGAGACGGCAGAACCTACACCCGTCAGGAGAAAGGCGCTGCTGCCGAGCAGGCGGCCCGAATGTATCTGACTTCGCGGGGCTACCTCATCCGGGATTATAACTGGCGCTGCCGCAGCGGAGAGCTGGATATTATCGCGGAGTATGAAGGCGCTCTGGTCTTCATTGAGGTGCGCAGCCGGAGCGGCTCAACCGTGCAGGGCACTGCGGAGGAATCGGTTGATGCACACAAAATTCGTCAGGTGAGAGAGACAGCCCGGGTCTACCTGCACATGCAGGGACTGCAGCCGGCTGCGATTGCCTTCGATGTGATCGCTGTACAGCTTCAGCCGGATTTAAGCATCGCCTCCCTGCGCCATCTCCGGGAAGCCTTTTAGCTGTCTCTGTTTTGCAAAAACAGGTTAGAATTTAACAATTATCCTTGACAGATGCCGGACTTCATGGGTCATTTCTCAAAAGAAGTGGGTAAACATTAGTGTAACTTTTAATGCCACCATGAGGAGGGCTGCCGGAATGAGGAATCAATCAATGAATATACAGGTAAGCTTTACTTGCCAAAATTGTGAGCATAATATAGTAGCGGAACTTGGCGCAGAGCCCTTATCCGTTGTATGCTGCAGTAATTGTAATAAGACATTCACCGTTATGCGGCCTGCAATAGCGGAAGAGATATTGATTGACTGGGAGAATGAAGCGTTATTCCACAAGATGCGTGCTGAGAAAACCCAAGACAGCAACAGCAGCCTCTTGTCACTGGTCATCAATGTGATTGAGCTGCTGACCTGGCGCGACAAGGGTAACGGGCAAGTGGAGGCCATTAAGGAAATGCGCAAATGGCTGATCGAGCATGAGGAAGGTCCGCCGGTGGCGGAATTAATACAAATGGATGTGAACCGGCGCGGAGCCAAACGGAAGTGGAATGAATAAGCAACAAGCACTTAGCGAAAGCGGGGAGCGATCTTGTCCAACGAATTTTTTACCTCAGATCATCATTTTGGCCATAAGCTGATCATTGATTTTGAATCGCGGCCTTTTGCCAGTGCGGAAGAGATGGACAAGGTGATGGTTGCGAACTGGAATGCAGTCGTAAGAGAGGAGGACACGATTTTTCATCTGGGGGACTTTTCTTTCAGGAATCAAGAGGAGACCCGGAGCATTGTGGCTGCCCTGAACGGGTACAAAATACTGATTCTTGGCAATCATGACCGTGGACGCGGACGGGGCTGGTGGCTGGAAGCCGGATTTGATGAGGTCAGTGAGTATCCGCTGATATACAAGGAGTTTTTTCTGCTCTCGCATGAGCCGATGTATATGAACAAGCATATGCCTTACGTGAATGTGCACGGTCATATTCATGGACAGAAATATGAGGGCAATCATCACTTTAATATTTGTGTGGAGCACTGGAATTACACCCCGCTGTCCTTTGAACAGATAAGGGATTCGGTGGTAGCCAGTGAAGAAGGCTGATTAAAATGATTCTTTGGTCATAGTTGCATATTTATGCAAGACGATTGAAAACCGATTTTTGTGCAGCGCTATATGCGCAATAACCTTGCATGTTGTGTAGGGTTTTAGGTATACTGAGTTTAATTGAGCTTACGGAAAAAGAGGAAGCACCTTTTTTCCTGGAAACGAACGCCCGTTGCGGGTGTATTTCTGGAGAAGAGGTGCTTATTTGTGTACGGAAAAATGCATAGCGCATGCCTATATGGCATTGAAGGTGTAATGATCGGAGTGGAGGTGGATCTGGCTAACGGCTTACCGCAGACCCATATTATCGGCCTGCCGGATTCGGCAGTCAGGGAAGCGGTAGAGCGGGTACGGTCCGCCGTCAAGAATTGCGGTTACAGCTATCCCCAACAGCGGGTGACGATTAATCTGGCCCCGGCGGACCTGCGCAAGGAGGGCTCGGCGTTTGATCTGGCGATTGCCCTGGGAATACTGACGACCAGCGGCCAGCTTGTTATGCCGGAAGCCGGACAGATGCTGCTGATTGGTGAGCTTGCGCTCGATGGAAGTCTGCGGCCGGTAAATGGGGTATTATCCATGGCCCAGGCTGCGCGGCAGGCCGGGATTCATGCTGTTCTGGTGCCGCCCGGCAATGCGGCTGAAGCTGCGTTGATCGCGGGAATGAAGGTGTACACTGCCGGGCATTTGCGGGAGCTGCCTCAGCCCGATCAGCTTCCTCCGCCGAATCCGGTTGAACAGTCTGAAGCAGCCGGATCAGACTTGCCCTTGCCGCAGGCTGATTTGCCGTTTCCGGTATCTGTATCTGTGAGTGCTGAAGCGTCCTCCAGGAAGCGTCCGCCCGTTCTGGCGTTGTCCCTGGACCATTTGAGATACCATTCTGAGCCAGCGGAGAATATTCCCTCCCCGCTTGGGGTGAAGCAGCTAATGAATGAAGATTACAGCGATGTTATCGGCCAGAATCATGTGAAGCGTGCCCTTACGATTGCGGCAGCGGGAATGCATAATATTATTCTGATCGGCCCTCCAGGTACGGGTAAGACGATGCTGATTAAGCGGTTACCCGGAATTCTTCCCGATCTTAACGATCAAGAGTCGCTTGAGGTGATGAAGATATTCAGTGCTGCCGGGAAGCTTAGGGACGGCGGAGGCGGCTTGCTGCGCGAGCGCCCGTTTCGTTCACCGCATCATACCATCTCAGCAGCCGGATTGATCGGCGGGGGCGGAATTCCGAAGCCCGGGGAAGTTAGCCTTGCCCACCGCGGCATTCTCTTCCTGGACGAGCTGCCCGAGTTCTCCCGGACCGTGCTTGAAGTGCTCCGCCAGCCGCTGGAGGATGGCATTGTCACCATCAGCCGGGCACGGGCATCCTTCACTTTTCCTGCCCAGTTCCTGCTCGCTTGCTCCATGAATCCCTGCATGTGCGGATTTCTGGGCAATGGCAGTACAGAGCAGCGGTGCAGCTGCAGTCCGGCCAAAATCGCCCAGTACCGGGGCAAAATCTCGGGCCCGCTGCTGGACCGGATGGATATGCAGGTTGATGTACCGCGTCCAAGAGCAGGCGACAGGAGTGTACCTCCGGTCTCGACGGCACAGATGCGTTCTGAGGTTCTGCGGGCTCAGGCCATTCAGGCGGAGCGATATAAGACTCTGCCGATTTCCTGGAACAGCGAGCTGTCCGGGGCGGCGCTTCGCCGTTATGCTGCACTGCGGCCGGAAGAGGAGATGCTGCTCAGCAGTATTCTCGAGAGTCTCGGACTCAGCATGCGGGCGCATGACCGGATTATTAAGCTGGCCCGCACGATTGCCGATCTGGAAGGCACGGAGGAGATTGGCGCTGCCCATCTGGCCGAAGCGGTCCAATACCGTAATCTGGACAGGCAGGTCATAGTGGAGGAGGAAGCCTGACACGCCAAAACCCCCGTCCGGGGCCGCCGGGCAGGGGTTGGATGCTGAAACGGTACTATCCTTAAAAAGGACGGCAATGCCGTTTCTACTTGTGAAGCTATTCTTACAGCACGTTCAATTCTACTTCGATGTTACCACGGGTAGCACGGGAGTAAGGACATGCGCCATGAGCTTCTTGTACCAGCCGTTCAGCGGTCTCGCGGTCAACGCCCTTGACCAGAACATCCATCTTCACGGCAATGCCGAAGCCGCCGTCTTCCACTTTACCGAAGCTGACGGTAGCCGTTACTTCAGAGCCTTCAATCTTTACCTTGCCCATACGTGCAACCATGTTCAGCGCGCTGTCGAAGCAAGCAGCATATCCGGCTGCGAACAGCTGCTCAGGATTCGTGCCTTCACCGCCGGCGCCGCCCATTTCACGTGGTGTGCTGATCGCAAGATTCAGTTTAGGGCTGTCGGATTCGATAGAACCCTGTCTGCCGCCTACGGCTTTTACTGTTGTTTCGTACATTTTCTGTTGGATGGTCATCATATTAAATCGCTCCCGTTCGTTTTCAAATTGTATTGTACACAACTTAATTTAACACAATTAAAATAAAAGTCAATCTATTTTCCACTATTAACATGATATTATGGATGAATTGTGATAAACTAATGTCACAAAGGCAGGTGAAGAAGAAATGCAAAAAGAATCCACTACAACCCCTGAGCTTATGCTGGAGAACCAGCTCTGCTTTACGATTTATGCCTGTTCACGTGAATTTACGAAGCTATACCAGCCTCATCTGGATAAGATCGGATTAACGTATTCGCAGTATCTGGTTATGCTGGTCCTGTGGGAGAGACAGCAATGTACAGTCAAGGAGCTGGGTGAAGCACTGTTCCTCGATTCAGGCACACTGACTCCGCTGCTCAAGCGGCTGCAGGCTGCAGGACTAATTTTGCGTGAACGTTCTTTGCAGGATGAGCGGAAGGTGCTGATATCATTAACACCCCAAGGCTTGTCGCTACAGCAGAATGCTATGGACATTCCCGGCAAAATGGTAGAAGGTACGAAGCTCTCCCCGGTAGAGTTCATAGATTTGCTGGGACAGTTCAAAAATCTCTTGGACCGGGTGCACGAAGCTAACATTAGCAATTCGAAATCGTAGTCTCACTCACATATAAGGGTATAGGTTTCGCCGTCCTGAATAAGGGCGGTAAAGCCGTTTCAGCATGGATGTCAATGCAATCGTTCGCATTCCGGCATGAAACCGAGCGAAAATGTATGTATAAATAGTGAAAGTTTTTAAGGAAAGCGTTTTTAAAACATGTTACAATATTCTGGGTTTCACATTCTGGCATATAGGTAATTATAGATATCACTATGTGATAGGAACTATATGCTACTGGCAGAGGACCGTACCGTTTGCAGCATATGCTTCAGGCGCAGGCGCTCTGCTTGTACCGGGATATTGCCGGTTAACAACCGGTCTGGACCCGGCTTTGGACAATCAAAACGGAATGCGGAATGACCGCAGGCTGCCTGCACAGGTCACCGCAACACTTTAGGAGGCTTCCGGAATGAATATCCACGAGTATCAGGGAAAAGAAGTACTTAAGAAGTATGGCGTAGCCGTACCGAACGGAAAAGTTGCTTATACAGTGGACGAAGCAGTGGAAGCTGCCGCAGCGCTGGGTACACCTGTGGTTGTAGTCAAAGCGCAGATTCATGCTGGCGGACGCGGCAAAGCCGGCGGCGTCAAGGTGGCGAAGAACAGTGATGAGGTCCGCAGCTTTGCATCCGAGATCCTCGGCAAGACACTGGTGACCCATCAGACGGGACCCGAAGGCAAGGTAGTGAAGCGGCTGCTGATTGAAGAAGGCTGTCAGATTGTCAAAGAATATTATATCGGTCTGGTTGTGGACCGCGCTTCCGGACGGGTCGTCATGATGGCATCCGAAGAGGGCGGTACGGAGATTGAAGAGGTGGCGGCTACACATCCCGAGAAGATTTTCAAGGAAATCGTTGATCCGGCGGTGGGGCTTCAGACCTTCCAGGCGCGTAAGCTGGCTTACAGCATTGCCATTCCTCCCGAACTGGTGAACAAAGCGGTCAAGTTCATGCAAGCGCTATATCTGGCTTTTGTGGATAAAGATTGCTCAATTGCGGAGATCAACCCGCTGGTCGTTACTGCAGACGGTAATGTGATGG
Organism: Paenibacillus sp. FSL R7-0302; assembly: GCF_038006885.1. NCBI lineage: Bacteria > Bacillati > Bacillota > Bacilli > Caryophanales > Paenibacillaceae > Paenibacillus > Paenibacillus sp. FSL R7-0302. The sequence goes on from NZ_JBBOWB010000001.1 coordinate 2,213,588, forward strand.
CGCTTGATGCCAAGCTTAACTTCGATTCCAACAGTCTGTTCCGCCACAAGGATATCCTGGAGCTGCGCGATCTGGACGAAGAGGATGCCAAAGAAATCGAAGCGTCCAAATTCGACCTCAGCTACATCGCACTTGACGGCAACATCGGCTGTATGGTGAACGGGGCGGGCCTGGCGATGGCGACTATGGACATCATTAAATATTATGGCGGCGAACCGGCCAACTTCCTGGATGTAGGGGGCGGTGCGACGACTGAGAAGGTAACGGAGGCTTTCAAAATCATCCTGTCCGATGACAAGGTGAACGGTATCTTTGTTAATATTTTCGGCGGTATTATGCGTTGTGATGTCATCGCTACCGGTGTAGTCGAAGCGGCAAGACAGCTTGGCTTAACCAAGCCGCTGGTCGTACGTCTTGAGGGCACGAATGTGGCACTGGGCAAGGAGATTCTCGCCGGCTCCGGACTGAATATCGTTGCTGCTGATTCCATGGCGGACGGTGCCCGCAAAATCGTTGCTCTGGTGTAATATTCGACAATAAAAGTGAGGATGTGACCTATCGCATGAGCATTCTTGTAGATAAAAATACGAAAGTCATTACCCAGGGAATTACCGGCGCTACGGGTTTATTTCATACAAAAGGTGCGCTGGACTACGGTACTCAGATGGTTGGCGGTGTAACTCCGGGCAAGGGGGGGACTACGGTTCAGATTACCCTGGACAACGGCACGGAGAAAAGTCTGCCTGTCTTCGACACGGTTGTTGCCGCCAAAGCAGCCACTGGTGCAACTGCAAGTGTCATTTACGTACCGCCTGCTTTTGCCGCAGATTCGATTATGGAAGCGGTGGATGCGGAGATGGACCTGGTCATTTGTATCACAGAAGGCATTCCGGTGCTTGATATGGTCAAAGTGTCCAGATACATGGAGGGCCGCTCCACGGTGCTGATCGGTCCCAACTGTCCGGGTGTCATCACACCTGGAGAATGCAAAATCGGCATTATGCCGGGTTATATTCATAAGCCGGGGTATGTCGGTGTAGTCTCCCGAAGCGGAACCTTGACCTATGAGGCCGTACATCAGCTGACGGAGCGCGGAATCGGCCAATCCTCAGCGGTAGGCATCGGGGGCGACCCGGTGAAGGGTTCGGAGTTTATCGACATCCTGAAGCTTTTCAATGAAGATCCGGGCACCAAGGCTGTCATTATGATCGGTGAGATCGGCGGGACGGCGGAGGAAGAAGCTGCACTGTGGATCAAAGAGAACATGACCAAGCCTGTAGTGGGCTTCATCGGCGGGGTTACGGCACCTCCAGGCAAACGGATGGGTCACGCGGGAGCAATCATTTCAGGTGGTAAAGGGACGGCGAGCGAGAAGATCGCTGTGCTGGAGTCCTGCGGCATTAAGGTAGCGCCAACACCTGCTGAAATGGGCTCTACTCTTGTCAGCGTGCTTGAGGAACGCGGCATCCTGAATGCCTTCACCACCCACTAGAGCGTTTCTTACGCTAGTTCGAAATGTTTTGGGGTTGTTTTGTCACAGCTTTTCCTGCTGAAGCAGGTATAATGTATATCGAAGGTAAGCAACCTTTTGTCCCGGATGACGCGGATGAAAGGTTGCTTTTTTTGGTTTAAGACAATTTTGTTTAAGACTATATGGAAGGCTGGACCTTCCACACGGGGAGAGAATACATATGGAAATTCGGGAGCTGTTGTTCGGTCTGCATGAGATGGAAGGGATTGGCTGGAAAAGTATCGACAAGATCCGCCGGGCAGGTCTTTTGACGAATGCTGTCTTCTCCTGTTCTGCTGAGGAATGGGAGCTTGCTGGAATCAGCGGTGTAATATCCGCCCGGCTGGCGGCAGACTTCAACGATGCATGGGTGCAGAGGCGCCTCTCTTTAATGAAAGAAAGCGGTGTAGCGATGGTCACTATTCTGGATGATCACTACCCTGTACAGCTGAGGGAAACCCCTCAGCCGCCTTGGGTATTGTACTACCGAGGCCGTCTGGAGCTGGCTTCCCGTCCCTCTGTTGCTATGGTGGGGACCCGGGTGCCTACCGCTTATGGGCGCAAGGTGGGGGAGATGCTGGCGGGACAGCTAAGTGCAGCCGGTCTCACGGTTGTAAGCGGCCTGGCGAGGGGGATTGACAGTGTCTGTCATGAAGCGGCGCTAGGCGGAGCAGGAGGGACCATTGCGGTGGTGGCAACCGGATTGGATAAGGTCTATCCTCCGGATAACCGTGAACTGGAGCGGCAGATTTCGCGGAACGGGCTGGTGCTTAGCGAATATCCTATCGGAACTCCGAGTCATCCCGGATTATTCCCGCAGCGCAACCGGATTATCGCCGGCTTGACGCTGGGAACACTGGTGGTGGAGGCAGACAGCCGCAGCGGGTCCCTGATCACCGCCGATGCTGCGCTTGAAGCAGGCCGGGATGTGTTTGCCGTGCCGGGGCCGCTGACCTCCCCCAAGAGCAGAGGGGCACTGGAGCTGATTAAGCAAGGTGCGAAGCTGGTAACCTGCGCCTCAGATATTGTGGAAGAATACGTCTTCTGCCTGCCTTCCAAGGGGGCTGCATCTGCTTCAACAGGAGCAGTAGAGCAGGAGAGTCCAGCCGGTCTGATGGAAAAGAAATTGACAAGTGAGGAGCTGCACCTTTACCATATACTGCATCAAGGCCCGTTTACACTCGATGAGCTGCTCGCGTCAACGAGGTGGGATTTTGGACATTTGCATTCAGTTCTGTTATCTTTAATCATAAAAAAAGCGGTAACACAATTACCGGGTGCAATTTATAAGGTAATTTAATATAGAAGTAACTGTGGTAAGCATAGACTTCCTGGTACAGCCGGGTCCGAGGACTGGTTCAGGAGGTGATCTGCTTACGAACTTTTGGGAGGAAAACCTATGGCAGATGCGTTGGTTATTGTAGAATCACCATCAAAAGCGAAAACGATTGGTAAATATCTGGGCAGCAAATATATTGTTAAGGCATCAATGGGGCATATCATAGATTTGCCAAAAAGCCAGATCGGTGTGGATGTGGAGAATCAGTTTAATCCCAAATATATAACGATCCGCGGCAAGGGCTCTATCTTGAAGGAACTTAAGGATGCAAGCAAAAAAGTGAAAAAAGTCTATCTCGCAGCTGACCCGGACCGCGAAGGGGAAGCTATTGCCTGGCATTTGGCAAATGCGCTGAATTTGGACAACACACAGGAATGCCGCGTGGTCTTCAATGAAATTACCAAGCAGGCGGTGAAGGATGCCTTCAAGACACCGCGCAAGATTAATATGGATCTGGTGAACGCCCAGCAGGCGCGGCGGATTCTGGACCGGCTTGTCGGTTACAAGATTAGCCCTCTATTATGGAAGAAAGTCAAAAAAGGCCTCTCCGCCGGACGGGTACAATCGGTAGCGGTCAAGATTGTTATGGACCGGGAGAATGAAATTTCTGAATTCATTCCTACAGAATACTGGAGCATTACTGCCCGGCTAGCAATTCGGGATTCTGAATTCGAAGCCAAGTTCCACCGGCTGAACGGCGAGAAGAAGGAACTGGGTCAAGAGAGCGATGTGCAGGAAGTGCTGGAAGCAATTAAGAACGCGGCCTTCCAGGTCAAAGAAGTGAAAGAGAAGGAGAGACAGCGGCATCCATCCGCTCCGTTCACGACAAGCTCACTGCAGCAGGAGGCTGCCCGTAAGCTGGGCTTCCGCGCGTCCAAGACGATGTCTGTTGCACAGCAGCTCTATGAGGGAGTGGAGCTGGGCAAGGAAGGCACTGTCGGGTTAATCACTTATATGCGTACAGATTCCACGCGTATATCCACTACGGCCCAGGATGAAGCCAAGGAGCTGATCCAATCCAAATACGGTGAGAAGTTCATTCCCGAGACGCCGCGTCAATATTCCAAGAAGGCTGCGGGCGCCCAGGACGCGCATGAAGCGATCCGTCCGACCTCTGCACTGCGTGAGCCGGATACGGTCAAGGAATTCATGAGCCGTGATCAATTCCGGCTGTATAAGCTGGTATGGGAGCGTTTTGTGTCCAGTCAGATGTCTTCCGCGCTGCTGGATACGTTGTCGGTAGATATTACAGCCGGTACAGCGATATTCAGAGCGGTAGGGTCCAAGGTCTCGTTCCCGGGCTTCATGAAGGTGTATGTGGAAGGCAATGACGACGGCACAACAGACGAAGAGAAGTTCCTGCCGCAGCTGAAGGCGGGCGATGAGCTGGAGAAGCGCGAGATTGAGCCGAAGCAGCATTTCACCCAGCCGCCGCCAAGATATACAGAAGCCCGTCTCGTCAAGACGCTTGAGGAACTGGGTATAGGCCGTCCAAGTACGTATGCTCCGACCCTGGAGACGATCCAGAAGCGCGGGTATGTGGCGATTGAAGAGAAGAAGTTCATGCCGACCGAGCTTGGAGAACTAATCATAGAGCAAATGGAAGAGTTCTTCCCGGAAATTCTCAATGTGGAATTCACCGCCCATATGGAAGGGGACCTTGACCATGTGGAGGAAGGTGCGGAGGATTGGGTGAAGGTGCTGGCCCAGTTCTATGAATCCTTTGAGAAAAGACTCCTATATGCGGAAGAAGAAATGAAGGAAATCGAGATTGAAGATGAAGTCTCCGATGAGCTGTGTGAGAAATGCGGCAAGCCGATGGTCTATAAGCTGGGCCGGTTCGGCAAATTCCTGGCCTGCTCCGGATTTCCGGAATGCCGCAACACCAAGCCGATCATTAAGGATATCGGTGTAAGCTGTCCGAAATGCCATGAAGGCAAGGTAGTGGAGCGGCGCAGCAAGAAGGGGCGTGTCTTCTACGGCTGCGACCAATATCCGGGCTGTGACTTTGTCTCCTGGGATAAGCCGTCAGTGAAGCCATGTCCGGCTTGCGGCTCCTGGATGATAGAGAAGCGCAACAAGCAGGGAACCAAGCTGCAGTGCACTTCATGCGATCATACAGAGGCTGTAATCGAAAGCGATGAGTTAGCAGAATAATAGGGCTACAGGAGGAACGGAAATTGACAGAAAAAGCACAAGTAACCGTTATCGGAGCAGGTCTGGCCGGAAGTGAAGCCGCCTGGCAGATCGCTTCGCGCGGAGTTCCCGTCAGATTGTATGAGATGCGTCCGGTCGTGAAGACACCGGCGCATCATACAGATCAGTTCGCCGAGCTGGTCTGCAGCAACTCACTGCGGGCGAATGGCCTCGGAAATGCAGTGGGTGTACTCAAGGAAGAAATGCGGCGTCTGGGCTCTCTGGTACTGGGTGCAGCCGACAGGCATGCCGTTCCGGCGGGAGGCGCTCTTGCCGTTGACCGTGACGGCTTCTCCGGTGAAATTACGTCCATGCTGCATAACCACCCTCTGGTGGAAGTCATAAACGAAGAACTTACGCATATACCGGAGGAAGGGATTGTTGTTATTGCCACCGGGCCGCTGACTTCACCCTCCCTGTCTTCGGAGATCAAGGGACTGCTTGGCGAAGAGTATTTTTATTTCTATGATGCAGCGGCTCCGATTGTAGAGAAAGACAGCATCGATATGAGCAAGGTCTATCTGGCCTCCCGCTATGATAAAGGCGAAGCCGCCTATCTGAACTGCCCGATGACGGAAGAGGAATTCGATATTTTTTATGATGCGCTGATCTCGGCTGAGACGGCTGCACTCAAAGATTTTGAGAAAGAGATTTACTTTGAAGGCTGTATGCCGATTGAAATTATGATGAGACGCGGCAAGCAGACGGCACTGTTCGGCCCTATGAAGCCTGTAGGACTGATGAATCCTCATACAGGCAAACTGCCTTACGCGGTTGTGCAACTTCGTCAGGATAATGCTGCCGGTACGCTGTATAATCTGGTTGGCTTCCAGACCCATCTGAAGTGGGGAGAGCAAAAACGCGTATTCTCACTCATTCCGGGCCTGGAGCAGGCGGAATATGTGCGTTATGGGGTCATGCACCGCAATACCTTCATTAATTCCCCCAAGCTGCTGCAGCCCACTTACCAGATGAAGGGCCGGGAGAGACTGTATTTTGCCGGCCAGATGACCGGGGTGGAAGGGTATGTAGAATCTGCGGCTTCCGGTATGATCGCCGGTATGAACGCAGCGAGAGCAGCGCTTGGCGAAGAGAGCCTGATCTTCCCCGAGGATACGGTGCTGGGCAGCATGCCCGCCTATATTACTTCGGCAGATCCTGAACACTTCCAGCCGATGAATGCCAATTTTGGCCTGCTGCCGAAGCTTGAGACGCGGTTCCGCAGCAAAAAAGAGAAGAATGAACGTCTGGCTTACCGGGCGCTCGACAGCCTTGCTGCTTATGCTGCAGCCCATGAATTGAAGTATGCTGAGCCGGAGCCGGTGGATGCTGATCCGGCAGAAGCGGATAGTTCTGCACAACCGGCACAATAGGTTCAGACCTGCATTACCTAATCTGAGGAGGGTGCCCATCATGTTACCCAGTTTTCATGCAACTACGATTTGTGCGGTAAGACATAACGGCCATGCGGCGATTGCCGGTGACGGCCAGGTTACATTCGGAGAGAGTGTCATTATGAAGACGACGGCCAAGAAGGTCCGCCGCCTGTACAGAGGTCAGGTCATTGCCGGTTTTGCAGGCTCTGTAGCTGATGCGATTACGCTGTTCGAGAAGTTCGAGGGGAAGCTTGAGGAGCACCATGGCAATCTGCAGCGGGCAGCGGTGGAGCTGGCCAAGGATTGGCGCCAGGACCGCATTCTGCGCAAGCTGGAAGCGCTCATGATTGTAATGGATAAAGAAGGCATGCTGCTGATCTCCGGCAATGGTGAAATTATCGAGCCGGATGATGATGTACTGGCGATCGGCTCCGGCGGTAACTTTGCGCTGGCTTCCGGGCGGGCGCTCAAGCGCCATGCCTCCCATCTGGGTGCCGGTGACATTGCCAGAGAAGCGCTGCAAATTGCCTCCGAGATCTGTGTATATACCAATTCCAATATTATTGTCGAAGAGTTATAGGCAAGGTGCCATATATAAAGGGAGGAAGTCACAATGGTGAATCAATCGCTTACGCCACGCCAGATCGTAACAGAGCTTGACAAATATATCGTAGGTCAAAAGCAGGCCAAGAAATCAGTGGCCGTTGCCCTCCGCAACCGGTATCGGCGCAGTCTGTTGTCCGAGGAGCTGCGGGATGAGGTTGTGCCAAAGAATATCCTGATGATCGGCCCTACCGGTGTAGGTAAAACAGAGATCGCCCGGCGTCTGGCTAAGCTTGTTAATGCCCCGTTTATCAAAGTCGAAGCGACCAAATTCACGGAAGTCGGCTACGTGGGGCGTGATGTGGAGTCGATGGTCCGTGATTTGGTAGAGACTTCTATCCGTATGGTGAAGCTGGAGCGCACCGAAAAGGTGAAGGACCGCGCAGAAGAGCTGGCGAATGACCGGATTGTGGCCATTCTGGTCCCTTCCTCCTCAAAAGGGAAATCGCAGCGCAATCCGTTTGAGATGATTTTTGGCGGGAACAACGGCGGTGCGGAAGAATCCAAGGAAGAGCCGGAGGACGGAAGCCTGAGCGAACGCCGCAGAGGGATCAAGTTCAAGCTGCTCGCCGGCCAGTTAGAGGATGACGTCATTGAGATTGATGTCGAGGACACGACGCCTTCGATGATGGATATGTTCGCCGGGCAGGGCAATGACCAGATGGGTATGAACATGCAGGAGATGTTCGGGAACCTGCTGCCGAAGCGTACGAAGAAGCGCAAGCTGCCGATCCGTGAAGCCCGTAAGGTGCTGATTCAGGACGAAGCGGCCAAGCTGATTGACACGGACGATATGATTCAGGAGTCGGTAGCCCGCGCCGAGCAATCCGGGATTATTTTCATCGATGAGATCGACAAGGTGGCCAGCCAGGGCAAGGGCTCCGGTCCCGATGTATCCCGCGAAGGCGTGCAGCGCGATATTCTGCCCATCGTCGAGGGATCGACAGTCATGACCAAATACGGGCCTGTGAAGACAGACTACGTGCTGTTCATCGCCGCAGGCGCTTTTCATATTGCCAAGCCTTCAGATCTGATCCCTGAGCTTCAGGGGCGCTTCCCGATCCGTGTAGAGCTGAGCAGTCTGACACTTGAGGACTTTGTATCTATTCTTACGGAGCCTGAGAACGCACTTACGAAACAATATGTGCATTTACTGCAGACGGAGAACATTGAAATCCAGTTCCAGAAGGAAGCCATTCAGGAAATTGCCAAGATCGCGGCCTCCGTGAATCAGAATATGGAGAACATCGGGGCACGGCGTCTTCATACGATCCTGGAAAAGCTGCTGGAGGATCTATCGTTCGAGGCGCCTGAGCTGACGCTCGACACAATGGTCATCACTCCGGAGTATGTTCGCGAAAAACTGGCAGGAATCGCGCAGGACCGCGACTTAAGCCAATATATTCTGTGAGAAGGCAGAGCTATAAAATCATTAATATAGGTAATTCGAATTATGGTTATACAAATTTGATTCTAAATTCATGCATAAAAAGTTAAATAATTCTATAATAAAACATAAAATGTAATATAAAAGGAAAATAATTGTAAAAACATGCTTTAAGCCCTCTCTTTTCAGAAAAGATAGGGCTTATTTCTTATTGTAATAATATACAAATTCTAAGAGAATCAATGTATGTGAGATTGACATAAGAATCATTCATCGACATGGTTCGACTTTGAGACGAATATGTTGTGAAAAAAATGACTTTATTTGTCGAAAATAAGCAGGGATTTGAACAAAGTTGTGGAATTCTTTTCATTATGATAGGTTTGGAAGGGGGATTACTATGGGTTTGCTGAACAGTGTCAGTTTTCAAAGATTACAAGGAGGCCTAGATGCCGCCACCAAACGACAAAGTGTTCTGGCTAATAATGTAGCAAATAATGATACACCAAATTTTAAACGTTCAGATGTCAGCTTTGAGAGCTTCCTGAGAGATCAGGAGAGCGGACTTAAAGCCACGCTGGGTGCGAAAGTATCAGACTCCCGTCATTTCCGCTTCGGGACAGTGACCGGCATGCCGGCCGCTGTGGTCAGTACCGATGAGACTACATCTATGAATAACAACGGCAACAATGTGGATATGGATCGTGAACAGGCACTGAGCGCCGAGAACCAGCTGAGATACAACTCCTATGTTGAACAGCTGAACAGTCAGATCACAATGATGCGTACAGTTGTACAGGGAGGGTAATGAATAATGAACTTTGGCAGCAGCTTTGGTATTAGCGCCTCGGCTTTAACCGCCCAGCGACTGCGGATGGATGTGATCTCCTCCAATATCGCCAATGCCGAGACCACAAGAGCCTCCGTGGTGGACGGCAAAGCCGTACCTTACCGCCGTAAGCTCACAGTTCTGGAAACTACCCAGGCTGACAGCTTCGCGAATATACTGGGCTCCAAGATGAGCGGCGGTAATGATGGCGTCAAGGTGAAATCAATTATCGAGGATTCTTCTCCGCTCAAGCCGGTGTATAATCCGAGCCATCCTGATGCGGACGCTGACGGTTATGTCTATATGCCGAATGTGGATGTGACCAAGGAAATGGTAGACATGCTGTCTGCCTCCCGTTCTTACGAAGCGAATGTTACGATGCTGAATGCATCCAAATCCATGGTGACCAAGGCGCTTGAAATCGGCCGGTAGAATGAATTGACTGTCTAGGGGGAGAAGAATTGATACAGAATTTATTGATCGGGAACCAGGCGGTTCAGCCGCTGGCTATGAAATCCGTAGCTGCAGAATCCTCAGCCGTGCAAGAGCCGGGACAGAGCTTCGGTTCATATCTGGAGAATGCGCTTAACCAGGTAGCAGATCAGGAACAGCAGGCGAAAGACATGAGTAACAAATTTGTACTGGGAGAGGTCAACATTGATGAGGCTATGATTTCGTCCCAACAGGCATTGCTGAGTTTGCAGCTGACTACACAAGTCCGGAACAAAGTGATTGAAGCCTATCAGGAAATTATGAGAACTCAAATCTAAATAATCCTAGCTACGTTTCGGATGGGGTGACACTGTGAATGAAAGATTGGCCCAGTACCGGGAGAAGATAACCCAGTATTGGAACAGATTCAGCGGTAAACAGAAGATATTATTTTTCTCCACTCTGTTTATTATCATTATAATAATCGTAGTTACGACCATGCAGTTATCGAAGGTGGAATACGAGGTTGCTTTTCAGGACCTGGACAGTACCGATTCAGCGGGAGTTATGAGTTATTTGGATACATCAGGGGTGTCTTACCGTTTAAGCCCGGATGGTAAAAGTATCTCAGTTCCCAGTACGGACGCTGCACGTATCAAGATAGCTGTTGGTTCTCAGGGAATCGTTCAGCAAGGCTCAATCGGGTACAAGGTATTCAATGAATCCTCGTCCATGATCGGTACTACAGACAGTGAATTCAATGTTAAATACAACAATGCGCTTAATGGTGAAGTTGAACAGCTGATGAGAAGGATGCAGGGGATCAAAGACGCCAAGGTTCTCATTACCCTGCCGAAGGAGACAGTATTCGCCTCACAGGAGGATCAGGAGAAAGCGCAGGCTTCCGTGGTGATGAGCTTTGATCCGGGATTCAGACCTTCCCAGGAGAATATTGACGGCTACTTCAATCTCGTGAAGACCGCTGTCCCGAATCTTCCCATCGACAACATTACAATCACCAACAACGAGGTGGAGCTGAAACCGACGGCCAAGGGCGGCCAGGCGGGGATCTCCAGCCAGGTTGAAGAGAACTTCGCACTCAAGAAAAAATTCGAAGATGATGTGAAGCGAGATGTGAAGCAATTCCTGAGTACTCTCACAGGTCCCGATAAGGTCGATGTCCTGGTGTTCTCCAAGCTTAATTTCGATAAGGAGAACAGAAAGGAAGATGTCGTAGTACCGGTGGATGCTGAGAATATGAAGGGGATTGAGATCAGCTCGCAGATTATCAGCAAAACATTCTCGGGCCAAGGGAACACTTCCGGAGGAGTCGCAGGTACAGGATCTGAAGATGTTGCAGGTTATCCTGCGGGGGCTGACACAGGTGCTTCTTCTTCTGAGGAATCATCGGAGACAAGGAACTATGAAGTTACTAGAATCACTAAAGATATTATCGCAAGTCCATATACTGTAAAAGATTTAACCATAAATGTCGCGGTTGAACCACCTGCAGGACAAACAACTTTGGACGAGGCTACTTCAGGAGCGATACAGAACATTCTGGTCAACATTGTCCGCGCGTCCCTGGCAGATTCAGGTATCACTTATACAGACGCAGACCTGACCAAAAAAGTTTCGGTATTCTCGCAACAATTTGGAGGTGCCACTGCCGAGAACGCATCCGGCGGACTGGCAACCTGGATGATCTGGGCCATCGGTGCGGCTGCTCTGCTGGTCGGTGCAGGCGGAGGCTATCTGATCTACCGCAGCCGCAAGAACAAGCAGGAGGAAGAGGTCGAAGAAGATATTCCGCTGCAGGTTCCTACCGAGTTCCCTTCAATTAATATGGATAGCGTGACGAATGAAAGTCAGGTCCGTAAGCAGCTGGAAAGTCTGGCGAAGAAGAAGCCGGATGAATTCGTGAATCTGCTCCGCACCTGGCTTGCTGAAGAACAGAGGTGAAGAGATGGCAAAAGCTAGCCAGCAGGGACTCAGCGGCCGTCAAAAGGCGGCGATCCTGCTTATCACACTAGGGCCTGAAGTATCGGCACAAATATTTAAGCATCTGCGGGATGAGGAGATCGAACAGCTGACGCTGGAAATTGCGAATGTACGCAAGGTGGACAGCGGGGAAAAAGAGTCGATTATGTCCGAATTCCATCAGATCTGTCTCGCACAGGAATATATCTCACAGGGCGGTATCAATTACGCCAAGGAGATTCTTGAGAAAGCTCTCGGCTCGGCCAAGGCGCTCGAAGTCATCAACCGCCTGACGGCAACGCTGCAGGTAAGACCTTTTGATTTTGCCCGTAAGGCTGATCCGAACCAGATTCTCAACTTCATCCAGAACGAGAATGTACAGACTATTGCACTTGTACTCTCTTATCTGCAATTTGAACAGGCGGCCTCCATTCTGTCTTCCCTGCCTCAGGAGAAGCAGGCGGAGGTGGCCAGAAGAATAGCGATTATGGACAGCACCTCTCCAGAGGTGGTCACCCAAATCGAACGTGTACTGGAACAGAAGCTGTCTGCTACAGTCACCCAGGATTATACGAATGCAGGCGGTATCGAATCGATTGTACAGATTTTGAACGGCGTAGACCGCGGTACAGAGCGGACCATTCTGGATTCCCTGGAAATTCAGGACCCGGAGCTGGCCGAGGAAATCAAGAAGCGGATGTTCGTCTTCGAGGATATCGTCAATGTCGACAACCGCTCGATTCAGCGGATTATCAAGGATATCGACAACGCGGACTTGCAGCTTGCGCTCAAGGTGGCCAGCGAGGAAGTGCGGGATGTGATCTTCCGCAATATGTCCAAGCGTATGGCCGAGACCTTCCGCGAGGAAATGGAATACATGGGACCTGTGCGGCTGCGTGATGTGGAAGAAGCACAGACCCGCATCGTAGGCACGATCCGCAGACTCGAAGAGTCTGGTGAAATTATCATCGCCCGTGGCGGAGGAGATGACATTATTGTCTAAGCTGATCAAGCATTCTCAATATATTCCGGTAGATGTGCTGAAGCGTCTTGAACAGGCCAGGCATCATGCAGGTCTGACTGAAGAGCCGGCTCCTGAAGAGCCTCCGGGTGAAGTACACTACCAGGACCCCGCGAGAGAGGCAGCGGAGCAGTCACGCAAGCAAATGCTGAAGGATGCTCAGGATTTCGCGGAGAGTCAAGTCCGCAGCGCCTCCGAGGAAGCGGAGAATATTGTGGAATCAGCACGGACGGAAGCTGAAGAATGGTGGCGCGAGCGCAGAGAACAAGATGAGCTGCTGATCGAAGCCGTCAAATCCGAGGGCTATCAGCAAGGGTACCAGGAAGGTCTGGCTCAAGCAGAGCAGGAGATGTCCCGGCGTCTCGCCGAGATGATGGAAGAAGCGCGGACCGTGCTTCAGGAAGCCTACCGGGCAAGAGATGTAATTATTCAGGAGGCGGAACCGTTTCTTGTAGAGCTAAGCTGCGATATTGCTGAGAAAATCGTGGACAAGCAGCTGACCGTTGAACCGCAATTTGCGATGGATCTGATCCGTAAGAACCTGGCCCGCAAACGCGAGCAGGGGCTGATCTCACTCTGTGTGTCTCCTGCACAGTTTGCTTTTGTCAATGCGGCCCGCGAAGAACTCTCGCTTGCTGTGGACTCTCAGGCTGAACTGCAGATCCTCCCGGATTCAACAGTCAGAGATCTGGGATGTGTGATCCGGTCTTCCTTCGGCAGTATCGATGCCCGGGTTGATACCCAGCTTGCCGAAATTAAAAAAGAGCTGCTAAGAATCGCTCTGGACTCGGAAGAACACGGAAATGGGGACGACGATGCTTGACAGCAGAAGATACAAAGATCAGCTGCGTAACTTCGATCCGGTAAGGATTAACGGTAAGGTTACACAGGTTATCGGGCTGATGGTGGAGTCGGAAGGGCCTGACGCCAGCATCGGTGATGTGTGCTATATCTATCCTGCCAAAGGAAGTAAGCCGCTTCAGGCAGAGGTTGTGGGTTTCCGTGATAACAAGGTGCTGTTAATGCCGCTTGGCGAACTGCAGGCCATCGGGCCAGGCTGTGATGTGGTGGGCACCGGCAAGCCGCTGAGCGTTCAAGTCGGCTCGGAGCTGCTCGGGAAGGTTCTCGACGGTCTGGGTCAGCCGCTGGACGGTTCGCTGATACCGGCCAGAATGCCGCATAGCTCTACCTTCAACATTCCGTCCAATCCGCTTAACCGCCCGCGGGTCGCCGAGCCGATCAGCATTGGAGTCCGGGCTATCGATGGACTTTTGACGATCGGCAAGGGGCAGCGTGTGGGGATTTTTGCCGGCTCGGGTGTGGGGAAGAGTACCCTGATGGGGATGATTGCCCGCAACACCTCGGCAGATGTCAATGTGATTGCGCTGATCGGTGAACGGGGCAGAGAGGTGCTTGATTTCATTGAGCGTGATCTGGGACCTGAAGGCCTTCAGCGTTCGGTAGTCATTGTGGCTACTTCCGATCAGCCTGCGCTGATCCGGATCAAGGGGGCGCTGATCGCTACTACGATTGCCGAGTACTTCCGTGACCGTGGTCTGAATGTCATGCTCATGATGGACTCGGTAACGCGTTATGCGATGGCGCAGCGCGAGGTGGGACTGGCTGTCGGTGAGCCGCCTGCGATGAGAGGGTATACACCTTCTGTGTTCGCCAGTCTGCCTAAGCTGCTGGAACGGGCCGGGACGGGTCCTACAGGCTCAATCACCGCGTTCTACACGGTGCTGGTTGACGGTGACGATATGAACGAGCCGATAGCAGACGCTGTACGCGGTATTTTGGACGGACATATTGTTCTGAACCGGAATATAGCCAACAAAGGACATTTTCCGGCGATCGATGTTCTCGCAAGCATCAGCCGGGTGATGAAGGATATCGCCCCGGAGGAGCAGATTGCAGCAGCCGAGAATGTGAAGCGCCTGATGGCGGTGTATAAGGATTCCGAGGATCTGATTAACATCGGAGCCTACCAGAGGGGCTCTAACGCGCAAATCGATGAGTCGATGCATTACATCGACAGTATCTGGGATTTCACCAAGCAAAAAGTGAACGAGAAGGTAACCCTTAGCGAAGTGCAGCAGACTTTAATTTCACAGTTCTCGAGGAGTTGATTGATCATGAGATTCCATTATACTTTTCAAAAAGTGGTGGACTTGAAGGGTAACGAAAAAACACAGGCAGAGTGGATGCTCTCAAGCGCGCTCGGAGAACTGCAGGCACAGGAAAAAAGCCTTGATGAATTAATCGGCCAGCGCAGCACGCTGATGTTGTCCCTGCAAAGTGCAGCACAGCAGAAGACACCGATGGCTAAGCTTCGCGAAATGCAGGATTACGTAGATTATCTCGACAAATGCATTGCCCGCAAGCATTCCGATATCAGCCGGGCACATGTTGAGGTTCAGAATAAGCAGGATCACCTGAGTACTAAGGTTCTGGATGAGAAGGTATGGCTTAAGGCCAAAGACAAAGCACAAACCGCATTTCTGCAGAATATGAGTTTACGGGAACAAAACGAACTGGATGAGATGGCTACCGTCCGCTTCGCGATGAAATCCCTCTAACCCGGGAGGTTTCCGCCAGTGGCAAATAATCAGATGGAATTTGAAGATGAAGGGTCGGCAGGCAAATTAGAGCGTTTTTTGTTCTTGATGATTCCAATCATTTTCACGCTTGTACTGCTTGGCGTACTGCTCACCCTATTTAATATGGATATCCGTAACAACGTGCTGGCGATTGCCAACAAAATTCCTGTTATAGAGAAATGGGTGCCTGATCCGCCCCCAGACCCGGCAGCGCCGGGTGAAGCCGCAGAGAATCCGCCGGCTGAGAGCAAGGAGCAAGCCGCCAGCTCCGCGAGCACGATCAAAGAGCTCAAAGCACAGCTTACCGCCCAGGAGGAGAAGCTGAAGAAGGCTGAGGAAGACAAGGCGGCGGAGACCACCAAGGCTGAAGCGCTTCAAAAGCAGGTTGAAGAGTTAAAGACTGCCGCTGAAACGGCTGCAGCCACTGAGGAAGAGGAAGATCCTTATCTGAAGAAAGTGACGGATCTGGCCAAGCTCTACGCCGGCATGAAGGCCTCCAAAGCGGCACCGATTATGGAGAATTTGACTACCGATGAGATGGTTCAAATCTTCAGTGTCATGAGTAATGCCAGCAAAACGGCCATCCTGGAAAAAATGGATGCCAAAAAAGCGGCAGATGTCTCCATAAAGCTAAAAGAAACCACAAATTCAACCGATATGGCTATTGCAGCCCTGCAATCCCGGCTGAAGCAGGAGGCGGGTACCGCTACTCCCAAGCCTTCAGCTAATCTGGATCAGGAGAAGCTAGGCCAGACCTTTACCAGTATGCCCGCTGCGGATGCGGCAGTGCTGCTTGGCTCCATGTACAGCCTTAGTCCGGATAAGGTTATCACGGTGCTGAATACGGTCAGTGATTCGGTCCGCTCCTCGATTCTGGGGGAGATGACCAAGAAAGACAGCAAACAGACAGCCAAAATTGTCAACCGTCTGATGGGCGGGAAATAACCTTTGAAGGGAGGTGAAAAAGATGAGTATTATTCTACAAACCTTAACCGCAGGCAATCTGGCTGCTTCCGGCGGCACAACGCAGGGAACAACCGGAACGGTTAATCCGGCGACGCCATTTGCCCAGACGCTTGTGCAAAGCATGGTGGGAGTTACCGCTGTCAAAGGCACTGAGACTCCTGCAGCCGGTAATTTGGCTTCATTATTGCAGGGACTCCTGAGTGCTGTTCAGGCTAAGGGAGAAGAGACAGGCAGCGCAGATGTCAAGCAAACGAATCTGCTGGAAGGTCTTGTGCAGGATATTGAGAAGCTGGACACCAGCCTTGCGGCTGATCCGGCGCTGATTGCAGCGCTTCAAGGCTGGCTGCTTCAAGTATCTGCTTTTGTGTCCGGCAATCCCTCTACAGGTTCACAGGATGCCTCGGCTACTGCTGCTGATACATCCATCAGCTTGTCGCCGCTTGCCAAGAACCCTGAAACCCTGCGCTTTGCCGTTCAAGATGAACTGAACAGCCTGCTTCAACAGGTTCAGACGGCAGCTGTCAGCGGGGATCAGGAGACTGCTGCCAAAGGAGCGGCGCTTCTGAATCAATTCTCGGCTATTATGGCGGAGAGTGCGCCTGTTAATCACAAGTCCATGGCTAACAAGGCTCCAGCAGTTGTGGATGCTCCAGCGGTGCCGCTTAAGCAGGCAACGGAAAGCGAGCCCAAGGTGGAAATGTATAGCAAAGCAGATTTGGCAACGGATGTCCGTAGGTTATTGGGGGCTTCAGCTAGCACTCGTTCCATGTTGGATGCAGCAGCAGCCAGTACCGCCGAAGCTGTAATTGCAGATGAGGGCTCCACTCCTGTTCTCGCAGGAATGGCAGCTTCGATGAAGAAGACCGTATCAGCCGAGGAGGCTTTGCCCGCTGGCGAAGCAGCAACCGCGGAGCCGGAGGTTGTAACGGCCGGCCAATTATCCCTGCGGCACGGAATTACTGCACCGCTCAAGGCGGAAGCCGCGCCAGTGCCGGTTCAGCAATTCGCCCAGGAGATGAACACCTTCATCAGCGGCAAGCTTGAGATTGTCAAGAAGGGCGGAGTCGCTGAAGCTACGATTACCTTATTCCCGGAGAATCTGGGACAAGTGGATGTGAAGATTTCCATGCAAAACGGTAATCTGGTGGCACAGTTCATGACCCAGCATGCCGGAACCAAGGATATGCTTGAGCAGCAGATGAGTCAGCTTCGATTGGCCTTGCAGTCCCAGGGACTTCAAGTAGAGCGCCTCGAAGTGACGCAGAACAACAGCTCCCCTCAGTCACAGTGGACCGGAGGTCAGGGTCAGCAGACAGGCGCGGGCGGACAGCAGCAAGGCAGACGTTCACGGGAACGCCAGGAAGAATCGGCAGATGCCGTGCTTGCCGCAGAGCTTAATGGGGAATGGAAGGACTGGGTGTCAGCAGCTCAGCAGGACAGTAACCAGAGCGGCGGATTCTCAACCAAGATTTGATCGACAGGATAAGCGAGGTGAAATGATATGGCAACGAATCCCGTGTCTAACAGCAACCAATGGAATTATGTAGCGAATGATAAGACACCCAAGACCACAGGCAACTCTACACTGGGCAAGGATCAGTTCTTGAAAATACTGATTACCCAGCTGCAGAACCAGGACCCGATGCAGCCGATGGAGGATAAGGAATTCATCGCTCAAATGGCTCAGTTCTCATCTGTAGAGCAGCTTATGAACATATCCACCCAGCTTACAGCACTGAATCAGTCCCTTGGCTCTGTGTCAGGATTGATCGGGAAGGATATCACCTGGACGGATGCCGAGACGAAATTGCCGAAATCAGGCAATGTCGAATCGATTGTTGTCAGCAGCGGTGTGCAATATGCAGTGGTAGGCAAGGAGCGGATTGCTCTGACGGATATTACGCAAATTCAGAATGCCGGCACTACACCTGCAGCGGGTAGCGAGACTCCAGGGGCCAGTGAGACTCCAGCGTCCAGTGAGACTCCAGCGGCTAGCGAGACTGGGGCAAACGGGGAGAGCGGGGAAGCAACATGAGTGACAGAATAACTATCGGACAGTTATATCCGGCAGCTGTACATCCTTCCGCCTTGCAGCGTCAGCAATCTGTTAAGGGCTCCTCAAGTCCTGAAGCGTCGTTCGAGAGTGTGCTGCAGAAGAATATGCTGAAGTTCAGCAATCATGCAGCGAAGCGTCTGGAGCAGCGGGGAATCGAGCTTGGCAGCCGCCAGCTGGATCAGATCTCCTCGGCGGTAGACAAAGCAGCCGCTAAGGGCAGCAAAGAATCTCTGATTCTTATGAAGGACATGGCATTGATTGTAAGTGTAAAGAACCGGACAGTGGTTACTGCGATGGACGGCAATTCAATGAAAGACAATGTATTCACGCAGATTGACAGTGCGGTAATTATATCTTGACCTCGGCTGGTCCTTACTGGAGAGCCGAAAGTGGCTGCCGACCGACTGACGCGGCCACCGCTCCAGCTTCATCTTTCAATTCTTAAGAGTCAGAAGACTCTATAACCGGGAGGACGATTAATAATGTTAAGATCTATGTACTCAGGGGTTTCAGGTATGCGCGGATTCCAGACTAAGCTCGATGTCATTGGTAATAATATTGCGAATGTCAATACTATCGGCTTCAAGTCAGGGCGCGTGATGTTCAAGGATATTATGAGCCAGACTGTCTCCGGGGTTACGGCACCCGGGGAAGAGGGACAAGGCGGGGTCAATGCTAAGCAGATCGGTCTTGGCGTATCCATCGGTTCCGTTGATACTATGCACACAGCTGGTAGTGCGATGACAACGAATAACCCCACAGATCTGCGGATCGACGGAGACGGATTCTTTCTGGTGAAGCTTACGGGTGACCAGGAAGTACCGTTCCTGACCCGTGCAGGAGATTTCCATGTGGACGCCAGCCGCAATCTGATTACATCGGATGGCTTACATGTCGTTGACTCCGGGGGCGCACCCATTCAGATCGGTGACGATGTTACGGCATTCTCCATCTCCAGTGACGGAACGATTGTGCAGACGATGGCGGACGGCACTACTGAATCCGGTGTTCAGATTGGCATGGGTAAAGTCAGCAATCCTCAGGGGCTTGAGAAGATCGGCGGCAACCTGTACCGTATGTCCTTAAATGCAAATGCTGAAGGAGCATTGGAACCGACAACTGCCAATGATCCAGAAGCCGGAACAGGTACTATCGTTTCCGGCCAGCTGGAAATGTCCAATGTGGATCTGACCGGTGAGTTCACAGAAATGATTGTTACCCAGCGTGGATTCCAGGCGAATTCGCGGATTATCACCACTTCCGATGAAGTATTACAGGAAGTAGTTAATCTGAAGCGTTAAGCCTGAACCATAATATGTAACTTGCTGAATAATAACATTTTGCCTGCAGCGGAATGTTATTGCAGTCGTGGGGGAGGAGCTCCTCCCCCTATTTAGGTTAGGAGGCCTGTCATGATTTCGGTAACAAGATTGAACGGGGCGGGGATGTGGCTGAATGCCCTGCTGGTTGAAATGGTTGAAGAATCACCGGACACGTATATTACGCTGGTAACCGGCAAAAGGCTGATCGTGCTTGAGAAGGCCGATGAAGTCATTAGCAAGATCAAGGAATATAACAGGGACATAGGCACACACGCTGCCACCATTAAAGTCCAGTCAATGGAGGAGCTTTCATGAAAAAGATGCTGCCATGGCTCATCACGATATTGCTGGCCGTTACACTTATCGTAGTCGCTGCATTCTTGCTGATGGACAGATTTTTCCCGGGTGACGGGAATGAAGTGAACAAGGCTGTCCAGAACGTGGAGACGAAGAAGATGACTGCTGATCAAATTGTTGAGATGACGGCCGAAATCAATGATATCAAAACTAATCTTGCCGATCCCGATTACATCCTTTCAGTTGACCTCGCGCTGCAATTAGATTCGGCGTCGTCCAAGGAAGAATTCGAAAAGATAAAATCTATTAAAATAACACCGCTGATCATCAAAGCGATTGCCGATGCCAAACCCGAGGAGCTGAATGGGGCCAGCGGCAAAGATCAGTTCAGCAGCAAGCTGGTGAACATCATCAATAAGAATTTGACTGAAGGTTCTATCACCCAGATTGAATTCACCAAATTTATACTGGCATCTATGTAGCTGCAGGCGGGTCTATTCTTTGATAGGGGGGTGATTGAATTGGTTGATGTACTATCACAAAACGAAATTGATGCTCTGCTTGCTGCACTTTCATCCGGTGAAATGGATGCCGACGAACTTAAAAAAGAAGAAACCACTAAAAAGATCCGCTCCTATGATTTCAAACGGGCCGTACGCTTCTCCAAAGATCATATCCGCAGCTTAACCCGGATTCATGATAACTTTGCCCGCTACCTTACAACGTACTTTTCGGCCCAATTGCGCACCTTCGTGCAGATCAATGTCGTTCAAGTAGAGCAGCTCCCTTATGACGAGTTTATCCGCTCCATTCCCAAAATGACGATATTGAATATTTTTGAGGCCGAGCCGCTGGAGGGCCGGATGGTGATGGAGGTGCATCCGAATATTGCTTTTGCCATGCTGGACCGTCTGCTTGGCGGCTTCGGAACGGCACCCTCCAAAATCAATGCGTTGACTGAAATCGAAACGACCATTATGGAGAGGATTTTCAGCAGATGCTTTGAAAGTCTGCAGGAAGCCTGGAAGACGGTGCTTGATATCCATCCCCGGATGGAGGCGCTGGAAACGAATCCGCAGTTTATGCAAATTGTATCGCCTAATGAAACGATTGCCCTGATCTCCCTCAGTACCAAAATAGGAGACACAACGGGGATGATCAATCTCTGTATCCCGCACGTTGTGCTGGAGCCGATTATGTCAAGACTCTCGGTGCACCAGTGGTTTGTCTCTGAGAAAAAGGTGCGGGATGAGGTAGAGCTCGAAGCCATCCGGGCAAGAGTGCACCGGGCGCAGCTTCCCATCGTGGCTGAGCTGGGCGAATCGAATTTATCCATTGCTGAATTTCTCGGGCTCAGCATCGGCGACGTGATTTCTCTTAACAAGACGGTGGATTCCGGTCTGTCGATTAAGGTGGGGGACAAGCTGAAATTCATTGGAAGTCCGGGGATGATCAAAGAACGTGTGGCTGTGCAAATAGACGAGATTGTCAGCGAAGGGGTTGAAGAGTTTGACGAGTAAAGATTATTTGTCCCAGGAAGAGATAGATGCTCTTCTTAGACAGTCTGCGGAAGGCAATTTGGCTCCTTCACCGAAGACCGTGGATGATTACTTAACACCTTTTGAACAGGATGCATTGGGAGAGATCGGCAATATCACCTTCGGAAGTGCGGCAACCGCACTCTCCACCTTGCTGGGTAAGAAGGTAGACATTACTACCCCTAAGGTATCCATTATTACACGCGGAGAGTTCGAGGAAGCCTTTCCCAAACCTCATGTAGCTGTTCACGTACAGTATGTTGACGGTTTCCAGGGAATTAATTCTCTGGTGATCAAGATCCGGGATGCACAGGTCATTGCCGACTTGATGCTCGGCGGGGAAGGAGATCCCAAAGACGAGGAACTGAACGAGATTCATATCAGTGCCGTGCAGGAAGCGATGAACCAGATGATGGGCTCGTCCGCTACCTCAATGTCAACGATCTTCAACAGATTCGTCAACATTTCTCCGCCTGGCATTGATATTCTTAACATGTCCAGCGGAGAAGGTGTAGGCAGCCTGCCGGATGATGAGACTCTGATCCAGATTTCCTTCCGCCTCAAGATCGGTGATCTGATTGATTCCACGATCATGCAGCTGCTGCCTGTACAATTCGCCAAGGATATGGTGACCATGCTGCTAGGCGATGTCAGCCAGGCTGACCAGGAAGCGGCAGTCTCCTCTGCGGAAGCTACACCGCCTCCGGCTGCGGCAGCCGCACCAGCACCAGCACCGGAACCAGCGCAGGCGCCGCCTGCAGCTCAGCAGCAGATGCCAGCGCCGGAGGCGGGAGGGTACCCGCCGCAATATCCGCCGCAGGGTCAGGGCATGCCGCCTTATCCGGGAATGCCGGAAGGGGGATATTATTATCCTCCGGCAGGGATGCCGGCGTATGGGATGCAGGGCATGCCGCCTTACGGAATGCCGCCGCAAGGCACGCCCTATCCGCAGGCTCAGCCGCAGAATCCGGCACAGGGCCGTAATGTAAATGTGCAGCCTGTGCAATTTGCGAATCTGAGTGCAGGGGCTTTTGGCAATATTGACGAAAATAATTTAAATTTATTAATGGACATACCACTGAAGGTAACCGTAGAATTAGGAAGGACCCAGAAGCAGATCAAAGATATTCTGGAAATGTCGCAAGGTTCAATTATTGAACTGGACAAGCTGGCAGGTGAGCCTGTTGACATTCTGGTTAACAACAAGCTCATTGCCAAGGGGGAAGTCGTAGTTATCGACGAGAACTTCGGTGTCCGCGTTACGGATATCGTCAGCCAGTGGGACCGTATACAAAAATTACAATAAGCATACTTAGGGAGGATTTTGTAAAAATGGCTAACCGAATTCTAATCGTGGACGATGCAGCATTTATGAGAATGATGATCCGGGACATTTTGTCGAAGAACGGATTTGAGGTAGTGGGTGAAGCCCAGGACGGTTCACAGGCTATAGAGAAATTTAAGGAACTGCGCCCGGATCTGATCACGATGGATATCACCATGCCTGAAATGGACGGAATCGCCGCCCTTAAGGAGATCAAAAAAGTAGATGCCAATGCCAAAGTCATTATGTGTTCAGCCATGGGTCAGCAGGCTATGGTTATTGATGCAATCCAGGCCGGTGCCAAGGACTTTATTGTGAAGCCTTTCCAGGCAGACCGTGTCATTGAAGCCATCAATAAAACGCTGGGTATATAGGAAAGAGGTATGTTATTTGCTTCCGGAACGCTCGGAGACAGTAGTAATGCCCTGCTGAATTTATTGAAGGTTGTTTTTTTTCTGGCAGTCATTGTTATTCTTATCGTGCTGCTGATCCGTTTTCTGGGACGCCGCAATCAGACTCTGATGAGCGGCCGTTCCATCCGTACGCTGGGTGCGCTGGGGCTGGGTCCGAATAAGTCGGTTCAGGTCATTGAGCTGGGCGGCAGCCTCTATCTGATCGGAGTGGGCGAGGACATCACCATGATGGATAAGATCACCGATCCGGCAGAGGTAGCGCTGATTATATCCGCTTTTGAAGACCAGGCCTCAGGAACGGACAACTTCATGGCACCGCTTATCGCCAAAATCAAGTCCAAGCTGCGCGGTGAGGTGCCGTCCCAGGAAATTGAGATTCATGAGACTTCGTCTTTCTATGAGACGCTGCAATCCAAGCTTGCCCTGGCGCCAGAGCGCAAAGAGAAGCTGGAGGAACTGCGCAGGGATGAGGATCTCAGGAAAGAGTCGGAGGATTTATGAAAAAAAAGCTGATTCTTTCTTTTTTGCTGCTTGGTATTTTCAGTGTGCTGCTCCTGCATCCGGTTCATGCTGACCCGATTCCTAATATCAATATTTCGGTGGGGGACAACGATGCTCCAAGCGGAGGGACAAGCTCCATCTCCATCCTGCTGCTGGTAACGGTGCTTAGCATTGCTCCTTCATTCCTGGTGCTGATGACCAGCTTCACGCGGATCGTGATCGTACTTGGGTTCGTAAGAACCTCACTTGGTACACAGCAGATGCCTCCGAATCAGGTGCTTGTAGGGCTGGCTCTATTCTTAACCCTGTTCATTATGTCGCCGACGCTGGCAACCGTGAACGAGACGGCCTTACAGCCCTATATGAAGGGCACCCTGACCCAGAGCGAAGCACTGAACAAAGCGCAGGAGCCGATTAAGGAGTTTATGTTCAAGCAGACGAACACGAAGGACCTGCTGCTGTTCATGAACTATACCGGCAATAACGCTACAGTGAAGCCAGCCAGCTATAATGATATTCCTTTAACAGTAATGGTACCTGCTTTTGCAATCGGCGAGATGAAGAAGGCTTTTACCATGGGCTTTATGATTTTTATTCCTTTTCTTATTATTGATATTGTGGTGTCCAGCACCCTGATGGCCATGGGGATGATGATGCTGCCGCCGGTCATGATATCTTTGCCTTTCAAAATTATGCTCTTTGTGCTGGTGGACGGCTGGTACCTAGTAGTCAAATCACTGCTGCTGAGTTTTAACACCTGACTTGTAAGAGGAGGCACATGGGATGAATGCGGAGTTTATTATCGGTCTGGCCGGCCAAGCCGTATATTTAGTGCTGGAGACCAGCGCCCCCATGCTGATTCTTGGTCTGGTGGTAGGACTGATCGTCAGTATTTTTCAAGCCACGACCCAGATTCAGGAGCAGACCCTGGCGTTTGTTCCCAAAATCGTTGCCGTACTGCTTGCTCTACTGCTGTTCGGTCCGTGGATTATAACGAAGCTGGTGGATTTCACCAGTCAAATTCTGGGCAGTCTCTATATGTATATCGGTTGAGACTATGAATATAGAGACCCTGCTGCAAAGTTTTCCTGTCTTTCTGTTGATTTTTTGTCGAATTACCGCCTTTTTTGTTGTCGTTCCTGTCTTTTCGTCACAAAGCGTGCCGGCAACATTCAAAATCGGTTTGTCTTTTTTTGTGTCCATGGTCATCTTCAGCTCAGGCAGCATGAATATTACGGTTCCGCAGGATCTGGGGTTTATCCTCCTGATTATCAGGGAGGCATTAATCGGGCTGTTGCTTGGGTTTATCGCCTACCTGATGTTTATGACGATTCAGACTGCGGGCTCTTTTATCGATATTCAGATCGGGTTCGGGATTGCGAACGTCATTGACCCGATGACCGGGGCTTCGGCACCGATTATCGGCAACTTCAAGTATATGATTGCACTGCTGCTGTTCCTGAGCATGAATGGCCACCACTACCTGCTGGATGCTATCGTATACAGCTATAAATGGGTGCCGATAGATAATGATCTGTTCCTCAAAATGATCGGCGGAAGCTTGTCGGAGTTTCTGATCCGCACCTTTGCCCAATCCTTTATGCTGGCCTTCCAAATGTCGGCTCCGCTGGTCGCTGCACTGTTCCTGACGGATGTAGGCCTGGCCTTCCTGGCGAGAACGGCTCCGCAATATAATGTGTTTGTCATCGGTGTTCCGCTCAAAATCATTATCGGTCTGGCGCTGCTTCTTATACTGATGCCGGGGCTGGCTGCGCTGTTCCAGAATCTCTTCGAGATTATGTTCGAGTCCATGCACAATCTGCTTGGCCTCATTGGGAAGAGCCCTTAGGCTACGGTAAGGAGAGATCGTCTTGGCAAAACAGGCAAGATACAAACTGAACCTTCAGCTGTTCGGGGGAGATAAGACAGAGAAGGCCACTCCGAAGAAACGGCAGGATGCCCGCAAGAAGGGGCAGGTTGCCAAAAGTGCTGAAATGTCAGGTGCAGTGGTCCTCTTCTCGGCGCTGCTGTCACTGAGCGTCTTCGGCGGCTTCATGAAAGAACGGTTTATCAAGCTGTATACAGATGTGTTCCAGAACCGGATGATGCTTGAGGTAACACCGGAGAATATCTCGGCACTGTTCAACCAGTACGGGCTGCAGATCCTCATTCTGCTCGCTCCGCTGCTGGGCATCACCTTCCTGCTGGCGCTTGTGGCAAATTTCGCACAGGTAGGCTTTATGGCTTCGGGCGAAGGAATTACGCCTAAGTTCAGCAAGATTAACCCCATCAAAGGCTTCAAAAATATTTTTTCCATGCGTTCCGTAGTAGAGTTCCTCAAATCTGTCTTCAAGCTCATCCTGATTGCCTATCTGGTCTACAGTACGCTTTGGGGACAGAAGGAGAGCTTTTCACGTCTCTCGCATGTCGATGCGGAAGGGACATACAGCTTCGTTGCGAAGCTGACCATGAGCCTGGGCATCAAGATTGCAGCGGCTCTTTTTATAATGGCTGTACTGGACTATATCTATCAGAAATACGAGCATGAGAAGAGTCTCAAGATGTCCAAGCAGGACATTAAGGATGAGTACAAAAAGATGGAGGGCGACCCCATCATCAAAGGCAAGATCAGGGAACGTCAGCGCAGAATGGCGATGCAGCGGATGATGCAGGAGGTCCCCAAGGCCGATGTTATCATCACGAACCCGACCCACTTTGCAGTCGCCCTGAAGTATGACGGTTCCACAATGGAGGCTCCTCAGATTATAGCCAAGGGCCAGGATTATGTGGCACTCCGCATCAGGGAGCTGGCCAAGGAGCATGGTGTTGTAACGATGGAGAATAAGCCGCTGGCACGGGCATTGTTCCAGAGAGCGGAGATCGGTGATGTAGTGCCGGCTGATCTGTTCCAGGCAGTTGCCGAAGTGCTGGCCTATGTATACAAGCTTAAAGGCAAGAGGAGATAAGCCGGGGGAGGTTAAGGACATTGAAAGCTAAAGATCTAACAGTTCTACTGGGCATTATCGGTATCGTGCTGATGATGATTCTGCCCATCCCTGTCTGGCTTTTGGATGTACTGTTAATTATCAATATCTCGATAGCCCTGACCATTATATTGGTCGCTATGAATACCAGAGATCCGCTGCAGTTCTCAATATTTCCTTCACTGCTCCTGATCACCACGCTGTTCCGCTTAGCGCTGAACCTGTCCACAACCAAGCTGATTCTGGCTGATGGCCATGCCGGGGAGGTCGTAGCGACCTTCGGAAGCTGGATTGCCAGGGGACAGATCGCGATCGGGTTCATTGTCTTCCTGATCCTGGTTGTGGTTCAGTTCATTGTTATCACCAAGGGTTCTGAGCGCGTGGCCGAGGTAGGCGCCCGCTTCACACTGGATGCGATGCCCGGTAAGCAGATGAGTATTGATGCGGATCTGAATGCGGGGATGATCAATGAGCAGCAGGCACGGGAACGCCGCCGTAATGTCGAACGCGAGGCGGATTTCTTCGGAGCCATGGATGGTGCGAGTAAGTTCGTCAAAGGTGACGCCATTGCCAGTATCATCATCCTCATTATCAACCTGATCGGCGGCTTCATTATCGGTATGACCGTTCACGGCATGTCGTTCCAGACAGCACTCTCAACCTACTCTGTACTGACCATCGGTGACGGTCTGGTCAGCCAGATTCCGGCCCTGCTGATCTCCACGGCTTCCGGTCTGATCGTTACCCGGGCGGCTTCGGAAGGCAATCTGGCCGAGGATCTGACCGGACAATTGCTGTCTTATCCGAAGCTTCTATACATAGTGGCTGCGACAATTGCGTTTCTGGGTTTCTTTACCCCGATTACGATTATGTCCACGCTTCCTTTGGCAGGGCTGATGGCTTACGCGGCTTACAGTATGGGGCAGAAGGCCAGCAGGCAGCAGATGGCCGATGAACAACTGGTCGAGGAGAAGCAGATCGAAGAGGTGCGAAGTCCCGAAAGTGTCATCAATCTGCTTACGGTGGACCCGATCGAATTCGAATTTGGTTATGGTCTGATTCCTTTGGCGGATACGGGGCAGGGCGGCGATCTGCTCGACCGTATCATCATGATTCGACGGCAATGTGCACTGGAGATGGGTCTTGTCGTGCCGGTTATTCGTATTCGCGACAATATTCAACTAAAACCGAATGAATATGTCATCAAAATTAAAGGAAATAACGTTGGCGGCGGTGAATTATTACTTAATCACTATCTCGCCATGAGCCCCGGTTATGATGATGAGTCGATTAGCGGGATTGAGACTATCGAACCATCCTTTGGGCTGCCTGCCCTATGGATCGATGAGTCGGTGAAGGAGCGGGCTGAATTATCCGGCTATACCGTAGTTGACCCGCCTTCCGTTGTAGCCACACATCTGACCGAGCTGATCAAACGATATGGACACGAATTGCTGGGCCGTCAGGAGACGAAGCAGCTGGTCGACAACCTCAGGGAGAATTATCCTGTGCTGGTGGACGAGCTGATCCCTTCTATTCTAGCCGTCGGGGATATTCAGAAGGTGCTGGGCAAGCTGCTGCGGGAGAAAATATCCATCCGCGATCTGGTCACCATCTTCGAGACGCTTGCCGATTACGGCACGTATACCAAGGACCCTGACATTCTGACTGAATATGTGCGGCAATCCCTCTCCAGACAGATTACCCAGCAGTTCTCTCAGACGGGGGAGACCCTGCGTGTCATTACCGTAGGCCCCGGACTTGAGAAAAAAATTTCCGAGAGCGTGCAGCAGACGGAGCAGGGCAGCTACTTGGCGCTCGATCCGGTATCTACCCAAACCGTCTATCAGCGGCTTACGGAGCAGATCAACCGTCTCCTGCAATCCGGCCAGCAGCCGATTGTACTAACCTCTCCAACGATTCGCATGTATCTGCGCCAGGTGATTGAGCGAACCATGCAGGATATCCCGGTGCTCTCCTACAGCGAGCTGGAGCCAAACATTGAAATTCAAAGCGTCGGGGTGGTGAACTTATGAGAGTGAAGCGTTATGTGGTCGATACGATGCCTGACGCCATGCATTCGATCCGCAGCGAGCTTGGAAGCGATGCCGTTATTTTAAGCACCAAAGAAATAAAGGTCGGCGGATTCATGGGCATGTTCACGAAAAAGAAGATTGAGGTTGTGGCTGCTGTGGAGAACGGTACAAAGGCGGCCGCGCAGGAGAAGATTCCTGCACCGCCCATGAATGTACCGCGAAATGCAGTGCCAGAGGCCTATCAGAAGGCTGCCTCAGCCGCTGCTCCTCCTCTCCCGCCGCCTGTGACGGTAAGAGATGCGGCAGCAGCCAAGTCGTTTGCCGAGATTGCCGCAGCGCTGGCTGATCCGCTGGAGCAGGGCGGAGGCGTCGCTGTGATGCCGCCTTTGACCAAGACAGAGCCGCCGGATATCCGCACTGAGGATATTACAGCAGGCCAGTCGTCTGTACCGCAGCCGGAGGAGAACCGGAAGAAGCTTGCAGCGATCTATGAATCGCTTGCAACAGAGCAGTCTGAACCTGAGCATACTGCTCCCACTGAAAGCGATGTTCTGCGGGAGATCCGGGATATGAAGCAATGGATGGAACGTATCGCACGTTATTCCTCAGGGGCAGCCGAGCTGCCTGATGCGCTGGAATCCTTACGCAGCCGCCTGATTGACCAGGAGACTGACGCTGTTCTCGTAGAGGAATGGATCGGACATGTTCTGGAGCGTTACCGTGAGGAAGGAAGCAGCTGGGGGCCGGAGCAATTCGAGGCTGTGCTCAGAGAGCAGATTGATGGTTTTCTGTCAGGACGCATTGCCGGCGGTATTGCCCCGGATACCCGGATTGTATATATTGCCGGGCCGACTGGGGTCGGCAAGACGACAACGATTGCCAAGCTGGCAGCGGAGCAGCTGTTCAAGCAGGGCCGCAAGGTTGGGCTGATTACCTCGGATACTTACCGGATATCGGCCGTTGAACAGCTTCGAACCTACGCCTCCATTCTCAACATGCCGCTGGAGGTTGTCCAGTCGCCGGGTGATCTGCAGCGGGCGATGTTCCGGCTGGAGAGCTGTGATCTGGTGTTAATGGACACCGCCGGACGGAATTACCGCAATGAAATGCTGGTGGCAGAACTGCAGAGCCTGCTGGCCAAGGAGCTTAAGAGCGAGACCCTGCTGGTGCTGAGCCTGACCTCGAAGAGCCGCGATATGAAAAAGATCGCGGAGCACTTCGGCAGATACCAGCTGGATAAGGTTGTATTCACGAAGCTGGATGAAACGGGGAGCTACGGCCCGCTGTTCAATGTCCTGAATGATTATCCGCTGAAGCTCTCTTATATTACCAACGGACAGAATGTTCCTGATGATCTTCTTATGGCCACAGGGGAGCAGATTGGCGGCATGCTGCTGGGAACAGGGGGCGGGTGATGGACCAGGCGCAGGCATTAAGACGGCTGGTCTCCAGCCAGGATACAAGGCAGGCTCCCGGAAGCGGTGCCTCCGCCCGGATTATCACGGTATGCAGCGGGAAGGGGGGAGTCGGAAAGTCGAATTTCACCCTTAACTTCGCGCTTGCACTGAAGGCCATGGGACGGAGAGTGCTTCTGTTCGATGCCGATATCGGCATGGCCAATATTGATGTCCTTATGGGTGTCTCCTCCAGATACAATCTGTACCACCTGCTCAAGCGGGAAGCGGATATCGGACAGATCATTCAGCTCGGACCGCAGGCGTTGCCCTTCATTGCAGGGGGCTCCGGGATGGACGAGCTGTTCACACTCTCGGAGGCGGATCTGAATTACTTTACCACACAGATTGCAAGCATTGCCGATACCATGGATTTCATCCTGTTCGACACAGGGGCGGGGCTGTCCAAGGAAACGATGAAATTCATCACTTCTGCCGATGACTGCCTGGTGGTGACCACGCCTGAGCCTACCGCAATTACAGATGCATATGCGCTGATGAAGGTTGTTCATAATTCGCATCCTGAGGTTTCGTTCAGGCTGATTGTCAATCAGGCAGGGGATGAACGGGAGGCACGGGCCACCAGTGACAAAATCCGGATGGCGGCCAGCCGGTTCCTGCAGCTTGAGCTTCCCTTCCTCGGTTACATCAGCAGTGATCCGCATGTAGTACAGGCCGTTAAGAAACAAATTCCATTCTCAGTGGCTTTTCCGAACAGTATTGCAGCCAGGGATGTGCAGAGGCTTGCGCAGAGCTATCTGGCTGTGGATTCAGTAGAAACCGCTAAAGTTCAAGGCATCAAGGGATTCATCAGCAAGTGGTTGAAACGAAACAGATAATTGTTCTGAATTTGAGGCACAGAGGTGGAAAAGCTATGAGGCCATATAAAGTTCTGGTTGTTGATGATTCTGCATTCATGCGCAAGATCATTTCCGATTTAATAGAGAATGATGCCGACTTTCAAGTCACAGCGACAGCTGCCAACGGACGCGAGGCGATTGAGAAGGTTAACGAGCTTCGTCCGGATCTCGTAACCATGGATGTGGAGATGCCTGAGATGAATGGCCTGGAGGCGCTCAAAAGTATCATGGCCCAGCGTCCGCTCCCGGTGATTATGCTGTCCGGCATCAATGAAGAGGGGATGAAGGAGACGATTCTGGCCTTGGAGTGGGGGGCTTTCGATTTCATCCGAAAGCCGTCCATTTCAAACTCCCAGGATATCATCGCTGTCGGAGTGTCCCTCCGGGAGCAGATGAAGGAAGCGATGCTGGCGCGCGAGCGGCGTGAAGCCCGCGCTTCCGCCGTCAAATCGCCTGAGCCTCCTCCTCCCGCTGCTGAACCGCCTGCTCCGCGGGCTGTTGTGGAACCGGTAAGAAGGAAGCTGGAGCCGTCCAAGAAAGAAGCGGATAAAGCACCGCTTCTGGGCACGGAGAAGCCGAGGGTCAGGGCGCCGCTTGAACCGCCTGCTGACAAACGGAAGCCGGAAGCCCGCACTGAGCCGCCCACTGCGAAGCGGGTAGTCAAGCCAGCGCCGGCAGTGCCTAAACCGGCTCCCGAGAGGTTCAAAGGCCGCTCCCAGGAGGCGCCGGGCGCCGGATGGGCTGGACAACGGGCGGCTGCTGAAGTTGCTGCAGGCTCGTTCGCAGAACCTCCTGCAGCAACAGGAGGCCAGGCAAGCGGAAGCCGGAGCGTGCGCAAGCTGGTTGCTGTAGGCTGCTCAACCGGAGGTCCGAGAGCGCTGAAGGCGTTCCTGGAGAACATTCCCGGTGACTTCCCGGCACCGATTGTCATTGTCCAGCATATGCCGCCTAACTTCACCAAGTCGCTGGCCCAGCGTCTGAATACCTTCAGCGCGCTGGAGGTCGCGGAAGCGGAGCACGGTATGATTCTCCGGCAGGGTGCGGCGTATATTGCCCCCGGGGGCTATCACCTGACAGTGGTTCCTGCGCCTGGCGGCCAATACATGATAGAGCTTACTAAGGAAGAGGTCCGTAATGGACATCGTCCTTCTGTAGATACACTGTTTGAATCGGTATTGCAGCTTACCTCGCTGGAACGTCATGCCGTCATTATGACGGGGATGGGCAGCGACGGGGCCCGTATGATGAAAGCACTCTATGATTCGGGGGTGACATCAACCTTTGCAGAGAGTGAAGAAACCTGTGTGGTATACGGAATGCCGAGGTCTGCAGTAGAGTTGAAGTGTGTAAGACACATCCTGCCTTTGCAAGAAATTGCTCCAAGGCTGGTACAAGCCGTTAAATAATGGAATAGCGAACTCGAAGGGGAGGTACCCGCTCATGGACATGAACCAATACTTATCCATGTTTATTGATGAGTCAAATGATCATCTGCAGTCTTTGAACGAGAGCATGATGGGGCTGGAAGCGAATCCGGAGGATCTGAGTATTGTTCAGGTGATTTTCCGCTCCGCCCATACCTTGAAAGGTATGGCGGCTACAATGGGGTTTGAAGATTTGGCTTCGCTTACGCACCAAATGGAGAACGTGCTCGATCTGGTGCGCAATAACAAACTGCGGATGCAGGACTTCATTTTTGATACCCTGTTCCAAAGTATTGACGCGCTGGAATCCATGGTGGAGGATATCACCGGCGGGGGAGCGGGCAAGGCCGATGTAACAGCGATTGTCTCTTCCCTGCAGGCCATCGTACGCGGAGAGGTCCCTTCTGCCGGCAATGCTTCTGCTGAAGTCACTGCCGCTGCGTCCGGCAATGCCAGCGCGGCCCAGGTGTTCCTGGATGAATTCCAGTACTCCGTGCTGGAGCAATCCCTTCAGGAAGGCCATCAGGTGCTGTATGTGGATGTGGCGATCCGCAAGGACTGTCAGCTCAAAGCCGTACGTGCCTACATGGTCTTCGACCTTCTGGAGCGTTCAGGAGAAGTCGTGAAATCCTTCCCTTCGGTTCAGGACATAGAGCAGGAGAAATTCGATTACGGATTCTCCCTCTACTACATAACCCAAAAGGATGCAAGTGAGATTCAGAAGATGATTCTGAATCTGTCAGAGATCGAAGCGGTTACCGCTGTGGCGCTTGATCAGGAGTCACTTCGCCAAATGGGACAAGACACTGCGGCAGCTACAGCCGAAGCGCCCGCTCCGGCTCCGGTGCAGGAAGCTGCTCCCGTTGCTGCCGGCAATGCTTCCCCTGCGGCTTCTCTGCATCCCAAGGAAGAGAACGGCAAAGCTGCCCCGGCCCGGGCAGGAGGAGCGCCGTCGCCTTCCCGGACCATCCGTGTGGATATTGAGCGGCTGGATGTGCTGATGAATCTGTTCAGCGAGCTGCTGATTGACCGTGTCCGGCTGGAGCAACTGGCCTCAGAGGTGCAGAACGGCGATCTTACCGAAACGGTCGAGCATATGGGCCGGGTGAGCGGCGATTTGCAGAATATCGTCATGAAGCTCCGCATGGTTCCGGTAGACACCGTATTTAACCGGTTCCCGCGGATGATCCGCGATCTGGCGAAATCGCTGGACAAGAAGGTGGATTTAATCATCACTGGAGCAGATACAGAGCTTGACCGTACGGTGATTGATGAGATTGGCGATCCGCTGGTGCATCTGCTGCGCAATGCGGTTGACCACGGGATTGAATCCATTGCAGACCGGATTGCGGCCGGGAAGCCGGAGACCGGGACCGTCCAGCTCCGGGCCTTCCATAGCGGCAATCATGTGTTCATCGAGATTGAAGAGGATGGCAAGGGCATCTATCCGAAGAATGTCTTAGCCTCTGCTGTCAAAAAGGGTGTGATTACCCAAGAGCAGGCGGGCACGATGACAGATGACGAAGCGTACCAGCTGCTCTTCGCGCCTGGATTCAGTACAGCTGAGGTCATCTCTGATGTATCGGGCCGGGGCGTGGGTCTCGATGTGGTCAAATCCAAAATCTCTTCCCTGGGCGGTAACGTCACCATCTATTCCACACCGGGCAAAGGCACGAATTTCTCCGTTCAGCTTCCGCTGACCCTGTCGATCATTGCAGCGATGCTGGTTCGGCTTGGCTCAGAGAAATATGCCATTCCGCTCTCTTCCATCGTGGAGACTGGAATTGTGAAGCAATCCCAGATCCGCACCATTCACGGCAACCGAATGCTGGAGTTCCGGGGCAGCCATATTCCGCTGGTCTCCCTGAGCAAGATCTTCTCCATTCCGGACTATGATGAAAGCACGGAAGAGGAGACGGAGATCGTGGTTGTCCGCAAGGGAGAACGGCTGGTTGCCTTGGCTGTGCAGGACTTCATTGGCCAGAACGAAATTGTAATCAAGAATCTCGGCAAGTATCTCCCAGAGGTGCAGGGAATTTCCGGAGCCACGATTCTTGGAGACGGACAGGTAGCGCTTATTATCGATCCGAATGCTTTTATCAAATAATCAGGTTAGAACAGGGAGGGTCATTCCATGGCTGAAGATATCAAAGTAATTGTATTCAAGCTTGGCACTGAAGAATACGGCATTGAAGTAGAGAAGGTCCAGACGATTGAACGTATGATGCCGATTACCCGCGTACCGAAGACCTATTCCTTTATCAAAGGTGTGATCAATCTGCGCGGTGTTGTGATTCCGGTTATCGATCTGCGCGGACGATTCGGTATCGAAGAAGCGGAGCACACCGACCAGACCCGGATCATTATCGTCAATGTGAATGAGATGGAAGTAGGCTTCATTGTCGATTCAGCCAATGATGTCATCGACTTGAACCGTGACATTATCGATGTACCGCCGGATGTTGTAGGGGGTATCAAGGCGAAGTATCTGGATGGGGTAGCCAAAATTGGGGATGACCGTCTGTTGATTATGCTTAACCTGTCTGAAGTGCTGAACAAGAGTGAAATCGTGCAGCTGGAAAGCCTGGAGGGCTAGCCTATGGAGCTATTCAAGAATTTCAAAGACTTCAAAATGGATGTGCTTAAGGAAGTAGGGAATATTGGTGCCGGTAATGCGGCCACTGCCTTGTCCCAGCTGCTCAATAAGCCGATTGACATGGCCGTGCCTAAGGTACAGCTGCTCAGCTTCGAGGAGATCACTGATAAGGTGGGCGGAGCGGAGGAGCTGGTATACGCTGTATTCCTGCGTGTGGAAGGTGAAGCCCCGGGCAACCTGTTCTTTATTCTTACCCCGGAGGCGGCAAGCAACCTGCTCAGCCGGATTGCCGGCATTGAAGTCTCAGGCGGCGGTGAGCTGAGTGAGATGGAATTATCCGCACTAAGCGAGATCGGCAATATTCTGGCCGGCTCTTATCTCTCTTCCCTGGCGGACTTCACCTCCCTGACCATGTATCCGACCGTGCCGGCGCTTGCAATGGATATGGCCGGAGCGATTCTTGGCTACGGGCTGCTGCAGTTCGGTCAGATGGGCGATGATGCGCTGCTGATCGATACGACTTTTTTAGAAGGCCAAAATGAAATTGAAGGACAATTCTTCCTTATTCCCGATCCGGAATCGTTCCCCAAAATATTCAAGGCTTTAGGAGTACCGTTCGACAATGATTGAAGAGCAGAGCATCATTAAAGTAGGTATGGCGGATCTGAACGTAGGCAGCCAGGACAGCCTTATTCGTACGACCGGTCTCGGCTCCTGCGTAGGTCTGACTCTGTTTGATCCCGGTAAAAAGCTGGCGGGGATGGCTCATGTCATGCTGCCCTCGTCAGAGATTGCCAGGGAGGGACAGCTGAATATCGCCAAGTTCGCTGATACTGCTGTGCCTGAGCTTTTGGCCCGCCTGCTGGGGCTGGGGGCGGTTAGAAGCCGGATTGTGGCCAAGATGGCCGGAGGCTCGCAGATGTTTGCTTTTGCCGGAGGGAGTGACACCATGAGGATCGGGCCTCGGAATGTGGAATCCTGCAAGCTTGCTCTTGAGAGCCTTCATATTCCGCTTATCGCGGAGGACACGGGCGGCAATTATGGGCGCACGATAGAAATCTCCTGCAATACCGGAGTGATTTTTATCCGCAGCGTTCAAAAAGGCCCGAAGGAAATTTAGCCATGAACAGGAAACTATTACTGAATATTGTGGCCGGACTGATCGGATTTGTACTAACCTTCCTTGCGAACAACGGACAGAACCTGCTGGGTACCAGCCTGATCCGGGGCCTGTACGGATTTATTATCTGGTTTGTGCTTGCTTTCTTCCTGAGATGGGTATTGGGTTTTATTATCGGAAAAGAATCCTCAGACCCGGAAGCCGGTTTGTTCGATAACGGAGAGTCTCTTGGCGGGAAGCTTGATATTAGTACACCTGAAGAGGATCAGGAGCTCAAAGACCTGCTAACCCCAAAACGGGAGGCGGTCAGTGAAGAGCCCGGGGGGTTCACGCCTTTGCAGCCTCCGAAGCTAGTCTCTATGAAAGATCCTGAAGAATTGGCCAAGGCCGTTCGTCACCTGAAAGAAGAATAAGCGAGTGCTGCGGCGAAAGTCCGTCATCTTGCGCCGCATGTTTGCCCGCTGACTAAACTTTGGGAAGGGTGAAAGCCGTTGAACGAGCGTAAAGCAACTCAGTCGGAAACAGACCTGCTTTGGGAGCAGTGGAAAGAGCACGGCGATCCTGAAGCTAAAAAAAAGCTGATTGAGAGTTATCTCCATATTGTTGATTACGTGTCCAGCCGTCTGGCAGTAGGGCTGCCCAAAAACGTCTCCAAGGACGATTTGGCCAGCAACGGTGTCATGGGACTCATTGATGCGATCGAAAAATTCGACTACAAGCGGGGGCTTCAATTCCAGACCTATGCATCGTGGCGGGTTCGGGGAGCGATCCTTGATTCTCTGCGGCAAAGTGACTGGGTTCCCAGATCCGTACGCGAAAAAGCGAAAAAAATCGAGGATGCCTACCAGCAGCTGGAGCAGAAGTATTTGAGATCGGTAAGTGACGATGAAATGAGCAAGTATCTGAATATTTCGGAAACGGAGTTTCAGACGATGCTGCAGGATGTCGCAGTAATGTCG
The DNA here is from genome assembly GCF_038006885.1 of Paenibacillus sp. FSL R7-0302. Lineage (NCBI taxonomy): Bacteria > Bacillati > Bacillota > Bacilli > Caryophanales > Paenibacillaceae > Paenibacillus > Paenibacillus sp. FSL R7-0302. Next base: position 2,250,711 of record NZ_JBBOWB010000001.1, read on the forward strand.
CTCTGTTCACTCGAAGATCCTATACGTGAAGAAGAATCAGAGACACGAATGTCCATATTGGTAGATGACAAGGCCAAGAATCCGGACCGTAAAGTGAATGAGTTCTACCTGCGGGATACGCTAACCAAAGGCATCGAGAAACTAACAGTGAAAGAACGGACCGTCGTGTCCCTTTTATATTATGAGGATTTATCTTTAAGCGAGATTGCGGAAGTGATGTCACTGTCTCCTTCGCGAATCTCCCAGCTTCATTCCAAAGCTATTTTGCGGCTAAGAGGAACACTTGAGAAGAACCGGGACCTTCTAATGCAAAATGATTAACCGGGTGACGGTGACAAGGGGGAGCAGAAATTGATCGGTCAATATGTATTGAGCCAATACCTGAGCATTACTTTTTCGGAGGATAAGGGGATTGCTTACCTTCAGTTCACCAAGAAGGATGAGAATTTCACCTGTTCGGTCGAGGACCTTGAGAGCTTCCTGTCCAGTCACAATATTCGTTTCGGTATCCAGCATGATATTGTGCAGCGGATTAGCAGCAACCCGGAAGAATATTTCTGGAACCGGGTGCCGATCGCGATTGGACAGCCTGCTGTCAACGGTAAGGATGGCCGCATTGTGCTGACCGTTGATATGGAGGAGGACCGCAAGCCTCTGGAGAAAGAGGATGGCAGGGTGGATTACAAAGAGCTGGTCCGGCTGCATAATGTAAGGAAGGGCCAGCTTATTGCCAAGGTTATTCCGGCAGAGAACGGTGTGAGCGGCAGAACGGTAACCGGGGAGGAGCTTCCGTTCCGGGCAGGGAAGGAGGCTCATTTCAAGGTAGGCAAGAATGTGGTGGTGGATCAGGAAGAGACCTCCATGTATTCGGCGATTGACGGATTGGTCACGCTGACAGACAAGGGCAAAATCAATGTATTTCCGGTGTATGAAATCAATGGTGATGTGGATTACAGCACAGGCAATATTGATTTCGTGGGCACGGTGGTCATCCGCGGCAATGTGCTTACCGGCTTCACCGTCAAATCCGCAGGAGATATCCGGGTGGTCGGCGGGGTAGAGGGGGCCGAGCTGATATCGGGCGGGTCCATCGAGATTACGGGCGGCATCATCGGATATAATAAAGGCCTCGTCAGCGCCGGTAAAAATGTTAAGGTCTCGTTCATCCAGGATGGCAATGTTATGGCCGGTGAGGATATTATCGTCTCCCAAAGCATTATGCATTCCAGCATCCGGGCTGGCCGAGATGTACTGTGTAACGGGGCCAAAGGCTTAATCGTCGGCGGAATCGTACAGGCAGGCGAGCGTGTGATCGCCCGTACCATCGGCAATACCATGTCTACAGCTACAGCGATTGAAGTGGGCGTTGTTCCCGAGCTGAGAAATGAGATCAACGAACTGCGCCAGGAGCTCCGGCAGCTTCTTGAGAATGAGGACAAGACCAATAAGGCGCTGTATCTGCTTAATCAGCTGGCGAACAATGGCCAGCTATCGCCAGATAAGGTGGCGCTTCGCGTCAAGCTTAATGCAACCAAGCAATCCCATATGCGTGATGAAAAGAGAATTAAAGAGCGTGTGCTGGAGATCGAGCGCATGCTGGAGGACACCGGCAGAGCTAAGGTTGATGTCGTCAAGACAATCTATGGAGGCTCTAAGATCGTAATCGGCAGATATACCAGGTTCGTCAAGGACCCGACGGAGCGGGTATCCTTCATTTACAGTGAAGGGGATATATCCATAATACCGTATGTATAATCAGGCAGGCAGCCGAGGCGGCCTGCTATTCCTTGATTCTGTAACCAATGAGTGGAGAAGAGGGATCTTATGAGTCTGAAACCGGTGGAACTGCAAATTGCGCTGCCCCGTACCCATGATGCGGGCAAAGTTCAGAACAACCTTCAGCAGCGTCCTGCACTCGACCAGCAGCAATTGGCAGGCCAGAATATCAAGCATAGCCAGGAAATCTCGCTGCGCAGCACTGAGGTTGACGAGTCTGCAGAATCGGCGCTGCGGGATGGCGGCAAGGGGAGCGGCTCTGGCAGTCAGCCTCATCCGCGCAAGCCGGATAAGCAGGAGAACACCCATGATGCCGAACATCCTTATAAAGGGCACCGTATAGATTTCAGTCTCTGATTGGGACAGAATAACCGCAAATGCAGTTAAGGCATCCTATGAATTAAACGCAGAAGGAGATTACACACTTGGAACCATGGGTATACATCGTGCTGGTAGGCGCAGTTGCTATTGTTTATGCCCTGCGGCTGCCGGCCAGGACGGGTAAGGAAGACTCGGAGAAGAAGAGCCTGAAGGAGACGGAGGCGGCTCTGGAGCTCTACATGGCCGATATCGAGCATGAGAACTCCGAGCTGCTGAAGCTGGTGGGCAGTATTAAGACACAGTCACAGAGCAATAAGGCGGCCCTGCAGGAAGAGATCGGTGTACTGCGGGAGCAGGTGGGCGAGCTGCAGAAGAGCCTGCTGCTGATGGATGCGCGGCTGACCGCAGAAGAGAAGGGACTGCTTCAGCTGTCAGCAACCTTCTCGCGGGACGCCTCGTCCGGACACGCGGAGAAGCCCCAGGGCAGGGAGCAGGCTGCCGAGGCAGTGCCTCCTGTTAAGCCAAGACCCGTCAGCTCCATCAAGCTGCGGTATCCCCGGCTGTTCGAGCTGCATGAGCAAGGGAAATCAATTGATTCTATCGCCAAGACCGCCGGTCTGCAGCGGGGCGAGGTGCAGCTGATCCTGCAGCTTGCGCAGCAGGAGGAATCCGTATGATGAAGAACCGGTTCTTTATGCTGGGACTAGGGATCGGACTGATCGCCGGCGCGCTGCTGCTGCAGCTGATGATAGCCGGACGGACGGCGCCTCTGACCAAAGAAGAGCTGATCCGGCAAGCGGCTAGCCTGAACCTGACTGTTGTAGATCCGGCAGAAGCTGCTGCAACAGCAACGCCGTCCCCGGAGGAAGCGGCCGAGGCCCAGGCTTCCGGGACGCCAGCAGCAACGCCGGCAGCTACGCCTGCTGTCCCGCCCAAGCCGGCTGCAACGCCAAACGCCGCAGCGACACCGGGCAAGCCTTCGGCACCTGTGCAGCCGCAGAACACTGCGGAGCCTGTTACAGAGGCTCCGGCTACACCTGAAGCGCCTGTGGCTGCGGTGGACGGGGTAATCTCTCTTAAGATTCCCACTGGAATTACGCTCGCCCAGACGGCAGATCTGCTTGCGGAAGCCGGGGTTATCGAGGATAAGAACAAGTTCCTCCAGACGGCAAACAGCCGTAAGGTGAACACTATCATTCAATACGGCAGCTACAGCTTCACCAAGGGAGAGAGCATCAACTCCATTATTGACAAGCTGATTACCGTAAAAAAGTAATCGTTGCATAGGCTGTTTTAATATGATATATTAATTGACGGTGTTAAAACACACGCCGGTTGATTTCGACAAGGGGTGCTTTCTTCTGAAGAAAGTCTTGCTGAAAGATGACGCGCGGCGGAGGAGACACACAATAAACCAAACTTAGGAGGTGTGTGAAGATGGCAGTAATCTCCATGAAGCAGCTTCTCGAAGCTGGGGTACACTTCGGTCACCAGACTCGTCGTTGGAACCCAAAGATGGATCGTTATATCTTCACTGAAAGAAACGGAATTTACATTATTGACTTGCAAAAGACAGTCAAGAAGGTAGAGGAAGCTTACAACTTTGTAAAGAGCGTCGCTGGCGACAACGGCACAATCCTATTCGTAGGAACAAAGAAGCAGGCACAGGATTCCGTAAAAGAAGAAGCTGAACGTTCGGGTATGTTCTTCATTAACCAGCGTTGGCTCGGCGGTACCCTGACTAACTTCCAGACTATTCAGAAGCGTATTGACCGCCTGAAGAAATTGGAAGCTTGGGAAGAAGACGGTACCTTTGCAGTATTGCCTAAGAAAGAAGTTATCCTTCTCCGCAAAGAGAAAGATCGTCTTGAGAAATTCCTGGGCGGTATCAAGAACATGAAAGGTCTTCCAAGCGCGCTGTTCATCATTGACCCGCGTAAAGAGCGCATTGCAGTAGCAGAAGCTCGCAAATTGGGTATTCCTATCGTAGCTATCGTTGATACTAACTGCGATCCGGATGAAATTGACTACGTAATCCCAGGCAATGACGACGCAATCCGCGCCGTGAAGCTCTTGACTGGTAAGATGGCTGATGCTGTTGTTGAAGCTCATCAGGGCGAAGACACAACTACAGCTTAAGTAGTAACCGGAACATAAAACATAAACTTAAATGAAAAGGGTGGTTGGCAGGTGGATAACCTCTCACTGCCCTTTTTTTAAAATGCAAGCAAGTACCGCTTTATGCCCGCGTATGACAACGACTATGACCCTGGAGGGAATAACAATGGCAGTAGATGCAAAAGCAGTGAAGGAACTTCGTGAAAGAACAGGGGCAGGAATGCTCGATTGTAAGAAAGCGCTGGAAGAAGCAAACAACGACATCACCAAAGCAGCAGAATTGCTTCGTGAAAAAGGTCTGTCCGCAGCAGCGAACAAGGCCGGACGTATTGCTACTGAAGGTACTGTAGAATCCTATATCCACGCTGGCGGCCGTATTGGCGTTCTGGTGGAAATCAACTGCGAAACTGACTTCGTAGGCAAAACGGATTCCTTCAGAGAATTCGCGCGCGACATCGCTATGCAAATCGCAGCAGCGAACCCGCTGTATGTCCGCCGTGAAGAAGTACCTTCTGCAGACGTAGAGAAGGAAAAAGAAATTCTTAAGGCACAAGCGCTGAACGAAGGCAAGCCTGAGAAGATCGTTGAAAAAATGGTGGAAGGCCGCATCAGCAAGTTCTATGAAGAATACTGCCTGATGGAGCAATCCTTCGTTAAAGACCCGGACAAGACAATCTCCCAGCTGCTGAATGAAAAAATCAGCACGATTGGCGAGAACATCACCATCCGCCGCTTTGTTCGTTTCGAACTGGGTGAAGGTCTTGAGAAGAAAGTCGACAACTTCGTAGAAGAAGTTATGGCACAAGTAAAACAATAATAACTGCATGACATTGAATAAGAACTGAATACAGGCAAGCATCAAAAGAGCGGAACACATACAAGTAGTGTTCCGTCTTTTGTAGAAAGTGAGGGTATATAATTGGAACAACCGGTATTTAAGAGAGTAGTCCTTAAGGTAAGCGGTGAATCGCTCGCCGGACAGAATGGCTATGGCATCGATGCCGATACGATCATCTCTATTGCAGAGCAGGTCAAGGAAGTCGTGGAGCTTGGAGTTCAGGTTGCGATTGTATGCGGCGGTGGCAACATCTGGCGCGGAATCGCCGGAAGTGCAAGCGGTATTGACCGGGCAACAGCCGATTATATGGGAATGCTGGCAACAGTGATGAACTCGCTGGCATTGCAGGACGCTCTGGAGCAGATCGATGTCCCTACCCGGGTTCAGACCTCTATCGCCATGCAGCAGATTGCTGAGCCTTATATCCGCCGCCGGGCGATCCGGCATCTGGAGAAGGGCCGCGTAGTTATTTTTGCCGCAGGGACAGGGAATCCGTTCTTCTCGACAGATACTACAGCAGCACTTAGAGCAGCCGAGATTGAAGCCGAGGTTATCCTCATGGCCAAGAATAAGGTAGACGGCGTCTACTCAGCAGATCCGTTCAAGGACAGCACAGCCGTTAAGTTCGAGCAGCTTACTTACATGGATATTCTGAACAAAAACCTGGGGGTTATGGATTCTACCGCTTCCTCACTCTGCATGGATAATAATATACCGCTCATTGTGTTTGCTATTACAGAGCAAGGCAATATTAAACGCGTCGTTCTCGGCGAAAAGATCGGGACGATCGTTAAAGGGAGTGTAAATTAAATGCCACAATCGGTTAAGAAGAATGCCGAAGAGCGTATGGAAAAAGCAATTCTCTCGCTGAAACGCGACTTGGCAACACTGCGGGCAGGACGCGCTTCGACGTCGCTGCTGGATCGCATCCAGGTTGAGTATTACGGTGCTCCAACTCCGATCAATCAGCTGGCTAACATCAGCACACCGGATTCCCGGACCCTGCTGATCCAGCCGTGGGACAAAACTTCAATGTCAGACATCGAAAAGGCGATTATGAAATCCGACATCGGGATTACACCTGCCAATGACGGTACGATTATCCGCCTGTCGATTCCTCCGCTTACCGAAGAACGCCGCACTGAGCTGGTGAAATTCACCAAGAAGTTCGGTGAAGAAGCTAAGGTAGCGATCCGCAACATCCGCCGCGATGCCAACGATGACATCAAGAAGATGGAGAAGAACGGCATTTCAGAAGATGAATCACATGGACATCAGGAAGATATCCAGAAATCAACGGATAAGTTCATAGCTGAAGTCGACAAAGTGCTCTTGTCCAAAGAAAAAGAGATTATGGAAGTATAACGAAATTCATGAGACTTCAGGCCCCTCCGTTAATGGTGGGGTTTGTCTCTTTCTGATAAGAGCTTGGAGGAAACGGAAATGATCAAACGGATTCAAGAATGGCTGAGCCGTAAAGACAGGCAGGAGCCAGTCGAGATTTCACCGGATAATATTCCCCGGCACGTAGCGATAATTATGGATGGCAACGGGCGCTGGGCGAAACGGCGCGGTATGCCCCGGGTTGTGGGCCATCAGAACGGGATGAAGGCAGTCAAACGTGCTACCATTGCAGCGAATGACCTCGGAGTAGAATTTTTGACTCTGTACGCTTTCTCTACGGAGAACTGGACCCGGCCGAAGGATGAAGTGGATTTCCTGATGCGCCTTCCCGTAGAATTCCTGGCTATTGAACTGGATGAACTCATTGAGAAGAATGTACAGGTGCGCGTAATGGGCAACACGGAGGCTTTGCCTTCCCATACCCGCAAGGCGATGGAAGAAGCGGTCGCCCGCACACTAAGCAATACCGGACTTATACTTAATTTTGCTCTGAACTACGGCGGTCGCAAAGAGATTGAGGACTGTATGCGCGCTCTGGGCAAGGATATCCAGGCAGGAATTCTGTCTCCTGAAGAGATCACTTCAGAGCTGATTGACAACAGATTGTCATCCAGCGGATTACCCGATCCTGACCTGCTCATCCGTACGAGCGGAGAGATGCGGCTCAGTAACTTTATGCTGTGGCAAATCGCCTATAGTGAATTTTGGTTTACGGATGCGTACTGGCCGGAGTTCGACAAGTCGCATCTGATGCAGGCTGTGGCTGAATATCAGCGCCGCACACGCCGTTATGGTGGATTGAAGTAGCCTGATGGGAGAGGGATTCTTTGAAGCAGCGATTGATCACCGGAATTGTTGCCGGGGCCTTGTTTTTAGGGTTATGCTATTGGGGAGGCTGGCCGTATCAGCTGTTGCTGACTGCGATGGCCCTCATCGGCTATTATGAATTTGTGAAAATGACAGGTACAGCCACCTTCGGGCTGACTGCTGTATTTGGTTATGCCTCTGTAGTAGGCTTTATGATTCCTTGGGATCTCCTGGGAACGAATAAGCTATTCTCCTGGGAACAGGGGATATGGCTGGTATTGCTGCTGTTCCTGCTGGTCACTGTCTTCAGTAAGAATAAGCTTGATATCAAAATGACCGCGATGATGTTCACTGGCATTGTTTACATAGGAATGGGGTTCTCGTATATGGGAATCGCCCGCGGTGCGGGAGATGGCCATGGCCTCTTCTGGACGATCCTGCTGCTGTGCTGTATATGGGGCAGTGATGCCGGAGCCTATTTTGTTGGCAGAAGCTTCGGGAAGAACAAGCTGTGGCCTGCGATCAGTCCTAATAAGACTATAGAAGGCGCGCTTGGCGGAGTATTGATTTCTGCTGTCATATCGATTGTGTTTGCTATACTGGTTCCTGATCTGCTGACTATCGGACGCGCGCTGCTGATTGGAATTGCCTGCGCTGTGCTGGGTCAGCTTGGAGATCTTGTACAATCTGCCTATAAACGGGTGTACGGTATTAAGGATTCAGGCTCACTCTTGCCGGGTCACGGTGGCATCCTGGACCGCTGCGACAGCTGGATCATCGTATTTCCTTTCGTACATATCGTAATGCTGATGCCTTACTATTAACGACAGGAAGAAGGAAAGCAACTGTGAAAAGAATTAGTATTCTCGGCTCCACGGGCTCCATCGGTACCCAGACGCTGGATGTGGTAGCTATGCATCCGGAAGCTTTTGAAGTCGATGGACTGGCGGCGGGAAGTAATACTTCACTGCTGCTGGAACAGGTCCGCCGTTTCAAGCCTCGCCGTGTATCGGTATCCACGAAGGAGCTTGCAGAGGAGATCAGATCCAGTCTGCCTGCCGGTGTAGAGCTGTATAGCGGAAGTGAAGGTCTGGTGGAGATTGCTGCCGGAGGCGATGCACAGACAGTCGTAACTGCGCTTGTAGGCAGTGTAGGACTTCAGTCTACGCTGGCGGCGATTGAAGCCGGCAGACATATTGGACTGGCTAATAAGGAGACACTGGTGACCGCCGGACATCTGGTTACAGAGCTGGCTGGACGCAAAGGCGTGAAGCTGCTGCCAGTGGACAGTGAGCATTCGGCGATTTTCCAATGCTTAAACGGGGAGAACCGTGAGGATGTGGCTTCAATTACCATTACTGCCTCGGGCGGTTCATTCCGTGATTATAAGCGTGAACAGCTTACGAATGTTACCGTAGCGGACGCACTGCGTCACCCCAATTGGAGCATGGGGGCCAAGATTACTATTGACTCGGCAACCATGGTTAACAAAGGCCTGGAGGTTATTGAAGCCCACCATTTGTTCGCCCTTCCGTATGAGCAGATTGATGTGGTGCTGCATCCGGAGAGTATCATTCACTCCTATGTGGAGTTCTGCGACAGCAGCATTATTGCTCAGCTTGGGACTCCTGATATGCGGGTTCCCATTCAATATGCGCTCACCTATCCCGACCGCTGGCCGTCTCCTGCGAAGCGTTTGTCTCTGGCTCAGGTAGCCAGCCTGACCTTCCGGGAGATGGATTATGAGCGCTATCCGGCGCTGAAGATGGCTATTGACTGCGGCATAGCGGGCGGCACATTCACAACAGCCTTCAATGCAGCCAATGAGGTCGCCGTGGCCCGCTTCCTGCGCGGTGAGATTCCCTTCCTGCGGATTGATGAGATTATTGATGAAGTGCTTCAGCGTCATCAGGGTGAAGCGAACCCCGGTCTGGAACAGATTCACAGTAGCGATATAGCTTCCCGGGAGCTTGCGGCTGTCCTGTAAAGGGATAAGAGGCCTTTGGAAACGGTGAATATGGCTGTACCCTGAAAAATAGGTGTGGACTGTTGATTCTCTTGTGCCCTGCCTTGGAATAATGATAAATTAAGAGGACATACTTCGGTCTTACACCTTAAGGGGGAATGTTGCGCTATGGAGATGGTAAGAGTTGTTTTTTTAACGGTGTTTATGTTCTTTGTTCTGGTGACTGTCCATGAATGGGGACATTATTATTTTGCCAAACGCGCCGGAATTCTTGTACGGGAATTTGCGATCGGTTTCGGTCCGAAACTGTTCTCTTATAAACGCGGTGAAACCCAGTTCACGCTCCGCCTGCTGCCCTTCGGGGGATACGCCCGTATGGCCGGCGAAGACCCGGAGATGGTTGAGATCGGCCCCGGGCAGACCATTGCTGTCCGGCTGGGCCAGGATAACAAGGTAAAGAATATTTACCTTGATTCCCTGGATACGCGCAGAAATGTTATCCGCGGCGAAGCGCAGTTCACGGATCTGGAGAATGAACTGAAAATCCGCCTTGATGTCGATGGTGAAGTGACCACCTATGATGTGAATCCGCAGGCGATGATGATCAAAGGCACCCAGCAGACGCAAATTGCGCCCAAGGACCGCCAGTTCGGCAGCAAAACCGTCGGCCAGCGCGCGATAGCGATCCTGGCCGGACCGGTGATGAACTTCATTCTGGCGTTTGTGCTATTTGCACTTCATCTGCAGATGGCCGGAATCCCGGTGGAGAATCCGACCTATGTGAAGATCGGTGACGTCAGCGTAGGAATGCCTGCACAGGAAGCAGGTCTTCAGAAGGGCGACATCGTCGTCACTGTGGACGGGCAGGCCATCGGCGGAGATTACCAGAAGATGATCAAGCTGACTTCAGCCTCCAAAGGCAAAGAAATGAACTGGACGCTGAAGCGCGGCGAAGAGACCTTGAATGTGACCATGATTCCCCGTGGAATGGAAGGGGAGCAAGGCGGCAAGGTTGGAATTACGCCGGAGCTTCCTACCCGCAAGGCCGGAGTGGGGGAGACAATTACCAAGTCCGGTACAGCGATGGTCGACACCACCAAGCTGATTTTTATCGGCTTCAAGCAGCTGATCAACAAATTTAATATGGATGATATCTCCGGGCCGGTAGGCACGTTCCAATTGACCGGGCAGATTGCCCAGCAGGGGATTCAGTATTTGACCTATTGGGCGGCTATTCTCAGCCTGTATCTAGGGATCTTCAATCTTCTGCCGATTCCTGCACTGGATGGCAGCCGGCTTGTATTCCTGGGTGTTGAGGCACTGCGCGGCAAGCCGGTGGACCCGAGCAGGGAAGGCATGGTCCACTTTGTAGGCTTTGCCCTGCTGTTCCTGGTGATGATCGCTGTTACGTATAATGATATTTTACGCCTCATAAGCGGCTGACGGATGTCATATCTTTTTTATCCCGTGATGCATTTGATTGGGCTTCATAGCTAATGTGCAATCTGAGGGGCGAATAATAGGAGGATTTCTTCACATGGCCAAAGACAAGCAGTTCGTTACAGAGATCACGCCGCAGGGCGAGGATTTCTCACGCTGGTATATCGATGTTATCAAAAAAGCGGACCTGATGGATTATTCGCCGGTCCGCGGCTGTATCGTGTTCAAACCGGACGGCTATGAAATCTGGGAGCATATCCAGGAGGAAATGAACCGCCGCCTGAAGGCGACCGGTCACCGGAACGCCTACTTCCCGCTGTTCATTCCCGAGAGCTTTTTCCAGAAGGAGAAGGAACATGTGGAGGGCTTCAACCCGGAGCTGCCTTGGGTCACTGAGGCCGGAGGCGATGTGCTGGAAGAACGTCTGGCGATCCGCCCTACGTCCGAGACCATGTTCGGCCATATGTATTCCAAGTGGATTCAGTCTTACCGCGACCTTCCCGTGCTGATCAACCAATGGGCCAACGTGGTCCGCTGGGAGAAACGTACCCTGCCGTTCATCCGTACGACAGAATTCCTCTGGCAGGAAGGCCATACCGCGCATGAGAATGAGACGGAAGCACGCGAAGAAACGATGAAGATGCTTGATAACTACCGCGACTTCGTGGAGACCTTTCTGGCTATTCCGGTAGTGACCGGACAGAAGACGCCATCCGAGCGGTTTGCCGGTGCTGTGGATACGTATTCCATTGAAGCGATGATGAAGGATGGACGGGCTGTTCAGGCGGCTACCTCCCATTATCTGGGCACCAAGTTCGCGGTTGCTTTTGATATCCAATATCTGAACCGGGAGAATGTGCTGGAACATGCACACACCACCTCGTGGGGCTCTACCACGCGTCTGATCGGTTCCCTCATCATGGTGCATGGTGACGACCGCGGACTGGCTCTGCCGCCGAAGGTAGCACCTACGCAGGTCATTATGATTCCAATCGGACCGCCTAAGACCCGCGAAGCGGTTATCGGACGTACCGACGAACTGTTTGGTGAGCTTAAGAGCGCCGGAATCCGCGTGCGTGTGGATGACCGTGCGGATGTAACTCCGGGCTGGAAGTTCAATGAATATGAAATGCGCGGCGTCCCTGTCCGTCTGGAGCTTGGACCGCGTGATATGGAGAATGGCGTCTGCGTGCTCGTATCCCGGATCAGCGGCGAGAAGAAGGTCATTCAGCAGGAGAACCTGGTTGAAGAAGTGAATGCGATGCTTGCGCAGGTCCACCAGGAAATGTACGAGCGGGCACTGAAATTCCGTGAGGATCATTTCTATTCCGTAGACACTCTTGAGCAGATGAAGGATTCCATGGAGGAGAAACGCGGCTTTGCGCTTGCAGGCTGGTGCGGCTCTGAGGAATGTGAGGATAAGGTCAAGGAAGAGACCGGCGCAGGCAGCCGTAATATTCCGTTCCACCCGTCAGAAACGAAAGAGACCTGTATTTGCTGCGGCAAGCCTGCTCAGCATACGGTTGTATTTGCCAAAGCATATTAATCGGTAACCTTATATTTGTTCATTTATTATATCAGCTTCTGGCGAGAGGAGTCGGCGGGCCGCAAGTACCCAATGCTTTTTAAGCCGGAGGCTTTTTCTTACAATAGAGTATTAGAATGACGTCGAAGTCTTACGCCAATTATTGCCGAGTTAGGTGGGGAATGCATGGAGCAGAACGTGGAGAGAAGAAAGAGATTTGAGCTGTTGATGAAGCAGGGGGAGATTCCGCCTGCCATGATTGATCCTTATTTTGTAGACGGACAGATTGAACGGGTGGAGATTAGCCGCGGCAACCATGACTGGCATATCGTGATTGCGAAGACAACCCTGATTCCCGCCCAGACCTACCGGGCATTTATCCTTAGAATGCGTGAGAAGCTGCAGCATATTGCCAAGGTCAGCTTCTTGTTCCTATATGATGATACTGTAAGCAGAGCCGATATTGTGCAGGAGTACTGGGGCATGTTCCTGGAGTGGGTCCAGCGTGAGATTCCGTCCGTCAACGGTTGGCTGACGCGCTCCAGCCAGGAGCTGCAGGACGGCACGCTCATCCTTAGCCTGAACGATTCGATGTCGCTCGAACTGGCCCGCAAAAAGGGTATCGAAGCCGCCATTATTAAATATTATGATAAATACTTCGCGCTCCCGCTCAAGGTCAAGCTGCAGATGTCTGAGGATGAGACCAAGAACAAAGCGGATGCCTATGAGGAATTCCAGCAGAAGCTCCAGCAGGAGCAGCGTGAGTTGGTAGAGCTGATGATGATGAACAGTGAGCCGGACGAGCCTGAAGAAGCCGGGGACCCGGGCGAGGTCATTAAGCTTCAGATCGGGAATGACATTAAGGAGCAGGCCGTCTCCATTCTGGAGATTCAGGATGAAGAGAAGAAGATTACGATCCAGGGGACGATCTTCGGGCTGGACAGCAAGGAGCTGCGTAACGGGAATACGCTGTTCACCTTCTGCATCACAGACTTTACAGATTCCCTGCAGATGAAGATGTTCGCCAAAACCAAGGAAGAGCTGAAGATCATGGGCCAGCTGGCTAACGGCAAATGGGTCCGTGCGCGCGGCAAAGTGGAGTATGACCGGTTCATGCAGATTCCCGAGCTGGTGATGATTCCTTCGGATCTGACCGAGGTGTCGGCGCCGCCTGCCCGTAAGGACAATGCCAAGGAGAAGCGCGTGGAGTTCCACCTGCATACGACTATGAGCACGATGGATGCGGTAGCACCGATTGATGCCTATGTCAAAACAGCTGCGAAATGGGGCCACCCGGCACTTGCAGTTACCGACCACGGCAATGTTCAGAGCTTCCCGGATGCGAATCATGCCGCTCATAAGCATAAGCTCAAGATGCTCTACGGTGTGGAGGCCAATGTCGTCAATGATGCGGTCAATATCGTGGAGAATGCACAGCCGCTGGAGCTCAAGACCGCAACCTATGTCGTCTTCGACATCGAGACCACGGGGCTGTCCATCACACGCAATAACATCACGGAGCTTGCGGCGATCAAGATGTGCGAAGGCAAGGAGCTGGACCGTTATACCACCTTCGTGAATCCGCATGAGAAAATCCCCTACCACATCCAGCAGCTGACGAACATTACGGATGAAATGGTCAAGGATGCCCCGGATCTCGCGCCGGTACTGGAGGAGTTCGTAGAGTTTGTAGGAGATAGCATTCTCGTTGCGCACAATGCGCGGTTCGATATGGGCTTCATTCAAGCTTCTCTGAAGAAGCTGGGGCAGCCGGAGCTGCCGAATCCTTCACTGGATACGCTGGAGCTGGCGCGTCTGCTCTTCCCCAAAATGAAGAACCACCGGCTCAATACGCTTGCTGACAAGTACAAGGTACTGCTGGAGAGCCATCACCGTGCGGTGGATGACACGATAGCACTGGGCGGGATTCTGAACGGTCTCTTGGCCGATGCGGAGAAGATGAAGGGGATGACCCGGCTGGACCGGCTGAATGACTATGTAGGCAATGACCTGTCGAATGTGCGGCCGTTTCACTGCGGCATCTATGCACTGAATCCCATCGGCAAAAAGAACCTCTACAAGCTGATCTCCATGTCGCATACCGAGTACTACAAGCGGGTGCCCTGCATTCCCAAATCGAAGCTTGAAGAGCATCGTGACGGACTGCTTGTCATATCCGGCTGTGAGCGGGGCGAGTTCTTCGAGGCTGTACTGAACAAGACCGTGGAAGAGGCGATTGAGGTTGCCCAGTTCTATGATGTGCTGGAAATCCAGCCGCTGACCATGTACATGCATCTGGTGGATAAAGGGTTCGTAGCGAGTCCGGAGGACCTGCGGGGAGTTGTACGCAAAATCTGTGAGATTGGCGAGCAGATAAACAAGCCGGTGATAGCCACTGGGAATGTGCACTATCTGGAGCCGCGCGATAAGCTGTTCCGCGATATTACGATCCACGGGATTACCGGATTCAGTCCGCTGAAGGACCAGAACAAGCCGGATGCCCACTTCCGTACAACCGATGAGATGCTGGCCGAGTTCGAATATCTGGGTGCAGCCAAAGCGAAGGAAGTCGTGGTCACGAATACTGTTGAGCTGGCTGAGCGGTTCGAGGAATACGATCTGTTCCCAAGCGATCTCTTCACGCCTATTATTGAAGGGGCGGATGATGAGATCCGCAATACCTGCTATGACACAGCCAAATCGATCTACGGCGAGGAGCTGCCTGAAGTAGTGGTTGCCCGTCTGGAGAAGGAGCTGGCCCCGATTATTAAATACGGGTTCTCCGCCAACTATCTGATCTCGGAACGGCTGGTCAAAAAGTCGAACCAGGACGGTTATCTCGTCGGCTCCCGTGGATCGGTAGGTTCATCTGTGGTGGCTACTTTCCTGGGCATCTCGGAGGTTAATCCGCTTCCGGCTCACTATATTTGCACCAATCCCGAATGCAGGCACAGTGAATGGTTCCTGGACGGAAGTGTGCCGAGCGGCTTTGACTTGCCGGATAAGGACTGCCCGGATTGCGGCGGCAAGCTTAAGGGAGAAGGACAGGATATTCCGTTTGAGACCTTCCTGGGCTTCAAAGGGGACAAGGTTCCCGATATCGACCTTAACTTCTCCGGGGAGTATCAGCCGAACGCCCATAATTTTACCAAAACAATGTTCGGTCCGGACAATGTATTCCGCGCGGGAACTATCGGTACAGTGGCGGAGAAGACTGCCTTCGGCTTCACCAAGAAATATGAGGAGCATCACCAGAAGCGCTGGCGCGGTGCGGAGGTCGGACGGCTTGCCGCCGGCTGTACCGGTGTGAAGCGCAGTACAGGGCAGCATCCCGGCGGTATCGTTGTTTTGCCGGACTACATGGAGATCGAAGATATCACTCCGGTGCAGTTCCCGGCGGATGATGTTACAGCCGAGTGGAAGACCACCCATTTCGACTATCACGCCTTCGATGCCAACCTGCTGAAGCTCGATATTCTCGGCCACGATGATCCGACCATGATGCGGATGCTGCAGGATCTGACTGGCGTCGACCCGACGACCATTCCAATGAATGATCCGAAGGTGATGAGCATGTTCAACTCTACGGATGCGCTCGGGGTAAGGCCGGATCAGATCCGCACCCCGGTAGCCACTTATGGAGTGCCGGAGATGGGGACGAAGTTCGTCCGCCAGATGCTTGTCGAAGCCAAGCCGTCCAGCTTTGCCGATCTGCTACAGATTTCGGGGCTGTCCCATGGAACCGGCGTGTGGCTGGGAAATGCCCAGGAGCTGATCAAGAACAACACCTGCAACATTAAGACGGTAATCGGCTGCCGTGATGATATTATGCTCTATCTGATCTATAAGGCGGGCATGGATGCCAGTCTGGCCTTCAAAATTACGGAGAGCGTGCGTAAAGGGAAGGGCTTGCCGCCGGAGTGGATTGACGAGATGAAGAATTGCAAGGTGCCGCAGTGGTACATTGATTCCTGTCTCAAAATCCAGTACATGTTCCCGAAGGCCCATGCTGCGGCTTATGTTATTTCAGCGGTGCGGACAGCCTTCTTCAAGCTGTATCATCCGATAGAATACTATGCGACTTACTTCTCGGTCCGCGCGGCGGATTTCGATATCGAGCTGTGCTGCAAAGGCTACGAAGCCATTGCGCGCCAGCTGGTAGAGATCGAAGCCAAGGGCTTCCAGGCGCTGCCTAAGGAAAAAGCCATGCTTCCGGTCCTGGAGATGGCCCTGGAGATGACCGCACGCGGCTTCACCTTCAAGAACATTGATCTGTACCGCTCGGACGCTACCAAATTTACGGTAGACGGTACCAGCCTGATTCCTCCATTCTCCTCGCTTGCGGGAATCGGGGATAATGCTGCGATTAATATCGCCGCTGCCAAGGACGCAGGAGAATTCCTCTCCATTGAGGATTTCCAGCAGAAATCCAAGGCCAGTAAAACGGTGATTGAGCTGCTCACGGGAATGGGCTGCTTCCGGGGATTGCCGGAGAGTAACCAGCTTTCACTGTTCTGACAACCGGCTTAAGTGATAGCATATATAGTCCTTTAAAAAGGGGAGTCAAGGGCTGGTACTTGTCAGTGCTGCCTCACTATGGTATAATTTTTTTGGTAATAATGAGATAAGTCCGTTGTGTAAAGAGTGGGGAAACCCACTCTTTATCTTTGGTATATAGCAAAAGACAAGTTCGTGGAGGTAATCTTCTTTTGAGCACACCCAAATCCAAAATTAAACAAACGGTAGAGCAGCTGCTCGGGTCCTATCTCGAGGACAATGGTTTCGAACTGGTGGACGTTGAATACGTGAAGGAAGGCTCCAACTGGTTTCTGCGCGTATTCGTAGACAAAGAGGGCGGCATCGATATCGATGACTGCGGGTCCATCAGCGAATATATCAGCCAGAAGCTGGATGAGAATGATCCGTTCTCCGAAGCATATTTCCTTGAAGTCTCCTCGCCGGGAGCTGAGCGTCCGCTCAAGAAAGCCGCGGATGTCGCCAAGGCAGTAGGCAAGGACGTATATGTAACGGTCTATGAGCCGATTCAAGGACTCAAAGAATTCGAAGGACGGTTGCTCTCGTTCGAGAACGAGGAACTGCTCATCTCCGCGGGCAAAAAAGAACATGTGGTACCGTACGCCAAGGTCGCCAGTGCGAGATTGGCCATTATTTTTTAACGTCTTGAAAGGGGGACCGGAATTTCATGAGTATGGAGTTTATTGAAGCTATGAATGAACTGGAAAGGGAGAAAGGCATCAGCAAGGATGTGCTGTTCGAAGCCATCGAAGCGGCGCTGATCTCCAGCTATAAACGCAATTTCAATGCGGCGCAGAATGTGCGTGTGGATATGAACCGCAACACAGGCGTAATCAAGGTGTTTGCCCGCAAGCTGATTGTGGAGGAGGTTCTCGATGCACGGACCGAGATCTCGCTCCTGGCTGCCCGGGAGATCAACCCGCATTTCCAGCTGGAGGACATCGCCGAGCAGGAAGTCACGCCGCGTGATTTCGGCCGCATTGCCGCCCAGACTGCGAAGCAGGTGGTTACCCAGCGTATCCGCGAAGCGGAACGCGGCCTGATCTATAACGCTTTTATTGACAAGGAAGATGATATTGTAACCGGCCTTGTACAGCGTCAGGATATGCGTAACATCTATGTGGATCTTGGCAAAATCGAGGCGGTTCTTCCGCTGAGCGAGCTGATGCCTGGAGAGAAGTTCAAGCAGAGCGAGCGTATCAAGGCTTATATCACCAAGGTGGAGAACACGACCAAAGGACCGCAGATCATGCTGTCCCGCAGTCATCCGGGTCTCCTGAAGCGTCTGTTCGAGCTGGAGGTGCCGGAGATTTTTGACGGGGTGGTGGAGATTCGTTCCGTTGCCCGCGAAGCCGGCTTCCGCTCCAAGATCGCCGTGTTCTCACGCAATCCTGAAGTGGACCCGGTGGGCTCCTGCGTAGGGCCGAGAGGCACGCGTGTACAGACCATCGTGACTGAGCTTCGCGGTGAGAAGATTGATATCGTCAGATATTCCGAGCTGGTGCAGGAGTACGTAGCCAATGCGCTTAGCCCGTCCAAGGTGCTTGAGGTTCAAGTCTTTGAACCTGAGAAGATGGCCCGCGTCATTGTTCCTGACTATCAGCTGTCGCTGGCTATCGGCATCAAGGGGCAGAATGCCCGTCTTGCCGCCAAGCTGACCGGCTGGAAGATCGATATCAAGAGCGAGACGCAGGCGGAGCAGGAATACGGCAGACCCAGATCGTCCAATGATGAAATGCATCAGGATTCCGTCTCCATCGATTAATGAATGCTGACTGACGGGAGGTGCTTTGTTATGAAGCAAAGAAAGGTGCCGCTGCGTAAATGCGTTGCCAGCCAGGAGATGATGCCCAAGAAAGAGCTGATTCGCGTGGTGAGAACGCCTGAAGGCGAGGTGCTGATCGACCTGACAGGCAAGAAGTCGGGCCGTGGCGCTTATATCTGCGGTAAACTGGAATACTTTAAGCTAGCACAGAAGACCAAAGCACTTGACCGGGCATTGAAATGTCAGGTCAGTCCTGAAATCTATGCCCAGCTTGCCCGGGATTTTGCATCCGTGGAGGAGCAGTTTTTGGCAGCGAAGGATAGTGAGGACAATGAGTAAGACACTTTCTTATTTAGGGCTTGCGATGAGAGCAGGCAAGATTGTCACCGGCGATGAGGCTGTGCTTAAGGCAGTGCGGTCTTCAGAGGCGAAGCTGGTCGTCCTGGCAGGTGACGCTTCAGATAATACCCAGAAGAAGTTCCGCGATAAATGCGGAACCTACGATATTCCACTAGTAATCGCATTTCACCGGGATGAACTCGGTGCAAGTATTGGTAAGGACCAGCGCGTGGTGCTGGCCGTTACGGATAAAGGATTCGCGGAAATGATCTCCAGAACGCTTGGAGATACTGTCGGAGGTGGAGTTATTGACTAAAGAAGATAATAAGGATAAGCTGCGCGTATACGAATACGCAAAGTCTTTGAACATGAGCAGTAAAGAAATTATTACCATTCTGAAGCGTTTGGATGTCCCGGTGAATAATCATATGAGTGTCATGGAGAATGGCTCCGTGAACAAAGTTGAACAGTTCTTCAAGGACATCAAGTCAAACGCTGCAGCCAAGCGGGACAACGGCACCAGCAGCCGTCCGGTAGTCACTACCGGTGCGGCAACCGCCGAAGTACGCAGTGCTCAGAATACCAACAAAATTCAATCGGAAAAGCAGGTAGGTATGAACAGTAACCAAAACAACAACCAATCGACGACGTCCCCAAGGCCCCAAAGCGGACAAGATTCCCGCAGAACACAAACATCAGGCTCCGCTCAGAATTCCCGCCCGCAGGGCAGTTCAAGCAGCAGCCGTCCACAAAGCAGTTCGGCTGGCAGCCGCCCGCAAGGCAGCTCCACTGGCAGCCGTCCGCAAGGCAGCTCCACTGGCAGCCGCCCGCAAGGCAGCTCTACTGGCGGAAGCCGCCTACAGGGCAGCTCCACCACTGGCAGCCGTCCGCAAGGCAGCTCGACTGGCGGAAGCCGTCCACAAGGCAGCTCAACTAGCGGAAGCCGCCCACAGGGCAGCTCTACTGGCAGCCGTCCGCAAGGACAAGGCGGCGCACCACGTACAGGTGACCGTCCGCAAGGTCAAGGCAATGCAGGCGGAGGTTTCTCTCGCAACGACGGCCCTAAGAAGAATACCACTGGCGGCAGACCTGGCGGCAATAACAGCGGCCAGAAACGTTACGACGACAACAAGGGCGGCAACTATCGCGGCCGTGGCGGCAAGAACAACCGCGGCAGAAACCAGCCGACCGTATATCGTGAGAAGATTGACAACACACCTAAGAAGATCATTGTCCGTGGCAGCATGACCGTGGGTGAAACCGCGAAGCTGCTTCACAAGGATGCTTCGGAAGTGATTAAGAAGCTGATCTCGATGGGGGTTATGGCCACCATCAACCAGGAGCTTGATATCGATACGATTCTGCTGCTGGCCGGCGAATTCGGCGTAGAAGTAGAAGTGAAGATTCCGGTTGACGAAGACAGCTTCGAGACCGTGGAAGAGAACGATTCCGAAGACGATCTGATGACACGGCCGCCGGTTGTAACGATTATGGGTCACGTTGACCACGGTAAAACAACCTTGCTCGATGCCATCCGTTCCACGAATGTCTCAAGCGGTGAAGCAGGCGGGATTACGCAGCATATCGGTGCCTACCAGGCTGAGATTAATCATAAGAAAATCACATTCCTCGATACTCCGGGCCATGAAGCGTTCACCGCCATGCGTGCCCGTGGTGCCCAGGTCACAGATATGACGATTATCGTCGTAGCGGCAGATGACGGCGTAATGCCTCAGACCGTAGAAGCGATTAACCACGCCAAGGCAGCCGGACTTCCGATCATTGTTGCAGTTAACAAGATTGATAAGCCGGGTGCAGACCCTGACCGGGTGAAGCAGGAGCTTACCAACTATGAGCTGGTGCCGGAAGAGTGGGGCGGCGATACAATCTTCGTCAACCTGTCCGCTAAGCAGCGCATTAACCTGGAAGAGCTGCTGGAAATGATTCTGCTCGTTGCCGAAGTGAACGAGTACAAGGCGAACCCGGACAAACGGGCACGCGGTACTGTTATAGAAGCTGAGCTTGACAAGAACCGTGGACCGGTTGCCCGTATTCTCGTGCAGAACGGTACATTGAAGGTCGGAGACGCATTCGTAGCAGGTAACTGCTTCGGCCGCGTACGCGCCATGGTGAATGACAAGGGACGCAAAATCAAGGAAGCGGGACCTTCCACTCCAGTGGAAATTACCGGTCTGACCGAAGTGCCGCAGGCGGGCGATCCGTTCATGGCCTTCGAAGATGAGCGCAAAGCACGGGCGATCGCTGACAGACGTTCTACTACGCAGCGCCAGTCCGAGCTGAACACGAACACCCGCGTTACGCTGGATGATCTGTTCAAGCACATCAAGGACGGTGAGATCAAGGATCTCAACGTAATTATCAAGGGTGACGTACAGGGTTCGGTAGAGGCGCTGAAGGGCTCCTTGGCCAAGATCGAAGTGGAAGGCGTACGCGTGAAGATTCTTCACAGCGGTGCCGGTGCGATCACGGAATCCGATATTACCCTGGCAGCAGCCTCCAATGCTATCGTGATTGGCTTCAACGTTCGTCCGGATGCCCAGACGAAAGCTGCGGCTGAGCAGGAGAAGGTGGATGTGCGTCTGCATAACATCATCTACAACGTCATTGAAGAGATTGAAAGTGCCATGAAGGGCATGCTTGATCCTATCTATAAAGAGAACGTTATCGGCCATGCCGAAGTGCGCAACGTATTCAAAATCAGCAAAGTGGGCAGTGTCGCAGGCTGTATGGTTACTGACGGCAAAATTACCCGCAATGCTGAAATGCGCCTGATCCGCAGCGGTATTGTTGTCTTCACAGGCAAGATCGACACCTTGAAGCGTTTCAAAGATGATGCAAAAGAAGTGGCACAGGGTTATGAATGTGGCATAACTTTGGAACGCTATAATGATCTCGCCGAAGGCGACATCATCGAAGCATTCATCATGGAAACGGTAGAGCGCTAAGCGAAGAGGTGAAAGAAGATGTCTAAAATCAGAGCCGGACGGGTTGGCGAGCAGATTAAGAAAGAGCTGAGCCAGCTCATCCAAAGCGGACTGAAGGACCCGCGTGTCGGGTTCGTAACCGTAACTGGCGTAGATGTGACGAACGATCTGTCACAGGCCAAGGTATACCTGAGCGTATTCGGGGACGAGGAGCAGAAGTCAGACTCGCTTAGAGCGATTGAGAAGGCCAATGGCTTTCTCCGCTCGGAGCTGGGCAAAGCGATCCGCCTGCGCCATACACCTGAGCTGATCTTCAAGATTGACGAATCCGTTGCTTACGGAAGTCATATTGAGAAGCTGCTCGGCGAAATCGGCAAAAACGAATAGGCTACGGAACATAAAGGAGACGGCGAATGCAGAGCTATGAACAAAGTCTCCAGCAGACGCGTAAGTTTCTGCTGGAACACGACGATTATCTTGTAGTGTCGCATGTTCAGCCGGACGGAGATGCAGTCAGCTCCACCCTCGCGGTGGGCTGGCTTCTCTCATGTCTGGGCAAAAAATATCTGATGTTGAATGAAGGCCAGATTCCGCAGCGGATGGAATACTTATGGCATGCCGATCAGATTGTCAATCTGTCTGAAGGTTCTTTGCCCCGCCAGTACAGCCATGTGATATGTGTGGACTGTGCTGATTTCCAGCGTGTAGGGCTGACCCAGCAGCATTTCACCAGTGATGCCCTGATCTTGAATATAGACCATCATCCAACGAACAACGGCTACGGCGCGGTGAATCTCATCAAGCCGGATGCGGCAGCGACAGCAGAGATTCTGTTCGATCTGCTGAAGACCTTTGAACTCAAGTGGGATATTGATATTGCCACAGCCATTTATACAGGGCTGTTAACGGATACCGGCGGTTTCCGTTACAGCAATACTTCTCCTAAAGTGATGGCGGCGGTATCCGAGCTGCTGGCACTGGGCGTGAATGGACCGGACCTGGCAGAGACCCTGCTGGAAGAGATGACGCTTCCCCAGGTTAAGGTGCTCAACCGCGCACTTAGCACATTACAGCTTAGTCCTGAAGGAGATATAGCCTGGGTGTATGTTACACCTCAGGATATGCTGGACTCTGGAGCGGCCAATGAGGATCTTGAAGGGATTGTCAACTATCCCCGGAATATCCGCGGGGTAGAGGTAGGCATTCTGTTCAAGGTCATTGATGACCATGCGGTGAAGGCCAGCCTGCGTTCAGCAGGTAAGGTGGATGTGGCGCTGCTTGCGCAAGCCTTCGGCGGCGGCGGACACACCCGGGCAGCGGGCGCGCGTATTAATGGAAGTCTGGAAGAAGCTGTGGCACAGGTGCTTGAGGAGGTCAAACGTCATTTATGAGTGAGCTTACAGGAGTTCTGGCTGTATATAAGCCGGCAGGGTTCACTTCACATGATGTTGTGGCCAAGGCGCGGCGCATTCTGGGCATGAAGCGGATTGGACATACCGGGACACTTGATCCTCAGGTAACCGGAGTATTGCCGCTCTGTCTGGGCCGGGCTACTAGAGTAGTGGAGTATATCCAGGAGCTGCCCAAGGAATATGTTGCCACACTGCGGCTGGGAATGGCCAGCGATACAGAGGACCTGACCGGCACGATTACGGAATCTGTGGAGGAGGTTCATATCACAGAAGCCGAAGTACTGGCTGTGCTGAACTCCTTTCAGGGCGTGATCTCACAGGTGCCGCCGATGTATTCCGCAGTGAAGGTGGACGGCAAGCGTCTGTACGAGCTGGCCCGGGAAGGCAAGACCGTAGAGCGCAAGAGCCGTGAAGTGGAGATTTATGAGATTGAGATGCAGGAAATGGTCTGGAACGGCAATTATCCGGAGATCACTTTCCGGGCGTTATGCTCCAAGGGAACCTATATCCGCACCCTCTGTGTAGATATCGGACGTAAGCTTGGTCTTCCCGGTGTGATGGTGAAGCTGGAGCGGACGATGTCGGCGGGGATCACGGCCAGTCATTGCCTGACTCTGGAGCAAATTGCGCAGCACAAGGAAGGCGGCACACTGGATGAGCATCTGATTGCTGCCGACGAGGCGATTTCACATTTGCCCAGACATACCGTTGCGGCAGAGAAGAAGAAAGCAGCCCTGCAGGGGCAGCGTCTGTCGACCCGGTTTGTAATGCCGGAAGTGAAGCAGGCCGGAGATTTCCGTCTTTATGATCAGCAAGGGGAGTTCCTTGGTATTTATGCTTTGGAGGCTACCGGAGCTATTGCACCTGTCAAGGTCTTTGCCCAGGTCTAAACTTTAATTTATTTGCGAATGTAGGTGAGAAACAGCGTGAGAACCGTAACGTTAAACTATCCGATGCTGCCTGAGGCGGCAGCACAGTACGCGCAGCCTCAAGTAGTTGCTCTGGGACAGTTCGATGGACTGCACCTCGGGCATGCCAGTGTCATCACATCAGCCGTTGCTCTTGCCCGCGAGGCAGGTGTACCCGCTGCGGTGATGACCTTCTACCCCCATCCCAAGGATGTTATGGGCAAGGGGGATTATGAGGGATATTTGACCCCTTCTAAGGATAAGCAGGAGCTGCTTGCCGGGATGGGTGTTGAGCTTTTATATATCATTGAATTTAATGAAGAGCTCTCCCGGGTGAGTCCGGCGGATTTTGTCTCTGTAATGCTGCTTCCGCTGCAGATTATAACTGCAGTTGTAGGGTTCGACTTCCGCTTCGGCTACAGGGGCGAGGGAGATGCGGACACGCTTTCGGAGCTGGGACAGGGTGCGATGAAGGTAGAGACGGTCGCCCCGTTCCTGCTTGAAGGAGAGAAGGTCAGCAGCTCGGGTATCCGCAAGAGCTTGCTGAGCGGGGAACTGGGTAAGGCCAATGCCTGGTTTGGACGTTGTTATCACCTGCGCGGTATCGTCGGTCACGGGGAGAAGCGGGGCCGGACCATCGGCTTTCCGACCGCGAACCTGCAGCTCGAAGACCGCTATGTGATTCCGGCCAAGGGCGTATACGCCGTCAAGGTCTTTTACCGGGACGAGGTCTTGTACGGGGTGATGAATGTGGGCGTGAAGCCAACATTTCACGAAGGCGTGACCACTCCGAGCTTTGAGGTTCACCTGTTTGATTTTGCCTCAGATATTTATGGGCAGGAACTTAAGGTGGAACTGGTCTCTTATATCCGCTCTGAGCGGAAGTTCGGGTCCATCGATGCCTTAATTGCACAGATCGGAGCAGATGCTGAGACGGCCAAAGGGATGCTGGGATATCATTCCTAATCTTTCCGGACAAGCCGTTTACTTTTGCCTGTGAAGGTGCTATACTGATTAACGTTGCTGGAATGACAGCATGTGAACCTTAGCTTGGTTACTTGTTCTCACCGACGGTGACGAGGCTACTGGCGATTATAATGAAGGAGGTGAACAGGATGGCATTGACTCAAGAACGTAAACACCAATTGATTGACGAGCACAAAACTCATGAATCCGATACTGGATCCCCTGAGGTGCAAGTTGCTATCCTTACGGAGAACATCGTTAATTTGACTGACCACTTGCGTACGCACAAGAAGGATCATCATTCCCGCCGCGGACTGCTGAAGATGGTTGGACAACGTCGTAAACTGCTGGCGTATTTGAAGAACAAAGACATCAGACGTTACAGCGCCCTGATCGAAAAACTGGGATTGCGTCGTTAATTTTCCATAAGTTAAGCCCAAAAGCAGCCTGGTTGTATACCGTATGTCCTTCTTACGAGCGACAGCGGGACAGCCGGGTTGCTTTTTGAAAATTTAGGGTAAACTTTTACAGTTGACAAGTGGATAGCATTCGCAAAAACGGCTATAGCACTTCTGCGGAGGACAAGCCGTTTTTGCTTGTAGAACATACAGGAACGTATTATTACCATTCAAGGAGGGGTTTTATGGAACAACGTGTGGAAATGCAGCTGGGCGGAAGACGCCTTGTGCTGGAAACAGGCCGTCTGGCCAAACAAGCGAACGCAGCCGTGATGGTGCGTTACGGAGATACTTCAGTATTGTGTACGGTTACAGCATCCAGTGAGCCTAAAGATCTGGATTTTTTCCCGCTTACAGTGAATTATGAGGAAAGATTATATGCAGTAGGCAAAATTCCTGGCGGATTCATCAAACGTGAAGGACGTCCGAGCGAGAAAGCGATTCTGTCCAGCCGTCTGACAGACCGTCCAATTCGTCCATTGTTCCCGGAAGGATTCCGCAATGACGTTCAAGTCTTGAACCTGGTAATGAGTGTGGATCAGGACTGTGCGCCTGATATTGCTGCCATGATCGGTACTTCCGCTGCGCTCAGTATTTCCGATGTGCCGTTCAACGGACCCATCGGCGGCGTGGCTGTCGGCCGGATTAACGGAGAATTCATCATCAACCCTGATCAAGCCCAGCAGGCAATCAGCGATATTTATGTGGTTGTGGCCGGTACGAAGGATGCCATCATGATGGTAGAAGCGGAAGCCAATGAAGTGACTGAAGAAGTGATGCTTGAAGCGATCATGTTCGGACATGACGAGGTCCGCAAGATTGTGGCTGTGATTGAACAGCTCGTAGCCGTTGCCGGTAAAGAGAAGATGGCTGTGAAGCTGCATGCGGTTAATGCGGATGTGAATACAGAGGTTCGTGCTTTTGCTGAGAGCCGTCTGGTAGAAGCCGTAAGAATTGCCGAGAAGCATGCCCGTCAGGATGCTATCGATCTGGTGAACAACGAAGCGGTGGCGTATTTCGCAGAGAAATACATAGAAACCCCAGAGCTTCTTAAGGATGTTAAGGAAGCCCTGCATGATATCGTGAAGGATGAAGTCAGACGACTGATCACGCATGACAAGGTTCGTCCGGATGGACGTAAGCTGGACGAGATCCGTCCGATCGAATGTGATACAGCGCTGCTGCCGCGTACGCACGGTTCCGGTCTGTTCACACGCGGCCAGACACAGATTCTCAGCGTATGTACACTGGGTGCACTGGGCGATGTGCAGATTCTGGATGGTATTGATCCGGCTGAAACCAAGCGCTTCATGCACCACTACAACTTCCCTCCGTTCAGCGTAGGGGAAGCCCGTCCGCTAAGAGCACCGGGACGCCGCGAGATCGGCCACGGGGCACTCGGTGAACGCGCATTGTCCAAGGTGATTCCAAGTGAGACTGAATTCCCGTACACCATCCGTCTGGTATCCGAAGCGATTGAATCCAATGGCTCCACCTCCCAGGCAAGCATCTGTGCCAGTATTCTGGCGATGATGGATGCAGGGGTACCTATCAAGGCGCCTGTAGCCGGTGTAGCGATGGGTCTGATCAAGGACGGAGAGCATGTGTCCATCCTGACCGATATTCAAGGCATGGAAGATCACCTCGGCGATATGGACTTCAAGGTAGCAGGTACAGCAGAAGGCGTAACGGCGATTCAGATGGATATCAAAATCGACGGCATCGACCGCAAAATTCTGCAGGAGGCGCTTGAGCAGGCAAGAGAAGGCCGGATGTTCATTCTGGGTAAAATGAATGAAGCGATTGCTGCTCCAAGATCTAGCCTGTCTAAATATGCTCCGAAGATCATTATCATCAATATCAATCCGGACAAAATCCGTGATGTGATCGGTGCCGGCGGTAAAATCATCAACAAGATCATTGAAGAAACCGGCGTGAAGATCGACATCGAACAGGATGGCCGCGTATTTATCGGTTCTTCTGACGAAGCTATGATCCAGAAGGCCCGTGGCATCATCGAAGGAATTGTGAAGGAAGTAGTGGTTGGTGAGATTTATGTGGGTACGGTTAGACGCATTGAGAAATTCGGCGCATTCGTTGAATTGATCCCTGGCAAAGACGGACTTGTGCATATTTCCCAGCTGTCCACTGAGCGTGTGGCCAAAGTGGAAGATGTTGTGGCGATTGGCGACACCATTACCGTGAAGGTAACGGAGATCGACCAGCAGGGCCGCGTCAACCTGTCGCGCAAAGCGGTGCTGACTTCAGAGAGCGGAGCGAAGGCGTAAGCATTACGCTGCCGCTTCACCGCTATCCTGACTATAGATAAGAAGAGACAGAAGCAGTACAGTTCTGGCTCTTTTTTTTGGACAAGTATGGGGAAACGGTAAGGTCCTGACAGGACGGCTATACCTTACCCGCTTGAAGGTGGCAACTATGCAGTATGCATAATTTTCACCCTTCATACATAGGCTGGGACAAAGCGTCCCCGCACGGCTTGACCCTGGTGCGGAGACGGAACAGACCGTTTGTGCCGGGGAGGTATAACGTCATGAAGACGGACAAGGCGGCGCTTGTGCTGGCTTGCATCGCAGTAGTAATCGGAATCGGTAGTACGAACGGACCCGTGAAAGAGATGATTGCCGGGCTTAAGCCTCAGGCGGATGCAGCGGTGATGAGCTATGCTCTGAATCAGGCGGAGGATGATCTGCGGGCGCAGATTACCCGCCGGGCCGAGGCGCTGAATGCGCAGCCGGTGAATGCTGTAGTTGACCGGGTATGGAAAGCCATACCAGGGTATAACGGGCTGGAGGTCGATGTAGAGGCAACCTACCGGAGCGCGCTGCTGTGGGGACCCGAAGCAGGCCTTAAGCTGTTGTACCGCCAGATTAAGCCTAAGGTATCACTGGATGATCTGGGAGCGCAGCCGATTTACCGGGGGAATCCGGCGAAGCCGATGGCCTCGCTGATGATTAATGTGGCCTGGGGGAATGAGTATATCCGTCCGATGCTGGACATTCTGGATGCAGAGAAGGTGAAGGTTACCTTTTTTCTGGACGGAAGCTGGTTAAGCCGCAACAAGGAGCTTGCAGCAGAGATGCTGAAGCGCGGGCATGAGGTGGAGAACCATGCGTATACGCATCCTAAGATGAGTATTCTAAGCCGGACACGTGCTACTGCCGAGATTGAGAAGACGCAGAAGCTGCTGAAGGAAAGCCTGGGTGTGACGAACAAGTGGTTTGCTCCGCCGTCAGGCGACTTTAACCAGCAGACGGTGGAGATCGCCGCCTCACTGGGACTGAAGACGGTGCTGTGGACGCTGGATACGGTCGATTGGCGCAATCCGTCCCCCGAATCAGTTGTTGCCAAGATCAGCAGCCGGGTAGAGCCGGGAACTTTGATCCTGATGCATCCGACGGCATCCTCCTCGCAAGCGCTGAGAGGGATGATCCGGGGGATCAGAGCCAAGGGCCTGCAGCTGGGAACCGTCAGTCAGACGCTCTCTCCTGAGCGTATCGTGACTGCGGAAGTTGAGTGAACGCCCTATTTCTGATAGGATAAGAGGCGCGAATAACAAATACAGACAGAACCAGGGGCTGTGCCAGGAGGATTACACATTGGACAAAATATTATTATCGAACGGACTCCGGGTGGTGACCGAGAAGATCCCGACCGGCCGGTCCGTATCTTTCGGAATCTGGGTCAAGACGGGCTCCCGCAATGAGAACCCGCTGAACAACGGGATTTCCCATTTCATCGAGCATATGCTCTTTAAGGGGACTGACCGCTATAGCGCCAAGGATATTGCCGAACAGTTCGATGCCATTGGCGGGAACGTCAATGCGTTTACCTCGAAGGAATATACATGCTTTTATGCGAAGGTGCTGGATGAGCATCTGCCGATTGCCGTGGATGTGCTGGCAGATATGTTCTTCCGCTCACGGATGGATGCCGAGGAGCTGGCCAAGGAGAAGAATGTAATCCTGGAGGAAATCGCCATGTGCGAGGACACGCCGGATGATCTTGTCCACGAACTGATGTGTGCCGCCGCCTACGGTGAGCACCCGCTGGCTTATACGATCCTCGGGCTGAAGGACCGCCTGCTGGAGATGACGCCGGATGATCTGCGTGCGTACATGAAGGAGCAGTATACTATCGAGAATACAGTGATCAGCGTAGCCGGTAATATTAACGACGGTCTGATCCCGCTACTGGAGCAGCATTTCGGTTCCTTCACGAATCATGGTGAAGCGCCGGAGCTGACTGAGCCTGCATATCAGGGGGAGCTGGTGTTCCACAAAAAGAAGACCGAGCAGAATCACATCTGCATCTCCTTGCCGGGCGTCCGCAGCGGCGGACCGCTGCAATATCCGATGGCACTCCTCAACAATGCGTTCGGCGGCGGCATGAGCTCGCGGCTGTTCCAGGAGATCCGCGAGAAGCGCGGTCTGGCCTATTCCGTCTTCTCGTACCACAGCGCCCAGGCTGACAGCGGCTTGTTCACGGTCTATGCCGGGACAGCGCCAAAGCAGACCAAGGAAGTTACAGAGCTGATCAAAGAGATGCTGCGCGATCTGGCGGTGAACGGCCTGAGCGAGGACGAACTGCGTAAAGGCAAGGAGCAGCTCAAGGGCAGCCTGATTCTCAGTCTGGAGAGCACGGGCAGCCGGATGAACCGGATGGGCAAAAATGAGCTGATGCTCGGCCGGCAGGATACGCTGGATGAAATGATAGCCAAAATCGGAGCTGTAACCATGGAGGACATCAATGCTCTGCTGGACTTTATGTTCGCACAGCCGTTGTCCCTGGCGATGGTAGGCTCCACCGATAAAGCGATAGCCAATGTTAGGAGAGATGATCTTGCCTCATTACGTACAAATTAACAAGCTTCCGGGGAATGAGGATGTGCTGCTGCCCTGCAAAATGTCCGAGCAGGCCTCGGGGTATGACCTCTATGCCGCTGTAGGAGAGCCTGTGGTGCTTGCTCCGGGCGAGCGGACACTGATCCCCACCGGCATATCTCTGGCGATGCCAGGCGGGCTGGAGGCGCAGATCCGTCCGCGCAGCGGGCTGGCCTTGAAGCATGGCATCACCTGTCTGAATACACCGGGCACCATCGATGCGGATTACCGGGGCGAAATTAAGGTGCTGCTGATCAATCTGGGGCAGGAGCCGTTTGCAATTGCCCGCAACGAGCGGATCGCCCAGATGGTATTCCAGGCTGTGCCGGAAGTGACTCTGGTGGAAGTGGATGAGCTGTCTGACACGGCCCGCGGAGCCGGCGGCTTCGGGCATACTGGCAAATAAGACTTTATGTTCATAGATATACCACATAAGCTTGCGGAAATTGTACCTTCGGGTGCAGCCGCAAGCTTTTTTTATTAGTTTAGTTAAGTGCATAGGTATTGTTGGTAATTAGAATTCCTCTCCGCTCTTCACCCATCGGCGGCTTCCGGCATAAGATGCTCTATAGTCGAATGTGGTTGTGGAAAGGAGCGTCATCCCTATGCTTACTGGCATCAGGATCGTGTTCCTGGGCGGGGACGCGAGACAAATTGAAGTGATTCGGAAATGTGTGGAATTGGATGCGGCCGTAAGCGTTGCCGGATTCGATACATGGGATGCCCCATGCCCGGGGGTAAGCCTTGAACTGTTGTCGCCCGAGCTGCTAAGTGAAGCGGATGTGCTGGTGCTGCCGGCGGTCGGCTGCGATGATGAGGGTAACATTAACGCGCTGTATTCTTCGGAACGCCTCCAGCTGCGGGAGGAGCATATCGCGGCTCTGCCTTCCCGGGCATTGGTATACACCGGCATGGCTAAAAGCTATTTGCGCGGCCTGTGTGCCGGACATTCGCTGAAGCTGGTGGAGCTGCTGAACAGGGACGATGTGGCGATCTACAACTCTATCCCGACAGCGGAGGGAGCTTTGGTGATGGCCGTGCAGAACACTGACTTTACCATACACGGCTCCACATCGATGGTGCTGGGGATGGGCCGGACCGGCTTCACCATGGCCAGAACCCTCCAGGGAATGGGGGCCACGGTCAAAGTAGGCGTCAGAAAGCAGGAGCACTTTGCAAGGGCAGAGGAAATGGGCTGGAAGCCTTTTATGACAGACGATTTGCTGCTGCATGCGCCTGAGGCGGATCTGATCTTCAACACCATACCCGCTATGATTATCAACGCACAGGTCCTGTCCCGTCTTCAGCCGCACTGCGTGATCATCGATTTGGCGTCCGCACCGGGCGGATGCGACTTCCGTTATGCCGAGAAGCGCGGGATCAAGGCGATGCTGGCACCGGGCCTGCCCGGGATTGTTGCCCCCAAGAGCGCCGGAATCATTATGGCAGGTGCGCTGGTACAGTCGATATCGGACGAGACTTTAATCAGGGGGGATGAATGAATGGATTGGCACGGAAAAACAGTAGGTTATGCCATTACCGGCTCACACTGCACCTTCGCTGAGGTGATGCCGCAGATTCAGCGGTTCATGGACTCAGGAGCGAATGTGGTGCCGATTGTGTCTGCTTCGGTACTGAACACGGACACCCGCTTTGGAACCTCGGAAAATTGGTTAAAACAGTTGAAAGATATAACAGGGAATGATATCATTTCTACAATTGTTGAAGCGGAGCCGCTGGGTCCTTCCAAGCTGCTGGATGTGCTGACGATTGCTCCCTGCACAGGGAACACAACCAGCAAGCTGGCGAACGCGATGACGGACAGTCCGGTGCTGATGGCAGCCAAATCGCAGATGCGCAACGGGCGTCCGCTGGTGCTGGCGATCTCGACGAATGACGGACTTGGTCTTAACGCTGCGAATATTGCGAAGCTCCTGGTAGCCAAACATATTTATTTCGTCCCGTTCGGACAGGATAATCCCGAGGGGAAGCCGAATTCGCTGGTGGCGCAAATGGATCTCATTCCCGAAGCCTGTTACGCCGCCCTGCAGGGTCACCAGTTACAGCCTATGTTAGTACAACGATTTCATACTGCATAGCTTATATAATCAGTACAGGATTGGCCCGGAAGAGCGAATTTTAGCTGACGGACCCATAAGCTTCATTTCTGCCGTCCTCATCCCGGGGGCGGCACGAACAATTTTACGCTATAATAAGAGTCAGGTTATCGCGGCTACGAACACTTCTGCCTCGCGGGGTGATTTATTTCACGTAGGGTTCAGTAAGTCTGCTGAAAGAAGCAATGGAGGAATTATACATGGGTATTTTGGTGCAAAAATTCGGCGGAACCTCACTCTCCACACCAGTGGCTAGAGAACACGTAATCCGTCATGTCAAACGGGAGCTGGCCAGCGGGTTCAGCCTGGTGGTCGTAGTCTCGGCTATGGGCCGCAAGGGGGAGCCCTATGCTACCGATACACTGCTTGATCTGGCGGTTCAGAGCGGGAATTCACTGCCGGACCGGGAACGGGATCTGCTGATGTGCTGCGGGGAGATTATCTCGGCGGCCAATCTGTGCGGTCTGCTGGAGCAGGAGGGCATTCGGTCGACGGTGCTGACAGGGGCGCAAGCCGGATTCCTGACCGACAACAGCTATGGCAATGCCAGAATCCTGGATGTGCGCACAGAACGCATTCTACGGGAACTGCGTGAGCATAAAGTAGTAATAGTAACCGGCTTCCAGGGTCAGACGGAAGCTGGTGATTTCACCACTCTCGGCCGCGGCGGAAGCGACACTTCGGCTACAGCACTTGGAGCCGCTCTGCGTGCGGATATGGTAGATATCTATACGGATGTTGACGGAATACTCACCGCTGATCCACGGATTGTCGAAGATGCACGGCAGCTTACTTATGTCAGCTACACCGAGATTTGCAACATGGCGTATCAGGGAGCCAAGGTCATTCATCCACGGGCTGTGGAGATTGCCATGCAGGCCCAGATTCCGGTGCGTGTACGCTCGACCTTCTCCGAAGCGGAGGGGACGCTGGTGACCCATCCCGAGGGCTTCAGTGATGTATCCCATGGAGTCGTGGACCGTTTCGTCACAGGGGTTGCCTATGTCAGCAATATTACGCAGATCTCGGTGGAATGCCCGGAGGGCAATGGAACCGGCGTGCAGCTGCAGATATTCAAAAGCATGGCCGATAACGGGATCAGTGTGGACTTTATCAATGTGACACCGACCGAGGCCGTATATACGGTGTTCGATGACAAATCGGAGCAGGCGATTGCTGCGCTGCAGGAGCTGGGCCTGCGTCCCAAGAGCTTGTCCGGCTGTGCCAAGGTCTCCGTCATCGGCGGGGGCATCAACGGCGTTCCGGGAATCATGGCGCATATCGTCGAGGCGCTCAGCTCGCAGAACATCCAGATTCTGCAGTCTGCCGATTCCAACACAACCATCTGGGTTCTCGTGAAAAAAGAAGATATGGTGCAGTCGGTTCGCGCCCTGCATGCCAAGTTTGAATTGCACCGCTGACAAGGAGGAATTCAAAGTGGATTTCGGAAGACTGATCACCGCAATGGTAACCCCGTTTGACGGGGAAGGAGAAATCAACTGGGAAGCAACTTCAAGGCTGGTCGATGATCTGATCGAGGAACAAAAGTCCGCTGCGCTCGTAGTCTGCGGAACCACCGGCGAATCGCCGACCCTAACCGATAAGGAGAAGCTGAAGCTGTTCTCCTTCGTGAAGCAGCAAGCAGGCGGACGCTGTAAAATTATTGCCGGTACCGGCAGCAACAGCACCAGACATTCCATCGAGCTCACTAAGGAAGCCGAGAAAATCGGCGTGGACGGTGTGCTTCTGGTCGTCCCTTATTACAATAAACCGAATCAGGAAGGGCTCTACCAGCATTTCTCTGCAATTGCTGCTGCGACCTCGCTGCCCTGCATCTTGTACAATGTGCCAGGACGAACGACAGTAAGCATGAGTGTAGCAACCACCCTGCGTCTGGCGGAGATTCCTAATATTGTGGCTACGAAGGAATGTGCTTCGGTAGACCAGATTACATGGATTGCCTCAGCTTGTCCTGAAGACTTCCATGTCTACACCGGAGATGATTCCGCCGGCCTCGCAACGCTTGCTGTGGGAGGGCACGGTATCATCAGTGTGGCCAGCCATGTTGTCGGAGCGCAGATGTCAGAGATGATCGAGGCCTTCACCTCCGGGGATGTCCGCCGTGCAGGCGAGCTTCACCGGCAGCTGTTTCCGGTCTTCAAGGGGCTGTTCGAGTGTCCGCAGCCGTTGCCTAACCCCTCTGCCGTGAAGTATGCGCTGGGGCTGCGCGGGCTGGATGTCGGCTCGGTCCGCCTGCCGCTGGTTTCACCTACGGAAGAAGAGGCGGCTTTCATTGCTGCCCTGCTAAGATAAAATAGTCCAGGCGTGGATAAATGAATAGGCGAAGATAGGTACAACGGCAACCGGCCGCTCTGATGGAGCGGCCGGTTTTTTACGTTACGGACTTCCAGCCGCCGCAGATCGCATATGGTAATTATTTCTCCAGGATTAACTCTATGTTAAAAAAGTCAGGCGTTGCAGCGTTTTTTGCTTGTCTTTTCCTTAAATATTGGCTGTTTGTTAAGGAAAGAATAGGACCAGGTACAGGGTGACTTGTCTTTTGCCAAAAAAATCATGTATAATGAACTTAAGTGACTTGGTGCGGTTAATTGAATATGCGGTAATCTTCCGGCAATGCGGATTTGTTGCATTGTAAGACAGGATAGGTCCTTGAATAAGTCTGTGCTAAATATGCCGGATTTACGCGCGAGGGGCGCGGTGGTGGAATTTTGAGGGCATTTGCCCGCTTCAAGAGGATATTACTGCCCGGATTCGGGAGTTTAGACCTGCGCAAGTATACAGACTTACCGGGAATTCCTTGTCGAAATAAGGAGTTAACAGCAATTTGATGTATATTACAGCGCCGCTGAAATATTGAAGCTCATTGTTAACAAATAAAAAGTATGACGTCCAACATCATAGGAGGGTTAGATTCATTTGTCCAAAAAAAACAATAACAACAACGACAAACTGACGATATTCGCACTTGGCGGAGTCGGTGAAATTGGTAAGAACATGTACGTAGTTCAGTACGGTAACGACATTGTAGTCGTAGACGCCGGTCTGAAATTCCCTGAAGAAGATATGCTGGGTATTGATATCGTAATACCGGATATCTCCTACCTCACCGAGAACCGTGACAAGG
This sequence comes from Paenibacillus sp. FSL R7-0302, assembly GCF_038006885.1. Taxonomy (NCBI): domain Bacteria; kingdom Bacillati; phylum Bacillota; class Bacilli; order Caryophanales; family Paenibacillaceae; genus Paenibacillus; species Paenibacillus sp. FSL R7-0302. The sequence goes on from NZ_JBBOWB010000001.1 coordinate 2,286,398, forward strand.
TAAGAGGGATTGTTCTTACGCACGGCCATGAGGATCACATTGGCGGCTTGTCTTATGTGCTTAAGAACCTGAATGTTCCGGTATACGGAACAAGACTTACCCTGGGTCTTGTGGAGAACAAGCTCAAGGAAGCGAACCTGCTGGGTGAAACTAAGCGGATTCTGATTAACGAGGATTCCGAGGTTGAACTGGGCACATCGCTTAAGGTAACCTTCTTCAGAACGAATCACAGTATTCCGGATTCTGTCGGGGTATGCATTGAGACGCCAGAGGGCAACGTTGTCCACACCGGTGACTTCAAATTCGACCACACGCCAGTCAACGGTCAATTTGCCAATTTGCACCGCATGGCTGAGATCGGATCGAAGGGCGTTCTGGCCCTGCTGTCAGACAGCACCAATGCCGAGAAGCCGGGCTTCACCCCTTCGGAGAAGAATGTCGGCATCGTGCTGGAAGATATTTTCCGCAAAGCTGAACAACGTGTGGTAGTAGCAACCTTCGCTTCCAACGTGCATCGTATTCAGCAGGTAGTGAACGCTTCTGAAGCAACCGGACGTAAGATTACCGTTATTGGACGAAGCATGGTTAACGTAGTATCCATTGCTTCCGAGCTTGGCTATCTGCATATCCCTGACGGCATGCTCATTGAGCCTGAAGAGATGAACAGAATGGCAGGCAACCGTGTGGTAGTACTGTGCACAGGCAGCCAAGGCGAGCCCATGTCTGCGCTGACACGCATGGCGCGTTCCAGCCACCGCAAGGTAGACATTATGCCGGGCGACACCGTTATTATTGCGGCTACACCGGTACCGGGTAATGAGAAATATGTAGGCCGTACCATTGATGAATTGTTCCGTCTGGGTGCCAATGTTATCTACAGCGGCTCCAACTCCGGCGTTCACGTATCCGGTCACGGCAGCCAGGAAGAGCTGAAGCTGATGCTCAACCTGATGAAGCCGAAATACTTCATGCCGATTCACGGTGAATACCGGATGCAGCGCAAGCATGCACTTCTCGCGGAATCTGTTGGCGTAGAGCCAAGCAATATCTTCATCACCGAGCTGGGTGAAGTGATTGAGATCTCCGGTGGAGCTGCACGCAGAGCGGGTAAGGTAACTGCAGGTAACGTACTGATCGACGGGCTGGGTGTCGGCGATGTAGGCAACATTGTATTGCGTGACCGTAAGCTGTTGTCGCAGGATGGTATCCTGGTGGTTGTGGTTACCCTCAGCAAGCAGAACGGAGCGATTGTCTCCGGTCCTGACATCATCTCACGCGGATTCGTATATGTGCGGGAATCGGAAGGTCTCCTGGACGAAGCGAACCGGATTGTTGCGGGTACGCTGCAGCGTCTGATGAGTGAGAAGGTCAATGAATGGGCTTCCCTGAAGACCAGTGTCAAAGACTCGCTCGGCCGTTTCCTCTATGAGCAGACCCGCCGCAGACCGATGATCCTGCCGATTATTATGGAAGTATAAGAGAAGCATTTCTTAACAATATAGCTTTGGCAATAGCCTCTTTTCCCGGAAATATTGGACGGTTTCCTGGGGAAGGGGCTTTTTTATGTTTTTTTTCACTGCACAAAACAACATTTGGGCAACCTGACCGTTATACAGGCAAGGAGGTGCAGCATGGAGCCAAGAGACTTGGAGAAGGTGCTCCAACCCAAACTGGCGGAGATCCGCCGCTACTTGATCCGCCTCGGTGCCGGGGCCTCAGATGCAGAGGATATTGTGCAGGACACTGTGTACAAGGCGCTGCTGTATCTGGAAGCGATCGATGAGCGCAAATTCAGCGCCTGGTTATACAAGGTTGCAATCAACCGGTATTTTGACCTGTGCCGCAGGAAGAAGAAGTTTCAATACAGCGAGGAAGTGGAGGTTCATCCTGCGCCTGAGCAGGAGCTCCCGGAAGCGGTGCTGCTGCGGCGGGAGCGCAAGGAGAAGATTGAAGAGGTGCTGGCCGGTATGATTCCAGCCAACAGGCAGCTGATACTGCTGAAATATGAAATGGAGCTGTCCTACAAGGAAATTTCCGCCATGCTTGGCATCACGGAAGGAACAGTGAAGGCTACGCTCTACCGGGCGCGGCAGCAATTTCAACAATTATACGGAGGTGAGGGCGAATGACTGCCCCATGGGAAGAAGCAGAAGACCAGAATATTATGACCACCCTGAAAAAAACCAAACGGAAGAGTATGATCCGCAGTATCCTGATTTCACTCGGAGTCAGTATACTTACGTTGTTGATCGTATTCTATGGAGCAGCGCAGCTTGTAGGTCATCTATCCATGAATGCCCACTATAGCGAGCAGCAGTATATGAGGATCAGCAGTCCCAATGAATTCGATTCCGGCTACAAGGATAACCGCGGCTTTTTGTCAGGCGTCCTGGAAATGAATACCTACAAGATTGTCGATGACGTACCTATCCCCTGGAAAACCAGATGGCTCAATTACAATCCTTGGTGGTCCCCCTTCACAACGGGTGCATACGGAGGGGCAAATAACCTGAACGTAGAAGATCCGCGTATGAAGCAGGAGGGGTACGAGTATTACCGGAATTACAATTCCGACAATGGACAAAGAGAAATGGCCTTCTATATCCCGGGAGTCGATTACAACGGAAAAATTATCAATGATCTCTCCGAGCTGGACCGGATGAACGGAGATAAGCGGGTGGAGCTGGCGGTATCTTTTGACAAGGACTACTCGTTTGAAGAGGCGAAGAGCCTGCTGCCTACAGGCATAAAACAGGTCTGGTACTGGGTCGATACGTATGATGACCGCGAGGGGTTCGGCTTTAAGCCGTTTCCTAATGAGAATGATCCCGCCAAAATGAACTATCCGACCCCGATGAGTGCGAATTACGGAGTCTACGGTTTCGGCATCCAGCCGGAGTGGAATCAGGCGAAGCCCGAGGATTTCATCGGCGCAGTACAGATTGGGGTAGACAAGAAGGACAATCACCACAGTGAGTATCAGCGCATCTTCAATTATTTGAAAAAGGACAAGGCGGCGCCGGAAGCCGGTGATATCCGGATATTGGGCGTAGTTGTGACCGGGACGGCGGACGGGTTAAAGAGCCTGAAAGGTCAGACCTACGTGCGCGGAGCAGTACTGGGAGCAGTGGTGGACAAATATTAAAATAAGAAATACTGAGGGCGGCCCGTTAATGAGAGGGCCCGGCCTCTTGAATTAGCAGCAGAAAAAACAAGTGCAATTGATATGGTGCATAAGGAAGTCCCCCGGAATGTCATACTAATAGAAATCAGAATCCTGAAGCACACGGACGGGTGTTGCAGGCAGAAGGGGAGCGCTGTGTACGATGGAAATCACAGAAGCAAGCAAGGCGGGCGGAGGGCGTAACGAAGAGATCCTGCCAGGCGAGGTTAAACCAGCGGTGAATGATCCGGTTCCTCCAGGAATGCCGGGACCTGTGGGGGTGCTGAAGGAATTGGGACAGACAGTGGTTCCGACCGGGGAGCCGGATATTTTTTGTATGACGATTATTGGACAGATTGAAGGGCATTTCGTCTTGCCGCCGCATAACAAGACCACGAAATACGAGCATATTATTCCCCAGCTTGTTGCCGCCGAACAGAATAAGACCATCAAGGGGCTGCTGATTATTCTCAATACGGTTGGCGGGGATGTAGAGGCTGGACTGGCCATTGCCGAGATGATCGCGTCCTTGTCAAAGCCTACGGTAACGGTAGTCATCGGCGGCGGTCACAGCATCGGCGTACCTATAGCGGTATCCTCCACATATTCCATTATTGCCGAAAGTGCAACCATGACGATTCATCCGATCCGGATGAACGGCCTGGTGATCGGCGTGCCGCAGACCTTCGAATATATGGAGCGGATGCAGGAGCGGATGGTGAAGTTCGTGACCTCTCATTCCCGCATCACGGAATCACAGTTCAAGGATCTGATGTTCAAGACCGGAGAGCTGAACCGGGACATCGGCACCGCAGTGGGCGGCCAGGATGCCGTCAGATTCGGCCTGATGGATGAGGTAGGCGGGATCGGTGCCGCACTGGCCCATCTGAACCGGATGATTGCCGCTGCTCCTTCTCAGACGAACGATACGCTTACGCCAGGAGGGCTGACCCAATGACCTTCTATACCATTCTTCCGATGGAGCAGGTATTCGAGGGGGCACTGAGTTATGCCTCTCCCGTACAGGAGATGACTATTCAGGGCATGCTGATGCAGGTTGAACTGCTGGATGGAGGCCAGGCGAAGGTGATCCGGCTGCTGCAGTGTCCGCTGGATAAATATCTGGATGCGGCCTTCTCCCCGGGTGCAATCGTTCAGCTGGACCGCTAAGTGCGAACAAACAGCCTAAAGATGCATATTCTGACAAAAGAGAACATAGGTACGCCACGCCATTATATGGTATAATGTTGACTCGGGGGTGGCTGGCGTGGCTAAACGGAGAAGAAAGAAGAAGAAAGCGCTGCTGGGCAGTGTTTTAAAATATGAAATCTACGGAATTCTGCTGATTACGATTTCCGTCATTGCTTTGTCGGGGGAAGCGGCTGTCGGCCGCTCGCTCTCAAGCATGGCGGGGTATTTACTTGGCAGATTCTATTTTGTGCTGCCGCTGGCCGGAATTTTCTATGGGCTGATGGTAATGATTCACAGGAAATGGCCGTCCACCTGGAACAGCCGCTATACCGGCGGCCTGCTCCTGCTGTTGTCCATGTGCCTGATGAGTACCATATCGGCAATGCAGCAGAAGCTGGGTCCGCTCGGGATGCTGCATCCAGGCAATGTGCTGTCTCAAATACATAATGATTTATCCGGCGCCCTCTCACCGGGCGCCGGCGACAGCAGCGTATACATGCTGGGCAAGGATATCAGCGGGGGGTACATCGGCGCGCTTGAATACGCTGCCCTCCTATGGCTGTTCGGCAATCTGGGTGCTAAGCTGCTGATGATTGTACTTCTGGCCATCAGCTTCATGCTGATTACCAATCTCTCCTATGTAGAGCTGTTTACCTTACTCCGGGTAAGGGCCGTCAAGCTGATTGAAGGAATTAAGCTACGGGCGGCGAACCGCCCGGCTGCCGTTCCAGTGGTGAACAGCAGACCGGCTAGAGCCAGCAGAGTTACAACGCCGGAACCTGCGGATGATGACGATTACTTTGAAGAGGATGACGGATCGGATCAGCAGCTGCCAAGACGCGGACAGTCGAAGCTGCTGGGCAGAATAACCGGCTGGTTCAGCGGGGCTGCCCGCCAGAGTCAGCCGGAAGTCATGGGTGACCCGGAGGATGAAGTGACGGATATCATCATTACGGATCCGCGGGGTGGTCCGGTCATCTCCGGAATGACAGCAGCGGGAGGTGTTCCTCTGGAGGAGTATGGCGAGGAGGACTTCCCGGATGAGGAGCTTGAGCCTGTAACGCCGATCATCCGGGATTTCTTCGAGCATATCCGCTCTGAAGGGCTGAATGCCGAGGACCGGGAGGAATGGAGCGAATTCTCACCAGCGGCACGTGGTGGTGCTGCCACCGGAACAGGTGCTGCTGGGCTTACGAGAGCGGGAGCAGATTCTGCTCCGTCAGGGGAATCCGGGGAGGGTATACTGCCTGTAGAGCTGGACGCGCTGCTGGGAACGGCAGAGGAGGGCGAGGCGGCTCCGATTATTCCGCCTCCACCTCCGCCCAAGCCGTACAAGCTGCCGTCCTTCCGTTTGCTGGCTAAACCGATTAACGGGGCTAAGGCGGGCGATCAGAATGATTATATGCAGACGGCACGCAAGCTGGAGGCTACACTGGAGAGCTTCGGTGTAAGGGCGAAGGTGCTGGAAGTGGTTCGCGGACCGGCGGTGACCCGGTATGAGATTCAGCCGGATATCGGCGTGAAGGTCAGCCGGATTGTCAATCTTACCGATGACATCGCGCTGGCACTGGCTGCCAAGGATATCCGTATGGAAGCGCCGATTCCCGGCAAATCAGCCATCGGCATCGAAGTGCCGAATTCGGAGGTCTCGGTCGTCACCATGCGCGAAGTGATGGAGACACAGATTTTCCAGGAGGCGGATTCGCGGTTATCCATTGCCTTCGGGCGGGATATCTCCGGCCAGACGATTATCGGCAATCTCGCCAAGATGCCCCATCTGCTGGTAGCGGGAGCAACCGGCTCCGGTAAATCGGTCTGCATCAACGGTATTATTACCAGCATTCTTTATAAGGCTAAGCCGAATGAAGTGAAATTCCTTATGGTTGACCCTAAGATGGTCGAGCTGAATGTATATAACGGCATTCCGCATTTGCTGGCTCCTGTAGTTACAGACCCTAAGCGTGCCAGTCTGGCCTTGAAGAAGATTGTGGTGGAGATGGAGAAGCGGTATGAGCTGTTCTCCAAATCAGGCACACGTAACATGGAGGGCTACAACAACTTGATGAAGGATAATCCGGCAGCAGTACTGCCGTATATCGTTGTCATCGTGGACGAGCTTGCCGATCTGATGATGGTTGCTGCGAATGATGTAGAGGATGCGATCTGCCGGCTGGCCCAGATGGCGCGGGCGGCGGGAATTCATCTGATTATCGCCACACAGCGTCCTTCGGTAGATGTGATCACCGGCCTGATTAAGGCGAATATTCCTTCGCGGATTGCTTTCGGTGTCTCCTCGAATGTGGACTCCCGGACCATTCTGGATATGCCGGGTGCCGAGAAGCTGCTCGGACGCGGCGATATGCTGTTCCTGCCGATGGGGGCTTCCAAGCCGATCCGTGTTCAGGGCGCTTTCATGAGCGATCAGGAAGTAGAGACGATTGTGCAGTATGTCAGCAGCCAGGGGGAAGCGAATTACGACGAGTCGCTTGTGCCTGAGGTGGACGATACCATGAGCGAGGATCAGGAGCCGCAGGATGAATTGTACGAACAGGCCGTCCAGATTGTCCTGGAAGCCAAGCAGGCTTCTGTATCGCTGCTTCAGCGGCGTATGCGCGTCGGTTACACCCGTGCCGCACGCTTGATCGACTCTATGGAGGCCAGAGGCGTCATCGGCCCTTACGAGGGCAGCAAGCCGCGTGAGGTGCTGATGTCGCTGGAGCAGTATCAGCATAATAGACTCAGTTCTTAAATGCAAAAAGCTGTCCCGCAAGCCATCAATGGCTTACGGGACAGCTTTTATTTTGCAGGGGCAACAATATTACTTCACCCGTGGTGCTGCAAGCAAATGCTCAACAATGAAATCAAGCTGTGCGTTCAGGGAGTAAATATCGTTGTAATAGGATAATCCGAAGTCGATATTCATCAACCGGCCTTCTTTGACTGCAGGGATGCCGTTCCAGAGCGGGTCTTCCGTCAGATCAGCCATCCCTTCATAGGAGGAGCGGAAGATATAATCCCCGCTGTAGTCGGCCAGCACTTCAAAGGATACGGAATCACCGCCCATATCGGTCTTGGAATCAATTTTTTGCTGGAGGAGCTCAGGCGCCTTCATTCCGAGATATTCATAAATGACCTGTGAACCCCGGCCGTACTGTTTGCTCATCACCACTACCATGCTGCGGTCTGAGCCGCCTTCCATGATGGAGACCGTTGAACCGAGGATTCCCGCGTCCTGCAGCTTCTGCTTACTGTCTTCCACTTTCGCCTTGAAATTGTTCAGAAGGCTGGTAGCCTGTTCTTCCTTGCCGAAAATATGTCCAATGAATCCTACCCGTTCATCGGTCGTCATCTTCTCATAAGGGACCAGCACTGTCGGTGCGATGTCATGCAATGCCTGATAGGTTTCCTCAGAAGGAACAATGATCAGATCGGGCTCAAGCGACAGTACAACCTCAGGGCTAGCCTCGAACCAGGTGCCCAGCTTCTGTACATCCTTCAATTCATTCTCAAAGGCAGCGCCTTCGGATACATCAGATACCCCTATGGGCTTGATGCCGAGAGCCAGCACATCGCCCAGCAGATACAGCACCACGACACGCTGAGGATCGGCAGGCACCACGACATCTCCTTTTACCGTAGAGATCGTCCGGGTCTGTGCCTCGGCTGCAGTGTTGTCAGGGGACGTTGTAGAGGATGCCGTCGCAGCAGGCGAAGAGGTAGGCGTATTGCTGCCGTTGCCCGCCGTCGTTGTAGTGGTATTTCCTGAGGAACAGGCACTTAACACTATGGTGAAGCATAACAACAAGGTTAACATTAGGGATGGCTTGGCCGTTCTGAACATGGATGACGCTCCTTTTAGATCATATTGATAATGATTATCATCATCAATATATCGGAGAGTGCCTTCACGGGCAATGTCATTTGCAGACAGCGCAGATATCATATCCTGCCAAGGGAAAGCGGCCTGCTCAGAATTTTTGTACCTCACTGGCGAGTTTCCGAAGTGCTTTTTGAACATTTTTCCAAAAGAATACGCATCCGGGTAGCCCACAGCAGCTGCAATATCATGCAGTGTGGCTTCTGTGCCCAGCAATAGCTCACGTGCCTTATCCATGCGAATCTGAACCAGATATTGGGCGGGGCTGGTCTGAAGCCGCATGCGGAATAGCCTCGATAATGTCCTCGGGCTGGTGCCCAAAGTGTCGGCAAGTGTATCCAGGGTGAACGGCCTGCTGTAAGAATCATGCATATAGCGTACAGCCTGGTCGAGCACATCTGCTCTAAGCGGGTGCAGCTCCTGCTCCTGCATCTGATGAAGCAGCTCATGGACCCATTGATAGAACAGGACTTTGACATGCAGATGCTCCAGGGCGCGGCGTGTCTGCCAATCCCCATACATCTGGTCTAGAATCTCATACAGCAGCAGGGGATGGACAGGAGTGAAGTGATAGATTCCGGTAAAAGGCTTGCTGCGTTCCAGAACCGCTGTCAGGTTGCGCCGGGCAGGCAGCGTTAATGTTGAACGGTACATAATAAGGTAATAATCCAGAATTTCATGTGTTTTCAGCAATTTAATCGTAGTGCCTTTGCCCCCGTGAAAGACAGTTGCGCCGCTGATTTCATATCGGCTGTCATCTATAAGCAGACTTGCGCTGCCGCGAACGATATACAGGTATGTACTAGCCGGAAGGCGATAGTTCAGCGGAGGTTGTCCAGAAGTGAATGAGGCCTTGCGGATATCGATAACTTCTACAGCAGCATGGTTCCACAGTACAATATGGTCTTTAAAATCCATGTTTCTTCTCAACTCCTGTTGTTTCATAACCCAAGTATAGTTGATAATCGTTCTCAGTTGCAATGGATTTACGTTTCCTTGATTTGCGGTCATGCATAGGAAGCCCTGCCAGTCGTCATAATAACTTTAGCCATTCATGCAGAACTTCCAAGAGAAAGGTAGAGCGAATCCCATGACAAAACATAAGCAGTGGATCATTGCCGCCGTTACCCTTGCCCTTGCCGCTGCGCCGTTTGCAGGTGCAGTCTTCAAAGATCATGATTTGATCTATGCCAAGCCATATGCAGCAGAACAGGTTGCCGCAGATCACCCTGATGAAGGGGAGGAAGCCATGCCCGTGTTCGGCACAACTCCGCTTAAGGTAGGCTCCTCCGGGCAGGATGTCTATGAGCTGCAGGGAAGATTGAAGCATCTTGGTTATTTTAACGGCAAGATTGACAGTCAGTTCGGGACCAAGACGAAGAATGCTGTCACCTGGTTCCAGTGGAAATTCGGCCTGAAATCCGACGGGGTAGTCGGGGCCAAGACGAAGCTTAAGCTATACAATGCGACTACAGCCTGGAAGCCGACAGCGCCCGAGACGTCTACCGCCCAGAAGAAAGCGCCCTCCGGCGCAGCTGCAGCCAAAACCAATACGGCTGAGCTGTCCTCCGGCAATACCATGGGCTTGTCCGAAAACGACCTGAAGATCATGGCTAACGCGGTTTACGGCGAGTCTCGCGGCGAACCTTTTGAAGGACAGGTGGCTGTGGCCGCAGTCATTCTCAACCGTGTCAAATCCCCAAGCTTCCCGAATACGCCTTCGGGTGTCATTTTCCAGCCGGGAGCCTTCACCGCCGTAGCTGACGGCCAGATCTATCTGGAGCCTAATGAACAGGCACGCAAGGCAGTGCAGCAGGCTCTGAGCGGCTGGGACCCGTCGGGCGGCTGTATCTATTACTTCAATCCCAAGACGGCGACCTCCAAGTGGATTTGGTCCCGTCCGCAGGTGAAGACGATCGGCCAGCATATTTTCTGCATGTAGCTTACTGAGTCTGTATACAACCCTCCGTAAGAGCAACCGGTACGCTGTCCTCCGGTTGCTTCCTTACTTTGGAATGGTTTAGAATGGATAATACTTCATAAACTTGTTATAGAGCATCCATCCACGCTGCAAAGGAGTTTTGGACTTGACTAATAATGGATTTCAACATGGCCATGCCGCAGGCATGCGCATACATGTTCTGCCGACCAAGGCGTTCAAGACATTCGCCATCTCACTGTATGCAGGCGTTCCGCTTGAAGAAAGTACAGTGACCTCTACCGCACTGGTTCCGTTTGTCCTCCGCCGGGGGACAGCGTCCTACCCGGAGACGACCCAATTCCGCGAGCGTCTGGAGGAGCTGTACGGTGCCGGCTTCGGCTTCGATATTTATAAACGCGGGGATTACCAGATTGTCCAGTTCCGGATGGATACGATCAATGATTCCTTTGTGCAGAGCAAGGAGAGCCTGCTTGGGGAATCCTTTGCTTTTCTGGGAGAGGTATTGACCCGTCCCCTGCTTGAGAATGGAAGCTTCCGGGCTTCTTATGTAGCTACAGAACGCGAGACGATCCGCAAGAAGCTGGAATCCATTGTGAATGACAAAATCCGCTACGCGGCAGAACGCTGCATTGAGGAAATGTGCCGCAACGAGCCTTACCGTCTTCATCCCCTCGGTCAACGGGCCGATCTGGATGCTATCACGCCTGAGACGCTGTACCAGAGCTATACCTCCTGGCTGAATGGGGCTACGCTTGATCTGTATGTTGTGGGCGATACCACACCTGAGGAGGTCGAGAAGCTGGTGACAGCTCATTTTGGCCGGGCCCATCACTCCGAAGCCGGAGGCTACACCTCGGACTTCACGCCAGTCACGGTTACGGAAGTGCGGACGGTGGAGGAGAAGCTGGATGTGAATCAAGGCAAGCTGAACATGGGGCTGCGGACCTCGATTACCTACAAGGATGACCGGTATGCTTCCGCGCTGATGTACAATGGTATTCTTGGCGGTTACCCCCATTCCAAGCTGTTCGTCAACGTGCGCGAGAAGGAGAGTCTGGCGTATTACGCCTCCTCCCGTTATGACGGGCATAAGGGCATCGGGACGATTCAATCGGGGATCGAGGCCCAGAACTACGGCAAAGCCGTTGATATTATCCGCAAGCAGTTGGATGAGCTGAAGGCCGGCAATATCACTGACCTGGAGCTTAGCCAGACGAAGGCGATGATCCGCAACCTGCTGTCCGAGATTCAGGATTCGGCGTTTGAGATGATTTCCTTTGATTTCAACCGCCAGCTATCCGGCAAAGACCGTTCTGCCCAGGAGCTGATGGACCAGGTCGACGGCATGGGGGCGGCTGAAGTGAAGGCTGCGGCGGATACTTTTGAGCTGGATACGATTTATTTCCTGACAGGGAAGGAGGAATAGGGATGGAGAAGCTCCATTACGAACGGCTTCAAGAAACACTTTATCATGAGGTTATGGATAACGGACTGCAGGTGTATGTGCTGCCGAAGCCGGCTTTTCTCAAAACCTACGCCACCTTTGCCACGAAATACGGTTCGGTAGACAATCACTTCAAGGTGGCGGGCGGTGAGGAGACTACAGTACCTGACGGAATTGCCCATTTCCTGGAGCATAAAATGTTCGAGGAGCCGGAAGGCGACATTTTTGCCACTTTTGCTTCCAATGGTGCGTCTGCGAATGCCTTCACCAGCTTCGACCAGACGGTCTACCTTTTCTCGGCCACGGAGAATATTGAGCAGAATCTAAGCACGCTTGTTGATTTTGTGCAGCGTCCTTATTTTACCGATGAGAACGTGGAGAAGGAGAAGGGAATTATTGGGCAGGAAATCAATATGTATGCCGACAATCCCGACTGGCGCGTCTATTTCGGGCTGATTGAAGCGATGTACGCTACCCATCCGGTTCACATCGATATTGCCGGTACTATTGAGTCGATCTCAACCATCACCAAAGAAACGCTGTACACCTGCTACAATTCCTTCTATCATCCCAGCAATATGCTGCTGTTCGTTGTCGGCGGAGTGGACCCTGAGCAGGTATTTGAACTGATCCGCAGCAATCAGCAGGGCAAGAGCTATGAGAAGCAGGGTGAAATTACGCGTATCTTCGCGGAGGAGCCTGAGCAGGTAGCCTCCAAGCATGTGGAGAGCAGGCTCGCTGTATCCATCCCCAAAATGATGTTCGGCTTCAAGGAAAAGGTGGATGGTCTGAGCGGTGAAGCGGCGGTGCGCCGTGATCTGACCACGAAGCTGATGCTGGACCTGCTGTTTGGCAGCAGTACGGCATTGTATCAGAAGCTCTATGACGAGGAATTGATCTCGGACAGCTTCGGTCACGAATTTAACAGCTCATCGGAGTATGCCTTCTCGGCGATCGGCGGCGATACCAAAGATCCGGGGCTGCTGCTTGAACGGATTAAGGAAGAGGTAGGACGTATTCTGGAGACGGGCTTCGCGGAGAAGGATTTCGAACGGGCCCGCAAAAAGAAAATCGGCGGCTTCCTGCGGATGCTGAATTCGCCGGAGAGCATTGCCCATGAGTTCACTCGTTACCAGTTCCGTGGAGGAGATCTGTTTGAAGTGCTTCCCCTGTATGAATCGATCACTCTGGAGGAAGTGAATGCCCGGCTCCATGCCCATGTGAACTGGGAGCAGCTGGCCGTGTCGCTGGTGGTGAGTCCTTAATGATGTTACCGGGAGAGGACAGCAAACCGATTGGCGAAATGACAGTGCTCATTACCGGGGGCAGCGGGGGAATCGGCGGCGCGATCGCTGAGCGTTTTGCTTCGGTGGGGATGAATATTGTGATCCATTATATGAATTCGCATGAAGCGGCAAATGATGTGGCCCGGCGCTGTCTGGCGCTGGGGGCGAAGGTAATGACCGTAGCGGCGGACATGAAAGACCGCAGTCAGCTCGTACGCATGGCCGAAAGGCTGGAGAGCAGCGGCATGATGCCGGATATCCTGGTCAATAATGCCGGGAAAGCTCATTATGGCATGTTAGCCGATCTGACCGAGGAGGAGTGGGACGATATCATGGCAGTGAATCTGAAGGGCACCTTCATGTGCAGCCAGATTTTCATGCCTTATATGGTCACGCAGCGTTACGGCCGGATCATTAATGTGTCTTCGGTGTGGGGGATCTCGGGTGCCTCCTGTGAAGTGGCGTATTCGGCCAGTAAGGGCGGAGTGAATGCTTTTACCAAGGCGCTCGCCAAGGAGCTGGCCCCCTCCAAGGTCACTGTGAACGCTGTAGCGCCTGGAGCAGTTCACACGGCCATGCTGTCCAATCTGCAGGCGGATGAACTGAAAATGCTGGAGGAGGAGATCCCTGCGGGGAGGCTGGCTACCCCTGAGGATATTTCCTCGCTTGTTTATTTTCTGGCGCTGCCTGAGTCCGGTTATATTACGGGTCAGGTCATCAGTCCGAACGGCGGCTGGATTACGTAATAACCGGTATAATGCCAGGAACCATGAGCCTGCTCTGGAGAAATGCTCCAGCATAAGACCTTCCGGCTTGAGACATATTATAACTGTTGCTTCTAAATCTCAATATCATTACAAACCTGAGGAGGATTTAAGATGTCAACAGATTCCGTAGTGAAGAACTTTGATACCTGGAAAAGCTTTTTGGGCGACCGGGTCATTCAGGCCGAAAAAATGGGGATGAGCGACGAGACCATCACCAAGCTGGCGTTCGAAATCGGGGAATTCCTCGACAAGAAGGTCGATCCGGGCAACTATTCCAACCGGGCCATCAAAGAGCTGTGGGATGTCGGGACGGATGATGAGAAGCATACCATTGCCGGACTCATGGTCAAACTGGCGAAGAAAAACGCATAGGTACGCGGAAGAAGCTCCCCTTGCGGGAGCTTTTCTGCAATTATTACAATCGTGTCCTTGCCTTTCAATTTTTTTTTATATATCATTAACATGACCCGTGTATCTGAAACAACATGCAGGGAAAAGGAATCTATGAGGTGCGCACAAGTGGAATATAAACAATGGTATATGGAGTATAAGATACATAAGAACAGACCCGGTCTGTTAGGCGACATCGCTTCGATGCTGGGGATGCTGGAAGTCAATATTCTGACGATTAACGGCGTGGAAGGCAAGACGCGCGGAATGCTGCTGGAAACCAGCGACGATGAGAAGATCATGCTGATGGGCGAAATGCTCAAGAAAGTTGATAATATAACGGTTACGGCACTCCGTACACCGCGGCTTGTGGACCGGCTGGCCGTCCGGCATGGACGGTATATCGACCGGGATTCGGATGACCGCAAGACCTTCCGCTTCACCCGCGATGAGCTCGGGCTGCTGGTCGATTTCCTGGGCGAGCTGTTTAAGAGGGAAGGCAATCAGGTTATAGGACTACGTGGTATGCCGCGGGTTGGCAAGACAGAATCGATTATTGCCGGCAGCGTCTGTGCGATGAAGCGCTGGACGTTTGTCTCCTCTACGCTGCTGCGCCAGACCGTCCGCAGCCAGCTCGCCGAAGACGAGATGAATCCGCATAATGTATTTATCATTGACGGGATCGTCAGCACCATCCGCTCGAACGAGAAGCATTATAACCTGCTGCAGAATGTCATGAGTATGGCAAGCACCAAGGTGATTGAGCATCCTGATATTTTTGTACGGGAATCCGAATTCACCTTCGATGACTTCGATATTATTATTGAGCTGCGCAATTCACCGAACGAAGAGATATTGTACGAGTCGTTTACGACAAGCTACAGTGAAGATCTTTAATATATTTCATTAAGAGCATTGCTCACACAACATTCAGGAGGTGATGGTATGTCGGAACTGGGCCGGCATTTGAAGGAGGCTCGTCTGCAAAAGGGGATGAGTCTTGATGATGTCCAGGAAGTAACAAAGATCCGCAAAAAATATTTGGAAGCCATCGAAGCAGGGGATTATAAAGTGCTTCCGGGCAGCTTTTATGTCCGGGCCTTTATCAAAACCTATGCCGAGGCGGTCGGGGTTAACCCGGATGAGCTGATGGAGGAGCACGGCAATGTGCCTGCTGCTCCTGTCGATACTACCATGGAGACCGTGATTCAGAAGCGGAGCCGCAAGCCTGAAACGGAGCGTAACGCCAAGTGGCTCCCGACCTTGCTGATGTGGACCTTCCCGGTGCTGATCCTGGTGGTCATCTACTTATATGCCTCTTCCACGCTGAATAATGATTCGCCGGAGAAAGCGGATAATGCAAACCTGACGACTGCCACGCAAGATCCGGCGAAGGTGAAGCCTTCTCCTACTGCCGCTGGAGGCGGTGCAGTGCCTTCAGCGACAGCGGATGCGGCAGCTACGCCTGATGCTGGAGCCGCGGCAACCACTGCGCCTACTGCAACTCCAGAGCCGTCTCCATCGGCTTCTCCGGGTGCTGTCACCGTTACTCAGGACCGTAAATCGGGCAAGACGACCATTTACAAGGTCTCTGCACCTGCCGGAACCCCGGTTCAGGTACAGATTGCCGCTACCGGAGTCAGCTGGCTTGAAGTGTACAAGGGCGAGAACTCCAAGGGGGAGAAGCTCAGCTTCGGGAACACCAAGGCCGGTGAGAATCTGAGCTTTACACTGGACAGCGGCGGAATGTATATCAAATCGGGATATTCACCGGCTACCGCGATTTCGGTCAACGGACAGGCTATCACCGACGGCAAAACCTCCTCGCGCCTGCTGCTTGAACTGGATAGCGGGACGGACGGCGCTACTGACGGTAGCACTACAGGAGAATAGTACACCCGATGTATAGTCTTTGGCAGAATGGAGAACCTAGAAGTGTTTAACAGTTCTTACGCCAAAGTGAGGTGTATTCTCTCATGACCGTCAGCTGGATTGTAACAGGGCTTGGCATTATTGTCAGTCTCCTGGGGTATTATTTGACACCGGGCGCCTGGGGATATGGTATTCTGGGCTTTGGACTGGCACATGTTCTGCTGGGGATTCTGGATATGTTCCGGGCTCCTGCACGCAGCAGATAATATTTAGAGGTGAGCGTCTCCCGGACAGGTTCCGGGAGGCGTGTTTTTAGGTGCAAATATAAGAATTTATATGTTTAAGCTATAAATTATCCTTCTATTTCTCGCTGAAACGGCACCGTCCTTACAAAGGACGGAATGCCGTTTCCACCTGACTCTTTTCCAGTATTAGACTTAAGAGCCCCTATCTCATATAATAGGAACAGACTAATTGTAAGTAAAGGATGTGGAACCATGAGTTCAGAAAGTTCATTTGATATCGTATCCAAGATGGATATGCAGGAGCTGACCAATGCGGTTCATCAGACCGAGAAGGAAATCGATAACCGGTTTGATTTCAAGAACAGCAAGAGCAGCCTGAAGCTGGAGAAGGATGCGCTTGTCATCGCCTCAGAGGATGAATACAAGCTGAATGCAGTGATTGATATCCTCCAGACCAAGATGGTGAAGCGGGGAATCACGCTGAAGAATATGGATTTCGGCAAAGTGGAGCCGGCTTCGCTCGGCACGGTGCGCCAGCGGCTGGGACTGCGGCAAGGGATAGACCAGGAGAACGCGAAGAAGATCAATATTCTGATCCGCGATTCCAAACTGAAGGTTAAGAGCACGATCCAGGGTGATCAGATCCGCGTGACCGGCAAAAGCCGCGACGATCTCCAGCAGATTATCCAGCTCTTGCGCAAGGCTGATTTGCCGCTTGATTTACAGTTTAACAATTTAAAGTAAGATCATGTGCCCCGCAGTGTATACTTACCTTACTTGCGGGGTGCTTCATGTTTTTTTGACACTTATTTATGGCTATAATATACTAGCTAAGCAGTTTTGAAGAAAATGCTGGAATACCGGATTCGTATGGACTAGGGGAGGAACCTTCAGTGAATTTACCCAACCGCATCACATTAGCACGTATTTGCCTTATCCCAATCATGATGTTTTTTCTGCTGGTGGACTTCAGCTTCTATCCGGAACCGATACATTGGGGCTCCTTTCAGCTTTCAATTAATCACTTGGTCGCGGCGGTTATTTTTCTGCTGGCAGCCAGTACCGATGGAATTGACGGTTACATAGCCAGAAAATATAACATGGTCACCAATCTGGGCAAGCTGCTCGATCCGCTTGCGGATAAGCTGCTGGTCTCGGCCGTGCTGATCTCGCTGGTTGAGCTGGGAAGATGCGATTCCTGGATTGCCATTGTCATCATCAGCCGCGAGTTTGCTGTGACCGGCCTGCGCCAGGTGGCACTGCTGGAAGGGAAGGTAGTGGCTGCAAGCAAATGGGGAAAGGTAAAAACAGTGATTCAGATTGTTGCCATTTCCCTGCTGCTGCTTAACAATTTCCCGTTCCAGTTCGTCAGTATCCCTGTGGATGACATTGCGATCTGGGCGGCAGCCATCATTACCATTTACTCTGGCATTGATTATTTCGTGAAGAACAAGGATCTGCTGGATTTGAACAAAGCCTGAGACGTTAAGAACAGGCTGAACCTTGCAGGATACCTACAATCAGGAGGAGAACGTCAGCTATGAAAGCAGAGATTATTGCCGTTGGAACAGAACTTTTACTTGGACAAATCGTGAACAGCAATGCCCAGTTTCTTTCAGTCGAGCTGGCTGCATTAGGCATTGACGTTTATTTTCAGACCGTTGTGGGAGATAACAAAAGCCGCCTTCTGGAAGCGATCCGGATTGCTCAGAGCCGGGCGGATGTTATATTGTTCACGGGCGGGATTGGCCCGACCGAGGATGACCTGACCAAGGATGCGCTGGCTGCGGCGCTTGGCCGGACCCTGCATATCGACCAGCTGGCCATGGATCATGTGCAGCGCTTCTTCGATGACCGCAAGATTGTAATGACTGAGAATAACCGCAAGCAGGCGCTTGTCATTGAAGGGACGACTCCTCTGTCCAATGATGCCGGCCTTGCGGTAGGGATTGCTTTTGCAGAAGAAGACAAATATTATATCGTGCTGCCCGGCCCGCCCCGGGAGATGAAGCCGATGTTCACGGATAAGGCCAAGCCATGGCTTCAGCAGCATGCTCTTACTGGTGAAATGCCGCTCTACTCGAAGATGCTGAAGTTCGCCGGGATTGGCGAGTCGCTGCTGGAGGACAAGCTGATTGAGCTGATCCGCAGCCAGAGCGATCCAACGATTGCCCCGTATGCCAAGGAAGGCGAAGTGACCGTGCGCATCTCCACCAAGGCGCCGTCCGAGCGGGAAGCTATGGTCAAGCTCGATGCTCTCGAGAAGACGATTGCTGACATTCTGCCGGAGCATCTGTATGCTAACATCGATGTGCCGCTGGAGCAGCTGATTGTGGACTGGATGGCGGATGCGGGACTCACGCTGAGTGCTGCCGAGAGCTGTACGGGCGGTCTGCTGATGGAGAGTATTACGAATATTCCGGGCAGCGCCTCCATGTTTGCCGGGGGGATCGTGTGTTATTCCAATGATATTAAGAAGAAACTGCTGAATGTGCCTTCCGCCATGCTTGAAGGCCCGGATGCCCCGGGAGCGGTGAGCCGCGAGGTTGCGGAGGTGCTGGCTGAGCAGGTGCGTATGATCGGTGACACGGACTTCGGCTTATCGGTTACCGGTGTAGCCGGACCGGGATATTCCGAGCGTAAGCCGGTGGGTCTTGTGTTCGTAGGACTGGCTGAGCGGGGCTGCAAGACAGAGGTATATGAGCTGAATCTGAAGGGCACCCGTGACAACATCCGCCTGCGCACCGTCAAGGCGCTGCTGTACCGATTGTGGCGCCGCCTGGAAGAACGCAAGGTTGCCACTCCATTGGAAGGCTCGGCCTTGCAATAACTGTACGTGCCGGTATATAATTCATGTATACGGAAGAACCGTGGCTTGAGCGATCATGCTGCGGTTTTTTGTTTTATATTAGGTATAACAAATTATCCTATGGCTGTTCCTGTTAACGTAAGAAGCGGAAGAGAAGCACCTGCTGAGTTTTGCATCCGGAAGGAGGCCTGCATCTTACAATAAAAGGGAGTATTATCCCTGGGAGCAAAAAAAACGAATGTATGTTCTAAAAAAGACTTGGCAAGCCCTTCAAAACACGTTATTATAATACTATAAACAGTGAAGGAAGTGGTCTGATTGTCAGATCGTCGTGCAGCGCTTGATATGGCGCTTCGTCAAATAGAAAAACAATTCGGTAAAGGTTCGGTAATGAAACTGGGAGAATCCACTCACATGAAAGTGGAAGTTGTACCTAGCGGATCTTTG
Organism: Paenibacillus sp. FSL R7-0302; assembly: GCF_038006885.1. Taxonomy (NCBI): domain Bacteria; kingdom Bacillati; phylum Bacillota; class Bacilli; order Caryophanales; family Paenibacillaceae; genus Paenibacillus; species Paenibacillus sp. FSL R7-0302. The sequence continues at coordinate 2,305,831 of NZ_JBBOWB010000001.1, forward strand.
GCACTTGATATTGCACTAGGTATTGGCGGACTTCCCAAAGGACGTATTATTGAAGTATATGGACCGGAATCTTCCGGTAAGACGACGGTTGCACTTCATGCGATCGCTGAAGTACAGAAGCAGGGCGGACAAGCTGCCTTCATCGATGCTGAGCATGCGCTTGATCCCAAGTATGCCAAGGCGCTTGGCGTTAACATTGATGAGCTGCTGCTGTCCCAGCCTGATACGGGTGAACAGGCCCTGGAAATCGCTGAAGCGCTTGTACGCAGCGGAGCAGTAGACATCATTGTAGTTGACTCTGTAGCAGCACTGGTACCTAAGGCGGAAATTGAAGGCGACATGGGTGATTCCCACGTAGGCTTGCAGGCCCGTCTGATGTCTCAGGCCTTGCGGAAGCTGTCAGGCGCCATTAACAAATCCAACACCATTGCGATCTTCATTAACCAGCTTCGTGAGAAGATTGGCGTAATGTTCGGTAACCCAGAGACCACTCCGGGTGGACGCGCTCTGAAATTCTACTCCTCCGTCCGTCTGGATGTGCGCCGGGTAGAGAGTATCAAGATGGGTAACGATGTTGTGGGTAACCGTACGAAGATCAAGGTTGTGAAGAACAAGGTAGCGCCTCCGTTCAAGCAAGCGGATGTAGATATCATGTACGGCGAAGGAATCTCCAGAGAGGGAAGCCTTGTGGATATCGGTACGGAGATGGATATTGTCAACAAGAGCGGTGCCTGGTATTCTTATGAAGGCGAACGTCTGGGTCAAGGACGGGAGAATTCCAAGCAGTTCCTGAAGGAACATCAGGATATTGCTCTGCTGATTGAGAACAAGATCCGTGAGGCAAGTAATCTGACAACTCTGGTAGCGGCACCATCTGAAGCAGATGTGGTTGCGGAGCAAGAGGAAGAAGAGAAATTGCTGCTTGAGATCGAGTAATTAAGTACTCCTCTACTTCTAATTGAATAATGAAGTCATGATGGATAGGCGCCCTGTGGAGGATATTACAGGGTGCCTTTTCGCAAATATTTCAGCTTAAGCAGGTGATCGGCAGGATGGTTATACAATTGGATGAGGAATTCGAAGAACAGGATGAGCAGCAGGTGCTGGCGGATTTCCCGGCAGATCAAGAGCTGGTAATTACAAAGGTAGAGCGGCTTAAGAAGTCTAATTTTCGTTATCTAATCCATTTCGGAGACTACAACATGACTGTTCATGAAGATGTCATGATTAAATACCGGATGATTACCGGGAGTACTTTTGTAAAAGCAGATCTGGAGGATATTGTTGCCGCAGACGAGCGCCAGCGGGCGTATGTGGAGGGGCTTAGGTATCTGGAGCGCAAGCCCAGAACCGCACAGGAGATGGCCCGCCGTTTAAGGGAGAAGGAAATAGGGGAGACTGTTATTGCCGAAGTTCTGCTCCGCCTGCAGGAGGAACGTCTGCTTGATGATCCCTTGTACGCCAAGCAGTGGGCGGAGCAGCGGATTGTGAATCAGCGTAAGGGCAAGATGTGGATCCGGCAGGAGCTGCGGGAGAAAGGAATTGATAAGTCGCTGATTGCGGAAGCGCTGGATGAGATCACACCCGAGCAGGAGCTGGAGAGCGCGCTGCTGACCGGACGGAAGAAATGGAATACGATCCGGGGAGAAGTGAACGACAAACGGCGGAAGACAGGGGCGTTCCTCATGCGCCGGGGATTCTCGGGTGAAATGGTGCGCCAGGTGATCGGGATTCTGCGTGAAGAGGAGAATTCTGAGGGGGAAGAAGAGGAGTTTTACTTCCCGGATTGATTCTCTTGACTTAATTGCGGTTATCGACTCTCTTGACAAGGTCTTTTTATAAATAATAAAATATAACATGAATCGGCATAAACTAAGATTCCTTTTTCCTTCCCAAAAAGCAGACTCTTATGTTCCGGTTCGCGTACAACTCATATGAAATGTAATCGCCGGATAAGGCGGGCAATGTGCATGTGCAGCATGTGCAGTATGGCAATCGGTGTATTACCGGTTTTTTGTATGGTGATGAACGGATAGTTTAACAACTGCACAAATACCCAAGGGAAGAGCCTTGGAGGATATCAACGAGGAGGTGAACAGATGGATCCATTGATCTGGGTCATAGTCGTTCTCGTTGTAGCTGCAGCATTCTTTGGATTCGGTTATTTTATTCGTAAATCCCTTGCAGAAGCTAAGATTTCCAGCGCAGAGAAAGAAGCCGTAGTCATCGTGGAGAACGCGAAGAAAGAGGCGGAGGCGCTGAAGAAGGAAACGGTACTTGAGGCTAAGGACGAAGTTCATAGAATCCGTACCGAAGCTGAGAAAGAAACTCGTGAACGTCGGAATGAAATCCAACGGCAAGAGCGACGTTTGCTGCAAAAGGAAGAATCGCTGGATAAAAAAATGGAATCGCTTGAACGAAAAGAAGAACAAGTAGCTAACAAAGAGAAACGAATTGATGAAACCCAACAGCAAATTGATGTTATTTACAAGAATCAGGTTACTGAACTGGAACGTATCTCCAATCTGAGCATCGATGATGCCAGAAGTATCATTCTCAGCAATGTAGAACAGGAAGTTCGCCATGAAACTGCTCAGATGATCAAGGAAATCGAACAGCAGGCTAAGGAAGAAGCGGACAAGAAAGCCCGTGAGATTATCACCTTGGCGATTCAACGCTGTGCGGCTGATCATGTGGCGGAAACTACGGTATCTGTCGTTACCTTGCCGAATGAAGAGATGAAGGGCCGGATTATCGGTCGTGAAGGCCGCAATATCCGTGCGCTGGAGACTCTGACCGGGATTGATCTTATTATTGATGATACGCCGGAAGCAGTTATTCTGTCAGGATTTGATCCGATCCGCCGCGAAGTGGCCCGTACGGCACTGGAGAAGCTGGTGGCAGATGGACGTATCCATCCTGCACGTATTGAAGAAATGGTGGAGAAATCCCGCAAAGAAGTGGATGAACGGATTCGCGAATACGGTGAACAAGCTACCTTCGAGGTTGGCGTTCATGGTCTCCACCCGGATCTGATCAAAATTCTGGGCCGCCTGAAATTCCGCACGAGCTACGGTCAAAACGTACTGAAGCACTCCATGGAGGTTGCTTATTTGACTGGACTTATGGCCGGTGAGCTTGGGGAAGACATCGTGCTTGCAAAACGTGCCGGACTGCTGCATGATATCGGCAAAGCGCTTGATCATGAAGTGGAAGGTTCGCATGTTGAAATCGGCGTCGAACTGGCGAAGAAGTACAAGGAACATCCGGTGGTTATCAACAGTATCGCGTCCCACCATGGAGATTGCGAGGCTACCTCGGTTATTGCTATGCTGGTTGGTGCTGCTGATGCTTTGTCGGCTGCCCGCCCAGGTGCACGCCGTGAGACCCTGGAAACGTACATCAAACGTCTGGAAAAGCTGGAGGAGATCTCGGAGTCCTTCGAGGGTGTCGAGAAATCCTATGCCATTCAGGCGGGCCGCGAGGTTCGCGTAATGGTACAGCCTGAGAAGATTGATGATGCCGAAAGCTTCCGTCTGGCCCGCGATATTACGAAGATGATTGAGAGTGAACTGGATTATCCGGGTCATATCAAGGTTACGGTAATCCGCGAGACACGCGCTGTAGAATATGCGAAATAAATAAGGAAATCGGCCCCCTTGCGGGGCCTTTTTTCTTGCGTGAAAGCTATGAGCCGCTGATGTATCCATTCACACTGGAGCCTGCTGAATTCATCTGATATGCTCTACCCTGTGCCGCATGCACCTTGGAGTTTGGAATGAAGCAGAATAGGTGAAATTATACTTAAGCAGCGATATATGGTTGGCAGAGCATACACAAACCAAAAATTTAGGAGGAGAAGATTATTAAAGTTTTATTTATCGGAGACATTGTAGGCAATACAGGCAGAAAAGCGCTGCGTGAAATGCTGCCTTCCCTGAAAAGCAAATATCAGCCGCATATCATCATTGCCAATGGTGAGAATGCCGCTGCCGGCAGAGGGATCACCGCTGCTATCGCTAACGAATTCTTTAACTGGGGTATCCACGGTATTACGATGGGCAATCACACCTGGGACAACAAGGATATCTTCGAGTTCATCGACGACGAGCCGCGGATCATCCGTCCGGCTAACTTTCCGCCGGGGACACCGGGCCGGGGCTATACCGTTGTTAAGGGGAACGGCAAGCAGCTGGCGATTGTGAATCTGCAGGGCCGTACCTTTCTTCCGGCGATCGATGACCCGTTCCGGGTAGGCGAGGAGATTGTGGAGGAACTGCGCAGAGAGCATAAGTGCATTCTGGTGGATTTCCATGCGGAAGCAACCTCCGAGAAAATAGCTATGGGCTATTTTATGGATGGAATGGCTTCGATTGTAGTCGGCACACATACTCATGTGCAGAGTAATGATGATGTGATCCTGCCTGGAGGTACGGCGTATCTTACAGATGCGGGTATGGTTGGTTCAAGAGAAGGGATTCTGGGTATGGAAAAGGATGCGATCATCTATAAATTTACAACTCAGCTTCCCTCCCGGTTTGTAGTCGACGAAGGCAAATGGCAGCTGCATGGTCTATTCGCAGAACTTGATGAAGCTACAGGCAGAGCGACACGACTGGAGAAGATCCGGCTGCGTGAGGATGAATGGGTGATGAGCTAGAAGGGTTTTCATACAAATAGGTAATTAGGTAATACTCATTTTGTTTTGGGTGAAGTGTGATATTTATTATATCGAAAAAGAGTATCTTTTGAACTATTTTCTCCGGAGAGGTCCGCAAAAAGAAGGAATTAATTCTTCTGAAGCGAATAACATCTACTGTAGTGGAAGAAGAACACCATCATTTTCCCAGGGGAGGTACTTACTATGGATGTATTAAAAGTATCAGCTAAATCCAATCCAAATTCCGTTGCTGGCGCATTAGCAGGTGTTCTTCGCGAACGTGGATCGGCCGAGCTACAAGCTATTGGAGCAGGAGCACTGAACCAGGCCGTGAAGGCCGTTGCCATCGCCCGGGGATTTGTCGCACCTAGCGGAGTGGACTTGATCTGTATTCCGGCTTTTACGGATATAGTGATTGATGGGGAAGACCGGACGGCAATCAAACTTATTGTGGAACCTAGATAACTCAAGTGAATCATTTAGATTAAGCCTGTTTACACTGTAAACAGGCTTTTTGCTGTGCTGACTGCCGCTTCAGTTAGGTGCATATACATGAAATAGACGCTGGACCGTCAACGGTTCATTTAAATATTCAGCAGGTGAAGGAAGAAGGAGAGCTGACCTATGGTGGGAAACAGGAAGCTGAAGGTGGCGGATTTTCATTGTGATGCTCTGAGTAAGCTGCAGGCGAATCCAGGGATAGACTTCAAGAATGATCCCCGGCTGGATGTGACCGCAGCGCGGCTGGCAGAGGGAAATGTCGGACTGCAGGTTTTTGCCATCTATTTGTCTGCGGTGCGCGGAAGGGCAAAGTTCGAGGATATTCTGGGGCAAATCGAGTGCTTCCATCAAAAGGTTACCGGTCCTGGAGGGCTGCAGTGGCTGAGGTGGAAGGAAGAAGCGCAGGAAGGCAGCTTCACTGCACCGGCCTATGGAATGCTCTCTCTGGAGGGCGTGGACGGTCTGGAGGGCAATCTGTTCTATGCCCAGTTATGCTTCGAGCTGGGTGTGCGCTGCCTGGGGATTACCTGGAACTATGCTAACTGGGCGGCGGACGGTGTACTGGAGCGGCGGAACGGCGGTTTCACTGAGCATGGCCGGAAGCTGATCGACTGGTGTAACGGGAGCGGAATGCTGCTGGATGTGTCGCATTTGGCCCCGGCAGGCTTCTGGGAGCTGCTGGAGCACAGTACCCGTCCGTTCATTGCTTCGCATTCGAATTGCGCAGCGGTGTGCAGTCATCCCCGCAACCTGAGTGATGATCAGCTGAAGGCACTGATTGTAAGGGACGGGCGAATCGGGCTTACCTTTGTCCCCTGGTTCGTGCGGGATGAAGGAGCGGCCCGGCGGGAGGATATGCGGAGGCACATTGAGCATGTCTGTGGTCTTGGCGGGAGCGGACAGCTGATGTTCGGCTCGGATTTTGACGGAATTGAAGCGTGGGTAGAAGGGCTGGAGCATCCTGGGCAATACACGGAGTTCGCCGAGATGCTGCTGAAATACTATCCCGAAGCTGATGTACGGGGCTGGCTGTATGAGAATACGCTGGGGTTCTTGAGGGAGCAGCTGCCTTCTTCCGCAGGTTTAACCTCTTCGCTCACCAGGAAGTGACTATGAATTGGAAAAATAAGGATGGAGCATTCACAGAATCGTAATATGCCCGGAAAAAAGCCTCGCATTGTGATGCGGGTCTTTTTATTTTCGGGTAATAAGATGTATAATGTTCAGTGGCTTGTACAGATACTAGAGAAAATACAAGGAGTGACTTAAAAATGAGCAAGACTGTACCCGTAGGTGTGTCGGCCCGGCATATTCACCTTACGCAGGAGCACGTAGAAGCATTGTTTGGCCCTGGTTATCAATTGACCGAGTTCAAACCCCTGTCCCAACCCGGACAATTCGCAGCGAATGAGCAAGTGGCTGTCATTGGTTCGAAAGGGAAGTTCGACAAAGTAAGAATCCTCGGACCTGCCCGTCCGGCTTCGCAGCTGGAAGTATCCCGCACAGACTCCTTCAGCCTCGGCGTGAAGGCACCTGTCCGTGAATCCGGCAATATTGAAGGAACACCAGGAATTACAATTAAAGGACCTGCCGGTGAAGTTGAGCTGGAGACTGGTGTTATTGTAGCAGCGCGCCATATCCACTTCCATACTTCCGAAGCAGAAGCTTGGGGCATTGCCGATAAGCAGCTCCTGAAGGTACGTCTGGGCGGCGAACGCGGCCTGGTGCTGGAGAACGTAATTGCACGCGTATCCGACAGCTTCAAGCTGGACATGCACATCGATACCGATGAAGCTAACGCTGCCGGTGCCAATAATGGCGATACCGCTGAAATCCTAGACTAGTATTTTATAATAGGTAAGACAAGAGCAGGGGACCCTTCCTCTGCTTTTTTGATGTAGATTTTTTTGAAAAGAAAGAAATGAAAGTTTTCATATTCGCTTTTATGTGGTATCATTATGTGTTATGACTTTGCTGAGCGCTATGTGGAGACGCCGCAAAAGGAATATACAGTAACGGAATTAAGGATTCACCAATATATGTATGCCCAATGAAGGAGATAAAATGACATTTAACGATTTGAACCTGATCCCCCCGATTCTTAAGGCGCTTAGCCTGGAAAACTATACATCCCCGACCCCGATCCAGGAAGAGTCTATTCCTGCGGCATTAGCCGGCAGAGACATCCTGGGCTGTGCACAGACCGGTACCGGTAAAACGGCGGCCTTCTCGTTGCCGATTATTCAGCTGCTGAGCCAGCAGCCGGGCAGAACCGGCGGAGGCAAGCGCATCCGTTCCCTGATTCTTACGCCTACCCGCGAGCTGGCGCTGCAGATTCAGGAGAACATTCAGGCTTACAGCAAGTTCACAACCATCCGTTCGACAGCCATTGTTGGTGGAGTATCACAGAAGGCGCAGGAGCGGGCGCTTGCCATCGGTGCCGACATTCTGATTGCTACACCGGGCCGTCTAATCGACCTGATCAGCCAAAAGCGTGTGGATCTGCAGCATGTGCAGATTCTCGTGCTGGATGAAGCGGACCGCATGCTGGACATGGGCTTCATTCATGATGTAAAGCGGATTATCGCCAAGATGCCGCTCAAGAAGCAGACCTTGTTCTTCTCAGCGACTATGCCTGCGGAGATTTCGCAGCTGGTGAAAACACTGCTTGTCAATCCGGTGAAAATCGAGATTACTCCGGTTTCCTCCACGGTAGACAGAATTGAGCAGTCGATCTATCTGCTGGAGAACGGAAATAAGCAGAATCAGCTGAACCGTCTGCTGCAGGACCCTTCGATTGTATCGGCGCTGGTATTCACACGCACCAAACGCGGCGCGGACCGGGTAACCCGGGATTTAACCCGCATTAATATTACAGCACAGGCCATTCACGGGAACAAATCACAGAATGAGCGCCAGAATGCGCTAAGAAACTTCAAGAGCGGAGCGACCCGCGTACTGGTAGCTACAGACATCGCTGCGCGCGGAATTGATATTGATGAGCTGTCCCATGTTATCAACTTCAACCTGCCGAATATCCCGGAAACCTATGTTCACCGTATTGGCCGGACCGGCCGTGCGGGGATGAGCGGCATCGCCATCTCGCTGTGCGAAGCGGAGGAAATTCCGTATCTGAAGGATATCCAGAAGCTGATTGGCAAGACGATTCCCGAGATCAAGGAGCATGCGTATCCGATGTCTAAGAGCAATCTGGCATTGCTGGCAGACCGTCCCGGCAAAGCGCCGGTCAAACCGTCGCAGAAGGCCAAGACGAATCCGCCCCGCAAGCCGAAGTCGGAATGGTTCGCGCAAGGCAAACAGCAGAGCGGCGGCAACACAGGTGGCGCTAAAGGCGCTTCTGGAAGCGGTCATGCAGGCAGTGGGGCTAGAAGCGCATCGGGCAGCAGTTATGCTGGCGGTGGAGCGAGAGGTGCTTCGGGGGGCCAGGCTAATGCCAACGGGCGTCCAGGCGGCAGCCAGAGCCAGAAATCGTCTGGCGGCTCATACGGCCGTTCAAACCCTTCGGGCAGCAGACCTGGCGGTCAGAGCGGACGTCCGTCCAGCCGTCCAGCGGCTAAAGCGGGCCGCTCGTAATTCGATTTTGTAACGTGCAGTAATGCTTGACCGTGTCTAACACAAACACCCGCCATTCTCAGGTTCTCACTGAAAATGGCGGGTGTTTGTCTGTTACACGTCCTCTTATCTGTTACATCGCTTCTTGTCTGCCGCTGACAGCTTCCTCTGCAAGGTAGGCGCCCAGCTCCTCGCGCAGAGCGGCGCTAATGGAAGTCATTGGCAAGCGGAGCGCATCCGAGGAGAGCTCTCCGAGTTCGCTGAGCAGCCATTTGATCGGGGCCGGGTTGGACTCCTTGAACAGCAGCTTCATCAGCGGCACCAGTTGATCATACGCAGCCTGTGCAGCCTCAATCTGACCGGCTCTGTACTGCTCGTAGATGCTGAGGAAGCGGCCGGTATGTACATTGGCTGAGGCCAGCATGCCTCCGGCGGCCCCGTAGCCCAGCATGTCGAAGAAATGCAGATCGTCGCCGCAGAGCACGGGCTTGCCGCCGCTCTTAGACAGCTCGGAGACGAGCAGGGGGGAGCCGGAGCAGTCTTTTAACCCTACGACATTATTCATCTCCAGAATCGTACGGGCGGTGTCCAGCGTCATGCCGACCCCTGTGCGGCCCGGGATATCGTAAGCCATAATGGGCAGACCCACCTCTGCCGCCTTGCGGAAATGAGCGATGATGCCTTCCTGAGACGGACGGCTGTAATAAGGGACAACCACCAGTGCGGCATCGGCGCCTGCGTTGGCCGCCAGCTCAGTACGGGCCACGGTAGAGTAAGTATCATTCGTACCTGTGCCCACCACGAGCGGGATGGAGCTGGACTTCAAGAGTTCCCGTGAGGTATCCACGAGTGTCTGTAATTCCTGTATATTGACTGTCGGCGATTCTCCAGTGGTTCCATTGACGACCAGACCATGAATATTGTTCTTGATGATGTTGTTCACATAACGCTGATACGATTCGAGATCAAGCTCACCGGCAGCGTGGAACGGGGTGACCACGGGAACATAAATTCCATAAATCTGTTCTTCTGTTAACATGAATATCGTCCTCCAAAAATGTAAAATCCGTTTGTTCTACTGTACCATGGATTATTGCATCGTTGTTAGCTATAATAAATGATGTGGGTTATCAATAATATTGATGTTAGGGTGAGACGATGGATTTAACGTATATGCGGACCTTCCGCGAAGTGGCCAAGCGGCAGAGCTTCACGCGTGCGGCTGAGGAGCTGGGCTATGCACAGTCCAGCGTCACGATGCAGATACAGAAGATTGAGAAGGAATACGGAGTACCGCTTATCGAACGGCATGGCCGCGCCTTGCGCCTGACTCCGCCCGGGGAAGAGCTGCTTAAGCTGTTCGTGGAGATTCTGGATCTCTATGACCGCTCCAAGGAAACGATTGCCCAGCAGATCGGCGGAACGCTTACTATAGGAACGATTGATTCGCTCGCAGCCTTCTATTTGCCGCCATTCCTGCAGCAGCTGCGGACGATGTTCCCTGGTCTGAATATTCATCTGCAGACCGAGCAGGAGGCCAATCTGATCTCTAAGATCAGGGACGGCGAGGTCGATATCGGCCTTCTGCTGGACCGCAGCACGGTGGATAGCACGCTTACGCGGATGATCATCCGTGAGGAGCCGCTTGTCCTCGTGGCACCAGCCAGCCATCCGCTGGCCCGGCTGGAGCAGGTAACCCTTCAGGATCTGAACAACTGCGAGCTGATTGTCTCCGAGGAGAGCTGCATTTACCGCAGCCTGTTCGAGAACCTGCTCCGGGACCACGGAATCGTGTTTCGGATTGGTTTTGAGCTGTCGAATCTGGAAGCGATCAAGCGTTGTGTACGCAATGGCCTGGGCATAGCGCTGCTGCCGCGGATTGTGGCGGAGGAGGAGATCGAGCGGGGGAACCTGTCCGAGCTGTCTTTTGCCCACCCGGAGATTCATTTCGATCTGCAGCTGCTGCTGCATCCGAAGAAGTGGAAGTCCCTGCCGCTCCAGTCGCTGATTCAGATGCTGCTGGAGGATGCCAAGGCGAAGACGGCCGCGCTGTGAAAGGAACGTACGGGGCAACGGATAACCTCAGTCTAGGAGAAGCATACCACTAGAACTACGAAGGTAATCGGACCACATGTATACGGAAATCTGAATACAATCGTGCTGCTGCGATGAGGAATGCGCCCCATGCTCCGCAGCCTGTAACATTGTTAGTGAAATCCTGCATGAAATGCAACAATACGGACCAATAGAAACGACCGGTGCTGAAATCCTGCATGAAATGCAACAAAGCCAGCGCTAACTTGCTCTAATCCCCGGAATTCCTGCAAATGATGCAACAATGTACCACAGCCACTAACTTTTTTAGTTAAATCCTGCAAAATGTGCAACAATGAGGCTCCAAGCAAGCAAGCGGACGGAACGACCCGTGAAAAAGCGATAGCGGTCGCCTTGGTCTCCTGATTTTCACCCAAGCGCCTATGTTGATCCTGCTCCAATATAAAGGCTGTCCCAAGTAGTTATATTATGGATTTCGGGACAGCCGCTTTTCAAAGCGCCTTCCTTCCCTTACTCAAGCACAGGAAAACAAAGCTCACAAAGATGCCATGCAGGCATCATATCTGCACTCCGCAGGCAGGGTGGTCTCAGGGTTGTCCTGCGGAAAGCCGAACAGCACCGCCGAGCCTTGAAGCAAGCCTTGTTCCCGCGCCCAACCCTTCAATTGTTCCATCGCCTGAACGTTGGCGGGGCCGTAGGGGCCTGTCTGCCGTACATAAGCTATGCGTGTTGCCGGAATGCTTTCGAGTTGAATGTTCATCATTGTTCATGATCCTTTTTGTGGTCAAATGGAGTACAACCCGAATGCTAACATGGACTAAAATAGAATGCATTTCTTTTTTTGTGGGCTCCCTGGGCGGTAAGATGTTGACATCAAAAACTAGAATATGGTATATAAAAGGGAGTGTTAGCACTCAAGTGAGTGGAGTGCTAAACGATGCTCCGCAATCCGAAGGTTACTTTTGAAAGGAGATTTATTTATTCATGGCTAAAAAAGAGTTTAAAGCTGAATCCAAAAGACTGCTGGAAATGATGATTAACTCCATTTATACGCAGCGCGAGATTTTTCTGCGGGAGCTGATCTCCAATGCAAGTGATGCCATCGATAAAATCTATTACAAGGCACTGGCCGATGATAGTCTGGTGTTCAATAAAGAGGACTACTACATTAAAGTAACCGCTGACAAAGAAAGCCGCACGTTAACCATTGCCGATACCGGCATCGGGATGACGCAGGAAGAGCTGGAGAATAATCTGGGGATTATCGCGAACAGCGGCTCGTTTGCTTTTAAGAAGGATAATGAAGCCAAGGATGGCCACAACATCATCGGACAATTCGGGGTCGGCTTCTATTCCGCATTCATGGTGGCGGACGATGTGACCGTAATCAGTAAGGCGCTGGGCAGCGAGCAGGCGTTCAAATGGGAATCCCAGGGTGCGGACGGCTACACCATTGAGCCTTGTGAGAAGGATACGGTCGGTACCGAAATTACGCTGAAGATCAAAGAGAACACCGAAGACGATAACTACGATGAATTCCTCGAAGAATACCGTCTGAAATCCATCATTAAGAAGTATTCGGACTTCATCCGCTTCCCGATCAAAATGGACATTACCGGCAGACAGCCTAAAGAGGGCGCCGAGAATGAATTCATCGATGTGACGGAAGAGCAGACGGTCAACAGCATGGTGCCGATCTGGCGCAAGAACAAGAAAGAGCTGACTGATGAAGATTACAACAACTTCTATGCAGAGAAGCGTTACGGGTTCGACAAGCCGCTGAAGCACATCCACATCAGTGCCGACGGCGCAGTTGTCTACAACGCGATTCTGTTCATCCCGGAGAATACTCCGTTCGACTACTACACCAAGGAATATGAGAAGGGCCTGGAGCTCTATTCCAACGGTGTGCTGATTATGAACAAATGTGCCGACCTGCTGCCGGATTACTTCAGCTTCGTCAAGGGGATGGTCGATTCCGAGGACCTGTCGCTCAATATCTCCCGTGAGATGCTGCAGCATGACCGCCAGCTTACAATGATTGCGAAGAACATCAAGAGCAAGATCAAGAGCCAGCTCCTGAGCCTGCTGAAGGATGAGCGCGAGCAGTATGAGACGTTCTACAAGTCTTTTGGCAGACAGCTGAAGTTCGGGGTCTATAACGACTACGGTATGGAAAAAGAAACGCTGCAGGATCTCCTCATGTTCCACTCCTCCAAGGAGAAGAAGCTGGTGACGCTGGCTGAATATGTAGAGAGAATGCCGGAAGACCAGAAGTATATCTACTACGCTTCCGGTGAATCGGTAGAGCGCATCGAGAAGCTGCCGCAGACCGAAATGGTACTGGACAAGGGCTACGAGATTCTCTACTTCACCGATGATATCGATGAATTCGCAATCAAGATGATCATGGCGTACAAGGAGAAGGAGTTCAGAAATGTCTCCAGCGGCGACTTAGGAATTGAAGAGAGTGCCGAGGATAAGCCATCCGAAGCGGAAGAGAATGAGAACAAGGGATTGTTCGAAGCCATGCAGGGCATTCTATCCGGCAAAGTGAAGGCAGTCAAAGCCTCCAAGCGGCTGAAATCCCATCCGGTCTGCCTGTCCACTGAAGGCGAGCTGACGATCGAGATGGAGAAAATCCTCAAGGCTATGCCTAACGGCGGCCAGGATGTGCAAGCGGACAAGGTGCTGGAAATCAACATTCACCATGATGTCTTCAAGTCCCTGAAGGCTGCGGCCGAAGGCGACAAGGAGAAGCTGGGTCTGTACACCAACCTCTTGTACAACCAGGCGCTCCTGATCGAAGGACTGCAGGTTAATGATCCGGTGCAGTTCACGAACGATATTTGTAAAATCATGGTCTAATACCGGCGCTGCCGCCGGGCTGTTGACCTTGACTGATTATGAAACCCCGCGACTGGCTTAGGCCGGTGCGGGGTATTTTGGTGCGAATATGGAAAGCGTCCAGCCGCAGGATGACCGGCGCAGATAATGGACATCCTCCAGAAGGGAGGGACTGAGCGGGGCGTGTTCATAGCGACTTGAACGTCTCGATGAACTTGGTAGCCATGGTGGACAAATACTTATCCTTCATCCACACGGCGGCTACGCGGGTGCGCAGGCTCTCGCAAAGGATCTCTTTGTAGATCAGGTTGCTGTGATTAGCCAGCTCGAACGCCGACTTGGGCACGATGCCGATCCCGAGTCCCGCATTGGCCCAGAGCAGCGTGGTCCGGGCATCATCGTTCATACAGAAGATCTGTGGCTCAAAGCCGTGCTCCAGACAGGTCTCGCGGATGAGCTGCTCGAAGCGGCGGTAGATGATGAGCGGCTTGGCTTGCAGCTCGCCCAGCTGGGCAGCACTCTGGCTGGGGGCCCAGTCATAATCAGCGGTCATCACCGCGATCATCGGCTCCGAATGGAAATACAGGCATTCCAGATTGCTGGTGTTGAACGGGGTGCGGATAATGCCCACCTCAACAATGCCCTTGTTCAGCAGGTCGATAATCATGAACGTATTGCCTTCATGAATCTCAAAGGTTACGCCCGAATAGCGCTTATGGAACGCTGTCAGCGGCTCGTGCAGCAGGGTAGCGCCTGATGAAGAGACCGTTCCAATGGTAAGGCTCCCCTTCAGCCCTTTCGCATAGTCGCTGATCTCCCGGGCGGTGGAGTCCGTTAACTCCAGGATTTGCTGGGCGCGGTTACGCAGAATGATTCCGGCATCCGTCAGCTGGATGCTGCGCGGTCCGCGCTCTACCAGCTTGACTCCAAGCTCCTCCTCCAGCAGCTTCAGCTGCTGGCTGAGCGGGGGCTGGGCCATTTGCAGCTTCCTGGCTGCGGATGTAATTTGTCCTTCCTCGGCAATGGCCAGGAAATATTTTAATTGGCGGATATCCATGGTATAGCCTCCATTTGTTAAGGTTATGACATACGTTATAGATATGGGATAGATACGAAACCAATATTATGAATATATAAGCAGGTATGACATAATCATAACGGGTCTTTTATTTTTTTCAAGAAGGATTACATACTACGCTAAGTTAGGTGAGGATGAATGTGCGCAAAATTGCAGTTTTCTTAAAACCATACAAGAAAGAAGTGACAATCGGGCCGATTTTCAAGCTGCTGGAGGCGGTTCTCGAGCTGCTGCTGCCGACGATTGTAGCCCTGATCATCAACAACGGAATTGGCAAGCAGGATAGCAGCTATGTCTACCGGATGGGGTCCCTGATGGTGCTGATGGCTATTTTGGGCTTCGGCTGCTCCATGGTATGTCAATATTATGCGGCGCGGGCCTCACAGGGGTTCGGCACCACGCTGCGCAACAAAATGTTCAAGCACATCTCTTCGCTGTCGTATGCCGAGCTGGATGTCATCGGCACGCCTTCGCTGATCAACCGGATCACGAACGACGTTAACCAGCTGCAGTTGGCAGTAGCCATGCTCATCCGGCTGGTCATCCGTGCGCCATTCATCTGTATCGGGGCTATTATTATGGCGATGATTCTGGATTTCCGCCTGTCGCTGATCCTGATTGCCGCCACTCCGGTCTTCGGTGTTATTCTGTACTTCATCATTACGCGCAGTTCACCGATGTACCGTAAATATCAGGCTAAGCTGGACCGTCTTGCGCTGGTGCTCAGCGAGAATCTCTCGGGCATCCGGGTGATCCGGGCTTTCGCCGAGAGCCGCCGCGAGAAGCAGCGCTTCAATGAAGCCTCTGAGGATCTGACGCAGACGGCCATCCGTGTCGGACGGATCTCCGCTTGGCTGGGGCCGATGACGACACTGGTAGTGAACGCAGCAATTATTGCCATTCTATGGGCAGGCGGCATTCACATTGAAGCCGGGAGTCTGTCGCAGGGTGAGATTATTGCATTCATTAACTATGTAACCCAGATCCTGCTGGCCCTGATCGTAGTCTCCAATCTGGTCATTCTGTTCACCAAAGCTTCGTCGTCTGCCAGCCGCATCAATGAGGTGCTGGCGATGACAGCTTCGGTTGTTGAAGTGCCTGCTCATGCCCCTGCTGCGAAGAGGGACGGTGCAGCGCCGGTGATTTCCTTCCGCAATGTCTCTTTCGGCTATAACACGACCGGTGAACTGGCCCTGGAGAATATCTCTGTAGATATCCTCAAGGGGCAGACGGTTGGATTAATCGGCAGTACCGGTTCAGGCAAGAGCACTTTCGTGAATCTGATTCCGCGCTTTTATGATGCTATGGAAGGGGAGGTTAGGGTCGAGGGTGTAAATGTACGGGACTACCGCCTGGAGCAGCTGCGCAGCAGAATCGGCATTGTGCCGCAGAAGGCGGTGCTGTTCACCGGCACGATTGCCGAGAATATCCGCTGGGGGAAGACGTCTGCTACCCGGGACGAGATCATGGCCGCAGCGGCGGTAGCCCAGGCTGAGGAGTTCATCACCCGGCTGCCGGAAGGGCTGGATACGCTGGTGGTACGCGGCGGGCATAACCTGTCCGGTGGCCAAAAGCAGCGCCTGACCATTGCCCGCGCTGTCGTCGGACGTCCGCCGATTCTCATCCTGGATGATTCCTCCAGTGCGCTGGACTTCGCAACGGATGCGGCACTGCGCCGCGCTCTAAGCAAGAACAGTACAGATATGACCGTACTGCTTGTATCCCAGCGGGTGAGCACAGTAAGGCAGGCCGATCAGATTATCGTCTTCGAGGAAGGCCGGATTGCCGGAATCGGTACGCATGAGGAACTGCTGGAGAGCTGCGCAGTCTATCAGGAAATCTGCATGTCACAGCTCTCAAGCGAGGAGGCACTACAATGAACAGTACAATGACCTGGAAACGTCTGTTTCAATATACCCGTGAGTACCGGAAAATAACGTATGGAGCTATCTTCTGCGCCATCCTGAGCGTGGTTGCCAGCCTGATCGGGCCGCTCCTGATTGGCCGCGCCATCGACCATATGATCGGACCGGATCGGGTGGAGTTCCCGGAAATTCTGCGCCTGCTGCTGATTCTGGGCAGTGTGTATCTGGTCGGCAGCTTCTTCGGCTGGCTGCTCACTTATTATACGAATAAGCTGGCGTTCCGTACGGTCTATGACCTGCGCCGCGAGCTGTTTGACAAGCTGGACGCCCTGCCGCTGAAGTTCCATGATAACCATCCCCAGGGCGACAGCATCAGCCGGTTCGTGAACGACATGGATGCCGTCTCTGACGGGCTGCTGCAGGGCTTCTCCACGCTCCTGACTGGGCTTGTCACCATCGCCGGAGCCATCGGGCTGATGCTCTATATCAGCCCTGTAATGACGCTGGTGGTGCTGCTGTCTGCCCCGGCAACCTTCTTCGTTGCCCGGTTCATTACGATGCGCTCCCAGCAGCTGTTCCGTGAGCAGGCCAAGATTCTCGGGGGGCTGAACGGCTATGTCGAGGAAATCGTCGGCGGGCAGAAGGTGGTGCAGGCTTATCATTACGAGGACCGCTCCTTTGCAGGCTTTGCCGAGCGGAATAATGAGCTGTACAAGACAGGGACAAAATCGCAGTTCTATGGCTCGCTCTCGAACCCGACTACGCGGCTGGTTAATAATATCACCTTCTCGCTGATTGCGATGATCGGAAGTGTGCTTGTTATCGGAGACCTGTTCTCCGTAGGGGATCTGTCCAGCTTCCTGATCTACTCCAGTCTGTTCGCGAAGCCGTTCAATGAGATAACTGGTGTGATCACACAGCTGCAGTCTGCCACAGCTTCGGCGCAGCGGATCTTCACCATTCTGGATCTCCCGCAGGAGGCCCCGGACCAGCCGGATGCCTACGTGATGGAGAACAGCCGGGGAACGATCACCTTCGACAAGGTAAGCTTCGCCTATACACCGGAGCGCCCGCTGATCAAGGATTTCAGCCTGGAGGTGAAGCCGGGCACGCGCGTGGCGATCGTCGGCCAGACCGGGGCAGGCAAGACCACGCTGGTCAACCTGCTGATGCGCTTCTATGAGGTAGACAGCGGAACGATCCGGATTGACGGCGTAGATATTACTTCCATCACCCGCGACAGTCTGCGGCGCAATTTCGGCATGGTGCTGCAGGAGACCTGGCTGTACGGGGCTTCCATCCGCGACAACATTGCTTACGGCAAGCCGGAGGCCACCGAAGCGGAGGTGATTGCGGCCGCCAAGGCCGCGAATGCGCACAGCTTCATCAAGCGCCTGCCTGAAGGCTATGACACCAGGATCAGCACCTCGGGCGACAATCTCTCCCAGGGTCAGAAGCAGCTGCTCACCATTGCCCGCGTCATGCTGGTTGATCCGCCGATGCTCATTCTGGATGAGGCGACCAGCAGCATTGATACGCTGACAGAGGCGCGGATACAGAAGGCCTTCCTGGCGATGATCACCGGGCGGACCAGCTTCGTCATTGCCCACCGGCTGTCTACGATCCGCGAGGCAGACCTCATCCTGTTCATGAAGGATGGAGATATCGTGGAGAGCGGAACGCATGACGAACTGCTGGAGAGCGGAGGCTACTACGCCCGCTTGTACAACAGCCAGTTTACGGCGGTGTAGGCATACGGTTAGCTTGAACAGCTGCGGCAGAACTTCTCCGGAAGTGCGCGGCAGCTATTTTTTTGAAAGATAAGAATTTATATGCTTCGCGCTATAATTATCCTTCTATTTCTCGCTGAAACGGTACCGTCCTTTAACAGGACGGCAAAGCCGTTTTCACTTGCCCAGTGAGCTCAAGAGTGATCCTTGCCCGGATGCAGCCGGCTGCGCATTACTCCGGGAGTTACTCCATGGGCCTTGCGGAAGACCCGGATGAAGTAATTGGTCTCCATGCCAAGGTTGAGGGCGATATCCTGCACGGGACGCTCCGGGTCCTCGGTCAGCATCTGCATGGCGCGCTGCAGCCGGAGGTTCTGCAGATACTTATGCGGAGTGACCCCGTATTCCTGCAGGAACAGACGCTGGAAATGCTGGACGGAATAACCGACAGCCGCCGCCAGATTGGTGATCAGCAGCGGCTCGGTGAAATGCTCGTTGATCAGGCTGACTGCTTTGTTCAGTGCATCATTGCGGACGTTCTCGTTCTCCAGCCGGGTCGCTGCACCTGAGGAGACTTCACTTCTGCGCAGCATCAGCAGCAGCCGGTACAGCGTCACCGACAAGTCCTGCATCGGCTGTTCCTCCTGACGCGACGAGCTGTTCCCATTCACCGTGTGCCAGATTCCGCCCAGCATCTCCCAGCATTCTTCGAACCGTTCGAGGCGGAACGGGGCCGGAGGCAGCAGGCCGAGACCCTCCAGAACGGAGGCAGACTGGCTGCCGTGGAATCCAATGAAGCCGACATGCCACGGCTCGTGGGATAACGGATGATATTCATGCCCGCGGTCAGGCGGAAATGTATAGACCATCCCAGGCTGTAGCACCGTTTCGGTGCCGTCCTCCAGGTCACGGAACCGCCCGCTGCCGCTGCGGATCAGAAAAATCTGATGCACCGGGAATCCGGCAGGACGCACATGGTGATACTGGATATGACGGCCGACAGAGTATGGATAGAGAGGGAAAGCATTCAGGTCACGCGGCATTTCAATCAGAGAGAAGGGGAGCATACGAACACCTCATATTCATTTTGTGCTATGCAAACGCTATTATTATCCTACCATTGATCACAGATTATCCTTTATTATAAATAGTATAAATCGTAACAAGCAAGAGGGACAGAGCCACAAAGGAAATTGTATCAGTGAAAAGTCCCATCCTGACATCTACCATCACACATAAACGAGAGGATGAAATTATATGAGCAGCAAAGTTCCTGCAATCAGCAGCAAGGCTCCTGTAATGCTTCATGGCGCCGACTATAGTCCCGAGCAATGGCTGAAATATCCGGGGGTGCTGGAAGAAGATATCCGCATGATGAAGCTGGCAGGCTGTAATGTCATGTCTGTCGGGATTTTCTCTTGGGTCTCCCTGGAGCGCGAAGAAGGGGTATTTAACTTTGAGTGGATGGACCAGCTCTTGGACCGTTTTGCGGCGAATGGCATTTATGCCTTCCTGGCTACTCCGAGCGGTGCGCGTCCGGCATGGATGTCCGAGAAGTATCCTGAAGTGCTGCGGGTAGAACGGAACCGGGTGCGCAACCTGCATGGCGTCCGTCATAATCACTGCTTCACTTCTCCGGTCTACCGTGAAAAGACTGCGCTGATCAACTCCAAGCTTGCTGAGCGTTATGCGCATCACCCGGCAGTGATCGGCTGGCATATCTCTAATGAATTCGGCGGCGAATGCCATTGTAATTACTGTCAGGATGCCTTCAGAGACTGGCTCAAGGCGAAGTACAATAATGATCTGGATGAGCTGAACCATGCCTGGTGGACGACCTTCTGGAGCCATACGTATACCTCCTGGGATCAGATCGAGTCCCCGGCTCCGCATGGTGAAATGCAGGTTCACGGGCTTAACTTGGACTGGCGCCGGTTCGTAAGCGATCAGACGATCAACTTCTGCCAGCATGAGATTGACGCGGTGCGGGGCTTTAACCCTGACCTGCCGGTGACCACTAACATGCATATGATTGACGGTGTGGATTACCGCAACATGGCCAAAATTCTTGATGTGGTATCATGGGACGCTTACCCGGACTGGGGATATACCGAGGACGATGATGACGCCCGCTTGGCCGCTTGGACAGCGATGCATCATGACATGTACCGCAGCTTCAAAAAGAAGCCGTTCCTGCTTATGGAAAGCACGCCTTCCCTCACGAACTGGCAGATTGTCAGCAAGCTGAAGCGTCCGGGGATGCACAAGCTGTCTTCACTCCAGGCAGTTGCGCATGGTTCTGATTCTGTACAGTACTTCCAGTGGCGTAAAAGCCGCGGCTCCAGCGAGAAATTCCACGGCGCGGTGATCGACCATAGCGGACATACAGAGACCCGTGTCTTTAAGGATGTAGCTGAGGTAGGCCGTACCCTGGCGGGACTGGAGGAAGTTGTAGGTACTACAACTCCTGCTGAGACAGCCATTCTGTTCGACTGGGATAACCGCTGGGCGGTGAAGGATGCCCAAGGTATCCGCAATTCCGGCCTGAAATATGAAGAGACTGTGCTTCAGCATTACCGGGGACTGTGGGAGCTGGGAATTCCGGTGGATGTGGTAGGCTCAGGCGATGACCTGTCCGGCTATAAGCTGGTGATTGCTCCGATGCTGTACCTGATCAGTGAAGAGAACGGGAAGCGGATTGAGAAGTATGTGGAGCAGGGCGGAACCTTCCTGGCCACCTATTGGTCGGGAGTGGTCGGCGAGACCGATCTGTGTCACCTGGGCGGCTTCCCTGGACCGTTGCGCAGAACACTGGGTATTTGGGCCGAAGAGACAGAAGGGCTGCACAGCCGTGACCTGAACGGTCTGGTGCTGGACCCCGGCAACAGCTTGAAGCTGAGCGGTGAATACGATGCACATGAGATCGCCGAGCTGATTCATCTGGAAGGCGCTGAGGCGCTGGGCCATTACCGCAGCGACTTCTACGCCGGGCGTCCTGCACTCACAGTGAACAAGCTGGGAGCAGGTAAGGCTTATCATCTGGCAACACGCGTGAAGGATGCGCAGTTCTATGTGGACCTGTACGCCGCGATTACCGGGAAAGAGCGGATCAGCCGCACCCTGAACAGTGAGCTTCCGACCGGAGTAACCGCCCAGCTGCGTTCCGATGGCGAGCATGAGTATGTATTCGTGCAGAATTTCAGCGGCTCCGAGCAAGTAGTGACACTGGACGGACAAGCATACACCGATGTTGAATCCGGCGCTGCGGCTCCGGCCGAGCTGAAGCTGGCAGTGAACGGACTTGCAATTCTGAAGCGCGCAGCGGCTACAGCATAAGTGATGCAGCTAAATCGCGTAATATAGTTACAAGTATCGGCATAGATACAATGAGTTACAAAAGAAGGCAGAACCCCATCGCAGGGTTCTGCCTTTTAAGTATGCCTTAGGTTGTGGCTGGACCGTACAACCGCTCAATCCCCTCAATTACCCGCCTGAAGTATTCACGCTCATGCGGGACAAAGTTCGTGAAGTCCACCAGCTCGTCGATGCCGATTCGTTCCCCGTTCACGGTGACCTGGAAGCCCTGCACATGAAGCTTGCTGTCTGCTCCCGAGATGAAGCTGCGGAAGTCAGCGAAGCGGGCCTCTACGATTCCAGCCACTTCTTCCACCTGCGGGGTGAATTCACTTAGTGCATAGCGGTTCTCATAGACATATACATGCGCCCGTTCACGGTCCATGAATCCGGCGGAGTCCATCTGGTAGGGGATGACCCCCAGCGGCTGCAACTCGTCAAAAGCAATCTCAAGCCCCAGCTCCTCCTGCACCTCGCGGATACCGTCCATAACGGTCTCGTCAGCCAGCAGATGTCCGGCAGCCGTAATATCGAGCAGCCCGGCATAATCCCGCTTCTCCGGACTGCGCAGCTGGAGGCAGATCCTCAGCCCACTGTCAGCCTTGCGGACAAACCAGCAGTGGAAGGTCTCATGCCACAGCCCCTGCCTGTGGACCTCATCGCGGGGAGCGGTTCCGGTCCGGTTCCCTTGCTCGTCAAACGAAGCTAATAATTCCTCGTTCATGCAATTTTCCTCCATTGCCCCCAGTAAGTTAAATTTTCCGGGAGTAGTATGCCGATAACAGAAGGTATAACAACAGAAGTGTAACCAACGTAACAGCAATCGTTAAGAATACGGTTTGGTTAATCAAAGAGGCGACGACAGCAGAAAGAGACAATACAAGAAGGAAAAGACGCATAGCAGCCCTGCCCGTTTTTAAGGCGATCATCCGGTTTCGTTCATCTTGTTCGGCAATATGTAACGCTTCTAACAATTCAGGGTCTTTAAGCACCTTGCGGAGCCTGGCCATACGGAGAGCGGCAGAAATCCACGAACCGAACAATAAACCGGCGAGAATCCCTATATCCCAGCTGTCCAGCTTGTCGAGCCTGTCCCACACGAAAGCTTTGAGTATAAACGCCAAAATAACGGTTATCCCCATACCTGCCGCGTAGAAGGAATTGATAACGATCCTCCGCCGCAGCTCCTGTTCAAAAGACTTCATAGTCGATCTCCTCCACATCTGAAAAATCAAAAATATCCTCGATTGGCAAACCGAAAAATTTTGAAATTTTATAGGCAAGCGGGAGGGAGGCGATGTACTTTTCATTCTCAATGGAAGTGATGGTGTGGCGTGTGACGCGCAGTGCCTTAGCCAACTCCTCTTGGGATATCCGCCGCTCTTTTCGCAGCTCGCGTATTCTTGTCTTCACTAATCGGCCACCTCCCCTGAAGTAATGCTTCTGCGCCTCAACTCTTCTGTTATTATGTTGCACAGATACAAGCTTAGTCAAGTTAACTACACCATTTATGTATAGTTGACTACACTAATTATGTGCAGTAAGCTATACATAAGATAACCTAAAGGATGGTGCGGGGAGCATGGAGAATATACGGTTCGAAGGTGTCAGAAAGTCCTTTGGCGATGTCGCTGCCGTAAACGGCCTGGATCTGTGTATTGTGGAGGGCGAGGTGTACGCACTGCTTGGGCATAATGGAGCGGGGAAGACCACAACGCTTCGCTTGCTGCTGGGTCTGCTTAAGCCGGACGAAGGGGAGGTCATTGTTTTTGGGCGGAATCCTATACAGGAGGGGGATAGCGTGCGCGGGCTGTGCGGAGTATTATCCGAAGATACAGGGCTGTACGAGTCTTTGACCGTCTGGGATAACCTGATGTATTACGCTGACATTTATGGTATGAGCCGTGTAGAATCTAGTAGCCGTATTGACGAGCTGCTGCGGACATTTGAACTTCATGACAAGAAACGAACAATGATTAAGGGCTTGTCTACCGGCATGAAGAAAAAGGTTGCCCTGCTCCGGGCTATGCTGCATAAACCGCGCCTTCTGATCCTGGATGAGCCTACGAATGGGCTTGATCCTGTCAGCACAACCGATCTAAGGAAGATGTTATCGCGGCTGGCGAAGGAGGAGGGGACCACTGTCATTATGACCACACATCATCTGGAAGAGGTCCAGAAGCTATGCGATCGAGTCACGATTCTGCGGCACGGGCGAAATATTTTTACCGATTCCATTTCAATGCTTCAAGACAGCAATCATTACCTGGAGAACGGCCAATTCAGTCTTGAAAAGCTGTATATGGATATGGAGCAGGGGGGAGGGCGATGAATAGATCCTATCCCGTTTTTCGTATTCAGTGCGCGGAGTTTACAAGTGACAAAGGGATGCTCTTCTTTTATGGCCTAGCTATCGGCATTACCGGTATAATCGTTCCACTATTCATGCACGGGGTAGAAGTCTCCTTAACCGCCGCAGCATTACTTACGGCAATCTTACTGAGGCCCATGTTATCAGGCAGCATCGCGGGAGAACGGGAGCACCGCACTTTGGAGACACTCCTGTCCAGTCCAATCCACGGGAAAAGCATGCTCTGGAGGAAGTTTGAATTCTGCTTCTTATTTGCGCTGGGCTACTTCATTATAACCGTCCTCTGCTCTGTGTTCACGAGCTATCTTGCCGGCGGCGGAGCGGCGTTGAATCCTTGGCAATGGATGTGCATCATGGTAGTGGCTGCATTGAATTATAGTGCAATATGCATGGGCGGGGTGTATGCTTCCTCCACATCAGGGGATTTGCGGGCTGCCAACCAGAGGGTGTCGCTAATGGCTTATCCTCTGAGCTTTCTATTTGTCATCTGTCTGTCGGTTATAGGAACCGTGGACTTGTTATCGGCGCTGATCATAAGTTGTATCTGTGCATTGATTTACCTTTGGGTTATTTCGATGTTCGCAGCGAAGATCTGGAGGATGAAGCAGCCGGATTTCTTCCAGCCCATCACCATCCAGAAGCCGGAGAGAGTGCATCAGCAGCGTATATCACTAACTCTGCCGAAATCTCAATTTGGCATGGTTTTAAGATTGGAATGGAAGATGCTGATGACCTTGAAAAGGATGCTCCTGAGCTTTGGATTGCTGTGCTTCTCGCCGGTTGCGATGGTGTGTCTGCTGCTGTATTTTACGGGAACGCTTGACCTGAGTTATGCCGTCCTGCTAACCGTGCTAATGATACCGAGAGTGCCGACCAACTTAATAGCGTACTCCATAGGCGGGGAGAAAGTATATAAGACAGGGGAAGCCTTATTATCTACACCTCTGCAGATCCGTCCGGTCTTTCTGGCCAAATGTATGATTCCCGTGCTTGTAACGGCGGTCATGCTGACCCTCTCATCTGTGCTGACGCTGGCGGGCGTAACTATTGCAGCACTGATCATGCCTGATCTTGTCTCCCTCCAAGGCTATACAGCGGCACAGCTTATCCTGCTGTTTCCCGTTAGTCTGCTCTCATCCACAGCCATGATGTTCATAGCAGCTATTCTTTCTCTGCGGCTCAGAACGCCGCGTCAGGGCTTATATGTGACAAGCCTTCTGTCGGTTCTGTTTGTATTCCCGGTATTAGCGGTCATCTACCTGGCTCCGAACATGCTTATGGGGTCCTTGATCTATCTGGCGGTTCTTGGAATTGGCAATCTAATCTGTCTCAAAAGAATTTCGGACAACATAACCCGTCCTCAGCTCATGAGCAGACTATAAGGAACATACAAAACCCCCGGCCATGCTTCATTAAGAAGCAACCGGGGGTTCGTCGTATGGGTTCCTTATCTAGCCAACCAGCCGCCATCCACATTCAGAATGTGGCCGTTCAGGTAGTCGGAGGCTGCGGAGGCCAGGAATACGGCAGGGCCCTTCACATCATCGGCAGTTCCCCAGCGTCCGGCTGGAATACGGTCAAGGATGGAGTCGGAGCGGCTCTGGTCCGCACGGATAGGAGCGGTGTTCTCTGTAGCCATGTAGCCTGGAGCAATTGCGTTGATGTTAAGGCCCGAGCCTGCCCATTCATTGGCAAAGGCTTTGGTCAGACCGGCTACGGCATGCTTGCTTGCGGTGTAGCCCGGCACGTTGATGCCGCCCTGGTAGGAGAGCATGGAGGCGATGTTGATGATTTTACCATTGCCTCTTTCGAGGAAGTGGCGGCCGACGATCTGGGACAGCAGGAAGACGGTGTTCTGGTTAAGGTTAATCACGTCGAACCAGTCTTTCTCACTGTGGTCCTTGGCTGGAGTACGGCGGATCATGCCTGCACAGTTCACCAGGATATCTACTTTGCCGGTGAAGGCAACGGCTTCATCGAACATGGCTTGAAGCTTGGAATGGTCGCTGAGATCAGCGGCGATGCTCAGTGCTTTGACGCCAAAAGCTTCACAAGCAGCTACGGTCTCGTCACTGGAATTAAGTGATACGGAGACTACGTCTGCACCGGCTTCTGCGAAGGCGATGGCAATGCCTTGTCCAAGACCTTGTGCTGCGCCTGTTACGATTGCTGTCTTACCTGCCAAGCTGAATAAAGATGACATATGATTATTCTCTCCTTTGAGCGATTTGAATTGTATAATTATCCGCATTCAATGTTGATGCCGGCCTTGCGGAACAGCCCGGCGGTCTCCGGGGCAAGCCCGCTGTCTGTCAGCAGCACATCGACCTCCTGCAGGGAAGCGAAGGTGCGCAGCGCGGTCTGACCGAACTTGTGATGATCGCATGCGGCGAACACCTGACGGGCCGTGGAGACTAACGCCTGTTTGAAATCTATAAGATCGCCGGTATAGATGGACAGGCCATGTTCAATATGAACGGCTGTGGCCGAGAGAAAGGCTTTTTGAATATTAAGCTTCTGTACATAGGATACGGCTTCGGGACCGGCCAGCATATTGCGGACACGGTAGCCGCCGGGTACGACCAGACGGATGTTATCTCTCTGGACCAGCTCACTGATGATGTAGACATCATTGGTAATGACCGTAAGAGGCATATTCGTAAGCCGCCGGGCAATCTCAAGCGTTGTGCTTCCGCCGTCCAGGGCAATGATATCATCCGGAGCGATATGCGCCAGCGCACGCCGGGCAATCTCCGTCTTCTCCTCAGCGTATTTATCCAGCGGATTGCGCAGGGGCAGAATGCCGAACTGATCGCTCTGTGCCAGCACGGCACCGCCGTGGACGCGCATAATCAGTCCCTGCTCCTCCAGCTTGCTTAAGTCCTCGCGGATCGTTTTGCCGGTGACCTGGAGCTTGTCGCTCAATTCGTTCACGGTTACATCCTTCTGGTTCAGCATAACTTCCATAATCATCTCGTGCCGCCGTATCGGGTTCATCCGCCTGCCTCATCTTTCCGTAGTTGATTTGCTACTATTGTAATTCTTTCATCCCTACGGGGTCCATATCATCATACCGCTTATTGTCTCCGGCCATGCTCCAGATGAAGGTGTAGTTATGGGTACCTACGCCGCTGTGAATGGACCAGCTCGGCGAGATGACAGCCTGTTCATTGTGCATGACGATGTGGCGGGTCTCGGTCGGTTCGCCCATCAGGTGGAAGACGATGGAATCGTCCGGCAGATCGAAATAGAAGTAGGCTTCCATCCGGCGCGGATGCGTGTGGGATGGCATGGTGTTCCACATGCTGCCCGGCTTCAGCTGAGTCATGCCCATGACAAGCTGTGCGCTCTGCACACCGTTCGTGTGGATGAAGCGGTGAATCGTCCGTTCGTTGGAATTCTCCAGACCGCCCATGGCCCCGGATTCGGATTCAGCCAGCGTAGTCTTCGTAGTCGGGTAAGACTGGTGTGCCGGAGCGGAATTCAGATAGAATTTGGCCGGCTTGGCGCTGTCCGCACTCTTGAAAATAACATCCTTCGAGCCTTGGCCCACATACAGGCATTCCTTGAAATCAACCTCATATTCAGTTCCGTCCACAACAACCGAACCCTTGCCGCCGACATTGATAACGCCCAGCTCACGGCGTTCCAGGAAATAGGTTACCCCAAGCTCTTTAAGGTCCGTGGTCAGAGCCACCTCGCCGTTCACCGGATTCGCTCCGCCAACGATCATGCGGTCTTCATGGGTCAGGACAAGCTTCAGCTCATCTGGTGCAAAGATAACCGGGATATGGAACTCCTTACGCAGGCGCTCAGTGTCAAACTGCTTCACTTCATTCGGATGTGATGCAAAACGTCTTTCCATCGAATATTCAGTCTCCTTAGAAAACATATTTTCGTTCGTATAGGTACAATTTAATCCATTTACGTTCATTTATCAAGCATAATCTTTTTTAGTACGTTTATTTTAGTTTATTTATTCAGCGATAAGATTGCCATCTGAACTGAAAGCGTGCACAATAGAGCTGGAGTACGGGAATTTATTCAGGATTAAAAATATGGAATTCATACTTACGGAGGGTGAACGAGATGGCAGATATGCCTCAGCAACAGACGACTTCTAAAATACGCCAAAGGCAGATTATATCCGCTATCGCGGTGGAGGCGGAGCGCCGCCCGCTGTTGTACAGCGGACTCTGGTTCCATGATGATGTGCGGAACAACTTCTATTATGCGTCTTATCTGTTTGCCGCTGCGGTGGATGACACCCTGGAGCTACCGTTTGGCAAGGAGGATGCCAAGCGGAAAGCCGAGTCTGTACTATTAGAAACAGTTAGACTCCAGAACAGGATGCCAGGGACCCCATTGTATGGACATTGGCCGCTGGGGCTGCATCCTACTCCCGGAGAGGCTGCACCGCATGAGCTGCCGGTTGAGATTATGGGCAGCCTGATGGTCTGGTTCAACCGGCAATATTCCGACCGGTTCAGCGCGGGACTGCGGGTGGCGTTCCATACGGCTATCGGCCATATCTACCGCAGCGCCTTCTTCCGTAAGCAGGTAGCGACCTTCGGCCATCATGAAGCCAAATATACGGCCGCCAAGCTGATCTTCGGCAGGCTGTTCGAGGATGATCTGCTGAGGGAAGACGGGCGGCACAGCCTGGAGCTGACTCTGGCGCATATCCGTGCGAAGGGCATGCCGGAATATGGCAGCCTGCCGTGGTTCTGGCACTGGGTGCAGGCGTTCACCTGCGCCTGGGAGCTGGAAGAGGACAACGGGATCAAACAGACGCTGGGCGAGATGCTGGACTTCCTGTGGACCGAGCGGAGCCAGTGGTACCTGCAAGGGGCCTGGGCGGGCGCGCATTCCCGGGGCTGGCCGCATGATGTTCCGGCAGACGGCAATGTGCTGCATGACTATGTGCAGTTCGGGGATTTCGCTCTGTCTGCGGAGATGCCCCGTACCGAATATGCAGGGTTCCTCTATTATGAAGCGCCGGAAGAGGTGCGCTCTGCTGCCTTGAACCGCCAGTTACCGGCAGAGGTCTGCAAGAAGACCGAGAAGGTGGTTGCCGGTTCCCCGGAGCGCCAGCCGGCGCTGCATTCTTACGCCTATATCTGCAAGGATTACGCGGCAGGCGGGATGTGGGAGCGGGTGGAGGAATTCGACAATGAGCAGCTGCGCTGGGCCTTCTCGCTCCCGGTTCCGGCGGCGGGGGGCGTGAACCGGCTTTATTTTTTCCATCCGGGTCAAGGCTATCAGCCGGGCGATCCCCGGCACCAGAGTCCTTATATGGAGGTGCTGTATCACCGGAACACGATCCTGTCGCTGTTCCCGGTGCCTGAAGGAGAGGATACGGCCATCGTCGGGGTGCTTCCGTTAGGCGAATGGATCAGGCAGCCCAAGGCGCTGCTTGGACATGCGGGCAATGTGTATTTTGCCGTCTATGTATCGCATGAATACGAACTTCTGGAGCGGCCATCCTATCTTGAGGTAACGTCTAAGAACATGCCGGGAGGCGTCGTAGTCGAAGCACTTAGCACAGATCAGGCGGCGGAGCTGGGGGTACACAGTCTTGAGGAATTTGCCGCAGCCGCTATGCAGCGGGCACCGGAATTTACGGAGGGAGAGATCCTGTCGGCAGCGTATACGGCCTGGAGCGGCAATGAGCATTTACAGCTCAGCATAGACAATAAGCATACGGGAATACAATCGCTAATTAACGGCAAACCGGTATCATTTGAACATTATATGGTCTAAACGGGACACTTCGCTCGCTGGGAAACTTAAGATTTTTTCGGATTGGAACTATCTCAAATTTTAAGCTACAATGACATAGAGCCCGGGGGTCAGCAATGGCTGCCGGGTTCTTTGCGCTACCCGCATAGGCCCTGAGCATGGCGCAGCAATGAAGGTAATATCTTTAACGCTGCAAGGAAAGAATAAGTTAACTAATTTGCAGCAGAGGATCTACTACTGAAAACATGGGGGAGAGCAGGATGACAGAGACGGAATATCGGCTGGAGAAGGATTTTTTGGGCAGCAAGCAAGTGGAACATCAAGCCTATTACGGGATACAGACCCTCCGGGCGGTGGAGAATTTTCCGATTACCGGCTACCGTGTGCATCATGAATTAATCAAGGCGATGGGGATTGTCAAAAAATCCGCTGCGCTCGCCAACATGGAAATCGGCCGCCTCTATAAGGGTCTGGGTGAGGTCATTGTCCAAGCGGCTGACGAGGTGATTGCGGGGAAATGGGATGAGCAGTTCATCGTTGATCCGATTCAAGGCGGCGCGGGTACCTCGCTGAATATGAATGCCAATGAAGTGATTGCGAACCGTGCGCTGGAGCTGCTGGGCAAGGCCAAAGGGGATTACTTACAGCTCAGTCCGAACACTCATGTGAATATGGCGCAATCGACGAACGATGCTTTTCCGACGGCGATTCATATTGCCACGCTATCGCTGCTGGAGCAGCTGCTGATTACGATGCGGACGATGCACGGTGTGTTTTTGCAGAAGGCGGCTGAATTCGATTCCGTGATTAAAATGGGGCGGACCCACCTGCAGGATGCGGTGCCGATCCGTCTCGGACAGGAATTCGAGGCGTACAGCCGGGTGCTGGAGCGTGATATTCAGCGGATCGAGCATACGCGCGGCCATCTGTATGAGGTGAACATGGGCGCGACCGCCGTAGGTACCGGACTGAACGCCGATCCCCGGTACATCAAGCGGGTCGTCGAGCTGCTGGCCGAGATCAGCGGTCTGCCGCTGGTCAGCGCGGAGCATCTGGTGGATGCTACGCAGAACACGGATGCTTATACCGAAGTCTCGGCCTCGCTGAAGGTCTGCATGATGAATATGTCCAAAATCGCCAACGATCTGCGGCTGATGGCCTCCGGCCCGCGCTCCGGTTTCAATGAGATTACGCTGCCGGCCCGCCAGCCGGGATCGTCCATCATGCCCGGTAAGGTGAATCCGGTGATGGCCGAGGTGATTAACCAGGTGGCTTTTCAGGTGATTGGCAATGATCATACGATCTGCCTCGCTGCTCAGGCCGGTCAACTGGAGCTGAACGTTATGGAGCCGGTGATGGTGTTCAATCTGATTCAGTCGATCAGCATCATGAACAATTCCTTCCGGGTGTTCACCGACTATTGTCTGGCAGGGATTGAAGCCAACAAGGAGAAGCTTGCGCGTGAGGTGGAGAGAAGCGTCGGTATCATTACCGCCGTGAACCCGCATCTGGGGTATGAGGTCGTCTCGCGGATTGCCAGGGAAGCCATTCTGACCGGAGAATCGGTGCGGGCCTTGTGTCTGAAGTACAATGTGCTTAGCGAGGAAGAGCTGAACCTGATTCTGGACCCGTATGAAATGACCCATCCCGGCATCGCGGGGGCCGCACTTTTGAATCATGAATAATAATCGTGATTTGTGTAAAATCAGGCTTCCTCTCATGGTATAATAGACACGAGCATTTACACCGGGCATGATCCTATATTCTGTAATGGCTTACTGGAGGCAAAGTGTGGCGAAGGCAAAAGTGGCAAAACGTCCCACCCGCGACGAATTCGTGCTTGAGGAGCTGGGCAACCAGCTGGTAGAGGCGAAGCAGGAGGATTCCGAGATTCTGCTGACGGTCTGGGGGAAGGAAGAAGAGGTGCGCGGGGTGATTGTAGAGATGGATTCGCGTACCGGCAGGGTGCATGTCAGAAATAACGAAGAGATTATCAAGGTGCCGTTCATGGACATTATGCAAATCAATTATCGCCGGGATTAGGGGGAGCGGCAGATGAACAAAACAAATGCCATGCGCATACTGGATGCAAGGAAGATAAGCTACACCATTCATAGCTACGACAATGAGGACGGGCTGATTCACGGAACAGCGGTTGCTGAGAAGATTGGCCTGCCTCCTGAGGTAGTATTCAAGACACTGGTCGCACACAGCGGACCGCAGCCGTATGTCTATGTGATCCCGGTTGCTGAGGAGCTGGATCTGAAGCGAGCCGCCAGAGCCGCCGGAGTGAAGAAGATTGAGCTGCTGCCGCTGAAGGACCTGCTGAAGCACACGGGATATGTCCGCGGGGGCTGTTCCCCTGTTGGGATGAAGAAGCTCTACCCTACGTTCATTCACAGCAGTGCGGCGGAGCTTGAGACAATCGCGGTCAGCGCAGGCCGGATCGGCGTTCAGATGGAGCTTGAGCCGAAGCTGCTGGGCGAAGCAGTGTCTGCGGTTTTTACAGAGTTGATTAAAGAGGAAGTGTAACGAATAAAGCCGGAACTCCTATATGTGTAGGGTTCCGGCTTTTGCTTCAAGCAGTAGTCCATTCGCTGTAATGCTCCGCTATGAATTGCAGCTCGCGCTCGTAGTGGGCCAGGTGGCCTTCTTCCACCATTGTGACAAAAGCCGGGTTGCCCGCCCCGGCCTCCTTCTTCAGCGTATCGCACATAGCCATGAGCCGCCGGGTCAGCCAGATATGCAGATCTTCCGGGACAGCGAGTCCATAGGCTTCGAAAAACAGCTCAATCCGCCGCTGCCGGTCTGCCGCATGCAGGTCTGCCTGATAAGGTACCGTGGAGCCTGTCAGATAGTCGGGTGCAAAACCGGCGAGCGGAACTGAGGTGTAGAGGGTATAGGCAATGTCCCATAGGCGCGGGCCTGGACCAGCCATATCAAAATCAATCAGCGCCACGGGCGAACCATGCTGAAAGACCACGTTGTACAGCGCCGCGTCATTATGGCAGATCACTTCATGTGCTTCAGGATCGGCATAGGGAAGCTGCCACTCCGTATGTATACTATTCGGTACGAAGCCCACCGTTGCATCATGATAGCTGCGCAGCAGGCGCGCCAGGCCCGTAAGGGTCTCTTCCGACCACATGTACGGCTCCAGCTCAGGATAAGCGTTGCCCGGAACCTCGCCGGGAAGAAAGGATAGGATTTCGCGCCCAGCTTCATCTACACCCAGGAATCTGGGTGCTCCTGCGAAATTCTGCTGCTCCAAATGTTGTAGCAGTGCATGAATACTTGTGCTCCAGCTCCCTGTGGGACGGCGGACGGTGTTTGCCTTGCGGATAATCTCGTTTACATTTCCGCCGGTTAACTTCTCTTCATCATAGGGGTTCACTGGTTACGGCACCTCGCTTTCTTGGATGAGCGTCCGGCCGCGTGCAGCCAGCTGCAGGGGTCAAGGCAGCAGCTTCGCGGCGATTACCCCCAGATACTCCTTCAGCGCCAGCCCGGTTGTGGAGACGGCTCCGGCGGACGGAGTGAATTTGCTTACATAGAGTGACATGGGACGGCTGGCCTGAAAATCGACCGGAAAAGCCTGCGGCGTAAGTCCGGCATGCTCGAATTGGAGCATGCTGCGCGGCATATGGAAGCCGGAGGTCACCAGAACGGGACGGCTGAAGCCATGCTCCTGCATGAGCTTCGCGGTGTTGACCGCATTCTGCTCCGTATTGAGCGAGCGGTTCTCCGGCAGAATATCGTCTGCGGGGATGCCGAGGCCGATGAGCTGCCGCCGGGCGATATCCGCTTCATTGCCGCTGTCGGCAAATACCTGTCCCCCGGAGAAAATAATCGGCAGGCCAGTCTCGCGGTACAGCCGCGCAGCCGCCAGCAGGCGGTTCGCTGCCGGACCGGACATATTGCCCTGCCCGTCCAGATCCGGGGTGCCGGAGGTGGCGCCGCCGCCGAGGATTACAATCACATCCCCCTCTGCGGAAGCAGGCTGAGGGTACTTCCGCTCCAAGCTCCCGATCAGAGTGTCAGCGACAGCAGAGGTCATCGACAGATAGAGCAGGAGTGTGACCGCCAGCAGCACGACCGCGGGACGGCGGCTATTTTTCCACAGCCAGACCACCATGCCCAGCAGCAGCAGGACGAATAGCCCGGGCGGCAGGACAAAGCTGTATACGAATTTAATGAGATAGATCAAGAGTTCACCAACTTTTTCGAGGATCATATCAGATATTGTACCACGAGTCCGGCAGGAGTTCCCAGCTACACAATTGTCTTAAAAAACTGCGCTTTCCTCTTAAAAAGCTTCACCCGGCTGCCGGAGGTGTCATGATACAGTATAATTGGATGAATCTCTTCAATAATGAATACAGACTGAAACGGCCGCAATCCTGTAATAATATATCAATGACAACCATGCGGAGGTGCAGCAATGAACAGAACCATACGGGTGCTGCTCGCGGACGACGAGCCGGTTATTCTGCGCGGGCTGAAGAAGCTCATAGCCTGGGAGAGCCTCGGGCTTGATATAGTAGGGGAAGCATGTGACGGGATAGAGCTGAAGGCGATGATCGACAGCTGTCATCCCGATCTGATTATCAGTGACATCAGTATGCCGGGTTATTCGGGTATAGATATTATCCGTGAAATTCATCATTCCGGGCGTCCGATCAAGGTGGTCTTTATCAGCGCCTATCAGGAATTTACTTATGCCCGGCAAGCGGTACAATACGGGGCGCTGGATTATCTGGTCAAGCCGGTGAATACGGGCCAGCTGGAGCAGGTAGTGATCCGCGCAGCTACGGTAATCCGCCAGGAATCCGAGGAAGAGCGCAACAAGGAAATGCTCAAGTCCTATGAGCGGAAGAACCTGTCTGTTACGGTGGAGGAGCAGCTGGAGCAGCTGACCGATGGCAATAAGGCGGCGGCAGCTACGCTTGCCCGGATGGGCAACACGGCAATTACCCGCTATGCCAGCGTGTGCGTCATCGAGACGGATGAATACGGCGGCCAGCCTTCACGCTGGGAGGAACGGGAACGCAAGCTGGTGGAGTTCGCTTTGCTGAATATCATCAAGGAGACGGTGGACAGCAGGGGCAACGGGTATGTGTTCCGAAAAGGAGAGCGTTTCGGGGTGCTGCTCCAGCATGAGCATCTGAATGAACCGCAGCAATTAATGGAGGATCTGCATCACAAAATCAACAGCTTTCTGAAGCTGCAGGTCTCAATAGGCATCGGCCGCCCGGCCAGCGGCATTGAAGAGGCGGCGGATTCTTACCAGTCTGCGCTGAAAGCGCTAAGATTCAGATATTTCGCCGGATTGAACCGGGTAATTCCCTATCCCGAAGAGTCATTGGAGGCTGCTGTACCTGTATCTGCACTTGCTGCCATCCAGAGTAGCCTGCCGGAAGCGCTCAAATCACTCGACAAGGAGCGGCTAACGGCATTAACGGGCGAGCTGCTGAAGACCGTGCGGCTGCTCTCTGGAGAAAGCCGGAACCAGGCGGTGTCCTATGTGTATAATGCCGTGATCCAGCTTGAACAGGATATGGCTGACTTCGGCGCGGATGCGGGGCTGTTGAATCAGGGAGAGAAGCCGCTGCTGGAAAAGCTGGCGGATGCCCCGACCTTCGGCGCACTGCAGCAGGAATTTGAAGCGGTCCTGTCCAAAATGTCTGAGCAGCTGATCTGCCGGATCTCCAGCAAGGAAATGCCGCAGCTTGCGCAGGTGAAAACCTATGTGGAGGAGCATTATGCCGAGAATATTACGCTGGAGTCCATAGCCGCCATGGTGTATATGAATCCTTATTATTTCAGCAGCTTCTTCAAGAAGCATACCGGCCAGAACTTCAAGAATTATGTTACTGAAGTGCGGATGGGTCATGCCCAGCGGCTGCTGCTGCAGAGTGATCTGATGGTCTACGAGATTGCCGACCGGGTCGGCTACAACAACGCGCGGCATTTCAGCGACATGTTCAAGAAGCAATTCGGCAAGCTGCCGCAGGAATACAAGCAATCGGCCAGGAGCTAAGCGGATTGGGGGGATCATAGAGTGATAAGACGATGGCCTGTGCCGGTCTGGGGACGGGGACCGAAGAGTATTTTTGTTAAATTTTCTGCATCCTTCCTGCTGGTCGGGCTGATTCCGCTGTTTGCGCTGAGCTTCTTCTCCGTACAGACCTTCTCGGGCTATGTGGAGCGGTATACCACCAGCAATCTGCAGCAAATGGTGCTCTATATGAGCTATAATCTGAATTCAGCGTTCAATCAGTATAATGAAGTATCCAAATTAATGTATACAGGGCGTTATGAAGGGTTCATCGAGAGCTATTCGCAGAATCAGACACAGAATGTGAATGAGCTGGAGAGAATCAACACCATTCCGATAGAATCCTTCCTGAAGACGATTCTGTTCAGTGATTCTTATATATCCAGTGTCCAGTTTATCCGCCAGTCTGACGGTAAGCTGTATGTTCAGGAGCGCGGCAACCGGTCGCTGAATATGGAGACGGTTCCGAATGCGGAGTGGCTGTCCGCCATGGCAGGTGATCCTGCGAAGGTGGCTATTTTCCCGACCCATCAGGACAGTTATTTCTATGGCTCGGACCGCCGGGTGTTCACGATCGGGCGCAGCCTGATTGATACCTCCGGGCGCGTGACCAAAGATCCCAAGGTAGTCGGAACGCTTTTCCTCGATATTGATACCTCGTTATTCCAGCAGTTCTTCCGTGAGCTGAGTCTCGGGGAGAAGGATGAGCTGTACCTGCTGGACGGAGAGGGTCGGACGTATTTCAGCAACCAGCCTGCCGGTGCGGCGGGGGCTGGAGCTGGAGCTGCTGAGCTAACTAACAATGAGATGATTGTGCTCAGTGAGCCGATCCCTTTTTTGAATGGTCAGGTTATCGCCAAAATCCACCGTGGCAACCTGTTCGAGCAGCTGCTGTCGGCCCGGGCAACGGTATATATCGCTATCGGCATGTGTGCCTTTGTGATGATTGTAATGGGGGCCTGGTTCTCCAGACGTCTCGCCGCTCCCATCCGGGAGCTGATCCGGCAGATGGCCGTGGTGGAATCGGGCAAGCTGGATATCCAGCTCTCCGTGAACAGCAATGATGAGATGGGCAGGCTGGCCCACGGATTCAACCGGATGGTGGAACGGCTGCAGGTCTACATTGATGAGGCCTATGTGGCCCAGATCAAGCAGAAGCAGACCGAGCTGAATGCACTGAAGAGTCAGATCCGGCCCCATTACCTGTACAACACCCTTGAGGTGATCCGGATGAACGCGGTGGATAAGGAAGCAGGCGAGGTGGCGGATATGATTCTGGCGTTATCCAATGAGCTGAAGTATGTCATTGATTACGGGGAAGACCGTGTAAGCCTTGCCAGCGAGCTCGCCCATCTGCAGAATTACTTCTATATCATTTCTGTGCGGTATGAGAACCGCTTCGAGCTGCATCTGGATATTGCCCAAGATGTTAACCTGGACTGGCCCATCCTGAAGCTGTCCCTGCAGCCGATGGTGGAGAATGCAGTTCAGCATGGGCTGCGGGGGCAGGGAAAAGGAACCGTCGGCATTACGGTTGAACGGAGAGAGCAAGTGCTGGCGATAACGATATATGATGATGGCGTGGGGATGAGCAGGGAGACGCTGTCCCGCATGAATAAGATTCTGGAAGACCCGGAGGCTCCAAGCAAGAATGTCGGCATGAAAAATGTGCATGAGCGTATCCGCTCCAGCTTCGGGGAGGGGTATGGCCTGTCTGTGAACAGCAGAGAGCATGTCGGGACCTCTATTACGCTGACATTCCCGGTTATCACAGAATGAGGAGGTCACAGGGGTGCAAATGCCGAGGATATCAGGTATGAAAATAACAATAGTGTCGCTTGCGGCCGCGCTGATCCTGTCCGGCTGTGGAGGCAAAACGGGATCAGGCGGAATCGGCGGGAGCCAGGCGGCCAATCAGGAGAGCCACCCGGATACAGCCCGGAGCGGTAAAATAAGCTTTACTATAGGGTATGCCTCCGGTGATCCGGCGACGAAGCAGGCTATCGGGGATACCATTAAGGCCTTCATGCAGGCGAATCCGGACATAATCGTCCAGGATGTCAGTGAGACAAGCTCCTCTGCTTATTTGGACTGGCTAAAGGTTAAGGATGCCGTGGGCGAGTTCCCCGATCTGGTAGAGATGAGGGATACCGAGGCCTTCGCCGGTGCGGAAAAGATCGTTCCGCTCCCCGATGAGCTGGCGGAATTGTTCGATCAGCCGCCGCAGATCGGCGGCAAGGTGTGGAATGCCCCGCTGTTTGTCTCTGCCCCGCAGGGCATTATTTATAGTAAGAAAGCTTATGCCGAGGCAGGCATTAAGACGCTTCCGGCAACCTACGGGGAGTTTCTGGAGATCCAGAACAGACTGCGGGCAAGCGGGATCACCCCGCTCGTTGTAGGCGGCAAGGATATTTTTCATATGGGCTTCTGGGTTAATAAATTTCTGATAGATGAGGTATATGCCGCCGATCCCGGCTGGAACGCGAAGCGGACGGCCGGTGAGGTTAGCTTCGCCGATGAGAATGTAGTCCGGGCCATGACTGATTTCAAACAGCTGTTCAGGAATGATGTGGATACAGGCTGGCTGGGCACAGGGGATAACCAGACGGCATCGATTCTGGTATCCGGCAAGGCGGCCCAGCTGTTCTCCGGCTCCTGGATGTTCTCACAGATCCAGGAAGCCGATCCGGGCTTCGAATTTGGCTTCTATGCTGTGCCGGACCGTCAAGGGAAGCTGAATGTGGTCGGTCTGCAGTCGCCCTCCGGCTGGTCGCTGTCTGCCCAGGCGGCCAAGGAGCCGCTCAAAAAGCAGGCGATCGAAGACTTCATCCGCTTCTTTTTCTCACCGGAGCCTTATGGCGCATTCCTGAGCCGGATTCATTCGGTTCCTTCGACCAGGCAGGAGTTCAGGCGGGAAGCCGGTGAACAGATGCAGGTGGTGCTTGATCTGATGGCTGATCCCTCCGTTACCAAATCCCTGATGATCAACAACTGGTGGGGAGAGAACCTGATTCCTCCGCAGTTCCGTAACTGGTTCTACAAGCTGCTGCAGGAAATGGTTGTTAAGGACGGGGATGTACTGGAATATATGAAGCGGGCCGATACTGAATATGACAGACAGGTAGCGGAATACTGGCAGTGACATTACCCTATAGCACGCGCAAGAACGAAGGTCAGCGGACCTTCGTTTTTTTCTGTGAATATAAGAAGTTACATGTTGCACATCTTCTTAAATTTACCGCACCTCCCTCTTAAATTAGTTCATTCTAACCCTGAGGGCTGAATGCTATTCTTGGAGCATAAGGAAACGCTTACGGGCGATGATGCGCACATCGGGCCGCCAGCTTCCGGGCTGTATACCCAAGGGGAGGTTACTCAAGATATGAAGAACACCATTACGAAATTATCCGTCATGCTGCTCGCAGCAACCACTGTACTCACCGCATGCGGCGGAAATAACAATAACAAGGCCAGCGGCGGCAACGCAGCCGCGACTGAAGCTCCGGCAGGGAATGCTGCAGCTACTGATTCTGCGAAGAAGGACGTCAGCTTCACCATCGGTTATGCGTCAGGTGATCCGGCGACCAAGAAAGCCATAGCCGATACCGTTAAGAAATTCATGGAAGCGAATCCTAACGTCACCATCAAAGACTTAAGTGAAACCTCATCGGCGGCTTATCTGGACTGGCTGAAGACGAAGGATGCGGTTGGAGAATTCCCGGATCTGGTGGAAATGCGTGACACCCAGGTATTCGCAGATGCCGGCAAAATTGTAGAGCTTCCAGCCGATCTGCTGGATCTGTTCGAATCGCCGCCGCAGGTGGACGGCAAAGTATGGAACGCTCCCATGCAGGTCAACGCACCGCAAGGGATCATTTACAGCAAAAAAGCCTACGCGGACGCCGGGATCACCGAGCTTCCCAAGACCTATGACGAGTTCATTGCCATCCAGGAAAAATTGAAAACAACAGGTATCTCCCCGCTGGTAGTAGGCGGTAAGGATATCTTCCATATGGGCTTCTGGGTCAATAAATTCCTGATTGACGATGTCTACAGCAAAGACCCGGACTGGAACGCCAAGCGTACGGCTAAGACCGTCAGCTTCGCAGATCCTGCTGTAGTTCAGGCCATGACTGATTTCAAAGAGCTGTTCAAGAACTATGTGGACAAAGGCTGGCTGAGCACCGCAGATAATCAGACCGCTTCGATTCTGGTATCCGGCAAAGCCGCACAGCTGTATTCCGGCACCTGGATGTTTACCCAGATTGCTGAAGCTGATCCAGGCTTCGAATTCGGCTTCTACGCGATCCCGGACCGCGAAGGTAAAGTGAATGTTATCGGTCTGCCGTCACCGGCCGGCTGGTCGTTATCCGCGGATGCCGCTAAGGATGCCGATAAGACGGCAGCGATCAAAGACTTCATCCGCTTCTTCTTTGAACCGGAACAGTACTCGGTCTATCTGGCTTCGATCAATGCCATTCCTTCCACCAAAGAGAAAGTAACCTATGAGACCAGCGAGCAAATGCAGGTTGCACTTGATCTCATTGCCGACACGAACGTAACCAAATCTCTGGCCATCAACAACTGGTGGGGCGATAACCTGATTCCTCCGCAATTCCGCAACTGGTACTATAAGCTGCTCCAGGATATGGTAGTGAACGATGCGGACGTCACGGAATATATGAAGAAGGCCGATACCGAATATGACAATCAGGTCAAAGCCAATTCACTGTAAATAAAAGCGCCGGAAGGGAACCTCTGCTCCGGCAGCGGTTCCCTTATCTGAACAAGCGCGTCCCAGGGAGGGGAGAGGAACCATGGCTACATCCATCGTGAATACAGACAAGTCATTGATAGCCGCAGAGAAGCCGGGTAAGAAAAAGAAAAGATGGCAGTCCTACGCGCTGTTGTTCATCCTGCCGTCATTCCTTTTATACACACTGTTTGTCATTGTCCCTACAGCAGGCAGCGTCTACCTAAGCTTCACATCATGGGACGGGATCAGCAGCGATATCCGGTATATCGGATTCGCCAATTTCGTCGAGATCTTCCAGAGTCCGCGGGTGCAGAACGCATTGAAGAACACTTTAGTTATGACAATTACGCTGGTTCTGCTTGAGAACATTGCTGCAATCGCCATGGCCTTAATGGTCGACAAGGTACGCTGGTTCCGCAATTTATTCAGAAGTATCTTCTATTTCCCGACCCTGCTCAGCGGGATCGTCATGGGCTTTGTCTGGGCAATGATTCTGAATTACAACTTCGGCGTGTTTAACCAGATCCTGACCTCCGTCGGTTTAGGCGACTATATCGTGGACTGGCTGGGTAATCCGAAATACGCTATGCTGTCGATTATTCTGTCAACGGTCTGGAAAGGCGCGGGTTATTATATGATCATTTATCTGGCCGGACTGCAGGGCATTCCGCAGGAGCTTAATGAAGCGGCCAGCATTGACGGTGCAGGCGGCTGGCAGCAGTTCCGGCATATTACGTTCCCGCTGCTTGCGGGTTCGATGACTGTGTGCATGGTGCTCTCTATGATCAGTGCGCTGAAGATATTTGACCAGATTGCCGTAATGACCGACGGCGGCCCGGGCTTTGAGACAGAGACATTAACTTATATTATCTACAAAGTAGGCTTCGGGGAGCTGAGACAAGGCTTCGGCACTGCTCTGGCCATGGTCCTGTTCCTGATTATTCTCATCATTACGGTCATCCAGGTTAAATTCCTGCAGAAACGGGAGGTGCAGCTCTAAGATGACGATGCAGACCAAGCGGAGAATCACTGAAATTGTCCTGTTTGTCATAACGCTCCTGGTAGCGGTTATCTTTTTCTTCCCGATTTTCTTTAATCTGATGTCCGCGTTCAAAAGCAACGCCGAGATTATGCGCGATGCGGTTGCTCTTCCGAAGACACTGTATTTAGACAGCTTCAAATATCTGCTTACGGAGACCGAATTTCCGCGTGCGATCCTTAACAGTCTTATTCTGACCGTAGTGGCGATTGTCGCCCAGGTGCTGATTATTCCGATGGCAGGTTACGCGATTGAACGCAGAAATGCCCGCTGGACGCGGCTGGTCTTCATC
The DNA here is from genome assembly GCF_038006885.1 of Paenibacillus sp. FSL R7-0302. Classification (NCBI taxonomy): domain Bacteria; kingdom Bacillati; phylum Bacillota; class Bacilli; order Caryophanales; family Paenibacillaceae; genus Paenibacillus; species Paenibacillus sp. FSL R7-0302. The sequence continues at coordinate 2,347,752 of NZ_JBBOWB010000001.1, forward strand.
TATTTCCTGGCCGGGATGATGATTCCGTTCCAGGCGTATATGATTCCGCTGTTCAAAGAGCTGAGAATACTCGGCCTGTACGGCAGTCTGGCGGGACCTATCATGATCTATGTCGCCGGTGCCGTAGGCTTCGGATGCCTGCTCTATACCAGCTTCGTCAAAGGTATTCCACGGGAGATCGAAGAGGCCGCAGAGATTGACGGGTGCTCCCGCTACGGGATTTTCTGGAGGATCGTCTTCCCGCTGCTCGGGCCGGTTACGGCAAGTATGGTGGTGCTGAACGGTCTGGGGATCTGGAATGACTTCCTGATGCCGATGCTGGTTCTGCCTTCAGGCCAGGCTAAGACAATGGTTGTAGAAATCTACCGGTATATCGGGGAATTCTCCTCGCGCTGGGATATGATTTTTGCCGGAACCGCCATGTCGGTCGTGCCTGTGCTGATCGTGTTTATCTTCCTGCAGAAGTATTTCGTTAAGGGGATTGCGTCAGGGGCCACCAAGGGGTAATAGGTGTGTGTCTTCTGGGGGAGAATAAAAAAACTCCGCAGGCCATTATATAATGGTTTGCGGAGTTTTTGTTATAATTCCCTGCGCAGTAGCGGATAACGCATTGCCGTCTGTCTTCCCCGGTTCCTCCGTAAGCTGACGGTAGCCCATGGGCGGCAGGCCGGTCCAGCGCTTGAACTGCTTGCTGAAATGGGAGACATCACGGTAGCCGAGCCTGTAGGCGATACTCTCCACGGACAGGCTGTTATCCAGCAGGAGCAGCTTGGCATGGCGGATAATCAGGTCAGAGAGATACTGCCTCGGGGGCAGTCCGTAGATTTGCCGGAAGGCGCGGTTACAGTGACTCGGGCTATAGCCAAGCCTTGCGGCTATGTCTTCGATGCTTCCGCCCCGGCTGCCGGTTGCCGCAGCGGTGAATACGGATTCCTGCAGCAGTCCTTCAATGGCATTCGCCAGGGCAACGGTTTTCTCCGTAACGCCCGGTAGGGTGCTTCGGGCAGGGGAGGGCAATGCAGCCAGCACCCAGCTGCTGAGTGCGGTGAACAACTGCAGCGAAGCATTGAGCGTCACCAGCCGGCCCCGCTGGGTATCGCTGGCATCAGGGAGGATCGTCGAGCTGATAATTGCATCGAGCGAAGAACGGATCGCCTGCAGCTCCGGAGTGTCACCGCTTAGGCTGACAGTGTCCATCGTCATCAGGGAACGGCGCAGGACCAGATCATCAATGTCGAAATGCAGGCAATAATAGGTCATCTCATCCTCTGAAACCGTACCCAGACTGGAATGCAGGACACTTGGGCGGATGAACAGAATGTCGCCGCTGTGCTGGATGTAAGATTGCCCGCCTACGGTCATTTGCTGCGAACCCTGCAGGACGATATTGATCTCGAACATCGGATGGGTGTGCGCCGGATATTGCCACTCCCTGTTCACCTTGCGCCAGTGGGCAGCGAATATATGGAAGGCAGCCTGTATATCCGGGGACATCCGGCCGTCCATGGAATGCTGTGTACCGGGTTCTAAAACGTTCATACGCATGCCTCTTTTTCACTAAAAGTTGGCTTTATTATAACATAGGCTGCCGCGTCCGATTGATTTGTCCAAAAAATTGGCCGCTTTACGCCTGTTACATAAGCCGGGCCGGCGCTAACATAGAGCTATGATCCCGGTAGTGCCGGGACACAGTCTGGAGGGAGTGCATTTACGTTATGCCGACAAATCCGTTTTTCAATGCCCATCATTCACCGATTGGTTCTTTTTCCAGCTTCACTCTGGGGTTCAAGGGAGCGTCCGGCGGTTTCGATCTGGAAGCGGGTAAGCCGCCGAGACAGAACGTATATATTGGCCTGGAACGTAAGGACGGCCGCGGCTTCGATACCTTGCCTTTCCATGAGCAGGGCAGTGACGATGAGAGCAAGCGCTATGACATCGAGAACCCGGACCCGAGCCCGGATAAGCCGCAGATACTGTTTCACTTCGGGGAAGACGAGATTACGCGCGATTTCCGGCTTACCGCCGACAGCTGGCAGGCAGGCGATCTGACCTTCCGCATTCTGTCACCAGTGCGGCCGGTGCCGGACCCGGAGACGGCCTCGGATGCAGAGCTGAAGGAAGTGCTGTTGCCAGCCGTGCTGGTAGAGCTTGAAGTCGATAACACAGCGGGCAGCTCTGCGCGCCGTGCTTTCTTCGGCTTCCAGGGGAATGACCCGTATAGCGCCCTTAGAAGATTCGATGGAGGCAAGGAGAATCTGACCGGTGTCGGCCAGGGCCGGTTCCTGGCGATCGCCGCTGAACAGGGAAGCGTCAAGTCCGCCATGCACTTCACTATGGAGGATATCCTCACTGCGGAGCTGGAGGAGAACTGGACCTTCGGACTGGGTCAAGTGGGTGCACTTGTCATGGATGTGCCTGCGGGTGAACGGAAGGTCTACCGCTTCGCAGTCTGCTTCCACCGGTCGGGCTATGTGACCTCGGGGATGGATGCCAGTTATTACTATAACCGTTATTACAGCAATGTAGAGGCGGTAGCGGAATATGCGCTGTCCCATTTCGATCAGCTGAAGCAGCAGGCCATGCAGGCTAACTCCATGCTGGAAGGAACAGGGCTCAGCGAAGATCAGACCTTCATGCTTGCTCACGCCATCCGCAGCTATTACGGCTCCACCGAACTCTTGGAGTACAAAGGCCAGCCATTCTGGGTCGTCAACGAAGGCGAATACCGGATGATGAACACCTTCGACCTTACGGTTGACCAGCTGTTCTACGAGCTGAAGATGAACCCGTGGACCGTACGCAATGAGCTGGATATGTTCGTGGACCGGTTCAGTTATGTGGACACCGTCCGTTTCCCGGGAGATAGCACCGAATATCCGGGCGGACTTAGCTTCACGCATGATATGGGAGTAGCCAACGCCGTGTCGCGTCCGGGGTATTCCTCCTATGAGCTGTACGGCATTGACGGCTGCTTCTCGCATATGACCCACGAGCAATTGGTCAACTGGATTCTCACTGCAGCAACCTATGTGGAGCACACGGGCGACCGCAGCTGGATGGAGCGCAATCTGACGGTACTGGAGAGCTGCCTGCAAAGTATGCTCAACCGGGATCATCCGGACCCGGCGAAACGCAACGGTGTGATGGCGCTCGACAGCTCACGGACCATGGGCGGTGCGGAGATTACTACGTACGACAGTCTGGATGTGTCACTGGGCCAGGCGCGCAACAATATTTATCTGGCGGGTAAGTGCTGGGCAGCATATTTGGCGATGGAGAAGATTTTCCGCGATAACGGCAATACGGAGCTGTCACAGACTGCCGGCAGACAGGCCGAGCTCTGCGCAGCAACCATCGTGGGCAGTGTTACCGAAGGCGGCTATATCCCGGCAGTAATCGGAGAAGGCAATGACTCGAAGATTATTCCGGCGATTGAAGGCCTCGTGTTCCCTTACTTCACCGGCTGCAAGGGAGCTCTGGAGCGCGGGGGGCGGTTCGGTGAATATATCGGGGCACTTGACACTCATCTGAAGGCTGTGCTTGTGGAGGGAGTCTGCCTGTTCGAAGACGGTGGCTGGAAAATCTCCTCCACCAGCAACAACAGCTGGCTGAGCAAGATTTATCTGTGTCAGTTCATCGCCAGACAAATTCTCGGTCTGGAGTGGGGGGACAAGGGCCATGCAGCCGATTCGGCACATGTAAGCTGGCTTACGCATCCGCAGCTCTCGGTCTGGAGCTGGAGCGACCAGATTATCTCTGGCGAGATCACCGGCAGCAAATATTATCCGCGCGGTGTGACGGCTATTCTGTGGCTGGATGAGCAGCGGGGATAAGCATTCGTACGCCGCATAAGCGGGGGAACGTGTTAAACATTATAAGTGTTGCATGTATTAGAACTTTGAATCCGAATAGTTGTGTATTCGTGAAGATTGCTGCATGAAATGCAGGAATCCTACCTGCAAATCTTTGAGCTTTTAAGAATCATAAGTTTAAAAAAACAAACAGCGAATCTCCCATGGCGGGGGTTCGCTGTTTGTTTTATGTGCTAATCCCCAAGGATAGGGAGGCCCGCTGTTTGTTGTTATGCCATAACCAGACTAAAAAATACGATGCTTCCAGCCGTTCAGCTTAGCGACAGCTTCGACATAGTAATAGTCACCGTAGATCAGCGATACATCGATGAAGGAGTCACCGCTGCCTGCACCATGGAGCAGAATCGCCTCATGCTCCGGCTGGTCCCAGGTGGCATAGTTCTCGGTCAGTGAACGCAGAATCCGCTCTGCGGCATTAGCGTAGAGGCTTTGCTCGCCAAGCGGCACGATGTCAGCCAGCTCCAGTAAGCCTGATGCCGCGATGGATGCAGCGGAGCTGTCTCTGAACATCCGCTTGTCGTCTGCCAGCCGGAAGTCCCAGTAAGGCACATGATCCTCCGGAAGGGCAGAGATGAAATAATGGGCAATCCGCTTCGAAGTATTCAGGAAACGTTCATCTCCGGTGTGGCGGTAAGTATTAATGAAGCCGTACAGTCCCCAGGCAGCCCCCCGGCTCCAGCAGGATTCCGCGGAATAGCCCTGACCGCCGAAATTCTCGATATATGCGCCAGTCTCGGCATCGAAGGAGAGGATATGCTTGGTCGATCCATCCTCCCGTACACCATACTGCATCGCAGTCTCCGCATGGCTGACCGCAATATGTCTATAGCGCGGATCGCCAGTCACCTTGCTTGCCCAGAACAGGAGGGAGATGTTCAGCATGCAGTCGATAATCACCCAGCCGTGTTTGTCCTCATTCCAGGCGCGGATGAACCTGCCAACCGGATTATAGCGTGCGGCCAGGAAATTAGCGGCCTCAAGTCCCCGGCGCAAGCCATCCTCATCCCCGGTCAGAACGTTCTTGATTACGGCTGTAGCCAGGAACTGAAAACCAACATCATGATGCAGCTCCACGGTCGGCTTAACGAACCATTGCTCCAGCGTCTCATCCCAGGGCCAGGCTGCATCCTTATAGTGGTCCTTGCCGGTCATATCATGCATAATCCAGAGCATCCCCGGCCAGAAGCCGGTTGTCCACCAGTCGGAGGCGATATCATCGAACTTACCGTCTTCTCCGGCGAAATGCGGACATTTCCCGCCGATCTGCTCGATCATCCGCGTAACCTTCGTATCCAGCCGGTTCATAACTTCCTGCCAATATGCTGTACTCATCACTGATGCCTCCAATAATTAGAATATGGCCTCAGTATAGCGTTCTATGGTTATATAAAGTTGCACTTTGATATGAAGAAATATTGTTATATTGTCATTTAACTACATGTTCCCTTTCCGGTACTTCAGCGGAGTGGTCCCGAGGACCCGCTTGAACAGCTGGTTGAAATAGGAGGCGTTCGGGAATCCGACGGCGATGCCGATCTGCTCTACAGGCATATCGGTAGTTCCGAGCAGCCGGCAGGCCTGCTTGAGCCGCCGGGCGGTAAGATAGTCGACCAGTCGGCCGCCAGTTTCCTGATGAAAGATCCGCGAGACATAGGATTTCGAGAGATGAGTCTCCTCCGCAAGCTGATCCAGATTCACCTCTTCCTGATAGTGAGCCTCTATCCAGTTCATGATCTGCTCCGAATACCGGAGATTCCGCCGTTCTCCGGCAGGGATCAGAGACTGCCCGTCTGTTCCCAGGCAGCTTAGCAGCTGCAGGAGCAGCATCGTGATATCCTCAGGGTCTTCCTCGGACAATTTCATCCTTAACTCATTGTAATTCTGATAAAACCATTCTATGGCTTCAATCCGGTCCCGAAGATCAAAGCCGCAATACGGGTTGTCCCCCTGCCAGAGAGCAGAGAATAATGCCTTACGCTTGCTGAAGCCCTGCAGCAGATTCTCGGCAATATGGGGATCGAGATAGAAGATCGTGCGTACGAATGGACAAGCTGGTGATACTTCTGAATAGATCCGGTGCAGCTGATACGGCTGGAAAAAGAAAAGCATGCCCGGCCGGATATCATACATCTGCTGATTCACAACAATGCTGCCCTGCCCGCCATGCACGAACATGATCTCACAGCACTGATGCCAGTGGTAATATCCCTTGTAATGGTCGTCGGTATAGATGCGGTAGTCCCAGATCAGAGATTGCCGGTTCGCAAACAGAACAGGTTCGAATAGCTGTTTCATATCACTCTATGAAGCCTCCAACAAGACAAAATACAAACATTTTATTATAACCCATTATAACTTTCTGCTCCCTCACGCGCTACAATAAAAGCGGGGATTCTTCAATAGAATCCAAGAGGTACAATTCAATCTGTAACTTACATCAAGCAGGGGGTAACATTCATGGCTTCAACCATTGTCAATCCGGTGTTGACCGGCTTTCATCCTGATCCGTCTTTCCTCAGGGTGGGTGATGATTATTATATCGCAACCTCCACCTTCGAATGGTTCCCCGGTGTGGAGATTCATCATTCCCGTGATCTGGTGCACTGGCATACGCTTACCAGAGTGCTGACCGCGACCTCACAGGTGGATCTGCGCGGCAACGGAAGCTCCGGCTCCATCTGGGCACCGGCAATTTCCTGGGATAACGGCTTATATTACCTGCTGTTTACGGATGTGAAGTCCCGCTCAAGTGTATATAAGGATCTGCATAACTACCTGATCACTGCTGCCAGTCTTGAAGGACCCTGGAGCCCGCCGGTACGGCTGAACGGCAGCGGTTTCGACCCGTTCCTGTTTCATGACAGTGACGGACGCAAATGGCTGCTGAATATGCGCTGGGATTTCCGGCAGAATCACAGCAATTTTTCCGGCATCGTGATGCAGGAGTATGACCCTGAGAGCGGCAGGCTGAGCGGCCCTATTCATGAAATATACCAGGGGACTCCTACAGGAGTAACGGAAGGACCGCAATTGTACAAGCGCGGGGATTATTACTATCTGCTGGTTGCCGAAGGGGGCACCGGAGTGAATCATATGGTCACGATGGCGCGCAGCCGCAGCCTAACCGGACCTTATGAGACCGATCCCGATTACCCGGTCATGACTACGGCTCATGATCTGACCTATGCCTTCCAACAGGCAGGGCACGGCTCACTGGTGGAGACGCAGTCGGGGGAATGGTACATGGCTCATCTGTGCACCCGGCCGATCCCGGGAACGGGCAAGCTGAATCCGCTGGGCCGGGAGACGGCCATCCAGCGCTGCGTATGGACGGAGGACGGCTGGCTGCGCCTGGCACACGGCGGGAAGCTGCCGGCCTTGCGGACCGAAGCGCCGGAGCTTCCCCCGCACCCGTTCGATGCCTTGCCGGAGCGGGATGATTTTGACGGCCGTGTGCTGGGTTATCCCTACCAGAGTCTGCGTGTACCGTTCGATGAATCATGGGTGAGCCTGCAGGAGCGTCCCGGATTCTTGCGGCTCCGCGGCCGGGAATCCCTGGCATCGCTGTTTGACCAGAGTCTGATCGGGAGGCCGATTCAGCATTTTGCCTGCACCGTGACTACCTGCCTGGAATACAAGCCAGACAGCTTCATGCAGATGGCTGGACTGGTGCTCTACTATGATGACAAGGATTACTATTATCTGCGCGTAACAGCGGATGAACTCAGAGGGGTAGCTTTAGGGGTCGTAATGTGTCAGGCCGGCAAATACGGGGAAATTTCCTCTATGCAGATATCGGTGAAGGACTGGGAGCGTTACTATTTGAAGGCAGAGATTCATGGCAGAGATATTATGTTCTACGCTTCGCGGGACGGGGAGGTCTGGACAGCGATGTGTACACCACTTGATTTCGGCACTCTCTCGGATGAGCACGGCGGCAAGCTGGGCTTTACCGGCTCTTATGCCGGGATCTGCGCCCAGGATCTGGACCAGCAGGCGAAGGCGGCATATTTTGACTACTTCGAATATACAGGTCTGGACGTATCAGCCCCGCACAGCGTATAGCTCTACAGCTTATGAGGCAGCGGCGCGCTGCCTCACTTTGTATACTACGAGGATCACAAGTGGAAGTGCGAGCGAATAGGTTAAATTCCAGTCCACCCAGTAGGGGGGGATTTCTTTGACGTAGAAGATGATATCCTTGGAGATGAGCTGTGAAAGCCCGTAAATCAGGAAGGCGACAGGAAAGATTAGAGGGCGGTGGCTTTTCAGCTTGAATATTTGCGCGGTTCCGAGTACAAAGGCATAGAAGTAGAGTGCTGTCTTGAAATAGGTCGTGATAATCCAGGCTGTAGCCATAAGTGCTTCAAGCCGCTGCAAAAAGTTGGCGATATTGATTTTTTGGGCCAGGATATAGGCGGCATAGAAATTATGCTCGGAGAAATAGACACCGAGAACAGTCAGCGAGAGGAACAGAATCAGGTTCAGGCCTACAGAGCCTATACAGAGCGCGATGAAGATATCACGGTTAATTTTACTGTTCTTACGGGTGTAAGGATAGACCATGAAGAACACGCAGATCTCCCCGAACGGGTAAAACACACCGATCATGATCGAATGCAGCATATCCGGTAAAGGTGTAGTCATCATGGGATAGACACGATCCAGCCGGACCTGCGGAAATAAGAGCACCATCAGGGCCACCAGAAATAAGGCAAACAGCGGAAAGAACACCTGCGCTGCCCGTCCGACCGTCTCAAGCCCCAGGCGCAGACCGTACACCAGCAGAACAATGCTCATGAACCGGATCACTCCGCCGGGAGTTCCCTCGTAGATCTGGGTACACATGAAATCCTCAATTTCCCGGACATACGTAGAGGCCGCGATGATGAAGAAGAACAGATAGTACCCGCCTACCGCGCTGCCAAGCCATCTCCCCAGCACCTGCTGGCTGATTTCAATAATATTTTTGTCCGGATTAATATTAGCGACTGTGACAAACAGGAACACTAGTGCAATTCCCGGAGGAATGCTGAACAAGGCGGCGATCCAGGCATCCTGATGGGCTTCTGCAGTCATGGCTGCCGGATAGACCAGAGCCATGTCTCCGATAAAGGTAAAAAGACCGAGGATTACCAACTGTGCCGTACTGATCCGATCTTTTTCAATACTCATCTCTATCCCCCATTTACTTGTGACCGCCAGGGCCTATTAACCCGGAATTCCTCTTAGTATGGCATCCCCTTCCAGAATTATGTGAATCAGGCACGGATCTCATTTTAGGAATAATTATCAAGCAATGCTACCAAACTAACCTGAATAGAATGTTCACGGGAAGGAGAGGTGGCCCGGATGAAGAGTACGGTTGAGGGTAAGTTGTCCAGCCGGCTGGAGGTCAATAATGAACAGCTGTACAAGCTGCTGGGCGAGAGCACTGACCTGGTGCGAAAGCAACTGAAGCTGGGAGAGCATACGGAGCTGGCTATTTTTTATATTGATGGTCTGATAGATAATCAGCTGCTGCATAATTCAATTCTGTATTCGCTTCAGGAGGGGCGGACCTCGGCTCTGCTGGAGGAACAGGACCCCGATAAGAAACTGGAAATCTTGACGAACCGTGTCCTAATGGCCGGTGATCTTACCCTGGTTCAGGATTACGCCCAGTTCGTACACGACCTGTTATCCGGCAACGTGATGCTGATGGTGGAGGGGACGATGTCAGCACTGAGAATCGGGCTGCCCGGCTGGGAAGACCGAGGGGTAAGTGAGCCCAGCTCGCAGTCTGTGGTCCGCGGACCTATGGAGGGGTTCAGCGAGAATCTGCGGACCAACACCGCGTTAATCCGGCGCAAGATCAAAGATAGCCAGCTGTGGCTGGAAACCATGCAGATCGGCCGTGTCACCCAGACCAGTGTCTCGATTATGTATCTCAGCCACATTGCGAATAAAGAGCTGGTGCAGGAGGTAAAGCGGCGCCTGAACAGCATTGATACGGACAGTATTCTGGAGAGCGGCTATATCGAGGAATTTATTCAGGACAAGGTGGCGACACCCTTTCCGACAATCTATAACAGTGACCGGCCGGATACCATCGCGGCGGGGATTCTGGAAGGGAAGGTGGCTATCCTGGTTGACGGAACCCCTTTTGTACTGCTGGCCCCGACCGTATTTGTCTCCTTCTTTCAGTCGGCGGAGGATTATTATCAGCGTGCGGATATCTCTACCCTGCTGCGGTTCATCCGGTTTCTGGCTTTTTTTCTCACCTTGTTTGCCCCTGCGTTCTATGTGGCTATCACAACCTATCATCAGGAGATGATCCCGACCAATCTGGTGATCAGTCTGGCGGCCCAGCGGGAGACGGTACCGTTTCCGACTTTTGTCGAAGCGCTGATGATGGAATTAACCTATGAGATTCTGCGTGAAGCAGGGGTACGGATTCCTAAGAATGTAGGTCAGGCTGTATCCATTGTCGGAACACTGGTCATCGGGCAAGCGGCGGTTGCGGCAGGGTTCATCTCCTCGGCGATGGTTATCATTGTATCCATTACAGCGATCTCAAGCTTTGTGATTCCCGAGGCCGGGATGTCCATTGCTGCACGCATTATCCGGTTTTTCCTGATTGCGCTGGCCGGGTTCATGGGACTGTACGGAATATTGTGCGGAGTATTCTTAGTGGTGCTGCATCTCGTCAGCCTGCGCTCCTTCGGCGTTCCTTATATGAGTCCGCTGGGGCCCTTCAGGCCGGCAGACCTTAAGGATTCTTTCTTCAGGTTCCCCTGGCCGTTCCTGAGAACAAGACCGCAAGAGAATAGAACACAGAATCTGCACCGCCAGAACAGATCCAGACGCGGGGGTTCCTGATATGGCAGGCAGAATAAAAAGAGCTGCCGCGGCTTGCCTTCCCCTGCTGCTGCTTTCGCTATTGCTTAGCGGGTGCTGGGAGAGGAAGGAGCTGAATGAACTGGCTTTTGTGCTGGCGATGGGCCTCGATAAAGCGGAGAATGGCTACAACGTAACGATGCAGGTGGTCATACCCTCTTCGATCTCTTCACAGAATGCGGGAGGAACAGGGGGAAGCGGGGTTCCCGTGGTTGAGTATAATTTTACAGTGCCCACGGTCTATGAATCCCTCCGTAAGTTCAATCTGATCAGCTCCCGCTCTCCGTATCTGGGCCATATCCGGGTGCTGGTGATCGGAGAAGAGCTGGCGCGGGAAGGGGTGGGCAAGACGCTGGATGTGATTAAAAGAAGCCGGGAGCCGCGCATGGACTTCTATGTGATGGTTGCACGGAAGACGACCGCCGAGAATGTTCTGAAGGTGCTGACCCCGCTGGACCGGCTGCCGGCGACTAAATTATTCAGTTCCCTGGATAAATCCTACAAAATTTCATCCAAGACCGTCGCGGTCACGCTGGACAAATTCATCGAGGATCTGCTCTACCAGGGCAAGAGCCCGGTGTTGACCGGAGTGGTGGTGCAGGGTGATCCCGAGGCTGGCAGTGAGAAAAGCAATGTGGAACAGACAGACCCCAGAACGAAGCTCCGGTATGAGAGTGTTGCCATATTCAAAAAGGATAAGCTGGTTGGCTGGATAGAAGATGATCTAACGGTTGGCTTCAATTATGTCACTGATAATGTCACCAAAAATACGGGGCATTTCAAAGACGAAGCCGGAGGCCTGATCATTATAGAGGCGCTTACCTCCACTACCAGCCGGAAGGTGAAAATCATAGACGGCGAGCCGCATATATATTTGAGCGCAGAAACACTATGCAATGTGCAGGAAGTTGAAGGCGCGGATACGCTGGATACGGAGGCCAAAATCAAATCACTGGAAGAGGAGACAGAGGAACGGGTTGTCAAGCGGATGAAAGATGCTGTAGAGGGAATCAGCAAGCAGTTCAATGTGGATATCTTCGGCTTCGGCCAATCCATTTACCGTAAGAGCCCCAAGGAGTGGGAGAGGCTGAAGGCACGGAGGGGAGAAGGCTATCTTAAGACCCTGCCAGTCCATTACGAGGCCAGTGTAACGATCAACCGGATCGGTACGATTGATAATTCATTTTATGAAGATATTAAGGAGTGAGCCTGTATGCTGCTGGTGCTGATGTTTGCTCTGATTGCCGCAGGCTGTGCAGCCATGGATCTGTCCTCCCTGAAGGGCAGGCAGAAGCGGCGTGATCGTGTGGTGTGGGGTCTGCTCTGGATCGGCGGAATGACTGCCACGATATGCACGCTGCTCAAAATTCAGGTTCCCAGCCCGCTGCTGCTGATTATATTCATCTACAAGCCGATCAATGATCTGGTATCTTCATGGTTCTGATCATGGGCTCGGAACAACCCGGCAGGTCTTCAACGAGAAGGCCTGCTTTTTGTCATGCACCGGTTAATTTTCGTAAATGTCGAATTGAGATTGACGAATTGATTTTATCGTCGTATGATGTGTGTTATAAAGTTTCTGAGTAATAATAAGTAACTATATATTAAAATGATAACAACGGGAGGAATGAAAGTGGAATCATCTACATTTGTACTTTTTGGCGCAACCGGGGACTTGGCGAAGCGGAAAATCTTCCCCGCTCTATACAACCTGTTCACTGATGGCAAGCTTTCGGGTCCTCTCTCAGTCATTGGGCTGGGCAGAAGGGAGCTCACTAACGAGACGTTCCAGCGTCAGGTGCTGGATTCCCTGCGCACCTTCTCGCGCCGTCCGGTAGAGGATACAACGGGGCTGCAGAATTTCCTGCAGGCCTTTGAATATAGTGTGCTGGATGTCGGACGTCCTGAGGATTATGTGAAGCTGCTTGGGCATGTACAGCGCCGGGAGGAAGAGCTGGGGCTTCCGCAGAACCGGATGTTCTATCTGTCGGTCGGTCCCGAATTCTTCGGGGAGATTGCCGGTAATATCAATGCCAGCGGACTCGGGGATACCAAGGGCTGGAAACGTCTGATCATCGAGAAGCCGTTCGGACGGGATCTGCAGTCGGCGCGTGTGCTTAATGAGAGCTTGAGCGCAGCTTTTGCAGAGGAGGAAATCTTCCGTATTGATCACTTCCTCGGCAAGCCGATGGTGCAGAACCTGGAGGTGCTGAAATACTCTAACCCTGTGCTGCGGGCTTTGTGGCAGAACCGGTATATCGCAAATGTCCAGATTACTGCCAGTGAAACGGTTGGGGTGGAAGAGCGGGCGGGATACTATGATAAGGCTGGTGCGCTGCGCGACATGTTCCAGAACCATATGCTCCAATTGCTCATGATGATGGCGATGCAGCTTCCGAAGGGCAGTACACCAGAAGACGTCCGCAGCAAAAAACGGCATGTCATCCGTTCCGTCCGGCCGCTGCTGCCCGAAGAGGTGGCTCAGCATGTAGTGCGCGGCCAGTATGCAGCGGGGGAGATGCGCGGACAGCAAGTGCCTGCGTATACCGCTGAACCGGGGATCGCAGCCACTTCACAGAATGAGACGTATATTGCAGCACGCCTATGGATTGAAGATCCGCTGTGGAATGATGTGCCGTTCTACATTCGTACAGGTAAGCGCATGAAGGAGAAATCCACGCGGATTGTTATAGAATTCAAAGAGCCGTTTAATGATGTGCATAACAAGAACCGTAACAAGCTGCCGCTTGACCCTAATCTGCTGGTGATTGATATTGGCCCGCATGAGGGCATCTCCCTGACTCTTAACACCAAGAATCCGCTTCAGCACGGGGAGCTTGAGCCGGTCAGCATTAAGCATGAGCCGGGCAATCCCGATGTGCCGGAGGCTTATGAGAATCTGATCTATGATGCTATGCTCGGCGATGCTACGTTCTTCGCCCACTGGGAGGAAGTAGAGTTGTCCTGGCAGTGGGTTCAGCCTATAATCGAAGCAACAGCAGAAGGCAGCCTGCCGCTGCACCAGTATCCTGCCGGATCTAACGGCCCGGCGGCGGCAGATCAGCTCCTTGGCGAGTTCCACTGGTGGCTGGATGAGCCGGAGAATGCAGAGCCTGCACGCGTTCACCGGACAGCCGGGATAGAGCCGGAAGTCATCCGGCCGGGAGCGTAAGCGGCGGCGGTAACAGCAAGCGGACAGAGTTAGCTTATATATGACTACACAATTCGGAGGGATTCGTAATGAAAGTCGGTTTAATCGGACTTGGCAAAATGGGCTTCAATCTGGGCCAGAACCTGCTGGAGCATGCCCATGAAGTGGTAGCGTATGATGTGAATCCTGCTGCGGTGCAGGAACTGGCCGAACGCGGTGCGTCCGGGGCAGCAAGCCTCACGGAGCTTACGGGCCGGCTTGATTCCCCGCGCGTTCTCTGGATCATGGTTCCCCATACTTTTGTAGATTCAGTGATTGCTGAACTGACGCCGCTATTATCCAAGGGAGATATTATCATTGAAGCCGGGAACTCACATTATAAAGAGTCGATCCGCCGTCATGAGGAGCTGGGTGCCCACGGAATTCACTTCCTGGATGCAGGAACCTCCGGCGGAATGGAAGGCGCGCGCAATGGGGCCTGCTATATGGTTGGAGGCGATGAGGAAGCGTGGGCAGTGGTTGAACCACTGTTCCGTGATACTGCGGTAGAGAACGGATATCTGTACGCCGGCAAATCCGGAAGCGGACATTTCCTCAAGATGGTGCATAACGGGATTGAATACGGGATGATGGCTGCGATCGGCGAAGGCTTTGAGGTGCTGGAGAAAAGCGGATATGACTTCGACTTCGAGCAGGTGGCCCGCGTCTGGAACAACGGCTCGGTGGTCCGCTCCTGGCTGATGGAGCTGATCGAGCGGGCCTTCTCCAAGGATGCCAAGCTGGAGGACATCAAGGGAGTCATGCATTCCTCCGGGGAGGGACGCTGGACACTGGAGACGGCCTTCGACCTCCAGGCAGCGACTCCGGTTATCGCCATGGCTCTGCTCATGCGCTACCGGTCGCTGGAGACCGACACCTTCACCGGCAAAGTCGTCGCCGCCTTGCGTAACGAATTCGGCGGCCATGCGGTGGAGTCGAAATAAGCAGCAGCAATTAGGCTGAAGCGGTGATATCAAGGGGCTGTCCCATAGCCATGTAATGGCTGTTTGGGCAGCCTCTTCTGTTTCGGATTTGGCCGGAAGTGGGCCGGATGGGGAAATGAAGAGGATAAATCCCATTAAATCGGCTGGAAGCGGGCCGGATGGAGAAATGAAGGGGATTAATCCCATTAAATTGGCCGGAAGTGGGCCAGATGGGGAAATGAAGGGGATTAATCCCATTAAATTGGCCGGAAGCGGGCCGGATGGGGAAATGAAGGGGATTAATCCCATTAAATTGGCCGGAAACGGGCCAGATGGAGAAATGAAGGGGCTGTCCCAAAAGTAATTTTCTATGAGCGATGACAGCCACTTGCAGAAATCCCCGGAAGCCTCTATTGTTCTTCAGGTGTCCAAGCAATTTCCGGTTCTGTCATTCAGCGTACAGCTAATGGGTCGTCTTTTAAGGCAACACCTCCTTACGCAACTGCCGAACGCCCTCTGAGCGATTTTTTTGTTTCTTTTTTAGCATGGATGAGTGGTTTCCCGCTTAAGCAGCGGTGCGGACGGAACGATTGTGTAAAAGCGGAAGCGGTCGCCTTTGTGTCCGGATTTTCACCGCTAAGGGGAATGAAAAAAATCTGGACACAACAGCGATTGGAACAACGGTCCGTTTGCAGAGCGTCCACCTAAGTGCTCATGTTGGTCCCACTCCGCAATAAAGAGCTGTCACAAGCAGCCATTTCATGACTTTTGAGACAGCCCCATTGAATCCGCCGACTACCCGCCAGCCGAGCAAATGAAGAGCACTAGTGCACCTGAATCCGCCAAATAGCCGTCAATCGAGCGAATGAAGAGCACTAGTGCACCTGAATCCGCCAAATAGCCGCCAATCGAGCGAATGAAGAGCACTAGTGCACCTGAATCCGCCGACTACCCGCCAACCGAGCAAATGAAGAGCACTAGTGCACCTGAATCCGCCGACTACCCGCCAACCTCGCAAATGAAGAGCACTAGTGCACCTGAATTCACCGAATACCCGCCAACCTCGCAAATGAAGAGCACTAGTGCACCTGAATCCGCCGACTGCCCGCCAGCCGAGCAATCAAGCCAATGGAGCAGTACTTTTCCACCAATGTAGCCCAATGGAGAAGTACTGCTCTTTGTTATGCCTGGCACAGAGAATCAGACAACCCGCAGGCGGCATATAAGTACAGAAACATGAATTGGACGGGGGAGATAGCGGTGTCCCATAATCAGGAATTTAGAGTTTATCTGATCACGAAAAGAGATATCTTACGGTTCATTGTGGTCGAAATCATTATCGGCAGTATGACGTATAAGCTGGCTTTGAACATTTGTCATAATGCGATTCTGGCAGGTGCCGGAGGCTGGGCCTGTACGGAAGGGCTGAAGCGGCTGGTGAAGCTGGGCGGGTGATGGGTAATAACGGGGATTCCCCGGACTGTCTATCTGATGTACTATATAAAGAAACAGATATAGACATAGATCGACAGACAGAGGGAATGGTGATGCATAGATGGTTAACCTACTGGAAGTATTACACAAAGAAATTATGCCGGCAGAAGGCTGCACCGAACCGATAGCGGTAGCTTATGCCGTCTCGTTGGCCGCTGAACTGGTGGAAGAGGAGATTACGGCGATTCAGCTATTCCTCAGCGGCAATATCATCAAGAATGCGATGGGTGTGGGGATTCCTGGTACAGGCCAGACGGGCTTGCCGATAGCGGCTGCCTTGGGTGCGGTGGTGCGCCGCTCGGAGCGGAAGCTGGAGATTCTGTCCGGGCTGACCCCGGAGGAGCTGGCAAGTGCAGAGGGACTGCTGGAGCGTAAGCTGCTGGAGGTTGAGCTGAAGGATACGCCGGAGAAGCTATATATTGAAGCGAGAGTACACAGCAAGAACCATACCGCCACAGCGATCCTGGAAAAAGAGCACACGAATGTGCAGTTTCTGGCGAAGGATGGCCAGCGGCTTGAGCCGAAGCTGGACAAGGCCGACTGCGGTGACCCGCTTAGTCTGGACCCTGAGGTATACTCGGTCTCACTCGAAGATATCTATGCCTTCGTTCAGAATACACCGTTCGAGGATCTTCGCTTCCTGCTGGAGGGAGCGGTTATGAATAAGGCGATCTCGGAGGAAGGGCTGCGCGGGGAGTATGGCCTTCAGGTGGGCCGGAAAATGAGCCAGCAATCCGCCCTCAATCTGTTCGGCGCGGATGTGGCGAACCGGATCATTGCCGCAACGGCAGCCGCATCCGATGCACGGATGGACGGCAGTGCCATGCCGGTAATGACGACGGCGGGCAGCGGCAATCAGGGGATTGCCTGTACCATGCCGGTCATTGCCCTGGCCGAGCTCCTCGGCAAGGATGAGGAGACCCTGGCAAGAGCGATGGCGCTCAGCAATCTGATTACCATCCATGTGAAGCATTACATTGGCCGTCTGTCCCCGCTCTGCGGCTCAGGCATTGCCGGTGGAGTGGGGGCGGGCAGCGGCATTGTCTATCTGATGGGCGGGACGCTGGCGCAGATCAAGCACTCCATCCAGAATACGATTGCCTCTACTTCCGGCATGATCTGCGATGGTGCCAAGCCAACCTGTGCGCTCAAAATCTCAACGGCCACCAATGCGGCCATTCAGTCTGCTACTCTCGCCATGAACAATATTTCCGCTAGTCCGAGTGACGGTGTCATCTTCGAGAAGGTGGAGGATACGATCAAGAATATGGAGACCCTGGTTCAGGAAGGGCTTGCCGCCACAGACCAGGCGATTCTGAATATTATGCTCTCCAAGGGAGCCGCTTCTTCATAGGGAGCAGGACAAGTGCTGGATGTCTCAGCATTTAGCGTTTGTAATCCGGCTGCGGCAACGAAACAGGCTGTGGATTGGCAAGTACCCAATTCACGGCCAATTCGCATAATCTGGCCGGCTCATCATTGCCGTTGCCATGGCGCAGGTAACCGGCTAATTCCGCCGCTTCCTTGAGGTGCGCAGGGTCCAGAGGTGTGCCCGAGGCGAAGTGCCGGAGCAGCGCATTCAGCATTTTACGGAAATCGGCATCCCAGTTGCCTCCGCCGTTATTCATGATTTCATGTGAGATCCGGCCGGTGATGCGAATGACCTCTCCCTGCACGGTGAACGCATGCCCTGACGCCGGGACGAGTAATTCCCATAGCTCCTGGTGCTGATCCTGCCATCTTGTGCTGTTTACCTCGATCTTGGAAACGCCGTCATGCATCACCCGCGCTGCTACAGGCTCTACATCGAACAGCTTGTACAGGGATTCGAGTGCAGCTGCGGTTTCACTCAAGCGCTCTTTATTGAAATTGGAGCGGGCGAATTCAAAGCTCTTGCCGATCTTCTTCACGGATTCCCTCATCTCCGGTGTAGCTTCTGCTCCGGCTGCAAGCATTGCCTGCGCGATCTCAGCCATGCCGGTGATATCGGCATTCCGGCAATTGATCAAGGCTTTTGCCAGCGGGGTATTCCCGCGCTTGCTCACAGCATGGATGTTGGCGCCGTGAGCGATAAGATCACGGACCGCCCCAGTCCGGTAGTAGTTGACAGCGGCGTGCAGCGGGGTCTCGTCCTGATAATCCAGGGCTTCCAGCTCAGCACCAAGCTCAAGGAACAGCGGGATATTACCCGACCAGTTTCCGGCCTGTGAATGCAGCGGGGTACGCTGATATTTATCCCTGGCGTTAATGTCAGCACCCTGCTCCACCAGCCAGCGGGCCAGCTCATCCGGAATTTGCCGGATGCTGAGTGCAGGTTCTTTGGAGTAGCCCAAGGTTGCATTCCATTCACATTGCTCAAAAACAGCCTTAAGTAGATCGATATCCCCTGTTTTAACCAGCTCGCGGAAATCGGCGGGTAAGGTTTTCCTCTTTGTGCCCATATCTAAACTTATCCCCTCTCAAAATGATCTCTTGTGATATTAATACAATACTTCCACATTCTTCCCGGACAACAGCTTCAGCCACGCTTCCGAAGGCTTGCGGTCGGTAATCAGCACATCGATCCGGCTTAGCTCTGCGAGCCTCGCGAAGGCTGTCTGGTCGAACTTGGTATGGTCAGCCAGAAGGACTACCTTGTGGGCTTGGCGCAGCATGTATTTCTTCAGCTCGCATTCCGGTTCATTGGAATCGGTGACCCCGCGGTCCATATCAAGGGCCTTGCAGCTGATTACAGCGGTGTCCACATTGTAGCGCTGAATGGTCTCATGGGCTACGGGGCCGACAAGCGACAGGGAACGGTGGCGGAGTGAGCCGCCTGTAGAAATAATGCTGTGGCTCGAACTTGCGAACTCATGGAGAATGTTGATCGAATTGGTGATGATCGTCAGATTACTTTTATTACCCAGCAGCTTCAGGAATTCAAACGAAGTCGAGCTGGGGTCGACCATCAGCGTATCCCCGTCATTAATCAGATCCAGCGCCTGGATCGCTATTGCGCGTTTGATATCCGTATTGAGCGCTCCCCGGGTCAGAAAAGGCAGGTCCTCATTGGTATGCCTGTTCAGCATGGCTCCGCCGTAGGTCCGGCTTACAATGCCATCCTTCTCCAGCTTCTCCAGGTCTCTGCGGATCGTCTCCTCTGTCACCTCGAACATCCGGCTCAGATCGGACACCAGCACCCGCTTGTCCTGATGGACAAGGTCGATTATTTTTTTGCGTCTTTCGGCAGCGAGCATACGTATCACCTTTCCAGAGTTGATAGTCTTAATATAGACTGTTATTTCTGTGTTGTACAACATTATGAACCCGATTTGCTCTGAAACCCACAATAATGATCGTTTGTTTTCCACGAAACGTACATTAAACAAATAAAAACAACATTATTTGTATTTATAATGTTGACAACACAGATTAACGGCTATACGATGAGAAGGTCAACAGGTAGATGTACGCTTACAGTGTTCATTCATTATTCATGTGCCCGGGAGGCTGGTTAAGCAATGAGTACCCATGTCTATTATGTACCGTCAATCAACATTATGGGGAAGGGCTGTCTGAAGGACATCGCCCCGTACATTCAAGAGCTGAATTTGAACAAGGCGCTTGTGGTCACAGACAAGTTCCTGATGAAGAGCGGAATCGCTGGCAAGCTGCTGGCTGTGCTGGAGGAGGCGGGGATTCAGTATGTGGTATATGATGAAGTGAAGCCGAACCCTACCTGCAAAAATGTTCATGACGGCGTAGACTTCCTTAAGCAGCACGAATGTGACTATCTGATCTCCATCGGCGGCGGCTCGCCGCAGGATACGGCCAAGGCCATCGGAATTGTGGCCACCAACGGGGGGCATATTGCCGATTATGAAGGCGTTCACAAATCCAAGAAGAAATCTCTGCCGATTGTCGCGGTGAACACGACGGCCGGGACTTCAAGTGAAGTGACGATCAACTACGTGATTACAGATGAAGAGCGCAAAATCAAGATGGTCATGGTAGACAAGAACAGTATCGCCACCATCTCGGTGAATGATCCGGAGCTGATGGTCGATAAGCCTGCTGCGCTGACGGCAGCTACGGGCATGGATGCACTGACGCATGCGATTGAAGCGCTGGTCACTCCAGGCGCATATCCGGTAACCGATGCTACGGCACTGGCTGCGGTGGAGCTGATCTTCGCTAATCTGGCACGGACGGTAACGAACGGAGGAGATATTGAAGCGCGTGAGCAGATGGTCTATGCGATCTTCCTCGGCGGCCTGGCCTTCAATAACGCAGGCTTAGGCTATGTGCATGCCATGGCCCATCAGCTGGGCGGGGTGTATGATCTGCCGCACGGCGTATGTAATGCCATGCTGCTGCCTTACGTGGAGGAAGAGAATGCCAAGTATGTGCCGGAGAAGTTCAGAGCGATTGCCAGAGCGGCAGGTATGCAGACTGAAGGGCGCAGCGACAAGGAATGTGCGGATTACGTCATTGAGGCGATCAAGGCCCTGTCGAAGGAGGTTGGCATACCTGCCAAGCTGTCCGAGCTGGGTGTAGCGGAAGTAGATCTTGATCTGCTGGCTGAGAACGCTATGAAGGATGCCTGCGCGCCCGGTAATCCTTTTATTCCTGCCAAAGATGAAGTAATCGCGTTATTCCGCAAAATTCTGTAAATCACCTCCCATAGAATAGGAGATTCCCTATGACCTATCATATCGCCGTCGATATCGGCGCCTCCAGCGGACGGCTGGTGCTCGGACAGCTCGTGGACGGGAGCCTCCGTCTAGAGGAGATTCACCGTTTCAGCAATGGCTTCACGGAACAGGAAGGCTCCTGCTTCTGGGACATGGATTATTTATTGAATGAAATTATTAACGGTCTGCAGGAGGCGAAGCTAAGAGGCATTCACAAATGCACCCTCGGCATTGATACCTGGGCGGTAGATTATGTGCTGCTGGATGCCGAAGGCAAGCGGATAAGCGGGGTCTATGCCTACCGTGACCACCGGACCGACGGGGTGATGGAAGAAGTCGGGCGGCTCCTTCCGCCAGAGAAGGTCTACGCCAAAACGGGTATTCAGCAGCTTACCTTCAATACGCTGTATCAGCTATATGCGCATGACCGGGAAGAGCTGAAGGCGGCCGATCAGATCCTGCTGGTGCCGGATTATCTGTACTACCGGCTCGGCGGACGTAAGATGAACGAGGTTACCAATGCATCCACGACACAGCTATTGAATCTTGCGACCCGTGAATACGATCCTGAGTTGCTGGAATTTCTGGGTCTGCGGCGTGAACAGTTCGCTCCGTTAACCGAGCCTGGGGAAGAGCTCGGCTTCATTACGCAGGAGCTGCGCGCGGAGTATGATCTGCCGGAGTGCCGCCTGATCTGCGTGGCTACGCATGACACAGCATCTGCGGTGCTCGGTGTGCCTGCTCAGAAGGACCGTGCGTCAGCCTATCTTAGCAGCGGAACCTGGTCTCTGCTGGGAGTAGAACTGGATCACCCGCTCAATAACAGCAGAGCGATGGCCGCCAATTATACCAACGAGTGGGGCGCTTACGGGACTTACCGGTTCCTGAAGAATATTATGGGCCTCTGGCTGATTCAGGAAGTGCGCAGACTGGACGGCGGAAGATTTAGCTTCGCGGAACTGGCAGAGCAGGCCGGGGAATGCTCTGGCTTCCGCAGCCTGATTCCCTGCAATCATCCGCTGTTCCTTAAGCCCGGGGATATGATTCAGGAGATCCGGCGGGCCTGCCTGGAGAGCGGCCAGCCTGTGCCGCAGACTACGGGCGAGCTGGCCCGCTGTATCTTTGACAGTCTGGCATTATCCTACCGCAGTCATCTGGCTGAATTGGAAGATCTCACCGGGAAGCGTACCGAAGTGCTGCAGATTGTCGGCGGCGGCGCTAACAATGGGCTGCTGTGCCAGCTGACGGCGGATGTTACCGGCAGGGAAGTGCTGGCCGGACCGACCGAATCTACAGCCCTGGGTAATCTGGCTGTGCAGATGGTTGAGGCGGGCCGTATGGCAGATATTCATGAAGCCCGGCAGATCATCTCTCAGTCCTTCGCGATTCAGTCTTATCTTCCGCAGCCGGTTCCTCAGCTGGCGGAGCTGCTGGTCCGCTGGGAGCAGCTTCATCCGGGAGCGGATGTTCACAATACGTATTAGGAGGCGACAGCATGGATCAGAGCATCATTAACAGCTACAACGAAGCCAAGAAATTATATGCAGCCCATGGGATTCATACGGATGAGGTACTGGAGAAGCTGGGGCAGATCAAAGTATCGCTGCACTGCTGGCAGGGCGATGATGTACGGGGCTTCCTGTTCAAGGATAAAGAGCTGAGCGGCGGCATTGCCGTGACCGGCAGCTACCCCGGCCGGGCCGGTACACCGGATGAGCTGCGTCAGGATCTGGAGAAGGCCCTCTCGCTGATTCCCGGCAAGCATAAGGTCAATCTGCATGCGATCTATGCCGATACGAAGGAGCAGGTGGATCTGGATGAGCTCGCGCCGCGCCATTTCACGAATTGGGTGGAATGGGCCAAGGAGCAGGGCTTAGGCCTTGATTTCAATCCGACCTGCTTCTCGCATCCGAAGGCGGCGGACGGGTTCACCCTGAGCCATGCGGACGAAGAGATCCGGAGCTTCTGGATTAAGCATTGCAAGGCTTCCCGCAGCATTGCCGAGCATTTCGGGCGCGAGCTGGGCCAGCCGTGTGTGACGAATTTCTGGGTGCCTGACGGCTACAAGGATACTCCGGTAGACCGGCTGGCACCGCGCATGCGACTGAAGGAATCGCTGGATGAAATCTTCAGCGAGGAGATGGATCCGCAGTATACTATCGATGCCGTGGAGAGTAAGCTGTTCGGCATCGGCTCGGAGAGCTACGTGGTCGGATCACATGAGTTCTACATGGGCTACGCCCTTACACGCGGCAAGGCAATCTGCCTGGATGCCGGGCATTTCCATCCGACGGAAGTGATCTCGAACAAGCTCAGCTCCATCCTGATGTTCAGCGAGCAGCTGCTGCTGCATGTCAGCAGACCGGTCCGCTGGGATAGCGATCATGTGGTCACGATGGACGATGAGCTGCTGGAGATTGCCCGCGAGCTGGTTCGCGGGGATCTGCTGCCGCGTACGCATATCGGGCTCGACTTCTTCGACGGCAGTATCAATCATCTGGCAGCTTGGGTAATCGGCACGCGCAATACGATCAAGGCGCTGCTGCGCGCTATGCTGGAGCCGGTAGAGGAGCTTCGGGACATTGAACGGGCCGGAGATTACACCTCACGGCTGGCCCTGATGGAAGAATTCAAGTCCTACCCGTTCGGTGCTGTCTGGGACTACTACTGCGCTTCACAGGGGACCCCGGTCCGCGAGCAATGGCTGGCTGAAGTGAAGCGCTATGAACAGGATGTATTGGCTTTAAGATAAGATCAGGCTGCTGAAATTACAATGACTGCTGAAATAATAAATAACAAGTACCCGAGCACTGAAGGTGCATATAGAAGGAGAGAGTATATGAGTACTTCCGTAATTGAATCCAAAGGGTATATCTCCGGCGTCACCGCGCCTTTTATCGAGGAAATGTCTGAAATTACCCATCACATGTGGTCCTTGGGCTGGGATGAGCTGAATGGGGGCAATGTCAGTTACCTCCTGGATGAAGAAGAGGTAGCCAAGTATATTAATATCCGCGAGCCGCTGCGCACGATCAGCCTTACCTTCCCTGTAGCCGAGCTGGCGGGCAAATACTTCATTGTTACCGGATCAGGCAAGTATTTCCGTAATGTGATCAAGGACCCGGAGGCCAATCTGGGTGTGTTGCGTGTCAGCAGCAGCGGCGAGAGTGTAGAGGTGTTATGGGGACTGAGGGGCGGCGCTGTTCCGACCAGTGAGCTGGCTTCCCACTTCATGAGCCATATCGAACGGCTGAAGGTAGATCCGGCGCACCGGATTGTGCTGCATACCCATGCAACGAATGTAATTGCCATGACCTTCACCCATGATCTGGATGAGCTGAAATTCACCAAGACGCTGTGGGAGATGTGCACGGAATGTCTGGTGGTCTTCCCGGATGGCGTCAGCGTCATTCCCTGGATGGTGCCGGGGAGCAGCGAGATCGGCCGGGCTACCGCGGATAAAATGAAGGAGTACCGCGTAGTCATCTGGCCGCAGCATGGGATCTTTGTGACCGGGGCGACGATGGATGCCACCTTCGGACTGGTTGAAACGATTGAAAAGGCCGCGATTGTCTATAACCTGATCGGCGGAAGAGAAATTCGGCAGAAGATCACTGATCAGCAGCTGGCAGATCTGGCCGCAGCCTTCCGGGTGACTCCAAAAGCCGGAGTGCTGGACTTATAAGATTTATCAAACCGCTTAGACTGGCAGTCATTTGCATTTGCCGCCGGGAAGCGTCATACTATGCTTACTTAAAGTAATCATCAAGTAATCATCGTATGAAATGGAGGCTAGTGAATTATGAATGCTGCTACATTGTTTGAACCTTTTGAATACGGGGGCTTGTCTCTCAGTAACCGTGTGGTGATGGCCCCGATGACCCGGGTATATTCTCCCGGAGGCGTACCTGGTCCTGAGGTGGCGGCGTATTACCGCCGCCGCGCGGAAGGCGGGGTGGGCCTGATCATTACCGAAGGCACAGCCATCGATCATCCGGCGGCAGTCAGCCATCAGGATATCCCGAACTTCCATGGCGAAGCCGCTCTGGAGGGATGGGCGCAGGTCGTGCGCGAGGTGCATGCCGCCGGAGGCAAGATTATGCCCCAGCTCTGGCATGTCGGCATGGCCCGTAAGATCGGTGAGGAGCCTAACGCTTCGGCGCTGCCGATTGGCCCGTCCGGGCTGAATCTGGCCGGTGAGCAGGTGACGGAGCCGATGACGAAGAGCGAGATTCAGGCCATCGTCAGTGCCTTCGCCAAGGCAGCGAAGGCAGCCAAAGCCATCGGCTTCGACGGCATTGAGCTGCACGGCGCCCATGGCTATCTGATCGACCAGTTCTTCTGGGAGAAGACCAACCGCCGCACCGATGAATACGGCGGTGACCTGGAGGCGCGCACCACCTTCGCGGTGGAAGTGGTCGATGCCTGCCGCCGCGCGGTAGGACCGGATTTTCCGATTGTACTCCGCTTCTCGCAGTGGAAGGCCGGGGCCTATGATGCTAAGCTGGCCGAGTCTCCCGAAGACCTGGCCCGCTTCCTGACCCCGCTCAGCAATGCCGGGGTGGATATCTTCCACTGCTCGACCCGGCGGTTCTGGGAGCCGGAATTCGCTGGCTCGGAGCTTAACCTGGCAGGCTGGACGAAGAAGATCACGGGCAAGCCTGCCATTACAGTAGGTTCTGTGGGATTGGATAGTGCGTTCACCAGTGCGGTCACGGAGAAGGACCAGGACGATAACATCGACCGTCTGCTGGAACGCCTGGAGAAGGGCGAATTCGATCTTGTAGCAGTAGGCCGGGCGCTGATCAGCGATCCCGCATGGCCTGCCAAAGTGCAGGCGGGCAAGATTAACGAGATTATTCCGTTCACCTCGGAGTCTACCAAGACATTGTTTTAATCAATAGAGCTTGATCTGTAACACCCTGTGCCAAGCCATTAGGTTAGACTTCAAGTCTATCAGCTCATGGCTGCCCGCATGGGGTGTTTTTTGCGGGTGAATCTTTGAAGATGTACTGATTATGACTATTTCTTATAATAATGCCAATTTGCCAACACTCTTCTGTTTTCTCTCGAATATTGCTATTAATATAGCTTGATTTAGGTTGAGAGGGGAGCTGGAAATGGCAATTTTATCAACAGGACCGATTGAGAATAATATTGCAAGCGATACGGGGACCCGCCCGACGCAAAGGGTAACACTCAAAATAGACGGCCGCAATATAACCGGATTCTTCGATATGCTTATTTCGGGTTATACCCTGAACGGCATACGCACCTTATATGTGCAGGAGGAGATCAGTGTGGCCCCCTCCCAAGTGGTTACCAAAATTTACTATGCAGACCTGGATGCTTTTGAATTCGTGTTCAACACGACAGGAACGGCGGTCTCCGAAGCGCAGGTGTCCCTATGGGGCCAAAATACCAGCGGGCAGTTGGTGACAGCACACCGGCTGGTCTCGCAGGAGTTGCTGGGAGAAGAGGCAACAGGAGTCACCGGAGCTACCGGAGTAACGGGAGTAACGGGGGCGACGGGAGTAACGGGAGCCACGGGTGCGACGGGAGTAACGGGAGCCACGGGTGCGATGGGTGCAACGGGTGCGACGGGAGTGACGGGTGTGACGGGAGCCACGGGTGCAACGGGAGTGACGGGTGCAACGGGAGTGACGGGTGCAACGGGGGCGACGGGAGTAACGGGGGCTACGGGTGCGACGGGAGTAACGGGGGCTACGGGTGCGACGGGAGTAACGGGAGTAACGGGAGCAACGGGAGTGACGGGTGCAACGGGTGTGACGGGAGTAACGGGTGTGACGGGAGTAACGGGGGCGACGGGAGCAACGGGAGTGACGGGAGCCACGGGTGCGACGGGAGTAACGGGAGTGACGGGCGCAACAGGAGCCACGGGAGCGACGGGCGTATTGGCGTCATCTTATGCCTATATATTCAATACGGGGGCCCAGACCGTGGCTACGGAAGCAGATGTTACTTTTGACAGCAATGAGAGTCTTGTCGGCTTCTCGCATACCCCTAATACAGCTCAGATTAATGTTGAGAATGCAGGAGATTATGCGGTAATCTTTATTGTCACCGCAGTGGAACCGAATCAGTTCACGTTGTATCTGAACGGTGCACCTGTTGGTGGCAGTGTCTATGGTTCAGGAGCGGGAACACAGCCTAACCCCGGGATGGTGATTATCTCTGTAGTCCCCGGCGATGTAATCACTTTAAGGAACCATTCCAGTGCCGCTGCAATCAATTTACAGACCTTAGCCGGAGGAACGCAGGTCAACTCCAACGCATCGATTTTGATCTATAGGCTTGGGGATTAGGACGTCCGGTGGCAAGCTGGTTGTAATAAATAAGTCCGGGACCTTACATTTTAGGCCGGGCTTTTTTGTCGTATAGGAGATTATATTATCCCTCTGTTGTGGATAAGGGGGCATCGCGTGGGGAGAAGTACTCTTTGGATGATCCGGAGGCCGCATGAGTATATGAAGAGCTCAGAATGTATGCGAAAAACAGCATACATTTACTGGCGCAGGCTTGTGGCCTGAATGTATGCGAAAAACAGCATGCATTTGCTGTCGCGCAGGCTGGTGGCCCGAATGTATGCGGAAAACAGCATACATTTGCTGTCGCGCAGGCTGGTGGCCTGAATGTATGCGGAAAACAGCATACATTTGCTGGCGCGCAGGCTGGTGGCCCGAATGTATGCGGAAAACAGCATACATTTGCTGTCGCGTAGGCTTGTGGTCCGAATGTATGCGAAAAACAGCATACATTTGCTGCCGCGCAGGTAATCTCATCCACCCGAAGGGTGATTTTGTTGCGCTGGAGATACTCCTGAGTTGCGTGCTTCACACTGAAGCTCTAAGCAATGAAGTTATTTTAAATCTGGGGATTTCCCGATCGTACTCCGCTTCTCGCAGTGGAAGGGCAGGGCCTGCGACGCTAAACTGGAGGAGACGCTGGAGTATCTGGCCCGTTTGCTGACCCCGCTCAACAATGCCAGGGTAGATATCTTCGCATTCACCAGTGCGGTTATGGAGAAGAATGAGGACGATAACATCGACCGTCTGCTGGAACGCCTGGAGAAGGGCGAATTCGATCTGGTAGCAGTAGGCCGGGCGCTGATCAGCGATCCCGCATGGCCTGCCAAAGTGCAGACAGGCAAGACGGATGAGATTATTCCGTTCATCTCCGCGGCGACCAAGACTTTGTACTAATAGATAGAGGTCAACACCACCACCCTGTGCACCCGTCATCAGCCTGTTCGCTGATGCCTTCGGGCATGGGGTGTTCTTTTTTGTCCGGGAAGCCTGATATCTTATCCGTTCGTTATCCCGGCCCCAGGCGGAAATTCTTCTCGCAAACGGCCTTCGCCTTATCCCCTCTGGATTTGTGAGTTGCGACTACCTCTCCGTCATACAGAATGGTGCAGCTGATCCAAGTGGCCGCTTCATCCTTTTCTGCCAGCACCTTGGTGGAATTCAACGGGATGAAGGTGTCCTTGGGGACGTTAAATTCCTCTCGATATGGAAGTTCAATCGTATCCAGGTATACACTCTCCGGGTGCTTCCGGGCGTCGATGTCCACCTCCAGATTAACTGCCGAATCGCTGTCACTTTTAATCAGCACCTCTACGCGTATGGCACCTGCATCCGGTTCAGCCTGTACTGGGGAGGGCTCAGCGATCATTCCATCCTTGGATTCTTGTGTTATTCCGCAGGCCGATAATAGAAGCAATACACTGGCCAGCAGCGCTGTCCTTCCTATTTTCCTGATCATCATCTCTATTTGTTTAGCTTTATTCATGCCGGTTCTCCTCTCTATGCCCAAGATAATATCCGATCATCTCATCTATAAAAGACATCATTGCGCTATCCATGCCCATCACGACAGGCTCTGCCCCGTCAGCGGGTCTAATCTGCTCCCAATACTTATCCAGCAGCTTGGCATCACCCTCGAATAGCTCCAGTGCCTTGTCGTACAACCGGCCCGCCAGAGCCTGAGCTTCAGAAGAATAGGGGGAGGAGGACATCATACCTGCTGCCTGTCCCATAATGTCTACAAGCTCCTCCAATCGCTGGCTGTTGCTGCCAAGCACAGGGAGATGCTGAAGAATCCCGGTTTCCTTAGCCGTAAAGGGGGAGTCCTCCGTGAATTCGGCAGGTATGATTTCTCCGCTCAAAGGGCGGTTATTCATGGCACTAATGATGTGCGTCAGATCCTGCAAATTCTCCGTTCCCTTGAGCCGGATGGCATGAATGGTTGACCGGAGATAATACTGCTTGCGGCTTAGCTCTTCCTTCTTCTGTTCTATCAGCTCTATCTGCTCGTTTAATGAAGCGATCCAATGATCATCTTCTTGCGCAGAATGCTTATTCTCCAACAGCCCTTTAATCTGTTCTAAGGTATAGCCAATCGATTTCAGTAAAAGAATTTTTTGCAGCCGAAGGATGGCTTGACTATCATAATAGCGATATCCGTTCTCTGAGATATGTGCGGGTTGCAGCAATTCAATTTGTTCATAATGATACAGGGTTCTTTTGCTGATATTTGCGGTCTTCGCCAACTCCCCAATGCGGATCATAGTTACGTTCCCTCCTCAACAACACTATAAACGATAACGTATACGTTATAGTAAAGCATTTAAATCCAACTTGACCCCGGACATAGAATGGTATCTATTGGGATTCTTATGATATAATTTTACACTAGAAAAGCTCTGAAAATACGGGGACATCAGCAGAGGATGTGTTAGTAGCATGGCGAAGGGGAGTAAGGATTACGGGCAGTATTTCGATTTCACGGATGCCAAGATCATCAGCGAGACTGAAGGCAAGACCACCTACCGGATCAAAGGCAGAAACGTACAGATCAACAGCCAGCCCGATTACAAGGAAGGCAAGCGGCGGGGCAAGGAAGAGATTGAAGTGCTGTATCATTTCGACATCCCGCCGGAGATGGCGGATTTCGGTGCAGGCAAGAGCTATCATATTACCACCTACGGCTGCCAGATGAATGAGCATGACACGGAGACGATGAAGGGAATGCTGGAGCAGCTCGGTTACCGGGCGGCTGAAGACCGCAGCGAAGCTGATATTATACTACTTAATACATGCGCGATCCGCGAGAATGCGGAGGATAAGGTATTCGGAGAGCTGGGCCATCTCAAAACACTGAAGCTCGAGAAGCCCGGCCTGCTCCTGGGGATCTGCGGCTGTATGTCCCAGGAGGAGGGCGTGGTCAACCGGATCATGAGCCGGTACGGCTTCGTGGATCTGATCTTTGGCACACATAACATCCACCGCCTGCCGCAGCTGATTAAGGAAGCAGTGTTCAGCCGCGAGCTGGTTATTGAGGTCTGGTCCAAGGAAGGCGACATCATTGAGAATCTGCCGAAGAAGCGGGAGGGTCTGCGCGCCTGGGTGAATATTATGTATGGCTGCGACAAGTTCTGTACCTACTGTATTGTGCCGTTCACCCGGGGGAAGGAGCGGAGCAGACGTCCGGAGGATGTCATTGCCGAGGTGCGGGAGCTGGCCCGCCAGGGCTTCAAGGAAGTAACGCTGCTGGGGCAGAACGTGAACGCCTACGGCAAGGATTTTACGGACATTGATTATACCTTCGGCGACCTGATGGACGACATGCGGGGGATTGATATTCCGCGTATCCGGTTCATGACCTCGCATCCGCGTGATTTTGACGAACAATTAATTCATGTGCTGGGCAAAGGCGGCAATCTGGTGGAGCATATCCATCTGCCAGTGCAGTCAGGAAGTACAGCCGTGCTGAAGCGGATGAGCCGCAAATATACCCGTGAAGCCTATCTGGAGCTGGTCCGTAAGATTAAGGCAGGCGTGCCGGATGCGGTGCTGACTACCGATATTATCGTCGGCTTCCCCGGTGAGACGGAGGAGCAGTTCGAGGAGACACTGTCCCTGGTGCGCGAAGTAGGGTATGATATGGCGTATACCTTCATTTATTCTCCGCGTGAAGGGACTCCGGCAGCCGGGATGGACGATAATGTTCCGCCAGAGGTCAAGAGCGCGCGTCTCCAGCGTCTGAATGATCTGATCAAGGAGCAGAGCCGTCTGGGGAATGAGCGGATGCTGGGCCAGCGGGTGGAGGTATTGGTGGAAGGTACGAGCAAGAATAATGCCCGGATGCTGGCCGGACGTACCCGTGACAGTAAGCTGGTGCATTTTGAAGGCCCGTCCTCCCTGATTGGCACGCTGGTGCAGGTGAGCATTACCGGCGCGAAGACTTGGTACATCCAGGGGGACTATCAGGCGGAAGCCGCAGCGGTCCTCTAATTATAGAGAAATGAGGCGAGAAGAATGAGCCAGGAAGAAGCACGACTGAATGAATATGGCATGCAGACCCACAATACCCGGGATTTAATTGTCCGTGAAGATATTATGGGTAAGGCGAAGGACTTGGCTGCACTCATCTCCACCAGTGAGGAGGTCCGCCATTTCCAGCAGGCCGAGCAGAAGATTCTGAATCACGAGCGTGTGCAGGGACTCATTGCTACGATTAAGAAGAAGCAGAAGGAGATCGTGGCGTTCGAGAGCTTCAAGAACCAGGCGATGGTCGCGAAGATTGAACGTGAGATTGAAGAGCTGCAGGATGAAATCGACAGTATCCCGGTCGTGAACGAGTTCCAGCAGAGCCAGAGCGATATCAATTATCTGCTGCAGATGGTGATTTCAGTGATCAGGGATACCGTTTCGGATAAAATCAATGTGGAAGCAGGCACTGAAGCGCCGCCCTCTACATGCGGAGATTAAGGCAGAACACCCCGGGGGCGGATGTGAATCCGTCCCTTTTTACATAGTCAGCGGGCCGGCTCCGGTTGATTTTGGGCGGACAGGTTTGGTACATTAAAAGATACGAACAACAAACAATAGCTGCGGCAAAGGATGATCTATAGTGACTGAGAACGCGGAACAAACCTATAACGCCAAGAAGTACCGCACTCCGGATGGCGTTCCGGCGGATATTGTCATGTTTACACTGACCAAGCGCGAGCGGAAGACCGTCACGAAGACGCTGCCGCTGCGCGAGCTGAAGGTGATGCTGGTCCGGCGCAAAAAATGGCCGTGTGCTGGCATGTGGGCCCTGCCGGGCGGCTTTTGCCAGGAGGATGAATCGATCTATGATGCCGCTACGCGCGAGCTGAAGGAAGAGACCGGCGTGGACGGCGGGCATTTGGAATATCTCGGCGTCTACAGCCAGCCGGGCCGGGATCCGCGCGGCTGGATTATCAGCCATGCCTTCTTTGCACTGGTGGAAGAGTGGATGCTGGAGCAGCGGCAGGCCTCGGATGATGCAGGCGAGGTGGGCCTGTTCACACTGCAGGAAGCGCTGGAGGAGCTGGAGCTGGCTTTTGACCACCATGATATTATTACCGATGCCTACCTGCGGATTCAGCAGCAGATGCTGCAGACGACGATTGCCCGGCAGTTTCTGCCGCGCCATTTCACGCTGAGCGAGCTGTACCAGGTGATCCAGACGGTGGTGCCCGAATTCAAAGAACCGAATTTTATCCGCAAAATTACGTCAACACGCAGCCGTCAGGGTATATTAAAAGAAGTGAGCGATGAAGCGGGGAATCCGCTCAGCTCCAATCAATACTCCCAGCGCCCGGCACAGCTCTATATGTTCACAGACCATGAGCCGTTATTATCGATTTATACTTAAGCTGCCGGGAAGTGCAGGCCCATTAACCTTTTAGGAGGCTATCCTACCATGAGAGCACTGATTGTAATTGATTTCACGAATGATTTCGTTGACGGGAACCTGCCTGTCGGCCAGCCCGGCATCGATATTGCACCCCGAGTCAGTGAACTGACGGAGCAATTCGTGCGCAGCGGGGACTATGTGGTGATGGCTGTAGATCTGCATGAAGCCGATGACCCGTACCACCCGGAGACCAAGCTGTTTCCGCCGCATAATCTGCGGGGAAGCGAGGGGCGTGAGCTGTACGGCAGCCTGAAGGCTGTCTACGAGGCGAACCGGGAAGCCATCTATTGGATGGATAAAACGCGTTACAGCGCCTTCTGCGGCACGGATCTTGCGCTGAAGCTGCGTGAGCGGGGCATTACCGAGGTGCATCTGATCGGGGTATGCACGGATATCTGTGTGCTGCATACGGCAGTGGATGCCTACAACCACGGCTTCGGGATTACGGTGCATGAGGATGCCGTAGCCAGCTTCAACCCGGACGGCCACGTGTGGGCGCTTGGACACTTCCGCGGCAGTCTTGGCGCGAAGGTTGTCACAAATACAACAGTGTAACGACTAGGAGATGAGGACTTGAGGAGAGAACTTGCTCTACATACAGACAAATACCAGATAAATATGATGTATGCCCATTGGATGAATGGTACACACAAGCGCCGGGCGGTGTTCGAAGCCTACTTCCGCAAGCTGCCGTTCGGCAACGGGTTCGCCGTGTTCGCCGGGCTGGAGCGGATCGCCCAGTATATCGCGGAGCTGCGGTTCACGGAAGAGGATATCCGCTACCTGTCGGAGCAGGAAGAGAACTATGCGCCGGCCTTCCTGGAGGAGCTGCTGCAGTTCCATTTCCAGGGCAGTCTCCATTCCATGAAGGAAGGGGCCCTGGTGTTCCAGGATGAACCGCTGATCCGGGTCGAAGGCACGATTATGGAGGCGCAGCTTGTCGAGACTGCGATCCTGAACTTCATGAACTATCAGACGCTGATTGCTACCAAGGCGTCACGGATCAAGCAGGTGGCCCCGAATGATACGCTGCTGGAGTTCGGAACGCGCCGCGCGCAGGAAGCGGATGCCGCAGTCTGGGGCGCTCGAGCCGCTTATGTCGGCGGCTTCCATGCGACTTCTAACATGCTGGCCGGCAAAAAGTTCGGCATTCCTACGAAGGGCACCCATGCCCATTCCTGGGTGCAGAGCTTCCCGAGCGAGCAGGAGGCGTTCGACGCTTACGCGCGAGTAATGCCGGACGGCGTGACGCTGCTGGTGGATACCTTCGATACCTTGCGCAGCGGTGTGCCGAATGCGATCAACACGGCGAAGAAGCTGGAAGCACAGGGCAAACGGATGAACGGCATCCGGCTGGACAGCGGTGACCTTGCTTATCTGTCCCGCAAGGCACGCGAGATGCTGGATGAAGCCGGGCTGCAGTATGTGAAGATTGTGGCCTCCAACGATCTGGATGAGAACACCATCATGAACTTGAAGTCACAGGGGGCGGCAATTGACACATGGGGGGTCGGAACCCAGCTGATTACCGCTGCGGACCAGCCTTCGCTGGGCGGCGTCTACAAGCTGGTCGAGATCGAAGCGCCAAGCGGCGAGATGATCCCTACGATCAAGATCTCTTCGAATCCCGAGAAGGTATCTACGCCCGGCAAAAAGGAAGTCTACCGCATTATCGGCCAGAACGGCAAGGCGCTGGCTGATTATATCAGCTTCGCCGATGAGCCTGCACCCCGCAGCGGTGTCCGGCTGAAGCTGTTCAATCCGCTGCATCCTTATATGAAGAAGCATGTGGAACGTTACGACGCGGTGCGGATGCTGGAGCCGATTGTGGTGAACGGGTTCCAGGTCTATACCCTGCCGGAGCTGGCGGAGATCCGCCGTTACCATGAGGAGCAGCTCGACCTCTTCTGGCCGGAGTACCTGCGTAAGCTGAACCCGGAAGTCTTCCGCGTGAATCTCAGCGAACAGCTATGGAACCGCAAGCAGCAGCTGATTGCGGAGCACATGATTACGGATGTAGAGTAGTACCTGGTATGAATTTCATTAGAACCGGAATATAGTCAGCCCTCTCAGGCCTGCCGTGTGAACTCGGCGGTAGGCCTGAGAGGGCTTTTCGTGTGAGTGACCATCTGCTCATTGACAGCAAGTCTATGAAATCATATATTAAATATGTTAGGTTTTACAGATTTGGAAGAAAGATACCTGATTTTGCAACGAAAGTATAAGCGCTTTAAAATTCGTCCTCAAGCTCATGATAACCGCTACGCTATCTACTGTAGCCGCCACACTCGAAGGAGGAGGTGAGCTTTTCCGCAGTTGTCTGTTCACTTAACCAGCAAATCAATACGGCATCTACCAAACTTATGAGGAGTGATAGAGTTATGAACAAACCAGCGAGGCGCAAGCTGCATTTGACAAGTCTGATGCTTTTATGTGTGGCCATGTTCATCCTGCCTGCCGGGTCCGCCTTCGCAGCAGTCAACAAGCCGTTCCCGCAGCACACGACCTACACGAGCGGAACCATCAAGCCGAACAATGTCACGCAGACAGTCATGGATAACGCCGTTAAGACCAAATGGGACGCATGGAAAGGCGCATACCTCAAACCGGCTGGCACCGGCAAGTATTATGTGAAATATAATTCAGCCGGGGAGACCGTATCGGAAGCTCAGGGCTACGGGATGCTGTTCACCGTCCTGATGGCCGGCTATGACGCTAACGCGCAGAACTATTATAATGGACTCTATAATTATTACACCGCACACCCGAGCTCTATTAATCCTTACCTGATGTCCTGGAAGCAGAACAGCAGCTTCCAGAATGTCGAAGGCCAGAATTCGGCTACAGACGGCGACATGGATATTGCCTACTCCCTGCTGCTCGCCCACAAGCAATGGGGAAGCAGCGGGACCGTTAACTACTTGCAGGCTGCGACCAATATCATCAATGCCATCATGAATAATGACATCAATCAGTCCCAGTGGACGATCCGTCTCGGAGACTGGGCGACCAGCGGCTCCTATAACACAGCCACCCGCCCGTCAGATTTCATGGTGAACCATTTCAAAGCCTTCCAGGCCGCTACCGGGGATGCCCGCTGGCAGAATGTAACGAACAAGACCTACACCTTAATCAACAGCCTCTATACGGGTTATAGCTCTGCAACCGGTCTGCTTCCTGACTTCGTAGTCTATTCTAACAATACCTATAAGCCTGCTGCCGCGAATTTCCTGGAATCTCAGCGTGACGGGGATTACAACTATAATTCCTGCCGGGTGCCATGGCGGATTACCACCGATTATCTGCTCACCGGTGATAACCGCGCTTTATCCCAGCTGAACCAGCTCAACACCTGGATTAAGGCCAAGACAGGAGGCACGCCGGGCAATATCAAGGATGGCTACAAGCTGGACGGAACCACCTTTGGCAGCTACAACAGCGGAGCCTTTTACGGCCCCTTCGGTGTAGGCGCAATGACCTCATCCGCGAACCAGAGCTGGCTGAACTCCCTCTGGAGCCATACGGCGAACAGCGCAGCAGAGGACTATTATGAAGACAGCCTCAAGCTGTTCTCGATGATTGTCATGTCAGGCAACTGGTGGGCCTATTAAAAGGTTATAGCAATGAAGATGGAACTCCTTCCTTGAATGGACAGGAGTTTCTTTCTTTTGGCAGCAGGCACCTGTGATATATATCATTATTTCTGTGATATTTTTAACATCTTAATTTTTAATTTTATTGCTAAATTAAGGATGACATCTCATCCACAGTTTGCTTGGGAGAGTGCGGGATTACACAGGATTTTCACATTTTGTCGTTTTCATGGAAGCTTTCCTTCTATTGAAATAACACCGCACTGTCGCGTATAAAGAAACCTGCATAAATCTATAAAGAACTGTGATTTCCTGAGCGTGGAAAATGCAAGATATGTCACTTCGCGGCTTGCAAAATCAAGTTACAATCGTTGAAAAAGTCAAAAGGATGTACTAAGAAAGGGGTTATGTCGGTGGTACAATTGCCAATAGTAAATGAACTGGGATTCTTTGAGATTCGTCTGGAATCCATTGGAGGCCTGGGCGCGAACCTGGCAGGTAAAATGCTGGCGGAAGCAGGAGTGGTCGGCGCAGGGCTGAACGGCGTCAGCTTCTCATCGTACGGTTCGGAGAAGAAGGGGTCTGCGGTTAAGGCTCACATCCGCTTCTGTGATATGGATACCCATATCCGCGATACTTCACCGGTCGAGCGTCCGCATGTTGTCGGCGTATTTCACGAAGCACTTGCCAAGACCGTTAATGTAACCAGCGGAATTCATGAACACAGCACCGTTCTTGTGAACTCGGCCAAGACGCCGGAAGAACTCAGAGAGCTGCTGAAGATGAAGGCCGGCACGATTGCGGTAATCGATGCTACCAGCATCGCACTCAAGGAGAAGAACCGTGTTAACATGGCCATGCTCGGAGCGCTGTTCCGGCTCTGCCCGTTCCTGGATACAGATATTATGAAGGGCGTCATTGAGAAGTCGCTCGGCAAAAAATATCCGCAGGCCGTCCAGTCGGCAATCACCACCTTTGAGCGCGGCTACAATGAAGTGAAATTCATGCAGTTCGAGCTGGCTGCCGGCGACAGCATGCCGGAATATGTCCGTTCTGATATCTCGGCTCTCGGTTACGAGACTCAGCCGATGGGCGGTACGATCACGAACCCGGGCAGCAGCTTCCTGAAGAATCTCAGCATCTCCCGTTCCGGTATGCTTCCGGCATTTGAGATCGAGTCCTGTATCAACTGTGCACAGTGTGACACGGTATGTCCTGACCAATGCTTCGTGTGGGAAGAGCGCCTGGACCGCAAGGGCCGTTCGCAGATGTTCCTGCTCGGTATTGACTACCAGTACTGTAAAGGCTGCCTGAAATGCATCGGTGCCTGCCCGACCTCGGCATTATCCAGCATGAGGGAGAAGGAAGGCTATGCGGACAGCCATGCCGTTAAGCATCAGTTCGATCTGGTAACTCCAGTCTAAAACCCGGAAGAAAGGTGGAATACATTGTGGCTATTGATTATGAAAAAGAACTAGGCTCCGCCAAGGTGGAGCAGAAATTCCTATACGAGTCCGGTAATGAAATGGCGGCCTATGCCGCGCATCAGATTAACTATCATGTCATGGGTTATTTCCCGATCTCCCCATCGACTGAGGTGGCTCAG
Source organism: Paenibacillus sp. FSL R7-0302 (assembly GCF_038006885.1). Classification (NCBI taxonomy): domain Bacteria; kingdom Bacillati; phylum Bacillota; class Bacilli; order Caryophanales; family Paenibacillaceae; genus Paenibacillus; species Paenibacillus sp. FSL R7-0302. The sequence continues at coordinate 2,385,730 of NZ_JBBOWB010000001.1, forward strand.
TTCCTCGATACGATGAAAGCCAGCGGCCAGCACGATATTATGCTGGTACCGTCCGACGGCGAGCACAGCTCCGCCGGGATCTGCTACGGTGCTTCGACGGCAGGCGGCCGTGTGTTCAACGCAACCAGCGCTCAAGGGTACATGTTCATGCTGGAGCAATTGCCTGTACAAGCAGGTACGCGGATGCCGATGGTCATGAATCTGGTCTGCCGTTCGATCTCAGGACCGCTGAATATTCACGGAGATCACTCCGATCTGTATTTCGCCCTGAACACCGGCTGGCCGATCCTGATGTGCCGTGATCCGCAGTCGGTCTATGATATGAACCTGATGGCGCTGAAGCTGGCGGAACACGCCAAAGTCCGGCTGCCGGTGATGGTAGCCTCTGACGGTTACTTCACTTCGCACCAGAAGCGCCGGGTACAGGCTTTTGCCCACCGTGAGGATGTTCACAAGTTCGTTGGCGAACAACCGCCTGCAGGCTTCACCGATACCCTGGACCGCAATAATCCGGTCACTGTGGGACCTTACATGAATGAACCGGATTACATCAACAACCGCTATCAGCAATCCGTTGCGATGTACAATGCGGGTGAAGTCTTTGAAGAAATCGCCCAGGAATTCGCAGAGCTGACCGGACGCCATTATGAGATGATCGAGCAGTACCGGATGGAGGATGCCGATGTTGCTGTCTTCCTGATGAACTCGGCTTCGGAGATCATTAAGGACGTAGTGGATCAGCTCCGTGAGCAGGGAATCAAGGCAGGGGCAATCTCCCCGAACATGATCCGTCCGTTCCCGCAGAAGCAGATTGCCGAAGCGCTGAAGCATGTCAAAGCCATTACTGTAGGTGACCGTGCCGATTCGGTTGGCGGACACGGCGGTAACATGGTGAACGAGATTAAGGCTGCACTGTTCACTTACGGCAATACAACGACTAAGGTGATTAGCCGGATCTACGGTCTGGGCGGTAAAGACTTCTATGCCGAAGACGGACATCACTTCTTCCAGTTGGCTATGGATGCTGTTGTTGCGGACCGTGTAGAGATTCCGTTCGATTACTATGGCCATAATCCGGGAGCGCCGGAGAATGCGCCGAAGCGCCTCTTGAAGCCGATGGACTTCGATAAGCTGAAGACCGGCCTGATCACGGTAACCCGGAACGAAGAGACCGGCAAGCTGAGTGTCAGAGTTCCGCCGGTTCGTTCGCTGATGAAGAAGCCAAGACGCCTGTCTCCAGGACATGGGGCATGTCCGGGCTGCGGGATTTTCTCCGGGCTGGAGCTGTTCTTCAAAGGGATCGAAGGCGATATCGTAGCGCTCTACCACACCGGCTGCGCGATGGTAACGACTACCGGATATCCGTATTCCTCCCATAAATCGACGTTCATCCACAATCTGTTCCAGAATGGCGCAGCTACGCTGTCCGGTGTGGTTGAGATGTTCTGGGAACGCAAACGCCGCGGTGAGCTTGACGGGCTGGGGCTGAAGGAAGACTTCACGTTCGTTATGGTTACCGGCGACGGCGGGATGGACATCGGGATGGGACCTGCAATCGGTGCAGCGCTGCGCGGCCACAAGATGATCATTGTGGAATATGATAACGAAGGATATATGAATACAGGGGCGCAGCAGTCCTATTCGACACCGCTCGGACACCGGACTTCCACCTCAAGCATCGGCAAAACCCAGCAGGGCAAGGTGACCCAGCACAAGGATACAGCGCAGATTATGGCGGCTACCAATATTCCTTATGTCTTTACCGGCTGTGAAGCTTATCCGCAGGATATGCTGAAGAAGGCGGCGAAGGCCCAGTGGTATGCGCAAAATGAAGGTCTGGTCTACGGCAAGATTCTCATTGCCTGTCCGCTGAACTGGATGAGCGACGACAAGGACGGCACAGATATCGTGTCCCTGGCTGTCGAATCCTGCTTCTTCCCGCTCTATGAAGTAGAGCAGGGAATTACGAGTATCACCTATAACCCGGAAGATAAGGACAAACGGATAGAAGTATCCGCCTGGCTGAAGACAATGGGCAAGACCCGCCATTTGCTGAAGCCGGAGAATGAACCGGCCCTGCGCAGCTTTGAGGGTGAAGTACAGCGCCGCTGGAGCCGCCTCAAGGCGAAGCATGAGCATCCAGACTTGTAAGGTGTAAGGTCTATTGGAGTCTTAGCATTCATAAAAGCAAGCAATAGCTAAAGTTAGTACCCGCCCGGCAGAGTCACTCTGCCGGGCTATTTTGCAGCTGTAACTAGCCCGGAAGAATATTATAAAATAATTATGTAACATGATATAGTAACGAGGGGAAACGCAAATGAAAAAAGTCGCTTCCAAGAAGCTGGCAACTCTATCGATGGGATAGTTCACCTACAATGAAAGGTTAGGCGGGAGTAACATGGCAACGGTATTCTTAATCATTATTTATCTGGCGTTCATCAGCCTGGGACTGCCGGATTCGATGCTTGGGTCAGCCTGGCCGATTATCCGGCTGGATTTCGGGGCGCCGGTTGAGCTGGCCGGACTGCTGTCGATGATAGTAGTCGCCGGGACGATTATCTCAAGCTTGGCCAGCAGTGTGGTGCTGAAGCGGCTCGGGACGGGGATGGTTACTTTTATCAGCGTGGCGGTAACCGCTCTGGCCCTGCTAGGCTTCTCTTATTCCTCTTCCGTCGTGTGGGTGGCTCTGCTGGCCTCGTGGTACTGTTCTTCAGTCTGCCGCTGTGGACAAAGGTAAGCAAACGGGGCGGCCAGAAGCCTGTAGAGAGGTCTGAGAAGTTAGATTCCCGGCCTCCGGCCGTTCCCGCTGAGGGTAAGGTGCTCCGCATCCCGGGCGTGAAGCTGGCGATGCTCACCTTCCTGTTCTATTGCGGAGTGGAAGCTACAGTGGGGCTATGGGGCAGCAGTTATCTGGTGAACGTCAAGGAGGTATCCCCGGCAACGGCTGCCGGATGGGTCTCACTCTATTATGGCGGAATCACGGCCGGGCGGCTGATTACTGGCTTCATTACCTTCCGGTTCAGCAACCGTACGCTGATTCGCGGCGGGCTGGCGATCTCACTCGCTGGTTCGCTGCTGCTGGCCTTGCCGCTGCCGGATGTGTATTCACTGGTCGCCTTTATTCTGATTGGCCTGGGCTCAGCACCGATCTTCCCCTGCATGCTGCATGAGACGCCCGCCCGGTTCGGAGCGGAGCATTCGCAGAAGATTATGGGGTATCAGATGGCCTTGGCTTACACCGGCGGTGCATTTCTGCCTCCACTGTTGGGTTGGGCGGCGGCGCGGAGCACCTTCATGATTCTCCCGCCGGCAATGATTGGGTATATCATAGTGATGATAGTAAGCTCTGAAATCATTAACCGGATGATGAGCAAACGACAAGGAGAGGTGAGGCTGTAATGAGATTCATAGAATGGCAGGATGGAGTATGGAGCAATGAACCGGTGTCCAGCAGGACCGCAGACGGTCAACTGGTGGCCCATGCAGCGAAGGGCAGTGATTACTGGGAAAAGACGATGTACGGCTTCCAGCATGACAATGGTCATGCGCTGCTTGCCCCTTGGGATAAGGCAGAAGCGGTAGAGATCAGCTTTGCGTTGGACGGGTTCACGGAGCTGTACGACCAGGCAGGTATTATGCTATGGCACAGCGGTGAGCAATGGATCAAAGCCGGTATTGAGGTGAATGACGGTGTTCCCCATATAGGTGCAGTCGTGACGGACGGTTACTCTGACTGGTCATTGTCCCCTGTGCCCGAGTGGAAGGGCGAAGTAATTACCCTGCGGGCTTCACGGATGAAGGATGCGGTAATCCTCAGAGCGCGAACAGAGAATCATCCCTGGCGGACTATCCGCGTTGCCCGGTTTCCTTATGAGACTGGCAGTCAGGCGGGACCCTTCCTGTGTGCTCCAACGCGGGCCGGGTTTCAGGTCACCTTCACACGCTGGGCGGCTACAGCACCCGATGCAGACGTTCATACAGACCCGCCAATTGTATAGACTTTCCCGGAAAAGACAAAACCGCCGCTGCGCGTATCTTTCACGCGCAGACGGCGGTTTTGCCTTTTACAATATACTATCTTATAGACCGGAGAGGCAGACTAGACTATCTTTTTCTGCTGCGCACCATTGCGGTAGGCCCGCACATTTCATCCCGGACGGAATAAGTGTAGATATGGTGAGGGACCGGAACACAGTGGTGGCGTCTGACGACCTCGACATGGTGGACCACCTGGACCACCTGGGGATGATAGTAATCTTCATATACAACCTGTGTGGGATCTGTAACCGTTTCAGCAGGACATTTCGGACAATTTCTCATTACACTCAGCTCCTTCGCAGTGGACTTATGCCAGTATACGCGTTATGCAGGAGCCTGCTTGTTCATTCGTCTAGATTCCGGCAAAATAGGTGTCCGGCCATGCTGCGTCTCACGAACGCTTGTAGATCTCGCGCATGACATGGCGCAGCTCGGGCAGGATCAGCCGTTCCATGGCCAGCTTGATCGCACCGGTGGAGCCGGGCATGGAGAAGACAGCGGTACTGCCGATCGTCCCGGCAATGGCCCGGCTAAGCATGGCGGCAGAGCCGATATCTTCCGTGAAGCTCAGCAGCCGGAAAATCTCCCCGAAGCCCGGCAGCGACTTGTCCAGCAGAGAGGCTACGGCCTCATAGGTGGTGTCACGGGGGGAAATGCCGGTCCCTCCGGTCAGAAGCACAGCTTCGATGCCGGAATGGACGGAGCTTTTGTAGACCAGCTCCCGGATATCTTCATAATCATCCTTGACGATGGTGCGGCCGGTCACGGTATAACCGGCAGCTTCCAGCAGACTCTGGATCAGCGGCCCTCCGGTGTCCGTATCGATGGTCCGGGTGTCCGAGACCGTTATGATGTAGCAAGCGACTGAATCCGGGGCTTCGCTCCGGTGTTCTTCGACGGATGAGATACGAACCAGCTCCTTTTTGTAACTGCTGTGCAGCTTATATTTCCCATGATAGGGGATGGAAGCGGCAATAACAAGCTCCGGGGAAGCTGATGTATGCCTCACCTGGCAGTGCCGCCTTGCACAGAGGCGGTCATTGTAGTACACTCGCTACCATAACCGATTGAGGCAGGGAGAGAGCAAACTTGGAACAGTCATTACCAGTATATATCTTGTCGGGATTTCTCGGCAGCGGCAAGACAACATTATTGCAGCGTCTCTTGGATCATTGGAAGCTTCAGGGCCTCCGTCCGGCCGTAATTATGAACGAGCTGGGTGAGGTGAATCTGGACGGCCTGCTGGTGGAGCAGTCTGTGCCGATGGCAGAGATGCTGGGCGGCTGTATCTGCTGCACCAGCAGAGGGGACTTAAGCACGGAGCTGACCACGCTGGTCAAAAAAGAATCGCCGGATGTTGTTATCATCGAGGCTACAGGCGCAGCCAACCCGCTGGAGATTGTGGATGCAGTAACGGAGACCTCGCTATATCAGCAGGTGGAGCTGAAGGGGCTGATTACCGTCGTCGATGCTGCCCATCTGCTGGAGCTGTACCGCTCCCAGCAAGGGGCTACCTACCGTCTGATGCAGGAGCAGATCCGCTGTGCATCCGTCCTGATTCTGAACAAGACAGACCGCATTCAAGCCGCAGAGATTGCAGAGATCTCGGAGGTGCTGCGTAAGTGGAATGCGTACGCGGAGATTCTGCCGGCGGTACGCTGTGAACTGGAGCCGGAAGTGCTGCTGGGCAGTGTGGGAGCCGTTCATAGGGAAGACCGGCCTGAGGGCGGGGAGCATACGGAGGGCGGAGCTGAAGGGGCGATGCATGCTTCGCATGATCATGTGATGGCTTACACGCATTATTTCCAGAATCCCGTGAACAGCGAGGAATTCGAACGGTTTGTGAAGGAGCTGCCACGTGATGTGTACCGGGCCAAGGGGATCGTAACTTTTACCGATACCTCCAGCCGGTTTCTGTTTCAGTACGCCTACAGAGAAGCGGATTTTATGAGAATTACGCCCCAGGGCGAGGTGCCGGATGTTGCGGTTTTCATAGGTGAGCATTTCTCCTCCGGTGAGCTGCGCAGGGAACTTCTGCGCCTGGAGGGACGTCTGCTGTCCAGACCCGCAGCGGTCAAACGAAGCCTATAGTTAACAATCTGCAGTTCCTTATGAATGGTTCGTTCTTATTCTTGCAGGTTAATACATAGGCATACCCTATACTAATTGCAGGAGGTTGTAAGGCTATGACCCGAATTCAATATCAGGAATGCATTAATGCTTTGATTAAATGTATGGATGCCTGTAACTATAGCTATGTCTCAAGCCTAAAGGAATATGATCTGGCCGATCTGCGGGAGAGCATCCAGTTGGACCGTGAATGCGCAGATATCTGTTCCTTCGCTATTCAGGCGATGACCCGCCAAAGCCCGTTCGTGGCCGAAATCCTCAAATTATGTGCTGACATCTGTGACCGCTGCGCAGACACAAGTAGCCGTCATAAGCATAACCATTGCCAGGATTGCATTGATGCCTGCCGCAATGCAGCCATGGCCTGCAGATTGGTCAGTGAAGCTGTTGAAGTCTACGCCTGACATCACCCATTAGGACTAACATATATAGCATTGAATACTTAACAGGAACCAGGGCGGGTGCGGATTTTTTCTGCACAGTTCTGGTTTTTTTCAATGTGAAATTCATGGATTCACGAAAATAAAAAGGAGAATAAAGCCATTCCGGCGAATGTTACATAAGAGAACAATCAGGCTGCCGTTCGATGCGGCCCAGAGGCATGCACGAATGGAAGGAGGCCTGGAAGCCACGAATGCAACATCTCTAATTACAATTACCGAAGGAAGCAAGCGATATGGAAGCCGCCCGGTTCTGACCGGAATATCGATGACGGTTCTTCCCGGCACGGCCACGGCTCTCATCGGCCGTAACGGGTCCGGCAAGAGTACGCTGTTATCCATCCTCGCGGGGCTGCTGAAGCTGTCCTCCGGTGATCTTATCTGTGACCGTCGGGCGATAACCACAGGTTATGCACCTGAGGCATTTCCCGGCTTGAAGCTCACCGCCGAAGACTATCTGCGCTGTATGGGCCGGATTGCCGGACTCTCCGAAGAGGCTTCGGGGTCCCGGATTAACGAACTGCTGCAGCTGTTCAGTCTCGAAGCCTCCCGCAGCCGCAAGCTGGCAGGCTTCTCCAAGGGAATGCTGCAGAAGGTCAACCTGATCCAGAGCCTGCTCATCCGGCCGCAGCTGCTGTTGCTTGACGAGCCCATGTCGGGACTGGATCTGCCCGCACAAGATACGCTTATCGAAATATTGCTGGAACTGAAGGCGGAGGGGACGGCACTCGTCTTGTCCGTTCATGAACCGCAGATCATCGAAGCTGTCGCGGATACAGTATATGTATTACATGAAGGGCAGACCCTCCGGACGATTCATGGAGCGGAGAAGCTGAAGAGTGCTCCAGTAGTGGATATCGTCTATACAGCACTGCCGGGACAAGCCCAGCGGGCTCTGGAAGCCTTGCCTGGAGTCATCCGCGTGCTGCCGGAGCCGGACTTCGCCGGTACAGCGTGTACAGGGTTGACTGTAGAACAGAAAATGTCAGATACCTGCCTGCAGCAGATTCTTGCTGCGGGCGGTTCCATAGTTTCAGTGAAGCCTCTCGGGGGATTAAGTGACCTGGCCGAGTGGATGGACCCCAAGGATCAGAGCGGGAGTGGACGCGGGTGAAAGGGCTAATCGGTTATTTTTTGCACAGTTATACAGTCTCCCAGCGGTTCTTCGGACCGGTTGCCGGTGTAATAATTGCGGTATTAATTCTCTATTCCTATAAGCCTAATCCGGTCATGAGCAGCTACTCGGCTACGGCAGTCTTTCTATTCATAGCCTGTGCGTGGCTCGGCTTAAGCTTCCTTAACCATGAGCAGGCGGTGCAGAAGCAGGTGGTTATCGTTCAGCTCCGCAGTGCCCGCCGCTACAGTATCGGCGGTCTGCTGACCCTGGTCCTGCTTACGCTGCTGCTGGATGTCATCATTGTTATGTACCCCGTCTTGACCGGAAGCTTCCATGAACCTGCCGGACTTCAGCGGATATTGCTTGGTTTGGCCGGACATGCTCTAATGGGGTTATTAGGGATTACACTCTCCTTGTACCTGCAATCCTCGTGGGTACCGCGGGCTGGATATGCGGCCGGAATGATGCTGATCCTCCTCATTCTATCTATTAGCGCCGGTAAAGTGGCTGATGTGGTGCCGGGGCCTGTTGTATCTATTCTCCTGCCCCCGGTATACCCGGTCATGGACAGGATGATGAATGCAGAGACTCTGCCAGTGTCCTCCGTGCTAGGAGCCTATGCCCACGCGTTGGCGTACATAATATTGCTTGCCGGGTTCTACATTTACCGTACCGGCCGTATGGACTATAACAAAACAAACTGAGCTGTGTCCTTTGACCTTGATGATTTACAATTTGAAAAAAGTGGCGGAGGGGAAATTTGGAACTGTAGGAGCGGTAGCGTCCGCCTTTATGTTTGGATTCCTACTGCGGCTAACAGCTTGAATCGGGAAATCCAAACATAACAGCGGCCGGAAGTCCAAATGTTCACCGCAGCAACGGCCATTCCGAAATAGAACGAAAAGTTCAATCTACACACAAATCAAATAACCAGATCAAGAACGGGAGGAACGATGAAGGATACACAAATACCGGAGAGTGAACAGTCCAAAGAGCTATTTGCTTATTTCGGGCTGGCTGTCTACTATTGCCAGGCGCTGGAGCAGCAATTAACGAATCTGCTGCTGCTGACGAAGCTGTCGCGGGGCAAGACGCCAACTGACGCCGAAATCGCAGAATTGTATCAACGCAAGCTTAGCAATTCACTCGGCCAACTCATCAAAGAAATCCAGCATCACTTCCCCTTCTCTGAGGAAGAGACGAGTCAATTGCAGGCCGTATGGAAGGAACGCAATCATATTGTCCATGATTACTTCAAGGAACGGATTCAAGAGACCTTCACCCCGGCCGGCCGGGCCCATATGATTCGTGAACTGAAACGCTTCAAGAACAAGGCGAGCCGGCTGGAGATTAAGCTGCAGGGCTATTGTACTGAGATGTACAGCAAGCTTGGCCTTGAGGAAGAGCATATCCAATAAGGTAATCAATGAAATATAGTTACACTTACAAGAAGACTCCGGCTTTCGCAGTAAGACTGCGACAGCCGGAGTTTTCTTTGGTTATACGAGCTGAGCGTAATAGTGGGCCGGATGTATGCGGAAAACCGAGTACAATGTGCTGGAGAGGCGTTATGTGGGCTGACGGAGAGCCGCGAGGGGTAGAAGTGCCCCTGAATTCAACGAATACGAGCCAAACGCCCAAATGAGGGGCACTAGTGCCCCCGAATTCAGCGAATACGAGCCAAACGCTCAAATGAAGAGCACTAGTGCCCCTGAATTCGCCGATTGCCCCAGAAGTGGGCGGACGACCGCATAAGTCCTTCCAACCCCCACCCGCAGGGTTATCAGATAATCGGATTAATTTGTTTTTACCGCATTGGCAGACAGGGCCTCCTCCAGCTCCTGCAGCCTGCAAGATCGAACGACATCCGGCGCGAAGCGGATTGAGGAGGCTCCGGTCGAGTGTTGCAGCGAGGAGAAGGCCCTGGTGAGAGCGGGGAGCATGGAGCGTTCAAGCGCTTCTCCGGCCTCCCACCACCAGCGGACGATGGTTAGTACGCCGGTCTTCTTGTTCATCACCGGTTCCAGCCGACCGATGAAGCGGTCACCGTAGAGGAGTGGGAGGACATAGTACCCGTATTCCCGTTCAAGCACAGGCTTGTAGACCTCCCAGCGGTATTGAAAGCCGAATAGCTGGAGGATCAGCTCTCTGTCCCACAGCAGATTGTCCAGCGGAGCCAGTGCCGCCGCGAAGGAGGCCGCTCCTCCAGCATGACCGGCCCCACCCTCATTACCAGCCTGCGGCCCGGCTGCGGATTCATTTGCGCCCGCAGTATCATCCTGAAGCAATATAGCTTCAAGCTCAGGGACGTCTGCTGTGCGGATGTATAGCGGCAGCTTCAGGCCGTCCACCTGTACCTCGCGGAGCAGGTCCTTCTGCAGCAGCCGCTGCACGGACGCTGTCCGTTCCTTGCTCTTCAGGCCTGCGATGCCAAGCCAGCCGTCCCCGGACCGGTTCCATTGCAGGCCGATGCTGCCGATCCGGCGCAGCACATACCAATCGTGATGCTGCTCCAGCGTCTCGTTAGGATCGCTTGCACTTAGCAGTTCAGGAGGCAGCAGCTTGGCCGTGTAGTCGTAATAACGCCGGGTGTGCACCCGGTGATGGATGGATAGCTCGCCCCAGAAGTACATGCTCTCCATGGCGGCCCGGGAGAGTCTTGCCGGAGCCCAGGACCAGTCGATCTTCTCCGTACTCTCCAGGTCCAGTGACGAGAGTGGCCCTCGTGCATCCAGCTCAGCACGGACATGGGTAATCATGCCCGCCATGGCCTCGTTATGCTGATGCCTGGCGGCAGCTTCCCGGCGGCGCTGGAAATACGGCCAGTCTTCCGTGCAGTAGATCGACATGTTCTTATCCCAGCCGTCAATCAGCAGCCTGTCCTTATATAGCAGCTCATTGGCCATCTCGGGCACGAAGCCGGGGATTCTCGCCTGAAGCACCAGCTCGTGGTTATGTCCGGCTATGCTGAGCGGATCATACTGGATACAGCCTACATGCCGGACGAAGTCATAGATGCTCTGCTTGCCGCCGGGTAATCCGTCCGGGACGAGCCGCTGATGGCGCAGCAGGAACAGCCGGGCTTGCCGCTTGCTAAGACTGTAGGTTATCATCATCTTCACCTCACCCATAATATGTATTGCTTCATTATACAGAACAAATGTTCTGATATCAAGTATAAGACACCCCCTGACGCCTGTAAGCATCAAGGGGTGTTCTTGGTACGAATTATTAACGATCTGAGCGGTACAAGCGGTTGCCCGCACGCGGACTTAAGCAGCCTGCCCTAAGCAACTGGATTAGAGCTGTTCCAGCGATGGCCGGAGTACAGCGGAAGCAGTATGGCCCTCGGATAGAGGAGCCGGCTCGCCTGAGCCGTTCCCGGCTCCTGCACCCAGCTGAAGCTGATACATGCGGAAGTACCTTCCGCCCTGCGCCATCAGCTCATCATGGCTGCCGCGTTCGACAATCTGGCCCCGGTGCAGCACCAGAATCTGGTCCGCACTGCGGATGGTCGACAGCCGGTGGGCGATGATGAAGGTGGTCCGGCCTTTCTTCAGCACCTCCAGCGCCTGCTGGATAATGCTCTCAGTCTCGGTATCGATGTTGGACGTTGCTTCATCCAGAATCAGGATCGCCGGATCGAAGGATAAGGCTCTGGCGAAGGAGATCAGCTGCCGCTGTCCGGCGGACAGGGTGCTGCCCTTCTCAATCACCGGTTCATCGAAGCCTTGCGGCAGATGAGCCAGCAGTTTATCGGCCCCTACCTCACGCAAGGCGCGTTCGACACGCTCTCTAGAGATCCGCTCGTCACCCAGACTGACATTGGAGGCAATGGTTCCGGTGAAGAGGTACGGGTCCTGAAGCACGATGCCCATATGACTGCGCAGCCATTGCTTCGGCAGATCCTTGACCTTCTGCCCGTCGATCGTGATGCTTCCTTGCTGCGGATCATAGAAGCGGAACAGCAGGTTAATGATGGAGCTTTTGCCGGAGCCGGTATGGCCCACAAGGGCGACGGTCTCGCCCGGGCGCGCCTCGAAGGAGATATCGCGCAGGACGAAGTCCTTTTTATAAGCAAAGGAGACATCCTTGAACACGACATTTCCCTTGTAACGCGGCATCGATCCGTCTGTGACGGGCTCTCCAGGCTCATCCATCAGCGTGAACACGCGGCCGGCAGAGACCATCGAGCTGTCCAGATTCGCCAGCTGGTTGACCATCCCCGTAATCGGCTGGAACATCCGGCCCAGCACATCGACGAAGGCATACAGGACACCAAGGGATACGAAGGTCGACCCGTCCAGGCTGCCGAAGCCGAAGTACCACAGCACCAGCACGAAGGAGAGGCTGCGCAGCGAGTTCACCAGGTTGTGGGAGGTGAAGGCGTTCAGGTTGAGCATTTTGTTCTGATATTTCAGATAGTCGTCATTGAGCTGCTCGAATTCAGCGCTACTCTGCTTCTGGCGGCGAAAAATCCGGATGATCGACATCCCCTGAATCGATTCGTTGATAATGGCATTAATCTCACTGAGCCGCGAGCGGATGATCGTGTTGTATTTGGTAGCGATTTTGCGGTACAGCACGATCCAGAGAATAATAATCGGCACGATGAACAAGCTGACCAGTCCCAGCTTCACATCGAGCAGGAAGAGGGCCACATAGACACCGGTGATATTGATGATTCCTGTAGCGAAGTTGGATAACACGGCAATGAAGAGATCCTTGACTGCTTCCGTATCGTTGGTAACCCGGGACACTACCTTACCGGCAGGCAGATTATCGAAGAAATAGACCGGCAGGCGCTGGATATGGGCATAGACATCGGTCCGCAGCTTGCGGATGACCTGGTTGGCAGACGATTGCAGCCAGTAGGTTTTGCCGAACTCAGCAATAATGGAGATCACAAGGAACATGGCGTATAGAGCGACTAACTGATAGATACCAGGAAGCTCCGGTTTGTAAAAGGAAAACAGATCACCCGCCGACAGCTTGACGGCCGGATAAGCCGTCGTCTGCTCACCGTACTTAATCTGGAGCTTCCCGTCCGCGAAGCTCCGCTCGCCTTCGGCCTTCGCTACCGCTTCATTGATGAAGTAGAAGCTTCTGCCCGCCTGAAGCAGGCGGACCTCCTGGCCCTTGGCTTCGTCAGCGGCAAATTTGTCACCGCGTTTGTAATAAGTGTTGTTATATTCAGCGGCACCTTCCGGTGAGGCTGTCTGGAAATAGGGCTTCTCAATCGCAAGCAGATGATTATCAATCATGCTCTTGGCGATAAAAGGCCCCGCCAGCTCAGCCGCTACTCCGATGGTCAGGAGCAGAAGGGCGGCGATGAAGGTCTTTTTGGCGGTCAGTGCATATTGCAGCAGACGTTTGCCTGTACTCTGTGTCAACGGTGACACCTCCTGTATGGGGTTATTCATTCGTCAGATTATTCTCGACCTGCTGGCGGTCGAACTGCTCACGGTACCAGCCGTTCAGCTCCAGCAGCTCATGGTGCGTACCCTGCTCTGTAATATGCCCGTCTTCGAGAACAACGATCAGATCGGCATGCTCAATCGCCGAGAGGCGGTGGGTGGAGATGAGCGTGGTTTTGCCGCTGCGCTCCTCGCGGATGTTCTCGATGATCTTCGCTTCTGTCCGCGCGTCCACAGCAGACAAGGCGTCATCCAGAATCAGAATGTCCGGATTCGCAATGAAGGCGCGCGAGATGGAGACACGCTGCTTCTGCCCGCCGGAGAGGGAGACGCCGCGTTCGCCAACCATTGTATCCAGCCCGTCGGATAGGGTGCCGAGGTCATTCTGGAAGGCTGCTGCGGTAATGGCCTGCATGATCCGCTCATCGCTGGCCCCGGAGTATCCGAACTGGATATTCTCGCGAACCGACTTAGAGAACAGGATCTGCTCCTGCGGCACGTAGCCCATCCAGCTATGAAGCTGGTCGAGGGCGATCTGGGTGATCGGCACACCGGAGATCAGAATCTCGCCTGTGCCCGCCGGGTATTCATGCAGCAGCTGCTTCAGCAGCGTCGATTTGCCGCTGCCGGTCCGTCCGACCACGCCAAGCGTCTGGCCTTGGGAGAGGGATAAGCTGACTCCGCTGAGATTATCGATGGTAGAGGTCGGATACCGGAAGGTCACATTCTTCAGCTCGATGGTGGTCGGCTGGGCTACCTTAACCGGCTGAGGCACATCCTTGACATCAGGCTTCGCATTCAGCGTCTCGTCGATCCGCTCCAGTGAAGCGCCGCCGCGCTGCATGATATTAATCAGCTCGCCGATCGCGAACATCGGCCACACGATCATCCCGAGGTACATGTTGAACGACACCAGATCGCCCAGCGTAATCTGATTGCGGAATACGAGATAGATTCCGTAGGTCAGGGCGATGATATAGCTGAGACCCACGAACAAGCGGATCGTCGGCTCGAAGAAGGCATCGACCCGGGCGACCGCCATATTTTTGCGGTACACATCATCTGTAATATCAGAGAAGCGCTTCTCATCGTGCCGCTCCTGCACATAAGCGCGGATGACACGGATACCCGATACGGATTCCAGTACCTGGTCATTCATGTCACCGAAGGCATCCTGCGCCAGACTGTAGCGGTCGTGGATCGCTTTGCCGTAGAACACCATGGCTACCGCAATCATCGGAAGCGGGATGACCGCAGCCAGTGTCAGCTTCCAGCTGACCAGGAACCCCATGGCGAACAGGACGACCGTGAGATATACGGTGGAGTCGACAAGAGTGAGCATCCCGAAGCCTACGGTTGCGGAGACGGCGCGGATATCGTTGGTGGCCCGGGCCATCAGATCGCCGGTGCGGTTACGCTCGAAGAAGGCGGGGGTCATCGTCATGAGATGATTCATGAACCGCGAGCGCAGCAGGCGCTCCACCAGATTCGAACCCCCGAACAGCTTATGCATCCATATGTAGGTGATCCAGTAAATGATCAGCAGCATAAGTACGATCAGGCCAATGTATTTCATCAGTGAACCTGCAGTGATGGCACCGGTGACGATTTCGTCAATGGCGTTGCCCAGCAGGCGTGGAGGCAGCAGTTCGAGCACACCTACCACGATAAGAAGAATAAGGCCTATAGTATAGCGCCTTTTTTCCCGGCGGAAGAACCAGCCGAGATTTCGGAGTACGGAGAACAAGATGAATCCCTTCCTTTCGTGCTTGGAGTAATTACTAAGTTGGCTTGGTTAACGGAACATTCATAGACACTTGGGCAGCGGATCACACTCTCACAGCACGCGAAAAAGCGTACCATCCGAAAACGGATGATACGCCTGTAATTGCGGTTATCATGTCCACGGTGCTATAAGCAGCACAGAGACATGTGAGAGATAAGTTAAGCCTGTTCTCATACGTTACGCGTAATACGCATGAACCTCAGGAATTCTCCACTGCTCGGGCTGCTTCGGTATTCAGTTGGGTATAGTTTTCTACAATAGTGGCGAGGTATACCATATCAATGTTAAACACCGAGATCACCCTTTCTTCATTTTGGTAATAACTTGAAGACGTTTCGTTATGTTCCGAGTTTATCATCACACTTTAAGAATTGTCAAATTTAATTTTGTGGCGGAGACGGCATGTTGCCGTAATACCGCTTCGATTTGGTGAATTGAAGTTTTTTGGGTATGATTGGGGTAGAGGGGAGGAGTGGAGAGATGAACATATTAATTAGTCCGGAAGCAGCCGCCTGGTTCAAAAGAGAACTGAGCCTCCAGGAGGGTGCATATATCCGGTTGTTTCCCCGGTACAGCTCAGGCGGAGGCCTGCATCCCGGCTTCTCGCTGGGCATTGCCACCGAGCAGCCTGGACGTCCTGCTGTGCAGTTCATGGAGGGCGGCTTGACCTTCTATATGGAAGAGCAGGATCTGTGGTATATGGAGGGGTACAATCTGTCGATTGTCTATTCACAGGCGGAGGATGACATCGAGTATAAGTATGAGCCTGTGCCGGTGGCATAAAGGGAGAGCTGCAGCAAAGGGCAGATCCCGGCACTGCCGGGGATGCGGAACAAGCCCTTGCCGTGAGGCAAGGGCTTTTACATGGGGATATGCCCCAAGGCCAACGAAGCTGCCCGCTGCTCAGGTGACGCGATCAGTGCGAGCTGCGGAAGGTCTCTTCCTCCATGGCGAACTCGAAATCATCAATGTCATACACCTGGACGGGAACTCCGCCTTCGATGATGCGCTGGATCAGCTCGAACTGGTCGGTCAGAATCGGCACCTTCTCACGCTGGGACGCCAGCAGCAGCTCTGTCTCAATCGGATCGAATGCTTCTCCGTAGGAGGCATTGTCAACGCTGTTGATAATGGTGATCTGCGCGTGTCCGCCGAGGAGGATACCGGAGCTTTTGGCCCAGGGGACGTTCAGGCAGCGGTTGATCTTCTTGGCATTCAGCGGCTCCTCGAAATAGTTGATCAGCTCGCGGATTCTGAGTCTGACATGCTTGTCATCATCCGCCTGGCTCATCACCGGCTCATCGCTGTCCCGCAGCTCGTAAAGCTCCATAATTGTGGTATAAGGGACTATATATTCTACAGGGCTCCGCGGGATGAGAAGCTGGCCGTAAATCGCCATCATGACGGCTTCCGTCACAAATTGTCTGGGCATCATTATCCTCCTGAATTTCGGTACTGCAACCGTAACTGTTTAAAAATAATAAAACACTGCAGCGCGCAAATGTCAACTGCACCCTGATGAAGAATGAATTGGAAAGGACCTGACACGCTGTGAAACCTTGGAAATCTTATTATACCTTTGTTCGGCCGTATATGAAATGGATTGTGCTCACTCTGATCATCGGGATGGTCAAATTCAGCATTCCGCTGACGCTGCCGATGATTCTGAAATATGTGGTCGATGAGCTGCTGGGTAATCCGGCACTGACGATAGCGGAGCGGGTCTCGAAGCTGATGACAGTGATAGGCGGGGGCCTGATACTGTTCGTGATTGTCCGCGGGCCGGTGGAGTATTACCGCCAGTATTTCGCCCAGTTGATTACGAGCAAGGTGCTATTCGATATGCGCAATAAGCTCTACGGGCATCTGCAGCGGCTGTCGTTGCGTTATTACCAGAATACGAAGGTGGGCGAGGCCATCTCCCGGTTCATTAACGATGTCGAGCAGTCGAAGAACCTGGTTGAGGTCGGAATGATGAATGTCTGGCTGGATATGTTCACCCTGCTCTTCGCCCTGGGCTTCATGCTCTATCTGAATCCGGTGCTGACGCTGGTAGCGATTGCGATTCTGCCGCTGTATGGCATTGCTGTTAATACGCTGTACAAGCGTCTCAAGGTGTTGACCAAAGACCGGTCACAGGCACTTGCCGTCATTCAGGGCTATCTGCATGAACGGATTCAGGGGATTGCGGTCATCCGCAGCTTCACGATGGAGCGGGTAGACCTGCAGCAGTTCGAGGAGATCAACGGCAAGTTTCTGCAAAAAGCGCTGGCGCAAACGCGGTGGAATGCCTTCACCTTCGCGATAATTAACACCTTGACCGATATTGCTCCGCTGCTTGTAATCGGATACGGGGGATACCAGGTCATCCAGGGCAATCTGACGCTCGGGACCTTTGTGGCCTTCTTCGGCTATCTGGACCGGATGTATGCGCCGCTGCGCCGTCTGATCAACTCCTCGACCGTGCTGACCCAGGCTTCGGCATCGCTTGAACGTGTGCTGGAGCTGCTGAATGAGCCGTATGATATTGTCGATGCACCGGGCGCGAAGCCGCTGCTGAAGCCAGCCGGGAAGATCGAATTCAACAACGTGTGGTTCAAGTATAGCGACGAGCACGAGTGGGTGCTGCGGGACATTAATCTGAGCATTGCTCCGGGCCAGACGGTGGCTTTTGTCGGAATGAGCGGAGGCGGCAAATCCTCGCTGATCAGCCTGATCCCGCGCTTTTATGATATCAGCGAAGGCAGTCTGCGCATGGACGGCCACGATATCCGCGGGCTGACCCAGGAAAGTCTGCGGCGGACGGTGGGCATGGTGCTGCAGGATAATTTCCTGTTCAGCGGTTCGGTACGCGACAATATCCGGTTCGGGAACCCGGAAGCGGGGGAAGAGGAGGTGATGAAGGCGGCGGTGTCTGCAAATGCCCACGACTTCATCATGCAGCTGCCTGAAGGTTATGATACCGAAGTGGGAGAACGGGGTGTGAAGCTGTCCGGCGGACAGAAGCAGCGCGTGGCGATTGCCCGGGTATTCCTGAAGGACCCCAAGGTGCTGATTCTGGACGAAGCGACCTCCGCGCTGGATCTGGAGTCCGAGCATCTCATCCAGCAGGCGCTGCAGTCCCTGGCATCTGAGCGGACGACGCTGATTGTGGCCCACCGACTGTCCACGATTACCCATGCCGACCAGATTATCGTGTTGGAGAACGGGGAGATCACCGAACGCGGCACCCATGAGGAGCTGATGGGACTTGCGGGGAGCTACGCCCGGCTGTTCAACGTTCAGCGGCTGGATGCATAACACGGCTATACTATTCTTAGTCAAAAGAAACAGGCTGCAAGTCCACCCGCTTAGGTGGACTTGCAGCCTGTTTCGTCTTGCCTGGGTCTTGAGGTGGCTACCGGCTTACATCCGGCCAATCAGCAGCGACAGGATGCCGGCGGCAATGAGCGGTCCCACGGGAACGCCTTTGAACAGAGCCACGCCAAGGACGGTTCCGATGAGAAGCCCGGCGACGATGGTCGGCTGGCTGCCCATAAGCACGGCTCCGCGTCCGCCCAGGTAAGCGACCAGGACGCCGACTCCGATGGCGGCCAGGGATTTCCAGTGCAGGAACGACTGGCCGACGGTCTGGAGGGAGATCTTCCCGCTGGCCAGCGGCGTCATGACTCCGATGGTCAGGATGATAATGCCGACGGTCAGCCCGTATTTCTCCAGCCAGGGAAAAGCCTGCTGAAGTCCCAGCACACGGATCAGCAGCAGCACGACCATGGCAATGGTTATCGGCGAGTTGCTGCTGACGACACCGAGCGCTGCCAGACCCAGCAGCAATAACGAGGTTATATCCATAACCTGGATACACTCCTTCTCTAAGTAAGCCTTGTGCTCACAATATGATCGGCAATCAGCTTGCCGTGCCCCCGCCCGCTCTCGATGAATACCTCGTTGGCGTTCCGTCCGGAAGCGATCACCCCGGCGACGTAGATGCCCGGTATATTGCTCTCCATTGTGGCGGGGTTAAAGGCTGGTTTATCCATAGAGTCATCCATCTGCACCCCGGCAGAGGTAAGCAGGGCCCTGCTCGGGCGGAAGCCGGTCATCGCCAGCACGAAGTCATTGTCCAGCTCGGTAATATCCCCATTCACGGAGGAGGTTACCCGCACCGAGGCCGGGGTGATCTCCGTGACGCGCGATTCCAGATGCAATGTAATGCTCCCCTTCTGCACCATGCTCTCGAAGATCGGACGCACCCAGGGCTTGATATTGTCCGAGATACTGCTTCCCCGGTAGACCATATCCACCTTGGCGCCTACCCGCAGCAGCTCCAGCGCGGCATCCACCGCTGAATTGCTGCCCCCGATTACAGTTACCTTCATGCCGGAATACGGATGAGCCTCGCCAAAATAATGCGTGACCTTCGGCAGCTCCTCCCCGGGAATCCCGATCAGATTAGGCTGGTCGAAGTAACCGGTAGAGATGACTACGTTCGCAGCGTAGCGCTGCTGCTCCTCGCCGCGCTTGTTGACCGTATGTACAACGAAGCTGCCATCCTCCTGCGGCAGAACGGACAACGCTTCTTCATAAGCGGCAATCTCAAGCTGATGCTGCGCGGCCGCACGGCGGTAGTAGACCAGCGCCTCATGGCGGTAGGGCTTGTCATTCGGAGAGGTGAAGGGCACATCTCCAATCTCAAGCAGCGGGGTGGTGCTGAAGAACTGCATGTTGGTCGGATACAGGTAGATGGAATGGACAATGAAGTTCTTTTCCACAATCAGGCTGGAGAGTCCTTGGCGCTGGCATTCGATGGCTGCAGACAGTCCGCAGGGACCGGCGCCGATAATAATAACGTCTAGCATAATATCTATGTCCTCCTAAGGTAGTATTCTATTCAGTAAATGGTACCTTATATTTTTGTTTTTTGCCATGGCCGGTGAATTCCGCAAATTGGGGATTGATCAGATGACAAGATGGGTATATAATTAGATATATATCTAAAATGTAAATTGGCAGCCCCCCAGACTGCCTTACGAATATCCGTAGGAGCGTGATCCCGCTTGCAGTTAGACAAAATTGTCGCCTATCACAAAGCTTTATCCGATCCCACCCGGCTGCGTATTCTTCTGCTCCTGTCCCGGGGCGAGGTTCACGGTCATGCCTTGGCCGAGAAGCTGAATCTGTCACAGCCTACGGTGACCCATCATGCAGCCAAGCTGCGTGAAGCCGCACTGATCCTGGAGCGCAGAGACAAGAACACTGTATATTTCAAGCTGAATCCCGAGTTTATCCAGGCAGGCTCTGAGGCCTCGCTGAAATTTATTTTTGCAAAGGGGGTGGAGGAGATGGAGGAAGAGTCGCCTGAACACAGTCTGAAGGAGTCGGTGCTCCGTAATTTTTTTGCCAAAGACGGACGCCTGCGCCAGATTCCCGCACAATACAAGAAGAAATTAATCGCGCTGCAATATATGGTGGAGAAGCTTGAACCGGGTGTGGTCTATTCGGAGAAAGAGATCAACGAGTTCATTAAGCCGTTCCACGATGATTATGCCACCATCCGCCGCGAGTTCATTATGCACCAGTTCATGTACCGGGAGAATGATAAGTACGAGCTTAACCCGCCGGAGCTGTGGACTCACTGGGAAAATGTCAAATAATGATCTAATAAATGGGGATTTTTTATGACAAGTGCGAAACTGCTGATTAATTGTTCAAATAACGAATAAAATGGAATTGTAAGCGTTATCTGACATAACTTCGAAAGGAGACCTTCAGTATGATATTCAAACGTGCCAAAAAAAACTTGCAACCCGTTCATCCGACCGTTACCTTGCCGCAGATCAAGCAGGCTGTAAGGCAATTTGAAGAAGATATGCCCGCTCCCATTAACCGTACCGCTCTGATCCAGGAAGATAAGAGCATTGACCTGAACCGGCTCAAACGTTATTTAGGCGGAGTTCCGCAGCAGAAATTCTATATGTCCAGCGAGACCTTTGAGATTTTTGAAGAATCTGACAAGCTGGTGCCTTACTACCTCGACATGGTTCAATCGGCGGTAGACAATTATATCAGTGACACCGGCAAGCTGCCGCTGCTCGAAGACGCCTGGCTCCCTGAGGTTCATTACCGGCTGCTGTCCACCGAGCGTTATCTGAAGGAGACACCGCCGTTCCCGCTCTACATTACCGATGAGGAAATGATGCTTACGCATCGCGCAGAGCATTTTGAACATTTTGAATCCTGAAAGCTCTACGTACCTGATTCCCCCTATATAGGCCATTCTGACGAAGGAGAGGTTGTCCTTCCTGGCGGAATGGTCTTTATTTTGCGCCCGGGAGCGTAGTACAATAAGCATCTGGTGCGTAGACCGCAGAAATGGACGACAGAAAGGGGAGCATAGACATGAGAGAGGTACAAGCTTTGCTGTTTGATCTGGACAATACCCTGATGGACCGGGATCAGACCTTCCGCAGCTTCAGCATGAAGTTTGTGCAGGATCACCTGGGACATCTTAGCGAAGAGCAGGCCGTGCAGGTGGTGGAGGATATGATTATCAGGGATGCCGACGGATACCGGGATAAGGACGGGTTCTTCGCGGAGCTTAGCGAGGTTCTTCCATGGGAGCAGGCATTGACCGCTGCGGACATCCGGGCCTATTATGACGAGACCTATATCCGCCACGGGGCGATGATGAAGCATGCGGTGGAGACACTGGAGTATTGCCGGGACCGGGGATATCCGCTGGGACTGGTCACGAACGGCGGCAGGGATATTCAATATGGCAAAATCGATCTGCTCGGACTCCGCGGCTACTTCCGCACGATCGTCATTTCGGGCGAAGCAGGGATCAGCAAGCCTGATCCGGCGATCTACCGGTTAGCTCTGGAACGTCTGGGCTCCACGGCGGAGCAGACTATATTCATCGGCGATCATCCGGTGAATGATATCTGGGGGGCGGCGCAGAGCGGGATGGATACGATCTGGCTGAAGCGCAACCACCCTTGGGATGAATCGCTGAATGTGAAGCCGGTTGCGGTTATTCAGGAGCTGGATGAGCTGCGGGGCATTATTTGAGAAAGTTAGGGCCTGCTGTTGACAAACGGCATCCGGGCCGTATATTATAACAACATATTATTTCGGAAGGAGACGATGTCAAATGGCAGTTTATACTAGCGGTTCAGGATTGGTTGCTACTGTTGTGGATACGTGTCTTCCGGGAAATGCGGCTGTGGAGTAATAATTGATCCCCAGCTTCGCAGGTAAGCTCTATGATGCCTTCTAGAGCCGCCGGGAACCGTATCGGTTCCGGCGGCTTTTTTGCGTGTGCAGATCCACTGCATCACGCCCAAAATAGCGGTGTCTGCTCCTTCTTCTTAAGAGTGAGTAGCCCCCGCTATTCTGGACTGACTCTGCCCGCAGCGGACGGTTCTTTGCTGTACAACAGCAAAAGCCGGACCGCAGCCGAGTCTGTCTCTGCCGCCGGAACCTTGGGTTCCGGCGGTTTTTTTGTGTGTCGTGACGAGCCGATGCTGCCCGGAGATACATGGATGATGTGATAAGCGGATGTATGATAATAACCCATTCAGGAGGAAATGCATGAATATCGATATCAAGCTAGAACAGTACGGCTGGAATGAAGAATGGAACAGAAAATGGACAGATAAGCTGCGGCTGCTGGACGACAGGGAGTATGCAGCGGGGCGGATTGCCGGAGATTTCGGCAGTAAATACAAGGTGATTACCGCAGCAGGTGAAATATGGGGCGAGCTGTCAGGCAAGTTCCGGCATTCGCTGAGCGGGTCCGGCGAGTATCCGGCGGTAGGCGACTGGGTGATCCTGGCGATGCAGGATGGGGGAGCGCATGCGGTGATTCATGGCGTGCTTCCCCGTCACAGCGTCATCTCGCGCAAGGTGGCGGGCCCGACCCAGGAGGAGCAGATTGTGGCTTCCAACGTGGATACCTTATTCCTGGTCAGTGCACTGAATGATGATTTCAATGTACGGCGGATGGAGCGTTATCTGATTATGGCCTGGAACAGCGGGGCGAATCCCGTCATTCTATTGACTAAGGCAGATCTGTGCACCGATGCGGAGCTGAAAATGACCGAAATGCAGCAGGCGGCTCCCGGTGTCCCGGTCCATGCGGTCAGTGCCTTGCTGAACGACGGGCGGGAGGAGCTGCAGCCTTATATTGGCTTCGGCCAGACGGTAGCCCTGACCGGTTCGTCCGGCTGCGGCAAATCGACGATGGTCAATTGGCTCAGCGGCCGGAATCTGCAGCTCACCCAGGATGTGCGGGAAGGGGACAGCCGCGGACGTCATACGACCACACACCGCGAGCTGTTTGTCCTCCCGGATGGCGGAATCATCGTCGATACGCCGGGAATGCGCGAGCTGCAATTGTGGGAGGATGACGGCGGACTGGACCTGGCGTTCGGTGAGATCAGTACGCTTGCGGCGGAATGCCGCTTCAGTGACTGTACTCATACACGGGAGGAAGGCTGCGCCGTGCTTGCGGCTGCCGCGAGCGGCGTGCTGGACGGGAAGCGGCTGCAGAATTACCACAAGACACAGAAGGAGCTGCAATTCCAGAACAGCAAGGAAGTGCGACAGAAGCGCAAGACAGCCGCCGCCTCCACCAAAAGCACCCCGCCCCGTGCCAAGGGCAACAGCTGGCAGCGGGTGCTGGACGAATATTGAGCGGCGATGAAATCCCAAGGCGTTGTAGAAGCATAGAAGCGAGCATGGGAATAGGGATGAAAGTTTGCATAACAGAATAAGCTTACTGGATGCTAAGCATTGTGTAAGCAGGAGCTACGCCACCTGGAGTAGTTGGAAAAACGTATCTTAATTTGGTGGTTCGGGAGCTATAGAGGAAATTAGTTGGATAAACGTCATTTGTTACACCGTAAAAGCCTCGATTGGGAAGAGTTGGAGGAGATTAAGTGCCATTTTTCCAACTGCTCTCTAGCTTGAGGTCTCTTGTTCGATAGCAAGTGGAGAAAATCCACCTGCTTCAGCAACTTTTATAGCAGTGGTATCTGGAGAGCACAGCGACTGTAACAACGGTCCGTTCACGGAGCGTCCACCCAAGCGCTCACGTTGATCTAACTCCAAAAAAAAGAGCTGTCCCAAGCAGCCACTTCATGGCATTTGGGACAGCTCTTCATATGCTCTCAGAAAGTCTCCCTACGGAGACTTTCAAAAAGCTATTTATGATCAGATTAGAACGAAGCTGCTGCTGTCTTAGCCAGTTGCAGACCGGAAGCGATAATCTCAGCGGATTTATCCGGGTTCTGGTTGTGTCCTTCGATGATGACCTGTGTAGTTTCCTTGAAGCCCCAGAAGTTCAGGTTGCCCATGATGAAGTTCACGGCCATTTCAGCACTTGCTGCCGGGCCTGCGGAGTACACACCGCCTCTGGCGTTCAGAACAGCTGCTTTCTTGCCAGTCAACAGTCCTACAGGACCTTCAGCAGTATACTTGAAGGTAGTTCCAGCCTGGTTCAGGTAGTCGATATAAGTGTGCAGTACAGCCGGAACGGTCATGTTCCAGAGCGGGAAGGCAAAGACTACTTTGTCAGCGGCCAGGAACTGGTCCAGATATTTCTTAACAAGTGCAGCGCCTGCTGCTTCTTCAGGAGTGGCTTCGAAGCCTTGGGCTGCTTTGTATACGCCAGTGATGAGTGTGTTATCGTAGTAAGGAAGCTGTTCAGCGAACAGGTCGAGTTCAGTGATCTGGTCCTGCGGATGAGTCTCCTTGTAGCTGGACAGGAATTCGTTGTAGAGCTGAACACTTACGGATTGCTCGGCAGGGCGGTTATTGGCTTTGATAAACAGTACATTCGACATTATGATTTCTCCTTAGGTATACATTTAATATTAACTATCGATAATATAGCATTTAATATTTAGTTTGTAAATATCCGTCGGATAAATTTTTTTTCTGCTTACAGAAGCTGCTATCCTTCGCAAATGTACCATATCTTCTATAACGGATTCCTAATTTGCCGCTGAAAGGCCCATATGTAGTTTGACTAATTTCGCAAGCGGTGCAGGTGCGCATCAGGACAAGTTTAGGGGATCAGCGGTCCGGTTATATAGGTGATATAAGGAGAAGAGGAAATGATTCCCTCTCCAGATCACGGGACTAAGCCCCCATTTAAAGGAGCGATTGACATGTCCATCGACCGTTTCATCCTGAAGAAGCTGGACAGCTGTCACGAAGAGCATACCCGGCGTAACCTGGTGAAGTTGTTCAAATTGCGAATTAAAAAGGCGGAGAAAGAGGAGAACCGGAACCTACGGATTGGCTGAGTGACGGTATAATTACTGCTAAGCGCCTACCATCCTATAAACTAAGCGCATCCCCTCAACATGCGGGTATGTGCTTATTTGTTGTGTACCTTTATATTTATGCAAGTATGTACTTATTCAGGCAAAAAAATATCCCTCTGTTTAATAGAGGGATAAGGCCAATGAATCATTTTCACTGTAACTGTGCAATATAGCTTCTGAGCCTTTAATTTCGATACTGATCAGGGAATTCAAACAGGTCTGCAGGGCGTTTTTGCCTTTTTGAATTTTGAGTTCAAGGGTGCTGTTGAGCAGTCGAAGTACTTTTTGGGTCGGCTGTTTGTTTTCTGTTGTGAAATATACAGGGACAAGCTTGTTTTGAAAAGTGATGAGCATTCTCATTTTGAAAACCACCTCGCTAAAAGTATTTCATGGTATTGATCTTACCCTGTGTTTCTTAATTTTACCTTAAAATTAGCTTATGATAACATAAAGATTGCAAGTTTTATAGTTTTGCAGTTTTTTTGAAAGCCACTCATTTACAGTTATACTTACATGTATGCCTAATAAGGAAGGGATAAAGAATGTGAATAAGCAAGATTGTATCTGTCTGGCACAGTATTTATTCCCGGGTGAGACCCGGCGTAGAGTGGTGGCAGAGCTCCTGCACACAGCCTCCGGCTCCAAGCGGATCTGCAGAATGAAATTCAATGAGCGTGAATATGCGCAGGATGTATGCCTGCAAGTACATAAGGATAAGATCCTCCTGACGGGGTTAACGGAAGAGGACGATTTCAGATACGAGCTGAAGGAGCCGGCAGAGATGAAGCGCGCCTGCTATTACCTGTTCAATTGCTTCGAGCGTGCGCAGCCCAGGAAGCCGTCCGCTCCTGCGGTATTCCTGTCCAGACGGAGTTATGAGGAGATTCATGAGAAGGCCGGAACATGGACGTTGTGTGTGCTGGCGGCTTCACTGGAAGCGGAGACAGGTGATCCTGACAGCTCTGCCGAATTGGCTAAAGTGCTTAAGAACCGGACAGCGTCCGGTGAACTGCGGTTATGTGCGAGGAATGGGGAAGGCTGGACCCTGCAGGAGATTTCTTACATTGAAGCTTCTTCGGGCGGATGGCTAATGCGCAGCAGCAGTGAGCAGGAAGACGGTTATATCATTGCGTTCCCGCTGACCCGGGCGGAGCTGTGTCAAGCTTTTGGGGAATGGCTGCTCTATTAAGATTGTTCTTGCAAAATAACCTCGGCGGAAGCACCGCCCCATTCTGACGAGTCCGGCTCGCTGGTCCGGTACAGCGTGAATACGGCGCTGCGATCATTCATAGAGCGGGCTGGGTTGACGAACTGAATATAATGTAAGCGCTTCATATATTGCACTTTAACCTTTCCATAGACTCCCGCATATGCATAGAGCAAGGGCGAAAGACCCGGAAGGAAAGGAGTGGAGAGGATGAAAGGGTTCAAAAAACTGTCATTGCCGTTCTTGTTGATGCTTGTGCTTGGCTCTGTTCTTGCAGGCTGCGGCAGTAAATCCGCTAATGTCAAGGTGAAGATCGGCGAAGTTACCCGTTCCGTGTTCTATGCGCCTGAATATGTGGCCTTATCGCAGGGCTTTTTCAAGGATGAAGGGCTGGATGTGGAGCTGCAGACGATACCTGGCGGAGATAAAACCATGACGGCCCTGCTCTCAGGGGCAATCGATGTAGCGCTGGTCGGTTCGGAGACCTCCATTTACGTGTACCAGCAGGGGGCGGATGATCCTGTAATTAATTTTGCGCAGCTTACGCAGCGGGATGGAACCTTCTTGTTCGCGCGTACACCGGACAGCCATTTTACATGGGACAAAGTGAAGGGCTCGACCTTCCTGGGGCAACGGCAAGGGGGCATGCCGCAGATGGCGGGCGCATTCACGCTGCGCAGCAAGGGGATTGATGCGGGGAAGGATCTGACGCTGATCCAGAACATTGATTTTGCCAATATTGCCGGTGCATTTGCTTCCGGGACCGGGGATTATGTGCAGCTGTTCGAGCCTCAGGCATCGATCTTCGAGAGTGAAGGCCGGGGCCAGGTGGTCGCTTCCTTCGGGGTAGAGAGCGGTTATCTGCCGTATACGGTATTCATGTCCAAGCAGAGCTACATCACTAAGAATCAGGACACGGTGCAGAAATTCACCAATGCGGTCCAGCGTGCCCAGTTATGGGTGAAGGCTCATAATCCTGAGGAGATTGCTGACGCGGTCATGCCGTATTTTGAAAAGATTGACCGGGGCATTGTAGTCTCTGCCATCAGCCGTTATAAGGAACAGGATACCTATGCGGTGAATCCGGTAATTGATGACAAGGAATGGAATAATCTGCTGGATGTCATTGACCAGGCCGGTGAGCTGAAGGAACGGATTCCAGCCGCTAAGATTGTGAATAACAGCTTTGCAGAGCAGGCAGAGAGCACCATTAAGGAGTGAGGAGGCCGACCACTATGCTTCCAGTAGTCGAGTTGAAGGAAGTCACGCACGCCTATCTGGGAGACCGCGAGGCTTCGCTTGCGATAGAGGATCTGAATCTCAGCGTCGGCCAAGGCGAGTTCGTCAGCCTGGTCGGACCGAGCGGCTGCGGCAAAACGACGATTCTGTCGATCATCGCCGGGCTGCTGCAGCCTTCACGCGGTGAGGTGCTGCTCAGCGGACGTAAGGCCGCAGGACCTTCGCCGGAGGTCGGCTATATGCTCCAGCAGGACTATCTCTTCCCCTGGAGGACGATTGAGGATAACGCGCTGCTCGGGCTGGAGCTGACCGGAAGGCTCACCGGAAGCTCGCGTGCCAAATCGCTGCAGCTGCTGGCCGATATGGGGCTGGAGGGCAAGGAGCAGGCTTATCCGGCACAGCTCTCGGGAGGGATGCGCCAGCGTGTCGCTTTGGTGCGGACACTGGCTACAGACCCCGGCCTGCTGCTGCTCGATGAGCCATTCTCGGCGCTGGACTACCAGATTAAACTGCAGCTGGAGGATCTGGTCTCGGAGACGCTGATGCGCCGGGGAACCACGGCGATTCTGGTTACGCATGACCTGTCTGAAGCGATTGCGGTCAGCAGCCGGGTCATTCTGCTCCAGCCGAATCCGGGCAGAATCCGCAGGATTTTTGAGATTCCGGAAGTGATTCGCAGAACACCGCCGCTGTATGCGCGGGACCTGCCGGGCTTCGCCGGGCTTTTTCACGAGGTATGGAAGGAAATGGAGCTGGCAGGGAGGGAAGAGATGTGAATACAGAAGCGCAGCCCCGTGAGACGGCTTCCCGTGCGCAGTGGCTCGAACAGAAGCATGCGGATTACAGGAAGAAGAAGCTGCGCCGCAAAAGTCAGGTGCTTATGGTCCGGAGCAGCCTGCTGCTGGTGTTCTTCGTGCTCTGGGAAGCCGGGGCCAGAATGGGCTGGATCGATGAGCTGCTGTTCAGTTATCCGACGAAGGTCTTCGGTCAGATCTGGGAAGACATGGTCAGCGGCAGTCTGTGGCCGCATCTGGGAATGACCGTGGGCGAGACCGCAGTGGGTTTTATTCTGGGCACCTTAATCGGGACGCTGCTGGCTGTCGTCATCTGGTGGTCACCTTTTCTGTCCGCCGTCCTGGACCCTTATATGGTCGTATTCAACAGTATGCCGAAGGTGGCGCTGGGGCCGATCTTCATTGTAATGTTCGGGGCAGGCTTCACCGCCATTGTCATTACCACCTTATCCATTACCGTGATTATCACGACTCTGGTGGTGTACAACAGCTTTTGCAGCGTGGACCCGAATCTGGTCAAGGTGGTCCGCTCCTTCGGTGCCTCCAAAAGCCAGGAGTTCTGCAAAGTCATTCTCCCGGCGTCGTTCCCGGCGGTGGTCTCCACCCTCAAGGTGAATGTCGGCATGTCCTGGGTCGGCGTTATTGTCGGTGAATTTCTGGTGGCGAAATCGGGGCTGGGGTATCTGATCATCTACGGCTTTCAGGTGTTCAACTTCACCCTGGTCATGTCGAGTCTGCTCATTATTGCGGCTGTGGCTACGGCCATGTACCAGCTGGTGGTGTATGTGGAGAAGCTGCTGCTGTCGAGGCGGTAAGAATCATGTCATATTGTGTCTCTTGGCAAAATCTTGTACCATGACTATATCTTTATTTGAATGATGAAGCTTAACGGTGTAGGAGAGATATTCACATGGGATTTCGTATTATTAAAACGGCGGCTGCAACTCTGCTGTCTATTCTGCTGGCAGCCGCCGCTGGTATCCCTAATGCGCAAAGCGCGGGACTGCTGGCCATTCTCGGGGTGGAAACGACCCGTAAAAGGAGTCTACGCACGATTTCGGCGCGCTTCTTCGCCTCATTGGTGGGACTCTTTTTGGGCTGTATTCTATTCTTCGCCCTGGGCTTTCATTATTGGGTACTCGGACTGTATGTATTGTTCGGCTTCCCGCTGATTGTCAAAGCCGGCTTCAAGGAAGGGATCGTCACCAGCTCGGTAATTGTGTTCCGCGTATTTGGACAAGCTGATATCACGGTTCATATCCTGCTGCAGCAGGTGGAGCTGCTGATTATCGGCCTTGGCTCGGCCGGCCTTGTGAACTTCATCTATATGCCGGAGACCGGCGGGATGATTGCAGGCATCCGCAAGGAGGTGGACGGCTACTTCTCGGTGATCTTCCGGCAGATGGCCAGGACGCTCCGTGATCCCGGCTATATCTGGGACGGGAAAGAGCTGATCGGGGCAGGGGAGACCGTGCAAAAGGGGCTGAGCGCGGCTTCCAGGGAAATGGAGAATCATGTGATTCATCCGGATGAAGCCTGGAACGTGTACTTCTATATGCGTAAAGAGCAGCTGGAGTCCATCCAGAATATGATGCAGCTGCTCTCGCAGGTGTACCGCCAGCTGCCGCATGGGGATATGGTGGCAGAGCTGTTCGACCAGCTTAGCGGCGATGTGCTGGCTGAGGAATATACCGGCCGGACCGAGCGGCTGCTGGAGGAGCTGCAGCAGGAGTTCCAGGAGATGGAGCTGCCGGATTCGCGCGAGGAATTCGAGATCCGCTCCGCGATTCTGCAATTATGCCGCGAGCTTGCGCTGTATCTTAAGATTGCCAAGCGCTATAAGAGCCCGGTGGAGCTGCGTCCGGCTAAGGACAAGCAGCCTGCGAAAGGCAAAGCATAAGCAAATCCATGTAATTTAGGTGTCAGGTATTCACATTCCGGTGTAAAATAACGATAAGAAACATAAGCACCCAAAGTGAGCTTGTCTCTTAAGTTATGTCCAAAACCCAAGAATCTTGGTCTGGCAGGTGAGGAATATGAATAACAGCAATGATCAATATATCGGCAAACAGCTGGTAGCGAACCTTTTTAATCATAGCGGTGTATTTGTCTTGCCGGCATTGACCCTGCTCACCGGAGAGCATATCCGCCTGATTACGCAGCACAAGATCGTTCTGGAGCCGCAGGATGTGGTCCAGGTCGACAGCGCTGCATTCTATCAGCTGGCTGTGGATGATTGTACGGCGGCGATGGAGAGTATTTTTGAGCAGCTGCGTTATACGAAGACGAAGCGTCTGCCGATGATTGAGCTCAGGAATGAAGTGATCCCGTTCATCCAGCAGGTGAGCGAGAAGAATGATTTCTTCGGAATATTGTCTGCGCTGCAGACTAAGGATGACTATACATACAGGCATAATGTGGCGGTGGGCATCATCTCTACGCTGCTCGGCAAATGGCTGAAGCTGAAGCCGGACGAGCTGAGCATGCTGACGATTGCTGCGACGCTTCATGATATCGGCAAAATTATGATTCCGGCCGAGATCCTCACCAAGCCGGGTCCGCTGAGTGAGGATGAATATGCCCTGATGAAAAAGCACACCACCTATGGCTATGAGATGATCCGCGATACGGTGGGCACCAATCATATGCAGGCGCTTGTGGCGCTGCAGCACCATGAGCGGATGGACGGCAGCGGCTATCCCTTCGGCGTGCTGGGCCACCGGATTACGGATTTCAGCAAGATCGTGGCGGTGGCGGATATTTTCCACGCGATGACTTCGGACCGGTTCTACCGTACAGCCGCGCCGCTGTATGAGGTGCTCAAGCAGATGGACGAGAACGTCTACGGCAAGCTGGACCCGTATATCTGCAGTGTATTCATTAATAAGCTGATGCAGTCGATGATCGGCAATGAGGTGCTCCTGACGGACGGGCAGATCGGCAAAATCATTATGATTCTGGCCCATGACCCGCTGCGTCCGCTGGTGAACATCGGTGAGGACTTCATCGATCTCAGCCGCCACCGGCAGCTTGGCATCGTACGTGTACTTTCCTAGCAGGGGGCCTCTGCTCTTCCCAGCTTAAGATGTTGGCACAATAAAAAGTAGCGGTTTTCCCGGTTTGGGGGAGCCGCTACTTTTGTTGTTTTTCAGGTCAGGAGACTCATAATGGACTAAATCCGGCAATAAAATGAAGCAAAGGGCTTCAGTTACGGCATCTGAGGGCTTACCCAAATTTATTTCTACTCTAACAATCAACAAATGCCCAGAACGTGCATACACTTGATAGTGAATGATTGTATGGAGGAGGTTCAAAGATGTCATTAAGCCATAAACGTCAAACAAGGGAGATCATTACGAAGGCAATTTGCGGCAAAGGTCGTAAGTTCTCTACAGCAACCCATACCGTGACTCCGCCACATCATCCGACTAGTATTCTGGGGGCTTGGATCATTAACCACCAGTACGAAGCGGTTGCCGCCGGGAACGGAATCGAAGTAATCGGTACCTATGATGTGAACATCTGGTATTCGTACGACAAAAACAAGCAGACCGAGGTTGCCAAGGAAACGGTCTCCTATGTGGAGCTTATTCCATTGTCGTACCTCGACCCGAGACACCGTGCTTCCACGGCACAGGTCTCTGCGGAGGCAACGCAGGAACCCAATTGTGTGGAAGCCGGGGTATCGCCGGGCGGAGGCAGTGTGACACTCCGGGTGGAACGCGAGTTCGATGCGGAACTGGTGGCTGAGACCAAGCTCCGCGTGTTTGTCAGTGATCAGAGTGACGATCTGGAAGACAAGGATTATGATTTTGAAGGCGAGAACTATGATTACGATGATATGGACCCTGACGCTCTGGATGATGAGCTCTAGGAAGGAATGCGCCGCTGCCTGAAGTACTGTGTGGGTTATGATCCATTATATGATGAGAGGGCAGCGGCGTAGAGGGCGAATGCCCTCTTTTTTTTAAAAATGCAAAATAATTTTTTGAACGTTAAATGTATGCTTCACGCTGAGCATTATCCTTCAAGGCGAAATGAAGCGGAGAGGGATGCTGGAGCGGGAGGAGCGGCAGCCACTGTCTGTGGGCTTTGGCTGTAACATGATAGCGTCATTGCGATTTCGAAATGAATTGGGGGTCAGGCTTCCTCAGCGGCTTATCGCTCAAAGGGTATTGTCCGGTACAGGACGGTGCGCGGGGGGATATGGCCCTGAGGAATTTTCGTATGGGCGGAGGCATTAGACATGAATGAAGGGCTGAACGTATTCCGGCAGCTTGCGCCGGAGCAGATCGAACGCAGGCTCCGGCGCTGCGGGATTGAGGCCGACTCCAATTCTATCGGCAGAGGGTCGCGGCGGCAAGATACAAGAGACATCCGTACCCAGTCGCATGGACAAGACTCCGAAAGCTACAGACAGCACTACCGTGTGCTCATCTTCAATCTGGCCGTGCTGGACTGCCAGCCCCTTGGAGCGGGGGCGGCTATGGGCGGGGGGCTTGGGGCTGGATGGTTGGGTGGGGATGGGAGTGGTGGAGCAGGAGCTGGGGGGCAGGGTGATTATGGGAGTGGTGGAGTAGGAGCTAGAGGGCAGGGAGAGTATGGGAGTGGTGGTGGAAGAGTTGGAAGGCAGGGAGAGTATGGGAGTGGTGGGGTAGGAGCTGGGGGGCAGGGAGAGTATGGGAGTGGCGGGGGAGGAGTTGGGGGGCAAGGCGGGAATGAGAGAGATGGAGTAGGAGTTGGAGGGCAGGGTGAGTATGGGAGTGGTGGAGTAGGAACTGGGGGGCAGGGTGAGTATGGGAGTGGCGGGGTAGGAGCTGGGGGGCAGGGTGAGTATGGGAGTGGTGGAGTAGGAGCTGGGGGCAGGAGGAGTATGGGAATGGAGAGGAAGCGTTTGGCAGTTTAGGTGGCGGGGGAAGTGAGTTGCGGGGTTCTGCGGGGGTTCTGCGGACTACTGCGGTGCGGGCGCTGTATAGCCTGGGACTGGATAGCGGCGAGGTGGAGCTGCGGGCCATGGGCGGGCGGCGGTATATGGTGACAGGCATCACTCCGGTGCTGCCTGATCCCGCAGGAGCGCTGCCTGAGCCGTACCGGTCAGCATCCGCAGCGCTTGCGCGGATGCTTGACAGTGAGCAGCCGGGCCGGCCGGGGCTGCTCATGGGCATGGACCCGGAGTTCCTGCTGCTCCGGGAATCCTCGGGCCGCGTCGTGCCGGCGTCGCGGTACCTGCCCATGGACGGCGTCGCGGGCTGCGACGCCGGACCCCGGGAACGCGCGGCGTGTTCCCGGTGGCGGAGCTGCGCCCTGCGCCGCGCGGGGAACCGCGCGCGCTGCTGGCGCAGCTGATGTCCGCCGCACGCGAGGCGGACCGGCTCATTGCCGACCGCTCGCTCCGCTGGCGGGCGGGAGGTATGCCGCTGCGGGGCTGGGCCCTCGGCGGCCACCTGCACTTCAGCGGCGTCACGCTGTGTGCGCCGCTCCTGCGCGCGCTAGATAACTATCTAGCGCTGCCCTTGTTCCTGCTGGAGGACATCCGGGCTGCGGCCCGGCGTCCCCGCTATGGCGTGCTCGGCGATTTCCGGCGGCAGCCGCATGGCGGCTTCGAGTACCGGACCCTGCCGAGCTTCCTGGTCTCCCCGGTCATCGCCAAAGGCGCGGTCTGTCTGGCTCACCTGATCGTGAGCCATTATGAAGACCTGCCGCTGCGCCCGCTCGACCGGGAAGACCTGCATGCCGCCTTCTACAGCGGCTGCAAATCTCCTCTGCGCACAGCCTGGCCTCCCCTGGAGGCGCAGCTGCGCGCACTGGGCGGCTACGCAGCCGCCGCCCGGTGGATTGATCCGCTGCTGCGCGCCATAGCGGAGCAGCAGAGCTGGGATGAGTCGCGGGATATCCGCGGCTCCTGGGTACGCAGCGCCCCGCCGGACTCCGGGGCGCTGCCTTCCGGGCGGGCGGATGCATATCAATAGAGCCCGCCGCCCGTCAAGTCCCGATAGCCGCCAGTTACAGCTTGACTGCACCGCCAGGTGTGGGAAGCTGTAGCTATGGCGGCTATATTTTTAAACAAACAATCGTACTCATGTACTCTCAATTACTCTGGCTTACTCTCCATTACCTAAGTTACTCAACCAATCCTCCCTTCAAACGTGCGCCCATTCATGAAGTTTCGTTCGAAGTGAACATTCAGCCATAGGTGTATTCTGTACAACTAAACACACTCCAAAAGAAGCTTTTTCTCTTCTAAGTGTAGTCTGTACAACTAAATTTGCCCGAATGGCGTGAACCCGAGTACAGATGGATTTTTAAATGTACAAACTACAACTAAACGGATAGTCGGTGGAATATCGGACATTTTAGTTGTACAAATTACAATTATGTATACCACTGTAGCTTGTATATAAAGGGGACACAGAAGAACCTCAAGATGCGGTTGGTCAAACTGCTGTTCGTTACTTCCACTAATAAAAATCTGACGTATTCTTACCAGTGCAAGTTACTATTCTAATCCCGCTATCGCAGCTATATGGGTCTGTTGAAGTAATTAACGAAGTGATTAACAAAGCTGATTATCTGAGTGATTGCATTTACTGCAGCAGAATCGCCGTTTGCCAGCGCTGAGATCCATTCTGATGTAGTTCGTACATTAGATTTCTGGGATTTGGTCCGAAAACTCTCCTTTTAAGGATTTCTAATGTACGAAGTGCAACAGATCCTATTTTTCAGACAATTACAGGGCCATCTAATGCACAAACTACAATAGAATAAAAAACCTGCCAGGAACTCTCATCACCATACCTGACTATGCTTGCCTAAGCCTCCGTCACCATATTTCGCACTCACACAAGCATCCGCATTTGCCACTCCGCACTCGCACTCGCGTATACGCATCTGGACCAAGTATTCTCACCTGGATTCCCACCACATATAGCCCGCACTCTGACCAAACATTCTCAGCCGCTCTTACTGCTCACCCACATCCCCGCACAGCCCCGTACTCCGCCTCACTCAGCCCCTAACACTCGCATCCCCCAAGTTACTCACGCTCCCCACATCCTTGCCCCGCCCCGCATTCCGCCTCACTCAGCCCCTAACACTCGAATCCCCCCAAGTTACTCACGCTCCGCACATCCCCGCACAGCCCCGTACTCCGCCTCACTCAGCCCCTAACACTCGCCCCCAAGTTACTCACGCTCCCCACATCCTTGCCCCGCCCCGTACTCCGCCTCACTCAGCCCCTAACACTCGCATCCCCCCCAAGTTACTCACGCTCCCCACA
This sequence comes from Paenibacillus sp. FSL R7-0302, assembly GCF_038006885.1. Taxonomy (NCBI): domain Bacteria; kingdom Bacillati; phylum Bacillota; class Bacilli; order Caryophanales; family Paenibacillaceae; genus Paenibacillus; species Paenibacillus sp. FSL R7-0302. Next base: position 2,421,505 of record NZ_JBBOWB010000001.1, read on the forward strand.
TCCCCGCACAGTCCCGCATTCCGTCTCACCCCGCCCTTACACCCACCCCCCAACTAATATATCTCACACAATCACATTCAAGCCTCCCCCCACAAACCCCTAATCCCCAAGCGCCAGCCCGCCCGACATCCCCCTGAATACTCCCACCAACTTTTAGGAACCTTTGCGGGCGTGCCAGGGGTAACCCGGGGAGCGGAGTTTCTGCTATAATAGAGAACAGTATGAAGTAGGTATGGAGGTAGACGATGGCAAACTATACGCCGATGATTCAGCAGTATCTCAAAGTCAAGGAAGGGGCTAAAGACGCTTTCCTTTTCTTTCGCTTGGGCGATTTCTATGAGATGTTCTTCGAGGATGCGCTGCTTGCATCCAAAGAGCTTGAGATTACATTAACAGGCCGCGATGGCGGGATCGGGGAAAAGATTCCGATGTGCGGTGTACCGTATCATGCCGCCGAGGGGTACATACAGCGACTGATCGAGAAGGGCTACAAGGTCGCGATCTGCGAGCAGCTGGATGATCCTGCCGTGACTAAAGGGATGGTCCGCCGCGATATCGTCCGGGTCGTAACACCGGGTACCGTGATGGACGGTAAGATTATTTCGGACAAAAGCAACAACTACCTCGTCTGCGTAACAGAGGAAGACGGGATGATGGCGCTGGCTGCCTGCGATTTAACGACAGGTGAGCTGTATGTCACATCGGTACTCGCAAGCACCGAGTGGCTGCGCGACGAGATCGGCATCTACGAGCCTGCAGAGATTATCGGGGATTCGGCCCTGCTGGAGGAGCTGCGCAGTGAAGCTTCCCTGCTGGCCAAGCCTGTGGTCTATACGCCGTGGGACAAGCAGGAGGAGGCGCTGGCCCGCCGCCAGTTCGGCGAAGCGGCCTGGGTCCGGCTGGAGAAGGAGCGCGGCCGTGTGCTGGCGCTGCTGATCTCCTATTTCAGCGAGACCCAGCGGCGTTCACTCGGACAGCTTACCCAGATCTCACCTTACGAGCCGGGAAATTATATGATTCTCGATCCGTTCACCCGGCGGAATCTGGAGCTGACCGAGACCGTGAGGGAACGCTCCAAAAAAGGCTCGCTGCTCTGGCTCCTGGACCGCACCGAGACCTCGATGGGCGGCCGCCTGCTGCGCCGCCGGATTGATAAGCCGCTCTTGCAGCGCGCGCCGATTGAGCGCCGTCTGGAAGCCGTCGACTATCTGTATAACCAGTTCATCGTCCGCGAGGATCTGCGCGGGGCGCTGAAGGAGATCTACGATCTGGAGCGGCTGGTCGGGCGGATTGCCTTCGGCAGCGCGAACGGGCGCGATATGAACGCACTGAGGCTGTCCCTGGCCCAGATTCCTGCGCTGAAGGAGATGTGCCTGACCTCTGGCTCGTCCACCTTAAGGGAGATCGGCGCGTCCATGGACGAATGTGCGGAGCTTCGTGAGGATATTGAACGGGCGATTGTGGAGGATGCACCGGTGTCCGTGCGTGACGGCGGAATCATCCGCGCGGGCTACCATGAGCGGCTGGACGAGCTGCGGGAAGCCAGCAGCAGCGGCAAGCGCTGGATTGCCGAGCTTGAAGCGAAGGAACGCCAGGTGACCGGGATCAAATCCCTCAAGATCGGCTACAACAAAGTCTTCGGCTATTATATAGAAATCACCCGCTCCAATCTGTCCGCGCTGCCGGAAGGCCGCTATGAGCGCAAGCAGACACTGGCTAATGCCGAGCGGTATGTCACCCCGGAGCTGAAGGAGAAGGAAGCGCTGATCCTGGAGGCCCAGGATAAGATGACAGATCTGGAATACAGTCTGTTCACCGAGCTGCGCGAGCGGATCAGCAGCCAGGTTCCGCGTCTGCAGGCGCTGGCCGAGAAGGTGGCAGAGATTGATGTGTATCAGTGCCTCGCAGCAGTCAGTGCGGAGCACCGGTTCGTGAAGCCCAAGCTGTCCGACAGCTATGATCTGCGGGTTGAAGGTGGACGCCATCCGGTTGTGGAGGCGGTGCTGAAGGATTCGGCATTCATTGCGAACGGGAGCACGCTAAGCAAGGACGAGGGCAATATCCTGCTGATTACAGGACCCAACATGGCCGGCAAAAGCACGTATATGCGCCAGGTGGCGCTCATCTGCATCATGGCCCAGATCGGCTGCTTCGTGCCTGCAGCCAGCGCCGAGGTGGCGCTGATCGACCGCATATTCACGCGGATCGGTGCAGCGGATGACCTGATCGGCGGCCAGAGCACGTTCATGGTCGAGATGGCTGATATTCAGGTCATGACCGAGAAAGCCACCGCCCGCAGCCTGATCATCATCGATGAACTGGGCCGGGGGACTTCAACCAGCGAGGGGATGGCGATTGCCCAGGCGGTGATCGAATATGTGCATGATACCATTGCCTGCAAGGCACTGGTCTCCACACATTTCCATGAGCTGGCCCATCTGGAGCAGAGCCTTGAGGGGCTGCGGAATTATTCGATGGCGGTACAGGAGAGCGGCGACAAGGTGAACTTCCTCCGTAAGCTTGTGCCGGGAGCTGCGGACAGCAGCTACGGGATCTATTGTGCAAGGCTGGCTGGATTGCCTGAAGGAATTATTGACCGGGCTTACGGGCTGCTCCAGAGCATCGAACAGGCTTCTCCGCCGGGCAGTACATCGCTGAATTACGGCACGGGTTACAGTGACCGGAGCGGGAGCGGAACGGTTATACAGGAGCATCAGGCTACCGCTGCGCAGACGCCGGATGCCGGAGAAGGAGCTGCCCCAGTCAGCCAGTCCTATTCGGCTGAACGCACCACCCAAGCTTCAGCCCATTCGGACCCGTCTTCCGAAGCCGCCGCTTCTATGGCTGCCGGACAGCGTGAAGCTGCCGTTACCCTTGCTTCTCCTGTAGAGGAAGAGGACAATGAAGTGGTGCAGCTGTCTATCTTTGGCGAGGAAGAGCCGCGCAAGAACCGCAAGGTCGGAGCCGTGGCACCTGCCGTCAAAGACAATCCGCTGCTCAAAGAGCTAATCACCGCCGTGCAAGGCGCGGATCTGATGAATATGACCCCGCTGCAGGCGATGGGCCTGCTGAATGAGCTGAAGCTGAAGGCAAGGGAGCTGTAGTTCAGCGGAACTGCTGCCGTTGAAGGCGTGCTTAAAACCAAATACGTTTGGCTGTTACAGCGGAATAAGTAGCAAATATATGTGAAAAACAGCATACATTGTGCTCGCAAGCAGGCACACGGCCCGAATATATGTGAAAAACAGCATACATTGTGCTCGCAAGCAGGCGCACGGCCCGAATGTATGTGAAAAACAGCATACATGGTGCTCACAAGCAGCCACACGGCCGAATATATGTGAAAAACAGCATACATGGTGCTCGCAAGCAGCCACACGGCCTAAATATATGTGAAAAACTGCGTACATTGTGTTCTCAAGCAGGCACACGGCCCGAATGTATGTGGAAAACAACATACATGGTGCTCGCAAGCAGGCATACGGCCCGATGTATGTGAAAAACAGCATACATTGTGCTCGCAAGCAGGCATACGGCCCGATGTATGTGAAAAACAACATACATGGTGCTCGCAAGCAGGCGCACGGCCCGAATGTATGTGGAAAACAACATACATGGTGCTCGCAAGCAGGCACACGGCCCGAATGTATGTGAAAAACAGCATACATTGTGCTCGCAAGTAGACACACATCTGAATGTATGTGAAAAACAATATACATTGTGTTCGCAAGCAGGCATATGGCCTAAATATATGTGAAAAACAGCATACGTTGTGCTCGCGCGAAGGTAATCTTATTCATCCGTTAGAATGATTATCTCTTTGATACGGTACGTCCTTTAAAAGGACCGCAAAGGACGGCAAAGCCGTTTCTACTTGTCCGGATAAGGCTTTTACAGACCGTTAATGATCAATATTATCAATAAAATAAATACATGCGGGGTGAACGAATATGGCTAAAATTCATGTGCTGGATGAGCATATTGCCAACCAGATTGCTGCCGGGGAGGTAGTGGAACGTCCTGCTTCTGTAGTGAAGGAGCTTGTCGAGAACGCGATCGATGCGGGCAGCACCCGCATTGAAGTCTCTGTGGAAGAGGGGGGACTGCAGAGCATCCGGGTGAAGGATAACGGCTCGGGGATCGAGCCGGAGGACTGCGAGACCGCCTTCTACCGCCATGCGACCAGCAAAATTGCCAGCGGCCGTGATCTATTCCTGATCACCAGTCTCGGCTTCCGTGGAGAAGCGCTGGCGAGTATCGCAGCGGTATCGAAGCTGACGCTGCTGACCGCAAGCGGAGACGACGGGAAGGGACGGGTACTGGACATTGAGGGCGGCAGGCTGATCCGTAATGAAGATGCAGCTTCCGGCCAAGGCAGTGACCTTACCGTGCGGGAGCTGTTCTATAATACGCCTGCCCGCCTGAAGTATATGAAGAGCATCCAGACCGAGCTGGGCCATATCTCGGATGCCATGTACCGGATGGCGCTGGCCCACCCGGATATCTCCTTCACCCTCCAGCATAACAGCAATCAATTGCTGCATACGCTGGGCAACGGAGACCTGCTGCAGGTGATTGCTGCTGTATACGGCACCTCAGCGGCTAAGGCCATGCTCCCTGTGTCGGCGGAAGATCCGGACTTCCGGATCTCCGGCTATATCAGCCGTCCCGAGTGGACACGCTCGAACCGCAATGCGGTGACGACGCTGGTCGGGGGACGTTACATCCGCAGCAACGGGCTGAACGCGGCGATCATGCGCGCTTACCATACGCTGCTGCCGATTAACCGTTATCCGCTGCTGGTCCTGAAGCTGGAGATGCACCCGTCACTCGTGGATGTCAACGTGCATCCGGCCAAGCTTGAAGTGCGCTTCAGCAAGGAACCCGAGCTGTACGGCTTCATAGAACAGCAGCTCCGCTCGCTGCTGATGGGCCAGAGCCTGATTCCGCGCCCTACCAAGGAGATCATCGGCGGCAAGAACAGCAGCTCCTTCATTCAGGAGCAATTCGCCTTCTCCAAAGGCGCGGCTCCGGGCAATATCCAGCAAGGCACGGAAGCGGGCGGTGCGGATATGTCAGCAGCTCCGCGCAGCAAGGGCCAGGGAATGCCTGGCGCTTCCAGCGGCGGAGGGGGCAACCAGCTGCCTTCCAGCGGAGGGAGCGGCGCTCCGTTCTCCGGCAGCGCTGGTCCATTAACGGACGCTGCCGCTCCAGCCGCAGAAGGCCCTTATGCGGCTTCCCAAGCATCCGGGAATACCCGGCCTTATAGCGGCAGCAATGCACAGGAGCAGCAGCAGGCCAGAGAGACGGCTGCTGCTTACAGCGGCGGGAACACCGCCCAGGGTTCATACCGCCAGCCGTCCTCCGGCCCCCGCGACAGCTACCGCCCTCCGGCAGCCATCGCTGGCCGGGGGCAGCAGCAGGCGGCCGGGGAGCTATATGCTCCTGCGGAGCAGACCGGCACTGGTCTTCCGCAGTTTCCTGAGCTGAATTATATCGGCCAGCATCACGGAACCTATATTATCGCCCAGAATGACAGCGGATTGTACCTGATTGACCAGCACGCTGCGCATGAGCGGGTGAATTATGAATTTTACTATGAGAAATTCGGCAAGCCTGAAGATGCCTCACAGGAGCTTTTGCTGCCGATTACGCTGGAGTTCACGCCTTCGGAGAGCAGGCAGCTTAGCGAACGGCTGCACTGGTTCGAGCAGGCGGGGGTCGTGCTTGAGCATTTTGGCGGGCAGACCTTCCTGGTCCGTTCCTTGCCGTACTGGTTCCCGGAAGGGGATGAGAAGGCGGTCATCGAAGAGATGGCGGAGTGGGTCTTAAGCGAACGGTCGATTGACCTCGCCAAGCTGCGTGAGAAATCCTCCATTCTCTGCTCCTGCAAGGCTTCCATCAAAGCCAACCAGAAGCTTACAGAGCTGGAAGTGGAATCGCTCCTCACCAGGCTCGCGGCCTGCCGTCAGCCTTATACCTGCCCGCATGGACGCCCGATCGTTGTGTCGTTCTCGGCCTATGATCTGGAGAAGCTGTTTAAGCGCGTTATGTAGTGGCTATATTGTACATTTATAGAGTGCAGAACGGAGGCAACATGATTATAACTACGGGCTTTGACCCGATACCGCAAGTGGTGGCCCGGGCCCGGGAGCTTGCGGACCGCACAGGCTGCGCCTATGCTCCGAGAGCGAAATTCTCGATGGGCAAGCTGGTGGAGCATTACGGGGACGAACAGGTTCTGGTGGTTCTGCAGGAGGCCGTCCGGCTGATTACGCCGGGAATGCCGCCGATGGAATTCCATCCCAGCATGGGGTTCGTCCGCGCCAAAAGAATCTTAAGAGGCGAGCCCGACCCTATGATCGATGCCGCAGGCATGCTCCCCGGTGATAGCGTGCTGGACTGCACGGCCGGACTCGGAGCGGATTCGCTGCTGTTCGCCGTCACCGGTGGGGAGACCTCCAAGGTGACGGCGCTGGAGAGCTCGCTGCCGCTGTACGCCCTCCTGCTGGAAGGGATGAGCGGCTATGTATCCGGCCAGGTGAAGGTGAACGAAGCCCTGCGCCGTATTGATGTGCGGCACGGGGATCACCTGGAATATCTGCGTGCCCAGCCGGACAAGAGCATCGACATTGTCTACTTCGACCCGATGTTCCGGGTGCCGCTGACGGATTCGGCGGCGATCTCGCCGCTGCGGCAATTCGCCAATCCGGCTGCGCTATCGGCTGACAGCGTGGCTGAGGCCACCAGGGTGGCCCGCAAGACCGTGCTGCTCAAGGAGAAGGCGCTGAGCGGAGAATTCACCCGCCTCGGCTTCAAGGAGCTGCTGCGGGCCAATGCCAAAACATCGTACGGGGTGATTACCATTGACAACTAAGAAGAAACGCAAAGTGCTTGTACTGCTGGGTCCGACAGCGGTCGGAAAGACCAGACTGAGTCTGGAGCTGGCCGAGGCCCACGGAGCCGAGATCATCTCCGGGGATTCGATGCAGGTCTACCGCGGGATGGATATTGGTACCGCCAAGATTACGCCGGAGGAGATGAAGGGCATCCCCCATCATCTGATTGATATTCATGATCCGCAGGATGCGTATTCCACGGCTGAATTCCAGGAGCAGGGGGCGCGGCTGATCGAGGAGATCAGCGCGCGAGGCAAGCTGCCTTTTATTGTGGGCGGTACTGGACTGTATATTGAATCGTTATGCTACGGCTTCCGCTTCTCCGAAGCGGTGGCTGACGAGGCTTTCCGCGAGCAGCAGGAGGCCTACGCCGAGGAGCATGGGGCTGATGCCCTGCATGCCCGGCTGGCAGCGGTAGACCCGGCCAGCGCGGAGCGGCTGCATCCCAATGACCGCAGGCGGATCATCCGCGCGCTGGAGATTTATCACCAGACGAACGTCCCGTTATCCGACTCGCTGGCCGTCCAGAAGAAGGAGTCTCCCTATGAATTATGCCTGATCGGTTTGACAATGGACCGGAAAATACTATATAAACGTATTGAAGAGCGAATCGATCAGATGCTAGCGGATGGCCTCGTGTCTGAGGTGCAGCGGCTGCTGGATCAAGGCTACGGCAGGAGTCTTGTGTCTATGCAGGGTTTGGGCTACAAGGAAATTGCCGCTTACCTGGAGGGGGAGATGACGCTTGAGGAAGCCGTGGTGCTGCTGAAGCGTGACACCCGCCGGTTTGCCAAGCGGCAGTTGTCATGGTTTCGCCACATGAAGGAGATTCAGTGGATTGACGTCCTGGAGTGCCAAAACTTTTCTGAGAATTTTGCGAAATTAAATGGTATAATAGCAGGAAAGTTTCTCACAGGTCTTGAATATACTTCTGAACAATCTAATTGAACCATTGGGGGTACGTCATATGAACAAGTCCATTAATATTCAAGATACGTTCTTGAACCAGCTGCGCAAAGAGAATATCCCTGCTACAGTATATTTGACCAACGGCTTTCAAATCCGGGGAATTATCAAAGCGTTCGACAACTTCACCATTGTCATCGACAGTGACGGGCGCCAGCAGATGGTGTACAAGCATGCGATCTCCACATTTACGCCGCAGCGGAGCGTATCACTGATGCAGGACAACAACAGCGAGAATTAAGATTTTACCGTCTTGAAGCGAAACCTTTTTGTTTATAAATCGTTTGAATAGAGAGTGCGAGAGAGCAACCTGCGAAGGTTGTTCTTTTCATTCGTGAACATCATTTATGTTTTTTCCGTTAAGGGAGTCAGGAGGCAGCATGTCCAGAGACCAGTTAACCCGGAGCGGCGGTAACAGAAACAGAGGAAGTCAGCCGCCAAGCTCCCAAGGGAAGCCGAAGAAAAAAAAGAAAAGATTCTTAACCAAAAAACGTGTGCTGTGGAGTTTGTTTTTTTCAGTTGCGCTGGCTATTTTTTGTGCGCTGGGCGGCTATTTGTTCATCATGCTGAACGGGCAGAAGCTGCTGGAGGAGAACAGGGATAAGCTGACGATCAATCCGCCGACACAGATTTTTGACCGGAACCGGAACCTGATCGGCGAGCTGTCATTGGAGAAAAGCGATCCGGTGGAATATGAGGATCTTCCCCAGATGCTGGTTAAAGCATTCGTAGCCACCGAGGATAAACGGTTCTTCGAGCATAACGGGGTGGACCTCTGGTCCATCGGACGCGCGGCGGTCAAGGATATTGCGGCCCGCAGTATGGTAGAAGGCGGGAGTACAATTACCCAGCAGCTGGCGAAGAACATCTTTCTGAACCGCGACAAGACCTTCTTCCGTAAGGCGACCGAGGTGTCGATTGCCGTTGCACTGGAGAAGCAAGAATCCAAAGAGAGTATTATCACGATGTACCTGAACCGGATTCCGTTCGGCGGAACCACTTACGGGATTAAGGCAGCATCGATCCGTTATTTTGGGAAAAGCGATCTGAATGACCTTAAGCTGTGGCAGATAGCGACCCTGGCTGCAATGCCCAAAGGGCCGTCCCGCTATAATCCGCTGCGTAACCCCGAGCTGTCGAAGGAACGCCGGGGCGTAGTGCTTCAACTCATGTATGAGCAGAAGCTGATTACCAAGGAGCAGATGGACGAGGCGAAGGCTGTGGATTACAACTACAAGCCGCCTGAGAAGAAGCAGCGTTACCAGGCATTCATTGATTATGCGATTGGTGAGGCTGAGGACAAATTCGGGCTGACCGAGGATGATCTCAACATCGGCGGGTATAAGATTTACACAACTATGGATAAGCATGCCCAGGAGACGATTGAGGATGCTTTTGCCGACAGTGATAACTTTGAGAAAAGTGTGGACGATGAGCTGGTACAAGGCTCGATGACCATTGTGAATCAGGAGAACGGCAGCGTTGTAGCCTTGATGGGCGGACGTAATTATGAGAAAAAAGGCTATAGCCGGATCGACGGCAGCCGCCGCTCACCGGGTTCTGCCTTCAAGCCCCTGGTATCCTATGCACCGGCACTGGAATCCGGCAAATTCACGAATGATTCCATGCTGAGCAATGAGAAGCAGTGCTTCGGCAAATATTGTCCGAACAATCTGCACGGGTACTCGAAGTCGATCAGTATGAGCGATGCGCTGACGAAGTCGGAGAATATTCCGGCGGTTTGGCTGCTGAATGAGATCGGTGTGAATACCGGCTTCCAGTTCGCCAAGAAGCTTGGCATCAACCTGAAGGATGAAGACAAGAACCTGTCGCTCGCCCTCGGCGGGATGAGTGAGGGAACGAACACGATGGAGATGGCCCAGGCCTACAGTGCCTTTGCTAACGGGGGAGAACTGCGGGAGGCATACTCGATCAAGTCTATAGCTGACGCTGATGACAAGACCGTCTACAAGGCGAACACCAAGGCAGACCGTGTGATGAGTGAACAGACGGCCTATCAGATGACAGAGATGATGCAGCGTGTTGTACAGGACGGTACAGGTAAAAAAGCGAAAATTAACCGTCCGGTAGCCGGTAAGACCGGTACAACACAAAGCGGATATAAGGGCATCAGCTCGAACCGTGATGTCTGGTTCGTCGGCTATACGCCGGAATGGACGGCAGCGGTATGGATGGGCTACGACAAGCCGAGCAAGACCCATCTGCTGAAGAACAGCAGTCCGCTGGCCGCTGCCTTCTGGGGCAAGGTCATGGAGAAGGCGCTCGAAGGTGTACCTGCCAAGCAGTTCCCGGTACCGAAGGGCGCTGCTCCAGAGGTAGAGGCTACGCCGACGCCTGAAGCGGTATCGGCGGTAACGGGCTTCCAGGCTGCGTATGATCCATCCACGATGACGGTCAATATGAGCTGGAATCCTGCTGCGGCCAGCGGGGTAGAATACCGTATTTACCGCCGCGAGACGTCTGAAGCAGACTTCACCCCGCTCATGAACACCATGGCCTCGAATATCGGGGACATCAGTGCGATGCCGGGACTGTCTTACGAATATTATGTTACTGCATATTATCAGGAACTAGATCAGGAGAGCGAGCCTTCTGAGACTATAACGGTGTCCGTTCAGGATGAGCTTCAGACCCCTGAGCCAGAGATGACGCCTGACCCGACTCTGCCTACGGATAGCCCCGATAACGGCGGCGATTCCGGAACTGGAGAGAACGGCGGCAATCCGCCAGACAATGGACCTGGGAATAACGGATCAGGTAATAATGGTCCAGGTAATCACGGTCCAGGTAATAACGGCAACGGTCGAGGAGGGGATAACGGCAGCGGAGCAGCCACAACCCCGCCTGAGATGACACCGCCGCCTGCGGCTGCCACGCCAGAGCCGTTACCGACACCGGAGGCGACAACCGGTACGGTTGATCCCGGAATCATCCCTGACCCGAATGCCGGAACCGATCCGGCAAGTGATCCGGGCAGCGGTTTTGTCGAAGGGCCCGGCAATGTGCATTAGACTGACTTGAAGTCAAATTCATAGCATGAACGATTACCCTGACAGCTCCGGGAGCTCTGCGCGATGCAGAATTGCCGGATGTCGGGGTTTTCTTGTTTTGAGTGTCTCTGCAAAATGTGTTAAGCTGAATGCACCATTATCAGAAGAGGGTTATTCATATGAAACGTAAATTCGGAGACCGGGCCAACTGGCGCAGGATTACCCGCCGCCATTTTGCCTGCCGCTATGTGGAGACCCGGGAGTTCAGCGGTTATATCACACTCTACACTATATACGGGCTGAAGGAGCCGCTATGGAAGAGTTACGGCAGGCATACATACCGCATTGCGGACAAGGGGTATTCATGGCTGCAGTATTTTCCCAAGGACAGCCACTATATTGTGACGGCTATGTTTGATGAACGGCAAAATATTGTGCAGTGGTACATTGATACCTGCAAGGTCCAGGGTGTGACCGATCAAGGGGTTCCCTGGTTCGACGATCTGTATCTGGATGTTGTCGTACTGTGGAATGGTGAAGTGTTTTTGCTGGATGAGGATGAGCTGGAGGAAGCGCTGGAGCGGGAAGATATCACGGACAGTGATTACCAGTTAGCCTGGTCAACAGCCAATGCAATACTGCGTGCGATAGACGCTCATGCCTTTCCGTATTTCTCCCTTTCACTGAAGCATCGTGCCGAATTGTTTCATCACGGAGAATTTAGGAGGAAGTAGATCATGGATTGGTATGTCTATCATCGGGGTTCATCCCCGATACGTAAAGTGTCGCGCAAGCGCCATCACCGTACAAAGCGGGTGCTGGCGGTTTCGCTGCTGGTACTGATTGTGGCCGGATTCATCTGGTGCGGAGTAGCTTTTAACAGAATTAACAGTGCAGCAACTACCTCACCCATGGTGAAGGCGGACGCCGGAGTTATTCTGGGGATGTCGATGTGGGGGGATGAACCGAGTCCCGGGCTGAAGGAACGGCTGGATTATGCGCTTGAGCTGTATAAGTCCGGTGCATTCAGCCATTTTGTTGTCTCTGGAGGGCTGGATCAGCCGGAGTATAAGTACACGGAAGCCGAAGGCATGCAGAGGTATCTGGTTGCCCATGGAGTACCGGATAAGGTGATCTATCTGGAGGACCAGTCTACCAGCACTTACGAGAACCTGCTCTTCAGCAAGACCGTCATGCAGCAGGAGGGCTTGTCTTCAGCCGTCGTGATTACCCATGATTTCCATGGCCGCCGCGCCTTGGAAATTGCGCATAAGCTGGGGTACAAGAACCCGGAGCTTGGTGTCGCAGAGTCTAAAGTGATGTCGATGCTTAAGTATAAGTCCCGCGAGATTCTGGCCTACACCAAATGGAAGTTGCAGGAGCTGTCGCTGTAAATCTGCTAATTTCCAAAACTGCTAATAACGCCTTTTATACTGGAATAGACTGGTTAGAGCAAGTCAGACCTGTATAATGAGGTGAACTAGGTGAACGGACATGTAGCGGCGGCAAGCAGCGGACGGGAAGAACGCAGACCGTCCAGGCAGATTAACATTGTGCTGAATAATCAGGCTCCGGCCCCGGTGTCCGGCTTGCCGGCTGATAGCGCAGGCGGCACGGCAGCTCCCAAGCCCGGCAGCCATAGCGGACTGTTCCAGGAGCTGAGCCGGGAGCTGGATGCACTTGTAGGTCTGGATAACATCAAAGAGCTGGTCTTCGAGATCTATGCCCTGCTGCAGGTGGCCCAGATGCGCAGTGAAGCCGGACTTGCCACCGGAGGCCAGGCCTACCATATGGTATTCAAGGGCAATCCGGGGACTGGCAAAACCACGGTTGCACGGATTGTGGCGAAGCTGTTCCAGCGGATGGGTGTGCTCAGCAAAGGGCATCTGATTGAAGTAGAGCGCGCAGATCTGGTAGGCGAATATATCGGACATACTGCCCAGAAGACGCGGGATCTGGTGAAAAAAGCGCTCGGCGGTATTCTCTTCATCGATGAAGCTTACAGTCTGGCCCGCGGCGGAGACAAGGATTTCGGCAAGGAGGCCATCGACACGCTAGTGAAATCGATGGAGGACCACCGCAGCCAGTTTGTCCTGATTCTGGCCGGGTATTCCGGCGAGATTGACTATTTTCTGATGAGCAATCCGGGTCTGCCCTCGCGGTTTCCGATCCAGGTTGAATTTCCCGATTATACCATCGACCAGCTGCTGCAGATTGCCGAGCTGATGGCCAAGGACCGTGATTATATTTTGATGCCGCAGGCCATACTCAGACTCAAGCAGCATTTGCTTATGGAGAAGACAGAGAGTCTGCATGCTTTCAGCAATGCAAGGTATGTACGCAACAGTATTGAGAAGGCGGTACGCGCACAGGCTGTGCGGCTCTTGAACCAGTATGAGAGTACAAGTCCGGGCAAGCAGGAGCTGATGACGCTGCGGACCGAGGATTTCAAAGGATAGTCCAGGAAGAATAGATGAGGAGCATGGAATGAATGGCAACTACAACACATGACACAGAGACAGAAGTGCAGGACCGGGCGATTCTGGTCAGTCTGGTGACTGACAAGATCAAACGCACCGGGATCGACCCTGAGCTCTCGCTCCAGGAGCTGGTACAATTAGCAGAGACCGCCGGGCTAGAGGTGCTGGATGTATTGCGGCAGAATAAGGAGACCCCCGATTCCAGGTGGTTTATCGGTAAGGGTAAGGTGGAAGAGCTTCGGATGGCCGCTGACGGGCTTGGCGCGAATACTGCCATCTTCGATCAGGAGCTGTCCGGGGCGCAGGTGCGTAATCTGGAAGAGGCGCTGGATCTCAAAATCATTGACCGCACACAGCTGATTCTTGATATCTTCGCCGGACGCGCGAAGACCCGTGAAGGGATCATCCAGGTAGAGCTGGCCCAGCTGTCTTATCTGCTGCCGCGCCTGTCCGGGCAAGGCAAGAATCTGTCGCGTCAGGGAGGCGGAATTGGTACGAGAGGTCCCGGAGAGAGCAAGCTGGAGACGGACCGCCGGCATATCCGTGAGCGGATTACCGAGCTGAAGCGCCAGCTGGATGAGGTGGTCAAGACCCGTGAGCTGCACCGTGAACACCGCCGCAAGAGCGGTGCGGTTCAGGTGGCACTGGTAGGCTATACCAACGCGGGCAAATCCACGCTGCTGAAGCAGCTGACCGATGCCGATGTGTACATCGAGAACCAATTGTTCGCTACCCTTGACCCGACCTCGCGTGTGCTTCAGCTTCCGGGCAGCAAGGAGGTCGTGCTTACAGACACCGTCGGCTTCATTCAGAATCTGCCGCATGATCTCGTAGCCTCCTTCCGCGCTACGCTGGAGGAAGTGAATGAAGCCAATCTGGTGCTGCATGTGGTGGATTCCTCTTCTCCGATGCGTGAGGAGCAGATGGAGGTCGTTCAGAGTATTCTGCAGGATCTGGGCGCGGCAGGCAAACCGCAGATCGTATTGTTCAACAAAATCGATCTGTGTCAGCCGGAGCAGCTGGAGATGCTCCCGACCGGTGAGGGCTTCCTGAAGATCAGTGCTTTTAATGAGGAGGACCTCTCACGGATCACGGAGATCATCAGCGATCAGCTGGCCGGGGATACTCTAATCTTCCGCATTCCCGGTGACCGCGGGGATCTGTCCTCTCTGCTCTACCGGGTGGGCGAGGTGCTTGAACAGGATTATGACGGAAGCGATGTACTCTATAACGTGAGGCTGAATAAAGAGGATTACGATAAATGGAGCTACAAGCTGGCTGAATTCGTGGAGCCGCAATAATGGCTTATCTGACCCGCTGGGAGTTGGCATGAACCGCTAAGATAGGAAGCATTCATAGCCCGCATAGCAACAGTCTGCTTCGGATATTGATCCAGGCAGGCTTTGTTGTGCGGGTTTTCCGGGAATCGATGCCTATCAGACTGTACATCACTTGCGGAAGCGGGGCATCATTATACAGAATGTTAGGAGAGATGAAGGGGACATGGCAGGATTTGCAGAGGATTTATTACAGGCAGCGGAAGCTGCAGAGCTTGAAATTGAAGGTGCGGTCAAGGCGCTGGACCGGATTGTGGATCATAATCAGTGGAAGGTGATCGAAGCCTTCCAGCGTCAGCATGTGAGTGATTTTCACTTCGCAGGTTCTACCGGTTATGCCTACAATGACCGGGGGCGTGAGGTGCTGGATCTGGTCTATGCTGAAGTATTCGGTGCGGAAGCGGCGCTAGTCCGGCCGCATTTCGCTTCAGGAACTCATACCATATCAACCGCTCTGTTCGGTGTGCTGCGGCCCGGAGATGAGCTTCTGTACATTACAGGACGCCCCTATGATACGCTGCACAAGGTGGTGGGGAAGCCAGGAGACGGGAGCGGCTCTCTGGCAGATTTCGGCATCGGCTACCGGGAGACAGCGCTGACAGAAGAGGGAAAGGTTGACTGGGAGGAGGTCGCCTTAGCAATAAATGACAAGACCAAGGTCATCGGAATCCAGCGTTCGCGCGGCTATGACTGGCGTTCGTCCTTCACGGTCGCTGAGATTGGCGAGATGGCAGCGCGGGTAAAAGCCATTAAGCCGGATGTGATCGTATTCGTGGATAATTGCTACGGTGAGTTCACCGAGACGCTGGAGCCGCCGCAGGTTGGCGCTGATCTGGTAGCCGGTTCGCTGATCAAGAATCCCGGCGGCGGAATCGCCGAGACCGGCGGTTATATCTGCGGCCGTGCAGAGCTGGTGGAGCTGGCGGCCTACCGTCTGACTGCCCCTGGAATCGGCGGTGAGGTAGGAGCGATGCTCGGCACGACGCGCGGCCTGTATCAAGGCCTGTTCATGGCCCCGCATACGGTGGGACAGGCTGTGAAGGGAAGTATCTTCGCAGCGGCGGTATTCCAGCGCTGCGGCTTCACCACCAAGCCTGCCTGGCATGAGCCGCGTACGGATCTGATTCAGGCGGTGGCTTTTGACGGACCCGAGCATCTGATTGCCTTCGTACAAGGCATCCAGCGCGCAGCAGCGGTAGACAGCCACGTCGTGCCTGAGCCTTGGGACATGCCGGGATATGAGCATCCAGTCATCATGGCTGCCGGGACCTTCATCCAGGGCGGAAGCCTGGAGCTGTCAGCCGACGCGCCCATTCGCGCACCGTATATCGGGTACATGCAAGGCGGATTAACCTATTCTCATGTCAAATACGGGGTATTAATGGCTCTTCAGAGCATGAGGGAGCGCAAGCTGCTGTAGTTCTCGAACACATAGGAGGCAGAGGCCGATGTACGAAGCAGAAGCAATCGAGGGATTGTTGCAGAAAAGGAGTGCGGACAAGGCTCCACTAGTCGTCATGATGTGCGGAGTAGCGGGTTCGGGCAAAACGACTTTTGCGCTTAAGCTGGAGCATGAGGGGTTCGTCCGGCTGTCCATCGATGAGGATATCTGGAGTACATATGGCCGCTACGGGATAGATTATCCTGAGGAGGAGTACGAATCCTTGAAGGAACAGTCGGAACGCAAGCTGCGCAAAGAGCTGGTGCAGCTGGTTCAGGCGAAGCGTCATGTGGTGGTGGATTTCAGCTTCTGGCAGCGGCAGCGCCGGGATGATTACAAGCAGCTGATCGGGGAGTATGGCGGGAAATGGGCTGTGATCTTCCTCAAGGTACAGCCTGAAGAGCTACGGCGGCGGCTCCTGTTAAGAAGCGAGCGGATGGATGCCAATGCGGCATTCACCATTACCGAGGAGATTCTGACCCGTTTCCTGAACGGATTCGAGACTCCGGCTGGAGAAGGGGAATGGGTCGTTGAAGCGTGACATGCCATGAAACATGTACAGTAAGCCTTTAAGGCCCCCGCAAAGCATCTATTTCGTCATCGGAACTAAAGCCCTGTTATGTGGGCGGATTTTGCCTGCGGATTGCTCTTTGTGATATACTTCGGGGAACCAAATCCCATGCATCGGACACTTTGATCTGTTAATCTCACAATGGGTGAAAGAAATCTTGTGAGAAAAACTCACATACCATTGACACGCCATATAAGGAAATGTACAATGAGATGAGAAAAAGATCATTGGAAGGTTGGATGAGTCATGGGTGATGAAATCCGCAGAAATATGGCATTATTTCCGATTGGAATCGTAATGAAGTTAACAGATCTATCCGCCAGACAAATTCGTTATTATGAGCAGCACAGCCTGATCGTACCTGCGCGTACCTCCGGCAACCAGCGTTTGTTCTCTTTTAATGATGTGGAACGTCTGCTTGAGATCAAGGCGTTGATTGAGAAGGGTGTTAATATTGCCGGCATCAAGCAGGTGATGAATCCTGTCTCGAAGGAATCTGAAGAAGCTACGGTTATTACCCCTGACACAGAGGTGAGACGTAGAGAGTTGTCTGATTCGCAGCTTCACCGTCTGCTGAAGCAGGAGCTGGTTTCCGGTAAAAGACCGGGACAAGTGTCTCTAATCCAAGGTGAGCTATCCCGGTTTTTTAATAAATAATATAGAGCTGTTGAAAGGGAGAGGGTAACGTGAGCTTTACTAAAGAGGATATTCTGCGCATTTCCAAGGACGAGAACGTCCGGTTTATTCGCCTGCAATTCACCGATTTGCTGGGAACGATCAAGAATGTAGAGATTCCGGTAAGCCAGCTTGAAAAAGCACTCGACAATAAAATGATGTTCGATGGCTCGTCCATCGAAGGTTATGTGCGGATTGAAGAATCCGATATGTATCTGTATCCGGACCTGAGCACCTGGGTGATCTTCCCTTGGGTGACTGACAGCCGTGTGGCACGTCTGATTTGTGATGTGTACATGCCGGATGGCACACCGTTTGCCGGAGACCCGCGTGGTATCCTCAAGCGTTGTCTGCAGGAAGCGGAAGAAATGGGCTTTACAGCTATGAATGTTGGACCGGAGCCGGAATTCTTCCTGTTCAGAACAGACGAGAAGGGCAATCCGACTACAGAGCTGAATGACCAGGGTGGATATTTCGATCTGGCGCCAATGGATCTTGGGGAGAACTGCCGCCGCGAAATCGTATTGACACTGGAAGAGATGGGCTTTGAAATTGAAGCCTCCCACCACGAAGTGGCTTCCGGCCAGCATGAAATTGACTTCAAATATGCCGATGCCATCAAGGCAGCGGATCAGATTCAGACCTTCAAGCTTGTCGTGAAGACGGTAGCCCGCCATCACGGCCTGCATGCAACCTTTATGCCTAAGCCGCTGTTCGGTATGAACGGATCTGGTATGCACGCTCACCAATCCCTGTTCAAAGGCAAAGAGAATATGTTCTACGATGAGAGCGATAAGCTGGGCCTTAGCAAGACTGCCCGTTATTACATGGCGGGGATTCTGAAGCACGCACGTGCTTTTGCAGCGATCACTAACCCGACTGTCAACTCTTACAAGCGTCTGGTGCCTGGTTATGAAGCACCTTGTTATGTAGCCTGGTCTGCAAGTAACCGTAGCCCAATGATCCGTATTCCGGCTTCGAGAGGACTTAGCACACGCGTTGAGGTTCGTAACCCGGACCCTGCGGCTAACCCTTACCTTGCACTGGCTGTTATGCTGAAGGCAGGTCTGGATGGAATTAAGCGTCAGCTCGATCTTCCAGCTCCTATCGACCGTAACATCTATGTGATGTCCGAAGAAGAGCGGATCGAAGAAGGCATCCCAAGTCTGCCAGCCGATCTGAAGGAAGCCCTGAACGAAATGATCCGCAGCCACGTGATCACTGAAGCCCTCGGCGAACACGCCCTGGCCCACTTCTACGAGCTGAAGGAAATCGAATGGGATATCTACCGGACCCAGGTCCACGAGTGGGAAAGAGATCAGTACATGACGCTTTACTAGGATACAGTAGCCCCCGGCGCTCTAAACGCAGGGGGCTTTTTTGTATGTGGACGCGGGAGGATTTCTTTTTGTTTTTAACGATGTTCTACTCCAAAATAAAGGACTGTCCCAGTAGCCATTTCATGGCTTTTGGAACAGCCCCTTGTAATTCATCTTAGCAATGCCGCCGGCGTTTTTTATGCTTACAAACGATAATCGCTTTTTGACCCGGGTGCAGTTTTACGACAATTACTTTTCGATGCTTCGGGCAAGACATAGTAGCTGCCTCCTATTGATTTGACATATAACAGAATATGTTCCTGGGATCAATATGGAGTGGACGTAGTTACTACACTTCAATAAAGGGGCGGATTAACCAACCTCTCCTCGAAAATTGTTCAATCCCCACCAAGCCCCTGCAAATTAGAGGGGAATTGGAGCCACTGCCTCTTTTTGCGGGGACAGGAGCGGTGGAGAACTCTTGGGTTAATTCGGATTTAGCCAGTCACCGGTGGATTTCTCTAGCTGCGATTCCGTATTGATAATCGAATCTAGTAGCTCCATTATCTGATGAAACTTTAATGGTATAGACTCCTGCTGGCCCGGCAGGTCCTTCTTTGTAAACTTGATAACCGTTACTTGCCGTAGTATGCCCATTAAAATAAACCGAACCATTAGGCGAATATATTATTTTCATTCCTTTGTGGTTTTTGTCTCCCAAATAAAATCTCAAAAAGCTTCCATCACTTTTATCATAATTAAATGTGTACGTTTCGACGGAACTTAATAAGTACGTATCCCAACTATTAAATACGTCACCCATTATGGTTATAGCTTTTGTTTTGAGAAAGAGGCTTGGGCATTATCTGCGAAAGAGGTACCAGGTAGGCAAGCTAATGCTACAACAGACAAAACTATCAAAAATAGATAAATGAAAGCTCAATCCATAAAATAGAAAGCTATAGGATAATTAAAAATAATCGTAAAAAATGAAAGAGATCAGTACATGACGCTTTACTAGGATACAAGCAGCCCCTGTCGCTATACACGCTGGGGGCTTTTTATATTTTTTTAGAGAGTATGATTTACATCTGTCCGGGGATCTAGTGCTCTTACGTATGTGGGGGCCAAGATGTATGCGGAAAACCGAATACAATGGATCGCCGGGGGGCGACAAGGCGAAATATATGTGAAAAACCGAATACATTGGACAGTGGCGAGGACATGAGGGCCAAATGTATGCGAAAAACCGAATACAATGGGTGTCACGGAGACGACCAGGCCCAATGTATGCAAAAAACCGAATACAATTGGCGGCAGCGAGGAGATTATTTTATATTGTGCTGAAGACATACCAAAAGAACAGGCTTCCTAAAGCTAGCACAGCAGTCATACCAAGCAGCACTCCAATAATGACTTTTTCAGATCTGTTGTATTTCTTCAATTTGATCACCTCAACAAACTCTAATATAAAAAACCAACAGCTCTCTTTTACCGAGAAATAAATCCCGGACTGCTGTTGGTATATGGAACTGAACGTCTCTGATTAGGTTAATGTATGATTATATATTTTGGTGATCCTTATGATGAAGATCCCTATATTCATTCTTTGTTAAACCAAACAACATAGAATCATGATATTTACCATTGATATAGAAGATTTGACGTCGGACTCCTTCTTGAACGCATCCTAATTTTCTAAGCATAGCAGCCGATGCCTTATTTGCGTCCAGAACATAATCATTAAATTTATTAAGTCTACGCTCGAAAAATGCATATTTTAAGAGCATGTGCACTGCCCTGGTACCGTAACCCTTACCTCGATAGGGATGATCAATTACAATACCTATGCTGAAAGTACCATTCCTCTCGTCAATGCTGTTTAGATTAATACCACCTACCGTTTCACCATTCATATTTTCAATAGTAAACATGATTCGGCCATTAGTGGATGAAAATTCAACGTTCTCTTCAACGAATTTCTTCGCATCCGAGATTGTAGGCGGCAATTCAATAGTACATTCCAGAAAACGACGGGCAGGGGTATCGAATGCAGTTAAATATATACTTTCCCAATCCTCAGCCTCTATTGAACGCAATCTAATTTCATCATCTTGCCAATAATAGTTTGTATAATCTATATTTCGCATAAGTACACCTCCAAATAATATCACGATTCTATAAGTTTATCTCATGAAATATATATTTTGGAGGTGCTTTTTGATTATAAGTAATCTTAACATGATGACATTACTTAGATGGTGTAGTTCTAAGATTATTGTTCAAAGTCAAACGGGGGGCGGAAGATCTGCTACATTAGTATATAAGTTATTCCGAAGTATGTTTATAAAAAAGGCGCCTACTACCACCAAGCGTAGTATGTGCCTAGCTGCTTTGTAAGTTGGTTGATCGTAGGGAGGATCTCTGGCGAATATTCGCTGATCAGAACACCTTGGATGAGCGGCATAGCCTTAAGCGAAAATCCATTCACGTTCCCTCCCAGGTTTTATAGATTATTCTTCAATGGGAACCGGGGACCGGAAGGCATACCATAGCAGTCCATAAGCTATTCCGAAGTAAAGGATTACACCCAGTATGGATATGGACAGAAGAATGAGGATAACTTTATTTCCATTCATACATTTATCTCCTACTTAAAAAAACTCTCCCGATTTTTAGTATGGGGGAGAGGAGTGAAGATGACGACTGAGCAAAGCCCTTACATCATAATATAAAGGAATTATAACTTCAGATCAATCCATTTTACATACTATTCCATCTCCTATATACTTAACCAGAAGAGAATCCTAGTGGCAGACATGGGAGCGGATGATGAAGAATACATATAAGATTATGCTTTCGCTGATGCTCATCCTGGCGTTGATAGGTCCGGTGGCTGGGGCGGAAGGAGCGGCTGTGCCAGCGGAGACCCAAGCGAGGCTTATGGAGCAATATGGGCTGGATGCGCCGCCTCTGCCGGTGTGGGATTGGAGCAGCATGGATGTCGGGGGCAGTGGTATTAGCAGTGGGATGCTGTTCGTGTACCGGATGATGTTGAATCCGCTGGGGGTCATGCTGCAAGAGATACTATATATTCTGTAGTAGAGGGGGAAAAGAATGAATTCGCTTTATGATACGCCAATCCCTGCACGCAGAGTCCGCAGGAGATCGGGCGGTAAGTCGTTACTGGTCCTTATCCTAGTTCTGATTGTGATGGCGGTTACGAATCCGGGAAAGGAAGCATTCAGTGAATATTCTGTAAAGAATCTGGAGAATACGCTTGATCAGGAAATAGGCGACGGAATTACCAAACTGGTGGCCCAGCCTGTAATTGAGTCATTGACCAAGAGGGATAACTACATTTTGTTCTCTGTATTCAGTGTACCGGACCTTAAGAATACCAATTTTTTTACCCGGGATGGCGGGGCCACGAAGAAGTATATCGGATTGTTCAAAATCCTGTTTATTAAGCTGTAAATATGGTTTACATATTGTTCCATAACCCGGTATAATTGAATAGATTCGAGACGGAATCTTTAATATGGTTGTGGAACAAGGAGGAACGAAGTTGAATACGGCTTATAAAGTTCTGTCCAGTGATGCTGATCTCTTCGCTGCCGCACTGGCACAGGTACAGGTCTACGTCGTTCAGCTGGTTGATGGCAAACCGCATGTGATTGCTGATTATGCCGGACCTGTACAGAAATGGACACCGGAGTACATAGTGCTGGCCGGAATGACTTATAGACGCGATGAATTTGAATTCCGGGTACGATTGAACAAGAAGTGAGCAGAATTCGCTACCCGCTGTCTGCGGCTCTAACATTACTGCCGAATCACACAATCTTTGGAGTCATTCTTGGCATCTCTTATACTATCCAAGTGTAAAAGAGGTGTAAAGATGAGCCAAAGAGAACGTAACCGGATTCGCAGAGCCATTAATGTCCTGCTGACACAGCGGGCTGTCCTGCTGGAGAGACTGGAAGAAATCAATGAGAATCTGCGCAGAGTGCCTAGAGGTTCGCGGGCCAGAAGAGAGCTACTGGCAGCCAGAGAATCGATCCGCGAGGCCATTCGTTTGAATACGGTGGCTATCCGTCTGTTGAGAAGTGTGCTGTAGTCTGTATCCTCTCTAATTCATAGGAGTCACAGGAACCCTTGGGGCGCAATCTGGCGTCTCAAGGGTTTTTGTGACGTTCCTATTCCCGGATGGTGACACGGGTACCTATAGGTACGAGGGCGGCTAGAGCCAGAACATCTGCATTGTACATACGGATACAGCCGTGAGAGACCATATGGCCGATGGAGGAGGGGTCATTGGTTCCGTGGATGCCGTAGTGCGGCTTGGACAGTCCCATCCAGAAGGCACCGAACGGGCCGCCCGGATTGGGCTGCTTGTTAATGATGGTGTATTCGCCTACAGGCGAGACGGTTAACATTTTGCCGATGCCGACAGGGAAGCCTCTGGTGACAACGTCATTATCCAGCAGGTACAGCATGCGCTGTGACAGATCGACGATAATTCGGTAATTGGGCATACAGATCAGCACTCCTTTGTAACAGGATATGTGCGGAGCTATGCAGCGGTTCGCAGAAAAATGGCCAAAAAGCCGAGTGCGAACAAATGTTTGCATTCGACTTTTTGGCCATTATACAAAGTGAAATGAACAGAAAACAGGCTGCTTCGCATGGTGCGGAGCAGCCTGTTCTTAAGCGGGGAGTAGATTAGTGGATATCGCGGAATAATCCGATGACCCGTCCCAAAATCGTAACGCGGTTAAGGCGAAGAGGCTCATATGCCGGATTCTCCGGCTGCAGCCTGATATGATCCCGTTCCTTGTAGAAGGTCTTGACAGTTGCTTCATCTTCTTCGGTCATCGCTACAACAATATCGCCGTTGTCGGCAGTCTGCTGCTGGCGTACGATGACATAATCCCCGTTCATAATTCCGGCATCCACCATACTGTCACCAAGAACAGATAGCATAAATACCTTGTTATCGCCTACATAATGAGCAGGCAAAGGGAAGTAATCCTCAATATTCTCTGTAGCTGTAATAGGAACACCAGCTGTAACCTTACCCACTACCGGGATGCGGGTAACGGTCTGGACGAATTGATGCACATTCTCTGAATCTTCCTGACCGAGTAATTCAATGGCACGCGGTTTCGTTGGGTCACGCCGGATCAGGCCCTTCTTCTCAAGCCGGTCCAAGTGACCATGCACGGTGGAGCTGGAGGCCAGTCCGACAGCCTCGCCAATCTCGCGGACGGACGGAGGATAACCCTTGCTGCGGACTTCATTACGTATAAATTCCAGGATCGCCAGCTGACGACTAGAAATCTTTGACATCGGTATCAACCCCATATACTATGTTTGGGAAAATTATAACATAGAACTTCCGTTCGTACAAACATAAGTTCTAAAATGAGGAAAATAAGAGAACGAAAAAATAGAGAACAAACGTTCCGAAAAAACTATTGATCGAAACACATGTTCGTGTTATATTATTTTCGAAAGCAAGAACATGTGTTTGGAGGATGATGATCATGTTAAAGTATAGTACATACAACAGCATTTACAATAATGAGGATATCAAGGTGTCCGCTCCCGGTAATCCAACTGCTCATAGTAATGTAACCAAGATCAAGGGCGCGATTCTTCATAGTCTCTCTGCGCTATCATCACTATTCCGTCAGGTCAGCCTGATGAAGCTGCTTCTGGTGCTAATGCTTGTTATTTCGGGATTCACTGTGGTGGGGAATGTTTTTGCCGGTTCGGTCTCTTCAATGAAGCCGGATAAGCGGATCGTAGTCGAACGCGGAGATACCTTATGGAGCATTGCGTTAAGCAACAAGCCTGAGGACATGAAGACAGCCGTATATATAGAAGGAATAATGAAGAGTAATCATTTGGAGAACAGCTTCATTAAGGCCGGAGATATTCTGACTTTACCTTTATACTGAAGGAATGCAGCAGGCTAGTGATCGACTTGGAGAGCTTTCAGGGGGTAGACCTTGACAAGCTCTTTTTCTCATGGCAAAGTTAAAATGAATTTAGAGGGAGGGAAACGTATTGAATATTGACGAATTGGTCGCACGCATCAATGAATTGGCACGCAAAGCTAAGAACGGCGGCCTGAATGAAGAGGAACTGGCTGAACGTGCCAAGCTCCGTGAGATTTACCTGGGGAATATCCGCACTAACTTTCGGGCCCAGCTTGATACTATCGAAATTGTGGACAATCCGGAGCATGAAGAGGGCAATAACGGACTTAAGCATTAGCCTGTTGCCTTTTCATAGATAATACAGGATGACTAGGGGGAACTTACATGGCCCGTTCTTGGGAAAGAATGGTTCAACGCAACACCAAGCAAATTAACCAGCAGCGAAAGAAGCAGGGGAAGGATTCCATTTACACTTCCAGCACAAAGACTGCCGCGAAAAGCATCGATATTTTCAAAGGCCGGAATATTGTATTCCCCGTTGTACTGATGCTGCTTGGCATCATGTTCTGGGTGGTCGGCTCGATTGACGAAGCTAAAGGAAGCGGGATTCTGGCCAACTGGCTGGGGGTAGTGCTGTACTTCCTGCTCGCTGCGCTGCTGTTCTTCCGCCGTCCATTCCTTAAGGTTGAGCGTGCGCGTATCTCTACTATTAAATACAACCGCGAACGCTTCCTGGCTGCGGCGGATATTGAGAAGATCACCTTATCACGCAGTGTAGTTACCATTAAGTATAAGGGTAAGCGCAAGCAGTGGATTTTCTCCAAGCTGATTAACCGTTATGACACCGCTGCGATGGGGGAACGACTGGAGCAGTTCGCCAAGAACAATAATATTGAACTAGTGCACGAATAGGAAGACAGACCAGCATATAGGGAGTGGGAGAACTAATGCCGATTACCGCCGTACTATTTGACCTTGACGATACTCTGCTGTGGGATGACCGCAGCGTGGAAGAAGCCTTCCGCTATGCTTGTGAGGCTGCTGGAGATTCCGTTGATCCGCAGGAGCTGGAAGCTGCTGTACGCAGAGAAGCCCGTGCCCTCTATGAATCCTATGAGACGTATCCGTTCACGAAGCTGATCGGAATTAACCCATTTGAAGCGCTGTGGGCGAACTTCACTGCCGGTGAGCAGCCGGAGTTCCGTCAATTGGAACAGCTTGCCCCCGTCTACCGCAAGGAATCCTGGCGCCGCGGCCTCGCCGCACTCGGGGTAGAGGATGAAGCGTTGGCTGCACAGCTGGCTGATAAGTTCGCCGCTGAGCGCCGTAGCCGTCCCTACATCTATGAAGAGACACTTCAGGTGCTGAACGAACTGCGCGGTAAGGTGAAGCTGCTGCTGCTGACGAACGGCTGCCCGGCACTTCAACAGGAGAAGCTGGATGGTGTGCCGGAGCTTACTCCGTATTTTGACCACATTGTAATTTCAGGAAGCTTCGGCAAAGGCAAGCCGGACAAGGGAATCTTCGAGCATGCGCTCGGACTGCTGGATATTACTCCAGAGCAAGGGATAATGGTGGGCGATAAGCTTACGACAGATATTCTTGGCGGCTTGTCTGCCGGATTGACCACGGTCTGGATCAACCGCAACGCAAAAGCTGCGGACCCGGAGATTACGCCGGATTACCAGATCAGTCATCTTTCAGAGCTTCTGCCGCTGGTAGACTCCCTATAATTGAAACATCTGTGTTTTTAAAATTGTAAAAGGTCAAAGAGCAACGGTCCTCCCGTCACTGGAGAATTGTTGCTCTTTATTTTTTTATTTGAAAAGTATTTTCGTATCCCGCTTAAACAGCGGAGAGGACGGAACGAATGTGGAAAAGCGATAGCGTTCGCCTGAAAGCTTTCCGCAGGAAAGCTCGCTTCGGAAGCATCAGCAGTCTCCGGATTTTCACCACATGAATGAAAAAAAATCTGGAGAGCACAGCGATTGGAACATCGGTCCGTTCGCGTAGCGTTCACCCATGTGCGCACCATCAAAGATATGACTATTCTCATGTTAACGAGTGAATCATACAGCTTCTTTAAGGCAAATTGAATAAAATGTGTATAATAAGAAGAGTAGTGATCTGACTTTCATTGTAATATAGAATTGATATGTTCGTGGATGAAGAAGAATCTACCTATGAACCGGGAGGACTTCAGATGATGAAGCCAAGGATACGCAGGGGACTTATATGCATTATAATGGGGATGACGCTAGCCGGATGCTCGGGAAATAAGGAAGATGAGATGCAGATGCATGCTGCGGCCAATTCCTCCATGTCACCGATTAAGGTGGAGCTGAGCTGGACCCCGGAGGAAGTAACCGCAGGTACGGCAGTTAGCTTCAAGGCTGTGGTGACACAGGACGGTGAACCGGTTGATGATGCGAGAGAAGTAATGTTTGAAGTCAACGAGGCAGCGGATAAGACCCGGAAGGTTGAAATCACGGGTGAAAGTGCTGGAGAAGGGGCTTATGTCGGGGAATATACCTTTGAAGAGGCAGGCGAATTCAGTGTCACTTCACATGTGACTGCCCGGACGCAGCATTCCATGCCAAGCAAGCAACTGGTGGTAGCGCCTTAAAAGAAATAAAATCAATGGAAATACAAATAATGCAGGGTGGAAAGGAAGGCTTTCCGAAATCCCTTTATTCTGCTAAAATTACTCTAATGTTTCACTGGGGGGATGGAAAGTGGCTAAATACACACTTGCTGAGAGCTTGCAGCAGCGCATATTGATACTAGATGGAGCTATGGGTACCATGATTCAACAGGTGCCGCTCACCGGTGAGGATTTCGGCGGGGATGACCTGGATGGCTGTAATGAAATGCTGGTCCTGACCCGGCCGGAGGTTATTCAGGACATTCATGAGAAATACCTGGAGGCCGGTGCAGATCTGATTGAGACGAATACCTTCGGTGCCACTTCAGTGGTGCTTGCCGAATATGATATTCAGGACCGTGCCCGGGAGATTAACCTTGCGGCCGCCAGACTTGCACGTAATGCCGCTGATAAATATGATACACCGCAGCGCCCGCGTTATGTTGTAGGAGCTATGGGACCGACCACCAAGACGCTTTCCGTTACCGGGGGAGTCACCTTCAAGGAGCTTATAGACAGCTATGAAGAACAGGCTGTTGCCCTGATCGACGGCAAGGTGGACGCGCTGCTCCTGGAGACATCCCAGGATACCCTGAACGTGAAGGCTGGAAGCATTGGCATCCGTAACGCCTTCGAGAAGAGCGGAATTACGCTGCCGGTGATGATTTCAGGAACGATTGAACCAATGGGAACTACACTTGCCGGTCAGAATATAGAAGCCTTCTATATTTCGCTGGAGCATCTGAAGCCGGTGTCCATCGGACTGAACTGTGCTACCGGACCGGAGTTCATGCGGGATCATATCCGTTCGCTGTCCGCGATCTCTTCAGCGGCCGTCAGCTGCTACCCGAACGCAGGTCTGCCGGATGAGAACGGGAATTATCATGAATCCCCGGATTCTCTGGCCCGTAAGCTGGGCGGCTTCGCTGAGAAGGGCTGGCTGAACATTGCCGGCGGCTGCTGCGGAACGACTCCTGATCATATCCGGGCGATGGCTGAAGTGATGGCGGCTTACCCGCCGCGTAAGCTTGACGGCCAGCATCCTCCGGCTTTGTCGGGGATAGAGCCGGTGTACGTGGAGAGTGAGAACCGTCCGTATATGGTCGGTGAACGGACCAATGTCCTCGGTTCCCGGAAGTTCAAGCGTCTAATCGTCGAGGGGAAATATGAGGAAGCTTCGGAGATAGCCCGTGCCCAGGTGAAGAGCGGCGCACAGGTTATTGATGTCTGCGTGCAGGACCCGGACCGGGATGAGACGGAAGACATCATGCGGTTCCTGGAGCTGGTGGTGAAGAAGGTCAAGGTGCCGTTAATGATCGATACGACGGACCCGAAGGTCATTGATCTGGCCTTGCAGTATTGTCAGGGTAAAGCGATCATTAACTCCATTAACCTTGAAGATGGTGAAGAGAAATTCGAGCATGTCACACCTCTGATTCATAAATACGGAGCAGCGATTGTAGTAGGCACCATCGATGAGACCGGTCAGGCTATACTGGCTAAGGACAAACTTGAGGTTGCCAGACGTTCCTACGATCTGCTTGTCAACAAATACGGTCTGGCTCCCGAGGATCTGATCTTCGATACCCTTGTGTTCCCTGTTGGAACCGGGGATGAGCAGTATATCGGCTCCGCCAAGGAGACGATTGACGGCATCCGTCTGATCAAGGAGGCTATGCCTGCTGTTCACACGATTCTCGGTATCAGTAATGTCTCCTTCGGTCTGCCGGAAGCCGGCCGCGAGGTGCTGAACTCAGTATTCCTGTACGAGTGCACCAAGGCCGGTCTGGATTATGCCATTGTGAACACCGAGAAGGTGGAGCGGTACGCATCGATCCCTGAAGAGGAGCGCAAGCTCGCAGAAGAGCTGATCTATAATACGAATGACGACACCTTGTCAGCGTTCGTGGCGGCTTTTCGCGGCAAAAAGGTCGAGAAGAAGGAGAAGATCTCCAATCTCTCCCTGGAGGAGCGCTTAGCTTCCTATGTGGTAGAAGGAACTAAGGAGGGGCTGATCCCGGATCTGGATGAAGCGCTGAAGACCTCGCCTCCGCTGGAGATTATTAATGGACCGCT
Source organism: Paenibacillus sp. FSL R7-0302 (assembly GCF_038006885.1). Lineage (NCBI taxonomy): Bacteria > Bacillati > Bacillota > Bacilli > Caryophanales > Paenibacillaceae > Paenibacillus > Paenibacillus sp. FSL R7-0302. The sequence continues at coordinate 2,450,872 of NZ_JBBOWB010000001.1, forward strand.
GATGGCGGGGATGTCTGAGGTCGGAAGGCTGTTCAATAACAATGAATTAATCGTGGCAGAGGTGCTTCAGAGTGCGGAGGTCATGAAGGCCTCTGTAAGCCATCTGGAGCAGTTCATGCAGAAGGATGAGACCTCGGTTAAGGGGAGAATCATGCTTGCGACCGTCAAGGGCGATGTACATGATATCGGTAAAAACCTGGTCGAGATTATTCTCTCCAACAACGGTTATGAGATCGTCAATCTGGGGATCAAGGTTCCGCCGGAGAATATTATTGAAGCCTTCCGCAAGGAAAAGGCTGACGCCATCGGCTTGTCGGGACTGCTGGTGAAGTCGGCGCAGCAGATGGTGCTGACTGCGCAGGATCTGCGGTCCGCCGGGATTGATGTGCCGATTATGGTGGGCGGTGCGGCACTGACCCGCAAATTCACCAAGACCCGAATCCGTCCGGAGTATGACGGGCTCGTCTTATATGCCAAGGATGCCATGGACGGTCTGGATATCGCCAACCGGCTGATGAACCCGCTGGAGCGGGTGAAGATTGAGGAGGAGGTCCGCGAGGAGGCTGAGGCTGCCGTAGCTGTCGCTCCGCAAGCGCCGCTGCCCGAGCTTACGCGCGCAGTCCGCTCCAAGATCTCGGCTGATGCCCCGGTGTTCATCCCGCCTGATCTGGAGCGTCATGTCCTGCGGAATTATCCGCTGGGACATGTGATTCCTTATGTGAATATGCAGATGCTGCTTGGCCATCATCTCGGTCTGCGCGGCTCTGTAGAGGCGCAATTGGCAGCGCGGGACCCGCGTACGGTAGAATTGAAAGAGACCGTGGACGATATTCTGCATCAGGCGATGCTGGAAGGCACGATTGTGCCGCATGCGATGTATCAGTTCTTCCCGGCCCAGTCACGCGGGAATGATATTCTGATCTATGATCCGCAGGATCAGGCCAAGGTGCTGCATACCTTCACCTTCCCGCGCCAGAATGTGGAGCCGTATCTCTGCCTTGCTGACTTCCTGAAGCCAGTGGAGGGCGGAGTCATGGACTATGTGGGCTTCCTGGTGGTTACTGCGGGACATGGTGTCCGTGAATTATCGACTGAACTTAAGGATAAGGGTGATTATCTCCGTTCCCATGCTCTGCAGGCAGTCGCTCTTGAGGTCGCGGAGGGTCTGGCTGAACGTGTCCATCATATGATGCGCGATACCTGGGGATTCCCGGACCCGGCAGATATGACTATGAAGCAAAGACATGGCGCGCGTTACCAGGGCATCCGTGTATCCTTCGGCTACCCGGCCTGCCCGGATCTGGAGGATCAGGGGCCGTTATTCAAGCTCATGAAGCCTGAGGACATCGGCGTGCAGCTTACCGAGGGCTTCATGATGGAGCCGGAGGCTTCGGTCTCGGCGATGGTCTTTGCCCACCCTGAAGCGCAGTACTTCAATGTGGAGAAGCTCTGAGCCTTCCGCATGCTTACCGGTCAGAAGGGGCTATGCCCCGACTTTTCGGAACCTCCCGTTACCGGGAGGTTTTTTGCTGCAAAAGATGCTTTTGCAGCAAAAACAGAGTAGAATTCTTGTCATAAGAACAGACAAGATCACAAAAAATAATGAAGACATCAGAGCGAGAGAGGGGAGGGGCATAATGGAAATCTATTTTCTCGGAACGAATGCCGGGGTGCCGACGCTGCAGCGCAATGTGACGTCGGTTGCACTCCGGCTGCTTGAAGAACGGCGAACCTTCTGGATGTTCGACTGCGGGGAAGGGACACAGCATCAGGTTCTGCGCTCGCCGCTGCGGCTGGGCAAGCTGGAGAAGCTATTTATCACCCATCTGCACGGTGATCATCTGTTTGGCCTGCCCGGACTCATCTCCAGCAGGGGCTACCAGGGCGGGACTTCACCGCTTACGGTGTACGGACCTCCCGGGCTCAAGGCATATCTGGACATATCGCTGTCTGTAAGCCATTCCCGCATTCCTTATAAGCTGGAGATTGTGGAGCACAGCGGCGGGCTAATTTTTGAGGATGAGACCTTCAAGGTGGAAGCGGGATTGCTGGAGCACCGAATTGACAGCTATGGCTACCGGGTAACGGAGAAGGACAGTCCGGGTAACCTGAATACGGAACTGTTAAAGAGCTATGGACTGAAGCCGGGACCGCTATATGGCCGGTTAAAAAAAGGCGAGGATATCACTACTGATGAAGGCGTGCTGATCCGGGCGGCCGAGGTGATTCATGCACCCAAGCGCGGACGCATCGTAGTTATTCTGGGAGATACCCGGCCTTGTGCGGGCTCACTGCCGCTGGCGCAGGATGCCGATCTGATTATTCATGAGGCGACATTTGCCCATGGCCTGGCGGATATGGCTCATCAATATCATCACAGCACGGCACAGCAGGCTGCGGAACTGGCAAGAGATGCAGGCGGGGCTGAGCTGATCTTGACCCACTTCAGCTCGCGTTACACTTCGCAGGAGGAGCTCGCTCCGCTGCTGAAGGAAGCGCAGGAGATCTTCCCGAATACACTGCTGGCAGAGGAATTCTGCACCTTCCCGGTCTACCGGAGAACCCCGGGAAATGACGCTGAGGACTGAATTATTTTCCGGGAAAGCGCAGGAAATGACAGGGCTGTGCCAAAAATAGCCGGGCGCTGCAGGAGTTCGCTAGCGTTCGACGAAGAACGTTAAATTTAAAGTAAAAGCTGAGGATTAAGCGTACGAAGCAGTAGAGAAAATGCCGAAACGAAGCGGCTAAAAATCGCAGGCAGGCGGGCAATAAATCCATTCGCAGCGCGCTTCCCGGAGAAGCTGCCGCTGCTCTGAATTATAATTCATAGGGTTAATAATAAATAAGATGAACCACTTAATTCGAATCGGCAGGAGGAGTTATGAACAATATCGGAGGCTTGTTAATTGATCTGGATGGCACCTTGTATCATGGCGGCAGAATGATTCCCGGGGCCCAGCGGCTGATAGCAGCGCTTCGTGCGGCGGAGATTCCGTTCCTGTATGTGACGAATAATTCTTCAAGAACACCGGCGAGTGTAGCTGCGCATTTGCGCGGAATGGGCATTGAAGCCAGGCCCGAGGAGGTCTGCACTTCATCGCTGGCTGCCGCCCGTTACATTGCCGGAGAATCTCCGGGAGCATCCGTGGCGATACTTGGAGAAGAGGGGCTGGTGGAAGCCTGCACAGAGGCAGGGTTAACCCTGGTTTCCGAGCATCCGCAGGTTGTCGTGCAGGGGATCGACCGTTCTTTTACATATGAAGCACTGGCCCGCGCTTCGCGTTGGATTCGTGAAGGAGCCAGATTCGTCCTGACCAATCCCGACCTGATGCTTCCCTCCGATGACGGAGTGATGCCCGGTGCAGGTACGATAGGTGCAGCTATTGAAGCAGCCAGCGGAGTGGCGCCCGTGGTCATCGGCAAGCCCGAGACGCACCTGGTGACATATGCGACATCTCTGCTCGGCATCAAGCCGGAGGATGCGGTGATGGTGGGTGACAATATGAGAACGGATATCTTGGCGGGTGCCAATGCAGGCTGCCGGACTGTGCTGGTGCTTACGGGACTTACAACCCGGGATAATCTGGAGCATTACCAGCAGCTGACCGGAGTCAAGCCTGATGAAATTTGTGCTGATTTAGCTGAACTTATGGTACTGCTCGGTGTATAATGACAAAGGTGACCATTTGACCATCCAAGAAGGGAAGATGACAATATGCCGGAATTGCCGGAAATGGAGAATTACAGAAAGCTGCTTAGCCAGCATCTAATAAACGTACCCATTACAGGGGTAACCGTAAATAGAGAAAAGACCATCAATATGGAGACTGAAGAATTCGTGAAAGGGCTGGTCGGGGCACGAATTGTATTCGTGGAACGCCGCGCCAAGCATATCCTCTTCCACCTGCATGACGGCCGCAGACTGCTGCTGCATCTGATGCTGGGCGGACTACTGTTCTATGGTACAGAGGAAGAACGTCCTGACCGTACTACACAGGTTGAGCTTGCGTTCGGTGAGCATATCCTTTACTTCATGGGACTGCGGCTGGGGTATCTCCATCTGCTGTCTGTTAAGGAAGGTGAAGCGGCAATGGGGAAGCTTGGACCGGAGCTGCTGGACCGCCGGATGACGGCCGAACGCTTCGCCGGACTGCTCAAGGGACGGCGCGGTGCGCTGAAGAGTCTGCTGGTCAACCAGCATGTTATGGCTGGAATCGGCAACTGCTACGCTGACGAGATTGCTTATGAAGCCCGTCTGCTTCCGTCTACGCTGGTTCAGAATCTGTCACCGGAAGCGGTGACCCGGCTGTACGACAGCGTGCGTAAGGTGTTAACGGAGGCCACTGAAATCGGCGGTTATATGGAAATGCCGTTCATGACCGGCGATACGGTGACCGGTTCTTATAATGATGCCTGTAAAGTGTATGACCGTGAAGGCGAGCCTTGCCTGCGCGGCGGGGGAACCATAGTGAAGACAGAGCTGTCCGGACGCAAGGTGTTCTATTGCCCGGATTGCCAGCATGACGCATAGCCCCTTCATAGGGGCACATGTCAGCATACGCGGCGGGTACGGGCAGGCTGCCCGGTCCGCCAGGGAGAGCGGTGCTACATGTTTTCAGTATTTTCCGAAGAATCCGCGCAGTCTGAAGCTGAAGCCGGTAGACTACCGCGATGCAAGCAGCTGCGCAGAATACTGCCGGGAGCAGGGAATGGCTTCCATTGCCCATACCCCGTATCCGACGAATCTGGCTGCCGGCCCGGGCGACAGAGAGGTGATGATTGCCTCCCTGCGCAACGATCTGGAGATTGCCGAGGCGTGCGGATCGGTGGGCATTGTGGTGCATTTCGGACATTTTGCCGGGATGGAGCCGTTACAGGGTTATCAAAAAATTATACAATGCATGAACGAGGTACTGGCAGACTGGACGGGACGAACCAAGCTGCTGCTTGAGAATATGGCAGGGAATCATGGGCATGAAGGCATGACGCCCGAAGAGCTGGTCAAGGTCCGTGAGCTGAGCCGCTACCCGGAGAAGATCAGCTTTTGCTTCGATACCTGCCATGCTTTCGCTGCGGGCATCTGGAACCCGGAGCAGACGGAGGAGCTTATCGCACGCGGTGAGAAGCTGGGGTACTGGGCGAATCTGGCGGCTGTGCATTTGAATGACTCCCGGTTTCCCTACGGCTCCCGGCGGGACAGACATGCCGGAATCGGCAGCGGATATATCGGGGGAGCGGCGCTAAGCCAGCTTGTGAAGATGGAGGCCCTGGCTGATAAAGTGATCGTTATGGAAACAGAAAAGGGACCGGATGGCACGCACAGAGCGGAGATTGCTGCTGTGAGGACCTGGTTTGAGGCGGGGGAGGATTGAGAATGAAGGAAATGAATCAGCCGGAGCTGCTGGAGCTGCTGGCCACGAAGGGTGAGCCGCTTGTCCTGTTCCTGTATACCCCGCTATGCGGAACCTGTAAGGCAGCCCGGCGGATGATTGAGGTGGCGGAGCATCTGCTTCCGCCTGGCCTTTTGATTGCTGAGGGGAATGTCAATAGGCTTCCTGATCTGGTGAACACCTATCAAATCTCAAGTGTGCCCGCTCTGTTGGCCGTATCTGCTGACCGCAGCGCTGAACCTGACATCATCTATTCCATTCACTCTGTTGAACGGGTGCTGGCATTCATAAGGAGAGTGACATCATAATGATATCATTACAACACCTGTCCCTGCGCAGGGAGGAGAGCCTGATTCTTGACGATGTATCGCTGGATATGAAGCCGGGGGAGAACTGGGTCATTCTCGGGCGTAACGGCTCCGGCAAAACCACCCTGCTGGAAATGATGACCGGCTACCTTTTCCCCAGCAAGGGCTCTGTTGAAGTGCTGGGGTACAAGTATGGTCAATGTGATCTGCGCGAGGTGCGCAAGCGAATCGGTTATATCGGCCCGTCCCTGATGGAAAAGCTCTCGCTAACCGACCCGGTCTGGGAGGTTGTAGCTACTGGTGCCTATGCGTATTTACGCTTCTATCAGGAGATTCCGCAAAGTGTGAAGGACCGGTCGCTTAAACTTCTGGAGGAGATGAACCTCGGCGAACTGGCGTATCATCCGTTCGGCTTGTTATCCCAAGGGGAGCGCAAGAAGGCTATGCTGGCCCGCTGCCTGATCGCAGAGCCTAAGCTGCTGATTATGGACGAGCCTTGCGCCGGTCTTGATTTATATGAACGGGAGAAAATGCTCGCCGAGATCGACAAGCTGCGGCAGCATAATGTTGGAGTGGTGTATGTTACCCATCATGTGGAGGAGATTGTTCCGCTCTTCACTCACGTGGCGCTGATCCGTGACGGGAAGCTGGCAGGAGCCGGTCCCAAGGAAGAGGTGCTGACACAGGAGATGCTGATGGCTACCTATGATCTTCCGGTCAAGGTTGAATGGGATAACGGACGTCCCTGGATAAAAATAAGTTCTGGAGGCAAAGCGATTTGAACGATGTTACGGAAGACAAGAGTATTTCAAGATATATCTGCACGGCGAATCATGGTTTCGCCCCCTATGCACAGGAGGAGCTAAGACGCCTGTTCGGAGCGGTTAAAAGCACCTTGCTGCTGCCGGGAGAAATCTTCCTGGCCACGCTTGAGGAGGAGCCGGAGGAGGTAGCGCAGCGGCTGGCACAGAACCTGCCGGTCTTCCTGCGCCACATTCAGCCAGTAGATTTCCAGGACACCGGCGATCTGCCGGCTCTGGAACGGCTGGCGGTATACTTAAGCCGGCGTTCGGAGCTGCAAGGCGAGAAGGTGTCGCTGCATGTCCGCAAAGGCCCGTCCTCCTTCTGGGAGCAGAGTCCCGGCGAGCTGCGTGAATGGCTGCAGGGCAGGCTTGACAGCCTGGACGCCGAGTTCACCGTGCAGGAGCCCGCTTGGGTGATCTCCGTCTATGCGGACGGTGACGCGCTGTATGCCGGGGTATCCCGGCCGGAGGCGAACCTGTCCAGCTGGAATGGCGGCATGATCCGCTTCCGCAAGGAGGACGGACAGATCTCGCGGGCCAAATTCAAGCTGATGGAGGCGGAGAAGGAATTCGCCATTCCGTTCTACAGCTTCAAGAATGCGGTCGATATCGGCGCTTCTCCGGGAGGCTGGACCTCATTCCTGCTGGAGCGCGGCCTCAAGGTTACTGCTGTTGATCCGGCGCTGATGCACGAGTCCTTACGTAAGAATCCGGCACTCAAGATTCTGCGCAAAAATGCCGGAGAGGTCAAATTCCGTGAGAACGAATTTGACCTGCTGGTCTGCGATATGAGCTGGAGCCCCAAGCTGATGGCGAAGCTGGTCACTGAGCTGCTGCATAGCCTGACACCGGGCGGCAGCGCGATTGTTACCGTGAAGCTGATGCACAAGAAGCCCATGGCGGTGATCAAGGAGATCATCACCATGTTTGAAGGCCAGCGGATGCAGGTCCAGCGTGCGAAGCAGCTGTTCCACAACCGGGACGAGATTACACTTTATATGATTAAGTATTAATTCATATTTGCAGGATTATGGGAAAGCATCCCGCAGTCTGCACCTCCGGCTTCTTGCCGGTTCCGGTGCGGGCAGTGGGGGCTTTTTTTGCGTTATACAACATTCTATATGAACAGGCGGGGAAGAGATGGAATTCACAGGAAAGTTAAGTCCCGGACAGATTCTGGGAGGGCGTTATTATGTAACCGGGTTGATCGGGACAGGCGGAATGAGCCGGGTATATCTGGCGGAGGATATGCGGCTGCCGGGTATGCTGCGGGCCATTAAAGAGAGCGTCATCCGGGAGGGGAGTTATGGTGCGGGCGCCATTCAGGCGGAAGCGGAGCTGTTAATCTCGCTACGTCATCCGCTGCTCCCGCAGATTGCGGATTTCTTTCCGCCGGACGCTGACGGCTACACCTATCTGGTGATGGATTATATTGAGGGCATCACCCTGCATCAGTATATGGCAGAGCAGTCTACTTCAATGACGGGCGAGCGAATCCTAAGCTATGCGCGGCAGCTGCTGGAGGTGCTGCATTATTTGCACAGCCATGAGCCGCCGATCGTCTACCGGGATCTCAAGCCTTCGAATATCATGCTGACTGGAGAGCATGAGCTGAAGCTCATTGACTTCGGGATTGCGCGCAGGCTGAGAGGCGGCTCCGGTGAGGACACGGAGAAGCTTGGAACAGCCGGGTTCGCAGCCCCGGAGCAATACGGCGGCGGGCAGAGCTGCCCGGTGTCGGACCTGTACGGGCTTGGCGCGCTGCTGCTGTATATGGCCTCCGGCGGGGAGTTCAGCGCCTGGCAGCCCGGGATGGAGCGGAAGCTGCAGGGTCAGCTCCCGGACCGGATGATTCCGGTCATCAGACGGCTGCTGCGGCATCACCCGGAGGAACGGTATGGCAGTGCTGAGGAGGTAAGGAGGGTCCTCCAGCAGCTGAAGATTGGCGGTGCGGGGGAAGCTAGACATGAGCGGACGAACATACGCAAGGCTGCGGATGACCTACACTCGCAGCAATCGCCTGTGGTAGTGGCAGTATTAGGAGTGTCCCCCGGGATTGGGACCACGCATACCTCGCTTGCTGTCAGTCGCTGCCTGTCGTCCTCCGGACGGACGGCATGGGTAGATTGTAATCCCGGTTCGCAGGTATTTAACCGCATGAAGGAAATGGCGGGGAGCCCTGAAATAAACGGTGTTCAGGGGACACAGGTGCAACCGTTCAACTGGATGGGAGTGGACTACTGGAGGCTGCTCCCTTCGGAGGGACTCCCGCAGGTGCCGGAGCAAGCCTATGCTTACATCGTCATGGATCTTGGAACCGGCGGCGGTGAGGGGGCGCTGGAAGCGTTCACAGGCAGCAGCTTCCCGTTGTTGATTGCCTCCGCTGCGGATTGGCGGCTGGAGGATACCCTGCACTGGCTGCGCCGCAGAGGCCTGATTCCCCGGCCGGAATGGCGGATCTGCCTGCCGCTGGCCGGGGAGCATACCGTGGGTCTGCTGGCCTCCCTGCTTGAACCTGCGAGCGTATACAGCCTGCCGCTTCAGCAGGACCCTTTTCAGAGTAAAGGAAAGCTGGTTCAGGCCATTAGGGGGCTGATTGGACCGCTTAAGGGTGCCCGTTTTCCTGCAAAGAATATTAGATTGTTTCAGAAAAAGAGCTGAACGCTCAGAGCTTTTTGACAGTTTTTCAGAAATCGGGCTTTATTTCTATTTCAGTGCAGGGTGCAGGTGTGCTAGAATGGAGCGATATCTATAATGATTGAACCTCTTGGTATTTACAATATAGAATGGAGCTTGCAGAGAATTTATGAGTTTACTTAGTGTGGAAGACGTTTCCCATAATTTCGGGGACCGGGTGTTGTTCAAGGATGTCTCCTTCCGTCTGCTGGATGGAGAGCATGTGGGAATCGTGGGTGCGAACGGCGTGGGCAAATCGACGCTGATGAATATTTTGACCGGCAAATTATTGAAGGACAACGGCAAGGTGGAGTGGACGCCGCGGGTCCGTTACGGATATCTGGATCAGCACACCCTGCTTACCGCCGGTAAAACCGTGCGCGATGTACTTAAAGATGCCTTTCTGCCGCTGCTGGAGCTGGAGCATGAGCTGCTGGCGATTACCGATAAGATGGGGGAGGCGAGTCCCGAGGAGTTGGACCTGCTGCTTGAGCAAATGGGCGACATTCAGGAGCAGCTCGATATCGGCGACTTTTACCTTATTGATGTGAAGGTTGAAGAGATGGCGAACGGACTGGGTCTGACGGCGATCGGTCTGGACCGGGATGTCACTTCCCTGAGCGGGGGACAGCGGACCAAGGTTCTGCTGGCGAAGCTGCTGCTGGAGAAACCGAATGTACTGCTGCTCGATGAGCCTACCAACTATCTCGATGTGGAGCATATTGACTGGCTGACGAATTATCTGAAGCAATATCCGTATGCGTTCATGCTGATCTCCCATGATACGGAATTCATGAACAAAGTGGTCGATGTGATCTATCATCTGGAGTTCTCGAAGCTGACCCGCTATACGGCCAATTACGAGAAATTCCTGGAGATGGCGGGTATGAACAAGGCCCAGCATATTGATGCGTACGAGAAGCAGCAGGATTTCATCAAAAAGCAGGAGGACTTCATCCAGCGCAATAAAGCGCGTGCCTCCACCTCAGGCCGGGCCAAGAGCCGGGAGAAGCAGCTTGGACGGATGGAGCGGATTGATAAGCCGGAAGAGGCGATGAAGCCTGTGTTCCAGTTCAAGGAGAGCCGGGCCAGCGGAAAGACGGTGTTCGAGGGCGTTGATTTCGAGATCGGGTATGACCGTCCGCTGCTGCCAAGCAAGCTGAATATGATCATAGAACGCGGGGACAAGATTGCGATTGTCGGCTACAACGGGGTCGGCAAATCGACGCTGCTCAAAACCATCCTGGGTGTCATCCCTACGTACAGCGGCAAAACCTACCTGGGAGACTACCTGAGTTCAGCCTATTTCCAGCAGGAGCTGAAAGCAGAGAATATCACGCCGATTGAAGACGTATGGAATGAATTCTCCGGTCTGACCCAGAATGAAGTGCGCGGCCATCTGGCCCGCTGCGGTCTCAAAAACGAGCATATCACCCGTCCGATGAACATGCTGAGCGGCGGCGAGCAGGCTAAGGTCCGCCTGTGCAAGCTGATGATGCGTGAGAGCAACTGGATTCTGTTCGATGAGCCTACGAATCACCTTGATATTGTGGCCAAGGCTGAGCTTAAGCGGGCGCTTATGGAATACAAGGGAACGATTCTGCTGGTGTCCCATGAACCGGAGTTTTACGAGGATTGGGTGACGAAGGTCTGGAATGTGGAGCAGTGGTCCGCGCAGACCGTATACTAATGGAGTCCGGGAAAAGTGGAGGTCTGCGCTTTTCCCGGTTTTTTACCAAAAACCTACATACATAGGGGGCTGTTCAGAGATGGGTCCTGATCAAAACACGCCGGTTGGCAGATATTCAAGACAGGTCCGCTTCGCGCCGTTCGGCGCAGCAGGACAGCAGGGACTGGGACGTTCCTGTGTGCTGGTTGTTGGCATGGGGGCGCTGGGAACAGGCATCGCCGAGACTTTGGCCCGCTGCGGGGTTGGGCGGCTTATCCTTGTTGACCGTGACTATGTGGAATGGAGTAACCTGCAACGCCAGCAGTTGTATACGGAAGATGATGCCAGTGTGCGCACGCCCAAGGCGGCTGCAGCCCGTACACGGCTGATGGCGGTCAATTCGGAGATTGTGATCGAGGCTCATGTGCTTGATGTACGTGCAGAGGAGCTGGAGAGCCTGCTCCCCGGCGTGGATCTGATTATGGACGGGACCGATAATTTCGATACCCGGCTGATTATCAACGACCTGGCGCAAAAGCACGGCATTCCCTGGATCTATGGAGCCTGTGTCGGCAGTTACGGCATTACGTATACGATTCTGCCGGGTGAAACCCCCTGTCTGAATTGTCTGCTGGGCACGATTCCGCTGGGCGGGGATACCTGCGACACAGCCGGCATTCTTCCGCAAGCCGTGCAGATGGTGACTACGAACGGAACGGCTGAGGCGCTGAAGCTGCTCGGCGGTTTCAAGGACAAGCTGCGCGGCAAGCTGCTGACCTTCGATATCTGGCATAACGAGCAGCAGGAGATTGGCGTGAGGGCGGCGAAGAAGAACGACTGTCCCTCTTGTGGTGAATCACGGAGCTATCCGTATCTGTCTGCCTCTAACACAGAGCGCAGTGATGTGCTCTGCGGCAGGGATACGGTGCAGATCCGTCCGGCACACCGTAGAAGTCTTGACTTGGAGGAGACGGCTGCCCGCTTGTCCAGGCTCGGCAGCGGCAAGGTGGAGCGCAACCCGTATCTGGTTTCTTTTACAGAGGAGCCGTACCGGATGGTTGTGTTCGCAGACGGGAGAGCCTTAATACATGGAACCAGTGATATCGCTGCCGCCCGCAGCTATTATCACCGGTATTTCGGTTAAATGGAGGAGAAACGCGATGAACAAAGGAACGATCCGTCATATGGCTGTATTCACACTGAAATCCGCTCCGGATTCGCAGGAGACCAGAGCTTTCCTGCGGGATGGAGCTGAGATTCTTAGCGGGATTCCGGTGGTGAAGAATTTCGAGGTGCTGCGTCAGGTCAGCGCCAAGTGTGAGCATCAGTACGGCTTCTCGATGGAGTTCGCCGATCAGGCGGCTTATGATGCTTACAATAGTCATCCGGCGCACCAGGCTTTTGTAGCAGAGCGCTGGGACACCCAGGTAGCGGCATTCCAGGAGATCGATTTCGTACAAATATAAGAAATTATAGGTTTCACACGATTAGTACCGCAAAGAGACCATTCCCCCGAATGGTCTCTTTGTTTTGCGGGAATTCTAGGTATTATCTGCGGCGGCACAGCCGGTGCAAGACTGGTACAGGGGGACTATCCCGGTGAATGAAAAGATAGCATGGTATATACCCGGTCCGCGCCCGGATAGCCATGAAGCTGATGCAGACAGAGAGGATAGGGCTGCCGGCCATATCGGGCTTGAGGAGGCTATTCATAGCCTTGGTATAAGAACAGCAATAAGCGAAGACCTGGATAGTCTTCGCTTATTGCTCTCAGGCGGTGAGCCTGTGCTTCTGCTCGCGGAGCTGGAGGAACCCGGAGGCTGGGCGGGCTGGGAAGCTGTCTCGGAGGCGCGGAAGGAGGGGATGATTCTGCCGGTGATGGTCATATCCGGGGGGGCACCTGAAGTGAAGGGGGAAGCGGCTGTCTCCGTATTCGATGCCGGAGGCAATGAATACATGGAGAAGCCTGTACATACCGGTGAGTTCAAATGCAGAATATTGAATTTACTTAAGCTGACAGGCCGCCGCAGAGATACGGCCTCGCTGCTTAAGGTGGACGGATTACTCCTCGATCCCGGGCGCCGGCAGGTCAGCCGGGATGGAGCCGAGCTGAAGATGACCCCCAAGGAATTCGATCTGCTGTATTATCTGGCAGAGCATCTGGGTGAAGTCTGTCCCCGTGCTGAGATATTACAGCAGGTATGGGGGTATCATTTTCATGCGGACACCAATGTGGTGGATGTCTACATCCGGCATCTGCGACTGAAGGTGGATAAAGGCCGCCGGAATAAACTGATTCATACGGTGCGTGGAACCGGATATGTACTGCGGGCACCGGAGAGCGGGGCCACAAGCTGACGGCCGCTGCGAAGCAGCTCTCCGGCTATTAGAACTTGTACTCTCTTGGTACAAGCTACAATTAAGCTTTCCGCTGTTATAGTACGCGGCGTGATTTCAGGTAGGTTTTTTTCCAGTTGCCCGAATTCAGATCGGAAATGGTCACGCCGGGTGAGCCGTAAGTGTGCAGGATCTTGCCATTGCCGGCATATACCGCTACATGGGTTACGTTCTTGCCGTTGGCCCGGCTTCCGCTGGAGAAGAACACCAGATCGCCGACACGCAGATTGGCTTTGCTGACCGATTTACCCATTTTAGATTGGGCTACGGACGTACGGGGCAGATCCACACCATATTTTTTGAAGATAAATTGAGTAAAGGAGGAGCAGTCAAAATAACGTGTAGTTGAAGTGGAGGCACCGAACTGGTAACGCGTCCCCAGATACTTTTTACCGAAGCTGACCACTTTGGAGCCGGTGGAAGATGCGGATACGGAATCGGCACTTACAGAATCGGCGGATACAGCTGAAGCGGCAGCAGGGGCTGTTCCTGCTCCGGTTGCGAGTAAGGCGCTGAACCCGATTGTTGTGCACAGACCGATTGTCATTGCTTGCTTGAACCATTGTTGCTTATTCATGTTGTATACCTCCAAGGTTGTAATGAATTCTAGTAGTTTCGTTCGTCTGATTCGTAGTATAGCAGGTTATGACAGGCCTAAATTATGGAAGAGATGAGCTAAATGCAGGCGGGATATACAATGTAAGCGTTTTATTAAAATCGCATTAAAAGTTACAAAATATTAATATTTAGCTATCTTGCTCAACAAAAAAAGCCGGGAATCCCTTGAGCATCAAGGAGAATCCCGGCTTTTCGATTTTGAAACAAAGGTTACAGCGATGTCTCCAGAAATCTATGTATTCAGTCCTTGCTCTGAATAATCAGCAGAAGTCCGCTCTCAATCTGAACGGTCCCGCTCTGCTCCAGCAGCACATTGCTCACGGCCAGGGATTGTCCTAACTTGAGGGTGGCGTTCTCCAGAGGATATTGGAAGCCCTGAAGGGTGATGCCCGTTACCTCGGGAGTCAGAGGCAGCAAGGAGACATAGGAATACCCCCGTTCCTCTACAACCGCCTGAGAGCCGGTAAGCGTAATGTAGTTGTTCGCATCCATAATAGAGCAGGCTACCTGCCGTTGCAGTGCTCTTGTCATCATTTGAATGCTGGCCAGCGTATGGTCCATGCGCGTACCCGTTACCCCGATCATCAGAATAGACTGTGGCTGGAGGTTCAGGGCAAGATCCAGGGCCATTTCACTGTCGGTGAGGTCTTTGTTGACCGGATCACAGCTTATAGTCTCCTTGCTTCCCGCCTGAATCCGCCCCAGTGCCTCAGGAGAGACAGAATCGAAATCACCAACGGCAAGCTGGGGGGTGAAGCCATGATCAATCAGGAACAGCGCTCCCCGGTCAGCACCGATAATATAATCCTCTTCATCTAATAAGCGCAGGCATTCCACGGTCAGTTCACCGCCTGCAACAATTACAATACGCCCGGATGGCAATAGCTCCCCCTCCTTGTTGTTCAATTAAGTTCATCATCCTGAACAGTATATAGCAGTTTCAAAAGTTGTACAATTGCCCCGCTGACGCTAAAATAGGGTTAGTGCGGTTCGCCGCACCATCCCTTACGGATGATTAGGAGTGCTTGAGCGCAGGAGGTGAGAGGGATCGTTAATGTGTTGTTTGTATGTCTGGGGAATATTTGCCGTTCGCCGATGGCGGAGGCTGTGCTGCGCAGCAAGATTGAACAGCGTCAGCTTGCGGATCAGATTACAGTGGATTCTGCAGGAACGGGAGACTGGCATATCGGGAAAGCGCCGCATGAAGGGACAAGGCGTATCCTTGATCTGCACGGCATCAGCTATGAGCATATGAGAGCAAGGCTGGTA
Organism: Paenibacillus sp. FSL R7-0302; assembly: GCF_038006885.1. NCBI lineage: Bacteria > Bacillati > Bacillota > Bacilli > Caryophanales > Paenibacillaceae > Paenibacillus > Paenibacillus sp. FSL R7-0302. Next base: position 2,466,002 of record NZ_JBBOWB010000001.1, read on the forward strand.
GCCAGTGAGGATTTCGGGAGATTCGAATATATCATCTGCATGGACAAGTCCAACGGGGAGAATGTGCGCAAAATTCCCGGCGGTGAGCAGTCCAAGCTGTTGTTCTTCATGGATCTGTTGCCGGATGAGGAGCTGCGTGAAGTGCCTGACCCGTATTTCACCGGTAATTTCGAGCAGGTCTATGATTTAATCAATGCCGGTTGTGATGTGCTGCTGGAACGGATTATTCAGGAGAAGATACAGCAGGCATAGTGTACAGCCGGACCGGTTGCCGTCCTTATAATTTAAGGAACGGCACCGTATGTCCGATTCGTGATGAAAGCGCAGTCAATGATGCTGCATACATAAGTTCGTAAGATGTTCACTTTTGGGGTTCTATTTGCTGTTTCAGGAGCTGAAGAAATAGAGTAATGATTCCGGGAGCTCTTTTTGCCAAAAACCCCAAAGATGCTGGCCGTCCTTCTCGCGGTAGGACACCGTGGCCCCCTTGGCTTCAAGCATAGCCTTGGTCTCCCGGTTCATCTCCACGAAATCATAGACGCCGGTATCGGTCTTGTAGTCGCGCTCTTGAAGCCCTACAACCATGTTGATCTGAAGCCAGGAGAGATCCTCCTCTTGGGATAGCAGCTCGCGGGTCTCGGGATAGTATGCGCCGGAGAGGCTGAGCACACGGCTGAATAATCCCGGATACGCCAGCGCCAGGTGGAGTGAGACACTTCCGCCCAGGGAATCACCGGCTACGATCCGCTCCTCCGGTGTGCGCCGGACAGGATAATTATGTTCAATGAAGGGAATAATCTCTTCGGCGAAGCATGCAAGGTACTGCTTGAAGCGGCTGCCGAACGGTGCGTATTCAGCGGTGCGGACTGCCACGTTCACTTCGACGCCCACTATAATGAAGGGTTCCACATCCTGCTCCAGAATCAGCTGACCAGCCAAGGTGGCAATCCGGCCAAAGTTGAAGAATTCTTCACCGTCCTGGCAGTAGACGACAGGATAGCTGAGTACTTCATTATATCCGGGGGGAAGATAGATACGCAGCTTGCGCTCTTCCTGCAGGTGTTCGCTCCACAGTGTTTGTTTTACAATTGTACGTTTCAGAAAAACAGGTTCGCTCATTGTCAAATCGTCACCCTTCATGTCGAATTTTGCTTAAGACTTAGTGTTGCGTTAAAATTAGCCAAGCGGCAAATGTGGGATATATCATTTACTTGATAAATATCCTTTAATCTGTTATAGGATATTTTAACGCCTGTTATACATACAAAATTTATGGAAACATAAATTTTATGCGTATTTCTTTGACGAAACAGATACAACAGGTGTATAATAATTCTATAACAGAGACCACTGATATTCAAATTTTTTTATTGAGGTGAAGATAATGACTAGAGTTCCTTATGAAGTGTATACAGAGGACGTTGAAGCCCTTACGGTTCTTTCCCCGGATGGAGAAATTATCAACAAGGAAATGATGCCTGACCTTACTGATGACCAACTGAAAGAAATTATGTACCGTATGGTATTTACCCGTACCTGGGATGACCGTGCTGTTAACTTGGGCCGTCAAGGCCGTCTAGGCTTCTACGCTCCGGTATCCGGACAGGAAGCTACAATGATCGGCAGCGAGTACGCTTTGCAGAAGGAAGATTTCGTTTGCCCGGGCTACCGTGATATTCCACAGCTCGTATGGCATGGCCTTCCGTTATATCAGGCGTTCCTGTATTCCCGCGGACATCAGCATGGCGGACAGATTCCTGATGGCGTGAATGTACTGATGCCTCAGATCATTATCGGAGCACAGATCCTTCATGCTACCGGTATTGCTATGGGCTTCAAATTGAAGAAACAGCAGAACGTTGCAATCACATATACCGGTGACGGCGGTTCGTCTGAAGGCGACTTCTACGAAGGCCTTAACTATGCAGGAGTATATAAGCTGCCGGTGATCTTCTTCGTTCAGAACAACGGCTATGCCATCACTACTCCGTTCTCAAAGCAGACAGCAGCGAAATCCATCGCCCACAAGGCGGTTGCCGCAGGGATTCCCGGAATCAAGATCGACGGTATGGACGTCTTTGCAGTAATCTCTGCTGTACAGCAGGCTGCTGAACGTGCCCGCAAAGGCGAAGGCGCCACACTGATCGAAGCGGTAACCTACCGTTTCCGTCCGCATTCCCTGTCCGATGATGCCAGTAAGTACCGTACGAAGGAAGAAGAAGGCCAATGGAATGAGAAAGATCCGATTGCCCGTCTCGCCAAGTACCTGGAGAAGAAAGGCCTCTGGACAGAAGAGGACACTCTGCGCGTAAGAGAAGAAGCGAAAGCAACGGTTAACGAGCAGATTAAGAAAGCAGAACAGACCGAAAAAATGACCATTCCCGGCTTGATCGACAGCATGTTCGAGGTAACTCCGAAACATCTTGAAGAACAAAAAGCCGATTTTGAATAAGGGGGATATCAGGCAATGGCACAGATGAATATGAAAGAAGCAATTCGTGACGCAATGCGCGTTGAACTGACTCGTGACCCCAATGTTCTTATCTTCGGAGAAGACGTTGGTAATGTTGGCGGCGTATTCCGTGTAACGGAAGGGCTGCAGAAGGAATTTGGCGAGGAGCGCGTATTCGATACACCGCTGGCAGAGTCCGCCATTGGCGGTTTGGCTTTCGGTCTTGGCGTCCAGGGCTTCCGCCCGATCGCTGAGATCCAGTTCGTAGGGTTCATCTTCGAAGCGCTTGATCAGATCGTTATTCAGGCAGCGCGTCTGCGCTGGCGTTCCGGGGGCAAGTACAATGCTCCTGTAGTCTTCCGCACTCCATTCGGCGGCGGCGTTAAGGCAGCCGAGCTGCATACCGATTCCCTGGAAGGCCTGATTGCCCAGAGTCCTGGTATCAAGGTAGTTATTCCTTCTAACCCATACGATGCGAAGGGACTGCTGATTGCTTCGATCCGCGACAATGACCCTGTATTCTTCATGGAGCACTTGAACCTGTACCATGCTTTCCGTGCAGAGGTGCCTGAAGGTGAATATACCGTTGAACTCGGCAAAGCGAATGTAGTTCGCGAAGGTACGGATGTATCTATCATTACCTACGGTCTAATGGTACATACAGCGACCAAAGCGGCCGACCAGCTCGAAAAAGAAGGCATCAAAGTCGAAATTATCGACCTTCGTACCGTTAGCCCGATTGATATCGACACCATTGTGGCTTCCATCAAGAAGACTAACCGTGCGATTGTTGTGCAAGAAGCTCAGAAGAGCTCCGGCGTAGCCGCTGAGGTTATTGCCCAGATTAATGAAAAAGCTCTGCTGCACCTGGAAGCCCCTGTGCTTCGTGTAGCAGGTCCAGATACAATTTTCCCGTTTGCTCAAATCGAAGATACTTGGATTCCTACCCCTGCACGTGTCATCACGGCAGTTAAGAAAGTCATGGAATTCTAGGAAGTAACGACCTTGCCGTCCTTGTATAAAGGGCGGCAGCCGTTTCTATCTTCTACCAAACAGAGCTGTTGGAATAACTCAACATAATTTATAGGAGGTTATCAAGGTGGCAAAATTTGAGTACCGGTTCCCTGAGCTGGGCGAAGGTCTGCATGAAGGCGAAATTATCAAAATGCATATCAAAGCCGGCGACAAAGTAACCGATGACGATATCGTAATGGAAGTTCAGAACGACAAGGCGGTAGTAGAGGTTCCTTGTCCGGTCAACGGCACAGTGCTTGAAGTCTTCACCAAGGACGGCCAAGTATGCCGTGTAGGGGAAGTTGTAGCCATTATTGATGCAGAAGGCGACATCCCTGAGCAAGAGGGTGGCCATCCGGCAGAGCAGGCTTCCCAGGAAGCTGATGCAGCCAAGGGCGGAGCGGATACTACTTCTTCTCCGGCAACCAGCAGCCCGGCTACTGGCGGAGCAACGAACTTCGAATACAAGTTCCCTGAACTGGGCGAAGGCCTGCATGAAGGGGAAATCATCAAGATGCACATCAAGGTTGGAGACAAAATCACCGACGACGATATCATTATGGAAGTTCAGAATGATAAAGCGGTGGTGGAAGTTCCTTCCCCAGTCAACGGTACTGTAGTCGAAGTGTTCACCAAAGACGGCCAGATCTGCCGTGTAGGTGAAGTTGTGGCTATCATTGCTGCAGAAGGCGATGTTCCTCAGCAGGAGGGCGGCCACGCTGAAGCATCCGGTGCCCAGGCAGCAGCTCCTTCCCAAGGTACTGCACCGGCAGCGGCGGCAGCTCCAGCTCCTGACCGTGAAGTGCTGGCAACACCAAGCGTGCGTAAATATGCCCGTGACAAGAGCGTAGATATCTCCAAGGTGAACGGTTCCGGCAAGAACGGTAAGATCACACTTGAAGATGTGGAAGCCTTCCTGAAGGGCGGCTCTGCAGCACCAGCAGCGGCTCCTGCAGCATCTGCACCGGCAGCAGCAGAAGCGCCAAAAGCTAAGGCAGCAGCTGCACCAGCAGCTTCCGCTTCCGGCAATGCTAACCTGGAAGAAGAACGCGTACCATTCAAGGGTATCCGTAAAGCGATTGCCAATGCTATGGTTAAATCGGCTTACACTGCACCGCATGTTACCATTATGGACGAAGTGGATGTTACGGAGCTTGTAGCCTTCCGTGCCCGCATGAAGCCGGTAGCAGAGAAGAAGGGCGTGAAGGTTACTTATCTTCCGTTCATCGTGAAGGCACTCGTGGCCGCTTCCCGTCAGTTCCCTGCGCTTAACGCGATGATTGACGAAGCTACGAACGAAATTGTCTACAAGAAGTACTACAACATCGGTATTGCTACAGATACAGACAACGGCCTGATCGTTCCTGTCATCAAGGACGCTGACCGTAAGAGTATCTGGATGATCGCAAGCGCGATTACAGATCTGGCTGTACGCGGACGCGACGGCAAGCTGGCTCCGAATGAAATGAAGGGCAGCACGATCTCGATCAGCAACATCGGCTCTGCCGGCGGTATGTTCTTCACTCCGATTATCAACTTCCCTGAAGTTGCTATTCTCGGAACCGGACGTATCACTGAGAAGCCTGTTGTGAAGAACGGCGAAATCGTAGCAGCACCTGTAATGGCTCTGTCCCTGAGCTTTGACCACCGGATTATTGACGGCGCAACAGCACAGAATTTCATGAATTACATTAAGACCCTGCTTGCAAATCCTGATATGTTAGTTATGGAGGTGTAATTAATGGTAGTCGGAGACGCTTCAATCGAAATCGACACATTGGTAATTGGTGCAGGTCCCGGCGGGTATGTGGCGGCAATCCGTGCCGCCCAGCTCGGCCAGAAGGTAATCATTGTAGATAAATCGGAACTCGGCGGCGTATGCTTGAACCGCGGCTGTATTCCTTCCAAGGCCCTGATCTCGGCCGCACATCAATTCGAGGCTGCCCAGCACGGTGAAGTATTCGGTGTTACTGCCGAGAACGTCAAGGTGGACTGGTCCAAGACTCAGGCCTTCAAGAACGGCGTAGTCAAGAAAATGACTTCCGGCGTTACGAGCCTGATGAAGGGCAACAAGATCGAGGTATTCAGCGGAGAAGCTATGTTCATCAGCACAAACGAAGCCCGTCTGTTCAATGATCATGAATCCCCGCGCTATAAGTTCAATAACTGCATTATCGCAACGGGCTCCCGTCCGATTGAACTGAAGCCATTCCCGTTCGGCGGACGCATCCTGTCCTCCACGGAAGCGCTGGATCTGCCTGAAATCCCTAAGAGCATGATCGTTATCGGCGGCGGGTACATTGGTGCGGAGCTGGGTCAGATGTACTCCAAATTCGGCACCAAGGTTACCATCATTGAAGGTCTGGATACTGTTCTGCCTGGCTTCGACAAAGACATGACCCGTCTGGTTGCCAAGAATATGGCTAAGACCGGCATTGAAATTGTGACTAACGCCAAAGCGGAATCTGCGGTTCAGAACGATAAGGAAGTTACTGTGAAGTACTCCGTAGGCGGAGAGTCCAAAGAAGTGACTGCCGAATACCTGCTGGTAACCGTAGGACGCCGTCCGAATACTGACGGCGAGCTGGGCCTGGATCTGATCGGCGTTGAGCTGGATGACCGCGGTCTGGTGAAGGTAGATCATCAGGGACGGACTAACATTCCTAACATTTTCGCCATCGGCGATATCGTTCCGGGTCTTGCCCTGGCGCACAAAGCTTCTTACGAAGGTAAGATTGCTGCGGAAGCCATTGCCGGACACAAATCGGTTGTGGATTACAAGGTAATGCCGGCTGTAGTCTTCACAGATCCTGAATGCTCCAGCGTAGGCCTGACTGAGAAAGAAGCGAAGGATAAGGGCTATGCGGTTAAGGCCGGCAAGTTCCCGTTCGCAGGCAACGGGCGTGCCGTGTCCCTGAATGCTCCTGAAGGCTTCATCAAGATTGTAGCGAAGAGCGACAACAATCAGGTGCTTGGCGCGCAAATCGTCGGTATCGAAGCTTCCAACCTGATCGCTGAGCTGGGTCTGGCGATTGAAATGGGTGCAACGCTTGAAGATATCGCACTGACCATCCATGCGCATCCAACCCTTGGCGAGATCGTTATGGAAGCGGCTGAGCTGGTAGAAGGCCACCCGATCCACGTAATGAAATAATAACCGCTTAAGCTTATGCGGTAAGAATCCAAGAGGATGTTTCCGAAGCCATGCAGATGGTCAGGGAACATCCTCTTTTAGATAATGCCTGAAGTCTCTGTCAGGAACGTTCGGAAATAGCTGGCAGCCAGCCCAATTCGGGTAGATAAATGTTTGTTTTTTTGCGTTTTTTTATCGTTAGGGAAGTTACAACGACCGTCAGCTCATGGTAAACTGATAGAAGAAAAAAGAGAGTGGGGTGTGATACGGCTTGCGTAATTACTTGGATTTATTGCAGGATATTCTCGACAACGGTACAGCTAAGAGCGACCGGACAGGTACAGGTACAGTGTCCGTCTTCGGGCGTCAGCTCCGCTTCGATCTGTCGAAGGGCTTCCCGCTGATGACCACCAAGCGCATTCATCTGAAGTCGGTGGTACATGAGCTTCTATGGTTCCTCAAAGGGGATACCAATACAACGTATCTGAAGGAGAATGGCGTCTCGATCTGGGATGAATGGGCCGATGAGAACGGGGAGCTGGGACCGGTATACGGTTCGCAGTGGCGGGCCTGGGAGAGCAAGGACGGGCAGCATATCGATCAGATTGCGAAAGTAATTGAGTCGATTAAGCATAATCCCGATTCGCGGCGTCATATCGTCAGTGCGTGGAATGTAGGCGAGATTGAGCAGATGAAGCTTCCGCCCTGCCATTTCGTGTTTCAGTTCTATGTAGCGGGCGGCAAGCTCTCCTGCATGCTTACGATGCGTTCGGTGGATACGTTCCTTGGGCTTCCGTTTAACATTGCCAGCTACGCGCTGCTTACCCATATGGTGGCCCAGCAGACGGGGCTTGAGGTCGGAGAATTCATCTGGTCCGGCGGAGATGTGCATATATATACAAATCATATGGAACAAGTGGCTACACAGCTTGCACGGGAGCCTTATGCGCTGCCGAAGCTTAACATCCGCAGAGTACCGGACAGTATTTTTGATTATACCTTTGAGGATTTTGAATTTACCGACTATGTCTATCATCCGGGAATCAAGGCACCGGTTGCTATATGAGTATTACCATGATATGGGCGATGGCCTCAAATGGCGTAATTGGCAAAAATAATGACATGCCCTGGCATTTGCCGCTGGATTTCGCTTATTTCAAAGCAGAGACACTCGGCAAGCGGATGCTGATGGGCCGAAAAACCTGGGAGTCGCTGGGCAGCAAACCGCTGAAGGGCCGTACCAGCCTGATTCTGACCCGCGATAAGAGCTTCGCACCCGAAGGGGCTGAGGTCATCCATACGCTGGCTGAGGCGCTGGCTGAGGGGCGCAAGGAGGATGAGCTGATGGTGATCGGCGGAGCCGAGATCTATAGCTTGATGCTGCCGTATGCCGACAAGCTGCGTGTTACACGGATAGAGGCGGAGATTGAAGGCGATACGAGATTCCCTGAGGTAGACTGGAGCCAGTGGAAGGAAGTTTCCAATACACCGGGACTCAAGAATGAGCAGAATCCGTATGATTATCGTTTTATGGTGTACGACCGCAAGGAGTGACAATGAAGCGTTTTCTCTGACACAAGATGTGAAATAGTACAAATAATCAGCAGATTAGTCCATTACAGTGCGAAAGTATTGAATGCTAATATAATTAAAATTAGAAATGGTGTACTATACATCAACACGAAGAGAACGGATGGGGGAAACGTATATATGTCTACACCTACTGGATTTATGGAGTATAAGCGCCAGCTCCCAGGGGACCGCGATCCCGAGCAGCGCGTGAAGGATTGGGAAGAATTCCACGAGCATCTGACCGAGGACGAGCTTCGGACCCAGGGTGCCCGTTGTATGGATTGCGGCACACCGTATTGCCACACTGGCATGGATATGAGCGGCGGTACTTCAGGCTGTCCCGTGCATAACCTGATTCCGGAGTGGAATAACCTGGTCTACCGGGGCTTGTGGAAGGAAGCGCTGGAGCGCCTGCACAAGACGAATAACTTCCCTGAATTCACCGGCAGCATCTGTCCTGCACCTTGCGAGGGCTCCTGTACCGTCGGTCTGATTGGACAGCCTGTTACGATTAAGACGATCGAGCTGGCCATTGTGGACAAGGGCTTTGAAGAGGGCTGGGTAGTCCCGAGTCCGCCGGAGAAGCGTACAGGCAAACGGATCGCCATTGTCGGCTCCGGTCCGGCAGGACTGGCCGCAGCAGCGCAGCTGAATAAGGCGGGTCACACGGTAACGGTCTTCGAGCGCAGTGACCGGATCGGCGGCCTTCTGATGTACGGCATTCCGACGATGAAGCTGGACAAACGTGTCGTACAGCGCCGCGTCGATCTGCTGGCTGCAGAAGGTATCGAGTTCGTGGTTAACACTGAGATTGGCAAAGACATTCCGGCGCAGCAGCTGGTGGATGAATATGATGCCGTTGTTCTCTGCGGCGGCGCGACCAAGGCAAGACGCTTCAATGTGGAGGGTCATGACCTCAAAGGGGTTATGTATGCCATGGATTACCTGAACGGCACGATCAAAAGCTATCTGAATTCCAATCTGGAGGATGGCAATTACGTATCCGCCGCAGGCAAGGATGTCATCGTACTTGGCGGAGGCGACACCGGCTCTGACTGTGTCGCGACCTCCCTGCGCCATGGCTGCAACAGCATTACCCAATTCGGCACGCATGACAAAGCGCCGCTTACGCGTGATCCGATTGCCAACCCTTGGCCGCAATTCCCGAATGTCTATACGCTGGATTATGCCCAGCAGGAAGCCAAGGCAGTCTTCGGTGAAGATCCGCGCGAGTTCTCGATCATGACGACGAAATTTGTCGGTGATGATGAAGGCAACCTGAAGGAGCTGCACACCGTGCAGATCCGCCGTATGGTGGATGAGACCGGACGGAAGATCTACCAGCCGGTTCCGGGCACCGAGGCTGTCTATCCGGCCCAGCTGGCACTGATTGCGATTGGCTTCGACGGACCGGAGCAGGATATCATTGAGGAGCTTAAGCTGGATACGGACCGCCGTACCAATGTGAAGGCCCGTTATGGCAAATTCAACACAAATGTGGATAAAGTATTCGCAGCCGGAGATATGCGCCGCGGACAGAGTCTGGTGGTATGGGCTATCAACGAGGGACGCGAAGCAGCGCGTGAAGTGGATAAATACCTGATGGGTTCGACTGTACTTGCTTAATTCTATATGTACGAAAAAGCCGTCCTTCAGCATTGCTGAGAGACGGCTTTTTATTATGCTCTTATTATGCTGCTATACCATTGAATGGCCTTCTATGCCCAAAAGATCACGGGAGCTAGTCTTCCAGCTTGAACCGTTCAATCTTAAGCTGCAGATCGCCCGCCATCCTGGACAGCTCCGTAGAGGAGGCGGAGATCTCTTCCATGGAAGCGAGTTGTTCCTGTGTAGCTGCCGTTACACTCTGGAAGGCGTCAGAAGTAGAACGGGAGATGCCGGAGATCTCATGAACGGAAGCGGCGACCTCCTGCGCTCCCGCTGACATCTGCTCGGTAATAGCCGAGATGTCATGCAGCTGGCTGTTGATTTTGGCCGTAGACTGTTCAATGCTGTTGAAGGATTCCTTGGCTTCGGCGGTGACCTGAATACCCAGCTCAACATCAGCTGCGACGGTATGCCGGATCGCTTCATAGGTCTGGTCGATCAACCGGGTCATCTGCTGGAGGGTATCTTGAATATCTCCGGCGGTATTCTTCGATTGATCGGCCAGCTTCCGCACCTCAGCAGCCACGACGGCGAAGCCCCGGCCCTGCTCTCCGGCCCGGGCCGCTTCAATGCCGGCGTTCAGCGATAGGAGATTCGTCTGTACGGCGATCGCCGTAATCGCACTGCTCATCGCGGACACCTCATCGTTCAGGCCGTTTAATTGCCCGATCAGCTGCGAAGAGTGGTGGGTAGAGGTCCGGATGGCATCCATTTGCTGGCTGACCTGTTCCATCTTCCGGCTGCCGCTGCGCACATCTGCTTCAGTGCTTGCGGAAGAATCGACGATGGAGGCGGCGGCTTCGGCGATCCTTTGAATACCGGAGGACATTTCCTCCATCGCGCGCGAGGTCTCTGCCATGGCCGAGGTCTGTGTCTGCGCACCCTCGGAGGAGTCCTGCACCAGTTCAGCCACGTAAGCGGTGGCTCTGGAGTTCTCTTCGGTTGTGGCATTTAATTGCTGGCTGGAGGCAGCGAGTTGTCCCGAGGTGTCCGAAATATCCGAGACGATGCCGCGCAGAGAGCCTACCATCAGGTTGTAATTCTGTGCCAGCTGACCGATCTCATCCACCCGGTTCATCTGAATCTGCTCATTCAGATAGCCTTCGCTTACCCGCTGTGCAGAACGGTTCAGGCTGCGGATCGGCTTCGTGATGGAGCGGACAATCAGGTACATCAGGGTTAGGGCGACAAGCAGGGCAACAGCCAGAACCATCAGTCCTGTATAGATAATGGGCTGTGAGGCATCCGAAAATTCTTGGGTAGGCAGGATGCCGACAATTTTGAACCCTGTATTCGGATCCGTTGTATAATAACCCTGCATCTCCATCTCCGTGTCCGGATTGGTATAGTGCAGGTCCCCGCTGTCGTTTGCCAGCATTTTCACTATATAATCTGCTACATCTTCACCTGCTGCTTTGCCGGGATAAGAGACGAATTTATCATTACGGTCCACAATGTAGAAGTAGCCGGTCTCACCTGGATGGGTGGTATGGATTCTTTCACTCATTGCCTTGAGATTGAGGCTGGTGGTCACAGCTCCTTTGCCATCCTCCAGCGAATGGGAGATGAACAGCGTATAATTGCCGGTTGTTGCGGAGACAAAGGGATCAATGATTGTAGTGGTACCGGCATTCTGCATGGACGCCTTATACCAGTCCCGTGTACGCGGATCATAATCCTGTTGGCCGGGGTCCGGGGCCTTCATCCAGGCACCTTGTTCGTTACCCGCCGTAAGAATCTCCAGCTCGGGATGTGCCTTCATGAACTCATCGATGAGTGCACGTGTTGCGGGAGCCTTCACATCGAGCCCGGAAGACTCAATCTGGCGGCTGAGCAAATCTACATTCCGCATTGCAGCGGATACATATTCTTGGATGGTCCCGGCGACCAGATCGACACTGGAATGCGTGGCTTTCTGCATCTTAAGCTCCAATTCCCGTTTCGCACTGGAATAGGAGAAATAACTGACCAAGAGGATCGGGATCACCAGCATAATGGTGAACAGCATCATCATTTGTCTTTGCATTGATCGTGATCTGAGCTTGCCGGTGAAGCGGTTGACTGACTTGAACATTGGAACGGTTCCCCCTCTGGTACATGGAAATCGGCTGGTAGCTAGCCGTTTCTCTCTAAATACCTCAACTCCTATTCGGTTTATCGACACATTCTTTTCATATCTTAAGGATTTGATGTAAAATATTTAATTGCATTCACAATCTATTCATCGCCTGCTTGACGCGGCCTCGAATATCGTATAGATTAAGAACCAACATTTATAACGTAACAGCGTTGACCAAGGACCTGGTATCCGTAAGCGCCGGAAGCAGAGAGGGGATTCACCGGCTGAAAGATCCCCCGAGTGCGTAAGACACCAATCCTGCCTTGGAAGCTGCAGCTTATGCTGAAGAGGGGCATACGTCTGCCGGAACCGGCCGTTATCCGGATTAGAGGACCGCAGGCTTGGATAGTCTTGGGGTTAAAACAGGGTGGTAACACGGCGCATTCGTCCCTGACGGATGCGTCTTTTTTGCGTTCTCATTATGGCAGCGAAATGTTCTGGAGCTGTACACACTTTTCGACGAAAGAGGCTGATCTGTATGCGTCAAACCAATCTATTAGTTACCACTCTGCGCGAAGCTCCTGCCGAAGCAGAGACAAGGAGCCACCAGCTGCTGCTGCGTGCCGGATATATCCGGCAGGTGGCCGCCGGGGTATACACCTATTTGCCGCTCGGACGGCGGGTGCTGCGCAGGATGGAGCAGATCGTGCGCCAGGAGATGGAGTCAGCCGGTGCGCAGGAGGTTCTCATGCCTTCGATGCAGCCGGCAGAGCTCTGGAGAGAATCGGAACGTTATGAGGTGTACGGCAAAGAGCTGATAAAGCTCCGGGACCGTCACGACCGTGAGTTCGTGCTGGGTCCGACCCATGAGGAAGTGGTTACAGCGCTAATGCGCGCAGAGATCAGCTCTTACCGGCGGCTGCCGGTGACTGTCTATCAGATTCAGACGAAGTTCCGGGATGAACGTCGTCCGCGCTCAGGGCTTCTGCGGGGCAGGGAATTCCTGATGAAGGATGCCTATTCGTTTGATACCGACTGGGAGGGCCTGGATCTGGCCTATCAGGTGATGTACAGCGCTTATGAGCGGATCTTTGACCGCTGCGGCCTGAAGTACCGGGCGGTGCAGGCGAATGCCGGAGCGATTGGCGGCAAAGGCCAGAATCATGAATTCATGGCCCTGTCAGAGATAGGTGAGGATACGATAGCTGTGTGCTCCCTGTGCGGATATGCCGCAAATCTGGAGCAGGCGGAAGTGCAGAGCGAGGCCGTAACGCATATACAAGATTGTGCCGGACGGCCTGCCCCTGAGCGATTCCATACGCCTGCCCAGAAGACTATTCAGCAGCTGGAGCAGGAGAGTCAGCTCAGACCGCAGGAGATCATCAAGACATTAATCTTCACGGGCGGAGGCAAGACCGTTGCTGTGCTGGTCCGTGGAGATCATGAGGTGAATGAGCTGAAGGTGCAAAAGTACCTCGGCTGCGTTGACATTACGCTGGCTGATGCTGAGCATGTGCAGGAGGCTGCCGGAACCGGAAGCGGTTATGTCGGTCCTGCCGGATTGTCCGTGCCTATCCTGGTGGATGCTGCTGTTGCAGCCATGACAGAAGCAGTCACAGGCGCGGGGGAAGAGGATTACCATCTGCGTGGAGTGGTGCCCGGCCGGGACTTTCCGCTGACGCAGGTGGGGGATTTCCGTAATGCGGTTACCGGCGACAGATGTCCGCAGTGCGGCGAAGGCGAGCTGGATTTCCAGCAGGGCATCGAGGTTGGGCATGTCTTCAAGCTGGGCACGGTCTACAGTGAGAAGCTGGGGGCAGATTATTTGGATGCAGACGGCCGCAACCGGTCTATGGTAATGGGCTGCTACGGCATGGGAATCTCCCGCTTGCTGGCCGCAGTGGCTGAGCAGAACAACGATGACCAGGGGCTGATCTGGCCGCCGGGTCTGGCTCCATATACAGTTCATATTCTTCTGGTGTCGGTCAAAGATACAGCGCAGCGTGAGCTGGCCGAAGCCCTGTATGCACGGCTGACCGCCCTGGGCATCGATACCCTGCTGGACGACCGCGATGAGCGGGCCGGGGTCAAATTCAAGGATGCCGGACTGATCGGTATACCGGTTGCGCTGGTGGTCGGCAAGCTGGCCGCTGAGCAGAGGGTTGAATACATGGACCGCAGAACGGGTAACAAGGAAGTAATTGATATTGGCGAGGCCGTGCTGCGCGTAAGCAGTCTGAGGTCCGCACCGGATACTGCTTTTGCTTGAATTGAAGCTCTGGTAAAATAGGGGAATACCGCATGAATTGCCGCCTTGGAGAGGAGGGAAATGCATGTTTGGACGCCTGAGGCGCAGGCTTGACAATGCCAGACAGATGCAGAAAATGCGTAAGGAGCATCCTGAGGAGATCCGCCGTCTACTGGAAGAGCGGGCCAGGGAACAGCAAGCCCCGGTTGCACCTGCACCCGCAAAGTCCGGGCCGTGGATTATCTTCTTCCGGTGTATTCTGTATTTTCTGACCGTGCTTATTGTGCTGATTACCTTCCTGGGGGGACCGCAGAGTAATGCGCCCGTCTTCACCATACTTTCCTTTGGTCTGCTGCTGGCTGTTCTGTATGTGATCGCGGGGCTTGCCCAGCCTGCAATCGTATTTTTCCGCAAGCACTGGTCCAGGGGAGATGTGCTTGAGCTGTTCAGCCTGATCATCGGGGCGCTGCTCATTCTGATGGCGGTATTTCGCCCTTAAGCGGCAGGCCTCAATAATGAGCAGCGGATTTTGGGGTCCAGGAATGGTATAATAGACTACTGGACAACTTTTGTAATGAACCGAGGGTAAGGAGCGATTATTGTTGAAGACACTCATTATTGCGGAGAAACCGGACATGGGGCGGAATATCGCCGCCGCAATAGAACCGAAGGCCAAAAACTACCGTTCCTATCTGGAAGGGGAGCAGTACATCATCACCTGGGCGATCGGGCATCTGATTGGCCTGGCAGAGCCCGAAGCCTACGACAATAAATATAAAAAATGGAACATTAATGATCTGCCGATCATCCCCGAGGAGTTCAAGCTGCTGCCCAATGCACGCACCATGGATCAGCTGAAGGTGATCGGGGAACTGGCGAAGCGCAGCGATCTGCTGGTGAACTCCTGCGATGCCGGGCGTGAGGGCCAGCATATTTTCTCGCTGATCCAGCGCTACCTGGAGCTGAACCAGCCGGTGAAGCGGCTGTGGATCTCCGATCTGACGCCGGAGACGATCCGCAAGGGCTTCCAGGAGCTGAAGGACGGATCGGAATACGAGAATCTGACCAAAGCGGCCCGGGCGCGCAGCGAGGCGGACTGGCTGATCGGAATGAACGGCTCGCGCGCTTTTACCACCAAGCATAATGTACTGCTCTCTGTAGGCCGGGTGCAGACCCCGGTGCTGGCGCTGATCTATGACCGTCAGAAGACCATTGAAGCATTCTCCTCGCTGAAGTTCTTTGAGGTGGAAGGACATTTCACCCAGAATGAGCTGACGTATAAGGGAATGTGGCAGGGCGACCGGTTAACGGAGGGTGCGAAGGCAGAGGCGCTTGCGGCCAAGGTCAAAGGCAAGCCCGCCCGGATTGTTCTCTATGAGGTCAAAGAGACCAAGGAATATCCGAACAAGCTGTACGATCTGACGCTGCTGCAGCGTGAGGCGAACGGGAAATATGCCTTCTCCGCCAAGAAGACACTGGACATCGCCCAGGCGCTGTATGAGAAGCATAAGGTAATCTCGTACCCGCGTACCAACTCCAACTATGTCACGGAGCAGAATATTCCTGAAATGCACAAGACGCTGTCGGCCCTTCAAGGGACGCAGTACGACGATTGGGTGAAGGGTGCGAACCGGAACCTGGTTCATAAGGGCAATAAGTTTATCTGTAATCCGTCCAAGGTGGAGGATCACCATGCGATTCTGCCGACGAACCGCAGAGCGAACGGGCTGAGTGCGGATGAGGCCAAGCTCTATGATCTGATCGTGCGCCGCTTCCTCTCCCAGTTCTATCCGGCTGCGGAATACAAGGTGCATACGGTGATGACTGAAGTGGAAGCCGAGAAGTTCAAGACTACAGTCAAGGAGCTGCTCAGCCTCGGCTGGAAGGTGATCTACGCAGACCAGAAGAAGGATAAGTCCAAGCCGGCCAAGGGCAAAGGCAAGGAGGACGACGAGGAAGAGGAGCTTGAGGTGAACGAGCCGTTCTCGGTCAACGCGGACGGTGAGGTGCTCTGCAGCGATGCCATTGTGAAAGAGAAGGATACCCAGCCTCCGAAGCATTACACGGAAGGGACCTTGCTAAAGGCGATGGAGAGCGCAGGCAAGCAGATTGAGGACGAAGAGCTGCGCGATGCCATGAAGGATTCAGGGCTGGGCACTCCGGCGACCCGGGCCGCTACGATTGAACGGCTGAAGAATGTCGGCTATGTGGAGATGCAGGGGAAAAAGATTGCCATCACCCAAAAGGGGCGGACGGCGGTTGAGCTGATCCGCGGGGCAGGCGTGGAGCTGCTGACCTCCCCGGAAATGACCGGGCAGTGGGAGCGCCGCCTCAATGAAATTGCCCGCGGCACCGCAGCGGACGGACAATTCATGGAGAACGTCAAGCGGTTCGCTTCGATGATTGTGGACAAGGTCCGGGTGCAGTCGCGCGCCGCCAAGACCTCCTTCGAAGGGGATACACCTTCGCTGAATAGCGGCGGCAAGGGCCGCAGCCCGGCTGCTGGGTCGCGCAAGCCCGCCGAATCCAAAGCGGCTGAACGCAAGCCGGCAACGGCCAAACCGCGCAGCGCGGTGTCTGCCGCGGCCGGGAAGAGCGGGGATACCGGGCCGAAGGTTATCGGCAGCTGCCCGCGTCCCGGCTGCGGCGGTATGATCTTCATGGGCCGCAAGGGCTACGGCTGCTCCCATTATAAGGAGGGCTGCGCCTTCGTGATCTGGAAGGAGAATCACGGACGCATGCTCACCGACACCCAGGTGAAGGCCCTGATTGAGAAGGGCCGAACCGGGAAGCTGAAGCTGACAGGTGAAGACGGCGCGCCGCTTGAAGGCAAGCTGGTGCTGCAGAATAAGGATACCGGCCAGCTGGCCGTGGAATCATAATTCCTAAATACCAAAAGCGCCCCGGCCAAATTTTCATGGCGGGGCGCTTTGTTATAGGATGATGAGCTTCACCTGCAAGCAAGATTACGGGGATTCATTCAAAGCTGCTTCAATGGCGGCACTTAAGCCTTCATAGGAGGAATCCGGCAGCAGGACGCCGTTCACCATGAATTTCGGTGTGCCGTTGACGCCGTAGGCTCCGGCGATTTTGAAATCCTCTTTGACATCGTACATATACGTATGGTTCTTCAGATCCTGTTCGAACCGCTCTTGGTCAATCCCTGCAATATTGTCCTTCACGAACTTAAGGATGAACTTCTGGGTTGCCCAGATCTTGCTCTCATCACCCTGGCTCTCGTAGAGCTTGTGGAGATACTCCCAGAACTTCTCATTATTCTGCTGATAGATAGCTTCCCCGGCACTTGCGGCCAGATAAGAGTCCCGGTCAATGAAGGCGAAGTTCATGAAGTAGAACTGGACTTTCCCGCTGTCTACGTAGTCTTTGATGAACGTATCCAGGTAGGAGGCGGTCCAATTTTTGCAGGCAGGGCATTTGAAATCGGCGAATTCAATCACCTTCACCTTGGCGGATTCGCTGCCCAGATGCGGCTGCTTCTCGTATTTCAGCCCGTCCACCACGATCTTGCCCTTCACATCGGTGTAGTTGGGGAGATTATCGAGCGCCTCAGTACCGGACGATTTGCCCTGCGTAAGGAAGAAGGCAAGAAGGGCAATCAGCAGCACGGCAATCACTGCAAGCAGCATAGGGAGCAGACGCCCGTGATTCGGGGTATTCCTGGAACGGTTAGCTTTGTTATTCATGGCCGGCCTCCTGCACGATGTGAAAATCTACTCAAATAGTATAATCATACCGGCGGCAGGCTGCCTATGCCATTTGTAACAATTGCCCGATTCTGATGATGCATGTCCATCAGCCGTGATGCTCCCGCAGCGCAGCGGTGCGGATCACCGGAGGCACCTCGTGAATGGCAGAGATGGTCATGACGGACTGCTGCATCTCCCGTTCCAGCTCAATCAGATTGTAGAGCCACTCATTCGGCTGCTTCAGGTAGATGCTATTGATCCCGGCAGTCAGCGCGGGCAGTACATCCGTACGCAGAGAGTTGCCGATCATCCAGGTGATTTTGCGGTCGAACGGATAGGTGGTCAGGATATTCTCAAGCGCCTCCACATTTTTGTGCTGGCGGATATAGATGCGGTCATCGAAATAGGCGTCAAGCTTCATTTGGGCGATTTTGCGCTGCTGGATGGTGTCGTCGCCGCCGGTATAGAGATAGAGGGAATGGCCGTCCTGCTTGAGGGTATCCAGCGTCTCTACCATGCCGGGATAAGCTTCCACCTCCTGGTCGTACACACTCATTCCCAGCTTCATCAGCTGCCGCTCCTCGAAGGCATCCGGCTTGCGGTTATATTTGCTGCAGAAGTAACGGTAGGTGGCAATCAGTGATTTCGGGAAATTGTCGCTGGCCAGGCCGCTTGTGCTAACAGTCTCGACATCGATCTCCACCTGCTTGCTGCGCAGTTCGCCGATGGTAGGCTGGTAATCGCTGAACCAGTCAGACATCAGCTCGAAATACTGTCCAAGGATAAGGTCAAAATACTTATTGCAATGCACCAGAGTATCGTCGAGATCAAAGATTACTTGTTGGGTCAAATACTTCATGAGGTTCACTCCTAAGTTGGTCTGTTAGATACGGATGTAGGACTCCAGAAACATCTGGAGCTCCGAGGCCCCGTCAGGACGTATACTGTAGCGTTCGGTGCCTTCACCGCGCAAATGGACCCGCAGAAGTCCGGCGACTCTTAGACTAAGCAGGTGATGCATCAGCATCTCCCGGGACAGGCTCAGCTCAGACTGCATCTCCCACAGTGTCTTCGGTTCGTTCGCTACGAAGCGCAGCAGTCTCAGCCGGGTAGGATCAGAGAGAGCCTGTGTTAAACGAAGCAGCACCGTTGGAGGCTCCTCCTCATTGTCTGAAGGGACATCTACCGGATATTGCACCAGCATCAGGTTCTTGTAGAAGCAATACGTGTTGATCGGCCGGTTATGCACGGTAGGCAGCAGCACAATCGTCTTCAGCCCGGGAATGTCCTCAATGACAATTCCGCCGGAAGCATATTCGATCAACGGGACCATGTCCATTTTGCTCTCCAGCATTTTTTTCTCAGAGGCGTCTTCAATCAGCAGCGGCAGCAGGGTATGCTCCACATGGCGGAAATAATGCTCATACCATATCCGCAAAAGAGGCGTGTATCCGTTCTTGATCCGCGCGCATTCCTCGGCCGTAAAGCTGTGGAAGAACGGCTCGGTCCGCCGGAGGCAATCCTCCAGAGACGAGCTCTCCAGCTCAGCCAGGAACTGCAGCACCTTGGAAGCCTCGCCCCGGCTGTAGGCCCAGGCGTAGAGTACATCATAATCTTCGAACGGCCACTCGGCGGCCTGCTTCAGTGCAGCCAGCTGTGCGGGGGTGAAGCGGCCATCCACATCCCGGATCCAGTCGGTGCCGATGTCCAGATTGGAGGTCCATTTCTTGGTTACATATAACATGAAACTGTCCAGCAGTTCGTATACGGGGGAAACATCAATGTTAAGTTCATACTTCATTTAAGCCGGGTCACCTCCAGAAAATCAGTCACTTCTATATATTATCTCTTGTTTTGAAGAGGGTTGTCTACTATAATGTTCGGTGTTTGCCTGCATGGACATCAGGTTCGCACATCAATGAATTACATAGGAGGATTTATTTGTGTCAGATTCTACACCGATGCCGCATGGACAGAGCGGTAGAATGAATTATTCGATATTGATTGCCGTGATTATTCTGGCAGGGCTGAGCCAGGGGATGCTGCTGCCGGTCTTATCTATTCTGCTGGAGCAGGAAGGCGTATCGTCCTCGCTGAACGGACTTAACGCGGCCGCCTTGTATGTAGGCTCATTTGCCATGACCCTGATTGCAGAAAGGGTACTTGGCGCCATCGGCTTCAAGAAGCTAATCGCCGCGGGTCTCGCGCTGGTGCTGGTATCACTCCTGCTGTTCCCGCTACTTACCGGCGTGAAAATCTGGTTCGTGCTCCGCGTGCTGGTCGGGATCGGCGATTCGGCGGTGAATTACGCCGCGCAGCTCTGGGTGCTGCTCATGACACCGGCGGAGCACCGTGGACGGAACCTGTCGCTCTACGGGATGTCCTACGGACTGGGCTTCAGCCTCGGACCGCTGGGCATCAGCCTGCTGCGGTTCGGGCAGCCCGCACCGTTCCTGATTACAGCCCTGCTGTTCGTAATCGTGCTGCTGATTGTGGGCTTCAAGCTGCCTGACTCGCGGCCGGAAGCAATGGATCACAGCGAAGGCCAGGCGAGCAGATTCGGCCGGAGCTACCGGCTTGCTTGGTATGCGCTGATTCCGGCGCTGCTATACGGCTATATGGAAGCCAGCCTGAACAGCAGCTTCCCGGTATACGGGCTGCGCACCGGATTCAGTGCAGACCAGATTGCCGCTTTGCTGCCCTTTGCAGGCATTGGAGGCCTGCTCCTCCAGCTGCCGCTCGGCATATGGAGCGACCGTTATGGCCGCAAGGCCATCCTGATTGCTGCGGGGACAGGAGGCGGCCTGGCCTTCACACTGCTTCCGCTTACCGGCGACCATTTCCTGCTCACCCTGCTGGTGCTGATGGCGGCCGGGGGACTTGTCGGCTCCTTTTTCTCACTAGGATTAAGCTATGCCGCTGATATCCTGCCGCGCAAGCTGCTTCCGGCTGCCAATGTAGTCGCTTCCTTCCATTATAGTCTGGGAAGTATTGCGGGTCCGGGTATCGGCGGGCTGCTGCTGCAATTCGGCTGGGGCGGCAGTGTGTTTGCCGTAATGGGCGGCCTGTATATTGTATTTGGGTTGGCAGGGTTATTGTTCTCGCCACGGAAGACGATATGAGGTAGAATAAGAACGAATGCTCGCATGGAATTTGATCCCGCTTTCAGAGTACACTATAGAGTAGAGTCGAAGACAGGAGAGGCTGACCTATGATTACAGTTGAACATTTGGCCAAAGCGGTCGGGGAAGATAAAACACCGGTGCTTCAGGATATCGGATTTCAATTAGAACCGGGAGAATTTGTAGCGCTGCTGGGAGCCAGCGGCAGCGGGAAATCCACACTGCTGCGCTGCCTTGCGCTGCGTGAGAAGTGGGACAGAGGGAATTTCAGGGTAGATGGGCAGGATATTATGAAGAGCCCCTTCGCCGGCAAACGTAAGATCCGCCGGGAATGGGCTTATCTGGAGCAGAATGCGGAGCTGAATCCGAACCGCACTGCACTGAAGAATGTGCTGATCGGACAGGCCTCCCAGACGCCGCTGTGGCGGATGGCTACAGGCATGGTCCGCTCAGATGATTATATGGGGGCGATGGACCAGCTTGATCTGCTTGGCCTGCTGGACAAGGCCAAGCTGAAGTCCGGCCAGCTCAGCGGCGGTGAACGTCAGCGTGTAGCCATTGCCCGGGCATTGGTCCACGGCGCCAAGGTCATCCTGGCGGATGAGCCGGTGACAGGCCTTGACCCCAAGACTGCGGAGAATGTGCTGGAGACCCTCCGCAATCTGTGCAAGGAGACAGGCCTTACCGTGCTTACGGTGCTGCCGATCGAGCTGGCCGAGCGTTATGCCAGCCGTCTGTGGGTGCTGGAGGACGGAAGAATTAAGCATGATGTCAAAGGACGCCGGCTGACCTCACAGGAGCGGCTGCATCTGTGAAGTAAGGCAAGGCGTTCAGTAAGGAGAGCGTAAATGAAGTTGAATATGCGTATGCGTGTGCTGGGAGGACTTGCCGCAGCCGCCCTGTCGCTGTTTACCCTGCCCGGCTGCACCTTCATCAGCGATCCGGTATCCCAGATGAGGGTGCCCCAGCTGCCTGCGGACAAGGCTTCGCTGATGGCAGCGATTAATTCTTCATTGAAGGCACTGGATGGCACTTTAACCCGTCCAGCCAATGCGGATAACAGCTCGATTTTCACCGAGGACCTGGATCGTGACGGCGTGATGGAGACGCTTGTGTTCTACCAGACGAAGAATGAAGCTGTGGTGATGCACGGGATGATTCTGGAGAAGCAGGGGGATACCTGGGTCAAGAAGCTGACCTTCGACGGCGACGGCACCATGCTGGATTCTGTGGAGCTCAGAGATGTAACGGGGGACGGCAAGCTCAATATTGTGACCGGCTATTCCCGCGGGGAAGAGAAGGGCGTGAAGGGCATGGTTGTCTACAGCTATTCCGGGGGAGTGCTGGAAGAGATTCTAACCAAGCCGTATACCAAATATATCATCGATGATCTGAATGAAGACGGGATTGCAGATATTACCGTGGTATACTTCAAGCGTAATGAATTCGCTACAATAACTACCTACCAGTACAATGACAGCTTCAAGGTGCTGGATGAGCTTGACGACCTGGACCCTTATTTCAATAGTTATTACAATATTGTCTCAGGAAAAGTAGCTGCGAATAAAGAAGGTATAGTTCTGGATTCTGCTGTGGATTCGCGGTCAGCCTATACAACAGTGGTTGTAATGGAGAATAACAAGCTGCGTGTGGTGGTTCCAGGGGATGCCAGCACCTTCAAGGACCGCAAAATTGTCAGCGAGGATATTGATCTGGACGGCATTATTGAGATTGGCATGCTGGTTCCTCCCAAGGGCTGGGAATATTTCGATCCTGAGACCATTCCGTATTTCAATTCCTATTACAAATGGGACGGGAAAAACGGCCTGACCTTCAGTACCCAGCTCTATAATGATCCGCTGGACCGGTTCACCATTAACTTCGCCCCCGAATGGCAGGAGCGGGTGACGGTGGACACAAAGTCGGTTCAGAACAAATCGCTCAAATTCATTATGACGGATACCGGGGAGACCGTCGCTGAAGTAACGTTCTTCTCGCCTGCAGAATGGGACAATGTGAAGAACACCGGCTGGAAGCTGCTCGGACGGGATCTGGATAAAATGATCGGATACCGGGGAGAACTGGAACAAAGTACAATTGGAGGAGAGGACGGACGAATTAAATCCTCTATTGAAAGGAAGGGAATCGATGAGTAAAGTACTGATACTGGAGGATGAAGAATCCATCCGCAGTTTTATTGTCATTAACCTGAAGCGCAACGGCTTTGAGGTGCTGGAGGCGGCGGATGGCCATGAGGCGCTGCATAAGCTGAGCACAATCCATGACATTGATATCGCCTTGTTGGATGTGATGGTGCCCGGCATCGACGGCTTTGAAGTATGCAGACGTATCCGGGAGACCAATGAACGGCTGGGAATTATCTTTTTGACGGCCAAGGTGCAGGAGCAGGACAAGGTCTATGCGCTGTCCGTAGGGGCAGATGATCATGTCAGCAAGCCGTTCAGTCCAACCGAGCTGATCGCCCGTATCCAGTCGCTGCTGCGCCGGGTCAATGTTCACCGCGAGCAGTCAGCCAAGGTATCGTTCCAATCGGGTCCATTCACCCTGGATCTGATCTCCAAGCAGTTCAAGCGGAGCGGGGAAGCGATTGAGCTTACGCCTACTGAGTTCTCGCTGGTGCAGTTCTTCCTGGAGAAGGAGAATACGCCGCTCAGCCGTGATTCCCTGCTCGATCATGTCTGGGGCAAGGAATATATGGGGGACCCTAAGATCGTTGACGTCAATATCCGCCGCTTGCGCCAAAAAATCGAGAACAATCCATCGGAGCCTGAATTCCTGCAGACGGTGTGGGGGCACGGCTATAAATGGAAAGGTCAGGTACAATGATCAAGAAGGGGATGCGCAGACAGATCGTACTGCACTATATATTAGTAGTCTTTGTAGCGCTTCTCCTCGTTGAGACGATCTTCCTGCTGGCGATCCGCACCTATTATTACAACAGTATTTACAGCAAAATCACCACGCATATCAGTGTGGCTGAGACTTTTGTGAAATATGAAATCCCGGATGACAAGTCGCAGGCCCAACTGGAGAAGCTGCTTAAGTTATTCAATGTGGAGTTTACCGAGCTGGAGGTCCTGACGCTTAAAGGGGATATTATTACCAGCTCAACCGGGTTCCAGCCGGACCGGACGATCACCACCAGTGATGTCCCCGAGGCGGTAGGCGGCAATATCGGCCGTTGGGTGGGCCGTCAGGCCGGTACTAATGAGAATGTTATGGCGGTATCCAAGATGGTGCAGATCAACGCTCATGACACCTATGTCCTGCGTTATCTGACATCTATGGAGGGCGTGAACAGTAATCTGCTTAATCTGACTCTGCTCTCCATTGCCATCGGTGTAGCAGTGCTGACGATTGTTCTGCTGCTCAGCTTCGGTCTCGCCAATTCGATTGTGCGTCCGCTGAATAATATTACGGCAGTGTCAGCACAGATGGCGAAGGGCAAGTTCACGACCCGGATCAAAGGCGATTACCGTTATGAGATCGGGGCACTTGCTTCAACGCTGAACTATATGGCGGACGAGATTGTCCGCAGTAATCAGATTAAGGATGATTTCATCTCCTCGATCTCCCATGAGCTGCGCACTCCGCTGACCAGCATCAAGGGCTGGAGCGAGACTCTGGTCTCCGGGGGCTATGATCCTGAAGAGACCAAGCTGGGGGTCGGAATTATCTCCAAGGAGAGTGACCGGCTGATCGGGCTGGTGGAAGAAATCCTCGACTTCTCGAAGCTGCAGCAGAACGAAATGAAGCTGTCGATGGGGCAGGTGGATATTAAGGTTCTGCTGCAGGAGACGCTGCTCAATATCTGGGCTAAGGCCGAGAAGAAACGGATTCACCTGCTGCTGGAATGTGAGGAGACGATCTTCATCAAGGGGGATGCCAACCGCCTGAAGCAGGTCTTCCTCAATCTGGTGGATAATGCGGTGAAGTTCTCGCCCGAGGATTCTAGCATCGTGCTGTCGGCGGAACGCCTGTCCGGTACGGAGATGGCGGTTACTGTTCGTGACAGCGGTATTGGCATTAGTGAAGCGCATCTGTCCAGAGTACGGGACCGCTTCTTCCAGGTCGATGCCCTGAACGGAGGCACGGGCCTGGGGCTGGCGATCTCCCAGCAGATCGTAGAGCTTCATAACGGCAAGCTGGAAATGGACAGTGAGCTGGGCAAGGGCACTCAGGTTACCGTCATTCTGCCGCTGGATGACAGCCAGCAGGGGAATACCCGTCCCGGCAACTCACCGGTAACTTCATAGAAGGCATACAAAAGGGATACAGCATTCATCCGGACAGACCGGAGCTGTATCCCTTTGTATGTAGCAGCCCTAAGGGCTGAACGATTGTGCTGAACGAATGTTATGAAGGCATTCCTTCCGCACGCAGACGGCCGGCCTTCTCATAGACCTCTTGAAGCAGGCGGGCAGGCTGGGTACGAACCAGCGGCTTGGCGGCGACAATCTCATGCGGGCCGACAACTACGATGTTGTCTGCACTGCCTTTGATCACAACACCATCCTTGATTACAGCCCCTTCGCCGATAATGGCGTGTTCAATCAGAACACCGCGTCCAATACGCGCACCGGGCATTACCACACTCTGCTTGATTCTGCTCAGCTTGCCGATCTCTACACCGCTGAAGATGACCGAGCGCTGAGGGCTGCCTTCGAGCTGGCAGGTTTCGTGAATCAGGCAATCTGCTGAAGCAGCTTGTTGAGTGCGGGGTCTGATCGCAGCCAGCTTGGTGCGTTGTGCACGGCTGTACATCGGCCAGCGTGAGTTATCAAGCTGGAAGCCGTCTTCTTGCAAGAGATCCATATGAGCTTCCCAGAGGCTGCCAACAGTACCTACATCTCTCCAGTAGCCCTCGAAGCGGTAAGCGAACAGTTCATCATTCGCATCCAGCATGGATGGAATGACATCCTTACCGAAGTCATGACCGGACTCCGCATTTGCAGCATCCCGCAGCAAATGAGCCTTCAAATACGCCCACTCGAACAGATAAATACCCATGGAAGCCAGGTTGCTCTTCGGCGCCTTCGGTTTCTCGGCAAATTCAGAGATCTTGAAATCTTCATCCACGTTCATCACGCCGAAGCGGCTCGCTTCATCCCAAGGAACCTCCATAACCGATATCGTTGCCTTCGCAGACTTGGCGATGTGATAATCCAGCATTTTGCGGTAGTCCATGTGGTAGATATGGTCTCCCGACAGAATAAGTACATGCTCCGGGTTCTGACTGTCAATATATTCAATATTCTTATAAATAGCATCGGCGGTGCCTGTATAGCTGTCTCTTCCTTCAATCCCTGAAGGGAGCAGCCTTACACCCCGGTCACTGCGGCTGTGCAGCCCCCAGGGCTCACCTTCACCGATATGCTGATGCAAGGACTCTGCTTCGTACTGAGTCAGTACTCCGATAGTATCAATCTTGGAATTCACACAGTTGCTGAGGGGAAAATCAATAATTCTGTACTGTCCGCCGAAAGGGACTGCAGGCTTAGCCATGCTGGAAGTCAACGGGGCCAATCTGCGGCCTTCCCCGCCTGCAAGAAGCATAGCGATACATTCTTTCTTACTCATGTGTTATCCCTCCCATTTTTTTGTCAATGCTTGTAATATACACGCAAGCTGGGCGCTTGAAACGGCATAGGTGAATTATATTGCTGCATATCTGCAAAAATTACATTTTTATTTTCAATATTCAGAAATTGCCCCGCCTTCGCTCAAAATCATTTTCAAAATCTATATATTCGGGTAATGTAATAGGTGCATCATATATCCTAAGGTGGTGATGATTTGGCCGATTTACCAAAAACAGAAAACCTCCCGTCCGCTGAAGATATTTATCTGTTCCATGAGGGCACGAATTATCGCAGCTATACGATGCTTGGCGCGCACATTGCCGTCCAAGAAGGGCAGGCCGGCGTTCGCTTTACCGTGTGGGCTCCTCATGCGGCATATGTAGGACTGGCGGGAGATCATAACAGCTGGGATGGAACATCCGATCTTGATACGTTATATAAGATACCCGATTCAGGATTTTGGAGTCGTTTTTTCCCGGAAATGGAGCCGGGAACTTTTTACAAATACAGGATTACAGGAGCAGATGGGACAAGCTTCCTCAAAGCAGACCCATATGCCTTCCACGCGGAAGTGCGTCCGGCCACTGCATCCGTTGTAGCGAATCTGGACGGCTACAAATGGGGGGATGCTGCTTGGCGGCGGAAGAGTAAAGGTCCGTATCAGGCACCCATGAATATTTATGAAATGCATCTGGGCACCTGGCGTCAGAAGGAGGACGGCGAGCTCTACACTTATCGGGAGATCAGCAGTCTGCTGATTCCTTACCTGAGCGAGATGAGCTATACCCACGTGGAGTTCATGCCGCTCGCTGAACATCCTTATGATCTGTCCTGGGGCTACCAGGGAACCGGTTATTTTGCTGCTACCAGCCGCTTCGGAGAGCCGCAGGATCTGATGTATCTGATCGATCAGCTGCATCAGGCAGGCATCGGAGTCATTCTGGACTGGGTTCCGGCCCATTTTGCCAAGGATGCTCATGGTCTGCGCCTGTTCGACGGTTCGCCGCTGTATGAGTATGCCGATCCGATGCTGGCGGAGAAGCCGGGCTGGGGCACCTTGTCCTTCGATTTCAGCAAGCCGGAAATCTCATCCTTCCTGATCTCCAATGCCTTGTTCTGGTTCGAGAAGTATCATATTGACGGCATGCGGGTGGACGCGGTTACGAGTATGCTGCGGCTTGATTTCGAGAAGGAACCCCATCAGTACCGGACGAATGAGCATGGCGGGCTGGAGAATCTGGAGGCCATCCGGTTCATTCAGCAGCTCAACCAGACGATCTTCCGGTATTATCCGAAGGCGCTCATGATGGCGGAAGAATCCAGTGCCTGGCCGGGCGTCACCTCGCCGGTGCATGAAGGGGGCCTGGGCTTCAACTACAAATGGAATATGGGCTGGATGAATGACACCTTAGGCTACATAGAACGGGATTTCGATTCGCGCCCTTATCATCATAATTTGTTGACCTTCCCGATATGCTATGCGTATGCCGAGAACTATACACTGCCGCTGTCGCATGACGAAGTGGTGCACGGCAAGAAGTCGCTGCTGGACAAAATGCCGGGGTCCTATGAGCAGAAATTCGCCGGTCTGCGCCAGCTTCTCGGATATCAGATCAGCCATCCGGGCAAGAAGCTGCTGTTCATGGGCGGAGAGTTCGGGCAATTCATTGAATGGAAGGATCAGGATCAGCTCGACTGGCTGCTGCTGGATTATGAGAGCCATCGCCGGATGCTGGCCTATACGGCTGCACTGAATAAGCTATACCTTGCCGAAAAAGCCTTGTGGGAGCTGGACCATGACATGGCAGGCTACCAGTGGATCGATGCCGACGACAGCGGGCAGAGTGTTGTATCCTATATGCGCAGAGGCAAACGTCCGGTGGATACGCTGCTCATTATCATCAACTTCCAGCCGGTGGAGCGCCGCCATTACCGCATTGGCGTACCGCGCCCTGGCATATATGAGGAATTATTCAGCTCAGAGAACAGCGAATACGGTGGATCAGGCTTCCACAACGAGCCGCTGAAGAGCACCAAGACCGAGTGGCATAATCAGGTGAACAGTGTAGAGCTGACCCTGCCGCCGCTTAGCTTCGTGGTGCTTAAGAAGTCAGGCCGCAAGACCGTTTAAACGCAGGAAGTGTCCGAGTAAGCAACTATATAAGGGGGAGAATGGAATGAAAGTATTATTTGCCGCAGCGGAAGCCCATCCATTTATCAAAACAGGCGGACTGGCCGATGTCATCGGCGCTTTGCCGAAGGCCCTCAAGGCGGCCGGGGTCGATGTCCGGGTGATTCTGCCCAAATACAAAGGCATTCCTGAGAAGTATTCCGCACAGATGGAGCATGTCGCCACGCTGGAGGTCCCGATTGGCTGGCGCAATCAGTATTGCGGGATCGAGAAGGTGGTATTTGAAGGGATTCCCGTCTATTTCATCGACAATGAGTATTACTTCGGCCGTGACGGGATTTATGGCTATATGGATGACGGCGAGCGGTTCGCGTACTTCAACCGGGCGGTGCTGGAATGCCTGCCGGCCATTAGCTTCCAGCCGGATGTAATCCATTGCCATGACTGGCATGCTGCGGTAGTTCCGCTGCTGCTGCAGGCGCATTACCGGCATAATCCGTTCTACAGTGAGATGCGTACGGTATTCACCATACATAATCTCTTGTATCAGGGAGTCTTCCCGTATACGGTGCTGGGAGAGCTGCTGGGTCTGGACGACAGTTATTTCCTGGGCGTGGAGTATTACGGGAATGTGAATTATATGAAGGGCGGGATTGTTTACAGTGACCATGTCACCACCGTCAGCCCGACCTATGCTGATGAGATCCGGACCCCGTACTACGGGTATGGTCTCGATGGTCTCCTGACTGCGCGTTCTGACGCGCTGAGCGGCATTGTTAACGGAATTGATACCAAGAGCTATAATCCGTCCAGTGACAGTGCAATCTTCACCAAGTACCGTTCCAACCTGGCTAAGAAAGCCGAGAACAAGCTGGGACTCCAGCAGGAGCTTGGATTGCCGGTAGCCCCTTACATTCCTATGGTAGCGATGGTTACGCGTCTGGTGGATTCCAAAGGACTGGATCTGCTGACCCGTGTGCTGGATGAGCTGCTGTACTATGATGACATTCAGTTCGTGCTGTTAGGGACGGGGGATGAAGTCTACGAACGCTGGTTCCGCGAGGCACAGTGGCGTTATCCGACCAAGCTGTCCTCA
This sequence comes from Paenibacillus sp. FSL R7-0302, assembly GCF_038006885.1. NCBI lineage: Bacteria > Bacillati > Bacillota > Bacilli > Caryophanales > Paenibacillaceae > Paenibacillus > Paenibacillus sp. FSL R7-0302. The sequence continues at coordinate 2,495,807 of NZ_JBBOWB010000001.1, forward strand.
CAGATTACCTTCAGTGATGCCTTATCCCGCAAAATCTACGCCGCCAGCGACATCTTCCTGATGCCGTCCAAATTCGAGCCTTGCGGCATCAGCCAGCTGCTGGCATTGCGTTACGGCAGCATTCCGGTGGTCCGTGAGACAGGCGGACTGAACGATACCGTGCAGGCGTACAACGAATATACCGGAGAGGGCAATGGCTTCACCTTCAAGGATTACAACGCCCATGATATGATGCATACGCTCCGCCGCGCCGTATCGTTCTACCACAAGCCCGAGCACTGGAAAAAAGTAGCCAAAAACGCATTCTCCGGCGACTACAGCTGGAACGTATCCGCTCAGCAGTATATTGATATTTATAACAAGATTACTGTAGCTGCTGAGGAATAGTATTATTGATTTTGCTTTAAAAAAAGGCACTCACCCGATCAGCTTGAACAGGAGAGTGCCTTTTTGTGTTTAGGTGTAAGCTCAAGTATAAGGATAAGAATGCGGTAATTTCGATTGAAATTCTTTTAGACTCACGATCTGGTTCCCGGGATTAAATTCGATTAAGGAGACTCCGTCAAACGCATCGTTCACTGCATCATACTCATACTTAAAGTACCATTCCACCACAGTCATATGGCCTTGATGAATAAATTGCTTGATCGTCCAGTTCAATACCGTGCCACGCGTATTCCAGTCCTCGAACCACAATAACAGAGTGTCAAATCCCCTATACTGAGGACCGTAGCTTTCGGTATACACGATGTTCGGATCGAAGATTGTGCTTAATATAGAGTTGTCCTTGTTAATCCATGAATCGAAATATTGTCTGATCCGCTGCTCACGTTCAATCATTAGATCCCACCTCCACAATATGCCGGAACAGAATCCGGTACTCGTACGGCTCCAGCGCCACATTCATCATCCCGCGTTCCGGGGCTACTGCTTCGCCGGTCAGCGCATCCAGCCAGTCACTGGTCTCCATCGGGTGGCTGAGCGTGCGGGGCTGCGGCGAATTGTTCATCCAGACCGTGAAATGGATCAGCTCATCTGCACGCTCATAGACGATGCACGGGTCATGCTCGCAAGCCTGAAGAATCCGGAAGCGGCCTTCACGAAGCGCCTTATTCTCCTTGCGCAGATTAATCATCATCCGGTAAAAGCCATACAGCTCACGGTCCTGCTTATCCAGGTCCCATTCCATGCATTTGCGGCAATCCGGGTCCTCGTGGCCGGTCAGGCCAATCTCATCGCCGTAATAGATACAGGGGGTGCCCATGAACGTGAACAGGAAGACGACCGTCAGCTTCAGCTTCCGTTTGTCTTCACCAAGCACAGTGAGCAGGCGGGGAGTGTCATGGCTGCCGAGCAGATTGAAGACCACCTCGTTCGTCTGCTGCGGATAACGCATGAGCAGGCCGCCGATCCGGTGACCGAAGGTGATGCCGTCCATCCCGCCGTTGAAGAATTCCAGCACCGTCCCCGAGAAGGGATAGTTCATCACCGAATCGAACTGGTCGCCGAGCAGCCAGGTTAAGGAGTCGCTCCATACCTCGCCGACGATGTAGGCATCTTGGTTCGCGGCTTTGACCACCTTGCGGAAATCGCGCCAGAAGTGATGGTCCACCTCGTTGGCCACATCCAGCCGCCAGCCGTCCACCTTGATCTCCTTGATCCAGTATTCGGCCACCTCCAGCAGATAAGATTTTACTTCATGATTGGCGGTGTTGAACTTCGGCATATTGCCGTAGAAGCCGAACGTGTCATAGGTGGGAATACCGTCCGCAATCTCAGCCGGAAAAGAGTTCACATGGAACCAGTCCCGGTAGACTGAATACTCCCCTTTGGCCAGAACATCCTGGAAGGGCGGGAACTGGTCGCTGCAATGGTTAAACACCGCGTCAAGCATGACGCGCAGGCCCCGCCTGTGGCATTCCTCGACGACCTGCTTCAGCAGCTCATTATCGCCGAAATGCGGGTCGACTCTCCGGTAATCCACAATGTCATATTTATGGTTGGAAGGGGAGACGAACAGCGGCGTGAAGTAGAGGGCATTGACGCCCAGCTCCTGCAGATCATCCAGATGATCCAGCACACCCTGAAGGTCGCCGCCGAAGAAATTATTCAGCTCGGGCTTGCCGCCCCAAGGCTGCGTGCCTTCCGGATTAATCAGGGGATTGCCATTCGCGAACCGCTCGGTCATGATCTGGTAGAACACGGCATCCTTTGCCCAGGGAGGAACCCGGAACAAGTCGATCCCGTGGATATAAGGAAATTCGTAGAAGTGATTCGGCGGCGGGGGACACTCAGAGCGAATACCGTTATCAAGCAGATAGACCGTCTCCATCCCCTTACTCACGCGAAAAGTATAGCTAAGCCGCTTATACTTGGGCCGGACCGCCGCTTCCCAGTAGTCGAATTTGTCATCGGAGGCGGCCTTCTCCATGATAATATCATAAGAGGTATGCTGCCAATCGTACTTGTCGCCGGTCAGGGCAACTACGTAGTCCACATCATCACGTTTGGTGCGCACACGCAGATGAATCGTTTCAGTATCATAGGCATAGGCCCATTTGTCACGGGGAACATGGTACATCGCTTCAAGCAGCATAGTAGCACCTCCTGTAAGTTGGGTGGAAGCTTGAGAAACATGCGATACTTCCTATATACGCCAGTGTAATGATTCGTGCGGCAATTGGAGATAATCTATAGTAGATAGTATTATATACCACCTTCATAGGATGTGCATTTTTTTGTCTTCGTAACAGGTTTTTGTCACAAATTCGTCTTTGCATATTCATGCGAAGTGTTTTATAATAAATCGGTCAATCGGTCAGTTAGTCATTGGGACAGATTAGAGATAGAATATAAATAGAGTAAGGGAGACGGAACAAATGAACAAATGGGGTAAACTTTCTATGGGGCTGCTGCTGGCAGCAGGACTCTTGGCCGGATGCGGCTCCAATAATGATAAGAACAACACCGCAGCAAGCGGAAATGGCGGAGCAGCAAGCACAGAGGCTCCTGCCAAGAAGCTGATTATGGGTACAAGCGCAGACTTTCCTCCATATGAATTCCACAAGATGGTTGAAGGTACAGATACGATTGTTGGTTTCGATATCGAGATTGCCAAGGAGATCGCCGCTGATTTGGGCCAGGAGCTGGAGGTTAAGGATCTTCCGTTCGACTCTTTGCTGAATGAGCTGGCGAGCGGCCGGATCGATATGGTGATCTCGGGACTTAGCCCGACACCGGAACGCGCTGAAGCTGTAGGTCTCTCGGACATCTACTATAAGGCAGAGCAGGCTGTCGTAGTGCGTGAAGCCGACAAGGACAAATTCGCCAGCATGGACGCACTGAAGGGCGCCAAGATCGGAATTCAGACCGGTTCCATCCAGGAGGGGATTGCCAAGGGGATCGAAGGCGCACAGCTGACCTCCCTCAGCAAAATCTCCGAAATCGTCCTGCAGCTGCAGTCGAACCGGGTGGATGCTTCCATCATGGAAGGACCTGTTGCCAAGTCCTTTGTGAAGAACGTCAAGGGCCTCGTGATCACGGATGCCAAGCCGGAGGTTGAAGATGACGGCTATGTCATCGGTGTGAAGAAGGGCAACACCGAGCTGCTCGATCAAGTGAATAAGACACTCGGACGCCTGAACTCCGAAGGCAAGATTGATGAATTCGTAGCGGCAGCAAGCGAGCTTGCTGAGAGCAAATAACACGCGAAGCCGCATATACGGTTAGCGGAGATCAAGATAAGCCCGCAGCCGGCTGCGGGATCATGCTCTACCATGCAGAAAATGGCGGTGATCCGCCGTTTTCTATTTTTTTGAGAAGAGGAGGGTTTGAGGGCAATGAATATATTCGACATGGCTTATGAGTACCGCAATTTATTCTTATCCGGTCTGCAGTACACACTGCTGCTTGCGGTGCTGGGGGTATTCTTCGGTTTCGTACTAGGCATCCTGGTTTCGCTCCTGCGGATGTCCAAATGGAGAATTCTGCGCTTTATTGCCACCGCATGGGTGGAATTCTTACGCGGGACGCCGATGCTGGTACAGCTGTTCCTGATTCACTACGGGTTGACGGAGCTTGGACTTGAGTTCACACCCATTCAGTCGGGGGCGATTACATTAACCATCAACAGTTCTGCTTATCTGGCGGAGATTTTCCGTGCGGGGATTCAGGGGGTGGACCGCGGTCAGGTTGAAGCGGCGCGTTCACTCGGAATGAAGCAGGGGATGACGCTGCGCTACATTGTGCTGCCGCAGGCAATTAAGAATGTGCTGCCGGCTATTGGCAACGAATTTATTACCATCATCAAAGAATCTTCAATCGTGTCTATGATCGGGGTAGCAGACCTGTTCTTTCAGGCGAAAACCATTACAACGATTACGTATGAGGGTCTAACGCCCTATGTTATCATTGCAATCATGTATTTTGTCATGACATTCACACTATCCAAGCTGCTGGGTATATTGGAACGGAGGCTGAACACGGATGATCGAGGTTAAGAACCTGCGGAAGAGCTTTGGGAAGCTGGAGATCCTGAAGGGCATTGAGCTGAATATTCACAAGGGAGAGGTCGTTGTTGTCATCGGTCCCAGCGGATCGGGTAAAAGCACCTTTCTGCGCTGCCTGAACCTGCTGGAGCAGCCCACAGGCGGGGAGATCAGCTTCGAGGGTGAATCCATTACCGCGAAGCGCCATGACATCAACGTGACCCGTGAGAAAATGGGGATGGTGTTCCAGCAATTCAACCTGTTCCCGCACAAATCCGTGCTGCAGAACATTATGCTCGCCCCGCTCAAGGTGAAGAAGCAGCAGGCTGCCGAGGCGGAGAAGTACGCGATGGAGCTGCTGCGGACGGTAGGCCTTGAAGACAAGCGCGATGCTTATCCGGCCCAGCTCTCCGGCGGACAGAAGCAGCGGATCGCAATCGCCCGGGCGCTGGCCATGCAGCCGCATGTCATGCTGTTCGACGAGCCGACCTCGGCGCTGGACCCGGAGATGGTCGGTGAAGTGCTGGAGGTTATGAAGCAGCTGGCCGTGGGCGGTATGACGATGGTGATTGTAACGCACGAGATGGGCTTCGCCCGTGAAGTGGGGGACCGGATCCTGTTCATGGACGGCGGAGTGATTGTGGAGCAGGGGACACCGGCAGAGGTGTTCGGTCATCCCAAGCATGCCCGCACACGCGATTTTCTCAGCAAGGTATTATAGAAGGCTGGTTAAATAACCCCACCATATGGGGTTATTTTATTTTGGCGGAGTGCACAATGGGTGATATAGTATACAAATGATCAATCTACTTGAAAAGGAGTACATACAGATGAGAGATGATCTTTGCCGGATCGGCATTATTGATATTGGTTCCAACTCTATACGGCTTGTAATTTATGACACGACGAAGGCAGGCGGCTACAAAATCATCAAGGAATGTAAGTACTCTGCCCGTTTGAGCGAGAAGATTACGAAGGAGGGCAGGCTGGAGAAGAAGGATATGGATACGATCATACCTGTTCTTCAGCAGTTCAAGGAGATTTGTGATGATTTTGAAGTAGAGAGAATCCGCGCAGGCGCCACCGCCGCCATCCGGAATGCAGCGAACTCAGCGGAGATCATCAGCTATCTGTCAGAGGCCTCGTCGATTCGGATTGAGGTGGTCAGCGGATATCAGGAGGCGTACTTCGGCTTCCTTGGGGTGATTAATGCTTTTGACGTCCAGGATGGCTTCGTGATTGATATCGGCGGGGGCAGTACCGAGGTTACCTTATTCCGCGGACGGCGTTATCAGCAGAGTATCTCGTTCCCGTTCGGTGCGGTCAACACAAATCAGATGTTCAGCCAGGGCGGCAACTGGAATGCGGATCAGGTCCGCAAGCTGCAATTATACGTAACCGGCAGGCTGGTGGAGCATGACTGGCTATCGACGGGCACAGGACTTCCGCTATACGGGCTGGGAGGAACGCTTCGCTCACTGGCTAAGCTCGATCAGAGGAACCGCGATTATTCGCTGCCTAATTCCCATGGTTACGCGCTGGAGCACGAGACGATCGAACGGTTCATGGAGGTTCTGCCTGCTACTTCGTTTGAGAAGCGCAAGGACCTGGACGGGCTGTCCAAAAGCCGGGCGGATATCATCGTGTCCGGGCTGATTATTTTCCATACCGTCTATCATTACATTGGTGCCAGCCGGGCGCTGATCAGCGGCGAAGGCCTGCGTGAGGGCATGCTGCATGATCTGCTGGAGCCGGAGCAGCCGGTGCGTGACAGCGCGCTGGAGTACAGTCTGGATACGATTATCCGCTTCGATATCCGAACCTCCAAGCGGCATCTCGACCATATCAACAAGCTGGCGCTGAGTCTGCTGGGGGCCTTTGAGCGGGAAGGGAACCGGGAGGAGCAGGAGATGCTGGTCTATGTGGCGATTATGCTGCACCGGACAGGCTCTAACATTAACTATTATCAATCCAAGCGGCACACGCACTATTGGCTGATGAATTCACCCATCCGGGGACTGACGCACCGCCAGCTGATTCTTAGCGCGTACATCGCTTCCTACAGCACAAAAAGCCGGAAGCAGAAGCTGTCCCTGATGCATAAGGACATTTTGCTGCCTTCCGACGAGGAATGGATTCATAAGCTGGGTACATTAGTGCAGTTAAGCATTGCGCTGGACAGCACCGAGATCGGCATTGTCAGCGGGCTGAAGTCCCGTCTGCATAATCATACGCTGGATCTGGAGCTTCAGGGCGGACAAGTGCTTATCGGCCTGGAGGACATTGAGAATGCACTCAAAGCCTTCAGGAATGCTTGGTCGGTGAAGGTAAAGCTCGGCTTCCCTTCCAGCGGGTAACATCCATAGCGGCGAACTGGCTCCGGAGCGGGGCCTTTTTGTCGTCGATCCGTTCATAATATCCGTTGGGCTGAAGGAAGCTGGATTTGACATTGTCCATCAGCGACAGCTCCAGAATCTTGACAATCTGATCGCGGATACTGCTATCCTTCACCGGACACATCAGCTCGATCCGCCGGGTCAGGTTACGTGTCATCCAGTCGGCACTGGACAGGTAGACCTCGGGATCGCCGCCGTTCTCGAAGTAATAGATGCGTGAATGCTCCAGGAAGCGGTCCACAATGCTGCGGACCGTAATGCGCTCACTGAGGCCTTCAATTCCCGGACGCAGACAGCAGACTCCCCGGACGATCAGATCTATAGATACTCCAGCCTGGGCAGCGCTATACAGATAGTCAATAACCTCCTGGTTCGACAGGGAGTTCATCTTGGCGATAATCCGGGCAGGCCGGCCTGCGGCGGCATGCTCCGCCTCACGCAGAATCAGCTTCTGGAGCGACAGACTCATATTGGTCGGTGCTACGATGAAGGAGTTCCAGTTGTAATTGGCAGAGTAGCCTGTCATCTGATTGAACAGCTCTGACGCATCCAGGCCAATCTCATGATTGGCGGTGAACAGGCTAAGGTCGGTATAGGCCTTGGCCGTGCTGTCATTGTAGTTGCCTGTTCCTACATGAACATAACGGCGCAGCTCCGAGCCTTCCTGGCGGACGATCAGCGTCACCTTGGCATGGGTCTTGAGGCCGACGAGACCGTAGACCACGTGGCAGCCGGACTGCTCCAGCTTACGCGCCCAGGCGATGTTGCGTTCCTCATCGAAGCGGGCCTTCAGCTCCACCACCACCGTAACCTGCTTGCCGGACTCGGCCGCGTTGGCAAGGGCAGTGATCAGCGGAGAATTGCCGCTGACCCGGTACAGCGTCATTTTGATCGCCATCACTTGCTCATCCTCGGAGGCCTGGATAATGAAATCCGTCATCGCATCGAAGGATTCGTACGGATGATAGACCAGCACATCACGGCTGCTCAGCACCTCGAAGAAATCCTCATTCTCATCGAATTCTGCCGGATACATCGGCTCGACAGGCGGATTGAGCAGATAGCTGAAGCCCTTCAGACTGCTGGTGAAGCTGCGCAGGAACCCTAGATCAAGCGGACCCTCAATCTCGAAGAGGAAGTCCTCCAGCTCGAATTCAGCCTGAAGCTGCTCCAGTGCATAGGGATGGATGCCTTTCTGGACCTCCAGACGGGCAGGCACGCCGCGGCGGCGTTTGCGGAGCTCCTTCTCAATCTCCTCCAGCAGATCCTCCGCGCCTTCTTCATCTATCGTCAGGTCGGAGTTGCGGGTCAGGCGGAATTCGTTGACAGCTACCGGATCATAACCGCTGAATAAGGTCTGAATATGATGGCGGATCACATCTTCAATGAATACGAATTGCCTTTTTTTGCTGTTCGAGCGGTGAGGCAAGGGAATGCAGCGTGGCAGATTGGACGGAATCTGCAGAATGGCGAAGTAAGGCTCATCCTCCTGGCTGTCCTTGCGTGTCAGCACGACAGCCAGATAGATGAATTGGCTGTGAACCAGCGGGAACGGACGGCTCTGGTCCACAGCCATCGGAGTCAGCACAGGGAAAATAATATCACGGTAGTATTCCTCAACCGACAGCTCCTGTGCCGGTGTCAAGTCTTCATAATCAACGAACACAATGCCCTCTTTGTGCAGGCTGCGTGAAATATCCTTAAAGGTGCGGTACTGGTCGGCGACGATTTTGGTCACCCGTTTGCTGAGGCGTTTATAGAGGCCGGAGGGCGTGTAGCCGGTAAAATCTTTTTTGGTATATCCCGCCCGGATCTGATCCTGGATGCCCGCTACCCGGACACTGATGAACTCATCCAGGTTACTGGACACAATGGCCAGGAATTTGGCCCGCTCAATCAGCGGGTTCTCCGGGTCCTGTGCCTCGCCGAGCACCCGACGGTTGAACTCGATCCAGCTGAGGTCACGGTTAAGATAGGCTGTTGCAGGACTGATATTGTTGATTTTTTTCTCATCTGTATTCACGTTCATGGACCCTCCAAGTTGCTTCAATGTCTAGTTAAGATATCGTATTCTTTCATTCTACTATTTGCTTAAGCGAGAAATGTTAAAACTGTGTAAAATTTTTGCGAATATTCAGGAAACATGGCATAATTCTGCAGAGTCTCTTCATAATGATTAAGAATATGTAATATTTGCATCCTTGATAACGCTTTATTAGGGCTAATTATTTCCAATATCCACAAAAACATAGCCAATGGTTACAAAGTTGTGATATATTCATTACTGTTAGTTTACAAACCGCTCGTCACCATTGAAGGAGGCAATTCATGAAACTCAAGATCAGAGCCATCACCGCCCTGGCGGCCGTACTGGGACTCGGCACCTTGCTTCACGCAGCTCCCGTTCAAGCCGACAGCGTACATATCGCTGGAGAGACTACAACCTATTATACTCTATCCAATCATTATGGCATAAGTGTAGAAGAGCTTATGAATGCGAACCCGCAGATTTCAGCGCTAAATATCTATCCCGGGCTGAAATTCACCATTCCGGGTGATGTTCAAGCCAAGACTGTGGCAGCAGCTTCAGTAGAAGCTGTGGACGCTGCAGAAGTTCAAGCCTTGAGTGTGCAGCCGGCAACCAACACTGTTCAAGCCTGGGGCAAAGAATTCAATTATGCCAAAGTGCTGCAGGTCAAGGCTTCCGCCTATTCCTCGGCAGCCAGCGAGAATGGCAAGTGGGGCGCAGTCGATTATTTCGGCAATACGCTGAAGCTCGGAACCATCGCCGTTGACCCGAGCGTGATTCCGCTGGGGACGAAGGTGCTCGTAACCGGGTATACCCATCCGGGCCTTCCGAAGCAAGCCTTCGTAGCTACAGCCACGGATATGGGAAGTGCGATCAAGGGCAACAGGATCGATATCTTTATTCCGGGCAGCCAGAGCTTTGTAGCCAATTTCGGTTATCAGTATGTACATTTATATATTATTGAATAAACCGATAATGATAAGTTGCACCACTGCAAGCATAACAAGTATTAATGAAAAGGAAACAAAACCAGGCAGCTTCCGCCGGTTTTGTTTCCTTTTTTGTTACCCTGCTTATCAAGCGGCTATTTGCTCTTGCTGACCTGGAGCATCTGGGGAACGGTTACGAAGCTGTATCCGCGCTGGCGCAGATTGCTGATAATCTCGGGCAAGGCCTGCAATGTTCCCTGAAGATTACTGCCCCTGCCGCCGCCCCCGTGCTGAAGGATGATGGCCCCTCTGCCGGCCCGGGAGAGGATGTTATGCTTGACCTGATTTTTGGACAGCCCTCTCCAGTCGAGCGAGTCGACGTTCCAGTTCACCAGCTTATAGCCATGCGCCTTCGCCCATTTAAGCTGCGGCTCGTTGATGTCGCCATACGGCGGGCGGATCAGCTTCGGCTTGTATCCGGCCAGCAGCTGCAGAATATTCTCCGTCCGGATAATCTGGATGCGGAAGGCATTCATACTCAGCTTGCTGAACTGGGGGTGATTATAGGAGTGATTGCCGATAGCATGACCTTCGCGGATCATCCGGGCTACCAGGGCGGGATGCTTCTCCGCACGGCTGCCGACCACGAAGAATGTAGCTTTGACTTTATATTTGCGCAGCACATCCAGGAGCTGCGGGGTGAAACGCGGATCAGGCACATCATCGAAAGTGAGAGCGATCATTTTGCGGCGGGGACCCTGGGTCTTGAGAGTCTCCGGGTATTTGCGCAGCAGCTGGCTGAGGGAGAGGCCTTTGCTTTTTTTATGGCGCTTTACTGAAGATTGGGAGGCCGCTGATCCCGCCGGTACCGCCGTTTCCTCTTCAATAGAAGCTTGTGGCCGGGAAGATGGCAGGATCTCTTGTGCCGGCACTGGCGCAGGACTATCTGCCGCTGCAGCAGAGACAGACACAAGCTCCGCAGCCGGTGCAGACAGGGCCAGGGCAATGACGGATATGAGCAGCACAATGCGGCGGAATTTTACCAGTTTCATCGGAACGATGCCTCCTCCAACCACGGGTCCGGTTAGTTTAGAATATAAGGTTGTTATTTCCATGCAGCCGTGAATTTATGCCCTACGTGCCGCGGAGCATTCAAAGATTTATCACATCCGCAAATCGTTGTATACTGAAATGGATCATAGATACGGGAAGGATGGAGACAAGAATGACCGATTTGTTTGCACCTTATGAACTGAAGGCTCTGACCCTGAAGAACCGCGTGGTTATGCCGCCAATGTGTCAGTATGCGGTTGAGAAGCAGGACGGTATTCCAACGGATTGGCATCATGTGCATTATGTCAGCCGTGCGGTCGGCGGAACAGGCTTCATTATTGTAGAGATGAGCGGGGTTCATCCGGACGGACGGATCTCGAATCAGGACACAGGGATCTGGGACGATGGACAGATTCCGGCGTACAAGCAGTTGACGGAGGCCGTTCATGCCTATGGAGCGAAGATAGCGATTCAGCTCGGTCATGCCGGTCGCAAAGCTGTTGATGCCGCCCCGCCGGTTGCTCCTTCAGCGATTCCGTTCGACAGCAACTATGCAATGCCCAAGGCGCTTAGCCGTGAAGAGATCGCCGGGCTGATCACCGCCTACCGGGAAGCGGCGCGCCGTGCGGTTGAAGCGGGATTCGATACCGTCGAGCTGCACGGAGCCCATGGATACCTCATTCACCAGTTCCATTCCCCGCTCTCCAATGTCAGGGATGATGAGTACGGCCAAGATCCTATCCTGTTCGGGGAACAAGTGGTGGAGGCGGTGCGTGAGGTGCTGCCGGCTGAAATGCCGCTAATCATGCGGGTCTCCGCCAAGGAATACGTCGAGGGCGGTTATGATGAAGCATATGCGCTGGAATTCTGCCGCCGCTACAAGGAGGCAGGGGTAGACCTGTTCCATGTATCCTCGGGCGGGGAAGGGCCGATAGGCTCGAATGGAGGCCCTAATGCCGGGCCTGCTTATCAGGTGGGGCTTGCCGAATACATACGCAGCGGATTACAGGTTCCTGTTATCGCAGTCGGGCGTCTGGAGTCGTATGAGGAAGCGCAGGCGGTGATTACGGAAGCGAAGGCAGAGCTGGTAGCTGTAGGCAGAGGTATGCTCAGTGACCCGTACTGGGCACTTCATGCTGCGGAGGCGCTGGGCGGAATTAATACGTCCGATCTGCCCGTACCTTATTTGCGCGGAATCTGGAATAAGAAATAGAGGGCATCATTTGTGAATAATGTCACAGATTTTAAGTTCCTTCTAAGGCATGGTTAATAAGATTAAATTTGAAGGAGCTTGATAACGTGGCGACGGTGATTAGTAATGAGCGGCTGGCTGAAGGAGTGTACCACCTGGCAGTTGAAGGGGGGAACAGCGGGGAGATGGGTCAGTTCTACATGCTGCGGGCATGGGGAGCCTATCCGCTGCTGTCCAGACCGCTTAGCATACATCAGGTGAATGATAACGGTGTTGAATTCTTGTATCACGTAGTAGGTGAAGGAACAGAGATCCTTGCCGGACTGAATCCGGGCGATCCGCTGGAGCTGGAGGGACCGTTCGGCACAGGCTTCCCGCAGGTCGAAGGTAAGGTAGCGTTAGTGGGCGGGGGGATCGGAATTGCTCCGCTGTATTATTGTGCGCAGAAGCTTCCAGGGAGTGATATCTATCTCGGCTTCAGCCGCGAGCCGTTCCGTACAGAAGCCTTCCGTCCTCTGGCTGCTGAGCTGACCGTTGATGTAGGCGGACTGATTCTGGACAGCGTGGATTTCTCGGCGTATGACCATATCTTCGTCTGCGGCCCGCATCCGATGCTGAAGGCTGCACAGCTCAAGGGCAGCGCTCCAGATCCTGCGGGTAAGCACCCTGACGTCTATCTGTCACTGGAGAACCGGATGGCCTGCGGAATCGGCGCTTGTCTGGTCTGCAGCGTCTCCTGCAAGGACGGGCAACGCAAAGCCTGCGCAGACGGTCCTGTCTTCCTGGCTGAGGAGGTACTGTTCCATGATTAATACAACTGCAACGATTGCCGGTGTGTCCTTCAAGAACCCGATTGTGATGGCTTCCGGTACCTTCGGCTTCGGCCGTGAGTATGGCCGGTTATACGATGTGTCCCTGCTGGGCGGAATCTCCGGCAAAGGACTTACGCTTCATGCCAAAGCCGGGAATCCAGGAATCCGCGTCTATGAGACGCCTTCCGGTATGCTGAACAGCGTAGGGCTTGAGAATCCGGGAGTAGAGGCCTTTCTGGCCAAGGAGCTGCCGTATTGGGAGACGCTGGATACCGCACGTATCGTGAATCTGGGCGGCAATACGCTGGCGGATTACGTACTGGGCGCGGAGCTGATCCAGCGGGACGCGGATGCCCGTCTTCTGGCCGGGAAGCCGGCCGTGGATATGATTGAGCTGAATATCTCCTGCCCGAACGTGAAGGAGGGCGGGATTGCTTTTGGTGTGAAGACTCCGGCAGCCCAGGAAGTGGTCCGTGCGGTACGGGCGGCTACAAGTCTGCCGCTGGCCGTGAAGCTGTCGCCGAATGCTGAGGATATCGCAGAGATGGCTGTGATGTGCGAAGCAGAAGGCGCGGACGCCGTCTCTCTGATCAACACGATCTCCGGGATGAAGATTGATGTTCGCCGCCGCCGCAGTGTGTTCAATAACCTCTATGCGGGACTGTCCGGACCAGCGATTAAGCCGGTAGCTCTGCGTATGGTGCATCAGGTATCCCGCAGGGTAACTATTCCGGTGATCGGCATGGGCGGCATCACTTCGGCCACGGATATTATTGAATTTATTATGGCGGGAGCGACTGTTATACAGGTTGGAACCTACAATTTCATGAATTTGCGGGCCGGCAGCACGCTTGTAGAAGAATTGCAGCAGTTTATGAAGGAAGAGAATATTTCCTCACTGGATGAGATCCGTGGTATTGTATAGGCAGCAAGCCGGTTTGCAATGATCTTTTTGCCGTAGAATGAGAGATCTCTACAGCCTATGGTTAATATAAAGGGAGGGGTGTTCTGCTTGACAACGAATCTGGTGCATCCTGACGATATTGTGCTGTCCGAGACCGAGGTGGGCCGTGATCTGCTGCTGCTGATTACCGGGGGAGTGCGCCATATCGGTGCCGCAAGCACGGCGTACATGGACGGAGAATTCGCGCGGGTGATGACCTCTGCCGTTCCCCATCATAAGGAGCATACGATCAGTGAAGCCATTGCGCTGAAGGCTGCTGCCGCATTGAACCGGACAGTCACGGTTGTGATGGGCATTCACTATGACGATCTGAGCAAAGAGGGCATTCTTGCGGTCGTAAATATTGTGAATGATAAGGTGGAGCAATATTTAGTACAGAAGGCTGACACAAATTTTTGAAACGATCCCCGTCTCCCTGCGTAAAAGATACCATTGAACAACTAACTTTACTTTTGGAGGAATGAACGATGTCTATATTTAAAAGATTGCGTGATCTGACCATGTCCAATGTGAATGCGATTATCGATAAAGCGGAAGATCCGGTTAAAATGACCGACCAGTACATTCGTGACATGACGGAGGATCTGGAGGATGCTGAGAAAGCGGTAGCTGCCCAGATCGCTATTGAGAAGAAATTCAAACAGCTGTACGAAGAGCAGGAAGCGCTCGTGAACAAGCGTAATCAACAGGCTCATGCAGCCGCTCAAGCCGGTAACGCCGATCTGGCCCGCCGTGCCCTTGAAGAGAAGAAATCGGCAGAAGCCAAGCTTGTAGAGTACAAGACCAGCTTCGACCAGAACAAGGCTTCCGCAGACAACCTGCGCGGCAAGCTTGACGAAATGCGCAAACAGCTTACCCAGATGAAGAACAAGCGGGAGACACTCGTTGCCCGTTACAACGCTGCGAAGGCACAGACCGAAATTAACAAAGCGATGAGCGGCTTCAGCTCCGACTCTGCTTCTGCCGGACTCAAACGGATGGAAGACAAGATGCTGCAGGCCGAAGCACAGGCGGAAGCCAGCAACGAGATGAGCTCGGGCAACAAGTCGCTCGATGATGAGTTCGAGAAGCTGGGCAAAGACCAGGCGGTTGAAGATGAGCTGGCTGCGCTGATGAAGCAATACGAGAAACAATAACATATTGGCATAAGCCGGACTTTAGGCAATTGTCCACAGGCGAAGGGGAGACAGAACCAGCGGTTTCTCCTTCGCTTTATGTTTGTCTTACCAGTTGTGAAATATGAACAAGCGGGGGCTGGAGTAATGGATTTCGATACCCTGGTGTCCATGGTAGTATGGACGGTCAGCGGCGCAGTACTGCTGTGTGTGCTGATGCTCGTGGATTCGCTGTTTACCCGTTATAATGATATGGAAGAGCTGAAGGCAGGAAATATGGCCGTGACTACCCGGCTGGTGTTGAAGCTGCTGTCACAAGGCTATATTTTATCGGCATCCATTGCTGCGGCGAACCGGCTCGGGACCGCCCTGATCGTCTCAATTGTCTCTTTTATCCTGTTATTCGTGCTGGAGAAGACGGTAGAGCAGTTGCTGAGCCGGTGGGGGAACCTTGAACTGGATCACGGCACCCAGCTTGGCAAGGTCGGATACGGGCTGATGGCAGGCTCGCTGCATGTGACGGGAGCCTTGATTATTGCGGCCTTTATTCGCGGATAAGAAGAAGGAATAGCGTACCAATCTGTAGGAGGATGATGGCTTTGGGTCTTTGGAAAAGAATCGGCAATCTGTTCTCGAAGCCGGAGGCGCCTAAAGCGCCCGCAAGCATGCTGACCCTGTCTCCCGGAGATATCTGTGAGGTCTCCCTGGTCACTTATGAAGTGACGGGCCGGACGAAGACAAGCGGCCGTAATGCAGTTGTACTGACGCTGCGCGACGGGAGCCGGATCGCCTATCTGTATATAGAAGAGCGGGAAGAGCTGCAATACAGATTGTATCACCCGATAGACGGGCGTCTGGACAGTCCCTCCGAGGTTCCGGCTACCCTTGAGCTGGATGACCGGACCTTTTATCTGGAGGAAGAATATGAAGGATATGCCGCCGTTACCGGGCAGACGCCTTATATGAACGGCGGGGAGCAGCATGTCTGGCAATACCAGTCAGATGATTCGCGGCTGCTGCGCGTGGAATGGCAGAATGGACGGTTCATGCTCTATGAGGGTGAAAGTGTCCTTTCGGCTGATGTAAGAGTGATCCGCGCATCTTAAGCTGAACTGAAGCAGCGCTGCGGCTGCGCTGCTGACATCGGAATGGAATAAGGGATGCATGCGCTTGTTACAGGCCTGTGCATCCCTTTTGCCATGCCTTCATGTTAGAATAGGGCGTAATTGGTTTAATGAGCAGCAATCTACCGGAGAAGCAGAAGGAGTGAATTCAATAGTGACTAACCGAGAGAATCATAACAAGGAATATAACAAAGATTCTAACAACGAATACAGTAATGATTATAGTAATGATAAATTTCAGCGGTCAGCGCTTCAGGTTGCAGAAGCTCAAAGCAGGCTGAAGCCGTATGCTGCGCTGCTTGCGCCGGAAGCTGTATCCCTGCATCTCAGCAGCGGGCGTTATCTGGCTGAGACTGCCCATGCACCACATCCCTTTCCGGCATTTGACCGCTCCAGCATGGACGGCTTCGCCGTGATTGCGGCAGATACTGTAGCGGCAGGAGACCCTGACACGGTGTGGCTTGAAGTCGTCGATGTCATACCCTGCGGCGCAGTAGCCTCCAGAGAGATTACGGCTGGCACTGCTGCGCGCATAATGACGGGAGCGCAGATTCCAGACGGCGCAGATACAGTGATTATGATGGAAGCCACGGAGAACCGGATGGAAGCTGGAGTCACTTATGTCGGTATCCGCAAGCCGCAAGAGCGGGGGCAGCATATTACCCCTTGCGGGCTGGAGCTTAGTACAGGTGATCCAGTGCTTCCTGAAGGGACGCTAATCGGCGCTGGCGAAATTGCTGTTCTGGCAGCACTTGGAGTGCCGGAGGTTCCTGTACGCCGCAGGCCCAAGGTGGCGGTCTTCGCTACCGGAACTGAGCTGCTGGAGGTGGACGAGCCGTTAGTCCCGGGCAAAATCCGCAACAGCAACTCCCCCATGCTGGAGGCGCTAATCCGGGAAGCGGGCGGGGAGCCCGTGATGCTTGGTGCGATTATCGATGATCTGGAGCTGGCCCGGAGTAAGGTGCAGATGGCACTGGAGAGCTATGATCTGGTGATTACTACCGGAGGCGTATCCGTAGGGGATTATGATATTATGGGGGATCTGGTCCGTGAGCAGAGCGGAGAGATGCTGTTCAATAAAATAGCCATGCGTCCCGGCAGCGTCACTACAGCTGCTGCTCGCGGCGGGAGCATCCTGCTGGCCTTATCCGGCAATCCGGGCGCCTGCTTCGTAGGATTCCAGCTGTTTGCCCGTCCGGTCATCGGGCTGATGCAGGGTGCAGTACAGCCGTATCTGCCGGAGTGGACAGCGGTGCTGGGTGAAGATTATAAGCGGGCCAACAGCTTCACCCGCTATGTCCGCGCCCGTCTAGAGATCCGCGAAGCAGTTCTCTATGCTTATCCAGCCGCCGTGGACGAGTCATCCGTCACAGTTACGATCAAAGACAGCGATTGCCTGATCGTCATCCCGCCGGACAGCGGACAATTATCTGCCGGTGACAAGGTAACTGTGCTGAAGCTGCCGGGTGAGATTCGAGGGGAGCAGCACGGCAAGGCTTAGTATTTCTAGTAGCGACCGGCCGGCAAACCGACAAGTCAAAGGACTAACCACCTATATATTGATTATTAAATTTCATCATATGAAAAATTCATAATAGAACCGCAAAACCCGGTCATTTATCTGGATACCGGTAGCTGATTGTATTTCCTGCAATAGAAAACACATACTTGACCGTGAAATGAGATTCTATTGTATTTCATACAGTGGAATGTTGTGTTTTGGATGAAAAAGGGCCTTGGTACAACATTCAATTGTACCGAATACAATAGATTCTTTTTCGAAGCCGTTTTTACCGCGTTCTATTGTACAAAATACATTTGCTGTCGTTCCGTCGTCTAAAGCACCTAAATAACTGCTGCTTTGAACTCAAAATTAGTTAAAAATTCAATACATGAAAAATTCACAATAGTAAGTTCAAAACCTAACCCCAAAACACTAACCAGCAGCCAACAAACAGAATCACCCAATCGCGCGACAGCATCCAACGCCGTAACCGCAAAACCCGGTTACAAGGGTAACAAACAAAACCCTTCAGTTTTCTAATAGGGGACAGTCCCTAGACAGAAACGGGAGGGTTCTTAGGGTTCGTAAGGAAACAACAAAATCTAACCTATGTGTTAACGTTCTACTACAATGTTTACTGGGCTGTTAAAATCAGCGGTCCATCTGCAGTGATGGCAATGGTGTGCTCATACTGCGCGGACAGCTTGCCGTCCGCCGTTCTCGCTGTCCATTCATCATCGTCGATGGTGATCTGGTATGTGCCTTCGTTAATCATCGGCTCAATCGTAAATACCATGCCTTCTTTGAGACGGATGCCTTTGCCGGCGGTGCCGATATGCACGTAGCTCGGCTCCTCATGCAGGCTTCTTCCGATGCCATGCGCCAGCAGATCGCGTACGACCGAATAACCATGTACTTCGGCATGCTGTTGTATGGCCGATGTGATGTCACCCAGCCGTCCTCCCGGAACAGCCCGGGCGATCCCCAGATCGAGGCACTCCTTCGTTACCTGCATTAATCTCTGCGCCTCCGGCCCAATCTCACCGACAGCGTAGCTCATGCATGAATCTCCGAACCAACCCCCGTATTGCGCAACGATGTCCAGCTTCAGCAAGTCGCCTTCCTTCACGACCCGTCTGCTGGATGGAATGCCGTGTGCTACCACATCATTAATGGATATGCAGGTCTCCGCAGGGAATCCGTTGTAGCCTTTGGTGAACTGCTTGCCGCCTAGCTTGGTGATATGCTTGGCTACCAAATCATTAATTTCAAGCGTAGTGATTCCGGGTACAATCCGCTTGGACACCTCACGGTAGCAGTCGGCCACAATTTGGCTGGCTTGCTTCATCTCTTCAATTTCTCTGGGGGATTTAAGAATAATCATGCTGTGTGTATCCGCTCCTTCATCCTTTAATAGTTTCAATCTTTTATAGTTTAAGAACCCTGACGATCTCCGGTGCCACTTCATTCAGCTGTCCCCGCCGGAGGGACAAAGCAGCACAGCCAACCAGAGCGGCTAACAGCATCTCTGTATATTGTAATCCAGACGGCGCATCGACTACTGTCCCTCCAGGAGAAAGTGATTCCTCCGTAAGTCCAGTGCCAAGCATCATGGACAGCGGGGTCAGTACCTCCCGCCGGAACTCGGCAGTGAGCGGGGAAGAACGGGCTTCAGGCAGGGAAGGGAATCCCTCACCAGCCTGCTTACACAGCAGATAGATAGCGTGATCCTCCGCCCATAGCTGCAATAGCCGCACCCCGGCGGCAGAACCCTCCAGCGGGATCTTTAGCGGTAGCCCGGGCTCTGCCATAGACGGGGACTTCAGCCATTCCCCGGCCCGGTCGAGCGCATCCCATAACAAGTCGTGAAGCAAATCACCCTTATTGCTGTAATAATGATAGACCGTACCATAACCGAGACCGGCCTCCGCAGCCACATCCCGGATTTCTAATAAAGGCCCTTTATTCAAAAATACGTCCGCTGCTGCTTTGCGGATCTGCACCAGCCGCCGCAGCCGGATATCTTCGTTCTGTTCCTTCGTGCGGGGAGTCATCTTATCCGTTCACCTCATTTATTTTAGACCTGCTGTCATGTCAATATAAAACATCGGCAGGCAAATGGCAAGGGAAAATCGTTGAACCAACCCTCTGGACGTCACAAAAAAACCGGATAGAACATCATCCGGTTTATGCTCCTCAAGCCCAGTGCTCCGGATGCCTTAAGGATTCCGGCAGCTTGGTGGAAGGGCTGCCTTGCGCAGCTTGCAGCTGCGCCTGAGTCAGGAAGAGGCTGCCCCGCAGATCGGCTCCGCGCAGATTCGTGTCACGGAAGTCCGCGCCAATCAGATCGGCGAACCGCAGGTCAGCGCCGCTGAGATCTGCAGCGATCAGATACGCGCCCCGTAAGCTGAGACAGCGGAGGTCGGCTCCGCGCAGCTTGGCCCCAATCAGATCGGCCCCGCGGCCATAATTCTTCTGGCGCTTCGGAGCCGGGGAGAGCTGCTTGCGGGCAGCGGTGCGCGCCAGCTCGCTGGCACGCAGCAGCAGCTCGTTGACTTCAGCGCGGTGCAGGGGCACTTCGAGCTGAAGCAGCTTGTCCGGGCTGAGCAGGGTGAGAGTCTGCGTCTGCTCCAGCATTTTGATAAGCGAATCATGCAGGGTCTCGGCCCCGCGCAGCGTGAGTGCCTCGTGCAGATACCATAGCAGCTCATGCAGCTGGCGCATTACGGGAAGAACCTCGAACATCTGTCCTGCAGTCTCGGGAGCCTGACGCCAGTCGCGTCCGCCATAGGTCAGATTAGAGATTTTCTGCCCGGCCCCGAAGCAGTCGTATACTGTACATCCCCGGAAGCCGCGTTCTCTTAGCTCAGTATGAATGCCGCAGAGGAAGTCCTCCCGCAGATTGGGACAGGGCTGTCCGGCAGGCTTGTCTATGGCGAAGTCTGAGGAAGCAGAGAAATGAAGCGCTGCGCAGCATAGCCCGAAGCAGTTCAGGCAATCCGATTGCAGCTCCGGCAGTCCGGGATTCGTAGGGAATTCAGTAGATGAATGATTGTCTAACAAACGTATTCCTCCAAAAAATAAATGAGATTAACATAGCGGTCATGCAGCTTACTGCGGCGGTTCATTGTCCATACGGCGTTCAATCGCCTCCGACATCGTTTTATCTGTGAGATGGGCATAGATCTCGGTAGTCTCAGTAGAGGCATGGCCCAATTGTTCCTTCGTCCGGTAGATGTCATTCTGCAGGTAATAATCGGTGGCAAAAGAGTGCCGCAGCTTATGCACGGTCAGATAAGGCTTGCCGAACCGTTTGGCGTATTTGATGATCATCTCCTGGATCGCCCGTTTGGTCATCCGTTTGCCTTCTTTGCTGCCGTTGGGCAGGGCGATGAAGAGCGCTTTTTCCCGTTTCGGCGTCTTGTACCTGCTCTGGCGGAGGCTTAGATACAAGCTGAGATCATCCTTCGACTGTTCCCGGAAATAGACCGGGGTCTTGAAGGTCTCGTCGTTATGACCCTTGCGGAAGACATAGAGCAGCTTATTGTTGACATCCAGATCATCCACGTTCAGGTTGACCACCTCGGAGACGCGCAGGCCGGAATTCAGAATCAGACTGGCAATACAGGCATCCCGTTCACGGTTAAGCTGCCAAGAATAATAAGCCTGCTTATTGGCTTCCACAGCTGTGCCATATCCTTCATAGATGTAGCCAACGAACTCCAGCAGCTCCTCGTCCTCCAGAATTTTACCTTTAAGCTTGGCGGCGGTATCCTTCGGCTTGTGAATGCGTTTGATCTCAACCTTCGCCATAATGTTACGCTTCAGCAGCGGGTAGAAGTTCTCATCCTCGGCAATCTGGCTCAGATAATGGAACAGCGAGCGCAGCGCAGACAGCTTACGGGATACGGTCACCCGCGAATTGGCATTCTCAGCCCGGGTGGTCAAGTGCAGACGGTAGCCGACAATGCTGTCCATATGCAGCGTCTCCAGCTCAAGCAGGGTGATGTCAGCATTGCTGGCCGCAACAGAGAGACCTTCACCCCGCAGCCAGCCGAAAAAGGATTCATAGTCCCGGATATACTCCAGCAGCGTGGAGGGGGACAAATCCGGCCGTTTATAGTCGATAAACTGCTGGACAAACCAGGGCATCTGCGGCAGCCGCTGATCCAGGTTTGCCCGGTCGGTCGCTTTTTGAATACTGATGAGCTTCACCTTCTTTATAGTTTCCCCAAGGGGGAGGGCTGTCCTTCTATCTTACCATGTTTCTGGCAAACCTTGCTCCTGATGAGACAAAGTTATATGATGGGTAGTAAACGAAAACGGCAGAGGTGAACCTTAATGGAACTTGGAATCGAGCTGGTTCCTAAAGAGCAGAAGCAGATTATCAGCAGATTGATGCAATTCTATTTGTATGACTTTACCCGCTACCTGGAGCTGCAGGTGGACCGTGAAGGGTTGTTCCCCTCCTATCCCGGTCTGGAGGCTTACTGGAACAGCGGTAAAAATAAATTTGCCTACCTGCTCACCGTAGACGGCAATGTCGCAGGCTTTGCCCTGATCGACCGTCTGCTGCGCGACCCGGAGGGCGAGTTCTATATGACGGAGTTTTTTGTGATGCAGCGCTACCGGCGCAGCGGCGTAGGGACCTGGGCGGCACACCGGCTGTTCGACATGTTCCCCGGCAACTGGAAGGTGTCTCAGATTCGTGCCAACACCCCTGCGCGGGACTTCTGGCACCGGGTCATCGGAGCTTACACCGGCGGTGATTTCCAGGAGCGGTTCAACTCCCGCCAAGGCAATCCGAGTCAATACTTCAGTACATTAAACACTAATAGAGTTAAGAAATAAATTTACCTGTTCCTGGCAGACTTCAGCGCAACTTTGGATCGTATCCGGCGTCTGGTAACTGAGGTGATTAGATTGTCCAAGCAAATAAGCTTATGGGCAGCGGGCTGTATAGCGGTTGCAATAGCAATCAGCACAGGCTGCAGCAATGGGGCGGATCAGAGTTCTTCGGGTGCAGAGCGTACGGATCAGCCGTCAGCAACGCCCGCGGCCGCTACGGCTACAATAGCTGCTCTTGCGACCGCGGTTCCTACTCCGACTGCAACAGCTGCGCCTGCTGTTAAATCCGTGTCGCTGATTCCCGAAGTACGGGACTATTCAGGGAGTGGCAGGGGCTACGAGCTGGATGGCGTCAATGTTCAAGCGGATTACTCCGCAGACCCGACTTTACCGCTCGGGGTGTTTTTGTCGGAGACGATGATCCGGTTTGAACAGGACGGAAGAACGGCATGGGGGACTGCGGACAAGCATAATTATATTACGTTGATTAAGCTAAGCTCTGAGAATGGTACAAAAGGCGGGAAGTTCGAACCCGGTACAGACCCGGGACTGCTGAAGTTCAAGGAATATGAAGGGAGCAGGGTGGAGGGGGACCGGAGGGTTGAGGCATTTATTTTCACAGCCCACAAGGATTCTTACCAGGCCGAAATTCATATTCAAGATGAGCAACGGGATGCGCTGCTTCCACTCTTCACATCCATGCTGAGTAGTATTGAATATATGGAGAAGCAACCGTCAATTAAGCCGGGAGTCTTCTTCAAGGTCCCTGATGTAGGCTCCAGTCCGGGCAACAAGCAAGCGCTCCAGGAGACACTGGACTGTATTGCAGCCTGGGCCGCCGGAGACAAAGAGAAGTTCGCTGCCACGATGTATTCACCGCTGCTTAATGACAACTTACAGTACTTGCTGGATCATAAGAATGTTTACCGTTTCCATAAACTGACCGTAGTCGGAATTCCTGTCGAGGGAGCCAAACGGGCGGCCTTCTATGTGGAGTTTACGCAGATGACCTCTGAGGGCTATATTACGGAGAGCAACAATGAGATCTCCTTGCTGCTGAATAAGCAGGGAGAGTGGAAAATCGCTAGTATTGATTAGGCAGAGCACCTTCCGAAGTTCGAAAGCTTGAGACACCTGCGGGGTTTCAGGCTTTTTTGCCGTAATGTATAAATGATCACAACCTTTCCAAGTACCGGCGGCTATAATCTAAGTTGAACGATGTTCAAAAACATTACAGTGTTCAATCCAGCGGAACAGCAACACTCTGACAGAAGGAGTCTAACGATCATGGGCAAAGCAGAGAGACAAGAGCAGGAGCGCGAAGCGATGCGTAATCTGATTCTCACTACGGCGGGCGAGCTGCTGGCGGAGAAGGGGATCAGGCAGCTGTCGATCCGCAAAATCGCGGAACGGATGGAGTATTCGGCCGGCATTATTT
Organism: Paenibacillus sp. FSL R7-0302; assembly: GCF_038006885.1. Lineage (NCBI taxonomy): Bacteria > Bacillati > Bacillota > Bacilli > Caryophanales > Paenibacillaceae > Paenibacillus > Paenibacillus sp. FSL R7-0302. Next base: position 2,519,698 of record NZ_JBBOWB010000001.1, read on the forward strand.
ATCACTATTTTCAAGGAAAAGAGGAGATTGTGGAGCAGCTTCTTCAGCGGGGCTACCGGGAGCTAATGGGCGGACTAATTGCCGGATCGGAGGCCTCACCGGATGAAGAATCTCCAGAAGAGCGCTTAAGACGCACGCTGAGACAGTTCATTAAGGTCACAACCGTTGAAGGCTCACAGTACCGGAGTATGATGCTGAATGATTCGCCGTCCGTGCTTAGCCACACCGGGGTGTTGCATCAGGGAGCAGCCCTGGAACGCAGCGGGATCGCGGGTCTCTGTGAGACGCTCCGTCAATTCAGCGGGATGGCCTCCTGCGAGCAAAGGGAGCTTGAACTCACTGCCCAAATCATCTGGAGCGCAGCCTTCGGGCTGATTATGAGGCTGATGGTGGAGGGGAATCTGCCTGAGGGGCAGAAGGAGGCTCTGATTACCCGGCACATAGAAGCCATGGTGCATATTGCACAAGGATCGGAGGATTAAGATGAGACATAGACGAGCCATTACCTTTTTAACGTGGATGGTGATCATGCTCGGTGTTGTTGCGTCAGGCATCGGGCTATTTTCAGGTGAAGGATCTGAGAATGAGGGGAGCCATCCCATCTTCACCTCCATCCGGGGAGAACAGATTGAATTGTACGGAAGCGGAATCTACAAGAATGATTCTTTGTCCGCAGCAGCCCAGGCTATCGCTCAGGATGGCGTTACTTTAGTGGTGGGCATTCCTTTGCTGCTTGTATCCCTACTGCTGAGTCTCAGAGGAACAATACGGAGTCGGCTGCTGCTTGCTGGAGCGCTCGGATACTTCACCTATACCTATGCTTCATATTGTTTTCTGGCTATGTATAATGATCTGTTTTTGGTCTACGTCTTGCTGTTCTCGGGCAGCTTATTTGCATTTATTTTGGTCTTTCGCTCGGTGGAGCGGGAGGGGGTATTAATGACAACACAGCTTCCGGGTAAAAGCATTGGCTTCATCCTGCTGCTGATCGCCTTCCTGATTATCATGCTATGGCTGGGCCGGATTGCCGGCGGCTGGCGGAATGGAACCGCGCCTGCTCTGCTTGAGCATTACACCACGCTGGTGATTCAGGCACTTGATTTAGCTGTATTGCTTCCGCTCATGGTGCTAACAGGGGCATTGCTCGTCCGCAGACAGTCTTACGGTTACCTTCTGGCTCCTGTTGTCCTGGTAAAAGCTGCAACCCTGCTGACCTCCATCTCCTCCATGATGATTGGAATGTTAAGGGCAGGAGTTCATGTCTCCATGGTAGAGTTGATCCTGTTTCCAATGTTCAATCTGGCAGTCATCTGGTGTCTCATTCTTGTACTGCGCAACGCGCAGGAACCCGCATCCCCTGCAAGACCATTACCTATAGAATAGAGGCGGACCTAATGAGCAATCGGATCTTGATCGTGTATGCAAGCAAATACGGATGCACCGAAAAAGCCGCATTACTGCTGCAAGCCAGGCTGAACGCGGCCAAAGTGGTGAATCTGAGAACTGGCAAGTTGCCGGTTCTAACTGGCTATGACACAGTAATCCTAGGCGGCTCCATCTACTATGGCAGAATCCGTAAGGAGATGGCTGCATTCACAGCCCAGCACAAGCAGGAGCTTTTAACCAAACGGCTGGGACTGTTCATCTGTGCAGGAATGACAGGGGAGAAGGGAGAGCAGGAGCTTAAGCAGGCTTATCCTGAGATCCTCTACAACAAGGCGCTTGCCAGGGAGATCATGGGCGATGAGATCTACCCGGACCGGATATCTGCGCTCGATAAGTGGGTTCTGCGGATGGTAAAAGGTAAGGAGAACAAGACAGGAGGCGGGCTGTCCATGGATAAGCTGGAGCGCTTTGCGCATACGATGTCGGCAGGGGAGTAGAGGGGCGGGAACCAAGGGTGTCGGCAACGGAAATAAACGTTACTATATTGTAGCGGCAACGCGTTATAACGTCGGGGTATAGAAGTGACATAAAAATAATTATGTTAACCATAAACAATGAGTAGTATGAAAAAGCATGAAAAACACACCTTTCCCGCCTCCTTAATTACATAATTTCAACATATGAAAAATTCACAATAGGAAAACCTAAAATATCCGCTCCCCTTACCACATCACTCAAACCCATACGCTTGAAGGACTTAGCCATTAACAAAGGAAAAAGTGAGGCCCAAACCTGCCAAAGCAGGGCTTCGCTGACAACCGTCCGGGCGAGGTTTCGTTATTGACATGGACTTATGGGGGTCAGTAGGCTTTGGAAAAACAGCACCTGCTGGAGGCGATTTTGCAGATTTACTGAGAATACGCCTAAGTAAGTGCCATTTTTCAGACTGTTGCCCCAGCAGGGGCCGTTCGTTCATTAGCAAGTGTAGCAAATCCAACTCTTCCCGTACTCCATCCAAAAGCCCGTTACACCGGGGCTACTGTAAGCTGATCCGTCAACTGGAAGGCTAGGTTCACGGATTTCAGTGCATGTTCCAGCGCCAGGCAGGAGTCCGTCTCGTCCCGGAGAGACAATAAGGCATGCCGCAGGCTTTTCTCATAAGGATTGTTCGGGGTCACCGGGATAGCCGTCTTGCCCGCAGAAGTATAACGGGTTAGCCTGGCTTCAACCTCTCCGTTCGCAGCATTAGTCTCGTGGAATACCAGCTTGCCGCGCTCAAAATACGCTTCGTAACCAACCGTGAACGGGTACGCCTCCGGCATTTGTGAAGAGACGGTTATGTGCGCGCTAACACCAGCGTTAGTGAAAGTAGCATGAACCAGCGCCTGACCGTCCACACCTCCAGAGGTCCCACAGACGGAAGAGGGTACAGGGGTGTCCAGCAGCCACGCGATAGCATCCAGATCATGAATCATCAGATTGGCAGCGATCGCGGACAGGCCCAGATCCCCCCACACCGGGGCGGTCTCCCTGCGGAAGCTGACATGCAGCAGTTGGCCGTAGGTGGATTCACGGGCGGACTGCTCCAGGTATTCATAGGCATAATCGAATTTGATGAATTGATTGACCAGGATTCTGCGGCCATACCGCTGTTCGGCGTCCAGCAGCTCCCGCCCTTCTTCCGGCTCCAGAACAACCGGCGTCTCGCAAAAAACATGTTTGCCCCGTCTCATCGCCTCTACCGCATAGGTCTTATGTAGCGCAGACGGCAGGCAGATATCCACTACGTCAATCGAGGGATCAGACAGAATGTCCTCAGCATTCATCGTAATCTCTACCCCCAGCTCTTCCTTCAGCTTTAGCAGCTTGTCCTCATTTCTCCCGAAGACGACGATCCTGTTCACGAACTCCATTTGCTTCAGAAGAGAGGCGTGATACGCCCCGAACCCAGTTCCTAATATGCCAATATTCATTTGCAGCAGCTCCTTGATTTTGATACATTCATCTTAACGCAGTATTGTTGACAACAGAGTGGCAAGAATAGTTGACGAATAAGAAGGTTTGGGGGAGAAGCATGCGGCTGCACCGATTGATTGCTATACTTTTACTGCTTGAATCCCGGGGCCGGATGAAGGCGAACGAGCTGTCCATCGCCCTCGAAACGTCCGTCCGCTCCATTTACAGAGATATCGATGTTTTGGCGGAATCGGGAATTCCGCTGGTCACCACCACCGGGCCGAACGGCGGGATTTCGCTCATGGAAGGCTATACTGTGAGTCTGCGGAGAATGCATGGGGAAGAGGTGGTCCAGCTCTTTTTGACCGGGATGGGAATGCCGGCGGGCGGTTCAGGAGAGACCAGTCTGCTGCTCAAAAATGCGCTCCTGAAGCTGGAAGCAAGCTTGCCCGCTCCCTATCAGGAGGATATCCGTACCGCGCAGCGCCGGTTTCTGTTCGATGATACGCCGTGGTGGAGCGGTCAGGTAGCGGTGCCGTATCTTGAGATTCTGCGCACTGCAGTGTGGCGGGGACGGAAGATTGCGGCAGAGTACCTTAAGGTGAATGGGGAGAGCTCGCAGCGGAAGCTGCAGCCTTATGGACTCATCGTGAAGCAGGGGGAATGGTATCTTGCCGCCTATTGCGAGAGCGCCGGGAATCTGCGGACATTCAAGTGCGAACGGTTCACAGCTGTTACTTTATTGGAGGAGACCTATGCCATCCCTGAGCAGTTCTCCCTGCAGCATTACTGGCAACATGCAGAGCAAGCCTTCGTTCAGAACAGCAGAGCGCGGGAGTTCTATCCGGTGGTCATCCGTACCCGTGTTAAGCATGAGCAGATGTTGCAGGGGCTGGAGGTCATGAATACCGGATCTGATGGAGATGCCTGGATTTTTACTGTAAATATGTACGATTATAGCTCGGCCTGTGCAAGGGTGCTGCCGCTACTGGTTCATGCTGAAATTGTGGGGCCGCCAGAGCTGAGAGAGTACGTCAGCAATCAAGTGCGAGTGTGGGATAAAATGTATAATCGCAGCAAGGAGACATAATCGGTATTATGTTAACTGTTTCAACAATCGAAGAGTGAAAATAATAAGCCCCAGACCTTGCTTTTCAGCAGGTTTGGGGTTTATTGACTTTGTTGAACCGTACCTTTTCCAAATATAAGAGGATAGAATTCAATTACGGAACATTATACGATAAACTGTATAGAGGTTTAGATGTCAGCTTACTTAACAAAAGGAGGGCTTGAGATGCTGCGGGGGCTGATCCTACGGTTGAGAAGAAGTAAAATGCGCACCAGACTGCTGCTCCTGTTCACCATGCTGACGCTGCTGCCGTTAAGTGTGCAGGGAATGGTGACGTACCGTCATTTCTCCTCCACCCTGAACGAGAAAACAAAGCAATATACGGTGGATGTCGCCGGACAGGCCAACGCCAATCTGGACAGGCTGCTGAAGGATCTGGAGCGGTTGTCGCTGATGCCACTGTATGACGAGCAGGTGTTATCTATTCTGGCTAAATACGATGGTCCTATGGGCTCAGGCACATGGGCGCTGTCTGATGATTATCAGAAAATGAAGCTATATACCTCTGCACAGGCCTACGACCGTCCGGAAATCCGGGGGATCCATCTGCTGAGCAACAGCGGAACCCTGTTCTCCAACGTGGAGCCGCTGGCGGTCAACACCTCATGGGATGGCAGGCATGACGAATGGTTCAGCGCCTTGGAGCAGTCGGACGGCGAGTGGATCATTCTTCCCCCGCATCATCCCTCTTATTATGCCGGAACCGACCCCTCAGCCTATATTTCGGTAGCCAGGGTGATCAAGGAACCCAGAACACTGAGGCGTCTGGGCTACATACTCATCGACGCTAAGCAGTCAGCCTTCGGCTCCGTCTTCTCTAAGCTGAAGATTGAACAATCCACGAACCTGATGATCATTGACGGAGACCAGCGCTTGCTGTATGAGCAAAAGCCGGATAACGGGCAGTCAGCCTACGGCGAGCTGATGGGCTCCGGGCGAATCAAGGACCTGCATGGCGGGGAGCGGGAGAGGCTGGGAGGCACAGATTATTTGTTTGTCAGCCATAAGTCTCCGTATTCGGGCTTGTCCGTCATCGGCCTGACTCCCATTGGAGTGATGCTGAAGGAATCGCGCGCGATGATGATTTTCACGTTATGGCTTGCCCTTTTTTGCCTGGTGACGGTGCTGTTGCTCGCTTATGCGGTATCGTACCGGATCACCCTCCCTCTGGTGGAGCTCAAGAGCAATATGTCCAGGGTGGAGCGGGGGGATTTCAACATGCGGGTCAGTCCGCTGGGGGGAGATGAATTCGGGCAGCTCGGGCGCGGATTTAATAAGATGATGGACGAAATCAACCGCCTGTTTCATGAGGTACTCGTGATTGGACTCCGGGAAAAGGAGGCTGAGCTGTCCGCCCTGCAGAGTCAGATTAACCCGCATTTTATCTATAATACGCTGGAATCGATCAATATGATGGCCGTCCAGCGCAGGCATGATGAGGTATCGGATATGGTATCCGCACTGGGCAAGCTGCTTCGCTATACGATTGACAAGGCCGGCCGGCTCGTATCGCTGGGGGAGGAAATCGCGTTCGTGGACTCCTATGTCCGTATCCAGCAGATCCGCTTTGGCGGTAAGCTGACGGTGCATAACGAGATTGAAGAGGATGTGCAGCATTTGCGCATTCCGAAGCTCACCATTCAGCCGCTGGTGGAGAATGCCATCGATCACGGGATCGCCGGGCGAGAAGAAGGGACGATCTGGGTGTCAGCGCTGCGTTTTGACAACGAGCTATTGATTACGGTGCGTGACGACGGGAACGGCTTAGAGGAGGAGGAACTCACGGCGCTGAACCGGGAGATCGAACAAGATCCTTCCATGGATTCGCTCCGGCGCAGCGAGGAGGAGAGTCTGGGGCTGCGCAATATCGGCCAGCGGATCAAGCTGCTGTACGGGGAAGGCGGGAGCCTCACGGTTGACGGAAGTCCGGGACAAGGGCTGGCTGTGACTATTACGATAACGATACCGGAATCAGGGGGAGAAGAGAATGTATAAAGTGCTGCTCGTAGAGGACGAGATCGTGATTAGACAAGGGATGCGCGAGCTAATTAGCAGGTCGGCGCCCTTTTTCGAGGTGACCGCTGAAATGCCGGGCGGACGGGAGGCGCTCCTGTACTTAAAGTCCGAGCTGCCGGACGTAATGATTACCGATATCCGCATGAAGGAAATGGACGGACTGGCGCTGGCCGGGAAGGTGAAGTCGATGTATCCCGGGCTGCTGGTCATCATTGTGAGCGGATACGGCGAATTTGAATATGCCCAAAAAGCTATAGAATACGGAGTTCTTCATTACCTGTTAAAGCCCGTAGAACGCCATGAGCTGGTTAGCGTGATGGAAAAAGCACGGCTGCTGCTCGATAAGCGTCATGGCATAACTTCCCTGGAACAGACGCCAGGCCCGCTGCGGGTGGAGAGCGGAGGAGATACACGCAAGATCATACGGGATGTTAAGGAATATGTCAGACTGCATATTGACGGTGATCTGCGGCTGCAGACGGTAGCTTCCCATGTCAATCTGAACGCTACGTATCTGAGCCAGCTGTTCAAGGGAGAGGCGGGCTGCAATTATTCAGACTATGTAACCGATTCCCGGATGGAACGTGCGAAATGGCTGCTCAGCCATACCCAGCTCAAAATATATGATGTGGCCCGGTTATCCGGCCATCAAAGCCCGAAGCATTTCATGCTTGTGTTCAAGCAGCAGACGGGGATGACGGGGGGAGAATACCGTAATCAATTTAATAATCAAGAGTGAAGTGTTAGTTAATCTAACGTAAAACATAAATATAACGAACCATTCCTGTATTTTGGATGATTTCTACACCGAATACGTCTCCTTTATACTAAAAGAGTCATTAAAACTAACATATCAAAGGGGGATGTTCATGAAAAAAGCAGGAGCAGTGCTTCTTTCAGCCATGCTGCTGGGCTTGACGGCAGGTTGTGCCAAGCCCGCAGCAAGCGGAAATGCCGAGAGTCCCGGGAAACAGGAAGATGTGGAGTTAAAGTTTCTAATGTGGGGCAATCAAGGGCATATGGATGTGTACAACAAGCTGATCAGCCAATTTGAAGCAGACAATCCGGGCATCAAGGTGACTATGGATTCGGTTCCCTTCACCGATTACCAGCAGAAAATATCGGTGCTGGCCGCAGGGAAATCCCTTCCGGATATCGCCTGGGTCTCGGAGCGGATGATCCCGCAGTTCAAGGCCAACGGCATTCTGGCGGATGTCTCCTCCTTCAAGGACGATGCTTCCTTTAACCTGGACGATTATATTCCGAGCACGCTAGATTTGTTCCGGGACGGGGATCAGTTGCTTGGCCTGCCGTTCTCGACACCGCCGGTGGTCATGTTCTACAACAAGACGCTGTTCGACAAGGCGAATCTGACGGACCCGAATACGCTGGCTTCCGCAGGGAAATGGACCTGGAAGACCTTTGAGGAATCGGCCAAAGCGATTGCTGTCAAAGATGCTGGGGGGCGGGTGTATGGCGCGAACTTCTTCCGTGACTGGAAGACCTGGGCCATTCTGTCCTCGTACTCGTGGTCTTATGGAAGCGGCCCGTTCAATGAGGATCTGACCGCGTTCACCTGGAATGACCAGTATGGCGTGGAGACCATGGAGCTGCTGGAGAGGATGATGTATGAGGACGAATCCCACCCGAAAGCAGGCGAACAGATTAGCTTCGATGCAGGGAATCTGGGCATGTTCTTCGACAACTACAGCTATGTCTCGAAAGCGCGTGAGATTACAGGATTTGAATGGAGCATTGCGCCGATGCCGTCCGGCTCCGCAGGCAGTGTTCCGATGCTGGGTCAAGCAGGCTATACGCTGTTCAAGGACAGCAAGCATCCGGAGGAAGCCAAAAAGCTGCTCAAACTGTTCGCCAGCCAGTCGGGGATCGAAGCGACATCCACTTATTTCGTGCCGCCGCGTACATCGGTGCTGAGTTCCGATGCGTTCCTGAATCAGCCGAACAACCCGCCAGCCGAGCACATCGTGCAAGCTGTTATCGATGAAATGCCGAAGGCGCGCATCATTCCAGGCCACATCCGCTGGCAGGATATCGACAATGCGGTGCTGCAAGGCTTTGACCGCCTGTTCGGCCAATCGGCGTCCGCCAAGGACAATATGGCGAAGATGCAGACTGATGTCGAGGCTATTTTGAAATAAGACTCCGGGCAAGGGACCGTCAACCGGCGCTCAGCAGAGAGCAGCGTCCGGCTTGACGGACTGCCCGAAACAGGGAGCGAAATACAATGGGTAAATTGAAGCAAAGATTGGAGCAAAACGTCCTGTCCTTGATCATCAGCCTTCCTGCCAATGATGTAAGACTGGCGAAGGCAGCGCTTGAGGAAGGCGCGGATGCTTTGAAGGTTCATTTTAATGTCGGCCACCGGGCCAGTGGTACTCATTTCGGTCCGCTTGACAGCTATGAGGATATTTTTAGTGACATCCGGTCTGCCTTTGACGGTCCCTTTGGGGTAGTGCCCTCCGGCAGCTTAGAGGGTGTGGCGGAAGAAGAGATCAGGCGGCTTGCTCCGCTCGGGTTCGATTTCTATTCGATCTATGCCCATCATCTGCCATCCTTTATGCTGGAGGACCATGGATTGGACCGGACCTTTGCCATTAATGACACCTATGATCTCAGTCAGGTTCAGGCGGGGGCGCAATTCGGGATCACGGCGCTTGAAGCTTCCATTGTGCCTGGCAGCGAATACGGTACGGCCCTCAGCTTCGCAGACCTGTTGAAATACCGGTATCTGGCCGACCATTCCGGTCTTCCCGTGCTGGTGCCTTCCCAGCGCAAGCTGGTAGAGGGAGATGTTCCTGCCTTGCAGCGTGCCGGAGTGAAGGCGATCATGTTAGGTGCGGTGGTGACGGGCAAGACAGAAGATGAGCTGCGGCGTGCGGTTAGCTCGTTCCGTGGTGCAATAGACAAATTGAGCTAGGGGGCGGTGAATTCCGGCATGAACAGAAAGGTCAAGAGACGAAACAAGGGTCCGCTTGCCCGCGAGGCACAGGTGACCGGATGGCTTTTTATATCGCCAATGCTGCTTGGTTTCACGTTATTATTGTTATTTCCGATGGGGAAAGCGCTCTATATGAGCCTAAATGACTGGCCGCTGCTTGGTGAGCACCGGTTCGTCGGTCTGGATAATTACAAGGATATTGCGGTGGACCCGCTGTTCTGGAAGGTCTTCGGCAATACGGCTTATTTCACGCTGGGTCTGGTGCCGTTTAACATTGTGCTGGCTCTGATGCTGGCGCTGCTGTTATCCAGAAGCTTGAAGGGCATCGGCGTCTTCCGCACCGCGATCTTCGTTCCCGTGATGACTTCGCTGATCGTATGGTCCATCGTCTGGAAGTATATGTTCGCCACCGATTCCGGGCTGATCAATCAGCTGCTGATGCTGTTCAACATTAAAGGGGCCGCCTGGCTGTATGATGAGAGACTGGCGATGCCAGCCGTTATTGTGACAAGTGTGCTAAAGAACGTGGGGCTGAACATGGTGCTCTTCATCGCTGCGATCCAGCAGGTATCGCGTTCATTATATGAGGCGGCTGAGCTGGACGGGGCAGGCAAGACCAAAACCTTTTTCAACGTGACCCTGCCTATGATTACGCCCACCGTATTTCTGACCGTGGTGATGACCGTAATCGGCTCGCTGAAGGTGTTCGGCCAGATCTATGTCATGACCCAGGGCGGACCGAGTAACAGCACCAAGGTGCTGGTCTATTACATCTGGGAAAAAGCGTTCAAGCTGTTCCAGATGGGCTACGCTTCGGCGCTGGCATTTGTGTTGTTCTTTGTCGTGTTGATCTTGACTCTGCTGCAGTGGCAGCTGCGAAAGAGGTGGGTATTCAATGAAGGCGACGCCTAACAACAGCAAAAAGTGGTCTGTAGCAGGAGTGTATGCTGCATTAACGGCGGTATCGCTGATTATGCTTGTTCCGTTCCTGTGGATGCTGTCCACCTCCTTCAAACGGCCGCAGGATATTTTCACCTACCCGCCGCAGCTGATTCCGCCGGTATTCCAGTTTCAGAATTATGTGGATGTTTTTACGCTGATCCCGTTTCACCGCTTCTATTTTAACAGTGTCTATATCTCGTTTGTCGTCGTGGCGGGAACGGTATTTTTCGCTTCGCTGGCCGGCTATGCGTTTGCCAAAATTCCCTTCACCGGCAGAAATGCCGTGTTCCTGGTGCTGCTCAGCGCCATGATGATCCCGCATGAAGTGACGGCGATCCCGATGTTCCTGTTCATGCGCGACCTGGGCTGGATCGACACGCATCTGCCGCTGATTCTGCTGCCGATCTTCGGTGCAAGCGGCGTGTTCGGAATCTTCGTCATGCGGCAATTCTTCATTACTGTACCCACGGAGCTTGAGGAGGCGGCGATGATCGACGGCTGCAGCCGGTTCCGCATTTACTGGACAATTATGCTGCCGATTGCCCGTCCCGGCATGGCGACACTGACGATCTTCACGTTCGTGTCCATCTGGAATGAGTTCTTCGACCCGCTTATTTTCATTAATACGCGTGAGCTGATGACTTTGCCGCTGGGATTATCGTTGTTTACAGATGAAGTGGGCACTTCCTGGCATTATCTGATGAGCGCCACCGTCATGGCCACCGTGCCGCTGCTGATCGTCTTCTTCCTGGCGCAGAAGCGGTTCATCGAGGGCGTAGCCATGACAGGGCTGAAGGAATAGCACACATAAAGGAGTGGATGATATGAATCCTGCAATAGAGGCAGATGTCGTTATCGTGGGGGGCGGCCCGGCAGGAATCACGGCGGCCATTGCTGCCGGACGGCTGGGGGCACAGACCGTGCTCATTGAACGTTACGGGTTCGTGGGCGGGATGTCTACCGCTGCTATGGTCTATCCGTGGATGACCTTTCATACCGATAGCGGCGAGCAGGTGATCAAGGGCATCGCCCAGGAAATCGTAGACCGGCTGCAGGCAAACGGCGGTTCGCCGGGCCATCTCCGGGATACGGTAGGCTTCGTGCATACGTTGACGCCGTACCATCCTGAGATTTATCAAGTGGTAGCTACAGATATGCTGCATGAAGCTGGGGTGAAGCTGCTTCTGCACAGCTTTGTGGATGAGGTGCTGGTCAGTGACGGCGCGATTGAACATGTCGTGGTGACCAATAAATCCGGGCGTACGCCTGTAACGGGGCGCATCTTCGTGGATTGCAGCGGAGATGCCGACGTAGCGAAGCTGTCCGGGGCTGAAACGCTGCAGGGCCGGGAGGGGGATAATCGTTCCCAGCCGATGACGATGAAGTTCAGAATGCGCGGCGTTGATTTGCACAAGGTCAAAGCGTATATGATCAGCCATCCCGAAGAGTTCTACAGTAAAACACCGATCGCTGAACTGCCGGACCTGCCGCTCACCGGGGTAAGCGGATTCTACTCGCAATGGAAGCGGGCCGAGGTGCCGATTAACCGCGATCAGGTCTTGTTCTTTGCCGGTCCGGCAGATGATGAGGTGCTGATCAACTGCACCCGCGTCCAGGGACTGGACGCAACGAATGCGGAGGATCTGACCTTGGCGGAGCAGGAGGGGCGCAAGCAGGTGCTGCTCATGGCCGAGTTTCTGAAGCGCGACGTTCCGGGCTTCGAACGGGCTTCGATCTCAGCGGTTGCACCGCAGATTGGCATCCGCGAATCGCGGCGGATTAAAGGCTATTACCAGCTGACCCAAGAAGATGTCATAGAAGGCCGGAAGTTCAGTGATGTCATTGCCCGCAGCGGCTACCCGATCGACATTCACGATCCGTCCGGCAAGGGGGTAACGGCTTCCTTCATCGCCGGAGACGGCGCTTACGACATTCCGTACGGTTGTCTGCTATCCGCCAATGTGTCCAATCTGCTGGCTGCAGGCAGATGCATCTCGACCTCGCACGAAGCGCTGGCCACGACCCGCCTGACGCCAAGCTGCATGGCCACGGGCCAGGCGGCCGGAACAGCAGCGGCGCTCGCGGCGGCCGCAGGAGTAAAGCCGCAGGCGCTCGATATCCCGCAGCTGCAGGAGCAGCTAAAGCGGGATGGGGTAGTTTTATAGAGCTGCGGAGCGGGAATATAGTCGGAAAACCGATTACATTGGGCACTGGGAGGGTCCGTGGGCGGAATGTAATCGGAAAACCGACCACATTGGGCACTGGGATGGTTCGTAGGCGGAATGTAGTCGGAAAACCGATTACATTGGGCACTGGAATGGTTCGTGGGCGGAATGTAATCGGAAAACCGATTACATTAGGCACTGGGAGGGTCCGTGGGTGGAATGTAATCGGAAAACCGATTACATCGGGCTAGTGTAGCGGCGTTTAGTTGCAGTATAATCATTACTTTGCAACATAACAATTATTATGTTAACCTATTAACGATCACAAGAGTTAAAAACAATGATAAGTATATATTGATAAACCCCAAACCCGCTTTACAGCAGGTCTGGGGTTTATTAATGTGTTCAACGTCTCAAGCGCCAACCCGCCTTGCTTCACTTGCTTCGGCGGCCTCGCGGATGCGGAGTCTTTTATGCGCGGTAATCAGGAAAGGAAGGCCGAGCGCCGTGGTCAGCGCAAGCGGTACGAACACCGCAGGGCCATTCAGAGCGCCGAACTGATCCAGCAGCAGTCCTCCAAGGATAGGAGCCATTACACTGCCCAGATTATTGAAGCCAATCGTACCGAAGTAGGTGCCTTTCCATTCCGGCTTGGCGATTCGGTCAATCAGCATATCCATCATCGTGAAGAGCAGGACTTCCCCGACAGTGAACAGAACCACGCTGAACATCAGCAGGGGCACCCCTCCAGGCATTCCGAACAGCAGCAGACTAAGGGCTACGCAGACATTGCCCAGAATGAGCGGGATAATCGGCGCGAACTTGCTGGCTGCACGCACGATAGGATACTGTACGACCAGCACCGTCACTGCATTAAGCGACAGCATATAAGAGAAGACTTGGCTGCCATTGCTGAAATGGGTGTTCATCGCCAGAAATTGCGCCAGTGTAGAGCTGAAGTGGCCATACCCGAGGACGCAGAAGATGGTTCCCAGCAGAACGGGCAGAAATACCTTATCCCTTCCGGTGACCGCGAGCGCATCGAGCAGCTTCGGCGTCCGGGCTTCTCCATGCACAGGCAGGCTGGCACGGTGCACCGAGAATTGCAGGAACAGAACAAGTCCATAGGCGATATAGACGATCCCTGCGATTACGAACGGGAAGGTGGACTTGGCGGAGCCGAGCTGGAGGCCGATAATCGGACCGAAGACCACACCCAGATTCACCGCCGCATACCGCAGATTGAAGACCAGCAGCTTTTGCTCCGGCGGGGTGATATCTGACAATAATGCCCGTGAAGTTGGTTCAAATACGGCGCGGCACAGTCCGTTGAGCGTGTTCACCAGGAAGAAGACCCATAAATGCTGCGCTGCAGCGAAGCCGAAGAATACGCAGGCCCAGCCGAACACGGAGACCAGCATGACGATCCGGCGCCCGATCACATCCGAGATATAACCGCCGTAGAAGCTGATCATTACCCCTGCCAGCGAGCTGACGGCCACGGTGAACCCGGTCTGGGTAGCGGATGCGCCAAGCACCTGCGTGAGATAAATAGAGAGAAAAGGAATGCTCATTGAAGTAACCAGCCGGCCGAACATCGTTCCAATGATGATGGTCCAGGCCAGCGGGTGAATGTGGCGCAGATGTTGTTTCATTTGAATCCCCGTCTCCTAGTCCATGTTTTTGAATATGAAGCATACTTCTTATCGAATGATTATGTATAATTGTATAGAACAAAGGGGGAAATAAAAGTGTAAGAATTATATGTCACTTTTCACCTTTTAAAAGGGGGTTGATCATATGGACACCAGCAGCACGCATTATCTCTGTTTGGCCGCAGCCTTGGCTCCGGCATATAACCTCCAGCAGCCGGTTCCGGTGACGATTGAGCAGTTGACCGGTATCCTGTGCTGCACACCGCGCAATGTGAAGTTTATTCTGCGGAAGCTGGAGGAGCAGCAGCTGATTGCCTGGATACCCGGAAGAGGGAGAGGGAATCGCTCGCAGATGACTTTTTTACGTCATATAGATGAGGTGCTGGAGGAGAGATTTCAGGAGTTAGTCTCCAAAGGCCGGATTAAGCCTGCCGTCGAATTGATTGGTCAATACCCGGTTAACGAGCCGCTCAAAGAACGCCTGCTGGCAGTTCTCGATAAGCAAATGGGCTTCTGGAGCGAACCCGGCTCCACATCCGGGCAGGAGGTGCTGCGAATCTCCCGTAACCGTGCGATGGAGAAGCTGGACCCGGCCACCGTATACACCGCTTTTGAGACCTATTTGCTGGGGCATATTTGCAGTACCCTGATTACTTATGATGCACAGAACGGGGTTTTCCTGCCGGGGCTGGCCCACACGTGGGAGGCTAACGAGAGCAGTACAAGCTACCTGTTCTATCTGCGCAAGAGGGTGCGGTTCCACCACGGCCGCATGATGACTTCCCGGGATGTAAAAGAAACCCTCCTACGTCTGATCGGACTTAGAAGTCCGGCGATCTGTCATTTTGAGGATATCATTCATGTGGAGCTGGAGGGGGACTACCGTATCCGGTTCGATCTGGTGCAGCCTAATTTCTTCTTCCTGCATCTGTTCAGCTCGATCTATATGTCGATTGTTCCTTACGATGTGGATTTCGCTGTGCATCCGGTTGGCACGGGGCCCTATCAGGTAGCGGATCTGAGCCAGGATGTGCTTGTACTCAGCGCTTACGATCTTTACTACGGAATCCGTCCTCTGCTGGACAGGGTCGAGATCTGGTACCTGCCGCATTTGGCCTCGGGGATACGTCAATATCAGCTGACGGGTGCCAGTACCAGTCTGAGCAGTGTGGCCGCAGCAGAGGAGGGAAGGAGCCACAGTATCGATTATCCGGCTGTCGGGTGCAGGTACGTTCTGTTTAATTTTCGAAAAGAAGGCGTACACCATCATCCCGCGCTCCGGCAGGCCATGCGTATCCTCTATAATCAGCTTGCCCTGATTCGTGAGCTGGGAGGCAACCGGATTATGCCGGCAGGCAGCTTCCTTCCCTGGCAGAGCAGCAAGTATGAGTTCGCTGAGCCACAATTGGAGGAAGCGCGGGCGATGCTTGAGGAAGGCGGATACAGAGGAGAGGCAGTGAAGTTGGCCTACCGGACCTGTAAAGAGGATCAGGATGAGGCGATTTGGCTGCAGGAGCGCAGCAGGGAAATTGGATTACAGCTTGAGCTGTATCCTTTAGGGGAGTATGATCTGCCGGACTTGATGAACCAAGCGGATCTTGTGATCTGCGAAGAAGTACTGGAGGATGACTGGCAGTGGGGGATGATTAATTATTTTCGCAATGAGTCGAATTATCTGCATCACCTCTTGCTGGACAGCCAGAAATCTGAGTTGACAGAGCTACTGATGCCTTTCGCCCGGCTGGCCGCCGGGGAGAGGGCAGAGGTACTGGAGCTGGCCGAAGGCAAGCTGCGTGATAACGGTTGGGTACTGTATGGCTGTCACATGAATAAAAAAGCGCAATTAAGTCAGAATCTGTTCGGACTGGAGCCCGGCTCCTTCGGATTTTTGGATATCTCCAAGCTGTGGGTGAAATCGGGGTTTGAGTAGGCACAAAGAAACGGTTGCTTTCCTGAAGGGGAGAGCAGGCCGTTTTTTTGTGCAATAACCTTACAACTTGATTCAGACCGCTTGCTGCTGCTTACCGTCACATTTCTTGCAGACCGTCAGCTTCTCACCCTCCGGGCCTTTGCCGAAATACAAAAGCTTGATCCGGGTGCTTCCGCAGATCGGACAGGTGCCCCTGGCCCGGGAGGGGGTAATGTAAAGTGCTTTGCCGCGCTTATTCTTGGACATGTGTTTTCCTACTTTCATCTGTAATACTCTATCCTATGCCCGGGTGGCAGCGGCGATTCGACGGAGGCATATATTCCTTAATAACAAACAAAATCGCCTCTAAAAAACAGCGTATAACATAAATTATACGCTGTTTCTCTTCATATCGATTTCTATATCACTTCCCGCACTAGTTGTCACCTTAAATAGAGTGATTTTAGTAGAATAATATATTAATAATGGAATTAATGCCCATTTCGAACATTCGTCTGTTCTTTCTCTGCTTCGAGTCTCCTGACCCATGCTATACTATTGAAAAACATACGCTGGAGGGAGTCCATTGATTCATAGCAGCAAGCACCATAAATGGAGATCAGACAAGCTGTCTCATCTGGGATCATCGATCTTTGCCGAGGTGTCGGCATGGAAGTCAGAAGCCCGGCAAGCGGGACTTAACATTATCGATCTTGGAATCGGCAGTCCGGACCGGGCGCCTCTGCCCGAGATCCGTCAGGTATTAAGTGAAGCAGTACTGCGGGAGGATAGCTATGCGTATCCGTCGTCCAAGGGAAGTGCAGCGCTGCGCAATCAGGCGGCGAGATGGATGCAGTGGCGTTTCGGCGCGGAGGTAGATCCGGAGGAGGAAATCGTGTCCCTGATGGGTTCACAGGACGGACTCTCGCATCTGGCCCTGGCCATCTGCAATCCCGGTGATCTGGCGATTGTGCCGGACCCCGGTTATCCCATTTATTCAGGGGCGCTCGCAATAGCAGGGGTTAGGTCTTGGCCGCTGCCACTCCTGGAGGAGAATGCGTTCCGGCCGGATCTGGAGCGAATTCCTGAGGAGGTCTGGCGGGAAGCATCTTTTATCCTGCTCAGCTTTCCCGGCAATCCGATTTCGGTTACTGTGGATATGGCTTATATGGAGCGGCTCGTGGAGCTTGCCCGTAAGTGGGAGGTGCTGGTCGTGCATGATCTGGCTTATTCAGAGATGGGGTTCGATGGATACCGGCCGATCAGCATCCTCCAGGTACCTGGGGCGCGGGACACCGCCGTTGAATTTCATTCCTTCTCCAAAAGCTTCAACATGGCCGGCTGCCGCATCGGCTTCATGACGGGCAATGCTCAGGCCGTCGGGGCGCTGCGGGAGCTGAAAAGCAATGTCGATTACGGCGTCTTCGAGCCGATTCAAGAAGCGGCGGTTGTGGCGCTGGAGCAAGCGATGAACTCCGGGCCGGACCAAGGGGTGGCTGAGCTGTATGAGCGGCGGCGGAATCTTTTGGTAGAGGCGCTGCATCTTGAAGGGTGGGCGGTGCCCTCGCCGGAAGCTACTATGTTTATTTGGGCGAGGCTGCCGGATGCCTATGGGAGTAGGGGGGAAGCCGGAAGTTCGCGCCGCTTCGCGCATGACCTGCTGCTGAGAACCGGAGTAGCGGTCATTCCGGGAGATGCTTTTGGCAGCCAGGGGGAAGGGTATGTGCGAATTGCACTGGTAGAGGAGGAAGAACGTCTGCTGGAAGCTGCCCGGAGGATCGGGAAGTTTCTGCGTTCGGAGAGATGAGAATGTGGGATGTGAGAAGTGTCATTGAGTAACATAATCAACATTATGTCAACCACTGTAATTCGCTGATCTGAATTCGGGGTAATAAGGATCAACTACAGATTTTCAGGAGGTTGACCTTATGGGATTTAACATTGGAGGATTAGGCGATAAAATACAAGGAGTAGTCGGTTCCCTCAAAGAAGGCCGTGCCTACGAGCTGCTGCAGAAATTACCGCTAGATAAGCTGCCTGTCGAGCAACTGCTGCAGAAGCTGCCGCTGGAGCAACTGCTATCTAGTTCTTTTCTGCAAAAGTTCACTCCGTTCGAGTCCTTGAAGGATCTGCTGCAAAAAGGGGGTTTCTCTGCCGGATCAGCAGAGGAGATAAAATCGCTCCCGTCGGATCAGCTTGATGAGCATGTAGCGAAGACTACTTCCTTCGGTTCACTGAAGGATATGCTGATCAAAGCAGCGGAGTTCTATTCCCAGCGGAAATAGATGGACCGTAGGTTGGTTTGAGGCAGGTAGTCTAAACCGCACTGCTGCCGGTTCTGGCAACCTCATATATGTAAGCAAGCCCGCACTGGAATTCACCGGTACGGGCTTGCTTTATTTTTACATAGTTATATTCCAGGGACTTAGTGCTTCAACCAAGCCGTTGCCAGCAGCAATGCTCCTTGGTTAGCCTTAGTGTCTGCCAGCGCGTTCAGCATCACGAAATCGTGGATAATGCCCTGGAAGCGCACAGCCGTAACGGGAACGCCTGCTTCGCGAAGCTTATTCGCATAGGCCTCTCCTTCATCACGAAGCACATCGGCTTCACCAGTGATAATCAAGGCTTCCGGCAGACCGCTAAGCTGGTCCAGACTGGCCCGCAGCGGAGATGCCGTAATCTGTGCCCGCTCCTCAGGATCGGTGGTATATTGATCCCAGAACCATTTCATGCCTTCGCGCTGGAGGAAATATCCTTCTGCGAACTGATGATACGATTCCGTATCGAAGGAAGCATCTGTAACCGGATAGAAAAGTAATTGCTTAGAGATGGCCGGACCGCTGCGTTCTTTGGCCATTAGGGTGATGGCAGCAGTCATGTTACCGCCGACACTGTCCCCAGCGACACTCAGCCTGGAGGCGTCGAGTCCATACGTGGAGCCCTCACTGGCGATCCATTCCAGTACCGCATAGATTTCTTCAATGGCCGTAGGATATTTGGCTTCCGGGGACAGGCTGTATTCTGGAAATACCACGGCAGCGCCTGTACCCACAGTCAGCTCGCGGATGAGCCGGTCATGCGTGTGACTGTTGCCGAATACCCAGCCTGCTCCATGAATGTAGAGAATGACCGGCAAGGAAGTGCCGGAGGTGCCTACCGGACGGACAATGCGGACCTTCACTTCACCGCCGGGGCCGCCGGCTACGGTCAGATCCTGAAGATCTGCCTCGGGTTTTTCGATATCGCCAGCCTGGACGGTGTTGACCGTTTCGCGGCCTTTTTCCGGACCCAGATCGGGCAGGAAGGGAGGCTTGGCATTATCATCGGCAAATTTCTGAGCTGCAGGTTCAAGAATAACTCTTTTATGATCAGACATAGGTTACAGTCTCCTTCTTCTAGCAGATTAGGTCAAGCTCTCCTCATCCATAACCGCCTGACAAGTTTCTGAAACGTAAAGCGAACGGATCGCCCGGGTCAAAGCGTATATCCAGTAAGAAAGGGGGGAAGCGAGCGTTGAAGAATTATCCCATTACAGAGCAGCAGGCCAAGGACATGTTTGAAGCACACTCCGCTTATATTTATGGGATTGCCCTTATGATGACCAAGCAGCGGGTGCTGGCCGATGATATTACCCAGGAGACTTTTCTGCGTGCCTTTGCAAAATATCATTTGTACGATCCCTCCAGGCCGCTTCGGCCTTGGCTGTACCGGATTGCCGTCAATACGTCCCGTAATCTGTTACGCAGGAAGACCTGGATACAACTCCTGGCAGGCGTCACTATAGAGGGAAAAGAGCACTCCGCCGAGAGCTTCGCCCTGCATAGTGAGAATCAGCTGGAATTATGGCAGGCGGTCAGCCGTCTGTCCGCGAAGCTGCGCGAAGTGATCACCCTGCACTATTATGCCGGATTATCGCTGCCTGAGACCGCAGAGGTATTAAGCATTCCGCTGGGAACCTGCAAATCCAGGCTTCATGCGGCACTGCGCAAGCTGAGAGAATGCGGCGAGCTTGACCCCGGTGTACTGATGATGAAGGAGGGACTGAAATGACGACAGCTAAGGACAGGCTGGATGTTGAATCCGGAGCAGTAACCGCACAATTACAAAAGGAAGCTGAACACATGATACACAGTATGCCTTCTTCTGTTGATTTTGATGAATTGTGGCAGCTACATACTGGAGGAGTAGGGAAAGCCCCAAGATACAGACACCGGTTATCATCGTACAGGAAGTGGGTCATCGGCGCCACAGCTGCGCTAGCTGTTACAGCCGGATCCATTATTGGGATCGGATTCGTCTCGCCTCCGGTTGCTGAAGCGCTGCGTGTGATTCCGTTTTTCGATTACTTGTATGCTAAAGGAGTCGACCGCGGGGAATTGAAGCCGATTGAAGAGAAGCATCTCAGTAATCCGGCAGGTGCGATCATTGCAGATAAAGGCATCACCTTCAATCTGGTAGAGGAATACTATGACGGAATTTCATTGGTGCTTAATTATGAGGTGACCTATCCATCATCGTCAGCGCCCATTTCCGGCAAGGAAGCGGCAGTCTTCTATAAGCTTAACTTCGAAGGGTATGAACCGCAAAGTATATCGACCCATGATTTTACGATTACAGGAGATCATACCTTCGTAGGTACAACCCGCCTAAGCTTCGGGGACAAGGACCTGCCGGATCAGCTTAGGCTTAATATGAGTATTGATTGTATCGGGACAACGAGGGGGAACTGGGATGTATCTGTCCTGCTGGATAGGGGGAAGAGTGCTGCGCTAAGCACTACCATCTATCCCAAGGATCTGAATTTCACATACAATAACTTACTATATACTGTAGACAAGCTTACTCTCGGTCCTGTAACTTCGCAAGTGATTGTTACAACAAGTTATCCTTATCCATGGCTTAATGTAATGCTCGAAGATGATATTGGCACCATATATATTGACAAAGGTGGAGATGGGGCGACTGCTGATTACTATTATTTCAATTTCTCGCCGCTGACTGATCTGAACCCCAAGCCGGAATATATGACACTGATCGTCTCTGGGAGACTAGGGAATTCGCAAATTAAATTACATGAAGATCGCCAGAGCCTGAATGGGTCATATCCTCTAACTTTGAGAGGAATTCAGGGAGGAACGGTTACAGTTACGGCTGTTGATTATGAGGAGAAGCAGACGGTCGTATATTATGAGGTCAGTCAGGTGATGAGCCAGTTAACCGAGCTAACCTTACTTCAAGGACAAAATCAGCCAATCACACAAACAGGACAGCCGATGCGGATTAGCCGGGATAAACTGGCATTTAAGCTTGTTTTCCCGCCCGTACAGCCCTCTGATAAGCTTGAGATTATGGCCCGTTCCTTCTCCTATCCAGAGGATATACAGCAATTCCGTCTGCGGATTCCGGTTCAGTGGACCAAATAGCTGCTGAAATTCAACGTTTATAAAAGTATTGGCCGCGACTGTCCTGCCAGGGACGGGCGTGGCCTGTTTGTGATTGGGAGGAGTGACTTTGAATGATTCGTATGGTCATTTTGTTGCTGCATAAGTCTTGAAAAGGTAAAATATCTGTTCTGCTCGATAGCCTGGACCCAATGTATGCTAAAAACCGAATACAATGTACAGGCACGAGGACTTTGAGCTGAATGTATATGAAAAACCGAATACAATATGCTGATATGAAGACTGCGAGCCGAATGTATGTGGAAAACCGAATACAATGTGCTGGTATGAAGACTGCGAGCCGGATATATGCGAAAAACCGAATACAATCGGTGCGGTGGTGTTTGTGGGCCATGTATGCGAAAAACAGTATACAATTTGCAGGCATGCAGGTACAAGGGCTGGAAGCACAGCCCACAGGTTATTTTGTTTAATGCACTTAAGAAATACGAAAAGCAAAAAGGAGCGGAGGGGAAATTTGGAACTGGAGGAGCGATAGCGTCCGCCTTTGTATTTGGATTTCTACCGCGAAGAGCGGTTATAATCAGGAAATCCAAATACAACAGCAGCCGGAGGGCCAAATGTTCATCGCAGCGACGACCAAGCTTCGAGTCCAGCCCTTAAGTATGTAGCATTAAAATCCCCTCACCGCTCCCCCACACGCCTTACCCCGTATCTCCAATAGTCCACTCCGGCAAATGCCGCCGTAATCAGCAGCGGGTAGAGAATTGCCCAGCCTGTGAACGGGAACACGGCCAGTGTAGCGGCAAAAGAAATCCAACTAATTGTTACGCCTGCACGGCTACCGCGCAAGAGGCGGATTCCGGCTGCGCAGCCCCCAATATAGGTAAGAATGAAGGTGGCATTAGGGAAGGTGATCAGTGTCGTAATCGAGAGCGCCCCGCTGCCGTAGAGCGATAATATCAAGGTGAAGCAGAGCGCCAGGAAGCCGATGGCCCCTACAGGCGTCTGATACCGATTGGATACAAGGCCCATCCAGCCGGGAGCATAGCCTTGCCGGGACAACGCATACGCCACGCGTGAAGCTGCGCCAGCATAGGCAATGATCGTCGCCGTGCAGATGAAGAGACCGGTGAGTCCGGCGATGAACCCGCCCCACACCCCCAGCGGCTGGCTGATGATCCAGAGCAGGGAGCTATCTGCCCCGCCGTGCAGATAGCTCTGCGTACCTACGGTAGCAAGTGCCGAGAGGAAATACAGGACGCCGACAATTACAGCCGCGATAGTCACACCCTTGACTGCAGCCCGCTCAGGTTCCTTGAATTCTTCGGACAGATGCGAGACGGCTTCCCAGCCGATGAAGCACCAGAAGAGGATAGCGGCCGCCTGCCCGACACTCATCCAGCCATGCGGCGCAAACGGAGTGAAGTGGGCACGCTCCATCCCCGGAAGCGCAGCGGCAAAAGAGAAGACCAGTACGGCAATAATAGCGATCACCACAGCAATTTGCACTTTACCGGCGACCTGCATACCTATCCAGTTCGTTAGGAGTCCGATCACCAGCATCCCGGCGGCAAGGGCGATTCTGGCCGGATCGCCCCAGCCCATCGCTGCCGTCATGTATCCTGCACCGGTCAATGCAGCGACTGGTGCGCCGATCGGAACGGACATCAGGAAGAACCAGCCGACAAGGGCCCCGGCCTTCGGCCCGAAGGCTAGAGTAACGAAGTGGGAGACGCCCCCGGCGTTAGGGAACTTGGCAGAGAGCAGGCCCATGGATAAGGCAAGCGGAAGAATGAGCAGGGTCATGAAGCCCCAGGCCAGCAGCGAAGCAGGGCCAGCCATCTCGGCTGCCAGCCCGGGGACAATTAATACCCCCGAACCGAGGACAGCCCCGATGTATAAGGCAATGGCCTGAGGCATGCCGATGGTACGTTGTAACGAGGTGTGTTTCTTCATATGTATAATCCCGCTTTCCTTGTATTTAGTTCTAGAGTATCAGATAATAGATCCATTGGAAAAACGGAATTATCAAATAACATCCATTCAAAAAACCGATGGATCAAAGGAAGGTCCGCTATGGAATCGAAGCATCTGTTCACCTTTCTCGTTGTGGTAGAGACCGGAAGCTTTACCCGCGCTGCGCAGAAGCTGGATTATGCCCAGTCCAGCATTACCGCACAGATTCAGGCTCTGGAAGCAGAGCTGGGGCAGCCGCTGTTCGACCGGATCAGCAAAAAGATTATGCTCACGGATGCAGGCCGCCGCCTGCTGCCGTATGCCCAGGAAATCTCCAAGATGCACACGATGGCTGAGAATGCCCTCCGGTCTGAGACCGAAATCGCCGGTTCGCTGCGGATTGGTGCACCGGAATCTCTGGCGGCCTTCCGGCTTCCGGGAATTATCAAGGATTTCCGCAGCCGGTATCCGCAGGTGCAGATTACCCTGAAGCCGGGGGCCTGCTGGGAGCTGACCGAATTCATCCGCTCCGGGGAGCTGGATCTGGCCTTCCTGCTGCAGCCGGAAACAGAGTATAAGGATATGCACTGTGAGACGCTGATCCATGAAGCCATGGCTCTGGTGGCTCCGCTGGATCATCCGCTGTTGGAGCTTGCTGAAGTGGAGCCGTATCAGCTGAAGAACGTAACGATTCTGCATACCGAAGCGGGCTGCACCTACCGCACCTTGTTTGAACGTCATCTGAACAGCCACGGTGTGTTTCCTGATCCGAATCTGGAGTTCTGGAGCATTGAAGCAATCAAGCAGTGCGTGATGGCCGGACTCGGTCTCTCTTTTCTGCCGCAGATTACGGTGAAGCGCGAGCTGGCGGAAGGCAAGCTGGGCCGGCTGAACTGGAATGACCAGTCGCAGCGGGTGGCCACCCAGATCGCTTACCATAACAAGAAATGGAAGTCTCCTGCGCTCAGTGAATTCCTCAGAATGGTAGAGAAGCATGCCGCCGGATGGAGGGAAGCTACTGCGGAGGAATGATATAATAGTTGTACTTAAGAGGGAGGGGACAGATCATGAATGAGCTGGAACTAACATACGAAGAAGAGCTGGAGGCCTTCCTGATCTGGATGAAGGATGCCGGTTATACAGCACATACCCAGAAATCCTACCTTGCGGATGTGCGGGAATTCCTGGACCATTTGAACGGCAAGGAGCTGGGAGCGGTGAAGAAGCTGCATGTGGTGTCCTACCTGACCTCGGTCCGTGAGCGGGGAGTCAGCGATGCCACCCGTAACCGCAAGCACGCCTCGGTTAACTGTCTGTTCAAGGCACTGTCCGAGCTGGAGCTGTTATCTATTAACCCGGCGGCAGGGATCAAGAAATCCAAGACCGACAAAAACCGTGAGCCGGTCTATCTGGAGGAGCAAGAGCTGGGGCGGTTCCTGTCGGCGGTGGACGGCAAGTACAGAAGCCGCAATCTGGCGGTCTTCCTGCTTATGTCCTATATGGGGCTGCGGGTAGGGGAAGTACATACGCTGAATCTGAGTGATTATAATGTAGACCGGCGCACGCTGCGGGTCTTCGGCAAAGGGCGCAAATGGCGGGGCATACCGGTTCCGGAGGATGTAGCCCCGTATCTCGATCAGGCGATTGCGGACCGGCTGGTCCCTTGGCGCAGCAAAGAAGAGGCCATGTTCATCTCGCAGAAGGGCCGCAGACTGTCGATCCGGGGAATTCAGGGCATTGCTGCGGATACCTTCAGCCGCTTCCAGAGTGAGCTGCCCTCTTCCCAGCAGCGTGCCTATTCGAGCCATAAGCTGCGGCATTCATTCGCCACTATGCTGCTGCGCAAGGGCGCGGATCTGCGGACGGTGCAGGAGCTGCTGGGTCACTCTTCCATTCAGACAACTACAGTCTATACGCATATCACGAGCCGGGAGAAGGAAGAGGCGATGTCCAGACTGCAAATCAGCAGTGCTGATAAGCTGAGCGGCAGCCTGTAATCCGTCTGTCTAGCAATATTATCACTTGAACTATGAACTTTTGTTCAAACCCTAACGCATAAATTACATGGAATGTGCATTTTTATGATGACAACTTGTCTCTGAATTGCTACCATGAGAAAGGGAAAAACGGGGGCATGAAATCAACCGCAACATTCGCTTTAGCCGCTTAACGCGTCTTCGCGGCTTGTAAATGCTTGGATGCTCAGATTTCAATGCTTAGATTTCAAAAAAAAGGCCGCCAATCCCTGCGGATTGGCGGCCGGCTCATTCCGGCTGGAATTATAGCTCCAGCTTGGCGATTTCACTCTTGAGCTTGTCAGCGGACTGCTGGAATAAGCTCTGTTCTTCTTCGCTGAGCGGAAGATCAAGCACCTCACGCACACCGGAGCGGTCCACAACACACGGAGCGCCGAGGAACACATCAGAGACTCCGTTGTAGTTGTTCAGTAATGTAGATACATTCAGAACGGAGCCTTCATTGTTCAGGATGGACGATACAATGCGGTCCAGTGCAAGCGCGATGGCGTAGGAGGTCGATCCCTTGGCATCGATAATCTCGTAAGCGGCATTCTTCGTATCCTCGAAGATTTCTTTGCGTTCGTCTTCATCGAAGCCCAGATCAATCCCGGCGACATTGGCGAGACTCCAGACCGGCAGCTCGGAATCGCCATGCTCCCCGATGATCTGTCCATGGATGCTGCGCGGGTCAATCTCCTTGTGCTTCCCGATCAGGTAACGGAAGCGGGCACTGTCCAGTACCGTTCCTGAGCCGATAACCCGTCTGCGGTCGAAGCCGCTGATCTTCAGGGTGGCGTACGCCAGGATATCGACCGGATTGGTCGCAATCAGCAGGATCGCGTGATGGTTGTATTTCGTGATTTTCTGGATGATATCTTTGAAGATCGAGATGTTCTTGCGGAGCAGGTCGATCCGGGTTTCACCAGGCTTCTGGGAGGCTCCGGCAGTGACGATAATAATGTCGGCTTCGCGGCAATCCTCATAGGTACCGGCCCAAAGCTTCACGCCTCCTACAAAAGGCATACCATGGTTCATATCCAGCGCTTCACCAAGCGCCTTCTGGTGGTTCACATCGATCAGTACAAGCTCGGGCATGCGCTTACGCAGCAGCAGCGTATAGGCTGTAGTGGTTCCGACTGCACCGGTACCGATGACTACAACACGATTGGGCTTAAATGGGGCCATGTTAAATCTCCTCCAGCATTTGTATTTTGGTAATATAAGGAAGGCAGAGCCATTCCACTTGCTGTCCAATCTTATCCATCATAATCGCTAGGGATAGTGTTTTCAAGCTGTCCGTATTTCATCCATTACCCGAAATAGGGTAAGCTAACAACGATTTTTCTGTTATCCACTCAACCACTTGACAGGAGCGAACTGAAGTATGGATTTATTCCGCAAAAAACCGCTGGCTATTCCCCAGAATGCCGGAGCGGAGAAGCTTAGCAAGACACTGGGCGCCTTGGATTTGACGATGCTTGGAGTAGGAGCCATCATCGGCACCGGGATCTTTGTAATGACAGGTGTGGCTGCTGCGGAGCATGCCGGACCGGGACTGGTGCTGTCCTTCATCATCGCGGGGATTGCCTGTGTGCTGTCCGCCTTGTGCTACTCTGAATTTGCATCGACCCTGCCGGTATCCGGCAGCGCCTATGCCTACAGCTATGTGGCCTTCGGCGAATTGCTGGCCTGGGTGCTCGGCTGGGATCTTGTACTGGAATACGGGGTTGCCGCCGCAGCGGTAAGCAGCGGATGGTCCGGTTATTTCCAGGGTCTGCTGGAGGGCTTCGGGATACATTTGCCCACAGCTTTGTCTGGAGCGTATAATGCGGATAAGGGAACATTCATCAATCTGCCTGCCGTCATCATTATCCTGCTGATCTCCTATCTGCTGACACGGGGGGTCAAGGAGACCGCCCGCTTCAACGCAGTGATGGTCGCCATTAAGATATCCGTGGTGCTGCTGTTCATCATCACCGGTATTTTCTATGTGAAGCCGGAGAACTGGACGCCCTTCCTGCCGTTCGGGATTCATGGCGTGATGAACGGCGCGGCCACTGTATTTTTTGCCTATATCGGCTTTGATGCCATTTCAACCGCCGCAGAAGAAGTGAAGCGTCCGCAGCGCGATCTTCCAATCGGGATTATCTCATCCCTTGCTATCTGTACAGTTTTATATATCGCCGTATCCTTGGTCCTGACGGGCATTGTTCCTTATCAGAGCCTGAATGTCAGCGATCCGGTATCCTTTGCGCTGCGGTTCGTGGGCCAGAATATGATTGCCGGACTGATCTCCATCGGGGCGATTGCCGGAATGACGACCGTTCTGCTGGTTATGCTGTTCGGCCAGACCCGCTTGCTGTTCGCTATCTCGCGAGACGGCCTGCTGCCGAAGAGCTTGTCCAAGGTTAGCGCCACAACGCATACCCCGGTGCGCAGTACCTGGATGGTGGGCAGCCTGATCGCTGTGCTTACCGGCTTCGTACCGCTGGACAGGCTGGCGAATCTGACGAGTATCGGCACCTTATTTGCCTTCCTGGTTGTGTCTCTCGGGGTCATTATGCTCCGCCGGACGAAGACAGATCTCCGCAGAGGCTTCCGGGTTCCTTGGGTTCCGCTGGTTCCACTCCTTAGTGCGGCAGCCTGCGGCTACTTAATGTATAATCTCGGCAGAGAGACCTGGATTGGCTTCATCATCTGGGTTGCGTTCGGACTGGTAATTTACTCATTGTACGGCTACAAACGCAGTAATCTGAATACGAAGAAATAATCTTTTAAATACTCATTAATGCAGAAAAGGAGAGAGAGCATTGTCAGCCAAAGCTTCATGTTCCAAGGTTCTAAGAGTGGCGTTGATGCTTCTTATGACTCTGCTGATTCTCTCGGCTTGCTCGTCCGCCCCTCCGCCGGAGGCTACCCGGCCTCCTCAGCCGACTGAAGCGCCGGAAGAAGGGCAGATGATTACAGTCATTACCCCGGATAACAAGAATGTCGAACCCGAAAATGCAAAGAAATACCAGATTCAGACACGGCTGACCGATTTCCGGCTGCTCAACCCCTCAGCAGGACTAGCCTGGGGGGTAACGCGCAACGAGCTTCGAATGTACATGACGCTCAATAACGGCAAGACTTGGGCGAATATCTCTCCAGCTACGAATGTACAATTTCTAAGCAATCCGGTCTACGGCAAAGAGATTTTTTTCACCGACCCCGAGCATGGCTGGATCATCCGCAGCTCGTTCGGCTCCACCGAGACCGTGGTGCTGCGTACCACAGACGGTGGACACAGCTGGCAGATCTCAGCGTTCCCCGATTCCAACAAGCTGTCCTCCATCTATTTCAGCTCCAGCCGCAGCGGCTGGCTGATGACCAAGTGGGATGCAAGTGCAACCAAAGAGAGCAAAGCCTTGTACGCTACCAAGGATGGCGGAGCCACCTGGAATCTGGTGATGCAGAATGAGCAGTATAATCCGAATCTGCCGACTAGTTCCATTCCGCATGCGGGGGTAACAACCGGGATGATCTTTAATGACGAGAGCCGGGGGTTTGTTATGCTGCAGACCGGCGCTCTGCCCAAGATTTATATGACCAGGGACGGAGGGGCGACCTGGGTATCGGGTTCGGAATTCCTGGTCAATGACAGCTTTGCCGGATGTGACCGGGTGGTTACGGGTGTCCCTGAATTCTTCGGAGAACATGCAGAGGGAGGCTGGATGCCGGTCGGCTGTCAGAAGGAAAAGGAAGGCAGCATGACCTTTAACGGCTATTTTACTGCCAATGGGGGAGAGAACTGGAAATTCACCACATTCGGACGGCCGGCGCTGTCCGGCATGAACCGGAATGTGGCACCTGACTTCCTGAATTCTATGACAGGCTGGTCGCTGGAAGGTAATCTGCTCTATAAGACGGTGAATCAAGGAGTGACCTGGACGGCCCTCCCGGCCAGCACGGTGCTTCAATCCAAGCTCCTGGAGTATCCGGAGGTAGTGAAGCTGCAGTTCATTTCAAGTGATGTCGGCTGGCTGCTGATCTCGAAGGAGGAGGACCGCAAGTCGATCCTGCTTCAGACCACTAACGGCGGCGAGAGCTGGCGTGTAATGTAATACTGTACAAGAGGTTGTCCGTTCTGACGGACAGCCTCTTTTTTTCACATTAAATCTGTTTAAAGGCCTCTACAATATAAGGAAAAATCTTATTTAAAATTTTCTTTAAAAATGTGAAAAAAATCACATGACAAATTTTGAATCCTGTGATATATTTAACACATAGAGAACAAGTTACTTTTTTCACAAACTTTCAAACAAACTTCCAACCCGAAGAGGAGAGATTACAATGACAACTTTTGAAACGGATTATATGACTAGAAACCTGATGCAACTGTGCTACAACTGCGATGACGCTCATCTGTGCCAGACTGAAGAACAATGCAAAGCCTGCTGGGCAGAGAACGGTATGATGCCGGAAGAAACGAACGAAACCAGACAACTCTTAGACCTCGTTCATGCTTAATGTAACCGCCAATCGGGTATTATAGAAGACCATTTAAGTTCCCGGAAGTACCGGAGCCTGAATGGTCTTTTTGCCGTGTGTACCGGTGCTGCCAGACAGACAAGAGGCATATACATGTAGAGAAGCCTATATGGGCAGGTGTGCTAACTACTTGGGAATAAGGGGGAAGAGACAATGGGAACGGGGAGTGATCCATCCTGGCTGTTCGATTTTACAGGAACGGTATTGCCGGTCTTTCTCGCTCTGGTCGTGGGGATCATCGCTGTGTCTGCGGGCCGGGGATTGCTTCAGTGGAGCCGGAACAATAAAGCCCCCCTGCAGTCCATTCCCGCCCGTATCGTGAGCAAGCGGACCGAAGTGCGCCAGCAGCAGTCCCAGGAGGATAGTCTCTCCAGCCGGACCAGCACCACCTACTATCTGACCTATGAAGCTGAGGATGGGGTGCGCAGGGAATTCAAGGTGGAGGGACAGGAATACGGGATGAGCGCTGAGGGGGATCAAGGCATACTGACGTATCAGGGGACACGGTATCATGGCTTTCAGCGGCGTCCTCACTACTCCACGGCGGAGTAGCTAAGATGGCAATGTATTATAGATGGTGATAGGACCCCCCTGGTTCCCGCTGTGGAGCAAGGGGGTTTTTGCGTGTATCCGGCATAGAGACGGAAGAAGAGGAAACAGGAAATTGGGCGCAGACTGTCACCTCCTGGGCGAATACACATACAATACAGCGAGCAGCAAAAGAACAACGGAGAATCACATAGTCTGCATAGCTTCACCCGTCTATGAAATGAATGTAAGGAGGAGAACGCGTGGCTGTCATCAAAACAAACTCGGAGGACGTAAGAGTGCTTGCACGGCTGATGCGGGCAGAGGCTGAAGAGGATGGAGAGTCAGGCATGCTGATGGTCGGCAATGTCGGAGTGAACCGGATTCTTGGCAATTGTCTGGATTTCAACAACATCCGCAGTGTGAACGACATGGTGTACCAGAGCCCCGGCGGCTTCGAAGCCCCGCAGAAGGGATACTTCTATCAACGGGCGCGGGAAGCCGATATCCGGCTGGCGAAACGTGCGATTGCCGGGGAGCGAACCTGGCCGGCCTCGAATGCGCTCTGGTTCTTCCGCCCTGTCGGCGACTGTCCGGGGACCTGGTACAATCAGCAGAATACCGGACGCTACAAGGCTCACTGCTTCTTCACTCCGACACAGGGAGATTGTCCGGCAGTATACTAAGCAGGACAGAATCATTATTATAATTTAGGAGGTAATTCGTACATGATCGTTCAACCGTACCGCCCAGTTCCTTATATGATGGGCAGCAATCCAGCAGGCAGCATGAACAATATGAATAATATGGAGAACATGAATAACATGAACAACATGGGGCACATCGGGAATATGGGGAAAATGGGAAACATGGGCACCATGGCCGCCATGCCGCCTCAGGTCAGCAGCGGTAGTCCCATGATGCCCGGCGGCACCGTGATCTCCACAGCCGCGCCCGTGTACGAACAGTCCTATGTGGAGAATATATTTCGCCTGAACCTGGGCAAGGTGGGCACCTTCTATTTCACATATGAGAACAACAAGGACTGGAATGCCAAGGTCTATACCGGGGTGCTGGAAGCTGCGGGCCGTGACCACCTGATTATCAGCGACCGGGCTACCGGACAGCGGGTGGTGCTGCTGATGGTTAACTTTGATTACGCTACTTTCGAAGAGCCGCTTGTCTATCAATATCCGGGCGTTGTCGGGAATCCGCTTGGAGTGCGCAGCTGCTAATCCGCTTTTCCGGCCATTTATCCATAGAATCATCCAAAAACGGCTGTCCGCCTTGGTTTGAGGCGGTCAGCCGTTACTTATGCTCCCGTACGTACATATGCTGTATTTTTCGAGGGGACACGCATGCTTGCTGTTTCACCTAATATATTTATATAATGAAAGTATTATTTATAATCCGTGATTTTGTATAGGAGATGAGGGCATTGGGGAATTGATACGCAAGGTTTCTCTTAGCGTAATCGAGTCTGACATTTTGAGCAAACGAAGGAGGTGGGCCTATCCAGCCGTACAGATTACGGTGGATAGGAGTATAAATTGAGCGACCCTTTACCCGGTATATTACATGTAGGACTTATTATTTTGCTGGTGCTGCTTAACGGTTTTTTCGTTTCGGTGGAGTACGCGATGGTGAAGGTGCGCAGCGGGCGCATTGAATCGCTGATTGAGGAAGGCAGCAAGAGAGCGCTGGCCGCAAGGAACATCGTCCATAATCTGGATGGCTTCCTGTCGGCCTGCCAGCTTGGGGTAACCCTTGCTTCACTTGCACTGGGCTGGCTCGGAGAGCCGGCCGTGGCCACGATTGTGGGGCCGCTGGTCAGGGGTCTGGGCTTTGATGAAACTACTGTATTTGTCATCTCCCTGATTATTGCCTTCATGTTCATCACGGTTCTTCATATCGTACTCGGCGAGCTTGCACCGAAGACCATTGCTGTGAATAAGGCTGAGGCGGTGCTTCTGTTAACTGCGGGACCGATGAACGTTTTCTACCGGATCATGTTTCCATTCATCTGGGTCGTTAACGGGCTGGCCCGGGGACTGCTGCGGATCTTCCGTCTGACACCGGCTTCCGAGCTGGCTACTGCGCATACGGAGGAAGAAATCCGCATCCTGATGCAGGAGAGTAACAAAAGCGGCCTCATCGACAACACAGAAATGACGCTGGTGGATAATATTTTTGGATTTGCGGACACGATGGCCCGGGAGATTATGATTCCGCGTACCGAGATGATCTGTCTGAACACGCATCTGGAGACGGAGGAGAATCTGGAGATTGCCTTCGATGGAATGAGAACCCGGTATCCGGTCTGTGACGGAGACAAGGACCATATTCTTGGCTTCATTCATATTAAGGATATGATCCGGGAGAAGGCGCCGAGCTATAATGAATTGATCCGTCCGATATTGACGGTACCGGAATCGATTCAGATCAGCAGTCTCCTGAAGGTCATGCAGCGTGCCAAGACCCAGATCGCCATTCTTATTGATGAGTACGGCGGTACCTCGGGGATGGTTACACTGGAGGATATTATGGAAGAGATTGTCGGTGAGATTCAGGATGAGTTCGACGAGGAGCGGCCCGGCATTGAGAAGCTGGGAGAGGATGAGTTCTCCGTTGACGGACTGATGCTGATTGAAGAGATTAACGACAAGCTCGGAATCCATATGGAGACTGATGATTATGATACGATCGGCGGCTGGCTGTATTCCAAGCTGGAGGTCAATCCGCCGCAAAAGGGCCAGTCCATTGAGTTCGACAATCATTTATTCGTGGTCGAAGAAACCGATAATAAGCGGATTTCCCGGATCAAGCTGCTGAAGCTGCAGTTATTGACGGAAGAAGCCGGAGCATAAGCTGCTGCATACAATATAAGCATGGCGCTACTACAGCGCTGTGCTTTTTTGTCATTATAAGGATGAATGGTTCTGACCTGTCTCCGATTCGGCCGGATTTAAGGCGGGTAAGGAAGTGTAAATACATGTAATATATCCGATTCAAGAAAGGGGCGGGAGCGTTGGAACATCCTCACAACAATTACAATGATCTGCTTGTCCTCTTGTCGGTTGCGATAGCCTTTCTCTCCTGCTTCACGGCGCTCGATCTGACGGAACGTCTGCTTCGCGGCCAGCGGAGCTCCCGGTTCATCCTGCTCATCTCCCTGGTGCTTGGCACAGGCCTGTGGAGCATGCATTTCATCGGGATGCGCGCAATGGATATGGCCGTTCCGGTATCGTATAATCTGCCACTACTGGCGTTCTCTCTAGTAATTCCCGTAGCAGCTTCTTATATGCTGTTAGCTATGCTGAATAACCCGCAGACCCGCAGCAGGGTCTATCTGGCTCTGGGCGGCCTCTTGTTCAGCAGCGGCATCCTGATTATGCATTTCAGCGGCATTCTGTCGATGAGACTTACGGCAACGTATGAGCAAGGCGCCTTTTCCATTATTCTGGCGGTATTGTTCGCCCTGATCATCCCGGTGATCACCGCATCCTACGATCCGAAGTGGCTGGAGCAGGCCTACAATATGTTCAGCTTCAAAAAGCTGCTGCTTGTCCTGACCCTGACCGGCGCGTTCACAGGCATCCATTACGCTGCCATGGCGGGCGCTTCCTTCCCTTTAGGAGAACCGTCCAGTGCAGCCGCGCACGTGCTCTATTTGCAGGATTCGATACTGGGAATGATCCTCTGCGGCTCCTTCCTGTTCATTGTGTCGATCGTCCTTGCCCTGTTGTACAGGGACCGGCAGCGGGTACTCCAGTCAGCTGCCTTCAATGAGCAGCGGTATACTGCGCTGTTCGAGCATAACCCTGATATGGTGATCTGCATTGATCCTGCTCGCAAGAAGATAATCAGTGCTAATCCTGCTCTGCGGGACATTACCGGATATAGCAGCGAAGAACTGGGGAATTATAAGGCGATACTATACAGCGAACGGGATGAAGCGGCCGTACGGGATGCCATAACGCGCGCTTCACGGGGGCAGTCCTCCAAGCTGGAACTGAAGGTACGGAGCAAAGGCGGGGAGCAGCTGATCTGTAGTGTCACTGTCTTTCCTTTGCTGCATCATACGGAGCAGTGGGTCTATATTGTGGCCGAGGATGTGACTGCCCTGATGAAGTATCAGTATGAGCTGCTGGAGGCCAGGGATGCTGCGGAGAGTGCTGTGACGATGAAAAGCGAGTTCCTCGCCACCATGAGCCATGAGATCCGCACGCCGCTGAACGGCATTATCGGTGTCAACCAGCTGCTGTCCGAGGAGATCAGCAATCCTGAGCATCTGGAGCTCCTGCGGCTTCAGAGTACAAGCAGCCACGCTCTGCTGCATGTGATGAGCGATATTCTCGATATCTCCCGGCTGGAGGCGGATGGCCTCTCACTGAACAAGGATACTTTCGGGCTGAAGGCGCTGCTCCAGGGCTGTATGGACCTGTTCATGGTGAGCACACAAGACAAGCCGTTATCTCTTGAGCTTCTGATCGAGGAGGGACTTCCCGACAAGTTCACCGGGGATGCTGCGCGTATCCGCCAGATTCTCATCAACCTGATCGGCAATGCGGTGAAATTCACGCCATCCGGCACGGTAACGGTTAAAGTGGAGTCCTATGGCGTCAGGGAGACCGCTCAGGCGCTGCAATTCATGGTACGCGACACCGGCATTGGCATCTCACCGGATAAGCTGCAGCTGCTCTTCCAGTCCTTCTCGCAGGTGGACGGGTCGCATACCCGCAAGTACCCCGGCACGGGTCTGGGCCTGGCGATCTGCAAGAAGCTGGTGGACCTGATGCAAGGAGAAATCTGGGCAGAACCGGCAGAAGGGGGCGGCACACAATTCTTCTTCAGAATTAAGCTGCAGTCGCAGGAGCATTCCCCGGAGGTATTTTTCGGCAAGGATACAGGGGAAGGGGAGTCAGCAGAGGAGAATGAAGCCGTATAAGACAGCGATTGCCAACAAGAGAGTTAACATTATATAATTTGAAAGTAACTATTCTTTTATCACGATAGTCCTGAGGACGGAAAGGAACTCTCTTTGAGCAAAACAAAAAAGAACAATGTCACGGCTCCCCAGATGAGCAAGCAGGAGAAGCGCAGGGCAGAGCAGGAGCAGCAGAAGCAGAAAACGAGAATTCTTATCGTGAGTACGGTGGCCATCGTCGTTATTATTTTTGTAGGCTTATTCATGCTTGCTTCCAAGGACTCTTCGCCTGCCGGCACAGACAGTACGCCGGTTGCCTTCAATTACAGTGAAATGATGCGGCTTGGCAAGGAGGATGCTCCGGTCAAAATAGTGGAATTCGGCGACTTTAAATGTCCGGCTTGCGCCCAGTTCACCGGTGTCATCAAGCCGCAGATCGTTCAGGGCTATGTAGATCAGAATAAAGCAGCCTTCTATTTCGTGAATCTGGCCTTCATCGGCAAGGATTCCAGAACGGCCTCCCTGGCAGCGCTATCGGTCTATCATCAGAACCAGGAAGCGTTCTGGAAGTATTTCGATGCGATCTATGCCAATCAGGGGAATGAAGAGAAGGAATGGGCTACGCCTGACTTCCTGGTGAGTCTCGCCAAGCAGCTGGAGCTGCCGGTGGATTACGACCTGCTGCGCAAGGACATTGACGAGCGTACCTACGTAAGCGAGCTGGAGCGGGATATTCAGCTTGGCACCGATACGGGTGTAACGAATACGCCATCCTTGTACGTGAACGGCATCAAGGTGAAGGAGCCTTTCAATATGGAGGCGATTGACGCCCAGATTCAGGCAGCAACAGCAGCAGCGGGAGCAGGGACCGCCCAATGACCGTCTTCTCTGCCTTCTGCCGGCGTAACTGTCTCTACTTGGCCTGGTTCGTCTGTGTGGTGGCTGTAGCAGGAAGCCTGTATCTCAGTGAGGTCCTAAATTACGAGCCCTGTAAGCTGTGCTGGTTCCAGCGGATCTTCATGTATCCGCAGCTGTTCCTGCTGGGGATCGCCACCTACCGGGCGGACAAGCGGATCATTCCATACGTGCTTCCCCTTAGTCTGATCGGCGGCTGCATCTCTATTTATCATTATGCGGAGCAGAAAATTCCGGCGCTCAGCAAGGTGCTTCCCTGTACCATCGGCGTACCGTGCAACAAGGATTATCTGAACTGGTTCGGATTTATAACGATCCCTCTGCTTGCACTTATAGCCTTTGCCTTAATCTCGATTCTGCTCTGGACAGGACGCAAAGAGGAGCCTGCGGAGTAAGAAGCTGACGGGCAGAAGGAAGAGAAGAGAATACCTTTAATTTTAGTAAAAAATAATATGCAAAAACCCTGTAAAATCACGTGGTAAAGGGATAATGAAAGAGAATGAAAGATCAAGACATACCGGATGATGAATTTGGTTGTTTTGAGTGCTTTTCATTCTTTTTTCAT
The DNA here is from genome assembly GCF_038006885.1 of Paenibacillus sp. FSL R7-0302. NCBI lineage: Bacteria > Bacillati > Bacillota > Bacilli > Caryophanales > Paenibacillaceae > Paenibacillus > Paenibacillus sp. FSL R7-0302. The sequence continues at coordinate 2,556,659 of NZ_JBBOWB010000001.1, forward strand.
TTGTTTCCACGCTTTACGGAAGACGTGTTGTAGCTTAATATTAGTCCTTGTGAGAAGTTGAATATGCGCTGAATTTTCCGGAAGGAAAAACGGGGGAACCACACTTTGGCTAAGGCCAAAAGGGGTGAATCGGAGCAGGCTACTTGACCTGTAACCGTAGGGCTACCACAGTCCGAATCCGCCAGCTAACCTCGTAAGCCACTAGTGGGATAATGACCATGCACACTAAGGCATGCGGATCATTTCCGTATGCTTATTTTGGTGCCTGCATTTATGAAATCCACTTATGAAAACAGCGCAGGGAAACCCGTTTCAACTTAACCAAGAGAGGAACTGTTACTACAATGGTAAGCAAGGTAAAACGACTATTGATCGGGCGTCCGATGAAGTCGAACGAACTCGATCATGAAAAGTTATCCAAGGTGAAAGCACTGGCTGTCCTGTCTTCTGATGCGCTCTCGTCTGTAGCCTACGGAACAGAACAAATTCTGATTGTACTGGTGGCCGCCGGGTTCACCGCTATCTGGTACTCCTTGCCAATTGCATTAGCCGTATTGGGCCTGCTGGCTATTCTGATTCTGTCCTACCGGCAGACGATCTTCGCTTATCCCCAAGGCGGGGGCGCGTATATTGTCGCCAAAAGCAATCTAGGGGTGCATACCGGCTTACTGGCCGGCGGCTCTCTTCTGGTGGATTACATTCTGACGGTGGCGGTAAGCGCCTCGGCGGGGACGGATGCAATCACTTCAGCTTTTCCAAGTCTGCATAATCATAGTGTTCTCATAGCGGTATCTGTTATCGTGCTCTTAACGATTGTTAACCTGCGGGGAGTGACCGAATCGGCCTCCTTCATCGCTATCCCGGTCTATCTGTTCGTGGTTTCCATCTTCGTGCTCATCATCTCGGGGGTCTTCAAATATATGACCGGCGGCGCCCATGCCCATGTTCCTGAGATTGGCTCGGCGGTATCGAACGTGAGTATGTTCCTGCTGCTGAAGGCCTTCAGCTCCGGCTGTTCGGCTCTGACCGGGGTAGAAGCGGTCTCCAATGCCATTCCTAACTTCAAAGCGCCCGCGGAGAAAAATGCAGCCAAAACGCTGATGCTCATGGGCCTCATTCTCGGGGTAATGTTCACAGGTATTACGCTGCTCGCTTACTGGTACGGTATCATGCCTGATGAGAAGGCCACCGTGGTCTCACAGATTACCGAATCTACCTTCGGCCGCGGCGGACTGTACTTCTTCATTCAGGGGATTACGGCGGTTATCCTGTTCCTGGCAGCCAATACGGCGTACTCGGCCTTCCCGCTGCTGGCGTTCATGTTCGCCAAAGATAAATATCTGCCCCATGCCTTCATGGTGCGCGGCGACCGGCTGGGCTTCTCCAACGGTATTATTTTCCTCGGTGTCATGTCGGCTGTGCTGGTGGCGGCGTTTCACGGGAATACGGAAGGACTCATTCCATTATATGCAGTAGGGGTATTCATTCCGTTCACGCTGTCGCAGCTGGGCATGATGGTCCAATGGTACAGAACGAAGCCGAAAGGCTGGCAGAGCAAGTTCGCCGTCAATACGGTGGGGATGCTCACTACATTAACGATCACCCTGATTTTCATAATCACTAAATTCTCCAGCGTGTGGATGGCCTTCATCTTCCTACCGGCTGTTATCATCGTGTTCCACCGGATTCACCGCCATTATATGAATATTGCCGATCAGCTGCGGATCTGTCCGGCTACCGATAAGCCTTGTATCAAAGGAAGCACCGTAGTCGTTCCGGTCGCCGGTGTGACTCGCGCTGTACTACATTCGATCAGCTATGCGAAGTCATTGACAGATAATGTGGTCGCTGTATATGTAGGCTTCGATGAAGAAGAGATTCACAAGATGGAGCAGAAGTGGGAGGAGTGGAACCCCGGCGTACGCCTGATCGTCCTGCGCTCCCGCTACCGCAGCATTATCCGCCCGCTGGTGAAGTTCATCGATACAGTAGAGTGGAAGACCTCTTCAACGGATCATATTACCGTCCTGATTCCGCAATTCGTGACCAAGCACTGGTGGCAGGCGGTGCTGCATAATCAGACCAGCTTGTTCATCCGCTCTTATCTGATGAATCAGAAGGACATTGTCATCGCCACGGTTCCTTTCCATCTGCATAAATAATATAGAAGATTATAGGAAGACGGCTGTTTCTGCTTAATGCGGAGGCGGCCGTTTTTACGTTATTATAAGTTATTGGTTGACATAGAGAATGAGAATCAATATCATCAGTATAGACAAGATGAAGGTAACAGAGCTTTTGCCAATCATGAGGGTAACATACAGGAGGGGTATTCAATGTTTTCGTTCAACCTGCAAGGATCAAGAAGCGGGAAGCTGGCGGTGGCCGGACTTATGACTACAACACTGCTGCTGTCCGCTTGCGGAAATAATAATAGCAACGCAGGCAGTAACGGTGGAGCAGGCACCGCACCTGCGGCAACCGCAGAAGCGACTGCGGTACCTGCAGCAACTGCTGCACCCGCTGTGGAGAAGACCGTAACGGATGCAATGGGACATAAGGTGACCGTTCCCGCTAATCCGCAGCGTGTAATTGCTTCTTATCTGGAGGATTATCTGGTAGCACTCGGTGTGACTCCGGTTGCCCAGTGGTCTACGAAGAACGGTACTCAGGCTTACCTCGCTGCTGAGCTTAAGGACGTTCCGCCGATCAGCTATGACCTGCCGCTTGAAGCCGTCACCAGCTTCACGCCGGATTTTCACATCGTCCAGTCGGAGGGCTCGGTTCAGAACGGTCTTTATGACCAGCTGAATAAGATTGCACCAACCTATGTACTCGGTGATGAGGTCAGCAGTGACTGGCGTGCAGCCTTGCTCAAGATCGGAGAGCTGCTCAATAAGACACCGGAAGCGGAGAAGGCTATTGCAGACTATGACCAGAAAGCGGCTTCAGCCAAAGCGGCTGTATCTGCGGCAATCGGCGATGATTCAGTAGCGGTTCTGTGGCTGGTGTCCAAGAATTTCTTCATTGTAGATGAGACCCGCAGCAGCGGTGCAGTATTGTATGGCGATCTTGGAGTGAAGCTCCCGAATCTTGTGACCGATATTCCTGCGGAGTCCAGAGCACCGTGGAACCCGATTTCACTGGAGAAATTATCTGAGCTAACTGCAGAGCATATCATTCTGGTGAACAGTGACAAGGCAAGCGGAGCTGAGATTACAGAAGGTGCAGTCTGGAAGGGAATTCCGGCCGTTAAGGCAGGGAATGTTCATGAATTCGGCAAAGATACCAGCTGGCTGTATAGCGGCCCTATAGCCAATTCCAAGACCATCGATGATATTCTGAGCAGTTTTGTGAAATAGGTCTTTACCGGCCGGAGAATTGTGCAGGCTTTTATATCCTCAGGATATAGAAGCCTGCCTCTTTTTTAAGTTGAACAATATTCATATCTTTGCGATAATGAGAATCATAATCATCTATATTTCCCTAATAATCCTGATAAGGAGACGGCATATGGCTTCATCCACAGATTCTGCTCTACAAGCTCCTTCTGTTGAAGGGAACACATCTGTCCGGTCGCGGCCGCTTGCCGCTGCTGTTATTCTGGTGCTGGGAATAGCAGCGATTGTCTTCGGCCTGATGGTATCCGTATCGGTCGGTGCGGCGGATATCCGGCTGGCTACCGTATGGGAGGCGGTGTTCCGGTTCAATCCGGAGCTGCCCCAGCATCAGGTCATTCGGGAGCTGCGGATTCCCCGGGCTGCCGCAGGAGCGCTGGTCGGCGCATGTTTTGCCGTTGCCGGTGCGATTATGCAGGGGATGACCCGCAACCCGCTGGCGGATTCCGGACTGCTTGGTCTTAATGCAGGTGCGGGCGTTGGACTGGCCCTGGCTTTTGCCTTCGCGCCAACATTATCCTTCGCTTACATCATGCTGTACTGCTTCCTTGGAGCGGCTGTGGCCTCACTGCTGGTATTCGGGATCGGTTCGCTCTCCCATAGCGGACTGACCCCGCTTCGGCTGACCCTCGCCGGTGCGGCAGTAAGCGCCATGCTGCTGGCGGTCAGCCAGGGCATTGCTATCCTGTTCAGCCTCTCCCAGGATATCGCCTTTTGGATGGCCGGGGGGATTGGCGGAGCGAGCTGGAAGCAGCTGCAGGTAATATCTCCTTGGGTCGCGGCGGCCCTGATCGGTGCGCTGATGTTGTCGCGTTCGATTACGCTACTGAGCCTGGGCAGGGATGTTGCAGCAGGTCTCGGACAGCGCACCGGTCTGGTACAGACTGCAGGGATGATTATTGTCGTCATCCTCGCCGGAGCGGCAGTCTCCACGGTGGGGCCGATCGCTTTTGTCGGATTAATGATTCCGCATATTACGCGTTACCTCGTTGGGGTTGACTACCGCTGGATTATTCCCTGCTCCGCAGTCCTTGGAAGCATTCTGGTCCTGGTGGCCGATATTGCGGCCAGGATGATTAATGCGCCATACGAAACACCAATAGGTGCCTTAATTGCAGTATTCGGCGTACCGTTCTTCATCTATCTGGCCAGCAAACGCAAGGGGGAGCTGAAATGAACCGTTCCACCTCATTCCCCCCGGCCAAGCCGCGCCTTTCCAGAGAGGCTGGTATTCTGACACTGCTTGCTGTGCTTATCGTCATTCTGTTTCTGGTCAGTATGAATACCGGCTTAATGCGTCTGTCACCGCTCGAAGTTCTACATACCCTATCCGGCAACGGCACCAAGCAGCAGCAGCTGATTCTGTTTGATTTCCGGCTGCCGCGGATCGTGATCTCCTTGCTGATTGGTGCAGGCTTCGCGGTAGCCGGAGTGATTCTGCAAGGCTTGTCGCGTAATGCTCTCGCTGAGCCTTCCACCCTGGGGATCAATGCCGGAGCCGGATTCGCTGTACTGATCTTTATCTCCTTTGTACCGGCTACTACAGCAGCTCCGATCCTCGTGCTTCCGCTACTGGCGCTTGCAGGGGCCTCGCTTACTGCAACACTGATCTACTTCCTGTCTTACAGGAGGGAGGATGGGCTCTCGCCGACACGGCTGATCCTGATCGGGATTGCTGTGGGTGCCGGGATATACGCTTTTCAGCTTATTTTGTCATTAAGACTCGACCCGCAGAATTATCAGTTCGTAGCCATCTGGCTGGCCGGCAAAATCTGGGGCGGAGACTGGCGGTTTGTGCTGGCCCTGCTGCCCTGGATATTGATCCTGCTGCCCTTCGCATTCTACAAAGCCCGGGTGCTCAACGTACTGAATCTGGGCGATGAGCTCTCCAAGGGACTGGGCCTGCCGCTCGAACGGGAACGGCGGTGGCTGCTGGCTGCGGCTGTTGCGCTGGCAGGAGCCTGTGTATCGGTAAGCGGCAGCATTGGTTTTGTCGGGCTAATTGCGCCGCACCTGGCCCGCAGGCTGGTCGGCCCGCGCCATCAGATTCTGCTGCCTGCGGCTGCCCTGACCGGAGCCCTGCTGCTGCTTACGGCAGATACGATCGGTCGCTGGATCCTGCAGCCTGCGGAGGTACCTACTGGTATCGTAGTAGCGATTATTGGAGCACCGTACTTTTTATATCTTTTGGCCACATCGAAAGCGTAGTACAGGGATGTATATAATAAAAAAATCTAAGGAGTGTTTATCATGTCGGAACGTTTAAATACAGAGCAGCTGAGCATCGGATATGCGGAGACTATGATTGTAAAGGGGCTGAATCTGTCGCTTCCGACAGGGAAGATTACGGCGCTCGTCGGGGCGAACGGCTCCGGGAAGTCCACGATTCTGAAGACAATGGCCCGGATCATGAAGCCGAAGAGCGGCAATGTAATGCTTGACGGGAAGTCCATTCACAATCTCTCCACCAAAGAGGTGGCCCGCCAGCTGGCGATTCTGCCGCAGAATCCTACTGCCCCGGATGGCTTAACGGTATCTGAGCTGGTAGGATATGGACGGTATCCGCATCAGAAGGGCTTCGGCAGCCTGACGCCTGAAGACCGCAGCATTATTGCCGAGGCGATTGAATTGACCGGCATGAATGAATTCCGTGACCGGCCGATTGACCGTCTCTCCGGCGGACAGCGGCAGCGGGCCTGGATCGCCATGGCGCTGGCCCAGCAGACGGATATTCTGTTCCTTGACGAGCCGACGACCTTCCTGGATATGGCCCATCAGCTGGAGGTGCTTCAGCTGCTGCAGAAGCTCAATGAGCAGGAAGGCCGGACGATTATTATGGTTGTCCATGATTTGAACCATGCTTCGCGTTACGCGCAGCATATGGTAGCGATCAAATCCGGTAATGTGATCAGCGAAGGCGCTCCGAATGAGGTAATGACACCGGCGGTGCTGCGCGAGGTATTCGGTATTGAGGCAGATATTGTACCTGATCCGCGTACAGGTGTGCCGCTCTGTCTGCCTTATGAGCTGGCGGCATATAAGGCAGTAGGGTTATAGGCTGGATGATACAGAATTGTGCAAGCGGGGAGTGGACAGCAGCATGAATGAACATCTGATGCAAGAATATAGCTCCAAGTTCGATCTCCATTCTACAGTACCAGAGGGAACCGTGCATTCCTTCGCCGCTGCTGAACTGGCAGAAGAGGCGGGGATGAGGACCTTCATGGAGGCTTACCGTCCGCTGATGAAGGCGCTCGATGATAAAGCCGCTGGTGCATATTTCGGCGGTTACTTAAGCATTATTGCACTCGCTGTCCAATATTCCGTGACCGGCTTCTTATGCGTACCGGACTTCAGCTTACGAAATCTGCGGCTGCATCTTGTTCCGGCAGATGGCTACTGCCGTGTTGCCTTCTCGCTTCGTGAATGGGGGATGGGACAAGCTCCTGCAGATGAGCCTGGCCGCAAGGCTTGGCGCAATGAGGTGCTCACGAGCTTCTATCAGAGTACAGCCGGACCGCTGATACGCATGGCTTCACAAGTGAGCGGCCTTTCGCTTGGGGAGATCTGGGGACAGATGCCGACCAAATTCAATTATTATGCGGAAGCCTTTGCCGCTGGGCTTACAGATCCGCTCTTGCTCCGCCGGCTGGAGGAGGATTACGCCTATCTGAAGGATGAGCTGCCTGCTGCCGTATTCGGGATGCTGCGCAATCCGTTCCAGGTGAAGGTGCGGAGAATCGAGTCGCTCGCGGACCCGCAGCAGACGGTGCAGATGCGCAACCGCTGCTGTATGTATTACCGGACAGAGGGCGGGCGGCTGTGTTATACCTGTCCCCGGATGAAGGAGGAGGAGCGGTCCGCACGGCGGGAGGAATTCCGCTCCGAGCGTGCAGCAGCAGGCGAATAGGGTATAAATGGGAATTTCGAAACATAATAATGCTGTATGCAGCTTCTTAACAGGCTCCTGTCATTGACAAGGGAGCCTGTTCGTTGTTAAAGTTGTGGTTGCTGAAGCGTGATTGCCCGGCGATATGTACCACTATTATCTTGTTCATAGAGTTAGGAGCATGAAGAATGAATATTGACAACATATATGAGGATTTGCAGCCGCTCATTACAGCAGGCTCACTGAAACGCCGTGAGAGCCTTAAGGATCTGGTCTATACCCGCATGGGCGGCGAAGCAGATATCTTGGCGGCCCCTGTTACATATGAAGAGATCCGGAGCATCTCTGCTTATGCCCATGATCATCAGATCCCGCTTACGATTCTGGGGAACGGCTCCAATGTCATTATCCGGGACGGAGGCATCCGGGGCATCGTGCTCCAGACCTCCGATCTGTCAGAGATGGGCATCCGTGGCGGCCTGCTCTATGCGCAGTGCGGGGCGAAGATTATCGATGTCTCGGGCTATGCGCTGGAGCAGGCGCTGACCGGTCTGGAATTCGCCTGCGGCATCCCCGGCACGGTAGGCGGGGCACTCTACATGAACGCCGGAGCCTACGGCGGGGAAGTGAAGGATGTGCTGCACAGTGCGCTTGTCGTTGACCCGGACGGCCAGCTTGTGACCCTGCACAGCGACCAGCTTCAATGGGGCTACCGCAAAAGCATCTTCTCCAGCGGAAAGTATATCGTGCTGGAGGCCAGATTTGCGCTTCTTCCAGGCGATCCTGCCGCGATTAAGGCATCCATGGATGAATTAACCTATCTGCGGGAATCGAAGCAGCCGTTGGAGTATCCGTCCTGCGGCAGTGTATTCAAGCGGCCGCCGGGCCGGTTCGCGGGGCAGCTGATTCAGGAGAGCGGTCTTCAGGGCACGCGCATCGGAGGCGCTGAGGTCTCACGCAAGCATGCGGGCTTCATTATTAACGCCGACAATGCAACGGCAAGTGATTATATCGGATTGATCCAGCATGTACGTTCAGCGGTGAAGCAGAAGTTCGATGTGGAGCTGGAGACGGAAGTGGAGATTATCGGGGAAGAGTTATAGGCGATAATTGTGGAAAAAGAGGGTGCAGCTCTAAGCCGGGATGTTGGCTTATCACTGCACCCTCTTTAGATTCTTACGGCCGGAGCCGCCGGATAATCAGCTTACAGCCAGCGAATATTTCGCCCGGCTAGTCTGCAGATCCACCTTGGCTTCGGATACTTCATGAAGCTGCAGACCGCTCACTGCCAGCTCATATCCCGGCTGCGGCAGGGGCACCAGCTCTCCGTCCGCATTCAGGGTACTGCCTGTGCCGCGCAGAATGACCGCACTGTCCAGATAATCATCAATGACATCGTCAGCGTTCCGGTAGTCAACGGTCTCCAGCTTGAAGTGGACGGTGTCCAGATCCTCCAGCTCCCGTTTTTCGATAACAAGGGTCGTATCCTTCCGGGCTTCCAGCCAATCGATAAGCTTCTGTACGTTTGCTTCCATAGATGATCCCATCCTTCGGTTAATAGAGATTGTTAATTCTAAGTTACCCCTTTCCATACAAATGAATCCGTGCAAATTAGTTGAACTATGCAAGGTGTTTGCCGTTCTTCATTCGTGTGTAAACTATTCTTATGCATTGTAATGATGCCAATATCCTACAAGAAGGTGAATCGGATGGGGAATGCATTGCTATGGGGCGCAGTCTCCGGCTCGGCGGTCATGATTGGCGCGCTCTTGGCCTTATTCCTACGGATTCAAAGCAAGCTGATCGGCTTCATTATGGCGTTCGGGACCGGTGTGCTGATCGGCGCGGCGGCGTATGAATTGTTAGAGGATTCTGCCAGTGACGGCGGTCTGACCCCGACGATTATCGGCTTCACCGCCGGAGCGCTGGTGTTCACCGTGTTCGACTGGCTGATCTCGTGTAAAGGGGGAGCCGGACGCAAGCGCTCAGCCAGAGCGTCTTCAGGGAAGAGCGATGCCAAGGGCGGAGGGCTGGCTATTTTTGCCGGAACGGTACTGGATGCGATTCCTGAATCGATCATGATCGGCGCAAGTCTCATTGCGGGTCAAGGCGTTAGCGTACTGCTGGTCATTGCCATCTTCATCAGCAATATTCCCGAAGGCTTGTCCAGCACGGCTGGACTGAAGCAGGACGGCTATGGCAAAGGCAAGATTATGCTGCTGTGGCTCGGCGTACTCGTTATCTCCACACTGGCCTCAGGGGCGGGATATGCGTTCATGGATCACGCAAGCGGGTATACGGAAGCGCTGATTGCCTCTTTTGCCGGAGGAGGGATTATTGCTATGGTGTCCTCCAGCATGATGCCCGAAGCCTACGAAGAAGGGGGGCCGCTAACAGGGTTCATCGCTGCGATGGGACTGCTGTGCTCGCTGATTCTGGATCAGCTGTGAGGGTTGTCAAGCCCGCTGCAATCATGGTATAGTTCAAGACGCACCAAGCTAAAGAAGGAATCTGCGCCGCGCGCAGGAGAGGTTCGCGAACTCCCTCTATAAAAAACTAAGCTATCTTAGTAGAGCCAGGTTTTCGAAATCTCGTTCTTCTTTCCAGTTCAGGCCAGGGGCCTAGGGAAAAGAGAGGGGTTTTTTGTCATGTCAGAAGGCAGAATGCAAGAGGAAATGCAGGGGGTTACCCTGCTGGGCAACCAAGGCACACAGTACAAGTTCGGCTATGATCCGGGAATTCTGGAGGCGTTCGATAACAAGCATCCCGGCCGTGATTATTTCGTCAAATTCAACTGTCCCGAGTTCACCAGCCTGTGTCCCGTGACCGGTCAGCCGGATTTCGGGGTGATGTACATCTCGTACATTCCGGATATCCGAATGGTGGAATCGAAGTCACTGAAGCTCTATCTGTTCAGCTTCCGCAATCATGGGGATTTCCATGAGGACTGTGTCAACATTATTATGAATGATCTGATCTCGCTGATGGAGCCGCGTTATATCGAAGTGTGGGGCAAATTCACGCCGCGCGGCGGTATTTCCATCGATCCTTACTGCAACTGGGGGCGTCCGGGAACCAAATATGAGGCGATGGCCGAGCACCGGCTGATGAATCATGATCTGTATCCCGAGAAAGTGGACAACCGTTAATCCGCAGGAGCCAGCTTCGCAGAGCAATCAGGAGGAGAGATCAGTATGGTAAATAGAAAAGCATTAGTCGTCTTCAGCGGCGGCCAAGACAGCACGACCTGCCTGGCGTGGGCATTGCAGGAATTCCAGGAGGTTCAGGTGGTCACGTTCAATTATAGTCAGCGCCATGCGGCCGAGATTGAAGTCGCCAAGGCGATAGCCGCAAGGTTCGGCGTGAAGCAGCATATTCTGGACCTGGGGCTGCTGAACCAGTTGGCTCCGAACGCTTTGACCCGGGATGATATTGACATTACCGCAGGTGAAGGGGAAGAGCTGCCCAGCACTTTCGTGGATGGACGTAATCTGCTGTTCCTGTCCTTCGCGGCCATTCTGGCCAAGCAGCTCGGCTACTCCAACATTATCACCGGGGTCTGCCAGACGGACTTCAGCGGGTACCCGGACTGCCGCGATGTGTTCGTGAAGTCGCTGAATGTCACGCTTAATCTGTCCATGGATGTGGAGTTCGTCATTCATACCCCGCTGATGTGGCTGGACAAGAAGCAAACCTGGAAGCTGGCAGACGAGCTGGGCCAGTTCGATTATGTCCGGGAGCAGACCCTGACCTGCTATAACGGAATCATCGGCAGCGGCTGCGGCACCTGTCCGGCATGTCTTCTGCGTAAGCGGGGTCTGGAGCAGTATGAGGCAGAGCGTCAGGAGGCGGGACTATAATGCGGGGCGAAGTAGCCGTCTGCAAAATATTCACCTTCGACGCTGCCCATCAGCTAATCGGACACAAGGGGAAATGCAGTAATCTGCACGGGCATACTTACAGGCTGGAGGTAGTGCTGAAAGGTGTGCCGTCCGTTCAGGAAGGACAGTCGGATGAGGGGTTCGTCATCGATTTCAGCGATATTAAGGCGGCTGTGCAGGAGGCAGTGGTTGGGCGTCTGGATCATGCTTTTCTGGCGATGGGCAATGAGCCTGTGCTGGAGACGCTGAAGGCGACCGGCTCCAAGGTAGCGATGCTCTCCTTCCGCACCACTGCGGAGAATCTGTCTGCCTATATTGCCTATGAGCTGAAGCAAGCGGCGTTGCCGGTGTATTCGGTCAAGCTATGGGAGACTCCGACCTCCTGGGCTGAGGTGCTGGCAGCAGATATCCCCGAGGAGGGACCGGCTTACCGGCTGTATGGAGGCTGCGATAATGAGTAGAATCCCGGTCATTGAAATGTTCGGCCCGACAATCCAGGGGGAAGGGGCGGTCATTGGCGTCAAAACGATGTTCGTCCGCACCTACGGCTGCGACTACCGCTGCGGCTGGTGCGATTCCGCCTTCACCTGGGACGGCTCGGCTAAGGATAAAGTAACGATGCTGTCGCCGCAGGAGATTCTCGCGGGGCTGCTGGAGCTGGCGGGGGAGAATTTCAATTGTGTGACCATCTCCGGGGGCAACCCGGCGCTGATCGGGGAGGCGATGGGCGAATTCATCTCCCTCCTCCACGAGCGGGGCATCCAGGCGGCGATTGAGACGCAGGGCAGCCGTTGGCAGGACTGGTTCCATGAGGTGGATGCGCTGACGATCAGCCCCAAACCGCCCAGCTCCGGGATGCAGACGGACTGGGATAAGCTGGATGAAATCATGAATAGAGTCGCTGATAACGGCAAGGCTGCGCATAGCCTGAAGGTGGTTGTTTTTAACCAGGAGGATTATGAGTATGCCCGAAAGGTTCACTTCAGGCACCCTGAGGTCCCGCTGTTCCTGCAGCCGGGCAACGATAACGTCACCGAGGAAGGTGACATCTCAGGCCGTCTGCTGGGGCGGCTGGAATGGCTGTTCGGCCTGGTCATTGCCGATCCGCAGATGAACCGCGCACGGGTGCTGCCGCAGCTGCATGCCCTGATCTGGCATAATAAGCGGGGGAAATAGCGCGCCCGCTGCCGGGATGAATCCGAATAGAGTTACTGATGGCCGGGCTTCCGTTACAGGGGAGTTCCGGTCTTTTGCTGTAATAGAAATGGGACAGAATTGTAGCCTCCGTCCGGTTCAGTTGTACTATAATTGAACAATGATGTGGGAGAGGGAGGAAATCATTCCATGAATTCGGTAATCAGCAACATGAAGCCCATCCGGCGGTCCAAGCTGCGATTATTTGCAGGCAAGCGGTATTTCACCTGGAAAAGATACTGGAAATGGATCACAGCCAGCGGACGTCTGGCTACAGAGCAACGCAGTGAAGCCCTGCCGTATGAGGCGGCCAGTCATGCTACACCGCTGCTGCGCAAATTGCGCAATGTCGATATGCAGCTCCAGCACAACAAAATCGTGAACCTGAGGCTCGCGGTGGCGAAGCTGGACGGGCTTGTCATTCAACCGGGCGAGAGCTTCTCCTATTGGCGCAGGATCGGCAAGCCCACGCGGAGAAAAGGTTACCTGGACGGAATGGTGCTCCATTATGGCGGGTTCCGTTCCGGCACAGGCGGCGGGCTCTGCCAGTTGTCCAATCTGATCTACTGGATGACGCTGCATACCCCGCTGACGGTTACCGAACGGCACCGGCACAGCTATGATGTCTTTCCCGATGAGCAGCGGACCCAGCCTTTTGGCAGCGGGGCTACTTGTGCGTATAATTATCTGGATCTGCAGCTGCGCAATGATACACAGCACGCTTATCAGCTTAAGCTGCATCTGGATGAGACGCATCTGCACGGGGAATGGCGCTGTGAGGGACAGCAGCTCTACCGTTATGAGATCTATGAAGACGGCCACCGCATCAGCCTGGAGCCGTGGGGTGGGTATATCCGGCGCAATGCGATCCGCCGCAGGGTGCTTACGCTTAGCGGGGAGCTGGCAGGTGACGAAGCAGTGGCCGAGAACCACGCACTGATGATGTATTCTCCGCTGCTGCACGGATAAATCCGGTGGAGTTGGGGTTTATACCCTAGTATAAGGAGAACAAGAATAAGGCATGGGACCCGTCAGAGGCGGATTCTGTGCCTTTTTTTTGTGCTGAATAGCAACATATAGATTCTATATTTTGAAAAAATGCTGCTTTTTTCGGCGATTTACGTTAAATTAACATAATGAGTCTTACATCCTATGAAGGGGCGTTCTGTCATGCGTACCAATAAACCGCCCGTTCCCGTGCCTCTCCTGATGGTAATCGGAATTGTGGCCATTTCGTTTTCTTCCATCTTTATTAAATGGTCCTCCGCGCCTGTATCGGTCCAAGGGATGTACCGTCTGCTGTTCACCTCGCTGCTGATGCTGCCGTTCGCCCGTCCCTATAGCGGGGCACTCTTTCAGCTGCGGCGGAGGGACTGGCTGCTGCTGGGAGTGTCCGGTGTCATGCTTGCCCTGCATTTTCTGCTGTGGATGGGTTCGCTGAATTATACCTCGGTAGCCAGCTCGACGATGATTATGGCGCTGGAGCCGTTATTCATTATGCTCGGTGCGTACATACTGTATAAAGAGCGTAATTCGGTCTTTGCTATCCTGGGGATGGCGATTGCCATCTTCGGCGTTACTTTTATCGGCTGGGGAGACATTGGCTTGTCTGCTGAGAATCTGAAGGGCGACATGCTCTCAGTTGGCGGAACCGTAGCGGTAGCCGCACATATGCTGCTTGGACAAAAGCTGGTGGCGCGTATGCCGTCCTATCTGTACAGCCTGATTGTATTTATCGCTGCGGCCGCCGTATTTGCCGTCTACAATCTCGTGACCGGCACACCGTTCTTCGATTATCCGGCCCGCGAATGGGGCATCTTCGTCCTGCTGGCGGTGATACCTACCGTCTTCGGCCATATCCTGTTCAACTGGCTGCTGCAATATACGTCGGCGACTACCGTCTCCATGAATATCCTGGGAGAACCTGTTGGCGCAAGTATTCTCGCATTCCTGCTGCTGGGTGAGCAGCTTAGCGGCCTGCAGTGGGCGGGCGGGGTGCTGGTCATGGCCGGGCTGGGCGTCTATCTGTATGCCGGGCGCAGGAAAGCTATGAAGCTCCGGCAGTCTCTGCCGAACGCTTCATAGCTATACGCGGACAGACCCGTGAGGCACACTTGATTGCATTTTATAGAACTTAGATAAAGGGGTAACGAAAGCAATGAATGAACCTAATCAGAATGAACCGGATGGCCTCAATAAGAAGGCGGCCCCTACCAGTGAGGAGCTGTGGAATGAGGATACCTATGCCGCCTGGACCCGCCGGTTCGGAACCCCTGCGGAGGCTGCGGAGAAGCTGTCGAAGGACCCTGCGGGGAAGCTGTATCCGCTGAACACCTATCTCGGTGAAGTGAAGGGCCGGAGGATCATGAATCTGATGGGCTCTAACGGCATGAAGGCGGTGGCACTGGGGCTGCTGGGGGCTGAGGTGACTGTAGCGGATTTCTCGGAGGCCAATGCCCGTTATGCCGGAGAACTCGCGCAGGCGGCCGGGGTGCAGCTAGAATATATAGTGTCGGATGTCCTGGAGCTGCCGGAAGCGCATCTAAACGGCTCTTATGATACGGTTTTTGCCGAAATGGGGATTGTTCATTATTTTACGGATTTGGCTCCGTTCATGGCTACGGCCTACCGTTTGCTGGCACCGGGCGGGACGTTCGTGCTGCGGGATTTCCATCCGGTAACGACTAAGCTGATCTCCTCCAAGGGGTCGACGGCCAAGGTGCGTAAGCATAAGGTGAGCGGGGATTATTTCGATACGGCGCTTGAAGAGAAGCAGGTGTCCTATTCCAAATACATGCCTTCCTCAGGAGCAGCATCGGAGGCGGACAAGCCGAATGTCGTCTACTGGCGGCGCTGGACGCTGGGCGAGCTGGTTACTGCTGCCGCTGCCAGCGGACTGGTGATTAAGGAGCTGGTGGAGGAGCCTAATCTGTCGTCGGATGTGTACGATAAGGGAATTCCCAAGACCTTCACCCTGGTTGCTGTCAAAAGATAATAAGGTTCACCATCACACGGTATCCCCGTTAGCGCAGTTACACAGGCGCTCCGGGGATACCGTTTTTTATTGCTGAATCCGCCGCCATCCCGGCAAAAGCCTGCTGGAGCGGAGACAGCGTATAGTCCTTGCGCCAAGCCAGCACAAAAGACCCGTTAGCCGGAAGGATTCCCGGCAGCTTGGCGTAGGCCAGACGGCCTGCCGATACTTCACCCTCAATCCCGGAGCGGGAGAACACGCCCACCATTCTGCCTGTGTAGAGCATCCCCTTGACTGCTTCCGGCGAGCCCAGCACCGCATGGTTCCATACCCTTACGTTATTAAGCTGTGCCCACTGGTCGGAGATTCCGCGCAGGAAGGAGGCGGCTTCATGCTGGACCCAAGGCTCGCGTGCTACGGCTTGGGCGGTCAGCTCCTGCTCCCCCGCAAAGGGATGCTGCGGCGCAAAGACCAGCACCGTCTCCTCTTCAGCAATCACTAGCGTATGGAAGGTATCGTCTTGGCCCTCTGTACTGTGCAGCACGGCGAGCTGGATCTCCCGGCTGCGCAGACGTTCCCGGATGGCGTCATCCGGCAGCACGGACAAATAGACATCGATCCCGTCATAATGCTGTGTGAATTGGGACAGCAGTTTGGGCACAAGATAACTGGCAGGGATATCGCTGGCGGTAAGCTCCAGATTCCCCGAGGCGAGCGAGGTGAACTGCTTGACCGTCCGCTCGGCCTCCGCGCTCAGCGAGACAATGCGGACCGCATATTGATACAAGGCGCGACCGGCATCCGTCAGCAGGACCCTGCCGCTCCGGTACTGGAAGAGGGAAGCGCCAAGCTCACTCTCCAGACTTTTCATATGGAAGGAGACGGTAGGCTGCTTAAGGTTCATCTCGGCGGCTACATCCGTTACTTTTTTATATTTTTCAATGAGAACTAAGATTTGCAGCTTTACAAGGTTCATGAAGATTCCTCCGGGAGGGGGCAAAAAGACCCCTATTGTTGTTTCGATATAGATTTTATCTATTTAATTATTCAATTTATATTATAACTTTTATCCTTCGGTTTACAAACTCAGTACTTTTATCTAACGAACGGGTCCTAGAATAAGAAGAGTCAGAAGAGAAGCTGATAGACACACAATAATGCTTCCCGAGTGAGTTTTGTACGAAGCAGAAGGAACGCAGCAGACACTCACAAAACCTTTAGGAGGAAAACAAACAATGCAATTCAAAAAATCGTGGATCATGGCTTTGACTCTTACCAGCGTACTGGCACTTTCAGCATGCGGCAACAACGGGGGAAATAAGGCAACAACCAATAACGGAGGGAATACACCGGCTGCTACAAACACAGAAACCAGCAGCGGTGCGAAGCTAAGCGGTTCGGTTCTGGCGTCAGGCTCCACAGCACTTCAGCCGCTCGTAGAGCAGGTAGCTGAGAAATTCATGGATGCGAATGCAGGCGTGGACATTCAGGTTCAGGGCGGCGGCAGCGGAACGGGCTTGACTCAGGTCTCCGAGAAGCAAGTCGATATCGGGAACTCGGACGTATTCGCCGAAGAGAAGCTGAAGGATGCTGCAAAGGCGGCTGAGCTGGTAGATCATCAGGTGGCGGTTGTAGCGATTGCGGCAGTAAGCAACCCGGCAGCAGGCGTAGACAGCTTGACCAAGCAGCAGCTGGTAGATATTTTCACAGGTAAAATCACGAACTGGAAAGAGGTCGGCGGTGCAGACCAGGCCATCCAGATCATCAACCGTCCGGCAAGCTCAGGTACCCGTGCTACCTTCGAGAGCTTCGCTCTTGGCACCAAGACCGAGGATCTGAAGGGCTCGATCCAGGAGGATTCCTCCGGTACGGTTAAGAAAATGATCGGCGAAACACCGGGAGCTATCGGTTATCTGGCACTGTCCTACCTGGATGATTCCGTGAAAACATTAAACTATGACGGCGTTGAGCCTTCGGTAGACAACGTAGTGGCCGGTAAATATCCGGTATGGGCTTACGAGCACATGTACACTAACGGTGAACCCAATGAGACTGTAAAAGCCTTCCTGGATTACTTCCTGACGGATGAAGTACAGACTGGCGATGTGGTTGAGCTTGGCTACATCCCGGCTTCCAAAATGCAGGTATCGCGTGATGTTGCAGGTACTGTAACACCTAAATAAGCTTCACCGGTTCGCAAGGTTAATTGATTTCAACTTTAATGTGATTAGAGGCGGATAAACTCTGCCTCTCTTTTCACTTTAGAAAGAGGGAGCATCTTGAGGGGACAACCAACAAACAAGCGGCTGGAAAAACATCATATAGAAAATTTAATCGGACGTATTTATATGTCCTTTTGCGTGCTGCTGCTCATTGTCATCATTATATCCATGGTCTATTTCGTAGCCTCCAAAGGCGTGGCTAACTTCGTGAGCGGTGAGGTCAAGGTCTCAGAATTCCTGTTCGGCACGAAGTGGTCGCCTGAAGCAGATACACCTTCCTATGGAGCCTTCCCGTTCATCTCGGGTTCCTTCCTGGTCACGCTGCTGGCCGCGCTTATCGCAAGTCCGCTCAGTATCTGCGCTGCGCTCTTCATGACAGAGATTGTGCCGGGCTGGGGTAAAAAGCTGCTGCAGCCGGTCATCGAGCTGCTGTCAGGCATTCCATCTGTTGTCTACGGGTTCGTAGGCTTAAGCGTCATTGTTCCATTTCTGCGGGATACGCTGCCCGGACAGGGCATCGGGGTGGCTGCAGGCGCGCTAGTGCTGTCGGTCATGATTCTGCCGACGATTACCAGCGTGGCTGCAGACGCGCTTGCTTCATTGCCGCAAAACTTGAAAGAATCCTCCTTTGCGCTCGGTGCCACACGCTGGCAGACGATCTCCCGGGTCATTCTCCCGACGACCTTCCCGGCGATTATGACGGGTGTAGTGCTTGGTATGGCCCGCGCCTTCGGCGAGGCTCTTGCCGTGCAGATGGTTATCGGTAACGCGCCGTTCGTGCCTCACTCCCTGTTCGAGTCCGCGTCCACCCTTACCAGTGTCATCACGCTGGGCATGGGGAATACCACGATGGGTTCACCGCAGAACAATGCGCTGTGGAGTATGGCGCTGGTGCTGATGCTGATGACCTTCGTATTCGTCCTGCTGGTGAGAATGCTCGAAAGGAGAAATAAAATTTGAAGCCGAGAACTGCGAATAAAATAGCCACTGTCGTTATCGTTACCTTTGCATTGCTGATCGTAGCCATCCTGGTTAGCTTACTCGGATATATCCTGATCCGCGGCATGAGTCATATTAGCTGGGACTTCCTGACCTCGGCGCCGCAAAAGATCCGCGCAGGCGGAGGCGTCGGGCCGCAGCTGTTCAACTCATTGTTCCTGCTGGTGCTGACCTTGATCATCACCGTGCCGCTGGGGCTGGGTGCCGGAATCTTCATGGCAGAGTATGCCCGTCCCGGCAAGCTGACCAACTTCATCCGTCTGGTCGTGGAGGTATTGTCGTCCTTCCCGTCGATTATCGTGGGACTGTTCGGTCTCTTGCTGATCGTAAACACCTTCAATCTCGGGTTCTCCCTGATCTCGGGTGCGCTCGCGTTAACCTTCTTCAACCTTCCGCTGATGGTACGTATTACGGAGCAAGCCTTCCGCACAGTGCCTAAGCAGCAGAAGGAGGCAGGCTTCGCGCTCGGATTATCCAAGTGGAAGATTGTCACCTCGGTATTGCTTCCGGTAGCTTTGCCAACTATTATCACCGGCACGATCCTGTCGGCCGGCCGCGTGTTCGGTGAAGCAGCCGCGCTGATGTTCACCGCAGGGATGAGCAGCCCGCGCCTGGACTTCAGCAACTGGAATCCGCTGAGCCCTTCCTCGCCGCTGAACCCGTTCCGTCCGGCGGAGACGCTGGCGGTGCATATCTGGAAGGTCAACAGTGAAGGCCTGGCACCGGATGCACTTCAGATCGCAGCGGGTGCTTCAGCCGTCCTGGTGCTGACCGTATTAATCTTCAATCTGGCGGCCCGTTACTTCGGAAGATTCATCTACCGCAAGCTTACCGCATCCAAGAGAATGAGCTAAGAATAGACAAGGCAATCCGCTTTTCAAAAAGAGTCTGTAGGAGGAACTAAGATGGGAATAGCAGAGCCAGTCGTACGCGAGTCGTTTCAAACGGAGGATCTGAGTATATTCTATGGAACTTATGAGGCGGTGAAGGGGATTAGCCTTCCTTTTGCCCAGAATACGGTGACCGCATTGATCGGCCCTTCGGGCTGCGGGAAATCAACCTTTCTCCGTTCACTGAACCGGATGAATGACGATATTTCCGGCTCTACGACCAAGGGCAGCATCTGGATTGACGGTGTCGATATCAATGCTACAGGCACGGATGTAATTAAGCTGCGGCAAAAGATCGGAATGGTCTGGCAGAAGCCCAATCCGTTCTACAAATCGATCTACGACAATATCGCCTTCGGCCCGAAATATCATGGTATCAAGGGCAAGCAGGCGCTGGATGAAATCGTCGAGAGCAGTCTGCGCCGCGCCGCCCTGTGGGACGAGGTCAAAGACCGCTTAAAGGATTCCGCACTGGCGTTGTCCGGCGGACAGCAGCAGCGTCTGTGTATCGCGCGGGCGCTGTCGGTCAACCCGCAGATCCTGCTGCTCGATGAGCCGGCTTCGGCCCTTGACCCGGTATCAACCGGTAAGGTGGAGGAGCTGATCAAGGAGCTGAAGGAAGAGCTGCGCATCGTGATCGTCACCCATAACATGCAGCAGGCCGCGCGGATCTCGGATTATACCGCCTACTTCTATCTCGGCTCCCTGGTGGAATACGACAAGACCGAGAAGGTCTTCACGAACCCTGAGAACCAGATGACGCAGGAGTACATTATGGGCCGGTTTGGCTGATTGGGAGACGGGCCGGGACGCGTATAGAAGGGAATAGACAAATTCGATCACACTGATCGTTCAGGACACCATCCACTAGCGGGTGGTGTTTTTGGCTGTTCAGGAGATAATGGGCCGCGAGGGGGACGGACCCAATGTAATCGAAAAACCGATCACATTGCGCGGAGCGAGGAGCAGAGACTGGATGTCGCCACACCCCTGCCTAAGCCCTTCACCTTTGTATGAGTAAATATCTCTTGCAAAACTAATCTAATTAGTTTATATTTTAACTAATAAGATTAGTTTTGAGGAGGGCTTTACAATGAGAGTGACACGAGAAGGCCATTTGCATCAGCTTACGTGGCTGCCGCGTATTTTTCCAGTGAATTGCTATTTGATCGAGGAAGAACAGGAGCTTACACTTATTGACGCGGGAATGTCCTACAGCCTGCAAGGTATTCTGAGTCAGGCCGCCAAGCTTGGTAAGCCGCTGACCCGCATCATCCTGACGCATGGCCACATGGATCATGTCGGAGCGCTTGATGCCTTGAAGAAGCAGGTGCCGGAGGCTAAGGTCTATATCTCGGAGCGGGATGCTGCATTGTTGGCTGGTGACCGCTCGCTCAGAGCCGGTGAGCTGCAGACTCCTATTAAGGGCAGTGTACCCGCCAAAATAGTGACCCGCCCCGACATTCTGCTGCATGACGGCGATAGCATCGGCTCGCTGACAGCGTTCAGCACTCCCGGACATACGCCGGGATCGATGTCTTTTCAGGACCGGCGCAGTGGAGCGCTGATCGTTGGTGATGCATTCCAGACCTTCCGGGCCACGGCGGTGTCCGGCAAGAAGGTTGCCTGGTTTCCTTTTCCGGCTATGGCGACTTGGAGCCCCGAACAGGCCTTGGTGAGTGCTTACAGGCTGATTGATCTTGCCCCTTCTGTACTGGCGGTAGGACATGGTGATCTGCTTATAGCTCCGGTGGAGGCGATGAAGCGGGCGGCTTCGGAGGCTGAAGGACAGTTAAAGGGAGGAGAGAGAGTACATGGCTAGAGCAGGTCTGGACACGCACACGCTGGTGCTGGCTGCCGCAGAGCTGGCGGATGAATACGGGATTGAAGAAGTGACGCTGGCTGCACTTGCCGCGAAGCTGGATGTCCGTTCCCCGTCACTCTATAATCACATCAACGGGCTTGCGGGGCTGCGTACACTGATGGCGGTATATGGTCTGGAGCAGCTGTATGAGGTCATATCGGAGGCAACGGAGGGGCTAAGCGGAGAGGCTGCAGTACATGCCATGAGTCAGGCTTACATCGGATTCACCAGAGCGCACCCGGGGCTGTACCAGACGACGCTAAAAGCACCCGAACAAGGAGACACCGCTCTGGAAGCGGCGGGAGGGAAGATCCTGTCGCTCATCATCCAGGTGATATCCGCATTCGGCTTGGAGGAGGAAGGCAATCTGCATGCCGTCCGTGGACTGCGGAGTATACTGCACGGATTCTCCACCTTGGAGCACCAGGGCGGATTTGGAATGCCGCTGGACCTGAATGTCACGCTCACCCGGCTGATTAACACCTATATTGCGGGAGTCCGCTGTATGGGATCGGACGCAGACAGCGTCAAATGAAATAAAGAGCAATCTCCAAGTGAGGTTGCTCTTGTTGTCACGGCTTATTTTGCCTAACGGTGTAGCTGCAGTTTCTGCCTCCCGCTAAAATGTACTCCCCTCGCTCAATATGAACATCATCTCCTAGCACCGTTTTAAATAAATGCAGCTCATTCTTGCATAACCCGGTACATACAGCAGCAGCTTCACAGATCGGACAATGTTTCTCGATGAACAAGTGACTGCCATCCTCCTGCGTCTTAACCTCGGCCATATAACCTTCATTGGTTCGAATCTCGGCCAGCTTCTCCAATTTCTCTCTAACATCCGATGCATCGCCAAGATGCTGAAGATATTGTGCCTGCATCTTTTTATTTCGAACATCCAGCAGCTTGTCCAGCCCTTCATTGCCAAAAGCTTCTTTCATAGAATTAATGAGGCTGATGGATAAATCCGAATATCCGGTTGGAAAAAAACGATTAGCTGCTGGTGTTAATATCCATAGCTTGGTGGGCCGGCCCATGGGACGGGCCTCTTCCACATTCGTAACCAATCCCTCTTCCTTCAGTGCATTCAAATGTTGGCGAATAGCCATTCCAGACAGCGAAAAATGAGCGGAGAGGGTCATAACATCCATGCCCCCACGCTCCTTTAACAGATCAATGATCGCTCTTCGGGTACGGGTGGAGACATCCTTTTTGATTTCATTCCGGCTCATGGTGCACCTCCTTTTTGCAGCTAATGAAGCTACATCACTCCCTACATTTTAAACAAAAATGTTGACAAAGTCAAAGCCGGACTGTAGCCTAGACTTTATAAACAAAAATGTTTACTAAGTATCCGGATACGATGTATACATACCAATTTCCTTGGAGGTCACCATTCATGTCGTCTAATCATCAAAGTATTTTCAGCCCGCGTTATTTTGCACTATCCATAGGGATTATCCTGTCCGTGATGGCCGTTGGATTCGAAGGTCTATCCGTAACCACCATTGCTCCTTCGATTGCCGGAGACTTGAACGGGCTTAGCCTGTTCGGATGGATATTCAGTACGTACCTCCTTGCGCAGATTATCGGAACGCTGGTCGTCGGTCGAATCATAGATAAAAGAGGACCTGCAGCACCATTCACTTATGCACTTCTGTTGTTTATCGCAGGATTGGTCGCTGCCGCAACAGCAGGCGATATGTATATCATGATAGGATCACGGGCCCTGCAGGGTTTGGGTGCCGGAGCTATGATGACTTGTGTGTATACAGCCATATCCTTAAGTTACCCGGATGAGTTACGTGCCAAGATCCTTGGAGCATTTGGTACAGCCTATGTTCTTCCGTCCATGCTCGGTCCATATGTAGCAGGTCTTATAGCAGACCAGTGGTCCTGGCGGTTTGTTTTCTGGGGGATATTACCTGTGCTGGCTGTTTCAGCAGTGCTCAGTTTACCTGCGTTCAGGAAATTGAAAGTGCAGAAGACGGGAGGAGATAGCGGATCTTCATCCACTTGGATGGCGTTACTCTTAACGATGGGTACAGGTCTTTTCCTGGTTGGTCTAGGTATGCTTCCGGGTATGATGGGATTTGTATTGGTCATGATTGGCCTCGCATGTATGATATTTCCGCTCCGTCAATTGCTGCCGAAGGGAACGCTTACGCTACGAAGAGGGATGCCGGCGATTCTGGCAACACGCGGGTTGTTCTTCGCTGCCTATACCAGCACACAGAATTTCCTGGTATTGGCTCTAATTAATGTGAAAGGAATTACACCTTCTCAGGCCGGTTTAATCGTAGCGAGTGCTGCATTAAGCTGGTGTATCATTGCGTATCTGCAAGGACGATGGGATGCGGCAGATCAGGGCCGTGGACGTCATATGAGAATTATTCTTGGGGTATTGCTGCTTGCCATCGGGATTGCCATCGTATTCTGGATACCGGTTGTGTCCGTTACCGTTGCAGTTATGGGTCAGATCATCGCAGGAGTTGGTATTGGATTGGCGCATCCGATTAGCGGTGTTGTAGCCTTTTCCCAAACAGGGGAAGGCGGCGTGGGCCAAACCTCGGCAAATCTGCAATTCGCGGATTCTTTTACACCCGGCGTAGTTATCGGGATTGGCGGTTCCATCCTCGTCGTGTGTCAGGCTGGCGGAATGTCACTGCAATCCGGTTTAATTGTAGCCATGGGCTTCCATCTCTTGTTGATCGTCATAAGTATCATTGCCAGCACCCGGATCTCACCGCAATCCATCAAGAATGCTGATCCTAAGAAAGAGGGTGTGCCGGTCATTGTCCAATGAGGATAGGGAGAAACTTCTTATAGCCTTTGACATCATCGGGTCTAAATGGACGATCCACATCTTATTCACTCTTTCTTACGGTCCGAAGAAATTTAGTGAAATCAACCGGAGTATCCCTTCCATTACGCAAAGAATCCTTTCCCAGCGTTTAAAGGAGCTTCAACATCATAATCTGGTCAAGAGAACCAGTCCGCAGCGCCCTATAAAAACCATGTATGAACTTACACCAAAAGGAGCGGCTCTCGCTACGTTCATACCTTGTTTAATGGACTGGGGTAGCCAAAACTAAATTAAGCTTGTAAACGAGGAGGAATGAAGATGAACATTGAGGTCAGTGAGATCGCAGCAGAGAAAATCACCGAAATCTTATTAACCGCTGATACCCGGCACTCTTTTCTTAGAGTAGGTGTTGAAGAAGGGGGATGCAGCGGATTATCTTATACCCTTGTCTTGGATGAGCAGCAGACAGAGGAGGATATGGTATTCCATAAAGATAAGTTCAGTATAGTTGTTCACACGAAGAGTATTCCATATATTGACGGTCTTGAAATTGACTATGAACAAAGCGGAATGATAGGCGGATTCACCATGAATAACCCTAATGCCAAAGCCTCATGTGGATGCGGGGCCAGTTTTCGGATGGCTAACTATCGGGGGGAAGTTAAAAAATGTGATTAACCTGGGGGAAGGAGAGAACAGGGATGATATCATTTGAAGTAACGGAACAAGCTATTGATTCTTTTAAGGATGAATGGGGTTTGACAGAGGCCCAATATGTAAGAATTTATGCAAAATATGCAGGTGGCGGCTCAGATGCTTTTGCGATTGGCCTAAATGCAAGTGCTACACCGATCGATCCGGCATTGGTTCAATCTATCGGAGGCTTTCATTTCTTTGTTGAAAAAACAGATGCCTGGATTTTACAGGATGAACATTTTCAGATTGGCTGTAATGAAAATGGTATATTTTTAAACAAAATCTCCTAATGAGCATATGCAGGAAGTGAATTTGCTCATTTATAATGATAAGCTTAATTTGGTGTACAAGCCAGATTGACTTAGGAGGCTGAATTACGTGGGCGAAGCAGGTAAGCAAGAGAATGTAACCACCTTTGAAGAGATGGCTGAGGTAGTCGCCCGACTGGGGATTGTGCCGCTGGCACCTCTGATCCCGGAGCATCCGTCTGTGAACGGGCTGACGCTGGCGGAGAATTGGCATACCGATACAGAGCTGGACCCCTGGCGCTGGCGGGTCAGATTTCCCGGAGAAGGCTTAGCCGGCTATGGAAAATTCATCAAGAAAAAAGCCGTGCTCGTATCCCGCGAGTGGCTTCCGGCTTACTTGGCAGCGTCCGGGCCTCGGCAGTCTCTGGAAGAGCGGTATCAGAGCGGCCTGGCCACGAGAGAAGCGCTGACTCTGCTGGAGATTATCCGGGCGAATGAGGGAATTGAGACACGCCAGCTGCGGTCAATGGCTGATATGAAGGCCAAGGAGAAGAAGACGGCTTTTGACAATGCAGTAACGGAGCTGCAAGGGTCTCTGGATATCGTAATCTCCGGCGTGAAGCAACGGGTGAATGCGGACGGAGAGCCGAATGGCTGGAACAGCACCTCTTTTGAAACCTCGAGGCACTGGATGCATGAAGCGGGCATTCTGCCCTTTGAGGGATCGAGAGTAGAGGCGATAGCCTGGTTGCGTTCACGTATGGAAGCGGCGTGGGCACCGGAGGCGGTTGCCTGGATCAATAAGGCGCTGGGCTGGAAATAGACAAAGAACGGTAGTCCTTCATATGAAGAGGGCTGCCGTTTTTGGCGTTTTGACAGGGGAGACAAATAAAAACGGCTAATCTCATTCCCGCAGGAGACCGGCCGTAAGCGCTTACGAATATGTGATTGTCCTACGTATCTTGTGTATATTGAAGCAGCCTTACAGCATAGGGCCAAGGTAGGCAACCAGGAAGTACAGGAATCCGAACAGCAGCATGATGTAGGCGGTGTACTTGATAGCGTCGGAGGCAACGATACTTAAGTCTTTGGGAGCCTGGACTTCCAGACGTTCTGTTTCCATAGAATCCGTGTTGTCATGAGTGAAAGTTTCTTTCATCAGAATTCCCTCCTTAGATTATTCATGGACTAAAACATTCCTCTTTTGGAACTGTAAACACTATCTATAATTGTATTGTGACATATTTGTGAACTAATTTCAACAATATTGTGAAAATTCTTTGACTGAATGTTCACATTTGGGCTGTTTGAGTTGCTTTGACCCACTTAACTTCACCTTCGGTTGCACTTTATACAATAGATGAGCGCTATTTTCGCCGATAAAATGAATCTCTTGCACTTTATACACTAGAATTTTGAGAAAACGGGGGTTTTGAGCTGAAATCCAGAAATCTGTTGTACGAAATACAGCAGAAGGTGTTTTAACCGTAGTTTCCGTGAATTCTATTGCAGAAAGTGCAATCAGCCACTTTGTCACTCATTAAATCTCATAGCACTCTCATCGCATAGCATTCTTAGGGGAAAAGTCCCCTGGTAAAAACAAAGACCCCGCCATATTCCTCAAGAGGAGATAGCGGGGTCTCATTCATAGTACAAGGATTAAGCTTACGCCCAGTCTCCATTACGGAAGATCGGGTCGGTGGAGCCGTCATCGGCAATTCCGTCGATATTCATCTCCGGGGAGCCCATCATGAAGTCCACATGGGTGAGGCTTTGGTTCATGCCCTTGTCTACAAGCTGTTCCTTGCTCATATTAATGCCGTCCTGCAGGGTGAAGGCATAGGAAGCGCCAAGTGCCAGATGGCAGGAAGCATTCTCGTCATACAGGGTAGTGTAGTAGAGAATGCCGCTCTCCGAGATCGGGGAGTGGAAGGGTACAAGCGCCACTTCACCGAAGTAGGCGGCCCCTTCATCCATGGCCAGCAGGGAAGCGAGGGCTTCCTGGCCCACTTCAGCGGTGAAGTCCGTAACTTTACCATTCTCCAGCGTCAGGCTAAAGCGGTCGAAGATGTTGCCGCCATAGCTGAGCGGCTTCGTGCTGCGGACCGTGCCGTTCGCACCCGTCTTCAGCGGAGCAGTGAATACTTCCTCGGTCGGAATGTTCGCCAGGAAGGACATGCCGCGGCTGTTCACCGCACCGGCCTGACACCAGATATGGCCTTCAGGCAATTCGATCGTCAGATCGGTGCCCGGAGCCGTGTAGTGCAGCTTGCGGTATTTCTTTGCGTTCAGCAGTTCACAGCGCTGCTTCAAGCCGGCCAGATGGACACTCCAGGCCTGCACCGGATTCTCCTGGTCTGCGCGCACGGCCTTGAAGATGGCGTCCCAGAGCAGTTCGATCTGCTGCTCAGGTGCAGCGTCCGGGAACACCTTCGCGGCCCAAGAGGCGGATGGGAAGGCGAGGCCGGTCCAGCTGACCTGGTTAGCCATCAGCATCTCGCGGTACGGAGCCATAGCTTGACCGGCGGTCTTCTGATGGTCCGCAATGCGGCTTGCATCTACTCCGTTCAGCAAGTCCGGATTCGCGGAGATGATTGTCAGGAATGCCGCTCCGCCCCTTGCCAGATCCTCCAGCTCATCGGCCTGCCACTTCGGCGGCTCCAGGAAGCTCTCGGACGGCGCCAGATCATAGCGGGTACGGGTGACGAATTCATCGGAATAGTTAACCTTGACGAGCTTCGCACCTGCTTCATAGGCCTGACGTACAATCAGGCGGACCAGCTCAGCCGATACGATATCCGCATTCACGACAAGGGTCTGGCCGGGTTGAATATTAACGCCGATCTTTACAGCGAGCAGTGCGTAATTCTCCAGCTTTTGGTTGAAATCCAGCAATAGCTTCAGCTCCATTCATCATCTAATGAAATGCAATAACTTATAAGGGGTCTAGAAGGCCCAGTTGCCCTTCTGGAAGACCGGCTCGCGCGTACCGTCAGCGGTAATTCCGTAGATATCCATCTCGGCTGAGCCAATCATGAAATCGACATGGGTTACACTGTTGTTGAGGCCGCGGGCGGTCAGTTCATCCTGGTTCATTTCCTTGCCGCCTTCCAGACAGAAGGCATAGGCGGTGCCAATAGCCAGATGGTTAGAGGCATTCTCGTCGAACAAGGTATTGAAGTAGAGAATTCCTGATTCCGAGATCGGCGACTGATGTGGCACAAGTGCAACTTCCCCCAGATACTTGGCGCCTTCATCCAGGCTGATCAGATATTCGAGGGCTTCCTGGCCCTGCTCAGCGCTCACACTGGTAATCCGGCCCTGTTCAAAAGTGATCGAGAAGCCGTCAATTACATTCCCGCCGTAGCTGAGAGGCTTCGTGCTGCGGACCGTACCGTTAACGCCGGTTTTCAGCGGAGCTGTGAACACTTCTTCCGTTGGCATGTTGGCGACAAAAGAATGACCTTTGGCATTGATGCTGTCCCCTTGCGCCCATAAATGGCCTTCAGGCAGCTCGATGCTAAGGTCAGTTCCAGGTGCTATGTAATGCAGGCTGGCGTACTTCTTCGCGTTAAGAACATTAGCCTTCGACTCAAGCGTGTCGAGATGCTCCTGCCAGGCGGCAACAGGGTCCTCACGGTCCAGACGGACAGTATGGAAGATGGCTTCCCACAGCTTGTCTACACGCTGGTCAGCAGGAATTTCAGGGAACACCTTGTCTGCCCAAGGCTGGGTAGGAATCGCTACAATGCTCCAGCTAACCTTGTCGGACATCTGCAATTCACGGTATTTCGTAAGCGCTGCGCCCCGGGTCTTCTGGAAGTTCGCAATCCGCTCAGGCTCAATGCCTTTGAGGGCATCCGGGTTCTCGGCAATGACCGACAGGAAGGCGGCACCATTCTCTGCAAGCTCAGTCATTTCACCGGCAAACCAGGTTGGGGCTTTGGTGAATACTTCGGGCGACGCATGCTCGAACTGCTGGCGGGTGATGAACTCGTCACTCCAGTTCACCTTAACCTGGCTGGCGCCGATGGCATACGCCTTGGCCGTAATCAGGCGGACGAACTCAGCCGCAGTGATCGGTGCGTTCACGACCAGGATTTGTCCCGGCTGAACATTCACACCGATTTGAACCGCCAAATCAGCATATTTACTTAGCTTGTCCTGAAGCTCTGTTTCAGTCATTGACATTTCCTCCATTACCATTATTTTTAGCTCTATATAAGCATTGTACTAAATTATTAACCGCCGGATGAAAAAAGTCAATTACAGCGCAAAAGGAAAGAGAAATGCTGACATATCAATGTTATACTGAATATTGTGGGCATGATCAGATGAAAGGAAGGAAAGAGGATGAACCTGGAAATCACCAAAGCAGAAATGAAACGCGTAGAGGATAGAAGTTTTGTGGGGAGAACGGTATTTACATTAGAGAATCACCGTTCCCCTTATGAGATTACTTTCTACAGTTCCCGTGGAACCGAATGGGATTACAGCCTGAGCTTCGCCGGGGAGTCGGGGAGTGAGGAGCAGTTCCTGGAAGTGGATGCGCTGCTGGAGAATGACGATGATCTGTATAATCAGCTGCTGGATGCAGCGCTGGATACCCAAGAGATCCCGGAAGAGGAAGCTTAAGCTTACTTGCGGATATAACAATGCGACCCCCGTCCCGGCTGATTGCCTTGGACGGGCAGGGTCGCATTTTTAATAGTAGAGGAGATTATGATTTTCTTCTGTTACGTATAAGTGGCGTGCAGGCGTGTGGCTCGAATGTATGCGGAAAACAGCATACATTCTGCTCATATGCAGGCGCATGGCCCGAATGTATGCGGAAAACAGCATACATTGTGCTCACATGCAGGCGCATGGCCCGAATGTATGCGGAAAACAACATACATTCTGCTGGCGCGAAGGTAATCTCATTCACCCGTATGGGTGATTTTGTTCTTAATAGTCGCTGCCCTTAGCCGATGGTGATATTGCCTTCCGGATAACGGTATAACTCTTTGCTGTTCTTCGGCTTAAGCGCATAGGCCAGAGTAAGCGGTCCGGTCCGGCCCACGAACATAAGAATGATTACCAGCACCTTGCCGGTCGTGGTCAGCTCTGTGGTCAGTCCCATAGTGATGCCTGAAGTGCCGAAAGCGGACACCGCCTCGAACAATACGCTCAGGAAATCTGCGCTCTCTGTGACTGACAGCAGCATGGTGGAGATGACCACCAGCATTAGGGAGAGCAGCGTCATGGTAATAGCCCTGTATACATTCTCCTTCGAGATCCGGTGGCGGAACATGACGATATCCTCTTTGCCCCTTAGTTTGGCGTAGGCGGTGCTGGCCAGAATGGCAAAGGTGGTAATCTTGATTCCGCCGCCGGTAGAGCCGGGAGCCGCCCCGATGAACATCAGCAGAATCATCAGGAATTGGGTGGATTCCCGCAGCAGCGGAATCTCAATGGTTGTCACTCCGCCGGAACGGGGCGTAATAGCTTGCAGGAAGGAGGCCATAATCTTGCCTCCGGCATGCAGCGGCTTCAGTGTAGCGTTCAGCTCCAGCCAGAAGAAGACTATGGCTCCGACCAGAATCAGCACAGCTGAAGTTGCGAGCACGACCTTCGAATGTAGTGTCAGCCGCTTGCGCTTGGGATAATCGATCACATCGGACAATACAATGAAGCCGATACCGCCGAGGAAAATCAGCAGCATGGAGGTAATATTCACAATAGGATCTTCCACATAGCGTGTTAAACCGCTGAATGGCCCGTGAACGTCGCCGAACAAGTCAAAACCCGCATTGTTGAAGATGGAGATGCTATGGAAAAGTCCATAATAAGCTGCTTTGCCTATAGGCATATCTACTATAAATCTTGCGGCCAGCAGAATGGCACCGGTCAACTGGATCACGAGGGAATAGATAAGCACCCGGCGGATCAGCTTCACAATACCCTGCATGGAATTCTGGTTCATGGATTCCTGCAGCAAGAGGCGTTCCTTCAATGAGATTCGTTTGTTCAGCACTAGCGTAATCAGCGTAGCCATCGTTACGAATCCAAGACCGCCGAACTGGAACAGCACCAGCAGCACGATCTGTCCAAAGGTCGAGAGCTGCGTACCCGTATCGATGACGGCAAGTCCGGTTACACAGGTCGCAGAGGTCGCCATGAACAGCGCATCAATGAACGAGATTCTTCCGCCCGTAGAAGCGGCAGGCAGGGACAGCAGCAGGGTTCCGGCAGCGATCAGCAGCACGAAGCCGAGCGATAGTATTTTGGGCGGCGTCAGCTTCAAATGCCCAAAGAAAAGGTTAGCCAAGTTCATTCTCCTGACAATAGGGATAGGATCTGACAAGATTATAGCATAACTTATATTCTCATCCCTAAACAGGCAGGAAATTGACATATTTTATCGAAATCATTAAAGGCTGTAGGATTCAACAACTTGCACTCTATGAGGAGGCTATACTGCTGTGACAAGTCCGATACGCAATCAGATTGGCGCTGTCTTCATCCCGGTTAGTGATATCGAAAGGTCCAAGAACTGGTATTGCAGTCTGCTCGGACTGCCGCTTGACGGTGAAGTGTTATTCGGGCATCTGTATGAGGTGCCGATGCAGGGGCCGGGGATCGTACTGGACAGCAAAATATTCACAGCCGAAGCCGTGCTGAAGGTGCCGTCCTTCCATCTGCTTACCGATGATATTGATGCCGCCTATGATTATGTCAAAGCCAGCGGGGCAGAGATCCTTACGGATATTGAGAATGACCACTGGTTTAACTTCAAGGACCCTGACGGAAACGTGTTAATGATCTGCCGCTCCGTCACTTAGTTAATTGGGTTAATTATATTTGTTAATCATATTAATTATACAAGGATAACATACCGCTCTTTATTGCAGGAGGCATGGAAATGAACGTAACACTAAGGGAACTGCTCCCGGGGGATGCAGCGGCGCTGTTGAACCTCCAAGATCGTCTGGACGGGGAAACCTCCTTTATGCTGCTGGCCCCGGGCGAGAGAAAGAGCGGCATTTCCCAGGTGGAAGAGATGATTAGAGGCTTACACCAAGCAGAGAACTCGCTTATTCTGGGAGCGGAAGCAGACGGTGAGCTTGTAGGATACCTGTCAGTCCAAGGAGGGAGCTTCAGCCGCAACAAACACAGTGCCTATATTGTTATAGGCATTCTTAAGGCTTATCAGGGCATGGGAATCGGCAGCGGATTATTCCGTGAGATGGAATTGTGGGTCAAACGCAGCGGCATCATGCGACTGGAGCTTACCGTGATGCAGCATAATGAACAGGCGGTTGCGCTGTATAAGAAGCAGGGCTTTGAAATTGAGGGCTTGAAGAGAAAGTCGCTGCTGGTGGATGGACAATGGGTGGACGAATATTATATGGGTAAGATCTATAATTAATTGCATTAACTATATGGATAAATCGTCTACACTAACAAAATCACCCTGCGGGTGAATGATGTAAGAAGTTATGCGGCCCACACAACTCATCTGGTCAGACCGTCCTTCCCCATCCGCCCACTTCAAGGGGCATCCGGTGAATTCAGGGGCAGGAGTACCCCTCATTTGCTTAATGTAATCGGTTTTTCGATTACATTCGGCCTACGTGGCGCCACCAGCCCAATTGTAATCGGTTTTTCGATTACATTCGGCCTACGTGGTGCCCCCGGTGGTATTATCCCCTTTAAGTAGACACTCGAAAAAACCTCATGTGTTAACATGAGGAAATGAGTGAACTGGGAGGGGATTTTGGTATGGCCAAAAAGGGACAAGTGTTTCAATCGTACACGGAGGCATTCAAGAAAGAGGCTATTCAAGCCTATTTTACAGGAGGGGAGAGCTATAAGGTCGTCTCCGACAGGTTGGGGATTGTGAACTGTACCCAGCTTAAAGTATGGGTAAAGAAATATCGGAATGGGGAGCCACTCGATACACCAAAAGGGGCAACAAGCCCTTTAAAAGGACGTCCACGTTCTACATTTGCCAGTATAGAAGAAGAACGAGATTACTTAAAGGCACAGGTGGACTACTTAAAAAAGCGGTATCCAAATCTGTAAAGGGAGGGAAGCTTGGACTGCATGACAAATACGCCGTAATTGAAGAACTACGTGACCAACATGGCATCACCCGCCTATTAGCCATTGCAGAGGTATCGCGGGCAAATTACTACAAGTGGCGAGGTGCAGAGGTTCGACGAATGGATGCCCATGAGCAAGAGCACGCCATGAAAGAGCATATGGTGGCGATTCACCTGGTTCATCCCTATTTCGGGTACCCTCGAATGCAGGCAGCCCTGCGGGAGGCAGGCTACCTCGTCAACCACAAGAAGGTATGGCGGCTCATGAAAGAGCTATCGATCCAGTCTGTCATTCGCAAGAAAAGGAGTCGTGCGGGCTCTACTCCTTCCGTGGTCTACCCGAACCGATTAAAGCGTAAGTTTCATGCGACAGCACCTCAGCAGAAGCTAGTAACGGACATTACGTATATCTCAGACGGCACCCGTTTTTATTATCTGTCTGCGATTCAGGACCTCTTCAACAATGAAATTGTAGCTTGGCAGATCTCGGAGCGAAACGACGTAAACCTCGTCTTGGATACGGTTGAACAGTGGACACGGAAAAGAGACGTGTCTGAGGCCGTGCTCCATTCGGACCAAGGCTTTCAGTACACGTCTCAGGCGTACAACACACGATTAGAGGCATTCAGCGTCAAGGGCAGCCACTCTCGCAAAGCAACCTGCCTGGATAACGCCTGCATCGAATCCTTCTTTTCGCATCTGAAGACAGAAAAGTTGTACCTTCACCAGTGTAAGTCAGAAGCAGAGATTCATCAAGCCGTTGAGGAGTATATCTACTTTTACAATTACCAACGTTTTCAGGCGAAACTGAAACAGCGCGCGCCGATTGAGTATCGACACGCGCTGGCTGCTTAGCTTTTTTCATCTGTCTACTTGACAGGGGTATGACCACCGGTCCAATTGTAATCGGTTTTTCGATTACATTTGGCCTACGTGGCGCCCCCGGTCCAATTGTAATCGGTTTTTCGATTACATTCGGCCTACGCGGCGCCCCCGGTCCGAATGTAATCGGTTTTTCGATTACATTCGGCTTAGGTGGCGCACCCGGTCTTTGTGCCTCCCTTATCCACAGCAGAAAGAAACTATAATTTCCTAAATAAGAACAAAGGCGCTCCCCGATAACTCACGGGAAGCGCCTTTTCCTTTACAGCATATGGTTACTCGCTGCGTACAGCAGAATCTTCAGAGACCGGAAGATCAATCAGGATCTCCACCTTGCGGATACGGTGGCGGTTCATCTCGCGGACGGTCAGGGTGACATGCTCATAAGTGAGGCTTTTGCCGACCACAGGTTCTTCCAGATGACTGTACAGCCATCCGCCGATGGTAGTGACTTCCTCATCGTGGAAATCAAGCTTGGTGAGGTCCTTAATCTCCAGGAGAGACACGTTGCCGTCAAACAGATAATGAGTCTCGCTCAGCTTCTCGACATTTCTGCGTTCATCCCCGTCGAACTCATCGCGGATCTCGCCGACGATTTCTTCCAGAATGTCCTCAATCGTAATCAGACCGGAGGTACCGCCGTATTCATCCAGCAGCAGGGCGATATGCACACGCTCCTTCTGCATACGGGTCAGCAGGGTCTTCACCGGTGTAACCTCAGATACGGTAAGAATCGGAAGAATCAGGCTTTTGAAATCAAAATCCGGGTTGTTGTCATATTGCAGGTACAGCTGCTTGGTGTTGATCATGCCGATGATATTGTCTTTGCTGCCGTCGGCCACAGGGAAACGCGTATATTGCTCCTTGCGGATAATCGCGATATTCTCCTGCAGCGAATGGTCAGTGAACAGGCAGACCATGTCTGTCCGGGGAACCATAATCTCCTTAGCGAGCATTTCATCAAAGGTGAAAATCCGGTTAACATAACCATATTCCGCTTTGTTGATTTTGCCGCTCTCATAGCTCTCGGACAGGATCAGGCGGATTTCGTCTTCGCTGTGCGCGTCGCCGTGTTCACTGGCAGGCTTCATGCCGAACATACGGACGAGCAGGTTGGCGGAACCGTTCATGAACCAAATCAAAGGGTACAATATTCTGTAGAACCAAATAATCAGCGGTGCGGTAATCTGACCAATTTTCTCCGGAATATTAATAGCGGCGGTCTTCGGTGCAAGCTCTCCGACCACGACGTGGAGGAAGGTGGCGATAATGAAGGCCAATGCAAAAGCAATGGGCTTACTAACGTTGTGACTCACACCAGCCAGATCAAACAGTGGAATGAGCAGCTGCTCAAAAGCAGGCTCTGCCAATGCCCCGATCCCGAGTGCAGTAATCGTGATACCGAGCTGGCAGGCGGACAAATATCCGTCCAGGTTAGCGGCTACCCGCTGTACTGCCAGTGCGTTCTTCTTGCCATCCAGCACCATTTGGCTGACCTGGCTTCCCCGTAATCTCACTACTGCAAACTCCGTCGCTACAAAAAATGCGGTTAAAATAATCAAAATTGCCACGAGCGTCAAACTAAGTCCTATACCCATATAATCTTTACCATCCCTTTCGTCCCTAAAATAGGTTATACTCATATTATGAGTTCATATGAACCTATTGTACGAACTTTTCAGTGAAATATCAAATGGTGGAGGGTTGCCAGCTATGGAAGCTTTTACACTTAGCCGGATAGAGATGTCCGGACTATTACTGTCTCTAGGGCCAAACTCGGAGCGGAAGCCGCTCCATATTCTGCAGGAAGCCTGGACCAAGTTCCACCGTGACGAGGTGCGGGAGGGGACAAGCCTGCCCGCTTTTCTGTCTACGGATATCCCCCCGATTCTGCAAAAGCTGATCAAAGGCGGCGGCGTCAAAGGGCTGTCCCTGGGTGAAATTGCTTCGCTTGGCGGTCTGATTGAGTATTCCACTTTATCCGTCTCTGCTATGCAGAATTGGGTGAAGCGCGATTTCAAGGAATATCTCGGGTCCCCGCGTGAAGGGAAGAAGTACTCCATTAATCAGGCGGCTATTCTATTTATAATAGATGATCTGAAGGCTGCGCTTGATTTCGAGAGCATCAGACAACTCTTTCGTATGCTGTTCCTGGCGCCTGAGCGTGATGACGATGATCTCGTGGAGCCGGCACAGCTGTATCACGGGTATGCCGAGCTGTTCGAGGAGATTAAGACCCGTTCCCCGCTTCCGGCGCAAGGACAGGCTCTAACCGGAAATCAGAAGGAATACCTGTGGAAATCGGACAGCGCCATCAAGTCCGCCATGGACAGAATGATGAAGCGGCTCAGCCACCTGAGCAGAGGGCAGCGGGATGCGGTGCAGAATATGCTGCTGATCGCTGCGATCTCGGTGCAGACCTGTTATTTTCAGGCGATGGCCCGGCAATATTTCAATGCGGTGTTATTCCTTGATTTTTGAATCATCCGCTTCTAGAATGTGTAAGTGATACTAATCAGGAATTATTGGATTAGCCGGAATCAGGGGAGAGGGGCCTTAAGTCATGTGGAATCAAATGTCGCTGCTGCAGAATCGGAAGCAGCGGAAGCTGCTCTTCAGTGCAGGTCTAAGCTGGATGTTCGACGCAATGGACGTAGGGATGATCTCGTTCGTCGTGGCTGCATTAGCCAAGGAATGGTCGCTGGGACCGGAAAAGATCGGCTATTTAACCAGCATTAACTCGGTAGGGATGGCGGTCGGTGCAGCCGCAGCCGGAATTATGGCGGACCGCTTCGGCCGCAAATCGGTGCTGCTCTGGACGCTGCTGATCTTCTCGATTGCAAGCGGACTGTCGGCATTCGCCGCAGGTTATGCAGTATTATGTGTGCTGCGCTTCATTGCCGGCTTCGGGCTGGGCGGAGAGCTGCCGGTGGCTTCTACGCTGGTATCCGAGAGCATGCCGGTCAAGGAACGAGGCCGTGCTGTTGTGCTGCTTGAGAGCTTCTGGGCGGTGGGCTGGATTCTGTCGGCGCTGATTGCTTACTTCGTCATTCCGGATTACGGCTGGCGGATCGCCTTCGCCATCGGGGCGGTACCGGCGTTATATGCGCTCTATCTGCGCAGGGCGATCGATGACTCCCCGAAGTTCGCGGAGATCAAGAAAGCTCCTCCAGTGCCTTTGAAGAAGCGTGTAGCGGCAGTCTGGTCGGCAGAGTACCGCCGCTCGACCATCATGCTGTGGATTCTGTGGTTCACCGTAGTCTTCTCTTATTATGGCATGTTCCTGTGGCTGCCGACGGTAATGGTGCTGAAGGGCTTCAGTCTGGTCAAAAGCTTCGAGTATGTGCTGATCATGACACTCGCCCAACTGCCGGGGTACTTCACCGCCGCTTATTTCATCGAGAAATACGGCCGTAAGTTCGTACTGGTCATCTACCTGCTGCTGACTGCCGTCAGTGCTGCCTGGTTCGGGAATTCCACGACCGAGGGCATGCTGATGGCTGCCGGAATCTGCCTGTCGTTCTTCAACCTGGGAGCCTGGGGCGGGATGTATGCTTACACGCCTGAGCTGTATCCAACTAAGATCCGTTCTACAGGTGCCGGACTCGCCACCTCCTTTGGACGGATTGGCGGCATTATTGCCCCCACGCTGGTCGGCCTGTTGGTCGGCAAGGCGGTCGGGATCGGCTCCATCTTCATGATCTTCTTCGTCACGATTGTAATCGGCGCTCTGGCGGTCCTGTTTCTGGGGAAAGAAACGAAGGGACTGGAGCTAGAGTAGACTGCTTACGGAATAGATTCATACTTAACAGAACTAACCAGGATTAACAGGCCAGCCGGAAGATTCCGGCTGGCTTTTGTCTTACTTATTTGATATAACCCCTTACTTTTCTGGATTTACCCTATGCAGGGCGTTCCGTATAATCATTCATGTAACCGCTTACTTCACAAATTCGAGGAGGCAACAGATGACAATCAAGGGGACCAAAGGACTTATACTGCTTCTAAGCTCCATATTGCTGATGACTACGGCTGCATGCTCATCCGGCGGATCGAATGCACCGGACGGCGCTAAGGCTTCTTCCAAGACTGAGGGTTCGGCACCTGCAATTGAGCTGCGTATGACCTGGTGGGGCTCGCAGACACGCCACGATCTGACTACCAAGATGATCAAGCGCTTCGAGGAGAAGAATCCGGGCATCACGATTAAGCCGGAATATTCCGGCTGGGACGGCTATTTCGATAAGCTGTCTACCCAGGTGGCAGGCTCGAATGCTCCGGACATCATTCAGATGGACTATGCGTTCCTGTCCGATTATGCCAAGCGCGGCACCTTGCTTGACCTGACGCCTTATACCCGGGATGGAACGCTGCGGACGGAGGACCATGACAGCAGCATGCTCTCGGCAGGAAGCATTGACGGCAAATTGTACGCCGTTACGCTTGGAGTGAACGCTCCAGGCGTTGTCTATAATGCTTCCGTGCTTCAGGAGCTGGGAATTGCGGAGCCGCAGGAGTCATGGACGTGGAAGGATTTTGCGGAGATGGCGAATACGATTGCTAAGAAGAAAGGCGACGGCTACTATGGTACGCCGGATATTTCGGGCACTACGAACATCTTCGAGGTATTCGTGCGCCAGAACGGGAGCGGCCTGTTCGCCGGGAATAAGCTCGGGGTCTCCCGGGAGGTCATCGATGAATGGTTCAATTACTGGCAGGAGCTGCGGGACAGCGGCGGCGCTACAACGGCAGAAGTAACTGCCGCGATGACGAATGCTCTGGAGACCCGGCCGCTGTCCGTTGGCCAGTCTGCCCTTGATTTTGCCTGGTCCAACCAGCTGATTACCTATCAGAATGTGCTGAAGGATCAGAGCCAGAAGCTGAAGATGCAGGTGATTCCGCATATGGAAGGGGAGCAGAAGATCGGCGAATATCTGAAGCCCGGCCAGTTCATCTCCGGGAATGCCAAGACCAAGTATCCCAAGGAGGTGGCGAAGCTGATCGACTTCATGGTCAATGATCCGGAAGGCACCGCTATTCTGGGTGCTGAACGGGGAGTTCCGGTCAATTCCGCAGTGCGGGAGCAGCTGAAGCCGTCGCTTACCGCCGAGGAGCAGTTAATCTTTGATTTTATCGATGTGGTCTCCAAGCATTCCAGTGATATTGACCCGCCTTACCCGCAGGGCTTCTCGGAGATTGATAAGAACTTCAAGAGCGCCAGCGAGCAGATCTCCTTCGGTCAGGCCGGCATTCCGCAGGTAAGCGAGCAGTTCATCTCCGGTTCTAACGCCATACTGGACAAGGCCAAATAAATACAGAGGAGCGAGAGAGCCATTGAGTGCAGATCTGATGACAGTAGATAGACCAGCAGGCATGAAGCGGCGTAAAACAAAGCTGCGCTACAATCAGAACGGGATTGCCCTCCTGTTCCTGTCGCCCTGGCTGCTGGGGCTGGTGTGCCTGACCCTGGGGCCGATGGCGGCCTCACTCTATTTTTCTTTTACAGATTACAGTATTCTGGAGAGCTCCAGATGGATCGGATTGGATAACTTCACCACCATGCTCACTGCAGATCCGTTATTTGTTCAGTCGCTTAAGGTGACATTTATCTTCGTATTCGTGTCGGTGCCGCTGAAGCTGATGTTTGCCCTGGCGGTCGCCCTGCTTCTTAACAAAGGGATACGGGGCTTAGGCATCTACCGGACGGTCTATTACATCCCTACGCTGCTTGGAGGCAGTGTTGCTATTGCGATGCTGTGGCGCAAGATGCTCGGCGGCGATGGGCTGCTGAATCAGCTATTGGCCATGGCGGGGATACAGGCGCCTGACTGGGTATCGAATCCCAAATACTCGCTGTATTCGCTGATCCTGCTGTCGGTATGGCAATTCGGCTCGTCGATGATCATCTTCCTGTCCGGGCTGAAGCAGGTGCCGCCGGAATATTATGACGCCTCATCGGTGGACGGTGCAGGCAAAGTGGGGCAATTCCTGCATATTACGCTGCCGGTGCTGTCTCCGGTTATCTTTTTCAATGTCATCATGCAGACGATCACCGCCTTCCAGTCGTTCACCCAAGCGTTCATTATCAGTAACGGCAGCGGGGGACCGGTGAATTCCACCCTGATGTATTCCCTGTACCTGTACAAGAAGGGTTTCTCCTTCTTCCAGATGGGCTATGCCTCGGCGATGGCCTGGGTACTGGTGCTGCTGATCGGGCTATTTACACTCCTGCTATTCGGCAGCAGCAAGCTGTGGGTGCATTATGAAGATGGGGGGAAATAAGCTATGGATACAGGCAGCACATCGAAAAGTGCCATATGGCTCAAGCACTTCATCATCTGTCTGATCGCCTTTGTTATGCTGTACCCGGTGCTGTGGCTGGTAGGCAGCTCGTTCAAGCCGGCGAATATGATTTTCTCGGAAATCTGGTTCTGGCCCCGGCAGTGGAATTTCCATAATTATGTCAGCGGCTGGTTCGGCTTCCAGGGCAGCTCCTTCGCCCGGTTCCTGCAAAACTCGGCTCTGGTCTCTCTGGGGGCAGTGCTCGGCAATGTGATTACCTGCTCCATGGCGGCTTATGCGTTCGCGCGGCTGAATTTCCGGTTCAAGGCACTGGGCTTCGCGCTGATGCTGATGACGATTATGCTCCCGCTGCATGTGACTCTTATCCCGCGTTATATCCTCTTCAACAGCCTGGGCTGGGTGAACACCTTCGCGCCGCTGATTCTGCCCAAGTGGATGGCGACGGACGGCTTCTTTATCTTCCTGACGGTCCAGTT
Organism: Paenibacillus sp. FSL R7-0302; assembly: GCF_038006885.1. Classification (NCBI taxonomy): domain Bacteria; kingdom Bacillati; phylum Bacillota; class Bacilli; order Caryophanales; family Paenibacillaceae; genus Paenibacillus; species Paenibacillus sp. FSL R7-0302. The sequence goes on from NZ_JBBOWB010000001.1 coordinate 2,597,468, forward strand.
CATCCGGGGTTTGCCGAAGGAGCTGGACGAAGCGGCAACGATTGACGGCTGCGGGCCGGTGCAAATCTTCAGCCGGATTATTATTCCGCTGGCGCTGCCTGCGCTGATCACGACGATGATTTTCACCTTTATGTGGACCTGGGATGATTTCTTCAGCCAGCTCATCTTCCTTAGCGATATCGGGAAATACACCGTGCCGCTCGGCCTGCGGCTGTTCCTGGACTCCAGCTCGCAGTCGGATTGGGGCCCGATGTTCGCCATGTCGGTATTGTCGCTGGTGCCGTGCTTCATTCTCTTCATCACGCTGCAAAAGTATTTCGTGGAAGGAATTGCGACATCCGGCCTGAAAGGATAGAATCTGGGGAAAAGCATAGGGATGGGGCAGATGCAAAAAAGAATGCTCGGCACCTGGCTGCTGCGGATCAGGCGGAGCAAGCTCTCCACGCTGATGGCGGCCAGTATTATTACGTTCAATCTGATCTTTCTCGGGTTCATAGTCCTGCTGGCGTACCGGACCTTCTCCGATGTAACCTTCAGGGAGATCAGCACCACCAGGCTTGCGCTGCTTAATGAGAGCACGAAGCGCGGCTTCGACTTCATGACCAATGTGTCGGGCACCGCCTACTCCATTGCAGCGAACAAGAGCGTGATTGAGGGGCTGGAGACTACGCCTGCCTCCAAGTATCAGATGATCTCCAGAAGGCGGGAAATTACGGAGATTCTCCAGCATTCGCTGGTGCTGAACGAAGGGGTAAGCTCGATTGAGATTTACAGTGATTTGTTCAGCGGGGTGCCGCAAAGCTCGACGGATCTTGTCTTTCCGGTCTCTTCGATTAAGAACGAGAGCTGGTATCCCCGGCTGAAGCAGGCGGATTCACTCTGGGTTCCCCTGGAGGGCAGCGGCGGCGATGACGAGCCTTATCTGATCGGCCATATCCAGCATCTGTTCGGCAATGAAGGCAAAACGATCGGCTACCTCTATATCCGGCTGTCCGCAGACGATATCCTGAAGCAGTTCAAGGATATTCCGGCGGTGTCGGACGGCCAGATTCATCTGGTGGATACAAGCGGCAATCTGCTGCTGCTGGTGAACAAGGAGGAAGGCTCTGCCGGCAAAACTGTACTGGATGCGGACTGGCTCTACCAGCATACGTATGAGGGCAATGAAGGCTATGAGCTGCTGAACAAGGACAGCCAGTCCTATCTCGTCCTGTTCTCCAGACCGAGCACCATCTCCTGGCGGTTAGTCCAGGTCATCCCTACGCGTGAGCTGCTGCAGGAGGTTCGTAAGGCGGACAGGCAGGTGATCGGGATCGGACTGCTCTGCCTGCTCCTGTCGGCGCTGCTGGCGTACTTCTTCATCCGCAATATGATCCGTCCGGTACGCAGGCTGATTCAGGAGATGCGGAAGCTGGAGCGCGGTGATTTCCGGGCCAGTATGAGTGAGTCGCTGACAGAGGAATACACGCAGATGTCTTACGGCTTCAACCACATGGTGAACCGGCTGCAGGAGCTGGTGCAGAGTGAGCGGGAAGCAAGCGCCGCGAAGCGGGAGGCGCAGGCAGGGCTGCTCGAGGCCCAGATCAAGCCGCATTTCCTGTACAATACACTGGATATGATTCACTGGAAGGCAATGGATTACGACGCCCAGGATATCAGCTACATGATCACCCAGCTTGGCAAAATGCTGCGCATCGGCCTGAGCGGCGGCAGAATGCTCATTCGTCTGCGCGACGAGCTGGAGCATGCGCGGTGCTATGTGAGCATCCAGCAGGAACGGCTGCCGATTGCCATTGAGTATACGGAGTCGATTGTGGACGCGGCGGTCCGGAGTTATTTCATTCCGAAGGTCATTCTCCAGCCGCTGATTGAGAATTCAATTATCCATGGCAGCCGGGAGCCAGGCTCCGGCCCTTTGCAGATTCATCTGGAGGTGCGGGAGATTAAGACGCCGGGAAGCCAGCCTTACCTGCAAATCACGCTGCTGGATAACGGCCGGGGCTTGGCGGAAGGCTGGTCGATGGAGCAGGTGAGCGGCATCGGCACCCGGAATGTGATGAGCCGGATTCAGCTGTACTGCGGGGAACCGTACGGATTATACTTGGCCAACCGGCCGGAGAGAGGGGTTGCGGCTATGATTACACTGCCAGTCATTGAGACGGAGGAGCAGCTGGAGCGGCTGCTGCGCGATCAGATATGAGCCGCTCTATACTGCTGGTGGATGACGACCCGCATATTCTGAAAGCCCTTACGAGACATGTGGCCTGGGAGAAGCTGGGCCTGACCCTGGCTGGAACAGCGGTCAACGGCCATGAAGCGCTGGAGCTGTTCCGCAGGCTCTCCCCCGACCTGGTGATGACCGATGTCTATATGCCGGGCATGGGCGGCCTGGAGCTTACAGAGGCGCTGAGGGAGCTGGCCCCGGAGCTGCCGGTTATTATCCTGAGCGGCTACGAGGAATTCGAGAATGCCCGGCAGGCGATGCGCTGGGGCGTCAGCCATTTCCTGCTGAAGCCGGCCCGGGTAGACGAGATCGAAGCAGTGCTTCGCGCTGTGCTGCTGGATCTGGATGCCGGAGAGCAGAAGAAGCGGCTGGAGGAGCGTTATCAGCAGGAAATCGGCCGCACGCTTCCTTTTCTGCGGGAACGCCTGCTAATGGAGCTGCTAACCACCCGCTACAGTGCGGAGGAATGCTCCGAGGAGCGGCTCGGATATCTCCAGATTACCCGCCCGCAGCGGCTGGCGGCGGCCAGCATCCAGCTGAACCGGCCTTCGCCGCTGCATAAGCTGAAGGAGCGAGAATGGCAGCTGCTCCGCTTCGGAGCGGGTAATATCTGCCGGGAGACACTCCAGCACAAGCTTGCCGGACATCCCTCTGTGCAGGGTCATGTGCTGGACTATTCCGACGATCTGCTGGTGGTGCTGCTGCTGGACCGTGAGGCGGGAGAGCCAATCCCGGTTCTGAAGGAAGTAGTGCAGGAGACGATGGATAAGATCCGGAATTACATTCAGCTTCAGGCCTATGCCGGCATTGGTTCGGTCAAATCTGCCATCCATGAACTGATCGATTCTTATCTGGAGAGCAGAGAGGCGCTTGCTTCTGCGGAGTTTCAGGAGACCAGTCCCATCTACGCCTATGAGCCGTGCAAAAGCACCAACCCGTGGACGCTGGAGGACTATTCCCGGCTGCTCCAAGAGTGGAATGAGGTGCTGCTGTGCAGGGATTCCTCAAAAGTATGGGAGACCTGGGAGATCATCTTCGGCAGGCTCCGGCAGGAGGACCAGAATAATATTCAGGACATACAGACGGTGTGTGTCGGGCTGTTCACTACGCTGATGTATTACTGGAATGCCTGCTGCCCGGGCCGCACTCCCCCTATGAGCATGTCCGAATTCCTGCAGGCGGTGACGGGATACTATACCTGGAGAAGCTTGACGGAGTGGATGGGGCAGATGATTCCGGCCTTCCTGACCGCAGCGTTCACCGAGATGAATATCAAGAAGAACCGTCTGGTAGAGAGCGTCAAAAGCTATGTGGAAGCCCACTATACCCAGGAGATCAGCTTCATGGGCCTCGCGCAGGAGCTGCATGTACATCCGAAATATCTCAGCCAGCTGTTCAAACGGATCAGCGGTGAGAATTTCGTCAGCTACCTGAATCAGTACCGGGTGGACCGGGCCATCGAATTCCTGCAATCCGGCCAGCATATGGTGTATGAGATCAGTGAAATGGTCGGCTTCAACAACCCTGCCTATTTCAGTCAGGTGTTCAAGATGATTACCGGGCGCAGCCCGAGTGATTATTTGAAGGGGTGACTCTCTCCGATCTCCGCTATTGCAGCCCGCAGGGTGAGTATAGTATATTCTTATGGAGACACAAACGAACGTTCTCATTGCCCGGCAGGTTACATCAAGTTTCGGTGCGGTGATGGGCGCTCTCATCCAAGATCTTGAGGAGTTAGTCTCTCAAGGTCTTTTTATTGATTTATGGCGGGACGATGGAGGGCGGGTGAATTCCTTCCTACTGTGCGATTGTGCGACTACATAGACAGGCACTTCGGATATTTAGCGGTTTTGGATATTTTAGCGGTGATGCGGACTGAGAATCCGTTATATCTTCAAAAAGCTATTTCATGAGGCTTGAGCGGACTGAGAAGCGCTTATTTGGGTTATTCGGCCCTGAAATGAGACGATATTGTCTAATTAAGGGATTCTGAGTCCGCTTGGCTTCGCATTTGCCGGATTTGTTCAGAATAACGGATTCTCAGTCCTGCAGAGATAACTTGGGAGTAATAGTAGCAGGAAGTAGCAGCAAGAGTAGCCGCATTAAGCGTACCTGCACATGACTGGAACGGCTGCATCCGCTGCATAGGGTATATGATATAATGTGAGAATTACCAAGACATACGGGTGGGGCGATGAAGCATGGCTAAAGACAGGCAGGGGCTGCATTTCTCGGAGCTGGTCTGGGAGAGTACGGAGCAGAATGTGGCGATTCCGCCGCGCGGTACTGTAGATGAAGGCAGCCGGAAGCCTAAGTCAGAGCCGGTTAAGAAGACAACGTCCGGTTACGATACAGTCCAGCTTAAGCTCTGGGATATGGAAGAGAGTGTGGAGCCGGTAACCACTACAGAGAGCGAGTTCGTCCAGCGTGCACGTGAGCTTGTAGAACATAAGGAGCCTGCGGCGCTGTTCGTCCCGTTCAAGAGCTATTGGCCCACCTACGGGCATATGACCGGCGCGCAGAGCAGATGGTATTTCTTTTGGCGGGATGAAGTCCGGCAGGGGAGATACCCGAAGACCGATCTCTCATACATCTTCCTGCATATCTATGAGCTGATTAACGGTGTGGGCTGGGACAAACCTCTGGAAGGCTATCGTCAGCTCAGTCTGCTGTGGGAGGCCTACCGTGATAATTACAAACGTCTGGATCAGTATCTTGGCGGGTGGATTGCGGATTTCTCTTTTGTCCATAAGCTGGATATCCCGTTCTCGGAGATTGTGGCCCGTTCGCGCGGGCTAGCCGGGGATCTGGCTGAGCTTGAATTGGTCCGCTGCCTGTCGGCTGCCCCGGAGCAGCTTAGGATCGAGGTGCTGAGTGTGATGTCGGACTATGATATCAGCAAGTCGAAATTCTATACCGGCGAGGGTAAAATCGCTGCGGACCGTTATATTCCCCAGGTTGTAGCCCTAATTGATGCTTATGTCGCGCGGAAGCACGGCTCGAATCTGATCACGATGTTTCCGCCCGCCCCGCCTGTCGTCCGTGAGCGTTATTTGTTCCGCAGCGCGGTATACGATATCTCCCTGTATGGCTATTCTGTTCTTGTGCCTGTTATCCGGGTCAGCAAGTCTCCACCGCTGCGAAGTCTGATTACCCGGCTGTTCCGGCTGACCGAGAATAAGCTGCGGGCGCTGATGGGCTACCGGGGAAGACTGAAGGATGTCCGGGTCGATGCCGATATGGATGATCTCGTCACCCGGTTCCTGGAGCGTGAATTGCGCAAGGCGGAGCAGGAAGAGAAGGGACCGGCAGTGGTCATTGACCAGCAGAAGCTGGAGCAGCTGGCAAGCGACTCCGAGGTGGTGCGTTCCTTGCTTACGGTGGAAGACACCGGGGAGCCGGGTCATGAAGATGACGCGGAGTGGATAATTGAGTCTGAAGGAGCACATGGAGAAGCCGGATTTGCCGGTATTGGAGCTGATGTGGATGCGGTTGGAAGGGCCGGATCAGCGGGCGAGAAAAGTGATGCGAACGCGGCTGGGAAAGTTAGGACAATCGATGTGAATAGCGCTGGAGAAAGTGATTCCGATAGTTCTGCAAAAGCTGAAGAGCAAGCAGGCCGGATGGCTGGTGGTAAGCGGATCGAGCGGGGTCTTGAAGAGCCTACAGGGAACCAGCCGTCTGCCGGACAGAAGCTTACTGCTTCCCAGCCTCCTGCCGCTGATAGCGAAGCAGACCGCTGGACATTATTCGCTTCAGAGCTGACCCCGCTGCAACGGGAGGCCGTGCTGACGCTGGCCGAGCAGGACGGTTCTGCGAAGGTGCAGCGGCTGGCTGCGGGAGCAGGAACGATGGCAGAGCTGCTCTACGATGAGATTAATGAGCTGGCAATGGACAGTCTGGGAGACCTCATTATTGACGGGGAAGAGCTGACCGAAGAATGTCTATCCATGCTGGACTATATAAAGAGGTGAAATTCGTAAAATGAACCCACTCAAAATACCGAAGCGGATGACCACCGCGCTCGTCAACTCACTGACAGCGGGAGTTGTACCGCGGATCGGTCTTGAACATATCGCCGTCGGCCGCCGGCCGGAGGTGGAGGCAATTCTCCGCGATATGGAGAATATCGCCGATGGCGGAGCTGCCTTCAAGCTGATAACAGGCAAGTTCGGCAGCGGCAAAAGCTTTCTGCTCCAGATCATCCGCAACTATGCGATGGACCGTGACTTCGTGGTTGCCGATGCTGACCTGTCGCCGGAGCGGCGGCTGGTCGGCACGAAGGGCCAGGGACTCGCCACCTACCGTGAGCTGATGAGCCATCTCTCGACCCGGACCCGCCCGGATGGAGGGGCGCTGGAGATTATGCTGCAGAAGTGGATCATGACGCTGCAGCAGGCGGTGATGCAGGATAAGGGCTATGGCCCTGATGCGCCGGAGCTTGGCGATGAGGTCGGGCAGCGCATCTATTCGGTGGCCTCCGAGATGCGCGGGCTGGTGCATGGCTTCGACTTCGCCAAGGTGCTGGCCTCCTACTGGAACGGGCACAAGCTGGCCGATGACGGGCTGAAGCAGGATGCCCTGCGCTGGCTGCGGGGAGAGTTCCCGACCCGCACGGAAGCGCGGAAGGCGCTCGGCGTTGGGGTCATCATCGATGATGACAACTGGTACGACTACATGAAGCTGTGGGCGGAATTCACCGGAGCCATCGGCTATAAGGGTCTGCTGCTGTTCATCGATGAAGGGGTGAACCTCTACAAGATTACCAACAGCATCTCGCGGCAGAGCAATTACGAGAAGCTGCTGACCATGTTCAATGATACGATGCAAGGCAAAGCAGAGCGGCTGGGCATCTTCGTTGGCGGTACGCCGCAGTTCGTGGAGGACCACCGGCGCGGACTGTTCAGCTATGAGGCGCTGCGCTCCCGGCTGGTGGCCGGACGGTATGCAGGCAGCGGGCTGAACAATTACACAGGGCCGATTATCGCGCTGGACATGCTGTCCCATGAAGAAATTCTGATCCTGCTCCAGAAGCTGCGGGATATCCACGCGCTGCACTACGGATATGAAGCAAGACTGACACAGGAGCAGCTGGTGCATTTCATGGAGGAGGCGGTCAACCGGCTGGGAGCTGATGAACTGCTCACCGCACGCGAGGTCGTGCGGGACTTCATGGATCTGCTGCATACCCTGCACCAGCATCCGGAGCTTTCATTCGAGAAACTGGTCGGGGAGCGGACTTCGCGGCCTGCCGAGACGGAACAGAATGAGCTGGACGGCTTCCTGGCGGAGTTCGACCTATGAGTGATAATCCGTTCTACCGGCTGGCCCCGTTCATCAAGGAATTCATCTACAAGAACCGTTGGGATACGCTGCGCGAGGCGCAGGTCGATGCGTGCCGTGTGTTGTTTGACACGCCTCATCATCTGCTGATCGCTTCAGGGACGGCTTCAGGCAAGACCGAAGCGGCCTTCTTCCCGGCGCTAACGGAGCTGCACGAGCGTCCGTCTGCATCTGTAGGCATTTTGTATATTGCGCCGCTTAAGGCGCTGATTAACGACCAGTTCACGCGGCTGAATGATCTGCTGCGTGAAGGGAACATTCCGGTCTGGCACTGGCATGGCGATGTGCCGCAGGCGGACAAGACCAAGCTGATGCAGAACCCTTCCGGGGTGCTGCAGATTACGCCTGAATCGCTGGAGGGCCTGCTGATGAACCGCCCGAATGCGATCCCGGCCCTGTTCCATGATCTGCGCTTCATCGTTATCGATGAAGTTCATGCCTTCATGGGCGCGGACCGCGGCATTCAGGTGCTGAGCCAGCTGGCGCGGATCTCGCGGATGGCGGGCTGTCATCCGCGGCGGGTCGGCCTGTCTGCGACCTTAAGCGACTACGCCTCCGTCACGGAGTGGCTGGCGGCGGGCACGCGCGAGAGCGTGGAGGTCAGCGCACCCCAGGGCGGGCGTAAGCTGCGGCTGAGCGTGGAGCATTTCTCGTTCCCGGATGCGCGGAATGAAGAGGAGGCCGAACACCTGGAGCGGGCGCGCCAGGCTTACTATGGCTTCATCTATGATCACACGCATGTCAAGAAGGCGCTCATCTTCACAAACAGCCGCACCGATGCCGAAGAGGCCATTCTGGAGATGCGGCGCATTGCCGCTAAGCGCGGCGAGCGGGATGTCTTCCATGTGCATCATGGAAGCATCTCCGCGATGCTGCGCGAGGAGACCGAGGCCACGCTCCGTGAGGGCGCGGGGCCGGCTGTGGCTGCAGCGACGCTGACGCTGGAGCTGGGGATAGATCTGGGCGAGCTGGAGCGGGTGCTCCAGCTCGGCGCGCCTTACAGCTGCGCGAGCTTCGTGCAGCGGCTGGGCCGCTCGGGCAGGCGCGGGGACGCCGCCTCCGAGATGATCTTCGTCACGCCCGAGGAGGAGGACGAGGAGGCGCAGCTCCCGGCGCGCATGCCGTGGACGCTGCTGCGGGCCATTGCCGTCATCGAGCTGTACGTACGCGAGAAGTGGGTAGAGCCGCTGGCCGTGCGCCAGCTGCCGGTCGGTCTCCTGTATCATCAGACGATGAGCATTCTGAAGAGCATGGGAGAAGCAGAGCCGGAGGAGCTGAAGGAGGCTGTGCTGAGCCTGCCGTCCTTCCGCAGCATCGATCCTGCGGATTATGATGACTTCATGGAATACATGCTGGGTATGGGCCATATCGAGAAGATGGATGAGGGTAGCCTGCTAATTGGAATGGCTGGCGAGAAGATCGTCAACAACTTCCGCTTCTATGCGGTATTTAAGGACGACGAAGAGCATGTCGTCTATAACGGAACCGAGGAGATCGGGTCCATTACCACCGTTCCGCCTCCGGGCTACTGCTTCACACTGGCAGGCAAGCTATGGAAGGTCGAAGAGGTGGACAACCGCCATAAGGCCGTCTATGTCAAAGGCTCACGCGGTAAAGTGGATACCTTATGGCTCGGCGCAGGCGGAGATGTCCATACCCGAATTATGACGAAAATCCGCGAGGTACTAGGATCTACGGCCTTGTACCCTTACCTTGCGCCAAGCGCAGCCGCCAGACTGGAGCGGGCCCGCAGGCTCGCCAAGGAGAGCGGACTGCTGACGCGTTCGGTTCTGCCAGCCGGGGGAGACTCCATGTTCATCCTTCCGTGGGCAGGCAGCCGCCAGTTCCGTACGCTGGAGCGCCTGCTCAAGAACAATCTGAAGGAGCCGCTTGGCTTACGCTCGGTCGTGCCGATGGAACCGTATTACATGGTAGTCGCCGGTAAAGTGGATGCAGAGAAGCTGGAGGATGAGATCATCGCCGAGACCGCTGCCGCTACCGATGCACTCACGCTCCTGAAGCCGGATGAAGCCCCTTACCTCGGCAAATACGATGAATTCATCCCGCATGACCTGCTGCGCAAAGCCTTTTCGCTCGACGGCCTCGATGTCCCTGGACTGATCAGCGTGATCAAGCAGTGGAAGCAGCCTCCGGCATAATTAATATAGCGATGGCCAATATGCGGAGATGTATCTCGCTTATTCAACAAGAAGCAGTCGATCCTATCGTGATCAGCTGCTTCTTGTTTAACCACGGAAATTATACAAAGAACTACGGTATAATTAGAAAAATATTATATGGTGGGTGAGGATTCTATGGAAGCAAAAGCGTTAGAGCGTTTACCGGATCCAACAATGTTACAAAAGCTAATGAAAATCCAAGCTTCACTGAATATTATTCTTTGTAAGGAGGAATGGCTTCGTTACCATAGCTATGTTCAAGATTGGAATGAGGGTGTTTCTATGGCGAAAATAGATAATGGAGCAGGGGATCATTTATTTATTTTGTTTTCTCCTGAAGGCTCCATAATAAAAGGCTTCGATCACGAATCTGAATTAAGCCCATATGCACAAGATGAACATAAAGTATGGCAAGGGATTTATGATGATGTCCCAAAGGAATTATTATCATTACTTGAAGATGATGCAATTGAAAAAGAAGATGTGACTTTTTGTATTTGGCGTAAAAACAGGGACACTAGCTGGCACAAAGGAAACGTTGAGATTCCAGAAGGTACAAGCGATGGTTCTGATTTTTTATTGGGCTGTATATTCCATACACCAGAGGATTTTGTGGAATTTGCAACAGGTTACTTTGAATTATCCCTATCCTTAGAGGTTGTTGCAAAAATCTACGATGATGTCCCCATTACGGAAGAGATGATCCATATCTTGAATTCCAGCTGTGACGTAAAGGAAGTTCTTCAAGAATTAGCGTTATTATGAAGCAGCGGAGAGGGAAATTGGAACTGTAGGAGCGGTAGCTACCTCGTAAGCATAAGCTGTCACCGGATTTCAACTCCGAACAGCGGATTAGATGAAGAAATCTGGGGATGGGCAGCGGCCGGAAGTCCAAATGTTCACCGCAGTGACGACCAAGCTTAGAGTTCAATTCTTTAGTGCTTTTTATAAAAATATAAATAGACGAGGTGACTCCATGTGAATTCACTTATAACTGTTAGGCTAGCGTCCATAGCAGATGCTGAGGCACTGTCGGGACTCAATCAAGAGTTCAACCGCGGCGTCCACAGACCCCCGGCCCAAATTATTGAACATCTACATACGAACCGTAACGAATGTATCGCCGTAGCCGAGTTGAACGGTAGCATCGTGGGTTTTGGCTGCGCTCAAAGCCTGTATTCCTTTTGCTATGAGGAGCCCTATGGAGAAATTACAGAACTCTATGTGCAAGATACCGCCCGAAGAAAGGGAGCTGCCAGAGCTATCATTACTTGTCTGGAAGATGAGCTTAGGCTGCGCGGAGTGAGACGGGTCAAGGTATTGACGGGTAGAAGGAACACTGCGGCTATTCGGACCTACGAAGATTGTGGCTATGTGAAAGACGATGAGCAGATGTTAGATAAAGAGCTGACGAATGAAGCCCGCCCAAGCATACCCTAGAAAAAGCAAACCTCATTTCTGCAGTTCCCACCTTGCCCGGAAGCGCTCTACGCGATGATAATTAGCTTATCACGACAGAGGGGGCATTAATGAATGGTCAACAGAAAAATGAAGCAAACCGTCACCGTCGCGTTCGCCGCGCTAATGGCAGTAAGCCTTGCCGCATGCGGGAACTCGAACAACAACGCCAATTCCAAGGCTAAGGACACCGCCGCACCGAACGCCGCCACAGGCAGCGGAAATGCCGCTGCAACAGACGCACCGAGCGATAAAAAGGTAACGCTTACCTTCCAGAACATCTACCCCGATCCCGCAACGCCCAATTACAAAATGATCCGTGAACTGACCGACGCGTACATGAAAGAGCATCCCAATGTGAAAATTGAACTGGACACGCTGAACACGGACCAGCAGAAGGTGAAGCTGAAGACACAGGCGGCGTCCAAAGAAGTGCCGGACATCACCATCGTGAACCCGGCAGCACAAATGAAACCGTTCGTCGATGCAGGGTTGTTCGCTCCGCTGAACGATATGCTTGATCAGAATGGCCTGAAGGACACGTACCAGAAGGGCCTCCTCGACTACTACAGCTTCGACAATAATGTGTATGCCATCCCCGACGGCAACAACATTGAAGTCGTCTACTACAATAAAGACCTGTTCGCCCAGGCCGGCATTGCTGCTCCTCCGACTACCTTCGAGGAGATGCTGAAGGATGTGAAGATCCTGAAGGACAAGGGCATCACCCCGCTGGCGATCGGCGAAAAGGATTCCTGGACCGGATCGTTCCTGTTCATGAACATTCTGCTGCGCACCAACGGCGGCCCTGGCTTCCTGAAGGATGTGCTGGACGGCAAAAAGACCTTTGAAGATCCTGCGTTCATCGAAGCGGTTGACGCGTTCCAGGCGCTGGTTCAAGCGGGTGCTTTCCCTGACGGTGCCACCTCTATTGACGCCAATGCGGGCGGGAATATTTTCAAAACAGGCAAAGCTGCCATGTGGTCCATCGGTTCCTGGGAGACCGGTGCCATTGATGCTTCTCCGGTAGCCGGTAAAGTGGGAGCCTTCCAGTTCCCGACGGTGAACGGCAAAGGCGAACCTAACGAATTCATGCTGGCCCCCGGCAGCGCCTTCGCGGTATCGGCGAACAGCGAGCATCTGCAGGAAACCAAGGACTTCCTCAACTACTTCGGCACCCAGTATCCCAAGAAGCAATTTGAGCTGAAGAACGCTGTAGGGATCGGCCAAAAGGTGGACGGCGACCTCAAGGCTGCCGGTTATTCCGATCTGGCAGTGAACATTGCCGGACTGTTCAACCAAGTGAAGGGCGGCGACCTGGCGTTCGATAACACCATGAACCCTGCAACCGCACAGGTCCACCTCAGCAGCATCCAGAACCTGTTCGTCCAGAAGATGGATTCCAAGGCGGTAGCCAAAGAGCATCAGGCCGCATTTGAAGCCAATAAATAAGCTTAAGTCCTTAGTGGTTCGCCCAATCTAACGCATTCCCTGCAATCGTATAGCCGTTCTGCTCGATGCGAAGCCAGCTGATTCAGGCTGCTTCGCATCGGGTTTATCATGCACTTTTTAAAGTTAATAGCATTAATCATTAATGATATAAATCAGTAGATAAAGAAGAATCTGCTTGATTAGGAGGCGGGAAATATGAAAGTCCTTAAGGTGCCGGCACGCACAATCGCCGTCTTCATACTGCCATGTCTGCTGCTCTATGTGTGCCTGGTATTCGTTCCCATACTGGTCTCGTTGTACACTGGCTTATTGAAGTGGGACGGTCTAACGACCTCTCAGTTCGTCGGCTTCGGCAACTTCAAGAATATGTTCTGGAATGACCCGGTGTTCTGGCCCTCTGTGCGGAGAACGCTGCTGTACGCCGTGGCTTCCATGCTGGAAATCCCGCTCTGTCTGGGGATGGCGATCCTGCTGAACCGTTATCTGCGCAGAGCCAACACACTGGTGTCGATCTACTTCACGCCGGTCATCTTATCAGTCGTTATTATTGGACAACTCTGGAAGACCATCTATAACCCTACTTCGATGGGGGGCATGCTGAACGGTGTGCTGGTGTCCCTGGGGCTGGAGAGCTGGACGCATAACTGGCTGACCGAGCCTAATATCGCCATGTATTCTCTGTATCTGGTGTCCCTGTGGCAGTATTTCGGCTACCATCTGCTGATCCAATATACCGGGGTGCAGAACATTCCCGACGAGCTGTACGAAGCGGCCAGAATTGACGGGGCTGACGGCTTCAAGGCGGATCGTTACATTACGCTTCCGCTGATCATTCCGATTTTCAAAATATCGATTATTCTGGCGTTCATCGGGTCCCTGCAAGCCTTCGATCTGGTCATGGTCATGACTGGCGGCGGTCCGGCGCATGCCACAGATGTCATCTCCACCCATATGTATAACAGCTCCTTCTTGTCCTTCAAGTATGGCTACGGCAGCGCGATTGCGACCTTCCTCGTAGTGGTCTGTCTCATTTTTACCGGCATCATCAACATGATCTTCAACCGGCTTGAGCGAAAATTCGAATAGGAAAGGAGTGCGCGGACCATGCGTATGCTTAAAAAAGGAATCGTGTATCTTCTTTTTGCCATTCCTGTCATTACCCAGCTCTACCCGCTGCTGTGGCTCCTGTTATATTCCTTGAAGACCAATGAGGAGATTCTGGACGGGAGCTTCTTTTCTTTACCGCGAAAATTGCAGTGGCACAACTACTACGAGGCCTACACCTCGGGCAGTTATCTGAAGTACCTGTCGAACAGCGTATTCGTTACCGCGCTTACGATGATTTGTGTCATTCTGCTGGCTTCGATGGCGGCCTATGCGATCTCCCGGTTCCGGTGGAGATACGGCAATGCCGTGATGACCATTTTCCTGATGGGGATGATGATTCCGATGCAGGCCACGCTGCTGCCGCTGATGATTATTTTCAAAAATATGCATATTCTCAACACCCACTGGTCGCTGATTCTGCCGTACATCGCGTTCTCGACGCCCATCGCTGTGTTCATATTGAGCGGCTTCATGAGAGCTATTCCACATGAGATCGAAGAATCGGCATTCATCGACGGGGCGAGCGTGTACCGGATCTTCCGCAGCATTATTCTGCCGGTGTCGATTCCGCCTGTCATGACCGTATGTATCTTAACCTTCATCAACATCTGGAACGAGTACATCCTGGCCGCTACGTTCATCTCGTCAGAGAAGCTCAAAACCCTTCCATTCGGGGTCTATACCTTTGTGAGCCAGTATTCGGTCAACTACGGGAATATCGGAGCCTTCCTGGTGATGGGCGCGCTGCCGGTCATTCTGATCTACTTCTTCCTGTCGAATCAGATTACCAAAGGGATGGTGGCCGGAGCGGTTAAGGGGTAGGGTAAGGTGTGCTGAATTCCCTCATTGCATAAAAATGGATAAGTTTTATAATAGGAAACGGCAGAACAGGGTGCGTAAAGGGGAGAGTCTTATGAAGCTCGGCTTTCATTCCATTCATCATCGGTTGTTCTTGCTGTTTCTTTTTTGCATGTCCAGTATTCTGCTTATTGTCAGCCTGCTGTACTATAACCGGACTACAGACCAATTGCATGAGAAGATCGGTGATTTGTCGCAAAAAAACGTCGCCCAGAGCGCAGGCCTATTCACGCTTCTCTATAAGGGGTATGACGCCTTGTCCAAGTCACTCAGCAATAACTTCGAGATGATCCGCTTAATTAATGAGAAGACGGACGGGCCGGCGGTGGCCTATATCAATGAGCAGACGGTGACGAATATCATCGGCTCGATTTTTTATTCGCGGGATGATCTGGTGGGCATCCATGTGATCACGGACCGCGGCAAGATCTACAACTATGGCAACTATATGAATGTGGTCGATCCGAATTACAGGCAGGAGGACTGGTACCGGCAATTGCAGGCTTCCTCGGGGAAAATGGTTTGGCTCGGGGTGTACCCGCACTCCCTGATCGACCAGGTGGAGGACAGCCCGGTCTTCGCCTTCGGACGGCAGCTCTATGATCTGAATGAGCATAAGCCGATCGGGATCGTGCTGTATGAGACGGACCCGCAGCCGGTGCTGGATGCGCTGGAGAATCTGAAGCTTGGCACGCACAGTCAGGTCTACCTGATGTCCCCGGATGGACGGTTTGTCACCTCAGCCACAGATCCGCAGCCGGACGCTGCCCGTCTGCCTAAGCTCCCCGCTTCGGACCATGTGATGGTTCAGCAGGAGCGCGGCCAACTGGTTGTGGCGTCTAAGCTGTCTTTCTCGGGCTGGTGGGTGATGAGTATTACTCCGGACAAGGATCTGAATGTGGAGCTGGTGGAGATGAAGCGTTATCTCTTGATCGTGATTTCGGCGCTGATCCTGGTCTCCACACTTATTGCTTCCATCGTATCGCAGACTATCTCTTCGCCGCTGAAGAAGCTGATCCGCGAGATGCGCCAGGTAGAGGTGGGGAATTTCCGCGGCATGGTCAAGGTCTCCTCGTATCAGGAGATTAACATTCTGGTCGCTTCCTTCAACCGGATGGTCCGGCGGATCGAGGAGCTGATTGAACGGGTCAAGCTGTCTTCGGTCAGCGAAAAAAATGCGGAGCTGCATGCCCTGCAGTCTCAGGTGAACCCGCATTTCCTCTACAATACGCTGGATATGATCTACTGGATGCTGGATGAAGAGGGCAATGAACAGCTTGGCGAGCTGGTGCTGTCGCTGTCATCTATGTTCCGTTACAGCAGCCAGTGGGAGGACGGGGCCGATGTAAGCTTGAGTGAGGAGCTGGAGCAGATCGGGCATTACCTGAAGATTATCTCGATCCGTCTGGAGGGCCGCCTCGTAATCGTGACAGATATCGATGAACGCTGGCTGAACATCAGGGTCCCGAAGATGACGGTGCAGCCGGTCATTGAGAATGCGGTGAAGCATGGACTGGAGCCGCTCTCGCGTCAGGGGATTCTTAAGGTATACACCCGGCAAGAGAGCGACCACCTTGAGCTAATCGTGGAGGATAACGGAGACGGAATGAATAGGGAGCAGCTTGCAAGGCTTCAGGAGTCGCTGAATGTGGATAGTCCGGATAGTTCGGGCTCCAGTGGCAGAGAAGGCGGCAAAAGCGGGATCGGACTCCAGAACCTGCACCGCCGCCTGCGGTTCATGTTCGGGGAGGGCTATGGTCTGCAGATTCAGAGCTTCCCCGGTGAGGGGACGCAGGTGGCGATCGTGCTGCCTATTCCAGTGGAAGGAGAGATGCCGGGATGAATATTCTTATAGCCGATGATGAACGGGCCATCCGTGAAGGGATCAAGCGTACGATTAAGCAGATTAGTGCAGAGCATCAGGTGTTCGTGGCCGACCGGGCGGAGGAAGCGGTGAAGATTCTGGAGGAGCAGCACATCCATATCGTGCTGACGGATATTCTGATGCCGGGCATGAACGGGCTGGAATTCATGAAAATCTCGAAACGCCGGTATCCGTATGTGAAATGGATTGTCATCTCTGCCCACAGCGAGTTCTCCTACGCCCAGGAAGCGGTCCGGCTGGGTGCGCGCGACTATCTGCTGAAGCCGATCGGCAAGCATAAGCTGACCGAGCTGATCGACAGCCTGATGACCGAAATTCAGCAGGACAACCAGATCTCGCGGCAAGGCGAGCGGCTGAAGGCTAGTCTGCGGTTCCTGCGCGAGGGGGTTTTTCAGCGCCTGGCCTCCGGGCTGGATATCGGGAATCTGGACATCGACGCGTTCATTGAAGATTATCATTCCTTCTATCTGGTGATGGTTCAGCTGGAGGCGGGGGATCAGAGCGCCCGGCTGGAGCATTTCATTGTCGAGAATGTTCTCTCCGAGCTGATCGAGCGGTATGGGCGGGGCTTCGTGGTCAACTATGACCGGCAGAATCTGCTGGGCCTGATCACACCGGGCGAGAATGTCCGGGTAGAGCAGTTCCAGGAGGAGGTGAAGACGCATCTGACGCATTATTTGAAAATCCCTTTTCAGATCATCTATTCCGGGCTGAGCTGTGACTTCCATACGGTGCCGCAGATCGTGAAACGGATGCGGGAAGCTTCGGCCTTCCAGGGGCCGCCGCTTGAGCCGCTCAAGGGGAGTGGAGAGAAGGCGATTGAAGTCGCGCTGCACTACATTAAGGAGCATTTCTACGAGGAGCTGTCGCTGGAGCGAATCGCTTCGGTGGTGTTCCTGAATCCGGCGTATTTCAGCCAGCTGTTCAAGCAGAAGACAGGGCAGGGGTACAAGGACTATGTCACCTCGCTGCGGCTGGAGCAGGCGAAGCTATTACTGCTGAATCCGGGGCTGAAGCTGGCCGATATCGCGGAGCGGGTAGGATACCAGGACATGCGCCATTTTACCCAAATGTTCCGCAAGAAATACAACCTTACCCCGACGGAGTACCGCCAGCAGGAAAGCATCAGCATTCTTAGGAGCAAGGGTACTCTGTGATGCAGAGTTGTACAATGGGGCTGGTCCGGTTATCGAAACCGGTGTCAGCCCACATCCGCCACCCAATCACCTCGGCCACCCCGTTTACCCCGTCCAGCCCGCCGGAAAATAGGTGGATAAACGTAATTTAATAAGACGAGAATCTCACTTTCCAGCCAAGCAGTTGGAAAAAATCCACCTAATTCAGCTGAAAATATGAGATTTACGGAAATGCACAGAATTAGTTGCTATAAATCCACTTACGGTCAATCTATAAGCAATCGCATGGTTAATAAGTGTTGAAAATCCAATTAATGTCCCTAAGTGGTTCTGCGCTACCTATCACTTACATGAGATTAGCGATAAACACACACATTAAAGCGCCATCCGGTCTAGACTAAGAGACTATCAGCAATGATCAAGTTATACGCCGCAGCAGTGTAGGCATGATTAAATAACAGAATAGTTAAAACAAACATTATGATGAGAATGGTGTAAATAAAGGTGGAGGCTATTCCGCAGACCAGCCCGGCGATCGCCAATCCACGGCCTTGTTCATAGCTGTAACGGATCTCTCTGAAGGCAAGTGTAGCCAGAATGATTGCGGTAATACCGAAGATGATGCCGACGTAAGGTATTACGATGGAGAGAATACCCAGTACCAGTGCTGCAACAGCTTTGCTATTCATCCGTTCCAGCGGGGGCTTCGGATATTGTCCGAAATGATCCTGTTCTCCGTAAGGCGGAGGTTGATAGTTCATGTTCATAGGTTGCCTCCTTCATCATTAGTGTCAATAATTAACCCAGTGCTCCAGCGTAACAGCGCGGGTAAGGCCGATCGATTCGGCCAGACGGATGGAGGCGGGATTGTTCTCCAGCACCTGATATCTTGGAATGTAGCCCTTTTGCAGGGTGTGGAAGACTGCTGTGCGGACTACGCGCTGTGCCAATCCCCGCTGTCTAGCAGCTTCTATGGTACGCACACCGCCAATCTCCCAGATTCGCTCCTCATTGCGGTACACCATACATGTACTGAGTGGCGTATCCCCGTCAAATAACGTCACAGCGAACGCCCCGTCTGCAAAATACTGCGTGATCTCCTCTAGCGAATAATCATTCGCCATCCACAGCGGCAGCAGCCGTTCATCGATAGCTTCACTGACTGTGCAGGCCTCATCTGCGCTGAACCTCTGGCCTTCGGCCGAAGAATAAGAGTAGAGACTACGGACCCGCCGCAGTGCGAAATACGGTTCCAGCGCCTGACGGTACGCCTCCTCCTGAAGCTTGAAGACCAGATTGGCGTCCCGCGGCAACCGCTTCAACAGGGCAGGGAAGACCTCGGGGCTACTGTAGTCCATAAGCACAACGGTGTCAGCTTCCGGGTAGGTCCGGTGATCATAGCCGAAGGTATTGGCAGGAATAAGCAGCAGCACGCCCCACTCCTTCTGCTGTTCAATCAGCACGCTGTCGATCTGTGCATGATAAGCCGTCATCATTTTGAGCAGCGTAACATTCTTCAGCGGATTCCGGCGTAATCTTTCCATTAGGGCTGTATAGTGACTCATGCGGGATCACTCCTTTTGCTAAGATTCATAGATTGTTCAATGTCATCCAGACGCTGGAACAGACGTTTATATTCAGATAACATTGCGGGATCATCTACCGGGACACTGGACCTGTAAAAAAGGATATCGCCCGTCCCCTCGTTGATCCGGCCCCCCGCTTCAAGGAGCTGTTTCAAATGTCTGGCGGTTCCGAGACTGCCCGAGATGAAGTCAACCGTATCCGGGAATATCTTCCGCAGGCTTCCCTCGAAGTAGGGGAAATGGGTACATCCAAGAACCACTGTGCTGTACCGCTTAAGGTCCAAGTGGGCCAGCTCACTTTTCAGATAGGGAATAATTCTCTCTTCGTCAAAATCAAAATGCTCCGCAAACTGAACCAGCCCGGGCAGCGGCAGACTGTCTACAATCTCCCCGTGATCGATGCGGTGCACCAAATCATGATACTTCTTCTCCTGCAGCGTTAAGCGGGTGGCGAGTACCAGCACCTTCTTCTGCTTGCCCTCCGATTGTTCAACCGCAGGCTTCACGGCCGGCTCGATCCCGAGGACCGGGAAGTCATACCGCTGCCGCAGCTCTTCGATCACAATGCTGGTGGCTGTGTTACAAGCGACAACCAACGCTTTGATATGCTGCCGGGCCATGAATTCCACCGCTTGCAGGATGTATTCCCTGACCTCGTCTTTCGTCTTCTCCCCATAGGGCACATGGTCTGTATCTGCATAGAAGAGGTAGTCCTCATGCGGCAGGAGCTTAAGCGCCTGATGAAGCACGGTTAACCCGCCGATTCCGGAGTCAAAAAATCCAATTCGCATATGTCCACTCTTTCCGTCATTATTAATAGGATTCTATTATTCTATCATTAGACTTAATGTAGAACTATAGCGCATGGACAAAAGACCGGACTTCCGCCTCTGTTGCCGGAGGGAGAAGCCTGGTCTGCGGGCAGAACAAACCGGAAATCAGCTCTCGTTCTTGGTCACCCCGTTAAGGCTCGGCACGACATCTGCCGCTTTATCAGGAGTTACCATCTGGGGGATTTCGCTGATGCTGGCGTGGTTCTGCTGGTTGTTTTTGGAATCGGCACGGTTATCTGCACGGTCATGCTTCGGGTCCGCACTATTCTTGGGCATACTGTTCACCTCCGTCTCTGTGGGTTAGTATGAGATAGTGGTTTGTATTCTATTCCAGTGGCGAGTTTAGGTTATAGCTGAAGGAGGAGAGGGATTATGGCCGAGAAGACCAAGGTTGTAGAAGTGGTTACATATGATCCGGCCTGGAAGGCGGAATATCGCAGAATTGAGGCGCGGATGCTGGAGATCGCCGGAGATCTGATTATCCGGTCAGAGCATGTGGGTAGCACCTCGATTGAAGGCCTGTGGGCCAAGCCTGTAATTGATATCGATCTGGTGATGGAGAGCTATGACCAGCTGCCGGAGATCATCCGCAGACTTCAGGCGTCCGGTTATGAGCATCAGGGCAATCTGGGCATCGAGGGCCGGGAAGCCTTCAAGAGCAACCAGGATGACGGATTCATGAAATACCATCTCTATGTATGTCCCAAGGACGGCAAGGGTTACGTGGAGCATATTCTGTTCCGAGATTATCTGCGCAGCCATCCCGCTGCCCGTGAGGAATATCAGGCGGTCAAGCAGCGGCTGGCTGAAGAGTACCGTTATGACATTGATGCGTATTGTGACGGGAAGACCGCGTTTGTGCAGTCTATTCTGCAGAGGGTGTTACAGCAGCAAGAGTAAGGATTAGCTACCGGGCAGCCAAGCGGCGAAGCGCAGTCATGAATTAGTCACATTTTCACTGGAATAGAAGGAAATACTTGTATTATTGTGATTTTTAAGGTAAATTATTGGTATGACTTTCGGATTACAATTCTTCCGGAAGTGCAATCTAATCCTTGGTATATGCAAGCCGAAGAGGAGCATTTCCCCCAAATGCTCCTTTTTGCGTGGGCAGGCTTAAGGTGCGAATGAAACGGTCTGAAGCACATAGCGGATGATGAAGAAGGCAATGATCAGTATGGAGAAGGCGCTTAGCAGAAAAGAAACAATCTCTCTACCTGAACGTTTGGTTCGCCGCATTACGGTCACCTCGGAGTATTAGGAATGGAATAGCCGTCACAGGTTATGCTCTAGCCATTCATATTATACATAATTATTCCAAGTCTGTAATACAAGACAAAACAGGCTGTGCAGACCAAACTTATGTTTGTTATTGCTGCCCAAAGTAAGTTAGAATAAATCTACGCAAAAACAGCTTAGAAATCATTTACTTCAATGGAGGCTTTGCACCTATGTCAGATTTTAATATAGAACATGAGAATCAGCCGCTGAACCGGACCCTGCTGAACGAAGCGGGAGTGGACCCTAAGGAACCCGTAGATCTTAATAACTGTGAGAAGGAGCCCATCCATATTCCGGGGCTTATTCAGCCGCATGGTGTATTGCTGGCCGTAACTCAGGACACAGCCCATCGAATTGTCCAGGCCAGTCTGAATACAGATAAGTTACTGGGAACAGCTGCCGAAGCACTGTTAGGCACGCCTATGGCTGACCTGGTAGGCCCGGATCAGCTGGAGATGCTGCTTAAACGCAGCGTAAATGCGAAAGAAACTGCCGATTTGCAATATATTGTCTTACAGATTGAAGTCGCGGGTGAGCCGCAGGACTTCTTCTGCATCATTCACGAAAGTGAAGGTCTGATGATCGTTGAACTGGAGCCTGCCTCCATCGATCAGAGCGACAGCTCCAATGACTTCGACTGGATTCGCACGTTCTTCGGACGGCTGAAGCATACGGCGAACCGGCTGGAAGCCAGCCAGGCCGCCGCAGAGCAGGTGAAGGAGATGCTGGGCTATGACCGGGTGATGATCTACGAGTTCGATGAACAGTGGAACGGCAAGGTGATCGCCGAAGCCAAGGAAGACGGACTGGAGCCGTTCCTCGGCCATCATTATCCTGCCTCTGACATTCCGAAGCAGGCGCGTGAGCTGTATCTGCGCAACTGGCTGCGGACGATCGTCGATGTGAACTATCTTCCGGTTCCGATCACCCCGGTGCTGCAGCCGCTTACCGGTAAGCCCCTGAACCTCAGCTTGTCCATCCTCCGCAGTGTGTCTCCGCTCCATATCGAGTATTTGCAGAATATGGGGGTAGGCGCAACGACCACCATCTCGCTGATTAATAATAACAAGCTCTGGGGACTGATCACCTGTCATCACTATTCCCCCAAGTATGTCCCGCACCGTATCCGTAATCTGTGTAATTTCCTGGGCGCCTTCTTCTCTAGTGAGCTGTACCAGCGTCAGCAGCTCGACAACTATCAGACAGAGCTGGAGCTGCGGACCAAGGCGATGAGAATTGTCGATATTTTCACAGGTAACGTCAGCTCTTCCCGGGTGATTGAACAGCTCGGAGATGAAGAGCAGACGCTACTGGGGATGATGGAGGCTTCCGGCGCAGCCGTGTGTTATCAGGACAAGCTGATGCTGTTCGGAGTAGCACCCTCCCAGGAGCAGGTGCGGGAGCTTGCTGGCTGGCTGGCAGGGAAGTCGAAGGATTACACCTACTGCACCTCCAGGCTCAGTCTGGAATATGAATCAGCCAAAGCTTACAAGAATAAAGCCTCTGGTGTCATCTATCTCGCTCTCACTCCAGGACATCAGAATTACATGATCTGGTTCAGACCTGAGGTGGTGGAGATAGTGGACTGGGCCGGAGATCCGGCTAAGGCTGTCATTCAGGAGAATGACGGATTGCGATTGTCTCCCCGCAAGTCCTTTGAGAAATGGCGGCAGGTAGTTCAGTCCACCTCACTTCCATGGAGAGAACAGCATCTTAACATTCTGCCGCAGCTCAAATCTATTCTGCGCGGACAGACCGAGAACCAGCTGCGTCAGGCGGAAGAGCAGGCCCTGCAGAACGCCCGCAGTCTGCGTCATAATGAACAGCGGTATCTGCAATTGATGGACCTGTCTCCCGTAGCCTTCTTCATGATTACCGATGATGTGATTGCCTACTGCAATAACCGCGCAGTAGAGCTGATGGGTGAAGAGAAGGGCAAATCACTCATCGGGCAGCCGTTCCTGAACTATGTGCAGGAGTCCTACCGGCCAAATCTGAAGCAGCACTTCTCAGACCTGAGCCAGAATGTGACCCAGTTCGTATCCGATCAGGGCCAATTCATGAGCGGGAACGGGCAAGTGCTGGAGATAAGCCTGAGTCTGGCTTCGGTTATTCATGGCGGCAGACCGTCCATTATGGCGGTCCTTAATGCAGGAACCGGTGTAGAGGCGAAGGGCGAAGCCTATACCGATGCGGCCAATCAGATGCAAAGCTATCTGACGACCGATTCACTAACCGATCTGCCGAACCGCCAGGCCCTTGTGCATGAGCTGGATCAGCGCTGGGAGGATACGCTGAATACCCGGGAACCCTTGCTATTGCTGTCGATTGATATCGACGATTTCCATTCCTATAATGCGGTACACGGGCTGAAGGGCGGCGATCTTTGCATCCAGTCGGTAGCCGATGTGCTGAATATCATCAGCATCACGCATGGCACCTTCGTGGCCCGCTTCAGCGGGGCGAACTTCATCCTCACAATGACGGGTGCGTCCGCCTCCCAGGCGGAGCAATTAGCCGAATCCGTCCGTCAAGGTGTCTCTGATCTGCAGATTCCCCGTGACCGGTTTGAAGAGGAGGGTGTGGTCACTGTAAGCATAGGCGGCCTGTTGAAGGTACCTGTTCCCTCTGACCGCCCGTCTGACTTCATTGCCAAGGCGGAGAAGGCTCTTTATGAAGCAAAGTCCGCCGGGAAGAACCAGGTCGTATTTTATTAACACACGCTAGTATTAGCGTGCATCCAGAGATCAAGCCGGATGAGTCCATATTGGACTTGTCCGGCTTTATATGTTTTGAGGGCCCCCGCAAAGTACCTGAGTCATCATCTACGCTAAAGCTCCACTTTGTGGGGTTATTTTGCTGTCCTATTCGTCCAATCCTCCACAGGTAATCCGCATACATTACAGAGTAACCATTGGTGCTGTCCAGAATCTTGTATACCATCATCCACATGATCCGCATCATCCAGAGCGAGGTGAACCACATTGTCTGTAGAGAAGCATACGCTGGCGGCAGGAACGCCCTATGCCACACCTTATTATGTAATTAGCAGCGGCGTTCCCGGACCTGTATTCATGATCATCTCCGGTGTTCATGGCAATGAGCCGGCGAGCAGCCGTGCAGCGCAAGGCATCGCCAGCCGGTTCAGCCGGGGAGATCTGATGCTGCGTTCAGGAAAGCTGATTATCGTCCCGCTGGTGAATCAAATCGCACGGCGCAAGGGGATTCGCGGGAAGCCCGACCTGAACCGTACCTTCCCGCGCGGACAAGGCGCCCCGGCCCGTCATCCATTGTCGGCAGCCGTATGGCAGCTTGCCTTGCGCTACCGTCCCTCGTGGGTACTGGATCTGCATGAGGCGAACGGGTTGTCCGAGCTGAATCCGAAGCGGGTCGGCCAGACCTTGATCATCAGCCCGGTCAGCCGGGCGCATGGACTGGCGAAGCAAATTGTGATGCGGATGAATCAGACGATCACGAATAGAGCTTACCGCTTCAACATACGGCATAGGGAGCGTGCAGGAACTTCACGGATGGCCTTCCAGCGCCTGCTCGGTGCCCGGGCGGTGACCGTAGAGACCTGCTGGAGCTTGGATTATGCCTTAAGAGTAAGGCTGCAGAGCGAGATCGTATACCACTTTCTGCGGTCTCAGGGAATGATCGGCTAATTAAGGGTATGACATTAAGGGATTGACACAACTGGACATAGTGTATATATTACATATATACACTAGTTACAACAAACACAAAGGAAGCTGATGCTGCTGCATGAATATCGTGATATCAAGTACATCTGGCGAACCAATCTACGCCCAGATTGTGGGACAGGTCCGCCAGATGATTCTCCAAGGCGAGCTGGTCTCGGGTACGCCCCTGCCATCGATTCGCTTACTGGCGAAGGAGCTGCAGATTAGCGTCATTACCACCAAGCGGGCTTATGAGGAGCTGGAGCGGGAGGGGCTGATCAACTCGATTGTCGGCAAGGGGTCTTTTGTCTCCGGGGCCGATCAGGAATATATCCGGGAACAGCGGCTGCGGATGGTAGAGGGCAAGCTGAAGGATATTATTGACGAGAGCAGACAACTGGGCATGGAATACGCTGAACTCGCGGAGATGCTGAAGCTGCTCTATGAGGAGGAACAGGAATGAGTACTGTAATTGAGCTGGACCATGTAACGAAGAGCTACGACCGTTTTGAGCTGAAGGATATTTCGTTATCGATTAAGGAGGGTTACATTACCGGGCTGATCGGCCCGAATGGTGCAGGCAAGACCTCAATGATCAAGTTGATGATGGGCTTAATCTCGCAGGATCAAGGGGACATCCGGGTCTTCGGCCAGAACAACCGTCAGGAGCAGGCTGCGATTCGGGGGCGGATCGGCTACGTCTCGGATGAGAGCTTCTATTATGAGCATATGACCGTGAAGCAGATGAAGAATATTATTGCTCCGTTCTATCCCGGTTGGAACAACGATACATATCTGAGATTTCAGGAGCAGTTCAAGCTGTCTCCAGGCAAGAAGATTAAGGACTTGTCGAAGGGGATGAAAATCAAATTCTCACTCGCCGTAGCCTTGTCCCATGGTGCCGATCTGCTGATTATGGATGAGCCTACTTCGGGGCTTGATCCGATTTTTCGCCGGGAGATGCTGGAGCTGCTCAGCGAGCATATCCAGGATGAGAAGAAGTCGATTCTGTTCTCCACTCATAACACTACGGATCTGGACCGGATTGCCGATTATATTGTATTCATTAATGAGGGACGGATTGTGTTCAACGAGATGAAGGAGAGTCTGAGCGAGCGCTATCTGCTGGTCAAAGGCGGGAAGGAGCTGCTGGACCGGGATGTCCGGCGGTGGTTCGTGGGGCTGCGGGAGAACGGGCTGGGCTTCGAGGGGCTGATCAGCAACCGTGCGGAGGGCGAACGTTACTTCAGGGACACCGCAATCTGCGAGACACCTACGCTGGAAGAGATTATGTATTATACGGTAAAAGGGGACGAAGCCCATGCATAATTCTATTGCGCTAATCCGCAAAGACTTCATGCTTACCCGGAAGTTCGCTCTGCTGCTGATTCCCTATTTTGTGCTTATGTTATATTCCAATGCACAAGCCTATACGGTATTCTCGTTGTTGCCGGCACTATTGTTACTGATTAACGCCTGTACGATTGATATGCAGCATAACAACCAGAAGTTTCTGGCCACGTTGCCGGTGCCAAGGCAGCGACTGATTCAAGCCAAGTATCTGACGATCATTCCACTCTCCCTGTTCAGCCTGATCTGTACCCTCGTGATGTACTTTGTTGCTGTACAGATGGGCAAGCTGGACGAACCGCTGCGCTGGAGAGAGCTGGGACTGATTACAGCTGTTATCCCGCTGCTTGCCGCTTTCTACCTGCCGCTATATTACTGGCTGGGGCAAAAAGGGATGCAGATCGTTAATTTCATCTTTATGATGGTAATTATGCTGAGTTTCACTACATTTGGAAGCCTGAATAAGGAATTTCCGGCTCTTGCTCAATGGGTTCAGGACGGTAAAATAGACAATATGCTGCTCGTATTCATCGGCGTGCTGGCATACCTCATCATTATCTATAGCTCCTATCTGATTTCGTCGCGAATTTATATGCACAAGGATATTTAGCTTCATTGCCGGTATGAGCTTCATCCCAAGAATGACCTCAGCTTCCACAATCCCGTGGCAGTCTGAGGTCATTCTTGATCATTCACTCATGGTTCACTCAGCGGAAGTTCCCGCCCCGTTCCAGGTTCTCCACGTAATCCTTGGCTTCCTTCAGGCCCAGGTTCCGCGCTTCGCGCATGACCTTGATTGCCTGAATCTTCTTGCCCTCGGCTAACAGCAGGCGGATCCTCCGCTCCAGATCCGGTGCCAGCTCCGGGTTCTGCACGAACATGGGCGCAGGAATATGTGCGGTTCGGCTGAAGGAGGGGTCAGCGGGCATTTCTCCGTAAGGATCTCTTTGGTTGAGCCGGGCTTCCAGCTCGTTCACACGCCGCTTCAGGCTGAACACGCTAAGCATAAGCAGTAATACCAGCACCAGCGCCAGAATGGCAACGAGATCGATCGTATCCATATAGTCCATAGGTAGTCTCCTTTCAGTAGCAGGTTATCATCAAGGATGCCTGTGCCATTATACTCTACTACCCCTTAGAGAGAAGAATGAACACTTGAGGCCTGATTGTTGATTGTATCCGCTTGGGCTGAACTCTACAATGAGTTACAGGAACAGTACACCTATTGCTTCAACGGTACGCGGATTCCCAATTCATCCATAGGAGTGATCGCAATGAACGAAGCCACACATATGAAGGCGATTCGGATACATCAATTTGGAGGGCTGGAAGAGTTAAAGTATGAGGATGCGCCGATTCCCGTTCCCGCAGCGGACGAGATTCTGATTAAGGTGGCAGGGACCGCGTTCAATCAGGCAGATGTCAAAATCCGCAAGGGCTACCTGCAAGCCTTTTTCCCGCATGAATTTCCTTACATTCCTAACTTTGAGGTGTCAGGTACGGTGGAAGCAGCAGGCGCAGAGGTTACGGACTTTCAGCCGGGGGACAAGGTCTATGCTGCGCTCGATATGTCCCGGGACGGTGCTGCCGCAGAATATGTGGTCACCAAAGCGCATCATGCTGCGTTCGCTCCAGCCTCACTGGAGTTATCCGATGCAGCTGCGCTGCCGATTGGTGTCTTAACCGCATGGCAGGGGTTATTCGATCATGGTAATCTGCCGCAGGGCGGGCGTGTGCTGATTGCGGGAGCCGCTGGCGGGGTAGGCAGCTATGCGGTGCAATTCGCCAAGCAGCATGGGGCGTATGTCATAGGGACTTCCTCAGCGGCCAGTGTGCCGATGCTTCAGGAGCTGGGGATTGACGAGATCATTGATTACACCAAGGAGAGCGTCACGGACAAGCTGAAGGACAAGGTGGATCTGATCCTCAATCTGTCCCCTGAGAGTACAGAGGTACTTAATACATGGCTGCCGCTGCTAAAAGAGGGAGGAGCGCTGATCTCGGCGGTGAATCCTGCGGACGAAATGCTGGCAGCGCAGCTTGGCGTTAAGGCACACCGGCTGTTTGCACAAGAGGATCGCACGCTGCTGACGCGGGTTGCAGAGCTGGTGGATGCGGGCAAGCTGAAGCTCTGGATTACCGGCCGTCTGCCGCTGGCCGAGCTGGCTGCCGCACATGCCATGAGCGAGGCCGGTAAGATCCGTGGTAAGGTACTGATTACAATTTAACCCTTAGCGATCAGAGTCGACTGCATGAATAACACTTCATTATAGATCACCGCCAGCTCCTCCGGAGTATAAGGCATCCCGCTGTGCAGCCATTCTTCCGTAATTCCGAGAAAAATGGATGCGGAATGCGCAGCGAGATACTCCGGAGGAACCGCCGGGTGGCCGGCAAATACGCCATTCATCTCCAGCTTCCGGTAGAAGCTGCGTTTGATAACCTCCTTGAATTGCCCCGGAAATGCCGCATCCCCTTTGGCCCCGAGAAATAAGCGGATTCGCTCGCCGTGCTGGTGCAGATACTCAAGGATATGCACCAAGGGCGGATAGGGCAAGCCCTTCAGATAATGCCCGGACATCTCTTCGCGTACGATTTTGACAACCATCACCTGCTCCAGACCTGTCAGTATTTCCCGTTGCAGCTGTTCCAGCAGATCGTATTTATCCGTAAAATGCAGATAGAACGTTCCCCTGTTAATATGTGTTCTAAGCGCCAGCTGGCGTACGCTCACCTTGTGAAATCCTTCCTGCTCCATGAGCTGGAGGAAGTTATCCTCGATCAAAGCCCGGGTTCCCTTTGACATCAATTCATGTATTTCCGCCACGCTACGCTCACCTCTTCCGTTAACTGCTGAAACTCTATCTTTTTAAATTAGGATATTTCCAACTAAAATTCAAATGTAAGCTATATCAAATTCTTTTCGTTTACCATAAATGAGATTAAATGGTGTATAATTATGAAAAGGGAGGTGATTCTGATGACTGAATTCCCTACTGGCGGTGGACACCCTGGACCCTCTATCTATTCGAATGATCCCGGCGGGCACAAGGCCAACCATGACGTCAATGAGCAGAAGCTTCATCGTGAAGGGCCTTTGGGATTCTGGCGGCAGATCTCTGATCTGTTAATTGCAGTAGGTGTTATTGCTTTGATTGTTGTTGTGATCATGTGGATTTTTTGATTATAAAAAAGCACTTAAGATTAGCAATTGAAGCATGGTCGTCGCTGCGGTGAACATTTGGCCCTCCGGCCGCTGTTGTATTTGGATTTCATAATTAGAACCGCTTCTTGCGGTAGAAATCCAAATACAGCCTTTGCTTCCGATGCGAGCTTTCCTGCGGAAAGCTTTCAGGCGGACGCTACGCTCCTACAGTTCCAAATTTCCCCTCCACTTCTTTTGCTTTTTTGTTAACTTCTGAATTGCATCTTACATAACAACTCCAAATGAATTGATAGGGAGAGAAGTTAAATGATATATCACCGAACCGAGCGGGCGATTGAAACAGATCGGTTACTGCTGCGCTTGTTTAAGCCAACGGATGCAATGGATGTCAGCTATCATTGTAACAATTACAATATATTCAAGAGTACTTTGACGCTTCCGTATCCTTATCCAATAGAGTGTGCGGTGGACTGGATCGCGAACCATGAACAGAACTTTGACCTGGATAAGATGTATGACTTCGCTATCACTGACAAGGCAGACGGCCGGTTATATGGAGCGATTGGGTTATCTAATCATCTGTCCCATCATAACGGTGAAATCGGGTATTGGATCGGCGAAGCCCATTGGGGGCATGGTTATGGAACCGAGGCTGCCCGGGTGGTTATTGAATTTGCTTTTACCGAAAAGAAGTATCACAAGGTCTATGCCCGGCATTTCGCCTCCAACCCGGCCTCAGGAAGAATTATGCAGAAGTGCGGAATGACCTATGAAGGCACATTGAAAGATCAAATACATAAGATTAATTCGTATGAGGATTTGGTTTATTACGGAATCGTTAATCCCGCTCATCCAAGCCAATAACCCCGGTCTGCCTTCCTTCGCCATCAGCCCTTCCCTCGATATTCACTCGGCGTCTGTCCTATGAACTTCTTGAACTGCCGCATGAAATGGACATCGTTCTCATAGCCGCAAATCGCAGAAATCTGGCTGACGCTATACGTGGTGCTCTTCAGTAAATAGGACGCGTGCCCCAGCCGGTTCTGAATGATGTCGCTGACGACCGGGATGCTGAAGATCTGCTTGTAGATCTGCTGGAAATAGGAAGGGCTCATGTTCATCCGCTCTGCCAGTGCTTCGACAGAATACCAGATGGAGGGGGAACTGAGTACTTTATTTCTCAGAATCAGGAACGAATCATAGTATCTGCTGACCCTATGGCTGGCCTCTACGTGATGCCGCATATCGCTAAGCTTCATGAACAGGCAGCTCATAATGGAGTCGATAATCTCCTGGCGGAAGCTGCCGTTCTGCAGATTCTCCCAGTGCAGCTCATTTACTTTTCTGGTGATATAGAGCGGGTCATGGGCCTTCATTAAGGTATCCAGCGGCAGCTTCAAGCGGTCAAACCAAGTATCCGCACTCTCCAGCTCAAAATGGAACCAGTCATGCACCAGCGGCAGCTCCGCATCCTTGTAGTAATAGTGGCTGTCTCTGTTATAGATGATGTAAGTATTCGGTTCAGCATACATGCTCCGCGATTGAAGCCTCAGCTCCATCTTGCTTCGAAAGAATACGAAGACATAATCGCCGGAGCCCTCCGGGCGGTCGATTGTCATGCCCTCCGGATGAATCACATTCGCACCGCACCGCTTCAGGGTGATCATACACAATTCCACCTTTTAGATAATAGATCAGTCAATAGATAGGATAATTCATTTTCTTTCCCGGGACAAGGGAGTACTCTGTGATAGTGAATAGAGAATACTTCAGTGATGAGAAAGAGGATGGTTCGAGATGTCTACTACAGCAACTACAAAGCCAGCTACGAAATTCTATACCCCTAACTACCCGAGACCCCAAATGGTCCGCAGCCAGTGGCTGGATCTGAACGGAGAATGGGACTTTAGCTTCGATGATGATAATGCAGGCGTTGCGGAGCGCTGGATGGACCATTTTCCGGCCACACATACGATCAACGTTCCATTCACCTACGAGACAGCGGCCAGCGGCATCGGTGAGGAGACCTTCCATCCACGGATCTGGTACCGCAAGCAACTCGTCCTGTCCCCGGCGGTAGAAGGGAAGCGGACGGTGCTGCATTTTGAAGGCGTGGATTATAAGGCGGTCTGCTGGGTGAACGGCGGCTTCGCAGGAGAGCATGAGGGGGCGTATGCGCGGTTCTCCTTCGATATTACCGATCTGCTTAAGCAGGATGGCGTGAACGAGATCGTACTGATGGTGACCGACAGCGACAGCTGTCTCCAGCCCCGGGGCAAGCAGCGCTGGGCGGGCCGGAACCACGACTCATTCTATGTGCAGACCACCGGCATCTGGAAAAGCGTCTGGCTGGAGCATGTCCACGCTACCCGGCTGGATTCTGTGAAAATGACGCCCGACATTAACCGCCAAATGCTCCGGCTGGATTATCGCGTACACGGCCTCCCGGAAGAAAAGGATCTCCGGCTGGAGACGGAAATTACGTTTCAAGGGGAGCGAGTAAATAAGCTTAGCTTGCCAGTGGACAGATCAAGCATGACTGTGGAGGTCAGCATGATGGAAGGCATTAACGGCCCTTGGCTGCAGAACCTGTGGTCACCGGGGAATCCGAACCTTTTTGACATCGAATTCGTGCTGTATGCGGGTGAACAGGAGATTGACCGGGTAGGCTCTTATTTCGGCATGCGCAGCATTTCGATCAAGGGGGGCCAGATTCTGCTGAACAATATCCCGCTGTATCAAAGACTGATCCTGGACCAGGGCTACTGGTCCGATACTCATTTGACCCCGCCGTCAGAAGAATCGCTGATTCAAGATATTGAGGCGATTATGGAGATGGGCTGGAGCGGTCTGCGCAAGCATATGAAGGTGGAGGACGCCCGTTTCTTGTACTGGTGTGACGTCAAAGGGCTGTTGGTCTGGTCAGAGATGGCGGCCGCTTATGAATATAACGACGAGGCGCTGGAGCGTTTCACTAAAGAATGGCTGGAGGTTGTGCAGCAGCAGTATAATCATCCGTGCATCATCACCTGGGTGCCTTTTAACGAATCGTGGGGCGTGCAGAATATTCTTCATGACGTCCGGCAGCAGACATTCACTGAGGGTATCTATTATTTGACCAAATCTATCGATCCTTATCGTCCGGTGATCACGAATGACGGGTGGGAGCACACGGTGTCCGACATTCTGACCCTGCATGATTATGTGGAGCGGGGCGAAGCGTTATATGAAACCTATAAGGATAAAGATTCTATTACCGGCGGCAGCGGCACGTATAACGAATGGAAGTTTGCTTTTGCAGAAGGGTATAGCTATAAGGGGCAGCCGATTATCATCAGCGAGTATGGGGGGATTGCCTTCAAGAGCGAGCACGGCTGGGGGTATGGCCAGCAGGTGGATAGCGAGGAAGCTTTTCTGGAGCGGTTCGGCAGCTTGACCCGGGCAATTCAGGCCATTCCGTTCATCTCCGGCTACTGTTATACGCAGGTTACGGACGTTCAGGATGAGGTCAACGGCTTAATGACTGCGGAACGTGAGCCGAAGGTGCCGCTTGCGAGAATCCGGGAGATTAACCTGGGCCTGGGAATGTAAACTCTTTCAAAAAGCGCCGAAGGGGTTGACGAACGGAGATTATTACACTATCATTCATAATAGTTACAAAAAATTAATATATGTCAGGCAGCATTAGCCGGCAAGAAAGGAGACTGAGTTCTTTTTGAAGAAAGGGATCGTGTGGCTACTGGGGATTGTACTATTGCTATCGTTTGGATCTGAAAGAGCATCTGCGGATGACAGCTCCAGGCTTGACCAAGAGGTTAATGAGGTTATGGGAACTCCATATAAATGGGGGGGCACCAAGGCATCTGAAGGGTTTGACTGTTCCGGATTTATAATATACATATTTGGCAAGTTCAACTTAGATCTTCCGAGAACATCCAAGTCGCAGGCAAGTGCAGGCGAATATGTAGCCAAGTCCGATCTACGTCCGGGAGATCTTGTCTTTTTCGACACCGGAGGCAACGGCATCTCGCATGCAGGCATCTATGTGGGCGACAACAAATTTGCACATTCCTCAAGCAATAATGGAGTAACCATCACCAAGCTGTCTTCAAGCTACTATAAGGATAGATATGTAACTGCCAGAAGAACTATTTCGGAGAGTATGTATCAGAAGATGACTGGCAACTAAATATAGTAATACTACTACGAGCCTCTAGAACTTCTAGAGGCTCTAGCTGTTTGTTATGGATCTATGCTGCAGGGCAGGACAATCACACCAGCTGCAGATAGAGACATTAAACCTTCGCATCTATGACAATAAAGCTATATTAACTTCTGATAAACGTGTAGAATAGGATTCTATCCATCCATAGAGCAGACAGAGCGGAGGTTATTTGTGCGGAGAATTCGTTTTACCGTTCAACTTAAGATATTATCTATCACTGTACTCATTGTTTCCGCCTTACTGGCGTTTGTAATTGTAGTGCACGGACGCATTCATTCCTTACAGCAAGCGACTAACTCCATTACCCAACAAGACCGGGAAATGACCAATTTAACGAATCAGCTTGAAAAAAATATACTGGACATGGAGACGGGACAGCGGGGGTATGTTATCACCGGGCAAGACAAATATCTGGCGCCTTACCGGCAGGGACAGGCTTCCCTGGACAGCAATTACGACCAACTGGCTGCGCTAACGAATGCCGGGGCCCTTCAGCTTAACCGCCTGCACAGTATTAAGGAGAATGTAGATCGATGGATTGCGGCCACCGGAGACCCGGTCATTCAGCTCAAAAAAGAGGGGCAGGATGCGCAGATCCTAAAAATCTTCAATACGGATGCAGGCATAGACCAGATGGACCGGATTCGCAGCCAAATCAGCGGGTATCGGGCGACGATGAATGAGAATACTAACCTGCTGATAGATAAGCAAGCGGATCGCAACCAATTTCTGCTGCAAATCTTGTATATCGTCTGGTTCCTGATCGCCGCAGCAGGAATATCTGCCTCCTGGATCATAGCTCATTCTATCTCGGCGACTGTGCGGAAAATTACCGGGACCTTAACGGCTCTTGTCCGCACCGGGGATCTGAATACCCGTCTGACGATGACCACTAATGATGAAGTCAGCGATCTCGGTCATGCGACGAACCAGCTGCTGAACAGCCAGCAGGAGCGTGAATGGTTCCAGGAGCGGGCCAATGGCTTGATGGAAGGGTATCAGGGTGTTACCACAATTGCGAAGCTGGGGGATATCTTCCTCAGCAAGACGGCAGAAATGATCGGTTATCCCTATGGCACGCTGTATATCCGTTCTCAGGAATGCGGGGAGGATTACCTGACCCGGTCTGCGGTGTTTGCAGGGAGCAGCGTGGATACGGAGCAGGAGAGAATTCTCTATGGGGAAGGTCTCATCGGACAATGTGCCAAAGAAGGGCACACCCTGAATATTGCTCCGCTCCCGGAGAATTATATTCATATCCGTTCCGGCTTGGGGGCCTCTTCGCCGCAGCATCTGCTGCTGCTGCCGGTGAGTTTTCTGGGAGAAGTGGTGGCGGTCGTTGAGATTGCCTCTTTTGCACCGCTGACCTTAGCGAATATCGCGTTTCTGGAGTCGGTTGCCGCACAATTCGGAGCCGCCATTGTCAGTACCGTCAGCAGCATGAGAATTGACCGGTTACTTGAAGAGTCCCAGCGTCAGAATGAGGAGCTGCAAGTGTATTCAGAAGAGCTGCAGACGCAATCCGAAGAATTGCATATTCAGGCCGAATCCCTGCTGATCACCAACAAGAAGCTGGAAGATCAGAACGCGATCGCTGAGCAAAAGAGCCGGGAAGCCCAAGATGCGCGTGAGGAGCTGACCCAGTATGCCGAAATGCTGAAGCGGAGCACACAATACAAATCGGAGTTTCTGGCCAATATGTCGCATGAATTGCGGACGCCTCTGAACGGGATTATGCTGCTCTCCGAATTCCTGATGGAGAATCCGTCGGGCTCACTGAATGCAGAGGAGCTTGAATTTACCCAGGCGATTCATTCGTCGGGTCAGGATCTGCTGGCACTGATCAATGACATTCTGGATTTGTCCAAGGTCGAGGCCGGGAAGATGGACATTACCATGGAAGAAGTGAATATATCCGAAATTCCGGAGTCAGCATCCCTTCATTTTGGCCAACTGTCCCAGAAGAAAAGCATTCCGTTGCAGGTGAAATTAAGCGGCGAACTGCCGGATATCCTATACACGGACCCTCACCGCTTAAGACAGATTATTATAAATCTGTTATCCAATGCGTTCAAATTCACAGCTCAAGGCACGGTAACTCTGGAAATACGCATGGCATCTGCTGAAGAGCTTCTGGAACTGGAAGGGATTGCGGCAGGGCCTTGCATTGTTTTCAGTGTGACTGATACCGGCATCGGCATTGCCAAGAACAAACAGGGTCTTATCTTTAACGCCTTTCAGCAGGCGGAAGGTGATACGGAGCGTAAATACGGAGGAACCGGCTTGGGATTATCGATCTCCAAAGAGCTTACAGAGCTGCTTGGCGGCCAGCTTAAGCTAGTGAGTGCAGAAGGGGCGGGCAGTACATTCAGTGTGTATCTCCCGGTACATCAAGAGCAGAAGAAGGATGAGCAGGTTACCGCAGAAGTATATACTTCTGTCGATTTGGATAAATCTATTGATGATATAGAGACTCAAGACAATCATAATCCTTTATTTTCCAAAAGAGTGCTGCTGGTTGACGATGATGAACGTAACTTATATGCGCTAACCACAATCCTGTCTCAAAAAGGACTGGACATCACGGCAGCACACAATGGAGAAGATGCGCTTAAGGCATTGCAGAACTCCGCATCGTTTGATCTCATCCTTATGGATATCATGATGCCCGTCATGAACGGCTATGAGACCATTAAGCAGATCAAGGAGCTACACGGCCACCAGGATGTACCGATTATTGCTTTGACTGCCAAAGCCATGCAAGAAGACCGGGAACGTGTAATTATGGCTGGAGCTACGGAGTATCTAAGCAAGCCGATCAATATGGATCAGTTGCTGGCGCTTATGCAGATGTTGATAACTGATAAATGAAGGTAAATCATTAATGAATATATAACAGAAATGAATATATAACAGAATGTTGAAATGTTGAGATGATGATCAGCCCGTGGATGCGGGTTGATTATTTGTTTTGTCTGGGTTAAACCAAATAGATATGAATTGAAAGTCATACCAAGACCTTCACCAGCAGGAAGCCTAACCCGGATAACAGGACCGACCCGAACAAGCCGGCTCCGAAGGCCCCCAGGCCCATGCGCTTAAAAGCAGCCATATAAGTGACTAGATCATCTAACGGTCTGGTATACGAGGCCTATCGCTCCAGAATCAAATGTTTTGTTCTCGATAAGCTTCAGATTAGTCTTCTCCTGAAACCCTTGGAATAACGGCAGCCCGCTGCCAATCAGGACGGGAGAGACCGTAATTTTGTACTCATCGATTAGACCAAGCTGCATAAGAGTATGGGCGAACCGGGGACTGCCGAGGATAACGATATCCTGGCCTGGCTGCTGTTTGAGGCGCTTGATCTCTTCCTCGACGTCTGATTTGACCAGTCTGGAATTATTCCATTCGACGTTCTCCAGGGTTGTGGAAAAGACAACTTTGGCTGTCTTCTCAATCCATTCCGCATGATCCCGTTCATGTTGGGAAGCGGAGGGATCTGCTGGCACGGAAGGCCAATAACTGTGCATCATCTGATAAGTTCCACGTCCCCAAAGAACCGTGTCCGCTGTACTCAGAATTTCTCTTGCGTGTCTCTCCAGATCAGCATCATAGGCAACCCAGCTAATATCCATGGGGC
The DNA here is from genome assembly GCF_038006885.1 of Paenibacillus sp. FSL R7-0302. Lineage (NCBI taxonomy): Bacteria > Bacillati > Bacillota > Bacilli > Caryophanales > Paenibacillaceae > Paenibacillus > Paenibacillus sp. FSL R7-0302. The sequence continues at coordinate 2,634,875 of NZ_JBBOWB010000001.1, forward strand.
CGTTCGGCCCTTCAACAAAACCGTCAAGCGATGAATGCAGAAATAGAACGAGCTTTCTCATCTTCATTGATCCTCCAATGTGTAGTTAGGTTTGTTCAAGTATTTATTATAACTCATTATACCTCACCAACTTGTTGGTGAGACCCTGAAGATCCGGTCGGTCAATTCCAGTCTGAAATAATGAAAAGAAAATGTAAGAAATCACCAATCCGCAGCAAAGTGCAATCAGCGTCTGAAAATAAGTTTTTCTGTCAATAAAAGCAAGTGTAATCAAAGCACCTGTAAAGCACCTGTAATGAATGGATACCACAGAATATATGGAATGATAAACGCTGGTAACAAAAGAAAACATTCAAGCTTGGAATCGCAGCAAGCCACAGCAAAGATAAATAAGCTGATTTTGTGGATGGTTTCATAAGCTTCAAACGTTCAACTCCTAAACGGATCATCATTTTAATGAAAATCAATGTATCCATAATAGAGATAAACTCTGAAGAACTTTAGAGGGAAATTCTTAAGAATTTCTGAATTTTGATTGAAGAACATTCCTAATGAATATTGATTTTACTACTTCTTCACAAAACCCGTATTTTGTACATATGTATAAGACGATCTCTTGTTATTGGCCTACATGTCTGTGTTGTTTGTTTGATTGACACAAAGTCCCCTTATTAACTCTTTCCAAGGGAAAATCTTTGGAGTTTGGTACTACACAATCTAATTACCTCTGTGATATCGAGATTACCGAGCGCTTGCATCAACATTTTGTGCTGAAGGGCGTATGCTTTTAAAGTTCTCGTACTGAATTCTTGAATACGCTTGTCAGCTTCATATAACCTCCACAACTTACTTAATTGCATAACAAAACCTCCCATTAGAAGCGATTAAATCTAGTTTGCTTCTAAGGAGAGGTTTTAATAATCAACTGGTGCGTGTTGAACTAGCGTTTCCCGTTAGCGCAATGACTTGGAAATACCAATTGAGTAGCGTTCCCACCTTCGCGAACCTTCATGGGCTTTAATCTTCTCTTTCTCGACTAATCCACAATTACTAAGTTTTCATAATTTGAGCCATCGCCGATGTTATCAGCGGACAACCATTCAAAATAGCTTAATCCTAGTTTATTTGCGATAAAATAAGCTGGCGGCTCTTCACCAACATATTTCACTAAATCAAAAGCTTTTTCCACGTCTTCAATTGAATTACCCTGCTTCATAATTAATTCTCTAAGTAGAACCATATCAAACCCATCTTTCTCAATAATTAGTTCATCAGTCCAATCGCACTTATATGTAGATATGATTTCATCCTTCTCAAAAATGGATAGTTCCCATCCGTGATCTTCCATATATGAATAATGAACTAATAAGCCTGTATTTAATGATACAATCGATTTACGGATACCAAATGCCGGTCCCTTAACAATAAAAGTCACCCAACCATTAGACTCAGGGAAAACAAATCCTTTATTGTTTGAAGCTCTAATTAATTCAACGACTTTTTGCTGATCGCTTGTCTGCAAATGATAACTTGCACTAAATTCGCTCATCATTAAGCTCCTATTGAGTTTTTTATAGCGTACCACCACGTTCTCTTTTAATCAAAACATTGGAAGTAGCCATTATGTACAGTATTCGCGAAATCATTATGCTATCCTGCCCGTTAGCTTAATGAAACACTGGAAGTCTAATACTTTATTTTCTTTTGACAGTTTGCTGTTTCATTAGCCATCCCCCATGGTTGGTGTTTGCAGAGAATGGGAGAATATGCAACTTATTTATGTTTTCAAATGTTAAAAGAGACGAGACATTGTGCCGCCTCCATTACATATGTTCACTTTGCTGTCTGTATACAACGTTATCCCATAAAAAACTCAAACAAATCTTCATCAGTCCGCAAAATTCTGGACTCCTCCACACCCAGCTCCACTGCCAAATCCACGGAAGCAGCGGCCAGTACTGCCGAATTCGCCTTCACATCGAAGGCTGCTTCAATAAGTGAATGATAACGGCTGTAAGTCTGGTTAATCCGGGTAATGATCTCCAGATATGCCTGATCGACTTTTGCCAGTATGGAATCTGTGTAAGCATCAAGCATACACTTTAATTCCTGCTCCCTTGCCTCAAGCTTCCCCTTGGCGAAACCCCACACCAGGTTAGCTGTTACTGTTCCGATAATGGAACCCAGCACCGGAACCGGAATCAGCATCTGGCCGATAGCTCCCCCTGTTGCCGCAATGCCCGCTTCGATACAGAGTACCTGTCCTTGTGTAACAAATTCGTCCATGGAGATTTGCTCCTGCTCTAGATCAGCCATCAAGGAAGACAATCCCATCATGGCACTCGCGACTGCTCCGGCGAATGGAGCAGAGAGTGACGTCAGATTGGTCAGTGCATAAATCGTTCCGGCCGTAACGCCTGCCTTCGCTCCATCAAGCCCGATCTCCTGCCAATCCTCCTGTTCAAACTCCTGAAGCTTCTTCCCCTCCTTCACCTTACGGTAAATGGCGGTAACTGCGGATAAGGAAGCAGAAACAACAGCAGCCGTACCCGCTGCTTTGACTCCTTCCCTGATGGAAGGCGACTTTTGCGCTTCAATCTGCTTCACTTTTTCTTTCCCGTCCTGACGGATGTCTTTTTGGATACGCCGATTCTCATCCACAAGCTGGTCCTGAACCTTGGTGACCGTCCCGCCTGCTTTACCCAGCTGGACTTCACTATATTCCGAGATAGAAGGCTTAACTACATTCTGGAAGCTCCGGCCGGTACGCTGTTCAAGTTCCTCCACCTTCTTAAGAATGGCCCGGACAGATTTCTCGTTTAAGCCTGCCGGCATACTGCCGGAGCGGATAGTCTGAATAATCTCGTATTGATCCTTCGGAATCGAGTAGTTCATCGATAAATTTTCATATTTATCAAAATGCTCCAGCACATGCTTGAGTGTATTATTGGTACCGTTGATAAACTTCGACTGGACCTTAACGCCTTTTAGAATAAAGTCCTCCGGCGCTGTTCTTCCAACCCCTTCAAAGGTAGCTACCTCCGGGTTGCCGTGCAATGCTGCCCGGGCATTGCGCACATGCACTTCCATTTGTTCCGCCACTTCTCCATGCTTCGTCTGCCCGGACCCCAAGATATTATCCGGCTTTGCAAGGAACTGGCGCATTTTTTGCATATGACCCAAGGCATTTTCAAAAAAAGACTCTTGTTCTCCCTGAGCTGCCAGCACATCTCTGACAGTCTGATCAATATTACGGGCCGCAGCTTCATGTTTCCAGTCATTAAATGCGCCAATACCGACAGCAGTTATCTGGTTCTTCCATACCTGTGAAGCCATCTTATTTGCCAACTTCCTTCATGAACAACGCTGACAGGCTTTCTGTATTATTAATGATCGCCCGCAGGATATCCCGTTGGTCCTGGGTGAACTCGGTAAAGGACCGGATCGATCTGGCAGTACCGGTAAAGGTCATCAGACTCTGTTCCAGACCGATTGCCAGCTTCTGCGTGGATTCCTTCAAGTGTACAATCTCAGCATCAGTAGCCTCCAGCACCCTAGTGGCTTTAACAATCTCCACCCGCTCTTTATCCGCTTTGATCGCTGCATCCTTGTTCTTCTTGCTGGCAAGGAAACCGCCAGCTGCAAGACTCACAGCGCCAATGCCCCAGCCGACCGGTCCTGCCAAGGCAAGAAGGGCACTGCCGCCTGCCATACCACCGCCGCCCGCGGCAAGTGCACCGCCGCCCAACCAGGCTAGAGCCGCATTAGTTGCTGCTGCTCCCGTCAGTCCGGAGATAGCAGCGCCTGTTGAAGCTGTGCCGAAGGTAGTCGCAATTGCCATCGCTGCCGTCGGTGCTAGTGCTGCTGTTGCTACACCAGCTGCTACGCCTGCTGCCGCGCCACCTCCGGCCAGCTTAATCATTGTTTTTTCATCATAGGAAATTTCACTTAACGCCTTAAAGCTGGCCAGATTAACACGAACCTGCTCAATGCTTTTGGCAAACTCCTTTGGCGTGTTGGCAAGTGTATTAATATAAGCCTCCACTTTTTTAATAACATCGGTGCCGTAAGTGCGAACATTATGTAATTTGATTGCATTTCCTTTTACCTTTTCAGAAGAAACCTCATATTTGCGCAGTGCCGATTTCAGATTCTCGATAGCTTCCTTCTTTAAAGAGCTGTTTAGCATGATAGATTACTCCTTTTTTTATATCAATCCGGGTCTTTTTACATAGTAATATATTTCATCCTGATCGTCTGTCGTATATTGTCGGGAGAATATCATTGTATTCATGGCGTTAGACCTATCTCTGTTTTCTTGCTAAATGCAAGTTTCAATCCCCCACCGCATGTTATAGATGGACCTGAGTTCATCGGGTGGGAATTCTGCTTCAGACAGATTCGTAATAACGGTCTCATAAGCGCCACCTGGCAGGACGAACCGAACTACCCGAAAAGATATGGGGTAGTACAGTTGCTCCTTCAGATCTAAGAAATCAAAGGTAGACGTAGAAGGGACGAACTTGTACATTTCGGGATGAGCTTTGACCTCTTTGGTTTGTTTTTTAGTAAGCACCCGATGAATCTCCTGATCAAACGAACCGCTATTGGGCAAACGCAAGCCCGAGAGAATACCACTGGAGGCCAGATCTTTTACTCGAATGACATAGTTCCACCCCTTGCGTTCAATATGCGCGAAATTGTTGTAACTTTCATAACCTCGATCGGCAATGACAATCGTTTTTCCCTCAATGGAGGAACGGTCAACCATATCCCCTAGCGCTTTTCTCTCATTACTTAATCTCCGTGATTGAACAATCGCATCCACGTAAAGTCTGTTGCAAAGGTCATAGGTGGCGTTTAAATGGAGCAGATTATAGCCTCTTGCTTCCGATTGACTTTGAAAATAGGTGTCAGTATCCGCAGGGTCAGTGGCAAAATGCAAATCCGAACCGTCAATGGCGAGTAACCGATACCCTCGGTAGTTCTTGAGATCCGTATAGGATTGCGTAAATTTTTGAAACAAATACGCCAATGCAGACGGCAAGATTTTATTTCTCTGTTGGACAAAAGCAGAAGAAGTGGCTGTGTTTTTCTCTTATTTTCACACAAAAAAGCAGGCTATCTTTTCGATAACCTGCTTTTTTGTTAATCTTTGGTCCTGCGCCTTAACTTAATGACATTGGCCAATTGGCGGCCTTTTTTCTAAGCGTTACTAACCTCAGTTGCCATTTTCATCGTCTGGACCATGTGATATTCTTTCTTCACAATCTCTTCGAGTTTTACGATAGCTTGATCATGAACATGATTATTAGATGCGATCATTTTAATAACTGTCGTTCGATAAATTTCCCATAAACGACTTAGTTCCACGCTTTGTTCTGCTAACTTCTTATAGAGATTTGTATGGGACGATTGATCTTCCAGTAGCTTAAAAAGCCTGTTATTCTTCTTATGATTCTGTGCAAAAGAACTGCTTCTCAAGGCAAATATGCTGGTATCGTTCAAATGACCTACAAGTTCTTCGAATTCCTCTACATAATCGGTCAACGCTTGTAGTCCCAACTGATAATTAAGACCATATTGCTCAAGAAAAACGACTTTATCATCCAACAGATTGCTTCTGAGTTCTGAGATAAACGAGTCCCGTACTGAAAATTCATGGTTAAAATTCCTGATCGATCCTTCATGCACAGAAACCATTATGAATCTGACTTTTTTGCCGCTTGTCATTAGATATTGGGTAGATTCCATAATGACTTCAAGTGGAGTTTGATAATCGTGCATTCGCCCTGGAGATAAGCAATCTTCAATTACTGTGTATGCCCCCCCACTCGCGCATTTCCCATGAATAAAGGTCGGATGGATAAAATGTATTTTACCGGATTCTCTTCCACTGGAATAAAAAAAACGGTCCACATCGAGAAAGACATATTTCTTCTTGTCTAAAGCGCCTTGAATCATCTCATCCAGCAAAGGGATATCTGATTGCTCAAGAAGCTGATCCTCAAAGCGAAGATAATGATAGAGCTGTTCCGTGTCATATTGAACCTTCGGCAGCATTAATCCTTGATGCAGCAAGCTTTCAAAATTGTCTTCGGGGAATGTCTGGTGGATGAGTTTTTTCCAGTACTGCGTTTTAAAAGTCAGCGGCAGCTTCTCGAACGATGAATGATGACTAATGAGAATCGACATCAAGTTATTATTGACACAATCAAGCCATATGTCATTATAAGGCAAAATCCGATCGGTAGGTGTCACATGGTCAACTCCCTATGATGAACTCACTTATTAGGTGGATAGCCAGCTCACATCATTCAACGTACCGTCAGGGCGAAGCATAACTTCCTTCGGAAGAGCATGAGACAGAAAATGAACATTGCCGCAGGTTAAGCCATAGGCCCCCATATGGGGAAACGCGATCCAATCCCCCGGCTCTAGAGGCGGGAGCATGACGCTGCCTTGCAGCACATCTGCGGGAGTGCACAATTTACCGCAAACATTGTAGGAGACTCGCCCCTCTCCTTCACCGGATTCGTATAGCTTGCGCTCCCCCGCCTTCCAAAGTTGAAGCGGCAGAGGCTGCTTGAAGCTTCGTCCCATCAGGCTGGAAAAAGCCCGATGGTGAGTCCCCCCATCGACAATGGCGAAGGCTTTGCCTTTGGAGAGCTTGGTGTACAGCACTCTGACCGCATAAATCCCCATCGTTGCGGCAATTCGCCGCCCTGATTCTACGAATACCATTTTGAGTTCCAGATCCCGGTTACGCTCTAACTCCCCGGCAAGATACGCCCCGAAAGCTTCGACAGGAAACGGCTCATCGCCTTCAAACATGGGAACGCCGAAACCGCCGCCGAGCCCTAAGCATCGAAGCTGCAGGCCGAATTGGTTGCGCACCTGCCGGGTGAGACCGAACATCATCGGAACGCTCTCCCGATAAAAGTCGAGGTGGAAATTTTGCGTGCCCTGGTACGTATGCAATCCGATCAGCTCTAGCCCTTCAAGGTTAATGGCGGTTTGCACCGCTTCATTAATGTCACTGTCGTCGATGCCAAACTGGGAGGCAAGTCCGACCGATGACATCCGCGAGCCTTTGGCTCCAATAGACAAATTGACCCTTAACATAACGGGAGCGGCAATACCAAGCGCAACCGCTTCATCGTGAATGACGAATAGCTCCGGGATGGACTCCGCATTAATCGCGTAGATCCCATGACGAAGCACATGATGAATCTCGTCCGCGCTTTTGCCCGGTCCGGTAAACACGATGCTGTGCGGATTTACCCCGTTAGAGCGGGCAACCTCATACTCCCCAACCGATGCAACTTCAATCGGCGAACCCCAGCCGTTTATGAGACGACATACCTCCGGATTGGGGTTGACTTTCATGGAATAATATAGCGTCACATCCTTGGGTAAAGCGTCCCGCAGCGAAAAATAATCGGAGGCCAGCTTTCCCTCGTCATATACATAAACGGGTGATCCAAACGGCTTGGCTGCTTCCAACCAAAAGGGTTGGCCCACTTCCTGCTGATTAGACAGTCGTTGTGAAGCCATAGTCATATGACAGCTCCCCTCCATTCCATGATGGCTTCCTCCAGCCCTTGACGGGCAAGCTTCTCAGCTTCATCGTCCACACCCCAGCTCAGAGTCGAGACCCTGCAAGGCCGGATACGGTCTGCCGATTCCCCATCCTGGTGGAAACCATACACGAATGCCCCTCCTTGTTCGGCAGAGATCCTTATCGATGTCACCTTTTCAGCAAATTCTGCAAATGTGGCTCCAGGGTGGAGCTTGAAATCATAGGATTGGGTCTCCATTCTAGGAAACCCGCGTTCGAGCAAGTGCTTGCGAATCTTTAGCAAATACGTAACCATGGTAAGACGGGCGTTGATCTCAATAACCGGTATTAAAGTACCGTCTTCATCCAGTATGGAGTCTACCCCGATGAAACCCTCGTAGCCCCGGGAATATAAAGATTTACCAAGCTGTTGCAGCTGTTCGGTATAGGCCGCGATCAAGGCTTCAGGCAGGTCTGGGTGCAGAAGGCTCCCCCTGTATACTCCTGCATCCGTAATCCTCTGCTCGGTCATAGCCAGGATCTCGCAATCGGTTCCCCCCAGCCAGAGCTGTGCCGTCAGATGGCGCTCGACCTGATGCCAGCGTTCCACCGTCACAACCGGTTGCCCGCCTCCCCGCGAGATCTGCCTCTCTAAATATCCAAGCAGCATCTCCAAATCCGCGCCCCGATGGATATGGAACAGCGCTTTACCGGAAGAACCGTAAGCGGTTTTTACAACCAGCCGGGCTCCAGGATGCCGTTCCTCCAACTCGGCGCAAGTATGGCGGATCGCATCAAGCCCCTCGCATATCCTACCGTCGCTGACTGGAAATCCGATATCTTCGCATAATTTACGCGTTGCGATCTTGCTGTTCAGTTCTACGGACAATCGGGCTGGCGGGCCGATCCAGCTCCCTCCGTTTTCCTTGAGAAACTGCTCCTCCTGCTCGTCCATCAAGTAAGGAACAGCAATCCGGTTGCGGAACTCACCCGTATATTCAGACCGTGCGCCAATCGCGATTGATGGTAGTGCTATCTTCTTTTCTTCCAAATAAGCTAGGAATTCAGGGTCCGGAGTCTCTTTCAGGAGAACAAGATCCTCCCGGTCAGCCAAATAAATCTGGTAGAGATCCATTTGCGATACGAGCCGATCTCCGGACGCATTGTTAATATGGGGTAAGCGAAGCTCTTGCGCGGCTTTTCCTTGTTCCCAATTAATATTGGAGTACCAGAGCTTCGGTGCACGCGTTCCTGTCAGATGCTCCATATAAGGTGCGTTATTCATTATCCCGTCACCTCCACATTCTCCAGCTTGTGATCGGACTCCAGCCCTTTAAGCCAGCCTAGCTCCGACTTTAAGATTTCAAAGGGTATGGCTCCGAACCATTCCAGAGATACCGGGGCTCGGGTAGGGTCCAAGATAAGGCGCTTCATTATGGCTTGGCAGTCCATTTCTCCATCGGCCAAGGGTACGATACCTCTGCGGCTGCCGCTCGGAGAATATATATTGTCAGGAGAGAATACTTCGAGCCATTGCCGGGATTCCACATTCTTCAGATGGATATTGACAATCCATGGCTTCAAGCGTTCGTAGGCGGCAAGGGGATCAGCGCCCGATTCCCACATGTGCAGAAAGTCCAAATTCAGCTTCAAGGCAGGGTGGCTGGTTTGCCTGAGCAGCTGAAGTGTGGAATCTAAGCCGTCGGCAGCGGTTCCCGGATGAGTCTCAACCACTGTATAGACCCCTTCCCTCTCTGCTACGGCGCACAGGATATTTAGACGTTCAGTGCAAAGCTCCCAGTCCTTCTCATCAAGAGATTGGCTGCTCAGGTTTCCGGCGAAAATCCTCAGCTTATCTGTGTGGAATGCTTTGGCCGCCTGTACGGTTTCCTGCCATTCCTTAAGCAGAACGTCCATTGGGATATTCCCCATGAGAGGGATATAATCGCTCAGCATGTTGATTTCGAGCCCGTAGCTGAACATTTCGTCCAGCATACCTCCCAGCTCCTGTCCCCGTTGGCGAAGCAAAGCCTTGGCATGCACGCCCCACAGTTCTATACCGTTGAAGCCCGTATCATGAGCATAACGGAGCAGCTCCCGGAAGGATACCAGTTCGTGCCGAAAAGAAATCGTACATAGATTATACCGCAGTCAGATCACCGCCTATTCCATTCATCCAGGTCAGGAATTGAAGCTCCGCATCCCGAACTTCCCGCAGCCTGGCAAGAGCCGAGCGCAGCAGCGCTTCGTCCCCGATGTGCTTGCGGTATTTCACAAGCAGGAAATTCAGTGTCGTCCATAGCTTCACGATCCCGCTGATCCGGTTCGTCCCTTCCAGCGCCTGCCCCTTGTCCATCACGCCCAGCTGGGCAAAGCTATTCCATATGGAAGATCGGAGCTTGGTTAAGGAAGCAATGGCGATCGAGTTCTGACTCAACCAGTTCGAGGTTTGTTCCGGGCTTAAAGCTAGAGATTCCTGCAAATCCCGGGCAAAGCTGTCCAGTGCGGCGGTACCCGAACTGTATTGAGAACGGACATACATGTCGTAGTTTCGCTTGGCTGCATACGCGAAGATATCACGCTTGTCGGGAGACTCGAACCCCTTCCCTTCTTGATCCGGCTGAAGCTCGTAGAAAATGATGTCCTCCTCTTCCGGCTCCGCCGATGCCCGCATAAGCTCTTCTCCGGTCAGGAATCCGTTGAAACCGACAATGGGGTCGAATACTCTGAAGGCGTTACGCGCTTCATCGAAGCAGTCTGCGAGGATATAATGCTCGAATCCGCTCTCCGCCATGCTCAGCATATTGGGAGGGAAAAAATCCAGATCGGATGGGCGGCATTTCACTACCGCACGGTTCCCTGACTGAACAGACTGCTTTAGCGCCTCAGGTCCAGTTCCCTTGTAAACCAGATGGATGCCGTACAGGAAAGGCAAGCTTTTGTTCAATCGCACATGCTGGCTCGCCGTAATAATACGCGATACATAATTGACATTCCAGTAATCCAGCAGAAACAGATCAGGGTTGGCCCCGGACCGGTATAAGTGGGTCAAGATGCAGGAAGCTGCACATTCCATCGCCGCCAGCTTCATCATTTCCGGCTTGGCATCCGGCGTATCCGTATGAGACGTCATCTCTTCATTCTCCTTCTTCATTCTCCTTCTTCATTTGAGGAAATACGGCAAACAAAGGACGGTATTTTGCCGCTGACAGGATCGGCTTCGAGCCTTGAGACAGTTTCTATGGACAATTTCACCGGCTTGCCCGCCGCTTGGTGAAGAAAAGCGGATAGCCTGGTCTGCACGTCCTCGAACTCGCTTGGCGAGGCATCAGTCGCCAGCCGGACGGAAAAAGAGGTGAATGTATTCTGCACGATCTGAAATTGGCGGACTCCTCTGGCTGCAGCAAGCTCCCAAAAAAACTTGTCCAAATACCGGAAGACGGCGGAATGCACCTGCGCTCCAGGCAGCCGGATCTGGGATGTTCGAACGGGAAGCAGCCCAAGAAGGAGACGGCCGGTTTCAGGGTCCCTGCGAATACTTCCGACATCCCCTGTCCGGTAACGGACATAAGGCAGACTCCTCATGATCAGCGAGGTGACCAACACTTCTCCGAATTCCCCCTCCTCTACATGGAGTCCGGAGGCCGGATCAATAATTTCCACATATACGGCAGACTCATCGATTTCCAGTTGGCCGCTCTGATTGGCGAACGCGATACACCAGAACTCTTCCAAACCGTAATAGTCTACGCATGGAACGCGGAACACCTCCTCGATCCGTTCTTTCTGGGAGCCATGCAGCGTTTCGCCCCAGTTCTGGGTAAACATGAGGGAAGACGGCAACGAATATCCCCCGTCACGCATATATTCGGCCAACGTGCAGAGAGCGGAAGCTCTCCCTTGGATAAAATGAGGATCTTCCCTGATCATCCGTTCTGCATAATGTCTAAGGGACCTGGGCTCCGCCAGCAGACGGTTGCTCAGCAGCAGCATCCGGTGCCTGGACGGCAGCCCCCATTTTTTTCTATGCTTATACAGGGTCAGCGAGAGTGTCCATATCTCCTCCGGGGTTTTCACGCAGCGGAACGGCACTCCGGTAGTTCCCGAGGTGAACGACTCGATCACCCGTCCCGCACCGGGATGTTCGAAAAGGGCGCGGTTGCCTGCGATCAAGTGTTTGTCTGTAATCGGCAGCTGATGGAAATCAACGTCCGTATAAGGGTTATAAAACGGGTACGTCCGGCGCAATTCGCCGGCCAGCTCTTGCAAATGGGCCGGGGTGAACACCTTCATGAAGCCACCTTGCGTTCTACAAAATGCAATACGGCCTGGACGCTTCGGAACGATTCCGGGCGAATATCGTCCACCTCCAGCTCAAAGCCGAATGTATCCTCCAGAGCCGACAGAAGCTCCAGGATTTGAATGGAGTCGATTCCCAGATCATCTACCAAAGCCTGGTCCAGCTCGACCTCGCTTGTTTGCCTCTTGGCCACAGCGGCTATCGTTTCTCTCACCTTAAAGAGTATATCTTCATGCTCTATGGACATGCTCTTCCTCCTTCACCATAGATTTCAGGGCTTTGCGGTCCAGCTTTCCGCTGGCTGTTCTGGGCAGAGCCGTAACGAAGCGGAATTCCCTAGGACGCAAGGCCGGGGATAACCGCTTTACGCACCAGGCATGCAGCTCCGGGCTCTTAACAGGCTCTGTGGAAGCTTCGGATACTACCACGGCAATCAGACGGTGTCCCCATTGAAGATCTTCTACGGCCGACACCGCAGCGTCTGCCACCCCAGGCAAGCTTAATAGGACGCTTTCGACCGCTTCCGGGTACACCGTGTGTCCCCCGACAAGGAGAGCGTTATCGGTTCGCCCGGTCAAGTGCAAATATCCATCCTCGTCCAGATACCCGGTATCCCGGGTATGCAGGCCGAGTGGGCCTAGGATCTCGCGGGTGCGATCCGGATCGTCATAATAGCCGATCATCACATTCGGCCCCCGAACGACCACCTCTCCACTCTCCCCTGTTGCTGCCTCCCTTCCGTCCTGAACGATGGCCAGCTCGACGCCGTTAATGGGTATCCCGGCGGATTGCGGTTTCGTCCTCAACTGAGTGTAGGGCAAATACGAGACGCGCGGAGAGGCTTCGGTCAGTCCATAGGAGGGCGTCAGCCGCACGTGAGGCAGACGGTCAGCCAAACGAAGCAGCATGACGGCAGGCATCGGGCCGCCGACAATGAGCATCTGCCGGAGCGTGAGCAGATCCTCCGTCGCCCATTTGGCGGAATGGATTAGAGGCAGGATCGCAGACGGCACAGTGCATAAGAAGGTCACCGTATTCGTACGGACGCACTGGATCATCTCGAAGGGATGCACGAAGCCCCCGCTTAGAACAAGATTGGCTCCAGAGGCCATGGCTGCTAACCATTCCCCAACAATTGTCGAGCAATACCCCAGGGACTTCGAGAGCAGAACGATGTCCTCGTCGCACAGAGTCGTGTACTCCAGGATTGCGTCCACATTGGACAGCATGTTGTGGTCGCTCAGCATGATCCCCTTCGGCTCTCCCGTCGAACCGGAGGAGAGGAATATCATACGCACGGCCTCTGGCGGCGTGTACCGGCGTACCGGCCGCGGAGCGGCGCTGATTCCTGCAACCGGTCCGCTTGCCATACCTGCATACAGGCAGAATGGCAACTCTTCCCCTTGCATGTTCCATTCCGCAAGGATGGGAAGCTTCTCTTCAGAGACGAACACCGCTTCGGGTTCAAATTTGCGGATGAGGCGAAGCATGTCCTGTCCTGGCATGTAGCTGTGGATGGGGAGCGGAATGCCTCCCGCCAAAATGACTGCCCCAATGACAGCCAGACACTCCGGCGTCGGAGCCATCCAGACGGCCCCGATAAAATTCGGACGCAGCTGCTCCTGCTTCAGCCGTTCAGCGAGAAGGTCCATGCGGTTTCCGAGTTCCGCATAGCTTGTCCAATCGGACTCGCCGGTTCGTGCCGCGTAAGTGATTCCCCGGTCATGCCTTCGTGCACGTTGAAACAATTCCCTGAGGGTGCCTGTGCCATTCATACCGGAACCCCCTCTTTATAAGATGCCTGTCCGGCCACAGAGGTATCGCGCTCGAAGGTCGATGCCATAGCATAATACTCAGCCGATTGCTTCATGAGCTCTTCGTGGTCGCCTTCCGCCACCAGACAACCGTTCTCCATCACCAGAATACGGTCCGCGTTCATAATGGTTTGCAGGCGATGGGTGGCTACCAGAACCGTCTTGCCCGCCATGGCGCGGCGTATGGAATCCATGAGTTCACTCTCCGTAAGCTGGTCCAAGGCGGAGGTCGGTTCGTCCAGGATAAGAATATCGGGATTGTGTAAAAGGGCACGCGCAATAGCCAGCCTCTGCCGCTGTCCGCCGGATAGCTGGAAGCCTTTATGGTCAATCTTCGTGTTGAGTCCTTCCGGCAGTTGCTCCAGCAGAGCTCCGAGCCGCGCATTCAGGGCTGCTTGCCTGACCATCTCCTCCGTCGCGTCCAGCTTCCCGACAGCAATATTTTCCATAAGGGTGCCCCGGAACAAGTAAGGCTCCTGGAACACGATGCCAACCTTGCGGCTGATCGCACTGCGGGTCATCTCCTCCAGATTCTGTCCGCCGATTCGAATTTCACCTTCGAGAACGGGCATCATCCCGATAAGCGCGCGGAAAAGGGTGGATTTCCCGGACCCGCTCCGCCCGACGAAAGCATACATCTTGCCCGGAGACAGCGACAGTGATAGATTCTTCAAGATTTCCGTTCCACCGTACCCGACGCGCAGACTGCACACTTCGATACCGGACGGCGTTGCTTCAAGCTGAGGCTCCCTTGCAGGCGAAGCCTGCTTCCTCTCGTTTTCCGAATAGGGATCGATCGGGGTCTGGATAAATTGCTCAATTCTGCCCATGGCAACCTCCGCGCCTTGAAGCTCTCTGAAAAAGTTGTTAATCTGCTGTACCGGATTCAGAGCGTTTTGCAGATAGGTTACGGAAGCAACCATCATGCCAACGGTCATCATTTGGTGGAGCACCTGATCGCTGCCGATCCAATAGATGGCAGCCAGGATCAGGCTAATCACGAAACCGCTGATTTGAAACGACATAACGGCATATAGCGTTTCCCGGGTGCTGGCCTTCACCAGCCCCTTGTACATCGTTTCATTCCGCTTCCGTTCCCATCCCTCTAGTCCTAAAGCCCGGATTTCTTGCGAACTTTCGATCGCTTCATAAAGATAGGTTCCGATCTCTTCATTATGGGTTCGAACGGCGGACGAATAACGCGCCACAGGGTTGCGGAACAGCCCTGGCACCCATAAGAGGAAGGGGATGCTAAGCGTCGCAACGATGCCAAGCCGCCAGTCCATAGAGTACAGGATTCCGAGGGATATCAGCATCATAAACAGCTGTGAGGTAATCTCGACCAGGATGTGGTTGAGGAAATTTCCCATCGTAGCTGTATCCATCCCGAGCAAGGCCGAGAATTTCCCGGGTCCTTCCTTCTGAATATCCGGAATGGGGATCTGCCGGACATGCTTCAACAGCTCGTTGCGGATATCCAGCATATTACAGATGCCCAGATAGCGGAACAGACCTACCCGGATAAACAGGAACACGATGGAGAGAACACCTATTCCCAAGGACAGGCTAAGTAGCGGGACAATCAGCTTACGGTTTTCGCCAATCAGCACGTGGTCGATCAGATAGGCGAAGATTAAGGGCTGAAGCATGACGAGTCCCAATTGCAGGAACGTGCAAACATAAGCAATCAAGGTTAAATTCCATTTGATCTTCACGTAGGGAGCAAGACGTCGGAACAGTTTAAACGTGTGCATGATGGTTCCTCCCGGCAAAATGTTGAATAAGCGGCTTCACCCTGCGCATCCATTCCTCCGTGTCACCCTGCGGCTGCCAATCCAGAACCGACAGCGGCGATTCACTCAAACAGCCTGTCGCTTCCAATAAGCTGCAATGATAGATTTCGTTCAGCGTTCTCATAGAAGATTCCAGCAGGGCGGTCTCCTCCGCCTCAACCGCTATCTGTCCAAGGGGAGCATTCAGGAGCCTTCTGATCTGCGGCATGATGGTCCGATAGTCGTACATTAGAGCGCCACGCCGCGCTCCTTGCGAGAGATTGCCGTGAAGCTTCTCATCCAGCAGAACCCCGGTGCAGTTGCGGACCAGCCCGTCCAGATCTATCTTCGGATGTTCACCGGACCAATCTACCTGGACGAAGGAACCGTCCTCGCCGTCAACAAGCAGCTCCCGGAAGCCGTCCCAGTGGGTGCAGACCACAGGAAGACCGTGGGCTTTCGCTTCCAGAAGGTTGAAGCCAAACGTCTCTCCCGGATCGGTAGAGAGGTTGACCAGAAGCCTGGATTCCCGGAACAGGCGGTCTTTCTCACTCCCGTGGACGGGACCTGTAAACTCCACGGTTTGCTCCAGTCTATATTCCGCTACGATGGCTTCAAGCCGTTCTTTATACCGGTCCGCTTCCTGCAAAGACCCCGTATATTCTCCGGCAATCGTCAATACAGTGTCCGGGACACGCTGCTTTATTTCCGCCATAGCCTCTAAGAGCACATGAATGTTCTTCACCTCTTCCAGCCGGCCGATGGATAACAGACGTTTACCGGCAAGCGGCCGAACCGGCTCCGCAGCCAGCAAGGTGTCGATGCATAACGGGATCTTATGGGCATGCGCATACCGGGGTGAGAGATTAACCAGCGCCTGTCTGCAAGATTCCGTACTGGCAAGCAGCACATCCTGTTCTGTAATCCAAGGCGCACAGGACAGCCAAGTTGTCAGCCAACGGGCGGATGCGACGGAATGGGCGATAACCATGAAGCGAAGCGGAAGCTTGGCGAAGCTCCGGACCAGCATCAGGAAAGGCATGAAATAAGGAGCGTTCACATAAAGCGTATCGATTCCGTATTCCTCGCATAATCGGGCCAGCCGCTCCGAGGCTTGCGGAAGCGAAGACATCGGCTGCTTGGAGAACTGGCGAAGCGAACCCCCGAAGATCCTGGCGAAGCGTACCGGCGGAATGCGGATGAGCTCCGTATATTCAGCCAGATACCCTGTCCACTGGTCATCAATCACCCGTTCGTTCAACCGGGGGGAATGGCCGTCGAAGCAGCCCACCCTAGGTCTGCACTCCGCATGCAAATCGGGGTTTCCAGCGGTGATAGACATCGATCAATTCCTCCTTCAGCTGTTGCTCCGTCCTGTGCAGCTGCTCCACCTTATCCACCAGCAGTCCGATTTCCCCGGTTCGTCCCGGCATGGACGTACGGATCGCCAGGTAGGCGAGCGTACTCCACATTCTTATGAATCCTTCCAGCTGCTCCTGATACAGCGCCGTACCTTGATTAAGCGCTTCCGAAAAATATTGATACAGCAGCCCGTAGCTGTATTTGCGTTTGGCGAGGATGCCGAGCTGGGATAAAGAATCCTTCAAGGTCCCGGGCGGATACATACCCGGCGACTCCACCGTCTGCATAATCCTCCGCCTCACCATGCCGGTTAGCGATCGTTCACCCGGATCGGTCTCTATCGTATCCTCGAAGATTCCCGCCACCTCGTGAGCGTCCGGCGCATGGAGCCATTCGGGATGAAGCAGCAGTCCCCCGCCCAGCTCATTGCTCAGAAAAGCATCGTGTACATGGCTCGCGGCCACTAACCCTTCCCATTCAAAATAGCGGTCGTATACCACGAATTGACCGCCCCGCATTCCGTGTACGATGACAAAATGGGGCTGATGCATGGTTTGAAACGTTCTTTTTTGATAGGGCATATGAAACAGGTCAAGCTGTACCAAAACAGGAATCTCCGGATGACGCCGCAGGACCTCCAGAAACTTCTTCAGGTTGACGAGCTTTTCGGCCCCGTAAGCATACCACTCCACGGCTCCTTCCCCGTACAGGCGGGTGAACAGCCGCAAATATTCGGACGGTGTGATGTCCGCTGAGAAATAGGTCAGCTTGCCGTCCTCCGTAACGCTGAATGGCGCGTCCCAAGCACCGATATAGAGCGGACGATCATCCCATCCGGCTTGCTCCAAGCCATAACCGAGTCCGTTCAGAAAGCAATGGGCTTGCTTCACGTCAAACCCCGGTTTTAACGGCCCGTTTGGCCAATATGCGTTGTGAGATCAAGCGCGCGGTGGCGAAGTTCTCCTGCAGAAGCTCGTCGTCCTCGTAAAAAATCTCATACTGCTGTTCAATCTGCATCATCAGGTTAACCAGCAGCACCGAATCCACGCCTGCATCCTCTAGCGGTGCGTCCCCATTCAATTCCTCCGCCAGCTCCGGTCTGGAGGTCAAATCGGCCACCCGGTCAATCACGAATTGTACGATATCCTGTTCATTCACGTTAGTCATCATATCCATCCTTTTCTATGATCTTAAGATTTGGTTTCCACTTGGGCGATGTGCTCCCTCTTAAGGGCGTGGATGAAATCGACTAAAGAACCGACCGTTTGGAAGACGGCAGGGTCCATCTCCTCCTCGGGCACAGTTACGTTGAACACTTCCTCGATGTATACCACCAATTGGAGTACCATGATCGAATCTACGTTTAAGTCTTCGTACAGCCGGTCTCCCTCTTTAATGACGTCCGGGAGAGATAGCTCCAATTGTTCGGACATGAGCTGCCTCAATTGAGATACCGTTTGTATCTTATCCATGAATACCATACTCCTCTTCTACCAATTGTTTTCGCATAACCTTCCCTGTACCCGTCTTCGGAATGTCCTCCGTAAAAGCAATAAAGCCCGGAACTTTATAAGCAGGCAGAAACCGCGCGCACCACCTCTTCACCTCCTCCTGAGACAGCGCATCGCCCTTCCGGACGATTCGAGCTTTGACCGCTTCCCCCCAGACGGGATGCGGAGCCTTGTGCACGACAGCTTCCTGAACGCCGTCCAGCCTCCGGATGACATCCTCCACCTCGGAGGGAGCTACCTTCAGTCCTGACACATTAATCAGATCATCCATCCGGCACTGGACATGAAGCCTGCCGCTGAGCCAATATCCCATGTCTCCGGTATGAATCCGGCGTCCGCCTGTGGCAATGATGATTTCATCCGGCTGATCCCGGGTTCCGGGCCTTTCCATTGCCATGTGCTCCAGCAACATCCCGACATCCGTGGAATCGGAGGGCCGGTCGCCAAGCGAGATACAGCCGGCCTCAGAGCACCCGTATTGCTGGATCACCTGTACATCTGCACCCGCAAGCCTGTTCAGCAGTGCTGCGGACATCGGGGAACCAGAGGATACCAGCTTTCTAAGCAGCACCTTCTCTCTCATCAGACTGAGCAGAATTTGAAAGAGGAAGGGCACCGCATACACCACATGGCGATCATGCTGCTGCATGAGATGCAGGGCGAACTTGGGGTTCTTGTCCGTCACGATAACCGGCTCGACTCCGCGCTTAAGTGCGGAGAGCGTGCCTGTGATGAATCCGAAGGAATGGGACACGGGCACCAGAATGATCGGTTGATCCTCCCCGCTGCAGGGCAGCAGCTTGTTGTAGGCCTCAATTTCCATTTGCACATGAGACCAAGACCGTTCAACTAGCTTGGGAGCGCCGGTCGTGCCGGAGCTGAATTGAAGCAAGGACGGCTCCCCATTCATCCGATCCAGGCGTGAGTGTAGAGGGTGAAAGACGGCGCTGCCTCCTGCGTCGGTCAGCAGACCCGTACAGCCTGCGTCTTCGGCTTGACGGAGAGCGCTTTCAATCGGGGTGTCGCCGTTGATCAGAAGCACCGAACCCTCATTCCTGATAATCAGCTCCGTGGCGGCTAGAATATTCGCCGGTTCCTTCATGCATACAGCTGTCCGCCGTTCCTTCCAAACCGAGGAACCCAATAATGCGTATATCGCGTTTATTCGACGTTCCAGTTCATTCTGGTCATAATGTTCTTTATTAACTATGAACATGGGGTCTCCTTTCCCATGAGATTTATTTACTTCTTTAGGTATTTTCGCCACATATCGACGTTTTCCTTCTCTTGTAATCAGGATTGCTGAAAAAGACCCTTCCGGTTGGATCTTGCCCAGCCGGAAGGGTCCGCATGTTTCTGTTTAAGCTTTTACTTAGCCAGATATTCGATGAGCTTTATAAAGATAGCAGCTACTTCAGCGCGGGTGGCGGTAGCTTGGGGGGCAAAGAAGTTGTTCGGCTTGCCTGATACAATTCCGATGCCCTGCTGTGCCTGAACGGCCTTCAACGCCCATGAGCTGATCTGACTCTCGTCCGCGAAGGATTTAGATTGGCTTTCAGGTATCTCATAGCCCTTGTACTTCATGTAATTGTACAGCATCACCAGCATCTGCTCGCGTGTCATCGGTGAATGGGGATCAAACAGGTCTGCGTTTATACCGTTGACTATGCCGTTTTCGGCCGCCCACTCGACTGCCGCCGTGTACCACTGCCCATTCGCCACGTCGCTAAAGCGGGAATTCGTGTAGCCGGAGCGGTCTACGTTCTCAAGATTGGCCAGTACCTGCACATACATCGCACGCGTCATTGAAGTGCCCGGTGAGAACGTCGTGTACGTCGTGCCGTTGAAAAGACCGTATGTGTAGGCGGAGTTTACGTAGCTGTAGAACCAGTCGTCCATGTTGACATCCCTGAATGGATTGCCAGACATCACGAGGAAGCCCAGCAGGGTGTCGTCATCGAACACAAATTCCGTACCCTCATGGATGTTCAGCGACATGCCTTTGTCTAAGCCGGCACTCGCGCCGCCGTGTAGTGTCACTTCGGCGCTCTTGCCCGCCGGAATGGTCACCTTACCTTTTGAGTCTATAGTCGTACCTTCGGGTACCTTAATCTTCGTCCCGCCCTTGGTCACAATCTCGCCGCCGCCGGGCAGGGTGGTGTTGCCGTTCTTGTCCGTGACCGCAGGCTTATCCTTCGGTGTGTTCACTGTGTAGGTCGGCTTCAACGATCCAGTGACTGTCCCGGTGCTGGTATTGCCTGTATTGCTGGTATTGCCGGTATTGCCCGTACTGCCACCAGAAGGATTGGGTACGCTCGTTTTTCTCTGCGTGAACATCCAATCAAAGACGTCAGTGTAGTCATTGTTCCAAGTCGGCAACTTAGAGGACTGCGCCGTAGGTCTAAGGCTCCACTCCTTGTTGGAACCTACATTGGACAAAGTATCCGTGTAGCCTGAAATATTGTTCCACAGAACTGAAGCTTCCATCTCATGGCCGGAAGGAATCCAATTGGTTCCATTAACAGGTGCTTCCGCCTTTGTCCATTGGTCATAAGGCCAAACGAATATTTCATTTCTGTCGATGAACGTGTGCCTGGCGTTTTCCAATAGGGGCATTATATTCGCTATATAAGTTTCCGCCCCTGTTTTTATTGTTGAAGAATCAGTTGTGTTAACGAATGACCAGTATGCAAAGTTTTTAAGCGTTTCGGCTTGTTTCGCGTTGATTGATGGTGGAAAAGACATAGGCGCTGCGGCTGCGAGCAAATCGGGATATGTCGTCAGGAAAGTATTCGTATAAGCGGATCCCATAGAGAAGCCAGCCATGTAAATACGGTTGGGGTCAACAAGTCCCTTACTTACCAGATCATCGATATAAGCCTTTAAGGTAGCAGGTGTTGCCTGAACGTTGTTTTGCGCCCGCAAAGCGATTATATGACTGGCGTATTTAGAGTTCTTCTCCATTTTCTTCATAAGCGCGGTGGCTCCGTTGGCGGACCTGATGGGCGCAAAGGTATCCCCGTCCTGTGTACCGCCGCGGGTAGAACCGTGAGCATAGATGTAAAGGGGAAGCCCTTTTACCGGAACGCCGTTGCCGTCCTTATGAATATAGAGTCCATACTGCATCGCTTCCGCGTTGTCAATTTTGGGACCCACTTCAAATTTGTCGATGATTTCATTGACGGTACCTGACTGTGCGAAAGACGACTTAACAATGGCAGCCTTGCCATCAAGCTTGATATCGCCACTAGATACAATGTTGTAATTCTGGATGGTGGATTTGGATGCTTCCAAAGTGGACTGTCCGCCGGTTAATGTCCAAAATTCCAATTCTACAACGATGTAGCGGCCTTTAGTTAGTCCAGCCTGATAATCAGGGGAGTTCTGGTTTACACCCTTATACCCTCTGGGT
This sequence comes from Paenibacillus sp. FSL R7-0302, assembly GCF_038006885.1. Classification (NCBI taxonomy): domain Bacteria; kingdom Bacillati; phylum Bacillota; class Bacilli; order Caryophanales; family Paenibacillaceae; genus Paenibacillus; species Paenibacillus sp. FSL R7-0302. The sequence continues at coordinate 2,656,607 of NZ_JBBOWB010000001.1, forward strand.
CTAGGTTCGTCATTGACGTATACTCTATTAACGGTGCGTGTGCCTTGATATGCCAGGTTACCGTCCAGCAGAGTATTCCTCGCCGAGACTGTAAACAGGTTTGAACTAAGGTCGGCACCCGCAGCTTCATTTCCCGCACCCAGATCGATGATAACGGCTGTGGTAAATTCTCCGGTGGCAAAGTTATCGTTATATACGATAAAGTTAAGTAACGTTGCGGCCGGATCGGGTTTGAATGTAACATGGATTACCTTGTCATCGGTGTTCACGTTTTTCAAGGTATAGGTATTATTTGCAATCTCTACAGATGCACCATTTACAGTTACGGTATCCACGACATAACCGCTGATCGGAGTGAATGTAAAGGATTGGCTTCCGCCGTCAGCTACCCGAATCAAACCGGATGGCGAGATGGTGCCGTTTAATCCTGCCGTAGCGTTAACGGAGTGCCTGGATACCGTGGAGCCCCCAAGCAGCAGCAAGCTATTCTTGAAGCTATCAGAACTGCCATAACCCGCGTCGGGCTTACCTAAAGCGGATACAACCTCATAACGGTCATTCCCCGCACCCGTTGAGTTATTGATGTACACATCAAACGTAATCGGGGAATTGCTCGTGAATTCAACGGTTCTTCTAGGTATCTTCACTTCCGCGATATACCCGGTGTCCGTTCGCTTAACCGAACCGTCGCGGCCCGCAGCGGCTTGACCTGAGAAAATACCGCTTGCGCCAATACGCCACTGGTTTGAGCCACTTTTTCCGTCACCGACATAAAATTCCACGCTGTCGGTCATGTACTCAGTGCCAGGCGTGTGACCGATGCACACATTCGGGTCTGTAACCACAACGCGTGCATACAGAAAGTCTTCGTCCCAAAATACTTTGGCTTTGCCGGTAGCCTTGGGGCCTATCTTCTGGTCGGGTGCGCTACTTTTGTTGATGTCAAACTCCACAGCTTGTTCCCACAGTTTGTCGTTTGTGCCCAATACAGGTGAACCGTATCCGGCAACAGGCCGATTGTTTGCTGCGGTCTGCGCGAACATCCAATCAAAGACGTCAGTGTAGTCATTGTTCCAAGCCGGCAAGTTAGAGGACTGCGCTGTGGGCGCTATGCTCCAAGTCCCCATCGTTATGTCGTTGTAAAGAACCGCCGCTTCAACTTCGTGCGCCACTGAATCACTCAGGACAGGTGAATGGTTCGGATTCGGTTTCTGATTCGGCTGATCAAATTGATTGTAAGGCCATATAAGAGCCTCATTGCTCTCAAAGCGCGAAGCTCTCGCATTGATCATTTTCGGCATATTGACGGTTATGAAGTTAGCGAGGTTAGTCTGGTATCCTCCAACGTTATGCTCATTGATAAACATCCAATAGGCCAGGTTGGTGTGAACGTAGTTGGCGTTCGCGTTAGGTGAGCCGCTTACCGGAGACATAGGTGCGGCAGACGCAAAAAAGCCGGGATAAGCGTTAACTAAGCTGTTCGTATACTGGCCGCCCCATGAGAAGCCCGCCGCGTAAATACGGTTGGGGTCTACTGCACCGCTGGCAACCAGGTCATCGATAACCTTCTTAACATTGGCTGTGGAGGGAGTACTCGTGCCATTGTAGGAAATATTCAGGATATGGCTGGCATATTTCTCAGGATATTTTTCCATTTTCTTCATCAGAGCGACCGAGCCGTTGGCGGATTTCATGGCCGCTTTGGGGTCAGCCGCAGCACTTGTGCCGCCGCGTCCCATGCCGTGGGTATAGACATACAGCGGCAAGCCTTGCGACACCTCACCGTTTCCATCCTTGTGAAGGTAGAGCGCGCGATTGACCGAATTCCCCGTAGGTGCTGTAAATTGGTCAAGGATCGGATTCACAACTTTTTCCTGTTCAAAAACCACGTAGTTAAGCGGTTCCCCTTCTGTCAGCACGAGCTCTCCGTTTTGGACGACGCTGTAAACCTGTTTTGTTGAGTTCATGTTGCCATCCAGTGTTATATTGCCGCCGCTCTCTGAATAGAACTCGAGCTCAACTACGATGTAACGGCCGCGTTCCAGTCCGTCCTGATAATCCGGTGAACGGCATACCGTCCCCAGATAGCCGCGTACCTTCGGTTCGTCATTGGCGTATACCCTAGTGATCTTGCGCGTCCCTTCAAAGGTTACCGAGTCGCCGTTCAGGGTCGTGTTCCTGGCCGAGACGGTAAACAAGTCCGGATTAAGCTTGGAGCCTTCCACTGCCTTCCCTTCGCCTAAGTCAATGATGATAGCCGTCGTGTACTCGCCGCGGGCGAAGTTGTCATTCCATACAATAAAAGGGAGCAACTCCGCGGTCGAATCATTTTTGAATGTCACTTGAAGGGTATGGTTAGCGGCAACATTTGAAAAGGTATAAGTGCCATCATCGGATAGAGCTGCGTCCTCTCCATCTACCTTTACGGTGTCTACAATTTTGCCGTAATCGGGGGTAACCGTAAAGGTTTGGTCTGAGCCGCTAGCTAATCTCAGAACATTGCCGGGTGCGTTCGGCGTTATTCGGCCGCCCGATTCCGCCGTGGCGGTGATTGAGAATCTGTCGTCTGCTTCATTGGCGGCAATGAGATTCAGGCTGTTTGTATAAGAAGCAGCATTGTTGTAAGCCGCGTCCGGAGTTCCGAAACAGGAAACGACTTCATAGCGGTCACCGCCCTTTTCCGACGAGTTATTGATATAAACTTCAAAGGTAAACGGGCCTGCCTGCAAGTTCAAGGTTCTTTTAGGTATTCTCATCTCCACGATATATCCTGTGTCCGTGATCTCAGTCCACGCGGCTCTGCCCGGAGCGTTTTGCCCTGAAAACACGCCTGCCGCGCTGATGCGCCATTGATTCGCGCCTTGGGTTCCAGCGCCGGCATAAAACTCCAGGCCGTCGTACTGATAATCATTGCCGGGTCCCTGATATAGATTGCTGTCCTCCACGACTACACGGGCATACAGGTAGTCTTGGTCCCAAAGGATCCTGGCTGTGCCTGTGGAATGGGGCCTGGGGTCGCCGGGCACAGTGCTTTTGTTGATGAGATGCTCCATGGTCAGGGCCCACAGCGGGTCGTTTGACCCGAGTTCGGGAGTTCCATAAATGGCGGTCGGCGTTTCATTTGTCTGCAAGCTTGTAAGAGCTGTAGAACTGCTGTCGCTATTAAGTGCTTCTGTATACTCGTTGTTGTCAGTGGCGGCGGCAAAGCTGGCAGGCATTAGTGACGCCACCATTAGCAAACAACAGAGGAACGCGAGCATTCTGCTAAATCGTTTTGACATCATTGAAAATCCTCCTTTTTTCGATCCGTGCACCCACGGCTTACCCCTATCGTAAACACCAAGGCTTCAACAGCTTGCTTCATCGCAGCGGATATATAGCGCTTTCATAATTTCCTCCTCCATAAATTAGTTGTTATTTCACCCTATGTAGAATTTCACAATTTATTCAAGTATCAATCTACAGTGTTGTTATCGAATGTTTATCCTCTCCTGATAATAAAAAAAGAACCTTTAAAATGTTTAAGGGTTCTTTTAATTATTTTTTAGTTTTCAAAACTTCAATTGGTCAAAAATCTTAACGAATATTTTCGCAATGTTCTTGGCATCATCGATACCTCTATGGTGAGTACCTTCAAGCGGCAGTTTAAGCATAGTCAAGGCTCTCTCCATGCCTACGCCCCGCTCCCTGCCAATCATCCTCCCGTGCTGATGCTTGAGACTGATATGGTTATCCGTCCATTCACTTGCGATTTGATGGAGTGCACAATCCTTCTGCAACTGGTTTTTATCATAAAATCCCCAGGAGCAGAGGACATGAGGTTCATTGCCTATCCACTCTTGAAATTGACTTATTGCCTGGGGAAAATACACTGCAGCATCCACATCCGCCTGAGAGATAGAGGTAAGCCGCTTACAAAAATCAGAAAGCTGCGGGCTTAATGCGGGCTTTACAAAAATTTGAAAATCGCTCACAGTCTTCAGGCCTTCATTGAGTTTTACGGCTCCGATTTCAATAATTTCGTTTTGCCTTTTGTGGTCATTTTCCCAACAAGTGGCTTCCAGATCAAAAATGATGTAGTTCATACCTGCTCCTTTTCTCTATAACAATTCAGTTCATCATGCAACATTTGCGGCATGGCCCTGAGCGTTCGGTAATTCTGTTCTTCAGGAGTAACGTGCGGTTCACTGAGCAGCCACTGTCTGGTCATATTGGAACAGGCAAAGGCATGGTAGTTCAAGGAAAATTGCAGATCTTTCAGTACAGGAGATTGCACGCCTTGTGACCATGAAGCTAGAAAAAAATTTGCCGGGTAAGTCTGTGAATGCTCCAATAGGGATGCTACTTATGATGAAGCGGGCTTTCCTCTCTCCTATTAGACTCAAAAGCGCCGCAACCCTATCATACGGATTGCCGCGCTTTTGTCCTCATTCAATCACCCTGCTTCGATTCTTTGGCAAGCCGCGCTTCCAACTTGGAAATCAGATGCTGCACATGTGCCCGCCATTCGTCCCAGCTTGACGATTCCCGCCACAGTTCCGCCAAATCGCCCTCGCACTCCCCCTCAATGTCAGTCCAAATCACGTTCAAATGCTCGAGCAAAGCCCTCAGCGCGGAATGATCGGCCGTGAACGCCCGTACTTGCGTCAAGGCGCGTCCTTCCTCCTCATGATCGTAATCCAATCTGCCATTCTCTTGAAACTCGATATACAGCTCCGCGAGGGCGAGCACTGTTCCGTCATAAAGAAAATCATCCTCACCAAACTTCGCCATCAACTCACCCAAATCCAACGTGTCACGAGTAAGCAAGTCCTCGATCGCTGCCACCAGATCCAGCCCTTCATCGCTTTCCAATGCTTTGATTCTCCATGCTCCCATTCAATTCCCCCCTGTCACTCTCGTCTCTTCATTATATGGAGCGTGTCCAATGCGCGTCAAATATTAGCAATCACAGCCATATGACTCATAATCATTGCGGCGGCCCGCTTATAACCGCCGGACTGCCGTAAAGATTCACCGATGAGGCAAGCCTGCTGTTTATATAATGGATTGCTTAGGACTTCTGACATTGCATCTCTCATATCAGTTGCACTGAGATTAAGTTTATTTAAAGTGATACCCGCCCCCAGCTCCTGTACCCGATTGGCTACAAGAGGCTGATCCGACGTTAATGGAATCATTACCAACGGAACGTTGTAATATAGCGCCTCACTCGTACTATTCATTCCTGCATGTGTGATGAAAACATCCGTATGCTGTAGCATATGGAGCTGTGCAACGTATGGCATGACGATAAAATTAGGAGGAATTTGATCTGCCAGCGGCTCCATATCCGTGTATCTTCCTGAAGATAGAACCACATTCACCGGCATATCCCCAAATGCTTCAAAGCAAAGCCGATAGAAATCAAGGTTTTTATTTAAAATAGTACCCATAGCAATGTACACGGTATGGGGGTAACGTTCACGAAGCAGCTCAAACGGGAAGGGCTCAGCATCTTGACGCGGTATGATCGAAGGACCTGTGAAAATAAAACGATCGTCCAGTTTTTCTGCATGTGGCTGAAAATAACGGCTTGTGTACACAAGCTTTAAACGGCCTGTATGTGCCGGAATCTCTTCCATGGCGGGAATACTCACTTGATACTCTTGCGCTAACTCCCGTGTTATCTTCATCGCAGCCTCATACAGCTCCTTCGTATTCGTATCCATCTCCTTCTCATTCATGCCTCCGCCAGTCCCCAACGGATCAACGAAAGCAAAGGAGGCAATCGAACATACCGCGGGAATCCCTAGTTTTTCGGCAAGAATAGTCCCTCCCCAGCCCATCAGTGAATCAAAGATCAAATAATCGAACTTTTGATCGCCGATCACTCGAAGCACCTCGGGTATAATCCTCCGAATGATACCGGCTACCATCATATAAATGAACTGATATGGATGACTGTACTCCTGCGGTTTCAACACGGGATCATGAGAAAAGGCATCTTGCGGAAATGGATAGGTTATGAGCAGGGCTCCAGTTTGTTCAATTCGGGAACGATACTCCTCCACGCACACATAGACAACTTCCTCTCCACTGTCAATCAACTGGGTAACTAATCCTAACGACGGATTCACATGGCCTTCAGCCGGAGTAATGACCACTAATACACGTGCCATTTTATCTACCTCCCAATGCAATTTATCCTCCGTTCTTCGTGATGTGTTTAGCGACGTGATGGTCATCCGTTACAAGGGAAGGTTCTCTTTCGACTGGCTGATCGGATGATGTTCCTGATGAACGAGTCCGGTGATTCGTAGAGATGCCAGGAAACTGAATAAGACCCATACTAATTGGAGTGTTAGCACCATCACCACTCCTGTCGATAGGCCCCACTGTAAATTTTCTGACAAGGCGATTAGAGCGCCGCCCACTCCTATGCTTACTCCCATATAGAAGGAATCCACAAATTGCAGATTCGCAGACATTTCTCCCTCTTTCCCAGGCGCCGCATGTTGTAAAGCAATGGCTGCAGTTGTGGGATTAGCCAATCCAACACCGAAGCCGGTAATCATTTGCGAGAGCAGGATGAGTATAATTCCACCTTCCGACAACATAAGGGCCAGGATCACAAGTACAGTCCCGGCGATCATAATCCCGATACCTGCCATAACTCTGCCCTTTCGGCCATAGCCTTGATCCCGTACATCAAGCTTCGCCTGCAGCCACGCTGCGGCGGACCAGCTCAGAGAACCTGCTGCTACAATGAGGCCGGCGAGATCAGCTGATACCCCCTTTACTTCCGTTAGTGCCAAAATTACAAAACTCTCCGTTGTAAAATAACAAGCCACATACAACCCTCTGGAAACCAATGTAGCTGGCAATCCTTTTTTCACCGCAAAAGTGCCCTTAGGCAGAAGTATCCGCATTTGTGGGATCATGACGACTAAACCACCCAATGTTAGTAGAATTCCTGTCCAATCGGTTATCATCCCGAGTCCTGTAAGTAATAGCCCCGTTCCAATGGCAAGCACGATCGCGTGAAGAGTCTTCGAGTCTGCTTGTTGCGACGGACCCGTCAGCACCTGCCGAAGTTGCAGTGCACGGAAAGCGCGGAATGTGAGACTCAACGCCAAGCCAATCAGGGGTAAAACAATCCAGAAAACAAATCGCCATGACATATAGGAGGCAATTAGACCTGCCAGGTAAGGTCCTATTAAGGAAGGCAGCACAAAGGCCATGGAGAATGCTGCTAAAATCTGAGTACGCAAAGCATCCGAATAATGCAGCGTCACACAGGTATAAATGCATGTGATCAGAGCTCCCGCTCCAAAGCCTTGAAGGGCTCTTCCTGCAATAAGCATGTGCATATCCAAAGAAACAGCCGCAACCACGGTTCCCAGCACAAAAATACTAAACGACACGAGCAAGGAGATGAAAACGCCGCGCTTGTCAACCAATTGCCCTAAAACCAAGGTTCCAATAAGCTGGGATAACAAAAATGCGCTGAAAATCCAACCGTATAAATGTATTCCCTGCAAGCTTTGTGCCATTGTCGCAGCAATAGTCGTAATAGCGAGCCCCTCGAAAGCTACGGTGGTTAGAACCAGCATAATACCAATCGTCAACGCCCTATGTTGCCTGTCAAAAATCCCAATCTGATTGTTGTTTGTCTCCTACACCTCCATAAAGGATAAGCATAATGGTAAAAATAACCTTTTTTATGATCTAAATATACAATACCCGTTATACTTTGTAAAGTAAATTGTTTAAAAAGTAAATTATTTAAATATCCCTGTTGTAATCATTCAACGTTGTATCACATTCAATGATTTTCGGAATCCGAGTACAGCGTTTCTTGTCCTGGTACATAAAAACTCTCTGGTTAATACACGACCATTGTGCATGCATATCCTTTGTAATTCGAATCGATAGACCCATCGATCCGGGGCTATGCCTTTTGTTATACTTTCAAGTGAGGCTTCAAACCATCTATATTCATTTCGCACTTTAACCCACACAGAGGAGCGCAAAGACATGAACTTTTTCAAAAAGCTGTTTGGCGGCAATGCAATGGGCCAATCGGAAGACGGTACCACCATTTATGGTTATGACGCTCTGGATGAGCAGCAGATTACCCCTCCCTCCAATATTTTGTACATGGAAGATTTAAACGACCATTTCAATCAGGTCTTTCCCAACCGGGAAACCGGCGTGTTCCATGAACTGATTTCAGACATCGTACATATTGATGTGAATATTATGGAGGCTACACCAGATGAGCCATACCGGGTGCTGTACACCAATGGGATGAGCGATCTGCCGATGACCCTCCCGCAGGAGATCCGTGAAGAGTACAAGCATCTGGAATGCGCGGAGCTGATGATGTTTTTACCGGCGGACTGGCCGCTTACGCAGGAGGATTTTGAAGCGGAGGAGAACTACTGGCCGATCCGGCTGATGAAGATGCTTGCCCGGTTCCCGCATATGTATCAGACGTGGCTTGGATATGGACATACGATCCCCAATACGGAGGATTACGAGCCATATGCAGATAACACTGGGCTGTCTGGCGTGATCCTGTATGCTCTGCCGGAAGAGGTTAGCACCGTCCATACGAAAGACGGCAATCAGGTTCAGGTTTATTTCCTGGTTCCGCTATTCCGGGAAGAAATGGAGTTCAAGCTGGAGTCCGGGATGGACGAGCTGATGGACAAGCTGTTCGAGCTTCCAGAGGATTTCCTCGTTCTGAATCCGAACAGACGTAACGCGTGTAAATAACTGCCCGGAAGAACGGGTTAGAAACAGCTTTAAAAGGCTGAGCCTAAGTCAAGGATATGACTTTGGGCTCAGCCTTCTTATTTCCTAGTACCGCTCATTAATCTGCTCTCCTAACCACGCGCCTTGGCGGACAAGTCTGCGTTGCAAGTCCGTGATGTCGATACTGCGCGTTTCCCGCGTGCCCTTCTCGACCAGAATCGCCGCGGCTGTACCGGAGGCTTCGCCCATTGCAAAGCAATTCGGCATGACCCGGGTGGAGCCTTGGGCCGCTCTATCAGTTGATATCGCTCTGCCGGCTACGATTACGTTCTGGATACCGGCCGGAAGCAAGGCGCGATAAGGAATGCCGTGGGACTCTCCCGGCGATAGACGTACCATCGTCATGCCGCTCGTAGGCTTTGCCATATGAATATCAATAAAGTAGGCATTTCGGGCAATATCGTCCGGGAATGAACGGCACGCCAGAAAATCGTCGGCGGTGACGATATAATCGCCGATGATCCGGCGGGTTTCCCGAATGCCGATCTGTTCGCCCGTCAACGTCAGGAAAGCGTTTTCGAATCCGGGAATCGCTTCCCTCAGCCAACCGGTAATGTGTTCAACAAGCGCGCGGCCTTCGATTGCTCCGCGGGTCAGATCATCTGTATTTGAACCGTCAATCCCGAATACATGCCCGAAATTGAAGCCTGCCGTATGATCATTTAGCCAGGAAATACCTGCCCAATCTCTTGCGACGCGCAGCCGCCCTTCACGCTTCGCCTTGTTGATCGCATGTTTCAGATCGTGACTGTGCGTCTCAGCACTTGAGAGAAATTTGTTCCGGTCCAGGTTATTCAGAACGAAGCACATCGTCCCTGGCTGAAGTTCTCCATCATCTCCGCCTTTGGCAAATTGCCCGCCCGCAAGATAGGTGAGATCTGCATCGCTCGTTGCATCAATGTATATCTTCCCCTTCACCGCCTGGGTTCCGGTCTTGTTGGTAATGACCGCCGCTTCAAGGATGCCGTCCTGCTGAAGGACTTGACCGACGAACGTATGATACAGCACTTTAACGCCAGCCTCCATCATCTTCTCGTCCAATAGGCGCTTTAGAATTTCCGCATCAATCGGCACCCAATCCAGCCGGTCCTTCCATGCTTCCTGAAACCTCTCCTCCATCTTGCTCTTCATATCAAGCAGAATTTCCAGCCCAATCCCACGGATGACCGGCTTGACCTGATCGGTATACGGGCAAAATGCAGGAACCTGAGAGACCGTCGCCATACCGCCCAAGTATCCTCTTTGCTCTATCAGCAATACGGATGCCCCGTTTCTTGCCGCAGCGAGCGCTGCCGCTACTCCTGACGGTCCTCCTCCGGCAACGACAACATCCACTTCCGTGTAGACAGGAATATCGCGCTCGGGTATTTTAACGGTTAGTGCCATATCGGTCATTCTGACCACCTCCACCTGATTTCTTCCATTACAGCTTCAACTTACATCAATCGCGGTGAGACCGAACGCTCTTGTTTTTTTAATTCACTCGGGGCTACGCCCCAGTATTTACGAAACACTCTGGCAAAATAGCTGACATCACGATATCCTGCCGCTTCTGCTGCATCATACACCTTAACGCCGCTGTGTAAGAGCTCTTTGGCATGCTCCATACTCCGCTTTAGCAGATATTCTGAAATGGATTTCCCTTCCTCCCGCTTAAACAGCCGGCTAAGGTAAGAGGGATTGACATATAATCTTTCGGCCAGCGTGTGCAAGGTCAGTTCTTCTTTCCCCAGCATTTCCTCCACGGCCTCGATCATTTGTTTAACGAGCCGATGGCTTGAATGCTTTCGCTCGCGTTCCCGGTATTGGGTAATGCGGCTGGCCACTCTTTTGGACCATTCTACGATTTGCTCTTTGGAGAGCAGGGATTCAAAAGACAGAAACATCGAATAATCCTCTTGCAGCACCTCCTGCATCGACCAGCCCCGCGATTGAATCATACGTGTAAATAAGCTGCTCAAATACAGCAAATGCTCGTATACCTTTTGCGTTGAGACAGCCTGGGAGTATACGTCCTTGAAATAGCAGTCTATCAGTTCAGCAACCGCTGCCGCGTGATCCGTATGAACCGCAATCTCCAGCTGCTTTTCGAACTCAGCGTCATAATGAAACGGCTGCTCCTTGTTGGTTACGTCCAGGTAAGGAACGAACACCTCATGTCCGTAAATGGCCCGTTCCTGCAGCGCACGGCGTGCCTGCCGGTAGGACAGCGAAACATGATCCCATGAGCCTGGGGTCCCGAGTCCGGCGCTGGCTGTAAGCTTCAGACACTCTTTAACAATGTTGAAGAGTCGGGGAACGTGGACATTGATCCGCTGGATGATATCGGGAACCGATTCTTCCGGTTGTCCCAAAAAGAGCAGCACGGTTGCTCCGTCCGCATCATTAAAGACCCGGCAGTCTTCATGCTGTAAACATTCAGCCGCTATGCATTCCAGCGAAAACTGCAGCAACGCTTGATCCGAAGAGGTAAATCGTTCTCCTTGCTCGTGAATCGGATCGATTTCACATACGGCTACAGCAAACCAAGTATAGAGGGCAAGCTCCAGATTCAGCTCCTCCATATGCTTCTTGAGCTCCCAGTCCGCATACCGGCCCTGTATCCAGTTTCTATAAAAATCATCCTGGAGTTGAGGCAGGCGGTCATGCCATTTCCGCTCCAGTTCAATCATACTGTGCTTTTCCAGCAGTTCCTCTCGAATCTCTTCCGCAGCCGCAAGAATAGCCTTCAAAATTTCATCGTCTCCGGCCGGCTTCAGCAAGTACTTCATGACGCCAAGCCCCACAGCAGCCTGCGCATACGGGAAATCGTCATGGCCGCTTAAAATCACGAATTTCATGTGCGTTTCCTGCTGCAGCACCGTTCTCACCAAGGTCAACCCGTCCATCTCCGGCATCTCGATATCGAGCAGCACGATATCCGGCTTCCTGCGCTCGATCATGGACAGCGCTTCTAAGCCGTTCTCGGCAAGCGCTACTACTTCGATGCCATGCTCATTCCACGGTATATTGTTGGCCAGACTATTCAAAATCCGAATTTCATCTTCAACAATCATGAGATTCATGCTCCGCTTCCCCTCTCTCCTCCCGGCAGCGGTCTGCTGGTAAATCGATGACCGCCACCGTTCCGTTCCCTTCCCCGCTGACGATCTTCAATTCCGCCGTCTCCCCATAGTAAATGGCGATTCGAGCCTGGACATTGAGCAGCGCAAAAAACTCGGAGTTCTTCTCGGGGGGTGTCGTGTAATCCCCGAATCTGATTCTTACCAAGGCCTGTTGAATCTGCATAAGCCTCTGCCCTGGAATCCCTCTTCCATTATCGGTTACCTGGATGATCAGCCGGTCATTAGACACATCGGTGCGAATGCTTAATACTCCGCCTTTTTTTCGTTTCTCCAATCCATGCAATATGGCATTCTCAACCAGCGGCTGAAGCAGCAGCTTCAGAATATGCAAATGATGGCTATCCTCAGAAGCGCAGTACTCCACCGTAAACCGGTCGGCAAAACGGATTTGCTGAATTCGAATATAGTAATGAAGGTGCTTGAACGTTTCCTCCACCGTAAACGACTCTTGCCCTTTGCTCAAACTCAGTCTGAAGAAGTTCGACAAGTTGAGCACCATTGTACTGATCTCTTCCGCTTCATAATTTTTGGCCGTCCAATAAATCGAATCCAGCGTGTTGTACAAGAAGTGGGGATTAATCTGAGCCTGCAGAAATTTGAGCTCCGTCTTGGTCATTCTGAGCTGTTGCTCATAGATATCCTTGATCAGATGACGCTGCTGACTCGCCGTTTCGTTGAAAGCATCCGTTAAATACCCCAACTCGTCCTGCCGCCCGTTCTCCAGCCTGATATTCAGATTGCCTTTACGCAGCTGCCGCATGCCGGACACCAGTCTTGATATCGGAGAAGCAATTCCGCTGTAGATAAACCAGGCAATCCAGACGGCAAGCACGACGCTGAGTGCAATAATGCAGTACGCAAAAATTTGCAGCGGCCTCGACTTATTGTAAATCTCACGCTCGGGCTGGATCAGCAGCAGCGACCATCCGCTTCGGGGAGAAGTCACCCGCAGAATCAAATTTTTCTCATCCGTTTCCGGGGTGTCCCGGACAAAAACACTGCCTGGCTGGACGTCTCTCCATTCGAAAGACAACGTTTCTGTAGAAGCATTCGATACGATCAACCGCTCCCGGGCATCAAACAGATAGACCTTGGAGCTGCTGTTCGCCAGCAAATGGGACAACGAGCGGAGCAATTGATTCTTCGAAATCGACAGCATGAGGACATTTTCGCCTTTTTCGGAGCGATAGAAATCCATAAGTCTCATCATAATAAGCTGATTCCGGTTATAGATAGGATCCGGGTGCCCAGACAAATTTTCTTCATGGCGTTCTGACAAGTAGTATATGCTTGCACCATTTGCCTTCAGAGCCTCATCGTACCATGGTTCAGGACCTTGGGATTCACGGTGCAGCAGCCCGAGCTTGGTTGCGATCAGCGAGTTGGAAGGACGATGATAAATCATGGCGTCGCTTAAATATTCATTGACCATGGTTATATTCGTAATCTCTTCCATGACACGCGTGAAGTCCATAATCGCCCCGGAGGTCAGGGTCTTCTCCTGATGAGACAGCAGGGTGGATAAATTAGTATCGGTTGCGATCAAGGTGGACAGATTATGGATGCTCTTTAAGGTCAGGTCAACAAACTCCACAGCGGAGTTCATGGCACTGAGCGTGCGCTCGCCAAGCTCCTGCTCCAAAATCCGCTGAGACTTTACATTGGCAAACATGCTGAACGCCACCAGCGGCAGCAGGATGAGAAGAAAATAACAGGTTAGCCTAAACTGAATCGACTGCTTCAAAACGCTGCGGAATTGCGTCAGCCACTTCATACGATTCCTCCAGGATTCATGCTGCCTTCATTATAGCTTAGACCCCGTTATCCGTCCTGTTCATTGCCCGTTGACCTCCTTCGTCATTTCCTCGCCGCCGTTTTTCTTCCAGTCTTCAACAAATTGATCAAAACTGTCTACCGGCTGCTGGCCTATGATGATTTTCGTGAAGGCTTCGACCTCCATTTTGGACAGCTTAGGCCCGTATTTACCCATTCCAGGCGTAGGTACGCCCAGATATTGATTACGGATGGCAACCTTGTTAATCTTGTCGACAATCTCATTCAGCTTAAACTCCATACCGAGCGAGTCCAGACGTTCTCTGGATACTTCAGAATTAAACGGTACAATCGCTTCGCCGAGCGTGAGCCGGTAAATATGCTTGTTGTGCTCATCAAAGTTCGTAACCACCTTTCCGTCCTCCATATTCCATACCTCGCCCTCAAATCCGAGCATGAGTGTGCGGTATCCGTCTCCGATCATGAAATCAAGCATCTTAATCACAGCCTCCGGATGTTTGCTCGTAACCGGAATCACATTAAATCCGGAAACATAGCTATTGCCCCAGGTTCCCTGCTTCCCGTCAGGTCCGGTTGGATATTCGAGGGTAATCCACTCGGCATTGGGATCATTTTTCTGGTTGGTCAGGATCGGGCCGCGGGTATCATACCAGTTCCCGGAGAACAGGCCCACTTTGCCGCTGGCGACTTTCTCGTCAACATTGGCCATCTTATTTAAAGCCCACTCGGGATCAATCAGCTTTTCCTTATAGAGATCGGCAAGATAGCTTAGTGCTTCCTTCATTTCCGGCAGTGTGCTGGAATTCACCAATTGCCCGTCCCGTTCAGTCCATTGGCCCCGCTGGATTCCCCATGCCCCGATAAACGGAGCTACTCTGCCGAGGTTTTCCTGCAGGATCAGGCCAAACGTATCGTCTTTGCCGTTTCCGTCCGGATCATCCTGTGCAAAAGCGCGAATCACCTGTTTGTATTCTTCCAGCGTTGCCGGCGGTTTGAGCCCCAGACGGTCCAGCCAATCCTTGCGTGCAAACATGATTTCATTGCCCGGGATCGGGTTCAGGCCGGGAATCGCATAGATCTTTCCGTCCACGGTGACAACCTTCCAGGCTTCCTCCGGGATACTTTTCTTCAAATTCGGTCCGTATTCGTCGATTAAATCATTCAGAGGGGTAAGGGCCTTCTGCCGGACATAGCTTTCGAACCAATTGGCATCATAGGACAGGAGCATATCCGGCAGATCATCGGAGGCCATAATCACGTTCAGGGCATCCCCGTAACCGTCCGCAGGAGGCGTGATCAGCTTGATGTCCAGGCCCGTGTTCTCGCGGATGTAATCAATATAAGGATTATTGTTCTCGTCCATGCCCGGCGGGAACTTCCGTCCGGCATTGCTTAATACGATATCAATGGCCTGGCGTTCTTCCTTCCCTTCGGCCCCTCCCTCCTTCGTGCCGGATGAACACGCAGACACCAGCAGCATGGAGGTCACCGCCAGGATGGATACGGATCTTTTTATAAAGATTGAGACTTTCATATAACAATCCCCTCTCTTATCTCATGTTACATGCCGTTCTAGCCTTTTACGGATCCAAGCATAATCCCTTTGACAAAATGCTTCTGCAGAAACGGATACACGATCAGGATCGGAACCGTGCTGGCAATCAGCGCCGCAGCCTTTAAGGACT
This sequence comes from Paenibacillus sp. FSL R7-0302, assembly GCF_038006885.1. Classification (NCBI taxonomy): domain Bacteria; kingdom Bacillati; phylum Bacillota; class Bacilli; order Caryophanales; family Paenibacillaceae; genus Paenibacillus; species Paenibacillus sp. FSL R7-0302. Next base: position 2,672,013 of record NZ_JBBOWB010000001.1, read on the forward strand.
CCAAGGCCAGCAGGGTGCTGTCAATATTGGCGGAATACCCGTTGTTATTGCTGATGTTCGATTGATTGAACATGATCAGCTCACGCAGATACACCTGCAGCGGGAAAAGATTCCGGTCCGTCACATACAGGACGGTGTCAAAGAAGGCGTTCCAATGTCCGACCGCATGGAACAAGGTAATCGTTGCAATGACCGGCATGGATAACGGAACAACAATCCGGATGAGCGTTCCGATATTGGAGGAGCCGTCAATCTTGGCTGATTCCTCCAATTCAGGCGGCACGCCTTGAAAGAAATTTTTCATAATAATAACATTGAACGCGCTAACCGCTCCAGGAATGATATAGACCCAGAAGGAATTCAGCAGCCCGGTCGCTTTCACGACCAGAAAGGTTGGAATCATGCCCCCGTTAAACAGCATCGTGAACACAATCAGGAACATGATAGCTGATCGTCCTTTAATATAAGCCTTGGACAGCGGATAGGCCAACATAGAAGTGATCACCACATTCAACAGCGTTCCGATAACCGTGCGCAGCAAACTGACCTTGAAGGCATTCATAAAGGCCTGTTCGCGCAGTACCTTCACATACGCTTCGAAACTGAAATCCACCGGCCATAACGTCACCCTGCCGGAGGTTATCGCCTGATGACTGCTGAAAGACTGGGCCACGATATGCAGGAATGGGAGAAGCGCAAGCAGTGCAATGAAACCCAGGGCCAGGTAATTAAGCCTCGATGCCAGATGTTCCCCCCTAGTAAGTCTCATAGATTCACCCCCTCTACCATAAGCTGTCCTGGCCAAGCTTTCTGGCGGCTTTGTTGGCGAGGACGACCAATATCAGACTGATGACCGATTTGAACAACCCGACAGCGGTAGTAAAGCTGAATTGGCCCTGCGTGATTCCGGTCCGGTATACATAAGTCTCGATAACATCGGCCACATTGTATACCAGCGGATTGTAGAGCACAAAGATCTGTTCGAACCCGACATCCAGAACGCTCCCGAGGCGCAGTACGAACAGGATCACGATGGTCCCGATGAGCGATGGCAGGGTAACATGGATCAGCTGCTTCCATTTGCTTGCGCCGTCTACGACAGCAGCCTCGTAGATCTGCGGATCGATCGATGCCAGCGCAGCCAGATAGATGATGGCCCCCCATCCCGCTTCCTTCCAGATATCGCTGACCACAAGCACCGTTCTGAACCATTCCTGACTGCCCAGGAAGAAGATCGGCTCCAAACCGAGCATCCCGAGAAACTGATTGACGATCCCCGTTGCCGGGGACAGCACGTTGACCAGAATGCCTCCGATGATGACCCAGGACAGAAAATGCGGTAAATAGACAAGCGTCTGGACCCCCCGCTTATACAGCATGTGCCGGACTTCATTCAGCATCAGGGCCAGGATGATCGGACCCGGAAATCCCCAGATCAGCTTGTATAAACTGATCAGCAGCGTATTTTTGAATACCGTGTAAAACTCGCTGTCCGTAAACATATTTTTAAAATGCGCAAGTCCCACCCATTCGCTGCCGCGGATGCCGGCAAAGGCGCTGAAATCCTGAAAGGCAACGATGATGCCTCCCATTGGCACATATTTAAAAATGATAAAATACGCGAGTCCCGGCAGCATAATCAGGTATAAGTCCCAGTACTTTTTCAGGGCCTGAAACCGCTCCGGCTTGACCGTACGAACGGGATGGTTCTCAGGCTGCCGGTCCGCCGCTGCCAAATCTGAATCCATAGGATACCTCCTTTACCCTTAGTCATAATCTCTTATCCGTGTGACATCCTCATTGTACCTGCCGTTTGGCATTTGCTTTAAGGCCATTTGCATGACCTTTTAGGTGAATTTCTTGACCACTTGGCCGAGAACAACCATATTCCACACCCAAGCTCACCATCTACGCTACTTTACATAAAGAAAAAAGCTGGCGAATATGCCAGCTTCTAGTCTACCCAGTATACTTAGTCTATCTCTTGTTCTTTCAGGCCTCTCGCCTGGTATCCTCTTCCCAAGAACGGTAGTAATCAATTTTATCCCGCAGAATATCCAAAGTCTGATGAATCGTTTGAGCCTGCTCGATTAATTTCCGCTCATGCTCTTCAAGAAGTTGTCTGCGCTGGGGTATGCCCTCATTGCCAAGCCGCATCATATCAGCGAACTGTTGCATAAGTGCGATTGGCATTCCTGTAGTTTTAAGTTTTGCGAGTAATACGATCCATTCAAAATCATGCTCCCGATATATCCGATGACCATTCTCGGCACGAGGTATAGGGTCCATCAGACCGATCCTTTCGTAATAGCGAAGGGTATGTACGCTTAACCCTGTCATCTCAGCAGCCTGCTGAATGGTCAGTTCTTTACCGGTCATAATGAGTCCGCTCCTTTCAGCATCCGTTTAATTGATCAAGCTGTTCTGAGCTAATTTGTAGCTGAAGTGCCCCCAAATTTTCTTCCAATTGCGTTAGAGCGCTTGCAGCAACAATAGGAAGAGCTCTCGGATGCTTGTGCAGCATCCAAGCAAGGACAAGCTGATTCGGTGTCGCTCCCAGCTCTCCAGCAACCTTCCTTAGCGTATGCAATCGGGTCATCTGATCCTCTCTCCGGTATGTATCGGGCAGGACAGCTTCCTTTTTGTTGTATAGGCCTCCAAGGAGGGGGGAATAAGCCAAGAGCGTAAAATCATCGTGTTGACTGCAGTAAGCAAGTAAGTCCTCATCCGCACTGACCTGCACTCCGAAATCCGCATCTGCTCTAGGCTGCAAATACGTATATCGCTGCTGGAGGCAGCAATAGGACTCCCATCCTTTTGACATACTAATCGCCTTGGCCTCAAGGAGCCTGGAAAACCGGTAATTACTGCAGCCTATAGCTCTTACTTTACCAGCTTTGACCAAGGAATCAAAAGTCTCCAAGGTTTCCTCAAGCTCAGTTTCGTTATCGTCAACATGAGCATAATATAAATCTACATAATCTGTACCAAGCCTCAGCAAACTTTCGTCAATCCCCTTCTCAATCGCTTGGCGGCCTAAGCCTTCCATTTTTTCGCTTTTCGGCACTACCGGTTTTGCTCCCACTTTGGTGGCTACAATGATCTGATGTCTGTTTTTTCTTTCTTTCATCCATTCGCCAAGCAAAGACTCGCTTTCTCCGCCAACACAGCCTTCGTTCCATATCGCATAATTATTGGCTGTATCCAGAAAGTTCCCCCCTGCTTCAAAAAAATGATCAAGCAGCTGGAAAGAGGTTTTTTTGTCGGTTCGCGATCCAAAATTCAGACACCCTAAAGAAAAAGAACTTACCAGCATTCCTGTATTCCCCAACGGAAAATGCTTCACACGATATCCTCCCTTCATCATACGTAGCCAGTATACGAGTTTAAGCGCACTCTAAGTCAATACTACTAATCCATTTTCCAACCCTCTCCCCCTTAAAAGAAAAAAACCGCGCTGGGCGCGGGATCTTACAGGACTGTGTTATTGTCCAGCGACAATAATTATGTTTCTGGATATAAAGACTATTCACCTGTTTCAGCAAATCGTTTGATGCGCTCACCCACTTGATCACGAACCCGCTGAAACACCGCCCATTTTTCCTCATCTGTTCCTTGGGCCTTCGCCGGATCCAAATCCCCAGTGCACACGTTTCACCTGAGGCGGCGTAATAGGGCATTTGTCAGCTGCGTCTCCACACAATTTAATAACTAGATCGGAGCTATTGAGCAACTGCGGATCAATAATATCTGATGTTTGATCTGAGATATCTATACCCGCTTCATTCATCGCCTGAACAGCTTTCGGATTCAAACCGTGAGCCTCAATACCGGCACTGTATACGTTCCATTCATTGTTCAAAATTTTTTTTGGCCCAGCCTTCCGCCATCTGGCTCCGGCAGGAGTTTCCTGTACATAAGAAGTAAATGGTTTTCTTATTCATGTGCTGCAATCTCCTTTGAGTTTAAAATGAATTAACAACTATTCAAAAAATATTTGTACTTTGCAATTAATTGAGCTATAACTACAGCAGGTTGGTGTATTTGAGAGGCAAGGAATAATGGACGGAGCGTTCATTGATGTGATGATTATGGAGAAGCTGCTATAATCTCCAAAATACGAAAAGGCCCAAGTGACTTTATCCGCTGCCAAATTGGGCTAATATGATCACTAAAGTTTAGCGAGGTTCATTTTCGGCGGGATGTACCCGAGTTGCCTGCCTATTTTAACAATTTGTCCTCTGTGATGAAATTCGTGGGTGATGGTGTGCGTAAATAACCATAATTCGGTTAACTCTACACTGTCACTCTGCCAGGATGCTGAAGGGGGAGGATCTCCTTTGGTTTTAAAGTCATTTAGAAATTCATAAACCAGTTCATCCGTGTTCTTAAACAATTCACGCATTTTCTGTAAAGTGTCTACGGACTTCGGATTTACTTTGGGAAGTGGTGACTGCAAATAGAAGCTCCGCCAAAGCTTTCTACTTCTTTCACATAATCTGTGGGGGACATCGTTTCGCAATAACGAAGGACTTTAGGTGTCTATAATAACTATTATATTTCATAATTTCAAGGCTCATACTTAAAGTAAAGATATAACAAGTTCGCTTGTGCTTCATGAAAAAGGTATAATTCACTTCAAGCTAGCTTTAACTATGAAAGGAGTACTTTAGCATGTACAGTATCAGTGAAATTGAGAAGATCACAGGTTTACGTCCCTCCACTCTACGCTATTATGAACAAGAAGGCATCTTGCCACAGGTTGAACGGAATGCTTCAGGCAGAAGAGAATATTCGGACGAGGTCTTAGAGTGGCTTGAACTGGTTATCGCTCTGAAAGATACGGGAATGTCCATTGAAGATATTAAGGCTTATACAGAGCTGATCCGGCAAGGTGATCCCTCTCTGGAGGCCAGAAAACAATTTTTGCTTATGCATAAAACTAAAGTGGAACGCAGTATGGCTCAGACTCAATTTCATCTGGAGAAGATTATCCGCAAGATAGCACTCTATGAGGTTTTGATGTATAAGAAGATGAAATAGTCTATGAGGAATCATATTTTAAAAATAGTATTGACTTCAAGTTAACTTTAAGATTTATAGTGAAGTTATACCCTTGAAGGAGTGATTACATTGTCTGAAGCAAAAGTATGGCTCATTACAGGATGTTCAACAGGATTTGGGCGGCACATCGCGCAGCAAGCGATTGGAGCCGGCTATAACGTTGTCGTGACCGCACGGAATGTTGAGCAGGTAACCGATCTTACCGCCGGGCATGAGGATCAGGTGATTGCTCTTCCACTGGACGTCACTAATCCAGAGCAGATCCGTAATGTGGTTGACCGCACGATTGAGCGGTTTAACCGTATTGATGTGCTTGTGAACAATGCAGGCATCGGATATTTCAGCTCCGTTGAAGAAAGCGTAGAGGAAGAAACGCGTAAGATGTTCGAGGTTAACTTCTGGGGACTTATGCATGTAACCAATGCTGTTCTTCCTCATATGAGATCACAAAAAAGTGGTCACATTATAAACTTCTCATCCATTGGCGGTCTGACTTCCTTCCCGACCCTTGGCTATTATCATGCTACAAAATACGCTGTGGAGGGCATATCCGAGAGTCTCGCCCAAGAATTGCACCCTTTTAACATTCATGTGACTTTGATAGAGCCAAGCGGCTTCCGCACCGATTGGGGCGGCCGCTCTTCTGTCAAAACAGAGACAAGCATCCCTGAGCTGAAAGAATCCGCCGTCGGACAAATGCTGAAAGGAATCGGGCTCGCTGCGGGTCAAGAACCTGGAGATCCTGCAAAGGCTGCTGCAGCAGTGATTAAAGTTGTGGAAACAGCAGAGCCGCCTCTTCGTTTGTTGCTTGGACAACAAGCCTATGAAGCAGCAACCTATAAATTTAATAACCTGCTTGCCAGCATAGAACAATGGAAAGAAGTAACGGTAAACACAGATTATAAGCAATAAATGTATAGGTTAGGGTACCTTTAAGAACAAGTGAGCCTACATAAATTATTGGGCTCACTTGTTTTTAACCTGAATTAAAACGGAAAGCTCAAGAAATCAATCATTCGATACTTCCTCTCTCCAGCACCCTTGATAACTTCTTTGGAATGCGGGTCCTACGAGGAGCTATAAATGGTTCCCTCACATCGCCAGCTCGCAAAAGGGGGATATATTCATTTAAAGGTCCCCCAATCTCCACTGAAATTCATGCTCGCCAGGTCCAACATCCGCCTTGTCTCCGCTCGGCAGTATAATCCGGGCTTTTGTCCCTTTGGGCACTTCTGCTTTTAACACGCAAGTCTCATTAACCACTAGCCAATTGCTGGATACACGGCCATAGATGCTGTCATAGGAGCAGTTCAGGTAATTCAGCCCGCCTCCGGGAAAAGGTCTGATGGTGAAGCTCCGGGGACCTGCGACTTGAATGCCTGCTGCATAAGCAAATAGCCACTCGGTAATGCAGCCAAACGCATAGTGATTATAGGAAGCATTCACTTCCCCTTGCTCATTAAGCCCGGTCCACGTTTCCCAAATGGTAGTCGCCCCCTTCTTGATCTGATACATCCAGCCTGGTGCCTTGTCCTGCTTCAGCATGGTATAGGCATCCTCTATATAGCCATTCTCGGTCAACAAGGGCAAGACAAATGGTGTCGACAGAAAGCCGGTGCCAATCGTATGCTGCCGCTTGCGAATGTTGTCCACAAGACGCTTCATCACCCGGTCATAGGTCTCACCCTCCAGAAGCCCCAGTCCCAGGGGACGCACCAATTTAGCTTGCCGGTCTGCCCGAATATCCTTCTCCTTCACAAACAGATAATTATACGCCTGCTTTGCCCCGGTTTCATACTCCCTATAACGCGCAATGGCCGATATATCGTTCATTTCAGCCGCTGCCGCTGCCATCAAGGAGGCATCGTAAGAGAGATAGGCGGTGGATTCCTCCGGACGAGGAAGAATCATACCTATAATGAAATTTTCATATTTTTCCGGCTCCAGCCATTCCCCAAAGTGCTGACCGGTGTCATACGTATATTTCCGGTAAGGATTCTTCTTGAACAGCCGGGTCGGAAACGTCCGGGAAGCACGTTTGATCTCAAACTCCATGAATGCCTTCATGGATGGATAATGCGCCTCCAGCAACGCGTGATCCCCATATTTTTTCCAGAAGTGATGCGGCACGATAATTGAAGCGTCTCCCCAGCCTACAGAGCCGTCTACGGCCTTCAGATAGCCCTCATTGCCTACGGTCGGCACAATATTGGGCACTTTTCCATCCTTACCTTGCCGGTCTGTTAAATCCTTCAGCCATTTGCGAAAGAAAGGGGCGGTATTCATCAGGTAGCTGCCGGTATTGAAGAAAATTTGCGCATCGCCAGTCCACGCTGCCCGCTCGCGGGTAGGACAATCGGTTGGAACATCCAGGAAATTGCCCTTCATGCTCCAGAGCGTATTGGCCACCAGTTGATTCACGAAGGGGTCGCTCGCAGCAAGCCTGCCTGTCTCCTCCATATCGGAATAAACAGCAATCGCTGTCACACTGTCCTCTGTAAGCTTGCCTGGCCAGTTTTCGGGATAGGCATAACGGAAGCCGGAGATTGCAAAGCGCTGCTTGTAGGTCGATTCCTGGCCATTGCAGATGTATTCGAGTTGCTGCTTGATGTATTTTTTGCCGCGTGCATGAGCTTCATCTTCGATCTGAAAGTTCCGCTGTGTAAATTCACCCTTGCTGTCGAGCGTTTCTCCCAGCTTGATGGTAACGGCATGTCCGGCATCTCCCTGAACCTTTATGGAGATATATCCGGCAATATTTTGGCCGAAATCAAGCACTGTTTTGCCTGCAGGGGTCGTGATCAGCTTGGGTGTGAATATTTCCTTCTCCCGGATGGGCACATTGTTGGAAGCGGACTTCGGTGTACTACAGGCGGTTATTTTAGCCTTATGGCTAAATGCAGGTACAAGGCGCGAATCCACCCGCTCTCCGTCCTTCAGATCATTCTCCCGGATCGGCCCCTTATTGGTCCAGTCAAAGGTTCCATCGGTGATGACCGTTTCCAGTGCTCCCCGCTCTGTAATATATTCCAATTGTCCCAGTACCTTCGTTTCATCGCCAAACACGTTGCTGAAGCTCAAGGCACCTACATGTCCGCGGTACCAGCCGTCGCCCAGGATAATCATAAGCTCGTTATTACCCACGCGCAGATGTTCCGATATATCATAGGTCTGGTATTGCAGCCGTATGCGGTAATCTGTCACACCTGGAGCAAATTGTTGGTCACCAATGCGCTCGCCGTTAAGATAGGCATCATAGAGGCCGCAAGCGGTAAGATAGATACGTGCTTTACGCGGCTGTTCCGCCACCATGAACGTCTTCTGGAAATAATCTGCGGGATAGCGCTGCTTTTTAAGCACCTCATAATCGCCGGTAATCCAGCAAGCACTCCAATCCTCCTCCTTCAAGAGTCCCATCTCAAAGGTTGCCGGAAGACTCCACTCCCCCTCGATATTCCTTTCATCCCACAGCTTCACCCGCCAGGACAGGGCATCCCGGCTCTGTAATGCCTTGCCGCCGTATGGAATGTGCGTATAATCTTCACTGGCCACCTTTCCCGAATCCCAGTAGAGCTCTTGGCGGTCATTCTGCACTTCAATTCTGTAGGCGGTTTGATCATTGGAATCCCCCTGCAGAATCCAGAAGAAGCGCGGCCGGGTAATGTCAATGCCAAGCGGATTGTCCAGATATTCCGTTCTTAATTTAGCTGCTGTAATCATGCATTCTCCTCCATTGTCTTATGCTCAACTGCATTATTTAGTAAAGAATCTGCGAAATCCCTTGATCCAATGTCCGTTGGCCAAATCCACCAGCAGCTGAATGCGTCTGAAGGTCAAAAAGCCGGGGCTGAGCAGCGCCATGGTCCGGATCGGATTATCGCTGGCCGATGCCATCAGCATTTTGAAATGCACATTGGCATAGTCCGGTTTCCCGTCTGCCGTAGTTGATTTGGCAATGACCCGTTCAATGGCCTTATAGAATTGCTTGAAAATAAAACTATGGTCCTTCATCTCAAAGACAGAGCATTCCACCGTAAACCTGCCTTTACCCGGCATGATAAACGGCTTGAAATCCCCGTACACAGATTTGAAATCCTTCAGGGAAGGAATCCCTTCCAGCGTATAGTACCATTCATTCACTGCGCTCTTTTCCGGTGTAATCCCTTCAAGATGCACTGACGATTCCAGTCTGATATCAGCGGAGGAACTGCCGAGCAGTATTTTGTACTCCCCTTGTTCAACTAGCCAATCCCGGGAGTCAGGGTCATAAAAGGCAAAGCTGCGCTTATCCAATTGGAGAGCCACGCTCTGCCGTTCGCCGCTGGTGAGAAATAACTTGGCAAATCCTTTTAATTCTTTGAGCGGCCCGTAGGCTCCTTGCGTTTGCCTGGATACATATAGCTGAACAACTTCCGCCCCGTCTGAGGGGCCGTTATTCGTTACTTCAAGCCGAACCACAAATTCATTGTCCTTCAGACGTTCTACCTGGAGCTGGTCATAAGCAAATGTAGTGTAGCTTAGGCCAAAGCCGAAGGGAAAAGCCACATTCTTGCCTGCTTTGTCAAAATAGCGGTAACCGGTAAACATGCTTTCCCGGTACGGAACCTGTTTAGGATCTACACCATAATAGGAAGCATTCACCACATCGCTTAGCCGGAGCGGAAAGGTCTCTGTCAATTTACCCGAAGGGTTGACCGTCCCATACAGCAGGTCTGCCGCCGCCAGCCCCCCGGCCTGTCCGGACAGCTGCATATGGAGACAGGCCCTCACCTTTTCCATCCATGGTGTTTCTACTGCTGAGCCTCCAACCATGATGGCGATCACATTACCGGTTGTCTCCGCCAATCTGCTGAGCAGCCTAATCTGATTATTAGGAATGGACAGCGTGGTGCGGTCGAAGCCTTCGCTTTCGTAAATCTCGGTCAGGCCAATGACCACGATGACTGTTGCATCCTGTTCGACTCCTGCAATGGCCGCCTCCAATAGCTCCTCATTCTCGGCATCCTCAAGCTCATACCCTGCGAAGAAGCTGAAGTCTGCACCATATTGCTCCAGGCCGTCCAGAAAGCTATAGATCTGCGTGGGGTTGACCAGTGAGGAGCCTGTGCCCTGATACCGCGGCTGTTCGGCCAGCTTCCCGATGACAGACAGGCGCTGGTCCTTGCTTAGCGGCAAGAAGCTATTCTCATTCTTCAGCAGGACACCACCGCCTTGTGCGGCTTTGCGGGCAAGCTCATGATGCTGATTGTACATTTGCTGTGCATTTCCCTGCTTCTCTGGGTGGTTAGCAGTTCGCTCTATCAGCTGCAGGATACGCAGCACTGACTGGTCAATATTAGCTTCGCTTAATTGACCGGAGAGCACAGCCTGATGGACAAGCTCATCGAAGGCTCCCTTGCTTCCCGGCATTTCCAAATCCAGTCCTGCTTTGAACCCTTCAATTCTGTTATTCATTGCACCCCAGTCGGTTATTACCGCACCTGTGAAGCCCCATTCCTCCCGCAATATATCTGTCAGCAATTCCCGGTGATCACTGGCGTAGGTGCCATTAAGCTTATTGTAGGAACACATCACCGTAGCAGGCTGTGCTTCTTTAACCGCAATCTCAAAGGCCGGCAAATAATATTCGCGTAGGGCCCGTTCGTCAATCAATGAATCGCTGCTCATTCGTTTGGCTTCCTGGCTATTGCCCGCAAAATGCTTGACAGACACACCAGTGCCGGTACGCTGGACACCCTTGATCCAGCTTGCGGCAAGCTTGCCCGACAGGTAGGGATCTTCACTGAAATACTCGAAATTCCGTCCGCTCAGCGGGCTGCGCTTCATATTCACACCAGGACCCAGAATTACATTTACATCCTCCTGAATAGCCTCCCGGCCTAGCGCTTCACCAATCTCCGTAAGCAAAGCTTCATCCCAAGTCGCACCAAGCAGACTCGCTGTGGGGAAGCAGGTCGTCTGGACACTGGCGTTAAGTCCCAGATGGTCTGCTTCTCCCTCCTGCTTGCGGATGCCATGCGGGCCGTCGCTCAGGAACAGTGCCGGGATCTCATATTGTGGAAAAGCCTTGGTCATCCAGAAGGATGCCCCTGAGCACAAAGCTATTTTTTCTTCCAGACTCATTAATTTGATTATGGTATGTTGATCCATCTAGCTCCTGCTTTCTTTTTAATGTAATGGTTGTGATGAATGGCGTTCACGTATATCCTGCTGCTTATGACTCAGGTTCTTCTCCACACTCAGGAATGCCAGCAGCCCAATCAGAATCAGACTTGTTAACGTCTCCAGACCTACGAAGGAGAAGGTGATTACCTGCTGAACAGCACTGTTTTGAGTGGAGATCAGATCTCCTGCAGCATTGTAATAAGGTGCGGCGTAGCCGGCCTCCGACAGCAGCCCGTTAAATATTCCGGTGCAGAGGCCCACCATTGTAACGGAAATCGTCGTGTAAATCGACATCGCAGTCCCGTCGCAGCGGAAGCCGTTCTTCCACTCCATATGGTCGAGTGTGTCAGCGAACAGCGCCATGAAGATATATGCACTGGGCAACAGCCCCATGTTCTTGATGAACTGGCCGGTCAGTACCACGGGCATACTGGCCGGGAATAGCCAACATAGTCCGCTGCCGATAGCGACCAGCATGAAGCCGATTACGGTGATGTTGCGCTTGCCGAATTTTTTGGCAAGCGGCCAGACAATCACAATGCCAATCCCCAGCGGAATGCCGCCGATCAGGGAAATCAGAGTCTGGGTTATACCGTCGTTATAGCTCCCAAGCACATAATTGCAATAATAGATTAGACTCAGGTTTTTTAGACAAACTGCAAAGGTATAAATTAGGAAGTACAGCAGAATAACCAGCATGTAGCGGTCAGTTACAACCGCTTTCAATTGGGTGCGGAACGGGAGCTTAACCTCGCCTTCCTGCTCTTCCCTTTCTGCGCTCTCGGCGGTGACTCTTTCCCTGGTGAAGAAATACTCCAGTAAGGTTAGCGGCAGCACCAGGATCGAAACGATGCACATCACGAGGATCCAGCGGCTCTTGTCTACCCCGATAACAGGCAGGATGAGCATCGGGAAGATCAGGGCCACAATGATTCCGCTCATCATAATCACCGAAATCTGGCTGAACACGGACAGCTTCCCCCGCTGTGCACTATCTCTTGTCGACAGCGGGACCATCAGATTGTGACCCACATTATAGGAGGTAAAGGCAATCGAGTAATACAGGTTATACGACACAATAATCCAGATCACCTGAATCTTCGTATCTGCTTGAGGCACCAGGAACAGCAGTATCCCGGCAATCATCATCAGCGGAGCGGACAACAGGAGCCACGGCCGGGCCTTGCCCTGTTTCGTCCGGGTCCGGTCAATGACATAGCCCATAACAATGTTGGCCACTGCGTCCAGAATCTTGGACAGCATCGGAAACAAGACCAGGAAGGCGCCGCCGGCAACGGAGGTTAATCCTAGAACATCGGTATAATACACATTAAGATAAGAGGCCAGTACCGCATTTAGCAGGAGTGCTCCGGTAGGACCGATTAAATAACCGAACCAACGCTCCTTGGCTGTGGTTTCAGACTTGGTAATCCGTGAGTTCAGCCACCGCAACTGGAAAAACGCTTTCATATGATTCATTATGCTACTCCATTCTTTCTGTGATTTATCCTCAGTTTAGAGTAGCTGTATACAAATGTATTGTAGAAACATGACCTTAATTTCGTTTTGTTGAACATGCTTAAAAAAAGTCCCGCATTCAATTATGAACGCAGGACTTTGGGGGAACTTACTTTATCTAGCTGTTCCAGCTCATTCTTGATGATGCATAGCATTCCGATACTTGAGGGGAGTCAGCCCGGTTTCATTTTTGAACAAATTCTGAAAATAGCTCTGAGAGGAGAAGCAAAGATGGCTGCTGATCTCACTGAGCGGCTTGCCCGAAAAGGCCAGCAGGCGCTTGGATTCCTCGATTTTTTCATGGTTGATATAGTCGTTCAGGCTGACTCCCAGGTCGCGCTTAAAGATCCGGGAGAGATAGGAGACGCTGACACCTAGCTCGCGTGCCAGCTCCCGAACCAGAATGGCTGTGTTCATTCTTTTGCGAATCAGACGGATACAGCTCTCTGTTAATGAGGAGACGTCTGCAGGATACTTATTCTCCTCCACTCGCTTGGCACAATCCAGTACCATCTGCTGCCGGAGCAGGGACAACAGGTCTAACCGCGTCAGGCTTTCTGCCTGCTGAATATACAGATCACTGAGATGGTAGGCCATCTCCACATCCAGTCCGCCCTCGATGGCCGCCCGGGTTACAAGTGTGGCTGTGGAAATGAAAATATTCTTCTCCTGGCGCAGCGCGTCCTTCGACATAGTTCCTGCCCTAGCACGTACAGCATTCTCGAATAGCTCATTCAGCTTATCTGTAGAACCGCCTCGGACATAATACATGATCTGGCGCTCCAGGTTGTAGGTGTCATGGACTGGGGGCTCCCCGTCAGCCTCGTACAGCGCCTCTGACAAATTAGATTGAATTCCCGGTTCGAAGCGCTGGAACTTGTTGCCGGAGAGCAGGAGCGATTCGACAGTGAGGCATTTCTGGTTCAGTGCGAAATGAAAGAAGCAGAGCGCACTCAAAAAATTCTCGAAGGTAATTAACGGGATACATCCGGGGTCAATGACGAACATCCCCCCTCCATCTTCTTCCGATACTACACCATAGAACATAATCTCGTCCGTCACACGGTAATATACTGCTTGCTGATCTGGCAGGAGCTGCTGCTGCATCTGAACGCCAGGATCAATGAACGAAGGAACATCAGGCAACATCCGTATAAGCGAATTATCCAAGTAGTAGCGAATCGGCAGACCTGTAAGATTATAGAAGGAATCCATTAGAAAATTCACATTCTTCGAGAGCATGCCATCACCTCGTCCATTGTCACAGTTCCAGACTTTTAAGACTGTGCATTGTGTTCCTCCCTGCAGTTTTCCTCCTTAAGGTAATTCAGAAACAATTTTTGCATATTCCCGGCCATCATCCTTGCCTTGAATAGGGTTCCACACTTGGGCGAAAAACGGCTCGCGTTTGGCACGTTCTTTGTAATTCCAGGTTTCGCGCTCACATTGCGGGCAGAAATGTCCTCCCTCCAGAACCAGTTTGGGGCTGGCATTAAAGGTATGGCCGAATGCACATTTGAAATCAAGCTTATCCGTCCAATTCCCCGTCTCCATCTCTGTAGACAGGCATTCGCCACCGCGAAAGGCTGCAGCCCCTTTCATATCTTCAATATTTAACTCTGAGGCAGGCTTATTCTCATCGTAACCATGGTCAAGCTTGATCACTTTATTCCAATCGGAGAATTTCTTCATCTCGGACAGCTTCTCCGGAATCGCCTCCCAGTTTGCCTTGCTTCCCCAATAAGCATCGATTTTCTCCAGATCGTTATCCTCTATAAAGCGTAGCGTTCCGCGTTCTTTCACAGCCTGCTTTTTCAGAGTACGTTTAATCATAGACCCCATGAATTTTTGCCCTCCCGGGAGCTTCGTGATGACTTTCGCTACGGGGACGAGTGCGCCAAGATTATCGAGGTAGCTCTGATAGAAGTATTCCATCGTATCCCGGCGGAAATGGAAATAATCCTCCAGCTTGTCGGAATCCAGATAGTATTGTCCATGGAAATTCCGGGTGGCATACCATTTCGGATCGATGACATGATCCAGATTGGTAATGCCAAGCTTGCCGTACAGCACCTGGTACATCTCAAGCGTGCTCACCCGGCAGCTTTCGCCTCCGCCAATGTTGTAAATATGCTGCCAGAATGCCTGATCAAGCTCTCCGTCAATATCCTGGATGCACAGGTTGCGCATTAATCGTCCTGAATCCCGGTCCGACACATACTCCAGCACATTCTCCAGACAGTTATGGAACATAATCGGGTCCTGAATCTTGCTCATCGCAGGGCCCATTATTCCGGTCTGGCGGAGACTCACCCAATAGCTGAGTCCGGATTCAATCACCATACGCTCGGCAGCGATTTTGGATACAGCATAGTAATCATACACACTTGGTTTGAGAGGATCTCCTACTCGCCCCCAATGGATAGGCGGCATACGGTCACCTGTCTCAGCGATTGTACCGATATTTACAAAGCGCGTTATCCCTGCATGGCCGCATTTCTTAATGGCGTCAACAATGTTTTTGGCTGAACCATAGTTAACCTGCATCGCCCGTTCGGGAAACTCATCAGCTGCAGGGGAAACAAAAGCAGCGATATGAAGAATAATGTCGGCATCCTTCACACATTCTTCCACCAGGCTGCGATCCAACAAATTACCGTAGACTACTTCCACACCGTTCAGCCCTTCATACCGCTGGAGCTTCTCACGGCTGTTCGGACTGTCTAAATCAAAGAGCAGCAGTTCGCATTTCGCCAGATCGTTTATCAGCAGCTTTAATGTCTCTCCACCCATATTGCCTGCTGCACCTGTAATCATGATCCGTTTTTTCTTCATTATTGTTCACCTGCATCATTAGTTTATTGACAAGTCATTCGTCTACCTTCATACTACGGACACAGTGTCTATTTAACAACCATCAGTTGTTTTATGCTTTGATGTAATTTAGACATTTGAGATCACAGTGTCTATTTTTATAGAAATTTTATGGCTTGGAGATGATTTGACCATGAATCAACGTGAACGGTTAACGAAGCTATTGTTGAAGCAGAGCTTAATCCGCTTGCTCAAAGAGAAGAATATAAGCCAAATCAGCGTGAAGGAATTGTGCACCGCAGCAGGCATCAACCGCTCCACGTTCTACTTACATTATGCCAATGCTTACGACCTGCTTGAGAATCTTGAACAGGAGATTATTAATAATACGAGTGCCTATCTGGATAAAATTGAAGCGGGAAACAGCGGTACTACTTATATCCTGGCATTTCTGGAGTACATTAAAAAAGATGAGGAGCTATTCACTGTCATGCTCCTCACCTCCAATGAAAACGTGTTATTTCCCAAACGCCTTCTTAGTGAAATACTCAAGAATATTGATAGCCAGCTTCAACTCAACGTACCTGAACGATTGAAACGGTATACTTATTCTTACCTGGTCAATGGAAGCCTGGCGATCATTCAAGAATGGATACAAGAAGGGTTTATCCTCTCCAGTAATGAACTGGCGGAGCTCATCTTCACATTGGCCGACCATTCCTTAGTGGCGATTACACAGCTAGAAGAGAAGTAAGTAGTTTATTAAATGTTCTAAGCAGCACTACGCTTCAGCTCTTTCATTACCGATTCCCCTTCAATGTCAAGATTAGGCAAAATACGGTCCAGCCATTTCGGCAGATACCATGCAGATTTACCCATTAGGGTCATTACAGCCGGAACGATGAGCAGCCTTACTACAAAAGCATCGAAGAGAATACCAAAGGCAAGTGCGAAGCCCATCGACTTGATAATCGGATCTTCTGCCAGCATGAAGCCGGTAAATACGGAGATCATAATCAGACCCGCTGCCGTTACTACACCGCCACTGTGGCCCATTCCCGCCAGTACGGCTTGCTTGGCATCCCCTGTATGTTTGAATTCTTCACGCATCCGGCTAACGAGGAAGACCTCATAATCCATCGCAAGGCCGAACAGGATGCCTACAACGATGATGGGGAGAAAGTTAAGAACCGGACCTGTACCGTAGAAGCCGAAGATGCTGCCCAGATGTCCATCCTGAATGACGAAGACGACAAATCCAAAGGTTGCTGCAAGGGAGAGAATAAAACCCAGTACCGCCTTCACCGGCACCAGCAGCGAACGGAATACGACCATCAGCAGGAGAAACGCCAGTCCGACGATGATGAGGCAGAATTTAGGCAGCGCATCACTCAGGTTCTGCGAAATCTCAAGATTAACGGCTGTGCTGCCTGTAACCATAAATTCCACATGGTTCTTCTCTAGAATGTCAGGAGCCTGATTTCGGATGGCTTCGACAAGCTTAGTCGTTTCTGTATCATGCGGCCCTGTCGCCGGGATAATATTGATCAGTGCAACTTTTCCAGACGGTCCGGGAATAGCCGGTGATACCGTACCTATATTGGGAATAGTCTCCAGTTCCTTTAACCCGCTTGATACATTGGTCATGAAGTCTCCTTCCCATTCGGCAACGGCCAGAACAATAAGCGGACTGTGAAAGCCTTCGCCGTACCCTTCCGAGAGCAGGTCATACGCCCGGCGCTCCGTTTTTTCCGTTGATTTCACCCCGTCATCGGAACTCCCTAACTGCAGATGTGAGAAAGGTAAGGCAATTACACCCAGCAAGATCATTCCCAGAATAACTATCGTCCAAGGCTTATTTGTTACAAAATGCCCCAGACGGTTCTTTTTTGCGTTCATCCGTTTACGGGGCTGCAGCCACTTGTTTCCGCTTGAAGCAGTGACCTTGCTCCCCACCGCGCTGAGCACAGCAGGAACAAGGATGATCGAGGTGAGCATGGCTAAAAGTACACAGAATGCACCTGCCAGCCCCATAGCTGTCAGAAACGGAATGTTCACGACAGCCAGACCGGCCAGTCCGATGATGACCGTAATGGCTGCGAAGACTACGGAGCTGCCTGCTGTAGCATTGGCGATTGCTATAGATTCCCTGCTGCTATAGCCCGCGGCCAATTGTTGACGGAACCTGGAGACAATAAATAGCGCGTAGTCTATGCCCACCGCCAACCCAAGCATAGCTGCGAGCGCCATGGAGGTTGAGGGAATATCCAGCATATTGGAGCCAATCATTACACCGAGCAAGCCAATCCCTAGGCCTACCACTGCAGTTGCAATGGGCAATACTCCGAGCAGGAAGGAACTAAAGGTGATAGACAGAACCAGGAAAGCGATCAGTACACCAATGACTTCGGACGGACCCATAATTTTCATCTGGACGTAACCAGACCCCGTCAGTTCAGCTTGCCAGTCTGAGAAGCGCATGTTTTCAGCTACAGCTGTGATATGTTCTCTGGAAGCTTCTGTGACTTCACCGGCAGGTATTTTGTAGGTGATGTCCATGTAGGCTATCGTCTTGTCGGCATTCAGCGACCGGTTATCATAAGGCCCGGCTACGGACTTCACTTGCGGATCTTCCATAATCTCTTTTCGTGTTTTCTGCATGACCGCTTGAGAGCTTTCAGAGGACAAGGTTTGACCTCTCGGGGCTTTCATGACGAGCCGGGTTTGTCCCCCATTTTCCTGTGGTCCGGCAAATTCTTTATTTAACAGATCAATCGCTGATTGGGATTTCAGCCCTGGAATAGAGGTGTTGTCATTGAACGCTGGCCCCAAGCTCAGCGCAAGTATTGCAAATGCCACTAAAACTGCAAATCCCCCCAACATCACTGATTTCGCATTGCTTGCTGACCAATGACCTAAACGGTATAGATATTTTGCCATTTCGTGTCCTCCCGACATCCTATTGTTGTTTATTCTCTATGCATTTAGTGTATAGGAGAACGGTAAAAGACGAATCGTACCAAGGGGAAGGCGTGGACATGTACTTTTGGGAAGGAACGGACAGCTAAAGAAAAAGACATTATCCCGGCATAGCCCAAAAGGGAATGTCTGGATAATGCCTGCTTGCTAGATATGAAGAATGCCCTGTTCTATGGCAGTAACTACGGCCTGGGCGCGTGATTCTACTCCAAGCTTACTGTAGATATTGGTCAAATGCGACTTGATTGTCCGCTCCGTAACGCCCATATCAAAGGCAATTTCTTTACTTTTAAACCCCCGGGCCACAAGCTGCAAAATGAGTAGTTCCTTATCTGTAAGATTAACAGGCTCTGTATCCTTTGCCCCGGCAACTTTTGACCGTTCCTTGGCTGCTAACACTTTAGTTACGATATCAGCCTGTAATAGGGTACTCCCCCGGATTGCCGATTCAATGGTCCGGAATAATTCGTCCCGGCTTGTATCTTTCAGTAAATAGCCTTTTACTCCAAGGGCCAGCGCATTGATCATTAATTCATCCTCATTATAGGTTGTTAAGATGATTACAGGAATATTATATTGCTTAGCATTTATAGCCTTTAGGGTATCAAGTCCGCTCATCACAGGCATATTTAAATCCAACAAAATCACGTCGGGCACAAGTGTTTCCACTAAGTGAAGAGCAATCTGACCATTCTCCGCTTCACCGGCAATGCTAAAGCGCGGATCGGTCTCCAAAATCATTTTCAATCCTTCCCGTACCACTAAGTGATCATCTACGATAAGTATTTGGTATGGCTGCATATCCCGTCTCCTTAGATCAATGGAACTTCTATTTGGATGCTGGTACCGCTGGACAGACTCACAATATTGATTTCACCTTCGATTAAACGTGCACGCTCATATAAGCCCAGTATGCCGTAATGTCCGGTGGTTTTCCCGACAAGTTTGGTATCAAAGCCCGCACCATTGTCCTTAATAACAAGCTGAATCCGGTTATTCTGCTCCAGAACACTTATCCATACCTTATTAGCTTTAGCATGCTTTGCTACATTCATTAAGCTTTCACTAATGATTTGCAGACTATGCTCCTTGATTGTTCCCGGCAGTAGCGAGCTAATGTTAATCTGGTGAATAACATCAATTCCCGTTGCTTGATTAAATCTTCGTATTTCATCTGTAATTGCTTCTGTGAAATCGATCCCGGAAGCGGATTTCACCCGAAGATTATCAATTGCAAGACGAGCCTCCGCAAGTGTCCGCCGTGCCTGACGCATGGAGATCTCAACAAATTCTTGCGCCCTTTGGACCTTCCCTTGTGAAATATACGCATCGACTGCTTCAAGCTGCATGATCAGACCCGCCACTCCCTGAGCCAAGGTGTCATGCAGATCACGTGCCATACGTTGCCGTTCATTAGCAAGAGTTAGCTCCTCGACCTTTTGGTGTGCCTTTTCTAAATCCTCCAGAAAGACTTGGGTCCGAACCCGGGCATGTACCTGCCGAAAAAACAAAGAGGCGTATGCACCCACAATAATAAGCATTAAGAGGAATAATAGAACGAGTAGTACCGGATCATATTCGTTTCCTAAATAGAATAGCGCATAGAAGAACATCAAAATAGAGTATAGGCAAACCAGCACTATTTTCCGCTTCTGATAATACAACCCAATGCTTTGTCCGATGAGTACAGGAAATAAGCCAATGAGTACAGCAGGTGAGCTAATGGGCATCAGTAAAGCACAAGTGAAGATGAATATTCCTTGTACGATGAAATAAGCCCAAGTTTGGCTGAGGGAGATCCGGTACAGGCTCCAATGAAGAACGCCATGGAGAATATAAATTATGGTGAAAATTATAGTATTCAAAAAGACCAGGTCACTGGTACTTTGCAGAATCATGGAAGCGACGTAGACTAAAGAAACCCAGATAAGAATAGGTACCCGCGCAACCATCAATTCATCTACTCTGGACGTTCTCATTTCATCCCCCCATCCACATTTACTTGATTGTACTATAGATCAATAATTATAGAATCGTACGAAAGGGAAAGGGATATACCTGGCAGCCCTTTCATACTGAGAATTCTAGTACACGTTAAAATAAAAGAGCATTGTAGTAATCCTACAACGCCCTCTTAATTCTAATGTAAAAAGCCCCTGGACTTTCGGTTCATTTGCTGTTCTGTCAGATCATTCTCGCCACTTCATGCGCTTCGCTGACGGCATTTAACGCTCTGCGGGCACGTAAAGCATCACCAATCACATGAACAGGGATATCATGCTCATTGCAAAAATGCTGAAGCCCCTCATAGTTCCGTGACTTCGCCCCGATGGCGACAACAACGGAGTTACACGGGTACGAAGAAACTTCACCCTTGCTCTCAATAACAACTCCGTACTCATTAATTTCTAGGCATTTGGTGTTGGTCATAAGCTGGACCCCTGATTCATGCAGGCTTTCCATGACACAGATTGAGCGTAGTTCACCCAGGTCTTTAGCCACTTTATCCAGCATCTCGACAACAGTGATCTTAGAAGCCTTACCATGCAGATACTCGGCAACTTCAAGTCCAACGAGTCCCCCGCCGACAATAACGACTTCTCCGGTAACCATGGCTTCTCCAGACAGTACATCATGCGAATTCGTAACCTTGGTCAACTGGCTTCCGGGAATTCTCAGCTCCATGGGAGCTGCGCCTATAGCCACAATCACTTCGTCCGGTTGGAGTTCCTCCAGGAGCGACGCCGTAACCGGGCTATCCAGTCTGACCTCAATGCCCTCTCTGATTACCTGTTCTCCCCGGGATATAGCAGCAGCTTTCATCTCTTCTTTTCTTGGCGCTTCCCCAGCCAGGGCAAACTGGCCACCCAGTGCTCCTGCCGCCTCGCATACAATCGGCTGATGTCCTCTGCGTTTCAGGACCATCGCTGCTTCCAAACCGGCGATCCCGCCACCGGCAACTACGACCTTCTTGGGATGATCTGTCATCACCAGCTTGTATTCCGCTTCTCTGCCCAAAGCCGGGTTTCTTAAGCATGTGATGAACGGCACTTCACTTGAGACAAATCCGTCATAACAGCCCTGATTGCAAGCGACACACTCTACAATATCGTTGCTGTTGCCGGACTCTGCCTTCAGGCAGAATTCAGGGTCTGCTAGTTGGGCACGTCCAATCACTACCATATCTGCTTTGCCGTCCGCGAGGATGTCCTCTGCCTGGTCAGGAGCATTAATACGTCCTACCGCTACAGTCAGCATTCCGGTTTCCCGGCGGATTCTGGCTGCATTATCGACATTGAATCCTCTTGGCAGATCGATAGGAGGCACCTCATATTTGATTGCCGCAGAAGAGAAGTTTCCTCTGGAGACGTCAAGCGCATCCACTCCGGCAGCTTGTGCCAACTTACAGAATGCGATAACATCCTCTATACTCAGCCCGCCCTCCAGATAATCATCATGAGCGTCAATACGCATAAACAGCGGCATATCTGCCGGAATGTTGTGACGGATAGACGTAATACATTCAATCAGGAATCTGGCTCTGTTCTCCAGGCTTCCCCCGTATTCATCGGTTCTCCGGTTAAAAAAGGGGCTCAGGAAAGAATGCGGGGTATAGTTATGGCCTGCATGAAATTCAATGGCATCGAAGCCGGCTGCGACTGCCCGCCGTGCTCCTTCTCCGAAGGCCTTGGCTGCCGCCTGCAAGGTCGCGATTTCGGCTCCCGGAATGGTATATTCTGTACCAGGCACAGGCACGGGACTTGGAATAATAATCATCTGCTCCGGATCACTCGCAACGGCCAACCCACCCAGCCACAGCTGAATTCCTGCCTTGCCGCCTGCATCGTGGATTGCATCTGTAAGCTGCTGAAGACCGGGAATATATTTATTATCAGAGATGGCCAGGAACTTCTTAGGCGCAGCTGGCCCATATACCGAACATACCTCAGTGAAATTTAAACCGCAGCCTCCTTCTGCTCTGGCTACATGGTAATCGATAAGCTGCCGGGTAACGAAGCGTTCCTCAGTAGGCATTTTGGTTCCCATGGCCGGAAAGATAATACGGTTCTTCAACTCTAACCCTCTGATTTGAATAGGACTGAACAAAGCCGGATAAGCCATAATACATTCTCCTTCACATTCTTTTTCAAGGTCCGAAACATTGTAATAAATTTCACATAATCAGTTCGACCTGATCACTGACACCTCAAATATACCTGAGAGAATGATTTGCTACAATATGTTTAAAACAAAATGTTTGAATTTTTTGCGTCACTATTCATGAGGTCTGTTAACCGGAAAATAACGAATGAATCAACAGGTTAAGGTACTCTGTACGCGCTTCTTTGTCAGTCAGGAATAAACCATCTGTTTCCGTAATCCCTTCGTATTCCGTGGGATAATTAACAGATGAAGTGAAAATTAAGTATTTGAACTTGAAGCTTGCATCGTCTCCTGATACGAGCTTCCGAAAGCACGCTTTGAGCAGGCTGCCAATCTCCTCTGACAGATCGATAACCCGTCTTGAAGTTTTATCATCATCTGAACATTCTAAGGAATGTGTGTAGATTACTCTGTTACCGGGAAAACGCAGCGAATATTCCATAATCTCATTGGCGGCCAGCAGCAGCTTCTCTTTTGGACTGCAGGCTTCATCTCGTAAGATTGACAATACAGTAAGGATATTCTGGATGTAGAATTCCTTAACCAGATTGAGCATTTCCTCTTTACTTCGGAAATAATAATTGATGGCACTCACATTTACATCCGCTTCCTTGGCAATGGCCCGGATCGCGATATTGCAGCTTTTATTTTTTCCCATCAGGTACAGTGCACGGTCCAGTATACGTTCCTCAATATTTTTTAGCTCTCTCATAGGATCCCCTCCATTACTTCTCTCTTATGACATTATACTTACACGGGGATCTTGCAGCAATTACGGCTTGTAGTTGAAATACAAAAGAAACCCAGAGTAGTGTAATATATTAAACTACAGTTCCTTCGTCATAAAACTACTATTCGGATCTGGGATATAATCTGCAAATGGCTCACAATACGTGAAGCCGAAATCTTCATACAGCTTGCGGGCGGGGATGAATGAATCCATGGAGCCAGTCTCCAGGCTGATCCGTTTATATCCGCGGCTTATGGCTACTTCAATAATATGAGCAAGAATATTTCTGGCTACACCTTTGCGCAAATGCTTCTTGGCAGTCCGCATCGATTTGAGTTCTGCATGCTCTGTGTCCAATTCCTTGATCGCCCCGCAGCCCAGAAGCTCTTCATCCTCCCAGGCGCACCAGAAGGTAATTTCCGGCTGCTTCAACCCGTCCAGATTAAGGGCATGAATGCTCTCTGGCGGAGAGTCCTCTGCCATTCCTTGCAGATGTTCTGCAATTAATTCAATCACTTGTGCCCCGCTCAAATCATCTATAAGAATCTTCACTGCAACCACTCCTACGTTAATGTTAAGTATGAATTATACCTGTTAATCTTCTGTATTTCATATTACTCCCATGGCAGGTTTTCTGACAACATCTAAAATAAAAAAACCGCTATAATAGCGGCTTCAATAGGACTATATTTGCTTAAGCTTACCACTCCGCAATGCTGCCGTCGCGGTGCCGCCATACCGGATTTCTCCAGCGGTGGCCGTCCTCCGCCATCTTCCGCACATACTCCTCGTTCACGGTAATGCCAAGGCCCGGTCCGGAAGGAATCTGGACATGCCCGTCACTGTAGGCAAAGACGGACGGATCGGTGATATAATCCAGCAGGTCATTGCCTTGATTATAGTGGATGCCCAGGCTTTGTTCTTGAATGACCGCATTATAAGAGGTTGCATCCACCTGAAGACAGGCGGCCAGAGCGATCGGTCCAAGCGGGCAATGCGGCGCGACTGCGACATCGAACGCCTCGGCCATTGCGAATATTTTCTTGCATTCCGTGATCCCTCCGGCATGGGACAGGTCGGGCTGAATAATGTCAACCACCCCATCCTTCAGCAGATTCTTGAATTCCCAGCGCGAGTACATGCGCTCACCCGTGGCGATCGGAGTGCTGGTATGATGTGCGATCTCCCGCAGTACTTCGTTGTTCTCCGGCAGCACTGGCTCTTCTATAAACATCAGACGGTAGGGGTCCAGCTCTCTGGCCAGTCCCCGTGCCATCGGCTTGTGCAGCCGTCCGTGAAAATCAACAGCAATCCCGAACTCTGGTCCGCAGGCCTCCCTAATGGCGGCGACCCGCTCGACGATAGCATAGATCTTGTCATGTGTATCAATGAACTGCATTTCTTCCGAGGCATTCATCTTAATCGCCGTGAACCCGGCGGCCTTCTTCTCCAGTGCCGCCTTAACAACATCAATGGGACGGTCTCCGCCGACCCAGGAGTACACCCGCACGGAATTGCGGCAAGCGCCGCCCAGCAGCTGATACACAGGCGCATTGTAGATTTTCCCTTTAATATCCCATAAGGCCTGATCGATCCCGGCTATCGCACTCATCAGAATAGCCCCGCCACGATAGAAGCCTCCCCGGTACATGAGCTGCCATAGATCTTCAATCCGCTGGGGGTCCTGCCCAATCAAATAATCCATCAGCTCTTCCACTGCGGTCTGCACCGTATGCGCCTTGCCTTCGACCACCGGCTCCCCCCAGCCGGATATACCTTCATCGGTTTCAATCTTCAGAAACAGCCAGCGGGGAGGAACGATAAAGGTCTCGAATCCGGTTATTTTCATGGTTTTTTTGCTCCTTTGTTGTTGTTCATTCTGGCCTTGCGGACTTCCTTGGCGAATTGGCGGGCCGTCTCTGTGATTCTCCCATAGTCGCCCTGCTCCACCGCTTCCCGATTGACGAGAGCGCTTCCAAGACCGACGGCAACGGCTCCGGCGGCAATGAAGGCTCCGGCATTCTGGAGTGTCACGCCTCCTGTCGGCATCATGCGGATGTGACCAAGGGGCCCCTGCAGTTCCTTAATGTAGGAGGCACCCAGTGAACCGCCCGGGAATACCTTAAGCAGGTCTGCACCAGCGTCGTGCCCTCTGACCGCTTCGGTCGGTGTCATTACACCTGGAATCGAGATTCGCCCGTGCTGCAAGGTCAGTTCTACAATCGCCTCATTCAAATTTGGGGAGAAAATAAAATCGGCTCCCGCCGCGATCGCCTGCTCGGCCTGTGTCAGCTTCAGCACGGTACCCGCTCCAACCAGCAGGCGATCTCCATATTTCGCCTTCATGTCCGCGATCAGCCTGTATACTTCCGCGGTATCTGCTGTAATCTCCAGCGCTCCGACACCACCGTCTGCCAGTGCTGCGGCAATGTGATCTACCCGTTCAGGCGGTGGTCTGCGAATAACGGCGACCAGTCCGGAAGTTATCAGCCGCTCAATCTGCATAGCTTTGTCCATGTCCTTCCTCCTCCTTGGAAATGCACTCACTTACCGGATAATATCTTCCATGCCGGCTCCCCCGGCCAAGAGAAGATCCACATCATGCCGGGCCGGGAGACCTTCCACATCGCCGCTTACCCCGACAACAATGGAACCCACAGCGTTGCCGCGCCGCACGGCAGAAGGCAGGTCCTCTCCCTGGAGCAAACCGCTTATAAAGCCTGCGGCAAAACCGTCTCCGGCACCCATCGGATCAATGAGTCTCTTCACGGGAAACCCTGGCTCAGTTCCAGAGATTCGTCCGTTACTGTAATAAGCACCGTCCGCGCCAAGCTTGATTACGGCAGCACCTGCACCGGATTTCAGCAATCGCTCTGAGATCTCTGCAGGCTCATTACATCCTGTCAGAAACTGCCCCTCCTCCATGCCGGGCAGCACGTAGTCGGCAAGAGCCGCGATTTCGTTAAGAACACGATAAGCCTCTTCTCGGTTCCACAGCTTCCAGCGGATATTGGGATCGAACACAATGGCCGTACCGTGTTTTTTGGCCGCTTCGAGGGCCCGAAAGGTTAACTGCCTGCATTCCGGGCTAAGAGCTGGCGTAATGCCAGTAACATGCAGGATGCGGGCACCTCCAACATATGCCTCACTAAGCTCATCTTCTTGCATCAGGCTGGCCGCCGATTGTTTGCGATAGTAGTACACCTGAATTTTGTCCGGGGAGATTTGTTCTTTGAAGAACACTCCCGTCGGCGCTTCAGCAGTAACCCTGACTTCGGAAACATCAACGCCATGTCCTCTTACGAACTGCCTGATATACCGGCCAAACGGATCATTTCCGAGCTTGCTGAACCAGCCTGCGGTATGCCCCATCCGGGCGAGCCCAATGGCCACATTAGTCTCAGCTCCGGCAACATGCTTGTGAAAACCGTTCACATACTCAAGGGGAACCATCCGGTCCGGTGCCAGAAGCACCATGGTTTCCCCAAAGGTTACGACCTCCATTGCCCCTCCTCCTTCTGCTTGTTCACTAATCGGGTCTCTCTTTAAAGATCGTATCTTTATCGTTAATTATTTAATATAGATATGATCTTTACGATAAGATCATATTATCTTGCTCTTCGCTAGTCAACACTAAATCAACACTCAGAGGTCTCAGTTTATTGTCACGAAGCTCTTATGCTAGAATGAATGTATTCCAGGTTAAAGGGACGGCTAACTATGAAACAGAATAAACAAACTGCGTTTCAATCTACAATAGAGCTTATGAAGCAGAAAATTCTCGATGGGGAATGGGCTCCGGGAGACCGGCTCCCTACTCTCCAGCAGCTGGCCGTTGATTTCTCGGTTAGTGTCACAACAGTACGTGAGGCGCTGCGGATATTAGAGAGTCAGGGGAATGTCAGCATTGAACACGGGCGAGGGATGTATGTACGGAACGATCCGCTGCTGCTGGATGATCCAGCGGTCGCCTTAGAGGAATTAGACAACATTTCGATCGTGGATCTGTTGGAAGCCAGACTGCTCATTGAGCCTGAGCTTGCCGCTCTAGCCGCGAAGCGGGCCAATGAGGATCAGATCCGCCGGCTGCGGGTGCTGGCGGATCGGATGGTGCAGCAAATGGAGGAAGGCGGCTCCTTCTTCGAGACAGACCTTGCCTTCCATCAATTAATCGCCGAAGGGGCAGCCAATCCGGTGGTGGCACGAATGCTCCAATCGATTCTTCCACTATTGGCCGAAGGACGCAAACAGACCAATACGCTGCCCAATATGCGGACCAAGGCATCTAATTACCATGTTCTGATCGCCATTGCCATCGAGGAACGGCAAAGCGAAACAGCACGGCAGCTGATGGAGAGCCATATTCAGAGTATGTTGACCACCCTTAAGCAGTAGAGGGAGATCTCTCATGCAGCCAGGACGAAATGAAACGAAAACCAGACAAGTATACCCGTATATTAGAGACCGGTTTGATACAAAAGAAACCCAGAGTCTTTAAAAGACCTGGGTTTCTCTGCAATGAACATAGTATTGTTGCCCATTTTGCAGGATTTCTTTTGAAAAGTTACTGGCTGTAGACCATGGGAACCAAATTAAAAAGACTCTATCTTGACGACAGAGTCTTCCCTTAATAAAGATTGAAATTAATACATCTCAGACAAATCAGTGGCCCATGCCGTGGCTATTGGTTGTCACTGTTGTGGTCTGTAATGCACTGACATCTTCAGCGCTTGCGGCAGTCAAAATGGTTAATGAGCTAATCAGCAATACGGTTGTCAATAACAAAAGCTTCTTTTTCATAATTTTCATCATTGAACTCCCCTTCTAAAATATTTCGCATGATTGCATGATACTCTTGTAACTGTGAAATATTGGCCTCAGCTCTAACAAGCTCATAAAAAGCAATAGATTTTCTAAAGCCTGCTCTATCGAATAGTTTACCACTTAATATGATATTTTCCAGAGTTAGGTTTATTGCAATAGCTGACTTTCCCCGTTTAAAACAATAAATTGATAATAGATGAATATATTCTATGTAGTACCTAACGTATACAGCTGGTGATGTATCATCAATTTTCTCGACATCACTTTGCAGTTCTTCCAATGCCCAGTCCACCGGATAGTTGTATCTTAATGCGGAGTCCAAGATATTTAGCAAACCAGCGGTCAACTCTTCCCTAGCACCCATCTTTAGAAATTTCACGTATTCAGGCAATACTTCCTCTTTTCCCTCAAGTAAGTCAAGAACGAAAGCGTTGGCTCTAGCGGTATTTTTATAATATTCAATTTCTTCCAATGACTCTTCGTCAAATTGTCTAAGGTGAATGAAGCTTTTAGCATAGCTATTAACGAGTCGGCATCCATACCATCAAGTTCCAACAACTCCTAATTCACTCCTTACAGACCATTTTATTACAATAATAAGTCTTTTCCATCCTATGGTCAATTAATTTGTTGGCTCTTAAATTGCCATTCCCTCCTCTCAACCGAAAAAAACCTGCAACTTGTGCAGGTTTGGGACTATGTTATTGTCTAATGACAATGACTCCTTTAATCCTTCTGACTCCAGCAGCAGAAGATTGTTCTTTTGTAATCCTGAACCTTCCTATGGTTGTTGTATCTGCTACATGAGGTCCTCCACATACTTCCCGGCTCCATACTTTCCCTTCGTGATCTTGGATGGTATATACCTTAACGATATCCGGATACTTATCCCAAAAGTTCCCTTCCACATTACTTTCTTTCGCTTCAAGCTTAGGCAGCTCTGAAATATAGGTAACTGCTTTGGATGCAATCGCATCATTCACATACTTCTCCACCTCAGCTATTTGCTCCAGTGTAAGTTTTTCATCATGGTTGAAGTCAAACCGTAACCGTTCTGAAGTAATATTACTTCCTTGTTGGTGAATATGATCACCCAGCACTTCCCTTAACCCCGCAAGTAACAAATGAGATACCGTGTGCAGCGCGGTTGTTTCTGCTGAGTGTTCAGCTAAGCCACCTTTAAATTTACCCGCAGAAGCAGTTCTGCTCTTTTCAGCATGTTTTTTTGCCGCCTCTATATAAGACGCCTTGTCCTCCATGCTATATCCACTTTCCATTAGAAACTCTTCTGTCAACTCCAAGGGGAATCCATAGGTTTCGTAAAAATAAAAGGCATCTGCACCTGTAACTTTACCCTTATACTTAAGATGTTTTTGGATTTCAACTTCTCCTTGCTGTAACGTTCTATAGAAAAGATTTTCTTCCTTATTTACGATTTCGATAACTTTCTTTTTATTGCCGAACAAATCTTCATAAGCTGTTGCTTCATCTATATAAACTTCAGACAACAGACCCACAAAGCTTCCTTGTATCCCTATTTTTTTACCTGCACGAATCGCCCTTCTTAATAGCCTTCTTGTTATATATCCTGCATCACTATTAGCTGGCTCCGCACCGTCATTAATGAGGAAAGTAGCTGCTCTTACATGATCCAGTATGATTCTAAACGACTTTAGATCGTCAGTATAGGATTTACCGCTCAGTTCCATCAACTTGTTCTTGGGGTTAAGGAAGAAAGCCGTATTATAAATATCCTTGTCTCCATTAAGGGCTGTTGCAACCCTTTCTAATCCGCCTCCATAATCAAGATTGGGATTTTGCATTTTTACGAATCCTGTGTCTTCTTTGGTGTAACACATAAATACGTTGTTCCCAATTTCCAGGAATCTGTCGCTTTCAGAAGCAGGATGATCCAGTGGATCACCGCTTGGGTCAAGATCATAGAACATTTCACTATCAGGTCCACCCGGTTCACCCACCGGCATATGGAGCGGACTTCCGGCCCGGCTCCACCAGTTTTCTTGTTCATCGTATAAGAATATTTTCCCGCCTCTAGATACCCCATATTGCCAGGGATCCTCTTCAATGATGGGATCTATCCCAACGGATTTGAATTTTGCTGACCAGAGCCCAATGGCTTCCGTATCTTTCGGTATATTCAATTCGTCACTTCCTGCGAAAGCACTGATATACAGCCTGCCCGGATCCATTCCTAATTCGATAATATGCCAATTCCAAATGGCATCGATTTGTGTTTGCTTATAGTTATGCTCATTTGCTTTGAACTCCCACCGGCCTATCATTTCGAAAAATGTCAGATGTGACGTATCTCCTACTTCCTCAATATCCACTGTCCTCAAGCACTTCTGAATATTAGCAATCTCATTGCCGGTCGGATGTTTTTCCCCCAATAAATAAGGAACCATAGGTTGCATTCCACTTCCTGTAAACAACGTCGAGGGATCATTCTCCGGTAACAAGCTTGCGGAGGGCACTTGGCTGGCCCCTATTCCTTTCATAAAATCAATATATGATCGTCTTAATCCATCTGGTGTCATTCTCACCATGCTCAATCCCTCCATCAAATATTATTTATGCTTAATAAAACAAAAAAGCCCTAAGCTGACATGTTTCTTGTCAACTTAGGGCGAACGATTATGTCCGTGTTACCACCTAACTTCAGATTGCTCTGCGCTCTATCAGTACGGGATTTCTCCGATACTGTTTCCTGAATAACGGTGGAACTCCGTTGAAGCCTACTAAGATTGCTCTGTTCGGTTCACAGCTCCGAGACTGCTTCACTATTAGATCAATGAAGATTCGCACCAACCATCTTCTCTCTGTGAGATCCTTAATAGTTACTATTTCTCATCATAGCCTTTTTGTTTTAAGTTACAGCAATGCTAGCACAATTAACTTTCTTCGTCAATTTATGTTGCACAATTATTGCCTACTAATTTTATTGCATTAATTGTGATTCTGATCATAGTTGATATCCAAAAACCTAAATATACTGAAAACACTATAATTACATTTTTATCATTTATATCCATTTTGGGATCTGTGAATAATGATGTAGTTGTAAATTTCACGAAAGGGGTCTTGCCCTCTCCACACTCTCCCTCCGTACATTAAGGTTGTTCGCCGCCTTAGTCCTTGCACCCCAGATCGCAGCTTGGGTAAGTACACAGGCTTGACTTAAAACCTACCAATTTGATCGGAGGAGTATTAATTATGAAAAAGACTGTAGCTTCACTTCTTGTAGGTGTTGTAGCACTAGGTTCCTTTGCTTCGGTGGGCGCTGCCGCTGAAAACAACGAGCGTAATCAGCCTGCCGAGCTCTTCTCAGGCTCTTCCCCCATTTCGATTACGGGCCAAGCCTGGAAAGCTCCAGCAGGCTCCGCTTTTGAGGACAAAGTATGGGGATATCTTGAAAGTGTTAAAGGGAACCTGCATCTTTCGGCTAAGGAGGATATTCGGGGAAAATTTAAAATTACAGAGCAAACCATAAGCAGCAAGACCGGCAGCCAGCATTACCGGTTAAGCCAGTATATCTCAGGAATACCGGTATATGGAGCTGATCAGACCCTGCATATCGACAAAGACGGCAATGTTACCTCCCTGCTGGGAAGTGTAGTTGAAGATGTGTACCAGACCATTCCACAGCCGCTGATTCAACTCCAAACCATATCCGGAGCAGATGCCATCCTGGCAGCCAGCCAGGATGCCACGCTGGAGCATGGACCGCTAGGTGAGCCCCAAGTTACTCCTACAGCGGATTTGTATTATTTTATCGTTGACGGAGAACCTAAATTAGTCTATAAAACGGAAGTGAACGTTCTGGAACCCGAGCCTTTGCGGATACGGTACTTCATTTCTGCGGAGAATGGCAGCGTACTGTTCAAATATAATATCTTAGAGAACCTGACGGGTACGGGTACTGGAGTTTTTGGAGATACCAAGACGTTCGAGACACGCCTCTCAGGCTCAACCTACCAGCTCTATGACAGCACCCGCGGAAAGGGCATTGTGACCTATACCGCCAAGAACAAAACCTCTCTTCCGGGGACGCTCTTAACCAGCACTAACAATGTCTGGACAGACAAAGCCGCAGTTGATGCCCACACCTATGCTGAGAGAACCTACGATTATTATCTCCAGCATTTCGGCCGCAACAGTCTGGACAACAAGGGACTGCAGATCCGTTCAACCGTTCATTACTACACTTCCTATAACAACGCATTTTGGAATGGTACGCAGATTGTTTTCGGTGATGGGGATGGGTCTACCTTTACACTGCTGTCCGGTGATTTGGACGTGGTAGGCCACGAGCTGACGCATGGTGTGACTGAGAAAACTTCCAATCTTGAATACTACGGAGAACCAGGGGCACTCAATGAGTCCTTCTCCGACATCATCGGAAATTCAATTGAAGGTGCGAACTGGCTGATTGGTGATAAAATATATACACCTGGTATAGCGGGGGACGCACTACGCTCACTAGCTAATCCGCCATTGTACGGTCAGCCTGATAAATACAGCGACCGGTACACCGGCACCGCTGACGAAGGCGGTGTGCATACGAACAGCGGCATCAATAACAAAGCTTTCTATCTGGCTGCTCAAGGCGGTACGTTTAACGGTGTAACGGTCACAGGTATTGGCCGTGAGGATGCCGTTCAAATCTATTACAATGCACTTGTATATTACCTTACAACCTCATCCAACTTCTCTGCTGCACGTACAGCCGTCATTCAATCGGCTACTGAATTGTTTGGAGCAGGCTCGGCTCAAGTAACTGCTGTAACCAAAGCTTACAATGCGGTAGGCGTCTACTAAAACAGAATCACAGGCCAATGATCCTGAGGATCATTGGCCTGTGTGATGTAAATCAACACCAGCCAATTCTCTTGCTTTTTTGGGGGGAAATCAATCCATTAAGACCTCCTATCTCTTCAGCTTTAATCTGCAAGCTCCAGATTCTCGCCAACCGCTGCCTTCACCTGACGTTTGGTGCGGCGGATGATGAATAGAGAGAAGATAAACAGCAGCAAGGCAAGAATAATAATCGTCAAGGAGATGGGACGCTGGAAGAAGATCGCAAAGCTGCCTGAAGACATAGCCATGGATTGGATGAATGATTTCTCGAACATCGGTCCCAGCACGAAGCACAACAGCAACGGGGTCACGGGCCAGCGGTATTTATGTAGAAAGTAACCGATTACTCCGAAAACAAGGGCGGTAAATACATCAAACATGCTGTTGTTAATGGAATATGCGCCAATCAGACTTAGAATCAAAATTACAGGGGCCATAATTCCGTAAGGAATTAAAGTTAATTTGGCCCATAGTCCAACCAAAGGGAGATTGAGCACCAGCAGCATCACATTCCCGATGAACATACTGGCAATGACGGTCCAGACAAAGGGTCCATGATCCTTAAACAGCATCGGTCCCGGCGTGAGCCCGTTAATCATGAGTCCGGCCAGCAGGATGGCCAGCGGAGGCGAGCCCGGAATTCCGAGCGCGAACAGCGGAATAAACCCGGAGGAGCTGGTGGCATTATTGGCAGCTTCCGGAGAGGCGACGCCCTCCATCATTCCGTGACCGAACTTCTCTGGTGTTTTGGACACTTTTTTCTCCAAATCGTAGGCCATAAAGGTCGTAACTCCTGCATTGCATCCCGGCAAAAGACCCATAAAGAAGCCGACCAGCCCGCCTCTGAACATGGAATTCAGGGTTTGCCTGATCTCCGCCCACTTGGGATAGACGTTGCCGATATTTTTAATGGCGATGGTCTTTGTCTTTTCTTCCAGCCCTTTGAACACCTCGGTAATGGCGAACAGGCCGGTAATTACACTGATTAATTCAATTCCGCCTCTCAAGGGTTCGATTCCGAAGGCAAAACGGATCTGCCCTCCTGTGAACCCCATTCCTCCCATGGAGAGCCAATAACCAAACAACCCCATAATTAATCCCTTAATTAGAGAGTTGCCTGCCAGATTAACGATAACCGTCAGCGCAAGCAGCATTAATGCAAAATATTCGGGAGGACCAAACTTTAAGGCCTGATCGGCCAGAAGCGGTGCGAAGAATACAAGTCCAAATACCCCAATTGTACCGGCAATGAATGAACCGATAGCGGATATCCCAAGTGCTGCTCCGCCTCTTCCCTGTTTAGCCAGCGGATATCCGTCCAGGCTGGTGGGAATGGAAGACACCTCTCCCGGAATGTTCAAGAGGATGGCCGTAGTCGAGCCCCCATACATGGCCCCGTAATAGATGCCTGCGAGCATAATAATGCCTTCGGTTGGCCCCAGCGACATCGAGAACGGGAGCAGAATGGCAATGGTAGATGTGGGGCCAAGTCCAGGCAGCATCCCTACCAATGTTCCGATCAACGCCCCCCACAATGCCATTAAGAGATTCATAGGTGTCAACGCTGCTCCGAAGCCGGACAACAGCATATTCAGTGCTTCCATTGTGAACGACTCCTTTGCCTAGAAATTGAAGTAACCTGCAGGGAATGGCAACCGGAGCCAATATACAAAGATGAAATAAATGATTGCAGTCTGAACCGCTGAATATAACGCAGCTTTTGCATAGGGATAGGAACCGATGATTTTGAATAAAGCAATAGAAATGATAAACGTGCTAAGGGTATAACCCAAATAGCTGATCAAGCCCCAATAAGCAAATAGGGTCAATGCAACCCCTAGCATTCGGCGCATAGTGGATCTGTCGGGGAACTGCACCTTGAAGCGCTCCCCTTTTTTGACCAGCAGGATGAAGCCAAACAGAAGCATGGCAGCACCGATCACTCCCGGCATGAGGTGATCTCCGACATACGTACTCTCTCGGGCAGGATATAATCTCACGGACTCGGATACCGCTAATGCGCCAAAAAACATTGTGATTACGCCACCGATACGATCGGACAACATGTGCTCACCCCTTTTTTTGTGGTTAATTGGCAAAAGGAAGGTGAAAGCACCCTTCCTTGTGTGCTGCTTATTGTCCAGGTCTTGGAATGCCGAACTTCTCCGGTGATTCTTTGGCTTTGCCGGCATCATAGATCAACCAGGCCTGTTGCGACTGCCAGGCATTAATATATTCCCACGCCTTATCACCTGTCAGGCCCAGAGGAGTATAGCCATTGGTTTTGGCGAAAGCCTGGAACTGCTGATCTTCATAGCCCTTCTTGAACGCCTCCGTCAGTGTCTGTACCACATCCGCAGGAGTTTCTTTTTTGACAAAAACACCGAACCATGGTCCTGTAGTCTTGAGCATCGGCTGGGCTTCAGGCTTGATTGCTCCAAGGGCCGGCACATCAGGAATGGACTCCACAGGATCGTTGGAGACAACCGTCAGGCCTTTAAAATCCCCGCTCTTAATATATTGAATGGCCGATCCCGCCGACAGCACCGTAGCATCGATCTGATTGCCCAGCAGTGCTGTAATTAGCGGGTTATCACCCTCGAACGGAACCGATTTGAATGTAGCCCCAAACAGGTTGTCCAGCATAATAGATGCAACCCAAGGCAAGGTGCCTACACCGCCAACGCCTAATGAAATGCTGTCAGGCTGGCTTTTAGCGGCATTTAACAGATCGTCGATTGTATTATAGGGAGAGTCCTTGCTTACTACAATCACGCCGGCAATTTTGGAGAAAATGTAAATTGGCGTAAATTCCTTGTAGGTTAAATCGGATAGTCCAAGCACAGGGTACAGCGTACCGTCTCCAGTGTTAAAGAGCAGATTGTAGCCGTCTGCCTTCTGGTCATAGACATATTGCTGGCCTATGGTGCCGGAAGCCCCGGGCTTGTTGACAATCACAATACTTTTACCAAGTGCTTTCTCGGCAGCGATGACGGCAGTCCTTGAGACCAGATCCGTACCTCCTCCTGCAGCCCAGGGAACAATGCCGTTAATATTGGCGTTAGGATATTCATTCTTGCGGGCCGCAGTTTCCGAGCATCCGGCTGCTACGATAGATACGCTTGCGGCCAGGAGAACGATGGATATCAATTTCTTCAACTTCATGGTTTACACTCCCATATTCTGATGTAGTAAGTTTATGCTACAAACCAAATGATTCCATATTGATCCTATCCGGCATAACCATATGTCTGACCGGCGCTTCCGCCTGGGATAGCTTCACCTGTACCTCGTATCCTCCCCGGTCAAGTCCTTGCTTCAAACGGCTCATCAGACTGAGTATCCCGGGCAGCTCCACCTCGTAGTGACAGAAATCAAGCAGACATATGCCGATTTCGGCTGCATACAGGCGGTTGTCATGTCTTACATCACCGGAGATCAGAAGATCGGCTCCCATGCGTTTGGCCTGGTCCAGATCGGAACGTTCACCTGCCCCTACCTGTACAGCAACCGACCGAATAAGACGGTCATCCGCACCTACAACATTTACCGGACCGGTAACCGTTCCTTCTAACCGCTTAATCAGCTCAATCAGTGTACAAGGGACAGCCAGCTTACCCACTCTGCCAAAGCCTGCCTCCAGATCAGGATCGATGCCCTCTCCCTTTGGCACTGGTATGCTTGCTGCATTGACTTCCGCAGGAGTGGTGGCGAGAAAAGCATAACCCTCATATAGAGCTCTTGACTCGGCGGCTCCTGCTGCCCGCATTAGCGTGTCTGCTGTACCATGGGTTAAAAAATCCAGATTGTTATGGCAGACCACAAATGCAATATTATTCTGGGTTAACCTGCGGACCGCTCTGCCCTCGAAGGTATCCGGTGTAATCCGCTTGACCCCTTTGCCCATAATATGATGATGGGTTACGATCATGCCGCAGTTCAGGTTAACAGCCTCTTCTATAACTGCTTCCGTCAGGTCTACAGCCATTAGCACGGTATCGACATTCAAGGAAGGCTCCCCGACAATAAGTCCGGAATTATCCCTGGCGGCTACACACGCAAAGGGTACGATCGTATTTAAGACACTCATGACTTGCTCACATGTGGCCATTGTGCTCACTCCTCTTGCTGACGCAGATATATACTAATCAAATGGTATTACTTGGTTTTAAGGCCGCACCAGTACTTTAATTACCGGCTCTTGCCTGGAGACCATCATATCAAAGCCGTATTGCGATTGTGCCATAGGCAGAATATGCGTAATCAACGGACTGAAATCAAAACCGCTGTTAATCAGGTTTACCGCATTCTCGAAATCACCCTGAATGATCCCTCTGCAGCCGATGAGCGACTGTTCTCCTGCTACCAGCCGGTAAAAGTTCCCCTCCAGAATCCGGGAGGTCATAGGAAGCAATATGATAGTGCCGTTCAAGCTGGTCATAGCGCAGGCATCTGTAATAATCTCTTGTGCGGTAGCTGTAACAATAGTAGCACACACTCCGCTAGAACCGGTATAGTTCTGAATCTCTTTTGCCGCATTGACCTTGAGCGGATTAATGACCCGGGTCGCTCCCAGCTTCAAGGCCACCTCCAGATTATAATCGATCGGGTCAATACAATAGATTTCGCTGTAACCAAGGCTCCGGGCGGCGATCAGGGCAACCAGACCAATCGTGCCGGTACCGAGGATGGCGATTGGTCCCTTGCCTGCATGCTTCAGTCGATTCATGATATGGAAGCCAATGGAGAGCGGCTCCGCAATGGCAGCAGATTCCAGCGATATTCCATCGGCAATACTGAAGAGGGTACTCTCAGGCACGTTAATATATTCGGCAAAAAATCCCATCATCTTGTCACTGCCGGCCACAATCTTGTCGGGGCAAATATTAATCTGGCCAGCTTGGCAAAAGCGGCATTTGCCGCAGGGAATGGCGTGATTTACAACGACCCTGTCCCCTGGCTTGTACTGTGTAACAGAAGCTCCGACTTCTGCAACCACACCGGACATCTCATGACCCGGAATCATCGGCGGTTTGCGGAAGGGGTGTTCATCATGGAATAAATGAATATCCGAGCCGCAGATTCCTGCATATTCAACTTTCACCAACACCTCATGATCTTGTAGTGAAGGTACAGGAGCGTCTAGAATCTCTACCCGGTGCTTCATGGTAATAACGGCTGTCTTCATCGCTGCTCACCCCCGAACAGCTTCTTGAACCCGACGACTGATTGGCGGTAACCTTCTTCCAGCGTCCCCCCATCCGGCACGAAGAAGTTCTCCAGGGAGACCACACCGGAATAGTTATCCTTGGTCAGAGCCTCCGCAATATTCTCCATAAAAGGTGCCATAGCGCCTTCCCCTACATTGGTTGAGGTGATTATACTCTTTCGGATATCAACACTGCCATCCTTGATGTGAATGTGGCCAATATAATCCTTCAGCTCCTCATAGGCATCAGGATAAGGAGTTTCACTGTGAAAAAGAGTGTTAGCCGGGTCCCACAGGATTTTGAAACGGCTGCTGCCCATGTCTTCTACAAATTTTCGGGTAAGATAAGCTGAGGTCAGCAGAGTGTTTACTCCTGTCTCAATCAGCAGGTCAATCCCATGATCTTCTGCCAGCCGCACTGGCTCTTCGAATAAGCGCAGCATCTTGGGCCAGGTCCGGTTATGGTAGGCATTTCGCACATCTGCACCATGATATCCCCAAATCGCCATTTGTCTGGAAAAGGTCAAACAACGGATTTGACTGCAATTCAGATATTTAGCAAGTTCAATCTGTGCCTTAATCTCTTCTATATTCGCTTGATAAGTTGCATCGCCAAGTTCAATATGCTGTGCAGACTGATCCCGGAAGGCAAACCCGCCTACCACAGCGGCCTGGATATCGTATTTTATCAGCAGTTGTTTGATTGCCTGATGCTCTTCATCGGTGTGTGTGCCGACACGCTTTCCCCATACCCACTCAATATCCGCGTATTTCAGACCGTCCTGCTGCATAACAGCCAGAGCATGTTCGAAATCCCCGTCCGGGCCGCAGATGTCCGATGGTATTGCTCCCAATTTAAGTCCCATGATTTTCGGCTCCATTATCTATGAAATGTATTTGATTTCAATAAACGAACTCATATTTCTCCACCTGCACAGGCTGGCCGGGCTTGGCATACGCATTCAATCTTTCGCGGTATCCGCCAGCTTCAACTAACTTCAGGTGGGCATCCAAGTATTCTTGATTCTCCCATGTTTCGATGATTGCCGCTACATTCTGCTCGCGGTTCACATATAGCACATACTCCACACAGCCGGGTTCTTGCCTTGACTGATCCGCCAGCTCCTGAACTACAGCCGTGTACTTCTCCAAACTACCTTCGATGAGCGTTCTCTTGGCCACAATCTTCAGCATGAGCTTCCTCCATTTAATATAATTGGATTACTAGGAATTAATTCGCTACGTAGTCTGCTTCCCTATCACTTGTTCTTAGTATAGTGGAAGAATAGGATTTTGACTCATTCTATTTGTCTAGTAATCTATAGGATTAATCTATGGAAAATTCATTCAGCTGCGATAATCCCTTGATATTCCGACCTATTTACTGTAGTATCAAATAAACCATTTCCAGCCTCTCAACTTCAGCATATTGCAACCTACATCAAAGGTGGAAGAGCCTCATGAATTATAATTCCTTATATTATTTTAAAATTTTGGGCGAGACAGAGCATTTTGGAAAAGCCGCGCAGCAGCTGCACATTGAACAACCCAGTCTAAGCCAAAGCATCAAGCGGCTCGAAAAAGATTTGGGCATTTCCTTGTTTGAAAAACGCGGCCGAAATGTGTTTTTAACGCAGTCTGGTCGGGCTTTTCACAATAAAATTCAGCAGGCGTTCGAATTAATTGATGCTGCGGCCATCGAGCTGCAGCCGAAAGACCCGCTTGAAACGATTGTAATTTCTTCGGTCCACTCGCATCCGAGATCCGAGTTCTCTAAATATGTAACCGGGTTTCTTAATCAGCCCAGCCATCAGAACATACGGATTTCCATTTATGAGCGGCATACACCCGAATCCTTCGAAGCCTTAAGAAACAATCTGTGTCATCTAATCGTTTGTTCAAGCAAAAGCAAACAGGATGATTTTGAATATGTTCCCATCTTCAAGCAAAAGGTCAGCTTAATTGTGCCAGAGTCCCACCCGTTGGCAGCCTACGATCAGATTGATATCGCAGAAGCCCTCTCTTATAAATTCATCTATCCGGCACAAATCACAGGGATGTGGACGATTTTTGAGAAAATGTTTGCCGAAATCGGTGCTCTGCCTCCGGTCGCGCTTGAAGCCGAAAGTGTGACTTTTACCGCCTCGCTGGTAGCCAATAACTTCGGAATTGCGCTTTCACCTGAGGCAGAGCATATTAACCAGTACAATGTTAAGAAAATCCGGTTGACCAATGAGTCGAGCAACTTCTACCACTATCTGGCCCATTCCAAAAGCAGGCCTCTCAGTCCTGCTGCTGAGCAATTCAAGACATTTATCACTAAGGAAACTGCATTACTGGCTTAAATGAATACGGTCACGAAACCGTCTCATTTCATTAATATGGATCTGTGATGTATGGGAACGGCTATCTCCAGCCGCCACAAAGGTCATATCAGAGCCGAGGTAGTCACCTAACACGCGCATAAGCGGACTAGCCTTGCCTACGGCACCGGCAATCACAGGAATCTTCAGGAAGCTGTTCCTGGCCTCATGGATCACATCGCTGAAATCGGCCAGTTCACTGAAGCTGCTTGCTTTGACGATCATTTTATTAATATCTGCGCCCCAGTCCTGTCCAGCTTGCAGCACCTTCAGAATTTCAGTGCGATTCATTTTTCGTTTGAAATTATGATGGGATATGATCAACCTGATGCCGCGGCTATGCAGCTTCCGGCTCCACGCCAGTAAGCATTCTTGTCCGTAACGCTGTTCAATATCTACAAGCTCTACCATTCCTGTACTGCTGATGTGATCGATCAGCCCGAATTTCTGACTATCAGAAATATCGCTCGCACCATCCTCAAGGAAGTGACGGGTAGTGAACAGAATAGGAATATTCCCGACAGCTGCCCGTAATGCTGTGAGACCCGCAAGGATGGCTTCAGGTTCAGGATAAGCTTCGAAATGGTCCGCTCTCCACTCGAATAGATCAGGTGCGAATTTCATTGCAGCCGTTGCATCCTCTACCAGACGGTCCATAGTTTTGCTCACCAGCGGAACACACATCAGGTATTTTTCCCCGCCAAAAACGATTTCCCCTACACGTAACTGTGCCCTGTCTCTCGCCAATCCAATCCCCTCATTTCTATAAACATCACTCTAGTTTAATAAAAATGAGTTGTCCAATAACTTATTCCAATGAAACCTATAGCAATATCCATTGGAAAAAGCCGCCAAAATGGCGGCTTCATCTTGCATTTACTATTTTCTGGAGAGATTCCTTGATTCGTTGTGTAGCTTCGTTACCATGATAGGTTATCACTTTTTTAATATCCAGCTCCAGCAGCTTGGCAATCGACTTCAGTGCAGTAGGGTGATCCAACGTGTAATATTTGTCGCAGGACAGGAGCTTACCATCCTTTGAGTTTAAGGCATCGCCGGCAATTAACGTTTGCGTCGGGATATGATAGAGCGACATATGATCTGGCGTGTGTCCTGGGGTAAAGACGACTTGAATGCCGCCGGCCAGAGGCAGAATGTCCCGATCCTTCAGTGCCGTATGAACGTGCACGGACGGTGCAAAAGTTGTACCTCTAATAAGCGGAATGGCTCCCGTCAAATAGGGTACAGTCTCCTCATGTGCGAGCACCGTCAACTCGTTTCCCCTTTCCCGAATGAGCTCCGGCAGGCTGCCAATGTGATCGCTGTCTTGATGCGTAATGATGACATGCGTCAGCTCATCTAGTCCAAAGCCTTCCCTTTCAAGTAACACACGAATCTTATCCAATTGCCCGGGAATGCCAGTATCCACAAGTACAAGATGGCGTTCATCCCACAACAATGTCGGATATACAATAAAAG
The DNA here is from genome assembly GCF_038006885.1 of Paenibacillus sp. FSL R7-0302. Lineage (NCBI taxonomy): Bacteria > Bacillati > Bacillota > Bacilli > Caryophanales > Paenibacillaceae > Paenibacillus > Paenibacillus sp. FSL R7-0302. Next base: position 2,714,200 of record NZ_JBBOWB010000001.1, read on the forward strand.
AGCCCATTCGCAGCTCTATCGCTTTAATTCCGCTATTTGGTCGAGACATGGACATTCCTTTATCATCCTTTCCTGTTTCAAAAATAGAACAATCGAGATAAACGCAGTCCTCTCGTTGATCACTCTATTATATTATCCTCATTTTCATCGATGATAACAAATATGTTTGATGTGATATAATCATAAGAACCATTGGCAAATATATGACGAAGAGGTGTATGGAACATGGCATTAACGTCCGCATTCACGAGCCTCAACCTGCCTGTTAAAAACGTAGCACAATCGAAAGCGTTCTTCACCGGACTCGGATTTGAGCTCAACTCGCAATATCCTGATAACGAGACTTCGGTAGCCCTCTTGATCGGCGACAACCTGCAGGTCATGCTGATCGATCAAGTCTTCTTCAATACACTCACGGAGAAGCAATCCGTCGATACGGGCAAGTATGCGCAGCTGACAATTGCTTTGGAATTCGAAAGCCGGGAAAAGGTCGATGAAATCGTAAATACCGCTCTCTCCTTAGGCGGGAAATTGCACGCTGAACCTGAAGATCATGGGTTCATGTATCATTGGGGCTTCGTGGATTTGGACGGCCATCTGTGGGCGATTAATTGCATGAACACGGATGCGGCAAAAGGTTGAGCTAACGAAGAGTAAGTGTTCTTACTAAGATTCCAAAAGAAAGACGCCGGGCATCTTTCCAGGCGTCTTTCTTTGATAGATACGAATTTATATGTTTTGGGGTCCACGCAAAGTACCTGAGTCATCACCTACGCTAAAGCCCCACTTTGTGGGGTTATTTTGATCATTAGTTGTGTTCGGTTCAGGCTTTGAAATTGTCCAGGATCTATAGTAACTAAACCTGCGGGTGAAGGATGTGCTAGTGCCACCTATCACCGGCCACTTGTAAGGAGTAGCAATGTTGCACATTTTGCAGGATTTCTTCTATAAATGTTATGGGCAGCGCTACATTGTTGCATTATTTGCACAAATTTCAGTGTTTAGAGCAAGTTAGCGCTGGAATTGTTGCATTTCGTGCAGGATTGTATGCTGTTTTCCGCATACATGGGTCTTACCGGGTATTCAATTCGTTAAGGCAGCGCACCGCCAGATGGCTGTAATATTCCGCAGCCGGGAGCAGCGCGTCCTCTTCCGGATTAAACTTCGGATGATGCAGCGCATAGGGCGAGTTAGACCCCACAAACACAAATGCGCCGGGAATGTGCTGGAGATAGTAGGAGAAATCCTCTCCCCCCATGCTTGGCCCGAGCACTTTGGTGACATACCCGGATGCCTCCGCCGTATCGCTGGCGAATTTAGCCCAGTACGCGTCGTTAATCGTGGCTAGTGGTCCGGGGTACCATTTCAACTCGGCTGACACTCCTGCCGATGCTCCGATTCCGTCAATAATTTGCCGGATCGTGTCTGGAATACGTTGCTGCACTCCCACATCAAGCGTTCTGACCGTCCCTTCAAGCTCCACTGTCCCTGGAAGGACGTTCCATGTGTTCCCGCCTGTGATTCGGGTGATGCTGACCACGACGGCATCGAGTGCACTGACCCGGCGGCTGGCGATCGTTTGCAGAGCCAGGATGATTTGGGAGGCGGCAACGATCGCATCGGTCCCTTTCTCAGGCGTTGCCGCATGGGCGCCAATTCCGTTAATGACGATTTCGAACCGGTCAACGCCGGCAGTGATGGCGCCTGCGCAGGTGCCCAGCTCCCCTACCGCAAGCTCCGGCGAGTTGTGAAGGCCGAAGATCGCCGATACGCCTGCTAGTCCGCCAGAGTCCACCACGCCTTTAGCCCCGTGTCCAGTCTCTTCAGCCGGCTGGAATATGATACGTACGGTTCCTTGCAGCTCTTGCTCTTTTTCCTTCAATAGATAGGCGGCTCCCAAGGCGACGGTAGTATGAAAATCGTGACCGCACGCATGCATTTTTCCCGCAACCTTCGATCGGAACGGAACGTCCGTCTTCTCGTCGATCGGTAGCGCATCGATATCCGCCCGCAGAGCCATAACCGGTTCCCTGCCTGTACCTATTTGCGCAATGACTCCTGTCTTCAGGCTGGGTAAATCCAGAATTTCAATATCGGCTTCCTGTAACCACGCTTTAATTTTTCGCGTCGTTTCGAACTCCTCATTGGATAATTCGGGCTCCAGATGCAGATTGCGGCGGATGCCCACCAAGCGTTCCTGCAGCTCCGCAGTTAAACCGGGATTGGCCATACGAATGCCTCCTTTAACTCTGATGATGTAGGGCAACCTTGTCATTCTTGAAGGTAGCGGCTTAATTCTTCGGTGTAACGCTCAATAAAGTGCAAGATCAGCTTTTGCTCGTCCGGGGAATAACTGTCGAAGTCCCGGTCGATATCCGAGCTTCGGGACTCGTGATAGCGGTAATGGCCTTCAAATGCGAGCTGTCCAAGCTCCGTCAGCCGGAAATAGACCTCTTTCTTGTTATCCTCCCGCTGGAACTTGCAGATGAGCCCCTTTGAGCCCAGCTTGGCGATCGTCTTGGAGGCGGTTCCCTTGGTGATGCTCAGTATGCCGGCAAGCTCTGTCAGATTAGAGTCGTGATGTCTTCCAATGGCTTCAATCATATGGATTTCTGAATAATACAGCAGCATGCCGGACACATATTCCTTTGGCTTTTTATTCAGAATATTATATATTTCAAACATCCGTCCCAAGGCCAGGTCCACTTGAATATGAAACTGATCCAATACAACCGCTCCTCCCTTGTCCAATCCCAGCTTATATCGGCTAAAAAGTGTCACCCAGCATCGGCCGGACAGTAAGCTCTTCGACGACCGCCTGCGGACTTAATGATAGGATGGCTGCAACCAGCAAACCGATGTCGCTGCCCTCCAGCAGCCGGTCCGTAGCTGTCTGCTCATTGGGAACGCGCCGTTCGGTGAAGGTACCGCCGGGATGGATCAGCGTCACACCGACTCCGGCAGGCTTCAGCTCCTCCCGCAGACCGAGCACGTAATTTCGCAGCGCCGCTTTGGAAATCCCGTACAGTGAGGTATCCGCCCGCAGTCCTGCTGTCGATCCGATGACCAGAATGCGCGGGTATGTACCTTGGCGGATCAGCGGCAGCAACGTCCGCACCCAATTGTAGTTGGATACGACATTGGCCAGCAGGAGGCGTTCCAGCGTTTCACCCTTTGGCTCCGTAACGGAACGGGTGTCATCAAAGAATGCGGCAGCGTTCAGGATGAGCACATCCGGTTGAAATTGCTGTTCCTTCATATATAAAAGGAGCCGATCCGCTGAATCCCCGCTTGTCTGGTCTGCCGTGAACACCAGTGCCTTCCCGCCAAGCGCGGTTCGCGCTTCGGCTAAGGATTCTCCGCTGCGCCCCACCAGCAGCAGTTCATGACCGGCGATGGACAGCTGCCGGGCAATCGCAAGTCCGATCCCCCGGCTGCCCCCCGTAATGATGACTCTCATCGAAATCCCCCTATATCAGCCAGTCTGTAGTCCCTTTCATCGGGTTAAATAAAATATTCGGTGTCTTTGCTCTGGACCGGGTTGTTGATTGCCATATAAATCTTCTCCACGATGCTTAAGAGCTCCATATCGTTCCGGTTACGCGGCCGGTCGAACGGTACGTCGAAGATTTGCTGGATGCGGCCGGGACGCGGACTGAGCAGGACAATTCTGGTCGCCAGATAGACGGCTTCAGCCACATCATGCGTGATGAAAAAGATCGTCTTCTTCTCTTTCTCCCAAATACGGATCATTTCGTCCTGCAAGGTCAGCCGCGTCAGATGGTCCACCGCGCTGAACGGCTCGTCCATAAGGATGACCCGCGGATCGGCGACCAGCGTCCGGGCAAGCCCGGCGCGCTGCTTCATGCCCCCGGAGAGTTGATGCGGATATTTGTCTTCGAAGCCAGCCAAGCCTACAAGCTCGATCGTCTTTTGCACCTTGGCGCGCCGCTCCTCGCGGCTGACGCCGGCAATCTCCAAGCCGAATTCGATGTTGCGGCGGATGCTCCGCCAAGGGAACAACGCGGAATCCTGAAATACGACGCCGATGTCGCGGCTGGCTCCGGCCTGCGGAACCTGATCCAGCAGTACCTCTCCGCTCGTTTGGGATAGCAGACCTGCGGTAATTTCCAGGAGCGTGCTTTTTCCGCAGCCGCTTGGTCCCAGCACGCATACAAATTCCCCGTCCTGCACCGTGAGGTTAATGTCCTGCAGCGCATAGGTTTGCGCTTCATCGATATTCTCGTATTCCTTGGTAATATGCCGAAGCTCGATTGTGGGCATGAGATCAGCTCCTTTCCCGCTTTACCTTTTACTTGTCCGCCTTATACTTGCCCAGCTTCAGCCTTTTGGCTACGTTCTCCGCAAACGTGTTGTCGAAGGTGCCGTCAACCGAGATTTTGTCCCGCTGCATGCCGTATTCATTCAGCAGATCCTCGGTCACCTGCAAGCGGTCTTTATCGACAATCGGGTCGTTCTCCCAGAGGACGATTTCCGATTCAATTGCGGTACGCGCCGTCTTCTCATCCAGGTTCAAATACTTGGCCGCCCAAGGCAGGAATTCATCCAGATGCGTCTTGGCGTATTCGTTGGCATAGAAATACACTTCGAGTACTCGTTCCACTACTTCCGGCTGCTCATTAATCAGCTTCTCGCTGGCTACCAGCACACCGGTCTGGTATTTCGGCATGAACTCCCAAGTCTTGGCCAGTACATTCCCCTTACCGGCTTGCTCCGCAATCGTGGCGAACGGCTGGTGAATAATAGTGGCGTCAACTTCGCCCGATTCAAACGTCGCATAAGCCGATTGATACACACCGTTCGGCACAAGCTCAACATCCCTTTTCGGATCGATGCCGTTCTGTGTGAGCACCTCCATCAAGGTGAGCGGCATACCGCCGATCGGCTGCGCAGAACCAATCTTCTTGCCCTTCAAGTCAGCGAACGTCTTGATCTCCGGCTTGGCAATGATCCAGTAAGCCCCGCGGCTTCTCCACATATTGCTGACGACTTTAATCTTCACACCGTTCACAATGGCAGGGATATAGGTTCCGGGGTCCCCGTCGGCGATGTCGACCTCTCCGGCTCCGAACGCCGCAACCGGGTTAATCGTATCGACAAAGTCTAGCTTAATGCCAGCCTCCTCATACCAGCCCTTGTCGATGGCGAACTGATTGGCAATTCCGGTCATCCCTTTGGAGAAACCGGCCGTCAGGGTGACCTCTTTGTTGTCCCGCCCTTTCCATGGCGGAATCCCTGAAGCGATATCCACGGTTGTATTGTCCAGAGTACTTGAAGCTGCCTCTGTGCTGCTACCGGTTTCCGCAGAACCCGTGGAGTTGGAGGAAGCAGGAGCATCCTTGGCGGACGAGCCGCAAGCGGCGAGCGTGAGAACCAGGGATATGGAGATCACTCCGCTAATTGTTTTGCTTAACCATTGATTTGAGTACATGTGTCTCTTCCCCCCGTATATAATGTGCAAATCTTAATCAGGCCACGCGGCTCGGCATCCACCGGCGGCAGACCAATCTCTCGATCAGGTTGATCAGCCCGACGAACAGAACGGATAACACCGTCACCACAATAATGACCAAATACAATCTTGGCGTATTTAGTACAGCCTGGGACTCATTAAGCAGAAAACCAAGCCCATTCTTCGCTGCTGCCATCTCGGCAAATACGACGCCAGTGATCGCCGTCGCCGCCGTCACACGCAGCCCGTTGAAAATGGAAGGGAGCGCGGAAGGCAGTAAAACCTTGAATACCGTCTGCGCCCGGCTCGCCTTAAACACTTTGGCCAGCTTCAAATGCTCCGTCCGGGTCTGCTTGGAGCCCGTAACGGTGTTATACAAAATGTTGAAAAAGCAGAAAAGAATGACCAGGATGACCTTACTCTTGAAGCCGATGCCGAACCATACAATGAGCAGCGGCATGATCGCCGTTTTCGGAATCGCCATGATCGCGGCCATCAGCGGATCAATCAGCTTTTCCAATAACGGAAATGAGACGTATAACACACCAAGCCCGATGCCTGCTACCGCCGAAATAAGATATCCTACTGCAACCTCTTGCAGGGAAATGGACAAATGCGGCCAAAGTGTGTTTTCTTGGAGCATATACACGAACTCCTGTACAATCTGGGACGGGGAGGCCAAGAATACCCGGCTCACCCACTCGTTGGACACCGCTAGCTGCATACCCGCCAGCAGGATGACTACAAATGCGATTTGTACGCATAGAATCCATAGGTTTTTCGCTTTAGTGTCTTTTTTGGTGCGTAACGCCATGTGATGCCTCTCCTTTCCTTCAGGCGTCCCCTACGATTATTTCAAATGATAGAAAGAACCGTGAAGGTTGACGTACTGCTCGGGTGAGCCTGCCTGACCGCTGTTCAATCCGACTAGAAACGGACGTTCTCCCCTGGATTGCAAATACTCTTTTGCGGGTCCCTCATGATCCGGCTCCAAAAATACCAGTTGGAACGAGCCCAGAGAAATGACTTGTTTCTTGCCCTTCCAATAGTCATCATAGACAGCTTCCCCGGCCTCTAAGTGGAGCCATCTCGTCCATCGGCTGACCGTCGCTCCCAAGTCGCGAACCGTAAATGCCACATAATCCAGTGTCACGGGACCACGGGCATGATCCGTTATGGTGCCGTTTGCCGTCAGCCCGGCCCTCCTGTCCTCATCGGCCTCGTTCCATTGGATGAAGAAGGGCAGCGGCAGTCCTTCTTCAGGTAAGCCTGCGAACAACAGCTTCCATTCCAGCAGTTTCCCGTCCGGCCTTCTGCGGGAGCAATCCACAGGACCGATTACCTGATAACCCTCGGTGGCTAGCTGCTCCGCCAACGCTTCAATTTGCTCCGTCCGCAGCGCGATCCGGCTGAGCCCTTCGACAAAACCGTCACCTGCCAGCGTATCCACGAGCCCGTAACGCTCAGTATCCTGGTGGGGAGGCAGCAGCTTCGGGTCAAAAATTCCGATCCATTCGATATAGCGCAGATCAAAATACGTCAGTGCGTTATACGTTCCGATCAATTCGTGCCTTCCGCCGTTCACTGTATGAACCCCCAGCTCTGCAAGCTCTGCCAGCATTTGCTCAGGTTTATTCACGAAATGTACGGCATGATCAAACGTTAATTGAACTCCCATGGTCCGCTCCTCCTTGTCCTCAGTTAAGGATGAATAATGATCTTGCCGAAAAATTCCCGTTCCTCGATCAAACGGTGCGCTTCCCTGATATCCTCAAGCGGCAATACGCGGTCTATGACCGGCTTCAGCTTTTTACGGCTGACCAAATCCAGCAGCGTATGCAGATCTCCCTCTCCCCAGCCGTTGGAGCCGATGATCGAAATCTCGCGAACCCATACGTACCGGAGGTCCGTCACAGCTTCGAAGCCCGTCGTCGCTCCGCAGGTCAGAATCCGCCCTCCTTTGCGTGTCGCCTTGATGCTCTGCGGCCAGGTGGCTTTGCCGGTATAATCCACTACAATATCCGCACCCTGCTTGTCCGTCAAAGCCCATACTTCCTTGGCAAAATCGGATTTGCTGTAATTGATCACATGATCCGCTCCAAGCTCCTTCAGCTTCTCCGCCTTGCTGTCTGATCCGGCTGCTGCAATAATGCGTGCTCCTGCCAGCTTGGCGATCAGCACTGCAGCATTCCCTACGCCGCCGCTGGCCCCCAAGATAACAATCGTTTCGTTGGCCTGAAGCTTGCCCTGCGTAATCAGCATCCGCCAGGCCGTTCCATAAGCGATTGGCAGTGCTGCCGCCTCGTCAAAGCTGATGTCTTCCGGAAGAGGAATCAAATTGATTGCCGGAACCTTTACGTATTCCGCCAGTCCACCCGTCGTATCTTCGCCGAGCGCCCCTTTGCCCTGGATATGCGGATCGATCAGAACGCGGTCGCCAGGCTGCACGTTCGTCACCCCGCTTCCGATCTCTTCAACAACGCCGGCGACATCTCCGCCCGAAATATGGGGCAGCTCCAGCTTTCTTCCGGGAATTCCCCTTCTGACGAAAATATCGAGGTGGTTCAGGGATACCGCCTTGACTTGGACCAGAACTTCTCCAGGACCGGCTTCCGGTTTCGGATAATCCCCCACCACTACATTGCTTCGGTCTCCATGTTCAAGAATCAGCGCTGCTTTCATATCGATTTGCCCACTCCTTTTTGTAATTGTTCAGCCAACATTTGTTTGAGCCGCGTCCGGTCCACTTTCCCCGGACCGGTCAGCGGAAAAGCATCCAATTCGTAAATCTCGCGCGGATGCGCATAGGCCGGTCCCCGCTCGATGAAGAACCGCTTGATTTCCTCACGACCCGTGTGATGATTTAATACGACAAATGCTACAGGCACCTCACCTTTAAGTTCATGAGGAACCGGAAGCACACAGGCATCCTCGACATGCGGATGCTGAAGCAGGATGTTCTCGACTTCCTTCGGATAGACATTCTCGCCGCCTACGTTGATCATGTCGTCCTTGCGTCCAACAATGTAGACATAACCCTCATCGTCCTGCCAGGCCATATCTCCTGTTTTGAGCCAGCCGTCTGAGGTGATCCGTTTGCGTGTCACCTCCGGCAGATTCCAATAGCCGTCGGCTACGCCAGGGTTACTCACCCACAATTCGCCGATCGTTCCTTCCTGGACATCTTCTTCAGCCGCATCCACGATCCGAATCGAGCATCCCGGCAGCGGGAAGCCGGCTGATCCCGGCTTGTGCAGGCCCTTGCGCGATTCCAGCACAACCGGTCCTCCTTCAGTAAGGCCGTAGCCTTCATACACCTCGATGTTCATCCACTGCTTGATGTCCTCCAGGAGTTCAACCGGCGTATCAGACGATCCGCAGATCGCATACTTCAGTGAGCTGAGATCATAAGCAGCGGAGGACTCTTTCAGGTGAGTTACCAGCATCCGGTACAGGGCCGGAACGCCGGAAATATAAGTGGCCCGATGCGTCCCGATGGCTTGAAAAATAGCCGCAGGCTCAGGCGCCGGAAGGATAACGGCCGATGACCCGGAGTAGAACACCGCCTTCATGGACAGCATTGCATTCTTATGATACAGAGGCAGGGAGAGCACGGCCCGGTCTCCCGGCTGCAAGCCGCGGATGCCGGCAATCGCTGTGACGTTCCACAGCTGACCGCTATGAGTGAGGCGGCAGCCTTTGGGATTTCCCGTAGATCCGGACGTGTACGGAAGCAGGCACAGATCACCGCCGCAGGTCGGATACAGGTCCAACCGGGTATCCTGTGACGACAGTATTTCATCATAATCCAATGAATTCAGTCCGGGATCGTCCGGATGTGATTCCGCGGTGCAGATGATGCTCGCAGTGACATCCGCCTCCTGATGGATGAGCTTAGCCTTGTCCCCCATCGATGAATGGTAGACCAGCAAGCGGCTGCCGCTATCCTTGTAAATATAAGTAAGTGTATCTGCGCCAAGCTTTGAATTCATCGGCACCGGAACCGCTCCTATGGTCATCAGTCCGAAGCAGATTTCCAAAAACCTGAAGTCGTTGATGAATAGCACGGCCACCCGGTCTCCCGGCTCAATCCCAAGTCCGGCAAACAAATGGCCCGCCTGGTTGGTACGGCTCTGAAGCTCACCGTAGCTTATCGTTCTCCCTTGGGCAATGATTGCCGGACTTTGGGGAGCACGGGCTGCAGAGGAACGAATGATTTCTGCAAAATTGTAAGCGTTCATCGCTGCTCCACCCTCGTTTTCTGAATATTGTTAGTTTCTTACTCCTGTTTGGAGCTGAACAATCCTCTTCCAATTGCAACGGCTTTACCGGATTCATCGGCTGCCACGATATCGGCGATGCTGACGGTCCTTCCCAGCTTAACTACGGAAGCGGTAAACAGCAGATCCCCCGCCCTCCCGGGACGCAAGTAGTCGATTTTGAGATCGACCGTCGGTACCGGCTGGTTCAGTTGGCTGAACACGGCAAAATATCCGGCGATGTCGATGACAGTGGCAAGAATCCCCCCGTGGATATATCCATCGGCGGAGGTATAGAAGAGCTCATTATAGGGCAGCCGGATGGTAAGGGACTGATCGTTCACTTCTTCTAACCGGATGCCCAGAAACTGATGAAACTTTGTACCGGTCAGAACCGGCTCTATTTCTTCTCTAGTTAAAACGGCGGCCAATGGATGTTCATCTCCTTTTTGTTTGCCTATGAAACATTTTTATTCATACTAAACCGATAGGCATTGAATGTCTAATTGAATTTTTCTATATCACAACAAAAAAATCTATAAGCCATTGACGAAAGGCTCTGCATTGATCTATAGTTCTCACTAAACTTCGATTTACATAAAGAGGAGATCAATACATGGAGACACCGCTGAAGCAAATCTATCAGATTCGCATCCCGCTCCCCTTTCGGCTCAATCACGTGAACAGCTATCTTGTTCAGGACGGGGCCTGGTGGAGTGTTATCGATCCCGGGCTGGACACCGTAATTACCGAGAAATCATGGGTGCAGACGCTGCATCAGCTCCATATAAAGCCCTCTGAGATCCGCAACATTTACATTACGCATTTCCATCCTGACCACTATGGATTTGCCGGTAAGATGCAGCGCTGGGCAGGAGCTGAGGTGCTCGCAAGCCGCGAGACTTATGCCTTGGCGGAGCACTATTATAGCCAAGAGCAGGGAGAGCGAAATCTCCAATTTTATTTAAAAAGCGGAATGCCGGAGGTGCTTGCTCAGGAGGTAGCTGTGCTGGATTCGCAGCTGCTCCAGCAAATTTCCCCAATTACAGGAACGAAGGTAAACCTGCTGGAAGGGGACTCGATCACGCTCGCCGGGGAGCCGTATGAGATCGTGCTCGGCGGTGGCCATGCTGAGGGCAGCGTGGGGTTCTGGAATGCGGAACGTCAGGCGCTGATTGGCGGGGATCTGCTGCTGCAGACAATCACGCCCAATATCACCTATCAGTACGAAGACGATGAGGATAATCCGCTGGCGTCATATTTTAAGACATTGCACGCGCTGCAAAGACGGAATATCCGCACCGTTCTGCCTGGACACGGACCGGTGTTTCAGCCGCAGACCGGCTTTTTTGAATCTGTGATCGCCCATCATAAGGAGCGGCTCAATCATGTCCTGGACATTGTGCAGGAGGCTGGAAGCGCCGGTTTGACGATATATGACATTAGCCTGAGACTGTTCTCCAAGGTTTTTGACAATGACAGCGCGCGGTTTGCGCTTGGGGAGACCTCAGCACATGTACGTTACTTGGAACGGCAAAAACTCTTGCGGGTGCAAGAGTCCTTTGGAAAGTATGCCGTTTATAAAAACTGACGCAATTAATCGGGCAGTCCCTGAAAAGAATTCCCCCGTGTCAGGTTCTGACTCTGATCGGCCCAGCGGATCTGAAGCGAACGCGAAGTAAAGATGTCAGGCCCGTCTGATACTTGAAAATGCAAGTGTGCTTCACTGGAGTTCCCTGAATTACCAAGATGTCCGATAAGATCTCCCTGCTGAACGTTATCCCCTTTTTTGACGGCTGCACTGCCTTGCTTGAGATGTGCTGTGATGCTGTGCTCCCCGTCTCCATGATCAATAACCACAACATTCCCGGCCGGTTCTTCAGCGTTCATCACGCCCGGAGTGTTATCCGGGATGTCATTTTTGACTTCAACCACCCTTCCATCTGCTGCTGCATAGATCGGTTCACCAAAAGCATAATAGTTCTCGTTGTCCGTTCCCTTATCTTCATAGCTTGCAGCATCCTGAGTGCGGATAATGTCGAGTGCGTAACGCTGGGTTTCATGAGCATAATGATAGTTAGATAACACATCGTTCCCGCCCCAGAACACAAACCATTCGCCCTTCAGCGGAAACTGGAATGCAGTCTTGGTCAACGCCTTATCCGTTGCTTCATGAGCTTCAAGCGGCTGAATAAGCAGCCCCGCAATCTGGTAATCTTCGGCGAAAGAGGCTTGAATCCCCTTAGTCCCCGTCTGATCCTTCCATGAGCTTTCAATCAGATTGTTCATTTTAAACTCCGTAACCTTCTCCCATGAAGCAACGCCTTCCATAAAGCTATCGGCAGTCGTCTTGAATTCGTCCAGCGATATGATTCCCTGTAGCTCCGGACTCATCTGCTTGTAGATGTCCTCCTTCGATCCCTTCATTAAGGTATCCATGAAATTGTCAGGTGTAATCATTGTGCCCTCCCCAGCTCCGTTCGCAGCTTCCTCAGATGGGGATGGACTGGATGTCTGTTCTACAGGTAATTGCTCTTGCGGTTCAGCTGATTTCGAGGTGCCGCAGGCAGATAATATCACACACGTACCCAGCACTACGGCAAGCAGCTTCCAGCTTTTCGAATATACTCTAGTCATTTCCCTGCACTCCTTTGTTAGCACGATATCTTTCCAGTTCAGTGTACGAAATCAATCTTATCTGCCGTCTAACCCACTCTTACGTCTATCTTAACTTTGCAGCGTGTTCTATCTCCAAAATTAAGCATCCGTTAAGGTTGCCGGCACGCAACACAGTGCTTCAGAATGGTATGATACTTGTATAAAAAGCTGGGAGGCTCTATTTCGTCATGGATGAAGTTTCAATTTTGCTTGTTGATGATGAACAGGCGATTCTGCATATGCTCCGAACGGTATTGCTCAAAGAGCAATTCCTGGATATTGATACGGTCACTACCGGTGAAGAGGCGATTGCGGCATGTGAAAAGAAAATCTATCACTGCATCGTGCTGGACGTAATGCTTCCAGGCCGAAGCGGGCTGGAAGTCTGCCCTTTTCTGCGTCAAATTACAGATGCCCCTATTCTCTTTCTGACTGCGAAAACTACCGATTATGACAAGCTGACCGGCTTTGCGGTTGGAGGAGACGATTATGTCGTTAAACCGTTTAACCCGCTGGAGGTAGTCGCACGGATCAAATCCCTGCTGAGACGATATTTGCCCAGACAGACGGAAGCAGAACAGGTGCCACAGGAAGGCATTTATGATTATGGACGCTTTCAGGTCGTGGAGCCAGCCGGTGAACTTAGGGTAGAAGGCCAGCCCGTGAACTGCCCAGCGCTGGTATACCAGTTGCTGCTGTTCTTTTGCAAACATCCCAATCGTATCTTCACCAAGTCTGAATTGTATGAGCGGGTCTGGGGATCGGAGGCCATTCGTGATGATAACACCGTCATGGTGCATATTCACCGGATTCGTGAGCGTATTGAGGCAGATCCCTCCAACCCTGAACTATTGGTGAACGTTCGCGGGCTAGGGTATAAGCTCATTCAGTCCGACATGGGGCCTGGGCGATGAGTATAAGACGCAGATTAATGACGCGGTTCATTGGCTTGCTTGCGGGTACGGTGATTCTGATCTTGATCATAGGCGGGAGTATAGCTTACTGGGTCATTCAGCAGTTGAATGAGGCTAGCCTTGTTGAAGATTTCGCCACTGTCGGGCTCGACCAGCTAATCAGTACAGCCGATATTTTGCCGGACGGCAGTGTTAAGTATGATCCCGGTCTGCTGAAGCGAATCGAAGAGAACAACGGCTGGCTTCAGATTCTCGATGAGCAAGGCCGTGTGCTGGATGCTTTTCATACTCCTCCTGATGTGCCGAATCACTATAAACCTGGAGAGCTCATATCCTATTGGCAAGGACAAAAGCCCTTTCCCTACGAGCTATATCTGCTTATCCGGGAACGACAAGGGATCAATTTCACCCTGCTGTATGGAGAGAACAACCAGGCCGTAACCATACTGGAGCAAGCATATAACGGGGGGCGTTATGCAAATAACAAGCTTGAACTGGCATCCGGGCAGCAGGACATCATCCGCGCGGCGGATGCCTATCTTCAGATTCTGGACGAACAGGGGCAGGAGATGGCTTCATTCAACAAGCCCGCAGCAGGGATTCCGGACAGCTACAGCATCCAGGATCTGATTCTGCGTACACGTTACCCCGCCCGGTATGGAATGACTGCAGTGACCAGCTATGATGAGCAGAACCATTCTACCTGGATGCTTAGTGTTCCACTTGGGAGCAAGCCGGCGGGGAGCAATGAGAACCCCTTCGGATTTATTTTTGGTCCAGCCCTGGCTGCACTTCTGGTATCTATTATCGGCTTGCTGATCCTGCTTGCTGTCTGGTATGCCAACCTGTTCGGTTATCCTATGCTCCATATGCTCCAATGGCTGCAGCGGCTGGAACGAGGACAATATGAGGAGCCGGCCGGCCCCCGCGGCAGGCCGCTTAGCCAGAAGAAGAACGGGAAATGGCGGCGGAAATATCGGGTATATACGGAAGTGTTACGTTCCATCCAGACGTTATCCGATACTCTGAAACAGGATAAAGAACTCCGCAGACAGACCGACTCTCTTCGCGAGGAATGGATTGCTGGAATCACCCATGATCTAAAGACACCCCTGTCCTCCATCCAGGGCTATGCACATATGCTGGAAGCAGAGAGATACGAGTGGGCTTCTAATGAAGTACGGGAATTCGCGGGCATTATGTTAGACAAGTCGATGTACATGGACAGGCTGGTAAGCGACCTGGCCATGACTTATCGTCTGCGCAGTGGCGGATACCAGCCCCCTGTTGAGCTAACGGATATCAATGCTCTGCTTCAGGATTTGGTACAGCGTGCTGAGCGTAACCCGGCTTATGGTGAGGGCCGCATTACGTTCCAGCCTGCCCCGGCTCAGGTACAGGGTTATGTACACATTCCCTCCTTTGAACGGATCATTGATAATCTGACCGCCAATGCCCTGCTCCATAATCCGCCGGACGCGAAGCTGATTGTAAGTGTGCAGCCAGGTAAAGAGGCAGGCGATTTCATTGTTCAATTTGCCGATAATGGACGCGGAATGGATCAGGAGACAGTGTGGAAGCTGTTCGAACGTTACTATCGCGGCACAGATACAGCGGCACCCGATGTCGGCTCAGGCCTGGGTATGGCGGTAACCAAAGGCTTGATCGAGGCTATGAAAGGGCGAATTGAGGTTCACTCGAATCCTGAAGAGGGAACGAAGATACGTTTGATATGGGATGCTCATTCAAGATTGCTATAAGGTTACTCTTATAAATTAGAATGAATAGCCTTGCGCAGATACGTACCTGTTATAGAATGTTCAGCAGCGGCAAGCTGGGGAGGTGTGCCCTCGAATACGATTTGCCCACCCCGGTGTCCGCCTTCGGGACCCATGTCAATAATCCAGTCTGCACTCTTGATCACATCCAGATTATGCTCGATGACCACCACGGAGTTGCCACTGTCGACGAGGCGGTTCATGATGTCCATCAGCCCTGAGATATCGGACATATGCAGTCCGGTTGTCGGCTCATCCATAACATATAGGCTGCCCTCTTTGTGAAGCTCTTCAGCCAGCTTGATGCGTTGGCACTCACCGCCCGACAAGGTGCTCAAAGGCTGGCCCAGCGTTACGTACCCAAGTCCCACATCCTCCAGTGTCTGCAGCTTGCGGAGCAGCTCCTTCTTGCTGAAGAACTCCGAAGCCTCCCGCACGGTCATAGCCAGGACGTCGCTGATGGATTGTCCATTGAGTCTATAGGTCAATACTTCATCGCTGAACCGCCTGCCCGCACACACTTCACAAGTCGTCCGTATGGGCTCGAGAAACGCCAGATCTGTGTAGATCATGCCTAGACCCTGACAGTTGGCACAGGCTCCCTTGGAATTGAAGCTGAACAGGGAAGCGCTAACCTTGTTGGCGGCTGCGAACAGCCGGCGGATGTCGTCCATTATTCCCGTGTAGGTGGCCGGATTAGAGCGGATGGATGTGCCTGCAGCCGACTGATCAATGACGATGGCTTCCGGATGTGAGGACAGGAAGGCTCCGTTAATCAGCGTACTTTTACCTGAGCCGGCAACTCCCGTTACCACAGTCAGTACTCCAACAGGGATATCAACACTCACCTCCTTCAGATTGTGCAAGCTGGTGCAGGCTACGCTCATTCGTCCCTTTGGCACTCTGACAGATGTCTTCAAGGGCAGACTTTGCTTCAAGTACCGTCCCGTTAACGTATCCGCACGGAGTAAGCCTGCAAAGTCACCATCATAGACGATTGTACCGCCACGGGCACCTGCATGAGGTCCTACATCAATAATATAATCAGCGATTTCCATCACTTCGCGGTCATGTTCAACAACAAGCACCGTATTCCCTTTCTCCCTGAGCTGGCGCAGCATGCCGTTCAGACGATGAACATCCCGCGGATGCAGCCCGACGCTTGGCTCGTCAAAGATATAGATCATGTCGGTAAGACTGCTGCTCAGATGGCGGACCATCTTAATGCGCTGCGACTCCCCGCCCGACAACGTTGAGGTCTGCCGGTCCAGACTGAGATACTCCAGCCCGATCGAGACCAGATGATTCAACCGGGTCAGGATTCCCTCCTTCATAGGCCCGGCAACGGGTTCCTGAATGGCTTCGATGATACAAATAAGCCCGCCAATCTCCATAGCCGCACACTCAGCGATGTTGTATCCGTTAATCCGGCAGCCTAAGGCTTCTTGATTAAGCCGGCTCCCCTTACACAGGCTGCATTCGCTGTAGGACAAGAACCGGTCAATGGATTCGCGTTTGGCTTCGGACAGCTCGCTGCTGTCCCGCTTCAGATACAGGCGTGTGAGCTTGGGCAGCAGACCTTCGTAATCCGATTCGATGGCTCCGCCCTTGGTGTTGTACACGATCTTGCTCTCTTTGCCATGCAGGAGGACATCCATCTCTTCCTGTGTGTAGTCAGCGAGCCGCTTATCGTTGTCGAATAGTCCGGAATGGGCATATGTATTCCATAACCAGCCCCCCACTTTGAAAGCGGGGAACAGAATCGCGCCATCATTCAGCGACCTGGACCTGTCAAGCAGCTTCTCTACATCGAACTGCACCATTTGCCCCACTCCCGAGCATTCCGGGCACATACCGGCCGGGTCGTTAAAGGCGAATACATGCGAATTGCCAATGAACGGTTTGCCGATTCTGGAGAACAGCAGCCGGAGCATAGCATTGATATCCGTGATCGTGCCAACCGTCGAACGGGAGTTGCCGCCGAGTCTTTTCTGATCGATGACAACGGCCGTAGACAAGTTCTCGATAAGATCGGCGTCTGGCTGACTATACCGGGGCATCCGGTTGCGGATGTATGCGGAGAACGTCTCATTAAGCTGCCGCTGAGCTTCGACACTGATAGTGTCGAAGACCAGCGAAGATTTGCCCGAACCTGAGACACCGGTGAAGATCGTGATTTTCCGTTTCGGAATGCGGACATTTACGTTTTTGAGGTTATTCTCTCTCGCGCCTTTAATGACGATATCATTAGCGTGCATCAAGCTCACCATCCCAATGGTATATGAGCTGAACAAGTCCGGAGGAGAAGGTTCTGGTATGAGCCAATTTCAAATTCAACCGTTCTTTGATATCCGCAAACAGCGGTTTTCCTTCTCCTAGAACTACAGGGTGTACGGATAATCTGAATTCATCCACAAGCCCTAATTGGATAAACGTTGTAATCAGACTTGCTCCGCCATATAACCAGATGTCTCTACCGGGTCTCTGTTTGATTTTGTTTACTTCTTCGAGAATATGGTCGTTTATAAAAATAGCTTCATGACCCTCCCCCTGCTGCGACCTGGAAAACACATATTTCTCTTTACTATGAACTAGTGCCCAAATTTCTTTGTCAGCATCCGAATCTTCATCCTTCGGAATGTATTGTCCAAATAGGTCATAGCTTTTTCTTCCATAAAATATGGTGTCCACCTGATTCAAAAATTGAGTGAACTCCAGCTCAGGGTCCATAATGCACCAGTCCACTTCCCCATTCTTCCCTTCAATGTAACCATCCAAAGTAACTGCCAAGTCTAAAATGATTCTTCTGCTCATGATTTATTGCTCCTCTCGTTGATTTAATATCATTATAAAGCTTAATCATGTCACCTTATGTCATATTTAAAACATCTGTTCTCCTTCTTTGAACGAAGAGTATGCTCCTACTAAGGCTTCAAAAAGAAAAACGCCTGGGATCCCAGGCGCCTTTCTTTGATAGTTAATTGTGCTCGGTATACGCTTTGAAATTGTCCATGATCGCTTGCCAGCCTGCTTGCTGGAGCTCGACGGGGTTGGCTTTTTCCGCATCGAATGTTTGAATGATCTTCGTCTCATTCCCTTGATCGACGAACGTAATCTCCACTCTTCTTCCGTCTTCTATGGTGTAACTGATCACTTCGTGCTGATTCACGACATCGTATACGCCGCCAAAATCAAAGCCCATGCTGCCGTCCTTCGCTTCCATCCGTGTCAGAAAGGTACCGCCGGCCTGCAGATTGTTCTCGGCTCTCGGCGCATGCCAGTCCTCGGACGCCTGATTCCACTTCGTGATGTGATCCGGCTCGGTCCAGTAGCGCCATACCTTCCCGATAGGGGCTTGAACCACGGCTTGTACAGTTACTTTCGTCGGTTGATTCGCTTCCATTTCAATAGACACCTCTCTCATGATCTTCGTCGCTTGATTACTTACCATTGTCTCCTAACTGTTTGTGCAATATCCCCTGAAGTATTACTTCAATGGCCCAGAAGAACCTCTCCTTGGAGGCAGTATCTCCCGAGAATAAATCAGTCTTCAGACTGTTCATCAACGGAAACCGTACCGGATCTGCTTCATTATAGTAACTCTGGGCAGTTTCCATCAGTTCGTTTGCTCTCTTTGCCTTCTCCAAGGAAATGGAAGACACGTACAGGAGCAACAGGTCCGTTCCCCAAGCAGCGGACGTTGAGGTGATTCCTCCCTTCTGGAGGACGGTAAGTAAATACTCATTCAGACGAAAAGCATGATTCCCAATAGGAATCGTCTGTAGAGACAGCTCAGCTAATCCGGGTTGCTCGATAAGCAGCTCCGCATAAGCATGCAGTGCTTGAAATAACTGCTCCTTCCAGTTATCGTCCGTCAGCTCCGGCAGGTTCAACTCACCGAGACCAAGGTCAAGCACATAAGAACTCAATTCCTGCAAATTTTTGACGTAAACATACAGGGAGGAAGGTCCAGTGTCCAGTTGCTTGGCAACCTTCCTCATGCTCATACCGGAGGTCCCTTCCTGCTTCAGCAGCTCATACGCGGTTTTGACAATTAGTTCATGACTGAGGGGGTCTTTGGCTGGCCGGTTGCGGCGGCTCACAATTTCACGTTTTGGTTTCATCATACTTTTCTTATAACATGCCGGAAGACAATAGTAAATACATAGCGGAAGATAACCTCATCCCAGCTGATCAGCCTGAACTTGGTAAGATTGTATCAGTTCGGCAAATTTTGGTGCTGCATTCTGTGAGAAGCTCAGGATGAGATTTTCGTTAGAGACATATGCTTTCTCTGAGGCATACTGGAACATTTTCTCCTCATATTCTTCAATGGCCACTGATGTCTGCTTGTTCCTTACTATGGCAAGAGCCAGCTCCAGCGCATCCAGCATTGCAAGATTCACCCCTTCTCCGGCAAAAGGAGACATGACATGTGCAGCATCCCCGATCAACGTGACACCAGAGTTCCGTTCCCAGCGAAAGCCGACAGGCAGCATGTAAATCCGTCTGGGCACAACAGCATCTTCCGCATACCGGATATAATTCTTGAGCGGTTCACTCCAATCGTGAAACAGCTCAAGCAGCTTTGCCTTTATCTCCTGCGGGTTATCGTTCCGGATATCGTCTAACCAGTCCCGCTCTACCTTGAAACTCGCATATACTTTGATCCGTCCGTTGCCGTTCAGCTGGCCCAGAATCCCTTTGTGATCATCCAGTGCAAACATCTTGCCACGTGCGTTGAATGCTGCCAGATCCGGGTGATCGGCTGCAATAACGTTAAGCTCCAGCATAGTCAGACCTGAATATTCCACATTTGTATCGGTAAGCAGAGGGCGAACGCGGGAAAAGGCGCCATCCGCACCAATGACAAGATCTGCCACAGCGATATGTCCATTCTCAAAATGAAGCTCCGTCTTACCCTCGCCCAGAGATACAACCTTCTCCAGTTTATACCCATATTGAATGGTAGACGGATCTAATTTGTTTAATAGCAAGTCACAAAGCACACCACGGTCAATCTCCGGGCGTCTCTGCCCTTCCGAGATCTCTTCATCGGCCACTTCATCCAGGTATATAGTCCCCGTCTTATCCATGAGCCGGAAGTCTTCGCCCTCAAACCTTGCTGCCTGCAGAAAAGCTTCATATAATCCGGCTTCCTTCAAAGCGAGTTGCCCGGATTCTTCATGGATATCTAAGGAGCCTCCGCGTTCATGGCTAAGGTCCTCATGTTCACGTTCGTAAATCGTCGAGGAAATACCATGCTGTTGCAGAATCAGGGCGAGCGTTAGCCCTCCTGGTCCACCCCCAATAATGGCGATCCGGCGTTGTTCGGTAGAATTAACAGTTGTCATGTGTAGACATCTCCTTTGTTTGATAGTATTTTCTCAAGAATCTTGCTTCTTACCTGCAAAAAACAAAGATAAAACCAATGCAATCACTGCAAAGCCCAAAGTAATCCAGAAGGTTGATCCGAAGGCATGACCTAATTGATCGGGTGAATGCTGTGCGGGAAGTCCCCTGATTTGTTTGGCCAGAAAAGCCATCGTGATGGTAACGCCGAAGCTGGACATGATTTGCTGTGCTGAAGTGGTTATGGGCGTAACGCGGCTGATTAATTCCTTGGGAGCTGATCTGAGGACATGTGTATTAATCTGCATCATCGTTAATCCTTGACCAAGCCCTGCAAAAGCAAAGCTGCAAATGATATATAGAGAACTGGTATGGGCATCAATCTGCGTCAGAGCAAGCAAGGACCCGCAAAGGGACAGAATACCCATGATGGCTACCGGGCGAACACCGAAACGGTCAAATAACCGGCCGCCTGCGTTAATCCCGACAGTAGATAACAGGGCTTGCGGGATCACATATAATCCAGCCTCAAGAGGAGTTAGCCCTCTCACTTGCTGTAAATACAGCGGGAACAAAAGGATACTTCCGAACAAAGCGATCTGATTCAGCCAGGCGACAGAAATGCCATGCACAAAGGTAGGCGAACGGAATACTCGTAGCTCCAGCAGCGGATGCTTTTGCCGCAGCTCATTCCATATAAAGATGGCCAGTATAACCAAGCCCCAGGCCAGAGGAGCTAACGTCCATAGATTGGACCACCCCTTCTCTCCTGCTTGATGTACGGCAAACACAATTGAAGTAAAGGCAATAGGAGCCAAAAGCGCACCGGTCACATCCAGCTTGTTATTGGCTTGTGCATCCGATGCAGGTAAGTACCTCCAGGCCATGAATAAAGCCAAGATGCCAACCGGTACGTTGATGAAAAAGATCCAGTGCCAATTGATGTACTCGATCAGCCAGCCCGACAATAAGGGGCCCAGAATAGGAGCAAGCAGCATCGGGATCCCGAGGATGCCCATGACAGAACCTCTTTTATCAGGTGGAGCGACCATGAATACAGTGGCAATTCCGATGGGAGCCACCATGCCTCCGCCCAAACCTTGAATGATACGGAAAATGATAAGCTGACTAGGAGTGGTGGCCATTGCACACAGCACAGAAGCGAGTACAAATAACACAATACTAATCATAAACATCCGTTTGGGCGAGAAACGGTCAGAGAACCAGCCGGCTAACGGAATGACTGCCGATAAAGACAAGGTATACGCCGTGATGACCCACTGAATCGTACTAAGATTGGTATCGAAGGCACTTACTAATTTCGGAACAGCTACATTCATGATGGTGCTGTCTAATATCACCAGGAACATCCCTGAAGCAACAGCGAGAAGTATGGGCAGGATCTGTTTTAAGGAAAAGGCTGCTTGAACACTGCGGCTATCCTTTGTATCTGACATAAACGCTCTCCTCCTTTCCTTAAATAAGCGTATGAATTAGTTAAGCTGATACATTTATAACATAACGAACACTGTTCGTCAAGAACGATGTTCGTTATTGGTTAGGCGTTTTTCTTAAAATAAAAGGGGGATCCCATAAGCCATGAAAAGGCTGCTTGAGATACCCCTTGTTTTTGAGTTAGAGATACGTTTTTTTTGTTTTCCCCTCCCGAATCAGTTATCATTATGTCAAAATCGTATATTCAACTAATGAGGTGTAGCTATGGATAAATTCGTCCTTGAGGTATTCTCTGATTTATCCGAAAGACTGAATTATAATCTGCCGGGTTTCCCGCTGTATGCTAAAAAAGGAGCACTGCATCAATTCGACCGCTTCGCGGCCGCTTATCATTGGCACCCGGACCTGGAATTCATCCTAGTGCTGGATGGCACAATGGATTATTATGTGAACGGACAAACGGTCCAGCTCGGTAAAGGGAACGGAATTTTTGTTAACAGTAAACGCCTTCACTATGGCTTCTCTGCTAAGGAAAGCGATTGTACTTTTCTGGTCATCGTCATTCATCCTGCACTACTGGGCGAAAACACGCTTGCGGGAAAAGCATATCTTGAAGAAAAATTCGGTTCCGGCACCGACGATTTCTTATTATTATCTTCCCAAATGCCTTGGCAGCATGAAATACTGCTTGCACTAACTACGTTATATGATGAGGTGCACAGCAATGAAGGGAACCTGCTCCGGTTAATATCCCAGGCTGTGTCCATATGTGCGGGTATAGCCGATCATATACAGCAGGCAGAGGGCAATCCGAATGATGAACAGATATGGATGACGATTCGTAAAATGACCGGGTATATTCACCAGCATTATGACGCTAAACTAACCATTGATGAAATTGCCGCCGCCGGTTCAGTATGCAGAAGCAGATGTTGTGAGCTATTCAAAAAGCATGTTGGCTGGACACCCAATAATTATTTGACCCGCTATCGTCTTCAAAAAAGCTGTGAGATGCTGAAAGAGACTACAATGCCTGTTGGAGAGATCGCCATGGCCTGCGGGTTTCAAACGGCAAGTTACTTTTCGTATGTGTTCGGTAAACAATTAGGTCAGATCCCGCAAGACTTCCGCAAGCAATCTGCTGCTGCCGGCATCGATTCTTAACGGCGGCATTCCTTGCCGTCAACGTATTCTTGACTGATATAATAAGTGAACCGTTTATCCTGCTGTCTGGCTAGTTTGTCACACCATTTAGAATGAACTATAGCCCGTATACCGAAAAACAGGAATGGAATCAACAGAATTCCTATCGCAGCCTGAACGATCATAAGCAGCACCCCCTTCTTATTTCTATTCTCAGAATAGTATAAAGAAGGGAGTGCTGCTCCCGAAATTGTTTGTAATTATATCAAAATCGTATATTGTTTCATATTAAAGGTCTTCGGGCTTTATAAATTTCACCTCGGGATAGCTGTCGTTTGGACCTTCGAGCAGTTGTCCGCCTTCTCCTTTCAACTGCTTATTGAAGAAATCGAGGACATATTGATTTACGAGGTCTGATCCTCGTTTACCATTAATGTCGCCTGTGATTCCAGTCAGCTTAATCAGCTCAGAATAGAATTGAAGGTCGGTGAAATTGAAGTGCTGGGTACCTTCCACATAAATCGCAAGCCCCCCTTGATTGATCACATTTTGCATAATGTGCAGCTCATCTGAAAGTTGTTTCGTTATTTCGTTATCCGGATTGGTACCTTTCTTGAAATCTGTCAACCAGTCTTTAAAAACTCCGGATCTTATGAACATAAACGGCTTGTTTAGATCATCTCTATTGTCCACTTCGATTAATGACCCGTCCATATTGACCCCGGCCTTGATTCTAGGATCTAGATAAGTAGTATTAAACGCTGTTGCCCCCCCGAAAGAATGCCCCATTGCGCCTACATGATTTAGATCAATTTTTCCTTTAAATTGACTTTCGATTGCACCTGAATTTAGCTTATCCACTTGATTGATGACAAACTCCACGTCTTCCGTCCATATATTACCTATTTCCTTGCGGTCTGCTACGGTGGTCATCTTTGTTGTATAGTCCGTTACACGGCCATCCGGAAAAATGGTAGCAAAGGTGCTATACGTATGATCGATGGTGAACACGATAAACCCGTGACTGGCCAGATTCTCGGCTTGCGAGGTATGTAGAACTCTGCTGGTTCCCATACCATGGGATAGCAGTACCACGGGATAAGGACTTGTAGAAGGTAATATTTCTACATTTTCATAGGAGTTGGTTTTACTATACTTCCAGTAATCGAATACAAAATCCGGCAGACTCAAAGAATCAGAGTAGGTCTGAATATATTTTTTGAACATTTCTTTGTCTTTTGGAAAAAGTGCTTCACTCTTGTGGTTATTGCTATTCCCAGTAGGGTACCAGACTTGAACCATTAGTTCCCTCTTATCGCCTGGATCTTCCGTTAAGATTTCATCTCTGTTCTGATCCGTAAAATGAAAGGTTTGAGTCCCCACTTTCTCAGGGCCTTCAAGCTTCGGCAAATGAAAGACGGGCAAGTATACAGACAGGGCGGTAGATATAACAAGCAGAATGACGATGATGGAAGATGAACTATATTTCAACAGCTTCCCTGCTTTTATATTCCCTATATTCCCTATCTTACCTAAATGCCTGAGTATAACGATGAGTATGAGTAACGCCGTCATCATATATACCAAAAGCAACTGCCATCTGTATCCCTCTACCAATAATTGAACCACCAATATAACGCTGCTTCCGATCCCCAAAACCAGCCCTGTTGTCTTTGCACCTCTTCTGATAAACAATAGATCTGCGAGTAGCGCGAAACAGGATAGAACTAAAAGTATCTCAAATAATCTCATTTGACTCCCTCTCTTTCTACTTCTTCTTTTGCTAAGATGTAAGCTTAACCAATGAAAGTGTATTCCCCGTGACGTCAATATGAACTGAATATGAACGGACAAAAGAAATGAAACAAAAGCTAAAAACCCTCAGGACGCTAGGATCGCGTTCCTGAGGGTTCATCCATTGTATATTAATTATTTCAGGCTGAATCTGCTGCATGAGTACCGTGAGACAAGCGGGAATGCACTGATTAAATAAACGACAGTGAGCGAGGCGATGGTGACAGCTAATATCCAGGGGGTCGGGCGCAGCAAGAATGCTGCAAGGAAACCAATCGAACCCAGACTGTTTAGCAATGTAAACCAGGGGTTACCCGTAGTCATATCCGGGGTGTAAGGCTGGAGGAGATAATACAGCAGTAAATGATGTACTGTGAAAATCACTGCCAGCGCCAGCGTTAACAGCCATATTGGAAGAAGGATCGGATGGAACCTTCCTTCCGCGACGATCAGGATAAATACACTCAGAACAGCCGCCAGGCTCCCTCCAATCAGTATATTTCTACCCAGCAGCCAGCGGAGGCGCAAGCGGAAATGCTGCAGCGCATCCTTCCGGTAGAAGGAATACCGCATCAGCGGCAGGTCACAATGGCGAAACAGTGCTCTGCACCATTGATTGCCCATTGTCAGTTGAAACATCGCCAGAATGATAAAGGATACATACCGTTCAAGCTGTGTTACATTCAGAGACTCCTTATAAAACAGCGAGGAAAGCGCTAAGAGAACGCCGATTATGCTGATGATTACTAACCTTTTATGAAAAGGTGCGGCTACAAGTCCCCTATGCCGTTTAACAAACACAGAGTGCAAATAGGCGTACCCCCTCTTGTCTTGAGCAGGAAGAACCCCGCTATTGTCTGTGCGGTCCGTTTGTACACTTTTTTGTTGAAGATCCAGCAGCATCCGTTCCATGTTTAGCAGCGGATCATCGAAGCTGGTCACCGCTCTTACCGCATCCGTATAATTCGTTCTGAGCAGCAGTATATATCCGGCGGCCAGACCGCTGAGCAGCAGCAATACCAGCAGCAGCGGTTGCCCAAGGACTGCGGCACCGAACAGAGGCACATCAATCAACCCTGTGAATGGCAGATAAGCCGCAGCAAGTGAGACCAGCATGACCAGTGAGACGAGCCCTGTCTTCTTCACCAGTATAATTGTGGAATACCGGAAAAGTCTCAAATGCAGCAGTTCACATAAGATCCTCCACATTGTCACAGCCCCAACCAGCAAGAGTGCCTGCTGTGCCGAGAGGCCTAAGCTGCCGGCAGTCATCATCATGGCAATCCATTGGTACACCAGAAAGGTTGCATACCGGTTAACCAGTACTGCCCGCATATACCTTGTAGGCGCAATCCGCATCAGCCGGACCGCAGTATATTTCATTTTATTCGATTCCAGCACCTTCGCACTTGATACCCCTGCCAGCAAGACACTCATGCAGAAATATATATGCATAAACAAATCAAGCCGTTCATCCGCCGCCCAGTCGAGTGTCCACAGAGCAATGGGTAGCGCGAGCAGTACTCCGAAGTAGAGCAGGCTCTCGGCTAAACCGCCCAAAAGGATCAGAACGACAGCGACAACACCCGACCTCCGCTTGGCCTGTACAGCCGCATACGCCCGCTCTGTAATCAACCTCCCGATTAGAGGCAGACGCTGGGTATAAAAGATCAGCTTGTTCACAAAGACTGCAATCTGCAGCTGCCAGATGCGGACCATAGTATTAAGCATCTCCGGCATAGGCGTCCTCCTTCCCTATCCCGGGTTCGCTGGCGTCATCTTCAGTCAACAACTCAATCACCTGTTGCTCAAAATCCGGCTGTTTCAGCACCTCTGCCGATACGCGCGTTAGCTTGCCTCTATGAAGTACCACCAGCTCATCGCATAAATCGGCGGCCAACTGCAGGATATGCGTGGAGAAAATCAGCACATGCTCATTCTTCATTTCCCGCAGCAGCTTCTTCATCTCTAAGGCCACGATAACATCTAATGAGGTCAGCGGCTCATCCAGCAGAATGACCGGGGGCTTCATTAGCAGGAAAAGCAGCATTTGCAGCTTGTTTTTCATGCCGTGCGAATAATGCTTAATCAGCTTGTGGCGGTCGCTCTCCTCAATAGACATCAAGTCGAATAGCGCATCTATATCGTCTCCCCGGTCTGCAATCGCTGCCTGATTCACATCAATATAAAAACGGATAAACTCATATCCGGTTAGAAATTCCGGCAAAATGGGCAGTGAATAGACATAACCGACATCCTCAGGCTGCAAATCACGGCTGGAATGGCCTTGTACCAGCTTCATGCTTCCGCGATCCGCCTGCATTTCCCCGCCTAAGCAATTGAACAATGTCGTCTTCCCGGCCCCGTTGCGGCCAAGCAGACCGTAAATCTTCCCCTGCTCAAACACAAAATCCGCACCCGTCAACACATGCTTATCGCCGAAATCTTTTAATAAGTTCTCTACTACTAGCTCCATCCCTGTATGTTCCTTTATCAGGTTATTCGTTGTAATCTTTAACACACACCCTTTTAAATATTTAAATTTATGTGTATTAAGGATAACACTGTTCATGGAGCAGGGCCTGTAGAGATTTTTTTTAATTAAGTGTTACTACTGTAGTAACTCCTTTAAATCACTTGCCTCATGCTCCTCCAGCAGCCGCTTCAGCTTTTGACGTTGGCGCTTTTCCCGTTGACGGCGCTCTTTGTCCTCCTCCTTGAGCGCTTTAAGCAGGGAGAAGCACATGCCGATCAGGACAATGGCAAAAGGCAGCGCAGCTACAATGGAAGCGGTCTGAAGGCCGCCCAGTCCGCCGCTAATCAGCAGCACAACAGCGATGGAGGATTGCAGAATGCCCCAGGTTAGTTTGACTCTTGCGCTGGGATTCAGCTTGCCGTCTGACGTCAGCATGCCCAGTACAAAGGTAGCCGAATCGGCTGATGTAATGAAGAAGATCATAATCAGGATCGTAGCTATTAACGATACTATGGTGCCTAAGGGCAATTGCTCCAGCATGACGAACAGGGCGGTGGTCGTGTCTCCTTTAACGGCTTCAGCCAGCTGGACACCATCGAAGAGCTCCATTTGCATGCCCGTTCCGCCAAATACCGAGAACCAGATGAAGCCGAACAGACTCGGTATAATCAGCACACAAATGACAAATTCCTTGATTGTTCTTCCTTTGGATACTCTCGCAATGAATGTTCCGACAAAGGGTGCCCAGGCAATCCACCAGGCCCAATAGAATAAGGTCCACGCCCCGACCCAGGTTCCCTTGGAAAAAGGCGTTAACCTCAAGCTCATATTGACGATGTTTTGCAGATAACTGCCTAATGTGGTTGTAAAGGTATCAAAGATAAACGAGGTCGGACCCGTTATCCATACGAACAGCATCAAAAGAACGGCGATCACTAGGTTGGTGTTGCTGAGAATTTTGATTCCCTTGTCCAGACCGCTGGTAGCGGAGATGAGGAACAGCACGGTCACTACCGCAATAATTGCAATCTGAGCGGCTACGGTGTTCGGAAGTCCGAATAAATAATGCAGACCTCCGTTAATCTGCAGAGCCCCGAGACCCAGCGAAGTCGCTACTCCAAAAATGGTGGCAATCACCGCCAAAATATCGATGGCCTTGCCCAGCCAGCCGGATACCAGCCGCTCCCCGAGTAGAGGGATAAAAGCGGAGCTGATCAAGCCTTTGTACCCTTTGCGGAACTGGAAATAAGCAAGCGTCAAGCCGATGACGGCATAGATGGCCCATGGGTGCAGTCCCCAATGGAAAAAAGAATAGCGCATGGAGATCCGCGCTGCTTCTGTCGTCCCTCCTGTTACGCCCTCCGGCGGAGATAAATAATGGGACAGTGGTTCAGCCACTCCCCAGTAGACCAGCCCGATCCCCATTCCTGCGCTGAATAGCATCGACAGCCAGGATATCGTGGAATATTCCGGTTCGTCGTCATCGTCTCCCAGCCGGATACTGCCGAATCTGCTGAAGGCTAAATAAAAAGTGAAGATCAGGAAGAACAAAGTAGCCAGCAAATAGAACCAGCCGAAATTATGGATGGAGAAATTGTACGCAGCATTAGCTGTAGCTGCCATCTGATCAGGCGCTACAGCTCCCCATAATGCAAAAATGGCTACGATGGTAATTGAGATGATAAAAACCATAAATGAACCTCCATGAGTAGTGTATGTATACAATAATAAACAAAAAAAGCCTCAGGAACGCATGGAAGGCTTCCTGAGGGTCCATCCATTGTACTTTTCTGTCAGGGTCCTGCTCAGTTCTGTCTGTTCTCCACCGATTTCATCCGGTTCTGGTCGTCAGGCAGCCGGTCATGACTGAATTCCTGGCCTGCTTCTACTTCCCCGTCTTCGGATACAGCCCGGGCAAAGTTAGTGAACTGTCTTTTCTCCTCGTCCTGCTCATGTTTACGCTTCAAAAGCTCCTTCGGGTCCTGAGTTGTCATTATGCTAACCTCCTAAGAAATCTAATCATGCTGTTTATCTGCACTATATAAGTTTTTCCATACCATCGGGGTGCTTATGCACGAAGCTCGCCACTAATGCATTTATAGATGCCGGAAAAAAACAAAACACACCGCCAGGTGCCTTAGCGGTGTTTTGTCTTGTACAGCTACCCTATTGACTTACCTGCGAGCCTGCGATAATCGGCTTCACGAATACCGATTCGAATTCCTCGGCCAGCATATCCATCAGGATTGCATCATATTTCACGCCCCCGATAATGCGTGCCTGTCTTCTCCGGCCAATCTCTTTGAATCCGACCTTCTTATAGCATTGAATGGCCCTTTGATTGAAGGCGAACGTCCCCAGCATAATATTGTTCAGATTCAGCAGATTGAATCCGTAATCAAGCAGCAGTCTCATGGCATCAGAGCCGAATCCTTTGCCCCAAAACTCCTTATCGCCGATAAAAATTCCTGCCTTGGCATTCCGGTCGACCAGATTGACATCAAACAGCAGGCACCGTCCAATGGCCATGTCACTCTCCAGGTCCACAATGCTGAACATATGTGCTCCAGACTTGAGAGCATGATCTATTCCTTCACGCTCCTTGTCCAAAGACGTTAGGATATAAGCTTCATTTCCAAGCGGCGCTGTCACCTCCAGATCATTGAACCAGCGGGTCCAGGCTTCTGCATCGTCTGGAGCCACCGTGCTTAAGTAACACTTCGCTCCGGTTAATTTCTTATAATATTTCATGGATGCACTCCTTAGTTTCAGATTATTCCTTCACCTTCACAAGCACTCCATCCCTATTCTCATAGACTCTGCTTTCATTTTTTTCGATCTTGCTCATGATCTCTTGTTCCAGGTTAATCCCCAGAATCTCCGCTAGTCCAATCAGATAAATGGCAACGTCCGCTAATTTATTGAACTAATCCCATATGCTTGCGTAAATGCACTAACGACAAGGGCTTTATTCGCTGGGCTTCGGCAATATTCTCATATAGAAGATGGATTTTGCCTGCCTGCGCAAACGACTCACGTAAGGCTGCGATCCTTCCTTTTTTGAGATCAAGGAACTGGAAGTCCACCTGCTTCAGATGCTTCATTGCGGTCAAAGGCTCTAACTCCTTAGC
Organism: Paenibacillus sp. FSL R7-0302; assembly: GCF_038006885.1. NCBI lineage: Bacteria > Bacillati > Bacillota > Bacilli > Caryophanales > Paenibacillaceae > Paenibacillus > Paenibacillus sp. FSL R7-0302. The sequence continues at coordinate 2,744,633 of NZ_JBBOWB010000001.1, forward strand.
GGTCACGGCTGCTGAAATCTCTCTTAGCTGTAACATTTCAAGCTGCGTTGCGGTCCATAAAGGGTCAATATCCTCCAGGGATTTCATCTGATCGAGTTCAAGCTGTATGAGACCCGGCATATTCGAAAAGTCACACAAAGCCTCTAGCTTCGGCAAGGATAAGTGCAGGTATGTAAGATTGCTCATGGACTCCAGGGCATCCACCTTCGTTAAGTTGCGGATAGCCGCCAGACTCAGCATGGGGACGGTAACGTCTGCAAGAGCATCCAATGACCCTTTCAAGATGGAGTCGTGAATGAAGAGGCACAGCAGCTTCGGTAACCGGCGGACAAATTCCAGCTCATGAATCGTAGTCCGCAAGATTAAAGTATCCAGGCTGGAAGCTTCGCCAATCGGCGTTAAGTCATGAAATTTCCCATGGACAGAGAGATATTGCAGCTGCTTGAAGCTTGCGAGGAAGCTAAGGTCCACCGGCTTTTTGGCCGTAATGGATAGATACTGCAACCGCTCCAGCGTTCCGAGAACACTCAGATCAATGCTATGATTCAGGTTGAGCTGCAAGGCCGTAATGTGCTGTAACTCCGCAATCGTCTGCAGCAATTCCTTGGTATATCGTCCGTTCTTGTCCGCTTGGCTAATCGACAAGACCAGATCCGGGCGTTCGGCAAACACATGCTGATCTAATTCCTGCAGATCCTGAGGCTTGTCTATATCAATGACGTACGAAATAAGCGCCCGCTCGCGCAATTGTTTCACCGCTGTACTCATTTTACTTTTGGTCCAAGGTGCACCATTCATTGAGCTAGTCCATACTCCCATTCCCGTGATCCCCCGTTCCTTCGGATATACAAAAAGTCCCGCCTGTTTGTGGCAGACGGGATTTCGACCAAGCCATGCTTATTCAGCGGCAGCGATTATAACTTGCGCACCACGTAGATGATATTCATTCCGCAGTCCAGGGTGCCTGGTAATTTGGTGAACGCAATTTCTTTTTTGATCATGAGCTTCCAGAATTCCGGATCGTTACGGGCATTCTCCAAGGCAGCGTCTCCCGCTTGCGTATATAGTCCGGCAGAGCTTCTCTCCAGAATATTAACCGGAAAAAGGGCAAATAAAGCATCTAATTCAGAGCTTCTCATCATGTGGATGTAATGCTTGCTGGGCACGGGATAATGTTCTTCATCTTGAATCCCTGTGTTCATGATCCACCGGGTAGCCTCAATCCCGAACTGTTCCTTCTCATACCGGATGCCATCCAGATAATACAGCGAAGAGCCAATGAAGCTCATGGAACCGACCACCAGTATACCGCCTGGCTTCAATACCCGCAGCAGCTCACGGATACCTTCCGTCTCTTTGTCCAAGAGATAATTAATTACACCGCCGATACATACCACAGTGTCGAACGAAGCCTCTTCAAATACACTCATATCTAGCACATCTAACACATGGTACGCCTTGATTCTATCCATCAGGGACAGCTCTTGCATTTTGGATTGATTGAATTCTATCTGATGGCTCGATAGATCAGCAACGGTCAACTCGGAACACATGGTCGCGAGGTCCTTAGTATACCTGCCTGAACCTGCGCCAATCTCTAGCACTGTATCTGTAGGCTTAGTGTAACGCTGAAGAATATCCAGATGCACCTGATACAAAAGCTCGCCTGGACCATCCTTCGTAAGCCGTGTCCATTCACGGTCACCATAGGTGTCATACCGGGTTCTCGGGATTTCGGGGTTGTAGCTCATGAAAGCCTCTCCTTTTCATATTCAATTGGAACATCGGAGTAATGCCGCTAATGTCGCTAATATCGCCTGCACTCATACAACCACCTCCTCCTTGGAATCCGTCTGCACCTATTATACTAAGCCTCGGCTCATTTGGCATCCTAAATTTCCCATGCTCATTCCAAATTTAAAATCTCAATCTCACCCGGAGCGTAGGATTGTTCTGCGTAATTCTCTCCCCAGTTACACAGCAGTTTCAAAACCGGTTCGAGGGATTGGCCCAGCTCTGTCGTTGAGTATTCCACCTTAGGCGGTACTTGATTGTACATGGTTCTGCGGATTAATCCGTCTGTCTCCAGTTCCCGGAGCGTTTGGATCAGCATCTTTTGCGAGATATTATGAACAAGCCGTTTAAGCTCCCCTGTCCGCTTGGGTCCTTTGATTAAATAGTACAGAACAAGCCCCTTCCACTTCCCTCCGATCACCTCTAGTGTAACTTCCAGTTCACAGTGAAAGATTTTCATAACAATCCATCATCTCCCGAGTTGATACAAAACGTTAAGCGATTTAGATTTGAGCCACTCCGCCGTCTACGAATAATTCAATGCCGTTCAAATAGCTGCTCTCATTAGAGGCCAGGAACATGACAGCATTTGCGATCTCTTCTACCTGTCCAACTCTGCCGAGCGGGATATCTATTTTGGCCTGTTCGAGGTAATTCTCAAGTTCGGAGCCAAATAATTCATCGTACGCCGGTGTGACGACCGAACCCGGACTAAGGACATTCATCCGAATCTCCGTCCCTTTCGTATCCAGAATCCAGTTGCGGACGAGCTGTCGGATCGCTGCCTTGGAAGCGCCGTAGATACTGAACGCTGGGACCCCCATTGATCCGGTCGTAGAGCCTGTCAGGATAATGGAACCTTTTTGGTTAGGGAATAAGGGTAATGCCTTTTGTACAGTGAAAATAGTTCCTTTGACGTTGACATCAAAAGTCTTGTAGTAATGTGCTTCCGTAATTTCGCCTAACGGCAGGAACGACCCAAGTCCGGCATTGGCAAAAAGAATGTCCAAGTGCCCCTTTTCCCGCTGTACAGTGTCGAACAAGGTATCCAGATCTTCCAGCTTTGAGATGTCACCTTGAACGCCTGTAACATTCTTACCGATCTGTTGTACGGCTTCATCCAGCTCGCGTTGTCTGCGTCCTGTGATGAACACGTAAGCCCCTTCTTCTACGAACTGCTGTGCCGCCGCAAGCCCGATGCCGCTTGTTCCTCCGGTTACAACTGCTACCTTCCCGTCAAATCTGCCCATACTATTATACACTCCTTTTGTGGTTTGTAGTTGCTATGAACGCTAGTATGGGGGAAAAGTTACAAGAAAAACAGTACCCACTTTTTTGTGATATAGTCACCAAAAGGTGATAATTGAGGCGGCCTAAGGCTGGATTATGCTGCTGAAGCGCTAAATTCTCTGCTTCTCCACCATCTTGTAATACATTCCCTCTTGGGCCAGTAATTCGGCTGGGCTGCCCTGCTCTACAATACGGCCCTTATCCACGACCAGGATGACATCTGCATTCTTCACGGTGGATAACCGGTGTGCGATTACCAGAATCGTTTGCTTCCCCTTCAGGCTCAGCAGGGTGTCGTTCAGGTCACTCTCCGTCAAGGCGTCCAGGGCCGAGGTGTACTCATCCAGCATCAGGATACGGGGCTCACCCATGAAGGCTCTAGCTAATAGAATCCGCTGGATCTCGCCACCGGAGAGATTGTCTCCGTGGCCCTCCACCTTCTTGTCATATTGCTCAGGCATGGTTAGAACAAATGGGTCCACATGTGCAAGCTCAACAGCAGTGCTGAATTTCTGCCATGTCTCTTCATTCATGTCTTCCTTCTGCAGCGGGTAAATGATGTTGTCGAGAATGGACTTGTTCCATAACACTCCCTTTTGCGGGGAATAGCCGACATATCGTCTTAGTTCATGAATGTCCAGTTCTTGGATCGGAACGCCGTCCAGGGAGATCTCCCCTTCATCCGGCTCTATGAACCTGTGAATCAGCTCGAATATCGTAGATTTCCCTGAGCCGCTTAATCCAACAATCCCCACGAAGGTTCCTGGCTGAATGTCCAGATTAAAGTCAGTGATCCCAAAAGAATCTGCCGGAGCGTACCGGTACGAGACATTCCTCATCTGCAGGAGGGGGACGCGGCCATAGTCAGGAGCGTTAGCTCCCGATCCGACCTTCTCCAGTTCAAGGATGTCATTCAGGTTGTTAATAATGACCGTCATCCGGCTCCTATCGATGTTCAGCGTCAACAGTGACTTGAAAATGCTATACAGCCTTGGAAGAATCACAATGAAGGCCAGCAATGTGCCTGGTGAGATGCGGCCTCGCAGAATCAGGAACAGACTGTAGCCGTAAATGATGCCCGTAATGATGGAAATGATATTCAAATAATTCATGCCCTTATCCAAAATACCATGATACTGCTTATCCAGGCGCTCTGTCTTGCTCCTGAAGCGCTTGAAGCCGTACATACATAGAGGGAATGAGAGGATGGCCGCGAGTGTAAGCTCGGTACTCATCGAGAACATGATCCACAGGGTCGCGATCAGCAGAATAGCATTCGAGACTATGGACATCAGGGTGTCTACCACGAAAATTTCACACAGCATCCCCACCTGCAAGGTGATCCGATTGATGATTTCCCCCTTGCCGATGCTGTCCACATCTCTTGGCCGGGTCTGGAGTACGTCAGAGAACAGCCGCAGGCGCAGATTCTTGGATAAATGGTTGCCCAGCTCATTATTGTAATAAGAGGTGACGCTGTTTAAGGCGGCGTAGATTACGGGAATTAGAATAAGCAGGAGCATATAGAATGCAGCCGTCCCGATCTGCTTGTCTGGCAGGATGTCGTCGAATAAGTCTTTGAACAGGAGGGGCTGAAGAGTCGAGACGAATGCGGCTACTATATTGAAGAATAGAATCATAGCAAGGATACCCTTACTATTAGACAGTATTTCCTTAATCAGCGTACGGGTCGGATTCATAAGCCCACAGAACCTCCTTCAAAGAGCAGAGCTTATGTAATCATACCGGATCGGGAAGATGGAATTAACCTGCCTAATGATAGTAAATCACCTTACATATTATAGAATTACTGTCGGTTTACGGTCGCCAAAAAGCCAGCGTTCATAAGGGTTCGCTGGCTTCTCAGTTCTTGTATGCATTACTTTCCTTCCTCCGCCCGCCAGATCCCGGCCGCTGTAGAGGAGAATCCGCACTTTTCATAGAATTCCTTATGCTCACGGCTATAAGTGAGGGTTACTATGGTCAATCCGCATCGAATAGACTCATTCAATAGCTCCTTAACAAGCTGCTGCCCCACTCCGCGCCTCTGATACTCTGGATGGATGATAATGTCCTCCATATACCCGTGCTCCAGGCCGGTTCCGGCAACGTAGCCAAAGGCAATGAGTCTGCCTGCGTGATCTCTGGCTCCCGCCCAGAAATTGCACCGCTGAAACAGGGCGGGATAGTCAAAGTCTCTTCTTGCCCAGCCCACGGCTTCTCTTAGACCAGGAACTTCCTCCGCCCGAATGTCCAGGTTGATTTCAATCATTTTCCAGATACAACACCTTTGCTTTTTTGTCGTAGGCAATCAGTTCCGCGTACCGGCCCCAGTCGATTAGGATATCCAGTTGAAGTGCGGCTTCCTCCGTCTCAAAATGCTTTTCGAAAATCTCCACGAAAAAGGCCCCTTCCATTTTATTATTTGATTTCGATTGCAGAATCCAGATGATTTTCTCCATGATGGGAACATGCTCCAGCACCTGGTCTTTAAAAATTTCTTTCCGGGAGAGAACACTTGCATTGGCAAACTGGCGTCCTGGCTCTGTCAACTCGATATCTCCATGCAGAACCGTTGCAAATTGCAGCATTTCCACCGCCTCGACGATGGGCAGGAAATCTTCCAGTTTCAGACTTAATTGATCGGCCAGCTTGTACAAGTCCACTTGTTGACCCAGATCGTCAATCAGTTCAATGAAGCCTGTCAGGGCGCCAGCCGGAACCGGTGGTATTTTCTCGATGGTATTTTGCTTTTCTTCGGCCGGACCGGCAGGCTTCACTTCCCTTTGGGTCAGTATGGAATAGATTTGGTCCACAAGCGATGTGAACTGCGGATCTTGTTTATCCCTCCAGTGCGGCATGGGAATGGGAATATCGGAGATTACACGGGCAGGGTCCCTGGAGAGGACGATAGCCCGGTCCGACATATAGACGGCTTCCTCAATACTGTGGGTGACCATAATGATGCATTTGGTAGGGATTTGCTTCTCCGTCCATAATTCCAGCAGGTCGCGCTTCAAGTTCTCTGCGGTCAATACGTCAAGGGCGGAGAACGGCTCATCCATCAGGAGAATATCCGGCTCCATAACGAGCGCCCGGCCGATACCGACACGCTGGCGCATCCCTCCGGACAATTCTTTGGGGTACGCCCCTTCAAATCCGTCAAGCCCAATCATATCGATGACCGAGAGGGCTTTACGCATTTTGTCGGCTTCGCGTAACGGTTTGTTCTCCAGGCCCAGCTTCACATTCTCCAGGACTGTAAGCCAAGGAAACAATGCAAATGATTGGAATACCATCCCCACACCCGGATTAGTACCGGCAATCTCGCGTCCATTATAGAGCACCGAGCCTTGTGAAGGAGGGACAAGACCTGCAATGATGCGCAGAAGAGTCGATTTCCCTGAACCTGAAGGTCCCAGGATAGATACCAGCTCTCCCTCCTTAATCTTGATATTAATATCCTCCATAATGCTCACATTTGCCTGCTTCGGCTGATCATAACGTTTGCTGATCTGCTTTAACTCAATCAGAGTTTTGTTCATCATAGGGCACCTCTAGTCCAAGTGATATTTATTTTCGGCTAATGCATACAGCTTGCGCCATACCAGGCGGTTCACAATTACAACGAGCAGGCACATGACGAATATTCCCCAGATGATCTGCGGCCAATTGCCGTTCGTAGTGGCTTCAGCGATGTACGTACCTAACCCGGCTGCTTGAAGATCCTGATCCTTCCACGATACAATTTCCGAGACAATGCTGGCGTTCCAGGCGCCTCCGCTTGCCGTAATACAGCCGGTTACAAGAAATGGAAAGACGGCGGGGAGAATTAGTTTTTTCCAAGTCTGCCAGCGTGTCAATTTCAAAGTTACCGCAGCTTCCTTAAGATCGGAAGGAATGGCCATCGCACCGGCAATCACATTAAATAATACATACCATTGTGTGCCCAGCATCATCAGCGGAATTGCCCCAATCTCCATCGAGATCCCGAACTTCAAGTACAGAATCGTGAATACCGGAAATGCCATGTTCGCCGGAAAAGAAGACAACACCTGCACAACAGGCTGAACAATTCGTGACAGCCGGGGACTCGTTCCAATGAACACCCCGACAGGCAGCGTCCAGATTACAGCCAGAAGTGTCGAAACGACAACGCGTAACCCGGTCAGCAGACCGAGGAATACCACATGAATCAGCTCGCTCCAGCTTAAGCGGGCAATCTCCAGAATCCCCGAATACAAATATCGGAGCATAAGTACAGCGGCCGCAAGCAAGATTAGCCATTTGAAGATTGTCTTGACCCGTGACGGGACATGCGGCAATTTCACTTGTGAGCTTGTGGCGGAGAGCCGCAAGAATCCGTCATGAACCCCACCGCGCAGCTTACGGTTCAGAGCATGAACAAATCCGGCCCGCTTCAGAAGCTCCAACACCCATGAGGTTGGCGCCTCGCCTGCTTCTGTCTGTTCATTCTTGAATTTCTGGCTCCAGGCAATAACCGGACGCCAGAAGAACTGGTCCACCATCACAATCAGCACCACCATCGCCAGGATCGCATAGATCAAGGCCTTAATATTACCTTCATCTGCGGCCAAGGCCATGTACGTCCCGATGCCGGGTAAATGCAGATCCTGGTTCAGCACGCTGATCGATTCACTGGCCGCCAGAAAGAACCAGCCTCCGCCAAACGACATCATGCTGTTCCAGACCAGGCCGATCATCGAGAATGGCGCTTCCAGCTTCGTGAAACGATGCCATCTGCCCAATTGATTCATTGCGGCAGCCTCCTTCAGATCGCGCGGGATCGTCTTAAGGGAATGATAGTAGCTGAGTGTCATGTTCCAGACCTGACTGGTGAAAATAGCGAAGATTGAAGCCATTTCCACCCCCAGCAGGCTCCCCGGAAACAAGGCCATAAAAGCCAGGACAGTGGCCGAAAGAAATCCAAGCACCGGAACGGATTGCAGGATATCAATGGCGGGAATCATGAATTTCTCGGCTGTCCGGTTATACGCCGCAATGCGGCCGTACACAAAGGTGAAGATCAAGGATGCTGCAAAAGCGATAAACATGCGCAGGAGCGAGCGGCCTGCATAGTAAGGCAGCCACTTAGGGTCCAGACTGAGCGAGGACAGCTCCTCTGGATCTAAAGGCACCTGCATCCCTGAGCCTAACTTTGCCGCGGCATACAGGATGGATAACAACAAGGATATGACGAGAATATCCGCCCAGCCGAAGGGTCTGCGCTGGTTCCCGTTATTGAAATAATTCAATTGCATCGTCTACAACTCCAATCTGCTCCAAATAAAAAACTCTCCTCTGCATCAGCAGGGAGAGCTACACATTCCTTCATTCACGAGAGCTGCAAGGCTATTCCGATTCAGTCATTCAGGGGGCCTGAAAACAGACTGAATACAATAGACCTATACTGCAATGGGGGAAGGGGGTGCTTCCTGCTTAACCACGACCATAGGTTCGTAAGATTGCTTATTCGGCTTCTGCTGTCCATCTCCAGTTCCCTCCCTTCGTTAAATGAATTTACCAATCCTTGACTGTGCTTACGTGGCGTAATTAACAATTGTGGCTTCCCCGGTCCGCTCATCATAGGCGACCCATACTTCATCGCCAGCTTCAACGCCATACACCGGTTCTATGGATTGCCTGATCCGGTAGCTCTGTCCGCCGCGTTCCACGGTGATGGTGGCGAGCGGCCGGTCGCCGGTTGTTCCCCGGTAGTCTACGGACCGCACTCTCGCACTGCCTTGCTTACCTTGCAGCAGCCGCGTTTGCTCTGCAATCTCCTCCGGCTTGGCACTCACCGGAACCACCGCACCTACGGAGACTTCCAGATGCTCCGGCACGAACTGGCTGTTCACCTTGCGCAGACGTTCCTGTCCGTGCATCATCACAATCTCAAGCAGCAGCAGCTGCTGGCCGGCAAGCTTCACCGGGAACTTCTGAATGCTTGTAATTTCAGCCTCTAAGGTGAGCTGACTGGCCTGGTCCCTCCGCTCCGCTGGACCATACCGCAACAATCTGACTATGCTGTCCCTAACGATCAGATCTGCCCGTTCTCCGGCACGGTAGACGAAGCCGGAGGGCTGCACTACAGGTACACTGTAGGTTTGACCGGCTGCTTCAAAATGCAGCAGCAGTGCTTCCCCGCGGTTCACGGGTCCACAGGACTCAATCTGCCGTAGTACCGCATCTTGAATGATCCGGGGAGGTGGCTGATCCTTAAGCTCGCTGTCCCGCACCAGGATCGCCTTATGCTTGCCCCGGTTATAGCTGATCATCACCTTATCCCCCGGGCGGATAGGGTTCAGATAAGAGATGACCTGACGGATCTGCACTTCCTTACTCTGGCCCTGGTCCGTAAAACGGACGGTGAGCCGGACCTGCGGCTGTTCGTTGACCAGCATTCCGGTCTCGGTCAGATTGATAACCGTGCCTTGAATCAGAACCCCCTCGGCCAGCTTCCGCCGCCGGTTACGGGTGAATAACCGTGGCAGTAAGACCATTCCCGTTACCATCAGTAAGGGAATAAAGAGCCAGATCACCCAGTTCACGACCAATGCATTCCACTGCAGCACATAGTTCTTGAAGGTCGCAGCAGATATTTGGTCCTCTCCGGCGGCCATCTGCCACTGCTGCAGCTCCCCGGCGGTGATCTGGCCGCTTAGCCCTTCCTTCACCTGCAGCCAGCCTCCTAATGAGTCAGGACTTGAATAGTACAGTGTATCATTGTTGGCTTCTTTATAAAAGCTCAGCTTCGGATCTTGCAGCTTATCGTAGGATAAGGTCTCAAGCGCGGCAGTGACATTCGTGAATTCCCCGGTCTGCTCATGATACAAATACCCGCGTAAGGTACCCTTGATCTCGTCTTCAGCGGTGGACCCGGCAATCAGCGTCTCCTGGTCGTTCAGCGGGAAAAGCCTGGCCTGATAGACCGGCTCCGGCGTCTTGACGGGCTCTCCCCATTCACCCGCAGCCCCGTTGTAATATTGCACCTGCTTTGGATATTCGGAGCCTACCCTCAGTAGCCGGGTAATGTCCAGTCCGAATGGCCCGGCGAACTCCTGCCCTATCCGCTTCAGAGCTTCGGGCGCACTCTCTTGCTCTCCTTTCAGTGCAAGGAGCGGTGTGCCGTCCTTACCGAAGAGGGACGAAGCATAGGCGGTGCGCCCATCCTTAAGTCCTACTTCATAGACAGGGAGGGAATAACCATCCTGGAAGCTGAAGGAGGCTTCCCGAATCGAGACCGGCCGTGCGGGAAGAGCGGCTGATCCGTTCAGATTCACGTAGTGTAGCTGCGCCTGGCTGACCTCCGCCACATGGACCGCCGAGCTTTTGTCCGCTCCCGCGAACAGTAACCGGCCCCGCCATTCATGTCCATCCGAGCTCAGAAATGTCGGGAGATTAAAGCTTCCCTGTACCAGCTCTTTCGTGCCCCCCGCCGGATCGATAACATTCACCTGCAGGCCTGTTGTATCCTTGGTTGCGATCACCAGCTTACCGGCCTGATAAGAGACCAGCCGCTGCCGGTGGATGTCGGAGCGCAGCTCGATCTCCTGCTCAGCCTTATGAGTGCCTGTATCATACAGCGTCGCCATTAACCCGTTGCTGCTGTCTGTGAGGGCAAGCACCTTCTTGCCCTGGTCCAGATAGTACAGCGCCTTGACAGGGAGCAGGCGATCCGCTGTACTGCGGACTGACCCGGAATAATCGTTCCAGACCAGGAAGCCAAGGATCACTGCAGGAATCCAGAATATTAGAATAAATAAGGATATAAATGATTTTCTCATCCGCTTCTCGCTCCTCTGCATGTTTCAAGCTGCGTAAATACGTCGTAAACTGAAACGTCTGTAGCGTAATCGGCGTAAATACGCCCTGGATACACATCATCTTACATACCCTTCACCTTAAGATTCAAGCATGAATCGGGAGAGAGTCTTTATACTGCAAAGATCTTGTTGAGATCATGCTGTGTTTGTCACCGCCGGGAGGGACTGCTTCGTCATGATTATCCATTTGCTCAAGAACGCACAAAAGGACGCCACTGCTCATGGCATCCTTCAATAAAACCTGTTATAGATCTTTTCAAGCCCTCTTCAAGCCCTCTATTTAAGGCTTCTTAATCATCTCTACCCCGTCAAAGGTGAGGCTGTCAAGGTCCGTGGCCTGCTTCAACAAATAGTTGTCAAAAAACGCCTTGGTGTACGTGGTAATAATATTGCGCTGATCCAGGGCGTCGCGGGTTCCTCTGGCGGATGTACCTGTAGCGGTAAATAAGGAGTCGGAGAAATCCGCATGAACTACATTATCAATAATGGCAAAGTAGGTGTCCCGGCTGTTGGATTCCAGCAGGAAGGCGTTCGTATTATAGGCAAGCACGGTGCCGAGCTGCAGGAAGGGCTTCTTCAGGTCGCTGTCCAAGGCCCCTAGCATGTTGCCGTCCAGGTTAACTGCGCCGACAAAGCGGTCATCGTCCCGGCTGACAAGAGCAGCTGTAGTTCCGCCGAAGGAATGTCCGAATATCCCAATGCCGGGATCAAGCTGCAGTTTGTTTTTGAACATGGACTCGATGTCCCCGGTATTCAGCTCATATAGACGATCTGCAACCGAACTGACATCCTCACTCTGCAGATTGGCATACTTGGCGAATTTCACAGCTTCAGGTGCCGAAGTTAATTGGCGGGAAGTCTTGAGGGCCTCTTCTTCCCCGAGCTTCTCGGTCACTAATTGGGGTGTCGTCAGGGTGGCTGCTTCCATGCCGTATTTCACCAAGTCGTCCATGAAGCTCTCAGACATGCCGGCCGTTCGTCCATCCTTGAGCTTGTACACTCCGCTTCCCGGATGCCCGATGGATACGACAATATAGCCGGAGCTTGCGAGGTCTTGAGCATACAGAGTGCCTTGCTGCGGGTATGCGCCTGCACCGTGAACATAGAATATCACCGGATATTGTTTCTCTTTACCTGACAAGGCCAAATCCTCGTAAACCCATGTTTTGAAGTTGGGATTGAACAGTACCTCTGCCCCTGCCGGAGCGCCCAGTTTCACCAGAAGCTCATCCCTCAGAGCCTGAAACTCGGGAAAGGCATATTCAGCGGCGGGCTTGCCTTCATTGCTGTCGGCCGGATAGAAGAATAACGCCGTCAGGTCTCTTTCCGACTGGTCAGATGCGGTGTACTTGAAGTCCATCTGTGTACGTCCGACGGTATATTTTCCGATCGGCTTCGGGAATTCCATAGGTGCGGTGATGCTGGTAGCCTCCGGCTGCGCAGAAGTGGCAGGTGCAGTAGTGCTAACGGCCTCCGTCTTCGGAGACTCCACGGGTGCGGCAGTTTCACTATTGTTACCGCAGGCAGACAGCAGGGTCAGCGGGAGCGCTGCGGCTAGAAGCATTTTGAGTGGTTTCATCATTGTCTCTCCTCCAATATCAGTGATGGAACTATCATAACCGGAGGAGAAAAATAAAAAATCGTACAAAAGGGCAGCCCCCTTATGTACGATCGGGCAATCCGGGCGAAGCGCCCGTCATAACAGCAGAATTCCGCGCTCCACGGCGACGGCGACAGCCTGCGGCCTTGAATCTACCCCTAATTTATTGTAAATGCTGGTTAAATGAGCCTTCACTGTCCGCTCGGAGATGCCCATATCGGAGCCGATCTCCTTACTTCGGGACCCGCGGGCCACTGCTTGAAGCACCATCAGCTCTTTGTCTGTAAGCATGGTCTTCACGGAGGATGGGGCCTTGTTCTTACCGGACGTCCTTGCGGCGAATACCTTCTCAGAGATTTCCGGGAGCAGGAGTGTCTCGCCCCGCATCGCTGCATCCATGGAGCGGAAGATCATCTCCCGGCCCATGTCCTTCAGCAAATAACCTTTGGCTCCTAACTCCAGCCCGCGGATCATCATTTCATCCTCGTTGTAGGTGGTCAGAATAATAACCGGAATATCGATGCCCTGTGCTCGGAGTGCAGTCATGGCTGCTAAGCCGTCCATTTCGGGCATGTTCAAATCCAGCAGGATCAGGTCCGGCTTGCAGGCTTCCACCTGCCGGAGCACCTCTACCCCGCTCGAGGCTTCGGCAACTACCGCATACTTCGGATTGGTCTCAAGGATCAGCTTCAGTCCCTCCCGGACCACCAGATGGTCGTCTGCAATCAGAATCTTAATGGTCATAGGTGGTGTCCTCCTGATGTAGTGGAATTCGGACAGAGACCCGGGTTCCCTGCTGCCCGCTGGTAATGTCAAGCTCCCCGCCAATAATCCGGGCCCGTTCATAGAGTCCCATCAGGCCGTAGCTGCCGGAGGCTTCCCTGATCAGCCGGGTGTCGAACCCTATCCCGTTGTCCGTCAGTGTAAGCCCGATTTCCTTGCCGCTTGCAGAAACGGTGATCTGGGCGCTTGTAGCCTGCGCATGCTTGGCTGTATTGGCCAGGCCTTCCCGGAGGATATGTAAGCTATGCTCAAGGATCAGCTTCGGGACCACCGGATGGGGAAGCGGCAACCGGGTGGAGACCCGGATTCCTGTCATATGCGAGAATTGTTCCGCCTCCTTCTGCACCGCTTCCGCAAGATCCATGACCTCGGCCCCGGATGAACGCAGGTCGTCAATGGCGCTTCTCGCCTCGGCAAGCGTGCGTTTGGCCTGGGACTGTGACAGCCTGACGATCTCGTGGGCGCGCTGGCTGTTATGGTTCTCCAGATGCGCATCCACCGCATCGAGCTGCATGATAAGACCGGCCAGTCCCTGGGCCAGGGTATCATGCAAATCACGGGCCATCCGCTGGCGTTCATTCGCCAGGGTCAGTTCCTCCACCTTCCGGTGTGCCCGCTCCAATTCGTGCAGGAACAACTGGGTCCGCAATTTGACCCGGACCTGCTTATAGAATAAAGAGGCATAGCCGATGACGAAGAGCAGGATGAACAAGAGGGTAGGCAGAATGGACGGCAAATCCCCGGTCGTTCCGCGCCAGATCAGGGAAGCCGTAAACAAAATCCCGTAAAAGATACATACCCGGAGCACCTTCATACGCTGCGGATACACCCCTATACTTTGCCCGGCCAGGGCTGTCAATAAGCTGACCACGATAATAGAATCCGCACTAGGCAACGCTAACGCGCAGCACCAGACGATGAAGCCTTGTGCCACGAAATACAGCCAGGGCGTCCGGGCGGCAATCGATCCGGCATACCCGTGCAGCAGCAGGTGGATCAGAATGAGCGCGGTAAAGAGATTCAGTTCAGACCACGCGGCAATCCGCGGAAGCTGAGAATAGAGGGCCGATCCGTAAATCAGAATCACCCAGATTAACGCAGGCAGACGGGAATCGCGCAGTACCTGCTGGAGCTCCGGCCGGGTGCCGGAATCTGGCCGATCCGGTCGTACATCATTCATGCGGGATCACCTCTGTCGGGTACTTTGGTGTAATACAATCTTCCTGGACGCCAAAAAACGGTACATTCTTGTACCGTCTCATGACTCATTGCCTCTATGGTAATATACTTAACGTCTTTAAGTCCAGCCCGTCACCCTCGTGACCCTCCGCTTAGCCTCAGGCATCCCGTATACGGTAGAATACAATCGCTATTGCCACAAGGGACATTGTCCAGATCATTACAATACCGGCCCCCTGCACAGGTGTAAGGATATTCAGTTCGCCAGAGGAAGGCGGCAGGTACATGTAGCGTCCAGCCGTATCCGGGAAGTAAGCCGGCAGAAGCCCACGCGACCACGGACTGATAATGAAATAATAGCCAAGCAGAATCACAAGGGCCGGAAGGGTTCTTCTTAATAAAGCCCCTATCGCCGCGCTAAGCAGTGTGGTCAAGGTCAGATAGCCCGTTGCCCCCAGCAATGCTTGTATGATTTCATGAGGTTCAACCCCTGCTGCATGACCGCCCAGCCTCCAGCCCGCATATAAGACACCAGAGGCCGTAAGGATAAGTGCGGCGGGAATCGTAATCAAGGTGAGTGCCAGATGCTTCATGAATAATTGGCGCCCGCGCCAGGGGATTACCGTTAACGTTGTGCGGATCTGTCCGCCCGTATACTCGGAGCAAGCCGCTAAGATCCCCAGAATAATGAACCCTGCCTGAAGATAGCTCATCGAGGCAAGTCCTGTATTCAGGATTTCGGGCGCTGCGGCTCCTTCCTGCAGAGAGGCGGAAGTGAAGGCCGCAGTCAAAAGAAGATGAACAAGAAATGTAACCGTAACAGCAGTCCATGTCCATGGCAATGTCATCAGCTTGTCCAGTTCAGCTCTAAGGACTCGTATAGTCTTCCTGCCGGATGAGACACTCATGCCGCCACATCCCTCCTATGGAAGACAATGGCTGCAGTCCCAAGCAGCACGGCTACCCAGGCAAACATGATCAAACCGCCGGTAACCGGGGTGTGATAGCTGTCGAACACACTGCCTGTAGCCGCGGGCGCTACGCCGTCCTTCGTAAACATAAACATCTCTAAGCCGGCCCGGTCCGGCAAATAGAATGCCAGCTTCGTCACCTTGGCCAGCAGGACACTGAAGGATACCAGCGATGAATTAATCATGAGCACGGTAAGCGGGATCATGCCCTGCTTCGTCAGCAGCGTCAGCCCGAAGGCCAACAGTGCAGTGAAGGTCCAGTAGCAGACGGCACCGGCAAGCCGGGTCCATTCAAGTAGCGGGGCATAGTCACCTAATATATAGCGTGTGGTTGGCACAATCAGAATCACAGCAAGGATACACAGGAGGATGCTGATAACAGATACAGCGACTGCTTTTACCAGAAACAACTGAAGCCGCGATGACACAACCATCAGACTTGTGGAAATCTGCTGCCCTCCGGCCCCTTCACTGCTCTCTGTCCGGAACTCGCTGCTGACTGCAAGCACGCCAAGGATAATAACGCCCTGTATACCAAAGCCTAACCCGATATAACCAACCTCCGGGAGCCGTGTGCTGACGCCAGCCAGAATGTCCTCCTTCTGGGCCAGACTATCGATGGCTGCCACCACCGCAGGAGCCAATGCTCCAATAAGCAGGGCGAGCCAGATTCCCGGCAGCGAGAGCAATTTCGAGATTTCCGCATGGAATGCCTTCACCAGGCATCACCTGCCTGTTCAGAGGTCAGGGCGAAGAAGGCATCCTCCAGCGTGGAATGACTGCCGGTTACCTCCTGCAAGGTGCCGTCTGCGACAATTCTCCCCTGCTTAATAATCACCACATCGTCCACCGTCTCTTCAAGCTCCCCCATAAGATGACTGGAGAGCAGCACCGTATTCCCGGCCTCTGCCCGCTTACGCAGAAATGTCCGGATCCAGCGGATGCCTTCCGGGTCGAGCCCGTTCACAGGTTCATCCAGAATCAGAATCTCCGGGTCTGCAAGCAGCGCTGCTGCGATTCCCAGTCTTCTCCCCATGCCGAGAGAATATCGCTTGACTCTAGTGCCCGCTGCCGTGGTAAGACCGACAATATCCAGCACCTCATCGACACGTGAACGGGGCAGACCGGCGGCGCAAGCGATCCAGCGCAGATGTGCCCGTCCTGTCCGCATCGGGTGAGCTCCAGAACCGTCCAGTGCGGCACCTACGGCGGCCAGCGGATGCTGCAATTCTGCGAAGGGCTTGCCATGAATCAAGGCGCTTCCGGAGGTGGCATGATCCAGTCCGAGCAGGATACGGAGTGTAGAGCTTTTGCCGGCCCCGTTGGGTCCCAGGAATCCCGTGACCCTTCCCGGTCTGGCTTCGAAGGTGATCCCCGATAGAATCTCCTGCGTACCGCGGCGTTTGACTAAGTTATTGATGGTAAGCAACCATAACACATCCTTTCGTTATGGTGCTAAGTATACAGCTGCAAGGTTACATCCCGGTGGGCAGGCTGTTTACTTCCGGGTTAATTTCAGGTTACATTCTGCTAATGACTACCCTCGTCCCCTGTCCGCTTGAGTTGAATACGGCCTTCAGGTTCATTGTATTCAGCATGTGTTGTACGGTCGATAGTCCTATTCCCGCCCCGCCGCCGTATGCGGAATGATCCATACCCGGGCCTCGGTCAGCGACAAGAATCCGTTCCTGCTGCACATCCACAGCGATCCAAGCATATTTCCCGTCCGCTGCATGGCGGATGATATTCTGAAACAGATTATCCAGCACCCGGGTCATCCACCCAGGATCTGCTGTCCAGTGGAAGGTCTCCTCTGCCGGTAAATCAACATCGACCTGAATGCCGTGTTCTTCAAAAACCGGATACCACGCAGCAACCGAGGCTCTTACCAGGCGTCCCATGTCTGTGGGGGCAGGCTCGAAGGGATATTTTCCCGAGGTAAGCAAGGTATACGAGAGCAAATCATCCATCAGTTCTCCGGTCCGGGTAATGGTCTGGTTGATCTCGGCTAAGGAGCTCTGTCCTTCTGGACTCATAGGTTCTTTGTTCAGCCGGGTGACATGTCCCCGCATGATGGTCAGTGGTGTCCGCAGGTCGTGGGACATGTTGGCAATGAGCCGTTGCCGCAGCCCGGCCTCTTCCCGCTCCCGCCTGCGGCTGTCTTCCAGCTGCCGGATCATCCGGTTGAAGGAACCGCCTAACTGGTCTATTTCATCCATACGGTCCATTTGAATCAGGACAGGCTCAGGCGAAGAATCCGCAGCAGCGGGAGCAGCGGACATTGCTTCTTGTAAGCGGGTCAGACGCTTGCGGAGTCTCCAGAAGAACAGCCACGATAGAACAACGAACGCCACAATGATACAAGTGAACAGAAGTACTGTAATGTAGAACAGATTCAGCGTATTGAACCTTGCCTCAGACCCGGTAGTTCCGAAGAACGATGAGAAGACCATCAGCACAAGAGG
The DNA here is from genome assembly GCF_038006885.1 of Paenibacillus sp. FSL R7-0302. Lineage (NCBI taxonomy): Bacteria > Bacillati > Bacillota > Bacilli > Caryophanales > Paenibacillaceae > Paenibacillus > Paenibacillus sp. FSL R7-0302. The sequence continues at coordinate 2,762,562 of NZ_JBBOWB010000001.1, forward strand.
CGGAAGCAGGATGAACAGAAAGTGCAGCTTCAAAAAATGCCGGAACAAGGAGCGGGGCTGCTTCATAGCTTCACCCGGTAGCCGATTCCCTTCAGCGTCTCAATAATCTCCGGGGCCTCCGGGTCACGTTCCAGCTTGTGCCGCAGCCGGTGGAGATGTACCAGCAAGGTCTTGTCGCCAGGGATATAGGCTTCCTCCCAGACGGCTTCATAGAGCTGTTCCTTCGGCAGAACCTGATTCGGATGGCGCAGGAAATACATCAGGATCTGATGCTGCTTCCCTGTCAATATAATCTCTTCTCCTGTACGCTTGTCGTAGAGGGTCTGGAGCTTCATATCCACTTCGATATGAGTGCCCAGTGTAATACGGTCCGAAGGAACTCCGCCGCTGCGGCGGATTAATACCTCCAGTCTGGCCACTAATTCATCGGTATGGAAGGGCTTCGTTAGATAGTCATCCGCGAATTGTAAGCCTTCTACCTTATCGTCTATGGAGGTCCGGGCGGTCAACAGCAGCACTGGAACGGCGGGTGCCGCCTTTTTTAACCGTTTCCCTATAGTGAATCCATCTAAGCCCGGTAGCATGATATCCAGAATCACGACATCAACCTGCGTAACCTCAGCCTCGGCACCCTCACCGGATTGCAGCCATTGTACCGAATATCCCCGCTGCTCCAGCTCCTCTTTGACCCAAGTGCCGATTTTCTCATTATCTTCAATATAAAGTATGTTTGTTCTCAAGTGATTTCCTGCTCTCTATTAATCTCTGCTGCTCTCCCTTCATATTATACTGGTTAATCAATTCATCCAATACCATGGATTGCTTAAGGACCGCAGGATGCTGAAGATCATGATGTTTCTCCGCCAGAAAGTGAAGCCGGTTCCGGGCACGTTCAATCCGGACCTGCACGAGCATATTTCTGTTCACCATAGAATCCTCCCTTTATGCTATCTTAGGGTTTTATGACAGATAATAGGATATCTTTTACATTGCACAAAATAACTTCAGAGCATCACAAAAAAGGCGCCCCCGAAATGTCAGGAGCACCCCTGTATATTTTCGCGAAAATGATTAAGTTCCCCAACCATGTCCCAGTGTAGTCACCAAGGTTAACGTCGTAGAAATTACAACTGAAACGCTACAGAGCGTCAAGAAGAACAAGACTTTTTTTCGCATTGAGCCGATACACCTCACTTGATAGATTTTTGAATCTTTCCTGCAGTTCCTGATCCGCGAAATCCCTATACTGCTCAAAAAGAGTCATACAAGCAATCATATTTCGGCTGCTATTGATCGTAATTGATATTTCCAAGCCTTTCAGTACAGTGTTTAGAGCGTTCTCAATACTCTTCCTTTGATTGACAAGATAGATTGCCAGCTCGATGAGGAATTGCGCATAGCTCTCTTGCAGGATGGCCTGCTTGTAACCGCCAAAATCTGTCTTGTTGGATTCATAAGGTATGTATGCCGCGAACCGCTCTAAGATACTGTCGATATTAAGCTTAAATACATTCGCCGCTTGAACCATATAACGCAATGCCACAAATATCTCATCCTCTTGAATAGCTATATAGTCTGCGTACTCATGTATTACATCCAAATCTCCGGACATTAACCGGTACAGATAGGTGTTAGCCACGGCCCATTCCGTAAATTGTGCAATGATCTGCCGGGATTCTTCATCGTTCTCCTGAACCCAGCGTTCACCATTTGCATACAATTTCACAAAGGATAATGCCCTCTTGTAGTCGCCGCACTCTTCGCTGGCAGTAGATCTGGCTAAGTATGCATATAGGATATAATAGTAAAAAGGACGCTCAGGATACTTCAACCCTTCTTCTATTGTGTCTGACCGGCGGCCTTCCAGCTCGTAGTGAACGGATGCAATCCGGTGCATTTCCTTAGCGAGTTCATCCACTCTCTTCCACTTGTGTACCAGACCATAAATATGCATGAGTTCTTTTAATGCATCGAGCTGATCGGCTGCGTCTAAGCGGTTGACATACAACTCAAATTGAGTGGCTGCACGTAACTTCTCCTCCAGATCCTGTTGTTCTTCTAATTCAATCTGAAATATACGGTACTGGCATAATGCTAACCGTTCGGAATGCTGATACTTTTCGGCTGCACTCACACCCTGATACAATATCCTTGCAGCATGGCGTTTATTATCCCGATAAAAAAGTTCAGCGAATTCAAAAAGCACAGCTGCATATGATAGATCCTCCAGCAGACGGTTCACAATCTGTTCAAGACAATCCAAACGAGCCAGCTCTGCACACCGGAAAATAAAGGGTCGTATCCGCCGCATGGACACTACAAAAGAAAAGCATTCATCTACATAGTATTCAAAAAAATAGTCTTCCGGCAGCTTCATTCCAGCAGTAATTGCAACAAGTTGTGCCATAGAGATTGGATGGTTGCCTTTTAAAATCCGGCTGAGTGTACCTGAATTGATACCTGATAACTCCGAAAAATGTGAATGTATCATTTGATTTCTGTTCATATACGCGAGCAGTTCTTCCCGAATCGAATTGACCGATCCCAAACCAATACACCTCCTTCCATAAAATAGGATGAAAAGCATACGTGTAGTTGATACTAAGCTTGAATCAAACGGTGGTCAATACAAAGGTATATTTTACTATTTATCCCGTTTACATCTATTATTATATACCGAAAAACAAATTACGCAATATATTTCGTGTATTATAAATCGTTAAATTAACTTGTTTCCTCCCCTATCATAAAAACATACCGAAAAGTTGAGGGAGATATTGCATTTTGAGGATAAAGGATGCACGGAAAGCCGCAGGGTATACCCAAGAATCCATCGTACATCAGATTAATGACACCATGAAATGCACCTTGCGCAACTACCAGAATATTGAGTACGGTGTTGTACTCCCGAACGTTACATTGGCGCTTCTAATCAGTCACTTGTGTGGTGTTGATCCCCGTGAAGTAGATGAATGGAAATACTCTAATCAACGTGCAGATGCGCACAAAAATGGCAATTGAATTTCCATTTGATCTACTTTTTGTAGGCGGGTCATGGCAGGAGTTCGTTTATCTGCAAAAAACCACCGGATAAGGGATAGCCCTTCATCGGTGGTTTTTCTTTATTTGTTATGAATATAACGCATCCAGGAAGAAGATCATGACATCCAGGCTGCGGCCGTGCTCACTTCTCTCTCAACATTAAATGATGGTTTCAATAAGAACAGTCTTTCCGAAATCTTCACTGACAAGAATCTCAATTAATTTAGACGCCGTGTATTCCGGCGATTGCAGCTTCCCTTCTTCAGATAGCTGAATGAATTCATTCACATAGGGGAACAGCTCAGTGGATACAGACCGTAATTCCGATTGCAAGCTTGTATCGATCATGCCGGGATATACTGCTGCTGCTTTTGCCGGATAGGCAGCCAGCTTCTGTTCTATGTCTATACACTTGGTAAAAGAGTCTAAACCAGCTTTGGCAGTACTGTAGGCGCTTTGTGAAGGTAATATGTACTTTGCAGAAGCTGAGGAGATATTCAGGATTCTTTTGTCCACATTCATATGCTTAGTAAGCTGTAAAAAGTTGGAGGTGATTACCATCGGTGCTAACAGATTCAAATGCAGGTTCTCTAGGATCTGCTCCGTTTCTAACCGCTCAATCGGGCTTACAGGAGTCAACATGGCGGCATTATTGATCAGATAGACGGCTTCATCGCTGGAAGGAAGATCAATTCGGCTGAAAACATCTTCACAAAGCTGATCGATACCCCTAATATCCGTTAAATCATAATGGAAATAATCCATTTGACAATCCAGTTGCTTCGCACGCTCCATGAGTCCTTGGTTAGCCGTTCTGGATATACATATCAGATGGTGGGACGGGTCGATTAATTGATTCGCCAAGGATTCACCGATTCCTCTGGATGTACCTGTAATAATAATATGTTTCAAGTGTATCTGCCCCCTGTAGGTTATTGGTGATCTTCACGAAGTATCATTCTTCGGACAGCCTCTTCCCAAATCAGCTCATAGTCGAGGTCCATCTTCATCATCTTGCATCTGGATAAATTATCGATAAGGAGGGCAAGAATTGTAGCGCTAACCCCGGCTGTTGAAGGTGCAATAAGCCCGAACTCAGCGCCCTTGGATAAAAGTTGAACAAAACCGTTAACAAAATCCTGTTGAATTTTCAATAGCGGAGCTCTAAATTGCTCATCACGCTCGGCCAGCATCGTGAACTCGCTAAGTACCCTTAATGTTGAACGATACTCTGCGTCGCTGCTTGGCAGCATGTTTAGTCCGCCGTTAATTAATGTTTCTGCAAAATCGTCTTTGTCAACGGATACCGTATCAAAGTAAGCTGTAAAATGATGATCCCGGAAAATATGCTCAAAGGTCCGGCTGATCAGCTCTTCTTTTGTCGCAAAATGATAATAAATAGAGGATTTGGTGATCCCCACCTTCTTGGAAATCAAGCCCAAACTCGTTTTCTCTATTCCATACTCAGCAAAAAGCTCAAATGCTGCCTGGATGATATGACTGGATGTAATCTCTCTTTTCTTGATAACCCTCAGGCTCCCTTCCATTGAATTAATGTCATTATAAGGATTAACCTAATGAAATGTCAATAATTTAACGACCGATCGTTCAAAAAATATATTTACACATAAAATAACCACCTGCAAGGATGCAAGTGGTTGTTCTACTAAATATCGCCTATGCTTATTTGAATAGACATCGAAGCTAAAACCCGGCTTTGTGGGGGGATTCTACGGGGAAATACACCTGATAAGGCTCGTATCCGATATCGCGGATTCTTCTGAGCTGAATGCCCGGGTTCTGACGGGTGGTCTTGAAGAAATAACGCCAGCTCCCCCACTCCCGTTCATTCTCCATGATGATTTCACCTGCTGCATCCCCTAACGGAGTATATAGAATCCGCTCGTTCTCGGTGATGCCAGCCAGTACTTCCGGGCCATAGCGGAACGCGCCGGTCTGCTCGTCGTCGGGCAGAGGGATGAACCGGATGCCTACGGGCAGAATGATGCTGATCCGGTCGCCGTCCTGCCAGTTCCGCAGTATCGTGTAGAAGGCGGAGTGATCCGCAGACTTCCCGTGCAGCTCGCCGTTCACATAGATCACGGCTTCTGACATGATCCAGTCTGGAATCCGCAGATGGATGGCGAATTCACGGGCAGAGGCGGTATGGACGGTGAAGTCATATTTTCTGTAATCCGGCATGTTCTCGTGCAGGGCTGTAATCTCATTCAGCTCCTGCTGCCCGGCCGTGTTCGAGGAGTTCAGCATGCTTCCGCTCATATGATCCTGGGATTGCTGAATCTGCACGCTCTCTCCGAGGATCCCGGTGGTCAGCTCCGAACGGAAATACTGGCAGACATAGATATCGTTCTGCTCCTGATAATAGATGCCTCTGTTGAGCGCCGCATTGGCCTGGACCATTGTTCCGTGACAACAGAAGAAACTATCCGTCTCCGTACTCCAGTCCTTCCGCAGCCCGGCCTTCATCGGCAGGAAGTACGTGAGCAGTCCGGTTGCCGGATCACTGTGCTTGTTGCCGGTCAGATGGTATTCCTGGTGATAGGCCTGCGCCATAATTCCGTTGTACATATTATATTCGATAAATTGCGCATAGGCCGGATTCGAAGTGTGCCGGAAAAGAAATTCTGCCAAACGGATCATGTTATACACGGTACAGTGCTCCTGATTCTTATCTCCAAGGCGGGCCTTGATCTTCATCTTCGGCATCCATACTTCACCCGCCGTATTGCCGCCGGTAGCCAGCATTCCCCGCTCTGTGACCGCACATTTCCAGTAAGCCGTGACAATATCCATCCAGCGCTGCTCGCCGGTGACCTCGTAAGCTCTGGCGCAGCCGAGTACCTCGGGAATGGTCGTGTTGGCGTGCATGTTGGTCAGCGGGTCTTTATTCTCCAATAACGGACGGAACAGTCGGCTGCGGTAATACCGTTCCAGCAAAACAGTGTATTTATCGTTCCCGGTCAGCTCCAGCAGATCAGCCCAAGCTTCCAGCATACCGCCTGTCTCCATATCCAGAATGTCATCGAACTTCTCTCTGGTGAAGGTACTGCTCCAATCGACGAACCAGTCGGCGAATCGGTCCGCGATGTCAAGCGCCTTACGGCTCCCGGTGAAATGATGCATATCGACAAGACCCATAAATAGCTTATGAATGTTATATTGCGGTGCCCAGATTGCCCTGCCTTGGGCCACCCAGTGCAGATATTTCTCGGGAATCGGTGCGGCCCATTGTCCTCCGTTGTCCTTCTGGCATTCAGCCAGCTCGTCCAGGATGAGATCGGCCTTCACCTTGATCTCCAGATCCCCGGTCTCGTGATACCGAATCGCTGCCGCAGACAGCCAGTGTCCCAGGAAATGTCCGCGGATCTGGCAGACCGGCGTCTCCCAGCCCCCGTGCGCATCCGCTGGAATCTCCCTGCCGTCATATCTTCCTGCTTCCACCTTATAGTTAAAGAGGAGATTGTCATTTGTCAGTTTCATCAGATACCGGCGGTTGGCCTCTTCTCTGCGTCTCAAATCATGATCTTGAAGAATGACCTGTTTGCCCTTCAGTTCTCTCATTGCTGCAGCCCCTTAATGGAATGACATTGCTTGCACAATGAAATTATAAAGCAGCCCGTCCCGCAAACCAATGATGGATACAACGATAAAATTGATCCATACCGAGTTATTCTATCAACACAAATGAAAGCAGACCTCATGTATGGCATGAGAGTCTGCTCTTGAGTGAGTTATTAAGCCTGTCTAACCAACACTTCCGCTAGAGCCTGAAGCGAATAATCGGAGGTGGAGCACAGCAGAATGCTTCCGGCGTTCTGCGGCAGGTAAGCATCGTCATACGGGTTACGCAGCACCAGGTTCAGCAGCGGTCCGGCGGCGGCAAGCTGCTCAGCAAGCTGAAGCTGTCCGCTGAACAGATGGGCATTCAGTGTTCCCTGAATCACGGTATGTCCGGCAGCCTTGGCACACAAGTCTGCAATCTCCGCAGCTTCAGGCTTCATACTGCAATACTCTACCTGTACGGACATGCCCCGGGCTTCCAGCAGCGCGGACAGAGCGATATCATTGCCGCCGGAGTTGTCGGCGATGGTCAGCTGCTCCTGGCGCGGTAAGATCAGCAGATATGGGCGCGATGGAGACAGTGGCAGCAATTGCTGCGGATCGCGGCTGATCTTGACCGTGCGGCGTGCATATTGCAGGGCCTCCTCCTTCCAGCCCTCCCGCGGAATAGGCCGGGCTGCCGCCTGGTATTGCTGGAATTTCCCATAGAGGCGGTGGAGGCGGTTGACCGATTCGTCAATTCTGGACTCTTCGATGACGCCGTCCAGCACAGCTTTTCGGATGCCAGCGATGACCCGCTCTTGGAATTCCGGCGTATGACACATCAGAATCATGTCATTGCCGGCCAGCACAGCCAGTACGCCCACCTCATCCGGGTTGAAATTCTTCTTGATCGCGCCCATCTCAATATCGTCCGTGCAGATGATACCCTCGAAGCCCAGCCTGCTGCGCAGTAAGTCTCCGGCAAAGAAGGGGCTCAGTGAAGCAGGCAGTCCTGCCGACTCGGGAATGTTAGGAAATACGAGATGTCCCATCATGATTGAATCGGCCCCGGCTTCGATGGCAGCGATAAATGGCAACAGCGGCCCGTTCATTAATTCCTCCATTGTGAGTTCGCACTCTGGCAGGACAACGTGGGAATCCCCGCTGACTTGTCCATGGCCGGGGAAATGCTTGGCCGTGACCGCCACGCCTGCCTCATGCATTCCGCGGATATATGCCTTGCCGAAGCCTGCCACCACTTCAGGGTCTTCGCCGAACGAGCGCACCCCGACAACCGGATTGTCAATATTCGTATTCACATCCAGCACTGGCGCCCAGTTCATCGGGATGCCGAGCGCGTGGAGCTGGCTGCCGATGATTTTACCCTGGAGATAGGCGGTCTCAGCATCCAGGCTTAATCCGGCAGCACGGTTACCGGGAATGTATGGATAGAAGGTCTTGAACTTGGAGAGCGTGCCGCCCTCCTCATCAATCGATACATAGTAAGGCTGCGGAATGCCGGAGTCTCCGGCAATGGCCTGCACCTCCGCCATCAGCTTCAGCGTCTGCTGCTCATCCTTAACATTATGGGGGAACAAGCCGATCCCCCCGAACCGGTTCTGAGACATCCGTTGACGGAAGTCAGGCTCTGCTGCTGTGGAGGGGGTTCCGACCACACACATCAGGGATATTTTGTCCTCCAGACTCATGGCTGCCGGAGCTTGTGGTGAATTCACTTCATTCAGCTGCATATCTGTTCCATCCTCCTGTCGGTTTGTTTGCTAACTCTCGCTGTGGACAAGGCCCAGCTCCTGATAGAGCGTCCGTTCCAGATAATCATGCAGATAGAACCGGGATCGCACGAAATGCTCGGCCATATCGCGGGGCTGATACTGCATAAGAGCCTCCAGCATCCGGGGCCGGACGGCTTCCCGCCCGTTGTGGTTGCGCGTGTAATTATTCCGCAGCGAGCGCCATTCCGCGCTGTCGCCCGGGTACAGCTCCCAGCGGTAGGCATACTTGTGAATCGCCCTGGAGCGGTCGGTTGCTACCTCGAAATCATGCATAATTGCGATTAGCCCGGCGTAATCCTTGTTCCTCTGCACATGCTCCCTTAGCTTCCAGATGATATCGTAGTAATCCTCTAATTGGTAATTTCCCAGCCGCGCATGCCCCGTCTCTGGAGTTATACCATGGAACAGCTCCAGGAAGCGGTCGATGAACATACCAGCATCTGCCCGCCGGTTCCAGGAGAGATCGGCATGAAGCAGCATCGGATACCAGGTGGTCTCGAATACGCCATAAGGAACGCCAAGGCTGAACGGCCCGGTCCAGTTCGTAGCGACCATACAGCGGATATCCAGCTTCTCGGCGGTCTCTGCCCACTGCAGCAGATTGTCGGTCCGGTTATCAATGACCGGGTAGTTCTGATGCTCCGCCCAGTCGAAGCTGCGGACCGCAGGAGCACCCATCACCTCAATGCCCAGTGCCCTGAACTTATTGGTTAGAGAAGTTACTTCCTCTTGTATGTTGCGGCCGTTATAGATCCAGATCATCGCTGCGCTTCGCGGATCAAGCTTCGCCAGCTCTTCGGGCGGGCATTTGTCCAGCATGTCATGCCAGAAGATCGGCTGGCGTCCCCGGCTGGCCGTGAATTCTATCAGGCGGTTCAGGAAGGAGATGAAGGCCCGTTCCCGTACGCCGCCGAATTCCTTCCGGCACGCTTCACATTCGCACAGGCTGTACACCTCGTCACAACCCAGATGAATATAACGTGATTCAGGATGGGCATCCATCATCTCTCCAAGCAGGCCTGTGATTAGTTCATACGTCTGCGGATGGGACGGGCAAATCTCGCCGGTGGATTCTTCGGTCTCCCGCAGATGCTTCCAGGCATCATGGCGTAGTACATACTCCAAGTGGCCGAAGCTCTGCTGCAGCGGAATAATCTCGATGTAATGCTCATGGGCCGCAGCCTGGAGCGCTTCCAGCTGTTCCCGGCTAAGCGCGTGCTGCGGATGGGTGAATTCCCGGTGTATGCTGAACGGGAACTTATCCTCGTATTCAATGAGCACCGCGTTCGTCTTGTAGCGGGAGAACTCCGCCAGGTATTGGATTAGCCGCTCCGGCTTCGAGAAGGTCTGGCGCAGATCGAAGTTCATCACCCGAAGCTCCGTATCGGGCCAATCGGTAATGGACAACGCCGGAATATCGCCACCGCCATGCAGACTCTGCAATTGCAGCAGTGTCTGCAAGCCGTAATAGAGTCCGGCAGCGTCCAGGGCGCGGATCGCTGCACCGCTTGCGCTAACCTCCAGAATGTAGCCTTCTGCCCGGCCCTTCAGCACGGACAGGTCGGCCTCAGCAGGCTTAGAAGTCGAACCTTTGCCGTTATTCAGGCTGGCTTCTCCAGGCGATGCCTGCGCTGAAGTGCTCTCAGTCCCCTCGGTTCCCTCGATTCTCACAATCTCCTCAATCAGCAGCGAGTATCTCTCGCCTGCTCCGGGGTAGGCCGTGGTGATTTCCCGGCCGGGAAAAGCCCGCCGGCAATGAAGCACCAGCCGGGGGTCTTCCACTTCCATAGCCAGTTGCAGACGGACTTCCCCGCCTGCCTGCCATGGCTTCTTGTCTGTAATCCTCACCTGCTTCGGCTCGGGTATTAAGCTAAGCATCGCACTCTCCTCCTCTTACAACGTCAGGTTTTCAACTACATTGGTCTACGCGCCGCCTCTGGTCCAATTGTGGTCGGTTTTTCAACTACATTGGGCCAATGCGCCGTCCTCGGTCCGAATGTTCGATTACAATTGGCCAGCGCGCCGTCCCCGGTCCGAATGTAATCGGTTTTTCGATTACAATTGGCCTATGGCGCCGTCCCCGGTCCGAATGTAATCGGTTTTTCGATTACAATTGGCCTATGCGCCGTCCTCGGTCCGAATGTAATCGGTATTTCGATTACATTTGGCTCACGCGCCGCTCCCGGTCGCAATGTAATCGGTTTTTCGACTACATTTGGCTCGCGTGCCGCCTCTGGTCCGATTGTGGTTGGTTTTTCGACTACATTTGGTCAACACGCCGCGCCCGGTCCGAAAATGGTCGGTGGTTGTTCGCGACGAATGCAACGTTCTGCCCTATCGCGTTAATGAAATGGCATCAGTTCTTTAATTCTGATGCCCTCCTAATCCTTACCAGCCGCTGTAATCCGGCCGCTCTTCCACACCGCCTGAATATCCATCGCTCCGCCGTCCCTGCGGAAGCCGATCAGATCCGCAGGCGCACCTGCGGTAAGCCCGGCAGCCTGCGGGAGCCCCAGCAGCCCGGCCGGGTGAAGAGAGGCACAGTCGAGCGCCTCCTCCAGCGGTGCCAGCCCGGCCCGGGCCAGGTAGGCCACCTGGTCCGCCAGCATCATGGCCGATCCGGCCAGCAGCTGCGGATGGCCGGCCAGATGCAGCCGCCCTTCCGGCGTCAGCACCACATCGCCGCCGATATGCAGCCGGTAGGCACCCGGCGCCATGCCGCTCAGCGAGACGGCATCGCTGACCAGAATCGCCCGGCGCTGCTTCACCCGCAGAATCACCTTCAGCAGCGCATCCGGCAGATGACAGCCGTCGGCAATCATGCAGCCATACAGCTCATCGGCAGCCAGCTGCTCCCACAGATAATGGGGATGGCGCGGGAGCGTGAGATGCGTGCCGTTGCCCAGATGCGTGGACATCACCGCGCCTGCGGCCACTGCTTGCCGGATCTGCTCCGGTGAGGCCGCCGTATGTCCGATGGAGACCCTGACGCCGGAAGCGGTGCATCTGGAGATGAAGGCTGCGGCTCCCGGCCATTCGGGGGACACGGTAATGATCCGGATCAGCCCCTCCGCCGCCTCCTGCCAGCGGCAGAAGGCCTCCCAATCGGGCGGGCAGATATGCTCCAGAGGATGCGCCCCGCGCGGACCGTCCTCTGGGGACAAGAATGGCCCCTCCAGATGGATGCCTGCAATCAGCCCGGCGATATCCGGCTGTGTCCGCATGGCTTCAGCAATCACGGATGCTGCCTGGGCGAGCTGGTCCGGCCCATTGGTGATCAGGGTCGGGCAATAAGAGGTGACTCCCCGGGCCAGCAGGCGGCGCGAGAGTCCGGCTACAGTCTCCGGCGCAAGCGGCAGCGTATTGAAGTCAAGTCCCCAGCCGCCGTTCACCTGCAAATCGACCAGCCCCGGCGCAAGCCAGGGCCAATCTGCCATATGCGGACTCTCGGCCAGCGTATGAACCGCTTCAATAACGCCACCGTTAACGTGGACCTCAAGCGGCAGGCCGGTTCTGTAATGTCTTCCCGAGATCACACCGTTCATGAGCCGAAGGCTTCCCGGTCCGTGAACAGCTCAATGGCGGGATGGGTCCGTAGGATGCTCGCCGGGCACACGGTACTGAGCGGGCCATGAAGCGCCGCTTGCAATGCGGCTTGCTTGGCCGTGCCGGGAACAATGGCGAACAGGTGATGTCCTGCCATCAAGGCGGGGACGGTCAGCGTCAGCGCATGAGTAGGTACATCGTCCAGGCTGGCGAAGCAGCCGTCATTCACCTGCTGCGTCCGGCAGGCTTCGTCCAATTCGACCGCTTTAACAAGAAGCGGATCGGCGAAATCGGCTACAGGCGGATCATTGAACGCAATATGCCCGTTCTCCCCGATGCCGAGACAGACGATATCAATAGGAGCTTCATTCAACAGCGCTGCGTATCTCCGGCACTCCTCTTCAATATTGCCCGTCCGGCCCAGCAGCTCGATCCGTCCGGGATTGACTCTGCTGAACAGCCGTTCCTGCAAGTAGTTCCCGAAGCGCTGTGGCGCGTCTTCCGTCAGGCCGATATATTCATCCATATGAAAAGCATGCACCCGGGACCAATCAATTCCCTGCTCCTGCACCAGCCCCTCATACAGCTCATTCTGTGACGGAGCTGCGGCAAATACAATGCGAACCGGAGCCTGGGAATTCCCCTGCAAGTCTCTGATTCGCTGCCCAACTGCTCCTGCCGCCGCCGCTCCCATCTCACTGCGGTGGTGATAAACCAGAACACGCATACGTTCCACCTGATGCTCATCTGCCGGAGCCATACTTTCATTCATAGCTACGTCATCCCTCCTTATTGGGTTGTGGCAGGGACGGGGGCCGCCCCTGCTTGTTACACTCATCCAATTACGATCTTCTCGTTACTCTCTTTCACTAAACTCATCCAGTTCTACTCTTCCAGTCACGCTCTGCTTAGCGCATCCACTCGGTTACAACCCGCTACTCACCATCAAATATGGCTTGTTATCCGAATTCTCAGAACTGGCCAGCGTTACAACGATTCCCGTAGTATTAGGATCGCTCCACTGAAAGGTCGGCGTAAGTCCAGCCGCAGCTGCCGCGATAACATAAGCGGTCACATCCGCGCTGTACCAGCCGGCCCCGGTAACCCGGACCGTTCCGAGATTCGTTCCGCCGCTGACGGGCCGGTTATTCCAGGTGATGCCGCTCTCGGTCCATTGCGCTCCGGTGTAGCCCTTTAGTGCAAGTGTAACCGGAGAAACTGGAGCAGCGGTAACATAGACATTAAGCGTTACGGACTGCACCTCTGTTCCAGAGAGATTCAGTTCCGCCTTCATGAAGGCAATGCGATCTCCTCCTCCCTGTGCATTTGGAAGATCGGCAACCTCCAGCACAGGCTCCTGCCCGTAATTAGTTGAGGGCTCATGTTCATGGACATAGGCATCCATGGTGACCGGGATCACCGGATCTGCCGGAGCACTTCTCTCGATATTCAGCAGATAGAGATCTGCGGTTCCGTCTTCGTGGTACACCAGGACCGGCACATCCGCAGGCTCTGAACCGATCGTAACGGATGCGGCTGTTCCCGATGCCACTGGCATTCCATTTACAAGCACTGCATCCGAGGCCTTGGCGGTAACCGGTGTGACCTGCAGCGCCGTTACGTTGCTGCTGACAGTTAAGGTATAGGCCTTATCACCCGAAGCGAAAGGCTTGTCCCACTCTCCTGCCGACAGCGTTAATCCGCTGAGTCCGCCGTGCGGCAGCAACGCCGTAGTGTGTGGCAGGTCATGGGCGCTGGCATAATAATATCCGGCAGCCTGAACTCTCCTCGGCTCGAATCCGGCTTGACGCCCCGACGGAATAGCCTCCGAAGTGAAGGCTGCCCGACCGTCCGCACCTGTTACTGCCGCCGCGTAACGGCCTGCTGAATAGGTGAACCGTCCTTCTATAGCCGCCCCTGCGAGTACCGCCCCTGTGGTATAGTCACGCACTTTCATGGAAGCTGCCGCAGCGGTTCCAGTATATGATAGCTGCATATCTGTCACGATCATCGGCTTCAGCGCTGTGCTACCGGTGACCGCAGACACTTCGCTGGAGAGCGGCCCGATATTACCCGCCAGATCACGGGCGGCGATGCGGTAGTAATAAGTGGTATCCGGGAGCAGTCCCTTGTCCTGGTAATTCAGGCCCCGGGCGAGACCGGCAATATTCGCAGAGGTTGGCGTGAAGCCGGAGACCGTGCTGCGGTAGATAATGTAGCGGTCTACCTCAAAGTTGTCAGTAGCGATTCCGTAATTCAGCCTTATGCTCTGATAGCCGCTGGCAACGGCGGACGGAGTGCCCGCAGGTGCAGACGGTGCTTCTTGATCCTCCGGTGCTGTCCAGATGACACCGCCTGGTCCCCAATACGAAGGCAGGGCCCGGTAGGAATCATAGTGATGGACAGCGATTCCGCCGAAGGCGCTGCTCTGCCCGGAAGCGGCATAGACCTTGTCCAGCTCTGCTTCCATGTGGCTGCGGCCTTCCTCCTGGAAGGTGATGGTCTCCGGGTCACCGCTGTTCGCAATGTCCAGCGTCTCTACCCCGATGACTACGGAATTCGGCTTGCCGATCGCCTCGGCATAAGTCAGCTCTCCAGCTGCGCCGGCAATGATGCCTGCGGTTCCGTCTGCGGAATCGCGGTAATCCATGATCGAGATGTAATCGGAGATATCCTGGATATGCTCGGACAGCCATTTCGTCGTGCCGTTCCACTGGATATTCGCCCCCTGCTCGGAGGAATCATACCATTTAGGGACAGCAGGGCCGAAGGGCAGCCGGATACCGGCTGTATCCCGGCGGTCAATCATTTTGCGCAGGCCATCCAGGTACTCCTTTTGCAGAAACTTGCTCGGGTCTTTGAAGTCCGGGGAGATATACGGCTCGATGTCCACATTGATTCCATCGAACTTCTCATCCGCATCCGCCGCAAGATTGTAGTTAATAATCTGCTCGATCTCCCGTACGGCATGACTATGGTAGCGCTCATAAGCACCCATATAAGCCGGGGAGGTTCCGCCTGCGACAAGGGCATGGACGCTTAAATTCCGCGCATGCGCCCAGCGCATGAAGGAGCGCAGCTCATCCTCCTGCTCCTCCAGCGCCCGGTAGCCCGCGTAGTTGCCCACAGCCAGATACAGCGTCGTCACCGGCTCTGATCCGAAGGTTGCGGTGTCCGTAACGAAGGACTCCAGCACCTCCCGCGAGCCCGGATTCAGCAGCAGCTTATAGCTCTCCGGCTCCCAGATCCACATGGCCCGGTCCTGATCCGGCAGAGGAAGCGCCGGCTCATGCGTGCCCGCACCGACCTGCGCATAGACGGTCGGGCTGTAGCCGTAGCGTCCGGGAGCATTCGTGGCCCGGGCCTCCAGGCTGATCGTGCGGTCACCGATGCCCGCCGTATTCCAGGCATATACATATTCCGTGCCGTTATAAGCGGCCTGCTGCCACGGTCCCCGGTTCACCCGGACCTGCACGGCCGAGACCGGCGTAATCGATTCTGCCTGAACGGTTACCGCCACCTGTCCGGTCACAGCAATTCCTTCGTCCGGGCCGGTAATCGTCACCACTGGCGCAACGCCTGTGGGGTTGTTCACCTCAAGGGTGACGGACGGACTCCACACCCCGTAGCGGGTGGAAGTATCCAGCCCGCGGGCCACCAGCTCCACCGAACCGTTGTAACGTGAGGTGTCGAGGGTGTAAGACCAGCTGCCGCTGTCATCCCCGTCCGGGTCATCCAGCAGCACCTCGAACTGCGCTGTCCCGTTCACATACAACCGGACATCATACAGTCCGGTATAGGTGCCGCTGATCTCCACCGGCCCGCCGGAGGATACATATCCCCCGGGCGGTTCATCCAGTGTAATGGTGCCTGCGGCCCGGGCAGTGCCCGGAACTGCCATTATCACAATAATCAGACCGATCAAGGGCAATATCCATCCAAGCCGTTTACCAGAACCTTGCAGCCTTTGCTTCATAAGCGCCGCCTCCTTTAATGGTCAAGCGAATACCCTGATTGCCTAGCCTGTGCTTCAGCGGTTCTTCTTTGCGGTCCGCACCCGGTTACTTGCTGCCTAATTGAATATTCTGAACGCGGTCGTAAGCTTCCTTATATGTCGCCAGCAGCTTGTCTACTCCGAGATTGTTAATCTCCTCGACATACTTATCCCAGTCCGCCAGCTTACGGGAACCGGTCACGAACTTGGCGAAGCTCTCATCGCGGTGCTTCTTGATCGCCTGTCCGGTGATCGAGATGACTTCATTCTCCTTCTCGGTGAAGGCCGGACGCGGCTGCATGTTGGCCGGATCGTATTTGACAGCCTCTTCATAAGCGTGCTTCAGGTCATCCGAGAACAGGGACAGATGGGCGTTGAAGTCAATCCACGTATACGTTCCGCTGGTCTGAAGTCCCGTCTGCTTCCGCATCTCAATCACATCGGTATATTCCGGCTTGAACTTGATCGTATCGCCTTCCTTCACATACGTCTCACCTTCCACACCCCAGCTGCTGAGCGTCCGGCCGTCCTCCGAATAGAAGAAGTCCATGTATGCCATGATATCCTCGATATTCTTGGAGGTCGAAGCAACCGTCAGACCGCCCTCCATGTAATGGAAGTAAGGATTCAGCTGTTTGCCGCCCTCAAGCCCTGCGGGAGGAGCCAAGAACTGCATATTGAATTCAGGATTCTCCTTGCGCATCGCATTATTGAAGAAGTCCACACGGCTGATATAATCCACGGTTACAAAAGACTTGCCGGTAGACACCATGTCCTGCCACTGCTTGGTCTGCAGCGAGAGGAAGTCCGGCGGAATCAGCCCTTCATCGTAGAACTGCTTCCACATGCCTACCATTTCCTTGTAGCTGTCCTCTGTCGGCCCATAGCGCCATTCTTTTGTATCAAAATCGTAGTACGCCCCTTCGCCTGTTCCATAGTTGACCGTCATATTCGTGTTCATCTCATCGGGGATCTGTCCGTAACGGAGCGACAGCGGGTAGCTGTCCGGGTATTTCGTCTTGAGCGTCTTCAGAGCCGTATGCAGCTCATCATAAGTCTTGGGGGCCTGAATGCCCTCCTTCTCAAAAACATCCTGGCGGTACATCCAGATCATCCGGTTCGTCTCTCCGAAGCCCTGGTTCGGGAACATAAACATTTTGCCGTCAGCGGAGAGTGCGGCCTTCGCCTCATCCGGGTATTGCTTCATCCAGGCGGTCAGATTCGGCAGCTTGTCCATGTATTCCATCAGGTCTACGAGTGCGCCTTGCTGGCCGAATTTGTTCGATTCCTTGCGGTTGGGCATATACATCAGATCCGGCAGCGCATTGGAAGCCACCGCCAGGTTCAACGCTTCAGCCAGCTTCCCGGAAGGTGTCTGCACCTCCAGAGTGACGCCGGTCTGATCCTTGATCCAGCCCCAGACCGGCCAGTCCTTGGAATATGGGAAGGTGGCATTGTTGTCCAGCAGGGCGGTGAAGGTGTGGGCCTGCTTCGCTTCCGAAGCGGCCGGAGAAGCTTCTCCTCCAGGTGCAGCCGTAGCCGCAGGCGAAGCGGAATTGTTATTGCCCCCGCTGCAGCCGCTCACCAGTATTGCCGCTGCCGCGAGGGGCAGCATTACAGACTTCCATTTGTTCATTCCTCATCTCTCCCTTAAGTAGTAGTTATGGTTCAGGGCCGGTTCAGCCCTTCACTGCACCGATCATGGCGCCTTTGACAAAATACTTCTGAACAAACGGATATACCGTGAGTATCGGCAGCGTAGAGACCATAATCGTTGCATATTTGAGTGACTCTTCAACGACCTGGTTGTCTCCACCGATCCCGGTCACATCCCCCGAGCTTGCGCTGCCCGCCAGCACCAGATTGCGGAGCAGCACCTGGAGCGGGAACAAATCCGGGGTGCGCAGATACAGGAGCGGATAGATGAAGTTATTCCACATGCCCACTGCGTAAAATAAAGCAATAGTGGCGAAGGAAGCCTTCGACAGCGGAATGATAATACGCATGAATATCCCGATATCATTCAACCCGTCGATGCGCCCGGATTCCTCCAGCTCCTTGGGAATGCCCGAGAAGAAGGTGCGCATCAGAATCAGATTCCAGGTGCTGACCGCGCCCGGCAGGACCATGCCCCATACAGTATCCACCATATTCAGGGAGCGGACCACGAGGAAGGTCGGGATCATCCCGCCGCTGAAGAACATCGTCACGACGATCAGCATTGTGAAGGTCTTACGCAGCGCCATATCCCGGCGGGAGAGCGCGTAAGCCCCGGTTGACGTAACCACCAGCGAGATCAGCGTGCCGAGCACAGTGTAGATCAGCGTGTTTTTATATGCCGTCCAGATCTTCGGGTCTCCAAGCACCAGCTCGTACATCTTCACATTGAAGCCCTTGGGCCAGAACGATACCGTGTTCTTGATGACATTGATATCGCTGCTCAGAGACACCGCCAGCATGTGCAGGAACGGATAGAGCGTAATCACCACAACGATCAGCAGAAAGAACGTGCTGACAACATTAAACAAGGATATTCTCGGTGATCTCATCACCACACCTCTTCTCTACCATAGACTTGTCTCGCTGACCCGGCGGCTGATGTAATTGGCGCTATAGATGAAGATCAGGCTGATGATGCCCATGAACAGGTCGATCGAAGCGCCATAGCTGAAGTTCCCCTGCTCCATCCCGACCCGATATACGTACGTGCTGATGATGTCGGCCGTATCGTAGATCGCCGGGTTCTGCATGAGGAACACCTTCTCGAAGCCAATCTCCAGCACCTTGCCGATATTCAGAATCAGCGTGATGACAATCGCCGGTGAGATGCCGGGCAGCGTGACATGCCATATTTTGCGCATCCGGCTAGCCCCGTCCATGTCGGCTGCTTCATAGAGCTGGGGATCAATCGCCGTTAATGCCGCCAGATAGATGATGGTCTCCCAGCCGATATGCTGCCAGATCTCCGAGAGGACATAGATCCCCCGGAACATCCCCGGCTCATTCATGAAGTTAACCGGTCCGATCCCGAACGTGCCCAGCAGATTGTTAATCAGGCCGCCTGTCGGCGACAGGAACATAATGACCATGCTCGCCACAATGACATTTGAGATGAAATGCGGCAGATAGCTGACCGTCTGCACGAACTTTTTGAACGCGGCCTTACGGACTTCATTCAGCAGAATGGCCAGAATCACCGGGGCAGGGAAACCGAACACCAGCTTGTACAGACCCAGGAGCAGGGTGTTCTTCATCAGCGGCCAAAAGTCAGGATTCTCAAAAAACATCCGGTAATACTTCAGCCCCACCCAATCGCTGGCCCAGATTCCTTTAAACAGATTATAATCCTTAAACGTAATGACGAGGCCGAACATCGGCGCATACCGGAAAATCAGATAGTACAGCAGGCACGGCAGGAACAGCAGCCATAGCGTTTTGTTATGGTTCCAGGTCCGCAGCAGACGCCCTTGACGCCGGTAAGGATCTTTCATTTCCTTTCGCAAGTTGTCTTGTACTACACTCGTTTGAGCCATAGGCATTCCCCTCTTGTTCTTAATGATGCAGCTCGCTGAATGTCAGCTAACTTCCCCTCTGTTTCCGGGGTTTGTCTCCGAATTATAGCGGCAAGTCTTTGGGAAGCGCTATCAGCATGTTATATATCTTTTCGCCTTATTTGCGTATTTCCCTAGAATAGCGTATAAATCAGCAAAAGTGCATATTGTGCGTGTCAGCTTTGGGCCGCTATGATAGGATAAAACGATAACCAAGCGGCTGCACCTGAAGGGGGAATACATATGAAGAGACCGCTTACCAGCCAATTTGCCCTTAGCGGCCTGTTCGTTAAGCTCATGCTCAGCTTCCTGAGCGTCATCCTGCTGCTGGCTTCATTCAATCTGTTCTCTCATCTATATCTTAGCGGGAAGGTCTATCAGGAGGTGGTCCGGCAGAACGAGCAGAGCCTGAAGCAGACGGTGGAAGGGTACGAGAATCACTTCCGGCTGACGCAGAATATGATTCTGGCGCTGACCCAGTCGGATACGTGGACAGCCAACCTGGGCATTCTCAGCCATCTGAAGGAGAACCGGCGGTATGATATTCTCAGTGAGGTCAAGTCGGATCTGATGACGCTGTACGGGAATCCTTTTCTGCATATTGAGAATTTCATTCTGTACTTCAAGGCGGAGGACTATGTTCTTGAGAAAGAGGGGCTGAGTACCGCGGCCGACATGTTCGGCAAATATTATTACAGCGGGGAGTATCCGGCGGACTTCTGGAGCGGCCAGACCATGGACAACCAGTATCTGAAGGTCCTCCCTGCTGCTTCTTTTACGGAAACAACAATGAGCTCCTCGCGTGCGCTCGGGCGGCTGATGCCGGTCATGATCAAGGCGATTCCTTATGAAGAGGTCTACGGCATTGTGATGCTGAATCCGCAGCGGCTGGAGCAGGCGTACGGGGATGCCGGGAAGAATCCCTTCTATATAATGGATGCGCAGGACCGGCTGCTCTTCTCCACCGCAGAGACGGAGCTGCCAGCGCTGGAATATGCCGTTACTACAAGCTCACATGAGCGGATCGGGGACAACTATTATTTCTATCAAAAAGGGGCGCAGACCGGCTTCACCTACGTCCGGGTCACCGAGGTTGCCGCCATCGCGAGCGGGCTGCGCGGCATGCGGCTGCTGCTCGCGGTTCTGCTCGCTGCTGCGGTTCTGGTCAGCCTACTGTTCTCCCTCCTGTTCAGCTACCGGCTGAACCAGCCGCTCCAGCGCCTGATCGCCGCGTTCGACCGCAAATCGGGCAGCGCCCCCGGCAAGGTGAGCAGCGTCAAGGAGTTCGCCATTATCGGCGACCGACTAAGCTCCATCCTGGAGAACAACCGGTTCATCCAGAACGATCTGGCGCACAAGAATTCGCTGGTCCGCCAGTATGCGTATACCCATAAGGTGAAAAACATTCCGCTGAACGCAAGTCTGAGCGAACTGGAGGATGCGCTGCATTCCGAACGGCCGTATGCCTCCATCCTGTTCAAGCTCAGCTTCACCCGCCTCCCGGAGGATCCGGAGAAGCATACGCTGGCCTTATGGCAGCTGATTCAGCGCCTGTTCACCGGGGAGGAATCCGAGAACGTCGCCTTGCAGCCGGAGCAGGATCTGCTCTTGCTGCTGCTTTTCGATCCCGGTCCGCAGAGCGGCATACTTCAGGTGCTGGGTACACTCCAGGAGCTGCTGGCAGAGGAGCGTTCCCTCTACCTCACGATAGCGGTCAGCCCGGTGTATTCGTGGGAAACCCCGTTCACCGATGCTTACCACAACCTGTCGGAGCTGCTGAAGGAACGCAGACTGAACGGGGAGACACAGATCATCGTGGAGCCGCGGGCCTCGTCGGCCAAAACGTTTCATCTGAAGGTCACCCATGGGGAAGAGCTGCATAACCTGCTGCAGTCCGGCAGCGAAGAGGCGGTCTTCGGCTGGATAGACCGCCAACTGGAGCAACTGTCGAATAAGGATGCCGCTGCGGAGGATTTCCGGGCTTTTGCTGCGGGGGTGGCAGAACAGACAAGCAAGACCGTCATGAAGCTGAATCTGCCGGAGCTTGAAATGGGGCTGGTCGCGGCCCTGTCCGGTGAGCCGTTCGCCGCCTTCTATTCCACGCACCAGTATAGTGAATGGCTCCGGGAGCTGGTGACACCGGTGCTTGCGGCGATCCGCAGCGGCTCGGAGGCCCGGGACCCGGTCATCAGCTTCGTGCTGGAGTATCTGGAGAAGCATTACGGTGAGGATATCAATCTGAACATTGTAGCCGACAAGCTGAATCTGACCTCCGGCTATCTGTCGAGCATCTTCAAGGAGAAGACCGGCATTAACTTCAGCGAATATCTCAACACGCTGCGGATCGAACGGGCCAAGGAGCTGCTGATGAACATCGACCTGCGCATCCAGGATATCGCACTTCAGGTCGGCTACCAGAACGTGAACTCGTTCATCCGCATGTTCAAGCGTGCCTCCGGCCTGACCCCGGGTGAGTACCGTAAGCGGGCTGGCGGGGATAATCAGGAGCTGGGTTCGGTGGCGGGGGAGGAATGAAACAAGCGTGCCCCGGATGGTGGCACGCTTCATGGAACAACGATTAAGGGCGGGGATCTTCCTCACCCAGATAAATGCGGATAACCGCATCCATATATTGCATGACTTCGGTGGTCATCCCGTACACTCGCGTATTCTGGCCCTCCTGCGGAGTAATGTAGTCCCAATATTTCTGGATGAGCTGCTCATCTCCGCCAAACATTGTATCGGCGTATTCTATAATAGAGGACGCAAGCTGCTGCGCTGCCGGTGAATCGGGCGGCTCTGCCAGCAGTCCCTTAACCCGCCTGAGAATATCGGCCCACTCCATAGTCAGCGGATTGCTTACATCGTTGATCGGCAGCAGCTCGAGTTCCTCTGGTGAGAAATACTGCTGCCGTAGTGCTTTGCCTTGCGGAGGCTGTTCAAGCTCACGGATAAATTCAAGCATCTCGTCTATATTTACTTGTTCGCTTGCCCGCATGGCGTATAGGGTAGAATAGAGCAAATGCTCTACCGCTTGCAATTTGTCCTGCTGCTGCTTCACGAAGGCCATCTGCTGCGTAAGGGCCCGGCTCCATACGGCAACATCATTGTGAGCTACTTCACCGTTGTCGAGGATAATCTTGATCTCACTCAGTTTAAAATGCATGTGTTTCAGCACAGCGATCTTCTGCAGCCTTAAAATATCATTCTCACTATAAGATCGGTACTGGTTGCCGGTCTTCCTGTCCGGCTGGAGCAGGCCCAGCTTCTCATAATAATGCAAGGTGCGGACAGAAACACCAGTAAGCTTGGACAATTGCCCTACAGTATACATCGGCTTCCCTCCAAAATAGGTATATTATTGGCTACATAAGAAGCACTTAAGAGCTAAACTTGAAGCTTTATCGTCACTGCGGTGAACATTTGGACTTCCGGCCGCTGTTAGGTTTGGATTTCCTGATTTATACCGCTGAATGCGGTAGAAATCCAAACCTAAAGGCGGTCGCTGACGCTCCTGCAGTTCCAAATTTCCCCTCCGCTTCTTTTGCTTTTTTGTTAATTTCTTGAATGCTTCTTATATAGAAGGTTTGGCACAGTAATTCATCCGGCCATGCCAATGCCGAATGATCGTTTATTACTGAGAGGCTGTCCGCCGGCGACGCCGGCGCCACAGGTTGAACAGTAACAGCAGTCCTGCGGTGCCGACAATCACAACTCCGAACTGGATGACAACCGGGCCTGTCCCTGCCTCCAGCTCATTGTACGTTAGTAAACTCTGATCTCTCTGCAGAATGACAAACCGCGCCATTGCCAGATACGCCAGGTGAAAGCCGATGGAAGCCCACAGCGATCCGGTCAAGCTGCGCCATAGCTGAAGCACCGTGCCGAAGCAGAGCAGCATAATCACATATTCTGCATTAATGCTATTTCCGCGGCCCTGTCCGCTCCAGGCTTGCAGCTGGTTTACAGTGACCGGCACCAGTACAAACAGCAGCACCTGAGCGCCATATGCAGCATAGGCAGGCAGCCGCAGCCGCAAGCCGCTGTATACGATTCCTCTCATCGACAATTCCTCCGGCATCGCCTCGTACAGAAAAGCGATACATGTACTGAAGGCTACTGCCAGCAACAGGTCCACGGAGAAATGCCAGGCAATAATGGTGGTCCAGCCCAGCGCCCCAGTAATCATTAAGCCTATTCCCCCCATCAGCAAGGCAGATGCGCCGCCGCCCAGCAAATGCAGGAATGCGGCCGGAGTCAATGGCAGCAGCTTGGCGGTCAGCCGGAACCGGCGCTGAATGAGATAAACGGCAGGTACAATGAGCAGCGCTGCGGTCATAGCCTGGACGACAGAAATGGTGTTGTCCGCCCCGCCGGAGGCCCGCACAGCGTTCCCGGCAACCGTGGCGGTGAACAGCCCCAGCGTCATGGCCAACCATCCAAGCGCTGTAATCGCCAGCCATCTCCCGGATGATTCCCGGCCATCGTTGTGCTTTGCAGATGATGTTATTCTATCCATTGTGCATCCCTCCTGCTGCCATTGTAAACCCTCCAGTATACGTCAGGGTCAAGCCTGGGATTATCTTTGAGCATAGGGAAATCCAAATTCAGCTGTTTCCGCCGCTCCTCTAACCGTACATCACGCCCCTAGTCATGCCCATGCGTGGAGCTCTAACCTACTTGTCTGGTATAACGACAAAAAGCCGCTAACCAGCGGCTTTTCAGGGGATATGGTTTCAGTTAACGAGCAGAAGTGTTCTATCTGTTTAGATCATATATTTATGTTATTGCACAGCCTGTGCCTGCTCCGGCGCTTTTTGATTCATGATGGGAAGCATCATTAAGGCGCCTAGGAGGAACAGTATGCCAGCCCCGCCATAAATGGTACTCAGGGAGAAGGCGCTTTTCAACGCACCTGCGAACGACATGGACACGACCATCATCCCGACAAACATCGGATTCAGCACACCGTTGACCCGGCCGACAATAGCGCTGTGCGACCACCTCAGAATCATGGTACTGATTCCGATATGAATGCACGGGAACATCAGCCCGTTCAGGAACTGCACGGTCAGCGTGAGCGGAACGCTTGTTGAGAACCCGACGATAGTGGTACATACGGCACCTGCCAGCATCCCCATGGCGAGCAGCAGCTGGGGCGGAACCTTTTTGGCGAAAGCGGCCACGAGCCCTCCCCCGATCAGCATGGCTGCACCGTTGACCATCAGCATGTATTGCAGGAACTCCTTGCTTCGGCCAAGCTGCTCTGTGACGATGAACAGATTCAGTGCCTGGGATACACCCACAGCAAGTCCGGCCAGTACAAACGCAAGTCCGAGCATCCGCAGCACCTGGCTCTGCCAGACATACCGGAAGCCTTCGGTGAAGTCCTTACGGAATTGCCCCTTCTCGGCAACTGTCCCGGCTTCCATATGATCCTCCGGCAGACGGATAAGCACGAGTGCCGACAGCAGAAAAGCAACGCCCATTACGGCAATGGAGATCTCAAGGCCGAAGGTGCTGTATACGAAAGTACCTAGCATCGGTCCGAGAACCATGAAGATGGCCATCAGCGACTGGAAGAGTGCCATCCCTTGCTGCAGCTGCTCCTCCGGCACATGGAACTTAAATAACCGCATGCTCGAAGGCTGGGAGAACTGCGACAGAATGGCCGAGATGAACGCGACCAGATACACGGATTCCCACGAACCGAAGTGAATGCTGAGCAGAACGGCGAATACCGATACCGCTGACAGGGAATCACACCAGATCATCGTCCGCTTCGGCCGCCACCGGTCCGCAAAGGTTCCTCCAATGAAGGAAAATACAAAGATAGGTGCAAATTCAGCTACACTGATCAGCGAAATGGCGTAGGGATCATTGTTGGTCCTCTCCGCAACATAGAGCAGAATAGCAAAATTACGCACCCAGATCCCGATCTGCAGCAGCACGCTGGATAACAGAATCGTCTGCAGAAAGCGATTACGGAACAAGCTAGGCGTATTCGCGCTTTGTTCATGCGGATTCAATCTTCTCAACCTCCTGTTTATTTACAAAATACGCTCAGCTTCTTAAGGCGGGGTTCTCCTCTCACTCTCTATATTATAAGGAGCGGACCGCGATCTTGAAAGCTATAAATGCAGGAGCAGACGGGGTCAAGCGACCCCAAAATATTCCTTCAGGCCCGCTACGATAGCAGCCGCTACCCGGTTCTGGAAATCGTCGGAGAACAGGATGGCTTCCTCGACGGCATTGGATAAGAAACCAACCTCCAGCAGCGTAGCTGGCATATTGGAATATTTCAAGACGATATATTTGTTGTATTTAACCTTGCGGTCCGGAAAGCCGGTGGTCCCTTGCAGGTGCTTATGCATGATACCGGCGAAGGCTTTACTCTCCTGACTGTAGTAGTAGGTTTCGGTTCCCCGGACATTGGGCATCCCCGTGGCAGAATTGCCATGGATGGAGACAAAGGCATCGGCCTGCAGCTCGTTGGCCATCTCTGCCCGTCGCTTGTTGGGCGGATAGGTATCGTCGCGGCGAGTCATCACCACATTGAACGCCGGCTCCTGCAGCAGCAGACGCTCTATCTTCAAGGCGACGCTAAGGTTAAAATCTTTCTCCAGCTTCTTCGTAATGCCGATCGTTCCCGGGTCCGCAGCCCCATGGCCGGCATCAATAACAACGGTTTTCTTCCCGTTGCCCGGCTGAACCGGCTCTACCGGAGGCAGCTCGGCTGTGGCAGAGCTCAGGTCGACGACCAGGAGCCGGGAGGCGGCATCCTCCTCGATGTAGCTGGTATACTTCATATCCGTTGAGAGCGCAATCACAATCCGCACGGTGGCGGCGTCCGTTCCCGAAAGTCCGTAATACAGCTTATTGACATTGGGAACGCCGGTAACAGTCTGCTCGCCCGATTGGGTGCGGCTATCCCATGACACCGTCTGTAAGAAATCTGCGGAAAAGGCCGTTCGGGGCAGCTCCACCACAATCTGCAGAGGTTCGTTTCCGGTATGTACAGACGGCTGGACATTGCCGGTAAAAGCAAGCATCAGGCGGTCATCGCTGAAGCTGAGACTATGGACGGTGGAAGCCGCCGCGGCTGGGGCGGGCAGGGTCACCGGCTGTTCCGGGCCTTCAGGGCTGACCGGAGCGGGAGTGACAGCCGGCTCTGGAGCCGCCGGTGAAACCGGCGGCACCGGCGCAAGCGGAGCTGAAGTCAAGCCCACCACCTTGCGGCTGTTGTCCCAGCTCACCTGGACACCCATGGCTTCGCTGATGAATCGCAGCGGCACCAGCGTGGTTCCGTTACGGTTCCGGGGAGCGGTGGCCAGCGAATGGGAAGCCCCATCGATGAGGGCTTTCTTTTGGCCAATCGTCAGCACTATGCTGCCAGATTCCTTAGGGATGGTTACGGTTCCAACCTGTTGATTCCAGAGGACCCCCATTCCCATATTCTCCGCAATGATCCGCAAGGGAACCATCACACTGCCGTTAATCAATTCAACCTTGTCTTTCTTTTGCATAGGAATGGCTTGCCCGTCCAGTATGATGGTCGGACTTGTCTTCACGGCGGCACTGGCCTGCCCGCTGAGCGGGAAGCATAAGAATAGGACGGCGAACAGGAGGAACCAATTGCATTTTTTCATACTTGCATCTCATCCATTTCATCTAATTTGTAGAATTGCTGATTCTTAAATTAGACTCCAGTAATTGGAATAGGTTGCGAAATTGAGTATTTATAATTAGTTATATCAAGTGGAAACGGCTTTGCCGTCCTTTTAAAGGACGGTACCGTTTCAGCAAGAAATAGAAGGATAATTATAGCGCGAAGCATATAAATTCTTATCTTTCTACAAAAAAACGGCACCCCTAGGGGCGCCGCACTATATTATTCCATTCTCCCTACTTCGCTTGCTTCAATTGAACGGTCTTCATGTATTCCTTGAATTCCTCGGCGATTTCTTTGTACTTCGTATGGTGCAAGTAATGGGAGCCTACCATCGGGATCAATTTACCCTGTGCAGACTGCTTCGCCTGCTCCTCATGCAGCGGAATCCACTGCTTGTTCCGCTCGTTATTGGATTGCGCGAACAGCAATACCGGCAAATCCTGCGGGTATGTCAGCTTTTCGGCATTTTTGAAATTGGAGCCAAGGTGGCTGAGTTCATTCATCAGTGTGGAGTTATTGCCGTGTACATTGGTGATCAGTTTCATCTGCTCTTTGGTATGCTCATCATAGTCAAGCGATTTAAACGAATCTCCGCCCAATTTTTGGAGCAGCCGCATCACACCAGAATCCTTGGCAAACTTCATGGCCTTCAGCGGCAATTTCACATCCATGCCTGGCTGATTGGGCACACTACTGTCAATCCCTACGAAGGCTTGAACCTCATCCGGATAAGCATTCACATAAGACACGGAGTAGAGTCCTGTAATGGAATGTCCCATCAGAATGTAACGCTTCAGCCCGAGCTGCTGCACAGCTTCATGAATTTCACTGATAATATTCTCTGTCGTTCTTTCTTTATCTGTCCCATCGCTCAGGCCATAGCCGAAAGGCTCTATGGCTACGACTTTGTACGAAGGCGTCAATTGATCTATCAGCGGCTTGAAATCAAGCACAGGCGAAGCGGTTCCTTGCCCCGGCAGCAGAACTATGGTCTGTTCCCCGCTGCCTTGAATCAGCACATTCATCTTTTTGCCTTCTACATTAACGTACTGCCCGTACGATTCGATCTTCTTCTTCTCGATTCCGGTACTGATAACATTAACAATAAAGGTGATGCCTATGAACAGCACGAGCACTCCGATAATGCCACCTAATATTTTCAACCATAATTTCCGTTTCTTGCGTCCCTTTTCAGGTTTATTTATTTCAGCGGTTCCTGCCATGTCCATCTTCTCCTGTTCTTCTATCTGTAGATTCGCCTTAGCGGTATAGGTAGAGTGTACCTGCTTAAGATGTCCTCTTCGTGACGGGAATATGAACGGAGTATGAACAGGGGGATACTTTATCGCGTAATACTTATATTCAATAAGCTGACATCATCCAACTGGTTAACGGGTCTCCCATTGGCTTTGACCAGCGCAGGTATACCTTTGTAGAGAATATGGCCGTCAGTTATGTCAGCTACCGCTGTAATTGGCATGCTGTTGTTGCTGATAACACCGCTCCCGGTTTGCAGCAGCAGATACACCCGGCCGTTCGCCGCCTGGGCTTGACTGATTTTCCCCTTGCCGAGTTGGCTCGCATTTATAGTCACTTGGGGGTGATCCGTCTTGGTTGACAGGTCATAGCGGTTGAGTGTCACCGCCTCCTCTGCTATGTGAAGTGTAGTGAGCGTATCTCCCTCCAGGATATAATGGGTCCAAGGCCCTGGCGCTCGTTCTTCTTCCCTCTTGGCAGCTAGCGGCAATTCATTCACTTCTCCAGAAGCATATTGGTATTCAAAAAGTCTTTTAGAGAACACAACAGGAAAAGTGTCGGTTGCCGCTGGTGTACCATCAGTCCAGATCTTGCCGATCTCTTTCACCAGAAATAGCACTCTGCTGTTGGCTGCTGTCTGCTTTGCTTCAGTGATGATCCGTATCTCCAGCCCGCGATCCTTTCCGGAGGGTGTGCCTAAGGGCAGTTTGACACTGCGGATCGGTGAACCCGTCTGAGCATTATACACGTTATCGATTATCTCATGATCTTGGTTCACCTTGTTAACGTTAGTAAGTACATGAATTTCTGACCCAGCCTTCTGTACGTCTTCCACGCTGGCGTATTGTGCGGAATAGGGTTGCTCATCCGTATAATGGACTTGCTTTCGCGTGGCCAGATCCAGCACATCGATGTTCCAGCGAATCTTGCCCTCCTGTTTCAAGTTAGTTGAACCGATAGAAGCCGACTTGGCAAAAATGAGTGTGTCTTGATCCCGGTAATAGCCGCTCGTCCCCTTCTTCCCTCTCATAAATCCTGAATGCTCCTCATACAGCGCATTGAACTCTGAATAAGTCTGCACATCTGAAGGACCTTTGCTTGTCATCCATTGATCCCGGAATGTCTGCCCAACTCTCTTGCTGCCCGATGCGGACACTTCAATGGCATAAGAGCCTTTCCCGCCCACATAGCTCCCAATCAGATTCACAGGGGCAGCTTCGGCCGAATCCCCCTCCAGTGTCTGCAACTGATATTCCGGCAGGCGCAACTCTGCCCCATAAGCATAATAAGTTCCAAGCGAAGCCACTATTAACAGAACAAGCGCGCCCGTAATCGTGTAACGTTTCACTAGTCATTCACTCCCTAAACGGTGATCTTCTTCGAGACGAGCCTGAAGCCAAGCGTGAGTGTAAGGCTCATGACAACAATATAAATGCACAAACGGATGACTGTTATCTCCCGGGGATAGAAATACACATACGGATGTAGGGAGAATGCGAATCCGATTACCGCCGCGCATGAAGCAACATACAAGATTGCATAGATTACACCGGCCAGATGGTAGCTTCGCTCAAGTAATATTGCCGTAAAGATCACAAAGACAGCCAGAATCCCTGTTCCGTAATAGATGATAAATTGCATTCCGTCTGGCGGCAGCAAGTATTGTACAAAAACCAGGTTAGAGGCTACCGCTTCAGCCAGCAACGAGGACATCCTATATTCGGAGGGAACCATCCAGTCAAATAACTGGCGTTCGAGCAGCAGCAGCAGCACTTGGATTGAAACCATAGCAAAGACAAATATGAAGATTGCAGTGGCTTTGGCCATGTATACGTGTCGTCTTGCCGTCGGCAGGGTGAACAACCGGTAGGCAAACTTATCTCTACCAAACCAGTCACGGTACCAAATTCCAAAGACATACAATCCCAATACGATAAGGCTGATTAAAACAGGTATCGTGAACAAGAACTGAGAATCTCCGATGATATCGGCAAATGAAAAGTTTCGTGGAGAATGCTCTGTGAGGCGGGCTGCTTCTTTCCAGCCTCTAACTCTATGCCGGGTAGTATACACAAGTCCGATAATTTGAATAGTAGCCGTCAAAAACATCAGGCTGAAGATAGCATATTGGAAGCGGTGAACTTCCAGATGGACAAGCTTAAGATATCGATTCAAGGGAGGAGGACCTCCTTCATGATGTCAACGACAGATTTGTTCTCCTCAATTCGGATCTGTTCGCATTCAAAACTACGGGCTACAGCTCCATCACGCAGCAAAACAGCTTTGTCGATAAGATGCTCGATCTCTCTCACTTCGTGTGTCGTCAGGAGTACACCGCGGTTACCGACCAGTTCACTGGATAACACCTCTGCGATTCTCTCCCGGTTGAACAAGTCAATCCCGGCAAAGGGCTCGTCCATAATCACATAATCGGAATCCTGAGCCAAGCCGAGTACCAGATTGAACTTGGCGGCGGTTCCTTTCGACAAGCGTCCCGCCCGTTCCTTATAATCAAGATCGAAGAAACTCATAAGTTCGTTCGCCCTCCCTATGTTCCAACTGCTATAAAAGTCTTCCATGAACCGAAGTGCATCAGAGAGCTTCATGGATGCCGGAATTGCCAAATGGTCCGGGATATAGGATATCTGTTCATAAGTACCCTGGCTAATTGGCTCGCCATCAATCAGAATGCTTCCTCCCTGAATCGGTGTAAGCCCCATTAACGTTTTTAGTACAGTGGATTTACCCACTCCATTAACCCCGATCAGACAAGTGATTTCTCCCTTCGCGGCAGTGAATGAGACATTTTTAAGAACCTGTCTGGTTCTGTATTTTTGGCTAACACGTATAAGTTCAATCATCGTTCTTTCCTCCTCTTACACTATCACAAGAATCTTCCGGGGATTTCTGACTGATTTCCGTTTGCGCCTTTGTATATACCTGTTGAACCACATGCAGCAGCTCGTTAAGAGGAACATCAATGTTACGAATGGAAGCCACGAAGGCCTCAACGGCTGAGCCGAGCAGCTCCGCCCGGATCTGTGCCAATACATCCAGATCCAAAGTAACGCGGCTGGGGGAGTTACCCTCTGTTACAATCAATCCCTGATCTTCCATTTCTTTATATGCCCGCTGAGCCGTATTT
Source organism: Paenibacillus sp. FSL R7-0302 (assembly GCF_038006885.1). Taxonomy (NCBI): domain Bacteria; kingdom Bacillati; phylum Bacillota; class Bacilli; order Caryophanales; family Paenibacillaceae; genus Paenibacillus; species Paenibacillus sp. FSL R7-0302. Next base: position 2,794,126 of record NZ_JBBOWB010000001.1, read on the forward strand.
GGGTTTATCTTTAACTGGGCTGCCAGCTCCCTTCTGGAAGGTATGGTCTGTCCAGACTGAATAACACCGGTTACGATCTTTTCTTTGAAAAGGCGAACGACTTGAGAATAAACAGGATCACGGCTATTGAAGGAGATACCTGCCCATTGGTTGACTGTGTTCAATATTGACACCCCTTATACTCACAAGTGTATGTACTAAGTGGTTAATACACTATAAGGTGTATTATGGTGTTAATACATCAGATTGTCAATAGTTGGTTAATATCTGAAAATAAGTGAACAGAAAAAAATCATCCTAAAGGATGAATAAGATTACCTTCGCGCGAACACAATGTATGCTGTTTTTCACATACATTCAGGTCGTATGCCTGCTTGCGAGTATAATGTATGCTGTTTTTCACATATATTCAGGCTGTGTGCCTGCTTGCGAACACAATGTATACTGTTTTTCACATACATTGGTCCATATGCCTGCTTGCGAGCACAATGCTCCACAGCCCCCTAAAGAAGTTGGAGTCCTCCCCCACAAAAATGTAGACTAGATATAGGAGGAGGATGAACGGTATGGGACACTTAACAGGAACAAGAGAGAAGGCTGCGCAAGAGGTGTTGTCAGGCATTAAGGCAGCGGTGGTTGCCCGAAAGTATGGGGTGACCCCATCGACGGTGAATCAGTGGGTGAGGGACTACCGAGAGACCCATGGGGAACAAGATCATCCGTATCCCCAGGAGCAGGTGGAGGAACTGAAGCGCCTCCTGGAAGTGGAGCAGAAATACGAGAAGGCCGTCAAGATCCTCGGCGAAAAGGAGTTAGAGATCGAGATTCTACGTGAACTGCTAAAAAAGCCAACCCCTGCTTATCCGAAAAAATCGAGGTAGCCGACATGTTCATTAAGCAGGGGAATACCGCAGCGTTGGTACTACGTCTCGTGGGGCTAGCAGAGTCTACGTATTACGACCGTAAGAAACGCAAGAAGCAGGTTGCACAGGCCGTATCCCAGGGGCGCGGAAGACCCGTACCCGGCTATTCCCTGACCGAGTCTGGAGAGAAGATTAGCGACGAGGAAATCCAGGAATGGCTGCTGGAATTAATCACTGGAGAAGAGCATGTGTACGGATACAAACTTCTGGCCAAGTGCTTATGGAACCAGCACGGGCTGAGGCTCAATCACAAGAAAAGCTATCGGCTGTGTCAGGCGCTGGATATCCTGCAGCCGCAGCGCCACAAGCGCTTTAAGCACCCCCGGAAGCTGCCGGAGAACCGAGTCATTACCGGGGCGGGCCAGCTCTGGCAGATGGACATTAAGTACGGGTACGTGGCGGGCCGTGACCGGCATTTCTTTGTCCTGAGCATTATCGATGTGTTTACCCGTGTTATCGTCGGCTACCACCGAGGATCGTCGTGTGAGGCCAAGCACGCCTGCCAGACGCTGGGACGCGCCATGGAGCAACACTGCGCCCCTGACAGCGCACGCCCGGTGATCCGCACCGACAACGGTCCACAGTTCGTCAGCCACCTGTTTGGCGACATGTGTGAAAGCTGGGAAATGACCCATGAACGTATTCCGCCTCGAACGCCGGATTTCAATGCTTTTATTGAATCGTTCCACAGTAATATTGATCGGGATTTGTTCCGCAAAGAGGCCTTCGACACGTTCGAAGAGGCCTATGAAGCAGTGGACCGGTACATGGACTTTTACAACAATCGCAGAATGCATACGAGCCTTCGGAACATGCCGCCAGCTACCTTTGCGGAGTGGGTCCAGACTCTAGAAGACCGCTCCCGCTTCTTCTGGCCGAGAGAAAAAGCGAAATAAAGAGCATATGTACGACAAGTGCTGATTTTATATGGAGGACTCCGGGATAAGGGGGTCGCACCGAATGTATACTGTTTTTCACATACATTGGTCCATATGCCTGCTTGCGAGTACAATGTATGCTGTTTTTCACATACATTGGGTCCATATTCCACTGTAACAGCCCATTGTATTCGGTTGTAAGCATACCCTCAGCCTTCAGTCACATTCAGCATCAAAGTCCTTCTACGAATCTTTCAAAGAACTCGTATCCACAAATTTACACACACCTTTTCCACAGCAGAAGGAAACTATAGCTTCCTATACAATAAAAAAAGAACAGCCCCCTCATTGACCATTCATCAATGAGAGGTGCTGCTCTTTTCAATCCATCCCCACAATAGACCAGTTATGATCGACCTCCGGTATGATCGTCTGGCGCTCCCGGATGTAATGGACCAGCAACTCGCGGACGCTGCAGTCCGACTCCCAGTGCTTGACGGCGCTGACCAATCCCGAAGCCTTCAACATGCTGCTATACCGGTAATTGTTGACAGCAAGCTGCAACGTATCTGTATCGGCAAGCGTTCTGCCCCGGTAGGCCAGATGGATGATCCGCTGGCCAACAGGCTGCGAGATATCGATCTGATAATTAATCCCGGCGAACATATCGTAGAGGTAGCTCGGCACCTCGGGATCGGCGGCAATCTCCGTATCCCCGGGCTGCCACTGCCGGAAATGGGCAGCGGAAGCTTCCGTATAAGCCTTCAGCTCCTTGCCGGTGACGGTAACCACATACAGCACATTGTCAAAAGGATAAATGCGGTAGACATCTGCATACGTCAGCGGTCCCTGCTTCAGATCCGCCTTGTCGTTGAACAGGCTGGTGGCGGCAACATCCGCTCCGCTGGCCTCCAGCATGGCCCGCTGGATCAAGGTAATGACCGCCGTATCCTGCACACGCCCCGCCGGCAGACCGGCAGCAGTCTCTTCAGGCTGGAAATCGGCGGCCGCATAGCCCAGAATGCCGCCCTCCCCCTCTATCGAAGAGCCTCCGCCGCCTTCGGCGATGAACCGGAGGGTCTCTTCATGCGCCCCTGCGATCAGCTTGCGCAATTCCGGGTCCGGCGCCCAGCCGCTCATGTCTACCACCGTGACCTCGCGGCTCACAACCTTGGGTTGTCCGCCATCTACCTCAACCGTCAGGTCGAAGCGTACAACTTCCCTTCCCCGGTCACGCGGTCCTCCAATGACCGTACTCCCAATCCGCTGGTTCACGGTAATATGCATATGGCCGACCAGCAGCACATCTGCTTCAGGAACCAGCTCCGCAATCCGTCCGGCGGCATCCGAGCCGCCCTCTTCATCGAACTCTGCAACCATGCCCGCATGGGCGCTGATCACAATCAGGTCCGCCTTCCCTTCCGTGCGTAGCGAGGCCGCAATAGTCTGCGCGGTTTCGGCCATATGTCCGAATCGTAAGCCTTCAACCTTGCTTCCATCCCAGCGCGGAACGTTGGGATTCGTCAGGCCGATGACCGCAATCCGGATACCTTGCTGCTCAAGGATCACATATGGCTCTGCGAAGGGTCTGCCTTCTGCGTCCCAGACATTCGCAGCGAGCACCGAGAAGCTCAGCTCCTGCTTGATTCGTTCAATCAGGCCAAGGCCGAAGTTAAACTCATGGTTGCCCAAAGTCAGCGCAGCATAGCCCATGGCATTAAGTGCTGACGCGACCGGATGCTTGTCCTCCGGCCGCTTATTGTAGACATCGTCAGTCAGCATATTCCCCTGGAAAATGTCTCCATTATCGATCAGCAGAACCTCCGTCCCGCTCTCTCTAAGCTCCCGGACATATGCGGCTACTCTGGCGAGCCCGTCATTTACGGTATCAAGTCCGTCCTCGTAACGGTACCCCCACAGATTGCCATGAACATCCGAGGTTGCGATAATCACGATCTTGCGCAGGTTACGGCTTGCTGCCGGTTCCATCATCTCGTTCACCCTTCTTCCGTCTCTTCATTTCAGAATTGCGCCTGCGGTGAAGCTCTTCTCCATCTGGTCGCTGAACAGCACATAAGCGAGCAGAATCGGCAGCGTAGAGATCACCATGGCTGCGGCCAGCGGTCCCCAGCTAATGCTGTATTGCCCGCTGAAGTTCATCAGCCCGAGCGGCAGCGTCCGCAGCGTCTCCTTCTGGATGAAGGTTGCCGCCATCAGCAGCTCATTCCATACGGCGAGGAACACGAAGATGGCAACCGAGGCCAGCGGCGGCTTCAGCAGCGGCAGCACGACCTTGAAGAAGGACTTCACCACCCCGCAGCCGTCGATGAACGCAGCCTCCTCCAGCTCCTTCGGCATACTCCGCAGGAACGCCGACAGCATATAGACACCAATCGGCAGATTCACAGCGATGTACGGTAGAATAATCGACAGCCGCGAGCTGAGAAGGCCGAGATTCTTCAGGATCATGAACAGCGGGATCAGCGTAGCATGAATCGGCACCATGACCCCCATAAGCAGAATGAACAGAATCAGACCGTTATATTTGAATCTCATCCGTGTCAGCGCATAAGCCATCATTGAAGCGAACAGCAGCACGCACAAGAGGGTAATCAGCGTAACAGATACACTGTTGAAAAAGTATTGATTCACCTTGGCGCTTACCCAGGCCTCTGTGAAATTGCTAAACCGCCATTCTGTGGGCAGCGCCCAGACCACTCCGCCGATAATCTCCGAATTATCCTTAAATGCACTTACCACAAGCCAGTAGAGCGGGAACAACTGGAGGACGGCAATGAGGCCCATCAGTAGATAGATGCCAGTGTTTTTGGTACTCTTCAGCATGTCCGGTCCTCCTTAATATTCAATTTTTTCACGGGTCAGCACTTTATTGAGCACCCAAGCAATAATCAGGCACTCCAGCACCATGAACACGGCAAGTGCGCTGCCGTAGCCGAAGTTCTGCTTCAGGAACGCTTCCTGGAACATTTTCAGGGCAATCATGGTCGTGGAATGCAGCGGTCCGCCATTCGTCATCACATACACACTTTCAAAAGTCTTGAGCGCATAAATCACGTTCAGCACGACACAGATCCGCAGCACATCAGACAATAACGGAAGCGTGATATAACGGACGGCCTTCCAGCCGACAGCTCCGTCCAGCTTCGCGGCCTCATAGTACTGCTCTGAGATACCCTGGATACCGGCAAACAGGATCAGCATGTTATAGCCTACATAATGCCAGGTCGTTACGATCAGGACTGACAAGAGTGCCGTCTTGGTATCTCCAAGCCAGGCCTGAGCCCAACTGCCGAGGTGAGCGGCTTCCAGCAGCGTGTTCAGCATTCCGATGTTCGGATCGTAGATTTTGACCCACAGCAGACTGACCATCGTCGTTGACATAACCACCGGGAAAAAGTAAATATTGCGGAACCATTTGCGTCCCTTCATTTTGCGGGAGACCAGCAGCGCCAGGCCGAACGAGAGCGGAAGCTGGACGAACACGCCCGTCAGCAGGAAGGCCACACTGTTCCATACCGCCTTCCAAAAGCTTTTATCTGCGGTGAACATCTTGGTGTAATTATCCAGGCCTACGAAGGCCATTGGGTTAATTCCGTCCCACTTCTGGAAGCTGTAATACGCCGTCATGAGGATCGGCACGAAGTAGAAGACCAGAAACACGGTTAAGCCGGGTACTAGAAACAAAGCGATTAATTTCTTATCCGAGAGCGCTCTTTCCATCACTATCCACCTATCAGAGTGCAGAAAAGCGATGCGGTCCATGAGACTGCATCGCCTTTCCCCTATTATATTTGTAAAACCTGTCTTACTCTGCCGAACGGAGCAAGGTTTCCAGCTGGGCCGTGTATTCCTCAGGCGTCAGATTGCCGCCATAGAGCTGCTGCGTCATATCGCGGTATTCCTGACCTGTATCTGCCGACAGCAGGCCGAACCACATCGCTTGAGTTTTGGCTGTTTTGCTGATATCGGAAGCATAAGCGGAGAGCTGCTCATTCTGCGACTCCGATTTCACTTCGCTGGCAGCATAGCCTGGCAGGCCTTTGCGTACGAACTCATCATTGAGCTTAAGGGACAGCTTAATTGCGAATTCCTTGGCTTTGTCGAGATGCTTGGAGCTGTTGTTCACGAACAAGGAGTAAGGAGCCGCCGAGTTCTGGAAGCCGATCGTTGCACTGTAGACATCCTCTGCACCAGTCTTCGGGAAAGCGATATATCCGAGATTATCGCCCATGGCCTTCGACAGCGCGCCGAAGTTGAAGCTGCCGTCAATCCAGATCAGAGCCTTGTCGTTCTTGAACAGCTCCTGGGCATCCAGGTAAGCCGAGCCGAGGAAGCCCTTCTGGAAGGCATTGCTGCTTACCAGGGTGGCTACTTGCTTCGCTGCATCTACAAATGGAGCATCTGTAAACTTCGCATCGCCCTTAAGCGCGTTGTCGAAGGCGTTAACGTCCTGGCGCGCTACGAGCAGGTTGTACAGCAGATCGCCTTGCCATCTTTCCTTGCCGCCCAGGGCGATCGGGATGATCCCTTTATCATCGGCCTTGGTTACAAGCGCCTGAAGATCGTCCCAGGTTGCCGGAGGCGTAGCGCCGAGATCGCTCATCAGCTTTTTGTTATAGTAGAAGACCAGGGTTGTACTGATGTTGGAAGGAACGGAATAGATATTGCCGTCTTCCTCCTTCACCAGCTGGTTGTCCAGAAATTTCGCGCCAAGTCCCGTAGAATCCAGGGTATCGTTCAGAGGAGCTACCGTTTTGGATTGCAGAACAGGTGTCCGGTAGGACTTCCCGGCATGCTGCTGGAAGACATCCGGCAGCTCATTGGCAGCCAGCGCAACACTGATTTTGGTCTTGTAGGTCTCATCCTGTATGTACTCATAATTCAAATCCACGCCGACTTCCGCTGCGGTAGCCTCAGCAGCAGCCTGATACATCGGATCTGCATCGAACATCCATAAGGAGACAGATTCCTTGCCTTCCGCCGCTTTCGCATCCTGATTCTGAGTTGCCTCTTCGTTACCGTTAGCTCCTCCGCAAGCACTAAGCACTACACTGCTAAGCGCGATGGATGCAGCAACTACCCCAAGCTTTTTTCCGAACATTTGTGTTGGACCACCTTTCAATATTTCGGGTTTTGACTTACAGGTATCATCTTAACAAGTGAACCGCCGTGTACGAATGGAGATATATTGGTTCTAACAGTAAAATTTTTAGGTGTGTTAGGTAACTTTACACTCAATTTACGGGGCGTTCCCATGTTAACGGCAGCTTTACACAGGGTTAACTTTAATCAGTGAAAAGTTATTCAAACGAAAAAGCCCGGCTGCAAAACACCGGACTCTAAGTATAGCTGCTCTTTAAGTATCCGAATAGGAACCGCCGTATACGGTATTCGGAGTCATTCCGTAGCGTTTCTTGAAGCATTTGCTGAAATAGAACGGGTCTTTATAGCCCACCTGCCGGGCAATCGTCGCAATCTTGGGTGCCGGGGCTTCCTCCCCGGAGGCCCCCTGGCTGAGCAGCTTCATGGCCTCGCCAAGACGGACGTTCGTCACATATTCCACAAAAGACTCGCCGGTCTCCTTCTTGAACGCATGGCTTAAATAGCTGGGATTCACAAACAGGGCGCTGGCCGTACTCTGGAGTGACAATGTGTCCTCAGCATAATGCTCCGTCACATAGGCAATGGTCTTGCCGATTAAGGCAGTGCCGCTGCTCTGCCGCTTCGGCGTACGGACATCGCCTGCCTGCGGCTCCTGCACATCCCCGGCTTTGATTCTGAGCCGGTTGATGTAGCGCTCGGCCTCCCACTTCTCCGTCAGCTGCGTCCGGATCGTGCGGAGGGCCTGTTCGACAGCATCCTCATCCACGGGCTTCAGCAGGTAATGGTCCGCTCCAAGCGATATGGCCTGCTGGGCATATGAGAAATTATCATAGCTGGTGATGAAAATCAGCTTGGCCGCCGAATTCAGCTTCCGGACCTCCTGAATGAAATCAAGCCCGTTCATATTCGGCATCTCAATATCCGTAATGATAAGATCAATCGGCTGATCCCCGATGATCTGCAATGCGGCCGTGCCGTCATCCGCTTCTGCGGCCACCTCGAACCCGGCGGCCTCCCAGTCCACCAGACGGATCAGGAGCTGCCTGAAATAATATTCGTCATCCACAATCAGGACGCGGGCTATCGGTGCTGTACTCATAGTCTGACTGTCCCCTCTTCCTGTTCGTTCGTCTGCTTAAGCAGCGGCAAGCGCAGCTTCACTTCTACGCCCTTGCCCGGCTCAGAGGTTAGTAGGATTCCATAGGCTCCGCTGAACCGCAGGCGGATGCGGTCTTGAATATTTCGGAGTCCGAAGCTGTACCTGTCTGCACTGTCATGCCCGGACCAGATCCTCCGCTGCTGCTCTTCGCTCATGCCTTTGCCGTTGTCGCGGACAGTGAAGCAGAGAAGGCTCTGTCCATTCGTGGTTTCCGCTTCGCAGGTAATTTCACACCAGCCTCCGTCCGCCATCCCTCTAATGCCATGGTGGATCGCATTCTCGACCAGCGGCTGAAGCAGCATGGTCGGCACCAGGCAGGACTCCAGCCCCGGCTCGAACCCTATCCGGTAGTTCAGCTTAGGGAAACGGATCTGCTGAATATACAGGTAGCTCTCCAGATGCTTCTGCTCCTGGGCCACCGTAATCAGTTCCTGTCCGTTGCTAAGTGATATCCGGTAGAACTCACCCAGCGCCTTCAGCATCTTGCTGATGTCCTTCGCCCCCGACATCACCGCCATTGCACGGATCGTATCCAGTGTATTGTATAGGAAATGCGGCTTGATCTGCGAATAGAGCAGCCGCAGCTCCAGCAGCCGCTTAGTCTGCTCTTCTGTCTCCACCTGAACCATCAAGCCCTGGATGCGCTCCACCATTTCATTGAAGGTAGCTCCGAGCCGCCCGACCTCATCCTCAGAATCGGCGGCGGCGCGCCGTTCCAGATTCCCGCTGCCCACCTCGACAATTACCTCACTAAGCTGGCTGAGAGGCCGGGTCAGCCGGCGGGCGAACAGAATAGACAGAAGCACTGCCGACAGGATGCTGATCAGGCCGAACCCGACCAGCAGCAGGGCGATTTTCCAGTATCCGTAGGTTAGCTCCGATATCGTCACCAGCTGGACTACCTTCCAGTCATAGGGAGCGAGACTCTGCATGGATACTAAATAACGGTCTCCGGCGATCTCCTGGGTCCTGGTCCCTTGTGAGATGGACTTGACCCAATCCGTCAGGGATTCCTCCGGGACCGGCTGGTTCACCCTTGAGGCTTCATTCGCAGAGATGATTCTTCCATACCGGTTAATGACCAGCGTAGCGCTCTCCGGGTTCTGTTCATTATGATAGAGGCGGGCAAGTGTCCGCTCGTCAATGTTGACATAGATATAGCCAAGCGGGGTCCCCTTCTCCATGCTCTTAATGACCCTGCCCACACTGATCATATTCTTATGCTTCATCCCGGACAAAAAGGCAGGCTTCAGCGAATCTGCCCAGACTGCCCCGCCTCTGGCTGCATCGATCTCCGCTTTGGGGTAGATCCCCAGACTCTCCCGGGTCACGCCGGTCAGATTGGAGGTGTAATAGAGATTGCCGCTCAAGGATTCTATAATTACGGAATCAATATTGGGCTCGGTTACTAGCATCGCTGCCAGTGTATTGTAGATGGACTTCAGTGCAGCAACATCATTGCCGGCACCGATATCGCTGCTGAGCAGCTTCTGGGTGTCCTGATTGATCAGCACGAACTTGGTGAAATTCTGGACCGACTGGAACACCGTCTCCATCGACTGCTTGACCAGTCTCACTTCCTGCTGTGAGCTTGCCGTGGTTCTCTCCAGGGTCTGATTGAAGACAATCCGCTGAATGCTGACCATGAAAATCACCAGTGCCAGCAGGACAATCAGGAGGTTGCTTAGCAGAATCTTCCGCCGCAGCGGCATACTTCCGCTGAATAGAAAGGGCATATGCGCCCTTAACCTCTTCAAGAGGGATGGATATGGCATGAACCGCTTCATCGTTCCCTCCGTTATATGTATGGTTGTACATGTATTATACACAAATTACAACAACAGAAAAGCAGCGGCTCTCCATAACTTAGAGAACCTCTGCTTGCGGGGATTTGGCTTCCTCAGACTTCTAAGGTAGCATTCACAATCTCATTCAGCTTCTTCAGCTCGCTGGCCATCGGCGTAATCACTGAGCGGACCATATGGGCCAGCGGCTTGCCGAGAATATACTTGCTGAAGTTCTCCAGGGTACCCGACGGGCTCAGATCGAGCAGCAGCCGCGGCCCGCCGGCAGTCAGACCCTCCAGGGCTCTGCGGAAATTCATCGGCTTCCTCACCACATCCCACAGGAAGGATTCATCCACCGTCTGCACATTTTCCCCGGTCATGGCCGATACCAGTGTCACTCCCGGAGCAGGTGTCTTGTAATCGATCTTTTGCATATATGTACGGTAAGGCTTCTCCAGTTCATCGATGAATGCGGAATGGAAGGCGTAGTTCACAGGCAGCTTCAGACTGGCTACACCCTGTGCTCTGAGGAACTGCTGGATTTCGCCGGTATGCCCGCTTCTGCAGGCGATGGTGAAGTGCTTGTCGAAATTCACAGCGATCAGCTCGGAGCGGGTGTTCAGCTCGGCGTTCCGGTGATAGAGCTGCACATGATCCAGAACAGCAATCATCGCGCCGTTGTCGCAGGTATCCTCTAGCAGCCGTACTTGCGTCACAATCAGCTCCAGCACCTGTTCAGGCGTCAGCACCTTAGCCACCGCCAGCGCAACATACTCCCCGAGACTGACTCCCAGCGTGTAGCGTGGGGTTATTCCCTCAGCCTCCAGAGTCTCCACGAGCGCGTATTGCACCATGAAGATTGCAGGATGGGAAAAGACAATATTATCGAAGCTGGCGCCCTTACCTCGTGAGTTCTGATACAGCTCTTGGATCACGCTCTTGCCGGTCAGCTGATGAACAATCCGGTCCAGGCGTTCCATCGATTGCCGGAATACCGGCTGCTTCCCGAACAATTCAAGCCCCATTTTATTATATTGCGAGCCTTGCCCGGAGAACATAAATACGATTTCGCAGTGCATTTCCGTCCCCCCCCTGATTGTAGAGCGGCTTATTTGAAATCAAGCAGCCGGGCATTATTCTTACGGTTCCTGAATTTCACAAAATGATTGATATCATCAATCTGGAAATACAGATTATTTTTGTAGAGATAGCTCATCTCTTTGCCTGGCGGATCGCCGAAGGAATGTCCCGGGTATACCCGGGTGCTGGGAGGAATCAGCCGGATGAGCCGGTGGATGCTGTTGAACATATCCTCAGCCGAGCCTCCGCTACTGTCGCATAAGCCGCAGCCTTCAATAAATACCGTATCCCCGGAGAACAGATGGTCTTGCCCCCAGTAACAGACACTTCCCTGCGTATGGCCGGGCGTCACAAGACAGGTAATCCGTGAATCACCGATACGAATGAGGTCCATGTCTTCGACGGTTCGGAGCCGGTTGCAGCGGTATTTATAGTAATCTGCCTCGGTTTTGGAGATGTAGACAGTGGGACGGTAGAGCAGTTCAAGCTTCTTCACCATATTGGTATGATCAAAATGAGAGTGGGTCAGCAGAACAGCCGTGACTGTGGCCTCATGCGAATCCAGAATACGGATCATCTGCGATACATCCCAGGATGGATCAACTACAAAAGCTTTGCGGGAAGTCTTGTCAATACCGAGATAAGCGTAGTTCAAAAAATTCATGCAATGCGTTTTAATCGTAAACAGATCATAGGTTGCTTCCATGCCCGCCTCCTTGAAGATTTGATAGATCTAATTACCATAATTTACAGGATGAATCTACTAAATTATCATCTACTTTTTCACGAACTGTCAATGAATGTTATTGCTTCCATACCAAAAAGTCTGCAACCTGAGATTGCAGACTTTTCCACATTTCGGATTATTCTCTTTAAGCAGGATATCCGCCCCCTGGCGGAGGCCAAGCCCCTTGCAGACGGCGGAGCAGAACAATCTCCCCCAGATGGTAGGAGTTATGAGAGGCAATGTTGCGCAGGAGGCCACCCTTGGTCTCCCCTGGAAAATGGGCTAACGCCTCGTTAAGCTGGACGGTCTGAGCAATGGCAACCGCCTTATCGACCCCTTCCAGCAGATGTGTAATCGCTTCTTGAAGCTGCGCCTCATCTGCTGGAGCCTTCTCCGCAGGCCAGCTCTCCTGTGCACTTGCAGGCGGCTGCGGGCGGCCGCCCTCCAGATGGGTCAGCATGAAGTCCTGCCAGTAGCCCATATGCTTCACCAATTGATAGATGGAGTAAGGAATTCCTTCTATTGTATAAACTGCAAGCTCCAGTGTCAGATCCGGCAAGGCCCGGGCGATCGGAATATGCCCGCGCTCTCCCACCAGAGATTTCACCAGCGCTTGACCAAAAGCATGATTGGATTCGGACATCAGTATGCTCCTCCTATTAATTGCGCGAAATATAATTTATGGAAACCAAATATAGCCGGATTCTAACGATTTGTCAATGCTGATATCGAATCTAATTTGCAGCACAAAAAGCGAAACGCTTGAAGCTCCGTTCCGCTTTTTGATCTCAGGCTATGGTGTTCCATTCCAGTTAACGCTTATAAAGTACGCAGAATACCTAACAGCTCCTCCGACATTCTGCTTACTTCTTCTACAGAAGCATTGACCTCTTGTGTCAAAGCAGCCTGTGCTTCGGTCAAGCTGGACATGCCGTTAATGGTGCTGATAATATGATCGATGCGGTCATTCATCTCCTGCGTAGTTTTCTCAATATTATTCGAAGCCATCTTGCTGTGGTCTGCAAGCTTGCGCACCTCACTTGCCACAATAGAGAAGCCCCGGCCATACTCCCCCGCATGAGCAGCTTCAATGGAAGCATTCAGCCCGAGCAGACTGGTCTGATTCGAGACCTCGCTGATGAATTTGGTGATTTCTTTGGTTTCATTCGTTTTTTCTTTCACATCTACTGCAGCCTTGTAGGATTGCTCCTGGACTTCGGCGATATCCTGTGCCTGCTCTGTTACCGATACAATCCCGTGAACAATCTCGTTAATCGCAGTCAGCAAGCCTTCCATCTGCAGGTTTACCCGCCTAATTGTATCCTCTTTATTGATTTCCTGCGTAATATCACGAATCGTTCCTGCTACCCGCAGAGGGATACCCTGCTTGTCCCGGATCGTTTCACCGCCTGCGTGATACCAGCGATACTCGCCATTTTTGGAGCGCAAGCGGTAGTTCACTGTATAGTCCGTCTGCCCGGTGTAATCATTCAGATGATTGGCGAAGGCGTCCAGCGTGGGCTGAAGATCCTCGGGGTGTAGCTGGTTGCTCCAGCTGCTTAACAGGTTCGGGAAATCATGCTCGCCTTCAAAACCAATCGTTCTGCGGAATTGCTCCGACCACCAGAACTCATTATCCGGGTTGACCGGATCGCCTGCGATAACCACCATATCCCAAGGTGCTTCCACCAGGGCGCGGTTCACCAGATCATAGCGGACCACCAGGGCGCCCAGCTCGTCCTGCTTGATTTTTTTATCATGAATATCCAGCAAAGCTCCGGCTACCATAATAGGTGATCCGTCAGCGGCACGTACGGTTGTGCCCGTCGCCTGGAACCATTTGTACTCGCCTGCTTTTGTCTTGAGCCGGTATTCAATGTCGTATTTGATCGTGCCCGTCCGGTCCAGCATATGATCTGCGAACAGCTGCAGTACGCCCTCTTTATCCTCGGGATGAAGGCAATTGGACCAGCTCTCCAGCACATTGGGGAAATCATGCTCATCCGTATAGCCGATCATCCGGCGCAGCTCATCGGTCCACCTGAACTCATTGAGCGGATTCACCGGATCCCCCTCATACACATCCATTTCCCACAGGGAGATCTCAATCGCTTCAGTGATCATCTCCAACCGAACCTTGTAATAGTCCTCACGCTTATGTATCACGGACGTTAGTCGCGTTAACAATGCTTGCAGTTCACCTGGGGCTGCATCATAAGATGTATCGGATAACGCTTCTTCCCCCCGTTCAGCCCGCTCCACATAGTTTTTTAATAGTCCGATCAGCTGATGGTCTGTTTGGGGGGGCGCACCTGCGGGGGTAATTCCTTTGAATTTGTTCAGAATGGACATATAATTTCATTTCTCCTCATCTAGTGGTGTCAACTGCATCGGGAAGACTAGAATGAGTATATAACACGTATGAGATTTAATATATAAATTTATATTTAAAATTTAATATAAAACAGCGGCAGAATAAGACTTGACAAAAAGCCTCAGACTGCCGCTGTTATTTGACTAAACGTTTCCCGGTTTCCGGTTGAGTTAGTTCACTTGTATGCTTTTCAATATTTCATTGAATTCCGCCTTGGCTTGTTGACTAATCTTTGCTGGAAAAGCTGATAGCAGGGTATAGATTTCATTGTTTTTCTCGAATAGAATCATTTGAAAAATGAGTTTTTCATCTGCATCGCTCAAAGTATAGGTTAACTGCTTCGCATTGATTTTTCCTGCCTTTACGGACTGTTCCGTGATTTTCGATGTATTCTTGTCCGTTATATCTTTTTTGACAAAGCTAATATATTGTTCGAAGTTCATATCTAACGCACTCTTACTATAATGGCTAATAACCAGCATAATCTTCTCGGGTGAGATTAAGAGCAACTGGTGATCTACTGCATTCTCTCCAGAAGAAGTTACGTCACTCCAATCACTATAGCCTGTGACTTGGATTTTTTTATCCTTCGTTGTAAAAGGCTGCTTAGTAGATATTATGGCGGTTTGAATCTCCGCGAGCCAGTTCACCTTCGCATCCACGGCTTCGCCGATGAAACGCAATGGAACGTAAGTGCTGCCTTTGATGTTAGCAGGAGCTACGGTCAGTTTTTTCTGATTGCCATTAATCTCAGCAGTAGTTGAACCCAGTTTAAGCTTGATCAGCGTACCGGGTTTGCTTCCTCTGATTGTTTGCGTTGTGGAATCCCATTCAACCTTCAGTCCCAATTTTTCAAAAATAGTGCGGAATGGAACCATTACAGATCCATTTTGCCGGATGGGTGGAGCTTGGAATTTAATACTCTCGCCATTTAACTGCACCATGATTTCGTCAGGATTTGCAGGCGGTGTGGCTTCTTGGGTATCTTCATCAAGCACTTCGACGCCTTTGGCAGCGAGCTCGGTCAGAATTTTCTTTGCTCCTGCATTCAGAGGATTATTGCTGATTGAAACCTCCTTAAGCTTCGGAAGAGTGGTTAAGACGCTAATGTCCTCGACCAGATTATTATCAAAGTACAGATGCTCCAGTTCCGGGTGATTTCTTAGCGGTTCAAGCGACTGGATCTGGTTATCGCTGATCATTAACCAATTCAGCTTGACCAACGATTGAATGGGCGACAGGTCCTTCAGCTCGTTGTTGCTGACTAACAAGTCTTTCAAATTAGTTAACCCTGCTAGTGCATCAAGCTTCTCTATGTTGTTTGCATCGAGATTAAGCTGCTTCAGTTGGGATAGTGCTTGCAGCGGTTCAAGCCCAGTGATCTGATTGTCATTCAGAGCCAGGAAGGTAATTTTATGTAGATTTTGAAGGGGCTCAATGTTGGTAATGCCCAGCCCTGGGAGCATTAAGCTTTTTATATTAACAGCGTGCTCCAGTCCGCTAAGACTGTTAATTTTCTGCTCAGGATCACTAGGATAGAGGGAGGTTAAGGTCTGCAGATCTTCTTTGGTAAGGGGAGCGGCCGGCTTCTTCAGCTCGGCACGAATTGCCTGTTCCAGATTCTTGTCTGAGATTAGTGCGGCTTCTGCAAATACGGATGGAATAGAAACGAAGCATAGCAGGAAAGCGAGTACAGTGGTGGATACAAGTTTGATTATCTTACACAAAATAAATTCACTCCTTGAAATGTCATAGTGACTTGATTCGACATTTGTCTACCATTTCCTTTAAAGAGTATAAGGGATTACTCTACAAAGTATCCTTTGACAGGTATCATCTACTAAGAAGACCACACCCAAAAAGGCACCCCGCTGACGAGGCACCTTACCTTGAATGTGAGATTATAGACTATTGAGATAGATTGAATTACCGGAGAAGGTGCGCTTACACCTCCAGCTCCTCCGGGGTCCAGTGCAGCTGAACACCGAGCGCAATCAATTGCTGCTGATAGGCCCTTAGATGTTCCGCTGATTCCCTGACTGCCGATGGTTCGACCTGCTGCCTGCTGGCATAGGCCGCGAGGGTGCCCGCCGCTTCGCCGATATTCCATTCTGTGGGATGCAGGCGGTAGCAGCCGTTCGCAATCTGGGTCATGGATATGTTCTTGCAAGCCGGGAGCAGGTTCTTGACCCGTACCGGGATCAATGATCCGAGAGGAATCTCATAAGGATGGTTCGGGATATAAAAGGTACGCTGGCTCACTGTCGTGGGATGAAGATCCAGATGATAGCTGCCTACCCCTACGCTATCCTCATAACGCTTAGGCCCGGCTGGTCCGCGCAGCTCCTTGCTCACATCCTGCTCTGCTATCGTGTACAATCCGCGGATGCGCCGGGATTCCCGGATATAGGGGGCCTTGGCCAGCCCATCTTCTGTGCCGAGCACATCTCCGCGCAGGCGCACGCCCGGATAGCCCTGCCCGCCGTCCAGGCGGGGCGCTTCGGTCTGGAGCCAATACACGAGTGAGAGGGTAAGCTGTCTCGCCCCCTCCAGGTGCCGCTTCCGTTCCTCCGGCGATACGCCGATAATTGACCCGGCATAGTAATCGTTCAGTGCCCAGTTCAGCAGGGTGACTTCGCCGTCATTCAGCGGCTCCGTCCAGATGGCCGGGTCTACGATCCGCCGGTAATCCCACAGGGAGACAATCCCTTGCTCATTCGGGAACATCGTGAACTGCTTCAGCTTGCTAGTATCGTCTGCATCCGAAGCGAACCAGCTTAAGATCGGATACTGCGAGAACGATGGGACATATTCGCGCCAGTAATCATAATCTCTTGGACGCGGGATTGTATAGTCTCCATCCGGCACATAGTCCACCGCCGCCACGTGGGTAATCGACTGCATGTCGAGCGGGTCTGCGGCTTCCAGGGCGTGCGGCTCCCCTGTCTCACTGCGGGCTTCAGCGCCGCTGACATGCTCCACTCCGGCCAGCGGCAGCAGATCGCCACACTCCGTGGCATCCAGATAGTAGGCTCCCCGCAGCCTGATCAGGTCACTGCCTGTTCCCTGCCGAACGGTGACTCCAGTAACATAATCCCCTTCCGTATCGGCCGCGACTGGCACCGTATGATAGAGCACCTCAATCCGCCCGGTATTCACATACGGGGCAAGCATCTCCTGCAGAACAGCCAGTGCTACCTTCGGCTCATGTGCCAGCCGGCTGACCCAACCGTTGCCGGGATTCAGTATAGGATTGCTCCTGGAATCTTCTGTAAGCGGATAATTCCGCCTGTAATACTCCCTGACTCTGCTGCGGAACTCCCGGTAAGACGCGGTACTGCCCGATTCCTCAATCCAGCGGTGCTCATCCGGCGGCACGGCCTGGGAGGTCAATTGCCCGCCCAGCCAGTCCGTCTCCTCTGTCATAAGCACCCGCAGCCCGGCTTTGGCTGCGGCCAGCGCCGCCGCCGTTCCTCCAAGTCCGCCGCCGATAATTACTACATCCGAACGCTTCTCCTGTTCGCCAGCCATCTCTCCATCTCCTCCCTGCCTCAGCAGTTAGATCTGTCTTTCGCCTTCGTCCCGGCGCAGCCGTTCCAGAGCCAGCCGGGCCGCGCCGAAGCAGCCTGCCCGGTTGCCCAGCTCTGCTGGCACGATCCGGGCGGCCAAACTGCCGCCCGCCTGCCCGGCCAGCAGCGGCCACCAGACCGCGCGGCTCTGAACGACCCCGCCGCCGATAATAATCAGCTCGGGGTCTACCGCCGCCCCGATGTTAGCTGTCACCAGCGCAAGATCCGCTGTGAAGCGCTCCAGCACCGCCAGCGCTGACGCGTCGCGCTGCTCCGCCGCCGCCATAATCTCCCGCCCGTGCGCATACGCCCGGCCGGTCTCCTCCCGTGCCAGCCGCAGCAGCGCCTGGCCGGACACATATTGCTCCGCGCAGCCGCGCTTGCCGCAATTACAGGGGCGACCTCCCGGCACCAGCACGCTGTGCCCCCAGTCGCCACCGCTCCAGGCGGCTCCGCGCAGCAGCCGGCCTTCCGCCAGATTAGCCCCGCCGACCCCGGTGCCCAGGGTCAGCATGACCAGGCTCGCCCTGCCGCGTCCCGCGCCCAGCCAGGCCTCGCCCAGCAGCGCCGCGTTGGCATCGTTATCGGCCGCCGCAGGCCGTCCGAACGCAGCCGTTGCCCACTGCGTAAGCTGCATCCCCTGCCAGCCGGGCAGATTATCGGTGGCGTAGACCACCTCGCCCGTATCCGCATTCACCCTGCCCGCCGAGCCAATCCCCAGCGCTTCCACCGCAGGATGACCAGCCAGCAGTTCCTCCACCAGACTGTGGAGCTGGCCGAGAATAACCTCCCGGCCCAGCCGGGCCTCCGTGTCTCGCCCGGCTTCCGCCAGAATCGTTCCCGCTTCATCGGTCACAAGCCCCTTGATGCCTGTCCCCCCGATGTCCACACCTATGACTTGCCGCATTCGCACCACCTCCAACTACTGCGTCTGTACCACACGGAAACGGCGCTGCCATCCTTGTAGGATAGGTACCGTTTTAGGGCTTAAGTTTCAGCTCATAAGTGACACCTCATATATCTCCATTCGCCTGCTATCTGACGGCATAGAGCATAATCCCTGAGTAACAATACACTTATAATCGGTTTTCAGATTACATCTGACCATCTGCCCTCTCGCGAGCGCATTGTAATCGGTTTTTCGATTACATCTGGCCGTCCGCCCTCTCACGAGTGCATTGTAATCGGTTTTCCGATTACATCTGGCCGTCTGCCCTCTCACGAGTGCATTGTAATCGGTTTTCCGATTACATCTGACCGTCCGCCCTCTCACGAGTGCATTGTAATCGGTTTTCCGATTACATTCCGCCGTCCGCCCTCTCGCGAGCGCATTGTAATCGGTTTTTCGATTACATTCGACCAACACGCCGCCCCAGGCTCCAATGTGTTCGGTTTTCCGCCTGCACGCCTCTTTCTCATACCCCTACCTCGACAGACGAACTCAACGCCCCCTATATCACCCACGCTGTTCCCTTAACCGGAATGTAATGCATAATTCACTATCCCTTCATTTCTCCCAGTCGTTTCATTTCTCCCTACCGCTTCATTTCCCCCGCAACCTAGTAAATCCGGTCAATGACCGCCCGGGCGGTCACCTCCTTCATCCTCTTGGTCTCTTCGGCATGGAGCTGCTCCAGTCCCTGGCAGAGCAGGTCGATAATGAACAGCTGGGAGACCTTAGCCCCTACAGAGCCGCCTTCCAGCGGGGATTCCTTCCCGGCCGTCAGCAGCACAATGTCGGCAATGGAAGCAATCGGAGACTTGGCATAGTTAGTCATGGCAATGACTTTGGCTCCGTTCTGCTTGGCCTTCATCAGCATGTCATTCGTATCCAGTGTGCTGCCTGATACACTGATGCCAAATGCCACATCGCCCGCTCCCATCGTCACCGCCATCATCGACTGAATATGGCTGTCGGAATTGGCTTCGACACGCCGCCCGATCCGCAGGAAGCGGTTCTTGGCGTCCAGTGCCGTGATCCCGGAAGAGCCTACGCCGAAGAACTGGACATACCGGGCCTGATCCAGAGCGTCTACCGCCTGCTGCAGCTGCTCCCGGTCCAGCATGCCCAGGCTCGATTGCAATACACCCACCATTAAGTCATACAGGTGGTCGGCGTAATCCCCTCCGCCTGCCCCCTGCTCGCCATCCGCCAGAGTCTGCCGCTTCGGCAGGCCCTGGGCCAGCATCAGCTTGAAATCCTGATAGCCCTTGAAGCCGATTTTGCGGCAGAAGCGCATCACCGTGGTCTCGCCCGTTCCGGCAAAATCCGCCAGCTCAGTCACAGACAGATAGATCAGATTATCCGGATGCTCAAGCACACACCGGGCTACCTTTTGCTCAGACTTGGTCATGGACGGGTAATACGTGTTGATCCGGTCATTCATTTCCATTACGGTTCATCCTCACTTTTCTCGCCGCTGCTGCGAACGGCCGGGTGATCAGCTGCGGCCGGGTAATTGCGGAGCCTACCACCACCGCATAGGCCCCCAGGTCCAGTGCTGCCTCCACTTGGGCGGGCTGGCTGATCCGGCCTTCGGCAATCACCGGAATCTTAAGCTGCTGTGCAGCCTGCTCCAGCAGCTCCAGATTCGGCCCTTCCTGCTGGCGGGAATACGGTGTATATCCCGACAAGGTGGTTGAGACGCAGCTGACTCCAAGCGACTCAGCGTATAGCGCTTCCTCCAGAGTGGAGATATCCGCCATGGAAGCCGCCGGGCTTGCCGTGAGCAGGTCTATGATCTGCTCCAGTGTACAATTCCCCGGCCGGGTCTGCCGGGTCCCGTCAAAAGCTATAATATCCGCCCCCGCCTCCAGCAACTCCTCAGTCTCTCTAAGCGTAGGGGTAATATAGACGTCCGAATCCGGGTAATTGCGCTTCACGATACCGATCACCGGCAGCGCAACTGCCTGCTTGATCGCCCGCACATCTGCCGCCCCGTTCGCCCGGATGGCGATGGCCCCGCCTTCCGCTGCCGCCACCGCCATCCGGGCCATAATCTCCGGCCCGTGCAGCGGCTCGTCAGGCAGCGCCTGGCAGGATACAATCAGCCCCAGATGCAGTTTTTCCAGTATATTTTTGCTCAGGGTCCCCACCCTCTCTCCTTATATTCTATATCCATTGAACAAGTACAACATCAGAATTCAACTAGTAAGAATTACTGTAACCAGCCGCATGCCAAGGGCTTGCGATGCCCCGTGTAAGGTACACGCGATATGCTTAAGTGCATTCTGTACAATTAAATCATCTGATGTTCGGCCTATGATCCGTTTAGCTGTATTTTGTACATTTAAAATGCCTGCAGCGCCTGTGTTTTGGCTCATTTGGGAAATTTAGTTGTACAGACTACATTTAGAGGAGTATATCCTTCTATTTCATTGTTTTTAATTGCACAGAATACACCTATCTCTGAATGTTCGCTTCAATTGTAAATGAACCATTCAATGGATAGAGCCAACCTGCCCTCACGATGGCACATACTGCACAGTTAAGCCCACCTCGAACATCCGGTTCCATGGCATATAGCAGTCGGTAATCTTAACGCTTCCCGATGGACTGTCGATCCGTACAGTCAGCTCCTCACTCAGCCGTTCCTGTACACGGGCAGCCACACGGCCGCGCGGTCCGTCCAGCTCATATTTGCCATACCCCATCTCCTGCACGGGTCCTTCACTGAGCTCTCCGCGCACTACTGAACAATAGCATACATCCTCGGCATAGCGGAGCGCCAGGAAATCCAGATGTCCTTGTGTACGTCCGTAGATCAGATAGATCATCGCCTGCGAGATTACGGTTCCAAGCGAATTGGAGCTGGTATTCCAGGCTGCATATCCGGCCAGATCGAACAGGAGGTTCTTCTGCCGCAGCATCTTAACCAGCTTCTGGTCACCGCCATTGGCATACCCCACATCTGCTACAGCCACCGGTATCTTCCGGTCAAGAAGCAGATACTCCCCGTACTCTACAAGTTCCATCAGGTTCCGGTATACGTCATAACTGTGAAAAGCATGCTTCTGCGACACCGCCTCCTCCATCGTCTCACCCGGCGTACTGACCAGCAGAACCAGGTCTGCCTCGGCAGCACTGGATGCGATCAGCCCCCCGGCGGCCAGAATCTGATATTTCAGCGTCTCATAGAAAAAGCGGTCCTCGAACAGCGGCGTCACGAATGCCCCCTGCACAGCGGACAAACGCGGGTAGATCAGCGGCCTCCGTCCTTCGGAATTGTTCAGCATCCGGGCAAGCAGCGTGCAGCCTACCTCATCTGCTCCCGGATACATATAGACCTTAAGCTCCAGATCAAGCGCTGTGATCCGAGAGCGAACCTTCTCCTGATCCTTGGCGGTATGCCCATACGGCGCGGAATCATCCTGCGGCACAATCATGAAGTCGATCACCCCGTCCCGGACCAGCTCCAGCGCCTGCTTGTTCGCTTCAATATTAATCGCCCGGCGGCTAAGATAATCCTGCAGCACCTCTGGCGGGAGCCGGAGATCGATATCGGCCAGCTCACGAATCTCCTCATCGGTGGCGATGCCCAGCTCCAGCCGGTGGCCGATGAAGCCCTTGCGGAAGAGCTCCCTGCCCCAGTCGGCATAATAATCCGGCTCCTCATCCGAGAGCGAGTACTGCGGACAACGCATAATCAGCTGGAATGCATACAGCTTCAGCTGCGGATAACGCCGCCTGATCTCCCGCAGCCGCTCCAGGCGTGCAGCCAGCACTTCAAGCTCCAGCTGGTGCAGCCGCGAGGGAATAATGCCGCCGTAGAGCAGCGTATCCAGCGCGACCACCGCACCGTCCGCCCCTTCGCAGGCAGACTCGAACCACGACCACAGCTGCTCCACATCTCCAGGGCGCTTCTTCAGGCCCATAATCCCGGCAGGCGGACGTTCTACTGTATAATCTGTTCCCTGAGCCAGCAGATAAGGAAATTCATAATTGCAGGGCCGCTCATCCAGCGGAACCAGAATCAGCTTATGGTGCTTAGACATACTGGTCCCCCTCCTTTGTCTCTGCCTTCATCTCAGCTGTGGTCTCCTTCTCCATCTCAGGCAGCCCGATCCCCAGCGCCTCAGCCGCACGCACGGCCGGATCACTGCCGAGCCGTACACCATAACTGCGGCAGCGTTCCAGGCACTTAAGCACATCTTTCCCAGCCAGCGGCTCCTGCGTATTCTCCAGTTGTCTGCGCACAGCCCGCCACAGCGCAGCATCCGCTATGGCCCGGCGCAGCCACGGGCCCGCCTCTTCTATGAACTTGGCATTGTCTAAGCTGCCTAGCCGTACCGCAGTCTGCTCCAGCCTGCTGAAATAAGCATCCAGCCGCTCCAGATCGCGCTCCTCCAGCGCATCGTCCAGCTCCGGGTAGCCGCCGGAATACAGGCGGCTGTTCAGATTTTGGCGGCAGAAGAACATCATGTCCTCCGCAAGCGCTCCGGCGAATTCGCGCACGGACAGCTCCCAGGACAGCTCCGGCATGTAACGCTCGCTGTTCCACATATAATGGGCCATCGTGTGAAGCGTGATCTTGGAGCATTCCCACTGATTCATCGGATTGGCAACGACCGCTGTATGCCCGTAATTGCCGAGCCGGGAGCTGCGCCCGCGCACCGGATCAAGGAACAGCCGGTCCTTATCGCAGTCATTCACCGGAATATTGTCCCACAGCCACAGCTCATGCCCGTAAAAACTGTAATTATCCTCCGCATGCCCCCGGCCAATTTCCGGAGCGAAGACGAAATAGCCGGTCCAGAACACTTTGACAGCGGGATGAAGCTGCTCCCGGATATCCTTTTTGTACTCCGTATTCCAATACGACCAGTATTCCGAAGGACACATAGCCAGGGTGAAGTGCGGCAGACATCCGGCTAAGTAATCATAGATCCGGTTCGTCACATAGGCATGGGCGGTCCCGGAGCGCTCCAGGAACTGCTTGTTGTCGCCTTGGAGCACATAATCTATGTCATCCATCAGCAGGGCGAAATGCCGCACTCCAATCGCGATCATCGCGGCCAGCTTCTCTTCCAGCCTAGCGAAGTCCTCCTTGCTGCGGAATTCCAGATCATTGCCCGGGCTAATACAATAGTAGAAATCCACCAGATGCTTGTCGCATTCCTGCTTAAGGTCATGAATCCCGGCGAAAATGTCGTCCGGATACGGCTCACGCCACAGCTCCCGGTGATACGGATCATCCTTCGGCGCGTACATGAAGGCGTTCATCCGGTGCCCGCTCATATATCTGACCGAATCCATCCGGTCCGCGAAGCTCCAAGGCACGCCATAGAACCCTTCAATAATTCCACGCACCGGAAAAGACGGCTCATCCTCCACCGTAACCACCGGCAGGCGGCAGCAATCCTCCTCCACGGTCAGGAGCATTGTCAGCGCATCCAGCCCGTACTTCAGCCCCCGCCGGTTAGACGCAGCAACAACAAGCTTGGCATCTTCTCCAATCACCAGGCGGTATCCGTCCGCAGCAAGCCCGCCGTCATACTCCAGCATCAGCTGCGCATTCCCCTTATCGGCGGTGGCTACGCCCGGTCCGGCTGGCTCCAGAATTACAATTCCTACGCCTTCAGTAAGCAGCCCGTTTACATCCTGATTCATCGCATACCGCGAAGCCAGCTCACAGCGCAGCTGCGGGCCCTCTACCACCAGCTCTTTCCCTTGCGTATAATAGTCGCGGAACAGATATTGGCAGTCCCGTAACGAAATTCCCATTGAGTTATGCCTCCTTAGTTAGCCTTTTATCGCGCCGGCAATCCCTTCCATATAATACTTCTGCGTGAACAGGAACACGAGGATGATCGGCAGCACCGAGATCATGGTTCCGGCGGCAATCCAGCCGAAGTTATAGGAGAATTGCCCGTTCAGATACGTAAGCGCCGCAGCGAGCGGATACTTCTCCGGGTCCTCCAGGACGACAATCGGCCACAGGAAGTTGTTCCAGAACGCCATGACCTCCAGTAATCCAATCACCGCAATCCCCGGCTTGACGAGCGGCATGACCAGTTGAATGAAGATGCGCAGCTCGGAAGCCCCGTCCATTTTACCCGAATCCCGAATGTCTGCCGGAATGCCCAGGAACGTCTGCCGCATCAGGAAGATATTGAACACGGACACCGCTGCCGGAAGAACAACGCCGAAGAACGTATTGCCCAGCTGAAAAGCCTGAATCGTCAGATAATGCACAATCATAGCGGTTGCCGACGGAATAATCATGGTCGAGATCAGCAGCGTGAAGACCAGGTTCCGGCCTTTGAACCGGAAGGCTGCCAGCGGATACGCCGTCAGACAGGATAGAATAATGTTGAACACGACTCCCAGCAGCGTGATGATGACCGTATTCAGAATGTAACGCGGAAAATTCATGAAGTTCCACACCTGCACATAGTTGTCGAACGCAATAAAGGTGGGCAGAATGGCCGGCGGGTTCGCAAACACGTTGCGCCCCGGCATCAGCGAGACACTGAGCAGCCACAGGAACGGCCCCATCATGAACAGGGCAAGCAGGATCAGCAGCAGATAAGTGATTAGAACACGCAAGCTACGCGGCATCAATAGGAATTCACCCCGCCTTTCCGGTTCAGTCTGAATACGAGTACACTAAGCGCTCCCACCATCACACTGACGATCAGCCCGAGCGCCGAGGCATAGCCGAAGTTGAACTGCTCCAGCCCTTTTTGAAAAATATAGACGCTTGAAGTTAATGTAGACGTCCCCGGTCCGCCCTTGGTCAGAATGTAGACCTCATCGAACACCCGGATCGCACCCATCACAGAGATCAGCGTGCAGAACAGAATATGCGGGCGCAGCAGCGGCAGCGTCACATGTACAATCAGCCGCAGCGGCCCTGCACCATCCACTCTTGCGGCCTCATACAGATCTGCAGGAATGCCTTGAAGCCCGGCCAGATAGAGCATCATGTAATAGCCGAGGCCCTTCCACATCGTAATGAACATTAGAACATACAGCGCCGTGCTGCTCGTCGATAGCCAGGAGACCTGCTCACTGATAATCCCTGCCTTCAGCAGCAGGTAATTGACAACTCCGTTATTGCCGAGCAGCCAGCTCCAGATCAGCGCCACCGCAACCATAGAGGTCACGACCGGTATATAGTAGGCGGCCCGGAACATTTTGACTCCAGGAATCCGGCTGTTGACCAGAATCGCCATTAAGATCGAAATGATCTGGATCACCGGCACAATCAGCACATATACCAGTGAATTCCACAGTGAAATCAGGAAATTATGATCCTGGAAGGCCCGGGTGAAGTTATCCAGACCTACATAATTCGTCTCTGTAATGACAGAATAATCTGTCAACGAGAGTGGTATGCCGTAAATAATCGGCCAAAAGGTAAACACCGCCAGAAACAGCAGCCCCGGCGCCATAAACGCCCATGCGGTAAAAGATTCAGACCGAAACCCCTTGTACACCCGCTACACCTCCCTCTCCTTCAATCCCCCGCAAAGTGAGGCTTTCGCTTCGCTGTTGACTCAGGTACTTTGCGGGGACCGATTATCTATTCATTGGGGAGTAATCCCCCCCATCCAGCTATGCTTCAGCAGCTTAGGAGCCCTGACTGATAATAGTATTGACTTCCTTCTCCACCTTGTTCAGCGTCTCCTTGATATCCGCGCCGTTCATCAGAATCTCCTGCAATCCCCGCGCCAGCGCAGAGTTGATATCTGCGGCGCTTGGAACGCCGACCATGTAATCGGTAGCCTTATCCAGACTCTGCGAGGAAGCCACCTTCGCTTCAGCTTCCAGAGAGCCGTCAGACTCGGTGAAGAACGGATCCTGAATGGACGCCTTGCTCGATGGCAGCGTGTTGGCGGCCTTGGAGAAGGCTGTCTGGTTCTCGGCATTCGTAAGGAAGGCAGCGAATTCCACCGCCTGCTGCGGGTTCTTCGACTTCTGCGGCACGACCAGATTCATCGAATTGGAGAGACGCAGGTTCGCCTTGCCTGTCGGCAGCGGGACCGCAATGGTATTCTTATAGACATCCGGCGCAGAGGTCTTGATGAAGTTGATGAACGTTGGCCCGGACAACTGGAAGGCTACCTGCTCACCGGAGAAATACTGAATCTGCTTGCTGAAATCCGCGTCCTCCTTCAGCACTACCCCTTCCTTCATCAGGTCGCGCATCTGGATAATCATCGCCTCTGCTTCCGGCGTATTGAAGGCAGCGGCTGTCTTGTCCTCATTCAGGATTGAGATGCCGTCGATGGGGAACAGCTTGGAGACCAGCTGCTGGGCATACCCGGCTGCTCCGGTCTTCTCATGAACCTGACGCGCCCACTCCACCAGCTCCTCACGGGTCTGCGGCGGACTGGCCGGGTCGAGGCCCGCCTTTTCCACCAGCTTCTTGTTCATGAACAGCACCTCGGTGCCAGTATACCAGGGAAGTGCATAAGCCTTGCCATCGAATACAGTGGAATTATAAATGCCCTCGAAATAACTCTTCGCCTGCTCATCCGTCAGATACTCGCTCAGATTCAGCAGCGCTCCCTTGCTGCCTAGCTGGCTGGCGAACTCGGTGTTCAGATTCACGACATCCGGGCTCTTGCCGCTGGCCGTGCTGGTCAACAGCCGCTGCGAGATGGCGTCATAGGGATAGTCCTTCCACTCCACCGTTACTCCGGGGTGACTGCTCTCATACTGAGTGATCAGATTATTGAAGTAATCGTTGAACGTCGGCTGAAGTGCAATCGTCCAGAATTCAAGCTTCACCGGCTCCGCCGCAGCTGTAGCTTCAGCGCCCGTGCCGGGTTCTCCGGTGCTTCCGGCATCCGGTGTCCCCTTCGTATTGCCATTTCCTCCGCAAGCCGCAAGCAGCATAGACATGGTCAGCAGCAGCGATACTGTGAAGCCCTTTCTGTTAGTTCCCACACCACATTCCCCCTCAGATTAAGTGTAAGGCGAGCGCCCTTCCCGCGTCAGGATTCCTGACTTATTGCTCCCTCTTTGCAATGAGTATAGCAGAAATTTTAATTAAATGAAGTATTTTTCCTAAAATAAATTAAAAAAAGAAATAATTTTTCTTTTTTATGCCCGCAAAATAGCCCCCGCCAACACCGGAAGCATCTTCCCGGCAAGCGGAGGCTGTGCATAGAATATAATAGAATAGATTACACCACCACATCGGTTACGCCCATCACCATCGCGCCGGTAATGTTGTATTCACCAGCCCGCTAATATAGAAGCCATTATCTGCTGCGAGAGCTAATCTTTTACCGGTGTGGAAGGGTGAAGCTGCTGGATGAGCAATACTCCGTCATATTGTTCGCGCGGGATCATTGTCTCATCGAGGACTCCCCATGCCTTGGCAGTACGCGGGGTGTACATCCATTCCGTGGAGGCGCTTAACGTGTTATCTCTTAAGTTAATAAACTGCGCAGCGCCTGCTCCTGCACCCATAATCTCTTCTAGACTTCCCTTGTCATGCGGCATAATCTGCTCCACCTTACCGTTGTTCTTGTGCGCACTTCCTTCATAAGCATATAATCCGATCACATAGTTATCTTGCTTCAGGGACCAAGGCAGCAGCTCCCCCATCGTAGGATAGGGTGTCTGATCATAACCGAATCCATTATGCTCGGTAATCATCGTAGAATTGTGTTTGCGGATATGGTAGTTGTGTCCCCACAGAATAATCTTTTCCCCCGGATAGGCTGTGTTTGCGAGCCAAGCCACATTCCCTGCCATCACGCGATCTCTCTCATAGCTCCCCTGCTTAACGTGCTTATCCGGGTCTGTCCCGGCCAGCAGCTGTACAATATGAGGATGGTAATAATCCAGCATATCGATCCTGTTCTGGAGCACACGCTCAAGAGTCGGCACCAGCTTGGGTTGTTTGGGATAGACTTTGCTTAATGAAGCTTTATGCTCTTTCACGAATGCCTGGAAAATCATATATTTGCTCTTGATTGCATCCTTCTGGGCTGTAAACTCTCCGATATCATCAATCATATTAAGCTTCAAATACCATTCTTCCGTCCGGGTAAACGCTTTTGCTTTAGAAGAGTCCACCCCGGCAAACCATTGTTCAATAAATGTAATAAAAAAGTCCGTGGTGGCTTGGGAGTCAAACCCGGTCAGCATCAGCGGATGATCTGTACGGCTCTGCTCCGCTATGTACTCGAACAGCGGCAGATTCTCTTCTACCTGCCATACGCCGTAGATGGAGTTCTCCATCAATTGCTGCGGCTTCAGCTGCTGCACCTGCGTATACGCTGCGGCAGCATCCGCCAGGTTGGACTCGAAGGCGATGACGTTATATCCGAGCTTCTCATGCAGGTACTTAATCAGCCGGACCTTCACCGTGTTATATTCGGCGGCTCCATGCGAGGCTTCGCCCAGGCTCACAATCCGTTTATCCGCCAGAATCGGCTGAAGAAACGCCAGATCGGAATAAGTGTCGCCCTTCTCAGCCTTAACAGTTGTGATGATGTTCGAAGTAGCCCGGACGTTATCCTTCCAGCCGGCCTCTGCGGACATCGTACTCTTAACGTCAGCTGCAGGCGCCCCTTCCGCATGCACAGCTCCCCTAACGGTAATTAGAGTGAAACTGCACAAGACTGCTGACAAAACTGCTTTGCGAAGCAATGGATTCATGATGTTAACCCTCCCTTTGTATATGTACATCAGCTTATCAGGTGAAGGTTAAATCGAGCGTACTGCCCTGTTTAAAATTAGTTTAAAGCCGGACAGCTGTGGCCCAATGTATTCGGTTTTTTGCATACGGTTGAACCCCAAAAAAGCCCTTGAAAGTATCAAGGGCTGTAATGCCGTACGCCTGCGCTTATTGCTGAATTGCTTTGAACGACTCGGTCTGGCGGGTAATTCCCTGCTCCGCGGCGAAGCGCTCGATGCTTGATGCGCCGAAGAATCCGTGGATGCCCTTGGTCCGCTGAATGACATAAGCCGCATCCTCCGGCTCGGCAATCGGGCCGCCGTGGCAGATAATCATAATCTCCGGGTTGACCGCCCGTCCGGCTTCGATAATCGCCTCGATTCGCTCTACACAATCGTCCAGTGTCAACGCGGTTACTGCGCCGATGGTGCCCTTGGTAGTGAGGCCCATGTGGGCGACCAGAATATCAGCGCCCGCCTCTGCCATGGCCCGTGCCTGTTCAGGGTCGAACACATACGGGGTGGTCAGCATATCCAGCTCATGGGCGATACGGATCATTTCGACCTCAAGGCCGTAGCCCATCCCTGTCTCCTCCAGATTCTGGCGGAATACGCCATCGATCAGCCCAACTGTTGGGAAATTCTGCACACCGCTGAAGCCCTGCTCCTTCAGCTGCTTCAGGAATACCTCCATCACCCGGAACGGGTCGGTGCCGCATACCCCTGCCAGAACGGGCGTATCCTTGACGACAGGCAGCACCTCCGAGCCCATCTCCACCACAATCTGATTGGCGTCTCCATAAGACAGCAAGCCTGCCAGCGAACCGCGTCCCGCCATTCTGTAACGGCCGGAATTGTAGACAATCAGCATATCCGCTCCACCTGCCTCACTGCTCTTGGCGGTAATCCCCGTGCCTGCCCCGACACCGAGAAGAATCTTGCCCGCCTTCACCTCTTGCTTGAATCTATCCATAATCTCAGCTCTGGTCTGCTTATTCATTAGTAGCTCCTCCTTAGTGTGGGGTTCAGGCCTTCGCGGCCTGCATCAGGTCAATCAGCTTCCGGGCTGCTGCCCCGGCAAAGGCCGGATCGTTGATCGCCTCGTCCATTTCAATCAGTTCAACTCTTGAGCGGTCCACCTGCCGGCGCAGAGTATCGAACAGCATCCGGTCCTCTTCAGGGCCGTAGAAGGGCTGACCCTCCACATCAATCGCCGAAATACCGCCAAGCGGCAGCATAAGCACCGTACTCTCCGTTGCCCTATTGAGCTTCTCGGCCAGCTTCCTGCCGAGCTGTTCATTCTCCTCCACGGTCGTCCGCATCAGCGTAACGGTCGGGTTATGATGATAGAATTTGCGATCCTTGAACTTCTCCGGTACAGTATCTGCGGGGCCGAAGTTGCACATATCCAGGGCGCCTACCGAGACGACCTGCGGAATGCGGTTGCGGCCTGCGGCCTCCAGGCGGTGCGGTCCTGCGTTCAAGACGCCGCCGATCAGCTCATCTGCCCATTCGGTGGTGGTTAAGTCCAGCACCCCTTCAATGAAGCCCGCTTCGATCAGCGCCTCCATCGATTGTCCGCCGATTCCGGTAGCATGGAATACCAGCACCTCGTAGCCGCGCTCCTCCAGGTATTTGCGCGCTTCAGTCACACACGGCGTGGTTACTCCGAACATGGTGGCTGCGACCAGCGGCTTTTTCTCCGGTTCATAGTCTGCTTCGAACAGGAGCATGCCCGCGATGGCAAACATCGCATTGCTGAAGATCCTGGTCGAGATCGAATTGAGGCCTGAGACATCCACGACAGACGGAATCATCATAATATCGCTGGTCCCGACATAAGGAGCCGTATTTCCTGATGCTACTGTCGATACCAGCACCTTCGGTACGCCAATTGGCAAGGCTCTCATCGCAGGGGCAACCAGTGAAGTTCCGCCGGTACCCCCGAAGGAGATAATGCCGTCAAATTTCCCCTCATGGTATAACCGGGGAACGAGCTGCTCTAGTCCTTTGGACAACACTTCTGTAGCTAACGCCCGGTCCTTCTTCGCGGCAAGCTCGTCCAGCTCTATCCCTGCGGCGGCTGCGACCTCCCGGTTAGACACATCGGGTTGAAAGGCTGGCTCGAATACACCGGTATGGATCATCAGGGCTCTGAGGCCCAGCTCCTCTGCAAGCTTCTTGATGTACAGGTACTCCTCACCCTTCGTATCAAACGTTCCAGCTATGGCGATCGTCTTCATTCTGTGGCCTCCTCGTATACGAATCATAGATTCATCATACCGGGCATTTTTATGGATGAAAACGCTTTTATGTCCTATGTTTTTGTGTTTAGGTTAGATTTGTACTGCTTGGGCGAGCAGCCCATGAGCTTTTTGAACATTCTGCTGAACTGGGCATAGTCGGGATAGCCGACCATTGCGGACACCTCGGATAATTGCAGGTGCGGGGCTTGGAGCAGTATGGCAGCCTTTTGCATACGGAAGCCGACCAGATAGTTCTGGAAGCTGCACCCGACTTCCTTTTTGAACAAGCTGCTCAAATAACTGCGCGATACATGCGCCACCTTGGCCAGATCCGCGAACACTACTTCCTCGCTGTAGTTCTGGGCGACATACTCTTTGACGAATTCTACGTAATCGTAATGCCGGGTGATGCCGCTGAGCATTTTGACCATGAGATCATCCTCATCCAGCTTGCCCAGGCGCTTGAAATCGCGGGTAATGGCCGTAATGGACTTCTCGGAGGGAATCCGTTCAAAGGCAGAGCCGCCAATGTAGCCCATAATCTGCGTGTTGCTGCTGTACATATACTGGACATCAACCGGAGTCTTGACCGGGCCGCCGTAGATCATCTTAATGACTTCAGGCTTAACCTCACCGCAGGCAGCGAGAATACGCAGCGCCTTCGCCTTGGCAGCTTCCAGGGAGACCACTTTTCGCGCCCCCAGCAATCCGCCCACGGTCAGGCCGAGATGCACACAGATCACATCCGCCCCCGCTTCGGCCATCTGGACGCCTTGGGCTTCGTCGAAGACGAAAGCAACCGTGAACAGCTCCTGCTGATGAGCCAGACCTATTGCCTCCACCTCCCTGTCATAGCTGATGCCGTCTTCCTCCAATGCCTCTCTGAATGCCCCGTCGATCAAGCCGACTGTCGGATAATTATTCACTCCCGCGAAGCCTCTGTTCTTGATCTCTTCTATATAAAGGGACATCTCTCTCGTTGGATCATTCGCATTCAGCCCGAACAGCACCGGAGTGTCTCTAACCAGCGGCACAATCTCCTTCGAGGCAAAATCCATTACCATCTCATTGCTGTTGCAGAAGGGCAGGAACCCCGCCAGCGAGCTTCTCCCCATCTGCCGGAACTTGCCGGAGTTCAGCATTAGAATGAAGTCAGCTCCGCTATCAGCGGCAACCTTGGCTGTAATTCCCGTGCCTGTAGAGACACCGATAATATGGTTCCCTTCGTGCAGCTCTGACTGAAGCCGCTCCAGTATGGCTGTTCTGTTCAAGCTCTATCTCCTCATCTCTCTAGCAGAATTCCCAGCAGAACATACACAAGCATAATCCCGCCTGCTGCATAATCCGTACGTGCATATTTCAGCACCCGATAGGAAGTCCGTCCCTTCCCGTTCCCGTAAGCCCTTGCCTCAATCGTCATCGCCAGCTGCTCCGCCCGCGCAAGGTTGGTGACGAGCAGCGGAATCACTAATTGGATGTACGCCTGTATCCGGTTAAGGCCTTTGGTATCCTTGATATCATACCCTCTGGCCTGTTGTGCCACAAGAATGCGGTCCAGCTCCTGGGTAATGGTGGGGATAAAACGAATAGCCAGCATGACCGTCAAGGCCAGCGCTTCTACCGGAACGCCCAGACGGGTTAACGGCTTGAAGAGCTGTTCCAGACCTTTGGCCAGATCGAGCGGTTTCGTCGTTAATGTCAGGATGAGAGCAAGCGAGACCAGGAGCAGAATCCGCCACAGTGCGAAGAGCTCGTTCCTGAGTCCTTCCTGGTTGAACAGGAGATGATAGAGCATGGGCAGCAGCAGGATGAACAGAATCGGCCGCAATGCCCGTAAGAGCATACGAAGAGGAATTCTTGAGAATAGGACCTGCCCCCCGGTGAGGACTGTCGCTGCAATATATCCAGAGGGCGCCTGGAGGTGCATACTGCCCATTGTAAAGGCAACAAGGAGGAGCAGCTTCGTTCGCGGATCAAGCCGGTGGATGACAGAGTCTGAGGGGACATACTGCCCGAGTATAATTGTATCCGTCATCGCTTCAGAGACCCTTTGCCTGCCAGATAGCACTCACCGTTCGAAAAATCTCCGCTTCCCTGCAGCTTGCAGGCTGCGGCTTCGCTCCAGAACATTCCCCGATGATTCTCAAGAGCTGAATCGGCTCCGGCACAGGCAGACCGGCTTGTTCCATATGCTCCGCATGCTTCAGGAACAGTTCATTTACCTCCCAATATCCTAACAAGCGGCCCTGTCCCATAATCATCACCTCATCCGAGTATTCGGCAACATCCTCCAGCTGATGGGACAGGAACAGCACGGTCCGCCTGTTCTCCTCCTGCCATCTTTTTAGCCTCCTGAGCAAGTCGTTCTTGTTCGCGGGATCAAGTCCTGCGGTTGGTTCATCCAGAATAAGCAGCTCCGGCCCGGCCAAGAGCACAGAAGCGATAGCCACAAGCCGCTTAAGCCCCCCGCTGAGCTGCAAGGGATGCTGCTGAAGCAGAGCTGCGGGTAAACCCATCTGCTCCATAATCTGACTTATCGCCTGCACCACGTTCGCCCGGGATTCCCCCTTCATTCTTAGCGCAAAAGCCAGCTCCTGATTCACAGTTGCCGCAAATAGCTGCTGCTCCGGATACTGAAAGACATAACCGATGTGCGGCACAGCCTTCAGTCTGCCTTGCTGATCCTTTGGCAACGGCTGCCCGCGATACGTATATTCGCCTTTGCTGACCGGCAGCAGCCCTTTTAATACCTTGGCGAGGGTGGATTTGCCGGCCCCGGACTGACCGATCACCGAAATCCACTTCCCCTCCTGAAGCGTGCAGCTTACGGCTTCAAGAATCTCCCGCCCGTTCAGCCTTACACTTACATCCTGCAATGCGTAGACCATAAGCTTCTGACCGTCTCCTTCCATTCTGCGTGCAGCTGGGCGTCCAGCCCAAGCGTCTGAAATAATCTTACGGCAAAAGGTGGCGCAAGCTGATGCTCTGTCATGCTTACACTGCTGAACAAGCTGGAGGGCGTCCCGTCAAAAGCCAGCTCTCCCTGGCTGAGCAACAGCACGCGGCCAGAAGGCAGTACCTCATCCATATGATGTGTAATGTGGATGATCGTCAGCCCTTGCCGATGAAGCGTGCGCATCACCTGGAGAAGGTCTTGCCTGGCCTGCGGATCAAGCATGGAGGTGGCTTCATCCAGGATGAGGATGGAGGGCTCCATTGCCAGAACAGCTGCCACGGCAACCCGCTGCTTCTGCCCGCCCGACAGCTGATGCGAAGCGGCGTCCATATAGTGTTCCATATGAACGGCTTGCAGTGCACGGGTTGCCCGGCTGAGCATTGCAGTTCTCGGGACACGCAGATTCTCCAGCCCGAAGACCACCTCATCCAGCACGGAAGCCGTAATGAACTGATCGTCAGGATTCTGGAAGACCAGTCCGGCCTGCTCACGGATGCTTATGAGATTCTGGCGGTTCGAGGTACTCAGCGCTCCCAGCCTCACCTCTCCGGCTCTTGGCAGCAGCAATCCGTTCATTAGCTTGGCGATGGTGGATTTACCGCTGCCATTCGCGCCGATGATGGCAACGAATTCGCCTTGGCGAATGTCAAAGCTGAGCTGACGGAGCACCGGCTGCCCTCTCCGGTAAGCGAAATCTACCTGGTCAAAAGCGAGCATGGGCGAAGCTTCTTCCTGCACGGCCTTCATCATGTCAACCCCTCTACCGCGCGGCTCTTCATGAGTTGGCGGGCGATTTTGCCGGAACCGGTGTAGCTGAATTCCTCGACGTTAATCAGCTTCTTAGGCAGCTTATAGCTGGCCAGATAGGGCCGGCAATACTTCCTGATCTCATCGAGTGTAAGCCGTTCCCGGCCCTGCCACTGTATCAGTAACGTTACCTGCTCCCCCCAGCGTTCATCCGGTATGCCGAACACCATCGCTTCCCGGATATCCGGATGGCGAAGCAGCACTGCTTCCACTTCTTCCGGGAACACCTTGAGCCCCCCGCTCTTGATCATGCTGCCCGCGCGCCCGGCCAGGCGCAGATGCATCTGCCGGTCCTGATATACGTAATCCCCTGTACGCAGCCAGCCGTCCCGGAATACCCGCGCCGTCTCCTCCGGCAGGAGATGATACCCGGAGAAGATCATATCGCTGCGGATGTATAGCTCCCCCACAGTGCCTTGAGGAACCTCGCGGAACTGTTCATCGCAGATCATTAGCTCTACACCGCTGAACGGCTGGCCCAGAGAGTCCTGCGGCTCCGCTCCGGTAAGCTCCAGATAGCTGATGTAGCTGGCTTCAGAGGAGCCGTAATACTCATAGAGCCTAACCCCATTGAACCTCTCGCGGCACTTAGGTATAGAAGACACAGGCCATTTGCCGCCGGAGCTAATCAAGGCCTGGATGGAAACCCCGGCGTTGCTTGACTCCG
The DNA here is from genome assembly GCF_038006885.1 of Paenibacillus sp. FSL R7-0302. Classification (NCBI taxonomy): domain Bacteria; kingdom Bacillati; phylum Bacillota; class Bacilli; order Caryophanales; family Paenibacillaceae; genus Paenibacillus; species Paenibacillus sp. FSL R7-0302. The sequence goes on from NZ_JBBOWB010000001.1 coordinate 2,830,064, forward strand.
CATGGCGCAATAACGCCTCGGTCATAGCGGGCACAACGAACAGAATCATATCCGGTACACGGGAGCACAGAGTGAGTACGCGCTCTGCATCGAATTCCGGAAGGAGATGGAACGTGGCTCTGCTGTACAGGGATTGCAGCAGGGCGAACAGCGACAGCGAATGCACGAACGGCCCGGGCGCAAGCACATGCTGCATCCGGTTCAGGCTGAACGCCTTCTCTGTAGCCTCCAAGCTGCTGAACCACGACTGATGGGTCCGCATATACCCCTTCGGGATACCTGTAGTGCCGGAGGTATACCCGATGAACAGCAGCTCCGGGCTATCTGCGGCTTCAGCCTCCGGCCCGAAGCCTGCCACCCAAGCCTCATAGCTGCCGGAGGTCTGTTTCCTGCCGAAATATAGCTGGGGAATTTCACTGTAATCATGGCTCAGATCAGCCGCGAAGCCTGCTTCACTGACAATCAGCGCGGGAGCGCATTGCCGGATGACCTGCTCCAGCTCTGCTGGAGACCATTTCGGGTCCAGCAGCACGGGAGTGCAGCCTGCATAGATGGCACCCAGGACAAATTCGGCGAATTCCATCCGGTTACCGGACAGAACCGCAACGGTCTGATTCGTGTATCCGTCATACCGCAGACTGCTGGCAACCTGCTGAACCCGCTTCGTGAGCTGCTTATAGGTACGTTCTTCGTGTCCATCTGAAATTGCGATGCGGTGAGGGACGAGTGCGGCACGTTCCAGAATGTATTCTGCCAGATTCACCGGAATCTCACGCCCCCCTCTTCTCCTCAACCGGACTGAACGCCCGGAGCTGCATGGTGATGACGGCGGCCAGCAGAGCCTTGATCAGATCTCCGGGCAGAAAAGCCGCAGATCCGGCAAGTCCGGTCCAGAGCGGAGTGTTCGTGATCCAGGCCATGGCAAAAGCACCGATCAGATTCACCAGCAGAACGCCAAAGATCAGATTAACGGCGAACAGCTTCCAGGCCCGGAGCTTCGGCCAGACCGCTTCAGCGAACCAGCCGATCAGCCCGGCGGCCAGCGGCCAGCTGAACAGATAGCCTGCTGTCGGTCCGACGAGTATGGCCAGCCCGCCGCGTCCGCCTGGTAATACCGGCAAGCCTAACGCGATAAGGATAAGGAAAATAATCAGGCTGAGTGCGCCTGTCCGCCAGCCCAGAAAACAGCCGGCCAGCATGACGCCAAGCGTCTGGGCAGTGACAGGTACAGGAATAATGCCTAGCGATACGGGCGGAATCAAGCCCAGCACCGCGATAAGCGCGGCGAATAAGGCCGCATAGACCAACTCTTTGATTCTCAATTCAATAACCTCCACAAGATAAGATACAGGAATTGGGCGGCCTTCCGGTCAGGGAGTCCGGCCAACAAGCTGAATTATAGTGGAGGATGACTCTATTGTAAACCACTAATTATTTTCTGGTTCACAATTGAGATGTGAGTATGCCTGATTTTTCTAATGATCCTAAGCATGTTAATATACTTATAGAGATGAGATCGGAACGTTATACTTGTGGAGGGTTATAGGCATGACAGTCAAAGAACATATCCTGGCCTTACTGGATAGCAATAAGGGTGAATACTTCTCCGGCGAGGACATCGCCGGGCGGTTATCCGTGACGCGCAGCGCAGTGTGGAAGGCCATCAAAGCGCTGCAGAGTGACGGCTATTCCATTCAGGCCGTCACCAATAAGGGATATTCCCTCTCCCCCCAGACGGACATTCTGTCCGCCGCCGCAGTCGCCAAATACCTGAATGCCAGGGGGCAAACGCTGCGGCTTGAAGTTTTCAAGAGCGTGGCTTCCACGAACGAGCTGGTGAAGGTGCTGGCTTCCGGCGGAGAAGCGGAGGGCAAAGTCATCCTCTCGGAAGAGCAGACCGCCGGGCGGGGCCGGAAAGGCCGGCCTTTCTTTTCCCCTGCGGGGACGGGCATCTATATGAGCATTCTGCTGCGTCCCCGGCTGTCGGCGGCGGATGCTACGCTTCTGACTACCTCTGCTGCCGTTGCGGTCGCTCTGGCTATCGAGAGTGTGTCCGGCCTCAGCACGCAGATCAAATGGGTGAATGATGTCTTCATGAACGGTAAAAAGGTGTGCGGAATCCTCACCGAGGCTTCCCTGTCCCTGGAGAATGAGTGGCTGGATTATGCCGTACTCGGGATTGGGATCAATGTGGCACTGCCCGCAGCGGGCTTCCCCGCCGGACTGTCTGAGATTGCAACCTCTGTATACAAGGAGGACAAGCCTCCAGGCGATCTGCGCAACCGGCTTGCCGCTGAAGTGCTGAACCGTTTCTTAGGCTTTTATGATCAGCTCAAGGACCGGCTGTTCCTGCCGGACTACCGGCAGCGCATGATGTCTCTGGGCAAGACGGTCATGGTCATTAAGGAGAATCAGCAGCAGGAGGCCACCGCTGTCGGTATCGACAATGACTGCCGCTTGAAGGTCCGGTATCCGAATGGTGATGAGGAATATCTGTCCAGCGGCGAAGTTCGTATTCTGCTCTAACGCTTAGAAGCCACAATTCGCAAGAGTTACATGCGGGTTGTGGTTTTTTAATATGCCGTTGTTCCAGCCCTGATATTTGACATGTGAATCAATTATCGATATAGTGTGAATGAGTTCACACCCCGTATTAAAGGAGGAAGCGATGCCGAAAAATACGTTCTTTCGATTGGATGAAGCAAGGCGCGAGGAAATATCGGACAGGGCTATGCAGCTTTTTGTGGATCATCTTTATGAGGATATATCGATGAAGATGGTTCTGGATAGCTTGTCCATGCACCCCGGAACCTTCTACCGTTATTTTGAAGACAAAGATGACCTGTATTGTCACTTAATCCGTAATGTGACCCGGAAAAGAGCTGCGTATTTTAGTAACAGTACTGAGGATTCCCTTTTCCGCTCTTTCCTTACCGGCTTATTTGGTAACGTGAATGGCACTGCGGCCGAGCCGCTGAATGAGCTGGAGATCAAGCTTACTGAAACTTTTTTACACATTCCCGAGGACATACTGCTGAAAGTATATCTGAACGTGCTAAAGGGCGAGTCCTTCCCCTTGATCAAGGACATTATACGGCGGCTGAGGGTTGACGGATATCTCCGGCCTGATATTGACGACGACCTGATTTCATTTATGTTCGAATCTATGCAGTTTAATTTAGTCATGTTTTACAGGGAATTCGGTATTAAGGATTCTCAGATGCAGCATAAACTTAGCAAATACTTTGCTGACTTTATGGGTCATGGTCTGCTTGAAGATCATAAATATTCCGAGCTGGTTAGCGATATTAAAAAAGCAAAGGAGTAGAAGTGTATGAACAAGCATATGAAGACTTATGAGGTTTTTCCTGCACCTGTTGGCAGCTATACCGTTGGTCGTACCCAGATGGATTTGGAGTACACAGCATCGGATCATTCCATAAGAGAACTGACGGTGTTCGTGTACTATCCGTCCGACAGCAGCGAAGATAAAGCTACATCAGCATACATGTTTCCTGAAGTCTACGAGATGTTAAAGGATCAGCCACTGGTTACCGGGTATCTTACAGGGGGTTATTTCTCTATAGAGTTCAAGACCCGGTGTTACGACGATCTTGCTCTCTCCGCAAAGGACAAGCGCTATCCGGTGTTATTCTATGTTTGCGGCGGGGGCGGTTCACCGGAATGGGGCACAGTGCTCTGTACAGACTTGGCCAGCCTGGGATATGTTGTGGTAAGCATCGGCCATCCAAATAGTACAATGTATAAGCGTAAAGACGGACGTCTGTATAATGTATCCATGGGTTTTTCGGATGCTATCATAGCGTTGTCTGAAGATCCGGAGATGCAGGCGCTGGCTGGTAAAATGGAAATGCGGCCTGACGATGATACAGCCGTTCAGATGTGCCGTAACGTGCTTGCACTCCCGGTAATTGCCAAGGTAACAGAGTATAGTGAAGTACAGGCGGAAGATATACGGTTTGTAGCCGATCATCTGTATAAACTGGACGCTGGAGAGCTGGATTCTATCTTTAATGGCAGACTGCTCTTTGACACCGGCATGGGTATCGTCGGGCATTCTTATGGAGGGCTTACGACGGCGATGGTCTGCCGGGATGACGACCGGTTCACCTGCGGAATTGGCTTGGATAGCGGTGCGTTCGGTCTTCTGGACAGCGACCTTAAGAAGCCCTTCCTCCTGCTGTATCGTGAACCCAACTACAACATGAATGCGGTCATTGGTGCTAACAATAGCAGGGAAACCTATTATTTCTCTGTTGACCGGGTTGCGCATTTAGATTACTGCGACATTGTTTTCACCAGTGCTAATGAAGTACTCAGAGGCGAACGGGATGCGATGGAGATGCGAAATGTGGTTACAGATTATACGAGAACTTTCTTTGATCATTATATACGGCAGAAGTCGGCAAGTGTGGACAGTCTGGCATATGATGGCGTGGACTTGGTCAAGAAGACCAGGAACAAATGAGCCCTGCAAATACGCGCCAATAGACCGCACCCCGCAAGCAACGCCTGTGGGGTGCGGTTTTTCAATTGCGGCTTAATGCTCCAGTGCTGAAATCACTTACTCCCCTGTGCTTGCTGGGTAGGCCCGTAATTCGCCGCTCCGGTGAAATGAACATCTTCCGGCGTGGGATACACTTTCGGAATGCACAAATCCCGCTGATACAGCCGCAAGTGCTCTCCTCTGGGAGAGATATCCACGACATCACAGCCTCTCCAGTATACCTTGTATTCCTCACCGCGCACTGTCTCCTTCACAGTCAGCGTTTCCAGCTGATGCTCCAGCTCTACAGTGTCCCCTGCTCCTATACTACGGATAACAAGCAGATTTCCTTCCCTCTCGGGTGTGCACAAGGCTCCGTTAATCTTCATGCTGAGGTTCTGTCCCATCCAGTCATAGACCCGTACTGCAACATCGCACGGCTGCTTGGCTGTAATGGACATATAGCCCCGGTCGGGATAGCTCATGGTGACGGCAGCCTCCTCCGTTTCCTTATCCACCGGCATATTGACGATTACCGTTCCGTCATGGAATTCCACCGCCCGGTTCCATACGATCTCCAGGGCCACCGGAGCCATGCCGACGCAGCAGCCCGCAATGGAACGGAATTTGGATAACGACATGGAATTCACGAGCGAGCCTCCGGTGAAGCCTCCGATCATTCTTGTATCAATCTCCCTGTAGGTTATGCCTGCTTCGTCAGGCCGGGTGTTGTCTGTGACTACGTAGGAAGATACCTTAAGCTGATTCTCCACCAGCTGGTTCCGCGCAAACAGGGTCATATCCTCCCAATATTCCTCATACCCGGCCAGAATCAGCTCATTCGCGCATTCAATCATATCCTTAATGCAGCAGGTCTCACAATGCTCCTCATGCGGCGGATGCCACTGGGCATACTCAGGCACCCAGCCGAAGGAGGAGGACAGGCTGCGGATATAGTCATAGATTCCTTTGCCTGCGCTAATATACCGCTCCTTGCCTGTAACCCGGCCCAACCGCACCAGACCGGAAGCTACCCAGCCTGCGGAATGGACATGGCCGAAGAATTCCATCCTGTAATTGAAATAGCGCGAAGGTCCGAGCAGGTGATTGGCGATGCCTGTAGCGAGATCCAGCGCCGCCTCATCTCCGGTGATTTCATATCTGCGCACCAGAGAATGCAGGATAATGGCATTGCGGATCGCCTGCTCCCCCCGCCCGGTATGTCTGGACAGATCGAAGCCGCCGTCCTTCAGGTACACATCATTGGGGAATTCGTACAGGGGCTCCTGCTCCTCATAATCCCCCGACCAGAAGGTCCGGACCTTCCGCTCAATTACCAGGGAGCGCATTCCCCTCACCAGCCCGGCCGCCCTCTTCTCCGCCTCTTCATCCCCGGGATTGTTCTCCAGCATCCGGTTCAGCGCAGGAAGAATATAGCCCATTTCGTGAAAAGAACTATGGTTCGTATGCGTCCACGGATAAGGCTCATGAAAGCGCAGGCCGTGCTCCCCCCAGGACTTCATGAGATGACGGTAAAAGGATTGCTGCACCTGAGCACCTTCCTCCGTCTTCAGCATTTTGCGCACTGCGTCTATCGCCTCATACCAGGAGCCGACCAGCTCCGCATCATCCACCCGGCAATGGGCAGCTTCGGCTGGCTTCTTATGCGGCAATACAAGCCAATATGGAAGATTGTCTTCCTGCTCATCCACCATAGAGGTCAGATAACCAAGAACGAGCTTGGCATTGTGTAACGGCGTGAACTTTTCGTAAGCTTGACTTGACATGTTGTCTTTCCCTCCGCTGCTTATTCTCCGGTAACACTGACCTTGAAATCATCAAAGTCGATAGACGCGTTCGCATAGCCGTCAACGCCGAACAGCTGTCCGGTCAGTGTGCTGCCGCCGGTATGGCGGAAGGCGAAATCTGTAGCGGCCGGAACAGATTCATTGTTGATATAGACACTGTACGTCTTGGCATCCCAGTTCGCGACCATTTTAATGGTATACCATGTGCCCAGCGTGAAGTCTCTCACTTTGACCTTGTTGGAGCCGCCGTTTTGCACCAGGATTTTACCCGAATCAAACGCCGTCACCATAGAGTAGTTGCCGGTACCGCTGTCATTTCTCACCATGGCGCCGTTGGCATACTGGAAGTTGCTGTTTAACCGGACACGATACTCGATGACAATGCGCTGATTCCCCTCAGCATTAACCTCTCCCGCATAAGGCAGGAACAGGTTGGCTTTGCCCGCTACCGCGGTTGTGGTCAGCCGCAGGAATTTGTTGCCGGCTTCCTCCCGGACCGCAGCGGCAGCACCATTCGTCAGATCCTGTGCTGTAATGCCATAGGGATATTTGCCGGTCGTATCGCCGGAGAAATCCCGGTATGCCTTATAGGTTATACCGTTCTGTGTCGTATTCAGCGAATTCAGCAGGGCGGCTTCCGCTTCAGCCAGCGCATTCAGTTCTGCATTGAACTGCGCCTGCGTCAGCTCTGCATTACCGGCCAGCCCCTCCGCATGATCCACGGCAGCAACGAAGTCAGCATACTTGGCTGCGCTATAATTGCCTGCCCCGCTTCCAAGCGGATAGGAGAAATTATCCAGCTTGCTGCGAAGCTGATTCACGAGCTCATCCAGGCCATAACCCGGCACAACCTCTACAGAAATCGTGGAAGAGAACTCCTGGCCGCCCATCTTGAGGGTCACCGGTACCTGAACCGTGCAAATGGTACTGAAGTCCAGCCCTGCGAGCTCACCGCCGACAACCTCGGCCTGCACCGGCTGGTTATGGTAGACAGCATTCACCACGCCCGGAAGCGCGGGAACCACTCCTGAAGGCGTCTTCAGTGTTGTAGTGACTTGAACGGCATCTGAAGCGGCAATAACCGTTACGCGGTAGGTGGCTTGCTTGCCCCCGTATGACGCAGTAATTAGCGCCGTGCCCGGTTGAACAGCACTTACTGTATGGGTGGCCGGGTCGATGGCCGCCACTCCTGGATTGCTGCTGGTGTACTGCGCACTCCCGGTTACATCCTGAACCTCATAATTGTTGTAATGGGCTGTTGCCCGCAGCGGGGAGCTGGTCTGTCCACTGTTCAGCACAGCCTCTGGTCCGGTGAGTGCCAAGGACTGTACCGTTCTGGGATCTGCCTTGACGTTAACTGCCACGGTAGCAGTCCGGCCGTTGTAGGCGGCAGTAATTGTTGCACTTCCTGCCCCGGCGGCCTTCACCTGATTCCCTGCTTGAATCATGGCTACGTTCGTATCGGACGAGCTCAGGACCACGCCTGCCGCGACAGCAGAATAAGTAGTGCCTGTTACTGTATAGAGGGGCAGGCTGCGGATCTCGTTAAGACCCAGCGTATATCCGGGAGTCCCGAACAGCAGCTCCGAGCTATTCAGCCGGGATAGATCAAGGCTGTCGATGTCGGCCAGATTGTTCCCCTTGGTGAAGCGGAGAACATTGTCTCCCTGCTGAAGATAGATCTTCGCCGTGGAGGCTCCCCAGCGGTTCGCGCCGGAATAGACAATGTTCATCGACGCTCCCGGCTCGCCGTTGACCGACAGGATATGGGAGGCTTCCCCCGCATTCGCTGAGCCGTTGCTGTTACGCACGGACAGAACATAGAAGCCCGCCTGCGGCACATCGACACTGAACTGGGCATAGTCGTTGGCGTTCGCGAGGTTGGTAATCTTCATCCCGCCGGAGGCGGAGCTTTCGCGCCGGACCGCCGGGGACGAAGTGCCCGCCGGATCTTTTACAAGCAGAGCTTCTTCGGCTTCATAACGAATTCGGGCCGGCTCGCCTGATGGGATTGCTATCGGATTGTTCGGATTAACGGGCTCTCCCAGGTTCGGCGTGTTGTCTGTGTTCCAGGAGAACTTCTGCGCGCGTACATTGCGGGTCCAGCCTGAGCCCGGCCAGCGGGCGGAATGGTAGATGATCCAGTCCTCGGTCCCGTCCGGTGAAGTCACGATACTGTGATGGCCCGGGCCATAGACACCGTTCGCGCTGGAGAAGAGCGGCTGATCACGCTTGGTCCAGGAAGCGGGATTCATCAGATCGGCGCTGGTGCTGGCGGTGATCAAGCCGAGACTATAGCTGTCTGTCCAGCTTCCGTTGGCGGAGTAGACCAGATTGATCTTGTTCCCCTTGATCGTAATCTGCGGGCCTTCATTAATCCGGCCGGGGGAGGTCTCCCAGTCATACTCCGGTGTAGACAGGAGCACGCGCTGCGAGCTGATCGTCCATGGATTGCTCATTCTGGCGATGTACAGATTCTGAAAGCTGCCATCAGTGTCCTCCCAGCCGGACCAGATGAAGTAGTGCTGGTTACCGATCGTCAGCACAGTGCCGTCAATGGCCCAGCGGTCCGTGGCATCGGTAATTTTGCCCTTGAAGGTCCAGCTTCCGGTCATCGGATCGGCACTGGTATTCTCCATCACATACATACGGTGGTTAGCATTGGTTCCGTTATCGGCTGCAACGTAGATATACCATTTGTACTGGCCGTCCGTATCTTTGAGGTAATGCATCTCCGGCGCCCACACATTGGAGCTGTACATGGTTCCCTTAACCGGCGACCAAGCCAGACTCCGTTCGCCTGCTTCAATGCCGGTGATGGTCTTCGACCTGCGGATCATCACTCCGCTGGCATTAACAAAGGTGTTGTAATAATAGCCGTCCGTGTGCTTGTATACCCAGGGATCGGCCCCTGTCTGCATAATGACATTGTAGAAGTCATTCACGTTCTTCCCTCCTTGTACAGCCACTACCGGTTCCGGCTGGACCGGCCCCGGTTCTTCCGCAGCAGCGCTCCCTCCCCACTGCGGCAGCATGAGCAGTACTACGAGACTTAGCAGCAGAGCTTTGAAGCCTTTCTTGGACAATTGCACTTCTTCCCCGGCGAATTTAACCGCTTTCATTTTTTCTCATCTCCTTTTCGCTTGAATGGTGACTCCGGCTAGCGTACTCATAATACCTTCCGGGAAGCATTAAAAAAATGTACTATCTTAAAATGTTTTTGTAACCGTTTTAGTTGTAAATACTTACAGCTTGACGACAAGCCCAGGCCCGGTAAACAAACAATTGGATAAACGTAGCTTAATTTCCCGACTATTGAAGATAACCGGGGAACAAGTGGAAAAAGGGCAACTGCTGCTCACGGATTCAGGCACTTTAAGTAAATAGCGCTTGATTAAGTGTTGTTTATCCAACTACTGCGCCCAAGCGGGCCATATCTCCATCAGCAGGTGGACTAAATCCAACTGTTTCCCCTTCCGCCTGCCCCCAGGGAGAGCGTACGCCAAAGAGGGGCACTAATGCCCCTCATTACTCACACTCACTTGCTATTTCAGCCCCCTGGCAGCTTCGGAATCTTCACGTTCACGGTTGTCCCATAGCCCAGCCGGCTGTCAACGGTAAGTCCGTAGCCTTCTCCGAACAGATGGCGGAGCCGGTTATGAATATTCAGCAGCCCGATGCCCTGCGCCGACTGCCCGGTCAGGGCAAGCTCCTTATGCTCCAGTCCAAGCTTGGCCTGAAGGGCGGCCAGCTCCTCCGGCTCCATTCCCCTGCCGGTATCCGTAATACAGAAGCATACATCCCCGCGCTCATCCAAGCTCCCTGTAATCTGAAGCTGTCCGCCCTGATCCATCCGCTCCAGCCCGTGATAGACCGAATTCTCCACGATGGGCTGGAGGATCATCTTGGGCGTCTGCAGCTCCAGCAAGCCCTCCTCCACATCAAGCGCCAGAGAGAATTTATTCTCGTAGCGGATCAGGATGATCTTCATATAGGCCTGAATGCAGTCCACCTCTTCCCGGATCTGCACAAGATCATCCTTCTTGATGCTGTAGCGGAAGATCTTGGACATGCAGTACGTAATCTGCGCAATCTCCCGGCTTCCGTACTCCAGTCCGATGCTGCTGATACAATTCAGCGTATTATACAGGAAGTGTGGATTAATCTGGCTCTGCAGGGCAGAGAACTCCGCCTGCTTCTGGCTCAGCTCGGATTCGTATAGTCTGGCCTGGGTATTGAACATCTCGCGGGTCATTTCGTCCATCTCGTCCATCATCCGGTTAATATCCTGGGCCAGCAGGCCTACCTCGTTCGTGAACCGGACTTTAATCCGGAAGCCCCTATCCCGCCCTGCCACCTTCTTCATGTCCATGACCAGTCCCATCAGGGGACGCATCAGATTACTCATGAAAAAACTGCCGGTTAGTATCATGCTGACAATAATGCCAATCCCCACGATAATGCTAACCTTCCGCATGGGGATCATGTCGGCAGTCAGCTCCTGCACCGGGATCATACTGACCACACGCCATCCGTCAGCCTGCTCCAGCCCCTTCACCTGGACGAGAACCTCCTGGCCGCCGATCGTTGCTTTTACCCCGTTCAGCAATTGGTTCTTATCCATGGACAGCACATCTTTGATCACATTGCCCCGCGCATAGGAATTGGTGGATGCCACCACCTCGTCCCGGTTATTCAGAATATACAAGGTGGAGTTCTGCGTTAATTCCGTATTCGCCACCAGCCCCTGCATTTTGTCCATATTGACCATCACCATGCAGTAACCCGTAATCTGTGAGAAGTGGACGCCTCCGATGGACTCCACAATGGGTGCGATATAGAAGAACTGTTCTGTCCCTGTCCGGTCATCTCTCAGAATGGCAGTGAACTTCCCCTTTTGCCGGAGCGCAGGATCGTTCTTGTACGGGCGGATAAAGGTCTCATACGGATTAATATAAAAAATATCGCCGCTTGCAGAATCCTCGCTGGAGAGCCGTCTACCCTGGAGGTCATTGACCATGATTCCGTTCACATACGAATTGAAGGACCGCATATATTCCATCAGATCCAGTGCATAGGGTGCGCTGTCGAACGCTCTTTTGTAATCATCATCCGCTAGAGTGAATTCCTGAATCAGCTTGTTGTTGACCGCAAAGCCGGTGCTGACCCGGATATCATTGAACACCGAATCAATTTTGCGGCGGGTCTGCTCTATCATCTGGTTGCTGTAAGTAACAGCTCTCTTTTGCGTAAGATTAGAGAAACTATAGAAAAAGTAAAATTCCATAATCGTGAATATAACAATAGAGCAACAGAAGAATAGCCATAGCTGATGCTTCAATTTCACCTTGCGGGTCTTCATGGCCTGCTGCTCCGTTCGGCTTCCCTTTTTCTGAATTTGGCGGGCGTCATCCCGCAGTGCTTCTTGAACACCTTATTGAAATAATAGTAATCTACATACCCGGACTGGATGGCAATGTTCTCAATGGACAGATCTGTCTGCTTCAAAAGCCCGCGGGCTTTCCTGATCCTCAGCTCAGCCACGTATTCAGAGAAGGTTTTGCCCAGATTCTTCTTGAACAGTTGACAGCAATACACCTGATTGATGAAAAATTGGACCGACAGCTCCTTCAGATACAGCTTCTGCTCATAATTACGGTCAATATAGGCGACCATCCGGTTGAAGCAGGATAGAATATCCCCTTCCTGCAAAGCACGGCTATTCCCTTGCCGGAGCACGGTAAGAACGTCATGCAGGAAGCTGCACAGCGACTCCAGGTCCTCGAACCGCTCCTTCAGCTCGGCATAATTCAGGAATTCCAGCTCCATGTCCCTGAGTTCCTCCGGATAGGCGCTGATCAGAAGTCCGACAGCCTGATTCCATAAGTAGACAACCTCGCTCATTCCCAGCTCATGAAGCCTGAAGTATTCCTGCAAACCAAGAGTGTATGTCTCGATGCTGTCATATTGATTCCCATGAACTATAGTCTGCAGCTCATCTATACAGGGCTTCACCAGATGAAGCTTCGGACTATAGTGAACGGCGCCGGAAACCTCATCCACAAATACTCTGGAGGCCGCGAGATCCGCTTCCTTGATCAGCTTGCTGATCTGCTTAAGCCCGCTGCCGATGCTGCTGATCCCCACAACAGGAAGCGCCGGACTGCTGGCGCCAGCTGGCCATTCCTCCGTGATTCCTTCCAGCTCACTCTTTTGTTCTGTCATCAGAACAGCCAGCAGGGTGCTCGTTCCGGTCTCCACTTCCAGCAGCCGAACCGGCAGCCCGTCCAGCTTCAGCAGTCCGGCGGGCTTCGGCCTGTCTTCCTCATAGTGAAAGGCAAGCACCCGGCAGCACCCGGCATTCGAGCCGGCAGGAAGGTAGCGCCTGATCTCTTCTTCATCTGCCGAGGTAAGCGCATCCAGCAAGAGGTGGTTGCGCGCAGCACTTCGCCGGGAGAAGTGCAAGGCGAGCTTCTCCAGGAACGTATCGGCCATATCCACATCAAGCGGCTTCAGGAAATAATCGAGTGCCCCGAAGCGCAGCGCTTCCTGGGCGTATTCAAATTCCGCATACCCGCTGATAATGACGAATTCAGTATCTATTCCATGTGCTTTGGCCCGCTTCATCAGATCGAGTCCGGAAATCTCCGGCATCCGGATATCCGTAACTACCAAATCCGGCTCCTGCGAGGCGATGGCCTCCCACGCCTTGTACGCACTTGTGAACTGTCCCGAGATTTCAAAGCCATACTGCTCCCAGTCAAAGGCATTGCTGATCCCTCTAATCGCCCACGACTCATCATCTACAATAATGACCTTGTACATGGATATCCTCCTGAACCTGTGAATTCATCTGGGCTTACCCCGTAAACGAAATGCGGATAAACCACTTATAATCATCCTCGTGGTTTATCCGTATTTCAAGACTTATTTGGTATTCGCTTTAACTTCCCTGTAGTTCTTCACATTCTCATCTTGAACCGCTTTACCGCCGGCATCCATATATTCCTTCACCAGCTTCTCGTATAAGGCGTCGAACTCGGCCTCCTTGGCCACCACCAGCCGGTCAATCATCTGCTTGTTCATATCGCCCAGCGTCTTGCCGTATTTGATATTAGCTTCGTTTGGCACCCCGTAATAGAAGGATGAATAGCCGTCTGTCGTGTTGATTTTGTAGGATTCCATAGCGAGGGCCTCATACTGCTTATCCCCGGAGGCCAGGGCTGCGGCATAGGTTTTGACGTTCTTCTCCGTATCGCCCAGCTCAGCGCCGTTCACAATCACGGTATAGTCCATATTCAAATTACTCGTCATCATATTCTCGCCGGTCTGTGAAATCCCTTGCGGGATGCCGTCTTTCAGCGTATGGTTAACGCCTTCTTCACCGAACTGCAGGAAGAACATCACTTCCGGGTCCGCCATCCAGTTCAGATATTTTATAGCCAGCTCTGCGTTCTTGCTGCTTTTAGGGATGAAGGAGAATATTCCATTCTCATTATATACCTCTTTGATGTATTTGCCTTCGGCATTTTTGAAGGTATCAATCGGAATATAGTTGGCGTCCGGCGCATTTTGCTTCAGCGGTTCACGGATTTTCTGGGTCATCGGATAATCCCAGTTGGCGGCATAGAAGCCTACCTTGCCGTTGGTGACATCGGCATCCGCCTGCTTGGTGGTTTTGTCCAGGGCAAAATCCGGGCTGATCAGCTTCTCATTATACAGCTTATTCAGCCACTTGTAGGCGTCCTTGTTGCCCGGCTTCAGCCAGTTCGGCGTGGTGACGAATTCCTCCTCTGACATCTGACCCCAGAAGGATTGAACCAGGTTGCCGAAGGTATAGTTCATGCCGGCTGCCGCCGTTGCCCAGGGAATGACGCCGTTCACATTGCCCGGGTTCTTGTCGCGGAAGGCCACCAGCGTATTGTAGAGCTCATCCCTATTGGTCGGGAGCGGCATTCCCAGCTTGTCGAGCCAATCCTTACGGATGAACATCCCGTTCCAGGCGAGCAGGGTGCGCTTGCCCGGGATCGATACCTGCTTGCCGTTATATTGGCCGTAAGACAGAACGTTCTCTCCGAGATATGCCTTCAATTGCTGGCCTTGGCTCTCAAGCAGCTCGTCGAGCGTGTGGAGGCCATCGCTTTTGGCAAAGCGGGTGACCAGTGCCCCGTCATAGGTGAACGAGATGTCCGGAGCCTGGCCCGCAGCCATTAATACGTTCAGCTTATCAACCTCCTGGGACCGGGGAACCGGTACATATTCAACAATGGCGTTATTGGGCTTGCCGAAGTGCTCATTGACGTATTTCGTCCAGGTATTATTATTCAAATCCGGCTGGCCCTGAACCCCTCTGTCGAACACCTCTACCGTCAGTTTGGCAGGAGGATCAGAAGGGGACTTTGCTGCATTTGACGACTCCGGCGCGGCGGACTCTTTACTCTCTTTGTCATTGCCTCCGCAGCCTGCTGCAACGCCTGTCAGCAGCACGGTGCTGAACAGAACGGCCGATATTTTCTTGATGCCTGTCTTCACGGTATACCACCCTTTCATACCTTATCATGATAGTAATCCAGATTATAGCTTCCTTGCCCCGGCCGCTTCAACTTTCGCCAGCCGGCCCCCCTCCTTTCCCCGGAGTATACCCGCTTTAGCCCTTGATCGCGCCCGTCATTACACCGTCAACGAAATACTTCTGCAGTTTGGGATAGATCAGCAGAATCGGAATGGTGGTGAACATGACGCTTGCAGCCTTCAGCGACTCCGGCACAATGAACGAGCCGACACTGCCTTCGCCGCCCTGCTGGCTGTCCAGCTGCTGGTTGGCTGAGATGATCTGGTACAGCTTAAGCTGCATGGGATAAAGCTCTTTTTTGGTGATATAGAATAGCGCGTCCTGGAATCCGTTCCACCGGTCTACCGCATAGAACAGGCTTAAGGTGGCAATCGAAGGCAACGAGAGAGGCAGTACAATCCGCAGGAGAATCCCCAGATCCGAGCACCCGTCAATCGACGCCGATTCCTCCAGACTCTCGGGAAGAGAGCTGAAGAAGGTCTTCAGGATAATCAGGTTGAATACGCTCATCGCGCCCGGCAGCACCAGACTCCATACCGTATCCATCATCCCCAGGTTCTTGACCAGAATGTAGGAGGGAATCAGACCGCCGCTGAAATACATGGTGAAGACGAGAGCCGACAGAATAAAGTTTCTGCCCCACAGCCGTCTCTTCGTTAACGGGTAAGCTGCGCAGATGGTCAGGAACATACACACCGCCGTGTAAAAAATCGTAAGCACAATACTGTAGCCAAGCGTGTACAGCATGTCGACATCGCTCAAAATCGTCTTATACGTCTCAAGCGTGAAGTCAACCGGCCATAACGCTACCTTTTGCGAGATAATCGCTTCGTTGGAGCTAAATGATAGCGCTATCATATATAAGAATGGAACAATGCAGGTGAACGACAAGGCCACAATAAAGACGATAATCGCGATATCTGCCACACTTGTTTTCCGGCCAATCCGTCTTGTTCGTATAATCCCTGACGCTTTCACCATATCCCATCCTCACCCAATTTCTTCGCAATATAGTTGGCACCAATCAGCAGAGTCAGCCCTACCACAGACTGGAACAGTCCAACGGCTGTTGCCTGGGAGAAGTCTCCCGAGCTGATGCCCACTCTGTACACAAAGGTACTGATGACATCGGAATATTCGCTGACCAGTGAATTCCCCATCACAAACGGGCGGTCGAACCCGATCGATACCATTCGGCCAATCTGGAGGATCAGCAGAATATTGATCGTAGATTTAATGCCCGGCAGTGTAATATGCCACATTTTGCGGAGTCTGCTGCAGCCGTCCATATCGGACGCTTCATACAGCTCCTTGTTAATTCCGGTGATGGCCGCCAGATAAATAATCGTGCCCCAACCGATATTCTGCCATACCCCTACAGTAATATAAGTAGCCAGCCATGGGGCCTTCTGTGACAGGAATTCAATCTTCGCCAGGCCCAGACTATCCAGGAAAAGATTAACCATCCCGCTGTTCGAGAACATCAGGTAGACAATCCCGCCGATAATTACCCAGGACATGAAGTGCGGCAGATAGAGAATCGTCTGCGTTAATTTCTTGAACCTTGCCATACGGACCTCGTTAAGCAGAATCGCCAGGATAATCGGGGCCGGGAAGCCTGCCACTAAATCCAGCACATTGAGGACCAGCGTATTTTTGAGGGCACGATAGAAACTGTCTTGCTGAAAAATAAAGCGGAACACATCGAGACCGACCCACTCGCTTCCGCTCGTGCCCTTAAAAATATTGTAATCCTGAAAGGCCATAATCAAGCCGTAAATCGGTGCATATTTAAAAATGGCAATGTACAGCAAAGGCAGCAGCAACAGGACATAAAGCAGGGCGTCCCTCCTGATTCTGAGCCAAAAGGTATGTCTTCGGACTAATCCGATCTGATCTTGCTGATTGTCTAAAACCGCTTTCATTTCTCCCATCCCTCCGGCTGTATTAAGGAGCTCTCCTGTTTTTCATTATAGTCAGCCGGGGAGATAAGAAAATGTAATCGCTTAAATGAATTTGGTAAAAACTTAAAAGACAGCCCCCGGAGGAGCTGCCTTAAGCTTCATTTCATAATCAGATCGATTCTGCCGAACAACAGCTTCACCAGTTCTGTAGGACCCGGCAGGCCTGGTTGAAATAAAAGAAGAATGGTAAGCCCCGCCGCCGCAAACGTAATGCCTGCTATAACCTTTCTGGCTTTCTTGTCCTTACTGCCCCGGAATTCAAAAATAATGATCCCGGCAGACAGCAGCAGAATCGTTAGGATCATTGCCATTTTCATGCTACCACATCCTTGTATGGTTGCTGGAATTCAGGCATACCCTCCGTCAGTTGGCCGATTGCTCCGGTATGCCTTGGGGTCCGGTTGCTCTTCCGTTCCCGGTAATACTCGTCTTGACGGAGACCTCCACCTGCAGCCCGGGGTACATAGCCTCCCACTGCTCCTTCTTCGCCTTCCACTGCTGCGGGTAATGTCTGCGGAAGGCATCGGCGAATCTGAAAAAGTCGGTCTTCTGCTCCTGTTGCGACATGTGGAGTGCCTGATAAGCAGCCTCCTTGAGCCTCTTCTCCCACGCCTTCTTCAGCGCCATCACCTTCGACGGATCAGTCAGGTTGGCATCGGTTGTATTCAGGACCACCTCTCCACTCGCCACAATCCGGATCTTCATCATCCATTCCCCGTTGACGATGCTTGGAGTCGGCATGGTGGTGATTTGTTTAGACAGAATCGAGAAGGAGCCCTCCTCCCCCTCCAGAGCTACCGGCATAATAATATTATTAAGCTCATTAATCATGAGCAGTACTCCAAGGCTTACCGGTTCTTTGACAGTAAGTGTATAACGGCCCTGCTTATACAGGCTTAACCCTTTGAGTGAGGGAGTCGTCGCATTCGGACCATCATTCGGTTCCGGGGGAGCAATCAGGATACGGGTTAGGATGGCCGAACCGCTGGCCCCTTGGAGGGATTGGGACAATTCCAGCAGGGTCACACGCGTGCCGAGGTTCATATTTGCCATTTCCCGGAGGGATTCGGAGGAGCTGCGCTCCAGCGGGTCCAGCAGGGCAAGAATATTCTTGGCGGAATCCTTGCTGGAGAAGATATACGCATGTTCGCGGAACTGCGGATAACGAAGGAAGAAATCAACAAATTCGCGCAGCCCCTGCTTCCCTGCCTCTTCACTGATTACAATCACCTCACATTGGCCCCAGAACATATGGCGGGCGACCTTCCGCTGCAGCCGGTTCAAGGCTTCCGCAATGTTCACTCCTTCAGCTGTGCGGGTCATGGTGACTCCGCTTGCGCCTTCGCCTGCCCCGCCGCTCTCTGAGCCGCCGCCTCCTTTACGCGGAATGAAGATCTGGGCCGTCAATTGCGCCTGGCCGTCCTTATAATCCACGCCGGTGGCGAGCACGATCGCCAGGTCATTAATCTCCGTCCGGTCCCAGCATCCGCTGAGCAGTATACTGCTCAGCAGAAGCATAATCATGGCTCTGAAGCCCCGCATTGCCCTCCCTCCTTATGATCATCCTCTGCTCAGACGCTTCAGCCCCTTCTTCAGCAGGGCCAGTCCATAGATTGCGGCGGGAAGCCCCACCAGGAACATCATTGTGTATATGTTAGCCGAAGCGCTGATAAGCGCAGCCACACCCGCAGCGCCGGTCACTACCCAGTAAGAGAACACCATGCTTACGAAGGCGAGCGGAATCACCAGCGGTCTATAATCGTCCAGCCCGAACCATTCGGCGGCTGAGGTGGCGAAGATGTAGAGAAAGACAGAGATTTTGACAAAGATCCCGAAGATCCAGATCGCAATAATGAGAGCCTCAATATGCTGCAAGAAATCGGCAATCGTAATGTAACGTGCAGCAATCATCACCGGAAAAGCAAAGCTGTCCGTCAGATCTCCCATCAGCAGCAGGCAGAACAGATTGGTCACGGTCATGGCCAGTGTTGTTGCGACCAGCGAGACGAGCATCGTCCGGCCCAGATGTTTCTTGCTGTTGACGTAGGGCAGCAGGAAGGCCAGCACAATATATTCGCTGAACCATGCCGCCGGGGCCACCGCGCCCTTAATGGGAGGCACCAGCCCATTCTCCATGAACGGAAGCAGCTCGCTAGGCCGGAGCTCCCGGATCAGAAGCACAAAGATCAGGCAGAGCATCACCACCAGCAGCGTAACGAACACCTGTGCAGTCCGGCTGACCACCTCAATGCCCAGTCTCACATTAATTGCGCAGACTGCAACCATAGACCCCATAATGACAAGCAGGGGCGTTCTGGGAAGTGCATTATTCACAATGAACTCGCCGTATTCCAGAATAATCAGGCCGTTCAAATGGGGCAGAAAGAGCAGAAAACCCAGCCCGATCACCTTGCCCGGCAGCCACCCGGCGATCAGCAGACTGGACTGCATAATGGTCTTGCCGGGATAAAGACGGTTCAGTCCAAGCGAGATCCCTATAACCGTTACTCCAATCAGCGAGCCCAGGATGGGCGATAACCACATATCATGTCCTGCATAATGCATGGTGATCCCGGGAACAGACAGGATAGCGGTGGCAAGAATCGAGGGGAAAACAAGAAAGGCCAGCTGGGTAACAGATATTTTCCCTTTGTCAGTCAACATAAGAATCCTCTTCTCTGGTGAACTCCGGCTGCCGTCATTTGCTCCGCGGCTGCGAGATCCACAATACATCCTTCAAGCCCTTGCTGAACGTCGGAGCTGCCGGTGACAGATAGGGCCTGCCGAACGAACGCAGACTGCTGAGATGAATGACCACCAGGATGATGCCGAGCATGACGCCGATCAGCCCCAGCGTGCCTGCCAGAATCATCATGGGGAAGCGCAGCAGACGGGTTGCGATACTGGCGGAATAACGCGGAACCATGAAGGAAGCGATGCCTGTGATGGCCACGATAATGATCATCGGTGCAGAGACAATTCCAGCAGTGGTAGCAGCCTGGCCTATAATCAGCGCGCCCACGATACTGACGGCGGAACCTATCTGCTTCGGCAGCCGGACGCCTGCCTCCCGCAGCGCCTCGAAGGCTATCTCCATAATGAGCGCTTCCACCAGGGCCGGAAAAGGAATCTCCTCTCTCGCCCGCGCAATACTCAGCAGCAGCACGGTGGGGATCATCTCCTGATGGAAGGTGGTAATGGCGACGTAAGCCGAGGGGAGCAGGAGCGACAGAGCATAGAAGATGTATCTGAGCCAGCGGACAAAAATACTCATGTAAATGTTCTCGTAGTAATCCTCGGGGGATTGCAGCATGGAGAACATATTGACCGGGGCAATCAGACTGAAGGGAGTCCCGTCAATCAGCAGCGCAAACCGGCCCTCCAGCAGATTGGATACCACCACATCCGGGCGCTCCGTGGCAATCATCTGCGGAAACGGCGAATAGGGCTGGTCAATGATGCCCTGCTCAATATACTGGCTCTCCAGCACATCCTTGATTTTCAGGCGGCTTAGCCGTTTATTGACTTCAGTGACCAGTCCCGGCTGAATAATTCCTTCCACATAAGCGAGGGTGACCTTCGTATGGCTATACTCGCCAATAGTCTTGGAGTGCAGCTTCAGCGCCGGCGTCTTAAGCCGCATACGCAATAAAGACTGATTCATAGCCAGAGCTTCCGTGAATCCGTCACGGGCACCGCGGACAGTGGATTCAGCCGCCGGTTCTTCGGGGGTCCGGGTGGGCACCTTGTATAGCGGATAGCCTTTACCCGAAGCCAGGCCGTCCATCAACAGCACAGCTTCGCCGTCCAGGATCGCTGTAACGGCTTGTTCTACGGTCATAATCTGGTGAATCGAGGCGACCGGAACCTCAGCAGACCCTTCCACAGCCGGTTCAACTGCAAGGCCGGTCTGCTCCAGAGGTGCCAGCAATTGCTGCTCCAGCCGTTCCGTATCACATAATCCTGTACAATACACACAGAGCGCGGAAGTACGATGAACCGTCTGGAACGGATGGAACACCACATCCTCACAGCCCGCAAACACTCCGCGCAGCACCTGTTCATTCTCTGCCAGCCGCCGGGTCAGCTGGGTCTCCGGTTCTGCTTCCGTTGCAGTATTCATCTGTACTCCCTCCCTGCTCTACCCTTTGAATTTCATATTCATAGTCATGTTATCCTGTGCTATTGGGGGAAGAATTATGCAAGCCCAGCCTTCCAGGCTTCCCGGTTCAGCTCACCATTCAGTGCCGCAGCGGCCAGCGCGCCTGATGCGGCAGCAGCGATGGATTGATGCATCATGGAGGCGGCATCCCCTGCGGCGTAGATTCCGGGCACGCTGGTCTGACCGGTCTCGCCGACTTCAAGAATACCCTGCTCGGATATCCGGCAGCCCAGGGAATGCGGCAGATCCGTTCCCGGAACCAACTCCGGCTTGAAGAAGATGCCTGTACACGGAATTTCTGTTCCATCCATAAGCTTCACATGGTTAACCATGCCTTCATCTGATGCAATCTCGCGAATAGGAGTATCGAATAACGGAATAGCATGAGCACGCAATTCTGCGCGTTCTGCTTCTGTCAGCTCATCGGGTCCATTCGTGCAGACCGCAAATTGCTTAGTCCACCCATATAACAACGGAGCCAGATGCATGAGTGCTGCTCCTCTGCTGATGACTACCAGCGGCTGATCTCTTAATTCCCAGCCATCGCAATACGGGCAGACAAAGGCGCTCTTCCCGTAGACCTCGGTCAGCCCCGGAATGTCCAGCCTGCGGTCCTTCATGCCTGCGGCGAACAGCAGCTTCTTGCTGGTCAGCTTAAGCCCTGAAGCGGTCTCCAGCAGGAAGGCCCCATCCTCCCCGGTAATGCACACTACTGTATCTTCAATATGTGAAACGGATGGATAAGCGCCAAGCTGTTCTATGGCAATCCGCCGGAGTTCGAATGGAGCGATCCCGTCCCGGGTCAGGAAGCCATGGGCTTCCCGGGTGACCGCATTGCGCGGCTGCCCGGCATCTATAACAATCGTCCGTTTGCGTGCACGGCCCAGCATCAGCGAAGCATTAAGCCCGGCAGGCCCTCCTCCGATAATTATTACATCTGCATTTGCGGCATCAGCATTAAGTTCATTTGCGGCATCAGTATTTTCCAGGTTCTTCATTTGTAAATCCTCCTTGTGTGTGGTTGTGGTGAGTTCGGTATAGGCGGGTGACGACGGGGTTGTTTGCGGATATTAGGGACTTCTGTAGTCTTTTATTTCCGCAAGTGGAAACGGCTTTGCCGTCCTTTTAAAGGACGGTACCGTTTCAGCGAGAAATAGAAGGATAATTTATCGTGTGCAACATATAAATTCTTATATTTCAAAAAATTAAACACTTCCTCCTCTTCTCCATCGCTCAGTTCTATCGCTCATCTGCATCGCTAATCTGTATTGCTAATCTGTATTGCACATATACATCGTCCAATCTGCATCAACAATCTGTAATACATATCTGCATCGCCCTAATTAGGGACTATGTGTGTCTATAATAACTTTGAATTTGAAAGATGTCAATTCGGCCGCTTCTTGGCGCTAGGATAGCGGATGAGCCCGAGATGTGTGCATTGCGGGAGCGAAGCTAGTACATCATCAGAGCTAATCTTGTGAATATGACAATGATCAGACCTTATCACGCGAAGGCTTCATTCTTGTAGCTAAACATCTGATGCTGTACTAGCTAGAACAATAGCAATTGCATTTTGTACAATAGAATGCTGTAAAAATGGCTATCACCTAGGCTCTATTGTATTCTGTACAGTTGAATCTCGAGCAATGGCTATTTTTCACCTGAAATGCAACTTTCTGCTGTACGAAATACAGTAGAATCCCATTTCACAGCAAAATATGAGGCTTCCATTGCAGTAAATACAATCAGTTGGTTATTTGGTGCAACAGAACATTGGGTTGGCGGGAGAGCTTCAACTAATGCGCGCACGTCTTGGAATGTAGTTACTTTTAGTCAAGGGGAGAACTCAGAGACTCATTCCTACAGTTTTAATGCAGTTCAACCATGCAGTGCTTTATGGCGTGTAGTTCCAAGTAGACATTCAGGGATAGTTGCAGAATGTACACTTAAAAACAGTGAAAAAGAAGGCTTGTCCCCTATAGCTGTAATCTGTACAACTAAATCTGCCCCAACGGGTGGAAACTCGGGAAAGCGGGGATTTTAAGTGTACGAAATACAGCTAAACGTATACTGGGGAGCAAACCAGGCGTTTTAGTTGTACAAAATACAATTAAGCCTATCGCCTATGAGTGGGTACGCTACTCGGGGCGCTGCAAAAAACGGTTTTCACTAATTTAAACCTGTTGCTCTACTAGTTGGATTTCCTCCACTTACTGTGGAACGTATGGGCCTGTTTTTGCACTTAATCCCGCAGAAAGCAGGAAATTAAGATACGTTTCATTTGTTCACCGGCAAGCCATATCTGGCTCAATCAAAGCCGTTTTGTTAGCGCTGTATTCACCTTCCGCAGGCTGTTCAATCCTGCAAATAACCGATCAATTCCATCCTTCCGCCTATTCTGGACTGAAGCTCTCTGAGGCTACGTTCCTCAGCCGCAAAAATCACCGCTGTCGCCGGCCCACCGGATGACTGTAGCTTATCCGCTATTCCAGGCACCGGCTGGAAGCCGCAGCCGTTCAACTCCGCGAGCAGCTCCGCTTCATACCCTGCTCCCTTCGAGCCGACCGGGTGAATGTCATGGACTTCAGGAGCAGCGGCCAGAAGCTGGAGCTGACGGAGGGTACACTGGCTTGCTTCCTGCTCCAGAACAGCGCTTCCGACCAGCGGTTCGCCCAGCATCACAATACAGTCTCCGCTCTGTGAACACCCTACCTTCAACTGCGTCTCATCCACCTCACCAATCACAGTGATTCCGATACCGGTCTGACAGGTCACGAAATTATCCTCGGTGCTGCCGTTCACATGGGCGGCATTCAGTCCGGCTTCCTGAAGCAGCTTGCGGATGCCCCTTATAATCTCCTTCCCTGTAGGCTCCTTCTCTACCGCTAAGGTATCGATGACCGTTAAGATCTCCGCCCCCACAGACAGCACCTCCATTACTGCAACTCTGGCAGCATAATAGCCTGCAACAGCAGGGGGTGTCTTCACCGCATCCATCGGCTTATTCCCGATGCTGGCGCTGGAATCGCAGCCGATGACCAGCAAGCGCCCTCCCTCTCTTCGTACTATGGTCAGATCCCGGATTCGCTGAACTTGCGGTTTCATATGTTTGATCCCCCTGTCTCTTTTTCATTCCCGTTCCTGAGTCCTGCCCGGTACTCGCTCGGCGGCATGCCGGTAGCTTTGCGGAATTGCTTGGAGAAATACAAGGCGTCATTGAAGCCGACGGAAGAGGCCACCTGTTCAATGGTCAGCGGGCTTGCGAGCAGTTCCTTGGCCTTGTCCATTCTGACTTTGAGCAGATACTGCTTCGGTGACATTCCGGTCCGCTGCTTGAACGCCTTGGATAAATGAACCCGGTGATAGCCGAGCGAGGACGCGAGGTGATCGATGCTGATCTGCTGATGGTATTGCAGTGTAATCCAGCGGATCGCCTGGTCGATCTGCCGGTCGATCATCTCCGGCATCCCGGACGGATTCGGCGGCAAGGCTGCAAGATTATTCCGCCCTAACTGATGCAGCAGCAGCCTTGCCCAGCCCGACGCCTCCAGACTCTCCAGCCGCGGATACGCAGATTGCTTGAACGCCTGCCGGATACGTTCATACAAGCTATGCAGCTCAGCGGCGTTACCTTCGCCGGAACGGATAAAGGGCTGATCCTTGGTGATCCCGACAGCTCTGAGGAGATCCAGTACCCCAATGCCCTGCAATGCAACCCACGCATAATGCCATGGAGTGTCCAGGTCGGCCTTATAGCTGAACAATGACCCGGGGATAATCACGAAGGTGTCTCCCGCCCGGCACTCCGCCGCGAACGTCCCGCACTCGAACAGGCCTCCGCCCTCCAGAACGGTATGTATTAAATAGAAATCATGTACGGACGGTCCAATCGTATGTCCGGGAAGCGGTCTCCCCTCGCCGCTGAACAGCACTGACAAATCCTGCTCCTCCGGTGTGAGGTTAATGGCCAGAGTGAACTCGTAATGATCCGGATTCATGCAACATTCCTCCATATCTATCTTGTCTTTCTCCATAGGCGGGCCTTCGGTTCTATTCTATAGTGATTATAGAAGAAACAAGCGAAAAAAGCTTCTGAAACCTCATATTTCTGCCAGACGTTCCTTCAAAATCATTGAAGGACAGAAGCATTTTCAGCAACCCACAGGAGGTTAGACTCTTATGTCTAAAGTTACATTTATCGGTGCCGGAAGTACAGTATTCGCCAAAAACGTCCTCGGAGATATCATGGCTACGCCCGCTCTGCAGGGCTTCGAGCTTGCCCTATATGATATCGATCTTCAGCGCTTGAACGACTCGGCGAGCATGCTCCAGAATCTGAAGAAAAGCAGCGGCAGCACTTGTACCGTCAATACGTATACTGACCGCAAGGAAGCGCTGCGCGGGGCCAAATATGTGGTGAACGCCATTCAGGTCGGCGGGTACGATCCTTGTACGATTACGGATTTTGAGATTCCCAAGAAATACGGCCTGCGCCAGACCATTGCGGACACGGTAGGGATCGGCGGCATCTTCCGCAATCTGCGTACCATTCCGGTTATGCTGGATTTTGCAGCGGATATCCGTGAGGTCTGCCCGGATGCGCTATTCCTGAACTATACGAACCCGATGGCTGTTCTGACGAATGTCATGAACACTTACGGCGGGGTGAATACCATTGGACTCTGCCACAGCGTTCAGCAGTGTATTCCTGGATTATTCGACCACCTCGGCATTGACAAGACAGGGGTTCAAGCCAAAATCGCCGGCATCAACCACATGGCCTGGCTGCTTGAAGTCACCAAAGACGGCGAGGACCTGTACCCGGAGATCAAACGGCGTGCGGCCGAGAAGCAGCTTGAGCCTCACTACGATATGGTCCGCTATGAGATGATGCTGAAATTCGGCTACTATATTACGGAATCCTCCGAGCACAATGCCGAGTATCATCCGTACTTCATCAAGCGGAACTACCCGGAGCTGATCGAACGCTTCCAGATTCCGCTGGATGAATATCCGCGCCGCTGCGTGGAACAGATTAAGCAGTGGGAGCAGATGCGCGGGGAGCTGGTGAACAATCAGGATCTGACGCATGAGCGTTCCCATGAATATGCCTCTTACATCCTGGAAGCCATGGAGACGGATGTACCGTTCAAGATCGGCGGTAATGTGATGAACACGGGCCTGATCACCAATCTGCCGCGTGAAGCCTGTGTCGAGGTGCCTTGTCTGGTAGACAGAAGCGGCGTAACGCCAACCTTTGTAGGCGATCTGCCGCCGCAGTGCGCAGCGCTGAACCGGACCAACATTAACACCCAGCTCCTGACCATAGAAGCCGCTATGACTCGCAAAAAGGATCATATCTACCACGCCGCCATGCTGGACCCGCACACCGCCGCCGAGCTGTCGATGGACGACATTGTCAGCATGTGCGACGATCTGATCGCGGCTCATGGTGACTGGCTGCCGAAGTATCAATAAATTCCAGGCTATATTTTAGGCATACCTCCATAACAAAAGCAGCGATCCTCCGTTAACAGGAGAATCGCTGCTTTATATTTTTGAGCTGCGCCCGCTTGCAGAACCATTTATTTCACATAAATTCTAATCTGATCCGGTGCGGTTCTCGCAAGAACGCGGTACCCTTCGGCAGAAGCAGTCGCCACTCCGTTCTCATCAGGCATACAATATCCGTTCACCTGACAGGTTCCATTATCCCGGACCAGAAGCTTGCCCATGGTTCCTACAGCCACCCATTCCGGACGGCCAATCCGTGAGACATAAGTCTGGGAAGAGTCGAATTGGGAATTAATCACAGCAGCTTTCACAGTATACGCAGGCGCCAGAACTTTGCCCTTGCTGTCTGTCACCGCCTTCACTTCCCGGTCTTCATATCTAACCCTGCCCCATTCATCCCTCTCGTATTTGCCTTTCCAGTTCAAGGGACTTGCATCTCCAAGGACAGAAGGGGTAGCACTCACCACCCCCAAGATATATTTGTCTGCTGGCGTTGCTTTTCTTACCCGCTCCCCATCCGTGGTCACAAAATAACCCGGCTCTATCGGCAATCCATCTACCGTTTCAAACATTTCGGCATAATCCGCCCCAAAATTCATTACCGTGCCTTGAAGGTATAAATTTCCGGTTGACCCCTCAAGCGCAGCAGCCAAGCTAGATGTGGATGGATTACCATTGGCTAAATGCCAAGATGCAGGAAACAGTGTTTCACCAAAAACACCCATAATATGAGCATCAAGGTGATCTGGAAGAACAACCGTACTGTTCCCTTCAGCATGAGAGTTCTGAGCACCTGCAATTGTAGACAAACCTTCTGCATGGGAAAAGGTTCCATTGGCCTCAGTGAAGGAACCTTCCGCATGAGAAGAAAGCCCATTGGCCAGACTTGAGAAGCCTTCTGCATGAGCAGCATCACCAGCTGCTACAGTCAGGTAGCCTTCGGAATGGGAATATTCTCCACTTGCAGTACTCTGATTGCCCTCTGCGTGTGAAGCCACACCCGAAGCAGTCGTCTGAGCACCCTCAGCGTGAGATTGAGGTGCGGAAGCAACAGTTAAACCTCCCTCAGCATGGGCAGCGTCACTGATTGCATAGGTCTTGTAGCCTTCCGCATGTGCGGCTGGTGCTGTAGCAAGTGTCCCATTCCCTTCGGCATGGGCCGTGTCCAAAAATGCAATGGTCTGGTAGCCTTCCGCATGTGCCGCAGAAGCGCTGGCTGTTGTCTCATAGCCCTCAGCGTGAGAAGCAAACCCGCTGGCGGTCGTGGAGTTTCCCTCTGCATGTGAGCAAGCTCCGGAAGCGGTCTGATTGCATCCTTCATCTGCCATAAGCCATTCCTCCTAATATTGTGGTTTTTATGGTCCTACCCTACACAATATTGCGGACTTGATGGAATGGACACGGCATGTCTCCCGGGTACAAAACACTATTTGTGATGGATGCCTGCAACGCCTCTTATTCAACCCAACGTAAGCCATCTCCGGTTATGATGCTCCTGCACCTCAACCGGGGTATCGAAGAAATCGCTGAGCACCTCTGACTTCAGGCACTCCGTCGTCTCGTCAGCTTTATAGATTTCCCCCTTCTTAACCAGCAGGGTATGCGTGAAGCACGGCGTAATTTCCTCGATATGATGGGTCACATAGAGCAAGGTGGGGCCGCCTTCCTGCTTGGTGATCTTCTCGATCATCTGCAGCAGCTGCTCCCGCGCAAAAATATCAAGTCCCGTACAAGGCTCATCCAGAATGAGCAGCTCGGGATTGGCGATCAGTGCGCGTGCAATGAGAATCTTCTGGCGTTGTCCCTGCGACAGGGTATCATAAGTGCGCGATGCCAGGACCGAGCAATCCAGGAATTCCAGCAGCTCCGCTGCCTGCTTCAGGTCCTCTTCTTCCGTCTTGTCGTATAGCCCGATCGTGGCGAACTTGCCACTCAGAATGATGTTCAGCGCCGTCTGATGGCCGTACAGCTTCTGCTGCAAAGAGGTGCTGACCCAGCCGATCCGCTTGCGCAGCTCTCTCAGGTCCACATCACCGAAGCGGTGGCCCAGCACCTCCACCTGACCCTGGGTCGGCCAGATATAGCCGTTCACGACATTCAGCATCGTCGTCTTGCCTGATCCGTTCAGACCGACTATGCACCAGTGCTGTCCCTTCTCCACCTGCCAATTCATATCTTGCAGAATCATCGTCTGCTCACGCCGCCAGGATACATTTTCAAGCGATATAATCATGTTCCGTTGCTCCTCCTTGCCTGCAATAGTCTTCTTCGATCATTATAGCAGCACAATGTATTCTGCGCTTCCTGCTGTACGGGATCAAGCGCGTGTATGTATATATGCAATACGAAAGAACCCGGACGAATGTCGAATGTCCGGGTTCTTTCTTTTGTAGATAGTTATGTTGTGTAAATCCCCTTACCTGGCCTAGTTATTTCGTCCGTAGTATAACTTCAGGTTCGTTACGTCTACCAGATACAAGGTATCAATCCCCTTCGGGCTGCGGTCTACCGCCAGCCGTTCAACCGGGATACCCGGTGCAAGCGAGGTCTCGGTCCAGCCTCCGCCGCTGTTCACT
Organism: Paenibacillus sp. FSL R7-0302; assembly: GCF_038006885.1. Classification (NCBI taxonomy): domain Bacteria; kingdom Bacillati; phylum Bacillota; class Bacilli; order Caryophanales; family Paenibacillaceae; genus Paenibacillus; species Paenibacillus sp. FSL R7-0302. The sequence continues at coordinate 2,859,170 of NZ_JBBOWB010000001.1, forward strand.
GCCATGAACGCACGGTCAGTTCCGCTGCTTTTGACATAATAGACTCTTGCTCCTGTACCGGTCCAGGTCACATCGATCGCCGCATTCGTGGGAGCAGCGTTATAGACGGTCTGTAAGTTCCAGCCGCCTGCACCGTATGTGGCCTGCTTCACCGCAAAGCTTGTGCTGCCCTCCTCACGGTAACGGTAAGCGATTACGGGACGACCCGCAGAGTCAAGCGTCATCTTAGCGCTCTGTACGCCCGGACCGCCGGAGTCACTGCCGCTCTGCACATAGGCTTCGCTTGGAGCCATTGGCTGCACGATGTCCGCAGTAGTCAGGGAGACCGGTGCTGTGACCGGAGTTCCGTCGGCTTTGCTGAATACACCCGTGGACGGGCTGTACTTCAGATAGGACAACTGATGGCGCAGCGGGCTGGCTGCGAAGTACGCCCACTCGAACAAGATATGCAGATCGCCGTTCGCATCAAAGACTAGGTCATCGGGATAGACAGACCGGTTGAGGTGCGCCGCAATGATTTTGACCTGAGTCCATACGGAATCGGAATTGTTCCAGCGCAGCAGAACGGCCTCTCTTTTGCCGGCGGGGTCTTTGTCAGCACGCACCAGCAAATACAGATCTCCATTCGGAGCAGTCGTCACAACCGGATAGGTTACCGTCATGCCTGCGGGCAGCTCGTCCGAGTGATTCTGCGGAATCCCGCCCACGGTATCTGAGCGGTAATAGCGCCAGGCATTGCTGTGCATAGAAGCAAATACGTGGAACCGCCCGCTTCCGTCTCTCGCCATAGAAGGCTGGTTATGCCCGAGATCGTCCAGATATTCCGCAGGGGTTGTCCCATCCATGAGTGGAAGCTTGCTCCATCCCCCGTCGTTGTCTCTTCTTGCAATAGCTACTGTATGCTTACCGGGTATCGATCCTGGGGCGTTATAGGCCATATAGGCATACTCATAGCCAAGCCCATAAGTGGCAATAGGGGACCACCAACCCGCCTGATTGCTGGAATCCATCGGAAAAGGCACCTCCTCCAGCACAGCCGCCGCGCTCCCAGCCCCCGCAGGCACTACAGTCAGCAGCAGTGTCATAATTAGAGCCAGCATCCAATGTTTGATCTGCTTCATTTATTAAGCCTCCTTCATCTCATGACCTTACGCACATAAATAGATACAGGGTAGCAATGTGAACGTATTACCTGCCTGCTGAATGGAGCTTAAGCGAATAAAAATTGAATCCAAACTCGCTTGAGTGTAAACGCATACATTTTTCTTCAGCCCCGCCTCCCTTTTGAACAAATGTACTGATATTAGTGAGCTGGTTACTGCCGTGTGCTAGGTTCGGAACTAATGTGATATGTGCTGCTTCGTGCTCTACTGCTAATGTTGCTGGCCCAAGAATAGCACGCTGCCAAAAGGAATGTTACTGTACAATTGCAAGATTGCTGTAGCTCAGGTGCACTAGTGCACTACAGTTTCCCGTCTGACCCGCATTCACTGAATTCAGAGGTACTAATGCACTTCATTTACGCTCGCCGCCTACTTTCGCTCAATTCAAGGGTATTAATGCACTCCATTGGCTCATTTGGCTCATATTCGGTAAATTCAGGGGTATTAATGCACTTCATGGCTAGCCTCCAGCCACATTCTGCCCAAGCTATGAAATGTATCTCATGCAGCACGAAAAGCCCGGTTTCCCGGGCTTTTCCAGCAGAAATTTCAAACCATCAAGCGCATCATCCACTCTTCAGCCAGCCGCTCACTCCCCCACCGTTACCGTCATCTTCGCGGATCTGGACTCGCCTGCCGCGTTGAGCAGGACGGCTTCATATTCATAGGTTCCGGGGGTTTTGCCGGAGATTGCCGTGACTGCGGACTGGGCATCCGGGGTATGCGCCTGTAGAGTCTGGGTATCGACCAATTCGCCATTCTCGTACAGCTGGTATTCCGCCGCATTCGTCCCCCACCACATATTCATCGTAACCGAATAGCTGCCGTCTTCGTCCCAGTTATCGCCCGATAACACTGCCTGCCCCGGAGAGGCATCGGTGACCGTTACTGTTAAGGGTGCACTTGTCACCGAACCGTGCGGGTTGCTGAGTTCCAGCGTATAGACATAAGCTCCATTCTGTCTGCCGGTAATATCGATCTGCACCGACTGGGCCGACGGCGACTGGTCTGTCAGAGCGCCTTCTTCGATCATTTCGCCGTTCTCGAAGAGCTTGAAGCGGGTACCGTTATTCCCCCACCAGAGATTCATCGTAATTGTATAATCGCCATCCCGCAGCCCCGTATCATGCCCGTTATTATCCGATAGCTCCGGCATGCCTGGAGCGCCGTCCGCGAGCGGTATACCCAAGGTGACCCATGCCGACAGCGGAATGTTCAACTCCTTCACCAGCCCCGCCACCAGCTCTGAGACCTTAATGGCACCGTTCATCTGCAGATGTGTATTATCCTCAGTGGTACCCGTCCACATGAAGATGGACTTGGTCCCCTCTGTACCCAGCTCCTGAAAATACTCCCAGCTTGCCTGATTCAGATCGATCAGCAGAGTACCCGTCTCCTGCGCCGTTTCCTTCATCGCCTGCACATATGCCGGGAAGCTCTTGTTCAGTACCTCTCCGCTGAAATCCCTACGGTTCACTGGTGTAACCAGTACTGGAATCGCACCTCTCTGCACAGCACCGTTAATGTAATCCTTCAAGTACACCTTGAACTGCTCCGGGGTAAGATAACGTTCCGGCCGGGACGGCGTGGAATCATTATGCGACCACTGCATGAACAGATAATCCCCTTCATGAATACCGAGCAGAATATCATTGAGATATCCGCTGTTCAGAAAGGTTTTGCTGCTTAGGCCGCCGACTGCCCGGTTATCAATACCGATCTTCTCCGGGTCAAAATAACGGCCCAACGTCTCGCCCCACCCCGCCTGCGGACGGTAGCTCTCCGCATAATTGGCCACTGTGGAATCACTCGCCAGATAGAGAGTTGGCTTATCGGCCGCTCCCTGCTCCGGCAGGCGCTCAATTCTCAGCGCATTGATCTTCGGTGTACTGCCGGAGAAGCTGAAGTTAAATACACCATCGATCAGGGCGATATCATACGTCACTTCCTTGAATTCCCCTGCGGGGATGGTGGTGGCCGGCAGCTTGTTCATTTGCTCCACCGTAACACCCGTCTGGGTCACTTCTTGCGCATCCCCGATGGTCATCGTTACACGGTAATTCGCCGGCTTCATCTCCACTACGAAAGAGGTCCCGTTTACACGGGTGAAGTCCTCTGTCAGCGGGTTGCCGGTTCCCCGGTTCTCGTCCTGTACCAGCGCGGTGTCGGCGAACCCGTAGGCGTTCCCTTCCACGTAGGCCCTTTTGGCATCCACCTTCGTATAGCCGTCTGCTGCACTGCCCGAGCCAAAATCAAAGGAATACGCGCTAATATCCCCAGCAGGCTCACGAGTCAGTGAGTCGCGTGCAACAGTCAGCATATTCACCGCATGATTGATCTGCGCCTGCGTGGCCGCTGTCCCGATCAGCGCCTCGGCAGCGTTCAAGGCTCTATGCACCACTGCTGCTGAAGCCTCCGTATACGGTGCCAGATCAATCGCCTTCACCTCCTGATGCAGCGCAATCAATGCCGCCATATCGCCTGCCTCCACCGGAAGCTTCGTACCCTCAATCTTCACGTTGTCGATCTGGGTGGTCCAGTTCAGCGTGCCTCCTCCTCCTTTTCGCGTACCCAGGAACCTTAAGCCCCTGACGTTATTGTCATAGCCCCCCGGACTCAGCGGAATATCGCGGATCGTCTGGGTGACACTCGGGTTAGCGAGACTGGTCAAGGTGAGATCAAGGGTTTTTCCGGTAAAATCAATCTTCAGCTTGACATTCACCCACTGATTCTTAGGAATAGTCGTAGCGGTTCCGCCCCCTGGAATGGCAGTGGTGCCGGTACCATAGTCTGGTGTGTACGGGCCGGTGAAATAATGAATGTTCGTATTCGGGCTTGCCGCTCCAGTCTTGGTGAACAGAGTGAAAATCTGGTTCTCATTCGCATCCTGAAGAGTCAGATGCCCCTCCGACGGGACAGCGCCCACATTGCCGGAATGCCAGTTGAAATCGACTTTCACAATATCGCCGTTCACCGCATCGAAGAGGCGGAATACCTTGGCGCGGTTGCCGGAGCCGGAGCCCGTCACAGACAATACCTTGTTCCCGTTCTCTTCTGTCACCGTGCCCGCCATAGTTCCGGCAGTGCCCGTAGCATTCACCATCGAATATTGTACTGCGGCCGGATCACCCTCGAAGTCCTCCGCATATTGCTGCACCTCCGGCTCTGGCTCCGGCCCGGTAATACCGGGATCAATCACGAACGGGGATATGCTGAGATTCATTTCCTTCACTGCGCCCGCTACCAGACCGGCAATGACCTGCGCGCCATAGGTGCTGAAATGGGTATTATCGCTGACCCCGTTCGGGTACTTCGGATACTCCCCTGGATTAGCATAGAGGAAAAGCTTCTCCGTAGCCGCCAACCCGACAAGGTTATACTCCGAAATGCTGAGCTGGCTCAGATCGATCAGCGGCACGTTCAGCGCAGCCGCTGTTTCTTTTGCCGCCTTCACATATTCCGGAAAGCTTACGTTGAATTCCTGAGTGACCGTATTGAAGTCCCTGCGTCCTACCGGCGTTAACAGAACCGGAGTGGCCCCGCGCTGCTTCGCTCCGTTCACGTAGCGGGTCAAGTACGCTGCATAATCTGCCGGAGAGGCATAACGGTCAGGAATACCCGCGCTGGCATCGTTGTGGCCGAAGGAGATGAAGAAATAATCGCCCGGTCTGATCCGCTGCAGGATACTATCCAGACGGCCATCCACCATGAACGACTTGCTGCTTCTGCCGCCGATGGCATCATTCTGGACCGTTATTCCGCTGCTGAAGTATTTACTGAATTGCTGGCCCCAGCCTTCCTGCGGAGCCTGCATTCCGCTGTAGGACTGCATCGTCGAGTCGCCAGCCATATAGATGGTTGTTCCGCTTCCCGGGACCTTCTGCGGGTATTTCCCGATCTTAATCTCCTGCACATCGGCTGCCGTGCCGGAGAAAATAAACTCTAACTGGCCGTCCACCACCGCAATGTCATAGGAATAGAGCAGTGGTGTGCCGGCATGGATTTGGGTTTGCGCCAGCTTTTGCACAAATTCAGATTTGACCCCTACACTTGAATCTCTGTCTCCGCTGCCCAGCTTGAGCGTCACCTTGTAATTGGCATCCGGCAGGTCCACCGCAAACTTGGTGTTCTCCGGCAGAGAAGCGTGGCCCGCGCCCAGGGTGATTCCGCTTATGCTCTCGAAACCATATCCTGTTCCCTCCGTGTATGGCGTAGCCTGCACAGAAGTTGTTCCGGCTGGTGGCTCTGTACCGAACCCGAAGTGGTAGACCTGCTCCAGCGGTTGCGGCGCACCGGTCAGTGTCAGATTGGCTTTGGGAAAAGCGGTGGCCTCCGTTCCCAGATAGAAGCCCGTATGCGGCGGCTGGTTGTATGCCACATTCTGCCAGGCGATCCCCAGCCGGTACACCGGATCTTGCATAAGTGTCGGAATTCTGTAGGTTGTAGGAATCGTAGTGGTATAGAGTCTGTACTCCGTGCTATCTTCACTGCGCAGCAGCAGCTCCTCGCGCCAATCGCCCAGCAGATCTGCCTGAAGGGCCGGATTGCCTTTGGTATGATTATTGGTCAGTGTACCCGCCGCCCGAAAAATCTCCTTCAGCTGCTTATTCCGGTAATCCCACTTATAAATCAGCGGAATGCCTTGTGCTGTAGTGTTGTTCCAGTCGTGGTCAAACAGCTCCCGCTGGAGATCCCCATCCCACCAGATGGCGAAATTCGCGCTTCGCGGCACTTCATTCTGCTCATAGATCACTTGTCCGTCAGCTGCGTAGCCGCGGGATAACGGGTCCATCTGCCCGTTCACAATCGTGGACGCCCAAGACTCGTAGCCGGGATGCTCCGGATCGATATCTGCGGACATTCCCCGCCCGGTGTCTTTTCCGGTAAATTGCCCCCAGAGAATCTCACCTGTTGCCGCATCGCGCATCTCCAGCCCGTGAGCAGCATCTTTATGCTCATGCACACTGACGACCTGGTACCCTTCCAGGTTCGGATTAAGCTTCCCTGCGTGCATCGCATCTCCATGTCCAAGTCCGGTGCTGTAGAGCAGTGTGCCGTCATCGTCAATCGCCAGCGCACCATACATGATCTCATCCCGGCCGTCACCGTCTGCATCCAGCACACTCAGGTTGTGATTACCCTGTGCTTCATATTGTGCGCCAGCTTCGTTCGTGTCGAAGTTCCAGCGCTTCACCAACGCGCCATTCGTGTAATCGTATGCGGTAAGCGTTGTTCTTGTATAGTAGCCACGGGCCATCACAACGCTTGGCTTCGCGCCGTCCAGGTAAGCAATCCCGGCCAGGAACCGGTCTACACGGTTGCCATATCCGTCTCCCCACGCGCTTACATTGCCTCTTGGCGGATCATAGTCCACGGTGGACACCGCAGCGCCGGTCTGGCCATCGAACAGCGTCAGATATTCCGGCCCGTCCAGGATATATCCGCCGTCATTTCGGTAATCCTTGGTTCCGTCGCCGATGACTGTGCCTTGCCCGTCTTTGGTGCCGTCCGCTGTCTTGACCACGACCTCAGCTTTGCCGTTGCCGTCCAGGTCATACACCATAAGCTGCGTATAATGCGCCCCGGCCCGGATGTTCACGCCCAGGTCAATGCGCCAGAGCTTGGTGCCATCCATTTTGACCGCATCGATGTAGACGTTCCCGGTATAACCGGCTTGTGAATTATCCTTCGAATTGCTGGGGCTCCACAAAAAAACAATCTCATACTCCCCGTCCCCATCCAGATCGCCAACGGAGGCATCCCCGGCATAATAGGAATACGTCCCCCCGTCCTTGGTCCGGCCATCGGCAGGTTTATCCAGCGGAATCGGCAGATAATCGTTATGCCACACCGCCGCCCGCCCGGGCTGCATTTCCTCCTTCCCCGCAACAATCGTAGAAATCTGATATTGCGAGCTGTCCGCACCCGATGTGTCCACATAATTCGTGGAGTTTACAATGGGTGCCGCGTTCACCTTCATCCCGTTCTTATAGACATTGTAAGCGATTTCATCTGAATCCGTATTCAAGTACCTCCAGCTCACAAACACGCCGCCATCCGTCAGAACTGCCACCAAGCCACGTTCCAGATATTCTGCCTGACGGGCGGGATGATTTCCGGTAGAAGCTGCATGTGCCGGTGCGGGCGGGAGAGCAAGCGGTAAGACCAGCAGACAGGATAATAAGAATGTGAGCAATGTTTTCTGAACAGACCTCTTTTTTCTACCCATGGGCTTAACTCCTCCTAGTATTCTAAAATCAATTTAGAAATCAGGGGAAACTTGTGCAGATGCTCTCCTAGTTGTCTTCCAGCTTGAGCTTGAGCGCCCCCGCCTCCTTTCCTGGTAACATTCATATGGAGCGTAACAAATAATAGGGATCCGTTCTGCTCAAAAAAAAGCACTTTCAGCCTAGAATCGACTGTTATAACGGGCACGAAGAGTTCCAATATGTGCATGTGTAGTGCATTTCGTACAACTAAATCGTATAATTTACCGCCTAATATCCGCCTATCTGCATTTCGTACAATTAAACTTTCTTCTATACCTGATTCTACGCCATTCGGGCAGATTTAGTTGTACAGACTACAGTTAGAAGACGAAATCCCTCCTTTTTGCGGTTTTTAATTGTACAGAATACACTTATCAATTCTTCAGTCATACAAATGGTCAAAAAAAGAGCGCAGCGGCCCTCCTTACGAGAGTCACTGCGCTTTTTGATTACTTCATATACAGCTCAACCAGCTTATAACAACGTTCCTTCGTCACTGAGGCCAAGGTAGCCGCGTATTCCAGCCCCTCCATCGTTCCGCCTTTATACTTGGCAGCAGCTTCCTCTGCTGCTTTATCGCGTTCCTTAATCCAGCTTAGCTGCTCATCTTTCAGTTTTGCCATATCAGCCTCGGGAAGCTGCACTTTAAGCTCCTGGTAGATTTCATTCAGCGCCTTGTCCCAGCGCTCATGCTCCTTGGAGGCGGCCTCCTTCATATCAGTCATGACCCCGCTGTCTGACATTGCCTTCAGATCGCCAAGGCCCTCTTCAATCTTATCCAGCTTGTCAAAATACGTCTGCCGCTGCGAATCCCCCGCCGCCGCACTGGCCTTCGGCGTGGCTTCCGGTGCGGTCGTCTGCGCTGGTGCCTGTGCCGTAGCTTCCGGTGCGGGCTCTGCGGTAGCCTCAGCTGCCGGTTCCGGCGTGACCTCGGGTGTAACCTCCGGGCTTGCCGTCGCTGCCTGTCCGGTCTCTGGAGTAGCTGCTGTACCGCCATTTGCCGCCTCGTTATTGCCGCAGCCAGCCATTAACAGACTGGAGATGAGCATGGTAGTCAGAATTGCTTTTCGCATAAGTCCTCATCCTGTCATTGGTTTATAGTCGAGACTCTCTTGCATATCGGCTTTTAAAGCCGTCTTGAGAGTTATTACCTGATTTCACCCGACTGTAATCATTTTTGTGAGAAGCTCGGTGCTGCGGATGGCCGGATATTGCTGCTTGACAGCCCTTTAGGATCGGAGTAGTATTTTGAAATACTTCTACATACAACGAAGCATTATTCATTAAGAGAAAGGCGGTTCACCCATGATTGAAGCATTACGCAAGCTCGGCTTATCCGATCTGGAAGCCCGCTGCTACCTGGCGCTGCACGGCCAGCCCCCCTCCTCGGGCTATGAGGTCGCCAAGCAGGTGTCCGTGTCCCGGTCCAATGTATATGCCGCGCTGCGCAGTCTGGTAGATAAAGGAGTCTGCCGGACAGTCGAAGGCGAGCCGGTTACCTTCGCTGCAATTCCGGTCCGGCAGGTCGTCAAGCTGCTTCAGGCAGAATTTGAGCGCACCGCCCGTCTGCTGGAGAACGTGCTGACCCACCTGCCTGCCGCACCGCCCTTCTTCAGCAACTGGAAGGGAGACGCGCAGGTGGATCTGGCGGTAAAGCGGCTTGCTGCCAATGCCAGCGCAGAGATTCTGGCAGATATCTGGGCGGAGGATCTGCACCGGATAGAAGACACACTGCTTGCCGCCGAAGAACGGGGCATTGCCGTTCACCTGATGGTGATAGGTGACATACCTACAGCGCTGTCGCGTGTCACTGTGCATAGTGTTCCGGCAGGCGGGCCGAAGGCCGCCCGGAACTTCTCGCTCCTGCTGGATAAGGAGACCTCGCTTCTGGGCAGCTTCACCCGCCATTCGCAGGCTTCGGCGCTGGAGAGCAACCATCCGGCTGTGCTGGATGTGCTTCAGACGTCTTATTATCACGATGTCGTGATGATGCGCATAGAGCAGGATTTCGCCCAGGAGCTGGAGGCGCGTTACGGCAAGAATTACTCCTTAATATTCCAGGAACACCCTGAGATGCGCGGGCGAAAGCCGGAGCCCGCATCTGAAACCGATTCTGATCGCTTGGAGGATGACACCCTTTGAATACTTTGAATACACCGGATAGGAATACTCCACGCTCGTCTGTACTGCATAACCGCTCGTTCCTGCGCCTATGGATCGCGCGGATCTTCTCCACCAGTGCCTTCCAGATGCTATCGGTGGCAATTGGCTGGCAGATGTATGCGCTGACCGGCAGCGCCTACCAGCTTGGACTGGTCGGGCTGGCCCAATTCCTGCCCATGCTGCTGCTGACATTGCCTGCCGGACAGACGGCAGACCGCTATGACCGCCGAACCATTGTGTTCCTGTGCCAGCTTACAGAGTGCCTCATCGTGCTGCTGCTCGTCCTCGGAAGCATCGAAGACTGGCTCAGCGCAGTCCACCTGCTGGCAGCCGCAGCAGTCCTTGGCGCGTGCCGTACCTTCGAGAGTCCGGCCTCGGCGGCGCTGGTCCCCGATATCGTGGACCGCGAGCAGTTGCCGAAGGCAGCGGCCTGGTCCGCGTCTGCGATGCAGACGGCGATGATCGTCGGCCCGTCCCTCGGGGGTGTTCTCGTGGTCTGGGGTACGGCTGCCGCTTATATCGCCTCACTTGCCGCGCTGCTGGTATCGACTGTGCTGATTTTCTTCGTCAAGACTGTTCATTTCGTCAAAAAGCTGGACGCAGTCAGCATGGACACCTTCCTCAGCGGCCTGCGGTTTGTCTTCGCCCGCAAGATTATCCTGGGTACAATCTCGCTGGACCTGTTCGCTGTCTTGCTTGGCGGGGCCACGGCACTGCTGCCGATCTTCGCCGAGGATATTCTGAAGACCGGCTCGCTCGGTCTTGGCCTGCTGCGTTCCGCCCCGGCGGTGGGCGCGATCATCGTCTCGCTGATCCTGACCCGCTACTCGGTAGAACGCGCCATCGGCCGGATGCTGTTCGCCTCACTGGTCGTGTTCGCTTTGGCCACGATGCTGTTCGGCATCTCCCACAGCTTCTGGCTGTCCCTGTTCGCGCTCGTTCTGATCGGCGGCTCGGATGTCGTGAGTGTCGTTATCCGCTCGACACTGGTGCAGGTCAACACGCCGCAGGAGATGCAGGGCCGGGTGAACGCAGTGAATTCGTTATTCATCGGCACCTCGAACCAGCTTGGCGAATTCGAGTCTGGCACCATGGCCGGGCTGGTCGGGGCCGTGCCCGCAACAGTGATCGGCGGAGTTGGCACCCTGATTATTACCGTGCTCTGGATGTACCGGTTCTTCCCGGTCCTCCGCACCCAAAAGACGTATACAGCGGAGGAGATCTGAACGGCCATAAGGGGCTGCCAGTTGGCAGCCCCTCTTTAAGTACTTATATGTTTTGCGGTCCAGCAAAGTACCCGAGTAAACTCCGAAGCTTAAACTTCACTTTGTGGGGATTTTTATTAGTACTCTCCCTTAATCACAAAAAATGATCCCCGGATCGTACCGGCCAGCTTCGACTTCTGCCGCGCGAACTTGAACTTGTCCTCCAGCTCCTTCGGAATCTCCATCCCCTCCGAGAGCTTGAATCCGACTGCCCGCTTCTTGGGATCATCCACTGTGTACATCACGTTAAGCGCAAGACCATCCTCATAGAAAACGTAGGCGAACCGGATATTCTCCACCTGGAACTGCGACGTTTGGAGTGGCTTGGCAGCAAACTCAAGGCCCCGCTCCTTGCTCAGAATCCCGTTCACGTAATCCAGCGTCTCCTGGCTTTCACTGGCCGGAACGACTGTGAATTCATGCTTATACTTGTTCATGAAATAACGCGCTTCATTCGCACGCAGTCCTGCCAGCGCCTCAGCAACAGGCGACGACTCCAGACCTTGCACAGACACCTCTTTGAAATCAACTGTATATGCCATAGTTAGTTATCCTCCATTACATTACTTTAGTTTCTGACGACAGGAATCCACATTTCACCATACAGCGAGCGATCCCGGCTGCCCATCTCCACAGCCGCATTCGGCCCTCCTACGTACGCGTATCCTTCTGCTTGCGGCAAGGCTTGTCCGAAGGCCACGCCCGTCACGGTATTGCTTAATTCCTCCGTTGTCGCTCCTTCGCCTGCCACTACGAGGTATTCCCCCTTAGGGAATTGAATCACCCGGGCTTCCTGCGGAATCTGTGCACCTGCGGCTGCCATCACCCCGGCGTAATGCATCATCTTGCCGTTCACCGCTTCGTTCACCACAAACACATAGTTATTCGCCGCAATCCCTTTTAACAAGCCGAGCCTGCCATCTTCACTGACCGCCTGCCAAAAATCCGCTTTCTCCTTATAAATCCCGGCATAATCCGTGTAATCACTCTTCAGCTCGACCCCCAGCCCGATCACCGTAAAGCTGTCTTTCTCTGCAATAGTATACCCTGCCATTGTTATATCCCGCCTTTATTCCTATTTGTGTTCCTCACCTGCTATGTATATGATAACCTTGAATCATGTCAAAAAATGAACCTGTTTAGGAGCCGCCATGAAAAAAGTAGAACGGATCAACATCATCATGCGGTACATTAACAATCGTGCCCATTTTACGCTGACGGAAATCATGCGGGAATTCAATATTTCGCGTTCAACCGCTCAGCGGGATATCCGGGAGATTGAGGCGCTCGGAATGCCGCTGGTCGCTGAGGTGGGCCGGGATGGCGGGTATTCCGTTATGCGCAACTCTATCCTTCCGGTGGTCCGGTTCACGGATAACGAGGTCAAAGCGCTGTTCATTGCATTCATGGCGACCAGAAACGGCCAGCTTCCTTATCTCAGGAGCCGCCAGTCGCTGACGGAGAAATTGCTGGCGCTCATCTCGGAGAATCAGCAGGAGGAGCTTGTTCTACTCAATCAGATCCTGCTGTTTGAGGGCACCCACCCGGGCAATCCTGATCTGCTGGACCTGTCCGATCTCCCCCACCCTATGCTGGACAAGCTGATCCGGCTCCTGCTGGCGGACCGTTATCTGCAAATTACCTGTCAGGAAGAACAGACGAACAAGTCCTATTCTGTGTATCTACTGCGTCTCTATCAGGAGAAAAGCCTGTGGCTCATCGAGTGCTTCGACCTGAACGAGTCCAGAAAACGGATCATCCCGGTTGACCTGCTTACTGATGTCATCCCCTACCCGGAGTCCAAACGACTGAGCGCGAAAAAAATCAAGGAGAAGCTAAGCAAGCAGCAGGTAAAGAACAACCTTGTCCTGGAGCTCGGTCCCCGGGCCATTGCCCAATACCGGAAATATCACCCGTTCAGGGTGGCGCTGTCCTATACTAACCCCTACCAAACTACCGCTATCCTGAAAATGGAAGTCGAGGTGAACCGCACGGAGGAGCTGAAGGAAGTCACAAACTGGCTGTTGTTCCTGGGTGATGACCTTAAGATGAAGGAAATGCCCGATGAAGTTAGAAAAGAGCTGCAAGCGCGAACCGGCCTGTTCCACGCTTAGGAAGCAGACTCGCCTTCCAGCTGCCCAATGTGATCGGTTTTCCGATTACATTTCGCCCGTTCGCCTTCCAGCTGCCCAATGTGATCGGTTTTCCGACTACATTTCGCCCGTTCGCCTTCCAGCTGCCCATTGTGATCGGTTTTCCGATTACACTGCGCCCGTTTGCCTTCTTGCTGCCCAATGTGATCGGTTTTCCGATTATACTTGGCCCAGCTCCTTCTCAACCATACTATCCCATGCCAGTAAAAAGAGCAGCGCCCCCATTACAGGAAGATCGCTGCTATACTTCTACTTCTACTTCTACTTCTACATATACTCTTATCCTCTTGCTTACAGATTAAGCAGCAAACTCAATACCTTCGCACACTCTGCACGCGTCGCATTGGCCTGGGGCTTGAGGAATCCGCCCGGAGTCCCTGTAATGATGCCTAGTGAACCGGCGGCACTCACGGCCTCCTTAGCCCAGCTGTCAATCTTGGCGGCATCGGCAAAAGCTGGCAAGGAACCTGCCGGAGCCTTGCTTCCAGAACGCAGCTCGTAGGCTCTCACAAGCAGCGCCGCCATCTCTTGGCGCGTGACCGGCGCTTCTGCTGCGAACCGGCCGGCCGCATCGCCCTTCACGATTCCGGCTGCAAAAGCAGCCGCGACATCGCCCGCATACCACTTGCTGCTGTCTACGTCAGCGAACGAACTCAGGCCTTCCGCCTTCAGCCCAAGGGCACGGACAAGCATCGTAACGAATTCGGCCCGGGTCACTTCTCTCTTCGGTGCGAAGCGTCCTTCCCGGTCGCCCTCGATAATATGCTTGGCAGCCATCTCTTTAATCACTGAGTAGGCCCAATCCGCCGGACTCACATCTGCAAAGCTCTTGTCATACTCCAGTACAGCATAATTGCCGGATTGCCGTACCTGTGCAGTCAATACGGACTGTTCCCAGGTTCCGCCTGCATATTCAAGCGTTCCATCGTCTGCGGCCGCATAGACACCTGCAAGCATCGGGTTCCCGTTCTCCTGAACCTTCAAGCGAAGCGTAACAGGTTCCGCGAACGAGACCAGCGGAGTCTTCACTCCCTGCTGATTCAGCACAGACAGCCTGAGATTGAACATTTCTCCGGCTGTTCTCAGTTCAGCCTCACTCTTGGTATTAGCCTGAAGTGTCCAGGCCGTCTTCTGCTCTGGGGACCATGGCTCAAGCACGACAGAGATCATCGAGCCCTTCTGCTGCTGTCCTGCCAACGCTTGAAGCTGCTCAACAACCTTGCCTGGAATCTCTACAGCCACCGTCTTGCCTTCCACCTTCAGGCCGGCTATTCCCTTAAGAGCCGCGGCGTCAGCGGGTATTCTTACTTCGCTCTGACCCTCAGCCAGTGGGATCACAATCTGGTTCTGTGCATTCACCTTCGGCTCAGTTACAGTCAGAATCTCCGGCTGCGGCGTGGCTGGCGGTGTAGCTGACGCTTGAGCTGTTGCCAGCGGTGCTGTCCAGCCTGAACCGGAGTCCGTTCCTGGTGCCGTAGTCGGGCTTGGTGCCGGGCTGGCTGCCGGACTTGGTACAGGATTCTCTTCCGGGCTTGTTCCCGGTTCCGTTACCGGAGGTGTCACCGGCTCTGTTACCGGGGGTGTTACAGGCTCCGTTACTGGAGGTGTTACTGGTTCACTCGGTTCACCTGGTTCACCAGGAACCTCAGGTGTAGTTGTGCTATTGCGCACGAAGGTCACCTCTTGCAGATAGCCGTAATGATTATCCGAGTCCGTGATGACCTTGAAGCCCAGCGATGCGCTGCCGTCTTCCCCGATGTGCACATGCTTTAGCGTCAGAGTCCGGGGCTTCAGCCAGGCGCTGCCTGAATAGGTAACAGGCACCGAATACGTCTGTCCCTCGGAGATCACATACATTACCGAACCGGGAGAAGGTTCACCCTTGTCCCCGAAGATTTTGGCCTGGAGGGTATAGGTTCCGGGCGCAAGTCCGGTCATTTCATGAGTAAGGTTGAAGTTAATCGGCTTGTCATCCCCGTAATCGAAGCCGCCTGAAGCATTGCTGTCACCGAAGGTAGCAGGCTTGGAACCGCTCAGATACCAGTCGGACTTAGCGCCGTTGACCGTTAGATGATCGGTGCTGACGGCTCCGGCTTTTTTGACCAGCTTGAAGTCATCAATATTCCCCCACTTGTCTCCCGCAGATTTCAGATTAGCGCCTAGTGTCAGCGTTCCATCTGTAACCTCAACGGTATCGATGGTTGGATTACTCCATTGCTGCCAGCCTGTGTTGACGAACTGCTGCTTCTGATTGCCCGCAAAAATCTCAGCGGTCTCTTCCCCGCCGTTACCCGAGACCCATGCGGATAGCTGATAGGTTCCATTCTCTAGTCCTGTGACCGTCTGGGAGATTTGGAATTCCGCAGCCCCTGAGCTCCAGTAGTGCAGTGCAGCCGAACCGGAATGGGCATCCGACTCCACATTGACCGCCGCGCTGTCGCCGCTTACGGTCCAGCCGTTCAGCCCGTCCTCGAAGCCGGGATTCTGAATGAAGCTTGTGCTTGGCGAGACTGTAATCTCCGTTGAATCTGTAAATCCGCCGTCATACGTAACCGCTGTTACTGTAGAGGTGCCCGCAGATAGCCCGGAGATCGTTCCTTTATACTTGTCTACCTTGACAATGGCTTCATCAGAGCTGGTGAAGATTAGCCCCTTATAGGTTGCATTCCCCGGGCTGATCGTTGCCTTGACGCTGCCGGTTCCGCCTACTTCTAGGATAGCGGTCTGCTTCTCTACTTTTACCGACTGAACTGGTACCCGGTTGATTGCCGAAGCACCGTCAATAAAAGCATCCATCGCGAAGGAAGGCGTTCCGTCCGGTTTCCAGGCAGACAGCCCATAACCGAAGTAGACGCCCTCGGGTGCCCAATAGAACACACCTGTTCCCTGGCCTCCAGGTACAGCCTTCACGCCATCCTGCACAGCAACTAGCATGTTGTATACATTATCCACATTCTTGCTCACATCGCCGCCAACCTCAACGACCATGACTTCTTTGCCATATTTTGCAGCCAAAAGGTTCATATTGGAGGACAATTCATTAATCGAAGAAGTGAAGATCGAATCCGGGTAATACGATAACCCGATGATGTCATAATCGCTGTCCGTAAGCCCCGCTTCGACCAGACCTGCATAGAACGGATCTACACCGGTGTCTGCCCCGTTGGCTCTGTGAATAATGATTTTGGTCTCAGGAAAAACAGCCTTGGCCGCATGTGATCCCGCCTGAATCAATTGCACCAGATTCGCCGTATTACTATAGCTGCCCAGCGGGTGCATCATCCCGTTATTAATCTCATTGCCAATCTGCACCCATTCGGGGGTTACCCCCGCGTCCTTCAGCGCCTGCATGACCTCTGTGGTGTACTCTGAGACATGTGCTTTGAGCTGCTCCAGATTATCGCTCTCCCAGGCTGCCGGAGTAACCTGCTTCCCGGGATCGGCCCAGGAATCACTGTAGTGCAGATCGACCATTACCCTGAATCCGAGAGCGCTTACACGGGAGGCCAGCATAACCATCTCTTCGGTGCTGTTATGCCCGTTGATCGGATCATCGGATGGATGGACGAAAGCCCGGAGACGGATCGAATCGATTCCGTGATCCTTCAGAATCTGGAGCAGGTCCTCTTCGTCTCCCTGATCGTTATAGAATTTGTAGCCCTCAGCCTCCATTTGCGGCAGCCAGCTGACATCTGCGCCCTTGGCGAAGGATTGCGGAATAGGAACCGCTCCAGCTTGTGCCGGTAATCCAAGTGCAGTCAGCGACATGATTAGCATTGTAAAAGTAAGAACCGCCGCAAGCCATCTTGTTCTCTGTTTCAAAATATTACCTCCCTGTGATAGTCTCACCGTTAGTATAGACGACCAGAAAGGTAACATTGAATTAAGCGAAGCAACGAAAACCTATACTTATTCAATTTTTTCACTGAAATGCGCTTACATTCCACTCTGAAAGACGTATAATATTCTCTATGCGAAATGCTATTCCCCCTGGAATATAGATAACGGTTCATACCAAAGGAGACCTAGAGATGCTGGATTCAAACACAACCCGCCTAATTACCAAAGCGCTAAGCGCAAGCATTGCCAATAAGGAAATCGCCGGTGCGAACTTCATGGTGCTTCAGGATGGACAAGAAAGCTGGTATCACGAAGACGGCTATGCCGATATTGAAGCTGGACGCAAGATGTCCAGGGATTCGATCTTCCGGCTATACTCGATGACAAAGCCGGTTACCGCCGCAGCCGTTATGCTGCTCCTGGAGCGCGGGGAGATCGACCTGTTCGATCCGGTCAGCCAGTACATACCCGGATTCAAAAATCAGAAGGTAGAGAAGAACGGCGAGCTTGTGCCCGTGAGCCGGGAGGTTGATATTAATGACCTGCTGAACATGACCTCTGGTCTGGTCTACGGCGGAGAAGACCTGGCGGGTCAGTATACGGAGGCATTGTTCCGGGAACTCGACAGCCGTCTGCTGGGCGATAATCCGATGAGCACACAGGAATTCGCCAATCGGCTGGGCGAAGGCCCGCTGTCCTTCCAGCCGGGATCATCCTGGCAGTATGGCACCTCTGCGGATGTCCTCGGTGCATTAGTTGAAGTCGTCAGCGGCATGCGGTACGGCGAATTCCTGCAGCAGGAGATCTTCGGTCCGTTGCAAATGAAGGATACCGGCTTCTGGCTGCCCGAAGACAAGAGAGACCGGCTTGCCTGCGTCTACCAGGATGACGGCGAAGGCGGCTTGACCCGGTATTCGGCAAGTCACCTGGGCGTTAACCATCATATGGACCGGGAGGCAGCTTATGAAGCAGGCGGAGCCGGGCTGGTCTCGACCATTGAGGATGCCGCCAAATTCACCACCATGCTGATCAATCAGGGCAGCTTGAACGGAGTGGAGCTGCTGAAGCCCCGCACCGTTCAGTTTATGACCTCGGCCAGCTTGACCAGCTGGCAGCAGCAAGGCTTCAATCCGTGGCATTCGCTGCAAGGCTACAGCTATGGCAATCAGATGCGCATCCTGACCGATCCCGGTCAAGCCGGTGGGCTTGGCGGCCTGGGTGAATACGGCTGGGACGGCTGGCTGGGCGCTTATTTTGCCAATTGTCCGCTGGAACGTCTGACCATCCTGTTCATGATCCAGAAGAAGGATGCCGGTACCCTGCCCATTACGCGCAAGCTGCGGAATATCGTGTTAAGCGCATTTTAAGCACAACAAGTGGAAACGGCATTGCCGTCCTTTTAAAGGACGGTACCGTTTCAGCGAGAAATAGAAGGATAATTTATCGTGTGCAACCTATAAATTCTTATATTTCGCTAAGGGTCCAGTTCATATCCGGGTATCGGACAAGAACTGGACCCTTCTTCTGGCCTTTTATAGTAAATGAGCGGTCTGTCCCCCCCCCAGCCGCCACTCCTACCATTTGGCATTTGCCCTGTTGGCGGCAATCACTTCAAGGAAGCGGTCGGGATAATTCGTATGCACTCCGTCTACTCCCCAAGAATAGGCTTTATCCATATTAAGCTGGTAGTTCACCGTGTACGGGATGATCTTGAGCCCGGCTCTCTTCACCTGAGCTACATAAGCCGCGCTGATTCCCTGGAAATTCGGACTGATGCCTACGGCATAGGTCTTCACAGTATCGAGATAGGACTGAGTCACCCTCGTAGCCGCATAATCATTCCATACCAGCTGATATAGCGGAATATCCGGGTTGATCGCATGAAGCTCCCGCAGACTGGCTGCGCTGAAGGAGTGAACGGATACTCTTTTGGCGAGATCATATTTCAATATCGTTTCATTCAGGATCGCTTCTATCCCGAACTTCGGGGCAGGCTCCTTGATCTCGATCACATAGTTCATGTCCTTGCCGAACCTCTCGAATACTTCTGCAAGCGTGGGGACGGTAAGCCCAATATAGAGATCTCTGGCGAACATCGGGTAGTCCTGATTGAACCAGGTGCCTGCATCGAGCTGCTTGATCTGCTCCAGGGTCATATTCTTCACGAAGCCCTTGCCGCTCGTAGTACGGTTAACCGTCTCGTCATGAATCACAACCGGAATCAGGTCTTTGGTCAGATGGATATCGAGCTCAATCGAGTCGGCATTCATCTCACGCGCCAGCTCGAAGGCCGGTATCGTGTTCTCAGGAGCATAACCGGACGCGCCGCGGTGGGCAATCGTATAGACTTTGTCTGCCGGTTCGATGATCTCCTTCACCTTCACCCGGATGACCGGAGAGTACGCATATAGTGTGGAGAACAAGGATATACACAATACAATATGCACTCCGATAAAATAACCCTTATGTCTGAAGATCCTCATCATGCCGTTGTCCCCATTTGTGTGTGATTATATCCGGGCTTCGCCCGTCAGATTTCCAAAGTTGCTGTAACAGGATAATGATCCGAAGGGTATTTCCGGTCGAAGCTGTCGGTTACTGTCCGAGTCTTCAGTACTTTCACCTGCTTGTCCGTAAAAATATAATCGATCTCCATCAGCTCATCCCATGGAATATCGTAGCGAAAATCGGTGAATGTACCCCAAGGGCCATAATGTGCCTCAGCCGCCCTGCGGGTATCAGTCAGCTGCGCTGTAATCTCCCGGTAGCATCGTTCGTCCGGTATGGCATTGAAATCCCCTGTCAGTACAATCGGAAGATCCCCGCCCTGATTACGAATCCAGTCCAGAATCATCAGCGCACCGCGGTATCTGGCTTCCTCGCTGATATGGTCCAGATGGGTATTCACAAAGTGAATCCGGTTCCCGTTTCTTGTGTCCTGCAGCCTCACCCAGGTGCAGATCCGGTTGTACGCTGAGTCCCAGGACTTGGAAGGAACTTCCGGCGTTTCCGACAGCCAGAAGGTGCCTCCGTCTTCTTTGGTGAATACCGACTTGTTATAAAAAACCGGGCAGTGCTCACTATCAGGATCATGATCACGGCTGATGCCTTCCACCTCATAATCCTCAAGTGACGCCAGGTATTTCAGCTGATTGCCCCGCGCCTCCTGCAGTCCGAAGACGTCCCAGCGGTAATGCCTGATCAGGCGCAGCATATGCTCCTTGCGTAACGCCCAGCGGTTCTCTCCGTCTGCCGGATTGTCAAGGCGGATATTAAAGGAAGCCACTTCGTAAGTAGTCATTGATATTCTCTCCCCTTTGGAATGTAAACGTTTTTAATGATCTCTGGTTACATATTTAAGGTTATAAGTTTATACCTTGATGAAGAACGCGTCAACCGGCAGGAGCGCACCACACGGGCCTGCAGCCATATCCGTTTGTTAAAGAATCCGGTTAAGCGGAAAAAGGCCTTACCCTGCGGATAGCAAATACCTCCGCAGGATAAGCCCCGAGACTGGCTCAGATCCTATTAAACGCTACTCCCGCATACTATCCAGTTCAGCAGATATCCGGTTTCTGGCGGCATTCACCACGCTAAAATCCATCGCGGCAATATAAATTTCCTTTAATTCATCCCGGTGCACCTTGGCCTCTGCCAGTGCAGCTATCGCCGTTTTCATTGTGGCTTTATATTGTGCGCTTACTTCCTCTAGCGGCCCGGCGAGGCGTTCATCTGTTCCCGGTGCAACAATGGCTTCATACGTATCGATGATTACGTCTCCTTCCCGCTCCGGGTCATATTCATGCGGGCTGGTGCTGTCAAAGATGGCAAAACCAAGCTCACGCACAATGACCATATCCAGACTGTGGGGATCAAATCCGCAATGATAGATTTCCGTATCAAAGCCCCTCTTCTCCGCTTCGGCGGCGATTTTGCGGAGTATCGTTGATTTGCCTGTTCCGGCCCGGCCTTTGAGGAAGAAGCGTCTGGACAGCCCTTCGGTCAGATTAGGGACAAAATCAACTGCTCCTGCAGGCGTTGCTGCGCCCAGAAACCGGTGCTTGACGTCAGCGCTTCTCTGAAGATGAGCTTCACCAAACAGCTGTTCCAGCATCAGGGCCGTTAATTGATCCGCCTTACCGAAGTCCATATGCCCGAAGTAAATCTTTTCCCATTCGTCATGAATGCTCAGGGCCTCCGCAAATCTGCTGTACGCCGCCGCATAGGCACCAGCAACCTTCTGATTGATCTCCTTAATGCTCTCCCTTTGGCTGGTAAGTGCTGCCGAGTCCCACGCTTCGCCCAGGTTCACGTATTCTCGCGCCGCTCCGGGAGCCTTGAGTTCGATCACATGGGGCGCAGTCCCGTCAACAATGCCCGCGCCAAGCGCCGGAATAATCACCCCGTCAATGGAATCCTTATCGGATGAACAATGGATCAGCTCAATATCGTATCCCCGCTCCGCCCATTCCGTACCGATTGCTCTCATCAGGGAGGATTTCCCGGTACCGGGACCGCCTTTCAGTATGAATATCCGCCGGAGCCCTTGAAGATTCGATTCGAACAAACTGTAGAAGCCGAGAGCCGTATTGCCGTCTGCAAAATATCTTAAAATCTTCGCAGCCATACACCCACTTCCTTTCCCGTTGTCGCCTGGTAGGCTTATAACCATACAATATGCGTGAGGTATTTGTAAGGTGCCTGGCGCGGGAATTACGTCCAGTCCACGTGAAAGCGGCATCCCCATCATCAAATGACAGAAATGCCGCTTATTCTATATTTTACTCCCCTTATATTCCCATGAACCGCTCCACACCCGCCGGGTCCATGACCACCATCTGCTTGTTGCCGATCAGCTTGATCAGACCGGAGTCCTCGAATCGGGAGAACTTCCGGCTGATGGTCTCGCGGGTCACTCCGACATAACTGGCCAGCTCTTCGCGGGACAGCGGGAGGTCGATATGTACGCGTCCGCCGCGCGGCTTGCCGTATTTCTCGCTCAGCTCCATGATCATATACGCGATCCGGATTTCCGGGTCTTTGGTCGCCAGACTCTGCGCCAGATTCTCGGTGTGGGCGAGCCGTTTGGTTAAGCTTTTGAGCAAGCGCAGGGAGATGTCAGGATTCTCGGTCATTAACTGCTCCATATCGCTGCGGGTCAGCAGGCAGATATTGGTGTCTTTCAGCGCATACGCACTGAAGTTGCTAAGCTCGTCGCTGTTGAAGATACTGAGTTCCCCGAAGAAATCCCCGTTCGTCAGGATATGCAGAATCTGCTCCTTTCCTTCGGGCGTAATCTTGGATAACTTCACATGTCCCTGCTGAATAATGTACAGCGTATCGGACGGCGCGCCTTCGAGAATTAGCGGCTGGCCCTTGGTGAATTTGCGGTGCTTAATCATCGCGCTGATCCGGGTAAGATCCTCATCAGTCAGCGCGGCAAAAATCGGTACCTTGCGTGTACAAGGTTCTGCGGCGTGCTGGCAGGAATGCTCTTTCATACCGTTCCCCCTGTAATGTGAAATGTGAAGCCTTAATCCACTAATGAGCAATTGTGTTCTTTTCCTCAACGGGTACGAAATGGCTGGTGTCCTCACCGCAGACCGGACAGACCCAATCTTCCGGCAGATCCTCGAACGCTGTTCCGGCAGCTACATCCTCATCGGGATCGCCTACCGCCGGGTTGTAGATGTAGCCGCAAGGGGTACAGATATACTTTTTCATCATACTCATCTCCTATATTCTTAGTAGTTAATCAGTTCAGAACAGACTGCGTTTCCGCTATAATGTCTTCGATGCTCTTGCCGTCAGCACTCCCGCTCAGCCGGACGCCCTGCTCAACAGCCGCCTTGTAAGCCAGCGAAGCCGCAGCGCCCTGCCAGGACAACACCCCGACAATGACATGATCCTTCACAAAAATCCGTGTATACGCCCCGTTCTCTTCACCGCATACCGACTCATCGCAATTCCGCTCATCGGTGTTGCCGATGGAGAACAACGACACCCCGAACGCATTGAACAAGGTCACCGGAACCACTCTGCGGTATACACTCCGGGCTTCGGCCATATTGCTCCCTGCAATCCTGCCCTGTTCCATCGCTCCGCCCCACAGGCCTTCCACCAGCCCGCCGAACTCGGCAACGTCACCCGCTGCATAGATATCCGGAGCACTCGTCTGCAGATATTCATCCACAATAATGCCGCTGCGGACCTCAATCTTCGAGCCGTCAACCAGAGCAGTATTCGGAACAATCCCAATGGAGTAGACCACATGGTCACACGGGAAGCTCGTGCCGTCATTCAGCGTAACCCCAGTGACAACCTCTGTCCCCTCTATGGAAGCCACACCCGCTTGAAGAATCACCTTCACCCCGGATTGTTCAAGGGTTTCTTGCAGATGCTTGGAAGAGTAGCTGTCGAGCTGTCTGCCCATCAGGGCAGGTGCGTATTCAACCACAGTTACCGTATACCCTGCTTCGTGAAGCGCCCAAGCGGTCTCAATCCCCTGCACCCCTCCGCCGATGACGGTTACGCGGCTGCCTTCCTTAAGACTGTCCTTCAGCCGGTCTGCGTCAGCCAGCTCCCGGATGCTGTGTACGTTGGCAAGTCCGGCACCCTGGATGGTTAATGCACGGTTCTTCGCCCCCATGCAGAGCAGCAGCTTATGGTATTCCACACACTGGCCGCTCTCTGTCTCTACCGTCTGGCGCTCCGGGTGGATGGACACGATGCGGGTGGACGAATGCACAGTAATGCGGTTATCGCGGTACCATTTCTCCTTCTTGATCAGAACCTTCTCGCTATGCAGATCGGTGAACAGGCCCTTGGTCAGCTTGATCCGGTTGTACGGCAGGCCGCTCTCTTCCCCGAGGATGGAGATTTCCGAGTCCGTGTCCTGATCGCGGATCGCTTTGGCGGCATGGACGGCGGTTACACCGCCGCCAACAATTACATAATGCTTCGTCATGTTCGCTTCCTCCTCCCTAGATTGAACTGAGCAGCAGATCCGAGACAAATTCGGTTGCATGCTTAATCTTCTGGACCTTCTCAGGCTCTCTTGGAGAGAATCTCACCCGGACGGGGAACTCCACATGGGTCATGCCGGTGGTTTTGATCACCTCAGAGGTGCTCTGTACAATCATGTTCGTTCCGTTCAGGTAATCCTGAATCACCTCGATCGCTTCTCCGCTCCAGCCGTAGGAGCCAAACGCCGTGGCAAGCTTACCTTCCAGGTTCATCTCCTGCATGCCCTTCAGCACTTCCTCCAGGTTCCCGATCATGTCTGCATACTTCGTGGAGCTGCCGATGAAGACGGCGTCTGCCGATTCGATGCTGTGGAGGATGTCTGCGGTGCTGCTTTTATCTGCGTTCCAGACTTCGGTCTCAATATTGTTCTCCTTCAGGCAATTCTCAATGATCGCGGCCATCTTTTTCGTGCTGTTCTTGATGGTGGTGTAGACAATGACAGCCTTCTTGCCCTGGGTAGTCTCCCGGCTCATGGTGGCATACAGCCCGATGAACTTAGGAATGTCCTCGCGGATCAGGAATCCGTGGGAGGGTGCAATCATGCGGATCTCCAGATCCTTCACCGCTTCCAGCAGCGTTCTTACATATCTTCTGTGCGGATGGATAATGGCTGCATAATAGCCTTTGTAATCTTCAGTGATATCGAAGCCTGCTTCATCGCTGAACAATTCATTGACTGCTACATGTGTACTGAAAATATCGCAAGGGAACAGGATCTTGTCTTCCACACAGTACGTAATCATCGTCTCTGCGGTGTGGAGGTACGGCGTTTCTTTGAACAGCAGGGTTTTGCCGCCGATATCCAGGGTGTCTCCGTCCTTCACCACCAGGAAGTTGCGGCTGTGCAGCTTATACATCTCCTGCAGCTCCGGCACAGCGATCTCGGTGCAGACAATCGTAGCATTCAGAGCCTGTGCCGCCAGTGCCGCCAGTCCGCCGGAGTGGTCAGGCTCGGTATGGTTAATAACGATGTAATGAATATCCATAAGATCAATCATTCCGGCGAGACACTCGGCATATTCGCGGCCGAATTCCATATCCACAGTATCGATTACGGTCGGCTTGCCGGTTTTGAGGAGATAGGAATTATAAGTGGTTCCTTTGGCGAGAATCAGGCGGTGGAACGGAACTTGACGGTCGTCTATTTTGCCTACCCAGTGGATGTCTTCAGCGATTTGTCTGGTTTGTGTACTCATTAGTGTTAGCCTCCAATATTTGATTGATAATCCTTATCAGCAACCTCATTCTATTACGCCAGCCGCTGCAAAAGGAGGATTCAAATCAAATTTCGGAAGTTTGTGAAACCTTTCATTAGGTATACTCTTAATGTAGCCTAATTCATAGAAGATGTGGTGCGTGTGGTCACAGACGGGGGTGGAAATCTAATTTAAGTGGATTTAAGCAACTGCTATCTAGTTCGTACTTGTAGGTTTTCGTATATTTTCAAGTTCAATTTAAATAGTGTTTGCCTGACAAGGTTGGCACATCAAGTACCTTATCTCCATCGCTATCAAAAAAAGCCGATCTCTATAAGATCAGCCTTTTCTGGCAACAAAGGTTATACAATCAGAGGTCAGCTTGACGGGCTGCCCGTTTCTGTTAATCTCAAACGCTAAGGATTTCACGGTCAGCTGCTCTGTCTCCCATCCGCCAAACTGCCGATTCAACAGTTCGGTCATACTTTCAGTAGACAGATTCAATTCAAACATAGGATCAAGCTCATGCTCATTCTCTAGCACCACTTCACGGATATTGGATGCGATTATAATACAGTTCGCCCCGCCTGCTCTTGTCCCGGCATTCATTTCACTCAGTTTCTGCTCCAGTACCTGTGCCGAGCTCAGGTGTTCCAGTGAGGATACAGCGATGATCACATCATAATCATTTGGCTCAATAGAGAAGTGCTCGATATCAGATAAAATGGGTACAATGTAAGGCTCGACACCGAATTGCTGACTGTAACTCTTCAGCTTCGCTATGGCTGATTCCAGCAGGTCTACACATACAACTGTTCCGTTCCTATGCTTAATCGATTCGGCGATCGGAATGCTGTTCCGGCCAACTCCAGCTCCCAGATCCAGTACATTTATGTATTCTTGATCCTTATATTGATTGATAAGATTAATGACTGTAGTAACGGGTCTATGCAGCCAGGAGCCTGGCTCAAATAGCTTGCTGCTATCATAACATTGATCATGATATATCTTCTCTTCGGATCTGATCCTGGTTAACCTGTCCATTTGTCCGCCCCCAAACTTCAAATGCTCCGTCCGAGAAGATTCCAAGGAGCGCAGCCGAGAGAATTGTAACATATCTCTGTAAACTTAGTCAGCAGCAAATCACATCACAACCCTTCATCACCTAGATAGAACAGGTAATAGCATAAAACAAGAGCAGCCCCACATGGGAACTGCTCCTGTCCTTGTTAATATTAATTCGCATCAAATTACACTGAATGTCTTATGTTACTTGGCAGGCGCGGGAACACTTTCAGCAGGAGCCGGAGCCGGCACTAGCTCCGGAAGCGCCTCTGCGATGGCCTCTTCCTGGGCAGGGACCGGCGCAGGGGCAAGCCCGGAATCCGATTGGGCTGCGCTTGCTTTCGGTACTGTTACTGGAGCACTTTCCTCAGGGGCTGCTACAAGCTCAGGCAGCGGCTGGGCAATTATTTCTGCTTGAGCAGATCCTGGAGACTGCTCAGCGGGAACCGTTACAGAATCAGCTGATTCAGCTGGCCCAGCAACAAGTTGTCCTGCTTTATACTCCTGGGCGGGGATGGTGCTGCTCTCGGCAGGCTGGGTTCCAGAACCTTTGGCTGGCTCGGTTATTTTACTTTCAGGCACTGTAGAAGCCGCAATTTCGGAAGCGGCATTATCAGAAGAAGTATACTCCGAGTCGGCGACTACTTGCGGTGTCATCTTGGAGGCCAATGCCGCCGTAGAGGTGCCGATCCCTGCAATTAACAGGGCTGCGGTAACCGATAGGAAGAGGGTCTGTCTGTTTAGTTTTTTGACGTTAAGCATATGGGTTAATCTCCTTTGTAATTGTTTGCCGTCACCGGATAATAAGGCGTAGAAAGCTCCGGGTTGACTGGTGGGCCCTGCCATGACATTCAGAATTGTCCCGCCGTAACGTTTGCGGTCGGCATGAGACATCTCTTGCACCACTTCCTGGTCACAGGTCAGCTCGCTCCAGGTATGAAGCTCATGACGAACGGTGTGAACTAGCGGGTTGTACCAATGTAATGTACGGACTGCAAGCAGTGCAGCCTTGATCCACAGATCCTTCCGCTTCAGATGAACCAATTCATGGCGCAGGACCATCTCCATATCCAGATTGGGATGACTCTGTATAGGCAAATAGATCGACGGTCTCCATAGACCGGCCAGAAAAGGACTGCGTGCGACAGAACTGTACGCGAGCTTCACGCTACATGTGAGGCCAAGCTCCTCCTTGATGCTCTTTAGCATGCTGGCTGGCTCACTATTCTCCGGTACCATGGTACGGTTACGCTTAAGTACTCTGGTAAACCTGCGGTACGCATATCCTTGCCAGGCGGCAAAAATGATGGCTCCCGCTGCCCAGATCCCTAACAGGATATATGCGGCACTTTCGGAAAGGGCTAGAGCAGGCTGCAGAGATTCCGCTACATACCCGGTTAGCCCCCCACTTTGGGGATTCTGTACACTTGTGGCTACGCGCGGTGCGCTTAGGTGTTGGGATAACCACGGCAGGATCAGAGCTATAGGGATCAAATAAAAGACTAAGGACAGCTTAATGAGTCCGTAACGCCATCGGGCCGGGAAATGTCCGGGGGAGAACCTCCCCAGTGCCTGAATGCTGAGTGTAACTACGCTTCCGGCAACGGTTAGCGGGATTAGAATATCGAGTAAGGTCTTCATCGTCATCACCTACTTTTCCGAGAACCAGTGCTTCAGCTCATCAATATCCTGGTCCGACAGCTTGTCGCCATCGTACATGGCTGAGATCAGATTCTTGACAGAGCCCTGATACAGCCCGTCCAGGACATGCTGAGTCTCGACCAGCTTATACTCTTCAGGCGAAATCACCGGGGTATATTTGTTTAACCGGCCATGCCTGGTGGCAGTCAGAAACCCTTTATCCACTAACCGTGACAGAAAGGTGGAGATCGTCTGCGCCTTCCAGTCACGTCCCTTGTGCGCAAACTGGTTCAGCAGCTCCGTTGAAGTTACTGGCGGCGTACTCGCCCAAATGGCTTCCATTAGCTCTAATTCTGTATCCGATAGCTTGTGAATCTTGCTCACCGTGAACACCTCTTCATTTCGTTATGCGTCCATAACATTATTACTACACTACGTAGTAGTTATAATCTACTACATAATGTAGTGGTTAGTCAAATGTATAGCTGCCATCCGTCTAGAGCTTATCAAATTGAACTGAAGCAGTAAAAGACCGCCGGGAAATCCCGGCAGCCTCCACTAGAATGAAATCACAATCCCATGATTCTGTATATTACCGCTGCAGCCTCTTCACGCGTGGTCAAACCCTGCGGTTTATAAGTACCGTCACCATAACCATTGATGATACCGGTCTGCCGCAGATAGTTAACCGGCTCCAGAGCGTACGCTCCGATTTGCTTGTGATCCGTAAAGGCTGCGGCAGGGCCAGAAGTCTCCGGCTGCGGTCCGTTCAGACGCATAGCGCGGAACAGCATAACAGCGATCTCCTGGCGGGTAACCGGCTCCATTGCACCGAAGAAGCTCTCACTGCGCCCATTAACAACACCTGCGGCCTGAGCCGTCATAACTGCTTGGTAATACCATGCCCCTGGAGTGACATCCTTGAAAATCCCTTGATTATTCCCGCCTTGAAGCTCCAGAGCGGACACCAGCAGCTGAATGAATTCTGCCCTGGTGATTTGCCGGTCAGGTTCATATTTGCCCTCTCCTGTACCGCGAACCAGGTCACGGGCAGCCAATGCCTCCAGAATGATGGAGTTACTTGAATCCGTATCGGAGAAGTGAACATCTGCATTTGCAGTGCCATAGAGGCCAAAGTTCTGTGTTGTAAACGTAACGCTGCCTGCTCCTGATACATATTTAGAATGCTTAACCACTTCGGTTTGCCCTCCACCAGTAATGGAATAGGCGATAGCTTGATGCTGCGCTTCTCCCGGCTTCAAGTTGTGTGCAATGGATACCTTCATGGATGCAGAGCGACTTAACCTTTCAATTTGCTGTCCGTCCACGGCCAGAGAGATCCGGTGCATGGAATATGTTGTCCATTTCTTAATCATGGCCGCAGGCTGCTGTGAAGCATCTGCAATATGAACGGAAAGCTCCAGCTGCCGGGAATCCTCCGGAATACTATCCATCAGAGAAGCCACGGGAATCGTTAGGGTCACTCCGCCAGCTTGTACTGTAAGCGAGGTTACATGATCCTTGAGCTCTTTAACCGGTAGTTGAAAAGCACTTCCTTTGAACATAGCATTCTCCGCTGCCAGCTTAAGCACCAGTGCTCCGCTCTGCACACCATCCATGGCTTGCCGGATCTCTCCGTCCCGAAGCTGTGCGTGACTGATTCCATCAGCTCCCGGTTCAGCTTGTACCTGAAGGAGTCCCGGTGAATGAGTAATGATCTCACCACCTACTGTGCCGGGAGTACCTTCACTGCCGCCACTGTTATTATTGTTATTATTGTTGCCGTTATTGCTGCCGGGCGTAGGTTCAGGCGTATCCGTCCCCGCGTTATCACCGCTCCGAACCACATGTACAGTGTAAGTCTTGGAAGTAGCTCCATCGGCAGCAGTAACTTTGACATCAATCCTGTTGTCTCCTACCTTAAGCCCGCTCCCGCCTGTTACTGTCACTGTCGCCCCGGCATGAGCAGGTGTCCCTGTTACAATCACCTCAGTCTTGGAAAAAGGAAGGTTGATGGTGTAATCCAGTTTATCCTGCCCGAACCCTGAAATATCTGTACCGTCAATACTCAACCGGCTCAAAGCGGCATTGCTGCTCAGCTCCGGCTCTTCGCCCTTGCCGGTATTCATCAGCTGAAAGGTGCGGAAGAGAGTCGGGTCCTTCACACCGCCAATGCCTGAGCCCCATTCGATATAACCCTTGCGGCCTGCTCCGTCATTGTCATTGACCAGCATCGAGAAGCTTAAGACTTCACCCGCCGCTGGCCGGACGGGGCTCACTTCGCTCCAGGGCAGTGCCAGGGCATATGAGGTTACCTTATTCTGCTCATCTCTGGTCACCTTGAGCGTTCCTGTGGTCAACACTCCGGTGGCTGCCCCCTTCATGGACAACCAGCGGTAAATTTGCGGCCCCTCCGGCGTCTGAGAGATCCCATATTCATACCAGGACTGGCTGTCTCCCGGCACACCGGGAGCAAGGCTGAACTGGATGCTGTCATTCTGCCAGATATTAATCCCGGAAGCCTTATGAGTGAATACATCATCACGGATATCGGCTGTCAAATATAACTGATCTTTATCCCAGCGCAGCTGCGCAGTTCCACTGATATCATCAACACCATTGTAACCCGTCAGTAGAGGCGTTCCGTCCGCAAGATCAATCAGCGCCGGACTGCTTGTATCCGACTGATTCGGCATCCGGTTAATATCTATATTCCGCTTAATGTGGACATCCTCGTAACCCTCCAGATCAACCGTCAGCTCCAGCGGATACTTAACGCCTTCAGCGAATCCCGGCAGTGGAATGGAATAAGGGAATTTGTTGCCCGGTGCGATCCCGGACAACTGCGATTCGCTGCCGCTAATCTGATCTTTGCCTTCACCTACAGTCCAGGTAATCTTCTTAATGACCAGAGGATCTGCGGTGGAACTATTCGTGAATTGAAGCTGAAGCGATAGATCACCGCTGCTTCCATCCTTAATATGCGGTACAATCTTCAGGCCTTCATAATACAGCCGCAGATCATCTACTGGTGCTTCAGGCAGCGTTGCCGGATCAAGTCCGGGACCGTTATATGCTCCGATATTCGGCGGAGCATCCGCTGATACGGCATTGCCCCAGTAATCCAGTCCGCCATTGTCTGCAATAACAGCTCCCGCTCCGAGTGCAGGCGAGTTGTCTCTCAGCTTGTAGCCGTCCACCGTATTCCAGCCGGTGCCGCCGCTGCCTTGGGCAACAAGCAGCGGATTCGCTGTGATGGAATTAGCGTTCTCCGGCTCGCTTGCAGGGTGATTGCCATACAGCAGATTATGATCGAAGGTGCCATTCACTCCCGGCAGATTATACCCTCCCTGTCCAAGGTTGTAGACCAGATTATTCTTGAAGGAATAGGGAGCGTTGATATTGCCGCCGTCATCCCATTCATGGTCGATAATTCTGGTGTTCTGCCCTGCTCCGATATAGATCGTATTATTATAGATTTGTGTATCCGGCGTAACCCCGCCTGCGAAGTTAAAGGTATGCGTCAGATCATTTTGGCTGATATTGTAGCGTACCACATTATTAGAGGAGCCTGTCAGCACCCCCGGAGTCAAGCGCGCATCAACGAAAAGCATGAATCCGCCTTTGTTGCCATGGCTGTAATTGTATTGAACCACACTGTCTATGGTATCAATATCCAGATTGAAGCCCTGCCCGTCGCCCTCCGGCTTGTTCGTATTGAAGGACTCATTGAACTGTACAACGTTATTCCGGCCCCGGGTCGGCCAGATCGCGGCGGAGCCGTTAAATTCACCCTCCTCGGAATAGTTCCCCCCCTCCTCTGCAATGTTATGTTCAATCAATCCCCCATTCACACCAAAGGTAAGAATGCCGTCGCTGTCCGCCTGCTTGACATAATTCCCGCGGATGGTGACATTGACCGTAGCATAGTCCGTTCCGTTGAACCGCTGATCCCATACCACAATCCCGGTACGACCGATCCGTTCCACCGTGTTGCCTTCGATCCATACTCCGTCGAACTTGTCTGTACCCGTTGTTCCTCCTACATATACGGAGATGCCACCGAATGCATGTGGGCCACCTTCAGCCCCGGATACGGTAGGATAGCGGAAGCTGCTGGATACATCATGCACATAGTTATCCTTAATGTGTATATTTCTTAAGATTCCTCCATTGGCGTTCTCTACCATAATACCTTCACGGTAGACCGTTCCCCTCTCGGAGGCATAGTTGGTAACCTCCAGATCCCGGATCATCCAATTCGAGGCATTGCGTAAATACACGGCCCCGCCAGCCATACCTCCGCCATTAATAACCGGCTTGCTTCCGGTGCCATATGCACCGATAGTGATCAATTTCTCGTCCGTTCCGCTGCCTTTGGGATATAATTGTTCGTTCCAGATGCCGCCCTTCTTCAGCAAGATCCGGTCACCGGCCTCAAAGGTAGTCTGATTGACCACGCTAAATGTCTTCCACGCCGTCTCCGGTGTTCGCCCGTCATTACTGTCGCTGCCTGTAAGGGCATCGACGTAATAATCCCCGTCTCCGCCACTGCTACCGCCGCCTCCCTGCGTTCTATTGGATAAGGAGACCGAGCCTAGCTGCATTTGCCAGGGGGCGGAATCACCGCTTAGTTCGATTTTCAGATAATGAATACCAGGTGGAATAACCTCTGCAGGCGTATAATTGCTCCCTGTCCAAGCTCCATCACCCGTGGACTGGGGAGCATCTTGAACAGCGGGCAGCTCCGCCCAGGCCGAGGCATCCGCCGAACCGTAGAACCTGATGCTTCCGCTGGAGCCGGCAAAGGAATGCAGGCGGGCTTTGAAGGACTGCAGGTTATGCAGATGGTATACGATAAATTCAGCGGATTCTGCCGTTCTTACCGCCCGGGAAGCATCTCCGCCAAAATAATCGGGATTGCTTGTATCCATGGTCCAGTTATCGCTGTATGCAGAGAGCTGTGAGACATCGTCCAGCTCATCGTTCACCGTTAGCGGAGCTATGGATACATTGGAGAGCTTAAGGCTTCCGAGCTGCGTCATCCAGGTATCGAGATCGCCGCTGACTTCAATCTTCAGGTAATTTACACTATCCGGCAATGCACCTGATGGTGTATACATGGTTCCGTACCAGCCCGAGGCGGTCGCTGCCGGACTGTCATTGACGGCCGGAAGCTCCGTCCAGTCTGCCGCATCCGCTGATCCATAGAACTTCACTACGGCGGTTGAGCCGGAGAAATAATACGTTTGAAGCGAGAACGACTGGACGCCTGTCATCTGATAGACTGCATATCCGGTATCGGTGGAGGTTCTGACCATCCTGTCAGCATCTCCGCTGAAAAACTGAGGATTGCTGCTGTCAATCACCCAATTCTCCGAGCGCAACTCGCCTGCCGGAAGGGTCGAGAACTCATTGGTCACCGTCTCTTCGGTATGGGCAGAAACGCCCATTGCGGGGAGCATCGCCGTGCAGATCATCACCAGCGCAAGTATGGTTATTGTCAGTTTTTTCAACATTATTGCGTTATTCCTCCTCGAATTGTTATTGAATCGCCTGCCGTGCCAGATCCTCAGCCATCTGGTTATTCCATTCCACAACGGCTTCGGACCGCTTGTGATCCACAAGAGCTCGGAACTTCTGCTGTGCCAGCTCCTGTGCAATCCGATCCTTGACTTGATCGAGCGGCAGAGCTTCCGGGTCAGCTTCGGACAGGCAGTACAGGAGGTGGACAGCCCCATTCTCCACAATCAAGCTGCTCATCTGTCCCTGTGCAAGCTGTTCCGCAGCAAGTAATACCAACGGATTCTCCAGAGCTGCTGTCCGCCGTGAGGTGCTGGTAACTGTTAGCTCGCGGGTATATACTCCCAACTCTTCTGCCTGTTCACGGAGAGTTGTTCCAGTAAGCTCTGTTCCGGTAGATTCCCTTCCCGCTGTTACTGCTGCCTGGAGCTCTTTCATTCTGTCCATGGCCCCGCTCTGATCTTTGTATTCTGATTCCGGTCCGTAAGGCAGCGTCACCCATTCCACACGGGTAGTTCCCTGTCTGGAATATTTCGCGGCCAAATTGGCTTCGTATTCCAGCCTCTCCTGTTCAGCAGTGATGACGATAGAGCCATTGCGGCGCATCGCATCAATCGTTGCATCCTCAAGATTGCTCATGTAATAGCTGTAGTAAGCCTGTCCATCCAGATGCTTAGGACCATACACCACCTCCTTGTTCACTGCCGCCTGACTCCGCCGTATATTCTCGCGCTCCATTCCAATCAGGAATGCCTCAAAGCTGATGTCTGATATCACTCCAGCTTCCTCTGCAAGCTGCAGCTCTGCTTGCTTGGTCAATAGCTGAGTCTGAGCGTCCCTGATCCATCGTTGCAACGGAATCTCGCCGGAATAATCGGTCAACCAGAAGTCCTCAGAATAACCGGCATTATAAGTCTGCATGAAGTAATCGGCAGTAAGCGCCCGGTTCAGCTGAAGATGCCAGTTGAACTCCGCGGTTGAAGTCTCCTGACCATTGACGATAAGAAGCGGAGGTGCTTCCCCGGGCGTATTCATGCTCATTGCCCCAATCATTATCAGACTTCCGGCGGTCAATGCAGCCAGCATAGCGGCAAGCGTTTTCCATTTGGAATGAAACCTTTGAGCCATTGTTAATCTCTCCTCTCCGCATTAATGTTAAGCGCTTTCAACACCGACTGCCTCGCCTGGTTCTTATAGCGGGGCAGGCCCCGGATACATACTGAAGCTTAAGACTCCGCCTCTCATAATCTCGTTATGAGGCAAGGAGTGATCCTCCCACGGCGTATTGTTCCAGTGAACCGATGCACTATATATATTGGAGGGGCTATTATTCTCCGCTTCAATGACCCATTGCCGCCCATTTTCTAGCTTGATCGTAACCTTGTCAAACAGAGGGCTGCCGAGTACATACTCAGGAATTCCGGGACTTAGCGGATACAGGCCGAGGGCACTCCAAATATACCAGGCCCCCATGCTGCCGTTATCCTCATCGCCGGGCAACCCGTCCATCCTGCTGCTGAACAGTCCGGCCATGGTTTTGCGGACCCAGTACTGTGTTTTGGGCAGTGCTCCGAGTCTGGAGAATAGATAAGGGATATGAAAGCTGGGCTGATTGCTGATGGCAAATTGCCCGAGTCCGGCCGAAGCCATCTCCGACATTTCATGAATTTCCTGTCCATAGGAGCCTACTTTGAATACCGGTTCTTCAGCCATTAGCTGGTCCAGCTTGCGGACGAATGCCTGCTCTCCTCCCATCAGTCCGGCCAGCCCCGGGAAGTCATGGGGGACCGCCCAGCTCCCCTGCCAGGCACCGCCTTCACAGAAGGGATCGCCCCATTGCAGCGGATCAAAGGCCTCTTGCCAGGTGCCGTCCTCGTTACGGCCTCTCATGAATCCGACTTCCGGATCAAATAACCGCTTGTAATTCTGCGCACGGCTCATGAAGCGCTCATAGTCGTCCATCTTGCCAAGTGTCCTGGCAATCTGGGCAATACAGAAATCCCCGTATACATAATCCAGTGTATTGCTCACACTTTCATGGAACCGGTCATGCGGCAGATAGCCATGCTGCAAATATAATTCAAGTCCGCGTCTGCCCAGTCTCTCATCCGCAGCCGGATGGTCCGCGTGCTTCAGCAGGCCCGCATATAGCAGCTCCGCATTGAAGCCTCCGATTCCCTTGACGATGGCATCCGCAGCTGCCGCATCAATCAGTGTCCCAGGCATCGCACTGCGTTCACCCGGAGACAGCCACTTCGGCAGCCAGCCGTTCTCTTCATAAGCCAGCGTCCACGCCTGCATAATCTCGCCCAGTAGAGTTGGGAACAGAACGCTGTACAGCGGGAGGCTCGTACGGTATACATCCCACAGACCGATATCTGAATACATTGGACCTTGGCAAATGCCGCCGTTAAATGGGCTGTAATGGATCTGTTCGCTCTGCTCGTTATATTCATGCCATGTTCTGGGGAACAGGCAGACCCTGTACATGCAGCTGTAAAAGGTGCGGAGATTCTCTTCATCTGTGCTTTCAACAGTAATCCGGCTGAGCCGTTCTTCCCAGCTTGCCTCTGCTGTGCTTAAGATCTCCCCGAAGCTGCGCTCACCGGTCTCCCGTTCCAGATTCAGCAGAGCCTGCTCCCCGCTGATGAAGGAGGTGCCGCACTTAACCCCTGCAATGCCGGATGCTGGCAGGGCTAATCCTGCATAGGCACCGAGCCGTTCTCCGGTTCCCTCATACGTCCCTAACTGCTGATAATCTCCATTGAAGATGCCCGACTCCTCCATGATCAGGTCTGTATCGAACTGGAAGACGAAATACATGGCGAAGTTATCGGGTACCCCGGCGGTATGGCCTCTGGTATAGCCGGTAATTCTGCGCATCTCCGGCTGGAAGACAAAATGTGACTCCCCCTTCAGGGGCGCTATAATCAGCCTGTTCTGGTGCGGCTCATCATAAGTTATTCTCAGCGCCGCACAGCGCTCGGTCGGTGTCAACTCCAGCCGGGTCCGGTAACGCTGCAAGGAAACGCTTAAATAATGGGGGGCTACCTGCATCTCCTCCGGTTTGAAGGAGGAGGAGCGTGCGCCGGGGCTGAGCAGCAGCGGCCCTGTCTGCGGCAGCAGTGTCAGATGTCCGTAGTCCCCGATCCAGGGACTGGGCTGATGGGTCAGTCGGATACCCTCCAGGTGGCGGTGGCGGGGATGGAAGAACCAGGTGCCGCCCGCTTCATGGGTTTGCGGACACCAGGCTGCCATACCGAACGGCATCGCTGTAAGCGGCAGCGTGTTGCCGTTGGAATACCGGAAATCCGATTCTGTTCCCTGCATGGGATTAACATAATCTACTAACTTCACACCAATACACTCCCTTCGGCCGGATCTCACCGGCCGGCTCTATAATATCCGGTAATACGCTCTGCCGTCTTAAGCTAAGCGGAATACCTGAACATCCCCGGCCTGTATCCGTACACTCAGACGGGTTGTTGAAGGCTCCTTCTGATCCGCCGGCCGAATATCGGCGTGTCCGCCGGTAAACCAGGGTTCGGCTGAGGTATACACAGCACACAGCTTAATTTCAGTCGCGATGTCCTCTTTCCCTTCATTATGCACATATAGAAACGCACCCCGGTCTGTTCCTTCACCTTCGCCCCATTCAGACAGATCGGCACGGACTTTACCGCTGGCCTGCACATAAGTCTCCAGCTTCAGCTCCTGCTGCAGTAGCTCCCGTACCAGTTGAAGCGTACCGGGATGTTTATCCTTCCAATAGGCAGCTGCAAGCAAGGTGCCTAACCATACAGCCCGTCCGCTGCCGTAATCAGCACAGGTTAAGGCAGGCATGAGGTCTTCGGTAAATTGGGCCAGTACCTTCACATGTCCTTCCAACTCAATATCTGATTTGTAGTAGGAACCATGAGCCAGACCGCCTGCGGCAGGCTCCTCTTCCCCGCTATGCCCCATCACATTCCGCAGCGGGATCGCCGTCCGGGATTCGAAGGCCACCTGATGATAGCTGTGATCCAGATTCTCGGCGGAGTGAATCCAGGTCTCGCGGACGCCGAACACTTGATCGAATCCATATCCCGGAACGTTATAGCTGTGACAGCCATTCTCTGCCTGAAGAGCACCGAAGGAGCATTCCGAGATCAGAATCCCGCCGTTCTCGACCCACCCACGCAGGATGGCGCACAATTTGCGGTTCAGGTAGAGCGGATAAGGCATCCACAGGCAGCGGTATGGCTTCAGAGACTCCTCTGTAATATCAGACTCATGCAGGAACTCTACTTTATAATTAAGCTCATGCAGCAGCTTATGGGCGCCTTGTATGGAGTCGTTGTAGGTATCCAGATGATCATGCGCTGCGAAGTTGGCAATCTGATTCTCCGGGCTGAACAGAATGGCAATCCCGTCCCCGCGGCGTTTGGCCAGCATCAGCTCCCGCTTATTGCTCTGTACCAGCTTGTTAAGCTGTGCCATGTCCCTGTACCAGGGCGCTGCGCTGCCGTCCAGATAGACACTGCCCCAGGCCGGGGCTTCCTGACCCAATATCTCAGGCCTGTATTGCCAAAATAGATATCCGGTGATGCCGCGGGCAAGCGGGGTCAGAATATGCCGTTTCATCTCCAGAAGATCCGGCTGGCGCGGCTTCATCGCTGTATTGCCCGGCAGCGCGTGAATTTCCGAGTTAATAATCGGTTTGCCTTTGGCCGCCGAGATCAGCAGATCAGCCGACCACGCCGAAGACCCCAGGCTGTTGCCTGTCAGATCACAGGGCTCTGCCAGCTTGAAATCATCCGAACCAGCCGTAATCATATTGAAGATTGGCGCAGGTACCGTATGGGCCATAACCGGATGCTGCACATCCAGCGACTTCACTATTTGTACCCGGCTCCGCAGCTCCTCTGTCAGGGTGTCCGACATGAACAGCCGCCAGTCTACCAGATCGTTGAAGATGCCCTGGCCCCGCGGTGCCTCCACTTCCTCCCAGCCCCCGTAAGTCCGCTGCCACGATTCGTTGAGCGCTTCCAGAGAACCATATTTGTGGATCAGCCATTCATGAAATGCGGGCAGCGAATGCCTGCAATAACAGACCTGGTTGTCAAAAGACAGCTTACGCTTAATCCCCGTAGTCAGCTCCGGCTCATTCCACAAATCCCAGACCCAGAGCGCCGGATGATCCTTGAAGGCCTTGACGGTCTCCTCCAGAAAGCGTGCCTTCTCCGCAGCGGCTGGCGCATGATGATAGCAAGGTCCGGGTGCTCCGCCAATCTGGCGGCAGTTAATCGCTCTTGGCTCCAGAATGGAACCGTCGGCCGTGACCATTTTGGAATCCGGATATTTTCTATAGAACCAGGCCGGAGCTACATCGAAAATCACATTCAAAATGACCTTGAGCCCATTCCGGTGAGCTATATCCATCAGCTCCTGAATATCATCGAACACGAATGTCCCTTCCCTGGAGACACTGGAGCGCCACTGGACCCAATACTTCACACAATTGAACCCCTGCCCGGCAATATTGCCGAGGTCTTGCTCCCATTGATCCCGGAAGGGGGTTGGGGAACGGTAATATTGAAACCCGAATGGAATAAATGGATCTTGCATGAAGAAACTCCTCCTACAGCGTTCAATTTCGATGATCTTCCACTTATAAAAGCGCTTACTGCTTATTCACGCTTAAAGTCTATCACAGTGTATTTTACGAAAGTTAGGATAGAATCCTATGAAACGGTTTGCGAACCTGTTTAAATGGAACCAGTCGCCGCTATACGGACGTTAATAGGCAGAACCGTGGGGGTAAGATGCTGCGATATCGTTTGTGATCCTGACCACCTGATTATTTACTGCTCCTCTAAAAGACAATTCACGTTTATAATGACTGTAAGACACAGAAAACTACTACGGGGTGAAGCTAATGTTGAAAGCGCTTGTAGTCGATGACGAATACCTGGTACGCATGGGCATCACACAAACTATTGATTGGGCAGAATACGGCGTTGAGATCATTGGAGAAGCCAGCAATGGCGAAGAAGGCCTGGCGCTCGCCCTGCAGCACCGTCCGGATGTGATTATCACCGATATCCGCATGCCGTTCATGAATGGTCTGGAGCTTATAGAGAAAATCCGCGAACAGGACATGCTGGTGGGCATTGTCGTTCTTAGCGGTTATGATGAATTTCAATATGCGCAGGCAGCTCTGCGTTATGGCGCTTCCACCTATTTACTGAAGCCCATCAATATAGAAGAACTCGCTGATACGGTTCGCTGTGTCGGAAATGAAATTCTGGAGAAGAAGCTGCATTCCAAGCGGTACTCACAGCTGAACGGGGAAATCGCTTCGATCTCCAAGCAATTCTGGCAGGATCTGCTGCACGGGCAATTGCATGATGAGGAATTTGTAGCCGGTAAGTTAAAGCTGTTGAATCTTCAGCTCGAACCCGGAGAGGCTATCCTTCCTCTATCTCTCGCCTTCCCTCCTGACAATGGCCTAGAGAGCAGTGCGGAGGGAACGAGAGCATTGGAGGATGCCGCAGCAGTCTTGATGGAAGCGCATTCTTTGGAGCAGCTCTGCCTCTTCCGGGACAGCCATCTGGAGTGGGTTATGGTACTTCGGACCAGAGAGTTAGTACATGCCATTGACTATGCCCGCAGCTTGGGCAAACAGCTGTCCGAATGGAGCCAGCAGCACTTCGGGCAGCCGCTCAGTATAGGTATAGGCAAGCCTACAGAAGATTGGTACAGGATCGCAGACTCATACCGGCAGGCTGTTCTTGCCGCACAGCGGGCTTTGACAGGTGTTGAACGTGTGCTGTATGCCGGGGAAGAAGCCGGAGCGCGCTGCCGGCGTGAAATCAGGGAAGCACTCGCTTTTATCCGTGAGCATTATGCCGGGAATATTACCGTTGAGCGGGTCGCTTCGGCGGTATTCGTGAGTCCGACCCATCTGATGCATCTGTTCCGCAAGGATCTGAATAAGACCTTCTACGAGTGTCTGACGGAATACCGCATCGAGGAAGCCAAGCGTATGCTGCGTAATCCGATGTACCGGGTCTATGAGGTGGGTAATCAGGTCGGCTTTACCGATTCCAAGTATTTCAGTCAGATCTTCAAGAAAATGACCGGTATCCCGCCAAGTGAATATGCGAAAACCTATGGTTAAGCTACATTTGGAGAAATGGATGAATTCCCGGCTGCGGCGGTTCAAGATCAAGGGCCGGATTGTGATTGTATTGTTAGCGGGCCTGTCTCTGCATCTGGTGCTGATGCTGGTTATTTTCAATTTCTACTCCTATACCTATCTGCAAAAAGACTTGTACCGTCATGTCGTTCAGACGCAGCGCCAGATTGGACTGAGCGTGGAGCTGATGGCTGATGACATCCAGATGCTGTTCCTGCGGTTTCTGGTGAACAGTGACATCTATCAGATCATCAATAATGACCACCTCCCGGCTGCAGACAAGGAATCGCGAATCGGAGCCATTATTGACGATATGCTGGCCGATAACTTCTTGGCAGGCAATGTTATCATCCAGACCAATGACAATGTACTCTATTCTTATCAGACCAAGCAGCAGATGCTGGAGGTTCCTGAAGCCCTGTTCATCAAGCGTATTCAAGAGAGCAGTATGCCTGTGGTTGGTGAGATCAAACGGGATGGCGAAGGCAATGCCTACATTCCCTTCGGACAGCAGTTCCGCAACTTCAATACGGGGCAGAATATCGGTGTCGTGATTATTTATGTCAGAGAGTCCGCCTTGGCGGCACTGTATTCCTCCAGCTTCACAGGCATCGGCTACTCCTTCCTGACGTCCGGCAACCGGATTATTTCCCACCCTGACAAACGGCT
Organism: Paenibacillus sp. FSL R7-0302; assembly: GCF_038006885.1. Lineage (NCBI taxonomy): Bacteria > Bacillati > Bacillota > Bacilli > Caryophanales > Paenibacillaceae > Paenibacillus > Paenibacillus sp. FSL R7-0302. The sequence continues at coordinate 2,900,323 of NZ_JBBOWB010000001.1, forward strand.
TCTGGGCAATTTCCTGGAGGAGAGCGCACCGCTTCGTCCGGGTAAGGAAGAAGGCTACCGCACTTGGTCGGAGAATGGCAACACTTATATCATTGCGACCTATCCGCTGAATCCCCGGCTGGAGTCCCTTGGGGTTAGCTGGGAATTCACCAGCGTGATCTCCAGCCACAAGCTGTTCGCGGGAATCGTCAAGGGCAACCGCAATGCGCTCCTGTTCGCCAGCGTAACCTTCATCGTGCTGCTCCTGCTGTCCTTCTATCTGGCAGCGCAAATTACCCGTCCGCTGCTGAAATTGAAGAAGAAGCTGGGGCTCTTCGGCAAAAAAGATCTGGCCGCTGTCTATGACCAACGGGGACAAGTAGATGAGATTAGCCAACTGGAGAACAGCTATTACCAAATGGTGGAACGGATCAGCCAACTGATGCTGGAAAAGGATGAGGAGAAGGAAAAGCAGCGCAAGGCCGAACTAACTGCGCTGCAATCGCAGATTAACCCCCATTTCCTATACAACACCTTGGATGCGATTGCCTGGATTGCCCGGCTGAAGAAGCAGCCGGACATTGAGCGGCTGATTTCCTCATTGGCCACTTTTTTTCGGATCAGCCTGCATAAAGGGGACAAGTTCGTCACGGTCGAAGAGGAAATCCGTCTGGTGCAGAGCTTCGTGACGGTCGAACAAATGCGGTTCCCGGATAAGTTCGGAGTGGAATATGAGATTGATGAATCCTTGCAAGGCGTCCGCATATTGAAGCTGATTCTCCAGCCTATTGCAGAGAATGCGATCAAACATGGCATCAGCGAGAAGCGCGGCGCAGGCCGAATCTGGATTAAGGGGGAGCTTCGGGGGGAAGAGATCCGGTTCACCGTGACGGATGACGGAGTCGGATTCGCAAATGGGGCAACACTCAGCCAGGCCAAAGAGGATGTGCTGTTCCAGAGCGGCTACGGTCTGCGTAATGTGGACGAACGCATTAAGCTGGAATATGGTCCCCAATATGGGCTTAGTATCTCCAGCACTCCCGGGCAAGGCACCACCGTGACCATCAGCTTGAAGAAGGAATTGTCCAGATGAGATCAGGGCAGTGTGTTTAAGCAGGATCAACATCCACCCAAGCGCGCTTAAGTTGAATCCTGCTCAAAAACAAAGGGCTTACTCTTTCATTGTTGAATTGATTTTCAGATATAGCTGGTTCAACGGATTGACAATACTGCCGCTCAGCATAGAAATCAGCAGCCAGAACAATAGGAATACTGCGGTGTTCAATGCCAGCATGATATATTTGAACGCCCGCAGCTCTGCGTTCATGCCGTCAGCAGAGATATAGGTGACAATCTGATCCTCTGAGTCGGGCAGCGGATAGAGCAGAATTAGGCCGTCTGCTGTTTCGCGCTCCTTTAAGCCCGTTTCATTCAGGCTGCTTTTCCCCGGTGTGGCCAGCGCTGCTCCGATTTCCTTAAGACGTATCAGGGGCATATCCGCTGCCTTCAGCAGCTCCCCGTTCCCCTTCAGCAGGTAGACCTCATTCTCCCCGTAGATCGAATTCTTGTCTGACAGGTAGAAGCTGTACAGCTTGCCAATCTCCACTTCAAGGGAGAGCAGACCAAGGACCCGTCCTCCCGCATCCTGAATTTTCACTTCAAGCAGCAGACGGTCACGCAGATCCGTAGGCGCATTCATCAGCTGTTCCCGGTTCAGGACCGTCCAGCGTAAGGTCTGCTCACGATCTCCCAGGAATTGCTTCATTCCCGGGTCCTTCTTGATCTCGGTGAACGGGAGCAGCCCCGACACATTGCTGGAAGAATAAGCTGCGCCTGCTTCCCCCCAAATGTAAATGCCGAGTATATCACTGCTGGAAGAACGTATCCCTTCCAGTATCGGTGAGATGGCCCCGTCATACGCTGGTTTCTTCAGCGCTTGTTGTACCACCTGGTTATTGGAGATCAGCTTGGAGGTCTCTTCCAGCCAGTTCATGAACAGCAGTGTATTCTTATGCTGCTGGCCGGTGTACTGGACGGACAACTGCCTGAGCATATCCAGGCTCCGGTGCTCCATATTGCGGAACAGAATGAAGCTTGAAGCAGAGATATAGACCGTAATGAACAACACCAGGACGAGGCGGATGTTGCGGCCGAACGATCTGAACATAGGTTTCCCCATCCCCTTCCGGTGTTAGAGTGTACTGAGCTGAAATAAGACTAGCAGTTAAAGCCGCTAATGTCGATCTCTACTTCAAGCAAACCGGCATCCGTCTTCTGTACCTCTCCATTCGGCAGAATAACAGTAATGGCTGAGCCGGCTGTCCAGACGGCTTCCAAGTGGAACACTTCAATCTCTGCCTCGCTAGTGATCTCCCAGCTCACGGATATAAGCCCCAGCTCTGTGCTTACGGCTCCGCTGGCGTCTTGCAGCCCTCCGCAATGAGGCTGCAAGACGATGCCATCATTTTCCTGCCGGACCCCCAATATTCCTCTGGTGAATTCAGTAATCGGCAGTGCGCTCCAGGCATGGCAGTCGCTTCTGGTGTCGGCAGAGTCGATCTCGGGAAGCGTGGTCAGCCCCAGCTCCAGCTGCTTCAACCAGCGTGCCCATAGCCCGAAAGACTGGTCATACATTCCGCTAAGCTCCAGCGCGCGGAACAGATAATAGCTCATCGGCAGTGAGAGCTTAGCCATCGGCGTATGGGTCAGTACCGTTTGCAGCAGAGTCTCTCCTTCCGCAGCAGACACAGTTCCGGCCAGCACTGCCCAGACCTGCGTGTGCTGGCTAAGCTGTATCTCTGGTCCTGCCTCCGGGCTGTCGCGGAAGAACGGACCGTCCGCTTGGCGGCAGTTGTCCAATACCGCAGCGTTGACTGCGGCTTTGCGCTGGCGCAGTTCAACGGCAATCTGTGTCCAGCCGCTGGCTTCCAGCAGCTCAGCCGCTTGCCCCAGCGTAAAAGCATACATTAGACTCATAAGGGTGGCAGGTGCCTGATTCGTGCAATCCGGTGCGCCGAGCGGCCATTCTTCTACCCAGTCGTAATAATTCCAGTACTGGCGCGGAGTCCGGTCGACCAGTCCTTGCGGAGTCAGCCGCTGATCGAACCAATCCAGCACTGAGAGCATGGCTGGCCGGTAATGCTTCACCAGAGCCACATCCCTGAAGGACCTGTAGTGATCATGTATCATTCCGATCCAGTACAGAGAGAAGGAAGGAATGACCTGGGGCAGCACTGAGGGGTAGCGGCTTTGCAGCATCCCGCTTGGCAGCTGTGAGGCTCTGTAATCCTCCATAGCCCTGCGGGCCAGCCTGTCGTCTCCTGACAGCAGGTACGTAAATTCCATCATCAGCTTGGTATCCATAGTGTATTGCAGCTGTTCATAATAGGGAGTGTCCTCATAGGTCTCGTGCATACAGCGCCTGAGCGTCCGCACACTCAGCTCCCAGAGGCGGTTATACCGTTCATCCGAGCAGTGAAAGCTTCCTTGCAGCTGGAGCGGATAACCGGTCTCCCTGTAGCTGAGTCCGGTTATCCTCAGCGGTTCGTGTCCGGCATGAACCTCCAGCCTCACATAACGGAAGGTACGGAACCAGAAAGGCTCATATACTTCGGGCTGGTCTTCTGTACCGTAACCGGCTGGCCGGTAGCTGTCGTAACCGCCCCGCAATACCTGCTCCCTCATCTCATCGCGGACGGCTTTGCGGCGGATTTCCTCATCCCCTGTCTCTTCTTCGTAGCATTCGGCGTATTGGAGTGTAATGAGGCTGCCTCCGCCACCCTGGAGCTTAAGCTGCGGATAACCTGTCGTCAGCTCGGCTGCATCCAGCTCCAGCCAGAGCTGCTCTCCCGCCTGGACAAGTACACCTTGAGCAGGCACTACAATAGAAGAGGAAGTGCATCCGGCTCCATTCTTCAGCTCCAGGCTATGCCCGGCCGTGAAGAGGGCATCCCCCTCCCCGCAGCTGCTGCGCATCAGCTTCAGGAAGCATTGTTCCTGCTCATAGAGCAGCGGAACCGGACGCCGGGCCAGCTGCCAGGGGGTTAATTGACCGTATTCATCCCTTACCGGCTGCACCACCCGGGCAGCACTCCAGGCACTGTCATCATATTCCGGCAGCATCCAGTCCCGGAGTGCTGTGTCCCCTGCGGTCTCCTCCAATCCGCCCATCCAGCGCATCATCGGAAACGGGCGGAGCCGGTAGCCGTGATCCCGGATACATTTCCAGGAGGTATCTGTAGGCAGTTCCTGCACAAGCTGCCCGTCCGCTGTAATCTCCGCTTCTACAAGCAGACCGCCTTGCTCTGAACGCCATACCGATAAAGGACCGTCTTCCCCCATTTCAAAGGGAGCGGTCCCGGCATAATGAACCACAGTAACAGCAATCACATTGATTCCCGGCTGCAGGACGCCCTCCAGGCTGTATTCCTCATAATAGTGTACATGTTCATGGCCCTTGCAAGGACCGGCCCATTGGCGCTGCCCATTGACGAACAGCCTGTAGCGGCTGTCTGCGGTAATGGCCACATTCATACTGTAAGCCTTCCCGGTACCGGCTGGCAGCTCAAACACTCTGCGGAAATATACCCGCTCATGCCGCGCTTCCCTGTCCGTAGTTTCTTGCTCTTCCTGCAGCCAGATCCAGCGGGCGCTCCAGTCTCCCCATTCTTTTGCTGCCATGTTATCCCTATCTCCCTTCACCTTCATATAAACGGCATCGCCGCCCTTCAGAAGGACGGCGCCGGTGTTTGACTGCGTTTTATTTTACCTTATCGAGATAATCCCGCTGGAATTCTTCAGCCGCCTTGTCCAGGATCTTCTGCGGATCTGCATTCTTATCTGTTAGCACGGATTGCAGCACGACATCCAGCTTCTGATACAATTCCTGGGCATTGACGGGTTCCTCCGCCCGCATCCCCTTGCTGCCGTTGTCCATATAATCACGGAACATGTCCAGATTCACGTTGTTGTATTTGTCGAGAATTTTCTGTTCCTCACCTATACGCTTCTCATCGGTCCAGATCCGCAGCCCGTAAGGGCCGACGATCAATCCCTGATCGCTGAGTGTCTTCTTCTCGATATCCCAGCCGGTCAGAGCCTCCTCTGATGATTCTGGTGTGAACCCGTAGGTCTTCAGCCATTTGAATCCGGCATCAATCTGCTCTGGTGTTACATTCGGCGAGAACATATACAGGCCGCCCCCCAGCAGGGTAACAGGTTGTCCAATCGGTCCTACAGGCAGTGCTGACATGGCAATATTGTCCTTGGACATCTTGGTCTGCTGCTGGATGACCGGAGGCCAGTCGTTGGTGCCGAAGCTCATGGCAACCTGATCGGTGCCGAGCATACGGAACATGTCATTGGTCACATCCACCAGATTGTTATCCGGCAGCACATTGTATTTCCATTTCAAATCCTTAACATATTGCAGAGCTGCAGCCGCCTCGGGAGAATTGAATACAGCCTTCCATTTACCGTCAACCTGCTTCTCGAATTCCGCACCGTAAGCCCAGGCAATATTCATGAACATCCAGCCGCCCTGGCCGCTCTTCGTCGGCAGGAACATTCCGGCTTTGCCGGTCTTTTGCTTGATGATCTGCGCAGTTTCCGCCAGCTCCTCATATGTTTTGGGGAACTTCGGAATCCCCTTATCATCCAGAAGGCCCGCTTCCTTGAAAAGATTCACATTGTAGAGCATGCCGATGACATAGCCGTCCTTCGGAATCCCGTAATACTTGCCGTCCTTGGTCACCATTTTTAGAAGATCCGGGTTAATGGCCTTGTCATATCCATACTTCTTCATCATGTCCGTGATATCCGCTGCGTAATTAGCTTTGATGATTTTGCTTGTTTCGGTGAAAAAGGTCTCATATACCGTTGGAAGCTGCCCGCTCGCAGCTTTAGGCAGGAACGAGCTGACGTCGTAGCCCCATTCATCCTTATCCACCGTAATGTTCGGATAATTAGTTTTCATCTTCGCCATGAGCTGTTCATACTGGGCGATCTTGGCTTCCTCATTCGGCTTCGGCCAGTTACTGACCTTAATCGTAACCTGTTTGCCGGCTGCTGCATTTCCGCTCCCGCCTGTTTTCCCTTCATTGGAGCCGCCGCAGCCGGCCAGTCCGGCAGTAAGCAGCAGTGTGAGCGCCAGTGTTGCGGTTAGTTTCTTGGTGTGTGCCATTCTCAATGTAATTCCCCCTAGAATTATTCTTATAGCAATTCTGCATTTTGTAAAGCGCTTTCTTTAATTCTGAGATCATCTTACCATGCGCCCTTTAGAGCGCCCTACGGGGCAAAACTGTGAAATGGTTTGTGATCGGGTGACATTAACCTTTGATGCTGCCGCCGAAGGCTTGCCCGTTCATAATGTACCTTTGGAAAAAAATAAACAGCAGAATCGGCGGCAGAATAGCAAACGTCAGGGCAATAAACTGAATGTCCTGCGGTAATGTCGCTTTCAAATTATAGATGGCCACAATGACCGACCAGGTCGATTTATCCTTCAGTACCATGAAGGGCCAGAAGAAATCCTGCCATACACTATTCATCGTAAGGATCGTAATCGTAGCCATGACCGGGCCGCTGAGCGGAAGGATCACCCGGATAAAGATGCCGATGGTGCTCGCTCCGTCTATCTTGGCCGCTTCCAGCAGTGCCTGTGGAATAGAGTCGAAGAAGTTCTTGAAGATCAGAATCACCACCGGATTCACAGCAGCCATGAACCACATCGGCCAGAAGGTATTGGTCAGATTCACATGCAGCAGCGGAAAATCAATCAGGTTCTTGAACAGCGGCACCATTCCCACCGTATTCGGAACCATCATCGTCCATACAATCAGCACGAACAAGAGCGCGCTCCCGCGCGGCTTCAGCTTGGAGAAGAAATACCCGGCCAGCCCGTTAAAGGTAAGACAGAACAGTACAGAACCGGCAGCCAGGTAAGCGGTATTCAGATAGTAACTGAGAAAATTGAACTCCTGCCAGGTCTCCCACAGCTTGCTGATATCAAAGGTGCGGGGAATCAAGGTAGGCGGAATCGCATAGAACTCCTTAATGTCCTTCAGGCTTGAGACCATAATCCAGACGGGAGGCAGGATACAGACGGCGGCGAGCGCAAGCATCAGAAGGAACAAGCTCCAGTAGAGCAGTCGCACCCAGGGTGATCTGTATTCAATATTGCCGATAATGCCGTAAGCTTCATTTGTTTTCATGGCTTCTACTCCCTGTTCAATTTCTTATCCAGCCTGAAATAAATAACGGTAAGCACCATCAGGATAAGAAAAGTAATAACCCCCAGCGCCATGGAATGGCCTGCTTCAAAACTCCGGAACGCATAATAATAGCTTTGGAGCATCAACGTCATTGAGGCATTATTCGGTCCGCCCTCAGTCATGACCAGCGGTTCATTGAAGATCTGAAATACCCCGCTGATCTGCAGAATCATCATCAGTCCGATCATGCTGGAGATTTGCGGAAGGGTAATGCTTCTGAAGCGCCGCCATACATTGGCCCCGTCGATCGAAGCTGCTTCATACAGATCATGATTGATGCTCTGAAGGCTTGCCAGATAGAGCAGCACCGTCCCTCCGAAATTCCGCCAGGTGATTGTGAATATAATCAGCATAATGGTCATCTTCGGGTCCTGGAGCCACTGCTGTACCGGGAAGCCCAAGGCACTGAGCATACTATTCAGCAGACCGCCTTCTCCGGGCTCAAACAGGAACATCCATAACATTGAAGCGGCAATACCGGGAACCATACTTGGAAAAAAGACGGAAAAACGGAAAAATGACTTCCCGTGTCTGAGTTCATTAATCACAACAGCGACTACAATCGGGACGGCAAAGCCGATCAGCAGCGACCAGATCACATACATAAATGAATTGGTCAGCGTCTGCTGAAATGCCGAATTCTGAATCACATCCTTGTAGTTCTGCAGTCCGGCAAAACTAACGGCATTATAACCCTCGGTGTTGAAAAAAGAGAGCACAATCCCTTTGACGAGCGGTTGCCAGGAAAAAAAGAAAAAGACAAACACTGTTGGCACTATCAGTATCCAGGATGACCAATCTCTGAGCAGACGCCGCACAGGATTCCCGTTCTTCTTCTTAGCCATAAAAGGCTGTGGTTCAGTGATTCTTCCAATCATGCTCCTGTCCTTCCTTCCTCCCGAAGCTATTGATTCACTCGGGTCAGGCGTTGTATCGGTGTTATACCTAAATGATAGCGCTTCCTCCTGAAACCTGAAATCCGGTAACCCTGCGAAAGCGTTTGTAAAGCTACGTATTACTCAGGCTTCAGACAGCCCGGAGCTGATGCACAGCACAGCCGCTTCCGCGCGGAAGGCCTCGCTAGCCGGATTAGGCTGTTCCTCCAGAATGCGGAGAAGCGACTGCGGCTCTACACCCGGCTGCGGCACCCGAGAAGGTGAGACTTCGGTCCAGTCCAGTTCGCCCCTCAGCCTGTAGGTTAGCCCGTACAGATAATAACCTGCACTTAATCCGTCAGTGGATGGGCTTATCCCCTCCTGCCATGAGCAGACTTCAAGGGGATGCCGCTTGTCCGGCAATACCCCGGACGCAAGGGTGATGCGCTTGTTTATGATCACTTGCTTGTTCTGTTCCCATGCCTGCTGATCCAGGCTCTCCAGCTCCAGCCGGTATTCCATGCCTTGCTCTCCATACAGTGTCCAAGCTACCGGACTGCCTGCGGGTACTAACTTCGGTGCCTCCAGAAAAACCGGCTGATGGGCCGGACTGAACCGTTCAGCCTGTTCCCATTCCCCTGCAGCCGGACTGCGTCTGCGGTAATGCACCGTCCCGGTGAAGTCAAGCTCCTGATCCTGCAGCAGAGCCTTCAGGCATAGGGCTGCCTGTTCGTAAAGATCCGTACAGTTGTTATGGCCGAAACGGTAGCCAATCTCATGACGCAGCGGAATGCCATAGCTTCGGACCTGTGCGGCAAAAGCAAAGCTGAACCGGCTCAGAGTGAAGGCATCATGTGTCCCGTGGTTGATCAGCAGCTTCGTACCGCCCGCCTTCAGCCCCGACAGGAAGAACTCGGATTCCAGTCCGGCAGTTTCCTTCAGACGGCCAGGGTCACTTTCGCCTGTAAGTGTCCACAGAAGAGTCTCAATTGCGGTACTGCCGGTCTCCGGATGCCTCCAGTTATCCTTCCAGATATCGCGGTAACCGGTGTCCACCTCTGCTACATGCCAGATCAGCGGGCAGGCGCCTTCCGCATACTCACGGGTAAGTCCGTTAAGAATCAGCGGCGGTGCATAGCATAGTGTGTAACGTACCCGGTAAGGCAGCCGGTGCGGGTTGCCTCCGGCCAGCAGTGCTGTCAATCCGCCGCGTGAACCTCCTACTGCCACTACCTGGTCTGCATCACCGCCATAGTGGTCCCGGGCTCTGGCAATTGCCGCCCCGATCCCTCCATAGATTGAGCCTTGCAGGGAACGGCTTCCGATGTAGCCTCCCCCGTTCCAGAGAATGCCAACCACTCCCTGGCCCGTGCTGGCCAGCGTCTTGCCTATGATCTCCAGAAAGGAAGGTCCCACGGTACTGAAGGTGTTCTCATTGGCGTCGTAATAACCATTGAACAGCAGCGGATACCTCTTGGCGTTCGCCCGATTCCAATAAGGCGGGAGAAGATAGGAAGCCAGGCTATGGCGGTTCTCCGAAACCAGCAGACTGTTGCTGATCAGCTGGAATACAGGTGCATCATCTACCAGTGCCCCTTCTTCTCTGGATTCATTAATGAAGACCACAGGATATCCGAAGGTCTTGAGCATACGGTCACTCAAGGATACCGCAACCAAATCATCGACTGCATAGAGACTGTAGCGGTCCCCGATGTAGTGCTCGAATTGGGGAGTTTTCAGTGTTTTCTCCGCTTCACCTTCCCCAAACAGCTCATAATCTTCAGTGTTATATACATAAGGGCTGTCCGCGTCGCTGTTATATAGCCTTACATGCTCGGAAATAACCTGCTCCCCCGCTTCGTCCATGCGCAGCTTTCCAATGCCGTCTGTTCCTCCATAGCGGAACCTGCCTCCTCCCTCTGCTGAATGGTTATCCCAGTGCGATACGACTGGAAACATATTGGTAAGCAGCGGGCTGACAAGTACGAACACGCCTTCAGCTGTATTGCTGTTCCCTGCTGATTCAGCTTCAACTTCAACGGTATCTTCATACAGGGTGGACCACTTTGCGTTAAGGTAGGTCACCTCGCCGCTGCGCTGACAGGCCAGCTTCAGAATGGAGTGATGCCGTCTTAAATACTCCGCCACTGCCCGGCTTACCGGAATGGTGACGGGCTCATGCCCGCCGGCTTGAACGTACCGGCTTAGCGGTACGAATGGCCCTGGTACAAAACACAATGGTTTACTCATGATTCTCCTGTCCTCCATCCGGTTTGCTTGTGCCCTGGGCACTCAGGAACGATTTGAATTGAATATCCGGCAGGTCATCGGAGATGCTGTGATTCTCCCCTGCCAGGAATCCTCCCGCCTGCTTCGGCGTACAGGTCACCGTCACCGTTCTTGCCTCACCCGGGAACAAGGTCAGGAACTGCTCGTCTGCTTCCAGCCAGTAGCGGTTCCCCTCCTCTTCAGCATGTACATGCAGCAACGCTTCACTGCCTGTATTAGCTACCGTGAAGCTGGCTTGCAGATTCGGCTCTCCAGTAACAGCGGGCAGCCATCTATTCTCCTGGCGTACCTGAAGATTGCCGCCTGTAAGCGTTAACGCTGATGCGTACAGATGCTGCCTGGCGGTAGAGAATACATATACATTCTGCTGCGGTTCTTCTTCACAGTTCACGAAGGACAATCTGACGAAATATAACCGGTCCTCCTGCTCAGGTACTGTGAAATTCAGGCTCCCGGCGCAGACTGCCCGGTCTCTGTCTCCTCGGATTACGAATTTTTGCCGGTGCAAGCTCCGGCCCGCAGCATCCAAGACCTCCGCATCCGCTTCAAACCTGTCCCCTTCCCAGCCATGTACATATACATCTCCGTGGAAACCGGTACCGGGTGTAAGCAGCAGACTCCGGTAGTCCAGCGATACATGCAGTGGACGGAAGGCTATCTTCATCCAGTGGTAGGCCATCTTCGGTTCACCATAATAATCGACCAGATTGGTACAGGACACGTTCGGCCAGGGTTCGTTGAGCTGCCAGACAATACTTCCGCTGTTCCGGAACTTGCGCCGCCGGTTGGCCTCCAGCACGAAGCGGATGCCCTCCGCCTGAATCCACTGGCTGCAGGCGGAGAATTGTGCCAGATCCGTCAGGCTGCCGAATATTTCTTCATCCCGGCTCAGCGTATCCCACCACTCCCCGTGATGTCTCCAGACTGCACTATTCTCCATGGAGACCGGCTGGCGGCTGTCTGCCCCCAGGAACTTCTCCAGACTCTTGAGTGAGCTCAGCCCGTCTGCCCCGAATTCACTGTGCAGCAGATTGTCGTTGCTGCCGTATAACTCGTAGTGATACGGGTTACCCATGTACTTCCAGTGACCATGAACATCATGTCCCTGGCCCTTAGTCTCGGTAATATACTCCACCGGACCCGAAGCCGAGGTTGGAAGGAACAGCCGCTGCGGATCATACTGCTCGACCAGTTCCTTCAGCATCGCCAGATTGGAATCGCTTAAGTCCGAAGGCTTATTCGGCTCGCTCATTAACTCATTGCCGCCGCTCCATATCGTCATGGCGACATGATTGCGCTTCGCCTTGAGTGCTGAGCGGGCGGACCTGCGCAGCAGTTCAAGGAACTCCGGCTGCTTGGAAGGAATATTGTCAATTCCCGAGCTCGACTGGATGAATTCCTGCCAGACCATAATGCCGTTCGCATCGCATAGGTCATAGAAGACCTGCTTCTCAATGATCCCGCCGCCCCATACCCGGACAAGATTAACATGAGCCGCTCTCATTAAACGGACCATCAGCTGATACTGTTCAACGGATACATTTCCGTAGAGATGGTCCAGAGGGGTCATATTCACCCCTTTCATGTAGATCCTGCGGCGGTTGATTACCACCGTGTAGGGCAGAGCATTGTCAGGACTGTCAACGTTGCGGATATAATCAAGCTTGCGGATTCCGGTTCTTATAACCCGCGTATCCAGCTCCTCCCCGGCTTCATCCAGCAGCTTCAGTTCAAGGCTGTAGAGCGGCTGCGCTCCGTAACCGTTCGGATACCATAGCTCCGGTTCAGGGATATCCAGCGCGGTCTTGAGCATCGCTCCAGCACAGACGGGATGCGTCTGCATCAGCAGCAGATTACCTCCGGGATCAGAGCAGGTGATATTCGCCGTCAGTTTCCGGGCAGATTCAACTCCAGCCAAGGATGGGACGGCTGCCTGTATTTCAATCCTGCCAGTAACCTGAGTGCTGCCGTCCTCTTCAAACTCAGCATCGGTTGTGATGGACATTTCGCCCCACGAGTAATCCTCATGTATCCTTAGCAACACATCATCCCAGATTCCAACGTTAACCAGCCGGGTAGAGAAATCCCACTTATAATTGAAACGGCTCTTTTGCGTGAAGGTGGCCGAGGTTTTGCCGATTTGCCCCATTTCATCGGGCGCCTGCTTCAGAAGCACGGAAATTTCAAGGTTCTCCCGGACGGAGAGCAGCTCTGTGACATCAAACACAGCCGGCTCAAACATTCCCGTATGCTCCCCAAGCAGGATATGATCAGCGTATACCGCTGCTTCATAATCGAGTCCCTGGAAGACCAGCTCCACTCTCGCCCCCTTCAACTCTGGTTGCTGCAAGGTCGTACGGTACACCCACCAGCGATTCTCTACCCATTCGCAGCTCAAGCTGTTCAAGTCTTCATAGGGATTGGCAATCAAGCCCTGTCTGTAGAGATCGTAATGAACTCCCCCCGGCACCGTTGCCGGCATCCAGCCGGTGACCCCCATTAATTCCTGGCCAAGCTCCATACTTGTACCCTTCAGCGGCACCCAAGGCCAGTATCCTTTGACTTCCCAGTTCATTTCATTCAGCAGAATTTCCTTCATAGCTTCTCCCGTCCCCCCCAAACCCTGATAATGTGGCGCTGTGTATAGCCAAGAACGGCTCTGGCGCCAGCCCGTTAATGCGCTTACAATCCACAATGCTCACCGTTTCATTACCAATGATAGCACCGGGTTCCCGAATCCGAAGGCCCCCAAATCTGTGAAATCGTTTGTGAATCTGCTCAATTGCGGACAAACCTATAACTTCTTACCTTCACACAAAAAAATGCTCCCAAACTGCATGGGAGCATTTCTCTTATATGCGTTAATTATGAAGTCACTCAGTTAACCGACTTATCATACTGCAGGTAGACGACATGCGTCTGCAGGTACTCGTTCAAGCCGTGCTTGCCGTCAGCGCCGCCGATGCCCGATTTTCTCCAGCCTGCATGGAAGCCCTGCATCGCTTCGAAATTCTCGCGGTTGATGTACGTCTCCCCGTATTTCAGCCGCTTGATGACTTTCATGGCAACATTCAGATTCTGCGTATATAGCGATGAGGTTAAGCCGAACTCACTGTCATTCGCGAGGGCAATCGCCTCATCCAGGGTAGAGAATGAAATGACGGGGATGACCGGACCGAAAATCTCATCCTGCACAATCTCCATCTCATTCGTAGCATCTGTGATCACTGTCGGCTCGAAGAAGCTGCCGGTTCCTTCTACCTTTTTACCGCCCAGGGCAATCTTAGCCCCTTCCTGAACGGCCCGGTCCACCTTCTGCTGCACCGATTCCTGCGCCGCCTTGTTGATGAGCGGTCCCATCTGGATGTCCGTGTCCTTAAGCGGGTCTCCGTACTTCACGGCCTTCATCGCTTCAACCAGCCGAGTGGTGAACTCCTCCTTGATCTCTTCATGGACATAGACACGCTCCGCACAGTTGCAGACCTGACCTGTATTAATGACCCGGGAAGCCACAATCGCCTGAACAGCCAGCTCCAGGTCGGCATCCTTCATTACGATAGCAGGCGCTTTACCGCCCAGCTCCAAGCTGACCTTGATGATATTCTCAGCCGCCGCCTCCATAACCTTCTGCCCTGCCGGTACGCTGCCTGTAAGACTAACCATGCCTACCTTGGCATTACTGGACAGCTCGTTGCCCACTTCCGTACCTCTGCCAGTAATAAGGTTGAATACCCCCTTAGGCAATCCGGCCTGATCCACGATCCGGCTGAACGCCATGGCATTGTTTGGAGATTCCGCGCTGGGCTTCACGACAATCGTGTTGCCGGTGATGAGCGCCGGGGCCATTTTCCTCGCGATCAGGAAGAACGGGAAGTTCCAGGGCAGAATGCCCGTGGTGACGCCAATCGCTCTTTTGAATACAAAAATATGCTCATTATCACGGTCGCTCTGCACGATCTCCCCTTCATAACGCCGTGCCCATTCCGCCATATAGTCCAAATAATCCGCAGTGAAATGAACCTCTACGGTGGATAATTCCAGGGTCTTGCCGACTTCCTCCGAGATCAGCCTGGCGATGCTGTCCGCCTCTGCCCGAATGCCGTCAGCAATCGCATGCAAATACTTGCCGCGCTCTACCGCCGGAGTCTCCTCCCACGCTGCCTGGGCCTGCTCCGCTGCATCAATGGCACGTATAACATCATTTCTGGTTGCCTTAGGAACCTGTGAGATGACTTCATCGGTTGCCGGATTGGTCACTTCCATCCACTCTTTGCCTTCGGATTCCGTAAATTGGCCGTTGATATACATCAAATGCTTGGTCACTGTTCATCCCCCTCAAGGTAGATTATCCCATTGTAGATTATTCCATTTCTCCAATTACCCACCCATAGTGTAAACGCTATCAATATTTATTGTCAATAAGTTTCACATTTTTTATTTGTTTTTGTGTTGTTTTTCATTGACTTGTTGAGTTAAGCTGTGAGTATAAGTTTTCATTGATGGGAGGGATGGGAGTGCGAGTCAGTATTTTTTCCACTTGTCTGGTAGATCTTATGGCTCCGAACGCCGGTATTGCCATGGTGGAGGTGCTAGAGCGGCTCGGCTGCGAGATTGATTACCCCGCTTCACAGGTCTGCTGCGGCCAGCCTACGTACAACAGCGGTTACTTGCAGGAATCTAAGCTTGCTATGCAGAACATGATGCTGGCCTTCGAGGCTTCGGATTATGTTGTAGGTCCGTCCGGTTCCTGCATCGCTATGTTTCATGAATATCCGAAGATCTTCAGCGGTGACCCGGACTGGGAATTGAAAGCGGTTGCGCTAAAAGAAAAATCGTATGAACTCACCCAGTTCATTGTAAAAGTGCTGGGTGTCACTGATGTCGGTGCCACGCTCGAAGGTACGGCCACCTACCACCGCTCCTGCCATATGACGAGGCTGCTGGGCGAGAAGGAGACTCCCTTCCAGCTGCTGGAGCAGGTGAAGGGACTGAAGCTTGAGCCGCTTAAGAACAGCGACAACTGCTGCGGATTCGGCGGAACTTTTGCAGTGAAGATGCCTGAAATCTCCGGGCAGATGGCCGATGAGAAATGCGGCTGTGTGCTGGATACCGGAGCGAATATCCTGATCAGTGCAGATATGGGCTGCCTGATGAACATCGGCGGGCGCCTGTCCCGCAAGGGTGAGCCGGTACGGGTGATGCATATTGCAGAGGTGCTGAACCAGCATACGCAAAGGGGGGAACTGACTTGAGCCTGCAAACGGATTCACGTAACTTCAGCGAGCGGACCTCGGAGGGCCTTGGGGATTCCTTCATGCGCAGTGCCGTGGGGGCGGCACAGGACAGCCTTAAGACTAGGCGGCTGACCGCGGCTACCGCATTAGGAGATTGGGAGAAGTGGCGGTCGGTCGGCCAGCTTATCCGTCAGCATACGCTGGCGAATCTGGATTTTTATCTGGAGCAGCTTGCGGATAATATTGAGCGGCAAGGCGGACATATCTATTTTGCCGCAACCAAGGAAGAGGCCAGCAGTTATATACGGGATGTTATTGTACGCAAGCAGGCGACGCGAATCGTCAAATCCAAGTCCATGGTTACTGAGGAGATTGAACTGAACCGTGTGCTGCTTGAAGCCGGTTGCGAGCTGATTGAGACCGATCTGGGAGAGTACATTCTGCAAATGGATGACTGGGACCCTCCCTCCCATATCGTAGCCCCTGCACTGCATAAAGACCGGGAGCAGATCAGACGCGTCTTCGCAGAGAAGCTCGGATATACCGGCGACGAGACGCCGGAGAAACTGGCCGGGTTCGCCCGCACCGTCCTGCGCCAGAAGTTCCTGGATGCGGAGGTCGGGATTACGGGCTGTAATTTCGCCATCGCCAACCTGGGCGCAATTAATCTCGTCACGAATGAAGGGAACGGAGATCTCACCGCTGCGATCCCCAAGACGCATATCGCAGTTATGGGCATGGAGCGGATTGTGCCGACCCTGGAGGAAATGGAGATCCTGGATAATCTGCTCTGCCGCAGTGCTGTCGGCCAGAAGCTGACCAGCTATATCACGGTCATGGGTCCCTCAGCGGCGGGTGAGACCGACGGGCCGGAGGAATTCCATCTGGTGGTCGTCGATAACGGCCGCTCCGATATTCTCGGGAGTGAATTCAACGAAGCCTTACAGTGTATCCGCTGCGGTGCCTGTCTGAATGTCTGTCCGGTCTACCGTCATATCGGCGGTCATGCTTACGGCTCGATCTATCCGGGGCCGATTGGGGCAGTCATAACCCCGCTGCTTGGCGGTTATGACGATTATAAGGAGCTTCCGTATGCGTCCAGTCTCTGCGGGGCGTGTACCGATGTCTGCCCAGTAAAAATCCCGCTGCATGAGCAGCTCATTATGCACCGTCAGAACATAGTGAAGCAGAAGAGAACCGGCGCTGCTGACCGATTCCAGATGAAGGCAGCCGCCAAGCTGCTCTCCTCCCCTGCCTTGTTCGGCAAAACCCTCAGACTAGCTCATTCCGCCAGCCGGATCATGAGCAAGCACGGACGTATTGTACGGGGGCCGGCAATTATTCAGGGGTGGATTCATTCGCGCGACCTGAAGCAGCCCGTCAAGCCGCAGGACAGCTTCCGGGTGTGGTTGGAGAAGCGCAAAGGAGGGGCAGAGCAATGACAGCATCCGCGAACACGAATATGAAGATGAATACGAATAAGGAGGCTTTTCTGAATACCATTGCCGCCAAACTGGGCCGGGCACGGAAGTCAGAGGTTCAGCGGCCTGCGATCCAGGAGTTCATTCCTGACAGCTACGGCGCGCTTACCCAGGAGGATCTTGTAGAGATGCTTAAGGAGCAATGCTTCTTCATCCACACTCAGGTAATCGAAACGACGCGGGAGCTGCTGCAGAGAACGTTAGATGATCTGTTAGAGGCAAATGGCGGCGGGAACGTGATGACTTCCGGTGATCCCCGGTTCAGGGAGTACGGGCTGGCCTTTCCGGATGCTGCCGTATGGGAGGAAGCGGCGGGACGGGCGGAGAATATCAGGCGTGCTGAATCGGCGAATACAGCCATTGTCTTCGCCGACTGCGCACTTGCGGAATCTGGAACGGTTGTGGTGGAGAGCCGCCCCGATCAGGGACGGTCGCTCCATTTCCTCCCCGCCCATTATATTGCGGTGATTGAACGTGAACGGCTGGTGCTTCGCTCAACGGATGCCGCCGCAGCGTTTAACCGTAGAATTCAGGCGGGAGAACCGGTGGGTTCATCGATTAATTTCATCTCCGGTCCCTCCAATTCCGCAGATATTGAAATGAAGCTGGTGGTCGGGGTGCATGGACCGCTGAGGGCTACTTATGTGCTTATTTAGAACGAATTCTGTCCCTTAAGGACGGTATAGCAGCGATTCTACACGTAGTCCGTGACGTCAAACTCTCTATCCTTGTAATAATATTTCCGGTCCTCCTCCGTGATCTCACGGACAATTCTGCACGGGCTGCCTACGGCGATCACATTATCGGGGATATCCTTGGTCACCACACTGCCTGCCCCGATGACTACGTTGTTCCCGATGGTTACGCCCGGATTCACAATGACATTGCCGCCGATCCACACATTGTTGCCGATGGTGATGGCAATCCCGTATTCATAGCCTGAATTCCGGGAATCGGGATGGATGGATGGCCCGCTGTGTAAAGCGATACATTCGGAGCGAACATAACATTCTCGCCGATGACCACCTTGCCTACATCGAGAATCGTACAGTTGAAATTGGCATAGAAATTATTCCCTACAGTGATATTCGATCCATAATCGCAGCGGAAGGGAGTCTCAATATGCACAAGCTCCCCCGTCTTGCCCAAAAGCCTGCGGATCAGCCCGTCTCTCTCCTCATGAGCGTCTGGAGAAAGTGAATTGAGCTGGTGAACCAGCAGCCTGGCGGCTGTCCGCTCTTCGGTTAATCCGTCCAGCCACGCTTTATAGGGCAATCCTGCGAGCATTCTATCTTTTTGATTCATTAGATTCATAGGTGATTCCTGCCTTCTCTTAGTGTTGTGTGTTCATGGGGTAGGTCCAGAAGGCTTCCTGCCCGAAGCGGAGCTGAATATCCTCCGCCGTCAGCTCCTGGTTACCGACCAGCTCCGCCGCCTGGTATTGGGAACGGTGTGCCTGGATAGAAGCCATCTTCTTGTCCAGGTATGCGGTGACATCGACATGCACATCCGGGAGGCCGATGTGCTCCTCATGGCCGATGGCGAAGGCGACGCAGTGAACAACCGGCCGCTCCGCAGGCGGCAGCTGCCGGACCGCCCGGATGACCGCCGCTCCGGTGGCATCGTGGTCAGGATGCACGCTGTAGCCGGGATAGAACGTGATCACGAGGGACGGAGTCAGCTCGCGGAGTAAGGACAGCATCGTATCCTCCAGCAGGCGCGGGTCGTCGAACTCGATCATTTTATCATGGAAGCCCAGCATCCTTAAGTCCTGTATCCCAATTGCTTGGCAGGAAGCACGCAGCTCCTCCCTGCGGATCTCTGGCAGCGTAACCCGGTTCGCGAACGGAGGAATCCCCATATTACGCCCCATCTCCCCCAGCGTCAGGCAGGCATAGGTCACTTCGGCGCCTCGATCTATATACTGTGCCAGTGTGCCTGCGGCAGCAAAGGCTTCATCGTCAGGATGCGGGAACACCACCAGAATGCGCGGATGTTCTATATGCTGTGTACGGTTCATAGGTTCATTCCTCCCGGTGACATTATAGCTTAGCGAAATACTCGATAACAACCTCACGGAAAATCAAGCCCGCCTGTGAAATATAGCGGTTCTTATGCCACAACAAGGCGATTTCCCTGACCAGCCCCTCGTCTTCCAGCGGAATCAGACGGATATGATCGTGCGCATTCCTCGCCGTACCCGGTATGAAGGCCAGGCCGATCCCGGCTTCCACCAGGTCAATCAAGCGGGCCGGTTCGTCTCCCTCATACACATAGCGCGGCATGAAGCCTGAAGCCTGGCAGACGGAATCCACCAAATCACGAATCCCATAGCCTTGTTTGACACCCACAAACCACTCATTCTTAAGCTCTCTCAAAGAGAGGCTCTTGCGGGTTGCAAGAGGGTGAGCGGCTGGAACGGCAAGGTAAATGTGATCGTTACAGACCACCTGACATTCAATATCCTCCCCTCTTACCGGAGGAGAGGACAAGCAGAAATCAACTTCTCCTCTCTGTAGAAGAGTAATCATCTCCTGCATAGGCAGCATTTGCACGTGAAAATGGATGTCCGGCTGCTTGAGGCGAAACGCCCGGAGGATAGCGGGCAATGTGCTTGCGGTGGTTACTGCTAATTCAAGGGTGCCGGACTCCAGGCTGGACAGGTCCTTAAGCTCCTGCTTCCCCTGCTCCAATTCAAACAGCGCCTTCTCTGCACGCTGAAGAAATCTGCGTCCCGGCTCGTTTAACCGCAGCTTCCTCCCGCTCCGGTCGAACAATGAAGCTCCGAGATCCTCCTCCAGCCGTTGAATGGTCTTGCTCAGGGAGGATTGGGTAACATGCAGCTTGTGTGCGGCCTCGGTCATATGCTCCAGGCGGGCAACCGCGATGAAATACTGTAATTGAAGAAGCTCCATATCCCGCCTCCATTCATTCCCTCAAGTCTATGAAATCATAACATGAAATGCGTTGGAGTAAATAACTCTTATCCTGTACGATAACTGTACAGTACTTGAGGGGGAATAACAATGAATGCACGCAGCTGGTGGTTAATGATATCCGTTGGGCTGGGAATGATGCTTAACCCGCTTAACTCTTCGATGGTGGCTGTGGCGATTCCCAGGCTGCAGCAAGCATTCAAGCTTGAGTTCACCGTTGTCTCCTGGATTATTTTTTCATTCTATATTGGCAGCGCTATTGCTCAGCCTGTCATGGGCAGAGCCAGCGACATCTTCGGCCGCAGGAGGATTTTCCTGGCCGGACTGGTGATCGTCTTTGCAGCCTCCCTGCTCGCGCCTTGGTCTGCGGGCTTCGGGGGACTCATCGTTCTGCGGATTGTCCAAGCCATTGGAACCAGTATGGTAGTCGCGGTCGGGATGGCGATCATCCGGGTGAATATTACAGACAAGCAGGCTTCCGCTCTGTCCGTGCTGTCCATGTTTACATCGGGAGCGGCAGCGGCAGGACCGTTCATCGGCGGGGTCTTGATCCATGTGTGGGGCTGGTCTTCCATCTTCTACATCAACCTGCCGTTCGTAACGGCGAGCTTCCTGTTAGCCTGGAGGACCATCCCGCAAGACAAGCCGTCCACAGCCGCATTACCCAAGCCGTCCCTGCGGCAATGGATGAACCGGATAGATGTGCCAGGCATTCTGCTGTTCGCCACGGGGCTGGTGGCTGTGCTTGCGCAATTGCTGTCCGCCAAGTCCTCCGGTCATGTCTCCCTATTCAATGTAATCATCGGCCTGTCCGGGCTCATCCTGCTTGCGGTCTTCGTAAGACATGAGTTAAGAGCAGCGATGCCCTTCATTCCTCTGCGTACCTTCGCCAGGTATCCGGGGCTGATCCGGGTCAATATTGAATTTATGCTGGTTAATCTGTTATTCTATTCCGTCTTCTTCGGTCTTCCTTCTTATTTGCAGCTCGTTCGTCAGGTCAGTGAATTCCACACGGGGCTACTGATGTTAAGCCTGGGTCTATGCTCGCTCGCCGTGTCTCCAATCGCCGGAAGATGGATCAACGCCTCAGGTCCCCGGCCTGCTCAGGCAGTCTCAGCCATCCTTATGACCGTCGGGTCGGTGTGGATCGTGATGCTGAATCCGGCATCGCCTTTAATGGGCATTATACTGGCCCTGGCTGCCTTTGGAATCAGCAACGGACTGAACAATGTCGCCATGCAAGCGGCCTTGTTCAACAACTCGCCGAAAGAGATCATCGGGGTAGCCTCCGGCTTATTCAGTACGTCCAGATACTTCGGGACGATCCTGTCCTCCCTGCTGATTGGAATCATCATGGGCGACCGGTTCAGCTTCAGCGGATTCCGCTTTCTGGGGATCGTCCTTACCGGGATTGCCCTGTGCCTGGTGTTCATGTCCCGGCGGCGATCACTAACCAAAGGCTCCTATCACAGTCTTGATGACCGCTAGGGAGCCTCTGGAAGACGGATCTGAATTCTCATTATTACTAACGATCCCTGCAATCCGGTAAACGGTCCATTCTCCATAAAGCGGGTCAGCAGAGTGTGAAGCTCTCATATTCTGTTCTGATATGTATTCATTCTGGTTCCCTACCCCTCCACCACATCGGCCCGCAGGTCCGTGGCAATCTCAAGAATCACAGGCACAATCGCCTCCATGGACAAGGCCACGTACAGATCGCCCATATACAGCCGGAACGGGTACTCCGCGCCCTCATGACTCCACATGAAAAAATCCCCCTCGATCGACATCGTACTCTCCGCACCCTGTACAGTGTAGACCTGTGAATAGCTGAAGCCGGATTTATCGGCAAAGTATTTCTTGCATTCCTCTAGGGTTAGCGCCTGCTCTGCATTCTCTTCCTGCATGGAACGGGTAATTCGTAAACGCTGGCTCATTGGTGATCCTCCACAATGTTAATATTTAAGCTAATAAATTGAACTATTGATTTTCAGGTTTTAGGATTAGCCGTGACTCCAGAGAAGTTTTGGACCTCCGGCCGCTGTTGTCTGCAGATTTCTTAATTCATCCCGTTTTTAACGGTTGAAATCCGCAGACAAAGGCGGACGCTACCGCTCCTCCAGTTCCAAAATTCCCCTCCGCCACTTTTCCTTTAACTTAATTTTTTTGTTCAATCTATATAATAATCCGTGTGTTAACTCCATTAACTAATATCGGCCGGGTTGATAATCGCGAGAATCTGATGGTCCTTCCACACCCCGCGGATCTTCACGTTCAGCCGGGCAATGCCTTCCTTGTGGAAGCCTGCATGCTCCAGCACACGGATGGAGCCGGGATTATCCGGTGAGGCTTCCCCCGTAATCCGGTGGAACTTCAGCTCCTCGAAGGCATAGCGCACGACCTGCTGCACCGCCTCCGTCATATAACCTTTACCATTATAATCCTTGTCCAGGCTGTACCCGATCATACAGCTCTGCAGCGGTCCCCGCACCACAAAAGACAGACTGACACTGCCGATGATCCGCCGGTCTGCCTTGTGAATGACCAGGAAGTCGTAGCGCTCGTCTGCTGCCCGATCCTCTTCATATTGTGCAATCCGCTCGCGCTGATACTCTACGGTATAGAATTCCTCACCAATGTCAGGCGAATGCTCTTCAAAAAATTTACGGTTACGCAAATACATCTCCGTCAGCTCTGCGGCATCTCCCGCCTCGGGGAACCGGATGTATACCCGTTGTTCTGTCATCTGAATATCTCCAATCCGCTCAATAGTATACATTATAATTGTTCACTTACAGCACAATGCCGCTTCCTCCGGCTGTTCCTTGCATTCCGGGAACGGATAGGTCCAGAAGCGTTCCGTACCGTACTTGCCGCAGATTGCCGGATCGGCGGGTTTAAGGCCGCCAAGCACTTTATCTGCCTGGAACTGGGTGCGGTGCGCCAGAATGGAGTTGATTTTGACAGTGATAAAAGGCGTAACATCGATGACTACATCGGCTGCTCCAATCCGCTGCTGATGGCCGTTCGAGAAAGCCACACTATGTACAACCGGACGTTCCGCTGCGGGCAGCCGGGCAATGGTACGGATCACCGCAGCACCGGTGGCATCATGATCCGGGTGCACGCTATATCCGGCGTAGAACGTAATAACCAGCGACGGCGCAAGCTCCTTCATGAGCGATGCAATCCGCTGATCCAGAAGCGCCGGGTCTTCGAACTCAATCATTTTGTCATGGAAGCCCAGCATCCTCAGGTCTTGAATTCCAATGGCCTTACAGGAAGCTTCGAGCTCCGCTTGGCGGATGGCCGGCAGGGTCGTGCGGTTTGCAATCAGCGGAACGCCCATGTTCCGGCCCATCTCTCCCAGTGTCAGGCAGGCATAGGTCACCTCTGCACCTGCTGCGATATACATCGCCAGTGTCCCGGATACGAAGTAGGCCTCGTCGTCGGGATGGGGAAGCACCACCAGAATTCTTTCATGGTCCATAGATTTATTACTCATGTCTGCTTACTCCTCCAGTATCATTAAAAAGGGCTCCGGCTAAGCTGCAACGCCACAATCAGCTTGCCCTGACTGTCATGCCCGGCCAGAATCAGCCGCTCCGTATCGTGCTCATCCACATGGGTAAGTCCTTCGGCGTAAATCCAGCCTTGCTCCGTCTTCAGGCCGACCCGGTAAGGTCCTGTCCCTGAGATGGAGCCGTGGGTGTAACGGATCTCGGCATTGCTGATGAACACCGAGCCCGGAGCACGAGAGCTGTCGAAATGGCTGGCGTAAGCTCCGTTAGTAAGTTCAAGATGGATATATAGATCCTCAGAGACGAAATTGTCGATTCGAGTCTGAATGGCCTGGGGCTTAATGAGCTGCATAATGTCCTCCTAGAGTGTAAAAGAATAGCTGGTTCCAGTTCATTCATTATACATGAAATCACTGAAGCTCCAAACTGGAACAGTTACACCTGCTAACCTGTCCAAGCAACAGAAAAAGAGCCTGCATAAGGAATTCTGTGAATTCCTTGTGCAGGCCCGCTGACGGGAAGCCGCTTTTCCACGCTGAATTACAAATTAACTATAGAGAAGACCTTATCATTGATGAAATAGACATATTGGTTGCCGTACACTACATACCCGTCATAAACCTCGTCCGGGTCTCCCCAGGAGAGCAGAAGCTCTGTGATCGTCATGCCGCTGACCGCCCGCTCTTCACGGATGGCCTTCCACATTTTATCGCTGATCTTGAAGGCCGTTTGCGGATTCTTGAAATATAAGATGTCTTCGACGTAATCACCATAATCACCCGCAGTTGGATCAATCTCCACCGGAATCTCCTGTCCGTTGGCCCGGCGGATGATCATCTCTAAATTCCCGTTTACAGGATTGGAGCGGAAGTTAGCGATGGTCGTTTTTTCAAAGTTTTTGAACGGACTATCACTAATCTTGGCGTTCCGGGTCCACACCGTTTGTCCATTATAGTAATACTTCAAATAATCAATATTCTCCATAGTGTACATGGTATTGTCCACAAAATCGTTCAAGTCCAGGACCCACTCGGCTCCGGCTTCATTTTGCATCACAAAGCTCTGGTTGTAATCATCAACGTACTGTACACTTTTCACCCAATGGCTTCCCGGGTGCCCATATAAATAAACCTTTTTGCCTAGCACAATACCCATGGTACCTGGCAGCTTGCTGATGGCGTAGAGCATACTGTTGCTCTTATTTTTGCCATCCTCTGTGCTCCAGACGAACAACGCTATGGCGCTGGAGGCATATTTGCCGTCGATCGCTCCGAGCTTCAGAAGGGTTTTGAAGGCCACGTAGTTGGTGTTCTTATACAAGATGGAGTTATCCTTGTTCAGCTTGGTACTTCCTTTGCTGCCTGTGAGCGTTACGCCAGTAGCATCTGCCGCCACAGTGAAACCGGGAATCTGCCCGGCCAGCTTAACCGGTACATAGGCAGAGCCGTTCACAAGTACAGATTTAACTGGCGAAATAAGAAGGTTGCCTTCGACAAATGTAGCAATCTCCTTGTACGCCGGTGCGGCTGCGGCCGCTGCCTGTCCGGCGCCTCCCGGATAGACCAGTCCGAGCGCAAGCAGCAGAGTGGTGAGCAGTAATGCAAGTTTTTTCATAGATGTTCTAATTCCTTCCCCCGATGTAAGTTAGGTGTCCCGGCAAGGTGCCGGAATCTTCCAGATCAGTACATTCGACAAGAAGTTAATTATTTCCTCTATTTACACGGACTAAGCGGCAGAGAATGTCTTAGAATTTTATTTGCTTTAAGGTTGTTGTATATCTATCCATTATTTTCTTGAAAACACCTCTGCTATCCTTAATTAAGTCCAGATTACATCGATATGCTATTTCCTCAACCAGTTGATCAATGCCCTTATCGTCAGTTGTTATTTTTTCTTCTGTAATAATATGATTAAAAGCATATATGCATTGTTCAATCTGTGACTTTGCCCAGGTCCCCCGTTCAAGCCGTTTCTTGAGTCGTCTCTCAATAGTTTCCTTTTCAGCATAGAGAATGAAATGATTTACCTGTATTCCGTCCATAATTAGGCGACCAATTATTTCATCATAATATTGACGCTTGATCAATGTCATAGGTACAAGAATAGTACCCTGGTGGGCTGAAGACAAATATTTCAACATCTCATAATTAAATATCCGCCATTGAATATGATCTTGAAAATTGGGTTCATGTAAGTCGAGAGGTATATTTTTACGGATAAAATAGCCTATGTTCTCAGGATCATATACAAATGAATTAGGCAGTCTTTTGTTTAATTCATAGGTACAAGTCGATTTGCCGGAGCCGTAGGCTCCATTTATCCAAACGATCATTTTAGCACCTCATCATAAAAATACTTACTTCGGGATACGGATCACAAATACCGTCGGCTCCCCTTCCCTGCTCTCCAGCAGCAGCGTGCCCTCCATCTTCTCCACATTCTTCTTGGCGATGGATAAGCCCAGTCCAGTTCCTCCGCTGGCCGTTGTCCGCGCCTCATCACCGCGAACAAACGGATCAAAGATTGTAGACCACAGCTCCTTCGGAATACCAACTCCATTGTCCGCAATTTCGATCCTGATCTGCGTGTCCTCGGGAATCACAGATACCCGGATGCGCGTCCCTTCGGGATTGTAGGCCAGCGCATTGCCGATCAGGTTGTTGATGACACTGGCGAACAGCTCGGGATCATAACGGGCATAGACCTCTTCTTCGGGCACCTGCAGGTGAAGCTCGAAGTCTTTTTGCTCAATCTCGCCGTAGGTGTCAGCAATAATCTCCCGCAGATGGTCGCCCAGCTCAAGGCGCTCTATACGCAGGATGAAATCCGGTGAGTCCAGCTTAAGCAGATCCAGCATATGCGTAATGAGCTTGGTGACCTGCACGGACTTGGTGTAGATGTAATTCAAATATTTGGTCTGCCGCTCCGGGTCGGTCACGCGTCCTTCGATAAGGGCCTGCGCATACCCTTGGATGCTGGTAATCGGAGTCTTCAGGTCATGCGACAGATCGACCATCAGCCGCTGCTTGCTTTTCTCAGCCAGGCGCTTCTCCTCGGTGGTCTTCTCGATCACATCAGCCATATAGTTGAAGCTGTGGCCAATCCGCAGGAACTCCGTCTCCGCATAGAGGGCGATCCGGGTGTTGTAATGCCCTTCCATCATACGGTTCAAGCCTAGATTCAGCACCCGCAGCGGCTTCTTGATCCGTCTGGAGACCCAATAGCTGTAGACAAAAATCAGCAACAGAATTAACCCGCTGACCAGGAATACATAAAAGAACACTGAATGATTCAGATAGGAGACCAAAAACTCGTTGTTAATGGAGATATTAATTACATCGCGGGGAATCTTAAGCAACATCCAGGCTGCCCCGCTGTCTTGCTCCGTAACACTCGTGATGGAATAGTAAAAGGGCTGGTCGCTGCGGTTCTCCAGTCCCAGATACAGCATGTCCTCTTCATAAGCTTGAATATCATCCTGCTTCTCACCAATGACCTGAATCACCCGCTTGCCGGAATCCAGCAGCTCCAGCCAGCCTCCGCTCTTCAGCAGACGCTCACTCTCCGGCCCCTGGCCCAGCTCCTCCCGGTACGTCCCGGCCTCCACGGACAGATTGGGATCTGGCGTCATCCGGTCCCGGATGACTTGGGCGATATCCTTTTGTACGAACAGGTAGACCACTAACACCAGCATCAGCAGCATGCAGTTGAACAGCAGGAAGTCGATGGTCAGCGACGTCTGCAGCGGGCGGTTATCTCTACTTTTCCACGGGTGCTTCAATTTTGTACCCCAATCCCCTGATCGTCTTCAGGTATTCCGGTCTCTTGGAATCTCGTTCGATCTTGTCGCGGATGTTGCTGATGTGCACCATAATGCTGTTGTCCTCGTAGACGTAGAAATCTTCCCAGACAGTCTCATATATCTTCTTGCGTGTAAACACACGGCCCGGCTGCTGCATCAGCAGCTCCAGGATTTTGTATTCGGTAGAAGTCAGAGCGACGGCCTCCCCGGCCACCTCAACCTGACAGGTGCTCCGGTCCAGTGTCAGCCTGCCGAGCACAATCTGCTCATTCGGCTTCTCCTCCTCCGCTGCCTTGGCATCGAACTGATGCACCCGCCGCAGCATGGCCCCGGCACGCGCCACAATCTCCAGCGGATTGAAAGGTTTAGCGATATAGTCGTCCGCTCCGAGCTCAAGCCCCAGGATTTTGTCATGATACTGGCTCTTGGCGGACAGGAACAGTACAGGGAAATGCTCGTGCTCCCGAATCCGCTTCAGCAGCTGCAGTCCGTCCATCCCCGGCATCATAATATCCAGTATCGCCAGGTCAATCTTGTTATTCTGCATCAGCTTCAAGGCTTCGATTCCGTTCTCTGCCGTCAAAATGTTATATTCCTTCTCCAGATACAGCTGCAGAAGCTCAACAATCTCCGATTCGTCATCGGCTATGAGAATGGTATACATGGTGAATCCCCCTCTATCTTGTCATGCAAGCCGCGCTCTTTGTAACTATAGCCTGCCATTCTTAATCCAGTCTAAACCAAATCTAAAGAAAAGATAAAGAATTATTACAACTGACATTATAACTCGAAGCCTGGTCGTCGCTGCGGTGAACATTTGGACTTCCGGCCGCTGTTGTGTTTGGATTTCCTGAATATAACCGCTTCTCGCGGTAGAAATCCAAACACAAAGGCGGTCGCATTCGCTCCTCCAGTTCCAAATTCCCCCTCCGCTTCTTTTTGCTTTTCGTAAAAAACAATAACCGAACAATACAAAAAGAACAGCTGTACAGCCAATAAATGGCTGAACCGACTGTTCTATTAGGGAGAGGATCACTTAAGCAACAATTACCGGTGAGGGTTAGCTTCACCTTACACCGTAGGTACGGTTCCCCCGTCAATCACGTACTCGGCACCCGTGATGGATGCTGCCCGGTCGGAAGCGAGGAAGGCTACCAGCTCGCCCACCTCCTCTGGGAAGCCGGGACGGCCGATGGGAATGCCGCCCAGCGCGTCCATTACCGACTGCAGCGCACTTTCCACACTGCCTGTCACCTCCGCAATATTATTCAAGAAGGCTTCGGCTGCTGTAGTTTGAATGAAGCCCGGGGCTACGCGGTTTACCCGGATACCCTGGGGAGAGAACTCCTTGGACAGGCTTTTGCTGTAATTGCTTAATGCGGCTTTGGCGGCTGCATAGGGGATGGTCGATTCAATCAGCGGCAGCACTCTTTGAATCGAAGAGATATGGATAATTACACCCTTGCCCTGCTTCAGCATCAGAGGAATCAGCCCCCGGTCCAGCCGGACGGCTGCCAGCAGGTTCAAGTTCAGCGCATCCATCCAGTGTTCATCGGATGCTGCGAGAAATCCTCCAGCTGGTGTTGAGCTGCCGCCAGCGTTATTCACCAGAATGTCGAGCCGCCCGAACCGGGCCTTGACTGCTGCAATGACTCGCTCCACGCCTTCAGGAGTGGACAGATCGGCCTGGACGAACAAATCCGAAGCGGGCCCTTCCTTCGGAAGTGTCCGGGCAGTAGTCATAACTTCAGCTCCTGCCGCTGTGAACCGGGCAGCGATTGCCTGTCCCATTCCCTTGGTACCGCCTGTTACCAGGATTCTTTTACCTTCGTACTCTGTCAGCGGACTTGCATAAGTTATAGCCATCGTTACAGCCTCTTTTCATTAAGGATTCCTCAGGTTAGGCTGGAAGTCGAGCCATCTAAGGTCTATATCTATATATTAGACTTGATTAATATGAGCGTCTAATTTATTATTTTCATTAAATTCATTAATAATAGTAATATATAAGGAGGCTGTCTGCATGGAGCTTACACAATTGGAGTATTTTCTGAACGTAGCCCGGCTTGAGCATATGACCTCTGCATCCAAAGCGCTGCGAATTACGCAGCCTGCCCTGAGCCATGCCATTTCCAAACTGGAAAGTGAGCTGGGGGTTCCTTTATTTGAGCGTAAGGGCCGCAATGTCCAGTTGAACCGCTATGGGGTTATGTTCAGTTCACGGGTCGAAGAAGCGCTGCGCAATATCAGGAATGGGGTGCGGGAGATTGAGGAGTCGTCCAATGCGGAGAGCGGAACCGTTCATCTGTCTTATCTGAATATTCTTGGGGTGGACCTGATCCCATCGCTCATCAGAGACTATCAGTCAGACCATCCGAAGGTGCGGTTCGATCTGTATCAGGGGAATCACGGGGACATTGACGAAGCGCTGGATAACGGGACCTCAGATATGCTGATTACGTCCAAAGAGACTACGGCGGAGAATAAGGAATGGATGGTGTTTCGCAGATTACCGATTTATATTGTGGTCTCCAGTTCCCACCGGTTCGCCTCGCGTTCCTCGCTGAGTCTGTTCGAGCTGTCGGGTGAGCCATTTGTAGGACTGAAGACGAATTGCGGACTCAAGCACACCATCACCTCACTCTTCCAAAATACTAATTTCGAGCTGGCCTCTACCTTCGAGCTGGCCTCTACCTATTATGCTGAGGATCTGATTACTGTGGCAGGGTTCATCAAAGCCGGACTCGGCGTCTCTGTGCTTCCGCAGACGCTGGGACTGATGCTTGACGGTCTGGTCTGGATTCCCATCCAGGAACCGGGCTGGGAATGGGAGGTGGGCCTGCAATGGCGCCGGGACCATTATCTGTCCCCCGCAGCCAGAAGATTCATGGAGTATATTCGGGAGACTGCACCTAAATTGAAGTAGCTGATTGTATTTTCTGCAATAGAAAACGCATAGCTGACCGTAAATTGAGATTCTATTGTATTTCAGAGTCAATTTCATAATTCAATTTGTTAAATAGCAAGATTAGGCCAAAATCTAAGGTCACATTTTTAAAAAATCAGGCGATTTGCTGGGAATTCCTCAACTGCTGGTTCAATTTGTCTAACGCAAACTTACTCAAATTGTACGCGAGCGTACTGAGCTGGAAATCGACACTTGCCCGGACACCGCGGTGGCGTGTGCGCTTCATCCCGAAATACTCTTTGAGATAGGCAAATACACGCTCCACGGCCGTACGCTTCTTGTACAGTGTTGTAAAACTTTCGCTACCTCTGGCGGGATAGGTGTGTAAACGCAAATCCGTTTGGATTCGAATTTTAAACACTTTTTGGCATTCGGTACCGGAAAGCGCACAGCCTTTGCATTCACTAGGCCGGGTGTACTTCAGGGTCTCATATTTGGCATCAAAACTGTCGTAACGGTACGCATGCCCTTGAGCGCACACCGGCGTGTAATCCAGATTCATTCCCGCAGGCGGGTCTTTGTGGTGAATCAGGGAAATCGCAGGATAGGCGCCGAGCGAATGAATCAGCTGGTAGACCGCCGCGCAATCGTACCCCTTGTCGCCCAAGATATGCTTGACCTTTAGCATCGGAAACTTCAGGAGCAGGCCTTTGAGAAGGACGACCGCCATACGCTGGTCATTCGGATTGGCCGAACTAAAGAGGCCGCTGAGGATATACTGGCTGTCCGTGTCGACCAGCAGATTCGCCTTGAACCCGTAATAGCTGGTCATTCGGCCCTTCGTATTTTTCTTGTCACAACGCGCAGCATGCCGGGGCAACGCGGTCAGTAGTTCATCGTACGGGTACGGCAACATCGCTTCAATGGTTTTCTGGAACGGTCCGAGACTTTGTTCATAGGCTTCCATTTCCTCGCGCCGACGTTCCTTTTCCGCCTGGGATGGACGGCCGGGCTTGCTATATCTGGGTTTCTTCAGCGGCTCGTTCGCCACCTTAGGCTCAGGCTCGGGATGTTCGAGCTGAATTTGCTCGGCCACCGAAGCTTCGCCTTCCTTTTGCCCCCGGCGAGCTGCACGACGCTTGGAGGCCGATTCGCTAAATTGGCAATCCCAAGCCTCGACCATGGAGGAATCCACAGCCAGATGGGTTCCGCTCACAAAGCCTTCTTCTAGGGCAGACGTGACTAGGCGATCCTGAAGTTGTTCCAGCATTCCCGTTTGCTCCAGCGCATGAATCAAACGGGAATAGGAGGCCTGACTTGGAATGTTATCCGAGCCGGTGAACCGGCACTGGACTCGAAATTCGTTGCTATGATTCAGTCGCCGGACCAGGGCAGAGACAAACTCGATGTTCTCCATTTTTGCAATCAGCAGCGAGTAGATCATGGCAGGTACGTTTAATTTTTCAGGCCGTCCGCGATGGTTCTTTTTCCCTAGTGCGAACAGAACTGGAGCTAAATGTAAGTGTTCAAAGATTTGGCTGTATTTATCTTCTGGACTCATTTGGAGCAATTCCTCGAAGGAAAACAGTTCTTCTTGTCGAATAGAATAGATGGGGATTACCTCTTTTCTTCTCGGGTGTTGGTTTCGTCGCCTATAACTTCGAGAATTTGGGGAGGTACTCCTTTTTCTATGCTCAAAAAAACCAGGTATAGCAAGGGTTTTGAATTATGAAATTGTCTCTTTCATACAGTAGAATGTTGGGTTTTGGGCGAAAAAGGGCCTTTTTTCAATATTCAATTGTACAGAAGAGTCAATTTCATAATTCAATTTGTTAAATAGCAAGATTAGGCCAAAATCTAAGGTCACATTTTTAAAAAATCAGGCGATTTGCTGGGAATTCCTCAACTGCTGGTTCAATTTGTCTAACGCAAACTTACTCAAATTGTACGCGAGCGTACTGAGCTGGAAATCGACACTTGCCCGGACACCGCGGTGGCGTGTGCGCTTCATCCCGAAATACTCTTTGAGATAGGCAAATACACGCTCCACGGCCGTACGCTTCTTGTACAGTGTTGTAAAACTTTCGCTACCTCTGGCGGGATAGGTGTGTAAACGCAAATCCGTTTGGATTCGAATTTTAAACACTTTTTGGCATTCGGTACCGGAAAGCGCACAGCCTTTGCATTCACTAGGCCGGGTGTACTTCAGGGTCTCATATTTGGCATCAAAACTGTCGTAACGGTACGCATGCCCTTGAGCGCACACCGGCGTGTAATCCAGATTCATTCCCGCAGGCGGGTCTTTGTGGTGAATCAGGGAAATCGCAGGATAGGCGCCGAGCGAATGAATCAGCTGGTAGACCGCCGCGCAATCGTACCCCTTGTCGCCCAAGATATGCTTGACCTTTAGCATCGGAAACTTCAGGAGCAGGCCTTTGAGAAGGACGACCGCCATACGCTGGTCATTCGGATTGGCCGAACTAAAGAGGCCGCTGAGGATATACTGGCTGTCCGTGTCGACCAGCAGATTCGCCTTGAACCCGTAATAGCTGGTCATTCGGCCCTTCGTATTTTTCTTGTCACAACGCGCAGCATGCCGGGGCAACGCGGTCAGTAGTTCATCGTACGGGTACGGCAACATCGCTTCAATGGTTTTCTGGAACGGTCCGAGACTTTGTTCATAGGCTTCCATTTCCTCGCGCCGACGTTCCTTTTCCGCCTGGGATGGACGGCCGGGCTTGCTATATCTGGGTTTCTTCAGCGGCTCGTTCGCCACCTTAGGCTCAGGCTCGGGATGTTCGAGCTGAATTTGCTCGGCCACCGAAGCTTCGCCTTCCTTTTGCCCCCGGCGAGCTGCACGACGCTTGGAGGCCGATTCGCTAAATTGGCAATCCCAAGCCTCGACCATGGAGGAATCCACAGCCAGATGGGTTCCGCTCACAAAGCCTTCTTCTAGGGCAGACGTGACTAGGCGATCCTGAAGTTGTTCCAGCATTCCCGTTTGCTCCAGCGCATGAATCAAACGGGAATAGGAGGCCTGACTTGGAATGTTATCCGAGCCGGTGAACCGGCACTGGACTCGAAATTCGTTGCTATGATTCAGTCGCCGGACCAGGGCAGAGACAAACTCGATGTTCTCCATTTTTGCAATCAGCAGCGAGTAGATCATGGCAGGTACGTTTAATTTTTCAGGCCGTCCGCGATGGTTCTTTTTCCCTAGTGCGAACAGAACTGGAGCTAAATGTAAGTGTTCAAAGATTTGGCTGTATTTATCTTCTGGACTCATTTGGAGCAATTCCTCGAAGGAAAACAGTTCTTCTTGTCGAATAGAATAGATGGGGATTACCTCTTTTCTTCTCGGGTGTTGGTTTCGTCGCCTATAACTTCGAGAATTTGGGGAGGTACTCCTTTTTCTATGCTCAAAAAAACCAGGTATAGCAAGGGTTTTGAATTATGAAATTGTCTCCAGAATACAATAGATTCTATTTCAAAGCCTTTTTTACAGCATTCCATTGTACAAAATGCAGTTACTATCGTTCCGGCCTACAATTTATAGCGCGAAGCCTATGGATTCTGGCGAAATATCAAAAATAAAGAGCCGCCCCAAGCCACCGCTTCACGGTAGGGGGCAGCTCTATTAGGTCATTTTAACGAATCAAAGTCCGAAGCTCTTCAACCGTTGCCTGATACTGCGGCTGGAAATCAGCAGAATTAATATAACCGGCTATACTGGTCAGGAATTGTCTGCCTTCAGGGGTTCCGCTCACCTTAGCGGCATCCAGTGCACACAGCAGCAGGTTACCGTTGCCCACCCGGCACTCCGTGAGGAAACTTAGCTTATGATTACGCTCGAAATTATCGATCGTCTGTACGATGGGATTCCAACTGCGGTCCGCCTCATCCATGATCAGCGATTTGGAATGCTGGGCGATAGTCCACCAAGGGTAGGTGGAGTGCGCTTCACTCGGGAAATCGCGCAGTACCGGATGCCCGTTATCGATCAACAGGCCCATCGTACCAATTGGAACCGGCCGGTTCATGCTCTCCGAGATCGAGCGGAACATCGGGTAGCACCAGAAATCTGTACAATAGTAGCCTTCGATTCCGTTCTGAACCGATTCCGGCTCCGGCATCAGCAGCACGTTGCCGCCTTGTTCCAGCAGGGAGACTGCCTGCTCAGACAGCTCTGTGAATACATGGATACCTTCAACTTCAAGCGGGTTATCACTCAGCTCAGGATATATCCACAAGTCGTAGCTCTTACGGATATCCGTTCCTTGGACCCGGAGCGCAAGCTCCGCACGGCTCATCCGGTCAACCGCCGGAAGCTCAACCGCCAGATCGCATATGTCAATGTAATGGGTTCCGGCAGGAATAAAGGCTCCGGCTGAGCCCGTTGTCCGAACTCCCCCTTCTACCGCAAGCTCCCAGTGCAGCTCGATGGATTCCGGCATGCCGCTGCGGAAGCAGCTCAGCTCCACATGGGCCTCGAAGGTCTCACCTGCGCCGTAGTTATACTTGGGGAATCTTGCCAGCAGCACGGCATCATTACAGAAGGTTCGCCACTCTTCCGGGCTAATTAGCCCCTTGGAATCCATGAAGGCATCCAGAACACCTACCAGCGCTGTGCCTTGGCCGCTGAAATCTTGGAGATCCAGAAGCTGGAAGCCTGCAAGCCGGCGGGAACGGAAGGCAGCCTCTAGTTCTTCCTTGTAGCAAGCGACAGCGAGCTGGCCTGAGCTTTTGAAGTATGCATCGGCCAGATGGCCAAGCCCCTTGCTCTCCAGCCGTTCGCGGAAGAGGATGAAATTCTCCGCTTTGAGCGGGCCCGTATATTTCTCAATCTCCGTGAAATTAGGAAACGTAGCATATTGTCCAATCTCATGCGAAATTACCGGAACCTGCGGTATCCATTCACCGGATTCACCGCCAGCCTGCACAGTCTTGGCTTCGGTCCCGTACTGGATCTGAATTTCACCGCCTGTTGCCTCAGCCTCACCCTCTCCATTCAGGAAATCCGGCGGAACAATCTGGTCGTCATAATCCTTCATTGTACTTGGCAGCGAGGTCTGGACATGGCCGAGCGGAGCATCGCACATCGCATAGGAGCCTCTGAACAGCCGGTCGCGCGTGATGCGCACACCGCTGAAGAAATCGTCATGCTCCAGCACCTCCGGCACCCATTGATGGTTATTGGAGCCTTGGGTGTATAACGGCCGGTCATCGAATGCCTTGTAGTCCTTCAGGAATGAATCAATCCGCTCCTTGCTGCCCCATAACTCATTGCCTAGCGACATCATGACGAAGGAAGGATGATTGCCGAATTCCCGCAGGATGGCATATCCTTCGCTGATCAGATAGTCCTGCTCCGCCTGATTATGCCCTTCATCTGTCTCTACTGTAATCGTGCCCCAGAACGGCAGCTCCGGCTGCATATAGATTCCGAGCAGATCCGCAGCGGTGAACGCAGCTTCCGGCGGGCAGCAGGTGTGGAAGCGGTAATGATTGATCCCATAAGACTTGGAGAGCCCCAGAATTCGTACCCATTCCTCCACATCGGTCGGAGCATAACCAGTGAGTGGGAAGATCAGGCCGTCATGCTTGCCGCGCAGGAAGGTCTGCTCGCCGTTAATGGTGAACTTATCGCCTTCGGCCCGGAATGACTTGAACCCAAAGATCACCTCCTGCCGGTCAACGGGAATTCCATCGCTGCCCTTGAGCACAAGGCTGACGGTATATAGATTGGGAGCGAATTCACTCCACAGCAGCGCCTCGGGACCAAGGACATAATCTATAGTGAACGGACCCGGTGCGATGACATATTCCTCTTCCTCTACGGAATGTGTTGTCTCACTATTGAAGCTATTGGCAGATACCGCGAGTGTGGCACCTTGCATGCTCTCCAGCGTTGCCGAGATCCGCACCGAACGTGCAGACAGATCAGACTTCAGCCGGATGCCGTTAATCCGGGCTTCCCCATAGAACTGCAGCTCCATCCGGCCGGTAATCCCGTTCCAGTTGGTCTGGGTGTCCGGCGAGGTCATATGCCCGCCTTTGGTCGGATAGCCGGTGTTGTTCACCCGGATCGTAAGCGTATGACTCCCGGGCTGCAGCTCCGGCAGCTCATATACATGCGCAGTGTTCAAGCTGTCACGGCTGCCGATCTCATCGCCGTCCACCCAGAGGGTGGTTAACCGGGTGCGTTCCAGATATAAGCAGCAGCGCTTACCCGCCAGCTCTTCTGGAATCACAACTTCTCTGGAGTACCAGACCGGTCCTTCGAACAGATATTCATCCGTTAGTGCACCTGCGAGAATTTCGTTGTTCTTCGGCCCTTTACGGGCATGGGACGTAGTTCCCGGCAGCATGATTGCATCGGTAAAAGGTAATACCAGTCCCTTACCCTTCTCTTCCAGCTGCAGCTTCCATTCGCCTTCAAGGCTGATCTTTGACAGCACAATTATCACTCCTAATAATGGTAATCTCTATACTCTTGCGGGGTGGTACCGGTGGTCTTCTTGAAGAGGAAGGTGAAATAGGCCGCCGTCTGAAAACCTACCTGCTCCGCCACTTCATAGACCTTAATGCCAGGATCGCGGAGCAGCTCCTTGGCCTTATTCATCCGCGTTTCCTGGACATATTCGGAGATCGTCTGGCCGGTTTCTTTTTTGAACAGCACACTTAAATAACTTGAATTCAGATGATACAGCTCAGCCAGCTGCTTCACCGTCAGATTCTCCTGCAGATGATCGGCCAGATGCTGCCGGACCTGCCGGATCAGATGATGCTGCTGTGCAGTCTGCTCCTTCTGCTTATGCTGTGTATAATAGACGAGATATTCCAGAACAGTCTTCCGCACTTCCTCCACTCCGGTGCAGTCAATTAAGCGCTGCCACATCAGAATGTTCGTTTCGGTATCCGTATCCTGATTCCGCTTAAGCTTGCGTGCCAGCTCGCTGAGCAGTCCCATGCCGAACGCCTGCACGTAAGAGAAGGAGATAGGCTCTCCGGCCAGCATCATCTCAAAAGCATGGCTTGCATAAGCCGACGCCTTGCCGTTCTCCCCAAGCTCCAGCAGCCTGACGATCTCCGGAATATACTCCTCACGCAGCCGGAAGTCTTGGTATTCGTTCATCAGATGCCGGTCACAATAGACAATCTGCCCGTATCCGGCCAGCCGTGCATCGGCAATCATATGCCGTACCTCTTTATACAGGAGCGGAATTTCCGTCCAGCCGCAGGCCTCTCTGCTGACCCCGACCGTAACGGAAGCATCATATTGCTCCTGAAGCACTTCCTGAATGAACCTTAACTGCTTCTCCAGCCTGGCCCGCACCTGCGGAACCGCTTCCAGCACCAGCACCGCAGTCTCGCCTGCTCCCGCTTTCCCGATATAAGCGCCGGAGAACCCGTCCAGCCCAAGCTTCACCGCATTCTGCAATGCTTCACCCAGCAGAATCTGCTCCTTGGCATCATGGCTATGATGCAGGTACAGACTGTCACAGTCGAACAGGAACAATGTCGCCTGCCACTCGCCTGCCGGAAGATCCAGCAGACGCCGCCATGAATCCAGCAGCTCATCACTGTGAATCCAGCCTCCGGTCAGATCTTTAATGAAGCGCTCCAACAGCACTTCCCGGCTCTCTGTAACCTTCTCTCTGAGCAGGGCTGTTTCCTGCTCCAGCCGTTGTTTCTTCTCAGCTGCTGCCCGGAGAGCCTCCAGCTTCTGTTCCAGCTCCTGCGTCTTGACCGGCTTCAGCACATAGGCCTTAGCCCCAAGCTGAATCGCCTCCTGCACGAATTCAAATTCATCGAAGCCGCTGATGATTACCGTCTGCATGGACTGCTGCGGATAATCAGCCTGGATTCTGGCGAGCAGCTCGATTCCGGTCATCCCGGGCATCGCCACATCGGTAATGAGCACATCCACCTTGTACTCCTGCAATACCGCGAGCGCTTCCATCCCGGAACGGGCGGTCAGCGGAGTCGTGTAGCCAAGCGCCTCCCAGCGGACATGCTTGAGCAGGCCTTGAATCTGCATAGGCTCATCGTCAACAATCAATGCACGCATGTTACCCCTCCTTCCTCTTCAGCTCGGGACGTTCTATGCAGACCGGAATGTGGATGGTTACCGCCGTCCATTCGTCTTCTGCGCTGGCGATTTCAAGGCGGCCTTGGGTGCCGAAATATAGCGCCAGACGGTCCCTGATATTGTTCATGCCGAACCCGTTCCTGCTGCCCCTGTAGGTACCGGCGCGTATCTCTTCGAGCTTCTCCCGGCCAATCCCCTGCCCGTTATCAAACACCTGGATGCGCACCTCATCCCCTCTGCGTTCAGCCGTAATCTGAATAAAGGCATGCTCCCTGGCTGTAATGACGCCATGCAGATAACAGTTCTCTACAATCGGCTGGAGGATCAGCTTGATGGTATAGAGATTAAGGATCTCTGGTTCCACCTCCCATTCCACCGACACTTGGCCTGGGTAGCGGAGCTGCTGGATATCTATATACGCCTTCACATGTTCCAGCTCATCGCGCAGCCGGGTAACATTGACCTGATTGCCCAGTGCCAGCCGGTAAAAAGTCGTCAGCGCATCTATCGTGCGGATTTGCAGCTCGTCCTGCAGATCCAGCGCCCGCCAGCGGATCAGACTGAGCGAATTATAGATGAAATGCGGATTAATCTGTGCCTGCAGCGCCCGGAAGGATTGCTCACGCTCCTTAAGCAGCGCTTCCGTATGCTCTTCAACCAGCTTCCCGAGCCGCCCGGACATGGAGTTAAACAGTACCTCCAGCTCCCCCAGCTCATCCTTGTCACGGTTCTTCACCTTTACTTCGAAGTATCCTTCGGATATATCTGTCATCCGGTTCCCCAGCTTGCGGATCCGCCAGATGATATTCTTCAGGACAACCATAATCAGGAAAATTGACAGCAGCAGGAAGAACGCAATTCCCGCTGCGATATAATACAGAATCCGTCTGGACTGCTCCTCCAGGCGGTCCAGATGCACGAGTGCGCCAACCCGCCAGCCGGATTTGATCTCCTGTGTAATCAGTACCGTTCCGTTGTTCGTCCGGGTAGTTCCGTCAGCGCTGCCCCAGTATTCACTTAACGAGGAGGAGGATAACGAAGTAGCAATCTCCGACGGTTCTGAGGAGGCGATGATGCGTTCACTGCCGTCAACGATATACATTTCCCCGGCGCCGTCAAAGGGATGGTCGAAGGATTCCGCGAACACGCTTTTATAATCCAGCAGCAGATAGACCAGCCCGTGTACCTCCCCGTTGCTGTCTAGGATTTTGTGGGATACGACAAGCTTGTTCCTGTCATCCTTGGCATTGGTCCATACCAGATTATCCGGAGAAGATAGCCGCTCTGCATACCAGTCTTGCTCACGCTGTCCGGACAGCATCCGCCCCTCTGGCTTCCACAATAGGCCGCCATCCTGCACCAGCGTATCATTGGTATGGTAGATGCGGAAGTTCTCGATACCCGGAAGGTATTTGCTGGTAAACAGGAAGGATCTGTCCACGTAATTGACGGTGCCAAGCTGTTCTGTGATATCCGTATAATCCCGCGTTATTCTTGAGATCAATTCACCATCTGTCGCTGTCCTAGTGGCTAGAAGGTCATAGCTCTGCTTGCGGAACTCAATGCTCTGCGCACTCTGGCGTACCGCTTCCCTGATGGTCAGAATATAATTGGCCCGGACGGTCTGCAGCATCAGGTAGCCTGCTCCCGCTGCAAGCAGGACCGTCGGAAGGAATACAATCAGGCCGTAGAACAGGACAATTTTGCCTCTCAGGTTCATGGACCGGGTCATACGAATAATTGCTTTCTCTATGCTCTGTTTGATCATATGGCCCTCCCACGAACTATAAAGGGAGCCCCCCTCTCAGGCGAAGGGCGCTCCGGCGTATTTTATTTCTGGCTGCCTGCATTCATTTCTTCCTCATATCTGCTTAGCCACTCGGCCTTGACTTCACTCCAATGTCCGCGTTTCTCCAGCGCTTCCTGGAACCCGTTCCACTCCGCCTCGAACTTGGCATCATCCCCCGCCATCAGCAGCTTAGCCCGGTATTCCTTGCGGATATTCTCCAGCTCCAGGGAGTATTTCTCCCATACCCCGCCCTGCTTAACCTCGATCAGATCATAAGGCTCTGCTACACGGATGGTCCCCATCTTCCCGATGGCTTCGGTGAACTGAATCGTCTTGGCTGCGCCTGCCTTGCCGCCGTCTTCTGTGTTCCACCACGGATACCACTTATTACTGTAGGAAGAGGTCATGTAGAGCTCCGGTGTGACTTTGGATTTCTGGGCGGCATCGCCGGAATTGCGCGCGGTCTTGTACGTCTCATCTGTAAATTTCCACTTGCCCAGCGGCTGGTCCACCCAGTCCCAGTACTTTCCTGCCGGCCCCTCGCTCATTACCTGCTGCTGTTCTGCCTTCGGCTGCAGGCTGTAATCCAGGAATTTCAGAATCGCCTCAAGATTCTTGGTCTTCTGGCTGATATAGACATCATACCCCGGATTCGGGTTCGTGACCTGGTTGATGCCCAGCTTCTCTACCCCTGCAACCTTCGTAAAAGGAATGACTTCATAGAACCAGCCTGGCTCCGTAGGGCCATCCAGCGTCTCCCAGGCTGTAGCGTTGATGTTCCAGAAGCTGCCTGCATTCAATGCAACCCGGCCGGATTTGTTCTTCTCGATATACTGCTCTCCCTTATTGGTTACTACTTCCGGATCAATCAGCTTCTCCCGGTACAGCTTGTTCATCCATTGATAAGCGGCCTTATAATTAGGATTATCATAAGCGAAGAGAAATTCATCCCCTTGCTTCTGAATGCCATTGCCGCCGGTACTGACACCAAACGCGGTCAGCACCGCATTCTCGTCACTCCACCCGAGCGAATCATTAGTGTCCATAAGGAAGGACATGGGGAGCAGTGTTTTGCCGGAGGCGTCTTTCTGTTCAGCGGCTTTCTTCAGGAAGGCCTCAACCCCATCCAGTGTGGACAGATCGGCTCTAGTCATGCCCGTCTTCTCCAGCACATCCGTTCTGACGAACCAGCCCTGCGATGCCCAGCCTGGCCAAGGCGCCTCCGGGTTCTGGTCAAACCAGGTCGGAATCGACCAGATATGGCCGTCCTCGTCCTTCATTAGCTCCAGATACGGCTTCGGGATTGCCGCGAGTCCCGGATATTTATCCGGCATGTCGAAATATTGCTCCACCGGCAGCACCTGCTTGGAGCGCCGCATGGCGCTTTTCACCGTCTCGTTCCGGCTGAAGATCGCCGCATCCTCGAACCCGCCGGTATTGATCTTCAGGTTAAGCGCTGTCATCGCATCGCCCTGTGTGGCCTCCAGCTTGACATCCACCCCCGGCTCCTCTTCCCGCCAATACTTCTGCACCAGACTGTCATTATTGATGGTTGCCGTCCAGCCAAGCCAGAGGTTGAAGCTGGTAGAACCGCTTGCCCCTTGGGTAGCTGCACTCTTATTTCCTGTACCGCTGTTGCTTGCCTTCGTATTTCCGCCGCCGGAATTGGAACCGGAACACCCGCTGACGATAGTCAGCAGCGCCGTCATGGCCAGAGCTGTAAGCCGGGCTTGTTTGATTGTCACTAGAATACTCCCCCTATATGGTTATTGTACAGTGAAATGGTTCTATAGCCATTAACTTAGAGATCAGCCCTTCACTGACCCCAGGAGAACACCTTTGACGAAATATTTCTGCAGGAACGGATACACACAGAGAATCGGAAGTGCACTGACCATCACGACAGACATTTTGATCGACATCAGCGTAATATTCTGTAGCTGCGAGCTGCGGGCCAGTGCCTCCTGATTGTTGTTGGAGCCGAGCACGGCCGACAGATCCTGTGCCGACAGCAGCTGCTGCAGGAAGGTCTGCACAGGAATCAAATTCTGTTTCGTGACGAAGAAGGCCCCGGCGAACCAGTCATTCCAGTGGCCCACTGCGGTGAACAGCCCCAGCGCAGCGAGCATAGGCTTCGATAACGGCACGATAATTTGCCATAGAATACGGACCGGTCCTGCCCCATCCAGCTCCGCCGACTCAACGAGCGCTTCCGGGATGCCCTGAATGAACTTCAGCATGACGAACATATTCCAGACGGAGAACAATCCCGGCAGAATATATACCCAGAACGTATTAATCAGGCCAAGACTATTGAGCTGGATGTAAAAGGGGACGAGTCCGCCGCTGAACAGCATTGTCAGCAGAATGTAGCTGAGAATCGTGCCGCGCAGCGGCAATCCCCGGTAGGAGAGGCCGAAGGCCACCAGCAGGGTGACCAGCAGCCCGCCAACCGTGCCAATTACCGTTCTGCCCACTGTAATGAGATAGGAATGCCTGATGGTCTCGTTGCCGAGCACAATCTCGTAATTAATCAGTGTGAAGCTGCGCGGCCAGAGATAGACCCCGCCTTTGGCTGCATCTGCACCGTCATTCAGCGATATCGCCAGCATGTAGAGGAACGGATACAGCACCGATACGCATAACAGGGATAGCAGTACAATAATGATGTATTCTGCTATTTTTTCACCTCGGCTTGCTTTCATGTGCCTTCACCACAGTCCTTCCCCGTTTAGTTTTCTGGATAGCTGATTGGTTGAGACGACCAGGATCAGGCTGATGAGCGAAGACAATAATCCTACTGCCGTCGCCATCCCGAAGTACCCCTGCTGTAAGCCGTTGCGGAGGATATACGTATCCAGCACATCGGCAACGCTATGATTGGCAGAATTCATGAGCGGATAAATCTGATCCATTCCCACTGTAATTAAGCTCGGAATACTGAGAATCAGCACAATGGAGATGGTTGGCATAATTCCGGGAAGGGTGATATGGCGGATCTGTGCCAGCTTGCCTGCACCTTCCACCTTCGCCGATTCATACAGCTGCGGATCAATGGTTGTAATGGCTGCCAGATAGAGAATGGTGTTCCAGCCGGTTTCTTTCCATAAGCCGCTGAAGACAATGATTGGACGGAACCACTCCGTCGAACCCAGGAAGAATACCGGATCTCCCCCCGCCTGCCCGATAAACTGATTGACCAGCCCGCCATCCAGCGTAAGGAAGGATTGCAGAATATAAGCAACAACGATCCAGGAGAAGAAATGCGGCAGATAGCTGACCGATTGGACGAAACGCTTGAATGCCGGCCGGGTCACTTCGTTGATCAGGAGCGCCAGCAGAATCGGGGCCGGGAAGCCGCAGATGAACTTCAGCACCGAAATGTACAGCGTATTCTGGACCACGGTCAGGAACTGCGGGTCTTCCAGGAACGTGAAGTTATCCAAGCCCGCCCAGGTGCTGTCCCAGATCGAGGTCCCAATCTGAAAATCCTTGAAGGCGACCTGAATACCGGCCATGGGGATATAGCTGAACAGAAACAGCAGGACTACCCCGGGCAGGATCATCAGATATTGCCAGCGGTATTTGTAGAATTTGTTGTACAATTGTCTCCCCCCTTGATACTTCTATCATAAAAGGAACTGCCTCCCCCGCCTATATAACAGCGGTTGGATATCTATCGTTCTGATTTGATCTTGTG
The DNA here is from genome assembly GCF_038006885.1 of Paenibacillus sp. FSL R7-0302. Classification (NCBI taxonomy): domain Bacteria; kingdom Bacillati; phylum Bacillota; class Bacilli; order Caryophanales; family Paenibacillaceae; genus Paenibacillus; species Paenibacillus sp. FSL R7-0302. Next base: position 2,944,200 of record NZ_JBBOWB010000001.1, read on the forward strand.
AAGTGCTTACCAGCTGAGGCGTATTTGAGGGATACAGGCGGATATGGCAGAAGTGGCTGTACAGCAAAAAGCGCATGCCGGAAGGATACCGGCACGCGCTTAATGGATGAAACTGATGCAGTTAGCTGCTAAATGGAGATTATCAAAGCGCTCCAACGACGGCATGCGGGACGTAATGCTCTTCCAGCCGGGCAATTTCTTCAGCTGTCAGCTGAAGAGATAGCGCCCCTACCGCATCGGTAATATGCGACAGCTTCGTCGCCCCGATAATCGGCGCAGTTACCGGCTGTTTCTGCAGCAGCCAGGCCAGTGCAACATGGATGCGCGGAACTCCGCGCTCTGCTGCAATGGCAGCTACCTGCTCAACAATCAGACGGTCCTTATCGGCTGCAGCATCATATTTGGATCTCTGTACCTGATCCGTTTCCGAGCGCAGCGTTGATTCCGCCCAGTCCCGGGTCAGCCGGCCGGAAGCCAGCGGGCTGTAGGGGATGACCGCGATGCCCTCTTCCTTGCAGAGCGGCAGCATCTCACGTTCCTCTTCACGGTAGATGAGATTCAGATGGTTCTGCATGGAGACGAACCGGGTCCAGCCGTTCTTGTCAGCAACATGCAGCGCCTTCTGGAACTGCCAGGCATACATGGCGGAAGCGCCAATGTAGCGGGCTTTTCCCGCCTTCACCACATCATGCAGGGCTTCCATTGTTTCTTCAATCGGCGTAGTATAATCCCAGCGGTGAATCTGGTACAGATCGACATAATCGGTGCCCAGCCGCTTCAGGCTGTGGTCGATCTCACTCATAATCGCCTTGCGGGACAAGCCCCCGCCGTTCGGTCCGGTTCGCATAGGGAAGAATACTTTGGTGGCAATCACCACCTCATCCCTGGTAGTCATGTCCTTCAAAGCCCGTCCGAGCATTTCTTCACTCGTGCCGTCTGAATAGACATTGGCCGTATCGAAGAAATTAATGCCCAGGTCCAGTGCGGCACGGATCATCGTCCGGCTCTGCTCTTCATCCAGCACCCACGGATGCACCCAGCGCTTGGCATCGCCAAAGCTCATACAACCCAGACACAGTCTGGAGACATCAAGGCCGGTATTGCCCATTTTTGTATATTCCATTCACTTGTTCCCTGCTTTCCTGAATATAGTTTGTATTTGAGAATAGTTTGTATTACGGATTTCTCTTAAGCTTAGTCTAGCAGAACCTGCTTCGTTGCGATATTCGCGCAGAATTCACGGTCATGCTCCACGAACAGGATCGTCGGCGTATATTCCAGCAGCAGCTCCTCGATCTGCATCCGGGAGATGACATCGATGAAGTTCAGCGGTTCATCCCAGATGTGCAGATGTACCTGCTCGCTGAGGCTGGCGGCAATCAGCACCTTTTTCTTCTGCCCGCCGCTGTATGTGGACAACTCCTTCTCGAATTGCAGCCGCGTGAAATCAAGCTTCCGCAGGATGGCCTTGAACAGGCTCTCGTCGATTCCCCGTTCTCTGGCATAATCGTTCAGGCTGCCCTGGAGGTGCGAGGTGTCCTGAGACACATAAGAGATAGCCAGCTGGCTGTCCCGCAGGAAGTGACCGGTATAGCTTATGTCCTCGCCGCAGATCAGCTTCAGAATACTTGATTTGCCTGAGCCGTTGCTGCCGGAGAGGGATATCCGGTCCCCCTGTTCCAGAGCGAAGCTAACGCCGGAGCATACTGTTGTATCCCCATAGCGGATCGACAGATCCTCCAGCTCCACTAATTGCTGCTTATGATAAGGAAGCTGTGCGATCTTCAGACTGTCTGCGCTCTCCAAGTTCCGCAGCAGCTTCGACTTCTCGGCGATGGCGGATTCCTGCCGCTGCTGAATCGACTTGGAACGCTTCATCATCTTGGCGGCCTTGTGGCCGACATAGCCCTTATCCAATTTGTTGCCGGAGCTTCGGGTGCCATTCTTGGATTTCTCGACTTCATGCGCCCAGCCGCCCGTCCGTTTCGCCGAATCTGACAGACGCTTGATGTCCTTCCGCAGCTTCTCATCCTCCGCCAGCTCGAACTGATCCTGTCTGGACTTGTTCTCCCACCAGCTGCTGAAGTTGCCCTTCTGGATCTCAATATTGGTCTTGTTAATCGACAAGATATGGTCCACACAGTTATCGAGAAAAGCACGGTCATGCGACACCAGAATATACCCGCTCTTCGTACGCAGATAGTCACTGACCAGCTTCCGGCTCTTCGCATCCAGATGGTTCGTCGGTTCGTCAATGAGCAGGAACTGGTTCTCGCGCGCGAACAGAGCCGCCAGCAGCACCTTCGTCTGCTCCCCGTTCGACAGGGATTCAAACGGCCGGTACAGCGTATCCTCGGACACCCGCAGCAGCGACAGCTCGCGCATAAACTTCCAGTTTTCCAGCTCTGGGTCGATCTCCTGCATGACGTCCACAGTAAGAGCCGTGGGGTCAGCAACCGCATAAGGGAAATACTCGAAGCCCACCTGCGCGGAGATCGTTCCGCTGTATTCATATTTGCCGAGCAGCAGGTTCAGGAAGGTGGTTTTGCCGCGGCCGTTGCGTCCGGTGAAGCCCAGTTTCCAATCTGTATCCAGCTGAAAGCTCACATTCTCAAAAATATGTTCGTAAGTGCCCTCATAGGCAAAAGTCAGGTTGCTCACATTAATCAAAGACATACACGTATCCTCCTGTATTTACAAAAATAAAAGCTGCAAGAAGGTTCTCCTCCAGCAGCTCAAATAAACACAGCAAATCCCATACCCGGACACTTATCTCCAGGCGGACTTGAATAAGGATATTTGGACCAGAGTGAAAAGAGGCAGACCCTTCCTGCATATCAACCATAAATTGCGCGCCACAAATAACGCTTGTTTATTGGTCACATTACGCAAGAAATGTCCGCACGATACTCTTCAACTCCCATCGCTTAATTAAGTGCATTTTAACACGAGTCTTCCCGGAGATCAACCCGCATTCAGATCAGTCCGTACTTCAGGAAGCAGTTATACAGTCCATCGTTCTCAATTGAATCGGTGATGTCATCAGCAATGGCTTTGAGCGGCTCGCGGGCATTGCCCATGGCAACCCCCACCTGGACATATTCCAGCATCTCCATATCATTCAGCCCGTCTCCAATCGCCATACTGTTCTCAAGCGGGATATTCAAATGATGCAGGACATCGGCAATAGCGGAAGCTTTATGAACGCCAGGCATCATTAGCTCCCCGCTGTTCTCTCCGAAGATCGGGATGGAGCACTGAATCGCCGTGAACCGGTCCTGCAATTCCTCCTGAATCTGATCAAAGGGCAGACTGCTCTCCAAGAAGCATACTTTGTTGACATCATCCAGATATAATTCCTCGTCCCCATAAGTAAGTGTTGCGATATAGGGATGGGGCGACAGCCGTTTTCTCTCCTGCGCCTCGGGGTCATTCAGCAAGTCGCCATAGATTCTGCGTTCCAGATGAGGCTGTAAATGGCGGCTGCCGTGAAGCGCCGTATTGGATTCCAGAATGAAATCGACCCCGTTCGCGTTAAAATAATCGATCAAATGCTTCGCATCCTCCGGGGTCACTTTTTTATGATAAAGCATTTCGCCACGGCTCTCCACATATCCGCCGGCCGCTCCAATCAACCCGTCGAACCCGACCTCCCAGATATAATCATAGATTTCAGCCTTGGAGCGTCCGGTGCACAGGTACAGCAAATGCCCGTTCTTCCGTGCCTGCCTGCATGCCTGCACTGCCGATTCCGGGACTATTCCATTCTCCATGAGAAGCGTTCCGTCAATATCGATGAAAATAATCTTGCTGCTGGTCTGATTCATATCCTCTTCTCCCCTTTGTCTAGTCTTCCACTGAACTATAGGTTATGAAATGCGTTCCAAGTCAAGCGTTATTTCATAAAAGTCGCCCGATTCATTCATTCCGGGTCTGTCTAAATAGATAGGATAGATTGAACTAATGGGTTTTATGTTTTGGGATGTGCCGTGACTCCAGAGAAGTTTTGGACTTCCGGCCGCTGTTGTCTCCAGATTTCTTGATTTATACCGCTTTTCGCGGTTGAAATCCGCAGACAAAGCGGGCGCTACCGCTCCTCCAGTTCCAAAATTCCCCTCCGCCACTTTTCCCTTAACTTAAATCCTTAAGTTCAATTTATATAGGCGTTGCAGAAAGCATCTTATCCCATTAGGAGGTACATAATGAGAACATTACCAGAAACCTTAGCAAAAACAGCAAGAGCGGTGCTGCTCGGTACAGCGCTGACTCTGGCAGGCGGTACAGTGTTTGCAGGGGTTGGTGGACAGCCCGTAGCTGCAGCATCGGCATCGGATGCCCAGGCAGTCTATAACCAGTTCCGCAAATATGTCAGCAATCCCGCCAGCCAGGCTCAAGCACGCAAATATCTTATGAACCATATCTCCAAAGTTGGCTCCTGGTACGGCACGGTCATGACCCTTCAACTGGAGAATGCCCAGAAGGCCGGGTTAGAACGGTTCTCCGAGAAGCTCTATAGTGATTCTGTGCAAAAGGCTCTGTTCGATGCCCAAATTAACAACGATATGACCTATACGGAGATCCTGAAGCGGGTGAAGCAGCCTGCCGTCCGCAAGCTCATTGAAGAGGTCTGGGATAAAGGCTATAAGCTGGAGACCAGCGAAGGTATGTATTATGCAGTTATGCATTATGAAGGATTCAAGGTATTCAAGCCCTATATCAGCAAGGATATCGCCGCGTATATTGATATCATGGCCACGGAGAGCAACAAGCCGTCTACCTTCGACGCAGGTATCGTGATCACTTGGGATGAGCTGATCGGCAGAGCGGCCATTATGAGTGATTACGTCCAGGACTATCCGAAGTCGAACCGGACAGCGGCCATCCGCAATGAAATGTCCTATACCGTTCCCTTAGTGCTGCTCGGCTCGGACAATACACCTGCCTACGATTATGACACTATGGAACTGGACCCTGAGCTGCGCAAAGCCTACGAACAGGTTCTGATGGATGGGCCAGGCGACAATAAGGTGCTGAACATTCTGGCCAAACTGATGCCGCTGCTCGACGCTGCCGGGAATAAGAAGACACCTGAGGTAGAGGCTTACCTGGATCAGGTGGTTAAGCAGTATACGGAGCTGTGAATGGTTACAATTTGAACTGAATGATGCTGGCGGGTGAAAAGCTGGGAGGCTCAGCGGGGCACAATGTGATCGGTTTTTCGATTAGACTTAGCTCACGTGCCCTCCAGTGTGATCGGTTTTTCGATTACATTGGGTCACACGCCTACGTTGCGCCCTAATGTAATCGGTTTTTCGATTACATTGGCTCACATGCCAGCGTTGCGCCCTAATGTAGTCGGTTTTTCGATCACATTTGGTCACACGCCTACGCAGCGCCCTAATGTGATCGGTTTTTCGATTACATTCGGCCACACGCCTACGTTGCGCCCTAATGTAGTCGGTTTTTCGATTACATTCGGCCACATGCCAGCGTAGCGCCCTAATGTAGTCGGTTTTTCGCATACATTCAGCCTCGGGCCATCAGAACGCAAGAAGGCTGTCCTTCATCAGAAAGGACAGCCTCTTTGCACATCCGTTACAGCAAATCCTCTTCCTGCGCGCCGGTAATGACCGTAACAATGCTTGTGCGCAGTTGATCCGCATTTTTGGCCTGATACGGATCGGCGGCGTAGATGACGGCATCGGCAATATAGCCTTCCGCAATCCGGCCCAGCTCATGGCCGCTTCCGAGAATCCCCGCCGCGTCTTCTGTAGCCGACCGCCACGCTTCCGCGCGGCTCAGTCCATAGTCCAGCAGGGTGTCGAATTCCTGCAGGTTGTAGCCATGCAGCGCAGGCGTAGCGTAATCGGTGCCGAAGCCCAGCCGCACCCCTGCCTCTCTGGCATAACCAAGCGCGACGGCGTGAGCATCGGCTGCCCGGGCTGCGCGTTCACAGATGACCGGCGGCTGCCCCAGGACTCCCTGCGGATCGGCGGCGATTCGGTAGATGGAAGTGGTCGGCACGTAAGCTACGCCGGATTCGGCCAGTCTCCCGGCCTGATCCCAGGTCATGAACATCCCGTGCTCAATAGATTCCACACCGGCCTGAATGGACCAGTCAATCGTCACCCCGCCCCAGGTATGCACCAATACCTTCTTCCCGTTCGCATGGGCATGACGGACGATGAAGGCGAATTCCTCCCCGGAGAAGTTCGGCTCCGTAACCTGCTCGGTAGGTGCGCCAAGACCGCCGGTTGCCATGATTTTGACCCAGCCTGCACCGGTCGCGTAGATATCCGTCAGGCGGTTCTCCAGATGCTTGATCCCCTTGGCATCGGCAGCTCCCAGCATTTCACTACTGGTCTCTACCCGCAGCGGCTGCTGGTAATACTTCACGAGATGCCGGATCGTAGCAGGCAGAATACCACCGGCGTCGCGGGCTGTAGTTACTCCCGTCCGCAAGGTAGCAGCGAAGGCCTCCGCCTGCATCACCTCAATCTCTCGGGGGTCCCGCCGGAGCTGATCCTCATGGTCGAAGTCGGTCCAGGCCAGATGGGTGTGCAGATCCAGAATGCCCGGACTGATCCATAGCTGCTGCTGCCGGGAGCCTTCTGCCTGTTCAGGTTGCGGACCCGCTTCTGCCACGGCGGTGAACCGCCCGTTCGTAATCTCGATATCGAAGCGTTTACCCTGGATACCTGCAATATGGATTCCAGTGTATGCCTGAAATTGCGGCTGCTTAAGGATCATTCCGCTTCCCCCCAGACCTGGCGGACGGCCTGCACAGCCGGTTCAGCTTCCAGCTTCAGCAGTCTGGCCAGCGTCTGCACCGCCGCTTCGACACTCTCGCGGCTGGCATTCGTTCCGAAATGATTGACCCGCAGCAATTGACCGAATAATTCCCCGTCCCCGGGAGCTACGATACCGACAGGCTGCTTAATCAGCAGCAGCGGCTGCTCGTCAATCCGAACAGTGGTAGTCAGTGTAGAGTAATGTCTGCTGTCCTTCTGCCAAGGCACAAGCCCAAGCTCCGAGATCCCGGCGACAGCAGAAGCCGCTGCCCGTTCATGACGCTTGATGACCTGGGACAGGCCCTCCTCGGCAACAGCCTCCAGGGCTTCAATCAGGGCTCTGGCTTCCAGGACCGGGATGTTCGGCGGGACTCTACGCTGCGCTGCGCCATCCGGGGACGGCTGCAGATCCAGCAAGGACAGAATGGAATTGCGCGGAGCCCGTTCGTTCGACTCCAGGAAGGCCCAGCCGCGGGGAGAAATACTGACCGCGCTGATTCCGTTAGGACCGGCGAGCGCTTTTTGCGCACCCATTACAGCGAAATCCACAGCCCACTGATCCACAGAAAGCGCCTCTCCCCCGACAGCAGACACGGAATCCGTTACGGTAATCAGGTCATGCCTCCGGGCCAGCTTGAAGATCTCCTCCGCAGGGTTCGAGCCGCCTGTAACTACCTCTGCCTGCACCAAAGAAATCGCAACCGGCTGATGCTGCTCAATCGCTGCGGCCACCTCCTCTACTGTAACCACCTGGTCGAAGGGAACCTTCACTTCCTTAACAGTGGCCCCGCCGCGCGTAAGCCACTCTCCGAACAAGCTGCCGTAAGGTCCGGTCACTACGTTCAGAATCGTACGTCCCGGCGCAGCAATTCCTGCCGCTACCGCCTCAATGCCTAGAATCGCCTCCCCCGGAATGATTACCGGAGGATGCTGGGTCCCGAATAGCCGGGACAGCTGCTGTGTTAATGTGTCCAGCTCAGATAGCGTGAGTGGTACGAATCCTGTAGTTTGACGGTTCATATAATCCTCCTGATGTGTTGAATGTTCAATATTGCGGCATCTTGGGCACCGCAGACAATAGCTCACGGCTGTATTCATGCCCCGGCCGGACGAAGAATTCATCCTTCGTATTCACCTCGACCAGCTGCCCCTGACGCATCACAGCGACGGTATCGCTGACAGCATGAATGACTCCCAGATCATGGGAGATGAACAGCATCGTAAGATTAAGCTCGGCTTGCAGCGTATGGAATAGCTCCAGCACGCTGCGCTGCACTGAGACATCCAGTGCGCTGGTGGGCTCATCGGCGATCAGCAGGGTAGGCTCCACGCTAAGCGCGCGGGCAATGGCGATCCGCTGGCGCTGGCCGCCGGAGAATTCATACGGATATCTGTCCAGAGACTTGGCATCCAGCTGCACCCGGCTAAGCAGCTCCTTACTTCTGCGCTCCACCTGCGAACGCTCTACAATCCGGTGGAACAACAAGGCTTCCGCCAGAATCTGCCGGACGGTATGCCGGGGATTCAGCGAAGAATCCGGGTTCTGGAAAATCATCTGAATCTGCTTATGCTGTGCCTTGCTCCGCTTCCTGCCTAAGAGCTCCGCACCCAGCAGAAGCTGTCCTTCATCTGGAGTGATCAGTCCGGCAATGACCCGGGCCAGCGTAGACTTCCCGGAGCCGGACTCACCGACAAGCCCCAGCGTGGTATGCTGCGCAAGCTCCAGCCGGATCTGATCAAGGGCGGTGAATCCGCCATAACGGACGGTTACATCCTGCACCTGTAGTGCTACTTCCATGAGATCCCGCCTCCTTCCAGCTCCGGCAGAGGGAGCACCGAATCCATTAGCATCTGTGTATAAGCCTCAGCCGGATGCCGCAGCAGGCTATGTGTCTCGCCTTGCTCAATGATCCGGCCCTGCTTCATGACAACCAGTCTGGAGCAGAGATTGGCGGCAATCGCCAGGTTGTGGGTCACGAAGACCATAGCGAAGCCCAGCTCCTGCTGCAGACTCGTAATCGTATCTATAATCTGGCGCTGAACCGTCACATCCAGCGCAGTAGTCGGCTCATCGCAGAGCAGAATGCCCGGCTTGCAGGCCAGCGCCAGAGCAATGACCACACGCTGGCACTGGCCGCCGGAGAGCTGGCCCGGGTAGCGGTCTTTTGTCTTCAGCGAATCTGGCAGACCGAGCCGTTCAAGCAGCTCCAGGGCAATGCGCCGCGCAGCCTTCAGATTGGTTCTCTGTCGGTAATAGACAACCTCGGTCAGCTGCTTCACTACCGGACAGAGCGGGTCCAGTGCTCCTCTGGGGTCCTGGAACACCATGGCACTGCTTACCTTGCTGCGGACCGCTCCGCCGGTCTGCTCCACACCGCGCGGAAGCAGGCCGAGAATGGCCCGCAGCGTCAGCGATTTGCCGGAGCCGGATTCGCCTACCAGACCGAGGCTTTCGCCGCGTTCAAGGGAGAAGCTGATGCTGTTCACCAGGATTTCTTTGGAGAGGGCCGCGAGTGTCAACGCTTCGAGTTCAAGTACAGGTTGTGTTGTCATCCTTTTCTCCTCCAGATATCAGCCAGTCCGTCTCCCAGGAGAGACAATGCAATTCCCGTATACACGACTGCGAAGCCGGGAACCGCCGACAGCCACCAGGCTGTGGTAATGAAGGGCTGTCCGTCTGCGATCATCGTTCCCCAATCAGGCGTAGGCGGGGCAATCCCGATGCCCAGATAACCCAGCGTAACGATGGCTACCAGGAGTCCGATCATATCGGTCATCAGCACGACAACGGCTTGCGGTAATACATTCGGCAGAAGATGGCGCAGAAGGATGCGGGTTCCGGGCAGACCAAGCGTCTGCGCCGAGGCAATCCATTCCTGCTTCCGGAAGGATGCGCTGAGTCCTCTGACCACACGGGCGAATACAATCCAGCCTACGAGAATGAAGGTAATATAGATTCCGCGCTCCCCTGCCCCGCTGGCGAAGGCCACGATAATGACAATCAGATAGAACGGGAAGGCAATAAAAGTGTCTGTGATCAGCGATATAATTCTATCGGTCCATTTGCCATAGTACCCCGAGATCATGCCCAGCATGACGCCCGTGCAGAACGGAATAATCTCAGCCAGCACCATGATCGTCAGATCCGTCCGGGCGGCATAGACCAGTCTGGTGAATAAATCCCGGCCAAGCTGGTCAGTACCCAGCCAATGGGCTGCGGAGGGTGGCTGCAGGAAGGCGCTCAGATTCTGCTCCGTCGGATTATAGGGACTTAAGTAAGGGACGAATATGGCGAGCAGTATAAGTATAGCGAACATAATGATCCCGATCAGCAAGGATGGGGTGTGAAGTACTCTTCGGAGTCTGCTTGCAGGCTTCCCGAGTTCCGGTAAGGTTGAGTCTATCTGTGTAGTATTCATGATTTCCCCTTCGTTCTGGGATCAAGCCACCCGGAGATGATTTCGATCAGCAGACTGATGATCACAACAGCCAGCGCACAATAGAGCGCAATCCCCTGAATCACCGGGAAATCCCTGTTTGAGATGGAGGTGAACAGCAGGCTGCCGATGCCCTTGATACCAAAAACCTGCTCCACAACGAGCGTTCCCCCGATTAGGTAGGACACATTCACTCCAAGCAGCATTAGGGTCGGTAATGCCGAATTGCGCAGCACATGCTTGAACAGGATGACTCTGGACGGGATTCCTGCTGCCCGGAGAGTGACAACGAATTCGGATTCGAGCACCTCCAGCATTTGCGCACGCAACGAGCGGACCAGCGTAGGAATCTGTGAAAAAGCAATCGTGACCGCCGGAAGCACCAGACTATGGAGCGTACCCGACCAGCCCTCGCCGATTCCCCCTACGGGGAACCAGCCCAGCCGCACGCTAAAGAACAGAATGAACAGAATGCCAACCCAGAAGACCGGCATCCCTAGGGTGATTGCTGGAATAATGCGGATGAGATGGTCTAGCAGCTTGTCCTTGTTGGTGGCAGCAACCGTTGCCAGCAGCAGTGCTGTAATCATCGCAAGCCCCGAGGCAATTACAATCAGCAACAAGGTGACCGGAGCACGCTCTGCAATCAGCTCTCTGGACGAGGTGCCCGCGATAATAGAGTTTCCGGTATCTCCCTGAGTGAACAGCAGCTTCACGAACCGGGTGAACTGATCCCATAAGGAGAGATCCAGTCCCAGCGTGTGGTGCATATTCTTAAGCGCTTCAGGTGTGCTGTATTCACCGAGAATCATTTTGGCGGGGTCGCCGGGTACTATTCGAATCAGGAAAAAGACCGCCGTCATTACGCAGAGGATAACAAGTAAGGCTCTTACAAGGGCTAAGGCCAGCCACTTGTAAGAACCGTTGTTTCCAGCTGCACCCCTCAGGGTTAGCCTGGATTTCATCATTTAGATAGTCGGACATCTTCCAGACGGATGCTGCCGTTAGGCAGAACCACAAGTCCGTCAACTGAAGAACGGGCGCCGATCAGGATATCAGGATAGTACAGCGGGATGTAAGGAACTTCATCGGCAAGCGTCTGTAAAAGCTCGGTGTAGATGGTAGCCCGTCCTTCACCGTCTGCTGTCTTCTGGCCTTCATATAGCAGCTTGGTTACCTTCTCATTCGTGTAATGCGTCCAATACGATTTGCTGAAGCCTTCCGGGTCGGTCTGGAACGCCAGAATCGAGTTCGCTTCCGGGGAATCCGCCTGACCGCTGTTCAGCATCGCCGCGAAATCATAAGCGAAGAAGCGTTCACGGAAGGTGGCCAGCTCCACCGATTCAATCTCAATCTTGATCCCGATCGCCTGGCCGGCTGCCTGGATAATCTGGGCTTCCTGGGCCCGGGTGCTGTTGCCCGAAGCCACCAGCAGCTTGGTGGAGAATCCGTCAGGGAAGGCCGATTTGGCCAGCTCTGCCTTGGCAGCCGCCGGATCGAAGCTCAGTGCCTTGATCTTGTCATTGGCATTGTAAGGGATCGTTGACGGCAGCAGCGAAGTCGCCGTCTGCGCATAGCCGAAGGTCAGGGCCTTGGTCAGTCCGTCACGGTCAAGCGCCAGTGCCAGTGCCCGGCGGACATGCACATCGGAGAAGTGCTTATCCAGTGTATTGAAGAAGAGCTGTTCTGTCACCCAGCTGCCGTTCGTTACCACTGTTGTGTCTGCACCATCCTTGATCTCACCCGCATTCTGTAGCGACAGGGCTTCAACTGCATTCACTGCTCCCGCCTTAAGCTGGTTGATGGCTTGGCTGTCGTCCTGGATCAGCTTATAGACAAGCTTGTCGATATAAGGCTGGCCTTCCTTCCAGTAGTTGGTATTCTTGGTGAAGGTGACATCACCTGCCGGGTCCCAGGTCTCGATCACGAACGGCCCGGTGCCTACCGGCTTCTTGAAGAATTCCTCTTCGGTCACTCCGCCGAAGTTATTCGGGATGATCCCGTTCGAGAAGTTCGACAGCTCCGAAATGAATGGAGTGTAGGGTTCTTTCAGCGTGATTACCAGTGTCTTCTCATCCTGTGCCTTGACCGTATCTACTTTGGCCGAGATGGCCAGGGGACCGCCAACCTTCAGATGCCGCTGGAGGGAGAATACCGCATCCTCTGCAGTCACCGGCGTACCGTTCGAGAACTTCAGCCCGTCACGGAGTACGAACGTATAAGTTAAGCCGTCTTCGCTGATCGTATGCGAGGCTGCGAGCTGATCTGTAATTTCACCCTTGCTGTCAAAAGCAACCAGTGACTCAAACACTTTATCAATCGCAAATGCGTTATTCGATGTAATCTGGTTATGCAGATCAAACGACGTTACGGAAGCCGGGCGGCCATACACGAAGGTGCCTCCAGTTGCAGGCTCTGCTGTGCTTGCACTTTCCGTTGCGGCTGGAGCCGTACTGGCCTGAGCCCCATTACTGGAATCCGCAGGATTGGCAGACCCGGAGCAGCCGGCAAGCAGCGATACGAATAGTACCGCGAGTGTGCCCAGCCCTGCTGTTTTTCTCATAGAAGCTTTTAAATTAATCACGTGTGATCCACCCTTCCTATAAATCATATATGTTTAGTATGGATTGTATTATGGATCAGACCTTCACTTCTGTCAAACAAAAATTCATCCGGCAAGCCGAATTAAATCATAATGTTCCAATGAAGGAAATGTATTCGTAATCATCCGCCCGTTATGGCTCTCTGAAGGCTATAATCGTCCAGCTCCAGATCAGGCTCCCTGCCGAGTGCCAGCTTCGCCAGCTGATAACCAATATACGGCCCCATCGTAAGTCCTGAGGCTCCCAGACCATTGGCCGCAAGGACTCCGCTCCACCCGGGGACAGCCCCTATGACCGGCAGAAATCCCGGAGTGAACGGACGGAAGCCGACCCTCACTTCACTATAGGTACCATCCGCCAGTCCAGGCGCTACTTCCAGCCCCTTAGCCAGAATCTCCTGCATCCCGCCGGCGGTCACTCTGGTATTATATCCTTCTACGTCATTCTCATGAGTAGCTCCGATAACAATCTGCTGCCGGGCAAAAGCGAGCAGATATTGATCGCTTGGCGGGATCACCACGGGCCAGACTTCCGTATCCTTGTGGTCAGAAACCTGCAAATGCATGATTTGCCCCTTCTGGTAGCTCACCTTGAAGTCCATGCCCAGCGGCCGGAGCAGCGGGTTCGCCCATGCACCTGCACAGATAATCACTTCATCCGCCGGATAATAGTGTCCCCCTGCGTTGATTCCGGTTACCCGGCCCGGTTCAAAGGCAAGCGCAGCGTCACCGGTAACCATGACCGCGCCCTGCTGCTGTGCAGAATGAAGCAGAGCGTCCCGCAAGGCGCGGCCATCCACCCTGGCAGCACCGCTGATATGAACCGAGGCGTATCCTTCCGCCAGCAGCGGGAACCGTTCACGGGTCTCCTGAGCGTTAAGCCGCGTAATGACTCCGATCTCCGGGGCATCCGCCAGCCGCATCCGTGCCCGCTCTTCTATTTTGTCGAGCTTGCTCTCATCCGTATGTATACTAAGCGCTCCAACCCGGGCATAGCCGGTATTCGCTTCTCCGCCTTGCTCCAGCTGCTGAATCAGCTCAGGGTAGAACCGCGCCCCCGCCTTCGCCAGCCGGTACCACGCCTGATTGCGCCGCTGCGACAGCCAGGGACAGATAATGCCTGCCGCTGCATCCGTAGCTTGTCCAGGGTCTTGACGGTCTACAATCAGTACCTCCGCCCCCAGCCCTGCTAACTGGTAAGCTGCCGATGCCCCGAGAATCCCTGCTCCGATTACGATGACTTTCTTCATCTGTAACTCCTTTCTGGATGTGTACATCCCCTTGTGTTAGTGGCTAGGGTTTTGTGCAAGGAATTCAAGAATCGTATCGTTCACCAGGATGGGCTGTTCCCTTAGCATATGCGGGCGGTGACCCGCTCCCTGAACGATCAGTGTCCTTGCATCCGTAAGGAGGGAAGCGAGCTTCACCGTTCTATCCTCTCCCGCGAACGGGTCATGCTCACCTGTAATGAGCAGTGCCGGGCAGGTTATACTGGTCAATTGTTCCTCCGTGAGATCCGGGTACCTGATCCAGTCCTGCACCGTTTGCCGAAGATAGTATTTCCAATTCCCCTGATGGGCCTCCTGATGCCGCTCAATCATCTGATTAATGAAGGCTTGCTGCTGATTCGCCAGAAGCTGTTCAGGTTCGTACTCTCCGGCTCCGGCCGGTTCACAGAAGCCGCTGGTTCCAATCGTAGTCAGCGTAGCAATTCGTCCCGGATGATTCACCGCCAAGTACAACCCTACGCCCGCTCCCATACTGTATCCAATAAGATGTGCCCGTTCAATGTTCATTCGATCCATGAATCCGGCCATATCCTCAGCAATTTGCGGAGTAGACCAGTCGAGATCCCGGCTGCGGGTCCTGCCATGCCCCCTAAGATCCGGGAAGTAACAACTGTATTGGTTCTGGAAGTCCAGAACCTGGCTGCTGAAGGCCAGCATGCTGCGGGAATAATGACTATGCAGGAAGATCACCGGTTCTCCGGTGCCCATCTGTTCATAGAACATTTCAAGATCATGTACCTGTATGTATGGCATGATACCTCTCCCTCTGTGAATGTAAAAAGACCATTACCGGACCTTTACGAGCCAGCTTCTTATTTGCACAGTAGTCATTCGGATGCTAGGCACTTGAATGATAGTAACTGCATTTTATACATTAGAATGCTTAAAAAAAGACTTTAAAATAGCATCTATTGTATTCCGTACAATTGAATGTTGTAAAAAGGCCATTTTTCACCCAAAACTCAACATTCCACTGTATGAAATACAATAGAATCTCATTTTACGGTCAGCTATGCCTTTTCTAATGCAGGAAATACAATCAGCTAATTAAATTTAAGAGTAGAAGTCGGTAACGGGTGTAGTACCTGCCCAGTGTCAGCCCCCAATATCAACTCGATGTTCATGCTCAGACTTTAACACGCTACTCTCAGCTTACCACAGGTCGTCCATCAGAAGTAGTAACCCGCCCCGCTTACCCGCGCAACAAACTAAAAACCCCCGGAATACCATTCCGGGGGAAGTCTGCAGCCCATCTCACTATAGATTCAGTTCACTGATCCGCTCCGCAAGCTTAGGGAACACGCGGAGTGCGTTGTTATAAAAGACGTCTTCATGATAAGCCTCCGGCACCAGGTGCTTCACGAAGGTAATATAAGCATCCAGCGGAACCAGCGGCCAGTCGGTGCCGAAGACCAGCCGGTCGTATTTCTCGGCGAACACCAGCGCCCGGCGGAAATGATCGGTATAGGTCTGCTCGGTCAGCAGCCGGTCCACCTTGGCCTGATCGCCGACAATCCAGCCGGATAAATCTGTGTAGAGATTAGGATTCTTCTCCAGCAGGGCTGCGGTGTCCATGACCCAGGGATCGCCCAGGTGGCAGAGCATGAAGGTAATCTCCCGGTGCTTCAGGAAGGTCTCCTCCATGGACAGCGGGTGGGAGTATTTCAGCAATCCCTGGTCCGCATAAGTCAATCCGCCATGAATGACCACCGGAAGGCCGTAAGCAGCAGCCAGCTTATAGACCGGATCATAGATCTCATCCCCCACATTGAAGTGGTAATACCCGGCGTACAGCTTGATGCCAACGACATCGGAGCGCTGCAGCGATTGCTCCAGTGCTTCGAGCTGCCCCTCCAGATGAAGAGTGAGCGGGTTAATACCCACGCAGGTGAACAGATTGTCCGGCAGTGTCCCGCTCAGGTCAAGCAGCATGGGATTGAGGGCAGCGGAATCGGGAAAAGCTCCGGCAACCGTCTCAGTCACTCCCATGCCGACCCCGGCAATGACACCGCTGCGGCGGAACTCCTCCAGGAGTCCCTTGCCGGTATAATCGATATGCGCCAAGGTCTGCGCTGTTTCGTGGAAGGCTGCAATATTGGAATAATGCACATGTGCGTCAATGATTTTCATAGAAGCTTCCTTTCTCTGACTCACTTCTTGAACCGGATCGACAGCAGATCGCCATAGGCCTGCTCAGGTATCTGGAGATCCGAGATCAGATAGAATTGCGGTTTGCTGAACTGCTCCTTGCCATCCTGCAGATGCAGGTACTCCTCCGTATAAGACAGTATTGCATCTGCATTCACCATAAGAGAGGGAGAGGAATGTTCAGGTGCTGCAATTAACGTCAAGCGGTGCTGGCGCTCCTCAGAACCCAGCTGCAGAAGCCCGTTTGAACTTTTAGCTCCTGACTGTACTCTGCCTGCCTTATACACCAGCTGTTCCCCTCTGCTATTCTTGAGGTATCCTCTACCCGCCTTGATCGCAGAAGCGGCCTGATAGAAGGTTGAAGTCTCAAGCTGCAACGGGTGCAGCGGACCGCCTGTATTCTGCTCCACATGTACCGTAGAGACAAGCACCGGAACGCCCGGCAGCAGCATGTAATATTGATGCAGTACGAGTCCTTTGTATTTATCATTCTTCTGAATGGTAACGCTCATCCGTATACCCGACCAGCGGTTCCCCTTGTTATCGGTCAATTCGGCGAAATCAGCCGTTAGCGGCTCCTCCATGAAGCTGCGCAAGGCGATTTCTTCCACAGTGGTTACGATACCACCCACCCATGGATTCCACCAGGACTTTGCAATCGGCTGCGGAAAAGAAGATTCAAGCCATTCCTCGCCCTGATGGGCAAGCGAGAACAATCCCGGTGCAAAGTCAGGACTAGCCTGTATCCGCAGTATCCCGTTGTCCACAGCCAGTACCTGTGCCCCTTCTGCTGTGAGTCTCTCCTGCCGGACACGTTCAGCCGCGACCGGCAAGACCAGGAAGGAGTGATCCTGCACATAACTGTCCAGATCCAGATGCAGGGTCAGCACATCCGGGGCAGCGCCTGCCGGTACTGTCAGCGGCAGAGCTGCTTCTCTGAGCTTCTCTTCCTCTTGCACCGTTAGCCGGGCTTCCTCCATGCTGCCTGCTCCGGAAGAGATCCGAATCTCACCCGCCAGATAACTCTTCTTCTGCTCCTGAAGGAGAAGCTTAGCCTCTCCGCTGATGAACGGATTCCCGTTATTCAGGCTCAGCTCCAGCTGCTCTGTAGTGGTGAGTTCCTCAGCATTGCTGTTGCCGCTTTGCAGCGCATAAGCACGGAAATCCTTCCAATGGTCCCAGGTTCCCAGAGCGATCCGCAGCGGCTGCGTTTCCTTCCGCCCGCCGGCGGGAATCCGTCCCAGGGAATGCTCCACAGCATGCATCCAAGAATCTTGAATCAGCTTAAGCTCTGACGGCCAGCTAATCCCTCTGGAGAAGCCTTCATCCGCAGCGAACATCCAGTTCTCCGTGAAATCCTGCGCTTCCCAGTAATCCATGCCGGAGGCTTCAGCCCCTGCGCTCAGATCTATATATTTGCCGCGGTAAGGGATGACGCCGCCGTGCAGACCGAAGCGGAAGCTGTCCTTCAGTAACAGCTCTTCCTCCTGTGCGGTAGCCTGCGGGTTGTCGATTCTGAAATAACGGGAGACCATCCCGTTGCCCAGCAGCTTCACCACCATCGTCAGCAGCAAGCCTTTCCTGATGCCGGCTTCATAAGTAGCCTCAAGCACGATAGCCTCTTGATCCCTGGAGATCTTCACATCCAGCGCCGAGAATTTGTTGAATTCATTCGTATACGGCAGTCCAAGCTTCGGATAAGGCAGGTTCATCAGATATTTACGGTTCTGGAAAAAAGTTAGCCAGTGGTTCGTTTTGTTCAGAACGGCGGAATAGCGGCCATTGCTGATGATCCAGTCCTTGTCGGTCGGGCCGCCGAAGGCCGTCTCTGCTCCGGAGAAGACCAGGCTCAGCTCCTGTTCCAGGATAGCTGAACCGGCTCCTTCTTCTGCACTGCGGATGCTCACCGAATGGTGCCAAATCCCGTACCCGAGCAGCCGGGCCGCTGCGGTAACGGTTCTCCGGCTCTTGGCCGGAACCTCTACGGTGTAACGCTTTTGACTGAACGACAAAATCTCATCCTCCGGCAGCTCAAAGCTGAACACGGTATCCTTGCTATACTCGTTCTCTACTGTTACATCCAGCTCTACCTCTTCACCCGCAAAGAGCGTTCTGTCCGGCAGATGCAGCTTCACCTTGACCGGGAATTTCGGCTTAATGCCCAGCTTGAAGACGGCAGGCAGGCCGTTAATAAGCAGTTCAGCCTCCACCACAGGGTGGGTCTGATAGAGATCCTGCTCCTCCTCCACCGGATGGATGAAGAAGCGGCCTTCGATCCGCGCCTCGGATTCGATTGTCTGTGCGGCGTCCAGCTCCAAGCGGATTTGCGCATTGCTTTTCCCGCTAATCTGGAGTGACAGGGGTTTCCCGCTCTTATTAAAGGCCTCATAAACGACAGGGTATTCCGCTCCAAAGGGCAGCTCATGCTGCACAGGAATCGTTACCTGTATCCGGTAATCCTCCGTCTCAATGAGGCGCAGGCCGCGGCCGGTCCGCTCATATTCCATTTTCAGCGACAGGCCGTCCTTCAGCCATTCATATGTAAAATAGTCAAAGCCGTTTTCCCCATGACCGTCAGGCGCTACCTTGATCTCGCGGATGCTGTCATTATACCAGTCTATCTTCTCGAAATAAGACTTCACCGCTCCGGTCTGAAGCACCGAGGGAATGAAGTTCATCAGGTGAGTGGTGTCATCCCGGTTTTCCCAGAAGAACCCGCTTTTCTTATACGTAGGCACCGCCTTGACATTACCGGGCCACGTATAGAGATCCAGCCGCGGCCAGCCCAGCTTAATCGTCTCTTCGATCGAACGTCTTACCAGCGCCTTGCCCACCTTGCGTCCATGGTAATCCGGTCTTACGTTGAGCAGAGCGATATAGAGCGCTCCGGTATCCTCTTTATAATGGGAGAAGCTGCAGTATCCAATGACCTCTGAGCCGCTTACCGCCAGGAACAACTTGAGCATCGGGCTGTTCTCGTGTTCCCGCAGCACGCTTTCCTCTGTCCGGTACGCTCCGTCTCCGCCCCAGCTCTCTGCACTTCTGTTCCACATCTCGGCAATGGAAGCAGCGTGCCTCTCCGGTACATATTCTTCAATAACTATCTCTTGTAATTCGGACATTACAGTCATACCTCCTCAGAAACGCTATAATTCCTAGCTTCATAGCCATAAATACTACTTGCAGTATATAACAGAACGTTCAGCCGCTGTAAGTTCCTGTTTGATTATAAAAGATTATTACTTAACTCAAGCAAAGGTTAGCCTCGAACCGATCAGATAGCCAATCGAGACAAACAGGAGTGACCAGATAAAGGCACCGGCCAGGGTGACCATTAAATATTTTCGGAAGGACATGGCGCTGATGCCCGAGATGTAGCTGGTCACATGCCGGATGCCCGGAACAAAATAAGCGATGAAGATCGTCCAGTTGCCGAACCGGAAAAACCAGCGTTTGACATAGGCGAATCTTTTGGGCGTCAGGCCTACCCATTTCCCGTACCGGTCCACAACAGGCTGCCCCACTCTGAGACCGATGGTATAGCTGATCAGCATGCCTGTAATCGAGCCTATGAAACAGACCAGAACCGAAAGCGAGAAATCCAGCACCATGGTAGAGGATAGATAGCCAACGAACAGCGTCAGCAGCTCATCGGGAACGGGAAGTCCGACAAGCCCCAGCGCCAGCAGCGCGAATATAGCTATATAACCGTATTGTGAGATCATCTCGATGACCCATGGCATGAACAATCACTTCCTGTTAACGAATTTTTTGAACGAAGGGAATGGAACCCTGCTTATCATCAGTATGGACAACAGTCCCATAATTAAAATGACCATTTCCGGCTTCAGCCGCTCACCTATAAGTGTGGTCATCGACAGAAGCAATCCGGCTGCCGTAATCGGCATGCCCACGAAGCCCTTGGAAGGAGCCGAGATATTGAATCTGGCCAGCCGCAGCGCCCCGCAGATCAGGAATGCGACCGCAGCCACAGGTCCGACCCACTGCACGTTCTCCAGCCGGTATAACAGAATAAGAAAGACGGGAGCGATACCAAACGAAATAATATCCGCCAAAGAGTCCAGTTGTTTGCCGAAATCACTGGTGCAATGGAGCATCCGGGCGAGCAGTCCGTCCATAACATCGCATATTGCAGCCAGCAGTATCATTAATAAAGCAAGATCATAACGTTCCTCAATCGTGAATAGCAGGGAAATTGATCCGAAGCCCAGGTTCCCCAGTGTGCACATTGAAGGCAGCCAGCTCCATTTCATTGCTGTTCACTCCTTTCCAGACAAATTGGTAATTGGGGCGGCTCAGCCTTCAAAGCTTATACTAAAACAGACGCCGTCCGTGGTGTTCATCACTGCATACCGGCAGCCATGCATATCTAAAATTTGCTTCGCAATGGATAATCCGAGTCCGGTTCCTCCCGTCAGACGGCTGCGTGAAGCCTCGATCCGGTAGAAGCGCTCCCAGATATGCGCCAGCTGATCCTCGGGGATTCTCTCCCCTTTATTGTGTATGGTGAACAGAAGCTTCTTAGGCTGACTCTCCAATGTAACGGTTATAGTACTGCTCTCTTCGGCATGACGGATCGCGTTGGTCAGCAGATTGCTGAGCACCTGTTCAATCCATGTAGCATCCGCATATACAGGCAATTCATTCGCCGGAATAATGACCACATCCAGCTGCTTAGTCTGGAGGGAATGCACCAGTTTACCGGTCACCTTTTCGGTCATTTCGCTCAGCATGAATGAGCTTTTGCGCAGCTTGATCGTGCCGGACTCCAGCCGGGCCAGGTCCAGCATATCTTTTACCAGGAACTCCATCTTGTCAGCCTCTTCGATAATGACCTTGATGTAATGATCCTGCTTGCCGGCGCTCACCCCATCCTCCAGACCCTCGGCGAAGCCCTTGATGATGCTAAGCGGCGTCTTCAGCTCATGGGAGGCACTGGCAAAAAAGTCCTGCTGCATCTGCTCCAGCTTCTTCTTCTGCTCCATCTCCTCCACCAGCTGCTGATTCGTCTCCCGAAGCTCGCCCAGTGCAGTATCCAGACTTTGGGACAAGGTGAACATGCTTCTGGACAGGTTGCCCAGCTCATCCTTCTGGCGGATGGAGGCATGGCCGGTGAAATCGAGCGCTACCATCCGTTTGGCCGTATTATTGAGCTTGATCAAGGGCCGGGTCACCATCTTGGAATAGAACAGCGAGAGGACCAGAATCAGCACGAACCCGCCAAGCCCTAAGTATAAAAAGAACCAGCGCAGCGCTTCATTGGAATCTTTAACATCCTGCAGCGAGGTCACTGAGAACAACAGCTCAATCTCCCCGCTTGCCTGCTTCACGGGCAGAATCATCACGGAATTGCGGATACCGCTCCAGGGAGCCGTCCACTCTTCCTTGATCATGTTCAGTTTGCCCAGGCTCTCCAGCTGCCCCGTATTTAACGGGAACCAGTCCTCTACGGCCTCGAACAGGATGCCCTGGCGCGGGTTCCATATTTTCAGATCCGGCAGGACCAGCTCCGTAATCGTCCCGGTAATGCTTGTGTTGCCCAGCTCCGCCTCCTCGCCTACCGGCTGGAACCCCTGTTTGGTAATCATGAGCGGGAAAAACTGATTGCCGAGGTCATTCTCGCCAGTGACAAGCTCTCCCTGGATGGTAACCCGGTCATTCTCTTTCAAATGGGCCGACCGGAGCATATCCCCGAACTGATTCATGAACAGGGACATGGGGATCACCTGGGTCTGGCCTTTATCGTCAATCAGCTTCATGCGGAACGGATCTTCCGACTTCATCCGGCCGTCCAGCTTCAGAATGACCATCTGTGTCTTGTTGCGCAGCATGAACCGGACCAGCTCGCGGGAAGTCCGGGTTCTGCCCCAGGCTTCTTTGGTGTAGCTTGTCCCGAAGCTCTTGAGATGCTTCTCCACACGGGACTCCTTCTGCGTCTGGTAGAAGCGGTCGAACAGCAGGAACTGGCTGAGGATTACCATCCCGTAGAAACAGACGAAGAAGATTACGGTCATCACGAACAGCTTGAAGGTAATACCCCATCGTTTCATTCCTCGTCCTCGAATCTGTAGCCGGTTCCAATGACCGTGCGGATGTGGCGGGATTCATACCCCAGCTTGCTGCGCAGTTTCTTGATGTGGCTGTCCACGACCCGGGAGTCCCCCTCGAATTCAATTCCCCACACCCGGCTGAGGATGGTATCCCGCGAGACCACATGGCCCTTGTTGCGGATCAGCAGCCACAGGAGATCATATTCCTTCGGAGTCAGCTCAACATCGGCACCTTCCACCTCTAGACGGTGCGCCATGGTGTTGAAGATGGCCGAGCCGAATCTCACTACACCGGATTCTGGCTGGTGTGCGCCTTCCACCCGTTTCATCAGCGCGGCAGCCCGGGCCACCAGCACCTTGGGACTGAACGGCTTGGTTACATAATCATCGGCGCCCAGCTCGAAGCCGTGTATTTTGTCGTCATCGGCGGATTTGGCGGTCAGCAGAATAATCGGGGTCGCCGATTTCTTGCGGATCTCCCGGCATACCTGAAATCCGTCCATTTTGGGCATCATAATATCCAGAATCAGCAGATCCGGCTCCAGCGAATCGAACCACAGGAGCGCGTCCTGCCCATTATCGGCTTCGCGTACCTCCCAGCCGTCCTGTATGAAATAATCCGACACCAGCTCACGGATACGCAGCTCGTCTTCGACAAGCAATAGCTTTTTGTTCAATGTACTCCCTGCTTTCAACCCGTTTATACCTCTCAGCATAGTCGAGTGTTATGTCCTTTATGTGTCCTGTTGTGAAATTGATTGAAAAATGAGTGATGGAGTATGCGAAATGTTAGCGCTCGGGTGAACGCTGCGCAAACGGAACGTTGTTCCAATCGCTGTTGTGTCCAGATTTTTTCCATTCCCCTTAGCGGTGAAAATCCGGACACAAAGGCGAACGCTCCGCTTTTCCACAATCGTTCCGCCCGCTCCGCTGTTTGAGCTAAAAGTGCTACTTAGATTGAACCTCAAACATACTCAAAGAGAAAGTTTGCCACTTATCAAAAATCCGAAAGAGAAAGTAGCCCCACTGAACACAAATGTTGCACTTTTTGCAGGATCTCTGTCCGTTTTGAGCTCAGATAATGAACATTGTTGCACTTATTGCAGGAATTCGCTGCGATTCACGGCTGAGGAACACACATTGTTGTAATTAGTGCAGGATTTCCATCAGCACGGTGCTGGATCATGAACATTGTTGCATTTTGTGCAGGAATCCCCTCAGACTAATAGCGGCTGAAGCCAAAACGCAAAACAGCGATTCTCTATTAAACGGAGGATCGCTGTCTGCTATTTAATCATCGTACCTTAATCGGCGTGCCTTGCTTACCCGGCTTCAAAAGCCTGCTTGAACTGGCTGTTATACAGCTCGGAATATATCCCTTGCAGCGCAAGGAGCTGGCTGTGGCTGCCCTGCTCGGCGATCTGCCCGCCCTGAATGACCAGAATCCGGTCAGCATCCTGAATGGTGCTGAGCCGGTGGGCGATCACGAAGCTGGTGCGGCCCTTCATCAGTGTCCGCATGGCCTGCTGGATATGCATCTCTGTCCGGGTATCCACACTGCTCGTTGCCTCATCCAGAATGAGGATGGCCGGATCGGCCAGAATGGCGCGGGCAATGGTCAACAGCTGGCGCTGGCCGTGACTCAAGGTGGTCCCGTCCGTGCCCAGCAGCGTATCGTACCCCTGCGGCATCCGCGCAATGAAGCCGCTGACGTTGGCGAGATTAGCGGCTTCCTCCACCTCACGGTCTGTGGCCTCCAGGCGGCCGAACCGGATATTCTCGCGGATGGTTCCCGAGAAGACATGAGCGTCCTGCAGCACCATGCCGAGCTGGCGGCGCAGACCGTTTTTACCCAGCTCCCGGATATCCCTGCCGTCGATCAGCAGCTCACCGCCGCTCACTTCATAGAAGCGCGTCAGCAGGTTGACAATGGTCGTCTTCCCCGCTCCGGTCGGCCCGACCAGGGCGATAGTCTCACCCGGCTGTGCGGTGAAGCTTACCCCGTTCAGAATAGGCTCGCCCGGCTGATAGCCGAACACTACATCCCGGAAAACAACTTCCCCGCGTATCCGCTCCAGTTCCTGAGGCTGCTCCCCGCTGTACTCAGAAGGCATATCCATCACTTCAAATACGCGCTCGGCACCGGCAATTGCCGATTGGATCAGGTTATACTGGTTCGCAAGGTCGGAGATGGGCCGGCCGAACTGCTTGGCATAGTTCAGCATACTGACAATGACCCCCACGGTAACCAGCCCATGATAAGCCATCCAGCCGCCAATGCCGGCAATCAGCGCAAAGTTCAGATTGTTAATCAGGTTCATTACTGGTCCTACCAGGCCTGATACGATCTGCGCCTTAATGCTAGCTTTGTTAAGCTCCCCGCTTATTCCTCGGAATCTGGCGACCTCCGCCTGTTCTCTGCGGTATTGCTTGATCACCTTTTGGCCGCTGACCGCTTCTTCAATGAAGCCGTTCAGCTCACCCAGATGCTGCTGCTGATCCTTGAAGTAGATCCGGCTTAAGCCGGTAATCCGGCGGCTCGCCAGTACGACCAGCGGAATGGTTACCAGAGCAACTCCAGTCAACGGCACATTCAGCATCAGCATAATGATCAGAGAGCCGCTAAGTGTAATCAGACTGTTCAGCAGCTGGGTTACACTCTGATTCAGCGAGTTCGAGACGTTGTCGATGTCATTAGTTGCACGGCTCATTAGCTCACCGTTAGCATGGGTATCAAAGAAGCTGACCGGCAGCTCCTGGTATTTGGCGAACAGGTCCCGCCGCAACTCATACACCGTGCGCTGCGAGACGGAGGTCATCACATAAGCCTGGACCCAAGAGACGGCGCTGCCCAGCAGATAAATGCCGCCCAGAAGGAGACAGAACCGGACCAGCAGACTATAATCCTGCGGGAGGATCGCGGTATCAATAGCTTTTCCTAGCAGGTAGGGTCCGATCAGGGCGAGAACAGCATTCAGCATCGTGAATACGTAGACCATAATCAGCCCTGTCCGCTGACGGTTCAGATAGGACCAGATGCGGAGGATGGTTGCCTTGCTATTCTTCGGACGTACCTTGGGGGTTACGCCAACACGGCCGGGAGGCCCGCCGCCTAACGCTCCAGGTCCGCCGGGAGCCTGCTCCCTTTTACGTTGACTGGACATAGGGCTCCTCCTCTTCCTTCAGCTGGGAGTGACGGATGTCCCGGTAGATCTCGCTGCCTGCCATCAGCTCGGTATGCGTACCCTGTGCGGCGATCCGGCCGTTCTCCAGAATCAAGATCCGGTCGGCATCTATAATGGAAGACACCCGCTGGGCAATCATAACGACAGTAGAGTCCTGAAGCTCCGTCTTCAGCAGCAGGCGGATGCTTGCTTCGGTAACCGCATCCAGAGCGCTGGTGCTGTCATCCAGGATCAGAATGGCCGGCTTAATTAACAGCGCACGTGCAATGGACAGACGCTGCTTTTGTCCGCCTGACAGGTTCACCCCGCGTTGTCCGAGCTGCGTGTCGTAGCCTTGCGGCATAGCTGTAATGAATCCATGTGCTTCTGCGGCCACAGCCGCCTGCTCCACTTCTTCATCTGTGGCTTCCGGCCGTCCGTAACGGATATTATCCCGGATACTGCCGCTGAACAGCAGGGACTGCTGCATTACGAAGCCGATCCGGCTCCGCAGATGCTCTAGGCTAATCTCACGGATGTCTGTTCCGTCGATCAGAACGGCACCGGACAAGACCTCATAGAATCTTGGAATCAGACTAACCAGGGTAGACTTGCCTGCTCCAGTTGCCCCCAGAATAGCGATCGTCTCCCCGGGACTGGCTGCAAAGCTGATATCCTCCAGCACAAGATTCTCATCCGCGCGGTTATAGGCGAAGGAGACCTTGCTGAATTCAATCCGTCCGAGTGTAATGGCTGCTTGGTCCGCCGCAGGCGCTTCGGTAATTTCACTTGTGGCGGCGAAAACTTCATTCACACGGTCCCCCGATACCTTGGCCCGTGATACGAAGGCAAGCATCGTGCTCAGCATCATCATCGACATGAGCAATTGAGTAACATAGTTAATGAAGGCAATTAGTTCACCAACGGGCAGCGCCCCGTTCCAGTTCTGTATGCCTCCGAACCAGAGCACAGCAATAATGCTGGCATTCAGAATCAGCATCATAAGCGGCATATTCAGCGCCATCAGGCGGATCGCCCGGATTCCGGTATCCGTATAGCCGGTATTGGCGGTATCGAAGCGCTTCTGCTCATGGTCTCCACGGACGAAGGCCTTGATTACGCGAATGCCGGTGAGATTCTCCTGCAGCACGTTACTCACACCATCCAGCTTCTCCTGCATCCGGGCAAATAGCGGAAAAGAAAGCCGGATCAGCACAAACAGCAGGATGAACAGCAGCGGAACCGCAGCGAGCAGGATCAACGCCAGGGACGGGCTGATCCGCACCGCCATGATCAGACTGCCGATCAGCAGCAGCGGCGACCGCACGAAGCTCCGCAGAATCATCTGCACGAAGGTCTGGAGCTGCACCACATCGTTAGTCAGCCGGGTGATCAGCGAGCCGGTCTTCAGCCGGTCCAAAT
Organism: Paenibacillus sp. FSL R7-0302; assembly: GCF_038006885.1. NCBI lineage: Bacteria > Bacillati > Bacillota > Bacilli > Caryophanales > Paenibacillaceae > Paenibacillus > Paenibacillus sp. FSL R7-0302. The sequence continues at coordinate 2,971,124 of NZ_JBBOWB010000001.1, forward strand.
TGCGGTTGGAGAAGGTCTGGATATGCTCAAAAAGCTTAATCCGCAGATCATTCCCGAAATTCTGTGAGGCAATACTTGCACATATCGCACAGCCCACACCGCCGGCCATCCCGATGACAGCGATTCCAATCATAATGCCGCCTGTGGAGAGGATATGCGATAAATCATTCTTCATCAGGCCTTTATCTACAATGCTGGCCATAAGTGCAGGCTGCAGCAGGTCCATCACTACTTCAACTACCATTAACAGCGGGGCAAGCACGCTCCAGAGCGCGTATGGCTTCATGAAGCTCCTGAGCTTCCACATTCCGTTCACCTTCATCTCATCAGTCGTCGCATCCGTTCGTCCGTTTAGGGTAAATATGTGATTTTATCAGTCATTGGTGTTCTCTGTTTGACAGCAGGCACTTCCGAAGGATACCCTACGGCAAGCACCGCAATAACATCCTGCTCTTCAGGAACGCCTAGCACCTCACGGCCCTTGGCTGTACCGCCGAGTGACGACCAGAACACGCCAGCTCCTGCCTCATGGGCTGCCAGCATGAAATTCTGGATATAGCAGGACACGGCCATGATGTTCTCTTCACGTTCCATTGTGGTAGCGGCAGATTTGGATAAGACTCCAATCAGCACCGGAGCGCCGCCAAAATCAGTCTTATGGTTCAGCGCTGCACGGGTCTGCGGCCCAATGAACAACAGCTCCCACGGCTCATTCATCCGGTGGTTCGGAGCATAGCTGGCAGCTTCCAGCCAAGTATTGAGCTCCTCCTTTTTAATCGGGTCTGGCCGGAAGGCTTTGATCGTTCTTCTCGTTTGAATAGTATCGATGATAGTCATAGTTAGTCCACTCCTTCGGTTGTATTTGTAGCCACATTGTTATAAGCATATCTCTTTAGCACGGTGAACTACCATCCACCTAAGAGGTGGCGGCTTCTTGGTCAATGAAGCTACTGCTCCAAGTTTACCCAAGCTCAAAGGCTAGTCCCTAGCCCAATCATTGCTATATCACATGGCTAGTTTCAGTAGGTTTTGAGCAGCGTTTACATCGCGATTATGATGCACGTTACATTCTGGACAAGTCCACTCTCGCAAGGCGAGATTCTTCACCTCTGCGTTCTTATAACCGCAACAGGAGCAAAGCTGACTGCTTGCATAGTGCTTAGGGGCAATAATCAGTTCTCTGCCATACCATTGAGCCTTATATTCAAGCATGGAACGGAACATACTCCAAGATACCTCGCTAATCGCTTTTGCAAGTTTGTGATTCTGCATCATATTCTTTACACGTAAGTCTTCCATCACGATGACTTGGTTTTCGTTTATCATTTTGGCAGACGTTTTATGCAAGAAGTCTTTACGCTGATTCGCTATTTTTTCATGGTGCTTGGCAACTTTCAGCCTAGCCTTATGACGGTTATGGCTCCCCTTCTTCTTCCGCGATACATCCTTTTGCAGCTTCGCTAATCGCTTTTCAGACGTACGCAAGTATTTAGGATTGGATATGATTTCGCCATTTGAAGTAATAGCAAAGTCTTTCAGCCCAAGATCAACGCCAATCTTCGTATGCATGTTGGGCAACTGGACGATATCCGTTTCAACCAATACGGAAGCATAATACTTTCCCGTTGGTGTTTTTGAAATCGTACATGATTTGATCAGCCCCACGAATGGTCGGTGCAGCTTGATTTTGATGCCAGTTTTTAGCTTTGGAATCTTGAGATATCCATCTTCTATAGCCACTGTTCCCTTTTGGTTATTCGTTGTGAAGCTATGATTATTCGTCTTCTTGCTCTTGAATTTAGGAAATCCCGTTTTCTTATCCCGTAAAAAATTCTTATACGCCTTGTCTAAATTTAGTTGTGTATTCGCTAAGGCAAGGCTATCGACTTCTTTCAGCCAGTCGAATTCCTTTTTGTATTGTGCAGGTGTATTCCTCAGCATCGTTTCCGTTTGCTTGTAATGTTCAATTTTATCTGCAAGCATTCTGTTGTAGATGAAGCGAACGCATCCGAACACTTTAGCGAAGTAGTGTTGTTGCCCATGGCTTGGATAGATACGGTATTTGTAGGCTTTCAGCAATGGCGATCACCCTTTCACACCTTGGTTTTCGATGTATTTTTGAATGACGTCTATTGGCGCTTCACCCGTTGTAAGCAAGCAATAGGAGCGTGACCAAAAAGCCTCTTTCCAAAGTGATTTTCGGAGGGTAGGAAACTCCTTCTTGATCAGCCTAGATGATGCACTCTTATAAGCGTTGAGAAATTTAGAAATGTCGGTATTAGGATGCGTTTTCATTAGGACATGAACGTGATCCCTGTCATGATTCCATTCCTGCAAAGTCACATTGTAAGTAGGCTGAATGTATGCAAATATCTCTTTCAGACGTTCGGATATTGGATCTGTAATTACTTTCCTACGATACTTGATGACTAGAATAAGGTGGAAGTGAAGGGAGAACACTGAATGGTTATTCGAGTCTAATTTCATTGATTCACTGACCTTTCCAAGATACGACTGAATACTTTTATTATAGCATCTTAGACGGTTAGAATCCATGTAGATTAGACCGTTTCCATTCATCCCCCACTTAAAGAAGATGGGAGAATTGTGTCAACTGAGGGTTAAATCACAAGACTTCATAAATTAATTGGAACATTATGTATATGGTGTTAATGATTTTTTTATGCTGAAAGTGAATGGGCTCCTGGGCAAAAACAGCCTTACCCATCTGTCCTCTCACCAGCGCAATGTAATCAGTTTTTCGATTACATCCAGTCATCTGTCCTCTCGCGAGCACATTGTAATCGGTTTTCCGATTACATTTGGCCATCCGCCCTCTAACCAGCGCAATGTAATCGGTTTTCCGATTATATCCAGTCATCTGTCCTCTCACGAGCGCAATGTAATCGGTTTTCCGATTATATCCAGTCATCTGTCCTCTCACGAGCGCAATGTAATCGGTTTTCCGATTACATCCAGTCATCTGCCCTCTCGCGAGCGCAATGTAATCGATTTTCCGATTACATTGGTCCTTCACCTACTCGCAAGAGCAAAAACAGCCCAGCAAACTCCGCCTAAGCGGAGCTTCCTGAGCTGTTCGTTGGTGGAGTCGATTTGTTCTCCATGAATCCGTTCATCCTAAGCCTGCTCCAGCGCATATTTCCTCATCGACTGCTGCTTGAAGTCATCCCACGCCGGTGTGGAGAGATTGGCCTGCTGCATCAGAGGTTCAAAGGCTTGATAGAGTGCCGCAATCTCGCTGAATGAGCCATCGATCAGCTTCATGAAGGGTAGCTTTTGTAACCATCTCAACCCTTGGGCAAGCAGTGCCGGGTGCTTCTTCGCTCCGTTAACCAGGGAGGCCGGGTTAACGGGTAAGCCCAGCGCGGAGAGCACGCGGAACCCTTCATCCATTAGGGCAACTGCCTGTTTCCAGCGGGCGGAGTCTCTGCTTGCATGTGCCAAATCAAAATCATGAAGATAAATGACCGACATCACCGGGATAATTGAAACAATGTGACTCAGGAGCCAGGCGTTAATATCCTGCGAATAATCCAGCTTATACTTCGTCTGACGGAAGGCCTCCGCAAGCTCCGTCTTGAACGGAACCTCACCCTCCAGACTGCCCAGCACCATCTTGCCGCCACCGCTTACAACGATGACACGCCCGTCTTCCTCACGGGTCCCCCCGTTAATCTGGAAGCCAAACGCAATATTCTGCGGAATCCGGCTATTCCCCTTGAAGAACTGCTGCATCCCGCCGGTATCCCCGTTATTGCCGACAAGCACAATATTTTTACTTCCGTTGTCTGCCAGCGCCGGCAGCACCGCCGGGAAGTCATTGTATTTCATCACTACGAAGATCAGATCATAGACATCATCCCTCCGCAGCTCGGATATCACCTTCACCTGATCTACAGTCGTTTTGCGCTGAAAATAATGCCGGAGGACCAGTCCGTCCTTCTTCAATTGGCCCGCCCGCTTCGTTCTGGCCAGCATCGTGACCTCATTCCCGCCCCGTACCAGCACATGTGCCAAATAACTGCCTATTACCCCTGCACCCATCACTAATATTCGCATCTCGAATCCCCTCTCCGCTTCAAACAGTTGTCTTTAATTGAACATCTGTTCATTAGGTTAGCAGCGGGGACCCTACTAGCGCAATTGCCAATGGTGCCGGGGATGTCAATTACTGAACAAACCCGTGTAAATTGTACATTAGCCGCACAGGGCCGCAGGACTGCATGCAGACAGGTTCATTCCATCATCTGCGTATGAACGGCCACGATCAGCATATCCATATGCCGGGCATGCCGCAGCAAATATTGAACGAAGCTCACCGAGAACAGGCTGCGCAGGAACGGTCTGCGGGACTGGCCGATGATCAGCTGTGTAGTCTGCATGTCATTCATCCGCTGGAGCAGATGCTTATAGAGATGCTTGCGGCTTCCCGCCTCCGTAATGTCCATTACCCCGCCCAGCCGCTCGGTCAGAGCCTTCAGCGTATCCAGCCGCTTCTGCTCCTCCGCCGTCTTCATGCGGGTACAGTGCACGTAGTGAACATGCCACTCCGCCTTCAGGCGGTGTGCAATGCGGAAGCCGCGGCGGACCAGCCGTTCAGCCTGCGGCCCTGTGTCTACACAGACGAAGATAACCTCCCGTCTGCTCCATGGCCCGCGCAGGGCAGGCTCCCGCTCCCAGGCCTCCAGCCGCTCATCCACATCATCGGCGATCTCGCGGAGCGCCAGCTCACGCAGCGCGATCAGATTGCCGATGCGGAAGAAGGACTCCAGTGCCTGATTGACCTTCTCCTGCGCATAGATCTTCCCTTCCCGCATCCGCTGCTGCAGCATCTGCGGAGTCACATCAATCAGCTCCACCTCACTCGCCATCCGCAGGATGGCATCCGGCACCGTCTCGCGCACACGCACACCAGTTAACTGCTCCACCGCATCGTTCAGGCTCTCCAGATGCTGCACATTGACCGTGGTAATGACAGAGATCCCATTCTCCAGCAGCTTCATAACATCCTCATAACGCTTGCGGGTCACGCTTCCGGGAACATTCGTGTGGGCCAGCTCATCCACCAGCACCACCTCGGGATGGCGGGCGATAATAGCCGCTGTATCCATCTCCGTAAGCTCGGTGGACTGGTAGGCAATCCGCGCTCTAGGAATCATCGTTAACTTGCCCACCTGCTTGCCGGTTTCCTCTCTCCCGTGGGTCTCCAGCAGCCCGATGACTACATCGATGCCCTTACCCAGCAGCAGATTGCCTTCCTGGAGCATCTTGTAGGTTTTGCCTACGCCCGGGGCTGCGCCGATGTACACCTTGAAGGTGCCCCGGCGGATATCCTCGATCCGCTGCTCCAGCTCCCGGCCGGTCAGCCGGTGGAACGGTTCTGCCGCCGTCTTCACTGCGGGACGAACCGGCAGAACCCGTTCTCCCTCCTGCTCGGCACGGTCAGCCATCAGGAACACATCGATATTCCGCGTCCGCCGTAGGACACGGCTGGCAATGGAGCCCTGCCACTTCTCCTGCCAGCGGCTTTTCTGCGAATGCCCCATCACAATTCGGGTGACATTGTTCTGAATGGCATAGCGCACAAGCATGGTAGGCAGCATCCGCAGACGCAGCAGCTCCAGCTCCTCGAACCGGGCCTGAATCCGTTCAGTCAGCTTGCGGATGGAGCGCTTGAATACCTGCTGATCCTTGGTCAGCGGATGTCCGCGCAGCAGGAAGGTAACGATAAGCAGGTCTCCGTTCAGCCGTTTGGCAATCTGCTGTCCTCTTCTAATATAGAGGGAACCATTCCAGTGATACTGCGCGGACACCAGAATACGCTCTGTCGCGCCTGATGGGCCGATCAGTCCCTCGGCCTCGCGGTGCTTTTCCAGAGAATCATTGACCCCTTCCGCCATCAGCCGCAGCGACACCTCACGGAGTACGCCAAGGTTGCCCCTGAGGGATAATGCCGGATGCGCGCCCTCTCCAAGCACTCCCTCCTCTAGCCGCTTGAGAATGGTCTCCGGGGACACATCGATCAGCCGTACCTCATCGGCGAGTTCCAGTGTATTGAGCGGCACGGTGCACTCCGCACGGATGCCGGTCATTTCATAGATCTGCTCGCCCACACCGGCCAGCTCATAGACATTAATAGTCGTAATTACGCTGATGCCCTGATCCATCAGATAACGGATGTCCGCAAGCCTTGTCGGGAACCGGGCCTCTTCGCGGTTGCGGTGGGCCAGACCATCGACCAGCAGCACCTCAGGATTGCGCTCCACCAGCGCTTCAAGCGGCAGATCCTTCTCCTCCTTGCCGTCCTTCAGCCAGTGAATACTGGGCACGCGTTCCAGATCGCCAAGCTGCTGAACCGTCTCCGCCCGGCCCATAGTGGAGACCGCACTAATCACTACATCGATCCCCTGGTGCTTCAGCAGCTTGCCTTCCTCCAGCATATGATAGGTTTTGCCGGAGCCGCTGACCGAGCCGATGATGATCTTCAGCCGCCCCCGCTGGAGCTGGTAGATAGAATATAGAATCTCCTCAGGAGACTTGCGTTTATAGGGCGCCACGGACTCACCTTCTTTCTATTCTCACAACTCACAACTGGAGGAAGCAGCCCTTATGGACTCAGCTTACTTCGCCATCTCCGTCAGTGCCAGATTTAGCTTCAGCACATTCACCCGTTTCTCTCCGAAAAGCCCCAGATCACGCCCTTCGGTATGCTCCTTCACCAGAGCTTCAAGGGTATCTGCCGGAATGCCGGTCAGCTTGCTGATCCGGGGAACCTGCACGAGCGCCGCAGCCGGAGAAATATGCGGATCAAGACCCGATCCGGAATTCGTAATCAGATCCACAGGGAGCTGACTTACAGGGACGCCGGGATTGTCCAGCTTCCACTGGGTAATCGAATCCTTCGTGCGCTGAAGCAGTTCAGGATTCGATGGGCCATAGTTATTCGAGCCTGAGGCTTCGGCCTTGTACCCGATACTGGATACACGGCTCTGGAACATTGCCTGATTCGTGAAGCTCTGCCCGATCAGCGCAGAACCGACGACCTTCCCGGAAGCATCCTTCAGCAGGCTGCCGTTCGCCTGGGCAGGCAGCAGCACCTGGGCCAGCGCGGTGGAAGCCAGCGGATAGATCATTCCGCAGAGAATAATGAATACTATGCTTAACCTCACTGTAGTGAAGACAAAAGCTGCTGGTGAAGCGGAGACCTGCTCTCCGGTTGTCTCATGAGTAGATTGTGCCATGATGATTACGCCCTCCTTATATAGTCAATCGTCAGCCGGACCCCTAGATCCATATACTGACTAGCATATCAATCAGCTTGATGCCGGCGAATGGAACAGCGACCCCGCCCAGACCATAGATGACAATGTTGCGCGTCAGCAGCCTGGTAGAACTCATCGGCTTATAGGAGACCCCGCGCATCGCGAGCGGAATCAGCAGCGGGATGATGATGGCATTGAAGATCAGCGCCGAGATTATCGCCGAGCTTGGGGACCCCAGCCCCATGATATTCAGGGCTTCCATCTCAGGAATAGCGAGCGTGAACATCGCCGGAATAATGGCGAAATACTTGGCAATATCGTTAGCGATGCTGAACGTGGTCAGCGCCCCGCGCGTCATAAGAAGCTGCTTCCCGATGGCTACAACCTCGATGATCTTGGACGGATCAGAATCCAGATCCACCATATTGGCCGCTTCCTTGGCAGCGGTTGTCCCGCTGTTCATCGCCAGACCCACATCGGCCTGGGCCAGCGCGGGAGCATCGTTCGTTCCGTCCCCGGTCATGGCGACAAGCTTGCCCTCGTTCTGTTCCCGGCGGATCACCGCAATCTTATCCTCCGGGGTACTCTCGGCAATGAAATCATCAACCCCGGCTTCACGGGCAATCGTGGCGGCGGTCAGCGGGTTATCCCCGGTACACATAATCGTCTTGATCCCCATGCTGCGCAGCTCGTCGAAGCGCTCCTTCATCCCTGGCTTAACCGTATCCTTCAGATAGATTAGCCCGTAGATCCGGTTATCTACAGCAACCGCGAGCGGAGTGCCGCCCAGCCGGGCAATAGCATCCGAGTTGCTGTCCAGATCAGACGGCACGCTGCCGCCCCGGGACAGCACCCACTTCTTCACGGAATCGACCGCTCCCTTGCGCACAGAGCGTCCGTCCCGGAGATCTATCCCGCTCATCCGGCTCTCCGCCTTGAACTCAATGAACTCCCCGCCGTCCGCGAGGCTGCTCTCATACTGAAGCTCCAGCTTCTTCGCCAGCTCCAGGACAGAGCGGCCTTCGGGCGTCTCATCCTTCAGTGAGCTGACCGCTGCCCAGGCCGCGAGCTCGGCTACTGACGCTTCGCCTACCGCAACGAACTCACTGGCCATCCGGTTGCCGAAGGTAATCGTCCCCGTCTTATCCAGAATCATCGTGTTGATATCCCCGGCAGCTTCCACCGCCTTCCCGGACATCGCCAGGACGTTGAACTGCGTCACCCGGTCCATGCCCGCAATCCCGATAGCCGACAGCAGCCCGCCGATGGTGGTCGGAATCAGGCAGACGAGCAGTGCGATCATGACCGGAATCTCCAGCTTCACCCCGATATAATCCGCGATGGGACGCAGGGTAACGACGACAATCAGGAAAATAATCGTGAGGCTGATCAGCAGCGTGTTCAGGGCAATCTCATTCGGTGTCTTCTGGCGCTTCGCCCCTTCGACCAGCGAGATCATCCGGTCCAGGAACGATTCCCCCGGATCGCTGGTGATCCGCACCTTGATCTGGTCGCTGACTACGCGGGTACCGCCGGTCACGGAGCCGAAGTCGCCTCCGGCTTCCTTAATGACCGGGGCCGACTCCCCGGTGATGGCCGATTCGTCTACAGAAGCCAGCCCTACGGTTACTTCCCCGTCGCCGGGAATCAGTTCGCCCTGGCTGACGACTACGATATCGCCTTTGCGCAGCTCAGAGGCAGGTACCTGCTTGACCCCTGATCCCGCCAGCTTATTGGCGGTGATGTCCTGCTTGGTTTTTTTGAGCGAATCGGCTTGTGCCTTGCCCCGGCCCTCCGCCAGCGCTTCCGCGAAGTTAGCGAACAGCACAGTGAACAGCAGGATGAAGAACACGGTTATATTGAAGCCTACCGCATGCTCCGCATGGAAATACGCGGGCGCCAGCACCATAAGCAAGACGATAACCGTCCCGACCTCCACGACGAACATGACCGGATTCTTCATTAGCGTTACCGGGTTCAGCTTCACCAGACTATCCTTGGCAGCACTTAGCAGGATGGGACCCGTCAGCAGCTTCTTTCTGTGTACAGTACTCATTCTCTTCTCTCCCTCTCCCTACCGTAAAGTCAAATATTCTGCAACCGGACCGAGGACAATCACCGGCAGGAAGGTCAGCGCGCCGATAATCAGCACCGTACCGATCAGAATACCAGTGAACAGCCCGTTATCCGTGCGGAAGGTTCCAATGGTCTCCGGCACCGGCTTCTTGCGCAGCAGGGAACCGGCAACCGCCAGCATGGCGATCATTGAGACATACCGGCCCAGCAGCATGACCACACCGGTGGTGATATTCCAGAAGGAGGTATTATCCGCCAGCCCTTCGAAGCCCGAGCCGTTATTGGCCGCAGACGATACGTATTCATACAGCACCTGGGTCATCCCGTGGAAGCCGGGGTTACTGATACTTCCTTTACCGAGCTCCGTCAGAAAAGCAGCCGCCGTCGGCACCAGAATAATCAGCGGATGAATCAGAATCGCGATGGCGATCAGCTTCATCTCCCGCGCTTCAATCTTGCGGCCCAGGAACTCCGGCGTCCGGCCCACCATCAGCCCGCAGAGGAACACGCCGAGGATCGCATACATGAGCATATTGATCAGCCCGACCCCTTTGCCGCCGAATACATTATTCAGCATCATGAGGGTCAGCGGGGTAATACTGCCGAGCGGCGTCAGCGTATCATGCATATTGTTCACACTGCCGGTGGTGGCCGCCGTTGTAACAGTGGTGAACAGCGCCGACTGTGCGATGCCGAACCGGACCTCTTTTCCCTCCATACTGCCCTGTGAAGCATCTATCCCCATGGCGTTAATCGCCGGGTTGCCCGCCCTTTCCGCAGCGTAATTCACTCCTAGCAATACCACGAACAGCGTCATCATCGCGCCAAAAATCATCCAGCCCTGCCGCTTGTTCCCGGCGAACTTCCCGTACATATACGGCAGAGACGCGGGCAGCAGCCACATGGAGAGGATCTCCAGCACATTGCTCAGCGGACCCGGATTCTCAAAAGGATGGGCAGAGTTAGCTCCGAAGAAGCCCCCGCCGTTCGTCCCGATATGCTTAATGGACTCCAGGGAGGCCACCGGACCGATAGCAATCTGCTGGGTCTGCCCTTCAAGCGTGGTGACTTCCAGCGTAGGTTTCAGAGTCTGCGGCACATGAAGCGCTACAAGCGCCAGTGTTACAAGCAGTGCCAGTGGAATGAAGATCCGGATATGCGCTTTGACGAAGTCCTCGAAGAAGTTCCCCACCGAGCTGCGTCCCGTAATCCCTCTGACAAAAGCAACCGCGACCGAAAAGCCGCTGGCGGCCGAGGTGAACATCAGCATCGTCATGACCGCCATCTGTGAGAAGTAGGACACGCCGCTCTCCCCGCTGTAATGCTGGAGGTTCGTATTGGTCATGAAGCTGATTACCGTATTGAAGGTGAGCGTCTCTTCCATATTGCCGATCCCGTTCGGGTTGAGCGGAAGCCCCTTTTGCAGCCGCAGAAAGAGATAACTGAATACCACCAATACAATGTTGGTTACAATGAAGCTGAGCGCATATTTCTTCCAGGACATCCCGCCCCGCTGCTTCAGCCCGATCAGACGATAAATTCCTTTCTCCGCGGCACCAAACACCCGGTCTGTCCGGTTCGGTTCATTTGAGAATACATGATATAGATAAGTGCCCACCGGCTTCACCAGCAGTACGAGTATTAAGATGACGACTACAATCTGCACAATCCCCACGGATGGCCCTCCTTTTAATGTAACTATCATTTTCAGTCTTTGTCTTTCTTTTGCCCTACCCTTTCCTGTACAAGCTGAATTTTGAATTGATCTTTATGGATAGAGTGCCGGAGGGGAAATTTGGAACTGTAGGAGCGGAAGCGACCGCCTTTGTCTCCGGATTTCATCCGCAATTAGCGATACAAATCAAGAAATTTGGAGACAACAGCGGCCGGAAGTACAAATGTTCTCCGCAGGCACGGATGATCCATAACTTAGATTCTCACTCAGCTTGAACAGCCCCACCTTAGAATTTTTCAGGATGAATCAAAGCATAGCCCAAATACAGAAACAGCAGCGCAGTAGCTGCGAGGACAACTGCCATTACTCCGTCCCCCCTTGCTCATCGGTCACACGGCTGCACCATTGTACAAACGCATAGAATACCGTGAATATCGCTGCCAGCATTGCCGTCATATACACATCCATCATCGTCTTTGCCACTCCTCACCTTAAGGTAATCTCTCTCTTGTAACTTCCGGTCTAGCGTATCATTTCTCCCATTAGTTCAGGGTAAGGGTTTCCTCAGGCGCATTAAGATTGCATTAAGACTTCAGGAGAGGCGGTAAATCTCTTCACCCAGCACCCTGTTGACCGCCCCGATAAAAGCACCATAGCCTCCGTCCGCCTCCATCCGGTGCGGGAGCGCCCAGGCAAGGATCACTTCCGTCTCCTGACGATCGAACTCGAAGCTGGTCACAAGCAGCTCACTGACCTCACGGGCCGAAGCCCCGCAGGCAAACTGGTATGCCGCAGCGTACACCCCGCTATTCTCATAGATGCAGTCTTGCAGCAGATAGATCCGGTCATAATGCCGCTTGATCAGCACCAGCAGCCCCGTCAGCACCGTCACCCATCCAATATTTCTCATCCACACATCCATCTCCAAGCCTTCTCTCCAGTAGGTTAACTTCAGAATTCAGCGTACCACTCCCGCCATTAGTTCAGGATTAGGGTTTGGTTCTACAGATTAAGATTACGTTAAAATACCGCTGGAACGCCGCTCCAGCCGCGCTTGCACCATCCGCCGGAACGTCAAAAAAACCATGCCCGCACAGGCATGGTTAGGAACACTATGAAACACGCTATACGGCTTCCGCAAGCCGGTTCAAATCACTCGGCTGTCGTCCCCCGCCTGCAGCATCCGGTAGCCCACACCGATATGGGTCTGGATCACCTTGGGCTGGGAAGGGCTGCGCTCAATCTTCTTGCGGAGCGTAGCCATGAATACACGGAGCGCCGGAATGTCGTACGAAGGACTGCCCCAGATTTCATGCAGGATATAATTATGGGTCAGGACCTTGCCCACATTCTTCGCCAGCAGACACAGCAGCTTATACTCAATCGGCGTCAGGTGGATCTCGTCACCCTCCAGCCAGACACAGCCCGCCGCATAGTCAATCCGCAGATTTCCGTTCGCAAAAAAGGGCGAATCCTTCATCAGCTTCTCGCTGTCCCCCCGGATTCGCCGCAGACTGACCCGCAGCCGGGCGAGCAGCTCCTCCACGCTGAAGGGCTTGGTCAGATAGTCATCGGCTCCGGCATCCAGCGCTTCAATCTTGTCGCGGTCCTCACTGCGGGCACTGACCACGATGATCGGAAGGTTCGACCACGCCCGGACCTTCCGGATAATATCCACCCCGTCCATATCGGGCAGACCGAGGTCCAGGATCATAAGATCCGGTTGACTGGATACCGCCTCCAGGATGGAAGCCTCCCCTGTCTCTGCGGTATGGTATTTATAGCCCTGAGTCTCCAGCGTTGTGGTAATCAGCTTGCGGATCGGCTTGTCGTCTTCGACAACCAGAATCATGGGTTTATTCATGGACATTCACCTCCTCTGCCAGCAGGGTGAAGCGGAAGACCGTTCCCTGCGGTGCATGATCTTGTACTTCAATATGCCCGCCATGGGCATGAATAATTGATTTGCAGAGCGCAAGACCCAGACCCAGACCGCGCCTGCCGTCTCCCCGCACGTTATCCGCCGTATAGAACATCTCGAATACCTTGGCCTTCGCTTCTGCGGCTATTCCCGGTCCGTCGTCCGCAACCTCGACCACAACAAGCCCCTTCTCCTGTCTGGCGGATAGGGTAATATGAGAACCCGACCCGCTATACTTAATCGCATTATCTACCAGGTTGATGATCACCTGAATGATCAGCCGTGAATCCATCCTTGCCATGAGCAGCTCATCTTCCAGCACCACCCGGATCACATGATCCTCCTTGTTGCGGTTCACATGCAGCAGCGCTTCCGCGATGACTTCCTCCAGCAGCTCCGCCTGAAAGTTCAAATGAAGCGCGCCATTATCAATCCGGGTAATCGACAGCAGATTCTCCACCAGATTGATCAGCCAGATGGAATCGTCATAGATATCGCTGTACAGCTCCTGCTTCTGCTCCTCGCTCAGCACCGCCGAGTTGCCGATTAGAATTCCCGCATTGCCGGAAATACTGGTAAGCGGCGTGCGCAGATCATGCGAGATGCCGCGCAGCAGATTGGCGCGCAGCTGCTCCTGCCGGATTTGCAGGGAGCTTTCCTTTTGCAGCTCGTTCAGCTTGTCTTTCTCCAGAGCGAGGGCGCATTCACCAAGCATGGCGATCATCAGACTTGACTCGAACACCTCCAGCGGTTCTTCCTGCTGCATCACAATTCCCGCCACCGCAAACACCGTATCGCCGCTCCGCACCGCATGATACAGACATTGGGCTGCCGAGAAGGTATCGGTAGACGCTCCGGCCCGTTTATTGTTCCGCAGCACCCATTCCGCTACCTCGCGCTCCGCTTCCAGCGTATCTCTTTGAGCGACAATCGTACTCCCATCCTTGCCGTACAGGAGCGGCTCCGAGAGTCCATCGCCCTCCACCTCATAGATGATGATGCTCCGGTCCAGCAGCTTGAGCATTTGCAGCGCGGTCTCGCTCAGGATGGCGGGCGTATCTTTGGCCTGCTGGAGCTTCCGGCTGGTCTCCAGAAGCACCTCGGTGCGGTAGGCTTTTTGCGCTGATTCTCTGGCCTGCTCCTTCACCCGCAGTGTTAACGTACTGGTGATGAACGAGGCGGCCAGCATCACGAGGAAGGTCACCGGATACCCGGAATCATAGGCCTGAAGCGAGAAATAAGGCTCGGTGAAAAAATAGTTAAAGACCAGCACGCTCAAAATCGACGTCACCGCGCTGTACAGCCGTCCTTTTGTAACCATCGCATCGAGCAGAACACCCAGAATATAGACAGTGATAATGTTCGCTTCACTGAAACCGAGCACCTTGAACCACAACCCGATGATCGTGCAGACCAGCAGAATCCCCAGGGTTTTGCCTGTATCAGCCAGCGACAGCAACGGAGGTCTGGCATACTGCGGAATTTTGGATTGCAAGGCAGACTCTTGATCCGGGATGATATAGACGTCGATATTCGGGGCAGCAGCCGTCAGTTTATCTACGAAATTCGAAGCGATTGGCCAATGGCTGCGATTCTGCGACCGGCCCAGGATGATTTTGGAGACCCGGCTGGTTCGGGCATATTCTGCGATCTGCCCCGGCACATCCTCCCCGTATACCGTGGCAACCTGCGCACCAAGCTGTTCGGCCAGACGCAGATTCTCCCGCAGCTCCGACTTGTTCCTCACCGTTAACTCTTTCGTTCTTGAGGTCTCCACGTAGAGAGCAGTGAATTCCCCCTGTAGGGCTTCGGCCATTCTCGCCGCGGTGCGGATGACCTTCTTATTGGATATTGCCGACGACAGGCAGACCAGGATATGCTCTCTGCTGTACAAGCTGGCTTCCGCTACCCGTTCCCCTAACCTGCCCTCATAACGTTTGATTTGATCCGCCCTGTACCGTAGAGCCAATTCCCGCAAAGCGCTCAGCTTCTGGGGAGTGTACAGATCACCGGCCTCCTGCCGGAGCTGCTCCGTGGAATAGATTCGCCCCTCATGCAGACGCTCCAGCCAAATGTCCGGACTGATATCAATGAACTCGACCTGGTCCGCACGTTCGAACACACTGTCGGGAATACGCGCGGGCTCAGCCATTCCGGTCATGGATGCTACAACATCGGTCATACTTTCCAGCTGTTCTATACTAACCGTAGTGTAGACATCTATTCCCGCGCGCAGCAGCTCCTCCACATCCTGAACCCGCCGCTTGTGACGTACGCCCGGAGCATTGATGTGGGCCAGTTCATCCAGCAGAATCAGGTCCGGCCTCCTGCGGATCGCCTGGTCCAGATCAAATTCCGGCACGATGGTCCCGTTTACAGGAATGTCCAGCGGCGGCATCAGCTCCAGTCCATTAGTAAGCTCCGCTGTATCTGCTCTGTCATGGGCTTCAATGAAGCCCGCCAGCACCTGCTGGCCGTTCTTCTGCTCCGCATGGGCGGCCTCCAGCATCGCCCGGGTCTTTCCTGCCCCCGGTACATATCCGAAGAATATCCTCAGCCTGCCCCGCCGCTTCTTCGCTGTATTTTCCCCTATCATCTGAAGGTTTCCTTCCCTCTAAGCCCATCTATAGACTAGCCATTGTACACTGTAGCGTTAGTATAGCATGTGCATAATGAGCATAGTATTACGGATTCGGCTGTGGCATTAAGATTGTATTAAGATGACAGTCCATTCAGAAGCGCTGTATCACATTGCCCGTACGCATTACTCCCCGCCGCAACCACTGTGCCATCCTTCTTAAGACCGAGCGTATGGGTGCAGCCTGCCGCAATGGCAACAATATCCGTCCAGCTGCTCACCTCACATTGCCCGTAATCATTCCAGCCTGCAGCCGTCACTGTGCCGTCCCATTGAAGGCCTACCGTATGATGGCTGCCAGCCGCGATGGCCTTAATCCTGCGCCAGCCGCCTACTTCACCTTGTCCGCGCTTGTTCAGACCTATAGCTACTACTGTACCGTCTGCTCTGAGTCCGGCCGTATGAAGATAACCCGCTGATATCATCGTCAGCTCCTGCCAGCCATTCACATTCCGCTGCCCATAGCGGTTGTTCCCCGCTGTAATAGCCGTACCATCGGCCTTAAGTCCAACCGTGTGCCAGTCTCCTGCTGTAACCGCAACGATATCCGACCAGCCACTGACTTCACATTGACCTTCGTTGTTTCTTCCCGCTGCAACCACCGTTCCGTCTGCTTTCAGCCCGACCGTACGCCGCCAGCCTGCCGCAACCGCAACGATATCGTGCCAATCGCCCACGTTGCATTGATCATGCTTATTCCAGCCCGCCGCGAGCACCGTTCCGTCCGGCCTTAGGCCTACTGTATGCGAATTCCCTGTATGAGCATTGCCTGCTGCAACCGCAACCATATCACGCCAGCCGCTTACCTCGCATTGCCCGTATGTATTTTCGCCGCAAGCCCGCACGGTTCCGTCCGGCAAGAGCAGAACGGAATGGCGGTATCCCGCCGCGATGGCGGATAATGAATCGGTATGCATTTGCATTGCTCCTTTGGGTTCTTTTTCGTATAAGGATCTCATTGGTATAGCTAGTATTGCAAAATATTTGTTACATTTCAACGCCCTTGTGAAGGGCATTCTCTATGGCCTTGAGATAGGCTTTGCTTGTAAGCGTGGCACCGCTGATGCTGTCTATCTGAAGCGATTGAGCCTGGATCACTCTGTCAAATAATTCATCTGCAGACGCCGCAGACTGATTCTCCGCATGCTCCAGGAGCTGGATCGCTGTAACTTTGTGCGCCGTGACGGTAACCAGCACCTTATTCGCCCTCCATTTATACATTCCGCCAGCATATTCACCTGTATACTCACCCGCATGCAGCTTGTTGAAGTTCACTTGATCAATCTCAACATTCCGCGCTTCACGGCGCTCTTTCTCTGTATAGAGCAAGGCCGCGCCTGAACCGATTAGTCCCACGAGAATCGCGGTTAGGCACAGCAGCAGCAGGTTGCGTTTCCACTTCTTTTTCATGTTGACCCTCCTCTCAACCCCACTCTTAACCCTCCTCGTCGTGAATGAATATATTTGTGTTCATTCATCATTAAGCGCGTTTAGCCATTCTTTTACCGATTCTGTCGAACAGATGTCCGGCCAAGCTCTTGACAGGACTGAGTGAGACCGGATAATAATACGCCGCTTCAAACCAGCCGTTAGCCCGGTAATGCCGGTAATCCTTCGACCGCTCATCCAGCATATGCTGAATACTGGTCCGGGACAGCCGGAACATCAGCAAGCGGAACAATGTGGGAGCCGGCGGTGCCGGACGCATCAGTCCTTTGTAGAAGCGGGCCGCAGACTTGCGGATTCTCACTGCATTTTTCTGCGCGGCTGTTGTGGTCACTGGCTCCATCGTACTAAGCACACACCCTGTGGTAACCTGGAAACCCAGATTCTCTCCCATGCTGCTAAGATATTTGACAATCGCATTCCCGCCGTGAATCCCCTGATTGACGATCGACGTATAGGTCTTGCCGAAGAACTGCGGCCGATGGAACACATACGCCAGCCGGTCCAGCAGATTCTTCATGGAAGCCGATACATGGAAGGCATAATTCGGAGTGGCCATAATAACGCCGTCGGAAAGCTCCATCTTCCCGATCAGCACATCCCTGTCATCTTTGAGCGGACAATATTCTTCGCCCTTACTGAAACAGGTTTTGCAGCCCCGGCAGAACTCCAGCCTATAGTCCTTGAGGAAAATGTATTCAAACTCAATCTCCCCGTAGGTTCGTAGCTGTGCTTCAAACTCACGGACCGCTCTGTACGTATTGTTCTTTTGCTGATTGCCGATGATTGCGATGACCTTCTTCATGTTTGTCCCTCCAGAATAGAATACAAAATAGTGACTCCACTTGATACCTGAGCAACTCATGAATGAATATTTTATAATTCATTCATGATGTATATTAACATAGATATGCGCTGTTGTCTGTACGGACACGGCTTGATTTTGAACGATTGGTGAAGAGCTTAGAGGAAAAGAAAGAAGCCACAAGCAGCAATCTGCTCATGGCCTCCTGATCCTTGTTTTCTAAACGCTTTTCACCGCCACGAGCCTCTTGTGAAAGCTATGGACCCGTCATAATCAACATATACATTCTTGATATTAGGATGACTCAAATAATCAGTCACAGTGTAAAACAGCGGAATAACTGCCATTTTATCCATGAGCAGCTGTTCGGCCGTGGCATAAATCTGCATACGTGTGCCGGGGTCGGCCGCCTGCCGGGCTTGCTGCATATAACGGTCATACACTGTATTGCTCCACCCCGTATCATTGGAGACATTCTGTGAACTGAATAGCTCCAGCATCGAGGCCGGATCATTGAAATCAGCGCTCCATCCCGCTCTTGCTATAGCATAGTTTTGATGTATACGATTATCCAACAGTTCCTCGAAGCTTTGGATTTCTACACTTGCTTCAATGCCTAAGTTCTTTTTCCAGTCCTTGATCACTTTACTTGCGATAACGTCATGATTGATATATTCATTCACGATAATAGTGAAGCTTGGGAACTTGGTGAGTCCCGCTTCTCTCATGCCTTCCTTCAGTAATTGCTTGGCCGCCGCCACATCCTCATGAAAGTACATTTTGTCCGACATCTCTGTGCGGAAATTCAACTGGGTCCCATGAATACTTGGCGGCACAAATCCAAACGCCGGATTGCCGTAACGCAAGGCTTCACGGTCAATCGCCATCGCCAATGCCTGGCGGATCTTCAGATTGTCAAACGGCGGCTTAGTCAGATTGAATTGATAAAAATAGGTGGAAGCATACGGCCCTTCATGCAGGTCGCGGTAAGATGCGCTATCTAAAGATGTATAATCCACTGATTCCACCCCTCCGCCTCCAACCCAGTCAACCTTCTTGTCCATATAAGCGACTGTCGGATTCTCAGGCAGCAGCAGACGTACCTCCGGCAGCTTAATTTCTTGGGCCGCATAATAAGCAGGGTTTTTAACTATAGAAATCTCATTACTCTTCCAAGTCTTGAGCTTGAAGGGACCATTGGTTACCATAGACTTAAGGTCTGTTGCCCATTGGTTGTTGGCCTTCGCAGTCTTAGCGTACACCGGAAAATAAATGCTTTCTGCGAGCAGCTGGATGAAATAGGAGGTTTTCTCCTTTAATGTGACCTGTAGTGTGGTGTTATTCAACGCCTTTACGCCGATTTTGGAGGTATCCTTCAGAAGTCCCTCGTTGTAATTCTGCGCATTATTAATCATGTACATATTAAAAGCGTAGACATTCTTGGCTTCCGGAGCCAGCGCCCGCTTCCAGGCATACTCGAAGTCCGAGGCCAGCACCTGCTGCCCGTTGCTCCATTTCGCATCCCCGCGAAGCGCAAAGGTATACGTTCTGCCATCCTTCGAGAGAGTCCATGATTTTGCTATTGCCGGAACGGCTTGACCAGCCGCATTCAACCGGACCAGTCCTTCAAATAACCCTTTGAGAACCGTCACTGTGCTGTCATCCGCAGCTGCTGCCGGATCAAGCTGATCAGGAAGACTTCCCAGACCGATACGCAATACCTTATTAGCTTGTGCAGCAGATGAAGTACCTGCCCCTCCCGTGAGCGTTACACTCATCATTAAACCTACTGCCAAAATGATATAAAGCAACCTTTTCATCAATGTTTCCCCTTTGTATAGCTATTATGTATTAGTAATAGAATAACATGGAGGGCAGATATTACGCTGTCGTAATTTATCGAAGATCAATAATTATATTCCATGTAAAAAAGTCCATAATCAAAGGATCAAATCAAAGGTTGTGGTCTTCATGCTCCCTGACCAGCAGAGCTTTATCTTGAGCCGTAATACACTGTAATCTCCTCAGTAAGAATAATTTCTTTCTCACTCGTCTAAATTAATATATTTTACACTGCTTTAAACCTCTAATCCAAATACACTTTTATTAGGATTGTTTATATAAAAACAACTTTTTTCAAAGCTATTTTTAGACTGTAAGAACTCATCCAAGAATTCTATTACCAACGAGGGTTTAAAATCAAATATGCCTTTAGCATTAAAACTAAGAAGCTGCAGTCCCCCTTTATCTAAAAGCCAATCATCTTTTTCCTCAATGGCTAAATATGCTTTTTCAATTTGTGAAAATGATACCTCTGTATAAGAGTATTTCTCTTTAATAGAAAAATCAGCTATGTAAAATACTTTCTTTTCCATATTGTAACCATATATAAAAGTATCGTGAGGAAAAAATTCTGAGCGGCCGAAATAGGATTGTTCAAACACGCATAAATATAATTATTAAGATCGATACACTCGATAAAAAACTCGCAAATATCTTTTTTAAAAAACAAAATGGTTTCTCGTTTTAGATGTTGATTATAAATCCATGGGCAAACCTCTAATATAGGATATTGATAAAAGTCAACAAAGGTTTTGTCGTGCGATTCGTCTCTGATCATTTGAAAATAAATTAGCTTGCCATTGCCAAGAAGTTATAATTGGATACTTCATTGGTAAGATTTTAGAGTTCATTTACTTTCCTCCTCTAATCATTATCTATTTCACAACTTAAACATAATCAGCCGCAGATAAAGCACGGATCTCATGAAATAAGGAATTGTCCCTCCAAATGTTTTCAAACGGTTTTGTTTTAATGTTCTCGGTGTAACCACCGCTGTTTTCCGGCACACTTGTATCTTTAAAAATAATACATGGAAATACATTTCTTCAGCATCAATAAAAGCTGATGTTCTTCCAGCCCGGCAGATGCCATCAGAAAGTTTTCTTTTTTTATAATTTTCTTCTATATAATCATCAGATACTTTATAAACCACTGATTTGTCCGTTTCTATTAACTTGGAAATCTGTTCATTTGTTAATTTATATTGCAAAGGTTTTGTATTACCGCTGTATGTTGAAGTAATGTTATAATCAACTACTAGTTCGACTCCAAGCGATTTGGATAACAAGTTTAATGAATTCAATGAGTTAAGGGTTTCTTGAGTGAGTACACATTTCATCAACACTTTCACGTTTGCTTCTGTCAACAATTTAATTGCATGAACTGTCTTTTTCCATGCTCCAGTTCTCTGTACGATTTGATCATGTTCGCTTTCGATTCCAGAGTGCAAACTTATCTCAATTCTCGAAAACAGCTCAGAGAGTTGTCTATAGTTTTTTTCATTTATTAGTGAACCATTGGTATTAAGGGACAGGCCAAACCCTAATGATTTAGCCCTTTCAAATATTTCTATACATCTTCTCTTTAATAAAGGTTCTCCACCAGTAAAATTAATTTCAATCGTGCCTATTCTTTTTAAATCGTCCAACAAAGTGAACAATGTTGCGGTATCTAATCCATCGTCTTCATCACACTCGGCATAACAAAACTTGCATCTCCAGTTGCATCTTTTGGTTAATTCAATTTGAACATGACTAGGTACGTTTTTAGCCCGCAATACACTGAGAATATGCTCACTTAATACCATATTTCCACTCCCGCTTCATTTAATTTAAAATCAGTTTTTAAAACTATCGGGTGGACTAGTGATACCACTGTTCTTGAGCTGTATAGAGTTTTATGTATTCAGCATTGTTCTCAAGCAGTTCTTTATGAGTCCCGATTCCCACAATTTCACCATTATTCATGACGATAATCCTGTCCACCACTCTGCATAGCCCCAGTCTATGAGAAATAACCAAGGATGTTTTCTTCTCTGAAATTTCCAGGAATTTCTCCAGCACTTCCGATTCGAATGTCGGGTCCATAGCAGAAGTTGGTTCGTCCAGAACAACCATTGAACTATCCCGGAACATCGTTCTGGCCAATCCAAGCCGCTGGTTGTCTCCACCCGATAACTCAATCCCGCCAAATTCACTTCCGATAGGGGTATCCAATCCGTTTTCTCTGACAAGCTTCTCCATCCCCATCATTTTCACAACATTTAAAATAGCCTCATCGCTATCCATTTTTTGAGTCTTACTAATCGCAATATTCTCTCTGATGGTAAGTTTGTAGGTAACAAAATCCTGCCATATAGAAGAAATGAGGGAATAATAACTTGTTTTATTGATAGCCTTCAGATCCGTTCCATTGTAATAAATGCTGCCGCTGCTGGATGAATACATCCCCATGATTAATTTTGCCAGGGTGGTTTTCCCGCTCCCGTTTTTTCCGACTATTGCCAGCTTTTCTCCTTTGTGTATTTGTAGGCTCACATTTTTCAGAGCATAATCTGTACTATTCGGGTATAGAAAAGAAACATTGTCCATAATAATTTGATTAAAATCTCCTTTTATTTGTGCTATGCCCTCAACCTCTTCCTCCAATTCCAAGAAATCAAGATAGTCTTTCGAGAACAACAAGTGTTCTTTAAAACGGCCTAATTCCACCAGGAAAGATCTTGTCTGGTCTTGCACTATTGCAAAAGCAGCAATACACGCACCGAACAGTCCGATTGTTATCTCATGATGGATAACAAGTCTGTAGGCAAAAAATATGCTGGTCAAGTATCCAAGTGCCCTGAGAAAATCGCACACCAGTAAAGTCAGACTATCTTTCCTTCTGAAATTCCACTCTTGACTCAACACAGCATCACGATAATAAGTCCACTTCTCAGCCAAGTAATCACCGCTGCCGTTAACCCGCATTTCTTTTACAGCCTGCTTATTATTGAACAGACTCCAGAAATAATCCAGGGATCTCTGCTTGGGGGCCTGAAACCATTTCAAATAGTAAAATTCTTTACCCCGGATAATTCTGGCTATTAAATAAGGAAGCACGCTAAGCAAGGAGATTGGAATAAACCATAAGCTATAGGATGCTAACAGAGTGATTACAAGAAGCACCGAGATGAAACTGGAGAATACGCTGATTGTAATCATAATTAATTGCGGAATTACCGCTCTCGTTACACAATCTTTTGCTCTATTTAACTTATTTAATATCTCAGGTGTTTCCATGCTGATAAAAGGAAGCTTCGTACACTTTTCGCCTATATAAATATTAAGCTGATATCCCAGTTTCTCGTAAATCCCAATAGACACAAATAACCCAGCGATACTCTGAAGGATGGTTTTCAGGATATAAATCGCTATAAATAGCACCATGAAAAAATAAATTTTATGCAGATTTAACAAAGCCGTGTTGCTAAACTCATGAAAGATCGATGACAAAATCCTGGTTGAGACAGCGGGATATAAGAAACCGGCTGCCGAACTAATTATAATAATCAAAAGCGATCCGGGCGAAGAGTCCATTGCTATTCTAAATATTTTAGCCAGCTGCTTTAACATATTAGTAGCCCACTCTCAAAGAGGTTCTATCCATGTCATACCATTTCGCCTGAGCTCTGAACATTTCAGCATAAATTCCCTGTTTGGCGATTAACTCATCATGGTTGCCTTCTTCGCAGATCCGCCCATCATCTATAACAAAGATTTTGTCTGCCAATTTGGCACTTGCCAAGCGATGTGAGATCATGATCGAACCTTTTTCTTTTATAACTAAAGAAAGAGATTGATAAAGTTCACTTTCTGCAACCGGATCCAAAGACGCTGTTGGCTCATCTAGTATGATAAATGAAGAATCCGCGAAAAGTGCTCTGGCTAGAGTAATCCGCTGCCACTCGCCTCCAGATAGGTCTATGCCGTCATCCTCCAGCTTCCCTAAAGGCGTGTTCAGTCCTTTCCCAGAAAGCTTAAGGAATCCCATTGTTTCAGCCTGTCCCAAGGCCTTATCTATAGCTGCATCGTTATGGATTTTTGTAATATTCCCTAAGGCTATATTCTCCCGTACAGTTAAACTGTATTTCATAAAATCCTGGAAGACGACGCTGAAAAGAGCAGAAATCTCATGCTGACTCAAGTTTGAAAGCGCTATACCATTAATGGTGATCTCCCCCCTATCAGGTTGATAAAGCCCGCACAACAGCTTAATTAGCGTAGACTTTCCAGCACCATTTTTACCGACAATTGCAATTCTCTCATTATGTCTTATCGTCAGAGACACACCTTGCAGAATCGGTTTTTGAGATTGGGGATATGAAAAGTAGACATCATTAAAACAAATTTCAGGATTATTGAAACACCTCTCTTTTTTGAAATCAGCGCTCTCTTCACTTTCAGGCAAAGACATAAAACGCTTATAGTACTTTGTCTTCAATACATTTCGGGAGTATTCGGAATATTCCCAGGAGACCTGCTCAGATATACTGATAATCGAATTGAGAGAGCCCATTAAAGCTACAAAAAGCCCTAAAGTAATGAGTCCGTTGTACATATAATTTACTAACGTAATAATAATTAGCACCGTCCAAGCCATAACACATAAAGTATTGATAAAGATAAGTTTTTGAGATTTTACATTGGCGCCAACCCTCTCTTTATAAACTTTACTTCTGATCCCTCCCCATTGATTAACGATATATTCTACCGCACAAAATAATTTGAGTTCAGAAAGGGAAGATTTAGTAGTCAACAACCCTAACAAATATCCCAACTTCCGATCTTCGGCAGATTGTTTGTAGAAAAGGCTGTCGAGGATAGTCATAGCTCTATAGTTTAGAAAAAGCATGGGAACCGTGAATAAAAAACAAAGTACTGACAACCAGACAGAAACCTTTGCAAATACCAGATTTAGTAGTACCAGTGAAAGCAGAGAACTGCCTATCTGCGTGATATTAAGAAAACTGTTTTTGATACTTTCACTAGGATGGTCACTCATTTGAAAAATAATATCCTGCGTTTCTTGATCTTCAAAACAACTGTATTTGAGCTGCTTATACTTGTTCAATACGACCGGTGTCCAGTTTTTCAATAATAATCTATCAAAATTTATATTGAGGTAACCCTCCATCGACGTACAAAGGGAGATTGTCAAAATAGTGATAAGTAGTAGCACCAGGTTCAGACCCACGTGGGTGTAACCCGCATTGCCTTTGTATAAATCAGATACACTGTCGATTAGATCTTCTGTTAGCAACAAGCTTAACGGAGCCAAAATCGCTGACACCATTAACAAAATTATTTTGAGCATGGCATGAGCTTTACAAAACTTTATCATGATTTTTATCGGGTCCAGACAATATCGTAGTAATTGCAGCATCATCACACCTTGTTTTTTGGAATTAGTGTTTTCACTTAATAAATTGTTTTCTTCAATTGCGCTCCAACAAATAAACAAATGAACATTAAAGTTTACATTTAACAATTACATAAAAGCACTTCCCTTCTAATTAATTTGCATCTTATCACAGCATTTTCCATCTGTAAAGCGACTAATTTGTAATAATATTGAAATTATTTAAAATTAAATACAAAAATTTAAACAAATATCGAATTTTTATTGTTACATTTTTATCTATTGACTCATGTTTTTATTAATTTAATCTTTACAAATGAATAAATTATTTTATGCATTTGAACATTTGAATGATAATTATGCGCAATCATTTTTACCAAGGCACTTATTCTATCTAAAATTGGAGTTTTCTAAATGAAGAAAAATAAAAAAAGTTGTATTGTCATTGATAAATTAATTTCAGAAAATTGGTTTGATAGCTTGGAAGAGGCAAAAAAATGGATAATATTAGGTCGAGTTTTGGTTAACGATGAATTAATAATAAGTGTTAACGACAAAGTTCCTGTAGATGGAACAGTAAGAATTAAAAGGTATTATCAAAGAAAGTATGTAAATAAAGGAGGCTTAAAATTAGCAGGCGCATTACGTGATTTTGGAATTGATGTAAATGGAAAAGTGGTAATGGATTGCGGAGCTTCTACTGGCGGGTTTACTGATTGCCTGATACAAAATGGAGCAAAGCTTGTTTATGCTGTTGATGTACTCCAGAAGTAATCACCTTAGACTTGTCATACCTTTCATTAAAATATGCCCTGCCATTATGTAGAGAAATCATAGGGGATTGCGGAACTGTAATTGCTTTAATTAAACCTCTGTTTGAAGTAGCATCTTCTGATATACGCAGAAGCGGGGAATTCGACAGTATCGATACCATCCGTGATATATTAACCGATTTATGTAATCACTTTATCGAAGACTATGAGATAATTGGTATTACCAATAGTCAAGTTACAGGGAATAATGGTACATTAGAATTTTTTATTTATTTAGAATGGGGAAATAATTTTAGTAAGCACTCATTTTAATAAATACATATCTTCATGTCCTTAATCTTGTTGGGAAGAACAGACCACTCAAAGGAAGACCACCAACTCAACAGGGATCTTCTAAGAAACAAAAATCAGGACCTTCCGTTGGACGGGTGGTCCTGATTTTCGCACGTTTCACGCACTCAACTGGCTAAAACCAAAAAAAGAGGAGCCATTTAGGCCCCTCCCCTGTCTATCTCTAGCTACTGAATCAACAGCCCAAACCCGCTCTGAATATAATACAGACTTGGATATGCAATATTGCTGGTAGTCAGGTTATTGAAGGTCGCCGAACCGTTGCCGGTATACGTGTAGATTGCCGCTCCCTTATGGGCGCCGGAGAACCTGGAAGTTGTCACTCCATCGAGACCTGTGCCGTTGATGTTGATGTTGTTGAATACGATACCCGAGAAGCCGCCACCGTAGCCGAACTGGATAGCATCGCGCTGGGTATTGATGATGTCGATGTTGGTGAAGGTTACATTCTTGATCGGATCACTCGAAGCTTCGAGATCAATTGCGCCGCGTTCCCCGTCATACAGGTCACGGCTGGTGCCGCTGTTAATAATCGTCGTATCCGAGAAAATCATCCCTGTGTTGCTGTTGAAATGCGCTCCCGGAAAGGTCGTATTCAGCCGGATACCGGAGCCGCCCACCGTGTCGATGATGTAGTTGTGATCCGCCTTGTGACCACTGCCCCCGAAGATGCCGATAGCGCCAGCACGCCAGTTATTCTCAATCGTATTGTATGAGAACGTGTTATTCACACCATCCGGTGCACCAAAGGTGTTGCTCGGCCACACGGCCAGACCATCGTCCCCGTTATTGCGCACATTGGTATTGCGGACGGTAGAGTTGCTGGTTCCTTGGGAGTAGTTAATGCCGTCCGCCAGATTGTTACGGATACGGCTGTTCTCGACAAGCAGATTATTCGCAAAAATCGCCGGGGTCCGGGCATAATCACCCACCCACATTCCGCATTCAAAATGCTCGATCCAGACATCATGGATGACTGAATTATTGCCGAAGTTATCCATCATGCCTTTGTAGATCGCGTTCTGGTTGTAGCGGGACCGCAGATTCGAGTTCATATAGACGTTGCTGAAATCCAGCTTGCCCAGGATACGGAAGGAGATCCCTCCCCCGGCTGTATTGGGATTGGTAAATTGCAGGTTGGTATGCCAATAGCCTGCACCCGTAACCGTGAAGTTGTTGATCATATTGCTGACCGAGCCAATCACCCACATACTGCTCAGATTAAAAGTTCCAGCCGGAATATAGAGAGATTTTCCGCTGGTGACGGCGGCTGTAACCGCACTGTTGAAGGCGGCCAGGTCGTCCTGTCCGTCTCCTGCCACTGCGCCGTAATCGGTGACCGACACTGAGTTGGCCGGACGGGCAATGGCCGCCGGTACTGGCTCAATTTCCAGGAAATCTACGCCGTATTCAAGACTGTCCCCGTTGTTCTTCTGAATACGGATCGTGTCCCCAGGCTGAAGTGGTGTATCCATCTTCCAGTGTACTTCATCGAAGCGGAACAACGGGCGTCCGGCACTCGGTGCATCACCAGGCTGGTCGCCGGAGAAGTACTGCCAGGAGTAATAGGAGGTTAACGGAATGGTTTTGGCTTTGGCGCCATTCACGTACACATCCAGCGCTCCGGTAAGGCCCATGCCGTCTGCCGAATCCGGCATCGTGAATCTCATGGTGACCCCGGCGCCGCCTTGGCCCGCTCTCACCGTCCATTGTGCATAAGAGCCGTTGGACGGCAAAGCAATATAGCTCTGGCCCGAAGCCTCCGAAGCGGTTAGCATCTGATCGAAATTCGGTGCCGATTTCAGCGCCGCTGAACCGCCGCGGGTCGCATCCTGCGTGTCATACCGGCTGTAGGGTACACTTGCTCCGCGCAGAGCGTATACGACGAGATTAACGGTTTTTACATTGTTGGCCTGCTTGGCTATAACTTCATTGGCATCTGCGGCAATCGTCGTAGTGACGGTGTAACTTCCGTTCACTGCGCTCCATGTGCCTGGAACAGACACATTCACCGAAGCCCCGGCAGCAATTGCACCGCTGTATGACCCTGTGAAGGTCTGCACTGTGGCGCCTGCCTGATTCTTCAGTGCAACAGTGATTCCGTGTGCACCCCCGGAGGAAGCAAGATTGCCCTGATTCTTAAGATTGACAGAGAAGGTTACGCTGCTGCCTGCTGCCGGTGTATCCGGTGACCATGAGGTGGTCCCGATAAGGTCGGAGCTGGAGACAGAAACAATGACCAGGGAAGCAGGATTTGTATAGCTGTTGTTGCTTTCGTTCTGCTCAATAATCTGGCCCGCCTCATCTACCTTAGCACTAAGCGGATAAGTTCCGGCTGTTAGCGTCCCTGCATTGTAGGAGACGGATGCCGAAGCTCCTGCTGCCAAAGCCGCTACCGGTGCCGAACCCGCCAGCTCGTTGTTCAGATAGAAATTGACAGTCGTCGCTGCGGCTGCGGCTGTACCGCTGTTCTTCACCACAGTATTCAGGGTCACTGCGCTGGTCTCCACCGGAGAAGCAGGTGTCCAGCTCATGCCGGTGATCGTCAGATCCGGGTTCGTTGCCGGTGTACCGTATACCTGGAATTCGGCAATTTGTCCTCCGGGCGCACCGGAGTTGGCGGCGATAGCAAGCTGAAGCCGCTTAACGGTTGCTGTCACGGGGATAGTCACCGTGTTGCCTGATGCCAGATTGAAGGTATAGTTCTGGGCGGCAACCAGATTGCTGAAGGTTGTTGAATTCTGATTGTGTCCCAGGACTTGAATATTCTGCGTCCGGGTTGCCCATTCGGCCGCCGGATTCAGCTTCAGCACAATCGAAGTGATATTATGATTGGCTCCAAGGTCAAGCGTAAGGGTGCTGGGATTCCCGCTGCCTTCCCAGTAAGTAGCCGTGTTGTTATCGTTGGCATTACCGGCAATGAAATTCTGTGTGTTGGAGGATGCACTGATCGCCTTACCAATGGCGATGTTCCCTCCAGGGGACACCGTTGGTGTAGTCACCGGTGTTGCTGTCGGTGCTGGTGTTGGTGCCACCGTAGCTGTAGGGGCCGGGGTAGTTACCGGCGTTGGTGTAGGGGCAGTTGTTGGAGCTACTGTAGGTGAAGGTGCGGGCGTGGAGATGATTGCAGCTGCTACCGTAATTAGATCCAAATTGACATTGCCCGTATCCCCTGCATCGTATTTGTAAGCAATGCTATTACTGCCAGCATTCAACGGGAGGGCTTCAGCCTTCGTGCTCCAGGTGTCCCAGTTCGCCAGGTTCGGCAAGGTGGTCTGGCGCTGCTTAACTCCGTTCACGTAGATGCTGATCGTCTTGTCGCTTCCGCTTGCATTGGCATACTTCAGCGTAACATTCCGTGTACCCGCCGCAGGCACATTTACCGTGAAGGTGGTGGCCGGACCTTGGGTTAGATAGTTGTCAACAAAGCCTGTGCCGGAGTATCCGGCATGGTCCGTGTTAACTTTGGCCCCGCCGGATAATGCAGCGGCTTCCGCTTCATAGCTGCCTGCCGGGGCAGATGTAGCAGAGGGTGTACTTGTAGGAGCAGTTGTCGCACTGCTGGCACCGTAGATCTCAAGCTCGGATAACTGGGCGGCAGGCCAGCCGTTGTTCGCACTGAACATGAGGCGGACATAACGCGTACCCGCTGCCGTGAAGTTAACCGTCACACTGTTGTTCGCCACCGCAGGGTTGAAGACATATGCGGCTGAAGCGACGATATCCGTGAAGGTAGAGCCGTTCGTACTGCCCTGTACCGCCAGTGTCTGCGTCCGCGCCTCCCAGTTGACTGGTAACTTCAATACAAGCTGGTCAATACTGGTGAGCGCACCCAGATCGACCTGAATCCACCCTGGAAAAGCATCATTTGCGCTCTCCCAATACGTATTCTGATTACTGTCTTTAACGTTATCCGGCGTATAATTCTGGGATTGCCCGCTGGCGGTAATAGTTTTGTTAAGTACCAGATTCGGTCCGCCCGCCGCCGACGAACGGGTAAGCGGTCCAGCCGCCATGAAGAGCGTGGAGATGAGCAGCGTAACTACAAGTGACCATGTAACATACTTGTTGCGCATTCTATTCCTCCTTAATCTGATGTGGAACGACACACAGTTTTATTCATAGCCTTACAATGATAGCGATTACAACTGTTGAGATCCCTATCCCGCCCTCCCCTCGCTGCAATACACACTCATTATAGATTTAATGCAGCGAACACTTTAAGAGCTATTTCTACGGAAAAGATAGGTGATTCTATGAAACTGATCATTGAGATTAGCCAAGAATAAAAAAAGATCAACTATGGCAGATTCTGACCATAATTGACCTGTATTATGGAACTTAAAAGCGTCTTGTTATATTTACTCTCCAAACCCCAAGCCATCTGGGAAAGTACTAGGTTGCAGAATATTTCAAGGTAAATCAATCAACCTTGGATCTATATAACACCAATCCGGATCATACGGTAAAGATTTCATTTTTTTCATGTCCCCCCAGCTATAAACCCAATCATAATCTGTAACCCAAAAGTAATTGTCAGGATTCAATCTGAGGTATTCATAAATAAAATTAAAAATTAATTTTTGAACACCATAAATATCTTCAATATGACCAACTTGACATAATGATAAATTAGAATCCAGTTCCAAATCTTCATGATAGTAAAAATCAATACTTGGACTGTTAATAGCGTGAACTGAAAAAATAAATGATTGTTCACTTTTCTCTGCAAATGAATTGTTATTAATGTTCAGTGTAGTATACGAAAATTCCCCATTATCCGAATAATTTTTATTATTATGAAAATATAGAGTTGCATTAGCATGGAATACTGAGACTATTGTATCTGATAACAATTTCTCAGGTGAATATTCTTCTTTTAGTGTCAAAATAACTGCCGAAGTACTCATTTTATTTTAACGCCTCCTTAAGTTCATCCAGGGAATTAACATAAAATAACTTTCTTCTGACCGGGATTGAAATAACTACCGTTATTTGGGTTTATATATTTATCAAACTGTTCTACATCTGTTATTGCCTTTATTGATTTTTTAACTTCAATAATCTCATCTTTAGTAACAACATCTAAATCACCAGCCAAACTATTATCTGCCTTTTTAACTTGCTGTCCAAACCCTGTGACTTCCTTATTTTCTCTTACAAAAGAAGCTACTTTAGCCTCGGTAGCCTTACCCGGGTCTGAACTGTTTAACTTAGCATCAATATCATTATTAATACTTCTAGGATGCTGATCAGTCCACGATAGCTCATTCCCAGCAGGATTCTTATAATTTGTTTTATTTCCGTCCTTAACTATTTTAACAATACTATTAGAATTATCCGTCCCCTCAACCCTACCGCCCTGACCCTCCAACCAATCCATATACCGCTGCTGCACCGGCGTCTTTGGCAAGGCTGGAGTATCTGGAATCTCCCCTATCTTGAAAATTAAACCTTCCGGCGTCTGCACTACCGGACCCAGATTCGGAAGCTTTTGCTTAATCCCTTGCAGGGCATCCTTCGCCGCTTGGCTGACAACGTCTTCTACCTCGCCTAGCACTTTCCCAACTTTACCTGCCTTCGTGACTTGTAGTCCAGGAACGAGGATGGAAGCGACCGAGCCCAGCATTTTCGCCTTCTCTTCCGGGGTGCCTTCGTCAAACTGATGATACGCCATCTCGATCTCCTGCCGCTTCGCCGCAAGCTGACTCCGCGCATACGCTCCGGCGGCGGTCTTCTCCATCGCCAGCCGCAGCAGCAGTAAATATTCTTGGTTATGTAGTAATGGAACCTTGTCCGCCGTAATTGACGGATCATATTCACAGGCGGTAACCGCTGGTTGCTTATAATGGGCGCTCAGATCCTTGCCGGCTTCATAGTAGATCTCGGCTACGCCTAGAGAAGCCAGCTTCTGCCGGGCTTCTTCGGCCTGTGCATGAACAGCCTTCATCTGGGTTGAGCTCCGATTTATTCCCGCACCGCAAAAATAATCGACAGAAAACCTTGAAAGGCACGTAGCCACTCAAGGTTTTCATTAAAATTAAGATTCAAATGTAGTTCTATCGAGGAAATATCCATTCTCCTTAATGAAACATATTGATAACTTTTGTGCTGCTAAGCTAAATGTAATACTCTAGCATCCCAGTAGTGCATTTCCTCTGTTTAGCATAGTATTTTTTCTGCATTCAAGATATTCCCGTAATTTATTTTACAAATCTATCGGATTCTTATAGCACCATTCATTATCATAGGGTCCTCTTGATATTTTTTCTATGTCACCCAAGGTGTAGAACCAATCTTCTTCTATCCATAATTTGAGATCTGGATAATGCTTTAAAATTTCACTCGACAAGCCCAAAATTATTTGTTCATTGTTATATACTTCATCAATAACTGCAACATTAAAAAGAGTAATTTGCTCATCATACCAAGAAAAGCAATGATATTGGTATTTATGCGGCTCTTCATATAAATCTATTAAAACATCATTTGGAGGTGTCTCCTCTTCATCTGATCGTTTAACTAATGCAACTTCTAAAGAAGCATGTTTTCCTTCATGTTCACTTTGAGGATCGTATGAAACAGGGCTCATATAATATTCTTTTTCTATACAGATGTTTTTAATATCTTCAATAAGCTTTGTTAATTTTGTATGGTTATTTGCTTGGTCTAAAAAATATGCTGATGTCCCCATTACTCAAGCACTCTCCCTAGTTCTTCTAATGAATTTACAATAGTTACGCCTTGACTCTTGGCAAATTCTATTTTTTCCATATCAAATTTATTTAAATTTTTCATGGGCTCATCAATATACAAGATAACATTTTTGAATTCACGGTTGAAAAAATCAATATTATTAGGATTTGTTAATCTGTCTATTTGAGCTGTCTTAATAGCACTCACTGATTTTTTGACTTCAATAAAATGTGTATTTGTAGCGATATCTATATCAGTCGCCCTCTTATCCAGAGTCAAGTTTTTTACTTCTACTCCAAACCCGGTAACTTCAGTCTTTTGTTGAACAAAGTTTCCTACCTTACCTTCAACTGCTTTTCCTGCATTAGAACTATTTTTCGCACTTTCGATGGCATTCGGAATATTTTTGGGATTCTGTTCAACATACTTAAGGGTATTTCCTGAAGAATTTATAAATTCGACTTCCATCCCTTTATTAGTTTTAATTTTTATAGGATCGTTAAGTTCAACATTTCTCCCCCCACCCTCCAACCCATCCATATACCGCTGCTGCACCGGCGTCTTTGGCAAGGCTGGAGTATCTGGAATCTCCCCTATCTTGAAAATTAAACCTTCCGGCGTCTGCACTACCGGACCCAGATTCGGAAGCTTTTGCTTAATCCCTTGCAGGGCATCCTTCGCCGCTTGGCTGACAACGTCTTCTACCTCGCCTAACACTTTCCCAACTTTACCTGCTTTGGTGACCTGGAATCCAGGAACGAGGATGGAAGCGACCGAGCCCAGCATTTTCGCCTTCTCTTCCGGGGTACCCTCGTCAAACTGATGATACGCCATCTTCGCCGCTTCCACCAGCACTTCAGGATGGTCAATCAGATATTGCGCTTGCTGCTTCATTTCTGTGGTGGTTTTGACCGGGTCTACAACTAGTTTGAAGGCAAGGGTTGCCGTATCCGCCACGCCCATGACGACCTCTTTCACCAATCCTTCGGTAAAAGCCAGCACCACATCTCCCGACTGACGGACCTTGCTCTCCCATTTCGTGAGGCCGTACGTGTTATCCAGCCACCCCAGATAGCTGGTGTACATCGGGGTGAGATATTCATTTGGCACATAGACTTTGGCCTGATAGTAGTCCCAGGTGGTCTCATTTTCCTTGTTGTCTGCGGTAATTGTCGTGCCGTCCGGCAGCGTGAGCGGCGGCCCGTTCAACCGCCGCTGCGCTTCGATCTGCTCTTGAACCTGCTTAAGAGCCGCTGCGGTCTGAATTTCCTGCCGCTTCGCCGCAAGCTGACTCCGCGCATACGCTCCGGCGGCGGTCTTCTCCATGGCCAGCCGCAAAAGCAGTAAATATTCTTCGTTATGTAGTAAGGGAACCTTCTCCGCCGTAATTGACGGATCATACTCACAGGCGGTGACTGCTGGTTGTCTGTAGTGGACGATTAGATCCTTACCGGTTTCATAGTAGATCTTGGCTACGCCTAGAGAGGCCAGCTTCTGCCGGGCTTCTTCGGCCTTTGCATGAACTGTCTCCATCTGGGCTTGATTGCCGAACGCTTGATACACTTTGAAGGCCATCTGGGCCTTAGCGATCTCATTGCGCGCTGCGAAGATATCGTTCAGCTTACTTTGTGCAGCGATACTCTCTACGGTCAGCAGGCCGGAGGTCTGAATGACATTCCTGAGCTGCTGCACCACCGGGTCCCTGCTAAGCTCATCTTTTCCCGATAGAGCAGCAATCGAAGTGATGAGGTTCGTCGCACTTCGCTGCACAATTTCGGGGATGGAGAACCGTCCGGCGGCTGGTTGCAGCCCCAAACTTCCGAAGGCCGCGAGCAAAAAATTAAATTGCCCCGTCAGCTTGTCCGCCTCCCGCTTATTCTCTTCCTGCAATTCCGAGACGCCTCTCAGGGCGACCCGGATGATATCCTCTAATTTCTCCGCTTCTACGGTTAATTCATTGATCAGAACCTGGGCCTTGACCAGATGATCGCCCATGGGAATGCCGCCCCAGCCGCTGGACTGGCCCTTCAATTGAAGGTACAGCCTGTTGGTGTCCTGGCTCACCTGGCCGATCTTCGTCTGCAGGCGCCGGACTTCATCTTCGTTAAATACTAGCTTTGTGGAAGACACTATGATCCCTGCTTCCTTCTCCAGAATGGATTCCAATGTACAATATCAGGATTCAAAATATACCCATTAATGATATACATATCCCTTTATTATCGGATTTATTTTCCATTAAGTTTATAGAAGCGAATTCTTCATAGTGCTCATAGTTCCACAGGAAAACAGTTATGTAAGTCCCGGATATACCATGCATCGCAGGCATAATGCTCGGAACCGGCCAGCGGGCCATCCAGCGGGCTGAACCCGTGCTTGACATAGAAGCGGCCGGCGGCTTGCATCGTCAGCAGCGTCTCCAGGTAACACTTACGGTAATGCCGCTTAGCGAAGGCAAACGCCGTATCCAGCAACTCTGCTGCAACGCCTTGGCCGCGGATGGCTGCGGACAGGTACATTTTCTGCAATTCACAGATCTGCTGCGCTTCGTCGAATGCCGCAATCCCGCAGCCGCCCAGCACCTGCCCGTCCTCTTCCACTATCCAGTAAGCCCGGTTCGCCGCGCTATTATAATAGGTATATAAGTCTTGCAGGCTGTCATCTGCCCAAGCCAAACCTTCGCGGTTGCCGCCGAATTCAATCAGGCACTCCCGGATAATCCCCTCAATGGCCGCATTATCCCTGCGCTCAATGGGACGGATGGTAATCATATCGTTGTCCTCCTTTTACCCTCTATCTGTTTCGTTTCCTTCTTCAATGTACAGTTAATCTATCATATCATTGCCTGCTAATTGCTGTCACACACTAGCAATTGGCTAGGCCACCCTCTCCGGTTGGCTCCTTCCCGCTGAACGATTCGCCTGCTATACTGGAATTTGCAAGCAGGATAAGGAGTGAGACAGATGAACAAGCTGGTATTTTTCCTCGGACCCGGAGGGGCGGGCAAAACCACCTTAGCCAAGGCTGTTGCAGCCCGGCGTCCGGCGGCAGTGTTCGATATGGATATTCTGCTGCGTCCGGCAGCAACCGCTATTATGACTATGCATGGGCTTGATCCTGACGACAGGGATTCCGATGAGTATAAAAGACTATGCCGCGACCTCGGCTACCGCATTACTATGGATGCAGCGCTAGATAATATCGGTCTGTCCAGCGACATCTACGTGGTGGGTCCCTTTACCAAAGAAGCGGCCGATCCGGAGTGGATCGGCCGCGAGCTGGCGCGCATCGGGCGCACACTGAATGAAGTTGAGGTCAAGGTAGTCCTGGTAGGACTTGCGGATGCAGCCACGTTCCGTGAACGGCTTGAAGGCAGACATTCCGCGCTCGACGCCTGGAAGTTCGCCCACTGGGAGAGCTTCAGCGCTTCGCTAGGCCCCCGCACCGTAGCCTGGCCGCTCCCGTCTGCACAGGTGGTGCAGATCGACAATTCCCATCCCGACCGGAATGTCGCGATAGCGGCGGTGGAGGCTTTTATTTATGGAGAAGAAGCTACCGCTTAACCGCATGAACATAATGAATCGTCTCAAAAGCGCTTAAAGCATCACTCCGGCCGCTGAAAAACCTCTCGTTGATCTCTGCCGGAGAGAGGTGCTCATAGACCAGCAGACCGGCCCCGGCCAGCAGCTCCTCCATCTCCGAATAGCTGAACCAGGATTGCATGGGCTCTCCGCCGGCAGCAGCCATTTTCACCATTTTGGCCACCCGGCCGGATACGCCCTGCTCTTCCATTAGATACTCGTCCGCATAATCCAGAATGATAGAGCTTCCTGAAGGAACCCCTGCTAGCAGCTCCGTAATCAGGCGTGCATTCTCCTCCTTGGTGAGGTAGTAGGATACCCCCAGCAAGCTGAATAACGTCTTAGCGTCAGGATCGAACCCCTGCTTATAAAGGCCTGAATACGAGAATTCGCCTGTGAAGTCCATGGGCACGAGATGAAGATTCCCCGGAATCTCAAGCTGTGCATCCCTGAGCCTCTGCTGCTTGGATGCCTGGGTAGCAGGAGCATCGACTTCAAAAATCGCAAGCCGCTCCATGAGGTTAAGATAACGGTGGGCAAAGCTGTCCAGCCCCGCACCAAGAATCACATACTGCTCCAGCCCGAGACTCAGCTCATGCAGCACAATAGCCTCACAGTAGGCAGCTCGTGCCAGCGGTGTGGGGGATAATTGGACCTGGACAATCCATCTCAAGATGGCTTCAGGATCATCCGGGTACCTCTCCGCGATCTCGGGATTGAAGAAAGTAATCCCCTGCACCATATTCTTGCGGATATCCGCGAACTCCTGCGGAGATATCAGCTTGTGCGCCACATCATCATTAAATATCTTGGGATTGTCATACATACTGTGATAGGCTCGGCCAAAAGCGGCCACTAAGGCAGTCATGCTGGACTTGTTCTGCTTCATTCGTGATTCCTCCATGCAAAAATAAGATTCCCCTGGCCAGGAGAACCTTATTATATACACAAACTATTAATATGTAAATTATAGCATAAATAATTTATTTTGTCAATGTTCGATATCACAATATTCCCTGTTCATCCTTGGTTTAACAAGCCCATTGGTCACTTTTTGGGACAGCCCCCTTCCCGTTAGCTCAGCCGGGCTCTGCTAAGATAAGCACCAGCTTCACTGAAGCTTGCGATCTCCCCGCTGCCGACAGCGGCACAGAGCGCCGCCCCTACCGCCGCTTCTTCAGCATGTTCACCAAGCTCAAGCGGTAGCCCGAAGGCCGCTTCGGCCTTGGCGCACAGGACCGGATTACTCCGCAGCGCATTGCCTGAGCCTATAAGGCGGCTGAATGTACCCGCGCCCTGCTGTTCCAGCTCTGCCAGGAAACCGCGCAGTTCATCTACCATTCCTTGCAGAAAAGCATGGGCCAGCCTGCCGGGAGTAAAATTCTCCAGCGTGATTCCCTCCACACTGCCGCGCTTCTCCGGGTCTGTTCTTGTCCCCAGAAACTGTGTATTCACCGTAAGTCTTGTGCTGGCGCTTCCCGGCACCTCTTCACTGAGCAGCCTGGACATCAGGGAATAGAGATCTGTCGGCGCTTCTCCGGTGTATGCGGTGATCAGCTTCCGGAAGAATCCCTCCAGCAGGGCATACGACTTGCCGCCGCTCAGGGCGGCCCCAACCATCAGCACCCCGCCGCCAGGGAACGGGCGTATCTCCATCGCGGAAGGAGCTTTGGCGCAGTCAGGCAACCAGGCCGAGAGCTGGCTCCCTGTGCCGATGTTCAGCAGCAGAGATTCTCCGGGCTGCGGCACGCTGCCCAGGAAGCTGGCCTGATTATCCCCAAGCGAAGTGTATACGGGAATGCCTTGTGCCGTGCTGCCTATTGCCGTCCCGGAGGGGACGACCTGCGGCAATAACGAAGGGTCGATGCCGGCCATACCAATCGCGTTTCTATCGAAATCCCCTGTCCCCAGACTGAAGCCCCCGATCCCCGCTGCCTGCGTTGCATCAATCAGCGGCACTTCACTGTTCACCAGCCTCATCGCAATATAGTCCGCAATTGTGCAGAAGCTGACTGCTCGCTCAGGGACAAGCTGCCCGGACACATTATAGTAATGGGTGGCGAGTCCATAACCGGGAGCTACAGTGTACCCGGTAAGATCACTGAACTGCTGCGCATAGGTAGGACTGTCCATCCCTCCGGTGAGCTGTCCCGCCCGTCCATCCTGCCAGGTATACAGCGGACCTGTTGCCCTCCCGCTTTTATCCAAATAGACAATGCCATGCATCTGCCCGGTCAGGCCAATTCCTGATACATCCGGCTGCTTCGCCAGCAGACGTTCAAGTATTTGTTCCACCTGCTTCACAATCAATTCCGGGTCTTGTAGCCGCTCCCATTCCTGATTCAGGCTGAACGGCAGGCTCGCTTGTGCTTCCGTAATACTATACAGAATCGTACGTTTCTCCAGATCATAGAGCAGCCCGGAGATGGATGTAGTTCCGATATCTAGTCCGGCCGTAATCATAGGCTCCATCCTCTTCCCTGTTGTATAGCCCAATGTTAAGCCTTCGCGAAGGATAGCGTCAACCGGGCGCATAAAACACTATGAAGCAAAAGATACTAGACCAGAGAAAAATAACTATACACGGAGGTACATATATGAGACTTCACAACAAAGTAGCTGTAGTGACCGGGGCGGCATCCGGGATGGGGAAGGCGATTGCCGTCCTGTATGCGAAGGAAGGAGCCAAGGTCGTAGTGGCGGATATTCATTTGGAGGCTGCGGAGACGGTGGCCGGTGACATCAAAGCTGGCGGCGGGGAAGCCCTGGCGGTACGAGCAAATGTTGCAGATGAGTCTGATATCCAGAATCTGATCGACAGCACAGTCAGCACCTACGGCACGGTAGATATTCTGGTGAATAATGCGGGGATCATGGATAACTTTGAACCGGCGGGTGATATTGAGGATGAGAGCTGGGAACGGATTCTCGCCGTCAATACAACTTCGGTAATGCGTGCTACGCGCAAGGTACTGCCTATTTTCCTGGAAAAACAACAGGGTGTTATCATTAACGTTGCCTCGGTAGGCGGTCTGTTCGGTGCCCGTGCCGGTGCGGCTTATACAGCCTCGAAGCATGCGGTTATCGGCTTTACCAAGAACACCGGATTCATGTATGCTGCCAAGGGAATCCGCTGCAATGCGATTGCGCCGGGCGGTGTGGAGACCAATATTGGTTCAACCATGACCCATATCCATCCATTTGGCATGGAACGTACACAGCCGGGCATGGCGCTTAATCCACGGATGGGCCAGCCCGCAGAAATCGCACAGCTCGCCTTGTTCCTGGCTTCAGAGGAAGCAGGCTTTGTGAATGGGGCAGTCATTACCGCAGACGGCGGATGGACTGCTTATTAAGCTGAGGACCTAAAGCGAAATGAGGGGCACTATTGCGAAATAGCACCCTCATTTGCAACCTTTGGGCCGCATCAGGACTGGATGCTGCGGCGTCCCCAGTCCAATTGTAATCGGTTTTTCGATTACATTTGGCCTACACGGCGTCCCAGTCCAATTGTAATCGGTTTTTCGATTACATTTGGCCTACGCAGCGCGCCTAGTCAAATTGTAATCGGTTTTTCGATTACATTTGGCCTACACGGCGTCCCCAGTCCAATTGTAATCGGTTTTTCGATTACATTTGGCCTACGCAGCGCGCCTAGTCAAATTGTAATCGGTTTTTCGATTACATTCGGCCTACACGGCGTTCCCAGTCCAATTGTAATCGGTTTTTCGATTACAATCAGCTCACGAGTCTCCGCCATGCCCGATATGCTCGGTTTTCCTTAAATAAAGGCCATCTCCCGTCACTCTGCGGGCAGATGGCCTCCTTGGCTTATGCTACCTTTATCTCCTTCAGCCCCGCGCATCCTGCACCCTTATATTGCTCCCGAACAAGGTGGAATCACTCGTCAGCTTGTAGGCCGGATACCCGGCCTCGGCTTCGAGCCGCATTACGTCATCGAACAGCAATTCCTGCTGGCGGTCACACAGGAAGGTGAACGGCTCGGTCTGAAACACAATATCGGTCGGCGAAGGCTCGCTGACTACCCGGATCACTAGCACGCCATTACAGCCGCAGTCCTCCGTATCGTAGAACATTTTGAATTGTCCGGGCTTCCCGGCCAGACTCTGCTCCAGCCGTTCGCGGGTCATTGCATTAAGCTCAATCTGCATCTGTAATTTCTCCTTTCAGGGCCATCTGCCCGGCATGCTGTAACTGTAGGCGACAAGTATAGTCCCTAATCTGCGCAGACCCGTGTGACAGCAGTCACTAAGAATGTGAAAAAGTGACTTCCAGCGCAGCATGCCGCAGCAGCGATGTACTCTCCTCCCTGAATATAACACAGAAACAGGCGCTGCCATAACCCGGCCTGCGGCCCGGAGATGTGGGCGCATGCCCTATTCGGCTTCACCCGATCTGCGAGCGTACAGTTTCCTCCAGATTCAGCAGCTCCGCTCTGACCTGGACCACCTCACCGATAATGATCATGGCCGGATTGCTGATCCTCATCGCGGCGGCGACCTTGTCGATATTGCCAAGCGTGCCGGTCACGATCCGTTCGCGCACCGTTGTTCCGTTCTCAATTAGTGCAATCGGGGTCTGCGGATCTTTGCCGTGTACCAGCAGCTCCTTGCAGATCTCCCCCAGCTTGCTTACGCCCATATAGATCACAAGCGTATCCACACCGTGGGCCAGCGCATCCCAACGCAGCGGCGAATCCTGGGTCTGGCAGCGGCTGCCGGTCACGATGGCGAAGGAGGCCGCCACACCGCGATGGGTCAGCGGAATGCCCGCAGAAGCGGCTGCGCCCACCGCCGAGGTGATTCCCGGAATCACCTCAAAAGGAATACCGGCAGCGGCAGCGGACAACGCTTCCTCCCCGCCCCTGCCGAACACGAACGGGTCGCCGCCCTTTAGCCGGACCACGTGGCTTCCGGCTGCGGCATGGCGGATCATCAGCCGCTCTGTCGTCTCCTGCGGCATCGAATGCAGGCCCGGCGCTTTGCCGCAGTAGATGCGCACGGCATCGCCTCGGGCATAGTCCAGAAGCTCCTCATTCACCAGCCGGTCGTACAGAATCACATCGGCACATTGAATGCGCCGCAGCGCCTTCAATGTAATCAGCTCGGGATCACCCGGACCTGCGCCTACAATAGATATGTTGCCCTGCTTCATACGCTTTTCTCCAGGGCAGGTGTGCCCGGGAGCCCCGCCTCTCCGCGTCCCGGAAGCTCTGCTGCCGCAGTTGCTCCGGGTTTGCTGCCTTTTTGCGACAAATAGAATAGCAAGCCCGTGAACAACAGCCCGCCCGCGAAGTTGCCGAGCA
The DNA here is from genome assembly GCF_038006885.1 of Paenibacillus sp. FSL R7-0302. Taxonomy (NCBI): domain Bacteria; kingdom Bacillati; phylum Bacillota; class Bacilli; order Caryophanales; family Paenibacillaceae; genus Paenibacillus; species Paenibacillus sp. FSL R7-0302. The sequence continues at coordinate 3,012,937 of NZ_JBBOWB010000001.1, forward strand.
GCACCGGAATGCCGTTCCAGATCCACCAGTCCGCCATAGTCACATTCGCTCCAAGCATCATCCCCGCCGGAATGACGAAGAAATTGACAACCGTGTGCTCGAAGCCCTGTCCGAAGAAGGTCAGGATGGGGAGCCACATGGCGAGGATTTTGCCGGAGGTGGATTTCGAGGTCATCGCCATCACTGCACCCAGCGTGACCATCCAGTTGCAGAGCATCGCCTTGATGAAGGCCAGCACGAGTCCCTCTGCCCCCAGGCTCTGATAAGCCGTCGTCTTCCCTTCACTTGCTGTAATCAGTGTCTGCACCATGGGGTTCGACAGATCGGTACCCATCCTCGTAATCGTCAGCCCGTATAATGCGGCATAGACGGCACATCCGATCAAATGTCCGAGTATGACCCAGAAATAGTTCCCCAGCATGCGCCCGATGGTGGTCTTCTTCTCCAGCACAGCCAGTGGAATCAAGGCGAAGCTGCCGGTAACCAGCTCCAGCCCGAGTAGTATAATCATCACGAAGCCTACCGGAAAAAGAATCGCGCCCGCCATAGGGATCTTGGTCTGTGCCGCTGCGGTGAAGGCCAGTGTGGTAGCGCATGCCAGAATGGCACCGCCGAGACTGCCGCGGACAATGAGCTGCATGATGCCCAGTTCTGCTTTGGTTTTTCCCGCTTCAATCATGGAGCCCAGCACTTCGCCTGGTTTGACATAGTCCATTTATGAATCCCCCTTTATACGTGTCCATGGATGAATGAATCAGATCGTTAAGTACAAGCTGCCTGTGGCGTGATCGACTTCCACCTCATAGGTGGTCACATGTCCCGTATCGGGGGCCTGCACCTCGCCTGTATGCAGCTCGATCCGCCAGTCATGGAGCGGGCAGTGCACCTTGGAGCCGCAGACCATGCCCTCCGAGAGCAGGCCGCCCTTGTGCGGACAACGGTTCTCCACCGCCAGCACCTCTCCGCTGCTTAGCCGGAACAAGGCAATCTCGGTATCGCCTACCCGTAATTTTCGTGATCCTTTGATATCCACATCATTCAGGTTGCCGATTAGCAGCTTAGTCATTGTCATTTCGATTCCTCCTTAGACCGTCTCGGGTAACGAGATCGCCTCAAAATTCTTGCGCAGCTCCGGGGTATTCACAATCTGCTTCCATGGATCGGTAGTCAGGCTAAGCGTCTTCTGAATTCTCTCCACCAGCGCCGCCCGTTCCTCCGGGTATTCCAGCGCCTGCTTGATACTGTCCAGGCCCACGCGCTCAATCCACTGTGCGGTCCGCTCATTCCATCCGGCTTGCTCGCGGTAGTATTGCAGGAACGCACTTGCCCATTCCAGCACCTCATCATCGGTCTTCACTACGCAGAGCAGATCGGTCGCCCGGACATGAACGCCGCCGTTGCCGCCGACATGCAGCTCCCAGCCGCCGTCAATCGCCACCACACCGAAGTCCTTGATTGTCGCTTCCGCACAGTTGCGCGGACACCCGGATACAGCCAGCTTCACCTTCCCCGGAGCATTCAGCCGTTCAAAAGCCTTCTCCAGCCGAATTCCCATCCCCAGCGCATCCTGGGTCCCAAAGCGGCAGAAGGTGGAGCCTACGCAGGTCTTCACAGTGCGCAGCGTCTTGCCGTAGGCATGGCCGGAGGGCATATCCAGCTCCTCCCACATCTTCGGCAGATCCTCCTTCTTCACGCCCAGCAGATCCAGGCGCTGCCCGCCGGTAAACTTGACCAGCGGCACATCGTATTTCACCGCGACCTCCGCTATCTTGATCAGCTCCGCAGGAGAAGTGACACCGCCGTAGATTCTCGGCACCACTGAATAAGTCCCGTCCTTCTGGATATTGGCATGGTAGCGCTCATTTGTATATCTGGATTCATTCTCATCCACATATTCCTCCGGCCAGAGCATACCCAGGTAATAATTCAGCGAAGGGCGGCATTTCGGGCAGCCTTCCTCGTTGTTCCAGGACAATACATGCATGACTTCCTTCACCGTGGTCAGCTTCATCCGCTTGATCTCGGCGACAATCTCATCCCGCCCGAGCGTCGTGCAGCCGCAGATTCCCTCCTTGACGGTAACGGCCGCCTCTCCGGCATAGAGCTGGAGCAGCCCCTCTACCAATGGCTTGCAGCCGCCGCAGGAGGCGGATGCTTTGGTGCAGGCTTTGATCTGGCCCACACTGGTACAGCCGCCGGCGGTAATCGCTTCGGCAATGGTTCCCTTCGTGACTCCGTTGCAGCCGCAGATGATCTCGTCATCCGGCATCCTCTCCAGCCGGTTGCCCTTGGGCGAAGCCAGCGCATCGGCCTCCAGGCCGAGCAGCAGCTCTTTCTCGCGCCCCTTAATATTCTCGCCCTTCTTGATCATCGAGAAGAGCTGCGCGCCGTCATTCGTATCTCCGAACAGGACAGCGCCGATCAGCTTATCCTCCTGGATGACCAGCTTCTTGTAGATCCCCTCCGTCTCATCCTGGAACCGGAGTGCCTTCGTTCCGGGCTGCTCGTTGTATTGTCCCGCTGAGAAGACATCTACACCAGATACCTTCAGCTTGGTCGAGGTGACTGAACCGGCGTAGCCCTCTGTGGGAGCGCCTGCCAGTCTTTTGGCCAGCACAGCGCCTTGCTCATACAGCGGGGCTACCAGGCCGTAGGCAATGCCGCGATGCTCTGCACATTCCCCGACGGCGTAAATACCGGGCAGGCTGGTCTCCATATAATCGTTCACCACGATGCCCCGGTTCACCTCAATCCCGCTGCTGCGGGCAAGCATAACATTCGGCTTGATCCCGACCGCCATCACGATCAGATCGGCCTCCGCCATCTCGCCGTCTGCGAACAGCAGGCCTTTGACTCTCTTTTTGCCGAGAATAGCTTCCGACTGCTTCTTCAGCAGGAACTTCATGCCTTGAGCCTCCAGCTCTCCCCGCAGCATCCGGGATGCCGCCTCGTCCAGCTGACGCTCCATAATATACTCGTGAATGTGAACCACCGAGACATCCATCCCCAGATGCAGCAGCCCTCTGGCTGCCTCCAGTCCGAGCAGACCGCCGCCGATGACGAGCGCCTTGCTGTATTTTTGCGAGACGTCCTGCATGATTTGAGTATCCTTGATGTCACGGAAGGCAATGACGCCCTCCTTCTCTGTTCCGGGGATCGGCAGCATGAAGGGATTGGAGCCGGTCGCCAGAATCAGCTCGTCATACACGGCGGTAACTCCTTTATCCGTATAAACTGTACGTGCAGCAGTATCAATAGAAGTCACTGTGTGTCCCGTATATAAGGTAATATTGAAGCTGCGGTACCATTCGAGATCATTAATTACGATTTCATCCAGGCTTGCCCCGCCTGCCAGCACGGAAGACAGCATGATGCGGTTATAATTGGGATAAGGTTCTGCGCCAATAATTGTAATCTCGTACGCCTCCGGCGCCAATTTGAGCAGATGCTCTATGGCTCTGACCCCTGCCATTCCATTGCCGACTACTATCAGTTTTTTACGCTTCACTGTCATCTGTATCTCTCTCCTCTCCAGGTGCACAACAGAAATAGCCCGCTTCACTCCGCCCGGAAAAGATACATTTCCCGTAAGCGATATTAGTGAGAGCAGGCGCCATTGCCGCTTCAGCCGAATACATCGTTGTATTCGTGAATTGTTGAATTTGTTAAAACGACTATACTACAGCCGTCTACGATACGTCAATAATTATGACATATAAAATTTAATTAATTTAATTTATCGACAAGAATGCTGAATTCGTGTTATATAATATAACATAATCTATCCTGTAATTGGATTGCCAGCAATCATACAAGATGTCTCTATTCTTAGGCAAAAGGAGCGTCGTCCCCCATGCATTCCCTGTTGGTTATAGAACCTGCCGGAACAGAGAATCCCGCAGAAGCGCGCTCCTCTGGAGGCCCTGACCACATCCTAAGCTCTTGCGGCTATGTAGTAGGAACCGCAGCATCACCGGAGCAGGCCGCTCCGTTCATCGGCGACGCCGACGCCTTCATCCTCAATCTTCCGGTGACGGATATCAGCCACTGGAGATCCCTGCTGGTGCGGCAAAGGATCGCGCCGGTAATCTGGTGGTGTACCCCGCATACCGCTAACCTCTCCGTCTCTGCCTGCGGCGACGATATTATGGTGGACGGCATTCTGTCCCCTGCCATGAAGCCGCCGGAGATTCACTGGACGCTGCATTTCAGTGCCAGGCAATGCTTCGAGCGCAAGCAATGGCTGAAGGAACGGGAGCAGCTGCTCTCCCGGATCGAGGAACGCAAATGGATCGATATGGCCAAGGGCATTCTGTCCAAGGCCAAGAATATCAGTGAATCGGAAGCCTATGACCTGCTGCGCAAGCAGGCGATGAATGAACGCAAACGGATCGTGGATGTAGCAACCTCCATCGTCAAGGTCTACCAGATGCTGCAGGATCAAACTTAAGGAGAACACCATATGATTAATATTCTCAAGGAAGTTGCCCGCGGCAAACGCGGTGCGAAGGATTTAAGCTACGGGGAAGCCGAATATGCGGCGGAAGCCATACTCACCCAGGCTGCTTCGCCGGTGCAGATCGGCGCGTTCCTGATTGCAGAGCGCATGAAGCTGGAGAGCCTGGAGGAGCTGGAGGCTTTTGTGGCAGTCTGCCGTAAATACGCCTTCCGTGAGCCTGTTCACCAGGGAATCGACTGCGCCGGTCCGTATGACGGCAGGGTTCATTCCTTCATTGCCACCTTCCCTACGGCTTTTCTGCTGTCAGCCGCAGGTCTGCCGGTTACCCTGCATGGTTCAGCGGGCTTACCGCCCAAATGGGGCATTACGCTACAGGATATGATCCAGGCCAGCGGAGTGGATGTAGCCGGACTGAGCCGCAGCGACGCGGTTCATGCCGCCGAAGCCAGCGGGGTTCTGTTCGTGAAGTCGGAGCAGTGGTGCCCGCCGCTGGGGGAGCTTCGCGGACTCCGGGAGGACATTGGCATGCGGACGATTCTCAATACGGCGGAGAAGCTGATTGACTATTCCTGCTCACCGTTTATTGTATTCGGGATATTCCATAATACGGTATTCGACCGGATCTCCCGGCTCATTGTGAAGCTCGGCTATCAGTGCGGGCTGGTAGTGCAGGGTGTGGAAGGCTCGGAGGATCTGTACATTGACCGGCCGAACCGCGTATACCGGATTCAGGATGGAGCGGCGGAGCTGGATATCATTGACCCCGAGGCGCTTGGCCTGGAGGTGACACTGCCTGAGGAGCAGGAGTGGACAGCTCTGCGGCAGCTCCGTATAGCAGAGGAGGTCCTGCAAGGCGGCGGGCATATGGCCTACTACAACCAGACGATGCTGAATGCCGCTGCGAGACTGCATGCCGCCGGGCGTGTGAATTCTATTGAGGAAGGCGTCTATACCTGTAAGCCTCTGCTGGATAACGGGCGGGCTTGGGAGACCTATCAGCGCTGGCAGCACGCACTGGCGGGCAGCAGGGTCGCTTCACTCGGGCAGGGATAAGAGTAGCCGGCAGAGCCCGGGTTCTCCGTTCGCCAGTTCATTGAGGTGCACACAACCTTGTATGGCTGCCTCCTGGGAATTCAGGTGCACTTCTGCACCTCATTTGTCGCTTATGGGTGCGTCTGGCAAATTCAGGTGCACTTCTGCCAATGTCATTAAGATAAGTTCAAAGATAAGTTTGGAATTAATAAAGAGAATCCAAAACGGTATGGGGAAACGTCCTATGCCGTTTGTTTTTGGTGTAAGGAAGGAAAAAAGCGCATAGCAAACAAAGCGGATGGAAGATCCACTTAAAAAAATGTTCATGCGAACCGAATTATGCTACTCTGTAGACGAAGCTAATGGCGGATTTGCTACGTATTCTGCGTGTATTCCTTTGCCCAGGACGGGTGAGACGAATCGGCAAAATATTTTTGCGAATCAAAGCTTCCACATCAGGCGGGGGTCCATCGCCCTTGGAGCGCAGGAAATGTCTACAGACGTGAACGGCCACCGTGAAGTTGACTTGGTAGAGGTGCCGTTTATCCTTTTGGGAAATGACTACGTGCGAGGTAATCATTTCAGCGAAATTGTAGAGGATCATTCTTGCGAATATCTCTTGGGTAATGGACTCTTGCTTCTTTGCGTGAAAATGGGTCAGACCGATGGTGTATTTTAAGGCCCGGAAAGAGGTCTCAATCCCCCATCGCAGGTGATACAGTTCCCGGAGTTCATCCGGTGAGAATTCAGCAGCCGGTAGATTGGTAATGACGGTTTCATAATCGCCACTGGGCAGGAGGAAACGAACCACCCGAAAGGAAATCGGGTAAAACAGGTTCTTTTGCATGTCCAGAAAATCAAAGCTAGAGGTGGCCGGAAGAATTTTATAGATTTCGGGGTGATCCCTGAACGCTTTCGTTCGTTTTTTAGTCAGCGTCAGGTGAATCTCCTGATCAAACGCCCCTTCAAAGGTCAAGTGCAAGCCCGAAAGAATGCCATTCGAATGCAAATCCTTGACCCGTATGACGTACTTCCATCCTTTCCGTTCCAGATGCGCGAACGTATTGTAGCTTTCCAATCCTCGATCCGCCAACACAATGACGTTCCCCTGAATAGGGGACCGATCCACCATCGTGGACAGCGCCCTTCCTTCGTTGCGCAGCTTTCGAGGTTGAAGGATGGCGTCCACGTAAAGCCGGTTACAGAGGTCATAAGCAGCGTTCAAGTGCAGAAGGTTAAAGCCTTTCGAGTGGGGCTGACTTTGAGAATAGGTCAACGGGTCCGCAGGATCTGTTGCAATATGCAGATCGGAACCGTCAATGGCCAATAATCGATAGCCTCGATAATCCTTGAATTCCGTATGGGACGCGGTAAAGGTGTGAAACAAAGATTCGACCGCAGACGGCAAAATTTTATTTCTTTGCTGAACAAAAGCAGAAGAAGTTGCGGTGTTAACGTCATAGCCCTGCGATTCCAACAGTTCCTTATAGAGGCTGTTGCCGCCCATAAAGATCAGGGTTTGCATAACCATTTCAAAGGGTAGTTTTTTCGTTCGGGTAAAATCCTTTCCCGGGTTTCTGACGTAAGGCGCGGGGGCAGCCGCCATCTCACGGATGAGAGATGTCAGTCTGTCTTTCAGCGAATTTGCATAAGCATTCATTGGCGTAACCTCCTCGTTTTTTCAAGGGGCTTCGCCACACGTTTTCTACGGATTGTCAAGATTTTTTTGTGCAAAAAAAGAGCAGGCAATCTTTTCGATAACCTGCCTTTTTCTTGTTTTTGGCTCTATATCTTAACTTAATGACATTGGCACTTCTGCACCTCATTTTCCACTTTTAGGTTTTTCTGGCGATTTCAGGTGCACTTCTGCACCTCATTTGCCGCTTTCGGGTATGTCTAGCGAAATCAGGTGCACTTCTGCACCTGATTTGCCGCTTTCGGGTATATCTGGCAAATTCGGGTGCACTTCTGCACCTGATTTTCCACTTTTAGATGTGTCTAGCGAATTCGGGTGCACTTCTGCACCTGATTTCCCGCTTTCGGGTATATCTGGAGAATTCGGGTGCACTTCTGCACCTGATTCCCTACCTTTGGCTAGTTGATGCCCCGCGCAGCAGTAGCAGCTCTCGAATGTATTCGCTTTTCCGCACACATTCGGCTCACGCACCCCCGCAACCACCAATGTATTCGGTTTTCCGCACACATTCGGCCCACGCGCCCCCGCAACCACTATTGTATTCGGTTTTTCGCACACAGAAAAAAGCGTGCCATCCGCATTCCTGCGGTGCACGCTCTTTTCTGTAATGCAAATGCTTTCGTTAATCCGTATGCAGCGCTCCCTGGGGCTTGCCGGAACCCGGGGTCCCGGCGGGCTCTTTGGCATTGCTTGTGCCGCCCAGCTTGAAAACCAATATCCCGCCTACGATAATAAGCACGCCGATCAGCTGGTTGAACGAGAACGGAACCTTCGCCAACCCCAGCCAGCCCAGTGAATCCCAGAGCAAGGCGAAGCCGAGCTGGGCAGTTAGTACAATCGAGATGGCATAGGTGGCGCCAAGGATTCTGGTGGCCTGGACCAGACAGATCACGACCCCCACGCCGATCATTCCGCTTAACCAGTACCAGGGCTGCATGTGCTGCAGCGTGAACATGTTCTTCCCTTCCATAATCAGCCCCATGACGAGGGAGGCGGCGAAGCCCATGCCCAGCACCAGTGTAGTAGTTGACCAGGAGCCCGTGTGCTCATTAACCTTGGCGTTGAATATATTCTGTAAACTGACCAGCGCCCCCGCGATCAGTGCAAGTACTAACCCTGTTAACATATCTCTTGTCCCCTTCGTTTAGAACTTCAGTACAACTACCCCGAGAATCATCATCCCGATGCCGATAAATTGCGGCAGCTTCATCTTCTGCCGGACGACTCCGAACCAGCCCCTGATATCAATGATAAAGGTCAGGCAGAGCTGGGCAATCAGCAGCGCCGAGATCGTAAGTGTAACCCCGATGTTCTGAATGGCCGTCACCTCACTGAAAATCACGAAGGCAGCCAGACCGCCGCCGCTGATGTATAACGGATGTGCCTTGCGGAAGCCGTGCTTTTTGCCGTCACGTACCACCAGTGCTATCGCTAACGCCATGATGAATCCGGTAAGCTGGGTAATGGTTGCCGCCTGCCACGTGCCGATATCCTGGCTGATTCTGGCATTGGCTACCCCCTGAAGTGTAATGCAGGCTCCGGCCAAAAATGCGAATATGATCCCTCTCATCTATCTCTCTCCTCTTTTTGCTTCTCTGTACTTATTAAAAGCCAGTTCGCCGGATTGGAAAAGGACATATGTCCTATTTGATAAAAGTGTGCTCGCCCCGCCGCCTGCATCGCCCTGTTAAAGAGACAACAAGCCCGTTCCAGGCCGGGTTCCGGCTCAAAACGGGCTTACTCTCTCTTCTATATTCAGGAGATGAGACTCATCTCCCGCAGCTTGTCCATGATGATGACGCTGACCGCCGACACGCGGTCTATATCCTTATAGGTTAACCAGGCCAATTCTTCGATTTCCGAAGCCGGGATAAGCTCGCCTGTGAACTCTGCGGTCAGGCAGGTCATCCGTACGAGGATACCTTCCGCTTTGCCATGTGCCGGGGCTTCGAAGCTTCCGAACTCTGCAATCGTCTCCGGCAAGATCTGAACGGACAGCTCCTCCTCAATCTCACGGATCAGAGTCTCTGCATCCGTCTCACCGGGCTCACGCTTGCCGCCGGGGAAATAATAGGTGTCCTTGCCTTTGGAACGCGCGCCCAGAACCTTGCCATCCACAACATAGATCCAGGCTACCTTATCTATCACATTAGTCATTGTCAATCTGCACCTTTCCTTCGATGTTACGCTGAAACGGCACTGCTCTTTTAAGAACCGTGTACCCGTTCCTGCTTGCTGCTTGAATATGCATATGCGCTCCGGCCTCTTCCCAGGGCACAGCATAACCCTCACCCTTGGCGCAAAAAATAGACGCCGAGGAGTAGGCCGGGTCCGCATTTTTATTATAATTCCGCTGCTCCACCACCGCCCCGGTCTGGTGGCAGGGCTCATATCCGGCCACTCTGAGCGACATCGATCCCTTGCCCTGCGTCATCGCAGCCAGTCTCACCCCGTAATTCATGAAGCTTGCGGCCGGAACCGTGCCCGTGATCACGGCCTTGGACGGAGTAATATCCGGGGGATTGAAGCGGCCGCCGGCCTGCTGGATATCACTCATAACCTTTCCCACATCGTCCGGATCTATCCTAATCTTCAGGTCGTAGACCGGCTCCAGCAGCAGATTCTCTGCCTGCTCCAGCCCCTGGCGCAACGCGCGGTAAGCCGCTTCCCGGAAGTCACCGCCGCTCGTATGCTTATTATGCGCCCTTCCCGTAAGCAGGGTGATCTTCAGATCCGTCAGCGGGGAACCCGTCAATAGGCCGTGATGGCCGCTCTCCAGCAGATGCTGCTCAATCTGATGCTGATAGCCCGCCGCCAGATCATCGGGGTGGCAGCGGTTAATGAAGGTAATCCCGCTCCCCCGTTCCCCGCCCTCAAGCATCAGATGAACCTCGGCGTAGTGGCCCAGCGGCTCGAAATGCCCGCAGCCATAGACCGTACCGGCAATAGTCTCCTTATAGAGAATCTCCGGCGCGCCAAAAGAGATCTTAAGCTGAAACCGTTCCACCACAATCTGCTCCAGAATCTCAAGCTGTATCCCGCCCATTACATGAATATGCAGCTCCTGGAGCTCTTCATCCCAGCTTACGTTCAGTGACGGATCTTCCGCGCCCAGTTGTCCGAAAGCATGTGTCAGCTCCTTCAGGTGCACGGGTGGCTTGAAGAGCACCTTGGATTTCAAGGTGGGAATAAGTCCGCTGCCCTGCGCGTCCTGAAGTGCGCCCACTCCCGCACCCGGAAGCACGGAGCTTAGGCCGACAACGGCGAACAGCTCCCCGGCGGCAGCCCAGTCAGCAGCGCTATAAGCAGTACCGTTGTACTTGCGGATTCCGGTAATCCGTTCGGAGGTTGGTTCTGCTTCGGGTCCATACGTCAAGAACTCGCGGTTCTTCAGCACGCCTTGAAGGGCTTTGATGTAGGTGATGCGGGTCCCTCTGGCATCGTGGCGGATCTTATAGACCCTCCCGGCAAAAGGCAGCCGATGATCGTACTCCGTGAACGTGAGCGCATCCAGAACCTCCAGAAATTCACCCACGCCCTGGTCCAGCAGCGCAGAGCCCTGCATACACGGAAAAATCTCTCCGCGCTTCACCATAGATCTTAGCGCACTGCGGCAATCGCTGTCCGTCAGCATGCCTTCAAGATAAGGTTCCAGCAGCGCATCCTCGCGTTCGGCAAGGAACGATTTCATCTCCTCGGACCACGCCGCTTCCGGCTGCTCCGGCAGAAGCAGGGCATCGCCGCTAAGGAGCTCCCGGATCTCTTCCAGGACACGTTCAGGGTCGCTGCCTGCACGGTCGGTTTTGTTAATGAAGAACAAGGTGGGAATCCGGTGCTGGCGCAGCAGCTGCCAGAGCGTCTCGGTGTGGCTCTCTACGCCCTCCACCGCGCTGAGAATTACCACTGCATAGTCCAGCACTTGCAGACAACGCTCCATCTCCGGGGAGAAATCGACATGGCCCGGCGTATCCAGCAGGAAATAGCGGGCATCCTTATAGGTGAACTCCGCCTGATCGGCGAAGACGGTGATCCCGCGTGCTTTTTCAATCTCATGGGTATCGAGGAACGTATCCTGATGGTCCACACGCCCCCTGCTGCGGATGGCTTCGGTATGGTAGAGCAGCTGCTCGGCGAAGGTCGTCTTCCCGGCATCTACATGGGCGAGCAGTCCGACAGTTATATTCATACAGTACCGCTACACCCCTCCACGGATATATGGAACCACTTCGGACTGGTAAAAGGCAGCCAGGCGCTCCATATCCCCTGGGCTGAAGGAAGGTACATCCAGCGTAGCCAGATTATCGTTCACCTGAGCCTCATTCTTGAAGCCCGGAATCACACAGCTGACGGCCGGATGGTCCAGAATCCAGCGCATGGAGGCCCGGGCCATATTGCCGCGTCCTTCAGCGATCCAATCCAGCTTCTGCGCCAGCTCTACACCTTTACCAAAAGGCAGACCGGCAAAAGTCTCACCCACATTGAACTGCTCCCCGTTCGCGTTGAACCTGCGGTGGTCGTTCTCCTGGAAGGTACTGGACGCTGTAAATTTGCCAGTGAGCAGACCGCTGGCCAGCGGCAGGCGCACCAGGATTCCCGCCCCCTTGGCCGCAGCCTGCGGCAACAGCTCCTGTGCAGGTTGCTGGCGGAACAGATTGAAGATCACTTGGAGCGCCGCTACGCCCGGATACTCCAGGCAGAGCAAGCCCTCCTGGATAGTTTCTACGCTGACGCCGTAGTGAAGGATTTTACCCTCAGCCTTCAACTGGTCCAGCGCCGCGAACACACTGCCATCACGCAGAATCTCCATCGGCGGACAATGGATCTGGTACAGATCGATCGCTTCCCGCTCCAGACGCCGCAGGCTCTGCTCACAGTATTCACTGATCCGGCGCGCGGAATAATTCTCCGGGTCATGGATATCTCCGGCGCGGCAGAACTTCGTGGCAATATGTATCTCATCCTGCTTCCCCCGGGTCGCCTTGGCGAGCAGCTCCTCCGCATGGCCGCCGCCATAGACATCTGCCGTATCGAAGAAATTCACGCCCTGCTCCATCGCCGCCTCCAAGCCTCTCAGCCCGTCCTCATCCTTGCTGCTGCCCCAGTCCCCGCCAATCGCCCAAGTGCCAAAGCTGACCTCACTGACAGACAGACCCGTATTTCCCAGCTCGCGGTATTTCATCCTATGAACCTCCGTTTATGAGTTTGTGTGGAACCGTTCACAACTCTTCTTATTATGAAGGGTTTGGGCGGTCAGGTCCAGTTGGCGGCCGGATTTCACTTCCCTCCTGCAATCTGGACGATCTTCTGAATCGTACCGGGTACTTCGCCGCTATCGCGGATGACAAACAGATGCTCCGACTCACTCTCTGTTGGTGGCTGCGCCAGCCCCTTTTGTGAATCCGCGATTTGCCGGGTCAGCACTACATCGAAGCTGTTTGATTTTCTAAGGATAGCTGTACTCCGCTGACTACTCGCTACACGCGAATACAGCACCTCATCAGGCAGAGTGAAATATACCAGCACACTAACCAATCCCTTCTGGTGAAACCAATCCAGCATTCGCAGTCGGCCTTCCCTATTGGAGTTAGCGTTACACATGATAATGTGCTGCTCCGTCTCATGAACGGCATAATCCACTAACGTTCGGGTCAGAGCGTCCTTGAGCGTATTTGCCCCTTGCTTGGGCAGCAGACTTTCGTACCGGGTATTGATGAATTCAGCCAGATCATCCCGGTCAATAACGGCTGATTCAGGTAAGCACCGCTCTAATTCTCTGGCAAATGTGGTCTTCCCGCTATGCGTTTTACCGACTGTAAGGATTGCTAACCTCTTCATCAATACCACTCCTCTACGATAAAAGGTACTAGCCTTATATGACAAAAGCAAACACCGGATAGCTCTCCACCGGCTCGAAACCGAGCCTTAACGCGAGCTTATGTGAAGCCGTATTCTCATGCGTTGTTTCCCATAAAGGAAGCATTCCCTGATCGAGATAGTGACTAATTAACGATGCGGCGGCGAGCGTAGCATAGCCCTTCCCGCGCTCCGATTCTGCATGAGTATCTACATCAATGAAGTACCTGTTATTCACGCTGAAGCCGTTATTTTTACAAATGGAGACCACTTCATCCCTGACCTTCACTACAGCACCAGTGGCTGTCAGCCCAATGAACCTGTCCTGTCTTGCAGACCTGTTATGCTCCGGTTGGGTGAGCACGGGAAATTCCTCGTAGGCGACAGATAGATCTCCCTCCAAGGGGATAGCAGCACGCTTGTTTTTCAGCTGAATGAATCGTTCGATATTGAACTCATAGACCAACTCCAAATGTCTGTCTACGCTCAGCCCGGCAATCTCAAGCGTCAATAGTTCCGTCCATGAATCACTATCTTCCGTATAGATCTCGAACCCTTTCTCTTGTCTCTGCTGGCAATCAGGCACAACTACCATCTGCAAAAAGCCCATCATCTTCAGCCGGTTGATCTCAGTACTGATATCTCCTGCAGCATACATCCATCTCCCCGTAGCCCATACCACAGCCAGTGTCGGCGCTTCCAAATGATCAGCAAATACCCGCCCGGGATAGTGCTCCAGCAGGACGGATAAGGCGGGAAGGTGATGCAGCTTCACCTTGTAGAAATCATAAACCGCAGGATAGTCATCTGGTGTCAGTTCAATGAGCCCATTCATTATATCTCCTCCATGCCTGTGAGATAGCGGCTCCCCTGAATTTTCGATGACAATCAGAATTGCCCTTTGGCAAAATTGTAAAATGTCAGTGCGTCTTCCCAGGAAGGGAATCCAGCCTGAGCCAGCTTGTCGCTGCCCCCGCCCTTGCCCTGGTATTTGCCCAGATGAGCCTTGAAGAAGGCACCGCATGAGAAATCCGCAGATCCGCTATTCGCGAGCACCGCCTTATTCTCCGCCGCACTCAGCAGCAGCACCCGAAGGTCGGTCAGCGCCGTCAGCTTCGCTGCAAGACTCTGCAAGTCCTTAAGTGTTCTATCTTCCGAAATATGCGCGAGCACCCGACTTCCTTCTTCCATGGATGCTAACAGCTCCCGGGCCAGATAACTGTCGTTCTGCTCCTTCACCGCAGCCAGCTCCACCATCAGCAGCTTCTGCTCCTGCTCCCATTTGCCGATCCGGTCCATAATCTCTTCCTTGCCGGTATTGAACTTGACGGACAACTGGCTGATGATCTGAACATGATCGTTGAAGGCGGCAAGTGCCCGCCCCCCGCACAGGAAGGTAACCCGCACATGGCCCTTCTGCTTCTCGGACCTCAGCAGCTTAATCATCCCAATCGACCCGGTCGCCGCGACATGGGTTCCCCCGCAGGCATTGTGCTCCACGCCTTCAATCTCGACAATCCGGATATCCTCTGTTACCTTAGGAAGCTTCACCAGCGGCAGCTTGGCCATTTCCTCTGCGGTCACAAAGTAGCTGGTAATCGCTAGATTCTGGTAGATCTTGCGGTTCACCTCCTGTTCAGCCTCCGCCAGCTGCTCCGCTGACAGTTCCTGCAGATCAAGATCAATCGTGGCATACTCACTCCCCAGGTGGAAGCTGACGGTCGCCGCCTGATATAACTTCAGGAATACGGCGGATAACAGATGCTGGCCGCTGTGCTGCTGCATATGATCGAATCTCCGGGTCCAGTCGATGGCGCAATCCACATCAGTCTGTCCGGGCAACTCCGCCACCTTATGCAGCACCTCCTGATCCTCCAGCACCACATCCAGTACAGCAATCCCGCCGATGGTTCCCGTATCGCAGGGCTGGCCGCCGCCGAGCGGGTAGAAGGCTGTCTCCGCCAGCGTCACATAGATCCCGTCTTCACGCTCTATCGCCGAAGTAACGGTAGTGCTCCATTCTTTTATATAAGCCGAATCATAATATAGCTTCTTGGTCATCCCTTAAGCTCCTCCTTCGCATCCGTTACAGGTCCGAAGAACTTCTCCATGACCACGTAATCCTTGCCGCCTTTGCTGAACACTTCATCGGTTGGCTGCATGCCGAATCTCTTATAAAAGCCTGCCTTGTAGGTTCTGGCATTACAGAAAATCCGCCGCACCCCCGCCTGCTCCGCCTCCGCAAGAACCGTCTTCAGCAGCTTACTGCCATAACCCTGGCCCTGCTCCAGCTCCAGAGTAGCGAACTTGCGGAATTGTGCTTCTGTGCCGTTGACGAACAGAGATAACACCGAGACCAGCCGATCCTCAAGATACAGTCCGTAATGCTTGCCCTGGTCATCGTCCGCAAGCTTAATGTAATCCGGCTCACGCTCAGGCCACATCACTTCATGCCTAAGCTTCCATGCTTCTTCCTTATGTATAAGCTTGATCTCCATCTCATCCACTCCATTAGTTGTGCTTAATGCATCGTATCCCATATTTGCTTGCCGATCAATATGACAGTAACTGTAATGAATAACGGGCGAATATACGCCGCCCCTTTGCGGATAGCCATCCTAGAGCCGACAATGGCTCCAATCACCATCGGAATCCCCAGAATCAGCCCGTGGGTGTAGCTGACAGAGCCCAGGGCAATGAACGTAAGCAGGCTTGTGATATTGCTGGCGAAATTCAGGATTTTGGCGTTGCCTGCGGCGGTGACAAATTCAAACCCCATCATCAGAAAAGCGAAAATCAGAAACGATCCCGTTCCCGGGCCGAAGAACCAGTCATAGAAGCCTATAAGCAGCGCAGCTAGGATTCCCGCCATACGTAATTTACCGTTGCTGGCAGAGAAGGTCGAGACGTCTCCCCAGGCTTTTTTGAACAAGGTGTAGATCGTAATGACGATCAGCATCACGATCACCAGCGGCTTCAGGAACTCGGAAGGCACCTGACGGACAGTCAGCGTTCCGGTCAGCGAGCACATCGATCCGGCCAATTTGCTGCTGCCAAGCAGCAGGTGAAGCGGTATACCTACCGACAGCAGGGCCGGAATCGCGATCAGTCCGCCACCGCCCACTACCGAATCAATTAATCCGGCCAGAAATCCGCATACTACCAATATAAGAACCATACTGAGCGTCCAGTCTTCCATTACTGCGCCATTCCCCCTGCTACTCTAATCTAATTCCATCCGTGAGCGGCATACCAGACACCGTCCCTGAATGTATTCCAGGCCTCCTGTACGAACGGGATGATATTCTCCGGCAACGCATCCACCGGGAACCAGCATATCTCATCGCATTTGTCCGGCTCCATGTTGCAGATCTCTCCAGTCCACTGCTCCGCCTTGAAAAAGAAATCCACCCGCTCATCCCCGGAGGTATGCAGGTGCATCGTTCCGATCAGGGTAAGATCGGCGGGAGCTATAACAGCACCGCATTCTTCCCGGACCTCGCGGATGGCGGCAACATGAAGCGGCTCGCCGCCCTCCAGCTTCCCGGCAGGCAAGCCATACTCCCCGTCATGATGTCCCGTATTCGCGCGCCTGAGCAGCAAGACTTGCCCGTCCTTAATCAGAAATACATGGACGACACTAACCAGTCGAAATACCCCCACAGACCTGCCCCTCTCTCTTCTGCACCAGAAAAAAGAACAAGCGGGCAAGCCGGTTTGCAGGCTTGTCCGCTTATTCCATAGACGACTATTCTATTCTTCCGAATCCACGTTGTGGTAGACCTGCTGCACATCGTCCAATTCTTCGAGTGCATCGATCAGCTTCTCGAACTGTGCCTGTGCATCTTCAGGAATAGCTACATAGTTCTGAGGGAGCAGCGTCAACTCGGCTACAGTGAATTCCGTAATCCCCGCGCTGCGGAAGGCTTCCTGTACCGCATGGAACTGGTCCGGCTCAGCATACACGATGACCGCCTCGTCCTCTTCCAGCACATCGCGGACATCCAGGTCTGCTTCAATCAGCAGCTCCATCACCTCATCCGCAGATTTGCCTTCCACCCCGATTACCGCTGTCGGATCGAACATATACGTAACCGATCCACTGACGCCCATGTTGCCGCCGTTCTTGCTGAACGTCGAACGGACCAGCGGAGCCGTGCGGTTGACGTTATTCGTCAGCGCATCGACTACAATCATCGATCCGCTTGGACCGAAGCCTTCATAGCGCAGCTCAACGTAGGTCTCATCGCCGCTGCCCTTGGCTTTTTCCAGGGCACGGTCAATAATCGCCTTCGGTACATTGTAGGTCTTGGCCCGCTCCAGAACGACCTTCAGCGCCCGGTTGGATTCCGGATCAGGCTCGCCCTTCTTCGCTGCAACATAGATTTCTACCCCGAACTTGGCGTAGACCTTACTTGTATTAGCATCCTTGGATGCTTTCTTTTCCTTAATATTATTCCATTTACGACCCATATCGTTACCGCTCGCTTTCCAACATTTGATGTAAAACAGTCCTGTACATTATACCTCTGTTCAATCGATCCCGTAAAGGGCCGTCCACACACCTTCACAAATCCAGCAAATTCAGCATCTGCTCTGTTCCAGCTGCCTGGATTAGCCAGGGCAGACGCGGGCCTTGCTCCGCACCAAGGACTAACTGATAGATGATGGTGAACAGTCTTTTTTGCTGGGTCCGCATCGTTTTCTTATCTTCGTGATGGCAGATGGCATAGATCTCCGTCATGAGCTGCGTTTCTTCCAGCTCCCTGCTCCGCAGCAGACTGCACAAGCTCCGCAGCCATCTCAGCTCCACTCCGGTAAGAGAATGATAATACGCATAGTCGGGCGAGGTTTGAATCGTCACCAGCTTGTGCGGCATCCAGTTCCTGATCCAGTATTCCGCCCGCCCAACCGTTGTCTGCAGCCGGAGTTCATCTACCTCTTCGCCGTTTCTGTTGAACATCTCCCGGAGCTTGTCCCTGTCGAAGTTGATTAAGGGAAGCAGACTGGCTACCTGGCCGAAGCTAACGTTGCTTCCAGTGCTCACCGGAGAGTCGTTTAGCAGAGACAGCTCCAGCACACCCGCAAGATCGCCCGTTAATGTGCCTGCCCGTGCTCCCGCAGCATACCGCTCGAACTCCGCATAATTGCGCAGCACATCCTCATCCAGCCCGATATGGAAGGCGGCATTCGG
The DNA here is from genome assembly GCF_038006885.1 of Paenibacillus sp. FSL R7-0302. Lineage (NCBI taxonomy): Bacteria > Bacillati > Bacillota > Bacilli > Caryophanales > Paenibacillaceae > Paenibacillus > Paenibacillus sp. FSL R7-0302. The sequence continues at coordinate 3,031,171 of NZ_JBBOWB010000001.1, forward strand.
CTGGTATTTGGCGAACAGGAACAGAATGTTCTCAGGGGCGTAGACTCGGAGCAGATCATCTGGAGTGTAATTGTGCCCGGAGGAGCTGGACATTTTAGCGAAGCTGCCTTTGATGCTGATGAATTCATATGGCTCGTACACCGGGGGTGAATACCCGAAGATCCGCTCTGCGATTACCGCAGCCACATTGTAGCTCCCCGTCTCCGACGAATGGTCCCGGCCACCCGGCTCGAACACCACCTGCTCCAGCTGCCAGCGCATCGGCCAGTCGATTTTCCAGTGCAGCTTGATGTTGTCCGCCTGAGGAATATGTACGGTATCGCAATGACCACATCCGCAGCGGTAGGCCACACTCTCCTCCAGATCGTCGAAATTCAGAATCGTAGTCGAGTCTTTTCCGCACTGCCCGCAATATAAATGGATCGGATAAAAAGCCGCCCGCTCATCCGCCGAACTCTCACCTGTCTTGAACGACATCAGGATATCGTAGATCTCTCCCCGGCGGCGCAGGGCGTGCAGAATTTGCGTATAGTAACGGCCTGACTGGTATTCCCGGCTCTGATAGATGAACTCCGGCTCAATCCCGAATACCTGGAGCGCCTGCTCGAATTCCGACTCGAAATATGCCGAATACGAAGCATGACAGCCATACGGACACGGCACCTGCGAATAAGGCAGACCAATATACTGAGCGAAGCCCGGGTCCACGTGGGCCGGCACTTTGCGGAACCGGTCAAAGTCATCCCATGAGAAAATAAAACGCACCTCCTTCCCCGCCCGCCGCAGCGCCTTCGCCACAAATGCAGTCGTCACCGCCTCGCGGAAATTCCCGATATGAACTGATCCGGACGGACTGATCCCGGATGCACATACATACGTCTGCCGCTGCGGATGCTCCGCGATTAACTGGTTTGCAATTTTTTCTGCCCAATGCATCTCAATCACCTCTAAGTTTATTGTGAATTACCTGAAAAGCAAAAAAGCTCCCGTCCTCAAGATTAATATCTTGAGGACGGGAGCTTGGATAAGCTTCGTGGTACCACCTCTGTTTACGGACAAGTTGCCTCATCCGCCTCTTCGGGTACGGCCATGACGCTTATACCCTATCTCTGTAACGGGAGAACCCGGCATACCATCCTTGGACACTTGTGCCCAATTCCCTATGCAGCTCGGAGACTTTTTTCAGATCAGGCGCTTCGCTGCTCCCTTTCACCACTCTGGAGCTCTCTGTGAACGCTGCCGCCTGCTTACTCTTCTCTTCATCGCTTGTGTTGTTGTACGTTATTATTTGCAATAATACTGCGGGAGGGAGAATGTGTCAATAAGTTTTAAAATAACCGTTAATAGCTGTCAAGGATTTCGCTTGAGCCTCTGGAACCAAAGACAGAACTCCAGAAAATTCATCACCCTAAGCCCATGCCATACTTTTCTTCGCTATTTTTGATAAAATCATAAGGAATACATGGCAAGCTCAATTTTGTTAGTAACTTCTGCATTAGGTGGGTCTCGTCTCTTCTTATCTGTGTCCTGAACAAAAAAGGAGGGTTATTCATGAAAAAAAATCTATTCTTCACCTTCATTAGCTTTTTATTTCTTATTGCTTGTTCTTCTCAACAAGAATATTCTAACGTGAATGAAGCAATAATGTCCCTTGAAAAAAACATTACAAAAATTGAATCACCTGACGACCAAATTCTTGAGGGTATTAAACCTGTTAGCTATAAACTGAGTAATGAGGAAATAATAAAAGTTTACGCTTTCGGATCGGAGGAGAAACGAGAAGGTGGAATAAAGCACTTTGAAGAAAGTATTCAGCTTCTTAGTTTCCACGCACCAATTGTCTACCAATCTGGAAAGTATTTAGTTCTGTATTATCCCCTCGTCGATTCAAAAACTCGAACACCCAAGCTAAACGAAACAGAGTTTGGAGTAAAAATAGAAAACGCTCTCAACAGTATGTAACAGGAATAGCGAAAATAGCAAAAAAATTACGGTTTAGGGCTATGCGACTAATAGAATCGAATGTCCCGGCTCCTATGGCCAAACGATTAGCCCTCTTTGCAGGAGGGCTATTTGTGGTCAAATGCATTGATTAAGCTCCAGACAACGTACAACCTCACCGTCGTATAACTCTTCACTGACCTTTTGGAATCCAAGCGATTCATACAACATTCCGGCAATCCGGTTGTCGGGTCTATGCCCGATCATTAATCGGCTACACCCTTCATTTCGCATATGCTGTATTAATTTCACCATGGCTTGTCTAGCATAACCCTGTCCTTGATAATGTTCATCAATCATAAGTGCCGGTATCCAGCAGTTACCATCCTCATCGGGAGTTGTACAAAAGACAATAAATCCTACCACTACAGTTCCTAAATATATAGCCCGCAGCTCAAACTCCTGCACGAATTTTGCTTCAGCAATCCAATTAACCACCGGAGCAGGAAAAACGCTTTGTTGTTCTAGCTTTACTTTCAGCAATGTGCAGTCATACTAGTTCTCGACCGATACAGGTCGTAGTTCAATAACCATCATATTCCCTCCAAAGATATAGCTTCAGTATTGAATCCGCTCCCAACATTATACTGTAGAGGGAATCCCTACGATTGGTACAGAATGGTTAAAGACAAAGACTACAATTGCAAGCACACAGAACACTCCCATCCTCCACAGCAAACAAATGGAATAATGTATCTTAATTTCCCGGTTTCTAATGTTTTCAGGTAAACAAGTGGAAAAACAGCAACTACTGCATCGGTATATGCCGCTACGGCGGAATATGGGAGAAATTAAGTGTCGTTTATCCAACTGCTGCCCCGGTAAAGTCTGTTCCATCATCAGCAAGTGGAGGAAATCCACCTATGTTCCCCACAGTCCGCTGCCTAGCAATCTCCGCAAAAAGGAGGATCGCCACACCGGGCAATCCTCCCCAATTCACATCAATTAATCCCGATCCATTGAGCGCTACACCCAAACCTCATTCGCCGTCTCAATCACCAGCCGCAGCTTATCCCACTGCTCTTCTTCCGTTAAAATGTTGCCTTCCTCCGAGGAGGCGAAGCCGCATTGTGTGCTTAGGCACAGCTTGTTGATGTCTACGTACTGGGCAGCTTCTTCGATACGCGCAATAAGCTGCTCCTTGCTCTCCAGCCCGCCATGCTTGGTGGTCACCAGACCCAGCACGACGAACTGATCCTTGATGAAGCGCAGCGGCTCGAAGTCGCCGGAGCGTTCATTGTCGTATTCGAGGAAGAACGCGTCCACGTTCGTATTCGAGAAAAGCTCCTCGGCGACCGGCCCATACCCTCCGGCGGCGAACCAGGTGGAGCGGAGATTGCCCCTGCATACATGCAGGGCAATGGTCATGTCCGCCGGGCGGCCGGCAATGCTCTCGTTAATCAGCCGGACGTAGTCTTGAGCAAGCTGATCCGGGTCAACGCCCCTGCTGCGCAGATGAGCACGATGTCTGCCGCTGCACAGCGTCCCCCAGGTGGTATCATCCAGCTGCAGATAACGGCAACCGGCATCATAGAAGGCTTGAATCGCCGTCCGGTACACCTGAATGATATCGCCGTACAGCGTTTCGGTATTGGAATAAATGTCGTTGCCGTTATACTCCTGCACGAAATGGAACAAAGAGGGTGAAGGAATCGTCATTTTGGCCAGCGTCTCTCCGGCCATCTGCTGCAAGGTACGGAATTCCTCGACCATAGAATGGTCACCGTAGGCGATTTTACCGGTAATCCTGAAGCTCTCGGCGCGGTTCGTCTGCTCCTTGGAAACGCCGGGAGTACCGCCAAGAGTGATTTTTCCAGTACCCTCAATCCCAAGGAAGAAGTCCAGATGCCACCAGGAGCGGCGGAATTCGCCATCGGTCACAGCCTTCAGTCCAAGCGCCTTCTCCTGCTGAAGCAGCTTGCCAATCTCTATATTCTCAATCTCCCGCAGCTGTCCCGCGGTTAGTTCACCTTCCGCATGCAGGCTGCGTGCATTCCTGATCTCCTCTGTACGCAGGAAGCTCCCGACAATGTCGTAGCGGAAGGGCGGTGCGTTTCTTGTCGATCCGATCACTGGACTGCTCATACGTCCCTCCTGCTCTTATAATAAGAAAGATTCAAGCTCGAAAGCATTACCCGACACCAGATCATTCAGAATATCGATATATGTAGACATAATCTCACTCGGTTTGCGGTCCTTGTGGGCGATCCAGCCGACAGAGAACACTTCCTTGCTGTCAAAAGGAATCGTAATCAGCCCCGCATCATCCAGCTCAGAGGCCATAATCCCAGTCCCTACGGTATACGAATCACTTCCGAGCAGCAAATGAGTCAGCGTGGCCCGGTCGGTCACCTTAATATTCTTCTCAATCTGTGTGAAGCTAAGCATCTCCTCCGAGAAATGCAGTGAATTGTTATCCCCCTGCTCAAAAGTAATGTAAGGATACGGATGAATGTCCTCCGCCGTGATCCACTCTTTTGCAGCCAATACATGCCCTGCCCGCACATAGACATGCGGATTCGTATTGAACAGCGGAGTGAACTTCAGGTTCCCGTCACTGAACAGCTTGTTCATAATCTTGTAATTGCTCTCATTGATATACAGAATCCCGATGTCGCTGCGCAGGGTACGCACATCCTCGATGATCTCATAGGTCTGCGTCTCTCTCAGGCTGAAATTGTATTCCTGCACCTTGCTCTCCTTCATCAGCTTCACAAAAGCATCCGTAACAAACGCATAATGCTGTGTAGATACCGAGAAATAGATCGGGCTGCGCTTCTTGCCGGTATAGCGGTTCTCCATGAATTCGGTCTGCTCAATAATCTGCCGGGCATAGCCCAGGAATTCCATGCCTTCCGCCGAGATGCTGATTCCCCGGTTATTCCGTTCAAAAATCGTGATGCCCAGCTCGTTCTCCAGCTCCTTGATAGCATTCGAGAGGCTGGGCTGCGACACAAATAGCCGTTTGGCCGCTTCATTCATAGAGCCGCTGTTCGCAATCTCAATCGCGTAGCGGAGCTGCTGCAAAGTCAAACCTTTTCCCCCTCCGATCAAGGACTTCACCTGGCAGGTTCAGCAAAATAAGAATTTACTTGTTATCCTAGCACACCTGCCGCGTCTGATCTACTATAGATTATGAAGCAGGGAACCTGTGGATGCTACTGGGTGCGCTTCTTGCCTGCGTCGATCTTGGCCGGGTCCAGCCCTTCCCAGATATTCTTGATCTTCGCGTTCTCGGGGTCATCAAATACTAGGAATGCCGTCGGCAGGTAACGCTCCCCATACTGCGAAGAGGGCTTGTTGACAATCTCGTTGTCCTTCACCAGCACCGTCGAAGATCCCCCGTCCAGATTGGCCGCAATGACCGCCCCATGCTTCAGCATAATCTGCTGCACATCATACAGGTTCGCCCCGATGCTGTAGCCCGGCTGCCGTCCGTCAATCACTACGAAGAGGAGCGCACCGTCCGCCCGTTGGCCCATTGCAGTTCTTGGCGCGATGCCCCAGCCTTCGGCGGCATTCTTAATCTGGCCTTTACCGTTCACAATAATCCGTGGCTGAAAAGAAACCGCCTCCTGCACCCCCATCTTGCTGAGCTGATCCAGCGTGTAGTTACCGGCAACCATTTTGCCTTCCTTATCGATGCCGACAATATGAGTGGATTTCTTGCCGCCCAGTCCATTGTAGAACAGCTTCCCTTGCGAGATCACCAGCCCGATCGGCTTGAAGCCATTGCCCTTCCAGTTCGGATCGGCGAAGCCGCCGCCGTTCACCCCGGCGATAGCCCCCGTCCGTGCCACCATGCTGGATACCTTCTCCCCGGAGCCGATTTTGCCCGGCACACCCAGGCGCACCTTCTTGGGATCGTTCACAATCATGACATAGCCGCTATACCCGCTGCCCGTGACTTCTTCAATCTGGACGAGCGGTGTATGCTCCGCTTCCTTTACAGGCTCAGGCTTGATCTCATGGGTATCAACCTCGTCGCCCATCTCCTCGAAGCGCTTGGTATAATCGCTGACGCGGTGCTTCAGTTCCTCTTCGCCGATAATATATTTGGCCCAGTGCCGGTGTTGAGTTGTAATCAGCGTATCTGCGATCAGGAAGCGCGTATTCTGGGCCGACGGTGCAAAATAGAGCCAGCCTCCGGCTGCTATAACCAGAATGAAACAGACCATGAACACCCTGAAGAGTGTGTGGAAGAAACCTCTTTTCTTGCGCTTGCGCGCCGGTGTCTTCTTCTTGCGGACAGTAGAACGTTGTGGTAAAGAGCTCACTTCTGAAATCCTCCCTAACATACTGATAATGGTTAAGTCTATAAACTCACAACTTCCATGATAGACGAAATCTCTGATTTAAAAGTTTCAGTTTGTTTAACTCTGTCCAGAAACTGTAAACTAGTTCATATAAGCGCAGGCCGGCCCAATTAAAACATAGGAGGACAGCGGCATGAAACAGCAATTCATCACAGCCTTGGAGCAGAACAATCGGGAGTTGATACGGCAAATACCCAAAGGCGATCTGCACAACCATATCACCCGGGGTGGCAACAAACGTTACATCACAGCTTGGTGCGATACGGCTATACCGGAATGTCCAACATTTAAGGATCTTGGGGAGATGAACTGGTGGAATGCCCGCTATATCAAGCCTTTGCTGCCCGGACGAATCGGGTATGAGAAGCGGATTGAGGCTGCTTTTGTCCAAGCGAAGACCGACGGTGTTCAATTGCTGCATATGAGTGTGACGATGGGAGAAGAAGAGTGGTTTAACGGCTCTATAGCAACACTGATCCATACCATTCAGGGCATCCATCAGCGGGTTGCGCCGGAGATTCATTTTGTGCCGGAGCTTACCTTTCTTACTCATACACCAATCCAAGAAACCATTGAGAGGCTCGAACAATATCTTGAGTATAACTACTTTAGATCGCTCGATATTTTTGGCGATGAGTCTGCTGTTCCGGGGTTTAAGCAGGCGTTCCGCATAGCGAAGGCGAAAGGGCTGATTCTCAAAGCGCATGTAGGGGAATTTGGTACATCTGATCTGGTAAAACAAGCGGTGGAGGAACTGGAGCTGGATCAGGTTCAGCATGGCATCGCAGCCGCACAATCGCCAGAGACGATGAAGTGGCTTGCCGACCATCATATCCAGCTTAACATCTGCCCCACCAGCAATGTTCTACTCTCCCGGGTGCCTGATTATGGGTCACATCCCATCCGCAAGCTCTATGATTATGGAGTCACAGTCACGGTGAATACGGATGATATGATTATTTTTGACCAGAGTGTGTCGGACGAGTTCGTTAATCTGTATCGGGCCGGATTGTTCAGTGTGAAGGAGTTGAATACAATCAGGGAGAATGCGCTGACAGAGGCAAACCGGAGATAAAGGCAGCTGCTTGCATTCCTATACGCAACGCCACTATTCTATAAGTGAAGTCATACTAAATCGTAATATAAGGAGGGTTATAATGAACGCTTTTCTAACTGAATTTGAACAACGGATTCGCGAGGGCTTTGTGGCTGACCTTGAAGCTATATTGGCGGAAGTAGCACATGAGAAGGTATATGTCTGCGCAATTGGTACAGATAGCGACTTTGTCACTCTGTTCCTTGCTGTCAATACAGAGCAATCACTTGCCAGACATATTGCCGATATGACAAGTGAAGGCTTATGTGATGATGCTGAAACAGAGCTTTATTACAAATGGGGAATTTCCGAATTTCAATATGGTGAGCATTCGCATTTTAATCATATCAGCCGTTTTTTATATGCTGAGGATAATGTATACCAATATAAAGATGAAATGGTCAACATCATTGCCAAGGTTGTTAATGAAACCAAGGACGATGTATTCACAAAATATAATCAAACCAAAGAGGACATTACCTTCTTTGTATCCATGACCGACGATGAGCTGGCAGAGGAATTAGAGAATGAATCGGTGGCGCTTATGACAAATCCTGAATTAGTTCCTGAATTTATGGCACGCTATGATGCTGAAATCTAAAAAAAACCAACAGCGGCAGCCCGGACATTAACGTCCCTGACTGCCGCTGTAACAATGGTAATTCGTGCTCTACCTTGATTTTGTCAAGTATAGAGTAAGCTCATCATCCACCCGCACCTGACTTCCAGGAACAGCGGGCAGGTTGTCATACATGAGTCCCCGGCCATCCGGGACATAGCCCCGCTTGATGTACAGCCTTTGGGCCGTACCATAGCTGTCATACAATCCGAAACCAATGCCAACCGTGTCAAATCTGGCGAATGCTTCTGCTTCGAGAGCGTCCATCAACATAATGCCGATACCGGATTTCCGCAAGGCCGGAATCACATCGAGATTCTGAATCTCTGGAATATGATTCTCTGCAAAATAAGGATAGTGTGACGTATACACGATATGTCCCCAGCCTGCAAACTCATTCCCACGAAGGGCTACCAGCGTAAGCCGCTTCTCCCCTTCGTTCTCCTTCCAACACTGTTCAATATACGCTACCGGTTTGCTGACATCATGCGGGGCCAGCCCTTCATGTATCCATGTAATATCCTCGGACTTCATCCGGCGGACCGTGATAGATGTACTCATAAAGTCAATCATTCCTTTCCAGCTGGACTGTGCTTTTGAAAAAAAGCCGTGCATTCCTGCACGGCTTCACGCTAACTCTAGCACAGCTTAGCGGTTGAGCGACTCGGATTAACCGTGTCTGCCTACACCGCCACCGCTGCTTGCACTGCCGCGTCCGCCAGAGTTGCTATCATCGTCGTCATCGTTGGAGGAATAACGGCCGGCTCCACCGCCGCCCGAGTATCCGCCACCGCCACGATTCCTGTCATCATCGTCATCGTCACGCGAGGAATACCGCCCCGCTCCGCCACCGCTCGAAGAACCTCCGCCCCCGGAGTTACTGCCCCAGAAGCTGCTGGAGCTGGATGAGCTGCTCCCCGAGGAAGAGTGATGGTGCGGCCGCCGGTATCTTCTTCTCTGGCTGTAGCCATAACCGGGCTGGCCGGTCCAGGCGCCATAACGCCGGATATTGCGCGGGTTATGCGGATTTATCCGTATCCCGTAACGGGCAACATAACGGTTGCGCGCGGCAGCCGCAAGACTGATTAGCGCGACAAGAACCAGGAAAATCCCGAGAATCATCATTCCCTTTGATCTGGAGACAGGCACCAGCTTCACAGGTTCCTTCGCTGTCACAGGTGCTTTGCTGACAGTAGAGGCTGCTGCGGATGTGAAGCTGCCTGCGGCTTGTCCCGAAGCAGCATCTGCCCGGGCCAGGAAAAAGCTGTAGAAGGCATTCGCCGTCCCCACCACGCCGCCAGCGTAATCTTTTGCCGCGAATTTAGGCTCCAGCACCATATTCAGAATCCCGCTGATCCGCTCATTCGTCAGCACTCTATCGATCGATTTGCCCTGTAGCACATGATAGTTATCTCCGCCGATATCCACTACCAGCATCACATCTCTGGGTCCGGCAGCAACCCCGGCGAATTTCGCATAGGTGTAATCCTGCAGGCTCTTGCCGCCAGTATTCTTAACAGTTACCACATAGATTCCGCTCCCGGTGGTAGCCGCGTAACGGTTACTCGACTGATTCAGATAATCCTTGGTAACTTGCGGGAGGATTCCGGCGTTGTCCGAGACATAGCTGCGGGTACCAAGTGTTTCCGAGTAGCTTCCGCCGAGCTTCTGAATGAAGGAGCCATAGGTTTTATGAGCACCGGCGCTATACTTCTTGGCAGCGAAGTCCGGCTCCAGCGATGCCGAGAGAATCTTCGAGATCACACCACTGTTCAGCTCAGTCTCCAGTCCCTTGCCGGGAACGGCCCAGTAATCATCGTCCTTAATGGAGAGCAGCAGCAGAAGTCCGTTATTCTTGTCCGCAGAGCCGACTCCCCATGAATTGAACAGCGAGGTCGCATATTTCTCCATAGATACGCCGTTCGTCGAATTCACCGTAACCAGCACTACCTGCGCACCGGTCTCCTGATAGAGCTTCACCCCATAGTTGACCATGTAATTCTCGGTCTTCTCATCAATCACGTTCGCGTAGTCATTCACATAAAAGGCTTCCGAATGAGCCGGTACTGCCGCCTCCGCCTTCCCCGGAATGAACGGCAGCAGCATAATGATCAGCATACCGGTCAGCACTGTTTGCAGTATTCTTGCACGCTTCATGAAATCCCCTCCGGCTTCTCAAATCTCTTCTATTACTATATCGGTTACGCACGGGATGGACGTATAGTTCCATCTCTCTTATGTGTATGTCCGAATCTAGTAATTATTCAAAAGAGTCTGCCGGGCTTACTCGTTATTAAACCGGTCCGGGTGAGAGCCGAAGCGCTGATCGCGGTTCAGGCCGTTAATCCGGCTGATCTCCTCTTCTGACAGCTCGAAGTCAAAAATATCGGCATTCGCAATAATCCGCTCCGCCTTGACCGACTTCGGAATCGTCACGATTCCGTTCTGCAGATCCCAGCGCAGGATCACCTGCGGCAGTGTTTTGTTGTGTCGGGCTGCAATATCAGCAAGTACCTCATTGTCCAGCAGATGACCTTGGGCCAGCGGGGCCCAGGCTTCAATCTGAATGCCCTGCGCCTTGCAGTATTCGCGGAGCTCTTGCTGGTTAAGCAGCGGATGCAGCTCCACCTGGTTGACCATCGGCTTCACGGTGGCGTCTGCCAGCAGATCCTCCAGATGATCGATCTGGAAGTTGGATACCCCGATGGCCCGGACTTTACCGTCTGCATACAGCTTCTCAAGGGCACGCCAGGTATCTTTGTATTTGGCCCGGATCGGCCAGTGCACCAGATACAGATCGGCATAATCCAGTCCCAGCTTGCTTAAGCTCTGGTCAAATGCTGCCAGCGTAGAATCATAGCCCTGCTCTGTATTCCATACCTTGGTGGTGATGAACAGCTCCTCACGCGCTACTCCCGATTCACGGATAGCCTGTCCGACCCCTTCTTCATTTCCATATACGGATGCGGTATCAATACTTCTATAACCGGCCTTGATGGCTGCTTTGACCGAATCAATAACCTCCTGGCCCTCTTGTACCTTGAATACGCCCAGCCCGAACCATGGCATTTCTACACCGTTAGCTAATTTCGTTGCCGATTTTAAGTTCATCATAATCACACTACCACCTGTCTCTATGATTTGTAGGGTTACCCAGTGATGCTTCTATTTCTAGAATAATGAAGCAGGGATCAGCTTGCGGCCGCCTTTGATCAGGGTCGAATCCAGGGCATCCCCTTTATCTCCGCCAAAATACAGCTGCCAGTACACGCCGAAGCGGATGCTGACATCATTCTTGACCAGCTCCGGCGGCGTGACGATCAGCCACTGGAACTTCAGCGCCTTCGAAATCTCGAAGACCGGGTCAAGCACGTTATTCGAGACCATCTCACCGAACGGGTTATCGTACAGGAAGACCGTCCAGCCTTTATTTTCCCGGTTAACACGCTTGTGGGTCATGATCATCATCGCCACCAGCAATTGAACAGACTGGCGTTGTCCGCCGCTGCCTACCGCCTCATCCAGCGCGCCGCGGTTGATAACCTCCCAATCGGAATAATGATAGTCCTCGGGAGCGGCATACAGGAAGTAATTCTCCGTCACCGGCTTATACACCTGCAACACCGGGAAGCGGTTCTGCAGCGCCGCGTACACCATGCGTCCATCGTTAATCAGCTCTCTGACGGCCGAAGCCGGAACCTGCTCCATCTTCGGGAACCGCTCCAGCAGGCTGCTGATGCAGCGGTTGAAGTACTCGCTGACCAGCGGTTCGATGTCATCGGTCGTCCGTGGAACATTAATATTCTTGTAATTCAGCTTAACCAGCGGGAAGGCATGGCCGTTCTCATTGTGAATGATCATCCGGCGTTCCATCCGCTTCAGAATATCAACGATCTGCACCACACGCTTGGCTGCACGGCCTACCCACAGCTTGCGGGACAGCTCCATATCCTCTTTATCGCTGCGGATGCTCTCCATCTGATCGCGTGAGCTCTGAAGCATCGAATCCAGCACCTGTAAGGCGATAGCGAAATCATCCCAGTGAACATTGTTCAGGCGTTCCTGAATCTTGGTCTCAAGCTCTGCATTCCAGCCGGACTTGGCTACCTTGCCGCTTAGGTCAGTCTTCTCTTCCTTCACCTTGCGGGAGATATCTGCCCGCTGGCTGCGGCTCTCCTTGCTGCGCTGCAGCCAATCCTCCACCAGCGTCTCGCAGCTCTCCCGCACCTTCAGCTGCAATTCTTCAGGCACCTCCCGAAGAGACACACGGTGCTCGACATGAGTATCCATGATCCGGCTCTGATTGCCGAGAACGAGCAGCCATTGATCCATGGAAGCCAGCGCCTGCTTACTGGTATTCAGCAGATGCTCATTCTCCCGGACCCGCAGACTGATCTCTTCCTCCTTCTGTGCCAGAGGCTCATGCCACAGCTCTACCGTCCGCTCATGCTTCTCCTTGATTGCCTTCTCGGACTTGCCCAGCTCTTTGCGCAGGCTGTCAAGCTCGGTCTGACAGCGGATGAAGGAATCACGGAGCTGCTGGTAGTCCTCGTCCAGAATCATCGTGTCACTCTTCTGGCGGACTCTGGCGGACTGAATCATATCCGGTGACTCCTGCGGCTCAGGGGCAGACGGCCATCCGGCATCTACCTGCTGCACCGCAGCTTCCAGCTCAGCCAGCTGTTCTCTGGCCGCCTTGATCTGGGCTGTTCTGGTGCGGATCTCCAGCTCGTTCTGGCTTAGCGACTGCTGAAGACTCTCGACCGTACTGAGCACCTGCAGCAGCTTGTCCTGTACCGCCTCATTCAGCACTTCATCGGCAGCTGCTTGATCCGCCTCAGCATTCGCATCCTGAACCTTCGCACCCGCAGCTTCTCCGGGGAACTCTATGTCCGGGAACCAATTCTGCAGCCGCGGGAATACGGAATAACGTGCATCCCCGATCCATTTCTCACGCTGCAAGGCGAGACTGTCCATCTCCGCCTTCAGCCGGGCGAGCTGCTGGTCCTTAACTGCAATCTCTTTGCTGAGGTTATTCTTCTGTTCCACAGACTTTTGCTTGTCTGTATAGCTCTGCTCGTGCTTCCGGCTCCGCTCACTCCACTCCCGCAGCGCCGCCGCCCGGGTCTCCTGCTCGGACTTCTCCGCTTCACAGGCTGACAGGTCTCTGGAAATTCCAGCCAGAACCTCCTCATAGCGTACCTGTTCTGCGTTCATTTCATTCAGCTGGCTGCGAAGCTGCTGCAGCAGGGTCTCCGCACTCTTCTGTCTGCTCCGCAGACTTGCGGTATGCTCGCCTTGATGCAGGCGCTCATATTCCTGCCGGGCGCTTCTCAGCTTGGCAAGATACGCTTCCTCCGCCTGAAGCTCCTCCTCCTGCTCACGGAGTCTGGAGGCCATCCCCCGCTTCCACTCCTGAAAATGATCCGGCTGCAAGACCATTTGCGGCCCTTGATGGGCCAGCAGCAGGAAGGCGTCTCTACCGCCCTCCGCCATCTCCTCACGCACGAAGACCGGGACCGGAGCCTTAAGCAGAAGCTCCTTAAGCAGCTCCGGCTGCAGCTTAGCCGCTTCACGCTTCGTGACAATCAGGCCGTAAGGAAGCAGCGGATGGCGTTCCAGCTCCTCCTCACGGACCAGATAAGGCTGATCGTTCAGATACATGGTGCCAGTCATAGAACTAATCTTGAGGGCATCCAGCGTATCCTTCACCGTTACAATATCATGGTTAGGCAGCCAGTAGGCTTCCTGCTGTAGCTCAACATCCAGCAGCTGCTGATAATAATCCCGCCGCAGCCGCTTCGTCTGCTGCTCGGTATCCTCCAGCCTGCGAATGAACCGCTCCTCGATTAGAGGCTTCGCTTCGAATAGAGCTGTCGCGCCTAAGCGCTGATGCTCCTCATACATCTCCAGCAGCACTACGAGCTGTGACCAGAGCTGTGATTCCTTGTTCATCTGCGCTTCGGTGCGTCCGGTCAGCTCCTCAGCCTGAGCCTCAGCCCCCAGCAGCTTCTCAGCCAGCCGGGTATGCTGCGTATGCAGGAGCAGCTTCTGGTCTTCAGCGGTCTTGCGCTGTTCGTTCAAGGCCTCAATCTGCTCAGTCAGCCCTCTGGCCGCAATCAGCGTCCGCTGTAGGGCGGCTGCCGGTGAGTGGGCGGCTTCCTGTCCGTGGCGGGAAGCGAACACACCCAGATCCTCTGTATACTGACGGATCATGGCTGTTAATTCCTGGAGCTTCCCGTCCAGTCTGCCAAGCTCCAGCAGCAATTCCTCCCTCCCCTTGCGCAGAATCTGTTCTTCCGCTGCATGGGAATGCTGCTGTCCGCTGTAGAACAGGCTCTTCGCCTGCCATAGCCGGTAGACCTGCTCCCACTGTGCCCGCAGCTCCTGCTTGGCGCTTTGAATCACCTCTTGGCGCTCCTTCATCGCAAGCGACCCTTCGATGGCTTCAATCTCCTTCTGCCACTGCTCCATCTGGCGGAGCTGCAGCTTGCGCCGGGCCAGATAATGGGCGACCTCCAGCGACTTCTCCCGCTGCTTGGATTCTTCCAGACGTTGCTTGGCCCGTGTCTGATTATCAGAGACCACTCTGAAGTGCTCCTGCTTGCCGTCATGGTCTTCCTTCAGCCGCAGGTACTTCAGATTATCGCTCTCGAATCTGAGCGTCTTCGCTTCCAGATAATGTCCGGCCAGCTCATCCCCCGTTATGCGGCGCTTGTCTTCCGCCTGCTTCAGTTCATCATGAATAACGGTATAGAGCTGCGCTCCCAGCCTCTCTGTCTCCCGGAAGCTGAGGTCCGCCTCCGTTCCGAGCTTCACCGCTTCATACAGAGGAGCCGCAAGAGAGGTGAACTCGGCAAAAGCGCGCTCCCGCTGCTCCAGCATCGGCAGCCGCTGTGCAACCGTAGCGGTGTCCACGAACATCCGCTGAAGCGAGCCCTCATCCTCGCGCAGGCTCCCTCCCAGACTGGAACCGATCTCTGGAATAATCAGCCGCTCGAAGAGATTATGATTGGTGAAAGCGTCATTTTTCTGGAAATAGCCCTTGATGCCGCCCTCTTCCCCGTTGATTCTGCGCATATTGCGCCATTCATCAATATGGATATCATGGTCAGCCAGGTAGGCATAGTATTTCTTCAGATCGGAGCTGCTGCTGCCGTAGACATTAATCTCACCCCGCCGTTCCCGCACAAACTGCTGAATCGCTTCGAAGCTCGCGGGCGTATTCAGCTCATGATCATATAAGGGAAGGGTGGAGAGTGTAAGCTCAGCCGACTCCTCATATTTCAGCAGCGCGTATAGCAGATAATCCACTTTGATCTCAAGCTGGTCCATGGAATGCTGGGCCGTCATCGCGATCCCGGTGGTGACATACTCCGTCCGCTCCTTATCGTCGAGCCGCCATTCGATGGCCACGTGGAAGGTGTAGGGCTTCAGCTGTTTTTTGTGATTATGGAAGAAGGCCTCGACCTGGTTCTCATTATCCTTACCCCAGGCGGCTCTAGGCATCAGCAACTGGAAAATCGACTGCAGCAGCACGCCCTTCCCCCCGCCGTTCATCAGCGTAATCAGGGTATTGGCCGGGCCTTCTTCATTACACAGATCGAGGATCATATCCTCATATTTCTTCAGCATCTTCTCGTATTTCAGTCCGGCGATGCGGATTCGCTCAATGCGCGGCATGGGCTTCACCCTCCTGTTCGCTCAGTGTGCGGCCAATCAGAGCCTTCAGCTCTTTGTACCGGTCCACATCATGGTAGAGATAACGCATCCGCTCGTACAGCTCTTCCCGGGGGAAAATCCGCTTCTCATGCTCGGAAATGAACACCAGATGCTCCTCCTCCAGCAGCTTCATTCCTTCGTGAATGAGGCCAATCCGGGAGCCTGCACCGCGGGTCAGCGAATCGCCCTCCTCCTGGCTGCGGGTCTGCATATAGAGGCTGGTCCACACTCTGTGCATCGCCTGGATATCCAGCCGCCACTGCTTGCTGAAGCTGCCGTCTTCATCCATGCCAATCCAGCCTTGGAACAACTCGGATACCTGATCCGACAGTTGGATGTAAGACATGCTGTCCTGTCCCGGCTTGAAGTGCTGCTCATCCTGATCCATCTCCGCCAGGAAGACAAGGATAATAACGTTAATGATATGTAGATGCGTCTTACGCTCAATCCGTGAATATTTATTACGCAGCTGAGTGAAGTTGCTGGCGAACCCGGAGCCGATCGGACTCACGAGCAGGTGCAGGCGGTGACCGGAATTCATAATCCGGCAGCCGGCTTCTTTGGCTACATATTGCAGGGCATCATAGGCGGCGGTATCCTGCAGACATTCGGCGGCAGCGGGATCATCCAGCGGAATCACCTTGCGCCGAAGCAGGTCGAAGAACAGCCTGGAAGCCTGCTGAACTTGCTCTAAGGAATAACTCATATCCGAATCATCTCACTTCTCTACTATAGTAATGGTATAAGGGCTGATCTCAAGACCAGGGATACGGATGCTGCCCTGCTGCTGTGAAGAGATGGTAGTCCGCAGCCTTAAGCCGCGCAACACCGCAAGCTCCGGGTGGTCCAGCATCAGCCGCTGAAGCAGCTTCTGGCACTCGTCCGCGACGCCATGGCCTTCCGCTTCCTGCTCCTCGACAGTAATTATGGTATGGAAAAATTGCACCCACAAATCCACGGCATCCGGACAATCCGCCCAGCGCCGCTGCTCCTGCTCCGTGAATGCCTCCGCAGTGAAGGTGAAGCTGCCCTGCGCAGCCACTCCGGCAATGACGGGCAGCCACAGTTCACATACCTCGGTCCAGGGAATATCTCTGGGCACATAATGGATGTCCTCTTCTTCCCCGGCTTCCTCCGTCACATCCGGCGTATCCTCCGGCAGGAAGCCAACCTCCTGCTCTTCCCAGGCCCAGGCCAGCGGATAGATGAAATCCTGGCTGGGCGAGAACAGCCCGCTGATCAGCGTCTCCAGGCTATCCCCGTCCCGCAGCCCTTCGGGCTTCACCCATTCCTCCCACACATGGGTGCGGAAGTTAAAGCCCGCTGCTCCCCAGAATAATTCCGGGAAGTTCAGCCGCAGATTCGTCTCCGCTTCGAAGATGCTCAGCACGACCTCGGCCAGCTCGTCATGCACCCGCCGGGACAGCTCCACCCGCTCAGAGAGCTGACGCAGCTCATTGAAATCAATGACATCCTTCTCATCATTGGCCAGCCGGGCCAGCGAGCGGTGGATATTATCGAAATGCTTGCGTTCCTCGTCAAACTGCTGGTGGATCTCCTCCAGCCGCTCGTGCCGCTGAGTGCCGTATTCGCTGAAGATATGCTTCGGATTACGGCGCAGGGCATTACGGTATTCCTGCTGCTGCTGGGTCATTTTGCGCACGCGGGAGATCAGCTCATTCACATCCTGCATCGCCCGGGTAACCCGTCCATGCTTGATATGCATCTGAATCTCCAGCAGCTTGATGCTGACCTGGAACTCATCGATAATCTCGTGGCTCATGAAGATCAGCTCCATCGCATACTCGGAGAGCCGGTAAATGGTCGTCCCGTTCTCCTCCCAGCTGATACGCGTAGCATCCTCGTCCACAGTGAAATACTTGTATTTCTGGACCCCGATCTGCCGGGTATGGTCATCATAATAATGGGCCTCGAAATCGCCGCCGCTGCCGCTCCACAACAGTCCGTCCACCAGCCGCTCGACCGATTCCGGGCTGCCGAGCTTCTCTATGCCGAAGCGCTCCAGCGAGCTCCAGGCCAGATCCACCAGATCCTCCCTGGCCCGCTGTTCATTCGATTCCAGCTCCAGATAATAGACCTGCAGCAGCACACTAAGCGCAATCATTTCCTTATACGGCTGCAGCTCACCCAGATTCATGCCTGCGCCCAGACTCCATAAGGGATTCAGCCGCTTGTTCCGTTCTCCGAAATCATTCCAGTTCATCCTCTAGCCAACCTCGCCATCACTTCATAATTTCCCTACAACATAACATAAACCCAAATCCGCACCGCAGGGTGAAGGTTGGGCCGGAACATACAAATATAGACGGTTTGTTCATGCTCAGAACCCCGAGATAATGGGAATGTATGTTTCTATTCTCATGTCATTCTATTATATCAATGTTTCATAGATATGGCTATTTGCAAAATAAATAGAGGAGCCCTCGCAGGGACCCCTCTATGTTAAAGCACTACTTTACACCACACCATAGCAACCGCTATTTATATTTCTCATTCACCAGATATTGCAGATTCTTCTTCACCGCAGGCCATTCCTCATCGATAATGCTGTACAGCACATTGTCCATAACAGCCCCGTCAGCGGTAATACGATGCTTGCGCAGGACGCCCTCCCGGACCGCTCCAATCCGCTCAATGGCCCGCTGGGAGCGCAGGTTGTGACTGACAATGGAGAAGTCCACCCGGATCAGCCCCAGCACCTCGAATGCATGTTGCAGCAAAAGCAGCTTCGACTCCGTATTCACCGCAGTTCTCCAGTATTCCGGTGAGATCCAGGTGCAGCCGATCTCTGCATTGCGATGCGTACCGTCCAGATGCATCAACCGCGTAGTCCCTACGATCCGGCCGGATGCCTGCTCCACCATCACATAAGGCATATCCTTGCCTGCCGCCTGATTCGTCAGAGCCGTATCCACCAGTTGTCCTGCCTGTTCCTCTGAGCTGATCCGTCTCCAGGTGTACTCCCAGATCAACGGATTGTGCAGCAGCTTCTTAAGCTCAGGCTTATGCTCTGCCGTCAAAGCCACAAGCCGGATTACGCTACCTGCAAGCTGCCCTGTTTCTATTGCTGTCAACTGATTTCCCCCTATATCTTTTTACCTGTTAGCTTTTCACCTATTATATATGAAGCGATTTATTCCCATCTGTCAATCCTGGCAGTCAATTGCTGAATGAATTCCTGTGCCCTCAGTGTGGACAGTGCGTTCTCCGCACGGCTTCGTACCGAGATTGTTCCGTCCTTCTGCTCCTGATCTCCCAGCACCAGCATATAAGGGATTTTCTCCAGCTGAGCTTCACGGATTCTGTAGCCCAGCTTCTCATTCCGGGAATCCACCTCCACCCGCAGTCCGGCTGCCGCCAGCTGTCTTCTGACCTGCTCGGCATACTCATCATGAACCACAGAGACTGGCAGCAGCTTGACCTGCACCGGAGACAGCCACAGCGGGAACGCCCCGCTATAGTGCTCTGTAAGAATACCCATGAACCGGTCAATGGAGCCGAACACGGCACGATGAATGACAACCGGACGATGCTTGTTGTTATCTTCGCCAATATAAGTCAGGTCGAACTTCTCGGGCATCTGGAAATCCAGTTGAATTGTACCGCATTGCCAGCTCCGCTTCAGGGCATCGAGGACATGGAAATCAATCTTCGGCCCGTAAAAAGCGCCATCTCCTTCATTCACCCGGTACTCGATTCCGTTATTCTTCAGCACCCGCGTAAGCGACTCCTCCGCCTGATCCCAGAGCTCTTCGGACCCCATATAATCCTCCGGCCGTGTAGACAGCTCGACCTTGTACTCGAATCCGAAGATAGAATAGAACTGATCGATCAGCTCCAGCACCCGCGAGATCTCGGATTCAATCTGCTCCGGCAGCACGAACAAATGGGCATCATCCTGGCAAAAAGTCCGGACCCGCATCATCCCGTTCAGCGCGCCGGAGGATTCATGGCGGTGAACCTGGCCGTATTCCGCAATGCGGATCGGCAGATCCCGGTAGGAACGGAGGCTGTTCTTGTAGATCAGCATGTGTCCGGGACAGTTCATCGGCTTCAGCGCAAAATCTGTCTCATCCACCTTAGTGAAATACATCTCGTCCTTGTAATGATCCCAATGTCCGGATTGCTCCCACAGACGGCGGTTCATCATCAGCGGCGAGCGGACCTCCTCATATCCGTCCGCGCGCTGCAGCCTGCGGGAGAAATCCTCCAGCGCTGTGCGGATCAGCATCCCTTTGGCCAGGTAGAACGGCATGCCCGGCGCTTCCTCGGAGAACATGAACAAGCCCAGCTCCTTGCCCAGCTTGCGGTGATCCCGTTTCTTCGCTTCCTCCAGCAGATGCAGATGCTCTTCAAGTGCCGCAGCGCTCAGGAAGGCTGTGCCATATATCCGTTGAAGCACCTGTTTGTCAGCATCTCCGCGCCAGTAGGCACCTGCTACACTTAGCAGCTTGAACGCCTTAATCCGGCCAGTGGAGGGCAGATGCGGCCCCCGGCACAGGTCCGTGAATTCGCCTTGCTCATACAGGCTGATGACCGCGTCCTCCGGCAGATCCCGGATCAGTTCCAGCTTCAGCGGCTCTTCCGACTGTTCAAAGTACTGCACCGCTTCCGCCCGGCTGACCACCCGGCGCCGGATCGGCAGGTTCTCCTTGATGATCTTCCCCATCTCCCGCTCAATCGCAGCAAGATCCTCGCTGGACAGGGGGTGTTCAATATCTATATCGTAATAGAAGCCGTCCTCGATCACTGGACCAATGCCCAGCTTCACGTTCCGTTCTCCATAGATTCGTTTGATCGCCTGGGCCATCACATGGGCTGTGCTGTGTCTGTGAATCATCAGCCCGTCGCTGCTGTCCGCTGACACAATCTCCACGAGGCTGTCCCCTTCAACCGGACAATCAAGGTCAACGAGTCTGCCATCGATTTTGCCGGCTACTGCATTCTTCCTTAGACTTACGCTAATCGACTCCGCAATCTGCGCAATTGTGGTGTTACGCGAATACCTCCTATTTGCTCCATCCGGCAGCTGCACTTGAATCTCCATGATTATGGCCTCCATTTCTTCAGTGTATATTCGTATATGTGAACACAAAAAAACGCATCTCATCCCGGAAAGGGACGAGTGCGTCTAAGCTCGTGGTTCCACCCTAATTCGACTATACGTCACTTCACCCCCGGCTGTTCGGCGGAAACGTGATCAGTACAATCCTCATGGCATCCGTTAACGGGGATGGGGCGGTGACATTTACAGCCTCGCTAACAGCAGGAGGGTTCAGTGTCACGGCTATAGAGGGGTAACATCCGGCTGGTCTCTGTAAGAAGCTCTCACCTTGCACTTCTCTCTCTGGTCAGTCCTCACGGGATATCCTGTCTCTGGTCATTGCCTTGGTTATGGTGTTGCTGGTTACATAATACGCACGGTCTTCGCCAGAAGTCAATACTTCGCAGAAAAAAACTTAAAATCCGCTTCCCGCTTGACCGCTTAATCCCTTTAACTTTAACTCCCTTAATCCCTCAGCCCGTGGGCCTTACCCACCGAGCTCATTCCGCTGCAACCGCTGAATAATATCCCCTACTTCTTCTACCGTATGCGCAATATAATCCGCCCCGGCCGCCGATAACTCCTCCTCTGAACCATAGCCGAATAACACGCCCACAGAGGCTACACCGCAGGCTTTGGCCCCGATGATGTCATGCTCCCGGTCCCCGATCATCAACGAATGCGAAGCAAGAAGATTATTCTCCTCCAGCACATGCTGAATCACCTCGCGCTTCTTCGATCTTGTGCCATCCAGGTTGCTGCCGGCCGCATACTTGAAGAACCCGTCCAGTTCGTAATGCCGGAGGATCTGCTCAGCGAACACAATAGGCTTGGAGGTCGCCACATACAGCTCGAATCCCTTACTCCTCAAGCTCTCCAGCAGGTCTGGAATGCCTGGAATCACATGGTTCTCGAACATGCCCAGCGTCCGGTAACGCTCCCGGTAGAACTCTACAGCCTGTGCCGCTGCCTCCGCCGTAAATCCCTGAATTTCGATAAAAGAATCATATAGCGGCGGACCTATGTACGGAATCAGCAGGTCAGTATGCTCCACCTCTATGCTGAATTGGTTAAGCGCATACTCCACGCTTTTGGTAATACCTTCCTTGGGATCGGTTAGTGTGCCGTCCAGATCAAATAAGATGTGCTGCAAGCTGTCCTTCATCTCTCCCGGATGCTCCCTTCGTGTGTAATTGCTATCCATCATACCTTGCTTCCTGTTTATTTTCCACAGGCTTCTCCGCGCCGATAATCACTGCACACACAAGAAGGCACCCATTCAGCCATTATCTGGCTTACGGGGCGCCTCTATTGTAAAATCGTAGTTTTCCTTTACCTGTGGCTTACGCGCTTACCAGCCCACGCGGATAATCAGGCCTTTGGGGTCACCGACTTCCAGGTAGGACGCCTGGCCGTTGACATCGTCATACGGGAAGCCGTAAGCCAGCCCGCTGATGCTGTGGTCATGCCAGAATTTTGCATAAAAGTTGGCGGGAGCCGCATTGTAATAGTTAGCTACATTGTTCCAGTTACTAGTGGTGTAGACATGGCGGTTAATGGCAGCGCCGGTGGCAGCATCGATAAGCGAGCCATCGTTACGGAGAATATCCTGGGTGCTATAGCTGACATAGCCTGCGAAATAATTGCCGTTGGCCCCGCCGGCTTTGAACGAACCATGGACAGGAGCGATGATCCGGTAAGGCGCCTGATCGGTACCCAGCGATTTGAAGGCGGACGGCACTTCATTCTGGTATTTGCTGAAGATTCCGGCGCGTGTCTCTGATTCCAGCTCGCCTACCGTCTTGTCATAGCCGCCGGACAAGCCTACCAGCCGGTGCTGGACCGGGAAGCCGAATGCATCGACACGGGTCGTATTGCCATGGTAGCCTGTAGCATCCACCGTGAATTCAACGAAGTCGAAATAGAGATTACGGTTAGGATCGGTCGGATTATCAATATCCGGTCCGGCAAAGCCGTCATCATAGGTCTTAATATACAACGGCGTGCCAACACTTAGGAACATGCGGCCGGAGGTGATTTTGGGCAGCGTCACCCAGCTGGTCTGGCTAACCGTATAATAAATATTGGCATAGTTGACCCCGTTCTTGGTCAGATGGCCGGAAGCATTATTCAGCGCATTCGAGATCGGAATGAGATTGCCGCTAAGATCCAGATAACTCCATTTGCCGTTAGCCGGATTGATGCCGATGACGCCCCAATAGACCTGGTTATCGGGGTAAGCGCCTCCCGTTCCGTTCATGACTTTGACAGACACGGAGCCTCCCGGCGGTGTCGGAATAGAAGAGGCAGCGATAGAATAGATGGAACCGGAAGACCCGGAAGGCGGAGTAGTCGGCGCTGCAGTGGGCGCGGTTCCCGCAGTGTAGTTGAACCAGCCGGTATCATAAGCCGGAGTCCCATTGTTGTAGGTGAAGAAGTACGAGAGTGCTGTGCCGCTGGCGACGCCTGTAACCACCTGCTCATAACGCGATTTACTGTTGTTATAAGTCATTCGGTAGTTTAGCTGGGTTCCCGAGTTCACCTTGTAATGCACATCGGTCCAGCTGGTACTGACCGTAGATTTGAACCAGATGGTAGCTGAGGTTCCCGACAGATCTACCCCTTGGGTATAATCAGCTGCGGCTGCTTTGGAATTGAACAAAGGCAAGCAAGAGAGCAAAAGCACGAACGCAAGCATCGTCATTAACCATTTTTTGGACATTCTTAGATTCCTCCTGAATTATATTGGCGTTGCAGTACTTCCCTTCAACTGCAGGAGCTGTAGAGCATTCTGTATTTCGCCAAGCCGCTTGTTCTATCCTCTGTACCCGTACCCTGCTCCCTCCCCCCTCTTCCCGCCTGCATCAGAGCCAGAATTACCAATGCTTGTATCCGTTTACAATTATGATTATAGTTGCACAATCGGCAATTGAGTAGGCACGGAATTTCGGATTTAGGTTCCCATATTTTGGTTTTAGGCATAATGATCTATAGCTTAACCCGCACGGTGCTGCAAAAATAGCAAAAAGCCCTTAATTCCCAGACGCCTGGTCATTAAAGGCTTTTGTAGGCTTCCCTCTCGTATTCACTATTCCCAGTGCTGCGAAATAAAGGTATCCCGTCCGGATTGCTCACGGTCCTCTTTATAGTGCTTTGGATTCTTCTTGTGATAGTCCTGATGATAGTCTTCTGCCGGATAGAATACCGGCGCAGGCAGAATCTCCGTCACCACCGGAAGCTCGAATCTGCCGCTGACCGCCACCTGCTCTCGGGAAGCAAGTGCAGCCAGCCGCTGCTCTTCCGTATAATAGAATACCGCCGTGCGGTACTGCGTACCCCGGTCCTGAAACTGTCCACCGTCATCCGTCGGGTCAATCTGCGGCCAGAATAGCGCAAGCAGCCGCTCGTAAGGGAATAATTCAGGGTCATAAGTGATCTGAACCACCTCGTAGTGACCGGTTGTACCGGTCTTCACCTGCTCATAAGTAGGGTTCTCTACCGTTCCTCCGGCGTATCCCGATACAATCCCGTGAATTCCGGGAAGCTCTTCGAACGGCGTAACCATGCACCAGAAGCAGCCTCCGGCAAACATTGCCTGTTCCATAGCCATACTCTCACTCCCTGTCTCTCTTCTGCTGACTCTAGGTAAACCCTGTACTAAGATAAAGCCTAATGGTCTAAAAGTCAATTGGATTGCTTGTATTAGCAATCCATTCATATGCTTAAGAAATAGAATATTTATTCTATTGATATTCTAAAAGGAAGAAAATCAAACTTCAAATAAATTCAGAACGAAAATTCCATTTTTCCTAATTTAGACAAAAATATAGTTCTTTTATTGTCTATTTCACCACAAATTCTATCTTTTTTCCACTTTGCAGCGGAATAGACATTCTGATAATTGACATTTCCTTGCAGGGGATGTACTATTTTATAGAATGATTTTTCCGCTAGTGAGGTGTAATGATGGGTAAACGAGATGATATTCTTCAGGCAACCCTTGATTTAATTACTGAAGAAGGCTTACAATCTGTTACTTTCGCCAAAATATTCAAAAGGGCCAATGTAGGCTCCAGCACATTTTACCATTATTTCGAGAACAAGGAGCAGCTGGTCAATGAGTTGTACCATAAAGTCCGCATACATAAAAATGAGTTCGTCATGAACGGCTATGACCCCGGCTTAACCATCTATGAGCGTGTGAAGAGCCTTCTGAAGAATACGGCTAACTATTCGCTTCAATACCCCAAAGAGGTTGATTTCACAGAGAACTATTGCTCCTCGCCCTATATTTCCGAGGACTTGCGGAACACGCCGGCTCCCTCAACCTTAGAGATATTCTCCATCATTGAAGAAGGACAGCGGCAGGGAATCATCCGGGAAATGAATGTTTGTCTGTGCTATCAGCTGATCTACGGGATATTAATTGCTGTCATCAAAGGCTACTTGGACGGAAAATATCCGCTGAATGAGCAGCAGATTCAGCAGACCATTGAAGCCTGCTGGCTTGCTATTAAGCTGTAGCGGATAACACAAATGAGGCCATCCCTTAAGCAGAGCTCTGCATAAGAGACAGCCTATTCCGGCATCAGCCGGATGATGTACGCTAGACCTGAGGGACCAGATTCCGGCTCCCCGAGGACTTGTAGATCTCTGCAATCAGCGTGAGCGCTTTGATGCCCTCAGCACCGTCAATCCAGAACCTGCGGCCTTCACGGATGTGGGCGTAGAAGTCATGAATTAACCGTGAATGCCCGGTGCCCCAGTAGGATTTCCCGCCGCTGCTGATGCTCTGCGGCTCACAGAGCAGCGTCTCCTGACCATCCTTCCACAGATACAGGCTGTCCCGGCGCTGCTGCAGGGTCCCTTGCTCGAAGACCAGCTCCAGCTCCACCGGTGAATTGGCCTGATATGCATTGGTCCCGTAGAAGAGCCCGCGCGCCTTGTTTTTGAAGTCGATACACGCATGTGCACTGTCCTCGACCTCAATAACATTGTTCAGCACATCGGTGCTTACACTGCCTTTCACGGAAGCGATGTCACCGCCGAACCATTGCAGCAGATCCAGGGTATGGATAGCCTGATTGATCAATACCCCTCCGCCTTCCGTAGCCCAGCGGCCTCTCCATGGACTGTTCGTGTAGTACTCCTCAGTCCGTGTCCATGTTACCAAGCCCTTCATGCAGAGGAGGTTACCCAGGCTGCCGGAATCGATCACCTCCCTGATGCGCACCGAAGGTTCATTATAGCGGTTCTGGAATACTACACCCAGCTGTCCCGGAGCCTGCTCCGCCGCCTCCTGCATCAAGCGGGCCGAAGGCACATCCAGCGCCATGGGCTTCTCGGTTAACACATGCTTGCCTGCCTTCAGCAGTTCCACTGCCATTCCGGCGTGCAGATGATGCGGCGTGCAGAGATGGACGATGCCGATATCTGCACGCTCCAGCAGCTCCCTGTAATCCGTCAGGCCTTCACATTCGTAATCCTGAGCGGACTGCGCCGCCTGAACAGGGTCACTGTCCACCACGGCTACCAGCCGCACATTCTCGATCGAAGCAATGGCTCTGGCATGCAGCGGGGCAATCGCCCCGCAGCCGATAATCGCTGCTCCGTTGGTATTCATCTTATCCACCTTCCAATCTTCTGATAGCTGTCCTGCAACTATTTGAGCGTATCCGGTGTCAGATTCACCGCTTGCTGCTGCGCCTCCAGACACAGCTCAGCCGCCTTGAATGCATGCTCCTGCGTCATCGCCTTCTCCGTCCGTTCCAGGCAGTCCAGAATCAGCTCACCGAAGAACGGGAAGCCGATCTTCCCGGCCACATGCTCATAATGCTCTCCCTCACCGTCCACCCAGTAGACATGGTCCGGTGTGCTGGAGCGGCCGATATCGCTGTATTTGCGCAGTTCGATATAGCCTTCCGTGCCGAGAATGATCGTCCGTCCGTCGCCCCAGGTTCCGAGTCCTGACGGTGTGAACCAGTCCACGCGAAAATACTGCGTAGCCCCGTTGTCCCCAACCAGCGTAGCATCCCCGTAATCCTCCAGCTCCGGGTAAGCCGGATTGTTGTAGTTGGCGACCTTACTATGCAGTACCTTGGCATCGCGGCAGCCTGCATAGAAGAGGAACTGTTCAATCTGGTGGCTGCCGATGTCACAGAGAATGCCGCCGTATTTGTCACGCTGGAAGAACCATTCCGGCCGGCTGGGTGCATTTAACCGGTGCGGCCCCAGTCCCATGACCTGAAGCACACGGCCAATCGCCCCCTGCTGCACCAGCTGACCGGCATAGACAGCGCTCTCTACATGCAGTCTCTCACTGTAGTAAGTCATGTATTTCCGCCCCGTCTGCTCCACCTGAAGGCGTGCTGCCGCGAGCTGGTCCAGAGAAGTGAACGGAGATTTGTCCGTGAAATAATCCTTCCCGTGTGCCATCACCCGCAGACCGAGCGGACCGCGCTCCGAAGGAACAGCCGCCGCTGCAACGAGCCGGACCTCAGGATCTTCAAGAATCTCTTCAGCAGAACGCGCGGCACTGACGCCGGGATACTTGTTCAGGAATGCTTTTACCTTCTCGGGGTCAGGATCGTATACCCACTTCAGCTCGGCTCCCGCCTCCACCAGCCCGTTGCACATCCCGTAAATATGCCCATGATCCAGTGCCAGCGCAGCGATTACGAATTCACCCGGCCCCACCACAGGCTTCGCCTCATGTACCGGAGCATACATCATTCCATCCTTGCGGCTCATGCTTGCACCTCCAATCTGGAATGCAGATGCCGGAGGCTGATCTCCAGGCTCTCGAACGGATCACGCTGGCACACATCCTGCTCCACGATATGCCATTCCACCCCCGTCTTGCGGCAGGCATCAATAATCGCTCCATAGTTCATATTGCCTTCGCCGATCTCGGCAAACACAGCCTTACGGTTCAGAATAGTCATATCCTTGAAATGCACAGCCTGCATTCTGCCTTCCACCTTGTGAATCCACTCTACAGGATCTCCGCCCCCCGCCTGAACCCAGTACAGATCCAGCTCGAACCCGAAGACCTCCGGATCACTGTCCTGCAGCAGCACATCCATACCCGTCAGACCGTCAAAACGTTCAAATTCAAAATCATGATTATGATAAACGAATTGCAGGCCATACTCTTCCTTAAGTGTCCGTGCAATGCCGGAAGCCAGCTTGGCGAAGGTGCGGTAGCCCTCCTGGCTAGTCTGATATTCCGCAGGCAGCGAGCCAAGGCCGATGTATTTGCAGTCCCACAGCTTATGCTCGGCAGCGAGCGCATCCAGATCATTCACCAGCCGGTCCCAGGGAACGTGTGTCGCACATATTTTCAGATTAAATTCATCCGCATATTCCTTCACCAGCTTAGGGTCCATGGGACCGATCCCGGAGATTTGCACAGCCTGGTACCCCATGCTGCTCACCTTCCGCAGGCTCTCTCTCAAGTCCTCCGGCGTCCGGGTATATTCACGCAGGGTATACATTTGGGCGGCAATCGTTGAACGGTTCATTGTATTCATCCACTCCTAGATAAGTTTGAGTTGCGTAAGAGAGTAAGGTTCGTCTAGTGGGTGCCCGATACATCCAGGGCTTTCTGGCTGACCGGCGCTTTCTGAAAAGTCGAATTCTCCACCTGCTCCATCAGCTTCTCATAGAACAGCTCGCTGTCGATCGGCAGGTCCACCCAGTTGTCGGTCCATGCGGACAGATACATGGCATTGGACAGGGTCAGACCGTGAATGCCCTCTTCCCCCGGAGCCAGCAGCGGCTCATCCTGCAGAATGGCATTGGTGAAGTTGCGCAGAATCCCCTTATGCTGTTCTCCATTTCCGGCTTCCACCGGAATCTCGCATTTCCAGCACTCCGGTGCTCCGAACCCTCCGGTATATTCCGCATTAAACTTCGGCTCCGGGGTGCGAAGGCGGAAGAAGGTCAGCGTGCCGTCTTCGACGACGATTTTACCGTTGTCTCCTGTAATCTCGAACCGGTTCGTCCCCGGCGCTTCCCCTGTAGTCGTGATGAACAGCCCGGTTGCGCCATTCTCATACTCCACATAAGCGGTCACATCATCCTCAACCTCAATATTCCGGTACTTCCCGAACTGGCAAAAAGCGCGTACCCGCTTAGGCATCATTCCGGTAGTCCACTGCCAGAGATCAAGCTGGTGCGGGTCCTGGTTCAGCAGCACTCCGCCGCCTTCCCCGCCCCAGGTCGCCCGCCAGCCGCCGGAATCGTAGTAGCTCTGAGAGCGGTACCAATTGGTGATAATCCAGTTCGTGCGCCGGATCTCTCCCAGCTCCCCGGACTGAATCAATTCTCTCAGCTTCTGATAGAGCGGATTCGTCCGCTGGTTATACATAATGCCGAATTTGCGGTCAGACTTCGCTGCGGCGTCATTCATCTCCTGTACTGCCTTCGTATAGACACCGGCAGGCTTCTCGATCAGAACATGCAGCCCGTAGCCCAGCGCTTGAATCGCCAGCGGCGGATGATCATAATGCGGGGTGGCAATCATCACCGCATCAATGATCCCGGACTTGAACAGTTCCTCCGGCGACAGAAAGCGCTGTACATGATCCGGCAAATGCTCCTCTGCCCATTCCAGCCGCTCAAGGCTGATGTCGCATACGGCCGTTAGCTCGGCCCCCTTAATATCACTCAGCAGACTCTGTGCATGGGTCCGCCCCATACCCCCTACGCCAATAATTCCATAACGTACCTTATCCATCTCCCATTCCCTTCCTGAAACAGTTTATGTTATGAGGATAACCCTATTTGCCGGTGGAGGCCATGACTGTAATTAAGGTATATTTGTATAATAATAAGATGTATTGGATAAATGGAAGCGTTATAATAGCTTTATAGCCTTATTTGAAGGAGCTCTGATATGAATATGACTGCGAAAGGCAATGGTAATTTGACCGGACGCCTGCTGCACAACCTGACGGTTACCGTTACCCATGCCCAATTAACCAGCAGATATCCGGGATGGAACCGGACGAATGAGACCCCTGCATTCAACCGGCTCTACTACATTGATTCCGGCGAAGGCAAGGTGATTATCAACGGAGTGGCGTACTATCCGAGACCCGGACAGCTGATGATTATGCCCGCAGGCTCTACCCAGACCACGGATACTTCACGTGATGATCCTTATACACGCTACTATTGCCACTTCGATGCGCAGATTGGGGAATGGCCGCTGTTTCATTCGGCGAATAAGCTGTATATCTGTGATGTGCCTGATCCGGAGGCCACCCGGACGATGTTCGCGGAGATGATTGAATGGTTCCAGGATACCGGTTTCCTCGCTACCCTTCGGACGCAGGCTGCGCTGCTTACACTGCTGTCCCTCTGTCTGGAATCAGGAGGCTATAGCAATTTCCTTGACGATCTGACGCATACGAGCGACCAGGGCAAGCTGGCGAATGTGCTGGGCTACATCGATCAACGGTTAATGCGGCCGCTGACGGTCGAGGAGCTGGCAGAGCGGGTCCATCTGCACCCGAACTATTTCATTCCCTACTTCAAGAAATTCATCGGCGTTCCGCCGATGCAGTACGTCCAGCTGAAACGGATGGAGCTCGCGAAGAGGCAGCTCTCCTACACCGATTTCAGCATCTCCAGTATCGCCGAGCAGGTCGGCATGGAGCTGGCCCACTTCTCCAAGGTGTTCAAGAAGTCCACCGGCGTATCCCCGTCTGCTTACCGGAGCAGTACGCGGTAGAATGCACCGGAAGTATCAGAAAGTAATCATCCTGCGAGTGAATAAGCTTACCTTCGCGCGAACACAATGTATGCTGCATTGGTCCATATTCCGCTGTAACGGCCAATTGTAATCGGTTTTTCGATTACATTCGGCTTACGCGGAGCCCAAAGTCCAATTGTAATCGGTTTTTCGATTACATTCGGCTTACGCGGAGCCCAGAGGCCAATCGTAATCGGTTTTTCGATTACATTCGGCCTACGCGGCGCTCCGAGTCCAATTGTAATCGGTTTTTCGATTACATTCAGCCTACGCGGCGCTCCGAGTCCAATTGTAATCGGTTTTTCGATTACATTCGGCCTACGCGGTGCTCCCAGTCCAATTGTAATCGGTTTTTCGATTACATTCGGCCTACGTGGCGCTCCGAGTCCAATTGTAATCGGTTTTTCGATTACATTCGGCCTACGCGGCGCCCAGAGTCCAATTGTGATCGATTTTTCGATTACATTCGGCTTACGTAGCCCACACGGTCCAATTGCGTTCGTTTTATGTAAAAATATGTTAATCAAATGGACAGACAACATTCTGTTTTAGGCACGCTGCTCATTTTCATGCTGCTGTTGTGCCTTGAAAGACATAATTCCTGAACAAATAAAAAAATCAGCACGCCTCTCTAAGAGACCTGCTGATTTTTTAACGCTGTGTCAATCGATGGATGGTATGCCGCGCTCCTGCGCTCTACTTGATCCCGAAATACGCATCCGCATTGTTGTAGCATATATTCTCAATTGTCCGGCCGATCAAGGCATAATCTCGCGGCAGGTCCCCCTCTTCCATCCACGTGCCGAACAGGTTACAGAGAATGCGCCGGAAGTATTCATGACGCGTGAAGGAGAGGAAGCTTCTGGAGTCGGTCAGCATGCCGACAAAAGGGCTGATCAGCCCGATGCTGGAGAGCGCCTTCAGCTGCTGCAGCATGCCCTCCTTCTGATCATGGAACCACCAGCCGGAGCCCATCTGCACCTTGCCCTTGATACCGTCCCCCTGGAAGTTGCCGATCGCGGTGGCGATCATCTCATATTGCGAAGGGTTCAGTGTGTAGACGATAGTCTTCGGCAGCTGTCCGCTGGCATCCAGCTCATTCAGCAGCGCGTTGAGACTGCGGGCCATATTGAAATCCAGAATTGAATCGAAGCCGCTGTCCTTGCCGATTCTACTAAACATCCGTGCGTTGTTGTTGCGCAGCGCTCCGATATGCAGCTGCATGCTCCAGCCCCGCTCATGATAGAGCCGGCCTAATTTGATCAGCGTATGGCTCTGGAACTTCTGTTCCTCGTGCGGACTGATTTCTTCCCCTTTGAAGGCCCGGGCGAATATGTAGGCCGCTTCATGCTCTGTAGACTGGGCATGCGGCAGCTCGCCGAACGCCTGATCCGACAGCCGGCAGCCATGCTGATGGAAATAATCAATCCGCGCCGTCACTGCCTGGAGGAACCCGGAGTAATCGTGGATCTCAAGACCGCCCGCCTCCCCAAGCAGGCCCACGTATCCGGTGAACCCTTCATCACGGATATTCAGCACCCGGTCCGGTCTGAAGGTCGGAGCAACCACCACGCTAAGCGCATGATCCTTCTTAATCTGGATGTGATGCTCCAGTGAATCAATAGGATCATCCGTTGTGCAGACCACATTGACATTGAGCTTTTTGAGAATCCCCTGCGTAGTCAGTTCATCCCCCTGAAGCTGCTCATTGCAGCGTTCCCACACACTGTCCGCAGTCTCCCCGGAGAGCAGCTCGTCGATCCCGAAGTAGCGCTTCAACTCCAGGTGGGTCCAGTGGTAGAGCGGATTGCCCACCATCTCAGGCAGGGAACGCGCCCAGACCATGAATTTGTCTTTGTCCGGCGCATTCCCGGTAATTAGCTGTTCGTCAACGCCCAGCCAGCGGAGCGCCCGCCACTTGTAATGATCCCCGGATAAGGCCAGATCAGTGATATTGCGGAACCTGCGGTTACTGCTGATCTCCTGCGGATTCAGATGACTGTGGAAATCGTAAATCGGCATTGCGGCGGCATAATCGTGATACAATCTCTGTGCACTTGGACTTAACAGCAGCCAGTCGTCATGAATAAAAGATGAGGTACTCATATTGTTCTCCAGCCTCTCGTCTGTGATATTGGTGGGCCACGGATACCGTCCTTAAGCGGACAGCAGGAGCTTATGCCCATTCGCACTACCATACTACCATACTTGTATGGTAGTATGGTAGTGCTTACATTAATCGATAACAGGAGGGTTACACGATGGAATACACTATCGGTACACAAGCACTCTCCACAAGGGACATCGTGTACCGTTCACTGAAGAATCAGATTCTGCTGCTGGAGCTGCCGCCCGGAACCGGGATTTCGGAGAAGGAGATTTCGCTGAAGTTCAACGTCAGCCGCACTCCGGTCCGGGAAGCCTTTGTCCGTCTGGCCCAGGAGGGCCTGCTTGCCGTAT
This sequence comes from Paenibacillus sp. FSL R7-0302, assembly GCF_038006885.1. NCBI lineage: Bacteria > Bacillati > Bacillota > Bacilli > Caryophanales > Paenibacillaceae > Paenibacillus > Paenibacillus sp. FSL R7-0302. Next base: position 3,064,210 of record NZ_JBBOWB010000001.1, read on the forward strand.
ACCCCCAGCGGGGAACGGTGGTCTCCCTGATTGATTCCGAGCTCGTGGAAGAAGCCCGCTTCATGCGCGAGCATCTGGAGCGGGCGGTTATCCGGGAAGCGTGCAGCACCTTCCAGGCCAGGAATCTTATCGATCTGAAGGCTAATCTGGACAAGCAGAAGCTCTGCATCGAGGATCAGGACTATAAAGAAATGTTCATGCTGGATGAAGAGTTCCATCATGTGATTTTCATGGGCTGCAATAAAAAGAATACCTGGGAGGTCATCCAGCAGATCAAGGTTCACCTGAACCGCAGCCGGATGCTCAAGCTCACGGCGGATCACAACTGGGAGCATTTGTACCGGCAGCATTATGGTCTATATGAAGCCATTGAGCAGCATAATATTCAGCAAGGGGATCAGATTATGCAGGAGCATATGGCCCTGACGATCGCCGACCAGGAGATGCTGATGGAGAAATATCCGCAATATTATAAGCAAAGATCCGCAGACTGATATAACCTGACGCAAGATCAAACTTTCACCAAGAAGGGTTGGATCACTATGTCCGAGTTGGCATTACAGCCTGCACTGGCAGGCAAGACCGCTGTAATTACCGGAGGAGCCGGAGCACTCTGCAGCGCCATGGCGCTGGAGCTGGCCCGTCAAGGAATGAAGGTAGCTATCCTGAACCGTACGGAGGCGAAGGGAGCGGCTCTGGCTGCACAGATCATTTCCGGCGGCGGCCAATCCCTGGCCCTGGCCTGCGATGTTATGGATGCCGGGAGTGTCCGGCAGGCAGCGGATGAGATCTGCAAGCAGTGGGGTCCGTGCGACTTGTTAATCAACGGGGCCGGGGGCAATCAGCCTTCGGCGATTACCACCAAGGAGACCTTAGAACCGGGAGACCTGGAGAATCCCGATGTCGTCTCCTTCTTCGATCTCTCCGTGAGCGGCTTCCGCACGGTCCTTGACCTCAATCTGACCGGAACATTAATTCCAGTCCAGATCTTCGCCAAGCAGATGCTCGGCCGCCCCGGAGCTGCGGTGATCAACATCTCCTCCATGAGCGCCGCATCGCCACTCACCAAGGTTCCGGCTTACAGCGCGGCCAAGGCAGGCATCAACAACTTCACCCAGTGGCTTGCGGTGCATCTCGCTGAATCCGGCATACGGGTAAATGCCATCGCCCCCGGCTTCTTCGTCACCGCACAGAATGAACAGCTGCTGAAGGACCCGAAGGGTGAACTGACCGAACGTTCGCTCAAAATCATCTCCCAGACCCCGATGCGCCGCTTCGGCACACCGGAGGATCTGCTAGGCACCCTACTCTGGCTGGCCGATGAACAAATGTCAGGCTTCATTACCGGCATCACCGTGCCGGTAGATGGCGGCTTCATGGCCTATTCGGGCGTGTAGGCCTGAAGCTTGAATAACAAAAACCTGAACCTCAGAAAACGAGGTTCAGGTTTTTGTTCAACTGCGAAGCCACAAGGACGAATATATGTGGAAAACAGTATACATTGTGCTCGCAAGCAGGCATATAGACCGAATGTATGCGGAAAACAGCATACATTCGGTGCACAAGCAGGTATATGGAGCAAATGTATGTGAAAAACAGTATACATTCGGTGCGCAAGCAGGCATATAGACCGAATGTATGTGGAAAACAGTTTACATTCGGTGCACAAGCAGGCATGGAGCAAATGTATGTGGAAAACAGCATACATTGTGCTCGCAAGCAGGCATATAGACCGAATGTATGCGGGAACGAATACAATTAGTACCGCGAAGGTGAATAAGCCAGGCTTGTGGGGCTTAGAGTGCCAGGGTCATCTCTCCCCCTAAGCTTCAACCAGCACGCCATCCTCCAGATGCAGCACCCGGTCGCACCAGTCCAGCATCCGTTCGTCATGAGTAACCATTACAGCAGCCTTGCCTTCGCTCCGCACCTCGTCGGCTATCATCCGTACCACTTCCCTGCCACGGCTGTAATCCAGGCTGGCTGTAGGCTCGTCTGCGAACAGAATGGCCGGCTTGTTCATCCATGCCCGGGCAATCGCCACCCGCTGCTTCTCGCCCCCGGACAGCTGTTCGGGATAATGATTGCGGCGCTCCCAGATCTCCAGACGCTTCAGCAGATAGGCGGCACGCACCTTCGCTTCCTTCGGGCTGAGCTTAGCCAGCTTCGCTACATAGAGCAGCTGCTCCTCTACCTTCAGAAACGGCAGCAGCTGCGCACTTTGGAACATGAAGCCGATTTTTTTCAGCCTTAGCTCCGTCAGTGCCCTCTTGTCCTTGTCACGCAGCGGTTCGCCGTCGAGGAGGATCTCTCCGCTGGTGGGCGTAAGCAGCGCACCGGCTGCGGAGAGAAACGTGCTTTTCCCGGAGCCGGATGGCCCCAGTACTGCTATGAATTCGCCTTCGTTCACCGTAAGGTCCAGATGGTTCAGTACGGTCATCGCCCCGTCCCCATCCCCGTAAGTCTTGGTTACCTGCTTCATCACTAATTTCGCACTCATGCTCCAGTCCTCCCTATCGCTTCCAAGGCATCCACCTTAGCTACTCTTGCTACCGAAATTAACGAGCCCAGCAGGGACATCCCTATGAACAGCAGACTGGTCATCGCCATCGTCTGTCCGTCCAGCTCAAACGGCATCGAATCGGGCAGGCCCATATTCATCCCCAGCGTAAGCAGAATGCCCAGCACCAGACTGGTGACAGACAGCAGCATTACTTGACCGACTACACTCCAGGCCAGATAGGACATCTTGGTCCCCATCGCCTTCAGGATACCGAATTGGCTGGTCTTCTGGATCGTAATGACATAGAAGAATACAGCAAGAACTACCGCAGCAATCACGAACAGGAACACAATCATCATCAGCAGCGAATTCTGCTCGGCGGAATAACCGGGAACACTGGCGATCGCCTGCTTTTGTGTAATTACCTCTATGGACTGCTGCTGATCCGCAATCTGCGCAGCTTGATCCGCCGTTACATCCAGCGCGATAACATTGTATGGGGCATTGGCATTGCCTGAACCGCCGCCTCCCTGAACCGTTCCTTGCTTCATCGCCTGCCAGTCCAGCTGATTGATATAGACCACCGGAGTATGGCTGTAGGAGCTGTCCTTCACGAAGCCGGTAACCGTCCAGCTCATGCCGGAAGCCTGATCACGGATCGTACTGCCAATTGTAACGCCGGACTGTTCCAGCTTGGAGTCTGCAACCGCGCTGCCTTGAACCTCATTGGTGAATCCTGCGCCTTCTATGACCCTCGGAGCCAACATTCCCGTCATATCTACGGCAAAAAAAGTAATATCCGCCTTAACATCCGCACCGGCGGCTGTAATTGTACTGGTCTGTACCCCCAGCGGAGTCGCGTTCGCCTCTCCGGCTACTGACCGGGCAGCCGCAAGCTCCGTATCCGTTAACTGTGAACGCCTGAAGGTATGATCCGCATCGCTCTGCACGGCAAAGTAATTGGCGGGCATATTTTTCAGCGCCGAAATGTTGGCATAAGCAAGACCTCTAGCCAGGCCGGTGACGAACAGCACCAGGAACGAGACCAGCAGCATAATCACCATAATGAGACTGTAGCGTGCTTTGGAGTGCCTCATCTCCCGAATTGCCAAGAACATATAACCACTCCTTCTAATCTGTATATCCACAGTTTAGAGAGTGAAGATGAACGGAGTATGAATAAAGAATTACACTATATAGATTGAACTAAACGGTATTATGTTTTGGGAATGCCGTGACTCCAGAGAAGTTTTGGACTTCCGGCCGCTGTTGTATTTGAATTTCCTAATTGAACCGCTCTTCGCGGTAGAAATTCAAATCAAAGGCGGTCGCTTCCGCTCCTCCAGTTCCAAAATTCCCCTCCTCCACTTTTCCTTTAACTCTAAATATTTAGATCAATCTATATCGTTAGGGTCGCAGGGCAGAGTAACAGTGAACGTAGTTCCCTCCCCTACTGTGCTCGTTACCTCGATGGTTCCGTTATGCGCCTGGACGATCTTTTGAGCGATGGCCAGTCCCAGCCCGCTGCTGCCTGGCTCACGGGAGCGCGACTGGTCCACCTTGTAGAACCGGTCGAAGATCATCGGCAGCTGCTCCGCCGGAATGCCCGCACCGTTGTCGGTTACCGTCACAATACATTGTTGGCCCTCCACATGTGCTGCAATGCTGAGTGTCCCGCCCGCCGGAGTGTATTTGATCGCATTTGTCACCAGATTCATCCATACCTGATAGAGCAGATTGGAATCGCCCGTAAGCGTGATGTCTCCGGCATGCAGCCGCACCGCAAGCTCCTTCTCCGTAAGATGCCATTCCATAATCTGAATCACCTGGCGCAGCTGGGCGCGCAGATCAAAGCTTCTTTTCTGCAGGGCATGCTCGTCATAATCCAGCGAGGACAAAGTGAGCAGCTGCGTGCTGAGCATAGATAACCGCCGGCTCTCATCGCCGATAATTGACAGATACTCTTGGCGCTGGGCTTCCGGTAGAGTACTGTCCTGGAGCGCATGAGCAAAGCCCTGAATAGAGGTTAGCGGCGACTCAATCTCATGCGACACATTGGCGACAAACTCCTGTCTTGCCCGGTTCGTACGTTCCAGCTCGCGGCTCATCGTCATGAAGTGGGAAGCCAGTTGGCCGATCTCGTCGCGGCGGGCGGTGTAGAGCTTGATGTCATAGCGCCCCTTTGAGATTTTGAGCGTGGCGTCGGTCAGCCGGGTGATCGGTTTCACCACATGCAATGCGCTGATCAGCACAAACCCCAGACTCAGCAGAATAATAACCACGATCAGCACGCCGAAAAAGATCCGCAGCTCCCCGAACTGCACCTGAGCATCCGGACGCATGAACAAGGCATAGGTATCCCCGTTAATATGGACCGGCACGCCAATGGAATTGCTGAGCTGATTATCGAAGAACCCTGTCACGAACAGCTGGCCGGGGAAATTCCCCACCCCATGGTAGATCTCCCCGTCCAGCACCTTGCGCAGCGCCTCGTCCTTGAGGTCATTTTTGCGGAAAGGCAGGCCGTAGAAGCGTTCCTCTCCATCGGCATTGACCAGATACATTTTGTATCCCAGGGAAGCCGTACTCAGGAGATACTCTTCCACCGCATCCGGGTGGTCCTCGATGAACTGCTGCAAACCTATAGCCATCCGGGTCAGCTTGGCGTCATTCTTCGGCTTGATTTGGGACTGGTAATAGAGGTTGGAGACCAGAAATCCCAGCACACTGCTGATCATAATCACCGAGCAGAAGATAATACTCATCCGTACATAGAGCGATCTCATGAGTTCACCATTTCCACTTTGTAGCCAATTCCCCGAACCGTGCGGATGATAAAATCATTCTGGTATTCGCTGAACCGCTGACGCAGGCGCTTGATATGCACATCCACCGTGCGCTCATCCCCTTCGTAGTCCGCTCCCCAGACCAGCTCAATCAGCTCACCACGCGTGAACAGGCGTCCCGGATATTGGGCCAGCTGGGCCAGCAGCTCGAACTCCTTCACCGGCAGCAGCAGCACCTCCGTCCCGTCACTGATCTCGTAATTCTTACGGTCGATCACCAGCGAATTCAGGCGAATCCGATCATCTGAGGCGATGGAATAACGGCGGAACAAGGCCTTGATGCGAAAGATCAGCTCCTCCGGTTCAAAAGGCTTGGTCACATAATCATCCGTCCCGTGCAGATACCCCTGCTCCTTATCACTGAGCTGCTGACGCGCCGTCAGCAGAATGACGGGAATATCATAGTTCTCCCTTATGTATGCACACAGCTCCAATCCGTCCATATGCGGCATCATCACATCCACCACCGCCAGATCGACCGTCTGCTCCTTCATGCGTGCCGCCGCTTCCAGCCCGTCTCCGGCTTCTATCGCTTGATATCCTTCTCTGGTAAGAACATGCCGCAGCAGCGTGCGGATATGAACATCGTCGTCGGCCACCAGTATCTTTTTCAACTTACATACGCTCCCTCCGGCTTGCCTGATCAATGTCATCATACTATAAAAGGCAGAATGCTGTCCCTCAGCGGGGTGACCGGTCTGCCCATAAGCTGCTCCAGGTCGCCGGAGGTGGAAGCCGTATCCAGCTGGCTCATAAAAGCATAGATCCAGTGCTGAATTCCCACATCCTGACGGTGCACCACCGGCTTACCGGCAACCTCTGTCAGAACTTCGGCCAGATCTGCGAAATCCCAGGTGTGCGTAGCGGTCAATTCATAGATCCGGTTGCCTGCGCCCTCTTCGACAAGTGCAGCAGCAGCAGCCAAAGCAAGGTCCCGGCGGCCAACCGAGTTGAACTTCCATCCGCCCGGCGCCGTCACCAGTTCTCCGCTGGAGAGCGCTTCCTTCAGCCCCAGCACCCCTACGAAATCAATATAAAGGGCATTGCGTAAAAAGGTATATTCCAGCCCGGACTCTATAATCGCCTGCTCCGTCATTGTGTGCACATTGCCGGGCTTACTCCGATCAGCGCTCTTCTGCGGAAAAGCAAAACCCGTATAAAGCAGATGGCGGACCCCGCTTTGCTTCGCTGCATCAATCACCCGCTTATGCTGGGCGAGACGTACATCATCATCCGTATGCGAGCTGGAGATCAGCAGCAGCCGGGAAATCCCGTGGAACGCTTCCTCCAGGGATTCCGGCAAGTCGTAATCCACCTTACGGGCTTCAATTCCCAGCTCCCGGAAATGGTCCGCTTGCGGAGCACTTCTTACTCCGGCAATGATATGCATTGCAGGAATGCGGCTGCGCAGATTCTCCAGAATCAGACTTCCCAATTGCCCGTTTGCTCCTGTAATCATTATTGTCGTCATAGGCGATAACATCCTTTCCTTATTGAAATAAGATCTCTTCACATCCCCGCCGGCATATTCCAGCCGCTATATATAATCTCTGTCTGCGGGCAGCCTCCCGGCAAGCGGAACATTCCAGACCCTCTATCCTCTGCTCAGCTTGTTCAGCAGCTCCAGCAACAGGTGTAGCTCTGGCTCATCCAGCCGGTTCATTACCGCCGCAACTGCTTCCCGGTTCCCCGGCAGCTGTTCCAGTAGCAGACGCTTACCTGCTTCAGTCAGCGAAATAACTGTTTTACGGCCATCCTGTGCGTGAGCCGCCCGTGTAATATAGCCGTCCTTCTCCAGCGGAGTCAGCAGCAGGCTGATATTGGCTTTGGTTACCGCGATTCGCTCAGCAAGCAGCGAAGGCAGGATCGACCCTCCATCCTTCGCAATCTCAACCAGTACGCGGATTCTTGCCCCGTTCAGCCCCTGCGCCTGCCAGTATTTCTCGGAGACGGCCACAGTGCCGGCTGTCGCTCCCACCAAGGCGAAGAAAACCTCATTTTCAAGCGGCAGCTCAAGCACATAACTTTGTAAATCATCCATTTGCAGTAGTCAACTCCATTTAGTTAATAGCTTAACTATTTCTATAGATAGATTAGCTGATTCCGTCAGGATTGTCAAAGGAAATGAATCCACTCCCCCCGTTGCCAAACAAAAACCCCCTATCCTTCCTAAGGAAGGCAGAGGGTTCGATACAGCCGGATGACGGGTTCCGTTAAATTAGAACAGGCTTAGCCACAGCTGACACCTTGTCTTCACCATAGCTCATGCTGCCATCCAGCACAAGCTCCAGCTTAATCAGCTCCGAGCGGCTGGCCAGCCGGATCGGCGGTCCCCAGGTTCCGTAGCCCGACGAGACGATGACATGCAGCTTGTTTTTGAGCAGATAGCCCCAATCCAGTTCGAACAGGCGCCGGGTAATCCAGTGATTCGGTGCAATCTGCCCCCGGTGGGTATGTCCTGACAGCAGCACATCTACTCCAGCCTGTGAAGCGATCCCGAAGCCTGTCGGCTGATGATCCATCATTAGAATCGGCTTGCTGCGGTCAAGACCCTCCAGCAGAGTTTCCACGCTGAGCCGTCCACCAGCCTCCATAGCTTCAGCCGTCTTGTCTTTGCGTCCGGCCACGTAGACTCCCGAAGTCTCCACCACCTCATCCTGTAACACCTGGATGCCGACACTCCGCATAACCTCCGTATACTGCGCAATCGAGCCGCCATAGTATTCGTGATTCCCCAGCACGGCGTAGACCCCATAACGTGCCTTCAGCTGCTTCAGCTGCTGCTCCATCCCGTTGCGTAGAAAAGGCTCAATGCTGTCATCCAGCACATCCCCGGCCAGCAGAATGATATCCGGGTTCATCGCGTTCATCTCCCTGACCATTCTGCGCAGATGGCGGTTGCCGACAATGTTGCCCAGATGCAGGTCCGAGGCTACCGCTACCGTCAGCGGAACGCTGGTTCCAATGGATTTGTCCACCTTAAGCCGGTGGGTCCGCACCACAGTACTCCAGGCATTGCGTGATCCCCAGATCAGGAAGACGGCGAGCAATACCAGCAGTGTAGTCCCTGCTTCCGTTACGAATGCGGAGAGATTCGCACCTGCGAGCGCCAGCACACCATAGAGCAGATCGGTCAGCGGCAGCATGATCACGGCGAACTCCATGCAGGCCAGATAATAGGAGCCGATCACTTTGAACAACCTGCCTACCGGTCTCAGCACCTGCGGCAGCGGCACCCGGCCAATCATGTAAGAGAAGGAAATGACAAGAAAGATAGTCCAGTACGCAGCAGTATTCATCCCCGGCAGCCATGCCTGGAGCAATACGGACAGATGCCATCCAATGTAGACATTCACCAGTCCAAGCACCAGCACCATTACCGCAGCCCCGGCCAGCATCCGCATGTTTTTCACTTCATTCCACTCCCTTAAAGTAAGTTTCTATCCTATCTACTTCAAATCATAACACAAAGTATTCACCAGGTATAAACTGTGCCGCCAACCTGTGATAAACCTGAGTTCCCCTTGGACAAGAAAAGAAAGACAGCCCTGCGGCTGCCGTTGATGGAATGCGTGTTTTCACTTATTGTCTTAGTCCCTTGATTTCTTCTACCGGTAAGCTGGTGGCTTCGGAAATGGTTTGCAGGTCTATACCCCGGTCTAGAAGTTTAATAGCAATTTCTTTACTTGTCTCGGACTTGGCTCCTTCAATACGGGAATGCTCATCGCTCAGCGCCTTCATCCGGGCATCATAAGCCATTCGCGCTGCGGCGTCCTGGCTCAGAAGCTCTAGCGTGTCCATCGCTTTTTTCAGCATAGGTTCTCTCTCTACTAACGCTTCTACCATTCTCCGTCTCGTCTCGCCCAGCCGTTCCCCTGCTCCGTCCGGGTGCAGCGGTTCTCCCCACAGTAGCCCGTCCCCCTCATACCGGGGAAGCACATGCATATGATAGTGGGTCAGATCATTGAATTTACCGCCGTCAGCAATAATTCTGATCCCGTCCGGCTGGTACAGATATTTGAGCAGCGCGGAGAGCTTCTGTGAAGCCTCCATGACAGTATGTGCAGTCTTCGCATCCATCTCATCGACGTCCCAATAGTGCTTTTTCGGCAGAATCAGGGTATGGCCTTCATTGAAGGGATCGATATCGAGTACACAGGTGATATATTCATTCTCATAGACGATATTCAGGTCAGGCTCAAGCCCGTTCGCAATTCTGCACCCCAGGCAATCCATGATGATCCTCCCCCCTTAAACAAACTGAATACTATGATAATCAGTTTTTCGGTTACATTCGGCCTACGTAGAGCTTACAGTCCAATTGTAATCGGTTTTTCGATTACATTCGGCCTACGCGGCGCATCCGGTCCAAGCAGCTAATATAAAAAAAGAAATGCCTTACAGCATCTCCTTGTTCCCGATCATTCAGTTAGACCGCCCGGTTGCCCTTGGCCGCGATGCATTCACCGATTAGCTTGTCGCATTTGTGAATATGATTGATCAGCCAGTCTGTCAGCGTCCGGTTCAGCTTGATTGTGGATAATACGGATACGCCCTTGGTCTTGATCGTCTCCTCCAGTTCCAGCACCGTCTGCACGAACTCAGCGTGCGTCTTCTGGTGTTCCGACAGCTCCGGGAAGCTGATATCCTTCATCAGCTGCTCTTCACTGCCGAAATGCTCCACGGTATAGTCCTTGAGGAACTTCAGCGTTTCTTCGATTTTTTCTTTGCCCTGCTGGTTGCTGCAGGCTTCAAAAAAATCATTCAGCTTCACCAGCAGCTGTCTGTGCTGACAATCAATCTTTTCTACTCCGATATCATACGAATCCTTCCAGCTAATCATAGGCTCACCCTGTCCTTTGCCATAAGTCAAATAGTCAAAATATAACTAATTGTCTGCTTTTCCCTATGAAAGTTCTATTAAGAACATCACAAGGCGGCGTTGCCGGACAGAAGGGCGTTCTCAAAATAAATTCCATTCCCGGTTATACCGGTACAGCTTCGAGGGACGGTGTCCGGCATCCCGGGTGCTCTGATCCGTCTCGATGACCCGCTCTGCGATTTTGCGGCGGAAGGCGGCGGCGAGCAGTTCCTTGCCGAGGATGATCTCATACACACGCTGCAGCTCGGACAAGGTGAACAACGGCGGCATGAGATTGAAGATAATATCGGTATATTCCGCCTTGCCGCGCAGACGTTCGATGGCATACTGCACCATGAGCAGATGGTCAAAAGAAAACCCCGTGCTGCGCACGATCTCACGGCTGACCTGCCGGACATGCCCTTGAATCGTCTCGGTAAGCTTGACCACCCCGCTTAGCTTCTCCTGCTCACTCTCCAGTATAATCTCCACCAGTGTCTCCTGGCGGACGTCCTGCTCCAGCACCTCGCGGCGGGTCTCCAGAATGTGGTACGAAACGTCGAACCAGGCAGTTGCGGCTGCATCATCCCCTGCCTGTACGTCCAGAGCCTTGCGGTCCACGAGCGCCATGTAGGAGCAGCTGATTACCCGCATCCGCGGATCACGGTCTACATCGCCCCAGGTATACAGCTGCTCCATGTAGATATTATCGATATTAGTCTCGCTGTACAGCTCCCGGCGGGCAGCTTCTTCTACGCTCTCACTGATCCCCACGAACCCTCCCGGCAAGGCCCATTGTCCCAGAAAAGGATGCTCCCCGCGCTGAATCAGCAAGAGCTGCAAGGACTTATCCGCCAGCTTGCGGTAGTTATTCTGCTCCTGCTCCATCACGGTGAAAATCAGCATATCGACGGTGACAGACGGACGTTCGTAGCTGCCCGCATTATAATTTTGCAGGAATTGCTCCTCGCTTAAGCCGTTAGGACCTTTGACCGGTTGATTTGGCATGGATATTCTCCTTGTCTTGAATCGGTGAATAGATTCGTTTGTTAATAACATATTGATATTATATACATGTTAATGGAATGCAGGCAAGTCCGGTCCAGGGCGAAGAACGTTTTTCCCCAATCTATATAAGACGTACTCAAGGTTTGAACTCGAAGCTTGGTCGTCGCTGCGGTGAACATTTGGACTTCCGGCCGCTGTTGTCCCCAGGTTTCTTGATTTAAACCACTATTCGTGGTAGAAATCCGGTGACAAAGGCGATCGCTATCGCTCCTACAGTTCCAAATTTCCCCTCCGCTTCTTTTTGCTTTTCATTAATTTCTTTAGTGCGCCTTATCTAACACAAAAAAATGCCCCACCGAGAGCGAGGCAATTCATGTAATCTATTCTTGTTGTACACCTGTTGATCACATCGGTTCGATATGGACAAGTACGGTAGAGACCTGATGACGGTCCTTAAGCTGATCTTCGATCTCCTCCGTAATATCGTGACTCTGCACCACATTCAGATTGGAATCCACCAGCACTGTGGTATCCACCAATACATTATTGCCGTGAATACGGGCCTTGATATCCTTAATCGACTCCACGCCATCAATCTCCGCGACCGTCTGCTTCATCAGCTCAAGCTTACCGGCATCGAAGCCGTCGGTGAGGTCATGTGTAGCTTTGCGGAAAATATCCCAGGCCGTCTTGCAGATCAGCAATCCGACAATCGTGGCTGTGAGCGGATCTAACCAGGGAATGCCGAACTGTGAGCCGATAATCCCGACGAAGGCCCCCATGCTGACCAGCGCATCCGAACGATTATCCTGCGCCACTGCATGCATGGCATTGCTGTTCAGGTTACGGGCAAGCCTGATGTTGTAACGGTAGACTGCGATCATAACCACAGCACAGGCAGCTGCCGTCCATGCGGCAATCAGATCAGGGGTCTCCAGCGCAGGCTGAATGAATTTGTTGACACCCTGATAGAGCACTTGGAAGCCTACAGCAATCATGATAAAAGAGGCAACAAGTGCGGCAACTGTCTCTGCTCTGAAATGACCATAGCCATGGTTCGAATCCGGGGGTCTGCGGGAAATCCGAAGTCCGGTCAGAATGGCCAGGGAAGCAATAATGTCGGTGCTGTTATTCAGCCCGTCAGCCAGGAGTGCCTGAGAGCCTGACACCGTTCCTATGAATAATTTGACGGCAGATAAGAGTATGTATGCTAAAAGACTTAGCCATGCTCCTTTTTCACTTTGTTTGATATCGCTGTAATTTTCCAAGAAAAAGGACCTCCAAAGATTAGTATTGTTCCATACTACACGCTGACTTACGGGTGGGTCTAGAGAAACAGTGTTGCCGGACAGCGTAAGAGTTAACCCCGCTAAATAGAGTTGGCAACCCGGAAGTAAGTTGCGGCTCCCTACATTCTTTGCCCTTGTTCAACATTGCAGCCTATCTGCTGCTGACAGGCCGTGTAACTTTTCTCGCAAAACGTAGTCTAAGTATATGGGAGACCCAAGGTCGGCGCACACAAACAAGCGGCTTCCCCTCTTCAGGAGAATGCCGCTAAGCTTGCGTATGATTGGTTACTCTAGCTGTCCTCTACTCCGCTGGCGGTGTAAATGAACGTCCTGCAAATTCTGCATCCAGCATATAGAAGGCATTGCTGTCGGTTTCGATCCGTTTGAGCTTGGCGATAATGTTGCTGAAGAGTGCCTCTTCTTCCACCTGCTCGTCAATGAACCATTTCAGGAAATAGATGGTCGCGTGCTCCCGTTCATCCAGGGCCAAATCCGCCAGATGATAGAATTTCTTCGTATTCTGCTGCTCATGGGCGAAGGCATGCTCGAACGCATCCAGCATAGAGCTATACTCATTGTTCGGTTCAGGCATCGCCGCAAGGGTGGCCCGGTAGTCCCGGTCATTCAGGAATTTGTAGATCTTCATGGCATGGAACCGTTCTTCTTCAGCCTGCACCAGAAAGAAATTGGCGAATCCGTCCAGGCTCTCACCGGAACAATACGCAGCCATCGCAAGATAGACATGGGCAGAATAGAATTCGAAATTCATTTGTTCATTAAGCGTGTTCATTAATTGCTCTTTCATTGACAGGTCACCTCATCCTATAGTATTGATTATGCTTGAAGCAGGTCATATGTAATGTCTTGTTCATTCTATCATCCCTATCCGCCAAACCGCAATCGAAAGGAAGATTCCCCCTATGAAATGGTTCAGCCGTCAAAAAATAAACATTACTCCACCCCGCCGCGCTCTCCTCCTGCTTGCCGCCTCCGCCTGCCTGCTGCTGGCAAGCGGCTGTGAGGGGAATGGGAATGCCGCACAACAGGCAAACGAAGGCTCTCCTCCGGCAGCGGTGTCAGCCTCTCCGGCTGCCGCACAGACGCCAGTGCCTGTGGCAACCGAAGCCCCAGTGACACCGTCATCAGAGGCTTCAGCCACTCCTGACCCGGTCTCCCGGAAGCTCGCCGGAATGACTCTGGAGGAGAAGATCGGGCAGATGCTGCTGGTCGGCATCCAAGGCAAGGCGGCAGGAGCTGAAGCACGCAAGATGATTGCCGAAGATAAGGTCGGCGGAATCATTCTGTATTCTAATAATGTCGGCAGCCTCAAGGAGCTGGTGCAGCTGACCAACGCCCTGAAGCAGAGCAATGCAGGGAATCCCGCACCGCTGTTTATGAGTGTCGATCAGGAAGGCGGCAAGGTTAGCCGTCTGCCTGATGACTACGCCACCTTCCCATCGAATGCTGCTGTCGGCAGCGGAGATGATGCCGCTGCTGCCGGAACAATGGGCGAACTGCTTGCCCGGGCGGTGAAATCCTCCGGCTTCAATATGGACTTCGCGCCGGTGCTAGACATCAACAGCAACCCGGATAATCCGGTGATTGGTAACCGTTCCTTCGGCAGCAGCGCAGAGCTGGTCACCCGGCTCGGTATTGCCGAGATGCAGGGGCTCGAGCGTGAAGGCGTCATTCCCGTGGTAAAGCATTATCCGGGCCATGGCGATACCTCAGTAGACTCACATCTGGAGCTGCCGGTCATCAACAAGACAGAGGCCCAACTGGCAGAACTGGAATGGCTCCCATTCCAGGCAGCGATCCGGGAGAAGGCCGATGCTGTAATGGTGGCCCATATTCTATATCCGAAGCTCGACCCGGACAAGCCCGCCTCCCTGTCCCAAGTGATTATCGGCCAGCAGCTCCGCGGATTGATGGGATACGAAGGGGTAGTCATTACGGATGACATGACCATGGGCGCAATCATTAAGAATTATAGCCTTCCAGCTGCGGCAGTAGAATCCGTCTTGGCCGGGAGCGATATCCTGCTGGTCGCCCATGAATACAAGAACGAACAAGCCGTACGCGCCGCATTGCTGGACAGCGTCAAGAACGGCAGCATCTCCGAAGCACGGATTGACGAGAGTGTCTACCGTATTCTGGCATTGAAAGCCAAGTATCAATTAACGGACGAAGCAGTGCCCTTGCCTGATCTTACTGGCCTGAACAGCGACATCCAGACTTGGCGTAAACCGTTTATGCAGAAAAAATAATGGTCCAATCGGTCAGCAACAAGTGGACAAAATCCAACTGCCGCCCCACACACAGGCTACAATCCGCAGAAAAGCCCCAAATCCGGTTATGACCCGGGTCTGGGGCTTTCAAATGCTGTCAACTACTGCTAACTACTGCTATCTATTGCAGAACTACGGTGTCTCCTGCCTTCAGTCCCGAGAGCACCTCTGTTTTATCGGTCGTCTCCATTCCAGTCTTGATCTCTTTGCGTTCGTATTGGCCGTTTCCTTTGTCCACCATGACGAAGGCCAGATCTCCTTCACGGATGACGGCGATATTGGATACAACTACCGCCTTCTCTTTGCGCGAGGTCTCGACATCTCCGCTCAGGCTAAGGCCGCCCATCAAATGCTCGTCCGGCTGCATGGAGATGACCACCTCGAATTGCGGAAGCTGGCCGGCTGTGTTCTGTCCGGTGGTCGTCGTGGCGAACTTGGCCACTCCGGTTACCTCTCCGTCCAGGACCAGATCTTTTACGGCGGTCATCTTCACCTTCACCTTCATGCCCTTTTTGATACGGAAGATATCCTGCTCCCCGACCTGTGCTATGAACTCTACTTTGTTCGTGTCCACAATCTTGCCGATGTACTGATTGTCGGTGACGGTCTGCGGCCGTTCCGTACTGCTGTCGAAGAGGAAGATGCCGTTCTCCGGAGCATGGTATACCGCAGTGCCCAGCTTCGCCTTCTTCTCCGTAAGCTCTTTGGCTTGAATCTCAGCATTCACCTGGTTCAGCTCATCGCTCAGACGGGCGGTCTCCTGGGCAGCCAAGGCCTTCAGCCGTTCCGCTTCCGTACCCGCCGGGGCCGAGGAATCATCCTCCTGCTGCGCGACAAAAGCATTCAGCTCCCCCTCCAGCTTCGCCTTGCGGGCGGCTGCCTCCGCCGTGGCAATCTCATTTCGGAGTGTGCTCTGATCCAGGGTGAAGAGCACCTGGCCCTTCTTCACCTGGGCCCCGTTCTCCACCTTCCAGGACGTAACCTTGGAGGCAAAGGGGGCATACACTAGCGTCTCCTTCTGGTATTGCGATCTGCCTTTGATCTGTACGGAGCTGGTTAACGTCTCTTCCGTTACCGGGAAGCTGATCACCTGCATCGGTTCAGGCGGGAGATCAGCGGTCTCATCAGCCTTGAAGAATTTGGTATATCCGAAATAACCGGCAGTTCCGATGATACCTAAGATTATGATCCATTTCAGGCTCTTCTTTAGAGTCCTCTTCATCGTTTCGGCTTCCTTTCTAGCTTAGGGTTAGTCTCGTTTAATAGCGGTTAATGCATCGGTTCTGGAGGCACTGATCGCCGGATAGATCCCCGACAGTACACCCGTCATAATGGCAAAGGAGATGCCGACCGGCAGATTCATCGCCGGAATGAAGAAATTCATCCCGTCCCCTGCACTGCCTACCAGCTTGTTGAGCCCCATCACAATGAGATAGGAGAATGCAACACCCAGCATGCCCCCGAGCAGCCCCAGAAGCGCAGCTTCGGTAATGAACATGTTACGGATCTGCCCCATGTTAGCCCCCAGGACCTTCATAATCCCGATCTGGCGACGCCGCTGATGGGTGGACATGGTCATGGCCACTATGATGGAGATGGAAGCGATGATCAGGATGAATACCCCGATGCCGAGAGCCGCCATTTTGATCATATCAAATTGCTCCTTCAGCATCTCCTGCTGGAACAGATTGTCTTGAGCGTTCAGGGACAGCTTCTGAATCATCTGCTCCACCGGCTTGATGTTCGCCACATCGTCCACCTTGACCGTAATCGAGTTGTAGCTGCCCTCCGGTGGGAGAGTTAGCACACTGGTGGTGGAATTATCGAACGCAAGCTCCTTGGAGAGCTGCTGTGCGGTCTCGGGAGACACATACATAATCTTCTCATAGGATGACCGCAGTTCATCCATCCCCTTGGGAAGCGCCAGTATTCCGGAGATCTGCAGGGGTGAGCTAAGCTTGAACACCGGGGATGTAGAGCTGTAGTCCTGCGCCTGAATCTGAACCTGCTTGCGGTACAATTCAGTAGGCACAGTGGCCATTTTGTCATATTGCTGGTACAGCTCCTGGTTGAACGGATCCGCACTCATCTGATCGAACAGCTTCTGCCGGGTCTCCAGGTCAATCAGGCCCAGTGTAGCCCCGTGATTGAGCACAATAGATCCGAGCTGGCCATTCGCCCCTCCCTGCTTGAACTTGTGGTCGTACGCCGTCAGCTTCTGTAAATCGGCGACAACGACCTGAACATCGGAGATCTTGTTGTCTATGGTTACCATCTGCAGATATCCTGCTTGATGAAAAGGCGAAGCCGCCTTCACATGATTCAGCCCCTGGATGATCTTCAGCTTCTGATCGGTCAGCTTGCCGGGGTCGAGGTTCTCATTCACCTCACCCGATCCGCCGCCTCCGCTCTTCCCGTTCGTTGGAAGTCCTCCGCCGGGCGAGACTGTAATCTCATCCATTTTGAAGTTGGCATTAACTTGGTCCGTTACATAGACCTGTGCAGATTGGCCTACGCTCAAAGCCACGATAATTGCTGCGCAGCCGATGGATATCCCGGTCATACATAGACCTGTAACCACCTTGCGCCGTTTGACCTGTTCCCAGGCCATCCGTGAAATGTCTCTGATCTTCACGGCTTCCCTCCCTCTGCAGGATCAGCTTCCTCAGCGGTCTGGTGTTCAGGTTCCTCAGCCGGCGGATCTTCTTCCGCTCCTGCTGTCTGCGGTACTGGCTCTACAGCTTCCTGTTCAGCTCCTGCAGCTAATTGTTCTTCAACCTCTACCATGGTCTGTGGTTCAGCTTCCTCAGCGATTTGCTCTTCAACCTGTACTTCTGTCTGCGTCTCAAGCTGCGGTTCTATTTGCGGTGCTGTATCTGCTTGCGGTTTTGTCTGCGATTCAGTGACCAGGAAGCCGTCCTTCAGCGTGAAAATCCGCTGCATTTGTTCAGCCACCTTGTATTCATGAGTAACGACAATAAAAGTCGTCTTCATCGTCCGGTTCAGGTTCAGCAGAATACTGATAATCTCCTCCTCGGTCTTGGAATCCAGATTCCCCGTCGGTTCATCGGCGAAGATGACCGACGGCTCTGTGATCAGCGACCGGGCGATACTGACCCGCTGCTGCTGGCCTCCGGAGAGCTGCGAGGGGAAGAGATCCGCCTTGTCGGGAATTCCCACCTGCTCCAGCAGCGCCAGCGCCTTGGCCTTGCGGGCCCTGGGAGAGACTGACTGGAAGACCAGCGGCAGCTCCACGTTCTCACGGACCGTCAGGCTGGTAATCAGCTCATAGGCCTGAAAGATAAATCCGATATTCTTGCGGCGGAACTCGGCCAGCTTATTCTCGCCCATCTTCACAATGTCCTGATCAGCAATGTAGATATGACCTTCCGTGGGCTTCATCAAGCCAGCCATCAGATTCAGAAGCGTGGACTTCCCGGAACCTGAACTGCCCAGCAGGGCAACCATTTCTCCTTTTTTGACGGCAAAATTGATTTTATGAAGAACGGAGGTCCATTCATTACCGCTTTTGTACGAATGCGTAATATCTTCAACACGCAACATGGAAGCTGCTCCTTTTTTTAAATATAAGAATGGTTTAGTTGAGCGGATGAAGATTATTCCTCTGTCTTGTTCGGAACCACATTAGTGACCCCAAAGGCTTGGCTGCCCAGCATTAGCCGTTCGCCCTGGAACTCATCATAGAAGGTTAACTTATAAGCGCCGCCGTCCATCGTCTTATACACAGGTCTGCTGAGGGAGAAGGAATACTGGTTGTTCGTCCCTTCAATCAGGTCTGTGCCCAGTGTAAGGACCTTCTCGGTCGCGATGCCGAACGGATCGGTAATCTGCAGAATCAGCTTATGCTCAAGAACGCCTGCATCATATAGATTATCCTTCCTCAGGCTGTAGTTCATAGTAATGTCCAGGGTATCCGAAGACTTCATCCGCTTGCCTTCAGAGGTGATAACAGAAATCGTATAAGGATATAATGCCGTTGATTCCAGCGTATTCTTCGGTACGTTAGCCTGCGGATTCAGCTGAAGTGCTGCCACATTGACGAATCCGGTGGCTTCCTCCTTGGCCTCGATCAGCTTACCCTCTTTGATACCGGAACCGAGGTAGAGTGAGACATCCGCGAGGTCCGTAGCCTTAGGCACCTTGGCCCACAGGACCACGAGCTGCTTGGCACCCGGAGACGCGCTGTTCTCCGACTGGCTGGTGCCCGCTTCGAAATACTGGCCGTCCTTGGTCTTATAGTAAGCCTGGAGACGGGCCATTTTGCTCTGTCTTTTCTCCTCACTGCTCAGATAGAGCTCTGTGTACACCAGATTGTGGCTCTCCCCTTGATAGATCGTTGTCCGGTTCTCCTGTACACTGGCCGTTTTGCCTTTGCCGCTAATGGTGTAGCTCTTGCCCTTCTCGATGGTCGGAATACTGTTAATCGAGTTGTTGACGCTGACATCCAGGAACGGAACGGTCTCTGAATTCTGTGTGCCGTTCAGGGCAATCCGCATATTCTGAAACTCTGAGGTATAGGCGATTTTGCCGAGTACATACAGATCCGCCGACTTCCCTGGCGCAAGGACAGAAGAATCCTTATTGTCCATATACAGCTCTGTAGTCACGGGCAGGTTTTCTTTATCCAGCTTAATGGTTCCCTTCAGCTCAGGCAGCGTAAGAGACACGTTCTGGGTATTGGTGATTCTCAGTCTGGCAGCTACGATGTCATCATCTCTCCAAGGATAACGCTGCAGAGACTCTATACTGTACGAGAACGAACCGTATGAATTCGTGGTCATATACTCCTGGCCGGTCGTTACCTCCGTACGCAGGGCATAAGGAATGACGAAATAGGCTACCGGGAAAACCATTTTGGCAGTCGGTGTTGCAGGAGGCGAAGTGGACGGCGTTCCGGTATTCCCGGTATTTCCGGTTGTCTCGCCGGTTCCGCTCGGTTCAGGCATACTTGAGCTCTCTGCGCCTACGGATTCGATCATCATAAGCTGCAATCCGGATTGATCGACTTCAAGCGGTACGCGAACCGTAAGCGGTACAATTTTGGTCTCTAGCGGCTTGAGGGTTACTCCGCTTACACCTTTGGCATTCACCGGAAAAACCTTGCCCTTCACCGATTTGACCGCCAGGTCGTAGCTTGGCAGGGTTACCGCCTTGTTGCCGGTATTCTTAAGCTGCATCTGGAACGTCCATACCGCATCTGCATCCTGTGCGTACACATTGGCATTGCGGAGCAGCGTGTCTACCGTGTTGTTATTTACTACAATCTTTTTGACTACCCCGCTGCCCACTACCAGATTAGGCGAGCTTGCTGCGGGCAGCTTATAAGAAGATTTAGCCAGCTCCAGCTTCGTGGTCTCGTCCCTCTGCGTGAATTGCAGCTTCATATTATCTGTTTTGAGATAGGCCGGGATTTCCGTAATATAATAAATGCTCCGTTTCTCCTGCGGCTGAATCTTGTAATCCGCCTGTGTACCGCTCAGCGCCAGCTCGAAGGAGGTGCCGCTCGCAGATACCAGATACGCCGAATAGCCCGGATCACTGAGGACTTTATTGCCCTTGTTGGTCAGACTGACTCCTACTTTGGCATAGACCTTGCCGCTGTATTTGTAGAGCTGGAGGGAGTCTGCACTGGCCGCGACGGGAATGTCGTTCATGACTGTACTTAGGCTTGTTCCAACTGCAGCCGTAGTTGAATAATTAGCGGGCACTCCAAAAGATCCCGTCTGCTTCAGATACCCCTTCGTCTTGGCATCCCAGACCAGCATCGAGATTTTGATCCCCTGCAAGGAGGAGGTTTGTCCCACATTTACATAATAGGTCACGCTAAGGCTTTCTTTGGCGCCGACCTTCTTCTTCAGGGCGTCCGCACCTAAGGGATTACCCGGAAGCACTGATCCTCCCGGAGTGACCACACGTGAGAAATAATGCATCAGACTCGCGCTTGAATTGCCGGAATTCGTATATTTAAGTGTGTATGACAATATGTTTCCGCTGGACTGGCTCCATATGTTGATATTCTCCAGTACTGCGGTCACTCCGGCACCCATGGGAACGGAATTGAACTTGAATGCCGCCGGAGCGGATACTGCGGGGGCCTTCGCCGCCGGGGCTGCATGTGCAGCAGGCGCAGTGATACTGCCAGCCACCTGGCCGGCAACGAGTGAACTCACCAGCAATGCAGCATATGTAACTCTATACTTTCTCATTTATTTCCCTCCAGATGTATTTACTAGCAATAGTATAGTTGCTTGGCGCGTGGAATTTGTATCCACTTTGTAACCCTTTGTATCCATTTGTAACTTTTTGTCACCTAACCAAGGCTATCGCGGCGTGAACTCTGCCATAAATGTAACAAACTTTCTTAATACTTGGTCCTAAAAAGGCTTGATTCTACGAGTTGAAGGAACGTCTGTATTGGTTCGGCGGCATCCCTTCGAGCTGTCTGAACACCTTGATGAAATAGCTGGATTGTTGAAAGCCGCTCTGCAGCGCAATTTGCGCAACGGACAGCTTGGTGGAAGCCAGCAGCAGCTTCGCCCGGGCCATCCGGCAATCGCTCAAATACCGGTTCGGCGTCTTGCCCATAATGCTGCGGAACAGGCGGAGAAAATGGTAGCTGCTATAACCGGCAAGTCTGGCCATAGACTCCAGCGTCCAGGGCCGCTCACACTCACTATAGATCCTGTCGGCTGTAAGCCGGATGGAATGCCGGATCTCCAGCGGAACGGAGCCGTGGAGCGGCTCGGAGTTCTGCATCAGCGTAACCAGAATCTCATAGAGCAGTGTGGAGAGGCGCGGTTCACTCCGGGTCTCATAGCCTGCACTGAGCCGGTACATTTCCTCGAAGAGCGCTTCATAACCGGTGCCGGGATCGAAGGTGAAGAAGTAGCCGCGTGACTGATCCGCCTCCTCCAGCATAGGCAGAGGCATCGCCGTGGCGAAGTGCATCCAGCGCACATCCCAGGCGGCGCCGGGATCAGAACCGTACTGCTGATAAGCCCCTCTGGGAAAAAGAAAGCCGCTGCCCCGCCTCATGGATATCCGCTCCCCTCCCTGAAATACATACCCTTCTCCCCCGAAAACCATGTGGAGATTATAGCTGTTCAGGAACCCCTCGCTTCTGCGCTCTGCATGCTCCGGGAAGTCGCTGTAATGCCCCAGCATCTCCGGATAACATACATAGTGGGCATAAGCAGGCTGCGGCAGAACCCAGTGTTTTCTCATGTGAATCTCCTCCTGCCCTGCGTTGAATCAAGCACGCAATATAATGATATAATAGCAATATTCTGTTATATAAGTGGATACACTGCTGATAATACAATAGATTGGTAGCTTAATTAAAGCATATTTTTACACTTGGAGGTTAAGATGAAGAAACCTGTTGCAGCAGAACGATTTGAACTGGGCGTCTGCTATTATCCCGAGCACTGGCCTGAATCCATGTGGGCTGACGATTACCGGCGTATGGTTGAAACCGGATTCACCATTGTTCGTCTAGCTGAGTTCGCCTGGTCCATTTTTGAACCGGAGGAAGGCGTGTTTCAATACGATCTGTTTGACCGTGCGGTCGACATGGCACACAGCTACGGGCTGAAGGTTATTCTGGGAACGCCTACGGCTACTCCGCCTGCCTGGCTTACAGAGAAGTATCCTGAGGCCTTGAATGTTACTTATGAAGGTGTGACGCTACAGCACGGCATGCGCCGCCATTACAACTACAGCAGTCCCAAATACCGTGAGCTCTGTGCCCGGATTGTAACGAAGCTTGCTGAACATTACGGCAATCATCCCGGCGTCGTGGGCTGGCAGATTGACAACGAGCTGAACTGTGAGATCAATGTATTCTACTCGGAGAGCGATCATCAGGCCTTCCGCCTCTGGCTGCAGGAGAAGTACGCCACCTTGGACAAGCTTAATCAGGCTTGGGGCACGGTGTTCTGGAATCAGACCTATACGAGCTGGTCACAGGTCTGCCTCACCCGGCCTACTCCTTCACCGAATCAGCCGAATCCGCACCAGGCTCTGGATGAGAAGCGCTTCATCTCTGATAACACCATCCATTTCGCCAAAATCCAGGCAGATATCCTCCGGGAATTGGCCCCTAATCAGTGGGTGACCACGAACGGGCTGTTCGGACATCTGGACAGCCATGAGCTGAATGACGAGCTGCTGGATTTCTTCAGCTATGACTCATATCCGCAGTTCTCCACCATCGGCTTCGATCCGTCTGAGGTGAACCCGATGCTTGACCGCGGCTGGGGCCTGTCCCTGTCGGCAGTACGTTCGGTCAGCAGCAATTTCTGTGTCATGGAGCAGCAATCCGGTCCGGGGGGCTGGGTCAACCGGCTGGACATGCCTTCACCGAAGCCGGGACAGATGCGGCTGTGGACCTACCAGTCGGTCGCCCACGGCGCTGATATGCTGCTCTATTTCCGCTGGCGGACCGTCACCATGGGCAATGAGATCTATTGGCATGGCTTGAACGACTACCATAACCAGCCTAACCGGCGGGTAAGAGAAGCGGAGCAGATCGGCCGCGAGCTGGCAAGCATCGGGCAGCAGTTCATCGGCAGCCGGACTCAGGCGAACGTTGCTATCGTGCGTGATTATGACAATGAGTGGGACGGGGAATATGATGTCTGGCATGGCCCGTTCATGTGGCAGAGCAACAAGGAATGGTTCAAGGCTCTGCAGCGGAAGCATATTCCGAATGACGTTCTGTACCTGCGCAGCCATACAACCCTTGCAGAGCTTGCCCGTTATGAAGTGCTGGTCTACCCGCATCCGGCGATTATGACCGATGATACGGCGGCCCTGCTGGACCAGTATGTGCAGCAAGGCGGGAAGCTGGTCTTCGGCTGCCGCACAGGCTACAAGGATATTACCGGACAATGCTACATGCGGCCTTTTCCCGGAGCGGCACAGGAGATGTGCGGGGTAACCGTTGAAGATTTCACGCTGGTCAAAGGAACACGCAAGCCTACCTCCATCCGCTGGAATCATGATCCCGAGGCGCTGACCGGTGCAGATGCCTTCAATGATATCCTGCATGTGGAAGAGGACAGTGTGGAGGTCATGGCAACCTATGCGACCGACTACTATGCCGGCAAGCCGGCGGTAACCCGCAACACCCGGGGCAAAGGCGAAGTATGGTATTACGGCGCCGTGTTCAATGAGCCTGCTGTGCTGCAGATGCTTGGCAGCCTGGGGCTGGCCTCGCCAGCCGCCGATTGGGCGGAGCTGCCGCCAGAGGTTGAACTTCAGATTCGTGCCATGGGGGAAGACGCCTCTTCCGGTGTCGCCTTCCTGCTCAACTACAGCGAAGAACCGGCGCAGATTGTGCTTAAGACAGCCAAGACGGATCTCTTAAGCGGCCAGACCCTGTCGGGGAGCTATACGATGGAAGGGTTCGGCGTACTGGTCTTGAAATAACCATGAATCCAAAAGGGTTCCGCTGCCGCAGATCGCTCTGTGGACGGCGGAACCCTTTTTACAGTTACAGCTAATATTCCCTTGCAATTCGCTATGGATTATTAGATATTAATACAATGTATTTCTGTTCGAAGCGTACCCTTTAGAGATAAGTGTATTCTGTGCAACTAAAAACAGTGACACGGAAGGCTTTCCTCTCCTAACTGTATTCTGTACAACTAAATCTGCCACGATGGGCGAAAATCAAGGTATAGGGGGCATTTAATTGCACGAAATACACCTAAATAGAGATTCAGCGGCATATAGGGCGATTTAGTTGTACAGATTGCAATTAAGCCTACTTATGCACTCTAATCGGGGCGCGAATCAGGCTGATACGGCGCCCGTTGCCGACTTCTACTCTTACATTCAAGTAGCAGATTGTATTTCCTGCAATAGAAACCGCATTGCTGACCGTAAAATGAGATTCTATTGTATTTCATACCGTAGAATGTTGTGTTTTAAGTGAAAAACGGCCTTTTTTCAACATTCCATTGTACAGAATACAATAGATTCTATTTCGAAGCCTTTTTTACAGCATTCCATTGTACTAAATGCAGTTGCTAGCGTTCCAGCACGTACAGCATCCGAAGGACTGCTTCGGGAATGGGGCGCTGGCTCGTTAAGGTCTGATACCAGCCGTTATTCCATGACCCAGAAGGAGCATGCCTATGAAGCCAGAATCCATTCATCAGGAGCCGCTGTCCGGCGGCAGCCTGGTTACAGATAGCCCAAGTGTGCCGGAGAGCAGCGATACGTTCTGGCAAGGGGTCAAGGACTGCCTCCCCACTCTGCTCGGCTACTTAAGCATCGGGTTCGCCGCAGGTGTTGTGGAGAAAACAGCGGGGCTGACCCTTGCCGAAATCGCCATGATCTCCATTATCCTGTACGCCGGTTCGGCCCAGTTCATTGCCGCTGGCATGATTGCCGCCGGGAGCAGCGCCTCCGGTATTGTCATTACGATTCTGCTGGTTAACCTGCGGCATCTGCTGTTAAGTGCAGCATTGTCGCCTTACTTCCGCCACCTGACCCCGCTGCGCAACCTGCTGATCGGCTCGCTGCTCACAGATGAGACCTTCGGCGTAGCCATTCAGAAGAGCGCCGCAAGGAAGCAGATCAGCGAGAGATGGATGCACGGCCTGAATATTACCGCTTATCTGAACTGGTTCCTGGCCAATATCGCCGGCGCTATTCTCGGTCAATGGATATCCAGCCCCGAAAAGTGGGGACTGGATTTCGCCCTACCGGCTATGTTCATCGGGCTGCTGGTCCTGACCATTATGGGACGGCGCAAGTATAGACTGGATATCACTGTCGGCTTAGCGGCTGTTGTTGTTGCCGTGCTCGTCTCTGTGCTGTGGTCTCCCAGCATGGGCGTTATAGCTGCGGCGCTGGTAGCCTCAACGATTGGAGTAGTGATGGAACAATGGAAATAAGACTCGATATTGCTGTAATTATTCTCGGAGCTGCTCTCGTCACCTTCATTCCACGTGTCCTTCCGCTGATGCTGCTGAGCCGGATCACGATCCCGGAATGGGGTATGCGCTGGCTAAGCTATGTGCCGATTGCTGTCATGGCTGCACTGGTTGCCCAAGAGCTGCTCGTAACCGGCGGCAGGTTCGCAGCCCTGTCCACCAATGTGGAGCTAATCGCCGCCCTCCCCACCTTCTGGGTAGCCATCAAGACCCGCAGCCTGCTGGCTACCGTATTGACCGGTATTGTGACACTGATGCTGCTGCGTCTGCTGTTCTGACCCTGTCCACCGGATACGCTGTACGATCATTTTCTTACTGCGGATGCTAATCTTGCCTACCCTCCAGCTGCAATACTCTCTTAATGAAGCTGCCTATGTTCCCGATGGCCTGCTGCGCTTCAGGAAGCATGGCAGCCATTAGCTGAAAGGCGCACCACATGTTCTTCCAGATTTGGAGTTGGCCTACAGCTTCAACTGCTCCTTAAGCGCTGCCGCCTCAGCGGCAGTAAGTTCAGGCAGCTCCTCCTCCGTATAGCGGGCCTTGTTATATAGGCCGAGCAGCCGGTCATTGGCAGAGGCATCTCCGCCAGGGTGTTTGCTTGAGCGCTTCTGGCCTTGCGACCAGGCGGCTACATCGGCGGCTGTCTCCTGCGGGGTCAGGTAGGGCTTCACCTCATACCCTTCCGCATGTCTGGCCCGCAGCCAGTGCCGGTAGAGCCAGCGGATACGCTCGCGGCTGCCGTCCATCCCCTCCCAGCGGTCCCGGCGGCTGGCTGGTGTCAGCTTGGAACGCACGTATTGCCGGAAATCCTGGACCGTCTGCTCCCAGTTGAACAGGCTGGTCTCCTCATCCTGATACCCCGCAGCCGCAGGTGTGTCTCTGCGCAGCAGGGACAGCAGCCTGTCCATCGCTCTTCGCAGGATACCTCCTGTATTTCTGTACAACCAACGCAGAATAAAATACATCAGGGCAAGAATGGCTGCCGCACCCAGAATATAGAAGCCTATATTTAAAATCATCGACAACAAGCCAGGCTCCCCCGGCTCCGCTGCCGGCATGGGTGGGATGGCCTCAGGCAGAGCTTCTGCTGGCGGTGCCTCCTCGGAACCGGAGGATAACCGGCTGAGCCAGGCAAAGAATGTCCGTATCATATTCCACAGCAGCATCCCAACCGCCCTACCGCCCCCCGCTGCAAGCAGTGCTGCCAGGATAATGAAGCCGATTACGAACATCCGGTTATGCCGCCGCAGTCCTTGAGGCAGATTTCCTGCACCTCCGTTCAAGGAGCTATAACGCAGGTGGGTGCTGTTCGTAGCGAGCAGTGCCAGGATTAGGCACAAGCTGCCGCTCCAGGTGAGCACCGGTGCACTCGGCTGGAGACCGGGGATGCGCGAGAAGGCAATTGAAGCGACAAAATACAGCATGATCCCGCTGATATACAGCCACAGCCGGTTCACCCGTGTGGCTGCTGTCATGCCAAGGAAGGCAGACACTGCCGCTCCGGCTGCCAGCGGAAGACCCATAAGTGTCAGCGTACCGGTCAACGCCGCTGATATAGCTCCGAGAACCAGCGCCGCGAGCAGCTGCTTCCAGCGGCGGTTGCACTTCTCCCGCAGCAGCACACCGGCTGCGGCCAGTACCGGCAGCAGATAGATCCAGCGCAGCGCCTCGGCCTCCGGCTGGAAATAAGTCTGGAGCACCAGCCATACCGGGAGCAGCAGCAGCCATTCGATGAAGGCTGCCATCCATATGGCGTAATTTTCTTTGAAAGCATCCGGGATTCGGGAAGTCATAGCTCACCGCCCCCTTCAGAAGGAATATCCAGCCACTCTACGCCGTTTCCGAGGAAGCTTAAGCCTGAAGTTGCCAGCTGCAGCTCTGCCCCCCGGTGACAGGTAATGATCAGATAATCCTTATCTGCCTCACCCTTGTCCGCTTCAATCTCCATCAGCCTGCTCATCGGCACGGTCCGGTCCAGATTCAGTCTGGCCAGCAGGCCAAGGAACTCCTCGGTATGAACAATGGACCAGGTGTCCACCGAATCTCTCGCCCCGCTCCCCTCCAGTCTTCCATTGCTGAGCAGCCGGACCTCAATACCGTGGCTGATCGCATACTCGGCTACAGTTGCCGCATAGCGGATTCCCAGCTCTATTCGCTGCACATCGGTAACCGTTCTCCACATGGACTCGCTCGTCTCCACGTTCAGGCAGATGACCAGCCGGGAATCGGCGGTGTAATCCTTTTGATGCACCTGCATACTTCCCGTCCGGGCTGTCGCCTTCCAGTTAATGCTCGCCAGAGAATCCCCGGCGCTGTATTCTCTTGTACCGGCGGTCAGGAACGGATCTTCGACAATCCAGCGCTTGACCGGCAGCTCTCCAAGCCAGCTGTGAACCGGCAACGGAAGGTCATGGAAACGCAGCAGTCCGGGGTAGACCAGCAGCTCCAGATGAAGCGGGAAGGTCTTGGCGCTGCGGCTCAGTCCGAACAGATCGCCGGTAGTCATGGTTGCCGTCTCCAGGACGAACAGCCCCCGCTCCCTGCAAGTGATATGATGCCGCCGTTTGATCTGGCGG
The DNA here is from genome assembly GCF_038006885.1 of Paenibacillus sp. FSL R7-0302. Classification (NCBI taxonomy): domain Bacteria; kingdom Bacillati; phylum Bacillota; class Bacilli; order Caryophanales; family Paenibacillaceae; genus Paenibacillus; species Paenibacillus sp. FSL R7-0302. The sequence goes on from NZ_JBBOWB010000001.1 coordinate 3,092,548, forward strand.
AAAGACCTCAGGAAGAACAGGCTGACATGATTCTGGGAAATCTCTCCGCTGCTGATGCCCAGATTCTCCTGGTTACCGAATTCAAGCCCCTTAGCTATGCTGGATTCCAGCCGCAGCCACGGCAGCGGCAGCAGCTTCTTGTTCATGATTTCCTCAACCATCTCTACCTGCTCACCGGCGTACACCGCTTTGGCAGAGAAGTAACGGGTATAGCTGACCTTCTTCAGCGCATTCCGGTCATAGACCAGCGAGATCAGGACCAGCAGGATGAAGGTGCTTGCAATGAACCACGGCAGCGACATGGATCACTCCACCCTTCCGCCTCTGGACAGGACAGCAGGTTCAGCCGGCACCTCAATTTCACGCAGTACCTGAAGCACTACCTCTGCCGACTGGCCTTCACGGACTCCGGGGCCGCGCTGAAGAATCAGCCGGTGCGCCAGCACAGGAACCGCAACCTCTTTGATATCATCCGGGATACAGTAGCTTCTGCCCTGGATCAGTGCGTATCCCTGCGAAGCGCGCAGCAAGGCGAAAGCTGCCCTGGGGCTTGCTCCCAGCCGGACCGCCGGGGAGGTACGGGTAGCCTCAACCACACGCATCATATAAGCGAGCAGCTCGTCACTGACAGTAACCTCCGCAGCCAGACGTTGAATGTCCTGAATCTGCCGGGCCGTAGCCACCGCAGCGGTATCCTCCAGCGGGTTATTCTGGCGGAATCTCTGGAGGATATGTACCCCTTCCTCAAATGTCGGATACCCGCTGGTAATCCGCATGAGGAACCGGTCCAGCTGCGCTTCCGGCAGCGGAAAGGTCCCCTGGCTGTCCACCGGATTCTGGGTAGCAATGACCAGGAACGGCCGCTCCAGCTCATGTGTCACGCCGTCAATCGTAATCTGCCGTTCCTCCATACACTCCAGCAGGCTTGACTGGGTGCGCGGCGTAGCCCGGTTGATCTCATCCGCAAGCAGAATGCTGGCAAATACCGGACCGGGGCGGAATTGAAATTCGCCGGTCTTCTGATTATAGTAATTGATACCGCTTAAGTCGGACGGCAGCAGGTCGGGTGTGAACTGAATCCGCTTGAACGTGCAGTCCAGGGAGCGGGCCAGTGTTTTGGCGAGCAGTGTCTTTCCGGTGCCGGGAACATCCTCCAGCAGCACATGGCCATTCGCCAGCAAGGCGGTCAGCAGCAGGTTCACGCCGCCCTCTTTGCCGACAATAACTTGTGCCAGATTACTTCGGATCGCTTCAACTAGAGCGGTTGCTTCTTGAAGATTCATGAATAATAACACCATCCTATTCCAGAAAAAGGTATGTACATATAAACTAATCATACCAGAAAGCGCCTACATTATATAATAGCGAAAATTGCAGCCCTGGCTTATGCCTGCGGCTGCCGCTTCTTCCGGAGCATTAACACAAAGAAATAGTACATCGGAATAAACTCTACAATCAGCCACACAAGAGCCGTATTGAAGGAGTAATAGTCGTGATCATACCGGGCCAGATTTCTGGAATAGAGATAGGCAATCGTCACAGAGCAGACTGTCAGGCCGGGAATCAGCAGCTTCTTCGCTCTCTGGCCGGTAAGATAGGCAGCACATTTACTCGCTACATAGATCAGAAATGAACTGTGAATGAACATAGAAGCGGACCAGATGCCGATCAGCAGGGGATCCGAATTGCCCAGAAGCTCGTTGTTGGACGAGCTGCGGACGAGCTGCAGATAGGGGAACGCCAGCTCTTTGCCCAGATAGGCTCCGAAATTCAGCAAGGTCATTACCCAGCCCAGCAGAATCGTCAGCATCACGCACATGCCTCCAAGGGCCAGCTTTTTCATGGTGCTCTTGCTGATTTTGAGCTCCGGGGCAACAAACAGGAACACCACCCATTCCCCCAGCCAGGACATGACGGTTAACGAGTCCTTGAACGCGATAAACGGATCATGGTAATGAAGAAACGCCGGGAGAATGGCGTAATTGGCATGCTGGATGAACAGATAGATGCTCAGCATCGTCGAAGCTACGAAAATAAGCGATATGCCGTCAGACATATACACTATAGAGGTGACTCCGAGATGAGCCGTGTACATAATGACCAGTCCAATAAGGAGCTGGATAAGCAGCGGCGGTGTTCCGCGCAGATAGTTAGATCCGAAGAACAGGACAAAATTCTCGATATCATACGAAGCATAGTAGACACACCAGCATAAGAGGAGGAGAACTATCATCCGGTGCACCCATTTCCCCGTAATTTCCTCGCCGCTAACCACCCAGCCTGCCCCGGCCTTCAGCTTCCCGATCTGAACGGTGAAGAACAGCGGAATCAGCGCCAGGGCATAGCCGGCCAGAATTCCGATCCACCCCTGATAGCCGGAGGATTCAATGAGGCCGGGAACCAGAAACATGGTGCTCTGGGAGCCCAGATATACGATAGAGAACCTGGTGATTTGCCATTTCGTTGTCTGCATACTGTTTTTCTTCCCCTTATTTTTCTGAACCGAAATCCTCGATAACGAATTTCGCTGTCACCTTAATCCGGGCTTCCGAGGTATAGTAGTCTTTCCAGCGCTCATGCAGCTTTCTCCACTCTGCCGGATCATTCCATTCCACCAGCATACCCAATTGCAGCACATCCACACCCTCCTGCCGAATACGGTCTAGGGCGGCTGTGATTTCTCCGGCCACCTTCTGTTCAAGCTTGCTCAGAAGCAGGGAGCTGAGCTTGTTCGCATCGCGGTGCTCCGAATCCTTGAAGTAGGTGATGCTGGCATGTCCTTTTATTTTCACATGAAACAACGGACCTTCGGGGGTCATGCTTACTGAGGAAGCTGCGGTGTTCCTGAGGAAGATGGCATTTGCAGCTCCTGTGCCGTCATCATCCCAGTCTATCGAATATACCGGAAACGCGATGTGTCCGGCGAGATTCCCCGCAGCCCAGGCCAAGGCTCTGCCCTCACTGACATTCATCAGACCTCTCATCTTCATCTCCTGGAACAGCATTACACCGCCGACCCCAACCCAGTACTCCTCCTTCTTCTCAGTGTTGTCGCTCTTTAGTCCAAAAGATAAATAATCCATCGCATACCCCATATGTGAGGCCTCCGAGAGCATGCAGTCTCTGATCGTAGTGCTGAACAGGAGGTTTTCTTGGGCAATGTTGCTGAGTACCTGATCCGGTAACTGTTCGAAGATCGGAGACAATTTGGGAATCTCGCTGGCTTTGCCGGGTGCAGCCATGATGAAGGTTCCCAGGGGGATCTCCGGTTGCCTTTTGAACCATTCAAGCATTTCCCCAATGCCTTCCCTTGCGTACTCCTTCCCCACGACCACAATCTTGATATGGGAAATCTCAATCTTTCGGGACAGATCCTTCTGAATCAGGATTACTGCTTCCGGTATAGTCTGTGCTGTCTTGGTGATCATCGAATAAGCCTTGCCGTCAGACGCGCCGCTCCCTCCCTGGGCCCCTGACATCAGCCGGTTCGGCAGCGGCGAACTGATTGTGACTTCAACGGTACCCGGCTCCTTCCCTTTGTCAATGAATATTCCATAGATAAAGGTCAATTTATCAAGCTCCGTTTTGGACCAGCAGCCGGTCAGATTGAAGAGCAGCAGCAGTGCCATGCCCAGCTTGACGGCTCTCATGGCTTCTGCCTCCTTTTATTTTTGCTGTCGGTAAAAGAGCTGCTCCGCTTATTCATATACTGGGAGGGGACGCGAAACAGGGTATCTCTCCAGTCTTCCAAAACAAGCGGCGCCAGCGGCTGCAGGTAGGGTGAGCCGAAGGACCGGAGATGGGCCAAATGCCCATAGATCATAAATACCGCAATAAAGACGCCGATCAGTCCCAGGGTTCCGCCCAGAACGAGCAGCACAAAGCGCAGCAGCCTGAAGGTCAGTCCAAGCTCCAGATGCGGAATGATGTAAGAAGCGATCCCCGTAATGGACACTACAATGACCATCGGTGCCGAGACAATTCCCGCCTGGACCGCCGCCTGTCCGATAACGATACCTCCGATAATGGAGACGGTCTGACCCACTGGCTTCGGAATACGGGTCCCGGCTTCACGCAGGGCTTCGAACGTAAGCTCCATAATCAGCGCCTCCGTCAGGGCAGTGAACGGGATATTCTCGCGGGCCGCAGCTATCGTTATCAGCAGATCAGAGGGAATGATCTGTGAGTGAAAGGTTGTAATGGCGACATATAATGACGGCAGTATCATCGAGATCAGCGAGAAAAAGAGGCGGACCAGCCGGATCCAGCTGCCTGCATAAAAGCTCTGGTAATAATCCTCGGAGGATTGCAGCAGCGCAAAAAAAGTTACCGGCGCCAACAGAGCGGACGGTGTGCCGTCCTGCAGAATGCCGACTCTGCCTTCCATGAGCGAGGCGGCGACAGAGTCAGGGCGTTCCGTATATTGATAGAGCGGAAAAGGGGAGAATCGCCCCCGGGACATATGCTCCGCCAGATAGCTGATGCCCAGAATCCCGTCTACATCGAGACTGCCCAGCTTCTGTTCCATTTCCGCCAGGATCTCCGGCTTGCAGAGCCCTTCGAGATAGACCAGATATACATCGGTCTTGGTATATTTGCCGATAGCAAAATGCTTGGTCTTCAGATCCGCATGCTTGATCTTGTGGCGCAGCAGCGACAGATTCGTCTGAATATCCTCAATAAAAGCTTCCTGCGGCCCGATGACCACCAGCTCATTCTGTGATTCAGACACCGCCCTTTTCTGATAGTGGGCAATCTCAAAATAATACACATACGGCAAGCCTGCGATGCTGAGTACGGGATTCCCGCTGACGATCAGCTCCACTACCCGGCCGGGATGATAGGCCTTAATATAAGGTATAGCGAATGCAGATCCGTGATCCAGGCGCTCCATGAAATCCGGCCAGTGCGGCTCCGCATTGGCTTCTGCCTTCAGGGGCGTGGCGACAAATTCCTGCAGGCTAAGTGTATCTACGATGGAAGGAATATAGATCAGCATACAGGAATGCCCGTAGACATTAATAGACTGGTAGACCGCATCGCTGCAGTCTGTCAGCTGCTCCTTGATTAGCTCCAGCATATCCTGTTCAGGCAATCTGGGTGCCTCCTTCCGGTAATGGGGAATCTGCCTTAGTATTCCAGTTCATTCCTGGATTTATGCCCGGACATGCCACAAAGAAGCCGGATCACCGGCTCCTGCTTGTGAAACTGCCCATGCTGTCAGTTCTGGATAAAAGGCTTCAGCTTCTGCAGCAGCGCCTGCAATTGCTCTGAACAATTTGCGTACATTTGCTTCGCTGCTTTGTTCTTGGTGGACAGGCCGAACAGCTCCAGATCGGCTTCACATTTCTTCAGCAGCGCATACAGCTGAGGTTTATCCTGCGGCTGCGGCACCTTGACATTGTCAGCGTAGAGATCCACGGTAAGCTCACCGTAAGAGTCTACCTGTCCGAGGAAAACCTCCTTGACGGTCAGATTCAGCTTTTCCAGCTCGGTCTGCAGCCACTTCCGGGACAGATTCAGCGTATCCAGAGGCTCGTCCAGAATCTCACCATCCATAATCACAGCGAGCGTCTCCTTCTCCGGTGCAACCTTGATCCCCAGGTCCTTCGGGGTGAAGGGCTGATTCTCCTTGGTCAAAAGCACGTTAATCGCACCATCCGATTCCATAATCGCAAATTCCACATCGGCCACCTTGAAGACATCCTTTTTGCGCAATTCCTCCAGCAGCTCGTCGACGCTCAGACGCTCTTTTTTCATATTATTCTCCAGAATCTTACCGTCCTTAATCAGGACCGTCGATTTGAAGTCAATGAAATCACGGGCCTTCTTGCTCTTAATTTGCAGATATTCGATGCCCAGCGAACAGGCAACCCAGACGCCTAAGGCAATCAGGCCCAGATGCCAGGTCTTATCCGTATCCAGCGAGATATACGCCGCCAAGCTCCCCACCGTAATTCCCGTAATGTATTCAAAAAAAGACAGCTGCGAAACCTGCCGTTTGCCGAGTATCTTGGTAAGAAAAAACATTACGACCACAGCGAATAAGGTCCGCAGGACAACTTCCAGCGCTTCAGGCATTCGAATAACCCCCTGTAATGTGATATTTCATGCTCTGTGTCGTCAGACATTCTGCTTCAGTATTTGTCAAACCAGGGGTGAATTAACCATAAGATTTCGTGTCAGCTGATTATGCTCTCGTGAGGCTGGAGTGATTTTCCAGAATATGAGCTGCGGGAATGCAGATACTAGAATCCGTGGATGATGATCCATTTCTATGATATGGAGGAGGGTATACCGATGACTGTCGCCTCACAAGTCAAGACGTGCGTAGCATCGCTAAAAAGCGCCCAGGCCAGCCTGGAGCAATTCGCCATGGAGACTCAAAACGAGGAAGCCAAGACCCTGTTCACCCAAGCGGCCGAGCAGACCCAGCAGATTGTCACGCAGGTGGAAGGACGCGTAACCGAGCTGGAAAAGGAAGAACCGCAGTACCGGGGCTTCTAGCCCGGGCTGGCCGATTGGAGTACAGGCTGATCTCGATGCAGCGCATTGTGCTGGGGAGATCAGCCTTTTTGCTGGCGGCGGATGTTATTTTCACACCTTAACGGCATCCACTATCAGCGAGACAAAGCCTAACCTTCCCTCTGTATTGCGGTGGTCGAAGCGCCTGGAACGGTAGATAAACCCTCCGCTTTTCTTGAACCTGTTGGCCCACTCCTCTTCATTCAAAAGATTAAGCTCCGACGCCTCCGTATGCAGCCAACCCTGGTTATGCCGACTTCCGCCGCTCCCAATCACAACTCTTAACCGCTCAGCCATCAAGATCACCCCTTGTTCGTTACATCCACTATCTGTTATTTACTCTAGTCTTCATTGCACAGATCTGGAATACATCGATGTGAGGATAATATGGATTTATGTGACTTTCAATTTCACGATTATTATTCAGACTGTCATTGATAATGGTTATCATTTAAAATGAGAAGCAGACAGATAACGGAGGGGAATAACGCATCATGCACAACAGCAATCAATTATTACTTTGGGATCAGGCTGCAATTAGGCTGGTGGATATCCGGCAGATGGAGTTAGCACAAGGCGAAGCTCTTCCTGCGTTCATAATACCCGCCAATATATTCTTACTGTCGGTACAAGGAAGCGCACAAGTTCAGGTAGACCAGGCTGAATTTTCTTGCACAGGCTTTCAACTTTTACATAGCGGCAAAGGGGCGGCCCTAAGCATCGTTTCGGTTAACGATAAATTTATTTACTACATCATTTACTACAAAGCCTTGCTCCATGAAGCGAATCCTTTTCAATCGCAGTATTGCTTTAGCCCTGAGGCACCGCTTTTACTGTATAACAGAATTCAGCAGATGCATCAGAAATGGGACAAGCCGGAAGAGCGACTTCAGGTAAAAGCACTTTTTTACCAGTTCGTTCATCTGACGTTAAAGGAATTGCGCCTGCAAGAGCATAAGACCGAGGTCAGAACAACTTCTGTTGCAGTCCAGGTAATCACTTATATCCAGGAGTATTATGCGGAACCTATTACCTTAGATTCACTTGCCGAAGTATTCAATTTCAGTGCTTATCACTTGTCATCCTTATTTAAGGAGCATACAGGCATCAGTCCGATTGATTACTTAATCCGCTACCGGCTTGACCTTGCATCAGAGCTTCTAATGACAACTAATGCTTCAGTCGGGGACATTGCGGCCAGCATCGGGTATCAAGACGTGTATTATTTCAGCAGGATTTATAAAAAACGAAAAGGTGTAGCCCCTGCTCATCATAGAAATAGAGAGCTGGAGCAGCACAAAGTTGCTGAAAGTCCATTAAACTTCCCCACATCCTCTATTTCTGAATATAGTGCGGATCTGTATATTAATAATGATAATCATTATCATAATACGGACAAAGGGGAAATACATATGTTTAAACCAACGAGATCTGTGGCCATGGCTGCTATCCTGCTGTGCGGCTCCCTGCTGCTCAGTGCTTGCTCCAACGGGACGAACACAGCAGCAATTGATTCAAGCAGCGGGAACACTAACGTAAATCAAGCAACTCCGGCTGCCTCTGAAGAAAGTCCGAAGACACGGATCGTATCCACGCCAAGAGGAGATATTGAAGTACCCGCAGAGCCGGTAAAAGTGGCGGCAGACCAATATATGGGCCATTTATTGAAACTGGGCATTGTCCCCGTCGGGGCAAGAACGTTTATGCTCGACGAAGGCTGGATGGACAAGGCGGAGATTCCACAAGAAACACTCGAAAGAATCGAAGATCTGGGAGAATTCCCGATGAATCTGGAGAAATTGACCATGCTGGAGCCAGACCTCATTATCGGTTCCATCGAAGATTATGTTGACCAATATGAGAAGATCGGCACCACTGTTTTTCTGCCTTATTGGGAAGAGCTGTCAACGGCCGGACCGCTTGATAAATTCAGAAGAGTAGCCTCAATATTCGGAAAAGAACAGCAGGCAGAGGAATGGATTGCGGAATACGAACAGAAGGTTGTTGAAGCAAGGTTAAAGGTCTCTAACGTCATTAAAGAAGGCGAGACGGTATCCATCGTACAGTTTGCCGAAAAAACGGTTTATGTGTTAGCGGCAACGGGCGGAAATTATGGTTCCTCCACTATCTACGAAATGCTGCAGCTGCCTCCAACAGAAAGTGCCTTACATATGAAAGAGGGGTTCGAATCAATCTCGCTTGAGGTGCTTCCTGAATACTTAGGTGATTATATCTTTGTATATAATGGCGATGCTGAGATTACAAACCAGGCAATGGAAAGTGATATATGGAAAAGTGTACCTGCCGTGAAGAATGGAAAAGTCTTCTTATACGGGGATAATTACCATGATGAATTTGTCATGGAGGACCCTTATTCTTTGGAGCAGCAGCTGGATACGGTTGTGAACTTGTTACTGGGGACAGATAAATAACCAGAATTGAGAAGACGGCGGTAAAAGAAAAGGCATGGGGCTTTCCCCATGCCTTTTTGCATTCCATTTTGCTTCCCCTGCTAAAATCTCCTACGCCTTACTGCCTGCCAGCTTAGCGCCCTCTATGAATTCGGCAATACTAAGCTTGCGGCCAGTCCGCGCACTCTCCAGAGCGCCCAGCACCATGGCCATGCTGTAGCGGTTATCGCGGCAATCCGTCTCGGCCGGACGGCCTTCGGCAAGCGAACGAAACATTTCATCGAGACAGCCCTGATGGAAGGTCTCCTCCATCTGTACCTCCGGCGCTTCGATCCGCTCGAATTCATGGAGGAACTGGCCGGAGTGTTCACTCCCGGCACTAATCACCTCGGCATAAGGCAGAACCCGGCCATCCCAGATAGCAGCGCCCTTTTCACCTTGAACCCGCCAAGAAGCTTCCCAGGACGTAGGCGCGCCTTCCGCACACCAGGAGCCTTGATAGCAGAACACGGAGCCGTCCGACATTTCAAAAATACAGACCGCCGCCGCATTCCCTGCATACCACGATCCCGGCGGGTTGAACTCCTGGCAATACACACTTACCGGATCAGCGCCGCTGATATAGCGGGCCTGATCGAAGGTATGAATTGCCATATCCAGCAGCAGCGGGCTGTCCATCGCATCCCGGAAGCCGCCGAAATGCGGAGCCAGGAAGAAGTTCGCGCTGATAGAGCCTGTCCGCCCTATAACCCCTGAAGTGATCAGCTCCCGCAAAGAACGGATGCGCGGATCATACCGGCGGTTCTGCATCACCGCATGGCTCCTGCCGGTACGTTCAGCGATGCTGACGATCGAATTGCACTGCTCCATCGTCTCCGCCAGCGGCTTTTCCGCGAATACATGGCATCCGGCCTCAAGCGCGCTGCTGGCAATACTGTAATGGCTGGCCGGTACCGTCACATCAAATACCAGATTAGCTGCTGTATCCGCAATTGCCTGCTCCACTTCAGTAAATACCGGGCAAGTAAGCCCGTGCCTTTCTGCCATGGCCTGAGCGGACTCCCGCCGGATATCCACGAGTGCTACAATCTCTATTCCATCAGCATGCTTCAGTGCATAGGTGATCCATTCATTAGCCATAGCCCCGCAGCCCGCCACAACCACACGATGTCCTGCTGTCATAGCTCGTTCCTCCTGTTATACCGGGTTCGGGATGAAGCTGCCGCCCCGGCAGGTTTTGAGATAATTCAGTGCATGGACCTGACCGGTCATCTCCAGATCGTCACGATAGACAGGGTCATGCCAGCCTTCAATATCGATCGTTCCCTTATACCCGGCCTGACGAAGAATCGAGATCACATCGGTCCAGTTCGTATCCCCGAAGCCCGGCGTCCGGTGCCACACATAAGGCTTAGGCCCGTGGATTCCGTATTCCTTGATAATATCCCAGGCGATGGTTGCGTCCTTGCCGTGGACATGGAAGATCTTGTCCGTCCATTTGCGCAGCTGCGGGATCGGGTCAATCAGCTGCACCATCTGGTGGCAGGGCTCCCATTCCAGGCCGAGATTATCGGCATTGACCGCGTTGAACATTTTCTCCCAGGCTGTAGGGTTATGCGCAATATTCCAGTCCCCTGCCTGCCAGTTCCCATCCATCGAGCAATTCTCAAAAGCGATCTTGACTCCGCGCTCCGCCGCCCGCTTCGACAGCTCACCGAACACCTCAGCGTACTTCGGAATCGACTCATCTATAGATACGCCGGGCAGACGTCCGGTGAAGCCGGAGACCAGGTCCGTCCCGAACAAATGGGCATGGTCGATCAGCCGTTCCCAGCTGGCTACCGTATCTGAATTATCGCCTGTCCCTGTAAGCGGATTCCCGAATATGCCGACTGAAGAAATTGTGAAATCATGCTCCGCAGCCAGTTCACGCACCCGTGCCGCTGTTTCTGCCAAATCAGTAGTCCCTGTAGTCTGCCAGAAGGTTAAGCTGAAGGATTCGAATCCATGTCCAATAATCTGCGGAATGACTCTGAGCGCATCCCCGCCTCCAACCAGTGTTCCGATTCTTAATGTATCCTGCATCTTGTATGCCACTCCAATATTGGTTTATAGTTAATGCAACATTCCTAGTATATCGCTCATTTTGGGCAAAATCTCTACTTATCTTGTGCTAAACTAGCTGAATCTTGCGGGAGTTGAACCAAGCATGAACTATCCGAAGGAACTCAAGGAATATCCAAGGCTGGAAGAGAAAACGTATCCGTTCCGTCTGTTCTTCAACACCTGCCGGGAGGTGTCGCCTGAACAGAACATCCTGTTTCTGCACTGGCATGAGCATTTCGAGATCATTATTATGCGCGAAGGCCAAGCTATTTTCCATGTGGATAGCAAGCCTTATGAGGCCGGTCCGGGGGATGTCCTTATGGTGCCGTCCGGCGGGCTTCATGTCGGCTATAGCCTGTGCAGCGGTGACCTGTCGTATGTCTCAATTGTGTTCCATGCCTCGCTGTTCAAGGACCGGAACCAGGATTCCCAGCATGAGCAATTCGTAGCCCCATACCTCAATAATCTGAATCAATTCCCGGTTATGCCTGCGGCCCAGCAGCCTGAATGCGCCGCGTATTATCATTTGCTGGAGCGGGTGATTGCCGAAGTGGAGGCGAAGCAGCCGGCTTTTCAGCTCGTGGTGAAGAATCAGCTGCACCTGTTCTTCACCCTGATGTCCCGGGCCTTCCCGGCCCGGCAGCGCAGCGAGCGGGAGCAGGGGGAACGGGGCGGCATCCACCGCGAACGCTTCAAGCCGCTGCTGGAACACCTGGAGAACCACACAGATCAGAAGATGTCGATTGAGGCTGCCGCCAGGTTTGTGAATCTGAACCCTTTTCATTTCTGCAAAACCTTCAAAAGGCTGACCGGGCGGACGTTCATCGATTATGTGAATTTCTGCAGAATGGATGAGGCGCAGCGGCTCTTGCTGGAAACAGACCTTAGCATTACCGAGATCTCAGGCCGGGTCGGCTGTGACAATCCGAATTACTTCACCAAGCTGTACAAGCAATACAAGGGTCTAACCCCTTCCCAGGCACGGAAACAGGGGTGAAAGAATGGGGCGCTACTGCTGACCATCCAGCCTATGTGGCGTGTACAGTCCAAATGTGGTCGGTTTTTCGACTACATTTGGCTCATACGCCTTCCCGGCCTGTCCGGGCCACAGCCAAAAAAAACACCGCAGGCCATCAAGCGGCCGGCGGTGTTTCCCTGTCTTCCCTTACATCTCTGATATCGGAACCCAGCGCCGCTGCTCAATCGAACGCTCGACCGCTTCAAGCACCGCCTGGCATTTCACGCCGTCGTTGAAGTTCGGCTCCGGCTGACGGCCTTCCTCAATGGCATTCGACAGCTCCAGCATCTCATGAATGAAGGTATGCTCGAATCCGATGGTGTGGCCCGGCGGCCACCAGGCGTCTGCATAGTCATGCGCCGGATCGGTGGCAAGTACGCGGCGGAAGCCCTGCACATCCGCGTCGTCCGAGGTCAGGTAGACCTCCAGCTCGTTCATCCGTTCAAAGTCGAACTTCACACTGCCCAGGCTGCCGTTGATCTCGAAGGAATTGGTCGAGCGGTGTCCGGCTGCGAAGCGTGTCGCCTCGAAGCTGCCCAGCGCACCGCTGCTGAAGCGGGCCAGGAACAGCGTTGCATCGTCTACGGTTACCGGACCGCGCGGCGCATCCTTGCCTGCCTTGGCACTCAGACCAGTCATCTCCGTTGCCAGCGGCCGCTCCTTGACGAAGGTCTCGCTCATCCCGATAACCTCCTCCACATCCCCTACGAGAAAATGGGCCAGGTCAATCAGATGCGCCCCCAGATCACCATGCGATCCCGAACCGGCAACCTCCTTCTGAAGCCGCCAGACCAGCGGGAATTCCGGATCGAGAATCCAGTCCTGCAGGAACCATGCGCGGAAGTGATAGATGGTGCCCAGCCGGCCGCTATCAATCAGACGCTTCGCCAGCCGCACCGCCGGGGAGAAACGGTAGTTGAAGCCAATCATATGCGCAATTCCCGCCTTTTCAGCAGCCTCCAGCATCTCGCGGGAATCCTCCAGATTCAGCGCCAGCGGCTTCTCGCAGAAGATATGCTTGCCTGCGGCCGCAGCCGCAATTGCAATCTCTTTATGGGCATTACTTGGCGCATTAATATCGACCAGATCAATATCGCTGCGGGCAATCAGCTCTTTCCAGTCGGTCACACTCTCTGACCAGCCAAGCTGTGCTGCCGCTTCTGTAACCGCTTCCTCATTGCGTCCGCAGATGACCGACATTTGCGGCTTAACTGCCTTGGGGAAGAACATCGGCAGACTGCGGTAAGCGTTGCTGTGGGCCTTGCCCATGAATTTATAACCTATCATTCCAATGCGTAGCTGTTTCATTTGGTGCCTCCTCACTGAATAGACTACTCGATGTACACGCATACATTTTCTCATCCCGGCCGCCCTCCGTCAAATCACTTCTTTTCTTACAGCGGGCTCCGTCCTACAGATCCTCCCGCACAACGAAAAAACGCCCCCTCTGCCAACCGGCAGCCAGGGACGTTCCTCGTCTATAGCGATATCATTTTCATTTAACTGCCCATGTTGTAGAACTTAGCGAGCCCGCCCTCTGAAGTCTCACGGTACCTGCTGTTCATGTCCAGGCCTGTCTCATACATGGTCTGTACAACCAGATCGAAGGATATTTTACGGGAACCGGACAAGAACTTCGCCAGACTCAGCGCATTGATCGCCCGCATCGCACCCACAGCATTCCGCTCAATACAAGGGATCTGAACCAGTCCGTTAATCGGATCACAGGTTAACCCCAAGTGGTGCTCCATGGCCACCTCCGCCGCATACTCAATCTGGTCGATCTCCATACCCGACAGTTCGGCGAGTGCAGCCGCAGCCATAGAGCAAGCCGTGCCCACCTCCGCCTGGCAGCCGCACTGAGCGCCGCTGATCGAGGCGTTCTGCTTGACCAGATTACCGATGAGCCCGCCGACCGCCAGCGCCCGGAGAATCTGTTCGTCCGGGACCTGCAGCTTCTCCTGCATATAACGGAGCGAGGCGGGTACAACACCGCAGGCCCCGCAGGTTGGAGCCGTTACGACTGTACCGGCAGCCGCATTCTGTTCGTTGACGGCAAAAGCGTACGCGCTGACGATCCGGTTCTCACGCGTCTCCGGGCTCTCATCCGCATGTCCCTGATGATAGAGAAATTTCGCCTTGCGCTCAACATTAAGCCCGCCTTCCAGAATACCTGTGACGGATAATCCCTCGTCGATCGAACGCTTCATCGCTTCCCAGATGCCTTGGAGGAACTCCCAGATCTGTATGCCTTCACGCTGCTCGACGTAATCGCTTAGACGGATATGATTCGCTTTACAATAGGCGCTGATCTCGGCAAAGCTGTTCTCCGGGTAGACATCAGGTCCCCGCGTCTCCTCCCGCCCATCAATCACGATCTCCCCGCCGCCGATACTGGCAACACGCATGGAATTGGTTTGCTGACCGTCCTTGTAAGCGAACAAGTCCATAGTATTGGGATGGGGCAGATCAAAGTCAGGCTGCGGAACAAATTCAACCTCCGCTGAAGCGGGTGACAATGCCCGAATAATGGCCTTGTCCGTCATATGGCCTTTGCCTGTTTTGGCAAGGGAACCATAGATCAGTGCCTTGAACTGGTCTGCGTCTTCATTTTCTGCTTTGAAGATTCCGGCCGCCTTCTCCGGCCCCATGGTGTGGGAGCTGGACGGTCCGCTGCCAATCTTAAATAGCTCAGTCAACGATCTCATAGCACCCTTATCCCTTCTCAGTTGTCATTCCTCTGAAAACGTTCCTTGAGCTTCATCAGCCGCTCATGAATCCCCTCTTCATCAATCGCCATGTCAACCAATTGGTGAGTAAGCTGAAGACCTTGATTCTCTGCCAAAGCTTGTTTCCACGGGTGCGCGACAATCGAATGCGTAAGATGTCTTGTAGAGCGGGGGGCCTGCATGATCATCTCTGCCAGCTCCCATGCCCGTGGAAGAAGCTGTTCACGAGGCAATACCTCACTGACCAGTCCGAGGTCTAGTGCCTCCTCTGCAGTAATGTTCATCCCCGTGTATGCATAGTATGCCGCTTTCTTGGTTCCCAGTATCCTTTGAAGGGCCAGGACGATTCCGTCTCCAGGCGGAACACCGCCCAGATAATGGGCATCGAAGAACACGGTGTCCTCCGCACAAATGGTAATATCACAAAGCGTTCCCAATTGCCAGTGCGCGCCTGTGCCATTGATCGCCCCAATCGTGGGGATATCCAGGCAATGAACCATATTTTCAATCATTCGGAGCGATTCATGATACATCTCCAGCTTCCGGCGGTTCGGCCAATCCATGAATTTGGTGGTCCAGACTTCAGGATTGCCTGTCTGCCACAGCTCTCCTGTCCCTGTAAGGATCATGACCTCATTCTCAGGATCACGGCCAATATCTGACCATACCTGACCATATGCCGCTTGGACCGGCCAGTCGAAATGTAAAGGTCCCCCGTCAGTGTGCATACGTACTTCGAGGATGCCGCCGCGGCGGGTCATGAGGAATAAGTCCTTGTACTTCTCAGAATACTCTTCGAGCCGGGTAGGTCCCGTCATCTTTCTATTGAACATCATTGCCCATCAGGCGTCCTTGCATTTTCTTCAGCCGCTCCAGCGCTCCTTCTTCATCAATGGCCATGTCGTACATCTGGTGGGCCAGCTGGAATCCCTGATCGGCGACCAGCGCCTGCTTCCATGGCCGGGAGATAATGGAGTGAGACAGATGTCTCGTTGAACGCGGTGCCTGCATGATCATCTCCGCCAGCTCCCAAGCGCGCGGAAGAAGCTTTTCGCGGGGCAGCACTTCACTGACGATACCCAGGTCCAATGCGGTCTGACCATTGATATTCTTGCCGGTGTAGGCGTAGTAGGCTGCTTTTTTGAACCCGATCATGTTTTGCAGGGTGAGCAGCATTCCATCTCCCGGAGGCGTGCCTCCCAGATAATGCGGATCGAAAAAGTCCGCGTCTTCCGTACAAATGGTAATATCACAGAGCGTTGCGAGTTCACAGTGCGTTCCTGGCCCGTTAACCGCCCCGATCGTCGGAATGTCAATGCAGAAGATCAAATTCTCAAGCAGTCTCAGTGATTCATGATACTGTTCGAGCTTCTTTTGCTTCGGCCAGTCCATGAATTTCGTATTCCAGACCTCAGGGTCGCCAATCAGCCATTTATCCCCGGTTCCCGTAATAATCATGACTTCGTTCTCAGGGTCACGGCCAATATCTGACCAGGCATGAGACCAGGCGGTATGAGCTTCCCAATTGTGCGTGTACGAACCTCCATCGGTGTGCAGACGAACTTCAAGGATACCGTCACGGCGGGTCATTAACAGGAATTCCTTGTATTTCTCCGAGTACTCTTCGAATTTGGTGGGTCCAATCATACGTCTCTCTGTCATTGTAATTCCTCCTAAGTTTGGTTTAGAGCTTAACTGTTTCGTTCAAGCCAGTCTCTGGCAAAAGCTGCATAAGCCGCAGCCCCTCTATGAAGCACCTCATCCGCGAACATCGTCTTTGGATGGTGTACAGGGTAACTATAACCTTCTTCGATATTGCCTGCGTTTAGGAACACTGTGGTACTTGGCACCGTCTGTGAGACAAAGGCGAAGTCTTCCGAGCCCATTAATTTACCGCCGGGTACCAGCTCAGTTATACCGATATAGGAGCCGTCGCCAAAGGTATTTGCAATCGAAGCCCTCATTTGCTCATTAAGTCCGCCATCCGTTTTCACCTCAGGACAACCCCGCGTATAGATCACTTCCACATTTGCCTGAAAAGTTTCTCCGATACCTGCTGCAATTTCGCGGATACGGGTCTCCATTTTACCCCGCAATGCGGTGTTAAATGTGCGTACACTGCCTTTCAATCTGGCCGTATCGGGAATCACGTTGTTCGTAGTTCCGCCTTCCATCACGCCAATGGTAAGCACTGCATTGTCAATCGGTGAAACTTCCCGGCTTAGAATACCCTGCAGCGCCAGATGAAGATGAGCCGCTACATTTAAGGGGTCCACTGCGGCCTCGGGCATAGCGCCATGTGAGCCCCTCCCCCGGATGATGATTTCGAACCAATCCGAGGAAGCTGAAATCGCTCCACCTTCCTCAGGCACTACAAATTGTCCGAGAGGCAGCGGCATTCCGGTCAACACATGGAGCATCATGGCTGCATCCACCTGGGGATTATCGAGAATCCCGCTTTCAAGCATCATTTTGGCCCCATGCAGCGTCTCTTCACCAGGCTGAAACATAAGCTTGACCGTCCCGCGAAGCTGCGCTTCGCCCGCCTTCAGGATCTCTGCGGCTCCCAGCAGCATAGAGGTATGCATATCATGGCCGCAAGCATGCATGTTTCCATTCAACGATGCATAAGGAAGCTCCGTTTCTTCTTGAATGGGCAGCCCGTCCATATCCGCACGGATCAGAACTACCTTTCCGCCCTGCTGTCCGCCAATGGTAACGGTTAGCCCAGATTCCCCTACGGGAGCGGGCTTAAGCCCCATCGACTCCAACACCTCTTTTACATAGGCCGTTGTCCTGGGCAAACTTAGATCAAGCTCCGGAATCGCATGAAGATGATGCCTGTACGTGACCAATTTGTCCTGCAACTGCTGGGCCATACTCATTAAGTCTCCAGCTTTTTCAATCACAAATGAACATCTCCCAAAGCATAAATTAAATGAAAGTTAGATTAGAGTAACCATTACCCCCTTTTTATTTTAAGACTTTTTAAGAACGCTTTTATCGTACTGGCATTTTCATTCGCTGTCAAGAGATATTAAGACAT
This sequence comes from Paenibacillus sp. FSL R7-0302, assembly GCF_038006885.1. NCBI lineage: Bacteria > Bacillati > Bacillota > Bacilli > Caryophanales > Paenibacillaceae > Paenibacillus > Paenibacillus sp. FSL R7-0302. Next base: position 3,110,383 of record NZ_JBBOWB010000001.1, read on the forward strand.
TTTAAGAACATTATTTCAGAGGCTGCCGGAACATTGTAATATCACATTTATTGTGATATAACTCTTTTGATTGAACTGTTTTATGAAAGGAATCTATTATGACAATCAAACTGGGTATTATCACGCCTGAGACCCATATGGATTATTTCCGCACCATTGAAGAAGAAATGCGGCCCTTATGCCAGTTCCGTTTTCTTACCATCAGCAGTTTCCAGGAAACAACTGACATCTATCTTAAAAACTTAGATGCGGTGGATGGATTTGTGATCAGCGGCAGGATGCTTTACGAGTCCATCGATAAGGAATGCCTGGATGATAAAGTCCCTGTTCACATTTTGCAGGATGATGAGAACCTGCTGTACAGGGAGCTTTTCCGGCTGCTGGTTACAGAACCTGGACTTGATATCTCCCGGATCTATGTGGATTATGCATATATCATCGAATCCTTCAGCGAATTCCAGCAATACCTGACTCATGAGGGAAAGCCCGTTGACAGCGGAGATCTGTCCGAACGGGTGGAGACCATGCTGGAGAACCATATCAGTCTGTGGGAAGACAAGAAAATAGATCTGTCCATCACGGCCTTCGGCCACTTTGTTCCGGAACTCCAAAAGCACGGCGTCAAATATATCTTAATCCGGCCCACTTTGGAGAGCGTTAAAGAGACCATCAGCGAGATCATCAACGAGATTACCATCCTCAAGCTTAAGAACCAGCGGGCAGTGGTCGCATGTTTATCGGTTCAATTGGCTGAGCCGGCATCTGAAGAGCAGCTTCAAGAGTTGAAAGTCCTTGTCGGCAGGTTTCTGCGCAGCGTGAATCTGGCGAACACGGCCCAAATCTCAGAAGGCTATGTCAGACTGTACACCACCTTCGGCAATTTCATGAGAATCACCTCTAACGCTCATAACTGTTCCCTGCTGGAGTATCTGGAGGAGCGCATACAGGGCAAGGTGAAGATCGGCTGGGGCTCGGGGCATGAATATTTTCAAGCGAACGTCAATGCCACCAAGGCTCACAGACAGGCGGAAGCCTATACGGGCAGCAGCAGCTTTTTTATAGACGAGAATCAGAAGGTTGCCGGCCCCATGCGGAGCATGAATGTCATACAGTTCTCCGAACAGGGGGACCCGGACATCCTTGCGTTAGCCAAAACCATCGGAATCAACAACATCAATTTGCAGAAAATCATGTCCTACGCAGAAATCATGCGAACCAATAAATTATCCTCTGAGGATGTTGCAGAGTGCCTGTCCATGACCGTCAAAGGTGCAAACCGCATCCTTAACAAAATCGAGGAAAGCAAACAAGTACAAACAGTATTTGAAAAAAGAGACAACAGTAAGGGGCGGCCCAAAAAATACTACGAGCTGTTGTTTCTCGATAATGAAGGGCGCAAATTAAGCGGATGATACGCGGATGACCATTGGTAAAAAGGCATGTTTTCAAAACAAGTGGAAACGGCTTTGCCGTCCTTTTAAAGGACGGTACCGTTTCAGCGAGAAATAGAAGGATAAGTTATCGTGTGAAACATATAATTTCTTATATTTTAGAAAACATGCCTTTTTTGCGCTTTTTACCAAGTTAAACGGCTCCTTGGCTAGACGACCAGTGCTGCACATGCTGCAAGAACCGCCGCGTGGCAGGTGAAGCATATTTCATGGAGTTGACCGCGATGCCAAGGGAACGGAAGCTCCGCTCCTCCAGCTCAAGCATAGCTACACGCTCATGCTGGAACCCGGTGACCAGCTCCGGGAGGATGCTGATGCCCAGGCCTTTTTCCACCATGGCAATAATGGCGTAATCGTCCCCGGCCGAGAACTTGATGTTCGGCTTAATTCCGGCCTTCTCCAGCACACGCTGCACATCATAATCCGAGCCGGGCTTCGGAATAATGAAGTCCTCATAGGCGATCTGGGCAAGCGGCATATGAGGGGCCTTGCTCAGCGGATGGTCCAGCGGGAGAATCGCCAGCATCCGGTCCTGCTTAAGCGGAATGACTTCGAACCGCTCCCTTGTCGGCAATGAGAGGAAGCCGCAATCAACCACCCCAGCCTCAATCCACTGCTCAATCTCCAGATATCCGCCCTCCATCAGCTTGAACTCAATGTAAGGATATTCCTCACGGAACTGCTTGATCATATCCGGCAGCCAATGGACAGAGACACTCGTGAAGGTACCTATCGTAATTGTCCCTGTCTCCAGACCGTGAATATCCGCCACCTGCTGCTTGAGCTGCTCATTCCAGTTGAGGATCTCCCGGATGGGCTGCATCACCTGCTCCCCATTCACCGTGAGCTTCACCCCCGAACGGCTGCGCACGAGCAGCGGGAAGCCGAATTCATGCTCCAGGCTGCTCAGCGTGTGGCTGATGCCGGATTGGGTGAACCCCAGCACCTCTGCGGCCCGCGTCAGGCTGCCCAGCTCCACCACTTTCAGGAACACTTCATACTTGATCAGGCTCATCTCCAGTCTCCTCGCTTAGCATGAGAATTACTCATGTATCTTATGATAAACATTCAGTTACCTTATGTATTCGAGCGTATTATACTATACTCACTTGAAATAAAGAAGGATGATGAAAGAATGAAGCCGCTAAAGGCCGAGCTGATGCTCATTGTAGTAACCTTATTCTGGGGCTCCTCCTACCTGTTCATGAAGCTGGGACTGGGTACAATGGGAGAATTCAATCTGATCGCACTGCGCTTCGGGCTTGCGTTCATCCTGGCGGGGCTGCTGTTCCGCAGACGGCTGCGCAGTGTCGATGCCAGAACCTTGAAATACGGAGCCTTGCTCGGCTTCCTGCTGCTTGGCGTATTCACCTGCATCACCTTCGGGCTGAAGACGACCACCACCTCTAATGCCGGATTTCTGGTTGCTCTGACTGTTGTGTTCGTTCCGATGCTGGAGGTTCTGGTATTTCGAAAAAAAGTCGCACCCCCGCAGATCTTCGGAGCTGTTCTCGCCATCAGCGGCATCGGGCTGCTTACGCTGAACGGCTCGCTTCAGATCCGGCCTGGCGATCTCCTCTGCATTCTGTCCGCTGTTTTCTATGCGGTGCAGATTCTAGTGACGGGCCGGGCGGTCAAGACCTGCGATTCGCTGAATATCGGCATTCTGCAGCTCGGCTTCGCCGGGGGCTATGCCCTGATTCTATCGGCTATCTTCGAAACGCCTTCGCTCCCGTCCACCCTTCCGGGCTGGATCGCGATTCTGGCTCTGGGGATCTTTTGCAGCGCCTGCGGGTTCATCCTGCAGCCGGTGGCCCAGAAGTACACTACACCGACCCGCACCGGTCTGATCTTCGCCCTTGAGCCGGTATTCGCTGCCTTCTTCGGCTACTTGTTCGTACACGAACAGCTTTCGCTCCAAGGCTACACCGGTGCCGCCCTTGTCCTGCTGGGCATTCTGGCCTCCGAGCTGCTGGGCAAGCTGCATATGGTTCCTCCGGCAAGGATGCTGAAGAAGCGGCGGGCGCATTTATAGCTTCTTCTGACAGATCGAGTGGATGCGGGACAATTGCCTTAGACGCTCATCCGCTCCTCCCTTCTGGCTAAAGCTACTCTCACGTACCCTCACGCGCCGCTCCCAGTCCAAATGTAATCGGTTTTTCGATTACATTTGGCTCACGCGCCGCCCAGTCCAATTGTAATCGGTTTTTCGATTACATTTGGCCCACGCGCCGCCCCCGGTCCAATTGTAATCGGTTTTTCGATTACATTTGGCTCACGCGCCGCCTCCAGTCCAATTGTAATCGCTTTTTCGATTACATTCGGCTCACGCGCCGCTCCCGGTCCAATTGTAATCGGTTTTTCGATTACATTTGGCTCACGCGCCGCCCCCAGTCCAATTGTAATCGGTTTTTCGATTACATTCTGTCTACGCGCCGCTCCCGATCCAATTGTAATCGGTTTTTCGATTACATTATGTCTACGCGCCGCTCCCGGTCCAATTGTAATCGGTTTTTCGATTACATTTGGCTCACGCGCGCCCCCGATCCAATTGTAATCGGTTTTTCGATTACATTCTGTCTACGCGCCGCTCCCGGTCCAATTGTAATCGGTTTTTCGATTACATTTGGCTCACGCGCCGCTCCCGGTCCAATTGTAATCGGTTTTTCGATTACATTCGGCTCACGCGCCGCTCCCGGTCCAATTGTAATCGATTTTTCGATTACATTCGGCTCACGCACCACCCCCGGTCCAATTGTAACCGGTTTTTCGATTACATTTGGCTCACGCGCCGCTCCCCCGCCCATGCATTCAGTTTTCCCCCTACATCCGCCCCGCATCATTCATCGGGAACAACAAAAAACGCCCCCTGCCAACCGGCAGTCAGGGACGCTTTTTGTATGTCTTTAACATTTGTCTACAACTTGTGTCTATAACAATTGTGGCCGATTAATGCCCCATCATCATGGCGGCATCCGTCTGCTGTTCTTCAGGAGAAGGTGCAGCGCCTGCTGTCTTCGGACGGCGCAGAATCAGACTGAGGACCACTCCGGCCACGGCGATGCAGCCCGAGAGGAAGAAGACATCCCCGAAGCCCTGTACGGCAGCGGCAAGCGGATTGCTTCCGGACGTCATTTTACCCATATGCACCGCAATCTGGCTGGTCAGGTACCCGGTCATGCCGGCAACAGCGAACGACACCACAACCTGCTGGGCAGCGGCGGTAAGCGGGGTAACCCGGTTCACCCATTCACGCGGCGCAGAGTTCAGGACATGGGTATTGACCGGCATCATCGACAGACCCATGCCAAGGCCCATCATAACCAGAGACAGCATAATAACAGGAAGACTGGTGTCTACTGTAACTCCTGAGAGCAGGAACAGGGCAGTCGATATAATACTGAGACCTACGAATACCAGCGGACGAGCTCCGATCCGGTCGAACAATCGGCCGCCCAGCGGCATCCCTATCCCTGAAGCCAGCGCTTGGGGAAGCAGGATCAGCCCGGTCTCCAGCGGCGTGTAATTGCGGATCTGCTGGAGGTACAGCGGAACGAACAGCATGGAGCCGAACAAAGCGGCCTGTGTGACCCAGGACAGAATAATCCCGCGCGTGAAGTCCGAGGAACGGAAGACGCGCAGCTCCAGCAGCGGGTGCTTCTGCAGCAGTTCTACAATGACAAACAGCACCAGTGCAACGCCGCCGACCGATAATCCGACAAGCGCTCCGGTGGAGGTCCAGCTCTCGCCGCCGCCCTGATTAACGCCATAAGCCAGCATGGAGAATGCGATCGGGGCCAGAAGGATTCCGAGGATATCGAGGTGGGCTCTTCCCTTTTTCTCGGTCACCGGCAAGTATTTAAGACCAAGAATAATACCCACGATACCGATAGGCAGGTTAATCAGGAAAATCCAGTGCCAGCTCACATACTCCACCAGATAGCCTGCGAGGATCGGGCCAAGGGCCGGAGCCAGCAGCATTGGAATACCGAGCATCCCCATGATCGAGCCTCTGCGCTCTGCCGGAGCGAGTCTGAAGACCATCGCCATCCCGATCGGAGCGACCATGCCGCCGCCAAGACCTTGGATGACGCGGAACAAGACAAGCTGTCCCGAAGTCTGAGCTACAGAGCATAACACAGAGCCAAGCACGAACATGGCAATGGTCGTTAGGAATACCTGCTTGGACCCGAACCGGTCGGTCATATAGCCTGCCAGCGGAATTACAGCAGCGAGCGCAAGCGTGTAGCCGGTAATTGCCCATTGAACAGTCTTCAGGTCCGTATCGAAATATTGCACCAGATTCGGAACGGCCACATTGACTGCGGTGCTGTCCAGAATAACCATGATCATGCCGACAATAATCGCCAGCAACGATGGAAGTATAGCTCTCAGCGAGAACGGCGCCTCTGCGGCGGCGGTGCTACTTGGATTCATAGGTTTTGACATTCTCTTGTCCACTCTTTTCTCTATTCATAATTAGTTATACTTGTGAAAATACTGCTCAAACAATCCGTCAATCTGCTCCTCCAGCGGGGCCAGCTTGAAGATCTGCTGGAGATCCTCCCGTTCCTTCGGCAAACTGCTGACCATAATGACCGGGAAGACAATCGCCCCGTAGATCTGCATGTTCATCATCATGAGCTTATCGCGGTCCGGTTCGCCGGTAATCTCCCCGAGAGCATCCAGAATCCGTTCAATCCGCATCAGCTTGGAATATTTCGCATATTCATCATGCGAGCCCATAATATGATGCCGTTGGTCAAGCATCTGCCGGGCCATACCGGGATATCGGCTGAGATTGGCAATGTACCGCGTGAAGAACAGCTTCAAGCGCTCTTTTGGCGGTAAAGATGTATCCTCCAGCACCTTGAAAGCATCGTCAAAGGTAGCCATAAGCTGCTTCACAGCATCGCCGAACAGCTTCTCCTTGGAGCCATAGTGGTAGTTCACCAGGGCCAGATTGGTCTCAGCTCTCGCCGCGATACTGCGCAGGGTAATGCAGTGGAATCCGTCCTCACGGATCAGTGCAACCGTGGCATCGAGGATAAGTTGCTTCGTATCTTTATCTGAAGAATCAGCTTTGTTGCCCAATTTAACCATAATGCAGCTTGTCGCCCTCCTCTGTCACAGAATCTTAATCATTGATCTAATCAACGATTTAAACATTGTTTAATTCGAATTTAAAATTACTCTCTTTCCGGCATTCTGTCAACAGAAAGTTAAAGGGAGAATTCCTACAGCTATACTTAAGCCGTGGAATTCTCCCTCGGGAGTGAAGTTATGTCTTATGCGAATTTAGGATTGGCCTGGGCTGGCCAATACTTCACTGGCTGCCTGGACCGGCGTTAGAGTTAGGTTGGTGAGCTTGCCTGAAGCGCCAAATTCCAGAGTCAGTACAGCCTCCGCTTTGGTGAAGGACAATACGCTCACAATCGTGATTACTCCATCCTGCTGTGTGCTGGTGGTCGATTTCACTCCGTGGTAACTGCCCGCCAGCGAGTTAATCCCATCCCAGCTCTGCTGGAGAACCGGAAGAGCAGCGGGTTCTGCATCCTTGGCGTAATACCGCTCCTTCAGCGCCGGATAGTTACCGGTTGCCAGCAGACCTGCTACGGCACTTGCCATTACCTCCGGTGTGTATACGTCAACCTGAGCTGTTTCCGGATTATAAGAGGTAACTAACCCGATCGCTGCAAAAAAAGATAGCGGCGCGTACGCTCTTTTTTGTTTTAACTCAAAGCCGCCTGTAAAAGGTACTTTGTTCTTGCCGTCCAGCACAAGCTCCTTTCCGGATAGTCTGAACTGAACGCTCTCCTGGAACCGTTCCAGCAGGAACGTTCCGGTAGCCCCACTGAAGGTGACCTTATATTTGAGGGCTTGGGCCGTCTCACGCAGTGGAATCATGACATCCGGTCCGTTGGTATAGGCCGGTGCTTCACCTGTCTGCAATTCCTGACCGTTCACGATAATCCTCAAGCTTCCGGTGGCACTCACGTTATCACTGGTCAATACACCTGCTCCTGCTGCAAATAACATTACACTAAGGAATACGGCTGCGATTCTTTTGAACAAATCGATCCCACCTTTCCTATATTCGAATATTATGCACGCATGCTTCAGAGATTAACCTTGCATTATTCATTAACCGTTCTATACAGCTTTGGAACAGCCCTACTCGACTTTGAAGTTGAAATATTGCTTCGGGTAAGGCTCCTTGATCAGTGTGAAATGCCACCATTCCTTGGCGTACGGCTTGAAGCCCTGCTTCGTCATCGCATCCTTCAGAATCTTCCGGTTAGCATGTTGGGTGCTGCTGATGAGTGTCGTATTATAGTAAGAGATTTCGCCGAAAAAATCATAAGGACTGCCCATATCCACCAGCTTACCTGTACTCTTCTGAGCCAGGGTCAGGTCGATCGTGCTGCCCCGGGAATGCCCCGATTTCTTGGCGATGAAGCCCAGCTTGAACAGATTCCGCTTGTCCAGCTTCGGATAATACTGCGCCTTCATCTTCAGATCACCGGCATCTTGTGACCAGCGCACGAAGTGATTAACGGCTTGCTGCGGACGGTAAGCGTCATAGATTCTCAGGATATAGCCCTTCTGTTCCAGATCTTCACTAACCTTCTTCAGCGCAGCAGCGGCAGTCCGCGAGAAGATCGCCAGCGGTGCCTTATATCCGTCCACCCTAGTGCCGGTAAAATTATTCTCGCTATAGTAACGGATCTCATATTGCGCCGATGGAATAACCTCATCCAGATAGACAAAACCGCCGGGGAGATTGTTTTTCTTCACAACTGTACTTGGTGTAAACGGTGTCTCAGGAGTCACGGGTGCCGCTGCTGCCGTTGTCATGACGCCTAGAAGTGCAGCCCCGCTTACAATCATTGCGCCTAACAGTAATCCCAGTCTTGTGCCTCTATATCGCAGCTTATTCACAATGTCTACTCCTCACCTGCCTCATCCCATATTTACCCTTCCAGTATACGGTGCAACCCCAGGGAGCGTCTATAGCGAGGATGGAGCTTGACCCGCTGGGAGCATATCTTTGCGCCTGTAGACCCCCATCAGCAGCCCGAGAGCCGCGAATTCAATGAACACATGCTGTCCGTAGCTCAGGAACGGGAACGGTATAGACACAAGCGGCATTCTGCCGCTGAGTATAGATAAGCCATACAGCAAGCGGATTGAGAGCATCAGCGTCAACGCAAGGATCAGCATCCTGCCGTAGGTATCGCTTACCGCGCGGGCGTAGGAGAACATTTTGAGTACTAACCAGCAGGTCAGTGCAAGCAGCAGCAGGCCTCCGGCCCAGCCGAAGCTTTGGATCAGGTACACAGGAAAAAGGTCCGTATAAGGAAACAACAAGCGTTCTTCCGCTCCTCTATAGCCCATTCCCTGTCCTCTCCAGCCTGCGGAGGTTAGCGTGTTGTGAATTACACTATTCAAGTAGCCTGCTCCGGTATCCCTATGATCCGCTTGAACGGCCGCGATGAACCGCTCCCGGAGATCAGGTGGTTCCACACATAGAATGCCCCGCCCATTAGACTGGTTACAGCAATCACCGCACCTCTAATCCAGCGGCCTGTCATCCAGATATAGAGCATCAAGGATACGGTCAGATATACAATTAGTTCAGGAAAAGCGGGGATAACCGCATACATCGCGGCTGGCAGCAGCAATAACGATAATTCCGTTAAGTCTCTTGTTCGTCCGCCCCATGATTTCATGAAGCCTTGTCTGTTCCAAATCCCTGCCAGAGCAACTACAAACACATAAGGACTGTATCCGATCACATCGAAGGGGATTCCCAAAGTTTCAATATAACGGTTTTCACCATTAATCATTTTCATGCCTAGCATCAAGCTGAAAAAGATTGATAATAATGCTACTCCATAGATAAATCCCGAGGCACGCTGTATTTGTTTGAAATTGACGAAATACATGATAGCCATTACCGCGATCCCAAGAACGATATACACAGATTGGCGCAGCATAAGAGCATCAGGAATCGGGGAGTCCCCAAACCCCGCTTCCACAGCCGCCATCCCCAGCAGACTTACCGCCGACAACAGAATAACACCCGCCAACAGCGACCAAGGAATCCTGGGTTTATGAATCTGGTGCAGATCCCGGCCGATGGCCTGCGGATCACCCAATTGTGCAATTGCATACTGCTGCGCCTCTTCTTCGGAAGCACCAAGCTCCAGCCGCTCCGACACCAGGTCTGTGAAGTGTCCGCTAAGCTCGTCCCGGATTTCACTGTGCATCCCTTTGGCTCTAACCTCTGCGCATACTGTATCCAGATAACGCTCCAGTTCCTTCTTACTCTGCTCCATCAGCCGCTGCCCTCCCCCAGAACGGTATCCATGGCACCCTTGAACAGCGCCCATTCCGCCTTCTTCTCCTGAAGCTTGTGCTTGCCTTCATCCAATAGCCGGTAATACTTGCGTCTGCGTCCGTCTACCTCCATCCAATACGCTTCCACCCAGCGTTCGCTCTCCATCGCATGGAGAATCGGGTAGAGCGTACCCTCCTTCAGGGCAAAAACTCCCTGCGAGCGCTGCTCCAGCTCTTTAATCAGCTCGTACCCATACAGCGGCCTGTCCAGCAGCAGAGTGAGGATCATCGTCCCCGTGCTCCCCTTCAGCATTTCTTTGCTGACCTTCATCGGCATTTCCTCCTGTTTGTTTCACCTATACATCGTTAATCTATGCTTAATATACAGTATTAACCAAACGAAGTCCAGCCGCCTCACATCCGCCTCCATACATTAGCAAACACAAATAAACCTCTCCCGCCAAATGGCTGCCCATTTTAGCAAGGAGAGGTTCTTAGTCAATAGCAGATTAATTAATGCATAGAAGCCTGAGTCTTGTGCGAAACGATGACACGCTTAAGGAAGAACGCAATCACCAGACCTATAATAGCCATGACCATCCCGAAGATGAAGGCATTCTGCACCCCATGAGTGAAGGCAGCGCCGATGTTCAGCGGATCAGCCGGGTTAGTGACGGTCTGCATGTAGCTTTTGGAGCCGGAGGTCATGATGCTTACCGCCAGTGCTGTACCAATCGCACCCGCCACCTGCTGAAGTGTATTCATAATGGCAGTACCATGCGGGTAGTATTCCAGCGGAAGCTGATTGATACCATTCGTCTGGGCAGGCATCATAATCATGGAGATTCCGATCATAAGCACACTATGAAGCACGATCACGAAGACTACGGTTGAAGTAGCTGTAATCCCCGAGAAGAACCACAAGGAGACAGCGACGAGCACCAGTCCGGGGATAACCAGCCATTTCGGACCGTATTTGTCGAACAGACGTCCCATGACCGGCGACATCAGCCCGTTGATGATTCCGCCAGGCAGCAGCAGCAGTCCTGCCTTGAAGGCTGAATACCCTTGTCCCTGCTGCAGATACATCGGAAGAATCAGCATCGAGGAGAGAATGACCATCATACAGATGAAGACCATCAGTACCCCTACCACGAACATCGGGAACTTGAAGGCGCGCAGATCAATCATCGGCTGCTTCATCGTCAACTGGCGGATACAGAACAGAATAAGGGCAATCGCACCGATCACGATGGCGATAATAACCTTCGGACTTCCCCAGCCTTCCGCTTCACCGGCGCTGCTGAAGCCGTAGACAATACCGCCGAAGCCGAAGGAGGACAGAATAATGGACAGGACATCAATCTTAGGCTTCGTCACTTCCGTGACGTTCTGCATGAAGAGGATTCCGCTAATTAGAGCCATTACCAGGAACGGCAGGGACAGCCAGAAGATCCAGTGCCAGCTCAGGCTCTCAATCAGCAGACCGGCAATCGTAGGTCCAATCGCCGGAGCTACCATGATTACCAAGCCGATAAGTCCCATCGCCGCCCCTCTTTTCTCAGCAGGAATGATGATTAGAATCGTATTGAACATCAGCGGCAGAAGCAGCGCGGTTCCCATCGCCTGCACCACTCTCGCAGTGAGCAGAAACTCGAAATTCGGCGACATCGCCGCAAGGAACGTGCCCAGAATGGAGAAGCATAGGGCAGCGACGAACAACTGTCTTGTGGTGAACCACTGCAGAAGCATCCCTGAGATCGGAACCAGAATGCCCAGCGTCAGCAGATAGGCGGTAGTCAGCCACTGTGCCGTCGATGGTGTAATTTGCAGGACATTCATAAGATCACTTAAAGCTACATTTAGGGCGGTCTCACTGAACATGCCGATGAAGCCGGCAATCAGCAGGGAGATCAGAATGGGTAAAGTCTTGAATTGCCGGGGCTTACTTGAACCCTTGTCAGTCATAGTTGCATTCACTCTCGTATCCTCCTGGTATCTGTGTATATCTCTCTATGGTCTTGCGTATTACGGTTAAGCCAGTATTGCCGGAATGCACTCTGCTGCTGCTTCCAGCGGTTGAATATTTCTGCAGGTCAACGCCTGCAGCAGCGCCCCCTCGAACAAGGAGACCACCACCGAAGCTTTGCACTCTGCCGATTCCTCCTGTACCCCCTCCCGGATCAGACGCTTCGCAATAATATCCTGCCAATCCCTGAAGACACACTGGCAAGCAGTGCGCAGCTCATGGCTGACACAGGAGGTCTCCACGGCTACCCAGAAGCTGAACGGAACCAGTCCTTCAAAAGAGGATTTCTCCGCCTCATTTGCCATAGACATGATGAAATTCTGCACAGCCTGAGCCGGCACCGCTTCACTCTCCATATAATGGCGCAATAAACGGGCTACCTCTTCACTAGTCCGGTTAATGCAGGTCAAGGCCAGCTCCTCTTTGCCGTGGGGAAAATAATAATACAAGGAACCCTTGGGCGATTCGCTGTCTTTAATGATCTGATTCAGTCCGGTAGCATGGTACCCCTGTGTAAAAAACAACCTGGAAGCCGTATCCACAATGGCTTCGCGTGCATTAGGCTTGTTCGACAAGCTCTACACTTCCTTATCTTGACGATCCAACCATTATAACAATTGGTCTACATAATAAAACCACAAAAAAACGCCTCCTGTCAATGGATAATAATTTTAAATTTTAATATTCACTATTGGGTCATAAGACTTAAGGATTGCCACGCATCTGTTCTGCCGCTATAATCGAATTAAAAGTAATTATTCCAATGTGAAAGGTGTGATTACAATGAGTCAAAAGCCTGCAATGCAGGGAATTCCCCGCCCGCTAGTGAAGCTCAATCAGGCCTTCATTGTCATCTCTGTATTACTGGCCTTGCTCACAGGTCTCCACTGGATTCTCGCTCTCCCGCTTGCGGCCGGATTATCAGGACTAATCTTCGGATATAATCCCGTCATCAGGCTATGCAGCCCGCTGCTGACGAAGCCGCGCTCCGCCTATGTGCTTGAAGACCCGGAGCAGCAGCAATTCAACCAGAAGATTGCCGTCTTCTGTCTGGCAGGCGGACTGGTCAGCTTTCTGGCCGGATGGACGATCGCCGGATATATCTTCACCATGATGGTCGGAATCGCAGCAACGGTTGCCATACTCGGCTTCTGCATCGGCTGCTTCATTCATTATCAGTGGAGAATGTACACTTACAGACGCAAGCAAGCCGGGCTTCACAAATAATCCGGGATTCCCTTCCTGCTGCATCCCTCTACCCCTTGTCACAGAACAGGCCAGCCAGTCCTTGCAGCAGTAGAACACTACTGTCAAGGCTTGGCTGGCCTGCGCCTGCCGGAATGAGGCGGACTAAGGTGTACCCGTTCAGCGTTCCCTGCCTGCCACATCCCAGCGGTGACGGAACTTCTCCAGTCGCGGATGGACCTCAGCCGGCGCTTCGGAGAGCAGCAGACGCAGCTTGACAATCCACTCCTCGAAGGAGGAGAAGGAGGCGAACAGATTCGCCATATCTGGAGTCAGATAGAGAAAATACGGCGCGGGGTAAATGTCGCTGATATGACGCAGCGCCGAATCCAGCGGAGTGTACTTCTTTCGCTTACCTTCGAGACTCTCTACGGTGATGAAGGACTGTCCCTGCTCTTTTTTCCACGCATGCAGCCGGTCATCCCGCTTATACCAGGCCTTCACCGGCTCCTTCGTCATCCGCCGGACGGTTTCTTCATGCAGCGGGTAGAGCACCAGCTTCGTGAACTTGCGCTCCACTGCCGTCTCCGCCGCCTTGAGCAGCTCCATATCCGATATATGCTCGAACGAATCATAGAAGATCAGCGTTCCCTTGCGTTCACTGGCTGGCGGTTCATAGCCATAAGGCATATGTTGTATATCACGTGTCATCATATTACCTCCCGTGTATTACTGCCTATAGCATATCATGCTACCCGGGACGGCGTACAATTCTGCAAGCTTGTCAGTGAAAAGCACTGCTGCTCATTTCCCTTGGCTTACTCCGCTAACCCAGCTCTTCACGGAACCATTCTATGGTTTCCCTAATAGCCTTTTTATACGATGTCGGATTGTATTCGGGGAACCGCATCATGAATTTATGATCATTCAGCAGAAGCGGATACTCGAATTCGTATAGAAGCTCATGGAATTCGCTTATTTCCTTATTGAACACACCGGCTAATCCGACTGCCCAGCCAGGCACTGCACAGCACTTTCCCGGACTGCCAGCCGCATGGTGGATATTCATCAGAAATTGCCGTCCCTCAATCGCTCCGGAGCCGGACACATGCCACTCCCCCTGCTCACCGCTCTCCGCCAGCAGCACGGCCGCTCTGGCCGCATCGCGGATATAGACCAGATCATGCGGAACGTCCAGCTTCACCGGCCACTTAATCGTTCTGGCTTGGAGGGCTCCGCTGAAGATCGGTCCGAATAATCGGTTCGTGACATTCGGACCGTAACAATTCGGATATCGCGGAATCACGTAACGGAAGCCCCGCCGTTCAGCCTCCGTCTTAATCAGCTCCTCCAGTTGATTCCGCAGCTTCCCCTTGCGGGTTCGTGCCTCCTTCGGATGGCGTTCATCCGCCGGAAGATATTGGAGCTTGCCGTAACCGTAGATATTGCCCGGAAATACCAGGGTCTGGCCAGTCTTAAGCTGGCGGGTTACCCGCTCCAGTGCCTCTGGCATGACAGAGTACCAATCCTGATACGGTACATTAAGACAGAAATAGACGGTTGTCACCCCATTCAGCGCTTCAGCAAGCACCTTCTCATTCCTTACATCTACTGCCGCCAGGGTCAACAGCGGGCCCTTCAGCCTGCGTAAAGCCTGACTGGAACGGTGGTAGGTAGCCTTCACCAGTCTTCCCCGTGACAGTAATTCTTGTGTGATGGAATGGCCCAGACCGCCATTTCCCCCAATGACGAGATTCATAACATGAACGGCTCCTTATCGAACGCATGAATACCTTCAGCAACCTGCTAACGGTTCATTCAATTTGCCCGTGATTATAATTCGCAGTTGTTGAAGAACCGGATCATCCATGCTGCTTCTATAGAAGGGAAGGATATATATTCCAGTAACCTGCGTTGTTATCAGTATATCGCCTGCAAGTCACTGTAATCATTGGGTTAATTTGACGATTCATGTCGATTTTGAGCTTTTATATGGACATATGGTGAATTATTGGAAATCAATAGTTTTGCATCAGGCGGGTGCGCCAGTAGCACGCGAATTTCCGCTCAATTAGAATGAGCTGGTTGCGTATGCTTCTGTTTCTGATAAGCATATACAGCAGCACCCAGCGTACCTGCACGGCTGCCCAGTTCAGCCTGAACAATCCGGCACCGGCTTGCGGACAGCTTCAGCGCATGGGCATTTACAGTATCGCGGACACTATTCAGGAGACGGTCTCCTGCTGCGGACATGCCGCCCCCGATAATAACCAGCTCCGGGTTCAGCAGATTAATCACATTCGCCAGCCCGAATCCCAGCAGCTCCCCCGTCTCATGCATGACCTCAATGGCCAAGGGGTCTCCGAGATCATAAGCCTCCGAGATCATCTGCGCCGTGATCTGCTTGCGGGTCTGCCCGGTCCAGGTCTGAATCAGGCTGACCCTTCCTGCCTCCAGCTTCTCCTTGAAGGTATTCACCATCCCCACCGCAGACACATACCGCCCCAGGCACCCAGAGCTTCCGCACCGGCAGGGACGTCCCTGCCGGTACATATTCATATGTCCGATTTCACCAGCGCTGAAGGTTGTCCCATACAGCACATTGCCGTCATGAACCATCCCGGAGCCGAGACCGGTGCCGAGTGTGAGCAGAATCAGATGCTTGTATCCTTGTCCGGCACCATGGTGCCATTCCCCGTAAAGATTAACCCGCACATCATTATCTATGTAGACCTCGAAGCCGTAGTAAGGCTTCATTTCATTGACCACATGGACCTGCTCCCAGCCGGGAAAATTCGGTGAGAAGACCGACAGTCCCTCCTCCGGGTCGAGCAGGCCGGGGATTCCCATGCCCATACAGGCAATCTGTGACTCGTAAATCCCGCTTCCTGCACATAGCTGCGCAACAGCAAGCCTGATCCGCTCCAGCACATGTGCGGGCCCCTCCTGCGCTTCTGTGGGTAGTGAAATTTCCTCTACCGCCGTGAAATCCTCATCGAACAGACCTGCCTTAATATTGGTTCCGCCCAGATCAATGCCAACTATATATTTCTCCATCCTGCCCCATCCTTCTTTCCCCATTAGAATGCTGTACCTCTCTTCTCTTATTATGCGCTTTCAACTTTTAGATAAGTAGCATTTTCCGAGCATATGGATAGTACGTTTCACTTGAAAGCGAACATCCTGCGGATAGCGGTTGCTGTTATTTTATTGACAAAGAGGGCTGCCCCTGCAGCCAATACTCACGCTGCGGGACAACCCTCACTGTATAACTATTTCATTCAAGCGTCTTAAGAACCGGCGCCCTTGTACCGCTTGACGCCGAAGCTCCAGGCCATCAGGCCGATGCTGAGGAAGACCACGCCGACCAGCGGGGTCAGCAGCGCCATCGTCCGCATCTCATCGCGGTGCAGGAATAAGGCTGCCGGATATATCCCGACAAAAGCAAACGGGATAATCCAGGTAAGCAGTACCTGAATGGCCCGGTTGTAGATCGTTACCGGATAACGTCCGTACGTCTGGATGTTATACATCAGCGGCAGAATGCCTGTCGGAGCATCCGAATAGAACGACAGCGATGTCAATGTCGTATAGATCCCCGTATAAATGGCTACGGCGCTGAGGGTCAGAAGGATCAGCATCGGCAGGGTCCACCATTCAAACGGCAAGCCCAGATTGCTGCCGCTGATCGCCATGACAATAAGTCCGATGAAGGAGCCGAACAGGGACGGCGGGTCCACATTCTCCAGAAAGATCTGGAACAGGTTATGCGCCGGACGGGTCAGGATGCGGTCCATTTCGCCTTTGACAATATACCGTTCACTGAAGCCCCACATATTGACGAAGCAGCTGAATACGCCGAACGGCACCATGAAGAAGCCGTAGACGAACACCACTTCGTTCTGATTCCAGCCGCCCAGGCTGTCGGTGTGCATGAAGATGACCAGGATGAAGATGAAGTTCGTTGCCTGGAACAGCAGGTCGGAGATAACCTCCACCCAGAAATCCGCGCGGTAGGTTAACCGTGTTTTCATATAATTCTTCAGATATTCAATCAATAAGCCCAGGTAGTACATAGCTCAGCTTAACCCCCCTGCACGAACAGCCGCTGGCGCGCTGCGTGATTTAGCCAGACAATCGGAATGAGCAGAATCAGGAACCAGATGACCTGGATACCCAGCACATTCCAGATTCCTACCCCCTGCACGCGGCCTGTAAATACAGAACCCGGCAGATAGGTAATCGCTTGGAAGGGAAGTACCTTAAGCACGGAGGATAACCAGTCCGGGAATAAGGTAATCGGCACAATCAGCCCCGAGAACAGATCCACGACCACACGCTTCATGCGCATCATCCCCTCATTGTTCTCCACGAAGAAGGCAGACAGGCCTGTGATAATATTAATCTGCGAGCTGATCAGGAAGCTGAAGAACAGCATGACCAGGAACCCGGCCCAAGCCGAAGGCTCCGTAGGGAGCTGCACCGGAAACAGCAGAATGGCAATCACCATGCCCGGGATCATCAGCATCATGAAGCGGAACAGGCCTTCGCCGAGGCCCTGCATCATTTTGACCAGCACATAATTATAAGGACGGATGAACTGGATTGCGATGCTCCCGTCACGGATGTCGGTGGAGATCTCCCGGTCCAGATTGTTGAAGTAGAAAGCCCGCGCCATCCAGGACACCGCCACATACGTGGTCATCTGCGCCCCGGTAAAGCCGCCGAGCGACTCACCATCGCCATAGATCGCTCTCCAGGTGAAATAGTTCACCCCGATATTGAGTGTGTAGATCAGAATCCCCGAATAATAATTCACCCGGTAAGCAAGCATCGTCAGGAACCGGATACGGATAAAATCAAAATAAGCGCCAAGCAGCAGCCTCCGCCCATTCTCCCCGGAACCACCCGGAGAACCGCCGGAGGAGGGAACTGCGGTTGCCAGCTTCTCAGACATGGATAACCTCTTTCTCATCGCTGAGAGCGGCGATCCGCTCCTCCGGCTTCTCTGCCGAGCCTGACTGATAAATACTGCGGACGATGTCATCCGTGTTTGTTTCGATGATTTTGATGTCTGTAATATCGGCCTGTCCGACGACCCGCCCCAGCACATCCGATACATTCAGCTCCAGCGGAATCCAGACCTTGGCCGCCAGCTCATTCTCTGCGGTCCAGGTAACCGGCATGCCTTCCGTCCAGCCGATCAGCTGCTGCAGCTTCGTGGCCGTTCCGAACTGGAACTGCACCTCACGCCCGGTTCCCCAGCGCTGCTTCAGGTCATCCAGCCCTCCGTCATAGATAATCCGCCCGTCATCCAGCATAATGACCCGCGAACAGAGCGCTTCGATATCCTGCAGATCATGCGTGGTCAGCAGGATGGTTGTGCCATGCTCCCGGTTCATATCCTTCAGGAACTCGCGGATCTCCGACTTCACGACAATATCCAGCCCGATCGTCGGTTCATCCAGGAACAGAATGGACGGATTGTGCAGCAGTGCCGCCACCAGCTCGCAGCGCATCCGCTGGCCCAGACTCAGCTTACGGACCGGACGGTTCAGCAGATCCTGAAGCTCCAGGCGTTCCACCAGCTCATCCAGCCGTTTTTTGAACGCCTGCTCTGGCACCCGGTACACCTTGCGCAGCAGCTGGAAGGATTCAATCACGCCGATATCCCACCAGAGCTGGCTCCGCTGGCCGAAGACAACGCCGATATTCTGCACGAACTTCTCGCGCTCCTCGTACGGCACGAAGCCGCCGACAGTCAGACTGCCGGCGGTAGGGACAAGAATTCCGGTTAGCATCTTGATCGTTGTGGACTTCCCGGCCCCGTTCTCCCCGATATATCCGCAGATCTCACCTTCGGGAATGCTGAACGAGATGTCCTTCACTGCCGTTACTTCGGTATATTGCCGCTTAAACAAATCAGCGAAGGCCCCTTTGAGGCCCTCGCGGTTTTTTTGGACTTTGAAGGTCTTGCGCAAGTCCTGCACTTGAATAGCATTCATAGGTTACCTCACTAAGCTAAGAATTGGGTTCAGTACCCCATTATAATAGAATGAATACAAAAGTACTACCTATTTCCTCGTCCCTTTCCTTCCACCTACGCCCGCCCTGCTTATTTAGCCACTCTTCCCTCAAAAAACTCCGCACCCGGCACAGCCTCCAGATGTCCGGAACGGGCCACCTTGGTCCGCAGGTACTTCTCATTGAAGACCGATACATCGCCCCATAGCGGCACCCGCTTCACTGTGTTCATTCCGGCAGCCCGGAGTGCTTCCAGCTTCTTCGGATTGTTGGTGATCAGAGTCACCGGATGGCTGCGCAAATGCTGAAGCACACTAATCGCATCTGTGTAATCTCTGGAATCATCGGCGAACCCAAGCTCCAGATTAGCCTCTACGGTATCATACCCTTCTTCCTGAAGAAGATATGCCATTGCTTTGCTGAACAAGCCAATGCCTCTTCCTTCATGATTCGCCAGATAAAAGAGTGCCCCGGCACCATGCTGAGCAATCATCTTCATCGACTGGTGCAGCTGGAAGCCGCAATCGCAGCGCTTGCTGCCAAAGATGTCCCCGGTATGGCAAATGCTGTGCATCCGGATCAGTGCCTCCTCCGAATGCTCGAAATCTCCGTAGACCAGGACACTGGACTGCTGTCCATCCGCAAGCTTCATCGATGACAACCGGCTGATGAGCAGCTCGGTAGCCTCCTTGCCTTCAGCGCGCTGAAGCTCTTCGTCCGTCACATTCAGCCAGCTGTACCATTTGAAGGTGATCGTCTCCCCGTCCAGATTGACAGGCAGGGTAATAGGTCCGACCAATATATTCGTAGAGTTTTCCATAGGAATCCGGTTGATTTTGTTCTGTAGTATAGATAGGATATCTGGGTTGATCATAAGAGCACCGTCCTAAAAGTTTGATAGCATATAGCATACGCTTCTTTGATTGTATTAATTTAATTTTTAATATTGAACTTTTGACGTAGTAACTATTTGTAAGTTAGTTTATCATTGTAATATAACTTCGTCAAGTTATAATATATATTTAAATATTTATAATTACTTATTGTAAGTTTATGATATAATGAATGCTGAGGTGATCCTTATGAATGATTTTGAAATGTGCCCGCGGTTCGAGAAAGCGGTAGATGTGCTTAGCAAGCGGTGGGTAGCCCTGATCGTGTTTGTCCTGATGGATGGTCCGCGGCGGTTCGGGGAAATTGAGCATTGCTTGTCCAATCTTAGCGGCAAGGTCTTGTCTGACCGATTGAAGGAAATGGAGGCTGAAGGGATCATACAGCGTTCTGTATACCCTGAGATGCCCGTACGAATTGAGTATTCGTTAACCGATAAAGGTACGGCACTGGCTCCCATTCTTGGAGAGATCGGTAACTGGTCTACGGATTGGATCGAGATTGGCGTGACCAAATGATTCCCGCACGGCACGCGAAGCAGCGCCCTTGAAGCTCCTGAACAGGAACCTTCGGGGCGCTGCTTTGTTTGATTTTATAATAAGCATGGTCGATTCCTACAGATCCTTACGCTGAAAGCGCAAAAGCCCCAGCCCAAAGATAACCACAGTGTAGATTACAGCGTATGCGACAAAGGTATTAGACGGAAATGAATTGAAATTCATCAGACTAAGCGCACCGTTATCCATCGATACCATACCATTCATATCCTGTAAGCTGAACAGCTCGACTGTCATTCGGCGCTGCAAGGTATCTGCCGGCATAATCATCGAGATCATTCCAGTCAGATTATTCAGCACCTTCAGTCCGTCGTCCTCCAGTCTCAGCGACCCGCTAAGCTTATCTACCATCCCGCCGAGAAATCCCGCCCCGTAGAGCATTGTCATGAACACACCGTTGCCAAGCGCCGAGAATAGTCCCGAACCCAGCATGGATACGGAGATTAACAAGGGAACAACAGAGGCAAACAGGAGGAATGACCTCACCAGCACGGCCGCTTCTCTGGGAACATTTGCGTGGGCATTTGTAATCAGCAGGATTGCGGTGAACAGAATGAGTGCATAGATCGTTCCCAGCGTAACGAAGCCTAGCCAGCGGCCAAAATACCATTTCCAGCGCGGCAGGGGCCGGGGTAACAGAGCCTGCATGACCCCCTGCTCCGCTTCACCAGCAATCACCGAGAAAGAGCTGAAAATCGCCAGAAAGGCAATAACGAACGCGCCGAAGAAGAAGCCCAGACTCAGAATAAAAGCGCCGTTCATGTACTGCATGAACAACCCGCTGCCATTTCCCAGCGTTCCGGTCCCTTGATCGTTCGTTCCTACGGTATCGGCCACAAACCAGAAGGCAATCAGGAACACCAGGGTAAGCAGGAGGGTTAGCAGCATCACTTTTTTACGCAGCATTTCCTTCCAGGTCATTGCAACTATGGTTCTCATTCCTTCTCCCCCCTATGACTTAGCCCGGCTACCGCATCCATGAACCAGTCCTCCAGCCGCTCCGTCTGGCGGATCACCTGATACAGCGTCATCCCCTGCTGGACCATCAGCCCGTTCAGCCAGCCCGCCTGCTCCTCATGATCCAGCTCCGCCTCCAGCCACACGACGCTTGAATCTGACTCCTCCTGTGCCGGATCATAGCCCGATTTACCCGCCGCAGGCACGGATTCCCGGATGGATAGCCCTGTATGCTCATTAAGCCAAGACAGCAAAAAAGGCGTGTATCCGCCCACTTTGAAATGCCAGCTTGTCCGTTTGTTCAGCATCTCCGCTACTTTACCGTGCCGCAGGACCGCTCCGTTACTCAGCAGAGCCATCCGGTCGCACAGCACTTCAACATCCTCAAGTAAATGAGAGTTGAGAAAAATAGTAATTCCCCGTTCCTTCAGCCGCTGCAGAATCTTACGCACTTCCATTCTCCCGATGGGATCAAGGGCTGAGGAGGGTTCATCCAGGAAAAGAATCTCCGGATCATTCACCAGCGCACACGCAAGACCCAGCCGCTGCTGCATTCCCTTGGAATAATGCTTGACCCGGTCCCTTCCGCGCAGCCCGATGCCTACCTCCTGCAGGAGCTGGGGAATTCTCTGATCCATGACGGATTTCGGAATCCGGCACAGCTTGGCATGAAGCCTGACCACCTCTTCACCGGTCAGCCAATCCTGGTAGCGGTACAGCTCCGGCAGATAGCCAATCTTCATTTTGGCTTCGATAGAGCCGAGCGGATGGCCCAGAATGGAAGCCTGACCGCCTGTTGGCGAGATGAGTCCGACCAGCATTTTGACAAAGGTACTCTTGCCGGCACCGTTGGGGCCGAGGAAGCCGAAGGCTTCCCCTTTCCCCACAGTCAAAGTAACATCCCGGCAGCCGCGTCCATTCGGATAAGCTTTGGTCAAGGCGTTCGCATCAATCGCAGGGATACTGCTCATTGTGTGATCAACTCCTGTACTTTCTGGAGGAACTGCTCGCGGTCAGGATAGAGGTCTCCGCCGCTAAGCTGCAGAACCTGCCCCTTCTGCACCCAGACAGCCATGTAGCTGTTGCTGTTACTGAACTTCATTTCAGTAAGAATGACCTGCGTACCGGCCACCGTAATCTGTTCATCATGACTGCCCTTAATCAGCGGCATCGGCAGATCACCGGACAAGATCCGGCTCTTCTGCAGGCTGCTTCTCAGATTATCTGGAATCAGCGGGAAGTTCACGACCGCATCAATCGCTTCGTCCAGATCCACAGAAGGATCTACGGTAACGACAGGTGTATTCATCTGTGATAAGGACCCCCAGTGCTGACCGGTGCCCAGATCATAATACACCTGCTCGGGGATATGAAGCGTAATCGGCTTGCCATCTACAGACGTAGGCAGCAGATTGTCCGAGCCCAGGCGTTTCAGTGCCTTGTTCACTTCATCCACCTTCAGGGTTAGAGTAATATCCCGGCTTGGTGATACATCTGCTGTCTTTGCAGCAGCAATGTTCGCACCCTTCAAAGGCTCATATCCCAGCAAACCTTGAATTTTGCCAACCGGAATTTCACCGCTGATGCTCCCGTTAACGGATGAGATGTCTCCGAAGGAATTCATCGTTTGGCTGAAGTTCCCGTCTTCCGACGCCTGATAGAACATATCCCGCAGATCGCTTTCTTCGACGACGGTTGCCTCCTGCATCTTGAACTGGTTCAGCAGGGCGGCCATGGCCGTATTCCCTACCGGAGTGGCCAGAACAGCTGCGAAAATCGCTACGCCTGCTGCCGCTGCGGCCCACTTGCGGCTGCGGCTCATAGGCCGGCTCGTCTTCCGCCCTGTCTTCTGTACGGACTCCGCTGCTGCAAGATGTTCCGCCTTAGCTGCCGGAAGCACTTCATCTGCTGCCGGTTCTGTTCTATCTGATCTATCAGCCTTGGCAGTCTGTTCCTCTAGAGTGGTCTCTTGCTTGCCCCATGTAGCCCACACCGGATTGACCGGCTCGTCTTCCAGCTTCTCCTGTAATTTCGCCCAGGCTGCATCTGTGTTCTGTGGCTGTATCTGCCCGTTTGCTCTATTCATGGTTTCTTTCCTCCCGGATCTCATTATTCTTGCGGAATGGATTTCACCGCATGGTGTTTCAGTTTGGCTGTCGCCCGGCTTAACAGGGTTCCGACTACCGGCGGCTTCACTCCCAGCTCCCCGGCGATCTCCGCGTAGCTGTAGCCCGAATACTTAAGCAGCAGGGCCTGCCGGTCCCGCTGAGGAAGATCCTCCAGCCAGCTCCGCACATCTTCCTGATCCAGCTTGCTGAGGACTAATTCTTCCCCTGTAGGAGCAGAAGCCCCCGCATCATATAACAGCTCCTGCTTGTTGATCAGACGCCGCTCTCTCACCCGCTGGTTCAGATAATCATATCCGATCCGTGTTAGCACTCTATGCAGCCACGCCCCCAGCGCTGCGGGATCATCCGGCGGGTTTCTGTAAAGTCTGATAAAAACCTCCTGCGCCAGATCATCGGCAGCACTCTCGTCCCTCACAAGTGCCGCCAGCTTGCGACGCACACTCGGGTAATGCTCATAAAAGATTAATTTGTATGGGTCTGATTCCGGAATATTCATTAGGGTAATCCTCCTTATCCGCTGCAGCTATAAGTAAGACGAAGGCTGGGGCTAATTTGTATCATCTTGCCTCAAGATTTCTCTCCAGCAATTCTGATCTTCTAATTATACGGCAGGCCGGTTGACCCGCATACATCCACTCCGGGCGCTGTCCTATGCATCTACATCCGCCAAATAACCCCACAAAGTGGGGCTTTAGCGTAGGTGATGACTCAGGTACTTTGCGGGGACACCAAAACATATAAATGCTTATCTGTCACAAAAAAACGGTCCTCCGGTAAAATCCCGGGGACCGTTTGCGTCTTGCTATTCCATTCCTGACTATTGCTTGCTGTAATTCTCGTCCCCAACCTGGATGCTGCCGTCATCATGCTGGAAGAATAGGGAACTGGATACCTTACCGTTACCAAAAGCGAATACGATGGTATTCCCGCTTATCTTGTAGGAACCGGTGTCTGAACCGCCGGCCCCGCCTGTTGTGGGTGCTCCGCCCTGGACGGTACCCAGCATCAGGTTGTCGCTGGTGAAGGTTCCATTGCTGTTCAGCACCAGCGTCCGTGTCCATGAAGTTGATCCGGCAGATATCCCAGCCAGCCCCTGGAAGCCACGGTGGACATAAGTACCGCTTAGGGTCAGCCCGTTCTTGACTGTTTTGACCCGGCTAAGCTCAACATCGTCAATATGCAGCTTGCCGGATTTGACCGCAATATCATAAGTATCTCCGTTACTTAGCTTCAGCTTACCACTCTGTATGGTGTAAGTCTGGCAGCCGTCACGCGAGCAGTTGATCGTCTCCGGTCCGCCTTGCTTTGGAGCATCAACAACCACTTTATTACCGGGCAGGAAGGTGATGATATTCCAGCACATCCCGCCGCATTCATACCCGTCGTAGTCCGGGCTGAAGCCGTAGTACGTTCCCTGCAGATTGCTCAGATTCACCTGGTCCGAAGCGGCTGGCTTGTAGGAGCCGTCTCCGGCAGGTGCATTCGGGACAGTCCCTGGTGCCGGCGGCTTGGTCGGTTGCGGCTGGCTGGCGATCTGCTCATCGTATACTTTTTTGAATTCGGCAATTTGCTTGTCAACCGCCGCCTTCGCCGTTGCTTTGGTCAGACCATTGGCGGCCAGATACGGATCGGTATAGACGAGAATCTGCGGCTTATACGGGTTCCATGCGACCAGTGCCTGAGTGGACTCCCCGACGAAGCGGAGCGGGACCATCGTGTAGCTGTCTATAATTGTTGGCGCTTGCAGTAGTTGAACACTGGTGCCATTGACGGTAGCCGTCTTACTGCCTATCTTCATTACTATGGTCAGGCCTTCCTTCGTACCGGTTACTGTCTGCTGCGCGGGATTCCAGCCTACTGTGAGACCCATCGCCTCGAACAGCGGACGGAACGGAACCAGTGTTGTCCCTTTATCCAGCAAGGGAGCTTTCTCAAAAGTCAATGGTTTGTCATCCAGATTGACCTCTATCGTTTTGCCCGCAGCTGGCGAAGCTTGCGCTTGGCCCGCTGATACACTCAGCGCTACGGCTACTCCCAGCCAGATGACAGCCGTCCATAACCGCCGGATCACAGGTCCGGACATTCGCCTTTTTCTCACCTATACCCCATCCTTTCGCAAAATAAACGGATTTTTAGATTTATAACCCGTCAGTCCCGCGTTTAAACAGAACCAGTCAAAAAATGATTTTTTGACGCACAGAAAAAGCCCTCCCGCACGCGGTAGGACTGATATCTGGTGTATATCCATTAAAAGGTTGATCTTGCCAATAAAATATAGTAGTTTATTAGGTGTAAACTATTATAAATTGAAAGGTGGAGCTAATGATGGAACAGAAATGTATGGAAATGATGATGAACATGTGTATGGAAGACTTGATGTCGAAGATGAAGAACATGAAAATGTGCATGGAAACCATGACCCAAATGGGCATGATGAACATGGATATGGACAAGATGATGACTCAAATGCAGCAGTGCGACGAAATGATGACCATGTGTATGACCATGATGCGTAATGGAATGGAAATGTCCAAGTAAGTCCAGGTTTACAACGGCAAGCCCTTGAGAGTGAATCTGCGAAATTCACCTTTATTGTGCATGTCATGGCTGAGCAGACTAACTGCATGCCATTTTTTAGTTAAACTATATTACCCCTATATCTTCCTAATCATATCTCCGATTATTTCTTCTCTATCCTCTATCTAATCTTGATATACCGCGCTTGAAGCTGCTTAGCCACGTGAATCCGCTCCATCTTCAGCTCCCACATTTGTTCTCTCCACAGACCGCTATCCGTTGTATCCTCTTGCTCTCTCAGCTTATCGAATAATTGCATCAGCAATAAGTTAATATCGTCGAACCGCGACCACAGCGCTCTCACACTATCCACTTGTTTCTTTTCTTCGGCAAGCATTTCATAGTTATTCAATTGCTCCAGGAGATCAGCCTGCCACTGTTCATCGTTAATTGCCTTGGCGTAATTCAGCAAATCCAGATAATCATCTATTGACAAAGGTACCGACTCCTTTTTTCTTTATACCAAGTATTATACTCGGTATTGTAGATATTGCAATAGTCTGCGCATAAAAAAACAGACATCCCATGAAGGATGCCTGCCAGGAAAAGCTATTCTTCTGTGCTGACCAGCTTCAAGCTACATCAGCTTCTTAATATCATCCTTCAGCTGTTCGGACTGCGGTCCGAACACAATCTGTACGGCACCCTGCCCAAGCCGCATGACACCGGAAGCACCCAGTTGCTTGAGCGCGGAGTCCTTAACCGCTTTGTCATCATTTACGTTAAGACGCAAGCGGGTGATACAGGCATCGATGCTGCGGATGTTCGCAGGACCGCCGATGTTCTCCAGAATCTTGGCGGCTCTGGAAGAGGACGACGCGGCTGTACCACTCTTGGACAGATCAATCAGGTCATCTTCCGTCTCATCCTCGCGTCCGGGAGTTTTGAGGTTGAACTTGACGATGATGAACCGGAACAGCACATAGTAGAGGACGAAGAAGCCAAGCCCAACCGGAATCAGCACCCACGCGTTGGTGGACTGCTTCATGTTAAGCAGGTAATCAATGAGCCCGGCAGAGAATCCGAACCCGAGCTTCACATCCAGCACATACATCAGGAATCCGGCAAAACCCGTCAGCAAAGCGTGTACCAGATACAGCAGCGGTGCGAGGAACATGAAGGAGAATTCCAGCGGCTCCGTGATTCCTGTCAGGAAGGAAGCAATCGCCGATCCGATGAAGATGGACGCGACCATTTTGCGTTTCGACGGTTTGGCTGTGTGAATGAACGCCAGGGCAGCACCCGGCATAGCGAACATCATAATCGGGAAGAAGCCTGTCATGAACATTCCCGCAGTCTTGTCTCCGGCGAAGAAGCGCGTCAGATCTCCGTGAACAATATCCCCTGCAGCGTTCGTGAAATCACCGAGCTGGAACCAGGCGATGGCGTTGATTACATGATGCAGGCCGAACGGAAGCAGCAGACGGTTAGCTGTCCCGAATACAAATGCCCCTGCACCGCCAAGACCGACAACCCAAGTGCCGAAGTCACTGATGACATCCTGAATCGGGCTCCAGATCATGCCGATCAGCACTGCGAGAATCATGGTGGTGATAGCGGTGATAATGGGTACGAAACGTTTGCCTGCGAAGAAGCCCAACCAGTCGGGCATTTTAATATTATGATATTTCTTGTACAGGTAAGCAGCCCAGGCTCCGGCAAAAATCCCGCCCAGCACGCCCATATTGAGCTTCACATCATCGGCGATGAACGGCATTTGGGCCGGAAGCACCTTAAGAATACTGTCCAGCACCTGATAAGCAATGAGGGCAGACAGCGCGGCAACCGCATCCCCTGCGAACCCGATCGCTACCCCAATTGCAAAAATCAGCGCCAGATTACCGAATATAGCACCCGCACCCGCATTCAGAAAAGGAGCCACATACTGGTTGAGGAATCCGCCGACGGTACTGCCCAGATGGAAATCCTTCTCATAATTAATTAGTCCGAACCCTTGCAGAATGGCTGCCGCCGGTAAAGTTGCGACTGGAAGCATCAGAGATTTCCCTAACTTCTGTAGAAAAGCCAACATAATGAAATCATCCCCCTGGTTTCATATTTAGTACATGTATGTTCTAAGCCTGTGAAGCTACTGTAAGAATAGTGCTTGTTCCTGCCGTAACCTGGCCGTAATGGCAATCGACCTCCGGAGGTTCCTCCCCGTTATGGGTCACAATGACTGGAGTAATGGTACGGTACCCCGCAGCACGGATCGCTTCCAGATCGAATTCGATCAGCGTCTGCCCTGCCTGCACTTCATCTCCGTTGGCAATATGGCTGATGAAGCCTTCCCCCCGCAAGCTGACCGTATCAATTCCGATGTGCATCAGCAGCTGTAACCCTGAGGCATGCTCCAGGATTAGAGCGTGATTCGTTTTAACCACATGCGCAATTTTTCCGTCAAACGGGGCCGTTAAACGTCCCTCTATAGGTTCTATGGCAATACCTTGGCCCATATGCCCGCCAGCAAAGGTCTCGTCCGGCACTTCCGTTAACGGTACGGATTGTCCGCTGACCGGAGCGTATATCTCCAGGCGGCTTACCGCCTCAGTAGGTTTCTCTTCTTTTTTAGCTTTCCATCTCGAAAACATAAAAGTCACTCCTTGCTGCTGCTATTTATTCTTCTCTATCGTCTGGAACAGCCGGTGCAGATGCATAGCCAGGAAGCAGATTTCTTCTTCGGGTACATCTACACTGAGCTTGCCCTGCATGACTTTGCCCATCCGATGCGCGAGCTTGTATTCATCCTTGTATTCCTTCTTGATATGCTTCACAAAAGGATTGTCGATGAGCGAACCCTGCAGAATCCGTTCAATCGAGAATCTCAAGTGAACCATCAGCCGGACATGATTCATACTGCCCTGCTCAAAGCGGATCTTGCGTTCACTGCGGATCATCTCCATTAGTTCACTGACAATGTTGGAGGCCTTCACAAGCTGGCCCACCGGCACATTGCTGACCGCAGAATAGACGTGGTAAGTAAGGAAACCGACCTCGTCCTCAGGAATCTGCACTTCAAAGCCTTCGCTGATCTTCCCGGCCGCCTTGGAAGCGATCTCAAATTCCTTGGGGAATGTCATCCGGGTCTCCTCCAGGAATGGATTCACAATGTCCATCCCGCTGCGCAAGCGGAAAATGGTGAATTGGATATGGCTGGGGAGCGCCAAATAGATCTTGTCGTTTAGCTTGCCGGGAAACTCACGGGCGATATCAGAGATAATCTCATCCGTAATCCTCATGACCTTGGGATCAATGTCCTCCAGCAGAATCTGATACTGACTCCATTCCTCCCGGTCCTCCAGCCGAAACAGCTTCTCAATCCGGGGATCATCCGAATCAATAACACCCGTATCCTTAAGCGCAAACCCGATGCCCTTGCCGATAATTACATATTCCTTGCTCTTCTTGCCGCCCTCTACCATTACGACATTATTCCCAATCACCCGCAGCACCTGAAATTGTTCAGTGTCCCTCGCCAAGTTCCCCCTCCTTTCCGCCCATTGCCTGATTTTTTGCACAAAAAAGAGCCAAGACTGGACTCAAAGTATTGAGTACGAATCTTGGCTCATGCCCTGTTAAGGTAACACGCCACTGCATATAAATGATCATTTATGAACCCATCATAAAGCATACCTTGTATTCCCGTCAATGGGTTTTTGGAAAAGTCAAATGTACCGGCACATTCGTGTAATGACGTCCTGCATCAATACCGGCTTGCTGATGAAATCAGTGGCTCCGGCGGCCAGGCAACGCTCACGGTCTTCCTTCATCGTCTTGGCAGAGATTGCAATGATCGGGAGGTCGGTGAGATGCATCTCCTCACGGATAATAGACAGCGTGTCATAGCCGTCCAGAACCGGCATCATAATATCCAGGAGTACGATATCCACCTCCGGCTGCTCTCTAACCACTTGAAGACATTCATAACCCGTCTGAGCGGTCATGATGATCATTCCATAAGGCTCCAGACCCTTCTGCAAGGCATAAATATTACGCATATCATCATCCACAATCAGGACAGTCCTGCCTTGCAGCATGGCGTATTCTTTCTCGAACAGGGAGTCACCGCTATTACCCGGCTGCCCTGTATCATGAACGGTTCTGGAGTGCTCCGACCCGGCTGCAGTCTGAGCCAGCTCCGCCGGATGGAACGGTTCTTCTTCACTGTCCAGTTCACGGCAAGGGAGATACAAGGTGAATGTACTGCCCTTCCCTTCTTCGCTCTCCAGGCTGATATGCCCGCCCAGCAGCTGAGCCAATTGCTGGGAGATGGACAAGCCCAGACCGGTTCCCCCGAATTTGCGGGCAGTCGTTCCGTCCACCTGGCGGAAGGCCTCGAAGATCAGCTCACGGTTCTCTTCGGAGATGCCGATTCCGGTATCCTGGACAGCAAAGGCCAGCACCGGCCCTTCTGTTATGTAACTCTGATCCGAATATGCCGCCAGCTTGGTAATCTCCACGGTCACAGAGCCCTGCTCAGTGAATTTGAAGGCATTGGACAGCAGATTCCGCAGAATCTGATGCAGGCGCATCTCATCGGTGAAGAACAGATCCGGAACCTCCGGGTTCAGGGTTACGTTAAACTCCACGTTCTGCGATTCAGCAAGCTTACCGAAATACCCCTGCAGCAGCGAGGGCAGCTCGGTGAGATTAACGGCGTCCATTTCCACCAGCATTTTGCCCGCTTCCACCTTGGAGAGATCCAGAATATCGTTAATCATACTAAGCAGATCACTGCCGGAATTGTAAATGACTGAGGCATAGCCCAATTCTTCCTCGGTTAACGTATGATTGCGGTTCTCCGTCAGGAGCTGCGAGAGAATCAGCATACTGTTCAGCGGAGTACGCAGCTCATGCGACATATTGGCCAGGAATTCAGACTTGTAGCGCGAGCTCTGCTCCAGCTGTTCATTGTACCGCTCCAGCTCGATCGCTGCATTCTCGGCTACCGCTTTCTGGTTCTCCAGCTCCTTGTTCACGGTTAGCAGCTCGCTGGTCTGACTCTGAAGCTCCTCCGTCTGCATCTGCATCTCCTCGGACTGGGTCTGAAGCTCTTCGGATTGAACCTGAAGCTCTTCGTTCATCACCTGCGACTCATGCAGAAGCCTCTGGATCTCCATCCGGGTCTTCACCGAATTCACGGTAACACCCATCATGTCCAGCAATTCCTTCAGCAGCTCGAAATGGTAAGGCGCCCAACGGGTCAGCGCAGCAATCTCCAGGACAGCAACGGTCTTGTTCTCAAAAATAATCGGAGCAATCACAGCGAACCTCGGCGGCGTTCTGCCCAGCGCGGAGCTGATGGAGATATAGTCATCAGGCAATTGCTCAATCACATTCATCCGCTGATCCAGCGCACATTGACCTGCCAGGCCTACTCCCGGCTGAATAACCTCCGGCCCGATGCGTTCTTCCTTATTCTCTGCGCCTGCATAGGAATAGATGCGCTCGAACAGTTCCTCGTTATTCACGACGTATATAGTGGCATACTGCATTTCCAGCATAACCGACAACCGGCTGACAAA
The DNA here is from genome assembly GCF_038006885.1 of Paenibacillus sp. FSL R7-0302. Classification (NCBI taxonomy): domain Bacteria; kingdom Bacillati; phylum Bacillota; class Bacilli; order Caryophanales; family Paenibacillaceae; genus Paenibacillus; species Paenibacillus sp. FSL R7-0302. Next base: position 3,142,051 of record NZ_JBBOWB010000001.1, read on the forward strand.
AATTCTGCACAGCGAAGGCATATCAACGGTCTCTTGCAGGGCAATCGACATGGAGGTGAGCTGCTCGCTCGTCCACTGCTCCCGCTGCACGTTATCCAGCAGCCCGTTCGTCGCTTCGCCCAGGTCATAGATTTCATCCAGAGTCTTCACCTTAATGCGCTCCGAGCGGTTACCGCCGGAGGCAATACTGTTGATGGCCTGTATGACGCTGTGCAACGGATTCACAATGCTGGCCGAGAGCAGATAAGTGATGAGCAGCGCAAGTATGACCACCAATCCCCACAATATGTACATGGTAATCAGCAGCTTATGATTGCTGTCCTTCAGGTTGCTGATCCGGTCGTTCGTGAGCGTACGTTCGATGTCACGGAAGTAATCGGACTGGGATCGGATCGTGTCGACCAGGTTTTTTCCCGTATCGTTGCGAAAAAAAGCGTTGACCGCTTCCGTATGGCCATTCTTCTTCAGCTCAACCACATGCTGTCCGGCGACATCGACCCACTTCTCGATATTATCCGTAATCGTGTCCAGATTCCGTACCTGCTTCGGGTTATCGGCAATGAGATTATTCAGCTTCGCTGCATTAATCCTCCACTGCACCAGCCCGTCATTATACGGCGCCAGGTATGACTCATCGTCGGTAAGGACGTACCCCCGCTGTCCGGTCTCCATATCCAGTACATTTTTCTCAATTTGATATGTAAGTTCATGAACTTCTATATCATGATCGCTCAAGAACACGGTTTCTTTCTCCAGGCTGTTAATCCGGCCAGAGACTATAATCAGAAATAGCCCCAGCATTAATAGTATGATGACATATCCAAGTGCGATTTTGCCGCGGATCTTCAAGCTCCAAGCATGCTTCTCCGGCAATGGTCCAACCCCCGTCCAGAGTTATACTTATGCTGCATATTGTTGTCTCTCACGCTGTGGCTGTACAGGGCTTACAAATACCCCTCCGTGCGGGGTATAGGCAATCTGTCCTTGAGCTGACGCACATTGGCTTCCAGCTTGATGATGATATCCTCCAGATCCTGCGGATCAATTCCCTTAATAATCGGAACCGGGGCCGGAGTGGCTGCGGTCTTCACCTCTGCCTTCAGCTCTTTCATCTCAATCTGCTGCTCCTGCCACTTATCCATCAGATCCGCTATGGTAGCATAGAACCGTTCATAATCCTTAATGACGCTGTCCAGGAACGTATCCACCTCTTCGGCATCATAGCCGCGAAGCTTCATACTGAATTCCTTCTCATGAATGGTAAGTGCATCAAGGGTAATACCGAGCTGGCTGAACAGCTTTCTCTGCTTATCCAGCCGCCGTTTCATATGTTCGTCCATTTCATAACCTCCAAGTGTATGCTGCATTCATCCGGCAGGTATTATTATAACAGGGTGAAAGCAGCATGAAAATATCACTAAAGTTACAATTCAGCATAGGGATGCCTGCTGATTGCCCTATAACACATTAGGGTAAGGAAAGATTACGACAGTGTAACTACTAATCCAACTGAAAGGAAGATGACACATGAGCCACTTAACCAAAGACCAATTGAATACACTCCGGGCAGCCCTTGAGGAGCGCAAGGCAGAGCTGGAGCAGCATTTCTCCGGCAATGGAGCAGAAGACAGCCTGCTTGGCGATTCCCTTATCCTCTCTACGGGCGAGCTCTCTTCAGTCGATAACCATCCCGCCGATACAGGAACGGAGACGTTTGAACGCAGCCGCGACCTGTCCATCAACACCTCGCTATCCGAAGAATTAACGGAGATCGAGGCTGCTCTTGCGCGGATGGATGACGGAACGTACGGCATCTGCGAAGCCAGCAAGCAAGAGATTCCTTATGAGCGGCTTGAGGCCATCCCCTACACCCGCTATACCGTGGAGCATGCCCCAACCAGCCGTGACACCGGCGCACGCCCTGTGGAAGAAGAGGTTATGACCCCGCCGCCAGCCGGTGCAGGCGAAGGACGTCAGCAGAATAGCGGCAGATTCGATGACGCCGGTGCCTGGGAAGCCGTGGAGGATTATGGCAGCGCAAGCTCGCCGGTAACCCCGCCGGGCCAGGACTCTGAAGAAGAGGATACCTGAGCCGGCAGGCCGAAGCCAAATCTTAATTCCGGGCTAACGAATTTCGTAAGCGCCGGAAGCCCGCTCAGAAGTTGTCAGCGACCGCCTTATTAAGGATACCCAGACAGCGGTCGAGGTCGGTCTTCACTTGCTTTTTGTAGAGCTTGGCCTTCTCCTCCCCGTCCGAGGTGAAATGATACAGGACAATCTCCTGGAAATCGACCTTGGGGTCGTTTCCCTTCAACTGCTTGGTGCGGTAGAGTATCCCCTGCTGCACTAGCTCATGCAGGGCACGGTAGATTTCACTTTGGGGAGGAGAATAACCATGGGCTTTGAAATCTCTGCGCAAATCCTCCAGCATCTGATAACCATACCCCTTGTGCTGCTCCACCATCGTAATCAGATATACTTTTATAAACGCCCGCTGGGCAATCATAAACGCCATAAGACACCTCCCGGGGTGTTTTTTTGTGGAATCCTTAGAGAAGAACAGCCATAGACCCTTGTCACTTAAATCCGGCAGTCAAATGATGTGGGTAGCATTTCCAGCTACAACTCTAGTATAAACTCTATTTCCCAGCTTTCACAACAAGTTATATTTTATAGTTTCATTTTTTCGGTGCGGAGTTTAGGTTTACTTTTTCCGTTTTGAAGAAGATAGGTACGGATGTTGTGAGGCGTTTAGATGGTATAGGTAGATACGGTGGGTGGTTTTGTTCTTCTATTGTGAATTTTTCATATAATGAAATTATATTAATAGAGAACGACTTTAACTTGCGTCCCCTGACACCCGTTGCTTAACGCCTCTGTAGAATAAAGGTTATTGTGGACGCAATAAGTCTTTTATTAATATTTCGGGGTCATTATTGTGAATTTTTCATATGATGAATTGACATGAATAACCCCCCCCTCTCTGCCTCTCCACAGACGATCACTCTTATTTATTTTGTTGTAATTGCAACAAAATTCATGTATTATTTTAAAACTATAGGCTTGGAAAATAAATGATCAATGGAGCTGCGATTATGAAGGAGATTCTACGCGAGGTTGGAATGATTGCCCGGTCACTGGACTCCATCAGCAATATCGAATTTAAGCAATATGACCTTACCCGGGGGCAATATTTGTATCTGGTGCGGATCTGTGAGCATCCGGGGATGATCCAGGAGAAGCTGGCTGAAATGATTAAGGTGGACCGGACAACGGCTGCCCGCGCTATACAGAAGCTTGAGATTAACGGTTTTATTGAAAAAAATGAAGATCGGCACAACAAAAAAATCAAGAGGCTGATCCCTACAGAGAAAGGGCAGGCCGTCTACCCTCTGCTCAAGAGAGAGAACGATTATTCTAATAGCGTAGCGCTGTCCGGCTTCTCCGAAAGTGAGGCTGAAACCCTGGTAAAACTCCTGCAAAGAGTCAGGTCCAATGTGGAAAAAGACTGGGAATATGTAAAAAAGGGAAACAAACGGGACTATTGATTATACAAAAGGAGAATTATAGATGACTATTTTGATAAAGAGATGCTCTTCCGGCGATCTGGAGACCTTGCAAAAAATCAGTATTGAAACGTTTACAGACACCTTCAAAAATCAAAATTCACCAGAAGCTATGGAAGCTTATTTGAAAAGAGCTTATTGTACAGAGCAATTAAAAAAAGAATGCGCCAACCGCCATTCTGAATTTTATTTCATCTATTATAATGAAGAAATTGCCGGGTACCTGAAGGTTAACGCCGATGATGCCCAAACTGAACATATGGACAAGGACTCGCTTGAAGTGGAACGGATCTATATTAGAAGGCCCTTTCATAGACTGGGGCTAGGGAAAAAGCTGATTGAGAAAGCGGTGGAAATCGCGGCCGAAAAGAATAAGAGGAAGCTCTGGCTGGGGGTTTGGGAACAAAACGGAAACGCAGTTGCCTTTTATACAAAATTGAATTTCGTACAGACAGGAACTCACTCTTTCTATATGGGTGACGAGGAGCAAACAGATCTGATCATGACCAGAATCATCCTCTAGCACAATTAATTTAATCAGCACAAAATCGCTGTGCCGGGTGAATGATGCTCATGCCTCTCTCACCGGCCGCTTTTAAGGAGCAGCAATGTTGCAATTTTTGCAGGATTTCTCTATACCTTTTACGGGTTGAAGTACAATGTTGCATTATTTGCACAAATTTCGGTGTTTAGAGCAAGTTAACGCTGAATTTGTTGCAATTCGTGCAGGATTTCATCATAGACCGCTTCTTTGGGGCTGTATTGTTGCACTTTTTGCAGGATTCCTCCTTATTCACTCATGCGGTCTCTGTTCCTCCCTTATCCATAGCAGACGGATATTATAATTTCCTAAACAAGCACAAAGAACTGCCCCGGCATGTTCGCCGCAGGCAGTCCTTAAGTATGCTATAGGAGCGGGCTTAAGCCTGCTCTAATTTTTAGATTTTGTCGCGGTTGTAGAGGTCCGGGTCACGGTCTGCATTCATCGAGCCTCTGTTGCCCAAGGTATTGCCAACCGTTGTGTCCCTAGGGACCAGATCAGGGTTAGTTGCTCCGCGGTCCGCCAGTGTATCCTCCGGGTACAGGCTGTCGTACCGGCCCGAGTTGAGTGAACGGTTACCCCTGAACACGGTATGGATATCTCTTCCACGGCCGTTGTCATCGACCAGGACGAGGATTTTGCCGCTGTCGATGTAGCCTTCGTAATCTCTGGCCTCATCCTCGGGAATTCCGAGTCCGATTAATCCGCCCACCAGTCCGCCTGCTCCTACTCCGATGGCAGCCCCTGTTAGTGTAGCTGCGATTGGGCCTGCAGCAAGGATTGGACCAATTCCCGGAATGGCCAGCGCACCGATCCCGGCCAGCAGGCCGGTAATTCCGCCCACTACGCCGCCGGTGGCCGCACCTGTAGCAACGCCTTCCGGCGCCATCGTTCCTGTATCTTCGGAGATGTGTTTCAGGTCATCTCGATCCTTCGTTATTACTGAAATCTCATCGTTCGTGAACCCTTGTCTCTGCAAACTTTCAATTGCTCTGGTTGCTTCTTGTTCCGTATCGAATACGCCAATAATTTTCTCTGTCACTTGAAGCCCTCCTTCGTAATTGTTGTTCGCTATTGTATTACCCGTTCACGCGGTGCCCAAACAGGAAAAGCTTCTTCGGATGCATTAATGCCTGATCACAACTACATTCTATTTGGTAGGACGGGTACGGTTGGTCGGTGCTGCCTCCAGCGGATTATCCGGCCAGTAGTGCTTGGGATAACGGCCTTTCAGATCTTTTTTCACCTCGAAATAGGTGTTCTGCCAGAAGCTGGCCAGATCTGAGGTGATCTGCATCGGCCTTCTCGCCGGAGACAGCAGGTGCAGCAGCACCGGGACCTTCCCTCCGCCGATCCGCGGAGTATCCGTCTGCCCGAACATCTCCTGCAGCCTGACTGCCAGTACCGGCGCCCCCGGATTACTGTAATCCAGGGGAACCCGCGAACCGCTCGGTACCGTAATATGCGTCGGCGCCTCCTTGTTCAGCAGCTGGCGGCTGTTCCAGTCCAGCATCCCCTCCAGCGCCTGCGTCAGCTTCACCCGCTGTAAATCACGGAGATTCCGCATCCCTTGTATAAAGGGTGCCAGCCATTCCTCCAATGTATCTGTCAACGCCTCATCCGACATATCGGGCCAGTCGGCCCGCAGTGAGTGCATGAATTCCATCCGCTGCCGCAGCTGAGTGGTCCCTTTCTCCCATGGCAGCAGTTGTAGCCCTTCCGCCGCGATCACCTTCAGCAGTACGCTCTCCGTCTCCTCGGGAGTAGCCCGCTCATGGGTCGTTTGCTTCAGAATGAGCGCCCCCAGCCGGGTCACTCTTCGCGCCTTCACGCTTCCGCTCTCACTGTCCCAGTAGACTTCGCGCTCCTCCAGAAGGCTGTCCGCATGATGCTTCAGCAGGTCCTGCTCGGAGAGCGCTGCGGCAAGCATAATCCGGCTCTGCCCGGCACGGTCATCCACGCCGGGTGCCACGATGTAGGGCGAGCGCGCCAGCGGCTGCCCCTCGCGCATCGCCGCCCCCCGGCCACCGGAGAGCAGGAACGCGCCATTGCCGCGCTCCTGCCCGATCCGGTCGGGATAGGCGAACGACAGCAGCAGGCCGCTTCGGCTGATGTCGCCAGGCCCTTCGCCCGGCGCTGCCTGCAGCTGCGCCAGGAAGCTGCGGCTCTCGCGCTGCACCGCGCGCAAGGCCGCCGGGTCCGCTCCGCCGCTGCCGGCGGAGCGCTCGAACCCGAGCAGCGCCTCCACGCGCAGCGTGAGGTCGCTGTCTAGAGCCGCGGGACCCCGGAAGAGGTCCCGCTCCTGCAGCAGCGCAGCGAGCCTGGCGGCGAGCGGCGCAGCTGCAAGGTCTGCCGCGCGCAGCAGCATATGCGCGATGCGCGGGTGCGCGCCAAGCACGGCCATGCTGCGGCCGTGCGGCGTAATGGCGCCGCCGGCGTCCAGCGCGCCGAGCTGGCGCAGCAGCGCCGTCGCCTGCGCGTAAGGCGCGGCAGGCGGCGCATCCAGCCAGGCGAGCGCTCCCGGATCGCGCACGCCCCACAGCGCCAGCTCCAGGGCGAGCTGCGCCAGGTCGGTCTCCATGATCTCCGGCACGCTATCGTCCGGCAGATGATCATGCGCCTCCCGGCTCCACAGCCTGTAGCAGACGCCTGGCGCTGTGCGGCCTGCCCGGCCGCGCCGCTGATCGGCCGAGGCCTTCGAGACCGGCACCGTCGTTAAGCGCGGCATGCCGGTACGCGCAGAGAATACCTGCGTCCGGCGAAGCCCCGTGTCAATCACCGAGCGTACCCCTTCGATGGTCAGACTCGTCTCGGCAATGGAGGTTGCCAGTACGACCTTCCGTTCGCCTTCCACCGCAGGAGCCACCGCCGCATCCTGCTGGTGCTGCGGCAATTGGCCATAGAGCGGCCGGAGCACCGTTCCCGGCGGCAGGCTTCCTGATGCCAGCTCCTGCTCCGTCCGGCGGATCTCCCGCTCGCCGGGCAGAAAGACCAGCACATCCCCCGGCTGCTCAGCAAGCGCCCGGCGGACAGCGGCGGCTGCGGACTTCTCGGGGGTGGAGCCACCGGCAGCGTCCGGCACATAGACCGTCTCCACCGGATACGTCCGGCCCGGACAACGGACGACCGGCGCTTCACCCAGTAGAGAAGCTACGCGTTCTCCATCCAGGGTCGCCGACATCACCAGAATGCGCAGATCCTCGCGCAGCACACTCTGCGCTTCAAGCGCCAGTGCCAGTCCAAGATCCGCATGCAGGCTGCGCTCATGGAACTCGTCGAAGATCACAAGCCCCACATCCCCCAGCGAAGGATCGCTCTGGAGCATTCGCGTCAGCACGCCTTCCGTCACCACAACAATACGTGTATTCCGCCCCACCTTGGTATCCATCCGCATGCGATAGCCTACAGTCTGACCCACATTCTCCCCCAGACAAGAGGCCATATAAGCTGCGGCTGAACGGGCTGCCAGGCGTCTGGGCTCCAGCATCAGAATGGTTTTACCGGCCAGCCAAGGCTCCTCCAAAAAAGCAGGCGGCACCGCCGTTGTCTTCCCCGCTCCAGGCTCGGCAATCAGAATCGCCGCTGCACGGTCTGTCAGAATTCTCTTCAGGTCAGGGAGCACCTGCATAATCGGAAGCTGCTTCATTTCATCTCTCCATCATCTGCTCAAGGTTAAGTTAATCTACATCTCCCTATCATCGGCGAATTCATTCCAGATATCAAGCGGTTCATTGCTGCTGGAAGAGGATGACCCATTCAACACTAAGCTCCCCTATAATCTCGCACCAAAAAACCCCGGTTCCATGAACCGGAGGTCTCATCTTCCAATACTCGTCTACTCCCTACCATCCCGTTCCACTCCAGCCAGCCGTTGCCCGATCGCGTCCCCGTAATCCGCATATGCAGCATTGCCTTCCAGCCCCCGTTCCTGCAAAAGCATCTGAAGACGCAGCCGCTTCAGGGAGAGCCTGCCCTCCAGCTCCTTGCGTTCCCCGGCAGTGCTGTTGCCGCTTCGGTGGCAAGCCACCAGCAGCTCTTCGAGCGTTACGCACTCTGCCCGCAGCGTGACTTCCTCGGGCAGCAATCCGGCGTTCTTCATAATCTTGTAGGACATCCGCAGCTCCTCGGGTACGCCCGAGAGATCCTCCAGCTCCAGCGGCTTACCGTGCCCCGGAAGATTGGCGAACTCCCCGCTGCGCATAGCTTCCTGAATTCTTTGTTCTGCAAGCCAAGATAATATAGCCATACACACCGCACCTTTCATCAGCAGCTGAGGATTTCCTATTGTTACATCCTGCATACATCCGGCATACCCGCCGCTACCGCTTTGTCCTTATTTTAGCACGGGTGCTGCTGAAATTCATTCCCGGTTGCCTGTAAGTTATCGCTTCTTATCACCAGGCAGAAAGCTATTTCTGCTTATGATATCCGCGCTCCCCGTAAGGAGACAGTTGCTCCAGCCATTTACTCTCCATATCCGGCAGCATCTTGCGGTATTTCTTCAGCTCCTGCACATCGGCCACGAAATCCTCCTCCGGCTTAATCTGCTCCAGCACCTCGAAGCGGAAGCCCGCTTCCCCGCGTTCATTCCAGTCTTCCTGCAGCGCCTTATTGTCATGGCCTTTGATATCCAGCATGAACTTATGCTTATTCCAGACCCCGTCCAGGTTCAGGCTGCTTCCCACATACATTTTCTCATTCGCGGTGTTCACAATCCGGTATACCCCCATTGGCCTGTGCGTGTGCGCATAATTATATCCCAGTTCCTTGCGTCTGGCTTTATCCGTCATTTCTTCTCTCCCCTTCATCTCTCCGTTATAATTCCACCCAGTAGCTGCTTCCATCCTCTTCACGGCCGAGCAGCCCGTAATCGATCAGATAACGCCGGAGCGTTACATAATCGGGATAAGCAGCTTCGAGCACCGCATTGATTTCCTTCTCACTGTACTTGCGCCCTGTCTCAAAACGCTGAAGCAAATGGCGCAGAATCGCCGCCTTCCGCTTCTGCCGCTTAGGGAACTCTGACAACGGGCCGTCCGGCCCCTGTTTGAAATAGGTGCCCAGAATCTCGGCGTTCTCCTGCTCGGTAATTGCGAACCGTTCATCAACCATCACAGCCGTGCGCGGTATACTCACAAAAGACGATGAAGCTCCCGGCTTCTCCTCAGCCAGCTCCATAACCGCCAGAAACAGCTTGGCCTGCTTCACCTTCTCGCGAAGCGTGAACCGGTGGTTACGCACTGTGGAGGTACTGCCGATCCCCAGCTCCTTGGCGGCCTCCGCATCGCTAAGACTTTGGCGGAAGGCCTGGAGCAGCCCCTTCTGCAAATCGGTTAACCCGCTCAGCTTCTTGTCCAGCGTCAGCAGCCAATGGAACATCCCGCCATGAACCCTGTCCACATGCAGAGCTGCGAACTTCTCCGCTTCGTAATACTGCTCGCCATCCTTATAGATCAAGCCCTTCTCGAAGACAGCTCCGCAGACCAGACAATGATACTTTACCGTTCGCTCTTCCGTCTCCACATTATAGCCCTGCTTCAATTCTGCAATGGACGCATTCCAGAATTTCTCCGAGATCCGCACTGCTTCATTCTCTTCTGCCAACTGGACCATCACACCCTTTGTTTGCTTTTATATAGACATATTATCATTTCGTTTGTTATTTTACAACCATCTAATTAGATTGTTTGTGACAAAAGAAAAACACCGCCAATCATGGCAGTGTCTCATAGCAGAAACGGGCGGCAGAATATGCCTAAGACAGCAGCGACTCCGCACCGTCAATCACAATCTGCGAGCCGGTAATATGAATGGATTCATCCGAGGCCAGGAACGCGACCAGATCGGCCACATTCTCCGGTTTGCCCGGACCGTCAGCCAGCGGCTGTGCACCGTCGGGGAATTCAATGGGAATGACAATTGACTCCACATCATCGTTCCACTCCGTGCTCTCGTCGATATTCGTGGCGATCGCTCCCGGACAAATGACATTGACCCGGATTTTGAACTTGGCCAGCTCCAGTGCAGCCATCTTGGCAAAAGCGACCTGGCCGGCCTTAGTGGTGCTGTATGGTGACCAGCCGAAGCTGGTGAATCTGCTGTTGCCGTTGATGGAGCTGGTAATAATAATACTGCCTTTGCCCTTCTCCTTCAGATGGGGAATGCTGTATTTCAGCGTCAGGAAGGTGCCTGTCAGATTGACAGAGAGGGTCTTCTCCCAATCGCCTACGCTCAGCTCCTCAATCGGCCCGACCACTCCGTTAATGCCCGCATTGGCGAACACAATATCCAGGCCTCCGAAATGCTCCACGGTTCTGCGCACCGCTTCCTCCATCCGGCCGGCATCCGAAGTGTCCACATCAATCGCTAATGCGCAGTCCCTGCGCAGCTTATTCAATTTCTGTTCAAGGATCGAGGTACGTTCGTTCACCAGATCGAATAAGGCGACATTCGCACCTTCACGTGCCAGCTGGATCGCTGCCGCTCTGCCGATTCCCGAGCCCGCACCTGTGATTATGGCTGTTTTCCCTTGAAAACGCTGCTTTTTTGCTATATTTGGGCTCATATGTACACTCTCCTTCCGTGAATACCATTCTGCATGTAATGGCTCTGTTTCAAGATTACCCAATTGATGCTTGATTATAATCAGATTATGCAAAAAATTGCACAAACCTTGTGCAACATGCACAGCGCATCCATTAACCGGGCCTAATGAGCAGCTTACCGTCAGCAACAAAGACCCCGCAGCTGCGGGGTCTCCTCTGACTCATTCAATTCTCCAGCTGCCGTACATCCACCTTAACCGTAAGCGTGCCCGCTGCTCCGCGGTATACCCCTTTGACCGGAACGATATCCTTATAATCCCGTCCATGCCCAAGCTTGATATACCGCCAGCTTACTTCAGCATTGTTGGTCGGATCGAAGCCCAGCCAGCCCGTACCCGGAATATGTGTCTCCACCCAAGCATGCGAGGCCTGTTCGAAGTTGGCGTTGCCCCCCTGCAGGTCCCCTACAAAATGGTACCCGCTCACATAACGCGAGGGCAAGCCGACACTGCGGCAGACCGCAATCATCAGATGTGCATAGTCCTGGCAGACTCCGCGCTTTAGCATCAGTGCTCTTTTCACTGTAGTGTTGACACTCGTCGCCTCGGGATCGTAAGTAAACTGCTCGTAGATGGTGGACGACAGCTTCCGGGTCCATTCGTACATATCCTCGGCTTCCTCAAAAGGATGCTGCGACGCGAATTCCACCAGCTCCGGCGTCACCTCGGTGTACCGGGTAGGCAGAATAAACTCAATATACCGGTTCTGAAACTTCTCGTCATTCAGCAGCTTCACCTGATCTTCCAGCGGAATATGCGGAAGATCGGTGCCTTGCGCCTTGTCGAGCGTAACCACGGTCGCTTTGGTGTGAATCACCATTTCCGTATGCGGCTTGTTCACCGAATAGGCATGGACCCGGTTGCCGAAGAAATCCTCATAGGTCAGCAGATTAGCCGGCGGATGCACCTCCACCTCATGGTGATAACAGGATTGCCGGTAGTTCGTGCGCGGCGTCAGCCGGATCTCATTGACACTGTCCGTCACCGGCTCGGGATAGCTGTAGGTGGTTGTGTGGTTGATCTGTATTTTCATACCGAGACTCCTTCACGGCGAAAAAAAGCACCGTCCATCGTTCGGCCGAGCCTCTGACAGGATATCATCAGTGACTCCAGCACATCCAGGGTCAGGTCCCCGGACATCTCTTCCTTCTCCATATAATCCAGCTCCGCCTTGATCTTGCCCGCCTGACGGATCACCTTCTCATGCCCTGAGCCCTTCTCTGAAGAATCCAGCTCCAGCTTGGCCAGATGCTCCTCCAGCTTGTGGAAGGAGAAGCGGATTGAACGCGGGAAGAGCGGGTTCACGATCAGGAATTCCAGAATGCATTCCGGCGACATATCATCGGCGTAATACCGGCGGAAGGACTGATAGCCGCTCACCGATTTCAGCACAGCCTGAAGCTGGGTATAGATAGAATTGATAGCCTTCGACTTGCAGGATACCGTGACGGTCTGCAGGATACGTGTCGTATTCTCCGCCCGTTCCAGAAACCGGCCGCTCTCGATGAAATGCCATTCATTGCCTCGGAGCATCACCGATTGCTCCGCGCCGAGGAACATCGCCGCCCGCTCCTTGACCTGCTGATAGAATTGATGCGGGCCGCGCATGATATCTGTTACCGACTGTTCACCGAGCCACAGGTTGAAGCCATTGATAATATCCCACAGCTCACTCGGCAGATGCTGGCGCAGCGTGCGCAGATTATTCCTCGCCTGATGCACACAGGAGAACAAGGAATTGGTATTCCCCATATCCAGCGTGATGAAGGATAAGACGTCCTGTTCACTGAAGCTTTCAAACTGCCGCAGATATTCATTCCGGACCCCGAGTGCATCAATCAGGCGCGACCACTTGTGACCCTCTTCCTGGTAATCCTCTTCCTGCTGGATATGGTAATGTACATCGATCAGCCGGGCGTGATTCTCAGCCCGTTCAATATACCGGCCGATCCAGAATAGAGCCTCCGCATTGCGATTCAGCATTCTAGCCCCCCCTTTCACCTTAGATAGTAGTCTCTACGCCATGACCCAGGTATCCTTCACTCCGCCGCCTTGGGAAGAGTTCACGACCAGCGAGCCTTCGCGCATCGCCACCCGGGTCAGTCCCCCTGGAATGACATGCGGCTTGCGGTCGGCCCCCATCAGCGCAAACGCTCTAAGATCAATATGCCGCGGAGCCATACTGCCTTCCGACAAGACCGGCGCACGGGACAGTGACATGATCGGCTGGGCGATATAACGCTCCGGTTCCGCCAGTATTTTGAGCCGGAAGTCGATAAGTTCCTGCTTCGATGCCTCACTTCCGATCAGCATGCCGTAGCCCCCGGAGAGAGACGTCTCCTTCACCACCATTTCAGACAGATGATCCAGCACATACTGGCGCTCTTGCGGCCGTGACAGCAGATAGGTCGGCACATTGCCCAGAATCGGCTCTTCATTAAGGTAGTAGCGGATCATATCGGGCACATACACATACATGGCCTTGTCATCGGCTACCCCGGTTCCGGGCGCATTGGCAATCGCGATATTTCCTGCCCGGTAGGCATTCATCAGACCTGCAACCCCAAGCAGCGAGCTGGGCTGAAAAGCCAAGGGATCAATGAAATCATCATCCAGCCGGCGGTACAGCACATCCACTCTGCGCAGACCGTTCATCACCTTCAGGTAGATTTTGTGGTCCTGAGCGACCAGATCACGGCCCTCAACCAGATGAATGCCCATCTGCTGTGCCAGAAAAGCATGCTCATAATAAGCCGAATTGTATTCCCCCGGTGTCAGCAGGGCAATGACCGGGTCCTTGGTCCGGGACGGGGACAGGCTGCGCAGCACGGACAGAAAACGGTTCAGGCTGTGATCCACATCGCGGATGGAGCTGGCAAACGACAGCTCAGGAAACAGCTGGTTCATGAGCGATCTGCCTTTGAACAGATACGAGAAGCCCGAAGGTGTACGCAGATTATCCTCAAGCACATAATATTCGCCGTCATGATGGCGGATCAGATCGATGCCTGAAGTAGTGATGTACGCACCGCCGGGTACACGGAGTCCGGACATTTCCGGCCGGAAATAACAGTTCGAGATCACCATCCGCCGCGGCACAATTCCGTCCTTCACAATATATTGCTCATGGTAAATATCATGAATGAACAGATTCAGTGCGGTAATCCGCTGTACAATCCCCGCCTCCAGCCGTTCCCATTCCCCCTTGGGGATAATGCGCGGAATCATATCGAAGGGAATCGTCCGCTCCATAGGCTGATCCTGTGCCGGGTTGTACAGTGTAAAAGTAATGCCTTCTTCCATCATCCGACGCTGCATCAGCTTCTGCTTGCCTTGCAGCTCTTCGGGGCTCATCCCGGAAAACATGCGGTTCACATGCTTGTAATGAGGCCGGACGTTCCGTTCATCCGCATACATCTCATCATAGAAATGCTGCAGCGGATACGGAGACAGACCGGGCAAAGGATCTAGTTTGGACATGAGCCCGACTCCTCTCGGATCAGTATAATGTGTTATGTTTCTTAACAAATAAGTTCAAATTTTAAAAATTCACCACGAAAATATGATTTACTACCTTCATAATACGTAAATGATATTATCCATGTCAATATATATAACAGCAAAATGGAGTTTCCGCACCATTCTGCTGGTTTGGAATCGCTTCCTTTCTCTTAAACTTGCTTTTCGGGGTGCTCCGCGTTCATTCCACATCCAATTGTATGCCGGAGTGCTGACAAGCAGTACTATTATGAATTTTTCATATGTTGTTTTTTTAATATATAGAGGAACTGGATGATAACACAAAAAACCTCCCCGGGAATGACTCATTCCTTAGGGAGGGTGCGATGGCCGTTATGCAGTTATTCTTCCGAATCTGCTTCTTCCGAGATCATGCCTGCGAACAGGGCATGCACGAACTGGTCGGAGTCGAATGGCTGAAGATCTTCCATTTTCTCGCCCAGACCGACCAGCTTCACCGGCAGGTTCATTTCCTGGCGGATCGCTACCACGATTCCGCCCTTCGCCGTTCCGTCGAGCTTCGTCAGTACCAGGCCGGTCACGCCGCTCTTCTCGCCGAACAGCTTGGCCTGGGTCAGCGCATTCTGCCCGGTGGTGGCATCCAGCACCATCAGCACCTCATGCGGGGCGCTTGGAATCTCGCGCTGAATGACACGGAAGATCTTGTTCAGCTCTTCCATCAGATTGCTCTTGTTCTGCAGCCGGCCTGCCGTATCGCAGATCAGCACATCCACACTGCGCTGCTTGGCAGCCTGAACCGCATCGAACATCACCGCTGCCGGGTCCGAGCCCGACTGCTGCTTGATCACATCCACTCCGGCACGCTTGCCCCACACCTCAAGCTGCTCAATGGCTCCGGCACGGAAGGTGTCGCCTGCCGCCAGCAGAACCTTCTTGCCTTCCTGCTTGTAGCGGTGCGCCAGCTTGCCGATGGTCGTCGTCTTCCCGACTCCGTTCACGCCGACGAACAGGATCACGGTAATGCCGTCCGGATTCTCGTTCAGACTGTTGTCATCATCTCCGCGCAGCAGCTCCATCAGCTTGCGGGAGAGAATCGGCTGAAGCTCTGCCGCGTCCTCGATCCGCTTCTGCTTCACTTCGGCACGCAGCTCCTCCACCAGATTCATGACCGTATTTACGCCTACATCGGCGCCGATCAGAATCTCTTCCAGCTCCTCATAGAACTCTTCATCGATCTTTTTGCGGCGGATAATCAGATCCGAGACCTTCTCAACGAAGCCCTTGCGTGTTTTCTCCAGACCGTCGCGGAACTGTTTCGTTACGCTTTCCGTTTTACCGGAGATGCTGTCTTTCAGTTTTTTGAAAAAACTCATATGCTTATGCTTCCTCCTAAAGGGTTATAGGGATCACTTCATGAATCCTGCGTCTATATCGTTAAGCTATCTCAGCCTCTTCATCCTCCAGCCGCACGGATACGAGCTTGGATACGCCGCCTTCCTCCATCGTCACGCCATAGAGCACATCGGCTTCCTCCATCGTTCCCTTGCGGTGGGTCACTACGATGAACTGCGTCTGCTCCGAGAACTCGCGCAGGTACTGGGCGAAGCGCACCACATTGGCTTCATCCAGCGCCGCTTCCACTTCATCCAGGACGCAGAACGGCACCGGCTTGACCTGCAGAATGGCGAACAGCAGAGCCATCGCGGTTAAGGCGCGTTCTCCGCCGGAGAGAAGCTGGAGATTCTGCAGCTTCTTGCCCGGCGGCTGGGCAACGATATCAATCCCTGTATCGAGCATATGCTCAGGGTCGAGCAGCTGCAGATCTGCCCGGCCGCCGCCGAACAGCTTCGTGAACACCGTGCCGAACTCGCGGCGGATGGCATCGAAGGTCTGCTTGAAGCGCTTCGACATCTCCTCTTCCATCTCACGGATCACATGATACAGCGTTGTTTTGGCTTCCACCAGATCATCCTTTTGCCCGCTGAGAAAAGTATACCGCTCATGCACCCGCTGATACTCTTCAATCGCGCCAAGGTTGACCTCGCCCAGACCGGAGATGCTGCGCTTCAGACGCTGCACCTCCAGCTGTGCCGCAGGCACATCCTCCGGCACCGGATAACGCTGCTTCGCCAGCTCATAGCTCAGCTCGTAGTCATCGCTCAGCTTGCGGAGAATATTGTCCAGCTCCACATCGAGCCGCCCGACGGCAACCTCCGTGGAACGGAGCTTGTCTTCGACCGCCCGGAGCGCCTGCCGCTGGTCTTTGGTCTCGCCTTCCGCCAGCTCCAGCTTGCGCGAGATCGCCGCGCGGTCGGCACGGGCCAGGTCAAGCCTCGCAGACGTATCTTCCTTGCTCAGTCTCAGACTGTTGACCTCTTCCTTCTGCTTCACGGTCTCCCGTGCATTCTCTTCCAGATCCTGCTCGATGGTCATAAGCAGGCTGCGGCTCTGGCGCAGCTCCTTCTCCTGGGAGCCGGCGTCCTGCCTCATCCGGCGCAGCTGCTCCTCCAGCGAGAAGATCTCCTGATCCAGCTTGCCCTCCGTGACCTTCATCCCGGTCAGCTTGCCCTGCAGCTCTTCCTTGGCTGATTCATTCGCCTTGCGGTCCGACTCGGCACTGCGGATAGCTGCGTGCGCCTCCTGCTCTTCCTTCTCCAGCCGGGACAGCTCAGCTTCCGCCTGCTTGCGGGCCTCGTCCAGCCCGCGTACCTCCTGCTCGAAGCCGCTGCGCTCCGCGCCTGCGCCCTCGACCTGCTCCTGCACATGCCGCAGCTCCTGCTCCAGCTGCTTCAGATCGCCGGATACGCGCTGTTCCTCCAGCCGCTTCTCATCACCGTCATGCCGCAGCTGCTCCAGCTTCTGGGAGCCCTTGTCCTGTTCAGCGCGCAAGCGGCTGATCCCCTGCTTCAGCTTGGCAATCTGCTGCTCGCTCTCTTCAATCTCGCCGGAGAGCTGGTCAAGCTGACGCTTGCGGCTAAGCAGGCTGTTGTTCTTCTTATGCTGGCTGCCGCCCGTCATCGAACCGCCTGCATTCACCACATCGCCTTCCAGTGTAACCACTCTGTAGCGGTATTGGCATTTGGCCGCAATGCGGTTCGCCTGCTCCAGACTCTCAGCGATTACGACATTGCCGAGCAGGCTTCCGATAATGCTTCCATACTTGTCTTCATAGCCGACCAGCTCCGAGGCGATACCGACGAACCCTTCGGCACCTTGAACCATGCTGCGGTCACTGCCGGTAATCTGCCGGGGCCGGATCACATCCAGCGGGAGGAAGGTCGCCCGTCCGAGCTGACGCTGCTTCAGGAAAGCAATCGCCTGCCGGGACACCGCTTCATTCTCCATAACCACATGCTGCAAGGAAGCACCCATGGCGGTCTCAATTGCCATTTCGAGCTTCTCGGGAACGGAGATCAATTCGGCAACTGCCCCGTGTACACCATTTAGCTGTCCTTTGCGCGCGCCCTTCAGCACCTCTTTGACCCCAAGCATGAAGCCGTCAAAATCATCCTGCATTTCCTTCATCGTCTCATGCCGGGACACCTGGGCTTCGCGCTTCTGCTCCCATTTGCGCAGGCCGCTCTGCGTCTCTTCAAGCAGCTTCTGCCGTTTGCCGGTCTGCTCGCTCTCCGTAATGTACGCACCGCGCAGCAGCCCGATTTCCTTGCCTAGCGCGGCAATCTTATCCTTCAGCCCGCTCTGTGCAGAGACCAGCTCCTCCAGCCGCGCTGTCCACTTGCCGCTCTCCTCCTGGCTGCGGCTCATCCGCCGCTCCAGGCTCTCCTTCTGCTGATCCGCATAGCGGATCTCGTTGCGCGCCTGAGCCATCAGGTTCATCAGCTCAAGCAGAGCACTCTTCAGCTTCTCTTCCTTGCTCTGGCTGATGCCGCCGGCCACACCCTGCAGCTTCGATTCCTCATCCGCCAGCTGTGCCCGCAGCTCCGCAAGCGTCTGCAGGGTCTGCTTCAGCTTATGCTCAAGCTCCGCCAGCTCACGCTGCCGCCCCTCAGAGCGTTCGCCTACAGAACCCAGAGTCTGCATGAGCTGTTCCCGGTTCTGCTCCAGATTCCTGCGGCGCTCCTTCAGCAGCTCTCCGTAGCCTTCGCTCTTCTCGTTGGCTTCGCTGCTGCGCAGCAGCTGTTCCTGCAGCTTCTCCACTTCCTGCTCCAGATTACGCAGCTCTGCCCGGCCGCTCTCCAGCTTGGCATCATGGGCAGAGACTACAGTGGACAGCTCCAGCTGCTCCGTCTTAAGCACCTCCAGGCGGGCGTTACCCTCCTGCCAGGATGTATGTATGCCTTCGATCTGATGCACATATACCGAAATCTCCAGATGCTTTAGCTGCTCCCGCAGCTCCTTGTATCTTATCGCCTTCTCAGACTGGTCCTTCAGCGGTCCCACCTGATCCTCAAGCTCGCTGATCAGGTCATGAATCCGCAGCAAATTCTGCTCGGTCTCATCGAGCTTGCGGCCGGCATCCTTTTTGCGTGATTTATATTTAACAATACCTGAAGCCTCTTCAAAGATCCCCCTCCGGTCTTCCGAACGGGTACTGAGAATCTCTTCTATCCGGCCTTGTCCGATAATTGAATAAGCTTCACGGCCGATACCGGTATCCATGAACAGCTCCGTAATATCCTTCAGCCTGCAGGCCTGTTTATTGATCAGGTATTCACTGTCTCCGCTGCGGTGGACACGCCGGGTCACGGTCACCTCGCTGAAATCCAGCGGCAGCACATGATCCTCATTATCCAGCGTCAGCGAGACCTCACCGTAGTTGACCGCCTTGCGGGCATCACTTCCGGCAAATATAATATCCTCCATCTTGCCGCCGCGCAGGGATTTGGCACTCTGCTCCCCAAGCACCCAGCGGATGCCGTCGGATATGTTACTTTTGCCGCTGCCGTTCGGACCGACTACAGCCGTAATTCCGCGTACAAATTCCATCTCCGTTTTGTCGGCAAATGATTTGAAGCCCGCTAATTCAATCCGTTTCAGAAACATAACTCGCCAATCACCTCTGACCCATTATAACATAGTGTTTCGTTGCCAAAACAACCCCACAAAGTGGTGCACCTGCTTCGATGTTTACTCCAAAACATATCATTTCTGATCTTTCGAAAAAGAGCAGCAAAAGTCTGACTTCCGCCGAACCGCCGGCATTCAGACCATTGCTGCTCTACTCCGCATTTCAGATGTTCAAATGTGCCTTCAGGCACCATCTTCCTTCAGAAGCAATAACGCCGCTGCCGCTGCCTGCTGCTCCGCTTCCTTCTTGGAGCGGCCGCTGCCGCTGCCGAGTGAACGGCTGGCCATATATACTTCTGAGACGAACTCACGCTCATGCGCCGGTCCGCGTTCTTCAATAATCCGATATTCCAGCGTACCCATCCCATGATGCTGTATCAGTTCCTGAAGCTCTGTCTTGAAGTCGCTCATCTGCATTTGCAGCTTACCGTCGGTTTCCACCAGCGGAAATACGTGATTATCCAGGAATCTCCGGGCTGTCTCCAGTCCCTGATCGAGATAGAGCGCTCCCACGAAGGCTTCAAACACATCAGCCAGCAGAGCCGGGCGGGTACGCCCGCCCGTAAGCTCTTCCCCTTTTCCCAGCAGTACATACCGCCCGAAGCCCAAGGTCTCGGCGAACCGGACCAGCGACGGCTCACAGACAATCGCAGCACGCAGCTTGGTCAATTCTCCTTCGGGTCTGTCCGGGAGCAGATTATACAGATATTCGGACACCGTCAGCTCAAGCACCGCATCACCCAGGAACTCCAGGCGCTCGTTGTCCTGATGCTGATTGAACCGGTGTTCGTTCACATAAGATGCATGGGTGAAAGCCTGCTTCAGAAGTACAGGATCGTGAAATTGGATTTGAAGTTGGCTTTGTAACTGCTTCAGGTCTCCTTTC
The DNA here is from genome assembly GCF_038006885.1 of Paenibacillus sp. FSL R7-0302. Lineage (NCBI taxonomy): Bacteria > Bacillati > Bacillota > Bacilli > Caryophanales > Paenibacillaceae > Paenibacillus > Paenibacillus sp. FSL R7-0302. The sequence goes on from NZ_JBBOWB010000001.1 coordinate 3,162,156, forward strand.
ACTGCACTGTCTCCCCTTACTTATTATATTTTTTGAGAATAACGGTCGCGTTATGTCCCCCGAATCCGAAGGAATTCGACATCGCGATATTCAGCTCCGCCTGACGTGGCACATTCGGAACATAGTCCAAATCGCAATCCGGGTCAGGGTTGTCCAAATTGATGGTAGGGGCAATCATCCCCTTCTGCAGGGACAGCCCGCAGATAATCGCTTCCACCCCGCCGGCAGCGCCAAGCAAGTGGCCTGTCATCGATTTGGTTGAGCTGATCGCAACCTTGTACGCATGCTCTCCGAGCGCCTTCTTCACAGCGGCTGTCTCGGATTTATCGCCTACCGGTGTAGATGTACCATGCGCATTGATGTAGTCGATATCCTCAGGATTAATACCGGCATCACGGATCGCCATCTTCATGCAGCGCGCTGCACCGTCAGGATCAGGCTCCGTCATGTGGTGGGCATCGGCGCTGAGACCGTATCCGATGACTTCGGCATAGATCTTGGCTCCGCGCTTCTCGGCGTGCTCCAGGGATTCGAGAATCAGGATTCCCGCACCCTCGCCCATGACAAAGCCGTCACGGTCCACATCAAACGGGCGGCTGGCCTTCTCCGGCTCGTCATTGCGGGTAGACATGGCTCTCATTGCACAAAAGCCTGCCATTCCTGTAGGACGAATGGTGGCTTCCGCACCGCCGCAGATCATCGCATCCGCATCACCGCGCTGGATCAGACGGAAGGATTCCCCGATGGAGTGGCTGCCTGTTGCACAAGCGGTCACTGTCGTTGTATTCGGTCCCTTGGCCCCGAGATTGATCGACAGCTGGCCGGAGCCCATGTTGGCAATCATCATTGGAATGAAGAACGGGCTGACCCGCTTCGGGCCTTTTTCGAGCAGCAGGTTGTGGTTATCTTCCCATGTGCCGAGGCCGCCGATTCCAGAGCCGACAGATACCCCGATCCGCTCTGCATCGATATCTTCACCGATCGTAAGTCCGCTGTCCTTCAGCGCATCTTCACCGGCAGCAACCGCGAATTGTACGAACCGGTCCATCTTGCGGGCTTCCTTGCGGCCGAAGCGTGCTTCCGCATCGAAATCCTTGACCGAGGAAGCGATTCTTGTTGGATATTCACTGACATCAAAAGCTTCAACCAGGGATACTCCGGACTTGCCGCTCATGAGGCTATCCCAGAACGTCTCAAGATCCTTACCCAGCGAAGTCATTACACCCATACCAGTTACAACTACTCTATGATTCAAACATAATCACCCCGTCTATAGGCTGTGTACCTCTACAATGTGTAAACGCAAACATACCAGATGTCTATATAAACTGCAGTCGCCGCAGGATTAATTAATCTGCGGTTCTGTATTATCTTCATAAAGATGCTCATGCGTCTCTTCGCGGAAGCTTAACTGAAAGAACTGTAAAATGAGGAGAAGTCCCGCCCTGGCAGGAACGGGACCCTCAATCATATGACTCTAGGTATGAGATTGTATGTACTTCACAACTTCACCCACGGTCGTAATTCTCTCTGCATCTTCATCAGAGATTTCCATGTCGAATTCATCTTCCAATTCCATTACCAATTCTACAACATCAAGAGAATCAGCACCTAAATCATCTTTGAAAGACGCTTCTAATGTTACCTCTGCTTCATCGGCACCTAAGCGGTCGATGACAATGCGTGTTACACGCTCCAATACATCGGACATCCGGTTCACCTCCTCTTTTGGTATTATACGAGATATGAAGTCAAAATACCATAGAGCATAAAAAACGCTGCCCTGGCCGCCTCTGTCCATCTTCCCCCGTAATGATCTGACGCCTGCGAAGCCTTACATGTACATTCCGCCATCCACATGAAGCGTCTGGCCTGTCATGTAAGCTGCCCCTTCCGAAGCCAGGAATACCGCCGCATTCGCAATGTCCTCCGCCCGCCCAAGCTCTCCCAAGGGAATCCCCTTGATCAGCTCGCTGCGAACCTCATCGGACAACTCGCGGGTCATGTCGGTATCAATGAAGCCTGGCGCGATGCAGTTCACGGTGATTCCACGTGAAGACAGCTCGCGGGCCGCAGACTTCGTCATGCCGATTACCCCTGCCTTGGCAGCGGTATAGTTCACCTGTCCGGGATTCCCCGTCACGCCCACAACCGAGGAAATATTGATGATCCGGCCATAACGCTGCTTCATCATCGGGCGGGTTACTGCCTTCAGGCAGTTAAAGACGCCCTTCAGATTCGTCTCGATGACCTGATCGAATTCTTCCTCTTTCATACGCATGATCAGATTGTCCCGGGTAATGCCCGCATTGTTCACCAGGATATCAATTTTCCCCCAGGTCTGGATAACCTCTTTGACCAGGTTCTCGGCGTCACTGCTGCGGCCGACATTCCCCTGCAGAGCGATTCCTTCCGAGCCCAGCTCGTGAATCCGGGCTACGGTCTCTTCAGCCGCCTGAAGGCTGCCGGAATAGTTCACCGCGACCTTCACGCCATGAGCAGCGAGTGCCAAGGCAATGCTGCGGCCGATCCCCCGGGACCCTCCGGTTACAAGGGCGGTCTGACCTTTTAGTGCTGCAAACATGCTATGTTGTCCCCCTTCGATAATCATGCGGCTGCGGTTAGGCCAAGCGGCTTACCAGCCAGCCTGCACGCTCTCCAGACTGTTGATATTCACAACCTTGACCTTCCTGTCAATCTTGCGGATCAGGCCAGCCAGCACGCTGCCGGAGCCAATCTCTACAAAAGTATCTACACCTGCGCCAATGAGCCATTCCACGCTATCCTGCCAGAGTACCGGAGAATACACCTGTTCTACCAGCAGCTTGCGGATTTCTTCAGGGTCTGTCACCGGAGCAGCAGTCACATTGGCCACTACCGGCATAGCAGGAGCATTGAAGGTTACCTTCTGGAGTTCGGCAGCCAACCGCTCAGCCGCACCCTTCATTAATGAGGAGTGGAACGGCCCGCTAACCTCCAGCGGAATCGCCCGTTTACCGCCGGCTTCCTTCACACGCTGGACCACCTCATCTACACCGGCTACGGAACCGGAGACCACAATCTGTCCCGGACAATTGACATTCGCCAGTTCAACGGGAGTGCCCGCCGCTGTAATACTGCTGCATAATTCTGTAAGCGCCTCACGGTCTGCTCCAAGCACCGCTGCCATAGCCCCCTGTCCTCCGGGAACTGCTTCTTCCATGAATTGTCCGCGCAGGCGGACCAGCCTTACAGCATCTTCATAGGACAGCACGCCGGCTGCCACAAGAGCGCTATATTCGCCAAGACTGTGGCCTGCCACATAATCCGGCGTAACCTGAAGGCCGCTTAGCGCTTTCAGATAAGCCACACTGGCTGTAACCAGTGCTGGCTGAGTGTTCACCGTCTGCTTAAGCTCGCTGTCCGGCCCTTCAAATACAAGCCCGCTCAGCGGAAACCCAAGTACCTCGTCACCCTTTTCAAAGACTGCACGGCTCTGAGGCAATGCTTCATATACATCCTTACCCATACCGATTGCCTGTGCACCCTGACCGGGAAAGACAAATGCAATTTTGCTCATGAGGTATACAGCTCCTTCCCTTTAGCTGCAGCGAGCCCGGATATTCCCCGGATTGAGCTGCTGCGTCACTATTATTAATGCCCCGATTCTTACCAGATCAGCACAGAAGCTCCCCAGGTAAGTCCGCCGCCGAAGCCGACCATAAGCACTGCATCGCCTGCCTTCATCCGGCCTTCCTCGGCTGCTTCTACAAGAGCCAGCGGAATAGAGGCTGCGGAGGTATTCGCGTATTTATCAACGTTGACTACAACCTTCTCCGGCGGCAGATCCAGACGCTGCATTGCGGATTGAATAATCCGGATGTTGGCCTGATGCGGCACGAACAAGTCGATATTCTCCTTAGTCAATCCCGCCTTGGTAAGCACACGCTCCGTGGCCGATCCCATGACGCGTACTGCGAACTTGAAGACCTCGCGGCCATTCATATAGATGAAGTGCTTCTTGTCTTCTACGGTCTGCTGGGAAGCTGGCAGACGCGAGCCGCCCGCTTCAAGATTAAGCAGGCTGCCGCCAGAGCCTTCCGCCCCAAGATCGAAGGACTGGAAGCCGCGTCCTTCCGGAACCTCGCCGACGATTACCGCACCGGCACCGTCACCGAACAGCACGCAGGTATTGCGGTCTGTATAATCTGTAATGCGCGACAGCGTATCTGCACCGATTACCAGCGCATTGTTATACATTCCATTCTGGATAAAGCCGGTTGCCGTAGCCAGACTGTAGACGAACCCGGAGCAGGCTGCCGACAGATCGAAAGCGGCCGCGTTCTTGGCTCCCAGCTTGTCCTGCAGAATGCAGGCTGTGGACGGGAAAGCACTATCAGGTGTTACTGTAGCGACAATGATCAGATCCAGCTCCTCAGCCTTCATGCCTGCGGATTCCAGTGCCTTCAGGGCCGCTTCATAGGCCAGATCAGAGGTAGCCTGCTCCGGGGCTGCAATATGCCGTTCCCGGATTCCCGTGCGGCTGACAATCCATTCATCATTCGTTTCGACGATCTTCTCCAGATCGCTGTTGGTTAATATTCTCTCAGGCACATATTTGCCAGTCCCAATAATTCCTACCGGACGTAATTGTCTCATGTCTTCACTCACTTCCCGCTAATTTCCTTCGATATACTAGGCACCAGATCCGCCTTCAGCGCAATCCGTGCCTGTCTTACCGCATTCTTCACCGCATTGCCGTCGGACGAACCATGCCCCTTCACTACCAGGCCGCTAAGACCGAGCAGCGGCGCTCCGCCGTGTTCCTTATAATCCATCTTCCCCTTCAGGCTTCTAAGCTCCGGCATCAGGATCGCCGCACCCAGCTTCGTCTTCAGCGATTTGCTGAACTGCTCCTTCAGCAGGGAGAACATCGCGCCGGCCGTTCCTTCCAGCGTCTTCAGAAGTATATTACCGGCGAAGCCGTCACAGACCAGCACATCGCAGCTTCCGGTGAGCACATCCCGCGCTTCCACATTGCCGACAAAATGAATGCCCTGCAGCGCCTCCAGGAGCGGATAGGCTTCCTTGGTCAATTCATTCCCCTTGCCCGGCTCCGTCCCTACGTTCAGCAGGCCTACCCGGGGCTTCGCAATGCCGTGCACTTTGTTACGGTAGATGCTGCCGATCAGGGCATACTGTGCCAGATGCTGCGGCTTGGCATCCATATTGGCTCCAAGATCCAGGGCCAGCACACCGACATCATCCAGCGTCGGAATCATCGGGGCCAGCGCCGGCCGCTCGATCCCTTCCATTCTTCCGACTACCAGAAGTCCTGTAGTCATCAATGCTCCGGTATTCCCAGAGGAGATCATGGCATCGGCCTCACCCTCGCGGACCATCCGTCCGGCTACGACCATGGATGAGTCCTTTTTGCGGCGGACCGCCTTCACCGGCTCTTCATCCGAACCGATCACATCCCCCGCATGACGTACGGTAACGTTGGAAGGCTTAGTCTTCAGCAGCGGCTCAAGCCGCGCTTCATCACCGACCAGTACGATCTCTATGTCATTCCACTCCGCAGCCGCTGCCAGCGCGCCTTCCACATTACATTCAGGAGCATTATCCCCGCCCATGGCATCAATGGCGATCCGCACTCCGGTTTCCCCCTTCGTTGTACTCTTCAGTTGCTGAACGATACACTATAAAATGGCCTTGAAATACCAGCTCTTCTCCGACATATGTAAATACATCCACTTCAGCCTTGCCGTTCCGGCCCGCAAGTGAGCGCACCTGCGCCTTGGCAATGCATTTCTCTCCCAGCCGGACCATGCGCACAAACCGGATGTCGGCCGAAGCCGTTAAGGCAATCTCATCATTAATTATGGCTACTGCCAGCGAATTCGCCTGGCCGAAGACGTAGTGGCCACGGGCAATCCCGTTGCGGGAGAACACATGCTCATCACGGATCTCGAAGATCGAAATCCCGCTCTTATCCAGCTGCAGATCCACAATATCACCGACCACTTCATCAGCTGGCAGGGAACGCACCTGATCATAGGAATGCTCCGCCATCTGCTTCATCCGCTCACGCAGCTCGGGAATCCCCAGCTCCAGCCGGTCCAGCCGGATCGTCTGGATACTTACCTTCAGCTGGCGGGTCAATTCCCGGTCAGTTACAAACGGGTTCCCTTCTATTATAGCCAGCAGCTGCTGCTGACGTTCCTTCTTGGACATCCGCTCGATAGCGGCTCACCTCCCGGCACAGGCCTGATGTGCAGCTTTCCGGCCCGTAAGAGTGGCCGCTGTAGTTAGGTTTCTCTGTTATTCCTTACCATTTAGAACCAGGTACTAATATGTAGTATAAAGCATGCCGGCGCAAAAATAAAGCTTTGGCTTGAAAAGCGCCTGAAAACCCGCGCAGTGCAAGGCATGTAAGCTTCGTTCCCTGCTTTATTTCCATAAAAATAGCACTTCACCGGCAGATGAAGTGCTACTCTTAAATGCAAACTATTGTTTGATGATTTCTCTTGCTTTGTATGTTCCGCAAACTTTACATACGTGGTGAGCAAGCTTCAGCTCTCCGCATTGTTCGCATTTCACCATACCTGGAACAACCAGTTTAAAGTGAGTACGACGCTTGTCACGGCGAGTCTTGGACGTTCTGCGTTGTGGTACTGCCATTGTTAGACACCTCCTGATTTTGTTGTAACCCAATTCCTCGGGATTTGTTCTTAGTCATCTTGCTTGGTAAAGAATCCTTTCAACGCAGCGAGTCTTGGATCGATCACTGTGTTGTCGCAACTGCAGGTGCCTTCGTTCAAGTTCTGTCCGCATTTCTGACAAAGACCAAGACAGTCTGCCTTGCACAATACCGAATCCGGTAAGTGCAGTACGAAATTTTCTTCCACATACGGGATAAGATCCACAATCTCATCTGTGATGTAAATGAGTTCCTCATCTTCATCTTCCGGAAGAATTGGCTGCTTAAGCCACTTGAAGGTCTCAGCGAAAGGAATGTTCAGCTTGCTCTTGACCTCACCGAGACAACGTGAACATAACATGTCCACTTCTCCGTTCAGTGTTCCCACCACGTTCACACTATCGGTTCCCGCGGGCAGCGCTTTAAGGTCTACTGAGAGTGGTGCAACAGCAAGTATATCCTTGCGCCCTGTGACAATCCCGCTGACATCCACAACTTCGTGGAGGACCAGTGGCTCGTCGGCATTCGCTAATTTGCGAAAGTGAATGTTCATTACTATCACTCCAAACAAACAAAATTTATTATACCTATTATTCCCTGACTTTGTCAACCACTTTCCCTTTATATTGTTTCAGGGGGCGTGACAATTTATGATATACATTATAAATACCAGAATGGGGCGTGAAGCAACTGTGGCAACTGTAGGTATTATAGCCGAATATAACCCTTTACATAACGGGCATGTCCATCATTTCACCGAGGCCAAAAGAATATCGGGAGCGGACCGCTCCGTTGTCATTATGAGCGGACCGTTCACCCAGCGCGGCGAGCCGGCGGCGGTCAGCAAGCGCGCCCGCACCGAGATGGCGCTGCATATGGGCGCCGATCTGGTCATTGAGCTGCCGGTGGCGTACGCCGTCCAGCCGGCAGAATGGTTCGCCTTCGGAGCGGTGTTCCTGCTGGAGGCGACCGGCGTCGTCGACAGCCTGTGCTTCGGCTCCGAAGCCGGCACTTTGGGCGTGCTGCTGCCTCTGGCCGGCTTCCTGGCCGAAGAGAGCAGCGCGCTTAAGGAGGAGATCCGCGCGCGCCTCTCTGAGGGCGCGGGATTCCCCGCCGCCTACAGCGCAGCGGCGGCGGCGGCCTGGAGGGCCTCTTTCATGGGAGAGGAGACACCGGAAGATGCCGAAGATATATTACGGCAGCCCAACAACAGCCTCGGCCTGCACTACCTGATCGCGCTAAGGCGGCTTGGCAGCGCGATCGAGCCCTTGACCGTGCCGCGGACCGGCGCGGGCTTCCACGACCCGCTGGAGGGCGGGTCGGCCATTGCCAGTGCAACAGCCATCCGCAGGCTGCTGCAGGAGGGCGGATCACCGGCGGCTTATATGCCGGAGTATGCCCTGTCCATCCTGGAGCGGGAGCGTGACGCAGGCCGGGGCCCGGTACTGCTAGAAGACTTCGCCGGGCCGCTGCGCCATGTGCTCTATACGCGCTCCGCTGCGGAGCTGCACACAGTGCAGGATATGAACGAGGGCTTGGAGAACCGGCTGCTCCGAAGCATGCGCCAGCTGGATAAGTTCACAATCGGCGGTCTGCTGCAGGAGCTTAAGAGCAGACGGTATACCCTTACCAGGCTCCAGCGTCTGCTGCTCCACACCCTGCTGAACCACAGCAAAGCAGAGCTGTCCCCCTCCGTTCTCTCCCGGGGACCGGGCTACATAAGGGTCCTTGGCTTCCGCGAGAGCGGCCGGGAGCTGCTGAAGCAGATGAAGCAGACAGCAGTTCTTCCGGTGATTACAAGCCCTGCCCGATACGCCCATCCCATGCTCGAGCGTGACCTCCAGGCGGCCGCTGTGTTCGCCGGGGCTTATGCCGACCCGCTGCGCAGCGATCTGTACAGTGATTATCTTGAGCCGCCGGTCAGGATTTGATGACCGGCAGCTCCTCCATGTATTTCAGGGCATCGGGCAGGGTTGAGACAGGAACCAGCTTCATATTCGTGCCGATTTGATCGGCTTTTGCCTTGGCCTCGTCGTAGTTCTTAACCGGAACGAAGAAGATCTCCGCCCCCTTGCGGTCGGCCGCTACAATCTTATGCTTCACACCGCCGATCGGCCCCACGTTCCCCTCCGCATCTATCGTACCCGTGCCTGCTACCTTCCGGCCCTTGGTGAGATCCCCCCGCGTAAGCCGGTTGTAGATTTCCATGGTGAACATCAGTCCGGCAGAGGGTCCGCCCACGTTGGTATCCACGAAACTAACAGCTTTGCCTTCCTCCTTAGGCTCCACCTTTTGAACCGCACCAATTACGACGCCGAAGCCCGGCCGGGCAGCCGAAGCGTCTTTATCCTTGACCCCCACCAGCTTGACCTGTTCCTTGATCTCTTTGCCGTCACGCTGGAGCGATACCTCTACGGTATCCCCGATTTGATGAACCGACAGCAATTTGGACAGCGCGGCCGGATCGGCTGCCTTTTGTCCGCCTACACTGATGATTTTGTCCCCCGGCTTGAACCGGTCCTGATTGGCAGCTTCAGGTACGGAGAACACATACAGATAATCCACGACATCCTCATAGGGTACCCCTGCCGCATGATAAGCTGCCTGCACGGCATAGGACTGTGAACTGTTCATATAGAACACCTGCTCCGCCGCATACTCCTGCTCCGTCTTATCCTGCAGACGGGTTTCTTTCAATACTACCTCGGCATTCGAGTTGAACACAGAGGCAATTAGAAGAGCCACATTCGCATAGCTTGCAGAGACCGTAGTCATCATGAAGGTTCCCTGCTCCTGCGGATCGGCATTCTCAACCTTGATCATCGGCGCCACCTCAGAGGCGCTTCCCGGCTGATATACAATGTAAGGCGTGTTCATAAAGACCACAACATAGAGAATGACTACGAATGAAAATAAATAGGCTGAAGCGCGGATGCCTACCCGGCGTTTGTACTGCCTCAAGTCTCTTCCCCTTCTTTCCTGCGGATGATACCCCGGCACTTAGAATGTGGTACCTTAGCCTGGAGCTTCACTCCGGCTATGGAATGATGGTTGTCTCCCCTGCATAAATTGATAACAAGATGTGCCCATGTCCTAAGCTATGAAGAGGGGATAACTCTAATGATAAACTTTAGATCCAGACGCTTCCTGTCGGGTTCAGCTCCATTTATACCCGGGGCTGCAGCCATTCTGCTAGCTATAGCAATAGTCATAGCACCTGAAGCCTCATTCAAGGCTTCACTTACGGGCCTTACGCTCTGGTGGACCCTGGTCTTTCCGGCGCTGCTGCCCTTCCTGATCCTCTCAGAGATGCTGAGCGCATCCGGCTTCGTGCATGGTATCGGCGTCCTGCTGGAGCCGCTGATGAAGCGGTGCTTCCGGCTTCCCGGGGCGGGCGGCTGGACGCTGGTGCTCGGCCTTACCGCCGGCTTCCCGGCAGGAGCCGGAGGAGTGCTGCAGCTGCACAAGCAGGGGGACATTACGGACAAGGAGGCCGGACGGCTGGCGGCTATCGTGCATTATGCCAGTCCGGTCACACTGCTTATTGTGGTCGGGACAGCCTTCCTGCACAGTCCAGCCGCCGGGTATGCCCTGCTGGCCATCCACTGGCTGTCAGGGGTAGCCGCAGGAATTCTATCCGCCTGCTTCAATAGCTCCCATAAGATAACCTCACCTATTCCGCAAGAAAGTGATCCCAGCCTTACCGGCGGACGCTCTCACGCCAAAAAACCATCCTTGCCCCGGCGTATCCATCAGGCAGCAGCAGAGGCCCGTTCAAGGGACGGACGGGGCTTCGGCAAGGTGCTCGGTGAATCCGTATCCTCCGCCGTACAGAGCCTGATGATTGTAGGCGGCTATATGATTATGTTCGCAGTTGTCGTAAGTATTGTTACCCGGCTGTTCCCTCAGCTGCCGGCTCTGGTTACAGCAAGCATGCTTGAGATTCATCTGGGAGCCCGGTCAATGACTTCGGCCGCAGCAGGACTCGAAGGCTTCATCATAGGCGGTCTTCTTGGCCCGGCACTGCTGTCGGCCGGACTGGCCTGGAGCGGCATTTGCGCCCAGCTCCAGGCACTGACAGTGCTGAAGGCAGCGAATGTCCGCTTCCTCCCGTTCACCGCAGTCAGGCTGCTGCATGGACTATTGGCCTTTGCATTCACACTCCTGCTGTGGACACCGCTGCTCCATATTCAGTCTGCGGCGCTGCCTGTTCTAGCCGGCTCTCCCCCGGCCTTACAGCCCCAAGACATAGGCACTTCGCTAAGAATATGGACCCTGGCCCCACAGATCCTGGGACTTCAGACCCTGCTTGTTATGCTGTTGCTGTTGCTCTCAGCTGCTGTGAAGCTGTTTACTTCGAGCCGCCGTCCATCCGGCTGAACTTCAGCTTCATGGCCTGCTCCACCTCAGGGGTTACAAAATCCGAGACCTTCCCGCCGAAGTGGGCAATCTCCTTCACCACACTGGAGCTAAGATAGGAGTATCTCGGATTGGTCATCATAAATATAGTTTCCGCTTCAGGGTCAAGGTTATGATTAATGGAAGCATTCTGCAGCTCGTATTCAAAATCCGTAACGGTCCGGATTCCCCGGACAATAACCTGCGCATCCTTTTGCCTCACATAGTTAACCAGGAGATCACGGAAGCTGTCCACCTCAACATTCGGTATATCCGCTGTCGCCTGGCGCAGAAGCTCTGTCCGTTCCTCGACAGAGAACAACGGATTCTTGCTCAGGTTGTTCAGTACCGCCACAATCAGCCTGTCGAACTGCTTGGCGGCCCGGTGAATAATGTCCATGTGCCCCAGAGTAACCGGATCGAAGGTTCCGGGATAGATGGCGACACGCTCTTTTCTAATTTGCAGACTCATCATTAACCTCCTTGCCGTTTGCGGCAGCTTCTGGAACAGCAGCTTCATACCGGTAGATAGAGATCGTAACCTCTCCATAGACGGATTGCTTCGTTCTCACGAACCCTGGTATATCCTCGGGATAGGTATACCCCGATTCATGCTCCAGCACGATCACTGCATCAGGGTTCAGCAGCAGCTTGTCCGCCAGCGTAACCATCAGCTCGTCTCCATGCTTCATACGGTAAGGCGGGTCCAGAAAAACAAGATCAAACGCTCTCCCCCGCTTCCCGAGTGCCCCAAGCGCTCTTCCCGCATCATTGCGGTAGACCTCAGCCTGCGCCTCCAGCCGGGCCGCCTTCAGGTTTGCACGCACCGTGTCAATCGCCTTCTGCTCCATGTCCACAAACACCGCGGCTTCCATCCCTCTGCTCAGGGCTTCGATCCCCAGACCTCCGGTACCGGCATACAGATCAAGCACCGTACCTCCTTCAAAATAAGGCCCGATCATACTGAATAACGCTTCCTTTACTTTATCGGTAGTAGGCCGTGTGCCATTGCCTGGAACACTTTTAAGCGGCCTGCCTTTTGCACTTCCCGATATGACTCTCACCGATCATCCACCTGCTTTTTAGCTTTTATGTCTCTACATTACTATGCCGTTACAGGGCATAAGTCCAAGCCTATAGTACCACAATTATTCCATGAAATAAAAAGATTGTCCGACTTTGTCACAATGCGGAACTGAAGAAATTTGGCAGGCAAATGTATAAAACTCCCGCTTCCGGGTCATCCTGTAACTATCGACATCACAAAATGTCGTAGACAACCGCGGAGCAGGCTTACGTTTCCCCATAAGCTCTTCGTCCGGTTTCTCCTCTCCCATGAAAGAGGCTCCCGAAAGGGAGCCTCGATTTTTGTTTCACGCAAAAAAGCCCCCGCCTTGAAATCAAGATGCGTGGGCTTGCTGAGTATATACTTCTTATATAATCCGCTTCAGCTTGGCTTCCTGCTCAATGGAGCGCGCTGAGAGCAATTCGATAATTCTGTGCTGATTCTCCAATAAAGACTCGACGTTGATGAGACGTTCGTTTGTTTCCAGCACAGCACGTTTAATCTGCTCCTGATCTTGCATCATTGTTTGCTGATCTTGCTTCATTGTTTGCAGTTCTTGCTTCATTGTTTGCTGATCTTGCCTCATTGTTTGCTGATCTTGCTTCATTATTTGCAGATCTTGCTTCATTGTCAGCTGATCTTGTTTCATGTTCTGCTGCTCTGTCTCTATTCGATCTAAACGCTCGTTGACGGTTCCTAATTCCGCCTTAACAGGAACTAATTCTTCACGAATAACGGATCTTAATACCTGCACCAAATCATTATCCATGTGCTCCGCTCCTTCAAACTTAATATTTAGATTGTACCAGAATCAAATGTATTATTCTACTTCATTTCAGCTTGTCATTTGACCTTATCGATCTTGAAAACAAACTTCCAGGAGGCAGTGTTCCCGGAATACCGCCCGCGGTTTTCGACTACCTTCACTGTCAGCGATTTGTTCTGGGTATCCTTCAGGGCTGACACCTTAATAGAGGCGCTCGCTGAGCCTTCTTCAGGGATCTTATCCTGTTCCTGCGCTTCAGCACGAAGCTTAATGCTTCCTGTTGAACTGAGATCCAGTGTGACTGAATCCCCTTCTTCCAGCTCCTCTCCATTCACGAATCCGCCCCACCACCACTCATTGCCTACATGATTATTCTCTACCAGGTCTGCACTTACAAACGTAACCTTCACCTTCTGAGTCTTGCCTGCTGCCGATAATGGCTGCACACTTAAGGATAGAGCCAACATCAACACTACAAAAAGCGTTGCCAGTTTCCGCTTCATTTTACAGTAGCACCTCTTTACTATTCTATTTTTTACCAATTATAGCAGGTCAAATGACTTAGTTCTACAGACTCACAAAATATTCATATTTGTCATTTATCCCCGTTTCCCTCTCAAGGAATGTATTATCCATTTAAGGTGAAGACTGTAATTAGGCTGCGTAGTTCAATCAGGCAACACAAGGTTACATATATAGTATATGGATATCCGATAGATTCAGGAGGAACCGCTATGAAGAAACCCTTGTATAAAAAGATGTCGTCCCTTGCCCTAGTAATCGTATTCGGCGGTGTCATTGGACTAACCGCAGGCTGCAACGCTCCGGCTAATCAGGCTACCCCCACTCCCGCCGGGACAGCGCAGCCAACAGCAGCGCAGCCCACGCCAGCACCAGCCACTGAACCATCCACCGGGAAGGGGGCAGTGAACTGGGAATCTGCTATCCAACAAATCGCGACTACGGATACGGAGGCCACACAAAAAGCAGACGCCGCAGAAGTTTTGGCGAAATCATACACTCCGTCGGCGGTGGAGCTTAAGGATTTTGAATCCCAGATCGTGGAGGAGTACACCGCCGGGAATTATCTCGCACACAGCGAAGACGCCGGATACATGCTGACGAACCTGTTTAAGGCTACCGTTGTTGAGCGGAATCACCCTGACGGTGAGGCGATTAAGAAGTTTGCCTCTGACTTTTACCAGAACACCAAGAATGTCTTCCGCGGAGCTGATACTGTGGACAGTGAAGCCGTACAGTCGAATGAAACGCAGATGGATAAAGCGTTGTCAGAGATTAAAGCTAAATAAAACTCCTTATGTCTCCGGCCTGGGATCTCCCGTATATATAATCAAGCCGGGACCCTAGTCAAAAAAAATAGCCCGGCCTCTTTCAGCGCCGGGTAATGACTTCTATTTTCCGTTCAGATTCTGCCAGACTCCTTCAATAAAATAAAATCATGACCACGCCGGGTCAATTTGATTTCAGCAGTTCTAACCGTCACGATCCCGCTGCCTGATCGGGAGATCTTAATATTCTCCACCATCCGGCTGTCGATAAGCTCCTCCATTATATCGGCGAAGGCCTCAGCTTCAAGTTCCATTACCTCCTGATTAACCGCCTGTTCCGCTTCAATCCGCTTGAGGATAGCATATATCTTTTCCTTCTCTTCCATCGTACACCTCTTTCATGCCAGCACTAATTGCCCTGAAGACAATGACTTCTATTATCGCACATCCATTCGGGGCAAGGCGAATTTAAATTCACCGTCATGCAGCAAAGCTTGTCCATCCTGCACCTGCAACAAGCGCAGTCCCGGATTGCCGGGACTGCGCTGACTGATTGGATCTCCTAGTAGAAGCAGGCACTCAGAATAATAACGAGCAGGATATAAAGAACCAGAATCGCGCCTGTCGATGTCCAAGGACTTACTCCACAAGTATTCACGCCGCCTACATTGCCACCGTATCCGCAATCTGCACCCATGAGATTACCTCCTTCATATTGTTGACTACAGAACAGCATATGAGTAAGCAGCCTTATCAGATTGGGCGAAACGGACATAATTTGGGGCGTATGTACAAGGGCATCCTGCCCGCCCGTCGTTGCGGGCAGCCCAAGATGTCCCATGCTATTGCTTAATCGGATACCAGGATTCCATCGAAGCTCTCCGGACCTACACGAACTGTACCAAGCAGGTTCGAACTGACAAATGCAGTATAGGTTAACTGCGGAGTGACCGGAGGAAGGAAATCATCTGCCGAGAAGGTGATAACCTGCGGTGCCAGCACACTAAGATTGAAAGTGGAGGTAGCGGAATATACCACAGGGTCTGTAATTACGGTCCCTCTGACAATCGTAATCGTGACACCAACCAGCGCAAGCGGAAGCTGAAACGATATTGTTCCTTTGAGCATTACACGCGGATTCGCACCTACCCCAGCCGTGATTAGGCCAATTTGACCGAATAGCTGCGGAGTATTAATAACCAAAATTGGAATTGCAATAGAGTTGGCAGTACTTGCATTTTGCGAGGTTCTGCCATCAACATAAGTTCCCATATCAAGCACCTCCTTTCTTCCTTATCAGTGTATTTACAGAACTCTATTAATGATTGGATGAATCTACCAATGAAATTCATTATATTCGGATTTATTTTGAGATTTGGATTTACTATGAGCTGCACCGTATTAATTCTCTCGGGTAGTCCCGCCCCGCTTATTGAACGCCAGTTCAAACAGTCCCGTTGCCGATAATCCGGCCAGGCCTCCGGCCCATAGACGAAGAATGAGATCCATGTCTGTAAAAGGGTATGCAGCCGCTCCTACCAGCAGGCCGATGGCCAGCCCCACCGCAGGAACTACGTTGCGCGGAAGATTAACGCTGTTCTTGACGAGCTGGACCAGCGCCATGACGAATACCGCCAATACGGATGCAAAAGCTAGTACATTGTTAAGTGCATCATTGTACATAACGGCTACACCCCTTTGCTTGTAACCAGCAGACCGGCGCGGTTCAATACGGTCAGCATCCGGTAGAAATCATAGCTGCCTCCTGACGGCGTATCCAGCAGACCGGCGGCAGACGCTGCCTGTACCGCAGGCTCAGCCCAAGCCGGCACCTTCATTACTGTACGGCCCTCAATGACAGCCAGACGTTCCGCGACACCTTTAATGGCCTGGCCTTGCTCTTGAACGCCGGCCTTCAGTGTATCTCTGCTGACAGCCAGCCCTGCCAGCAGCTCCTTCAGTTCCCGCAGCTCGGTTTCCAGCGCCGCAATTTTTTGTTTATCTTCAGCCGACATCTCTTCATCCTCCTTCAGCTCGTCATATTGATACAGGTTATAGGAATCCATAATCTGAATCAGCTTGGACGCATAACCCGGGTCCGTTGCGTAGCCTGCAGCAGCAATCTCGCGGGCGGCTGTTTTGCCGTCAACTCCAATAGCCTTGCTGTACAGCTTGGGGTTCCAGGACACTCCCCCGGTAATCAGTGCGGAATGATCCGCTATAGATTCTCCCCAGTTATGATAGGAACGGAACTGGGCAGTCACCTGTACTGCTTGGCCGTTCCTGTATTCCGTTGTCGGAAGCGCGAGGCTGCCTGCAGGCCCGCTGCCCTTGATGCCGAACAGATTGTTAGCCTTCAGCGTCAAGCCGCTCGTTCCCCAGCCGGATTCCAGCGCCGCCTGGGCAATCGTCAGCGAAGCTGCAATACGGCTGCGCTTCATATCGGCTACCGCGAAGGATGCGATCCGGGAGATAAATTCGGAGCTTGTCATTGCATCACTTCCTTTCCTACTATATTGAATGCCCCACCCTGCCAAACTGCCTGTGCTTATCCCTGTTATGATGTATATGGAAGTAAGCTGCGGCTTATACGCATGCAAACAGCGCCGGAGCGGATGCCCCGGCGCTGTTTCAATCCCCCCCTATATCCCCTACCGCTAAAATACGCTAAGGATAATAATCAGCAAAATAAACAACACCAGTATGGTCGCCGTTGACGTTCTCAGACCTCCACTCATCTGAAGCCCCCCTTTCTTACGCACATGCCCAGCTTTGATTCCTCTACATCATATGCCTGTAGTCCCAAAAAAACTGGGCGAACGCACAATATGGGATTTATATGTAAAAAAAAGTATTGTTAAATCTTCCATCCTGGCTTAAACTAGTAATAATTAACTATATCGGAGGGACTAATTTACTATGCCTTCATATTATTTCAAGGAAATTTGGACACCACTGAGCTGGATAGGCATTAAGTTTTTCCGGGACGACGAAGGATTTCTGTGGATCAAGAGATGGTCTAATCCACGTAAGCGGTTACGCTGAACGTAATGAGACAACGTCAAACAACCTTTTTTCCGGCACAAGAGAAGCATCCCCATCCTGCCGATAAAAGGTTGTTTGTTGTTGCTGTCTGCTGTTGATTGCTGATCCTAAGATGCCGCCTCGAAGGTAATCCGGTTCTTCCCGCTCCGCTTGGAGATATACAGTGCTTCGTCTGCGAGCCGCAGGGTCAGGGTGGTATCTCCGCCGTCCGGAGTCCATACAGCAGCACCTACGCTGCAGCCTACACGAAGCTCCTCGCCTTTAATCAGAATCGGCTGGTTGATCTTGCTGATAATCCGTGAAGCCACCACCTCCGCTTCCTTCATCGGTTTGCCCGCCGAGGTATTCAGAATAATCACGAATTCATCCCCGCCCAGCCGGGCAACGATCTCATTGTCCCGCGTACAATCCATCAGCCGGAAGGCCACCTCCTGAAGCAAGGCATCTCCAACCGCATGGCCGAAGCTGTCATTCACTTTTTTGAAGCCGTCCAGATCCATATACAAAAAGCTTAGTGTCGTCCGCTTCTGCTTGGCCTTAGTGACCGCATGGGCCAAAAACTCATCCAGTGCTGCCCGGTTGGGCAAGCCGGTAAGCTTATCATGCAGCGCCATATCCGACATATAGCTCAGCTTGGTCTCTGTCTTGGTCAGGTTGTTCACCAGGCCCTGCAGGGAGGCCGACAGAATCGCCATATCCTTGAACCGGGTAGAGGCCGGGATCTCCACATCGGCACCGGAGCTGAGCAGGTCGGCTGTACGGGTGATATCCCTCAACGGTCGGCTGATCCATCCGGCCAGCAGCCAGCCGATTAGTGCGAAGGCCGCAGCGGTCAGCAGACCGCTGATCAGGATGAAGTGTTCAAGCTGATGGACTGAGGCAAAAGCGATGTCTGCCGGCTGACGGATAATGACCGTCCAGCCAAGGCCAGGGTAGTTCATGTAACCATCGCCATAGGCGTATCCCGTTAAATAGGAGTCACGGCCCCGCTCCTGTTCGATCACGTATGAGCTCTTGCCGCTGCGGGCCTGCTGCAGGACCGCAGCCGTCATTCTTTTGCCGGTGAGGGCTTCTGGTCCCAATAGAATGGTGTCGTCCTTCTTACTGACCACGAACACCTCCACGCCCTTAAGCCGTTCCTTGAGCGGATTCACAATGGAGGCCTCGACTTCACGTGACCACTCCCAGCTAAGATGTGCCGCCAGTACGCCGCTTGTCTGTCCTTGCTTGTCCATGACCGGCACACTCACATCAACAAACTGCAGGGCTTCCCCTGTAGGATTAGGCAACAGCTTAGAGAGCAGCACCGCATCGTGGACATCCCCGACGAAGGTTCCCTTAAGCGCCTGCTGAAAGACAGGCCTCTGGCTGATATTCGTTCCTTGTAGAATCCGATCCGTGGAAGCAACCACATTCCCTGTCTTATCCAGGAAGCCCACCCAGGTGAATACCGGCAGACTCTTCTTCAGCTGATTCAGCAATCCGCCGGCCTCTGCTTGTTCAACGGGCTCCTGAAAAGCATTCAGCTTACTCAAAACTTCTATTTCACCGGAACGTGACCACATGAACTGATCAAGCTTCTCGGACATTTGATTGGCCTCTGCGGCCAGGGAGCTGCCGATACTGACTTCCACAGAAGTGGTGGAGCGGTTGCCGATGACATAGCTGAGAATAGCCGTGATCAGAATGATAATAACCGCAAATGCTGTTGAAAATAAAGTACGAAGACTTAATGACATGTACACTCTCCTCTTCCGATGACCTTGTTCATGCTTCCGACCACTGAAGATATCTTGCGGCAACATGTCGAAATGGGTCGATATT
Source organism: Paenibacillus sp. FSL R7-0302 (assembly GCF_038006885.1). Lineage (NCBI taxonomy): Bacteria > Bacillati > Bacillota > Bacilli > Caryophanales > Paenibacillaceae > Paenibacillus > Paenibacillus sp. FSL R7-0302. The sequence continues at coordinate 3,181,226 of NZ_JBBOWB010000001.1, forward strand.
TCTTTATCGGAAGAGTCCGGCAGAAATATAATACAGCTTTCAGGCACACCGCCGTTTTTTCTTGAGTCGTTATCCTACCTTCGCTCCCATGGAACGGGCCAGCAGCACAGCCTGCTCCACATCCAGCCGCACTCCTTTGAGATCCAGACTCTTCAGGTCAATCCCCTCCAGCTTGGCGTCACGCAGATCGGCCCCTGTAAGCTTGCACTGCGCAAGCTGCACCCGGCTTAAATCCGCCCCGCGCAGATCCGCCTTTTGCAAATCGCAGCCCTGCATGTCTGCCTCGGTGAACCGGATGCCCCGCAGATCCTGCCTGCTGAGATTCAGATGGCGCAGATTCGTATAGGCCCAGTCCCCTCCGCTCAGTGTGATACCGTCCATATAGGCATTGGCGAAATCCGATCCGACCATCTTGCAGTTCTCGAACTTCGCCACGAACAGATTGGCTCCGGTGAACTTGCAGTTGGTGAACGCGCCATCCGTGTGCAGCGAAGCATTCAGCAGGGCACCGGTGAAATCGCAATCGACAAACCGGCAGCCAGTGGAGGTCATCTCTTCCATAGAAGCTCCCCGAAAGGAGCAGCGCTCAAAGGTGCAGCCGTTTATTTCTCCATCCTGCAATGCTGCGTAATCAAAATTATGCTCATTAAAGGTTTCATTATGGTATTGATACATAGTTTAAGCACCTCTTTATCTGGGTATTGGAGCAAAGGTATGGTATAACAGATACTATATTATTCTTTAAATATACTACTTTAGGAGATTGTCCAAGTGTAGCCGTTTCGATATAATAGCAAATAAAATAGCGGAGGTAAATGATGGATGACTCCAGCAGAAAAGAACCATTCCGATATGTAATGAACCAGCCCATCGATTGCTGGCTTGAAATTCCCGCCAGTAATTCGGGACCGGGAGCGGGAAAATTGACTGAAGGTATTCTGCTTGACCTTAGCCGCTCCGGCTGTAAGGTCCGCACGTCGCTGAACCTCCGCTTCACCGCAGGGGATACGAAGCTGATTATTCATTTTCAGCTGGCGGAAGAGAAGCTGCAGTATGAAGGCAGTGTCCGCTGGGGCTGGATGTTCGGCCTGGGGCAATACCAGTACGGGGTAAGGCTGGACCTGCAGGAAGACGAGGAAGAACAGCTGCTGCGGGAGCTGGAGCTCTGGACCAGCGGAAGAAGCGCGCAAGGCTTATAGCTATCCCTCGCCTTATTGATGCACACAAACGCAAGCAAGGCTGATTAGGAGCCTTGCTTGCGTGAAATAGGAACGTATCTTTTACACTTCGATTCTTCTCCTCACCAGCGTAACCATTCCATAGACCATCAGGCAGACCACCGCCACTTCAAACAGCAGCGCCCCTTGATTGAACGGAAGATACTGTATAGTGAAATCACTACCGGACTGGAGTCTTCCAGGGTAAATCTCGAAGTTAAAGGCATTATCCAGACCGCTGAAATAGCTGTCGAAGAGAAACTTCTCCAGATAACCAAATACATTCTCCAGCGTGACCAGAAGGGCTACGCCAATCCAGATTCTCCCCTTCATACGCAGACTAAAGGCTACTGTAAAGGAAAACATCACCATCACCATTAGAAATAAGGATGACCAGACCGATTGCAGCAATGCGCGGAGGCCAGCCGTCAGCAGATTACCGGGCAGGAAATCCATCGTGTACAGCAGCTCGTAGATCCCCAGATGGGCCAGACCGAGGAGGATCACCACCCCAATCAGCAGCAGCGCCAGCAGCATGGGAGACAGGACCGTCTGCAGCGCAGTAACCGGCAGAAGCCGCCGCTGATAGGATTTAAGATTACGGAAATATCCGGTGACCGCTATAAATATCATCGAAATGGCCAGTATGCAGTATACAGCCAGGTTCAGGGAGGCCAGGTTTACGTCTACCTTTGCACTGGAGATCCACAGCCCGGTCTGCGCGAGTAACGCAATTACAATGAAGACGAGAATGCGTTCCTTTCTGCGTTTAAGATCATATTTAAATAGCTTCAGCATTCGGCAAACACCTCTCTGAACAGCTCATCTACACTCTTCCCATGCTCTTGTCTAAGCTCCTCCACCGGACGATGCAGTACAACCTCCCCCTCCTTCAGGAAAATCACCTCATCAAAGATCCGTTCGATATCCGTCACCAGATGGGTGGAGAGCAGAATGCTGCTGTCCTCTTCATAGAACTCCATCAGCGCATTCAAAATCTTAGTTCTGGCCACCGGATCAACGCCTCCAATCGGCTCATCCAGCAGATATAATCTGGCCCGGCGGGAGAGAGCTAATGTCAGCTGCAGGCGTTCGTTCATTCCTTTGGATAACGTCCGCACCTTATCCGCTGTACGCAGCTTCATGAAATCCAGCATCCGCAGCGCCTTGGCCTGATCGAAATCGGGGTAGAAATCCTGCTGGAATCTCAGCGCATCCCCAATATTCATCCATGACTCCGTTACCGGCACATCCGGCATGAAGGAGACGAGCTTCTTACTCTCTACGCCCACGGGCACCCCGAGGACTGAGATCCGGCCCGATCCGGGCCAGGCGAGTCCGGCGATCAGCTTCATGAGCGTGCTTTTGCCGCTGCCGTTGCTTCCCAGAAGGCCGGTGATGGTGCCGCTGCCCAGCTTGAAGGAGACTTGGTTCAGCGCCTGTCTGGGGCCAAACTGTTTGCTTACATTCTGAATGTCAACTATATCGTCCACTCTTCTTACTCCCCCTGTTCTTGGTCCCGCTGGTGAATGTTCTCTGCCACTGCAGTTAGTATATCTTCGCCCTGGAAGCCAAGCTCCTGCATTCCGCGGATAAAACGGTCCAGCACCTCCTGTGCCATCTCCTTCTTGATGGTCAGAATCGTCTCTTCGCTTCCGGTCACATATCTGCCCATACCGCGGCGGGTCTCCACGATGGTCTCACGCTCCAGTTCCTGAAATGTTCTTTGCACGGTATTCGGGTTAATCTGCAGTTCAGCGGCCAATTCACGGACAGAAGGAATCTTATCTCCAGGCTTCAGCTTGCCGGTGATAATCTCTCCCTTGATGTAATTCATGATCTGGAGATAAATCGGCTGGTTATTATCGAATTCGATCACCATCAAGCAACATCCCTGCGTCTGAAGACGGCGAAGCCTGCAAGCAGGAACAGCGCCATGTAGATGCACAGCAGGATAATGGAGAAGCTCAGTGTCATTCCCTGCATCGGTGCCCCGCCATCCTGATAGGCTGCAAGATTTAGATTAGGGAACAACACATATTTGTAGAAATCACGGGAAATAACCAGCTTATCAATAGTGGTGGCGAAGATGGTCGCCCCGATCGTTACGCCCGTTGATTTCGTCAGAATCCCCAGCATGAACCCGATCGTAGCGTAGACGGTGCAGTAGACAGTTGAATACAGCAGCGAAGTAAGGATCTCACTGATTCCTGCTTCCCCTCCGCTGAATCCGAAGAAGACCGCTCCTGAGAGAAAAAGCCCCACCGTCGCAACTACCTGCATGCTAAGTGTATAGAGCAGTACAGTTACATATTTGGAAGCCAGAATCGCCGTGCGGCTGCGGGCACGGATCAGCAGAAATTTGATCGTTCCCTGGCTGTATTCCCTGGATACAATTCCCGCCGTCCCGACGATGATCAGGATGGCCAGAAGCTGGCCAATGCCTCTGGGCTGAAGGGAATCCGCTGTAAAATCCGCCGCTGAAGCATACATATCTGCGGCAAATGTACGAGTCATATAGCCCACTGCCAGCGACAGCACCAGCAGGATGACATAAGGAATGATATTGCTGCGTTTCTTCGATATTTTGAGCCATTCATTCAGCACAAGCAGATTAAATTTACGCAATGCGGTTGCCCCCTGTCCATTTCAGGAAATCCTCTTCCAGACTTTGTCTATTCTCAGTAATCCGGTATATGCCGACCTTGGCTTCGCTAAGTGCCGCCACCAGCTCCGGTACAGCTCCATCCGGCAGCTGCACATGCAGCTCGGAATGGGCTTCATCCGCTTCAGTGACTTTGACGCCCTGCAGGGCTCCGGCCACAGTCCGTGCAGCTTCAATCTTGTCTACCCGGATAGCAAGCGTTACCTCACTCTGCGCCTCTGGCACTTCCGTAAGCTGTGTCACCGTTACAAGCTTGCCGTTCTGAATGACCACCGCACGGTGGCAGATCTGTTCAATCTCGGCCAGCATATGACTGGAGATTAGAATGGCAATGCCCTCTACCTCTGCTATTCTCCGCATATAGTCGCGCATCTCCCGGATGCCGGCGGGGTCCAGCCCGTTGGTCGGCTCATCCAGAATGAGCAGCTTCGGCGAGTGGAGCAAGGCCTGAGCAATCCCCAGACGCTGGCGCATACCGAGTGAGTAGGCCCGAACCTTCTTGTTCATCGCCTCCTGCAGTCCCACCAGCTCCACGACCTCCTTGATCCGCGATGCCCCGGCTCCGTCACTCATACGTAAATATTGCAACAGGTTATCGTACCCGCTCATATGCGGATAGAACTCGGGATTCTCAATAATCGCCCCGATCTGTGAGATCGCCTGCTTGAAATCCTTGCGGATGCTGTGCCCGTGAATCAGAACATCCCCTCCGCTCATGCGGATCAGTCCGGTCATCATCCGGATGGTGGTCGTTTTGCCGGCGCCGTTTGGTCCCAGCAGCCCGACGATCTCTCCCTTCTGAATCTTGAAGCTTAGGTTATCTACAATGGCCTTACCTTTAATCACTTTACTGACGCCCTGCATTTCCAGGACGGTTTGTTCTTGCGCCGGGCCAGACGGCCCCTGAGCCTTAAGAGCGGTTGAATTCATGACAGCCTCCTTGTGAAGATAGGTATGGGTGGAATAGCAATTCCACAGGTTGTTGCTGAGCTGAAACAGGTGTATGCTCATCGTTGTATTGGTGTGTTAGTTAAATAGTACACTAGTGATTTTGGTTTGTAAAGCAGGTTTGTGAAAAATTTCCTGAAGCACTATGTAAACAGGCTATCCGTGCAGGGGTTCTAACCATACCAATCGCTATCAGCATACATAGAATAGTATTGCAGGTGGCAGTATCATGCTGCTTTTGCCAAAACCGCTTCAAGGAGGAATACACATGAACAAAGAGGTTCATATCTCGCAGACTTATCCTAGACTCACAGTGTATAGTGAAGAAAACTTCCGGGGAAGAAGCAGAATCTACAGAGGCAATCTCGGTATCCGCGATACGGACAATATTCTGGATGGCATCGAAAGCCTCCGCTTCTTCTCCACCAGCAGCAATGCTACACTCGTTCTGTTCAGCAGAACCCGCTTCAGAGGCAGCTTCCGCGTGCTTCGCGGCAACCACAGCATCCGTGATCTGGATGACTTCATTTCCGGCAATGACGTAGAATCGATCATCTCTACCAACCAGAGACTGACGCTGGACCAGATCCGCCGTATCCGCAGCAGCGGGGATCTTCCAGCAGGCTACCGCTTAATCTAACAGAATACGCACGCTGAACAGGGCACCCTCCGGTATCGCCTAGCCGGAGGGTGCCCTGTTGTGTTCAATAGATTAGAATACGGGTAATCATGGAAAAACTATTATTAAAGACTCACTTAAGATTAGAACTCAAAGCTTGGTCGTCGCTGCGGTGAACATTTGGACTTCCGGCCGCTGTTGTGTTTGAATTTTCCTGATTAAAACCACTGTTAGCGGTAGAAATTCAAACACAAAGGCGGTCGCTACCGCTCCTACAGTTCCAACTTTCCCCTCCGCTTCTTTTTGCTTTTTGTAAATTTCTTTAGTGTGTCTTAAATAGTTAAGAACTACATCAAGGAGAAGATCAAATTGCGACTATCTAAATTTTCCAGTACAAAATTGAACTCGGGCGCGCCAGGCCCTGCCCCCTCCCGGCCGGTGAAGAATACTGCGCAGCAGCATCTCAAGCCGTTTTTCCAAAAGTATTTCTGGCTCCTGGCTGTAGGGGCTCTTGCCTTATACACACTGGCGTTTGCTGACCGCTATTATGTCACAGCCTTGGGACTTGGGGTGCAGCAGGGGCTGATTACGGCCAAAACCGTGCAAGCTGCGCTGCTGTGGCTCACTGGCATCCTGTTAACCTTGAAGCTGTACCTCATTACGGTCAGAGCCAAAGATAAATTCAAAGGCGGCTACCGTTTCTTCTATTACTTCAGCTTCTTGAATTGGCCCGCTGCCGTCCTGCTGCTGCTTACCCTGGTCTTCCAGGCTCCACAGCAGTCAGCCGATCTGGTGCAGTATTGGACAAGCAGCCGCTTCACCGAGAAGCCTGTCCAGATTACCAACACCTACAAAAGCTGTGGGCCCAACAGCAGCTGCACGCTCGTCGTAGACACCTCGAACCAGGGAAGATTCCGTGTAAACGGCTATATGAATAGCCTTATTTTGGCTTACGAGCCGCACATAACCGCCCTCCGCTATCTCCCGGCCTCCCGCAGAATTATTAATATCCGTACGGCGGAGGGCTGGCTGGAGTGAAGGCTTAAGGCCACACGATCGCGCCAGAAGGTGTATTATGGTAAATATGGCATTCCACGAGGAGGACCAACAGAATATGAAGCCACTGGATATCCATCCAACAGCGTTGTACGAGCAGGTTCAGTCTAACATTGGCAGCTTTCAGGTCTTGGCAAACTACAGGCTGCATAGTGTGAGAACCGGGGTCTGGAAGCTGCAATCCGATCAGGACTCTAAATGTTATTACTTAAAAACGTACAACCGCAAACTTGCCTTTGCTGCTGGTCCTGGTGCCTACACTTGCAGCTTCCCGCCTACATCGCAGCTACCTCTGCCGCCAGCTCCCTCACCTGCTGCTGCAGGACATTCACCTCATCGGTCCCTTCCCAGTAGCGGGTGACAAAATGCAGAAATACGTCTATCTTGCGCAGGAGCATAAGCACCGGAATAGCTGCCAGTTCTTCGGGAGTCAGTGTAACTTTGCTGTTATAACCCCTCCAGAAATCACGGATGATCCGCTCTGAGTCCTCATGACTGAGCAAGGCCGACAGGATTACAGCAGCATCCATAACCCGTACATCCCGGGTGCAGAATTCAAAATCCAGCAGCGCCGTCACCCGGGCCGTATCCGCTTCATCCACCAACAGGTTGGAAGCATTCAGATCGCCGTGCACCAGCTGATGCGGCAGGCTCTGAAGCTGTTCCAGAGAGTCAGCCACATTGTCGTAAGCATCCACTAATAGGGTAAGCTCCGGCAGCAGCTCCTTCAGAGACTCGGGCGGGTCCGTCACCAGACCATGCAGCGCTTCACGGGTGCATAGCGGATAGGAGGTCCGCAGCTCGTAGTATGGACGGTATACGGACGGAATGCCCGTATCGATCTCAGCCAGTACAGCGGACAAGATGCCTGCCGCTTCTCCAAAAGACTCATAGTAATCCGCAGCTTGCCCGGACGGGGATTCCCCTTCGATGTAAGCAAACAAGCAGGCGAATTTCCCGCTCTCTTCAAGTTGAACCAAGGTCTCTCCACTGGCAGTTCGGATCGGAAGAGGTGTACTGAACGGCAGACCCGCAGCGGCCAGCTTCAGCAGCACCGTATGTTCGAACTCTATTTTGTTCCTATCCTTATGTGTGTCATAGATACGCAGCACCGCGCGGCGCTCCCCGCTCTCCACGAAATACGTTGTATTATTCCAGCCCCCGCTCCGTTTGCGCAAGGTTCCCTTCCATTCAGGCCAGACCTGACTCACGATGGCTTCCGTAGGCTTGTGCCCCTTTCATAGTAGGTTATGTATCCAGCCATTGTAGAATCAGATCAGGACCGTGTCAAATGATCAGCCAGCCGTACCGTTATACGGGCAACTAATTATCCGCTATAATAGACACCATATAACACTAGCAAAGGATGGTATACCTATGGACTCTACTGTAAGCAAACGCTGGCTGCTAGCCAGACTCTATGAGCCGGAACAGACCATCGTAGACTGCCGGTTCACCTTGGGCAAGCCTCAGGAGGGCAAAGAACGTTATAATAAAGAGCATATTCCCGGCGCGGTCTATCTCGATTTGGAACTCGACCTGTCTGCTCCTGTAGGCGGGCATGGCGGACGACACCCCCTTCCCGACACGCAAGTGCTGGCATCCCGGCTGTCCAAGCTCGGAATCGGCAACGGTTCACGGATTGTCGCTTATGATGATGAGAACGGCATGAATGCCGCCCGTCTGTGGTGGCTGCTGCGCTACCTTGGGCATGAGCAGGTCTTCATTCTGGAGGGCGGCTTCAGCCAGTGGAAAGAGGATAAATATCCGGTAACAGATCATCAGCCGATTCGCGTGCCCAGCTCATTCGTGGCAAATGTTCAGCCGCAGATGCTGGCGGGAGTTGATGAGGTGCGGGAGGTTTCGGAGAAAACGGTAGGTGCTGGAACGATTGCAAAAGCTGAGGTCCAGACGAATGATGGCACAGGTGTATCGTCCTCACCTAGCGCTCTCCCGGTTCTGATCGACTCCCGCGCGAATGACCGCTACCGCGGGCTGAACGAGACCTTGGACAAAAAGGCCGGACATATTCCGGGCGCCCTGAACTACTTCTGGAAAGATACGCAGAATGCAGACGGCAGCTTCAAGAACGCGGAGCAACTTGAGGAGCATTTTGACGGACTCGACAAAGACCGCGAGATCATCGTCTACTGCGGCTCAGGTGTTACAGCCTGCCCGAATATACTGGCGCTGGAGAAGGCCGGATACACGAAGGTGCGGCTGTATGCGGGGAGCTGGAGTGACTGGATCAGCTATGAAGATAACCCGGTGGCGGCAGGAGACGAGTAAGAGCCGATTGACTGCATCGGACTCGAATTTTGGGGCTGTGACAGGTTGCCGGGAGGCAGGCTGCCCACGGCCCTTTTTTGGCATTTTCGCGCGCGCGGTTCCTGAGTTCGACAAGTTAGTAATTTAAGGATTGACAGTGTGCTGCATCCAAATTAAAATAATCACAGCGGATTAGTGTGATTTAATATTAACTAAACTACAAAAGGAGACTTAAAAAATGGCCGCTCTCCAAACCTTTAAAGCATCTGCGCATTTGCAAGACGGAGTCCAAGTGAAAGTAGCCTCCCGAAGCTTTGAGTTTATTATCGATGAGCCCAAAAGCTTGGGCGGAACCGATACCGGAATGAATCCGGTCGAAGCTTTGCTGGCCTCGCTGGGAGCATGTCAGTCTATCGTGGCCAGAGTGTATGCGCCTAAATTCGGCGTGAACCTCAAGGATTTCTTCGTGGAAGTAGAAGGCGATCTTGACCTGGATGGCTTTTTCAACAGGTCGGAGGTACGTCCGGGCTATTCTGACATTCGGTATACATTCCGAATCAAAACAGATTCGCCCAAAGAACAGGTTGAAGAATTTGTACGGTTCCTGGAAAGCAAATGCCCAGTTGGAGATACCCTTGCATATCCGGTTAATCTCAAACTGGACAGCATAATTATCGAAAGCTAAGCGACTGATAAGAACCGAGGAGCCGCGTCGGACGCGGGTTTGGGGGCTGGGAAAGGTTAGGAGGAAGTGACCTTTCCCAGCCCTCTTTGGGCTTTCCTGTCAACAACTTGCAAACGTTCCGGGTTAGCAGCCCCCACTCCCCTTCGTCAGGTCTACCTATGACCGGTCCGGCTACCTCCTACTGCAGTTTGGTCAGCACATGCGCACTCACAAAGTAATCCCTGTCTTCGTATTCATCATGGACGAACTCCCACAGCAGCGAAAACCTTAATTCAACTTTATACAACCGCATAATTTGCGGATGAACGTGGACAAATGCTCCCGGCAGGCACAAGCCTTGTTGTGCCATCTCCGGCAGATGCCCGTAAATCAGGTCCAAGTTTTCACGGAGATTTCCTCCCGTCAGCTCCAGAGTCTTCACAGTAGCCGGGCTGGTATAGCCGGTTGCTGATACGCGCTGCAACAGCAGAGTATCGGTTAAATGGACAATCACCCCGTCCGCTGCCAGGAGGCCCTGTAAAGATTGAAAGATGTTGATATGAATCCGTTCAAGCAGCCGATCCAGCTGAGCGCTGAATTCCGGTTTATGGGCAACCTTGTTTTTCTTCCGGTAAAAAAAGGCGGAAATGAGCTGCGTCGTGAAGCATAAATTCATGACCACGTCAAAAGGAGGATGCAACGGCGAAAAATCCACCTTGGGCAGCAAATCGTCAACCTTTGCTTTCAAGTCATCCGGTGAAGACACTTCCGTTCCTACTCCGGTCAGATCAATGATTGCCCGTTCGTATTTTTCCGGGTGTGCCGACTTGGCCAGAAAACGGTCCAGCGCTTTTTCATCAATATCGACGATCGTGATCCGTTCAAATATAGACTCGATATACGAAATGGGCACATCGTTTCCGTTCCCGGCCCCGAGCAGTAAAATATGCCCGCGCCCGCAGCGGTTATGTTCCAGCGTTCGCTCCAGAACTTGCTGAATCTGATCCCGGTAGCCCGCCCAGTGCTGCCAATCATGCTGGGTCGAGTCATTTCGGAGGGTGTTGGCTTTGCGGAATTTGACGTAAGGAACATTGACTTTTCTCATAAATGGATTCATAGCGTGGTTCACCTTTTCTATCTGGAATGGAGCATTAACGTAATTATATCTTTTTTGGAGCAGGCGGTAAAAGAATGCTATACAACATATTCGGGCTCACTGAAATTGCAGATGGATTAGGGCTCTCTCACACGATCTACGGACAATGTACAAAGCAGATCATGGTTACGTATAATAACAGCAATATCACGGCTTTTTTTAGTGAAAGCTGTCTTTTAAAGAGGTGAACCGTGTGCCTATTAAAACAGGTAGCCAATACATCGAACGTATCGACCAGCAAAATATCAATATCTTTTACAAAGGAACACGGATCGAAGGCCCTTTATCCAAGCATCCCGCATTTCAAGGTCTCCTACAAACCCAAGCCGAAATGTACAACATGCAGTGTGATGAGCGTTATTTAGCACAGATGACCTACCCTTCACCCGCTACAGGAGAGCCTGTTGGTCTATCTTTTCTTCCACCCAAGAATGCTGAAGATTTACAGCGCCGCAGAAAAATGATTGAACTCTGGTCCAGCTGCCATCATGGGTTTTTAGGACGTTCGCCGGATTATATGAATACAGCCCTCATGTCTCTGTTTACAGCGGCCGATATCCTTGAGGAGCTAAATCCGAAATTTGCTGAGAACCTCAGGAAGTACTATGCTTACTGCCGGGATCATGACATTACCTTATCCCATGCCTTCATCCAGCCTCAAGCAAGCAAAATATCCGGCCAGCTTGATGCTACAGAGGATTCTATCGCTGCTAAAGTCGTTGAAATCAATGATGAAGGGATGATTGTAACCGGTGCTTTTATGATGGCAACACAAGGGGCTACCTGCGATGAAATGCTTGTATTCCCGACCCCTTCCCCCTCGTTTGTGGATGATGATAATCCGTTCGCGTTTGCCTTTGCAGTGCCTAATGATCTGCACGGGATGACTTTTTTTTGCCGTGAAAGCTACGCAGCCTCATCTGCCTACGATCATCCGCTAAGCTCAAGATATGAAGAAATGGATACACTAGTCATATTTGACCGCGTTCTTATCCCTCATGACCGTGTATTTTATTACGGAGATGAAATGTACTGTTCCCGATTATTCGGCGAAAGTCACTTCCATACGCATCTGGCCCATCAAATCAACACCCGCTATATTGCAAAAACAGAGTTCTTTCTCGGGTTGCTGGAATCTTTGGCAGAAGAACAAAACATTATCCCTGAGCCCCATACTATTCAGCCTATTTCCAGAACGATAACCTATTTAGAGACCTTCAAAGCCTTGAGACTTGCTTCTGAAATAGGGGCCTCCCCAGACAAATTCGGATATCTCGTTCCAGACAAAGGTCCACTTTTGGCTTCGTCCGTTCACTTTTCGGAGTTTTATCCAGAACTGATTGAAATGGTTCAAAATCTCAGTTCAAGCGGTCTCATCATGATCCTCTCGGAGTCCGACTTCGATACAAGCGCTGGTGCGTACCTCAGCCAGTATTTGAAGGGTACGGCTTCGGAGGCGCGGTTCCGAAACGCTCTATTCCGGCTTGCTTGGGAACTGGGAGCGGGTGCATTCGGGGGGCGACAAATCCAGTTTGAGCGGTTATTTTTTGGCAGCTCCCACACACTGGCCTGGCGCATGTACAACAGCTATGATAATCACGAATCCTTCCGTCACATCATTCACGAGTTCATTGCGCCAGAAAAAAGTTCACCTGATTTAACAACGGATGGAGTTTCTAATGACTGAAAATGACTGAATTAGTTATGCGGGGAATCCTGTGACTTCAAGGCACTCTTCTCATTATTCTGAGGAGAGTGTCTATTCCTGCAGCTTCGGCACCTGCTCGATCAGGGTGTCTACGCCTCTCCAAAATAGGATGTGCCCATCAAGTGAGATATAATACATGTTATGAATTGAAGCTGCGTATAGCGAACGGGGGTGCAAAGAATGAACAGTAAGGATGGAATCCCGCCTGCGGGTGCCTTCGGACAGCTTGATCAGATGTGGTTCAGGCTTCGGAGCATCACACATGGCAGTAATCCAGGGGGAGAGTGGCCGCTGCGGCTGCAATTTCTGGAATCGTATATGCTGCTGATTCCCATTGCGGGGCAGGGCTCCATCATAGTGGACGGCAAATACTACGAATTAAAGGCGGGATGTGTGTTCGTCTGTCAGCCGGGGCAATTAATTGAAGCCTCAATGGAGGATACAGGCGAACAGAGTGTATTCATTCTGCGGTTCGATGCGCTAAGCCAGCCCTGTCGGCCTGAACAACCGGAGCAGGTTCACTCTACTGAGCTTCATGTCCCCTTCCCCCTGGAAGGAAACATAGCCATTCAGTCAACGATTACATACAGCAAACACTGCGAGGCTATCACCGCTTCCCTTGGCAGTACTGACCCCTTACAGCAGCTGCTTGCCCAGAGCAGATTCTATGAGCTGCTGTTCAGTCTGCTCAGCGATGCCAGGCAGCTGCAGCCTAGCGATAGCGATACCGATACGATTATGGAACGCGCCAAGACCTATATAGAACAGCACTACCGTGAAGAGCTGTCCATCTCCCTGCTGGCTGGGGAAGCGGGCATTAGCGTAAGGCATTTCATCCGGCTGTTCAAACAGACCTATGGTCTCAGCGCGATCGAGTACCTGACCGAATACCGGATCAGACAAGCAAGAAGTCTTATGCTGCCGCATACGAATTATGAATTGAAGGATATCGCCGCTTATGTCGGTTACAAGGACGTTCCTTATTTCCGGCGCAAATTCAAGCAAATTACCGGTGTAGCTCCCGCGACCTTCATGCGGAATGCCAAGCTGAAGATCGTTGCCTACCACGGCAGCCTGATTGGGACGTTGCTTACCCTGAATATTATTCCCTGCGCCGCACCGGCTGACCATCCCTGGACAGAATATTACCGCCGTAAATATGAGACAGATGCGGTGCTGCCGCTTGCCCTAGATGACGCTATCCGCATCCAGCAGCTTGCTTCCCTACGCCCTGATTACATTCTGGGGCTGGAACCATCGGTCAGCCGGAGGATGCTACCGCAGCTTCAGGCGATCGCCCCCACGTTCTTTGTGTCTACGCTCCAGACGGATTGGCGCACGCAATTACACTTCATTGGAGAATGCGTGGGCAGAGCACCGGAAGCAGCCGCTTGGCTGAACAACTATGAGCGTAAGGCCAAGAGCATCCGGGCGCAATTAGGTCAAGGTTCAGCCATGGGCAAGCTGCTCCTTGCCCGCATATCCGGGCAGTCCATCACCGTGTTGTCTACCCGAAGCTTAGCTGAGGTATTCTATGATGATCTGAATTTCATTCCGGCGTCCGTTGTGGATCGTAGACTGAGCAATCAGACATTAACCCCGGAGGAGCTGTGGTCGTCAGATGCGGACAAGCTGCTGTTCATAGTGGATGAGGATGCAGCTTCGCAGGCCGTATGGTCTGAGTTCCGGGACAGAGAGTCCTTGCTGCCCCCTGATCCCGCAGGGTTTTCACGAATCGAATACCTCCCTCCCTACCCTTGGACAGAGTATAACTCGTTCACCCAGGAGCTGGTTCTTGACTCCGCACTGGCACTCTGGCGTAATCAGACATGAAATATTGGCGTGATTGTCAATAGTCGAATCCTTCAGATTGTTTTATACTCCTAACAGTGATATTGATTCTCACTCTCAGGTGGGAAGACAGGTATTGATACTCAGGAGGTTAGTGAAGATATGCGACAGATGAGACAAAGAATGGTGTTCTGCATGGCGATAGTATTAACATTGGTCATGACGGCTTGCTCCAACAACAGTGGACAGGCCAAGGTGGCCGCAGACGCTGAAGCAGATTCCCGGGTAGTAGGCAGTGAGAAAGGCGAGATCAAAATCCCCGCCCACCCGGCCAGAGTGATTGGATTGTCTGTGGTCTACCCGGAATTCCTGCAGGCCCTGGGGGTTACGCCCGTTGCTGTACAGAACTACCAGGAGGAGTTCCCAACTTATCTAGAGGAGCCCTTCAAGGATACGCTGAAGATGGGCATAGCCCAAACTCCGAATTTTGAAATGATTCTCTCTGCCAATCCTGATCTGATCCTCGCCCCTACATGGTGGTCGGCTAAGGATTATGACCAGTTGTCGGGGATCGCTCCGACGGTTCTGCTGCCGCAGCGCGATGACTGGCGGGATGAGCTGAAGGATATCGCCGGGGTACTCGGCAAGACGGAGCTTGCAGAGAAGGTAATTAAGGATCTGGAGGCTCAAGAGGCAGAAGCCAAGCAGAAGCTGGATGATCTGGTGGGTAATGAAACGGTGATGTACATGATGGTGATGCCGGGCAGCTTCGTTCTTTACGGGGATCAGATTGACCGCGGAAAATTCCTTCACACTACGCTTGGGCTGGAGATGATCCCGAATTTCCCGACTAAAGATCCTTCCCTATCCATCTCCCTGGAGAAGCTGCCGGAGTATAATCCCGATCACATCTTCCTTCAGTTGAATAACGAGGACGATGCCGGGGTGAAGAAAACCTATGAAGATCTGCTGAAGAGTCCATTATGGAAGAACATGACGGCGGTCAAAAAGAACCAGCTCTACACCATGGCCGGCAAGGATTGGTTCAACCTGGGGATGTCTCCTCTGGCTAACCGTTATGCGGTGGATGCGGTGCTTCAGGCCTTTGAAGGCAACTCCAAATAAAGGGGGACTTCAGATGGGCAACACTGACGGGCTCCAGGGGGCTGAACGGTATTTCATCTTCCCCGAACCTATTGAGAACGCAGTGGTTACTTTACGACTGACAGAATTATGTATGCCCGCACATGCTGAGCATCTGCTTACCACTTATGCTTCCATGCTCGGGACTGAGGATAAACGTATAGCGGCAGCCATCTTCTGCACATGGATCGCCGGGATCTGCGGAGCCAAATACGCACTGCTCACAGCTGCAGACCCGCTGGCTCATGCCTTGCGACTAAATAACCTGTCTGTGCAGCTCGTCCGCACGGATGGGTATCCCGAATTCGCCTTCCCTATCCATAACCATCGGGAGGGTATCTACAACCGGAACAGAAATGGAAATGAGATCATAGATGAGCTAGGGTTGTTCTACACGAACGAGGTCAGACCAATTATAGCTGCGCTTGCCGAGGCTTCACAGACCAAAGCGGTGATGCTGTGGAAGCATGTCTATAATCAGTTGTATACTTTTATCGAAGAGGATGCTCTTGACGCCTCCAATGAGTGCAGCCGCAGCCAGATCCACAGGCAATTCCAAGCTGTACTCTGGGAGCTGACGCCGGAGGCATTCGGACTTCGCAGCAATCCATTCCGTATCACACCCAAGTTCCGGAGAGACCCCCACCCTCCGCACGATGCGATATCTGTGAAGGCTACCTGCTGTCTGGCCTACCAGCTAAGAGCGGATCATGACTATTGCGGCGGATGTCCTATCATTTAACCGGCACGGCCTAATAGACTACTCACCGGCTTGGAACCTTTTCCCAGCCGGTTTTTTCTGTGAAATAACATACTTCACTCTACAAGAATATCCGCCATATTCCGACATATTATTTAAGAGCTTTCGCTCTAATACATATCCGGGAGATGACCTATGTCACAGCTAATTCCAAAACGGCCAGTCCGCTCAACCAGCATTGCCAACACATTGGCCATTGTACTGCTAGTCATTATTCTTGTCGTCTTCTCGATCCTGGGTACCTTTTTCTATTCCAGCACCCGAAGCATTCTAGTAAGCCAGCAAGAGTCGATGCTGATGACCAAGACACAGGGAATTGTCAGCCAGTTCGATGCCCTGTTCAAGGAGAAGGGCTCACTGGTCAAACAAATGTCCACCAACTCGATTTTTCAAAAATATATTGAGAGCACTACAGCAGATCAAATCACCACTTCCCCCCACGCCGCAGAAGCACTCGCCACACTGGCAGACATTGTAAAGTCTGAGCCCTCCTTCGCAGATGCCTGGGTGGCCGGGTTATCCGGGAAGGGATATTTCCTCCAACATGACGGTCTGACCTCTAAATCGGACTTTGATATCCGCGCCCGCCCCTACTTCAAGCCTGTATCCGAATCCAAGGGTCTCTATTATTCTGAACCTTACGCCGACGTCATTAGTGGCAAAATGCTGATGGGCATTTTCTATCCGATTCTGAATGAGAGCAGCCAAATGATCGGCTTCATTGCCGCAGATATTGCCTTCGATGACATCCCGCAGATCATGCAGAGCTACTCCCTGGGAAGCACCGGGTTCTCCATTCTGGCTACCCGCTCTGGCGATATTCTCTACCACCCGGATGAAGCCAAGGTACTGAAGGAGAAAATTACAGAGAGTCCGGGCGATTTCGGAGCCATCGGTAAAAAAATGATTAACGGCGAATCCGGCGTATCGCTTATTGATGATAATGGTGACCCCCGTTATATCGGCTATGCCACCAGCAAGGATACCGGATGGTCTGTAGGCTTAACCATTACCCGGCAAGAGGCGCTTAGCGAGCTGACGGCCTTCACCCGGACAACCATTACCGGTTTTGCTGTCGCCGCTGTTGTCCTGGTGTTCATCTGTTATCTCACACTGCGCTACCTGTTACGCTCCATTCCAAAACTGCTGGCCGCTATCAAACGGATTGCAGACGGAGACCTGACGGTTCAGCTGAGTGACGCCTCCACGGGTGAGATCGGACAGATTGCTCATGGCATTGCGGGCATGGTCCAGAAGATTCAAGGCATGATTCAGGTCATCCATAATACGACTCAGGTGCTGGCCCAGTCCTCCCACAACCTGCAAGCCATCTCAACCAAAACCGCGATAACTATGAACGAAACGGCTACGGCCATCAATGAAATCGCAAATGCCACCAACTACCAGTCCGCTGAATCCGAGAGCATTCTCCACAAAACCGGTGCATTATCGGATCAAATTGACGAAATCACCAGTGAAGCCAAGGCTGTAGGAACCATGGTACAGACCTCTGCGCAGCTCAGCAGTTCAGGCCTTGACTTGGTGGAACAGCTCTCCAAAGCCGCAGAAGACAATCACAGATCCACACAGGCGATGTCATCCCTCATTGAGGATATTGATCTGAGCCGTCATGAGATATCGGGTATCGTAGGCACAGTGAATCAAATTGCCACCCAGACCAATCTGCTCGCTCTGAATGCTTCCATTGAAGCTGCCCGGGCAGGTGAACATGGCAGAGGTTTTGCCGTGGTGGCGGGTGAGGTGCGTAAGCTTGCCGAGCAGACGGCCCGGGCTACCGAGGAAATATACAAGAAGGTCAGCGCCATTGAGGAAAAAACAAACCTGTCCGTAGAACACACTACGCTTAACCTTACGATTGCTGAAGAGAACGCCAACTCCGTAGAGAATGCGAAGCAGCTCTTCTTCAGCCTGAACAGTGACCTCGAGGAGCTGAAGGTTCGGATGCTGCAGATCAGCAATAACACTTCGATTGTCCACAAGCATAAGGATGAAATCCTGCAGGCGATTGAGGTCATCTCTTCCACCACCGAGGAGAATTCCGCCTCCACCGAAGAGGTCAGCGCCAACACACAAGAGCAGCTTGGCAGTATTGAACAGGTCGCGGAATTATCCCGGGAGCTGAGCGTGATCTCCCTGAAGCTGGAGGAGGAGCTGCGGCAGTTCAAGCTGGAGTAGCGGAATATGCCAAAACAACGCCAAGCGGATCACCCGCTTGGCGTTGTTTTTATCATTCGGAGGCATATGCTCGGCTCGTGCTATTTTAACATATATTTGCTTATCGTCTTAGGCGCATAACTCCTTGAAATGTACAGCTCCCCGTCTCCCGCATAAATGTAATTATGCCCGGTTTCGTAGTCATGCCAGCTTGTGGAGAGATGATATTTGATCTGCAGGTTCGCCGGGTCAAGCACATAGAAATCTTCCTTCGCTATATCCCCCTCAAAGGTCTCAGGATCAATCACAGCCGGACGCTCCTGCCATTGGTACTGCTTCTCGACCGTAATCTCGCCCGATGGCGTTATCCGGCTGTACCATTCGCGGTCCCCGGCTTCACCGATCTGTTGTTTACCAAGCAATTGGTTGTCTTTGCTGTACAATTTGTAGACGTTGTCGCTCCGGATCAGATAGTTGTTGCCTGTCGTATCAATCCGATCCATCTTGTTCACAGGACGCACCCACTTCTTGGTGCCGTTAGCGTCATAGCCGAGTAGCAGCCAGGTATCCGCGCTGCTCATCTGGATCAGGAACGACCCTCCACGGAGCGGCTGCACCTGGAAATAGGGGTTGTTCACCGTTTTGGGAACAGTGTAGGTAGCCAGCGGTGTCGTCAGAGCGCCCAAGCTCCGGTATACGCTAACTTTATTTTTATCGTATTCAGTATGCACCACATACCCGTTTGGAAGCACTTCTAGCATCCCTGCGGTCCAGTTGCCGGTCAGCTTAAGCTTGCGTACCTGCTTCCCGTCCTGATTGTACTCGGTAATACCACGAGAAGCGACATTGCCGCTAACCAAGGTTAGAATCACAATATTTCCGTTATCCAGCACCACCGGCGAGTAGGACCCGGTTATGATTTTGGTCCATTTCCGTTTGCCGTTCGGATCAACAACGGTAAGATCATAGGGTTTGCCGCCCCACATTTTATAGAAATAGCTGTAGCCGTTACTGGCAGAATAAAAACGATGAGCAGTGAACGGCTTGTCGTTGGCCATGTCCGAATAGTCATATACCCA
Source organism: Paenibacillus sp. FSL R7-0302 (assembly GCF_038006885.1). Taxonomy (NCBI): domain Bacteria; kingdom Bacillati; phylum Bacillota; class Bacilli; order Caryophanales; family Paenibacillaceae; genus Paenibacillus; species Paenibacillus sp. FSL R7-0302. The sequence continues at coordinate 3,200,475 of NZ_JBBOWB010000001.1, forward strand.
GTTGGCAGAACCGTTAATGCGGTCAATGGATGAGTACAGCATGCCGGAAGATTTCGTCTTGCCCGGTGACACCGTTACGGTCTTGACTAGCGGAATGAACATCCGCTGCTTGCTCTGTAAGGTGTCTATAGTGCCCCAGAAGCTAAGGCCATCCGGCAGCGTATAGCTCCATTCCGGCTTAGGGAGCTGTTCCATAACTTTTGCCGCCGATGAGCGCCCGGGAAGCAGTACCTGTGCCGCCAGTAATAGCGCAAAGCCTGCGGTGAAAAATTTCAAGCGTTTTGATTTCATACTTCCATCCCTCGTTGTCTATGTATTTGTGTTCCAATCTAAACTATTATATGAGCACACCAACCATAAGGACAGGTTATAAATGGATGCTATCTAACCAGTGTGTCCGGCCGCATTCCCGGCGCGTTTGCCAGTAACCCGGGCTGTCCATTACAATGACAGTAATCAGGCTGACAATGCCGATTCCCGGGAGGAGAGTATGACATGGAAGCATGGAACCGCGCCACATGGGGGCAATTAACGAACGAAGAGAAAAAGCACCGGATGCAGGAGGTGATTAAGCAGTTGCCCGCCGGCTTCATATGGCTGCGCCTCGAAAGGTTCGAACGTTACGGACAGTCCATAGAAACAGGTGTCTTCAGATATGAGGACAGTGAATATGTGTACGTACCGGGCGACACTTTGACCCTGGGCCGGGCGGATGCACATATGTATGCGGAGATGTCTCCTGTCCGCGAGGCTGTGATCGGACCAGTGCTTGTCCAGCGTCACCCTATTTCCGCAGGCTGGTATGAATATGCGGTTGAGGAGCTGGACCCTGAAGAAGACAGGGATATTCTCGAAGCTATAGAGGAGTTCCGTCAGGGTCCGCACACCAGCTATGAGTACTCCCAGTATTTCCGGCTGGAGCGGGACGGGGAACAGATCGTAGTGTTCCTGTTCGATGACAGCGAATCGTTCGAAGAATGGTACGAGTCGGAGCTGCCGGAGGGCTTCACCCTGCCGACTGAGGATGAATGGGAGTATCTGTACAGCGCAGGGGCACGGACACTGTTCCCGTGGGGTGAAGAGATTGACGAATCCATACGTCTTAGGCATGTATCCGGTTCTGCTGAGACCGGTAATTCAGGCCCCTACCCGCTTGAGCTGCCGAATGCGTTCGGTCTTCTCTTCCCCGGCGATCCTTACAAAAAGGAGCTGGTTCTCACACCGGACGGCATCACCGGCAAGGGCGGCGACGGCGGCTGCAATCTGCACGGCGGCCAGGGTGTCGCTCTCGGGTATCTCCCAACCGCGACCGCTTTCCGCGATCCTTATGAAGCCGAGCTGGATTGGCCGGATCTGATGGATTGCCTAGTCTACCGGCGTATAGTGAGACTTTAGACTGTCCATTCACACATTATTGAAGGAGACACAAGCAATGGAAATACAATTAAGCGGCATGTGCGGCAATTCACCAAAGAATAAGCTGGCTGAAGATTTAGCAGTCGCCCTTATCACTGGAGATACCAAGACATTAGGCCATCTGCTGACAGCCGATGCTGTTGTAGAACTTATAGGCAGCGAACGTTATCCGTTGTCTGCCGTTCACCAGGGATCAGCTTCAGTTCCTGAGCTCACTGCACTGAAGATTGAACACGCTATCTCTCACGGCAAAATCGCTGCTGTGAGCGGTAATTGGGTAACTCGCGGCGGGAATCGTTACGCCTTCAGCGATCACTATAGCTTCGCTACGACCAAAGGCACAGAGGTGGCCGCTGCCAGCTGTTACCGGATCAGGCTGCCCTGACATGAAGTTTATTTCAGCGAAAAGCCGCCCTTCCTTCGCATCAAGCGAAGCCGGGCGGCTTTTTTCATTGTATGATTTGGTAATAATACAGCTTCATAGGCTACCGGGTTCATACACCTTGTGATACAAGCTCGCGCTTAGCGGAAGCTGTTCCATCCAGGTCCGAATCCGGGCTCTTATCCAGTTCCTCCACACGTGCCACATGGAGTTCCTGCTCATTCTGATGAAGCTCCTTGACCATATTCCTGTAGATATGGGCTTCTTGACGGTCCAGCCCGTCACGATTCTCTTTCATGATCCAGGTTTCCACGGTTCGCTTGAGAATTTCGCCTTTTCGTTCCAACAGTTTCGTATAAGTCAACGTTTCTTCATTCCCTTCCTGAAGCTAGAGTTCATACGCCAGACAGAAGCTCTAAAGTCACATCCGGCGTAACGTCTACTATTATACGGGAAAGACCCGGCTCACCCAATGCGGAGCATCCGGGCTTACACAGGGTGAGGCATGCTGAGCGCAGAAGAGACATACTGAGCACGCAGAGTTCGTAAAAGTACGGATGGATGCTTCCATATGCGGCAGGATAGGAGTAGTCTAGGTCGCCCGTAAGTCGATATGTGTTCGGTTTTCCGCATACATTTGGCCCGCGCAACTCGCTTTGGCACATTGTGTTCTAAGCGCATAGCGGAAAATACAATACCCAAGAGCCTGTGTCTAACGATGCAGGCTCTTCATGTTAAGAGGATATTCCAGCAGATGCTAGAATAAAAAGTCGTTTCCACTCGAATTCTGTCAGGGAATTAGCTTATAATGATCACACTGCGACTTGACCGAGAATGGAACACGACTAAGCAATCCAGAATAACCCCAAGGAGGAAGTCCATTGTATAAGGTGCTGATTGTAGATGATGAAGTTTTTGTGCGGAAGGGCTTGATCCGGATTCTAAGCGAATGCTCGCCGCAATTCGAAATTTGCGGTGAGGCCGAGAACGGGGAGCAAGCGCTTACCCTGATTGAACAATTGAACCCGGAGCTGGTGATATGCGATATCCGTATGCCCGTGCTGGACGGGCTGGGACTGATCAAGAAAGTGAAGACGGACCTTGTGCAGGAGCCGATTTTTATTATTTTGAGCGGATATGCCGACTTCTCTTATGCCCAGCAAGCCTTCCGGTACAATGTGTCCGATTATATCCTCAAGCCGGTTGACGAACAGGAGCTTACAGTAGCCCTAGGCAAAATCGCCCATATGTTGAACAAGAAGCAGCTTCTCTCCATCACCCGTGAAAAGCCTCTGGTCGAGACGGTCATCGAAAGCCTGCTGCAGACAGAACCCGACGACCAGGTCATGGGGCGGATCGCCTACGCGCTGGAGCTTCCTCTCACCTCTTCCTATACGTATCTCATCGCAGAAATGCAGGATCAGCTCCCCGCCGGAGAAGTCGATTACCTGCCTGCACTGAAGGACTCATTGCTGCGTTACTTCCGGCAAGAGGCTCAGACCCTGCTCCTTCATGTACGCACGAATAATCAATACGGGGTGATCGTACCCGGCCACTGGATCGATGAACCCAATCCATCTCCGTGGGGAGACTACCGCACGATGCTGGATGCACTGGAACGGGAGGTTGGAACAAGCATTGCTTTGTTCGTTGGCCGGAAGGTAAGCCATCTCAAGCAGATTGCAGACTCCGGGGCCAGTGCCGAGCAATGTCTCCAGTACCGTTTTGCCGCCGGCTTCGAGGGCATATATATGGCGGACGAGCTGCTGGAGCTGCCCTTATACTATTTCGACATCGATGAAGGATTGCACAGTAAGCTGATTTACGAGGTCGAAGCCAATGACAACAAGGGTTACAGCTCAACTGTGGACGCTATTTTCACCATGTTCCAAGAGCGCTACTTCGCCCCCGGGGCGGTGACGAACACGATCCGGCGCAGCATGATTGCCATCATTAATATTATACGGCAGCTCGAAGGTGACGAGAATACGCTGCAATCGGTGCATGAGCTGCTGAACTGGCCGCTGAAATACCGCAATCTGAAGCAGCTGAAGCAGATATTCCAGCAGTTTATCGCCGAAGCCGCAGAATATATCGCAGAGAAGCGCGGCGGCAAGAGCGAAGGCAATATTGAGCGGATCAAAAAATATATCGACGGGCATTACCGTGAAAATATCTACCTCAAGGGTATTGCCGCCGATTTTGATATGAACCCGGTCTATCTTGGACAGTTATTCCGCAAAACCTACGGTGTGTATTTCAATGAATACCTGCTGTCCCTGAGGATTGAGGAGGCCAAACGCCTGCTGCGGCAAACCAAGAAGCGGATGTACGAAATCGCGGAGCTGGTCGGCTTCCAGAATGCGGATTATTTTGCCACCCAGTTTGAAAAGCTTGAGAATATGACGCCGACCGATTATCGCAATATGATGATTGGGCAGTAAATAAGGAGGCTCCCTGCCGTGTTCAACTTCCGTCTGAATCATATGAAGCTTAGAAGCAAGCTGATTGTCATCTACATTGTATGCGTGTTCATCCCGATCATCCTGACCAATGTAATGTTCTATCAGGTGACCACCGCCAATATCAAGAATCAGAAGACCGCGGATGCCGAGCAGGCGATGAATCTGCTGCAGGCTGAGCTGCGGACCGTGATTGAGGATGCAGCAGGCATATCCTACCTCTACTCTATTGACCGGCAGCTGATCCAGCATCTGAATACCACCTATGCTTCAACGGACCGCTATGTGGAGTCGCTGAATGCCATATCGAATCTGTTCAACCGGACCGACAAAGAGAACAAGGTGCTGAGCTCCTCGGTGATTATGACCGACAACCCAACCGTTCTGGCCTCAGCCCATATCATTAAGCTGGAGGACAGTATGCGCCAGCAGGACTGGTATAAGCAAATTAGCCAATTCAGTAACACCCACCCTCATCTCTATGTAACGCCCGACAGCATCAGCGTGATCCAGCGCCTTACCGACCGCAGGCTGGAGACCTACGAGCATGTGCTCAAAATCGACCTGAACATGAACTATATCCGGCAGATTCTGGATTTATCCAGCTTCAGCGGTGATTTCTATATTCTCGACCCGTCGGGCCAGGCCCGCTTCGGCCGTCTCTCCAGCGGTCAGCCCAGCGGGCTGATTACTGCGGCGCACACCCTGACCCCAACTGAGATTCCCAAGCCTAAGCAGGCCATTGTAATCGACAAAACTTACCAGAATAACCGCTATCTAAGCGGCTGGTCGATTTACGGCGTCCTGGATGAGACCCTTATTTTGTCTGACGTCAGACAATCCGGGCAATTTATCCTCTGGTTTGCCGGTATTAACTTCCTGGTTCCTACCATCGTAATTATGATTATGTCGCGTTCTATTCACACGCGTATTAAGAACATTCTGAGGCATATGAAGTCTGTAAAAGACAAAAACTTCGGACTCATCCCCTACCACCTGGAGCGGGATGAGATTGGCGAGCTTACCGTCGAGTTCAACCGGATGAGTAAACGCATTGAGAACCTGATCAATGATGTATATGTTGCAGAAATCCAGAAGAAGGAGCTTGAGCTCCGGCAACGGCAGGCTCAGCTGCATGCGCTGCACAGCCAGATCAACCCTCACTTCCTGTTCAATGCGCTGGAGACGATCCGGATGCGCAGTATGATGAAGGGCGAGACTCAGACGGCCCGGACGATTCAGAACATGGCGAAGATTTTCCGCAAATCAATCATGTGGAAGAGCAGCTTCGTTACGATCCGCGAGGAGCTTGAATTAATCGAGAGCTTCCTGGAGATTCAGAAATACCGCTTCGACAACAAGCTTGAATATCACATCGAGGTGGACCAGTCACTGCTCGACATTGAAATTCCGAAGATGGCCTTCCTTCCGTATGTGGAGAACGCCAGTATTCACGGGATTGAGAATATAGCCGGCATCGGGTATATCAACATTCAGATCGCCCAGGAGAACGGGCAGATTGTCTTCGTCATTGCAGATAACGGCGTAGGCATGGACCAGGCAAAAATCAGTGAGCTTATGCATTACCTGGAGGATGCGTCCGCCATGGGTGATTCGATCGGGATGAAGAATGTAATCACCAGACTGAGAATCACCTACGGGGATTCGTTCACCTTCTCCATCACGAGCGAGCCCGGAGCAGGAACCCGCATTTTGCTGCGTCTGCCCCTGGAGAATAAATAAATATAGGGTATACCTTAATTATTCAAAGACTGATCTAAGGTTTGCCCTGTAACAAAGTTAAACGCTTTCTTTTATAATGAGGATGTTCAATAGCACAAAGAAAAGAAAGGGGATATGAAATGCGTACAAAGAAATGGTTGCAAACCGGACTGGCTGTTGTTATGGCGTCCGCACTCCTCGTAGTTGGCTGCTCCAACGGCAACTCAGGGGAAAAGAACAGCGCGTCCGGCGGAGAAAACAGCGAAGTCAGCACAGAACCGGTAACATTCACTTACTTCGGCTTCGGGGCCAACAAGGATACCATGGCCAGTGATACCACCATCGGTAAGAAGCTTCAGGAACAGACAGGTGTAGACTGGAAAATGGAATACGTAGTTGGCGATGGAAGCACCAAGTCCGGTGTTATGATTGCCGGCGGCGACTATCCTGATGTCATCTCTCCAGTCGGCGAGCTGGCCAAGCTGCTCGATGCCGGTGCATACATTCCGCTTAATGATCTGATTGAGAAATATGGCCCTAACATCAAGCGTGTCTATGGCGACTACATGAACAAGATCAAGGATGAAGAAGGCAATATCTATATCCTTCCCTTCACTGCAAATGTAAACGGATACTTATCGCCGCCAGATCCAAGCAGCACCTTCTGGATGCAGAGACGCGTCCTTAAGGAATTCGGTTACCCGGAAGTGAAGACGCTTGACCAGTACTTTGACTTGATTGAGAAATACCAAGCTAAGTACCCTAAGGTGGATGGTAAAGACACCATCGGCTTCGCTACTTTCGCCGGTACAGCCGGTGAATTCTTCACCATCACCAACCAGCCCATGCATCTGGCCGGTTATCCGAATGAAGGCGGCGTCCTGGTGGACATGGAGTCTCATGAAGCCAAGCTGTATCAGGGAACCGAAGATGAGAAGCGCTGGCTGGCTAAATTGAACGAAATGAACGGCAAGGGTCTGGTTGACCCTGAGACGTTCACAGCGAACAAAGACCAGTATCTGGCGAAGCTGACCTCCGGCCGTGTACTCGGATATGTCAACTATTCCTGGCAGATTAACGACGCCACGAACAATCTGAGATCCGCCGGTAATGACGATCTGCGTTACGTTGCCCTTCCGATCGTATTTGACGAAGGCATTAAAGATGCTTATGTTGATCCTCCGTCCTTCGTGAACAACCGCGGGCTGGGTATCTCTGTCAGCGCAAAAGATCCGGTCCGCATCATCAAGTATTTTGACAACCTGCTGACCGATGAGAACCAGAAGCTTGTCGAGTGGGGCATTGAAGGCGAAACTTACACGAAGAACGCTGAAGGCCGTATGGTGATGAGCGAAGAACAGCTGACAAACCGCAACGACAATGATTTCAAACGTAAATTCGGCTTCGCATATTTCGATTATGAATGGCCGCGTTATGGCGACAATTCCGTGTATGATGACGGCAACGCCCACGTTCCGTTCAACCAGCCGGAAGTTGCAGCGATCAACTACACAGATGGCGACAAAACACTGCTGGAGAAATACAACCTGAAGACCTTCTCCGACTTCTATGCCGAGCCGGTAGAGCGTCCATGGTATCCTGCCTGGAGTATTGAGAAAGAACCTGGCTCCCCTGAGCAGCTCTTCAGCCAGAGAGCCGGCGATTTGCAGCAGAAGTACTATCCTCGTATGGTGCTTGCTGCCCCTGGCCAATTTGAAAAGGTCTGGAGTGAATACCTGGCCGAATACAACAAGCTCGATGCTAAGGGCTACGAAGAATTCATGACTAACAAGATCAAGGACCGCATCGACGGCAAATGGTAAGCATCCGCTTCCCAGATGCAGCATGATGAACCGGGAAAAGTGAAGCACAGCCTTCACTTTTCCCTTCTACACTTGTTAGCAAAGAGAGAATATGGAGCTTGGAAAGGGGACGGTACAGGTGGGAAAAACCGCTGTGCAGTTGGCAAAATCGAATAATACCGGTACTTCGCGCTTCAAAACCTTTTTTAAAGAGCTATCTAAACAAAAAATGCTGATGCTGATGTCATTGCCCTTTCTGTTATGGGTGATTATATTCAAATACCTCCCGCTATGGGGATGGACCATTGCTTTTCAGAAATTCAAGCCAGCCAAGGATCTGTTCGACCAGAAGTGGGTCGGCTGGGACAATTTCAAATTCCTGTTCCAGGAACAGCAATTCTATCGCGTCCTTCGTAATACTCTGGTTATGAGCTCCATTAACCTGGTTCTCGGATTTGTTACAGCCATCGTACTGGCCCTGCTGCTGAATGAGCTGCGCAATGTGTTCTTCAAACGCACCGTGCAGACGATCAGTTACCTGCCTTACTTCATTTCCTGGGTCGTAGCGGCCAATATTGTGCAAATGGCACTGGCACCGGAAGGGATCATCAATGTGCTGCTGGTCAAAGCGCAGCTTATTGATCATCCAATTCTGTGGCTGGGCGAAGGCAAGTACTTCTGGGGAATACTCGGGGTTACGGAAGTCTGGAAGAATGTCGGCTGGAATACCATCATCTATCTGGCAGCCATCACCTCCATCGACCCTTCTCAATATGAAGCGGCTGAGATTGACGGGGCATCCCGTCTGCAAAGAATGTTCTATATTACCCTGCCGGGTATCAAGCCGGTTATCGTTCTGATTCTGATCATGAACCTGGGCCATATTCTAGAGTCCGGCTTCGAGGCGCAGTACCTGTTAGGTAACGGGATGAACCTCGACTACTCGGAGAATTTGGATATCTTCGTACTGAAGTACGGGATGCAGATGAACAACTTCGGGCTTGCCACCGCAGCGGGTATGTTCAAGACGCTGGTCAGCTTCATCTTCTTGATCGCAGCCAATAATATCGCCAAGCGTATGGGCGAAAGCAGATTGTACTAGAAAGGAGGACACAAGTAATGGCTAAATCCAAAACCAATTCATACCGGAATTCATCGCTTGGTGACCGAATCTTCGATATATGCAATACGATCTTCATGATTCTCTTGGTTATTGTTACCCTCTATCCGTTCCTGAATATGTTTGCTCTATCGTTCAATGAAGCGAATGACTCTGTCCGCGGGGATATTTATATCTGGCCTCGTGAATGGACGCTGCGCAACTTCGAGTATGTATTCAGTGAATCCAACATCTTCTTTTCAACGTTTGTCTCTGCAGCACGGACGGTCATCGGTACTGTGGTCTCCGTATTCTGTACAGCGATGCTGGCCTATACGGTAAGCCGTCCGGAATATAAGCTGAAGAAGTTTGTGTCCGTCACATTTATTTTCACCATGTACTTCAGCGGTGGTCTGATTCCAGGCTACCTGCTGATCAAAGAGCTGAACATGCTGAACAGCTTCTGGGTCTATATCATTCCGGGCATCATCGGCGTTTTCAATATGATCGTCATCCGCTCCTTCATTGAGGCACTGCCTGAGGGACTGATGGAATCGGCCAAAATCGACGGCGCAGGCGACTTCATCACCTTCTCGCGCATTGTGCTTCCGCTGACCGTTCCGGCGCTGGCTACCGTCTCCCTGTTCGTAGCGGTCTATCAGTGGAATTCCTGGTTTGACGTCTTCCTGTACAACTCCTCCATGCCAAGCCTGAGTACGCTGCAATACGAGCTGATGAAGATGCTGTCAACATCCAACACCGCGATGTCCAGCTCCTCGGCAGCCGATGCCTTTGCGAACGCGCAGGGCAACAAAGCGACCGTTACACCGACCTCAATCCGTGCCACGATGACTATCGTAGCGAGTGTGCCGATTATCATCGTCTATCCGTTCCTGCAGAAGTATTTCGTCAAAGGGATGGTTGTCGGCGGGGTCAAAGGCTAAGTCTTACGGGCCAAATAATACCGTTAACACAAACAAGCGATCCACCAGGGCTGTCGGCCTCTGGAGGGTCGCTTGTTTTCGAATCAGTTACGCACCTCGAACGAATTACTACACGGTACTGTCTCCGCACCAGCGAGTGATTCCTTCATTTATGCTTTGTATTGGATTTGGAACGGATAGAGGAATCGCCCAGGCAATATGCCCATCCGGCCGAATAAGCGCCGTGTGGACGTCGTTCCAATCCTCGTCAGCCTCAGCCAAAGAGGCATGTACAACTTGAAGGTTGCTATACGTTTCCCATTGACCGCTATTCTGTTCATTAGAATGAAAATGCAGCAGAAGAAAAGTACCTTTGTGTAGTAACGGATAGGCGTTAATCAATGGCCCGCCTTTCAGCTTTAAGCTTAGATCCTTGAAACGTTTCCCATTTAAAGGATGGGGAGGCGCTTCGGCGTCTGGATCATAATGTACATCCATTGCGGAAACTTGTGCGGCGATTTGATAATTAGCCTCCGGTATTTGAATCAGTTTAGCTAACATGCTTCGAAGTTCCGTGATAGGGGGAGTCACGTCCAGAAGCAGGGTTTGGACCTCGGTATTCCGGAGCAAGGCCGTATTCCATGGAAAGCGCTCGGCATGATAACTGTCCAATAGCCAGTCCGGAGCCCAGCCTTTGATTGCTCCTGCAAGCTTCCAGCCTAAGTTCATCGCTTCTTGTAAGCCGACGTTCATTCCCTGTCCACCAGCGGGAAAATGAATGTGCGCCGAATCTCCCGCCAAGAACAATCGACCATTCCGATAGCGTCCTGCTTGCCGCGTCGCATTTCCGAAACGGGACATCCATTTCACATCGTTCAATCCCAGGTCGCTTCCGGTCGTACGGATGAGCGATGAACGAAACTCTTCCAATGTAACGGGCTCATCCTTAGAGATGTTACGTCTCTCCATATCGATCATCAAGACCCGATACATATGATCATTGATCGGCATGATACTGACCAATCCTTGTTCTGTAATCCGGGATATGACACTCATAGGAGCCAAATCAGATAGAACGGCATCCCCCAGAATCGCCGTGAAGGTCGCATCTGTACCTTCATATGATATATTTGCATGCTTGCGAACCAAACTTCTGGCTCCATCCGTACCTACCACATAAGCTGATCTTAACGTTGTTTCTCCATGAGGTCCTGCGATTTTAACGTCAACCCCATCCTCGTCCTGGTTTACAGATAAAGCCTCAACCTCTCTCCAGACCTCTGCGCCAAGGCTAAGCGCCCATTCCTCCAACACCTTCTCCGTCTCACTCTGCGGTAAAAAGAGAGTGTGATTGGAAGAAGAATCCAACACCGTGAAATCCAAAGGAGTTTCTAATCCGGCGAAATGCCCTCTCGAAAGTAAGCGGCCTTGACTGATTAAATGTGATTTCACTCCACGCATATCTATTATTTCAAGAGTTCGAGGATGTACGGTAAGCGCACGTGAATAAGGGGTTGTCTCTTTTAATCGCTCAATGACGCAGACCTTTACACCGGCTAATGCCAATTCCCCGGCCAGCATCATGCCGACAGGCCCGCCACCGATCAGGATGACTTCATATTTCATATCAAAACCCTCTTTTCTTAAACATTATGGGAAGATCACGATAGCGTCTATTTCGATAAGCCATTCAGGATCGGCTAGTGCTTGAACGCCTATATAGGTACTTGCTGTTTTCGGCCAGTTAGGGCCAAACACATGAAAACCTGCCTGAAAAATAATCGAAATCAATTCCGGGTTGTGGTTTACAACAAAAATATTCATTTTTACAATGTACAAGGGATCTGCTCGCACGGCTTCCAATGCATACTTAAGGTTGGTGAACACTTGAATCGCTTGCGCATAATAGTCCCCTGAACCAACCAATGATCCTGTTTCATCTACAGAAACCTGACCTGAGATGAAGGCCAATTTGGAAGCAGTAGTTACCACGACATGAGAAATTACAGATGTAACCTTATCCGTCAAGGTCTTCGGATTTGCGATTTCCATAGGCAGGTACGCTCCATTTCCATATTTATAAATTTCCTCTTGAAAAGTGGACAAGTACTTCCGGCAAACCTCCTTCATCAATTATTGTTTCGTTAGAACCTTTTATATTGCCTGTTAAAACAAGTGTGATAAAAATTATATACAATTTTAGTTTCATACGAAACAATATCATTCTACTTGTTTACTCTTTACCATGTCAACCCCAATCCCAATATGGGTATGCCCGTATGTTTCTCAGAGAACAATCTATGCTATAATAAAACAAATAAGTCGAGGAGCCAGCATAATGATGGATACTGCCAGTAAAAACAAAACTGCCATTCATGAATTTTTCGTTCAGTTTCTTGAGCATAAAGAGCAATATGAAACCCGAATAACTGCCACATACCTGAAGGATATCCGGAAGCATATTGAATCAGAATTCAGCTTGAATATGACGGAACTGCACACGATTGCGTGCATCGGAGAGCAGGAGCCGATCAATCTCACTTCCATCGCGGAGAGAATCAATTTAAGTAAAGGAAATACCTCCAAGATCGCAAATAAATTACTAAAGGCAGGTTGGGTGCGAAAAGCCCAGTTCAACGACAACAAAAGGGAAGTGTATTTTCGGCTAACGCCTATCGGCAAAAAGCTATTTGCTGCTCATGAGGGGCTTCATGCGAAGGAAAAGCAAAGAATGTACGAATTTTTGGAAAGATATAACGAAAGCGAGCTCGAATTTATTAAACGGCTGTTTGGAGATATGGTGGACTTCTATCGCTAACGAACCCAATAAATTGTACATAGGTTAGACATCAATAATAATTGGGGATACAGTTCAAGTGAGAGGCTGCTTAGCCCTATTGCAGAAATGAGAACGGCTACGCCATCCTCTTAAGGACAGCGTAGCCATTTATACAGAAAATGAAAGGTATTCTGTCCATCGCCACGAACAGATGATTGTCGCACACGTGGGATGTAATAAGTAATTCTATAGTAGCAGGCAAGTGGAAAAACGTACGCCCGCTCTCCCCCGCACCCTGGCCTCTTTCCCCTCAGAGCTGCCGCTTCTCAGCCTGTCCTCTGCGACTTAACTGTAAAATTCCCAGAATACCAGCTGGGCCAGCAGAATTGCCATCATCACCATGGGCACGATGGCCGGCCAATGGTTACGGGCCGGTGAGACAGACGGGGACCGGCGCTTCATCAAGGTTATAAACAGCGCAGCGATAAGCAGTGCAGCCAGTCCGGTTAGCGCAATATTCACTATAATCTGCGGATACACCTCCGCATAGGCACGTTCATTGTTGCCAAGCATCCGTAAGGCCAGCACCAGATTGTTCACCACCAGACCGGTACCGGTTAAGGTCAGTCCGGCCGTCAGCTTCCGGTTGGAGGATCGGGGTGCATGACGGTTACGATGTGCTCTCCTTTTGCCCATAAGCATCTGTACCAGCCACACAAACGGAGCGATTACAAAATAGACGATCGCCAGCGCCGCAAGTGCTGCACTGATCAGCAATACAGGCATGGACCGGACCGGAGACAGCGGCAGATAATCGGAGGTGTACACCGAGACAGACGCTACCTTCCCTTCTTTCATTGTGGCATACAGCATCGGCCAGGCATCCAGTCCTGAATCCCCACCCGTCTTCTCATAGAGGTAAGGCTGAACCTGCTGATAGCTTCCGCTCATCCCGGCAAGTGACACCTTAAGCTGATCTGCTCCCTGAGGCTCAAGCTTCATCATCGTCAGATATGGGAACAGCTTCATGAAGCCATGACCGGGACGGCGAGCCGCGACGAATCGGCCTTCCACCTCTGACACGTCTGGCAGAACGGCTGCCTCCGTCTGCGCTCGTTGTCCCACAACTGCTTTGGTCAGACCATGAACAATGTGGGATTCGCCCGCCTGATTCGTCATGACGACAACTGCAAACCGGTCTTCAGGCACAAGCATAAGGTTGGTGGCAAAAGCAATCGTGTTCCCGCCATGTCCCAGCGTCCGGTGTGCCCCGGGATACTCCCAGAACCCGTGGGCGATGCCAGGCATGCCTTCCGCAGCGGAATGACTCCGGGTCAGCATCGTATCCAGCGTTCCTGACTTCTGAAACAGCGGAGATTGCTCTCCGGCTGCAGGCATGAGGGCCATGGCAAATTTGGCGAGATCCTCCGCAGTCCCGTTATTGCCGCCATTAGGGTACATAGACATATAATTCCACGGGCCTTGCTTGAAGGAGCCTGTTCCGGCGAAGAAATACCCTTTGGCCTTGTGCTTCAGCAGCTCCGGGCGGTCCTCCACCACGGAATACGCCATGGAATGCTTCATGCCCAGCGGCTCAAAAATATGCTCCTGGACATATTCATGATAAGGCTGCCCGCTGATTCTCTCTACAATGTAGGCAGCCAGGGAGTTGCCATAGTTAGAATAAGCGACTACCTCCCCCGGTCTGTAGATCTGTGCCGGCTGAGCCAGCTTCAGTCCCTCTTCCAGCGACCGCACTTCCTCAGGCGACTGGTAGGCCATATCGAACATATACTCTTCAAATCCGGCATTGTGGTTCATCAGATGCAGCATGGTGATCGGCTCGTCATACTCCAGCTTGGTCAGGAAATGCTCCGGCAAAAGCTTACGGATATCTTCATTCAGATCCAGTTTGCCCTGCTCAGCCAGCTGCATTACGGATGTCCATACGGCGAGCTTGCTGATAGAGCCCCATTCCATGACCGTATCCGGGGAGACGGGGATCTGCTGTTCCACGTCGGCGTAGCCGTACCCCTTGGACAGCACGACCTGTCCATCCTTCACCATCACAACGGACGCGCCTACGGTCTGCTTTCCTATGTACTCTTTTACATAATCATCTGCAAAAGCTTCCAAACCGGTCAGCGGTATACCGGACGGGGTAACTCCCCCTGCTTCTACGCTGCCTTGCTCAGCCGCAAATGCTGTAATGCTGCCCGATAGCAGCAGTAATGCCAATAGCAGAACTGTAAATCCTTTTTTCAACAACAAATATAATCTCTCCTTTAGTCGAGTAAAATCCTGCAGTCCCCCTATTCTAACAAAAAACCTCTGCGATTACCGGAAAATTTCCTTTCGGGCGATTTCACTGATAGTATCTTTAGGAGAAGCAACATGATTATCTTCATGGAAGAAGGGCCAGTGCATGAATAAATTCCACACCACATTAGCTTATATTAATGAAACATTGTACGCACCAGCCGGCTTCATTGCCGATTCCATACGTGAAGAACCGCAGAATGCCGAATATGGAGCCGGTACATTCCAGCTGGGTGCCCTGTCGGTCCGGTTTCGGGTTGCCAAAATCACCCCCACGAAGACCGGTCAATTTGTCGCAATGTGGGAAAAAAATGCCGAGCGTAAAAACCAGGCCTTCACCTATGCCGATGCCCCTGATTTGTTGGTCATTAACACCTTCCATCCCGTTAGCGGGGAGCTTGGACAGTTTGTCTTTCCGAAGGACCTGCTGAAAAAACATGGTGTGCTGGCAACCGATAATGCACCGGGGAAAATGGCGATACGGATATATCCAGCCTGGGATACCGTGACCAATAAGCAGGCTGTAGCTACTCAGACATGGCAGCTCCCTTATTTCGGAATAGTTGATCCGATGAACCATCACCATATGCAGGTGTTGACCCGGTTGTATCTGCCAGAACTACCGTTTACAATTTAAGAGATGGCATCTGCATCTGAAAGGAACTACAGCTATGATTCTATTTATACACCGCAAGGACCTGCGGACTTCTGATCTGCCAGCCTTCGACGCTATAGCTGCGGCGCAGGAAGACTCGCTGCATGTATTAATAATGGAGCCGTTTCTGCTAAGGAATAAGCGTTATCTGGAGCATAGCGGACAGAATTTCCTTCAGCATGTTGCCCGGCTTCAGCAGGAATATGCGAAAGAAGGCAAGCTGCTCCATCTCCTGTATGGGGAGCCGGAGGTGATCCTCCGGCGGCTGGCACAGCTCCACCCTGTTCAGGAGGTCAGCCTACATGCGGACTATACCCCTTATGCCCTTAAGCGCGACCAGCTGCTGCAGGACACCGCCAATGCGCTGAACCTCCGGTTCCATGCCCGGCATGACAGCATGCTCTGTGATCTGGAAGCATTCATGGGCTGGTGCGGCCGGAGTGAGCCGTTCAAGGTGTTTACTCCCTTCTACCGCCGCTGGCGTACTTTTCTAGCGCAGCGGTTCCAGCCGCCTTACTCTGCCGGGCTAAGCCGTCTGCGAACCGTTGATCTTCACCCGCAGCTCGCGGACGCCTTCCGGCTTCCCGAAGAGATTACCCGGGAGCTTACAGCGCTGGCTCCCGCTGCAGAGCAGATGAACCCGGATCATGTGCTCGAGAGTTTCCTGCATGCGGATCTGCAGGATTACAAGGTCAACCGCGATCATTACGCGCAAGAACGGACCAGCCGGATCAGCAGACATTTGAATACGGGAGCGATCTCGGCACGGACCCTATACAGCAGGCTTACTGAAGAAGAGGATATCGGCGAAGACTGGCTGAGACAATTAGCCTGGAGGGATTTCTATCTGGGTCAGGCACGGCTGGACAAGGATTTTTTCACCTATGAGAATGTATATGATCTCTCTGCGCTAGGGACCGGGCACTTCGAGGCCTGGGCTCAGGGCAAGACCGGCATTCCGGTCATCGATGCTGCCATGCGCCAACTGAATGAGACCGGCTGGATGCCTAATCGGCTGCGGATGATAACGGCCATGTTCCTGACGAAGAATCTGGGCTGTCCCTTCATCTATGGCGAGCGTTATTTCCGGCTGAAGCTAAGCGATTACGACAACGCCCAGAACCGTGGCGGCTGGCTATGGAGCTCTTCGCTCGGCTTCGATGCCTCTCCCTATTTCCGGGTGATGAATCCGGTCACCCAATCCCAGACCCATGATCCGGGCGGCAGCTATATCCGTACCTGGCTGCCGGAACGCGCGGACTGGTCTGACAAAGACATTCACCTCCCCGATGAAGATGCCATAGTAGATCTGAAGCGGTCCCGGGCTTTCGCTATAGAAGTTTATAAGGGGATTATGCAGAGCCGGCAAGGCTGATAGTCTACCGATCGCAATCTGATTCCGGTGATCATCAGAATTCTTTATTCCGATGAATCCGCACGGCAATCAGATAGGAGACCGCGAACAGGAGAACAGCAAGGATCAGGGTGGCATACCCGGTCTCAGGACCATTAAAGTTCACATCGTCCATATACAGGTTCAGCAGCATCCACACCAGGAAACGAAGGCCCACCGATAGACCTGCCGAAATCATCACCATCTGCTCGCTTTTTTCCACACCGAATTTAAGAATGACCGGATAATAGATCGCCAGGGTGGAGATAGATAAAGATAAACCGAAGGTATACCCGGTGGACAGGTTCAAATGTGCTATGTCTCCCTTGCTTACATAGGTTAATGCCAGAGTAACCAGACTTACAGCGGTGCCCATGAGGATTAACATCAGGAAGGACAGGTACTTCGCATGGATGACCGTTCTCCTTCTGATCGGCATGGTGAGTTCAAACCGGTTCCATTTAGAAGCCTCATCCATCTGCAGGGAGGCCCCGATGCTCAACACAAAAATCCAAATCTGCACCGCGATGACTGCATTCAGTACACTGTGATCCACCCCGGCAAAGGAAACCAGCGACAGAAGCAGCGCAATGCCGAGGGAGGATTTGATGTTATTTTGCAGTGAGTAATAATTATTTAACAGCAGCCCGTGCATATTATTTCTCCCCCTTTACGAGCAGCAGCAGAATCTCATCAATGGATACCTGATCTACCGTAATCCCGCTGTATTGTTGCCCGAAGCCTCTTCTGTCCTTCACCAGCACGTCGGTCTGATGCTCCTTCACCCGGTAAGCCAGCCTGTCACCTTCAGCAATACGCCGGAACTGGTCGCTGGTGCAGCGGGCCACACCGTAGTCATAGATCAGCTCATCTTTCACTGCTGTCAGAATAATTTTCCCCTGATGTATGAAGGTGATGTGATCGGCAATTTTCTCAAGGTCGCTTGTGATATGGGAGGACATCAGTATAGCGTGGCGCTCATCCTCTACGAACTCCAGGAACACCTCCAGTATTTCTTCTCTGGTCACAGGGTCCAGGCCTGAGGTCGCTTCATCGAGGATCAGCAGCTTAGGATGATGCGACATGGCGGCGGCTATGGCAAGCTTCATCGTCATGCCCCGGGAGAATTCCTTGATCTTCCTATTCATGGGCAGGGCGAACTTGTCCGTAAGCCTCACATAGAGCTCCTGATCCCATTGCCGGTAGATTCCGCGCATTACCTTAGCAAGCTTGCCGGGGGTCAATATCGCCGAGAAATTAGCTGAATCAAGCACCACCCCGATGTCTTCGCGTAATGCAGTATCCCTATCCGTCATCTCCTGGCCTAACAGCCGGATCGTCCCGCTGTCTCTATGAACCGTGTTCAGAATAGACTTGATGGTTGTCGTCTTCCCTGCTCCATTCTCACCCACGAACCCCATAATGGTCCCGCTGGGAATTGCTAATGATACATTGTCCAGCATAAAGCCGGAGTCGGCATAGGACTTGGTCAGTCCGGTGATTTCCAAACTAAGATTCATGATTACCCTCCGTATAAAAGACAGTCAGCATGTCCACCATCTTTTCCAGTTTGATTCCGCTTGCGCGGGCGATCTCGGCCGCTGTGATCAGATGCTCCTCCACTTGCTTCTGCTGCTCTTCCTGAAACAGGGCCTGGCTCACGGCGGAAACGAAGCTCCCCCGGCCCACCGTAGTCTCAATGAAGCCGTCGCGCTGTAAATCCTCATACGCCTTCTGTACGGTGATGACACTGACTTGAATGGATTTGGCCAAGGCACGCATCGAAGGTATGGGATCTCCTGCCTGAAGCTCTCCGCTCATAATCTTGCCTTTGATCTGCGAGGTGATCTGCTCATAAATGGGCTTGTTCCTGTTACTACTGATGATGATCTCCACACGCTGCCTCCTTGCGTGAACAGTGTACTTATTGTACCAGTACAATATAGCTGATCTACAGGTATTTGTAAATCTTTATCCAAAAAAAGAGCTAACCCATCTCGGGTCAGCCCTGTCAACTTACTGGTCTGCGTTAGAAAACTGCACTTGAATGGACACGATCTCTGAGCGCGACCCGATGCGGATCGGCGGACCCCAGAAGCCAAAGCCTGAAGACACGATGGTATGAAGCTGCCCCTTCTGCAGATAGCCCCAGTCATTCTCGAACACTCTGGAGGTGATCAGATTGGCCGGCGCGATCTGCCCGCGGTGGGTATGGCCGGAGACCATCAGATCCACACCCTGCTCCTGAGCAATCCCGAACTCCACCGGCTGATGCTCCAGCATGAACACCGGCTTGGAATGATCTATGTCCTTGGTCAGATCAGCCAGCTTGGCCCGCTCCTTATCGCTGTAGTCCTTCCGTCCAATCAGCGTCAGCCAGCCGCCCACCTCGACGTCTTCATCATAGAGCACCTGCATCCCGCTCTCCTTCAGCAGGCTGATGATCTCCTCCGTCCCGCCCTTGAACCGGTCATGATTCCCCAGGGAAGCATACACTCCGAGCGGAGCTTCAAGCTTCGCCAGCACAGCGCCGAGTCCCTTCTCCTTATACGGCCTGACATCATCATCCACGATATCGCCCGGGAGCAGTATCAGATCGGGGTGCAAGGCGTTAATCTCCTGTACCATCCGCTCCGCATGGCGTTTGCCGGATAAATAACCGAAATGCATATCCGAAGCCATCACGATATGAAGCTTACCGCTGGCCGGACCCGGCTTGTCAATCTGTACCTCGTAGGAACGCACAACCGGGCTGTATGCATTATAGCTTCCATACCCGAGCAGGCTCACCAGCGCCACCAGCGTTAGAATACCGGACCATTTCTGAACGGCCCGGCGTGGCAGCCTGACCAGCTTCGCGAGCCAGACCGTAAGGTGCACTAGCGGCAGCAGCATGAGCAGCAGGCTGAATACGGCCAGCCAGTAACTGCCAATGACGCTTAAGACCGCTGACCCCGCCACCACTCTGGAGAGGATCAGCGAGCTGGCCAGGAAGATCAGCGCAATGATGTAGAACAGCCGGAACCGTCCGGAGACGACCGGCTTGATCCAGCCCCAGCCGCTCCAGCCAATATAGAAGACAATTAATGCGTATAAAGCAATGAATACTAGCCCAATGATGATAAACATGTTAACCACCTTATCTAATTTTCGGATAACATATTATCTCATGGCAACTTGGTCTTTTCCACTATAGGGATAGCCGGGCTTATTTAAGCTTATCCGCCTCTGCCTCTGCTGACAGCTTCAGCGTCGATGGCATGCTCCGAGAAGGTAACTTCCACCTGCACTGCACCTTTTTTCCCGTCCGCAGATCCTGTATAGGGTCCGACACCAACAGCATAACCGACAGCATCTTCTTTACATTCTTTTTCCTCATTTGTACTCCTTCTTGGAACTATTTTTGTTAATATATAAAGGTCGCGATACACCACTCTACTTCAGAATCCACTATACATTCAGATAGGATGATCACCCATGACTATTGCACAGCTTCAACGCGCGGTCGCCATACAAACAATTCCAATATAGAAAGCATCTATTCCATTATGGAAAATAACCTGACCTGAAACGGTTCCCTGGAGGATTTCATCATGGCAAAACCTTTCTTTCCGCGGCTGGAGGGAAACAGCCGGGGCTGCTTGACCTTTGAGCCTTTTTTCCTGATTCCCTACAGCATGTTCTCTACCTATGCCACCCTGTACATGTATGAGCTTGGATTGACCGAGGTGAACATCGGGTGGATAACGACCATCGGACTCATCGTACAGGTATTCTCCTCTTTGCTCAGCGGTTATTTGACGGACCGGCTGGGACGCAAGCGGGCTATTCTGTATTTTGACCTGCTTAGCTGGAGCCTTGCCACCTTGTTATGGGCCTTCTCCCAGAACCTGTGGTTTTTCGCCGCAGCTGCAGTGATTAACGGCTTCCAGCGTGTGCCGCATATCGCCTTTTACTGCCTGATTGTTGAAGATACCCGGCCCGCTGACCGGACCTATGTATTCACATTGCTGCAGATCATCGGGGTGATCGGAGGCCTGTTCGCACCGCTGGGCGGTCTGCTTGTCCACCAGTATGGAATGGTCACGGGCATGAGGATCATGTACGTGCTGGCCTTCCTCTTCATGACCTTCCAGTTCGTGGGCCGTCATCTGACTACCCGGGAGACCGAGGCAGGCATCCGCAAAAGGCAGGAGACCCGGGAGCTTGGCCTTAGAGAGAGTATGATTGAATACGGCGGCGCCTTCCGTGATCTGGGGGCTGAGCGCAATCTGCTGCTGATCTTCGGCGTATACATTCTGTTCAACTTCCAGGCTACGCTGAAAAGCACCTACCTGTACCTGTATCTGGCAGATTACATCCATCTGGACAGCGGCATCCTGTCTATGTTCCCGGCGGTATCCTCTGTCATCATGCTGCTGACCCTGTGGCTCTTGATGCCCAGAATCCCGGATCAGAGCGCAAGCCGCGCCATGATGGCAGGCTTCGGCTTATCTGCTCTGTCGAATGCCATGCTGGTTGTCTACCCGTCAGCGAGCTTTGTCTGGATCGGGCTGAGCACCATCCTGGCCGCCGTAGGCCTGATGATCAGCTCTCCTTATCTGGAGGCAGCCGTGCAGAATGCCATTGAGGATGAGAAGCGGGCCAAGGTCTTCTCCATGCTGTCAGTCCTGATCCTGGTCTTCACCGCACCTGCGGGCATTATCGGAGGCTGGGCATACAAGCTCGACCCGCGAATTCCGCTGTGGCTGGTAACCGCAGCGTTCGTCGCCTCGTATCTGCTGCTGCACCTGTACCGCAGACGGACGGCGTACAAAGACACTATTCCGCAGCAAGCTCAGCAGT
The DNA here is from genome assembly GCF_038006885.1 of Paenibacillus sp. FSL R7-0302. Lineage (NCBI taxonomy): Bacteria > Bacillati > Bacillota > Bacilli > Caryophanales > Paenibacillaceae > Paenibacillus > Paenibacillus sp. FSL R7-0302. Next base: position 3,222,272 of record NZ_JBBOWB010000001.1, read on the forward strand.
AAGCAAACAGGGATGCCCCTCGGACCCATTACGGCCGTTGAGCATCCCTGTTTGTGCTTTTATACTAATCTATGATGAGGATGAATCGGTCTTCACCTGTTCCTGCTCCTTCTCCAGCGCCTCCTTGAGATCATCCTGAACGCGGCGGCTCCAGAGCGGAACGCCGGAGCGGTAAGCCGCCCGGCCGGTCAGATGAGCGGAGAGCGGAGAAGTCATGAATACGAACACGATTCCGAGCAGCAGCTTCGCACTGATGAAATCGAGGAAGAAGGCGAAATAGAGAAATGCGCCGCTGAGTACACAGAGCACACCGAGCGTAGCACTTTTGGCCGCGGCATGTGATCTCAGGTATACATCGGGCAAGCGGATCAGACCTACAGAGCTGACTGCGCTAAGCAAGGCTCCGGTCAGAATCAGCAGGACAAACACATACTCAATGACCGTCTTGATCATGTCCATGTTCAAACACCACCCCCCTTTCGATATATCTGGCCAAGGCCATCGTCCCGATAAAAGAGAGGATTCCAATAAGCAAAATATATTCTATAAAGGCTTGCGTCTTGAACAGGACCGAGAGGACGGCGACCATCGCCAGCAGATTGATACCGATGGTATCGAGTGCGGCTACCCGGTCAGGCAGTGACGGCCCCTTGACCAGCCTCCAGGCACAGATAGCTATGGAGATGACCATGATCGACAGCGCCACCATGAGAATCGATTGAATCATGAACGGGTCACCTCCAGAATCGCGCGTTCAAAGGTATTACGGATATTCGCATCGAACTGCTTCACATCCTGTATGTCCATGGCATGAATGTATAAGGTCCGGTTGTCTTTGGACACCTCCAGCACGACTGAACCCGGCGTGAGGCAGAGCATAGTAATCAGCACCGCCACCTCCCAGTCCGATTCCAGCTCCGTATGGTACATCAGGATAGCCGGGCGGATATTGAGATTCGGGCGAAGAACCGCCTTCACCACTACATAGCTGGAGGCCACCAGCTCCCGGAGCAGCAAGGCCATCAGCTTCAGAATCGCCCATATTTTGCCCAGGTACAGCCGTCCGTCGAAGAAGCGCCGCATGACCACCAGTACGGCCACCCCCAGCACATAACCGACGATGAAGCCGGAGGCCGTCCAGTCATTATTCAGGAACATCCACAGGAAGGCGATCATGAGATTCAACAATATTTGAAAGGCCATCTTCATCTACTCCTTCATGACAGCATTAATGTACGCTGCCGGATCAGCGAGGACTGCGCCTGCCTGCCCCACATAGCCGTTCACCCACTCGGCGCCGATACCCATCAGGATGACGAGCACAAACAGTGCCGCAGCCGGTACCATCATAGCTTTGTAGCGCAGAGGACGGATCTCTTCATCGCTCTTCTCGCCTCCCCAGAATACCTGCTGGAAGACTTTGATCAGTGAATATAAGACGACGAAGCTGGAAGCCAGAGCGATAAGCGCAAGCGCGGTATGCTGCTCCCCGAAGCCGCTGCGGACCATCATGACCTTCCCGGCAAAACCGCTAAGCGGAGGAACGCCGACCAGCGCCAGCGTCAGGACGAAGAACATCCAGCCCGTCCACGGATACCGGCGGATCAGACCGCCCATCAGCCTCAGCTGCTCCGTCCCCGAAGCTGCGACAATCAGACCGCCCAGGAAGAACAGCAGTGCCTTGGCAACCATATCGTGCATCAGATAGAATACCACCCCGCTCAGCGAATCCTGGGTAGCCACGGAGATACCGAAGGCGATGAAGCCCACACTGATGACAATATTATAATTGAAGATCCGGCTTAGATCATTATAGGCGAGTGCCCCTATGGCTCCAAGAATCATAGTGGCCCCTGCCATCCAGCCGATCAGCGAATGGGTCAGGCCCATGTCATGGACAAAAATCAGCGAGAACGTTCGGGTGATGGCATACAGCCCCACCTTGGTAAGCAGTGCGCCGAACAATGCCCTTACCGCCTGCGGAGGAGCACTGTACGAATCCGGCAGCCAGAAGAATAGCAGCAGGCCTGCTTTGAGCGAGAACACAAGCAGCAGGAGTACAGCAATCACATTCATGACTCCGCCCTGCCCGGCCTCTCCCACACGGATGGCCAGATGAGCCATATTCAGCGTGCCTGTCGCCGCGTACAGATAAGCAATCGCCGCTACGAACAAGGTGGAGGAAATTACGTTGACAAGGATATACTTGAGCGTCTCACGCAGCTGTATCCGGGTTCCACCCAGAACAATCATGGCGTAGGAGGCAACCAGCAGCACCTCGAAGCAGACAAACAGGTTGAACAGGTCACCTGTCAGGAACGAGCCGAACACACCGGTGAGCAGGAAATGGAAGAATGTATAGTAGTAGAACCGCTCCCGCTCCTCTCCAATGCTGGCGAAGGAGAAGAACAGGCAAGCTGCCCCTACCACCGCAGCCGTCAAGACGAGCAGCGCTGCGAACATATCAGCTACGAAGACGATGCCGTAAGGCGGAATCCATCCTCCCATATACAGCGTCTGAATCCCATCTGTATGGACCTGGTACATAATGATAAGCGCTACTGCGATATTCACCAGCACACTGATGGCACTGAGGATACGCTGCAGCTTAATTCGTTCCTTGAGAAAAATCAGGATGACCGCCGTAAAGGCCGGGATCAGCAAAGGCAGTACAAGCAGGTTGTTCATGGTCTCTCCCCCTTGCTTCCTTCCACATCATCCGTCCCCGCCGAGCGGTAAGCCCGGTAGGCCAGAACGATGAAGAACGCGGATACCCCAAAGCTGATTACAATGGAAGTCAGGATAAGCGCCTGCGGCAGCGGATCGACATAACTGTCCGCCTTCTCGCCAAGCAGAGGTGAAGCGCCCGTCTTCAGGCCTGCCATCGTCAGCAGCAGCAGATGAACGCCGTGCGTCAGCAGCGTCGTCCCGAGCAGGATGCGGAGCAGACTTTTGGACAGGACCAGATAGACACCTACGGTAAACAAGACACCGATCGCCAGGGCAATAAGGATCTCCATTAGTTATCCCTCCCGATCGTAAAGATAATATTCATCGTGACACCAATCACCGAGAGGTAGACTCCCAGATCGAACAGCATCGCCGTGGTTAGCTCCGTCTTGCCCATGACCGGCAGTTCAAAGTAACCGAAGGCCTGGGTCAGGAACGGAGCATCGAAGACAAAGGAACCGATTCCGGTGAGAAAAGCGATCATAATCCCGACTGCGATTAACTTGCGGTAATCGACCGGCAGCACCTTCTCCACAAACTCCGTACCGAAGGCAATCGCGACCAGCACCAGCGCCGCAGCAGCCATCAAGGCTCCGATAAAGCCGCCGCCCGGCTGATTATGACCCGCGAAGAACAGATACAGGGAGAAAGTGATGATGATCACGAAGGCTACTTTTGCCACCGATTGCAGCAACACATCATTGCTGCGGGTATAGCGGCGCGTGCTCTCCTCCGGTTTGTTTCTGGTCAGAACAGGCGTATGATCCTGCTCCAGCTGCAGCTTGATCATCGAGTAGATGGCCAGCGACGCCAGCCCCAGCACCGTAATTTCGAACATGGTATCGAAGCCGCGGAAATCCACCAGCAGGACATTGACGATGTTCTTGCCGCCGCCAAGCTTATAACTATTCTCCACATAGTAGGTTGAGATAGACTCGAACGGACTGCTGCCTAGCGCGGCCAGCGCCACCAGCGTCATCGTGATCCCGAAGCCTAAGGCGATGATCAGCCTCGGCACCTTGACCCGCAGCTTGACCTTCTCCCGCTTCAGCTTCGGCAGATGCCGGAAGCAGAGCAGGAACAGCGTGACCGAGACCACTTCAACAATCATCTGGGTGAGGGCCAGATCGGGTGCGCGGAACAGGATGAACAATAGCGTCACCATGTAACCGACCATTCCGGTAAGCAGAATCGCCGAGACTCTGGACTTCGCGAATGGTATAGCGAGCGCACCGGTCAGCAGGACCAGTACGGCAACAACTTCAAAGAAGGTGACCGGAGCGTAGCTCCCCTGGCCAAACGTAATGCCCTCCGAATAAAGCATAGTACCGCCTACTACGGCGATAATCAGGGTGAAAATATACATCAGATAATGACGCATCGAACCGGTCATGTATAGCCCTGTCACCGCACGGGACAGTCCCTCCACGAGCCGGATACTCCCGTCATATACCTGTGTCAGCGTGAGGCCGCTGCGCCATTCCTTATCCACAAGGCTGAACCGGCCATATACGCGGTATACGATAATCCCGAGAAGGATCACGCCCAGCGTCATCCAGACCTCGGCGGTGAACCCGTGCCAGAAATAGATGTTGACGTAAAAAGGCGAGCTGGCTGCAAGCTCCGGATGAATGGCATTCATCCCCGGCACGATCAGTGTCCCCGACAGTATGTTCGGGAAGAAGCCGGTGATCACGGCCAGCAGTGCCAGAATTACTGGCGGAAGCAGAAGGCCGAGGGGCGCTTCATGCGGTTTTTTGTCCAGCTTCTCCGGCTGATATTTGCCAAAGAAGGTATGGAAGACCATAATCATGCTGTATGCAAAGGTAAATATGCTTGCAATCCACGCCAGCACCGGGAATATTGTAAAGAAGGCCCCGGGGCTGAAGATATCCAGCTGTCTGATATTCAGCACAGCCGTGAAGAACATTTCCTTGCTCAGGAATCCGGCAAACGGCGGAAGGCCCGCCATTGAGAAGCTGCCGATCAGCGCTAACGTGAAGGTTACCGGCATCAGGGACACCAGCCCCCCCAGCTTGCGCAGATCACGGGTATTCGTCTCATGGTCGACAATTCCGACCACCATGAAGAGCGAACCTTTGAATATGGCATGATTAATTAAATGAAAGAGTGCTGCCGTTGTTGCGGCGGTATAGAATACAGCCTGTTCCCCTGTATAAAAGGAAGCTGCCGATCCCATGCCGAGTAATCCCATAATCAGACCGAGCTGGCTGATTGTAGAATAAGCTAACAGAGCCTTCAGGTCCGTCTGCTTCATCGCCTGGATCGATCCATAGATCAAGGTGATCAGGCCGACGCCCGACACTATCCAAAACCACTCATGTTGCCCCGCAAACACCGGGCTGAACCGTGCTACCAGATATAAACCGGCTTTGACCATGGTTGCTGAATGCAGATACGCACTGACCGGAGTCGGCGCTTCCATTGCATCAGGCAGCCAGATGTGGAACGGAAACTGGGCCGATTTGGTGAAGGCACCCAGCAGAATAAGCAGCATTGCGGGGATGAACAGCGTTTGTCCGCTGATGTCGCCCACCTGGCTCCAGATCTCGCGGATGCTGAAGGTACCTGTCATCACATACAGCATCAGGAAGCCTGCGAACATCGCCAGACCGCCGAAGACAGTGATCAGCATCGACTTTTGCGCGCCGTAGCGTGATTTCTGTCTCCGGTGCCAGTAGGCAATCAGAAGGAAGGATGAGACACTCGTAAGCTCCCAGAATCCGTATAACACCATCAGGTTATCGGATAGGACGACTCCCAGCATAGCTCCCATGAACAGCAGCAGATACACATAGAATGGAGTCAGCTCTTCCTTGCGTTTGTCCAGATAAAAGATGGAATAGATAAAGACCAGGGTGCCCATTCCCGTGATTAACAAGGCGAACAGCAGGCTTAATCCATCGAGATGGAAGACCAGATCAATCCCAAGGGAAGGAATCCATGGCAATGTCTCATATCCGAGATCCCCTCCCTTGATGACCGGAATACGGGTAAAGAAGTAGATAAATAACATCAGCGGTGCGGCCAGTACAAGCCATCCTCTGTGGAGCTTGCGTACCCTCCCGCGTAGAAGCGCTATCAGCAGGGCCATAAGAAACGGAACAAGAACGGTTATATGCAGCAAAGGCAAGCCTCCTTTTCCCTTCAGTGATATAGGTTGTGAACACTGGTACTTACTTCCTGTCAACAAGACTAATTATAGTGGATCTGCCAAGTTGCCTTCACAGATATGCAAATATCTTGCTTTACCATCTTGCTCAATTTTGAACAAGCCATTCTCAAATTCAGTGTGTAACTCGTGGAAGAATTTGCCTTTGATGAAGTCTGAACCTTCCGGCTCATCGCTGAGCTGATACATTCCGTCGTTCTTCACCAAATAAGCGGTTACCCCTTCTTCATGGGTCTCTTCAAGACCGGCGCGCATACGCTGAACTGCCACTACATGCAGATCCATCATCTTCATCTTGCTGATCAGTTCATTGACGAAGTTGCGTTTAGTCAGCTCCTGCCATAAGGTCTGGGCCGATTGCCCGATAATAACCTGAGTGACTTCATGTTCTTCTGCCGCTTCAACGATCACATCCGTGGTCTTGCGGCCGCGGCGCTTGCGCACCATGAATTCAGCACCGGCTTCTTCAGCCAGACGCTTCCAGACCGCCATATACATTTCTTTGCTTTGATTATATTCATCACTGTCTGAACTATCCACATTGAGCACATACAGCGGTGCCCCGATCAACTCGGATAACTGGACTCCACGCCGGATCAAACGCTCGCCATGCGGGCCGTAATGAACACATACCATAATCTTTTCCTTGTGAATGACTTTCGCCCTCCTGTTAACATGGGCCGGAAATACAAAAGGAGCCTAATGGCGTTAGGCCCCTTTCTGTTGTTTCAAACCCTGAAAGTTATACCTAAATTATATCTATTCCGATGCTGTTTGTAAAGTTTACGGACAAGACTTGGACAAAATAGAAGCATTTGTTCCCGGCGGCGGCTCATGTCAGTCCGGGCTGGCAGCGGTGAAGATCAGCACCCTTCCGTCCGTGTTAAGCACCTGTGTACCGTTCCCTAGCTCAGCTAGCGGCTGGTGCCAATGAATATGTCCGCAGCAGACCAGAAGCTCCGGTCCAGCTTCCAATTGTGCGAGGGTCGCTGAATGTCCATGAAGTTCTGCTGCGGGCACCTCCGGCCCCTGATGCAGCAGCAGAATATGGGGCCCGCGCTGGAGCAGGTGTCCCAGCGTCTCCAAATATTCAGGTTCCGGGGTGCGGTTGGGCCGGTCTCCTCTTCCCGTAACTCCTCCTAGTCCCGCTACCATCAATCCCTTGTGCAACAGGACTGACGGCTTAGAGAACAGGTGAATTCCCCCTGTAGATGCAAGCTCTGCTTCTCCTTCAGGGGACAGGTCATCATGGTTGCCGTTCACGCCCAGCACCGCCTGGAACCTGCTGCGGAAGGCTCTCCATACCGGGAGCGGGTCGCCGCTCGAACCTCTTACGGAAGTATCCCCGTATAAATCCCCGCATAAACATACCAGCACCTTATCCTGATTGACGTCCGGCAGATGGAGCTGAAGCAGATGCTCCAGCGTCTCCGGAAGCTTCTCACCCACCAGGGAGCCGCCGTATTCGCCGTTGTCATGAAGAGCCATTCCCTGAAGGTCAGAGGCTATAATCAGCGCCTCCACCTCCTTCGGCAACCCCAGAATCTCCCCCTGGTATATTGGTAGCCGTTCATATACAATATCCTGGCTTCCACGTGCTGCAGTGACATATGGAATCCATTCCAGCGGTTCTTCGGCAATCGTGACGACCTTAAGCCTTTCTCTGCCCGCCTTACTCTTCTTCATTCCGTGCCCTCACTTCCCGCTGAATTCCAGGCCTCCAGAATAGATACTGGCTCTTTGCTGCTAAGCCGGCCGCTGCCTTCCTTCGTCCACAGCGGCGGGTAATAGCCCATGACCTGGCCCGGCTCAAGCTGCTGGACCTCCTCTTCCCAGCCCTCCCAGCGGAAGGTCTCGTAGAACAGATCCAAATCCCCTTCTGCCAGCCAGCCGATGAAGCCTGAATAGGTCAGCTCCGTTGTCTCCCACTTCAGGACATCCGGGGCATAATAATAGATATGACCTGTCTGCCCGAACCGCCCCGTATCAAGGCCGAAGAAGCCGCCTGCCGCATCGTAGGCCACAATCAGCATTCCCGGCAGGGGAGGAATATTGTCCGCTGTAGACAGGCCATTCCATGAGGTCAGGCTTCCGAAGATGCCTTCGGCTCCCGCGCCAAGCAGCGTAATCCAGCCATGCTCGAACACAATTCCTCCTGTCTCGTAGGCTATCGCTCCCAGATAGGATTTCGTGCTGACCTGCAAGCGGACCAGCGTCTGTACCGCCTGTTCCGCTTCTGCGGCCTCCAGCCGGTAGGTGCGCGATCCCTGACTCAGCAGCTCCCTGATCTCTTCCCAGGCGTGGTTCTCCACATCTACTAATTCTGCTACAGATAATAAGTGCATATGCTTACGCCTCTCTCTCAATGCTTTATACTGTTTCCAATATTTATATATACCCTATTCAGGGGGACCTGCAATCTTGAATTGACCAGAGGTTTATTAACATTCTGCCGCATATAGCTGGCATAGTATGTAAGGTTCATAGAATTTCTTAATGACTATGCCAAAAATAATTGATTGGCAAATTGATGTAAGGTTTTATAGAATTCTTTTAAATTCTAATTAAATACGGGATAGCCCGAATTACAATCAGACAGGGAGTGCTTGCCAAAGTGTCCATCGTTCCTACACTATCGTCAGAAGTATCAAATGAGGCTGTGCAGTACGTGCAGCGGATCTATGCAGAGGTCCAGAAGCGCGACCCGCATGAGCCAGAATTTCACCAGGCTGTCCAGGAATTCCTGGAGAGCATCACCCCCGTTCTGACCCGCCACCCCCAGTATATGAAGCACGGGATTCTCGAGCGGCTGGTTGAGCCTGAGCGCAGCATCTCCTTCCGCGTCCCTTGGGTGGACGATGCCGGTAATACGCAGGTTAACCGCGGCTTCCGCATTCAATTCAACAGTGCCATCGGTCCCTACAAAGGCGGCCTGCGCTTCCATCCTTCGGTCTACCTCGGGATTATCAAGTTCCTGGGCTTCGAGCAGATTTTCAAAAACTCGCTGACCGGCCTGCCCATGGGCGGCGGCAAGGGCGGCAGCGACTTCGATCCCAAGGATAAATCGGATCAGGAGGTTATGCGCTTCACCCAGAGCTTCATGACGGAATTGTACCGCCACATTGGACAGGATACAGATGTTCCCGCAGGGGATATCGGTGTAGGCGCGCGCGAGATCGGCTATATGTTCGGCCAATACAAACGGATTCACGGCGGGCATGCTGCCGGTGTTCTTACCGGAAAAGGGCTGCTCTATGGCGGCAGTCTGGCGCGCAAGGAAGCTACCGGCTATGGCTGTGTATACTTCGTGCAAGAGATGCTGTCATCACGCGAAGCAAGCTTCAAGGACAGCAAGGTGGTCATCTCCGGTTCCGGGAATGTCTCCATCTACGCCATCGAGAAGGCTCAGCAGCTGGGGGCCCACGTGATTGCCTGCAGTGATTCGAACGGTTACATTCATGATCCGCAGGGCATCAATCTGGATACGGTCAAAAGACTGAAGGAAACAGATCGCCTGCGCATCAGCGAATATGTGAAGGAGCACCCGCATGCCGAGTATGTTGAAGGCTGTAGCGGAATCTGGAGCCTGCCTTGCGACATCGCTCTGCCGTGTGCCACGCAGAACGAGCTCGATTTGGAATCCGCCCGGACTCTAATTCTGAACGGAGTTAAGGCCATTGGCGAAGGCGCCAATATGCCGACCACTCTCCAAGCGGTGGAGCTGTTCCTGGAGAACCAGGTGCTGTTTGCTCCAGCCAAGGCAGCCAATGCCGGCGGTGTAGCGGTCTCGGGCCTGGAGATGAGCCAGAACAGCATGCGTCTGTCCTGGACCTTCGAAGAGGTGGACGAGAAGCTGCAAGTCATTATGAAAAATATCTACAGCAGAACCGTTCAGGCAGCAGAGGATTACGGCGTCGCCGGTAACCTGGTTGCCGGTGCCAACATCGCCGGGTTCCTGAAGGTTGCCGATACCATGCTGGCGCAGGGTATTGTGTAACTGTTATAGACTTAAATGATACAAGAAGAGGTGTCCCTAAGCCATTTGGCTGGGGACACCTCTTTTTTAGGTTGAGGAATTGGTTGGTGATCCTGTGCTCGCTAGTAGTTATGCTGAGGGCATCCGGTTGGACGTATGCGTACGAATAGCAGATTCAGGTACTAACAGGAGCACTATTGCTCCTCATTCGCTCATATAGCCGACTTCCGGTGAATTCAGGTGCACTTGTGCTCCTCATTCGCTCATTCAGCTAACTTCCGGTGAATTCAGGTGCACTTGTGCTCTTAATTCGCTCATATAGCCGACTTCCGGTGAATTCAGGTGCACTATTGCTCTTCATTCGCTCATATAGCCGACTTCCGGTGAATTCAGGTGCACTTGTGCTCTTCATTACTCTCGCTCAGCCGTACTCGACCTCACCAATGGGATTTATCCCTCTAATTCAGCCATCCAGCCAACTTTCGGCCTCATCAACGGGATAAATCCCTTTAATTCAGCCATCCAGTCAACTTCCGGCCCCACCAATGGGATAAATCCCTCTCATTCAGCCCTCCAGCCAACTTTCGGCCCCATCAATGGGATTTATCCCTCTCCTTGTAGCCTACAGCAGCTCGCGCCGCAGTTCCTCAGCCGATCTCGGGGACAGGTGGCCGAGCGGAATGTCGAATACCGTCTTAGCTCCTGTCTGGCCTTCCTGCTTCAGCCGTACAGCAGCACGGGCATAGGCAGCCAGGACGCTGGCGGTGAATTCCGGGTTGCTGTCCAGCTTCAGCCCGAATTCGGCGATCTGCTTGCTTCCGCCTCCGGTCACTCCGCTGCGGATGACGAAGCCGCCATGCGGCATCCCTGAATGCTCAGCAGCAAGCTCCTCGTCCGTAATGAATTGAACCGTTGTGTCGTAATCGGCGAAATAGTTCGGCATCTCCACAATCGTCCGGGTAATGGCATCGCGGTCAGCTCCTGCTTCAGCCACTACGTAGCATTCCCGGCGGTGCTTCTCGCGGGTGGACAGCTGCGGGGTCTCGCCTCCACGAATACTGTCAATAACCTCCTGGACCGGCACGGTATATTGCACGCCTGCCTTGACACCGGGAACCCGGCGGATCGCATCCGAATGCCCTTGGCTGACTCCTGTACCCCAGAACGTATAATCCTCGCCTACCGGCAGGATGGACTGCATCAGCAGCCGGTTCATGGAGAACATGCCCGGGTCCCAGCCGGTGGAGATCACACTTACGCTGCCGCCTTCGCGGGCAGACTTGTCCACCGCAGCGAAGAAATCAGGGATTTTGGCATGAGTGTCAAAGCTGTCCACCGTATTGAATAACCGGGCCAGCTGCGGAGTCTGCTCCGGCAGATCTGTTGCGGAACCGCCGCACAGAATCATTACATCAATCTTGCCTATGTACTGCTCGGCGGCTGAGATGTGCTCGGTGCGCGTTCCTGTGATGTCTGCCAGCTGCTGCGGATCTCTGCGGGTGAATATGGCTACCAGCTCCATATCGGAGTTCTGCTCAATAGCCTGCTGTACCCCTTTACCCAAATTTCCGTATCCGACGATGCCTACTCTAATGGTTGATGTCATGTCTGTAATATCCTCCCTTGCCGGTTAACCCGGAGATATGAATCCTTCAAAAGTTAAGTATATATACATTACACGAAATGTAAATATTAAGTTGTACAGCAGCTCTGTCTCCGAAAAAAAGATCAACATGCTCCAAAGAGCCTATTGATCCCCTTATCATTCCGGCTTACTTACGCGTTCATGCGCAACACCCGGATTATTGTCCCGTTCCCAGAAAGCTCTCCACAATGAATTTCAGCTGTGCTTCCAGAGAGATCGGGTCATTATAATAGGAGCCCTTCTCATCAATGAAATAGACGCGATTATTCTTCACAGCCGGGAGTGACTTCCAGACCTTGCTGCCGTACACAACATTCGCATCCCCGTCATCCCAGCCCCAGTTGCTGGTGAAAATATAGTCTCCCGCATACTCCGGCAGCAGCTCAAGCGACAAGTTCCCGCCGAAGCCTTCCCCGTCAATCAAAGTGGTCCGGATAATCTCCGGTGCCTTAAGGCCGAGGTCCCCGTACAGAATCTCACCGCCTCTTCCTCCCTTGTTGCCCCAGGCATAGATGCCCTTCGCATAAGGCTGGAGAATCGATACTGTCTGGTCACCGACAACTTCAGTAATCTTCGGCTTCACTTCAGCAATTCTATCGTTCCACCCGTCAATCCACTGCTGTGCCTCCGCCTCTTTGCCGGTAATCTTGCCGAATTCCAGAAGCAGATCCTGCGGAGTGCCCCCGCCGTATTTCAGCCGGACCACCGGAGCGATCTGGACAAGCTGCTCATACTGGGCTTCTTCGATATAGTCAAAAGTCAGAATCAGATCCGGGTCCAGCTTCAGAATAGCCTCAGCATTCGGTTCCGCTCCAATATTAACGATATCATCCAGCTGACCCGCATGGAACGGATTCTTCAAGGAGTCATCCGAAGCTGCGACCGGCTTCACACCGAGCACCAGCAGATTGCCGATGGCGCTGCCTGTCAGATCAATAATCCGCTGCGGATTTACCGGAATGGTAACCTCCCCCTTGCCGTCAGTATAAACTTTCGTTGCTGCAGCCGTATTGCCTGTATTGGAGCCCGGAGCCGCCGTTTCGCCCCCAGGAATGGCCGTACTCAAGGATGATGGCGCCTTGTTACCTGTCGCACCGTTATTCGCCGATGTTCCTGCACCAGACCCCGAACATGCGCTTAGCAGCAAGGTTACACACAATAATAGAACCGCTGTAGCCATAGATGCCGTCTTTGTTCCCCGCATCACTGGTAATCCCCCTTTTCGCTGCAAATGATAATAGTTCTCACTACTTTGGATACTATAGCACTTGGAATTATGAGCTACAAGGGCAGTAATCGGATGAACGACAGGCGATCCTTGTACAAGCAGCTCCGCGTCCATGTTCATTCTGAATTGTACCGGCGGGCAGCCATACTGCTTCTTGAAATTCCGGCTGAAGGTATGGGCATCGGGATAGCCTGTCCGTTCCGCGATCTCCTGCACGGTATATCCGCTATACAGCAGATCATGCGCAGCTCTCTCCATGCGGATCTGTGTCAGTACACGGATAGGCCCTGCCTGCATCCGGCTCTTGAACAGCTTGCTCAGATAGCTTACGCTGCAATCAAACTGTTCAGCCAGAGTGTCCAGCGTGATCGGCTCCCTGTAATGCTCACGCATGTACCGCAGTGCTTGAGCCAGCAGGTCCGGCTGAACCGGAACAAGCCCCTGCTGCTTCATCTGAACCAGCACTTCATGGACAAATTGAAGAAACAGCGATCTCACATAGAGATGCTGCAGCGGATCTGCGGTTAACCACTCTATGTACATCCGCTCAAGCCGGTCCAGCAGGGGATGCGTGTAAGCGGGACTGAAGCTGTATTGAAGCCTGGCCGGATTCTCCTGCTCCAGCAGACTTATCACTCTGTTGGACTGGGGCAGCATCAGCACTGCCTTGTACAGCACCAGGAAGTATTCGAAGGCTTCATCTGCACGCACCGCAAGAATAGCCCCCCGCCCGCCATGCACAAGCTGATTACGTCTCAAGGTAGTCTGTAGCTCATCCAGCTGCACTTGCGCCTGTCCCTGAGCAGCATACAGGAACGCACTCGAAGGCAGCTGATAATATGGAAGCGCCGAGCCTGCCGGAAGCCTCCCTCTGCGGATATCCATAATCCTGACCGATGCATGGTTCCACCACTGTATATGTTCGTTCAGCTTCATCACTATTCCCCGTTTATCTTTATTCCGCTGTATCCTTTGACGGTTAATCACATTATAATTGATAACCATTCTCATTAATAGCCCGCATTATAGCCCACTCCATAGACTAAAGCCCCGCATACATTAACCTAGTCAAAGTCATATCTATGCATGCCAATATTAGCTCAAAAGGAGCTGGAAACCAGTGAACTCAGCAACGAAGCTTACCGGACGCGTCATCTACAAAGGTGATCCGGGTTATGAGGCCGCGCGCAAAAATTGGGACCCGCATACCGACCGATTCCCCAAAGTATTCGTGTTCGCCAAGAAGACCCAGGATGTAGTGAATGCTATCAAATGGGCCAACGAACGTGGGATTCCCATCCGTCCCAGAGGCGGCAGACATGCGCTGGAGGTCAATCTGTCCCAGGTGAACGGCGGCATCGTCATTGATGTCAGTGAAATGAACAGCATTAAGCTAAGCCGCACAACCGGGACAGCCGTCGTCGGAGCCGGAAATACGGTCGGGAGAATCGCCCATACGCTGGCCCGGAAAGGGTATATGTCACCATATGGGGACAGTCCTACCGTTGGAATCGGGGGCATTACACTAGGCGGCGGCATCGGCCCGCTTCAGCGTACTCTAGGGCTGGTCAGCGATAATCTGGTGGAGCTTGAAATGGTCGATGCCAAGGGCAGAATCATTATTGCAAATAAGAAAAGGAATGCCGATCTGCTCTGGGCTTCCCGTGGCGGCGGCGGAGGCAACTTCGGCGTGTACACCCGTTACAAATTCAAAGTACGCCCGGCTCCTGCCACAGCAACGGTATTCCGCATCACCTGGCCCTGGGGCCAGTTCGAGAAGGTCCTTAAGACCTGGCAGCGCTGGGCTCCCGCAGTGAATACGAGACTGGGCAGCGAATTATCCATCGGTCCCAAAAAGGGTGGAAATGTCAGCATGCTGGGACTGTTCCTCGGATCTAAGGCTGAGGCTGTCCGCCTCTTGAAGCCCATTACAAGTGTAGGAACGCCCACGGTCCAAACAATCCGTTCCCTGCCTTATCCGCAGGTGGTCAGCTTCATGCTCGCTCCCGATCCGGTGCAGACCCAGCGGGTCAGTAACCAGTTCTCCAGCGGCTTCGGCAGGAAACCGTTCCCGGATCAGGCATTCAAGCCGATGCGTGAGTTCCTGGAGAAGGTGGAGGGGAAGGACGCCGGGTTCTTTTTCCTCAATTGGGGTGGGGCGGTAAGCCGTAAATCTCCTAAATCTACCGCCTTCTACTGGCGCAAGGCCAAATTCTATGTGGAGTGGAACAGCTCCTGGGTCAAGAAATCGGACGCCGCCAAAAATATATTCTACGTCCGCAACACCCGCCGCAAGCTGCAGCCGTTCATCGTAGGAAGCTACATCAACGTGCCTGACCAGGGCATCAAGCCTTCCGGCCCGGTCTATTACGGAACGAACTATGCCAGATTACGCAGAGTCAAGGCGAAATATGATCCCGGCAATGTGTTCAACAACCCGCAGAGCATCCCGCCGGCCCGCACCACAAGCTGAATGACGGCCCGGCAAGATGAACGGGCCTAAAAAACATGAAACAGCGGTTCCCCAAGACGGGAGAACCGCTGTCCTATTGTTCGTATAAGCTATAACCGAGCTGTCAGGTTATTGGCCTGAGTTCGCCAGGAATTCATCAATCTGACGCTGCACCTCTGCGATGATGGTATCGATACCGGCGGCCTTAACCTGCTGCTGGAGCTTGGCCAGACCCGCGTCTACATCCTTCACCGTTCCGTATTCCAGCGGAATGCCGTATTGCAGCATCACATTGCCGACATTGGCCACCTCTGTCTTCACCTTGCTGTTGTCGAAGACGAAGGTCTCCAGCGGATAGTGATAGACCTCCTTCTCCCATTTGTCAGTCAGAGCGTTCGCTTCATCCGGGAAGGAGGCATTATCCCGGTTCAGCGGGGAGTTGAAGCCCCAGTTCGAGAAGCCGGTGTAGTTGGCATTCTTCTCGGCGTTCGTGAATTTATCTTCGCCGACCGGATTATAGTGTACAGCCGTGATGCCGTTCATCATCAAGTCATGCAGCTCTTTGTCGTTTTGGAGCAGATCAATCATCATCAGCGCACGTTCCGGCTGCTTGGAGGTGGAGTGAATCGCTACGCCGTTCTGCGTAGAGACGGCCACGGATTTTTTCTTATCCGGGTTAATATCGGCCAGAGCCAGCTCATACGGAGAGTTCTTCTCCCGCATATCGGTCATCAAGGCGCCAAGCGTACCAAGATTGTGGGTGATGGAGGCTGCCTTGCCGGCCTTGAATTCCTGCTGATGATCCAGCTTGCTGTTCAGTGCGCTCTTCGACCAGGCGTTATTCTCGGCCAGATCTTTATAATAGTAGACAAGCTCCTTGAATTCAGGAGTCTCATATAAGTTGAACACTTTACCGGCCGGATCATCCAGCTTGAAGCCCATCGGCAGATCGAGGTCGAACAGATTCCATTCGTTCTGCTGCTTGAGCAGAATCCGGTCCAGATTATGCAGCTTCCAGTCGCCAGTCTCCGGTACGAATGGAGTAACTCCCTTCTCTTTTCCGGATATAGTCTTGAGATAGTTGGCGTACGCCTCCGGGCTGTTGATCTCCGGCAGATTATATTTTTTGCGCAGGTCTTCGCGGTACAGAATCAGCTTCTCCACGGTTTCGCCGCGGTTCTGAGGCACCATATACAGCTTGCCGTTCACCTTCGCCTGACCCCAGGCTACCTCAGGCATCGCCTTCCAGGTCATCGGAGCATATTTCTCCAGCAGCTCGTTCGTCAGCTCCAGGAACCCTCCCTTGAGTGCCTGGTCGTTATAGCCTGCCCAGTTGGCGGCATAGATCAGATCGAAGTCCTCGTTAGCCGCCAGCTTAAGCGGATATTTCTGCGCCCAGTCGGACCAGTCCAGGAATTCGGCTTCCAGTGTGGCGTTGATTTTCTCCTTGAGCTTCTTATTGATCTCCCCGAATACCTGATCGTAATCAACCGGCTTCGGACCTACGAAGATCATCTTCAGGGTTACAGGCTGGGATGTATCCACTGCACCGGCATCCTTGGCTGGCTGGGCATTCGTTCCTGCAGCTTCCGTTGCTGCGGCTGAGGCCTTCGGCTCCGCTGCGTTCCCTCCGGCATTGCCGTTACCGCCTCCGCACGCGCTAAGCAGAGAGATCATCAGGATACTGGACATCAGTGTCATTGCTTTTTTCTTATTCACTAGAATTTCCCCCCAGCTATATGTGTGTGTAATCGCTTACAAGAACAGTATAATAAAAAATCCGCGCTCCGCTAATATAGGCATTCAACGATAATGCATACTTTTGCAACGACTTTTAGCCCAGCACAAAAAGACGGCACCGTCTGACCAGCCGGGTGAGGCTGATTCAGACAGTGCCGCCCCTAAGGCAGCACAGATCATAGTTAACTGCTGCTTATTTCTCCAGGAATCCGGTAGACGGATTGGTGATGAAGAAGCCTTCCTGCGGCACATAGAAATACTGAATCCAGACGCCGTCTAGCAGCGGTTCGCGCTTATCCAGCAGAATCTCGATATCCTTATCTGTAGCGACCACTTCATCGTGCTCAGTAGGTGTATCCAGCGCTACATCATAGTGCCCGTGATCTCCGTGATTCTGGGTGATGACCACGCGGATTTTCTTGCCTTCCGCTTCCGGGCTGTTCAACATATCTTTTAGAACCTTAGCTGCATTGCGGTTAATTTTTACTTTCATCCTTTGGCGACCTCTATTCTACTTAGTATGAAATCAGAAATTCATTATAACATATTATAAGGTGCTATCAATAATTAAGTGGTTATTCCAGTGAGGATACCACAGATCACCACCTTAGCTCATAGTCTACCGTAAGCAGCTCAAACTGATTCCGCGTGAACCGGATGAGCCCGTCCTGCGCCATCCGCTGCAGCTCCCGGGATAAGGCGCTTCTGTCCACCGTCAGATAATCCGCCAGGTCACTTCTGCTGAACGGGATCTCGAAGGCGGGCGAATTGTTTTTGCGGGCCTGAATGCTCAGGTAGTGAATGATCCGCTCCCGTAGCGATTTGTGGGAGACCAGGTCAAGCTTCTGATACATCGAGCGGTTATTCTCCAGCAGCAGTGCCAGCATATTCTCAATAATCCGGCCGCGAAGATGGCAGGTCGTGTGCCCCGGACGGATGATGTTGTTCATTCGGATGAACAGAATCCGGCATGCCGACCCGGCTATCGCCTCATAGCCGCTGGGCTCCTGCTCCTGACGAAGCGCTGTTTCCCCGATAATCTCCCCGTCCGCAAGCTCTGAGAAGATGAAGCGCGTGCCGGAGCTGTTCTCCTTGCAGAGCAGGACATTCCCCTCCAGAATGATGCCCGCCGCCTCCAGGTACTCCTCCTGCTTGAAGATGAAATCCTTCCTGCCGAAATCCTTAATCGACCCCTGCAGACAACCGAGCGCCTGCTGCACCTCGCTGCCCCGGAATCCTTTGAACAGGACTGTATTTTGAATTTTGTTCATATATTGCTGCAAATTTATCCGCCTCCTGTTGCCATGGCAACAGAGTCATCTTAGAAACTCTGCTACAATTCAATAAATGAGAACGATTCTCACTTTGATTCTCATTATATCAAATGGTAAGCATCAAGCAATATACAGGAGGACATTATGAGTGAAATCAAGGAAGGAACGGTCGTTCATTTCAGTCACATGATCAGTATCCGGCCCTATCAGATTTCCAGCAGAACACTTCACTTCCCTGAAG
Organism: Paenibacillus sp. FSL R7-0302; assembly: GCF_038006885.1. Classification (NCBI taxonomy): domain Bacteria; kingdom Bacillati; phylum Bacillota; class Bacilli; order Caryophanales; family Paenibacillaceae; genus Paenibacillus; species Paenibacillus sp. FSL R7-0302. The sequence continues at coordinate 3,240,751 of NZ_JBBOWB010000001.1, forward strand.
GTGCTGCCACCACTGCCGAAGCCCCGGACTGGGTGCTGTACGGCATGGACACCGGCGAATCTATCAGCTCGGAGACCTCGCCCAGATCCAAGATCATCCACGTTCTGGAGGGTGAGCTTCACATGCTTGTCGCTGACCAGTCCTGTGCATTAACCGCCGGAGCAGCAGTCATCGTGCAGGCCGGCACCTGGCATGAGTTCAATGCACAGAGCAGCTGCAAATTCCTGCAAATCAGCATTTAACCTGGAGGTAATCATATGGAACAAGAACAAAAGCAATTTATTAAAAGACTCCCGCAAGCGGAAGTCATGGATCTGCGCAAAATCATTACCGTAGAGCAGGAGCAGGTATCCAGCCTGACCCTGGTTCAGCGCTCAAGCCTTGCCATGACACTGATCTCTGTAGATACAGGTTCATCGATTGGCGGACATTCCTCTCCCGGCGATGCCATGGTCAATATTCTGTCAGGCGAAGCACGGATTACGATTGACGACAAGCCTTATACAGTACGGGCAGGGGAGACCCTTATTTTACCCGCCAATATTCCCCACGCGTTGTATGCAACAGAAGCCTTCCAAATGCTGTTGATCGTAGTGAAGCCGGAGAAGAAAGGATTGAGACATGTTGAAAAAGGAAGTCGGTCATAATTTCCTCGCCAAGCTCGGTAAAAAGCGGCTGCGGCCCGGCGGTGTCGCTGCTACGAACTGGTTGATCCGGCATGCGAAGCTAAATAAGGACAGCCGGGTACTGGAAGTAGCCTGCAACATGTGCACCACCTCTATCCAGCTTGCGCGGGAGTACAAATGCCAAATTACTGGAATCGATATGGACCCCAGGGCGCTTGCGAAGGCAGAGCAGAACATCAGAGGTGCGAAGCTGGAGGAGTATATTAATGTTAGACAAGCGAATGCGATGAAGCTCCCTTTTGAAGATAACAGCTTCGATGTCGTCATTAATGAAGCCATGCTGACGATGCTGAACCAGGCGGCGAAGCAAAAAGCGGTAGCCGAATACTTCCGTGTCCTGAAGCCGGGCGGTGTGCTGCTTACGCATGATATCACTTTTGCAAAGGAGAATATGGCGGAGGAGCTGGCAGAGCTGCGGAAAACCATTCATGTGAACGTAGAACCGCTGCCTGTAGCAGACTGGGAAGGCCTGTTCAACAAGACCGGCTTCAAACGGGTTGAGCATGCAACCGGAACGATGTCGCTGATGAGCATTAAGGGGATGATCCGGGATGAAGGGGTGGCCGGTACGCTGCGTATTTTCAAAAATGCTCTCAAAAAGGAAAACCGCGCGCAGTTTAAGAAAATGTATACCTTCTTCAACACCACAGGCAAGGACCTGAATTATATCGCAGTATGCAGCAGCAAAAATGATTAACACAAGAAGCTGTCCCAACCAGCCATATTTCACGGCTTGCGGGACAGCTTCTCCTATGTGTACTTTTATTATGAAGCGTTCTGATTCGACAGGGCGGCTAACACTTCATTCGTGACGTCCTTGCCGCCCTTGAAGTTAGTGATAAACGCGCCGATGGAATAGATCGGTCCCCAGGGAATCCCCCACCAGCCCACAAAGAAGGTCAGCAGGGTGTACTTCAATCCTTTTTTGACGGAGCCCTCGCCCGCCTTGATGAAATAGATGCCCGAGCTACGTCTGAACGTCATCAGGACAACTGAGAAGCAATAGGTGTAGATCACGAATTTGCCGCCTTGCTGAATCTGGCTCATTATATTGCCGCCGTCCATGTTCTCGATCCCTTTTATGATCATAGGAAATCCCCTTTAATGTTTATTAATAATCATATACCGTAGGGATGACGGACTGAAACAGCAGACAGATATTTGTAAAAGTGAGCTGACAGCAGGCGCGGATTACTCCAGCTCAGCTCCGTTACTGGCGATTACCCTTTGATACCAGAAAAAGCTGTCTTTGCGGGACCGGTCCAGAGTACCCTTGCCTTCGTTATCCTTATCCACATAGATGAAGCCGTAGCGCTTCTTCATCTCTCCTGTGCCTGCACTGACCAGATCGATGCAGCCCCAAGAGGTGTATCCGATCAAATCCACACCGTCAGCCAGCGCCTCCCCCATCGCCCGGACATGCTCCCTCAAGTATTCGATCCGGTAATTATCCTTGATTGAACCGTCTGCTTCTACGGTATCTACTGCGCCAAGCCCGTTCTCCACCACCATCATCGGCAGTCCGTAACGGTTGTAGATATGATTCAAGGACCACCGCAGGCCTTGCGGGTCAATCTGCCATTCCCAGGCACTTGCCTGCAGATACGGGTTCTTCAGACCCAGCGACATATTGCCGCCAATCGACTCCTGATCCGGGGCTGCACTCACGCAGGTGGACGAATAGTAGCTGAAGGTGTAGAAGTCCACACAGCCTTCCTTAAGAATCTGCCCGTCACCTGCCTCCATCTGCAGCTCAATCTGCTTCTCCCGGAAGTATCGCAGCGCGAAGCCCGGATAAGCACCTCTCACCTGAACATCGGAGCAGAGGAAATTACTCAGATTATCCTTTTGCTGGGCCAGCAGCACATCCTCGGGATTACAGGTCAGCGGGTAAGAGCACATGTAGGCAATCATACAGCCGATCTGAAAATCCTTATGAATCTCATGTCCCAGCTTCACGGCTCTGGCACTGGCGATGAACTGGTGATGAAGCGCCTGGTATCTTAGCTGCTCATTGTCAGTTTGCGCGGATGCCGTCAGCTCGGCATTTCCCTCCGGCTTCATCGCCCCGGCCATGAATGTCCCGAAGGGCATGGTAAGAATGTTGATCTCATTGAAGGTCAGCCAGTACTTCACGCTGTGCTTGTAGCGGTTAAAGATCACCTCACAGTAACGGACGTAGAAATCGATCGTTCTGCGGTCCGCCCACCCGTTATAGGCTTCAGCCAGATGGTAAGGTGCTTCATAATGGGAGATCGTCACCAGCGGTTCGATCCCGTGCTTGTGGAGTTCGGCAAACACCCGATCATAGAACTTCAGCCCTTCTTCGTTCGGCACGGCATCATCCCCGTTCGGGAAGATCCGTGACCAGGCGATGGACATGCGGAACACCTTGAAGCCCATCTCGGCGAACAGCGCGATATCCTCCTCGTACCGCTGATAGAAATCAACCGCTTCATGACTCGGATAATTAGCCCCGGCTTCCAGCACCGGAGTAATTCTCCGGGAGACCGTATGCGTTCCCGCGGTCATGACATCTGCTGTGCTTAACCCCTTGCCACCCGCATCGAACCCGCCTTCGAGCTGATTCGCAGCCGTTGCCCCGCCCCACAGGAAATTTGCCGGAAAACTTCTGTTGTTCACACTTACATTCACGTTGTTATTCATATTCGTTCCTCCTGAGATTGGATTAGGATACCGGTTAGATCATGACGGTCAGCAGATTCTCGCGGTAATCGATGCTCTTCTGGTCCGTCTCAATGACATCGAGATACTCGCCGGAATTGGAGATGATCACAGGCGTGGTCAGCGTATAGCCCGCCTCTCTGATCGCGGCAACGTCGAACTCCATGAGCAGCTGGCCTTTGGTGACGGTATCACCTTGCTTGGCCCGGGGGGTGAAGTGTTTGCCCTTCAATTTGACCGTGTCCTTCCCGACATGAATCAGAATATCGACCCCGTTATCACTGGTGATGCCGATCGCATGGCCGGAGGCGAATAAGGTGGTCAGTACCCCGTCAACGGGAGAGTACACCTTGCCTTCCAGCGGTTCAATCGCTATCCCTTTGCCCATTGCGCCAGTAGAAAAAGCTTCGTCCGTCAGCTCCGACAAGGCTCTGATCTGGCCCTTCAGCGGACTTCCCACCGTCTCCTGCTTCACCAAAACGCTCCGGGCAGTCCCGCCGCTCTTGCTCTCCGCCGCTTCCTCATCCTTGAACCCGGAGAAGAAGACAAGAATGAACCCGAGAATGAAGCTGATTACAATGGCGGCAATCGCGCCGTAGAAGCCTTTATCCATCCCGTCAGGACTAATGTAGCTTGGGATACCGAAGATCCCCAGACCGCCGAGAATATAGCCTTTGGTGCCCATCAGACCAACGATACCGCCGCCGACCGCCGCCGCGACACAGCTTAAGATGAACGGCTTCTTGCGCGGCAGCGTAATTCCGTAAATGGCAGGCTCCGTAACTCCGAAGATCCCTGAGATCATAGCCGGAATCGACAATGACTTCAGCTTGGCATTCCTGGTGCGCAGCATAATTGCCAGCACAGCACCGGTCTGGGCAAACGAAGCGCCGAAGGAAGCCGCCAGAATCGGATCGGATTTCAGTACAGCCATGTTATTGAGGGCAATAGGTACCAGACCCCAGTGCAGCCCGAAGATCACAAAGACCTGCCAGAACGCGCCTACCAGCAGCCCCTCAATAACCGGACTGAGGTTGTAGAGGAACAAGGTTCCCTGCCCCAGCAGCTGTCCGGCCCAGGTGGAGACCGGTCCGATGGCAATCAGCGCCAGCGGAACGGTGACCAGCAGGGTGAAGAACGGGACGAGGAAGGTACGTACCACGCTCGGCGTCACTTTTCGGAAGAAGGCTTCCAGCTTGGAGCCAATATAAGTCGAGATGATGATCGGAATAACGCTGGAGGTATAGGACATCAGGATGACCGGAATCCCCAGGAAGGTAATGTACACAGGCGATTCAAAGATTGTTCCGCTAAAAAGCGTGTACAGCGGTTCGCCCGCCGCCGTGATCGTGCCGAAGGACGGGTACACCAGCGTAGCGCCTATCGCCATCCCGATAAAGATGTTGGATCCGAATTTCTTAGCCGAGGTATACCCCAGGAAGATCGGGAAGAAATAGAACAGGCAATCCCCGAGCGCATTCAGAATCTGGTAGGTCCCCGACTCCTTGGTAAGGAGTCCCACAGTTAGAAACAGGGCGGTGAAGCCCTTGATCATCCCGGTCGCAGCCAGTACGCCAAGGGTCGGCGAGAATACGCCGGAGATCATGTCGATGAAGCTGTTGAACAGACCCATTTTCTCGCCGGAGGCTGTCTCTGATCCGCCTTCCTGCAATCCGCCCGCTGTCATCACCTGGGCATAGACCTCGGACACATGATTGCCGATCACGACCTGATACTGGCCGCCGCTCTGAATGACCGTTACAATTCCATCCATGTTTTTCAGCACATCTGTATTCGCCACCGCCTCATTCTTCAGCTTGAAGCGCAGACGGGTCACGCAGTGGCTGAGTCCGTTGATATTCTCCTTGCCGCCGACATGCTTGATAATATCCTTGGCTAGTGCCTCATATTTCATAGTACATCCTCCCGTTTCCTGATGAATGATAAGCAAAAGGCGAAACCATCCCGGCAGCTTCCTGCCTGATTTGGTTTCGCCTGCATGACCAGTAACAATCCAAGTGGTTTTATTCAGTTTGTCTTTGCGTTACCCGCTGAATGTGAATCGTCAGATACAGAATTTCTTCATCCAGGAGCTTCAGGTCCAGATACTTCTCGATTTTGAGCACACAGTTATGCGCCTTCCTGTATTTCATCCTCACCTGCTTGAGCAAAAAATCGTCCACGGACTCCTCAGACTCCTGCTTGCGCGAACGCTGGAAGAAATACCGCAGGTGGGTGATGAAGCGTTCGTAGCTGACGGTATGCTCATCAATTTCGTTGTTATAGGAATACTTAACAATATTGAGGATGTCATCAATCTGCTGGGTCTGCCTGGTAAGATCTGCAATCTTGTTGCCCGAGCTGTTCATTTGCGCATTAATCAGATGAAGTGCAATGTTCCCGGCTTCATCCTCCGGCAGGCGGATACGCGTATCCTGCTCAATCATCCCCATAGCATGATGTCCGATGGCATACTCCCTCGGATAACAGCGCTGAATCTCCCAGAGAAGCGGATTGTCATTATGGATGCCCTGCTCATGAAGCCTCAGCGCATGAGTCAAATGATCCGTCAGAGTCACATAGATATAATCGCTCAGGCGGGCTTTCAGCGTCTGCTTCGCATACTCGATAATGTCATAGCTTAAGGCTACATATTCGGCGGGGGCATCCGCCATTAAGGCCTTGAATTTCTCGGACGCGTCATTTCGCTTCAGTACAAATGTCTTCTCGATCAGAGAGACATCCACCGGATCACCCGGGCTCTTCTTGAAGCCGATGCCGCGTCCCATAACAACCAATTCATCCTTACCTGAATCCTTGGCAATAATGGCATTGTTATTGAAAATCTTCTCGATAATCAACCAAGCTGCCCTCCTTTACCCCGAATTTCATTTGGCACTGCTTACAGGATGTTAGCCGGGTCAAGGAATCCTTACGGCGTCCCGCAGGGCCCTTAACATAAAGAAAGGCAAAACCCAAAACACGTGACCATGTTTTGGGTTTTGCCTTTGCAGTAACAATCCCAAATTCAGAATAGCACTGAATTATACTTTTGGCAACAAAAATGTTTACGCTTTCATAAACTATCAACCTGCAAAGAGGAGTGCCCCCTATTCGCAGGGAACACTCCTCTTCTCTCCGCCTGAACTCAGACCGATGACGAACTCACAGCCTGGGTATTTCCATTTCCCCACCGCAGCTTATACAGCTCCGGCAATACGACACCCAGCAGCACCAGCACCACTCCGGTCCATTGCAGAAGACTTACATGCTCTTGCAATACGAACGAGGACATTAAGACAGCCACAGGCAGTTCGACGGCTCCCAGAATACCGGCCATACCGCCGCCGATATGCGGAACCCCGATAGCGAACAGCAGCGGCGGGATAAAGGCGCCGAACAAGCCCAGCAGGAAGCCGAACAGCAGCAGCGGTCCCCATAGCATGCCGTTAAACAGGAAGGTCGGCGGGAACAGGATACACAGCAGCACCAGGCCGCCAGTGACCATCCAGGCACTCCGGTAGGCCGGATGGGCCGATGGAACGGCTTTGCCGCTGAAGATAATGAACATGGAGTAGCTGACTGCCGATAGTAGTCCGAGCATCAGCCCCAGCAGGTTAAACTCGGCAGCTCCCTGATTCAGAATACCTGCAGCCAGCAGGGTTCCGCCGAACAGCAGGATCAGCGTCAGCACCGTGATTTTGTCAGGGCGTTGACGTTTGCTGACCGCCTGAATCAGCACACTGATCCAGGTGAACTGGAACAGCAGGATAATCGCCAGCGAAGCCGGAATATACCGGAGCGACTGGTAATACAGCAGACCGGTAACCACGGTTGGCGCACCGGCCAGCATCAGCAGCACTCTGTGCTTCCAGGTCAGCCGGGTGGCAACCGCCTTGGCGGGTGCCGTAAGGTTCGCTGTGCCGCGTTGTTTGCGGTTCGCTCTGAGCTTGGTATATAACGCAAGCAGCCAGGCGAGAATACAGCCGGTTAAGAGCTGGGTGCCGACCACCTCTCCCAGCTTGTAACCCTGCCCGTAGGCCAATACAACAATCGTTGATAAAATGCCGTAGCTCATAGCGCCTACAAGTACGGAGATTAAGTATTTCATATCTTTCATGTCTGTTAGGCCTCCTGAATCTTCTGTTTCGTCTGAACTTGCATTACAGCCGCAACATGCAAAAAATCCTAACTCCGGGACAGGGACCACTGGTTCATGGTCCTTATCATCGTAGTTAGGAAGAGTAGGCTTCCTGTAGAAACCCCCGCCCTGTGAAAGCTAAATAGCTGCGGGGTTATACGAGAACAATATAGAGTTATGAGTTAAGTGCCGGGTTGACGACTCTTCATATGTTACACGCCAAGTAAGCTGGCGTCAAGCCTTAATTCTTTTAAATTTGAAATTCAGGGGACATAGACCTCTGTTTAATCAATTCTCTAGCCATGAACAATAACAAAGGCAGAACCTGCTCTCCCAAATTATGATAAAATATAACTCAATTCAGCAGATCATTCGAAAGGAGCCTTACATATGGTGAAGACCCGTCCTCAATCCGGCGCGATCGTAAAAATTTGAAACATTGACAAGTTTCGATACGTAGCAGTCTGTAATAGCCTTCATTCCAACCCAATTCATGTGATTCAAGCTGCTATCCCCAAATATACTTCTATGGAGGAGGTGTAGATCCTGAACAGATCCGGGCCCGTTAAGCTCCTCGGCATGATTGCCGGAGTTGTCATCTTAAATGTCATCGTTCTGTCTCCCGGCCTGCTCGGTATCGAGATCGGCGGAAGTCCGCTGGAAACGGCATCGGCAGTAACCCTGCTAATCATCAGTCTGCTGGTCGTCCTATACGGGAGTTACACCTTGCTCTTCAGACCTCCGGCTGCCACGCCCGCCAGCGTGCAATTAGAGACGCGGGAGGACTACATTGCCGGCCTGAGCCGCCACCGGAATGTGAAGGTGCTGAAGGACGATATCTCCCTCGCCCTGGATCAGATCGAGCGGATTGAGAAGAAGAAGTCCGCCCTGCTCCAGGTGCTGAGCCGCAGGTTCGATCCGGCTGAACTTAGCTTCCGCAAGTTTCATTCCGTCATTATGGAGGTTGAGAAGCTCTTCTACCTGAATATCCGGGGGCTGCTGGGCAAGCTCAGTGTATTCGATGCTGCGGAGTTCGCCAGATTCAGTGCCGGTAACGCTTCAACCCGGTTTTCCAGCTCCCTGATTCAGAAGAAAACCGCGTTATACAACGAATATCTCTCCTATGTCAAAGGCAGCCTCGGGGCCAATGAGGAAATTCTGCTGAAGCTGGATCAGCTGCTGCTGGAGATTACCGAGCTGGGCAGCGCAGATTATAGCAATGTGGAAGACATGCCGTGCATGCAGGAATTGACCGCCCTGATCGGGCAGACGAAACTCTATCAGTAAGGAAAGGGAGATGAACCTATGAGGAAAGGCAAAACACTGTTCATACTCGGCATTATCGCCGCATCCGTCTTCGCACTTGTCTATTTCGGTATTACCTTAACGTCCAATCTGGGCAAATCCAAGACAGAAATCTCTGCCGAAGACGCCGACAAAAGACTAAACCGCATCTATAAGGATATCAACGTGACCAGTGCTGAGCCTGTAAAAGGGCAGATCGATCTTGATCCGGCATCCATCGGCGATTCATTGCCCGATATCTCCAAGTTCCCCATCTCCGTAGAGAGCACCACGGACAGCTTCGTCGAGATTTTCTCCTCCACGGAGAAGTCAGGAACAGGCAATGACGGCTGGCTGAATGAGGTCGCCGCTGATTTCAACGCTTCCAATCCCGTGGTTGACGGCAAGCCGGTCTCTGTCGCCATCCGCAATATCGCTTCAGGAACGGCCGCCGATTATATCCGCTCCGGCAAATATGTGCCTGACGCCTTCACCCCCTCTAATGAGCTATGGGGCGAGATGGTCAAAGCCAGCGGCGTGCAGGCCGAATTGGTTACGAAGCGCCTGACCGGCAACGTAGCCGGAGTGGTAATGAGCAAGCAGAAATACGATCAGCTGGTCGATAAATACGGCTCAATCAACGTGAAGACGATTACTGATGCCATTGCGGCTAATGAGCTGGCGATGGGGTACACCGATCCTTTTGCCAGCTCCACGGGGCTGAATTTCCTGGTCACCGCACTGAGTACGTTCGACAGTACGGATCTGCTGGAAGATAAGGCGGTTCAAGGCTTCGAGAAGTTCCAGGCCAACGTGCCCTTCATCGCCTCCACCACCCTGCAAATGCGGGAAGCGGCGAAATCCGGCATGCTGGATGCCTTCGTCCTTGAGTATCAGACCTTCGTCAATGCGAAGGATCTGACCAGCGGCTATGTATTCACCCCGTTCGGGGTAAGACATGACAGCCCGCTGTATGCACTCGGGCAGCTGCCGCCGGAGAAGCTGGCGATCATCAAGAAGTTCGGCGAATTCGTCCAGCAGGATAAGTACCAGAAGACGGCTGCGGACAAGGGCTTCAACGGCCAGGCGGACTACGTCTCCGAGCTGGCACCGGTTGACGGTGCCATTCTCTCCTCAGCCCAGAAGCTCTGGAAGGAGAAAAAGAACGGCAGCAAACCGATTGCGGCAGTGTTCGTAGCCGATGTCTCAGGCAGCATGGCCGGCGAGCCGCTGAACCGTCTCAAGGAGTCTCTGCTGAAGGGCCAGAAATTCCTCGGCAAGGATAACAGCATCGGCTTTGTCTCCTATTCCAGTGATGTGACCATCAATCTGCCCATCGGCAAATATGACACCAATCAGCAGTCCATGTTCGTAGGAGCGATTAACAGCCTTCAGCCTGTGGGCGGCACGGCTACCTTCGACGGGTTGGTGGTTGCGATGAAGATGCTGAAGGATGAGCTGGCCGTGAACCCGGATATGAAGCCCCTGATCTTCGTGCTTAGCGACGGGGAGACCAACGAAGGCCATTCCCTGGATGATATCCGGGGCCTGATCGAGACTTACAAAATTCCGGTATACACCATCGGGTATAATGCCAATATCAAGGCACTGGAGAGCATTTCCAGCATCAACGAGGCGGCCAATATCAACGCTGACACAGAGGATGTAGTTTACAAAATCGGAAACCTGCTCAACGTGCAAATGTAGACTTTATATTCTGAAGGAGGGTTCATATGTCATTCACCATGGAAATTCCCAGCCCCGAGAAGCTGAAATCGGTCATCGAGGAGCAGGTCCAGCCGGAGCCGGAGGAAGTCACCCGGCTTAAGGAGCAGGCGATTAATAATGTCTCCAGTATCCTGGAGCTGGACTTCGAGTCTCTCGAGAAACGCAAGGCCGTGCTGCAGTCGATTGACAGCTTCGGGATGGGCACCATGCGCTCCTCGTCGGAGAAGAACTCCCTGCTTCAGGTATCGGTGGGCAATCTGTCCAAGACTGGGGATGAAGGCGGCCAGGTCGCCAAGGGATTAACCGAGCTGCATCAGCAGCTCAAGGATCTGGACCCCAGCGCGGTCGATTTCGCCAAAAGCGGGTTCCTCGGCAAGTTTTTCCACCCCCTGCGTAATTATTTCGCCAAATATCAAAAGGCCGATGCCGTCATCTCAGATATTATTCTATCCCTGGATAAAGGCAAAGCCGTGCTGAAGAATGACAACACAACCCTTGAGATTGAACAGCAGACCCTGCGGGAGCTGACCAAGCGGCTTAAGAAGGAGATTCAGCTCGGCATCCTGATGGATGAGGAGATTGAGAAGCAGATTGAAGCTGCCAAGCAGCGCAGTGAAGATGAGGATAAGGTGCGGTTCATTACGGAGGAGGTCCTGTTCCCGCTGCGCCAGCGGGTGATGGATCTGCAGCAGATGCTCGTGGTCAATCAGCAGGGCATTATGGCCATCGAGGTTGTCATCCGCAACAACAAGGAACTGATCCGTGGAGTCGACAGAGCGAGGAATGTTACGGTATCTGCGCTCAAAATTTCGGTTACAGTAGCCAGCGCCTTGTATAACCAGAAGATCGTGCTCCAAAAAATCGAGCTGCTGAACCAGACCACCGACAATCTGATCAGCGGCACCTCCAGAATGCTTAAGGAGCAGGGTGCAGCCATTCACAAGCAATCGCTCGAAACCAGTATTTCGGTCGATACGCTGAAGCAGGCCTTCACCGACGTCCTCTCTGCCCTGGATTCGATCAGCACCTACAAGCAGGAGGCGCTCCCCAAGATGCGGGAGACGATTACCCAGTTCCGGGAGCTGGCAGATAACGGGGAACAGCAGATTCAGCGGCTGGAAAAGGGGAATACGCTCGGGCTGTAGCAACGCTACCCATATTTAACGCAAAACAGAGCACGGTGGAAGATTCGCCGGTGCTCTGTTTTTTTGCTGTCTATTTTCCTTTTGCTGCCTACTTCCCTGTATTCAGTAAGCCTGTCACCATTCTGCTCAACGTCCCTTGATCGATGAACGGGGCCAGGCTTGCCAACAGATCCGGGCTGAGCTGATCCGCTTCGACTTCACTAAGCAGCTTCTCAAGCTTCCCCCTGTCCAGAAAAGGAGCGAGGCCTATGAGCCCGTTTCCATCGACAGTACCTTCTGCCACCCGGTCCACTAGAAGACCTAACGTCTCCCTGCTAACAAAGGGGGCCAGTCCTTGAATGGAATTCCAGCTGGGGCTGTCCCCTCTGGCTTGCTTCACCAACCGGTCCAGCTGTTCCCGTTCCAGAAACGGGGCGATGCCCACAAGATTGTTCACCTCTCTGGAACCGTCTGCTGCTTGATCAACCAGCTGGCTTAAGGTGCTGCTGCTAACAAACGGGGCAAGTCCGGAAATGACATTCCAAGCCATTTCTTTCTTTTCAGTCAGACGAACCAGTTCATCCAATGTCCCCCTTCCCAGGAACGGGGCCAGCCGCATAATTACATCTAACCTAAGGACGCTGCTGTCTATGCCCTCTGTAACCTTATTAAGGGCACTTGCTTTTACAAAAGGTGCTACTTCAACAAGCTCTTCCATCTCCAGCTTACCGGTATTGACCAGCTCTGCCACCTGGCCCGGCCTGTTCTCTGCGAACTTCTCAACAATCAAGCCTATGTGCGGGTGCTCCCGGCTGTCTGCGTGGTCTCCTGCATTCAGAATATCGTCTACCGTTCTGCCGAATAACCTAGCAACCTGCGGAAGTGTTCCAATATCCGGCAGCGAGTCGCCCCGCTCCCATTTCGATACCGCCTGATGACTAACATTCAGTTGATCGGCAAGCTCCAGCTGGGTCCAGTCCTGGTCTTTGCGAAGCCGCGATATATAAGCCCCAATTCTACGCAAGTCGAGCATGCTATCCCTCCAAGATCATAAAATGTACAGTGCGCACTGTTGAAAACAGCATAGCATTTCAGTATACATATTCCTATCAATCGCTGGTTGAACAGCCGCATCCCCTCTGAATTCAACTGCCGGTAGAATGTACTCTTTAACATTAAATGGGTTGTATATTATTCCTGATTATTGTATATTTATTCAACCGGCAATTATTGCTGATTTCTCATCTACCGGGGGATACACCGATGCATTTTTTGAATATCAACCAGCTTACTTCAGAGCAGATTCTGGATATCTTTGAATTAACCGACCGGCTTCGTCTGCGAAAATCAGAACCGCTGCTCGCAGACAAAACCATGATTCTCTTCTTCCCGCAGACCAGTCTGCGTACAAGGGTCAGCTTCGAGAAAGGCATCAGTGATCTGGGCGGGGCCTGCATTACCTTTCCGCCGGAGACGCTTGACAAGAAAGAAGCGCCGGGCGATATCGTCCGCTACCTGGAGAACTGGGGGGATGGCATCATTGCCAGAATCCCGGATCTGTGCAAACTGGAGGAGCTGTCTTCACACGCCTCTGTTCCCGTTATTAATGCAATGACCGCACATAATCATCCCTGCGAGATTATGGCTGACCTGTATGCTCTGCGCACCCTCCGGGACAACTACCGGGAGTTGACCTACACCTTCGTTGGACCGCCCGGCAATATATCAAGAACTTGGCTGGAGGCGGCGCAAGCCCTGAATCTATCCTTCCATCATGTCTGCACGCCAGGTCATGAGATGGCCAGCGGCAGTCACCCGGGCTATACCTTTCATACGAGCCTGGACAGCGTGTTAGCGGAGAGCGATGTGATTCTTACCGATTCATTGCCCAAGGATTTCCTCACGCCGGAGTATATCAGCGCCTATCAAATTACACTGGACCGGATGAAGCAGACAAGACCCGGAGCGCTGCTGAACCCCTGTCCTCCCTTCTTCCGCAATGAGGAGGTCAGTGAAGAGGTGATTGCTTCGCCATATTTTGCCGGATTCGGGTTCAAGAAAAGCCTGATCTATCTTCAGCAGGCCATCCTGATCTATTGCTTATCCCATTGATGCTACCGGACCACGAGTCCCAGCGCAACGGTTTATTTTCTCTTTCATGCAAGCCTTTTAGGGCTTAAGCTGTATATTCGAAACGGCGGGTTTCTCCGATATCTTATTAGAACAGGATTTGTTCGTATGTTCACCACATTGGCTGAAGGGGAGAATGACTATGAAGGCTTTACACTTACTATCCAGAAAAACAGGTGTCCTTCTGCTTGTACTGCTACTGGCGTCACTCGGTACAGTTGGGGGAGGCAGACCGTCACACACGGCGGCAGCGGCTGCTTCTACGAAATCATATGTGTATTATGTCTCTAACGATGTTCTATACCGTGTAACGACAGATGGAAGTGAGACACAGAAGATCGCAGAGAACTATGACGGCAACGGATTAGACTCGACCGGGAAATATCTGTATTTTTACTATGATGGCGCTATGGGGATACAGCGTCTGTCCCTCAGCGATCCTGATGCTTTAATTACTAACTTCCTCGGGGACCGGAATATCCTCTATTACCTGTTCGATGGTCCTTATCTGTACTTCCTGGATGATACAGGCCACATCTACCGCACCTTGGCCGACGCTGACGATGATTCACAGCTTACACTGATAGCAGACAATGCCGATGTGAATTTCCGGACCTTCGACGTCTTGAGCGGGCGGATCTACTACAATGCGCTGAAGAACAACACAACCTGGGTTGCTTCGAGGTCCCGCGACGGGAGCGGGGTCATTCAGTGGATTGCCAGCGGAGCTATTCAGAAGAGCAAATTTTATCATCCATACGCTACAAGTATTAACCTTATGATTGACAACAAACCTGCCGAAACCGAGTATTCTCTGAACTCCATGGTGCTCTATACCCTCCCCCTTACCGGTGGATCTCCCAAAGCAGCCAATGCCAATAATCCGCTTCAATCCAACGCCGCTATTGCCGGTACCTGGTCCGACCATTATTTTCTATTCAACAAAGGCATTAAAGTCGACGCCACCGGCGATGAGCTGGACTATAACACCGGCAAGGGCTTCCTGATCGATAAGAACGGGAAAATCCTGCAGCTCAGCCAGAACAGCGTGATCAGCATCAGCGAGATTGCCGCGAATAAGCTGGTCTATGCAGATTCCAAAGGCAAAGCCTACATCAGCACGCTGGCCAACGGCAAAATCACCTCCTCCAAGGCGCTGCCGCTGACGAATGTTCAAGATATCAGAACGGTTAAGAATGGAACGGCGCTAACCACCGTATTGTTCACCGCAGCCGATGCTTACGTCCTGAATGCCGATTCATCCTTGACCAAAATGACGGGCGTTGAGTCTGATTACTCTGTAATTACAGACAATATTCCCGGCTTGTATTACATCAATGGTCTGGATAACGATTGTCTGTACCGGTACAGCAATGACGGCAAAACCAAAATCAAGCTGTCCACTGGTCCGGTTAGCTACTTAGCACTGGTCTCCGCGAAGTAATATATTGAGAATAAGCCGGAATTTCCGATATCGGAAGTTTCGGTTTTTTTTTAGAGATGGGAATAGATAAAGGGATTCACGGCAGAATCGGCAAGTTAATCTCCCTGGTATTCTTGCCTGTACCTGTCTTCATCATCAAATGGATTGACTTCGGCTTATCCAGCAGATTGCTGCCGAAATTCTGTACAAAGCCTTCATGGGTGCCAGAGCCGAGCGACGACCCGATCTCGCTGTCCCCGTACTTCGTTATCGATTGAATTTTTTCCCCGTATGCGGCGCCAAATATCTTTTGCCTGTTCTCCCATGTAACCTCAGACTCATTTTTAATTTTGACTACAGTGCGGATCATCAAGGGGGAGAGTTCAACCTGCTCCAGCATCACCTGAACGCCCTCCAGCATGAAATCCTCCCCCGGCTGGACAATGACCGTCTGCTGCAGTTTGAATTTCGGGTCCAGCTTGAAGCTGATCTTGAGTCGCGGGGAATAATGCACATCAGCTACATTTACACCTTTCGCCAGATCTTTCATTTTCCCCTTGTCCATAGAGGCTATTTGGAAGTCTGCTTCCAGCTGCTCCGGGAACGGCTTGCTCCGGTCCAGATAGACTGCGCCTCGCCCGTAGAAAATACGCTTATCATCGTGTCCATTGTTTTTAGCATGGGCGCCGATCCCGCCCCCGTTCTCAAGATCATAGCCGGTTGCCGGATTCTTGATTCTCGCACTGCTAATACCATAGATCTCCTGTCCTTCCGCGACATTAGCTGTATACAAAAAGATGATTTTGTTCTCATCCGCCGTTACCGCATTCAAGGTAATCCGGTAATCCCCGCTGGCTGCGCTTTGATTAATTTCCTGAATATAGCCGTGCCGGATGGCCGTATCCAGTGTAGGCGCTTCTAAATCGAATTCATGGAGCCGCTTGAACATTTCCAGCCCGCCCCAATTCACTTCTCCGGCAGGTTGCGGTGCTGTATCATGAATGACCGGAATGAGGAACAGGATTATTGCGGCAACCGCGGCTGCGGCTAATCCGAGGAAGGAGCCTTTGGTGAGTCTGCCTTGCCAGCTTCTCCGGCGTCCGCGCTCGATCCCTGCCTGAACCGCCCCTCTGACCTCATTGCCCCCGCAGTCCACCCGTACCTCCTCACGCATACGCATCGCATCGGTCAACATCGCCTGCTCTTCTCTGCTACTGTTCATTCCATTCACCCCGGTTCTTCATAATTTCCCTCAGCTGCTTCAGGCCTTTGTGCTGCCAGGTTTTGACGGTTCCTTCCGGCTTGCCCAGCAGGACTGCAATCTCGGCCAGGGTCAGATCATTATAATATTTGAGCAGCAGCACATGGCGGTATTTCACCTTCACCTGCGAGAGCGCCCACTGCATTTCCATGGCATCCGTACTATTCTGGGTGACCCCCTCCTGCATATTCTCTGCGGCTGTAGGGACCGCCCTTTTTCTTCTGCGCTGCTCGTCTATGCAGACATAGATTAATATTCGGATCAGCCAGGTTTTGAACGCGCTGGGTTCCTTCAGGGTTCGCCGCTTCAACCAGGCCCGGCAGGTGGTCTCCTGGAGCGCTTCCAGTGCGTCATGGCGATTGCCCAGATAACTGTAGGCAATAGAATATAACTGGTCGCTGTGCTCCATCACCGCTTTGACCCAATCCGTCTCCTCGAGCGGCACGGCGGCAGTTACCCGCTTCATCTCTGCCCCGGACATCGTCATCTCTCCCTCTCCTCTCCATCACTTTTACATGAATTAGACGGAGAGGTTATGCAAACAGTTTTAGTCTGCGGCAAATATTTTATAACCCGCCTTCAACAACAGAAAAGCCGCAATCCCCGCTGCCGGGAATATTGCGGCTTTTCTTGTTATATAGGAAACTATAGTTTCCTGCTGCTGTGGAGAAGGCGTATTGGACCAAATGTATGTGAAAAACAGCATACGTTGTGCTCCCAAGCAGGCACTCGGCCTGAATGTATGTGAAAAACAGTATACAATGTGTTCGCAAGCAGGCATATGGACCGAATGTATGTGGATAACAGCATACATTGTGCTGCGCGCGGGCGTATGGCCCAAATGTATGCGGAAAACAGTATACATTGTACTGGTGCGAAGGTAATCCAATTCATCCGTTAGGATGAATTAGTTCCGTATAGGACGCACTTAAAGCACCCAATTCCCCTTACGGAACACCGGCTCAATCGTGCCGTCAGCCAGTTCTCCGTCAATATCAAGCGCATCGGAGCCGACCATGAAATCGACATGCGTGAGGCTGACGTTAGCCCCTCTGGCCAGCAGCTCCTCGCTGGTCATGGAGGTGCCTCCTTCAATATTCACCGGATAGGCGCTGCCCAGCGCGAAATGGCAGGAAGCATTCTCGTCAATCCCGGTGTTATAGAACACTCTGTTCAGCCGGGAGATCGGCGAATCATACGGCACCAGTGCCACTTCTCCCAAGTAGGAGGCTCCTTCATCCGTATCCAGCAGGGAAGTCAGGTGCTCGCGGCCGGATTCAGCGTCATAGGCCGTGACTTTGCCGTCTGTGAAAGTAACGGTAATTCCGTCGACGAGCCGCCCGTTCAGGTTCAGCGGAAGCGTACTCTTGACGGTACCATTCACGCCGGTGCGATGAGGCATCGTGTAGATCTCTTCTGTAGGCATATTGGCTACAAAATAAACGCCACGCGCGTTCTCCCCGCCGCCGCCACGCCACAGATGACCTTCCGGCAGCTCGACACGCAGATCCGTGCCCGGAGCGCGGTAATGCAGGCTTTTATAGCGCTTGGCATTCATGCGGTCCTGGCTCTGCTTCAGCTCGCCGATATGACTGCGCCAGGCGGCTACCGGGTCTTCGCTGTTCACACGGTTCATCTGGAACACCGCTTCCCACATCGCATCGATCCGTTCTTCCTCCGGCAGATCTGCGAACACCTTGTCCGCCCAGGCACGTGTCGGTGCCTTGATCAGCGACCAGCTGATTCTGCTGTTGCGGGTGTAGGCCTGGTATTTCTTGCGCGCAACCGCAGCCGCCTTAACGGCAGTGGATACCTTGGCCGAATCGATCCCGCGGAATAATTCCGGGTCCGGCACCTTTATATGTAATATAGCCCCGCCTTCTTCAGCGAATCCCTCCAGCATATCGGCATGCCACTGCGGATAATACCCGAATGATTCCTCAGGAGCCTTCTCGTAACGGATGCGTGTGACCGTTTCATCATCCCAGTCTACAAGCACGTATTTCGCTCCTGCGTCATAGGCCTTGCCTACAATCAGCCGGGTAAGCTCCGCTGTCTCCAGCGGGGCGTGAACCATCAGCACTTGTCCGGGCTGCACATTCACACCGACCTTCACTACCAGCTCTGCGTATTTCTCCAGCATCTGCTCAAAATCCTTCATTTCCTCTTCCTCCATATCTTCACTGTCTCTGTATAATTATAGCGGAAGACCGTGAAGATGGCACGTAATCTATGCTCTATGTACAACCGGAAGCTGAGCATGACGTAACACCTCCGCTTCCGGCAGCGCTTCCTCTACTGCTTATCCACCTGCAGCAGCTGAATGGTCTTCACATCGTACGTATGGGCGATTTTCTCTTCCGAAATCACTTTCAGCTTCGTCAGGCTGGCCACCTTGGCCGGATCTGCCCGGGAGAGCAGCCGCCACAGTTCGGGGTCGGATAAGGTTTGATAGAGCTTGTCATCGTCATATTCCTTGCGGTTCTGAGTGACCAGCTTCACCTTGTAGCTGCCGAACACCGCCTCAGTCTGCCCCGCTTCATTAATATGGGCAAGGATCTCCTGCCGGAGTCCAGCCAGGTCCTTTTCCAGCTCCTTCTGCTTCGCCTTGAGCTTGTAATACTGTTGAACCTTCTTTTCCATATAGTCCTCACGCTCCTCTCCTAACATGTCTATGCAGGAAAGAACGGTTAGAATGATTAATTCTGTTGAGACGGTTTATGTTTAATTCTATAATGAAGTCGTTGTGACAAAAACTAGACAGCAGGTGAACCCATGTTTCAGACTTATCTATTTCCGATTTCCTATGCATTCATGGCTTTTCCGGTTGCGGCACTGTTCTTCACCTTGCCGTTTCTAATTGTGCAATACCGCCGGCACGGCTATATCAATAAAATCCGGGCCCTGGTGCTGTATCTGCTGCTGCTGTACCTGCTTAACGCATTCTTCCTTGTCCTTCTGCCCCTGCCTGACTCCAGGCATAATGCAGCCCCCTCCGGGAGCATGATTCAGCTTGTACCGCTGCAGTTCATCCAGGATATTCTGCACAATACGCCAATTACGCGCAGTGACCCTTCCAGCTACCTTAATGTGCTGACCGGACCGGATTTTCTGCTGGCGGCCTTCAATGTACTGCTGACGGTGCCCTTCGGTATGTTCCTGGGCTACTACTTCCGCACGCGCTGGGTGGTGTGCATTGTGCTGTCCTTTGCGCTGTCTCTGTTGTTCGAAATTACGCAGATTACCGGCATTTACGGGTTTTTCGACCATCCCTACCGGATCTTCGATGTCGATGACATGATCACGAATACGCTGGGCGGCATGATTGGATTCAAGCTCTCCCTATGGATCTCCGGCCTGCTGCCGAGGATTGAGAAGCTTGACAGCCAAGAGGACCTTTCTGCCAAAAAAGTGACCTACACCCGCCGCGCCCTTGCTTTCCTGCTGGATTCCATCCTGCTGCTCGCGGTGACCATTCTCCTCAATCTGCTCTCACTGCATATTTCGCTGTGGGCAGTTAGTATGGTCTATTTCCTGAGCATTCCTCTGTTCACAGGCGGACGCACCTTCGGCAAATGGGTGGTGCGTATCCGGCTAAGGAGTGAAGACGGCGGTCCGGCCAGACCCTGGAGGGTATGGGTTCGGTATGGATTACTCTATGGCGTCCTCGGGGGAGTGAATTCCCTGACGCCTGACTCTGCGATCTTCCTGAGCATCGGCACAGCATTGGCTGCCGTAGTGAAATTGGTCATCCTGGCGGCAGATGTAGCCTTCTTCATTCATTTGGTGCTGCGGCTGATCAAACGTGACCGCCCGCTCATCTACGAGGAGCTTAGCAGAACCCGCAATGTAATCAGCTGGCCGAAGCGTCATCAGGCAGCGGCCAGCGAGACCGTGGACAACACGACAAACAATGAATAGAGGTACAACATCCTTATGAGTAATAACAACTTCTCCCGTATATCCCCTGCTCTAAATGATCAAGAGTGGTTAATAGAAGCAGACATCACCAGCATTCAGGAGAAAATGGCACAAGGGAGCCTAACCTCCGAGGTACTGGTAAGCTGGTATTTGGAAAGGATCCACCGGTTGGACGGCCTGCTCCGCTCCGTATTGGAGTTGAATCCAGAAGCTCTTGCGATTGCCGCGAGGCTCGACCAGGAACGAAGAGATCAAGGCAGCCGGGGACCACTGCACGGTATTCCGGTCTTGGTCAAAGATAACATCGGCACAGCAGATAAGCTGCACACCAGTGCAGGAGCCTTGGCGCTTGCAGATTGCATAGCTAATGAAGACGCTGAGGTCGTCACACGGTTAAGGACAGCCGGAGCAGTGATTCTGGGCAAAGCCAATATGACCGAGTGGGCCAATTTCATGTCACCTACGATGTGGGCCGGATACAGCGCACGCGGCGGGCTGGTACTTAATCCCTACAGTCCCGGGGAGCTGTTCATTGGCGGCTCCAGCTCGGGAAGTGCGGCTGCTGTCGCTGCTAACCTTGTCACTGTCGCTGTGGGTACAGAAACCTCCGGCTCCATCATCAGCCCGGCAGCCCATAACTCCCTGGTCGGCCTTAAGCCTACCTGGGGACTGGTCAGCAACAAGGGCATTATACCGGGAATCGGCAGCCAGGACAGCGCCGGTCCGATGGCCAGAACGGTCAAGGACGCTGCACTCCTGCTCAATGTATTAGCCGGGAACGCTGACTCTTCTTCCTCTGCTGTACTGGATTATTCGGCAGGTCTGGAGCTTCATGCACTGGCAGGCAAGCGGATCGGAATTCCACGATTCTATTATAGTAATCTGGATCATGAAGCTCTGGATATGATGGAATCAGCCATAGCGGTACTGCGGGAGCTGGGGGCAGAAATCATTGAACCCGTGGAGCTTCCCTGTCAGAATGCTGAATGGAACCCTACGATTCTACAATACGAGTTCAAGCACGGCTTGAACCGCTATCTGGGAAGCCTGTCGGAGTCGGCTCCTGTGCAATCTCTGCAGCAGCTGCTTGATTTCAACCAGCAGCATAGCGAACAGGCGCTGAAATATGGCCAGGGAACACTGGAATGGCTGAACACCTCCGGGGATGATATTACAGAGCAGGAATATCTGGAGCAGCTGCATTCTTCCCGTTCACTGGCCGGTAAGCAGGGAATCGATTATGCCCTGGAGCATTACGGTCTGGATGCGCTCCTGTTCCCTGGAGATCACGGATGTGAAGTAGCGGCGAGAGCTGGTTATCCGCTGATTACAGTTCCTGCCGGCTACACCTACTCGGGTATTGTTGCACCAGGCGGTTATCTTACCAAGGGACCGCAGGGTATCACCTTTTGTGCCTCAGCCCATAGTGAAGCTATGCTGTTAGGCATTGCTTATAGTTACGAACAGGCCACGAAGCACCGGCGGCCGCCGGTGCTGGAGCCAGGCAGCTCGTCAGAATAACCGGGCAAGCCGCCGCTCAGCCGCTGACACAGCTACAAGAGGCGGTATCCCGAACTCCGGGATACCGCCTCTTTTTATATCATAGATATACTCTCTGTCTATGCTTCCGCCGCATCCGCCAGATGGAGGACCACCGGGCAATGATCGCTGCCAAGGACATTACATTCAATTCCGGCATCCAGTAGACGCGGGGTCAAGCGCTCTGAAGCAAGAAAATAATCGATCCGCCAGCCCACATTCTTCTCTCTAACCTTAGGCATGTAGGACCACCAGCTGTAGGCACCTTCAAGCTCGGGGTAGAAGAATCTGAAGGTATCCACGAAGCCGGCCGCGAGCAGCGTGGTCATTTTGCCGCGTTCTTCGTCGGTGAAGCCTGAATTCCCCCGGTTCGATCTCGCATTCTTCAGGTCAATCTCCTGATGCGCCACATTCAGATCCCCGCAGACCACAACCGGTTTATGCTCATCCAGCTTCAGCAAATAGGCACGGAACCGGTCCTCCCACTCCATACGGTAGTCCAGCCTCGTCAAATCTCGCTTGGCATTCGGGGTATACACATTCACCAGATAGAAATCCGGGAATTCCAGGGTGATGATCCGCCCCTCGTCCTCCGTCTCCTGCTCCAGTCCATATCGTACGGATAGCGGCTTGATTCTAGTGAATACAGCCGTACCCGAATATCCTTTTTTGAGCGCATAATTCCAGTATCCTGCATATTCCTCCCCGTGGTCCAGAACAATCTGCCCCTCCTGGAGCTTCGTCTCCTGCACACAGAAGATATCTGCGTCAACCTCCCGGAAATACTCGTTAAACCCTTTATTCACACAAGCTCTCAGACCATTCACATTCCAGGACACCAGCTTCATCGTTGTCATTTCCCCTTACCTGTCACTAGATTACATCTAGTCTACCATAGATCCGGGTTGTATATGAATCTGCCGGCATCCTATTGAAATGTGTGAATCTCCCATGGCACACGTTACAGCAATCATAGTTTTGCCGAATATACTATCCTATCACAAGGAAAAGGAGGACATTACAATGGCTATCTTATTACCGCAACAATTCTTCAACCTGCCGGCATCTGTAGGTAAATCTTACTATGAAAATCTGGCAGGTGGCATCAACGCAGCTGTGACGGTAAACAACAATTCCGGGTTCCCCGTGGATCTCGTTATTTACCGCGTCAACGCTCCAGTGGTCACTTATCTGATCCCTGCATTCAACAGTCTCACTCTATCTGTTCATGCACTGCTTGTCGCTGGACTTCTCAGCACAGCTGCCGGTGCAGTCTTCGGCACAATCGAAGTGGCAACCTCTGATTTCTAATCTAATGTAAGAGTATCCCCCTCATACTCTCTCATTAACATTCCCTTGTTAAGCATCTCCGGCTGGCAGACGGCCGGGGGTGCTTTTGCATGTTCAATAGAGAAGCTGCTGCTATCAGACTGTCTCTGATTCAGGCATCGATCCGATATAAGTAGATTGTGGCCGGAAAATCCGGTTATGGGCTGACTGCTCCAAGAGATGGGCCGTCCAGCCGACAATTCTTCCCGCTGTGAACGTAGGCGTGAAGATCTCCGGCGCCAGCTGCAGCGCCTTCAGAATAGCCGCAGCATAGAACTCAACATTGGTGAACAGGCGGCGGCCCGGCTTATATTCCTCCAGAAGCGCTACCGCTGTAGCCTCCACATGAAGCGCAAGATCAAAGGAAGCATCCTTGCCGATCATCGTAAGTGTCGCAATCTGCAAGGCTTCAGCCCGCGGGTCCTTGGTCTTGTAGATCCGGTGCCCGAAGCCCATCAGCTTCTCCCCGGCCTCAAGCTTCCGTCTCAGCCAAGGCTCCGCGCGTTCCTTCGTCCCGATCTCCTCCAGCATCGATATCACTTCATACGGGGCGCCGCCATGCAGCGGACCCTTCATGGCCCCGATCGAACCGGCTACAGCCGCACAGATATCCGATTCCGTGGACAGCACCACCCGCCCGGCAAAAGTCGAGGCATTCATGCCATGCTCCATACAAAGGATCATATAGGCGCTGAGCGCCTGCACATGAGCCTCCTCCGGCAGCTTGCCTGTGAGCAGATACAGATAATTCGCGGCATGGCCAAGCTCAGGAAGCGATTTCAGCGGCGCCAAGCCTTGAAGGCTGCGGTACCTGTAAGCAATGATCGCCGGAAGCATTGCCGTCAGCCGCACTGCCTGCTTAAGCGTGGGCGGCCAGGTAGCGTTCTCCTCATCCCCAAGTGCAGCCACTGCACTTTGCAATACCAGCATTAGCGGTACAGAAGCGGGATACAGGTCAAGCATCTTGCAGAGATATTCAGGAATCACTCTCTCCGCTGCCATTTGCGCCTTGAGCTGCGCCAGTTCCTCCGCATCAGGCAGATGTCCGTTCCAGAGCAAATAGGCAACTTCCTCATAGCTTTTGCTCACCGCAAGCTCCTTGGCCCAATATCCGCGGTACACCAGATAGCCTTTCTCCCCATCTACCAATCCGATTGCTGTCTCTCCGGCAACTACGCCTTCTAATCCCGTTACTTTAGCCATTATACCTTTACCCCTTTTCCGGTCCTTCCCGCAGGAAGAAATTCATCATATTAGGAGTATAAACTGCAAAATCTATATTGCATATTTATAGTTTTTTATGAATCCATAAGAAAAATCTATCACCTGTATTACTTAGGTTCCATGAGCTGCTTCAGCTTGGCTTCTGTGCCAGAGTCACCGGCTGGCGTGTAGATGCTACAGCGCAGATCCGCTGTACCTTGTACTTGCAGGGAGGTTAGATGGAACAGCATTTTGCCGGCTTTGGCATGCCGGAATTCCAGTACAACATCCGGCGCGGAGCTGACCCGGCTCTCTTCCCATAAATGATTGAATTCCGGATGCCCCTCCTTCATCTCCGCAATGAATTCATCATACCAGCGGTCCTCCAGGTATTGCCCATAGTAGGCGCGGAAGATCGATAAGTATCCCCGCACGAACTGCTCCCAGTTCACCGCCAGCCGCCTGAACTCCTTGCGCTCGAACAGCAGTGAGATCATATTGCGCTGCTGCGGAGCCAGCTTGGCGAAATCAAGAAATACATGCGCCGCTGCCTCATTCCAGCCCACAATGCCGCAGTGCCGGTCCGAGATGATGGTCGGGCAGGTCTTCAGCTCCTGCAATATCTTCTGCAGAGACGGATGAATCACCGAATGCTCCTCTTGGGTATAGTCCGTGACTCCCGGCCCGTTCTCCAGCGCCAGAGCGAACAAATAACTCCGCTCATCCTTCGTCAGCTGCAGTGCTGCGGCAATACAATCAAGAACGGATGGAGATACTTTAATATCCCGCCCCTGCTCCAGCCAGGTATACCAGGTGCTGCTAACTCCGGAGAGCTGCGCCACTTCCTCGCGCCGGAGCCCGGGCGTCCGCCTGCGGGTACCCTCCGGGAGCCCCGCCGCTGCCGGGGTGATGGCCGCGCGTCTTGCTTTCAGGAATTCCGATAATGCTTGAAGCCTGTTCTGATTGGACATCATGCTTCCTCCTGCCTTACAGTTCGTCTGCCTGTTAGTGTAGTAGTAATTATACTAGTATAAACTACAACTTGTAATAGGATAAGCAACATGAAAAAATAAGCTTATTCAGACTAACAGGAGGAATAGCAAATGGAACGTGTCGTGATTACAGGAATGGGTGTCATCTCCCCGCTAGGCAATACCGTGGACCAGTTCTGGAGCCGCCTTACGGGAGGAGAATCGGGGATTACGCCGATTGATTCTTTTGATACCACCCATTTCAAAACCAAGATTGCCGGCTCGGTACAGGCCTTCGACCCGGATGCCAGATTCGGCCGCAAAGAGGCCCGGCGGATGGACCGGTTCAGCCAGTTCGCGCTTGCTGCCGCAGAGGAGGCCTGGACGCATTCCGGTCTTCGTCTGGAGGAGCTGGACCGGGAACGGCTGGGTGTCTATGTTGGCTCCGGCGTAGGCGGTATCCAGACATTGATGGACCAGGGCGAGCTGCTGCGTTCCCGGGGGCCGGAGCGGGTAAGCCCTACCCTGATCCCGATGCTGATCTCCAATATGGCGGCTGCGATGATCAGCATCAAGCTGGGGGCGCAGGGGCCGACACTCTCGCCGGTGACTGCCTGTTCCATCGGGAACACGGCCATTGGCGAAGCCTTCCGCCTGATCCGTTACGGCGGGGCCGATGTAATCATCGCCGGAGGGGCAGAAGCGGCGGTGACCGAGATTGCCCTGGCCAGCTTCGGGAATGCGACAGCCTTGTCTACCCGGAATGGGGAGCCGCAGGGGGCCAGCCGGCCTTTTGACCGGAACAGGGACGGATTTGTCATTGCGGAGGGCGGAGCTATTGTGATCCTCGAATCCCTCTCCCATGCCCTGCGCAGAGATGCCGTCATCTATGGCGAGGTCACCGGATATGGCGCCAGCTCGGACGCTTATCATATGGTAGCCACCCATCCTGAGGGGATAGGAGCTTATCAGGCAATGAAGCTGGCACTCAGCGAGGCCGGAATTACACCTGGGGAAGTAGATGTCATCAGCGCGCACGCGACCAGCACAATCGTCGGAGACCGTTCGGAGACTCTGGCTATTAAGAAGCTGTTCGGAGAGCAGGCCTACCGGATTCCGGTCACGGCGAACAAATCGATGACCGGACATGCCCTCGGCGCAGCCGGTGGTCTGGAAGCTATTGCCCTGCTGCTGAGCCTGCAAGAAGGGCTCATCCCGCCGACGATTAATCTGGAGCAGCCGGACGAGCACTGCGACCTGGATTATGTCCCTAACATAGCCCGCCAAGCGGAGCTGAAGATCGGGATCTCCAACTCCTTTGGCTTCGGCGGCCACAACGCTGTAATTGTTCTGCGCAAGTATGAAGCATAAACCAGGCTCATTCCCGTAGCAGCCCGCTTTTCCGTGAAAGGCCCGTGAACAGCAAATAGCGAATCCCCGGTATACGGAGATCCGCTATTTGTTATTGTTATGGACATGCCGCGATAAGGGATTCACGGGATCAGCTTACTTTCTTTCCGGTGACACATGGCTTCCCCAGACTGCAATGCCTTCCGCTGAAAGTGCCGTGAAGGTCATTACCTCGCTTGAGGCCGCTTCATTCCATTCCCGCAGGAACACCCCGCTGTACTCCGCACCCTCTATCGTCAGCTTCGCCATATGGTCATTGCTCAAGGTCCATGTACCTGTTGCTGCTCCGCTTATCGTGCCGTCTGCGTTCAACTCCACCAACTGCGACTCCGCCAGCTCAGCCGTAATCTCCTTGCCGTGGTTCACCAGCATGTAAGCACCCGCCACATCCTTGGCTGTGTACTTGCCGATCTTCTCCCCTCCGTAACGGTGGGGTGCGACCACTGGCCAGCCTGCTTCATTCATGAACATCTGATGAACCCGAACCTCATGCTGCTCCCCAAGACCCGGGAACCGGGTATGGAAGATCAGATAATACTGCCCGCTTGTCTCATCGTAGTACGCCGAATTATGTCCAGGGGAGACATAGCCTGTACCCGCTCCGGCCGCTTCTTCATCGGTATTCACAAATTCATGATTCCCCATCAGCTTAACACCATAAGGTGCGTAGGCCGGATCATCGAACAGCACTCCAGACGTCCCCTGCGCATCCAGCATAGCCTTGCCTTCCGAGTCCTCGAACGGGCCAGCCGGATGTTTGGAACGCGCTACACGGATATTATAGCCGCCATTCGCATCAAGCCCTCCGTAGGAGAGGAACAGATAGTAATAATCGGTCTCCGGGCTGTACAGCATATACGGCCCTTCAATCCGCGCATGATTCCCTCCGAGCAGCTTCTTGCCGTAGCCCTGGCCCTCTAGCGGGAAGCCCGTAGCCGGGTCCAGCTCCAGGATGAAGATGCCGCCCGAGTAGGAGCCGTAAACCATCCACAGCTTGCCGTCTTTATCCCAAAACACATCCGGGTCCACCACATTAGGCTTCTCCGTGGCATCATACACCTCTCCATCATCCCCGATGCCGGACATTCCCGACTTCAGAATAATACCTTTATTCTTGTACGGACCTTCAATCTTATCGGCTACGGCAATACCTAGCGCAGACAGCGGGGAATCTCCCTTACAGGCATCGTAATACATGTAGAACTTGCCGTCTGCCAGCTGAATGACATCCGGTGCCCACAGCGTATCCGACTGGGCCCAACTAAGCGTCTCGCTAAGCTCCTCCGTTACATTCGGTATCAGCACATTATCGTCCGTCACACCGGAAGAAATCTGCGTCCACGCCATCAGATCCTTGGATTTGGCCGAGGCCAGATGCGAACCGAACACGTAATACGTATCCTCCACCTTAATCACAGAGGGATCGTGTACAGATACATTCCCGAACTTCGGCGGTCCTTCCGGATTCCCTCCGCCGCATGCCGACAGCAGGGATAAGGATATCAACGCCGTTAAGGATCTTTTTCTCATCTCATCATAACCTCCCTATGTATACCCTTACATTTTGCTGCGCAAATGAGATTAAGTCAATACTTTTATTTATATTAGTTAGTTTTGTTTTATGTTTATATGAAATATAACATCCCATAAAACAAAAAACGCCAGGCCCCTGAAGGCCTGACGCTGATCTAATCAAACTTAGTACTCGCTGCTGTTGCCGACAAGTACCGGCTCTGGATAGGCATTGCTCAACACGCGGCGCTGCTTCTTCACGACATCCGGCGGCTCCACCGCTGGTGCCATCGGATGCATCAGCCAGGACTTCACAAGATGGGAGTCCGATACCTTGTACATTGGCGGTTCCTTCTCCATGTCAATCGCCATTGCATACGTGCTGCGCAGGGCGAAAGCATCCCCCTTAGGCGGCTTAATCAAGTCAGGAGGTGTGCCCGGGATCGCTGTAAGCATCGAGCCTTTGCTCTCCAGACTTGGCATGGAAGCCAGCAGGCCCCAAGTGTACGGATGTCTTGGATCGTAGAAGATCTCTTCTGCGGTACCCATTTCAACGATCTGTCCGGCATACATTACAGCTACACGGTCAGCCATTCTTGCCACAACCCCAAGGTCATGGGTGATGAAAATGATCGCAGTATCAATCTTCTTTTGCAGGTCCTTCATCAGATCAAGGATCTGTGCCTGAATCGTTACGTCAAGAGCGGTTGTCGGCTCATCGGCAATCAGGAGCTTAGGGTTAGCAGCCAGTGCCATAGCGATTACAACACGTTGGCGCATCCCGCCGCTGAATTCATGCGGATACTGCTGGAAACGGCGCTCCGGTGACGGAATACCTACCAGATTGAGCAATTCAACACCACGTTTGTAAGCAGCTTCCTTCGTGATATTCTCATGCTTGAACAGCACTTCCGTAATCTGCCGGCCAACCTTCATCATCGGGTTGAGTGAAGTCATCGGATCTTGGAAGATCATTCCGATTTCTTTGCCGCGGATTTTTTGCATCTGCTTCTCACTCTTGCCGATCAGATCTTGTCCATCGAACAGAATCTGTCCACGCTTATATTCGCCCGCAGGCTGAGGAACCAGCTTCATGACGGCTTGCGAGGTTACGCTCTTACCGGAACCGGATTCGCCAACAATCGCCAGTGTCTCCCCTTTATTTACATGAAAGCTGACACCACGGATTGCTTGAACTTCTCCTCCGCGTGTTCTGAATGATATAGCCAGGTCTTTTACCTCTAAAAGGCGCTCCATCCTGTCACCCTCTCTGTTTCTTTTCAAGTATGATCTTTATTCTTAATATCGAAAAAACACGCAATACTATTATTTTATCTATCTTAGGGGGCTTACGTCAAGATTTTTCTGAAAACGCCACCGTCAACAATCATGATTCGGGGCCAAGCTTCCCCCTACTATGAGAATACACGAAGAGCACATCCATAGCAAAATTCCCGGCAGTTACGCGCATCATTCCCACATCCCTCCCTTTGCCAAAGAATGTCGTCATCTGGTATGTTTATTTCTGCAATCCCTGCAACCACTGATGAGAGCGAGGTAACTACTCAAATGATCATAAAACCAAGAACCCGCGGGTTCATCTGCACCACTGCCCACCCGGCAGGCTGTGCACACCAGGTACAAGAGCAAGTATCTTATGTAAAGAATCAAGGAAGGTTTGCCGGTCCCCGCAATGTGCTCGTTATCGGCGCTTCAACCGGTTATGGGCTTGGCGCTAGAATTGCAGCAGCCTTTGGTGCCGGAGCAGCCACTGTAGGTGTCTATAGGCCGAGTACAGCCAGCGAGACCCGGACTGCTTCCGCAGGCTGGTATAATTCCGCAGCGTTTGAGGAGATGGCCTACACAGCGGGTCTGCACTCCTATAGCGTGTGCGGGGACGCTTTTAGCGCTGAGACCAAAGAACGGACCATAGCGTTGATCCGCCGCGAGCTTGGACAGGTTGATCTTGTCATCTACAGCGTAGCCTCGGCGCGCAGAACAGACCCGCAGACCGGAGAAATTCATCAATCTGTGTTGAAGCCCATCGGCAGCCCTTATACCAATACAACCGTCAATTTCCATACCGGAGAACTAAGCACCGTACAGATTGAACCGGCCACCGAAGCTGAAATCGATGCTACCGTTCATGTGATGGGCGGAGAGGACTGGCAGCTATGGATTGAAGCGCTCCGGGATTCCGGCGTTCTGGCGGCGGATGCGGTTACGCTTGCCTTCTCCTATGTAGGTCCAGAGCTAACACAGGCTGTCTACCGCGACGGCACCATCGGCCGGGCTAAAGACCATCTGGAAGCTACAGCCTTACAGCTGAATGCAGAATTATCTCGAACCGGCGGCCGCGCCTATGTTGCAGTCAGTAAGGGTCTGGTGACCCAATCCAGCTCGGCGATTCCTGTAGTCCCGCTATACATTTCAGTCCTCTACAAGGTCATGAAGGAACAGGGAGTGCACGAAGGCTGTATTGAGCAAGCTTACCGGCTGTATACCGATTTCCTGTACAACCCTGAAGGGACTCCTGTAGATGCACAAGGGCGCATACGGATAGATGACCATGAGATGAGCCACGCTGTGCAGACGGAAGTGGAACGGATCTGGCCTATGCTAAGCACGGAGAACGTCTATGAATATTCCGATCTGGCCGCTTACAGACGCGAGTTCTTCCAGCTGTTCGGCTTCGAATCCGGCGGCGTTGACTATGAAGCTGATATCAGCCCGGTTGTTGCCATCCGCAACAGTTACGAAGGATAAACAGGGCTTAAGGCCGGATCTCAGTAAGAGACCCGGCCTCATAAGTATGCTATAGTACCAACGCTGTGAACCGTGTCCAGGATTCAGCAAGATTGTCATGCGCCCAGTTCACATGATTCTCATCCTTGTACTGGCGCGAATAACATTCTATAAGCATGATAAGGTCAAGATACAGGTCATATAGCTGCTTCCGCAGCCCTTCATTCCGGCTGGTAAAAGCCGACCCATACCCTTCATAGAACGCTGCCGAGCTCTCGAAATGCCGGAAATAATACTCCAGCAGCACATCGCCCCACATCGCCCGCTCCCAGTCAATAATCGATACGATTACCCCATCCTGTACAAAAAGGTTGCCGCCCCACAGATCCCAGTGCACCAGCCGGGGCTGTGTTACTTCATCCAGGGCCGGCAGATACAGCTCCAGCACCTGCTCTATTTCCTGCTGACTAGCCGGTAGCCGTGCCTCCAGTCTGACCGCATCCTGAAGCAGATTCAGCAGCATAGACCGGAAGGTCTCTCTCCAGGACCGTCCACTCCCGTCAGACTCTTTGCCGAACAGCCCGAAGGCTGTCCCTTCTATCGCATTGATTCTGCGCTGATACTGACCCAGCTCGTATTCAATGGAATACCGCTGTTCCTCGGTGAGACTCTCCTTCACCTCGTTATACGGCTGCCCTTCAATCTTCTCCATGAAAAAATACGGACACGGAACCAACTGCAGACTATCGTCATAGCTGTACACTTCAGGCACAGGCACACCGCCTGCAGCACGTACCAGCCGGAGAGCCTCCACCTCAGCACGCATAATATCCTTCTCGTAGCTAAGAGTCTCTGTCTCCGGGTCCGGAGCCACCTTAAGAATGACGGAGCGGCCGTCGCTAAGCTCCAGGTCATAAGCCGTATTGAAGAATCCGGCGGTCAGCTCCCTGCTGCCGGCGATCTGCACATCTGTACCAAAGGCAGCGGCAGTCAGGAGACTGAGCTGCCAGTCGTTCAATTGGACTTTAGTGAAGCTCTCCACCGGTTAGACCCACCACATCTCAGACAGCGGCTCTTCGATCAGCACCTGCTTGAGATTGTCTACCGCTTTGGAGAAGCCTTCTTCAATGGACATCAGGCCGTCTTCATGCTCGATGCTGACTACAAAGTCGTAGCCTACCAGACGCAGTGCACTCATCATGTCTGCCCAGACCTTAACATCGTGTCCGTAGCCTACGGAACGGAACTGCCAGGCGCGGTCCAGCATATTCGTATAGGACTGCATGTCCGTCAGGCCATGCTTGTTGACGTTCACCGGATCAATAACGGTATCCTTCGCATGGAAGTGATGGATCGCGCCTTCACGGCCGAGAATATGAATGGCCTGTACCGGATCGATTCCCTGCCACCACATATGGCTCGGGTCAAGGTTCGCCCCGATGGCCTCTCCGGCAGCTTCTCTTAATCTCAGCAGGGTAGCCGGAGTGTGTACCGAGAAGCCTCCGTGCAGCTCAAGACCAATCTTCACATCATGTGCAGTGGCGAAGGCCGCCTGCTCTGTCCAATAAGGAATGACCTTGTTCTCCCACTGCCAGGCCAGAATCTCCTGGTAATCATTCGGCCATGGGGCAACCGGCCAGTTCGGATATTTCGCGCCTTCATGATCGCCCGGACAGCCGGAGAAGGTATTCACAACCTTGACGCCCAGCTTCTGTGCAAGCTTCACGGTGTCTACAAATACTTCGTGATCCTTGTCTGCCAGCTCCTTCTGCGGATGCAGCGGGTTGCCGTGGCAGCTTAGCGCGCTGATGATCAAGCCGCGGGATTCGATTTGCTGCTTGAATTCCTGAAGGGCCGTTTCATTCTCCAGCAGCTCCTTGGGATTGCAATGGCTGTTCCCCGGATACCCTCCGGTACCGATCTCAACGGCCTTCAGTCCTTTGGAGACCACATAATCCAGTGCATCCTCCAGCTTGCGGCCGCCGAACAACACCATAAATACTCCAAGTTTCATTTGCAGATTCCACCTCTCTTAGGGTCGTATTGAAGCCTAGATTAAGCTCCGTAGTTATCGAAATTCTTAATAGTCTCATTACGCTCTGCCGCTTCAAAGATTGCCTCAATGAGCTTCAGTACACGAAGCACCTCGGCATTCTTGACAACCGGTTCCGCCGTGCCTTCGATAACAGCGGCCAGATTATCATAGAAGCTGGAGGTCATCTCTAATGCCGCAGGCAGATCTTCAAGGACGGTCGAGCCTTCTGAAGGCGGGGCCATCGTCTTAGTCAAGCCTACACCTGCGCGGATCGGCGTGGGTTCAATCTTTTCCGATTCGTGGTTGGGGGCTACAATTCTGCCTCTCAGCGACCAGTCTTCAATAATAGCGGTTCCCCCGGTGCCCTTCACATACCATCTTGGCATCGTGATGAAATTGGTTGTTCCTACCTCGACGATGGCTCTGATGCCGTTCTCGAACTGCAGCACCGCATCGAATCCGTCATCTACATTATTGCCGAGGACAAAGCTCAGACTGCTGCTGACACTGCTCACCTTGCTGTCAATCATGAACAACAGCTGATCCAGCAGATGCACGCCCCAGTCCAGCAGCATCCCGCCGCCTTGCTCCTTCACATGACGCCAGTCGCCGGGAATTCCGTTGGCACCGTGCACCCGGGATTCAATCTGAAAGAGTGATCCAATCGTCCCCTGCTCATACATCTCCCTGATTACGCGGAAATCTTCATCCCAGCGTCTGTTCTGGTGCACCATCAGCACCCGTCCGGCCGCCTCCGCAGCAGCCTGCATCTCGATGAATTCAGCCGAGGACATGGCAACCGGCTTCTCACAGACTACATGCTTGCCCATCTGAAAAGCCTGAAGGGCGATGTCCTTGTGCACATCATTCGGTGTAGCGATCAGAACAATGTCCACAGCCGGATCTGCCAGCAATTCTTCATAGCTGGAATACGCGGTGTAGCCTGCTTCCTCAGCCAAGGCGCGCCGCTCTGCCAGCAGATCGAAGGCACCGGTCACTACCACCCGGTCACTCTCTTTGATTAATTGGGTATGGTAGCTTCCCATTCCGCCGTAACCAACGATGGCTACAGTATGTTTGATTGAACTCATGGATTCCACTCCTGTTTGTCTAATAGTCGCGTGAACCGGAAGAGGCTCTTAGTTGTCAGAACTTCCATCAAAATATACGGCGCGTCCGGTACGTGCTGATTCATACACTGCTTCAAGAATCTGGGTAACTACGAAGGCCTGCTCCGGCAGAACCACAGGGTCCTTGTCTTCTCTTACGGCTTCCAGCCACAGACGGGCTTCACGGTCTGCTTCATTCTCCGCAGCTCCGCTGTAGAAGGCGACACCGCCGGAGGACAGGTCCACCTTGGTCTCATACAGGCGGCCGGCACGTTCGCCGTTCAGACGCAGCCCGTCCTTCATATCCGCTCCGCCTTCCGTTCCCGCAAGCATCGTCTTGGCTTCGCCGAATTCAGATACGTTCAGCGCCCAGCTGGATTCAAGTACAATTGTAGCACCGTTCTCCATTGTAATGAAGCCGAAGGCGGAATCTTCTACCTTGAATTGCTCAGGGTCCCACGGACCGAAGGCATTCGCGGCATTCTTCTTCTGGCCCAGCTTATGGAAGGTAGAGCCTACAACCATACGCGGCTTGTAGTTATTCATCAGCCAGAGTGTCAGATCCAGCGCATGGGTACCGATATCGATCAGCGGTCCTCCGCCCTGCTTCTCTTCATCCAGGAACACGCCCCAGGTTGGAACAGCGCGGCGGCGAAGCGCAATAGCCTTACCGTAATAGATATCGCCGAGTTCCCCTTCTTCACACAGCCCCTTCAGATATTCGCTGTCTGCGCGGAAACGGTTCTGATAAGCAATGGACAATTTCTTTCCTGTACGCTTGGCGGCATCCAGCATTTCCTTAGCCTGTGCAGTGGTCTTGGCCATCGGCTTCTCACACAGCACATGATTGCCGGCTTCCAGTGCGGCAACCGTAATCTCGGAGTGGCTGTCATTCGGCGTGCAGACATGCACGATATCGAACCCGCCCGTTGCCAGCAGCTCACGGAAATCGGTAAATACAGCAGCGCCTTCCGAGCCGTAGGTCTTGGCAGCCTCCTGGGCACGTTCTTCCACGATATCACAGAATGCCACCATTTCGGCATCCTCCTGACGGGCAAGGCTTGGCATATGTTTGCCGTTTGCGATACCACCGCAACCGATAATAGCAATCTTGAGTTTGTTAGACATGAATACTTCCTCCTTGATTCTCGTATGTTTTGATCCAGTTCAAGCTGTCAGCGACACTACCAAGCGGCGAGCGGCTGCAGAAGTCCTGCTCCACCACTGCCCATTCCACACCAGCGCTAGCGGCTGCTTCAATGATCGCAGCCAGATCCACTTCACCTTCGCCGAGTACTACAGTCTCCGGTGAGCCGTCTTCTTTCTTCTTCAGATCCTTGAGGTGGATGATCGGCAGGCGTCCTGCATACTTACGGATATATTCTGCCGGATCATATCCGCCGTAATACACCCAGCATGTATCCATCTCCACTTGAAGCTGCTCAGCAGGCACCGCTTCGAACAGATAATCAAAGGCTGGCTGGCCGTCAACCTTCTCCGTGAATTCAAAATCATGATTATGATAAGACAGAACAGCACCGGCAGCCTTGCATTTCTCGCCGATGGTCCGCAGACCCGCGGCTACCTCCGGCCAGTTCCGTTGTTCTTCTGTCAGATAAGGCACGATCAGATTGCGGTTGCCGATCTCCAGATTGAAGGTGATCTCCTGCTCCGTATCATTCAGCATCGCATCGTACGGACGGTGGGCTCCGACAGCAACAAGTCCTGTCTCTTCAAGCAGCGCCTTCACCTGTTCAGCCGTACGGCCGAAATAGTGGAAGAACTCCACACCGCTGTAGCCCAGCTCGGCTACCTTACGTATAGTTCCCTCGAAATCCTGTTCCAGTTCTTCTCTAAGCGTGTACAGCTGCAATCCAACCTTAAGCATTGTTATTCCCACTCCTTATATGATCCGGAGTTATCCTGTTCTTGCTGCCGCCGCACTCCCGGTTACCTTCCCTGAAGCGCATCACCTGAACAAACGGGCTGTAAACATTGGAGAACGCAGCGTTCTCTTGGTTTCATCCACTGCTTCCAGAGTTTGTAAATGTAGCGATTAGCGCCGCAATACGGCCTTCTCCACATCATTTGTATGTTTTTTGCTTAGCTACATGGTAATATGAAAGCGTATATAATAAAATGAATAATATGATTAAAACATGAACAATCTGCTTATCATTTATTAGACTAGGAGGGACACATGACAACATCTGCCGCTTGCCACATTCTATCCGCCGGATTCTCCTTCCACCGCAAACCATTTCATATGTCACGCAGCGAGGGTGTACAGTATTATCTGCTGCGGCTCCAGACTGAAGGGCGCAGCCGCACCAGGGAGAACGGAGCCATTACGACCGTTGAGAGCGGCGATCTCATGCTGTTCGCACCGAATGACCCCTACTACTTGAGTATCGACAAGGAAGTCTATCCCGTCGGCAAGCCGAGGATCGAGAGCGGTGACTATCATATCTTTTGCAGCGG
Source organism: Paenibacillus sp. FSL R7-0302 (assembly GCF_038006885.1). Lineage (NCBI taxonomy): Bacteria > Bacillati > Bacillota > Bacilli > Caryophanales > Paenibacillaceae > Paenibacillus > Paenibacillus sp. FSL R7-0302. The sequence continues at coordinate 3,277,468 of NZ_JBBOWB010000001.1, forward strand.
CCCATGGATTGAAGAGTGGTGGAGACGCAAGCAGCGTCCGGCGGTACTCCGCCTGCCGATGAGCGATCATATTCTCGGCCTCTTCCGCCAGCTTGTGCTGGAGCAGCGCCGCTTATCGGACTCCTCACCGGATATCTCTGCTTGTTATCTGCAGATTCTATGTATGGAGATTGACCGGCTGATGATTGATCAGCCCGCGATCTCACCGAAGGCTTATCTGGCTTACCGGATGAAGCAGTACGTGGAAGAACATGCCTCTTACAGCTTCCGGCTGGAGGATGTGGCCGCACATGTGGATATCTCGGTCTCCCGTGCGGTTCATCTGTTCAAGGAAGCGTTCGGCACCACGATTGTCAAATATGTAAATGATGTACGGCTGGATATGGCCCGGGAAAAGATTACGTTCAGCCCCATGCCGCTGGAGCATGTCTCCGAGACCTGCGGATTTGCGAACTATACCTATTTCCACCGGATCTTCCGCAGCCGGTTCGGCATGTCGCCCAAGGAATACCGTATTCACAGCAGGGCACAGGTATAAGTATTACCCCGCTGCCCCCAGGCATGCAAAAGGAGCGCCATCATGGAAGATCCGCTCCTTGTGTTTGACCTTATTCAATTGCTCCCGTTTGCCGGGTGTAACTCGGACATGCTGGGAGATGGCCCCGTAATCCTGATTGAGTCTGCGGTTTCTTTCTGCACACCATGTGCCTGAGCGCTCTGCCTTAAGCAGCGCCTTCTGCGTTCTTGTCCGTGCCATAAGCGGCGACACTCCTTGTCATTCGTATATTCAGTACGGCTGCACTGTCCACTTCATTTTAACACACTATCCTGACCGCTGCCCGGTACTGTTCACTATATTCATTTGGTACTGTACTCCAGCCCTGGCTGTGCCCGGCTTGCAGTTGGACTACCTGGTACAGTATCCTTGAAGAGCAAGATACATACCTGTGGCATAACCAATAATCGCAAGAATGAGGAGGAACGGGATATGAAATATGATGTGCTGTATGACGGCGCCTTCGCCATGCTTAAGGTCCTGCTGGAGCCGGGCGAGAGCGTTAAGGCGGAGATGGGTGCGATGGTCGCCATGTCACCGAATGTGGAGCTGCGGGGCACCGTGGACGGCGGAATTATGCGCGGCCTGGGCCGCATGCTGAGCGGGGAGAAATTCTTCTTCCAGGAGCTGACCGCCACGCGCGGACAGAGTGAGGTGCTGCTCTCACCCGGTTCTATCGGGGATGTACAGGCCATTGAGCTGGACGGGTCGTACAAGCTGATCGTACAGAAGGACGGCTTCCTGGCGGGAACCCAAGGCATTCAGGTCAATACCAAAATGCAGAATCTGACCCGCGGCCTATTCTCCGGCGAAGGATTCTTCATTCTGGAAATCAGCGGCAGGGGCACCGTCTTCCTCTCCTCCTTCGGAGCGATTCACGCCATTAACCTCGGACCGGGCGAAGAGATGATCATCGATAACGGACACCTTGTAGCTTGGCCGGACTATATGGATTACAAGGTGGAAAAAGCAGCCTCCGGCTGGCTGAACAGCTTAACCAGCGGCGAGGCCCTGGTCTGCCGGTTCCGCGGCGAAGGGGTGATCCTGGTTCAGACCCGCAATCCCGGCAGCTTCGGAACCTGGATCAAATCCTTCGTTCCAAACCGCTCCTAGCAGCGGCATTTCGCAGATTCCGTAACTTCTTAATATTTGCAAGAAGGCGCAGGCTGAACTTCAGCCCTGCGCCTTCTGTGCGTTGCAGATGTGCTTATGAGACGGCGCGGCAGTCCTTGTCGCCCTTGCAGCCGTTCTTTTGACAGCTATTATAGGTGCCTTTGAAATCGAGACGGTGATCGGTCACACTGAAGCCATATTCACGGGCTACCCGCGCCTCCAGCTCCACCAGCCAATCATCCTTGATCTCTTCCAGCTTACCGCATACATTGCAGATCAGGTGATGATGCATATGCACATGATCGTCGTCGCGCAGATCATAACGGGCGACGCCGTCGCCGAAATTCATTTTTTGCACAATATGAAGTTCACACAGCAGCTCCAAGGTACGGTAGACAGTCGCCAGCCCCAAATGCGGGTAACTGCGCTTGACCAGCATATATACCTCTTCCACGCTTAGATGATCCTTCTCATTATCCAGCAGCACTCTCACTATCGCTTCACGCTGTGGTGTAAGCTTATAATTATGAGCCGCAAACTGCTGACTGATATTTGACACTCGGTTCACCCGGGTTCCCACCTTTCCGGAAGCAGAACAATTCCCGCAGAATAATTAGTAATCGTTACGATATAAGCATAACAAACTTGCCCGTCAAAGAAAAGTCCTGACACCAGTATAACATCACTTGCCCGCAATAGCCCCCCTCTGCCGCTCCACGTATAGATAATATTTCTGCCGAAACCGGAGTTGCCCATTCCGAAGTGTGCGTAATCCCCATACTCTATATCAAGATCAAATGTAACCGATACATGCTTATACTTGGAAAGAATCTGTGCAAAGTGAGGATGATCCGGATGGCGAAAGTACAACCTAAGCAGACGCAGCGGCTGGTAACAGCCCGTGTACTGCGCAGCGTAGCTGCGGCCATGCTGCCGTTCTACCGGAAAATTGCCGGAAACCGCAGTTATGCCAGGCAATGGACAACCGCGGTTGTCACTGCCGACCTGGACCTGATGGGCAGCTTGCTCCACAGTATCCCCGCACTTGCCGACGCGGAGAATTACGGAACGAACGGAATCGGTTATTTTATCTCTTTTCCCTTTCCGCTGCCGATTGCCTTCTATACCAATGGAACGACGATTCCGCCGGGAACCGTTCAGTTCACCTTCAATACAGACGCCCACCGCTGCATAGCGCGTTCCATCATCCCGTTGTACCGCGAGCTTGCGGTTAACCGGAGCTTCGCGGAAGCCATGGCTGCCGCCATCCGGCGTAAGGACAACCGGGCGGTAAGGGCGATGGTCCGCAGTCTGGTAAGAACAACGTCACTGAAATCCGTAACGATTGAAGAAAGCGGAATAGCCCTGCTGTTCAAGACCAGATTCAGCCGGTACCCCTACCGCAATCTGCTGTTTCAGGAAATGATGTAGCTGACTGGGCCTGTAGAACGGGATTCATTCGCTTGCAACCTTTTCTGATCTCATTACGTTAGAGGAGTTGATACAGGCCAAACGGCCCAACCCTATAATAGAGGTGGAATTCAGATGAGTATGAAAAAAAACACGATCGCAGCTATTACAGCAGTAACCCTCCTTTCCTTCTCTCTTGGCGGACAAATTTTTGCAGCCGGCAGCAGCTTCAAGGATATCAGCCAGGTGACAGGTAAGGATAAGATCAACTCTCTGAAGGAGCAGGGCCTGATCAAAGGAATCTCCGACACCCAATTTCTGCCGGCATCCACAGTAACTACAGCGCAAGGGATACAATTTATCTCCGGCGGTCTCCAGCTTAGCCTGGCGGCAATTGATTTCAATAAGGCTCCCCAGGCAAGTGCGCTGTTCTCCAAAGTAAAAGACAATGCCTGGTACGCAGAAGCCTTCATCAATGCCCATTATAATGGTGTGAGTATCCCGGCCAATATCGATCCGGCCAAGCCGATTACCAAAGAGCTGTATACCAGTATGCTGGTTCAAGCCGTGGAAAAGGCCGGTAACCTGCCGATGATCAATCTCGTTCCGGCTGAGCTTGCAGATGCAGACGCGCTGGACCCTTCCTATCAGGGCAGCATTCAGCGGGCGCTGAAATACAAGATCACTGCCCTTGATGCCAGCGGCAAGTTCAATCCGAAGAGCACTATCACCCGTGCTGAAGCAGCTGTTATGCTGTACAACACGCTGGACTACTTGAAGTCCGTTAGCGATGGCGGCACACAGAAGTAAAGGAAAGTTAGGTTAGTTCATACCGTTCCCCCGCGTATGATAGATCAAAGGCTGTCCCGGAAGCCGTTACGGCTAGGGGCAGCCTTGTTTTATTTACAGGAAATACATAGGTATAAATTACGGCGACGCTTTGGAGCACGCTCCACAAACGGAATGTTGTTCCAATCGCTCTTGTATCCAGATTTTTTTCATTCCCCTAATCGGTGAAAATCCGGATACAAAGGCGACCGCTCCGCTTCTCCACAATCATTCCGCCTGCTCCGCTGTTTAAGAGGGGGAGTTACAAACACGGATTCAAGTGCACTTCTTCGTTTACGTTTGCCTACCACCTCATCTTCGCGTAAACACAATGTATACTGTTTTTCACATACAATTGGTTACACTACAAAACAATAAAAAGGCAGACCAGGACTCTCCTCCCGGTCTGCCTTAATATACTCCGTCCCGCAATCACTCTTCCCCGCTGAGCCGGTTCAGGAATTGCAAGGCGCGCGGGTTCTTCGTCTGCTCCAGTACCTCCCGGGGGGTTCCCTGCTCCAGGATGACTCCGTTGTCCATTAGAATGATCCGGTCGGCCACATCGGCCGCGAATTTCATCTCATGGGTGACGATAACCATCGTCATTCCTTCCCGGGCCAGCTGCTTGATGACCTTCAGCACCTCGCCGACCAGCTCAGGGTCAAGCGCCGAGGTCGGCTCATCGAACAGCAGCACCTCCGGCGAGGCCGCCATGGCGCGGGCTATCGCTACACGCTGCTGCTGGCCGCCGGACAGCTGATGCGGATACGCATCTGCCTTGTCTGCCAGACCCACCTTGTCCAAGAGTGCCAGCGCCTTGCTGCGCGCTTCCTCCTTGGAACGCTTTTGCACCGTGATCTGTCCCTCCATGACATTGCCGATCGCCGTCATATGCGGGAACAGATTATAAGACTGGAACACCATTCCTGTCTGCTGGCGCAGGGAGAGTACGGTACGCTGTGGAATTTTGGCACCCGGGGTGAAATCCAGCTTAATCGTGTTCAGTGTAAGACTGCCCTTGTCGGGGGTCTCCAGCAGGTTGAAGCAGCGCAGCAGCGTGGTTTTGCCGGAGCCGGAAGGTCCGATAATGACCATGACCTGGCCGTGTTCAACGGCGAGATCCACACCTTTCAGCACCGCAAGCGGCCCGAAGGACTTATGTAAATCGCGTATTTCAATCATGCGTGTGCCTCCTTCACCTTAACTGGCCGAATACCGGTCCAGCCGCTTCTCCAAGTAATTCTGCAGCGCCGACAATACGGAGCAGAACAGCAGATAGAACAACGCCGCTTCGCAATACAGCAGCAGGGGTTCATAGGATGTCGCCACAATCTGCTGGGCTTTTCTGAAGATCTCTACATAAGTAATACTGGCCGCAAGCGAAGTATCCTTAACCAGGCTAATAAAAGAATTCGATAACGGCGGAACCGACACGCGGGCAGCTTGAGGCAATATCACCCGGCGCAGAGCCTGCTTCCGGCTCATCCCCACAGAGAACGCGGCTTCCCACTGGCCCTTGTGGATAGACAGGATGGCAGCCCGGACAATCTCGGAGGAGTAGGCCCCGACACTGAGCGTGAACCCGATGACAGCGGCGATGAACGGATCAAGCACAATCCCGGCGGCGGGCAGTCCATAGAAAATAATAAACAGCTGCACCAGCAGCGGCGTTCCCCGGATCACCCAGACATAAAATCTGGCGATCAGCCTCGGAAGTCTCCAGGAGGACAGCCGGGCAAGCGCAGTAATCACCGCCAGCAGCAGCCCCAGAATAAAGGATACCACCGCAAGCGGAAGGGTAAAAGCCACCCCGGCTTTGAACAGGGGCAGCAATGAATCGAGAAATATTTGTATTTGGCGGTCATCCATCATTTCGATACGTCAGTGCCGAAGTACTTCTCGGAGATCTTAAGGTAGGTTCCGTCGCTCTTCATAGCGGTCAGCGCTTCGTTCACAGCCTGCACCAGCTCGTCATTCCCTTTCAGGAAGACTGCGGCACTATGCGAGCCTTCGGCAATCTCATCCACCTTCTTGATCTTGATATCCGGCTTCTGCTTCTTCAGGTCGAGGAAGGACAATCCGTCATTCACGGTAGCATCGATCCGGCCGGAGGTCAGCAGATCAATCGCCTGGTTGAAGCCTTCGGTGGATACGATCTCGGCACCGTTGTCTGTGGCGATTTTGCCGAGGTTGCTGGTCAGGGACTGGCCGGCTTTTTTACCCTTGAGATCAGCGAACGTCTTAATATCCTGATTATCCTCCGGTACGATCAGCACCGCCTTGGAGACAATATACGGATCGGAGAAATCATATTTCACTTTACGTTCATCAGTGATGGAGACTTCATTGAAGATCACATCGAAGCGCTTCGCATCCATCCCGGCAAAAATCCCGTCCCATTGCGTCTCAATGAACTCCGGCTTCACACCTAAACGCTTGGTCACTTCCTCAGCAATCTCAACATCGAAACCTGTCAGCTTGCCGTCCGCATCATGGAAGGTGAACGGTGCGTAGGTTCCTTCGGTTCCGATGCGCAGCTTGCCGCTGGCTTTGACGGCCTCCAGGCTGTTCTGCTCCCCGGAAGCTGTACCCTCTGTAGCCGCTGCTGTGGGTTCATTCCCGGTATTGCCGCCCGTTGCTGTCTTGTCCGTATTGTTGTTTCCGCAAGCCGCAGCCGTGACCATGGTCAGGAGCAGCATAATAGTCAGACTTAGTTTTTTCATTCGATGAATCCCCTCTCATATCTTCTCTTTAGATACCGTAATTACCGGCAAAAAGAATAGTAACACTGAGGCGTTACCTGCGTCAATGATTTTTTCCGATTATATTCATCGGATTTGTATAGTATTGATTTTCCATAGCTTAGCTTGCCCCAATTTCGGCTCCTGCATCAGAATATTCAGAAGAGAAAATAACAAAAAGCGACCCTCCGGCAAAAGGAGAATCGCTGCTATATGGATGTTACAAGCTCTGCTTCTATATGGTGCATTACTATACGTGCATGATTTCCGGCGTTGCCTGTTCCTTAGAACGTTCAGTCCCGGAATGGCGGCCCCGTCGCAGCAGCAGTCCAAGGACCGCACCGCCAAGCGCGACAAACATCATAATGTGGAACGTGTCCGCGAAGCCCTGCGACAACACGGTCTGCTTGGCCAGCAGGAGTGCTTCCTGTGAAGCGCCTGCGGTGCTTTTACCGGCAGCCGCCGCTGCCTCCTGCATCTCGGTACCGCGTGCCGTTGTTCTTGCCGTCAGAATCGTAACCAGAGTCGAGACGGCCAGCGAGGTAATCACCTGCTGCATCGAGTTTGTCAGCGAGGTTACCCGGTTCACCAGATGGCTTGGCGCCTTGTTGAGCAGATGCGTGTTCATCGGCATCATCATCAGTCCCATTCCGGCCCCGCACATGATCAGCGGAAGGATCAGATCGCGGCTCTGCGTGGTAAGATCCACATGGGAATACTGGAATAGCGCGCCGGAGACCAGACTGAGACCGCAGACCACGAGCCAGCGCACACCGATCCGGTCGAACAGTATCCCGGCAATCGGCATCATCAGCCCGGAAGCGATCGCTTGCGGCAGCAGCGTCAGACCGGTATCAAATGCGCCGAAGCCGCGGGCCTGCTGCAGAAATTGCGGGAGCAGGAATAACGCGCCGTATAAGCCGAACTGGGCAATCCACTGCACGATGATTCCTGTCGTGAAATCTACGGATTTCAGAATCCGCAGCTCCAGCAGTGGTGTCTTGGAGCGCAGCTCGGCGATGACAAAAGCGATTAGTGCCACAGCGCCCAGCAGCAGCCCGATCAGCGTCTTCTCAGAGGTCCAGCTCTGCGCGCCCTGGCTGACCCCGTAGGTTAGCGAAGCAAAGGCCAGCGGTCCAAGAACCATACCTAGCTTATCCATGCCGGGCACGCTGTTCTTCGCCGCACTCGGCAGCTTGCGCAGTCCGATCAGCACAGCGATGATGCCAATCGGAATATTAATAAGGAAGATCCAGCGCCAGGAATGGTATTCAACCAGCCAGCCCGACAATACCGGACCAATAGCCGGAGCGAACAGGACGGGAATGCCCATAATGCCCATGACTACGCCGACCTTACTTTTGGGAGCCAGTCTGTATACATAGGCCATTCCGACAGGGAGCACACAGCCGCCGCCCAGTCCCTGAATAACCCGGAAAACAATCAGCCACTCGGCGCTGCTTGGTGTAGCGCACAGAATCGAGCCTATCGTGAACACAACTACCGCCGTCAGGAAGACCGTCTTGGCCCCGAACCGGTCAGACAGCCAGCCGGACAGCGGAATAACGGAAGCCTGGGCCAGCATATATCCGGTAACTACCCACTGCAGCGTATGCAGATCCGTCTTGAAATCCACCACCAGCCTGGACAAGGCTACGTTCATCGCCGTACTGTCCAGTACAACCATAAATACTCCTGCAATGATGGCCAGCAGCGGAACCAGAATGCCGGACAGCCGGAAATCGGCTTCCTGCTTCAAGGTCTGATCCATGTCTCTTCTCCTCCTGAGCTGTCCGCGTTCTAGATTGACCTGCGGGCAGATTGTTCTATATAATGAGTGAACGGACAACTGTCCGTAAGCGCAATTCATAGTCTACGGACAATTGTCCGTTGTGTCAATTCTTTTCTGAAAGGGGTTCTCATGAAAAAGCCAGACACCGATGCTGCGCAGCTCCCGCGCTCAGCTCCGCAAGCCATAGAATCCGCCCCGCCCGAGTCCGCCGATCCTTATGTACAGCGGATTCTTGAAGCTGCCCGCCAGTTGTTCACCGAGAGCGGTCTTGAGGCGGTCAGCATGTACAGCATTGCCAAGCGGGCAGGCATAGGACAAGGCTCCCTGTACCGCCGCTTCATGGACAAGGGTGAGATCTGTTCTGCACTGCTGAAGGGCAGCGCAGATCAATTCCTGTCCGGGCTGGAGCAGCAGGTGGCTGCCAGTGCCGGTGAAGCTCCGGCTCTCGCTCAGCTGCAGAGCAGCATTGAGCAGATTGCCGATTTCATTGAGCAGTATGCCGAGCTGCTGAATATGATCAAAGCCGAGTTCACCGGCAAGAAGCAGCTGACCCAGTTTGAGCATCCTTTTTTTCAGCGGCTGGGGGTGATGATGACAGAGCTGCTGCAGCGCGCTGCGGCGGGCGGTGAGCTGATTGACATTGATCCGGCCTTTGCGGCCACAGCCTTAATCTCTGTCCTCAGCCCCGATCTGTACCTGTATGAGCAGAAGCGGCACCATTCCTCCAAGCTGGACATCTCCCGGGGCATCGTCACCTTGTTCGTGACCGGTCTGGCGAAGCGCTGACCCGCCTGATCTTTACAAGACAGGAATTTGTGGTATATTAAGTAGCAATTACGAATTCAATAGCAACATTATTCACTAGGGGAGTCGGCCGACTGAGACGGAGCTTAAGCTCCGGACCCTTTGAACCTGATCTGGATCATACCAGCGGAGGGAAGTGGAGCAGAATGTATCAGTGGTTCCCGTCACAGGGCCGCAGCTGACTGTACCTTCCGCCCCATTCATTCCTCCGGGAATGAATGGGGCTTTTTTGTGCTCACCGCAGTATCTATATCAATCCGGGGAGGCTTCGTACATAGTCTTATGATCAACATTAGCAATCTATCCTATGCTTTCGGGACGGGCTCGTCCCGTACCCCAGTCTTCTCAGGGCTATCCATGAATGTGCAGCGCGGCGAATTCATTTCTGTCGTAGGCGGAAGCGGATGCGGCAAAAGCACCTTGTTCAAAATCATCGCCGGCCTGCTGGAGCCGGACAAAGGCAGGATTACGCTGAACGGAGCCGAGTCCGCTGCAGCAGCGAAGAGGCTGGGCAGTGTGGCCTACATGCCGCAGCAGGATCTCCTCCTGCCTTGGCGCACCGTGCTGGACAATTGTCTGCTGCCTTGGGAACTCAAGCGCAGCCGTCCCAAAGCGGCCGCCGTGGCCGAGATCCGTACCCTGCTGCAACGCTTCGGCCTTGAGGGAACCGAAGGGGCTTATCCCCAGGAGCTGTCCGGCGGGATGCGCCAGCGCGTGGCGGTCCTCCGCACCGTGGCGGCGGGGAATGATCTGCTGCTGCTCGATGAGCCGTTCGGGGCGCTCGATGCCATTACCAAGCGCTCACTGCAGCGCTGGCTGTTGGAGTTATGGGCAGAGCTGGACAAGACGGTGCTGTTCATCACCCATGATCTGGAGGAGGCGCTTCTGCTCAGTGACAGAATCTATCTAATGACGGGCAGTGGCGGCAGCGGGATGCAGGAATTCCCAGCCGGTCTCCCCCGCCCGCGTCATCACAGTCTGAATTATGAGCCGCAGTTCGCCGCCCTGCGCCAGGAATTGGAGCTGAAGCTATATGAGAACCGCCGCTCCTAGAAGATTGCTCCAGCATTACGGTCCGGCTGCCCTGCTCGCCCTGCTGACGCTTGCAGTCTGGGAGACTGTAGCCCGGCTGGGCCTGGTTCCTCCCTTCATCCTTCCGGCTCCGTCTGCGGTGTGGATGGCATTGATGGAAGACCGCCATCTATTGTTCGGGGTACATCTGCCCGCCACACTGCTTGAAGTGCTCACAGGCTTCGCACTATCCGTGGTCTGCGGCAGCCTGCTGGGAATCGCCATGCACCTGTTCCGTCCGCTGGCCAAGGCGCTGTACCCGCTGCTGATTATCAGCCAGACGGTTCCGCTGATCGCCCTCTCTCCCCTGTTCATCATGTGGTTCGGCTACACCCTGTGGAGCAAGGTCGCCGTTGTCTTCCTGACCGCTTTCTTCCCGGTGGTCATCGGCACCTATGACGGGTTGTCCAAGAACACGGACGCCTACCGGGAGCTGCTGCTGACATATGGCGCGAACCGCTGGCAGATTCTCGGGAAGGTGGGCGTTCCGCTGGCTTTACCCTCTTTTTTCTCCGGGCTGAAGCTGTCGGCTGTGTACTGTGTGATCGGTGCAACTATTGGGGAATGGCTTGGGGGCAGCCAGGGGCTGGGCTATTTCAGCCGCAGAATGGCCGGGAATCTGCAGAGCGCCAAGATGTTCGCCGCCGTTGTCTTATTATCCCTGCTCGGTATCCTGCTGTTTCTGGCAGTCGCCGCGCTGGAGAAGATTATTCTGAAGAAAAGAGGACGTTATTCATGACTACTATCCGCTATACCCGTTATCTGCACCATGCGATTTCAAGGCCAGCCATGCTGCTGTCTGCTCTGCTGCTCTGTATGCTGCCTGTCCTGGCAGGCTGCGCCAATACGGACAGTCCGGCGGCCTCTGGCCCCCCGGCTGCTGCACCCTCTACCTCTGAGGCCGGGGCTAAAGGCGGGGCCCATAAGCTGACGATTATGCTCGACTGGTATCCCAATGCTGTTCACTCTTTTTTGTATGCGGCAGAGGCTGAAGGCTATTTCGCTGAGGAAGGTCTGGAGGTTGAGATTGAGATGCCGGCCGATACCAATGATGCGCTGAAGCTTGTTGCTGCGGGGAAGGTGGATCTGGCACTCAGTTATCAGCCCCAGGTGCTGATGGCACGGGGTGAGCAGATTCCAGTCAAGTCGATTGCCGCGCTGGTGCGTCATCCGCTGAATCATCTCATGGTAGCCGCAGACAGCGGCATTACCCGCCCCGGAGAGCTGTCCGGCAAGCAAGCCGGATATTCCTCCGTCCCGTTGTATGAAGCCATGCTGAACACGATGGTCAAAAGCGACGGCGGGGACCCTTCCTCCCTCAAGCTGGTGGATGTCGGCTATGAGCTGATCCCTGCTCTCTCCACCGGACGGGTGGATGGCATTATGGGCGGGTTCATCAACCATGAGCAGCTGATTCTGGAGCAGGAAGGCCATCCGGTCCGCTCCTTCAATCCCGTGGATTACGGGGTCCCGGATTATTATGAGCTGGTGCTGGTCGCCAGTGAGCAGGGACTGCAGGATTCACAGGGCTTTTATCAGAAATTCGTGGATGCCATCAGAAAAGGCCAGCAGTATACTGCCGGTCACCCGGATGAAGCGCTGAAGCTGCTGCTTGCCCATCAGGAGGATACCGCACCGCTGGATGAAGCCATTGAACAGCGCAGTCTGGAGATCCTGCTGCCGCTGATGGATGCCGGTTCCCAGCCCTTCGGCTATCAGGACAGCGCTTCATGGGAGAAGGTGAACCAGTGGCTGAGCGAGAACGGTCTGCTGGCTGCAGAAGTGGATGTTAAGAATGCTTTTATTAATTTTTAAATTATGCCTACAGGAGGAATTCATATGTCTTATCTGTCCAAAGTACGCCAAGCGAACCCGCTGGTGCATAATATCACGAATATCGTAGTCGCTAACTTCACAGCGAACGGGCTGCTGGCTCTAGGAGCCTCGCCGTTCATGGCCGATGCCATCGAAGAAGTAGCAGATGTCGCCGCCATGTCCGGGGCAGTGGTGCTGAACATTGGCACGTTGAATGAATCCGCCATCGCTTCCATGATCGAGGCAGGGAAGGCTGCGAACCGCCACCAGGTGCCGCTCGTGCTTGATCCCGTTGGAGCTGGAGCTACCGCCTACCGCACGGACGTTACGGCGGGGCTGCTCCGTGAGCTTCAGCTTACTGCCCTGCGCGGCAATGTGGCCGAGGTTGCCAATGTGGCCGGGGAGAGCTGGGCCAGCAAAGGCGTGGATGCCGGAGCAGGCGAAGGCGATGTAGTCGCTCTGGCCAATAAGGCGGCGCAGAAGCTGAACTGTGTCGTGATTATCACCGGCAAGGAAGACATTATCACAGACGGCAAGCGCACTTATATCGCCAGCAACGGGCACTCCATCCTGACCCGGGTGACCGGAACCGGCTGCCTGCTCAGTGCTGTGGTGGGTGCATTTCTTGCCGTAAGCGGCGGGGAGGTACTTGAGGCGGCTGCCGAGGCTCTTTCCTTCTATGGCGTGGCAGCAGAGCTTGCCGCTGAAGCGGCTGAAGCCCAAGGTCCCGGCAGCTTCCAGACCTTGTTCCTGAATCAATTGTCGCTGGTGACCCCGGAGCAATACAGCAGCCGCTCACGGCTGAAGCTGCTCGCCGAAGCCTAGACCGTACAGCCAAAGGAGAGAACAAGATGACTATCATACGCAAAGCGTTGACCATTGCCGGCTCCGACAGCGGCGGCGGGGCCGGGATTCAGGCGGATTTGAAGACGTTTCAGGAGCTGGGAGTGTACGGCATGTCTGCACTTACTGCACTCACCGCCCAGAATACACTAGGTGTCCAGGGTGTCTTTCCGATGGAGCCGGAGACCGTTGCCGCCCAGCTGGATTCGATTGGCAGCGATTTGGAGCCGGATGCCATTAAGACAGGAATGCTGTTCAGCAGTGACATCATCCGCGTTGTTGCCGGTAAAGTGCAGCAGTACGGCTGGCAGCACAAGCTGGTGATCGATCCGGTCATGGTCGCCAAGGGCGGCTCACAGCTGCTGCTCCAGGAGGCAGTACAGGCGCTGATTACAAGCCTGCTTCCGCTCTCGCTGGCCATCACCCCCAATCTTCCTGAAGCAGAAATGCTGACAGGTATGAAGATTCAGGGCCGGGAAGACCGGGAACAGGCGGCAAGACTGCTTCATCAGATGGGACCCGAATATATTATCTTGAAAGGCGGACATGACTCTTCAGGAGATGAGGCCGTGGATCTGCTCTATGACGGACGGGAATTCCAGTATATGTCCAGCCCGCGCATAGCGACGAAGCATACTCACGGGACTGGCTGCACCTTCTCGGCTGCGGTTACGGCAGGTCTTGCGCTGGGCCATTCCATGCCTGAAGCCGTCCTTACCGCCAAGGCCTTCATTCAAGCGGCGATTGAGGATAGTCTGAACATTGGGGCCGGGCAGGGGCCGACGAATCATTTTGCTTATGGGAACCGGATGAGAACTAGGGGGATACTGCTATGACACGGATACACAACGAGGATATGCGCAGATTGCTGAAGCTGTACTTCATTATGGGCAGTGTAAACTGCCGCCAATCACCGGAGGACACTTTAGCCGCTGCTGCCGCTGGGGGCATCACTCTGTTCCAGTTCCGGGAAAAAGGTCCCGCTGCGCTCAAAGGCGCCGCACTGCTACGTCTGGGGCAACAGCTCCGGCAGATATGCCGGGCCTATAACATCCCGTTCATCGTGAACGATGATCTGGAGCTTGCCGCAGCATTGGACGCCGATGGCATCCATGTCGGCCAGGATGACCTGCCTGCCCGGCTGATTCGGGAGCAGCTCGGTGAGCATAAGATCATCGGAGTCTCCGCTCATAATCTGACGGAAGCCCGGCAGGCTATCGCGGACGGCGCCGATTATCTCGGAGTCGGTCCTGTCTATCCTACTTCGTCCAAGGATGATGCCCAGGCCGTCCGGGGAACTACTGTCATTGAAGAGCTAAGACGAAGCGGCCTGAGCATTCCTGTGGTGGGAATCGGCGGCATCTCCCTGGACAATGCCCCGCCGGTAATCCGGGCGGGTGCGGATGGTCTCTCCATCATCTCAGCCATTGCCGGAGCTGAGGATATACGCGAGACCACGCGGAGATTCGCGCAGCTCGTCACTGCTCCTTCTTCATAATTTCAAACCAGGCACGTGCGGGTGGAACGGTGTTGGTGGAACAATGCGGGTGCCTCATGCCACGCATAGGAGTACCTCACTTTTGCATCCGTCTGCTTTGTGGCGACATATAGCGTTAACCAGGGTGCACGCACATTATGATCGGTTTTCCGATTAGATTTCGCCTACGTGGCGCATCCAGTCCAATTATGATCGGTTTTCCGATTACATTCGGCCTACGCGGCGCATCCAGTCCAATTATGATCGGTTTTTCGATTACATTCGGCCTACGCGGCGCATCCAGTCCAATTATGATCGGTTTTTCGACTACATTCGGCTTACGCTCCCCCTCTGTCCCCGCGTAATCTGCCCATAACAATAGTAGAATAGAATTGTCCGTCGGCCAGCCGCTTATCTCGGCGCAGGACACCCTCGACCTCGAAGCCAAGGCTCTCATACAGCCGGATCGCCTTGTCATTCCTCTCCAGAACCTTCAGGCTCAGCTTCTCCAGACTGATGGTATCCGCCCAGCCGATAGACTGCTCCAGCAGGCTCCGGCCGATTCCGTATCCCCAGAACTCCTGCAGCACCCCGACTCCGAACTCGGCCTGATGAGCCAGCCTCCGCAGCGGACTTCCTTCACATCTGGCGAAGCCCGCCAGCCTGTCCTGAACCTCGGCAACCAGGAACAGGTTCGTGCCGCTGGCCGTATCGACCGCTATAAGCGACCGGAAGCCCTCCGGGCCGATGAATGCTTCCCCCTGAACCCGGTCTAAATTCTCCGTCTCCCCGTCGATCTTCAGCCTCAGTTCGGACAACTGCAGGGCATCTTGCGGTGAGGCGGATCTCACCGTGTAGCGGAGCCCTTTATTTTCATATCCCTGTGCAACAATAATCATTCTGCTTCCTCTCCTCCCGAACCTAAGTCTAATGCTGCAACCTCTTTCTCCGGTTCATTCCGGCTTATCCAGTTTAGCATTTACATCCGTATAATCCAGGCGTATAATGCCCATGTCAGACCCTGCACCGGATTATTTTTACATATATTGCATCCTAAAAATTCAAGCAAAGCTGGTGACCCCATTGTCAAGAGGCTTCAGAGCCATGGGACCCGGAGGAGGCTTCGGGCCTGGCAAATTAAAGTTCGATGAGGAGGAGGCGAAGCCGGATATATCCAAGGCGCTGCTATTACGCATCGTCAAATACTTCGTCCCATACTGGAAGCAGACGCTGCTGGTGATGACCGTGCTGTGCATCTCCGCAGTGCTGGGGCTGCTCCCTCCCATCCTGATTCAGCAGATCATTGACCGGGCGCTCCCGGACAAGAATCTGCAGCTGCTCTTCCTGCTGGTTGCCGCCTCGCTGGCTACAACGGTTGTGTCAGGACTGCTCGGCGTGCTGCAGAATTATTTGAACTCTTTTATCTCCCAGAATATTGTCCATGATATGAAAAACCAGATGTACCGCCATCTGCAGAGCATGCCGCTGCAGTTCTACTCAGGCGTCAAGCAAGGCGAGGTCATCACCCGGATGACCAGTGACATTGCCGGAATTCAGGGCGTGTTCAACAGCACCATCGTCAATTGTGCCAGTAATCTGTTCATTCTGATCTCCACGGCGGTAACCCTGTTCATCATGAACTGGAAGCTTGCGCTGCTAGGCATTCTGGTCATTCCCTTATTCATCGTGCCGACCCGCAAAATGGGCAATGTCCGCTGGAAGCTGGCCAAAGAGACGCAGGAGAAGATCTCGGAGCAGAATCAGATCATTGAAGAGACGCTCAGCCTCAGCGGGTACATGCTTATGAAGCTGTTCACCAGAGAGGATACCGCGCTGGCAAGCTTCCAGACCGTAAACGCCCAGGCGACACGGCTGCAGATCCGCGAATCGATGGCCGGCCGCTGGTTTATGCTGGTCCTTACCACCTTCACCAGTATCGGGCCGATGCTGATTTATCTGTACGGGGGTTATTTATTCATTCAGGGAGAGCTGAGCATTGGAGCAATTATCACCTTCGTGGCACTGCTGAGCAGATTGTATCTTCCGGTTATGCAGATGACCAATCTCTATGTGGATGTGAACCGTTCGGTGGCGCTGTTTGAACGGATTTTTGACTATTTTGATATGGACCCGCTGATTGTGGATGCTAAGCTGGCTCTTCCAAGCCGGGTTGAGGGACAAGACATCGTCTTCGAGCAGGTGAATTTCGCCTACGCCCCGGACAAGCCCGCTCTCAGCGGGATCTCCTTCACGGCAGCCGCCGGATCACTGACTGCCCTGGTCGGACCCAGCGGAGCAGGCAAAACCACCATTACCAACCTGATTCCCCGGCTCTATGAGCTGGATTCAGGCGTGATCCGTATCGGCGGCAAGGACATCCGCGAGTTCACGCTGCATTCGCTTCGCTCCCAGATTGGCCTCGTCACTCAGGACACCTACTTGTTCAACGGAACGATCCGCGAGAATCTGCTCTATGCCAACGCTGAAGCCACGGAAGCCGAGCTGACGGCCGCCTGCGAAGCTGCTTATATTCATGATTTCATTCTGAAGCTGCCTGAGGGCTACAACACGGTTGTCGGCAACCGGGGAATCAAGCTGTCCGGCGGTGAAAAGCAGCGGATGTCCATCGCGCGCGTTCTGCTCAAGAATCCGCCCATCATCATTATGGACGAGGCCACCTCGTCGCTGGACACGGTATCGGAATATTACATCCAGCAAGCCATGCATGAATTGCTGCGGGGCAAGACCAGCATGGTCATCGCCCACCGCCTCTCTACCATCATGGCAGCCGACAATATTCTGGTTGTTCAGGACGGCAGGATTGTGGAGTCGGGGCAGCACGCTTCCCTGCTGGCAGAGAATGGGGTATACCGGGATTTGTACAACAAGCAGTTTCAGCGGGAAGATTCATAAGCCAACAGGTTCAGTCACACGCAAGTGGAAACGGCTTTGCCGTCCTTTTAAAGGACGGTACCGTTTCGGCGAGAAATAGAAGGATAAATTATCGTGTGAAACATATAAATTCTTATATTTTGAAAAAGAGATTCCCGGAGCAGCATCACCTGCCCCGGGAATCTCTTTTCTTCTTGTCCGCGATCAGTGCGGCTTACCTCGTAGTACGCAGCGGCTTCAGCTTGTCCATCCAGCCGCTGATTTGTTCTGCCGTCTCCGTGCTGCGCAGCAGCCGTTGATATTCGTCCACATAGCCGCCGTCACCGGCAAGCTGTCCGGCCCACTCATGGAACTCTTCGAACCGTGTCAGTGCGATACTACGCTTCCCGAGAATCAGGTAGGCGTTCAGCAGCTGCTCTAATGTCTGCTCGGACGGATTGTTTTTATACTCCTGCTCACTGAGCTGAAGCTGATCGTCCGCATATCGCTTGGTAAGCAGCTTATCCGGCACATAATTCGTCCCTTCCAGCTGGTAAATGCCCATCAGCGCCGGACCCAGGGGGGATTGGCCCGGATAAGGACTGGCCAGCAGATCCTCGCTCCCGTCCTGATCCACATCCTCATAATTCACGCTGAACAGATCGTTAACGGTTACCTGCATCGTTCCGTCAATCTCCTCTACCACAATAGACGCGTACGACGGACGGTTATCCATCAGACTGAACAAGAAGGTATTCCGGTTGTTCTGTACCACCGCTTCAGCCCAGAGCTGCTCCTCCTCATTCCAAATGTCGCCGCCTTCCAGGGTAAGCCCGGCCTTCTTGCTGTCAAAGACCATTTTGCCCTCCTTAACGATGGCGAACTGTGTATAGCTGAACTCTCCCTTATTCCAGTAATACACCTGAAAAATCTGCCCGTTCAACTGAACCGCATCCATATGTACGAATCCCGAATACTCATCTGAAATCTCAGGGGACACTTCCGCGAGCGCAGCGGCAGCCGCGTCTTCCTCCTGATGCCCTCCAGGTGCTGCTGAAAGATCCGCTGCCGGGGAAGCGGCTGGCGCTGCAGACGGAGCTGCTGATCCGCCATCCCCTGTTCTTGAGCAACCTGCTATGATCGCTAAGGCTATCAATAAGCTTATAATCCGCATGTAATCCTCCTAAATGTCGTGTCGTGGTAGCATAACTACCTGTATACCCGTCCGGGAGCCTGCTTCGGAAGCCTGTACTGGCATGTGAGTTGCGGCTAACCTTCCAGTCTGGCATGAAGCTCTGCGAGCTCTTCCTCCGTCAGCCGTCTCCACTGCCCTTGCGGAAGACCGCTGAGCGTGATATGCATAATCCGTATCCGCTCCAGGCGGAGCACACGGTAGCCCAGCGCCTTGCACATCCGGCGGATCTGCAGATTCAGCCCTTGGGTCAGAATAATCATGAACTCCTGATCCGAGATCTGCCGGGTAAGGCATGGCTTGGTCCGGGTCTCCAGAATATCTACACCCGCTGACATCTCCGCCAAAAAGTCTTCCGTGACCGGCTTATCCACGCTCACCCGGTACTCCTTCTCATGACTATGCTCGCAGCGCATCATCCGGTTGACAATCGACCCGTCATTGGTCAGCAGAATCAGCCCTTCCGAGTGCTTGTCCAACCTGCCGACGGCAAAAATCCGGGAAGGATAGTTGATATAATCTACGATATTCCCTTCCACATGCCGGGCGGCTGTGCAGGTAATGCCTACCGGCTTGTTCAGCGCCAGATAGACCCGCTCCTCCCGGTCTGGAGTCACAGTAATTCCGTCTACAGCTACCGTATCTCCAGGCTCCACGCTTGCTCCAGGCGTACAGACCTTCCCGTTAATTGTGATCCTGCCGGCGGCAATCAGCCGGTTTGTCTCTCTGCGCGGATAGACGCCGGTCTCACTGATGTATTTGTTAATTCTCATGAAGTACCCGCTTTCAGGTCCTACATATGAAAGAACACCTGATTCACATACCCATCAGATGTTGCCTCCAACCTATAACCCTTATATTTGGTAATTATCAATGGGCAGATGTCCGCTTATTTAGCGCCTCCGGTTTTGTTGCTGCCGCTGCTGCTCTTAGCCGGTTTGGCTCCTTTGGCACCTGGGCTTCCGGGAGGGCCGCTTCGGGCCGGCTTCACGGGTTTTGCTGTCTTATTCCAGCGGGTCCAGCCCTTGCTGCCTGTTCCTCTGCCTGTGCCGCCGCCTTTACTTTTTGCCACAATATCACTCCGTCAATATTCAGTTTTCGTCGTACATTACTCTATCTTACCATTATTTCGGGCAGATTGTCAGGTCCAACTGCAAACAGCCTGCGCGGAGAGCCTCCGGCAGGCTGCATAACGGGTATCCATCCAAGTACATAGAATTGCTTATTTGGGCTGAATATATCCTTCGGCCTTAAGCAATTCGGCGATCAGTACTGCACCGCCGGCAGCGCCTCTCACCGTATTGTGGGACAGGCTGACGAATTTGTAATCGTACAGTGAATCCTCGCGCAGGCGTCCTGCAGAGATGCCCATGCCGTTCTCAATGTCGCGGTCCAGACGGGTCTGCGGACGGTTCTCTTCCTCAAAATACGTGATGAACTGCTTAGGTGCACTCGGCAGACCGAGCTGCTGCGGACGCCCCTGGAAGCTGTTCCAGCGTTCCAGAATCTCCTCGCGGGAAGGCTTTTGCTCAAAGGAGGCAAAGACAGCCGCCATATGGCCGTCAGCAACAGGTACACGGATACACTGTGTGGTGATTACCGGCTGCTCGCTTGGTACGATCCCTTCACTGGTTACCTTACCCCAGATCCGCAGCGGCTCCTGCTCGCTCTTCTCTTCTTCCCCGCCGATGAAAGGAATCACGTTATCCACCATATCCGGCCAGTCCGCGAAGGTCTTGCCTGCACCTGAAATCGCCTGATAAGTGGTTACAACCACCTTAGAAGGCTTGAACTCATGAAGTGCATTCAGAGTAGGCATATAGCTCTGAATGGAACAGTTCGGTTTCACGGCGATGAAGCCGGTCTCAGTCCCCAGACGTTTGCGCTGCTGGGCGATTACCTCCAGATGCTCCGGGTTGATCTCGGGAATCACCATCGGAACATCAGGTGTCCAGCGGTGTGCCGAGTTGTTGGAGATCACCG
This sequence comes from Paenibacillus sp. FSL R7-0302, assembly GCF_038006885.1. Taxonomy (NCBI): domain Bacteria; kingdom Bacillati; phylum Bacillota; class Bacilli; order Caryophanales; family Paenibacillaceae; genus Paenibacillus; species Paenibacillus sp. FSL R7-0302. Next base: position 3,297,964 of record NZ_JBBOWB010000001.1, read on the forward strand.
GAGTTCCGGTACGCGCATAAGCTTCTTCCAGCGCCTTGATCTCTTCTTTCTTCATATCTACAGCGCAGAAGATCAGATCCACATCCGCAGCCACTTCCTCCACCTTGGAGGCGTCTTGAACCATAATGCCTTTGACTGCTTCGGGCATAGGGGTGGAGAGCTTCCATCTGCCTTGAACAGACTCCTCATAGGACTTGCCGGCTGAATTCGCGCTCGCCGCAATCGCCGTTACCTGAAACCATGGATGATTCTCCAAAAGTGCAATGAAACGCTGGCCGACCATACCGGTACCGCCAACAATACCCGCTCTGAGCTTCCTCGACATAAGAAATTCATTTCCTTTCAAGCAGCGCCTAGCGAAAGGCGCTTTTTAATAACCGATTATAAATGATAGCGGCATGTTACACAATATGTGATTATAAAGTAAGTGTTTCCTCTTCTAATAAAATTACCGCGTCATCCCGAGCCGCTTCGCCAATTCACCCAGCTCCTGGCCCTTCAGCGCCCCTTCCACCAGGACAGGCAGCAGTGCCGGAGTACAGGCGAAGCAAGGAGTTCCATCACGGGCGAGCTGAGCGGCAAGCCGTTCGTCATAGGAAGGCTTCCCCTCATCAGAGAGGGCCAGCAGCGTCATCGTCCGCACCCCGGATTCCCGCAGCTCGCGCATCCGCCGGACCAGACCGGCCTGATTGCCGTTCTCGTACAGATCCGATACGATAATGAACAGCGTCTTCTTCGGCTCCTCGATGAACTGCTCGCAATACTTCACCGACTTATGAATATCCGTGCCGCCCCCGAGCTGGATGCCGAAGAGCATGTCAACAGGATCATTCGCACATTGCTCCGTCAAGTCTACCACCTCGGTGTCAAAAGCAACGACACGCGTGTTCAGCGCCGGGATACTGGCGAAGATCGAGCCGATCACCGACGCCCAGATCACAGAGCTGGCCATCGAGCCGCTCTGGTCAATATCCACAATGACCGTCCATTCCTTGCTGCGGCGGGCCCGGTCGAAATAGAAGAAGCGCTCGGGGATAATCATCCGCCGCTCCGCATCATAGTGCTTCAGATTGCGCTCGATCGTCCGCTTCCAGTCCAGTCCGCTGAGTGAAGGCAACGGAGAATGCTGCCGCTTGTTAAGTGCTCCAGTAACGGCACGGCGGATATCGGTCTCCAGCAGCTTGACCAGCTCATCCACAAGCGCCCGGACCAGCATCCTTGCGGTTTCTTTGGTTTTCTCCGGGATTTTGCCCTTGAGTGCCAGCAGCGTACCCACCAGCTGGATATCCGGCTTCACTGCCGCCAGCAGCTCCGGCTCGAAGAGCAGCTGCTTCCAGCCCTTGCGCTCCATCGCATCGGTCTGAATGACCGAGACCACATCCTCCGGGAAGAAATTACGCACATCTCCGAGCCACTTGGACAGGTTAACCGCAGCATGTCCCGAGCCTGCACCTCTGCCCTTCGATCCGGCACCGGCACTCCCGCCTGCCTGACCTGCGCCTGTCTCGTTATAGATAGCCGCCAGTGCCGCATCCATAATCAGCTCTTCCTCACTTAGCGTCCGGCCGCTGCCTTGGCCGTAGCCGGGCAAGGCCTCTTCAGCTTCCTGCCCCAGAATCAGCCGCCAGCGTGTAAGGGCACCGTTCTGGTTATCCTCCTTCAGCTCTTCCTTCAACTCTTCTTCACCCATCTACAGATCCCCGAAGTCAAAATCATTCAGATCATCCAGCATTTTGGCTTCCTCCTCCTTCAGTTCTCCTGTCAGAATCTCGGCGGCCTGCTCTGTGTTCACGCCCCACAGCTCACCCAGCAGCTCAGCGATCATCGTCTTCTCACGCGGGGAGAAGGTACTGAACGCCCGGCGCAGGAAGACCAGCGCACGCTTGAATTCCTCATCCTCCAAGGCGTTGATATAGTCATTTAGCTGCTCCCACAGGCTCATTCGCGACAGCAGACCATAGCGGTTACGCATGGACAACCCTTCGAACCAGCCTGCCCCAAGATCCGCCGGTATCCCCGGAGACAAGCGGCGCGACACCTCCGCCGCTACCTCCCCGGCAGGGATGGCTCCGCGCTCCATCAGGATCGCGCAGGCGAAGCCAGACAGCCGCGGGTTGCGGTCATCCCGCTGCGCCAGCTGCAGCAGCTCCTGCAGCCACAGCGCTGTATCCGCAATCTCGCTATGCTCCTGCGAGATGTTGTTCAGGTCATTCATTGCACTTATCATCAGCGCCGCCGCTTCATCATTGCAGCCGCTGGCATCGAGCAGGAACAGGCAGCCCCGGCGGAACAGCTCCTCCAGCAGCGGTACGAACGGGGCCGTATCCACCTTGCGGATGTCGCCATAACCAATGATCTTGGCCAGCTCTCTGGCCGCTGTGGCAATCGAGACAACATCGCGGCTATCCACCGCAAGGCGCTGCAGCACGCGGCTGCTCTCCTCCATCTGCGTGGTCATGGCACACTCGCAGGCGGTGACAATCAGCGCAGAGGCCTCAGCGATAGAGCTGCATTCCAGCAGCTTCTCGCGCAGCACGTAGGCTGCCGCCACCTCAATGGTCTCGCCCAGCAGTGTAGACTCCACGATCTCAATCTCTACCTCCGGCGCCCACTGGAGTATCCAGTGCTCCGCCCAGGTCGCCCCGGACTGGCCGCTCGGCACATTCCGGGCGAAGTGGATGCCGAGCAGCTCCAGCCGGTGGAACAGCACCGAACGGTGCAGATCGAGATAAGCCGCTTCACTGCTTGACACCCGACGGTTCTCGCGCAGATCCAGCGTCAGGTCACTGGCTACAGTCGATCTGTACTTCTCCAGCTTGTAGCGCTTCAGCAGCCGGTTCAGGTCATCCTGAATCGGCGTCTGGCTGACGCCATCGGCCAGCCTTCCGATATTCGTACCGACATCCACCCGGGCCAGCGAATCAGCGATAACGGCCAGATCACCGTGGCCGAGCAAGGTCTGTGCGGCATCGCGCAGATCGCGCAGCGTAGGTGCGCTTCCGCCGTGCAGCGCCGCCAGCGACTCTGCCAGCCGCACCGCTTCAATGACTTCGGCCGTGGAGCGGTGTGTCCCTGCTCTGCGCACCATCCGGGCCACAGAGGAGAGATAGAGATGGGGCAGCTCCTCAGCGCGGCCCGAGGCCATCAGCTCCCACATCATCTGGAAGTAGTGCGGAGCCGCGTTGCCCGCACCGTAACCCGACATGGTGGAGAGCTTATAGTAGGAATACGGCATCAGCGTCAGCTTGGTAGAGCGTACAGGCAATGACGCCAGCTCCGTATCGCTCATCCCCTCCGTGAGATCAGCCAGTGCGGCTGCGTGGTATGCACCGCAGATCACAACAATCTTCTCCGGCAGATGCCCTTCTTCAATCTTGAGCTTAATTCTCCGCCTCATATAAGATTCACGCAACGCGTTATAAGCATATTCCCGCGGCTGCTCTGCACGCTCCGTGGACTCCGACAGCTCCCGCATCTGGGCAGAGAAGGCCAGTATCGCGGCGCGGTATGCGCCGCTGCTGGCGTTATGCTCGTAATTACGCTCCCAGTACATATCATAGTCATGCTCACCGGCAAGCCGGGCAATCCGGCTGTATACGGACTCCGGCTCACTGACTTCATCTTCCTCCGGCTCCCCCTGTTCTTCAGCCACAGGCGCAAGCTCCGGGCGTCCGCCGGCATCCTGCCGCAACGCATCCTGCAGCCCCAGCGTTACAGAGGAAGGCAGGTCGATGAACTCTGCCTGTGCTCCATGCTCCTGCGCCCATTTCATCCCCTGATATTCCGGGGAATACACAGCGAACGGCCAGAGTACCGTCCGTACAGGCAGATCCTCGGTGAAGGCCAGAATAGCTACCGGCGGCTTCGTTACCGCATGGGTTAAATGACGGATCTCTCCGCTTGCATCACTCGGCCCCTCAATCAGCACGGCGGTCGGCTGCAGCTCGTTCAAGTATTCCAGGACATGCCTGGCACCGCCCGGAGACAGATGCCGGACTCCGAAGACATGAACGCCGGCAACCGCTGCCCTGCTCACTCGTTCATCTCCTTGCAGGCTTGATAGAGTCCGCGCCAGTCCGCTCCTTTTTTCTTCATTACATTATCCAGATATTCCTTCCACACCAGCTTATCCTTGTCGTCATCCTTGACGATCGCCCCTTGGAGTCCCGCTGCCAGATCCTCGTCGGTCAGCTCTCCGCTACCGAAGCTTGCCGCCAGAGCCATGCTGTTCGTCAGCAGCGAGATGGCTTCTGCCGTAGAGATTACACCGGCTGGAGTCTTCACCTTCTCCTTCTTGTCGAGAGTCATGCCGCTGCGCAGCTCGCGGAAGATGGTGACCACCTTCAGCAGCGCTTCATCCGCCGGAACAGCAGCCTGCAGCTCATAGGAGGAGGCAATCTCGCCGACACGCTTCTTCACAATGGACAGCTCCGTCTCCAGGTCCGATGGCGCTGGCAGCACAATGATATTGAAGCGCCGCTTCAGGGCAGCCGACATCTCATTGACTCCGCGGTCCCGGGTATTTGCAGTGGCAATAATTGAGAAGCCCTTGCGGGCACTGGTCTCCTTGCCCAGCTCCGGCACGGAGATCGTCTTCTCCGACAGAATCGAGATCAGCGCGTCCTGTACCTCGGAGGCACAGCGGGAGATTTCCTCGAACCGGGCAATGCCGCCGTCCTCCATCGCCCGCATAATCGGGCTCTTGACCAGCGCCTCCGGCGTTGGTCCGTTCGCCAGGAGCATGGCATAGTTCCAGGAATAGCGTACATGCTCTTCGCTGGTTCCCGCTGTCCCCTGAACAACCATGCCTGAGTTGCCATAGATTGCCGCCGCCAGATTCTCGGACAGCCAGGATTTCGCCGTGCCCGGCTCTCCGATCAGCAGCAGTGCCCGGTCGGTGACCAGTGTGGCAACCGCCATCTCGATCAGCCGGGTGTTCCCGATATATTTGGGCGTAATCACGGTCTTGCCCGCCTTGCCGCCAGTAATGAACGTGAGAACTGAACGCGGGGACATCTGCCATCCGGCTGGAATACGCCCGGTGTCCTCCTTGCGCAGAGCCTCCAGCTCATCCTGATAAAGGATTTCGGCAGGCAGACGCATGTAATCCTGAAGCTGATCTTGTTCTGTTGACATGTACACCTCTCCTTGCAACTGTTTTGTGAAAAGCTAAAGTTAAGAATGTATGGCTTCGAGGAACAGGGTAGCTGTTATAAGGGTCAGGTATTCTTGGCACTCCGCAGGCTGTCCAGCACATATTCCAGCTGCTGCTTGCATTCATATCTATAGTTGGGAATAACCGCTTCCACACGGCTGGCATAGCTGGCAGGGAAGCGCTCCATCATTTTAAATACATACAATTCGAAGGTATACGGGTTATGAGGACTCTTAGTCTCCAGGGCACTCATCAACAGTTCCAGACGCTCCGGCTCAGGCATCCCGGCCCTTTCCAGTCCCTTGAAGATGTTGGGAATGAAATCACTGGCACGGCGTTTGGACAGGTCCTGCAGCTTATCAACCAGAAAGTTCCGCACACCCTTGTGACCCGGCTGGGCAAAGGCACTGGCCAGATTCACAGCATTGTGCTGGATGAACCAGTCCAGCCAGCGGGGGTCCCAAGCTGCGGCAATCTCCTGAGCCGGAAGCATCTCCCTGCTGTAAGGCTGTCTGATTCCCGCTGCATCCCACTCTACTTCATAATTCCTCCGGCGGATATCCACAACCTGATCCTCAATGGTATTAATTAGCAGCTGGGAGCGCTGAGCCGCATCCTTGGCCTCCTTACCCACAAGTGCTTTGAGTTTATCCAAGAAGGTTCCGCCGGCGAACCGGTCGAATAGCTCCTTCGGACTTATAGACAGCTGGGCGGCATGGAAATAATGCGGCAGGAAACGCACGCTCCGCTTCTCCAGCTCTGCAAGCTCTGCCAGAGCAGCACCGTCTGGAGTTTTCTCTTTATACAAGGCTGCGTGGTCCAAAAGCGGAATCCAGCCCAGTGACGAGAACCGGGGATACTCTTGAAGGATATAGCTGTAGATTTCATCCAGCTGCGGACTCCGTACCCGGCGAAGAGCGGTAAGGAAGGGAAGAAGCTCATTCCATATCTTGTCTGTCAGCTTCACGCCGTCATTTTTCTGCGGGGCTGCCTGCAGCTCTTCCATGAATAATGCCGCCAGACGGGCACTCACCTCTGCGGAATGCCCGTCCGCCAGCACTCTGCCCAGAATCTCGCGGTCCTTCTTCTGGATGAATGCCTCAACCAGCCGTTCCCCTCCCTGTAACGTACCGCCTGCCGCCAGCGCCGCATAGGCCGCTTCGCGGATGGCTTTCTTCTTGTCCGTGGACCACTCCAGCAGGTTGGACGTGAATTGTTCATAACCGCCCAGGCATCTGATGGCTGCAGCGCGGACCTCCTCGCTTCCACTCTCGGCAGCGTGGAAGATCTTATCCAGGTATTCGTCTGCACCGACCTTCCAGATTACCTCCAGTTTGCGGACCTCACTTCTTCCCCCTGAGAGATTAAGACTCTCCAGCAGGTGGCTGGCAATGACCGGCCCGTAGGACGGGAGAATATGATTCATCGCATATTCCGCCAGCTCCGAATACGGGTCGTTCAGCGCAGAGACCGCCAGCGGCAGCAATCGCAGGTCCTGGAAGACCCCATCCTTATACGCATCCACTACAATCTCATATCTGCCGCTTCCGGTAGTGGTGAGTGCTTCCAGCACAGGCGCAAGCTTCCGGTAAGTCTGTTTCGTCTGCAGGGTGAACTTTCGAACCGGCAAGGGTCCGGGAGTTCCATCCACGGTTGTCGTTCCCTGAGTGTACAGAACAGACTCCAGCAGCAGGGTATTCTCCTGCAATTGAATGCCCGGGGCAGGACCGTCCGGGCTCCCCGGTTCAATCAGTGCCGTCATTCCCTCGCCTAGCTTCTTAAAGACCGGTGACCGCTCGCCTAGCTGCTGAAATTGCGGAAGCAGCCGCTTCAGGCGGAAATCTCCGGCCGCCAGCTCACTTCCGGCAATATACAGTCTTCTGTATTCCTGATGCAGCTCCTGCAATAACGCTGTGCTCATGGATTGTCCTCCCATATGAATAAAGGTTTGTGGATAATGTTGAATTACTCTAGTACAGCAGACGAATGATCTCTTCGCCCTTAATGACACACAGCGGCTGGGCACGCAAACGTCCCTGGTCCAGGTCATGCTCGAACATGACCAGAACGGTACAGTCCTCGCGGGCGCCGGCCGGAAGGAACGGCAGCAGCTCTACCGTGCCTTGCGCGACTGACGGAAGATCCTCCAGGAGCAGCCTTGTTCCTTCCCCGTCCGTCATAACATACTGGCCGTTCTCTGTAACGCCCAGAGCTGCGGCATGCAGCAGCATGACCGGCTGCTTGTCGCTCAGCGGGTTCTTGATCTGGTTCTTCACCTTCTTGAAGACCTCCGAATATGAACGGTGAGCCTTGGCGGCCGCCCGCTCAAGATCCGTACCTTGCACCGGTCTTGAAGACATGGACTCGTATCTAATCCGGGCATTCATATCCCCGGGATAGGTGTACAGCTGTGGAACCACGGCAATGTCGAAGAAGCTGTCTTCCTCGCGCATCAGCTTCGCCGCCTTGTAAGGGCGGTAGTTAAAGGTCCGGCGGATCTCCCCGCCTTCCGCAGAGAGATCCAGCCAAAAGCCAAGGTCTACGAACTCCTGGCGGGCCGCATCGTTGTAGCTGTAGAAGGATAACTGCAGCAGCTCTGCCCCCTCTTTCACCAGCCCGTATTCCTTCAGCTCGCTAAGCTGCCAGGCATGGCCCAGCCATTCATCAATGGTGGATTCGTGATCGAGCGCCAGCTCCGGGTCCTCGCTCCGGGCCAGCAGATACGTCCGGCCCTTCTTGATAAATGCGTGTAGCCGTGTCAGCTGCTCCACCGCATATGTATAGTTCTGCTCCTGATCCTTGCCGCTGAACATCAGATTCGCGAAGCGGCGCAGCTCAATCTGGGCACCGGACAAATAATAGTTCCCGAGCTGCTTCACATGCCCCTGAAGCGTCTTGGCCGCAGACTTGTCAATCGTGGACAGGCCGCTGCGTACGAAGGAGAGCACCAGCTTTTCCAGCAGATCAAGCCCTTCGAGCTGCGCGTTGATTTTTTTCTTCAGGGCGGATTTGTTAACCTTCTTCGGCTTGGGGTCTGCTCCTTCAGCCGCCTGCTTCACCTTGTTCTCTTCCCGCTTCTCCGCCTTCTCGCGCTTCGATGCGATGTCTTCGGGAACCGGAGCAGGTGTGAACGTCTGGCCCTCGGTATAGGCATACAGCAGACCTAGTGCGTGCTTGCAGGGGAATTGGCGGCTGGGGCAGCTGCAGCGGAAGACCGGGCTGTCTGGTACGATGAAGTCCACTGAGCACTCATAGGGCGTTTTGCCGCTTCCGGCACATTTTCCGAATAATAGCTCTCCGTTCTCCGACTGATGGAGCTCCACAAAGCTCTTTTTGCGGACCAGCCCCTGGCCGTTCTTGATCGCAGCAGCATTGGGTGCAAGTGAATCGACGTACGTGGATGTTAGCTCTGGCAAATTAGATTCCTCCCGGCTGAATTAGGATGTAAGCAGAATGAATAAACGTGCATACGGGGCACAAGTATTTATTACCCAACTTCACATGAAACGACTACAAATAGGATCATATGTTTGCATTTATTTTAGCAAATCTTAGCGTCCGATCCAATAGAGTAACCGCTTTCAGATAAAAAATGGGTGATAGGTCCTAGATTCGCTTCTAGTCAAGCTCCGTTCTAAGCGGTTTATGTACACTCTATAGTCGAACAAAATAACCCCACAAAGTGGGGCTTTAGCGTAGGTGATGACTCAGGTACTTTGCGGGGACCCCAAAACATATAAATTCTTATCTGTCAAAAAAACGGCCAGCCCTCCTAAAAGACAGCTGCCGTTCCTGCTTCCCCGAAGGGATATTTTATTTATTTGAACCAGCCCTTCTCCTTAAACCGTGTAATCGCCTCGATCCGGTTGCCCACATCCAGCTTGTCCAGAATGACCGAGATATAGTTGCGGACCGTTCCGGTGGTGATGTAGAGCTGGCTGGCGATCTCCTTCGTATTCTTGCCGTCGGCAATCAGCCCCAGCACTTCCTTCTCCCGCTCGGTCAGCGGATTCGCTTCCTTGCTGTAGGCTTCATCCATCAGCTCCGGCGCATACATCCGTTTGCCGTCCATGACACTGCGGATCGACAGCGCCAGCTCCTCGCTGGGACTGTCCTTAAGCAGATAGGCATCCACTCCGGCCTTGACCGCACGCTCGAAGTACCCTGCCCGGGCAAACGTGGTCAGAATCATGATTTTGCAGCCTGCCCCCTTCAGGGCTTCTGCCGCTTCCAGGCCCGTCATAGCCGGCATCTCAATATCCATAATACAGATATCCGGCTGCAGCTGCTTCACCAGCTTCACAGCCTCTTCCCCGTTGCTCGCCTTGCCGACCACCCTCATGTCTTCCTCCAGGTCCAGCAGCGCCGACAGTGCTCCCAGCAGCATCCGCTGGTCTTCGGCTATCACGATTGATATCATTGCGCGTTCACCTCCATGTCCGGCTGCTGCGACGCATTCGGCACCTTAATCACTAGCGTAGTTCCTTCATCCTGGATCACTTCCATCGAACCGTTCACGAACTCCAGCCGCTCCCGCATCCCCTGCAGGCCATGCCCCTTATGATACAGCCTGGTCCCCTCAATCCCCGTGCCGTTATCCTTCACCTTAATCACCAGGTCTGTCCGGGAAGGCTCAATCTGGATCAGGCAGAGCGAGGCGCCGCTATGCTTCACCACGTTGGTTACGGCCTCCTTCATGCACATGCTCAGCACATTCTCGGTAATCAGTGAGGTATTGGTCAGAACGGGGTCACCCTCCAGCATATAACCGATCTCCGCCGCCTGGAGGAATTGCCGGATGCGCACCAGCTCATCTTCAACCCGGATGCCCCGCATCTGTGTGATCATCTCCCGGACTTCCTTAAGCGCGCTGCGGGCGGTTACGCGGACATCGTTAATTTCGATCATGGCCTGTGCCGGATTCTTGCTGATCAGCTTGCCGGCCAGGTCACTCTTCAGTCCGATCAGTGACAGGCGTTGTCCCAGCGTATCATGCAGATCCCGGGAGATCCGCTGACGCTCTTCCATAATACCCAGCTCGGAGATCCGTTTGTTGGCATCCTCCAGCTGTTCCTCCAGCTTATCCTGCCTGTTGCGGTTATAGGTTGTGACCGGAAGCAGCACCACAGCAATGATACTGACCAGCACGAACGGCAGCTGCGAGAGGAATACGGGATTGCGCATAATCAGCTCATAGTTAATGGCTACAATCGTCGTCAGCAGATGGATCGGATAGAGGGTGAAGAAGGCCGCTCTTTTCTGAATATTCCCGATAAAAAAAGCCAGAAACAGCGCAAAGTACATGTATCCGAACAGCAGCGTCATCGTAACAGAAACTATCATCTGCACACTGGTCCAGAAATAGACTACCCAGCCCCTGGCCTTAAACGACAGCACGTAGCAGGCGAAGAAGACCATAATCATCAGAATGCCATACACCCAGCGGTCCGCCGAGGAGGATCGGAAGATGAAATAGAACGGAAGAATGTAAAAAACAACCCATACATAAGGGCTCAGTCCCGTACTTTTATGAAAAATATGATGCCACTTCTGCATGTTAGCCATCCTTTTTGCCAGCAAGTTTATACCCCCATTTTAACATAAACCAGCCTCCGACCGGCAACTTCCTTCGATACAACCTGTGTGTATTCTAAAAAAGAAAGACCAGACCCGGCATCCTGCTCCCCGGATCTGTCTTTCTGCATATTATCAAGTTACCGCTTCTATTCGCTCTGGAACCCCGGTTTGATTACCTTCAGCCCCTCTTTCACGGCAGGCTCACTCTTGCGCAACCGCTGCTTCAACTGCTTGAAGCTGACGAAGACCTTATGCTCTTCATCCCAAAGACGGTATTTCAGCGCTTCGAGACTGGTGCTGAGTGTAATGGTGGTTGCCTTTTGCAAAGGCGGGCTGGCATTGTGAGCCAATTCCAGATTATAATTCGGCACCTTTGGACTCAAGTGATGCACATGGTGAAATCCGATATTGCCGGTAATCCATTGCAGTAGCTTCGGCAGCTTATAGTAAGAGCTTCCTTCTACAGCGGCGTTCACGTAGCTCCACTCTTCATCATGCTCGAAGTAAGTATGTTCGAACTGGTGCTGTACATAGAACAGCCAGATGCCGAGGAACCCGGACACGAACACTATTGGAAGCTGTACCAACAGGAACGCCTGCCAGCCAATGAGCAGAATAATTCCAGTATATAGAGCCACAATGGACACATTGGTCAGGTAGGTATTCATGCGCTCCTTGCGTCTTGCCCCTTTGGCATTGAACCGGTACTGGATGAGGAATACGGCAATCGGTCCGATGACGAACATTACCAGCGGGTTGCGGTAGATCCGGTAATAGAGCCGCTGAAGCGGCTTGGCAGCCGCATATTCATCCACCGTCATGATCCAGATATCCCCGATGCCTCTTTTGTCGAGATTGCTGCTTCCGGCATGATGAATCGAATGACTGTGCTTCCACTGGCGGTAAGGGACCAGGGTAAGCACACCGGTGATGGTGCCGACAATATCATTGACCTTGCGGTTCTTGAAGAACGACCCGTGACAGCAGTCATGAAAAATAATAAAGGTGCGGATGACAAAGCCGGCAGCCGGAATAGCGAACAGCAGCGTCAGCCAGTAGGACACGGATAAGCTGAAGTAAGCGGCGGTCCATAATAACACTAGCGGACCAAGCGTATTAATGAGCTGTTTTATACTCGTGCTGAGGTCTGTTTTCTCGTAAGGGGCTACGCTTTTCTTCAATGTAGAGAGCTGGGGTATCTGGTTGTTGGTCATCGGGATCGGTTCCTCCTCGGATGCATCCATTCAAGGATACTTCTTATATTTCCAGTATAAAGAAAGAAGTGTCATCCCCGTAAGTCATAAATATCAACTCTGATGTATGACAAATGTCATAGTCGGCTCTGGAGTGCTTGTCTGCCCGCCTCTTTCGTTCTGAGCAGCGGCAGCAGAATCAGCACCGCAATCAGGAACAGCACGCCGCTCCCCGTGAAGACTGCGGACAGAGAGAGCATTCCTTTAGCATAGCCGGCTACAGACATTCCAATCACCATGAAGCCCATGAACATCGGCCCCATAATGCCGCCCACCCTGCCCATATAAGCAGTCTCCGTATGACGGATCAGCAGTGTATTGATACCGATATGAATACAAGGGTAAAAGAATCCGCTAACCGTCTGGAGCACCAGCGTGAGCGCTGTGTGATGCGACCAGCCTACTCCTACCGTTCCAGCCGCACTGATCAGCAGGCCTAGGGATAACATTGTCTGCGGCTTCATAGTTTTGCCTTTACTCATAATAAACATTCCGCCCAGCAGCATCGCCGCTCCATTCGCCATCATCACCCACTGCAGGAAGCCTTTGTCTCTGCCCAGATTCTCCATAATGATGAAGACACCCAGCGGCTGAACCAGTCCGGCGGCAAGCCCGGCGAAGGCAAACGTTACTCCAAGGTTCTTCAGTACCCGGCTTGCACGCACATAATTCAGTCCGGATATCATCTCTGTCAGGAACCCGCTGCGGACCTGTCCGGTCTCCTCCATCCGGTCAGCGGGCAGCTTGACCAGAATGAGCGCCGAGCCGATGAACATTCCGCCCATCACAGCAAGTGAGGCCTCAATGCCGTAATGACTATAGATGAAGGTGCCGATCACCGGACCAATGACCATGAAGAATGCTGTAAGCGACTGAAACATGGCCATAACCCTCTGCAGCTGCTCTTCAGGCACATGCTGCTTAAGCAGCTTCATCGCTGAAGGCTGCGAGAACTGGGACAGGACGGCCGACACCATTGTTGCAAACAACAGGGCACGCCATGAGCCTGACATAACCACCAGCAGTACAACAAAGATTGAGCACGCGGACAACAGATCGCTTACGATCATGGTCCGTTTGGGACGCCAGCGGTCTGCGAAGGTTCCCCCGATGATGGCGAACAGAAACAGCGGGCCGTATTCAGCCACCGAAATGAGCGAGACATAATAAGGATCATTCTGCGTAATCTCCGTCACATACAGCAGAATCGCAAAATTCCGCACCCATACCCCGAGCTGCAATAGCACATTTGACAGCATAATCGTCCGTACATACTTGTTACTTAACACGTTAACATCCTCCATCATTTGAATATATTCTAAATAGACAAACGTCTAATCTGTATATTAATATATAGACTTTTATTTATTTTGTCTAGTTATAAATAGATATATTTTATTTTATCTATAAAAACATAAATGAGGATGGATGGTTATGACGGGATGGTTTATAAGAGGCGTTTGGCGCGTTTTCCTGGAAATAACGTCTTTCAGGTTCGTTAAGGCTGGATTGATGGCGTAGAGATAACTAGGTGCATAGCGAGTCGGAGAACTGGCGGATGGCCGATAGTTAGGTAGGCGGTTGGTATTCAGGCAGGATGGCGTTCAGGTGGGTGACTCTCAGGGGGGGCTGGAATATCCTCCTCAAGTTCCATTTGGAGGACAAAGTTAATCCGTGAATATACAAAGAAATCGCTCCTTTGGGGATGGTTGGGTGGTACCTCCATTTACCAAAACGAGCGATTTTTTTTGTTTCTTTTTTAAGGTTCCGTCCTATTCAATTGCATATTACTCGCCCGGGCTAGGCCTGCTTCACATGCTCCTCACGGTACTCTGTGGGCGTCTTGCCGGTCGCTTTTTTGAATACCTGGGTGAAGTATCTCGGGTCCTGATAGCCGACCAGCGGTGCGACCTGATACACTTTCACATTGCTGCTGCGCAGAATGTATTTGGCGTTCTCTATCCGGCAGTGGGTGACGAATTCGAGGAACGTGTAGCCGGAGATTTGCTTGAACAGGGTGCAGAAATGGCTGATGCTGAGATCGGCCACCTCGGATACCTCCTCGATGCTGAGATCCTTATGGTAATTGGATTCAATGTACCGCTGGACCTTCTCAATGATGCTCCGGCCGTCCTCCCGGGCTGCGGTCTTATGACTCTGCTCCAGCCAGTCGCGGAAGGTGGTCTTCAGGACATTCATCATGTCCGGCAACGTGCCCAGTCCGTTCAGCTTGCTGAACAGCCCTTCAATGGACCAGTCATTATGTGTATTCAGATGTTCGAATTGCCGGTATAGCACCACACTCATCTCAATCATCAGGCGTTCCGCCAGCGGCTGGGGCAAGCTCTGGGCTTCAATGAATACGGACATCTCGTCAAAAAGAGTCAGCATCCGCTCCATATTCAGAGTACGGATGCTCTCAATCAGCGACAGCTCCAGCTCCTTCGGATACTGCACCTCGCGGTTGCCTGCCGCTGCTGTCTCTTCTTCAAGGAAGACACCGGCCTGGCCGGAATAGAAGCGCTGGTATAGCGCCTGGGAGGCTAACGGGTATACCGTGCTAAGCTGATCAATCCCGCTGGTGCTTCTACTGATGCCGACAGAGCAATTCAGCTTGGAATAGCGCTTGATTCCGGCTATAAGCTGCTCCCCGAGTTCCCGCTTGCCATCATTCAGACTTGCCGGGAAGAGCAGAATCCATTCCCCGTTATAGAAGGGAAAGATGGACAATGCCCCGTTCGTAAGCGACCACTCCTCCAGGATATTGCGCACAGCAAACAGCCACAGACGCTTCTCCTCGGCGCTCCATTTCGCCGTCAAGGCGGCGTAGTCGTCCAGACGGACCACAGCCATGAAGTATTCTCCCTCCAGCTCGCTGTTCTCCAGCCACGCAAGGTGCTGCAGCGGCCGCGGATTGCCCAGCGTGAATTCGGCCAGCATGCGCTCGCGGGCCAGCAGCGACAGGGTCTGCACCGAGAGCATAAGCTGCTCGTTCTCCTTCTGGCGGTCCAGGCGCTCCCTGGCCCGCTTAAGCATCTCCACCAGCTCGTCATGGTCAATCGGCTTCAGCAAGTAATCAAAGGCCCCCAGTCGCAGGGCCTCCCTGGCATATTCGAATTCCCCGTAGCCGCTGATGAAGATGAAGATCAGCTTGGCGCTGCGCGGCAGCACCTCCTTCATCAGCGTGATCCCGTCAATCACCGGCATGCGGATGTCGCTGATAATGATGTGTGGTGCGGTCTGCTGAATCTGCTGCAAGGCAGCCTCCCCGTTCTTCGCTTCCCCCACAATGCTCAGGCCCAGTTCATCCCATGGAATCGCAACCTTCAGGCTGCGCAGTATAATAGGCTCATCATCTACGAGCAGTACCTTATATTTCTCCTGCTGCTCCTTCATCACTTACACCCCCAGGCTTATTGACCCGAAGAACTCCGGATCAGATTCCAATACTGCTTGGACGCATCCTGCAGCTGCTGCAGGGCCTGCTCCGCCTGCAGCCCTCCGTCAATCATCTCCTCGATGACACTGAGGAAGGTCTTCTTCACTTCAGGCGATAACAGATTGTCATACGGGACGAAGCTCTGCTCATTCTCCTCCATCATATCCATCACCTGGGCGAAGACCGGTCCGGTCTTCTCCGGGTCAAATGCAATCCGCATCGACGGAATTCGGAGTCCCTCATAGACAATCCGCGTCTGAATCTCTTTCGTATAGAAGCCCTTCATCAATTCCAGGGCCGCTGTCCGCTTCGCTCCGGTGAGGCTCGAAGACAGACCGATGCCAATCGTATACCCTCCGGCGATAGACGGCTCTGTGCCGGCCTCCAGCGAAGGGAAGGGAATGACTCCAACCCGGCTCTGGAAATCGTCCGGGGCATTGTCCCCCGAGAATAAATTGATATCCCAGTTGCCGTTCAGGTACATGGCTGCCCTGCCCTCAGTGAACAGACGGACCGCCCCCTCGGTGGAGGTATCATTAGAGTCCTCACTGAAATAGCCTGCCTTCACCCATCTGTTCAGGTGCCGGAACGCTTCCAGGTAGCCGCTGTTCTGGAAGCTCGACCTATCCTCGCCAGTAACCAGCTTCTGAATCAACTCCGGACCCGCGTAGCGGTCCATCAGATAATGGGCGAATATCCCCGCAGGCCAGCGGTCTTCGTTCCCCAGCGCAAACGGGATATACCCAGCTGCCTTCAGCTTCGCCATCACCGTATCCAGCTCGGCCAACGTAGCCGGAGTGTTAATGCCCAGCTTGGTGAAGATTTTTTTATTGTAATAGAGCGGTTCCGCATTGCCCTCGATCGGCAGTCCGTAGATATGCTTGTTGAACGTCCAGAGATGCAGATCCTTGAACTGGTTGCTGAGACCGTTCTGGGCAGTGAAATCGGTCAGATCCATCAGCCGGGCTGAACGCACGTAGGGCTCGATCTCCGCTCCGCCGAACAGAACGAACATATCGGGCGGTGTGCCGGTTACCATCTCACTCTTCAGCTTCTGCTCCCGGTGGATATTCTGGTCCAGCCCCTCGAAGTTCACCTTCACATTCGGATGGCTCTCCTGGTAGCTGCGCACAACCTCCTCGAAGATCGCCAGCAGCGGCCGGTCATGCTCCTTAATCCAGAAATGCCGGAAGGTCAGTGTGATCTTCTCAGGCGAGGTATCCTCGATCTGCTCCCGGTCCTCCTGCATAATGAACCATACGGCGCCTGACATCAGCACAATATAGAGGAGAATCCATCCCCAGTTGGTCAACCATCTAAGCACATGCCGCTGATCCTTCATTTGGCTTCTCCCCCTCATGTCGGCTGTATCCTCGGAATCCGGATGCAGATGGCTGATCCGAAGCCCGGTGAAGAACAGACCAGAATACCATAGGGATTGCCGAACCGGATGTTCAGGCGCTCATGCACATTTTTCAGCCCAACCCCGCTGTCGCTGTATTTCTTGAGATTGCTCCGTTCCTTGTTCCACTGGCTCATCAGCACCTCAAGATCGAAGCCCGGCCCGTTATCCTGCACAATAATGATAATATCCTTGCCGTTCTCCTGAGCGGTGACTGTAATGGTCCCGTGCTCCTCCATCTGCTCAATGGCATGATACAAAGCATTCTCCACAATCGGCTGAACAATCAGCTTCTGGGTCATCACGTATTTCAGCGGCTCAGGCAAGTCCAGCTCATAGGAGAATTTGTCCTCGAACCGGAACTTCTGGATATCCAGGTAATGGCGGACATGCTCGAACTCCATCTGCAGCGGGATCAGCTCCTGATTCTGACTGATGCTGATCCGCAGCAGCCTGCCGAGCGAGATGACCATTTTGCTGATATCCCGGTTGCCTGCCAGCACCGCCATGGAGTTGATCGATTCCAGTGAATTATAGATGAAATGCGGGTTGATCTGGGCCATCAGCGCTTGCATCTCCGCTTCCTTCTTGCGTCCCTGCTCGGTCTGGACCTGGTCAATCAGCTCATTGATCTGCGAGCTCATCCGGTTGAAGCCGTCAATCAGGGAATCGCTCTCATCATTGGCCCGCAGCGGTACCGGAATCGGGGTGAAGATCCCCTGCTTGACCCGCTTCATGCCGTTCACGGCACTGTTAATGCTGCGGACAAGCCTGCGGATGAAATAACGGTCGAACAGGAAGGCCGACAGCAGCGACACCATCCCGAGAATAATCGCAATATTGCGGATGGAGACCGATTCGGAGGAGATCAGGTTCATCGGCGTAATGGCCGCCAGATACCAGTCCGCGTTATGTGAAGGCAGGAAAGTGATCAGTGACCGCTCCCCCTGATAATTGTCAATGTAATAGTCCTGCTCCTGGTTATAATTCTCCTGCAAAAAAGGAAAATCCGTCCGTTCCCCGATATGCTCCCCGGACTTGTTAAAGACGATATTGCCCTGCTTGTTGACCAGCAGGATATCCCCTTTCTTCAGGGTCGCAGCCTCCCAAAAAATCTGATCAAGCAGATCCGGCTTCACATATACAACCAGATAGCCGATATCCTCCAGCGAATAATAGTCCTTAATCACTCTGGCATGGACCAGCACCGGCTTATCGCCGCTGGCCGAGCCGTTCTCTCCGGGACCGGACCATATAGGACGCCCTTCGGCACCTTCCATGGCTCCGAACCAGACCTGCTTGTGCATATCTGCAAAAGACATCGGCGCATTGTATTGATACAACAGCCGGTCTTTCCCGTACAGGCTGAACGAGGTGATCATCGGATGATTAATCAGCAGGTTGTTGATTTCCTGCTTGCGGTCATAGGTGAGGACGAAATTCTGCTGCTTCAGCGACTGCTGAATCGCAGGCTGCGTGATCGCTGAATTGGTGATCGATGAAATCTCACTGAGGGCGAACTTCAGCTTGCGGTCCGTCTCCAGCAGGGAGATCCAGTAGAAATTACTTGATTTCTTCTCCATAGCATTCGAATAATTCACATACGTCACAATCCCCATGACAATCACGGGAATGAATACTAGAAGAATAATAGCGAACAAGATTTTGCGGCGGAGCTTCATGACGGGTCCCTTCCTCCTGCGGTCTCTGTCCAAATAGAAGAATTCATAGGTTTCACACGATTACTTATCCTTCTATTTCTCGCTGAAACGGTACCGTCCTTACAAAGGACGGCAAAGCCGTTTCCACTTGATTATTATTCTTCACGGCATTCTGTAAATCCTTTTACTTACCAAATAGACAGAGAGTTAACTCTTGATGGCACCTGAAGTCAGTCCGGCAATGACCCAGCGGCTGAACAGCAGGAAGACAACCAGCAGCGGCAGCGTGGCCGTGAAGGTAGCGGACATAATCATCCCGTAATCAAGCCCGTCACGTGTAGTGAACAGCTGCTGCAATGCAATCTGAATCGTGAAATGCTCCTTGTTCTTCAAGACCACCAGCGGCCAGAAGAAGTCATTCCATACCGTCATGAAATTCAGAATACCCAGGGTAGCCATCGCGGGTGTAATGACCGGAACGGCAATCCTCCAGAAAATCCGGAAGTGGCCTCCCCCGTCAATACGTCCGGCTTCAATCAGCTCGGTAGGCACGGCCGAGGAGATGTACTGCCGCATCCAGAAGATACCGAAGGCATTGACCATAGCCGGAACAATCAGCGCCTTGAAGCTGTCGATCCAGTGAAGCTTGGCCATAATGACATAGGTTGGCAGTACGCCGAGCTGCTGGGGAACGATCAGGGTGGCAATAACGAATACGAACAGCACGTTTTTACCGGGGAATTCATATTTGGCAAAAGCATACCCGGCCAGCGTACAGAAGAACACGACCGAGATCGTCACCATGGACGAGACGAACAGCGAGTTGCCGAGCGCCTGGAAGAAGTCCGATTTGTCCAGCACCCGCTTGAAGTTCTCGAAGAACTGGTCTCCGATGGTCAACAGCGGCGGTACGTGGAATACGGCTCCCTTGTCATTGGTCCCGACCACAAACATCCAATAGAACGGGAAGATGGAGACCAGTGCTCCGAGAATCAGCAGAAGATAAAAGCCCAGCTTGCCGAAGAAGCCGAGATCATCCGGTTTTTTTCTGAACATACGCAGTGTGCTCACGCTTTTTTCCCTCCAGTCTGTCTGCCGCCGCCTCTGGAGATCAGCATATTGAGGACAGAGAACAGAATCGTAACGAGGAACAGCAGAACCGCTGTAGCCGCCGCTGTGCCGAAGAAGCCGTTGCGGAAGGCCTCACTGTACAAATAAGTAACCATCGTAATCCCTTCCTGCCGGGTAGATCCGGTGCCGGATTGGCCGAGGAAGACATAAGGCTCTGTGAAGAGCTGCAGCGCACCAATGGTGGATTGCAGGGATACGAAGATAATGAACGGCTTAAGTAGGGGCAGTGTAATGAAGAAAAGCTGCTGTCTGCGGTTGGCCCCGTCGATTTTGGCAGATTCGTACAGATCCATCGGAATACTCTGCAGGCCCGAGAGGAACAGGATCGCATTGTAGCCCGTCCAGCGCCACATGACCATCGTGGAGATGGCAATTTTGACCCCCCACCAGCCGGAATTGAAGGCCATGCTCTCTACCCCGATTCCGTTAAGCAGCCAGTTGATCATCCCGTTATTGCCGAACAGCGTGCTGAATACCAGCGTAACCGCCACGATCGAAGTGATATTCGGCATGAAATAGAGGATGCGGAAGGTCTTCTTGAACCGGGTCATCCCCGAATGCAGCAGCACCGCCAGAAGCAGCGCCAGCATAACCTGCGGCACAGTACCCATAAGCCCCATAATCAGCGTGTTGCTGAAAGAGATCCAGAACGTCGGGTCCGTGGTGATCAGCTCGAAGTTTTTGAAGCCCACATATTTCATTGGACCCAAGGCGTCCCACTTGAAGAACGATAAATAGAATGTGAAGAAGATTGGATATAGTCCGAATATCGAGAACAGAATAAAGAACGGTGAAATGAAAGTATACGCAGTGATGCGGCTCCGTCTTTGTTCAGTGAAGAAAGGTCGTTTGCTCTCGGCATGCGGACTCGTAATTACGGGCTCAGCCATGTCACACCTCCAGAGAATTCATATCTAAATCCGGATTCACAGAGTGATTACTCCGTGAATCCGGACATTTGGGGAAGTCTGTTCCCCGCATATTACAGGTTAGCCGCGTTCTGCAAGCGTTTTTGACTGTTTGACAGCATCGTCCCACTCTTTGGCCGGATCGGCTTTCTTCTCCAGCACGTTCTTCAGCGCATTCTTGAAGAAGGTATCGGTCTGGTCATGCAGCGGTCCGTAGTATACCGGCTTCACGCGGTTAGCCGCTTTGCCGAATTCCACTGCCGTCTGCTGTCCGCCGAAGAAGTCATCCTTGAAATCGACGAACGCAGGATCTTCGTACAGTGCAGGGATAGAAGGCATCAGGCCTTTGGTCTTGAAGGATTCCAGCTGGTTATCCTTGTTCACGAGCCACTGGATGAAATCATAGGCTTCCTTGGAATGCTTGCCTTCCTTCGGCAGCGTGATGAACGAACCGCCCCAGTTACCGGCGCCCTCAGGAAGCTGGGCAATTTTCCATTTGCCGGAGGAGTCCGGAGCATTGCTCTTGATATTGCCGGCCATCCAGGCCGGACCCATCACGACAGCGAACGAACCATCGTTCATGCCTTGGCCCCATTCAGGCGACCAGAGCATGACATTGCTGATCCAGCCTTCTTGAATGCCTTTAACGGTAAAATCATATGCTTTCTTCACCTGCGGATTGGTATCGCCGATGAAGCTGCCGTCTGCTTTGCTGAAATAGATCTCGTCCGCCGACTGGTCACGAAGCGCATTGTACGTCAGGTCGGTCAAGTCGGAGAAATACTTTCCGGTCTTGTCTTTGAACGCTTTCGCTACAGTAGCGAATTTGTCCCATGTATCGATGGCTGCGCCGAAGCCCTCAGGATCGGCCGGCAGGCCGGCGGCTTCAGCCAGGTCAGTACGGTAGTAGACTACTGTCGGGCCGATATCCGTCGGAAGTCCAAGCTGGAAGCTGCCGTCGATGGAGGAAGCCTGCTTCCATTTCCAGTCGAGATAGTTGGCCTGGATGTCTTTGGCTCCGAGGTCATTCAGGTTGTAGAATTTGTCCTGGGCTCCCAGGAAGCGTTCCATGAAACCGATCTCAAGCTGGAAAATGTCAGGTGCGCCTGAACCCGCCGAGAGTGCTGTGGTCAGATTGTTGTGGTGAGCCGTCTGGTCACCGGTATTCTGAATTTTAATGGTTACGTTAGGGTGTTCCTTGGTGTAGGCAGCCGCCAGCTCTTCATAGTTCACGTTGCCCAGCGTCCAGAATGACAGCTCGACCTTCTCTGCCTTGTCTCCTTCAGCTGCGGGTGCTGCTGTGCTTGACGCGTTGTTACCCGTATTTCCTTCCGCAGACTTGTTGCCGCCGTTGTTATTTCCTCCGCATGCCGCAAGTGAGCTCATGAGCATGATGGAGACCAGCGCGAGCGCCAGGTTCTTTGTTTTTTTCATTCCTCTGTACCCCTCTCAAAGGTTTCTTTTACAAGATTTAGTGTACCGTAGGCCACGGTTTTTTTTGAGGAGGCATATTGCCGATTTATGGTGGAAATTATTCTGATTATCCCCCGTGCAGTAGCTTACCTTCCATTCCCTGCGGGTAAATAATGTATTAGTTACCAGGAAAGGAGCTTCAGCGATGAAGAAATTAATAATCATAGTTCCCGTGCTTATTGTGCTGATTGCCGCGCTGGGCTGGTACGGGTACACGAAGCGCTCAGGCACCGCAGCAGACATCGAAGGCAGGTGGGCCTTGTCTTCCGGAGACACAGGCTGTTATACGACAGTCCGTTTTGTTGCGAACCCTGCTACTTCTGGAGGCGCCGTCTCTATAGAAGAGACTAGCGGGAACGTTGTACAGATGTCTTATGGAAATTATTCAACCGGCAAAAATCAGTCCCTTGAGGTGCAGCTGACCAACCCGGAAGCTCCTGCTTTCTCCGTCGAGGCCGAAAGGAAGGATGAGGTTCTTACCCTTCAGTACGATATTCAAGGCACTCCGTCCTCCTGTACTTATAAAGTGAAGGAGCTGACCAAGTAAGTGTTAAGTGGATTTCCGGCAGGCAGACGGGTATACTGATCGTATTTGCTGCAACTGAAGTTATCCCTATCTAAAGGAGATTTATTCCATGCCCATCAACCGACCACTACTCACTGACCAGGATCTGCAGGAAGCGATTGACCGCAAGCTGCCCGTCCGCGTCTTCCAGGATGACCATCTGGTGAATTCCGGCGCTACGATAGTGCGGTTCACGGATTCGGATGTTGTGATCCAGTCGCGGGTCAGTGATCTGACTTATTACTCGCGCAGCCGCTGTGAATTCTTCGAAGTCCGGCCTTAAGATATGACTGCCCGGGCCTTGGACACTTGTGAGCTGTGCGGCCGTTCTCCTCTTGCAACTACCGTTCATCATCTGATTCCCCGCGAGAAAGGCGGCAGCCTGCTCCCGACGGCCCTTCTGTGCAAGGCTTGCCACCGGCAGATTCATGCCCTGTATACCAACAGCGATCTCGTTGTTCTTGGCCTTACGACACTGGATAGCCTGCGCAGCGACCCGCAGATTGCCGCTTATCTGAAATGGATCATGCGGCAGGCGCCAGGCTCGGAACCGAAGCTGCACAAATCAAAGCGCGTTCGAAGCAAACGTTAATCTGCCGGATGGCAGGTGCGCTCATATCCAGTGCGCAGCAAAAAGGTGCCTTCCGAGTTCCGGGAGGCACCTTTTTGCTGCTTTTGCTGAATACTCTATGATTTGCTGCGATGTCTTCTGCATAAAATAGTTCTGCGGTTCTATTGCTTACTTATTTCTTCATGTCGCCATAGCTGTTCAGCTTCTCGTTCAGGACTTCCTGAAAGCTCTTGACCTTATCTTCCTGTCTCTGCACTTTGGGGTCGAGAACAGGCTGAGGTCTAAAAAACTGATGATTAAAAGCCATAAGGTTATGTACGCTCATACTCATTGAAGTTCAACCTCCTTCCATAATCTTCACCTTATTTGCGTGAGTGCGAAGCATCTTATCCCTTATATAAACCGCTCTTTCCAATCCTAAACAGTTTTATCTGAATTTTAGGTGAGGATGCTATACATTTATCCAATTAAAAAGAGCAAGCGGTTCCCCTCATGGAGAATCGATGCTCTTTGTTACGGCTTACAAGCCGGTATCATACTCATCAATCAACTGGACTAAATAGCGGTAATTTTCCTGCGTGATCCCGAAAGTGTTCGCCGGATTCTGCTGATAATATGCCTCTGATTTCTTTACCGTATCCTCCGGTACCTGATTTGCCTCAAGAACATTCTTTTTCCAGTATTGAACACATTTTTCCGCTCTATCATCTTTTGCAGACAAGCGGTGTTCAGCACAGAAATTCAATTCCTTGATGAAGGTATTCCAATGCTTGAGGTTAAAGGAAGCCGGTTTGCCTTTTGGAGAATCGCCTGTAGCCGGCAGCTGTGAAAAAAGCGGAAGAATATAAGGGGTTACGTCCTGTCCCTCACTAACCTTCTCCTCGAGAACGGACAGACGCATGAATCGAAGCTGCAGATCCGATAACACTGTCTGAATCCTGTCTTTTTCCTCACGGATAAAGAGCCTGACGTCAAAGCTGTCATTGTTAAGATATTGCTGAATATCGCTGAGCGTCATCCCCATATTTTTAAGTGAAAGAATAACAAACATGCTGGAGAAGGAATCTGAGTCATAAAAGCGGTGCCCCTGCTCATTGACATAGGCCGGAGTGAGAACCTTTATGTCATCATAATACTGCAAGGTACGCACACTAACCCCAGTCAGCTCTGCAAATTCTTTGGTTTTAATGTATTTTTCCATAGTCATACACTCTACTCTATCGTATTTTCTGAGATCACCTTTGCTAAACAGGACAACCTCCCGGGAACCTGCCCCCAAGGCAGTTGTCCCCATTCCTTAGCTTGATATACCAGTTCATAAGCAGCCTTTCCCATCAATTGGTTATCTGCGAAGGGTAAGGGCTGCATCAAAATCCCCCTGGAAGCATTGTCCTCACCGAGTATAATATGACTTGGAAGCTGCTCGCTCTGTACTGTAAAGTGAGAAAACAGCATAACAACGCTATCCATATACGCTTCAACTGTACTAGTGTGTATCCCTGTCTCCCAATTCCCTGTCGTTACCGAGACCACAGATTTATCGTCAAACAGATCAGCGGCTGTCCCGTCAAATTCATTAATTTTAGCACTATACTCCATAGTAAACTTCGCATCAGAGATTTGGCAAAAAATTGAGAGGCCTTGAGAAAGGCGGAAAGAAAAACTTATTTTAGAAGGGGCATCATTGATGGAAGATAATAATGCACAATTCGTTATGGTCTCCTGCAAAAGGCTGCGCATTCCGGTTGTGCCGGTAAACGCATTTAATGCTTTTACAGCTATCTGACGGGTATCCGCAACTGCCATTCTGAAATCTTGGTTCACGGACAGCATTCTTACAATATTGTTCATTTCTATCACCTCTTACACCAATCGTACTGTATCACGTTACGTGATACACAACCCCTGATTGATATTAAGAATGACTTATAACGAAAAATCAGTCACACCTTTCTTGGCGGCATACTTCAGTGTATAGGTTCCTCCGCCATCAAAGGGCATTGTGGCGATGCTGATGCGGGTATAGTCAAGCCTGTGCTCTTTGAGCACTCTTTTGACCAGAGCAATTCCGCGTGCTTCATCCGTCACTACACAGAAGAGGTTAAGCACATATTTTGCCGGGTCGGCTACGCCCTTCCCCAGCTCAAAACCATCTACATAACCAAGTTCGGCATCCGCCAGGAACAGATTCAGGTATTCGGTTACTTTGTCTCTAAGCCATTCATCACGCTTGCTTCCCTTTGCGCTCTTCAAGGGATACTGTACCACGAGCCAATGCTTCTCATTCATTTGTGTTCACCACCAGACTTATTGGGTTACTTCTTCAAGGCAGCCCAGGAGGCCTCGTTCAGCAGCTCCAGCTCCTCCGTCTCCAGCTGGAAGGTCATGGCACTGACATTCTCCCGGGCATGACGGACCTTGGACGCGCCGGGAATTGCAACTACGGTGTCACCATGATAATAAATCAGCCAATTCAGTGCAATCTGTCCCGGTGTGCACCCGTATTTGTCAGCCAGTGCGGTCAGGGAGGTGATCAGCGGCTTGCTGCGGGCCAGGCTCTTGTCGTCCAGGCCGGACATCATCCGCCGGGAACGCGAGACGGCAGCCACCTGCGAAGGATCATTATGGAAACGGCCGGTCAGGATACCCTGCTGGAGCGGGGAATAGGCGATGATCGAGATTCCCAGCTCCTTGGCCGCAGCCATGATGCCGTTCTGATCGATGCTGCGGTGCAGCAAATTGTATTTGACCTGATTGGATACGAGCGACAGACCGTAGGTCTTTAGCAGCCGGTGTGCTTCTGTCATTTGCTTGGCGGAATAATTGCTCACTCCGACATAACGGATTTTGCCGGCCTTCACCAGTCCTGCCATCGCCTTCATCTCACTGGCAATAGACGATAAGGAGAAAGGCTGGTGGATCTGGTACAGATCAATGCCTCTGCCGCCAAGGCAAGCGATGCGCTGGTCGATAGTAGAGGTGATGGAGCCTGCCGTCCGCAGCATAGGCCACCATTTGGTCGCAATCAGCGGAGCCGCATACGGGCTGCCTTCCTGCTGAAGCTGATCCAGCACTTGAGCGAGCGCCTCCTCCGACTTGCCCCCGCCATAGATTTCTGCCGTATCCACCCAGTTCATGCCGCCTTCCAGGCTGACCCGTACGATATCCAGAATATCCGCGTCTGTGATATTACTCCAGTAACGGCCTACGAATCCTTTGCCCCGGCTGAACTGCCAGCAGCCCAGGCCAAGCGGCGATACCGATAACTCAGAGCGTCCCAGAGGACGCAGCTGGACCTTGCTTGCCAATGTCTCCACGGTTCATCCTTCTTTCCAAGTGTTAGTTGAATACACTGTTATATAAGAGCCAATATAGCGATGAGACAATCTGACTGTACACAAAGCTTATGACTTCCGCAGCAGGCTGTCAATGACAGCAGTGCAGGCAGGAGCGGGGGGTTTATGGATCACCTGAAACTGAGGAACGGCCCCATCCTCTTTTATCGTGGCTTCAAAAAAGGATGATATGGTATAATTACCCTGCCTATTCATATCCAACTTGCAGGAAGCGCCATCGAACCACACACGTAACGGAGGGAATTCATATTCATGATTAAAATTCTAGGTTTCCTGCTGCTGTATCGCCTGCTCGGTAATCCCTTTCTGGCCCTGATTATCCTGCTGGTTGTTCTCTATTTCGTGGACCGCCGTTATGTCGGCATCCTGCCCAGCTTCTCCAAGCCTTTCCGCCGCAGCCGCCAGATGTCCAGGCTGCGGACGGCCATTGCCCAGAACCCGAACGATGTCACCGCCAAATTCGATCTGGCCCGGCTGCTGATTGAACGCAAGCGCTACAGCGAGGCCAAGGAGCTGCTGACCGCCATCGCTGACCGTTATGAGACCTCGGCTGAATACTGGGTGGAGCTCGGCTATGCGAACCTGAAGCTGGGCCAGCTTGCCGAAGGCGAAGCCCAGATGCTCAAGGGGCTGGACATCAACCGCCGGGCGCAATACGGGCAGCCTTACCTGCGTCTGGCCGAGACCTTCCGGCATATCGACCAGGACAAGGCGCTCCATTATGTGAGCCAATTCCAGGAGATCCAGACCTCCTCCAGCGAGGCTTATTATCTGGCCGGGTCGATGTATAAGGCGCTGGGCCGGACAGACGATGCCAAGCGCGCTTTTGAGGAATCGCTAGCGGTCTACCGTTCCTTGCCCAAATACAAGAAACGCCAGGAACGCGGCTGGGCGCTGCGCAGTTATTTTGCGAAGCTGAAGTAAATTCATCCCGGTCTTCCTAAGCAAATAGCCTCCGGTGCAAATTAACCTTTGCTGACCGGAGGCTTTTATATGCTCGTCTCAAACGGTTCATAATTAAAACTCTTGTATAAGAAATTGCCTTCGCCCTCCCCGGCTTCTCCTTGTAATTCTGCCACCAGCAAAGTTGAAGTAGTGCTTACCTCCAGCCGTTTAATCATCAGATTAATGTGATCATGAGTTTTCAGGATATCCGGTGTAAGAACGACGCCCTCCAATACTTGGCGGGTTACGGGGAACTCAAAAATGAACGGATCGGCAAACCCGGGAAGATAGACCGACATTTTGAAGTTGCCCACGTGACTACCCGTTGTATTCAGTTTTCCGCATACATTTCAGCTTCCTCTTTCGTAAACAACCCTGTCCAGTGGCAGACACAAATCATAATTTCCTTAACAGCAAAAACAGGCTCCGCTTAGTAGCGAAAGCCTGCTCTTGTATTGAATTCCATCATTGTGAACCATCATGTAATACTGAACATTACATATCCAGTGATTTCGGGTGATCCTCCCCGGCCGCCGGACGGAACGGCCACCAGTTAGCCCGGCCGAACATCCGCACCATGACCGGCACGAAGAACGGCAGGAATACCAGTGCATACAGTGCCAGACCGGACAATACAACCGTCGCAATCTGCATCATCGACAGTACCCCGGAAGGGTACATCGAGGCGAAGGTACCGCCCAGAATCACTACAGCCGAGAGAATCACGGTCCCCATATTGCGCATGGCGTGCAGTATGGCTTCCCGCACATCCCAGGTTTTGTTCTCATTGAAGCGGTCCATCAGGAAGATACTGTAATCCACCCCGAGGGCAATCAGCATCACGAAGCTGAAGAACGGCGTCGTCCAGGTAATTCCCGAGTAGTTCAGCAGATGCACGAAGATCGCTTCCGTGATGCCCAGTGCCGTAAAGTAAGTGATTAACAATGAGGCAATAATATACAGCGGCATAATCATCGAGCGGAACAGCACCACCAGAATGATGAAAATACCGCTAAGCATCAGAATTACTGTACGCGTGTAATCTTCATTGGAGATGGTCTGCAAATCATTGTAGGTGCTGGTCACGCCGCTCATGGCTGTCTCCGCATTCGCAAGCTTGGTGCCGGCCACGGCACGGTCCACCGCTTCCTGGATCTGTCCGACGCTGTCAATAGCCTTCGCGCTGTATGGATTCCCGGCGAAGACCACATCCAGGGTCATAACCTTGCGGTCCCCGGACAGATAGGTATCGAATACCTGCTGCATGCCCTTGGCCTCAAGCGCCTCTGCCGGAACCAGGAACCCGCTCAGCTCATCATCCTTGGCATCCTGAATCTGCTTGAGATAATCCTGCGCCGAGCTTAAGCCTCCGGTGATTTGTCCCAGACCGTCCGCACTTTGCGTCAGTCCGTCCGTCAGCTGTCCAAGCTGGCCCGTAAGCTCGCCGAACCCGTCAGCAAGCTGTTTCTGCCCGCCTTGCAGCTGTGTAAGCCCGGTGGTGATCTCCGGAAGCTTGCCGACAATCTGCCCTTGGCCGTCAGCCGCCTGCTTCAGCCCGGACTGCAGCTTGCCGATACCGGCTACCAGCTGATCCAGCCCTTTCGCCAGCGCAGCCTGCCCCGCTGCCGCTTTGGAATACCCGGCGTTGGCCTCGGTCAATCCGGCCGCCGCTCCGCTCAGCTGGGCCGAGATCTGGCCCAATCCTCCGGCAAGTCCCGCAGCTCCCGTACCGCTCTGCGTAACTGTACCTTTGATCGTCTGGTAATTCACATCCTGGAGCAGCTCTGGATAGGCGGCTTCCAGTCCGGTGAAGGAAGCTCCCAGACCGTTAAGCGCATCTGCCACGCCTTGAAGCTGTGTCTGCAGACCAGTAAGACCTCCGTTCAACGCTGTCAGGCCGCCGCCAATCTTCTTGTACCCTTCGAGCAGCGCGGCATTGGCCTGTGCCAGTTGCTTCGCACTGTCTGCCGCCTGCGCCAGGCCGGCTTTGATCTCTCCCGCTCCGGCCCCGCCGCTGCGGATACCCTCCTCGATCCGCGTTAGGCCATCGCCCAGCGCGTCAATGCCTTTTTTCAGCTCAGCCGTTCCTTCTGTCAGCTTCGCGCTGCCCGAGGCGGCCTCGGCAAGCTTAGGCCCATTATCCTTCAGCTGCTTGCTCGCTTCGCTCAGCCCGCTCTGGATCTTGGTTAACCCTTCACTACTCTGATCCAGACCGTCCGCCAGCGTAGCCACCTGAGTAGGAATCAGGAAGTCATTAATCTGCTCCCCGGTAGGCCGGGACATGCTGCGCACAGCCTTAACGCCATCGACCTTTTCCAGCTCGCGGCTGATCTTCTCTGCAAGGCCCATGTACTCAGCAGTGTCCATCCGGTCGTCATTCTTGATGACAATCTTGCCCGGCATGGATTCACCCGGTCCGAAGCTCTCCGATATAATATTGAACCCTTTGACCGAGGCGTAGTTAGGCCCGATCTCATCCATGCTGTTGAAGCTCAGCTTCCCGCTGTAGGTGAGCAGGAACGGTGCCACAACCGCAGCCACGATCAGCAGCGCGGCCCAGGGTCTCTTCAGCGAGAACGAACCGGCCGCTCCCCAGATCCGGCTCTCACTATGCTCCAGCTTGCCGCGGGAGGGCCAGAACATCTTAGGACCCAGCACCGCCATGAAGAACGGCACAACGGTCACAAGTGCAAGCAGCATCACCGCTATGCCGACAGCCACCGCTACCGCCGAACGGTAGAGCATGAACTTGGACAAGCCGATCGCCACGAAGCCGACAAAGACCGCCAGCCCTGAATAGAACACCGTTCCGCCAGCCTTCCGGTAAGTGGCGATAATGGCGCTTTGCGTATCCTCCGACTGGGCAAGCTCCTCCTTGAACCGGCTGATCAGCAGGATACAGTAATCGGTCCCGATACCGAACATGACAGCGACCATGAAGATCTGTGTGAACGTCGAGAGCGGAAAGTCAAAGCGGTCCACCAGGAACGCGACAACCGACTGGGACACGATATAACTCAGCCCCACCGTCAACAGCGGCACGAACGGAGCCACGAATGAACGGAACACCACGAACAGAATCAGCAGAATAAACACGACCGTGATGTATTCCGACTTTTTCAGACCGGCTTCCGAGCTGGCAATCGTATCCTCCGTGATCAGTCCTTCGCTGGTCATATAATGCTCCGCCGTAACGTTGCCCAGCAGCTCAGCAGACTTAGCCGGGAGTTCCTTGACTGCCTCCTCTCCGCCTTGCACCGACAATGCGACCATAATCGTCTTGCCGTCCTCCGCAATCAGCGTATCCTTCAGCTCAGGCTGTGAGAACGGATCTGTAATCGCGCTGAGCTTCAGGGAATCCTTGTTCCCGGCCAGCTGCTCCACACCCTGCTTAATACTCTCGGTGTCTGCGGTCGTCAGCCCCTCCGGCTTATGGAACACCAGTGCAACCTGATGTACCGTTTCCCCGTCTTTGGCCGCAGCGACCTCCTTCATAATCTCCGCAGCCCGCGATGAGGTGTAGCCAGCCGGAACAGCGATCTGACCCTTCTCGCGCACCAGATCGGGCATCCCGGGAGCCGTGAGGAATAGCACAACCGCCACAGCCAGCCACACTGCGATAACCGCCCATCTTGCCTTCAAAATCGTTCTCAATTGCTTCTCCCCCCTGTATCCTGCATCAGAAATGCCAGCTTCTCAAACATCGTAATAAACAGCTCTATGTTATCATCCTCAAAGTGGAACAAGTATGGGGAGATCACCTGCTGCATCTGCTTCTCAGAGGTCTTGTAGACGCTCTGTCCGTACTCCGTCATGGTCAAATACACCTGCCTGCGGTCATTCTCGTCCCGGGTCCGCTGAATCATCCCGGCTTCATCCAGCCGGTTGATGATGGCAGTAATCGAGCTTTTGCCTACGGCGACTGCTTCAGCCAGATACGTGGAGGTACACCTCTCCTGTCCGCTGATCAGCCTGAGAATCAGGAATTGGTCCGTTGTCAGACCTTCGCCAAAAATATCCCGGAGCCGCGCATTGATCTGCCTCGTAACGACCATATAAGCATCTACGTAGCGGTTGATCCATTCTTCTGCGTCTTTCTTCAATGCTGCTTCCGCCTTTCCATATTAGTTCACGTGTCGAACTGTTTCACAGTAAAACTATATTGTCCTTTGCGTTAAAAGTCAACTGGTTTCATGAATTTTACATTGATATTCATCAGGGGGATTAAATACGCCTCATGGACGCAAAAAACCACCCTGCACGCAAAGTGCTGAGTGGTTATTGTGAATTTCACCTATTGCATCTCCCGATACCGTCCGGGCCGCTTACTCCTCGTCCTCCGTCTCTTCCACCTCATAGACACAGCGGAACATTTCGATGCCGGCAGCGTTCTCGCCCAGGCTGTACACCATGAAGCCCAGACTGCGGTAAAAGTCAGCGGCAATCTCGTCCTCGGTCTCCGCTACCAGGTAACGCGGCTGACGGGAGGTGACGAGCTCAAGGATCATGCCGCGCGCATACCCTTTGCCCCGGTTCTCCGGGAGCACTGCGATATGGCGGATGTCGAGCGAGCCGTCTTCGGTCTCTTCGTAGCCGGTCAGTCCGACCAGCAGCCCGTCCTCCTCCCAGCCGCACAGCTGCATGGCCGCAAGCTTACTGTATTCCTCCGAAGTGCGGACCAGCGCATCCGGGTCATCTATAACCGCATAAGCCAGCAGCTCATTCACCTGCGGTGTGCCGACAAGCGGCTTCAAATCAATCAACATATGTCTCATCCTCCTAAAAGTATACCTGACCCGAAATTATACCTGACCCGGGTGCCTCCGCTATCCCCGCACCAGCCGCAGCAGTGCATACCCTGTCCACACACCCAGCAGGTTAAGCAGCAGATCATCGATATCCAGACTCCCGACATGCAGCAGCATCTGCAGCAGCTCCAGCACCATAATGCCCAGTGCAGACAGAAGCGTCAGGCGGATAAAAGAACGGTAGCCGGTCACCACCAGCGGAAGCAGAATGCCAAAAGGCGCAAATACCGCCACATTCCCCAGAAGGTTCACCAGCCTGTTAGCATACGATAATCCATTGGTCATGTCAAAGTATAAACGCACTGTCCGCAGCGGTTCAAGATTGTAACGGAGCGGCCCGTCCAGCTGAACCGTCCGTCCGAACCCGATGAACATCCAGTACAGCAGCATTCCGCTATAGGCAATCAGCAGCAGCCAGGCCAGGAACCGGCGTCCGGGTGGAAGCGCCTGCTTGACTGTAGCGGCCTTCCCCTTCCGGCGGCTTGTACGCGGCTTAGCGATCCTGGCCACCTTCAATAATCTCAATCGTGCCGTCACTCTTGCCGATAATCGCCAGATCTGCAATTCCGATGAAGAGGCCGTGCTCGACAACTCCCGGAATACGCTGGAGGGCAAGCGCCAGCTCTGCCGCCGATTCAATAGCTTCAAACCGGCAGTCCGCAATATAATTGCCGTTATCCGTCTTGTACAGGTCTTCTCCGCTGCGCCGCAGCTCCGTTGTGCAGCCCAGCTTAGCGAGAGCGGCAACCGTCCACTCCCAGGCGAACGGTACAATCTCCACCGGCAACGGGAACTTCCCGAGCGTGGTCACCGCCTTGCTCTCATCGGCTACAACGATCATGCGGGCGCTGCCCATAGCGACAATCTTTTCCCGCAAAAGCGCACCGCCCCCGCCCTTAATCAGCTGCAGCGCCCCGTCCAGCTCATCCGCCCCGTCAATCGTCAGGTCGAGGCTGTCCACATCACTGAACGCTACCAGCGGGATGCCCAGCTCACGGGCCTGATCCTCAGACGCCTGTGAAGTAGCAACGGCTGTAATCTGCAAGCCCTCGCTTACCCGTTCCCCCAGCTTGCGGATGGCCCAGTAAGCAGTGGAGCCTGTTCCCAGGCCCACCTTCATACCATCCTGCACATATTCGACTGCCTTCTCTGCTGCCAGCTGCTTCACATTGATACTCATTTTATTCCCTCCATGTTATCCGTTATAATGAACGAAGTGGAATCGGCTGTGCCTGTCCACAAGGAATTCTTATCCTTACTAATCAGCCTGAAACTAATAATCCATCAGGAGGCATCGGCATGAGAACCGAGAACCAAATCCAATCCAAAATCAACGAAATGACGCTCCAGCGCAGATCCCTCGAGTCGCGGCTGGCTCCCCTGCCCCCCGGTGACCCGCAGAGGGCCGCGCTAGACGCCCAGCTGAACAGGCTGGAAGATCTGATTCTAATGCTGGAATGGGTGCTGAACGCACCCGTAGGCAAGTATCACGCCTGAGTTCCGGGCTTCTGCCCCGACAGGCTTTTACCGTTCAGCTATAATTCCCGAGCATGGCCCCGTACAGCCCGGCATTCTCATGCTCGAAGCAGACGAAATCAATCTGCCGCAGCGGGAGCTCTGCCGGGCTCTTCGCGCGGACATACCCAATGACTGATTCCAGCGCCGTCTTGCAGGCCAGCTCCTTCGGGAAGCTGTAAACACCCGTGCTGATATTCGGAAAAGCGAGGCTCTTCACCCCATGGGCGCAAGCCAGATCAAGGCTGCTCTTATAGCATCTCGCCAACACAGCCGCTTCACCAGCCGTACCGCCCTTCCAGATCGGCCCCACCGTATGTATCACTCCGCGAAAAGCAAGCCGTCCCGCACTGGTGAGCGCTGCTTCGCCGGGAAGAATACCGCCCTGCTTCCGGCGGATTACCGCACATTCCTCTGCAATTTCCGGGCCCCCGGCCCGGTGTATAGCCCCGTCCACTCCCCCGCCTCCATACAGACCGGAGTTCGAGGCATTGACGATCATCTCGCCCTGCCAGGAGGTAATGTCGCCTTCATGCACCGACAGAACTACATCATTAACGTTGATCTGCATAGCTGGTCTCCTCCTTCGCCGCAGTCTCCAGCGCCTGAATCAGTTCCTTTTCACCCCTGCGGGCAGCCTTCCCCAAAAAAGAAACATACGTAAGCCGGCCCCCCTGCACTGCGGCCTGGCGGAGAATGCCCAGCATATAATTCTGCGCATCAGATAACACCAGCTCACCCGTACCAGCGGCAACCCTGCACAGGGCACGGGTTGTTCCCGCCTCTGCCTCCGGCAGGTCCTCTTCCCCGGGCTCAACCACCGTGAATTGGAACAACGGCACCGCCTCCGGCAGCTCCTCGCCCGCAGAGAACCTCTGATTATATACCGAGTACATCAGATTGCCGGTATGCGCTCTGGAAGCATCCGTCTCTTGCTCCGCAAGAATTCTGCTGTTCTGATATGCAATAATTCCGGCTGTGACCAGCAGAAACAGCACCACTCCCGCAATTAAAGTATACATCCCTGTCACCAGCCCATCGCATGTAATAAACAATACCGCTTCTATAGTATCATGGACAGAAGTAGCCGTGAATGGTCCTACCCGCGTAAAAACCATTTTTTGCGCCGATTCCATAAAGTTATTTTGAGAGATTCAAATTAACAGTTGAAACTTCACGTGGCATGTCTCATAATGAAGTGGAGCCTGCTGTTTTGTCAAATCCATACGAAATCAAGGGAGGATACCTGGAAATGAAATTTTTCTTGGATACCGGAAATATTGAGGAAATCAAACGTATTACCCGCCTCGGATTAGTGGATGGCGTAACGACGAACCCGTCGCTGATCGCCAAGGAAGGCAGATTGTTTAAGGATGTAATCAAGGAGATCGTAGCTATTGTCCCTGGTCCTGTAAGCGCTGAGGTTATCGGCCTTACGGCTGAAGAGATGCTTAAGGAAGCTTACGAGATCGCAGAATGGGCTCCGAACGTGGTCATCAAGCTGCCTATGACCGAAGATGGTCTGGAAGCTTGTTATGAACTGACCAAAAAAGGCATCAAAACCAACGTAACCCTCGTATTCTCCGCTGCTCAAGGCCTCATGGCCGCCAAGGCAGGAGCTACTTATATCAGTCCGTTCGTCGGACGTCTGGATGATATCGGTGTGGATGGCATGAAGCTGATCAAGGATCTGAAGACGATCCTGACCAACTACGACCTGAAATCCGAGATCATCGCAGCCAGTATCCGCAACATCGCCCATGTGGAGCAAGCGGCCATTGCCGGTGCTCATATCGCTACCATCCCGGGCTCACTCCTGCCATCGCTCTGGAAGCACCCGCTGACCGACAATGGTATCGAACGCTTCCTGAAGGACTGGGAGAAGGTTCCACAGGTTTAAAACAACATAGCTTACTGTTCAAGCCCCCTTCCGCATCATGCGGAGCGGGGCTTTTTTGGTGTTGTCAGATTGGAAGGACCCATTCATCCTTGACTCATTTACTTGTTATGCTTATACTTGTTGTAACAAGTAATTACAAAGGAGCAGCTCATTTATGACTCTTTCCTCTCCCCAGCAATTCCTCGGGTTCCTGCTGGGCTCGACCCACCGGAGAATCTCCGTGAGCTTCGCCCGGGCGCTGAAGCCTTATGACATCACACCCGAGCAATGGTCCACCCTGCTGATGATCTGTGACCGCAGCGGAGTCAACCAGAAGGAGGTTGCCGTTGCCTCTGCCAAAGACCAGCCGACTACCGCCCGGATCGTGGAGCTCCTGCTCAAGAAAGGCTTCATTACCAAAACGGCCAACCCCGGGGACCGCAGGGCGTTCCAGCTCTATGCCACCGGAGAGGGGCGGGCGTTAATAGAGAACACTATAGCACTGGAGCAGCAGACTATAGATATGGCTGTAGCCGGGCTCGAGCCGCAGCAGCTTGAAGACCTCCGCAGTATGCTGGAGCAAATCTATCACAACACCGGAAATCTACATCAGGAATAGGAGTCAAAACACTTGAATCAATCATCTGAACGTCTATGGACAACATCCTTCATCACACTCACCCTTTGCAATCTTCTGCTGTTCATAGGACTGCAGATGACCTTATCTACCCTCCCGGCTTATGCGGAAAGTGCCTTGCATGCTTCACCCGTGCAGGTTAGCCTTGTCACCAGCCTGTTCGCCTTCAGCGCGATTGCCTCCCGCCTCTTCTCTGCCAGGGCCCTGGAGAAGGGCGGGCGCAACCTGCTGATCTTCCTCGGCCTTGCTGTTTCCCTCTCTGCGGTGGCGGGCTATTATTTCGCAGGCAGCATCTTCACCCTGCTGCTGTTCCGCATGCTGTTCGGCGTAGGCTTCGGCATGGCCAGCACGGCGTTCCCGACCATGGCCTCTGATGTCATCCCTATCCGCCGCATGGGTGAGGGCATGGGCTATTTCGGATTATCCACCAGCCTTGCCATGTCGGCTGGCCCGCTAATCGGACTCAGCCTTCTGCAAGGACCAGGCTTCGGGTCCCTGCTCCTGGGGACAGCTGTCGTGCTTGCTCTGATCCTACCGATGGGCTTCCGCCTGGCGAAATCACTGCCTGGCGGACATCTGGAGCCGGCCGCAGTTCCGGCTGCAGCTGCCGGAAGCAATCCTTACCGCAGGCTGCTGCTTCCCTGTCTGCTTAACTTTCTCTTATCCATCTCTTACGGCGGGCTGCTCGGCTTCCTGGCGCTCTACGGGCAAGAGAAGCACCTCCAGCATATCGCTTACTTCTTCCTGTTCAATGCCGTAGCCATTGTCGTGATCCGGCCGCTCTCCGGCAGAATCTACGATCGCTTTGGCGCGGCTGCCTTACTCATCCCGGGAAGCCTGTTCATTGTCGCCGGTCTGCTGCTGCTCTCCTTCGCCTCCACAACGGCGGGCTTGTTTCCGGCCGCTCTATGCTACGGCTTCGGCTTCGGCTCCATGCAGCCTGCACTCCAGACCTGGATGATCCAGTCTGTCGAGCCGCGCCAGCGCGGGTTAGCCAACGGAATGTTCCTGAACTCCCTGGATCTCGGTGTCGCCATCGGCTCCATGCTGCTTGGCGCTGTCGCCATGTTCACCAGCTATGCCGTGATGTACCGGTACTCGATATTGGCACCTGCGCTGCTGCTCGTTGTCTATCTTCTGGTACTCGTGACCCGGCAGAACAGTAAGCGTAAAGCTGCCCTACAGGGCTAGCTTTACGTTTACGTGAAGTGGAGATATCACCACCCTAACAGGATGAA
This sequence comes from Paenibacillus sp. FSL R7-0302, assembly GCF_038006885.1. NCBI lineage: Bacteria > Bacillati > Bacillota > Bacilli > Caryophanales > Paenibacillaceae > Paenibacillus > Paenibacillus sp. FSL R7-0302. The sequence goes on from NZ_JBBOWB010000001.1 coordinate 3,335,477, forward strand.
GAAGATTACCTTCGCGCGGGCACAACGTATGCTGTTTTTGACATACATTCAGGCCCTCTGCCTGCTTACACACCGAATGTATACTGTTTTTGACATACATTCAAGCCCTGTGCCTGCTTACGCACCGAATGTATACTGTTTTTGACATACATTCAAGCCGTGTGCCTGCTTACGCACCGAATGTATGCTGTTTTTGACATACATTTGATCCAACCCACACCTGTCCACAGCAGCAGGAAACTATGGTTCCCTAATAAAAAGACAAAACCGCCTCGCGTCACACGCGCAGGCGGTTTTATATTTACTCACTTCTCCTGCGTACCAGCCGTAACCGTTTCACGCACAGCAGCAGGCAGGAACGGGCTTGGCTGTCCCAGACTGTAGATATGAAGCAGATGCATCGCCCGGGTACAAGCGGTATAGAACAGCTTACGTTCATGTTCACGCCCGTATTTCTCAGCGGAACCGTCATAGATAATTACAGCATCGAACTCGACGCCCTTGGCGAGGTAAGCCGGAAGCACCAGCGTCCCTTTTTGAAAATTAGGCGTTTCCTTCGTGACCAGCCGCACCGGCAGCCGCTTCTCCAATTCACGGTGTACCTGTGCGCTCTCTTCTGCTGTCTTGCAGATTACGGCCACATAATGATAACCCTCCGCATGTAGCTTAAGCACATCCTGCTCCACTGAGGAGAGCAGATCGTCTTCACTGTCCACCAGCGTCAGGAGCGGCTCCTCCCCCCGGCGGTTAAAGGGTACGATCTTCTCGCCGCCGGGAATCATCGCCCGCGTGAATTCAACAATCTCATACGTAGACCGGTAGCTGCGGGTCAACGAGATCACCTCGGTGTTCTCTTCGCCGTAGATGCTCACCAGTCCGGCCAGATCTCCCAGCACCTCGCCTTGGGCATAGATGGCCTGATTCAGGTCGCCCAGCACGGTCATTTTGGCCCGGGGAAACAGGCGGCGCATGAATTCGAGCTGGAACGGCGAGTAATCCTGCACCTCATCCACAATAACATGACGGATCAGCGTGTTCGTCCGGAAGCCCTGGCTAAGCTCCTTCAAATACAGGAACGGCGTCGCATCTTCATAGGCCAGCTCGTTGCCCCTAATTGCAGCCAGCGTCTGCGCGCAGATCTCATCCCATGCTTCAGGCAGCGGCTGGCGGGTATCCAGGCTCTCTATCAGCTCACGACCCTCGAACAAGCGGCTGTACAGAGCCTTCACATCCACGAAGCGTCCGCGCTTGGTCCAGCCGCGCAGCGGCTTGAGGCGCTGGCTGACCACGTAGCGGGCAAGCAGGATCCGCTCCGCATCATAATCATCGAAGCTGTCGTTATGCCCTCCGCCCTTACGGCGCATCTGGTTGTAGGCCCGCTGATAATCGCTGTTGTCCATCAGCTCAATCTGCTCGTCTACCCATGCCGCACTCCGCTCTTCAACGCCGAACGCCGCAATTTTTTTGAGCAGCCAGCCCGTCATCAGCTCAATCCGGTTCGCCAGCTTGATGCCCGGGTCATAGCTGTAGAACTGGCGCTCCATCTCTTCCTTAGAGACAACCGCCTTCCCCTGGAACATCAGCGGCTTGAACAGCATGCCTTCATGCTCCAGCAGATTCACATATTGCCGGATGGCGCTAAGGAAGGCTACTGACGATTTATAAGTAATACCTTCCCGGCGGATATAAGCGTCCTCCCCGTCCGGGGCATTCAGCAGACTCTCCGTCTGGCTGAATACATCCTCCAGCTGAAATTCCTGGCCCAGCCGGTGCTCCAGGTACATCTGGAAGGTGGTCTGCTGCATGTTCTCTTCCCCCAGCTCAGGCAGCACAGTAGATACATAGCTGTTGAACAAAGGGTTGGGCGAGAAGAGCAGCATCTGGTCTGCCTGAAGCACCTCACGATACTTGTAGAGCAGATAGGCTACCCGCTGGAGCGCCGCTGACGTCTTGCCGCTCCCGGCGGCTCCCTGCACAACCAGCATCCGGCTCCGGTCATTGCGGATGACCGCATTCTGCTCCTTTTGGATGGTGGCTACAATAGATTTCATCCGGTCATCGGCGCTGTGGCTCAGTACCTGCTGAAGCAATTCATCGCCGATGGTGACCCCCGTGTCGAACATGACTTCAATCTCACCGTTATCAATCACGAATTGGCGCTTAAGCTCCATGGTACCCGTAATCTGTCCGCCCGGCGTCTCATAGGATGCAGGTCCCGGCGCCCCGTCATAATACAGGCTGGAGATGGGCGCACGCCAATCATAGATCAGGAAGGTCCCGTTATCCTCCATCAGCGAACCGATGCCCAGATAGATAGTGTCAGCCGCAGCATCCCCCGCCTCCGAGAAATCAATCCGGCCAAAATAGGGCGAGACTACCAGCTTTTTATATTTTTTGAGCGACTTGCTGGATTGCAGATGATGGCGTTCGCGTTCGTTCAGAATCTGTGCCTGCTGCCGCAGACTGGTTGAAGTCTCCCCCAGATCGTCGGGGCTGCTGAAGTTCACTGTGACCTCTTCCCAGAAGTCTTTGCGCATATCCACGACATCCGTGCGGTGGAGTCCCAGCTCCTCTGACAGCAGCCGGATATGGGTAGACAGCAGCTTGGTAATGCCGTTGACTCGCTCCTGCTCCTTTTGCCACTCGTGATCAAGTTTATCCAATTCATTTCATCCCCTTCGGAAGGTTGACTAACAATGTTACCAACTCTGTAGTCCTTTTACAAGTTTTTGCTATATTCATTACGCTCTAGATTTTCTCGCTCAGCACTGCACTTTCCTTGTCGTCTGCGTTCATCCGGTGGATCTGGTCAGCCACCTTATCCAGACGCTCCAGCTGATAGCCGTAGTCATAGATGGCCGCAGCCACCACCGACAGCCGAAGCTGCCCGGATTTCTGCGGATCATACCCGTTAATAGCGGACTTCAGGAAGCGGTCATTGTCCTCCGCCAGCGGCTCGGAGTCATTGGCTCCCGGCTTCAGCTTATCCTCGAATTTCAGCAGAATGTACTCATGATACTTAATCAGCTGCTCCAGATGGCGGTCGAACAGCTCATCCGTTTGCTCCGTCCGGTCGGCCTGGAAATAATGCCGGTCAATCGCCTCAAGCACCTGATAGCCCTTTTGCAGGGAATTCAGCAGGTTTTTGTAGACTACCATCTGTCTCGTCTGACTGTATTTAGCCCTGCGGAGCTGCTTCTGCTCCTCCTCGAACAACGCGTATTTGTCTGCCAGCGCTTTAATCGCGCCCTCCAGGCCGTTCTTCTCATCCCGGAATACACTTTCCTTCATCTCATGCGACACCGCCGTCCGCAACAGCAGCGACAGACTGGTGAACACATTCTCGATCTGCTGGATGTACTGCTTGCGCGGCTGCGGCGGGAATACAGAGATATTGATAATAAAAGCCGACAGAATCCCGGTCAGGGTCAGCAGGAACCGGGTTAACGCGAACTGCCACTGGCCGGAAGCCTCCATGACGGAGATGACGGTGACCAGCGTCAGGCCGATGGTGTCGGCGCGGTTCATTTTCATGCTGATCATAATCACCAGGATGCATACCAGTCCAACCGCAATCGGTTCATTGGAGAGCAGCATTCCGCCAAGCAGCGCAATCACCGCCCCCATCGTGCTGGTCTGGATCTGATCGAGGAAATACCGCCATGATCTGTATATGGAGGGCTGCATAGCAAAGATAGCCGCAATAGCCGCACCGACAGGAGAGGCGAAGTTGAATAGAACGGACAGATAAAGGGCAAGCGTTACGGCCATTCCTGTTTTGAGTATGCGGGCACCGAAAGCCAAGTCCATCCCTCCCAAGAGCTTGAAGCTTATCATAATTACTGCGGATGTTCATCCTTTATGTATATCTTGTTATTACCCATGAACTGCGCTGGCGAATTTTAGTATGTCTTAAGCCGGGCTTCAGGATTCTTTCAGCTTTCAGGGAATACTGTTATACCGGGTAGTAACTACAACCAACAGAAGAGGTGTATCCATGAAAAGAACGACCCGAACCCTAACCGCATGGGCAGCAGCCATGATGCTTGCCCTGTCTCCAGCCGCCGCCTTCGGCGAGCAGCTTCCCAAAGGCACAGCTACCCCTCCCCCGGCCTCACCGCATACCGGCAGAGAGCATCCCCCTCACCGCAGCGGGGACCGGAATCTCAGGGCCGGAGGCCATTTCATTATCAGCGAAACGGCTGAGCTGCTCGGAATGGGCCGCGAGGAGCTGATTGCCAGCCTGAAATCGGGTAAGACCCTGGCGGGTCTGGCCCAGGAGAAGAAGGGCTGGAGCGAAGACCAGTATGTCCAGAAGCTGAGCGATGCCGCCAGCCTGAAGCTGGATGGATTCGTCAAGGATGGGAAGCTGACGAAGGAAGACGCGGCGAAGCTGAAGCCGGGCCTGCCGACGCTGATTAAGCGCAGCCTCAGCCGCGCAGCCCAGCTTCACCAGGGCAAGCCGTCACCGCCGCCTGCTGCAACGAAGGCCCCCTGAGCGGTAAGGCATCCGGCCTTGAGGAGGACAAGCCAGTCCTCCTTACAGATGTACGCAATATGTAAAAGGACAGGCGCGGAAATGCCCGGAGTTATTTCTTCCGGGCATTCTTTATGTGGTGCGGATTCGCCTTGTAATTCCGGTAAGCCTCGAAGCAGGCTGCCGACAGCATCAGCCAGGCTCCGCTCGCGGCATAGCCGCCGATCACATCACTCGGATAATGCACCCCCAGATAAATCCGGCTCCAGCCGATCCCCCCGGTCATCAGCACAGTGAACAGAATCAGCAGGAACCGCTCGCTCCGGCTGTGCATATGCCGCCACAGCAGGTAGGCAATGACCCCGTATAACGAGAAGGCTGCCATTGAATGTCCGCTGGGGAAGCTATACCCAGCCTGCTCAATCAGCCTGTGAATGGTGGGACGTTCCCGGTGGAACCACAGCTTCAAGAGCGTGTTCAGCAGCTGGGAGCCAAGGCCCACCCACAGGAACAAGGCAAGCTCCAGCCGGTGCTTCAGCGCGAAGAACAAGATGAGCATGGTCAGTACGGAGATCCCGACCGCCAGCTTCGAGGAGCCGACCAGGGATAAGCCTTTGGCCAGCGCAGTCAGCGGCGGAGATTCCATCGATTGCACGAACCGGATCACCGCATGGTCGAAGCCCTTGGCGAAGTCCAGCTTAACCATTAATGCGATCAGGATAAAAGCCAGCAAAAACCATATAAAACCCCGGAATCCGCGGGACCAGTAATGATAATATAGCATAACTACCCCCTTGTCTATTTGTCAGGCCTTATGAACACATTTCCTGGGATGGTCTGTCCCGTGTTATAATGGCCTGGAGAAATTATTTTAATTAAAGATGGAGTGCTGCCAAGTGGAAAGTCTAAAATTGCAGGAACGTTTGTTGAACCAGTGCATCTCAACCAAGATGCCGGTGACGATCTTCACAACTAACGGAGTCAAAATGCAGGGACTGATAACCTCTTACGACGCTTATACGATCACCTTGCAGGGTCAGGGTGACGGAAGACAGAACGTACTCTTCAAATCGGCCGTCTCCACAGTGGTGCCGCTGAAGCCCGTCTCGCTCAAATAAGCTGTCTGCACGGCGCACATTCTAACCTAAGCTCTTACCAATGAACTGTCTACGAACTCAAAAGGAACACCGGAGCAGCAACCCGGTGTTCCTTTTGCCGTTGTCTCCTCAGGTCCAGCAGGGGCAGGCAGCCTGTCCTACGCGGGGAAGACCGCCGGCATTACGCACACCGGCTTCGACAGCTCAGCGGTATTGCCGGTGAAGCTCAGGCGGCCGCTGCCTTCGTCCAGGGAGAAGACAACCAGATTATTGCCGTCCCGGTTGGCAACAATCAGATAGGCACCATCCGGTGTAACCGTGAAGTGACGGGGATGTCCGCCTCTGGTGGATACATGCTCTACCAGGGTCAGCCCGGCCGTCTGCGGATTTACAGCGTACTGAACGATGCTGTCATGCCCGCGGTTCGAGCCGTACAGATATTTGCCATCCTTGGAGAAGGTGATCTCTGCACAGCTGTTCTGGCCGGCCCCATATCCATCTGGCAGTGTGGATACGGTAGCAGCCGTCTTCAGGGTTCCTGCAGCAGCATCATACAGGAAGGATGTCACCGTGCTGTCCAGCTCATTAATGACATAAGCGGACTTCCCGTCTGGATGGAACACGAAATGCCGCGGTCCTGCCCCTGCATGCAGCGGGGTGTCTCCAATCGCTTCCAGCGTTCCCGCCTCTGCATCTATCCGGTAGCTGCGGATCAGATCCAGTCCCAGATCCGAGACGAACAGGTAGCGTCCATCAGGGCTGAAGATGGCAGAATGCGGATGGGGACGGTCCTGGCCCGGAGTCCCACCATGTCCCTTATGCTGAGCGATATCCGTCAATGCTACAGGCAGTCCGTCCTGGTCCAGCTTAAGCAGTCCGACCGATCCCCCGTGATAGCTGCATACGACCAGATGTTCATTCCTCACATCCCGGTTAATGTTACAGGTCGTGCTCTGGCCTTTGCCTTCCGAAGGCATAGTCTGAATCCGCTGCAATTCGCTCAGCTTGCCTGTCTCAGGATCGATAGCGAAGGTTATAACCTCCCCTTCCTTGCCCCCCGTACCGTTCGGCTTCTCCCCTATGGCATACAGCTTCCGGCCGGAAGGGTCCACATTCACGAACGTTGGATTCGTCAGGCCTTCTGCGGTATCCAGCCGCTCCAGTGTGCCTCCGGCTTCACCGTCAAAGGCAAACACCTGGATTCCGCTCTCTTCTGCGGTGGCATAGGAACCGGTAAATAACAGCAGCTTCGTCTTCTCGTTCATCTAGAATTCCTCCTCAAGTTAAACAGCCATCTATATAATTTACAATTTTTCGTGAGGGTTGACAAATGCAACGGAAAAAATGACAAAAAACATTTCAAAAATAAGACTTCTCAAGCCGTTCAGAGTATGATATAATGAAAGCGCTAACATTAATGTTATTAATCAAGATAAAGGGGGAACACGAATGAGCAGCCTGCTGGAAGCCAGAAATGTATACGAGGACTTCGAGGTGGAGACAGACATTCTGTTCTTTAAGGTCGGGGACCATGACCTGGTCATTTTTCACGGCAGAAACTACAATATTAAAAAGAGAATGACTGCCGAGCAACTGAACCGCTTATTGTCGAGCAACAGCTATTATCATGTGTACGGTGGCTGCTACGTGAACCTGAACAAGATCAGTTCCATTGAGGACGACTGCATCTACTTCGGTGAAATGGGCCTCTATGCCAAGTCTGTACGTGTTCCAAGACGCAAGCAGGAGAACATCCGCCATTTGCTTAAGGGACTGAGCTCTTAAGCCGGAGCGTTATCCGCACACAACTTGCACCTTGGTACTATTCTATGCGAATCATTACAGTCTCTCTCATCAGGCCGGAGCGCATATGGGGACACCCGTGCTGCTCCGGTTTTTCCTGTGTTTTACCTGTTTCTTAATGGAATCTTAAAAAGTAATTGTGCTTTTTTATACTTTCTTAAGGTTTGGAATTCTGTTTTCTGGTAAAGTTGTAGAAAGACAGGCACCACCTATATTGAAGGGAGTCATTAATTATAATGGACAAAAAAGATTTCAATGAAAATGAAAAGCTAGAAAACGGCATTACGCCGGAAGAGAACGACGCTTCTGTGAGTACTCCGGAAGAAGTTATTGAACCTGCCGGAACAGCCCCTGTACCGCAGGAACCTGTACGAACAGCTCCAAGAGTTGAAGAAAGCGTTCCCGTGATGAACAAAGTCGGCGGCGGCGGTACTCCTCCTTCCTCACCTGCTCCATCCGGCGGCGGCAAAGGCTGGATGATTGCATCGCTCGTACTGGCAGCAGCGCTAATCGTAGTGCTGATTGTACAGCCTTTCAAGAAAGATGACAGCAAAGTTGCCGTTGCTTCCGTGAACGGAACAGACATCACCAAAGCGCAGCTGTATGATAAATTGGTTGAAGCCGGCGGGGAATCCACCCTGCAAAACCTGATTACCACCACACTGGTGGGCCAGGAAGCCAAGAAAGCCAACATTAAGGTTACCGATGCAGACATCAATGAAGAGATCGAGAACCTCAAAACCCAGTTCGGCGGCGAGGAAGCTCTGAATAACGCTCTGCAGCAGAGCTCGATGACCATTGAAGACCTGAAGAAGCAAATGCCGCTCCAGGTTGAAATCCGCAAGCTGGTAGAACCAAAGGTAACGGTTACCGATGATGAAATCTCCAAATATTTCGAAGAAAACAAAGCGAAATACAATCAGGAGGAAGAAGTTCGTGCTTCCCACATCCTGGTGAAGACCAAGGAAGAAGCGGATGCCATCGTTAAGCAGCTCAAAGACGGCGGGGACTTCGCCGCACTGGCTAAAGAAAAATCCGCTGACACCGGCTCCAAGGACAAAGGCGGCGATCTGGACTTCTTCAAACGCGGCGACATGGTTGCTGAGTTCTCCGATGCCGCCTTCAAGCTGAAGGTTGGCGAAACCAGCGGCGCTGTGAAATCCGATTACGGCTACCACATCATCAAGGTGACTGACCGCAAGGAAGCCAAAGAATATACACTGGCCGAGAAGAAAGACGAAATCAAGAAGACACTGATGTCACAGAAGGTATCCGAGATGTCCGCTACATGGCTCGCTGATCTGAACAAAAATGCCAAGATCACGAATACTTTGACCGATAAACCGGATGCATCTGCTACTCCGGCAGCCAGTGAAGCTCCTGCTGCTGCAACAGAAGCTCCTGCAACGAAATAACTCTGTTGATGGACAAGCTAGTTATACAAAGAGGACAGGCGGATAACCGCTTGTCCTCTTTGCTTATGTCCAGATGAACGCCTTACCAGCGGAGTCCACGCTGAACGGTCAGTGATCCTTTTTGCGGATCTGCTTATCGTGATTCTCGCCCCACTCCTTGGCTTGTGCAGTGGCAATGGCGATGGCCCGCCCCTCCTCGTAGCCTTCTTCCAGCAGGGCGTTGGCAATCTCCACCGCCTTGTTGCGAACGGGGGCCATGAAGTTCTTCAGTGAATCCGGGTAGTTATCTTTATCCCATGGCATTATAAAAAACCTCCTTGAACGGGCTATATTCATAATTAGCCGGATCAGGGAGGTTCTAAACTGCTTATCGCAGGGTTTCCTTACTTGATTACCTTCACACGTTCTTCAATCGGCTGGAATTCCTTCTCGCCTGGAGGGGTTAAGATGTTGCCGAATGGCATCTGGGCAATCAGCTTCCAGTCCGCAGCAATACCGAAGGTCTCCTTCACTTCATCATCGATCAGCGGGTTATAGTGCTGAAGGGATGCTCCCAGACCTTCTTCGGCGAAGGCAGTCCATACTACGTATTGCAGAATCCCTGAGGATTGGTTGGACCAGATCGGGAAGTTCTCAGCATACAGTGCAAAGTTCTCCTGCAGGTGCTTCACCACTGCCTGATCTTCGTAGAAGAGCACAGTGCCGTAACCGGCCTTGAAGGAGGACAGCTTCTGAGCCGTGCCTTCGAATTGTTCAGTAGGAACGATCTTACGCAGGGTTTCTGCAGTAATATCCCACAGCTTATCATGTTGTTCGCCCAGCAATACTACAGCTCTGGAGCTTTGCGAGTTGAAGGAAGTTGGGCTATGTAGAACAGCCTCTTCTACAATCTTCTGAATTTGTTCATCAGAGATTGGGGATTCTTTACTGATGGCGTATATGGAACGTCTACCTTTTACTGCTTCAAAAAAAGTCTTAGACATAAAATAACTACCTCCATTTAATTAAGTAACTTACTTTTTTTTAATCATAACACTGTTCCGGTCTGAATACAACACATCATTCACAAGTTTTTCCTGTACCAGCGCTTTATTTTGTATATCCGCTCTTAGTGTCGCTGAATTGCCTTCAATTATGCACCTTCCACTATTTTCTATAAGCTATTATAGAGGTTTAGAAACAACGGCTAACATATCGTATATACAACCCCCTCATAAATAAGCTACAATGGTTCAGCCAAAAATACAGAAAGAAGGTTAAGCCATGCGCACCTCTCTTCATAACCGCACAACCCATGCGGTAAAGCTCACCTTAATGATGCTCCTCTCCTCCACCCTCATCCTCAGCGGGTGTGAAGACTCCGCTTCTTCTGCCTTGAACGCTGCTCCAGCAGTTGCTGAGGCCGTGACCCCTGCTATAGAACCCGGAGAACCTGTATCCTTCTGGGTCGCCACCGATACGCATTATCTGGACAAATCCCTGGAGGACGGCGGTCAGGCCTTTCAGACCTATGTCACAGGCGGCGATGGCAAAATGCTTCCTTACAGCGATGAGCTGACCGAAGCTCTGGTCCGGGATGTGGAACAGAACAAGCCGGCTTTTCTCATTCTGAGCGGAGATCTCACCAATAACGGGGAAGCGGACAGTCATCAGGAGCTGGCTGCGAAGCTGCACCGGATGGAGGCTGCCGGAACCCGCGTCTACGTGACTCCGGGCAACCATGATATCAACAACCCCTGGGCCAGATCGTTCGACGGTGACAAGCAGATCGTTGCCAAGCATATTAATGTAGAGGATTTCCTGCGCATCTATGACGATTTCGGATATAACGAGGCGGTCTCGCGGGATGCGGACAGCTTAAGCTATGTGGTGAAGGCCGCTCCGGGCCTGTGGCTGCTAATGCTTGATAGTGCCCAGTATGCACATAACGAAGAATATAATTTTCCGCAGACCGACGGGCGCCTGCTGCCGTCCACCCTTGCCTGGATCGATGACAATGTGAAGCTGGCCGCTCAGGAGCATGCTTCGATTATTACAGTGATGCATCATAATCTGCTGAGCCATACCTCCATGGCCGTATCCGGGTTCAAGCTCAACAACAGCCAGGAGACGATGAAGGCATTTCGCAAGAGTGGGCTAAACCTGGTATTATCCGGGCATATTCATATGCAGGATATCCGCCGCGATCCTCCGGAAGCCTCGATAGATCCGGCCTTGCCTGTCTATGATATTGCTACAAGCGCCATGGCGGTGAATCCGCACCAGTACGGCAGAATGACCTTCGATCCCGCTTCACGGGCCGTGACCTACCACACTGCTCAAGTAGATGTTGACGGCTGGGCCAAGGCCAACCACAAGACCGATCCGCACCTGCTGAACTTCAAGGCGTATGCGGAGCAGATTTTCGCAGAGAACTCCTATGACAAAGCGATGAACCGGCTGAAGGAGAGCAGCTTCACGGAGGCGCAGAAGCAGTCGATGGCTGAGGTGATGTCGAAGCTGAACGTGAAGTATTTTGCCGGGAACGCTGCTGATTCGCTGGAGGAGATCCGGGCGATGCCGGGATTCAAGCTGTGGGAGAGTATGGAGGGCGGCTTCATGTCGGGATATATCCGCAGTATGGCGGAGCATGCAGAAGTGAGCAATACCTCGCTGGAGATGGTTCTGACTACACAATAGCAGACAGCAAAGCCTCCCTTCCGGTATACGAAAGAGAGGCTTGTTCCAGGTTTAAGCTTCTATAAACTGGAGCGCACAGTGAGTATGACGATCGGCAATTCCTCTGGCAAGCTGCTGGTCAGGGAACCCTCGGTGAACTAACTTCAACCCGCCTGATATCAATGAAAGATGATGATGAAGCTTATAGAACCGCTTCCGGTTCTCATCGAGCTGAACATTATTCAAATAACGTCGGTAATGCTCTCCAAAACGCATTTCTAGGAAGCTGTGCTCATGTTCAATATCATAGAATTCAGCGCCTTCAATATCAATCAGGCAAGGCTCCAGCTGATCCGTAACGATCACATGGTTGGGGCCAAGCTCCCCGTGAATGAATCCGTAGCTGTTGCGGAGTGCTATCTTAGACTCCAGGCTGTATAGCTGCTCGAGCAGTTTTCCTTGATTCTTGCGGATGGCTTCCACATGCTCTGCGGCGTAAGATAGCTGTTTTATCCCATTGTATAATTGATGCAGATGACATTGTATGTTGTTAGGCGTAGTTTCACCCGGTTTGCCATAGGTTCTGCTCTGAATCCTATGCAAGGCGTGAATCATTTCTCCCAGCTGCCGGAAGACTTTATCCTGAACCTTGTTATCGGGATGTTGGAAATACACCTCGGCATCTTGTCCGGCAGCATATTCAACCAGTGCATAATCGAAATCGTACCGGTCTCTGTCCCTGTTCAGATCATAGAGTAATGGCGTACGGATTGCATGCTCCGTCAGGAACCTGTTATTGCTCTCAAATAATTCGCTCCCGTAGGACTCAGCATGTATATTATGATTAACGATTTCTTCTTGGAAATAATTCATGGCAAGATCCCACACATACAGAATACAGGAGAAGCCATTGCTGAAGTCGAGCTTATAGACCACCTTCTGGGCACCGCCCTCCATCTTGCTAACCTTTACGACGGTATAACTCGAGCCTAAGACCTTCTCCACATACTCCTGTAATACAGCAGCCTCCAGATGACAATGAAATTTCAAGTAACCACACTCCGCTTCTTCTTGTATTGCCGGCTACTCCACTCTATTCCATTCCCGGAGAAAAATATAGACTGTTTCTTTGCGTTCTGTTATTATGTTGAATTAGGTCTTGGAAAAAGTCGGCATACATAATCCCCCAGCATTACGCCCCTCTAGGTTGCACCCCACGTAGGGAGCATTCCATGAGTTATACGCTTAAGTCACCACCCGATCACCATTCCACCCGCCGCACCGGCTACTACAACCATCCAGGGCGGCAAGCAGGATTCTGTAAAAATCGGCATTTAAGGAGTCAGCTTGACACTATCCAGCCGGTCGATCAGCTTACGAAGACCAGCTTCATCCGCTCCATACGGGCGGACATCCTCTCCAAGCAGCTTATCTATCTCTTCTCTGGCGAACGTGAAGCTGTATGTTATCCCTTCATCCGCAAGTGAGTAATTAATAATATCCGCGTTATCAATCAGGGTGAACAGCAGGACCGAATTCTTCAGGAGTGGGTCCCGGCTTAACGCCTGAAGCTCATCGTTCCACATTCCCTTAATATCGTTTACTGTATAATTGATGGTTAACTCATACGGGCGGGAGCCGGTTGTCAGCTCAATGCCTGCCCTCTCCAGTCCTTGCGGCAGCGGCATTGCACCAAGCAGCGCTGTGACCTTGCTGGCGTCACCAATATACTTTGTCTTGCTCTCCAGCAGCTGATCCATCGTATAACCGGAATATAACAGCTGCGACGGATGCTGCACAGGCTTGGGATTAGCGGTACATCCAATCAGCAGGATCACAAGAACGAGGGTAAAAGCGGCTACACTCCCCGAGGTCGGCTGGCGGTAAGCAAGAATATGCTTAATCCGCGCCTTTACACTGCTCTCTCCAAAAGCCAGCGGACTGCCGGTCATAAGACCGCTCCGGCGGGCTGAGAAGCCAAGCAGGGAGCCTGAGTAACTGCTTTTAACCTGCGGACCCAGCTTCCGGATCACCGCTTCATCGCAGGACATCTCCATATCCTTGCTCATGAGCACAAAAGACAGCCACATCAGCGGGTTGAACCAATGGAGAATGACCAGCAGGAACATCAGCGGCTTGATCAGGTAATCCCGCCGGTTAATATGAGTCTGCTCGTGCAGCAGGATATGGGACAGCACCTGTCCGCTCATCCCGGCCGGGATGTAGATCCTTGGCTTCCAGAAGCCGAATACGAATGGAGTCATGATCTGGTCCGTCTCAAAGACATGCCCCTTCACAATTGTTGCTGTACGGACACTGCGCATGACTCTCAGGTAAGAGATCACGCTGTACAGCAGCAGGACTATAACACCTGTCAGCCAGATCATACTGCCGGCCCACAGGATGACTTGCACAGGATTCACGCTTGCCGACGGTGCTACCGGCGGAGACAGACTGTTCCACAGGCTTCCTGCTGAACCTGTTCCGGTGTCCAATGCAGGCTGCGCTTGCTTCCCTATATGCTGCGGAACGAATTGCAGCTGCCCTGTGCCGGGCGAGCCTGCAGGCCGCCCTGCCAGCCTCAGGATACTGAAGCTTGAAGTGAAGCTGACGGGCAGGATCAGCCTGATCATTACGGCTGACCACAGGATATAGGAGAAAATCTTGGGCGCGCGCCGCAGCAGGACTCTTGCCAGCATGACGGCCACGGCTACATAACTGGCTGTAACGCTCATATTCAGAATGCTGATCCACAGGTCCGTCATCGGGAGGCCTCCTCGATAATCCTTTTCAGCTCCGCCGCTTCCTTCGCGGACAATTTCTTATCCCCGAGAAAAGCAGTCAAAAACTGCGGCAACGACCCGCCAAAGGCTTTGTCCACTACCGTCTGGCTCTCATGCCGCTGCGCCTCCGACTTCGGGATGATAGCTGTGACCATGGCCCCCTCGTTTCTGAGAATTCCCCGCTCACATAGCTTTCTCAATACGGTATAGGTCGTGGACTTCTTCCAGCCCAGTTCCGAGAGACTCAGCTTCACCAGCTCTGTAGAATTAATCGGCTCATGATCCCAGATCAGGCAAGCGAATTTATATTCGGCATCAAATAATTTGTATGGCTCCATCCTCTTCACTCCTTATAAGTTTATTGCAGTAGACCTAATAATGTTAAGTCTATTGCAATAAACCTATATTGTCAAGGCAAGACCGGTAACTCCCACAGAACAAAATGCCTGCGGCATCCCCATTGTGGTCGGTTTTTCGACCACATCCGGCCCAGATGACCACGCGCTGTCCATGTGTCCGGTGAAATCCTATTACTGATCCAGAATATAGATCCTGCCGATGCTCCAAGACACCGGACGAAAATCATAATTTCCTATTCAACAAAAAAACCGGAACCGCCTGATTGCTCAGGGGTCCCGGTTTGTTGACTATAACTGTACTTCTTACGGACGTTCGATCCAGATATAGCCGTCATCATCTACTTCAACCGTAGCATGCAGGCCTTCAGCCAATACACGCAGCGGCACATTAGCATCTCCATACTCATCTACGAATACTGCTAACGGAAGCTTCACGGTCTTGCCGGCAATTTGTGCCTGCGCGGAACCGATTTTGAATACGAGCTGATCGCCGTATACATCGTCAGTTACCTTGATCGATTTGTTAGGTCCATCCCACTCTACCTTGGCATCCAGATCCTCTGCGACATAGCGCAGCGGTACATAGGTAGTACCATTCTTCACGACCGGATAATAGTAATCGTCATCCGGTGCGATCATTAGGCTCTTGGAGGTAATTGCCATCTCCTCTTTGAGCAGCTTATAGACGGATGAATTGGCATCGAAGCTTCTCAGCGTTTCCCCTGGAGTAAGGTCACCCTTGGAATAATCAATTGCACCCACGGTGCTGATTGGATCAGCCGTTACCGGACCGTTCACATTCCAGGTCTCGGACACCAGCTTCATGCTGATGCTCTGCAGCGGCAGATATTCATCGGCCGGAAGAGCAACATTGAAGTCGATGTTCTGTTTGCGGACATGGAAGCCGTTATCTACGAAGATATCCGCAGTCAGCTTCGTATCCTTGCCGAGAACAGTCTTGAGTTCAGGGGTCGATTCATAGAGGTTCTCCAGTTGCTTGTCATAGACCAGCAGGAGAGCATCCACAGCCAGCTTGGCTGCATCATGCACTACGGTGACTACCCCTTCTTTGTCTTCCAGCGGAATATCGCCCAGACCGATGCTGTTCAGATCTTCAGCTCTGTCTTTGATGAGCGGATACATGTAATCATACAGACCGCTAATCAGAGCGGTGAAGCCTTCGGTATCCTTCGACACAGATCTCAGGAAGCTCTTAAGCAATACCGGAAGCTCTTCCCCTGTAATTTCCGTATGTAGCTTCGTCAAGCTGGTTGGCTGGCCGTATACGGATTCATTAACGGATGTCACTGTGATCGCACCCGGATTCGGAAGATTCTTGATCACAAACT
The DNA here is from genome assembly GCF_038006885.1 of Paenibacillus sp. FSL R7-0302. Taxonomy (NCBI): domain Bacteria; kingdom Bacillati; phylum Bacillota; class Bacilli; order Caryophanales; family Paenibacillaceae; genus Paenibacillus; species Paenibacillus sp. FSL R7-0302. The sequence continues at coordinate 3,351,418 of NZ_JBBOWB010000001.1, forward strand.
GGGAGGCCAGCTTAGTGAATTCCAAGGTCTTGGCCGGATCGGTTGCTTCCAGACCGAGCAACATTTCATTGCTCTGAAGCGGCATGTAGAACGGCTGCTTCGCGCCTTCAGCGGTGAAGACCAGGTTCTTCTGGTCGGTGAAGAGGGAGAAAGGAATCTTGAACTCCTTGTAACCCACAACTCCCGTGGCCGAGACGTTGCCGTTATCCTGAACCTTCACATGGCCGAGCGTAAGCGATAAGGAATTAATAAGATCAATAACTTCCTTGTCCTCTGCGGTGATACCTGCTGCAGGAACAGCGTTCAGGGTCATCGTAGTGCTGGATTCAGAGGATTTGACATCCAGATCCCCCAGCAGTGCCTTATTGACATCGAAGCCGCCAACCGCTTGGCAGCCTGACAGAATCAGTAGCAGGGCGAGAATCGGCACCAGCCATTTGGTTCTTGCTTTCATTTTCTTCATAGCATGTCTCCTCTAGCTCATAATTTGGCAACGTACCCATCATCTCAGAGGAGCATGGATTTGTAAATACAGCACCTGGAAATGATGAACCCTCATACGCTAAATAAACTCCGCCATTCTATAAATACCCATTCTTTGAAAAAGAGAAACTTTACCAACGCAAGTATTGCTAAATGGGCCGGATAAAAGCACCACCAGACCCAGCGCGGCAGACGCTTCTTCTCCAGCAGCACCCAAAAACCCGGAGTCAGCGCAATCAGAAGGGTCGGAATAATGCTGGCCATCTGCACCAGCCAATTATAATAGAACAGATAGAATACATTCAGCGCCAAATGCGCCAGCACCAGCACGTAAGAACGGGTATAACGGAAGATCAGCACCAGCAGCAGGCCGTAAGCGTTGTAGTCCAGAGGCAGAGCATCCATCAGCAGCACAGCTACGGCTACTACCGGAATACCCGCCCACAGATTCGGCAGCTTATCAAGCAGGGCAAGGACAAGCGCTGAGATCAGCAGGGTGAAGACGACATTCCAGCCTCCCGGATGGATCGCCAGATTGTACGGAATCTGCGCCAGCACAGCGATGACGAGCAGCCGCCGGAAATAGCGGGGTCTGGAAGAGGTATGGATATAGCCTTGCGCCAGCGCGTAGCAGTAGATCGGAAAGGCAATTCTCCCCACATATCTCCAGGCAAGCTCACCCGGGAAAAAGATCAGGCCGACATGGTCAATCAGCATGGTCAGCATGGCAATAATCTGCATCTGTAGCCTCCTGTACTATATAAATTGAACTAATGGTTTTTATGTTTTGGGATTAGCCGTGACTCCAGAGAAGTTTTGGACTTCCGGCCGCTGTTGTGTTTGAATTTCCTAAATTAAACCGCATTACGCGGTAGAAATTCAAACACAAAGGCGGTCGCTTCCGCTCCTCCAGTTCCAAAATTCCCCTCCGCCACTTTTCCTTTAACTTAAATTTTAGTTCAATCTATATAACATGAAATATAAAGCACCTTAGGTGCTATTATCCATGCCAGAGCCGTATGCTGCAAGCTGTGCGGGAGAACTTGTACGACAGGCAAGCCGGAGCCGCTCCCCCTGGAGCAGTTCCGGCCCGGTTCTATCTTATATCAGGCTGTCTTCGATTTGTTATAGATATCAAAGCCTACGGCAAGCAGCAGCACCAGTCCCTTGATCCCCTGCTGCCAGTCTACGCCGAGGCCGACGAGCGACATGCCGTTGTTCATGACGCCCATGACCAGACCGCCGATAATGGCACCGACTACGGTTCCGATTCCCCCGGACGCGGAGGCTCCGCCGATGAAGCAGGCAGCGATAGCATCCAGCTCGAAGTTCGTACCGGCCTTAGGGGTAGCCGAGTTCAGGCGGGCCGCGAAGACCAGACCGGACAGGGCAGCGAGTACACCCATGTTAACGAATACCCAGAAGGTCACCCGTTTGGTTTTGACGCCGGAGAGGCTGGCCGCCTTCTCATTGCCGCCCAGGGCATAGATATGCCGACCCATGGTCATGTGGTTCATGACGAAGGAGTACATCACGATCAGCACCATCAGAATGACAAGAATGTTAGGAATCCCGTTATATTGCGCCAGAACATAGGTGAACAGGTTGATGACAATCACCAGCGCAGCAGCCTTGGCAACAGACATCCAGATTGGAGAACGCTCGAAGCCGTACTTCACCGTGATCCGGCGGCTGCGGATTTCCTGATAGATCACCAGCAGCGACAGCAGAACACCGATGATCAGGGTCAGCACATTCAGCGAGCCCCCGCTGGCGACATCGGGAATGAACCCGGAGCTGATCTTCTGAAAAGTCTTTGGGAAAGGCGCAATCGACTGCCCGTTCAGCACGATCATCGTCAGTCCCCGGAACAGCAGCATGCCCGCCAGGGTCACGATGAACGCCGGGATTTTGACATAAGCGACCCAGAAGCCCTGCCAGGCCCCGACCAGCGCGCCCATCAGCAGCGAGATGACTACGGCCAGCACCGGATTCAGCTCCATATCCACCATCATAATGGCCGACAGGGCACCGATGAAGGCAGCTACCGAGCCGACCGAGAGGTCGATATGCCCAGTGATGATTACCAGCACCATCCCGATAGCCAGCACCAGTATGTAGCTGTTCTGCAGAATGAGATTGGTCACGTTCAGCGGCTTCAGCAGAATGCCGTCGGTCAGAATTTGAAAGAACACCGAAATAAAAATCAAGGCAATGATCATGCCGTATTGGCGGATATTTTTTTTGAACAGTTCACTAATGGCTCCCATGCGGTGTTACCCCCTGCTTCGTGTCATAAATTTCATCAAAAGCTCCTGCGACGCATCCTTCCGTACCACTTCCCCGCTGATCCGCCCTTCACACATGGTGTAGATCCGGTCGCACATCCCGATAATTTCCGGCAGCTCGGAAGAGATGACCAGCACGCCCTTCCCCTCTGCGGCAAGACTGTTGATGATGGAATAGATTTCGTATTTGGCCCCGACATCGATGCCCCGCGTAGGCTCATCGAGGATCAGCACATCCGGTTGGGCGTAGATCCATTTGCTGAGTACCACCTTCTGCTGGTTGCCGCCGCTGAGATTCACGGTTTTTTGCAGGATGCTGGGGGTCTTGATGTTCAGCTTCTTGCGGTATTCCTCTGCGACCAGTACCTCCTCGTTCTCATTAATGACGCCATGACGGGAGAGCTTCTTCAGGCTGCTGAGCGAGATGTTCCGCTTGATATCGTCGATCAGGATCAGGCCGTAATGCTTGCGGTCCTCGGTTACGTAGGCTAACCCATGCTCTATCGCCTGGCTGATGTTATTCAGGTGTACCTCCTTGCCGTGCATAAAAGTCTGGCCGCTGATCCGCTTGCCATAAGACTTGCCGAACACACTCATCGCCAGCTCCGTGCGCCCTGCGCCCATCAGCCCGGCAATGCCGACCACCTCACCGCGCCGGATGTAGAGATTAATTTGATCCAGCATTTTGCGGTCCGCCTGTGTCTCGTGGTAGACATTCCAGTCCCGAATCTCGAAGATCGTCTCGCCCGGATCCGGTGTGCGCTCAGGGTAACGGTTCGTCAGATCACGCCCGACCATGCCTTTGATAATGACATCCTCTGTAACGGCATCCTGCTTCATATCCAGGGTCTTGATGGTCTGTCCATCGCGCAGAATCGTGACGGAATCCGCTATCTTCTCGATTTCGTTCAATTTGTGGGAAATGATAATCGAGGATATCCCCTGCTTCTTCAGCTCCAGAATGAGCAGCAGCAGATTCTCGCTATCATCCTCATTCAGCGCCGCTGTCGGTTCGTCGAGAATGAGCAGCTTCACTTCCTTGGAGAGCGCCTTCGCGATCTCTACAAGCTGCTGCTTGCCGACACCTATCGTAGAGACTCCTGTAAACGGCGATTCCTTGAGGCCGACGGTCGTTAGCAGCGCCTTGGTCTTGACCGTCGTTTCGTTCCAGTTGATCACCCCGCGTCTGGCCTGTTCATTGCCGAGGAAGATGTTCTCCGAAATCGACAAATACGGAATCAGCGCCAGCTCCTGATGGATAATGACGATCCCCAGGCCCTCGCTGTCCTTGATATCCTTGAACTGGCATACCTGCCCCTGGTAATAGATATCCCCTTCATACGTCCCGTGCGGATACACTCCGCTAAGCACCTTCATCAGCGTGGACTTGCCTGCCCCATTCTCTCCGCAGAGGGCGTGGATCTCGCCTGCCTTCACCTGCAGATTGACTGACGAGAGCGCTTTGACGCCGGGGAATGTCTTGGTGATGCCTTTCATCTCCAAAATAATTTCACTCATATGCCTCTCACCCAGCTTTCCTTGTGACTGTGCAGCGGTTCTCCGGCGGATTTTTTCGTTGTTCAATGCCGCCGGGAAACCGCGAGAAATTGCTGCGGATTATTATTGTCCGAGCTGCTCTTTGGTGTAGTACCCGCCGTCCACCAGCACTTTATCCACGTTGGCCGCATCCACAGAGACCGGCTCCAGCAGGTAGGACGGGACGATTTTGACCCCGTTGTCGTAGGTGGTGGTATCGTTGACTTCGGCTTCGGTCCCCTTCAGCACACTCTCCGTCATCTCCACTGCCTTCTTAGCCAGCTCGCGGGTATCCTTGAATACCGTCTGGGTCTGCTCTCCGGCCAGAATGGACTTCACGGAAGCCAGCTCGGCGTCCTGTCCGGTAACCACCGGAAGCTTCTTGTCACCGGAGCCGTAGCCTACACCCTTGAGCGAAGACAGGATACCGATGCTGATGCCATCGTATGGAGACAAGACAGCGTCCAGATTATCGCCCGCATAGTTCGCACTCAGCAGGTTATCCATCCGTGACTGGGCGGCAGCGCCGTCCCAGCGCAACGTAGCTACCTTATCCATCGTAAGCTGCTTGCTGCGGACCACCAGTTTACCGGAATCAATGTAAGGCTTCAGAATCGACATGGCACCATCGAAGAAGAAATAGGCATTATTGTCATCCGGCGATCCGCCGAACAGCTCGATGTTGAACGGGCCTTTGCCGTCCTTCAGGCCAAGCTTCTCTTCAATGTAAGAGCCTTGCAGCACACCTACCTTGAAATTATCGAAGGTCGCATAATAGTCTACGAATTCACTTTTTTTGATCAGACGGTCATAAGCGATCACCTTAACGTTGGCGTCATGCGCCTTCTGCAGCACATCCGTCAGCGCCTCGCCGTCAATTGAAGCGATTACAATCGCGTTCACACCTTTGGTGATCATGTTCTCAATCTGCGAGACCTGATTCTCGACAACATCCTCCGCATATTGCAGATCCGTCCCGTAGCCCAGCTTCTCGAACTCCTTGACCATGTTGTTGCCGTCATTCACCCAGCGCTCCGAGGATTTGGTCGGCATCGCAATGCCCACCTTGCCCTTGGATGTATCCCCGCCGCCGGAAGAGCCGTCAGCACTGCTGGATGAATTACCGCTGTTGCCGCATGCAGACAAGATGAGTACCATTGTTAGCAGAAGCGTGATCATTGAATATTTTTTCATTCCTGCACTACCCCCTGAACTATTCTGATGTCTTCCACAGGTGTTCCCGTGTGACAAATCGAGTATAGCAACCGGGGGCAGGTGCCGTATTTACACTGAGGCTACTGTTTTTGTGAAATTTCAACTTTATATATATAAAAAGGAATGCGTCGCGCCTATAGATGGCTGCGGAAGCATTCCCCCACTGTTAATTCAGTATCTTCAGTTACTTTCGTACCTCAGCCTGCACCCCTTTACGGAACTGCAGCGGCGCCACCCCGGTCTGCTTCTTGAAGGCGGTGCTGAAATAATGCTGGGTCTCATAGCCTGACTGCTCTGCCACCTCGTTAATACTGAGCTCGGTGGAATGCAGAAGCTGGGCGGCCCGGCGGATACGGGTCTGGGTCAGATATGCGCCGAAGGATTCGCCCACCTCCTGCTTGAACAAGCGGCTCAGGTAGACCGGAGAGGCTTGAAGCAAGCCTGCTGTGGCCTCCAGGGTAAGCCCGTATTCGCTGTAATGCTCCTGGATATGCTGCTTCGCCCGGCGGACGAGCGGGGACAGCGGCTGCTCCTTGACCAGCGCCACCCGGCAGCTCCGGTAGGCGGCGGCCAGCTCTGTAATCTCGCCTTGGATCAGCCGGGTGCCGACTTCAACGGCGATTTTGAGATGGCTGCGCACCGCGGCCTCCACTCCGGCCAGGATACGCTCCCCTGCGGCATCCCACAGCAGGATAACGATCAATCCGGCGGCGTCCCGGAACATCACCTTAGGATACGGGTCCAACAGCTCGGAGGCGATATTCTCTATGGCGAATAAGAAGAGTTGCCGCTCCTTCTCCTTCATCGCCGGATGCTGGCCCTCCCACCTCCAGCGGATGATGCCGATCAGCTCCGGCCGCTGCGGCGGAAGCTTGAGGAATTGCAGCTGCTCCCGGATCTCCGCCTGGCTCAGATTACCGTCCAGCCATTCCTGGCAGAAGCGCTCGCGCAGCAGGGGAAAGTTCTTCATCAGCTGCCGGGAAGCCTGCTCCAGATGCTGGCTCTGCTGCCGCTCGGACTCCAGCTCATCGCGGACGCCCCGCAGCACCTGCATCAATTGCTTCGGTTCCGCAGGCTTGAGAATATAATCATTCACCTGCAGCCGGATCGACTCCTGCGCATAAGCGAATTCATCGTGGCCGGTGATTACAATAATCTTACAGCCGGGCAGCGCTTCCCGCAGCCGCTTCATCAGCTCCATGCCATGCATAATCGGCATGTTCAGGTCCACCAGGGCGATATGGATGGCATGCTCCACAGCCAGCTCCAGCGCCTCCTCCCCGTCTTCTGCCTCTGCCGTCACCTCCATACCCAGGCTATCCCAGTCCACGCATTGCCGGATGCCCTCCCGGATAATACGCTCATCATCGGCAATGATTACTTTCCATTTGTCCATCATGTACAGATCATCCTCCTCTATCCTATTGTTTCTCTGGGTAACTCTCACGAACAACCGGATGACGCACCGTTACAAGAGTTCCCTGACCCGGCCCGCTCTCTATCTGGATACCGTACGGCGCTCCATAGGTCAGCCTGATCCGCGCCTGCACATTCAATATGCCGTAGCCGCTTCCTGCGGTGCCTGTTACAGCTATTTCCGTCTCCGGGCGCTCCAGTTCTTCTGTACCTACCGCTTCAAGCCGCCGCCTGAGCTCCTTCAGCTTATCTGCAGACATCCCTGCACCATCATCGCGAACAGTAAGAGACAGGTCGTTGTCCCGTTCCACGACTGCAATGGAGAGGTGTCCGGGGCCGCGCCGCTCCTTGATGCCGTGATAGATCGCGTTCTCCACCATCGGCTGCAGCAGCAGCTTAAGCACATACAGCTCCTGTAAGTGCGGCTCCACTTCAATGGAATACGTCAGCTTCGTGCTATAACGGACATGCTGAATTTTCAGATAGCTGACGATATGCTCCAGCTCATCGGAGAGCGGTATGATATCGCTCCCTTTGCTTAAGCCCAGCCGGAACAGCCTGGAGAGGGACTGGACGACCTCGGCGATATCCTCCGCTCCCTTGCTGCGGGCCATCCAGTGAATCGTATCCAGCGTATTGTACAGAAAATGCGGCTTGATATGCGCCTGGAGACTGCGCAGCTCCGCCTCACGCTTTTGCCGCGCCTGAAGCTCGGTCAGGGATAGCAGCCGGCCAATCTGGGCCAGCATCGTATTGAAGCTGCGGCCGAGCAGCCCGATCTCATCGGAACGGCTGCCCCAGTAGCGGATCGTCAGATCGCCGGACTGCGCCTTGCTCATGAAGGAAGCCAGCTGGCCGATAGGACGGGAGATCGAATAGGCCAGATAGAACGATGCGGTCATGCCCAGCATACAGACTACAAATACAAAGGTAACAACATTGAACGTAATCTCGCGGATTCCATAAGCCGACTCATCCATCGGGAACACGCCCATCGTGGTCCAGCCGGTAAACGGCGAGGTCCGGTAGATCAGCTGAAGCTTGCGGCCGTCTACCGTCTCCGAGGTAATGCCCGAGGACTCAGTGAACAGACCTGCCGGGATGGTACGCATTAAAGGATGCTGCGGCGCGTAGATCATCTCTCCGCGATTGTCCACCACTGTCAGATATCCGGTCTTGCCGAGCGTGACATCTCTAGCCGTCTCCGCGATCACCCGCAGCTTCAGATCCACCAGCACCACGCCCTGGACCACCTGCGTCTCAGGATTCACAATGGCCCGCACAGCGGAGACCACCTCGCTCTCCTTATAGTCCACATGGGACCTGACCGCACGGCCATACGGATGCCCGACGATCAGGAAGATCCCCTTATTCTCTGCCGCCTGCTTGTACCAGCTCTCCTCCGTCAGCCGGGTACCGGAACGGGTATACATCTCGTTGCTGATGAAATCGCCTTCACGGTTGACCAGCATAATGCCGGCAATCTCGGAGCTGAGCGTGGTGAAGCCCTGCAGAAATTTGCGGATATTGTATTCCGCCGATTCCCCGTTGCCCGCTGCGGAGTCCGGCTGTGCCGGAACCGGCGGCGCCCCCTTCAGGAACTTCTGGACGCCCGGATCGAACGAGATCAGGTATGTAATTTTCTGCAGATTCTCCACATCACTCTCAATGGCGGTATTCACCTTGCGGATGAGCTGCATCGTGTTCTCGGTGCTCTGCTCCTCCACGATCCGGTCCACCGTCCAGCCAATCAACAGCCCCAGTCCAATAGAAGGCAGAATGCTAATCAGCAAAAAGTGAATAATCAGCTTATAGCGGATTGGCATATTATTCAGCTTCAGCTTTTCCATGCTCACGCCGGCCTTGCGCATCACAGGCTCCCCCTCTGCCGCCTATTTGGCATAATAATTGTCCACATTCTGCCGCGTGACCACATCAATTCCGGTATCTACAGAATCGGGGACAGGCAGGGGCTTATTATTGGCATAAGCTTCAGGGTCAGCCTCCAGATCACGGTGCAGATGAAACAGCTCGGTCAGCGACCAATAACCCATATTCCAGGTGCCCTGGGCCATGGTTGCGGCAATCTTGCCTTCCTTCACCAGATCGAGTGTGCCTTTATCCGTATCGAAGCTGATAATCTGCGGGACCGGTTGGCTGCCAGGGGCGGCTTCCACGGCTTCCGCAACCCCAATACCGCCATTACTTTCCGTGGCAAAAATCCCTGCCAGCTGCGGATACCGCACCAGCAGCTGCTCGGCAGCCTCCCTGGACGCCACCTGATCTCCCCGCCCATCCTTGACCGCCACCAGCTTCATCTGCGGGTACTTGCTGCGGATGGTATCCGTGAAGCCGTCCGTCCGCTCCTGGTGATTATGCTGATCCGGTGTGGTGATAATGGCGACCTCGCCCTTGCCCCCGGTCAGCTCGGCCATCTTATGCGCCGCCTTCGTTCCGGCATTATAATTGTCCGTTCCCAGGAAGGAATACGCCTTGCTGCCCTCCGCTCCCGAATCAAACAGCACCACCGGAATGCCGCTCTCCACAGCCTTGTTAATCGTCGCTGTAAGCAGCTTGGAATTCACGGCCGAAATAGCAATCCCCGCCGGCTTCTTGGCGATGGTCTGCTCCAGCACCGTCATCTGTTCACTCGCGTTATGCTGGGTAGAGCCGTGATACTCGACGGATACATTAAGCTCCTCTGCGGCATCCTCGAAGCCCTTCAGCACGCTTTTCCAGTAATCAATGCCGATCTGGAACGTGACCATCACATATTTGTCCTCAATATTACCGCGCAGTCCGGTAGTCTCCCACGGGTCTGCCGCCTTTCCCTGCTGCTTGTAATTCAGCACGTAGAGCACGAAGATGCCGATTAACAGCACATAGACGAGCCACAGCTTTTTCACAAATGTAACCCCTTTCATAACAATGAATGCCGAAGGCCCACAGGCCCCAGGTTCTTCCATCTATGACCAATCTAGTCTACTGGCTTGGCAGCCGTTCCGTCAATTACGTTACAGAGCCTATAGATAAAGATCGTTATCTGCTACGACATTTTATGTCGTACCGATTGTTCTATACTGGACAAGTACCATCAATTCAATGAAACGAGGATTACAAGAATGTCAAAAACCAAACGCGGACGGGTTCTCTGGACCCTCCCTTCCCGCGGACGCGGCACCTGCCCGGTCTGCGGGTCCACCCGGATCAAGCTTCTCTACACCAAAATAAAATCCGACGGTACCGCCCTAAAGGTCTGCAAGCGCTGCGACAAAGCCACGCAGGTTAGAGTGGACGCAGCAACCAAGTAAGGCGATACAGGGATGTCTGCCCTGCTTCATGCTCCGTGCATGGGAGCAGGGAGCATCCTTGTTTTCTTATTCAGGGAAGTTGTCCCTCTGGTCTTCATAATCATCAGGAGCTATACTGAAAGCTACTGAAAGGAGCGGAAGGAGCAGCATGAGCCATATTCACCGGATTCAGTGGTTTGACCAGCAGGTCCGCCAGCTGGCGTATCCGAACAGCAGCAAGCTGGCGGAGCAGTTCGAGATTTCCAGGCGCCAAGCCCAGCGGGATATTGAATACCTGACAGAATCGCTGCGGGCTCCGCTCCGGTATGTGGCGAAGCAGCGCGGATATATATACGAGGACAACAGCTTCGTGCTGCCTCATCTGTACATTACGGACGAGGAGCAGCGGGTGCTTAAATATCTGGCTTACCGGTATAGCCACTATGATTATGAGAATGCCCAGAGTATACGCAAGGTCGGGGGGCTGCTGGAGCGGTTCACGGAGCAGCCTCTTACGGACAGGGAGCTTAAGCTGCCTGTCTTTGAAGTGAATGCCCACCGCATACAGATGATGGAGATGCTGGAGCAGGCGATCTCGGCCCGCAGGGTGGTCCATGTTCTCTACCTTGCCGGGGAGGACACTTCGCAGGAGCTGTATCTCTGCCCTTTGCGGCTAAGCCGGCGGGTGGAGGAAGATTATCTGGAGGCCGCTATGGAGGGCGATGGCCGGAGTGAGTATTTCAGCCTGTCCGGCATCCGTCAGCTAACGCTGACCGGCAGGGTCTTCACAGCCGGAGAAGACGGCCCTGCGGCACCGGCGGAGCAGGCCAGACCCTTGAAGCCATTCACGGCGAGAATATGTATTAACCAAGTACCTCAGGACAGCTCATGGGGTGGTTATCGGCTCCGTGCTGCTGCTGAGCATGTCTATGAGGTTGATTTTTATGATACCAGCGCGTTCATTGCACATCTGCTCCACTCGGAGTGGAGTGCCCTCCTGTCTCCCAAATGGCTGAAGGACAAGCTCCGCAGCATCTGTGAGGTTGCAGTGAGACGGCTGGATGAACAGGAGAATGAACAGTGAGCAAGCGAACAGGCGTAATTCTTGACGTTCAGATGAAGCGTGAATCCAAATCTTTTACCGATGCGCTCTATGCCGTAGTGACTGCCGCCGGTTTATTCGAGAGTCCGAAATTCATGCTCTCCGGGCTAAGCGGCATGGCCTTCAAATTCACCGTACACGAGAAGCTCCTCCCCTTATCCGTTACGGCTTATGGGCAGTGGGGCACAGAGCATAGTGCGGCCGCCGATAACCTCGGCATCTTCTTCCAATATGACGGCGGAAGAACCAGACATGATTCGTTCGGGGAGTATCAACGGATCGCCATTGACAATGTCAAGCAGAGTCTGGACCGCGGCCGGGCCTGCATCTACTGGATACCGGAATTCGGCGTGATTCATGGTTATGATGAGGAGGACCGGGTGTTCTATGTACAGGATGGCTGGTCCGGTGAGACGCAGGTTGTGCTGTATGATAACTTCGGCCTGAACTTCACGCCCTTCTGGGACTGTATGTATATCGGAGAGCGTGTGAAGTTTCCGCTGCAGGATGCTGTACTGGAGTCGCTGCGGCTTGCGCTGGAGGATTGGGAGACTCCTCACAAAACACTTCCTGACTTAAGCCTCGGTTCAGGCCGCCTGGCCTACAGCTTCCTGATCCGGGCGCTTCAGCACGGCGGATTCGACAGCTACGGTGCTATTTACATCCTTGAATCGTACATGACTTCACGGACCGAGATCTCCGCTTATCTGCGGGAGGTTCAGTCCGTATTGCCGGGGCTTAAGGAAGTCAGCTGCTTGTATGATGAGCTGGCGGAGGAGCTGGCCGGCCCGGTGGCTGCTGCAATCCAGAAGGAGAATGGGAGCAAGCTGCTGAACCAGGAACAGCTTCCTTCCCTCTGCTCTGCTTTGGAGAAGGCCTTGGAGCTGGAGGAGCGGGCCATGCAATTGGTTCGGGTAATTTCAGAACAGTACCCGGACCAGAAACGGTCCACACTGCCAAGATGGGGGGCGCATACCGCACGATGAGTGATTATCATAACAAACAAGCTTCAGCCGCTACGGATCAGCTGCGTGTGCCGCTCTCTTCTTCTTTTGCAGATGCCATGCACCAGGTCCTCTCGGCCAAAGGCTGGTTCAGCCTGCCCGTCCATATGCTGTCCGGCATGACGGCCTTATGTTTCCGCCTGTCCGTGCACAGGCAGCTTCACCCGGATTCAGCTACAGCTTATAACTGGGCGGCTGAACATTTCGTAGCGGCAGATCTGATCGGCCTTATCGCCATGCAGGGTGCAGGCTTTAACTTCAGCCCTACCTTCCCTCTCTATCAGAAACAGGCCATTGCGGCAATCCGTCAATCACTTAAGCAGGGCACCGGGGTGGTCTGCTGGAAGGACCGGTTCGTAGTGATTACCCGCTGTGATGATCAGCAGCAGCTCTTTTATTACAAGGAGCTGAATTCAGCCGCTGAGCACGAACTGCCTTACGAGCAGCTTGGGAGGAATGATTCACCTTATTGGTACGGCCAGATCTATGAAGGTCAGGTCCCAAAAGATAGGCTTCAGGTAATCAGAGAGTCCTTCATTCAAGCGGTGTACAAGGCAGAGGTTCATGATCCGATGCTGCCGGAATCGCAATATGCCTGCGGACTTAAGGCCTATGATGCCATGCTTGAGGCCTTGGCGGACGGGAACTATGATGCTGCCGGAGCCTATGAGACGCTGATCTTCTATGCAGGAATGAAACAGGATACGGCAGCCTACACATGGGAAGCCAGCCTGTACTGGCCCGAACTTGAAGGGATTGCCGAACATTATACGGCTCTGGCCGCTGTCTATAATGAAATTACAGACGCTCTTAACGAGAGGCCCGTACAAGCTCCAGAGGCTCCATGTTCCATTAATGCTGAGGGCCTGATTCCGCTCCTCCGGGAAGCGAAGCGTATCGAGACCGCAGCGATCCAGTCCATTCGTCTGCTGCTGCGGGAGCCGATTGAGAACCGCTTCCATGATGTGGGGCTGCGCTAAGCCACGGCGGAGTGCTCAGAACATCAGCGACTCCGCATATTTCTCCCCTTCCAGCAGGTCATATTCGACCAGACGGTAGTCATCCAGCAGCGCCTGCTGCTCAGGGGTCAGCTCCTGCAGAATTCCGGTATCGCCCGGCCCGATTAGCACCTTCTTGCTAAGTCCCGGAATTTCCGCCCGTACCTGCTCCAGCAGCTTATAAAAGGCCGGCAGCGTCTGCCCGGATAACCGGAAGACCGCAGGGCCGAGAAAGGCCGGGCTAAGCGTCCCGAGCGGCTCTTTCCCGATCTCAAAGTTAGCGAGTACCAACAGCTTCGTCTCATGCTTCAGCCTTGGCTCCTGATCCCAGCCTGCTGCGGTATAGATCCCGGCGCTGAGCGCAGGCAGATGATCTCCCCAGAACACCGCGATGGTGGGCCGCTTGATCTTCAGCAGCTCCTGCTGGAGATAAGCCATGGCCTCGTCTGTCAGCTTGGTATCCTGCACATAAGTCTCCAGCTCATCCTTCTGCTCCGGCAGTCCGCCTTGAACGGTGATGGTATTCGGTCCGTTCAGGCCTTTGGTGAAAGGAAAATGATTCTGCATCGTCACCAGATGCAGGAATGCCGGGCCCGATGCCTCTTGAAGCTGCCGGACCGCCTCCTGTACAGCTGCTTTATCCGAGACATACCCCTCTGGAGTCAGGCGGTCAGCGTCCGGCAGATCCTTCTCACTTGTGAAGCGGTCGAACCCCAACACCGGATAGACACGGTTACGGTTATAGAAGGTATCATCGAACGGATGCAACGCCAGAGCCTCATACCCTCTGTCCTTGAGTATACTGACGATCGACGGCAGGGAGGACATTTTGACGATGCGCTGTTGATAAGGAATCGTTCCATCCCCCAGAAAATACATCGACAGCCCGGTCAGGGCCTCGAACTCCACATTAGCCGTATTGCCGCCGAATTCCGGGGACAGCAAATAACCGGACGGCGTCTGGCCCGCCACCCCATGGATGAACTTCAGCGGATCTTCGCTAAGCGTATATCCGGGCAGGCGCGTAGGGTCGAAGAACGCCTCATTCATCATAAACAGAATGTTCGGCTGCTCCCCTGGCGTGGCCTGTACCGGCGTCTCCGGCAATGCCGAATACTTGGCAGCTACCGCTTCAACCGCTTCACGGCTGTAGCCTTCCGGCTTGTCCATCAGGCTCTGCCGCAGATTCCCGGCGAACGCATAGACGAACCCGTTCTGCGTATAATTCACCTTCTGGTTCCAGAAGATGTTCTGATAGCTCATTGCTGCAACGACAGGAGATTGACCGGTGACCAGCACAAGAAACCACGCGCTTAGCCCCACAGATATTCCCGCCAGCGTCACGCGCAAGGACAATCTGATCCGGTTCTTCGGCAGCTTAATAATCACAAGGACCAGACCGGCAACCACCAGAACAGCGGTCCCTATAGCAAACGGAGAGATCATCCCGCTGGTAATCTTGCTCATGCCTTCGGCATTCTTCAGCAGCATCAGATCCCACGGAAACAGCGGTTCGCCTCTCGTAGCCAGCTTCTGATCACTGGCAATCCCCAGCAGCACGAACAGCGCCGAGACCACCGCCGGCCCCGCATACGCATTTGGCACAATCACTGAGCTTAAGAGCAGAATGAAGAAAATAAACAGACTTCCGGTACAATACAGCCAAGGATAAGCGCCAACCCATTCCAAAGCACGAAAGACATCCATCCGAAAAGAAGCAGCCTGCAAAAACAAATTCAGCCCAAATCCCACAGCCAGCAAAATGATCAATAAATACGACAAACGCTTCGATGGCAATAACCGTGACAAGTGCATTCACTCCTAACTGTTAAAGGAGTAGTATACGCCTTTTAGCTTAAAACCGCCTTAAAATTAAGTAGCCAAATGGGCACAAAACTACAAAAAAGAGCAGCATCCAAACATCAGACACTGCTCTTCTCTCTTTTCTATTCTCATCCCAGCGGGATAGACTGAAAAGGATAATAACTAATTAGGCCAAGGATTGGAGGGGGATTTTGGAACTGTAGGAGCGGTAGCGTCCGCCTTTGTCCCCGGATTTCCACCGCGGTAAGCGGTACAAATCAAGAAATCTGGGGACAACAGCGGCCGGAAGTCCAAATATTCACCGGAATGACGCCTGTGCCTAAGCCTACTTCACGTATATCCGGCTGCTCTCCTCCCAATATTCCCCAGGCTCCAGCCCGAACAAGCCAATTTCATCGGCAGGCAGATCCACCTTCGGGGCGTTCACCAGGTTGATCTGCGGCTCCGGGCAGAAGAAGCCTTCGGTCGCGCCGTTGTTCCAGATCATCCATTGCTTATAGGAGGTGCCCACATCATACACCAGCGTAACTCCGGCCTTACTGTCGGTAAGCTCCATCCGGTTCCGTCCATTCTGGGCGGCTGCGGTGTAGTGGTTGTCCATTGACGCGTAGAACGGATACAATCCTTCGCCGCGCAGAGCCACTTCATCGGCAGTCAGCTCCTGGAATTTGCCGGTTGGCAGCATCCGCTCGTTAAGCTCCCAGCGTTCGCCGATCGTTAGCTTAACACGGTAATCCTGCGCGCTGCTGCCTGGTGCGAACGGAGCATTAATCGCGGTATGGAACGCCAGCAGGCAAGGCATCAGCACATCGCCGTCATTGTGGACCAGCAGCTGCTGGGACAGGCCGCCTTCACCGAGCGTATAGCGCAGCTTGACCGTGTATTTGAACGGCAAATACTGATAGGACGGATGGTTCTCATCCACCTTGATCGCTACAGTAACGAAGCTTTCGCTTGTACCGGTGCCGAATTCCTCTACCTCCCATGCAGCTGTATGTAGGAAGCCATGCAGATGATTGCCGGTCTTAGCCTCGTTGACAGGCAGATGATAGGTCTGTCCATTCCACGGGAACTCTCCATCCTCATAGCGGTTCGGCGGAAATAGCACAGGAATACCGTGAATGCCCGGGTTCGCCTTGAATGCTTCCATCTCTTCCGCGCCAGGCTCATGTAAGAAACGGTAACCGCTCTCAGTATCCCGGAAGCAGATCAGATTCCCGCCGATGCCCGGCAGAATAGCCGCTTCATAACGGCCGGCCTTCAGCCAGACAGCGGCTTCTCCCTCATAGTGTCCTTCAAATGCTGTAATCGGTGTCATTACAATAATCCCCTTCCATATGATCAAAATGACTCTCTCATAGATAGAGTACCACATCTGCCGGAATGGCAACATGCCATTTTTACAGCTGCTCCACTTCGACACTCATGACATGCTCGATTTTTTTCACATCATAATAGATTTCCGTAGCATAATCCTTGTCTGGCGCAGAAACGACCATGTCGATCATCTGCCTGCCATCCTCAAGATCCTTGATCTTCATTCGTCGGATGGTCCGGCCGGTTTTACGTGTTTTGCGCTGGTCGGTAATGACATTCCGCTGCTCAATCTTCTGAATCACATCCGTCAGAATATAATTCGGTTCCATAATGATTTTGATGGAGATCTCGTGCTTGTTCAGGACTTCAGGTCCGATGGCTTTGATAAGCAGCGGAACGGCGTTAACCGCGAACATAAGCAGTATAACCGCGTAACCCGCCTCTACATAAAAGCCCGCACCGACCGCGATCCCGATACCGGAAGCCGTCCAGATCAGCGCCGCCGAGGTCAGCCCGGAGATGGCATCTCCGCCTCTGCGCAGAATAACACCCGCCCCCAAAAAACCGATACCGCTGACAATCTGCGCCGCCAGACGCATCGGGTCCATGTTCGGATGCTCCGGTCCGCCGAATTTGTCATAGGCATGAATGGATACCAGAGTTACCAGACAGCTGGCGATGCTGATGACCATACTGGTCCGGATTCCCAGCGGTTTCTGTTTCAATTGGCGGTCAATGCCGATGAACAGCCCGAACAGCATGGCCACAAGCAGCTTGATGATTGACTCCATATGCAGCAGGTCCATATTCATAATTCATTTTCCTCCTTTCTCGCCCGTCATGGCACATAGAAACAGTATACCTGAAAAACGCTGCAATCTTTACTGAAATTTTCTGCTGCCAGGGTTACAAAAGAAACGGACGCCTATCCCCGCTAACCGGGAGCTTCAGGCAGTACTGCCTGAGGCTTCGGCCAGGAACATCGTCCGCTTCAGAGAAGACTTCACTTATTCCATCATATGAGCGATGAGTGACTTATAGAAGGATTAGCCGTGCAGGAGGGATTCCGCGCCGTCACAGTAGATTTCCGTACCCGTGATGTGATCCGAATCCTCAGAAGCCAGGAACAGCGCCAGCTTGGCCACCTGATCCGGACGCCCCGGCCCCTTCTCCAGCGGCTGCCCGCCATCCGGGAATTCCACTTCAATCTGCACTTCCTTAAGATCATCCGAAGGATAGGTATTATCATCGATATTCGTGGTAATTGCTCCCGGACAGATAGCGTTTACACGAATCTTGTACTGGGCCAGCTCAAGAGCAGCCATTTTCATAAAAGCCACCTGACCCGCCTTGGTCGTACTATAGGCAGAGAACCCGACATTGGAGAATACCCGGTTACCGTTGATCGAGCTGTTGATCAGAATGCTGCCGCCCTTCTCTTTGAGATGGGGGATGGCATACTTGACAGTGGCGAAGGTGCCCCGCAGATTAATCTGAATCGTCTGATCCCAGGACTCGATGTCCATCGTCTCAATCGGTGTCATGGCCCCGTTAATCCCGGCATTGGCGAAGACCACATCCAGCTGTCCCCACTTCTCGATAACCTGCTTCACAGCATGCTCCACCTGCGGCGGATCAGCGATATCGCATTCAAACACTGCAGCTTCCCCGCCCTCCTGCCGGATCTGAGCGGCCACCTTCTCCGCATTCTCCACCGTCCGGTCCAGAAGTGCCACCTTGGCTCCGCTTCTGGCGAACTCCAGCACAGATGCCCGGCCGATGCCCGAGCCGCCTCCTGTAACAATCGCTACCTTGCCTTCCAGTTTCTTCGCAGTCATATGTCCAGTCGCCTCCATTTGGTGTTTGATGTTCAAGTTATGTTCTTTCCCTTAACTTTACCTCTCATACCCGGAAGTGAATCGGACCTTAGCGCCTGGAATGGCAAGTGGAAACGGCTTTGCCGTCCTTTTAAAGGACGGTACCGTTTCAGCGAGAAATAGAAGGATAAGTTATCGTGTGCAACATATAAATTCTTATATTTCAAAAAAAGCTTGACCCGCTGCCGGTTAAACCGGCGGCAGATCAAGCGATAGCGCTAAAGAATAATGATCCTGAATCAGCCCAGCATCATCCGGTCGTCGGCCAGCTTATGGCCGCTGATCGCTTCGAATTCGCCAAGCAGACGCTCAACCGTCAGATCCTTCTTGCGCGTCTCATCGAAATCGAGGATGATGGAGCCTTTATCCATCATGATGAGCCGGTTACCCAGGCGGATCGCCTGATCCATGTTATGGGTAACCATCAGCGTAGTCAGCTTCATCTCACGGACAATGGATTCCGTAAGGGTTGTGATCAGCTCGGCGCGCGAAGGGTCCAGCGCAGCTGTATGCTCATCCAGCAGCAGAATCTGTGGCTGGGTGAAGGTCGCCATCAGCAGGCTCAGCGCCTGCCGCTCGCCTCCTGAGAGCAGTCCCACCTTGGCGCGCAGCCGGTCTTCCAGGCCGATGCCCAGGCGGCTGAGCTGTTCGCGGAACAGTGTGCGTCTGTGCGCATTGACACCCAAGGACAGCCCGCGGGGCTTACCCCGCTTGTAGGCCATGGCCAGGTTCTCCTCAATCGTCATATGCGGCGCAGTCCCGGCCATCGGGTCCTGGAAGACCCGGCCGATCCAGCGTGCGCGCTGATATTCCGCCAGATGGCTAATCGAGCTGCCCTCAATACGCGCTTCCCCCAGATCGGGCTTCATCACACCTGAGATAATATTCATCAGCGTAGATTTGCCGGCACCGTTGCTGCCGATAATCGTTACGAAATCCCCGGCGTTCAGTTCAAGATCAATCCCCAGCAGCGCGACCTTCTCATCCGGCGAGCCGGGGTTGAACAGCTTACATACATTATCAAGCTTTAACACTATCGGCCCCTCCTCTCTGCTTGCTGCGCTGAGCCAGCTCGGCAAGCTCTGCGGTCCGTCTGCGGGCCGTGCTCTTCTGCTTCACATACCGCTGAACCGACGGGAAGACGAGGGCAATAATGACGATAATTGCGGTGATCAGCTTCAGATCGGAAGCCTTGAGCCAAGATACCCGGAGGGCCAGAGCGACAACGATCCGGTACACGATTGAGCCGAGCAGCACAGCCAGTGTCGCCCGGAAGACGTTCTTCGCACCGAAGATCGCTTCCCCGATAATTACCGACGCTAGCCCGATGACAATCATCCCGATTCCCATCGAGGCATCTGCGAAGGTAGAATACTGGGCGATCAGTGCGCCTGAGAGCGCCACCAGCCCGTTCGACAGGCTGATCCCCAGAATGGTTGTTGTATCCGTGTTCACTCCGAAGCTGCGGATCATCCGCGAGTTGTCACCGGTGGCCCGCAGGGCCAGTCCCAGATCGGTACGCAGGAACAGATCCATCAGGATTTTGACCAGCACGACGATAAACGGCATGACCAGCAGAGGATTGATGGAGCTGAATAACGTATCCTCCCCCATCAGGGAGACATTCGGCTTCACCAGAATCCGCAGATTGATCGAATAGAGGGCAATCATCATCAGAATGCCGGACAATAGCCCGTTGATTTTCCCTTTGGTATGGAGCAGCCCGGTACACATCCCTGCCGCCATTCCGCCGAGCAGCGCACATAAGGTCGCCAGCAGCGGAGAATACCCGTTACCGATCATCACTGCGGCAATTGCGCCGCCTGTTGTGAAGCTTCCATCCACTGTCAGATCGGGAAAATCCAGAATACGGAAGGTAATATACACCCCAAGTGCCATGAATGCGTAGAGCAGGCCCATTTCCAGAGCCCCGATTAATGAATTATACATTGCTGACTTCCTCCCTCAAGCGGCAAAGGGCGCCCAGCTCGGACGCACCCTGTTTATGAACTCTGTAGGTTATTGAATAATATTATTGCCCGGATCAGCCACTTCAGCCTTCATAGCATCCGTTACTTCAATTCCCTGTGCTGCCGCCGCCTTGAGATTAAGGACCAAGTCCAACTTCTCTTGCATCGTCACCTTCATATCACCAGGACTTTTTCCGTTCTTAAGCACTTCTACCGCCATTTGGCCGACCTGATAGCCATGATCATAGTATTTGAAGCCTACTGTAGCAAAAGCACCCTTCTCCACCGTATCACGGTCTGCCGAGAAGAACGGAAGCTTGTTGTCGTTAGCCGTCTGGATAATCGCGTCTACGCCACTGACAACGGAGTTATCGAGTGTAATGTACAGCGCATCGACGCGCCCTACAAGCGATTCCGCAGCCTGCTTCACTTCCGAAGTGTTCGTAATCGCCGCCTTCACCAGCTCGATCCCGTGCTTGTCCAGCTCACCCTTGGCGATATCTGCCATAACTACAGCATTGGGCTCCCCTTCATTAATGACCAGGCCCAGCTTCTTCACCTTGGGGAACTGCGTCGCAATGAAGTTCATCAGGCGGGTAATCGACTCCGGATTGGTATCCGATGCGCCTGACACATTACCTCCGGGATGCTCCAGATCACTGACAATCTTGGCATCGAGAGGGTCGGTTACCGCAGCGAACAGAATCGGAGTGTCCTTCACATTCTGTACGACAGCCTGAGCCGAAGGTGTAGCAATCCCCAGCACCAGATCGTTCTTGTCGCCGGCAATCTTCTGGGCAATGGACAGGTTGTTCGCCTGGTCTGCCTGAGCGTTCTGAAGATCCACCTTCAGGTTCTCCCCTTCGACAATCCCTCCATCCTTCAGCGCAGCCAGGAATCCCTCACGGGTAGCGTCCAGTGACGGATGCTCCACGTATTGCGAGATGGCTATCTTATAGGATTTGGCATCGCCGGAGCCTGCATTTGAGGCTGGAGCTTCCGTCGCTGCGGCCGGGGCATTCCCGGTGCCCGCGTCATTCTTCACTGCTGCATTATTGTTCCCGCAACCGGCAGCTACGAGCATCAAGGCCATACTTAGCCCCATCCAAATCTTCTTCGTCTTCATCAGATTACCCCTCTTCTTGTACGGGTTCAGCGCGAGAACCTGGGCTAGCGGTCCAGCATTATCGCTTTCATCTTTAAAAGCATTAAAGCGAAGGCCCGCACCCTGTCCCCATCTGCTCCCCGAATCTATTAAACATATATTATATGTAGGTTGATTTCCCGTCAATCATTTAAGTGAGGTCCATATTTTACAAAATACGCACAATGAGTGTCTCCCCGCTTCAACAATCTGCGGTTTCTCTTGACATTGTTTGCTAAGGCCTGCAGCACATAAAAAAAGCGGTCCTGCACAAACTTACCTTAAAGTTTGAAGATGGAGCGTGCCCCATGCCAATAATCAATCTGCGTACCAGCAAAATTTTATTATCCTCCGCCATCCTTGCTACCGCCATTGCCGGAACAACCGCCTGCACCTACACCAGCAAGGACAGCACTCCCAAGGTTAACTCGCTGACGCCAACCGGAACGTTCGCAGGCAGCTATTATGAGAAGAATTCTTTTACCGACAAGGAAGGCAAGTATTGGATTCCGCTCAAACCGGCTGTCGCTTCCATCGGCTTCCGGATGAAGGATGACACGGCAAGCGGCGGCTATACCAAGCTCGGCTATAGTGATGTCATGTATATGCTGCGGCCGGATTCCAGCCAGGCATTCTCATTAGGCCAGCACATCACCCTTCCCGATGTCCCCGTCCGCCGTGAAGGTCAAATCTATATCACCCCCACCGCCTTGTCCAAGCTGCTGCAGACAGAGGTCGGCTGGAATCCCGGCACCGGCGAGATTAACATCGCAACCCCTTCCGAAAGGGAGAGTACAGAGGACTCCGGCAAGGTGGAGGCTGCAAAGCCGCTGCGGATTCAGAGTGTATCAAATGTGGACACGGGAGAGCTGGTCGCCTATGCCAAGAAATTTCTCGGTGTCCCCTACGATTTCGGTGCTGGCTCCTATGAGGAGACCAAGCGCTTCGACTGCTCGTCCTTTACACGCCATGTCTTTCAGAAATTCGGGGTGGATCTGCCCCGGCTGGCCAAAGATCAGGACAATATCGGCAGACGGGTATCGCGCAGCTCGCTGGAGCCCGGCGATCTGATCTTCTTCACCGTACCCGGACGTTTCGAGAGCGACGCGGTTCCCGGTCATGTCGGTATCTACATCGGCGGCGGGAATTTCATTCACACCTGGGGTGACCCCGGCGTGCAGATCAGTGAGCTGGACAGCGGATACTGGAGCAACGTAATTCTGCACATGCAGCGCGTACTCTAGACCCGGACACAATAAATGCAAGGAAGCTTTCCCGGGCTCGCTCACTTAGCGACAGGTCCGCTTCCTTGCATTTTTTTGCTGCAAATAAATGTTATTCCAAAGGTTACTTCCAGCTCTTCATGCAGAGATTCTCCGTTCGCTTCAACAATCACCCGCTATCCCTCTGCATCCCTGCCCGCACGAATCCTTTGAACCGGCTGCCCTGGTACGACAGCTCCCCCCGGTCCCCCTCAACAATCATGGCATACGCCCTCGGCTTCACTTCAAGCTCTCTGCGGCTGCCATTATGGAATTCAAAGGTCACATAATAACTCGTATGCGTCCCCATATGCCCTCTTCCGCCCCAGACCTCTGTCCGTTTGGCAACAGCCGTAACTACCCTTGATTGCAGAGGGCTGGTCTGGTTCGTCATCCAGATCTTGAGTCCTCTCCAAATCGTGTAAGCAACAACGCCCGCAATCAGCAGCAGAATGAGCTTTAACAAGAATGGCCCCTCCGTGAAAAATCCGCTCTGGCTGCTGGCCGCTGCCGGGTACAAACCGTTAAATACGCCTGCATTATGCAAATTAACTGCTCCTTCCGATCATTTTTTCACAAAAAGTTCAATTTACTAGAGAATACGCAGCGTAGCAGCTCCGGTTTCGTTATTCCTCAGTCGCAGGCCTTGAAATAATAGCGTATTATATTTGGTCCTGCTAAGATCCTATGATATGCTTTAACTACAATTTACAAAAAGGGGGGTGTTCTCATGAGGAGAGATTGGACGCGTCTGACGCTGCTGGATCTGCTGAAGGCTGTGTTTCTTCCGGTGCTGCTGCTGACTTTTCTGATCATGGCCCTCCAGATGCTGCAGGAACAAGAGCCTGAGATGCATTCTGTAAGGCCGGACCGCTATGAGCATAAGCTGGCCCAGCCAGTGCGCGTGCATCATACGCAGATCTATGACACCCAGGCCGTCCGGCTTGCTCCCCGTGAGAACCCGCTGACGCTGGAGTCCGGACCTCCCGGGCTGCTGCTCTGTGTATCGCTGCTCCCCTTCATTTACATTCTGCTGAAGCGGCTGCTGCTGCTTCCGCTGAAATATAATTCACATTTCGTAGGAGTACGGCTGTACGCTGAATGAAGCTGCAAGCGCCGTAATCCGCAACACAAATTCCGGTTTCCTGCTGAAAGGAGGAAATCTTATGAGAGTCAGATATAGAAATGCTGCACCCTTACGTTATTCCAAAACCTTGCGTCTGCTGTCCATTGTAGGCGGAGGATTACTTGCAGCCGTGGGTCTGGAGCTATTCCTTATGCCGCATAAGCTGCTTCCGGGCGGCATTGCCGGATTATCCGCCCTGCTGTCCCATGTGACCGAAATGCGGCTTGGATTATTCCTGTTCCTGTTCAACCTTCCCTTTATTCTGATGTCGCGCAGGCAGATTAATCTCCGCTTTGCCTTGTATACGATGCTTGGCCTGATTTGTCTGACGGCAGGGTCTCTGGCCTTGCACCATTTCCCGGCGGCAATCAGCGAGCCGCTGCCCGCGGCTATTGCCGGGGGGCTATGTCTCGGGTTCGGCCTGGGCATCTCTGTACGCTTCGGAGGGCTGACCGCCGGAAGCGAGAAGCAGAGCGTCCGGCTGCTGAACGGAGGGCCGCCCAAATCGGCTGAGATGCCGATTATGCTGTTCAATATGCTCATCCTGCTCTACGGCGGATCATTATTCGGCTGGGATCAGGCGATGTACAGTATCATTGCGTATCTGCTTGCCTTTGAAGCGCTGCGGTTCTCCTTAAGGGACCTCTCGCTCACGCAGGCGGTCTTTATTACCAGCAGCAAATGCGAGGAGATCCGCCGCAAGCTCCAGCAGTCGCTGGACCGCGAGGTGAAGCTCGTAAGATCCACAGGACCGGAGGGCGAGCCTGGTACGGTCTTCTGCCTGGCAAGCAGGCTGGAGGAAGAACAGCTCGCCTCTATCGTGCATGACTGTGATCAGGATAGCAAGATTGTGATCAATGCCGCGCGGAACAACCGGATTCGTGCTCTGTTCCGCAATAAGCCGCCCGGCTGAGCTGGTGCCTTCCAGGGCGGCGAAACGGATGAATTAACTACCTTCGCGCGAACACAATGTATGCTGTTTTTCACATACATTTAGACCGTATGCCTGTTTGAGAACATAATGTATGCTGTTTTTCACATACATTTGGTCCATATGCCTGCTTGCGAGCACAATATATGCTGTTTTTCACATACATTTGTTTCAAATGCCCCTCTACTATCCACAAATCTACACTCACCTTTTCCACAGCAGCAGGAAACTATAGTTTCCTATATAACAAGTAAAAAGGAGCTGTCCCAAAAGCCGTGAAATGGCTACTTGGGACAGCTCCTTTTTGAGTGAGGAATAGGATCAACGTGAGCACTTGGGTGGACGCTCCGCGAACGGACCGTTGTTACAATCGCTGTGGTCTCCAGATTTTATTTATTTCCCTGATCGGTAAAAATCCGCAGACTGCTGATGCTTCCGAAGCGAGCTTTCCTGAGGAAAGCTTTCAGGCGACCGCTGTCGCTTTTCCACAATCGTTCCGTCCTCTCCGCTGTTTAAGCGGGATACGAAACACCCAAACCTTTTAAGTTCCTGCTTCGATCAACAAAACCTATATCTTATTCAAACTTAACATGCAATTGGTCATTTGCAGCTTGGTTTAATACATTATGGGCACGCTGCCGTGCTTGTTCCATGTGCGGCTGTAAATACGGTTTCGAGAACGGTCTTCATCCGCTGGGAACAGAAACGATTCAAAGTACGAAAGTCTGGCCGCTGCCGTCCGGCGAGCCACATGAAGAGGAGGTTCTCCCGGACGGATTGGCGATTTGACGAGAAGAATAGATTCGCTGGGTGTAGGCGTAAATGATGACTTTGATCAGCATTTTGGGATGGTAGCTGTCACGGCCACCACCAGGGTAGGCCGCGTCAAAGATGGCGTCATCCAGCCGATGAACTGCGGCATTCACGACACGAACGAGGTGATGTTCAGGAATATCTTATTCAAGATCCATTGGCAAGCAAAGTTGGTCCATGGTCCATTTCCCGCTTAAACAGCGGAGAGAACGAAATGACCCGCGGAAAAGCGATAGCGGTCGCCTGAAAGCTTTCCGCAGGAAAGCTCGCTTCGGAAGCATCAGCAGTCTCCGGATTTTCACCGCTAAGGGGAATGAAAAAAATTCTTACGAGCACAGCGATTGTAACAACGTTTCGTTCGCGGAGCGTCCTCACCGAGCGTAAACGTCCATCCAACCCCAAAACAAGGGGTGCCCCAGCCAGTTCATGGCTATGGACATCCCCTTTTTGGATTACAAACCTATCGGAGATTCCTGAATCCCGCTATTTGTCAGCGGAACATCCCCCATAAGCGGATCAGGTGAAACGTATTGTTCGGATCAATCTTTTGGGCAATGACGAATTTCACAATTTGTTCTTCCTGTGCGTTCGTCAGCTTCTCATGCATCACCGCCGAGGCATTACGCACCAGCTTGCGCACGACTGCTGTATCCTGCAGCTCCTGTTTGGAGATGCCGGTAATCATATTCTTGACGCGTTCCTTGACCGCCGAATTCTTCATCTTCAGCTTGATGCGATCCACCAGCTGGGGACTGATTCCATATTGCTGATAACCCAAGTACAGCACCTCCTGTCATATCCAATCATTCACAGTATATGAGGGCAGGTGCCCGGATGTGCCTGTTCAGTCAATTAAATCCCCCTGGAAAATTTGTTCCTGCTGTAAATACCCGCGCAGCGGCGCAACATCCGCCGAGGTCCAGAATGAAGCCTCCCGCAGCAACTCAGCGGCATCATCGCGCGCCTGCTCAAGCGTCTCGAAGTCAGCAGTCATATCCGCCAGACGGAATTCCGGCAGGCCGCTCTGCTTCGTCCCGAAGAAATCCCCCGGTCCCCGCAGCTCCAGATCCCGCCTTGATACCTCGAACCCGTCATCCGTATCTGTCATCGCGGTCATCCGCTCGCGCCCGATCTCCGACTTCGGATCAGCCATCAGCACACAGTAGGAAGCATGCTCCCCTCTGCCGACCCGGCCGCGCAGCTGATGCAGCTGAGACAGCCCGAAGCGGTCAGCGTCCATGATGATCATCAGCGTAGCATTCGGGACATCGACACCGACCTCTACGACCGTTGTAGACACCAGAAGCTGCAGTTCGTTACTGTAGAAGTTCCGCATGACTTCATCCTTCTCAGACGGCGTCATTCTCCCGTGAAGCAAGCCCACCTTATAGTCCGGAAAAGCCTGCGACATCTGCACATGCAGATCAATCGCATTCTGCACATCCAGCTTCTCCGACTCCTCAATCAGCGGACAGATCAGATAAGCCTGCCGCCCCTGCCCGATCTCGCGGCTGATCAGGTTCATCACCCGCTCCATCAGATCCGGCTTCACCCAGTAGGTGGTGATCGGCACACGCCCCTTCGGCCGTTCGGACAGCGTAGACACATCCATATCGCCAAAGACAGTGATCGCCAGCGTCCTCGGAATCGGAGTGGCGGTCATCGTCAGCACATCCGGGTTGTACCCCTTGCGCCGCAGAACACTGCGCTGGTTCACCCCGAAGCGGTGCTGCTCATCCGTAACCACAAGCCCCAGGCTGCGGAAGAAGACATCCTCCTGAATCAGCGCATGGGTTCCGACAACCACATCCAGCATCCCCATCTGTAGAGAGGCCAGCAGGTCCTTCCGTTTACGGCCGGACACGCTCCCGGTCAGCAAGCCCACGGTGATGCCGAACGGCTCGAACATCCTCGTGAGCGAGCGCATATGCTGCTCTGCCAGGATTTCAGTCGGGACCATCAGCGCACCCTGAAATCCGGATCTTACAGTCGCGTAGAGCGCAATCGCTGCGAGTACGGTTTTGCCGGAGCCCACATCGCCTTGAAGCAGCCGGTTCATGCAATACCCTGAACGCATATCCTGCAGAATCTCAAGCTCCACATGCTTCTGGGCATCAGTCAGCTCAAACGGCAGGCTGCGCACGAATTGTCTTACGGTTGCATTGTCCACCGTATGAACCACACCATCCATCCGGCCGCGGTTCAGCACGCGGAAGGCTTGTACCTTGAGCTGGAACAGAAACAGCTCCTCATACACCATCCGGCGTCTTCCCTGCTGCCCCTCGCGCGTATCCTCCGGCTGATGGATCGTGGCAATGGCCCGCTTGCGTGACATGAAGTCATATTTGCGCATAATGCTGTGCGGCAGAATCTCCGGGATCAGGTCCCCGTACTGCTGCAGAGCCTGGCCAATAATTCGGCGGATCCAGGACTGTGTAATCTTGCCCCCGATTGAGTATACCGGTTGCAGTGTTCCCGTCTTGCCTTCGCCCCGGTCCGGGAATTCATAGTTAGTCACCGTAATCTGATTGCGCTTCTGGTCCCACTTCCCCGTAAGCACCACTTCACGGCCGACCGTCAATTGTTCACGCGCATAATGCTGGTTGAACCATGTAGCAGTGAACATCCACGGCTCTGCCACCATCTTGCAGCTCATGCGGGACTTGCCCCCGAAGCGCTGGAGCACCGGAATACCGATGACCTTGGCTACTACGGTCGCCTTATCGCCGTGCTTGACCTCACTGAGAGATTTCGGACGGAAATCCTCATACCGGAAAGGGTAATACTCCAGCAAGTCCTTCACTGTAAAGACGCCAAAGGCGTGAAGCTCACTTTGCTTTTGAGCGCTCACGCCAGTTATTTGTTTCACTTCAATTGAATCCAAAGTAAGCACCATGTTCATCCCCTATACTTAGGCGGGCCAGATGAATACGGCTAAGGTTCCGTTCCCGACATGGCTGCCCACGACAGGGCCGACATTGGTCAGAACCTTCTCTTTCAAGGTGAAATGTCCGGCTAATTCCCGCAGGAACTCTTCGCCGGAAGCCGGTTCAGCTGTATGACCCACGGCCACATGTATTGTATTCACACCCGGCAGATCTGCCTTGAACAGCTCGATCATGCGGGCGACTGCCTTCTTACGTCCCCTGACCTTCTCTACCGCATAGATAATGCCTTCCGCATCAATGGACAGGATCGGCTTGATATTGAGCAGCGTACCCAGGATGGCCGATGCCTTGCCGATTCTACCGCCCTTTTGCAGATATTCCAGTGTATCCACAAGGAAATACAGCTTGCGGGATTGGCGCAGACTCTCCACCTTCGCCAGAATCTCAGCAGGAGCATGCCCCTCTTCCGCCAGCCGGGCGGCTTCCACGACCATGAACCCGAAGCCGTAGGAGGCGGAGAGGCTATCTACCACGGTGATAGCTTCTCCCTCCTCTTCCAGCATGGATTTGGCCATGACAGCAGACTGGTAGGTGCCGCTTAAGCCGGAGGAGATGTGGAAGGACAGGATTGAGCTGCCCGGATGCTGCTCCTGTATACGGCGGTACACATTCATATATTCTACAGGAGACGGTTGCGAAGTGGTCGGCAATTGCGGCGAGCGGGGAAGACGCTCGTAGAACTGTTCCGGAGTCATATCCACATTATCCCGGAATGCCTCTTCGCCGAACATCAGCGTCAGCGGAACGACTTCAATGCCGTACTGCTCCGCCAGAGCAGGCGGGATATCGGAGGTGCTGTCGGTAACGATTACGGTACGATTCATATTGTTCCTCCCCATACTATGATTTGGCTGTTCCACTCTGCTTGATTAGGGCACTTAAGAGTAAGAGATTCTAAGGCTCAACTGAGAAAAGATAATAGTACAGCGGCTGGCCGCCTTCATGAATCTCTACCTCAACCTGCGGGTACGTCTCTTCCAGCCAGCTCCCGAGGGCATCCGTAATATCCGCCTCGGTGTCTGCACCGGTCAGCACAGTAACGATCTCATCACCATTCACCAGCATGCTTGACAGCAGCTGCTTGCTGACCGTAAGCAAATCATCGGCAGCTGCAACAATCTTGGAGCTCTCGATGCCGATATACTGACCGGATTTGATCTCCAGATTCTCCATCACGGTATCCCGTACAGCATTGGTAATCTGTCCGGATTTGACCTGGGCAATCGCCTCCAGCATATTGCTGGTGTTGGTATCAACCGCATCCTCTTCCTGGAAGGCAAAGGCAGCCGAGATCCCCTGGGGGATACTCTTGCTTGGAATCACTGTAATCTCACGTTCGCCCTCCAGCAGCTCCTTGGCCTGCTGCGCAGCCAGGACGATATTGGAGTTATTCGGCAGAATGTAGATATGCTTCGCCGAAATGGAAGAGATCGCATTCACGAAATCCTCTGTGCTGGGATTCATCGTCTGGCCGCCGGCCAGGATCGCATCGACACCCAGACTGCGGAAGATATCCGAGATTCCGTCTCCCGAGGAGACCGCAATGAAGCCGTACGGCGCCAGATCATCCGCAGGAGGAACCGCCGGCGCCTGAACGCTGGCCTTCTCTTCCGGGATATCGGCGAAGACATCCGGCATCGGTGCGATGTCCATACCGGCAGTCAACAGATCGCGGTGCTGCTCACGCATGTTAAGGATGTGAATCTGGGTAATCTCCCCGTGGACGAGCGCCAGGTTAAGTACCTCTCCGGGAGTCTTGGAATGCACATGCACCTTGATTGTCTCATCATCTGAGATGACGATGATAGAATCCCCGTTAACTGATAACGCTTTCCGAAAAGCTTCCTCATCAAAATCCGCTTTCACGGCTGCGCCAAGCTGACGGTTAATGAAAAATTCCATATCATATAAAAATTCAATGTCTTCCGTATGGAGCTGTGATTGCGCGGAAGACTGTACGGAGGACAACGCATGCTCAGGTTTGGTTAGCAGCGGCGCCGGCACAGCTACAGGGGCCGCTGCTTGTCCTTGCACAGGAGTCTGTACAGGTGCTGAGACTGCTCCGCTGGTCAGATGCTGGTGGAAGCCTTCATAGATGTAGACCAGACCCTGGCCACCCGAATCCACCACGCCCACCTGCTTCAGCACAGGCAGCAGCTCAGGTGTATGCGCCAAGGCTTCCTTGGCTTTGGCCAGGACTTCGGTCATCAGCTCGATAATATCCGTTGTGCGGCGTGCATAATACACTGCATGTCTTGCAGCTTCCTTGGCAACCGTAAGAATGGTGCCTTCAACCGGCTTCACCACTGCCTTATAGGCGGTATCTACCCCGGTCTGCAGTGCTGCAGCGAACTGCTGTGTATTAAGCTCATCATATTGGGCCGCATAACGTCCAAGACCTCTGAACAGCTGTGACAAAATAACGCCGGAGTTCCCCCGCGCGCCCATCAATAGTCCCTTCGACAGCACTCCCGCACATTGACCGACAGAGGCTGTGTTGTTTCTCTTCAATTCGTTCGCGCCTGCGGTCATGGTCAGATTCATGTTCGTGCCCGTATCGCCATCCGGCACCGGAAACACATTCAATGAATTGACATGCTCGGCATGCTGCTGCAGCATTTCCGCACCGGCTAGTACCATTGCGGTAAAATCTGTCCCGTTTATAGAACGCTTACTCAATGAGAATTCCCCTTCCTAACTTCATGCCTAATCAATTCGATGATCAACTGGACATAATGCACTAATTTATATTGTACTATAAGAGTCTACAGAAATAAATGTTTTTGAATCGGTTGACGAAGCAATTTTTGCTGTGATATGATATTCAAGTATTGTTTTACGCAGGTGTAAGTAACAAGGAGGTGTAATCTATGTCCCGCACATGTACAGTAACAGGCAAGAAACCGGGCAGCGGTAACCACGTGTCTCACGCTAACAACCGCAACCGTCGCTCTTGGGGAGTTAACGTTCAGAAGGTTCGTATCCTGGTGAACGGCAAACCGAAACGCGTGTACGTCAGCACCCGTGCTTTGAAATCCGGTAAAGTTGAACGCGTCTAGTATCCGGTCATTGCCGGGCCTAGCGGTATCTCATACCAAGTAGAAACGGACATGCCGTCCTTTCATAGACGGTATCCGTTTCAGCGAGAATAGAAGAGATATTATATTTGTAGCAAAAAGCACCCTTTACATTCGTAAGGTGCTTTTTTTCATATTTACTTGTCTTCTTTAACCTAACTCTTCTGAAACGTGTTCAAAATCGCTTTAACAAAACCTCCCAAAAATCTTGGCAGCTTGAACGTATAAAATTTCATAGTTAACCCTCCCATCAATTCATGCCGTGCAGTAGGAGACTATCCTGTCTAGATGAAGAATATACCATCGATTGCAGACCTCTGCAAAAAAGGCTACATGAGATTTCTGCTCATGTAACCATATTTATGCGACCACAACTTGGCCTATACCTTCCGTATGCGAATGCAGCAGATTGAGGGTCAATTCGTTCCATAGTAAATGGGCGTCATCACCTATTACCGGACAGCGCTGTCCGCCGCCTCTCGAATGGCCCTGATCGCTCCTGCGCGGTCGCTGCGGCCGAACACTGCATTACCTGCCACAAGCACATCCGCCCCTGCTCCAGCTACAAGCGGTGCCGTAGCTTCGGCTACTCCGCCGTCTACCTCGATAAGCAGACCCTTGTGATGGATCTCTTCAGCCCACTCCCGGAGCTGCGTAATCTTATGCAGGGTGCGCGGAATGAAGGCCTGCCCGCCGAAGCCCGGATTGACGGTCATCACAAGCACCATATCGACATCCTCCAGGACCTCACGCACCGCAGCAGCCGGCGTAGCCGGATTAATGGCCACCCCTGCCATCAGGCCGAGCTCCTTGATCTGATGGATTACACGATGCAGATGTACGCAGGCTTCGGCGTGTACCGTAATCACAGAAGCGCCCGCTGCCGCAAAATCAGCGATATAGCGTTCCGGGTTCTCAATCATTAAATGTACATCCAGAGGTAAAGAAGTATGGGATCTCACCGCGGACACAATCGCGGGACCCAGCGTAATATTCGGCACAAAATGTCCGTCCATCACATCTACATGAATCCAGTCCGCACCGCTGGCTTCCGCTTCGGCCACCTCTGCGCCCAGCGCTGCGAAATCTGCTGACAATATGGAAGGAGCAATTTTCACCATAAGTTTAGTACCTCCGCTTTTTATCTTTCATTTCATTAAAGAACAGCTTGTAATGCTCGTAACGGCTATCTGCAATATCCCCGGACTTCAAGGCTTCTATCACCTTGCAGCCCGGTTCGTGCAGATGGCTGCAGCCGCGGAATTTGCAGTTCTCCGCATAAGAGGCGAACTCCCGGAAGCACACGGACAGCTCATCCACTCCCAGCTCCAGGAAATCCAGCTGGCTGAAGCCCGGAGTGTCGGCCACAAATCCTCCATTACCTATATCCATCAGCTCTACATGGCGTGTGGTGTGCCGTCCGCGCCCGAGACGAAGGCTGATCTCTCCTGTCTCCAGCGCCAGGCCCGGTACAAGGCGGTTGAGCAGTGTGGACTTCCCTACGCCCGACTGTCCCGAGAAGACGCTGATGATACCAGCCAGACGCTGACGCAGCTCATCCGCCCCTGATCCGTTCAGCGAGCTTGTGACCATGACCTCGTAACCAATCTGCTCATATAGAGCTTTGACGGCTTCCGTAGCCTGCCCTTCATCATCAGCCAGATCCTGCTTCGTGAGCACAATCAGTGTCTCCAGGCTGGAATGCTCGATATGAACCAGGAACTTGTCCAGCAGATTAAGATTCATATCCGGCTCCCGTACGGAGAACAGCAGCACCGCGAGCTTCACGTTAGCCACCTGCGGGCGGATCAGCTCCGATTCACGGGGAAGCAGCTCATCTACCATACCCTCTCCGTTCTCGGTCAGCACATAGATTACCCGGTCACCCACCAGCGGCGCAATTCCTTTCTTCTTCAGAATGCCGCGCCCCCGGCACTGTACCGCCTCTTCCTCCGTTACAATCTGTTCATCCTTGAGCGGCTTAACATAGTAATATCCGCTTAACGCTTTGATTATGATTCCTTCAGGCATACATGCTGAGCCTTCCTCTCCTGTATATTTACGCAAATGACCCAAGTGTGTAGAACCCCGGGTCATTTCGCTGCTTCAGCCCTGCCCGTATTCCCGGCAGCCCGGCTGAAGCTTATCTCTGTTCTATTATTTATGGCCTTTATCTTTGCCTGGCTTGTTGTCAGAGCCCTTACCGTTACCCTTACTATTGCCATTGCTGAGGGCGGAAGCCAGCTCATTGTTATTCTGTCCGTTACCCGGAACATAACCCGTCTGGTCCGTCTCGCCCGTTACCTCTCCGTCTCCGGTGTCCGGCGGAATAATCGCCGGCTCTGCTGTCGGGTCAGGAGCTGGAGTCTCAGTAGGCTGAACAGGCTCGGTAGGAGCAACCGTCGGTGCAGGCGTCTGAGTCTCCACCGGAGGCGGTTCAGGCTGCTGCACCGTGTTATTTTTAACATCGACATAAGTGATCGGATAAGTCTCCAGGAACTCCCCGTCACGGTATACAGATACCATGCCGTCTTTGTTAGGGGCAAGCAGCATGTTCACAGATAAGATCTGACTCTTGCCGATGGTGCGTGTGCCCCATTCCTGATTCTCGCCATTGTTGCGCGCATCTGCAAAGACAATGCGGATCTTGCTCTTCTTGCCTTCTGCAACTGGTGCAACCGGAACATTGAACGTAAATTCCAGAGCCTCCGGCGGGTACCCTGTGCTGATGTAGATCGTAATCTTCTCGCCTGGAGGGACCAGATCCCCTGCCTCATAGGCCCACTGCTTCGTAACCTCACCCTTCTTGTAAGTGAAGCTTGGCTCTTCCTTGACCGCATCCAGCACTAGACCTACACTCTCCAGCGCAGCCTTGGCTTCCTTCTCCGTCTTCCCGATGAGATCCGGCATCTGGGTGCTCTCTTTGCCTTTGCTCACGATCAGCTTGACGGTTACCGTCTCAGGATCATATTCAGTGTCTGCGGCAGGCTCAGAGCTAATGACCTTACCCTTGGCAAATTCCTCACTGAAGCGTTCATCAGGAGTGATTCTGCTCTGGGCTATGCCAAGCGCGATTAACTCCTTGACCGCATCGTCATAACTCAGGTTAGAGACATCCTTAAGCTTGGGAAGCACCTTGGCTGCACTTACCGTCAGAATAATATGAGTTCCTTCTTTGACCATCGTATTGGTCTTGTTCTGCTTCCAGACAATATTCTCTTCGAAATTAGGATTATACTCAACCAGAGCGGGCTCCTCGGCAAACAGGCCCACAGCCTCAAGCTCGGCCTTGGCCTCCTGGAAGGTCTTCCCCGTCACCGCAGGCACCGAGACTTCATCGACCGACAGCTTGGAATTGACATACCAGACGATTCCGGACATGGCGATTAACACGACCAGCGTAAGGCTGATCCACAGCGCTGCACGGCCCTTGCGCTTCACAGCAGCTGGCGGAGGAGCTTCCTCCATACTGCGGATTCGTTCCTCTCCGCCGCCACGGCTGCTTAGCCCGCGCTGCAGCGGCTTGATCGCCGGAATGATGCGTGTTCTGTCCTCATCATCATCGTCCTGGAACAGCATCTTGGCTTCGCTGCGCCGTTCAGGCAGCAGACAGGTCTCCAGATCCTGCAGCATTTGCTTGGCAGACTGGTAGCGCTCCTCCGGGTTCTTGCGCATCGACTTCAGGATTACATTCTCCACGCTTTGCGGAATCAGCGGATTCAGCAGTCGCGGCTCCTCGAATTCCTCCTGCAGATGCTTCAGCGCCACGCTGATCGGACTCTCCCCTAAGAAAGGCAATACACCTGTAAGCATCTGATACAGTACGATGCCCAGGGAGTAGAGGTCCGACTTCTCGCCTGTAGTTACGCCCTTGGCATGCTCCGGAGAGAAATAGTGCACAGAACCGACCACAGAGCCTGTCTGGGTAATCGTCGTGGAGGTAACGGCCCGGGCGATCCCGAAGTCGGTAACCTTAACCCGCCCGTTACGTCCAATCAGAATATTATGAGGCTTAATATCGCGGTGAATAATCTGGTTCATATGCGCATGATCCAGCGCATCACAAATCTGCGAGGCAATCCGCACGGATTCATCCACCTGCATCGGTGCCCGCTCTTTGATAATCTCATTCAGGTTCTTGCCTTCAATATATTCCATAACGATATAATGGACTTCATCTTCCTGGCCGACATCGTATATGCTGACTACGTTGGGATGAGATAATGATGCAGCTGATTGCGCCTCCCGCCGGAACCGGCGGATGAATTCCTCATCATGCACAAATTGATTGCGCAGTACTTTGATAGCAACATTCCGGTTAAGCAGAATATCATGGGCTCTATAGACAAGCGCCATGCCTCCTCCGCCGATCCGTTCGATGACTTGGTAACGGCCGCCCAATTCGTGACCGATCATCTTTCCCACTCCTTTGTCTCGGGCACTGCGGCCTCTCCTTGGTGTTCCAGCATAGCAACGCTTATATTATCGCTGCCGCCCGCAAGCAATGCCAGTTGAAGTAATCGCTCTGCTCTTTCTTCCAGAGATATTTCATTAATTCCGGCTACCTTGCCCAGATGCTCCAGACTGACATAATTGCTGAGTCCATCACTGCACAGCAGCAGGAGCTCACCAATTGCAAGCGTAACATATGCCAGATCCGCGGATACCACTGTATCCGTCCCCAGCGCCCTGGTAAGCACATTGCGGCGCGGATGATTATCCAGCTCCTCCAGACTGATCTGGCCGTTCCTGAACAGCTCATTCACCAGCGTATGGTCCTCGGTTAGCTGCCTGGCTTCACCGTCCCGGATCAGATAAGCCCTGCTGTCTCCGATATGGCCGATATAGCCTGCCGACCCTTTCAGCAGTGCAGCAACGATGGTGGTCCCCATATTATGGAGCTTCTCATCGCTCTGAGCTTCTCTGTGAACTGTGTTATTGGCTTCCATGATGGCGGTAGTCAGCGCTTCCTTCAGCTCTGCCTCCGGAAGATCAGGCTCCAGCTGGTCCAGAATACCCCTGACCGTCTCAAGTGCAAGCCTGCTCGCGGTATCGCCAGCCTGATGTCCCCCCATTCCGTCGGCAATAATGCCGAGGGTATAACCGTGGCGCGTAGCGCCGATCCAGACTGAATCCTCATTGACGGTACGTACCCGGCCAATGTCGCTGGCTTGAACTGTTCTGATCAAATATCCTCACCCCAACTCCATATGTTTGGCGCGCAGCTGCCCGCATGCGGCCGCAATATCATGGCCCTGCTCACGGCGGATGGTAACATTCACGCCATGATCGGCCAGTATACGCTGAAATTCAAAGATATCATTGCGGGAAGTCCGGACATACTTGCGCTCAGGCACATGATTGACCGGAATCAGATTCACATGGCAGAGCATGGTCTTGAGCACACCCGCCAGCTCCTCTGCATGCTCCTTCTGATCATTCACGCCGCCAATCAAGGCGTACTCGAAGCTGATCCGGCGGCCTGTCTTAGCCTGATAGTAGCGCAGGGACTCAATTACATCGTCGAACGGATAACGGCGGTTCACCGGCATCAGCTTGGAACGGAGCGTATCGTTAGGAGCGTGAATCGAGATCGCCAGATTAATCTGTGTATCTTCATCCGCGAATTTGTAGATGTTCGGCACAATTCCGCTGGTGGATACGGTGATATGGCGCTGGCCAATATTCAGGCCCTTCTCATGGATCATCAGACGCAGGAATCTCATGGTTGCATCATAGTTC
Source organism: Paenibacillus sp. FSL R7-0302 (assembly GCF_038006885.1). Classification (NCBI taxonomy): domain Bacteria; kingdom Bacillati; phylum Bacillota; class Bacilli; order Caryophanales; family Paenibacillaceae; genus Paenibacillus; species Paenibacillus sp. FSL R7-0302. The sequence continues at coordinate 3,388,781 of NZ_JBBOWB010000001.1, forward strand.
TCGAAGGGCTCGCCTGTACCCATAATGACAATGCTGCTTACACGTTCGCCGCGCGCATCAAGGATCTGCTGGGAACGGACAACCTGGGCAACGATCTCCCCTGCAGTCAGGTCCCGCTTGAGACCGCCAAGGGTAGAGGCACAGAAGGTACAGCCGATCCGGCAGCCTACCTGGGTGGTCACACACACACTGTTGCCGTAATTATGCTTCATAATAACTGTCTCAATCGCATGATCATCATGCAGACCGAACAGGAATTTCACGGTGCCGTCCTTGGACTCCAGCTTCGTAATCTCGGTGAGTGCCGATATACTGAACTGATCAACCAGCTTGGCTCTGAGTGCCTTGGAGAGGTTGCTCATGGATTCGAAGTCATTGACCCGCTTCACATACAGCCAGTCAAAGATCTGCCCGCCGCGAAAAGCCGGCTCTCCGTTGTCCTTGGCCCATTGCTGCAACTCTTCTAAAGAAAAATCATATATTAAAGGTTTCATTGTATTTTTGCACCTGTGCTTTCATAAATTATATGCGTATTGTTTCTCATTCTTCCTATTTTAACACAAAACTCAGAACCGGTAAAAGAAAAGCCCGCCGCGCGGAGGATTCTGCGGGCGGGAAGCTGTAGTCCTGAAGCACAATCACTATATTACAAGAGTCGCTCCAGCCGGGCAATATAGAAGCCGTCGCTGCCATAATGATGCGGGAGCAGCTGTATGCCGTCACCGGCAGCAAGCGCGGTTCCTTCCAGCCGCTCCCAGACGGCTGACTTGAAGCTGACCTGCGCGAAGCCGGGATTGCGCTCCAGGAAAGCAGCGACAACCCGGCTGTTCTCCGCCTGCTCGGTAGTACACGTGCTGTAGACCAGCACGCCTCCCGGCTTCAGCAGCCCGGAGACCGATTGCAGCAGCTCAAGCTGCAACGCAGCTACGCTGGCAATATCCTCCGGCTGCTTGCGCCATTTCAAGTCAGGCTTGCGGCGGATGACCCCAAGCCCCGAGCAAGGAGCGTCCAGCAGAATCCGGTCATAGGATTCCGGCTGGAGGGCTGCACCCAGCTCCAGGGCATCCCCGCTTGCGGTGGTAATGCATTCCAGGCCGAGGCGTGCTGCCTGCTCGGCAATCAGCCCCGCTTTATGCTCATGCAGGTCATTGGCCAATATGGAGCCTTCGTCCTTCATCAGCTCGCCCATATGGGCGCTTTTGCCGCCGGGGGCAGCGCAGCAGTCCAGCACCTTCATCCCGGCTTCGGGAGCGACAACCTCGGCTACCAGCATCGAGCTCTCATCCTGAACGGACAGATAGCCGTCCCGGTACCAGGAGGTCAGCGCCAGATTGCCGCCGCCTCTGATGACCAGCCCGGCAGGACTCACCTTCGATTCTGCGGCATCCAGACCGGCTTCAAGCAGTTCTGCCAGCATGGCCTCCCGGCTAATCATCGTTGTATTGACACGCACACTGACTGCGGGCGGCTCATTGTTCGCCGCACACATGGCTTCTGCCGTATCCGGGCCGTATTCCGCCGACCAGCGCTGCACCATCCACAGGGGATGGGAGTGCAGGATGGAGATCCGCTCTTCCCGGCTCAGCCCCTCAGGCAAGACCGGCAGCTCTCCCGCCCGCAGCACACTGCGCAGCACGCCATTGACCATACCCGAGATGCCCTGATGGCCGCGTCGCTTGGAGATATTCACAGCCTCGTTAACGGCTGCATGCGAAGGAACCCGGTCCAGATACATGATCTGGTACAGGCTTAACCGCAGCAGGCTCCGTACCCAGGGCTCCAGCTTGGCCATCCCTTTGCTGACGAAGCTGCTGAGGACATAATCGAGGGTAATCATCCGTGAGAGGGTTCCGTACACCAGCTCTGTAGCAAGTCCCGTATCCTCCCGGCTGAGGTCCGCTTTCTGGAGGCTGCTTCCCAGCAACAGGTTACTGTAAGCACCCTGTTGCTCTACGCGCACCAGAATATCAAGAGCAACCTCACGCGCAGAAGCTGGCGCAGCAGGCTTGCCGCCCGGCCGATTCCGGCCCGCTCCGCCGGTTCTGCCGGGGGCAGACTTTGTGCCGGAGGCCGCAGGCTGATTGCCGGAAGTACGCGGACGCGGTCCGCCGCCTCCCTTACCGCCCGCGCTCAACCGAGCACCGTGCCGGGTGCAAGCGTTGCACCACGGCTGAAGTCGGCTGCGCTCATGGCTTTTTTGCCGGCAGGCTGGACGCTTGTAAGCCGCAGCGTCCCGTCACCGGTCTTCACCTCAACGCCGCGTTCACTCACGGACAGCACGGTGCCCGGAGCCGTGCTACCGCCCGGCTGTTCCTCCGCCTGCGGCTTCACCGCCGCCCATGCCTTGAAGGTCTCGCCGTTCCACAGGGTGAACGCACCCGAGAACGGCACCAGGCCGCGAATCTGGTTGTATAGCTCCAGCGAGCCCCGGCTCCAGTCGATCCGTTCATCTTCCCGGTTTAGATTCGGCGCATAGGTTGCTTCACTGTCATCCTGCACGGCAGCTTCTACACGGCCGGCAGCCAGTCGCGGCATCTCTGTCTTGAGGAGCTCCCGTCCGGCCACGCTTAGCTTCTCGAACAGCGTGCCTGAAGTATCGTCATCCTCTATCGCTACCTCCACCCGCGAGATCATATCTCCGGTGTCCAATCCTTCCGCCATATACATCAGCGTCACACCGGTCACCTTCTCGCCGTTCATGATACAGCGCTGTATCGGAGCACCGCCCCGGTACTTGGGCAGCAGTGAGCCATGAACATTCACACATCCGTTCGCCGGCAGCTCCAGAACGCTCTTCGGAAGAATCTGTCCATAAGCGGCGGTAACAATCAGATCCGGCTCATAGGCCGCCAGCTCAGCCACCGATTCAGGGCGGCGCAGCCGTTCGGGCTGCAGAACCGGCAGTCCCAGCTCCAGTGCAGCCGCCTTCACCGGGGATGGGGCCAGCGTCTTCTTGCGGCCTTGCGGCCGGTCCGGCTGAGTCACCACAGCCACTACCTCATAGCCCTCTTCTAGCAGCATCCGCAGGGAGGGGACTGCAAAGGCCGGTGTTCCCATGAACACTATTCTCATTTCATTCACTCCTCAGTTTCACTGCGTTCTGCTGTGTATTCATAGACCTTCTCAGCAATATCTGTGAACAGCACGCCATTCAGGTGATCGATCTCATGCTGAAAAGCCCGGGCCAGCAGGCCGCTTCCGGTAATGGTCACTTCCTCGCCCTCGCGGTTCAGGCCACGTACAGTTACTGTCTCCGCACGGCGGACATCCCCGTTCAGGCCGGGAATACTCAGGCAGCCTTCGGGTCCGAACTGTTCCCCCTCCATGCTGAGAATCTCGGGATTGATCAGCTTGATCAATCCATGCTCCTCATCGGCATCGATTACAATCAGCCGCTTCAGGATTCCTACCTGCGGAGCTGCGAGACCTACGCCTTCCGCGTCATACATCGTATCTGCCATATCATCGAGCAGTTTTTGTACATTGGGGGTAACGGTGGTTACCGTCTTCGCTTTTTTGTGCAATACTTCATCCGGTTCTTTCACAATCAGCCTGATTGCCATTTACACTAACACCATCCTTGTTCAAATATAAGAATGTATATGTCTCACGCTATACATTATCCTTCTATTTCTTGCCGAAACGGCAGGGCAAAACCGCCTTACCATTGTAACACGCCCGGGAATTACATCAACATCTGCGGATCGACATCGATGCTGATCTGCAGTCCCTTATCGCGGACAGAATCCTCCAGCTCCTCCGCCACCTGGCGGGCCAGTGCAATGGCGTCAATCGCACCGCGCCATTTGATAATGCACTGGAACCGGTAACGCCCCTTCAGCCGGGGCAGCGGCGAGGCGACCGGTCCCAGCAGATCCAGCGCATCCGAGGAGAGCTTGTCCAGGCTGCCGTACCAGCGCAGCTGTCTGGCTTTGCCCTGAATGCTGAGCGCATAGTTCTCTGCAAGCTTCAGCAGCAGCGGAAGCTGCTCATGCGACAGGGTAACCAGAATCAGCCGGCAATACGGCGGGTAATGCAGCTCTTTGCGGTGCTTCAGCTCGTCCCGGACGAATGAACGGTAATCATGCCCGCTGGCGTGGATAATCGAATAATGCTCCGGTGTATACGACTGGACCACCACCTCGCCGGGGAGCTGGTGCCGGCCCGCACGGCCGGCAACCTGCGTCAAGAGCTGAAAGGTCTTCTCCGCCGCCCGGAAATCAGGCAGATTGAGCGCAGAATCCGCAGTAATGACCCCAACCAGTGTTACATCAGGGAAGTCGAGTCCTTTGGCGACCATCTGTGTACCCAGCAGCACATCGGCCTTCTTGTCCCTGAATTGGTTCAGGAGCTTCTCATGCGAGCCCTTCTCCGTGGTCGTGTCCACATCCATACGTATCACCCGGATACCAGGGAACAGCTTGCCCAGCTCTTCTTCTACCCGTTGTGTGCCTGTCCCGAAGAAGCGGATATGCTCACTGCCGCATTCCGGGCATACCTTGGGCGCAGGTTCTGCATGCCCGCAGTAATGGCAGCGCAGATTGTCGCTGCGGCTGTGATAGGTCAGCGAGATATCGCATTCCGGGCAGCCGGCAACGTAGCCGCAGCTCCGGCACATGACGAAGGTCGAGAAGCCTCTGCGGTTGAGCAGCAGCACTGTCTGTTCGCCGCGCTCCAGCCTGCTCACCAGAGCGGCATGTAGACTGCGGCTGAACATGGAGCGGTTACCTTCCTTCAGCTCCTCACGCATGTCAACGACAGCCACCTTCGGCAGCTCGTTGCCCAGTGCGCGGCTCGGCATCTCCAGCAGAATCGGCGAGAAGTGGATGTCACTCTGCGATCTGGCGGCATGATAGCTTTCCAGTGAAGGTGTTGCAGAGCCCAGAATTACCACGGCCCCGCCCTGCTCTGCCCTGCGGACAGCCACATCACGGGCATGGTATTTCGGATTCTCCTCCTGCTTATATGATCCTTCATGCTCTTCATCCATAATAATCAGACCCAGATTGGCGAACGGGGCGAACACCGCAGAGCGGGCTCCCACCGCAACCATTGCCTTGCCTTCCCGGATCTTCCGCCACTCGTCATAGCGTTCACCCACAGACAGCCGGCTGTGCATCACCGCCACCCCGCTGCCGAACCGGCCCTTGAACCGTTCCACCATCTGCGGAGTCAGTGCAATCTCGGGCACCAGCACCACTGCCTGCCGACCCTGCTCAATGCAGCGCTGGATCGTCTGCAGATAGATTTCCGTCTTCCCGCTGCCGGTCACCCCATGCAGCAGGAAGACTTCATGCGTCTGCTGCTCGACAGTGCCCACAATCCGCTTATAGACAGCCTCCTGCTCCACTGTCAGTGGAAGCGGGGTGCTAGGCTTGAAGTCCCGTCCCCGGTAGGGGTCACGGTAGACTTCGATTTCGCTGATCTCTATATACCCTTTGTCCGCAAGCGTCTTGACCGTGCCCGCAGTGACCTGAAGAATCGCCAGAATATCCTTGAGCGGCATCGGCAGCATCGCTTCCATATCAATCAGGTAGGAGAGCACTTCCTTCTGGCGCGCTGAACGCGCCGGGAAGCTGGAGAGCGACTCCCGGGCTGCTGACAAGCCAATAGCCAGGTCGACGGCCTTAAGCTTCTTTTTGCCCATCTTATCCTTGATCGACTGGCTCTCTGCCAGGACTCCGCGCCGCACCATGAACTTAACCGTCTCCGCAGCCTCGGGGAAGGTACGGGTCAGCAGCTTCATGGATACTTCGCTGTGACGCCTAACGAAGTCAATGATCTGCTGTTCTTCGTTGTCCGCCTCAATAAAGAGCGGAAACAGCTCATCTGCGGGAGCGCTGGACGCTTCCTCTGAATCTCCAAGCGAGATCAAACGCTCGGCTTTGCCCTTCAGGGCAGTCGGAAGCATCGCCTGCAGTGCGGAGATCCGTCTGCAGGCGTATCTTTGGCTCATCCAGTCGGCTAGCTCAACCAGCTCCGGCGATAAGGGAGGAAGCAGATCCAGTACTTCTACAATCGGCTTCATCCGGGAGACACTGCCGGTCTCCCCTGATTCCAGGGACACTACGAACCCCTGAACCGTACGGGGGCCGAACGGAACAGCGACTCTGCTGCCCACCTCAATCCACAGCTTCAGAGCATCCGGGATAATATAGTCAAACGGCCGGTCGGTGCTGCGTACAGGAACATCGACAATGACCTTGGCAATATCCATTATAATAAGGCTCCGGCAACACGCTCAGCCGCCAGCCGCAGAATCCGGCGCGCCACCTCATCCTTGGAAGCCAGCGGAAGATCAAGCACCAGGCCTTCGGCATCATACACTTTGACAATGTTGGTATCCGTGCCGAATCCCGCACCCTCCATGGCCACATCATTGGCTACAATCAGATCGAGGTTCTTGCGGACCAGCTTGTCCTTGGCATAGACCTCGGCATTCCCGGTCTCGGCGGCAAAGCCGATCAGGAACTGCTTGTCCTTGATTCTGCCCAGGCTCTCCAGAATATCAGTCGTCTTCACCAGCTCAAGCGTCATGGTGCTGCCGCTCTTCTTAATCTTCGAGTCGCTGCTCTCGCGTGGACGGTAATCCGCAACCGCCGCTGCTTTCACAAGAATATCGCAATGACTCCAGCGGGCCATGACTGCATCGTGCATCTCCTGTGCTGACTGGACGCGGATCAGATCGATACCGGCATCACGGGGCGGCGCCTCATCGGTACGCGCGGCAATCAGCGTCACCGCAGCACCCATGGCACGCGCGGCGCGCGCGAGGGCGAAGCCCATTTTACCCGAGGAATCATTGGAGATATAACGGACAGGATCAATACGTTCTACCGTGCCTCCTGCGGTAATCACCACTTTTTTACCGGCAAGCGGTCCGGAGGTCTTCTCCTTCTGCAGTACAAAAAAGTTCTCAACCACCTTCACAATCTCTTCCGGCTCCTCCAGCCGTCCCTTGCCCACATACCCGCAGGCCAGCAGCCCTTCACCGGGCTCAATAAACTGAACACCTCTGTTATAGAGGGTTTCCATATTGCTGAGGACCGCCGGATGCTGATACATATGGACATTCATCGCCGGAGCTACCATAATAGGTGCTGTTGTGGCAAGCAGCGTGGTGGACAGCATGTCGTCTGCCAGCCCGTGGGCCATCTTGGCAATAATGTTGGCCGTAGCCGGCGCAATCAGGACCAGGTCGGCGGCATCCGCCAGATCAATATGTGAAATCGAGGACGGATCGCGTTCCTGAAACGTATCACTGTACACCCGCTGCTTCGACAATGACTGGAGCGTCAGCTCCGTAATGAACTGCTTGGCCGATGACGTCATAATGACATGCACCTCGGCGCCCTTCTGGGTAAGCTTGCTGGTCAGCGCCGCGGCCTTATACGCAGCAATCCCGCCGGTAATTCCGAGTATAATCGACTTCCCTTGTAAGCTCTTCAATCTGATCTCCCTCCGTTCCTCAATCTGCACCCATTCTATATTCTGCTATGAAAAGAAGAAATGAAAATCTTCATATTTACGGCTTCGTTATGTCATATTTACGCTAAAAGCAGCCTGCGCTTCACATGATCCTTATATATAGAGAAAAAAATAACAACCTTCCGGTTGTCAGGAACAGCCCGGTACGGGCCATTATCACTTCATTGTGCAGCTTCAGCGGGCAGAAACGGCTGCGCCGCCCTTATTCAAGGGACGGCACCATTTCAGGGGACTATTCCTCGCCGCGCGTTACTATAATGCGGTCTTCATAGATTTCTTCAAGTGCAACCCCAACGAATTTGTGGGATTTCGGAGCGATGATATCGGTCTTTCCGCCTTCACGGAGTGCTCTGGCCCGGCGGGCTGAAGCGACTACCAGGGAATACTTGCTGTCGACCTTAGTCACAAGTTCGTCAATGGATGGATATAGCATGTAAGGCACCTCTTCATCTTTTACTGTGGATAGTGTACCAATCCTGTAGAACCGATCATCTCACCTTACAATGTTCGGCGATAATAATACTTTCTATTCGCTTGCAGGCCAGATCAATCTCATCATTCACCACGGCATAATCATAGTGCCGGATCAAACCGATCTCATCCTCGGCCACAGACATGCGGTGGCTGATCACATCAGGATGCTCTGTTCCGCGTCCGCGAATACGGTCCTTCAACTCGTCCATGGACGGAGGGAGAAGGAACACAAAGATCCCTTCGGGGAATTTCTCTTTGACCTTGAGTGCTCCCTGAACCTCAATCTCCAGAATAATATCTCTTCCGCTCTCGAGGGTTCTCTCTACAAAGTCACGCGGAGTACCGTAATAATTGCCTACGTACTCCGCATATTCCAGCAGCTTGTCGCCTTCGATCATATCGGCGAACTGCTCTCTGGATTTGAAAAAATAATTGACTCCGTTCTCTTCACCTGCACGCGGAGAGCGTGTGGTGGCAGAAACGGAATAGACGAGTTCAGGCATCTTCGGCCGCAGCGCTGTGCATACCGTGCCTTTGCCGACACCGGAAGGGCCGGATAGTATAATCAGCAATCCTTTTGACATAGTACACTCCAATTGTTGTTATTCGTCGTTATCGTCGTCTTTGCTGGATAGGCGGTGAGCTACCGTCTCAGGCTGTACAGCCGAGAGAATCACATGGTCGCTGTCGGTAATAATGACAGCCCGCGTCCGCCTCCCGTAGGTGGCATCGATCAGCATATGCCTGTCTCTGGCCTCCTGGATAATTCTCTTAATCGGTGCCGATTCCGGGCTGACAATGGAAATAATACGGTTCGCTGACACGATATTCCCAAAGCCGATGTTGATTAATTTGATTGCCATGTTCCGGTTGTTCCCCCCATAAGTAACATCATAGCTTGCTCCCTGGTTCCTGTCATTCCAGGTTCGCCGCCTGCTCCCGAATCTTCTCGAGCTCCGCCTTCATATCAAGCGTCAGATTCACAACCGCCAGATGACTGCACTTCGACCCTATTGTGTTGGTCTCCCTGTTCATCTCCTGGATGAGAAAATCAAGCTTGCGTCCGGCAGGCTCGCTGCCCAGCAGCAAGGCCCGGCACTGGCCGAAATGGCTGTGAAGCCGGGTCAGCTCCTCATCTATATTGCAGCGGTCGGCGAAAATAGCCATCTCCATGCCGAATTTATGCTCATCCCAGGGGAAGCTCCCGTCATTCAGCAGGTTAAGCCGTTGCCGCAGCTTCTCGCGCTGCTCCTCCACAACCAGAGGCGCATATCTGCTGATTCCGGCATGCAGCTCTTCCAGACGGTCAAGTCTGCGCGTCAGATCGGCCGCCAAATAGGAGCCTTCCCGTCCGCGCATCTCCAGCAGGGCCTCCAGACTAAGCTGGAGACCCTGCTCCAGAAGATCTGCAAGTTCTCCGGAGGAGTCAGCAGCAGCCGTCTCTTCCTTCGGTTCCATTACACCGGGCATAGCAAGGATATCCCGCAGGGACAACTCTCCCTTGAAGCCATACTCCCGGACCAGTACCTCCGCTGCATCCAGATAGGAGCTCACCCTGCGGCGGTCAAGCACATGCGTGTCAGCCGCCCCGTCGGTGAGTTCTCTATTAATAATAACATCTACCCGTCCCCGTCTGATATGAGCCTGAACCATTCTGCGCAGCCTATCCTCATACCCCGTCCATTCCCTGGGCAACCGCAGCACAACTTCGCAGTACCGGTTATTCACCGATTTGACCTCGAACGTTATCTTGTGTCCGCCGTATTGCAGGGCTGACTGACCGTATCCGGTCATACTATATGACAACGGAATCACATCCATTACACTATTGTAATTGATTATTACTAGCGAAACAAGGGGGATAACTTACGTCCTTGCTTCTCCCAAATATACTCCAGCAGCTGCACGCTCATATCATAGAACATAAACGGTGTAATCAGATAGATTCCGTTAAAATGTGCAATCGCCGCATCCAGCAGCTCCTTGGCGATCAGCACCCCTTCGGCCCGGCCCGCCTCGCCTTCGAGTCCGGCCATCCGGCTGCGGACCTCGGCGGAAAGCTGAATGCCGGGAACCTCATTATGCAGATACTCTGCATTGCGTCCGCTGGCCAGCGGCATAATGCCGATGAAGATCGGAATATCCAGGTGCTCGGTAGCCTTGGCAATCCGGGCAATCAATTCAGGATCATACACGGGCTGGGTCATAATATAATCCGCACCCGAGGCAATCTTCTTCTCCAGGCGCTCGACCGCTTTGTCCAGATGCTTGACATTGGGATTGAACGCTGCGCCGATGACGAACTTCGCGTTCTGCTTGAGCGGCTTGCCGGAGAAGGCCACGCCGTCATTGAGCTGCTTGATCATACGTATAATTTCAAATGAAGTCAGGTCATAGATCGAGCTTGAGCCGGGCAGATCCCCGAACCGGGCAGGATCTCCGGTCACGGCCAGCACATGGTCAATCCCCAGCGCGTCAAAGCCCATCAGATGCGACTGGGTGCCAATCAGATTGCGGTCACGGCAGGCAATATGCACCAGCGGCCGCAGGCCTGTGCGGGCCTGTACCAGATGCCCCAGCGCCATATTGCTCATCCGGGTGACAGCAAGCGAATTATCGGCCAGCGTCAGCGCATCGGCTCCGGCCCGGCGCAGCGCCTCTGCCCCCTTCATGAACTTCGCGATGTCCAGATCGCGCGGAGGGTCAAGCTCTACGATAACGGTGTGGCGTTCCTTGACCAGATCAACAAGCGTCGGTTCCCCGCCTCCCTGTCCCCCGTCATCCGCCAGATGCTCCTGCACCGCAATGCTCTCAGGCGCACTGAAGGCAGCGGGCTCAGGCAACGGCTCCACCACATAGCCCTTCAGGGCAGCAGAGATTTCAGCGATATGCTTAGGAGTGGTGCCGCAGCAGCCCCCGATAATCCGGCTGCCCATATCCGCGAACACCGGAGCCATCTGTCCGAAATATTCCGGCGAGGCGCCATAGCGGTACTGGCCGTCTACATAATCGGCTACGCCCGCATTCGGATAGATCGACACCGGCAGCGCCAGCTTGCCCTGCAGCGTACCCAGCGCACGCTTGATCCCGTTCGGTCCGGTGTTGCAGTTGAAGCCGATCACATCCGCTCCGTCCTGCTGCAGAATATGGAACGCTTCCGGCAGGGTTAATCCGTCCAGCGTCCGCGCCGAATCGTCCACAGCCAGCTGGCAGATCACCGGCAGCGTACTGAGCTTACGCACAGCCTTCAGCGCCAGATGAAGCTCCTCGACATCATAGAAGGTCTCCAGCATGATCCCGTCCGGCGCTTCCTCCAGGAGCGCAGCAATCTGCTGCGAGAAGAATTTCTTCAGCTCGGAGGAGGACAGATTGGCCCGTTTGCCGGCGCGGATCGAGCCGATGGCTCCGACTACATAACCGTTCTCGCCGGCAGCCCGGCGGGCAATGCGGACCCCCGCACGGTTGATGTCCGCCACCTTGGCCTCCAGTCCGAACTTCGACAGCTTGTCGTAGTTCGCGGAGTAGGTATTACTCTCCAGCAGTACAGCACCTGCATTGATATAGCTCCGGTGCACATCCTCAATGACCTCCGGTGAGGTCAGATTCAATTCCTCGTAGGAGATGCCGACAGGGAAACCCTTTTGATACAAAAAAGTTCCCATCGCTCCGTCTCCGACCAACACATTATTCTCCCATGCAGAGCGCAAATCCGGCTTCACCGCAAGAACCTCCCCTTGACTGACATTAGTTTCATACTAATGTAACATAAATCGGGATGGATGATAAGCTTTAGCGGGCAAAAGAGGCGGCCGTCCGTTATTCTTGTATGCCAGTCCGGCAAATGATTCATACTACGCTTAATCTTGCCAAAAGGAGAGTGTAGGAATGAAGAAAAAAATAAGAAAACTGCTGCTGCGCAAATATGCCGTAATTCTCCTGCTGTCGGCGCTCTCGCTGCTGTACCTGTACCTGCTGGACTTGATGTTAGGCTACGGCGCGGAGAATATCCGCTATATTCTGAATTATCTGCTCTATACTACCTCGGAGAAGCTGACTGCGGCTGTACTGGTGCTGCTGCTGATCGTGCCGGATGCCATCTATTGGGTGAACGGCCGTCAGCCTGGCCGGGGAGCGGAGAAATGATCACGAACCGCCGTCACGATGACCAGCAGCGCCGGAATGACTATCATTAAATAAGGATATACCCTGTACAGCAGGGTCCCGCCCTCATCGAGATGTTCAATGAAGCTGCGTGCATCCAGCATGGAGGTGAAGAGGATGATCAGTCCGCAGGGATAGAGCATTCTCCGGTACGGCAGCTTGAACAGGTCCGAGATTCCGATCAGCGCGGCAGCAAAGAAGACGGCCATTTTAAAAAACACCCCGATGATCAGCACCATAACCACGAAAATATCCACCCGCTGGATGATATCCGAAACGGAGATCTTGCTGATTGTCGGCATCAGCGGGAGCGGTGAACGCTCAACAATGTCAGCACCCAGAACCGAAACATTCAGCGCCATCGTGAAGCTGAGCAGCAGCGCGGAGAACACCATGGCGGCGGCGATGATCCACGGTCCTTTTTTGACACTGGACAAATACGGCATCAGCATAGTGAAGCACACCATCTCCCCGAACGGAAACATATAATTCTGATGAATCACCGAGCTAAGCACGGGCTGGAAGCCATTCTCCAGTACAGGGAACAGTCTGTGCAGATTGATTGTACCGGAGAGTATCAGCATCACTGTCCCGAACAGGCCGATCCCCAGAACGGCAAACGCAAATACCATGGATGTTCTGCCCAGCACTTCCACTCCCTTATGCAGCACATAAGCTCCCGAGAGTAGCATCAGGGCGCTTAAGATGAACAGCGGAGTATGATGCATGGTCGACATTGCGAGCATGGTGCTGCCATCGCGCAGATCCCGGGCGGCCAGGTTTATGTAGAGAATAATATAGAGCAGGCCTACCGGTGCCCCGATATATTTTCCGAGAATTTGCCGTGTATAGGCTGTAAAAGGCTGGTCCGGGTGCTTACGGTACAGATAGGCGTATCCCGTGAACATGATCAGCCCCGCCGCGCAGCCGATCAGGATCGAGAGCCAGGCATCCCGGCCTGCCCCCATTCCCAGATTAACCACCAGCGCCGTGCCCAGCTCGAACAGCACCGTCAGGCTGAAGAATTCGACGAGTCCGATTTTGACCTTACCCATATTCTGTGGACCTCCTCACCCGGTTACCCTACCGGCAGACTTAATGAATCTGAAAAGAGTTGCTGCGCATATCCGTATGCCGGATGACCACATCCGCATCGAACCGGATTTCACAGTCTGCGAATACGTCCTCCCAGTGGTCCCTGACCTTCTTCCAGCCGCGCGGGTCCTTCCGCTGCAATGCCCGTCCAAAGCCGAGATAATCGCTGCCCAATTCTTTGGCGGTACTTATAGCTGCTTGGATATGCTTCACGCTTTCTTTTATAAGCCGGTCTGACAGCTCTTCGAGCACTTTAGGCGAGGTAAGATCGAGCGGATACGGAGCTTCCTTGAGCGCAGCCTGCTGCGTGATCTTGACCGTAAAGACAGTATGCTCCGGGTCAGACGAATTGACTGCAAGCGATACCTGGGACTGATAGATGTTGAAGGAGAGATAGCCGCCCTCCTGCTGCTTGAGCAGAACCGGGAATTCTTTGATCCGATTATGCAAAAGAACGGTACCGAGAGCAGCGTCACCCGTAAGCCAGCCCTTCAGCTTGTCATCCTTGAACGCCGCAAGGGAGGAGACTCTCAGGATCGACCGGGGTTCGATATTCTTCAGGCTCTCATTGCTGCCCGATGACGGAGTCCACTCTCCTCTGGTGTATACCCCGTTGATCACCGGACCGCCTCCTCTGATCTGAATCCCCCGGATCACATCATCCACGGCCATCCGGAAGTTATAGCCGAACTGCTTGGAGGTCGTCTCCAGCTTCTCTACCAGATCATTGGCCGGGATTTTGCTGAACACGGTCATTGTGGACATGATCTCACGCGCAGGCTGTCCCTTGGAGATGAAGATCAGGCTGTTCAGCCGGGTATCGCTCTCCCGCTCCAGCACATCCAGAAGGTCCTTGATGCCTTCGCGGGCGAACGCCTCCGAGATCACCAGCACCCGCACATGGCCTAGGGAGAGGAAGCGTGCCGTCTGGCGGGAAGCGTCTGCCAGTGCCTCGAACATCGTGCGGCCTGTTCCTGTGTACAGCGCAACCGGCGATATACCTCTGCTCTTCTCTCCGGAGATTTCCTCCGCCACAATCACTTGAAAGGACAGCTTGTACCGCTCAGCCTCAGAGTCGCCCTTGTCGATCGCTACCCCCGAGACAATCGCCCGCCGGTTGAGTTCAACACTGTCCCAGCAGCCGGTAAGCAGCAGCATTGGAAGGACAAACAGTACACCTATGCCGCCTAAGATTCTATTCCTCACGGTTCTCCTCCTCAGTCCTGCTATTCTTGCGGATTAACGGGGGGAGCTGCTCCTCATGACCGGTCGTTAGCAGCATGTAGTCCGGCATTTCCTCGCGCATCTGTGCCGGCGGCTTGTCTGCGCCGTTCAGCCAGAGCGGAAGTCTGAGCAAGGTGTCCTTCTGCCCTTTAATGGAGAGCGGCACGAAGGGGAAAAGATAAGGAACACCGAAGGATCTCAGGCTGTTCATATGTGCTACAAGCAGAATCATGCCCAGCGTAATTCCATAGAAGCCGAATATACTGGCCAGGACCAGAAAAGCAAATCTTATAATTCTCCCGGCAATCGCCATGTTATACGCAGGAAGGGCAAAGCTGGCGATCCCGGTTAACGCCACTACGATGACCATGATGGGGGTAATAATTCCGGCCTCTACCACCGCCGTGCCCAGAATAAGCGCACCGACCACAGAGACCGTCTGCCCGATGGCGCGCGGCATGCGCACCCCGGCTTCACGCAGAATCTCAAAGGCCGTCTCCATCAAGAGCAGCTCCACAAATGCCGGGAAGGGTACATTCTCCCGCTGGGAGAGCAGATTAATCAGCAGCGTCGTCGGTATCATCTCATAATGATAGGTGGTCAGCGCGAGGTAGACCGAAGGGCCCAGAATCAGAACGATGAAGCTCAAATAACGGACCAGCCGCATCAATATGGCAATGTCGAACCGCTGGGAATAATCCTCTGCAGATTGAAAAAACTGCGTAAACACCGCCGGAAGAATCAGCACAAACGGCGTGCCGTCCACAATAATAACCACCCGGCCTTCGAGCAGATTACCTGCAGCCACATCCGGCCGTTCCGTGTTGTAGATGGTCGGGAACGGTGTGAACGTCTTGTCCTGGATTAATTCCTCAATGTACCCGGATTCAAGAATCTCATTCAAGGCAATTTTGTTCAGACGCTCTCTGGCTTCGCGGATCAGATCCTCCCCCGCAATCCCTTTCATGTACATCAGCGCCACATGGGTATGGGTCTCGGAGCCGAGCTTCAAGACCTCCAGGCGCAGCTTGGCGGATTTGATTCTGCGGCGGATCAGCGAGATGTTCGTGGCCACCGACTCGACGAACCCGTCCTTCGGCCCCCTGACCACGAGCTGGGAGGAAGGCTCACTGACCGCCCGCTGCTCCCCGCCCCTGGTTCCGCACAGAATCGCTGACCGGCAGCCCTCCAGCAGAATCGCTGTGTCCCCGGAGAGAATAGCAAGCATGATTTCCTTCCAATTCTCCTGGAGCTCCGCATCACCTATCGCCATAGCACGGCTAAGGATCTGCTGCGGGAGCGAAGCTTGCTCCCGAGGACTGTCAGCGCCGCCAGCCGTACTATCGAGCAACAGCTCCTCCGTATGATTCAGCAGCGAGCCCAGCACGAATTCATTCACGGAGGCTGAGTCCGCCAGCCCGCTCAGATGAACAGCAGCCGCTTCCAGCCGGCGTTCTCCCCCGATCTGGATTCTGCGGATCAGGAGATCCGGACTGCCGCCAAGCTCCGTCTGAATATGGAGCAGACTTTGGGCGACCGTATCCGCGAGGCCCAGGGCAACTCCACCCTCAGGTTGTCCCGGTCCCGGTGCAGTATCTGCTCCCGCATTCTGTGCTTTTCGGCTGGACCCTGATTTCATCTCCGCTCCTCCTCCCTGATTCTATGCAGAGTTCTATTATTCGCGGATATGCCTGCCATTATTCGGCTGTTATCCCACACTCGTCCTGTTCCTCTTAAACAACACAACAAATCCCCTGCATCTGGTATGCAGGGGATTGCAAATAGTTATATGGGAATCAGATATCGACTGAGCCGGTATATACCACCTGCGCAGGGCCGGTCATATACACATGATTATCGTCCTCGTTCCATTCGATGAACAAGTCGCCGCCCTTCAGGCTGATAACCGCCGAGCGGTCCGTCACTCCGTTCAGCACGGAGGAGACCAGCGTCGCGCAGGCGCCTGTTCCGCAGGCCAGAGTAGGACCGGCACCGCGTTCCCAGACGCGCATGTCCACGTGACCGCGGTTGACGACGGTGGCGAACTCTACGTTTACTTTACGCGGGAAGAGCGGATGAACCTCAAGCTTCGGTCCCCAGGTTGCGAGATCGAACGATACCGCATCGTCCACATAAATGACTGCATGCGGATTCCCCATGGAGACTGCGGTGAACCGGAACGCTGTGCCGTCCGCTTCAATCGGCTGGTCCAGCACAGGCTCTGCGTCGATCGCTACAGGAATCTGCGGTCCGGACAGAACCGGCTCGCCCATATCCACCGTTACGCTCTCCACGATCCCGTCCTTCACCTTCAGGGAGACCTTCTGTTCTCCGGCGCCAATCGTCTCAATGACTATCTGCTCCGATTCCACCAGACCCTGCTCATATACATATTTGGATACACAGCGGATCGCATTGCCGCATTGCTCAGCCTCGGAGCCATCGGAGTTCATGATACGCATCATGTAATCGCCGCGCTGCGAAGGAAGAATGTACACCAGTCCGTCTGCGCCGATGCCGAAGAACCGGTTGCACAGCGTAACTGCCAGCTCCGGGGCATTGCCCGGCAGCTCATCCTCGCCGAATACGATGATAAAATCATTGCCCAAACCGTGCATTTTAGTAAATTCCATTGTCAGGTCCACTCCTATAAGTAAGATCAGCTGTTTCCACATTCCTGGTTCATCATAAACCAAGCTTCTCAGTGAAACCAGCATACCTTATAGGAGTGGAGTGAGGCTATTGATTTTATGCTGAAAACTTTGTACTTTTTATCATCTGCCGTCCGCCGCTGCGGCTGCGGTTCTTCTTGCCGCCCCAGACGCTGCCCGCTCCCATCAGGAAGGTCGGGATTCCGGCCATGACTAGCACCAGGCACCATTCACGGAAGCTGAGCGGAACGGTCTTGAACACCGGCTGAAGCACAGGGAGATACATTACAGCCAGCATTAAGATGACAGAAGACAGGACGGCCAGCACCAGATATCTGTTCTGGAACGGATTCCGGTAGAAGACCGAGCGCGAGCTGCGGCAGTCGAATACATGAATGAGCTGGGCCATCACAAGGGTGGCAAAAGCAACCGACTGCGCGCGGATCAACTGCTGCGCACTGCCTGGATCAATCCGCAGCGTCAGCCAGAAGGCAGCCAGGGTACAGAGGCCGATCAGCAGCCCGCGGCTGACAATCTTCCAGCCCAGACGCCGGGCAAAGATATTCTCCTTCGCCCCGCGCGGCTTGTGCTCCATCAGATCCTTCTCCGGCTGGTCTACGCCCAGCGCCATTGCGGGCAAGCCGTCTGTAACCAGATTGACCCACAGAATCTGGATCGGAACCAGCGGCAGCGGCAGCCCGAGCATCATGGCGAAGAACATGGTCAGAATCTCGCCGACATTCGAAGCCAGCAGATACCGGATGAACTTGCGGATATTCTCATAGATATTCCGTCCCTCTTCAATGGCAGCCACAATGGTCGAGAAGTTATCGTCCCCCAGGACCAGAGCCGAAGCCTCCTTCGTCACATCCGTGCCGGTAATCCCCATCGAGATCCCGATGTCGGCAGCCTTGATCGCAGGCGCATCGTTCACCCCATCGCCGGTCATCGCAACGACATGGCCGTGGCGCTGCAGCGACTTGACAATCCGCAGCTTATGCTCCGGCGATACCCGGGCGTAGACGAACACGCTGTCGGAGACCTTATCCAGCGCGTCATCGTCCATCCGGGTAAGCTCGCTCCCCGTCAGAACCCTGCCGCCGCGCTGCAGAATGCCGAGCTGATGGGCAATCGCCTCTGCCGTCGTCCCATGGTCGCCGGTAATCATCACTGTCTTGATGCCTGCCCGGCGGGTTACGCTGATTGCATCGCGTACTTCCTTGCGCGGCGGATCGATCATCCCGGCCAGACCCACGAAGACAAGCTGGCTTTCCGCTTCCTTCTCGCTGCCGGCCGTTTCTCCGCTCCGCAGATCGCGGTAAGCCATCCCGAGCACACGCAGCGCGCCGGAAGCCATCTGTTCATTGGCATCCAGCACCTTCTGGCGCAAGGTCGGCGTGCAGGGCACGACTCCGCCCTCCCACAGCATATACGTGCAGCAATTCAGGAGCACGTCAGGTGCGCCTTTGGTGCAAATCATCCGGCCGCCGGGGTGATTCACAACCACCGACATCAGCTTACGTTCGGAATCGAACGGAAACTCCGTCTCACGGGTATAGGTTACGGCAAGCGCCTGGGCAGTTAGTCCCATTTTGGCAGACAAAGCGACCAATGCACCTTCCGTAGGATCGCCCTTCAGTTCCCAGACCGGCTGGGCGTTAGCCCCTTTATCGGCCTCTGCGCCTTTGCCTTTCTTTTTGCTGCGCGTGTCGGGGAAGCTCTCATAAATCTCTGCATTGCTGCATAATGCGCCCACCTGAAGCATACGCCGCAGACTCTGGTCATTCTTCAGATCAACGGGCCGGCCCTTCTGCAGCACACTGCCTACCGGAGCATAGCCTTCCCCTGATACCTCAAGGGTCCGTCCGGCATTCCAGAGCTGGGTGACTGTCATTTTGTTCTGTGTCAGGGTTCCTGTCTTATCCGAGCAGATGACGGAGGCACAGCCCAGCGTCTCTACCGAAGGCAGCTTGCGGACAATCGCCTTGCGCTTGATCATCCGCTGTACACCCAGCGCAAGCGCAATCGTCACAATGGCCGGAAGTCCTTCGGGAATAGCTGCCACTGCCAGACTTACCCCGGCCAGGAACATCGCCGTTGCCGGCTGACCATGCATAATTCCTGCCAGGACCACAACAATGGTCAGTCCCAATGAGACGTAGATCAGAATCTTGCCGAGCTGCTCCAGACGGTGCTGCAGCGGGGTCTCCTGGGATTCGGTGTTCTGAATCAGATCAGCAATCTTGCCCATCTCGGTAGCCATACCGGTGCGGATAACCACCGCCCGGCCGGTTCCCCGGGTCACCATCGTACCCATGAAGCCGATATTCTTCTGATCACCTAGCGGAATGTCTTCAGCATAGATCGCCGAGGCATGCTTGGAGACCGGCAGCGACTCCCCTGTCAGCGCCGACTCTTCGGCATAGATGCTGCTGCACTGTAGCCAGCGGACATCTGCCGGTATCCGGTCCCCGCTCTCCAGCAGGACGATATCTCCGGGAACCAGCATTCTGGCCGGAAGCACCTCCTGCTTGCCGCCGCGCATCACTTTGGCCGTAGGCGCGGAGAGCTGCTTCAGCGCTCTTAACGAACGCTCGGCGCGGAACTCCTGCACGAAGCCGAGTACCCCGTTCAGCAGAATAATCGCAATAATCGTAATGGCGTCCAAGTATTCGCCGAGCAGGCCGGATACCAGTGTCGCCCCCATCAGCACCAGTACCATGAAATCCTTGAACTGATTGAGCAGCAGTGTAAAAGGCGATACCCTTTTGCCCTCAGACAGCTCATTGTACCCGCTCTCTTTGCGTCTTGCGGCGGCGTCCTCGGCGCTTAGCCCCGTTCCCGGCTGAACGCCGAACATCTCCTGCAGCTCCTCTGCACCGAGCCGGTGCCAGCTTTTTTGTTCCATAACTAATCTTTCCCCTCCCGGTCGTTTCTTGACTTCCGGCGGCGCACAGCTTTTCCACCTGTTCATGTCCAAGTGTATTCATGGTCGTCCCAAAATATCACCGTATCTGGGTTTCTCCTTTTGCGCGAACCGGTAAAAGTATGGCATCATAGAGGGAGTACTTTATTATCAGGCGACAGGAGAACCTTATCATGGCATTAGACGGCATTGTTACCCAAGCGATCGTGCATGAGCTTCAACCCTTCATCGGTGCACGCGTCGGCAAAATATATCAACCCAGTACACATGACCTCATCTTCACGCTGCGAGGTGCGGGCGGCGGCGGCAAGCTGCTGCTGTCGGCGAACCCGACCTACCCCCGGCTGCACCTGACCGAGAGAAGCAGCATCAACCCGGCGGAAGCGCCGATGTTCTGCATGCTGATGCGCAAACATTGTGAAGGCGGCACCATCGAGAGCATTACCCAGGTAGGGCTTGAACGAATTATTCATATCACCATCAGAACCCGGGATGAGCTGGGAGATGTCTCCGCCAAAAAAATCATCATCGAGCTGATGGGACGCCACAGCAACATCATTCTGACCGAGCTGGCCACGGGGACGATTATCGACGGCATTCATCATGTCACCCCATCCATCAGCAGCTACCGGGTCGTTATGCCGGGAGCGGCTTATACCCAGCCGCCGCAGCAGCATAAGCTGAATCCGCTGCAGATCAGCCAGCCAGATTTCCTTACCCTGATAGCCTCGGCAGAGGAAGCGGCCCGCTACGCCGCTGAGCATCCTCAGGAGCCGGAGGAGGATATGATCGAGGGCGAGATCGCCGGACTGCTGGCCTCACTTGAGGCTCCGCAGGCTGACGGCTCCGGCGGCCCGGCCCCTTCAGCCGATCCGGCCGGCTGGCTGGTCCACGCCTTCAGCGGCCTGAGTCCGCTGATCGCCGGAGAGATCCTCCACCGGTACAAGGAGATAGGCGGAGAAGCTGAGGACTTCCGCAGCGGGATGGATAAGCCCGAACAGCTCTGGGAAGCCTTCCATTCCGTCATGGAGCCGGTCAGCAAGCAGGAATTCGCTCCTGTCACCGGTTGGAATGCCAAGGGCAAGCCTGTCTTCTCAGCCATTCCGCTGAAGCTCATGAGCGGGAATGTGAAGCATTACAGCTCCATAAGCTTGTGCCTGGAGGATTATTACGGGGACAAGGCGGAGAAAGACACGGTTAAGCAGCGGGTTAGCGACCTGATCCGCTTCCTCAGCAACGAGCGCAGCAAGAACATCAAGAAGCTGGCCAACCTGCAAAAGGATCTGAACGAAGCCGAGGATGCGGACCAATTCCGGATCTGGGGCGAGCTGCTGTTCGCTTCCCTGCACACCGTGAACAAAGGCGACAAGGAAGCAAAGCTAGTAAACTACTATGATGAGAATCAGGCGGAGATTACCGTTCCGCTCGACCCGCTGCTAAGCCCTACGGACAATGCACAGCGGTATTTCAAAAAATATAACAAGTACAAGAACAGCCTGCGGGTGATCGGCGAGCAGGTCAAGAAGACGCACGAAGAGATTGCCTATATGGAACTGCTGCTCCAGCAATTAGCCCATGCCTCACTGAATGACATTGAGGAGATCCGCGAGGAGCTGGTCAGCCAAGGCTACTTACGTGACCGCAGCAAAAAAGGCAAGAAGAAAAAGAAGCCGGCCAGACCTACGCTGCAGGTGTTCACTTCCTCTGAAGGGGTTGACATCTATGTCGGCAAAAACAATCTGCAAAACGAGTATGTCACCAACCGGCTCGCTGCGCCGAACGATACCTGGCTGCATACCAAGGATATTCCCGGCTCGCATGTGGTGATCCGCAGCGAGGAATTCGGCGATGCCACCCTGGAGGAAGCCGCCCAGCTCGCAGCCTATTACAGCCAGGCCAAGCAATCCAGCAGTGTGCCGGTGGACTGTACGCTCATCCGTTACGTGCGCAAGCCGAGCGGAGCCAAGCCGGGCTTCGTCATCTACGATCATCAGCGGACACTCTTCGTCACGCCCGATGAAGAGCGGATCAAGCAGCTGCCGAATGTGCTGCGTAGTTAAGCGAAAAACCGAACACATTGGGCTGGTGCGAAGGTAACTGGCACATTGTATGTGGAAAACAGCATACAATCGGCTCGCGAAAGGCGTACGGGCCAAATGTATGCGGAAAACAGCATACAATCGGCTCGCGAAAGGCGCACGGGCCAAATGTATGCGGAAAACAGCATACAATCGGCTCGCGAAAGGCGCGTGGACCAAATGTGTGCGGAAAACAGCATACAATCGGCTCGCGAAAGGCGCACGGGCCAAATGTATGCGATAAACAGCATATAATAGCAGGTGGTTTACTCCTACTGATCATGTGCTCTACTAACAGTAAGGATTGCTCTTACCAAAAAACCTCCGTCCTGTAGCGCCTGCGCTAAGGGTCGGAGGTTTTTAGTGTCTTGTGTCTTGTATCTTGTGTCTGGTGTCTGGCGTTTTGTGTTTTTGTATCCTGCGCTCTTTACTGTGTCCTGCGTTCAGCCTCTGGCAGCCTTAAGCTGCTCCAGCACAGCGGCAGGCACACTCACACTGCCGAGATCCCCGTGGAAAACAACGCCCTGCCGCGCACCATGGAAATCCGAGCCGCCGGTTACCCGCAGGCCGAATTCCGCAGCCAGTGCAAGGTAGCGCTCATGCTCTGCCGGGCCATGATCGGAATGATACACCTCGATGCCGTCCAAATCACATTCCTCCACGATTCTGCGCACCAGCGCATCATCCCCGTAGATTCCCGGATGGGCCAACACCGCTGCACCTCCTGCTTCACGAATCCACTGGCAGGCCGTCTCCGGGGTAATGCGCGGAGGCGAGACATAGGCCGCTGCACCTTCGCCCAGATACTTGTCGAAGGCATCCCGCATATCTTCGGCTGCACCCAGCCGCACCAGCTCATCTGCGATGTGCGGGCGGCCGATGCTCTCATCAGGCTTCAGCTCCCGGCCAAGCCCTGACACTACCTGCTCCAGGGTGATCGCAATGCCCAGCCCGCGCAGCTTCTCCAGAATTGCTTCATTACGCCCGAGCCGGATACCCCGCTGCTCCTCCAGGCGGGACAACAGCAGTTCCTGTTCTATGTCGATATAGTAACCGAGGACATGAATCTCCTTGCCGCTCTGCCGTGTGCTGATCTCTACACCGGGAACTACAGTAATCCCGTAACGCTTGCCTGCTTCCAGTGCTTCCGCTACTCCGCTGACCGTATCATGATCGGTAATGGCTACCGCTGCCAAACCGGCCTCGTAACCAAGCCGCACATTCTCTGCCGGCGGCTGCATGCCGTCCGAGGCCTGGGTATGGGTGTGCAGGTCGCATCTGCCGGCAGTATCAGCAAGACCCGCTGTAGCGAACTCCGCCTCTGATTGCCCGATATGACTTGTAGGGTCTGTCATGGAATTCCTCCGTTCTTTCAAGTAAGTTTACATGCTTTTATGCAGCTACACGCAGCCAGCTATGCATATCCGTTACTGTCCGCCGGCATGCTGGCGCAGGAAGCTTAGGAAGGTTACCGCCGAGATCGGCAGCAAGGTCGATTTCAGATGAATGGCGTAGAATTGCCGTTTGAAGGAGGCATCCGTCAGATTGACAATCTTCAGCAGGCCGAGCGCTACTTCATGCTTGACCGAGGAGGTCGAGATAATCGTAATCCCCAGCCCTGCCTCTACTGCCGACTTCACCGCACCGGTACTGCCCAGCTCCATCACAATCTGCATCGCCGCAGGGTCAAGCCCGTTAGCCTCAAGCTGCTCCTCCATCACCCGCCGTGTACCCGAGCCGCGTTCGCGCAGCACGAACGGATAGGCGAGCGCCTGCGCCAGCGTCACTTCCGCCTGACCGGCCAGCGGATGCTCATGGGGCACGATCAGCTTCAGCTCATCGCCCATTACCGGCTCAATCACCATGTCCGGGTGGGAGACCGGCGCTTCAATCAGCCCGAAATTCAGCTGATGCTTATGAATCTCATCCATAATCTGTGAAGTGTTCATCACCTTCATCATAATCGAGATATTCGGATATTCCTTGCCGAAAGGCCCCAGCAGGCGGGGAAGCACATATTCACCGATGGTCAGGCTGGCTCCGAGCATCAGACGGCCCTCCAGCATGTGGGTGAAGGCCGACATCGCCTGGTCCGTCTCGCGCATCAGCTGCATGCTGCGCACCGCGAACGGCATCAGCGTCAGGCCGGCCTCGGTGAGTATGATTTTTTTGGTGGAGCGGTCGAACAGCTTGGTTCCGAAATAATCCTCCAGCGCCTGAATCTGCATCGTCACCGCAGGCTGGGTCATATGCAGTGTCTGCGCCGCCGCCGAGAAGCTGCCCCGTTCGGACACGGTATAGAAAATATGAAGCTGATGAAAATTCATACGTTACTGACTCCTTCGCTAATTACAGTTGTAGAGTGTAGAGCAAAAAGGCACGCAGCCCTAAGCCGCATGCCTCCCTCATTTCAAGTATCCTACTTGCGCCTGCGGCGTTTCTTGGACAGCTTCATACGCCGGGAATGACGCAGCCAGGAATAGTATCTCTTGAGATCCCGGAGCTGCGGAGTCACCGATATTTTGCCCAGAAAAGACACGATTACCATGACATACAGAGGCTCTCCGGAGAGGGCCGTGACGCCCTCAAGCTGCCTGAAATCAACCACGATCACCGTATCATTATCGATCAGATAGGCATTATAATCACTGCTCGAGTAAGGCCTCAGCCGGTTCTGCTTCAGGGCCTGCCAGATCCAGGCGGTCACCTCCACATTTCCGCTGTCCTCAGCAGCTACCCGGTCCGCATAACGGCTCTTGGCATGCCGGGTCAGCACGATGTCGGCAATCCCGTAGTTATTCAGCATGATGTGGAAGGGTTCGTGCACCCCCCACCAGTCCATCCCCTTGCCCTGCAATAGTCATCACACTCCACGTAAAAAGGGTCTTGGCATGCTCTTATTGTTGTCAATCTTACCGCATTGACGGCCGTTGTTCAAGCATACCGCCATCCCCGGCAGTCTTGCAATGCGAAACGTCAGCTGTCCGCCCGGTTAATCGTATAGAGCACAGGGATCGCCGCTCCAATGAGGATCACCCCCATAAATGCCGGTGCAGCCGCTCCAAGCGATACATAGAGCTGCCCGCCAATCAGCGGTCCGATCATTCTCGCCAGCGCCTGAATCGATTGGCTGCCCCCTTGAACCCGTCCCTGCTCGCCCGCTGCGGCAGATTTGGACAGCATTCCGTTGAACGAAGGCCCGAAGACTGAATCTCCGAAGCCGAAGATAAACATCCCTGCGATAAAAAGAGGATAAAAGGCGAACAAGGCCGACAACGCAAACAGGACGTAGCCAACAATTTCCGAGCCCATTCCGAGGAGGGCAATTTGCCTGTCACTGTATCTTTTCAGGAGCTTCGGCATAATGAATCCTTGGGACAGGATATCCTGCAAGCCCATGATGGAGAACATCAATCCGATGATCACCGGCTTCCAGCTGAAATTATCCAATGTGAACTGTGAAAAAATAGCCTGGAATGATCCATTCGGTATCCACAGCAGGAAGGCGGAGACAAACAGTCTATTGAGGTTCTTCATGGACAGGAGGTTCGCAAGCTGCGAGAAGGGGTTCAGCCTGACTAAGGAGATTGCCTTCAGTCTTTTACTTTTCTCCAGACTCTCCGGCATGAACAGGAAGCCATAACCCGCATTCAGTAACGTTACCGCTGCGCCAACATACATGGGCACCGAATACCCGAACTTGGCCAGCAGCCCGCCCATCGACGGACCAATAATAGTACCGGCCCCTACCACCGCGCTCACCCAGCCAAAGTACTTGGTCCGTTGCTCCGGTGGAAGAATGTCTGCAAAATAAGCGAAGATTGTACCGATGCTCCCGCCTGTGATCCCTTCAATAATCCGCCCGGCGAACAGCACCCATAAAGCCCCTCCAAGGCCAAATATGAAGTAACCGGCAGCAGAACCCAGCAGGCATAGCAGAAGCAAAGGACGCCGTCCGTATTTATCACTCAGCGCACCCAGCACAGGCGCCGCACAGAACAGGCAGGCCGCATACACTGAGGTCAGCAGGGTAATCATCACCGCTTGTTTTCCGGGATCGCTAATGTAAGGTTGGACGAGGAATGGAACCACAGGAGCTATAATGCTGAAGCCTATTCCGCATAAAAATACAGAGATTAGACCGAATATAAGCGCGTGCTTATCTACTGTTGGTTCAGAGGGTTGATCTTGATTTTGAGCGGGTCTGGATGTGGACATGTATCTTCTCTCCTTGGAGTTTATGATTTGTTTCCTAAGAAACAATATCATACTAGCACATTTTTGATTCCAAGGAAACATAATTTTTAGCGTAAAAAAACACCCTTCCGGGTGAAAGTAACTCTGCCTCAACTATTCTGCTGAAGTATAGAGAGGAAATTAATCTTCTTCCGTGCTGTTCTCCAGCCCCAGCTCCTGCTTCTTAATCTCTTCATCCAAATGCCTGTTGTACTTCTCCATGAAGCTGAGCATACCGGCATACTGGCTATCGGTCACCTGCTCAAACACGGGTCTGTCCCGCTCCCGGAACTCACGGTGCAATTCGTCATGGATCTGATACACAGCCTCCCCTTGACCGGTAAGCCTGAAATAGATTTCCTTCTGATTGTCCGGCTTCTGGTAGCTCTCGATAAGCCCCTTGTGCAGGAGCTTCCGTGTAATCTTGCTGATCGCCCCTCTGGTCATGTACAAGGCCTCTGCAAGCTTGGTCACGTTGACGTCTGCATGTCGTCCGATGTATTCAATACAGTGCACCTCCGAGGGTTTATTGCCCTTAAGACTGATCTCCATCTTCGACTTGTTCAGCCAGCTCATCTTATTGAATAATTCCCGGAAAGCGGTTAAGACCTGTTCCTCTTGGTTCATTGCTGGTCCCCCTCTAAAAAAACAGACGCCAGCGGCGTCTGTCTAAATAACCTTTATCCCTGAACTACAGACCGTAGTACTTGGACTTGTCCGGTCCGTTGCTGGTATATTCTGTCTTCAGTTCATTGCGGTACGAACGTTCAATCTTGCGCACATAAGAAAGTCTGCGGACATTCTTCATGACTTCCTCGGCGCGCTCCGCATTGACGTACATTACCGCATAGTGCATTTTACGGGAAACGTAGTGCAATGTGCCGTACTTCTCCAGGTTGCGCGCCGCCTTGACGTCGCTAACCCATACAATATAACCTGTCCGTTCCGCAAACATAAGCTCATCCGCCTCTCTTTCTCTATCTCCTCGCGGGTCAGCTTATCCACAGGAGCATTTGCCGCCGCTGCCGCATCCGCCTTTGGGGGACGGATCATTGCTGGGAACCTTAATACTGTCCGAGACCGAGAATGCGATCGCCTCAGACATGGAATGAAGAATATCATCCAGCGTCTTCTCCGCATTCTTGAAGCGGACCACCGCTTCGAACTGCTCCAGCTCCCGCTCTACAGCCTCAACCTCATCCTTGGCCGAGTGATAGTTCGGGTGAAAATGACCAAACCGCTGTGTCTCCTCAAACAGCTCCTTCTTGCCTTGCAGCCGCTTGATGATGGCCTGGATTTCGGGATGGTTATCCACCTGTCCCTTCCAGTATAGGTAATCCGACACTTCTGCGGATTGATTAATCATATCGCCTAATTCATAGGCGTATGTCAGCACTTCGGCCATATCGACCGTATTTAATTCCGCTACGCTCATGAACTTCAACTCTTTTCTGCATTTAATGTTCTACCGCAGCGATAGACTACCTTATCATAACATATCCGCCCGCCTCAGCAGAAGAAGAATTTCTGTGCTTAAGCGGATGCAGCAGCTGAATTTCCTGCCAGTCCTCCGCTGCAAGCTCCGTCTCCTCTGCGGTCTCCGTTCCCGGGAGCAGCAGAATGCCCCGTACCTTCCATGGACGTCCGCTGATCCGCTCAGGAATGAAATCCGCCGCCTTGCCCCGGCAGGAGAGCCGGACCTTGATTCCCCAGCTTAGGGCCTGCTCCATTACCTTTTGCGCTGTAGTGACATGATACTGCCTCCACTGATTGAACCACATCTGCGGCACGGCCTCCTCACCCGGCAGCTCCAGCATCGGGGGGCCGCCCCTGTCCAGCGGCAGGAGCTTAAGGGACGGGCCCGTTCCCAGCAGGCCCCGTTCCCCGGGTGCGGCAGGAAGCACGTAACGCAGCGCTGGTTCGTCCGGCCCAGACAGCTCGAACAGCCGCTGCTGGCCCGCAGCCCCGTTCAGGTCCCCTGCCCCTACGGACGGCGCCAGACCGGCGGCTGCCAGCTCCTTGCGCAGCTGCCCGGCAGCCTCCGGCCGGACGATGAAGTGGAGCGGGCCGATACGGGTAACAATGTCCTGCAGCCGGGGATGGGCGGCGATTATCTCGCCCTCCTGCTCTCCGGTGCAGGACAGCAGAAGCACCTCCGCCAGTTCGGTCCGCCCGATCGCTCTGGCCCACTGGCGAAGCGCCAGCTCAACCTGCTCCGGCAATCCTCCGGCGGCATGGGCGTTCAGCCAGGAGATCACTTCACCCGGAGCGAAGCCCTGGTCCGCTGCGGCTTCCAGCCGCTCACGGGTCAGCCGGAAGCTCCAGAGATCCTCGTGATGCAGCAGCTCCGCACACCCGGCCAAGGTCCAGCGGACCGTATAAGGGACCTCCGGCGGAACCAGCACCTCGAAATCCGGCTGAACAATGAAGCCGGGGGACGCGGAAGCTGATGCTTGCGGCAGCGGGCTACGTGCGGCTTCAGCTGCTACGGGTCTCTGCGGGCTGAGGACGGTATCTTGAGCTTCGGCGGCGCTTTCCAGGATTGCTTGGCTGCTGGCCGATATGCTTGGGTTGCTACTACCTGCTTCCGGGATACTGTCTGTTCCTTGGACTCTATCTGGTGATTCGGTGCCGCTGACAGCTGTCGCTCGGGTGCTTTCTGCTGTGCTTGGACTGCTGCTGTCTGTTTCCCGGTCACTGTCTGCTTCTTCTGCACCCTCTTGATGCTGCGGAGTTAGTCCCAGGCTATGTCTGGTCAGCTGCGGCTTCATTGCCTTCCAGCGGAAGCACTCCGCCCCTTCTGCTGAAGACCCCAGCTCACACCAGCCGAAGGCGGCCAGAAGACGAATCCAGGCATGTGACGCCTGCTTAAGCCCTGAGTCTGAGCCTGTCCCTGCCGCCCCCGGTACAGGCCTCTCCCCGGCGAGACCATTCTCTCTCATCCAGCTTAGAACAGGCTCTACCGCAAACCACTCGTCCGCCTTAAACTCTGCTGCCGAGAGCAAATGTCTGAAATGCTGCTCCTCAGGCAGCGGAGTGCCGTAACGGCTGATTCCCAAGGCGTAGAGCGTATCCGTCATCTCTTGTGCGGTAAGAGCCAGCCAGCGTTGCAGCATCGTTCTGTCTAATCCATACCCGCTGCTGCCGCGGGTAATCAGCCCCAGTGTGCTCAGCAAATCAATCATTAATGTAACCCGCAGCGGATAGCTCTGGTGACCGGCAGAGCACTCAAGCAGAGCCAGATACTCCCTCGGTATGGACAACCTTCCGGCTAACCGGCCAAGCTGCTTCTTATGTATCACTCCCTTAGAGGTCAGAGGCAGGCCTTCCTGGGCTATGAACAGCAGTCCCTGAAAGATCTCCCCTGCCAGTTCTGAACACGCTGCATGCTCAACCCGGACTGCCCCCGCCACCCGTACCTGCGGGCAGCCCGTCCAGAAGCTCCGCAGGATCAAGGGATACTGCTGCTGCGGAATCTGATACAGCCGCTCCCCCCACACCTTCTGACGCAGCTCCAGCATCCCGGTGTGAAGCAGTTCCTCCAGGGCCAGCAACTGCTCGGCTCTACACAGGAATTCAGGCCGCAGCCGCTCTACAGAATCCGCTGTACATGGCGAAGCCGCATGCTCTGCCGCTATCCGCAGCAGCACTTCACAAGCATCCGCAGACAGCCTGCTGATATCATCTGCCGGTTCCAGTTCCATCAGAGAACAGCTCCTTCCGCCGGGTCCAGCATCCGGACCCCGTATTCGTAGCCTTGCTCTGTCAGGAACATCCGGCGGCGCAGGGCGAAGTCCTGCTCCCGGCTGTCTCCTGTGACCAGCGTGTAGAAATACGCCCGGTTATCCCCCGGCTTCGGACGAAGGATGCGGCCCAGCCGCTGAGCCTCCTCCTGCCGGGAGCCGAAGGCGCCGGATACCTCAATTGCCACCGAGGCATCCGGCAGATTCACAGCAAAGTTCGCAACCTTGGAGACAATCAGCACCGTCAGCTTGCCTTCATTGAACGCAGCGTAGAGCGCATTCCGCTCCTTCTGCGGAGTCTTGCCCGTGATCAGAGGGGCCGCAAGCGCAAGCGCCATCTGCTCCAGCTGGTCGAGGTACTGGCCGATCACTAGAATCGACGCTGCGGGATGCGCCGCAGCAATCTGCGCTGCGGCCTGCGCCTTAGCCTGATTACCTGCCGCCAGCCGGAACTGCTCCTTCGCACCGGCATACACATATTGCTGCCGCAGCTTCTGGTTCATCGGAACGATGACCTCGATGCAATCGACAGTGGCAATCCATCCCTGCCGCTCCAGCACTTTCCAGGGCAGGTCGTAGTATCTCGGGCCGATCAGGGAGAACACATCCCCCTCCCGCCCGTCCTCCCGGACCAGCGTTGCCGTCAGCCCCAGCCGCCGCGTAGCCTGAATATCTGCGGTCGCCCGGAAAACAGGTGCCGGAAGCAGATGGACCTCGTCATAGATAATCAGCCCCCAGTTTCGTTCATGGAACAGATTCATGTGGACAAACGCTCCTCCCTTGGAGCGCCTGTGGGTCAGCATCTGATAGGTTGCAACGGTTACAGGCCGCACCTCCCGGTGCTCTCCCGTGTACTCCCCGACCTCATCTGCGCTCAGCGTGGTCCGCAGCAGCAGTTCCCCGCGCCACTGTTCTACAGAAGTCGTGCTCGAAGTAAGGATCAGTGTCTCGCACTGCAGCTGCTCCAGCACCGCAAGGCCGACAACTGTTTTGCCTGCCCCGCAGGGCAGCACGACCACACCGCTGCCGCCATGTCCGCCGGTTCCCTGGAACTGGCGGACAGCCTCCAGTTGATAATCCCGAAGCCTGAATCCGGCGCTGCTCTCTTCACCCATTTCCCCAAGAGTTTCCCGCCAGGCTATCTTCAGCTTCTGCCCGTCCCGGTACCCGGCATAGTCAAGAACCGGATAACCCAGTCTGGTCATCTCCTGCTTCAGCAGACCCCGGTTCATCTTCGGACAATGGCTATGCAGCTCCCCGGTCCGGCGCAGGCCCAGCTCCTTCAGCTTCTGAGAGTCATCCAGTTCATCCAGCACACTCGCCCGGTCAGCGGTTAGCGTAACCAGCTGCGGATCACTCTCATCCGCGTGCAGATGCAAGCTTCCGTAACGGGACATCAGCAGCTCCATCTCCCCCTCGACCTCGGAAGGAATGCCCCACCTGGACAGCCTGCGCAATCCTTCAATGACCTCTGCCGCTGTCTGTCCCCCGGCTGCTGCATTCCATAAGGACAACGGTGTGAGCCGGTAAGTGTGGTAGGCTGGAGGACTTTTAACAAGCTCGGCGAATCCGCTTAGAACCGCCCGTGCCTCCTCAAATCCCGGATGTCCGCATTCCAGCAGAATGGTCCGGTCATTCCGTGTGATACATGGCCCCGCCCCTGCTCCGCTCATCCTATTCCCTCCTTGTGTGCTATAGTGGTTCACATTTGTCCCTACAACGAAAAAGCCCACCTCCGCCCTAACGGATATGAGCCATTCGTCATTCTATTAATGCGGCTGCTGCCGCTGTCAAGAATGAACCCTCCTGTCCACGTTACCATGGCATTTAAGAGTAGTTTTTCCTGGAGCGGTAACATTTATACGGACAAGGACTCATTCAGACAGGAGTCGGCCATAGCGACCAGCAGCTTCACGCCATAGAGCATGGCATCCTCATCGAAATCAAATTTGCTGTGATGATGCGGATAGACGGCATCCTTGGCCGCATTGCCCGCACCGACGAAGATGAAGCAGCCGGGAATCTCCTGAACATAATAGGAAAAGTCCTCCGCCGGCATAATCTTCTCCATGAGCATCACATGGGCATCTGTACCCAGCGCCTCAGGGGCAACACGGGCGAAGCGTTCATACTCAGCAATGTCATTCACCAGCGGGGGGTACCCCATCAGATAATCCACCTTCGCCTCCGTACCATAGGCTGCGGCTATGGACGCCGCCAACTCTTCAATGCGGCGGCGGATCAGATGCCGCGTCTCTTCATCAAAGGCCCGCACCGTCCCGGTAATCCGGCAGCGCTCGGCAATGATGTTCTGGGCGGAACCGGCTTGCATCGTTCCCACGCTGACCACAGCAGGGCGCAGCGGATCCACGTTGCGGCTGACAATCGTCTGCAGCCCGGTAACCAGCGCCGCACCGGCCACAATGCTGTCTGCTGTGCGGTGGGGCATACCGCCATGTCCGCCCCGGCCGGTCAGATCAATGAAGAACTCATCGGCCGAAGCCATCAGCGGCCCCGGCGCACTGCCTACCGTCCCGAGCGGGAACGGCGTCCACAGATGCAGCCCGTAGACAGCATCCGCCCCCGCAAGCACGCCTTCCGCAATCATGTCCACTGCACCGCCGGGACAGACCTCTTCCGCCGGCTGGAACAGAAAGCGGATCTCCCCCCTCAGTTCCTCCCGGCGGGAGCTGTAATACGCCGCCGCAGCCAGCAGCATGGCGGTATGCCCGTCATGCCCGCAGGCATGCATAACCCCGGGATGCTGGGAAGCATATTCCCGGCCGCTCTCCTCCGTAATATTCAACGCATCCATATCTGCACGCAGGACTACCGTTCTTCCAGTCTCCCGGCCCTTAAGTATGCCTGTCAATCCGTAGCCTGCTGCACTCCGCCGGACCTCAATTCCCAGCTCCGTGAGCCTTGCCCCGACATAAGCGGAGGTCTCCTTCTCCTGATAGGACAGCTCCGGATGACGGTGCAGATGGCGGCGCCATTTGATCATTTCCGGGAGCAGCTCCTTGATCTCTAACCTCTCCATAACTCTCCATTCCCTTCTCTGACAGCATCCTGCGGATAAGCCTGCGGGGCAAGCCCTTGAGCTCTGTCCGCTCCGCAGCCTGCCAACTTTCTTTTATTGTAGCAGAAACGCAAAAAAGTGGGTATTAATCCGCCCGTTCTACCTTGCACAACCCCGGGAAACAGACTATCATGAGGAAGAACAATAACAAATTTTAATTACAAATGAATCATTATACTTCATTAAGGGGAGTTGTGCGCTATGATATTTGAGAACACGGGCCTCGAAGGATTGAAGAGCGACCTTCTTTATCTCGACGAGAGTGCCTCCAAGGCAGGATTCATCAGATGGCAATGGGAATACTACCGCGCGACTTATGACTGCAAGATCGAAGACCGCAAGGACGGCGGCGAATACTTCCTGCGTATTAATACCCGTGCTGTGGAGGGGAAGCTGGAGAAGGCGGACGCGGTACTGGCGATTGAAGCTGTCTATCTGGGCAAGGCCACATTCCCCCACGGGCTGGAATATGAATCTCCGGTGCCTCAGCCGGTGCTTGAGGTAGCCCGGAAGCATATTAATGAATTGAAAGCGCTGCTGGAAGTTTGAGTGCCGCGAAGGGAAAGACGGCCGCCAAAGCCAACCCGCCCAAAAGAGGAACGCCCGATTTCCAGCTGCTTATTCTCACCCTGCTGTTCGTGGGCTTCGGCCTGCTGATGGTGTTCAGCTCCAGTTCCAGCTTAACCCTTGCCAGTGAGAAATACAGCAATAATGCATTTTTCTTCGTCAAAAAACAACTGATCTGGGCTGTGCTGGGCAGCTTCATCATGTTCGTTGTCATGAATATCCACTACAGCAAATTCAAGAAATGGTATGCCCCGATCTTCGTGATTACACTTGTACTGCTGCTGTTCGTAGCCACCACCGAGGGGATTAACGGCGCCAAGAGCTGGATGAGTATCGGAACTCTTGGCATTCAGCCTACCGAGCTGGCCAAGATCTCCATCATTCTGTATCTGGCAGCCCTGATCACCAAAAAAGGCGAGCGCCTGCGCGATTTGCGGACAGGGTATATCCCTGTCATGATTATCGTCGGCATCGTAGCCGGACTGATTATGCTTCAGCCGGATTTAGGCTCCTGTATGATTCTTGTCGCCACCAGCGGACTGATCATCTATGCCGGCGGCGCCAGTATGAAGCACATTATGGGCTCAATTGGCCTGTTGATTCTGGGCGTGGCTCTCGTCTGGGGAGCCAAGACTGCCATTGACTCCCTGTCGCCGCACACCGAGAAGGCTGAGATTAAGCAGGATTACCGTCAGGGCCGTATTGAAGCCTTCCTTGATCCGGAGAAAGACGCCTCGGGCAACGGCTATCATATCATGCAATCCCTGATCGCCCTGGGCGAAGGCGGAACACAAGGCTCCGGGTTTGGTAAGAGTATCCAAAAGCTTCACTACCTGCCTTATCCTTACACCGATTTTATATTTTCCGTCATCGGTGAGGAGCTCGGCTTCGTGGGAACCGCCTTGTTCCTGCTGCTCTACCTGTATTTCATCTGGAGAGGAATTCTGATTGCACTGCGGTGTACCGATCCCTTCGGCACCCTGGTCGGCATCGGAATCATGGGGCTCATCGCCATTCAGGCCTTCATCAATATCGGCGGTGTGACCAATACGATTCCGCTTACAGGGGTTACACTGCCCTTCATCAGCTACGGCGGCTCCTCGCTGCTCGTCACCATGCTCTGCATGGGGATCATGCTCAGCATCTCACGGGAGACCAACCGTCCGGCCAAGGAGGAAGTTGTGAAGTCTGTGACTACAGTCAGACAGGTACGCAACAACAGAAGCGCTGGCACCCGCGCACGCTAATAGGCTACCTACATACAAATGAGGGTTGAGCCAACAAGTAGAAAGGCAGTCCGGAATAAATTCCGGACTGCCTTTTGCATGGATGCCTAATATAATTGTGCTTAAGAAATCTCGTCGTTCTTGAAGGCTACGCCTTCGACCTTAACGTTAACCTCTACGATGTGAAGCCCGGTCATACTCTCCACAGCCTCGCGGACATTCTGCTGAAGCATGCGGCACACTTCATGAATCGGCGTCTCGTACAGTACGATGATGCGTAAGTCTACTGCAGCTTCCAATTGGCCAACTTCGACAGTAACACCCTTCTGCACGTTCTTGCCGCTCAGGCGCTTTGCCCAGCCCTCTGACAAACCGCCAGACATGGCTGCAATTCCGGGAGTCTCAAGCGCGGCCAGGCCGGCAATTTTTGAGACAACGTCATTCGATATCCGTATATTTCCCAATTCCAGTTGAAGCTGTTCTGCCATGCCATATCCCCCCTACTCTCATTATCAATTATTGTAATTCCAAAGCGGCCTAAAAAGCAAATGACTTTCTCTCACCCCCGTTTACAGGCAGGAACAATTTGGGTATATTGATTATGAATTCAACCTACATATAGAGACTGGAGAGTGCTTACCTTTGAAAAAATGGATCTCACCGGCGCTGCTGGTCATCAGCTTCATCCTCAGCGCCATAGGGCATTACGCGAACTGGGATCATACCCTTCAGTTCATATTGTCTGCCGTATCGGTCATCTTCGTGGCCGGTTTCCTCGGCCGGGCCACCGAGAGCGTAGCCCACTATGCCGGACAGCGGCTTGGAGGGTTCCTGAACGCAACCTTCGGCAATGCGGCCGAGCTGATCATCGCCTTCTTTCTGGTCAAGGAAGGACTGTTTGACATGGTCAAAGCAAGTCTGACCGGCTCCATCATCGGCAACCTGCTGCTCGTCCTCGGACTCAGTATTTTTGCCGGGGGCATGAAGTTCAAGGTTCAGAACTTCAATGTCACCCTCGCCGGTCTGAACGGCTCACTGATGATCGTTGCGGTTATCGCCCTGTTCGTCCCCGCCATGTTCTTCAACACGCATTCCATCACCGAGAAAGACACCAATGTGCTTAGCCTTGTCGTCGCCGGCCTCCTGATTGCCGCCTACCTCGCCTGGCTGGTCTTCTCCATGATCACACACAAGAAGTACCTGGCGGATGTTACGGACGATACTGCGGAAGAGCTGCCGAATGAGCATGCTCCGGTCTGGTCCCGGAACCGTTCAATCCTCTATCTGGTCCTTGCCACAGTCATGGTCGCCTTCGTCAGTGAGTGGCTGGTCGGAACGCTGGAGACTCTCACCGAACGCTTCGGCTTCAGTGAGCTGTTCGTGGGCGCATTCCTTGTAGCGATTATCGGTAACGCCGCAGAACACAGCGCTGCCATTATGCTCGCCATGAAGAACAAGATCGGAGCCGCAGTCGAGATCGCCGTAGGCAGCAGTCTGCAGATTGCCTTGTTCGTCGCCCCTGTGCTGATCTTCGCCAGTTACTTCATGGGCAACACCATGTCGATTGTCTTCACCACGATTGAGATTGTAGCGATTGCCGTATCTGTGTTCATCGCCAAATCAATTATTCAGGATGGCGCAACCAACTGGTACGAAGGCCTGCTGCTGCTGGCGGTCTATTTGATTCTCGGTGTATCGTTCTATCTGGTCTGAAGCCCTTCTGAGGCCCTATAGCTCCATTTAAAAAAAACGCACATGATCGACCCCCGGGTCTGTCGTGTGCGTTTTGCTGAAAATATAAGAATTATATGCTGAAACGGTACCGTCCTGTAAAAGGACGGCAAAGCCGTTTCCACTTGATGACCGGGTCCTTACATCTCCCGTTCTTCAGCTTTCTTGTTCAGTGCCTCATATAGTACCGCCAAGTTGCGTTCCAGCTTGCTTAGCACCTGCTTGCCTGTAAGCTCCGGCACCAGCCCCGCTCTGACCGCAAAATCGACCTCTCTGGAGAAGCCGTACATCTGGGTATCCAGCACTTCCTCATAGAGAGGGCAGTAACGGGTTGCCAAATTCTCCATCTGTACTTCAATGAGCTTCTGAATTTTATCGGCATCTTCTTGAAGAAGATTGATTGCTTTGATATTGAGCTGTTCCTGCAAATCCGATGAAGTCATGCATTTTCCCCCCCATGTCCAAAAGTTACAGCAGCGATTGCTTATTATTCTTAATATTAGTCGAAATTAGGACCTAATACAAGATTTCAGTTTGGGTTATTCCTGAAGTTCCTGCAAAACCGCCTGGTTCCACAGCAAAGACGCCCAGCCGTAAGGCCGGACGTCTGAGAAGAAACTGGAATTACTCTGCTACTACTGTAAAATTCAAATTGTGTTTGGCGAAAACTTCACTCATGGCTTTCTTAGCTTCCTCGGCATCTGTGCCATGTACATGCAGCTCATAGCTTTGGCTGGATACCAGGGTGGTGAACAAGCCCAGGATGCTCTTAACATCAATGTACTTGTTGTCCGCTTGAAGAACGATAGATGAATTAAATTGGCTTGCTGTCTGTGCAATATCCACGATTGCCGCATTGTTGGACATAGGAATCCCTCCGCAACTTGATTATATACTTATGTTCACTTGTTACCAATTCCATGATACATTGAATCCGCTTACTCACGCAAGGTGTTTCTTGGAAACCGGCCTTTACGTGCTTTTGGAATCCCGCTTTTATACCATTTTATTTCAGGTTCTCCGGATTCAGACCTTCCAGCTCCGGCACCACAAAAATTCCGTCCTTACGGATCAGCACATCGTCGAAGTAAATTTCGCCGCCGCCGTAATCAGGACGCTGAATCAGCACGAGGTCCCAGTGAATGGACGAACGGTTGCCGTTGTCCGTCACATCATACGCCTGGCCCGGTGTGAAGTGCAGACTGCCGGCAATTTTCTCATCGAACAGAATATCCTTCATCGGATGCAGAATATAAGGGTTGAAGCCGATGGCGAACTCACCGATATGGCGCGCTCCGTCGTCGGAATCCAGAATTTCATTCAGCCGCGCGGTATCATTGCTGGAAGCCTCTGTGATCCGGCCGTTCTCGAACGTAAACTTCACATTCTCGAAGGTCACCCCGTTATAGATCGATGCGGCATTATAGCTGATCGTTCCATTCACGGAATCCCTGACAGGCGCGCTGTACACTTCTCCGTCCGGGATATTTTTCTGGCCGGAGCATTTCTCCGCCCCGATTCCCTTGATGGAGAATGTAAGGTCTGTTCCGGGCCCGGATATACGCACCTTGTCGGTTCTGCGCATAAGCTCAGCCAGTGAATCCTGGGCCTTATCCATTTTGGCATAATCCAGATTGCAGACCTCGAAGTAAAAGTCCTCGAAGGCCTCAGTGCTCGTGTTGGCGAGCTGAGCCATACTGGCGTTAGGATAACGCAGCACCACCCATTTGGTGTGCTTGACGCGCTGCTCGCTATGTACCGGGTGGGAATACAGGGAATTGTAGAGCTTCATGTTCTCTTCCGGCACATCGGACAGATCATTGACATTCTCACCGGCACGGATGCCGATATAGCAGTCCATCTGCTTCATCCGGTTCAGGTCGATCTCCGCCCAGGTCTTGATGCCTTCAGGTGTTGCATATTTGAGCATACTGCGCAGAACAGTGCGGTCGGTCAGCTGCACAAATGCACGGCCTCCGGCCTTCCCCACTTCCTCCACAACGGCTTTGATCAAATCTCGTTCACTGCCGATCATTTCGACGAGCACATTCTCGCCGGGCTGTACGTTTACGGAGTAACCTACAAGGTTCGCCGCAAGCTTTTGAATCCGGGGATCATTCATCTGTCTCTCTCTTCCTTCCTCTTGCTGAAAATAAACATACCGTTATATTGTAGCACGCCTATCATAGAGCGCAAGCCATCTTCGGGAAGGGAACCGTTCACTTATAACCATAGAAATCCACCTGCGTAATGTAGGCTTCTTCCGTGGTCGCACCAGCCTTGCCGGGATAGGTTAGGGTGCGGTTCGAAGTCAGCCGGGTGGGCAGATTCCGCTTCGGGTCAACCTTAAGATAATATACCGTGCGGATATCCGCCTGGTTCAGCCTCTGCTGCAGCTCTGTCTGCTTCTGTTCCCACAGTGCACTCTTTGCCGCAAGTGCCTTAGCCTGAGTGTCAGCAGGCGCAGCAGCGCCTATTCTGGCAGCCGGCTTAATTGCCTGCATCTTCTGCGCAAGCTCTGCCGAGAGCTGTCTGCGCGCCTCCTCTGCCGTTAATTCAATCCGCAGGACCCGTGTCCCTCTGGCGCTGCCCGCTTCCTCCGTCACCTTCTTGCCCATCTTCTCCAGCTCCTCCAGCTGACGCAGCGGATTCAGTGCCTCCAGGGGATTACTGCCGCCCAAGGCCGGAGAGGCCTGCTTCATCGTCCATTTTCCGTCCTCCTTCACCATCCGGGTATAGTAGACGGGCGCATCTCCCGAGCCCTGCTCCAGAGAACGCGGACCGGACTCCGCCGCAGAAGCGGGATGTCCGCCGTCCGGCAGGAGCGAATAGAGGCTGACCCGGTTATGATCCGCTACCTTTCCCCCATAGTAGAGCGAGGATTCCGGGATCGTTTTCCCGTCGATCAGCAGGGCAGCCGCTCCTTCAAAGGACACCCCGTCAGTGCCATCCATCCCCGCCATTACCAGATTCAAATCCTCCGCAGCCGGTTTGTCCTTCATACCCGTGCATCCGCTGAATGCAAGGCTGGAGAGCATCAGCAGGGCAAGAATTCCCGTGCGGACGCATCGTAAGTTCATCATGGCCATCAAGCCCTTTCCGCAAGAAAGTAGAGTGTACCTGCATTCTACCTAGGGTCTCCCTGAATGCAGGGCTTATACGCCGGATGACGCAAAACACGCCCATTTAGCGGGGCTTTGACTTCGATGTCCATTCAGGTACTTTGCGGGGACCCCGGAACATATAAGTTCTTATATTTGCACAAAAGAAAAATCCTTAAGGCCTAAGCCCAAGGATTCTTCAAATTATTCTCTACGGTTTTGTTATCGATCACAACCTGGTTGCGCCCGTTGTTCTTGGCCTCGTAGAGCGCCATATCCGCCCGGTAAAAGAGAGATTCCACACTGACCCGGTCATCGGTCCAGCTCCACTCGGCGACCCCGCAGGACACGGTCACACGCGGCTCTGTCTCTCCCATCACACGCTTGCGGATACGCTCCCCTACGAATACGGCCTGCTGCACCCCAAGCTGAGGCAGATAGACTGCAAGCTCTTCCCCGCCCCATCTGGCGGCGACATCCCCCTGGCGGATTGAGGTCTTCACGATGTCGCTGACCTGCTTCAGGATTTTGTCCCCCTTCTGATGTCCATAGGTATCGTTCACCATCTTGAACTGGTCAATGTCCACCACAATCAGGGTTCCGCAAAAATCACTCGACTGCCGCTGCTTAATCTCTTCATCCAGATAGTGGCGGGCAAAAAGTCCGGTCAGCGTATCCCGGTTCGCCAGGCGGTGCACCTCGGCATGAAGCCTCGCATTTCCGACAGCCAGCCCGATATGACCGGCCATCGCCTGCAGCAGACGGTAGCTGTCATAGGAGAAGAAGTGGGCCTGCTTATGCGCCAGCATAATGGCTCCCCGCACCTCTCCCCCCACATTCAGCGGAGTAGCGATCAGCGACTGTGAGCCGGTAGCATCCATCAGCGTCGAGGTCTGCCCCGCAGCATA
The DNA here is from genome assembly GCF_038006885.1 of Paenibacillus sp. FSL R7-0302. NCBI lineage: Bacteria > Bacillati > Bacillota > Bacilli > Caryophanales > Paenibacillaceae > Paenibacillus > Paenibacillus sp. FSL R7-0302. Next base: position 3,429,469 of record NZ_JBBOWB010000001.1, read on the forward strand.
CTTGTAATCGGAGACCAGCAGCGGCTCTCCCGTAGCATAGACCTTACCGCCGAGTCCCTGACTGCCATCCAATATTTCACCCAGCAGCGGCAGATAATTGCAGGCGATGACCTCAAGCCCGCCGCGCTCTTCATTCTTATGGAGGATACAGCAATAATCCGCCTCGAACATTGCCAGCAGCTCTTCAAAGGCAAACTGGAAAATATCGCCGAGCCTGAGGCTCTGATTCAGCCGCTGGGTAAGCTCATTGCTCATGCGCAGCTCCCTGATCAGCTGGTTGGAGCGTTCATACAGCTTCGCATTCTCAAAGGCGGTACCGGCGGTATCCGCGACCATGGTCAGGAAGCTAAGATCCAGCTCATGGAAGGACGCCTTGTCCATAATCATATGAAACACACCGTATACCCCCTGCTTGCCGCCGAGCGGAAGCCCTACCTCAACAGTCCCGTTCTCATCACGCCCGGCATGAAGCGTGACCCGCCCATCCTTGAAGGCACGGTCACAGACATCATTGCCTGCCCATGTCAGCGGAAGCGGCTTGACCTGAGGATGCGTGCTGCGGTGGTCCTGGGACATGAACAAATCAAGCCGCGCCCCCGGATACATCGCAGCGATACTGTCAATGACCTCCGTCAGCACGGCATCTACATCAATGTTGTCATGCATGCGCTGGACAATCTGAAAAAGCAGCGAACGGCGGCTGCCCTCACGCTCGGCATGCAGATGAATTCCCGCAAGATCCGAGACAAACACATGCTCAAACCGGTGATAAAAGCAGGTCTGGAAATGCATCGACATGGCTTCAGCCGTATGCTTCCCGCCCGACTCGTACTGCTCAGCAGGCATTCTGCAGCCAAGCACGGCAAAGATTTCCCGGTGCCCGCGCGTAAATACCGGCAAAGCCAGAAGTGAATAGGCTTGTCCTTCCTCCAGAACCTCGGCGGCATACATCCCGCCTGTCTGCAGGCAGATTCCCGCCGCTTCTTCCCACTCTGCTCTCCAGCGCCCCTGCCGGAATTCAGAGCCGGGCTCAATCCAATTACCTTCATAATTCAGCACACACCAGCTCCAGGCCTTCGCGAAGGAGGGGACTCCCTGTCCTTGCCATTCCCTGAAGCTCTCGGCAATCAAGCTGGCGGCGTAGGGGAAATCGTGAGACACGATATCCGTCTCTTTCAGCCAGGCGGCGGGATCTACATCTTCTCCGCCGGATTGCCTCATGTCCTGTAACAGCATACGGCTGTCCCGATCCTTATGGCCGTATGCCTCCTGCTCTGACATAAAGAGGACCTCCTTTGCATCTTCAATCAGGCCAGACCCGAGTACGCCCCCTGATTCTATAGTAGAGACATTACCAATCCAGCGTAAATATAGTCAGGATATTTGAAATCACAGTTTTCCGATAACATCCAATTAGTTATATTTTACTCCCTTTCTTGAGGTATTGCATTATATTTTCCGCAAAACCGGGATTTTTTTTAGGACCAAAGAACTAACGACAAACATAGACAAAAACTCTTTTAAGTTGCGCTTGACTTTGACTGTCATTTTCATATAATATTTATTGTTGAACAAGACTGTAACAAGTCTTATTGGGCGTAACGTTGTGTCACCCTCTACGCATTTCGTTACTGCCAGGGCAGCGGCTGAACTTCCCTCGGCAGTGTGAAACCATTTAACGCTTTCACGGATACGAATTGCGGCGCAAATAGGCCCTACAATACATTTTTTCATTAAAAGGAGTCTACTATAATATGGCACGTTACACCGGACCTAAATTCAAACTCAGCCGCCGTCTGGGCATTTCCCTTAGCGGTACAGGCAAAGACCTGAAACGCCCTTTCCCACCAGGACAGCACGGCGCTAACCAACGCAGAAAAGTAAGTAACTACGGAATGCAGCTTTTGGAAAAACAAAAACTGCGCCACATGTACGGCCTGGGCGAAAAGCAGTTTAAAACTCTTTTCACTAAGGCACAAAAGCTCCAGGGTATTGCGGGCGAAAACTTCATGTTCCTGCTCGAAAGCCGCCTGGACAACCTGGTTTACCGTCTTGGATTCGCTAACTCCCGTGCAGGCGCACGCCAGTTGGTATCCCACGGCCACGTAACCGTTAACGGCAAAAAAGTCGACATCGCTTCTTACCGTGTAAGCATTGGCGACGTTATCGGACTCCGCGAAAGAAGCCGCGCTATGGCTTCAATCAAAGAAGCTCTCGACAACCGCTCCCACCTTCCAGGCTACCTGGAATATGCTGACGGATCATTCGAAGGTAAATTCCTTCGTCTGCCGGAACGTGCCGAGCTGTCCCAGGATATCGATGAGAAGCAAATCGTCGAATTCTACAACCGTTAAGATTCGCTTACAGCGGAATCTGATCAAAGCTCCCGGATTTCTATCCGGGGGCTTTTTTTTGCTCATTTATTCAACATATTTTAACAGGAAACCGAACATATTGGACTGGGTGCACCGCGTAGGCCGTGTGTTTATCGCAGTCCCAGACGTATTTTCAGGATGCCGCTGCGCGGAGGGAAGGGCCACATGCATCACAGCCAGTAATATTTTAAGAGGAATCCTGCCAAAAGTGCAACATTACTGCCCCAAAGAAGCGGTCTATGCTGAAATCTTGCACGAAATGCAACAAATTCAGCGCTAACTTGCTCTAAACACCGAAATTTGTGCAAATCATGCAACATTGTACTTCAACCCGTAAAAGGTATAGAGAAATCCTGCAAAAAGTGCAGGCGTGTTGATTCCCCATATTATGGGAGGGACAAAATGCCAGGATGACCTTTACGCCTGAGCAGATTAAACTGAACCTGCCACTCCAGCGGAAGATTAAACATACGCCAATACTGCATAAATTCCCAAAAGGTCAATTGAGCAAAGGTTGGGACTTTAGGTTGAACGGTATCGTATAGGCACTTTAAAAGCACATAGACACAAAAGGCCACATATAACTGGCTATATACCGCATTTTCGGTCGTTCCGAATAGACAGGGCACATTCAGATGCTGTTTAATCCAGCGGAAAAAGACTTCAATTTGCCAGCGGGCCTTGTAGATTTCAGCGATCACATGAGCGGACTCTTTTCTCAAATCGGTCACGACCCGTACGACTTCACCCCGGTCATTTTCAAATTCAACGACGCGGTGGCGCTGGGCGGACTGGCATTTCCCTTGACCAATATAACAGGTGATATCGCGTACAATTTTGGTGTCTCCCTCCGCCGGTCGCTGAAGCTTTCGCGGCATCACCAAATGGAGATTGTCTTTCAGACGAATCACAAAGGACTGACCTTGCTGCACATATTGATCCAATCGACCGATTTTTCCATACGCTCGATCCTGGACTAAAAGGTAGTCCTTATCGGCCAAGACTTCTCCAAATGGAGCGTCATTGCGCCGGGCAATCGATTCGACCACTTTCACGGGAGAACGCTGCCCATGCGAAAAAGCGACATGCAGCTTAATGCCTCCTCTGAATTTTTTATACGGAGCCCAAGACATGTGGGAGTTTGCCGCCGTAATCGTCGTAGAGTCAATAAGCAGAAGATCTTTAGGCAGATTCAGGTGCCGCCGGGTTTGCCGGTTACATTTCTGGACGAGCATTTGAAAGATACGTTTGAAGATGTCGTAAGGGACTTCACCGGCCTTGCCGGAAAACGTGGAGTAATGAATCTCGGGCAAGTCAACGCTTGGGCCTAAGCGGGCACTTTGCCGGAAGCCGTCCCATTTGTGGTAACAGGCTTGGACAAAGTAATCGAGCAGCAACTCGACGGTCATTTTGGTTGCTGTATCCTCGTAGTCCTCGGTCTGTCCGGTCACCATTTGGACTTCTTCCGGTGTTAGTACTTGTTTGAAAACGGCTAAGAATGGGGTATATTTATTCATGAGGTCGCCTCATTTCGGTTTGGTTTGGTCGTACTTACCATTACCCGAAATGGCGGCCTTTTTGTCCCTTTTTTTGGGAAATCAACACGCTTGCAAAAAGTGCAACATTACTGCTCCTTAAAAGCGGCCGATGAGAGAGGCATTAGCACCGTTCACCCGCAGGGTGATTTAGTTCTGATTTATATGTTTTGGGCCCCCTGCAAAGTACCTGAGTTATTTTTGAAGCTTCATGTGGCTGTCTCAAAAGTAAATATTCCATCCTTACTCTCCTGTTGAAAATACAGCGCGTGTCAACTGCAAAAAAATCCTCTCCGGCAGAAGCGCATTCAAAATCGCCAAATTGTGCTATAATAGTTCCGTTAAAAGGAGGATTATCGTCGATGGTTGAGGAGAAGAAAAAGAAGACCGCAAAACAGCGTCCACCGCGCAGATCCTGGCTCCGCAGGTTCGGTTCAGTTGTGAAGTGGATGTTCATACTCGGTATACTCGGCTGCCTGTTCGCCGGCGGCGCTGTAGCCGGCTACGTCACTTCAATAGTGAAGGACGACCCGGTCCGGCCCGAAGAACTAATCCAGCAGCAGGTTGGGCTGAACGCCATTACCGGCTTTGCCTATTTCAGTGACGGACAGCCGATTGGCCAGCTCCGCACAGAAGAAGACCGCAGACTTATTGAATTCAACGATATTCCGCAGCTTGTGATTGATGCCGTTCTCGCTATAGAGGACAATAATTTCTACAATCATAAAGGGGTGGATTTCAGCGGCACCCTGCGGGCCGTCAAGCAAAAGGTACTGAATGAATCCGTTCAGACCGGGGGCAGCACCCTTACCCAGCAGCTTGCACGGCGCGTGTTCCTGAACCTGGACCGCACGGAAGACCGCAAGGTGAAGGAAATTCTGCTGTCCCTGCGGCTGGAACGTTTCTTGTCCAAGCAGGAAATTTTAACGGCTTATTTAAATAAGGTTCCTTTCGGGAACGGTTCCAACGGCTATAATGTATTCGGTATTAAGGCTGCCGCCAAAGGCATCTTCGGCCTGGATGATCTGGAGAAGCTGAATGTGGCCCAGGCGGCGTATCTCGCCGGCTTGCCCCAGCTCCCCTCCAAGTACTCTGCGTTCAACGGCATAGGGGAATTCAACGAGACGGCCTTCGGCCGGGCGATGGACCGCCAGAAGCTGGTCTTACGGCGGATGCTGGAGGAGAACAAGATTACCACTTCCCAGTACGATGAGGCGCTGCTCTTCGATATCAAGAGCTCCCTTGCACCGCATACGAAGAAGGCCTATGCCACCTTCCCTTATCTCATGATGGAGACCGAACGCAAAGCGTCCGAGATTCTGCTGAAGCTGAACCAAGGTACGTCAGACAAGGCGGCTGCTGCTGCTGCCGATTCCGCCCAGCTTCTGGAGGAAGCACGCCAGCAGCTGATGACCGGCGGCTATCGGGTGTACACCACCATAGATAAGAAAGTGTACAGTGCGATGCACAGTGTCTCGGATGACAGCAGTAATTTCACCAAGGACAGCAAGGCTAGAGGCAAGGAACAGACAGCCGGCATGATGATTAACAATAAGACCGGCGCGATTCTCGGCATGATTGAAGGACGCGATTTCAACATCGAGCAGATGAACTACGCCACTCAGATGATCCGCCAGCCCGGCTCCACCATGAAGCCGATCGCAGCGTACCTGCCTGCACTGGATGCAGGGCTCATTCAGCCTGCCGGCATTCTGGATGATGCGCCGATTGTCATGAAGGACGGAGGCAAAGGCTACCACATTCCCAAGAACGCCAACAACCGTTATCAGGGTCTGGTTACCGCCCGTTATGCCCTGAACAAATCCCTGAACCTTCCGGCCTTGAAGCTGTTCAATGACAAGGTGGGAATTGAGAAGGCCTGGGCCTTCTCCAAGAAGCTGGGGATTACCACCATCCAGGACAATGACTATAGCGCTCAGACCGGGGTTATCGGGGGGCTGCGTTACGGGGTATCCGTGGAAGAGCTGACCAACGCCTACTCCTCCATCGGTAACGGCGGTGCCTTCAATGATGCTTATATGATCGAGAAGATCGTGGACAGTCAGGGCAAAATCGTCTACCAGCATAAAGTTAACCCGGAACAGGTCTTCTCCAAGCAGACCGCTTATCTGATGACGGATATGCTGCGTACCGTAATTACTGACGGAACAGCAACTACAGTGAAGAGGAACTACAAGCATTTCAAGGAAGTTCCGATTGTCGGCAAAACCGGCTCCACCCAGAACTACGGGGATGTCTGGTTCATGGGCTATTCCCCGGATGTCACCCTTGGAATTTGGGTGGGCTACAAAGAGCAGGTCAATACCCTGCAGGGGGATACGCAGAAGCGTCAGGCGCAGACCCTGTGGACCAAGGTTATGAATACAGTGATTGACAAGCGTCCCGAACTGTTCACCACGAAGGAATTTGCCCAGCCGGAGGGCATTGTCAAGGCGACCGTCTCGGCATACAGCGGCAAGAAGCCTTCCAAGCTGACGGATAGATTCACAACGGATCTGTTCAACACGAAATTTGTTCCTAAGGAGAGCGACGACGGAATCTCCAATGCCAGATACATCACTTATAACGGGGTGAACTACATCCCTCTCGAAGGAACTCCTGAGGATTTCTTGAAGGAAAAGATCGTCGTCAAGCGCGAGAAGCCGATTCAGGAGCTGGTCAAAGAGCTGCTGGCCGCCTTCCCGGCGATGAAATCGCATGAGTCACTATCGTACTACATGCCGCAGGATGCCAAAACCGACTATCCGACTGAGGTCGATCCGCGGGTCGATGACGGCAACGGGCCAAGTGCTCCCGGTGAAGTCATGGTCTCCTACAGTACAGGCAAGGCTGTAGTTACCTTCACTCCAAGCGGTTCGCCGGATGTTGTCGGCTACCGCCTCTACCGTTCCCTGAACGGCGGATCTTTCCAGAAGCAGGCCGTTCTCGCAGCTGGAGAGAGCACCGTATTCAGGCCGGGTACTCCGGCAGGCGCTAATGCTACCTTCTATGTGGCTGCCGTGGACGTAGCCGGACATGAGACTGCTTCCGGTAGTGTGGCTGGCGGCATTAAGCCTACACCTGAGCCTACACCAACTCCGGAACAGACGCCGGACGCTGAGCCGACACCGGACGCCGGAATCATCCCGGACAGTACAGAGGACCCGGGCATGATCATTGTTCAGCCGCCTGCTGTGGATCCTGCAACTCCGTCAAGCGGTAATGGAGCCGGCGGAAACAGCGGGAATACGGGCGGCAATGCCGGAGGCAGTACCGCTACTAACGCAACAGGCAATACCGGCCGTTAAGCTCACCAGACAGACTTCAGTATAAGCTTCAAAAGCCCGTTCCCCTTATCCCGGGGAACGGGCTTTTTCAATAGATTGCAACACTCCGGATCTGCCTAGTCTTCGATCGTAGACAGATCGCCTGCCGGAAGATGCAGCTCCCAGGCCTTCAGTACACGGCGCATAATTTTGCCGGACCGGGTCTTGGGCAGCTTATCCTTGAACTCGATTTCGCGCGGTGCAGCATGGGCAGACAGGCCCGCTTTGACAAATGCTGCGATCTCTTCCTTCAGCTCTGCGGTTGGACTGTATCCATCCCGCAGCGAGATGAAGGCCTTGATGATCTCTCCGCGCATGACATCCGGCTTGCCGATTACCCCAGCCTCCGCTACAGCCGGATGCTCCACCAGCTTGCTCTCGACCTCAAAGGGTCCGATCCGCTCCCCGGAGGAATTGATCACATCATCAATCCGGCCCTGAAACCAGAAATAGCCGTCCTCATCCATGTACGCAGAATCCCCCGAGATATACCATCCGGGAATTCGGAAGTATTCATCGTATTTAGCCTGGTTATTCCACACCTTGGCCATCATGGACGGCCAGGGGGTGCGAATGGCCAGATTGCCCATAGCATAAGGCGGCAGTACGTTGCCGCGGTCATCAAGGATAGCTGCTTCGATCCCCGGCAGCGGCCGGCCCATGGAGCCTGGCTTGATGTCCATTCCCGGGTAGTTGCAGATGAGCTGCGCTCCCGTCTCGGTCATCCACCACGTATCATGAATCCGCTGCTGATAGATTTTGTCGCCCCAGCGCACGACCTCCGGGTTCAGCGGCTCGCCGACTGACAGCACATGACGCAGACTGCTGAGATCAATCCCCTCCAGCGTCTCCTTGCCAGCCCCCATCAGCATCCGGAAAGCCGTAGGCGCACTGTACCATACGTTCACCCCGAAGCGCTCAATCGTCTTATACCAATCCAGAGGGCTGAAGCGGCCTCCCCGGACTACATTGGCTACTCCATTCAGCCAAGGGGCAAAAATCCCGTAAGAGGTTCCGGTCACCCAACCCGGATCGGCCGTGCACCAGTACACATCTTCCGGGCGCAGGTCCAGGACTACCCTGCCTGTATAATATTGCTGGATCATGGCTCTCTGCACATGGTAGATGCCTTTGGGCTTCCCGGTGGAGCCGGAGGTATAATGCATAATCAGACCATCCTCAAGACTCAGCCACTCCGGTTCCAGCTCGGCAGAGGCTTCGGCCATTTCCGTTTCATAGCTCAACAGTCCGGAATCCTCATCAGCAGAGGCTCCGACGACAAAGATATGGCGCAATCCGGGGAGCTGCTCCCGCTTCACCCGGTGCAGCAGCTCCGGTGTGGTCACCAGCGCCACCGCTCCGCTGTCCTCCAGACGGTCCTTGACCGCCGTCTCCATGAATGCCTCGAACAGCGGACCTGCCACTGCTCCCGTCTTCAGAATGCCAAGCAGGCTGAAATACAGCTCCGGGGTACGCGGCATGAAGATGAACACCCTGTCGCCTTTACCGATTCCATATTTGCGTAGTACATTACCGAACTTATTCGACCGCTCCTGTAAGTCGGCGAAGGTGTACCGCTCCTCGCGCACCGCATCACTGTAGATCAGCGCTGTAGCAGCCCCCCGCCCCTCCTCGACATGACGGTCTACAGCTTCATGTGCCATATTCACCTTGCCGGTCCCATGCCAGGAGAAGCTGCGCTCGACATCCTCCCACCGGAATTCTTCAACTGCCCGGGAATAATCCTCCATATTCGAGTGCTGCACCCGGCCCGGCAAAATTTCGCCTTGAACTTGCCCCATTACTCTTGCCTCCCCTACTGGTTTGCTTTAAGCTTTAAGGGTACCCTCTAATTCTATTAATTCCGTCAATGCTCTAAATGTGAATATTCCGTGTCGGAATCAGTATATCACAGGAAGCGGTTACATTCCATATTATAGTGAACCGGAAGGGAGCCCAAGCATGGAGCACCATAAAATCCCTGTATCCCATACCATAGAGTATCAAGGCCGGCTGATTTGTGTCCGTGGCCCCCTATCTCCCGAAAAGCTTCAGACCTTAAGCATGCACCGCGATCTGGACGCCTTCCGTAAGCCGCAGGAGCAGCTCGAAGCCTTGATAGAGATATCGGGCTTACCCGAGGGACGCATCGTAGCAGCAGTGGTCTCAGACGTTATCGTGGGCTATGTTACTTTTCATTATCCGGATGAACTGGAGTTATGGTCTCAGGGCGGGATGGAGGATCTGATTGAGCTGGGAGCCATCGAAGTAGCTGACGAGTACCGCGGGAGCGGACTTGCGAAGCTGCTGGTTTCAAGCGCTTTTGAAGAGGGACAACTGGAGAACTGCATCGTATTCACAACCGAATATTATTGGCACTGGGACCTCAAGGGGAGCGGTCTTAATGTATGGGAGTACCGCCAGATGATGGAGAAGCTGATGAAGACGGTAGATATGGTGTGGTATGCTACCGATGACCCGGAGATCTGCTCGCATCCGGCCAATTGCCTCATGGTGCGTATGGGCCGGGAAGTGCCGCTGTCCTCCCGCGAGACCTTCGACCGGGTGCGCTTCAGACAGCGGTTTATGTATTAATTCAGGCGGCCTGCCTGCAGGTTACATAGCCTTAAGCATATGCTCCAGAATGGCATGCGAATGCTGCGAGGCAGTGACGGTGAACTCACTGTAATTCACATGGGCTGAGCCGTCTGCTTTGTCCGACATGGAACGTACGATTACAAAAGGTATCCCGTTCATATGGCAGACTTGAGCGACCGCCGCACCCTCCATCTCCGCACAGGCCCCGTCCAGCTGCTCACGCAGCATAGCTACTGACGCCCTGCTGGCAATGAATTGATCCCCGGACAGCACAATGCCTGTTACAGACTTCTGCTCCAGCTCTAGACAGGCCTCTTCTGCTAACTTCACCAGCAGCGGATCTGCCTGGAAGGCGGAGATCTCCTGATATGGGATCACTCCTCTGGCAAAGCCGAGCGCTGTAGCATCCATATCATGCTGAATACAGGATGACGAAATAACAATATCCCCGATGTTCAGCTCAGGGTGCAGCGCCCCGGCCACTCCGGTGAACAGCACCTGCTCTACATCGAAGCTGTCCAGCAGAATCTGTGTGGTTACTGCGGCGTTCACCTTCCCTACCCCTGATTTGCAGACTACAGCTGCCTTCCCGAACACTATCCCTGCATAAAAGGTAATTCCGGCCTTCACCGTGGTCTGCCGATTATCCATCTCTTCCAGCAGCAGCTTGATTTCTTCATCCATTGCGCCAATCAGCCCCAGCACTCCGCTCATTTCATATCCCCCTTGAACTTTCTGCCTGCAAACATAAAAAGCTCCCGAAGGAGCTTCTTATGAAACCTATATTCACATGCTGAATATACAAGTCTTATTTGTTGACATGATTGACAGACAGACGAAGAATGGTCTCATGCGGCAAAATAACCCGCGGATTCTCAACCGTCTCCTTCTTCATCAGCTTCGTCAGCAGTCTCATCGCTACAGCACCGAGATCATACATCGGCTGTGCTACAGTAGTGAGGAGCGGACGAACCATTGAAGCCATCCGGATGTTGTCAACACTGATAATTGAGAAGTCATCCGGCACTTTGAGGCCTTCATCCTGAATGCTGTGAATGGCACCAATCGCCATCTCATCGGTAGCAGCAAAGATAGCTGTCGGCTTCTTCTTCAGACCCAGGAAGTACTTCATGGCTTCGACACCGGATTCGTAACGATAGTTACCAATGCGCACCAGATCCTCCTGATACTCGATACCTGCCGCTTCCAGCGCCTTCTTGTAGCCGTGGAACCGGGCATATCCGTTCGCAGGGTCCTGCAGCGTACCGCTGATCATTGCGATCTCGCGGTGTCCGTGGCGGATCAGCGTATTCACTGCATCAAATGCAGCCGTCTCGTGGTCGATATCCACGGAAGGATACGTTCCCTTCTCATCGCGGGTCGCACAGAGCACGATAGGCACAGCAGAGGTCTGGAACGCTTGAATATGCTCTTCCGTAACGGTTCCGCCCATGAACAGCAGCCCGTCCACCTGCTTCTCGAGCAGTGTGTTAATGACACGAATCTCTTTCTCTTTACGCTTGTCAGCGTTACAGAGAATAATGTTGTAGTGATACATATTGGCAATATCTTCAATCCCGCGTGCAATTTCCGCAAAAATCGAGTTTGAGATATCAGGGATAACAACCCCTACGGTTGTCGTTTTCTTGCTGGCGAGACCTCTCGCCACCGCATTCGGACGATAGCCCAAACGCTCAATCGCTTCAAAAACCTTCTTCCGGGTCTGCGGTTTCACGTTGGGGTTATTATTCACAACCCGTGATACCGTAGCCATAGATACGCCTGCTTCTCGAGCTACATCGTAAATGGTTACCGTCAAATTACTCTCTCCATTGCGATAAATTTTATCGTTCGACTAATTAAAATTATGATACGACACTTTGTACAATTGTGCAATGATAACGCTTCATTTTCCTTTCAAAATTTCTTTCAAAGGTTGAAACGCCAGTCCTGGCGCGGCTTTGACGCCTTCCGCCAATTCCTGATTCTCCAATAGCTTCCAGTGGAAAGCCCTTAAAATTTCAAGAATTCTGTATGCTTTCTCTATCGTATCAAAAAGCGCGTGAAAAATCCAACATTCATTGAAAGTTTTTCATTGTTTTTGCAGACTTTTTTTCAAAATGTCAAAAAATGCTCCTTTATTTGGCACTTTCTGCCGAATGAGCCGTCAACTGGGAGAGCCGCAGGCCGATCTCTTCCATCCACTTCTTATCGGACAGATCCGCCGCCGTGCGGTATACATCCAGCAGCAGATCAATCCGGCTCTGCATAGCCTTGCGGATAGCCTCCTCCAGCTCCGGCAAGCCGCCGGCAAACAAGCCCGCAGCAAAGGTATCCTTCAGCACACTGGCCCACTCATTACGGTCCGCAAAGGACAGATGCAGATTGCCCACTGGGCGCTCTCCAAGCTCCCGGATCAGCAGGCCCAGGTCACGCTTAATAACCGGCAAGGGCTCATAACGGGCACATTGCCCGCAGGTATATACAGGGACATTCGTAATTTTGATCTTCGCACTATAAATCAGCGTATGCATATGTATGGTCATGATCCCGCCGCAGCCACAAGACTTCTTCATTAATTGTTCCTTATACATCTCCCACACCTCAGAATGATCTTTTAAAAACGCATAGTTTTGGCTTTTCTCTTTCTAGTATTCGACCTCATTCCCCTGAATCCCTGCAAGTTTGCATATCATGTTTTAATTGGCAATAGTCGTAGGAATTTCCATATCGAAAAGTGACTTCATGTGTCTCTTTTGATAGAATGACATAGATATCAATGAGTTGAACCGAAGGGAGCTGTACAGAATGAGACTATCAGGTAAAAAAGTCATTGCGCTGGTGGACGATGAATTTGAAGATCTTGAGCTGTGGTATCCCGTATACCGCGTGCGTGAGGAAGGGGCTGAGGTACATCTGGCAGGCCTTGAGAAGGGCAAGACGTATGTCGGTAAATATGGCGTACCTGCCACCGCTGAATACAGCTGGGACGAGCTGAAGGCTGCCGATTATGACGGCATCCTTGTTCCCGGAGGCTGGGCACCCGACAAAATCCGCCGCTACAGCGCAGTGCTGCAGCTGGTGCAGGATTTCAATACTGCGAAGAAGCCGATTGGCCAGATCTGCCATGCCGGCTGGGTCTTAATCTCCGCCAAAATTCTCGAAGGCGTAACGGTCACCTCCACGCCGGGCATCCGTGACGATATGGAGAACGCCGGAGCCATCTGGAAGGACGAGCCGCTCGTCCGGGACGGCCATATCATCTCCGCCCGCCGCCCGCCGGACCTGCCGCCTTACGGCAAAGCGTTCTGCGATGCGCTGGCCGGGGAATAACAGGCAGTTAATATCTAGTATAAACAACAAGCCCTGCCCTGTCGTCTGACAGGGTTCAGGGCTTGTTGCCGCTTTTAAAGGAGATTAGCGGATAGGGACTGATAGCTTCTCTTTGATCAGGGCTGGATACGCCTCAATAGTGAACGTCAGCGGCTGCGGGTATTTATTGCTGCCCAGACCACGGTAGTACATGGTTGGGATTGACTTCGCATTCTCCCGCTCAGTGCGCTGCGGAATATCGAACTCAAACTTGTCTGCTGAATGGACTGTACCTGCTCCATCGGTGAATGTTTGCCCCAGCATTAAGGTATTGTAAATACTGTTACTCTGTGCCTGAGAATCATATTCCAGCACCATCGTGGAGCCCCTCTCCGTGTTGTGAACAGACATTTGCAGATTGTGGTCCGGAGCCTTGATAATTTGTTGCTTGTCGGTATCGATAATTAATTGGGTTGCCTGCTTATCCAGCGCCAGAATTCCATTGATTTGCAGCTGGAGCGATTGTGCCGAGCTCTTGTCGTTGGCAAATATCAGTCTGCCCCCACTGTCCGTAAAGCTGGCAGCGCGTAAAGCCAGATACGTAAAATCACCGCTACCGCCTGCTAAGAGCCCCGGTTTGTACATGGAGAAGATCTGTTTGGAGTTCAGCGGGTCGGAGGTATAATCCAGATAAATGCCGGAGGCGGCCAGATAGACCTCATTAATTTCAATTTTCTGACCGTCTATTTCCAGTGTTTTGTCTACATGTACGGTTTCTCCTGCCTTAGCAATCTGCTCCCTGTCCAGCGGAAGAGCTACAGACAATTTAGCAAGAGAGCTATCTGCTGAAGCTGGCATGAACTGTTTGTACTTACCAAGCTCCAATTCCAGTGTAAATTGATCCGGAAGAGCGCCTCCGTCACTCTCCCACTGCCTTACTTCATAACCATAGGTTGTACGATTTGGGGAAATTGAGTTCTCAGGCCCCAGGGATGTATGCAAAGGATTTGAAACAGCTGATGTTAACTGAATATGTGCTACTTTGGCCTTCTCATCAGTCTTATTCTGCAAGGAATACAAAATGATAATCCCCTTCTGATCTGCAGCAATTCCGTCTACAGTCAGGACAAATCCATTCTGCTCCACAGTAACACCCGTAATGCGCTGTACAAGGCCAGCCTCGATTGCCGAAGATACAGCGTTTGTGGTCATCGCAGCTGGAATGTACTTTTCAAAGGGTCCATAGCTCTGATATATTGCTGCCTGATCGGGAGCTGCCCCTTGGGTCTTCAACACCTCACCCGCCCGGGGAAAGGAGAATAACAGCACAAGCCCAAGTACTGCCGCCGCTGTAGCCAGAGCATAACGCTTCCTTAATGACATAGAGCTTCTGCGTGAACGCGTTATGCCTTTACGGATTGCCGTATTCAGCTTCATCTCTGCAACCTCATCTGCTTCTGCCGACAGACTGTGGTAGTACTCCTTCAGCAGCTCTTCTTCTGTCTTGACCATGCTATAGTCCCCCTTTGATTCTCATTTTGTCACGTAACTGCTTAAGTCCCTTGTTCAGCCAGGTCTTGACCGTTCCTTCCGGCTTGCCCAGCACCCCGGCAATTTCTGTCAGCGTCATATCCCGGTAGTACTTCAGCACAAGCACCTGACGGTATTTCGGCTTCACTGCTTCCAGGGCCTGTTCCATATCCAGCTTACGGTCACTGGTCATCTCCTGCAGTCCAGCACTTGCCTGTTCCCGAACGGGAGTAGCCAGCCTCTTCCTCCGCTTCAGTTCGTCCTTGCAGCAGTTGATCAGAATCCGGGTCAGCCAGGGTGCGAACCGGTCCTCATCCTTCAGGCTCCTGCGCTTCACCCAGGCCCGGTATGTAGTTTCCTGAACCATCTCGAGTGCCTCCGCCTCGCTGCGCAAGTAGCTGTACGCAATACTGTAGAGTATTTTCTTCTGCTCCAGTACCCGGTTGATAAACAACTGCTCCTGTTCATTCAAGTGGCGCACCTGCTCGCCTTCCCACGTATGCTCCATCCAGGCTTAGTCTCCCCTTTCTTTTTTTGACTTCTGTATATACTGACTGTCCCGCAGCCCAAACGGTTTTACTTTTTTTGCAGGGCAGGCCTGTTCCCTCAGATCTCAAAACAAAAAGTCCGGTGTGTGGCCCCCTTGACCCTCACCCGGACTTAATTTAGATATTCTTACTGCTTGTCCTTGAAAACCCGATAACGTTCAGCCGTTACCCGGCTATGATGTCTTCTCTTTGGAATCACCGCCGGCGCCCAGCGGGAATCCGCTCCGTCCGATAAAAGCAGTAAGCTGCTCCTCTGTCTCGGAGCTGGTGCGGTTGCGGAAGCAGACCTTCGCAATCTCCCTGGCTTCAGAAGCCAGTGTGTTCAGTGTGCGGTGCTTCACCTTCAGCAAGGCTTGCGGTGACATGCTCAGCACATTGATCCCCAGCTCCAGCCAGAGCGGCAGTGAGCGCTCGTCTGCGGCCATCTCGCCGCATACACTGACATCGATACCTACGCTGCGTGCCGCATCCACCGTCATGCGGATCATACGCAGCACTCCCGGATGGTACGGATGATACATATGGGCAATCTGCTCGTTCATCCGGTCCACAGCCAGTACATACTGCACCAGATCATTCGTGCCGATACTGAAGAAGTCCACTTCCTCCGCCAGCAGGTCGGCAATCATCACTGCGGCCGGAACCTCGATCATTATACCTACCTTCATGTGGCGGTTATACGGTACCCCCCGGCTGTCGAGCTCGCTCTTCACCTCGTTCAGCACCGCTTTGGCCGCCTGCACCTCTTCGACAGAAGAGATCATCGGGAACATCATCCGGACATTGCCGTAATGACTGGCCCGCAGAATGGCTGTAATCTGGGTTTTGAACATGTCCTTGCGGTCCAGGCTGATTCGGATGGCGCGGTAGCCGAGGAACGGGTTCTGCTCCTCCGGCAGCTGGAAGTAATCCAGATGCTTGTCTCCCCCGATATCAAGCGTACGGATGACTACGGTCTCCTTGCCGACTTTTTCCGCAACCAGCTTATAGACTTCGAACTGTTCATCCTCTGTCGGAAATGTACTACGGTCCATGTACAGAAACTCTGTACGGAACAGTCCCACTCCCTCGGCCCCGTATTTCAGTGCCATGTTGAGCTCCTTCACGGAACTGATATTGCCGGCCAGCCGCAGAGACACACCGTCCTTCGTCACCGCTTCGACGGTTGCTAGCAGCTCCAATTGCTCCCGCTTCCGCTGCTGCTTCGCACGTCTGGTGTTGAAGTCCAGCAGTGTGGATTCATCTGGATGAATCATGACCGCCCCGGTCTCCCCATCGAGCACCAGCATGTCCCCTGTCTGGATAGGAGTCAGGATCTTGTTCTCCAGGCCTGCCACCAGCGGAATGCCGAGCGCACGGGCCATGATGGAGGAATGCGAGGTTTTGCCGCCCATCATCGTCACGATGCCCAGCACATAGGCCGGATTCAAATGCGCCAGCTGTGAGGGGGACAGCTCCTTCGCCACCAGAATGTACGGCTGGGTATCCGACGGCAGAGTAACCTCCGGCGCACCCAGGAGATGCTTCAGCAGGCGGTTGCCGACATCCTTGATATCCACCGCACGTTCTTTCATATATTCATCGTCGAGCAAATCGAACATCGCCACGAAGTGGTCGATCGCTTCCTTGACCGCCACCTCGGCTGCCTTGTATTGGCGTTCGATAATGCCGCGGATTTCGCTCATGAACACCGGATCATCCAGGATCGCCAGATGAGCATCGAAAATGCTCGATTCCTCCGGTCCGACGACCTCGCGGAATTCTTTTTTGATAAACTCGATTTCGTCCTTGGAGGTCCGAATGCCTTCGTACAACCGTTCGAACTCCTTAGCCAGATCCACCGGATTCACCTGAGTGTCCGGCAGACTCCATTCCCAGTTCGGCAAGACAAAGGCCTTCCCAATGGCAACACCTGCTGCGGCGCCTACGCCTTGTATCATGCTTCGATCCCTCCAACATTGCTTTCATGTAGTACCACGGACATGACGGAAGACTGCCCCTTTTTCACGTTTTTGAATGGCGCGTAGCTCCAGGATTTGACCCGGTCCGGGTTGGTAATCACCATCGGTGTCGCCAGCGAAGCGGCATGCTCCTTCAAGAAGGCCAGATCAAACTTGACCAGCAGCTGCCCCGGCTCCACGCTGTCCCCTTCCTGTACAAGCGCCTCAAACGGCCCTTTAAGCTGCGAAGTGTCGATCCCGATATGCATGAGCACCTCAAGCCCTTCAGGCGTAGCAATACCCACTGCGTGCATCGTAGGGTATACGTGCATCACCTTGCCGAATACGGGCGAGACCAGCTCTCCCTTTTCCGGGACAAAGGCCACTCCATCCCCCACCAGCTTCGCGGCAAAAATATGATCCGGCACCTCTTCAATCGGCATCATCCGCCCCTGGATCGGCGCACTGAACAGCACCTGCGGCAGATCGCGCAGCATCAGCTTGTCAATCTCCTCGCGGATCAGCTCCGAATAGGTCCCGAAGACGACCTGCACGTTGCCGCCGCCCAGCTTGATAATGCCTGCGGAGCCCAGCCCCTTAAGCGCCCCTGTATCTATGAAGCGGTCGTTATGCACCGTTAATCTCAGCCGGGTGATACAGGCCTGCACCTGCACAATGTTCTCCTTACCGCCCAGCGCCTCCAGAATCAGCGGAGCCTGATACGGGATATTGCCCGCCCAGTCGCCCAGCTCCGAGCCTTCCTCACGGCCCGGCGTAGGAATCTGGAACCGGCGGATCGCCCAGCGGAACACGTTATAATAGACAATGCCATAGCCGATCCCGATTGGAATCAGCAGCCAGGCCCGCTGGGACAGATGCATGTTGAGGAAGAAGTCGATGGTCCCCGCCGAATAGGAGAAGCCGTGATGAATTCCGAGCGAGTAGGTCAGCACCATCGCAAGCCCGGACATGACCACATGCAGCGCAAACAAATACGGCGACGCGAACAGGAAGGCGAATTCGATCTGCTCCGACACACCGGTCAAAAAGCACACTAAAGCTGCACGCAAAAAAGTCTTCTTGATCTTGGGCTTGAGGTCCTCGCGCGCTTCCTGAATGATTGCAAAGGCAATTGCGGGCAGGGCGAACATCATAATCGGGAACAGTCCGGCCATGAACACACCCGCTGTAGGATCACCGGCAAAAAAGCGCGGCAAATCCCCCTGTACGACTGCACTGCCGTCAGGCGTCGTAAAGGAGCCCAATTGGAACCAGAACACATTATTAAGAATATGGTGCAGGCCAAAGGCCGTGAGTACCCTATACAGCACCCCGTAAACAAACACTCCATAGCCACCGGTCACCTGCACTACCCTGAACAGCTCATTAAGCAGCTCCTGCAGGAGCGGGGACACTCCGAGCATGACCCAGGCGAACAGCGCCGAGAATAAGCCCATGAACAGCAAAACAAAACGCGACCCGCCAAAAAACTGGATCGCCTCCGGCAGCTTGATATTCTTAAACCGGTTATGTGCTACACCGGCTACAATCCCCAGGATAATCCCAATTAATGTTGCAGGCTGTACAGCCCCGTCTCCCATGTTGGACACAATCCGGTCATAAGTGAACATCCCTGCGAGTGCGGCCAGTCCGGCCGGTCCGGCCTGATTGGACAACCCCCACGCCACACCGACAGCAAACAAATAAGGCATGAAATAGAATATTCCTTGCCCCGCGTACGTCGTCACTTCGGATACCGAAGAAAGTCCCCATGCAGACCACGGTAAGCTGCCCAGACTCAGCAGAATCGCTGCCGCCGGAAGCACCATGGTAGGAAGCATAATGGCTCTGCCCAACTGCTGCAAAGATCCGAGCCAATTCAAGGCGACCCTCTCCTTTCTTTCTATATTGAATGGTAAGCGTTACAGCAGTTTTTGTCAAAAGAATCTGACGATGAACCGGAGGTGAAGCGCGCTACGAAGACGGCACCGTCAGCACCCTTCGCACCCTTCGCACCCTTCGCACCCTTCGCACCCTTCGCACCCTTCGCACCCGCTAAAGTGTAGCATGAGCATAGACAGCCTACCAATAGAGCGGTGATTGTATTTTGTACAACAGATTGACCGAAATTCCGCTCATATCCACGATCTATTGTATTTCGTACATTAGAATTCTCAGAATTACATCATAACCAACCATAAATCAAAATTCTACTGTATAAAATGCAACAGAAGCTCGAAATCGCGGGTTTAGACTAAATTCTAATGTACAAAATACATTCACACTGGTGCGGCTGCGACTATTCAAATCCTTTTAAACAATGATGTCCCGTTTTCTCACCAACTCTGATCCTGATGCATGGGTCTAAGTACATAGGATCTTATCCCTCTTCCGCCAGCCACAGGCTGGAGCAGTCCTTTCTCGCTCAGAACGCTCAACAGCTTGCGCGCCGTTCTATAGTTGATCTGAAAATAGTCTGTAACATCCTTCGGCCTAAGTGGTCTGCCAATCTGCCAAGCTAAACGTAACACGTCTTTTTCTCCAGACCACAGTAGCTCCCCACCACTCCTGCTCCGCGCCAAATACGGCGCCAGCGCCAGCTGCAGCAGCATCCGGCACACTTCGGGACGCTGCTGGATGTCGTCGAACGAGAAGTGGAGCATTTTCCAGCCCATACCGGTCAGGAAGGTATCCCGGTTCAGCGCATAGTTGAACTTCTCCCGGTCCATATCCTTAATATGGCTCTGATAACCGTCACATTCGATTCCGAAGCGTGTTCCATTCTGCGGCAGAAAGGCAAAATCCAGAAACTGCGACTTCCGGTTCCAGTCATACACCTCATATTCCGGGTGCAGCTGCTCCAGTGACTCAAATAACGGCCACCATACATTCAACAGAAACAGCTTCTCCGCATAGTTATGTCCGCGCAGCAGCCTCCCCCGGCGTTCCCCCGTTCTTCCATTCGTATGTGCCTCTATAAAGCTGCTGTGCGCCACCTCAAATTCCATATCTCCTTCCCCCTCCCTGAAAATACAAAAAACGCCCTTTCCCCATTTAAAATGGAGTAAAGGACGTTCTTCGTCTTGCTCAAATTATACCCATGATATTGGTTGAAATCCAGTGTGGCAAAAACACTTCTGCTTCCGCCCGAGACCTTTCAGTCCACCGGGAATATGCTCCCGATGCAGCCGTCCCATCTTAGTCCCATCTTAGTCCCGTCTTAGCCCCGGCTCCGGCCCTTCATCGTGATCGCTTCCTCCACCTTGATGCAGCGGTCCATGATCGCGATCATGTCATGGGCAGCGGCGATGTCCGCCGCCTCCTGACTAATGATACCCTGCTGCAGCCAGAGCACGCGTGCGCCGATATCAGCAGCCTCCTGCGCCACAGCCGCGCAGTATTCACTGCGGCGGAACACATTCACAATATCCACCGGCTCAGGAATCTCCGCCAGCGTATGGTAGCATTTCTCGCCCAGGATCTCACCATCTACCGACGGATTCACCGGAATAATCCGGTAGCCCCGACTCTGCATAGCACCGGCTACCATATAAGAGGTGCGGTCTGTTTTGTCGGATAGGCCAACTACGGCAATATTGCCTGCCGCAGCCAGAATCTCGCCGATCTCTTCCCTGCTCGGGTTCTCAAAGCTCATGTCTTTTTCCCCTTCCGTCTGATTTCGTCCATGCCCTCCGCTGCATTACTGCCGCTTAAGTCACAGTTTTATCATTTTCAGCAACAACTACATCATACAGCGCTGCGCCAGAAGTTCCAAATTCTCATCAGCTTGCGTCCCCAGTTAATTCATCTCTGGCTCAATGAGTCCTCTGGGTCCTCTGGGTCCCTCACGCTGCATAGCCATACCATATGAACGGAATCCGGTCCCCAGTAATCCTGCACTGCTGCATAGGGCGTTCCGAACTTCTGCAGCCACTTGGTTTGCGCCCGTCTATAGCCGCTATCCAGGCAGAACTCGGTAATCCCCTGTTGTCTGAGAAATATCATCAGTTCCGCAATCAGGGCCGAAGCAATCCCTTGCCCCTGATAATCCGGCAGAACATATAGACTGCCCAGCTCACCTACAGCATCAAGCTTGTTTCCTGTACAGACCCGGATATCCGGCCCGCAAGGTGCATAAGAGATGGTGCCGGCGACCTTCCCGTCCATTTTGGCCACCCAGAAATAGGTATCTGCATTCTGCGGACTCAGGGAAGCGTTAACCATCCGTATCTTGGACTCGATCTCCTGCTGAATGTCACTGTCCAAGTGACCCAGTCCCTCACCTTCAAAAGCAGCCGTAATCGAAAGCCTGTAAAGATTCGTTACGGAGATAACATCGTCCCGGGTAAGCGGAGCTATGCTTAAGTGGCCTGTCCTCGTCACTTCACCCATTCCACATCCGCACCCAGCAAGCGCAGATGATCGAAATACTGCGGATAGGACTTCGCCACATGATGGGCATCCTTGATGAGCAGTGGCTGGCGGGCCCGCAGACCAACTACAGTAAGCGCCATAATAACACGGTGGTCATAGTGGGCATTAATCGTTACGCCGCCTTCCACGCCTTCCGGTGTGCCATGCACAATGATCTCGTCCCGGCGTTCCTCGACCTTCGCACCGGCCCGGGTCAGCTCTGCCAGATAGTCCGTGATGCGGTCGCATTCCTTGTAGCGCAGATTCTCCACATTATAGAAGCGTGAGGTCCCTTCGGCAAAAACCGCCGCGGCCACCATAGCCAGGACCGCATCAGTTGCCGCATCGCCGTCGAACTCCACCGCCTTCAGGATACCGTTCCCCTGCACATGCACTGTTCCGTTCTCATGGGTGAGCGGCACCTCCATCATCCGCAGCACATCAACAATGGCCCGCTCCCCCTGCTTGCTTCTCTCAGCCAGCCGGTGAATGGTCACATCCGACTTCGTCACCGCTGCGGCCGCAAGCACTGCGGCTGATCCCGGATAATCGCCTTGCACCGTATAGGTCTTGGCAGCATAGCTCTGGCGTCCTGGCACCTTGAAGGACATATAATCGTCCGCCGCATGTACGATAATCTCTGCCTGCTCCAGCACCTCCAGCGTCTGCCCGATGACCACCTTGGATTTCAGATCATCCAGCACGATGATCTCACTGTCTTCTTCAAGCAGCGGGGTCAGGAATAAAAGTGCGCTGAGATACTGCGAGCTGACGGCGCCGGAGACGGTAATCCGTCCGCCCTGCGGCTTGCCGCCGCGGATCGTAATCGGCAGTCTTCCGTTATTATGCTCTACTTCCACGCCGAGCTGGCCAAGTGCCAGAATCAGGTCGTCATGCGGCCGCTTGCCCAGAGAATCAGGATACGTATTCACGAAGGTAACCTCCGGGCTAAGCGCGGCCACCGCCATCAGGAACCGGAGGACTGCGCCGGCATTCCCGACATTCAGCTCCTTGACGTCACGGGGATGGCGGCCGAACCCCTGCACTACGATTTTCTCATCATCTTCGGTCAGGACTGCGCCTAGATCGGCGATACATCTGCGGATCGCGTCGCTGTCCTCGCTGTGGGCAGGATGGAAGATCGTGCTGACTCCTTCAGAGAGAGCGGCTACCAGCAGGTAGCGCGTGGTGTAGTTTTTGGAGGACAGGGCTCCGAATTCTCCTTGCAGCGTCGGCGTAGGCCTAACAATAACGTCCATAGTATAAGCGCTCCTTCATCATATATAGTCTGTATGTACGGTCCTGTTTGACAGGGTAATCCGCAGTTGTGTTATCATTGCGTGAAGAAAGTCCATTCCCATTCAGGCAGAAAAGAGGGTACTATCATGAATGAAATTCCGCAAATTACACCGCAGGAGCTGCGTAAACGGCTCGCTGCCGGCGAAGAGCTTGTACTGATCGACGTCCGTGAAGAGGATGAGGTTGCCTTCGGCATGATTCCCGGTGCGCAGCATATCCCGATGGGCCAGATCCCGCAGCAGACGGACAAGCTTCCGTCAGATACGGAGATCATCTTCATTTGCCGTTCCGGCAACCGCAGCCAGCGGGTCTGTGAATATCTGCAGCAATTCGGCATTCAGGGCTCTAATCTTAGCGGCGGCATGATCGAATGGGATGATACCGAAGCGTAATTGAACATCATCCTGATGCTAAGCGCCAACACACATAAAAGCTCAAGCGCGGTGACGCAGTAAAATGTATTGCGAGACCTCAGCCACATTCAGCTCCGTTGTATCGACCGTGCAATGCGCGAAACGGTAAGCTTCCCTGCGCTGTTCCATAATGGAACGGACCCGGTTTGCCGCATTGCCGGCGAGCAGCGGCCGGTTCTCATCCCCGCTGACCCGTTCAATAATGGTATCCTCCGAGGCTGTAAGGGCCACTACGAATCCATGCTCCAGCATGGCTTCGGCATTCCCCGGTGCAAGCACCGCCCCTCCGCCTGTAGAGATTACTCTGCGCTCTCCCTGCAGCATTTCCTGAAGTACCGCTGATTCAATGCTCCGGAATGCCTGCTCTCCGCCTTCTGCGAAGATATCCGCAATACTGCGGCCTTCTCTCCCGGTAATCACTGCATCCAGATCAACCAGTTCATAGTCAAGCTCCTCGGCCAGAATGGCGCCTACTGTGGATTTCCCCGTAGCCATCATCCCGACGAGAATGATATTTCGATCGTCCATAACAACCTCCAAGCCGCGACATTTGTCATATCATAACACAGGGTGAAAAGTTTGCACAATGCCCGGCAGCCTTCATTTTCAGGCGGGCTGTGCCTGCCATGGCTATGCCTCATGGATGCAAAAAACCCGAAATCCCTCCGCATGAAGCGGAGAGCATCTCGGGTTCCTAAGCAATAAGCTGAACGCTGCCTGTTACTCTGCCAGCCAGTTGTGGTGGAACACGCCTTCTTTGTCCACACGTTTGAAGGTGTGAGCGCCGAAGTAATCGCGCTGGGCTTGCAGCAGGTTCGCCGGAAGACGTTCTGTACGGTAGCTGTCGTAGTATGCAAGGGCGCTTGAGAATCCCGGAACCGGAATACCCAGAGTTACAGCCGACGCGATAACCTTGCGCCATGCCGACTGGTAGTTGTCCATAACATCCTTAAAGAACGGATCAAGCAGGAGGTTCTTCAGCTCTGCATTGTTCTCATATGCATCCGTAATGTTCTGCAGGAACCGGGAACGGATGATGCAGCCGCCGCGCCAGATCTTGGCCAGCTCGCCGTATTTCAGATTCCAGCCGTATTCGTCAGAAGCCACACGCAGCTGGGCGAAGCCCTGGGCGTACGATACGATCTTGCTGGCGAACAACGCTTTACGCACGTTCTCGATGAATTCAGCCTTGTCACCGTCGAATGGAGCCGTAGCAGGGCCGCTCAGCACCTTGCTGGCTTCAACGCGTTCTTCCTTCATAGCAGACAGGAAGCGGGAGAAGACGGATTCGGTAATCATGGACAGCGGCACGCCGAGATCCAGCGAGCTTTGGCTTGTCCACTTGCCGGTACCCTTTTGTCCGGCAGCATCAAGGATGACGTCCACCATCGGCTTGCCGGTCTCTTCGTCATACTGGGCGAAGATATCCTTCGTAATCTCGATCAGATAGCTGTCCAGCTCGCCGTTATTCCACTCTGCGAAGGTGCTGTGCAGCTCCTTGGCATCCAGACCCAGGACGTCCTTGAGCAGGTGGTAGGCTTCGCCAATCAGCTGCATGTCACCGTACTCGATGCCGTTATGCACCATTTTGACATAGTGTCCTGCACCGTCCGGCCCGATATATGTACAGCAAGGCTCTCCGCCCACGTGGGCTGAAATCGCCGTAAGGATAGGTTCAACCAGCTTATACGCGCTTTCTTGACCGCCTGGCATAATGGAAGGGCCCTTGAGTGCGCCTTCTTCACCGCCGGACACGCCGGTGCCGACGAAGCGGAAGCCTTTGTCTTCAAGATATTTGCTGCGGCGTACCGTGTCAGGGAAATAAGCGTTACCGCCATCGATGATGATATCGCCTTGATCCAAGTACGGCAGAAGCTGCTCAATGGTAGCATCGGTTGCCTTGCCAGCCTGAACCATGATCAGAATCTTGCGCGGTACTTCCAGTGATTGTACGAACTCTTCAACGGAGAACGTGCCCACCAGGTTCTTGCCTGCTGCTTCTGCGACCAGATCCTGTGTCTTCTCCGGGGAACGGTTAAACACGGATACGCTGAAGCCTTTGCTCTCGATGTTAAGAGCCAAATTTTTGCCCATTACCGCCAAGCCAATAACGCCGATTTGTTGTTTTGACATCTGGTTCTCCACCCTTTGCACCCTGTATTTTTGTGAAATCCATTTCTCGCAGTATAAGAATACCACCCTTTGTCAGAGACAGCAAAGTTCTGCCTGCGAAAGAGAGATCAATTTCATTGACAAACTTCGATCCATCAGGGAAATTGCTCACAATGACTATTTTAACGGTTTTGTCCGCAGAAGTGAACCCCCTCCTCCAGAAAGGCACAATAAAAGGACACCCCGCTATGGGATGCCCTTAATCGCAATTATTCACTCTGCGTACTACCACTCCAGCGCTGCCAGCTCCCTGGTCAATTGCTCAAGTCTCGCTGTGCTGGCCGCCACCGCTTCGGTATCGCGCTCACGCATAGCTTCATTCAGCAAGTCGAGCTGTTCATCCACGGCAAGCCTGCGGTCACGGATCCGCTCTTCGCCCTCTATGGAGTAGAACAGCTTCGTCAGCTCCTGATCCGACAGCAGCGGCCCCTTCTGGTACAGCACACGCTGCTGATAACCGGAAATCTCCACCAGGCGGATGACTTCACCGAATAAAATATTCTCTATAATGATCTGACGGTCGCGGAAGCGCTTGACAACGGCATGACCTCTCATATCCCCAATCAGCTTCTCCATCCATTCTGACAGGCGCGCATCACGGATCATGTAGTCTCCCACCAGCTTGAAGCCGTCCTTAATCCGCTGGAAGCGCAGCTTCACAAGCTTGCGGCCGGTGCGCACCGAAATAAGAAAAACACTCTCGTTCTCACTCCAGTACAGGGAATAACCTTCCTTGATCAGGTCCTTGATTAGATCCTGGATATGCTCTCTGTCGAACCGCAGCTCCAGATTGCAGTACTCCACTTCATCGTTTTTGTTCACGGCACTCCCCCCTAACGGCTTGATTTAAGCAATAGTCAGCTTCATGGCCTAACCTAAGAGTAGAACAGACTGCCGGACCTCCGCTTGCACCTTGATTCTTTGTGTGGCTTACACTTATTTTATACTTCATATTATGTAGCGGTAACTTGGTTTATTGACTATTTTTACCCGTTTTTGGCCTTTTCCAAACGCTGGAACCCGTTTTAGGAGAGTTGGACCAGCCCTTTTATACGCAAAAACAGCAATAAAGCCGCATTCCGCCTCCTTTTCAGGCAGTCTACGGCTTATTGCATTTCCACACCGGCTTACTCCCCCTGTGCCCGCTCTACTCAGTGCGCCGTGCCGTGCTTCAGCTTCGTCCGGTGGACGATCAGCAGATGCAGCCCGAATAACACAACCATTACTCCCGCGCTGGCCAGAAAAGGAGCACCGTGGCTGACCGTATCCCACAGCTTGCCTGATACCACCGGACCGGCAACCATCCCTGAGCCCTGCAGCGTCAGGAAGAGTCCCCAGACGGTCCCGCGCTCGCCCTCCGGCACCTGCTTGGCCAGGAAGGCGTTCCACGCCGGGAGAATCAGCGCATAGCTGATCCCGACCAGAGCTACCGCCACGAAGGCCAGCGGCAGCCAGCGGACCTGTGAGAAGAAGGCCATGGAGCAGGCTGCCAGCAGGAAGCCGATATTGAGGAAGATGGAGGTGCCGACCTTATCGACCAGCTTTCCGGCGGGTATAAGGGTTAGCACGGTAATCCCACCCCCGGCAATCAGCAGCAGGCTGAACTGGTTGGGGGTGACATGCAGCTCCGAACGTGCGAACAAGGTGACCACCGGGGTCATAAGCCCGATCGCAAAAGCCTGCAGGAACAATGCCGGGAACAGCAGGCGGCTTACCTTCAGGGAGGAGGTGACCTGCTGCCAGGTCCGCTTCAGACTCTCCAGGGGCCTTACCGGCTTACGCGTCACCGGTGGCCCCTCCGCCGATATCTCTCGGACAACGCGCGGCGCATGACCGCCGATCTTCGAGGGCAGGAACAACGCCACGGCTACTACAGCAGCAGCGAAGCCCATCAGCACCAGGAAGACCGTCCGGTAGCCCTGTCCGCCATGATCCATCATGAAGTTGACGATAATCGGACCGACGCCGGTTCCGGCCAGTGAGGCCATCTCCACTGCCCCCATGGCTGCGCCGCTGCTGCCGCTCCGGGTAGAGCCTGCCAGCTCGGTGATGCCTGTCATCGTACAAGGCCACAGCGGCGAGGTGCCGATCCCCAGAATCAGACAGGCGAGGGACAAGCTTACGGCATCTTTGGCATAGATAATCAGCCCGACTGCCACCAAGAGCAGCAGCAGCGCTCCTGTCATCGTCCAGCGGTAGCCGATCCGCTCCATGACCCAGCCGAACGGGCTGCGGAACAGGTTATCCCCGAGATACTGCAGCGCGAAGGCGAACCCGACCACCGTTACGGAGAGGCCCAGAATATTCTCCATATAGACCGGCAGCAGAGCTACCAGCAGCGATCCTTTGACGAATTCGACCAGGAAAATAATGATCCACATTTTTAATATGAACGGTGAGGCTAAACTGATATGCATACGTTCCGCTGCTTTGCCAGACATTTCATCACATCCTAGTATTATGTTGATTGATTTGTTATACTGATGCTTGCTCAAGTAGAAATAGGTATTCTGTCCCTCCGGGGACGCCTTTTGCTTCAGCGAAATCAAAAAACCACTCTTCGCGAAAGGTTGTGACAGCATTAAATGAATCAACAAGCTACTCCCCTCTTCACTGCTCTCAAAAAGCATGCCGCCGGAAATCCAGTTCAATTCCATATTCCGGGACATAAGAAGGGGCTAGGGACCGATGCCGAATTCCGTGAGTTTATCGGCGATAACGCTCTATCCATAGATTTGATCAATATTGCACCGCTTGATGATCTTCATCAGCCCACCGGGGTTATTCTTGAAGCTCAGAAGCTGGCTGCTGAGGCTTTCGGCGCCGATTACACGTATTTCAGTGTACAAGGCACGAGCAATGCCATCATGACTATGATCCTCTCTGTCTGCTCAGAAGGAGACAAAATTATTGTGCCGCGCAATATTCACAAATCGGTAATGTCGGCCATTATTTTCTCCGGAGCCAAGCCTATTTTCGTCTCTCCTGTACAGGATGAGAATCTTGGGATAGACCACGGCATAACCACCAGCTCGCTGGAACGGGCTTTAAGGCGCCATCCGGATGCCAAGGGTGTCCTCGTTATCAATCCGACGTATTTCGGCGTATGCGCTGACCTCCGTTCGATTGTCGACCTGGCCCACAGTTACGGGGTTCCCGTACTTGTGGACGAGGCACATGGAGTACTGATTCATTTTCATGAGGACTTACCGGTATCGGCCATGCAGGCCGGTGCAGATATGGCAGCAACCAGTGTGCATAAGCTGGGCGGCTCCATGACGCAGAGCTCGGTACTGAACCTCAATGCCAAGACGGGTCTTGTCAACCCACAGCGGGTACAGACCATTCTCAGCATGCTGACCACCACTTCAACCTCATATATTCTGCTTGCCTCTCTGGATACCTCCAGACGCAACCTTGCCCTGAACGGCCATGAGATGGCGGCGAGAACCATCGCCTTGTCCAATTATGCCCGCAATTCGATCAACGAGATCGAGGGGCTGTACAGCTTCGGCAAAGAAATTCTCGGAACAGAAGCCACCTTCAATCATGATCCGACGAAGCTGAACATTCATGTAAGGCACCTGGGTATTACCGGTTACGAGACCGAGAACTGGCTCCGGCAGAAGTACAACATCGAAGTTGAACTCAGCGACATGTATAATATTCTTTGCCTGATTACCCCTGGAGATACTAAGGAATCTGTAGATAAGCTGCTTGCGGCGCTGCAGGTGCTCTCAGCGATCCATTACAGCAAGGGTGAGATCTATGAGCTTAAGGTACAGGTGCCGAATATTCCGCAGCTGGCCCTAATCCCGAGAGATGCCTTCTATGCGGATACGCAGCTGATTCCCTTCCGGGAGTCTGCCGGCTACATTATTGCAGAATTCATCTACGTCTATCCGCCGGGAATTCCTATTCTTCTCCCTGGAGAAGTTATTACCCAGGATAATATCGACTATATCATTGACCATGTAGAAATCGGATTGCCTGTCAAAGGACCCGAGGACCGCAGCATTACCAATATAAAAGTCATTGTCGAAGCGGAGCCGATCTCCTAAGGCTTGTCCTATAGCAGTGCGACATACAAAACCCCGATACGTATAGAGTATCGGGGTTTTGCATGAATGCCTGAAATCTATTCTTGCTGGGCAAGCAGCTCGTTATAAGCTTCTTCAACAGCTTTCCATTCAGCTTCATCTTCAATGTTGTACAGAACCATTTCCTCGTCTTCTTCTTCCATACGAAGGATGATTCCGTCTGCTTCCGGATTCTCGCGCTCAAGCAGCAGGGCGTACAACTTCTCGCCTACGTCGAACGTTTCCACCAGTACCATTTCTACATCTTCGCCCTGCTCGTTCGTCAAGGTCAGCACAAACTCCTCGTGCTCATGGTCGTGATCATGTCCGCAACCGCATGCTTCACCATGTTCATGGCCATGCTCATGTTTGTGATCGCTCATTGTAATACCTCACTTTAATTGAATTATCCTACATTTGGTATCGTAACACGTAAGATAAGGACAGGTCAATTTGCAGGAGGGACTTAATTTTTGGATGAAGCCGTAACTACCTTCTCGGACACAAGAACGTAATCTCCGTTCTTCGACGCCTTCATGAAGAAGCCTACGCTATATTTGCCCGGTTCCTTGAAATCATAGGTGAACTCCGGTGTGGAGAACCAGAAATCCTCATTCTTGGAGCCGACGGCATCCTCGAGAATATCCTTCACATTCCCGGCAGGATCGGTGATTGCCACCTTCACGGCAGCGATGCTGTCCTTCAGGCTGTCCACCTGCGTCAGAATCTTCATCTTCAGCTTGCCTGTGTTGACATTGCCGAATACCGTGTCGCCTTTAAACAGGACGATATGAACATTCGGCTTGAGGATCGTCACTCTGCCCGAGCCGTCCCAGTTGACGACACCCCCGGCCTCCCTGGCGGGAATATAGGTCTTGCCGTCAATCAAATAGCCGCCATCGGCTATTTCCTTTCCATTGCTCCATACTTTGATCTTCTGGTTCACAGCGTCCGCGAACAAATAGGAGCTTCCCATCATGAAAAACACAACCGTGCACAGAGCAATTTTTCTCCATCTCATTGTAAAGCCCCTCCAAATAATTCATGCTGTTAATGTATACTGCTAAGACTTCGACAAGTTGCGCAGAATTCAGGGATTTATTTCTTTTTGCAGAAGAAAAGAAAAACAAGCCCTTCAGCAACCGGTTTCGGCATGTACAGCAGACCCTAAACGAAGTATTTTCAGAGAAGCCGGAGTCCCCCTTAACACATAGAAACGGCCGGACTTCAGCGCCTGTAAGACGCCTGTCCGGCCGTTCCCCCTGTTATCTATGCCCGGCTAAAATTGCGGAAGCTGATCCAGATTGTTCGTAGGATCTCCATCTGCATCGCCGCGGATATACATTTCGCCGTCTTTGCCCTTAAATACATTGACCCCTGCGATGCTGCCGGACTGAACCTCCTGAAGTGCCTGCTGATAATCCAGCACGCGTCCGGAGGAGGTCTGGAACCCGGTCAGGTCCCCGTCACCGTTACGTTTGGCGGCAATAAAGCGTTCCCGTTCTTGATTCATCACTTAGGATCGTCTCCTTCGCACTAGAGTTAGCCAGCTATCCTGGCCCGATTCTAGCTTGTCCATCGCAGCGGAAGAGTATGTACCCGGCAGATTACAGGGCTTTACTCATTCTTACATGCAGAATCCCTGCATCATAGAAGGGCTCCTTGGAGATTACTTCATAGCCGAGCTTGCTGTAAAAGGGTTCTGCTTGACACTGGGCATCCAGAATGGAAGCCTGCAGACCCAGCTCACGTGCCCGCTCTTCCATAGCCAGCAGCAGGATACGTCCGCATCCCTTAGCGCGGAAGGCCTCCTGAACGGCAATCCGCTGCATCTTGGCAGTGTCCGCTTTATAATAGATCAGCCGGCCGGTTGCAGCCGGCTGCCCGCCCTCCATGAGCAGGAAATGATGCACATGCTCACTGATGGCATCATATTCATCGATCTCCTCTTCTACCGGCACCTTCTGTTCTTCCACAAACACCTTCTTGCGGATCTCCAGCGCCATTTGAAGCTGCTCCTCTGTAGTAACATGTACGATTTCCACTGCCATCTCCCTGGCTCCTCTCTATAGCTCCAATCAATATGGAGCATTATACAGAATTATTAATATCCTGTATAGAGCCTGAGAGCTTCAGGGCAAGGCCCGTGGACAGGGAACCTCCGACCACCTTACTTACGGAGACTCATAGACCTCCTCGGGAATCGAGCGGTCATACACATCCCGCAGAACCGGCGAGGTCAGGCTATCCCGTGAATTCAGACTTCCGTCCAATCCGGTCATGTTGTGAACATCCGTATATTCAGGAATTTCCTTGCCTGCCGTACATCCGGCGATTCCCAGAAGGAGACATGCTCCAATCCATAAGAGACATCCTCTTGCCAACCGCATTGTTGTTAACCTCCTCATCCTTCTCGGCTCTTTACAGCTTTGACGAATCGGGAGGTTCATAAACGAAGCTTTACAGATTTACATTGCCAACTACATGGACAAGATACATCATACCCCCAAGAACTCCGGCAAGGGCAAAATACGCGGCCCCATATCTCCAGCGGGTAGCAGCCGGTACTTCATAGTACTTATCATTGTCATATACCGTGAAGCTGATCTCACAGGTCATCTTCATCTGCAGGCTGGCATCCACATACAGCTGATCGAGCTGCACGACTTTGACTTTTCCGATCAGCGACTGCACCGGCATGGTCGTCGTTCCATAGTAATCCAGGTTATCCCAGCGTACGCCGACAAACTGCTGGCGGTTCAAATCACTGTAGGTGGTGAACGGCAGCTCCCGCTTATGCTCGGGGCCGGGGATCAGATATCCTTGCTCCTGCAGATCCCCGATGGGGATCAGGAAGCTTTTGAGCACAGTATGCATCTGATTCTTCGTCCGCCGGCTGATGTACTTCTTATACATATCATAAGCGAACATTACCCAGATTACGCCGAACAGGATGGATTTCAGATAAATAATTACAGCCAGGCCGCCAATGAGCCCTACCAGCCATAACCAGCGTGTTACCGCCGTGGCAATTCGCCCCCCATCCAGCGGATGGATCGGCAGCAGGTTAATCAAGTTAAGCAAGAACCCGACGTATGCCAGCGAGTATAACAAAGGACTATGATAATAATAAGCCGCTCCGAATACTACAACCGCACCAATACTCCCGAGTATAGGGCCGCCAAAAGCTACATAAGCTTCCTGTCTGGCATCCAGCGGCTGCCGCTTCATCGTAATCAGGGCGCCCATAAAAGGAATGAACAGCGGCGCGCTCACCGGCAGCCCAATCCGCTTGGCAGCGATCACATGGCCGATCTCATGAACGAACATTAAGGCAACGAAGCCCACCGCGAATTGCCATGGCGAGATCAGGGCATAAGCCCAGATGGATACCATCATGGAGATCAGCGGACCTGCGATTTTCCCCAGCTTAAGCAGAGAGATAATAGCCTTTCCCTTAAGGAGTAGCAGTACTGCCCCGCTGCCCAGCCACCCCCATGCCCCCGAGCTTTTTTTCTCCTGTTTGTTTTCCTGCAATAGTCTCAATCTCCTTTTGATCACTATGTCGCTTGTCTTCCAGCCCACGGACCAGGCACTCCTCTGCTTCCCGTTAGCTCTTACTCTCTACTGTCGCACAGGAGTGCAGTGGATTGCAAATAGACTTATGATGTTGACAAATCTCCCGGCCTGCGTATATGATATCCAGTAATTAGGATAACCACAATAGCTACGAAGAGAAAGAGTACCCTGGCAATTCTTCCACAGAGAGCTCCGGATGGTGAAAAGGAGCAAAGAAAACCCTCGGGAATATGGTCTCAGAGCTGTGCACCGAACCCCGGCATGAACGGGTCGTAGGCTGCGCCGGAACCCGCATCCGTTACCATGCTAGGGTATACCCGCTTTTATCTGCGGACGTACCTGAAGAGGTGGATGCCGTAAGGCATTGATGAATTTGGGTGGTAACACGTGAGCACAGGCTCTCGTCCCTTTTGGGGGATGAGTGCCTTTTTTGCGTTCCACAATACTTGAGGAGGATAACAAGATGACTAACATTTTTATTGGAGGGGCTTGGCCTTATGCCAACGGCTCCCTGCACCTGGGCAGACTCGCCAGCATTCTTCCGGGAGATATTCTGGCCCGCTATCACCGTGCCAAAGGTGACGCTGTACTCTATGTATCCGGCAGTGATTGTCACGGCACCCCTGTTGCTGTACAGGCGGCGCAGGAGGGTGTAACCCCGGGTGAATTCGCCAGCCGGTATCATGAGGAGTTCGCCGATTGCTTCCGCGCCTTGGGCTTCACTTATGACCTCTATACCCGGACCGATCAGGCACATCACTCCAAAACGGTGCAGGAACTGTTCCTTAAGCTGCTGGATCACGGGTATCTGTACCAGAAACCCGGTCTCCAGTGCTATTGTGAGCTGGACCAGCGCTTCTTGCCGGACCGTTATGTCCATGGCCTCTGCCCGGTATGCGGGCAGCAGGCCCGGGGAGACCAGTGCGATTACTGTTCAACGATTCTCGATCCGGTGGATCTGCTGGAGCGCACATGCGCCCTCTGCGGCTCTACGCCTGTGCTGCGCTCTACTCAGCATTACTATCTGTCGCTGTCCAGCTTCCAGCAAGCACTCACAGAATATGCTGATTCCGCGCAGGGCTGGAGAGACAATGCCGTCCGTCTAACCCGCAGATATCTGCAGGAAGGCCTGCAGGACCGCGCGGCAACACGGGATCTGGACTGGGGTGTGGATGTTCCTGTTGACGGCTTCGCAGACAAAAAAATCTATGTCTGGATCGAAGCCGTTAGCGGCTATCTGTCTGCCAGCAAGCAGTGGTCGGCGGAGACGGGGGGCCGCTGGGAGGACTTCTGGTGCGTGCCAGCCGGGCAGGATAACCATGGACAGCCGCCTATAACTGCTTACTATGTGCACGGGAAGGACAATATTCCTTTTCACAGCCTGATCTGGCCCGCTATCCTGCTGGGAGCTGAGGAGCTGCATCTGCCGGACCGGATCTTCTCTTCGGAGTATCTGACCCTGGAAGGGCAGAAATTCTCCACCAGCCGCAATTGGGCGGTCTGGGTGCCGGATATTCTCAGCCGGTATGACCCTGACTCGGTCCGTTATTTCCTGACTGCGAACGGTCCCGAGAAGCGGGATGCCGACTTCTCCTGGAGAGAGTTCATCTACAGCCATAACAGCGAGCTGCTGGGCGCGTTCGGCAATTTCGTTAACCGCAGCCTCGTATTCGTAAATAAGTTCTGGAGTGGCAGAGTACCAGAAGGAGTCTTGGACGAAGCATGGGTTAGCAGTCTGGAGCAGCTGTATAATGAGACAGGCAGGCTGACCCAAGCCGGACATTTCAAGGAAGCCCTGGAATTCATCTTCTTGCATATCCGCCAGGCCAACAAATATTTCGACGAGCAGCAGCCGTGGCTCCAGATCAAGCATGATCCTGCGGCCGGGGCTAACACGCTGTATACCTGTGTTCAGATTATTGCCAATCTGTCTAACCTGCTGAACCCGTTCCTCCCCTTCTCCTGCGAGAAGATCAGGGGCTTCCTGTCCATAGAACAGCCTGTATGGCATCCGGTATCCGTCCTTGCAGAGCAGCCTATATTGGAGCTTGAATTACTGTTTGAGCGGATAGATGTAGAGCGCATAGAGGAGGAAATAGAGCGGATGAAAGACAAAAGCGTCCCGCCTCTCATACCGCTTACGAAAGCAAGCGGCGAAGGCAAGAACGCTCCGGGGTCTTAATATTGATGAATACACAGCGGCTGTCCGCTCTGTGTGATGACTTAGTTCTGGCCGGGGTAACGTGCTCCGGCTGCAATACCTTGCGGGGATATCCGCTCAATCCGGGCGAGATCCGCAGCCGTCAGTGTAACCTCAAGCGCTCCGAGGTTCTCTTGCACCCGCTCCAGCCGCTTGGTGCCGGGAATCGGCACGATCTGCTCCCCTTGCGCAAGGAGCCAGGCCAGCGCAAGCTGTGCCGGGACGCAGCCCTTCTCGGCTGCCATCTGCCCGATCAGCGAGACGACCTCCAGGTTCCGGGCGAAGTTCTCTCCCTGGAACCGCGGGTAATGGCGGCGGTAATCATCCTCCGGCAGATCCTCGAAGCTCTTGATCTGTCCAGTCAGAAAACCGCGGCCCAACGGGCTATAAGGAACGAAGCCGATGCCCAGCTCCTTGACCAGCGGCAGAATCTCATCCTCCACCTCCCGGCTCCAGAGCGAATACTCGGTCTGCAGGGCAGTCAACGGATGCACCGCATGTGCCCGGCGGATCAAATCAGGCGAAGCTTCGGATAAGCCGATATAGCGGATCTTCCCTTCCTTGACGAGGTCAGCCAGTGTACCGGCGGTTTCCTCAACAGGGATGTTCAGATCCGGACGGTGCTGATAGTACAGATCGATATAATC
This sequence comes from Paenibacillus sp. FSL R7-0302, assembly GCF_038006885.1. NCBI lineage: Bacteria > Bacillati > Bacillota > Bacilli > Caryophanales > Paenibacillaceae > Paenibacillus > Paenibacillus sp. FSL R7-0302. The sequence continues at coordinate 3,465,435 of NZ_JBBOWB010000001.1, forward strand.
TGTGCCGAGTTGATAGAGGCTGGCATCTACGGATTTTTTGATATAGGCCGGGTCTCCCTTGGGTCCCTGAGTATGTGTAATGCCGAATTTGGTCGCAATCACAGCCTGATCTCTCCGGCCCTTAAGCGCCCGCCCGAGAAGCCGTTCATTGCCGCCGAAGCGCTGCTGCTCGAAGGCTCCATAGATATCCGCTGTGTCCAGCAGAGTTACGCCCAGATCAAGCGCGCCATGAATGGTTCGTACCGACTCTTCGTTATCCGGCATCATCATCGTTCCGAGTCCCAGAGCCGATACGATCAGCCCTTCGTTCCCAAGTGTTCTTGAGTGCATATGGTTGCCTCCTCTTGTCCCTGTAATAGATCTTATGAACATGACCTTATTCTAACCGTCCTGCCGTGGAGCAGCCACAGTACGTTCATGCTAGTAAGATCATTACCAGGGAGCGGCAACATACCTGTAAAAATGCGCCTTCAGATGATCCTCTGCTAGGTTATGACAGGGGTATAGATACAAATATGCACACCCGGGTGATCTGCCAGATTCGCCATAGAATTGATATCGTAGACTACAGGCTGGCTCGTGCCCAGACTCTCTATGACCACACGGTTAACCTTTTTGCCCAGTATATTGTGCTGCTTCCACATCTCAGCGAAATCCGCACTGTCCTCCAAGAGCTGATCGACCATCTCCTTGTACCAGGGATCGTGCAGGTTCATGTCATAATAGGTTCTGTACACCCCTACTGAATAGAGAGCGAACTCCTCCCAATTCAGCATCCGGCGGCGCAGCTCCAGGTCCAGGAACAGAAGACGCAGCATAATGCGCTCTGGAGCAGGCAGACTTCCGAAATCACTAAGGACTTCACTCGCCCTATCATTCCAGGCCAGTACCTCAGACCGCTCATTCGTAATAAAAGACGGATAAGTCAATTGGCGGATAATATCCCGCCACTGCGGATTCAGCTCCGGACTGGCTGTATCTATAGAAGCAAGTGTATCCGGCAAGCCCGGATTCCATAGCTCGAACAGATGCTTGTGCTCATCTGCCGACAACCGCAGCGCCTGACTGAGACTCTCCATGACCTCTCTGGAGGCGGTAACCTCCCTGCCCTGCTCCAGCCAAGTATAATAGGTGCTGCTGAGACCAGCCAGAACTGCAACCTCCTCCCGCCGCAGCCCTGGAGTTCTGCGCTGACTGTTCGTTTCCTTGATCCCTACAGCTTCAGGCTGCAGACGTTCCCGGCGTGATCTCAGGTAGTCGCCAAGACGCCTAAACCTCGTAATCTCGTAACTCATGAGTTGGGACTCCTTTCAGCATTACAATTGATTCACAGATACTTCACATGTTCACATACTCTCGCATATAGCGTGGGGTAAATCCCAGGGTATGTCACCGCCTGCGGCAGCTCGCTGAAGCTCCGAAGCTCAGCCATTTCGTACGGGGGCAAATTTCCGAACCTTTTGACATCTGCATAATACAACATCCCGTAGCTCTCTGCCAGTTCACTACTTCTGACTGAATAGATGCATAGCGGATGCAGCTCGTATTCTTCAGCACCCGTCTCTTCGTACAGCTCTCTTACCGCAGCTTCCCCGGGACTCTCGCCCGCCTCAATATGCCCGCCGGCAAATTCCCATGTAGACCGCTCACGGTGCCGCACCAGCACCCAATCCTTCCCTTGCTTCATAAAAATCACTACATACTGGAGACTCACTCCAGGGCACTCCGCTTCATGCAATGTTACGATCATGATAGAATTCCACCTTTTATGTTGGTTAAAGAACTTCCAGACAAGCGCCAATATTGTAATATACTATGGTTGGGGTGTCGTGGGTTTTTGTCACTCTTTAAATGTACATAAAAAAGAAGCCACAACATTGCATTAGACACGTAAAGTCATCTGCTGCCGAACGTCAATAGCTTCTCAGTTTGTTATTCTTTGTTTATAAAAAGAAAGAAAGCCTTGAATATCAAGGCTTTCTGCATATAGGACGGATGGGGTTCGAACCCATGACCCCTACCCTGTCAAGATAGTGCTCTCCCGCTGAGCTACCGTCCTGCAACGAGATTTATAATAACACAGAACGTAAAGGAATGGCAAGATATTTTTATAACATTACGGGAAATGCTTATCTTCCCCTAATGCCTCGCATGGGAGGAGACTCTAGCATTTTAAATATATAATCTAAATTGACCTTTTAAGAGATATTGTTTATGATTGATATATGGAAATTTATTTCCATAAAAATATTATTGGTATTTTTTACGTCGTTTAAAAATGTTACATAGTTTCATCTATCGTGCTGGCATTAGCTTGCCTACCTGTTACGTCCTTTGCATCTAACACCGCAGATTCATCAGCTCAGTCTAATGGTTCTGTATATTTCAAGGGACATACCCAAGCAAGTAATGGGTATCAAGTTTATAAAGAAGGTCCCGCCGGGCCAGTTGGTGCTTATGTCGTTAGGGTGCTATCCGATAATGGCGGCTATGGATATGAATATAATTATGGGGTAACAGCTAGAGCTTATTAAAGTAATTGAAATAATTATAATCCATTGGGAGGGGGCGCCAAGCCCCCGTCCTCTCACCTGGGCGCATTTAATGAAACAAAAGGGCTGTCCCAAAAGGGATAGCCCGCAGCTTTTAAGTAGGATTAACGTAAGCACATGGATGGACGCTCCGCTGTTTAAGCAGGATACCCATTTCATTCTTTCAAAAACATAAAAAGAAATCGCCTTTTTTTAAAAACAACCGTCCCTATAGCAGAAATTTCCCAATAATGGGATAATCCCTGCTTTTTTTGAGGAATCTGAGAATCTGACTTGTCAGTAGAATATCTACTTTGGGACAGCCCCTTCATTTTTCGTTATCATTGCTTGCTCTGAAAGACCAGAAACTTGTGCAATAACCTAACTTCAAGCCCAATCCTCAACATATTTTTCTCATCGGTTCATTCATGGTCAGTGTCTACCCATTTGTGATTTCAAGCTTAAAACTTCTTGCTCTGAGAGACCTGAGGCTCTAACAATAATTGAGGTCTCCACTCCAAGAGCAAGAAGTTCACGCACCATTGCCTCTGCCTTATTTCGCTCACCTTCTGCTCGTCCCTCAGCTCGCCCCTCAGCCTTAGCACCATTCATTCGTGACGCCTCATCCCGCAAATACTTCATCCGGGCATCATATTCCATACGTGTAGCGGCATCCTGACTCAGGAACTCCAGCGTATCCATTGCTTTTTTCAACATCGGTTCATTCATGGTCAGCACCTCCCAATTTGGTTGTTCAACACCCTTCAGGAATAACAGCCAGTTGATCAGACCACCAGTTAATGGAACGGCCTGCTCCTCAAGCTTTGTTAATTCCATCACATGGATCTCAAGATCATTGTTAAGAGGTATCCCGGTGTGATCTTCCCGAAGGCGAAACACATTATGATGGCGGTCATTAGGAAGACAGGAATAGTTCAGTATATTGATCGTCACACACTTCTTCAATTGACTGTAATCGTCGCCTTTTTGAATCTGGTGGTAATACATCTCGCTCCAGTAGAACAGTGTCCGCTTCTCCATATTGTATGGATTGAACAATTGCATTTCGATGTTGATCCGTTTGCCCTCAGCCGTCTTGGCCTTGATGTCCAGAATAGACTGTTTATCCGCTGGAGCATCCTTATCAGTGTACGGATTCATTAATACAATCTCTGTCAGCGGGGGTTCGCCTGCCTCCATAAAGGTACTGTTGAGGAAGGCCAGCAGGACATCCTTGTTATTCTCACTGCCGAAAATTTTCTTGAAGATAAAGTCATTCCGTGCGTCGAGTAATTCCACGATTATCACTCCAATCATATACATTGATTATATCATGGCAGAACTACTCGTTGTAGACAAAGCCAGCCTTTAAGGTCCCTATATTGCTATTCTGTCCCCAAAGCTCAAAGAAACATACTAGCACATGCTTGATCGTCAGCCCTCCCCCTTTACCTAAACGTGATCGCCATTCGCTTATCCACCAATACAACGGCGTCTGCTTCACCCCTACCGTTGAACATGGCTGATATTACATATATTTTCGTGTCATCTTCAGCTTTCGCTACCCATTCTTTTTCCTGCAAATAACGTTTGTTGACTGAATCGTAAGCATAGTCCAGGTTCCTCTCCATATCCTTCAGATATTGATCGCCATAGATTTGCTTGAAATCATCTTTGGACATGCCAATTTTAAAACCGCCTGTGGTTTCATACATATCTTTCGATTCCTTTGCCAGAGTAATCCCTGCCACTTTATCCTCACGGTACATAATTCTTACGCCAGGGCTGTACATGACTGAATTCGCAATATCCTTATCTTCTCCTTTGCCCAATACCTCTTCTGCTTCCGCGCGGCTCATACCATACTCAACAATGGCTTTATGATCGTTCACCTTTTGGATGGCTAAGTCTTTAGTGGTTACCCCGTCTTTGGAATCCCCACAAGCTGTCAATACGAACAAGAACAATACTACCAGTAACGTTTTTCTCATAATACCCTCCCAAGATGTTTTTATCTAAAGTTTACCATGTCAGGAGGAATACGAAACAGGCGCGTCCCTGATTAACATTCTCCCCTGTATTCTATATAATAGAGGCAGCTTACACACGGAAAGGACTGAACTATGCGCAGATATCAATAGTTGCACCTCACCAATACCATATATATTTAATGGAGGTAACTTATTGATGATTACAGAATTACAAACCGAAAGATTAGTATTAAGACAAATGCGCACCGCCGATTCAGCCAGCCTGTTCCCGATCTGGTCCGATCCTGAAGTCACCCGGTTCATGAATATCAGCAGCTTCACGGATGAGAGTCAGGCCGTGGAAATGATTGAGCTGCTGGGTAAGCTAGCCACTGAGAATCAGGCGCTCCGCTATTCCATCACGGAAGCAGAATCCGGCCGGATTATCGGCTCCTGTGGTTTCAATACGCTGGACTATGACAATGCCAAGACAGAGATCGGTTATGACCTTAGCCGCGAGTGCTGGGGAAAAGGATATGTGCCTGAAGCCCTTCGCGCACTAATAGATTATGCGTTTGATACGCTGGGCTTCAATAGAATAGAAGCAAAGGCCCAGCCTGCTAATATCAATTCTATTAAGGTACTGCAGAAATTAAACTTTTCGCTGGAAGGAATATTGAGGCAGAGTGAGCGGTCCAAAGGAAGCTTCATTGATCTGTGTATGTATTCCAGATTAGCTACAGATTAGGATAATCCGAACAAAGGCTGACCCGGGCGCTACAAAATGAACTGCGCTGGGTCAGCCTTATTTTATATACAAACCTCCAAAAAAATAAGCTACCACTGGGGCAGCTCCACTAATTTAACATCCGATGCGGATGTTTTTACGTATTTTAGAATTTGTTTGTAGCCCTTCTCTGACAGAAAACACTTTTGCTCGACTCCTCTGTGGTCTTCCCCAAAATAAGCAATATGAAACGTCTTATCCAGCTGGATAATATTAGAAACCTGAATTAACGTGTTTCTATCTGCTAGAACGAAGTGATATCCTGAACTGGCCAGGGTATTAAGCCAATATTTCAGCGTACCTACTGTATAAAAGGTCTGATCGTACGTATGGACAATGATCCGATAGATAGTCCGTTCAAATTCCATAAACGTTATTTTTGCAATATCGAGTGAGAATACACCAGTGTTTCCCTCTGTGTCTCTAGTAACAGATATCGTGCTCAAAGGGATCAACTCCAATGTTATTTAAGTAACTCTTCAGGAACCTCCGGTTGATTAATGTATAATACACTTGCTGTAACCAACACGATAAGGGCAGCCAAGGCGGACAAACCAGAAGCAAGCTTATACACTACTTTGCGCTGCAAAGCTCTCATTGTCAGATGTTCACCTCCCTTCTAGCTATAATCAGACTGATGGATTGAGCCAAAAAACTGGCTGCGATAACAGGTGATCCTACAACGATATTGGCACCAACAAGCAGTATCGCCACGATTCTCAGCTTAGGCCAGTGCCGCCTCGGAATCCGGGTCTGTCGTTCAATTCCAATGGGCGCCAGCCATAAAACTATTAACAGACTAGTTCCATTCATTAGCATAACGTAAAGGGAACTAACCTCCACAAAGGATAGGACCGTGAACAAGCTTACCGTAAACAAGACACAGGCAATACCGGATCTGAGATGGACCCCGCCCGACACCTGACGTAATACGGCAAAGGAGATCAGAATCTGCAGAGCTTCACTTGTCCGGCCCGTCAAAAGGGATGCTGCCAGCGTCAGCCCAATAATAAACACCACATTAAGCACTACGCTAATAGCAAATTTCAGGACAGCGTAGGATGCCGGGTGTTCAGGTACGATATTTTTAATCGTAAATGCCAGCTTGCCGGACATGAATTCAAGCATCTTCCCGCTCCCTCCGGGTGGAATAATATAGAAGGAATACAGTCATCACCAGGAAAATCAAGGCATTTAGCAGAATATCATTATAGTAGAGTAGCACTGAAATCCCTATTACGAAGCCGAAAATCAGCAGAGACAGCAGGATATCTTCTATCTTAAAGCGGAGTTTATCCAAGTCGAACGTGAAGCCCTTACCTTTGCGGTACAGAAGCCCAAAAATACCGAACACCGCTGCCGCAGTCGCTACCTGCAGAAAATATCCGTTCGCGGTACTACCAATATTCGATATAGATCCGAACATGAGCAGGGTGAGCAGCGTCTGAATCCCGGCAAAAATAGCAAATCCTGATATTGTTGCGATGATGGATAGAATGAGCGGCATCCTCACCACCGCAGCAAAGAAGAAGATAAAAATCAAGATTAAAACAAGTGGTGCAACATTCGACATGCCCAGTTCATTGCGTAACAGATAGCTTTGCAGATTGTTCAGCAAGATGACAAATAAAGCCTGCCAGATGTACCATCTCCACTTGAATCTATAGAGAGACATAATCAGATAATAGAGCGCAAGCGTCTCTATCGTTGAGAAAAACATAAAGCCTACAGGTTCCCACGACAAACCATAACACCGCCTGACTAATTTTCGTTTACAAAATTAATTATATATCCCCGCCGCACCTGACGTATACTACTTAATTACAAAATTCGACACTTTTTATCAAATCAAAAAAAACATCCGTTGGCCGCTCTGAATCGAGCCTCAACGGATGTTCCTCTGGGTACAGCAGCTTGGCTGTCCGTATTAAATTTCAGACCAAATGACGTTAACCTCCACGGTTCCCTCCTGGGACGCAAGCGGACCGCCAATGATTGACCAGCTCTGTTTATCGTCCTTGGTCTTGCCTTGAATGATCAGGTTCTTGGGATCGATAGTCTTCACGGACTGATCGCCCAGCTTGGAAGCCAGATAATCATCATAGAGCTTCGTTACCGATTCCATACTATCCGTTGTTCTAAAAATCAGCAATGCCGTCTTCTTGCCCTCATTCTCCTCCGCATTCGAAAGAATGGTCTCTGTTACATTCTCTGGCATCGGGAAATCCTCCGGCAGATATTTCGGCAGGTCCGCAGATCCGGCAGCCGTCTCGTTGCTTCCGGCTGTCGCCTCAGGCGTCTGCTCCGGCTCTACCGTAGGTGCTGGAGTCTGCTCAGCCTCTGTTGTCGGCTCAGGAGTCTGGACACTCTCTGCTGTCGGTGCAGTGGTCTGCATCGATTCGGTGGACGGCTTATCCTCAGCATTACCGCAGGCACTGAGGGCCAATAGGGACAACGTCAAGGATAAGGACATTATTAGTTTTTTGGTATACATCTGCTCACTCCTCATGAATTCATTGAACAATTACACGGCCGGTTAGATTCACCGGCTTACCGGATAATACCCATTTCTGCCTTCATCCAAACAACTAATGCAGACAGAAAAAGCCCGGAAACCAAGGCTCCCGGGGCATTCGTGAATGATGTATAAGTTCAGAAATTATTTATAATACGATGTCGTAAGCGGGACGAAGACCGAGGTTCCCTTCTTCACGTCGCCAGTGAGATACAGGCTGCTGACTCCGGCAATATCCACTTCGATGGTCGTGAGTCCGCTGGCCGGGTCAATGGTCTGCTTCTTCAGCACCGTGTTGGTGTCCGCGTCTTGAATACTGAAGTCTTTGATCTCCCCGCCGATCGCGGCTATCTGGAGATAGAGCTTCTGATACTTTTTGTCAGGTTGCAGCATGAAGGAACTGCCGCGGTCGCTGCTGGCGTCATCGAAGAATACATCCTTGTAATCCTTATCCTTGTACACGGTCTTACCCGGGTCCTTGGTGTGATACATATTATCAAAGCCTGTAGCAATCGACACACCTGCCGTCTGCTCCCCGAGAGAAATGGTGTTTGTTGCGGCATCGAACTTAACGGTAACCCCCAGCAGATCGGATACGGAACGGACCGGCAGATACGTTGTGTCCTTATAGGAAATCGGGGCAATCACTGCACCGCTGCCATTCTTAAGCTGCACCGGCTGGCCGTTCATCTTGAATTTGATGCTTGGATTCAGAAAAGCCTTGATTTCCTGCAGGTTGGCCCCGGCATACACGCCCGTGCCCATTCCTCCCAGTACGGCAAATGCAGTCAGCGCAGCAGTCATCTTCTTCTTCATTCGCTCAAACTCCTCTCCAGATATAACAAATTTGAATATTCCATATTCGGAGTATAATCAATCCTGCCATCAGATGCAATCATTCAGACATCGTCTCTCCGGTGAACCGCTTCGTAACGTTCGCGTATCTCCAGATTTTTGGAGTGATTGTACAAATCCAGCGCAATGATTCCCCTGCGGGCAAGCTTCACCACCAGCACAAATAAATATATCCCCATTCCCAGACAAGTCAACCATAGTAAAAGAGCAAAAATACTGAACCCTCCAGCGAGCAAGGACCCAAAACCTGTCATATACACAGCTTACATCCCCCTAATTCAACATGATAAAAGTCTATATCCTAATCATATCAAGTTTGGCACGATTGTGTAAGGAATGCAAAGTTCTATTAAATTTCACTGTAGAAATAATCCAATTTTGATATACTGGCTAAGTATGATTAAACATTTGGGGGAAATTACTCATGTACGGAAAATTATCCAAAATGACTTTAGCTTTTGCTCTTTTAGCTTCACCTGTGATATTGAACGGATGTGGCGGGTCTAATGAGAGTACTCAAGCTGCCACGGCTACTCCTTCTGCTGCTCCGACTGCTTCTCCTACTCCAGCGCCAGAGCTGAAGAACTTCTCAGTGAAAGACAAGACGCAGGAATACCTAGAGAACTTCGGTACTAATTCATGGAATATTGAGTCGTCCAAAGAAATCGCCAATAACATCCGGATTAAGGCCCGGGAGGATAAAGAGGATACCTTCACTTATCTGGAGATTGCTGACTCTATTGAGAAAAATGATGTACAAAATGTAAAGAAGCTTTTCACAAAAATTGGTGGAGTTCTACCTGCTTCCGTTGCCGCCCGCTATCCAGATTCCACACCTACACCCGATGAAACGGATGTACCCTCTGGCGGGGATACTATTAACACCTTTGATGAAGCAAACCAGGAGCTAGGAGCCAGATCACTTAATTTAGCCAAAAGCTATCTGGAAAAGAACCTCACCCAAGAACTTAGAGATGAAGTATTAGCAGTTATTCTCAATAGTCTGGAGTTTATAAATAAGGAAAATCAAAGCAAATTCAAGGAAATGGCCCTTGCCATTCAAGAGGATGACCAGGCTACTGTTGAGAAGCTATACGCTGAACTGCTGCCGTTATACCAAGGCTTACCTAGTTCAGCAACGGCAAACGCTACGCCAGCGCCAGCAAAGGACGAAGTCATACATCTCAAAGGGAAAAAGGACCAGGCTACAGAGTTCTTCCATCTGAACAGCGGGATCGCTATATTGGAGGCAACAGACAACGGGGATTCTAACTTTGTGATCTATATGTACGATGAAACAGGAGATACCAAAAAAATGCTCGTGAATGAAATTGGGCCTTACAAAGGAAAATCACTAGCTGTGATTCCTGACGGCGGGAAATATATGCTGAAGGTGGAGTCGGATGGCTCGTGGAAAGCAGATATTAAGCAGAGCATCCCCGAGAACGTCAAGAGCGCACCGGTTAAATTATCCGGTAAGGGGAACGATGTTGTGTTTGCAAGGCTGCAAAGCAAGCTGACCCGGTTCACATCCAAGCACACGGGTGAATCCAATTTTGCCGTCAAAGTGAATGATAGCCTCTTGCTGGTTAATGAAATTGGTAACTACTCCGGCTCCACAGCGGAAAAAATCGAATCCGACGGAATTTATGTCTTTTCCGTGGAAGCAGACGGACAATGGAGCATTGATATCGAATAAGCTTCCTTAGGTTAACCGCACCCCAAAACGATTGCCACTCTTTAAAGGAGGGCAATCGTTTTCTTTTAAAGGCAGAGATTAGCCTCCCCCTGCCCGCCTGCCCGCGTAAGTGCCTACGCCTTCACCCTCATCTCACCGTCCTGCTCCTCCAGCTCCACAAACAGCGGACGCTCCTCCGGTGTCTGATTCGGCGTGTGGATGGCCAGCATCAGCTGACCGCCGAAGGCGCGGAACACCATGGCATGGCCGCCGTCCTGCCGGTAGAGCGCTTCCTCCTGATGAAGCCAGGGTCCGGTAATCTCTCCGCTCCCGGAACGGGCGATACCCAGCGCGTAGGTATTATTAATGAAGCTGGCCCACAGCAGATATAGCGCATCGTCGTCGCTTGACCGGAACAGGAATGGCCCATCCGTTACATAATTGAGCTGATCCGCATACCGCTCCGATCTAAACGGTGTTGTCCATGGAGCTTCCGATGCCCGGAACAGAACAACAGGTTCCCCAGCGGCACTCCGCAGGTCCTCTGTTAGCCGCATGGCGCAGACCTCGCCGTCCCCGGTCTGTTGCCATTCATGGCAGAACACCATCCACGGCTGGCCTTTCCGGTCCACATACAGCGTTCCGTCCAGTGAACTCCACTCCCGCGGAGTCACCGGCCCCTCACTATGCGGGATGAACGGGCCCAGCGGATGCAGCGAGATCAGAACGGCGGTGCCCAGCAGATCATTGTCCTTGCGCCGGAAGGTGGCGAACATGATGTAATTGCCGCCATAACCATAGACCTCCGGTGCCCAGAAATTCCGCTCCGCATAGAAATCCGGCTCCGGCCGGAAGACCGGGAACGGGCCGTCCCAGTGCTCCAGATCTGTGCCGGTGTAGGCGTTGAACCCCGTGCCCGGGCCCCAGATATTGCTGTCCGTGCTGCCATATAAATAGTAGGTGCCCTGCTCCTGCTCCTGTTCCTGTCCGGCCAGCGGAAGCACATACGGATCTCTGATTTGCAGGTTTTTGTTATTTATCATGTACATCTCTCCTTTCTTCCCGCACACTCTGCATGCTTAGTTACCTGTACTCCGGCAGTACCACTCCAATATCGCTGACGCTCACGAAGCCGCCGTCCGCATATTCCAGTTGCTCGTTGCCCTTGATGGTGAACGGGAGCGTCTGGCCCTCATAGCACAGACTCCCTTCGATCTGGCGGACACTCATGCCGATCAGCTTCAGCAGTTGTCCGCCCCGGCCCAGGACCACACGCACACCATATGGAAAGGTCAGGTACTCCTCTTCATTACGGTAGATTACAGACCGCTCACGCGTAGTAACCAGCTCGAAGACCGTGCCGTCCACGATCCGACGGTATCCGGTCTCATGGGCCACCTCGTGGCCATGATCCATGTCATAGGGAAGCAGGCCGGTGAACCATAGCTCCTCTCCGGCTACCGGCACGATCCCGCATAGCCGCTCCATATAGTCCAGCAGGCAGAGAATCGCCGGTGAATAGGTCTCCGTATATCCCTCTTCCCCGGTCCATGGGCTTAACGTCTGCCCGAATCGGGTCATCCGCGAGAACGCTGCGAGGATCGGCAGGATGACCCAGGTCAGCTCGACATAACGCCCGTGCTGCTCGAAGGCATGCGGCGCACGGATGAGGCTGAGGAAGTTCGACGAGCCTCCCCAGGTGTTATAGCTGGAGAAAGGGTCGAACCTGGGATCGTCCATCGCAATGGAGGTGAAGGGATATTTGGCGAAGAACTTGCCGGTATTGAGCAGGTAACGGCGGAGGGCTGACGCAAAAAACACCCCGTCCCCCACCTCGCAGGCCAGCACACGCAGCAGAACATCCGATTGTACACGGACGAACCGGCCTCCGCGATCCCGGTCATAGAAGAACTCATCCTCTTCGTCATAGCAATGGCTGAACAGGCTGTGGCTGCTCGCCGCTGCCCGGGCACGCCATTCGTCCCCGCTCCCGCCAAGCTCCACCGCTATCTTGGACAGGTAGAGCCGCTGGCAGTAGACATTGGCCGTTAAATCCGGGGCCAGAAAAGGCAGCAGCGGCGAATCCGGGTTATATTGTCCCGCATCCTCCAGATGGGGCGTGTCGGGGACATGCCAGAAGCGCGGGGAGAGGTCATGTCCGGTATCGAACGTGCAGAAGGCTTCGACGCAGCCGGTCCCTCTGGTGTTGCGGTGCATATGCAGCCAATGGTCGAACCGGCCCATCGCCTGATACATGGAGCGAAGGAAGCTCTTGTCCCGCCCGTTCTCCAGATAATGATTCCAGACGCTGCGGGCCAGCGGCGTCACCATCTGAATCTGCCGGTAGGCAGGTCCCGCAGGCGTCACCTTGTAGGGCATCAGCCCATCCTGCCGCTGCTGGTCGGCGAACAGCCGGAAGGTCGCTCCCGCCACCCCCGGCATGAAGCGCGACAGCCGTTCAGCGCTGATCGTGCCCGTGCTCTCCAGCCAGCTCCCGAGATAGACCCCTCCTTCATGCAGCACTAGTCCTCCTCCGTCCATCGGCACGATACAGTCCAGCAGCTTGTGCAGCGCAGAGTAATAGACATTCTCCATGTTCTCCGATGAAGCCGCGAAGGCCACGCCCGATTGCTTCCACTCCTCCAGCGAATCCCGGTCCGCCGCTTTCTTAAGCCCTCTAATCCGGTCGTCCACCGCTATCCTCCGCAGTCTCTCCAGTACACTACCCGTCATTCCTTTCCCTCCTGTAACTTTAGTTGCTCTCCAGACAGAGAAGCAGACTGCCGGGGGCAGCCCGCTTCCGGGATATGACTACTGGGCTCCGAATAACTGCGTCGCGCCTGTATAGAAATCCTCTACCCCTTGCTTGACATCCTTTTGCTCAAAACCGATCTCCTGTACAGCGGTCTCCGCCAGCTTGGTGAATTCGGTGAAATTCGGCGGGTTATAGCTGACGGCAAACGGCTCCTTCTTCGTCGCTTCGGATACACGGCTTGTGAAGTCGTACACGGTCTGTTCCAGCGGCGTAGCCTCCTTCATCAGCAGGTCACGCATCTTGGAGGTAACCGGCACGCCGCGGTCACTGCCCAGAATCTGCGCGGCATCGGGATCATTGATCCAGAAGTTCATCAGCTCCGCGACCTCCTTCGGATGCTTAGTCTTGGCATAACCGGACAACCCTTGACTGGATTCAAAGACAACCCCCGTTCCCTTCGGCCCGCGCGGCACCTGAATCATGGTCAGCTTATCCTGAGTCAGATTCTGATGAGCAGCGAACTGGTTGGACGGAATCAGGCTCATCGCCACCTTGCCGGTAACGACCAGGGATTTACTTGTGTCTCCCGGAGGATTGGATACCTGAAGGGATGGAGTGACCATTCCGCCGTTCTTAGTGATCCCGTGCCAGTAGTTGAACCACTCCTCTGCATCCTGCTGCCCGAAGCCCAGCGCGTCCTTCTCCATATCATAGACCTGCTTGCCGCGCTGCTTCATATAGATGTCCATCCCCTCAACGGTAAAGTTGTAGGTGCCGTAATAACCCTTGCCCAGCTTACCGGAGATTTCCTTGCTGATGCGGGCGTAATCCTCCCAGCTCCAGCCGTCTGCCGGAACCTCCATTCCAGCCTTCTTGAACAGCTCCGTATTGAGTACCATCCCCCGGGCATTCGCCCCGGCTGAGATATGCACCAGCTTGCCTCCCAGCGTTCCGTACTCCACCATCGTCTGGTCCATATCCGTCAGATCCAGCTCTTGGCCGACATAGGGCTGTAAGTCCAGCAGCACACCTTTCGCGGCGTAATCAGTTACGTTCCCTCCCAGGAAAAACACATCAGGCGCTGTGCCCGAAGCGAGCTGGGTGTTAAGCTTGTCGAAATACCCGGAGTTCGGAGCAAACTCCCCGACCACCTTAATGTTCGGGTGCTTCGACTCGAAGGCCCGCAGCGCCTCGTTCGTCTTATCTGCGCGCTTCTGGTCGCCCCACCACATAATCCGCAGCTCCACCTGATCCGCAGAAGCTCCCGCACCGCCGGAGTTGCCGGCCGCCGCAGGCTTGCCGTTATTGCCGCCCGAGCAGGCAGTTGTGGCTGCCATCAGCAGGACACTCAGCGTAAGACCTAAGCTTTTCTTCATAAACATATCCCCCCAAGAATAATTGTAATCGCTTGCTCATTTCAGGCCCGTCGTAGCGATGCCCTCCAGGAAATGCTTTTGGAAGAGCATGAAGATCGTCATAATCGGCACCAGTGACAGCACCGACATCGCCAGCAGCGCGCCCCAATCGGAGGAGCCCGAAGGATCATAGAGCGAGCGTATGCCCAGTTGCACGGTGAACAGATTGATCCGGCTGAGGTAGATCATCTGGCTGAAGAAATCATCCCACGACCAGATGAAGGTGAAGATCGCCGTTGTAATCAGCGCCGGAACCAGCAGCGGAATAATGATCCGGAAGTACAACTGGCCCTGGCCGCAGCCGTCAATCGTGGCACTCTCGTCCAGCTCCTTCGGGATGCCGCGGATGAACTGGATCATCAGCAGAATGAAGAACGAGTCATGCGCCAGCCATTTCGGCACGATCAGCGGCAAATAGGTGTTGACCCACTCCAGCTTGCTGAAAATAATATATTGCGGAATCAGCACGACATGGTAAGGCAGCATAATGGTCACCAGCATGCAGGCAAACAGCACACTTTTGAAGCGGAACTCCAGCCGGGCGAACGCGTAAGCCGCCAGCGAGCAGGTCAGTATGTTCCCGATGACCGACAGTACAGAGATCGTGGCAGAATTGAGGAAGAAGCGGCTAAACGAGATGCCCTGCAGCCCCTTCCATCCGTTCACGTAGTTCTCCAGCGTAAATCTCCCCGGCCACAGCCCCGGTTCCGAGAAGATCAGCGCATTCGGCTTGAAGGAGCTGGACAGCAGCCACAGCACCGGATACAGCATCAGCAGCCCGAACAGAATAATGACGCCATGCTTGCCGAGCCTAAAGATCATTTTGCCGTCTGTCATGAATTATCGCCCGTCCTTTCCGTCGCCGTAGAACACCCAGAATTTGGAGGTCACGAACACTATGGAGGTGAACAGGCCGATGATGATCAGCATGATCCAGGCCAGAGCGGCGGCATACCCCATATCGAAGAAGGAGAAGCCTTTGAGATACAGATACAGCGTGTAGAACAGGGTGGAATTCACCGGACCGCCGCGCCCGTCCCCAATGACATATCCCGGAGTGAACACCTGAAAGGAATTGATAATCCCCATGACCAGGTTAAAAAAGATCACCGGGGAGAGCATCGGCAGCGTAATCCGGCCGAACTGGCGCAGCTTCCCGGCTCCGTCCACCTGCGCCGCTTCGTACAGGTCCGCAGGAATCTGCTTAATGCCGGCCAGGAAGATGACCATCGCGGAGCCGAACTGCCAGACGGACAACGTGACGATGGTCGAGAGAATATAGCTGGGATGGGCAATCCAGGACGGGCCTTCGAT
This sequence comes from Paenibacillus sp. FSL R7-0302, assembly GCF_038006885.1. Taxonomy (NCBI): domain Bacteria; kingdom Bacillati; phylum Bacillota; class Bacilli; order Caryophanales; family Paenibacillaceae; genus Paenibacillus; species Paenibacillus sp. FSL R7-0302. The sequence goes on from NZ_JBBOWB010000001.1 coordinate 3,481,255, forward strand.
CCCGAACCAGGCCAGGAAGTGATTAATCAGCCCTTCCCCGTCGAAAATCTGCCGCCAGACGATGGCGATTGCCACACTTCCTCCCAGCAGGGACGGAATGTAATACACCGTTCTGTAGATGCCCAGCGCCCGGATGCCTTTGTTCAGGACGATGGCGACCAGGAGGGCAAAGGCCATTTTGAGCGGAACCGAGAATAGCACGTACTTGAACGTCACGGTAAGAGACTTGTAGAAGTATTCGTCTGCCGTGAAGATGTGCCTGTAATTGTTCAGTCCCAGCCACTGCGGGGCATTGAGCAGGTCGTACTTGGTCAGGGACAGATACAAGGAGCCCAGCATAGGTCCGAGTGTCAGTCCGAAAAAGCCGATCAGCCAGGGAAGCAGGAACAGGTAAGCGGTACCGCTCCTTCTCCACATCGCCGATCTGTGTGCTGTCTTCATATGCGCCTTCTCCTTCTTCGTGGATATAGGCTCATTATAGAAAGCAACGCAGCTTGGTTGAATGCTATTTCTTCGGCTGTTGACTACTGAATTTTTCAGGTGGATGCTGGCGGAAGTCCGACGGGGAGGTTCCATACATTTTTTTGAACTTGGAGCTGAAGTAGCTGGCATTCGAGAAGCCGGTCAGCTCGGCGATATCCCACAGGTTAAGCGTTGTCGTCAACAGCAGATGCGTGGCCTGGGCCATGCGGATGTCGGTCAGGTAGACCATGAAGCTCCGGCCCACCTTGGCCTTGAACAGCTCCGAGAAATAGGAGGAATTGTAATTGAACCGTCTGGCAAGCTGGGTCAGGTTAAGATCATACATGTAGTTGCTGTCGATATATTGCGTCGCTGTGCGGATGACCGAATCCTCGGCATCGCCGGCCTCCTGCATCGTGCGGTACACAGAGGCCGCCCGCTCCAGCAGGAATTGCCCGGCCTTGTCCACCGAATCCAGCTTGTGGACCATCTCGGGATAGAGCCATAGCTCCTGGGCCTGAATGTCTCCGTCTGCGGCCTCTGCACCCGCCCCGTCCACAAGCAGGCAGAGCTGGAAGATCAGCTTCACCAGGCAGGAGCGGGACTGGGAGAACGCCTGCTGCAGCTCATGGCGGATGCTCTGCCCGAAGGCGTCCCACTCCCCCTGAATCAGAAGCCTGCGCAGGGTCCGTGTCAATTCCTCCGTAAGCGCCAGTCCCGGCTCGCTTCTTCCTTCGGCCGGCGGCTGGGCCGCATTCTCCGAGAGGTTCCAGGCCAGCAGAGATTCCAGGCAGCCTTCCTTCCAGCGGAGGAATCCAAGCTTGCCGCCGCTGTAGCCGATCACCGGCTTGAAGCCCAGATGGACGGCGACGCATTCCGCCAGCTCTGTACAGAAGCGGTCTATATCAGTGAGCGCATCCTGGAGGATGAAGTGGACCAGCCCCGGATAGCTCGGGTCCCGCAGCACCTGGCATCGCTCCCCGGAGCTGCCCGCGAATTCCCTGGTCAGCAGCTCGAACGGCAGCCTCAGCTTGCCCGGCGTACGCTCCGGCAGCGCTGAACCTTTGCCGTGCCCAGGCTCCGGCACCGCCGCCTCCCCCGCACGCTCACGGAGTCCGGCCGTTACGAACCGCACCTCCGTCAGGTCCCATCCATCCAGCTCGAACAGCGCAGCGCGCTCCTTCAGCGCATGGACCGGCTCCACTTCCTCTTTGACAAGCTGCACCAGGAAATGCTCCTTCATCTCCTTGTAGTACTGGGACAGCCGCCACTCATTCACCGCCTGCCGGTCACGGTCATTGCGCTCCTGATCCAGCTCGTCCTTCAGCTTCTGAAGCACGGCCGTCAGCTCATCGGCGGCCACCGGCTTGAGCAGATAATCACGCGCCTGATTGCGGATCGCTGCCTTGGCATAATGGAAATCTTCATAGCCTGTAATGACTACCAGCTTCAGCTCCGGGTAGAGCCTGCGGCAATCGTCGAGGAACGATACGCCGTTCATCACCGGCATGTTCATATCCGTAATGACAATGTCGACCGCCTGGCTTGCCAGCCGTTCCATCGCCTCCATGCCGTTGCCCGCCTCTCCGGTTACACTGAGGCCCAGCGCTGCAAAGTCAGCCTTGAGCCGCAGGCCCTGGCGGATCTCCGGCTCATCATCCACGATCAATACGCGGTACATGGTCATTCCTCCTCTGAAGGGGCAGGCCCAGCGTGATGCAGGTGCCCGCCTCCTTGCCTGATTCTATGCTTAGGGTGAAGAGCCCTCCGTAATACAGCCGGCATCTGGCCAGTACATTGCGCAGTCCAATCTGATGGGTCATGCTCTGCAATAACTGCTCCGGCTGCTGGTGCATCGCCTGATCCTTCAGCTCGCGCAGCAGCTCCGGGTCCATTCCGATTCCGTTGTCCGCGACGGAGAGAACCAGCCGGTCCTTGTCCGCTCTGACGGTAATCCGTACCTTGGCCTTAGCCTGGTGAATGAAGCTGTACTTCACTGCATTCTCAATCAGCGGCTGCAGCAGGAACTTGACGATCTCCAGATCGTAAGGCGCCTCCTCCTCGTCCAGCCGCAGATCCAGCCCCGCACCGAAGCGGACCTCCAGGATGGACATGTAATAGCGCACGACCTTCAGCTCCTCGCGCAGCGGGATCAGATCCTCGCTGATCCGCAGCGAGAACCTGAGCATTTTACCCAGCGATTCTATGACCGTGACCGTCTCCTTCGTCCGCTGCTGGATCGCCAGGCTGCTCATCAGCTCCAGCGTATTGAACAGAAAATGCGGATTGATCTGCATCAGGAGCGCCTTGTATTCAGCCTGCTGGCGCAGGAGCTTCTGTTCAAACTCGGTGCGGATCAGATGCGATAGCTGCTTGACCATATTGCGGAAGGTGACGGTGGCATAGTCCACCTCGCTCTGGATTCTGCGCTCCGGCAGGGTCAGCCGCTCGGCTTGGGCGAAGTCGCCCTTCTGCACATGGCGCATGGCGGAGACCAGCCGCGAGAGCGGCCTCGTAATGCCCGATGAGATCCAGTAGGCCAGTGCAAAGGCGGCCGCCAGCATCAGTGAAGCAAACACTATAATGCTGTTTCGGAGCTTGAACAGATTGGCGTACAGGTCCTGCTCCGAGACGAAGCCGACCAGCAGCCAGTTGGTGATGGCCAGCTTTTTGTAGACCAGAATGTGGGATGCTCCCTGCTTATCCTTCAGATATACTACCCCCTGCGCGTCCCGTGCTGCCCGCACCCGCTCCACCTCCTTCGCCGCTTCCGGATGCGTGCTGTACTCCTGCTGGGAGAGAATGGGACTGCCCTGCTCGTTCAGCAGGAAGATGGTACCGCTTTCACCAAGATGTATACGGTTCAGCGGCTCCAGCAGGAAGTCCGCCTTGATGTTGACCTTCATCACATTCCTCGCCAGCGACGGCTCGAAGATCCCGATGGGCAGCAGCAGGCTCACCACCTCGTACGGTCTCGCCCCCTTGATCTCCGCCTCATCGGTATGGGCCGGAACCCAGTGATTGCTGTGTTCGATGAAGTTGCGGTACCAGTCCTCCTGCCTGAACGAGCTATCTGCCACCACCTGATTCTCTGCCCCGATCCGCAATCCCTCCTTGCGGTAGATGTTGACCGAGGAGACGATTGAATAATTATTCGTCGTCTGGGTCAGGAACTTGCTCATGTTGATGCTGGCCAGCATCCTCTGCCCTTCGGTGGAAGCCGGATGGGTAAGTATCGCATCCCACTTCTGGGTGATATCGCTGTTATAGACCAGAGAGGACAAGTCATAGCTCTGCTGGAGCGCCATATGAATAAAGGACCCGTATTCGTCCATCTTCTCCAGTGCCGACGTTTCGATATAAGAGCGGATAATCGAGCGCGCCTGATTGAACAGCAGCAGCGACATCGTGCCGAAGGACAAGACAAGCAGCACAACGAAGAATGCGATCAGGCGGTTTTTCAACGAGTAAAAGATAGCAAGCCCTCCTTCTCCCCGCAGATCTGTGAAGCCGGTGTTTGTCTCATCATTTGTCTTATCATGAGCGGTGTCCTTTCTCCTGTCTCTATTTGACTGATGCCTCTAGTTGTAACGCAGATCGGAGAATCCGGCAAGTGAAACCGCTCTTATTGCATGGCAAAAATGTTGCGGCGGACGATTGACCGCTGGGCAGATTTATTCTACAATAAGTTCATAAACGCGCGTTTACATTAGAGGGGGTACATTATGCGAAGCGAAGATATTGCCAAGCTAGCCGGGGTTTCGCGAAGCACCGTATCCCGTGTGATCAACAACTATTCCAATGTCCCTGAAGAGACCCGGGCCAAGGTGCTGAAGGTAATTGAACAGCATCAGTACGAGCCGAACAGCTTCGCCCGGGCGCTGGCCGGCAAGAAGACCGACACGATCGGGCTGTTTGCCATCAGCATGAACGAGAAGGAGAATGCGACGCGGATCTATCAGAATAATTACTTTGCCCCGTTCGTCGATGCTGTGGTAGATACGTCGAATGCCCGCGGCTGTTATGTTCTGATTCACACCGTCTATTCTCCCGACGACTTCCTGAAGGTCAAGCAGGCCTTCCTGCAGAAACGGATTGACGGCGGCATCATTGTCGGCACCCAGAAGGATATCGGGATTGTACGGGAAATGGTCGGTCTCAGCGCTCCGCTGGTGCTGATCGATTATGACATTTCCGAGATTATGTCAGAGCATCTGGACCGCAATCATCTCGCTATTGTGAATTCCAAGGATTATGAAGGTACAGTGGAAGCGATTGAGTACTTAATCGGTCTCGGCCATCAGGAGATCGGCATGATCTGCGGACGGATGAATACTTATTCCGGGCGGGAGCGCTACATGGCATACGAGAATACGCTGAAGCGCCATGGACTTGCCCTGCAGAAGGACTTCGTCCTTCAGGGTGATTTTCTCAAGGAGACTGCCTATCAGGAAGTGAAGAAGCTGCTGGATTCCGGCGGCCCGCTACCGACCGCCTTCTTCTCTTCCAATGACGATATGGCTATCTCGGCGATGGAAGCGTTCTCGGAGCATGGCATTTCCGTGCCGGAGGATATCTCCATTGCGGGGTTCGACGATGTGCAGCTTGCTGCGCGGATTCATCCCAAGCTAACCTCCGTCCGTCTGCCGATTTATGAAATGTCCAAAGCCGCTGTCGAGAAGGTCATTGAGCTGTGCGATTCACAGCAGCCGACCTTCAGCACCATCAGCTTCCCGGCGCGTCTGATCACCAGAGATTCCTGTCAGCCGCCGAAGAAGTAGAGCTTTACTCCGATTTAGACTGATACAGACCGATTCAGAAAAATCCCTTGCCCCGAGGGACTTTTTTCCCCGCCCTGTAAACGCGCGTTCACAATCGAAAGGAGACTTGTCTCTCATGAAATTCGGAACTTTTGACGACACCCGTAAAGAGTATGTAATCAACACCCCCAAAACCCCTTATCCCTGGATTAACTACCTCGGCAACGAGCAGTTCTTCGGCCTCATCTCTAATACTGCCGGGGGCTATACCTTCTACCGCGATGCGCGGATGAGAAGACTTACCCGTTACCGGTATAACAATATTCCGCTGGATACCGGCGGCCGCTACTACTACCTGTACGATGGCGGGGACTTCTGGACGCCGGGCTGGATGCCGGTGAAGCGGGACCTCGACTTCTACGAATGCCGCCACGGCCTTGGCTACACTTCTATTACAGGAGAGCGTAACGGCATTTCCGTGAATCAGCTTGCTTTTGTACCGATGGGCCACAATGCGGAAGTTCACCGTCTGGTTGTTAAGAACACAGGCGATGTGAAAAAGACCGTGAAGCTGTTCTCTTTTGCCGAGTTCTGCCTGTGGAATGCCAACGATGATATGACCAACTTCCAGCGTAACCTCAGCACCGGCGAAGTAGAAGTGAAGGATTCCGTCATTTATCACAAAACAGAATACCGCGAGCGCAGAAACCACTACGCCTTCTATTCTGTAAATAAGGAAATTGCCGGCTTCGATACGGACCGCGAATCGTTCGTGGGCATGTACAATGGCCTGGATGCTCCGCAGGCGGTTGCTGCCGGTGAGCCTACTAACTCTGTCGCCAGCGGCTGGTCGCCGATCGGCTCCCACGCACTTGACATCACGCTGGAGCCGGGCGAAGCCCAAAGCTTCATCTTCGTGCTCGGCTACATCGAGAACCCTGAGGATGAGAAATGGGAAGCTCTGAACGTTATTAACAAAAAGCCGGCCCAGGCTGTCATCGATCAGTTCGCTACTGATGCCCAGGTGGATGCCGCCCTTGCCGTTCTGGCTGCGCACTGGGATAACCTGCTGTCCAAATACCAGATCAAGAGCGGGGACGACAAGCTGAACCGGATGGTGAACATCTGGAATCCGTACCAGTGTATGGTGACCTTCAACATGTCCCGTTCCGCATCGTACTTCGAATCCGGGATTGGCCGGGGTATGGGCTTCCGCGACTCCAACCAGGACTTGCTCGGCTTCGTCCACCAGATTCCTGAGCGTGCCAGAGAACGGATTCTTGATATCGCCGCTACCCAGTTCCCTGACGGCAGTGCGTATCACCAGTACCAGCCGCTAACCAAGAAGGGCAACAATGAAGTCGGCTCCGGCTTCAACGACGATCCGCTATGGCTGATCTCGGGTACAGCAGCCTATATTAAGGAGACCGGCGATTATTCGATCCTTGATGAGCAGGTTCCTTTTGACAGCAATCCGGATCACACAGCAACCCTGTTCGAGCATCTGAAGCTGAGCTTCGAGCATGTCACGAACAACCTCGGGCCTCACGGCCTGCCGCTGATCGGACGCGCGGACTGGAATGACTGTCTGAACCTGAACTGCTTCTCCACCGAGCCGGGCGAATCGTTCCAGACCACGGAGAATATCGCTGGCGGCGTAGCGGAATCTGTATTCATCGCAGGTCTGTTCGTCTTCGTTGGACCGGACTATGCCGAGATCTGCCGGATGCGCGGATTGGATGATGTAGCCGCTGATGCTGTTGCCAAGATCGAGAACATGAGTGCCATCACGTTGTCCCACGGCTTCGACGGCGACTGGTTCCTGCGCGCTTATGACCATTATGGCGACAAGATCGGCAGCAAGGAGAACGAAGAAGGCCAGATCTTCATTGAGCCGCAGGGCATGTGCGTAATGGCTGGAATCGGTGTAGAGAACGGTGAAGCAGCCCGCGCCCTGACTTCCGTGCAGGAACGTCTGGATACGGACTATGGTATCGTTTTGCAGCAGCCTCCGTATTCCAAGTACTATCTGAACCTGGGTGAAATCTCCACGTACCCTCCGGGCTACAAAGAGAATGCCGGAATCTTCTGCCATAACAACCCGTGGATTATGATTGCGGAGACGGTCCTTGGACATGGCGACAGAGCTTTTGACATTTACCGAAAAATCGCTCCGGCCTACCTGGAGGACATCAGCGAAGTGCACCGGATGGAGCCTTACGTGTACTCCCAGATGATCGCCGGTAAAGATGCCGTACGTCACGGGGAAGCGAAAAACTCCTGGCTGACGGGTACAGCGGCATGGAACTATGTAGCGATCACGCAGTCTATCCTGGGAATTCAGGCGGACTTCGCCGGGCTCAAGGTTGACCCTTGTATCCCAGCAGAATGGGACGGCTTCGAGATTACCCGCGTCTTCCGTGGCGACACTTATGTGATCTCGATCCAAAACCCGAACCATGTCTCCAAAGGTGTAGCCAGCCTGACCCTCGACGGCGCTGCCGTGGAAGGCAATATTATCGCTCCTGTGGGCGACGGTGCAGTACACCAGGTTGTCGTCACTCTCGGCTAATAACCTGGCACTCCTATAAAAGCATAACAACCCGGTTGTCCGCTTAGGCGGTACAACCGGGTTGTTCGTTCATGGACAGGCGGCCGCCGGGATTACTCCGGTATCCACACCTTCATCTCTCCGCTGCCCCGGTTGCCCCACAGATAATACGGAATTGCCGTTACTTCCACCGGCTGTACCGCCGTCCTGGTGCTGCCGTAGAGTCCGCCGCTCCAGCTCTGCTCCTCCACCCTGTAGCCCGCCGCCCGGATTACTACCGCTCCGCCAAGCAGCTCTTCATCGTAAGCTTCCGTGAACCTGCCCTCCTTGCTTAGAGATATTGAGCTTAGCGGCTCGCCGTTATCCGCAGATTCCAGACAATAGACCAGCGGCCCGCGCTGGATCACCGTCTTCCCGGCATTCTCCCGCAGATTCGGATGAGCATATAGGCGGTGCGCTTCCATCGGAAGAATCAGCTCGACAGTGTCACCGGCCTGCCACTCCCTGCGGATCACCGCGTAGCCCCGCTCCACAACTTCAGCAACAGGAACCGGCTCCCCATTCACCCGGATCTTCCCGGCAGCACTCCACGATGGAATACGCAGGGCGATAGCGAACTCTCCGGCCTCCGCCGGATCAACCTTCAGCGTGACCGTACCCTCCCATGGAAGCTTACTGGACTGAGTGACCTTCACCTCTGTTCCTCCCAGAGTGGTCTTAAGCTCACTTCCGATATACAGGTTCGTATAGAGTGTATCGCTGTGTACAGTGTAAATATACTGGTTCAATGAGGCCAGCAGACGCGCCACATTCGGCGGGCAGCAGGCACAGCCGAACCAGCCCTGGCGCTGCGCCTTCACATGCTGTTTGCCGGGATTGCAGGTGCAGGCCTGTGGCCAGACCTCCAGCGGATTGACGTAGAAATAATGCTTGCCGTCCTGCGCCATCGAGCCGAGCACATTATTATAGAGCGCCCGTTCCATCACATCGGCATAGCGGGCTTCGGGAGCCAATTCCAGCATGCGTCTGGCAAAAAAGATCAGCCCGATAGAAGCGCAGGTCTCCGCATAGACCGTATCGTTAGGCAGATCATAATCAAAGGTGAACGCTTCGCCGTGATGTGTGGACCCAATTCCGCCGGTGATATACATCTGCCTCTCCGTCATATTGTTCCACAGGCGCACGCAGGCTTCGCGCAGTGCTTCATCTCCGGTCAGCCGGGCCAGATCGGCCATGGCCGTATACATATAGACGGCGCGGACGGAGTGGCCTACGGCCACCGTCTGCTCACGGACCGGAATATGGGCTTGATTATAGGCTGTGTCCAGGTGATCTGTCCGGCCCGACCAATGCGAGACCCGGCCCCGGTTCTCCCACTCCCGGCGCAGGAAGTTCGGCTCCTGCCCGCGCTGGTCAATGAAGAACAGGCTGAGCTTCAGATACTTCTCTTCCCCTGTCAGCCGGTGCAGCTTCACCAGTGCCAGTTCAATCTCTTGATGACCGTCATAGCCCTTCAGCTTCCCTTCCTCCGGTCCGAACACGGAGTCGATATGGTCGGCCATCCGGCGCATAACATTCAGCAGCTTGTCCTTGCCGGTCGCTTCATAATAAGCCACCGCCGCTTCGATGAAATGACCGGCACAATACAGCTCGTGGCAGTCCTGGAGATTCGTCCAGCGCTTCCCCGGCTCCTTGACGGTGAAATAAGTATTCAGGTATCCGTCAGCCTGCTGCGCTTCACCCACCAGATCGATCACTTCGTCCGCCTGGCGCTCCAGTTCCGGGTCACGCCGGATGCGGAGTGAATACCCCACCGCCTCCAGCCACTTGGCAACATCGCTGTCCTGGAAGACCATGCCCCCGAACTTGCCCTCTCTTCTTCCGGCAGCGATTTCAAAATTGGCAATAGCATGGCTCGGTTCAGCCCCTGCCACCCGGTCATGCAGCGCCTCATATTGATAAGGAATAACCGTATCCTGCACCAGCCGGATGTACCGTTCCCAGAACTCATCCTGAACGGATGCTCTCTGGCCTGACAGCTCTGGATAACCCGGTTGATCCGGTTGCCCTGGTTGAACGGTTGTACCGATCTCTGTACCTGCAAATTCGCTCATTATTGTATCTCCTCCTCAGCATATCTTCCTCGCTAATTGCCATTATAGACGGTACAATGGAACAAAAACAGAATCATAAGCAACTCTGTTTTTGTACTATTTCACACAACTTCTATCTAACATTTAGCGAAGCTGGACCAGAAAATAAGCCTATGTTAAGGAGACTCTAATGACATTTAATCCTTCCTATATTCATCTCGCTGCGCCGCCCTTCCCTTACTTCCTGGAGTGTGGCCGAACCGTATATTTGCCCGGAGACCAGCATCCGAACCGCAGCCGTATGGGCAAATTCGATCTGATTATCGTGGAGCAGGGATGTCTGTACCTTGGAGAGGAGCATACAGAATGGGCGGTAGGCGCCGGGCATACCCTGCTGCTGCTGCCTGACCGCTACCATTATTCTGTCCGGCCGTGTGAGGCTGAGACGATCTTTACCTGGGTTCATTTTCACACGGTAGGAGAGTGGACGGAATCTGCGGGTGAGCCGGTGTATGCAGACCGGGAGGGACATTTCCGGCAGTTCCTTACCCATCCCTATACCATCCGTATTCCCCAGTTCGGACCGCTCCCCGCCCCCTTCGCCCGAAGCGGACAGGCCGGACAGCTGCTGCAGCTGAACCAGGGCAGGCGCTCAAGTGCTGTATGGCAGCAGCAGCGCATCTTCGAGGAGATGCTGCGGACGATGGATCTGGCCCGGCAGGATACGGCCGGAAGCCAGACGGATGAGATTGCCGAGCTGACGGAGGCCTATCTGCGGAATCATTATGCGGAAGAGGTCACGAACACCTCACTGGCGGACGCCCTGCATTTTCACTACAACTACCTGGCCCGCTGCATGAAGCGTGTCTACGGGCTTACGCCCATGGAGTACCTGACCGATTACCGGCTGGAGCAGGCCAAGCTGCTGCTGCTTAAGACAGAGATCCCGGTCGGAGGAATCGCAGAGCGCACCGGCTTCGAGAGTGCGGCTTACTTCTCCCGGCGTTTCAGCCGCAAGGTTGGAATCTCTCCGCTGCGCTTCCGCAAGCGTTTTTCCCGCTGAGCATGAATGCACTAGAGCGGACACCGGGACAAGGTTCATGGTCAATTGATTCGGACAGCGCAGATTTTTTAGCTATTTTTTTCCAGATGGGCGCATAAAGATTAAGACATGCCTCAATTCCGGAGATGTTGACTATGCGATCCTTCCCAAGCTATGTTATTATTCTGCTGGCCAGCCTGCTGATTGCAACAGGAACGAACTTCTTCCTGGTCCCCTATAAAATCCTCGATGGAGGAATTATCGGCATTGCCCTCATTATTAATTATATCTCCGGTGCCAAAATCGGACTCTGCATTATGCTATGCAGTCTGCCTATCTTCCTGCTGGCCTGGTTCCGGCAACGGGAGATCTTCTACAACAGCATTCTCGGTCTGCTGGCTTCCTCCCTGCTGATCGAGCTGCTCTTTCCGCTCCAGTATTACTTCCTGTACTACATTGAGCTGGGCTCCATCTCAAGCGCCATTATCGGCGGCTTCCTGATGGGCACCGGACTCGGGCTGATGCTGCGGTTCAAAGCCAGTACAGGCGGGACCGACCTCCTCGCCAGATTCATCCAACGCTACCTTCCGCTGAATGTCGGCCTGATCATCTTCCTGACGGACTTCCTGATCATCGGAGCTGGCGGTATTCTCATCTCCAAGGAGACCTTTTTCCATTCGATTCTGACGATTGTTTCAGGAGGTGTGGCTACGGGATTATGCACACTGGAAGAGTAAAAACCCGGAATTTGCCGGATGCTATGGAATAAAGGTTGAAATTTTCAGACTTTCAGGCGACAATCGAATAGATAACATTCCCGGGGAGGATTAGCGAAGTTGGATAGTACAAGCACGAATAGCAACACTTCCATACACGACATTGTCGATCTGTGCCTGCTGGCAGGCAAGATCATGCTGCAGAGCGGTGCAGAGACCTACCGTGTGGAGGATACCATGAGCCGGATGGCGGCGGCACTCGGCTTCCCCGGTGCGCATAGCTATGTCACGCCGACGGTCATTATGTTCACCACCAGCCGGACCGAGCCGGTAAAGCTGTTCCGGATCGCCGAACGGACGACAGACCTGCAAAAGGTATCCGAGGTCAATGACATCTCCCGGCGGCTGACCGAACGCCAGCTGACAGCCGCCGAAGCGCGTGAGCGTCTCGGCGTGGTCGATGACGCCGCGCATGCTTACCCGGTATGGGTACAGATCGCAGCGGCAGCCTTGACCGGAGCCTGCTTCACGGTCATGTTCAAGGGCAGCCTGCAGGATGCTCTGCCGTCGCTGCTGATCTCCGGTACAGGCTTCGCAGCGGCCACTTATCTTCATCGTCTGGTGCAGTTTCGCTTCTTCGCGGAATTCATTGCTTCCTTCATTATCGGCCTGCTGGCCTTCTTCTCCGTCAAGCTCGGCGTGGGACGGGAGATGGACAAGATTATCATCGGCTGTGTAATGCCGCTCGTACCGGGGCTGCTCATCACCAATGCGGTCCGTGACCTGATGGCCGGGCATCTGGTATCCGGCATCTCCAAAGGGGCCGACGCCTTTCTGACTGCGTTCGCCATCGGGACCGGCATCGGGCTGGTCCTGTCCATTTTTTAACACCCACTTGAAAGAGGTCTTCCTGCCATGATTTTGCAATTGATCACCAGTTTCATCGCTGCCTCAACCTTCTGCATTCTATTCAATGCACCGGTGCGCGCGCTGCTGCAATGCGGCTTCGCCGGAATGATCGGCTGGATGCTGTACCTGCTGCTGGATTACAGTTCCGATACTGTCGTCGCAACCTTTGGTGCTACCGTTGTGGTCGGACTGATCAGCCAGTTTTTTGCGCGTTCCTTCAAGATGCCGGTCATTATCTTCAGTGTCGGCGGCATCATCCCGCTTGTACCGGGCGGTCTTGCGTATGATGCCATGCGGAGGTTCGTGGAGAATGATAATAACCTCGGCATCCAGTATGGGGTTCAGGCGCTCCTGCTGTCCGGAGCCATTGCGGCCGGTCTGGTGCTAAGCGAGGTGCTCGGGCAGATGGTTTTGCGTATCAAGAAATTGCCCAAACAACCGTAACGCTCCATTCCCCAGACAAGCCCGCTTGCAGCAAGGACCCCGGGTCCCTGCGCAAGCGGGCTTTGTCTATTGTATCAGGTAAAATATATTGCAACACCGGCGCCCTAACAGTCTAATCCTCCCAGATTGAGGTTTCGAGCTGGTCGACGAACCGCCGCAGCCTGCCGGCAATCTTAAGATTAATTGCCCCGTTCTGATACATCTCCTGCACGGTATTCCGCTGCTCCTGAATCGCCTGCAGCTTCAGCTCCAGCTTGTCATCATCCAGTACGCCGTCATTGCTCCAGCCTTCCCCCTGCTCCAGCCTGGATTCCAGCCGTTCGTACTTGTCGATGACCTTCTGTGAGGCGAGCCGGTTCTCATCACTCATTCCTGCACTAACGGCGGATACTGCCGCCTGGCACATCGCAATCTTCGCCGTCCGCGCACTTTCGGCATTCTGCAGGGCGAGCTGTCCCTCTGCCCCGCTGAGCTTACCTGAGAACAGTCCAGAGAACAGCCGCTGAATTTCCGTTAAAGAGAATTTAATCTGGGTATTCAGCCGTTTGCACAGCAGAGACTCCGTATGGTCCAGCAGCTCCTCCATCTTCAGGGCAACAGGCTCCGGCAGCGCCCCGTTCTCCATGATCCGCCGCAGCTCCGTGCGTTCGGCCTCGAGCGCACTCTTGCGTGCCTCGACACCCAGACGGAGGAACTGCTCATGGGCCGGGTCATGATCCGGTCTTGCAGCACACAGCCGGTCAACCTTATCTGTGAATTCCAGCAGCACAGGCTGTGTTGAGCGCTCCGTGCTCTCAGAGACCAGGCTGCGCAGCATCGACATCCCGGCATCAATGACCACATTTCTGGCCGCCAGCTCCGTATTCCCGTGCACAGCTCCGGCGCTCTGAACTACGGTCTCTTCACTGTCCGCAAGCAGCGGAAGGAAGATGCTGGCGATGACCAGCGACATCAGAATCACTCCTGCCGCCAGCGCAATAATGAGATCCCGCTCCGGAAAGGGTGTCACCCCGTCCCCAAGCACCAGCGGAATGGAGAAGGCACCCGCAAGGGTAACCGCTCCCCTCACCCCTGAGATCGAGGTAATAATCTGTGACTTCAGCGGAGCCTTCTCTGCCTTCAGCCGCTTGCTCTCCCATAAGGAGTAACCATAGACCCACAGAAACCGCAGCACAATCAGCAGCGCCGTGATCGCCAGAACATAGCCGGCAACCATGAAGTTGTTCAGCGTCTGATCCCGGTAAATCACCTCGACCACATCCGGAACGGACACGCCGAGAATCAGGAAGACCAGCCCGTTCAGCACCAGCAGCAGCACTGACCAGGTACTGGCGGATACCAGTTGAAGCTTATATTGCGGAGAGACTGCCCGGTCCTTCTCAATGGCGTACATGACACCTCCTGCCACAACGGCCAGGATGCCTGAGACCCCGATCTCCTCGCTGATCAAATATATAATGAACGGGGTAAGGATCTGCAGCAGAACATGGATCGTCACATCCTCCATGCCGAACCTGCGGATGAACACGCTGAGCCGGATCAGCAGGAATGACAGCACTGCACCAAGCAGCAGTCCTCCTGCAGCAATCAGCACAAAGCTAAGCGAGGCCTTAGGCAGAGAGAACACTCCGGTAACCATGGCTGCAATTGCAAATTTAAAGGCGACCAGGCCGGAGGCATCGTTCATCAGCGATTCTCCTTCGAGAATCCGGTGGATGCTTTTGGGAAGATGAACCCGTCCAGCCAGTGCGCTTACCGCTACCGCATCGGTAGGAGACAGAATAGCCGCCAGTGCGAAGGACGCTGCCAGCGGAATCGAGGGAATCATCCAGTTAATCGCATAGCCCGCCACAAATACCGTGACAAATACAAGTCCCAGTGCCAGCAGCAGAATCGGTGCCCTAAGGTTCCACAGCTCACCGCGCGGCGTCCGCCGCCCGTCATTGAAGAGCAGCGGAGCAATGAATAATACAAAAAACAGCTCAGGCTCGAAGTGCATATGTATTCCCGTCGGAATGAGTGCAGCAATGATTCCTAGTCCGATCTGAATCAGGGGAACCGGGACAAACGGAATGAAGCGGTTCAATATATTCGATACGGCGATTAATCCAAGCATCAACAGCACAGCCAGAAAAGTCTCCAAGTCCATCATCTCCCCGTCTGATAATCAATTATAATATGGCAGTGACCCGGCTAACGTCAACAAACGGAAGGCACAGCGGAAATTACAATCTCCGCCCGTACCTTCCGTTGCCTTATCATTCACGGCTTCCGCCGCTGGTCTAGCAGTAAATAGTAACTCGATGCTGTCCACCCTGTTATTTTAGCGTTTCACTAGCAGCTGTATGCCTATATTCCACGGGTCCCTTAGAGTGATGATACCGCCCTCTTCTTCCACATGGTATCCGGCACGCTTCACACGTTCAGCGATTTCATGCACATCCTGAATGTCCGGGAGCAGCAGTGTAAAATAATCGATGCCCGCCGCATTCGCCGGAGCCGCCGGAGCCCCCTTGCCAGCCCAGGTATTCAGTCCCATATGATGATGATAACCCCCAGCCGAAATGAACATGGCCGCATCGCCGTAATGGGCAGTCACCGCGAATCCAAGCGCATCCACGTAGAATTTCTTGGCCTCTGCCAGATCGCCCACATGGAAGTGAACATGACCCATTACAGTGCCGGCAGGCAGCCCGGTCCAGCTCAGGCCCTCCGATGCAGCCAGCAGACCGTCCACATCCACCGGATCGGTGGTCATGACCACGTTGCCTGTTGCTTCATACTTCCAGGTGTCACGGGGCCGGTCGCGGTACAGCTCAATTCCGTTATGATCAGGGTCCTCAATATACAGGGCTTCACTGACCAGATGATCCCCTTGGCCCACCGATATGCCGGAGTCGATCAGATTGCGCAGCACCAGTCCCAGAGAAGGCCGGTCCGGCAGCAGAATCGCAAAATGGTACAGTCCGGCCACCGAGTTCCGGCGCAGCACCTGAGCCTGCTCAATCTCCCGCAGAACCAGCAGCACCTGCTGGCCGTCCGCCGTCAGCTCCACCGTGCGCCCTTGCTGCCGCAGGATTTTCAGTCCGATCACATTCTGATAAAAGCTGAGCGAGCGCTCCAAATGACTTACACGAATCTGTACAAGTCCAATTTCCAGTGCTTGCGGTAATATAGCTGTTGCTGTCATAGGAATCCCTCCTGAAATAAATATATACCAAATCCACATAATAACGGTTAGTGTTGACTGTTCCTGTCATGTCCATGCAAAGGCAATTTCAATTTCCGTTACACATTAACTTACTTAAGTATAGTTGCACTCTATATGTTTGTCAATTACTTTTACAATACACATCATGTCCAACAAAAAAGCCCGGCCGACAGGCCAGACTCCGAAGCAGTCATTTCGTTATTGAGATTCACCAAGGATCTCTATTGATACATCCTGTGCAGTAATTCTTAGTTCACTTGGCGGGGAATCCATCAGAACCCGTAGCTCGAACCCCTGCTCAACAGCATAGATCTCGTCATACAGCCAATATTTCTTCTCAAGCGGTTCCGGCAAGTGCAGTCCGCTCACACCGCTGAAGGTTAGCTTAATCTCACACTGGTAATGCATCGCCCCGCCGCAGTCCAGAATCATCTCCAGCACACCTGCTGCAGGCATGGCATAAGAGATTACTCTGGCATCATGCAGATTATTCTCTACTAATTGTACGGCATTGGCCGGGAGGTTATCCTTAATAGCTTCATACCCTTTGCGGTATTCTCTGAAATTAGCTTGCAGCCGTTCGTCATACTCCCTACTCCACTGTAACGCCCGTTCCTTGAACTCAGGCGCAGGATAGGTGGAATTTATGGTTCCGTCATGTATCGAAGCGTGGAAGTACCCGGGAAGATATTTCAGCAGATCTTTTTTCATATATTCCAGAAAATCCTTGGCCCGCTCCTCATAGCTGATCCCTTCCGCCACATGCCAGGCCACATCCTCCAGCCAGTCCTGCTCCGTCTCCGGGAAGACCATGAACCCCCGAACCTGCATTTCTTCATACCAGGGTATAGTAAAAAATTTCATTCTGAAGCTTCCTCCACTCTGTAGCGATCCTTAATTCCCGGCTAGCTTCTCCCCCGCGTATACCCTATGTTCCTGCGAAGCGGCCAGAATCCAGACGGTTAACTGCTGCTTGCTGAACAGTAACTCGCTATCTACTTTGAGATACGGGAGCTTCGTCCCCTCGAAGGGTCCGTCATTACGCAACATTGCATTCTCCGCCTTCATAATATTCTTCACCTGATCTTCACTCAGACGCAGGAACTGCGCAGTCTCTGCAAGTGTCATCAACGGATGGTCCTCAGCTTGGCTTTCCGTCTGCGCTCCGGCAGGTGTCTGGTGCTGTAACTCATAACCCGCTCTAATCCGATCGCCGATCACGAAACTGCTGGTAACCAGACACAGGCCCAGAATCAGAGCAGCTCCCAGGATGGTATAATTGTTCTTCATGGGCAAAATCTCCTTATATGTATGTGTAAAGTTATTCCCAAGCACCTACTCTTCAAAAAAGTGGCCCCGCCGGGCAACCGGCAGGGCCAAAGTCTATTGTAAGGGGGTCATGTGTTTACTATACTGAGCGAAGCTTAAGGCCAGATGAAAAACACATAAAGGTTTAATGAAAATGCCAGAATACACTCAGGAAAAAGAAAGACCCTGCCGAGGCACGGCGGGGTCTTCCACAAATGGTTCCACTGGGGGGTGGAGAACTTCACTATACTCCCCGAACCTTAAAAAAACATAAAACGGGGCTGAAGGTTTCCTTAAATTTACGTACATCAGATTCCTGTCTCAAGCCACTGGAATCTGATGTACGATCTGATCCAGGGTGACCTCCTGCAGCACATTCTCCATCGCCTTCTGAGCAAGAGAGAACACTGGAACAATAGCCCCTGCAATGTTCTTGCCTACGGGACACTCCGGGTTCGGATGCTCATGGACAGAGAACAGGGAGTCCTCTTCCACGGCATTCACCGCCTTATAAATCTGCAGCAGCGTAATATCAGCTGCACTGCGGGCAAGCTTCGCTCCGGCCACACCGGGACGAACCTCCACAAGTCCTGCCTTATTCAGCATACCCGTAAGGCGGCGAATCACTACGGGGTTCGTATTCACGCTGCCGGCAATCCACTCGGAGGTGCTTTTGCCGTCTTTGTTGCTGTCAATTAAGGTTAGAATATGAATAGCAACCGCAAACCGCGTGCTAATGTTCATAACAATCACTCCTTCACACTAGCCGGAATGCTTCCGCCAGATGCAACTATA
The DNA here is from genome assembly GCF_038006885.1 of Paenibacillus sp. FSL R7-0302. Classification (NCBI taxonomy): domain Bacteria; kingdom Bacillati; phylum Bacillota; class Bacilli; order Caryophanales; family Paenibacillaceae; genus Paenibacillus; species Paenibacillus sp. FSL R7-0302. The sequence continues at coordinate 3,499,546 of NZ_JBBOWB010000001.1, forward strand.
ATAGTTACATTTAGAGCAATTGTCAATCCCGTGGGGAGTTTGCAGTCAACAGAACACTACTCACTGTCATACGCCTGCAATGCCACCGGCAAGGCCTAAATCACCACATTGCCCACTGCCGGAAGGGGCAGCAGCACTGCGCTGATGATCTCATCACGGGTTGCGCCGAGCGCTTTGGCATGCTTGACATGAAAGGGCAGCCCGCTCTCCAGCCGTACCGCCGCGAGTACGGAGATATAGGCAATCTCCTCGGTTTTGGCATCCAGGCTGCTTGCGGCATCCAGCTTTTTCACAATTTCGCCAAGGGCCTTTTGCTGCTCCGGCGCTTCCTTCATAAATGTCATAAAGGCATGACTGACTTGCGGTACATTATCCACTTTAATTAACCCTCCGATTCTGGAAACAGATTCTTGCATTCCATATCATAACATCATCTTTAGTATGAGGGTTTCTTGCGTAATGCATACATTACAACTGTTAAATATTCCTATATATAAGATGCACTTAAGGTTCAAACTCTAAGCTGGGTCGTCGCTGCGGTGAACATTTGGACTTCCGGCCGCTGCGTCTTATCTAACTTCACGCACTAGTCAAAATAATCGGCTTGCCCTTGGTGACCACAATCGTATGCTCAAACTGGGCCACGCGGCTGTTGTCGGCCACGCTGAGTGTCCAGCCATCCGGCTGCTGCTCTACAAAATCAGCGCCTGTGGACAGAAACGGCTCGATGGTAATGACCTGTCCTTCTTTCAGCACCGTCGTTACACGCGGATTATAGAAGGGCAGAATCTCAAACGGCTTCTCATGCAACGCTTTGCCGATGCCGTGGCTGCACAGGTTACGCACGACTTTATAGCCGCGCTTCCGTGCTTCCGACTCCATAACCCGGCCGATCTCGTTCACCTTCATGCCCGCCCGGAGATGATTAATCACACTCATCATGGTCTCTTCCGTACTCCGGCAGAGGTGGACCAGCTTCTCATTATAAGGCGGCAGTTGAAACGATACCCCGGCATCGCCAAAATAACCGTTCAGCTCGGCGGAGACATCGATATTGATCAGATCTCCGGCCTGAATTACACGTTGTCCCGGAATTCCATGGGCTACCTCTTCATTGACACTGATACAGGTCGTTCCGGGGAAGTTGTAGGTTACCTTTGGAGCAGATTTGGCGCCAAAACGGCTCAGAATCTTCGCCCCCACTTCATCCAGCTCCGCAGTCGTCATTCCGGGAACTACACTTTTCTTCATCTCGGCGATGGTGTGGCCTACCACTGCACCCGCCGCTTTCAGTCCTTGCATATCCTGGAGCGTCTCGCTCGTCATCCCTGCTCACATTCCTCTCGTTATCAAAGCTTCACCTTGAGTATGTATCCTACAAGTATAACAGCCTTGCTACGCAGAGTGAAATGAACGTACCTCTTAGCTTATTGCACCTACAGCCTTCATCCAGGCTTCGGCGATTAAGGCATGTCCGGCAGGCGAAGGGTGCACGCCATCCCCCGCCCAGAAGGCAGGTTCAGCCTTAACGGATGCTGCTGCGAACAAGCCGTCCAGCGGCACCAGTACAGCGCCGTATTCACGGGCCAGCTCACGGACCACGTGGATTTTGGGGTCCAGATCCTGACGCCAGCCCTTGCGGTCTTCCGGCACCGGCAATACGAACGGCTCCACCAGCACCAGCTTGGCATCCAGATGCTCCCTGGTCCGTTCAATCAGATCACGGTAGGACAACTCGAATTCAGCCGCAGTAGTCTCCTGCCCGGAATCATACCACCGCCAGGTATCATTTATGCCTATATAGATAGACACCCAGGTTGGCTTCAGCGCAAGACAATCCCTCTCCCAGCGCTCCTGCAGATCGACCGCCCGGTTGCCGCTGATTCCGCGGTTCAGGAACGTAAGATTCTTCTCCGCATACTGAAGGCCAAGACGGGCGCCCGCCATCAGCGCGTAACCTACACCAAGCGATGAAGCATCGGCGTAATTGCGTCCACAATCCGTGATACTATCCCCCTGGAACAGGATGATATCGTTCTTTTGAAATGGCATGCCTGAAATCCTCCTATGAAAACATCTGTAGTATGTAAACATGATCATTATAGCAAATCAGCTTTCCTGCGGACACGTTTTCATTGAAAATTATTCCTTCTATTTAATAGAAATCCCCCTTAGGTTGCCACATGGCAGCCTCAGGGGGATCTTAGGATAAATGATTAATAGGCCAGACTGAACAAGCCATGGATATGAGTCAGGTAACGGATGTTGCTGGCTTCCTTCATCAGCGTGGCCGGCAGACCCTTCAGCGGAGTGGAGTTACCGCCGACAATGGCTACCCCGTCTTTGCGTCCGAGGCTGGCGAGTGTGCCGGAATTGACCGGGCTGAAGGCCTCCTGCGGTTTATCATTAAGATATGCGAACAGATTGTAGCCAATCAGCTCACCCATCTGCCAGGCGATCTGTGCCGTTGGCGGATAAGGACGGCCATCCGGTGCAAAGACAACAGCGCTGTCTCCGGCTATAAATACATTAGGGTGTGAAGTGGACTGCAGGAACTCATTCACCGTGGCCCGGCCACGGTTGACTTCAAGACCGGATTCGCCAACCAGCGGATTGCCCTGTACCCCGCCGGTCCAGACGAAGGTGTTCGCCACAATCTGCTGCCCATCCTTCAGATCAATCATATTGTCGGATACCTTCGTAACCGGAAGACCCGTCAGGAACTGCACCCCGCGCTTCTCCAGGCTAGCCGTAGCGCGCTCAATCAGATGATCCGGCAGGACGGGGAGAATCTTCGGACCCGCTTCCACGAGCAGAAGCTTGATCTCAGCAGGATTCACTCCATATTGCTTCGTCAGCTTAGGCAGAATATCGGCAATTTCGCCTACGAGCTCTACGCCAGTCAGCCCGCCGCCGCCGATCAGAATCGTAGCATCTGCTGCGTTGCGGGTTTTGGAATAGTCACGAATCCGGTCTTCAATATGACGGCGAATCCGCAGCGCATCTGCTGCTGATTTCAGCACCATGCTGTATTCTTCAAGTCCCGGAATACCAAAGTATGCGGTGGTGCTGCCCAGACCGACAACGAGAGCATCATAGGTCAGCATGACGCCGTCCGAGAGAATAACCTGCTTGTTCTCCGGGGAGAACGAATTGACCTTGGCGATTTTCAGATCAATATCTTTACCGGCGAACAGCTTCGCCAGCGGCATGGCAACCGCCTGTTCAGACGCACTGCCCGCTGCAAGCCGGTGCAATTCCGTAATAATCTGATGTGTCGGATACTGATTGACTACTGTTATTTTGGCTTCCGCTTTGCTCATATATTTACGAACGGTTAAGGCACTAAGCAGGCCGCCGTAGCCTGCACCTAGAATCACTATATGTTTTGACATGATCATTCCTCCATCATTAAGTATTACGGGCTTATTTGCCCGATTGACGTTCACCGCTGACCTGCAGATAGGCATTCATGAACCGGAGAGCCTTCTGTACCTGCGGGTCCTTAATCATCTTCATCATGCCGAACAGGCTGACTGTTTCGCTGCTTGCTTCCGCGCGGTCTTTCGCTTCAATGACTGTAGCCGCCAGATTCTTGGCAGTGCCCACCACAGGACCCGCCATTTCCTTAATCGCACCGACTGTATCATTCTTAAGTACTTCATCCGTGGCAACCGACTGCACAAAATCTAGTGATTTGGACAATACACTAACCATTTGTGTGATCTGCGGCAGCTGCTCGACCAGTACCATCAGAGATTGTTGAACCTCCGGCTTCAAGAGCTCTTTCAGCACATCCTCTTTGGGAAGAGCTGCTTCTGGTATTTCTTGTTCAGGAAGATTTTGGGTAACGGTTTGTGACATATCGAAGTCTCCTTTTACAAATCGTATTCTTACTTAATGACATCCAGGTGAAACTATGTGACTATTATAACACTCTATTTGTTATTATTGTCACAATCTTTTTGCCTTTGCAACCTATTTTTGTGATTATTATCACTTCCTCATCGGTTTTGTTGAAGTCAGCCGTTTAATCAGGTTAAATTTACAAATTATTATGTTTTTAATCATTGACGTATACAGATGGTCGTGATATCTTAAGCAAGTAACTAAATGTAAGTTTATTAATTAATATCAGCAATTGATTATTACTAAGCAGCATACATATTAGATGGAGGTAAAGACTTATGAGTACTTTTTCCGAATTGGTGCAGGCCCGCAGATCGGCTAATAATTTCGTGGAAGGTGTTACCATCCCGCAGAGTGAGCTCGAAGAGATGTTCTCCCTCGCCCGTCTGGCTCCCTCGGCTTATAATCTTCAGCACACCCATTACAAGGTGATCAGCGATGACAGCGTGAAGGAAGCCATCCGCAAGGACGCGTATGGCCAATACAAGATCCACACTGCTTCTGCTGTTATTGTCGTGCTGGGTGACAAGAATGCCTACCTGCAGGCTCCAGAAATCTATAGCGGGCTTAAGCTGCTGGGAGCGATGAGCGAGGATGCATACGAGCAAACCATTCAATCCATCAACGATGCTTATACCGGGAACGATGCATTCCAGCGGGATGAAGCCATCCGCAACGCTTCTCTGTCGGCGATGCAGTTCATGCTGATTGCCAAGGATAAGGGCTGGGATACCTGCCCGATGATCGGCTTCGATCCGGAGGCTGTGAAGGCTACTCTCGGTTTCGGCGACCATATGGTTCCGGTAATGCTGATTACGATCGGCAAGGATAACCAGCACAAGATCAGACCGCGCGGCTACCGCAAGCCGGTTAATGAATTTGTTGAATTTATCTAATATGGAGTAAGGATGTACGTGTTCACTTGGGTGGACGCTCCGCGAACGGACCGTTGTTCCAATCGCTGTGCTCTCCAGATTTTTTTCATTCCCTATACGGTGAAAATCCGGAGACCAAGGCGACCGCTGCCGCTTTTCCACAATCAGTCCGTTCTCTCCACTGTTTAAGCGGGAAGCATATAAATTTCAATATTTAAAAAAGGGTCCTCCGGCTAATAAACCGGAAGACCCTTATTTATATCATCCTGCCGTATTCTTCATCCCACACTCACCGGGCAAACTGCAAAATCGCCACAGCCGCACGCTCCTGCCGCTCCACATCCGTGCTGTGCAGGGCCGCCTTCAGAACATCCAGCGCGTGCGCTACTGTAGCTTCATCCACCTGAACGGAACAGGCCCCGGCGTTACTCCCGCCATCCCCTGCCTGATTCCCAAGCCACAGATCCATTCGGGCTGCGGGCAGCACTCCTGAATAGGCAGTTATTCTGCTCTCAGAAGCAAGCAGCTCTGTTACAGCCGGATTAACCGCTGCGAGGGGCAGACTCTTCAGCCAGGTGACACCGCGCCGGTGGGCTGTACTATCCTCTGGGCCGCTGTGCCGGGTATCATAGAAGTAATCGCCAAGATCCCCGAGATATACCCACTCTTCATCGGCGATCAGCACGTAATCCCCATCCTGCATCGCATTGACGAAGATGTCTAAGGTATGTGTTGCCCCCTCCAGTTCCCTCCCGCGATAGCCGGCGGCAGCTAACTTGCTGCTGATCTCTTCTCTGCTATGCTTCTCCAGATCACCCGTACCGGGATAACCTGCACATATATAATTATCCTCCAAAAAGGACTTCAGCAGCCCGCTGCCGAGTTCCTCAAGCTTCACCCCATACAAGCTCATTTCCGTATCCTTTCCCTCCAGGCAAAGCTGCCGGAGTCTGCGCAGCATTGAAACCATCCTTTTCATTATACAGCAAAGGCAGTGGGATTTGAATTCGGCAGATTCTAAGGAAAACGCAGAATAATAGCGCTTACAATACCTTTTTCCAAGTTGGGAGTACAAATTAAAAAATTTTGGCTTTTTACTATTCCCCGCACGGACGGTATAATTCAGGTATCAGCTCAAGGAAACAGACACTGCAGGAAGAACATAAGCCAGGGCAGAATCTCTGGCAGCTAATCTTAAGCAGCGCTCCTCCTTGTGACTGAGACTATATCTTTGATCCTGGCATTCCCGCCTGAAGTGAGTCCCTGCACGAAACGGTATGAGCTTCTTAAAGCTCACAGGCTTCACAATCCCATCCTATCGTGGTAAGCGGATCAGTTGAGAGCAGTTTGAATGTGCAGGATAGGCAAATATACTGCCACCTCGGACCATTTCTACCCGGCTGAGTACAAAGGATAGGATAAGGAGTCTGAGACTAACATGGGTATAGTGGTAACAATATAAACCTCTATTGTTGATGTACTGATCAACGATAGAGGTTTATATGTGTCTGCACGGTCTTACCGCCGCTCTAGGTTAACGCAGGCCTTCCGCCACTTTTAGCAGCATCTCTCTGGTGACTTCAGGCGATCCGGTCCCTACCTCATGCATTATATTTCTCTCCTCGTTCTCCCGCAGCTCAATCCAGCGGATATAAGCATAATAGCCATTGCTGTTATTCTCATAGGCCTGGTGATCCTCCACATACAGGGCTTCCTCAGAATTTACCTTCAGATGCTCAACCTTTGTATCCGTCCAAACATCAGATGTTAGCTGTGCCCACGGTGTAAGCGGGGAATAGGTAACGGAGATGAAATCATTCTCGCCCTTAGGACCTTGATATACCAGCTCAGGACTTACCGTCCCAGCCAGCTGGTTGGGTACATTGAAGCTCTTAATCCAGGCATAATGCTCACCGGGCTTCAGCCGTTTGGTTAGAACATTGGTGTATTTTTTAACCCAGGAGTCATCGGTAATGCCCACCGTACTGTCGGATCTTCCTTCGGCAAAATGATATCCTTCCGGCAATCTGCCCGGCACGCTCAGCTTACCAGCGACAGGCTCTATAGCCTTCCTCCAGCTCTCGATATCCTTGAATATCTGCGGACGGTTAATCATACGGAGCTCTTTCATTCCGTTTGTCCTGGCAATTAACAGCATAGCCGATTCATTTACGGCCAGCTGAGACTGAATGTCTGCAATCACCCGCCGGGTCTGGCTGGCAAAGGCTGCAGACTCATTAGCGTCCTGTTGAATGTTCACTTCCAGTCCGGTTGCACCATAAGTAACCTTCCACAACCGCTCCGCGCCATAGACCACACCTCCGAAGAGCATCAGTCCGCAGAGTACCAGGGCGATCCGGGCTGTCCCGCGTACACGTACCGGCCGACCGTTATTTCCCCTTTGCTGCGGCTGATGAAATTGCTCAAAGCCCGCCGCTAACCGCTGCTCCAGCGGCTCCGGCATCGTTGTATGTTGTTTATACCTGTTGAACTCCTGCTTCAGTTGACTCTCGACAGACATGTCCATTCCTCCTTCATCTCATCGTCCGCTGTAAATGCCGAATGCTGCCGCAGCTTACGCAGCGCTTTATGATGCCTGGACTTAGCTGTCCCCAGCGGTATGCCCAAGGCTGAGGCAATCTCATCATAGCTGCACTCCCCATAGTAACGCAGGACAATTACGCTGCGGAGCTTAGGCGGCAGTCCGCTGACCAGCTGCATCAGCTCTCCCTGCTGTTCCTGGACCAGAAGCTGCGCGTCCGCCCCCGGATACAGACTCTCAGATGCATGCTCCCGGCTGCGGTTCATGAGCCGCAGCCTGCGCCAGCTTTTGCGGTTCCAGTTGCTGCATTGCCTGACGATCATACCGTTCAGCCAGGCTCCGAAAGGCCGTTTGCCGTCATACTGCGGCAAGCAGCGGAATAGCTCGATGTAGATTTCATTGACTACATCAGCCACATCAGCCTGCCGGTTCACCAGCAGACTGACGGTTCCGTACACCTGCTGCCTAATGGTGTTATGTAGTAAGGTGAAGGCCTCTTTATCTCCTTGTTCCAGCCTTTGCAGACATTCCCCAAGCTCTTCTTCTGTCATCTTCCTCTCCCCTCTCTATCTTGCTTACACTCTATATTGGTCCGCTAGCGGTAGAAGGTTCCCTTGGTATGCAATTTATTACATCCTGACATATCAAAAACCGGCTGCCCATGAATTTCATCATGTGCAACCGGTGATTCTACTGCTGCCGGAAACTGCCCGGATATGAATTACAGCTTACAAGGGCTCATTGCCCCATACCAGACTGCCGGAGATATAGGCTGGAAGCTTGGCCCAATCCGCAGGAGCTGTGCCTGTAGAATTGAAGGAATAGTCATCGGACTGGTTATAATTGGTCCAGTCTACCTTGGACGCCCGCATCTGGATATCGATACTGGCTCCCGGAGCAAGCGTGCCTGCTGCAGCTGTGAAGCCCAGCTCCAGATAATGATCCGCTCCGCTCAATGGTGCCGGAAGCTTCACGAACGACCCTGTCACATTGGCACTCCCTGCCTGCGACCAGTCACAGAAGAAATTCTGCGCCTGCTCGCCGTCACTGGTGTAATAATATCTGAGCTTCACATCGGCGAGGGATAGCGCAGCCGTCCCGGTATTCACCAGCTTGATGCGCGGGCTGAGGGCATTGACAGCAGCGGCCGTGCTGCTGTTGAACATCTGGACCTTCAGACCGCCATTCACCGGTGCAGTTGTATCGGCTATTGTAACCGTCAGCGTCTTCGGGGCTCCGGCGCTGAACTGGAAGCTCAGCGTGGTTGTCCCCAACGGCTGTGCCGCCAGATAAGCTTTGCGGATCGTCACAGCCGATCCGCTCACCGTATAATCCGTTCCGGCGGTTAACGCCGCCGAACCATTTTTAATAGAAGCTAAAGTATTCCCGTTCAAGGTCATCGCTATTTCGATGTCGTTCTGGTTCCCTGTCTTCTTGTCGAAGCTGGCCGTGACCGGTGTGATGGTTGAATCATTAGCCGTTGTTGTCGTATCCGCTACCGTAACCGTTAAGGTCTTAGCCGCTCCGGCACTGAAATGGAAGCTTAGGGTGGTTGTTCCCACAGCCTGTGCCGCCAGATAAGCCTTATGGATCGTCACTGTGGAACCGCTGACTGTATAATCCGTTCCAGCGGATAATACAGAAGCACCATTGGTAATGGAATCCAAGGTATTCCCGTTCAAGGTCATCGTCACTTCGATGTCGTTCTGATTCGCTGTCTTCTTATCGAAGCTGGCCGTGACCGGCGTGATAACGGAGCCTGCTGCCGGAGGATTCACCGGATCAGCATATAAGGTCCCGCGTCCGTTGGTCCCGAGATAGACGCGTCCATAGATCCGCGGATCGCCTGTAATCGCCATATTAATTCTGGCATACTGATGATTATCATCATTAATCCGCACCCAGCTGGCTCCGGCGTCATCCGAACGGAAGACTCCTCTAACGCCATCAATCTGGGCTACCGTATAGAGTGCCATGTAATTCTCACCCGGTGCGGCCTTACCGAACCCGATCAGGTCCGCTTCTTCCACATTACTCAGCTTCGTGAAGCTGGCACCTGAGTTGGTAGAATGCCAGATGCCGTACTTATCCAGCGGGTGTCCTCCGGCAAACCAGATATCGCCTTCCACGCCCGGCATGGCCTTCAGGCTCACTTGCGCCTGGTTCGGTTGCAGCCCGTTTACGTTATTGGCAGGCAAGCCGGTCGCAGCCGTAGCTGTGAAGGTGGCTCCGCTATCTGTACTGACATAGAGCTTGCCCTCATAGAAGCCATAGAATTTATTCGGATTCACCCGGTCGGAAGCTATCTTCGCTCCGGCAGGAATTCCGCTGCTCGCCGTCCAGGAGTTGCCGCCTGACTTGGAGTAAAAGACCCCGATATCCAAGGTGCTCCACAGCAGCGCATTCCCACTGGCAGATACAGCTACCTGACCCTGGCCTACTGTGGTGCTGCCGCCTTTGGAGGGTTCTGCATTCGGCATGTACCAGTTTTTGCCGTTGTCATTCGAGATCCCAATCGACTTACCGTTCGGATATTTCTCTTTGTCCACACCGCCGACACGGACAACATAGGCCGGGTCCAGCTCCGCATAATCGATACTGTTCGTGCTGGCCCAGGAAGGGCTGGTCTGGAACTTGACTGGTGCCGCTGTCAGATCCTCATACCGGAAGCCGGATACATCGCCAAGCGCGGTAATCAGGTGGGCACCCGTTGGCGGGCTGATCAGCCCGAGCACTGCGGTCTCTTCTACCCCTTTGGCCATCACGGATATCTTAACCTTGCCGCCGGTGTCCCAGGCTCCCAAGTTATTCGTACCGTAGATCGTAGCGCCGGTGCCATACATCATCCGGTCCGAGTTGAACGGGTCAATCTCAAGATCGCCCATCATCCAGCCCAGCTTAGGCGCAGGATCAAGTGATGTCGATGAGAGTCCATGATCAAGCCAAGGGGCCGCCGTGATGTCCATCTCGAACTTATAGTTGCGCTCCGGATAAAAGCCCCAATCCCAGATCCGGCTCCAGGTCTCCCCGCCGTCCTTGCTGCGGAAGATCACCTCGTCCGGCCACCAGGCATTGAGGCTGGCGACCATAAGCGTATTCGGATGCTGGGCATCCAGCGCAAGCCCCCCGAAGCCGTAGAAGTTGTCGGCTCCTGTAGTCGGGCTGATGTTTTTCCAGACGCCGCTGGTTGTGTTAAATTTCCAGACTTCGCCTTTGCGTCCGTCATACGGCCCGACCCCGTCACTATAGGTAATGTACAGTTCGCCGGTTGCCGACAGCTCCCCATGATGCGGAAGCAAGCCTACCGGCTGTCCAGGCAGCGCTGACCAGGTTGCACCTCCATCTGTGCTGCGGAACACACTTTTGGCGGTATCCGCGACTCCGACATAGATCGTCTGGGTAGCTTGTCCGGCAGAGCCCGTGCTTTTATCAAAAGTAACCCAGGACAAGCCCACGATATCACTCTGATACTCATTCCCCGGATCCTGGACGTACGTCCCTACGTTCGTAAAAGAGGTGACCTTGGACCAGGTTACCCCGGAATCCACGCTCTTCCACAGGCCGTTGCCGCTCCGCGCCCCGAAGAACAGGATGCTGTTCTTATTCGGGTCAATGACCAGCCGTTCCCCGGCTGAACGTCCAGGCATATTGCCGCCAACCTTGAACGGTAGCGGCGTAGATTGCCAGGTATCCCCACGGTCGCTGGAACGCATAATTTGACCATTGCCGTCCCATGAATTCGTGTACGTCCCGGTTGCCATATACACCTTGTCCGGATCCACCGGGTCGGTAGCCAGCGCGTCTACGCCGTTCTTGTTCCAATCTGCCCAGCCGACCGTGTCAGTCAGCGGAATCCAGCTCCCGTCCGCCTCGTTCCAGCGGTAAGCCCCGCCTATATCCGTCCGCGCGTAGATCAGATTCGGTTCACTCTGGTTGAAAATAATCCCCGGCACAAAACCGCCGCCCGCACCGGTAACCACACTATTCCAGCTGTAATCTTCACTGGCTGCGGCATGGGTTACTGCGGGAGAAACGTTAAACAAAGAGCCTGACATCGCTGCCAGCAGGACGAGTGTTCCCAGTCTTCGGATACGTTTTCGACTCATGATCCTTACCTCCCCAAGCATACTTTGGTAACGCTTCCATTATAGAGCAGGTTTCGCCCTTGCTGTGAGAGAAAATGGTTGATTATGCGGGAATTTTGTCAGCAATTAGCGCACCATTTTCACACTTGACGAAATTGGGGATTGGGGCGGTCTGTAATTGAAAAAACCTCGCGATCTTTAATCGCAAGGCAGTTCAGAGCTAGTTCTCCATTGGGGGCGGCAATACAATCGGCTGATAACCCAGCGCAGCATCAACAATCTCCTCCGGCGTCAGCTCCGGCTCATTCCAGAAGATGAGGTCACTCACCTGCGGATGAGGCACGTTGCTCATAACAGTCTCGAGAGATTGATCCAACTCCGCCTCTGTTCCTTCGGCGTTCACGATCTTGGTTACGAGAGCGATTAGTTGTTGTCGGGATAGGGACATTTGGGGGGCCTCCTTTATGGTTTAAATACCCACTTCAGCACATTGTGGCTATTGCGCATCATCTTGTTTGGGTCGATATGGTAGTCCACCACCACTTCCACACCTAATGCGGCAACAAGGAAATCATTCACCAGTCCGGAAGATAACAACAGGTTTGAAAGTGCATCATAGAAGGGTTTGTTACGTTCGTTCAGCGTATCATCCAGGTAATCTATATGGCGGGTATCGATTGAAATTCTTGTTTCATACACTTCTTCCGACTTGCTCAAAAGCACTACAAACCTGTTCAGTTTGGCCTCTCCCTGTATCCAAATAATTCGTCCTTCCTCAAGAAGAGCAGCAAAAGGGGCTGCCAGCATTCCCTGAATCGTGTGAGTTCTTGCATCTTCATATTCCCAATTTCTTATTGATTCGATATGATTGATAACAGGTTCTAAACCCTTGTCTCGCACAATGCTCAACAATTTATCCGGGTCAATAAGGTTCCGGGAATATAGGACGATGTTGAAGTTGGCGGCTATCGGGATCACCTCGCTCAATAAATATCTACTAGCTAAATCATGCTATTATATGTTTATATCAAAATGACTTTAAATACTCTCATAGGCGATAGACTTTATTTTTACAAAATAGTTCTGTTAAAATAACCGTCTCACAACACAGCAATCATTATCGGTCACTAGTCAAGATTTAAAGAAATGATTAAGACCACATGGAGTGTTTAAGCTCACACGTGGTCTAACCAATTTATTCAACCTAGATGAAAACTAATCAATCGGCCATGGCTCAATGGTTTTTACTGCCCTTAACGGAATTAACAGGCGTGTATCATCATGATCTTCCTCTGGCATAATAACAATAGTATTGTTGAATGAATAATAACTAAGATACATTCCTATTACATGTAAATTATCAAGAAATGTTATCTTAATATATTTATCTAAATAACCCTCCATAAAGACCTCTTGTTTTCCCATAATACTCCTCCTAATATTATAAGTAACCTTCATCTCAAAGCAGCTAACGAAAAATCAGTGTACAAGTATATATAATTGTCGGCTCTCACTTAATCATCAGTAAAGTAAAATTGATTAATACAGGCAACGAGAGATGGTCTTTATTGCACTTAGCGGAATAAAAAGACGGGCATCACTATCTTCACCTTCAGGCACTATAACAATAACGTTGTTAGAATAATAATAATTTACATAGGTTCCTATTACATGTAAGTTATCAAGAAAAGTTATCCGGATAAGTTTATTTAAGTAACCTTTCATAAATACCTCTTGCATTTCCATGAAAACCCCTCCTAAGGTAAAACTGAACATGACCAACCTGCAATAATTTTTTAAAAGCTCGAATAGAATTGCAAAAAGTGCCTCAAATACTATACAAGGCACTGCACTTTTAATATTAATTCTGTTATGGATATGGTATTGGCCTTAATGTTGGATCACCTTCTCTCTTCCACCAGTTAGTTTCCGGACCAAAATATATGGTATTTGCCCAGTAGTTAGATGCCTCATGATATCTAATGTCGTATTCTTCATTAAAAGGTCTTTTCCAGAAATCATTCACTCTACCCCATGTCTCTTCCTCGCTTATATTAAATAATTGAATCATCTCCATCACAATGCCTTCACAAAATTCTTGCGCTTCTTCTGTTATTGCATAACTGAAATTTTCCATTTGCTCTTCTATTCATAATCGCTCATCTTAGATGCTCACTAATCAATCGGCCATGGCTCAATGGTTTTTACGGCACTTAACGGAATTAACAAGCGTGTATCATCATGATCTTCCTCAGGCATTATCACTATAGTGTTGTTGAAAGAGTAATAATTCATATACATTCCTATTACATGTAAATTATCAAGAAATGTTATCTTAATACCTTTATATAAATACTCATTCATAAAAATCACTTCTTGTTCCATAATGGCCTCCTAAAGTTTTTTTCATTTCTGACTCAAATTAATCATCTTCCAAACAATCATATGTATTGATAGAACAGGGTCCTATAGTTTTTATTGCACTTAATGGAATGAAAAGCTCCCTATCAACAGGTCCTCCCATTGGTAATATAACAATTACATTATTATTATAATCGTAATTAATATATGCACCTATTACAAACAAATTATCCAAGAATGTAATTTTTATTCCTCCATTTAAATACCCTTTCATAAATATTTCTAGCTTACCCATTCTTAGGCCCCCTAATCTTTTCCATGCGAATTTTTATATTGGAGACTTAATTATCAATTAAGTGTGTGTTTATTAATAAAGCCAAGGGGATATAGATTTTATTGCACTTAGCGGAATGAAAAGACGTGCGTCTTCACCTTTATCTTCAGGCATTATGACTATAACATTATTAGAATAATGATAATCTACATATGTACCCGTTACATATAAGTTATCCAGAAATGTTATCTGAATAGGTCTATCCAAATAACCCTCCATAAATATTTCTTGTTTTTCCATGAAAAGCTCCCTCCTATATAATGTCTATTTCAAACATTCAGTATAATTTAACTCGTAGCCACTTATCTGATACTCTTTTCCCTTTATATAAAACTTAATCCATCATCTATAATTTCTCCATTCAAATTTTGAAGAAGATAATATTCAGCGAAAGATCTCCCCATAAAAATTACTTTTATTGTAGTATTTACATATTCAATTGGATTATCAAACCTATAATTTATAACAAGGGAAATTTTCGATGGCGTAAAGTAAGTTGTGTACCACAATTTGGAGCCTAGCCAGGCACCAAAAAAGTAGGGTATCCTCGGGTTTACCACAACACCAAGAAGGAGCCCTACTCGATGACTATTGTACCCGAACATATGCTAAATAATCTATTTGAAAAACTTGTTAAAGACTTCATGAAAGAGAATATGGAATCGCTCCTGCGTGCCGAAATCCAAGGGTTTATGGCGAGTGAAGAAGCCGGTGCCAGCAATAGCCGTAACGGATACTATACACGGGATCTGCACACGAGATACGGCCATATTGAGGATCTTCAGGTTCCCCGGGACCGCCAGGGTCTCTTTCAAACTCAGATGTTTGAACCGTACCAGCGGCGGGAGGGCTGGCTGGAGGAGGCGGTGATCCAGATGTATAAATCCGGCATGGGTACCCGAGATGTGGCCCGGTTTATTGAAAGCATGTTCGGCAGCCATTACTCGCCCACCACCATCAGTAACATCACCGCTACGGTGCTGGAGGACATTCACCAGTGGCAGAAACGTCCGCTGAGCAAGCGCTACTCTGTGATTTACCTGGATGGGCTGTACGTGAAGCTGAAACGGGGCACGGTCCGGGGCGAAGTCGTCTATTTTGCCATGGGAATCGACGAAGAAGGTCAGCGTCAAATCCTGGGGTTCTACGTGGGGGGTCAAGAGAGCTCGAATGGCTGGCGGGAGGTGCTCAAAGATCTGTACGCACGCGGGGCCCAGGAAGTGCTGCTAGGTGTATTTGACGGACTGCCGGGGCTAGATGCGGCCTTTAAAGAAACCTACCCGCAGGCGGATGTGCAGCATTGTGTGGTGCACAAAGTACGAGCCACGTTACCCAAAATCCGGGTGGAGCACAAAACCGATGTGATTAAAGCCCTGAAGACCGTGTATGATGCGCCGGATGAGGTCGTGGCCCGGGCGAACTTTGACACGGTGAAAGCGAAGTGGAATGCGTTATACCCGAAGGAAATGCGGTCTTGGGAGGAGCAGCTTTCGACGTTACTGACGTTCTACAAGTACCCGGAACCGATGCGTAAAGCGATTTACACGTCCAATCCCATCGAGCGAATGAACAAGGAAATCCGTAAACGCCTGAAGCCGATGAATAGTCTGACCAACATGGATGCGGCAGAAAAAATCGTGTATCTGGAGATGTTAGGCTACAACGAAAGGTTTGGGCAGCGAGTCACCCCTGGCTTTGGGGTGGACACGGTGAAAAAGAAGCTCAGCCAGCTCTATGAAGCCCGCTACCCTTCGTTGCCGACAGCCGAAGAAGAGTAACTAATGAATCCAGTTTCTGGGGGTCGGGGTTCCCCCTCCCCCCAGAAACACTACACCCCCAACCCGTAACCCCGGGGAGGTACTTCTACTCATTTACACAAACTTCTTGACGCTACCAAATTTTCTCTTTCTCTAATATTATTTTTGAAATATTGAAAGTCGTAAAAGCTTCATAGAACTCATTGGGTTCATCAGCTTTCCATGAGTTAACATACTTCCAAAAACAATCAATAGCTTTTGGGAAACAATCATATTTCATCTCAAATTCTTTCAACTTATCTGTATCCATATACTAAATCACTCCTTGTATTGAATTAAATCTCAAGGCTCGATAATATCTCCCTTTCCGTAATGTAACGAATATTGTCGTATTCCCAGTTCAGATAACGGTTAATAGCTATTGCCGCTTCATCCCATGTAGGACGAATACAATCTTGGAGTATTTTATTTATCTCTGACACAAGCAACTCCTCCGAGTAATTTTGAACTATGAAAATCCCTCTCCCACTTAGTATCTTATTTTCACGCAGACTGTTTAACACTAATTCTGGAGTCAAGACTTGAAAGTGAAAGCAATCCGAACCCCTATCGTCTTCTTCCGCAATATAAGCCGTACCTTTTAATCCATATTGATTTTCAATCATATCTATACCTTTAAGTACTGGGGTAACCACATCCACACCTCCATCTCTTATGTAAACTTGATGTGAAGAGCTATTAGCAATCTGACTATAAATCGAAATGAAATGATTATTTCTTTGATAATAACTCTCTAATAAAAAGCGCACAAATTTCAGTATTGTGACGGAGATGCACTAAATCACATTGTTTTCTTATTACTGGATTATCCCAATCGAAATCTTTAATAACATAAATAATGAATTTATGAACTCCATCATACCATCCAATGTCTAAGATATAATTGTAAGGATATTGTACTTTAAACATATCTTCCTTTAATCCATCATCATCATAATCAAGCGGTTTGCTGATATCGATATTAAAGTCTTCGTATGTAACATTGCCGGGATAAAAATCTATTTCTTCGAACACCAATATAAAAACACTCCTTATTAATTCTTTAATTTCCGAAGTTTTACGATTTAGATATCACATATTTGAAACTTCAGCCTTAGTCATAACTATAGAACTGGGTTCAGGCACCCATTCAGTGCGACTACTGCAAGAAATTTCAACCGCCTTACATATACAAATTAGAATCCCCACTGAACTTCGCTTCTTGAATGTTAACTTCATTTGGAAAATATGAGTTCAGCCCTTTCCTATAAGAAACCGCAATACGGAGTTAAAGCCTCATTGTGTTTCACCACCTTATATATAAATTAACTTCTGATGCATACTCATTTAAAAGTTTTTTTGATTGTTCTGAAAGAAAATACACTGGAAATGAGAGATCAAAGTTCCCTTGAATGGCTGTATCTTCTGTATAAAAATTTGAAAATACAACTTCCCGTGTAGATAGTGTTATAATTCTTGCTAATTCTTCAAAATGGTTCAACTGTAATAATTTATTTTCGTAACAAAGGAATTTTTCAATAAATTCAATATCATCTTTGGTAAAACCTTTTTGAATTAGATAGCCATCGCTAGTATTAATAATTCGAGTTGACTTAACATAAATAGAACTTTTGTTTAATTCATATATTTTCTGAAAAAACATCAATATTTGATCCTCATGTTCTAAATATAATATTGAAAAATCAACTCCCTGCGCTTCTAGTTCAGTTAGTTGTTTAGGAAAAACATCTAAAATCCCTGTGTTAATCCTATTTACTTTTTGCAATTTATTTAACTTATTTTCAAAGTAAAGACTACTAATATGTTTTTCTTGTTCGCCATTACAAACATCCATATTAAACCTCCGACCGTGTCGTTAGTTATTAATACTAATAGAATAATAAGTCGTATTATCCACCCGTTCCTTACTCCCTTTTAAAGCTTAAGACTACAAAAGTCAGTACGGCGTTAATAGCACCACTATAATTTATAATTCAGTCCTTTCATGCACCTACTGTTCAATTTCGAAATAAAGTGAATCACCATTCAAGTCTAGATAAAACTTACCAACATAATTTGAAGCCTTAATAAAATTATCAAATTCCTCGCTGTAACCCCAACTCTGCGTCTTGCCCTTAAAATCATATTTCATTTTCGGTTTTATATTTACAGTCTCCCAAGAATAAATATCTTTAATGTTCAATATAGAAGTTTGATCTAAAAACACATATCCTCTTATCCAATATGAAATTGGTCCAAAGCGGTTATCGATTACTTTGCTACTCCAATAGACCTTTTGTATGTTTTTTAGCATTGGAAAGCGGCTATTGATAGGCTCAATATCAGTTCTATAATTAATATCATTTTTGTTTGATAGAAATAAATTTAAGAGAAGAACAGAAAAAAACACAAAGAGAATAACACCTAAGAATATCAACTTTCTTTTAGCTAATTTCATAATTTCCAGCCTTCATTTCCCCGAATTTAATTTTATTTCATATTTTTTCATTCATATCTGAACAATCTTAAAAACCACCTATTGGTACAAACCATCATTAAAAATCGAAGTAATTGTCATATACAGTCTAGTAATAATATAGTTATCCATAACTTCCTCTCCTTTTCCTGTATTGTTTTCCATTTGACTAGATATGCTAATAAACAAATAAAACAACTCATATGCTATTTTTTTAGATATAACGTCCAGTTCTCTAGAATATGCCTTATACTCTTTTAGATAACCTATTAAAATTTCTATTTGCTCCAGCGGTAGTTCTCTATCTTTTCTCATTGTCACAACAATATTACGAACAATAGCGGATACGTCGCGCTGTATTTCCTCGAATTCTCTCATGGAATCGACCTCATAGTCTCATCATTTTTTTAACAGAAACAAGTCCACCTTCTCGTTGTAAAAAACAATCAATCACCATAATAGATAACTTGCAATGTGAAGTGAATCAAAATTCTTAATACGCTCCAGCCGTAATTACCATTTGGATTCTGCTTCAGGTACCAACCATCATCTAATAAAATCTCTATATTTTTTTGCAAGACTCTCAACTAAAAGTTTATTCCCTTCAAAATCACGTGTTGAAAAATCTATTCCACCAAAAAAATCAATATGCAACATCATAACTTTCTGCTTCATCTCATTTTTTAGACCCAGTATACTTTGTATAATATAAGCAATACTGCTCCAAAAAAACCACATCGAGTTTATAGCTCACATGTGGCATCAATATTTTACATAATTAAACTAATAATCATTTTAATAAATCTTTCTCACATATTCTGAGCATTCTTGAACCAATTTATCAAGGTCATTTCACTTAACATAACGTCTAAGCCCAACCTACAACTAAAAGCCATACAGAATTTTTTCCGATAGCTTCAGAATTATTTGTTGAAGAGTTTCTTAAAGTAACTTTTTCGTTTGTAATTTTTGAAATAATTATAAAAGTCTTCTCTAGGTAGACATTTGACATCAGTTATACCATACCGATTTAAAAAATCATTGTACTTTTCATAATAATCTTTTCGAATAGCATTACAAAATTCTTCTTTATTTTGAATAGAAATCTTCTCGATTTTACTTGTGCCTACTTTTATCTGAAATATCTTTTCATTAATTATTTGGGAGATTCTAAACATCTCAACAATACAGTCGCTAAACCAAGAAAAACATCCTTCAATTGATATTTCTAATATCCTATTTTCATCAGCATGAATCGTCATTATTAAAAACTTCTCTAATTCAAACTTATTTTTGTTTCTTGGAACACAATTAATATTCAATTCAATAAGTCTACATATTAAATTAGTTATGGATTTTATTATTCTCTTCTTGTTCTTTAACAAGTAATTTAATATAAAAGCTTTCTACTCCCATTATTTCTCCACCTTAATTGGAACGGATTTTAATCCTGCTTGTTGTGCTGCCCACCAACGATGATGCCCACCCACTATTTCCATTGTTCCATTATCAAGAATCCTTACTAATATGGTAATCTGAATAGTACCATTTTTTTTGAATATAATCTCTAGCTGATTTTAATGCTGCTGCGTTATAGTACTGGCTGCAATGGATTTGAAAACAGATCAGTTGTATGGTCACGCTTCAAAAACGAAGAAGCATCAGGATATTCTTCGTTTCTTTCATGTGCTCCGACGACGATTTCATCGGTCTGAACGCCTGTATATCATTTTAGATAACTTTTCCCCACACCTGCATCACAAAGTGAAAGATTGGGCTGCAACAAACAATGTGGAACTCATCTATACCCCAACGTAAGATCAAGGTTGTGTGAAGGGGCACTAGATAACTAAATGGTGCTATTAAGTTCTGAGTTATTGCACTTCCAAGTTCGCTAATATCAATCTTCCCATTATATAAATCTTTTGAGAAATATCACACTGACTTATAAGTACTGGGGCTAAAGAGGGATTTTACACTTTTATAAGTAGAATTTATTAAATAGTCCTGACTCCCACGAGAAATGTACCAGCCCGCTTTAAATGTA
This sequence comes from Paenibacillus sp. FSL R7-0302, assembly GCF_038006885.1. NCBI lineage: Bacteria > Bacillati > Bacillota > Bacilli > Caryophanales > Paenibacillaceae > Paenibacillus > Paenibacillus sp. FSL R7-0302. The sequence continues at coordinate 3,519,971 of NZ_JBBOWB010000001.1, forward strand.
ATATGACCAGTATGATCACTATATATCAACGGATTATTCTCCACATAAGTATACAGATTCGGACTCAGCGGATTAACAATCTGCCCCTCAAACGTATCCTTATTCAAAAACCGCACCATACTCGGGTCACAATATCGTGCGCGCAGGTTCGTCCTATACCTCTCCCGTGATCTGCACAACATCACCATGTCCATTGTACAAGTAATAATAGTTTTTGACAGTGTTGTCATTGACGTTTTTGTCTTTCTTCACTAACACCCGGTCACCACGGACATAGTTCGCCCGCTCGACATAGTTGCCGTCCACGATTTGCTCCTCCGAGATCACTTGACCCTGAAAGTTGTAGTTCACCTAGGTCTGGGTATTGCCCTTAGTTTTCATCGAACGCATTCCATCAGAGTAGTACTTGAAGGTAGTGTTGGCGCCGTTTTTGGTGACGCTTGTTAAGGTATTCTGCAGATCATACGTGTAACTGGTATTAGCCGCTAACTGCCCGGGCACTGTGAATGTGAAACTCTCCTTCACAAAAAGCCACATGGAGTGTTTAGATCACATGTGGCATCAATACTTAACATAATCAAACTATCTAGTATTTTAACAAATCCCCCCCATACTCTGAGTATTTCATGAAAAAATAATGAATCTTTGCCTTAAATAATCTTAATTTAGATTCATTTACATGAAAGCAATAGAACAGCCACTTATAAATTCAACTATATTAGTGTATTACAAAAAAGTCATCGTCAAGTACACCATCAAAATTCAAAAGCAATTGGTAGTATCCAAACTCTTTCCCTTTATATCTAATAGGAATTGTAACAATGACATGATTATAGTCACAATTAGGGTAGTTGTTACTATAATTTATTGCTACGGATTTAATTTTAACTTCAAAATCCTCTCTATCCTCTTTTCCTTTGTATGTTGAAAAATAGCACATAAATTCATCCGGCTCTTCAATTTTATAATTCTCGATATTTACCCAAAATCCCTTATATGCTTTTTGTTCAATATCATGTTCTATAATCCATTTTTTTAATTCTTCAAAATCAAACATTACACACCCCCTTCAATGAGTTTTTTCTAGAGTTTCAAAAATTATGTGTTTTGTTTTTTCATCAAAATTACCAAGAAGTCTCCAAGCTCCACCTTTACCTTTTATCTTTATTTCATACATATAACCATTAATTAATAAGTTGTTGAACTATTTGTCCTGGCATAGGCTCGTGACCACTTGGATCACTATAAATTAGTGGGTTGTTAACCACATACTTATACAAATTCTGACTCAACGGATTATCAATCTGCCCCTCAACCGTGTCCTCATTTAAAAAACGTCCCATACTCGGATCATAGTAGCGCGCCCGCAGGTAGTACAGACCTGTTTCCGCATCGAACACTTCTCCTGTGTACTTAAAGGAATTGGAGGTTCCTCTTCCTTACTGGTTGCTGCTTACCCGTTAATATCCACAATTGTACGACGTGACCGTGACTGTTATACAGGTAATAGTAATTCGTGACGTAGGCGTGTTGATTACCCATATTATGGGATGACAAAAATACCTAAAGGATCTTTACGCCTGAGCAGATTAAATTGAATCTGCCACTCCAGCGGAAGATTAAATATACGCCAGTCCTGCATAAATTCCCAAAGAGTCAGCTCAGCGAAGACCGGTACCTTCGGGTGAATTTCATCAAAAATGTATTTCAAAAGCACATACGCGGCAAGGGCTACAAACAATTGGCTATATACTGCATTTTCGGTGGTTCCAAATAGGCAAGGGACATTCAAATGCTGTTTCACCCAGCGGAAAAATACTTCAATTTCCCAACGTGCTTTGTACATTTCAGCAATCACATGAGCGGACTCTTTTCTCAAATCGGTCACAATTCGTATCACTTCACCTCGGTCATTTTCAAATTCAACGACGCGGTGGCGGTGGACGGATTGGTGTTTGCCTTGACCAATATAACAGGTGATATCGCGTACAATTTTGGTGTCTCCCTCCGCCGGTCGCTGAAGCTTTCGCGGCATCACCAAATGGAGATTGTCTTTCAGACGAATCACAAAGGACTGACCTTGCTGCACATATTGATCCAATCGACCGATTTTTCCATATGCCCGATCCTGAACTAAAAGGTAGTCCTTATCGGCCAAAACTTCTCCAACTGGAGCGTCATTGCGCCTGGCAATCGATTCGACCACATTCACGAGTGAATGCTGTCCATGCGAAAGAGCGACATGCAGCTTGATGCCTCCTCTGAATTTTTTATACGGAGCCCAAGACATGCGGGAGTTTGCCGCCGTAACCGTCGTAGAGTCAATCAATAGAAGATCTTTAGGCAGATTTAGGTGCCGTTTATACACCATTTTCAAATTAAAAAGAGAGTTTTATATGTTTAACAAAGAGGATAATTTATCTAAATAATCACCTAGCACAAATTTGTTCATATTTGAATAATTATAAAAGTATTGAACGTGTTCTTGTTTTTCAAGTAATTTCCCCTTCAATTCTTCAACAAAAACCTGTTTTCTAATCAAACTTTCGGCAATCAATAAATCTACATATTCAGTAAGATCCATGTTATCTATAACTGCAAATAGCTCTTGTTTCATCATTCCCAAAAATTCCTTATCACATGCTGGGATAAAAAATGCAGAAAAATAATGTATAAAGCTCGAGTCCTTCTTTGATAGTTTAAGAAACGGGATAAGACCTTCTCTTATTTCAATTAGTCTTTTTTGAATTTCTAGCGCTTCTGATATTAGTTGAGAATTTTGTAAATCATCCAGTGTTACAATCATAGTTGCAATATCTAAATCATTGTAATTTTTCATGTATTACAATCCTCCTTTCTTTTGCACCCATTTATCATAAGAACCAAATATTTTTAACATTTCGGTAGTATAAGCATTCCAACTTCCTTGGATGTTATAATTGTATGAATCTCGTGCAGCATCTCCAGTATTTGGTCTTTGCGAAGCCCAATAAGTAAGTCTCCCATCTGAAGGCACAACTGAAACGTGATTCTTCCCGTCAATAATTGCTACAAGTAATCCAGAAGTATTAACATCTTCGACTGTTGTTTCAATATAAGAGCCAGAGGAAGGGCGAGTTAATAAAAATGACAACCCTGTTGTTGCATCCTTTTCTCTAGGTGTCAAGTTCCATGGACTATCACTCCCTAGTCTATAGATTTTTGTCGGTTCTTTTCTTTGTTTGTCATTATCTGGTTGAGATACAGGCGAAACTTTTGGTCTAGGATTTGATTCTGGTTTGTTGCTATTATTACCACCTGGAATTACTTTTAGTTCTGGTTTTTTTGGAATAGATACACTCGGTGCCTCTTTTGGAGCAGTAGCCCACTGATAAATCTTGTACCCTCCATAAAATATAATACCTGCACCAGTAACAACAGCCAGTACCTCTCCAAACCCAGGAATTAAATACAGGCCTCCTGCCGCCATTGCTGAATGACCTGAAGGATCAATGTATTTTAAAGGGTTGTTCTCAACATACGTATACAAATTCAAACTCAGAGGATTATCAATCTGCCCCTCAACCGTGTCCTCATTTAAAAAACGTCCCATACTCGGATCATAGTAGCGGGCCCGCAGGTAATACAGTCCGGTCTCCTCGTCATACGCCTCTCCAGTATACTTGAAAGAATTAGAGGTTTTCTCGTCCTGGCTGGTGATATTGCCCCACTCATCATAGGTGTAATTGTTGATAACCTTGCCCATGGTATCTACGATCTGCACCACATCGCCATGTCCATTGTACAGGTAATAATAATCTTTGACGGTGTTATCATTGACGTTCTTGTCCTTCTTCACTAACACCCGGTCGCCACGAACATAGTTCGCCCGCTCGACAAAGTCGCCATTCACGAGTTTCTCTTCCGAGATGACTTGGCCCTGGAAGTTGTAGTTGACCTGGGTCTGGGTGTTACCCTTAATTTTCATCGAACGCATTCCATCGGCGTAGTACTTGAAGCTAGTTGTAGCGCCGCCTTTGGTGACACTCGTTAAAGTATTCTGCAGATCATAGGTGTAGCTGGTATCCGCAGAATCCAAACTTATGGTGCTTGTATCCGATAAGGTAAGTCGGTTACCTCGCACATCATAAGTATACGTCGTTTGGCCACCATCAGGGCGGCTGATAGAAATCAGCCGGTTAAGTGCATCGTACCCGTAATGCGTCGTTTGGGCACCGCCTCCGTTACGCGATTCACTTGCAGCGATCCGGTTACCGTTGTTATCATAGCTGTAACTGTAACTGGACAGGCTTCCGCTTCCTTTAGTATTTTCCATCGATTCCGTCCAGCCAAGTGCTTTGTTGTACGTATATGTCGTGATAAGTTGACTGCCGTCCGTAAGTGTCGGATAAACAATCCGGTGAATCTGATTATTCGCATAATAACTGTACTGGGCATTTACAGAAGGGTCGCTATTTAGTATTGAGCTTCCATTTGTCTGAACTTTGTCCAGCCGTTCCTTAGAATATTGGTAATTCGCAGAGAACCCCATATAGTTATCTGTAATCTTTGTCATTCGTCCTAATACATCAAGTTGGTTACCGATCGATGCTGCATGCGCACCCGACTCCGAATAGGCACTGCGTACCTGCCCCAGACTGTTCTGGGTTTGGGTATGTGAAGCGGTCTGTACCCCATTGGTAAGGGTGAGAACCGTTTGCCTATCCGGGCTGCCGTCGCCGCTAATCATTTTCGTTACCTGTGTTTGCGCTATATTATTAAGATTTCCTCGAATCGTGCTTGTTTTTAGCTGGCCGCTTTCGTCATACACATATCCAAATGAACTGCCGTTACGGTCAGTTTTGGCGGCTAATTGCCCCAGATTGTTATAAGTATAGCTCTCACTTTGCGAGGCGCCGTCCTGCTTGACGCTAGGCAGACCGAGTTCGTTATAGCTCTTTGTATTTAGAGTTTGCGGAGTACCCCCTTTGGCTTGAATCGTGACCTTGGTTACTTGGCCGTTCCCGTCATAGCTATAGTTGGTTATCTGGTTCAAGGCATCCTTCAGGCTGGTTAAACGGCCTATAGCATCATACGCGAAGGTGGTGGTTACCCCATCTTCATTCAGATTGTGGTTAGGGTCAGTATACCCTGTAACATTCCCCATAATATCGTACCGGTATGATTCGGCGATCCGCTGCTGCTTGGTTGGCCAATCCTTGTAGGTTGCCGCTGACAGCTTATTCCCCCAATGATCATAGCTCTGCTCTACGTAATTCAGCTTTTCTTCGTTAGTATGATCCTTAATATAGCTGGCGCTGGTACGCGTTTTGAAATTGTAGTCGCTGATCATCTGATCATTGTTGGCATTGGTTGCACGGTTCTGGCGACCCCAGGCATCGTAGCTGGCGGTCAGGGTATTTCCGGCTGGATCGATGGAATACACCGGACGCCCCAGATCGTCATAGTGATAGTGTGTGAACTCCCAATCCCACGTATTAGGATCGAAACGCTCCTCCATCACTGCTGAACCCAGACCATTATAATACACAGCGGAATTGGTGCTCATCGACTGATTCGTCGAAACCTTCGTCACAGTATGGATACTATTTACCTTCAAGGTGTATACGCCTGCATTCACCGCATCGAAATTAGGAGAACTCTCACGATAATAATTATAGTCTACAACTTCCAGATACTGCTCTCCGTTGTCATTCGTCCGGGTTGGATAGGTTTCTTTCTTTATTCTTCCTAATTGATCATAGGTATAGGTAGCCTTGTTATTGTTGCCATCCTTCGATTCCACAATTCTTCCTGAACCCAGATCATACTTGTTATATTTGCTTACTACCTGCCGGGAACCATTGGACGTGAATACTCTATCTTCTTGGGCCGGTAATGAGTATTCGGTATCTTTCGTGAAATATTGATTTATTTCCGAGAATACTGCACCATCTTTAGCACTCGTTGCAGAGGATCTCGTAATTTGTTTCTTGTCCGGAAGATACTCGTAACTGAATGTAGTTATCTCATTTAAAGGATTCGTAATGGTCGCTATTCTTCCCTCTGGTGTATAAGTATAGGTTTCTTGCAGTTGAGGGCCGTTCACGTCTTTGAACCAGACTTTGGATGACAGCTGATGGTGATTAGGCTCATACGCATACGTTGTAGTGAGTTTACTTTTTAAGCCTGGATCATTATTCTGGCTCTCATCTAATAGTTTGGTTTCAGAATTTACAGAGCCCAGCTCATCGTAGCCGGTCTCCTGGTAGAACTTTGCAGCAGAAGCATCCGTATCCCCCGCGTTGTAGAGCCATTGCTCTGTCTTCGTTGGTAAGTACTTAAAGGAACTATGGAATTGAGTGTTCTTAATGACTGTCCGTTCCTCATTGGCCGCTTTCGTTTCCGTAAAAATCAGTTGGCGTTTTTCGTTAAATCTGCGGGTTGTGGTTTGATTTGTATCAATTACTTTAGATATAGAATAATCCGACTCTTGCATATCAGAAGTCTCGTAGTAGAGGGGAAAACCATCAGCCGTCCCTTCATATTCAAATGTTTGTTCATTCATTCTACCGCTGTCAGTATTATTTTTTATTAATTGATCGTATCGGTTAGTGATTTGAAATTCATTGATAGACCCTTTCCGGCCCAGATTACGTGGAATCTGCCCATAAGTATACTTCGTGCTTGAATGGTTATATCTTGTTCTGTCCAGTAAAAATGATACTCCAACAGAAGTAGCCCAGTTCCACGTATCATAATACTTGTATTCCGGATTAAACGTTGCTTCACTTACAGCATATTCAAAGCTAACTTTCTCCTCTTCCGGCTTCACTATGGATCGAAGAGCAATCATCGGACCTGGATCCCAATAGGTTGTTTTGGAATGGTCCCCCGGTTGCAATGAATACGATGAGAAGTAATATCCTTCTCTGGCCCGTTCATAGACCACTCTTTGGGATTCTTGTCCATTGGGCGCTTTAACAATAACGGTTATATTCTCTTGCTGCCCTCTCCCATTCTCAGGTACTTGAACATTGGAGTGCGGGTCATACACGAAGACTATTTTCCTCCCCACGCTATCCTCTATTTCTGACAGTAATGGCAAGAGGCCATAGGGGACATCCTGATAACGAAATGTTATTGCGTTACCGTATCTATCTACGATTCCCAGCAATAATTTCATATTCCCGCCAAAGTATTCGCGCCTTTTATCTGCATACTCTATATAATAATTCGACTTCTCTTTCCCGTTTGTAAAAGATTGGTTGGGATCATACACAAATTTCTTGTCTTTACCTGGGTATCCAATTAGTTGGGTCGTTTGAGAGAGCGGATCCGTATCTTTGCTGCCTATTTCATAGACTCCGCCTTCCCCATCGTGATAGTACATCGTCTTGTCGTTTAATGTAAGATCAAACTGAAGATTAGGCAACCGGAATGACCATCCCGTGCCTAAGTCATATTTTTTGCTCAGATAATTATCAGATGTAACATAACTTCCATAGGGTCTTCTGGCGTATGCCTGATTGGATTGATACATTACCCCCAAGCTGAAATCCAATCCATCGCGGCCGGGTAAAGTGAATTGGTTTTGTTTCCAGGTCAGGCTGCCTGTAATCGGATCTATCGTTTCCGAAGAATCTGCCCGATCCGAATATTGCGGTTTATAGGTCTGATTGATTTGCTTGATTACATCTTTGTCGATGACACCGTTAACCCGATAGTCAAAAGCGGTAAGTAAGGGATTATTCCCAGGCTCAGTATACACGTCCTTCATAACACTGCTTCTATAAGGAGAATAGACGCTTTCCAATACGGGACTACGTAAACTATTTGCCTCCCAAGCTGAGGTTTCAAGATATGTATCATTGGTAACTGTTGTATTTGAAGAGGGAATATAAGCTTCTCTTAGTTGATCCCACGTCGTATAAAGCTTATTGCTTTTGAACTCCTCATAGAGCTTAACGGGGTCCACTCCGCTCTCCATACTCAAATAAGCCGTTTCATAAATATCTTCAATCGTGGCTTCTTTGCTAATTAATTCTGCGATCTGTTCGTTTGTCATAGAAGGTTCAGGTTGAATGCTGCTGATGGCCATCCTGCTGGAATCATTCGATGCCTTTCGGTTCGCATACTTAGCTTTGATCTCATTAATTTTCGCTTGAATGCCATTCTCTGGCTCTCCAACAATGACGGGACCGTCAGGAACAACACTGTATCTTAAATAAGATTCAGAAGAATCATTAGCTGTGGAGCTCTTTTGTAACGAGTTATCCGTTTCCACAAAACTTTGTGGAGTAGGCATTGGCTTTGGTTCCACCTTCGCAGAAGGCTCAGGACTAGGCTTAGTAGAAGGTACCAAGCCATCAGCAGCGCCATCTCGAGTGGATGACTGCTTTGCCGCTTCAGCATATGCCGATCCTTGTAAGGGAGGAAACGAGCTCAACACCAGAGCGAAAGATAAAATAATGATCAACCAGCGATTAAGTAAAGATTTTGTTCTCATGGATGAGTTCTCCTGTCGGAATATATTTGATTAAACTATTGCAAAGTATAAAGGGATTCCACTTGGTAGCATCGTACCCATAGTTACTATTCTGGTTAACGATAAAATAGATCGAGTATCCGTTGCTAACATTAATGATTAGATCCATCGTCACTCCGATTGCATCGTCCCCTTGATACTTTGACACCGCGTTGACGGCCAGACTTGGGTGCTATTATTCATTAATTTATAGATTTTTTGCTTTCACCAGGGTCAATATATACTCATAGTTATCCTAAGCTATCTAATCAATTTCCACTTTTGCGAGCTTGTCCCGTTATCCGTATAAATCTGTACGCGGGTACCATTCTCATCTTTTCCATTTGTAATATCAAGCAATTTATTACTGTTCACATTGATGAAACTAATTGATCCATCTGCATTCTCTTTAAATTTCCACTGTTGAGCGGTTGTACCGTTATCCGTCCAAATTTGAATAGCAGAACCATTAGTTGTACCTCCACCATCCACATCCAGTGCCTTGCCGCTATTCACATTAATTAACTTATAGTTATTGCCCCAGTATCATAGACTCTCCATCTTTGGGATGCGGTGTCATTATGGGTCCATATCTGTATAGGAGTACCGTCAGCAGTATTTCCCCCTGTCACATCCAAGGCTTTTCCATTACCAGCATTTAATATTTTGTATTCTGCTCCATTGCTAATCGCTTTAATAAGTCTCCACTTCTGTGCGGATGTTCCGTTAGAAGCCCCTATCTGTACAGGGGTTCCATTCGCTGTATCACCATTTAAAACGTCGAGAGCTTTATTACTATGTATATTTATCAGTTCATAAGACCCGTCCTCTTGTTCAATTACGCGCCATATCTGAGCTTCGGTTCCATTATCGTTCCATATCCGGACCCTCGTTCCGTTGGATGTTCCTCCATCTGCTACATCAAGTGACTTCCCACTATTAACATTAATCAGCTTAAATAGGCTATTTTCGGCTGTACAGAGCAACCACCGCTGTGCATCTGTTCCGTTATCAGTTTCTATTTGAACTTTGGTCCCGTTCACACTATTTCCGGCGTATACATCAAGTGCCTTATTGCTATTCACATTCAAAAGTTTATATTCTGATGGTTTGCAGTATAAGTTTTTCCTTTCAATTAAGTTACCGTTGTTATCATACTGAAAATTCATATACTTCTCTTCTGATATTCGTATTAGATTTAACCCACCTGTTCTTGAATAAGTGTATTTCATTGCTGTGGCAGTCTGAGAGTTAATAAATAAAGCAAATGCTAATAAAATTAATACATATCTTTTTATAAGTCATACCCCCGTTTATTGAATATTCCATTGTCATCACAGCGTATGAAACAGGAGGACTTCCAGAACTGAAGCATTCCCCTGGAGCGCCGTTCAATTGACCAAGAAAAACTGAAACAGTTCATTACAAAGTCGATTCCACATAGCAAGATAGTAAGGATGCTACTGTTACGGCCTTTTAGTAACTTTAATATCATCAATAGAAATAGCTCCACCATAACGCATCCCGAAATTCAGAAAATAATCTCTGTTCGCTCCAGTTACAAATTCCACTTTTTTACTTCCCTTAGTTCCGATGGCCTCATTCCAAGTCAGCCAACCCACATCATCCTTTCCATTACCGGTTAAGCTCCTTACAAAGAAGTCAAAATACCCTCCACTTGCTGGCTTATCTATTACTTTATAGCTGAACGTCACACTATACGGCGTATTCGGTTCAAGTTTGAACTTATTGAAATTTGAAATCATAAACACGGTCCATTCCACATTCTTTTCCCCAACCCCGTACGCTGAATACGCACCATTTACAACTTTACTTGGCTCTTGGGTCATCGACAGCGTACCAATTAGAGGCATATACTGGGTTGCAGTAATGTTCCCTTTTTCAAATGATTCCGCTTCCTTCGTGATTTTAATATCATCAATAGAAATAGCCCCACCGTTACGCATCCCGAAGTTCAAAAAATAATCACTGTTCGCTCCAGTCACAAACTCTACCTTTTTACTCCCCTTCGTTCCGATGGCCTCATTCCAAGTCAACCAACCCACATCATCCTTTCCATTACCGGTTAAGCTCCTTACAAAGAAGTCAAAATACCCTCCATTGGCTGGTTTATCTATTACTTTATAGCTGAACGTCACACTATACGGCGTATTCGGTTCAAGTTTGAACTTATTGAAATTTGAAATCATAAACACGGTCCATTCCACATTCTTTTCCCCGACCCCATATGCTGAATACGCTCCGTTTACAACCTTGCTTGGCTCTTGGGCCATCGATAGCGTACCTATCAGAGGCATATACTGGGTTGCTGTAATGTCCCCTTTTTCAAATGATTCCGCTTCCTTCGTGACTTTAATATCATCGATAGAAATTGCTCCACCGTTACGCATCCCGAAGTTCAGAAAATAATCACTTTGCGCTCCAGTCACAAACTCCACCTTTTTACTTCCCTTCGTTCCGATGGCCTCATTCCAAGTCAGCCAACCTACATCATCCTTTCCATTACCGGTTAAGCTCCTTACAAAGAAGTCAAAATACCCTCCACTTGCTGGCTTATCTATTACTTTATAGTTGAACGTCACACTATACGGCGTATTCGGTTCAAGTTTGAACTTGTGAAAATCTGAAATCATAAACACTGTCCATTCCACATTCTTTTCCCCAACCCCATATGCTGAATACGCTCCGTTTACAACTTTGCTTGGCTCTTGGGTCATCGATAGTGTACCTATTAGAGGAATGAAGCTGGTTGCCGAGATGTTACCTTTTTCAAACCCTTCAAACTCCCTATGTATTTTATTTATCAAGTTTCCGTTCCGATCATAGTAGAAATCTAAATATGAATTGTCTTCTGAATAAATAAAGTCCAATCGATTCTGATTATAAAAGTATTGAAGTTCTTGATTCTTACCATTATCAGCAAAAATCAAATTACCATTTGAGAAATAGCCAACAAGAAAAATTACAAATACAACAATTCCCCCAAGTGAACTCTTCCTATAACTCATTCTTTTCCCCATTCTCTGAATTAAATTTTTTCAACACAATTTATACTCTCCTATATTCCTATAAAAAATCATTTCATCTATAATCAAAACTAGCCGAATCAAGATAGAACGTCCCCGCCCCAGACTCTCCTGCAGATCTGATCAGAAAATATACATTTGCGAATACAGCTTTACTTGGGATGACCCCCTCATTCGTCAGTAACACATACTTTCCATTCGCTTCAGTGGTGTCTTTAATACTGCTGGAGACGAATGACCCATCCATAGCATAAAAGTCAATATACATTTGCACTCGGGATTGATACAACAAGCTGATATTAATATTGCCTGAAACCATATAAGCCTTCTCAGGAATTACACGCAGTGTCTGAGAGACGCCAACATATTGATTAACCGGAATCCCGAATCCCCTGACTTCCACTGACTTTTGATTATGAAATGCCTCTAGTGTTCCTATCACCGTTGATTTCTTCGTTAAATTTCCGTTCAAGTCATATTTGTAAAATGTATTATAAGTCTGGGTTCCTTGTATAAGCGTCTGGTTAAGCAAACGTCCCGCTGCCGAATAAGAATTAGTAGTTGCACCCTTAGCTGGACTGTTCTCAACCAACCGAATTTCATCCTCTACTCCTACAGGCTTATGAATTGTCCAGTTCAGCGGTGTTTCTGACCCGTAATTACTTACTTCAAAGTCAGCGTTATCAATTAAGTTGGAACTATAACTGAATCTCATATCATCTACATAAATACTCGCCACCCCGCCTCCACTAGTTGCACGTATGATAGCGTAGACACGGGCGTAATCAGCATTAGAAGGTACTGATCCAGTATTAGCTATTGTGATGTATCCGCCTTGAGTGGTAGCAGGCAATTCTACAATATTCGCATCAACAAACGCACCTGAGCCTGTAAAAAAATCTGCATACAGTTGTACCCTGGCATTGCTGATACGATCCACCTTTAATCTGCCGCTCATCGTATACTTTTTAGCAGGTACAACTTTTAACATCTGACTTATTCCAACATACTCATTAGCTTTTATATTAGATGCATCGATTTGCTGAACGGTATTCCCGTAGCTTTCCGAAACTAATCTGTAGGTATGGTTATCATTCCCGTAACTGGGCAACCACCCGCTTCCCAAGCCGTTAGAACCAGGTGCTTCGAAGTTCCCGTTGTTAAATAGATTAGCTTCCTTCGTATAATGAAAATTCAAAGAGTCCACATACATGCTTCCTGAACCATTGTTCCCTGTCCCTCGAATGATTACGTATATAACAGCATAAGTTGTATCCTTAGGAATTTGGCCTGTATCAGATAGTGTCATGTATGTACCATTGGTCGATTTAGCATATTCGGGAATAGTGGTCCCAGTATAATTACCAGAGGAGCTCATAAAATCAATATAGATTTGAGCCTTGGCATTCGATAGATTCTCTATTAACAATGCACCGCTTGCTTGGAATGACTTCCCCGGATCGACCTTAATTTTCTGTAAGATACCGGCATATCCATTAACCGGCAGAGATGAGACTTTTATTTGCTGGGCTCTAGCTCCACTTAATGAAGGATAGGCAACGGAACTAAATGTCGGGTTATATGAGGTTGTATAATCCCAGTCGTCTGAATTAGCAAGTGTGTTTGAAAAGTTCTCATAGTCTGAATTAATAATCAGATTGCTGTCATTAGTATATTGAAATGAGATATTATCCGTAATAAAAGTTCCAGAGTTAACATCTGAACCTGAACGAATCAAAGCATAAATGACAACCGTTGTAGCTCCCTTAGGAACAACTCCATTTCCTCCCAAATTAACAAATTGTCCTGTAGCCTGACTAGGCAATTCGTAAACCTTACTATCTACAAAAGCCCCTGCATTAAAAAAATCTGCGTATAATTGCACTTTAGCGTTGGAGATGCTTTCAATATAAAATCGTCCGTTCATAGTATACAGTTGCCCGGGTTTGACCGATAAAGTTTGGCTCACACCAGAAAAATGATTCGTCGGTAAATTACTAATGGAAACCTTCTGTGCTTTGCTTCCTCCGGAGACCTTTGAGCTGATAACTTCGAAATTGCCTATCCCATGTGAGACCCAGTTATCGGCTATGCTACTGCCATTAGTAGTTGCTTCAAAACCAGAGTTTTTAACTAAATTACCTGTACCTATGCTTGCATCCGCCGCAATATAATCGGAATTGAACATGCCAACTAAATTAAAGACTAGACTTAAGGCAAGAAAATATATTATTTTCTTTTTTATCCTGAAGCTCATAGAAATGTCTCGCTCCTTATTCCCGCCTATTTTCATTTTTAATCAATTAGCACCAGATAGATAATCCCACACATACCACGAGTCATCCGAGGTAATCACTATCGCTTCTAAACGGTGATCCCCGTCAATGTCTGCTAGCCGGTATAATTTTGAACCGACACCACCAAACCCCATAATCCAAGGTTCATAGCCTGTAAAGCTGGTTCCAGTTGATGATGCTACATACCAATTTCCGCTATTAATATTCACAGCATCCGCTTTTCCATCGCCATTCACATCGTCCAGAAGCTGATCTGCTGAACCAACGCCATGTCCTTCTATCCACTTTCTATACCCTTCAAAGCCCTTCCCATTAGATAATGCTAAGTACCAAGAACCTTCCTGCTCGTAAAATACAACGGCATCTGCTTTCCCATCCCCATTTACATCTGCCGGGAACTCTTTGCTAGCTCCTACACCGAATCCTTCAACCCATCTACTGTAGGCCTGAAATCCTTGACCTGAAGAAAGTGATACATACCAGCTTCCGCTATTTTCGATAACTGCATCTGCTTTGCCGTCTCCGTTCACATCTGCCAGAAATAAGCCACTGGCCCCAACTCCATGGCCGGATACCCATAATTTATAGCCTTCAAAACCGCTCCCATTGGACAATGCCACCTACCAGCTTCCGTAATTCACGATAACTGCATCCGCTTTACCATCTCCGTTCACATCCGCTAACAGTTGAGCATCCGATCCCACTCCGTGGCCGGTAACCCATCTCTGGTAACCCTTAATTCCTTGACCATTCGACAGAGCGACATACCACGATCCCGTATCCTTGAAAAAGAGAACGGCATCCGCCTTCCCATCACCATCCACATCAGATACAAACTGAGAGAAAATCTCTGATCCACCCTCCAGTGACCACTCCTTATAATTTTGGAAGCTCTGACCACTTGATAATGATGTGCTCCATTCTCCGCTCTCTTCATTGTAGTGAACAATATCTGTTTTGCGATCCCCATTAATATCAGCTAACCAATACACTTTTCTTCCCACGGCACCTTCTGTCGACCATTTATCATACGCTTTAAAGAAACTACCTCCTGACAAAGCTACATACCAATTCCCATTATTGACTATCACGGCATCTGCTTTGCCATCCCCGTTTACATCGGCCAGAAGCTGATCCGCTGAACCAACGCCATGGCCTTCTATCCACTTTTTGTAGCCTTCGAACCCCTTACCCGTTGATAGCGCTATGTACCATGAACCTTCCTGTTTGTAGAAAACAGCGGCATCCGCTTTACCATCCCCATTCACATCGGCGAGGAACTCTTTGGAAGCTCCTACACCGTATCCTTCAACCCATCTGCTGTAGGCCTGGAATCCTTGACCTGTAGAAAGGGATACATACCAGCTTCCGCTATTTTCGATAACTGCATCTGCTTTGCCGTCTCCATTCACATCAGCCAGGAACATACCACTAGCCCCAACTCCATGCCCAGCCACCCATAATTTATAACCTTCAAACCCACTGCCATTGGATAACGCTACATACCAACTTCCGTAATTTACGATAACCGCATCGGCTTTACCATCCCCATTCACGTCGGCCAAAAACTGGGCATCTGATCCCACGCCGTGGCCGGTAATCCATCTCTGGTAACCCTTAATTCCTTGACCATTCGACAGAGCGACATACCACGTTCCCGTATCCTTAAAAAAGAGAACCGCATCCGCCTTCCCATCACCATTCACATCATTGACGAATTGAGTATTGGAGCCAAGTCCGTTTCCCAACTGCCACTGTGTCAGGCTTCTCACTACCGAATTTCGGGTTACCAGGTTACCATTCAAGTCGTATTTGTTTTTGACAACTGCACTATGAGTTTGACTCTCCGTTAATCTACCAGAGGGGTCGTAGTTGTATATGGTTCCGCCTTTATCAACGATCCTGAACACTTCATCTACAGAAGCAGCCGAACCCTGTGAAGGCTTTATTATAAGAGACAAAAATACAATGATACAAATTAGAATCTTTAAATCCCTTCCAATCTTCATGTCATCCATTTCCCCCAATCCTTTATCATTTCACTAACGATTAACATTTACTGTAACTCCTCCAACAGGCCGGCTATTTCCGTTTCCATCACTGGCATAGAGATGTGTGATATAAATCCCAGTTTCATTCCCATGATTAGCAAAAGGAATCCGAACTTTCCATTTGGACGAACTCTCACGTTCTCCTTGATACCAAATGAGATCATCTTGGCCATTCTGATTCGTCCATGTTGGGAATTCCATGCGGGTTACGTTAGCGGGAATTCCATCAATAGAGACTTCATAGTAGCCCTCACCGAGCTTAGCAGTTGCTGGTGCTTTCACTATTTGTGAATTGGTCACATCATATTCCCAATCTCCAAGGAACTTGCCACTGGAATAGATATGAGTAATATACCTACCTGTCTCTGAATTGTGCCTGGAATACACAACTGTTGCTTTCCACACGCCATTCCCGACTTTCACGCCTTCAATCCACTCAATATCATCCTGATTATTGTTCGCCGTCCATGTTGGAAATTGGACACTCTGGATGGACGGATCTACTCCATAGATGAATACGTCATACGAAACACCGGACAGGTCGGTCTCCTTAGACCCTCCAGCGCCGCCTACCACATTGACTACTTTGCCGCCCAATCCTGTCTTGTTCCCATATCGGTCAAATGAATATATGTGTGTAATATAATTTCCCATTTCAAAATTGTGGTTACTGAATGGTATCTTAATTCTCCAAGATCCGTCTGCAAGTCTCTCACCTGTTATCCAGGGATTGACCAAGTCGTCTTGTCCCATATGCTCTGTCCACGTAGGGAAGCGCACCTCTTTGATACTCTCCGGTATACCACTAGCCTGCACAGTATAGAAACCGTCAGCCAGCGATGCTTGTACAGGTGCTGTAACCGTTACTCCGTTGTTCCTTACTTCTGCACCTACATCACTAACAATTTTCCCATCTGCATAAATATGTGTAATATATGTACCTGTCTCTCCACCATGTCTATTGAAAACTACAGTTCCTTTCCAGACTCCATCGGCCAGTTTCTCTCCTACGATCCACTCCACATCATCCTGGTCCTTCCAGGCAGTCCATGTTGGAAAGTGCACTTGCTGGACATTAGGCTGAACCCCGCGGATATAAATATCATAGGATACTGAAGATAGATCGAATATGTAGGGTGGTGCGGATGAATTCTCGCGGCTGCGCTTGATTAGATTTCCGTTAGCATCATATGTATATTGATTAATCGTGCGGTCCGGAAGAATCTCATTATCCAGCCGACCTTGATTATAGGTATAAATACGCTGTGGAGATGAACCAATGGCATCAACGACGATATGGTTTATACTGGACGCCTCAGCATAAGCAGATGAAGCAGCATATCCTAAAAACAGGATAAAGAGAAGGCAGGTATATTTAACAAGTTTCTCTATTTTCGTACTCACGATAGTACACGCTCCATTATTCACTATATTTCAATATCATTTGCTTCACATAAAAGGTACCGCTCCCGCCCGCTGCGGTTGCTTGTAATCCGACATGAACCCTCGCCCGCACAGCATCGGAGGGAGTTCTTTCGGTTAAAGCCAGCATAGAGAATTTCTGTAGGACCTCAACCGGGTATTCGGCATACTTCTCTGAGAGCAAGATATCATCACGATTAAAAAATTGTATAGCTAAAGCAACCTTTGTCTGCACCGTACTCTCAACTAAAATATTACCTTTAAATTCGACTAACTTATTTCCGCTTACCACTACATCTTGCAGCAGCCATGCTGCTCCGTTCTTTTTCATATTAGCGCTAGTGAACTTCTGTCCGTAGGTATTTGCTGTCTGAAGAGGGCTCACAACTTGAAAAGTATGATTCCCGGTGTCGGACCATGTCTGCCAGCTATCTGCCGCACCAACATTTGCCATGGAATTAGTATCAAAGCTTGGATTAGATAACATGTTCCTTTGAGGATCATGACTTAAAGCCATATGATCAACATAAATGGACCCGTTGCCTCCCTCAGCAATGGCTTGAATCCCAACATGCACTCTGGCTCTAACCGCATCCGATGGCGTTGTTGTATTTAGAGCTAACGTCATATACTTTTTGAGTATCCCTGTAGGATAGTCCACCGATTGCTGGGTTAAGAACTTATTCTTTTCATCAAAAAATTGGATAACGATATAGACTTTCGCGGACGTAAGCTGATCAACATATATGTTTCCGTTAGCTGAAATAGGGACGTTTGTTCCAACTACAACATCTTGAAATAACCAGCTGGCACCTCCAGACTTCATGGTTGGCGTTGTCAATTTCTGAGCTCTTACACCTGAAGTCACAGGAGAAGAAACTACCTGTAATAGACTTCCGCCTGAATCTGACCATCGTGACCAGCTTTCAGAGATTTCCTTTTGGCCGGATAGATTGTTTTCAAAGCTAGGGTTGTTTAATAGATTGCCTGCGGTATCATATCTGAATACCATGTTATCCACATAAAAAGCACCACTTCCTCCCCCTTCTTCCGTTCTGATTCCAACATGGACTCTCGCACGAACCGTCTGAGGTGGTGTGATATCCGTCAAGGATAAAGTCATATAACTATTTGAAAATCCCGAAGGGTAGTCAACTGTTTTTTGAGACAGCAGGGTATTGGCTGCATCGAAATACTGTATACATAAGGACACCTTGGCCTTGTTAATACTCTCGATACTGATATCCCCATTAAATAGAACAGGCAGGTTTCCCTTGACAGTGACATCTTGAAGTAACCATGCCGCCGTACCAAGTCTCATATTCGAGGCTGAAACTTTCTGTGCCACACTCGTAGACACTACTGACGCCGGGATTACTTGAAACAAGGCACTTCCGGTATCGCTCCATTTGTCCCAACCACTGGCTATGTCCGTGGCTCTACTGGCATTCAACTCAAAATTCGGATTGACAAGCATATTATTACTTCTAAACTTCCGCTTTACATTTCCGTTTAGATCATATTGATATTCCATAATCTCATTGGAGTGCAATGCTTCGTTTACTAATCTCCCGTTGGTATCATAATAGTAAGTCTTTCCTGCCGCTCCCACAGCCACAGTGTCGTTAATGAATAGTAATGAAATGATTAATAACGTTAAGTAGAATGTTATTTTAGTCTTGCTGCTCAGCATTATAATTCCCTCACTCTCTTTTCTCTAAGAACTTCCTCAACCATCATAAGGGAGTTGACCAACGTTGAGAATGGTTGTATTTTGTCGAATTGCAACTTGTTTTGTCGATTGAGTAATATTTCAGCCACATTTAGATTTTTCGGATCTTTGTAATGAGGAGTTCACTATTCCGATTCAAAAAAACCACATGGAGGAGATACTCCCATGTGGTTCGGTATTGAATTTAATTTATCCGTACATCTAAGCGAATATTTTTAGAGACTGAAGAAATATCTTATTGATTTTAATCATTCAATAATTCTCTAACTTCAGCAATCTCCTTTTTCAACTGACTTAATAATTCTTTATTGGAGGTAGATTCCTTATTTTTAAAATCTGTTTTACCTAGAAAAGCCATATAAATCCCAGCAATTTTACCACTTATATCCTCCTCATGGATTGAATGCTCTTGTTCAAAAAAGATATCTATTTCTTTTCTCAACGACTCGGAAAAACCAAAATTATCAATACAAATTTGGAGTGAGTCAATAATAAATAAAGCTTCGTCTCTGAAATCATTTTCCAATTTAAAATTTTCCGTTTCGGTTTTATCCATCTCGCACCCCATTATAAGAATTGAATTAAGTATTAGCATAATCATAATTATAATTTTTTTAATCATCTTTTCTTTCCCTTTATAGGAAATTTAATATCGATATCAGCAGCTTTGCGTATATGTATGACGAAGCCGGTCAACTGAAAAAGAGCACGATACAAGGGAAGATCAACAACGTCGACCAGAAGCTGGAGACCGTCATGGTAGCGGGGGATGGAAGTCCGCAGTCCAGTTACAGCTACACCTATGACAACAACGGAAACCGGGTCGCTGTCAGTGAATCTCGCAACGGAGGAGCTGCCCAAAGGACGAATTACGCCTACGATGCACTGAACCGGCTGATCTCGATCACCCGCCCGGGCTCGGGCCTTTAAACTGATATTGATCTCCCGAAGATGCTACTTTAACCTTTAGAGAACCACCTGTTTCATCTCGCTGCCACTTGTCACACCTATAAACAGGACTTTTTTACGTTTTTCAACTCCATCACTCTCCCACATTAACTTCCTCACCCATCATAAGGGAATTGACCTACGTTGAGAACGGTTGTATTTTGTCGAAATGAAATTTAATTTGTCGTTTACACAATAAATTAATCACAGTTTGGCTTTAATCAATACCGTGAGGAAGCTGAAGTTAATTAAATTGTAGAAAAAACCACATGGGAGTATACCCCCATGTAGTTCTGTGTTATATACATTCACTTTCCAATCTTTTAATAGAGGATGATTCACCAGCCCTTCGCAGATCACCTTACTCAAACTTGTAACGGTCCGATACAGTGCTTCAAATATGTTTGAAACCTCAGTCTTGATCAATACTATAGAGCTTGTTCTAATCCAATCAGTTCGAATAAATCAAGATAAGGAATAATATCTTCTCTAAATAATATTTTTGACTTCTATTGCTTATGTTATAATCGAGAGTTTTTCAACTCATCTAGTATTTCGATCATTGCTAAATGCCTAACTCATTGAGGTCTTTCATCTCGATTACTATCCGTGTGAGGCTACTATTTTTCTTCAACAGCTATCATCATTTTCGAACGTTCAAAGATGTTAACTAAGTACACTTTTCCTGCCTCCACTTCTGTATACCCTGGTAAAAGAGAATAAGTGTAGCCCTAGGATCACTATAAATCAACGGATTATTATGCACATACGTATACAAATTCTGACTCAGAGGATTATCAATCTGCCCCTCAACCGTAACCTAGTTTATAAAGCGAAGCTGTAAATAAAGCAGGTGGTAACTGAGAAGATATTCCCAATCACCACCCATTCAAATTTATCCCCATTGCAATTGAGCTATTAAGTCCTTCCAATTAAGCACCTGCACATAGAATATATCTTTTTCAGATGTTTCGTTAATTTCCTCTTTATAGATAAAATATTCCGGCTCTCCTTCTTGATTGTTTACTACTCTAAAATCGCTCCAATCTTTCTCATAGACATTTTTTAGTACAGCTCTTTCTTTTGTGGCCAAATTATAAAAAACAATCTCAGTTACATCAGGAATTCGATCTTCTGAAACAAAAATTACATATGAATCGTCTGCTGATAAAAAACGATGAAAATAAAATGGGTTTACCTTGAAACAAAAATCATTATCGAGTGTTGCTCTGTTTAATCTCCATACTTCACCACTAAGATAATCATTATCTAATAATAATCCGTCGTTATCTTCATCAACAATTTTTACATAATATAGATAATTTACTGTTAAATAAACATCATTAATATCAAATTCTCCACTTTTAATAATTTCTTTTTTCATATCGGTTTTAAGATTGACCATCCAAATCGATTTGGTCCTTATTTTGTCTTCATTATTTTCGATTACATTTCCATTGAAATCAATTTTCCTTATAGTATTCCTTGAAATAAAAAATTCATCATTAGAAAATGCAAGGAAATTGATTTCTTCTTCCATTGAAGTGGAGAAAACCTTTTTGTTCGTGCTGAGATTTGATATATTCATATTTTTTCCTCCTATGGGGCTAGTAAATTTGCGGGCAGAGTTGGCCACAATATAGGTATTAATGAAGGTAGGAGTCTTATTCCTCTATAAGCAAGATAACCTCCACCAACTACATACAAACCAGTTTCTGCGTTTCCTGGATTTATAGAGCTTGTAGGTGGAGTTGAGTTAACTTCGTTCCACTTAAACCTTGTTTTGTTTTCCATTTCTTTCTGTACCCATTTTGGTGGTGATCCAGGACTATTTCTATTAGCATCATGGATAGTTCCATCTAGATTGCGCGCCCATTCTTCCCCTTTGGGTCCGAAAATATGTCCATGTCTTTGAGTACCACTACCATCATTTTGTGCATCAACTCTCCCCTTATAACCTGCACTCAAATCTACATTTTTCCCAAAAATGTATCCCGCACTACTTGCAGCGTCAATCTGTGTTTGTGTTGGATTTTTAATTGTACTGAAATAATTAAATCTTATATTTTGAGCTGCACGGTGTATAGTAGTTTGTAACGCTATAATGTTCATCCTAGTTATATTACTGGTCGAACTATTATCTAATGATAAAAGTTGTCTCTGTAAATCTTCCCAACCAGCTGATAGAGGTGCAAGTTGATTAAGAACATGTTGAGGAAGTACATGATCGCTTTCCATACTATGACCAGATGGGTCTGAAAATATTAATGGGTTATTTCCCACATACGTATACAAATTCTGACTCAGCGGATTATCAATCTGCCCCTCATATGTATCCTCATTTAAAAACCGCCCCATGCTCGGGTCATAATAGCGGGCCCGCAGGTAATACAGCCCTGTCTCCTCGTCATAAACCTCTCCCGTATATTTGAAGGAATTAGAGGTTTTCTCGTCCTGGCTGGTGATGTTGCCCCATTCATCGTACACATAGTTGTTAACGACCTTGCCCGTGGTATCTACGATCTGTACCACATCACCATGTCCATTGTACAGGTAATAATAGTCTTTGACCGTGTTGTCCTTGACGTTCTTGTCCTTCTTCACTAACACCCGGTCGCCACGAACATAGTTCGCCCGCTCGACAAAATCGCCATTCACGAGTTTCTCTTCC
The DNA here is from genome assembly GCF_038006885.1 of Paenibacillus sp. FSL R7-0302. Taxonomy (NCBI): domain Bacteria; kingdom Bacillati; phylum Bacillota; class Bacilli; order Caryophanales; family Paenibacillaceae; genus Paenibacillus; species Paenibacillus sp. FSL R7-0302. The sequence continues at coordinate 3,542,645 of NZ_JBBOWB010000001.1, forward strand.
GAGATGACTTGACCCTGGAAGTCGTAATTGACCTGAGTCTGGATATTCCCCTTAGTTTTCATGGAACGCATGCCATCGGCGTAGTACTGGAAGCTGGTACTGGCTCCGCCTTTGGTGACACTCGTTAAAGTATTCTGCAGATCATAGGTGTAGCTGGTATCCATAGAATCCAAGCTTACGGTGTTCGTATCAGACAACGTTAGGCGGTTGCCTCGCACATCATACGTATACGTCGTTTGGCCGCCGTCTGGGCGGCTGATGGAGATCAGCCGGTTCAGCGCGTCGTAGCTATAATTGGTTTTTTGAGCAGCGGCTCCGTTGCGTGATTCGCTGACGGAGATCCGGTTCCCGTTGTTGTCATAGCTGTAGGTGTAACTGGACAGGCTGCCGCTTCCCTTAGTATTTTCCATCGTTTCCGTCCAGCCGAGTACTTTGTTATACGTATATGTCGTTATTAACTGGCTTCCATCCATCAGTGTCGGATAGACAATCCGATGAATCTGGTTATTCGCATAATAACTGTACTGGGCATTTACAGAAGGGTCGCTATTTAGGGTCGAACTTCCATTCGTCTGAACTTTGTCCAGCCGTTCCTTCTGATATTGGTAATTCGCAGAGAAGCCCATATAGTTGTCTGTAATCTGTTTCATTCGTCCTAAGACATCGAGCTGGTTACCGATCCATGCCGTATGTGTACCCGATTTCGAATATACACTGCCTACCTGACCCAGACTGTTCTGGGTTTGGGTATGTGAAGCGGTCTGTACCCCATTGGTAAAGGTAAGGACTGTTTGTTTATCCGGGCTGCCATCGCCGAAAATCATTTTGGTTTCCTGTGTTTGCGCTACATTATTAATATTTCCTCGAATCGTGCTGATTTTCAACTGCCCGCCTTCATCGTATACATAATCGAATGAGCTGCCATTGCGGTCTGTTTTGGCGGCTAGTTGGCCCAGGCTATTATACGTGTAGTTCTCACTTTGCGAGACGCCGTCCTGCTTGACGCTAGGCAGACCCAATTCGTTAAAGCTCTTTGTATTTAGAGTTTGCGGAGTACCGCCTTTGGCTTGAATCGTGACCTTGGTGACTTGGCCGTTCCCGTCATAGCTGTAGTTCGTTGTCTGGTTCAAGGCATCCTTCAGGCTGGTTAACCGGCCTAAAGCATCATACGTGAAGGAGGTAGTTACCCCATCTTCATTCAGATTGTGGTTAGGGTCAGTATACCCTGTAACATTCCCCATAATATCGTACCGGTATGATTCGGCAATCCGTTGCTGATTGGCTGGCCAATCCTTGTAGGTAGCCGCTGAGAGCTTGTTCCCCCAAGGATCATAGCTCTGCTCTACGTAATTCAACACTTCTCCGTTAGAGTGATCCTTAATATAACTGCTGTTGGTACGTGTTTTGAAATTGTAGTCGCTGATCATCTGATCATTATTGGCATTGGTGGCACGGCTCTGCCTTCCCCAGCCATCATAGCTGGCGGTAAGCGTATTTCCCGCGGGATCGATAGAATATACCGGCCGGCTCCATTCATCATAATGGTATTGCGTTTGGGTATACCTTTCTACATTAGGATCATATCGTTCTTCGAGCAGAGCCTGTCCCAGTCCATTGTAAAACACAATACCGTACGTCTTGACAGTGTTTCCATTAGAAACTTGGGTCACACTGTGAATGGTGTCAACAACGAAACTTTTCGTTCCGGCGTTGACAGCATCATAGTTTGTTGAGACTTGATTATTTTTGTATTTATACTCCTCCGTCTCACTGTAGCTCACCCCGTTAGTATTCGTATAATTGGGTTTCGTAATCTTCAACAATCTGCCTAGCTCATCATAAGCATAACTTGTAGTTTGATTATTCCCATCCGTTTCACGAACAAGCTTGCCTAAGCCCAGATCATAACCCATTGTTTTGCTGATGATCTGCTGAGCCGGTTGACCAATATCAATATAATCCTCTTGCTTCGTCGGGTAAGCATACCCAGTATCTGCCCCATAAGTCGTTACGTTTTTACGGGCTATCTTTCCCCCCGCTGTCTTAAGAATCGCCGTCATCTTATGGAGGCTACCCGATCTATCCCCTGCGTTCTCATAGACATACTCTGTCGCTTCGCCCAGCGGATTCATCGTATTTTGTAATCTGCCTTGAGCAGTGTAACTATACGTTTGGCTTTTTGGAACGGAATCACTCTCATTTTGATACCTAGACTGCGAAGCGATAAAATGAAAGGTCGGATCATAGGTATAACGAGTCGTGTACTTTTCTTTTAGAGCCAGATCATTTCGCTGTATCACATTCAATGGAACCGTTTGAGAAGTGACATATCCTAAAGCATCATAGCTTATGTCTGTAAATAGTTGATTGGGATTGGGATCCGCGTCTCCTTGATACTCTAGCTGCTCTATTGATGTAGGGGTATACTTGAAATTGGGTTGGAATCCTGTGTATCGTTCCACCTTGCGTTCTCCTGCATTTGCTCCCGCAAGAATGGTTTTATCCACCGATACCATTTGCCGTTCATGATTATATGCGGTTGTCACTTTCTCGACTTGTTGTCCGGATTTGTCTAATTGAATGACCGCACTGGAGAAGGTATATCCATCAGGAAGTACCATTTCGTTTCCTTTTTCTACTAGTAATGCCGGAAAACCCGAATAATCCCCATCATATTCATAATTGATTCTATTGTTAATTTCTTGTACGCCATTTTGTTTTAAAATCACATCATACCGGCTCATAATTCGGCTTTGCTCGATTAACCCTTCATTCCCAAGATTATGCACCGCTTTCTCCGGTACATACACGGTCTCAGAGGTAGAATTATACTTTACTTTTGTTAAAATAAGATTGGCTGTATACGTCGAATACATGGACGGAATGCTACGATGATAATAATCAAAATTATACATGGCCCCCTGATAATTAAATTCTGTGACGACTTTCCCTTCTATATCAATTTTCGATAGGGCTGAAAGCATTTCTCCGGTTGAGGACATAAATAGATTATCTTGCGTATACTTGATCCTTTGCACGGCACGTTGGCCCGGATCTTTCACCGTAACAGTAAGAGACTCTAAAACTGGGTTTGCAGGTGTCGAGTATACATAGTCAAATTCAAGGGTTCGTCCGATCGTATCCGTTATTTTTTTTAGTGCCCGTTCTCCATTTGTCCCTTCTAACATACCGTACTCATAAGTTATCTTATTTCCAAATCGGTCTACTTTTTGGTACAACTCTCCGTAGTTACTCGGCCAAGTATCACGCATAGTATAGTATTCTCGTGAATGATCCGAACGCTCGACATAGAGTTCTTGATTCTGCGAAGAAAAATATACTTTAGTGTCTCCTTTTTGATAATCTTTTAAATTCAGAAGACTGTATCCATCTGCTCCAAATTCATTTGTTTGCCTAAGTTCATAATTTCCTCCTTCCCCATCATGATAATAGATCTGACTATTGTCCGTATCAACATAGGGAATTCGGAAGGACCATCCCAGACCCAACTGATTTCGCCTCAGATTATAATCATAAATTTCTCTGGTATTCACAGGAGTTCCATATTCATTGGTGGCATTAGGAAGATAAGGACTGGCTTGATTGGAACTGTATATGACCCCCAGATTCAAGTCAAGACCATCACGTCCAGGGAGTGAGATTTGATTACTTTTCCAGGTTAAGGTTCCTGTAGCCGGATCGATTGCTTCATTGGTTTCGTAATGATCAGAATATTGTTCTTTAAAGGTCTGATTAATCACTTTCATTCCATTGCCATTAAGTAGACTAGCAATATTCTGGTTTAGTTTATATAGAGCACGCTGGGGAAAAGCCAATTCTGACTCGCTATATACCGCATCGATAATGCTTGCTCGCTCTCTATGTAACGAGAAAATATCCGATTCTATTGGATATACGTCTTCTGTTACAGTTTTTGAACTGGAGGGACCGGACATCTTCGTTGTTAAACTGGCTTCAAGCTCAATCCAAGACATTGATTTCAGTTGTTGTTCTTCCCAAAGCTTCAGAGGGGGCATATCCAATAGATCTTGTAAAAAAGCGATCGCATACATATCTTTGATACGAGCACCGTCTGCAGCAAGTTCTTCGACAAGCTCTTTACTCAAATAAGGTTCTTGGATGCTACCAAACTGCTCACTATAATGAAGAGCGAGCAGGCGAAGCTCCGGCTCCTCTTCTAAGATGTTAAAAGGTTTAGGGGGAGTAGGATTTCCGTCTTCTGTTAGATATACATCTTTCATCACGGAAGACTCGGAAACGGTCTGCTTGTAGGAGAAATCACTCCGCTCTTTGTAATCTACTGAAGGTGCAGTTGGCTGAGGTTCAGGTCTTTTAGAAAACTCAGGACTTGGGGTAGCAGAGGGGGTGGGAACAGCAGCAACTTTTGAAACCGCAGGTGAATTTTGTACCATTTCAGCATATGCCGATCCCTGCAAGGACGGAAACGAGCTCAACACCAGAGCAATAGATAAAATAATGATCAACCAGCGATTGAATAGCGATTTAGTTCGCATGAACAGTTCTCCTGTCGTAATATATTTGATTAAGCTATTGCAAGATATAATTTATAGATGGATTCCATTTAGTAGCATCGTACCCATAGTTACCATTCTGGTTGACGATAAAATAGATGGAATCTCCCTTTGTCACATTAATATTCAAGTTCGTCGTCACTCCGATAGCATCATCGCCTTTTATACTTTGCCAGCCTGCTGAGGGCCAGACTTGAGTGCTATTCTTCATAATCTTCACGCGCACCCCGTCCCCTTCCAGGTTCACCGGGTGTTTAGCTGCTCTTCCTGCGATACGTATGGAACCCGTTTGAGGCGCAACCCATTTAAGCACAGCATCATTACCTTCCGGATGCATCCATTCCTTACTGACAATATTCCAGTTTTGTTCCCCTCTCCATCTTAATTCAGCCGGGTCCCTTGACATGTCTTTATACTGGGTTCCGTCCCACTGTTGGTAGTACCAGTTATTCTTTCCCTGTTCGGAGCCAAAAGCGGATGACATCTTTTCAATATATGTAATCGAGGGATTCCATGTAGTCCCATCATAGAGCTGATCACCATTCTGGTTGACGACAAAATAGAGGGAGTCCCCCTTTGTTACATTAATATTCATGTTCGCCGTCACTCCGATAGCATCATCGCCTTTTATACTTTGCCAACCTGCTGAGGGCCAGACTTGAGTGCTGTTCTTCATAATTTTCACGCGCACCCCATCCCCTTGCAGGTTAACCGGGTGTTTGGCTACCCTGCCTGCGATCCGTATGGAACCCGTTTGAGGCGCAACCCATCTAAGCACAGCGTCATTACCATCCGGATGCATCCATTCCTTGCTGACAATGTTCCAGATTTGCTCCCCTCTCCATCTTGCTTCCGCCGGGTCCCATGTCATGTCTTTATACTGGACTCCGTTCCATAGTTGATAGTACCAGTTGTTTCTTCCCTGCTCAGAGCCAAATGCAGTCGAAGCTTTTTCAATATATGTAATTGACGGTGACCATTTAGTGGCATCATATCCTATGGTTCCATTTTGATTAACAATGAAATAGATAGAGTCCCCATTGGTCACATTAATGTTTACGTCCGTGGTCACTCCGATGGCATCATCACCTCGTATACTTTGCCAACCTGCTGAGGGCCAGATTTGCGTACTGTTCTTCATAATCTTAACGCGCACCCCGTCACCTTCCAGGTTGAGCGGGTGTTTGGCTACTCTTCCTGCGATTCGTATGGACCCGGTTTGAGGTGCAACCCATTTAAGCACGGCGTCATTGCCGTCTGGATGCATCCATTCCTTGCTAACGATGTCCCAGTTTTGCTCCCCTCTCCATCTTGATTCAACCGGATCCCACTTCATATCCTTGTACTGTACTCCGTCCCATAGCTGGTAGTACCAGTTGTTCTCTCCTTGTTTGGAGCCAAAAGCAGTCTGTAATTCAAAATAGGGTTCTCCAAAATTCTTAGATGCTAGATTCCCGTTGTTATCGTAGAAGTAGCGTTCCGTCTCTCCGGTCAATTCGCTTTTTTGTGCCAATCTGCCATTCGCATCATAATAGTAGAAGGTAGCGGCAGACGCAGAATTCAAAATAGTGAAAGAAAACATTAAAAGAACGATTGTGAAAACAAATGGATTTGCAGATAAAGATTTACGCATTAGACTCCTCGATTCTTAGGTAGTATTATTTAGATTTATTGATCCCGAACTCGCTCAGCTGAAAATAAAAACCTCCGTTATCATCGGTACCAAGTTTGGTCGCATATACTCGTACATACCGTGCCAGGATGGGAGCATCGAAGGTGAACGTTTTAATCTTCCCATTGTTAACATAGCCGGTATAAGACTGTCCCTTTATGTCTGTCCAGACTTTACCGTCTACGCTGCTCTGTATTTTAAAATCAACCGGAAATCCCAATGTTGCTCTTGGAATCAGTTGAATGCCAGTAATCTTCTGGATCATACCGGAATCTACAGCTACCCACTCTGTACTTGTTGACGGATAACGGGCTATACTTGACCAAATGGTTGAAGTGTTTTGGTCTACCAATCTTGATGCGGACCAGCCATTCAGTGCAGAAGAGACAGCTACTGTTGACAAATTGACCTTAATCTCAGCAAGCTGAAAATAATATCCTCCATTATCATCCGTACCTAGTTTGGTTGCGTAAATTCTTACATAGCGGTCAATAACAGGAGCATCGAAGTTAAATGTTTGAACAGATCCATTGTTAATATATCCTGTGTAGGACTGTCCCGGGATATCTGTCCATGACTTAGCATCGCTACTGCTCTGTATTTTAAAGTCAACAGGAAATCCTAATGTTCCTCTTGGATATAGTTGAACTCCTCCTATCATCTGTACGCTTCCAGAATCAAGGACGATCCACTCTGTACTCTCAGCCGGATATCGCCCTATGCTTGACCAGGTTGTTGTAGCATTCTGATCCACGAGTCTGGACGCAGGCCAGCCGTTTATTTCAGAAGACACTGCTACCGTTGACAAATTGACTGCAATCTCAGCAAGCTGAAAATAATAACCTCCATTGTCATCCGTACCAAGCATGGTAGCATAAAGCCTTACGTAACGGTCAATGACAGGGGCATCGAATTTGAATGTTTGTACAGATCCATTGTTGATATATCCTCTGTAGGCCTGTCCCGGGATATCTGTCCAAGACTTAGCATCACTACTGCTCTGTATTCTAAAATCTACCGGAAATCCCAATGTTCCTCTTGGATATAGTTGAACTCCTCCTATCATCTGTACGCTCCCAGAATCAACGACGATCCATTCTGTACTCTCAGCCGGATAACGCGCTATGCTTGACCAGGTAGTTGTAGCATTCTGATCTACCAGTCTGGACGCAGGCCAGCCGCCAATTGTGGATGAAGTCGCAACAGTAGACCGCATTATCTTAATTTCAGCAAGTTGGAAATATAGTTGTCCGTTATCGTCCTTCCCTAACTTCGTAGCATATACTCTTATGTATCTTGCAATTACTGGTGCTTCAAACTGAAAAAAATGAGTCGAACCATCATTGACAAAATTGCTGTAGGTCTGACCAGGGAGATCTGTCCAAGCCACTGCATCGTCACTAGACTGTATTTTAAAGTTAACCGGAAAAGACAGCTTCCCCCTTGGAGTTAATTCGACTCCGCCTACAATACCACTTTTGCCTAGGTCAGCAGCTACCCATTCCACATCGTCTTCGTTGCCCCTATTCACACTTGACCATACCGTTGCCGCATTATTGTCGCTTAGTTTGTAAGGCTCCCAGCCTTCTATACTAGATGAGGTAAAGACGCTAACTCCAGAGGATGCAATCTTTCGTTTGATATTCCCGTTTCGGTCATACAGATAATAGGTACTATTGTTGTTTGAATCTATTGTGTAATCCAGCCGGCTACCGCCAGAATCATAATGATAGAATGTTGTGTTAAGATTATTTGAGGGTTCAGCATTCACAGAGATTGAGCTTAAAATAAGAAATAAAAAAAACAAACCAAGCGTTTTATAGAGTTTCATTAAACCTCTCCATCCTCTAATAGATTATTTCTTTTCCACTTTCAGCAAATTCCCGTTCTTATCATATGTATATTGAATTGTTGATCCGTCTGGCAAGATAGTAAGCAGGAGTTGGCCGGCTGCATTATACTCGTGCTGAATCAGATTAAAATCCGTACTGACTGCAACGCGAACAAAACCTGCTTCCCGGCCGCTTCCCTTAATAATCAAGTCCCCTCTTCCGTCGCCGCTCACATCGCTGAACCATAAATCATTACTATCAATCATTCTACTGTCAGAGTTCCAGGTCCAGTAGGGATAGCCACTTCCATCACTCAGGGAGGCGTACAACCAGCCATCGTTATACCCTACATTTTTCCCTACTGATATCATATCGGCCTTGCCATCTCCATTAATATCTGTGAACCACATGGTTCCGCTGTCGTCGATCATTCGTTTGCCGCTGTTCCATGTCCAGTAGGCATAACCTGCTCCATTACTCAACGAGACGAACACATATCCAGCATTGGCTGTTCCGGGCTGACCTTTGGATATCATGTCGGCTTTGCCGTCTCCATTCACATCAGCAAACCACTGAACATCGTTGTCATTAACCATCCGTGATCCAGATGCCCAAGTCCATGGATTATAACCGCTGCCGTTGCTTAAAGAGACATACATCTGACCAGCATTGATTGCGCCCGGCTGCCCTTTTGCGATTAAATCTGCCTTACCGTCTCCATTCACATCTGCAAACCATGCTGTATCTAGAGGATTGAGCATTTTGATTGAGGACGTCCATGTCCAAGGCTGGTAGCCTGCTCCTGTGCTTAAGGATACGTATATGCGCCCCTCGTTCCATGACCCTGCCTGTCCAACTGAAATTAAATCCTTTCTGCCATCCCCGTTCACATCCTCAAGCCACAATGGACTTTGATCATCAAGCATACGTACACCAGAGTTCCAGGTCCAAGCCTGGTAGCCATTCCCCGTGCTTAAAGAAACGTAGATGACCCCGGCATTCCAGGCTCCTGGTTCACCTTTTGTGATAAGATCTGACATGCCATCCCCATTCACGTCAGCGAACCACATCGGACTATTGTCGTCTATCATGCGGGAACCGGAATTCCACGTCCAAGGCTGAAACCCCCTTCCGGTGCTTAAGGCAACGTATACAACTCCAGCATTCCAGGCTCCTGCTTCGCCCTTGGAGATTAGATCCTTCTTCCCGTCCCCGTTAACATCCTCAAACCACATCTGACTATTGTCATCGACCATACGGCTAGTTGTGCTCCAGCTCCATGGGACGTAGCCGATATGCTTATTCAGATTGGAGGCTCCAGCTGCGGAAGTATTTGTACTCATAATAAATGAACAGAGTATAGTGATGAGAAGAAACACTTTCTTGAGTTTTCTGAAATTTTCCATGTTGCTATAAGGCCCTCTCTTTAGTTGAATTTGTCGTAGCTCTACTTTTCGGAACTCGCCTGTATCCATCCAATGACTTCCTCAACCATCATAATTTACCGCCCCGCACATTTAAACGGTTGTATTTTGTCGAAATATAACTTATATTGTCGATTGCGTATTATTTTGGTCACATTATCAAAATGCAGAATTATATAATTTACAGAGATTTCCGAAAAGGCTATAATCCTCTAAGAATTGATTTAGGGGGATAAAGAGAAATGCGTGTATTCGTAAATAAATGTTATTTAAAATTTAGTGTGTTTGTGTTGGGAATGCTTCTATTTTTGATATGGGACACCGATGTGTCTTTAGCAGTTCAGTATAATTACAAAGGTTCTACGGGACAGCTCAGCAGTGTGGCTTATGATGATGGAACGGTCATTATTTATAAATATGACTTGAACGGTAATATGACCTCTAAAAGCAACCTTAAAACACCTGTAGTTCAAGCACCAGCAGAAGCGACTTTATTAGATAGCTCCTATGAGGTATATGCCTATGGGGTTAAAAAGGAAGCCAAAAATGTCACCTTTCCTACTTGGACGGCCTTTAATGGTAATGATGACTTAGCTTCTCCTTTGGTAGCCGGTGAAAAAGTCTCCGATGGTATTTGGAAAGCTGTCGTTCCTTTTAGCAAACATAATCAGGAGTCTGGGTTGTACTACAATGATGTCTGGGTTGATGGTGTGTATTTTGGAGGAACCACTACAGTTGTTACAAGAAATAAGGTTACTATTCCAGAGAAGGTAAAATTTAAAGATGGAGCGTATGATATTATCGTTGAAGGAGTAAGTGAAGCAATAACTAATATGACCTTCTACACTTGGGCTGAAGCCAATGGTCAGGATGATTTGAAGCAAAATAAAGGGCAGAAAGTATCGCCAGGTATGTGGAAAATCACGGTGCCATTAAGTGATCATTCTTTCGAGACAGGTATATATACTACCCATATCTATACAACTGACTTATACGGAAATAGCACTGGAATCGGTGTTCAGACTCAAGTCCATTCTTCTATAATTGCTCCCTCTGAGGTAAATCTATTGGATAGTTCGTATGAAGTCTACGCCTATGGAGTCAATAAGGACGCCAAAATGTTGTTTTCCCCTCTTGGACGGACTACAACGGTCAGGATGATTTAGCCTCTCCTTTAATATCCGGCACAAAAGTTTCCGATGGCATTTGGCGAGCTGTAGTTCCTTTTAACAAGCATAATAATGAGTCTGGATTGTACTACAATGACGTCTGGGTTGACGGCGTTTATTTCGGAGGGGTTTCAACAATAGTAAAAACAAACAAAGTCATTATTCCAGATAAAGTTAATTTAAAGTCTGGTTCCTATGAAATAACAATAGAAAATATATGTGAAGATATTTCTAAGCTAACCTACTACACTTGGACCGAGTTCAACGGTCAGGATGATATAAAGCAAAGTGGCGGCCAAAAAGTATCACCAGGAACATGGAAAATCACCATTCCTCTCAGTGAACACAATTACGAGACTGGCACTTATATAACGCACATCTATACCACTAACCCATTTGGAAATAGCACTGGAATCGGTGTTAAAACAATTTTAATCAAATGATATTTTCACCTGAGCAGCAGTTGGATAAACAGCACTTGATACCAACCACAAAGAACCCCGCAGCAGATAGAATTCACATCTGCTGCGGGGTTCTCTCCATACAAGTCAATCCATCCTAATCCTCCAACCTACTCCTGCTTCCCCCGAAGCAAAGCGATCGCTGCCAGCAGGAAGGAGACCAGCGAGATGCCGAGGGTAATGTAGAGCATTGGCGAGGTGCCGGTACCTTTGCCCTCCTGGTCCACAATGGCCTGATGCTCATCCATGGTCATGGTGCCGCTGCCGGACATGTCTGCGGCACCGTGGCCGTGGCCGCCGTCGGCGCTGCCGGAGGCTTCAGCGATGGCGGTGATGGAGTGCGGGGATTCCGAGCCGGGTTCGCCGGACCATTGCACGAGGCTCCCATCGGCATAGTGCTGATAGGCATCCCAGGCAATATCGCCTGCGGAGTCCGGGTTCTTGGCTGTGAAGTAGAAGCGCTGGAACTGTCCGGCCTGGATGCCGCCGTCCTTCGCAATCCAGCTAACTTTATTCCCTTCAACCGTTACCTCCCAGCCGGGAGTGGCTTCGTATTGCTTGAATTCCGCGCCTGCCGGTATCCGCAGATCCACCTGCACGGTGGCGCTTTCTTTTTCAGACGGCACTTTCAGCGTATACGTCTCCCAGGCCCCCGTACTGGACTGCGCTGGACTTACGGTTACGTGGGCACTCGCCACAGCTGCGAACAATAGTAATGTTGCGGCTGCCGGTGCGGCCAATGCGGCTATTTTACGAAACAATCTATTCAAATGAATCTCTCCTTGTCTCTTGTTATAATCTATCTCTTCCCCGGAAAATCCCGCTCCCGCGAAGCCAGCCCCTGCTCCAGAGCATATCTGGTAAGCTGTGTTCGGTTCTGAAGCTGAAGCTTTTGCAGGATATTCTTCAGGTGATTCTTGACCGTATGCTCGGAGATCCCGAGGGTGGCGGCAATCTCCTTATTGGTGGACCCGGAGGATACACAGCCCAGTATCTCCTTCTCCCGCGCCGTTAATGCCTCCCGCTCCTCCTTGACGGAGGTGACCGCGAACTCCTTCAGAATCTGGAACGCCAGCTCCCGGCTCAGCGGCACCTCCTCGCTTACAATCGCCAGTAGGTATTCGATCCAGGTCGACGGGGCCAGATTCTTCAGGAGATACCCCTGCGCCCCCTGCTTAAGCGCTTCAAACAGATAAGAGATCTCATCCGACACGGTGACGATGACAATCCGGACATACGGATATTCCAGCTTGATGCGCCGCGTGGTCTCCAGACCATCCATTCCCGGCATTTCGATATCGATCAGGATCAGGTCGGGCATCCATTGCCCGGTCCAGACAATCGCCTCCGCTCCGCTGGCCACGGCACCGATTACTTCAAACCGTTCATCCAGCGCCAGTATCTCGCTCATTGCCTCACGGGCATGTGCATGGTCATCGACGATCAGCACCCGGCAGCGTTCCATCCTGCACCTCCCCCTTCGTAATTTCTACAGTGGTTCCGACTGCCCCCGATTGTACATCCAATCTCCAGCCCATACTGCGGGACCGTTCCCTCATAATCTGTAGGCCATAGCTGCCGCTCACCGCAAAAGGATCATCATGCTCAATCCCCGCACCGTCATCTGCAACAGTTATACGCCAGCCGTGTTCATTCCCATGACCCGAGACGGACACCCTGCCGGCACGTGTGTGCTTACGCACATTGATAATCGCTTCACGAATGCAGGACAACAGCTCTGCCTGTTCCGCTGGCGTCAGCAACTGCTCCTCCAGATGCCAATCGAGAGATACCTCGATCATGACTTCTCCGGCTATGGCCGCCAGCTGCTCATGGATAGAACGCTCCAGCGAGAAGTTCTCCGCACCGCTCACGGGCACCTTCAGATTGGCAATAGCCTGACGTGCATAACGGTTAACCTCGTGAACGGTCTTTTTGATCTGATCCACACGGTCCGCGCTGATACCGCCGTCCTTGCGGCTATGCTCCAGCCGGTCGATCCGCACGGAGAGCAGGAACAGGGACTGGGCCATTCCGTCATGCAGCTCTTTGGCCAGCGCCTCCCGAGCTTCCATCGCTCCGGTGGCCGCCCGCTCCTGCTCGAGCTCACGCTGATTTCGCTCCATGAGGCGAAAGAGCGGCAGCAGCAGAATAATACTGCACAGAAATACCAATACAGGTGTTAAGAAGTTCCCCGTGTCCATAGAGATGTACGGCATCAGGAACTGATGTCTCACCCATTCCCAGATACCGACCATAACCGTTGGAATCAGCAGGATAAGCACTTTAATTCGGGTATACGTCACGGTTCCCTCCCCAATTTCTGTTCGTTATTTTACCATTTCCGGGTGATCGGCGGCATGACTCTTTAGGGCTATGCCCGTCCGCATATGTTACAGAATTAAGTATTTAAAAGTTAAATCATTCTCTTCATAGCTCCCATCGTCCTATCATAACAGTTAGCGAAACAATATCCGATAGGTTACACTAGGAATAACATTCAATCAAGTATACATTGATGCTGACACTACAGGAGAGATAATCATATGAAACGGATTACGATTCTAATCGCCGACGATGATCCCGAGATTGCCGATCTGATCGGACTGCATTTGGACAAAGAAGGCTACCACCCCATAAAGGTTACAAGCGGACCGGCAGCGGTGCAGGTCATCCAGTCCAGGCATATCGACCTGGCGATTCTGGATATTATGATGCCCGGGCTGGACGGGTATGAGGTGACCCGGCAGATCCGGGAGCAGCACGGGCTGCCGATTATTTTTGTGAGCGCAAAGACTTCGGATCTGGATAAAATCACCGGTCTTGTCATCGGTGCCGACGATTATATGACCAAGCCCTTCAATCCCATGGAGCTGGTCGCAAGAGTGAACGCGCAGCTTAGACGTTCCATGAAGCTGAACCAGCCGGTTACCGAGCAGAAGGCCGTGGTGGAAGCCGGGGGGCTGATCGTCGATCCGGACCGCCGTTCCGTGACCTTATACGGACATCCCGTGGAGCTGACGCCGAAGGAATTCGATATCCTGTATTTGCTTGCCAGCTATCCTAAGAAAGTATTCAGCGCCGAGCAGCTTTTTCAGCAAATATGGGGTGAGGCTTATTATGAAGGCGGGAACACCGTGATGGTCCATATCCGCACCCTGCGCAAAAAGCTGGGCGATGACCAGAATAAAAATACATGGATCAAAACGATCTGGGGAGTAGGGTACACGTTCAATGGCTAAACTTGTCCGCAGCTTCCGCTTCAAAATGATATCGCTGCTGGTACTCAGCATGATTTGCTCCGGTGCTATTACCTTTGTACTCTACAAAAGCCTGCAAATGTATTATACCTCTCAGGTGAAGTATGAAGACAAGCTGACCCGCTTCCGTTACCTGATTGCCGATTTCGGCGACCTGAATTTCTTCCTGATCTTCTTCATCCCGCTGGCGTTGCTGTTCTTCTTCCTGTTCACCAAGCCGTATGCCCGCTATTTCAAAGAAATCTCGCACCATATCCGCCTGCTGGCTAACGGGGATTTCAAAAGCCGGATTCAAATCCATTCTAACGATGAATTCGAGGATATTGCCGCTGATCTGAATCAGGCCAAGGATAAGCTGGAGGAAGCGGTGGAGCGCGGAGACTTTGCGGAGAATAGCAAGGACAAGCTGGTGCTGAATCTGGCTCATGACCTGCGGACTCCGCTGACCTCCGTACTCGGCTACCTGGATCTGGTGCTGAAGGACGGGGAGTTAACCGCCGAGCAAGTGAAACATTACACCACGATTGCTTACACCAAATCACAACGGCTGGAAAAGCTGATCGACGAGCTGTTCGAGATTACCCGGATGAACTATGGCATGCTTACCGTGGAGCAGCGCCCCCTTGATCTGAGCGAGCTGCTGGTCCAGTTGAACGAGGAATTGTATCCTCTGCTGGAGAATAACGGACTGACAGCCCGCACCCAGGTCACTCCGCAGCTCAAAATTACCGGGGACGGGGAACTGCTGGCCCGGGTGTTCGAGAACCTGCTGACCAATGCGGTGCGTTACGGCAAAGACGGCCGTTATGTCGATGTCCGCTGCTACCCGGAGGGCGAGACCATCGTTGTCCAGGTCATGAATTACGGAGATAGGATTCCGCCGGAGGACCTGCCTTTTCTGTTCGATATGTTCTATACAGGTGACCGGGCACGGACCCATCAGGAAGGCAGTACCGGGCTGGGATTGTTCATTGCCAAAAATATCGTCGAGCAGCATCAGGGGACGATCTCCGTACAGAGTGACACGATCCGCACGCTCTTCGAGGTCCGTCTGCCGGGTGTGATCCAATAGTCTGCTCCTTCTATAGCCGCAGTGTTGCCGTCCTTTTGAAGGACGGTTTTTTCATTTGGCATCTCAACCGCGCGTTTTAAGAAAAACTTTATCTTTCCCCCACTTCTATTTAAACACGCTCCTCTATGCTTAAGTCATTGAAACAAGGAGGACGAGAACATGAAGAAATGGTTAGTAATCATCGTAATTGCCGGACTGCTCGGAATGAAATGGATGGATAGGGAGCAGGAGACCGCAAAGAATGAACTCAATATAGAGACGGTACAGACGAGTGCAGATAAAGGCTCCAAGAATCTGACGGTTATTCCCAAAGAGCAAATCTACCAAGGGAACCTGCTGCTGGTCAACAAGGATTACCCCGTTCATGATACGGGAGTCAGCCAGGACATCATCCGTCTGCTCGATCATGAGGAGCTGACCTCCGGATACCTGCTGCTGGATCACAAAACGATGCTATCCAGGCAAGTCGCGGAGAAATTCACAGAGATGGTACAGGCCGCATCCATGGAGGACATCAACAGCTTCCTGATCAGCAGCGGATATAGGGACAATGACAAGCAGCAGCAGCTATACGATGAAAAAGGGGCCGATTACGCCCTGCCACCCGGCTACAGCGAGCATAATCTGGGCTTGTCGCTGGATATCGGCTCCTCGCAGATGTCCATGAGCCGTGCCCCCGAAGGGCAATGGCTGCGGGATAACGCATGGGACTACGGCTTCATTCTGCGCTATCCTGAGGATAAAACAGATATCACTGGCATCAAGTATGAGCCATGGCATTTTCGGTATGTAGGGCTTCCACACAGTGTGATTATGCGCGACAAGAACTTCACGCTGGAAGAATATCTTGAATTCCTTAAGGAGCAGCAATCGATCACCACTACAGTGAACGGTACTAAGTATCAGATTTCTTATGTAGAAGTGCAGGGGAACACCCCTGTCCCGGTCCCCGCCGGCAAGCATGTTGAACTCTCCGGTGACAACATAAGCGGTGTGATTATGACGGTCTATCCTTAATGACTAAGCCATATATCATTACAATCTACAGAAAGCGGTGATGCAGAAATGAATCAGGCACACAAGCAGACAAAATACGGGTTGCAGATGCTATTTACCATTTACGTGTATATTCTGTTTAAAATCATTTTATTCAAATTCGGTTCAATTGATCTTAGCTTCCTTTGGCAGCAGCTCCAGCACAGCCCGGGCCATATTGTGGCCAGTCTGCAACGCGGAAATCTGATCCCGCTGGCCACCTTGGCTAACACCTATCACCATATCAGCACTAGCACCGTCGTTAATTTCTTGGGAAATATCGCCTTGTTTATCCCTTATGGCATCTTCCTGGTGCTGCTCAACCCAAATGGAAGAGGCAGCGGCTCCTTCAAGGGTGTAATCCTGTGGTCCTTCGCCTTAAGCGCAGTATTGGAATGCTCGCAAGCCGTCTTCTATATTGGAACCTTCGATGTGGATGATCTTCTTCTGAACACCTTCGGCGGGATGTTGGGATATCTGCTGATTCGCCCCATCATGATGATGTATATGACAGGCAGACAAGGCTCCTCCGTCACCCAGAAGTGACGGGGAGCCTTGCTTTCCGTTCGCCCTGCTCACAAGGGAGAGATATAGCGGCCATATTCAATTGCAAGCTCCGTGAAGCCATTGCCTTCCTGCTTCAGGAAAAAGCTGTTTACACCCTCCGCTCCCCACCAGTTGAGCCCAAGCAGCAATCCGTCTGCCGTATGCGCCGCGAACAGCACGGAGAACATCTGCGGGATCACCTCACCGCCGTCATCGACACGCCAGACTGAATATTCATTATCCGTAATCTCAGCAGGATAGTCCTTGAAGCTGAGCTTCCCGTCTTCCTCCAACACCAGGCTAAACAGCATCTCCTTATCCTGTCTTACGAACTGCACCAGATAGAGCCCTCTGTCCGGGCCCAGCCCGGCCAGCTTCCAGGCGGACTGGATCTTCCGCCCTTTGGCGGCTGCAATACTCTTCCGCAGCGGATCGCCGGCTGCAAGCTGCGGGCCTGCCGGATCGGCAGGCTGAACCTCCAGCAAGGCCGCCTGCGGAAAGACCGCAGAATCAACCAGAACATAGGTCTCATCCCGCATCGCTGCGTCACCCTCTACCTTGAACAGATAACCGGACATATTCGGAATATTATTCGCCAGCTCCCGTCCGTTGTTGTTATCGTTGCCCGGCTGCCACTTCTCCAGCTTCACAGCCAGCACCTGCCCCCCGTTCCCAATGGCAGTGTTCAGGGACTTCAACTGCTCCCCGCTTCCCTCCTCTTCCCTGGTGACCATAATATGACTCCCGGTCTCACTCGCGAATCCGAAGACCGGCTGCAGCTTGGCAGGGTCAAGTAAGGCAGCCGGGACTGGAGAAGCCGTAGCTGACGCTGCCGGAACCGCACTTGCCGGGCTATCCGTCTGCTGAGCGGCTGGCGATGGACTGGCGGCAGACGGCCCGGCCGAAGCTGCTGCACTGCTGGCAGCGTCATTGCTATTCGTCCGGGCACACCCGGTCAGGCTAAAGACTATGGCTGCTGTAAGAATAAGACTTCCGGCCGCTCTTACCCGGTGCCGGAAACTGTGCTTCGCTTGATTCATAGCGGGCCTCCAGTATAATTTAGTCGAAAATCCCCATGCTGAGGTAACGTTCTCCGGTATCTGGCGCGATACATAACACCCGCTTCCCCCGTCCCAGGCGCCGCGCCTCCTGCAAGGCCGTCCAGACTGCGGCTCCGCCGGAAGGTCCGAGCAGAATTCCCTCGGTACGGGCCAGTTCTCTTACCATCTCCAAGGCATCCTCATCGGATACCTGCACGATCTCATCGTAAATGCCGGTATTCAGAATTGCCGGCACGAAGCCTGGGCTGGTCCCCACCAGCTTATGCGGCCCCGGCTGGCCGCCGGACAGCACCGGCGAACCCTGCGGCTCCACGACAACCACGCGCAGCTCCGGCAGTCGTGCGCGCAATACCTCGCCGGTTCCGGTGATGGTGCCGCCTGTCCCGGAGGTGGCGACGAAGACATCCAGCCGCCCCTCCATCTGCTCCAGAATTTCCGGCGCGGTGGTGGTGCGGTGAATGTCCGGGTTCGCCGGATTCTCGAACTGCTGCGGGATGAAGCTGCCGGGAATCTCCCGTCCCAGCTCCACCGCCTTGGCAATCGCGCCGGGCATCCGCTGCGCCGCCGGAGTCAGCACGACTTCCGCCCCGTAGGCCTTCAGGATATTGATCCGTTCCTTCGTCATATTATCCGGCATGATCAGGATGGCCTTATACCCCTTCGCTGCCGCGTTCATCGCCAGTCCAATTCCGGTATTGCCGCTGGTCGGCTCAATAATCGTCCCGCCCGGCTGCAGCCGTCCGTCCAGCTCCGCCTGCCGGATCAGATTATAGGCTGCCCGGTCCTTGACGCTGCCGCTGGGATTGAACATCTCCAGCTTCACATACAGCTCCGCATCCTCCGGTCCGGTTACCCGGTTCAAGCGTACAACCGGCGTGCTGCCAATCAGCTCCGTAATATTATTGACTACCCGCTTCGTCATTGGTGTGCCTCCTTAGTTTCGGTCCTTATCTTATGCACGATATAACACCCATTGTATAGTTACGGGATAGCATTTGTCGATTTTAAGGAATTGCAGCCACGATCGGTCCTGTGACTTGCAGTGTTGTACATTGTGCAGGATTTCCAGTTGCAGAGTAGCTCTGGTCCCCGATTGTTGCACATTTTGCAGGAATACTCAGCAGATTGGGAAGTTTGAGTCCACATTGTTGTAATTTGTGCAAGATTTCCTTTTTGGAGGCTATAAAGAGACTGATTTGTTGTAAAAGATGCAGGCGTGTTGATTACCCATATTATGGGATGACAAAAACACCTAGATGATCTTTATGCCGTAGCATCCCCCACTGAACCTGCCACTCCAGCGGAAGATTAAATATACGCCAATGCTGCATAAATTCCCAAAGAGTCAGTTCGGCAAAGACCGGTACCTTCGGATGAATTTCATCAAAAATGTACTTCAAAAGCACATACACAGCAAGGGCCACAAACAATTGGTTATATACTGCATTTTCGGTGGTTCCAAATAAACAAGGGACATTCAGATGCTGCTTCATCCAGCGGAAAAAGACTTCAATCTTCCAGCGTGCTTTGTAGATTTCAGCAATCACCTGAGCAGACTCTTTTCTCAAATCGGTCACGACTCGCACCACTTCACCCCGGTCGTTTTCAAATTCAACGACGCGGTGGCGCTGGGTAGATTGATGTTTCCCTTGACCAATATAACAAGTGATATCGCGTACAATTTGGGTGTCTCCCTCTGCCGGTCGCTGAAGCTTTCGCGGCTTTACCAAATGGAGATTGTCTTTTAGACGAATCACAAAAGACTGACCTTGCTGCACATATTGATTCGATCCTGAACTAAAATGTAGTCCTTATGGGCCAAGACTTCTCCAAATGGAGCGTCATTGCGCCGGGCAATCGATTCGACCACCTTCAAGGGGGAATGCTGGCCATGCGAATGAGCGACATGCAGCTTCAGGCCCCCTCTGAATTTTTTATACGGAGCCCAAGACATGCGGGAGTTCGCCGCCGTAACCGTCGTCGAGTCAATCAGCAGCAGATCTTTAGGCAGATTCAGGTGACGCCGGGTTTGCCGGTTACATTTCTGGACAAGCATATGAAACAAACGTTTGAAGATATCGTAAGGAACTTCACCGGCTTTGCCCGAAAGAGTGGAGTAATGAACCTTAGGCAAATCGAAGTTCGAGCCCACGCGGGCACTTTGACGAAAGCCATCCCATTGGTGGTAGCAGGCTTGGACAAAGTAGTCGAACAACACACCAACGGTCATTTTGGTTCCGGTATCCTCGTAGTCCTCGGTTTGCCCGGTCACCATTTCAACTTCTTCTGGAGTTAATACTTGTTTGAATACGGCTAAGAATGGGGTATTATTATTCATGAGGTCGCCTCATTTCGGTTTGGTTTGGTCGTACTTACCATTACCCGAAATGGCGGCCTTTTTTGTCCCTTTTTTTGGGAAATCAACACGCTTGTAAAAGATGCAGGATTTCCTATGGCCAGGCGGGATATGAAAGGTAACATACGTGTACGAGTAGTCATGGGTATGATGTTAACCCAAGGACGTACAGCCGATTCAACAAAAAAACCGCTCCCGGACACACGGGTTGCGGTTTTTTTGTGCGCTGCATCACAGAAGGCGGTGCTTCGTTCCTCTACGGATTCACCGTTATCGTGAAAGTGGACGTTGTGTTTTTAATCGGCGTTACTGTGTTCAGGATCTTGAGGTTGTTGAAGACTACGCTGCCCACTGCCGGTCCCTGGCCGGGCTCCGGCAATTCATTAGCCCAGATACCGACACCGGATTTGGCGTCGAAGGCGTCGCCGCTCTTGAGGGCACCAGAGATCGTAATGTTGGTGAAGATCGTGTCTGTGACAGGGAATTGCGGCGCAGAGCCGGAATAGTTCGTCTGGAACATGATTCCGTGATAGGTCGGGTCGATGATGTCCACATCGCTGACCCGGATGCCCTGAAACACCTTGGAAGCGGAGAATACCCAGATGGCCGGGAAGGTCTGTGCGCCCCAGAAATGTCCGCCTGACCGGACGACGGAGATATTCTGGAAGTTCGTCGTCGGTGACGCCCCGAAGCCGTTCATCGGATAGCCGAAGTCCAGCGAGCTGATCGTAATCCCGGAGTAGCAGAGAGTATCCGCAATATAGATGTTGCGGAAGGTATTCGCATACCCTCCGTAGACGGCAAGACCGGCTGCCCGCCAGGTCAGGATGGATGTCAGATTCTCATAGACATTGTCCTTCATGTCAGAGCCGCCGGAATCGATCGCCGAGAACAAGGCGAAGCTGTCATCTCCGGTTGCCCGCGCCTCGATGTTAGACACGAGATTGTTCGTGCTGCCGTTGGTCATATTGATGCCGTCGGCAAAGGTATTGCGGATGCGCGAGTTTTTAATGACCATATAATCGGTATTCGCGCCCCAGTACATACATACCTGATGCTCCGTCCAGATATTATCAATTGTCATGTTGGCTACATTGGCGAAGTCGAATACCTTGCCGGGACCATCAATCCGTGAAGTATAGTTGCCGAAGTAAGCAAACCCCGAGAAGGTCGAGCCATTCGCTGAATCGGCAGCCCGGAAGCCGATGTCTGTATTCGACTGGTTGAGCGGAGCATAGAACCGGGTATACCATGGGCCGGCTCCGACGATCTTCACCGCCTTGCCGTAGACCTGGAACTTGTTCGAGGTCTCATAGGTTCCGGCAGGAAGATAGACGCCAACCAGCTTGCCCGTTGTATCCATGCGGACCTTATCGAGCGCATTCTGCACATCCTGGTGCGTGAAGCCCAGAGGAACCGTGTACTTGGCCGGGTCCGGATTGGCTATCGGCGAGACCTGCTCCAGGCTGATGAAGTCAATGGCATATTGCGAAGTATTGGCTGCATCCTTCTGCAGCCGGATCGTGCTGCCTGCCGGAATCGTGCTGTCGAACATGATATTCGCTTCGTCATAGATGTGGCGCGGGGAGCCGGCACTCGGCGAATTGCCGGGACTGGCCTCCGAGCCATACAGCCAGGCGTATTTGGAGGTCAAGGTAATGGCCTTGTTGAACACACCATTGACGTAGATGTTGAGTGTAGCTGTGGTGCCGTCACCGCCCGGAGCATCGGGAATGGAGAAGCGGGTGACCAGGGTATTGGTGCTGGCTTTGGTCGTGAATTCCACATAGCTGCCTGTTGTATTGAGGGTGACCGCTCTTCTGCCTGAAGCTTCACCGGCCAGATCGCCAATATTGCGGTTCGGGGTCAGCTTGACAGCTCCGCCGCCGATCATTCCATCTTCTGCCTCATACATGTCGTAAGGCATATTGGCCCCGCGTCCGATGTAGAGCGACTGGTTCTGGATGTTGTTGGCCCGCTTGACCGCCAGTTCGTTGCCATCCACGGCAATTTCTGTTTTGACATTATACTTTCCGTTCACCGCCGTCCAGGTCCCAAGAGACACAGGAGCCGCAGTACTTCCGGCAGCAATGACACCGTTATAAGAGCCGGTCAACGTTCTGAGGACCGCGCCGGAGGTGGCATCCGTTAAGGTCAGCGTGATGTTATGCGCGCCGCTGGCTGAGGCCGCCGTTCCCTGATTCTTAATGGCCACTGAGAAGCTGACCGTGTTGCCTGCTGCCGGGTTGCCGGGAGACCAGCTGACCGGAGAAGCAATCAGATCCGAGCTGGATACCGGATTCACAGTAAGGCCCGTAGGATGGGCATAGCTGTTATTGCCCTCATTCAGCTCAATGACATTGTTGCTCTCATCTACCTTGGCGCTTACCGTATAGGTTCCGGCATCCTTGGCTCCGAGGCTGAAGGATACATTCGCGGAAGCTCCGGCGGCGAGCGCACCCACCGGGGCTGTCCCGGCAAGGGTGGTGCCGGCATAGAAGCTGACTGTGGTTGCGGCCGAAGCCGCTGAGCCGATATTCTTGACGCTGGCACTCAGCGTGAGAGCATCGGTCTCCACCGGAGCCGACGGACTCCATGACATTCCGGTGACCGTCAGGTCAGGATTCGCCGCCGGTGTGCCGATAATCTGAAGCTCAGCAACCTGTCCGGCACCTGAACCGGAATTCGCCGTGATTCTCAGTTGCAGCTCACTGACTGTAGCGGTCACCGGAATGGTCACTGAATTGCCGCTGGCCGGATTAAACGTATACTCCGCCGCAGGCACCAGACTGGTGAACGTTCCTGTGGACTGGTTATGTCCCAGCACCTGGATCGTCTGGGTACGGGTTGACCAGGCGGCTGACGGATTGAGCTTCACGACCACCGAGGTGACATTGGCATTCGCGCCGAGGCTGACGGTCAGCGTATTCGGGTAGCTGCCGCCCGCTCCTTCCCAGTAGGTAGTGACATCTCCATCATTGGCATTGGAGGGAACGAAGGTGAAGACGGAGGAAGAAGCATTGATTGCCTTGCCGACCGCCAGATTCGAGCCGGGACCCGTGCTCGGGGTGGCCGTTGGCGTGATCGTCGGAGCCGGAGTCGCCGTTGGGGCTACAGTAGGTGTAGCCGTCGGTGCAACGGTCGGCGCGATCGTTGGAGCTACGGTTGGCGTAGCCGTTGGGGCTGCGGTCGGCACAGCCGTCGGAGCTGGCGTTGCCGTTGCCGTCGGCGCCGGGGAAGCGCTCAGCACAAGCTGATCCAGATTCACATTGCCGGAATCGGACGCATCATACTTGTAGGCAATGGTGTTGGTTCCGGCGTTCAAGGCAAGAATCTCTGCCTGGGTCGACCAGGTATCCCAGTTCAGGAGATTGGCAAGCGAGGTCTGCTTGACCTTCGTCCCGTTCACATAGATACTGAGGGTCTTGGTACTGCCGGACGCATTGGCATACCGCAGGGCTGCGCTGTAATTCCCTGCCGCCGGAGCCGTTACCGAGAAGGTTGTGGCTGCCCCCTGAACCAGGTAGCCATCTACGAAGGCAGCACCGGTATAGCCGCTGTGATCGGTATTTGTCTTGGCCCCGCCGGATAAGGCGGCGGCCTCCGCTTCATAGGTTCCGGGTGGAGAGGCCGTGGTGCCGTACACCTCAAGCTCAGACAGTTGCGCAGCGGGCCAGCCGGTGTTGGTTGTGAAGTTGATTTTGATATACCGGGCGGTTGCAGCTGTGAAGCTGATGGTGACGGAGTTCGCACTGCCCGGATTGAAGGCATACCCCGCAGACGCCGCCAGATTGCTGTAAGACGTATCATTCGTACTGCCTTGCACAGACAGCGTCTGTGTTCTGGCTTCCCAGCCCGCAGGCAGCTTCAGTACAACCTGATTCACACTGCTGCTGGCACCCAGATCCACCTTGATCCATTGCGGAAAAGCATTGCTGGCACTCTCCCAGTACGTACCCTGGTTACCGTCATTAGCATTCGCTGCTACATACACATCACCGACTGAGCTTGCGCTGATCGTCTTGCCCTGAGCCAGATTGCCTGCCGCCGCCCCCACTGCCGGAAATAACGCGAGCTGTCCCACACATAACACAAGCATCAGACCGTACATCAGGAACGTCCTTGCTACCGAAGACCTGGTTCTGCTGATCATTTGACAACCACCTCCCATAAATTATGGTGCCACCTTCGAGTATGCGCTTTCAAAAACAAATTATGGTAATAATATAAGATAGAGCCTGGCTCAGGTCGATGGCGTATTCTATGAAAAGTATGTGCGTACATACGGAGCGCTCAGGGAGAGAATGAACCTAACCGAAGTCGGCATACCCGCGGACGGCAGATGCTTTTACAATGAATACAACAACAAGCCACAGCGCAGGAGGAATCAGCTATGAATGAAAGTATCAGGCAGGAGCTATTATCCAAAAACGAAAAATTGATCAACATGGTGATCGAGCGGGCCAAACGGGATTTTCCAGAGGAGATTGCAGTAATCGGGCTTGCGGGCTCTTGCAATACCGGGGATTATCATGAGAAAAGCGACCTGGATCTGATCATCATCAATAATAACAACCAAGGCTGGGGCATCTCGTCCTGCTTCATTCTGGGGGATGTCGGTTATGATATCTACTGCACTCCTTGGGAGACCCGGATCGAAGAACAGGCCGCGCTTGAAAGTCCGATGATCTCCTCTCTAATAGATTTGCAGGTGCTCTACTATGCCAAGCACGAGGATCTGGAGAAGCTTAAGGTCTATCAGCAACGGGCGCTGGATGCTCTGGCGAAGCCCCTGGGACGCGATTGTCTGGAACGGGCGAAGAAGTGGATCGATCTGGCGAAGCAGGAATATGCGAATATTTGTCTTACAGATGATAAGGGAGCCGTAAGGCTGGCTTCAGCGGAGTTGGTCTACAATCTGGTGAACGCTTTGACGCATATGAATAATACTTATTTGAAAAGAGGGCTGAAAAGATACCTGGAGGACACCGCAGCCTACCGCTACCTCCCCGAAAACTATGAAACGATCTATATGAATGTGATCTGTGCGAAGACGACGGACGAGATCCGAAATACCTCCGGCATTCTGCTCAAAAGTATCCTTGATCTGTACAGCATCCTGTATCAGAAATATGTGGAACAGCCTGTTCCTACCTATGATAATCTGGCGGGCACCTATGAGGAATTATGGTGCAACTACCGCAACAAGATCATCGCCAGCGCTGAAAGTAAGGATGCTTCTTACGCCTTTTACGCCGCCATGGGAGCGCAGGGTCTGCTGGATGAAATGACCGAATCGCGGGGAACGCGGAAGTTCGGACTCATGCAATATTTTGATGCCGCTAATCTGGATCTGTTCAAGGACCGGTTCCTCCTGGCAATGGATGACTATCTGGAGGAATATCAGCGGGCCGGCCGGCAGCCCCGGAAGTACGATACTTTTGAAGAGCTGTACCGGCAATATATGAAAAAGTAACAGATAAGCAAGATCATGCCCCCTCCCTTCGTTCAGGTTGGGGGCTTGCCTAATTATACATTGAAACGTGCTACCAGACCTTGCAGACCTTGCGCCAGTATGCTGAGGGCACTGGCAGAAGAGGCGATCTGTTCCACTGAAGCCATCTGCTCCTGCGATGCGGCGGATACTTGCTGTGTACTTGCCGCTGTAGTCTCCGAGATATGCGTAACGGTACGGATAGAGTCTACAATCTCCTCCGTTGCTGCCGTGATTTCTTCTACCGCACCGGATACCTCCTGAACCTGTCCCGCCAGTGAATCAATCGAGAGTCGGATGGCATTGAAAGACTGCCCGGCCTCTTCTATGATATGGGTTCCCCCCAGCACTTCGTTCATGCTGTTCTTCATCACCTTCACTGCATGATCTGCATCGGCCTGGATTCCGGTTGCCATTTCAGCAATCTGATTGGCGGAATCTGCGGACTGCTCAGCCAATTTGCGCACTTGATCGGCTACGACAGCAAATCCCCTGCCATGCTCTCCGGCGCGGGCCGCTTCTATGGTCGCATTCAGAGCCAGCATATTCGTCTCCGAGGCGATCCCCTTGATCACCCCGACAATGCTGTTTATATCCTGTGAACGCTTCACGAAGCCCATAACCTTCTCCGATAAGGACTGAATGGATTCGTTGATGGAATCCATCTGCCGGATGGCAGATTGCAGGGATAGATCCCCGGCCACCGCATAATCTGCTGAACGCAGGGAAGCTTCCGAGATATCCTGCACACTGGCAGCGATCAGCTGAATACCGTCCGACATTTCAATAATGGTGTTCATGTTAGTCTGCAGGTCATTCATCTGCATGCCCGCACCACTTGCGACCTCACCCATAATTCCGGCGATCTTCTCGGTCGTTTCGGCGGTCATTCCGCTATCCGAGGTCAGCTTCACCGAAGAAGCCGCCAGACCGTTCGCGGATAGCTTCACCTGGGTGATCATCGTTGCCAGATTATCGGTCATTGTATTGAAATTCCGGGCCAGCTCACCGATCTCATCCTTCGTCTGCACACTAAGCTTGCGGGTCAGATCGGCATCGCCGCGCACAATCTCCTGAAGCTGCCTGTTCACATCCTTTACCGGCTTCAGAATCCGTGCGGACAATACGAATGCGATCAACAGAGCCAGTACCACGGATAATCCTGTCACCCCCATGCTGGTAATCATAGCCGAGCTGCGGTGGGTAGCTGCCTGATTCTGTTCTTTCATAATTTCATCATGCAGCATCGTCTCGAATACCAGCTGTGAATCGATGATAGTCGTAAGGGAGAGGCTTGTGAACGATTTCTGCGCTTGCGGGAAATTCCCTTCTTTGGCCAAGGCAAAAGCCTGCTTCAGCACCGTCAGATAATTGTCCCACTCCCCCTCCAGCTTCTGAATTCCCGCAAGCTCCGCTTCATTCAGGCCGGCTCCCTTAAGCTCCTGGATTGCGGCTGTAATCTCCGGGATCTTGGCTTCATAGGCGGTCAGATTGGCTGTTCTCTCTTCAGTGGTATTACTCATCACATACCTTGCGGCCAGGCCGTCCGCCGTGCGGATCTCATCGGTTAATTTCTGTACCATCGACAGCTTGCTGTAATTGCGGTTGATCTGCTCTGTAAGCATGGTCACTTTACCCTGAAATATAGTGCTGCCGAATATAGCGAGAATGAACACGATAATAACAGCGGCGAAACCAAACATGATTTTGGCCCGGATTCCTCTAAGTCTGTTGAACATGATAACTACCTCCACTCGATATGTAAGCTTTACAGTGTAACCTCTACGTAGCGTACATCATCATTCTTAAATGAAACTGAAATACGCTGCCAAGCACAAAAAAACCGCCATCCCTGCCAAGGCAGAAATAGAGGTTCTCTGAATTACGTTTTGTAATCCGGTTCAATCGTACAAGTTCCCATTCGCAAGCATTGCCAGCCGCTCCTCATCCCGCACAATCAGCCGGCCGTGTCTGCGTTCAATAATCCCGTCTTCAATGAGGCGGCGCACCACCCGGTTCAGATGCCGGTAGCTGGTGCCCAGCAGATCGGCGGTCTCAGTCAGTGTGGAGGTGCGAATCTCTTCTACGCGCTGGGCGCCAGTGTTGTCCGCGAACAGCGACATCAGGTAGCTGGCGAACCGGTTCTCCACCGGATAGAGCACATTCATGGCAGAGGTCTGGCCGAGCGTGTACATTTTGTGGCTCAGCTCTCCTACCAGGAAGCGCAGCAGCGCTGTATTGTCTTCAATCTCCCGGAGCAGCAGCTTTCTTCCGGCGACAAGCAGCAGGCTGTCCCCCACAGAGACAACCTCATTCTTGACGGGATACTGGCGTAGCAACTCCACATCCCCGATCACCGACATCGGCCGGGCGAACCGGACCAGCATTGACTTGCCGTTAGGCAGCAGCGTATGAATCTTCAGCTTGCCCTGCATCAGGAAAAACATATGCTCCAGCCGGTCGCCCACCGAGCAGACCGCCTCCCCGCCGCCGTAACGCCGAAGCTCCATTTGGGCAATGGCGCTGCTGCTGAACATAGCCGTGAGGCCATTCTGCTCGGTGAGGCTCCGAACCGCCTCCGGATTTATAATCGATTGCATGAGCTTCTTCTCTCCTTGTGTCAACTTAGCTGAAATTACTGTAACACAAGCCTGAGCACAGAAGCTATTTTTGCGTTACCTCTCCGGCAAAATACTCCTCAAGCGCTCTATGCTCCCGGTGATTCGCCAGATTGAACGATGTCCAGCTCTGCTTAGGCTGAGCCCGTTCAGACAGTCTGCTGCGCAGCGCCTCGTCCAGAATGCCCTTCTCCTGCTTGCTGAATTCGATCAGCTCTGGAACCACATCTGCGGAGAGACCGGCCAGATAACCGGCATCCAGCGTCCCGCTTACTTCGTAACGGTGGATATTCTGCTTCGCAATGATATGATCCATCCCTATATAGTTCATCAGCACGTAAGAGAGCAGACCGAGCACGATGTAGCTTTTTAGAAGCGGGAAGGGTTCCCGGCTAATCCGCACGGCCGCCAGCACCAGCAGCAAACCGAGGAAGATCATGAAGGCATGCACCAGGAACCGGATGTAGGTGTAACCGTACGCCTCTTCATACAGAGTCAGCCGCGAGTATGCAGAATACAGCATGACCATGGAGCATAACACCAGAATATACAGCAGGAGCTGAATTACCCGCTTCAGGATACCACCCGCTTTGCGCACTGCCAGCAAGGACAGCAGCAAGATCGCGAAGTTAATGGAGGTGACCAGAACCAGCTCCAGAAAACCGCTCCGCGCATAGTCCGCATACGTACTGTTCTCCGGCAGAATACCATCCCAGGCTCCGAACAGATACGAGAACTGGACACTCACAAACAGCATGTATACCGCATTGATTGCAGTCAGCACGGTGGTGATTATGACCGGGTCATCAAGACCGATACTCTCCTCCCCTGCTTCAGCCGCTTCCAGCTTCTGTCCCATCGCATCAAACTCACTGACCAGAGGAGTGCGGATATAGGATTTACTCTGTACGAACCCCCAGACGAAGCCGAACATGCCCAGCCCGAGCAGCAGAACCCACAGGCCCCGGAAGATCCAGTCCCCGAGTGAAATATTGTCAAAAATCCCCGGGAGTGCTTCCAGCAGCTGACTGAACACTCCGTCCGCCGTAGAGAGCAGCGAGATCACAATCAGCAGCAGCGGTACGGAAATCAGCAGACCGATCAGCACCCGCATCAATACCTGCTTGCGTTCATTCGGTATCCCGCCTTTGCCCCGGCGCAGCAGCCTCAATGCTGTGGCCCAGTTGCGCAGACTTTGCGGGAACAGATGCTCAAGCGCCGCGCCGATCAGCGCAAGTCCGCTCCAGGCGGGCTTACGGTAACTAAGCATATACGTCATATGTAATAGAATGAGCACCGGAATAACAACGAAATTAAGGGCAAAGAAAAACCAGTTGCCGAACAGCATATAGGTCAGGGACAGCAGAAAAATGGAAGCCATCCAAACATAGCTGAACCCGTTCTGCTTGCGCAGCCGCTCCTTGGCGAAATAGAGCATAAAAGCATAAAATAAGACCACAAAAATCGGGTAAGAGATCCCCGGCATTTTGCCGTAGAACAGGTACTGATGCACAATCGCAAGCAGAAATGCGGCCAATAAGGCTACACGCCCAAGCCCCGGTTTGGATACCGTTTGTTCGTCCATGGTAAATCCCCCCATCTTCTTACTATCATATCCTGATTTTAGCTGATAAAATAAGAAGAAAAAGAGAAATATAATATTATTAATTTCCTATTTTATAGATTAGACAGGAGGAGAATTCCCCACATGAAGCTGCACAGTCAGTTCCTGAAGCTGCATTCGCAGCATGGAGGTCCGGCCGAGATCTCCGTCACCCTGGACGAGCTGGCCTTGACCCTTGGCTGCACCCACCGCAATGCACTGCATGTGATCCGCAAAATGGCCGATCTCGGCTGGATCACCTGGACCCCCAGCCGGGGGCGGGGGCGGCGCTCCAAGCTGGTGTTCCTCGCAGCGGCCGAGGACATTGCCCTGGAATCCATGAAGCAGGCGATAAGCAGCAAGGATATCAGCAGTGCGCTGGAGGGCATCCGCGGACATGCCCGCACCTCATCGCTGCAGGACACACTGCAAGGCTGGCTGCTGGCTTACTTCGGGCATCATGCCGAGGTGCACAGCGACAAGCGGATCGATACGCTGCGGCTGCCGGTCACCCAGCAGCTCCATACCTTCGATCCGCTCTATATGAATCTGCTGGCGGAGTCATTCGTCTCCAGCCATGTTTTTGACGGGCTGGTCGGCCGCAGCGGTGAACGCGGCAAGGTGATCCCCGGCCTGGCCCATGCCTGGGAGACAGACGGGAGCCGGACCGCCTGGACTTTTCATCTGCGCAAGGAGGTCTTGTTCCATCACGGTAAGGTATTGACCGCCGAGGATGTCGTCTACTCGTTCGAACGGATGATGTCTACCTCGCAGCGCATGCTGTACAGCTATATTGTCAAGGAGATTCAGGAGGTCCAGGCCTTGAATGCCTCTACCGTCCGCATACTGCTGAAGAAGCCGAATGAGCTCTTCCTTCCCTTCCTCTGCACCAGCCGGGCGGCGATTGTGCCCCGCGATCTGGAGTCTATTGGAGAGAATCTGTTTGGACGCAGGCCGGCGGGCACCGGACCGTTCAAGGTCGTAGAGATGAATGAGGATACCTGTGTGCTGGAGGTGTTCCCTTATTACTTCCAGGGGCGGGCCCATCTGGACCGTGTGGAGATCATCTATGTCCCGTGGAGCCTTGACCGGGAGCCCTCAGAGACCGGCTCTGCCTTCCATGTCATCCCGAATCCGTCAGCGTCGGGCGCAGACTCTCTAAGCAGAATCCACTCTGAGTCCTATGTCCGCAAATTCGTAACCTGCAACACGAAGAAAAAGGGACCGCTAAGCGATCCCCTTCTCCGTGCCGAACTGCTGTCCTGTCTGCATGAAGCTCCGAGAGTGCCCTTCCGGCATTTCGCAGCGCCTCCGGCTGAAGTCTTGCAGATTGCCACGATCCCGCAGTACGCCGGGGATGCCGAATACATCGCCGCAAGACTAACGCAGCATGGATATTCCTGCAAGGTGTTATCCGTGTCGCCGGAGGAATTCAAAGGTCCGATCCGCCTGAAGTCTGACCTGATCGTCTTCTCGCTGCTCCGCGACCAGGACGAGCAGCTCCGGCTGTACGACCTGTATCTGACCCTCTCGCAGCATATCGAACCACGCACCCGTGCGGGCATTGAGGGCAGACTGCGCCAGATCTCGCGGGAGCCTGACGCCGCCGTTCGGGCGGAAGGCTTCCGGGTGATCGAAGATACTCTAACCCGTGACCACCAGCTGCATATTCTCTACGAACGGCCTGCCGAGACCGCCTATCTGCCCTCCGTGCGCGGGGTGACCTTCAACAGCCAGGGCTGGGTCGATCTGCGCCATCTGTGGTTTCCGCCGGAGCTGTAGATACGAAGTCGGAGGCCGGGAGGCTACACCGCCAGACTATTTTAGGACCCGCAGCCTCCTTTATTCTGTACCGGGTAAGTACGTAGCCAGACCTCTGCCCACCAGATTAGGCGAGACTGGCTTCCGGCCGAGTTCCCTTGACCAGATGGAGAGCTGGCCGATGTGATGAATCTCATGCGCGGCAACATGGCGCATCACTTCGCCCCATCTATGCTGGATAACCTGCCCATCCGGCTTATCCTCCCTTAGAATCCTCCGTTCCAATCCCTCATTCCAAGCCACTACGAAGGACTCCACCTCAGGCCTGAAGCGTGCGTCCACCTCTCTGATTTTCTGCAAAGTATTGTACTCCGTGAAGTCTAATCGGATATCCGGCTTCCCTTCCATATCCCGGACCCAGCTTAATTCCACATCCACTATATGCACCAGCGTCTGCAGGATTCCGCCCACTCCGCCGATGCGTGTCTTCACCAGTTCTTCTTCCGGCAGCTCCCCGCACCATTGATACCATTCCTCGCGGACCTGCCAGTTATAACGAAATAAGGTTTGCATGGTTGTCCTCCTTAGATTTGAACTCAAAGCTTGACCGTCGCTGCGGTGAACATTTGGACTGCTGGCCGCTGTTGCTGATTAAACCGCTGCTATATAAAATGTACTTAAGATCTGAACTCCAAGCTTGGTCGTCGCTGCGGTGAACATTTGGCCCTCCGGCCGCTGTTGTGTTTGAATTTCTTCATTTTAACCGCTATTAGCGGTGGTAATCCAAACACAAAGGCGGACGCTATCGCTCCTCCAGTTCCAAATTTCCCCTCCGCTTCTTTTTGCTTTTTGTTAAATGCTATAGTGCTTCTTATAAAGCGGAAAATCCCGTGACATAGCGGGTGCTATCGCCCCCAGAGTTCAAAATTTTCT
Source organism: Paenibacillus sp. FSL R7-0302 (assembly GCF_038006885.1). NCBI lineage: Bacteria > Bacillati > Bacillota > Bacilli > Caryophanales > Paenibacillaceae > Paenibacillus > Paenibacillus sp. FSL R7-0302. Next base: position 3,575,495 of record NZ_JBBOWB010000001.1, read on the forward strand.
CTCAGATTCTTTTGCTTTTTGTTAAATTCTTTAGTGCTTCTATATACCTTACCCTTTCTTGCGCCGAATGCTATAGAATCTCATCGCTGTGGGAACGCCCTTGATCTCCAGTACCCCGCTGTAGATCAACTCCCTCACCCTATGCTCGAAATAAGTATCACCGACATATTGCTCACAGTATCCGATCGCCTCTCCAACTAGCCGTGCTGATTTCAGGAACCCGTCTTCTCCTGGCGGGGGTGTCAGTGAATCCAGCTTCTCCAGCAGATAACCGTCATAATAATCGGCAGGCACCTCCAGCAGGGCGTCCTCTTGCCAGATTCGCAGGACGCCGGACTGCCCGGAAATCGTCAGCCAATCCTGAGACACCCGCGTGATATCGCCAGCACTCAACCTGCTGCCCTCATCAATTCGCAGAAGCGCTTCCCGGAGCTTGTCTGACGGAATCTCACCGGAATGACAGTAGTTAATGAAAGCATCCGGCCTGTTGAACAGCTCCTCACAGATGGCGCAGGCATCAATCATTATGAGCTCATTCTGCCGGTTCCCCAGCAGATGAGCGGTTAGACGCAGCGCAGTCTGCTCGCAAGCATTGCCGCTGGTCCAGATCACAACCTTGGCCTGTTCGGGAATCTGCTCCAGATTGTCCAGCAGCTCCGTATACTCTTCTTCACAATCATATGAGACATTATAGTTTTCCGTTATATTTTGGCGGAACCAGTCGCTGCGCAGTTTCCTCCCTACTGGCGTATCCAACTGCTCCAGCGGACCTATAGCATAATTCTCCCGCAGGATAATCAGCTTATGCGTATCCGTCCAGCCCACTCCTTTCATTGCCTGCTTCATGCTGCCCCCGAAGGAGTCGCCGCAGAGGAGGTGAACATTAGTATCCCTCAACCTGATTCACCTCTGTTTCCAAATCGAAATTGAAATTAATTTCCGGAACGGTCGAGCAGGCGCCCTTTTACAAGTAAATAAGCTGGAGTACTCGGTGTTTCGGTTTTAACGGTAACCTCAATCGTTCCATCCTTACGCACAGCCGGTCTTTCCCGTTCCTGCGGCGGCAATTGAATCAGTTCATCATAAAGTATATACGCGGCAACATCCGCCGCCCCTTCAGGTACATCCTTACCTGTTATATTCTTCGCCTTCACCGTGAAGCTGCCTTTTGCAGGGTCAAAGGTGTAAGAAACTGGCCGGAACGCATCGTTGCTAATGATCTTCCCCGGTGGGGAAGTGAAGGGTCCGTTCTCATTGTCCTCTAAAGAAAGCTTGATGATATCCGTCTGCATCAGGGTTTCACCCGTCAGAGTGTATAGTTGATTCGCCTGATCCCATTTGCTCACAATGCCCAGACGTCCGGCCAGCACACTGACCGGGATGAACATTGAATTCTGCTCCATCACCGGAACCGTATCCATCGACCCGGCAACCCCGTTAACCGACACAGATTTGGAACCAATGGTGAACTTAACCGTTACACTATCCTTTTCGATGGCAGCCGTTCTAGCCTTGGCATCATAGCTAACCTTCGCCCCCATCAGCTCGCTAATGGAGCGAAGCGGGATCATCGTCCGGTAGTTGGAATCCACATATGGCGCCTTTGGTGCTGTATAGAGCACATAATAATCGTTGATTTTCAGAAGCGCAGGGTATTTCTTAGCCGCCGCCTCTACCTTCCCCGGATTCACACCCGTCAACATGGCGAAGCTCAATCCCGCAGCCAGTAAGGCTGTCCACACTTTTTTACCTGTCTTCATCCCAAAAATCCTCTCTTTCCCTCAATTTCATATATTTTTATCATCTTTCTTATTACTCCAAATCCCCTCATCAGTTGCGCCTCTCTAGTAAAATTTAACAACCCTCCCAGGGAAGCAGTGTACTTTTCGTGACATGCTCTTTCTCAGCTTGAACATGTAGAAGGCGTTTGAATACTTTCTTGATATATTTATAATTAAAATGAAGTTATTGCAAAGGAGATTAGTGTTATGAGCTATGATATACATATTACAAGAGCAAGTCATTGGACAGAGAGCACGGAGTTCCCCATTTCACTTGACGAGTTAAAGGCTATATTTTCGGCTAAAAATGATTTTGAGTATTCGAATACATTCACAATATCTGGTCCATTTCAAATATCAATAAGTGGTGATTTTTTTATATGGAAGGTTGATGATGTAACGGTTCCTTTTCATTATTCTAATGGTAGACTTACAGTTTCCGGAGCCGATGAAGGCAATGTGATTGATAAGATAAGGGAGATTGCAATTGAACTTAATGCCAAAGTACAAGGGGATGAAGGAGAATTATACTAAGGATATTAATTTATTCATGAAGTGGAGCATCGGAAATGGTGTCGAACTGGAGGAGAATGCACGGTGGAAGCAAAACCCATGAATCTGATCCAAAAGGAACTTTTAAGACTCGAAGAGAAGTTACTCACACCGGAGGTCCGAACATCAGTTACAAAACTCTCTAACTTGCTGGCAGAGGATTTCTTCGAAATTGGAAGCTCGGGGCAGGTTTGGCGTATAAAAGATGGGATAGACGTGATTGGCATAGGTGTTGTCAGAATGCAACTAAGTGATTTTGAAGTTCATCCATTATCTAAAAATATCATTTTAACAACTTATAAAATATTCAATGAAGACAAAAAGCAGCATTCTTTGCGCAGTTCCATATGGAAATATGAACATTCGAAATGGAAAATGGTGTTTCATCAAGGAACACCAACCGCATAAGTCCAAACGATCCCTGGAGCCTCGACTATTCCCAAAGTAAACCTGACAATATGCTGCATGGATAATCAGGCTACGGTAACTACCGGATGATATGCTATCTTACGAAAGGAGGGATTGCCGTGGAGTGGCTGGAGCGAATGAATCGGGCGATCGGTTATATTGAAGATAACCTGGAACAAGATATTGATTACGATCAAATCGCTAAAATTGCCTTATGTTCGGTTTACCAGTTTCAACGCATGTTCTCATTTGTACTTGATGTCCCGTTATCCGAATATATCAGGCGCAGAAGACTGACGCTTGCTGCATTCGATTTGAAGAACAGGCAGAACACTGTGATGAACATAGCCTTGAAGTACAGATATGAATCACCGGAAGCCTTCTCCCGGGCATTTCACAATCTGCATGGAATGACGCCTACATTAGCGCGCAATGCCGGAAGTGAGTTAAGAGCCTATCCGCGCATCTCCTTTCAAATCATCTTAAAGGGAGTGACCGGAATGAATTACCGGATGGAGAAACGGGATGCTTTTCAAGTGTATGGACTGGAGGATATCTACCAGTACGACACTATTGCGAATGAAGCGGGCGTAACGATCCCGGAGGTTTGGCAAAATATCTGCAAGAATGGTGAGTTCGAACGTTTAGCCCAATCGGTAAGCGGGGCTTGGAGAGACGAAGGCAATTTCAGCAAGGAACTTGGAGCAGTCTTTGCATTCGATGCTTACACCTTCACAAGCAACTCGACCTTCCCTTATCTAATCGGGTGCTACAGAGCGCCAGGCAGCCAGGTGAACGGATACACTGTTGTTGATGTTCCCGCATCTACATGGGCCGTATTCTCAACACTCCATGATGGGAACGGCAGCGGAAAGTATGACTTGCGGTCTTTGAAGAATCGAATCTTCTCAGAATGGCTGCCAACCTCAACTTATACGATTCTAGATGGCGGCAATTTCGAGATGTATGGTACAAGCGCAGATGGCACTGAATATTGCGAGCTATGGTATAGAGTCGGGGAATAGTATGGAAAAGCGTGGTGTCCGGAATGTCCGCTCACCGCGCTTTTGGTCAGAACTTAATGTTGAACACTCATCTCTGATTTAGAATTCATTCTATATAAAATGAGCGTAGCGATTATAGCAATCGCAACTCCAACAGCACCAATCCATGTAATCGATGCAAGCGAGACTGCTTCAATAGCTACCCCGCCTATACCAGCACCCGCTGCCATAGCAAGCTGCATCATCGACTGATTAAGACCAAGCATAACACCTGACGCTTCGGGTTCAATTGTCGTTAAATGATATTGCTGCGTCGGACCAGAGGACCATGCAGAGAAGGACCACAACAATAGCACAACCATCACACCAATGAGTGTATTCGTTACTAAAGACAATAGGATCAGCATTACAATATGGAGTATCAATCCGCTGAATAAGGTTCGGTTAACCCCCCACCGGTCCGTGCTGAAGCCACCGATTTTGGAGCCTATCATGCTGGCTATACCAAATATAAGCAGAGCTCCGCTGAGATATTTATCACTTATGCCCGATACTCCAAGCAAATACGGTGAAAGATACGTATATGCTACCGAATATCCGCCAAGCCAGAAGAAGGTAATCGCGAGTCCCAATGCGACCTTAGGCTTTTGTAGCAAACGTAATTGTTGCCGTAATGGGATAGGTTCATCTCCCTTAACACGCGGGATGGCGAAAGAAAGTATAATCATTGCGATAATCCCTAAAAGGGCAATACCCCCGAACACAGATTTCCAGCCAAGCGTATCCGCTGCAATGCGCCCTAGAGGTACGCCAATAATTAAGGATGCTGTAAAGCCCATTACGACTGTTGCAATCGCGCTTGCTTGTTTACCCTCTGGGGCAATTTTCGCTGCAATGTTTAAGGCGGTAACAACCACTACCCCTGCGCCTATGGCCATAATGATGCGGGCAATTACAAACAATCCATACCCGGGCAAAAGAACAGCGAGAATGTTAGATACCACAAACAAACTTAGACCCGTCATGATTAATTTCCGTCTGTCTATACCTGCGGTTACAGCCATAAGAATTGGTGTGAATATAGCGTAGACTAGCGAAAAAATCGTAATTAATTGCCCGGCGGCAGCAACTGAAACACCAAGAGAAAGGGATACCTTATCTAAAATACCAGACAGAATATACTCGGACGTCCCGACCAAAAAGCTAACAATGGCTAAAATATACACCTTCCAGCTCAGCGACATAAAATGATACAGCTCCTTTGATTTTGTTTATTGTACATACAATTCACGAATTATCGATATGATAATCTAAAATGACATATCGCGAATTGTCGATACATAATGCCAAGATAACGCCGAATTCCTGGTAAAGAACTCAGTGTTATCTCTCTTACATATCTGTCATCGTATACTGTGCTAACTGACGTATGGCTTCCTCGTCTCTCTGATAATACGTAAATTTGCCTATACGTTTTGTGGTGATCAGCCCTGCCCGCTGCAACATCGTAAGATATTGAGAAGCCGTGGACTGAGTCATGTTCAGCTTGTCGGTTATTTGACTTACACAAACCCCGATCTCTTCCATATCTACTCCTTCATGGGGTTTGAAATGAACGTATGGCTCTTTGAGCCATTGTAAGATCTGTAACCTGGATTCATTCGACAGAGCCTTAAATACATCAATGGGATTCATAATTTTTATTATATCGATGATTTGCGATATGTCAATACGGGAGACATATTGGTTTTCCTTTAGGGATTTTAAGCCCCCCTTGCTTTTGCTTTTCTCTTTGCCTTTATCTTTCCCCCTGCCCTCCCCCCACAGCAAGTGAACTTGAGCTTCTCTCCTATTTGGGAGGAGTGGCGGAGGGGATGTTTGGAACTGTAGGAGCGAATGCGTCCGCCTTTGTCTCCGGATTTCAACCGCTGGAAGCGGCTTGAATCAAGAAATCTGGAGACAACAGCGGCCGAAAGTCCAAACAATCCCCGGAGCCACGACTACTCCCAAACTCAAAATAGCTCCTGTTCACCTTACTTCACCGACCCAATCATCCCCGCCACAAAATGCTTCTGCATCACGAAGAATACCAGCGCAGTAGGGATCGTGCCGATTACGATCGCTATCATAATCATGCCATAGTCCGGGGCGTAGCCTGAGCCGAGGGTCGATATGAGCAGCGGCATGGTCTTGGTCTGCGGCGTCTGCAATACGATCAGCGGCCAGAGATAGTTGTTCCAGCTCGACATGAACGTAATGATCGCTCCGGCAGCGTAAGTCGTCTTCATGGTTGGCAGGTAGATGCGCAGGAAGATGCCCAGCTCGCTGAGCCCATCCATCCGGCCGGCCTCCAGCAGCTCCTTCGGGAACATTTTGGTGCTCTGCCGGAAAAAGAAGATCAGGAACGCAGTGGTCACGGTAGGCAGAATGACCGAGGTCATCGTATCGATACCCATCCACGGAAAGACGTTCGAGATCTGGCCGAACATCCGGTAGAGCGGAATCATCAGCGCGGCGAACGGAATCATCATCGACAGCAGCAGAATGTTGAAGACTATGTCCTTCGAGCGGCTGCGGAACACCTCGAAGCCGTAGCCGGCCAGCGAGGCAATCAGCAGCGCCAGCAGCGTGGTGGTTATGGAGATTTTCGCTGAATTCATCAGGGATACCTGCAGGTCCGTGGTGTCCAGCAGCTTGCGCAGATTCTCCAGCAGATGGGTGCCTGGCAGCAGACGCCCGCGGGTGACATCCACCGACTGGTTCGTCGAGCTGACGACCATCCACAGGAATGGAAAGATTGAGACAATGGCCGCGATGCTCAGGAACAGATACATGAAGAACCGTTTACTTTTAGCCATTCTTATCACCTGCCACTTTGAACTGGATGACCGACAGCAGCGCGATCATAATGACAATCGAATACGATACGGTGGCTGCATAGCCGAAGTCTGCTGCATATTTGAACGACAAATTGTAGATGTACTGGGAGATCGTCTGGGTCGCGTTGCCCGGACCGCCCTTTGTAATATTCATGACCTCGTCGAACAATTGCAGCGTCCCGATGGTTGAAGTAATCGAGGTGAACAGGATGATCGGCTTCAGCAGCGGGACCGTAATTCCGAAGAACTGGCGGGTAGACGATGCTCCGTCAATCCGGGCGGCCTCGTAGATGGAGTGATCGATATTTTGCAGGGCCGACAGGTAAAAAATCATATTGTAACCCGTCCAGCGCCAAGTGATCGCTATGATAATGGTGATTTTGGCCCAGAACGGATCGGTGATCCATTCAATCGGGGCACTGACCAGATGGAGCTTCAGCAGCATCGTATTCACCAGGCCATTGCCGGAGAACAAATACTTGAATACCACAGAATACGCAACCAGTGAAGTGACACAGGGCAGGAAGATCGCCGTCCGGAAAAACCCCTTGAATCTCAGCTTGCTGTCATTCAGCAGCACCGAGATAAACAGCGCAAGGATGATCATCAGCGGCACTTGAACCAGCAGATAGATGAAGGTGTTCTTAACCGATACTATGAATGTCTTGTCAGACAGAAGCCGTGAATAGTTATCGAAGCCGGTGAAGGTAAGATTGCTGCCCGTTCCCGTCTGGAACGACAGAATAAGTGCCTGAAGCATCGGATAGAAATAGAAGACGAAGATCAGAATGACCGCAAGCAGGACGAAGGACCATCCGGTCAACACGCTTTTGGTGCGGAATCTTAGTTTGGAATTGGTTTGATGCACAGCTGCCCAGTCCTTTCCTGAATATTATAAAATAAACCCCGGACGCCGCCCGCCTCCTGAACTCCCGGAAGCTGCTGGCCACGCCCAAGGTCACTATATAAGAGCTAACTATTTAATCTGTGACTCGGCCTGGGCCTGGGCATCGCTCAGCACGCTGTCAATATCCTTGCCGTTCAGATAATTCTGCATCTCTACAATCAGGATGTCTTCAATCGCATACGTGTTGATTCCGTAATTGACGCTTGGGATCTGCTCCGTCCAGGCGGCGAAATCCGATACAATCTTCTGGCCGCTGAAGAATTCATTGGCCTGGCTGTATGCTTCTCCGCCCGCAGCCGCTTTGAAGGTCCCGATGACACCGATATCCGTCAGCAGCTTCTGGTACATTTCCACATTCGAGCCGAAGGTCTTCGCCATGAAGTCCGCTGCCGTCTCCTTACCATCCACATTCATAACATACCAGGAGCTTCCGCCCAGGTTCGAGGCATGAACGGATTTGTTCACCGTCAGCTTCGGAAGCGGTGCAATGCCCCACTTGCCGGATTGTGACGCTTCAGCCGTAATCGAAGGGGTGATCCAGTTGCCTGTCGGCACGGAGGCTACATCACCGCTGTTCAAGGCGGCTACGAACTGGCTCCAGTCTGCATGCACCTTGGCTACGTTCGATTCGGTCAGCTCCTTATAGGTTTCAAAAGCTTCCTTAAGCGGTGCATTTCCCGCGATATTCGGCGTCTTGCCATCTTCCTTCAGGTACCACTCGCCTGCGGATTGAATCATCACCCGGATCAGGCCGAGGTCGTTCGGGTCCAGGGTAATCAGCGCTTTGCCGGTCTTCTCTTTCACCGCTTTGCCGATTTCAATATATTGCTTCCAGTCGATATCCTGCAGATCGGCCAGCTTGTAGCCTGCCTGCTCCAGATAGTCGGTTCTAAGATAGAGGCCGGTCACGCCGGAGTCAAAAGGAATCCCATACTGCTTGCCGTCCAGGCTGGTCGGTCCGCTTTTGTAATCCGCGAAGTCGGTGCCCTTGATCGAGCTGCTCAGATCGTAGAAGGAATCCTTATACGATTGCAGGAAGCTCTGGGAACGGTAATCCTCAATCAGCACGATGTTCGGCAGGCCCTTGGTGGTTCCGGAATTCAGCCCCGTGTTCAGCTTCTGGATAATATCCGCTTGTGCATATTCCACAATGTTAATTTTCACGTCAGGATTCGTCTTGGCATATTCTGCTTTGGCCACTTCCAGCGCGGCGATGTTGAATGCAGGGTCCCAAGCCCAAATCGTAATTTCCTTCGCCTGTGCAGGCTCTGTAGCTGTTGTATTCTCTGTCTTTCCCGTGTCCGCAGCAGTGTTGCCGGAATTCTTGGACCCGGAGTTCGAGCTGCAGGCCGTAAGCAGCAGCAGGCAAATCAGGACTAACGCAAAGCCTTTTTTCATTGGTAAGCCTCCCCTTTGATGCGCTTTTCGGTATATCGCTTGAATGTAAGCGCTTATTTATTACATAAGTAATCTTATCACCCGCTCCGGGCGACCCGTTAGAACTTACTTTATGGGGATTGGTCATTTTATCGCCTGATTGTAAGCGTTACCTTGTTTGGTATTTGTTCTTTTTTTGGAAAATGGTAATAATCTCACTTCTTCATCAGCGGCAGGCGGATTCGGATGGCAGTCCCCTCCCCCGGCGCACTCTTTATGGTGACTCCATATTCTTCGCCGTACATCAGCACCAGCCGGTCATGCACATTGCGGATACCGATTCCGGTGAACAGCTGGCGCTTTTCCGCAAGGCCGGACATAGGCAGATCAGCCGCTCCGGTATCCATTCCGTCCCCGTTGTCCACCACCTCGCAGAGCAGAGAACCGGCATCCTGAGAGATGAGGATATGGATATATCCGCCGCTTTTGCGCGTAAACGCATGGAAGAAGGCATTCTCAATGAACGGCTGAATAATCAGCTTCGGCAGATGACAGTCCATACAATCCGGGGAGACGAAGAAATTCACCCGGATCTGTTCGCCGTACCGCACATGATTGATGAACACATAAGACTTCAGATTCTCCAGCTCCTGCGTCACCGTAATGGTCTCACTGACATTGCTTAGCGCATTCTGCAGCATCGAGATCAGGGCATGAATTGTATGCACCGCCTTCTCCTGACTGCCCTGCTGCACCAGAAATTTCACCGAGGCCAGCGTATTATACAGAAAATGCGGGTTAATCTGATGCTGCAACGCCGCAAGCTCGGCATTCCGCTGCTCCTGCTGCGTCTCCACCAGCTTCTCGACATATTCATTCAGCTCGTCCAGCATATAGTTATAGGCATGCCCCAGCTCCTGAAATTCAAAGCTCCCCGTAACCGTAATGTAATTGTGGAAGTTACGCTCGGTGATCTTGGACATCTGCCGGGTAAGCAGCGTGAGCGACCGGGTCAGCCTTCTGAAGATCAGGAACACCACGATCAGGGCCACAGCCACGATAACTGAGCAGAACAGCACGACCATTTTACCGTTGACCATCTGGCCGAGGGCCGTCTGCTTATCGATCAGGTTCACAATATAGAAGTCATAAGACGGCAGGTAATCCGCAATCAGAATCGAATCGGTGCCCTGGAAATCGGTGTTCTGGTAAGCAAGCTGCTGCTCGTCAATCTCCTTCGCCCCCTGCAACAGATCCCCCGCCTGCTGGCCCATCAGATCACTGCGGTTGCTGGACACAATCACCCCCTGCTTATTCAGGATCACCACATCGTTCCCGGTACTGACAAAGCTTCCGTAGAAGGAGCGGAAATCCTTTTCATGAATGGTGAAAAAAAGCGTCCCGTAAATATCGCCGGTTGTCCGGTCCATCAGCGCTTTGCTGCCTACAATCACCGCTTCCTTCTGCGCCGAATCCGGCATCGTCTCCTCATAGAACTGGTACATCAGCCGTTTCGGCTCGGCCAGCGTATTCCGTGTCAGCTCGTGCTCCTGCAGCTCCCGGTCACTCATCAGCAGATTGTTCGTGTTGGTGGAGTAGCTGCGGCCGTTTTTGCCCATGATTTTGACCCCGACCTGATAGGCATCGAGTGTGGACTGAATCTTCTTCATCTGTGTGGTCATGTTGTAATAGGTCCGCAGCATCCGCACGGAATCCGAGTCCTCCTCAGACAGGAAGGAACGGATCGTGCCGCTTAGCTGGGTATTGTTGGTGGCCGTAACGATCGAGTAATGAAAAGCTTCAAAGCTCGCCTTAATCTGGCTGATCACCTTGGAATTCGTAATGCTGAACGTATTCATGAACAGCTTCTCCGACATGCGGACGGTCGTCCAGGAGGAAGCGATGGCTACGGCGATGATGCTGATCAGCATCACGATGAAGATTTTGATGAATAGGCTGTGAAATTTGAACCGCTCCCAGTATCTGCGCATACGCTCTACTCCTGCCCGTAATGCTGACGCCGGTAGCCGCTCGGGGACAAGCCGTAATACTTCTTGAACACTTTGCAAAAATAGCTGTGATCCCCGTATCCGACCATACTGCTAATCTCCGCTATGGGTGCCTCCCCGGCCCGCAGCAGCTCTGCCGCCTTGCCCGTACGGACTGTGTTAAGATGCTCCTTGAAGCCCTCGTGATTGTAGGTCGTGAACAGGCTCGACAGATACGATGGGTTGAAATGAAAATGACGGGCCAGCTCCGTAAGGGTTAACTGCTCAGCATAATGCTCCTCTATGTACTGAAGCAGCTTCGCCATATTGGCATTGCCGCCCGGTGCAGGCGATGCTGATGAAGTCAGCTCCATGATCCGGCTCAGGAATTCATCCAGGATTTGCATGGCCTGCTCGGCCGTGCCCGCTTCATCGATAGCCCGGAACAGGCCGTATTTCCCCTCCTCCAGCTCCTGCAGATGGCTGAACTGATTCGTAATATTGAAGATGATATTGCCGAGGAAGGACTTGAACTGATACACATCACCGTCATCCTGGCGGCTGAGCGCACCCAGATGCTGATGCAGGTCACCAAATGCTTGCGCCAACTGCTGCCGCTTCAGCTGTTCTGTGAACTGCGTCAGATTGAACTTGGGCAGCGGGGCCTCCTGATCTGGACGTTCCAGCTGGTTGAGCAGGATCTGCTCCGGCCGGAAAAACCGGCACTGCTGTAGTCGCTCATTACTCTCCTGCTGGATGGCCGCCAGCTCGCTGAGCGAGCTGAATCTCCGGCTGAGCGTCAGCCGTATTTCCGTTTCTTGCCCAGCCAGCGTATCGGCTAACTGGTGTACAGCCTCCAGCAGCTGCGGCCAATGGGCTTCCTCCAGATTAATCAGCATGAATGTAGTGCCCGAAGGCTCTGCGCCTGGAAGGACGCACTGCTTAAGTCGCGGAACTCTCCGGTCCAGTTCTCCGGTAATTGCGGTGGTGACGGTGACAGATGCCGTCTCATATGCAGTGCGGGCGCTGCTGCTTATGGCCGCATGATTGCCGCTAAGGCTAAGGGCGCTATTGTTCATGGCAGCGTTACCGGAGCTACGGTTAAGGGCTTCGCCGCCCGGTACCGGCTGTAGCGTCTCCCAGCCCAGCAGCGCGAAGCCCTTATACGGCAGCTGCCGCTTCACCTCCGCTTCGCTCTCCGGCGGCAGCCGGTAACCGGATAGCATCCGGCCGAGCAGGGTATCCAGCGGCTGCCGGGTTTCTGCTTCCTCCATGGATGCTGCGGCGGCACTCAGTTCCGGGATGCGTTCCCGGGTCTTTTTTAACACCTGCAATAAGGCTCCGGCTTCCAGCTTCGGCTTCAGAATATAGTCCGCCACCCCATGCTGGAACGTCGAGCGCACATAATGGAACTCGCTGAAGCTGCTTAACACAATCACCTCGGTAGCCGGATAATCGCGCTTCACCAGCCGGGTTAACTCCTCGCCATCCATCACCGGCATGACAATATCCGTAATGATGATATGCGGCTGCAAGGTCTGCAGCAAATTCAATGCTTCCCGTCCGTTGGCCGCTTCACCCACGATCTGAAATCCTTCCTGTTCCCAGTCCAGCACATATTTAATCCCTTGCCGGACCAGGATTTCATCGTCCACAATCAGCACCTTACATATTGGATTCATGATTCTCCCCCGCCTTCTCTAGTCTTGACCTCTGGCCCTAGCCACTATGAACGGATTATAAAGCGCTCTCAATGGGATGGTCAAACTAAAAATAAGAGCAGGGAGACATTCCCTGCTCTTGGTTGTGCAATTTTAGTAAAAAGTATGTTGTCCAGTGTATACGAAGGAGCATCCCAATCTCCGTTATTCTTAGATCCCCCGCCAGGTAATTGCATTATGTACAGTAGAATCGAAAAAAAAGCGCTCCAAAACGCATTCTAATGTATTTGCTGCAATAGAATTTCTTAAAAGGGTCCATTTCAGGCAAATATCCGAAAATCTAATGTATGAAGTACAATCGGTGGCGAAAAAGCTAGGGTTTTCCACCTTTTTGATTGTACATAATACAATCATCGAAGATGATGGCCCTCAATTTGGCTTCCATAACAATGCCATTCGTACGGACACTGCTATTTCAGGCTAAATATGCCGGGGCAATTTTCAGTTTCTGCAAACTTTTATGTCCTCTATGCCACCCTAATGCGAGCTGAGATGCTTGCGGTATCCCTCAACCTTCTCCTCCCTATACCCCATCGCCTCATAGAAAATATGCGCTTCCTTCCGCTTCTCCCCGGACACGAAAATGATATAGTAACAGTCCCGTTCATGCGCAATAGCTTCGATGGCAGTCATCAGCTTTTTGCCAAGCCCCTGCCGCCGTGCGAGTGAAGACACGACCACATTCTCAATCACCATGAACGGGCGGCAATCGCCCACCAGGTCCTGGCAGACGATCCCCATCAATGAGCCTAACAATTCCCCGTCTACAAAAGCACCCAGCAGCACATATCGATCATCCTCCCGGATAGTCCGAAAAGCATTCTCCAGCTTCACCGGGTCCGCCCGTCCGCCCATTAATTCATCGTAGAGTGTGTTCAATGCTTCCAGTGATGCGAGTTCGATTTGTTCGATGGTTACCATGGCTTGTTATGCCCCCTACTTCTCATTCTTGAGCTCAAACTCCTCAATCTTCCCGTCCCACTCGACAGTGACTTTAATGACGGAGTCCTCTTTCTCTATAGTGCCAGTTCCAGAACCGCCCATTTTTAGCATTCCTGCATGAACTGGGGCCTCGATATTTTGGCTACCGCCGCTTCCTTTGCCTTTGTAAGTATATTTCATCTGTTTAATCTTTTCGAGATCAGACTGCTCACCCTTGTATTTCAAATCGAAGGTATATTGTTTGGAGTTTTCACTCGTTACTTTATCCCGTTTGGTAATCAGCTTCTGGCTGGCCTCCTGTTTATAGACGCCCGACCAGGTGTCTCCTTCGCCTTTGAAGGTATAGTTGAAATAGGTCGTTTCCGTATTGCAGGACGTCAGCAGCAGTAGCAGAATTGCCGGAAGCAGCAGCGCACGCAGTATCTTCCTCATGGTCAGCCCCCTTTTCCCATAGATTGAATTAGCGTGAACGGGACATGTATTGCAGTACTGCCTCCACCCGCTCCTCCACCGTAAGATCCTCTTCCAGCCGCAGCAGATCACCGCTTAGTCCGGCCATCCACTCCTCATGCAGCATGCGGCTGCGGACCTCCATTCCGCCCGTATCGTACTGCGCTGCCCAGTCTATGAAGCTCTCAACATCCTCATATTTATCTCCGCCCGGCAGACCCTCATCTCCGTAACGTTCATACTCCCGCGCCCGCAGCCGTTCCAGACGAAGCTCCTCTGGAATCCACAGGAAAATCACCAGGTCAAAGATGTCGCGCAGCGGATCACCCCAGCCGCAGAGCGCACCGGACAGAATCCACGGCTCATGCCGCTTGAGGTCCATCTCCAGTCTGCTCAGACGTGCGGCAACATCGCTCTTAATGCTGTATTTCTGTTCCCAATAGTAGTCGTCACTATCCAGATGTACATGCGGAAGCCTCGCCGCCAGCGCCTTGCCCAAGGTTGTCGTTCCCGCCCCGGAAGCTCCCATAATATGAATTTTGCGGTACATAGGCCCTCCTGTATGAAAGAATCATTGTATCCATTTGTATATTTTACCATGCCACCCCTTATATATAAAGCAAATGGACCACGCAAACAAAGCCGCAGCCCCAGGCTGCAGCTTGTTCACCTTGCCGTTATCCAGAGCTGTTCCGGTTAATGATTACCGTTCAGCTCACATCCGGCGGGATGCGCCGGGCGATGCCGGTCGCGATAGCTGCCTTGATAACAGCCAGACGCACCTGCTCCACAACCTTCTCGTTGAAAATGCTCGGAATAATATACTGCTCATTCCGCTCATCCGGGTGGACCACCGCTGCAATGGCCTGCGCCGCTGCCAGCTTCATCTCCAGATTCACCGTCTTGGCCCGGCAGTCCAGCGCCCCGCGGAAAATTCCCGGAAAACACAGCACGTTGTTAATCTGGTTAGGGTAATCGCTTCTGCCGGTTGCCAGCACCCGGACGTAAGGCTCCGCCAGATCCGGTTCAATCTCCGGGGTCGGATTAGCCATAGCGAACACGATGCTGTCCTGAGCCATGCTCTGCAGATGGCTAACCTGCAGAATCCCTCCTCTGGATACACCGATGAAGACATCTGCTCCGCGCACCGCCTCATCCAGTCCTCCACTCAGATTCTCGGGGTTCGTGGCTTCGGCCAGCCAGCTCCATTCGGGATTGGTGTAGGCTTCGCTGCGGTTCAGAATCCCTTCCTTGTCTACGGCGTAGAGGTGTTTCGCGCCAGCCGCCAGTAGCAGACGGCAGATCGACACGCCTGCCGCACCGATGCCGACGACTACAATTCTGGAGTCTGCAATCGACTTCTCCACCACCTGGAGCGCGTTCAGCAATCCGGCCAGCGCAACTACTGCCGTCCCATGCTGGTCATCATGGAAGACTGGAATATCCAGCTCCGCCGACAGCCGCCGTTCAATCTCGAAGCAGCGCGGAGAGCTGATGTCCTCCAGATTAATCCCTCCGAAGCCGGGAGCAACCGCTTTCACGATTTTAATGATTTCTTCCGGGTCCTTCGTGTCCAGACACAGCGGGAACCCGTCAATATCCGCCAGCTGCTTGAACAGCATGGCCTTGCCCTCCATCACCGGCATCGCCGCCTCCGGTCCGATATCGCCAAGACCCAGCACAGCGGTACCGTCGGTGACCACGGCTACCGTATTTCTTTTCATCGTCAGGGAATACGCCTTGGACGGATCTTCGGCAATCGCGGTACAGACACGGGCTACACCAGGGGTATATACCAGCGACAGATCCTCCCGGTTCTTGATCGGCATCTTCGGGGTGACCTCGATTTTGCCGCCGAGATGGGCCAGGAAGGTGCGGTCGGAGACATTGATGACTTTGATTCCAGGCATATTCTTCAGCACGCTTATAATCTCTTCATTCGCCGCATCCTGCACATTCACGGTCAGGTCACGGGTCGTCACATCCTTGCCGCCACGGATTACGTCAATCGCTACAATATCGCCGCCGGCCGCTGCCAGTCTGGACGCCACATCGCCAAAAGAAGCTTCTGCCTTACGGATTTCAAGCCGGATAATCATCGTTGTTGCAATGGACATAGAGTATGCCTCCCTCATCAGACGGATGAATTCTATCTCAATATACTACAGTTCACTTGTTGTTCACAATTAAATCCGGGTTAACCGGGAATTTCCCAGTCCTCTGCCAGCTTTAGCAGCTCTGCTTCCGCAGCTTCTTCATCTTGCCCCAATACTTTCGCTTCTATATAGTAGGTTAGCGTATTATCGCTGTCACTCTGGCCCGGACGCTGATAACACAGCCAATAATAAGTAACCTCAGGAGCAGGATAGACCGCACTTCCCCCCTGTACGAACTTGATCAGCTCCCCTTCACCTGCCGGAGTCGGCACCGGCTTCCTCCATAGCAATTCTGTATGATTAGGGATGCTGATATAATTACCCGGACGGCTCTGATCGCCAAGCGACAGCTCCAGCTGATCTTGAGTCACAGACTCCAACCCTTGCAAATACCGCGCAGGCTCGTCCTCACTTAGACGCAGCCGGTGTACCGCCGGGGCGGAATCAGATGCTGCGAACCCGTATAGCGCTCCCCCGCCCAGAACGAGGCAGATTGCTGTGGCAAGCACGGTTTTACGTATTTTCACTCTCATATGAACGCTCCTTTGTAAGCATTTAGTGCAGGATATCATTGTGTTTCCTCAATTGACAGGGCACAATAGTAATGGCGCGAAGCCTATGAATTCTTATCTTTGAACCAAACAAATATAACACGAATTAGGAGAGAGAAGCTATGACGAACCCTTTTCAAGCATTGGTAGTGGACAAGACAGAACCATTCTCCGTAGAGGTCAGACCGGTATCACTGGAGGAACTGCCCGCCGGTGAAGTGTTAATTAAGGTAGCTTATTCCAGTGTAAACTATAAAGACGGTCTGGCAAGCATCCCGAATGGAAATATTGT
Organism: Paenibacillus sp. FSL R7-0302; assembly: GCF_038006885.1. Taxonomy (NCBI): domain Bacteria; kingdom Bacillati; phylum Bacillota; class Bacilli; order Caryophanales; family Paenibacillaceae; genus Paenibacillus; species Paenibacillus sp. FSL R7-0302. The sequence goes on from NZ_JBBOWB010000001.1 coordinate 3,592,503, forward strand.
GCGAAATTATCCGTTCATTCCGGGCATTGACCTGTCAGGGACGGTAGTCACATCGAAGGACAGCCGCTTCCGCGAAGGCCAGTCGGTCATTGCCACCAGCTATGGAATCGGCGTCTCCCACTTCGGCGGCTTCAGCGAATACGCCCGTATCCCTGCGGACTGGGTTGTTGAACTCCCGGAGGGCTTGACGCTGCGGGAAGCAATGATCTACGGCACGGCCGGATTCACGGCGGCACTGTCTGTACAGGCACTGGAAGCACAAGGCATGACCCCTGATCAGGGAAAAGTGCTCGTCACCGGGGCCACCGGCGGTGTCGGAGGTGCGGCAACCGCCATTCTGGCGAAGCTCGGCTATCAGGTCACTGCCAGTACCGGCAGAACGGATGAAGCCGGATATTTGCAGGCACTGGGTGCTGCTGAGGTGATCTCCCGCGAAGAGATCGCGGGCAGTGCAGTGAAGCCGCTGGACAAGCAGCTCTGGCAGGCCGCAGTAGATTCAGTCGGGGGTGCGCCGCTTGCTGCAGTCCTGAGCAAAATCGCTTACGGCGGCGCAGTTGCCGCAAGCGGCTTAACCGCAGGCACGGCTGTCCCGACTACCGTCCTGCCGTTTATACTGCGCGGAGTCAGTCTGCTCGGCATCGATTCCGTAGCTTGCCCTATGGAGAAACGGGCCACGCTCTGGCAGCGCATGGCAGGCGACATGAAGCCTGCGGTGCTGGATACACTGGTGGACCGTGAGATTTCTCTGACTGAGCTGCCTGCGGCGCTTCAGGATATTCTCCAGTCGGGCACCCGGGGCCGGGTGCTTGTCCGCTTATCCTAATCTCACTTGATGCGAAGATTAGCCGTACTGGTGGCAGCCGTTCTGAATCTGGAACGGGCTGCCGCCTTTTTTTTGCATATACGTCCCCGGGCATAATTAGGTCTTGACCTTGAAGTATACTTCAACCTTTATACTCTAATTGTTCCAGATGAATAGAGTTGGAGGTAGTGCAGATGAGAATTTTTGAGATGATAGTCATTGTTGCTGTTCTGGCTGTTACAGCAGGAGTGATGTGGACAAAGAAGAGCCGGAGGCTGGATATCCTTATGCTGCTGGCTGTAATGATAGCCCTGGTACTGCATGGAACGCTGGAGAATTACCGTATCCAGATGGCTCCGGCTTACGCCGCAGCGCTCGGACTGCTGACCATACTCGGATTCAGACTTGTGAAGCGTCAACGGTTGGACCAGCGTAAGCGGTATGCGAAGTTATGGAAGAGTCTGCTGCTTATACTCGTCCTCCTTCTATCAGGAGTATCCGTCTATGCTTCCAGGCTGCTGCCGATGTTCACCTTGCCAGAACCCACAGGGTCCTATGCCATCGGTACAATAGCGCGGGAGCTGACCGACGAGAAGCGCGAAGAGACATTGACTCCGCAAGCAGGCGACAAGCGTAAGCTGATGGTCAATGTATGGTATCCAGCCGATCCTGACCAGACTGAGGGTAAGCCTAAGGAACACTATCCTTCCGCACTGGGTGAAGCCATTAGTCTCGTCTTCGGATTGCCGAAGCAGCTGTTCAGCCATGTGACCGATATTCCGACTCATGTTACAGACGGAGTGAAGCTATCGGCACAAGAATCCAGCTACCCGGTCCTGCTGTTCTCGCCGGGAATCCGCTCGACCCGATTCCAGAGTATGTCGATTATCGAAGAATTGGTCAGCCACGGCTATATTGTCGTTGGGATCGATCATCCTTATACCTCAGCCAAGGTCACTTACCCGGACGGCGCTTCGGTCTACTATGTGCCTGATCCGAAGTTCAATACTTCCGCAGAGCTCTACAACTACAATGTGAGCGGAATTACCATCCGTACAGCGGACGCCAGCTTTGTGTTGGACACCCTGACGGCTTGGAATACCCAAGACCCGAATGGATTGTTCCAGGGCAGGCTGGATCTCAGCCGTGCGGGGATCTTCGGCCATTCCTATGGCGGGGCGACAACCGCCGAAGCTTTAGCCCAGGACAAACGGTTCAAGGCCGGTGTCAGTCTGGAGGGCGGGTTCTGGGGCAAGGTTGCCCATGAAGGGCTGACGCAGCCTTTTATGTACGTGATGTCCGGAACGACTGCGCAGCATCTTGCACATCCTGAAGCGAGCACAGAGCCCCTTATCTATGAAGAGTTCACACCGGATCTGAAGTCGGTTATGAGCCGCAGCACCAGGGATACCTATTATCTGACAGTGGATCATTTCATTCACCAGAGTTTTACGGATATAGCCTTGCTGTCCCCCTCCTTATTCGCCAACGGCCTTGATCCGGTGCATACTGTAGATATAAGCAGAACCTATACCCGGTCATTCTTCGATCAGTATCTGCTGGATGAGCCGCAGGCGCTGCTGAATGGCCCTTCGCCTCTATACCCGGAAGTGAGCTTTGACCCGGCCTACACGTACAAGAGACCATAGGCGTAGGTAGATAGTTATGAAATACAGGAGGGATTTCCAGATGAAGGGAATGACCCGTGGTGAGCTGGCGCGGCAGGCGGGGCTGAGTGCAGCCACCATCCGTTACTATGAGGACAGCGGCATCCTGCCCGCCCCGGAGCGGACCGCGAAGGGATACCGGATCTACTCTGCAGATGTTCTGGTGAAGCTGAAGTTCATCAAGGATGCCCAGTCTCTGGGATATTCACTGAAAGAAATTCAGGCGGCGCTCGCCCTGCTCGGCTCGAAGATGGATGAAGACACCTTGAAGGAACTCGTCCGCGATAAAATCACCGAAATCGACGAAAAGGTTGCCGCCCTGCATGCTATTCAAAGCATGCTGGCAGGTCTGCTTGAAACCCCGCAGGAGGATATTCAGAATTATCTGCGTTCCTTCCAGGTTCGAGATCAGAATCATTGAAGACAAGCTTTCTCTTCTTGGTTGCAAAAGAACGGCAGCGTCATTCTGCATTCACAGAATACGCTGCCGTTTGTGCTGTATGGATTTCTGTTATTCGGTTCCAGCCTCATGTACAGCTTGCGGAGGAGCCTGAACGTATTGCTGCTGGCGGTAGGGCTGGGCATACGGCTGAGCATAATAACCGTGTACCGCCATCGGCTGGTATCCGAAGGATTGCGGAGCCTGCTGCTGATGCATGTAAGACGGCATGTTCGCATTAGCCATCATCGGCGCCATATTGGCGGGAGCAATGTGGGTCCCCTTCATATTCTCGGCCGCGGCCTTCACAGGGGGACAGCAATCTGCAGGCGGACCAATGAAGATCTGAGGCTTCACCGGAGCGAGTGCTTCCTTAACCAGCGCTTCATTCAAGCAGTAGGTATGCGCGAGCACATTGGCGGGGGTTAGGCTCAGAAGATCCGATCCAAGGATGACTTCCGGAGTAGGAGCATCGAAGATCGCCAGCAGATGGGTGCAATCCACCGTGGCCACTTCATAATGCCACCAGCCCTGCGGCACATTGGCCACCTGGCCCGGGGTGATCGGGAAATGCAGCAGCTCATTCGTGAACGGGTTAATCAGCGACACCACAGCCGCGCCTGAGATACAATACACCAGCTCAGCGGCATTTTGATGATAATGCGGCTCGACCACATTGGATCTGCTGAGATAAATATCAAGCAGCGAGGTATTCTCCAGGGTGTTCAGATTTTTGATGCCCAGTACGTTGATGTAATTGCAATCATCCTTCTTGAATAAGGTGTTGCCATTCATATCAAATGTAAACTGTGTATTGGGCGACGTATAGTCCATATAAGAGGTCACACATATCCGTCCTTTCCTCGGGGCCGTTTTTATCGTTCTGGTTATAGGATATGTATCCGCACCTGCCCAGGTGACGATAAATAGCACCGCCGTACAGTAAAATTGCACTTCAGCGAAATTGAATAGCTGGATACGTGATTAGACAATGGATTGGGCGGACGGGCTGGGCCGGATGGAGCTGCAACCATAAAAGGAGCAACATCTCACATGCTCCGCAGCCGCCCTATGCTAATGTATGCGGTTTTCCACATACATTTTGCCCGAAGTCCACCTTCCGCCTGAATGTATGCTGTTTTCCACATACATTCTGACCGTAGGCCCGCTTCCGCTCGAATGTATGCTGTTTTCCACATACATTTTGCCCGGGAGCCTCTTATCCGCCCGAATGTATGCTGTTTTCCACATACATTCCAGACTCCTCGTTCACTCGTCGGGCCTCCCCCCCTTTTCCGGTCCCGGACAAAATAAACAGACGGCGGGTAAACACCCTCTCCGTCTGTTCATAGTAAAACAAAGTTATCACTTACCAGCCGCTTCGCTGGACCAATGCTGTAATCTGGGCGATGTGATGGCGGCTGTGCCAAATGTACCTCTCCACTGCGGTATCCAGCGTCATCTCACCGAGACCGCCGCTTAGGAAGGTCCGGTCATAGTCCACAGGCTTCAAGGAATCCAGCAAAGTGGCGAATCTACGGTTTAGCAGTCCGATGAGCTGGAGTGAGGATTCCACCGGCTCGCCGGTATAATCGCTTTGTTCCGCCCACAGATCCTGTCTGTAGCTTGGAACCTGCGGTGTTTCCTCCGTTAGCCCCCGCTTGAAGCGGAGGTATGCATACATGCCGGTATCGGCAAGATGATGCACGACCTGAATCACAGTCCAGCCTCCCGGCCGGTAAGGCGTGTGCTGCTGTTCAACCGTCAGCGGCTCAACTGCTGCCCGTAACTCCCCTGCCAACTGCTTAAAGACCGCAATCGATTCTTCCCGCACTTCTGCTGTCCGGTTCCCCTTAGCGGCGAATCTTCCAATCGGGTATTTTAACAACTCCAGCTCCTGCTCTTCCACATTGTCGTTCATTTCGCTCACAGCTCCTTTGTTATTGTTCTGCGTCTCCTTATCTGATCAGCAATTGAACCTCGCCGTCACGAACAATGCCGGTGAATTCCAGTAGATTGTTACCTCGTTCGTGGAATAACTGTCCTCGTGATCCGCGTAACACTGGGCTGCGGGTTTGCGCCGCAAATGCTTCTTCACATATTCATCATGCAGTCCCCGATCCGGCCCGCCAACCACCAGGCCCGGAACCGGATCAAGCACATGATCGCCCACAGAAGGGCGGTGATGGGGATGCATGACCGCATGTTCGCCGAACCCGCTCACATAGCTGATTCCCAGCACATTGCGGCCCAGCAGGTAATGCAGATGATCCAGAGCACAAGCAGCATACTCCTGTTCCCCGCTGAAATGTTCCGCTGCCAGCAGCAGCATGGCATGGTTCATGACCAGCATATTGCTGCCCCAGATATAATCTTCCTCCAGCAGCGAGATTCTGTAGCCGTCGTCACGGCTCTGCCGCAGCAGGCGGTCTGCTTCTGCCAGCAAACCCTCCCTTAGCTCCGCATAGAGAGATGGCTCAGTATCCGATTCCCCTAAGAGCAGGTAAGCCAGTGTGCCATAGCCGCCCATATCCCCCCAGCCGAAGCTGTTTTTGGGGAACGGCAGCTTGGCAAGCTCAAGAGCAGCACTGTGGAATTGTTCATCTCCTGTCGTGCGGAATAGCTCCGCCGCTGCCCAGAAGCGCTCATCGCTGTCTACCTTATCGCCATATTCCCCTGTGGTAATCCCTCGCGGATTGGTGAAGCCCGGCACCTGCGGATGTGCGGTCAGCCAGCTCCAGGCAGCCCGCGCAGCTTCCAGACACCGCACCGCATAGGCCTCATCGAACGGCTTGTAGATCCGTGCCGCCATAGCCATCACACCGGCGAAGTCCCCGGTAGCAGCCGCAGAGACCGGCGAGAAATACAGCTCCCCAGTATCCTCCTCCGGCATCACATCAAGGCCGGGGAAATGCGCTGTGGTCAGCTTGTGGTAGACCCCGCCGCTGCCGGTCTCCTGCATTTTGAATAGCCAGTCCAGCTCCACGGTGCATTCCAGCAGGACATCCGGCAGGCTGCCGTCACTCTCCGGTAGTGTATGTACACCGGCAAACGCCGCAGGATACAGCTCCCAGGCCAGAAGAAGATCCGCTACGGCCTTCGCTCCAGGCCCGGAGTATTTTCCGTAATCTCCCGCATCGTGCCACCCTCCGCTGCTGTCCAGTCTCAGACCGGGCTGGCCGATGACCGTACCTTCTGCCAGATGGCAGGCCTTATGCCCCCAGGCTCCCGCATACTCTCCGTCAAGCTCCTCGCCGCAGCGGTAGTAATAGAAGGCCTTCAGTAATCCCCTCTGCAGCTCCTGATAAGGCTGGTCTGCAATGACAAAAGCAGCCGACTCCTCACCCTCGTCCCCCTCGATCCGGTACTCACCGGGTGAGGTAAGCGCCGAGAAATCTCCGCTGCGCACACGGCAGCCGCTGGGCTCATCCTCAATATAAGCCCCGGTCTGCCCGGTGAATACCGCATTCCCGGTTGCTGTGTCAATTACATGGAAACGGGAAGTATCCCCGGTGAACAGGGCAAGCTTCTCTCCTCCGCTTGAATAACCTGCCTGGTTCACTGCAATGGTACGAAGACGCTTGTCACTCATCCTGTAATCGCTCCCTTGTTGGCTCCTGTATGTATATGTCTTTCTTGTCGAACCATCCTCTATTCCTTCAACAGCTTAACAAAGTTATCCGGCAGACTGAGCTGTTGATTGTTAAGAATCATATCCCGCAACTCGGAGAATGGATCTTCGTCCTCCTGCGAATCCTTGATTTCTTTAATTTCACGGTGCAGCCGCTCCATCTGCAGATCGAGCTCGTACGCCTTGTCAGCCGCATTCTTAAGTTCACGGGTCAGATGCTCAGGAACCGCCTGGCTGTATTTATAGAAGATTTTATGCTCCAGACTGGCCCAGAAATCCATAGCAATCGTGCGGATCTGTACCTCAACACAGACATGCTCCTGACAGTCCGACATGAATACGGGAACCTCGATAAGCAGATGCAGACTCTGATAACCGTTGGGCTTCGGGTTTTTAATATAATCCTTCACCTCAAGCACCTTGAGATCGTCCTGCTTCTGTAGCATAGCGCTAACCTGATAAATATCCGAAATGAACGAACAGGTAATCCGCAGTCCGGCGATGTCCTTGATACTGGATCTGATCTGCGGGAGGGACAGCTCACTGTTCTTGCGCAGCATTTTCTTCATAATGCTCTCCGGGGATTTGATCCGGGATTTGGTGTGCTCAATGGGGCTATAGTCGTGAAGCAGCTGGAATTCCTCTTTGAGGATATCTATCTTGGTCTCCATCTCGGCAAGAGCGAACTTGTAAATCATCATAAAGCGGGTAAGCTCATATTTGAGCTGCTTCAATTTCTCTAACTGGTTGTCGGTATGCATCTTCATTTCTCCTTTATCAACTCTTCCATCTCTCATTAATCATAGCCAATCTATGGCGTGAATACAAACCTTCCTCCGGTCACCGGGACCCTCAGGTCTGTCCTCCTTTCTTCTCTCTGCACATGAAAAAAAGCCAAACTGTCCAAAAAGACAGTCTGGCCGTTCATTTAGAAGCGGGCGCTGTTGACAGTGCCTCTTCATCCGGTTCTTCAGTTAACCACTTCATCAATGGACAGGCTCCGCTCACGCGACAAATCCCGGAAGCCCTCGCCTACTTTGACCAGCGGCTTAAAGAGGTCCAGCGGGTTATTCATGACGATCATGCCCACTTCGCCGTTGCTGAGCTGTACATTCTTACCCACGAAGCTCGGCAGTAAATGTCCGGTCAATGCCTGCACCACCGTCTCGTTCAGCTTGCCGAAGCCCATCTCATGCACCTTACGCAGCACCGTAACCAGCCCCTGCTTGGGACGGTTTGCAGTAGAAGTGGTGAGCGACATATAGATGTTGGCTACCGAAACAATCTGGGCGTACGGATGAATCTCTTTTTTGAGCAGCTGATTGGGATAGCCTGAGCCATCCTCGTACTCATGATGCTGGAGAGCTACCAGCGCGGTAACCTCATCCATCTGGGAGCCGCGGATCAGATCATAACCATAGAAGGTGTGGCGTGCCAGCTCCTCCTGCTCGGAATCCGTCAGCAGACCCTGCTTGTTCAGGATCGACAGCGGCACCTGGCTTTTGCCGATATCATGCAGATAGCCCGCACGGCTGATCTGGTAGCGCTCCTCCTTGGAGTAACCCATCCACGCAGCAATATAATAGGATAATAAGCCCACCTGTAATGAGTGGTGATATGTATCGATGTCATCCCGGTCCAGCAGGAGCAGCAGGGAGACAACATCCTTTTGCCCTTCCAACGTCTCCAGAAGCGGCTTCAGCGTATCATCGACTGCAGACTGCGAGAAGCTGCCCTTCGTCAAGGCTTCCAGAAAAATCGCTTCATAATTCAAAATAGCGAGATCAAAATCGTCGTGCAGCCCGTGGCTGGGCGCAGATTCGGCATCCGTATGCAGCCCGCTGCGCGGCTCGATATCGACATAATCAATTTTGTGCCGGATCAGGATACTAATCTCTTCCCGCTCAACACGTGTCCCCTTGGGGAGAACATGCAGACCTACACCATTGAAAGTGTCTGCCATTAGACAATCACCGTGCTTCAGATCCGTGACATGTACTTTCAAGTACCAGCACCCCTTTTGTATTAAATATAAGAACTTACAGGTTTCACACGGTAACTTATCCTTCTATTTCTCGCTGAAACGTGCCGTCCTTGAAAGGACGGCCAAGCTGTTTCCGCTTGATTAGGAATATTCCGTTATGCTCCACTTGATCATAGTCAACAGACGGTAAAGTAACAATCCGGTCAAAGTCACAAACTCCCCGTAATCTAGTGCTATAGAATCCCTGTCTTTAGACGCCTTTCCATATTCTGTTCAGAGCCATCTGACAAATCTCTTGTATTTTATCCTAATTTCGTTCTCTTCTGCCCAGTACATTAGTCTCTTCCTCACCGCTGCCGTGTCTTCTGTGAACCTGAAGCAGAGATTAACCGGGACAATCCGTTTGCCTGCAGGCAATATTCCTACTATCGGACCATCTATGTAAATGGCCTTAATCCCTTGCGCGGAGATGCGCTCTTTGCGAATAATAAGCGAATCTGTCCCCCACTGAAGCTGACCTTCCTTACGCAACGCGTTGATGAGAATGAAGAGGCAGGCCGCGATGCTGAGTCCAACCCATACCTGTATGATGTAGTTTAAATAGAAATGTCTATCCGGGTCGGGGTTAGGGGGCAGTCTCAGAATAATAATGGGAATTAGCACACCTATCAAGACTCTAACAGGGTTAGGCGCTTTGATCCGGTCGGTTACGGCTAGGAAATCTCCAGTCAACGCATTCAACCTCCATCTCGTCCAATTTGTAGTATAATCTCTAATGCAGTCCAACACTTTGTCCAAGGGGGATCCATCCATTATGTATGAGCATCTCGTTGTCTTCCGCTTCAATGAGCAATTCGATAACAGCCAGGAGCAAGACCTGTTACAAGCACTGCTGGCGCTGAAAAAGCAAATCCCCGGCATCATTGACCTTACGGCAGGCATCAATGTGACCGAGGAGCAGGAGAATGTCCACGGCTATACGCTGGGGCTCCGCGTGACCTTTGAGAATCAGGAAGCCCTGCGTGAGTACGGACCGCATCCAGCCCATCAGAAGTTCGTGTCTATGCTCGAGGGAATCCTGGAGAATGTTGTGGTGGTCGACTACCCGATTTAGAACAACTGGTTCACATCGAACAGCACCTTGCCGATCAGCGCATCCTTGTCTACGAACGGAGTCTCCCATAAGTGAGCGTCATAGCTGACGTTACGGTTGTCGCCCAAGAAAAAATAATGGTCTGCGGGAACGGTGACCGGCCCGAAGGTATAGGTCATCTTTTCCTGCAGGTAAGGCTCATCGACCGCCTCATGGTTACGGTACAGAGTGCCATCCTTGATCTCAATCACATCGCCCGGCAGGCCGATCAGCCGTTTTACATATCTTTTATGCGCATCTTCCGCAACCGGCGGATGGAACACCACGATATCGCCATGCTTCAGCGAGGTATTCCAGAGCATTTTGTCCACTACAAGCCGGTCATTAACTGCTATAGTCGGAATCATCGAGCCTGTAGGCACACGCATTGCTTCTGCTACGTAGGTACGAATAAATAAGGATAGAATAATGCCAATGGCAATACTCGGCACCCACTGCTTCAAGAATTTCTTCAACTTCCTTCACCTCAGCTTCGTATATTTAGCCTTCAAAATGCTCTATAATCCGAGACATTTCCAGCTCCGCATCCACTAGAGAGTGCTTAGGCAGATAAATCACCAGCAGTCCGCCGAAGATCTGCTCCCATCTGCCCCCATGCTCTGTAACCCGCTCCGTAAAGCTGCGGATCTCGCCGGAAGCCGCCGCCTCTTTGCTGAGCAGCCAGGCATACCGGACAAGTCCGGACTTTTTCACCGTCTCAACGTAATAAGCGATCCCCTCACGCTCATTCACTCTGATAATGTCGCCAAGCGCAATCCCCGGGTTAAAAATCGGCGTCTCCTCAATCCTGTACGTGTCCTTATCGATCCGGGTCACATCCAGCACCTCAATCTCCCGGCCTTGCTCATCAAAGCATATATGTAATCCAACTGTTCCCGGCAAAAGCAACCCTCCTGTTCCATTCTTGCCTGTGATACCGGCACAATACCGGACAGCAATGCACTCACTTCATCGCCCGCAGTGACCTCGAAATGATGCCCTCCAGCACCTTCCAGGGAAGCAGGGCCTTGCCGATCATCAGCACCCGCGAGCCCCGGCCAACAGGATAGCGCAGCTTCGGCGCACGCTTGGCAGTGATCCGTCCAATCAGGTCAGCCACCTCCTGCGGATCAGGAGCCGTCTCGGACGCCCGCCGGGAGTACCGCAGCACCTCTTCAAGCCTGGTGTGATACGGGGAGCCTTCACTTCTGTGCATTCCCGTAATCCCTTTGTCCCAGATGGGGGTACGGAAGGAGCCCGGCTCAACCAGTACAACGCGGACGCCAAAAGAGAGCATCTCCTGGCGCAGACTCTCGCTGAACCCTTCCACCGCAAACTTGGAGGCGGCATACGGACCATAGCCCGGGAATCCGCTCAGGCCGCTGACACTGCTCACGTTAATGATCAGGCCGCTGCGCTGGACCCGCATGTGAGGAAGCACCGCCTTCGTTACTGCAACCAGTCCGAAAAAATTGGTCTCCAGCTGCCGCCGCCATTCCTCCATGCTGACCTCCTCCACGAATCCGCCTACAGCGAAGCCGGCGTTGTTCACCAGCACATCCATTCTGCCGGCGAGCTCAAGACTAGCCTCAACGGCAGACGCAATCGAAGCTTCGTCCGTCACATCCAGTGCCAGCAGATGAATGCGCTCCCGTACCCCCGCCTGTTCAGCCTGCTGAACAAGCTCCTTGCTGCGGCCGAGATCCCGCATCGTGGCAATGACCCGGTACCCTCTGCGGGCCAGCGTAACTGCGGTCAGCAGCCCGAAGCCGCTGGAGGTCCCGGTAATCAGCGCAACCGGCTCATGCCCATGGGACAGGCCTAAATTAGTGTTCATGGGGCACCTCCTTTTATTTTTCTCAAGCTAACAGGTTATGAATCCGCCTACAGCTTCAGCCTCTGAATAAGCGGCATGCCGATCCGCCGGAGCAGCAGCTCCAGGATGGACCAGCCGCAGCGGTTGAGCAGTGAGGTGCCCCGGTCATACACCGCCGAATATTCGGTCGCTCCGGCCGCTCCCCGGTTGCGCTTGAACTGGCCGACGCCGGAGCTCTCGTGCAGTAATAGTTCTCTGCTGCCTGCAAGCCCGATCAGAACGGCGGACAGCATACGGTACAGTCCTAAGGACTGAGGCAGACTTGTGTCATAACCGAATAATGGCGCCGTCATCGCGCCCTCCCGCTCATAGAAGCCAAGCACCGCATCCAGCCTTCCCTCCTTGCGCAGACCATAGATCTGCAAGGTCCGCCGTTCCAGCGCCAGAGCAATATAGGCTTCGGTGAACTGCGGATTATAGGCCGAATATTTATCGATATACAGCAGTCTGTACAGCTCCACGATCCGGGGAATGTCTTCCTGTGTGATCTCCTCCGGGCCAACCTCAGTATAGCCGTGCTTTGCCAGCAGCTTCCTGTCGCGCTTGACCAGCCATCTGGCCTTGGAATCAGAGGTATTCGGGTGCAACAGGTAGATCTGCCGGCTTGGAACGAGCTTGCAGCCATCCCCCTCCAATGTGGCAATGAGTTCTCCCGAGGTCTCCCGGCTAAGCGAACGATACATTAAGGTATAACCCGGATAAGTCTGCCTAAGGTAATCGAGGATCGCCGTCAGCTGTTCTGCACTTAAGGCAGGATACAGATTGGTGGACAGCAGCCAGTTATTCACCTGAACCACCCGGTTGAACCGTGCTTGCCGCAGCATCCAGCCCATTCCTGAGAGCATTAGCGACAGAAGTCGCTCAAGCATCCGGTTATTAAGCAGAGCTAACTCCTCACGCGCATAGCTAACATAGTGGGTATAGGGTGAGCATACATACGAATTGTCATAGTCTGCTTCGTTGACGGTAATCGGAACCGGCAGTCCATCGATGGTCAACACCTTAACAGTTGTACTCACATTATCGATAAAAGGTTGCGCACCCCGCTCCAGCAGCGGTGTAAGATACTCCCGGGCATACCGCCCATACTCCGAATCCGGCCAATCCAGCCCACCGACAGAATCGCGGTCATATAGCGTCACTCTGTTCTTCACAGCTTCCACCTCCTCTCCACCCGGCGCAGCTTCACAGCTCCCGGTACGAAGCTGTAAGCGGTAAAAGTCAGGTGTGGAGGGCGACAGGACAGCCTCGTGAACAAGCGCGTCAGTTCCGCTGTAATCTGCTGCTCCGTGCCTTGATCGGTGCCGCTACGTGTACGATAGGAGACTTCCAGCTCAGTCAGGCTGTGCTGGATAACCCTGTAATGCTCAATGTCTGCGGAAGCCGCCAGCACAGCCCGGGTAACGAAATCAGGGAATAGAGTGACCTCCGTGCTATCTGCCGCATGGGGCAGATACAGAATATCATCGCAGCGTCCTTCGATCCGCTCAATGGCCGTGAACAGTGAACCGCATGGACAAGGCTCCGCCGCTTCGGTCAGAATATCATTCAGCCGGTAGCGGACGATAGGCTGCACACTTCTGGAGAAATCGGTCACGATGGGCACGAACCGGCGTGAATGTTCATCCAGTATTTCTTTTTCGATATGTACAATATCTTCGTTGAGATGCAATGTTCCGTAACTACAGGTAGCTCCGAGGAAGCCCTCGGTACACTGATAAGCCTGATGGACCTTCTGCCCGAAGGTCTGCTCAATCTGCTGCCGGTCGAGCGGGTCCAGCACTTCCGCAACCGCAATGATCCGGCGGGGATGCAGATTCATCTCACCCGATTGCTGTGCCCCGGCCAGCAGACGCAGCATGGACGGCGGTGCGATCCAGATATCCGGCTGGTATTCCATCATACGGGCCAAGAGCTGCGGTAGCGGCTCTAGCAGATCGAAATACCGGAACTGCAGCCGTCCCTGCTTCACAGATTCATACAAATTACTATTTGCCCGCAGAAAAAATGCAATGCTCGCCCGCTTCCATAGTCCACCCGGCAAAAGCTTTGCCAGCACCGTACCGGTCCAGGCGGCCTGCTCTTCTTCGCCAACGAGAAAAATCCCCCGGTTGCCGGAGGTACCCGAGGATAACCCGACGGTGACGCCTTGCAGCGTAGGCTTGAAGTTCCTGCTGTTCTCCGCTTCATAGGCTTCTGCAAAAGCCTGCTCCTTCGTAATGCCCGCTGTATTGAGCTGATCGAAATTCCCCATCATCTCCGGCTTCCCGATCACCGGGAAACTCCGCCATTCCTTGGACGGAATACCTGCCCACAGCTCCCTGTAGAATTCCGAGCGCTGCCTCACCTTCTCTACATGAAGCCGGATACGCTTCTCCTGCCACTGCTCGAGTGCTGCCCGGTTCTTCCAGCGTCTGCCCCACTTGGTAAGAATATAATGGGTGATCACCAGTCTGATGCGCTTCATGTCACACTTCCCGTTCCCCAGTGCGCAAGCGCCTCGCGGCAATGGCTGGGCACAATCCGAAGCTTAGGAAATTGTTCATGCAGCTGGCGCAGCCGCTCGAAATTGCGGTGGTATTCTGTGCGGCTGGACATGATCAAGCCTGCTGCCGGGTGCGGCTTGCGGTTCTCCCGGAACGCCCGGCTCGACCAGACTGTATCTGCGCAGAGCAGATAATCATGCTCGCCGGTGGAGACGAATACGCCGATCATCCCGGCGGCATGGCCTGACAGCTCAACCGCCAGCAGGCTGCCGTCTCCAAGCAGATCATAGGCTTCTGTGAACGGGAAGCCTGGCGGCAGCGCACGCTTCGCCGAGGCTTCATCCACAGGGATGGAGCGGAGCTTGAAATCCTCCGGCAGCAGCCCGGGCAGAAATCCCGCCTTCGTCGCCCGCACCGGACCCAGCCCGCTTACGGCATCGTAAGATTTCTGCAGATAAATATACTGCGCCTGCGGGAAATCCCGTACCCCGCCGATATGGTCGGCATGAAAATGCGACAGTACCACATACCGCACCTCCTCCGGCGAGATCCCGCCTGCCTGCAGCCGCCGCGCAGCACTCTCTTCCTCCCTATAGACAACCGGAGTGATCTTGCGGTATAGAGAGGCTGGCAGACTTGCTGTCTCCTCGAAGAAACGCGCACTGTAGCCCGTATCGAACAGGATGGGTCCGTATTGCGGATGCCGGATCAGGGCATAGCCCGCCGGGAAGGCAACCGGCTTCAGTGTGCCTCCACGCAGCGTCAGACGCTCGGGATGCAGGCAATAGCCCGCAGACAGTATAGATAATCCAACTGGAATTTCTGTAATCATTGCTGTTCCCTCCACCACTCTGCGAAGGCACGAAGTCCCTCGTCTGTTGTTATACGCGGTTGATAACCCAGCTGCTCGCGGGCCAGTGTAATATCCAGTGTCTGGGAGATGCCGAGTGCGGCTGCAGAATAACGGGTCAGCAGCGGCTCACCCGGGATAGGCAGCACCTTGTAGATCCCCTCCATTAGGGCCGCTGCGGTATAAGCTACCGGGTAGGGCAATCGCCGGGTGTGCAGCGGCAGCCCGAGCAGTGAGAATAGCCGGGTGACCAGCTCCTCGAACCTTAACGGCTCACCATTGGTAATATTGTAGACACTGCCGGAAGCAGAGAGCGGGGCTTCACAGCAGAGCAGCATGGCATCGACTATATTCTCTACGCAGGTGAGATCAAGCTTGGCCAGTCCGCCATTCATCAGCGGCACCCCCTTGCTCTCATTCGCTGCCAGCAGCCGGGGGAACAAGGCATTATCCATCGGGCCGAATATGGCTCTGGGCCGGAGCATGAAGGCTGTAAGCCCTTCTCTCGCTGCCTGCCGGACGATCTGCTCGGCAATCAGCTTCGTTGAGGCATAAGCATTGGCCGGCCGCCCGGGAAGCGGATCACTCTCCCGGATGCCGAAGCGGGGCCGCTGGCTGGAATACACACTGGGCGTGGAGATATGAACCAGCCTTCCTGCGCCATGACGTTTGCACCCTTCTACGATATGGCTTGTAGCCTCCACATTGCAAGTATAGAACTCCTTGTACTTCCCCCAGGGTGACGACAATGCTGCACAATGGAACACCACATCCATTCCCCGGCAAAAGCTATAGGCAGTCTCCGGGTCACGCAGATCCCCGGCCAGGAACACTGCACCTTCCTGCTCCAGCTGCTTCCCCAGCTCCGGGTTGCGTCCCTGCGCGTAGACCTCCCAGCCCATCCGGGCCAGCCGCCGGGCGGTATGCCGTCCAAGAAATCCGGTTGCACCTGTTACCAGCGCTTTGGTCATGCTTCACCATTCCATTCTATATCTTCAGTTAACGCCTCTGTGATCGAGATGCGGTGCTGCCTGGCTGTCTTCCAGGCGGCGTATACTATGCGGAACTGCTCGCGCGCAGGGCGGCGGTCATCCTTGCGGTAGACCACATCTGCTGCTCCAAGCAGCGCTTGCCGCCAGCTACGGAAGCCCCCGGGTCCCGGTTTCAGCCCGCAGCCCAGCATGGGCAGCGTCAGCATGGCTGTGCGGGCTGAACGCGGGACAATGACTGTTCCGCTCTGCATGAGCGGTCCGGGATTGAGCAGCGCCTCCGTCAGCCCTTCCTCCGGCGTGAACAGATGAATACCGCTTGTAGCGCGCGGATTGCATTCAATCGGATACAGCATCCCGTTCTCCCGTTCGATGAAATCGAATCCGATCTGGCCGCTGAAGCCGGTTGCTGCGGCGAACCGCTGTACCCATTCCAGAGCCGCAGGATGCTCCAGCGGTTCAAAATACACACTGGCCCCGCTACGCCCCGTCCTGTACCTGCTGTCGTACGCTGCATGCGCCACAACTGTGCCGTCATGAACAATGCTGTACGTACAAACAGCTCTGCCTTGAAGGTACTCCTGGGACACCCAGGGAGCCCCGGCCGATAGTCCGGCTGGAGGCTCTGCTTCCCCTAGAGCAAGACTATGCGGATTAGTTGAAGCGGATCTTTTACCCGGAAGAATGACTTTAGAGGCAAAGCGGGAGTACGCAGGCTTATAGACCCGCTGCTCCCCCCTCTCCGCTGCCTGCTTCACGGCTCTCCGCCATTCTTCTGCACTGCTGATCAGCACCGTGTCCGGGACCTTGAAGCCGAGCGAACGGAGCAGGACCATGAACTCCCCTTTATGGTGCAGCCCGGCCAGAATACTTCGTTCTGACGTAAGTACGCGGCACCCCGTCAGATGCTCAAGACCGGCAGAGACATAGAAGATCTCCTCGCAGGTGGGAATCAGGCAGTGAATGCCCAGTTCTTCCGTTAACGCAGCCAGCCGCTGGACATATGCCTGCGGGTGATGCCTTGGGGCAGGCACCCGGAAGCTGGCCTCAACGGCAGAGGATACCCGGCACAGATGATACTCAGCACTTTCCGCCACGTATACCCGGTGGCCCGCAGCCTTGAACAGCCTTGCCAGCTCCAGTGCTACCGGGGCGCGTCCGCCGGTAATCAGAATACGCCGGGCCTCAGTACTCAATAATCATGCCTCCCAGAGACAGCCCTGCCGCTGTGCCGATCAGCATGATCCGCTCTCCGCGCGATATCCGGCCTTGACGGATCGCTTCATGCAGCCCCATCGGGATGGACGCTGCAATCGTATTGCCATGGCCAGCGGTATTGTCGAGGAAGCGGTCCTCGGCAATACCGAGCTTTTTACGCAGGAGACGCATCGCCATTGCACTGCCCTGATGGGGAATAACCAGCGAGAAGTCGTCCATCTTATTGCCTGTGGCGCTCAGCATGTCTGCAATGAAATCCGGAAGCAGCTTGGACGCTTTGCGGAATATAGCCTGGCCATCCATATGGAACAGATAAGGCAGCGCATCCTCAGCTGTATAATTCTGGGGATGCAGTCTGGTCCCGCCCCCGGCAATCTCCGAATAACGCGCACCGCTGCTGTAGGTTTTGAGCGAAGCGTGGAGTATCCGCGAGGAATCACCGGTCTCCGCAGGGCCGATCACCACCGCTGCCGCTCCGTCACCGAACAAGGCCGAGCTCTCCTTATCCTGCCAGTTCAGCCCCACAGATGCAATCTCAGTGGCCACCAGCAGCACATTCTTATATCTGCCCGCCTCCACCATGTAGGACATTACATCAAGCCCCACCAGAAAGCTGAGACAAGTCGCATCGATATCAAAAGCCGGCACACCGGAATCCGCCTGCCCCATGGTCTGCTGAATGAACACGGCGGTACTCGGCAGCGGCTGCTCCTTGGTTCCGCTCGTACACACCAGACAATCGACCTCACTGAAGCTGAGGCCTGCATCGGCGAGGGCCGCTTCAGCAGCTCTTGCGCCCATGAAGGAGGCGGTTTCATCTGTATTGGCATAATGGCGGGTGCCGACGCCGGTGATTTTGTTCACCCAGCCCGGTGTTGTGCCAAGGATCTGATCAAGCTCTGCATCACTGACTACACGCTCCGGCAAATATTTGCCTGTTCCTTTTATTTTCACATGTCTAAGCTGCATAATGCATCTCCCATTCCTGTGAGTACCAAGATGTCGAACTTTATATATTATTGTAAACTACAGATATATTCTACTAGATTTTCCGGCAGAGTCATATACAAAAAGAAGATAAATATCCCATTTCACGAACTGGCGTTCTTAAGAATGCTTGACTGCCGCAGGTTCACAGGGTTATAGTAGATGCACAATAGCACACGTTAAGCGGGAGAAGCACCTCGCAGGACAGGCAGTTCATGCCTTTCTTGGAGGTGCTTCTTTGTGTCTATTGCCAAATGAACAATCAGAGGAGCTGAACGCAATGTTTAAATTCATGGACTTGACGAATTGGAGAGGTATGGGAGTTGTTACACCTTTCTCGGGAAGAGCTGTAAGAAGGCTGTTTGTGCTGGTGATACTGCTGTCACTTTGTACATATCCCTTGTCCGGTGTCTCTGCCGATTCCGGGTGGGATGCTGCGCTGGACGAGATTCATAATCTGTATACAGACTATACGGGTCTTCAGGCATCGCTGAAGTCTGACCTCCAGCGGAATCAGGAATTGCGCAAGCAGAATAACGCTGCACTTGCCGCAGTGAACAAGCAGCTTCAAGCCACTAATGCTGCCCAGCTCGCCAAGCTTAAGGCTGCCTCGGAGGCGGTGCAGAAGAAGCATGCTCCGCTCCTGGACCAGTATACTACTCTCAGCAAACAGATCACCGCTGCCCGCAAGGCAAGCAATCTGAAGAGTGCCACTGTGCTTGAGCTGAAGCGCAATAAGCTTAAGGCTGCCGCTGCCGCAGCACGGGCTGAAGTGAAGAAGGCCGCCTCAGCCTTGGCAGAAGCCAAAGCGTTAACTGCCGCGAAGAACAAGCCGGCTAAGGATGCCCTTGCCCCCGTCACCCTGCTCAAGAAGCAGATTGCCGCCCAGAACAAGCTATTCTCAGCCGCACAATCAGAGAGAACCGAGGCCGACAAGCGCTACAAAGCCGCTGTCCAGGCGGGGGACGCCACCCAGGCTGCGGCTGCAATGAAGCTGTCATATAACCGGATGAAGGAGATCCGTACTATGGCCGGACAATTGTACAGCTGGGAGCAACAGATCAGCACGGCGCTCCGTGCCGCAGAGCTGAAGCTGCCGAAGTAGCCGAAGCAGCATAGTCATGAGGGTCAGAGCAGCTTCACCAGCCAGGTGATGATGAAGGCTCCCGGTACCAGCAGGGCTTGGCCCAGCAGTGATCCCAGGAAGCGCGAGCCCATCAGGAGTACATAGATCTTCCCGAGCTGGTCACGGTATTCCGCATTCTCGGTTGCCTTGTGCGTAATGATTCCCAGCTGCGGATCGATGAACACCGTCAGCAGGATCGTTGCTATCCCGTTAATCAGGCCCGATGCCTGGGAAGCAGTGGTGCTGAACGCCGGCAACAGCTTGGCCGCATACATCGAGGATAACACGCCTACCGTGTAGAAGGCCGTCACGAAGACATTCATCACGATGAAGCGCTTGGGAATTCCAAGATAACGGAAGCTGCTCAGCCTGACCTTCGGTCTGCGGATATATTTGCGCGTATTCTTGAGCTGGCTGACCGTTACACTTGTCAGCAGCTTAGGGATAGATCCTTCGATCTCCAGCTTGGAGATCACTCTTGCGAACAGTCCTACGAAGGTTGGAAACAACGCAATCGCGATCAATGTCCCCAGTGAAGAAGCCAGCATAATAATCCGCAGATAGTTGAGCAGTGGGAAGCTGTCGTCAGCTTTGGCATAATCTACGAACTTCGCCGTTAAGGGACCTTGTACCATATTTGCGGTTCTGGAGACCAGCACGATAATTCCGGTCAGGGATAAGGCGATAGCGATCTTGTTCAGCTTCACTCCGGCAAACCGCACCGAATACGACAATGTCTCCGCTGTATGAATAATCAGAGTCAACAGGCATACCACTAATAAGCTGTTCGTCATTTACGGTTACTCATCTCCAAATCAGGCAGCATTCGGCAGAGGACCGGCATTCTTGTTCCAGATTATTACAGACCGGATCGCCTCACTTAATATATATTCTTCTTCCTATATAATCCAGAATCAATTTTGTAAGATTTGGTCCACCGTCCAGCAGAACAGAATTCCGGCTGTATAACGGACCAGATCAATCCACAGGAAGCCGTGGCCGAGAATCAAGCTGCCAATGGTTGTGGCACGCACATGCAGAATCCACTCTGCCTGGTAGAGCTGGCTGAACTCAATTCCGAAGCTGAAGCACAGGCTAAGGACAAGCGACATCCATAGCGGATGCCGGATCAGCAGCACCCGGGAGGCAAGGTAGATCATTCCTGCCCAGATCGCATCCCCAAAGTGTTCGCTGACAAAGTGCGGCAGCGAGTTCCCGTATGCCCTGGTCCCAAGACCCAGCAGGGTGGCTAGCAGTACTGCGCCGCAGTAGATCATTCTGGATTGTAAATTCAAAATCCTCAATCGAAACTACTCCTTCATCAATCAAATACAATCTTCCGCGGCGCAGATGTATCCCGCACGAACAGCTTCGGGGGATAAGGGATCGTTAGCCCGGGCAGTTCATCTTCCTTGAAGAATCTCAGCTCCTCCGCTTCTCCGTCCAGGCTCCTGAGCTGGCCTTTAACAATGACGCATTCAAATACAATAACCGTGTACTCTACCTGATCCCCATTGCTATATTCATATCTGAATTTCTCACCGCCGAATACGCCGATAATCTGTTCAGGCGTAACCATTAAGCCGGTCTCTTCGAACACCTCTCTGCGCAGCGCCCTGGACGGGGTCTCTCCAGGTTCAACCGCTCCGGCCGGCAGGCCCCATAAGGTCTCATCCTTTTTGCGGATCAGCAGAATCCGATCCTGTTCATCCCTTACTACAGCTGCTACGGACGGCATCATTAACAGCCCGTTGCCCGCCTTGCCCCGTAGTTCCCGGTAATACTCAGACATTGACATGAAGCTTCCTCCTGACTTGATTTCAATTCGTCCCTATATCCTTCTTAATTCCAGCCTATAGCTCATCCTTGCGGAAAGAAACCGGATGAACCACGAAGTCATCCGGCTGATTCTCACAATCCGTCAGCTCAAATCTATGTATCATTTCTGTAATTCTGTCCAAATCCAGCTGATCAAAATGCGTAATCAAGTCCCGCTGGTCCCTGACCAAAGGGACTGGTTTGTTGACTTCCCGTATCAGCAATAGTGAGATTAATGCAATAAGTAGCGTTTCAAGCAATATAATAGACAGGCTGTATTTGCTGAAAAGGTTGTTCATGTGCCCTCCCGCTCCACGGTTAATGAATAAACCGGGTTAGCAGTATATTTGACATGGTTGTATGATATTCCTTGTCTGACGCACAATTGTGATGCAAGCGAATAAAACTGTTACGAAACAAAAAGCCATGCAACCCAAAAATACCTCCAGACATACGCCGGAGATATCTTTGGGTACTTTTGTTTTTTGTATTCACATTCGTCACTAATTCCTTAGCCTTCGCCAAGCTCTGGCGGCTCCAACAGATGATCCAGCAGTTGCAGCCCGCGGCGGCGGGTGCGGAAGGTCCACAGCAGATCCACCGTGAATACGAGCAGGGCGATGGGCAGTACAGGCATCCATACCCGCTCCATATGCAAATACAGGAAGTGTACCAGCGGTTGCAAGCCGAAGATGCAAGCCACTGACAGTCCCCACCAATACAACGAGAATTTCAGGCAGATATGCCCTTGCAGCTGAAATGGCATCCCTGAATAATCCCACCATTGTCTGCGAAAGATCCCCTTAAGCAGCCAGCCGCTGACAAACTCAACCGCCGAAGGGACAATCAGCGCAAGCAGCAGGAATAACAGAAAGGGAAGCCTAATTTCATGTGCCGCCAGCAGCAGCAGCGGGGCGAAGCCATACATGGGCTTAAATGGCCCTTTGAGGAAGCCTTCTTTCCGAAAGGTCCCCGTACTGTAGAGGTTATAGATGCCTTCAAGGACCCACCCCAGAAACGAGTATACAGTGAAATAGAACAGATAGGGACTTGCTGCAGCCACTACACTGTAACTATGCTGTAAAAGTAACGGTGTCATCGTATTTATCCCCGCCTCCGGTCCCAATTATTTTCCAATTGGAGCTAGTATGTCTCCAAGAACGGGACATTATGACGGGAATATCTGGCGTATCTGCGCATAGCTGACCCTGTTGATTCCTATGCCAGAAAAAAAGACTGCACCATGAGGAACAGTCTGCTACGTGCATTTGTCTTATACCCTATTGCCCTATTTACCTTAATTCTTCGGGAGCGGATCGGGATGAGCGGTTTCGGCCGGTTTGGCTTCCCAATCATCGGCTTCAGGTTCAATATCCACACCATTCTCCATCTTTTTGCGTTCTGCGAGTGAATCCCCGTCTTTATTCTCCTTGTTGCGGATGTCTGCTTCATTATGGGATTGATCCGACATGTGAATTCCTCCTTGTATGCAAGTTGTGCGCGATTTGGATTACTTAGTTATAGTTACCCGCAGACCCCTTTTGCAAACATCCCGTCTGAACAAAGCTCCTTTCTCCTTGTCTTATCCATTCACTTGCCAATCGGCGAACAGGTCCCTCTTATTCATAATAGACACGAAACACAATGTCCTGCTCGTAATTCCCGAAGCCGCGCCCGAATAACGTTAAGCCGCCCCGCCTTCGGGTCGTGTCTTCTGCCGTGAACCTGAAGCTCCACTGGTCCTGCTGCCAGCCCACCTGATCGATGGTAACTGCCGATATCTGCTGCCCGTCTATGTAAGTGCCTCCCGCATTAATCCGCAGCACCTTCAGCAGCCCGTACTGGTTCACATCCGATTGCCACCAGGCTGGAGTCAGCCGGCCTCTCATCACGCCGAAGTCACCGGGGCTGGTCCATTTGCCAAGCGAAATGCCATTCATCATAAAAGAGATATCCGATGGCCACTTCTCGTTCACACTCGGTGCCTCCGAGCCGATCTCCATGGAAATCTCAATCTCCTGCACCGTCTGATCCATGAACAGATAATTCGGAACCTTATATTCCACGTATCCTTTGGCGAACCAGAGAATGCCGGCATCCACCCGCTGCGGGTCCAGGAAATAACGCGGGTCGTCATAATACCCGATCAGCTTCTCGGTTGTGGCAATGCCGCAGGTCGGTGAAGCTTCAAGATCGGTGTAATGGCCCACAGGGACAGAGACCTCCACTACCTTGCGGGCGATGCCTTTGGCCCCGGATAATTTAATCTGCAAGAAATTCGCGGAAAGTGAGCAGAATTTATAAGTCCCCCCGTCGATCCGCTTCATCTGGGAGCTGACGATGCCGGCCTTCTGCAGCTTGGCTACATGCGAGCTGACAATGGCACTGCTGAGATACAGCCTGGCTGCAATCTCCTTAATATGCATCTCCTCGCTGCTAAGCAGATCGATGATCCGCAGCCTCACTTCACTGGCAAGTGCTTCATAGACCTTCAACGATTCTGAATCTGTGGTTAAATACATCGGTGGCCCTCCGCGCTCTTTGAATTAGTTATTAAGTTAATCCTGAAATTAGTTATTGCTTAGTATACCCCGTAATTCGTATCATGTAATCATAAACGGGCTTGAACGATTAGCTATTATATTAATCTAATACAAAGGAGCTTCTAACTATGAGCATTCAATCCAAGATGATTGTCGACAAAGACTTCAAGCTGGCCGAGGTAGATCCAAGGCTGTACGGTTCCTTCATTGAACATCTGGGCCGGGCCGTCTATGGCGGAATCTATGAGCCGGGACATCCTACCGCTGACGAGAACGGGTTCCGCAGCGATGCCCTCCAGGCTATCAAGGCACTACGCGTACCGATCATCCGTTATCCGGGGGGCAACTTCGTATCCGGTTATAACTGGGAAGACGGCGTTGGACCCAAGGCGGAACGGAAGCGCTCTCTTGAACTTGCCTGGTGGGTTACAGAGACTAACCAGGTAGGCACGAATGAATTCGCCGATTGGGCCAAGCTGGCCGGTTCTGAAGTGATGATGGCAGTGAACCTGGGCACACGCGGAATCGACGCAGCAAGGAATCTCGTTGAGTACTGCAACCATCCCTCCGGCTCTTACTGGAGTGACCTGCGGATCTCTCATGGCTACAAGGCGCCGCACAACTTCCGCACCTGGTGTCTGGGCAATGAAATGGACGGTCCATGGCAGATCGGAGCCAAGACTGCCGTCGAATACGGAAGACTCGCCAATGAGACCGCCAAAGCGATGCGCTGGGTAGATCCTTCCCTGGAGCTTGTCGCCTGCGGCAGCTCGGGCAGCAATATGAGCACTTTTGCCGAATGGGAAGCTACAGTCCTGGATCTCACCTATGATAATGTCGATTTCCTCTCGCTGCACACTTACTACAATAACAATGATGGGGATACAGCGAATTTCCTGGCCCAATCGCTTGATATGGATCAGTTCATCGACAGCGTAGCAGCAGTATGTGATTATATCAAGGCCAAGAAGAAAAGCAAGAAAAAGATTTACCTGTCCCTCGATGAATGGAATGTCTGGAAATCGCAGGGCTCTAGCCGTGCCGAGCAGCACTGGCAGATTGCACCGCCTGAATTCGAGGATGTCTATACCCTGGAGGATGCGCTGGTGGTGGGCTGCTGCCTGATCAGCCTGCTCAAGCATGCAGACCGGGTCAAGATGGCCTGTATCGCCCAGCTCATTAATGTCATTGCCCCGATTATGACGGAGGACGGCGGACCGCTCTGGCTGCAGACCACTTATTATCCTTACATGCATGCCTCCATCTACGGCCGGGGAACAGTGCTGCACCCGCTGATTACAAGTTCGAAATATGATTCCAAGGATTTCACCGACGTTCCATATCTGGAAGCGGTCAGTGTATACAATGAGGAGCTGAACGAGGTTACTGTGTTTGCAGTGAACCGCCATCTGAGCGAAGGCATGGAGCTGGCGGTTGATCTGCGGAGCTTCGGCGCTGTAGAGGTTATTCAGCACACGGTTCTTGAGCATGAGGATCTTCAGGCGGCCAATACCCGCTCCAACCCGTCGAATGTGCTTCCGCACAACCGGGGAACAGCAGCCGCAGACGGCGGCCGGGTGAGCGCAATGCTTCCGGCTGCTTCCTGGAACGTAATCCGGCTGCGGGTGAACGGCTGATTACTGATTGCTGCAAGCTCAATGGTACATGATCCAGGCGACTAGCGGTCCGGCGATGGAGCCGACAATCGCGCATACGGTCATGGCTACAGAGCTCATGGAGACTGACTCCTCGCCGTATTCCAGTGCTTTGGCTGTGCCGAGGGCATGGGAAGCTGTGCCCAGGCCAATGCCGATCCCCGACTCGCTGCGGATTCTGAACAGCTTGATAATGTAGGGGCCGCCAATCGCTCCCGTGAAGCCGGCAACCATCACGAACACGGAGGTCAGCGATGAATCTCCGCCGAGATTGCTGGAGATCTGGATCGCTACAGCGGTGGTAATCGACTTGGGCAGAATGGACAGCACGTACAGCTTGGAGAAGCCGAGTCCGGCTGCCATCAGCAGCCCGCTGAACATTCCGACCATAAGTCCGGTGACCGTTCCGCCGAGAATGGCGGGGAGATTCTTCCACAGTACATGCCGCTGTTTGTATAAGGGATAAGCCAGCGATACTACCGCTGGTCCCAGCAGGCGGTTAATCCAGTCGCCGCCGATCATATAAGTCTCATAAGAGATATGGAAGCCCATGAGCAGCACAACAACCGTGAACGTTGCCGTCAGTGCGGGCAGGAGGACAGGAAGACGGTAGCGTCTGTACAGCATGGACATGACCAGATAGATCACAACGTTCATCAGCACGAAACCAATGGCCAGCAGAATTCTCATGCTTCCTTCCCCTTCCCGTGGAGATTACGGGCACGGTACGTCCGGCGTGTTAACCGTTTGACGCTGCGGGCAGCAATCCACTGGCTGGAATGTGCTGTAACAACCATGGTCAGCACACTGCTGATGACAAGAATACCTATCAGGAGCAAGCCTCTTCCGCTGAAGATATCCAGATGGTTCATAATGCCTGCGGTGGCCGGGATGAAGAACATGGGCAGATACGCCAGAATAAAGGACGAGCCGTTCTCGATCAGCTTCACGGGCACAATCTTTAGCAGCAGCAAGACGAAGAGCAGCAATAGTCCCACGATACTGCCTGGAATCGGCAAATGCAGCAGCTCTTGCAGATAGTCTCCGGCCAGGAAGAACACATACAGCAGGCAGACCTCGGCGATAATGCGGATGATTTTCATAATGCAGGAATCCCTTCAATCTTGAAATGACGATCTTAAGCAGCTGCTTACCGGCAGCAAATTGACCTCCTAAGAGTAGCAGAATTTTCAGTAAATTTTCAATAAGTTTTCGACTCTTCTATGTACTTTCATAATGGTGCAAGCGGAAGCAGGAACTGACGCAGAATCTCCAGATTGCAAAAAGAAACGGATGATGCCCGGAGGGCTGCATCCGTTTCTTTTTAGATTCTCAGTACGTTCTCCTGCCCGTTGACGCCTCCCTTAGACCCACTCCACCACCTGCGAAGCGGTCCGCCGGGTCTTGGCACGCGGCTCGCCGGTACGGTAGCCGAAGGCTACCATGCAGGCCAGCCCGAAATGTTCAGGGTCCATAATCCCCTCGTCGGCCAGAAGCTGCTCCATCTTCAGCTTATCGAAGCCTTCAATCGGACAGGAATCGACGCCGATCAGCGCGGCTGCGGTCATCATATTGCCAAGGGGCAGATACGTCTGACGCGCCCCCCACTCGAAGATCGCCCGCTCATTGCCAGCCAGGCCGAAATCGTTTTTCAGGAATGCGCCGAAGACCCGCTGCTTGCCCTCTGCAATCTCAACCGGCAGCTTCTGCACCTCTGACATCATACTCTGAATATATTCTGAGTCAGCTGCCAGATCACGCGGCTGTCTGGCCAGAATAAGCACGAAATGGCTTGCGGTCGGAAGCTGCTTCTGAGCTCCCCAGGCGTACGGCAGCAGCTTTTGCCGGAGCTCCGGGTTCTGGACCACTACAAATTTCCAGGGTTCGAAGCCGAACGAGCTCGGTGACAGACGTCCCGTCTCCAGAATGAAGCCGAAATCCTCCCCGCTGATTTTTCTGCTGCTGTCGAATTCTTTGGTCGCATGTCTGTACTCATAGGCCGCCAAAATCTGCTCTTTCGTGATTTGAGTTGCTGTGCTTGTGTTCTCCATCCTCCATACTCCCTTTCTGTGTACCGTTCATGATAAGGAATTGACGTTTTCCTGTTCCCATGCCTATAGTAATGGATATACAACACATTTAGAAGTACGCACATTTATGTGATGTAGTATACAAAATGATACTAAGGAGCGTGTTCAGTGATGCGCGACCGTAAAGGCGGTTTCGGCACCTGCCCGGACGCCAAGGGCCCTGCTTGTCCTGTAGAATTCACCCTTGATGTTATCGGCGGCAAATGGAAGGGTGTGCTCTTGTACCATATGATGGATTCCACCGTCCGGTTCAATGAATTCCGCCGCATCTGCCCCGGCATCACCCAGCGCATGCTGACCCTGCAGCTCCGCGAGCTGGAGGAGGATGGCGTTGTACACCGTGAGGTCTATCATCAGGTGCCGCCGAAGGTCGAGTACTCCTTGACTGATTTCGGCCGGTCTCTGATTCCGATCATCAAGCTGATGAGAGATTGGGGTCTGGAGTACCAGGCGAAGCAGCAGACTTCAGAGCGTCCAGCTATAGACACCGGAGTGTAGCAGAGCGCATAGAATAGGGATGCAGCAACCCGCTGCATCCCTTCGCTATCTTCCAGCCTATTATGAATCTTCGAAAAAATCCTCCGCCTTCTGCTTATGCTCCTCCTTGACCTGTCCGGCAATAGCCCGGATGCCCGCCGCCATGACGGCAGCATCGTCTGTGAAGCCCAGGCCGATCAGCGCATCGGGAATAGCATCGATCGGAGAAATGAAATACGCCAGCGCTCCAAAGGCAATCCCTTTCGCCCATAGCGGTGTTTTGGCATCCATAGCACAGTAGTACATGGCTATCGCTTCTCTGGTGAAGGGGATTTTACCGGCGGCTTTCCTGGTTTTGCTCCAGAAGCTCTTCTTCACCAGCTCCTCATTCTTCTTGTCATACTCAAAGCTCTCCACCAATACTCCCGCCGGCAGCTTACCTGTCTGATTGTCCATCTGTAATTCCCTCCCGGTGATTAGACTGCCTTCACATGACCTCGCGCCAGCCCTTACTATATCATCACACCATTCCCTTGCTGCTAATCACTGTAGCCTGTACCGCTTCTCTTAGGAGCCCAGATGCTCCTGGAAGAACAGTGCCGTCTGTCTGCGCTGGAATTCGCTCACCTCATGCCCGGAGAACGGATAATCCTTAATCTCCTTAGGCGACTCTATCCGGTTATACGCGGCATAGATCGTCTCCGGCATACATACCGTATCCTTCCAGCCTACAGACATCAGGACAGGGACAGTGAAGCGGTGAGCCAGATTAACGATGTCGAAAAAGGCCAGATGCTCCAGCACACGCTCCAGGTGCTCCGGATAGCGCTTCAAGTATTCCGCGATCTCTGTAAGTGAGCTGGTGGAATTCAGCACACCGAAATCCAGCCGGCACAGATTAGGAATATCGGCGGCTACCGCAGCCACGCGGCGGCTAAGCGCCCCTGCCAAGAGAGCGATCCCCCCGCCCTGGCTGGCTCCTGTAATCGCAATGCGCGCCGGATCAACCCCTGGCAGCTGTGCTGCCGTCTCAATGGCCCGGACGGTATCTATAGCTAACGCCAGATAATAGGATTGCTCCTTCTCCAGCAACCCCTGGGTAATCCAGCCTCTGACAATGCCATGCTCCTGCGGCAGCAGATTGCCCGTCTCGCCTAGCTGTCCACGAACATCTACGGCGAGGACAGTGTAGCCAAGCAGCAAGAAATGTGCGTAACGCTCGGGATATCCCCGGTCTCCGGTATAACCTGGAAAGGTCACAACACACGGCCGGTCTCCAGTGTTCTCTGTATCACCGGCAGGCTGGATATACCAGGCATTGATCGTAGTCTCCCCATAGCTCATGTAGCTGACCTTACTCACCTTCATGCCCGGATAGGGGGTCTCTTCAGGGGTGAGGGTCACCTCCAGCGGCTGCTCTTCATCTTCCGCGAGCAGCTCATTCCAGAATTCATCAACCGTCTCCCGGTCCAGAGTCGGCTCTGGACGGCAGTTCTCAAGCTCTTGCTTACGCGCTTCTATTGCATTCATCTCAATTCCTCCTGTTGTGCATGCACTCTTTAACCTTGCATGTCTATGTAAGCGTCATTAATATTATAGATATAAATTCATAGAATTCCAAAGGAGTTGTTTATTATTCGTTACGGAACGTTGGCGCATACTGCCGGCTGCCTGCCGCTTAAGGAATTGACCTCCGCTCTTCAGACCTACAATATTGATTTCGTACAGCTCGCTCTGTCCAAAGCCATACAGGATATCGACCTCTCCCCGGGCAAGCTGAGTCCTGGACTAGCCTCCTATATCGGTGAGCAATTCGACAGGGCCGGTATCCGCATTGGCGTGCTTGGCTGCTACATCAATCCGATCCACCCCGATCCTGCGGTCCGCCGGGCGGAGATCGACCGCTTCAAGGAGCATCTGCACTATGCCCGCCTGTTCGGTGCCCCTATGGTCGCCACGGAGACGGGAGCACTCACGACCTTCCAGGAGCTTGATCCTTACCGCTATGAGGAGCTCGGCTGGGATGCCCTTAAGGCAACGATTGAGGAGCTGGCAGAGGAGGCGGAGAAGTGGGGCGTATTCTTAGGGCTTGAAGGCGTCAGTACCCATACCCTGTCCTCTCCAGCCAAAATGCGGCGCATCCTCGACGAGGTGCCTTCCAGCTCCATCGGTGTCGTATTCGACCCGTGCAACCTGATCGGTGAAGAGGTTCATCTCCAGGATGAGATCGTCGATCAATCCTTCAGCCTGTTCGGCGACCGGATCATCCTCGCCCATCTCAAAGGAATCTATGAAGACGGCGGACGCATTCGTCACGGCGCTCCCGGAGCCGGACTGTTCCACACCGCTGAGTTCCTGAACAAGCTTGAGGCGCATAAGCCGATGATCGATGTCTCGCTGGAGGATGTCACCAGCCTGGAGATCCGGGACACTGTGAATCTGCTGCGCAATCTGCGCAAATCGTTATAATCCGGCCATAACCCCATTTCCTCCAAAAGTACCGCTTAGCGGTACTTTTCGCTTTTCACTGAATAAAATAGTATACCTATCGCATTTTTGCAGGGCGATTGTACAGAAAGGAAGGGATCACAGATGCGGTTCACTTTCCCCATTCTTACCTTAAGCCATGGCGGGGCACAACGCATGCTCGTGGAGCTTACGAACGGTCTTACGGCCCGGGGCCACCAGGTTGTGATTGTCATGCCGCTGGGAGGGGATGTTTCCTATGACGTCCGTTCCACTCTGCTGATTACCGACTACCCGCTGCTCCGTGAATCCGATTTTCCGGTCAGTGATATCATCGTCTCCAACTTCTACACTACGGTTCCGGTCTCACAGGCAGCCAGCCTGAGCGGCAAAGGCATGCATATCCGCCTTTCTCTATGCTATGAACCTCTTTTTCTCCCGCAGAGCGAGATATCCTTCCCCTCTTACCACATTACCGATAAACTAATTGTCCTCTCCAGATGGCAGCAGGAGTTGATTAGGCTCAGTCACGGCATCAGCGGAAGCATTGTACCGGTAGGGATCAGCGCTTCATTCCGAAATATGAATATCCGCAAGGAGCTTCAGGAGCCGCTGAATATTACAGCGATTCTGCGCAAGGTGGAGCACGGCTTCTCCTGGCACCGCGAGCAGGATTATCTGGTGAATCAGCTGGATATCGTGAAGCAGAACTTCCCGTGGGTCAATATCAATTTCATCAGTCCGCCGGATGAATGCTTCACTTCTGATACACTGAGAAGAATGATGGATAGCGGCAAATACCGCTTCTTCACGCCGCTCAATGACGAGGAGCTATGCTATCACTATAACGGTGCTGATATTTTTGTCAGCTCCAGCATTTTCGACACCGGCTCATTGCCCGGGCTGGAGGCGATGCGCTGCGGGGCGGCGGTAGTCTCGGTATACTCGGGAGGAAATCTGGAGTATGCCCGCCATGAGGAGAACTCCTTGTTGTCCTACCGGTATGAGAACCGGCTTGCGGCGGATGTGATGCGGCTCATTCAAGATCCCGTACTCCGGAACCGGATCGCCGCGCGCGGTGAGAGCGATTCAAGATCATGGACCTGGGAGAACAGTGTCAAAATCATGGAACGGACGGCCGCTGCTTTTTTAAAGGGGAACGGTGCGGGTAAAGCGCAGTTCAACCGCCCTTTTGCAGAGAACGGCTAGGCAGCTCCGAAGAACGAAGACGATAGATGCGTAGAATAGCAAGTCCAACAGGCCCGGCTTGGAGAAACCCGCCGGACCTGTTTTTATAAGAATAAGCCGTTCCCTACCCTCTCAATTGCCGAAGATAACATCCTGCTTGTTCAGCCGCGTATCATTCCATACCGCAGCCAGCGTATCCGGGAATATAGTAGCTGCGGTAATATAGTCACCAATCAGCTCAGTGGGAATCGGAGAATTGCCGTTCGGATTCGTGGATACATCCGACACCCTCCGGTTGGCGAAGGACAAGCCGCTGTTGTTAGACTCCGCCACAAACACATCCAGCAGGAAGCCGTCCAGCCGGTTGGTATAGTAGATCACCCGCACCGTCCCTGTGGTAGGTGATACCGTAATCGAAGGCGAGAAATTCTGCGACCCCGCCGGGGCCCCGGTGATGCTCACGGGAGCGGACCACAGCAAGCCGTCCGGAGAACGCGAGAAGAAGATATCGGCATAGCCCAGCCGGAAATCATTCCACACCGCATAGACAAAACCGGCAAAGGGGCCGTTCGAGATGTCTGCTCCAAGCGCTAGATTCGTCTGTACTCGGAAGTTATAGTTCGGAACAGGCAGCGGGCTGGGTACAGGAACAGTACTTGCCAGAAAGGTCGCTCCCCGGGTGACCGGGGGATTGAAGCTGACTCCCCCATCCTGAGAGACACGGATATAGGCATATTTGGGTCCTGGACCAAGCTGGATAAACCCCACATAGACCTCGCCTGCCAGTCCGACAATGAGTGCAGCCCGCTCCAGATCTCCCCGGGGATCTGAAACGCGCTGCGGCGGCTCCCAGCTCAGCCCCTGATCCACAGAACGCTGGAAAAAAATCGCTGCATTGGTTCCCAAATAGAACAGCGGGGTGTAGCCTACGTATGCATTTCCCCGGTAAGGGCTGGACGGTGAACGGTCTACAGCAAGAAATGGCTCATCATTATGGACGTACAGACCATAACCCCGCTGAACGATAACAGGGGGATTGAAGGTGAGTCCGTTGTCAAAGGTGGTGTACGTTGCAATCGTCCCGTCATTAAAATCATTAAAAAAGTGGACAGCGATGATAAAGGTATTGGGAAAGGTATAGTCAATGGTCGGCGCTTCCGCGCTCATGAAGCCCGGTGCCTGCGGCAAAATTGTAGATGACCAAGTGGCCCCGCCATCCACCGACCGGTAGAATCCGGTCAGAGCTGTTCCAGTGCTGGAATCCACTGCTACCGCACATAGAATGTTGGGGTCCAGCTCATTTACCGCAACCGATGGCTCAATATGGTTCCCTGGCAATCCAGCTGTAACGTTGACGTTCGCCAATAGACATCATCCCTTTTCAAGTGTTAATGATCGTCAGCCTGTCAATGTATGTAAGCTCTGGTTGAACAATTCGCCCGATACTGTTGCCCGCGGCATCCAGTGCAAACACATTTACAATCGTGTTCACCGCACTGTAATAATTAATTTGGGCTTCATAATAGCTCGCGGCATTTACCGAATACGTCTGGACCACCAGCTGCTGGGGATTCACTTGAAATAAAGCTTCGCCTACGGGCACCCGTGTGAAATTGTTACCCAGGAAATGAAAAATCTGCAAATTGATATTAATCGCTACGATAATAGAATCATTCAGGCAGGAAATTTGAATCCGGTCGATATGTGACGTTCCGGCAGACGGATTATAGACCGCTCCCGTGGTATAGGGCATAAATTCCGTTCTCCTTCCATTTTTCCTTAAACCGGCGTCTTCTTCCTCCCTTCCATTGTGCGAACTCCTCCAATTCCATGTATATGTATCGCTTTATTTGTCCAATGAGAGAATATTCATTCTATAGATTTCCAGCCAAAAAAACCGGGAAGTGCCGCTCCCCGGCGTCAGGTTAAGAGACGGATAAGCCCGAGAATACCAGCGGGCCTATGATCTCGGGCGGATTCCCGGTGCCGATGGCGGACACAACGAGAGCATATCCGTAATAACCGGCAGGATTGCCGCTGTCTGTATAGGATAGATGAACGGCTTCATAGCTATTTCCGGTCCATGGGCTGGATCTTGCCGTGAAGATCTGCACCGCATTCCGCACGATGGTAAAAATCAGATTCGATGCATTGGGCGTATTGTTATAAAGACCAATCGTCGCATCAAGCAGGACTAAACCGTTCGTTCCGACAGACACCCCGAACTGTCCCAGAATCAAACTGTTAGGCAGTCTCCTTACGGGGAAAGAAGCGGATTGACTGAAGCTGGACGGAACACTTTTACCATAATCAACGATAGCCGCCATCGCTTACACCAGGGAGAGTCCCGAGAAATCTACGGGACCAATCAGATTGGCAGAGTTCAGTGTAGAGGAGTTCACTTGTGAAATCGTCAAGGTATAAGCGAAATATCCTGACGGAAAGTTAACATCCACATAAGTGAGACTTAGCGGAGCATACTGGCTCCCGCCGGGTGCCGTTGCCATCAGGGTAAACACGGGTGTTCCCGAACGAAGGATCGTAAGCAGCAGATTGGGATTGCCCAGCGTGGTCTGAACACCAATCGTGGCATTGAGCAGGACACTGCCGCCCTGTACGGTGGCAAGCCCGAATTCGGTCATTGTATAGCTTGTGGGAGACAGGGGAACAGGTATAGTGATCGATTGACTGAAGCTGGTGATTGCACTTCTGCTGAAATCAATAATTTGCGTCATCAACATGGCCTCCTGGTAACAAATTCACTC
This sequence comes from Paenibacillus sp. FSL R7-0302, assembly GCF_038006885.1. Classification (NCBI taxonomy): domain Bacteria; kingdom Bacillati; phylum Bacillota; class Bacilli; order Caryophanales; family Paenibacillaceae; genus Paenibacillus; species Paenibacillus sp. FSL R7-0302. Next base: position 3,626,692 of record NZ_JBBOWB010000001.1, read on the forward strand.
TCCATTATTCTATGGGGAATTCAGTCTGCTGACTGGACTAACAACAGGCGATTACAGCCCCCTAAGAAACCATGACATCTATACATAGGCACGGCTGCATGTATGGTTTACACTGATTGTATATACACTAGGGTTATCGGAGGCGGGAGCATGAACAGGAATGAGGAGCAGCAAGAGTCCATGGGGTCTCAGTTCAAATATATGGTCAGCGGGGATTCTATCTCCAAGGGCGTTGTGTATGACGAGACCCGAAGCAAGTATGTCATTCTGGAGGATAATTATGTATCCATGCTTCAGGGCAAGCTCAAGGGAGCTATGCGCAATACTGCCAGATTCGGCAATACGCTGATGAAGGGCTTCGGCAATCTGAAGCGGGATGTCCTGAAGGAGAAGCCGGATGTGGTGCTGATTGAATACGGCGGCAATGACTGTGACTACCACTGGAGTGAGATTGCGAGCAATCCCGAGGCAGAGCATAGTCCCAAGACAGATTTTCCGGCCTTCGAGCGGATGCTGGCTGATATGATCCATTTCCTGAAAAACCAGGGGATCACGCCAATCCTGATGAGTCTGCCTCCGCTGAATGCGGACAACTACTTCAAGTGGGTCAGCGGTAACAATCCCGATTCCGAAGTGAACATTATGAAGTTCCTCGGCAGCGTCACCAAAATCTACTGGTGGCAGGAGCGTTATAACTCCGCTATCCTCAAGGTCGCCGAGAGCACCAGGACCAAGATTATCGATGTCCGGGGCGCCTTCCTGCAGCAGCCGGATTACACCAAGTTCATCTGCCGGGACGGCATCCACCCCAACCGGGAGGGCCACCGGATTATCTACGACAAGGTGCTGGAATTCATCCGCATGAGTGAACCCCAGTTGCTGCTGGAGCCTGCGGCAATGCCTGGACATCCGTAGACAATAACAAGCGCTCCCCTGCCGAGGCAGGGGAGCGCTTGTTATGTGTTCAGGGCTGCTGCAAGGAGACATACTTGTCGCCCAGTAGCTTCTGGAAGTAATTCCGGTTATACAGCATGCTGGGATGGCCGGGGGAATGAAGCAGCGCAGTCTCATTATAGCGGTTGGCCCGTTCATGCTGGCCCAGCCGGTCATAGCAGAGCGCAAGCTGCAGATTCGGAATCCAGGTGGCGAAGGCCTCATTCTTCATCGCCATGGACTCCGCCTGTCCGGGCAGCTGAATAGCAAGCTCAAACCAGTAGATTGCCGGATGAAGCTGGCCCTTCTCCAGATGCCAGGCCCCTATCCGGCAGCAGCCTTCGGCACGCGGGGCATCATATTGCAGCGTGCGGGTGACCGCAGTGAAGGCTGCTTCCTTGTCCCCAAGCGCTTCCAGGCATTCGGCCAGCCGCAGGCAGGCCTGAATATTATCTTCAATCCAGCCCTGCCCGCCGCTGAGGAACAGCTCGTAATACCGGCAGGCCTCCCGGTGAATTCCGTGGTCGCGCAGCTCATTGGCGTAATAATATTGATCGCGCGCAGAGAAGCTCTCTCCTTCCGCTTCCCGTTTGCGGTAGATCTGCAGATTGCGGTCCGTGTACGCTTTATCCTTCTCATGGGTAACGCAGACGGTACTTGCCAGCGACGGGCCGTACACCTCCAGATATTCATGCACCGGACCGATCCAGCGGAACCCGCACGACCGGCGGACCAGCCGGTTGCGCCGCAAGGAGGTCGTCACCCTCCCCTCCCCGTCAAAAGCGAGATTATACTGCATATTCACACTGTCCACCTGCTCCGGCAGCGAAGACTTCAGCACCCTGAACAGCGCCTGATCCTCTTCTCTCAGATAGTCGTCCGCATCCAGCCAGAAGATATAATCCCGGGTCGCCTTGCTGAAGGCGTAATTACGGGCAGCGGAGAAATCGTCAATCCAGGTAAAATCATAAATTGCGGCTCCAAAGGCACCGGCAATCTCCTTGGTGCGGTCTGCCGATCCCGTATCTACAATGACGATCTCATCGACCAGCCCTTCCACCGAAGCCAGGCAGCGGGGCAGGCTCTTCTCCTCATTGCGGACAATCATGCATAAACTGATCTCAATCATGGCAGCCTCCTGAATATATAATCCACTAGACTACCATGATATGCAGTGCAGCAGCCGGCAAACCCATGCTCTCACCCAAGGGCAGCGGTGCGTTTTTGGAGCTTATACTTTTTTTGCGGACTAAGCCGATGATTTTTGTTATAATAAGCAGCATACTATTTATATACAAGAAGGGGACGTTACCTTTGTCAAAAATCATTAAGACATTAACCATTGCCGGCAGTGACTCCAGCGGAGGCGCAGGCATTCAGGCAGACCTCAAAACCTTTGAGGAATACGGTACTTACGGCCTTAGTGCCCTGACTACCATTGTAACGATGGACCCTGACCGGGGCTGGCATCATAATGTATACCCTGTCGATGCTGCCATCGTTGCCGAACAGCTTAAGACAATCTTCGCCGGCGGTCCTGTGGATGCCATGAAGACTGGTATGCTCGGCAGTGTGGACATTGTTAAGGTTACTGAACAGGCCCTGAAGAGCAACAAGCAGACCAATGTCGTGATCGATCCGGTTATGGTATGTAAAGGCGAGGATGAAGTACTGAACCCGGAGAGTGCAGATGCCATCCGCGATCTGCTGCTGCCGCTGGCTACGGTGGCTACTCCGAATCTGTTCGAAGCCGGAGTGCTCTCGGGTCTCGGCAAGCTGACTACGCTTGATCAGATGAAGGAAGCTGCCCGCCTGATCCATCAGCTCGGCACCCGGAATGTTGTCGTCAAGGGCGGCAAGGCGCTGGGCGGCGACAAGGCGATTGATATCTTCTTCGACGGCAGCGAATACCTCGTCCTGGAGACTGCGAAGATCGAGCCTGCCCATAACCATGGAGCGGGATGCACCTTCGCCGCAGCAATTACCGGCGGACTGGCTAACGGCTTGTCGGTGAAGGATGCTGTGGTGAAGGCGAAGGATTTCGTATCCGCCGCCATCCGCAATGGCTATGCGTTCAATGAGTATGTCGGTCCTGTATTCCATGGGGGCTACCGCTTAGAGCAGTAAGACCAGACCCTTAACAAGCATATAATAGAGCAATAGGCATACCAAAAACCTCTCTTCCTGATGACTGTCCGGTCCATCGGTGAAGAGAGGTTTTTGGTGTACTGTGTATCCTGCTTACTTAACGGGCGGCTCCTCCGCAATATGCTTCACGAACGCCAGCATCTTATCTTTGTCCTTGTCATTCAGTACACCGATAATGATGGATTTCGCATTATAATTGATAGGCAGCTCTGAGATGAACGGAGATTTCAGAATATCTACACCATACAGCTCATTCTTGCCCGTGTCCTCATTGACTCCCCACTGCATGCGGGTATCGTCAGCGGCAAGCTTCCCGTCCGCTGTGATCGGCTCCAGATTCTGGAATCCGGTCTGTCCCCCGATCCACTTGACGGTGGCCTCATCCAGAATGAGGATATCCGGCCGGTTCGCCGCCAGCTCCACAACTGCCTTTTGCATATAATTCATATCCAGCGAGTCGGAGCCTTCGCCCGTTCTGGGCAGATAAGTCATCACCGTCTCCACCCGCTTCCATTCCGGATAAGCCGCGATGATCGCCTTCTCCAGCTCCTCGGTCTTGCCGCTGGTATCCGTAACTCCGAAGCTGCCGATGAACATAATCTTAGCATCTACTGGCGGCAGAGAAGCCAGATATTGTCTATGCTGGTAATTGTCATAGAGGGCCTTCCCGCCAAAAATCACTACCAGCAGCCCGATAATGCCGAGGATCACATGTGTCCGGTATAGCCGCATGAAGGTCTCCCACTTGCTTGCCGTACCGGAGAAGCGTCCATACTTGGCAAGCCGCTCGTCTTCAGCCTTCTGGATCTCCTGCTCATCCCAGGTATCGAGAATCAGCTTGTACGCCCGGAAATCCGCTTCGTAGGCTGCTATCTCTTCCTCTGTGGTCAGGGCGCGTCTTCGCTTCAGGAGCAGATCGAACCGCTTGTTCAGTTCCTCTCTGGTTACGGTTTCAGGTAATCCTAACTGTACATACGCTTGCTTCAGGTTCTCGTTCACATTGAATTCTCCTTTGATATGGATGATGCCGTAGTTCTATATTAACAGACTTCACCCTGTATTCTCCACTCGCGCTATAGACGGGCAGCAATGCTCTGTTTCAGAAGCACTACAGCATCCCTCCGCTCTTTTGTTTCCTGAATTCGGTGGGCGTAAGCCCGGCATGCTTCTTGAACTGCTTGGAGAAATAGAACAGATCGCCGAAGCCCAGCTGATCGGCAATCGCGCTGACCGAACCGGAGGTGGTGGTCAGCAGCTCTTTGGCCTTTTCAATCTTTTGCCGGGTAATGTACTGGATGGGGGGCACGCCGATCTGCTGCTTGAACAGGCGCATGAAGTAGTTCGGGTGCATGTATGCAATCTCGGCAAGATCATGAATGCTCATATTCTGCTCGATATTCTCCGCGATATAATCCAGGACAGCCGTCAGCTTCCGGGCCGCCCCGAGATTCTTATAAGAGAGCTCATCCAGCTTGAGATTCATCAGGTAATAGGACATCAGCTCAAGTAGTTTGCTTCTCGCCAGCAGCGGGGCGTAGACCGCGTCAGATCTGGCACTGTCGGTGATCCCCTTGAACGCCGCCTCAACCGCAGCAGAATTCTCAGGAAGACAGACATGGCTCAGCTCAAGCACACGGAACAGGTTCATCTGCCCGACCTTGGCACTGAAATGACACCAGTATTTGAGAAAGGGGCGTTCGCTGATGCAGGCATAGGATTGCCTCACACCCTCCGGCATTAGAATCAGCTCACCCGGCTGCGGATAATACTCCTTATCCCCGATCTTCAGCCAGCCTTCTCCGCCAATTATGTAATAGAATTTGCTGTAATCCGGAGTGTAGTCCAGATCCTTCCAATCCATAGAGCATTCGTTATAGTCGGCTACAATCAGGTCAACCTTGAGATTGGCCAGGTAGCTGGTAAGCAGATTGTGGGAGTCCATGGGACAGACCGCCTTAAAGGTTATTTTTGTACATCAAAAAGTTAGCACCGTACATTCTTACCCGCCCTGCCGCCCGGTACAATAAAGGCATTACTTCATACACAGGGAGATGACTGGCTCATGATGAACACAACTGATTATCTGCAGGTTATTGTCGAGACGATTAAGAACGGCCCTTACAAGGCGAATTGGGAATCGTTAAGCGCCTATGAGGTGCCGCAGTGGTACCGCCAGGCCAAATTCGGGATCTTCATTCACTGGGGGCTGTATTCGGTTCCGGCCTTCAGCAATGAGTGGTATTCACGCAATATGTACATTCAGGGCACGAAGGAATATGAGCATCATCTGGCAGTCTACGGAAACCACAAGACGTTCGGGTACAAGGACTTCATTCCCCTGTTCACAGCGAAGCAGTTCGATCCGGCCGGGTGGGCTGCATTATTCAAGGCCTCCGGCGCCAGATATGTCATTCCCGTGGCAGAACACCATGACGGCTTCCAGATGTATAAAAGCGCTGTCTCTCATTATAACACTTATGACATGGGTCCCGGACGGGATATTCTCGGCGAGCTGAAGGCGGCCTTCGCAGAGCAGGAACTGGAGCTGGGCGTCTCCTCCCACCGTGCGGAGCACTGGTTCTTCATGTCCCACGGCAAGGAATTCGACTCCGATATCCGCGAGCCGCTTGTCCGCGGCGACTTCTACTGGCCGGCCATGCCGGAACCGGATCATCATGATCCCTACGGCTCTCCCCCATCCGGAGAGTATCTGGAGGACTGGCTGATCCGCTGCTGCGAGCTGGTCGATCAGTACCAGCCCAAGATTTTTTACTTCGACTGGTGGATTGAGAATGCGGCCTTCCGGCCCTATCTGCAAAAGTTCGCGGCCTACTACTACAATCGCGCGGCAGAGCGCGGAATGCCGGCTGCTATTAATTATAAGCATGATGCCTTCATGTTCGGCAGTGCGGTCCCCGATGTCGAGCGCGGGCAATTCGCCGAGCTGAAGCCCTTCTTCTGGCAGACAGATACGGCGGCAGCACGTAATTCATGGTGTTATACGGAGAATAACGACTACAAATCCGCCGCAGAAATCATCCGCGACCTGGTCGATATCGTCAGCAAGAACGGCAATCTGCTCCTGAACGTAGGGCCCAAGGCCGATGGCAGCTTCGCAGAGGAGGACCAGGCGATTCTGACGGCCATCGGCAGCTGGCTGGGAACAAACGGAGAAGCGATCTATGATACCTCCTTCTGGCGCACCTTTGGGGAAGGGCCTACACGTATTGAAGAAGGACAATTTACCGATGGCCAGGCCAAAACGTTCACACCGGAAGATATCCGCTTCACTGTAAAAGGCAGCTGCCTGTATGCAACCGTCCTGGTGTACCCGGAGGATGGTATCGTGCGCATCCAGTCGCTCCGGGAGAAATCCCCCTGCTTCGAGGGAATCCTGAGGGACATTACAGTCCTCGGTTTCAGTGAGCAGCCCTCCTGGGAACGGGATACTGAGGCCTTAACGATCCGTACCACTACGGTCACAAGCGCCTTGCCGGTTGTGTTTAAGCTGGAGCTTGTGTGAGCTATCTATGAAGCCGCTCCTCTAGTCCAATCCATGCAGACCTCTCCACTCTTCCGGCTGCATGCCGGTAATCCGTTTGAAGACAGCGCAGAAATAGCTGACATTCTCGAAGCCGGCCCGCTGGGCGATTTCATAGATCCGCTGCCCCCGGCTGCTGAACATCAGCTGCTTGCTCCGGTTGACCCGCTGCTTGTTAATATAGGCCACCGGCCGTTCACGGACGGTCCGCTGGAACAGCCGGCACAGATACTGCGGCGAGACTGACGCCACTTCGGCCAGCTCCTTCAGCAGCAGCGGGCGGTGCAGGTGAAGCTCAATATATTGCAGGACCGGCTTCATCCGCGCAAGCTCATTGTCCTCATTCGAGGCCGGAAGCAGGCTGCGCTTCAGATCGAGCAGCAGGGCATACAGCAGCTTGGAACGCTCCATGTTGTCCTGAAGCTCATTGCCGCAGGAGAGCGTAAGCATCTCCTCAAGCGGAGCAAGGATGGATTCTGCTCTGAGGCGTCCCACCCCGGACTCCCGTATTCCGGCGTAGAGCAGCATCTGGGCTGCTTCTCTTCCGTTGAAGGAGATCCAGGCCAGCTCCCATTCGCGGGTAAGCGGCGTATAAGAGTGGGGCACATCCGGGTAGAGACAGAAGATATCACCCGCCTCGGCAATATAGGTTTTCCCCTTGATATTCACTTCACCCTTGCCGCCGAGGACCTGGTGCAGCTGATAATCCGGGAAGCCCGCAGGCCGGGACATCTCCCCCTGATGCTCCCAATACCCGATGGTCATGGGATACAGGGGCAGCAGAAGCATATCTTCCATTTCGCAAAAGATCATCGTACTGTCCATAGCAGCCTCCCTCCAGATACAATCTGGCATCACTTAGTTTCATATTCTATTATATCTAAACAAAATCATTATATATACCCAGAACATTTCCCATCCTATAATATGAATATAACAATATAAGGAGATGTTAACTTGCGCAACAAACTCTCATATCAGCAGCCTGCCAACGGATATCCCGAATGGAACAATAATCCTGAGATTTTTCAATTGAACCGTATAGATGCCCACGCCTCCATGATGTCCTTCCCGGCAGCAGCCGACGCTCTGCAAGGGGATAAAGCGTCCTCATCCCGTTACCAGACGCTGAACGGAACATGGAAATTCGCGTTTGCCGAGACCCCGGATGCACGGATCAAGGACTTCTATAAGGCCGGATACGACGCTGCCGGCTGGGCAGATATCGCCGTCCCTTCCCACTGGCAGTTCCAGGGATATGATTATCCCCAATACACCAATGTACGCTATCCTTGGGAAGTATCCGAGCCGGATCTGAAGCCTCCCTTCGCTCCGACGGTATACAATCCGGTAGGCTCCTATATCCGTTCCTTCAGCGTTCCGCAGGATTGGGACGGACAGCCAGTGTTCCTCAGCTTCCAGGGTGTGGAATCCGCCTTCTATGTATGGGTGAACGGCGAACTTGCCGGATACTCTGAGGATACCTTCACACCATCAGAATTCGATATCACCGCCTACCTGCTTCCCGGTGAGAACAAGCTGGCCGTTGAAGTCTACCGCTGGTGTGATGCGAGCTGGCTGGAAGATCAGGACTTCTGGCGTCTGAGCGGAATTTTCCGCGATGTCTATCTCTACACTGCGCCTCCAGTACGGGTAGCCGACTTCTTCGTCCGCACCGAGCTGGACAAGAGCTTCACCGATGCGGAGCTGCAGGTCGACCTGACTCTGGAGAACTATTATAACCGGGTCATCGGGGCACACACCGTGGAAGTACAGCTCTACGACAGCAAGCAGCAGCCGGTATGGGCTGCGCCGGTGTCCGCCGGATTTGCTTTTGAACAAGAAGGAACTCAGCTGCTTAAGCTGTCCGCACCCGTGAAGAACCCGCTGAAATGGAGCGCGGAGAAGCCTAACCTCTACACCCTGCTGATTTCGGTGAAGGACGATCAGGGACAGCTGCTGGAAGCGCTCAGCTGCAAGACGGGCTTCCGGACCTTCGAGATCCGGGACGGCCTGATGAAGATTAACGGCAAACGGATTGTATTCAAGGGAACGAACCGCCATGAATTCTCCTGCGATACCGGCCGTGCGCTCTCCAAGGAAGATATGATCACCGACATTAAGCTGATGAAGCTGCACAATATCAATGCCGTGCGGACCTCCCACTATCCGAATCAACCGGTATGGTACGAGCTGTGCGACGAATACGGTCTCTATGTAATTGACGAGACGAACCTGGAGACACACGGCTCCTGGCAATACGGGCAGAAGGAGCTGCATGAGGGGAACGTTCCCGGCAGCCGCCCGGAATGGCGCGCGAACGTCATTGACCGCTGTAACTCCATGATGCAGCGCGACAAGAACCACACGTCCGTCATTATCTGGTCGCTTGGCAACGAATCCTTCGGCGGCGATAACTTCCTGGCCATGTATGACCACTTGAAGCAAGCTGACCCGACCCGTCCGGTGCATTATGAAGGCACTTATCATTACAGACCTTCGGACGCGGCCAGCGATATTGAATCGACGATGTACATCAAGCCGGATGAAGTCGTGGAGTACGCTCTCAGCAACCCGAAGAAGCCTTACATTCTGTGTGAATACAGCCATGCCATGGGCAACTCCTGCGGCGGCCTGCATCTGTACACGGAGCTGTTCGACAAATATGACAGCATTCAGGGCGGATTCATCTGGGACTGGGTGGATCAGGCGATCCGTACAACCACTCCTGAAGGGGTGTCTTATCTGGCTTACGGCGGGGATTTCGGGGAGAAGCCGCATGACGGCAACTTCAGCGGCAACGGGCTGCTGTTCGCGGACCGCAGCGTGACGCCTAAGCTCTACGAAGTGAAGAAATGCTATCAGAATATCACCATCACCGCACTGGATCTGAAGAGCGGAAGCTTCGAGGCCCGCAACAACTTCCTGTTCACGGATCTGGCAGACTATCAGCTGAGATGGACGCTGGCTCTGAACGGCGTAGCGGCCCAGGAAGGACAATTGCCGCTCTCCGCAGCGCCTGGCGAAGCAGCCGGCTTCACGGTTCCGCTGGATTCAGCGCTGCTTGAATCGGACAAGGAAGCTGTGCTTACAGTGTCGTTCGTTCAGGAGGGCGCAACCGCCTGGTCTGAGGCCGCGCATGAAGTTGCCTGGGAACAGTTCGTGTTAACCCCATATATTCCGTCCCGTAACCCGGAACTTTCGGGCGGCACCCTGCAAGTGAAGGAACAGGATGGCTTCGTGAACTTCGAGGGCAACGGATTCGCGCTTGCCTTCGAGACAGCAACCGGCGCGCTTGTCTCGCTGAAGTCCTCCGGGAAGGAGGTTCTCGTCGCACCGGCCAGACCTAACTTCTGGAGAGCTGTAACAGACAATGATCTGGGCAACAAGCATCCTGAGCGCTGTGCGATCTGGAAGGAAGCGTCCTACGAGCGTCAGCTGGCCCGGTTCAGCTGCCGTGTGGAAGGGGGCCTCGGCTTCGTGACCGCTGACTATCTGCTGGGTTCGCAGCCGCAGTCCACCCTGCGTGTTCATTACGAGATTCGTACGGATGGTTCAGTCGAGATTGTACAGGAGCTTAACCCGGGCAGCAGCGCCCTGCCGGAGATCCCGGAATTCGGGATGGTTTTCGAGCTGGACAGCAGCCTGGACACGGTCTCCTGGTACGGCCGCGGGCCGCATGAGAACTATTGGGACCGTAAGTCCGGAGCTCCGTTGGGGCTGTACACAGGCAAGGTCAGCGAGCAGTTCACGGATTACCTCCGCCCGCAGGAGTGCGGCAACAAGACGGATGTACGGTATGCTTCCGTCACCGCAGGACACGAAGGACACGGATTATCCGTGGAGGGCGCGCTGCCGCTTGAAGTCAATGCACTTCCTTGGTCTCCGGCTGAGCTTGAAGCCAGCGACCACGGCTACAAGCTGCCAGCCTCTGACAAAACCGTGCTGCGTGTCAATTACAAGCAAATGGGCGTGGGCGGCGATGACAGCTGGGGTGCGCCAACCCATGAGCAGTTCACGCTGCCTGCCAACCGTCCGTATACCTTCAAGTTCAAGCTCGCCCTGCTATAAACTGCCTTCTCCCTTAAGGCAACTCAGCACAATGTCTGTAACTAGCTGAAGAAAGCTTTCCATAATTGCCCGGAAGGGGGTTATGGAAAGCTTTTTCTTTGTTATAGATTCTACCTCTGGAGCTCTCCGGGGATACAATTATACTCTTCTGTATGTACACTGCTCTCTAGAGAGCAAGAATAGTCGTAATAACACTTTGCTTGGCGAATGAGCACTTCCTTTGTCACCTGTGCAGGGGGCCGCCGAAGAATAGCGAATAACTCATAGAAGACTACTACACCGGAGGGATTGAAATGGAAATTCTGAAAACAAAGGAAGCTGCGGAGCTGCTGTCCGTTAGCCAGACTACGATCAAACGCTGGGCGGCCATGTTCCCCGATTTCTTTCCAAAGGACCGTCTTGGACATTATACCTTCTCGGAGCAGCAAATCAGCCAGCTCAATCATATTAAAGACCGTATTAATCAGGGGGAAGCACTGGAAGGCATAGATCCGGATCTAACGAATGACAAGCTGCCAAGGGGCCCGCTGCAAGCGAATCCAAGCCTATCTACAGAAGGTGACCCTATGAATAAAATATGGTCCCGGATCGAGTATATTGAACACGCACTGGATCAAAAAGCGAGCGAGATCGTTTCGGTACAGCTGCTCCAGCAGCGTGCAGAGCTTGAGGATATGCGAGTAATGATTAAGCAATTATCCGCAACGCTGGAAACGATGCAGAAGCCCGGCAGTCCATCCCTCCCCCCGCATGAAGAGCTTTATCCGGTTGCCGCTGGCAGGCTGATGTCTCCACCAAGGAAGCGCGGTCTATTGCGCTCTTTTTTCCCATTTCTATAACCCTGTCTCTTTCAGCCTCTACTCCACCATTTTAAATCTGATGCTCTACTAGTGTGAATACTTCGCTAATCCAGCCTCTATATTATCCCGGTGAGGAGATATTGTATGTCAGACACCGCCGTAAGAATCCGAGATGATATCCTGGACTCCATCACAGAACAATTCGGGTTGCATGTCACTGAAGCGGTCCAGATTGATCAGGGCTTCCTGAATCTGAAGTGGAGGCTGGACAGTGATCAAGGCCGTCTGTTCGTGAAGCAGTACAGCAAGATCCGTTACCCTGAAGCCCTCACCCGCGGACTGGAAGTCTCCTTAAGCCATCAGGATCATCTGTACCGGGAAGGCCTTCCTGTTCCGAAGTTATTTTCGCACGCCGGAAATTATGTATTGAGAACGCCTTCACAGGAACGTTACGTGCTGATGACCTTGTGTGACGGGCACAGTATTGCCCCCGGCTCGGCCACGGAGCAGCAGATGTATTCGCTGGGCAGAGTAGTCGGCCGGATGCACAAGTTACTTAACGCTCAGCCTGCTTCGTTGCCGCTGTACTGGGAGGTCCGCAGCCAGGCGTCTATGGTGAGAAACTGGGAGGCACGCTATCATCAGGCTACCGCCCGGCAGAGCGAGGATACTCTATCGGCGCTTGAGCTTCAGCGGAGGATCATCGACCGGATAGACACCGGCATCTTCGCGGACTGCGAACGGGGCTGGGGGCACCGGGACCTGTTCGTGGATAATATACTGTTCAGCGCAGATCAGGTGGCGGCGATCCTTGACTTCGACCGGCTGCATTTCGTCTACCCGGAGTTCGATATAGCCCGGCCGATCCTCTCCTGCGCGTTATCTGAGGACGGAATCGGGCTGGACCGGGTACGGGCCTTCGTGACGGGCTACCGTGAATATACTCCCTTGCCTGCAAGTACACTCATCCGGTCACTGAAATTAACCTGGTGGAAGGAAGCCGAATGGATTGCTGTGCCTCAGCAGGATGAATTCCCGCCGCTCGTCCGCTTCCGTCAGGAGAATCATTGGATCGCAGCCAACTGGGACCGCTTGAATGATATTTTTGCCGGGATCTGAGGGATTGTCCTTAGCTCTGATACAGCCGGATGCCCGACACCGTCATTACCGCAGGCAGCGCAGCTTCATCTACCGCGACAGGGTCATACCATCCGCCAACGGCAAGATTAAGCAGCAGATAAAAGGGCTGGTCGAACGGCATCCCCGGCTCAAGCCGCCGCTCGGCATAGCAGTGCCCGTCCACCAGCCACCTCATGGAGCCTTCCTCCCATTCCAGCGTGTACTCCCGGAATTCGTTAATCGTCCCGCGCTCCAGCTCATGGGTGAATTCTTCCACGACCTTCCGCTCAAGATCCGGCCCATAATGCAGCGTTCCTGCTATGTGCCGGGGCAGGCGGCCCTTCGCCTCCAGGATATCGATCTCGCCGGAAGCGGGCCAGGGGCCGTAGGCCTGATCCTGCGGAAGCAGCCAGATGGCCGGCCAGATGCCCTGGCCTACCGGCAGCCTGGCGCGTACGACCAGCCTGCCGTAGCAGTAAGCGAAATGATCCCTCGTATCCATTCGTGCCGAGGTGTAAGCGAAGCTGCGGCCCTCATGCCGGGTCACCTCGCGGCGCGCACAGAGCTGCAGCCCCTCTGCGCCAATCGAGAGATTCTCCGGCCGCCCCGTATAGAATTGCTGCTCTCCATTCCCCCAGCCCGGGAAGATTGCATTTCCGTCATTGTCCAGCAGATCATTGCCCATGCGGATGTTCCATAGCTTCAAATCAGCAGTCCCCCCCTGGAAATCCTGCTCCCATACCAGTCTGTTCATCGTTTGGCACACTCCCTTCAGTTAATCACAGCATACTTAATTTCGGGGGCCGGTCAATGGAATCCAAAAAATTGGGATAGGGCCAATAATCATGGCCTTTTTTTCCGCCGGCCTTTTTCATACGATGAAGAAGGAAGGGGGTACAGTACATGTTCCACACCCGAACGGGACAAATGAAAGCGCTTCTTAGGCAGTGGCAGCTGCAAAGCATGGTGATCCCGGGCATTCTCTGGATGTTTATCTTTTGTTACATCCCCATGCTCTGGCTGATCATAGCCTTTATGGATTTCAGTATCGCGAAGCCTATGCTGGAATCTCCGTTTGTCGGGCTGAAGCATTTCCGCGATTTCCTGACAGATGACCGGTTCTGGCGCTCGATCCGCAACACCCTCGGGATGAGCAGCATCAAGCTCTTCCTCGGCTTCCCTATCCCTATTCTGTTCGCCCTGCTGCTGAATGAAATCCGCAGCCTCCGGTTCAAGCGCACGGTGCAGACCATCTCCTATCTGCCTCATTTCATCGCCTGGACGATCTTCGGGGGAATCGCGCTCAACTGGCTGGGCGAGGGCGGTGTCATTAACCAGCTGATGATGGCGCTGGGGCTTCAGGACCGGGATATTCTGTTCAACAGCGAGCCGCAGTACTTCTGGTGGATTACCTTCTTCACCGATACGCTGAAGGAGACCGGCTGGAGCGCCATTATCTACATAGCGGCCATAGCGGGCATTGATCCGGGGCTGTATGAAGCTGCCGAGCTGGACGGCGCGAACCGCTGGCAGCGGATGTGGCATATCACGGTGCAGAGCATCCGCCCGACCATTGCCATCCTCTTCATCCTCGCTGTGAGCGGCATTCTCGGCAGCAACTTCGAGCAGATCTTCATGCTGAAGAACAATATGAACATGAAGATGGCGGAGAGCCTGGACCTCTACATCTACAACATGGGACTGGTCTCCGGGCGCCATTCCTTCTCCACCGCCGTCCTGTTCGCCCGCTCGATTGTAGCGCTGGGACTACTGCTGTTAGCCAATCAGAGCTCCAAGAGGCTTACGGGGGACAGTATTTTTTAGAGCAGGATTCCATTTGGAAAGGAGACAACCGATTCATGGCAAGACGCGGAAGATTCCGGCGGATTGGCGCTTTCGAGATCGGCAATACGCTCTTGATGCTGGCCGTCTGCTTCCTGACGCTGTACCCGATGTGGTTCGTGCTCGTCAATTCGCTGAATTCGCCGGAGCAGGCTTCACTCGGCACCGTCAACTGGTTCCCCTCCGAGCTGTCGCTGGCCAGCTACAGTGTAGCTTTTAACGATAAGACCTTGATGAACGGGTTCTACATCACTACAATGCGCACGGTGATCGGAACAGTGGTGCATGTGCTCTTCACCGCAATCATCGCTTACGGAATCAGCAAGACGAATCTCATCGGCCGCAAGCTCTATCTCAAAATCTCTCTGATCACCATGCTCTTCTCAGGCGGGCTGATCCCCTCCTTCATTCTCATGACCAAGCTCGGCTTGTATGACAGCTTCTGGGTGTTCATCATCCCGTCCATGTATACTTTCTTTAATATGGTCATCTTCATGAGCTTCTTCCGTACCATTCCTGATAGCCTGGAGGAGTCGGCCAAGGTAGACGGCGCTTCGGATTACGGCGTGCTGTTCCGGATTGTACTGCCTAACAGCATGGCGGTCATTGCTACCATTGCGCTGTTCTCCGCCGTCTATCACTGGAATGATTATTATCAGGGTGTGATCTACATCCATTCCCAGGAGCTGCTGCCGCTACAGACCATGCTGTACAAAATCATCGCCGAGAACTCCATGTCCTTCATGCAGCAGCAGGCTATGGCCCAATTCGGTGCCCGTCTGCCCGGCAACTCCATCAAATTCGCCTCCATGATGGTGGCTACGCTGCCGATCCTGATCTTCTACCCCTTCATTCAGCGTTATCTGGTCAAGGGTGTGATGATCGGCGCGATTAAGGGATAACCGTAGGAAGTCTAACCACACCTAACCCGAAAGGATGATTATGCTGTGAAAAGCAAACCTGTACGCCCCATCCTGGCCGCAATGATGACTGTAACCTTGGCATTAAGCATAGCCGCCTGCAGCAGCAATTCCGCCACTAAGGAGAATACGCCGACGGCTGCGCCTCAGGCCGAAGCGTCAGCGGAACCGCAGACCGAGACCAAGCTGAATGCGGAGGAGCCCGCCTGGAAGCTCGATACCAGTCCGGTGGATCTCACGTGGTTCGTCGGCGCGAACTGGTATGCCCACACCTGGGGCGAGAGCCTAGCTTCCAAGTATGTCACCGAGAAGACGGGCGTGAACGTCAAGCTGGAGGTTCCCTCGGGGGAAGCGAATGAGCAGGTTACGCTGATGATGACCTCCGGCAAGCTGCCTGACCTGATCAGCATGGGCTCCTGGGAGACCGCTGTCAAAAAACTGTGGGAGGGCGATCATGTCTATGCGCTCAATGAACTGGCCGACAAGTATGATCCCTACTTCTTCAAGGTTGCCGGTGACGGCACACTGAAGTGGTACCGGCAGGAGAACGGCAACACCTACGGAGTGCCGAATGATTCCTACAGCCCTAACCTGATGCACGAGACCGGCATGACGGCGGCCAACCAGACCTTCCTGGTCCGCAAGGATCTGTACGAGGAGATGGGCAAGCCGGACCTCAGTACCCCGGAAGGCTTCCTCAGTGCGCTGCAGCTGCTGAAGGATAAGTACCCCGAGTATAAGGGCCAGCCGATCAGCCCCTTTTTCGCCCAGGGCAATGTGCCTTACGGGATGACGGAATATCTCCAGAATCTGCTGGCGGTTCCGCATGAGAAGGATGGCAAAGTATATGACCGTATTACCGACCCTGATTACATCGCCTGGCTCAAAACCTTCCGTACCGCCTACGAGCGCGGACTGATTAACGTCGATTTCCTGGTGGATTCCGATACCCAGGTAGAGGAGAAAACGAACAACGCCCGCTACTTCATGATGATCCGCGAATGGACCGGCATGTCAGCGGTCAATCCGATGCTAGCGGCGGGGGCCAACCCGGACTCTTACTACATCGCGGTTGACGGGCCGCAGAATAACAAGGGCGAGAGCGCCAAGCTATTCCCCGGCAACATGGACGGCTGGATGGTGACCATGATCAGCAAATCCACGGAGAACCCGGAGCGGGCGATCCGCTTCCTGACCTACCTCGCCAGTGAAGAAGGCCAGCGCGACCTGTTCCTCGGCAAGGAGGGCGAAACCTGGGATTCCGTGGACGGCAAACCGCAGCTGAAGGCCGAGTTCGCCGACATGCTGGGCAGCAATATCGAGAAGCTGGAGAAAGAATACGGCATTCTGGACACCTACTGGATGATGCGTAACCCGGTCATCGTCAACCAGTGGAGACCGGAGAAAGCCCCGGTCATCAAGCAGATGGAGGACTTCGCGAATGCGCAGGCCGATATTGACAGCGGGATCTACAAAGGCCTGGACCCGCTCGGCGATTCCGATGTGGCCGTAGCCTGGTCACGGATCTCCCAGAACTGGGAAGAGGTGCTGCCGGAGCTGATTACGGCCAAGGATGAGGCGGCTTTTGACAAGGTGTTCGAGAGCTTCCGCTCCCGCCGCGACGGCTACGGGTTCGCGCAGGTGATGGAATACCGGCAGACCGAGCTGGATGCCCGCAAGGCCAAGATGGCGGAATAATCCGCCTGTGTAATGGAGCTGTACCGGCGGCCGTGAGGGCTGCCGGTATTTCCTGCATAGAGGAGGCTCCCTACGGGCTGTAGCTGCTAAAATACGTGCCATATTCCCTACCAGCCCATTTATGATCTATGCTATATTACTGGGATGGAGGGGTTACCGATGAAGAAGCTGCTGACCACGTTAAGAAGGCTATACCGCAATGCCCCGATCTCGCAAAAGCTGTTCCTGGCCTTCAGCCTGATGATCGCCATCCCGGCCATTGTGGTGTCTTCCCTGTTCATCCGCAGCCAGGAGAACCAGCTCTATAAAGAGGCTATGGCCGAGGGCAGCAACCATATCGCCCGGATGAACGAACGGCTGCGCAGCCGGCTTGAACTTCTTGAGAACGCTTCCTCAACAGCCCTGACCCAGAAGTCCTTCGTGGATTTCATCCATTCGGGCATGCGCGGGGACGGTCTGCGGCTTGTGAAATTCAAGCAGAACCATTATGAACAGATGCATAACATTATCCAGAGCCATGCGATGATTAGCAGTCTAAGCTTCTATGTAGATAACCCTGATGTCTATGAAATCTGGCCGGAAATCTATCACTACAGCAAGTTCTGGCCGCAGGATTACTGGATGACCCTCCGGGATGAAGGCGGTGCCGCCTTCCGGCTGTTCTCCTTCAAGGATGGCGCAGATACCTTGTCTTACTACAGGCTGGTGCGGCTTCAGGGCCAGCAGCAGAGGCTGCCTACGATTATGGAGATCCGGGCGCGGCATAACGTCTTGTTCAGCGATCTGCTGGAGGACAGCGGGCGGGATTTCTTCACCGTGATCATGGACAGCGCAGATGCTTCCCGTAATGTCTACCTTCCGGGGCATGTGTTCCCGCAGAAGGCCGGAGAGAAGCTGGATGACATCCTTAGCCGGACCCATGAGCAATTGAACGTACTGGAGCAAAAGGCCCCCATTGAGGTCCATTCCGGGGACCAGACTTACTATGCGCTCTACCGTTATATCGCTCCCCTGAACGCCTATGTGGTGGACATCGCCTCCCGTCAGGCACTGATGAAAGGTCCGCGCGACGGGTATCTGCTGGTCATTGCCATCACCTCCTCCGTCCTGCTGCTGATGCTGCTGCTGGTGTCGAGGATGACCCGGCGGATCTTCCGACGCTTAGAGAAGGTGCTGGGCTCGATGCGCAAGGTGCGCAGGGGCCAGCTGGATGCCAAGATTGATACCGGGCTTGGCGCGAACGAAACCGGTGACGAAATTGACTATGTAGCCGTCAGCTACAATAGTATGCTGGACGAAATCCAGCAGCTGATGACACAGGTAGTAGATAAGCAGCTTATCGCCAAGAATGCGCAGCTCCACTCTCTCCATTCGCAGATCAACTCCCACTTTCTGTACAATGCGCTGGAATCTATCAGAATGCGCGCAGAGGTGGAACGGCAGCCTGCCATCGCAGGCGCTCTCGTCTCGCTGGGGTCCCTGCTGCGTTACAGCATGCAATGGCGCAGCGATACGGTCGCGCTCAGCGAGGAGCTGGCCAATATCCGCAGCTATATCCGGTTCATCAACTTCATGGAAGGCGGGAGCACGGAGCTGTCGGCCGATCTCCCCCCGGAGGTCCAGCGCTACCGCATCCCCAAGATGTGCATGCAGCCCATTGTCGAGAACGCCGTACACCATGCAGCCCCTTCCGGCGGCAGTATTCAGATCACCATTTCGGTACGGGTAGAGAATGACAGTCTGCTGCTGATCGAGATCAGCGATGACGGCGCCGGGGTAGCTCCCCGGATGCTGGACAGCCTGCAGTCTGTGCTGCGGGGGGACTCTGACACCCCGATTATCAGCAGCAGCAGCAGCGGGCTGGGGCTGGACAATGTACATAAGCGCCTGCAGCTCCATTACGGCACGGATTGCGGCCTGTGGATCAGCAGCGTTCAAGGGGAATATACCTGTGTAACCCTGAGGCTGCCCTGGGAAAATGAGAATCTTGGAGGTTGGTAGGCATGATCAATATTCTGGTGGTGGATGATCAAAAGCATATCCGCGACGGACTGCAGGCGATGCTCCGCCAGTTCCCGCAGCAGCCGGGGCATATGTACAGCGCCGCTAACGGGCTTGAAGCTCTGGAGCTTCTCCGGGCGCACAGCATCCAGCTCGTCATTACCGATATCCGCATGCCGGATATGGACGGCCTTGCGCTTATGGCGCAAAGCCGGCTGGAAGGCCTGAAGGCGGATTATCTGATCATTAGCGGATACAGCGATTTCGCCTATGCCCAGAAGGCCATTGAGCTCGGGGCCAAAGGTTACCTGCTCAAGCCTGTGAAGCGCGAGGACCTGCAGGTCTCGGTGGAGCATGTCTGGCAGGAGATCGAGACGCGCATATTGCTCACCAGCGATATCGAGCGGCTCTCGCAGCGTGCCCGGGAGACGGACCGCAAGGAGCTGCGGATGTATATGCAAGGTGCGGCGGGCGATGAAGCGTGGATTGCCGCGACTGAGCAGCAGAACCCGGGGCTGTGGCGCAGCTACCGCCTCTGCCATCTGCGCGAGGAGCGCTGGATTAACCAGCCGGGGGCCAGCAGCAGTCACAGCATCGAAGCTGTGGCTTACCGTGTGTACGGCAGACAGGGCTGCATCTGTCTCCAGCACCGCCCCCACCTGGTCCTGGCCGTGGATGCAGCCATAGATCCGGGAGCCTTGCCTGCTGCGCTCAGCGAAGAGCAGATCGGGGCTGTCACGGCCATGACTGAGCCGCACCAAGGATTAAGCACTCTGCCGGGCAGTTATATACAGGTGCTTGATCTGTACCGCCACAGCTTTCTTTTCCCGGATACGCGCTGCCTGCTGCCTCAGCACATCGCACGGCTGGAGCAGCACTGGGAGCTTCCTTATGAGGAACTGTATGCTCTCTTCCAGTTAACCGGCACAAGTAACAGCGGCAGAATCACCCAAGGGATCTCCAGTCTCTTCCATAAGGAGGTGCTTCAGCGCTATCACATCCGTTACACCCAGCAGCTATGCCGCGCCGTTGTCCGGATGATGGAGGATTATGAGCGTGTCATCCGTCCTTATCTGGGTGAAGAAGCGCTTGATCTGGAGTGTCTGCGCAATCTGTTCGACTATCCCGGCATCCGCGAATATATCCAGGCCTTACAGCAGCAGCTCCTGCGGCTCGACCAGTTCTACTATGAATACAAGTGCAGCTACCGCAGCTCGCAGGATCTGAATGAGGCTATCCGCTTCATCCACGAGAATTACCACAAGCCGCTGGATCTCGCGATGGTGTCCAATCATGTCTCGCTGAATTACGCCTACTTCTCCAACCAGTTCAAGAAGAATATCGGCAAGGGCTTCGCCGAATACTTGCGTGATGTGCGTCTGGGCAAAGCGCGGCGTCTGCTGGCCGAGACCGACCACAAGATCATCGAGATTGCCGCCATGGTCGGCTACGAGAGCTACAAAAGCTTCACCCGCGCCTTCCGCGAAGCTATGGACATGCAGCCGACCGAATACCGTCTGCTGATCCGCCGGAAGCCTGCCAGTGAAGAGGATTACCGCGATGCTGTGCTGTGAAAAAAATCTGCCCCTGCGCTCCGCGCCAGTCACCAGCTATCGGGCGGCTGATTCAACCTATGCTCCGTCCGCTCCGCTATTTATGCGAAATTCCCAGCGCGGCCGACCTTCTGGTCCCGCGCTGGGCAGAAGGTAATCGGTTTTCCGATTACATTCCCTCCCCGCGCCTCCGCCATGCCTAATGTAATCGGTTTTCCGATTACATTCCCTCCCCACGCCTCCGCCACGCCCATTGTAATCGGTTTTCCGATTACATTCCCTCCACGCGCCTCCGCCATGCCCAATGTAATCGGTTTTCCGATTACATTCCGCCCACGCGGCCTCCGCCACGCCCAATGTAATCGGTTTTCCGATTACATTCCGCCCACGCGGCCTCCGCCACGCCCATTGTAATCGGTTTTCCGATTACATTCCGCCCACGCGCCTCCGCCACGCCCACTGTAATCGGTTTTCCGATTACATTCCCTCCACGCGCCTCCGCCACGCCCATTGTAATCGGTTTTCCGATTACATTCCCTCCACGCGCCTCCGCCATGCACATTGTAATCGGTTTTCCGATTACATTCCCTCCCCACGCCTCCGCCACGCCCATTGTAATCGGTTTTCCGATTACATTCCCTCCCCGCGTCTCCGCCATACCCAATGTAATCGGTTTTCCGATTACATTCCGCCCACGCGCCCCGCGCCAGCCCTTCACTGGCAGCAGACCCAAAAAATTGGGTCAAAACAAAAAGGATTGTCCCTTTTAGCAGCTGACAAGTTTCGATAGAATAAAGATGTTCTCTCACATGTAAGCGGTTACCTTCACTACCATTTAATTAAAGGAGGGCAAGTATGAAGCGAATTTATGTTACGCAACCCGGTTTCAAGCGGAAGGTGCTTAGTTTGTTACTGGTCCTGCTGCTGTTGTCCGGCATCGGCCAGCTCCCTGCTTCGGGCATCCGTACAGCGGAGGCCGCAGGAACTGCAGTTACCTCAATGGCTTATTTCTCAGCGGCAGACGGTCCGGTTATCTCCAAATCAGGTGTCGGTCAGGCGAGCTACGGTTTCGTTATGCCGGTATTTAACGGCGGGTCTGCGTCCTGGAGCGATGTGTCGGATGATGTAGGCGTCAAAGTCAAAGTAAATGGCAACTGGGTTGACATTGACAGCGCAGGCGGCTTTGTCTACAACCAGAACTGGGGACACTGGAGCGACGGCGGACAGAACGGCTACTGGTTCACCCTGTCGGCTACAACCGAGATCCAGCTCCACTCTAAGGCGAATAGCGGGGTTACGCTGAATTATACGCTGGCTTTTCAGAACCTGAACAAGACAACGATCACCGCGATGACACCAACCCAAGGGCCGCAGATTACAGCGGGCTTCACCGGCG
Source organism: Paenibacillus sp. FSL R7-0302 (assembly GCF_038006885.1). Classification (NCBI taxonomy): domain Bacteria; kingdom Bacillati; phylum Bacillota; class Bacilli; order Caryophanales; family Paenibacillaceae; genus Paenibacillus; species Paenibacillus sp. FSL R7-0302. The sequence goes on from NZ_JBBOWB010000001.1 coordinate 3,648,714, forward strand.
GGGCCGGCTTCACCTACCCTACCTTCAATAATGATCCGGCGCTCACCTATGAAGCTGTGGCCGATGACCTGAAGGTGTATGTGAAGCCGGTGAACAGCAGCACCTGGATTGATATTGACAACAATGCAGCCAGCGGCTGGATCTACGACAGCAACTTCGGTCAGTTCACCGAAGGAGGCGGCGGATACTGGTTCACGATCACCGAATCTATCAACGTCAAGCTAGAGTCCAAGACCTCATCCGCGAACGTGATCTACACCCTTACCTTCAATCAGCCCGTCAGAGCTTCCTATGTCCTATCCGCTTATGAAGGCACAGCTTTCACTGCGGATAACAACGGGTCTATCGGATTCCCTCTGCCGAAAATTGACGGGGGTGCACCGATTGGCAGCGAGCTGGGCAAATACGTCTATCAGATCAAAATCGGCGGCCAGTGGGTCGATCTGAGCAATTCCGCCCAGAGCGGCTTCGTCTATGCAGGCAACGGCTACAACAATATGTCCGCGGCCAACCAGTGGGGCTATTGGGCCGATTACGTCTATGGACTGTGGTTCCAGCCGATCCAGGAGAATATGGAGATCCGCATCGGCTATCCGTTAAACGGCCAGCAGGGCGGCAATATCGGCAGCAATTATGTGTATTATACCTTCACCGGTAACCCGAATGCTCCGCGTCCAGATGAAAGCGATCAGGAAGATATTACGTTGGGCACTCCGTCAGACCCGGCCGTAGCGGGCATGAACCTGCTCTGGCAGGATGAGTTCAGCGGAACCGCATTGGATACCAGCAAGTGGAACTATGAGCAGGGTTACTATATCACCAATGACCCTAACAGCTGGGGCTGGGGGAATAACGAGCTGCAGCATTATACGAATAGTACGGAGAATGTGTTTGTGCAGAACGGCCAGCTGAACATCCGGGCCAAGAACGATCCGAAGTCCTTCCCGCAGGACCCGAACCGCTATGCACAATACTCCTCCGGCAAAATCAACACCAAAGACCATCTGTCCTTCCAGTACGGCCGGGTAGACATCCGTGCCAAGCTGCCGACAGGCAACGGTATCTGGCCCGCGCTGTGGATGCTCCCGCAGGATGCGGCTTATGGAGCCTGGGCTGCATCCGGTGAGATTGACATTATGGAAGCCAAAGGACGGCTGCCCGGCACGACCAGCGGCGCGGTTCACTTCGGCGGACAATGGCCGGTGAACAAGTACATCGCCGGGGAGTATCACTTCCCGCAAGGCCAGACCTTTGCGAACGACTATCACGTATATTCCATGGTCTGGGAAGATGACAACGTGAAATGGTATGTGGACGGCAAATTCTTCTTCAAGGTCAATAGAGAGCAGTGGTATTCTGTAGCGGCACCGAACAATCCTAATGCTCCCTTCGACAAGCCCTTCTATCTGATTATGAATCTGGCAGTGGGCGGACATTTCGACGGCGGACTGACTCCGGCTCCGTCCGATATCCCGGCAACGATGCAGGTCGATTATGTACGGGTGTATAAGGAAGGCAGCGGCGGCGGAAATCCTGGTAACCCGGGCAATCCGGGTACCGTTCCGGTTAGCGGCGTTACCGTAACTCCGTCAACCTCCCAGGTGGAGATTGGGCAGAATGTCCAGTTAACAGCTAACGTAGCACCTTCTGGTGCGTCCAACAAACAGGTGAACTGGAGCGTAGCGAACAGCAACATTGCATCAGTGAGCCAGAGTGGTCTTGTTACCGGAATTGCAACGGGAACCACTACCGTTACTGCAACAACCGCGGATGGTAACAAAACCTCCAGCAGCACAATCACTGTAGTCTCCCCGCCGCCAGCAACCATTGTGATCGGAGATCAGGTGCGCGGCTTGAAGAAAACAGGCAATAACCTGCTCTTCTATGTGAACGGCGCCACCTTCGCTGATCTGCATTACAAGATCAACGGCGGCGGCCAGCAGAACGTAGCCATGACCTCCGCAGGCAACGGCAATTACACCTACGCGGTCAATAACGTGCAGCAAGGCGATTCCGTAGAGTATTTCTTCACTTACAATCCGGGACAAGGGGCGCTGGACACCCCCTGGAAGACTTATGTTCACGGGGTAACCCAGGGAACCCCCGAGTAACAGCAGGATTCCTGCAAACAGATAAGTGACCGGATGAGCCGGCCGCTTCATACGGCCTCTATCACAGGGGATGAGGAAGTCTTGGACTTCTTCATCCCCTGTTTTTTGCTGTATCAGGGTGAGCTTAGAACAAGCAGAATAAATTCCCGGAAACAAAATGTGACCGGATGCCGTCCTAAAGGGTGTTATAGATAAAGGAGGGCATAACCTCATGCAGCAACCCATGACCCGGCCGGGCCATCCTGTGATGAAAAGCTACGAACAATATGCAGAAATGCTGTACCGGATTGCCCTGGTTCATCTGGGCAGCCGCCAGGATGCCGAAGAGGCTACGCAGGACACCTTCATCAAGCTGATGGAGAAGGCTCCCGTATTCAAGGATGACGAACACCAGAAGGCCTGGCTGATCCGGGTCATCACCAATCATTGCAAGAATCTGCTGGGCAGAGGCTGGCGCAAGCGCGAGGTCAAGCTCGAAGGGGTGGAGCCGGTCACGGCCGATAACCCCGAGGAGCTGGCGGTCTTGCAGCTCGTGCTGGCCCTGCCGGTGAAGTATAAGACTGTGATTCATCTGTACTATTACGAGGATTATCCCGTCCAGGAGATCAGCAGAATTCTGCAGATCAGCGAGTCTGCCGTGAAGATGAGACTTCAGCGCGGACGTCAGCTGTTAAGACTGGAACTGGAAGGAGCAGAAGAGGAATGAAGGAAGATCAGTTTCGAACCCAATACAAGAAAGCGGTGGATACTATGAGTTCAAGCAGAGAAATGAAGCAAGGTTTAGAAGGTAAAATGGAACAAAAGCGCCGTCCGCGTAAGATGGTCTATATCGCAGCAAGCGTGTTGGTCGCCGCCGGAATCGGCCTGGCCGGACCCGGCGTAATGAAGCAGCTAAATGGTACAGCTTCCCCTAATCAAGTAGCCCAGGTAGATCCGGGCACGCCTTCGGCAGGGAATTCTGCCGGAGTCGTCATTCCCAAGATCGAGCTGTCGGATAAAAGCTCCGGTGCCCAAGCCGATATGATCGGCCTGGTCGTCTACCAGGGCAATATCTATACCCAGGCGGCGATCCGCATTGAAGCAGCCGATGCGGCTGCACTGCGCGGGGAGAAGCTGGGCCGCACGACCAGCGGGATTGATGAATGGAGCGGCAAGGATGCGTATACGGAGCTGGCCTCGAACATCGGGGAGACGGATATCTATGCTGTCAAAGGATATGATTCCGGCTTCCTGGTCATGTCTTATACAGAGGCAGACGGTCAGGTGTTCGCGGAGCTGTACGAACATACGAACGGAATTACCGTGAACAGCGGAGCCGATCTGATCGGCAAGCTGAACCTGGACGGGCGCATCGCCTCTGCCCAGTGGGAGAGCTTCGATAGCTGGAACAACGGCAAGCAGCAATACCTTCCGCTGCCGGAAGACGCAGCGCTTAACGGCTTCCTGAGCGCGCTTAATGCCGCCAAGCCGCTGTCCGCAGACTCGCTCATGGCGCAAGGCATCTATGACAATGAGGACCGCAAGCTGGTTTACCTCGAACTTGCTGACAAAGCCCGGGTTGAGCTAACCTTGTTCGGCAAGGGACTTGTGCGCTACGGCAATGCGCCAGTATTCTTCGAGGTTGAGCCCGGTGCTTTCCAGGCGCTGTGGGATAACCTAAAATAGTTCAAAGGCCATCCCTGCCGGGATGGCCTTAAGCTTTTACACACGAATAGAAAGTAAACCATCCTATACACCGCAGATTTATTCACCTAAGAGACAATTCCCGTGCTACCCTTCCATTTTTCCTTAATATACTCCTTGATCTGTTCCGCCAGCGCGGCCGTAGGTGTAGAAGTGGTGTCAAAAGTAGGCATCGGCGGATCATACTCCGTATCTGCATGGTCCAGCAGCCACTGCGCGAATTCCTCGTGCTGCCTGAGCATATCCTCTGTCCAGGTTGCTGCATCCTCCCGGCCCCGCAGGCGGGCATTTCGGGTGGCATCGTCACAATGCAGGTTAATAAAGTGCACTTCACTGAAAGCATCATAAACATCGCATTTCTTGGCGTCCCAGGGCATCATCGTCCCGCAAATAATCGTTCCTCTTCCCGACAACGCAACGACATGCGCACAATGAAACAGCACATTATACCGGTCCTGGTACTCTAGCTTCTTCCCCGTCGTCCCGAAATTATCGTCATCCGTACTGAACAGAACAAATTCCGGCATCTGCTCCCTCAACTCATGCATGACCGTGGTTTTACCTACTCCGCTGGCTCCGGTGATAATGAATAATGGTAATTGGGTTCTCATATGCTCTCGATCTTAGCTCCTTCCACGCGGTATTTCTTCTCCCATTCCGACATAGCGTTGGAATCAAGCCTGATTAGCTTGGCCGGGGTGTATTCGTTATACTCATTCAGCTCACTTTTGTCTTGTGGAAGTTGCAGTTCTTTAATTCTGCGCACCACTTCCTCATCGGTATGAATCTCCACCGACTCCTCCTCAGACACGACCTTCAGCGGAATCACCTGCTTAACATTGGTACCGGTTCCATCCCTACCCGTGTAAGACAATTCAACCGCCAGACTATACTCCCCGCAAGGGACCGACTCCCGGGTGAAGATTTCAACGTACAGGTCCGTTACTGACTGCGTATCGTCAATCCATATTCTCCCACTGCTGTCTTCAACAGCACCATTCAGATTAGGGGACCGGTGAAGCCCTGCCGGAAGGATTAATTGTAAGCGGGCATTCTGCACCCCGCCGGGCAGCGCGATGTGAAGCCAGAGATGATTCATTCCTTCTTCCTGCTCTATAGCAGATTTTGCAAAGCGGATATGGATCATACCTGCCCCTCCTCTTGAAGTAGTCTAGTAATCGTCTCAAGCATCTTCTCCTTCAGCGCCGTTGAGATGCGCGGACTAACGGAGAGAATGACATCCTCACTAACAACATGCAGCTCACTCTGGAGCATCTGATCCGATTGGTAGAGCCGCAGGTTATCGCCCAGCTTCATGATTTCGTCCATCGTCAGTCCGGCTAACTTCTCTTGGGCCGAGGCCAACGTCTCGCCGCTCCTAGTTAATACAAGGATCGCCCGTAAATAATGCAAATGACTATCTGTATACGCCCTCTTATTGCCCACCAGTTCCAGCGGCGGCAACATCCCGATCTGCGTATAATACCTGACCGTCCGCAGATTCATCTGCGGATCTTCATTCTGTAGCACTTCAGCCAACTGCTTCGCGGTGTAGGTATTCATTGGATTCTCCTTCCTTACGGAATTTTTGTTACAGTTAACTGTATTTGTTACAGTTTAGTGTAAGACATGAAGAATGTCAATATTCTCACTTTACGTGAGATCCGGATATTGCTGGAGTTCAGAGGTAAAAGATTGATAGGTCCTAATTACAAAAAGAAAAAAGCCTGCCAACCTTAACTGGTTGATAGGCTTTTTTTAAAAAAATCCAAACTGTATAATTTATAATTTTAAATTTCCACAATTGTTCTGTACTTATTCAAATACAGGAGGAACTGTGGAATTTCCAGCTTTCTTCTTACTTAAAACTCCCATGAATCCAGCCACGATAAGTAGTACTCCTGAAAGAACGTAGAACAACGAAATACTGATAGCCCCAGCTACACCACTAACCAACATAAGATATCCAGCTAGTTTTGGCTTGCTTTTAGAGAACGCAGAACCAACTATTCCCAATATACTGAATAGTAACGCAGAAACTGCCAACCCTGTAATACTTGAAGTCCCACTATCCGAAAAAGCAGCATCAACGCCTCCGATAGCCATCGCTAAGAGTGAGGCGATAACACCAGTAATACCACCAATTAGACCCATTGCAAACATTCCAAATCCCCCCCATGGTAATTATTTCACAGGAGAATATTACTACTTTTTTAGATATTTGTATATACCTATATTTACATATTTCTAACTTTTTCGACAATTTACATTTCAATCAAATTACTAATCCCTCCGCTTCAGCTCCATCGTGCCGGTGATCCGTCCTCACGGTGTGTCGAAGGCCGCGTGTCCCGGCGGATATCTGCGTATAGTATCTGACTGTCTCCAGATTCATCTGCGGTGCTTCGCAGTATACATGCCGATCCTACCCCTTATGCTATACTAGCTTTATCTGTAGGAAAAGAGGACCACAACAATGGATATACGAAAATTACAATACTTCGTTGCGGTGGCGGAAGAGCTTCATTTCCATCGTGCCGCCGAGAAATTAAATATGACACAGCCTCCGTTGACTCAGCAGATTCAAGCGCTGGAACAAGAGCTTGGCGTGAAGCTGTTTGAACGGAACAAACGTCAAGTCCGCCTCACACCAGCGGGATCTGTTTTTTGGGAGGAAGCCACCCGGATCTTATCTCAACTGGAGCGGTCTATTCGAACGGTACAACTGGCAAGCCAAGGCATCATTGGACATTTAAATATAGCTTTCATCGGTTCAGCAGAGGGCGGCATCATGGTCGATGTGCTCAAAATCTTCCGGCAACGGTTCCCTCAAATACAGCTGAACCTGCTGGAGATGACTTCTGCCCAGCAATGGCAGGCTTTGCATGACGGCACCATCCATATTGGATTCCTTCGCTTCATTGAGCCGGCCAAGAACATTAGTCATTGCAGCCTGATCAACGAAACTCTGGTTGCTGTGTTGCCTGATCAACATCCGCTGGCCAAGCTTCCTGCATTGCCAGTGTCCGCTTTGCGTTCCGAGCCTTTTATTTTCTTTCCGCGTAAGCACGGTCTTCCTTTTCATGATCTGATTATGAGCTTCTGCGCTGAGCATGATGTTTACCCTCAGGTTGTACAGGAAGCCGTGCAGATGTATACCATTGTTAACCTTGTGGCAGCGAACCTGGGGGTTTCCATTGTCCCTTCTTCAGTTTCCGTCTTCCAGCGCAGCGGGGTCGTGTTCAGACCCTTCGAAGAAAATGCGCCGCCTGTTCCCTTCTACGCTGCCTGGAGAACGGATACGAATCAGGCCATCCTCTCTGCATTTATAGAGATTTTACAAGAGCATAATTCCAGGTGAAAGGTGAGCGGACAGCGTTACTCACCCGGTTTTTGCAGGATCACGCTCAACCAGTCCCTCTAATATTCTGTCGATCTCACTCAGCAAATCAGGTTCAAGAAGCACCCCCGAAGCCTTCACATTCTCTTGTACCTGCTCTGGTCTGGATGCCCCAATGATTGCAGCCGACACCTGCGGATTCTGCAGCACCCATGCTATGGCTAATTGCGGAAGCGTCAGCCCCGCCTCGTGTGCAAGTGAGGACAGCCGGGATACAGCCGTAAGAACCTCTGTGTGCAGCCACTGGCCAGCCAATCGTTGAAAAAACGGAGAACCCGCTGAAGTCGAAGCACGGGACCCCTGCGGGACAGGTTGATTCGGCAGATATTTTCCCGACAAAATGCCTTGGGCCAGCGGTGACCAGACAACCTGCCCGATCCCTTCCCGCTCAGAAGCCTGAATAACCTCCGCTTCAATTACCCGCCATAGCATCGAATATTGCGGCTGGCTGGCCACCAGAGGAACCCTCAGCTCCCGGGCCAACACCGCGGCTTGTGTGATCTGTTCCGCCGTCCATTCGCTGATCCCCACATACAGAACCTTCCCTTGACGCACCAGATCAGAGAAGGCCAGGAAGGTCTCCTCCAGCGAAACCTTTTTATCAAATCTATGGGCATAATAAATATCTATATAATCCGTCTGTAACCTTTTTAACGAAGAGTTACAAGCTTCCATAATATGCTTCCGGGATAGACCACGGTCATTAGGTCCTGTTCCTGTAGGCTGATAGACCTTGGTACATAACTCGATGCTTTCGCGCCGCACACCTGTTAAGACTTGTCCCAGCACCGTCTCCGCCTTCGTGTCCGAATACACATCTGCGGTGTCAAATGTAGTAATTCCCGCATCCAATGCAGCATGGACACAAGCTTTGGCGGTGTCATTATCCACTTGATCCCCATGCGTAATCCAGTTGCCAAAAGCAATCTCACTGACCGATAAGCCGCTGGCACCCAATTTACGATATTCCATCTTCTTACCTCCTTTTAATAGCCATTTAAGCGTAACAAATCACTATTAATAGGTGAAATATCATTTAACGAGTGTTTTGATATGAAAAAAGTATCACAGAGCCGTTCACTGCATTCTCATTGGCGGACCAGGCAAGCCTATGGTTAAAAGCCCACTAGCTGAAGCCAGCGGGCTAATTATGAAGTTCTTTATGGGATATCCGTTGGTATTACTTCCTATCAGCGAAAGCTTTGTAATCTGCCAAACCTATCCCCTTAACCTCTCCACCTTTATAAGCAAAACCTATTTCATAAAACTTATCTCTTTCTTCTGAGCCAACTTCAAAATCGGTAAGATATTTTTTGTTTATCGAATCATATCTATAGGCCGAAACTATTCCTTCATGTTCTATAAAATTATTTTTACCGTATATTCTTTTCAAATCATCTTGGTTCATATTAATCTCAGCGCCTTGTACAGTCTTATAGACACCTTTAGAATCTTCCCCCATATAGATATACACTAAAGAATTATCCCGGTAAAATATCCTTATATCACTCTCATAATTAAAAAAGTTTGTATTACCATCTTCTTCACCTTCTCCAAGCACCTTTTCTGCTAACGCACGACTCATACCGTAGCTTACAATTTGTTTTTCATCATTTACTCTCACAATTGCAAGATCATCTGTGGATAATCCTTTGCTTGATGACCCGCAGGCAGTGAGCAACACAACCATTAATAATAGAATAACACCTCGACGCATTTATATCCCCCTAAATATTTTCCTAAAGTTTACCATAGGAACTGCCGCTATGACTATGCATCTTTTCCGGGAGTTGTACAATTTGATCTGCTAATCCAACTTCCAAGCAAAGACCCCTCCATTAAATTGGAGAGGCCTTCTTAGAACTATAGCGTAGCTACTGTCTGCTCATACAACGCCCCATCTACCCCACCGACAAACGGCGTCCACTCCCCCGCAGTATACAACTGCAGCCGGTGCATAGCCCGAGTACATGCCGTATAAAAAAGCTTCCGCTCACTCTCCCTGAGATACGTCTGCGGGGAGGCGTCATAGATCAGTACGGCATCGAACTCCACGCCTTTGGCGAGATAGGCCGGTATCACCTGTATTCCTCGTTCAAAAGTTGGCGTATTCTTCGTAATCAGCCTCAGCTCCGGGGCGCCACCTTGGGCAGTCAGGCTCTCATAAGCTTCTCTGCTCTCTGCGGCCGTCTTCGTAATGACAGCGATGGAGCTATAGCCTTCAGCCTGAAGCTCAGCAAGATCCTCCAGGATGCGCTCTGCCTTCAGCTCCTTGCTCCCCAGCTTAGACAACACAGGCTTCCGGCCCCTCCGCTCAAAAGCCACAATCGCCTCGCCGCCGGGCAGCAGCCGCTTCGTGAACTCCACAATCTCAAAGGTCGAGCGGTAGCTGCGGACCAGCAGGAACTGGTTAGTCTCTTCTTCTCCATAGAGCTTTAGCAGCGGTGAGCTGCTTCCATACAGATTCGTCGCCTGCGTGAAGATCGCCTGGCCGAAGTCTCCCAGCACCGTCATGCGGGCACGCGGAAACAGCTTTTTGAGGAACTCATACTGGAACATGGAATAATCCTGGCCTTCATCCACGAAAATATGCCGCACCTGCGTATTCGTCCGCAAACCCTCGATCAGCTCTTTTAAATACAAATACGGGGTCGCATCTTCATACCAGAGTGTCCCGCTATCCAGCATCTTCCGGGTCTGCGCACAGATCTCCGGCCATAGCTCCGGTACCTCCGCTTCACCTGTCATTTCCCTGTAGGCCGTTTCATCACTGAACAATTGACGGTAGAGCCCGGCCATGTCGATAAAGGTGAACTTCCTGATCCCCCGTCTCAGCGGTTTGAACTGCTCCTTCACGATCATCTCTCCCAGCAGCGCCTCCTCCCGCTCGGCGTAATCGAAGTCCCCTTCATCCTGCTCCCGCTTATGCACCAGCAGCTCCTGCAGGCGAAGGTATTTCTCCGCGAAGTCGAACACGCCCTTCTCTCTGTGCAGCTTACCGTGCACTTCAGCATATTGGTCATTGTCGAGGTAATTCATCTCTTCCTCTACCCAGGCTGCCCCTTGCTCCTCCTTCTGTAGTCCCGCCAGCTCGGTGAGCAGCCATTTCTGCACCAGCTCCACCCGGTTCGGCAGACGAATCGAAGGATCATAGCTGTACAGCTTGCTCTTGATCTGCTGCCCCGAGATTAACACGCGGTCCCGGAAGCAAATGTCCTTGAACAGCATCCCCTCCAGCTTCAGCCACTGCGCATAACCCTGAAGTGCCCGGAGGAAGGCTTCCGACGCCTTATATCCGACTCCCTTAAGACGGGCTTCATAACCCTCTTCCTGCTGAGCGGTAAGCACGTATTCCATCTGATCGAACGAATCTTCTATCCGGTAATCCTGACCCAGCCACGTTTCCAGATACTCCTGAAAGGTCGTCTGCTGCATATTCTCTTCACCCAGCTCCGGAAGAACGGTGGATACATAGCTGTTGAACATCGGGTTCGGGGAAAATAATACGATCTGATCCGCCGTAAGCCGCTCCCGGTGTTTGTACAGCAGATAGGCTACGCGCTGGAGCGCTGCCGAGGTTTTGCCGCTGCCCGCCGCTCCCTGCACAATAAGCATCCGGCTGGTATCGTTACGGATAATCGCGTTCTGCTCGGCCTGAATCGTGGCTACGATGCTCTTCATTTGTGAATCTGCGCCTTTGCCAAGCACCTGCTGGAGCAGTTCATCTCCGATTGTAACGCTAGAATCGAACAAATGCTGGAGCTGACCGTCACGGATCTGGTACTGCCGCTTCAGTTCCATCGTTCCGCTAATCCGTTCTCCAGGTGTGTCGAAGGCTGCTTTTCCCGGCGGATAGTCGTAGTACAGGCTCGCAATCGGGGTCCGCCAGTCATAGACCACGAAGCTCAGACCATCCTCTTCGATGAAGGAGGACACTCCGATATAGACCTGTTCCACAGCCTTCTGACCCTCCTCATGAAAATCTATCCGCCCAAAATAAGGCGACGGCAGCAGCCGCTGCATATTCTTCCATTGCCGCAGCTTCCGCGCATGACTGCGTTCCCGTTCTGACAGGACTGCGTCCTGCTGGGTAATGGTGAAGAAGCTCTCTTCGAAATCCTCCTCCGTACTCGTATTGACCGTAACCTCTTCCCAGAATCTACGGCGGATATCTGTGGCCTGCTCCTTCAGCTGGCCAACCTCCGGCTCCAGGTTTGCGATCCCCGATTTCAGCTTCTCTTTGACCTGCTCCAGCCACTCCTGCTCCTGCTCCCAGCTGCTTACCTTCTCCATCACCTGATCACTCCTCTTTCTTGAAATAGTCCCAAACAGGCGGGTTGACAAACCGGATGTCCCTTTGCTATAATTAAAATATAAATAAGATGCGTTACCTCCGATCTGATTTTTAAAAATAGTCAACAGTCTTCTAACATTAGCATATTATTTCTTTGTATGCAATACTTCCTGAATCATAAATAACCCTGGCGCTTGCGCCAGGGTTTTGTTGTTTAGGTGATAACCTGTCCTTGTATTGCCCGCTATCCCCCGCTGAAACGGCTAACCGTCTGCTCACCAGCACAGCCGTTACACCGGCCGCTCAAGCTCAAAAATTTCCCCAATCCCCGCATAGTTATTCCCGGCCAGACGGCTGACCGCCCCTAATGCCACCGGATTAATTCTCCCCTGCTCGTAGATCGCCTCGTCCAGATGAAACTGCACGATCCTGCCGATCAACAGATCAGTATTTGGCAGCTCCAGACACTGCTCAAGGATACATTCCATCCGCACCTTCGCTTCCTGAACGCCGGGAACCTTAATGCGCAGGCTATCTACAGGCGTCATTCCGGCTAAGGTTATCTCACTCTGATCCGGCGGCAAAGGCGCGGCGGTCATATTCACCTGTCCGACATTCTGCTCATCCACAATATGAACCACAAACTCCTTCATTTGCTTAATGTTGCGTGCAGTATCCTTCGACTGGCCCCCGGCATGCTGAATAGAGATAGAGATCATCGGCGGATTGGAGGATACGATATTGAAGTAGCTGAACGGCGCACCGTTCAAGACCCCTCCCTCCGACAAGGTGGTTACAAAAGCAATCGGACGCGGGATAATTGTCCCGATCAGAAGCTTATAATTATCCCGTTCGGTGCCCTGCTGCGGATCAATAGGGATCATGCTCATGCCTCCTTTTTAATGTCAAAGCAGATTAGTCAAGCGCTCTTACAGTAACCGGCAGCAGAACTTGTTCAATCTTTGCTCTGTGCGGCTCGTATTGTTCCGGCAGCATCAGGCTGGTCCCCATCGTCTCCGGCGTTTCATCATGAGCGAAGCCCGGAGGATCGGTAGCGATCTCGAACAGAATCTCCCCATGCTCTCTGAAGTAGATAGCGTTGAAATAATTTCGGTCCTGCACCGGCGTTACCCCATATCCATTATCATGCACATAATCCTGCCATTCAAGCTGATCCTGGTCATCCTTCGCTCTCCAGGCAATATGGTGGACAGTGCCAACCCCCATTTCACCACGCGGTACAGCCGTCACCTTCAGCTCAATCACATTGCCCAGATCCGCAGCCGAGCGGTAGCGGGCGACATCGCCTTCCTGCCCCACGAATGTAAGTCCCATCACCTTCTCCAGCAGCTCAGCGGTTTGTTCCGGATGAGTGGACAGCAGTGTCGCGCCGCCGAAGCCCTTGATTGCCACCTCCGGTGTTACTCCGCTGAAGGTCCATTCATTACGCTCACCCGCCTCCCGTTCCACCAGTTCCAGATGCAGGCCGTGCGGATCATCGAATTCCAGGTACAGCTCCCCGAACCGCTCCATCTCTGTGTAAGCCACCTTGAATGCCGTGAGCCGCTCTCTCCAGAACGCCATCGCCTGGGCCGGAATCACATACGAAGTAACGCCAACCTGGCCCCCGCCGATCTTACCCTGGTACGCATCCGCCCATGGGAAGAAGGTAATAATGGTTCCCGGCTTCCCGCCATCATTGCCGAAGTAGAAATGATACGTTCCCGGATCATCGAAATTGACCGTTTGCTTCACCAGCCGCAGCCCCAGTACGCCTGCATAAAAGTCCATATTCTCCTGCGGATGCCCGACAATCGCGGTGATATGATGAATACCCATGGTTTGTTTGTTCATTTGAATTGCCTCCTAAGTTAATAAAATCGAATTATATCTTTACTTTAAGATATTTGGTTGAATATTATCTTTAAGTTAAGATAATTTATATCCTCACTTTACTTTCTATAGTTACAGTTGTCAAGTACTTGAGTACAATAAATAGCCCCTTCCTAAGAAGAGGCCGCTGAACTAATAGTTTTTGAACACATTTTACTAGATGAACAGTGACAATCCTGCACATTTTGCAACATTCTGCTCACTCTAAGACCCGTAATCAAAAAATGTTGCACAAAAGGCAGCTTCTCCGCCTCCACCAGACAGCTGGACGGGACTATTCCTGCTTTTTATACAACATTTCTCCCGAATACTTAGGTATTAATCAACCAGAGTTGCAATTTATGCAGTATTTCTTAGCTATCAGCATTAACTTTACTTAACAAGCTTTTTCTCATAAAAGCACAAGGTCATCTTATCATTGATTTCCCGGATTTCATCGGTCCTTCTGTAGCCCAGCTTCTCGTACAAGTAGCAGTTTCGCTCCTCCTGCACGACGGTCGCCAGCCCCCACATTTTCGCATCCGAATAGATCTCTTCAATCCGGGCGAATGCCTGCTGGGCGATGCCTTGGCCTTGGGATTGCGGAACTACACATAATTGACCGAGCCAGTAATGATGCTCTTCTATTTTCTTGACTCTAATACTGCCTACAGCATTCCCGGCGTTTCGGATGATATAGTAATTAACAAATTCCTGATTCATCCGTTCTACGAGTCTCTCCAACGTTTCATTAGCCGGATTTGTCTCATAATCCTGATATTTCTCCAAAAGCGGCAGAAAGGCCTCAAGCTGCATGGCATGAATCACCGCCGCATCCTCCACTGTAGCTTTACTTAGTGTAACCTCTGACTTTTTCATAGTCCCCCCAATTTCATGGCCTATACACATAATCCCAATGTTCACCTTTAAGTACGGAACCAGGACCCAAGTGCCGCTTCTGCTGCAAAATAAAACCAACGCGCTCATACATCCGCTGGGCGGGGATTAGATCGTCATTAGTGGTCACTACAATGTGCTGCACTTCATTCTGCAGAATACGATGAACCGCTTCTTGAAGCTGCAGGGTGCTGTAGCCCTTGCCTTTGTTGGCAGTCGCAATACAGTTATGGCCGATTTCAGCGTACAGGGGCATCTTCCGCGGGTCCCAGGATACAAAGCCAATCGCCTCACCGTCCAGCGTAGTCATGAACCCATATTGATCCGCAATATGCAGATTGTCAAAGAAGAAACAGTCGAACTCCTGCCAATTCTCCAGACAGCTCTGCTCATACCTGCGGTCGAAGGAATAGGCATCCTTCAATAATTCAAGCAATGTTCCCCGTTCAAACAGGCTGATCTTACTGAATTCAATGCTCATTTACTTCCCTTCTTTTCTTGGGTTCAGCTACAATGATTTCAACACTACAGGTTCCAGCAGACTAAGATCATACAGGTTGCCGCTGCCCGCAGGGCAGTCATTGCGGATATGCTCTTCCAGGCAAAGTCTGCTGCGGTCCGAGCGGTACTTTTGGCTATGGGCTAAATGATCCATCAGCATCTTCCAGGAGCCGCCAATGTCTTCGCTGCTGTCCAGCTTGGCGTATAGCCCCCCGGGCAGGGTCATTTCCTTGAAGGGTTCCGGCACGGTGGTTCCATCAGGAATTGTCGCACACATTCCATAGCCATAGGGTTTACCTGCACCACTTGGCATAGGCTTCATATTCCCGCCGAATAACCGCGCCGTGCCCAGGAGCTTTGCGGATTCCAACCAATCCATGATAGGACCCATCGCTTTGTCTTCCGGAGACTGGTCCACCACGATATGATAAGCTACTCTCATCTCCGGCAATGTAATCACTTTGAATGTTGACCGCTCGGTTACATTACTCATAAAGACATTCTCCATTTCGCTAAGCAGTTCCTCCTGAATGGAGGCCCTCTTATTAGAAGTATTCAGGTAATCGAGTACCTGATGTAATTGCTCTCCCACCCGTTCGAGTTCTTCTTGGTGCACCTGCAGCGCGATTGTCCTGTTCTGTATAACCTGCTTAAGCACAGACACAGAACCCTTCTCCAGAATAGGCTGTATTTCTCTGATCGGAATATCCATTCTCCGCAGCAGCGCTGTGATCCTGATACACTTAAGCGCATGTTCATCGTATGTACGCCAGCCGGAAGATACCTCTCTCTTACTCTGAAACAATCCTTCCGCTTCCCAGTGCCGCAAGGTTCGGCTCGTCAGCCCGAGTTGCTCCGACAATTGCTGTATGGTAACAACAGTCTTGTTCATTTCACCCTCCTCTCTTAGCTATCCTATCACTTGACGCCGCGGCAACTTCAAGGGGCTAATCGGGTGTATCCGAAAAAAAACTTCTCCCCGCGTGCACAACAAGCGGACTACAGCTTCTGAAACATCCTCTCTCCGTTGATCTGGATATATCTGTACATACCGGCGCACACCGCTGCCATTAGAATGCCGTATCCCAGCAGAATGAGATTTCCGCCCACCCCATGAAGCAGCAGGAACAGCACGAACGGAACAGCCAGCGTTAGGACACCGATTATCATCGTTACCAGCACCGATGCACTCTGCTTGATCGCCGCAACTTCACTGGTCCAGTCCAGCTTGGGCAGCTTCAGGTTCACCATAACGCCCAGCAGGGCGGAATAGCAGGCATAGATTACCGGAACGGCCAGCATGAGTATACTCTCCATCCACCCGGTACGAAGGGTATAGGCCAACAGCCCCCAGCTTACGGCTATAACCGGTAACGTAATGGTGAGATTCACCGCCACCTTGCTGAATACAATTGCCGGTTTGGGCACGGGTGAGCTGGTCAAGATCCACAGATGATTTCCTTCCAGCGAAATGGAGCAGGCCGTGGTGCAGCTCAGTACAACAAACAGAGAGATCACCAGCGGACTCAGCGTACTTAGGGAGTCTGACAACTGCGGGATATTAAGTATGGTGCCCAGCTGCTCTGAGCTGACGAATAATAAGGAAATAGACATCATAAGGAGCAGCACCATGCCGATCCCTGTGTTCAGCACATAATTGACTGAGCTGAAATAACGCCGAAGCTCCTTATTATACAGGGCTTTGAAGGCTGAATTAGCCTGTAGCGGCTTCATTGTATATCCGCGGCTTGCCCGGCTGGTCATAAGCCCTGTATGAATCGCCTTATACCGGGTCGCCAGCAGGATTGAGAACAGCATGAAGACCAGCACAGACACCGCGATGAAGAAGAGCAAGGCACTTACCCGGTACGAGCAGACCGCGTCAACATACACGGAAGCCGGAGGATACACCTTGAAGATCATATCGCCCAAGGCGGCTCCAACATCTGCAATCGCCTGCTGCCCTTGATTGAGCGTGAACGAGCCCAGCATCAGTGCAATGATGAAGGCGAACGTGAGGATCATATTCAGGGTTTTGCTCGCCCGGAACCGGGACGAGACCCAGCTAATAAGGGTGCCCACAAGCGCAGCCGCTATAATCGGCAGCAGATTAATGAAGAAGAGCGTCAATAGGAAAAACAGGTAGAACAGCACGCCGGGCTTCATATGTACCGCATACACCACCCCCGCCGGAAGCATGACCAGCAGCGTGAAGAACAGATTCATCACATAGAGCTGAAGCACACGGCTCGCCACCACATGGCTGGTCTTCACGGGAAGCGACATGATCATATCGTAGTCTTTATAACTGAATAATACCCCGCTTGCCTTATAGACCGTAGTGAAAAAGCCGACCAGCGAAGTGACCGCCATCATCACTGCCAGCAATAAGTCCATCCGTCCAAGCTGCTCGAACGACTGCGCCATCATGAAGCTGTAGCCGTAAGACACGAATCCTATCATGAGTATCCCAGCTATCATCGCGATGCTGAGCAGCAGCGCCTTCCGTCTCTCCGCAGGGTCCTTTGTATGCAGCGCTTTATTGAGGCCGAAGGAGGACAACAGCTGCAGCTTCGTTAATCTCCAGACATTAATCATGATCGATCAGCTCCATGAATACATCCTCCAGGCTGTTCTCGCCCCTGACCTCTTCGGTCTTACCATGGGCAATCAGCCGACCGCCTTTGATGATCGCAATCTTATTGCAGAGCTTCTCAGCGGTATCCAGCACATGCGTGGAGAAGAAAATCGCACTGCCTCTGCTGCACACATCTGCCATGATCGTCTTCAGCGTATGCGCCGCCTTCGGATCAAGGCCGACAAAGGGTTCGTCCAGCACCAGCAGCTTCGGCTCATGAATCAGCGCCGAGATAATGGCCAGCTTCTGCTTCATGCCGTGGGAATACGAGGAGATCAAGTCGCCCAGACTGGCTGTGAGCTGGAAGGCATCGCCGTATTGCCCGATCAGCCGCTCCCGGGTGGACTTCGATACACTGAAGAGATCGCCGATGAAATTCAGGTACTGAATCCCCGTCAAGTGATCGTACAAGTCCGGGTTATCCGGGATGTAGGCAATTTTCGCCTTGCAGGCTAACGGATCTTTTTTAATTGAGATGCCGTCAATTTCAATCTCCCCTTGTTCAAAATCAAGCACGCCCACCACAGCGCGAATCGTCGTGGTCTTGCCTGCCCCGTTATGCCCGATGAAGCCGTAGATATCGCCCCGTTCAACCTCAAGGCTAAGATCATCCACCGCCTTTGCGCCGCCTTTATAACTCTTCGTAAAATTCTTGATGGTCAGCATTTCCTCTCACCTCTTCCTTGGTGTTAGCAAATAACTATAATACGAACCATCCGGCCAGATCGTTCATTTCTATTAAATCCCAATCTCCCGCATTTTTGCCGTGATTAAATTCATGCGGGGCTCAAGCGTCCCTCCGCTGTATTTCGGCAGGCGTATCTCATCGACAATCCGGCCGTCGCACATGAACATAATCCGCTGCGTCCTGGCTGCAACGGTGGCATCATGGGTGACCAGCAGGATTGCCGTCCCTTCTTCATTGATTCCGGACAGCAGGTCCATGATCTCCTCGGCAGCCTTCAGATTCAGCGCGCCGGTTGGCTCATCCCCGAAAATAATCCGCGGGCTGCCCATCAGCGCGCGGCAGATACCCGCCCGTTGCAGCTGTCCACCCGAAGCCTCTGTAATATCACGCTTCGCCAGCTCCGCGATCCCCACCTTTTCCATAAGCTGCTGCGCCTTATCCGTAATCGCTGCAGCCTTCCGCCGGTTGTCACGCATCGACGGCAGAATAATATTGTCCAGGATGTTCAGATTCTTCATCAGTGTCGGCTGCTGGAACACGAAGCCCATTTCCGTTCTGCGGAGATCCGCAAGCTCATCCTCTTCAAGTATCCCCAGATCCCTGCCCTCAAAAGTAACCAGCCCCCAGTCGATCCGGTCCATTCCGCTCAGCGCAAACAGCAGCGTGGACTTCCCTGAGCCTGAGGGTCCCATTACCGAGACGAATTCACCTTCGTGAATATCGACGGATACCCCGTCCAGCACCTTGCGCTGCTCCCCGCCAGTGCCATATTGTTTGGTTATATTTTCTCCCGAAATGATCTTCTTCATCTGCTTGATCTACTCCTTAATATTGCCGGATATTTGAATTCGACCGATGCCCGATGTGCCGATAACCGCCCCGATGAGTACAGAACCGGTCATGATTAGCGGACACAGCAGATACGCCGAGAGTGGATTGACCACGAACTTGAACGACGAAGCCCCGAAGGAGGAGATCACAGCCCCGGCAAGAATCTGCCCCAGAGTGTTCGCCAGCAGGGTGCCCAGAACCATCCCGGTCACCAGTACAAATATAGAACGCGCATAATACTGTACAGTCAGATCGGAATTCCGGAAGCCCATCGATTTCATGACGGCAATAGAGTAACGGTCCTTAGCCACCAGCATACGCATGAACAGCAGTGTAATCAGTACATTAAGGACCAGCATTACGGCTACAGCAGCCCATGCAGCCTTACCGACTGAGCTAATGGTAGAGCCGAAGGTCTGCGTCACATATTCCCCGATATCAGACACCTTCGCATAACTGAACCGCTCTGCATATTCGCTCACCTTGCTGCTGATTAGCATGGAATCTGCAAGCTCCGCATAAATCACGGCCCACATGGCCTGATCAGAAGTCGTGGTGAAGGTGGCCTTGGCTGTTTTTCCGCCGTTGGTCACATCCGAATAAATCCCGGACACCGTAAGCTCCTTCGCTTCTCCGTCTACGAGCAGGGTCAGGGAATCACCGGCTTGCTTGCCCAGCTCCTTGGCATTTGCGGCGGAGAGGGCAATCTCATTCGCTGCAACCGGGCCATGTCCTTCACCATAGGCGACCGGAAAAATAGAATGGTCGCCCAGCTCAACCTTTATCCGCTCAACGACACCATTGTCCAGCTTCACGTTCAGCGCCTGAGTGGTCAGCACGGCAAAACGGAAGATCATCACATCCTGCTCCATCACCCGCGCAATATCTGCGGCCTTCTCTGCAATATGGTCCGTCTGCTGAATATCCATGCGCAGATCACTGTCACCGATGCCCATGTATGTAATGAAGCTTGGAGAGGAGATCGTATGATAGAGATTCTGGGGCACAATCATAAGGAAGGAAGAGATGACGAGTACTGCAAGCATAGTTGCATATAGAGCTTTTCTGGACAAGACATCCTTAACGCCTAAATAAACATTCGTGTTCAGCAGCCGGTTGGCGCTCAAGGTAAACCGCCCTGAGCCCGCCCGGGTCTGCCGGGATGTGCCGAAACGGATGGCTTCGACCGCTGAAATCTTCCGGAAACGCTTCAGCACCCTGTTCACATAGGCAACAATAATGAGGAATACGAGCAGCACTCCAAGGATGCCGCAGGCCAGAGCAAGTGCCGGATGCGCACTTTCGCCCATATACAGCCTGATATTCTCAAGCAGCAGACCTCTGAAGCTGAACGATAATGCCAAGCCGAGGATACTCCCCAGAGCTGCTATCGCTGCGTATTTGGCCAGATAGATTCTTTTGAGATCCGAGACGCGCAGACCGATGGCCTTCATGACACCGATCTCCCGGTAATCGCTCTCGATGGTTGCCATGAGGGTGAACCTTATACATAGAAAAGCAATAATAACAACCAGCACACTCGCCAGCAGGATCACCGCAATCATAAGTCCGTCCGAGATGGCATTAAGCACTCTGAACAGGGGATATGTAATCACCGGGCCGTTGCCTTCAAGTCCTGCTGCGGTATAGTCTGTCTCGAAGGCCCCCAGCATCGACAGGTCCTTCAGTCTGAACTCAATCAGGTATTCCGTGGTTCCGTACTGCGCCAGCTCCGCATAATCCGCCGGGCTGACGAGGAACCGCTTCGATGAAGCAAGCAGTGAGTTCATCTGTGAATCCCGCAGGAACCCCGCTACGGTGAGACTTGTGTCTCCCACGGTAACCGTCCCTCCGGCCTTGACGGAGCCATCCTTCATATAACTGATCGGGACATACACCTCGCCGCCCCGTACATCAATCACTTTCCCGTCCAGATCAAGCAGATAATCAAACTTCCCGCTCTGTGTGCTGAAGCCGTTATCCTGAACACTGTCCGCAAGCGTATGCCCGTCCATGACAATCCTCGCGCCTTCTACATTGAGAAAATCAAGCACCTGGTGTTCTTCAACCTTATTGTTCTGCTCTGCAAAGGCCTTGAGCCGGGCTTGGTCCAGCTGGCCGGAATGCATCTGCAGGAAATGCGGCGTCTTCGCCTGAGTCATCAGATGATCGATGGCCCCGCTCAGATTGACGACCAGAATAGCTGACAGAGAGACCAGCATGGCAGCGGCCGCTACAAACAGCATAGTCGTCAGTGTAATTCCCTTGCTTGTGCGGATATCTCTGCGGATGATTCGGTAAAACATAAGTTACCCCCTGCTCTCAAGACTTGTAATGGATTTGAGCCGATAGATCATGACCGAAGCAGCGCTTAACAGCAGCCCGGCAATGATGATGAGAAGTCCCATCCCCCGCCCGCTGCCAGTGCCGATGATCCGCCCCACACTATCCGCCAGAACTCCGCCGCTCACCAGCAAGGGAGTAAATACGTAGTCTGCCAGCACACCTGCCAGCATATAAGCCGCCACGAATCCTAGCTGTGAGAGCAGTCCGATCAATGACCAGGCTCTCCCCTGAACGGAATTGTCAATATTGGTGCGGACCAGATAATCCAGGGCTGTGTTCGTAAAGGGCAACATGGCAAAAAACATAAATCCGGCAGCGCCAATCAGCACAATATTCTCACGCAGTCCGAAGACGGCGATACTGATTCCTGAGCAAAAAAGCGACACTGCCAGCATGCGTACGAAATTTTTTTGTATATGCAGCATCCCTATAATGACACTCGACACCAGCATTCCCGATGCCATGACCGTCTCAAGCGTCCCCAAGACGGCACTATTAGAGAACGCCAGAATCATCGGCATGGACAAGGTCTCGATGAACCCGATGAAGAAGGTCATGACCGAGGTCATAATCACCAGCACCAGTACTCCCCGATTCCCGGAGACTGCTCTCCAGCCTTCTTGAAATTCACGGATAAAGGCTGGTGTCTGCTCCGTCTTTTTGGAGGGAAGACCGCTGCGGACCGCAAGCGTAGTAGGCACGGTTAGAAAAAAAGTACAGATATCGATGATCAGCAGCAGCTTCACATCAGAGACTGTAAGCAGCAGCCCGGCAATGAGCGGCGAAATCAGATATTTGGCGGAGCCGGCAATCTGCACAAACCCGCTGGCCTTCGTATACTGCTCCTCTGTGAGCAGATCGGTTATCGTAGCTTTATAGGCGGGATCAAGCAACGAGGAGAATACCGAGCTGACGGTCACCCCTAAGCAGATCTGCCACAGCTGTGCATCTCCATTCAGCAGGCAGACCAGAATATAAATCAGACCTAAGGCAGAGAGCGTATCCCCCAGCACCATCAGCAGTCTGCGGTCATAGCGGTCCGCTAGCACGCCTGCAACTGGACTGAGCAGCAGCGAAGGCATGAATGCCAGTAATGTCACCAGCGCCATAGCCGAAGCCTGCCCGGTCTGCTGTAAGGTATAAATCCCCAGCCCGAACGCGGTGAGCCCGCCGCCAATAGCCGAAATCAGCTGCCCTGACCACAGAAACAGGAATCTGCCGAAGCCTGTTCCGGATCTATTCATCACCATTGCCCGCTTCCACTCCACCGGAGCCGCCGAACATCTGCATTACACTCATCAGACTTCCGCTCCCGGCACCGAGCAGCCGTTCCACATTGGCGATGAAGGCCAGAATGCGTGACATACGCTCTTCTTCTGTCATTTCAACCATGTCATTATCAAAAATGGTAGTGGCATAGATGACAACCATCTCCATACATTCGTACGGATAGGGAGTATTGAATATCCCCTGCTCTATCCCCTCGCTGATGATGGAGGCCAGAATGGGCGGAACGCTGCGGATAACCGCCTTCTGAACCTTCTGATGCATCAGCGCATTCTGCGGCTTGTGGATATGCTCCATGATCTCCGTGCTGCTCCCCTCTCCGCTGCTGATGTTCAGCGCCATGACTACACGGAGAATCCGGTCGATGACGGGGATGCTCTTGTCTTCAGCAACCTGCTGAGCGGCATGAAGGATAGCGGCATTCGTCCGCTCAATCAGCGCGTCCATAATATCCTCCTTCGACTTGAAGTGATAATACAGTGTCCCGCGCGCAATGCCGACCTTGCCCAGAATATCGCCGGTACTGGTACCGTCGAAGCCCTTCTGTCCGAACAGCTCCTCTGCTGCATCCAGAATCTCATTTCTGCGGGCTTCCGCTTCTTTTACAACTCTCATGGTCATGTCTCCTTGTGGTGAGGCTGGGATTGTACTAACTTTGGGTGTAACTGTACATGTAACTTTGGCTGTAACCGTAGCTTTATTTGTGAAAAATAATTACCGACCGACTGTCTGTCGGTAATTGATTATAGCATAGCATGCTTTGCTGGAACAAGGTAGCTTAAATTTTCCGCATACGTTTGGACCACGTGCCTTCACGCCAACACATTCTTAGTATTAGCCTATACCGCACAGCAGGGATTCTCCATGGTCAGAGAATCCCTGCTTCACGCCCGCATTGTGCCAGAACCTTCTCCAGCCCGTTCACCAGGCTTTTGAGCACCATCAGCTTGCTTCCAGAATCAAGCCGGTAATAGTTGCGGGTGCCTTCTTTTCGGACGCTAACTATTTCCGCTTCTATCAATATTCTCAGATGATGGGACACGGCCGGACGGGATAAGTGGGTGATTCCTCTTATCTCGCCTACACGCATGCCCGGATCTTGCGGCCCTTGCAGCAAGGCCATCAGGATAGCTTGCCGGGTCTCGGCACCGACCGCGTTCAGCACCTTCAGCGAATTCTTGAATTGAGACGCCAGTTCATTCATAAGTTCCTGGTCCATGGAAATCCCTCCTATATGCTTCATCGTCACGAACCCTATCGTTCAGCGGCTCACCCCAGGTGCAGTGACCAGAATCTTGCTGGCCAGGGCAATCATCTGCGCCCGTTCCTCTCCGGTAAGACCATCGGTTACCGCCGTAATCTGACGCTCGATCTGCTCCCCGACCTCGTGAATAATCTTCCAGCCTGCCGGAGTAGCCCTCACATTGAATGCCCGCCGGTCACTCTGTGATACGGTACGTTCTACCAGCCCGCGGCGCTGCGCCCGGTCAACGAGCCCTGTAATACTGGATTTGTCGAGGCCCAGATGCTTGGCCAGCTGCAGCATGCCCGGCTCCCGGTCGCGCAGTATCCCCAGCAGGCGGATCTGAATGATCGACAGATCATGCTCCGTTCCTATCCGGGCAAGGATATTCTGAACCAGGAAGGATAGCTGCACAAGGCTGTCTACCATCGACAGATCATCCAGCTTATCAAAAGAATTATCGTAACCGCTCATTGATTTCACTCCGCACTTTTGTATATTTCAGACCTGTTCGCTCCTATTGTACCACAGTAGCCGTTGACTTTGTACGTAATACAAACTATATTGTTTGTATTACAAACTTTTTAGTTTGTTTCACAAACAAAAATCACTCACCCGGTAACTATCCGGGTAAATGGAGGCCTATTTATGTACGCTGCTATTGTAAGATCCTTCGATTCAGGTCCGAAATACGAAAAGCTTGCAGCTCCGGTACCTTCAGGAGAACACGAAGCTCTGGTAGATGTGCTGGCTGCCGGACTACATCTCCGGGTCCGGGCACAAGCCAATGGCTCTCACTACACCAGTACGGATGAACTGCCGCTAATCCCAGGCATTGATGGCGTCGGACGGCTCCCGGATGGCAAGCTGGTCTATTTTGTAGCCGCCGATAATGCCCCGGGATCGTTCGCAGACCAGACCCTCATCGATCTTCGCCGCGCTGTCCAGCTGCCCGCAGATGCCGATCCCGTGCTCATCGCCGCCGCGATGAATCCGGCTATGTCCTCCTGGGTGACTCTCCGCCGCCGGGTTCAGGCTAAGCCCGGGTTCAAGGTTCTCATTCTGGGTGCTACCGGCAACTCCGGGCAGATGGCCGTGCAGATCGCCAAGCTTATGGGAGCCAGCCAGATCATCGCCGCCGGGCGGAACCCGGAACGTCTCCGTTCACTTACACAGCTTGGTGCAGATGTAGTCTTATCACTTGCCGGAGATCCCGGGACCGCCGCCAGGAGCCTTGGTGAAGCCTCAGCCGAAGCGGATATCGTTCTCGACTATCTGTGGGGTGAGCCTGCTGCACTCGCTATGCTCCCGATATTAACCCGCCGGTCCGACCGCAGCCGGCTGTTAACCTGGATTCAGATCGGTTCCATGGCCGGTACGGACGCCGCAATCCCTTCCGCTGCACTCCGCTCTGCCAACTTCCAGATCATCGGCAGCGGCCAGGGGTCCGTCACGCCAGCCGGATATCTGGCGGAATTCCCGGCGTTGATCCAAGCGATTGCAGAGGGGCAGCTTACTGCGAACCCCATCGTTTATCCGCTATCTCAAATTGAACAATTATGGAAGACTCCGCCGGGCAGTCAGCAGCGCATTGTCTTCGTACCGCACAACAAGTAATCTCCAGAACCCGCCAAGCAAGCTATGTCCGGGTATTGTCAGCTGTGTTGCTCCGCAGCCAGACACGCAATTGTAACTTCTGTTCTTGAACATTCTGGAAAGTGAGTGATAGACTTAGCAGGGTATCCTACTTAAAGGAGGCCGAAGAGCAGTTGGCGATTTATCTGGTAAGACACGGCAAGGACGACGAAGGATATCGCGGCGGATGGAGCCAGCGGGGGCTGAATACCCAGGGGTACAGACAAGCCGAGAAGCTTGGCCGTTTTTTGAGAGAGAATTCCGCCTCATTCCCTATACAACGTATAGTCAGCAGTGATCTGCAGCGGGCGCTGGATACAGCCGGCGAGCTGGCAAGAGAGCTGGAATTACCCTTGGAGCGCAACATGGATTGGCGGGAGATGAACAATGGTGTGATCGCCGGCATGCCGAACGAAATCGTGAATGAACGTTACCCCGGCTTATACTTCTCAGGACTGCGGATGGACGAGCGTTACCCTGACGGAGAGAGTCCGCTCGAATTCTTTACACGGATTCAAGAGACCTTCACCCGGCTCTGCGAAGAGCATGCGGACAGCGGCCCCGATGATAACCTGATGATTGTTACACACGGCGGTGTCATAAATATCATCTATCACATCATCAAAGGGATCGACTGGAATAACCGGGGCAGTAAATTCCCTGCTTCCTATGCCAGCCTGCACAGAATCGGGCTGGTGGACGGAAGATGGAGCCTGTCGCTGGAAAATTATACGGTCTAGCTGCTGCCGCCAGCTTTGCGTTTCGCAGCAGCCTCCACCCAATCAACACAACAGCACACGCCCGGCTGCCGAGCTTCTGCTCTCTGCTGCCGGGCGTGTGCTGTTAATAATGCTCAGGACGTATAATTCTGCCCCAGCCCTAGACTGCTTAGCAGCTGTCTATAAGCAATGGAGGTGCGGTCTGCCGGAATATGGGCTTCAGCCTGCAGATCCAGCGGGAGATCCTCCGGCGTCTGCGATTCCACCATCTCCGCATCCTCCTGGAATACCTGCAGATTGAACTTCACCGTATCCTCCAAGGGGGCGTTCTTGTCAAAATTCCGCGAGATCGGGCAGAACAGCCGGGTATAACGGGCCGACACCGGAGATGCACAGTTCAGAATCTTCAGCCTTCCCTCATCCGGGAAATAGACCGTCAGCGATGCGGCGAACGGTGCGAATACACGGAACTCCCGCAGCCACTGGAAGCCTTCCGGCGCAGGATTCTCCTGCCCTTTGCCATAGTTGCTGACCGTGCTCCAGTATTCGGCCACCAGCTCCGTCTCCCCTTCACGCCACACCTTGTACTGGGGAACCTCTGTATTATTGCGGTCACCGAAGGTTGCCGTATGCACGTAAGCGAAATGGGATACATCAAGGAAGCCTTCCATCTGCCGCCCGGAGGAGCCGGCAATATCGAAGCTCGGAATCAGAATATTAATATAGTCGGGATCATCCCAGGCCGGGAAGGCGGGAATCTGCTCCGGCGCATCTGCCAGGCAGGTCCAGATCAGACCGTAGCGTTCGATGGCCGGATAGACAATCAATTTCAATTTGGGCGAGATTTTGGCGCTTGGATGTGCCGGTACCGCAGTACATTTCCCCTCACAATTATAGCGGAACCCGTGATACGGGCAGACAATCTCCCCGTTCTCCACCCATCCCTTACTCAGCGGGGCGCCCCGGTGAAAACACAGATCCCGGGCAATAACCACCTTGCCTCCGCTGCGGTAGCATACCAGCTTCATATCCAGCAGCTTCACGGCCACCGGCTGATCCTGTACCTCTGCTGCCGTAGCCACCGGATACCAGTACTGGGCCAGAATACGCCAGTCTTCAGGCGAGAAGGTGCAATCACGCGGGAGTTCAAGCTCTGTCTGCCGTTTCTTTTCCTCTATCATGGCTGCCCCACCTCTCCATATATTATAGATACATAAGATTGCTTAATTATATGTCAGAATAACTGACTTGTTGAGTGTATTTTAAGCTAATTTCATCATGACAATCAATTATTTTGCTGAATATTTCGTATTCGAGCCTAAAATTAGCTATTCAATGTTATGCGAAGTGACATATAAATTGATTTCTAATACCCATAAAATGCATGATTGACATTTCGAAGCTGCTGATTATAATAAGGTTATATTCCTTACACGGACTGTTACTGGGCAACCAGGCATGACCGAAAACGATTACATTTTTTTGTAATCCTTTTCGGTCATTTTTTATTTGGCGGGGAGGTGAGTATGTATGAAGGTCATCAAAAAAGTGAACAACAATGTAGCTATTGCTATTAATGACAACAATGAGGAAGTGTTTGTGGTTGGCAAGGGCGTTGGTTTCCCAAAGACCCCCTATCAGTTGACTGAAACCGATATGGTGGTGGAGAAAATCTTTGTCGCTCCCAAAAACATCCGCATGTACGACTTGTTGAACAGCATTCCGATTGAGCATATCTATCTGGCGGAAGAAGTCATTACCATGGGCAGCGACATTCTGCATAAGACGTTCAATACCAATCTGCTGCTCACTCTCTCTGACCATATAAGCTTTGCTCTGGCCCGAACCCGTGAAGGTGTCTCCATCAAGAATCCGCTGGAATGGGAAGTGCGCACCCTATACCCGGATGAGACCCGTGTAGGTGAAGCTGCAGTCCGGTTAATTGAAGCTACAGCGGGAGTCCGTCTCCCGGCAGCCGAAACGACCCTGATTGCCTTACATTTTGTGAATGCCCAGGTGGGGTCTGGAGAAATGAGCGATACAACCAAAATTACCACCGTTACCGGCGAGATGCTGTCCATCATCAAATACGCGCTGAAAATTGATTTTGAGGAAGAGTCCATTCACTTCATGCGCTTCGCCACCCATGTCCGCTATTTCATCATGCGGCAGATGAGCGGCAAGTCGCTGAAGAAAGAGAATGAAGCGTTGTTTGAGATGGTAACAGAGAAATTCCCGCGTGAACTGGAGTGTGTGGAGAAGATCGCGGCATTCCTGCAGAACAATTACGGCTGGAGCTGCACCAATGATGAGAAGCTGTATCTGATTCTTCACATTCAAAGGTTAATCTCCAACGACTAGCCGGCCCTGCCCGATAATTGCATACTATGAATTGGACTGTTACTGATTCGATCAGGCATGACCAAGCACACGGGAATGACGATTCCCTGGCTTGGTCATTTTTTTATTCCCAGACTACTTTATGTAAGGAGAATGGTCATGAACAACAAGGAATTGGCCCAAAACGTACTGGAGCTTGTAGGCGGCGAACGTAATATCTCATCGCTCACCCACTGTGCAACACGGCTGAGATTCGTGCTTAAAGAAGACAGAAAGGCCGATCTGAAGGCGCTGGACCGACTCGAAGGCGTACTGAAGGCGCAGAATGCAGGCGGGCAGGTTCAAGTGGTGGTCGGGAACAAGGTAGATGCTGTGTATGCTGAGCTGCGCAATCTCACCTCGGGGAACCTCCAGAGCGAAGACGGAGATGCAGCTCCCAAAAAGAAACAAAATCCGGTAAATGTGGTCCTTGAGACGATTGCAGGCATCTTCACTCCAGTGCTCCCGGCCTTGATCGGCTGCGGTATGATCAAGTGCGTGGCTACAGTATTGGCAGCGCTAGGATGGATGGAAGGCTCCGGGTTCCTGTCCATCGTCAATATGATTGGCGATCTGATTTTCTACTTCCTGCCCTTCTTCATCGCTGTAAGTGCTGCCCAGAAATTTAAAACCAATCCGTATCTGGCCGTTGCGCTTGCTGCCGGATTAATGCATCCCGTGATTTTGGATGGCGCAGCCAAAATTGCCGAAACCGGCGTGAAAACAATCGATTTCCTCGGCATGCCGATCCTGCTGATGAAATATTCCTCGTCGGTGATTCCAATCATTCTGGGCGTGTGGGTCATGAGCTACCTCTACCCTGTAGTGGACAAATTCATTCCCAAGTTTCTGCGGGTGCTCTTAACTCCAATGATTGTATTGTTCATCATGATCCCGCTGGAACTGATCGTACTTGGACCGGTCGGCTCTTATATCGGTACTTGGCTGACCGACGGCATCAACTACCTGTATGCAACCGTTGGCGTATTGGCAGGTACGATTCTCGGGTTCTTCAAGCCCATTATGGTTATGTTTGGCATGCATTACGCCATTATGCCGATCCAGATTCAACAGATTGCCAGCATAGGCTCAACCATGCTGCTGCCGGCCTCTCTTGCAGCTAACCTTGCCCAGGCGGGAGCCGCCTTCGGTGTCTTCGTCCTCACCAAGAGCAATACGATGAAATCCGCAGCCGGGTCCAGCGGCTTCACCGCCCTGTTCGGCATTACCGAGCCGGCGATTTACGGTGTGAATCTTCGTTACAAACGGCCGTTCTTTGCCGGGTGTGCGGCAGCCGGAATCGTAGGCGGTTTCTACAGTATTGTTCATGCGAGTGCAAATGCTATCGCCCTTCCGGGAGTCTTGGCCCTGGGAACGTATACAGCAGACCGATACATCTATATTGTGATCGGCTCCATCGCAGCAGTCGTTCTGGGATTTGTATTCACCTTGCTCGCAGGCATCAAGGAAGATGCGGGCGGGCAAGCCACTACGAAGGCTAAGAAGAACGCCGCTTCGCCGGCAGCCGCTCAGGATGCCACCCCTTCGGTATCCCGCGCTGCGGATACCGCTGGTATGCTGATCGTCAGTCCGATGACAGGTGAAATTAAGCCGTTAGCCGAGGTTGAGGACCAAGCCTTTTCTCAGGAGCTGATGGGCAAAGGCATTGCTATTGTGCCGAGTGAAGGCAGAGTGTATGCCCCTTTTGACGGAATGGTTGAGGCATTGTACAGAACCAAGCACGCCATCGGGCTTAAAGCTGCTAACGGCGTAGAAATACTGATTCATATCGGCGTAAATACGGTGAGCCTGAAAGGCAAACATTTCAAATCCTATGTAGAGCAAGGACAAGCCATACAAGCTGGTGATCTGCTGGTGGAATTCGATCCCGCAGGAATTATTGCCGATGGGTATCCTACCATTACCTCTATTGTCGTGACCAATATGCAGCAGTTCGCCGATGTACTGACGACCTCTGATAGCGGTCCCATCCAAGAAAGCGGAGCACTGCTCAAACTGATTCCATAACTCATACCAATCAAGGAGGAACAATATCATGACACAGTCTCTATTTCCGGAAGGCTTCCTGTGGGGAGGCGCTCTCTCCGCCTGTCAGGCGGAAGGTGCATATAATGTAGACGGGAAGAGTCTGACCATTCCTGATGTGATGCAATTCAATAAGAATAATGATCGTAAAGTAACCAAGCAGTTGAGAATTAACCGCGAAATGATCGAGGAAGCCAAAAACGACCCGGATACTGTGAAATATCCAAAACGGCGCGGCATCGACTTTTACCACACCTTCCGTGAAGATATCGCTCTGTTCGCCGAAATGGGCTTCAAGGTATTCCGTTATTCTATCGCATGGGCGCGCGTGTTCCCTGGAGGGGATGATGCGGCCCCTAATGAGAAGGCGCTGCAATTCTATGATCAGGTGATTGAGGAGTGTCTGAAGCACGGCATGGAGCCGCTGATCACCATTAGTCATTTCGATACGCCAATCGTGCTGATTGACAAATTCGGCGGCTGGTATAACCGCAGGCTGGTGGACTTATATGTCAAATACTGCGAGGTGTTATTCAAGCGTTACAAGGGCAAAGTAAAGTATTGGGTGACGTTCAATGAGATCAATATGAGTGTCAAAGCCGGAGCAAAAACGCTCGGAATTATCGAATACGATAAACCGAATTATGAGGAAATGCTGTTCCAGGGCTTGCACCATCAGTTCGTGGCAGCCTCCAGAGCAACCAGACTGGCGCATAAGATTGATCCGGGTAACCAAATCGGCAGCATGGTAGCTTACTTCACTACCTATCCGTACACCTGCAAACCGGAGGATGCCCTCCAGATGCAGAAGGATGACCAGATGAAAAACCAGTTCTTCCTCGATGTCTTGAACCTGGGCGAATATCCTTATTACGCCAAGACTTATTTCAAAGACAAAAATATCACGCTGCACATCGAGGATGGCGATCTGGATAGCATTCGTGCACATACGGCGGATTACGTCGGTATGTCCTACTACAACTCCATGATCTCCAGCAGTGACACAGAGCAGCTCGAACTGACGGCAGGCAACGTACACAGTGTCTATAAAAACCCGCATTTGCCGGAAAATGAGTGGGGCTGGCAGATCGACCCTGTTGGGCTGCGGTATACGTTGAACCTGGTGTATGACCGCTACAATAAGCCTGTGTTTATTCTGGAGAACAGCTCAGGCTTCTACGACAAGTTGAATGAAGACGGTACTGTGAACGATCCTTACCGCATAGAATTCTTGAGAAAACATATCGAACAGATGGGGCTGGCCATTCAGGATGGTGTCGAAATGATAGGCTATACCATGTGGGGGCCGATTGACATGATCAGCTCTTCTACCTCGGAAATGAGCAAACGTTACGGGTTCATCTATGTGGATCAGGATGACTACGGCAACGGGACGATGAAGAGAACCCGCAAGGATTCCTTCTATTGGTATCAGAATGTTATCCGGACGAACGGGGCCGAGCTGTAGGCAGTATGAATATACTACGGTCTGTCCAAAAAATACCCGGCGGTCTGCTCATCGTCCCCATGCTGCTGGCAGCCGCCGTCAACACGGTGTTTCCGCAGCTGTTCGGCATTGGTGATCCTACAACCGCTCTGTTTACCTCCAGAGGAACGATGGTGCTTATCGGCTTGATCCTGTTTGTATCCGGGACGCAGTTGGACCTCCGCCTGCTCCCTGCTACACTGAAGCGCGCCGGGGTGCATGTTCTGGCAAGAATCCTGATCGCCTGGCTGATCGGCTGGGCCTTTGTGCAGGGGTTCGGCGCAGAGGGCTTCGGCGGCATCTCTGCCATTGCCTTCATCGCCGTGATGACAAGCTGCAATCCGGGGCTATATCTGGCACTGATGCATTCTTATGGAGATGAGATGGATCAGGCTGCCTTTGGAATTCTGAACCTGATCGCTGTTCCGGTCATTCCGGTCATGATCCTGAATTCGGCCAGCGGGGCAGGAATTGATTATCTTAGCGTGGCGGCCACGCTGCTCCCTTTTGCCGTAGGTATACTACTTGGCAATCTTGATGCTAACCTTCAGAAGATGTTTGCTCCGGGAACAGTGATCCTATTGCCATTCCTCGGCATCAGCTTCGGGTCTAGCATCAACCTGAGCCTGGCCTTCCGGTCGAGCTTATCCGGTCTGTTGCTAACCTTACTCTTTTTCCTGCTTTGTCTGCTGCCGCTGGTTATGATTGACCGTCACTTGTTAAAACGCCCGGGGTATGCAGCGGCGGCTACCTGTTCAGTCGCTGGTCTATCGATGGTCGTGCCCGGGATGGCTGCCGGATTCAACCCGGCTTATGCTCCTTATGCAGATACAGCTATAGCACAGATTGCTTTTACTGTTATCCTGACTTCCATCACCATACCTTATGTGGTTAAACGGCTGGCCGGAAAAGTGAAATCGGCCGAAGCCCGCCATTAGCTGCAACTAGAGACATAACACCAATTGCGGTCCATTGCCTTCCCAGATTCGGGTCTGCGATTGGGCCGCTTTAATTTTTAGCTAAAAATTTAACTAGGTTTCAAAATTTCACTTGCTTTATTAAAGTTATCAGCTATAATAAAAACATATCAAACAAAACAAATTACGGAAAACAAAATTCGAGGAGGAATTACAATGACAACACTTAACATCGGAATTATTCTCGGAAGCACACGCCAGGGCCGCGTCAGCCCGCAGGTAGGCGAATGGGTGAAGGGAATTGCTGACGCCCGTGGCGATGCCAATTACGAAATCGTAGATATTGCCGACTTCAAGCTGCCGCTGCTCGGGGAGAGCGACAGCTACGCCGAAGCCCAGGCCTGGGCCGCCAAGCTGGCTACGCTGGACGGATTCGTATTCATCGTCCAAGAATATAACCACAGTCTCTCCGGGGCACTGAAGAACGCACTGGATTCTGCCCGCGAAGAATGGAACAACAAGGCTGCCGGAATTGTCAGCTACGGCTCCGCCGGTGGCGCCCGCGCCGCTGAGCATCTGCGCGGTATTCTCGGCGAATTGTCCGTTGCCGATGTTCGCGTCCACCCGCTGCTCTCGCTGTTCACCGACTTCGAGAACGGCTCGGTGTTCAAGCCGGCTGACCTGCATGCTGCCAACGTCAACGCGATGCTGGATCAGGTCTTGGCCTGGAGCGGCGCGCTGAAGACACTGCGCTCGTAATTAACCCGGCAGAATAATACCGGCTGCAATTCATCCTAAGTTAAAGGGGGCTGTCTCAAAAGTCATGAAATGGCTGCTTGGGACAGCTCTTTATTGCGGAGTGGGACCAACGTGAGCACTTAGGTGGACGCTCCGCAAACGGACCGTTGTTCCAATCGCTGTTGTGTCCAGATTTTTTTCATTCCCCTTAGCGGTGAAAATCCGGACACAAAGGCGACCGCTTCCGCTTTTACACAATCGTTCCGTCCGCACCGCTGTTTAAGTGGGAAACGACTCATCCATGCTAAAAAAGAAACAAAAAAATCGCTCAGAGGACGTTCGGCAGTTGCGTAAGGATGTGTTGCCTTAAAAGACGACCCATTCGCTGTACGCTGAATGACAGAACCGGAAATTGCTTGGACAACTGAAGAACAATCGAGGCTTCCGGGGATTTCTGCAAGTGGCTGTCGTCGCTCATAGAAAATCACTTTTGAGACAGCCCCTTTCAGTTCTCCATCCGGCCCACTTCCGGCCGATTTAATGGGATTTATCCCTTTCATTTCCCCATCCGGCCCGCTTCCGGCCGATTTAATGGGATTTATCCCTTTCATTTTCCCATCCGGCCCGCTTCCGGCCGATTTAATGGGATTTATCCCTTTCATTTTCCCATCCGGCCCACTTCCGGCCGATTTAATGGGATTTATCCCTTTCATTTTCCCATCCGGCCCGCTTCCGGCCGATTTAATGGAGCTGTCCCAAGCAGCCATTTCATGGCTTTTGGGACAGCCCCTTGTGACATGTAGCAAAATAACACAGTCTTGAGCGCGAGAAGGCGAAACAGATATGACTAGAGAGCAGCGAAATGTTAAGGCTGAAAGACATCACTGCTACTTCTCTTTTGGACCCGGCCCCCCCTCACCTCCTCTATCGTGACAACAGCCGGCTGATCAGCTCTCTGCGGCTGGACACGCCTGTCTTGGCGAAGATGGACTTCAAATGATCCTGCACGGTGTAGGCGGAGATATGCAGCGATTCGGCCAGCTCCTTGGTCGATAACCCCAGCGCCAGCAGTTCTGCCAGCTCCTTCTCCCGCGCGGTCAGGGCGAAGGCTTCGGCCAGCAGCCGGAAGACATCCCCGGAGCGGGCACTCACCAAGGATACGGCGAGCTGTCTCTGCGGGCCGCCAAGCAGGCTTGCGGTAACCGTCAGATACGCCCCGTCTCCGGTTGGGAGACTTATTCTGGCCTGAGAAGTCCCGGTTCCGGCGGGCTTCTTCGCGCCGAGCACCCGCAGGCAGACGGCACGCACCGGACCGGGAAGCTGCCCTTCTTCCAGCAGCTCCAGGTTCCAGATCTGCTTCAGCCAGTAACGGGCTGCTGCATTCGCACTGACCGGGACCAGCTGCTCACTCAGCACCAGAATACCGTTATCCTCCGGCACGGCCCGGTCCGCTCCGGATACCGGCAGGACAGAGGCATACGCCCGCAGACGTTCAGCGATCAGCGGAGCTACCGAAGCCAGCAAGGCGCATTCCTGCTCCTGAAACGCCGGCTGGCCCAGCGGACGGAATAAGGTCAGGAACCCCCAGCAGACCCCGCCGGTGCGCAGCGCTACACGCAGCTCATCCCCGAATCCGGCGGGCTGCAGCACCTTGCGGTAACGTGCGCTTTTCTCCAGGCTTCCCCCGGTCACTCCGCTTAAGCAGACTGCCGGAATATCCGACACCGCTAACTGCTCATACTTCATATAATCCTCATGCAGATATTCATACTCGAACAATAGCGGATGAACCTCCTCCAGTCCCTGCTCCGTGACCGCCCCTGTGGTTAAAAGCGTGTGCGGGTCTACTGTCGTACAACAGGCCGCAGCGAACGGAACCAGCAGGCGGAGCCTGGCAATCACCGCTTCGCGGTACTGCTGGGAATCCAGCACCGGCCCGCCCCGGGCAGGGTCAAGCTGTAATAGACTATGTACTCCCTTGTTCATCTTCTGTCCTCCCCGAAATCCCACAAATGTGGGATAGTCTGCCGCCCGCTTAAGCCGGATAATGATACGTAACGTTAATTATACCGCAGATTCTGCAATCCACCACGAAGGACGGGAATACTCATGAAAACAGATATTGTAGTGATCGGCGGTTACGGGCATGTCGGGTCACAGATATGCCGGCTACTCGGGGCACAGCACCCCGGCAAGGTCTACGCGGCAGGAAGAAACCTGCACCGGGCCGAGGAATTCTCCCGCAGTACCGGCGGATACGTGAAGCCGCTGCGCCTGTCGGCAGAGAAGCCGCTTCCCCCAGAGCTGCTGGGGAAGGTCAAGCTGGTCGTCATGTGTCTGGATCAGCAGGACACCCGGCTGGCCGAAGCCTGCCTCCAGAGCGGCACTCATTATGTAGATGTCTCGGCAAGCGGAGACTTCCTGACTATGCTGCAAAGGCTGGACCCTGTGAAGCATAAGCTCAAGGCGGCAGCAGTGCTAAGTGTCGGGCTCGCACCGGGGTTAACCAACCTGCTTGCGGCAAGGGCCGTCCAGGAGCTGGACCATACAGAGCAGATCGACATCTCGATCATGCTGGGACTGGGTGACAGCCATGGACAGGCGGCTATGGAGTGGACGGTGGACAACCTTGGAGCCGACTTCGAGATTACCGAACACGGCAGACCGCGCACCGCCTCAAGCTTCACGGAGGCTAAGGCGGCGGATTTCGGCTTTGCTCTGCGGACGCATAGAGCCTACCGTTTTCCTTTTTCGGATCAGATGACTCTGCCTCAGACCCTTGCCGTACCTTCCGTCTCGACCCGGCTCTGCTTCGATTCACGGAGCATGACCTCAGCCGCAGCGCTGCTGCGCCGCACCGGACTCTCCCGTCTGCTGCGTAACCGGACACTCCGCAACCTCGCGGTCCAGGCGTTCACCCGCTTCCGTTTCGGCTCCGAGCGCTACGCGGTCAAAGTCGATGCCTGCGGCACGAAGGATGACAGGCCCGCCACCAGAGAATACGGAATTACAGGCGTACATGAAGCATCCATCACAGCGGCAACGGCTGCTGGAGTCGCCTTGAGACTCTATGAGTCAGCACCGTCTCCCGGTGTCTATCATATTGAACAGCTATTCTCCCTTGATTCCAACGGGGAACAATGTTCGCTAATCCCGTCCGTCTCCGGCGGAACCGGACCGTCCTTCCGTTATCCGCTGGACGGCCTGGCTTATTGGACCCGGTCCGGCAGGCCATGATGGCCTTAACTGTGTCCCCCGCCGCTCCGCCCGGCCTTCACATGCTTAAGCTGGGCGACAATAATCACGCTGATAATCACCAGCAGGAACCATGAGCTGATCTTGCCGAAGCCAACCAGCCGCCAGCTCCCGTGCTGGTCCGGGTACTGCCACGCCCCCAGGAAGGTCGCAATATTCTCGGCCAGCCAGATGAAGAAGCCTACAATGGCAAAAGCCAGCACAAGCGGCATCCGGTACGTCTTGCCCTGCACCCGGTAGATGATCCAGGTTCTCCAGAATACCACTACTACCAGGGCTGTCAGCCACCAGCGGAAATCCGGAATATAGTGGTGGGTGAAGAAGTTCAGGTAGATCGCTCCGCCCAGCAGTCCCGCAGCGGCAAGACCCGGCCAGCCGGTCAACTCCATCCTCAGCCTGCGCCAGATCTGGCACATGTAGCTGGCCACACTGGCATACATGAATCCGCTGTACAGCGGCACACCGAGCAGCTTCGCATAACCGGGTTCCGGGTAGGCCCAGGAGCCCATTCTTATTTTATACATCTCCAGCACCAGTCCAATCCCATGAAACACACAGATCACCTTGATCTCATCCAGCGTCTCCAGCCCGCTCCGGTACATCAGGTACTGCACAGTAAGCAGGATCAGCAGAATCAGATCATAGCGGTGGATGAACGGCAGCTCTGCTGTCCGGGTCAGGATTAACGTTCCGAAGATCGCTACAGGAAAGATACAGCTCATCGCCTGATGATACCCGAAGTTCAGCAGCCGTGTCATGGCTCTCAATACCGTCCCCTCCCCGCTCCCGGTGCCCATTATTCTGCAGCATCCGGTGTATATTCCAGAATATCTCCCGGCTGGCAGTCCAGCGCCTTACATATCGCCTCAAGCGTTGAGAAGCGGATCGCCTTGGCCTTGCCGTTCTTCAGAATGGACAGGTTCGCCATTGTAATTCCCACCCGCTCCGTAAGCTCTGTTACACTCATTTTCCGCTTAGCCAGCATCACATCAATATTAACGATAATCGCCATGGTAGCCACCTCAGACTGTCAGATCGTTCTCAGATTTCAATTCAATCGCTTCATTCAGGAGCTTCTGGAGTACCGCCGCGAATACTGCAATCACCATGGATGCGAAAATAAGGATCAGCCCGATCACAATAATGCCCGGGGCATCATCCCGCTCCGCCAGCAGATAGAACAGCGGCAGTCCTAAGGTGAACATTCCGCTAATCGACACAGCCGCATGCTTGATATGCTTCAGCACCCGCACCGAGCCCTCCGCGAACGCCTCATTACGGTCAATGAAGCCTAACAGCCTGTAGGCCTGGGACAGTGCTATGAAGAACGGCAGAGCCGCCCCGTACAGATCTATCATCACCAGCACCTGGATATACGAATGGTCTGGATACAGCTCCGCCGCGAAGCCAGCGATCGCCGGGACCGCGAAGATACATAAGGCCAGCGCAGCCAGCGCGAACACAATAAGTACCGCCTTCAGAAACGTGGTTGAGCCTGGCTTACGGTTCATCACACAAACACCTCACTTGTTAGAGTGAGTATAATTTAGCATAATATTTATCGTTTATCAATATATTTTAATTGAAAAGGAATATATTCTTATTGTTCATCATTGCCGGCAGATGTCAATAAACCGCTGTAGCCCGGCTGACAGGGTCTCGTTCTTGCGTGTACAGACAGCAATATGGTTGCTAAGCTGAATGCCCTCCACCTGTACCCGGCATAACTGCTTCCACTCCACATAGTCCCGCACAGCCAGTGAGGAGATGAAGTTGGCGCCATACCCTGCCATGACCGAACGAATGACTTCGCCCAGCCCGCTGAATTGCAGGGTCACACGCGGCGGCTTCAGGCCGTAGGTTGTACAGAGCGAGACCAGACGTTCCCGGGTAGAGCTGCCTTCCTCACGCATTACGAACGGCTCCTGCATCATCTCCGGCAGCGATACCGTACCATTGGCAAAGGGATGGGAAGGAGCCACTACGAACCACAGCTCATCCTCAAACAGCTCCAGCCAGTCTACATCCTCCGGCTTCTCCTTGGCTCCGCCCCCGTAAAAGGCCACATCCGCTTCATGACGCTGCAATTGTTCAAAGGCCTGCGTGGAATTGGTCGTGGTTATCTCAATCTCCATCTCGGGCTGCCCCGCCTTGAACCGGGCGGCCCAGCCCGGGACCAGGAAATTCGCCGGAAGATAGGTGGCGGCAATGCGCAGCTTCCCCTTCCGTCCCTGGCGGTAATCCTCTACGAACTCCTCAATCCGTTCTTCATAGGTGAAGAGATTGCCGGCCTGCTTCGCCAGCTCTGTCCCGAAGGGAGTCAGCGAGATTCCCCGGCCGCTGGGATTGAATAGCGGCAGTCCCAGATCCTTCTCCAGCCTCTTGATCTGGCTGGTCACCGCCGGCTGGCTGATCCTCAGCCGGGCAGCCGCCTTCGTGACGCTTCCCGTCTCAGCCACATAATAAAAAAGCCTCAGTGCATGAATGTTCATAAACACGCTCCTATTCATGGGTTGTATTCATAACCTATATTTATGATTATGACATTAACATATATTATTATTATGAATGATAAACCCTTATATTTAAAGTAGTTCTAATACACCAATATAAAAACACAACTAACGGAGGGATTCACATGGAAGAACAAAGTAAATGGAGTAAGGTCGATACCTATTTCAGTGACAGGCTGCTGGCTGCAGATCCGGTCCTGGACGCTGTGCTGGATGCGAATGCCGGGGCCGGCTTACCGGCGATTGATGTCGCTCCGAATCAGGGGAAGCTGCTGTATCTGCTCGCCAAAATGAAGGGAGCGTCCAACATTCTGGAGATCGGCACCCTGGGCGGTTATAGCACCATCTGGCTGGCGCGGGCATTGCCGGAGACGGGCAGGCTGGTCTCGCTGGAATTCGAGCACAAACATGTTGTGGTAGCTGAGGATAACCTGAGAATGGCGGGGCTGGCAGACAAGACAGAGGTAATTGAAGGCCCGGCGCTGGATTCGCTGGCGCTGCTGGAAGCCCGGGGCGATGAGCCGTTTGACTTCATCTTCATTGATGCCGACAAGCCTAATAATCCGCATTACCTGAAGTGGGCGCTGAAGCTGGCCCGGCCGGGCGCGGTCATTGTGGCTGATAACGTAGTGCGTGACGGCGAGGTTATTGACCCGGGCAGTAAGGATGACCGGGTTCAAGGTATCCGGCAGTTCATGGAGCTGCTCGCCGCAGAGCCGCGTATAGATGCTACTGCAATACAGACGGTCGGCAGCAAGGGCTATGACGGCTTTGTGCTCGGGATTGTCACCACACAAAATAACCCCTAAGGATAACGAATAACCCGCAGGCAAGGATAGCAGTGCTTATCCGGCCTTGCGGGTTATTGGTTGTTGCGGGCTCTTTTTCGTACACAGGCATCCGCTTATTCCTTCGACAAGCCCTCAATCACCTGATCGATATTCCACTTGATCATCTTCAGATAGGTGTCGCCGTCTTCGCCTTCCTTAGCCAGAGAATCCGTGAAAATCTTGGAGTGCACCGGCACCCCGGTCTCGCGGGATATGGTCTCCATTGTCTTGGGGTTGACGCTCGTCTCCAGGAATAACGCCGGAATCTGCTTCTCCTTGATAATGCCGATAATCCGGTTCATCTGCTCCGGTGTTCCCTGGCTGTCCGTGTTGATCTCCCAGATGAAGGCGGATTCGAAGCCATAGGCCTTGGAAAAGTATTTGAAGGCTCCTTCACTGGTCACCAGGACGCGCTTCTCCTGCGGGACCTTGCTCACGGCTTCCTTGGCATACTGATCCAGCTCGGTCAGCTCCTTCACATACGCGGTCTGGTTATCCAGATAATACTGCTTGTTGTCCGGGTCCCGTTCGATCACACGCGCGGTAATGACATCCACATACTTGACCGCGTTCTGTATATCCAGCCAGGCATGAGGGTCAACCTGAGATTCCTTCCCCTTCTCCGTTAGGTACATCGGAGCAACCTCTTCAGAGACGGCAAACGCGGCCGCTTCCTTCTTCGTCACCTTGAGCAGATCCTGGAACCAGCCCTTCCCGGTCTCCAGATTCAAGCCGTTATAGAAAATAAGGTCCGCACTCGACACCTTGCCTGTATCTGCGGGCAGCGGATCATACATATGCGGGTCTGTGCCGATAGGCACCATGCTATAGACCTCCGCTTTATCTCCGGTGATATTCCGGGTCATGTCGGCAATAATCGAATACGTGGCCACGATCTCCAGCTTACCGTCATCCGCTCCCCCCTTACTGGTGTTGGAGCAGGCTGCTAGTAGTAGAAGGAGTACGGATGCCGATAGTATTTTGAACAGTCTCATGCTTGCTTCAATCCTTTCCGCAGAAAATTATTTTTGGGCGATATGATGAATGAAATGCTGAACAGCGTGACGCCAACCAGCACGATTGTTGCACTTGTCGGCAGATTGTAGCGGAAGCTCACGTATACGCCGATGATCCCCGAGGCTGCCCCTACTGCAGAGGCTAAAACGATCATATGCAGTAAGGAATTAGACCACAGATACGAGGTGGCTGCCGGGATGACCAGCATGGCGATGACCAGCACAATCCCAACCTGGGACAAGGAGGAGACGGTCACTACGGAGAGCAGCATCATCAGCAGATAATGATAGAAGCCGGTCTTCAGCCCGTATGCCTTCGCTACCACCGGATCGAATGAGCTGATCAGCAGTTCTTTGTACAGCAGTGTAATAATGGCAAGCACCGCCAGCATGATGATGAAGGATTGCAGCAGCTCGGATTGCGGAACGGCCAGAATGTTGCCGAACAGAATATGAGTGAGATCCAGCCCGCTGCGGGCGAATGTAATCAAGACAATGCCGAGTGCAAAGAAGGAGCTGAGAATGATGCCGATGGAGGTATCGCTCTTAATATTGCTGCGGCTGGTGATGAATTGAATGAGAATAGCAGCTAACAGGCCAAATAACGAAGCACCCAGCAGGATGTTAATGCCCAGAATATAAGACAGGGCGACGCCCGGAAGCACCGCGTGAGATAAGGCATCGCCCATCAGCGACATTTTGCGCAGAACGATGAAGCTGCCCAGCGCCCCCGAGACAATCCCGAGGATAATCGCAGATAGCCCGGCGTTAATGGCATACACTGGAATATTCAGCAGGCTGGATAAGGACTCAAGCATGAGCGGCACCTCCTGCCCCCTGGATCATTACATTGCCCAAGGATGTACCGTAGGCTCTGCGGATATTCTCCGTGGTGAAGGTATCTTGTACATCTCCGAAGGCGATTAGCTGCTTGTTGAGCAGAATGATTTTGTCAAAATATTCTTCGACCTCATGCAGATCATGATGCACCACCAGGATCGTCTTCCCTTCCTCGCGGAGCTGCTTGAACAGGTTCACAATGATGCGCTCGCTGACCATATCAATGCCCACAAACGGCTCATCCAGGAAAAACACACTGGCCTCCTGCGCCAGCGCCCGGGCGATAAACACCCGCTGCAGCTGCCCGCCGGACAAATTGCTGATCTGCTTATCCGCAAGGTCACCGATCTCCACCATCGCCATGCTGCGCTCCGCAATACTCCGCTCCTTCTTGCCCGGACGCCGGAACAGCTTCAGGTTCGGATAAGTTCCGGTCAGCACCGTATCCTTCACTGTAATGGGAAAAGTCAGGTCAATATCGTTCTTCTGCGGCACGTAGGCGATATTCCGTCTGTACAGGGCGATGTCCTTCCCCTCTGCCTTCACCGTTCCGCTTCTCTTCTTGATTACGTCCAGCAGCGCCTTAATGAACGTGGATTTACCGGCGCCATTAGGCCCGATAATGCCTACCGAATGCCCGAAGGGGATATCCAGCGTCACTCCTTCCAGCGCCGAATGGCCGAAATAATCAACATTTAAACCTTTAATCTGAATCATGTCAGCACCCCGTCTCTTATTTGGTCTATCTAGTCTTTAGGTTTTGGGATTGGCCGCAACTTGAATTATTCAGTTCAAACTATAAAGCCTATTAATATGTCTATTGTTTCTCATCTGCATATATGTTTCCTTCAGGAAACTTTTATT
Organism: Paenibacillus sp. FSL R7-0302; assembly: GCF_038006885.1. Classification (NCBI taxonomy): domain Bacteria; kingdom Bacillati; phylum Bacillota; class Bacilli; order Caryophanales; family Paenibacillaceae; genus Paenibacillus; species Paenibacillus sp. FSL R7-0302. Next base: position 3,691,743 of record NZ_JBBOWB010000001.1, read on the forward strand.
CTTATGGATAATATATTTGATCATAGGCAAATTGTCAACGGTAATTTAAATTTAAATTACAGTCTCCCGCTCCACACCTCCGCATAAGCTAGATATCATCATATTGGCCTCTGCAATCAACAAAAAAAAGCCCAACCCGGCGGCCGCGTGCGCGGACATCCTGATCAGACCGATGGAAGTTGCTCTATTAGCATTCCTACTACCACTACTATTCCCCTAGCTATCCCTCAAAAATCTCCTCCAGCACCCGCCCGTCTCCCAGCCCGAACTCCATCCCCAGAATCCGTCCCATCGTCGGGGCGATATCGACCATCTCCAGGTCACCGATGGGGTAGCTCTGCTTGATCCCGGCCCCTGCGATGACGAGATTGCAGCGGTACCCGCTTGCATCCGGCGAGTAGCCATGCGTAGCATAGCGTATGCCTTCAGCCTGCAGATCGGTGATCAGCGTGTCCGCCAGCGCCTCATCGAAGCTGTAGCCCCGCTGTGCTTCAAGCATGACTTTTGCCACCGGGCTGGCGTGGAGCTGCTTCAGCGTCTCTTCCGTATATACACTCTCGATTCCTGATGCTCCTTCACTCCTGTATTCATCCACCACCGCCAAGGCCAGCCGCTGCGCTTCCTCATCTCCGGGCTGCACATGCAGATAAGCTGAACCGCCGCCGCTCTGGAAGTAGGCCCGCCAGTGCATCTCGCCGTCCTTGTCATAGATCAGCCCCTTAGCCTGCAAAAGATTGTTCAAATGCACCTTGTAGCGCACGTTGAACTGACCATGGTCACCCAGTACCATAATCACCGTCTCCTCGCGGATTCCGGCATCCTCCACCGCCTGCATGATCTCACCCAGCCGGTTGTCCATCCGCAGGATAACATCGTCTACTTCCCCGTTGTCCGTGCCGTACATATGCTTGGTGTCATCCAGGTCGATTAGATGCATCAGCAGCAGGTTCGGCTTATGCCGCTTAATTGTATCGGCGGCACACTTCGTAGTGAAGTTATCGAGCTGCGGCTGGGCGATGCCCTGCCTGATCCGTCCGTATTTCAGCTCCAGCCGGGCGCAGTACAGGGGACTGCCGCTTCGCAGTATCTTGAGCGCCTGATTCTCTCCTTTTAACGCCCGGATCTCTGGAATATTATACTGAATCGAGGACTTGCCGCTTACCGGCCACAGCAGTCCCGCCGTACTCAGCCCTGCCTTACGCGCGGCATCATAGATCGTTGGCACCTGGACTGCCTCCCGGAACCAGAACCAGCGCTGCTCCTCCTCCGGCACGAACGGCTGCAGCGGATTGTTGTGATAGACGCCGTGCTTATCCGGGTAGACGCCGGTTGCGATGGTCGTATGCACCACATAAGTGAGCGTGGGATAGACACTTCTCAGACGGTTGCTGTAAGCACCGCTGGTGATCAGCTTCGACAGATTAGGCAGGCGGCTGGCCAGCTCCCAGTGATCCTCAGAGAAGGCATCATAGGAGATGACGATCAGATGCTTGGCTGCCGGGGGTGGTTGCGGTTGCAGTCCAGTAGATTCCATACTATGTCCCCTTTGGCAATGTGATGAAGATCAAGAAGCCGATCAGAAAGAGCGGAATAATCGACAAAATACTGTAGCGGGCATCCCCGCTCAAGGTAGTGGTCAGAGACATTAAGGCAGGGCCGAGAATCGCCGCGAACTTGCCGAAAATATTATAGAACCCGAAGAATTCGTTGGAATTCTCCTTCGGGATGATTTTGGCGAAATAGGACCGGCTAAGCGCCTGAATGCCGCCCTGTGCCGAGCCGATCAGCGCACCCAGCAGGAAAATATGCCACACCGAGCTAATGAAGAACGCTGCGATACAAGAAATAACGTAGGTGAAGATCCCGGCAATAATCAGATTCCGGGCGGAGTAAGTTTTGGCCAGATTGCCATAGAGAATCGCGCAGGGAAAGGCAATAATCTGGATGATGAGCAGAATTCCCAGCAGCGTGAAAGTATCCAGGGCATCTGTGCCGAGGACGGAGGTGGCGTAGGGCACAACCATTTTGATAATCGTATCTACTCCGTCAATATAGAAGAAGTAGGCGAGCAGGAACACAAAGACGATTCGGTGCTGGCGGATATTCCTGAAGGTGGCAGCGATACGCTGGAAGCTCCGGGCAACAGGCTTCGGCTCAGGCTCGATATAATATCTCTGCTTCACATCGCGGATCATCGGCACCGTAAGCAGCCCCCACCAGAGCGCCGTAATGATGAACCCGATCTGGTAGCCGATGGCCTTGTCCATCCCCAGCAGGAAGATCAGCAGCAGGCTGATGCCGAACGGAATACAACTGAAGATGTAGCCGTAGGCGAACCCCCGGGTAGACACCTTGTCCATCCGTTCGTCCTCCGTAATATCCACCAGGAAGGAATCGTAGAAGATGTTAGACCCGGCGAAGCCGACCGCTGACAGAATGTAAAAGGCGATGAGCAGCTGCCATTGACCGCTGTCCGGGGACACGAAGGCCAGGGAGGCGGTTGCAAGGATACCGAGCGCAGCGAAAAAAATAAAAAACCGCTTCTTCCGGTCCTTATAATCCGCAATCGTGCCCAGAATCGGGCTGAGGACCGCGACCAGAATACTGGCGATGGAGTTGAAGTACCCCAGGTCCATACTGCTGCCCACATTATCGAACATCCCGAAGATAATCGGCAGCAGCGCCGTAGTCACGGCCATCGAATAAGCGGAATTTCCGCAGTCGTACAGAATCCACGATCTCTCCTCTTTGCTTAGCTTCATCTCATCTTCTCCTCTTATAACCAGTTGCTTCAGTTATATCACGCGAACATATGAAGCATGTTAATGGGGTGTAAAATCACGGGCGGTTCTGCTATTACGATTACGTCCATCATACCATAGGCCTTCTTCCCAGGTGATGACTATATCTGAATCCGTTCGATCCTGCTGCCAAGGAGCGCTAAGGGTCAGCTGACAATGAGCTTGACCCCACGGCTCCTAGCCGATAAGGCCAAGCTCAAGGAAGATGGTCACACCAGGAACTCTTCCGTAGCTGATAGCAGCTCCGCTCCGAATTGGCTCTGAACCCAGGTGTCCGAGTATACCGTATCGAGATACCGTTCTCCCTTATCATGCAGGATGGCGGTGCAGACTGCGCCGGGAGGGATCTCCTCCTTAAGTTGCCGAATAGCAGCAAGCACGGCCCCGGAGGAGGCTCCGGCCAGAATGGATTCCCTGCGGGCCAGCGCCCGGCAGCCTTTCACCATATCGGCGTCGGTAACATGTACAATCCGGTCAATCAGATCCGGTCTGCGCAGCGGGGGCACAATACCGGCACCCAGTCCAGGGAAGTGCCGCTTCTTCGGATGGCCGCCAAAAATAACGCTACCCTCTGCATCCACCGCCACAATCCGGGTCCGCAGTCCCTTGTCCTTCACGTATTCTGCCAGTCCGTTTATCGTTCCGCAGGTACTGACACTACAGAACAGGTAATCGACCTGCACCAGTTCCTTCACGATCTCCGGCATAGTCGTATCATAATGGGATAAATAGTTATTGGGATTGGCATACTGATTCGGCCAATAGCTGCCCGGTATTTCCGCGAGCAGCTGCTGCACGCGCTTCAGCCGGGCCGGCAGGAATTCCCCGGTTTCGGGATCAGGGCGGTCAATGAAATCAATAGCCGCACCCAGGGCCTTCAGCAGCTGAAGATTCATCCCGGTGGTTCTGGCATCCACCACACTGATGAAGGTCATCCCCAGCTGCTTGCATATCATGGCCAGGCTGATGGCCATATTCCCGGAACTGGATTCAATAATAATGTTCCCCGGCCCGATAAGGCCTTCCTTCCACGCTTCCCGGATCATCCGCAAGGCTGGGCGGTCCTTGGCGCTTCCACCCGGGTTCATCAGCTCCAGCTTGGCGTAGACGCTGAACCCGCTGGCAGGAAACAGATTATCCAGCTTCAGGAGTGGTGTATGTCCGATAGCCGATAAAATCCCGCTGGTAAGCTGAGGCTCTGCCCGCTGCTCCACTGTCTGCGGCTCCGTTTGATCTTTCCGGTAATACAGCTTCTTGTTCTTCACCTGTCCGCCCGCAAGCTCCCCGTCCTCTGCCATCAGAATGACTTCAATATCGTCAAGCAGGTGATTTGCGATCATCAGACCAATCTCCGGGATGCATGCCCTGATCTCTTCCCTGATGACCGGAACGCAGGATGGAGTTGCTGACCTGCTCTGGATATACACGGATAATGCATTATGGCTGACCCCGACCCGGACCCTGGCCTGCTGAAGATGACGGTAGACCACCTGTTCAATATCGTAGATGCTGATTTTCTCCCCATGCTTCAGCTCACGGCCCACCCGCTTGACGATGGACTGGAAGCTCTGCCGCTCCACCCCGTCTACCTGCACAGTCCTGAAATCCCTCACCACATCATAGGTGACAAACCGGAGGGCTGGCAGCAGCTTACGCACGGTTGAAGTTAACACCAGAATGCCTTCGCCGTTACCCAGCGGGTCGAGCCCTTCCCCTACGATCTCCGTTCCCACAGCTTCGGCAACGATGCCTTCAGCCAGCAGATACCGGCCCAGCTCATGCGAATAATAAGCAATCGTGCCGATTTCAATCGACCCGTACGTATCGGTAATATCCTGCGGCTTCAGGCCGAACAGGCGGGCCATGTTCTGCTGCCACTCGCGGGTAGCGATCTCGCCGACCAGAATGATTTTGCGGATTCCGAACGCCCGGGGGTCCTCCGCAGCATATACGATATGATCCAGGATCGAGGGCATGGTGTACAGCAGGTCGGGCTGGAAAGCCTGAATACGCTCAATATGCTGTTCTACCGGCAACTCGAAGGGAATGGAGCTGTTGACCAGTCCCAGCCGTGCAAAAATAGCCAGCGCCGTATGCGCAGCATGTCCGGTTCCCATATCCGCCAGCGCCCGGGCACATCCGCTTCCCTGAAGCAATTCCCCGAACAGCCTGGTTTTGATATCGATATAATGCTGTTCATCCTCTTCCGAATAGACTATTGCCTTACGCCGTCCTGTACTGGTGCCCGAGGTCCGGTAGACGGCATGGGAAGCATCGGGTTCGTTGTTATAATAATGAATATCCAGCAGATCCGAAGTCATAAGGGGAAGCTGCTCCAGACTGTAATTCACGTGCTCATTGCCGATAAGATCCTTGTACCAGGGGAAGTACCTGATTACTTCGTTTACTTTATCCCGCCACTGCTCCGCCATTCCTCTCGACGCCTCCCGCACCGGTTGCCTGGACGCAGCCCCGGATGAATACCTTCAATAATCTATGTAATCATCGACCTGTGTGTTCGGCCCCGGGGCATCCGCCCAAGCCAAATCCTGCTCTGTACCGTACTATAGCCTATTAGAGTCCATAGAACGGGGGAGTAGCATGAAGGAGCAAATCAGCCGAATCTCCAATAAATTAACGAAGACAACGGTACTGGCGAAGAAGTCTGAATTAAAGCGGCATATCCCGGAGACCCGGCAATTAAGCCGGAGAGTACTCCAGGCCATGCTGCAAAATCATCAGATGGTCTACATTAAGCCCTGCTGCGGTTCGTTGGGCGAAGGCGTCATAAGGGTTGAACAGCGGATGCTGCGGAGCAGTAGCGGCGCTGGCGGAAGCGGGACTGATTCGGGGACCAGACGGTCCTACCGCTATCAGGCAGGGACAAGGATACGCACATTCGGTAATTATAACGAGGCCTATCAGGCCCTCCTGGCGGAGACCCGTGGCCGATCCTATCTGGTGCAAAAGGGCATCCGGCTGCTGACTTACGGCGGACGGCCTTTTGATATCCGTGTGATGGTGCAGCGTAATCTTCAGGGAAAGTGGGAGGCTACAGGAGCGGCGGGACGCGTGGCGCATCCGCAGAAGGTGGTTACGAATGGAAGCCAGGGCGGAACCATCTATCCGGTGGAGACACTGCTGAAGGCTTACACCCGTTCAGAAAAAAGCAGTGAGCTGCTTGCCCAAATGTACAAACTTGGCGTGAAGTGCGCCCTCCAGTTAAGCTCTGCCTATCCCGGACTTAAGGAAATCGGCCTGGATTTGGCCTTGGACCGGCGGCTGACTCCCTGGATTCTGGAGGTGAACACCGCCCCCGATCCCTGCCCGTTCACCAAGCTGAAGGATACCCGGATGCTGAACCGGATCGTGAGATATGGCACAGCCTACGGGCGTACCTACAAGCTGAAGTGTATGAAGGCCAAGAGGGGAATTAATTAGTGATTGTCACGGTAAGCGCCCGGGGTGCTGCCGGTGTATTTTTTGAACACTTTGTTGAAGTAATGCTTGTTCTCATACCCGACCCGGCGTCCGATCTCACCTACCGGCAGATCCCGGTGGAGGCTCAGCAGCTTCTGCGCTTCCTTGATCCGGGTGGTATTCAGGTAATTGACGAACGTATCGCCGGTGACCTTCTTGAACAGGCTGCTAATGTAATTCGGATGAAGATGCATCAGCTCAGCCAGATGATCCAGGGACAGGTCATTCATGTAATTCAGCCGGGTATAGGCAAGAATCCGTTTGGCATGAGGCGGACAGTCCGTACTGTCCAGGGAGGGAAGATTCCGGTTCACCAGACTCAGCAGCCGGGCTACCTCCTCCTTATCCACCGGCTTCAGCAGGTAGTCCACTACCCCGTATCGGAGCGCCCGGCGGGCATATTCGAAGTCATCATGTCCGGTAAGAATAATGAAGCGCTCACATAAACCGTTCTCCTTCGCCTCCTCCATCATCTCGAACCCGTTTTTCTCCGGCATATGCAGATCGGTTACCGTCACATCCGGCATGTATTCCTTCATAATCTGAAGCGCCTCGAAGGCGTCGCCGGCCTCGCGGATCTCGGCTCCGACCGGCGCGGCTCCGCCAATCACCTTCACCAGCCCTCCAAGGATAATCGGCTCATCGTCTACGATCAGAATTCTCATGCTTGCTCTGCCGCCCCTTTCGATAGGATGATGGTCAGGCAGGTCCCCTTGCCCTCTTCACTCTCAAGATCCAGCCGTGAAGTCCCGCCATAGAATGATTTAATCCGTTCGCTGACATTATACAGCCCCACGCCTCCCTCCGCCTCCTCCTGAGTCCTCACCTCTTCTGCGCGGGATAACCTGGCGCGAATAAGCCGCACTTGGTTCTCAGGAATGCCAATGCCGCTGTCCGACACGCTGATTCGAATCTCATCCGCCGTCTCCTTGGCCTGAATCAGGATATGGACCGGCCGCAGTGTCACGGCAGCTCCGTGAATAATACTATTCTCGACCAGCGGCTGGAGGATGAATCTTGGACAGATCAGGTTCTCGGCAGCCACAGCGATATCGACCTCATAGGTAAGTCTTTTTTGCAGCCGCATTTTGTGAATATTGAGGTAGAAAACTACGGTCTCAAGCTCTTGGGAGAGAACGGTATGATCGTCCTGGGCGGACAGGCTGTAGCGCATCAGCTTGCCGAACCAGTAAGAGATCTCCGCCACTTCCTTGTCGTTGTTCGATTCGGCCAGCATGCGGATGGTCTCCAGCGTATTATAGAGAAAATGCGGCTTGATCTGGGCCTGGAGCACCTTGTAAGCGGCTTCCTTATTGCGCAGCTCGGCCCGGTGGACATTGTTGATCAGCTCATCCATGCGCAGGAGCATCGAATTGTAGGTCTCGGTCAGGAAGCTGATCTCATCCCTGCGGCCCGGCTTATCTTCCTTGCTGACCGACTGCTTCAGGTTGTCATCGTTCAGATTGCGCATATGCCTGGCGAGCCGGAGTACGCGCTTCGTAATCGTTGATGCAAGTGTGTAATAGGCGAACGACAATAACGCAAGCAGCACCGCGAATGTCGTAATCATCACCAGCTCCTGGCTCCTGATCGAGCGGAACACCTCGGATACCTTGCCGATTACCGCGACACGTACGCCCAGTTCCTTCATATATAGCTGATTAACAATGACCTCCCGGTTAATGAAATAGGTCTGTGCTTCTCCCGAAGCCAGTCTGCTCCAGGTGGCATCGTCCACCGCTGCGGGAATGCCTTCCCGCTCCAGCGGCTCACCCTCTGCCGGCAGAAGCAGCGCGGTCCAATCCCCTCCGCCTGTTGCCCGGTAGAACTTGCGGATCAGCTCACTGCCGACCCGCAGCTCCAGCAATCCCACAATCTCGGTAAAGTCATTATTGTATATTTTCTGGTAGAATACCAGCGGGGGCGCTTCCACCTCAGGATCGGGAATGATCCACTTGCCCTGGCCCGGCCGGAGTATACGGGTAGCCTCGGCACCCTGTTCATCCAGCGCCGATAGTTCGAGCAGCCGGTCAGTAATGGGCAGCACGCCCTGCTTGGTTATATAGATTCTGAACGTGTCGATCTCAGGACTGATATTAAGCGATTGCAGAATCACCGGATTGATATAACGGTTATAGGCATATATGCTCTCTGAGTCCGTCTCATAGCTGCCGTCCAGATAGTCGGTGACATACGGGTTGTACTGCAGCATACGCTGGGTGGAATCAATCCGGGCCAGATCCGCCTTCATATTGGCATAGGCCTGCTCCAGTATCTTTTGACGGCTCTCCACAAACTGGCTGCTTACACTGTCATAGATCTTACTATAATAATAGTAGCCAAACGTAACTACAGGAATAAAAATCAGAAAGATATACCCTACTATCATCTTGCGTACAATGCTCACGGCAGTCTGTCCCTCCGGTGCCCGACTTGTGTTCTCTAATCCTACCATGAACATGTAAAACCCGGTAGAGACAGGTCTCTACCGGCAGGAATTCGCTTACTTGAACAGTTCTTTCTTCTTCTGATAGGTCGCATTCGCCCAATCGGTCAGCTTCTGCAGGCCGATGTTCTCTGCGTTCTTCAGCATATTCTCATAGGCTGCTACTGCGGCTTCCTCCGACTCAGCCAGATAGATTTTGACCTTCTCATTCTTGACCATCTCATCGATCTTGGTCTTAATGGTCTTCTCCTGTGAATCCGGCTGAGTCTGGATCAGGCCGATCTCCGGCTTATAGACTCTGACGGACTTCAGCTCCATCAGCGCCTGGGTCTTCTGCAGCTCAGGAACATAGGACAGCATGCCCTCCGTAACTCCATCGTTATACAGATACCACCACTTAATCCCGTTGCTGTTCACGAAATCGGCATCGGACGGATTGTATTTGAAATCGGGGTGGCCTTCTTCATTCCAGGTCCAGTGCACGCCCTCTACCCCGAACATCGTCAGCTTCTTGCCCTCGTCGCTGGCCAGATATTGCATGAATTTGATGGAGGCCTCCGGGTCCTTATTCTTCTTGGTGATGAAGGTTCCGGAGAAGCCGAGTCCTGAGCTGACTACCTTGGCATCCTTCGACAATACGCTTGGCAGCATCTTGAAGGAGAAGTTCCCCTGATTGCTCTTGATCTTGATGTTATCGGTATCTGCGGTGGAGACGGTGTGGCTATGGGCGAAGGCTTTGCCGCCCGTAGCATATTGATCATCAATCTGGTCATTGGCCAGTGCGAAATTCTCAGCCAGGATATATCCGTTGCGGTACAGGCTATTCATGAACTTGAAGAAGTCCAGCATCTTAGGCTGCCTGATCGCATATTCCACCTTGCCGTCCTGTTCATACCAGCCGTCGAGCAGGGTCTCCGTACCGAACTGGGCCAGGAAATACTGTTCGATCCAGTCCTTGTCCATGATCAGCGGGACCATCTCGGGATATTTCTCCTTGACCATGCCCAGCACCTTGACGAAATCATCCAGGGTCTTGATCGGCGGATTCCCCAGCTCCTTCAGAATGTCCTCCCGTACCGCGATGCCCGGGTTGCCGTCGCTGCCTAACGAATATTTACTATTCGCCATCTCCTCCTGGGTAGCAAAGGAATTCCGCACGGTATAGAACTTGCCGTCATCCATGGTATGAATAGCAATCCGGGTCTTGTCAATCTTGAAATCCGGCGCATATTTCTCAATCAGCTCATTCCAGGAATATGACAGCTTCGAGTCGGATAACCGGTCTATGTTGGAAGAGGTGAACACCAGGTCCGGCAGGTCACCGGAGGCAATCATCAGCGGAAGCTGCTTATCATCGGTAGCGACCGTAACCTTCAGCTTCACTCCCGTCTTCTCGGTAATCATGTCGGCGACCGGGCCCTTCCATTCCGTAACCGGGTACCACGACGCATCGATGAAGAGGCTTAACTCCTTCACCTGTCCGGGCTTGGCCGGTGCATTCCCGCCTGCTGCGGCGTCCGGGCTGCCGGACGGGGCGGGCTGGGCGGTATTTCCCCCGTTACCGCCGCAGGCGGATAACACTACGGCCATTGAGAGTGCGGCTGCGACGATCTTGAAGCTTCTGCTTTTGTTCAAGCTAATCCCTCCATGATTGAATTAATGAGCTGTATGAGCAATGGAACATTTGAACACTGAAGCACTGGCCTAGCCTTTTACCGAACCCAGCATGATACCATGTACGAAATACTTCTGCAGGAACGGGTACACACAGATAATGGGAACAATGGAAACGACCATTGAAGTGACCTGTAAGGAGAAGCTGGTCACACCCGCCGAGGCACTGTTGGCTACCGCCAGCGAATCCATCGGAGAGTTGCTCTTGTTGATGACCTCCATCATGCGGAAGGCCAGCGTACGCAGCTCCTCGGACTGGACGAAATAAGCCGAATCCAGCCAGGAATTCCATTGCCCCACCCCCATGAACAAGGCCATAGTCGCCAGCACCGGCGTTGAGACCGGCAGGATGATGCGGAAGAATATCGTAAGCTCACCGGCCCCGTCTATATGCGCAGATTCCTTTAGCTCAGCGGGAATTTCACGGAAGAATGAGATCGCAATGAGCAGGAAGAACGTGCTGAGCATGGACGGGATGATATACACCGCAAAGGAATTTAACAAGCCTAGTGAACGCAGGACTACATAATAAGGGATCAGTCCGCCGGAGAAGTACATGGCGAATACGATCACTGTGAAATAGACCTTGCTGAATAACAGATCACGATGGGATAGACCGTAAGCGACGATGCTGGTGAGCAGCAGTCCGAGCAAGGTGCCGGACACTGTCCGCAGTACGGAGACCAGGAACGCCTTCACCCACTTGGGATCATCCATGAACACCCGGTAATTCTCCAGGGTAAAATTCCGGGGCCACAGATACACACCGCCCAGCAGCGAGTCCGAGCCTTTATTGAAGGAGGCAATTAACACATAATAGAACGGATACAGCATCGTAAGCATAATAATGAACAATACCACATAGATCACGCTGTCAAAAACAAAATCCTTCTGACGCTGACTCTTCAGCATAGCCTTCCCTCCTCTCTCTAAAACAGACTTGAGCCTGACACCCGCTTGGCGATATAGTTACTGGAGAATATCAGCGCTACCGAAATCACCGATTGAATTAAATCTATGGCCGCTGCATAGGAGAACCGCCCGTCGCTTAACCCCACCCTGAATGCGTAGGTCTGGACAATCTCAGAGGTTGGATTATTGATACTGTTGCCGAGCAGGTAGGCCTGCTCGAAGTTGGAGCCCACCAGTCCGCCGCCGAGAATACTTCCGATGGTCAGCACCAGTACAACAACGATGGTTCCCTTCATCCCCGGCAGGGTGATATAACGGATTCGCGCCAGCCTTCCGGCACCGTCAATCTCAGCAGCCTCATACAGGGAAGGACTGATCCCCGAGATCGCCGCCAGAAAAATAATCGTCCACCAGCCCATCTCCTTCCACACCGCACTCCCTACCGCCAGCCCCCAAAAGTAATTCGGACTGGTCAGGAAGGCCAGCGGCTCATCCGTGAAGCCCATCGCCATCAGCGCCTTATTGACCACACCGACATCGGCGGACAGGAAGGCATAGGATACGCCAACCACGACCACCCAGGAGATAAAATGCGGCAGATAGCTGATCGTCTGCACAAACCGCTTGAAGGCCATGTGCTTCACTTCATTCAGCATGATTGCCAGCAGGATCGGCGCCGGGAAGGCAAAGATGACCTTCAGCAGACTGAGGACAAGCGTGTTGCGGACCAGCTTGCCGAATTGATAATCATGGACGAATTCATCAAAATACCTCAGCCCGACCCAATCGCTGGTGAAGATTCCTTTGATGCCGCCGGAGATGCTGTAATCCTTGAACGCCATCAGGATGCCGAACATCGGAGTATACGCGAAGATCAGCAGATAGATCATGCCTAGCCCGACGAACAAATGCAGTACTTTCTGTTTTTTAAACCGCTTCCATAAAAACGACCGCCGGCCGCCACCGGTTCCGGGACTTTTTGGCTGTGTTTCCAATTCCATATGCGCTCCTCCCTCGTACCTTTAGTTTACCTGCAAGCTCCGCGACGGCGTAAGCCAACATTCTTAAGAAAGCGTTGTCATTTTTGAATACGGCTAAGACATACTTAACTGGCTCCATCTACATTATTATATAAATTGAACTAATTATTTTTATGTTTTGGGATTAGCCGCGACTCCAGAGAAGTTTTGGACTTCCGGCCGCTGTTGTATTAGGATTTCCTGATTGAAACCGCTCCTCGCGGTAGAAATCCAAATACAAAGGCGGACGCTACCGCTCCTATAGTTCCAAAATTCCCCTCCGTCCCTTTTCCTTTAACTTGAGTTATCAAGTTCAATCTATATAGTTGCATAACGCCTATAAAATCCAGTTAATTCTGACAGCCTGTTGGGGTATTATGCAGGAAGTCCAAATATTCACTATAGTGACGACTGGGCATAGAGCCAGTGGCTGATATTCAGCTTATAATAGTAGTATTATCATTTTAAAGGGTACAGGTGCCGACTATGAACTCTAGGGAATACGGACTTGGCGAGGGTCCAATGGTAAAAGGGAACGGGTACAAGCCCCCCAATCTGCACAGATGGGGACCCGGCGTCCGGGATGTATATGCGCTGCATTATATCGTAAGCGGCAGGGGCTACTTGAAGACCGGCCAGGCGGTGCACCCTGTGGAGACGGGTGAGAGCTTTATGATTTTTCCGCAGACGGAGGTGTATTATTATCCTGATCCGCAGGACCCGTGGGCGTATTGCTGGATCGAGTTCAGCGGGGCAGAGGCTCTGCGCTTGCTTGCCATGATTCATATCTTACCGGACCAGCCCGTTGTAACGGCTGCCCCGCAGGATTTCAGAGCTATGTTCGATCAGGTCAAGGGATATCAACAGGAGCCGTATGCACGGGAGCGCTCGGATGCGGCGTTTCATCTGCTGCTGTCGTATTACATGGAGTATTATCCGAGTGAGCAGGCCAGTCTCAAGAAGGACTATGTAGGGTCAGCGAAGGCCTATATTGAGAGTAACTATTGGAAGTCTTCCTTGTCGGTGCTGGATGTGGTGGAATATGTGTCGATTGAGCGCAGTTACCTGTTCCGGCTGTTCAAAAAAGAGACGGGCACCTCCATCTCCGGCTACCTGACCACCGTGCGCATCCGGCGGGCATGTGAGCTGCTGGCTGAATCGCGGTTGTCGGTGAAGTCGTTGTCTTACTCGGTCGGCTACCACGACCCGTTGTACTTCTCGAAGATATTCAAGAAGGTTACTTCCTACACGCCGTCACAGTACAGGAAGGTGTATAGGGAGGGGAAGATCGTTCTTCCTGCGGCGGATGGCGGGTGAGCTTGGCGGGTGCGTTAGCGGGCGCGGGGATAACTTACTTGTGCGGGTGAGTGATGGCGGGCGCATTGTAATCGGTTTTTCGATTACATTTTCGTCCACGCCCCCCGTCCGTCCCATTGTAATCGGTTTTTCGATTACATTTCCATCCGCACCACCCATCCGGCGCATTGTAATCGGTTTTTCGATTACATTCCCGTCCGCACCGCCCATCCGGCGCAATGTAATCGGTTTTTCGATTACATTTTCGTCCACGCCCCCCGTCCGGCCCATTGTAATCGGTTTTTCGATTACATTTCCGTCCACGCCCCCCGTCCGGCCGATTGTAATCGGTTTTTCGATTACATTTTCGTCCGCACCGCCCATCCGGCGCAATGTAATCGGTTTTTCGATTACATTTTCGTCCACGCCCCCCCGTCCGGCCCATTGTAATCGGTTTTTCGATTACATTTTCGTCCGCACCACCCATCCGGCGCAATGTAATCGGTTTTTCGATTACATTTTCGTCCACGCCCCCCGTCCTGGTATTATCCCCTTTAAGTAGACACTCGAAAAAACCTCATGTGTTAACATGAGGAAATGAGTGAACTGGGAGGGGATTTTGGTATGGCCAAAAAGGGACAAGTGTTTCAATCGTACACGGAGGCATTCAAGAAAGAGGCTATTCAAGCTTATTTTACAGGAGGTGAGAGCTATAAGGTCGTCTCCGACAGGTTGGGGATTGTGAACTGTACCCAGCTTAAAGTATGGGTAAAGAAATATCGGAATGGGGAGCCACTCGATACACCAAAAGGGGCAACAAGCCCTTTAAAAGGACGTCCACGTTCTACATTTGCCAGTATAGAAGAAGAACGAGATTACTTAAAGGCACAGGTGGACTACTTAAAAAAGCGGTATCCAAATCTATAAAGGGAGGGAAGCTTGGACTACACGACAAATACGCCATCCTTGAAGAACTACGTGACCAACATGGCGTCACCCGCCTATTAGCCATTGCAGAGGTATCGCGGGCGAATTACTACAAGTGGCGAGGTACACAGGCTCGACGAATGGAGGCCCATGAGCAAGAGCACGCTATGAAAGAGCATATGGTGGCGATTCACCTGGCTCATCCCTATTTCGGGTACCCTCGAATGCAGGCAGCCCTGCGGGAGGCAGGCTACCTCGTCAACCACAAGAAGGTATGGCGGCTCATGAAAGAGCTATCGATCCAGTCCGTCATTCGCAAGAAAAGGCGTCGTGCGGGCTCTGCTCCTTCCGTGGTCTACCCGAACCGATTAAAGCGTAAGTTTCATGCGACAGCACCTCAGCAAAAGCTAGTAACGGACATTACGTATATCTCAGACGGCACCCGCTTTTATTATCTGTCTGCGATTCAGGACCTCTTCAACAATGAAATTGTAGCTTGGCAGATCTCGGAGCGAAACGACGTAAACCTCGTCTTGGATACGGTTGAACAGTGGACACGGAAAAGAGACGTGTCTGAGGCCGTGCTCCATTCGGACCAAGGCTTTCAGTACACGTCTCAGGCGTACAACACACGATTAGAGGCATTCAGCGTCAAGGGCAGCCACTCTCGCAAAGCAACCTGCCTGGACAACGCCTGCATCGAATCCTTCTTTTCGCATCTGAAGACAGAAAAGTTGTACCTTCACCAGTGTAAGTCAGAAGCAGAGATTCATCAAGCGGTTGAGGATTATATCTATTTTTACAATTACCAACGTTTTCAGGCGAAACTGAAACAGCGTGCGCCGATTGAGTATCGGCACGCGCTGGCTGCTTAGCTTTTTTTGTCTGTCTACTTGACAGGGGTATGACCATCCGGCCCATTGTAATCGGTTTTTCGATTACATTCGGTGACGCTGTTTTTTTAGACCAGATCTGGACTTTGAATTGTACCTATGTACTCGTAATATGTAACTCGTGGAGATGTCCCTCTCGCTACAGGGCGGAATTTCCCTTTATCCACCAGCATACGGCTGTATTTAATAATTGTGGTGTAGTGTAGCTCAAGCTCTCTCGCTGCATCGCCGGGACGTAGGACACGATAGTTACGGATAGCTAACCTCATCAAATCCCGTTCAATTCTGGAATAGGATTTCTCTGTGCTTCTATTAGCAGTTCCTGCCAACAAGTAAGGAGACAGCATGTTCCGCAGTGTGGAAAGGACAAATGACGGATTCTCTTTCATCTCATCCAGCGAGATATAGAGAACCATATAGTCCTGCGATTGCAGAAAGAGACCGCGATTCAAGTCCATCCGGTATTTGCTCCGGTCCGTTCCATGCGATCCGTAATCCATAATCTCAAATGCAATTCGCGAGGAACCAACCTTCCACAGTAAATCGATAAAATAGGATCTGCCGCGCCAGTCCTTAACTTCATATTCCGGATGGAGTCCGTGAAAATGTCCGGTAAGTGGCCACCACACACATTCAACGAATAAGCGGTTACCGTAGCTATGCCCCCGCTTGAGTGCATCGAGCCGCTCCCCCTTTCTTTGTTTCAAATGCTTGCTTAACCACTGGTCATGTTCTTCTGTAAAGCCCACTTTAATTCCCCCGCTCTGCAATGAGATTAATCTCTAAACGCACAAAACCCCGCCTCCTTCTACAAGAGAAGGGAGCGGGGCATTCTTTGCCACGTTCAATATATTTATTACTAGTGTGCCACTTTTGGTCAGCGAACGCAAGATGAAAATCACAAGCTGTCTTCCGGTCCGCCTGTGCCTGCCCAATGTGTTCGGTTTTTCGCATACATTTGGCCCACGTGCCCCCGCACCGCCCAATGTATTCGGTTTCTCGCATACATTTGGTCCATGCGACTCTACACTGCCCATCCCAACAAAAAAGGGCTGCTCCCGGCGCGCATTGCGCCACGGGAGCAGCCCTTAAGTAATGCTTTTATTACATACCGCGTGCCTGCCTCAACTTACTCGGCCGGAACGGGTTCCAGCACAGGCTGGATATCCAGTTGCAGGTCTGGCTCAACCACACTATCCGGCTGGATCACGCTGTCGGTGATGTCCTGGGTGTCGGTGGTTTCCATCAGGGCCGAGGAGCCGCCCAGGTATTGCTTCAGCCACTTCATAGCCGGGCGCTCTGTACCGTTGGAATTCACCAGATGGGTGTTGGCTGCCCAGGTCTGATTCTGGATGTAGCCCCACAGGGTTACGCCCTTAACGGAAGGATGGTTCCAGAGCACAGGGAATTTCTGTTGGTATCTGGCAAGCTGGGTGTTGTCATCACCGGTAATATCCAGCTCGGAGACATAGATTGGCAGGCCTGTTGCAGCAAGCTTATTCAGTACAGTATTCATGGTGCTCACACTTACATTATCCATATTGAAGTAGTGGCACTGAATACCAATACCATCGATCAGTCCTCTGGACTTCAGGTGATTGATAATGGTCACATACTTATCGGCCGCGCTGGGGTCACCGATAATGCCATATTCATTGATGAGCAGCTTGGAATTCGGGAACGCCGCCCGGGCTTGCTGGAAGGACCAGATGACCCAATCCCAGCCGGTGCTTCCGTCACCGCCGATGGCATTGCGGTACGAAGGCTTGGCATGCAGCGGTTCATTGACAACATCCACGAAGGCTGACTTGGCCGAATAACGCTGGCCTGCCTGAGTAATGAACGAGCTGATCTCCGCCTTCTGCTCCGCTGCCGATAGACCAGCGACCCAGTTAGGCTCCTGGCTTCCCCAGACCAGGGTATGGAACTTGAACGGGATGTTTTTGCTAATCGCATAATTATAGATCATGTCCGCATTGCCCCAGTTCATCTGGTTGCGGTTGCCTTCAATCGCTCCCCATTTGGTGCCGTTCTCAGGGGTAACCTGATTCCAATAGGTGGTGAAGTTGCTGGGAGCACTGCCTGCAATAATATTCCCCAGGAACTTCGATCCGTTAGTAATTGCTGCGCTGGCATTGCCTGCCATCACAGAGGTGAGCAGGACACTCGCTAAGGCGAGCCCGCCCACAACCTTCTTGATTCTATTCTTCAATTGAATACATCTCCTTTTTCTAATTGGGTTCAAATTCAAACAAGCTATTCCAGACGCAGATAATCAAAATCCGCATAGCCGCCCGCTGACTTCGTCGCATAATTAAACAGTGCAAACCGGTAGCCCATAAAGTGAGGCAGCGTATAAGACATCTGCAGCGTATTCCCTATGGATGTCCAGTTGTTGCCGTCCAGACTATAGGAGAAGTACGCCTTATCCGTCTGATTGGTGAAATCGCAGAGCACCTTCAGATAGACTCTGTTCTGGCTGAGCGGCACACCCGCCACTTGAGTCATAGACCCGGAGCTGGCATTGACCATCACAATGGATTTGGAATTGCCGGACATTTTCACGCCGACGAACCCGTATTTCGCCTGAAAAGCAGCCAGTCCGGCAACGTCCCCGTCCTTCATCCCGCCCGTCTCCAGAGCCGTGACGCCTGTGCTCTTCGGTCCGAACGTCCGCTGGGTCAGCGTGTTCCGGGCATCCAGCAGACTTGTGCTTACCTTGCCGGTCGTCAGCCGCATGAAGCCTTGGCGCTGAGTCAGCGACCACTTCGAGTTATCAGGATTGTGGTTCCACTGCCAGACCTTAGCCAGCCCTGAGCCTGAAGATGGTGCTGTGAACTCGTCTGACGCGTACACCTTCTTCACCGGATACCCTTCGGCAGGCAGGTTCAGGGTCCGCGGCGCCTTGCCCCCGCTTCCGAAGACCGGCCAGTTCCCTGACCAGGTTACCGGCACCAGATACGGCATCCGCCCGACTGCCCCGCTGTCTCTGAAGAGCATTGCGTACCAAGAGCCGGATGGCGTGTCCACGATGCCGCCCTGGGCAATGCCCGAGTCGTTAAGTGACACCTGCCCCGTATAGCCTCCAGTTAAGCTGGTGGAGCGGTAGGTCAATTGGGTGCGTCCGCTTCCCGAAGGCCAGCAGATCAGGAACACATAATAATAACCGTTGATCTTCTGGATATGCGCGCCTTCGGCCTTCACGATGAAGCTCGAACCGGCAATATTGCTGGAATTCGGGATGATGACCTGACTGATTCCGCCAGACTTAATCGCCTTGGCATCTGCCGTCAGCTCAATCAGGCTGATATTATCAACTCCGTACACCAGGAAGACCCGGCCATTGTCGAACAGCAGCGACGCATCGTGATAATAGCTGTTCAGGACCGATGAGGTCCAGGGGCCATTTTCAATATTCGTCGTCTGATAGATATAAGTCCGGCCGGTTGAGTTGGACCCGAAGGACACATAGTAGATCCCGTTATTGTACCGGATGCTGCTTGCCCAGGAACCCTTGCCATACTCATTCTGTCCGTTGTTCAGGTTCTGGGCATCCCCGTTCGCATACGTATCGTAGACATAGTTCACGATTTCCCAGTTCACCAGATCATAGGACTTCATGATAGGGACTCCGGGGGTCATATGCATGGTGGTGCTGGTCATGTAATACACATTGCCCACCCTGATGACATCATTGTCCGGGGCATCGGCATAAATAAACGGGTTCGTGAAGGTCGCGGCAGCAACCGTAGAAGGATTGAACAGGATGCCGAGCATTAGCGAAATTGCCATCAGGTACAGCCCTGTTTTTTTAAAAATAGAATTTATATGTTGCACACGGCCGTTTCCACTTGCCATAGCGCCCCTCCTCCCATCTGATTGCCTCATCACTGGCTCCATTCAATATAATCCACATAGGCATCCCAGCTTCCATTATCCGTGGTAACCACCAGCTTGACCTCCTGATTGCCGGTGGCGTGGGCCACGTTGGTCAACGTCTGTACCGAGGGCGTTGTGCCGCTGAAATTGAAGGAGCCAACGTTCACACCGCCGATCAGCAGATCCACCCGCGCCGTAGAGGAATTGTTAGAAGCCCCCCGGACCGAGAAGTTATGCGTACCGTAGGCATAATATTGATTGAATACAGCAGCGTCATCATTCCCGTACAGCGCCACTCCGCTGAAAGGGGAAGTGATCTTGCCGGCATAGGTCCCGCTGAGCGTCATGTCCTCCGCTTCCACCTTGCTCACTGGAGGAGGTGTCGTGCCGCCATCGCCGCCCGTAGAGAACTGCCAGTAATCGAAGTTGAACAGATTGCCGGAGCCTGATCCGGTGAAGACCAGATAGAGTCTGTGCACCCCTGCCGCATTACTGACCGTAGTTTGTACCTCCTGCCAGGACTGCGCTCCTCCTGTATTAGGAACATTCAGCGTGCCGACCAGCGGGCCGGTTGCGCTGTCGAGCCGGATTTCGATTTTACCGCCGCCTGTAGCCGATGCCACATTCGCCTTGAAGCTGGAAGCGCCGGAGCCGAAATCGGCATTGCCCACGGCAACCCAGTCTCCATTGTTAATATTGGTCACATTCATATTGCTGACAGGACCGCCCGCAGCCTGCGTACGTTCCGTTGTAATACCCGCGTTCCAGCCAATCGTCTCGGCTTCGACTCTGTTATACGGATTCAGATTGGCAATCTGGGCGATGCCCGCCATATTGCCTTGAACCTCCTGAATGGTCCCATTGGAATTATGGAACAGCTTGTTGATATGCGGTGAGCGGTAGCCCTTGCCGTCGCCAAGTACTGCCTTCGCTACAGTCTGGGCATGGTACACCACATACCACTCGTTATTGAAGTTGAACACGGCATGATGGTTATTGCCGCCCACTCCGAAGAACGTATACGGATTCTTCAGGAAATGCCCGGTATAGGTGAAGGGTCCCATCGGACTGTTGCTGACCATGTACCCGATTTCACCTGCCGGATAGGCAGCCGGATGCGTGCCGGAGAAGTTGAAGCAATACGAGTAATAATATTTGCCGCCATACTTGTGGATGCCCGAATCCTCAAACATATAGGGAGCATCAATCGTGGAGGCGCTTCCAATAATGCTGGTCATATCCGCACCAAGTCTCAGCACGCGGGCTGTCTTGGGACTCGCAATAGATGCCGGGTCCGAAGTGTTGGGGATGCCCCCGCCTGCATACAGATAGCCGCTGCCGTCGTCATCGACCAGTACCGCCGGGTCAAACAGCCAGGTCACCCCGGACATTCCCGGTGTACTGCCTGTCACCAGCGCTTTACCGAGCGGATCGGACCATGGGCCAATCGGAGAGTTGGCTGTCAGTACCCCGATGCCTGACGCCCCGTTGGCGAAGTACAGGAAGAATTTATCCTGGCCGTTGATTTTCTTCACGGCTGCTGACGGTGCCCAGGAGAGCGAGGCCCATTTGGCAATGCCCGCAGAACCGTTGACATTATTGGCTCCGGCAACCGGGATGGCACCATGGTCTGTCCAGTTCACCATATCTGCCGAAGAGATGACATTAATTTTGTTCAGTGCGCTGAAATCATTATCCTTCACGGTTCCGTTGCTGTTATAGACATAGGCATCACTCGACATATAGATATAGACTCTTCCGTTATACGTCAATGCGAAGGGATCGGCACCCAGCTTGTGGTCCATCAGCGGATTGGAATTTCCCGGCTGTTTGGCTGTGGCGTTCCCTGCCGCTTGAGCAGACAGCATAGGCATACAGCCCAGCAGCAGAACAAAGGTCATCACAAGCACCGAGAGCTTTTTGAACATCGGCATTCTCCTCCATTACGAATTTGTGTAAACCCTTTCAATCGGATGCGCTACTTATGCCGGAAGCTCACAATCCCCCCCTCCTATTGAATTACTTGAATGAATCTACTAATATTTGTTATTCGAGATCATCTTAATATACTTCTGCCCAATGAACAATGTAGATTTTTGTTTGAAAAGTTGAAATTTTTTGGTTTTTTGTCTTAATATTTGCGGTGGTTAATCTCTATTGCAGCCAGCTCCTGGGTGTATATATCCTCCGGGGTCACCATCCGCTTCGGCAGGGTCCGGCCGGCCATAATCTCCTTCACGGCCTGCATGAGCAGAGGCCCGAGCAGCGGATTACATTCGACCACCGCGTTGATGCTGCCCGCCACCATCTGCTCGAATGCCCGCCGCGTTCCGTCCACCGACACAATAATAATATCCTCTCCCGGCACAAGTCCGGCCTCCTTAATAGCCTCCACTGCACCGATTGCCATATCGTCATTATGGGAAAAGAGCACCTGGGGCCACTGCTCCTTCGGCTGCTGCAGGAAGGTCTTCATCACCTCATGACCGCCGCTGCGCGTGAAATCCGCCGGGGCGCTCAGGGTAATCCGCAGGTTCGGCTGATCCGCGATCAGCTTGCGGAACCCGCGCCCGCGGTCGATAGATGGCGTTGAGCCTACGGTTCCCTGCAATTCGGCAATGCGGATCTCGCCGTTGTGATGGCGCATCTTGTCTCTCACATACTTAGCCGCCTTCACGCCTTCTTCATAGAAGTCAGAGCCGATGAACGTGACATAGAGCGAGCTGTCCGGTACATTCACTGAACGGTCCAGGATAATCACCGGAATTCCGGCCTGCTTAATCTCCAGCAGAATCGGCTCCCAGCCGGTCTGCACCACAGGCGCAATGGCGATCACATCGACACCGCTGCGGATAAAAGAGCGGATAGCCTCGAACTGCAGCTGCTGATCCTGCTCGGCGTTCTTCAGCAGCAGCGTAATTCCCGCCTCCCCGGCGGCTTCGCGGATCGAGGCGGTGTTCGCTTCCCGCCAGGTACTCTCCGACCCGAGCTGGGAGAAGCCCAGCACGATTGGCTTGTTGTCAGCGGCGATCTCCGCTGCCGGTGGCAGCAGGCCTGTAAGGGCCGCAGGAGAAGGCTCCTGCATTGGCAGTCCCTGTTGCCCGCCGTTATTCCCGCCACCCGTGCAGCCGCCTGTCAGCATCAGTGTTAGGATGAACAACAGCAGCAGCAGGCACTCTTTTACCGTTTGCAAGCAGATCCCCCCTTCCGTATGATAGCGATTACAATTATATAGCAAGTGGAAACGGCTTTGCCTTCCTTTTAAAGGATGGTACCGTTTCGGCGAGAAATAGAAAGATAATGTATAGCGTAAAACCTATACATTATTATATTTCAAAAAAATGGGGAGACAAGTATAATTTGTCTCCCCACTCTGCTTATTCTTTTAAAGTCAGCCGCCTGGAGCTTAGCACCCGCTGCAGCAGGATGAAGATGAACAGCAGCAGGCCGATGACGATCTTCGTCCACCAGGAGCTGAGTGTGCCCTCGAAGCTGATAATCGTCTGAATGACGCCTTGAATCAGTACACCGAAGAAGGTACCCAGCACATAGCCTACACCTCCGGTCAGCAGTGTACCGCCAATGACGACCGCCGCGATCGTGTCCAGCTCGAAGCCGACGGCATGCAGCCCATACCCCGACAGCATGTAAAAGGTGAACACCACGCCTGCCAGCGCCGAGCATAGCCCGCTAAGCGTATAGACCAGCACCTTGGTTCTCGCCACAGGCAGCCCCATCAGCAGCGCCGATTGCTCACTGCCTCCAAGGGCATACACATTGCGACCGAACCGGGTATAGTGGGCCGTGAAGATTGCGGCGGCAACGACAAGTATGGCGATAACCGCGCTGATGGAGAGGAAGCTGCCTCCCGGCAGCGGAATTCGCGTCTGGGCCATGGCGGTGTAGAAGGTGTTATCGATGGTGATGGTATCGATGCTGATGACATAGCATAAGCCCCGGGCCAGGAACATTCCGGCCAGTGTGACGATGAACGGCTGGATGGAGAAATAATGGATAATCGCTCCCATAGCCGTGCCGAATACGGCACCCATCAGGAGCACAATCGGGATCACCACGGCGGGCGGCCAGCCCTGCTGCTGCACAAGGCTCGCCGAGACCATTGTGGATAACGCAATCACCGAGCCGACCGACAGATCAATGCCGCCGGACAGGATGACGAAGGACATGCCCACAGCCGTTATTAGCAGAAAAGCATTGTCCACCAGCAGATTCATCAGCACCTGGAGGGAGAAGAAGCCTGTGTACCGGAAGGAACCGGCGGTGAACATTACGATGAACAGCAGAATGGTGACAACGATCGGAATATACTTGCGGTTAAGAGGCATGGCGGCTCATCTCCTTCTCAGCGGGGTAATGCCGCGACTTCCAGCGGGCGGCAACCGTGGCGCGGAAAGTGTCCGACTGGATCAGGCAGACGGCCAGGACGACACAGGCCTTAACAACCAGCGTAATCTCCGGCGGGACGCCGATCATGTAAATGGTGGTGGTCAGCGTCTGGATGATCAGCGCTCCGATCACGGTGCCGGTAAGATAGAAGCGGCCGCCGTTCAGCGACGTCCCGCCGATGACCACGGCGAGAATAGCGTCCAGCTCATACCAGAGACCGGCATTATTGCCGTCAGCGCTGGAGACATTCGAGCTGAGCAGCAGGCCGGCGATACCGGCGCATAAGCCGCAGAACACATAGACGGCCAGTATGACTAAGTGGGCACGGATGCCGGACATCTTGCTGGCGGCCGGATTGCAGCCTACCGATTCGATGAACAGGCCGAGGGCCGTCCGCCGGGTAAGCAGCAGAGCGATCACCAGAACCAGAGCGACGACAAAAATAGAGAAAGGCAGCGCCGCCAGTGAACCGGACCCGATGTACGCATACTTGGTGCTGGTTACCGTAATAATCTGTCCGCCGGTAATGAGCTGGGCGATGCCTCTTCCCGCAACCATCAGAATCAGCGTGGCAATAATCGGCTGAATCCCGGCCCCTGAGACCAGCAGTCCGTTCCAGGCCCCCAGCATCAGGGACAAGCCTGCGGCGAGCAGCACCGAGGTCAGGATCAGCCCCAGACTGTTCTGATCCGCTGCTCTGCTGATGCTCAGACAGGCGATGGCGCCTGAGATGGCTACTATGGAACCGACCGACAGGTCGATCCCCTTGGTAGCCACTACCAGCGTCATCCCGATAGCTACCAGAATCAGCGGGGCACCGAAGTTCAGAATATCGATCAAGCTGCCGTATAAATGCCCGTCATGCACGGTGATCGAGAAGAAATCCGGCGAATAACACAGGTTGAACAGCAGCAGTGCAGCCAGAACGCACAGCGGCCAGAATAAATGATGCTTCATTATTGAGCTCATGATCGGTTCAGCCTCCCGCAATCGCCTGCATAATCTGCTGCTGGCTCATGTCCTTCTCTGAAATTTCCTTCACCTTGCGGCGGTCGCGCAGAATGGCGATCCGGTCGCTGACCCGCAGCACCTCCTCCAGCTCTGAGGAGATGAACAGGAACGACATCCCCTGCCGGGAGAGCGTCAGCACCAGCTTCTGAATCTCTGCCTTGGCTCCGATATCGATGCCCCGCGTCGGCTCATCGAGGATGAACAGCTCCGGCTCCGTCAGCAGCCAGCGGGCCAGCAGCACCTTCTGCTGATTGCCGCCGCTGAGGTTCTTGATCAGCTGGTCCGGGCTGGGAGGGTTGATATTCAGCATACGGATGTATTCTCCGGCCAGCTCCTCCTGCCGCTTGCGCGGGATCGTCTTGAACATCCCGTCCTTGGCCTGGAGCGCCAGAATAATGTTCTCTCTTACTGTCAGATCGCCGATGATCCCCTCGGTCTTGCGGTTCTCCGAGCAGAAGGCGATCCTCCGTCCTATTGCTTCCCGGGGGGAGTGCACCCCGCCGCCAGTTGGCGGCAGGATCACTTGCCCGGAGTCCGGCTTATCGGCACCGAACAACAGCCGGGCCGCCTCCGTCCGCCCGGAACCCAGCAGCCCGGCCAGTCCGACGACCTCTCCCTTACGGATCGTCAGGTCGAACGGCTCGATTCCGCCCCGGCGGCCCAGCCCTTCCGCCCTAAGCAGCTCATCGCCCAGGCTGTTCTTGTCCTGTGCCGCAAGCTCAGGCAGCTCATCCAGCAGATGAAGCTCCTTGCCGATCATTTTGAGTACGAGATCCAGGCGGCTTAGCTCGTTCGCCATGTATTCACCGACCAGCTCACCGCCGCGCAGAATGGTAACCCGGTCGGAGATTTCATACATCTGGTCCAGAAAATGCGTCACAAACAGGATCGACAGTCCCTCCTGCTGAAGCTTCCTCATAATGCGGAACAGCTGATCCACTTCATTCTGATCCAGGCTTGAGGTCGGCTCATCCAGAATCAGCACCTTCGCTGAGATATTCAGCGCTCTGGCAATGGCAACCAATTGCTGAACTGCAACAGAGTAGCTCTGTAGAGGCAGGGTGACGTCGATGTGCAGATTCATCCGTTCCCGGAGCAGCTCTTCTGCCCGCAGATTCATCTGCTTCCACTGGATGCAGCCGAACCGCCGCGGCTCCCGGCCGATGAAGATGTTCTCGGCCACGGTCAGGTTGGGGCACAGATTCACCTCCTGGTACACGGTGCTGATGCCCGCAGACTGTGATTCCTGCGGGCTGCGCATGAAGATGGCGGTACCCTCCATCTCCACAAGGCCTTCATCAATCGAATAGACGCCGGTCAACACCTTGATCAAGGTGGATTTACCGGCGCCATTCTCACCCATCAAGGCATGCACCTCGCCGGGGAACAGGCGCAGACTCACATCTGTCAGGGCTTTCACCCCCGGAAACCGTTTATGTATCCGGGTCATTTGCAGTATGGGCTGCTGTGTGCTCAAGGCTATATCCACTCCTTATTCTCCACGCACTTAAGTTTGAACTTGAAGCTTGGTCGTCGCTGCGGTGAACATTTGGACTTACGGCCACTGTTGTCACCAGATTTCTTGATTTAATCCGCTCTTCGCGGTTGAAATCCGGTGACAAAGGCGGTCGCTACCGCTCCTACAGTTCCAAATTTCCCCTCCGCTTCTTTTTGCTTTTCGTTAATTTCTTAAGTTCTTCTTATACAATATTTAATACTGGCGGCTAGGCAAAGCTTCCTTGGCCTGCTCGGAAGTGAAGGTTGTCTCCTCGGTCACGATCCGGGCCTCTACCGGCTTGCCGTCGACCACATCTTTAACTACCTGCATCAGCTGAGGTCCAAGCAGCGGGTTGCACTCGACGATGAAGTTGATTTTACCTTCACTGGCGGCCTGCATGCCGTCCTTCACGGCATCGACAGAGATAATCTTTATATCCTGGCCCGGCTTCAGACCTGCTGCTTCAATCGCCTGAATCGCCCCCAGCGCCATATCGTCGTTATGGGCATACAGCACATCGATATCCTTATTGGCCTTCAGAAAGGCCTGCATGACTTCCTTGCCCTTGGCGCGGGTGAAGTCGCCGGTCTGTGAAGCAATGACCTTGAGGTGCGGGTTATCCTTAATGGTCTCGGCGAAGCCTGCCATCCGGTCATTAGCCGGAGCTGAGCCTGTAGTTCCCTGCAGCTCTACAATGTTAACGTCCTCGGAAGCGTCCTTATACTGCTCAGTCAGCCACTTCCCTGCCTTGCGGCCTTCTTCCACGAAATCGGAGCCCAGGAAGGTAACATACAGTGAGGTATCCTTGGAATCTACCGCACGGTCTGTCAAAACGACCGGAATGCCTGCCGCCTTCGCCTCCTTCAGCACAGTATCCCAGCCGGATTCCACTACCGGAGAGAATGAGATGACATCGACCTTTTGCTGGATAAAAGAACGCAGCGCCTTGATCTGATTCTCCTGCTTCTGCTGGGCATCCGAGAATTTCAGTGTGTAGCCCGCTTCCTTGGCTGAATCCTGAATAGACTTCGTATTCGCGCTGCGCCAGCCGCTCTCCGCCCCGACCTGCGAGAAGCCGAGCGTGATGTCCTTAGCCTCTTTGGTGGCATTTGCCGCCGGCGCCTTCGTTGCTGCACTGTCTGTCTTGCCCGCATCCGCCGCCGTGTTCCCGCCGTTATTGCTGCTGCATGCCCCTAACAGGGTCATGGACAGGGTCAGGGCCAGCACAGCCCCCACTTTTCCAAGCTTTTTCATATCTCCTTATTCCTCCCCCTTGACGTTCACCTTGTTCCGGTGTTGTGCCCATTATAGAACGCTTACAGAAGGGCATTATACGGGCAGCCTTTGGCGTTTGCTTTCTAATTTTGGGTTTATTGCCCCCGGGCGGGTGTTTTGGTGTACTTTTTTATTCAAAAGGTGGATATTTTGTTTGCGCTTTCTTTTTTGTTTCGGTATTCCAATATTTGTTATAAAATAGAGCTAGGAACGGCATCTACTCTACTTGTGAAAGGGAATTCCCGATAATGCGGATTACACGCTGGATCTCCTCCAGTCTTAGAGCCAAACTGCTGGCTTTGTTCATAGTGCTGTCCACCATACCGCTGATTGCCGTCGGCCTCATTTCCTACCAGAAATCCTACCAATCCATCTCCAGTCACAGCAAGGCTTCAAGCATGCTTCAGGCCGATATGCTGGGAACGAATATGGACAACCTGTTCAAGGATACCGAGCGTCTGCTGGAGCTTAGCAATAATCCTCAGGTCATCCACTTTCTGTTCTCGCAGTCGGAGACCTATCAGGAGGCCAAGGACATTCTGCAGACCTTCACCCTCTACCGGGACACCTACAAGTATGAGAATGTGCTCAACATCAGCCTGATTAACCTGTACGGCAAAGGCATCAGCGAGCGCCGGGGAATCTTCCAGTCGGCCAGCAACCCGCTGCGTAATCCGCATTTTCAGGCGTTATCCCAGCAGCCGGAGCTGATCCTCCGGGTGCCCCCGCCGCTGATTACCGGCTATGACCGGGTGGACGGATTCACCTACGGGGACGAGGGCGTGATCTCGATTATGACGGCGGTCAAGCAGCGGATTACGCATGAGGTCATCGGTTATATCATTGTGGATCTGAGCGATTCCTTCATTAAAGAGTTCTGCGACAAGGTGACGATCGGCACTACCGGATTCTTCTACCTGCTGGACGAGCAGAACCGTCCCCTCTATGTCCCTCCTGTGCGGGCGGGAGAGCTGGCCGTCATTCAGGACAACCTGATTCCTGCGGGGGAACGGGGCCGAAGCGGCAGCTTCGTGCTTCAGACGGGCGGCCCGCCCCGGTTCATCGTCCATACCTCGTCGCTGGCGACAGGCTGGACGATTATCGGCATAGCCCCGCTGCAGGAGATTGTGGCCGAGGCGAACCGGATCAGGCAGCTGATTATTGTCAGCGTGGGCTTAAGCATTATTTTTGCGATCACGCTCCATTATCTGCTGACCCGGCGGCTAACCCGGCCCATCCAGCTGCTCCAGCACAAGATGCGTCTGACCGCAAGTGGCTATCTGGAAGCCAAAGTCAAACCGGATGGCACCGATGAGATCGCCGATCTCGGACAGAGCTTCAACATCATGGTCGGGCAGATCAAAGAGCTGCTGGCCCAGAGCATCCGTAAGCAGCAGCAGCTGCAAAAGGCAGAGCTGCGGACGCTTCAGGCGCAGATTAACCCTCATTTTCTATATAACACCCTCGATTCTATTGTCTGGATGGCTGAAGCGGGGAATCACGATGGCGTGATCCGGCTGGTGAAGGCGTTATCCGCGTTCTTCCGGCTTAGCCTCAACAACGGGCGCGACTGGATACAGATCCGCTCCGAGCTGGCCCATGTGCAGAGCTATCTGATCATCCAGCAGATGCGCTACCACGACATCCTGGAGTTCAAGCTGGAAGTGGCGGAGGAGCTGCAGGAGTATCCGATTCTGAATATGACCCTGCAGCCGCTGGTCGAGAACGCCCTGTATCACGGAATCAAGAATAAGCGGGGCATGGGACTGATCCGCATCGGCGCGTACACCGACGGAGGCACCATTATGCTTACGGTCTCGGACAATGGCATCGGCATTCCCGCCGGGCGGCTGGAGGCGCTGCGGGAAGCGGTCGAGCATCCCATCCAGTCTGAGGAACCCGAGGACACCGGCCAGGGAGGCTTCGGCCTGCAGAATGTGCATCAGCGGCTGCGGCTCTATTTCGGGCCCGAATATGGTATCCGTCTGGACAGCTCGGAAGGCTATGGCACACAGATTACGGTTCGCATACCCAAGAACAGGGGGGTCTAGTGATGAAGAAGATTATGCTGGTGGATGACGAGATCCTGATCCGCGAGAATATCCGGGAATGCATCGATTGGGAGAAGGAGGGCTTCCTCTATTGCGGTGACGCTCCCGACGGTGAGCTGGCGCTGCCTATTATTGAAGCGCAGCTGCCCGACATTCTGATTACCGATATCAAAATGCCGTTCATGAACGGCCTGGAGCTTACCTCTGTCGTCCGACAGAAATTCCCGCAGATCAAAATCATCATTCTCAGCGGCCATGATGACTTCCAGTATGCCCAGCAGGCACTGCGCCTGGGGGTTGAGGATTACTGCCTGAAGCCGTTCAGCGCAGCCGACCTGCTGCAGCTTCTGCGCAGCGTCAGCGCACGGATCGATGAGGAATTACGGATCAGGCACAAATATGCCTACACCCCCGAGAACCTGTTCGCCGATCTGTGCGGAGGCCTGATCAGTACCGCTGCCGCCTACGAAGCGGCGGCCCAGCTTGAGCTGCAGTTAACAGCTCCTTACTACGCCGCCGCTATATTTACTCTGCATCCGCAGAATATGGAGGAGTCCCCTGAGCTTCCCCCCGCTTCACCGGATGCAGAGGCGCTGTTAGCGGGCCTGCTCAAGGAGGCGGCCGACAGCTTCATCTATAAGCGCAGCCGCATGGAGATGGTCCTGATCTATAAAGGCAGTGATCCGCTCCGGATGACCTGTGCTCTGGATGACCTGTGCACGGCTGCGAAGCAGCGGCTGAGGGAAGGCTGCGGGCTGGAGCTGTCCGTCAGCCGGGGCAAGGTCTGCGAACGTCTTCAGGGCATTCACCTCTCCTATCTGGAGGCCGAGAATGACCGGATGTTCAAGCAGATGTCCAGAATGCATTCCGCCGCCATGCTTGAGGCGTATTATGACCCTAGCGCCCATGGGGTTCTGCTCGACAGAAGCCGGCTGGTCCAGTTCCTGAAGTCAGGCGACCACAGACAGATGTCCGGCTTCCTGCTGGAGCTGTCCAAGGAGCTTGAGCAGATGAACTGGAACTCAGGATATGCCTGTTACCTGATGAACGATATCACCCTGGAGCTTGTGCAGACGGCGAAGAACGGGTTCCGCGCAGCTGCGGGCCACGCCGGCATCCTCCAGGAATTGCAGACACAGCTGAAGCAAATCTCCAGCAGTGATGACGGCCTTCAGTATCTCAAGCAGCTGTACGAGCGGCTGTGGGAATGGCGGTCCGAAGGCGCAGACAAGCACCGCGAGCTGATCGACCGGGTGAAGCAGTATATCCGGGAGCAATACGACAAGGAGCAGCTCTCCCTGAATGACATCTCCAAAGTGGTCAGGGTCAGTCCCAGCCATCTGAGCAAGACCTTCAGTCAGGCGACCGGACAGACCATCACGGAATTCCTGACGGCTACACGTATGGACCGGGCCAAGGAGCTGCTGAAATCCACGGGGCACAAAACCTTTGAAATCGCCTATCTGGTCGGCTATAACGATCAGCATTATTTCTCCAACCTGTTCAAAAAAGTAACGGGGATGACGCCCATGGAATTCCGCAAGCAGGGAAAACCCGAGGAGCAGCTGCAGACGATCCGCAGAGGGGCGGGAAATGCGTGAGCGTAAATAGGCTGCGGGGCTGGTCCGTGGTTCTCCTGTTGCTGACGGCAGGCTTCCTGCTTGGCGGCTGCCTTAAGGCTGCCGGAGCAGCGGATACTCATCAGATGGGCGTTGGAGATTCCCCGGCAAGCATTAGCGAAGAACCTCGGCTGACCTTCGGCATCATCTACCCTATGGTGAATGCCACTTACGAGATGATCACCGGCAAAGCGGAAGCGGTAGCCCGGAAGCATAATGTGGAGCTGCTGGTGCAAGCTCCCGATGAAGCCAATCTGGAGCAGCAGATCCGCATCATGGAGATGATGATTAAACGGGGGGTAGACGGCATTGCGATTGCTCCGGTGGATTCGCAGGCGCTCACCGCCATGATTAACAAAGCGGCCGCCCAAGGGATTCCCGTGGTCTGCTTCGAATCGGATTCGCCTGCCAGCCGGAGAGCAGCCTATATCGGGGCAGATAACCGTGCAACCGGCGCAGTGATGGGACAGACGGTGGAGCGCCTGCTAAGCGGCAAAGGAATGATTCTGGTCGAGTCCGGGATGTCCCGGATGCAGAGCACCCGGGAACGTCTGCTGGGATTTGAAGCTTACCTGACTCAGCATACAGACATCGATGTACTGGAGATCCGTCACAACGACGGCAGTGAGGAGCGGGCTGCCGGGCAGCTGGAGCAGATGATCTCGGATCATCCCCATTTCAGCGCGCTGGTTAATCTGGATTTCGTCTCCAGCACCAGCTCTGTGCTGGTCTGGAAGGCCAAGGGGCTGAAGCGTTATAACCTCGCCCTCGGCCTGACCCCTGCCTTGCAGCAGGCGCTGGATAACGGCCAGATTACCCGGGTGATCTCACAGAACGAGCAGAATTGGGGCGAGGATATCATCAACACGCTGCTTCTGCTGGCCAAGAGCGTAGACACAGCCAAATGGATCAACACGGATATTGCGGTTATTGGGGAGTAGCTTCCACGCACACCTTCAAGCCGCAAACACTTGGAAAAACATATCTTAATTCGCTGATATCCTAGGGATTTTTTTTTCAACTGCTGCTCCAGTAGTGTCCATTCGCTCATCAGCAAGTGTACTTTATCCAACAATTCCGGTCATGGTAGCTTCTTGTTTCCGGGATTCACCCGGGATTATTAGTATGCTGGTTTGTTCGGTGGTAGGTAAGGCGAGGGATTGAGCTTGGTACGCGGGAGTTTATATTACTCAAAAATCCCCTCCGGCCAGCGAAATCCGGCCCATCTTCCGATGGGTGGACGCTCGCGGCCGTGAGGGGTATTTGATGTGATTCTATGGTTTTACCTGCGGGGTGTTACTTCATTACTTCTTCAGCATACGGAAAATCATGACGGCGGCTTCCGCCCGGGTGGTGGCTGCGGCGGGATGAATGGATATGCCGTCTCCCCGCACGATGCCGTCTCTGACCAGAGCGGCTACACTATCTACGGCATACTTCGCTATTTTACTGCTGTCCGTATAGCCGTTTAAGTCTCCCGCACTGCCGCTAACCGTCAATTTGTTCACCGCCATAAGTGCTCTGGCAGCGATGACCATCATATCCTGTCTGGTGATTTCTCCCTTCGGATTGAACCTGCTTCCGTCTACTCCCTGGATGATTCCCAGCTTCTTGGCGATGCCCAATGCTTCATAATAATAGGCTGCCTGATTGACATCCGCGA
This sequence comes from Paenibacillus sp. FSL R7-0302, assembly GCF_038006885.1. Classification (NCBI taxonomy): domain Bacteria; kingdom Bacillati; phylum Bacillota; class Bacilli; order Caryophanales; family Paenibacillaceae; genus Paenibacillus; species Paenibacillus sp. FSL R7-0302. Next base: position 3,724,594 of record NZ_JBBOWB010000001.1, read on the forward strand.
AGCTGGAATCTGCCTCTGCTTCAAGTCCCAGTGCCCGCACCAGCATCAGCACAAAATCCGCTCTCGTGATGTTCTTCTCCGGGTTAAACGTGGTACTGGAGATTCCTGTGATTATACCCATCCCGTATAGCGTGTCAATCGCCTCAGAAGCCCATCTATACTTGGCCTGCACATCCTGGAATGGGCTGGCAGGCACCGGTGAAGGTGCCGAAGTTACAGCTGGTGACGGCGATGGCGACACTACTGCTCCAGGCACAAGGGTAGGCGTTGGTGCAGATGACGGGATAGAACCTGGCGCAGATGTCGGCGCTGGTGTGGATATTGGCGTCGGTGTTGGTGTTGGTGTTGGTGTTGGTGTTGGTTTCGGCGTTGGTGTTGGCGTCGGCTCAGACGGACCGCTGCTGTCTTTTAGCGTAGTTACAGAGAGGGCGGGACCATTCGTGCTCCAGTTCCCAGCCTCATCCCCGGCCTGCACCGAGAAATGATACTTTGTTCCCGCAGCAAGCCCGGTTACCTCATACCGCAGCACCATGCCAGGCAACGCTGCCATCTCCTCCGATCCCTTATAGACTTTGTAGCCTGTTACTCCCGTATCGTCAGCAGCCTGCGTCCAGGTTAGAACAAGGCCGGATGCTGTAATCTGTGAAGCTTCAAGCTGACTTCCCTCCGTCCAGACCGGAGGTGTGGTGTCGGTAGCAGGCAGCGTGGTTGCTGACACCGAAGGCCCAACCTCGCTCCAATTGCCGCCCATATCGCCTGCCTCCACTTTGAACGTATACTGCTTACCCGGCTGTAATCCCGTTACCTGATAACTATATACAGCACCGGTTACGGTCTCCGTGTACACAGCATCTGTAACCGTAATCGGCTGGTCTCCGGTTCCGTTCATAATCCGGTAACCGTAGATGCCGCTGTCATCTGTGGCCGTAGCCGACCAGGTTAGCGTCAGCCCGCTACTTGTGATGCCGGAAGCGGCAAGTGTACTTCCTTCCGCCCAGACCGGCGGTGTGATGTCTTCACCCGGAAGAGTGGTCACCATGGCGCTCGGTCCGTCCTTACTCCAATTCCCCGCAGCATCTCTTGCCTCCACCTTGAAGGTATACTGCGTGTTCGGCAGCAGCCCGGATACCTCATAACGGTATACGGCTCCGGCTCCGGTATCCACCGGCTCAATGCCGGTTACAAGCAGCGGCTCGGCATCGATCCCGTTGTAGATGCGGTAGCCGGTAACACCCAGATTATCCATTGCCGCCGGCCACGATAAGGTAACCCCGTTGCGCGTAACACCGGTAGCTTCAAGCTTGCTTCCCTCAGGCCAGATTTGTCCCGTCTCGCCCAGGGTCTTCACCAGTGTGACCCCAGAGAAGGTGACTTTGAAGTCCGTTACAGCGCTCGTATTGGTTCCGTACAACTGCACCTTGGCATCCTTGAAGAAGTCCGGGGTATACGTTGACGGATTGCCCATCGCCGTCCAGGAAGAACCGCTGTTCGTGGAGAAATACCCTTGAACCACATTGCCCTCTTTTACAATCCGCAAATAATAGTTCGTGCCGCTCAGATTCGTCTGATTCGTATTGTTCGTGAAGGGCTGATTGCCTATTAACCCCGAATTATTCACTTTGATATTGGCGCTTACCTTTCTGGCATTGATCCGGTAAAATTCACCGTTTGTAGTCCGGCTGATGCCAAGTCCTGCTTGGGAATTCTCACCCATCGACGAATCATTAAGCGGTTTGTCTACCGTAAGCTTCGCTGTAAGTGTCCAGTTACCTTCAGCCGAACCCGGCATCTGTAGCATATTATGGCTGCCCGGATATTCCGTGTCGCCCTTCAAGGTCTGAATGGCCGCGCCCTCCGCGCTATAGCCAAGGGCAGTCTGCGGATCAGCCGGATTGATGACTTCCCAGCCCGCCGGAAGGCCATTTGAGAAATCAACCACCTCGTTGGTACTGAAGAAAATTTTATAAGTCTTGATCTGTGCTCCTTTGACGAACCGGACTACTGCCGTGCCTTGCGCACTGTCCGCCTGGGAGATGCTTACGATTTCAGACGGGTCATTGGTTGATGCCGTTACCTTCGGCACGGTGTTCCCGGTAACCGTGTACTTGTATTCATACTTCGCGGCATCGAAGTTAGACGGCTGAACGCCATCCACGAAAATATTGCGCGAAGTCACAGCCTCCGGCGTCAGTGATAGCTGATCGGCGTAGAGGATGTTGGCATCCTTTGCATACACCGCCAGCACCACCTTGGCCGTACCTGCCGGCTCATCATAGGTAAACGGAGCATTAGGCGTCTCATGCCAGTCCGCCACCTTCACATCCACAGGCTGGAAGGAGCTTAAGCTGAGCGGCCCGCCCTCAAGAATGCGTCCGATGAATTTGCCGCCCGCCCAGTATGCAGGATCACCGGCTTCACGGGCTGCGTACGGTTCAGGCATATCGCGGCCATTGATCGGAGTCATGCCGAGCTGATTCCCGTTCCCGTCGTAATACACCAGCGCCGCTTCGACATCACCCGGATGCTCCGCAGCCACATCATAGCTCTCCGGACGGCTCATCATCGAGAGGAAGTAGCCCTTGAAGTTATAGCTCTCTCCCTTGTTCAGCTTACCGGTAACATCCTGCCACATTCCGTCATACTGCTGCGCAGCGTCGATGCGGCCAGCAAGCTTGCCGGAACCGGCAACCTTCGAGGTGGTGCTGTTCTTCAGGTAACGTGACAGACCCGAATAGCTCTGTATGGTATCCGCCGTTAACACAGGTCCTGCGGCAGCAGGCTCAAAGGTTCCCTTGTTGTAACGTCCGGCAGACCAGTTGTCTGTATTGGAAGCGGTCGCCGTATCAAAATCCCCGTTGAGCAGCAGATTGCCTGGTATGGATACTGTAGAGTTATTAGCCGCAGTACTCCAGTCGGCATCGCCTGCTCCGAACAGGAAGCGGTCAACGGTAATGGTACCTTCAATTCCATTGGGCTCAGCCACAATATAGAGATCCTTATGGCCGTAAGCACTAAGATCGCCTGTATCGACCATGTCCTGGAATTTACCGTATACCTCATTGGCTGGTACCGGAATTTCTGCTACGCGCGTGCCTTGGGACAGGATATCGGTGCTATTGCCGACAGCGGTTCCCACCGGAAGCACATAGGCGGCCAGCTTACCTCCTTGAGCCGACTTACTCTGGGCGGTCAGGTACAGCAAGTGTCTGCGTACAACGCCGCCGTTCGCGGAGCCATCTGCAAAGTTCAGGTTTCTATAGGCGAGATAACCGCCTGCACCCAGTGTCACTGCCTCATTCGCACGGCCCGCATTACCTGCACTATTGCCGGGCACGCTGTTGTCATTCCCCTCTGCTTCCAGCGTTGAGAAAATATCCCGTTCTCCGTCAAGCCCCTGGTAGGTGGCGAATTTGCCTTGGGACGGAACCACCGTTACGATGCTGGCCGACGGAATGTCAACAACGAACTTGCCGCCCGTTACCGGAATCGTGGCCAGCTTCTTCTGATTCTCGCTGCCTGAAGTCCGGAACACGGTTACGCTTGTCGTGCCCGCCGGGAAGTCCTTCAGATTGAATTCAAGCGGCTGAACGCTGTCATCATTCTTGGCATTCGATACTGTCATCGAGAAATCATTGGTATCCGGGTTCTTGAAGGCGACCACGTTGATATCGGCCGCAGGTACCCGTGTCACATCAAACCGTACATCTCCGGGATTCATGAACCGGGAGAAATGCCCATAGCCGTAGAAGCGCTTGAACAGCCGGTATTCCCCCGTCAGCGTGCTGATCCGTCCCGGCTCCTGCTGGGAGTTGGTCGTCACGAAGCGGATCAGGTCGGAGCCGTCCGCACCGTTGCTGTCCCACATGCTCCACCAGACGAAGCCGTTAAATCCGGGGTTGCTGCTGAACATATTGGTCAGCAGATTGGACCAGCGTACAGCGTCATTGATATTTTGGTTGCCGTAACGCTGGGTGTAGGCACCGGCCGATCCGTCACCGGTATCCTGATTCATGAACTCGGCCTGCCAGAGCTTGTATTTGGTCAGGTACTCAGGATACTTACTTCCATCCTTGGAGTAATCCAGCGGACTCTGGGAGAAGTCACCGGTATGGTAGAGCTTGTTCTCATCCGTGCCGATCCCGACCGTTCCATACAGATGGGTGGTAAATACGTCGAGGTAAGGGTTTTTGTCCAGTGCATTGTCAGGGTCGGTCTGACTGAACACTTCGCCGCCTCTGCTTAAGGAAGCGTTCAGATTGGTGCCGTCCACGGCGGCAAGCTGGGGAATGAAGTCAATGAGCTGGCCGTCCGGATTCTTGATATCGTAGAGGTCGCCGCCCGGCTGCATGGACTTCTTCAAGGCAGGACCGATGTAACCGTTAATCAGCTCGGTAACGTACGCGGCTGACCCGCCCGCGAGATCAACCTCATTAAAGGGATTGATGTGGGTAATCGGAATTCCGTATTGCTCCCACATTCCGCGGATATAATTCACGAGATAATCGGCATAGGCCTGATAATAGATTTTCACCGCTTTTCCATTAATCGTGGCTGTATCGCTGCGGACAATCTTATTCGGGGAGCCTGTCGAAGACTGGCTCATCCAGTAAGGCACAGTCCATGTACAAGCGTAGAACTGCTTGACGCCGTATTGCATCGCCTGGCGCATTGTCCAGACCTGATCCACATCGAACAGCTCTTTGCGGGTACGCGGTGAATTCTTGATTACCACAGGATGATCCCCCGGTGCGCTCAGGAGATTGGTTGGGCCTCCATCGTCATTCGCGGCCGGCTGATCCCAGGAAGGATAATCCCATACGAAATCCTGCACAGGCACCAGCGTCCCTGGAGCGTGTTCCGGTTCAACAGGCCAGATACTGTCGGTATTGCCATCGTAATAGCGGTTCTCCGCTTCTATTTTGTATCCATATTGCCCGCCCGTTCCACGCAGGGGAATAGCATTGCCTTCAATATCGAAGCCGGGATTATTCACATCGGCCAGAAGACTGGTGAGCGGGTTGAAGCCCGGGCTGGCCGCCGTAGCCCCGGAAGTCGTCAGGCCGCCGTTGTCGCCGATGATCACCCGGACAATATCGTGGCCTGTTCCTGCCTGTTCACTGAAGGTCAGATCCAGCAGATGCCTGACAGTGTCTTGATGTCCGGCCGACGCCAGCTGCAGCATATGGATGGAATCCGTGTAAGCATAAGCGGCGCCAACACCATCCATCGTCTGGTAAGTCTTGTACCAGTCCGCGGTTACCTGTGCCGGGGCAACTGCGGCCTGAACGGCAGCAGCCGGAGCAGCTTGAAGCGGGTTAGAGAATGGCATAGGGGTAATGACGGACAGCAGCAGCACGCCAGCCATTGAAACCGAGAGTGCCTTTCTCCTGATCTTTTTACTCATCCTAGAGATTCCTCCTCTTGTATGCGCTTACATGTTTTTACCTGGTAATATCTTAACAACTGAACTTGGACATTTGTAGCAGAAGGATGCACGATTCATTTTAAAATAACACTATTCTCTTTCAAATTTAAACGATGTCGCGGAATGCCAAAAATCCCGGCCCGTAAACGCACTGTGCAAGCTGCTGTCTACAAGCCGGGATTAAATTTCAGCCTATTGAACCGATGAGGCTCCAGAGCCTACTGGGCGGTCACAGTAATGCTGTCCACATTCGGGCCTTCCGTACCGGTAGTCACCACTTTTACCGTATTATTGCCGACATTCATAGGGACCTGAACCGTCTTCTCCCCCCAGGAGGACCAGGCACCCGTTGCGGTAAACGCGGCATTGCTGATAACCTTGCTGCCGTTCACATACACATCCAGATTTCTTGTGCCGCTCTCCAGGGCATAGCGGAATTTCAGATTCTTGGTTCCGGCCACCGCACAGTACACACTGTTCCACTGGATCGCAGCATCCGTTGCCGCATTAAAATTGACGTAGCCGCTGCCCGTATAACCGGCATTGACTGTCTCTGCGGCCGCATTCGTCAGTGTGGTGCCTGTCTCAGCCTCATAAGTCGTTCCCGAGCCGGTACCGCCCCCGCTTCCAAGTTCCGCTACAAAGGTCGTTACACTTAGCGCCGGAAGCTGGGCTGTAAAGGAACCGTTCGATACATTGATGGATGCTCCCGCAGCAACCTTGCGGCTCGCGTCCGTGATCCATGCCGAGGCACTCGAGGCCGTCCCGTTCTGCAGGACAAACTTCTGGCTTACGGCCGATGTGCTTTTGTTAATAGCGACAATAACTGCCTTGTTATCTCCCTTGTAGGCCGAGACATAGACATTGTTATTCGGGTTCTTCGTGGCATCCACTCTCACATAACCCGGACGGACGAACTTGGAGAACTGGGCCATACTGTCCCCGCGCTTGCTGATCGTGCCGTCCTCATTCATCGGGCTGTATTGACGGCGGATATACCACCATACATAGGCCTGGAAATCCCCTTCAACCAGCGCATTGTGCATATGGTATGCCACTTCCAGCGCTTCCGGCCACAGGTTGGCCGAGTTGTTATTGCTGTTAGGATAGTAGACCTCGGTCATCCACAGATCTTTGCCTGCACCCTTCTGCTTGAAGAGCGGATAGGCAAAGTTGTTCACCTGAGTTCCATACAAGTGCGCCCCCAGAATGTCCATATTGGCCAGCGCCTGGGAATCATTCAGAATCGGGTCAGACATATTCTTCAGATATTGAAAGGACTCCGGCGCAATGACACGGCAGTTGATCGCACCGGCATAATTCTTCATGAAGTTCAACATTTCGGCAGGCGTCCACCAGGTCCAGGTCTCGGCATAGTCCGGCTCATTCTGCACCGAAATCGCATACAGGTCAACCCCGTTATTCTTCATGTACGTCACGAAATCATTCAGATGCTGAGCATATGCGCCGTACTTGTCGTATCTCAGACGCTTGGCTGAAGGATTCCCGTTGCGGTTGAAGGTCTCTGTCATGCTGCTCGGCGGATTCCACGGCGAAGCAAAGACGATCGCTCCCTTGGCAATGGCTGCCTTGGCCGTATCCAGCTCCCTATACCAGTTGTTCGGGTTTTCGTCTACAGAGATTCTCAGAATCGAGAATCCAAGCTGGTTCGCCCCGTTGCCGAAGGCGGTCTCCCGCTGCGCGGCTGTCAGATCCCCGATCCAGACCGGATGGTTAATACCCCCGAACCCGCGAATTACCTGCTTCTGGTCGGACAGATTGACGGTCACATCGCTGGCCGCATTTACTTTGGGCGGCGGGGGAATCACCAGTGCAGACAGCATGGTCACACTAGCCAATAGGGTCAACAGTGATTTTTTGAACTTTGATTTCATTGCTTCAGCTCCTCTTCATATGAAATATTCTTAACCTATCAGTTCTGCCGGATCTTCTCCCGCCACACCTCCTGTCTGCTAGAAGCGGCAGATGAACGCCATACAGGCTTGTCCATGATTCTTGCAGCACTTGCAAGCGCTTCCTTTTCCTGTATTATAGTAAATATCTGCTAGTCTAGTCGTTGCACATCAGAGAGAATATATTGCGCGGATACCGATAATCCCAATATTACCATTTGAAGGAATGTATGCCATGGAACAGGATGTCCTATATGTGTTCACCCCGATCCCGGAAGAAATGATCTGCTTCCACAAGTCAACCACCACGGAGCAGCTCAACCCGGCTCAGCCCTACCACCGGCATGATGCTTACGAAATCTACCTGTTTCTGAGAGGCAATGCCTATATGTATGTGGAGCAGGCCTGTTACCAGCTGGCCCCCGGCGATCTGCTCCTGATCCGGCCCGGTGAGATGCACCGGTGCGTCTGTGCCGACAACCAGCCGTATGAACGGATCGGGCTGAATCTGAGAAGGTCCGCCCTTCAGCGGCTGTCCAGCAGCCGGACGAATCTGCTGGCCTGCTTCCAATCCTCACCCTCCGGGCTGAACACACTGATCCGGCTCTCCCGTGAACAGTGCGCCTTCTACTCCCGGCTGGCGGACCAATTGATTCATAGCCTCCACTCGCAGGATTACGGACAGGACCTGCTGGCCGATTGCTATGCCACCCGACTGCTTGTATTCATTAATACCCTGCAGCAATCCTCCTCCGCCCTGCCGCACAATCTCATGCCGGAGCTGGTCCGGATGACGATGTCCTACATCGAGGAGCACCTGCTCGAACCGATCTACTCCGCTCAGCTGGAGCAGGAATTTCATTACAGCGGCAAATATATAAGCCAGCAATTCAAAGAGCATACGGGACTTACCATCCGCTCTTATATTGTCAATAAGCGCATCTCCCTGGCCATGAGCCACCTTGCCGCCGGCAAGAGCGTCGCGGCCGCCTGCGAGCTGTCCGGCTTCAGCGATTACGCCAACTTCATCCGCAGCTTCACCAAGGTAGCCGGAGTATCTCCGGGCAGATACCGGGCAGGGATGCTGCCGTAAGTGCCCGGGCATTCTTTTGAAAAAGGTAAGGTTCATTATAGCGGTCTTTTCCCTTACGTTCGGCGTAATGTGCTGATACAGTAGGTTAAGAGAATAATATTATGGGGATTAAGATGAAGGCGACAATTCAACCAATAACAGATACAAACAAGGAACAATTTGAGAACTTATTTAATTATTATCTCTACGAGCTTTCTGCTTACTCACAGGAGGATGTTGGAACAAAAGGCATCTACGAAATGGAAGACATCTCGCCATATTATAGGGATGAACGGTTGCATCCTTACTTCATCACGTTTAATGGCAAAATCGTTGGGTTTATTCTGGTTACCTCTCCTCCTTATGTTGCACAGGAAGTGGACTATTCAGTGCAGGAGCTGTTTGTATTGCCCAAATACAGAGGCACGGATATAGCCAAAGATGCGGTCATGCAAATCTTCACACTGCATCCGGGCAAGTACGAGGTGGGGATGTTCAAATCGAATGTAAAAGCGGTTAAGTTCTGGACAAAGCTTATAGCAGCACTGGAAATTCCGGTCTCCGCAGAAGACGGGGTCACTGAAGTTCAAGGAAAAGTATTGCAGACAGCTGGTATGAAATTTACGGTAGCTTAATCGGAGCTGTCCCAGAAACCATGAAACGGCTGCTTGGGATAGCTCTTTCTGCTGGAGTAGATTCAGCATGAGCACCTGGGGGAGGGGACACTCCGACATTACCTGCGTATCAGCAAAATATATGCTGTTTTTCGCATACATTCAGGCCTCACGCCTGCGCATCAGCAAATGTATGCTGTTTTTCGTTCCCACAATAAAAGGGGCTGTCACTTTTGGGACAGCCCCATATTTTTGACAGAATATCAACATTGAGAATGAACAGCTTTACTCGCTGTCCGCCTCCCAGTAATCGCCAACCAGACCTTCAATAATACTGCCGCTGGCCCAGGGCATCAGACAGAACCAGGTGCTGGCCGGTGAGCCGTCACTGTAGGTCTCTGTTACCAGCCCTTCGGAATGACAGAAGCGCTCGGACATCCAGCCCGTCAAGCCGTGATCGAATTCCCGGTCATACCGGTTGTAGGTCTGACAGCCCCAGCCGACGGTATCCAGCATCCGCTGCTTCACATACGGATCTTCACGCCGCTTCACATAATAGTACAGCTCATCGACCACGCTGCTCGACATGGGATGAATATGCGGATTGGCGACTGAGGTCACGCTCCCCCCCGAGCTGGACCAGCCCACTGTGCTGAGCGGCGGCACCTTAACCGGTGAATTATAGGCGAATTTGAAGGTGAACTCGTAAGCAAGCGCATCCCGCATATGATCCAGATACAGCTCATCTCCTGTGAGGGCGTGCAGATATCTGACCGCACGGATGTACGCCAGAATCCCTTCAGAATCTACCGCCTTATCCGCATCAAGCGGCGCCCCATAACATTCCATCCGCTTCACATAGGTCTCATAATAATGCCGCTCGCTGCGCTTCAGGCTGTCCAGATGCGACCGGTTTCCGGTTAGCCAGCTGTAGTAGGCGATTGCAGCCATAATCCAGGTTCCGCTGAAGGAATCGTATTCAAGCCCGGCACCGGTTCGCTCGGAGAGAATCGTCGGGTATTCATCGTCCGAATTCCGGCTTCGTTCCAGTACGGGGAGAATCTTCCGCACGAAGTCCACCCACTCCTCGTGAACGACATGCTTGAGCCGTTTCTCATATTCATAGGCCTTCATAATATAGAATAAGGCCTGTCCGCACAGATAGGCGGAATGTCCCGGAGTACGCATTCCGTCGAACCACCAGCCGTTAATACTCCATTTCCCGTCCTGATAGGCCTCGTAAGGGAGACCGGAAGCCGGATTCAGGGAGTTCCCGATGATATTCTCAATGCAGGAGAGTGCCTGCCCGCGCATCGGCTCATCCCCCAGCCGCAGCGCAGCCATCAGCATAGGAGTGGCTACAGTCAGACCGTCTGTCCAGCTGGTCGAGATGATTTTATTATACCGGTACCCGCCCGTCTCCTTGTCCTCATAGACGAAGGTAGTGTAGCTCCGGTCCTCAGGCAGCCACGCATATTGATAGATCGCCTTCGACAGATCGGCCGCAGCGGTCCGCATATCACTTCCAGATCTCGGTGGCTGATGATAGCGGAAATAGATGTCTTCCAGCGCAGTATTAATGCCCAGCTCAGACTCAGCCTTGTAGTCATACAGATCCAGCATGAACGCTACAGACTCTGAGGCCGCCAGTTCAAAGCAGTTCTCCTCCAGCGGTGCCCGTTCCTTGACAAGACGCGATTTGATGAACAGAAGCGGAGCATTCTCATACCCCAGTGTATAGCCGACCGTTCCCTTGGCAAGTGAGCAGGTGAAGCCGCCATACTGGTAGAACTCCCCTTCATGCCCGGGCCTCCACTGGGACTTCACCCCATCTTGGTGTACAAAGTAAGGGCTGGCACACAGTCCCCATACCTTACCGTTGTCATATGCCAGCGCCGCCGGATGCGACAGCCGGTCGCTTCGGACCATCCACCAGGGAGAAGAAGGACGCGAGGGTTGGCCGTCTCTAAGCCGCGGGAACTCATTCGGAACATTCTGCGGTGCCTCTCCGCGGTTGCGCCCATACATAAAGGCAGGAAGAAAAAAGCGCGGGGCTGTCTTCGCAAACGGCAGCTCTACATGAATGACACCCGACCACGGCGTGCTGTTCAGATTCGTGATCGTTACAGATGCCTGATACGGCTGCACGGCACTGCCTGCTCCGCCTGTTATCTCGACGGATGCTTGTAATCCATGTCCGTTCAATCCGGTATATTCAGGATCTTCCTGAAGCTTGCTTCTTGCCGTTATGATCAGTTCCATCATCCTATCCTCCAGTCCGGTGTGTACAATACAACGCTTGCAATTCATATCCTGACATGCTAGGATAATGACATTTTAAAGTAGTTCCAGAGAAGAATCCTTGCGAATTCCGCGCGATCTATTGCGCCAAATGACCTGGAGGTTACCGATGAACGACCCTTTTGAGCTGCGGTATGATCCTATCCATAAAGATTTCCTCTACCTGCACAGGACGACTACCTATAATATGGGGACCTTCTATCACCGCCATGAAGCGTATGAGTTATACTTGTTCCTGCGCGGCAATGTCAACTTCTATATTGAGAACAGCTGTTACCATATGGAACGAGGTGATCTGCTTGTGATGAATCCGGAAGAGATGCACCGTTCCTTCAGCCAGGATGAATCAGAATACGAACGGATCACGATCAATCTCCAAAAATCCTATCTGCACCGCCTGTCTACTCCGGCTACCCCGCTATCCTGGTGCTTCGACTACCGTCCGAAGGGTAAGGGCAACATTGTGCATCTGGAGGAAGCCGAGCTTCAACAGGTGCTACGGTTGACCGGTGACTTGGAGAAGGCCCTCTCATCGGATGCGTATGGAGCAGATATCCTCGCCAACAGCATGCTTGCTCAATTATTGGTGCTAACCAATGCGGCGTTTCATAAGACAAGTATCGTTCCTGCCAATATCATGCCGGAGCTGGTCCGTAAGACTATGGAGTACATTGACGCCCATCTGGAGCAGACCATCACGCTGGAGCAGCTTAGCAACACCTTTCATTTGAACAGCACCTATATTAGCCGTCAGTTCAAACAGCACACAGGCCTGACGCTACGTTCCTACATACTGGACCGCAGGATTTCGTTGGCCAAGGCTTACCTCCGCGACGGGCTTAGCCTTACCGAGGCCTGTTATCAATCCGGCTTCAGCGATTACGCCAATTTCATCCGCAGCTTCACCAAGATCGCCGGAGTATCCCCTGGAAGGTACGCCAAGCAGGAATAAACAGTTCGGAGTGCGGCAAAAAAACAAGCCTCCCGTAACGGGAGGCTTGCAGGTTCGCAGGCTTGCAAACTTACGCTGCAACTTAAACTCAATCTACTTCTTATACCCAAAATCCGGTATAGCCGTCCATCTCCGGCGCAGCTCGTGGGCTGCCGCCTTGGGCTTGCGGTCACGGGTGAAGATGCCCTTCTTGTTCCCCTGCACGCGGATGATGCCCTGGCTGGTGGCAAAGTCGGCGAAATTCCATACCTGCTCGCCCACAAAATCCTGGAACTCGTCGAAGACTTCATGGTTCGCCCGGTAGAACGCCACCTGGTATTCTTCCGTGAACATGATCGGCTCCACATCATGGAGTCCGGCCACGGTATCGGTTCCATATTCGGTCATCATCATCGGCTTGCCCGGGCAACGCCGGGTCCAGGCTTCCAGCTCCAGCCGCAGCTTGTCCTTCGCCGACTCCAGATCTCCCCCGTCCACGTACCAACCGTAATACCGGTTGAAGGCCAGCACATCGATCAGTTCAGAGATCCTGTCGTTCGCCGGCGAAGCCTCAATATGCGTTACCAGCGTAACCGGACGATGCTGCGGGTCTTCTTCCCGCAACTGCTCAATCAGCGGCTTGAAATATTCATAAGCCCCATCCTCATAAGAGGCTGGTTCATTAGCCACATTCCACATCACTACACAGGCATGGTTCTTATCCCGGTTAATCAGCTCCCGGATCACCTGCTGGTGATGCCCGAAGGTCTGGACCTCTGCCCAGGTATCCTTCTTCGAACCTCCTGAGAACATCACCAGGAAATTAAGATCCAAGCCTACCGCCGGAGTCTCATTAATCACGACGAAGCCTTCACGGTCGGCCAGACGCATCACTTCCTCGGCATACGGATAATGCGCCGTGCGGAAGGAGTTGGCCCCGGACCATTTCATCAGATTGAAATCCATAATGTTCGCGGCTTCATCCAGTCCCCGTCCATGGAACGGGGTATCCTCATGTCTGCCGTAGCCCTTGAAGTAGAACGGTTCGCCATTGATCAGGAACTGCCCGTCCTTCACCTCTACCGTCCGCACACCGAACGGCAGCTTATAGACATCAACCAGCTGCTCCGCTTGCAGAAGCTCAATCTTCAGGGTGTACAGATAGGCATTCAACGGCTGCCATAGGATCACGCCGGGAAAATCCAGAGTGCCGGACCGCCCTGAACCTGAGCAGACCGCCTTCCCCTCTTCATCCAGTAGCGTGACCCGGACCTCCGCTTCTCCGCTAATGTCCACGCTATAGCGGACTATCCCCTGCCTCTCCTTCCCCTGCTCCTCCTTGTAATCGGTCACTACAGTAACGTCCTGAACGAAGGTCTGCGGCGTGGAGTAGATCCGCACTGGCCGCTGCAATCCGGCAAAGTTGAAGAAATCGAAATTCGGCTGATTCTTCACCTTGGTCTTCCCGTCCGGGCCTTCAGTCTCTGTGTACAGGCCTACAGGCAGTGTCGTGTAATCCACGACATTATGAACAGCCACCGTCAACCGGTTCGTTCCAGGGCGGATATAGCCGTTAATTACGCCCTCGAAGGGAAGGAAGCCGCCGGCATGCTCCATTACCAAGCTTCCATTGATAAATACCTTCGCCTTATGGGTAGCCGAGCCGAAGCGCAGCACCAGCCGTTCATTCAGGATGTTCGCCGGGAGCGTCAGCTCCCGCTCGTACCAGACCCAGCCGACATGATTACGAATCTCCGGGCTTACGCCAAGATCATTGTAAGCCGAGGGCACCGCCATAGGGATCGTATCTGTGAGCTTCGATGCCTGCCAGCTCTCGTCCCAGCCGGAGCCATCGTCCAGCTTGAAATTCCATACCCCGCCCAGATCGTACAGACTGCGGGTTTCCGTCATTATTGGATACAGCACGGGCAGCACTCCTATCTAAATCTGTGATATCTGCTCTTAGGATTTGGAATCAATAATCTTCTGAATCTTGGTTTGTGCATGCTGAATCGTATCATCAATACTTTGACCGGACAGCAGCATTTTGTCGAACTCCTCCAGCAGCACCTTCTCCAGCTCTGCGTGATAAGGCACCGCTGTAGCTGCTGTAGTCGGTATAGTATTCTCCAGAACATAGAGCAGCGAAGCCTTGTCGATCATTTCCGGGGTCTTGCTGCCTGCGATAATCCGGTCCACCACATCTTTCAAGTCAGCTTTTTTCCAGGACGGAATATTCTTCCCTTGCAGTACAATCCCCTCGGTGGAGAACCAGCGGATGAAGGTGTAGGCTTCGTCTTTATGCTTGGACTTGCTGTAGATGCTCAGGACATCCCCGCTCACGTTCGAGGACATCGGATCTTCGATCTTCATCTTCGGCAGCGGAGCGAACACGGTCTTGAAGCTGGCCGGAATCGTCTCCGTTCCGCCAGTCTCCGGGATCAGGAAGGAGCCGGTGACAAGCATACTGGTATCCTGGTTGAAATATTGCGGTCTGTAGTTCAGCTTCTGGCTGACCACCTCGGAATACGGGGTTGCGGAGCCTTCCGTTTCTCCCCGAAGCCGCAGCTCAAGCGACTTGCGCATGAATGGATTGTCAATATTGGCGGTCTTGCCGTCATCGGTAGTCAGATTCGCATTCACCGCCTGTCCGAAGGTCTGTGCCACATACCCGTATTGAATCCAGCTGTGGAAGTAGGTGCCATACCGGGTCTTATCGCCCGTTTTCTTCGTCATCGCCTTAGCGTAATCCATATACTGATCCCACGTCCAATCCTTAGGCAGCTCAAGTCCCGCTTCCTTCAAATGATCCTCATTGATGATCACCAGACCCTGGGAGGACTTGCCGGGCAGTCCATAGACCTTGCCGTCAATGCTGGTATCGGCTGTATATTCATCCTTGAAATTGATGCCGTCCTTCGCCAGATAATCATCCAGCGGCTGGATCATACCGAGCCCTGCACGCTGGGACAGGAAGGTCATATTACTGAACATGAGGATATCCAGATCATCGCCGCCGGCCACCGCAAGGTCCAGCTTCTTATAATACTCGTTGGAGTTGTTGTCCTCCGCAGAGGCAAATTCCACCTTAATGTTCGGATGCTGCTTCTCGAACTCGGCAATGACGATATCCCAGTTGTCCATTTTTTTGGCGTACCAGTTGCTCAGCTTAATGGTTACCGCTTGTTCTGCATCTGTTCCGGCACCCGTTGCCGCCGGCTCCTTCTCTGCATTGCCGGCCCCTCCGCAACCGGATACCAGCAGGGATAACAGCGGTATAGCGATGAATAGATTGCGTTTTACTTTTGACATGATTTGGCCCCCTGTAATGTAATTAGTCTAGCCTTTGACACTGCCCATCGCAACTCCCTCAATCACCTGCTTCTGGCCGATCATGAAAATAATTAACAATGGCAGAATGGCTGATACGGCACCTGCCATCATTAAGGAGTAGAACTCGCCGCTGAAATCAGCGAATTTCCGGATGCCCAGCTGCAGGGTAAACAATGAATCGGAACGAAGGAAGATCAGCGGATTCTGGTAATCATTCCAGGTCCAGATAAAGCGGAGAATCATATAGGTAGCAAGGGCTGGCTGCACCAGTGGCATGGCAATCCGCATGAAGATCGTCCAATGGCCCGCTGCATCAATCCGCGCCGATTCAATAATTTCATCATGGATTCCCAGGAAGAACTGTCTCAGCAGGAAGGTTCCCAGCACGCCGGAGGCGGCAAGCAGCACCAGGCCGAAATGGCTGTCGAAGAGTCCAAGCCAGCGGTACATGATGAACTGCGGAACCAGAATGGCCTGCGTCGGAATCATGAAGGTGGCCAGGACAACCAGGAAGAGGATGTCCCGCCCTTTGAAAATGATTTTGGAGAAGCCGTAAGCCGCCATAGCGGAGATAATCAGCGACAGCGCTGTAGACATCAGGGTAACCTTCGTCGTGTTCCAGTAATAGAGTGTGAACGGCACGGCTCCCGCCCATACCTGCTTGTAGTTCTCCACCGCATTCCATTTCGACGGAATCCATTCTATCGGATATTTCATCACATCCAGCTCGGGCTTGAAGGAGGCGGAGAGCATCCATAAGAACGGCATGATGAACAGGATGCCCGCTACCCCCATGAAAACGGTAACAATAACACGGTTAAGCTTGATCGATCGCATGTGTATACCTCCTAGTAGTTGACCCATTTCTTTTGTCCGACCCATTGAAACAAGGTCACCAGCAGGATGAGGATCAGCAGAATAATGCCCATCGCCGAAGCATAGCCCGACTCCAGATTGACGAACGCCACCTCATACAGATAGTAGACAATAACTGAGGTTGAGCCTGCCGGGCCGCCGCCGGTTAACACCATAATGAGATCGAAGACCTTGAAGGACCCGACAACTCCTGTGATCAGCAGGAAGAAGGACGTAGGCGACAGCATCGGCAGTGTAATTTTGAAGAATTGTCTGAGCGGTGAGGCCCCGTCCACATCGGCGGCTTCATACAAATCCCGTGAGATATTCTGAAGGCCCGCCAGATAGATGACCATGTTGAAGCCCAGTGAAGTCCACACCATAATAATCATGACCGAGATCAGGGCGAACTTGGGATCAGCCAGCCACATGGGCGGATGCTCGATCCCTATAGATCTGAGGAAGCCGTTGATCGGACCGTTGTTCGGGTGATAGAGCACTCTCCAGAGCAGGGCGATGGCCACGAAGCTCGAGATGAAGGGCATGAAGTAGATCACTTTGAAAAAGGTTTTGAAATACGTTGCCTTGTTGATCAGCACCGCCAGCACCAGCGCCAGGAACATCGCTACCGGAACAACGGCAATCATGATCAGGTTGTTGTAGAGCGAGCGGTGAAAGGACTCGTCCTGTACCAGCCGGGTGTAGTTATCCAGACCGATAAATTGAAATCCGTCCAGCCCGGATACAAAGTTCCAGTTCGAGAAGCTGATCACACCGGATAGGAGAATCGGAATAATTACCAGCGTTACGGTCAGAATGAGCATGGGGGCAATGAATAAATACCCTGCAATATTGTCGTAAAAGGATTGCTTGCGCATCTTGCTTATCCCGGGGCTGCCGGACCGTTGTGCCGTCCCCTCTTCAGTAATAACGTCCACTGTATCCACCTCTTTTTATGTTTGTAGCTTCATTATAGAAGGGCAACTTTTATTGCACATGCAACGAATTTATCTGTGGTGAAAACTTTGTATAGCATTATTTTTTCTAAATTGAAAAATTTATTGGATGAGCCGAACCGCAGAATCAAGTACCATAAGTCTGTGAAGGTCTACAACTGGAGGGATATTAATGAAAGAAAAGCACAGGCTCAGTCAGCTCTCCTTCCGGCAAAAGCTAATCCTTACCTCCATCGCCTGCCTGGTCATTCCGGCACTGGGGATGCTCTATATTACCAACGTCTATTCCAAGCTGATTATCCGGGAACATTCCCTGGAGAAGGCCACGCAGTCCCTGAGAATTGTCCAGTCGCAGATTGATGTCATCTTCGAGGAGATGGTGTCGGTGTCGAACTTCGTTCACTTCGACCCGGAGATCAAGACCCTGCTGGAGGATGCCAAGACCAATCCCGTAGCTGCGCGGACCCTGACCAGCCGCCTGGAGCAGGTGGCCGGAGACACCATCGATCTGAGGATCACTCTGCTGGATAAGGAAGGACATGCCTATTCCGATTATTCCTTCTATGATTATGATCCCCGGCAATTTCTGAAGCGGCGCTGGTTCTCTACGCTGGAGCAGCTCCCTCCGTATGACACCTTATTTATGGGAGCAGAAGACAATTACCTGACCTCCCTGCAGGCTGAGCAGCCGTATATCTTCATGACAGCGCGTGCCTTAAGAGAAGAAACGACTGCCGCTCCCTACGCTTACCTGATTGTCAGCCGCAGCGAGGCTTCGATCCGTGAACGGTTTGCTTCACTGGAAGAGGATGTGTATCTGCTGGATGAAGAGGAGAACATTCTGTCGAACCGGAACCAGGAGCTGATAGGCACAAGCTTTGACCATCTGCTGCCTGTAGATGAGCTTGTCTTCCCTGACATCGTCAAGTTCAAGGGGGAGAATCAGCTCCTCCTCTCGCTGCCGCTGAAGTTTGCCAGATGGAGACTCATCAGTGTCGCTCCCTATGAGCAGCTAACAGAAAGGTTGAATGGGATTAACCGGACCGGCCTGATTATTCAGACGATATTTGCGGTCAGCTTCTTGTTCGCGCTGACGGTTCTGCTGCGGAGATTCACCAAGCCTGTGCTTGTTCTGGGCAAGGCGGCCCGCCGGGTGGAAGACGGGGATCTCATGGTCCGCTCGGGCATCCGGGGAGCCGATGAGATCGGCAGCCTGGGGCACTCCTTCGATAACATGCTGGACCGGGTACAGCTGATGCTCAGGCAGGTGGAGACGGAGCAGGAACTCAAGCGCCAGGCGGAGATTGCGATGCTGCAGGCCCAGATTAACCCTCATTTTCTATTTAATGTACTAAGTTCGATCCGGCTGAAGCTGCTGATGAAGCAGGATGAAGAGAATGCTGCGATTGTCGGCTCCCTCTCCGCTATGCTGCGGGCCAGCTTCTCCAGCCGGGAGGAATTCGTCTCCATTGCCAGTGAGCTTGATTTCACGAAGCAGTATATGGAATTAATGCGGTTCACGATGAGATATCCTACGGAATATGCAGTGCATGTGGACAAAGAGCTGCTGCTGGAGACGGTGCCGAGGTTCATCCTGCAGCCTATTATTGAGAATGCTTACAAGCACGGGTTCTTGCAGGGCGGAGGGCGGGTGGTCATCACCATCGGACTCGTTCAGTCCAGGCTAACCATTACCATCGAGGATAACGGCACGGGAATGGAGGAGCATACGCTCGCAGCCCTGCTTCAGCACATCAGGCAGAAGGATGCGGAGATCGGCGCCTTGAGTGCTGACGGGACGCCAGTGGCAGAGTCCGCTCACGGCATCGGATTAATCAACGTCTACCAGCGGCTCAAGCTAATCTACGGGGAGCGCTTCGAGATGAACATTGAGAGCATTCACGGGGGGCGCACCACCGTACAGTTAATCATGCCCGTGAAGCGGATAGGAGCAGATAATCATGACCTATAAAGTAGTACTGGCAGACGATCATTATCCGGTGCTGGAGTATTTAAGCACTTCGATTCCCTGGGACACCCTCGGCCTTGAACTATCGGCTTGCTGCTCGGACGGCAGACAGGCCTGGGAAGCCTGCCAGCTGCATCAGCCGGATATTCTGCTTACGGATATCGGCATGCCGGCGATGAATGGACTGGAGCTAATCCAGAAGGCGCGGGAGATGAACCCTCAGCTTCAGACGATTATCCTGTCCTGCCACGGGGAATTCGAATATGCCCAGAAGGCTGTGAAACTGAATGTGGCCGAATATATATTGAAGGAGAGTCTGCAGATCGATCAGGTGATTGCCGTATTGACGGAAGCGGTGGCCCGGCTGGAGGTGAAATTGAAATCCCGTAACCACTATCTCCAGATGGAGAAGCTGGTCAGCCAGAACCACGCCGCCATCCGGACCAGGTTCATCCGCATGTTCGTGGAGCAGCCGGTCTGGGATGAAGCCGAGTGGTTCGGACAAGCCGAAGCGATGGGCATCAGCCTGCACAAAGGCACCCCGTATCTGCCTGTACTGGCGGTCCCGGAGCGCTCCTATGAGCTGGAGAGGCGGTTCGGCGGAGTCGTGAACCTGCAATTCGTAATGGATAATGTGCTGCAGGAATTTCTGGAGATTGACGGCATTATCCAGTTCGCGCTGACGGAACGGCAGTTCATCCTGTTCATTCCTTTGCCGCATATCCTCGTCCGCAATCTTTATGAGGAGTTCCGTGATAACTTCCGGCATGTCCAGAGAATGGCGAAGCTGCATCTGCGGATGGGAATTTCCTTCTTTTACGGGGAGGCTACTCCAAGTCTGATCGATATCAAGAAGCAGATTCAGGCGCTGCTGGATTCCCAGGCCCTGCGCTTCTATACTGCCGAGGGAGCGGTTATGAAGTATGCACCTGTCCAGACCAGCGGCGAGGACCTGTTCGTGCATTATTCGGAGATCCTTCAGCAGCTAAGGGACTGCATTCAGCAGGAGGACAGCCCGCAGCTTGCGGCCAAGGTCAGGGAGATCAAGCAGTATATCGGGGACCAGAAGTATCCGGTGGAGAGTGTGAAGAGCTGGCTGCTCAAGATGGTGATGGAGCTGGAATTGAAATATGTCGTCATGCAGAACTTCGTCAGCAACTTCAACAGTGAGCGGCTCCAGCGCTCAATCCAGGAATTCGAAACGCTGGAGCAGCTTATGGAATGGCTGGAGGAATTCCTGAAGGATAAAATACTCATGCTAAGCTCCATGTGGAAGCAGAATGTCCGCAAAGAAATAGCCGAAGCCAAACGGTATGTGATGAATCATATAGGCGAGAAGGTCGGAATGGAGGAGATGGCGAAGCGCCTGGGCCTGAACCCCACCCATTTCAGCCGGTTATTCCGCCTGGAGACCGGGCTGACCTTCATCGAGTACGTGACCAGAGTGAAAATGGAGCAGGCCCGCGATCTCCTGAATCAGACGAATCTGACCATCGTGGAAATCGCGGAGCAGCTGGGTTATGACAACGTCAGCTACTTCATCAAGCTGTTCCGTAACTTCTCCGGCATGACTCCGGCGGAATTCCGCAAGTCGCTGTAGGCGGGAACAGCCGGGATTATCGCGCGACGGATGACTCAGTATTTATCAATCTTGTACCAGAACAGGGGCAGCGGGAACCAGCCTGCGGGTGCAGGCAAGGCCATATAACGGCTGTGCTGTGTAAGCAGCAGGGCCTGGGCCTGCTGCCTGCTAAGTACAACTGCATCCGGCTTGGCTGACCGCTCGACGCTCACGCCCTCTTCGTCCACCCGCGCCGTCACCGGCTGTCCGTCCATGACTGCGGTGAATTCTCCCGGGATAATGCCTGTGGTCTTATACTTCAGCGTGAGGTACGCCTTCAGGACATTGGCGAAATCCAAAATATGATACATATCCGAGTTCTCGGTCACGAAGTCTTCCGCAATGCCGCCAAGAGCCTTATTCAGCGGGATGTCATATTCCGGCGCGTGCAACGTTATCTGCCCTTCGCTGATGTAAGCCATATAGGCCTTGATCGTCCGCAGAATGTCATCCGCCCTCTTCAGCGCGATTTCAGCGATATCATCGCCCGCTTCGTTGACAACCAGATACCCGATCAGCTTGCCCTGATCCAGAACGCCGAGTGCCTTTTGACAGAGTGTACTGAAAATCAGCGGCAATTGCTCTAAGTTACGTTCAACATAAGCAAGCCGTGAGGTGTTCATGTTATGAGCAAATTCTGCTCCTCCTTCAACCTCAAACAGCGGACTGAAGGATATTCCGGTGTCATTCACCCCTATTAAGCCATGGCGGACATTGGCCTCTGCCACGGTATATTTGAACTTGACACCGCCAAGCGTGAAGCCGAAATACTCATATCTCTGCCGCTGTCCATATAATACAACCATATCACAGGTACCCTGCAGCTCTTCAAGCCACAGGTTCATCAGCGCTTTCATATGACCTTCGCCTCGCGCACGCGGATGAACAGATACCGTACCCAGATAGCCGGTGCGCAGCGTATGATCACATACCGTCAGAGACTCTGGAAAAACAGCCACCAGCGCACGCAGCCTGCCTTGCTCGTCCACAGCAACCTTATGCATCGCTGATGAATCTACACTCTTGTCATACGCCTTGGGCATCAGAATTTCAAAATCAAAGCGGAAGGCAAGGTTGGCCAAATCTATGTATTCCTCGCGTTCGTGCGGAGCTGCCGTTCTGTAGTTAACCATTGTCGTCCTACCTTTCCAGTCTGTATATTCAACTGCTTCCCTGACTATATTCTATGGGCATCCCCCATCTCCTGCTCAGGTCACTCTGATTGCTGCCGCTTGGCCGCAGCCTCATCAATCGCCTGCTGGATATTGGCCAGTGCGGTCTCCATGGGCTGTCCGGCAAGATACTGGTTGACGCCCTCCAGAATCTTCACCTGGAGCGACTCGGTCGATACCGTATGCGGCCAATAGAGCGTGGCGTCCTCGCGCGTTACCGCAGCGGCAATGGACGAGACCGAATCGCTCCGGTCCGTCGGGGCCGAGATGACCGAAGGCACGGCCAAAGCGCCTGCGGCCAGCTTCTCCTGTGTAGCCCTGCCGTTCATGAACGCCACGAATTGCTTGGCCTCCTCGGGATGCTCCGTCCGCGAGCTGATCACCCGGTACGTGCCGACATTGATGTTCGGCACCGTCCGCACACTGCCCGGCACCATCATGAACCGGATATCCTGTGCCGGATTCCGCTCCTTGATGCTGGGGATGTCCCAGGTGCCGGTAATAATCATGGCCGCCTGGCCTGTGCCGACCAGATCCTTGGCCTGCTCATGCTTCAGGCTCTTCCAGTTGGGCGGCACGAACCCCCGGTCGATAATCTCCCGGTGCTTCTGGATGGCATCCACGAACACCGGATCATCGATAGTGATCTCCCCGCTCTCCAGCTTCTTCGTCCAGGCGGCATCCGCCCCGTTATCCGACATGATAGACCCCCAGAAGAACTGGGCCGTGGACCACTCCGCATCCATTGCCACCGGAATAAGCCCTTCCTGCTTCAGCTTCACGCAGAGCGCAAGGAACTCGTCCCAGGTGCGCGGAACCTCCAGCCCGAAAGAGTCGAACAAGGTTTTGTTGTAGAGCAGCCCGTCACTGTGCATGACCTCCGGCGCTCCGTATACCCGGCCGCCCACCGTAACCGGCAGCAGGGAGTTCGGGTAGAATTCCTTGAGGAAATCGGCTCCGGTCAGGTCCAGGTACATATCGCTCCGCAGAGCGCGGAATTCCTCGAACAGGCTGGGCGACCACGTATCGAATACATCCACCTTCTCACCGCCAAGCAGCCGGATCTTGATCCCCGCTGTATAATTATTGTTCTGGATGAAATCTGCATCGATCTGGATGTGGGGATACAGCTTCTCGAATTCGCCAATCGCGTCAAAATACACTTTGCCTGCTTGTGCCGTATCCAGCAGATAGCTGGAGTACCGGAGGGTGACAGGTTCGCCGGTGTCTGCCGCTCCGCCTCCGCCGGACAGCAGGGAAGCGTCTGTACTGCTCCGGGTATCACAGCCGCCAATCGTGAACAGCAGCAGAACAATGCTGCCCCCGATACCGGGTCTCCACTTCTTCATGACGCTTCCCCTTCCTTAATCTATTCTCCATTCGCTTCTGTAACGTTCTTGCCCTATCGTTATATTCTGACCGATCCAATAGATTGCAGTCAACGGACAATCAGAGCTTGCCCCCCGAAGTTGCAATCCCTTCGATAAATTGCCGCTGGAACAGGATGTAGATTAGCAGCATCGGCCAAATGGCCAGCACGGAAGCCGCCATCAGCTCCGGGTAGTCCACGGCGAAGGCGCTTTGAATCTTAGCCAGGGCCGAGGAGAGGGTCGCCGCGTCCGAGCTTGTGTTGACGATCATCGGCCACATCAGGTCCTTGAAGGAGAAAAGGGCCGTGAATATCCCGAGGGCCACCAGACCGGAGCGGACCAGCGGGAGCATGATTCTGGCGAAGGTCTGGCCGATATTGCAGCCGTCGATCTTCGCCGCCTCCTCCAGCTCCTTAGGCAGGCCCATGAAGAATTGTCTCAATAAGAAGGTACCGAAGGCACTGACCAGCCCCGGAAACAGCAAGGCAAAGATCGTATTGCGCATCCCCAGCGCATCGACCATCAGATATTGCGGGATGATGAAGATCTGGGTCGGCACCATCATCTGGAACAGCACCAGACTGAAGCAGAAGTCACGCCCCGGAAATCTTAGTCTGGCAAAAGCATACGCCGCCATCGCGCTGAACATCACCGCGCATAGCACCCGCAGAGCCATCATCGCAAACGTATTCCAGTACAGGATCAAAAAATTATTCTGCCGCCATACCTCCAGATAATTCTCCATCCGCCAGGTCTTGGGGACAAAGATAAAGGGATTCATCGAGGTGGACTCCGTAACCGACTTGAACGAGGTCAGCACCATCCAGACGAACGGAAGAATCATCGCGGCTGCTCCCAGGAGCAGCACAAGGTGGGCTAAGATACGGTTAAGTTGTTTATGTTTGGCCATAGTGCCGCCTCCTACATGTAGTTGACCCATTTTTTTTGCGCTCGCATCTGGAAGAAGGTGATGATCATGATCAGCGCGAGCAACACCATTACAATCGCTGAGCCATAACCCTTGTTGGAGTACTTGAACGAATTATTATAGAAGAGATACACAAGCGATACTGTATGGTCATAGGCCGGGTTACTCACATCGATCATCATATAGATGACATCGAACACTTGCATGGCCTGGATAATCGTGGTCACCACAACAAAGAACAATGTTGGCGTTACAAGCGGCAGAGTGATCACGAAAAATTGGCGCACCCGGCTGGCTCCGTCGATATCCGAGGCCTCGTAGTAGTCCTTCGGGATCTCCTGCAGACCGGCGAGCAGCAGCACCATATTATAGCCGATGACACTCCAGATTCCGATCACCGCGATGGATAAAATCGCTACCCTCGGGTCCGTCGTCCAGTTGACAGCCGGAAGGCCCAGCTTGGATAGCCCGTAATTAATGAGGCCGTAGTGCTGGTTATACATCCAGCGCCATACCATGGTCACTGCCGCAGGAGCGGCGACCATCGGGATGAAATAGATCGTGCGGTACAACGAGCGGCCCGCGAGCTTACCGTTCAGCAGGACGGCCACCAGCATGGCGATGGCAATGCTGACAGGAACGACCAGCAATGTATAGAGCAGTGTATTGCCGACCGCATGCCATACCTGGGGATCATGAATCAGCTTGCGGTAATTCTCCCCTCCGATATAGATATTGCCTCTGCTGAAATCTCCGCTCTTGAAGAAGCTAAGGTAAGCGGTCTGCACTATTGGAATGAAGTTGAGGACGATAAGGCCGATCATCGTTGGCGCGATCAGGAACCAGCCCCAGGACCATTCATTCCAGGTTTTGGCTCCTATTTTCCTCTTGACGGGTTGATTCATCTGCTTTCCTCTCCTATCAAACTTGCGGCAGCCCCCAGGCTGCCGCAGGCATATGACTCTTGCTTATTTCTCTTCCGCGAGACTCTCATTCATCACCTTCGCTGCATTACGGGCTGCTTCCTCTACGGACACCTTGCCGGAGAACGCCGGCTTCAGCGCTTCATAAGCCTTGTCTTCCCAGACAGCCGTTGTATTGGAATACGGACGGATTACGCCATAGCTGACCATGTCAACGAATGCCTTGATGTTGAAGGTCTTGTTCGAATCCACCCATTTGTCAGCCGCACCTTTGTACGCCGAGATGGCAACACCCAGCTCCGCCTGGCGCTCCTGGCCTGTCTTGGAGCTTAAGTATTCCACGAACTTCCACGCTTCCTCAGGATGCTTCGTCTTGGCGTCAACCGCATTGCCAAGGCCGTTATAGATGGAGGCCTGTGCAGCCTTCTTGGGCAGGACGGCCACATCGAAATTCTTCGCCATGAACTCGTTCTCTGTGAAGCCGCTAAGGTTCCATGAACCGAACAGGCCCATCGCCGCCTTGCCGTTCTTCAGCAGATCGGCACGCTCGGCATCTCCGTACACCTCAGGGGACAGTCCGTCACGTACGAAGCTTATATAGAAATCCAGCGCTTCGATCGTCTTCGGATCGTCATAGCCTGACTTCTTGTCCGCTGTAATAATGGTGCCGCCATTCTGATAGACGAAGTTGTAATACCCCTCCTGGTTGTGCATCGGCGCGAGGAAGCCGTATACCCCGTCCTTGGTGAGCGCTTTCGCTGCGCTGTGCAGATCATCCCAGGTCCAGTTCTCATCCGGGTATTTCACACCCGCCTCGTCAAACAGCGTCTTGTTGTACCACAGTCCGATGGTATCGAAATCCTTCGGAACCGCATATTGCTTGCCCCCCAGATTATAGATCTGGTTCAGGCCTTCCGGGTAATTCTCCAGCTTGACTTCTTCGCTCTTACTGATGCGGTCTGTCAGATCAAGCAGCATGCCGTTGTTCGCATAGCGGTAGATCTCATTTGAGTGCATCCAGAAGACATCCGGCAGCGAGCCGCCGGTGGCTCCCGCTTCAAGCATCGTCCAATAATCGGACCAGCCGGTCACCTCAATATCGACCTTGATGTCCGGGTTCTTGCTCTCGAATTCATCGGCAATGGTCCGCAGCCCCTTCTCCTGATTGGAATCCCAGATCGCGTAGGTCAGCTGGACCTTCTCTCCGCTTGCCGCCTGGGTAGCCGCTGCGGCATCCGTTGCCTCTGCCGGTGGTGAAGCCGATGTATTGCTGTTGCTGTTGCCG
Source organism: Paenibacillus sp. FSL R7-0302 (assembly GCF_038006885.1). Classification (NCBI taxonomy): domain Bacteria; kingdom Bacillati; phylum Bacillota; class Bacilli; order Caryophanales; family Paenibacillaceae; genus Paenibacillus; species Paenibacillus sp. FSL R7-0302. Next base: position 3,751,262 of record NZ_JBBOWB010000001.1, read on the forward strand.
TTACCACTGCCGCAAGCCGTCAAGGTGACCGCCGCAAGTAAGATAGACAACACGGTAGCCAAGCTTTTTTTCTTCACTAGAATTACCCCCAACTTCCATTTAGGATGTGCTGCATCTGCTGCACCTCCAATAGTAGGTGAAGGGGGCAGGTATCGAAATGGCTGTTTTTTACGGAACATTTCCTTTTTTTGACCAATCCCCGGAAGCGGCAAGAAGTGCACCCGCAGCGGATGCACTTCTTTTACAGACTCTGTTCTTTTTTTGACAATTGCCGTTCTAGTAGATCATCAGAACTAAAGAAGTGAATGGGGTTCAACCGTGAAGCGCATTATAGCCTATGGTTCCAAGTAGACATTCAGTGATAGTTGCAAAATGTACACTTAAAAACAGCGAAAAAGAAGGCTTACCTCTTCTAGCTGTAATCTGTACAACTAAATCTGCCCCAAAGGACGGAACCCAGGGAAAGTAGAGATTTTAATTGTACGAAATACAACTAAGGTGAGAAGAAGGAGTAAAACAGACATTTTAGTTGCACAAAATACAATTAAGCGTAGCGCTCATGAGCAGGTATGGTAATCGGGGCGCTGCAAACCCACAGCAAACGATTTACCAAAGCGATTTATACTGGTGGATGGGCCACTATCCTGCCTGAATGACTAGAGGAGTGGATCGCCCCTTCAGGTGCCATTCCCAGATGAAGACGGGAGTTGTCCATTAAAGGCGTAATAGCTCGGCGTAACGGACTGAGGCGCGCTTATTCTGGTTTAACGTCACCACTTGGGCAAGTAACGGACCTCATGGTGCTTATTCTTGGAATCTCTACTCCTAAACCTCTCGTAGAGAGACGATAAGGGCTACTGAGTCCGTTAATCCGCAAAAGGTGGCGTTTTGCTGGGAATAGGGTCTCTCAGGTCCGTTAATCTGATACTTTTCTAGCCCCGGTATTCCTCCGGACTCATACTGTTCAGCTTCTTGAACAGCTTGCTGAAGTACGCGGTGTTCGGATAACCCACACGCTCAGCAACCTCATAGACCTTGATGTTCCTGTCCCTGAGCAGGCTCTTGGCCTTCTCCATACGAAGCCGGGTCAGGAAGCTGACGAAATTCTCGCCGGTCTCCTGCTTGAATACCCTGCTGAGATAAGAGGCGTTCACGTTAATCTGCTCCGCCACCGACTGCAGCGAGATATCCTCTGCGTAGAGCTGCATCATCAGCTCACTCGCCTGCTCTGCATAACTCCGGGAGGATTGTCCCTCCGACATCTGCGCTCTGCACTGCTCCAGATAACCGGCGACGGTCTGGTGCAGCCCCTCCAGACTCTCTTCATGGAGAATGCTCTCGTACACCGTAAGCCCGGCTTCATTCGGCTCGGGAAGAGCCGGGAAGCAGGACAGAATCGCGCCAAGCATCCGTATGTAGGTCGAACGCGCCGCCTGCTTCGTGCAGCCCTCCAGCAGCATAGTATCCTTCAGGCTGTTCAGGAAGGCAAGCGCCCCTTCGCTTCCGCTCTCGGTATCCTGCCTGAACTTCCGCATACAAGGCTTGTCGATGAACAGCCGCTCCCCGCTTCTCTGACGGCTCCTGGCCTTATCATAGAAGGACAGGCCGCTCCCGCTGGCGAAGAACAGCTCGTCAAGCGCCATGTCCGCCTCCTGATAGGCCCGCTTCAGGCCGTCAAAGCCGGGAGCCGGACCGCTGACCCCGATCGACAGCGTCAGCTTCAGGAAATCCTTCATCGCCGCCTGGATCTTGGCAGCGGCGCGCTCGATCTCCGCGCGGACAATCCGCCCCTCCTCTCCGAGATCGAGCAGCAGCACATATTCCGCGGAATTCATGACGATGATCTCCTTCGCCCGCTTGCGGGGCAGGATCTCTTCCAGAATATTCGCCACCGAATAGCGCAGCAGCTTCTCATCCTGCTCCACGTACTTGCGCCGCAGCTGGTCAAACCGGTTGATCCGCAGCTTCATCAGCACCATCGGCCCGTCCGGCAGGCGGATATGCAGTGCTTCACGCCGGGCGAGCACCTCTTCGGCTCCCTTGAAGCCGCTCAGCACTTCCTTGAACAGCGTCTCCTTCAAATGCTCGATGCTCTCCTTGTAGGAGCCGGGCGGCATTGCGGAGGAGCTGCCATCGGAGAGGCGGACCGCCCGCTTCTTAACCGTCTCCAGCACCTGTACCAGCTCTTGCGGCTTCATATCGCTCTTGATCAGATAGTCCGCCGCCCCGAGCCTGAGCGCCTCCTGGGCATAGTGGAATTCCTCCAGACAGCTAAGAATGACGAATTGCCCGCCGATGTCCAGCCGCCGGGCCTCACGGATCAGCTCCAGACCGTCCATCACCGGCATTTTGATATCCGTAATAATCAGATCCGGCTGGTGCGTCCCGGCCAGTTCCAGCGCTTCGCGCCCGTTTGCGGCCTCCCCCAGAATCGTAAATCCCTCATCTTCCCATTGAATAATCGATTTCAGGCCGATACGCATCAGCAGCTCGTCATCCACGATAAGCACACCCAGCATACTCAATAAGCCCCCTTCCTGTCCCGAATAGGAATTGTGATCACGAATACCGCACCCTGGCCCGGACTGCTCTCGAACGATACCCCGTACGGCTCGCCGTATAACCGGCGTATCCGCTGATGCACATTGGTAACACCGATGCCGCCGCTGTCCTCTGCACCGCCCAGTCTGCTGCGCAGCTTCGCTGCCGCCTCAGCGCTTATGCCGGCACCGTTGTCTCTGACCGTAATGGTGAGTTCAGCATTCCCGGCCCGCCGGACCTCGATAGACAGCAGCCCGTCCTCCTGGTCGGCAATTCCGTGGAAGATCGCATTCTCGACCAGCGGCTGGATGCTCAGCTTCGGAATCTCCTGCTCCGCAAGCGTCTCCTCCACTTCCGAATGGAACTCGATCCGGTTGAAATACCGCACCTTCTGAATGATTATATAATGGCCGATGTGCTCCAGCTCCTCACGGATCGGCACCAGCCGATTGTCCGTCTTGGCGGTATAACGGAGCATAGAGATCAGCGCTCCGGTCATCTCAACAATCTTCTCCGACTGCTGCATGGTGGCGATCCATTTGACTGAATTCAGCGTATTGTACAGAAAATGCGGACTGATTTGGGCCTGCAACGCGCGAATTTCAGCCTCGACCTTCTGCTCCTGCTCCACGTAGATCCGCTCCACCAGCTGCTTGAGTTCAGCGGACATCTGCTCGAACCGGCTGGCCATGACACCGATCTCATCATTCGAGCGGACCGCCGGGAGATTATCGAATTTCCCTTGCTCCACCAGCGTCATATTGCGGATCAGCTGCTTGATCGGCCGGGTGATCAGATTCGACATGTACACCGAGCTGGCCAGGGCGAACAGGATAAGCACGACAGCAATCGTCCACAGATTCCGCTTCAGGATATCGCCTTCCACCGCGAGCTCTTCCACGGGCATATACATATAAGTCTTCCAGCTATGTTCCTCAAATGGCGACTGGATCAGAATATAGTCCTTGCTGGATACACGGACAATCTGCCTGCCTGAACCTGCGGCAAGTTCTTCCTCACGCACCGGAAAAAGTGTCCTGAACGGCTTGCCGATCAGGTTATAATTGTTGTTGAATATAATCCTGCCGCTGTCATCGGTAACGGTGAAGGCCGAACGGTTGCCTGCCTCCATCCGCTTGTTCAGCCGGTTGATGAAATCTATGTCTACGCTTACCGCCATTACGCCGATCAGCTTGCCGTTCTCCATATCGAAGATTTTACGCAGATTGTAAATCGTCCAATTGCTGTCCGCCTTGGTCTGCAGGTCCAGCCGGGTCGGCAGATCGCGCGTAATATCGTCAGAACGCAGGAATTCGGTGAACCAGTCCTCCTCACGGGGGTTATACGTATAGTCGACAGGCTTGTTCGGGGCCACATAGAGGTCGCTGCCATTCACCAGATTGTAGACATAGATAGAGATGGCGCGGTCCTTCATCGTGATGTAATTCATCAGCAATTGCGTGGCCTGAAGTTCGTTCGTCACAGAGCTGTCGTGCAGATAGTTCTGTACCGGGTAGTTCTCCTGCGAGACGGCTGAGATGTAGCTGTTAATCCCGTAGCTGGCGATAAGCGAAATCTGCTTCGTGTCCTCCAGGAATTCCTCGATGCGGATATTCGACTGTCTCGTCACATCGGCCAGCAGGTCCGTATATTTACGTTCAAGCATCTGCTGGGAGGAGATATAGGAGGTAACGAACAGAATCACAACCGGAATCAGAATGGCCAGCAGGAAAAAGAACAGCATTTTGTTCTTCACGCTCACAAAACGGCGGCTGGGCTTCAAGGTGAAGGGAGCTTTCAAGTCATAACCTCCGGCGGCAGAGTTGGTGGAACACCTTTGTAGAATATCTTTAATGATAGACTCCCGGCTGCTTTCCCGCCACCCTGCTCTGCATGTCTTTTTTTTACTCTTTTCGTTCCCTTTTTTACATGTAGGGGGATTACGGGGAAAGGACTGGCAGGATTCTACGGCTCCCGCTTCTGCTTCCCTGTCTGCCCGCTCCAGGCAGTAACCCAGAGACGTAAAGAAAGGAACAAAAACAGTAAAAAAGCTTGATTTTATAGTAAGGGTCATTCACTTAACATTCTCGGTGAAGCGAAGCAGCAATGACAGGGAGGTTGCGGTGCCTATGCGGAGATAAGTGTTAGTGAATAGAGAATTGTTTCAAGTGTGCAGACCGTTCTATTAGGACAGGTATCCCCAAAAAACAAAAGAGGTGAGTATCTATTGAGGCCATATCTTAAGCGTTCACTGATATCTATACTGGCAATTCTGACTCTTCTGCCCTCCAGTTTGGCAAGCGCTTCCACAGCTCCGGCCGCAGACCCGGTTCCTGTGGCAGATTCTGTATGGGTGACTGATCCGGAGTTAGTGACCGATCCGGTTCCGGCACCTGATTCCGATGAAGTGCCCGCTTCCCCGGCAGAGCCGGATGCTGCTGCGGTGGCGGACGCTGCTGCACTGCGGGAGGCGGCTCCTGTTCAGGAGACTGCGCCGGATCAGCTCCAGTTGAAGACCGCTGCTGAGGCGGCCCCGCTGTTCCAGTGGAGCTTCCGCCCCGGACAGGTGCTTGACCGCACCACGGTGGTGAACAGCGTCTACCCCGATGCGGCCGCTGAACGTGCTGAGCTTAAGGGAGTAGCAGCCATTGTCTATGACGACCAGCGCGGAGACGTCCTCTCTTTACCAGGCGGCGGGAACGGTACTGCCTGGCTGAAGCTGCCCGATCAGCTCTACAGCAGGATCAAGGATGAACTGTCCATTTCCTTTTGGGCCAACATCGACTCTTCGGCTAACGCCTATAACCGTCTGCTGTCCTCCACAATTGCCGAGAAGGGGCTGACGAATGCCGGGGTAAGCGGCTGGCAGGACTCCGAATTCATTATCATCGCCGGGGACGGCACGTTCAGCAACCGGATCTATACCGGCACGAATCCAAGTCAGATTGCCAGCTACAAAGGCGATATCGTCTGGAACCGTAACCCGGTCAAGGGCAAGTGGCAGCAGGTGACCGTCACTATGACCAGCAGCGGGGCCTATGAGGTATACCTGGACGGTGTTCCCGTTGGCACCAAAGGTCTGGATCAGGGCAAAAGCTCCCCTGAAGCGACCATGTCCTCCGTTCTGGAGCATTTCTTCTCGCGTGATTATCTGAACGCGCTGAAATTCAACGATTTCGGCAGATCGCTCTATACCTCGGATGGAGATATCAAGGGGAAATTCGACGATCTGCGGATCTATAATGTCCAGTTAAATGCCACTCAGGTCAGCGCACTCTATGCGGCGACGAAGCATGAAGAGAACACTTCAGCCAAGCCGGCCAAAATCTCGGTCGATCTGGCAGACCGCTCGCTCGGACCTGTATTCCATGGATCTTCCGGCGCACTGTATGCGATCAGCGAGCCGAATGTGCCGGATATCAATACACTGATTCCGATCAAGCCCTCGCATATCTCCCAGAAGCCGCCAAACGGCATCCAGCATCCGACCGGCGACGCGCTGCGGGTGTCGGACTATTTCTTCGAGGCTGGCGGGGAAGCTGTCAATATCGTCATGCAGGATTATTATCAGCATTGGTACTATCCGTCCAGAACGGCTGACGAATATATTCAGGAAGCCGTCATTCCGATTACAACAGCTGTCAAGGCCTACAAGCAGCAATGGGAGGCCGCGAATCCGGGGCGGGATGCGGATGCCAGATTCATTTATATCCCGTTCAATGAGCCTGAGCAGAACAATACCCGTTATCCCCAGCTGCTGGCGGATAACCAGACAGGCAAGAATTCAAGAGCCGTATTCAACAGCGACTGGCTGGCGGTAACGAAGAAGATCAAAGAGATTGACCCCGGCGCAGTCATTTCGGGTGTGAATCTGACTCAATACGGAGCCAAGGTATTCGAGGATTTCATTCCCTACTGCGTAGAGAATGACTGTCTGCCGGACATTATCAGCTGGCATATGCTGTGGGACAAAGCCTTCAACCAGGCTCCCTCCAACGTAGCCACCTTCCGGACGGTGGAAGAGAGGTCCGTGCAGCGCTATCGGGAGCTGTACCCGGACCGGACGGTCCCCTTCCCGATCAAGGTGGACATCAATGAGTATGCCGCAACCTCGGAGATTGCCGTAGGCGGCTCGCTGATTCATTACATCGCACGTTATGATGAGCTGAAAATGAACAGCATGCTGCCGTATTGGAACACGGCCAACTCCTACGGGTCCCTGCTCGCCGGGCAGAATGAGCCTAACGGGGCATGGTGGCTCTACAAATGGTATGCCGATATGATGGGCGGCGACATGGCCAAGATTGAGGTCATCAACGCGAGACATGAGAAGGATGCCTTCGGCCCCGGCTTGTACGGGCTAAGCTCCATTCAAGACAACAAAAAGCAGGTCAGTATCGCGTTCGGAGGCACACAAGGAGACGGCCAGATCGTGTTCAATAACGTGACCGGCAATGGGAACAGCCCCTCCTTCCTCACAGAAGCAGAAGCGGTGCATATCACCGTATGGTACGCTGGATATACAGGCTTGACCGGATTTCTTGTAGAGCCTACCCAGATTCTGGACCGTGATTATCCTGTCAAGAACGGCACGGTCACTCTGGATGTCAACCTGAACGATTACACCTCGGCGTATTATGCAGTCATTACTCCGGCGGTAGCTCATGCCCCGAAGGAGACTTTCTATAAGCGCTTCGAGGCTGAGAATGCAGAGGTGCGGACCAATGTGACACTGACGGATCACTATCCGCGCAAGAGCACCGGACGCTCTGCCTCGAACGGCCAGTATGTCCAAGGCATCAAGGCTGTGGACAGCCTGGTGAAATGGACGGAGGTTACGGTTCCGGCAGACGGGAGCTACCGTATGGATCTGATTGGCGGCAGCGGCGCAACCTCCACCCTGCGCAATCAATCCAATACCGGAGATGCGAATCAGCGCATCAATTCCGAATGGTTCATCAAGATTGATGATCAGCCGGCAACGAAGGTGGTTCTGCGTGCGGATTACAACATGCAGCTGCTGGGAGGCAATACGATTTTTGCCGATCTGACGCAAGGGACACATTCCATCGGCATCAGCAAGTACAACCCGGATACGGGAGAAGCGGGCCAGGGCGAATCCACCCTTGATGCGATGGAATTAACTTATAGCGGTGTGTTGGGCGCAGAGCCGAGCTACCGTGTTCAAGCGGAATTCGCCGACTATGATTCTGCGCTGGGATTATCCAGAGAGAGCAGCCTCGAAGGCTTCGAGGGTGCCGGATATGTGACCGGTTACGGCAGCAGCCAGAACGCCAATACCCGCTTTGTGGTAAGTGTGCTGCAAGACGGCATGTATGATCTGCAGATCCGCTATGCCGCATCGGGCGCGGGCAAATTGCAAATTCAACATGACCGCAAGCCGCTCGTGGATCTGCCTGTTACCGATACCGGCGGACAATGGCAGACCGCTACAGTACCAGTCTTCTTACGCACAGGCATTAACCTGGTTGATGTGCGTTCCAGCGCTGCGCTTAGCCTGGATTATATTAATGCAGCCTTCGTCAGCCAGACTTCTGTATATTCCGTTGAGGCAGAGGCAGCAACGGTCGTAGGTACTCCGGCCGGCTCCGAGCTGCCGCTCATCCGCGAGGATGCCTTTGCCAAATACGCTTCCGGCGGCAAATATGTGAACGGCATTACCTCTTTCGACGGAGCAGAACGGTATTTGGAGCTGAAGGACATCACGGTGCCCAAAGCAGGCACTTATAAACTGGTCGTTACCTACGCGAACGGTGAAAGCGCCGGGACGCACGCCTACAACAATGACGTTGTTGAACGGTATGCGCAAGTAAGCGTCAACGGCGGCGAGCCGCAGACGGTCTTTTTCAAGAACACCATCTCATGGCAGCAGTTCGCCACACAGACCTTTGATGTTGAACTGAAAGCAGGCACCAACAGCATCCGCTTCTCCAATAATAATACGTATGACGGCGGGTCTAACCCTTATGGAGGAACCGGGGCGCAAGGCTTCACTCCTTATACGGCAGTACCGCGCCAATACGCGCCTGCGTTCGACCGGTTCGATATTTATGCCCGGCATACGCTTGCGACTGACAGCGGCGGTGATCCTGGCGGCGGTAACAACGGCGGCGGTGATCCTGGCGGCGGCAACAACGGCGGTGGTGATCCTGGCGGCGGCAATAACGGCGGCGGTGATCCTGGCGGCGGCAATAACGGCGGCGGTGATCCTGGCGGCGGCAATAACGGCGGCGGTGATCCTGGCGGCGGCAATAACGGCGGCGGTGATCCTGGCGGCGGCAATAACGGCGGCGGTGATCCTGGCGGCGGCAATAACGGCGGCGGTGATCCTGGCGGCGGCAATAACGGCGGCGGTGATCCTGGCGGCGGCAATAACGGCGGCGGTGATCCTGGCGGCGGCAATAACGGCGGCGGTGATCCTGGCGGCGGCAATAACGGCGGCAATAACGCCGGGAGTGGCAACGGCGGTGGCACTACCGTTGGTTCGGTCACCCCTGTTCAGCCGGAAGCACCAAGCGGCAGCGGCCATTTGACCGTCGAAGCAGAGGTTACAGGAACTACTGCTACAGCCACACTGGATGCGCAGAAAGTAAAAGCGGCAGACCAGATCACCGTCTCGTCTCCGCTCGGCACCTTCCACTTCCCTGTCAAAGCGGTTGATACCGCAGCTTGGGGCCAGCAATTGGGAACCGAAGACTGGAAGCTTAAGGTCAGTATGACGGTCCTGCCGGAACAGCGGCAGCAAGAGATCCTTCAGGCTGTCCTGGCAGCCCAGGGCAAATTAATCAGACCTGCTATTGAATACACGGTAACAGCTGAAGCCAATGGGCGTACAGTGGAGATTCCGGGGTTCAAGGGAAGCTATTCCCGGGGCACTCTGCAGCTTGACAATCCGGCGGACAGCCGGAATACAACCGTGGTCCGGATCGGGAAGGACGGAAGCTTCACCTTCGTCCCGGCGGTCTTCAACGGCACTGGTGTAACGTTCTATAGTCCGAGCAACGGCACGTTTGCAGTGATTTCAAGCAACAAGACATTTGAGGATATCAAGGGGCACTGGGCACAGCCATCCGTCGAAAAGCTGGCCTCAAAGTACATCCTCACCGGCTTAACGGACAGCAAATTCGCACCGAACGCTACCACAACGCGCGCGGAATTCGCAGCGATGATGGTTCGTGCGCTGGGCTATTCCTCCTCCGGTTCGGCAGATGTTTCGTTTAAGGATACCCCCTCCGGCGCATGGTACACCGGAAGTGTCGGAACAGCCGCTGAGCTGGGTCTGGTGCAGGGCGGAACGGACAATAATTTCCGGCCAAACGACATCATAACACGCCAGGAGATGACCATTATTCTGGTTAAGGCGATGGCCCTTGCAGGCTCGCCGCTCCCAGCTTCAGAGCTTCAGCCTGCAGCCTTCAAGGATGCAGACAAGATTGCGGGCTGGGCGCAGCAGGATGTGGCCAAGGCGGTTCAGGCAGGCCTGATCACCGGGACACCGGCCGGGCAATTCCAGCCGGGACAATCCGCAACCCGTGCGGAGGCGGCAACCGTTATTCTCCGCTTGCTGATGCAAGCGGAATTAATGAACTAAGCTATGCGCTCAACACTATAAAAATCAAGCAGAGCAGCGATTCTTCAATAACAGGAGAATTGCTGCTCTGCTGTTTTTGGTTTATGGAGGCTTGTTTATAGAAGGCAGCTTACATTTCTTGCACTTCATTTATTGGTCTTGCATCTGTGGTTTGTATGTTATAATATATTAAAAAATGTCATGACATACGTCAGGAGTGATGCAGTGCAATCGCCAGTATTAGCTATTGGAGAACGGTTAAAAGAAATACGAGCAACTAGAAATCTTACACTTGAAGATGTTTCTAAACTTACCGATGTAAGTAAGCCCATGCTTGGACAAATTGAAAGAGGGCAGTCTTCACCAACTATTACAACTCTTTGGAAAATCGCAGTGGGCTTAAAAGTTCCTTTATCTTTATTATTGGAAGAGCTAGAAGAGGAGTGCAGTGTGGTTGATACACTGTCCAAAAACGCTATCCTCGAAGAGGATGGAAAAATGAGAGCCTTTCCTGTTTTTCCTTTTGATCCTACCCGTAACGTTGAAATATTCTATATCGAATTTGATCCCGGATGCCAGCATCCATCTAAAAAGCACCTTGATGGTGTGGAAGAATATGTTTTTGTGGAGCAAGGTATGTTAGAAATGGTAGTCAACACAAAAAAAATTGTTCTAAAAGAAAAGCAAGCACTCCGCTTTCGGGCTAATGTTTCTCATTCCTACAATAATCCCTATCAAGAAACATGTGTCATTTACAACATGATTTTTTACCCAAGAGCATAGGCAAGTTTCATCTATGATCTTCTAGACAATATTAAAAAATGAGGTGTGATGATTATGGCAATTGAAAAAGTAAAAGATTTTTTCAAACAATATGGGATGGATTCTCAGATTAAAGAATTTGAAGTATCTAGTGCAACCGTAGATTTGGCTGCATCTGCATTAGGTTGTGAGCCAGAGAGAATCGCAAAAACACTTTCTTTTATGGTAAATGGACAAGCTGTTTTAGTAGTTGCCGCCGGTGATGCAAAAGTGGATAACAAAAAATTCAAAGAGTATTTCAAAACAAAAGCAAAAATGCTTTCTCCAGATGAAGCCATTGATAGGGTTGGTCATGCAATTGGAGGTGTTTGTCCATTTGCTATTAAAAATGATGTCTCTGTTTATCTAGACATCTCTTTAAAACGTTTTAAGACAATCTATCCAGCTTGCGGGAGTAGCAATAGTGCGATTGAACTTACAATAAAACAATTAGAACAATACTCTAGTTATTCAGAGTGGATTGATGTATGTAAAGGATGGAATGATTGCACATAAAACCGGAGTTTCCTTGGTATCTAAACGCATAGCAAGCCGCTACAGCTCATTTTGCTTCTTCAACGATCTTAGCCAATTTCTTTTTACTTTTGATGGTAGATCGTGTACGGTAGTAGCATATAGCTCGCCCCATAGCAGCCCGTAGTAGACTTTCACCGCCAAGTTTTATCCATGGGACGCTCTCATAAGTGAATTGGAGGTGTGATTAATGAAACTAATTCGTTTAATGAAATCATTCCGATTTTGGTTAGTTTTAATTTCATTTGTTGCTATTGTTGTAAATATTTCAGGGAAAGACGACTATAACATCTTGTTGGCCATAACTAGTCCGTTAGTCTGGATATACGAATTCTCTCATTTTGTACGAAAAACAGACATTCCAATAGCAGTAGTCTATCTCACAACTTTAGCTTTCTGGTATCTTGTTGGTTTCATTTTAGATCGACTGTTACAAAAAATAAGGAACAACAAATCGTAGGATAACGGGGCATCCCACGCAGCCATTACATGACTTATGGGACGCCCCCTGCTGTCTTGGCCTACTCCACCGCGCTCCGGTACACTTCAAACGCAGACAGGGTCGGGCACCACCGTGATTTATCTATGGTTAGGCGGATATGCCTTGCCTTAACCTCCTGGAATTTGAGAATACGCTTATGTCCGACAACTGTGCATTCACTAAATTGTCTCCAGGTATCTCCGTCCAGGTATTCCAGATGAAGCTGTTCTATCCGCTGGCCCGACAGGATATGCTCCTTGAGCACGATCGTATCGAAGGACTGCTCCACCTTCAGATCAATCTCAATGGAAGCCTGCTCCGTACCTTCCTCCGGGCACCAGAACGTATCTCTATTCCCGTCCAGTATCCGTCCGGCCGCATTGTTCTCTCCCGCCGTCTCCGTTGCGGCGGCCTGAGTCCCCGCAGCCAGATTATACTCAAAGGTAGACCGGATTACCTCTCCCAGCTCGGCCATTCGCCGGGCGTCATTCTCATGGATGAGACCGCGCTTGTCGGGCGGAAGATTGAGGAGGAACGTCGAGTTCCCGCCAACCGACTTATCATAGATGTCCAGCAGCACTTCGAGGCTGCGGACCTGGTCGTCCTCAGCAGCGTGGTAGAACCAGCCGGGCCGGATCGAGGTATTCACTTCCGCCGGATACCAGACGAGCTCCTTCCCGGCGATGGCTTCCCGGCTGCCCAGATTCTCATCGCGGGAGTTGCTCCGTCTGGCGAATTCACCGTCATCCACATGCTGCGACTCTTCCTGGATTTTCTCGCAATCCTGCAGCTCTGCCGGAACGACACTCCACTCGGATTCCCGGGTATGGCCCGCCTCATTGCCGCACCAGCGGACATCCGGACCGCATACGGAGATCACCGCGCCCGGCTGCAGCTCCCGGATCACCTCATAATATCCGTCCCAGTCATACACCTGCTTCAAGCCATTCGGACCTTCACCGCATGCACCGTCGAACCAGACGCAGAAGATGTCCCCGTACCCGGTTAACAGCTCACGTAATTGATCCTTGAGGTATTCGTTATACTCCGAAGTTCCATAACGTCCGTCATGTCGGTCCCACGGAGACAAATACACCCCGAACTTCAGTCCTCCCTCACGGCAGGCATCCGCTACCTCCTGTACCATATCACCTTGGCCATCGCGCCATGGACTGTGCTTCACGGAATGCCCGGTATGGCTGCTGGGCCAGAGACAGAACCCGTCATGATGCTTGCAGGTCAGGATCAGGCCTCTCATCCCCGCCGATTTGCACACCTCGACCCACTGCTTGGCATCAAATTCTGTGGGATTGAAGATCGCCGGTGCTTCGTCGCCGAGTCCCCATTCCTTATCGGTGAACGTATTGACGCCAAAATGTATAAATGAATAGAATTCCAGCTCCTGCCAGGCCAGCTGCCGTGCTGAGGGTACTACCTGCGCTGCGTTTCTGATATTATCATTCATCCTTATGCTCCCCTTTGATAGTAGCTTATATAAGACGCACTTAAGATTTGAACTTGAAGCTTCATCGTCACTGCGGTAAACATTTGGACTTCCGGCCGCTGTTGTCTGCAGATTTCTTGATTTATACCGCTGTTCGCGGTGGAAATCCGCAGACAAAGGCGGTCGCTACCGCTCCTACAGTTCCAAATTTTCCCTCCGCTTCTTTTGCTTTTTGTTTATCTCTTTAGTGCTTCTAATCTAGTAACGTTACCAGTTCTACCTCATAAGCGCCCAATGTCAGCGAATCCGCGAAGCGGCTGCCGGACAGCAGCCCGGATGCCTCCCCCTCCAGCGGGAGGGTCTGCTCTGTGCCGGTGGTGTTGACATAGATGAAGGAGCCGTCTTCCAGGCTGCGTGCGACAACGCCTGAAGGAGTAACCGGCCCTTTCTCAATATCGAGTGCCGGGTACAGCATATCCAGCAGTCGACCGAGAAAATCGGCATCTGCCGGTATCGCAACATAGATGGCCTCTCCCTTGCCGTAACGGTTCCGCGTGACTGCGGGCGACTTCTCGAGTGTATTCGTGAACGAAGCCACAGTCTCGGCCGTGCGGGCTTCCAGGATCTCGTAATAACTGATCTCAGGCTGACATTCCTGCTCCCCGAGCAGAATAGCCGGTTTTTCCCGTTCCAGATGAAGCTCTGTCTTCTCAAGACCCCCGGCATTCTCCGCAGGCGTATGGCTCCGGGTGCTCATGAAGGCTCCGCTGCGGATGCCGAAGACATCGCTTAGCCCGCCGGGCATAGGGGTGTCGAACACGCGGTTATGCTCATTGACCTTCGCAGAATACGCCGTCATCACAGCGGTGCCACCTGCCTCAACGAAGGTGCGAATGGCGGCCGCTGAGGCTGCATCCATGACGGCATGTCCCGGCACGATCAGAAGCTTGTAATCCTTGCGCAGACTGCGCAGATTCACAATATTACAGTCCAGATTGGCCCGCTCAATAGCCTCATAGGCCTCCAGAACTTGCCGGGTATAATCGGTTTTGTAGTAACTCCGGTTGCCGTCCATCACCTTCAAGCTTTCGTACGAGTAGGCGATGGCAATCTGCGGAGAGGTCTGTCTGGGAAGCCCGCGTTCCTGCAGCAGCTTGAATTCCTCAGCGATTTGTTTGAACTCCTCATACTTCCAGCCCGGCGTCCCGTCATGATCCACCAGACCGAATACATATTGCTCCTCACCGCCCAGCATCGTCCGCCAGGTCCATGCGCAGACAGCCTGAGCCCTGTGGACAAGCGAGAGATAGGCATACATTCTCATGGCCAGGCGCGGGGAAGCGTAGCCCCCGAAGTCACCAGTCTGGAATTCAAGGCACCAGATCGGCTGGTCAAGCTCGCCAATGCGGTGATCCATGAAGAAGCAGGCGGCGGTCAAGGCCCGTCTGTCCTCGGGATTGGTGCCGGGATAGAACCCGATACCGGGGAGATCAATGATCTCCTCATATTGCTTCAGATAATCGAACCCGTAGCCGGGATTCTCTGACCAATGATTTGTAGATTCCCTGGCTTCAGGCGCGAACTGCCTGACAATCCGGCTCAGACCCTGCATATAAGCCAAGACTTCATCGGAATAAAAGCGCCACATGTCCAGCACCCGTTCCGGCGCGCCTTGAATCTGGCCGGAGACTGGAAGCACGACATCGTGGAAGCTGTTCAATTTGCGCGACCAGCGCTGGGTAGTCCATGCCCGGTTCAACTGGTCTACCGTGCCGTACTTGTCTTTCAGCCAAGCTTCAAAGCGGTCTCTGGCCTCTCTGGAATAGGAAGGCGCTCCCGAGCCCAGCTCATTACACAGTCCGAAGGCATACAGGGCCGGATGATTCCGGTATTTGCATACCAGTGTCTCGGCGAACTTATACGCGTATTCCTGGAAGGCCGGGTGGCCGATATCCTCCATATATCGTGTTTGCGCTTCCATTCGGATGCCGTTTGTATCGGTCCGGTCAATCGCCGGATACTTCTTGTGGAGCCATGTCGGAGCCGGGCGGGTTGCGATATCCAGCACGACCTGTATACCCGCCTCGTGAAACAGATCCATGACTTCATCGAACCATTCAAACGTAAAGTTGCCTTCAGAGGGCTCAAAGCTGTCCCAGCACAAATGCCCCAGCCGGACAACGTTAAAGGATGCTGCCCGCATCCATTCAATATCTTGTGCCCATCTCTCCTTGGGCCAGTCATGCGGATGGTAATTCGCTCCTGCATACAACAATCTAATCACCGCCATATAAAAATAGTAAAATACACAAACTATATTAAATGCTGCCTTGATAATATGAAATATAATAAATAAATCAATTCATATAATAAAATGAAAGTAAAATAGAACGGCCAATATATTTGCATGAATCTCGCAATATTGTTATTTATCCCTGGGTCCCATGGGCGATATACTAAACAGCATCACATACAGGGAGGTCAATACATGAAGATAAAGTTTGCGAAGCAGGCGTCTATCGCCCTTGTGGCCGGAGTCATGCTGACAGCTGTTGCCGGCTGCAGTGCGGCATCCGATCCGGGTCAGGCTGCACAGGGGGATCAGGGAAACGCCGGGCAACAAGAGGCTACGATTACCTTAGGCCGTGTGGTCGGCTCCGACAACAAATTCAAGAATGGGGAGACCATCGAAAATAATGTCCACACCAAATGGGCCAAGGAGAAATTCGGCATTGACTTCAAGGTAGATTGGACCGTGGGAACAGGAGATGCCTACACCACCAAGCTCCGTCTTCTGCTCAATTCAAATGAGAAGCTGCCGGATGTCTTCACCCTGAACGATCCGACGCTTGAGAATCAGGTCGTTGATTCCGGTAAGGTGATGAATATCGACGAGGCCTTTGACAAGTACGCTTCGCAGCGGCTTAAAGATCTGTATGCCCAGTACCCTGAAATATGGAATACGGTTACTTATGACGGCAAGCATTACGGCCTGCCCACCTTCAATGCCAACAGCTCTTTCAGCGTGCTCTGGATTCGCCAGGATTGGCTGGATACCTTAGGTCTGCAAGCGCCCAAGACTATCGCGGATATGGAAGCTGTAATGGATGCGTTCGTCAACCGCGATCCCGACGGCAATGGCATCAAGGACACCCTCGGATTATCCCTGTCGCTCAAAAAAGGCGTCACGGCCGTGAAGGACACCTTCATGGTATCCAGCGATTTCCTTTTCGGACAAGCCGCTATCCCTACGTACTGGACAGAGGGTGCGGACGGCAAGCTTCAGTACGGATCTGTTCAGCCTACAGTCAAGGAAGGCCTGATCAAGCTTAGCGAATGGATGAGCAAAGGCTATCTGGATAAAGACGCCGGGATTATGGATGAAGCCAAGGCGGCGGAGAGCTTCGTTCAGGGCAAATCCGGCATGGTCTTCGGTCCTACCTGGATGGCTTCCTATCCGTTCAGTGCGGATATGACCTTTGATTATGTACCGGTTCCCATTCCTGCAGGCATTGACGGCAAAATGGGCTTTGGCAGTGAACCGCAATCCTCGGTCCGTTTCTATTTCAACAAGGATTTCAAATATATGGAGCCCTTCTTCAACTATCTGGACGCCATCATGGGACCCGGCTTCTACGATCCTACCTCCGAGCTGGCTAACGGCTGGGCCGAGGGCTACGACTATGTCATCGTGGATGGCAAACCGGTCTATGACCAGGACAAAATCCCGGGCGGATGGATTGATGTGAAGAAATACACCATCTACGGCAACGACATTCAGACCCCCAAAAAGGAGCTGGAGGTCATGGCCAAGCTCGGCCAGGGAAAAACACCTGAGACCCCTTACGAAATGTATTTCTCGGCCAGACCGAAGAAATGGGCAGAGGCTGCCGCCGTACTGCAGACTTACATCGACGAAGCCTCCGTCTTCGATAAATACACCGGACCTCCAACAGCAACCATGGCGCAAAAGGGCGAGCTGCTTCGAAAAATGGAAAGCGAAGCTTTTCTGAAAATTATTTACGGCCAAGAATCGCCGGATTCGTTCGACAGCTTCGTGGAGAAATGGAAGTCCTCCGGCGGCGATGAGATCACCCGGGAGGTAAACGAGTGGTATCAGGCGCTTAAACAATAGAAGACTTTTGCCAAATGAACCTATAGAGGAGTTGTCCGGATGATGGAATGGAAGAAGAGCAAGACGCGATTTACTCGCCAGCTACCTCTTCATTTGCTCATACTGCCATCTGTAATCTGTCTGCTGATCTTCAATTATGCGCCTATGGCGGGGCTGTTGATGGCTTTTCAGGACTTCAAGCCCCGGCTTGGGTTCCTGCATTCACCATGGGTTGGCTTCGAGCATTTTCAATATATGTTTACTTATCCTGACAGTGTACAGGTCATTTATAACACCCTGCTCATCGCTTCGCTTAAGATTACGGCCAACATTATAGTCCCGATCCTCTTTGCCTTGCTGCTGAATGAGGTTCGCGCCCTGCTGTTCAAACGGTTTGTGCAGACCCTCGTGTACCTCCCGCACTTCCTGTCCTGGGTGATTCTGGGCGGGATTCTGACGGATATCCTCGGCAATAAAGGCATCGTCAATCACCTGCTGACGCTCCTTGGCGCCGATACTGTATTTTTCCTTGGAGACGGAACCTGGTTTCGGATCACCGTAGTGGTCAGTGATGTCTGGAAGGAGTTCGGCTTCGCCGCAATTATCTATCTCGCCGCCATGAGCGGCATCAATATGTCGCTGTATGAAGCCGCCGAGATCGACGGCGCAACCCGGTTCAAGCAGACGCTCCATGTCACCTTGCCGGCGCTGGTTCCCGTTATCCTGGTTGTGGGCACGCTCGCGCTGGGCAATATCCTCAATGCAGGCTTCGACCAGATCTTCAACCTGTACAATCCGCTGGTCTACCGTGAAGGGGATATTATAGATACCTTTGTATATAGGGTAGGTCTCATGAACGGCTCTTTCAGCTTCGCGACCGCCGTCGGCTTATTCAAATCGGTCATCAGCTTCATCCTGATCGTTACGGCTTACCGGCTGGCCTACCGGTTCGGAAATTATCGCATCTTTTGAGTAAAGGCAGGCGGAATCTATGTATCGGAAAACAATCTCTTACCGCTGGTTTACAGTGCTCAACACTGCGCTTCTTGCAGTCCTGGCCGTATTATGTATCCTTCCCCTTGTGCACGTAGCGGCCGTATCCTTCAGTTCCAGTGCGGCGGCTACAGCTAATCAGGTGTTTTTCTGGCCGGTCGGCTTCACGGCTGAAGCCTACTCCAGAACGCTTACGAATCCCTTGTTTCTGCGTTCCCTAATTCTATCTGTGGAAAGAACGCTCGCGGGAACCCTGCTGTCTATGGTGTTAACCGTTACCGCCGCTTATACCCTGTCGCGTTCATTTTACGGCAGAAGCTTCTACTCCTGGTTTTTTGTCTTTACCATGCTGTTCAACGGCGGCCTGATTCCAACCTATCTGCTGATCACGCAGCTTCATTTAACCAACACGCTGTGGGTCCTGATTCTGCCGTCTGCGGTGAATGTGTTCAATACCATTCTGATGATGCAATTCTTCCGCGCCATTCCCAAAGAGCTGGAGGAAGCGGCAAGCATTGACGGAGCGGGTTATCTGAGGTCTCTGATCACGATCTATCTTCCCTTGTCGCTTCCCTCCCTGGCCACCTTATCCTTGTTCTCGATGGTCTGGCACTGGAACTCCTGGTTTGACGGGCTGATCTATATGACTGATTACCGGCAGTATCCGCTGGCAACATTTCTGCAGACGATCATTCAGAGCGGCGACATGCGCAACACGAACATTGACCCCAGTCAGCTGAAAATTCTGTCGGAACGCACGGTGCGTTCTGCGCAAATCCTGATAGGAGCATTGCCGATCCTGCTCGTCTATCCGTTCCTGCAGAGGTTTTTCGTACAAGGGTTGACGATGGGCGCGGTTAAAGAATAAGATAAGCACAAAACTTAGGAGCCAGAAGCAGATGGGCAACAAGGAACGCAGTCTCTTCTCCAAGCTGGCCGGCTCGCTGGTGTTATTATTGCTGCCGGTGCTGATCTTGTCGGTCTATTCGAACAGAGTCAACGAGAACGTGATTACCGGCCAAATCAAACAATCAAGCATCAGCCGATTATCTACCTTAGCCACACAAATGGACAATATTATTACGCAGCTGGAGACCTTCACCTACCTCCTGATCCGTGATCCGAACGTCATTGAATTCCAGGACCTGTCCTTGCTGAATTCCAGCTACTACGAACAAATCAGCCGCAAAAAGCTCATTCAGGATAAGCTGTATCTGCAAAGCGCCTCGACGGAATGGATCAATGAAATCACGGTCTATTCGCCGCGTTCGGGGCAGACCATCTCCACGGTCAACGGAACCTCCTATGATCTGGAGCGTCTTCAGCGGCTGAGCAAGGACAACTGGAATTTCATTATGAATGACGATCACGCAGACAAACAGGGCACGGTCATCCACTTGACCTTTGAGCCCTACCAGTCCAGCAGCGGTATTGCCAAAGCCAATTCCATCATTGAAATCAGCTTTCACATGAACAACGTAATGTGGATGCTGGAGCAGTTTCAATCGCAGGGAATTGGGGAAGCGCTTTTTTATAAACCTGATGACATCTTCTTATCCACGCCCTCTTGCCCGCCTGAGCTTCTCCAGGAGGCTGTATCCGCCTTAAAGCGGACTCAGCTGGCGGATGAGGGCAACATTACTCTGGATGTCAGCGGAATTTCCTATCTTCTGTCTTATTCCGATGTGCAGGTGCTGGACGGGTATGTGGTCAACATTGTGCCTTTATCCGAAATTCTGACTCCTCTAAGGGTAACCAACCGGTTCGCCTATCTTGTCCTCGGACTGATTCTCATCGTGGGTATTGCCTTATCGTGGCTGCTATACCGGAATGTTCAGGTCCCGTTGCGCGCTCTGGTCAGAGGGGTTCAGCTCATCAAGATGGGACAATACAAGACCAGAATTCCGCTTCAGGCCAATAACGAATTCCGGCTCATTGTATCCAGATTCAATGAAATGTCGGCGCAAATCCAGCAGCTGATCGAGAATG
Organism: Paenibacillus sp. FSL R7-0302; assembly: GCF_038006885.1. Taxonomy (NCBI): domain Bacteria; kingdom Bacillati; phylum Bacillota; class Bacilli; order Caryophanales; family Paenibacillaceae; genus Paenibacillus; species Paenibacillus sp. FSL R7-0302. The sequence continues at coordinate 3,771,750 of NZ_JBBOWB010000001.1, forward strand.
TGCTGGAGCAGCAGCTGCTTACGCACGAGGCCGAGCTGAAGCAGCTGCAATCACAGATTAACCCTCATTTTCTGTACAACAGCCTCTCCTACGTGATCAGCATGACCAAGCTGGAACGGAAGGATGCCGTGCTGCAAATGGCCTATCACCTGTCCGATTACTACCGCTATACGACCCGGGTGGAGAATCAGGCGGTGAAGCTGGCGGATGAGCTGAAGAACGCGGCTGATTACCTCAGCATCCACCGGATGCGGATGAGCCGCATCCGCTACAGCATCGGGGTGGCGGACCTCATGCGGGACCTTGAAGTTCCCCGGCTGATTCTCCAGCCGATTGTCGAGAACGCGCTGATTCACGGGATTGAAGCCCTGGAGGGCGTTGGAGTAGTAACGATTACCGGGAGCCTGGACGGCAGCGGATATTCGTTGATAGTTGACGACAACGGCGGTACTATAACCACTGGCCGGCTTCAGGAGCTTCAGCAGCTGCTTGCGAACCGGTATGGAGAACGGCCGGAAGCCTGCGGCCTGCTGAATGTGCACCGGCGGCTTCAGCTCCGGTACGGGGCGGATTCAGGGGTGAAGCTGTCGGTCAATGCGGACTTCGGACTGCGGGTAGAACTGTACTGGACAGAGAAGGCGGTGGAGAATGAAGCTGTTAATCGTGGATGATGAAGAGCATCTAGTGGAGAGCATGACCGCAAGCATTGCCTGGGAGACGGCTGGCATTACCAGCGTATTCTCTGCCTATTCCGGCAAGCAGGCTATGGAGCAGATGGACAAGAACGCCGCAGACATTGTGGTGACCGATGTCCGAATGCCCGGCATGAACGGCATTGAGCTGATCCGGGCGGTCAAGCAGAAGTGGCCGAGGACGGTTAGTATTCTGCTTACCGGCCATGCCGAATTTAAATATGCTCAGCAGGGGCTGAAAGCTAAGGCGGCACATTATTTCCTCAAGCCGGTGAAGGATGAGGAGCTGCTCGCTGCCGTCTCTGATGCGGCCCGTGCGCTGCAGGCAGAACGGGAGCAGATGACTGCCTACGTGCAGTCACAGGCAATGGTTCACCGCAATCTGCCTATCCTGCGCTCCAACCTGCTGAACCATCTGATCCAGGGACGCATGTGGACTGAACGCAAATTGACAGAGCAGCTCCAGTTATACGGCCTTCCAATCGGATTAGGCGATACGATCTCGCTGATTCTGATCCGCATCGAGGACCCGCAGAAGCGCTACGATCCGTCCGATATGTCGCTTCCGGGCTACGCCGTTACCAATATCGTAGAGGAGCTGGTTTCCCGGCACTTCCAAAGCTGGAGCTGCGAGGATGTATACGGCCATCTTCTGTTCATTGTGAATGGCGGCGGGGATGCAAGCGGCCGTCAACTGGAGCAGACCGCGGATGAGATGAGGCAGATTGTCAGCCGGTTGCTGCATCTGACGATCTCGGTCATTCTCTCCCCTTCCGGGACCTTTCCGGCCAGTGTGGAGGAGCTGTATCAGCGCTGCGTCGCCACGGTCCGCTCGCAGATCGGCTACGACAACGACTTCGTCGTTCAGCTCGGCGGTCATCATGTCAAACCGGCCTCCCTGGTGGTCGCTTCCCTCTACTCGCCTCCCCTGTTCCCGCATCTGCTTGAGGCCGGGAACTGGGAGGCGGCAAGAGAGAAGCTGCATGTGGTGTTGCAGGAATGGGGCACGAAGTATAGCGGCTCGCATGAGCATTTATCGGAGATTGTTTACGCCTTGAAGTCCGCTTTCTCCTACTTTGTGCATAAGAACGGCGGTCTGCTGACAGACTACCGCCTGCATACGCCGCTTGATATCAGGAGCATCGGAGAACTGGAATATTGGGCAACGGGCTTGCTGGACAGACTTCAGCATGAGATGAACACCGAGCTGTCCGCCTCCCGTCACTCCGTTGTCGCACAGATTCATCAATTCGTACAGGAGCATCTGTCGGAGGATGTCTCCCTTCAGGCTATCGCCGAATATGTATATATGCATCCAACCCATGTCTCCAAGGTCTTCAAGCGGGAGACGGGAGAGAACCTGTCCGATTACCTGCTGAGGCTGCGGATGGAGAAGGCTGTCTTTTTACTGAAGGACAGCAGGTACAGAATCTATGAGATAGCGAACCGCCTGGGATACAAGAACCCCACGTATTTCATCAAAGTCTTCAAGGAGCATTTTGGCGTCACACCCCAGGAATTCAGGGAGAGCACGCTTCTCTAATTGAGATCCCGGTAATTCTGGGGAGTCATGGCTTCGATTTTGCGGAACGTATACACGAAATGGCTGCTGTCCAAAAAGCCCACCAAAGAGGCAATCGCCTTGACGGTGAGCTTTTTGTCGTTGATCAGGTACTCCTTGGCCTTCTGGACCCGCAGGTGGATCAGGTATTGATACGGGCTCATCCCTGTGGTTCTCTTGAACAGGTAGTTCAGCCGCTGTGAGCTGATGCCGGCGTACTCCGACAATTGCGCGAGTCCGAAGGCCGGGTCGGCATAATTCTCTTCCAGAAACCGGATGAAGGGCAGCATTCGTTCCGTATATTGGGAGAAGGAGCGCTGGTTGTCCACCTGTCCATATCTTTTGAGGTCCATCAGAAAACGGTATACAAAAGCAGAACCGTCCATCCCGTTGAAATCGAAGCTCTGTCTCGCCAGATTCCGGCTTCTCTTATGCAGAGCAGACAGCCGTGATCCGGGCTCCCAGCTAATGACTGTGGAGGTTGACAAGCCAAGAGAAGAGACTATCATTGGGGCAAGGTGTCCATTGAAAGTGATATACCAGGTGGACCAAGGGTGTGAGCGGGTGACATAGCGGTGAGAAGCACTCGGCGGCAGCAGAATCCCCTGATTGGGCGCCAGCGTGACGATGGTATCCGAGATTTCGAATTGTCCTTCCCCTCCGGTCGTCTGAAGCCAATGGTAGCAGTGATAGCCCTGCGGGCGGCTGAACTCCTCCTGCCATTCATTCCACCCCATCGTCTCGATGAACAGGGGCAGCGAACGGTCCAGAGAGGTGACGAACATCTGCTTCATGTAGTGTTCCATTCCATCACAACTTTCATTTTATTATATAGTAATTGAATTATACCTGATATTCCTGAGTTCAGTCATCCTGCTCTATATGAGAAAAACCCCCTACCGGCACGCACACGGTCCGCAGCATCTTGTCCGCTGCTGTCTTCCGGTGCCTGCCAATAGAGGGTCATACAAGGGGTACAACTAACGGAACAGCACACATTTCCCCGATTCCCTGAAGTACTTGATCAGCTTCTCAATCGGCTCACGGCCGCATTTCAGCTGCTCGCCAAGACAGTCGATACACAGGAAATCCTGGGCATTGCGGGTGACCAGCTTCAGGTAAATCGCCACATCATCGGTCATTAAGGGGACGCCGCATTTTCTGCAGGTTCTGCTCATCTTTTGGCTGCCTATTAGACGATCTTGGCCCGTACAATCAGACAATCATGAGCTGGCACAACCGGAGCGAACCGTTCTCTGAACACCCCAAGCTCCTTGTGCTCCCAGCAGTCATACAGCGACAGCGATTTGCCGGAGGCATACGGAAGCCCGAAATCCCAGAATTGCAGGGACATCTCTCTTTGACCATCACTCAGATTGAAGAACCCGATGGCCAGGTCGCCGTCTGCTAATACTTTTACCAGCATGAACACTTCGTTGGTATGGAACCACTGCGGTTCAGGCTTAATGCGGTAAGCTCCGCGGCCCTCGATATCCTGGTTGATGGCAATCAGATCGGGGTTAAGCAGAATGTTCTTCGTAGCTTCATTCGCCTTGCGGATGTCACTCCCGATCATCAGCGGAGAACCCATCAGGCTCCACAGCGAGAAGTGTGTCTTGTACTCCACATCCGTGCAGCCGCCAATCTGGCTGCCGATGAAGTCGCTGTTGCTGCCCCCGTACATGCCCACGACGAGCATATCCAGATCATTGTGGCAGTAGGCCCCGGTGTAGGCGGCTTTATCCAGCTGCGACAGTGCGAGGGTCTTGATCGATTCCCAGCTGTCCTGAATGTCGCCGGTGGAACGGTACATATGCGCGCCGGATTCACGAATCCACTGGTAGACATTATCCTCACCCCAGTTACATGCGGAGAAAAGAATATCTCTTCCACAGTTCTTAAGTGCGAGACTCATCCGCTTGTACAGCAGTTCGCCCGACATATGTCTCGGCTTGAAGCAGTAGTCATACTTCAGGAAGTCTACGCCCCATTCCGCCAGCGACGCGGCATCCTGAAATTCATGCTCGAAGCTGCCCGGATACCCTGCGCAGGTATGCGTTCCCACACAAGAGTACATGCCGAACTTCAGTCCCTTAGAGTGAATATAATCTGCAACCGCCTTCATTCCGTTCGGGAACTTGACCGGGTCAGCCACCAGCTTGCCATCCTTGTCCCGTTCCTTCAGGCTCCAGCAGTCGTCAATGACAATGTATTCGTACCCTGCATCCTTATAACCGTCCGCCACCAGCGTATCGGCCGCTTCCCGGATCAATTGCTCGTTGATATCCCAAGTAAACGTGTTCCACGAATTCCATCCCATCGGAGGGGTTAAGCCAAGCTGTTGCTGTTTGTCCATGATTTGTATTCATCCTTTCGCATTATGACAGGAATTGATCCCTGGGCAAATGCTGTATTATTTATGTATTTAATCACACCCAATCCTTGTAATCTATAGCTTGACGTTGCTTTCATATGGATGAATGTTGCTTTTCTTATATAAGGAGTGAGAGAGTCGAAGGTATGAAGAGCTTGGTTTGTTTTATGCGGATTGTGATGCTTGTGGGCGCATATGCAGCAACTTCGACGGGAGTGGGCGGGAGTAAGTGTTGTTTTTCCAACCGTTGCTGTAGGAGAAGCCTTCCGTTGATCAGCAAGTGTATAAAAGGCAATTGTTTCCCTCCGCACATTTCCGCCCGGCACTCCAGCCTCCGACATCCGTCTCCCGTACGCCCTGCGCCCGCCCATTGTATTCGGTTTTGCGATTACATTTCGCCCGCATGCCTCCGCAGCGCTGAATGTAATCGGTTTTCCGATTACATTTCGCCCGCTCGCCTCCGCAGCGCTGAATGTAATCGGTTTTCCGATTACATTTCGCCCACGCGCCTCCGTCCTGCCCAATGTAATCGGTTTTCCGATTACATTTCGCCCACATGCCTCCGCAGCGCTGAATGTAATCGGTTTTGCGATTACATTTCGCCCGCTCGCCTCCGCAGCGCTGAATGTAATCGGTTTTTCGATTACATTTCGCCCACGCGCCTACACACACGCCCGATGTAATCGGTTTTCCGATTACATTTCGCCCACGCGCCTCCGCAGCGCCGATTGTAATCGGTTTTGCGATTACATTTCGCCCACGCGCCTCCGCAGCGCCGAATGTAATCGGTTTTGCGATTACATTTCGTCCGCTCGCCTACACACACGCCCGATGTTATCGGTTTTGCGATTACATTTCGCCCGCATGCCTCCGCAGCGCCGAATGTAATCGGTTTTGCGATTACATTTCGCCCGCACGCCTCCGCAGCGCTGAATGTAATCGGTTTTCCGATTACATTTCGCCCGCACGCCTCCGTCCTGCCCAATGTAATCGGTTTTGCGACTACATTCGGCACTCGCACCTCCCGCATGCTCAAAAAAGCCCCCTTCCCCCCGCGCGGCAATCCGGTACTGTCCCGGACTGCCCTGCAGATGGAGAAGGGGGCTCTTACCATAAACCCCTAGTTAACCTGAACCAGCTTCCACTGCTGGTGGAGATCGCCGCGGTAGAGGTACTGCTGGAGCTTCGCGCCGTCTGCGGTGGAGGCTCCTGTGACTTCGACTGCCTTGTTACTGTTCACATTAAGAATGCTCCAGTAGCCATTGCTTAGCTTGATGAGCCGGAACTGCTGGGCGGTGTTGTTCAAATCCTGCATCAGCTGGATGGCTTCGCCGTTATTCTTCGTGCCGTTACGCACATCCATCACCTTATTGTCGGAAGAATTCACGCTGCGCAGCCGGTAAATATTATTGTACGTACCCATATCCGTAACCGTCCATTGCTGAGCCAGCGCGGTGTTCTCCGGCCACTGCTGGAGCTGAAGGGCGTTCGTATTCTGCCCGTTCGGAACGTCAATCGCTTTGCCGGACGCCCGGTTGATCAGCTTATACTTCGCATTGTTGGTGACCCCGTTCCACACCCCGTTCCAGGGGTTGAACTGTGCCCGCTCGTAGTACCATTCGAAGATAAAGCGCGCCATGCCGTCCCGGGTGGCGTTGCCGTCATAGAGCAGCCCGCCGTCGGGATCGGCGAAGGAGCTTTTGGGCCCGGGATTGAGCAGGAAGCCGTTCATATGGACGGCAATGCTGACATTGCCGGCGGCGGTGAAGATCGCTTTGGTATTCTTGCCGAAGCCTGCGTTCGTACCGTTGAACAGATCCCAATACGAGGAGTCGCCTGGCTGGTTCTTGAACCAGGTCGTTTCCGTAATATTGATCGGGTAAGCATCGGCAGCAGGCTTGATGCTGCTATCCCAGATCTGCTGGAGCGAGTTGTAATTGTCATAAGCGCCGTAGCCCGGATACCAGTGTACGGCATAGCCGTAATTGTTCAGCGGATCGGTCAGCGGACTGGATGCCGTCAGCTGATAGTGCTGATCCCAGCCGAGTCCGGAAGCCCAGATCACATTATCCGCGCCCTTGCTGCGGATCGTGGAGATCATGGAGTTCTGGAAGTTCTTCAGCGAATTCCAGAACGCTGCGAAGTTAGGCTGGGAGGGATTGCCGCCCCATTGTCCGTTCACATCGCTCAGCACCGGCTCGTTGACCAGCTCGAACATGACATTATCCGCGCTCTTGAGTCCCGGCTGGGAGGCCAGGTAACCCCAGATCTGATTGAACTTGTCCAGATTGGCCTGGGTGGTCGCCTTATTGTCCAGCAGGGTGAAGTCCAGCCCCAGCGTGACATACAGCCCCTTAGTCTTCGCATACTCCACATAGGGAATGATCAGATTCTGGGTAGCTGCCTGAAGGCCCGCGAAGTTATACGTTCCTGCTGCGACATCGCCCATATCCTCCCGGTCGATGAACAGGCGGACCTGATTCGAGTACCAGCCGTGGCTGTTGCCGTATTTGCCGGAGGTGCTGGTGAAGGTATCCGTGATCTCCTTCAGGTACTCCAGAGTAGCCTTATGCCGGTTCCCGCCGTTGCGGTTCAGGTAATAATTGCTGTTCTGATACGTCCAGTAAGCCCCGGTAGGCTGATGCCAGCCGCTTAGCAGCACAGGCTGCCCGCTGCTGTTCACCAGCTGATTGCCGCTTACATGCAGCTTGGGAACAGGCGAACCCTCCCAAGCGTTTGCAGTGCCGCCGCCGGACTGCATCGGCGTCAGCAGCAGGGCCAGCATCACCAGCAGCTTCATGGATAAGCTTAACTTCCTTTTTCTCACAGATACCCATCTCCTTCTCATGAACGTGTAATCGGCAGATGCCGTCTCAATGAAAGCGAATACATCTGAATTGTACTCTGCGGGGAGACGGGCTGAAACCTGTGTGATTATAGTTGATAGACTTACAAATTATAGTTGATAGACTCAGATTATAAATTTACATGCAGAGACTCCCTGTATTCCTGGGGGGTCATTCCCGTCATTTTTTTGAAGAACCGGGTGAAGGAATGGTGGGCCTCATAACCGACATACAGCGCTACATCGCGGATCTTGAGCGTTTCATTTCCCAGCAGCTCCTTCGCCTTGATAGCCCGGCATTGATCAATGTACTCAGACAGGTTAATGCCCTGCTCCTGCTTGAAGAAGCGGGACAGGTACGACGGATTGAAATAATGCAGCTCGGCCAGCCGCACCAGAGACAGGTCTTCGCCCAAATGGCTATGGATATAATCGCAGATCCGTTCAATAACCTCCGAGGAGCGTTCCTTCTCGGCTGTGCTTCTCCGCTCGAAGAGATCTGAGGCCAGCCTCTCCAGATAATAGATGCCCTCCCCCAGGGACGAATGCTCATCCAGCCGCATCAGCTTGCCATATTCATTGACAAGGCTGTAGAGCTCCGAGCGGTTCATATGGGACAGCAGCACAAGGGCAACTGTATAATACAGCTCGGCGGCTTCTTCCACGGAGACGCCCGAATGAATGCCTTCCCGGATCTCCTCCAGCGTCTCAGCGAACCGCTCCCGCCGTCCGGCATCCAGATGGGCCGCAAGATTCTCCACCCGCTGGTGGAGCCGGACCCCAGTCTCACGGACTGCGTCAGGCTCCGGCGGACCGCTGCGGTCAATCTGCACCATGGAGATGCCGTCCCCGATCTTCATCTGCTGCAGCCGGTGAAGCCGCTCGTAATGGCGTCCGGTCTCTGTCCAGGCACAGGCCGAGCCACTGACCGTAAAAGCAACCGGCAGGCCCAGCGTCTGCCGGCAGGACTCCTGGATCATCTCCAGCGTCCCCTCCAGATACCGCGCAAAATTCACGCCGAAGGCAGCCCCGGCATTATGCAGGGGCTGCAGCAGCCACAGGAGATCCCCGTGCCTGTCAAGCACCCAGGCATGCCGGGTCATCTCCGCCAGATGGGAATTCCAGATCAGCCGGGAAGAGGTCAGAAGCTCACGCCGGTCCATGTAAGAGATGCCCTCCGGGTAGGTAAGCCGTCCAAGAACGAGCATGACCGGGGTATCAGCATTAAGGCTGATACCCAGCTTGCTGAAGTCTGCACGTAACGCATCCGTATCCTTACACAAGGCCTGGCTGTCCTGAAGCAGATGGCGGAGATAATCGCCCTGCGCCGCCGTCTCCATGGAATCGCGCTGCTCCCTGGACTGCTCCAGCAGCTCGCTCAGCATATTGCCCTGCTCAATCTCCTGCAGCACCTCCTGCACCGTCTCAATAATCTTGTCGAAGCCCTCCGTCTTCAGCAGATAACGGGCCCCGGGAAGCTGCAGCGCACTATAGGCGTAATCGAATTCGCTGTAGCCGGTCAGAAAAACAATCCGCGACCGCGGCCAGAACTCCCGGATTTGCTCAGACATCTCCAGCCCGCTCATGCCGGGCATGCGGATATCGGTCAGCACAATATCGATCCGGGTGCGCGAGAGCCACTCCAGGGCCGCTTTGGCCGAATAGACCTTGTAGACATCAAGCTTGTCCGGAAGCAGCTGGTTGAACGCCTCGTATAAGCCGTCTGTTATTATCTCTTCATCATCAACGATCAATAGTCTGTACAAGACCTTCACCTCCCGTCAGCCTAATCCGGATCTCGACCCGGAGGCCGCTTAACATGCTTCTGTCCAGGAACAGGCCGCTGCCTTCCCCGTAGATTAATTGGATACGCCGGTGAATATTGCTCATGCCGGTAACTTCATGCGTTCCGCCGTTCTGATTCAGCCGCCTTCTCAGGGTCTCGATCCGTTCATCGGTCAGCCCGCTTCCGTTATCCTCAACAATAATGCGAATCTCCCGTTCCTCCTGTTCAAAAGAAACCCGCAGCTCCCCATCCTCCGCCTGCTTCTCCAGACAATGCTCATAGGCATTCTCGATAATCGGCTGGAGAATCAGACGCGGAACCCGCAGTTCCTCCATCGCTTCCGGCAGGTCATCGAACTGCACTTGAATGCGCCTGGAGAAGCGCATCTTCTGGATCTCCGTATACATCCGGGAATGGCGCGTCTCCTCCGCAAGCCGGACATTATCCTCTCCGTTACGGGTGATGAACCGGAAATATTCGCCCAGCATGCCGGAGAATTCCTCAATCCGGGAGCTGTCCCCCTGCTTCGCCAGGGCGCTGAGAATGAAGAAGCTGTTATAGAGGAAATGCGGGTTGATCTGCGACTGGAGCTGCTTCAGCTCCGCCCGCTGCATCATCAGCTTCTGGGTGTAATCCTGGTCAATCAGCATCCGCAGCCGGCTGAGCATCTGGTTGAACCGGAGATACAGATAGCCGAATTCATCCTTGCGGCCATGGTCAATCTGAATATCAAGCGAGCCGCTCTCCATCCGCTTGAAGCTGCGGATCAGCACAAGCAGCGGCTTCTGGACGAACTTATAGGTCGCGTAGGAATAGATCAGCACCGCCAGGAAGGACGCCGCCGCGAACAGCCAGGCCCAGACCACGAACTTGGTCAGCGGCCGCTTGACCGCCTTCTCCGGCAAATAAGTGGCCACAGCCATCCCCAGCTTGTCCGAGGTGAAGCTGTCAATATGATACCGTATTCCGTCCAGCTCCCAGTTGTACAGATTCCCCTCATCGATCGCCCGGTGATAGCTCTCAATCAGCTCCGGGGAGCTGTTCTCTGTACCGAGCGCATAATCCGTCAGCCGCGAGACCAGCAGCGAGCCGCTCTCCTCGTACGCGTTGATCGCCCGGAGCGAATCCTTCAGCTTCTCGTTGTCCAGCTCGATCTGAACGATGAACAGCGGAGGCTCATTCCTCCTGCCGCTGGATTGGGTAACGCTTAGCTCCAGAAAGTTGTTCCAGTTGATCAGCCGGCCTTCTTTTCTGAGATCGACGGACCGGAAGAAATTGAACTTGCTGCTGTCAAAATCATCGATGCCGTTCATCGCGGACAGCGTTTTGTTAATGGTACGGATATGAACGAACACATCGCCGATGTAGGCGCTGCTGTTCTTCAGGGAGGTGAGCCGCTGCGTGATGTAGTTCAGGCTCTCCCGCTTTTGAACATCGTCCATGTAATTCCAGGTCACGGCAATCTTGTTCAGCTCGGTATCCTGGGCAAGATCATACTGCTGGATCTCCATCCACTCCACCTCGCGGTTCAGGTCCTCCAGATAATAGGTTAGCTGCGACAGGGTCGCTCTGGACAGGTCCTGGCTTGCATTCCTGTAGCTCCAGTTGTAGAGGTAGAGTCCAAGCAGCAGAATCGGCAGAATAATAGCGAGATAAGTGACAACCATCCGGATAAAAATAGTGTGGCGCATCGACACCGCAGGAAACTTAAGCACTTGCACCGCCTCCACTCCTCTGCTCATGTCCGATCATTTGCCGCTCCCGCCCTTCTCTGCATACCAGTCGTTAACCTCAGCCGTAATCTGCTCGCCGCCCAGCTTGTTCCACTGGGCCACGAAATCATCGAACTCGCTGAGCGGTCTGCCTTGAATGATATCAAGAAAGGCATCAATCTGAAGATTATTTAGAATATTCTGCTTCTCGATCATCGTCTCTGTAGGTGCGCCGACGAAGCTCTCATAGAGCAGCTGAGATTTACGTTCATACCCGTCCAGGATAGAAAAAGCACCCGAAGGCCCGTACGTCCGCTCCCAGCCCCAGCCTGTCTCGCTGTCCGCACCTCCGGCCTCGTAAGCGGCAATCCGCTTCTGGATCGTCTTCGCTTCATCCTGAAGCACGGAGGCATCGCCGGTGCGCCGGAAGGTCTCCAGCTCCCGGAAGGCCTCCAGGTTCTTCTGCACCGGAAACGGTGTCACCGGCGACAGCTTCCACACCGCCTGCGGAGCGTTATAGTACCGCTCCACCTCACTCGTAGCCCCCCAATTCTTCTCCAGATGCAGGTTAATCAGCTTAATCAGCGCCTCTGGATGCTGGACGCCTTGCTTGACCGCCAGGAACTGGTTAGTGCTGAACGGAAGCGGCACCTTCGGCGCGGCCCCCGACTCCGAGACCAGCGGGAAGGCTTGCCACTCGGCCTGCGGATTATGCTCACGGCTGGACTGCGCGAGGAAGGAGCCCCACTGCTCCCCGTACATCATGCCGACCTGCTCATGCTCAATCCAGTCGCTGGCCTTGACCCCGTCCTTGAAGGCGAACTCCCTGTCAATCTGCCCCGTCCGGTACAAGTCCTGAAGCACCTGCAGGGCATGCTTGACCTCCGGCTGGATCCCTCCATAGACCAGCTTGCCGGTCTTGTCCTTAATCCAGATTCCGGGATACGCACCATAACCGGCCATGAACCCCGTAAGTCCCATGACCGGGTCCCACAGATATTTGGTTGCCGCAAGGCCATAGGTATCATGCTTGCCGTTACCGTCAGGATCTTGCTGCGTAAACGCTTTCGAAATAGCCAGCACCTCTGCCATCGTCTGCGGCGGCTGCAGGCCGAGCCGCTCCAGCCAGTCCGTCCGAATCCACAGGAACATCGCGCCCTCAATGGACGAATTGGTCTCCGGGATCGCCATAAGCTTGCCGTCAAGGGTAACCGTCTCGAACGGACCCGTTCCTTCCTCACTCAGCACCTTGCGGGTTAACGGGGTTGCATACTTGTCATAGACTTCGCTCAGGTCCTGGATCAGCCCTGCATTGCTCAGCACCCTGAGCTGCGAAGCATTCACCCGCACAATATCTGGGATATCCCCGGAGGCCAGAGATACCCCCAGCTTGCGGGAGTAGATGGAGCTCCACTCCGTCCAATCATAGGTGATCTTAATGCCGAGCACCTCTTCATACAGCTCGGTCCAGCGGTTATGCTCCAGCGTCTCTCCCGGCAATTCCTTCAGTATTTCTTCCAGCGCATCGTTGTTCTCACGTACGAACGACAGCTGGATGGCCGGATCATATTTGCTTAGACCCGGCTCTTCATATAACGAAGCGCTCCCCGGCTGTCCCTCAGGGACCGGAGAACGCTCCGCAAGGCTATCGCTCCTCTCACAAGCGGTCAACAGTTGTACGGCCATGCATGCTGTGACAGTCCAGGCCATCGTGTTCTTGATTGTTTTGGGCACCAGTTGCAACCTCACTTTGCAAGATTATGAATACCGGAATATTATATTATCCCGGCAAAAATAATGAAATTGTAAGGTGCAATTCTTGTTTGGCTTACCCGTTCTTTACCATTTAAAAATCGGTGACCGCTCGGAAGGCCGGTTTGGGCTGATGCTGCCTGTCGAACAGCATCGGGGCCTCGGTCCGCTCGGCCGGGAACGTGCTCAGCCAGGTATGATCATCCGCAATGCCCCAGAACATGACCCCGCTTAGCAGCTCCTTCCGGTCTCTTAACGCAGCGAATAGCTCGCCGTACCGCGCGGCCTGCCGCTGCAGGATGTCTTCGGGAACCACGGGTCCGACATCACTGAGATCGTTATAGACATACAGGCTCATATCCAGCTCGGTGATCTGATTATCCAGGCCCAGAGCATGGAACTTCTCCATGGACTCGATAATGCTCTCCACCGAAGGATACTCCAGATTAATATGGGTCTGGTGGCCAACCCCGTCAATCGGCACTCCCTTCGCCAGCATGTCCTTCACCAGCTCGTAGAGCCGGTCCCGCTTCTCCGGGTTGTCTGTGCCGTAATCATTGATGTACAGCTTAAGCTCCGGTCCTCCAGCCTTGCGGGCCGCCCGGAAGGCGGTCTCGATGAATCCGGTACCGGTAAGCTTGTACCAGTCGCTCGCCCGCATACCATCCGGGTCATTCGGCTCAATCACCTCATTCACTACATCCCAGGAGGAGATGTCCTCCTTATACCTGCCGACCACGGCAGTGACATAGCCGTCCAGACGCTTCAGCAGCAGCTTCTTGTTCGCTTCGCGCCTCGCCGCATCGGTCTCATCCACCATCGCCCGGCCGGCTTCATCCCGGAAGAACCACTCCGGCGTCTGGTTGTGCCACACCAGGGTGTGGAAGCGCAGCCCCATGCCGTTCGCCTTGGCGAAGGCGACGATCCGGTCGGCCCGTTCCCAGGTGAAGGTGCCCTCAGCCGGTGCAATTGCATCCGGCTTCATGGCATTCTCGGCCACGAGCCAGTTCACATGCCGCTTCAGCAGCTCTGCCGTGGCCCCTTCTGTCTGGTCCGGCTCCACCGCAGCGCCTATGGGGAAGTAATCCGCATAGGCTGCCGCCAGCGGCGGAGCCTCCTGCTGCACCGGAGCTTCCGCCGCAGCTTCAGGCGAAGCTGTGGCGGCAGGTGCCGGAGTCCCGGCGGGTGAGGCTGCCGGGGAGGACGCTACATTCCCTGGCGGGGAAGCAGCCGGAGCTGCATCCCCGCCCGAAGTGGAGCAGCCGGATAACCCTAGAAGCGCGGCTGCGAAGACTATACTCCGGGCCAGTCTGGCCGGAGTGCTTGTTCTGTTATTTTGGCGCACAGTTATCCTCCTTCTACGGTTATCCCACAATCCCGGTACGCTCAATACTCTCCACGAAATACCGCTGCACGAACAGGTAGATAATGATCAGCGGCAGGATCGCCAGCAGAATCCCTGTATCCTGGACCATGCTGAGGTAGAACGGATCAGCCTTGGAATTGGCCCCGTCCTCCAGCAGAATCGCCAGATTATACGGCAGCGAGCCGAGCTGGGTCGCCATCACCTTGCTGGATGTCAGATAAGTCGTGGTGAAGAAGCTGTCGTTCCATTGCCACACGAACGAGAAGAGCAGTACCGTAACAATGGATGGTATCGCGTTAGGCAGCATAATCCGGTAGAAGGTCTTGCCTACCCCGGCCCCGTCGATATAAGCCGCTTCCTCCACCTCTTTGGGAATCCCCCGGAAGAACTGCCGGAAGATGAAAATGTACAGCCCCGCCTTCAGCGAATTCGCCGTAGCAGAGGTTAGAATAAACGGCCAGTAGGTGTTGAGCAGATTCACCGATTTGCCGGTCAGGAGTGGAATCAGCCCCATCAGGCTGAAATCCTTCAAATTCAGGTAGACCGGAATCAGAATCGTGATCGGCGGAACCAGGATCGTCAATATGACCCCGGCGAACAGCAGCTGGCTCCCTTTGAACTTCAGCCGGGCGAAGCCATACCCTGCAAGCGCGCAGGAGATGGCGGTCAAGATTGTAGTCGTCGCCGACAGGGTGAAGGTATTCAGCAAGGCCTGCCAGTAATCCATAATTCCAATCGCTTTGACGAAATTGTCGAGCGTATAATTCTCGGGAAGCCAGACGACAATCGGTGAATACAGATCGCTCTTGGCCTTGAAGGCCGTGGATATCTTCTGGAGTACCGGATAGAGGATCACGAACGACAGGCCTGCAATGAGCGTCAGCCGCACGAAGGACCATATCCATTTCTTCCAGCGTTCGAGCGACAGTAAGCGGGTCGCATGCATTAGTCCCATCCTCCCTTTAATCATAGTAGAAGACCTTCTTCGAGATCAGATAGCTGCTGACAGCCAGAATTAAGGCCACTGCGGCGAAATACAGCCAGGCCATCGCAGAGCTTAGACCGAAGTTGAACTGGGTGAAGCCGGTCTCCCGGATCAGGTCCGTCATGGCGTTATTCGAGAAGGAATCGATAATCGTATAGATAGAATTCACCAGAATGAGCGGGCTGACCATGGGAAAAGTGATTTTCCAGAAGGCCTCATAGCCGGTTGCCCCTTCCATCTTGGACGCCTCATACAGCTGCGGCGAGATGGTCTGGATGCCGGCCAGGAAAATCAGAATCTGTACGCCGGACTGGCTTACAATACTATAGATGCGGCTCACGGCGCTGGTCAGATAGTTCACTACCCATTCGCTTAAGCCCGCATCCAGCATCAGCCCCTCCAGCTCGAAGGTGCCCAGTCCCTGAATCGCTCCCGCTCCGGCATTCTGATCGTTAACCGCCTGAATCAGGCTGGTGCTCTCCAGGCTCAGAATGACCCCGGAGGCCAGAATGACGGGCAGGAAGAAGATCGAGCGGGCCAGCGATCTGCCGATGAATTTCTGATTCAGCAGCACCGCCAGGAACAGGCTGAAGATGACGATCAGCGGCACATTGATGACCATATTCAACATGGCATCGGCCAGCGAGCGGTTGAATTCGGTATTCACCGTCAGCGCTTCAACGTAATTCTGGAAGCCGCTGAAATGAACAATCAGTCCGTCGGAGTTGGCCTGCACCGAGCTTAAGCTGTAGCGCAGCGAAGACAACAACGGAATCAGGAAGAAGAAGATGAACCCCAGAAGCCAGGGCAGTACATAGAAGAAGCCCATTAATGCCTTTTGCTCATTGTAGGATCTGCGGTCCAGTCTAAGTATGGATTTCAAGATTGCTCACCACCCGTAATATAGCTTTCGGCCTCAACCGTCCGGCCTTCGGCAAGGACTGCGGTCTTATTGTAGTTGACGATGACAGACATCCCGTTACCGTAAGTGCTTTTATAGACACCGTCTGCCAGCTTCTCATGACCTGTCAGCCGCTGATTCTGAACGTTCTTCATCACTGTGTTCACTTCAGTGTACATATCAGCCGCCTGGTTAATCCACTGCTCGTAATTGACCGCATACAGGTTATCGAAGTCGGTATCCTTCACCTTGTAATTAGGCGCATACATCCATTCATAATAGAGACCGGAGCCGTACTCCAGACTCTTCAGGATATACTGCCTTGGATTCGTGAACGTGGACAGGTTAAAAGGCTTGCCGGTGTAATTCACATATCCCCGCACCACCATCGGATAGAACGGAATCTCCTCATCCTCCAGCTTGAACCGGCTGCTGGACACCGGAGCATCCGTAATGTCAGAGAGATACGGGAGGGCGTAGGCATTCCCGCCATCCGCGAGAATGCGCAAGGACTGTCCGGTGATCTTCTCCAGCGATTGGACCGATATCTGCTCGGATGCAGACCGGTCAATTTCTTGATTTTTACGGAAATCGCTGTTCAATTGATCGGCCATATCCCTGAGCGAGATGCCCCCGGTCTGAAACGGCGCAATCTCCTTCAGTGTGGCATCGACATATCCGCCGACCCTGCTTGGCGAAATAATGTAGGCCGGGGTGAAGGAACGGTCCCGCCGGTTCAAGGCCATATTGTACGGATAGACAGCTGCCGGAATCTCACTGAGCATCCGGGAAGCCTTCTGATTAATCCGGAAGCCGGAGGTCTGGTTCGCCCGGAGCAGAGCCACATCAGGGAAGAGCTGAATGTCTTGCTCTTTGGCGTATGCAGCCAGCCGGTTCAGTCCCTTGCTGCCGCCGACCGCCTGATCCACAGACAGCCGGTCCGGCACCTTGTGATCGAGGCCCCGGTTGAACCAGCCGGCATATTTCAGCTTGATATTATCAATGCCGCGCTGCTTCATCTGCTCCAGAATACTCTGGGCCTCTTCGAAGGTGGTCAATGCCTCCAGCGATTGATACGGAATACCCAGGACATGCTTGGTCTTCGTGATTCCGCCTACCAGCTCCAGATAGAACGGCGTATTCACAGGAGCTTCTGCGGAAGCGGCCGGCTGTGCCTCAGGCAGTCCGCCATGCTCCGCCAGATAGCTCTGGTAATAACGTGCCATGCCCGGATAAGAGGCCTCTGCTCCGCTCAAGAACGCGTAACGGACGACATAATCTGTCTTAGGCGGCTCCTGCTGGAATTTCGGCAGGGTACGGTTCTGATCGCTTGACGTCAGGGTAAGATCCCCCTTGGCAATCAGGGTGAAGCTCGGATACACGTAGTTGTATCCGTTCAATCTGCCGCTGGTATCCGCGTTGATGGTAGCCAAGGACGCGCCTTGCTCAATAATGCCCAGCATTGCGCCTTCCTCCCGGATCAGGCCGAACACCGGCAGCTTGACCTCCTGCTGCTGCGCATAGGCATCTGTGGTCTCCATCGTCCCGTCCACACCATATACCGCCTGCTTGTATGCGGGATAGCGGGTCTTGCCGTTATTGAAATGAATCAGCGCTCCTGAGCCGTCCGGCACCAGGATGGACCCCGAATCCTTGCTCCCCCCGGCACCCAGGAAGCTCAGCAGGGAGATGTCATTCACCGGATAATCCGCAGGATAGCGGATATCTGCTGCCGGAACCTTGACGACCAGCTGATCCCCGTCCAGGGCGTATTCAATGGCGAGCTGGAAAATACGCGGCGCAGGCTTGGTCTGGCTGAGGTTGTTCTCGGCGATGTCCTGCTGCAGATCTTCCTCTGTGTACCCCGCCTTCTCGAAGCCCTTCAGGGTCCGCTCCAGCTGAAGCCCCTTCAGCGCTTCATCGTTTCGCGTATAGACTCCGTTCTCCTCATCAAAGGTGTAGGCAATTTTCATCGTCCGCTGCCCGGTCTTATCCATCTTGCTCATGATCTTCTCCTCGAACCGCTCCTTGCCCATCTTCATCGGCAGATCCTCCGCCGTTGCGGCGGTCGTTCCGAACTGGTAGAAGACCTTGACGCCCTCCGGCGTCAGTTCCAGCTTCATTTGCTTATGGGCCACGCTGTCCGTATATGAATTGACAGAGCTGACCTGACCCAGGTTGTTATAGAAATCCAGCTTGAGCTGCGCGGACAGCAGGTCTTTATTATCCCCGCTGGCCTTGGCATCCGCTTCACGGTCCAGCGGATTGCTGTACCAGACCGTCCCGTCCGACAGATTCTTGACGGCAATCCCTCCGGTAGCTTCATCCATGAACAGCCGGAGCTGCGCGTTCTCGAGCACCCCTGTCATGCCGCTCACCCCGGTATCGGTGAAGGCAGATTTCAGCGCGCTCCCTTCCGTAAAGGACACTTCAAGATTCGGTTCATGCCCGCTGGCCTGGCTGCCTGAGCTCGACGCCGAACAGCCGGCCAGCACACTCATACTGAAGAGAATCGAGAGCAGCATAATTAACGGCTTCCTCATTCCCGGTCCTCCTCCTATCTCCTCAAGACAATTTCTTGGTATATGGTCGAGACGAATGCAATCATCTGCTGAACCAGACTGAAGAACAGCAGGGTCAGGAAGGCCATGAAGGCCATAGCGAGCAGCGTCAGCAGAATCGTCCCGATCGTTTTGGACGGGGAGAACTGATGAACGGTCATAATGCCCACATACAGCAGCAGTCCCGACCAGAGGATGGCAAAGTTTTTGAAAAAATAATAAAAAGAGCTCTCCTGGGCCGAAATGAAATTGCTGATCCAGATCCAGGGGAAATTAATCAGGACAATCGGAACCAGGGCGAAGCAGGTGGTAATAAAAATCTCCGTGAACTTCCCCTCCCCGTCCATCAGCGTGGTAAGCGACCAGTTCGCCACACACCAGAACAGAACAGGAACCAGCACATAGACCGCTTCCAGCAGGCTGTTCAGATACCGCGGATTATTCATATTGACCAGGAACCCGCTATATTGATTGCCCAGAACATTCGTCAGAATCAGCATAAAGAGAATGCCGAAGGAGATGATCAGACTGGTTTTTTGACTGCGTTCATATTTGAGGTCCCAGTACCCGTTGAACGGATGAACCATCACATACAGCGGATGTTGCAGCGCTTCTCTGTTCAATGGAGCTCCACCTTCTTTCTGGCCTTCATTTTCCGGTACATTCTCAGGCCCAGCCATAGGGCCACCAGCGCGATCAGAGCCGTCATAATGGTGGAGAAATGTCCGCGAAGCACTTCCTTACGGTAGAGCAGGAACGCTTTGGAATAGTTGGTCCGGTCCATGCTGCGCTCGAAATACTCCGCCGACTCCTTGTACTCGCCCTGCCGCAGATACGCCTTGCCTATGCCCGCATAGGCATACTCCATATTGGCATTCAGGTTGACGACCTTGCTGAACTGCTGAGAGGCCATCTCCTCATCACCGTTATAGTAGCTGCGCACGGCACTGTTCAGCGTTCTTCCATACTCTGTGGTCTGGAATACCGTGATTTCACCCAGCGCCTGATCCAGCACCAGAATATCGTCACCGCTGTGCTCAATGGCCACCGGAGTGTTGAATTCGCCCAGACGGTTACCGATTCCGCCGAAAATGTACAGCAGATAGCCGTCCCCGTTGTACGTGAACACCCGGCCCCGGCTGGCATCCAGCACCGCGTATATTTCACTGTCGCTCACATCGATATCCACGAGCCGCGGGGCACCCCCTGAGCGCGTGGAGTAGAGCAGATCACCGCTGGGCTTGTAATAACCCTCTCTCCGCAGAATATCTGCCCCCTGCGCGTTCAGCTTCTTGATCGGGTCCCCGTAATCGTCACCGTTGGTAGCGTACAGAAAGCCTTCATCATTAATGTCCAGATTCGTGAACTCGGTTGGCGTATACATCACCATCTGCTCGCGCTGCGCCTTGGTCGAGATCGATTTCCAGAAATACTCCACCGCATCGACATGCACCCGGTTCGCACCAATGAACGATTTGAACACACCATCCGCCCCGAATTCCATGAATCCGTCGAAGACGCCGGCAGACATCACATAGATGCGGTCCGCCTTGTCTACAGCAACACGGACAGGCTGAAATTCAAAGTTCGCCTGCAATAGCTCGGACTTCGGGGCTTCAATGATCCCCACCGCCTTGAAGCTGCTGTCGAGATGGACGATACGCTTATTACCCGTATCCGCGACATACACTTCCTTCTGCTGCGTCACATAGATGCCCTGCGGATTGTTGAACTTCTCCGCCTTCCCCTTGAACTGGAATGCGTCTACCGTCTTGACGGATTTGTAATCCTTATCCAGTATGACAAACCGGTTATTTCCGCTATCCAGAACATAGATCTGCTGATCCGCCGTAACCTGAATATCCTGCGGATTGTTGAAGGAACCCGCACCGGAGCTGGCACCCGTGATGAGCGTAGTAGCCTCGTAGGCGGACGGAGCCGCCACCGCATTCCCCCAGTATGAATAATTGTAGGAAGGGGCTGCGCTCTCTGCCAGGACCAGCTCTCCGCCAAGCCCCAGACTGACCAGGCAGCACAAGGCCAGCAGACCGGTTCTCAGTTTCTTTATCCTTGCGACCATTGTCACCGTTCCTCCTCTCTACTCTTTCATACCGGATGTGGCCATCGTCTGGATGACACTGCTCTGTGAAATAATGAACAACAGAATCGGTACAGTCATCAGCAGCAGTGCGACTGCCGCTCCGACCCCGGCACGCGCAATCCCGCCCTGGATGACCTGGCTGAGCGCGTAGTGAAGCGTCTTCAGGTTCTCACTGTAGATGAAGCTCCCTCCATCTGTGCCCCACAGCGCCGGAAATTGCAGGATCATCAGCGTCAGCCAGGCCGGCTTCACATTCGGCATTACGATTTGCCAGAACACGCGGTACTCGTTCGCACCGTCGATTTTGGCTGCCTCAATCAGCGCATCCGGGATCTGCTCCATGAACTGCTTCATCAGGAACAAACCTAGTGAAAAGGCCAGTGACGGCACGATAATCGCCGCCTGGGTATTGATCCACCCCAGCTGCGACATGACCAGATAGTTGGGGATCGCCGTAACATGCGGCGAGAACATCAGGGACAGCACTACAATTTTGAACAGAATGCTTGAGCCCGGAAATTTGAACTTGGCCAGCGGATACGCCGCTGCTGACGCCAGCAGGATATGTCCTGCGGTTCCTACCAGTGTAATCAGCAGTGTATTCGCAATGTATCTGGTGAACGGCACCCAGGAATTGCCCATGATCACCATCAGATCGGTGAAGTTCTCCAGCGTCGGGTTCCGCACCAGGAATCTCGGCGGGAAGATGAACAGCTCATCCAGCGGCTTGAAGGCATTGTTCACCGTGTAGATCAGCGGAAGAACCATGAATGCGCCGAAGCCCAGCAGCAGGCCGAAGAGCATAAAGCTGACAGCAAAGGAACGGTTCAGTCTTTTTTGAGGGCGAAGGGCCCCTATCACTCTTGAATACAGGGTCATTCACCCACCTTTCGAAGCAGCTTCTGGGTCATCATATTAGTTCCGAGCATAATCGCGAAGAGAATGGTAGCAATCGCAGAGGCATAGCCCATCTCAAAGCGCAGTGTCCCGTAATCCATCAGATGGGTTACCACCGTATGTCCCGCATAGTTAACGCTCGGGAAGCCCGCAAGCGCAATAGAGACCTCGGCCACCGCGAAGGAGGCGGTAATCTGCATGACTGCACCGAACATCAGCTGCGGACGCATGGACGGCAGGGTAATGAACCACAGCTCCTGCCAGCGGTTCCTGATCCCGTCCATCGCCCCCGCCTCGAACAGCGTCTGGTCCACGGTCTGAAGTCCGGCGATGAACGCCAGGAAGCTTGTGCCGAGACTCAGCCAGAGCTGGACGATAATGACAATGGCGAGAATATACTTCTCATTCTGCAGCCATTGAATCGGCTCCAGCAGCACCCCGATCTTCATCAGGAAGCCGTTGAGGTAGCCATAGCTGTCCCCCGAGAAGACAATCAGCCAGATGAAGAACACATTGCCCGAGATCGAAGGCGCATAGAAGACCAGCGTCATCAGCGACCGGACAAAGGGCGACAGCTCATTAATCAGCCAGGCGAACAGGAAGCATGCGATATAGCTTAACGGGCCTGTGATCACAGCGAACAGAAAGGTGTTCTTCAGCGCGATCATGAACACATCATCGCCCAGCAGCAGCCTTGAATAGTTCTCCCAGCCGATGAATCTCGGCGTCTCCAGCATATTGAAGTAGAAGAAGCTCAGCCCGAAGGAGACGACCACCGGGATTACTGTGAACAGGAAGAAGATGATCATATAGGGACTCATCATGAAATAATAATGCTTGCTCTTCTTGATATCTTTCCATAATTGCGCCAGGCGGGATTCCTTGAGCGGACCGCCAGCCAGCCCTTGCAAGGCTGGTTCAGTGGTATTGTGTATTTGTACCATCAGCTTGCAGCCTCCAACCTAATACGGAAGTTTGAATTCCTTCCGTTTGATCTGAATTTCATCGTTAATGTAGATCAGATAATCCGACAGGGCTTCACGCGGATTCACATTCCCGTTGACCACCTTGCGGAACGCATTGTCCAGATGCCGGCCTGTGAAGTAGCCGCCCGGAACCTGAGGGTTCCCCTTCACCCATTGCCACTGGCTCTCCAGCTCCTTGTAGTCCTTCACCGGCCAAGGCAACTCCTCCAGCGCTTCGATGTTGGCGGTCGGATAACGTGCCGCCGCTCCCATCAGCCCTTCCATTTCCCGGCCGTACTGGACCTGGGTGTCCTTGTCTGTCCACCACTTCATGAATTCCCAGGACGAATCCTTGTCCTTGGCATTCTCCAGCAGCATGACACCGGTTGTATGGCTGGCCACGCTATGGTCCACCGTGCCGTCCGCCTGCTTCGTTCCCGGCACCACCGTGAATTCCCACAAATTGCGGATTTCCGGCGCCATTACCGTCAGGCTGTTATAGATGGTATAATCGGCAATCCCGATCGGGATCTCGCCTGTACGGAAGCGGTTCGGAAAGTCCACCTTCACCGGGAACTTGTAATTGGTATAGAACTGGGTCCATTTGTTAAATTCACTCATGGAGGTCTCCGAGTTCAGCGCGCTTCGCTTCTGGTCGTCTGTGTAGAGCTGCCCGCCGTTCTGGTAGAGCAGCATGGTGAAGGCCGCATTGGGTACCAGCGTCGCGTTGTTCAGTGTA
Source organism: Paenibacillus sp. FSL R7-0302 (assembly GCF_038006885.1). Lineage (NCBI taxonomy): Bacteria > Bacillati > Bacillota > Bacilli > Caryophanales > Paenibacillaceae > Paenibacillus > Paenibacillus sp. FSL R7-0302. The sequence goes on from NZ_JBBOWB010000001.1 coordinate 3,794,987, forward strand.
TCCTCCAGCGGAAGATAGAACTCCAGATTATGTCTCTGCAGAACAGAGACCACATTGTAGACTTCCTCCCACGTAGCAGGCGGCTCTAAGCCAAGCTCCTGCAGAATATCCTTCCGGTAGAACAGCATCGGGAAGATCTGCTGCTCAGGCAGCCCGTAGACGCTTCCATTGTACTTATAAGGCGTAAGGGCACTGTCCCGGAACCGGTCAGCTACTTCTTTGAAGTCGGCGAACCGGGACAGATCGGCCGATGCTTTGCGCATCGCGTAGTTCACTGGAAGATCCTCACCGATCTGCATGGCTACGTCCGGCCCTTCGCCCGCCAGGGTCGCCGGCAGCAGAATGTTCGGAGGCACCAGCCGCAGTGCCACGGAGATGCCCGAATCCGGCGTAAAGGTATCGTCAATCATGCTCTTCATCACTTGAGCCTGATCCCGGCCGGTCGAAATCCAGACCGTAATCGCCTTCTGGTTCTTCGTCACGTTACCGATACTGTCATAGTCTTCGGTATACGAGGCGCCATACGCTCTCAGCTCATGCTTCAGCTTCTGGAAGAAGGTCGCCTGCGCAGACGGAAGCGGCTTATCCGGGGCCGAGACCACCAGTGAATCCAGCGTCAGCGGCTGTTCCCGCACGCTAAGAATCCAGGTCCCCAGTCCGCCGACATTCGTCTTGAAGGAGACCAGCCGTTTGGCTACCGTGTCCGGGTGCTTAGCCATATCCTCCAGTTGGGTGACCATTGAGTACAGCACGGATACCTTGTCGCTGCGTTCTCCGGTGGCCTGCTCCAGATATTCGCCGACACCGCGGATAATCTCCGCCTGCTCCCGGAATACCTTAGTCATCTCCGGTATCCGCTTCTCCAGCTGATAATCGCGGAACTTATCCGGGTTATTGGAGGTAATCGCCAGAATATTGCGGTACATTTCATTCAAGGTCAGGACGCTGGACTGGACCGTACGGACCAGCGGCGCGATATCGCCAAGGGTCACGGTCAGTCTCAGCTTGTGCGTCCCTTGTGTAAGATGGAACAGATAAGGCTCTTCCCCGCCAAGGACATTCATCTGCCAGCCGGGAGAGTAATTGAAGCGGATCTGCTTCATCTCGGTGAACGGATATTCACCGTCAATGGTCAGGCTGCGGTTGGCATAGACGCCCCGGAGCTGATTCTGCTTCTCCTTGAGCGCTATCCGGTACAGACCTTCTTCCGGGACATCAATCTCCCATTCGATCCATTGCCCCGGAAGCTTCCAGTTCACCCCGCCGATGGTGTTGATTCTTAGCTTCGAGACGGCATAAGGAACCACTGCCGGGCTGGAGCGGTCGGATAATGGATATAAGGTGGGCGAGGATTTGGCAGATGCCGCTTCGGCCTGGACCTCGATATAAGGCTCCTTTACCGGCTGAAGACCCTTAGTCTCATACTCCTGCTTAGCCTCTGCATAAGAGCGCACTGTCTGGTCCTGGAACAGCTCAATATAATCAATGGCCATCGGCTCACGTAGTGCAGTCAGCGACAGGGTCTGGTTTCCCTGCTCCAGATAGAAGGCATACGGCTCCTCATAGAAACCTTCACTGTCCGCAATGACCGTGGACTGCCACACCGGCTGCTCCACTTGTCTGGGGCGCAGATCGTTGCCGCGGTCATCCTGCTTAATGTCCTCCTCACGGTTCCCCCAGACCCGGTCGAAGAGCAAGGTATCCGCTCCCTTGAACGGCACCTCCCGGTTGATGGATAAGGAACGCTCAATGGACGAGCTTTTGCCTTCCACCGGATAATAATGAACCCGGATGTTATACAGCCCGGATTCCGGAACCGGCACCTCCCAGGAGATGGTTCCCGATTCCGGGGTAATGACTGCTGCTCCGTCAAGCCCCTCGAATTGCTGCTTCACCTCGAAGACATCTCCGCTGCCGGGGGAATAGCTCTCCCCTTCGATGCGGATCTCCCGGTCAGGGCGTGCGGCGTTCGCATGCTGCTTCAGATAGGCTTCATAGCTGCCCTCTGCAGCGTCCTGCGAGGCAGCCGTAAACTTGCCTTCTGCCGGAGAGTCGGAATGCACAGGCTGCCCCGAGGAATTAAATATCCAGATCGTCCCGGCCAGCAGGACAACAACCAATATAATCGCTATGTTCCTGATTCGAATATTCAATCGTACTCCTCCCCTTAAGCGATGGATCATAAAATTTCAGCAAGAATGGGAACAACAGTCCGCGGGGGACTGTTGTTCCATGCGGTATCCGTTTATTTTTTGTAAACCGCGTCTACAGATGCCTGAACCTTAGCCTTGTACTTCTGAATGACAGTAGAGGCCGAGGTTCCCTTCTTGAGTTCGTCAATCATCTCGTAGTAAGGCATAGTCGAGAAGGTATTATGATTCGTGAGCAGCATGCCGCCTTCGACCAGCTTGGCGTTGTTGATATCATCCTCGTTGTCATACGTGCTCTCCAGGGAAGCCTGCTTCGGATAATCGTAGATCGACTCGATATCGTTGATCTTCTCCCAGATATACAGCAGCTGATCCGGATTCTCGGCCTTCTTCGGGATGGTCAGGAACTGGACATTGGATTCCACACTGTGGTATTCGGTAGCATTAGGCCCTTTTGGAAAAGGAACAAAGCCGATATCATAATCCTTCATATCCGTCTTGAAGCCGTTCGCCTCATAATCGGCTCCTGCATACATCAGCGTGTTCCCCTGACGGAAGAACTGCGCCGGTTCCTGCCAGTCCCCGCCTTCTGTCGGCCGTGCTACCTTCTCGGCACCCAGCTTGGCGATGAACTTGAAGACCTCCAGCAGCTTCGGATCATCGAGATTCTGTTTGTCGTCAACGGTCAGATCGGTCTCGTTGGAGGCCAGCGCCATTTCCAGGAACCCGCCGGAGGCCAAGCCCCAGACATCAAGTTTTCCGTTGTTATCTGTATCTTTGTTCGCTTCTTTGGCGACTTGGGTGAAGGTCTCCCAGTTCCAGTTATCCTCGTTCACATATTCCTGAAGCGGCTTCATGCCCAGCTTCTTCATCAGGGTGCGGTTATAGAATATCCCGCTGATCAGATTGCCTGCATTCTCCGAGAAGCCATAGCCCCGGCCCTCATATTGTGAGAATTCTGTAGTCATCCGCTGATTGAAGGCGTTCTCATTCTTGGTATACTCGTCAACCGGCCAGAACATATCCTGCTTGGTCAGCACCGGAATCATATAGCCCTTGCCCATTCTGACAATATCACCAAGCGGTTCACCGGCGACCAGTGAAGCCACAACCTTCTTCTGGTATTCACCGAAGTCCAGCGCGACATATTCAACCTTGAAATTATGCTTGGCCATCAATTCCTTCAGATTCTTCGAGCGCTGGATATTGTCAGGATTGTCCTCGGGAATCGTCATATCCCACCAGGAGACAATCTTGATCGTTCTGCCGCCCATATCGAAGTCTTTTTCTGGTGTAGCATTGCTTGGCTCCGCAGTGGGCGTAGCTTCCGCAGTGGCCTCAGCTGCCGGAGCCTCCGTAGCCGCCGCCGGCTGGGCTGATGCTCCCCCGCCGGCGTTCCCGCCGTTCCCCGCTCCTCCACATGCCGTCGTTGCCGCTAATAACAACATACTAATGAATACTGACATTACCTTTTTTGCCCGCATGATCTGTCCCCCCAAGTATGAATGACTTACCTCGAAAGTTTAGCGCTTACATTTTCAGGCAGCAACCCGTCTAATTTCAGGTGTTCACCTGTCAAATTATAGGTCCGGCCCGCAAGTCCTTATCCACCGCGCAGCCGGATTTCGATCAGGTAAACAAATGGAGCCTGGTGCAAGAATTGCACATTGTAGCGCCTGGCTCTGTTGCACATAATGAATGAAGGAAGCTTAACTTCTCTCTGAAAGCGGGGTCTTCATGTTGTACAGAATCTTATGTGTAGAGCGAAACGCCCAAGTGCGGGAGATCGCTTCTTATATGGCAGGGAGCAGACTTAAGAATTTCATCATTCATGCGCATGCTGATTATTCATCCGATATTCTGCGGCTGATCCGCAGCGAGGGGATATCACTGGTGCTTCTGAATATCAGGGATGCCCATACGCCGGGCATGCGAGTCTGTGAGCAGATCAGGCAGGGAAGCTCCGTTCCGATTATTCTGCTCGGGGGCAGCGGAGATTTCGGGCTGGCGCGCCAAGCCTTACTCTATAATGTAAGCGATTACTTAACAGACCCGGTGGACCCGGCTGAGCTGGGCGGAAGTCTGGAGGCGGTTCGACGGGTGCTGGCTCCGGCCGGCAGACCGGCTGCTGTGGAGCGGGATTATGCTCAGTTCACCATTCAAAAAGAGCCGTCCTCCCCGTGCCCGATCGTCAGTACGATCAAGCAATACGTGGATGAGCAGCTCCATCATAATATTACACTCAAGCGGATTTCCGACTCCCTGAACTTCAACTGCGCCTATCTCGGACAGAAATTCAAGCAGCAGGAGAAGATGTCCTTCAACGAATACCTTCTGCGCCAGCGGATGGAGAAGGCCAAGCTGCTGCTGGAAACGACCGACATGAAGATCTATGAGATTGCAGACGCTGTCGGATATTCGGAAATCGACTGGTTCTACAAGAAATTCAGAGAATACACGGGAACCAGCGCCAATGAATACCGCAAGCAATGCTTCGTCATTGCCTGAGGCGGAGGGGGGGTGGAGTGAGCGGCCTGTGAGAAATCTGGAGCAAGGCTCTGAATAAGTACGGCCTCTACCTGCCAGACCATAGAAACGCTGCTCCCCGTCCATTTGATGAAATCAGGTGTATTAATACCCTTCATTCGGCTCATCTGCCCACATTTGAAGAATTCAGGTGCACTAATGCCCTTCATTCGGCTCATCCGCCCGCTTTTGATGAAATCAGGTGTATTAATACCCCTCATTCGGCTCATCCGCCCACATTTGAAGAATTCAGGTGCACTAATACCCTTCATTCGGCTCATCCGCCCGCTTTTGATGAAATCAGGTGTATTAATGCCCTTCATTCGGCTCATCCGCCCGCTTTTGATGAAATCAGGTGTATTCATACCCTTCATTCGGCTCATCCGCCCGCTTTTGATGAAATCAGGTGTATTCATACCAATGTCATTAAGTTAAGATATAGAGCCAAAAACAAGAAAAAGGCAGGTTATCGAAAAGATAGCCTGCTCTTTTTTTGCACAAAAAAATCTTGACAATCCGTAGAAAACGTGTGGCGAAGCCCCTTGAAAAAACGAGGAGGTTACGCCAATGAATGCTTATGCAAATTCGCTGAAAGACAGACTGACATCTCTCATCCGTGAGATGGCGGCTGCCCCCGCGCCTTACGTCAGAAACCCGGGAAAGGATTTTACCCGAACGAAAAAACTACCCTTTGAAATGGTTATGCAAACCCTGATCTTTATGGGCGGCAACAGCCTCTATAAGGAACTGTTGGAATCGCAGGGCTATGACGTTAACACCGCAACTTCTTCTGCTTTTGTTCAGCAAAGAAATAAAATTTTGCCGTCTGCGGTCGAATCTTTGTTTCACACCTTTACCGCGTCCCATACGGAATTCAAGGATTATCGAGGCTATCGATTATTGGCCATTGACGGTTCCGATCTGCATATTGCAACAGATCCTGCGGACCCGTTGACCTATTCTCAAAGTCAGCCCCACTCGAAAGGCTTTAACCTTCTGCACTTGAACGCTGCTTATGACCTCTGTAACCGGCTTTACGTGGACGCCATCCTTCAACCTCGAAAGCTGCGCAACGAAGGAAGGGCGCTGTCCACGATGGTGGATCGGTCCCCTATTCAGGGGAACGTCATTGTGTTGGCGGATCGAGGATTGGAAAGCTACAATACGTTCGCGCATCTGGAACGGAAAGGATGGAAGTACGTCATACGGGTCAAGGATTTGCATTCGAATGGCATTCTTTCGGGCTTGCACTTGACCTTTGAAGGGGCGTTTGATCAGGAGATTCACCTGACGCTGACTAAAAAACGAACGAAAGCGTTCAGGGATCACCCCGAAATCTATAAAATTCTTCCGGCCACCTCTAGCTTTGATTTTCTGGACATGCAAAAGAACCTGTTTTACCCGATTTCCTTTCGGGTGGTTCGTTTCCTCCTGCCCAGTGGCGATTATGAAACCGTCATTACCAATCTACCGGCTGCTGAATTCTCACCGGATGAACTCCGGGAACTGTATCACCTGCGATGGGGGATTGAGACCTCTTTCCGGGCCTTAAAATACACCATCGGTCTGACCCATTTTCACGCAAAGAAGCAAGAGTCCATTACCCAAGAGATATTCGCAAGAATGATCCTCTACAATTTCGCTGAAATGATTACCTCGCACGTAGTCATTTCCCAAAAGGATAAACGGCACCTCTACCAAGTCAACTTCACGGTGGCCGTTCACGTCTGTAGACATTTCCTGCGCTCCAAGGGCGATGGACCCCCGCCTGATGTGGAAGCTTTGATTCGCAAAAATATTTTGCCGATTCGTCTCACCCGTCCTGGGCAAAGGAATACACGCAGAATACGTAGCAAATCCGCCATTAGCTTCGTCTACAGAGTAGCATAATTCGGTTCGCATGAACATTTTTTTAAGTGGATCTTCCATCCGCTTTGTTTGCTATGCGCTTTTTTCCTTCCTTACACCAAAAACAAACGGCATAGGACGTTTCCCCATACCGTTTTGGATTCTCTTTATTAATTCCAAACTTATCTTCGAACTTATCTTAATGACATTGGTATTCATACCCCTCATTCGGCTCATCCGCCCGCTTTTGATAAAATCAGGTGTATTAATACCCTTCATTCGGCTCATCTGCCCACATTTGAAGAATTCAGGTGCACTAATACCCCTCATCACCCTCTGGGTTTCCGTTTAGCCTCCCGTCCTCCTTTCTTCCCACTCCTATAAAGTCCCGTTTTGTCTGTGCCCCTTGCTTCTCTCGCTTCCCCTCCCATGCACTTTCCCTTCTCGTCCGCGTTTCCTTCACCTGACAATAGATCAATAATTGGTGAGGATCGGTCATTGTAGGAAGATAGACGATAACTTATTATAGTTTCATACATGAAAGCGTTATCAATTGCTCCGAAATTGCTTTTCATTGCTTATATTATGAAGGGGGATGACAGCCAGACAAGTTACTCAGGATTGCTTGCCCCGGCTTAGCTTCAGGAAGCAATCATACAAAGAGAATATGATGAGGAGTGAAACAATGCGCAGCCAGAGCATGAGAAGCAATTCGTTCCGGAAATTCCTGTACATCTCTCCCTTTATGCTTTTACTCGCTGTCTTTGCCTACTATCCGCTCTATGGATGGGTATATGCATTTTTTGACTACACCCCGCCTATCCCATTGTCACAATCCGAGTTTGTCGGCTTCAAATGGTTCCATTCCCTGGTCGAGAATCAGGTCAAGATTGACCAGTTAATGCAGGTCATCTGGAATACCTTCGGCATCAGCGGACTGGGCATCCTCTTCTCCTGGCTCCCGATGATCTTCGCCATCTTCCTGACCGAGATCAAGGCGGTACGTTTCCGCAAATTCATCCAGACGGTCACCACGCTGCCGAACTTTATCAGTTGGGTGCTTGTGTACTCCCTCGCCTTCTCCATGTTCTCCAGTGAGGGGATGGTCAACGGCTTCCTGCATATGACTGGGCTGACCGATTCACCTACAATGTTCCTGCAGAGCTCAGAGCATGTCTGGTGGACCATGTGGGCCTGGGCTACCTGGAAGACACTCGGCTGGTCCGCCATTCTGTACATCGCAGCCATCATGGGCATCGACGAATCGCTGTATGAAGCGGCTTATGTGGACGGGGCTACCCGGATGCAGGTTATCCGCCATGTCGTATTGCCAAGCATGATGCCAACCTACTTCGTCCTCCTGATGCTCCAGATTGCAAGCTTCCTGAATAACGGATTGGAGCAATATTTCGTCTTCCAAAATGCGTTTAACAAGGACACTATTCAGGTTCTTGATCTATATGTGTATAACCTCGCCATGGGCGGCGGCAGCTATTCCGTCTCCGTTGCGATCAGTATGCTGAAGAGTGTAATCAGCGTGGTGCTTCTCTTTTCGGTGAACGGGCTGTCCAAAATGCTGAGAGGAGAGGGCATTGTATGAGTGACAACCAGACCAGTCTTACGCCAAACACCCGGGAGATCGACATCACCAAAAAAACGGTCAAAATGCAGGTCAGCGCTACCGATAAAATCATCTCTACTATTATCTATATCCTGTTCTCACTGTTCGCCTTCATCTGCGTTTACCCGTTCTACTCGATCATTATCAATACGATCAGCGCGAACGATCTTAGCGCAAAGGGCGAAATTATTTTCTGGCCTAAGGGGATTCATTTCCAGAACTATATCGATGTGTTCAAAATCCCGGGTCTGGGCAATGCGTTCATGATCTCCCTCGGCAGAACCGTGATCGGTACGCTGCTGACGGTCGGCGCTTCGGCCTTCCTCGGATTCATGTTCGCCCAGGAGGATATGTGGGGCAAGAAGTTCTGGTACCGCTTCACCATCATCACAATGTTCTTCAACGCCGGGATCATCCCCTGGTATCTTACCATGAGATCGCTGCATCTGACGGACAACTTCCTGGCTTATATTCTTCCGTCCGTTGTTGCTCCTTTCTTCATTATCCTGGTCAAAACCTTCGTGGAGGCAACACCGAAGGAGCTTCAGCAGGCGGCCAGCATTGACGGTGCAGGAATCTTCACGATTTTCTACAAAGTCATTCTGCCGATCAGTAAGCCGATCCTTGCAACCGTTGCCATTTTCTCGGCGGTCAACCAGTGGAACTCCTTCCAGGATACGCTGCTGCTGGTGACGGACAGCAAGCTCTACAGCCTCCAATTCATTCTGTATAACTACATCAACCAGGCGAGCTCCTTATCCACCATGGTCAACCTGCAGAATGCCGGATCGACAGCGATGGCAACCCTGGCGACCAAGCAGACCTCTACCTCCATCCGCATGACTGTAACCATTATCGTAGTCGCACCAATCCTGCTGGTATATCCGATCTTCCAGAGATTTTTTGTCAAAGGAATTATAATTGGCGCCGTGAAAGGCTAACGGACCTGCGCCATTATGATACATTAATCATTCGGGGGGCTACACATGAAAACACACATTAAGCTGGGCAGAAAGTCCGCGCTGTTACTAGGAACGACCATCCTGCTGGTAACAACGGCGTTAAGTGGTTGCAGCGGTAATTCCAACAATGGAGGAACTGCTGCGGGGACGGCCGAACCCGGAACACCTACTGAGTCATCCGATCCGGGCACAAGCACAGGCATCGATCACAGCAAACCTCTAACCATTACGGTATTCGACAACGCAGCTAACTATCAAGGCGAGCAGACGGGATGGTACGGCAAGCTGCTGAAAGACAAATTCAATATCACACTGAACATTCTGGCTCCGCAGGTAGCGGGCGACCAGCTGTACAAGACCCGCTCTGCATCCGGTGACCTCGGCGACCTCCTGATTATTGAGAACAGCCAGCTTGAGGAACTGATCCCGGCAGGCATGATTATGGATCTAACCGACATGATTAAGAACACGGAGCATCTGTCCCAATATGTAGACAATCACTTTAAGCCGTTCAATGTGGCCTTCGAGAAGCAGAACCCGGATGGTAAAATCTATGCTCTCCCGGCCTTCACCGCCGACACTTCGCCAACGACCTTCTCAGAAGAGCTGCCTTACTCCAGCCCGATTATGCCTTGGGATTATTACAAGGGAATCGGCGCGCCGAAGCTGAATAATCTGAACGACCTGATGACCGCCCTGAAGGACATGCAGGCTAAATATCCGAAGACTCCAGACGGCAAGCCGATTGTTCCGATCACCCTCTGGAAGGACTGGGATGGCGGCAGCATGGAGAATGTCCGGTGGCTGAGCAACTGGTATGGCTATGAGCAGCCGAACGGCACAACAACGATTCAATTGAATGCCAAAGGTGACATCGTGCCGATCGTGGACGACAACAGCATGTACAAGAAGATTCTGCAGTTCTATTATGACGCTAACAAAATGGGTCTTGTTGACCCCGACTCTCCTTCCCAGGACTGGAACAAGGTATCTGAGAAGCTGACCAACAAGCAGGTTCTGCTTCTGTGGTACTCCTGGCAGAGAGGGTTCTACAATACGATTGAACGCGGCAACCAGGGTGACGGCAACGTAGCCGTTCCGATTGCAGATACCCACCTGATCCAGAACAGTGATGCTTACTTCGGGAACGGCAGAGTGTTCGCCATCGGCTCCAAAGCGAAAGAGCCGGAAAGAATTATGGAACTGATGGACTGGATGTCTTCACCGGAAGGTCTGCGTTACTACACCAACGGCTTCGAAGGCTTCAACTATGAGAAGACACCGGACGGCAAATTCAAGCTGACCGAAGTCGGCCAGACAGCATTCCAGGAAAACACCCCGGTCCCTGCTGAATACGGCGGCGGCGGTTACCAGGACGGCCAGAGCAAGGTCAACTCGATGATTATGAGTGATTTCGTGACCGACCCGGAAACCAAAGAATTCTACAACAGCACCTACTGGGCTTCCACCATTGAAGCCAACAAGACTGCGCTGACTACAGATTGGCAGAAGACCTATGACGCCACTACGCCAACCGAGTACTATACGAAGAACAACATGATCGACATCGTGCCGAATATTAACACCAGTCTTGGCTCCGATTCCTCTGACGTCAAGAACAAACGCAGCCAGATCTCGGATTATGTCAAGAACACCTCCTGGAAAATGATCTTCGCCAAGGACCAGACCGAATTCGACCAGCTCTGGACCAAGCTGAAGAGCGATGTCGAAGGACTCGGCTGGAACGATGTGTTCGCGGTAGACAAGGAAAGAGCAGAGAAAATCGTTAAAATGCGCGCGGATGCGGTTGCCAATAAATAAGCAATGAGCGTTACTGCGTAGCTGTAAAAGTAAAAGAAGAGGCAGCCCCGGAGCCATGACAATGGCTTGGGGGCTGCCTTTTTTGTTACCGGTAACTGTTCTTCCAGCTCCTTAAAAAATAAGCTGCGCGAACTGATACAAGCCGTTCTTCCAGACCGGCCAGTCATGGTCGCCCTGCTCTTCCACCCAGATATGCGGTACGTTGTGTTCCGAGAAGTACGCATGGGTGCGGTCGCTGACATACTTGAGGCTGTCGAGGTCTCCGCAGGATAACCAGAGCAGGTTAAGCGCGTCCGCTACCTTCTGCGGGTCGGGTACCAGCAGCTCAGGCTCCTTCGTGTTAGGTGCCGCAGAGAAGGCTCCCACCCAGGCGAAGCGGTCCAGGTTATTCAGACCCATGTTGAGCGATTGCCCTCCGCCCATGGACAACCCGGCCAGCGCACGGTGCTCCCGGTCCGTCAGCACAGAATAATTCGCTTCAATATAAGGGATCAGATCGTTCAGCAGATCCGACTCAAAGGTTGCAAAGGCTTCCAACTTGTCAGGCGCGAAGATATCGCCCTCCGCCCGGTCATTCAACATCGCCCGCCCGTTCGGCAATACAACAATCATGGGCTTCAGCTTGTGATCGGCATAAAGGTTGTCCAGAATAATCTGTGGCGTGCCGTGAGTGTACCATTCGTCTTCATCTCCGCCGATGCCGTGCAACAGATACAGGACACTATACTGCTCTGCACTCGAATAGCCGGGTGGCGTGTAGACCCTGGCCTTTCGGGTGTTCCCAACTGTTGCAGAGGGGTATTCGATCATCGTGATCTCTCCACGTGTTATCCCTTCTCTTTCCTGATCATATCCCGCTGCTTGTGTTGTATACTTCTGATGGTTCATGTCCAAAGCTGCTCATTCCTCTCTTGGATTATATGTATATCCCAACACTTTGTTTATTCGATAAACTAAGTGCGAAATCCTGCTGAGGAACCTGCTGCGGAAAAATATATATGGAGCATCGAAGTCCATCTATAACGTACTGTACTGACTGCATCTAACGTTCGTATACATACGAATGCATCGGAGTAATCTCCACCGGCTGCAGGGATTGATATAGAGCATTAGCCTCAGCAGAGAACCCTGTAATATATGCCGTTGTCACACCTTGCTCCTTCAGCCGCAAGAAGCAGGCTGTAACAACCGCCTTGCCGAAGCCGCGTTGCCGGTAATCTGGATGGGTCCCAATCGTCTCTATAACCGCGATCCCGTTATCCTGATCCACGAATCCGAAACAGAAGGCAATGGGCCGGCCCTTATCATCAATCACTGTGAAGTCAAGCTCCGCACGATAGGATTGCAGATCTTTTCTCCAGTAATTTGTGTTCCCGACATTGGAATCACCCGGAGAGAAGATCTGCTCAATTAAATCGCTCTTCGCGCCTTCATCTATCCCTTCCGCCATGCACCGGATGTAGAAGCCTTCTTCCAGGTTAAAAGTGTACTCAGTATGCGCAAGATCGTATCTTCGGGTATTCCCAATATGGGAATCTTGCACAAAACCTTGATCCAATAATGCCTGAACCTCCTGACCATAGGGATAGCAATCCGTGTTAAGCTTCTTTTTCCCCTTGCCCCATACATTCCGGGTCCATGCGACCATCTCATCCGCCAGATACGGGTAATCCGGATGAACGATTAAGCTGAAGAAACCGCCTCCGGATTCGGAAATGAAAAGGCCTGTGATCTCACCGGTTTCATTCTTCCATAGGTGTGCATTATGCTCCATGAAATTAGGGTCTGCACTTTTGGGCGCTTCGTACCGGTTCCAGAACTCGAATCTGACAAATTCCCAAGTCTGAAGCTTCCCAGTCAAGGTTACCATTTTTCTCAAAAAGGTATGGACATTATTGAAGTTCTCCGGGGTGTCTATGTACTTTTCATTGAACGCCGTCATCTTCGCACCTCCATTCTTTCGACTCTAATCATTCACGTTTCTTCTATTATATGTTGGGCCTACTTCGCCTTCATAGGCAGAAATCTGCTATAACCATCTGTGCTATTGTTCTTAGCATGGGGTGCAGGATAACCTTCGCGCCAGCACATCTGAGGGATTTCTCTCTTACCGACCCTTTGTATTGTCCAGCATTGTTGCACTTATTACAGCAATTCTCTAAGTTAGCTGCTGGCTGTGGAGCATTGTTGCAACATATGCAGGATTTTCGGTGTGTGGAGCTAATTCGAGCTGGCTTTGTTGCATTTCGTGCAGGATTTCCGCATTGACTGCCTAAATTGAACAGCATTGTTGTATTTCGTGCAGGATTTCTCATTTCGTGCACCACACAAAAGCCTGTCCTCACGGACAGGCTTCCAACTATTCTAACTTACAGCACAATCTTCACCGGACTGTTATCCGTCAATTCAAACGGTCCAGGCGTCACATTCGAGTCCGGGCGCTGCTTACCGAAGAAGTCGCGGTCGAACCGGTACGCCGAGCCGTCCGGCTCCTCGTAACGCATCTCGGCGTGATAGCTTTGGCCCAGCAGATTGGTGGTGACCACGGTCGGCGCCGCGGCACGCAGCAGCTCAGGATTCACAATATGCACCTGCACCTTACCGGAAGCCGGATCAACCTTGATCTCAAGACCCTTATCGGCATAGACCTTCGCGTGCGGCTCATGTGTACCCGGCACCGCATCTTTCAGATACAGATTACCCTGGATGGCTACAGGAAGGGCCATCTGTTCGGGATGGAACGGCTTCCCGGAATCGATCAGCGCCTTGATCTCTTCCTTGGTCAATTCCCACCACTGCTTGTCCAGCGCATTCGGGTGCTCATCGTAGCCGCCCAATCCGACTGGATGCAGATAACAGCGGGAATTATCCGGGATACCGTCCATCACCCGTTCACCGTTATCGTTAAGCTGTTCTCTCGGGGCCAGCGGCAGATGCTCGAAGAAGGTCATCGGCACTGCCTCATTGTCCGTATCCTCATCACGCAGGAAGATATTGTTATAATAGCGGTCATCCCCGCCCGCGATATTGCTATACCCGGCAACCGCTGTCTCATGCGGCATATGGTACGGTGTATATCGGGTAAGCTCGGGACGCACCACGAACCTGCCAGCGAACAGGTTATGGACGAACGCGCCGCCCTGGGCCATATTGCGGAAGTTCATCGGCGATAGGAACAGGTTGTGATCGACCATATAAGGACCGTGGCACACCTCCATGAAGAAATCCTCGGACAGGTTGTCGTAGAATACATTCCGGCTGATCCGGGTGCCCTGTGCCTGCCAGTCCAGCCATAACGCCCGGTAGGAGCTGTAAATGACATTTTCGCAAATCTGGGTATCCAGTGAAGCATGGAGCTTGATCCCGCCGACCTCTGCCCCGTGAAAAATCCGTTTATGATGAATATTATAAATGCGGTTCTGTTCAATCCGGCTAAAAGCAGCCCCTAAATGCCCCACGACTCCAGCCTGTTCACAGTCATGAATCACATTATTGCGGACGATATGACTTCCAATGTTGTCCTTATGCCAATCCTGGCGGAGTGCGCGGAAAATAACCTCCTGCTCCCGCTGCGTCCCGCCCTTTATCCGGCCTTTCGACCACTCGTTATGCCCGGTTGAGATTTCTTTGCCCAGGCTCACCCCTGTGCATTTGGACTCGCAGATATGGTTGTCTTCAATGATCCAGCCTTTGCTCCAGTGGGGACCGATCAGCCCTTCCTGTAGCGCGGTGGGCGGAGCCCACTGCGGAGCCGCCTGGCGGAGCGTGAAGCCTCTGACCGTAATGTAGCCCCGTCCGGTCTGCTCCGGCCAGAAGCAATAAGGTCGAACGCTGATCTCCACATTCTCCCGGCGCGGGTCCTTGCCCCCGAAGCTCGCCCAGATCTTAGTGGCGGCCGAGCCTGCTTCCGCATACCACTGCAGCAGAGAGTCCGCTGCGTACTTGGCCTGCGGCCATACCTGAGGATCGCGCAGCTTGGTAACGCTATCACATTCATACAGCGATTTGCCGTCCAGATAGACCTCCCCCAGATGCGGCTCGAACGCCCCTTCGAACAGCCAGTCGCCATACAATTTCTCCGCAAAAGGATTGCGCACAGCAAACAGGCTGTTCGGCACCACTGTACTCCAGACACCATCTCCTTCGTCCTGCCAATCCGCAACAGGTTCAGCCCCTGTGATGACGACTTCCCCGTCCCCGGCAGCCTGATAGACAATCCGCTGTTCCTCTGTTCCTCCGTTAGCCGGGCTCACCCATTCCCTGTATGTACCCGCATGAACAGTAACTGTATCCCCGGGCTCCGCCAGCGCCGCAGCGCGGGAGATGGAGCGGAAAGGCTGTTCCGCCGTGCCTGGAGCCTGATCGCTCCCTTGCAATGCAACATGATATTCCATATGAGAATCCTCCTCTTTCTTGTATGTCATATGGACATTTTAAATGAATATCCTGTATATTGCTATAACCATGTATACAATCCTAATAGAAAAGACCGCAGGCCTTGTACATCCGGCATACGATCCTTCTAAGAGAATTCCCCGTAAGGAAGAACTCTTGTATACAATTAGACAACCTAACCTTTGACCCCGCCGACCATCATGCCTTTGACAAAATACTTCTGCAGGAACGGATAGACCATAATAATCGGCACGGAAGCTACAATCGTCATCGTTGCCCGCACGGACATCGGAGTAACCGCATTCTGCTGGCCTCCTGTTGCCCCCTGGATCATCCCGTCCAGCGACGAGGTGCCTGTGGTGGTGTTGGAGTTCTGCAGAATCTTCTGCAGCTCATATTGCAGGGTACTCAGCTTCTCATCCGAAGAGTTGTAGAGGAACACATCGAACCACGAATTCCACTGGAACACTCCCGAGAACAGCGCCACCGTAGCCAGCACGGGCACCGTAAGCGGCAGGATGAGGCTGAAGAAGGTCCGGTAATCCCCCGCCCCGTCAATCTTCGCCGATTCAATAATGCTCTCCGGCAGATTTTCAATGAAGGAACGGATAATGATCAGGTTGAACACCCCGATGATCCCCGGAAGAATGTAGACCCAGAAGCTGCCGACCAGTCCCATATCCCGTATCAGCAGGTAATTGGGAATCAGGCCGCCGTTGAAGTACATCGTCATGATAAAAGCTACGGTGATGAATTTGCGCAGCACATAATCCTGTCTGCTAAGCGTGTAGGCCAGCATGGCCGAGCAGAAGACGGTGACTACCGTTCCGATCACGGTGCGCAGCACCGAGATGAAGGTCGCATGAAAAATCGTGGCCTCTCTCAGAATATAATTGTAATTCGCCAGCGTCCATTCTCTGGGCAGCAGGTAGATCCCGCCTTTAATGGAATCTTGCGCGTTGTTAAGCGACACTGCCAGGACATTCACGAACGGATACAGGGTAACAATCATTAGTGCGATCATGAAGCAGTAGTTGCAAATGACAAACAAGCGGTCGCCGGTGGAAGAGCTTATCGGGGGCTTGCGTTTTTTCTTAGGGACAGCTGCGGTTTCCATGCCTGCGCCTCCTTTATTAATACAGTCTGGCTTCGCCCATACGCTTCGCGGCATTATTCGCCATGAACAGCAGGATGAAGCTGACGACCGTCTTGAACATTCCCGCTGCGATGGACAGGGAGAAATTACTCTGGGCAATTCCGTATTTCAGTACGAATATATCAATGTTCTCGGAATAGTCCACATTCATGCCGTTGCCCAGCAGGTACTGCGGCTCGAATCCCGATTCCAGCAGATAGCCGATATTCATAATGAGCAGGACAATCACAACAGACTTGATGCCCGGAAGCGTGACATAGATCATTTTCTTGAACCGGTTCGCGCCGTCAATCTCCGCTGCTTCATACTGCGTGGGATCAATTGTGGTCATAGCGGCCAGGTAGACGATGGTGTTCCAGCCGATATCCTTCCAGACGGAGCTGGCTCCGAAGATGGTCCAGAAGTATTCGGGGATTCCCAGGAACAGAATTTCATTGCCGAGGTCAAGGAAGCCCAGACCCACCAGCAGCTGGTTAATGGTACCATCCGGGGATAGCGTCGTCTGAATGATACTTGCTGCTACCACCCAGGAGATAAAATGCGGCAAATAACTGACAGTCTGCACTACACGCTTGAAAGCAATATTGCGTATTTCATTAAGCAGCAAGGCCAGGGTAATCGCGGTGACGAAGCCGAAGAACAGGTTAATCGAGCTCATCGCCAGCGTATTGCGGAGCACCCGGAGGAAGCGGTCATCCCCGAACAGAAATTTGAAATGCTCGAAGCCAATCCAGGTCTGCTCCATGAACTTCCTGGCCGGCTTATAATCCTGGAAGGCAATACTCCAGCCCCACAGCGGCAAGTATTTGAATACAAACAGCCAGATTAGAAAAGGGACCGACATCACTGCCAAGGCCCGCTGCTGGCCCAGCTTTTTGAAGAACAGCCTCATCCGGCCCGGCTCCTTATCCGCCGCCGGCCGGGATAACGCGGGTACCGTATTTTTATCCATCCGTATCTCTCTCCTTCAGCACACCGGGCCGTCCAAGCGGCAAACAGGAAAGACCAGGATGGCTGTACAATCTGGTCTTTCCCGCCGATTCCGGCTACTCGTTCGCCAGTTCAACCTTCGCTTTGACTTGCTCGGTGGTCCATTTCTCATAACCCGCAGTATCGAGCTTGCCGAATTCCTTCATGTATTCCTCCCAGACTGCTTCGAACTTATCCGGAGTCGTCAGCACCAGCTTAGGGAAATATTTCTTCGTCATTTCATCCTTGCTGGCTTCCCAGAGCTGTTCCGGGGAATTCTGCTCCTTCGCGAAGCCCCATGCCGGGAAGTATGGACGCGGAACCGGTTCAGCGAACAGCTGGCTGTAGGTCTGTACGCCGTATTTCTCTAAGATCGCCTTATCCTTGTCGGTCAGCGTCATCTGGAACACCTCCGGCTGGCTGGCAACATTCTTGGCATTTCCGTCAGCCAGGGTAGAGGTGGCATTATACATCGGCCAGTTCCAGCTGAAGTACTTGAAGCCGAAGCTCTCTCTGAACGGCTCGTCAATCTTGTCGATCTGCTCCTGCGTACGGTAGTAGCGGCCCTGTTCATTCACTTCATACGTCTCGCCCTTGATGCCCCAGGACATCAGGGTCTGGTTCTCTTCGGTCAGCATGTTGTCGAAGAACTGGATGATGCGGACCGGGTCTTTGGCGCTGACCGTAATCCCGATTCCGCGGTTCGTTACCAGACCCCCAGGCGGATCAAGATAAGCATCCGGGGTGCCCTCCTCGAAGGTTACCGGCAACGGGAAATACTTGAATCCGTCCAGAGAAGGGTCTTTGCGAGCGGCATCCTTCAGCACATTCAGCGCATTATCCACCTGCCAGCGGTAGTCGAAGAAGCCGAGCACCTTGTGGGAGGTTAACTTGGCAATATACTGGTCATAGTTATCGACGAAGGAGGCTTTATCGAACAGCCCGGCGGCATTGAGGTCATTCAGCGCCTTCAGCCACTTTTTGGTGGACTCTGCACCGGCATAGGTCTTGGCTTCCCAGGTACTCGTATCCACCGTAACGTTGCCGTCATTCGGATAGCCCATCAGATGCATCGGCGGGTTGGAGGTGGCGAAGAATCTCCAGTCATGCGTAAGGGAGACCATACCCGTCAGATTCTCATCCTTGTGCTTGTCACGGTAATTCTTAATCAGCTCTATATATTGATCCAGCGTCTTGATCTTCGGATAACCCGCTTCCTCCAGCACGCGGCGCTGAACCCAGAACCCCGCACCCGCTTCCGGCTCAGGAATGAAATCGTTCACCTGGGCGGCAATCGGCAGGAAATAGATTTTACCATCCTTGGAGCGCATCTGATTCAGCGACTTGCCATACACACGCTGGATGTTCGGCCCGTACTTCTCAATCAGCTCGTCAAGCGGGATGAATGCGCCGGCATTCAGCACTTCCTCTATAGCGGCATCGGGAATCAGCACATCCGGGTAATCGTTGGCCGCAATCATGGTTCCGATCTTGGTATTGAGGTCACCCACGACGAATTCCAGCTTGAAATTGACACCGGTCTGATCCTCCAGCAGCTTGCCGATGGTCGTCTCATTGGTATTTCCGTCCTTCGATCCGGCTACCCCGTTGAAGATTTTGAACGTTACCTTGTCCTGCTTAGGCTCAGTCTCAGCAGTAGCGGCGGCGTTTGTCGGCTCCGTCGTTCCCGTATTCTTCTTGGTGTTATTCGGCCCCGAGCAAGCCGTCACCACGGATAACGAGACGACTGCCGTCAGAGCGAGAAGCCATATTCTCTTGCTTTTCCCCATTGCCTGTACTCCCCCTTGTATATTCATGGTTTAGTGCTCCTTTAGTATAAAAGCGTTTACATTTCTCCGTTACCCGTGAAATTATGGCTTCTCCTTTGAAAACTATGGATGAACTGGAATTCTCAGCTCAATCCGTGTCCCTTCACCCGGTCTGCTGTCCACCTGGAAGATTGCGCGCCTGCCATACAGCATGGTTACTCTATAGATTACATTCTGTATTCCGATACGCTCGCCGATAATTCCTTCCATGTCGAGGTATCCGTACAGAGTGTCAACCTGCTCACTGCTCATACCAATCCCGTTGTCCGCCACTTGGAAGACCACCTCATCCCCCTCCACGCTGATGCGGATCTCAATGCTTCCGCCTTTTTTGAGCGGCTCGATGCCATGAATACTGGCGTTCTCCACGAAGGGCAGGAACACCATTTTGGGGACAACGCAGGCGTAGGCCTCAGACTGCATCTCGATATGATAGCTCAGCTTATCCTCGAACCGGTATTTCTGGATATCCAGAAAACAGAGAATGAAGCCCAGCTCCTCCTCCACGCTCACCCACTCCTTATTCCAGGTCAGCGAGCTGCGCAGGATCATCGCCATACTCTGGATGATTTTGGCCGTCTCGTGCTCCTGCTTCAGCAGGCTCCGCATCCGAATCGTCTCCAGCGCATTGAACAGAAAGTGCGGGTTAATCTGGCTCTGCAGAGCATTTAGCTGCGCCTTCCGCCGCTCCAGCTCCAGCGACTTCTTCTGAATCTCCGTTAGATAGACATCGTTAATCAGGGCCTTAATCTGCATAATCATACTGTTGAACTCCAGGGTCAGCTGGCCAATCTCATCGCGCGATTCCCCGTGCATGATCGTCTGGAACTGCTGCGTCTTCACCTTTTTCATATGCTTCAGAATCTCAATAATCCGGAGGTTGATCGAACGGGTAATGATCAGAATAATAATGGTGGGGACAATCATCATCAGGCAGGCCGACCAGAGGATGAAATAGCGGGATTTCAGCACCTCCTTGATGATCTCCTTCTCATTCACTGTGCCGACAATCTGCCAGCCGGACAGATAGCTGATACTGCCGTATTCCTTCTCGAAATCAATAAGTTGCTCCTGCTTCAGGGAGGCATACAGCTGCCAGTCCTTCCCCTGCCAGTCTATGGCCCGGTTAGTCGTATACTCAATCCGGCCCTCCGGTCCCAGCAGATACACATCCCCCTGCACGTTCAGATTGGCGAAGACCTCCATCAGATCAATCGTCTTAAAATCAATCTTCACCAGCTTCTCCTTGTCCATCCGGTCCGCGAAGTAATCCATCCGCCTTAGCACGGAGAAGGACTGGAAGCGGCCGTCTGCTTCATTAATCCGCACAAATATCGGCTGGGAGGAGGCTTCCTGCATCCACTCCTTATACCAGACACTCTCGCGGACCTCCCCGGACAGAATCCCGATATTCCCTGAATTCAGCAACGTGGGGTTATCCACATAGATGGTCTTATTTTGCAGCGAGGAAGAGAACGGGGAATAGTTGTTCAGGGTGGACCTGAGATAGAGGTCGTACGCCTCAACATAGTCTTCAGTCTGTGTGAAGTTACGGTCCAGCACCTCATTGGTCTTGTAATCCGCATAGAAAAAAGAGGATAAGCCCACGGCCTGATCCACCATCAGCCGGAACTCATTCTTAATCTGTTCCACCGCCAGATCGATGTCCTTGATCCGCTGCGCCTTCACATTTCCGGTAATCGTGTTGTAGAAGATCACATTCGTGAGAATAATCGGAGCGATGACCCCGAGGAAATAGACGAGGAACATTTTATTCCTGAGCCGGATATTATTCAGCAGCTTCATGCAGCGCCCCCTCCTGGCATTAACGGTTGCCCGTCCGGTTTCTATATTCTGTAGGCGTCCTCTGCTCCAGCTTCTCGAACTGGGTGACGAAATAATCGGCATTCTTGAATCCGACCTGCTCGGCAATTTCATAGATCCGCAGATCGGTCTGCCGCAGCAGCTTCTTGGCCTCGGTGATACGCAGCTGGAGCAGATAGTCATTGAAGTACATGCCGTAATTCTTCTTGAACACCTGGCCGAGATAGGCTGAGTTCATATAGAACTGGCCTGCGATCTGCTTGAGGTTCAGGTTCTCATGGAAGTTCCGGTCCACATAAGACTTGATTCTATACAGCCCGCTGCTGCCGTAGCTCTGGTACAGCTCTTGAATCCGCTCCGCCGCTTCCAGCGCAAAGGCTTCGAACAAGGACCTCAGCTCCGCCAGGGTGATGTTATGATCCGGCCAGTTCATCATCGGGACAAGGCTCGCCAGCTGCTTCTCATCCCCCTCCATGCTCCGTATAGTATGCAGCACACTATGGACGCATTGAATGGCTACGGCCTTCATCGCTTCCCGCGAGACCAGCTTCTCCTGAAATTCTGCGAACAGCTTACCGATCCCGCCCATGATCTCCGCGTGCTGATTCTCCTCAATCGCTTCAATCAGCGCCTGAAACACCCTACTACTGGCATGGATATAGTTCAGGGACAGACCGGCAATATCAGAGGACAGCAGAATCGGCTGGGCAGGCCGGACATATTTGTACTCCACCGTCTCCTTGGCCGAGGTATACGAATGCTTCAGCTCCTGGAGCGTGCTTACCGGCCTGCCCGCATACGCCTGAACCTGCAAGGGATAACGCTCGTAGAGCTTGCTTAGACAATCCGCCACGAAGCTGCGCAGCTCGCCTGCATGTCTCGCCAGATAATGCTCCGGCACAATGAAGCCGAAGAATCTCCGGTGCTCATAGATAATAGGCGTCTCTGCTGTGAACTGCTGCACTGCCTGCCGGATTGCCTCCTTCAGCTCCGCCTTCCCGGGCATGGCCTGCCCGCTCCAGGGAAACACATTGTTCACCTCCAGCAGCACATAGGTGAACTGGCGGGCTCCCGCCTCTGTCCACTGCTGCTCCCAGGCGTCAAGGGTGTCATCCGCCGCTTCCCCACGGATCAGCGCCTCCACCCGCTTCTCCCCCTCATGAATGCTGAGCCGGTCCTGGAGCTGCTTGCGCGCAGCGAATTTGTCGCGGAACTTATGAAGCGCTTTCACAATTTCGTGCTCATTAATCGGCTTCAAGACATAGTCCAGCACGCCATACCGGACAGCCTGCTGCGCATACCGGAAGTCGTTATATCCGCTGATAATGATAAATTCCGTTCCAAGCTGCTCCTCCGTCACAGCCTCAATCAGCCCGATGCCATCCAGAACCGGCATGCGGATATCGGTGATTACGAGCTGCGGCCGCTTGGCCCGGATCAGCTCCAGCGCATCTTCCCCGTTGTCCGCCTCATCCACTATCTGGAATCCGCTGCCCTCCCAGTCAATCATTCCGATCAGGCCCTTGCGGACAAACAGCTCATCATCGACAATAATGATCCCGTACATATTGGCATCCACCCCTCCGTAAAATCTTAAAAAAGGGAATCCCCGGCCTAAGTGAATGGTCAAGGGTTCCCGGATGACAAGGAATATTATAGAGTTAGGCGGGCCCGCAGTCTAGCCTACGATGACTTCCATGGATACCTGCTTCAGGCCCGGATTCAGGTCCTTCTCCTCGGTGAGATCCAGAACGGGAGCACCATCAATGTCAAAATGCACGCGGCGCAGGCCGGAGCTTCGCGGTCCCTCGATTCCCGGTCTGGCGTGGTAGGCGTTCCAGATCAGCCCGTCCTCGTCCGTCACGTAGGAATTATGACCCGGCCCGTATTCCCCCGGCACGCTTCTGGAGGTCAGCAGCGGATAATTGCCCTTGGTCCAGCTCTTGATATCCAGCAGATCAGCCCCCTTGTCTGCAGTCAGCAGACCGACAACATAAGTAGCATCTACCGCTGCGCTGGCAAAAGTCACATACAGCTTATCATCGGTGTACAGCGCGAACGGACCTTCATCCACGAACGTATGGTTATTGGCCCAGCCGTAATCCGGCCGGGTCAGCAGCACCGGATCACTGGTCAGCTTCCACGGCTCCTGGGGGTCAATGGTAGCGATATAGACCCAGGCTCCCAGATCCACCGGCAGGAATTGGCGCTCCGACCATGCGGCATAGAGCTGGCCGTTCCAGCGGATGACCGTCATATCCAGAGAGATCGTCTTGCCTGCCTCGCACAGATAACTGCCGTCCTTCTTCACTACCCGGCAGGGCTTAGACCAGTCCGCAGCATTCATGGGATTCCCGCCCGGGTTAAGCTTCATCACATGCGATTCCTCGTGGAAGAACTCGCCGGGTGTGGCGGCATGGAAAATATACAGCTCGTCTTCAATGATATGAAATTCCGGCGCCCACAGCAGGCCGCCAATCTCTTCATATGTGGAGGAATCGAGGATCAGGGCTTCCCCGGCTGTCACCAGCCCGGGAATTGTATCGGCTTCCCTCATATACAACGTATGTTCCTTATCCGCATCATTAGTCGCAATGAAATAATATTTTCCCTTCCACCGTGTAATGCAAGGGTCCGCACGGTTAAGTGCAATCGGGAATGGAAAATGATCCTGATGGATCTCACCGGAGATGCTGTAGGTTCCGGCCTCGTCCCAGTTGATGGCATCCGTGTTCCAATGGACTCTCTTGGCAGCCTGCGTACCATCACTGTAAAGGGCCGTTGCCCGGACTGCCTTCACATCCTCCACCGATGCCGCATTCACACGGTCCGGTACCACGACAGCAATGTTCTCCGGCACCGTAAGCTTGCAGAAGAGTCTGCGGGCGATCCCGGCGGAGACAGAGATCACATTACGCGGCTGGATTCCCTCGATATCAGTCTGCACCACTTCCAGCGTGAACGGCTCCGCTTCCACCGGTGCTGAGACATTCGTAAGACTCATGATGTCGGCAGTGAAATTCTCGTAGCCCTGACCCTGCCCGTCGATCCAGCGGATCAGGTAACCGCTGCGCTGCGGGTCATAGGTGCAGTAGACATCGCTTACATGAGTGTCTGCCTTAAGCTCCAGCAGTCCAATCTCACTGTATTGCAGCAGATCGGCTGAAGAGAATAGCAGTACCTTCCCTTTGCTTTGGTCATCCGCTTCACCGTCTGCCTCGGTGCGCACAGCAAGGACGCCGAAATTCCCGTCTGCCAGGTAGAAGAGATACGGCTGCTTCAGGCTTTTGGCCCGAAGTGTCCCATCCTCATTCTCCGTCGCCTTGGCGAACAGAACACCAGAGTTATGATTCAATGCCTGATACTGGCCCCTCTCCGTCTTGTAAGCCAGGTGCATACTATAAGCCAGCTTCGATGCATACACGATATCCTCCTGCGGCAGTCTTGTATAGCAAAGGATATCTTTCCGATCTTCGTTTTGTTGTGGTATCATGGTTCCATAACCTTCCTTCATATTGATAATTACTAATAACAATAATCACGCACTGTTCGGTTAATCTTCGAATTCACTCTTATATCCACTACAAATTATAGAGATTCACTAATCTACTAACAATGATATTTACTGACCATTAATTGATCTATCCGCAGAAAGGAGAAGCCCATGCCCACAATTCACTACGTGGAATACGATGCCGCACATCCGGCCAATTTCGTCTACAGTATCCCCGAAGGACTGGACGCCTGGCTTCTTGTCCTGACCCAGACTCCGGCGGTGTTTGAAGTGGGCGGTGAATTGAAGGAGTTTCCCGCTCACTCTGTCGCTTTGTATCCTCCAGGGCACAACATCTATTATCGCGCCTGCTCCCGGAGGTATGTCAACGACTGGGTCCGTTTCGATGCGGATGAATCGTATATCACCGAAAGCGTCCTGCCGCTGGGCAGCCCGTTCTCCCTGCCCGACCCCGGATATTGCCATCAGCTGTTCCAGCTGCTGACGCTGGAGAACTCGTTCCAGAACGATTACCGGGAGCTGTCCATTGACTACCTGTTCCGTCTCTTGTTCAACAAGCTGTCCGAAGCGTCCCAGGACAAGCTGACGCCGCAGTATTATAATCTGCTGGAGCTGCGCAAGACGCTGTACAGCAATCCGGGCCACCCTTGGACTGTATCCTCGATGGCCGGGTATCTTCACATCAGCACCGGCTACCTCCAGACCATCTACAAATCCGCCTTCGGCATCTCCTGCATGGAGGATGTCATCCAATGCCGGATCCGGCTGGCCAAGGAGAAGCTGGGCTTCGGCCAGCACAAAATCGCCGAGATCGCCGCTCTCTGCGGCTACGCCAATGTCGAGCATTTCTGCCGCCAGTTCCGCCAGCTGACCGGCTTCTCCCCCCGCGCCTACCGGGAGCGTCTTGCTTCCAAGCAACCGCTGATTCGGAAGGGGGAATAGCGGGAGTGTAATAAGGTGGGAGTTAGTTAGGAGTATGGCAAAGGGTATGAGGAAATGTGAATACATCGTTGCTCCAACTATGGACACTCTCTCGCCGCCGCCCAATGTAATCGGTTTTTCGATTACATTCCATCCTCGCGCCTCTGCCACGCCAATTGTAATCGGTTTTCCGATTACATTCCATCCTCGCGCCTCTGCCACGCCCAATGTAATCGGTTTTTCGACTACATTCCATCCTCGCGCCTCCGCCTAGCCAAATGTGATCGGTTTTCCGACTATATTCCATCCTCGCGCCTCTGCCATGCCAAATGTAATCGGTTTTTCGATTACATTTCATCCTCGCGCCTCCGCCTAGCCAAATGTAATCGGTTTTCCGATTACATTCCGCTCTCACGCCCCACGCCGGCCCATTGTGTTCGGTTTTTAGCATACATTTGGTCCACATAGCAGAGCAGCGACCCTCCACTAACTGGAGAATCGCTGCTCTGTTTAATTTATTCCGTTGTGAGCCTGTGAGGAGTTACTTACTCCGCCGCCCCGCCAAGCACCGGTAGTACGGCACCGTCCCGCACAAACAGCGGAATCTGCGTGAGCGGCGCATCGACCATAATCGCCTGTCCGCCGGCATAGGCAGTGCCGGTATAGACATGGGTCCACTCTGAGCCGGACGGCAGGTACACCTTGCGCGCCCGTTCGCCCTCGCCCAGCACCGGGGCGACCAGCAGATCGGGACCGAACATATACTGGTCCTCGATATCCCAGGCTGCCGCGTCCTGAGGGAAATCATAGAACAATGGACGCATAGGCGGCGTTCCCTTCTCATGTGCCGCCTGCATCAGCCCGCGAATATACGGCTTCAGCCGCTCCCGCATCTGCATGAACTCCTTGAAGATGACATACGCCTCATCCCCGTAGCTCCACACTTCATTATCCGAGCCGCTTCCGCAAACGCCCCCGCCCCTCGTTCCGGTGGGCTGTACAAAAGGGGAACGGTCCCCGTGCAGCCTGAATACCGGAGAGAACGCGCCATACTGGAACCAGCGGACCATCAGCTCCCGGAAGGAGGCATCTGCCGGATTACCGCCGTGGAAGCCGCCGATATCGGTGGTCCACCATGGAATCCCGGCCACAGCCATATTCAGTCCGGCCCGCACCTGGATGCTGAGCACCTTGAAGCTGGAGTGAATATCTCCGGACCAGACGAGCGCCCCGTAGCGCTGGCTGCCCGCCCAGGCGGTACGGACCAGATTGATAATATTCTCCTGGCCTTCAGCCGCCATGCCGTCATAGAAGGTCTGGCTGTATTTCATCGGATAGATATTGCCGATCTGCTTGCTGGAGCCGATATGATAACGATAGATATCATGGTCATAGACCGTCAGCTCCGGCTCCGCCTCATCGAGCCAGAAGACCTTGATTCCTTTGTCATAATAATTCTGCTTAATCAGTCCCCACAGGAACTTGCGGGCCTCCGGATTCGTCGCATCGAAGATCGCATTCTGGCCGAGGAACTGGAATTGTGTCCGCACGCCGCGGTCTGAGCGCAGCAGGTACCCTTTTTCCAGCATCTCCTTATAATTCTCGCTCTCCGTCTGGACAGTCGGCCAGACCGAGACCATCAGCTCAATGCCCAGCTCCTGCAGCTCCTGCACCATCGCCTCGGGATCGGGCCAATATTCCGGGTCAAACCGCCAGTCCCCCTGATTCGTCCAGTGGAAGAAATCAATGACGATGACGTCGATCGGCAGCCCGCGCCGTTTATGCTCCCTCGCCACCTCCAGCAATTCCTCCTGCGTACGGTAGCGGAGCTTGCATTGCCAGAACCCCATGCCATACTCCGGCATCATCGGCACGGTTCCCGTAGCCTTGGCATAAGCCTCCTCGATCTCGGCAGGCGAGTCACCGGCGGTGATCCAATAATCCAGCTGCTTGGTCGACGGGGCTGTCCATTCGGTCACATTCAGGCTGAAATGCGCCTGTCCGATCGCCGGATTATGCCACAGGAACCCGTAACCGGCGCTGGACAGCACGAACGGAATACTGATCTGGCTGTTGCGGTGGGTCAGCTCCAGCGAGCAGCCCTTCAGATTCAGGAAGGAGTGCTGATACTGGCCCATGCCGTACAGCTTCTCTTGCGGGTCCGCCTCCAGCCGGAGCTTCACGGAGAAGTCACTGCTGCCCGGAACCGCCGCCAGTTCTCTCCCGCCATATTTTAACTGATACGTATCCTCTGTCTCGTTAAGGAGCAGCTTGCCGTGCTGGTTATAGAAGAAGATCTGACCCTTGTCCGTTATTTCCGCCCGGATATTTCCGTTCACAATACTCGCACGTTCTGGGGTAATCGATATATGACTCAGCGTCTGCACAGCAGGCAGAAGCGCCCACTGCTCATCGGTAATCTCCGCATACGAAGCCCGGATACGCAGCGAATGCTCTCCCCAAGGCTCAATCCAGACTCTCTCATGGTCATATTCTCTGATCAGTCTGCCATTCTCTTCACGAAACATAGCGCGATCCCTCCAACAGTTCTATAATAAGGTTGCAACCACATTATAAATAGTGCAAAGCCGCTATACTATACATAAAAGTACGCATCTATCATACGATATTACGATTGTGTGGAGGGAATAAGATGAGTGAAGCGTTCGAGGACAAGCCTTATCCATGGAAAAAAGAGCACACGGAAATTCCCGAGGGCCTGTTTCCCATCAATGTATTTCATATCTGCTTTCCGGACCGCAGCATTATTCCGCCTCATTGGCATGACCATCTCGAATGGATTCTCGTGACCAAGGGCCGCTTCCGCGTCCAGGTCGGCCCCCACTCCAGAGAGCTGGTGCAGGGCGAGCTTGCCTTCGTCAGCCGTCCGCAGATTCATGCGGCCTACCCGACAGAGGATGGCAGTGAGCTATATGCGGTTGTCTACAACGAAGCGCTGCTGAACGGCATGCGGGACCTGACTGAGCTTCAGCATATCCGGCCGCTGCTCTCCGGTGAGATCCGGCTGCCCTCCTTCTATGGGAGGGATCAGCCGGTTACCCGCCAGATCAGAGGATGCGTTGAACAGATTATCTACAGCTACCAGAGCAAGAGCCCCGGGTTTGAATTATGTATCAAAGGCGGCCTGTTCTCTTCCCTGGGTCTAGCTTATCCCCTGGCAGAGTTCACAGTACCGCCTTCCAAAAAAGACCGGCAGGAGACGGGCATCCAACCCCTGCTGATTCACCTTAGCAACCATTTCCATGAACCGCTGACTGTGGAGGAGGCCGCACGGATCTGCTGTGTGACCCCCAACTACTTTTGTCATCTGTTCAAAAAGAATACCGGCAAGACCTTAATCGAATATGTGAACATGCTGCGGGTGCATGAGGCCAGCCGCCTGCTCCAGCTTCGCCGGTATTCGATTCAGGAGGTGGCCTTCCGGGTCGGGTTCACGGGCCTGACGTATTTCGGAAGAATATTCAAGCAGCATACATCGATGACACCCAGCGAATATGCTTCCCATTTCCAGACCCGGGCTTAATCCTCTCTGTGATAACGGAAATAACCGAAATCGGCATAGCCGCCCGTCTGCCGGGTCGCATAATTGAACAAGCCAATCCGGTAGCCCATGAAATGATCCAGTGTGTATTTCATATGCAGGGTCTGACCAATGGAATGCCATACCTCACCATCCCCTGAATAGAAGAACCTGGCTTCATCCACACCATCCTTGAAGTTGAAATCAATCCTGAGGGAGATGCGCTCCCCTGTGAATGGGATACTCTCCACCACTTCAACGCCATCGTCACCCTGGATACACATCTCCACGGTGAACTGTCCCTGCTCTCCGGCTGTCACCCCAACCGTGCCATACCCGGACTGGAGAGCAACCATGCCTGCCCGGTCCCCATCGTTCATGCCGCCCAGATACAGCAGCGTCTCGGCACTGCAAGCCGGACCCTCCGTCCGCTGGGTCAGCGTATTGCGCGCCGTCAGGACACTGTCTGCCGTCCGGCCTGTACGCAGACGCAGACAGCCCGGCCGCTCGGTAACCGACCATAGCCCGTTATCGGGATTATGGTTCCATTGCCACTGAAGCGCCAGCCGGTTCTCCGCATACTCGAACTCATCGCTGATCACAAGCGCCTTCGGCTCCCCGGCGGGAAGCTTCGTCCCGAAGGACACCGGAGCCTTGCCGCCATCCCCGATCACCGGCCAGTCGTTCTCCCAGGTCACAGGGAACACGCAGGGAATACGTCCAACTGCCCCGTGATCCTGGAACAGTACAGCGTACCAATCTCCTTCCTCTGTATCCACCAGCCCGCCTTGCGCCACGCCGTTATTGCGGTAGCCCAGATCATCATCCAGAACAACCCTGTGCTCATATGGACCCAGCAGCTCCCGGGAGCGGTAGCATAGCTGGCGTCTGCGCTGATTCCCCGCCGACGGCCATTCAATGAAAAAGAGGAAGTAGTAGCCGTCCCGCTTATGGGCGTGACAGCCTTCCATCCGCAGCATGATGTCCTTCCGCTCGCCTTCCAGCAGCAGATGATCCGTTCCGCCGGGCTTCACAGCCGTCAGATCCCCTGTCAGCTCCCGGACCCGGATATCCCCGTTCCCGTAGATCACGTAATTGCGGCCGTCATCATCCAGCAGCAGCGCCGGGTCATGGTACAGCCCCGGAATAACCGAACGCTCCCATGGCCCATGCTCAATACTCCGGGTCTGGTAGATATAGAACTGATCCATGTCATTGGAGGAGAAGCTTACATAGAAGGTCCCGTTCTTGTGACGCAACGATGCCGCCCACGAGCCGCTGGCATAGATGCCTTTGCCGTCCTCCAGCCGGTGGGCCTCGTTGTCCTCGAAGGTGTCATAGACGTAACCCACTATCTCCCAGTCCTTAAGATTCACTGATTTCATAATCGGGCAGCCCGGCATGGAGTGCATGCTGGTACTGACCATATAGAACACCGGGCCGACCCGGATGACATCCACATCCGGGACATCTGCCCATATCACTGGATTGGTAATTCTGGCTGTATTCAAATTGCCCGCCCCCTTGATGTTAGTTATGCTGTGGTGTGAACTGCCAGGCAGCCAGCTTGAACAAGCCCTTATCGCTCTCTCCTGTGAACACCAGATAGAGGTTGTGAACTCCCTCCGCTCCCTGGACCTCTGTCTTCAATTCCACCCATTCCTGCGAGCCGTCCGCCGCCGGAACCGTCAGTCTGCCGATAACCGGACCCGCTGGCTCATCCAGATGCAGCTCCAGCACGCCGCCCGCTTCCAGGCTCAGGACCGAGACTTGGAACGACTCAGCTCCGCTGCCGAAGTCTATCCCGGATAGTCCGATCCAGCCGCCGCGCTCAATATCCGTAACCGCCTGCACGCCTCCGGCAGTAAGGGATTCCGTCTTCACCCCTGCGCTCCAGCTCATCGTTGCCGCCGGAATCCGTTCATACGGGTTCAACGTTGCAAGCTGCTGCACACCTTCGTAATCCGCATGAATCTCGGGAATGGACCCGTCCTCATGATGAGTCAGGCGGTTAAGATGGGTGGAACGGTAGCCATTCGCAATTCCTTGGGCCTTGGACAAGGTCTGGGCGTGATAAGCAATATACCAGCTGTCATGGAACTGGAAGACCGCATGATGGTTATTCCCGGATACGCCGAAGAAATGTCCCGGATTCTTCAGAATCGTCCCCTGATAACTCCATGGGCCCATTGGACTGTCACTCGTCATATAAGCGATCTCTCCCGCAGGAGGGCTGCCTTCCGGCCGTTCCCCGTCATAGAAATTCGAGCAATAGGTATAATAGTAGACTCCGTTCCACTTATGGATTCCGGCATCCTCGAACATGAACGGGGCCGGAATCACTGCCGCTGTACCCACCACACTGGTCATGTCCTCACCCAGCGGCATCACCCGTGCTGTGCCCGGCTCGGCGAACTGTCCTTCCGGGACGCCGCCTCCGAAGTAGATATACCCCTTGCCGTCGTCGTCCAACAGCACCGCCGGGTCGAACAGCCAGGTCACATCCTCTACCCCGGGTGTGGAGCGCAGAATCAGTGCCTCCCCGATCGGGTCCACCCATGGCCCCACCGGACTGTCACCCGACAGAACGCCGATGCCGCTGGCATTGTTGGCGAAGTAGAGGAAGAACTTGTCCTGTCCGTCAATTACGGTATGAAGCGCAGCCGGTGCCCAGGACTGGGTTGCCCACTTCGCTGCACCCTCCGGTCCGGCTACGGCTATCGGACCATGATCGGTCCAGTTCACCAGGTCGGCGGACGAGATTACAGTAATCGTATTAATGCTGCTGTAGGAGTTCTCCTTCACGACACCGTTCTCATCATATTCCAGTGCGTCATTGGTCATGTACAGATAGACTCTGTCCCCGAATACCAGAGCATAAGGATCGGCTCCGTATCTGTGTGCCACCAGCGGATTGCCATTTGGCTGTACCTTGCCGGCAGCCTGCTTCAATTGATTTGTCATTGAATTCCCTCCAGATATAATAAAGTGTCCTGCTTACAATAATATTAGGATTGCGGTGCAGCCAGCTCAGCCAGCCGGGCGAATGAAGCCTTCGGCTGCTTCTGCTCATCGAACAGGAACGGCCAGTTCTTGCGTCCCCGGACGGGGAAGCCGTCCAGCCAGGTATAATCGTCAGCCACGCCCCAGAAGGTTACCGAATCAATAGAGTCCTTGAATTCCAGCAGCAGGGCAAAGATCTCGGCATACCGCTCCTCCTGAAGCTTCAGCATTTCAGCTGTTGGCGCTTTCAAATCCGTGCGCTTGTCGTCGTGACGGAACACGGAGAGGTCCAGCTCGGTAATATGGATCTTAAGCCCCAGCGACGCGTAGAGCTTAAGAGCACTACGGATTTCCTCAATGGAAGGGCCGTAGATATTCCAATGTCCCTGCATTCCGATCCCGTGAATCGGCGTATTCTGGTCCAGCAGGCTGCGCACGAGCTTGTAGATTTTTCCGCTTTTAACAGGATCGGTCTCATTATAGTCATTGTAAAACAGCAGCGCGTCAGGATCTGCCTGATGTGCCATTTCAAAGGCCTGACGGAGATAATCCTCGCCAATGATCTCAAGCCACCGCGTATCCCGCAGGTACTGGTCTGTTTTATCCTCAATCGCTTCATTCACTACATCCCAGGCATAGGCCCGTCCCCGGTAACGGCCCACTACCGTGTTAATGTGGGTTTGCAGGCGGGCAAGCAATTGCTCTCTGCTGCAGGCTCCGCCTTCCGCATCCTGGAACATCCAGTCTCCGGTCTGGTTATGCCACAGAAGCGTATGCCCCCGGACACCGATCCCGTGTGTCTCTGCGAATTCGAAGATACCGTCCGCAGCCTCGAAGGTGAACTCCCCTTCCTGCGGCTGAACCAGAGCCGGCTTCATCTCATTCTCGGCGGTGATGCTGTTGTAATGCTTGGCAATGAAAGGACCCTGGG
Source organism: Paenibacillus sp. FSL R7-0302 (assembly GCF_038006885.1). Lineage (NCBI taxonomy): Bacteria > Bacillati > Bacillota > Bacilli > Caryophanales > Paenibacillaceae > Paenibacillus > Paenibacillus sp. FSL R7-0302. The sequence continues at coordinate 3,827,998 of NZ_JBBOWB010000001.1, forward strand.
CAGCTATAATGCCAGTACTGACGGCAGCCCCTATCTTGAAGGCATCCCGGAACATCTCATGTAATGCAGGAATTTCGCTGCTCGCTTGCTTCATCTTTGCTAACCTCCTGTAGTTGATAACATTTTTGGACAACTCTCTCTATCATAACGCATTTGTATGCGTTTTCCATCACCATAGTAAAGACTTGGACCCTAATAAATAAATGGATACCCTATCCTTGTTCCGATTGGGCCTGTTCCCGGAAGGCCACCGGCTTGAGTGCGGTCCGTTTCTCGAACTCTCTTAAGAAATGGTGATAGTGTACGTAACCGACGCTCTCCACAATGCTTCTGACCGTATCGTGAGTGTCAATCAGCCGCTTCTTGGCTGCTTCGATCCGCAAATTATGAATGTACTCCAGAATGCTGATGCCGTGCTTTTTGATGAAGGCCTGGCCCAGATACACCGGATTGATATAGAAATGCTCTGCAATCTCTTTCACCGTCAGATGCTCCGAATAATGATCCCGCAGGAAGCATTCCACGCGGGTCAGCGGATGCTCGGAGTTACGCTCCTTGTGCTGGCGGATATAGTTCATACTGGTGGAGAGCGCCGTCTCCAGGGTGACCTGCAGAGCTTCCAGGGACCTCGGCTCGGTTCTGAAAAAATCAAGCGTGCCGGTCCACTGATCGTCCGCGCCCCCGAATTCTTTCAGCAGCTCCATGCTCCGCAGCATGATATCCATGCCCGTCATCTGGACGACTCCCGGATCTGTCCGGTTCTCCTTGAACCTGCGGAACAATTCGCCCAGCTTCTCCGCAGCCTTATGCTCCTGCAGCCGCTCCACTGCGCTGATGATCTCTTCAATCAGCTCTGCGGAAGGAAGCGTGTAATTCACGTGTCCCTCGGCTTCACTGGCCGAATCCACCGGACCGCACCCGTCCGAATAGAAGTAGTGGCGGGCCGCAGCGTCTGCCGCTTCGCGGTAGGAGACCGGCAGCTCGCGGAGAGACCGCACACTTGGCCCGATGCTGACCGAACCCTTTACTCCGCTATGGGTCAGCCCGGCGTATAGCTGCTCCGCCAGCCCTGCCGCCGCCCCCGAGCTCTCCACGACCAGCCCGGCCTGATCCCCGGGCAGATCAATGAGCAACGCACCGGCCGGTCCGGCCAGCTCCCGGCACAGCTCCGTAATCCGGCTGCTGTTGCCCTCCACATGCACATACGTCCACCCCGAAGCCGCCTCATCCAGGCGGTCCATCTGCTCAGCAGCTTCCTCATCCGGCTCTGCCCAGTGTCCCTCAAGCATGCGCGCAATGGCAAGCGGCAGCAGACGGCTGGACAGCATACTCTGCTGCATGGTCTGCTTAAGGCGCAGCTCCAGCTCATCCGTAATGTCTGTAAGCAGCTTATCCCATTCCGCATCCATAACCGGCTTCAGCAGGTAATGCCTTACCCCGTAACGGATGGCTGTTCTGGCATATTCAAATTCGCCGTAGCCGCTGAGCACGATGAAGACCGGCTGCTCCATATCAAGGCTGCGTACGCGCCGGATCAGCTCAAGCCCGTCAATCTCGGGCATGCGGATATCCGTAATCACAAGATCGGGCGAGCTTCGTATAATGGCAGCCAGCGCTTCCTCCCCGTTCTCACAGGCGCCGCATACCTCGAAGCCCAGCTCCTCCCAGTCGGTCAGTGTCTGCAGCCCCTCTAAGGCAATCGTCTCATCATCTGCAAGCACTACTTTATACATGAGCACCCTCCTCTCCCGGAACCAGACTCAGGTCCCCCGGAATCTGGATGGTGATGACCGTCCGTTCGTATTCGGTGCTCTCAATACTGAACTCGGCTCTGCCGTTATAGTACAGCATGAGGCGTTTATACACATTGCGGAGGCCAACATTCTGTCCTGTATCCTCCTCTGTCTCCAGATGGGACTTGATCCATTCCAGCTTCTCCTTCTCGATTCCTTTGCCGTTATCAGTCACCACAATCAGCAGACCTGTCTCATTGCGCGAAGCGGACACGTGAATTTCCCTGGCCCATTTGACCGATTGCAGGCCATGCTTGCAGGAATTCTCCACCAGAGCCTGTATACTCATCTTGGGAATCCGGCAGTTCAGCACCTCAGGCGCAATATCCAGCACATAAGAGAACCGGTTCTGGAAGCGGAACTTCTCAATCTGCAGATACATCTCGATGAAGGATACCTCCTCCTCCACCGTAATCAGATCATCCTTCCAGCTCAGCAGCCTGCGCATAATCAGGGCCAGATTGCGGATGACATCGGTAACCTGTTCATATTTATACTTCTTACAGATGACCAGGATCGCATTCAGCGTATTAAAAAGGAAATGAGGGTCTACCTGACTCTCCAGATATTTCAGCTCCGCCCGTACCCGCTCCAGCTCCAGATCCTTCTTCTGGATCTCCAGCTTGTAGACATCATTGATCAGATTGCGGATTTTGCCGGTCATCAGATTGAAGCTGCGGATCAGACCGCCGATCTCATCCTTCCCCTCATACATATCAATGCTCTCGAATTGTTCATATTTGACCAGCTTCATATGCTTGTAGAGCAGCCGTACCCGCAGATTGTAGGAGCGTATAATCACGATCATGAGCAGAGTGGGAATGATGATCGTCAGCAGCACCAGAATCAGCGAGTTCCTGAGCGCGCGTTCCATCTCATGGTTGATCTTGCGCCCTTCCGGCGTTCCGACCAGCCGCCAGCCCTTGGTGTAGGCCGCACTGCTCAGCGCCCGGACAATCTGCTTGGGCGGCTGGTCAAGGCTGGTGTCCACATTCAGCAGGGCACTCGCATCCAGCGAGGAGAAGGAACGGTTCGAGTCCAGCACAACCCGGTTCTTCTCGTCCAGCAGCTTGAAATCCAGATAGTCACGCTCCTTCTGGAACAGCTCCTGTACATTGCTCAGCCGCAGATCAATCCTCAGATATTTCGTGTAGGGCTGGCCCGTGAAGTTATCCAGCTTGCGGATCAGGCTGACCAGCACCTCCTGCTGCGGCGGATTCAGCGGGTTGGTTCCCTGATAAGAAGTCAGCAGCACCTTACCTGTACTGCTTGAGATTTTGCGGTACCATTCACTCTGCTTATCCGCGTACGATAGAATGAAGTAGCTGTTGCCATTCTGGATCGTCGGATTAGAGGTGTATATCCCCATCCAGGAAATATAGGAGTGGAGCGTGCTGTACTGCCGCAGCTTATCCTTCAGTGAATCATTATAGGCATCATAATATGCCTCATTATCCGGGTAGGCGTAATCCATCATTTCCATATAGGGCCGGTCCGCAGCCACCGTGTTGCTGATCGCCACGCATTCGTTCACGATCTGCATCAGGTCATAGGCCACCCGGTCTACCGAAATCTCCAGATTCTCCCTCTCCCGTGCCTCCACATTGCGGCTGATCTGCACATAAAAGAGGGCATTGATGCTAAGTATGGGGACGAGCACACACAGTAAGTAGATAAACAAAAACTTGTATTTAAGCGGAATATCATTGATGAAGGCAGATGGCTTCCGGTTATTCTTCATGCACGCCCCCTCCTTCCTCCTGAATTAACTCTTCTTGTACACGGAAGGTGTAACTCCGTTAAGTGCCTTGAACTTGGCGGCGAACACATCAGCGTCTGAATAGCCCACTCTGCTTGAGATATCGGAAATCCCCATATCGGTCCGGCGCAGCAGCTTCTTGGCTTCTTCAATGCGGAATTCATGGAGATAGTCGTTAAAAGAGCTGCCGTAGTGCTTCTTGAACCGTTGTCCCAGGTATGCGGAATTCACATGCAGATGCTTCGCAATATCCTGCAGCTTCAGCTTCTCCTGATAATGCCCGCGGACATACTCAATCGCTGCGGCCACGATCTGATCCTCCGCCCTGCCGTCCGCAGCCGCTGCGAACCACTCGGCAGCCTCACACAGCTCCTCCTCGATCTGACGCTCAAGCAGCGGCAGACAATTGGCCGTATGCCGTGACGGGAACCACTTCTCCACCCACTGTGCATAGTCTCCCCCTCTGGCGGTAATTTCACGTAGCAGCTCTGCTTTGATATTGGCCAGAAAAGCATCGATCCAGGAGCTCGAAGCCACCTCCGCCGAGAAAATCTTGAACACCTCGCCAAGCTGCGCAGTAAGATGTTCAGCCTTCCCTTCGGTGACAGATTGCAGCAGCGAACGTCTCAGCTCTGCCGGAAGCATGGCCATCTGCGTCTTATCCTGCTTCTCGAAGAAGCCGGCGGCCTCGCCGCCCGTGGTATCGTGCCTGCACAGCTCAGCAGCCAGCGCCTCACGGTATGCCGTATTCAGAGCCTCCTTGCCCTGATGCTGGAGACTTGCCGCGAAAAAGACCGGCGTGGTGTACAGCGGCCGCATCTCCTCCATCCACCGGGTAAGCAGTGTCCGGTCAAGCCCCGGCCCTTCCTGGGGTGACACCAGCAGATACCCGTGCTTCCCGCTGCCTGCGGTGAACGGATAGACTGAAATGCCGCGCAGCGGCTCCTTGCCGCTCATGGCGGCGACCTGCTTACGCATTTGCAGGCTGTCCGGCGCGGCTCCATGGACCAGGACACAGCATAGCCGGAAGGCAGGGCCGATCCCCAGCATATTCAGGCCCTTCTCCTGCTCCTCCTGCGAATTCTCCCGCATCAGGAGCCGGGATACCGTATCCTCCTGCATCAGAGCCGAGAGCGCGTCACGCCGCGAGGAGGCCTTGTGTTCTTTCAGAATCTGTTCGGTTACTGTATGGAGCGCCTCCGTCAGCTCCTTTTCATCCAGAGGCTTGGTCAAATAGTTGGAGACTCCGTATTTCAGAGCCCGCTTGGCATACTCAAAGTCAGCATAGCCGCTAAAAATAATAAACTTCGGACGGCAATCGCCTTCAGTGGCTCTTCGAATGAGCTCAAGGCCGTCGATAACCGGCATGCGCACATCGGTGATGACCAGATCAGGACGGGTGCTGTGAATCAGCTGCAGCGCATCCTCCCCGTCCAGCGCCTCGCCGCATACTTCATAGTTGAGTGCCTTCCAGTCCACCAGAAAGCGCAGCCCCTCCAGCATAATCGGCTCATCGTCGGCAAACAGTACCTTAAGCATGGAATCACCATCTTTATATAAGTAGTTGGAGCCCGGCAGGACTCCCCGTGATGGAACAGGAGAAACCGCTTCGGCTGTACCCGAAACGGTTATAGTATACATATTTTCCTTATATAATACGTAGTGACAATTACTCTTTTACGCTACCCAGGTTCAATCCTACCACGAAATACTTCTGCAAGAAAGGGTAGACGAACAGAATCGGAACCGCTGTAACGATCGTAATGGCTGAACGCATGGAGGCTGGCGTAACCAGCGACTGGACCTGATTGTTCTGGCCTCCCGCCAGCATCGACGGATCATTGTTCGCACTCATAATGGAGCCGAGCATCTTCATCATTTCGTATTGCAGCGTGCTGAGCTTGATATCCGAGGAGGCATACAGGAATGTGTCAAACCAGGAATTCCATGAGCCTACCGCGATGAACAGTGCGACAGTTGCCAGTACAGGCGTACAGAGCGGGAAGATGATTTTCCAGAAAATCCTGAATTCTCCCGCCCCGTCAATCTTCGCCGATTCGGTAAGGCTGAACGGAAGCCCGCGGATATACGTCCGCATGATAATCAGGTTGAACGCGCTGACCAGACTCGGCAGGATATAGACCATGAAGTTATGCAGCAGGCCCATATTCTTGATCAGGAAGTAGTTCGGAATCAGCCCGGCGTTGAAGTACATGGTCAGAATGAACAGCAGGCCGATCTTTTTGCGAAAAATATATTGTGGCTGCGCCAGGGCGTATGCCAGCATCGTAGTAAGGAATACACCGAGCATCGTTGAGATAATTGTACGGGATACCGAGATAAATGCGGCATGATAGATCGTTCCTGATATAAAGACCGCCCGGTAATTCTCCAGCGTCCATACACGGGGCCAGAGGTAGATTCCCCCGGTAAGCGTGTCACTGCCGTCATTGAAGGATACCGCCAGCGTCTGGAGGAACGGGTAGAGGGTGACAGTAACCACAAAGAGCATAAATATCGTGTTGAATGTATGAAATACAACCGGCTCAATCCGGCTTGAACCTTTGGTCCCGGCTTTCATATGGGCTTCCTCCTCTATAGTAATCGCTCTTCGCCGAGGCGTTTTGCGACATTGTTTGCGATGAATACGAGAATGACACTGACAATCGTTTTGAAGATCCCTGCCGCCGTAGCCAGCGAGTAGTTCCCCATAGCCAGACCATACTTCACTACAAAGATATCAATGGTTTGCGAATAGTCCACCGTAAGTCCGTTGCCCAGCAGATATTGAAGCTCGAAGCCGGCATCGAGAATATGTCCAATGTTCATAATCAGCAAAATAACGAATGTAGCCTTAATTCCCGGAAGCGTGATATAACGCATCTTTTGAAAACGTTTCGCGCCGTCAATGGAAGCTGCCTCGTACAGGGAAGGATCGATGGAGGTAATAGCAGCCAGATAGATAATCGTCCCCCAGCCCACCTCTTTCCACACGTTCGATGCCCCGATAATGCCCCAGAAATATTTCCCTTCACTGAGCCACATAATCGGATCTTTAATCAGGTGAAGCTTCATTAGAACGACATTGACAATCCCGCCATCGATGGAGAGTGAAGTGGACACAATCCCCGCAGCGATAACCATGGACAGAAAGTGCGGCAAATAAGAAATCGACTGAACCGCGCGCTTGAAGAACTTGAGCTTGATCTCATTCAGCAGCAGAGCCAGACCGATAGCCGTAACCGTACCCAGTACAAGGTTGATAAAACTCATCGCAATGGTATTGCGAAGCACCAGCATAAAGGTATCATCAGAGAACAAAAACTTGAATTGCTGCAAGCCTACCCATTCCTGCTGGCCGAAGGACACCGCCGGGCGGTAATTCTGAAAGGCCATGAGCCAGCCCCAAATGGGAACATAGTTGAAGATTATCAGATAGAGTGCAATGGGCACGGACATAAAAATAAGCTGTTTCTGTGTTTTCAGTGTTTTCCAGCTGAGTTCCACACCGATTTCCGGATCGATTTTGCTTTTTCGGGTCTTCTGTTTTTTGACCTGTTTGTCCAGTACGGCATCAGACATGTTGTATTCCCTCCTGTAAAAATCATTCTCTCCACGTTGTCCTATTCACGCAGTCCTATTTAGGAAGAGCGGGAAACAGCATTTCCCGCTCCTACTTCTGTATTGAATGGTTTATTTAACGCTCCATTTTTCGATACGCTGCTGAATGCCTTCATTCATCCGGTCTTCATAGGCCTTGATGTCCAGCTTGTGGATTCTGTCCACATAATCCTGCCACACGCCGTCGAACTCAGCAGGGCTGGCCATAATGGCTTTCGGCAAATACTTAATCATGAGGTCATTCAGTTTGGACTGTGCGAGCTGTGCCGGTGAACCATCCTTAAGCACGATGGAATACGCAGGGAAGTAGATATTGTTCTCTTTCGGTTCCTTGAAGAATTCGGACCAGGATTTCTTGTTGTACGCCTTCAGAATCTTCTGGTCGTAAGGCTTCAGGCTGTCGAAGAATTCCTGAGGCTGTGTACCGGCATCTGCTGCGTTACCGTCGCTGTACGTACCTTGAATCTTAGGCATGTAACCGAACATCCCTGAGATTTTGTTAGCAACCTGCCAGCTGGTCTGATCTGCATTTGCCCGTTGCTCAGCCGTACGGTAGAAGGAGCCGTCTGGGTTCACTTCATAATCTTCGCCTTTCACGCCCCATTGAAGCGTCTTCTGCCAATCCTCGGTAATCATCTTATCCCAGAATTTGATAATGCGGATAGGGTCCTTGGCATTGATCGAAATTCCGAATCCCCGGTTGGTGCCGACCGCTCCGCGGTCACGATACCATTCTTCTGCGCCCGGATAGAGCAGAGGGAAGCCGATATACGTATTTTCCAGCTTGCCTTGGGAGATCAGAGATTTCTCGCCGTCCTGGAAGTTCCAGTGCTGGTCGAACATCCCGATGACCTTACCGCTTGCTACTTTGGCCAGATACTGGTCATAGTTCTGGACGAAGGCTTCTTTATCCATCAAGCCTTGAGCGTTAATCTCATTAAGCTTTTTGTAATAGGTCTTGGAGATATCCTTGTCGGCAAAAATCTGTGCTACATTGTTATCTACAATAACGGCCCCGTCATTCGGATGCCCCGACAGATGCTCTGGGGGATTCTGCAGCGGGAACACGCGCCAGTCAAAGTTGAGTGATTCGAACCCGATCATATCCGGGTGTTTTTCTTTATATTTGGCAATGATATCGAAATACTCATCCAGGGTCTTGGGAGTAGGGTAGCCCATTTCCTCAAGCACACCCTTTTGCAGCCAGAAGCCTGGTCCCTGATAAGTAGGCTCGGTAATTTTACCTTGATAGACGCCATAGCTTGGCAGTACATAGATATGTCCGTCACTCTCATCCTTGATCTGGTTCCAGACCGCACCATAATGCTTCTTCAGGTTGGGAGCGTATTTCTCAATCAGATCCTCAAGCGGAATGTACGCCTTGGCGTTGATTAATTTGTCGTCACCCGACAGGATGTCCGGGTAGTCGCCTCCGGCAATCATGACCCCGAGCTTCTGCTGCAGATCGCCGACCAGGAATTCCTGGTTGAAGCTGATCCCGGTCTCGTCTTTGATCAGCTTCAGAATCTTATTGTCAGGCGTTGGCTGTTGTCCGGGACCGTTCATGAATACCGAGAAGGTTACCGGAGCCGTGTCGTCTCCGGCTGCTGCCGGGCTGGCGTTTCCTCCAGTGGCGGTGTCCTTGGTACCTGTGCTGCTGGTATTATTGCTTGATCCACAGCCTGTCAGTGCCAGTGTGAGTGCTAATACACCGGCCGCAGCGGCTGCTGCTGAACGTTTTGCCGTTTTGTGCATGTTGTTATGCCTCCCCTTTTTGGCTAATCGCTTATGCTTCTAATTTCTCCTGGTGACAACTTTAATTATACGTTTTCAGAATGCGCTTACAATTCATAGAATATAGGTCTTCCCCCCTGAAAATTCATAAAAAGAAAACGCTTGCTTGCAAAGCGGCAGCGGAATTGCCGTTGTGAGTGGGGGCGTGGTGCCTGCGGGGGTTCGGCTTCTGGCTGCTTTGCGGACGCGGTATTATTCAGTGGATTCAGGTGCACTTGTGCATCTTATTGGCGCTGAGTGCCTGCTTTCGGCGGATTCTGATGCACTTGTGCGCCTCATTCACGCTGGAGTTCGCTTTCGGCGGTTTCGGGGGCACTTGTGCACCTCACCATTAGGCTCGCTCCTTGCGCACCCACCCGCACCTACGCCACTGCCAAATGTGATCGGTTTTCCGATTACATTTGGCCCACTCGCCTCCGCGCTACGCATTGTGATCGGTTTTTCGATTACATTTGGCCCACTCGCCTCCTCCGTCCAATTGTAGTCGGTTTTTCGATTACATTTGCTCCGCTCGCCTCCAAGCTGCGCAATGTAATCGGTTTTTCGATTACATTTGCTCCGCTCGCCCCCCGCGCTGCGCAATGTAATCGGTTTTTCGATTACATTTGCTCCGCTCGCCCCCGCGCTGCGCAATGTAATTGGTTTTTCGATTACATTTGGCCCGCTCGCCTCCGCACTGCCAGATGTGATCGGTTTTTCGATTACATTTGGCCCGCTCGCCTCCGCGCTGCGCATTGTGATCGGTTTTCCGATTACATTTGGCCCACTCGCCTCCGCGCTACGCATTGTGATCGGTTTTTCGATTACATTTGGCTTACGCGCCTCCTCCGTCCAATTGTAGTCGGTTTTTCGATTACATTTGCTCCGCTCGCCTCCAAGCTGCGCAATGTAATCGGTTTTTCGATTACATTTGCTCCGCTCGCCCCCGCGCTGCGCAATGTAATCGGTTTTTCGATTACATTTGCTCCGCTCGCCCCCGCGCTGCGCAATGTAATTGGTTTTTCGATTACATTTGGCCCGCTCGCCTCCGCACTGCCAGATGTGATCGGTTTTTCGATTACATTTGGCCCGCTCGCCTCCGCGCTGCGCATTGTGATCGGTTTTTCGATTACATTTGGCCCGCTCGTCTCCGCGCTGCGCAATGTGATCGGTTTTTCGATTACATTTGGCTTACGCGCCGTCCTCCGTCCAATTGTAGTCGGTATTTCGATTACATTTGCTCCGCTCGACGTTCTAGCCAACCACAGCAGAAAGGGATTGACGCAAATGCGCCAATCCCAGTGTACTATCGTATAGTATTCGTCACCCGCACAGCCTGCTATTCAGCCTCAGCGGGTGAATGTATACGAGCTGCCCGCTTCTCCTGTGAACGATACGGAATCAAGTCCTGGACCTTCGAGCCGGCAAGGGCCGGATACGGTACATGTTACCACTGCTTCCGTAACGAGTCCACCGGTCCAGGTGAAATCGACAGTATAGCCGCCTCTTGCCCGCAGTCCCTTGACACTTCCTTCACACCAGCTTGCCGGCAGAGCTGGCAGCAACTTAATAACCTCTGTATGACTCTGCAGCAGCATCTCCGCAATGCCCGCTGTTCCTCCGAAGTTCCCGTCAATCTGGAACGGTGGATGGTTGTCGAATAGATTAGGCAGGGTGGAGTGCTCCAGCAGCGCCCGTACATTCGAATAAGCCTTGCCTTCATCCTGGAGCCGCGCCCAGAAATTAATGATCCAGGCCCGGCTCCAGCCGGTATGTCCGCCGCCGCTGGCAAGTCTGCGTTCCAGCGTCGTACGGGCCGCTGCCGCCAGCTCCGGCGTATGCTCCACTGTGAAGGCATCCCCCGGATATAGTGCAAACAGATGCGAGATATGCCGGTGCCCCGGCTCTACCTCTTCATAATCCTCCATCCATTCCTGAATCTGGCCGTATTTACCGATCTGCGGCCCCGGCAAACGGTCCAGTGCTGAGCGGAGCTCTTCGCGGAATGCCTCGTCCCGTCCGATGATTTCCGCGCTCTGGATGCAGGCCTTGAACAGAGCTTCAATGATCTGGAAGTCCATAGAAGCTCCGGCACACAGCACGCCCGATTCCCCGCCGGGCAGCTGATACGTGTTCTCCGGCGAAACGGACGGACAGGTAATCAGCCGGCCCGTTTCATCCTCTATCAGGTAATCCAGCAGGAATTGTGCAGATTCCTTCATTGTATCGTAGGCATTCGCCAGATACTGGCGGTCCTGGCTGAACCGGTAATGCTCCCACAGATGCAGACACAGCCAAGCTGCTCCCAGCGGCCAGAACGATGCTGGCAGGTACGTATCCTGCGGAGCAGTATCTGCCCAAATATCCGTATTGTGGTGTGCTATGAAGCCGCCACAGCCGTACATTACCTTGGCGGTCACCCGGCCCGGTTCCCGCATCCGTTCGATCAGATCGAACAGCGGCTCATGGCATTCCGCCAGATTGCAGAGTTCAGCCGGCCAGTAATTCATTTGCGCGTTAATGTTAATCGTGAATTTGCTGTCCCAGGCCGGGGTGAAGCTGTCGTTCCAGATGCCCTGCAGATTCGCAGGCAAGGAGCCTGGGCGGCTGGAGGCGATCAGCAGATAACGGCCATATTGGAAATAAGTCGAGATCAGCCCGTGATCCTCTTCCCCCTGCCGGAACCGGTCCAGCCGTTCACTTGTCGGCAGTCCGCTCAGTTCCGCGTTCTCCGGCAGCATCAGCGCAACCCGCCCGTACAGGCTGCTGTAATCTGCAATGTGGCGGGCCAGCAGCTCCTCATAAGGAACCACACTCAACGCTTCCAGCTGCCGCTTGGCATGCAGCACCGGATCAGGATGTCGGAACGTGGTGCCTGCGGCAAGCAGCAGCGTAACCGAGCTCGCCCCCTCCACCAGCACATATTCGCCGATGTTGCGGCAGGTTCCGTCTTCTGTGACGACCTTGAGTACGGCAGCGAAGGAGCTGCCCCCGCGCCCGCCGCATTCTCCGCCCATCACCAGCCCGCTGTCATTCCATTTCTCGGTCTTCTCCAGCATTCTCCAGTTCTGGCGGTTGAATCTGGCCTTGAGGGAGATTGCGTTCTTCCGGTCAGCGGTAATCCGCACCACGATGGCTTGATCCGGGAAGCTGGCGAACAGCTCACGGGTATACCGCACTCCGCCGGTGGAATAACTCACCTGGGATACACCGGATTCGAGATTAAGCTCCCGCTGATAATTCTGAGCAGGCTGCTCATGTCCGCCGAACGACAGCAGCAGGTCGCCAAGCGGCAGATAATGGCGCTGTGCTTCCGGCAGCCCCACCATCGTCATAGCCGCCAGCTCCTCCGCCTCACTCAGCTTGCCTTCCAGAATCAGCTGGCGGAGCTTCGGCAAGTGGGGTAGCGCATCTTCATTGTTGCGGTCACGCGGACCTCCGTACCATACGGAATCCTCATTAAGCTGCAGCTTCTCCTCAGCCACCCTGCCAAAGATCATCGCCCCGAGCCGGCCGTTGCCGATCGGCAGCGCCTCATTCCATTCCTGTGCCGGCTCCGTGTACCATAACCGCTGGCTCTGTTCTGTGCTTGTCATCTCTATTACGCTCCTTCGCAGTTAATTCAGTTCCACCAGCGCCTTGATCACCTTGGTTTCCGGATTCAGCCAGCTCTCGAACTGCTGGGTCATCTCCCCGAAGGAGCAGCGGTGGGAAATATAGCGGTCCACATCAATATAACCGTCTCTAATGGCGCTAATCACCCGTTCAAAATCCTCACGGGTCGCATTTCTGCTGCCCTGCACCGTCATCTCGCGGGCATGGAAATCAGGGTCACTAAAAGTAATGTTCCCTTTGACTAGGCCGACATAAGTCAGTGTGCCCCCATGGCCGACCAGTCCGAAAGCACCTTCCATAGATGAGATGTTGCCGGTGGAATCAATCACATGCGGCAGGAAGTTGCCTTCCGTCAGCGCCGATAGCTGCTCCTTCGGCTCCTGCAAGGCGCTTACCGTATGCTCCGCCTGCGCCCAGCCTTTGCAGAAGGCCAGACGTTCGTCATTGACATCCATCGCAATGACCTTCGCCCCAGCGTACCGGGCCATGACCATTACGCCCAGTCCGATCGGGCCTGCGCCGATTACCAGTACCTGCTCCCCCGCGCCGACACCGGAGCGCCGCACCGCATGGGCACCGATCGCCAGCGGCTCCAGCATGGCCGCCTGATCCAGCGTCAGCCCGTCTGTCTTCAGCAGATTGCCTACAGGCAGACTTACCCGTTCCCGCATTCCGCCATCCAGGTGAACACCGAACACTCTCATTTGCTTACAGCAATTCGTTTTACCGCTCAGACAGGCCCGGCACTCTCCGCAATGCAGATACGGAATGACACTGACCTGATCACCGGCCCGCAGCCCTTGCGGGTTATCGCCAATATGCTCAATAATCCCTGAGAGCTCATGCCCCAGCACACGCGGATAAGTGAAATAAGGCTGGTTGCCCCGGTAAGCGTGGAGGTCCGTCCCGCAGATGCCGATCCGGCGGATGCTTACCACCGCCTCTCCATCCAGCAGCTCCGGCTCCGGCAGATCTTCCCTGTAGACGAACTTTCCGATTTCCTCACAAATAATTCCCTTCATTATAAGCGCTCCCCGTTCCGGCTCTGTGCTTCGTTCCACTCCGGCAGTCCGCTCGGCCAGGTCGCCCCGTCGATCGGCTTCAGAATATCGCGTACATCTGCCAGTAATTGTTCATTGATCGGCTCTTCGGTCCACTTAATATTGTTGCGGATATTGGCTGGTGTCGCCGTGCTGACCAAGGTCGTAGGAATCTGCTCGTTCGCGGTGGAGAACTGGACGGCCAGCTTGGCGATGTCTTCTCCCTTGTCCCTGCAATACTCAGCGGCGCGCTGGCATGCGGCCTGAATCTCCGCTCCTGCCGGATGCCAATCCGGCACCTTACGGTTGCTGAGCAGCCCCATCGAGATGGGCGACGCATTCATCAGCCCCGTGCCTCTCTCCTCCAGCAGCGGAAGGAGCCGCAGCAGCGTGGTATCGTTGAGCGAATAATGGCAATAGGACAGAATGACATCCAGCTTGGTCTGCGGCAGCACCTTCTCGAACACACTCAGCGGCAGGCCGCTGACGCCGGAGTAACGGATTTTGCCCGCCTGCTTCAGCTCTTCCAGCGCCGGAATTCCCTCCTCCATCACCTGCGTAAGCGAGCCGAATTCAACATCATGCAGCAGCAGAATATCCAGGTAATCTGTGCCCAGTCTGCCCATACTCTCTTCCGCGCTGCGGATGATCCGCTCTCTGGAGAAATCGAATTCCCCCTCGCCGTAACGTCCGGCCTTCGTGCTCAGGATATACTTGTCGCGCGGTACCGTCTGGAGTGCCTCACCCAGCACGGTCTCCGCCTTCATCAGACCGTAGTAAGGGGAGACGTCAATGAGGTTAATCCCCAGATCAAGCGCCGTATGAACCGTGAGGATAGCCTCATCCTTCGGAACCTCCCGGAATACACTGCCCAGCGAAGAGGCCCCGAAGCTTAATGCAGAGACATCCAGTCCCGTATTGCCCAGCTTTCTGTATTTCATCTTGCACTACCTCCTATGGTTTATAAATCCAGCTTATAAAATCTAACAGCATTCGCTCCAAACACCGGCTCCATCTCTTCCGCAGACAGTCGGCCTTGCAGTGCTGTGCGCAGAATCCCCACAACCTCCTCATAGGTTGCCGCCATCAGGCACACAGGCCAGTCACTGCCGAACATCACCCGCTCCGGTCCGAACAGCTCCAGCACAGCATGTACGTAAGCCGTGAAATCCTCCTGCGTCCAGCCCTGGGGATCTGCTTCAGTGACCATCCCGGACAGCTTGCAGTAAATTCCCGGATGCCCCGCAACCTCTGCCATTTGGCTTCTCCACGGCTCCAGGCTACCCGTTGCAATCGGGGGCTTGGCCAGGTGATCAATGACTCCCCGCAGTCCCGGAACCTGTTCCAGCATCTCAATGAGCTGCGGAAGCTGATCGGCCAGCACCAGCAGATCCACCGGCACATCCCGCTCCGCAAGATATGAGAGCGCTTCTATATAAGGCCGGGTCAAAAGCACCCCGGGGTCCGCCATCTCCTGAATCATCACCCGCAGCCCGGTGAACTTCGGATGTCTGCTGAGACGCTCGAATTCGGCCTGGAAGGAAGGGCTTGCCAGATCCAGCCAGCCAATCACGCCCGCGACAGACTCCGCCTGCCCGCTGAGTCCCAGAATATATTCCGTCTCCTCCACCGTAGGTGCAGCCTGTACGACAATCGTACGGCTGATCCCGTGCTTCGTTAGCTCCGGCTCCAAATCAGCGGGCAGATAATCCCGGAACAGCACCGGAATCTCCGGCGTAATCCATCCATAATCATCCCTGTCTATCTTCCAATAATGCTGATGAGCATCAATATACATGATAACGCCTCCATTCCACCTTATTGTAAACATCCGATAAAGGAATAAAAATAGCTAAAACAAACAAATCTATACCTTATTTTGATATGATGTGGGTAAGAATGCAGAGATGTAGCTCAGGGGGGCGACTTCATGGAACCGATCCGCAGGCATTTTGACCATCAATTACCGGTTACGCTGCTGCTGGACTATAAGGAAACGAAAAGTCCGCAGCGCGAGCTGCCCGACCACCAGCATGACTGGTACGAATTCATTTACGTATACGGCGGCAAAGGAAGCTTTTTTATCGATCAGACCTTTTATGAGATGCATCCGGGTGACATTATTGTCGTTCCCGGAAACACGGTACACCGGGGATTTCCCGACAATGAAGAGCCGGTGACCTCCTCTGCCCTTTTTTTCAGCCCGGCTCTGATTCATAACCATACCTACAGTGAGTCTTATCCCTATCTGAAGCTGTTCGACGCTGCCAAGACAAACAAGCAGTACAAGTATACCCTGTCTCCAGAGCATGCTGAAATTCTGCAAAATGATATCGATGCGATCCACCGGGAACGCGAGCAGAATCAGCCGGACGGCGGGCAGGCGCTTACGCTGCTGCTTCATCTTACACTGCTGCATCTGAACCGCTACTGCCTGCCGCAAGCCGCCGAGCCGGTTGCTTCCAATCCCTTGCTGCCGGAGTGGTTCCGTGAGGCGCTCAGGTATATCAACGATCATCTGGATCAGCCGCTGGAGCTAAGCTCTCTGGCTGCGCGGGCGAATATCTCACCGGCCCATTTCAGCCGGGTCTTCAAGCAGCGTCTGGGCATGAATGTGACGGATTATATTGCGACCAAGCGGATTTTTGCCGCCAAGGACAGCCTGCTGCAATCAAGCGGCACCATCGAGCAGATCGCCATGGCCTGCGGCTTCGAGAGCTTGCCCCATTTCTACCGTACATTCAAAAGAATCACCAGCATGACACCCGCCGCCTACCGCAAGAGTAACAGAGCTTACTAGAGCTTCTCTATCAAACGTACAATGAGTCACACATTGAATGAAGCCTCAGCTCTGCAAGTCCGCTTCGCGGACGGTTACAGCTTCCCCTTCATAAGTGACAATGCGGCTTCCCGCATAACCGGCCAGCTCTACGGCAAATTGCCTTACCGCCTGCATTCCGGCATAGTCTCCGGCCCGCTTCCCGATCGTCAGGCTGCGGTCCGCTTCACACCAGCTCAGCTCAATCATGGCATAGGCGCCGGTCTCATAATTATAATTATCGCCTTCATCTTCATACAGGGTGAAGGCTGCATCCTTGCCGCCGTATACCTTGAGCCTTGTCACCGCCTCCGGCTGTTCATCCGTATATTGAACGTCGGGGCCGAGCGGAACAATGGACCCGGCGCGGACATACAGGGGAAGCGTCTCCAGATCCGCCTTGGCTTCAATCGTCACGCCGCCCTCCAGCCGTTCATCGCTCCAATAATCATACCATTCGCCTTCAGGGAGGTAGACCCGGCGCTGCTTAAGAACCCCCTCAAGCTCGCGGGAGCCGGGACCGTAATACATGGCCTCTGTCACAGGAGCCACCATGAAGGCCGGACCGAACATGAACTGGTCGCCGATGGCATGGACCTGCACATCCTCCCGGTAATCGAAGGCCAGCGCACGGAACATAGTATAGCTGCGGTGTGCCACAGCTCCGGCCAGGGAGTAGATGTATGGCATCAGCCTGTAACGGAGCTTCAGATAATTCACCAGCGTGTCATACATCTGCTCCCCCTCCTGGCCGAACTGCCATATCTCTCTCGGCGTATCCGTGCCATGCGAACGGAACATCGGCAGGAAGGCCCCGAGCTGGAACCAGCGGACATACAGCTCCCGATAGCCCAGATCCGCAACACCTTCGTTATAATCCCCGCTCCAGAACCACTGCTCCTTGGAATTCTTCACGAAGAACGCCCCGATATCCAGCGTCCAGTATGGCGAACCGGTCAGGCAAAAGTTAAGGCCGTCTGCAATCTGCTTCCTCAACGTCTCCCAGTTAGCGGCTATATCACCAGACCATGTAATCGTGCCGTAACGGTGCTGCCCTGCAAACGCGGAGCGTGTCAGATTGATCACCCGTTTCGCTGAGGTCGCTGCACGCTGGCCTTCATAGATCCCTTTGGAGTGCTGCATGGAATAGGCATTGATCAAGCCCGGATCGAGATACCGCTTCGATTCTGCCGTATTAATCAGCAGCCGCTGCTCCGGCTCCGGCTTCACCGCGCCCTTCCAGTCCGCTTCGAACGGCTCGGTGCAATCGCACCACCAGGCATCAATGCCGTGGGCGAACAGTCCTTCATGGGCCTGCTTCCAGTACAGCGCACGAGCCTCCTCCGAGAAGGCATCATACGTCGCCTGATTGCCGAGCAGGAAGCCGCGTGCCTTCATCTCTTCATGATTCTCCCCGCCCGCGCCCATAATCGGCCAGATGGATACCATCAGCTTGGCGTTCATAGCGTGCAGGCTGTCCATCATCTGCGAGGGATCGGGGAAGCGCTCAGGATCAAAAGTCTTTTGCCCCCACAGATTACCCGTCCAGGACTGCCAGTCGAGCACGATACAGTCGAGGGGAAGCGAACGTTCACGATACTCTTGCACAGTGGCAAGAAGTTCTGCCTGGGAGACGTATCTTTCCTTGGACTGCACATACCCGAAGGACCACTTCGGCAGCATTGGCGCATCTCCGGTCAGGTAGCGGATTCCCGCCGTAATCTGATCGAATTCCGGACCATAAATGAAATAGTAATCCATCTCTTCATCCGCATCGCTCCAGAGGTACGAGCCAAAGGCATCGTCATGAAAAGTCATATAAGACCCCGAATCTACCAGAATCCCGTACCCGCGTGTAGACACCAGTACCGGTACAACCGCCTTCATATTCTGCTGGTACAAGTATTGCTGCCGTCCCCGGAGGTTCATCATCCCCTCTTCATGGGAGCCAAGTCCGTACAGAGCTTCGCCTTCCTGCCATTCGAATTCCAGCTTCGTGTGAAAAGCCTCCCGGTCCAGCCTCCGGTTGACGCCCTCCGCTCTGGCACGCAGCCCATCCGCACCCTGTCCGGTCTCTACCGTGTCTGCCGAAGCATCGAATACCGTATGATAGACCTCTGTGCGCTCCAGGGTTTTGCCGCCTCTGGCCGGCTCCCGTGTCAGCAGTGTGCCGTCCGCAGCTCTGTAGCTGAAGGCACAGCTCTCTTTATCCACTTCAATCATTAGCTGCGCCGTTGAGATCTCCAGATGGCCGGGCAGGTCAGTGATAGTGTAAGGTACGGTCTCGGCTTCTGGCCGGCTTACCACCATCAGACTCTCTTTACCGCTCAGCTCAGCATTCAGCGTATAGCGGATTCTGGCAATCCCCGGCGTACACCAGCCGATATGCATTATTCCCTCACTAGTCTCCAGCCTTACGCCAGCCTCGCCGGATTGAACAGTTATCAGTTTCATTATGGTTTCACCCTTCCTTATGACTTCCTCTGATGATAATGATATTATTATTGATAGCGGTTCATCTACCATATATTTGCGCGATATCATCACAATATAGCGATTCAGAGGAGGGCATCATGTACGAACACCGTTACCGGGAGAACAAGCTGCACGGCCAGCCGGAATTCCCGCTGCATATCTACCGGGTGGAGCATCAGGCCCGCGTGCATTCCATTCTTCCCGTGCACTGGCATAACGAGATGGAGGTGATCTATCTGGCGGAAGGCCGCGCTACCTTCTATATTGAGAGCCGCGAGTTCGCCATTCAAGCAGGAGATGCCCTGATTGTTCATCCCGGCGAGCTTCATTCGGGCATGGACACCGCCATGGGGGGCACCTGTTATTATTCCATCGTGTTCAAAGGCTCCTGGCTGTCTTCGCCTCAGCCCGACCGGGTGCAGGAGCTGTTCCTGGACCCCGTCCTGCAAGGGAAGGTCCGGCTTCCCGCTCTGTTATCTGCTGCAGATACCGCCCACTCCCCCTTGCTTCAGCTAATCAGGGAGCTGTTAAGCCGCTATGAGCGTAAGCCCGAGGCATACGAAATGAGTCTGAAGGCGCTCCTGCTGCTGTTCATCGCAGACAGCTATCAATACGGGCTGACCGGGCTGAACCCGGCGGCGGAGACCCGGCACGGCCGGGAATATAACCGGCAGATCCGGGAGGTGCTGAGCTATATGGAGACGCATTCCCGCGACCGGCTGGAGCTGGATCAGCTTGCCTCCGTTGTATCGCTTAGCCGCTCGCATTTCTGCAAGTTTTTCAAGGCTCAGACCGGGATGCGCCCGATGGAGTATCTGAATTATATCCGCATCAGTCAGGCGGCCAGTCTGCTCCGCAGCGGATCATACAATGTGCTGGAGGCTGCGCTGGAGTCAGGCTACCAGCATGTCAGCTATTTCTCCAAATGGTTCAAGCATTATATGAACATGACCCCCTCAGAGTACAAGGCCCGGTATTCTTCCGGCGTGTAGCAGCAGGTTGAGAGTGTACGCTCCACGATGTGAACGACAAAACAGCAGCACCGGGAACACGCTCCCTGGTCCTGCTGTCTGTGTCATGCCCGGTCTGAATGCCTCCGGTCTACTCCAGCGTAAACGATGCAAACTGCGCGCCGCCGCCTCCGGTATACGTGAAATACAGCGCCTGCACGCCGTCCGGAATCGCCACTTCCGCAGCATATTCTTTCCAGACATTCGTGAAGCCTACCGGAATAGAAGCAAGCGCAGGCCCGTCCCAAGCCGTCTTCACCTGGAACTCCCCATGGCAATATCCCCGCACCTTGATGGAGACCCGGCTAATCCCCTTGCAGTCAAAATACTTGAACCCGGCAGTGGCCGACTCCGTCATATTGGCAATATAGCCAACCTCTTCTTCACCGTCTCTGCCGTCCTGGGTAATCTTCGGGAACCGGCTGTCCATCCAGGCACCCACCTTGCCAAACCCTCCGGTATACATCTCCTGATCCTTGGTGAACAAATGACAGGCCAGGTATGCCGGATATTCTCCGCGTCCCTCCAGCGGGCCGCCGTTCGGGCCGGAGGTTGTAATCTCCACCTGCGGGATGGTGCCGTCTTCACGGAACGTAATCGGCTCGATGCAGCCCTGGCGCGAGAACGCGGTCCCGTTGGTATGCCGGTGATAGAAGATATACCACGCTCCATTAACCTCCACGATGCTGCCGTGGTTATTGCCGCCGTAATACATCGTCCGGTCCGCAGGCTTATACGTATCGATATGCAGATCACAATTGCTCACAATGACTCCCTGATACACGAAATCCCGGGTGGGATGACTGCTGGTGGCATAACACAGCTCATGCATGGAGATGGAGGAGTAGATCAGGTAGTAGATATCCCCTCTTTTGCGGATGGAAGGGGCCTCGAAGAACTCATAGCCCTCGAAGCCGGTCCCCTGGCTGTAAGGCTGGCTCGGTGCAACGAACACAGGCTCTTCAATAATCGTAAGCATATCAGGACCCAGTACGGTAGCCATCGCGCCGTGTCTGGACTTGTCGCCGTATCCGCAGAAGCCGGTATACAGGTAAGTGGTGTCTCCTTCGGTTAATACCCCCGGGTCAAACTGCGGCTCATCACCCTCCCGTTCGCCCAGACGCGTGCCGTCCTTATAGGTGACATAGCCGTAGAATTCGTATTTGCCGCCCGGCTTATCGCAGACCGCTACCGATACGACAGGAACCTTGTCCAGTACATAGTAGAGATAGTAGCGCCCGTCCGGTCCCTGCGTCACATCCGGTGCATAGAGACACATGCTGCCTTCCGGGTTGAGCGGATCATCTGTCGTCCGGTAGATCACCCCTTCATACTGCCAATCGCCCAGATTGTCCTCCGGCGCTGACCAGCAGACATAGTCGTTCAGACAGAAGGCGTGGCCGTTGAACCGGTCATGTGAGCCATAGACATATACTCTTCCTTCAAAAACATAAGGCTCCGCATCCGGCACATACTCCCAGGAAGGCAGATAGGGGTTAAATCCTTGTTGTTGTGTCATTCTAACATCCTCCATTTGTTATATAGATTGTCGTTGTAAGAGGTGCCCGGCTAAGCAAGCACAGTCACCTGTATCGTGCACTCGGCGTAATCCGGGTGTACATCTCTATCCCCGGCCACATCTAGCAGAGGGACGCCGTTACTGTTGTAATGGACTCTGTGGATCGCCGAGCATCTCGTTCCATGCTTCACCAGCTGCTCTTCCCCGTGGTAGAGAACTAGCATAGTACCGTCTGTATCCTGGAAAAAGGAATTATGCCCCGGGCCGTACACCCCGTCCAGCGAATAATAAGAAAGTGCAGGCGTGCCCGCCTTGCTCCAGGCACCGGCATCCAGAACATCGCCGCCCCGTGGAAGGCTTAACCAGCCCACCGCATAGGTATATCCCGTTGCCGCCCCGCCGGAATAGGCAATATACACGGTATCTTCCGTCAGGAGCGGATACGGGCCTTCGTTGTTGATGGTGCCCTGAACATTCTCCCAGCCGAGCAGCGGACGCGACAGCAGCACCGGCTCACTGGTTAATACCGCCGGGTTCGCTTCATCTACAGTGGCGATATACAGCATGGAGCCGGTATCCAGCGGCGTTCCGATTCCTTTGCGGTAAGACCAGACAACACATGAGGTGTTGTCTACCTTGAAATAAGTCATATCCAGCGTAATGCCGTCTGCGGCCAAAGGAGTGCCGTCCATCCGCTTCACCCGGACCGGCGTGCTCCAATCTCCGGCCTTCATAATATCTCCGCCGGGGTTCAGCTTCATCAGATGGCATTGCGGTCCCCATACCTTGCCGCCAACAGCGAACAGGATGTACAGCTCCCCGCCGATGACATGGAATTCCGGTGCCCAGAAGGTCTGGATGAAGTTCAGCTCCTCATTCAGGTCCAGTATAACGGCTTCCTGGAAGCCCGGAGCGAATAAGTCCTGTAAAGTATCTGCCACGCGGACATAGATGCCGATATTATTGACATTGTCATTGGTAGCCAGGAAGTAATACCTGCCGTTCCAGGGGAGAATTACAGGGTCTGCATAGCCGCTTGCTAACGGGAACGGCAAGTCATAAGTGACCACTTTGCCATGTATGGTATGAGTTCCTGGCAAGGTGAAATCAATCCCTGCGGTATCCCAGTCCACCCGCTTATCGGCAGTGGAGCCGTCCGAATATAGCGCTGTGGCTCTGACCTCCACCAATTCGGCGGCGGAGTTTACACTGACCTGCTCCGCCACACGAATACCGGTGTTATGCACCGGGGTCCAGGCCGCCTGGACCTTGTGGCCGGTGGGGCCATCCACGGTCAGCACATTCCCCGGACGGGTTCCGGGCAGCGGCTGAGCGGGCCGCTCTGCCGTGAAGGCTTCCGCAGGCTCCGGCGGCGAGATCTCTTCCGGCTTCCGCAGGTCAGCCAGCCGGTTCACATAATAGTTGCCGTCGTTGTCCTGCCAGCGGATCACATATCCGCCAGTGCTTTCCAGTGCGCAAACTGCTTCTTTTACATAGCGTTCATTATCCAGCCGGACAAGCCGCTGGGCATCGAAGGTCACCAGATCCGGCGAGGTCCACAGCAGAATCTGCCCTCTGCTCTCCCCGTCATCCTCCCCCGAGGCGTCAATCCTTACCGCAATCATCCCGAAAGCACCATCCTGTGTGCGGAACAGATAGGGGTTTTTGAGTCCTTTTTCATGAATCACATTGTTCTCATCCACGGTGGCCACGGCAAATAACAGGCCATAGTTCCGGTTCAGCGGCTGAAATTCATTATGGTCATCTGTACAGGCCATATGAACACTGTTGGCGAGAGACCCGGTGTAATCCTGGTTCGGTATGCGCGTGTAGACTGTAAGCTTCATTAGCTCTGCAACCTCATTCATAGCTCTATCACCCTTACCTTGTTATTCATCTTGCAGCATGTCCCTATCAGTATAGAGAAGCTTTTGGCGTGAAGTCCATGACATATAGACACCTAAGATTGATCTATCCTTAGATTATGGGCTGGAGCCGGAATCGTCTATAAAATATCTGGAAAACGCTTTAATCTCTATACTGCCGCTTATGGTATACTTGGGCCAAATAAAATTCACCTGGAGGATGTTATGATGAATACTACAGAGGGGTCTTTTTACACAGGAGAGTACAGAAATCTGTTTCTTGAGAACGGACTGCGTCCGGAGGCCATTCAGCAGCGGCTGGAAGATACCTGGAACGAAATGTTCTACGGCGCCCCTGATGTCCGGCTCTATCATACTATGGATGATGATAAGGGTTATATCGTAGATACAGGTAATACCGATGTGCGCACAGAGGGCATGTCCTACGGGATGATGATGGCGGTTCAGATGGATAAAAAGGAGGAGTTCGACCGGCTCTGGAATTTCGCCAAGGTATTCATGCAGCATACGGAGGGCCGTTACAAGGATTATTTCGCCTGGCACTGTAAGCTGGACGGTACACGGCTGTCTCCCGGCCCCGCGCCGGATGGAGAGGAGTTCTTCGCGATGGCACTGTTCTTCGCTTCCCGCCGCTGGGGTGACGGGGCCGCGCCGTTCAATTATTCCGAGCAGGCCAGAATCATTCTCCGCGCTTGTGTGCACAAGGGAGAAGACGGGGAAGGCGATCCGATGTGGGACCCGGCGACCCGGCTGATCAAGTTCATCCCGGAGACTCCGTTCAGCGATCCCTCCTATCATTTGCCGCATTTCTATGATTTGTTTGCGCTGGAAGCGGATGAAGCAGACCAGGCGTTCTGGAAGGATGCGGCTGCCAAGAGTCGGGATTACCTACACCTGGCCTGCCACCCGGTTACCGGGCTGTCCCCGGAATACGCTAACTATGACGGAACTCCGGCGGACCCTCAACCGCATGGCGATTTCCGCCACTTTTTCAGTGATGCTTACCGAGTCGCCGCCAACATCGGGCTGGATTATGAATGGTTCCGCTGCGATCCTTGGCAGGTAGAGCAGTCTAACCGCATTCAGGCTTTCTTCCGCGATATCGATCCGGCTGATTACCGGCGGTATACCATTGACGGCCAGCCGTTCGACAAGCTGTCCCTGCATCCGGTCGGCCTGCTATCCACTCTGGCCATGGCCTCGCTTGCCGCCGATGGCCCGGATGCCGGTCATTTCGTCAAGCTATTCTGGGACACCCCGCTGCGCACCGGAGAACGGCGGTATTACGACAACTGTCTATACTTCTTCACCATGCTGGCGCTGAGCGGGAATTACCGGATTTACTTGTAAATGAAACTAACTAAATTTAGCCGACTTCTACCGATATCAGGTGCACTTTGCTCCTGATTCGCTCATTTAGCCAACTTCTGCTGATATCTGGTGCACTTGTGCTCCTGATTCGCTCATTTAGCCAACTTCTGCTGATATCAGGTGCACTTCTGCTCCTGATTTACTCATTTAGCTGACTTCTGCTGATATCTGGTGCACTTGTGCTCCTGATTCACTCATTTAGCCAACTTCTACCGATATCAGGTGCACTTCTGCTCCTGATTAACTCATTTAGCCAACTTCTACCGATATCAGGTGCACTTCTGCACCTGATTCGCTCATTTAGCCAACTTCTGCTGATATCAGGTGCACTTGTGCTCCTGATTTACTCATTTAGCCAACTTCTACAGATATCAGGTGCACTTCTGCACCTGATTTACTCATTTAGCCAACTTCTACCGATATCAGGTGCACTTCTGCTCCTGATTAACTCATTTAGCCAACTTCTACCGATATCAGGTGCACTTCTGCTCCTGATTTACTCATTTAGCCAACTTCTACCGATATCAGGTGCACTTCTGCACCTGATTTACTCATTTAGCCGACTTCTGCTGATATCTGGTGCACTTGTGCTCCTCGTTACTCTAATACTATCCCTTTCATTTCCCCATCCAGTCCACTTTTGGCTGCATCAATGGGATTTATCCCTCTCATTTCCCCGTCCAGCCGACTTTTGGCTGCACCAAAGGGATTTATCCCTTTCATTTCTCCGTCCAGCCCACTTTTGGCTGCATTAATGGGATTTATCCCTTTCATTTCCCCATTCAGCCCACTTTTGGCTGCATCAATGGGATTAATCCCTTTCATTTCCCCATCCAGCCCACTTTTGGCTGCATCAATGGGATTTATCCCTTTCATTTCTCCATCCAGCCCACTTTTGGCTGCACCAAAGGGATTTATCCCTTTCATTTACTCCCCCCAACGAACAATCGCTCCCCCGGACGATGGAGGCAACGCCATCCATCCCGAAGGAGCGATTTTCTTATACCTTTTCCTATCCATTTACCCCCCAACCACATCCGCACGGTATTCCTGCGGCGTGGTTCCGGTCCACTTTTTGAAGACCCGCGTGAAGGATTGCGGGGTGACGTAGCCGATTAGCGAGCCGACCTCCGCCACTTTCAGCTCCCCCCTCCGCAGCAGCTCCTTGGCCTGGCGGACGCGCAGCTCCTCGATATACTCGGACAGATTGATTCCCCGTTCCTGCTTGAACAGGCGGGACAGATAGGAGGGATTGAAGTGGATCACATCGGCCAGACGGACCAGCGACAGGTCCTGGTCGAGATTCTCTTCTATATATAGGCAGATCCGGTCGATAACACCCGCTGCCCGCTTCTGCTCGCCGCTCCTGCGGACAGAGAACAGATTCCCGGCGGTGTCCTCCAGATAGCGGAAGGCTTCTCCCCATGTCCGGTGGACCTCAAGCTGCATCAGCCCGCTTGCCCCGATCTCCTGATCCGCTTCCCATCTGTTCGTATACGACATGAGCATCAGCGCAATGGTGTAATACAGCTCAGTCAGATAAGGATTGCCCCGCGCGCATTCCTGCCCCGCCTGTTCAGCCATCTCCCCGAACAGCCGGAGGAATTCCTCCTTACGGCCCGCCTCCAGATGCGCAGCCAGCGTCTCCACCTTGCCCTGCATGAACCGGTCACGCGCGGTATCCGGCGCCGTCGCTTCATTCAGCTGCACCTTCTGCACCATCCGCTCTCCGTCTCCTGCCCGGTAATGCTGAACCTGCCTCGCTTTATCGTATACTACCTGAAGCCTGGACCAGGTACACTCCTCCGCACTGAGCGTGATGGCCATCCCGACCTCCAGCGATTCCCTGCACGACTGCTGAATCAGCTCGAAGGTGCCCTCCAGAAATTTAATCATCTGCTCCAAATCTTCCGGCTGCGAAGCTTCTCCCGTCCCGCCCGGCTGAATCAGCCAGATCAGGTCACCGTACCGGTCGATCACCCCAAGGCTGACCGTCCGCTCCTTCAGCAGCTTCTCCGACAGGAACTTGACGGCAAGCGCTGTCTCCCGGCGGTCCATATAGGTGCGCGAGGATTCAGGATCACTGATGCTGCCAAGTGCGATCAGCACCGGCCGCGAAGCATCCAGCGGAATGTTCAGACGGACGAAGTCCCCGGCCATATCCTGATCCGCCTTGACGCTGTGAATGAGATGGCGGAAATAATCGCCCTGTGCTAAGGTCTCCAGCGTATTCAGCTGCTCCTTGGATTCACGGATCAGATCATTCACCTGCATGGTGTCGTTCAATTCCTGCAGCGCACGCATCACCGCTTCAGTCAGCTTCGGATAACCTTCATTCTTGAGCACATACTGGACGCCCGGAGCCTGAATCGCCTGGTAGACATAATTGAAGTCGCTGTGTCCGGTCAGGAAGACGATTTTGCATTGCGGCCAGCTCCGGCGGATATGCTCCATCAGCTCCAGCCCGTCCATCTCGGGCATGCAGATATCAGACAGGACAATATCCACCCGGGTCCGGTGCAGCAGATTTAGCGCTTCACGGCCCGAGTAGGCCTTGTAGATGTCCAGCTCAAGCGCCATTTTGCCGAAAATTACCGCCAGTCCATCTGTGATAATCTCTTCATCATCAACGATAAGCATCCTGTACATCAGCATTCTCACCTCCAGCTCTAAGCAGGATGGTTACCCTTAGTCCGCCCAGCTCACTCCGGTCCGCCAGCAAGCCGCTCTCTTCCCCGAAGGTTATGCGGATGCGCCGGTGAATATTCACTAGGCCGGTGGTCTCCGCCTGCTCCTGATAGACATGAAGGGACTCTCTCAATTGCTCCAGTGTGTCATCGGTCAGCCGGTCCCCGTTGTCCTCCACAATGATGCGGATACATGCATCCTCCTGCTCAAAACGCACAATGATCAGGCCCTCCATGGCCTTCTTTTCCAGGCTGTGCTTGAACGCGTTCTCAATAATCGGCTGCACAATCAGCCGCGGAACGGGCACCTTCTTCAGCTCCTCCGACAAAGTATCGAACCGGACCCCAATTCTGCGGGAGAAGCGCATGGCCTGAATCTCTGTATACATCCTTGCATGGTGAATCTCCTGCTCCAATGACACCAGATCGGAAGCGTTCCGGGTGACAAACTGGAAGTATTCCCCCAGCATCGTAGTAAGCTGTTCGATCCGCTCGGTATCGCCGGTCTTCGCCATTGTGTTGAGAATGAAGAAGCTGTTATACAGAAAATGCGGGTTAATCTGTGATTGCAGCTGCTTCAGCTCTGCCCGCTGGGCCATAATTTTCTGCTTGTACACCTGGTCGATCAGGGAGTGCAGATTGCTGACCATCTGGTTGAAGCGGCTGTACAGATAACGGAATTCATCCTTCGACTCATGCTGGATATGAATGTCCAGATCGCCCTGCTCCATTCTCCGGAAGCTCTTCACCAGCGTCAGCATCGGCTTATGAATGAACTTGTAGGTCGACAGTGCAAAAGCAATGATGATGGCAAGCGCAGCCACGGCAAACACCCAGGCCCAGGTATAGAATTTGCTTAGCGGATTCTTGATAATAGCCTCCGGAATGATCCGGTAGATGGACAAGCCCAGCTCCTGTGAGCCGGTCTGGACGATATAATAAGGCGCACCTGCGATCCTCAGCCTCTCCCCGGAGGCCACCGCGCGGATATCCCGGGCATACTGGGACGGTTCCGCCTGCGCCAGCCCGCCGGTCATGCTGTAGAGCGCGAATCTCGCACTATCGGAGAGCAGCAGCGTTCCACTGCCGGGATACGTATTGAATTGGCCCAGCGCCGCCCGCAGCTCCTGGGTGTCCAGCTCAATCTCGACCGTCAGCAGCGGCTCCGCCCCCTTGATGCCCCGCTGCTTCATCGCACTAAGATACAGGCCGCCATCCCACTCAATCACCTGGGAACGGCGGTCCCCGAAGACTGAGCGGATCTCGCGGAAGCGCTTCAGTTCGATCTCACGCACGCCGCCGACTGATGAGATGGTCCGGCCTATAGTCATGATATGAACCCTGACGTCCTTGATATACGTGCTGCTGTTCTGCACGATGAACAGCCGCTTCATCAGCGAATTCAGATTCTCCGTGCGGTCAATGGTCGGCAGCGTCTCCCAGGTCAGAGCCAGCTTGTTCAGATCCTCATCCTCCAGCAGGCTGTATTGCAGCAGCTTCATCCGCTCGATCTCATTCTCCATATCATTTAGATAGAAGACGGTCTGTGCGCTGGCCGAGCTTCGGATATCGCTGCTGGCCGTTTGCACAATCCATTGATACAGATAAGCGGCGAACACAAGAATAGGCAGCATAATGAGCAGAAAGGTCACAATCAGCCGCAGAAATATCGTATTGCGCAGTGAGTAATCCTTTTTGAACAACAATCCCAGGCCCCCAGCAATCATTTTCACCATTATAGCCTGAATCCGGGGAGTGCCGCAGGCTTATGCATAACTTCCGGGAGGTTATCCTTTGACACTGCCGAGTACAATCCCCTTCACGAAATATTTCTGCAGGAACGGATAGGCCAGAATAATCGGCAGGGAGCCGAGGAAGATCTGAGAAGACTTCAGCGTCCGGTCCGAGATCAGCGCCAGATCGAGCATGGCATCACGCGACATATTCGACAGGTTCTGCTGGATGACAATCGTCTGAATATAACTCTGCAGCGGATAGTTCGCCGGGTTCCCCATCAGCAGCAGGCCGTCGAACCAGCTATTCCAGTGCTCCACCATGGAGAATAAGGCCAGTGTAGCCAGCGCCGGCTTAGAGATCGGCACGAAGATAGACCAGACCGTCCGGAAGTGGCCGGCCCCGTCAATCAGCGCCGCCTCTTCCAGCTCCTTCGGAATCTCCCTGAAGAAGTTAAGCAGCAGCACCACACTGAACACAGGAACTGCGCCGGGCAGCACCAGCGCCCAGATGGAATCCAGCAGGCCGTACTCCTTGAGCGTGGTATACCAGGGGATCAGCCCGCCGTTGAACAGCATCGTGACGAAGAAGGCCCAGGCATAGACGCTGCGGAACCGCAGAGCGTGTGATTCCTTGGATAACGGGTAGGCCACGAGGATCGTCAGCAACAGGTTCAGCGGCGTCCCAATTCCGATCCGGGTCAGCGATACAAGCATCGACTGCCAGAATTCTGTGCGGCTCATCGTATACATATACGAGGCGAATGTGAAATCTACCGGCCAGAGCCTGACATACCCTGCGGAGGCGGCCGCGCTGGAGCTGAAGGACACCGCTATAATATGAATGAGCGGGAGGATACAGAGCAGTGAGACCAGAATGAGAAAGGTGGCGTTCAGCACCGATATCCCGTCGAACTTTTTTGAACGGTGAACAGTAGTTATGTCTGTCTGCTTAGGCGTAAGCGGTTGCTGCAAGGGAGCACCCTCCTCTAAAAAATCCGGTATTTGGCGAAACGGTAAGCCAGGAAATACGAGCTGGAAATTAAGGTGAGCGATATGATCGATTTAAAGAAGCCGACGGCAGTCGCTACGCCGTACTGTGCGTCCAGCAGACCGATCCGGTAAACGAAGGTATCCAGGATATCCCCGCTCTCATAGACCTGCGGACTGTACAGATTGAAGACCTGATCGAAGCCCGCATTCAACAGCTGTCCCAGACTGAGTACCGACAGCAGGACGATGACCATACGGATGCCCGGAATGGTAATATGCCAGGTCTTGTGCCAGCGGTTCGCGCCGTCAATGGTAGCTGCTTCATATAACCCGGGATCGATACCCGTTATGGCCGCCAGATATACAATCGTGCCGTAGCCGAAGTTCTTCCACACATCCGAGGCAATCAGCGTGAAGGGGAACCAGTCATTGTCACCGAGGAAGAAGATCTTGGAGACGCCGAACCATCCGAGGAATTCATTCACAATCCCGCCCGATGGAGACAGAATATCAATCAAGATGCCGCCAAGCACGACCCAGGACAAGAAATACGGCAGATAGATCGCTGTCTGTACGGAACGCTTGATTACATTACTGGCCAGCTCGTTCAGCAGAATCGCGAACACCAGCGGAATAATCAGGCCCAGAATCAGCTTGAGACTCGAAATAAACAGCGTATTCCACAGCACCTGTGTGAAGCTTGGCAGGTTCATCACATATTCGAAGTTATCAAGGCCCACCCACTTCTGATCCCCGAACAAGCCCTTGGCAGGGATGAATTTCTGAAATGCAATCATGACACCGGCCATGGGGACGTAAGAGAACAGAATGATCATCACCAGTCCCGGCAAAAGCATCAAATGGAGCGGCAGTTCTTTTCGCAGTTTTGT
Organism: Paenibacillus sp. FSL R7-0302; assembly: GCF_038006885.1. NCBI lineage: Bacteria > Bacillati > Bacillota > Bacilli > Caryophanales > Paenibacillaceae > Paenibacillus > Paenibacillus sp. FSL R7-0302. The sequence continues at coordinate 3,858,981 of NZ_JBBOWB010000001.1, forward strand.
TCTCATCGTTATCCTCCACATCTGCAGGCAAGAATGGAATGGAGGAAGAAAAGGTCGTTTTCTTCCTCCAGAGGCGCTTTATTTCTTAGTCGCTGCGTACCATTCGTTGACCTCTTGCGTAATTTGATCGCCGCCCAGCTTCTTCCAGTCCTTCACGAACTGGTCGAACTTATCGATAGGATCACCCAGAATGATTTTGACAAACATTTCATTCTGCTGCTTCTCAAGCGTGGTCTTGCGCTCAACCATGGTCGGAGTCGGAGCGCCGACGAACTTCTCCTGAATGAACTGGTCATTCTTGATGTACTGGTCGGCTATGCCCATGGAGCCCTGCTCGCCATAGATCCGTTCCCAGCCCCACAGGGCGAAGCCTTCCGATGTGCCTGAAGCATACGATTCCAGCTTCTCCTGGATGGTCTTGGCTTCCCCCACCAGCTTCGAGAAGTCACCGGCCTTGCGGGCGGCATCAATCTCACGGAACGCGTCTACGTTCTTCGTTACCGGATATGGCGTTACCGGAGACAGCTGCCAGACACTCTCCGCTTCCGGCGGCGCAAAGTATTTATCGAATTCGGCTGTCTCGCCCCAATTCTTCTCCAGATGCAGGTTGAACAATTTGATCACTGCTTCCGGATGGGCAGCGCCTTTCTTGACCGCGAAAAAGCGGGTCGTGCTGAATTTCAGCGGCACCTTCGGCGTGTCGCCCGATTCCGAGACAATCGGGAAGGCCTGCCACTGCGCCTTGGGATCATTGTCCCGGTTCAGCTGCAGCGGCCAGATGGAATTCCACTGCTCGCCGTACTCCATCCCAATCTTGCCGGCCGAGATCAGCTCAGAGACCTTGCCGCCGTCCTTCACGCCGAACTCCTGATCTAGCTGCCCCTTCTTGGCCATATCCTGCAACACCTGAAGCGCTTTCTTCACTTCCGGCTGAATGCTGCCGTAGACCAGCTTGCCGGTTCCGTCATCCAGCCAGATGTTCGGATAGGCATTATACCCGGCCATGAAGCCTTCCAGTCCCATCGCCCCGCCCCACAGATCCTTGGTAATGCCAAGGCCGTAGGTATCCTTCTTCCCGTTTCCGTCGGGGTCCTTATCAGCGAACGCTTCAGAGATCGCCAGGACATCCGCCATCGTCTTCGGCGGCTGCATACCGAGCTTCTCCAGCCAGTCTGTCCGGATCCAGATATACATCGAGCGTTCAATGGAGGATTCCAGGCTCGGGATAGCCATCAGCTTGCCGTCGAAGGTCGCGGCATCGAATACACTCGTGCCTTCTCCCGACAGCACCTTCTTGGTGAACGGGGAAGCATACTTTTCATATAAAGCTGTCATATCCTCAAGCTGGTCTGAATCGGCCAACTGCTTGAGCTGGGTGGCGTTGACCGGCGTTACATCCGGCAGATCCCCGGAGGCCAGGGTGACATTGATTTTCTGCAAGTATTGATCCGAGGTCTGGCTGCCCTTCACAATCCAGTTATACTTAATCTTGATGCCGAGCTGATCCTCATACAGCTGGGTCCAGCGGTTGTTATCAATCGTCTCATCCTTCAATACGCCAAGCACGTTATTCTCCACCACATCACCCAAGTCTCTGACGAACGACACCTCAATCGGAGGATCGTATTTGCCAAGTGGACTCTCATCTACAGCTGCGCTTGCCTTCGGATCATTACCGGCTGCCGCCTCCTTGCCGCTGTTACCAGACTCCAGCTTGCCTGAGCATGCAGACAGTAGAAGTGCAGACAACAACAGGATGGACGTACTCTTCCGTAGGCCCGGACCTTTTCTTGTACCTGTGTTCATAGTCAACCCCCAGTTCAATGTTTGTGGTCATTATTTGGTTACGCTTTCATTATGGGGGAGACACCTATTTATTGACAACGCTCACATTTTTACTTCACTTATCCGGCATTGACAAAAACATAAAAAAACCGTGCTATAATTAAGCATGTTTGCCGGGAGGAGAATGGAAATGGCCCTTATACACTATGTCGAGTGCAATACGACACACGCTTCGAATTTCGTTGTAGATGTCCCCGCCGGTGCGCATTGGCTCCTGGTCATTACCAAGACTCCGGCGCTATTCTGGGTGCATGGCGGACTCAAGCAATACCCTGCGCACAGCGTAGTTCTCTACCAGCCGCAGCAGAAGGTCTATTATCAGGCCTGCGCCGGCCAGTTCATCAATGACTGGATTCGTTTTGAATCAAGTGAGCCTTATATTACGGAATCACCGCTTCCCTTGGGCATTCCTTTTGCGCTTAGCGACCCTGACTATTGCCAAAAGCTGCTTGAGCTGCTGGCCACCGAGCATCATATGGGCGGCGACTGTAAGTCCTCTTCCATCGATCTGCTCCTGCGCGCGCTGTTCAACAAGCTGTGGGAATCCTATTTCCAGGACAATATTACCCCGCAATATTACAAGCTGCTGAAGCTGCGCACGTCCATTCAGACCAATCCCGGGGAGTACTGGACCGTAGCCAGAATGGCCGGTGTGCTGGAGATCAGTTCAGGCTATCTTCAGAATATCTACAAAAAAACCTTCGGATTCTCCTGTATGGAGGATGTCATTAACAGCCGCATCCGCATGGCCAAGGAATACCTCATCCACAGCACAGAGAGCATCGCTGATATCGCAGCACGGTGCGGCTATCCGAATGTGGAGCATTTCTGCCGGCAATTCAAGCAGGTGACCGGATATACACCGCGAAATTACCAGCGGCAGGCCAATACCGGGGCTTCGCCGCCGTAACTCCAGAGCCTGTCGGGAATTCCGGCATTTATGCAGACCAGATCATAATACTTGCCGACACACGGCCACCAGCACTTGGCCAGCACCGGTGCGAACTCGTGATCTTGCAGCACACCTTGCCCGTGCATGTCAAAGACCCTCTCCGCCCGGAGAGGGTCTAATTGAAAGGATTGTTAATCGCTACTGATTAGAAGCCGAGGCTTCATCACTCTTCACACAATCAATGGCGACCACAATCGCGATGATGATCGCCTCCAGCTCCTCATTCAACACCTCAACACTGTAGCTGTCGCCCCAAGTGAACCACTTCTTGCTCACTTCCCCGACGACCGCTCCGCGCTGCAAAACCTGGAAATCCATATCCCACCAGTTCCCGTGCACCTCAATATCCGCCGAATCTATCGAATAGCGCGCCTTGAAGAACGACAGCTCCTTCTTAATGGTGAGCACCTCACGGCCATCCGCTTCCACGAAGAACTTGGGCAGGAAGCTGAACACCTTCTTCGTAATCTGTGCAACTTCCCTTCCGCCTGCATTCATAATCGAGAAGGTCTTTGGAATCCGCATGAAGCTGCCCTCCACGTAATACACATCCTGTTCCCGCTCATCCTTCACCGTGAACTTCTCGCCTATGCTGAATACCTTTTGCTTGATGTAGAGTTGTTTCATGGTGTGTCCTCCGCTATCGTAGTTTGGTAATGTCATTCATCAGTTTCATCTTATCCATGCTTCCCAAACATATTCCACATTCCCCAGACCGATACTCTATTCATTTTGGAGATCGCCTCCACAATCGGAATGTCCATGGGGCAAACCTCCTGGCAGGCAAGAGATTTGGAACAGCCATCATATACTCTTTGGGTATATTGTTTTTTATAGGCTTTGTCCTCACTTAATAAGGTCAGATTAGTCATCGACATCGCAGAGGACATTCCAGTAAATAATTCACCCAGGCTATAATTGGGACAGACCTCCAGACAACTGCCGCACATCAGGCATTGGGACACTTCATATTGCAGCGTTAAATTGGCGGTTCTAACCTTTGCCGGCTCTTCCAGCCATAGCTTCATGTCCTTCATCACTTCGAACATTTGACTCCGGTCCACTGCCAAATCGCTTATGACAGGGAATTTACTTAGGGGATGAATCGTAATTTCATTGTTCTCTTGTACCAGATCATCGCAAAATAATTGGCAGGACAGTACCGGCTTCTCATTAACCACCATTGCACATGCTCCGCAAAGTCCCTGTTCACAGCTGCAGTCCCAGCGTATCGGCCGTTCTCCCTCATCCCTTTCGAGCATTTCACTATTCAGATTATTAATTAGAGTCCCTATGGATACATGTAATTCACCCGAGTATTCAAAATTCTGCCAGTACGCTTCCTTCGTTGCATCTTCCTGCCGCTTGATATTAATCCTGATACTCATAGTACTGCCTCTTTTCTTAATTAAACTCAATGCAGATACTATTATTCAGAAATACTGCATTCGTAGATTTCTTGAATTGTTTATCATTTTTTTCACTATAATCGATTCTCTGATGTGCCCCCCGGCTCTCTTTTCTGGCCAATGCCGACTCGACCATTCCCCTTGCCAATACAATATTGGCTGATAAAGTTTTGTATTCATAAAAATGATGATGATACCATGACTCTGCGGTGTCGTTGTTCATTTCCTCCAGCCTTTTTTTCGCTTCAAGCAGCTGTCTCTCTTTTCTATATATACCCATGGCGCCGTACATAAGCTCTGATAATTCTTGTTTGATCTGAAAATAGCCTTTTATAGAAGTGTTCGCCCTCTTCTCCCAATGCTGCAGCTCCTGTTTTGCTGTCTCCAGCTGCTGTTCACCTATTTTGTCTGCGGCAGCAGTATCCATTGGGCTGACCCTTAGAGAGCTTTCGGCTGCAACCCATCCTCCACAAATCGCGCCTAGTAACGAATTTCCGCCCAGTCTGTTTGCCCCATGATATTGAGCGGAGCATTCTCCTGCGGCAAAAAGTCTCGCCAGATTCGTTGTATGATTCTTATCCGTCTTGATTCCCCCCATAAAGTAATGAATCCCTGGAGCAACCGGAATGGGTTCCTTATACGGGTTGACCTTTAAGAATTTCGAACAGATGCTGACAACTTCGTCTAACTGTACATCAATAATTTCCGGGGACAGATGAGAGACATCCAAATAAACCTCCTGGCTCCCGTTAATGCCCAGCTTCATCTCATTACATACTTTATAGATACTCTGACTCACCACATCACGCGGCATTAATGCCCCATATCCCGGAAACCACTCCTCCATGAAGTACCAGGGCTGCCCCTCTCTAATGACGTACAATCTTCCTCCGACGCCACGTGCAGCCTCCGTAATCAGCATACGTTTGGAAGGGGTATGTACTGTTGTAGGATGATATTGAATCATCTCCAGATTGGAAAATTCGACCCCTTGTTCAAGCAGCATTCCTGCGGCATAGCCATCATTTAATCTGGAGCCGGTAGTTTTTCCGAAAACGCCATTCGGCCCTCCGACGGCCATAATCACTGCATCGGCAACCAGGCTTTTCAATTCGTTCGTGTTTTCGTGCAGCAGAACAGCACCCGCACATTCCTGGCCCTCTATTAATAGGGAGTGGAATCTCCAGCCCGTCAGCCGCTTGATTTGTCCTGCAGCTTCATATTTCCGGCATTTTGCTATAATAGCTGTGGCAATTTGTTTACCGGTACGCGCACCCGCGTAGGCAGTACGTTTCTTTTTTTGTCCGCCGAAATTCCGTAAATCCACTCTGCCCTTCTCATCCCGGGTGAAATTCACACCGATTTCTTCAAGCCAGCGGATGATCTCCGGAGCCCTCCGTACCAGATTAGCCACGGCTTCAGGGTCATTAAGCTCACTGCCTCCCCGCATGGTATCCGCAAAATGCTCATCTATCGAATCATCTTCTTGTTTGGTATTCAGGGCAGCATTAATTCCGCCCATGGCCATTACAGACTGCGCTCTCTCTGAATACGCCGGTGACACCAAGGTAACAGCTGCTCCTTCTTCCACAAGCTTCAGCGCTGCCGTCATTCCGGCCAGGCCGCTGCCCATTACAAGTATATTCTTCATCCGAATGCTGACACTCCTCTCTCTCCCTCAGACAACAAGGTTCACCCGGCTGTCTATGCTGCCCAGAACACAATTTGGGACCCCATATACATCACCAGCACCAAGGCTAAGAAGACATAGGTCCCTCTGATGAAGAGCGGGTAATGCTCCCGTTTTTTAATGACTCCCATGGATATAAAGAGTTTGGGTACACTGATGGCCATATGCAGACCTACAGTTAAGAGAAACAAAAACTCTGCTGAAACATAAATAATATTAAACATAGTCCCGTCTATCCGTTTACTTAATTCAATCACCAGGATATGCACCAATAAAAATATCCCTGTGAAAATACCCGTTGCGGACTGGATTACAGTGCCCATATTGAGCTGCGGATATTGCTTGGCTTGTTTATCCCTTTGGCGATTTTTCACCATCAGGAAGATCGCGGAAAGCATATGGACGGACATGACAATGGACAGAATTCCGCCGATTGTCATATGAATATATCCATACGGCATGATTCCTGCGTAATAGATACAGGCCACTATAAGATGTATCAAAAAAAACAAAGTGCTTAATGCTCCGGAAATCGCAACTATTTTCTTCATGCCAGGAACTCCTTACCAGATTTTATCCATTAACTTTCACTCTTAATATAGGCTACAAGGTCATGAAGTGATATTTTTTCCATATGGATATGATCAGGTGTGCTTACACAAACGGCAAGCCTGTAATTATCCTGCAGCCAGTAACGGTTAAAATAAACTCTATGGTCTTCTTGGGAGCAGAGCTGTACGGATTCTCCGTTAATCATGAAATAAAATGAGTTCAGCGGCTTACTCAGCCCGACGCCCAAAAACTTAATATAACTTTCTTTTAACGTCCAGTAATCATACAGCGAATGAACCTGCTCTCCTATTTCCCGAGAAATGATATCCTCATATTCTTTGACATGGAAGAAGCGTTTAGCAATATCCAAATCAATGTCCCGGATTTCTTCAATATCTATGCCAATATCCTCAGTATCCAATCCGCAGACTACATACTTTCCAGAATGAGATATATTGTAAAATACCTCATTCTGATCCTTTACATAAGGTTTTCCGTATGAATTTTTGTCAAATTCAATGTCTTTCATCGTAACTCCGGTTTTCTTGGCGATCATGAATCTGGCCAGCACTTCCCCGTACAAGGTTCTTTTTCGGTCTGCCTCAAATCTGAATTTGTGTAAGGCTTCCCTTTTGTCTGAAGCACATGCAGCCAGTAACGTCTGATAATCTTCAGCACTTATGGGGTCTTCGATATTAATATAATAGAGTTCTGCCATAGTTATATTCCTATCCTTGTCTAGTTGAATTCGTTGCCACTTTAGGACAGACTTCTGAATTTCTTTTCCCGCTTGCTGGTTATGATGACCGATATGGCTAGAATCACCGCTGCCATGCCGCCCAGTAAAGACGCCTTACCAGCTATATCCCCTAAGGTTAATCCTTGCTGTAAATCCAGAATACTTCCCATAGCCCATCTAGCCGGTGAAATATAGGAAATGGCATTGATTAATTTAGGAAACAGTTCCACCTGAATAAAGCAGCCGCCCAAAATAACAATCAGCAGGTTCGCAAAATTGGAAATCATGGAAGCAGCATCTGCCTCTTCCGTAATGGAAACATAGAATGTCCCCAAGGAGACAGCCACCATAGCCGTCAGGAAGAGAATCAAGAACAGCACACCGGGCTCCACGCCAATGGAGGTATTCGTGAAGTATTCCATGCTGAGGATTGCGGCCAGAATTTGAAAGGCGACAATGACCAAATTGCAGAGTACATTGGACAGATAATACATCCATACTTTAGCCGGAGAGAGGAAGATCCTGGAGTAAATATTGCGCTCCCTGTCAATATTAATTACATTCGCTATGGCCGAGGAATTGAAGAAAATAAACAAGATCAAAAAACCGACAAAGATATTGGAGTTGTTGTATTCCGTATACAAATCGTTAAGAGAGGTTTTCTCCACAAACTCAGAGCTGGCGATATAATTGCCTACCGCATTCTCGAATACAGCAGCATCCCCCCCTGAAATCTTGCCCAGGTTGCGCAAATTGAGCAAATGATTTTTGAGGATAGCCTGAAGCAACGTATATACATTCTGCTCTTCGTTTCCTTTCACCACAAGCTGCTCAATAGAATTATTTAACAACCCATCCTGGAATCCGCTGTGGATGACCAAAGCTGTATTTATTTTATTACTTTGAAAATTGGCCTCCACTTCATTCTCATTCATCTTGAAGACCTTGATGCCCTCCAGACCGTCAACAATTTGGGTGATGGCTTCCGAGGCCCGGGTTTGATCTCCATCCACAATACCCACGTTAACAAAGGTTGTCGAGTAACTGACCATTTTACTGGCAATGATTAAGACGATAATCGGAGTGATGGTCATTAACAGAAAAGAAATCGGTTTATGCATTATCGTAATTCTTAAGTTATTTTTTATTAATGCATAAAATGTTCTCATGCTCTTAATTCCTCCTTCTTTTCTTTGGCAACAACGATAAATAGACTGACGAATATTAAAAGGAGAAATATGGCAGAGCTTACCCATATCATTTGGTTGTCATGCGCGTAGGTACTTTTTAAAATACCAATATTCACCCATCGTAACGGGGAGACCAGCAAGACTTTGCCGAATACACCGTCCATATCGTAAGGAAATGGGGTATACGATCCCCCGAGAAAGGAGAAAATCGGCAGGATAATCACAGAAAGAATCACATCCACTTTGCCGCGCGCTTTTAATAATTGGGCCACTAACATGCCTAGAGCTACATTGAAGATGGCAAATAAAACAATATACAGGTACATGAATAAAGAATAATTGCCCCAGTTCACATCCAAGTAGGTTATTGAGAAAATAAAGGCTGGAATAAATACCACAAAGGCAAAAATAGAGTACGCGGCCAAGGAGGCAAGATAATACTTCACCCGGCTAAGTCCTGTAAGTAAAATTCTCTCTTTGATTTTGGTTCTTTTGTCCGTAAATAAATCCCCAATGGGAATCAGCATCATATACATCACCATAAGCGTTAATTCCACCACCCCATAGTAATCATAGGAGCTCATGGCACTTTTGGAGGGAATCAGTTCTACAGGCACTTCATACGTGGCATTATCCGCACCAATCAGTTCAATCGCTTTTTCCCCGTCAATTTTATAGGCTTCCTTAACCGTCTGGATGCTGCTGGCCACGCTTCGGAATAAGGCTACCACTCTGGCCGTATTTAACGGCTCCGATTCATTTCCGTAGACCAGGATCTTCTCCTTATCCAGGTGCACGAATACTTTTTTGTTCACCCGTGCCTCTTTTTTGCCTTCTTTCTCTGAGCCGGTGTAGCCCATTTTTATCCCGTAATCTTTTTCAATGGATACAGAGGCTGTGGTTAAGGCATCAATAACCTCGGCTGCCATTCCCTCCGATTGATTGAGCAATGCAACATCAACCATGGTCAGGTTTGATTTGTCTGAGAAGGCTCCGGTCAGAATCGAACCGATCAGAATCATTAAAAAGATAGGGAATATCATCAAGAATAATAACCACTTTGGATTTCTGATTTGATTTTTAATGATTTTCTTTATGATCTGAAACATATGATCTTCCTTTCCTCTAGACTCTATGGTCAGTCGCGTAACTTACGCCCTGTCAATGTCAGGAATACGGTTTCCAAAGTAACATCAGTGGTGCCGATACTTCTGATTTTCACATTTTTGCTGTTTACGTATGCAATAATTGCATTCAAATTATCATTTTCTTTTAACGACTCCACCTGGATCAGGTTGTCATTGATTTCCACATTAACCACGCCATCAATTTGGGAGATTGCTTCCTTATCCAGTTCAAGGGCATCATCCACAGTTAACTGCAGAGATTTCTTATCACTGATCAGATCTGTTAATTCTTTCTTTGTCCCCGAAGCAATGACCTGGCCTTTGTCAATAATGGCTATGCGATTACAGATCGCTTCAACTTCCTCCATATAATGTGTTGTGTAGACAATCGTCACGCCTTTCTCATTTAACCGCTGGACAGACTTCAGGATGTGGTTTCTGGACTGCGGATCAATCCCGACCGTTGGCTCATCCATAATAAGAATCTGTGGTTGATGGACCAAAGCAGTGGCAATATTCAATCGTCTTAACATCCCGCCGGAGAAGGTCTTCGCTTTTTTACGTTTGACATCGGACAGGCCGGTGAATTCCAAGGCTTCATCGATTCCATTCTCCAATTCTTTCCCTTTCAGTCCATACAGCTCACCAAAGAACTTAACGTTCTCATACGCAGTGAAATTATCATACAGGGCAATGTTTTGCGGGACAAAGCCAAGCTTTCTTTTCTCATCCTCCACCTTATTCCCGAATAGCCTGATGTTCCCCGATGTCGCATGAAGCAGGCCGCATACCAGATTAATCGTGGTACTCTTGCCGGCTCCATTCGGGCCTAACAGACCAAACACCTCACCTTTTTCAATGGACAGATTGAGTCCGTTTACTGCGGTATAGTCACCAAATTTTTTGACCAGGTTATCGATTTGAATCACATTCATCTTTCATCCTCCACTCTTTTTAAATGGCAAGCCGGTGTTATAGTGCCTCTCTTTGAGCTTGATCCGTAAGCCTATTCCCTATATCCATTAATTTATTACGCAGATGGAACAGAAGCATATTGGGATTATCCATAAAATAAAAATGGTTCCCCTGAAAGAGGGTGAGTGCGTATTTTCGGGTGGTGTATTTCTTCCATCCCTCTAGTTCTTTCTTAGTAGCAATGCTATCGCGGTTCCCGCCATAGATATCAAATGACACCGGGACGGCTTGCGCACTCTCAGGATTATACGTTTCACAAATTTTCATGTCTTTTCTAAAGGTAGGCAGGATTAATTCCAGAAACTCTCTGTTCTCACTGAAAGCGTCCGGGATTCCGCCAAGACTGATGATTCTATCCATAAATTCAGCGTTGCTTTTCAGATATAATTTGTCATTGCCGTCTTCTGTCAGACTCTCCGTGAACTTGTTCATATAGTTGGGTGCTTTCATGCTTGAGATAATTACATATTCCGGTAAAGGAAGCCCCTGTTTATATATTTTTTGCGTCAGCTCATAGGAGACCAGCCCTCCCATGCTATGCCCGAACAACACGTACGGCACATCAGTGTACTCTTTCATTTCCTGGAGTAATAGATCTGTAAGTATATCCACATTATCAATGGCCGGCTCCGTTATTCTGGCCCCTCTGCCAGGCAGCCTGACAAAGCAGGTCTCCACATCCCGCGGCATCTGCTCTTCCCAGTGCAAAAAGGTTGAAACATCTCCACCGGCAGGAGGGAACAAAAACAAACGTAATCTGATTTCGGACTTTTCAGCGTTTCTTTTGAAAAAAAACCATGGTTTAACCTCTTGTTTCATGTTATCCTCCACTCTTCTCATTAAGCTGCAAAATTCAGATAGGTGTTAAGGGTGTGGAATACCCCGAAGGTAATGGCGACCCCTACTCCCAAATGATCCCCCAGCCATTTCTCTGCTAAAGCGAAATACACGGACGGGAAGATGGACATCCCCATGAATACGAAAAAAGTCCCGCTGATCAAGGTATAGTCCATCCCGCCCGCAAAATAGCGAATCCATAAAGCGTAATAGAGCAGTAAAAATACGGCCATTCCAAACACATATTTGCTTTGCAATGACGGAGAGCTTTTGTTTACGCGAAATATTAATACAAGCATTAACAATATTTGGCTCGAACGTTCAATATAACTAAGGATTTCATACCTGTTGCCGAAGGCCGCCCCGGTTCCGGCAGTTCCGTTTACCGCAAATGCGTAAAATAACAGATTAGGAAGCAATACCAGCAAAAGAATAATCAGGCCCTTGAGAGAAAAGCCGAGCCTGTTTTTAGTTAAGGTTGGTTTCATCGTTTATGCCGCGCTCTTTTTTTGCTCCAGCAGGGTGGTAATGCTTTTTTCGAACATCGCTTTATTCTTTCTCATATCAAAGAACATCCAGATGTGATACACAGCTCCCATAATACCGCCGAGGAGAGCCGTAATCTGCATAACGGTCATCTGACCGCCATCGAAATAAATGATCGTATCCGTCATTGCAAAAACCATGGTGATGATCAAATCCAGTCCGACGATAATGCCCAAAATGTTGAGCTTGGAGGAGAAAACCTGATTTCTTTTGCCCAACAGCGAAGTCACCAGATACCATAATCCAAAGCCGCCAAACATCCAGATAAAGTCAGGGTCGAGCGGGAAAGCTGCTACTTCCAAGGCTACCCGGTACATTTCATTGCCTGTGGAATACAAAGTCATAACCTTCATAATAAATATTTCTCTCATCCACTCCAGGGACAGCAAGCCCGCGCCGCCATAACCAACAATGGTTACCCATTTGTAAAAGCCTTCCCATTCATAGCTTTTGGATCTCACTGTTGACACTGCCGTCGATATCCAGTAGATGGACAAGAAGCCGATCGCTACGAAGATATATCTCCATAAATGCGGAATAAACGGATGGGCGGCAATTTGTTCATAGAATTCCGTTCCTCTGTATTTCTCCGCCGGATCAATAGGCATCAGAATGCCTATTCCCATATAGAGCAAGCCTATGAGGAGCGAGACCCACATCCCGCTAGTGTACAGGCTCATTTTCTTTGCTGTAATTACATCCAATCTTTCCTTCATCATTGTTCCTCCTCATATAAAATCATATAATGTATACTTTTCTGATCCTTCACTTGACCTCAACGGGTAATTCAAAATACTTTGTCTTCACAAAGTAATCCAAATACCGGTTGAACACCTCCTCTCCTACCTCAGGGCATGTGATCGCAGTTTCACTCAAGCCTTTGGTAACATTGGTAATGTCATAGGTTATTTCCACATCCCATTCCCCCATATCTTCCGGAATGAACGGTAGCATAGCCTTGGTGGTATTCAGATAAGGATTCTCGGCAACTCTGTCCACCAACTCATCCTTCCACTGCTCATACGGCATTTTTTCAACCTTGAACCCGTACGAATTCATCCAGGTATACACTTGGTTTAGGGTGTTCATTTTACTGGCGACAATATGGAAGTTTTTGTTGCTTGATCCCGCTTGGGTGGACAATGCTACAATAGACTTGCTGACATAATCCACTGGAATAAATTCTATATTCACATTCTCCTCGAACAATACTCCTGCCTCTACACAGCTTTTGATCATAAGCCACATGATATCTCTGGTTTGACATGCCCCTGTGGTACTGGAGCCGGATATTCTGCCGACGCGGTAGATACTTACCGGAATGCCTCTCTCTTTGGCCAGAGCTATAATTCTCTCGCCAACCCACTTGCTCTGCTGATATCCCAGTACAAGCACCTCATGATCGGACGGAATGGTATCCTCGTATGCGATATAGCCGTTTTCGTGTGAGAGCGTAGAGAATACATAATGAGTTGACACATAATGTACCTGCTTCAACTTATGAGTGGATGCCAGACGTAAAATCTCCTGAACTCCCTGTACGTTTACATCTTTAATCTTGTTATAAGGCTCCATGAAATTAGTGATAGCGCCCGCATGATAGATAGCATCGACTCGGGCTGCCAATTCGTTGAAATCCTGCAGCTGTAGGCCGAGTAAAGGTCTGGCAAGATCACCCGTGCAGACTTCCATTCTGCTGCTGTAAGCTTCGTCCCATAAATGGTACATTTTCATATTAGCCACAACTCTGTCGTAGCCGCTCTGCACACTGTCCGCACGGACCAACAGCACCAGATGATAATCTGTCATAGCGATAAGCTCCTGTAGCAGAAATGCCCCAAGGAATCCCGTCACACCTGTCAAAAGGACGTTATGGACCCGGGTATGATCCCACGCTTGAAGTTCCTTTGCTCCGGTAATTTCCTCGTCCAGCCACACCTCATTTTTCAAGAATTCCCGTGTCTTATAGCGGAAATTACTTACGGCGGATTCATTGATATCCTGTTTATTTTGCTCGCTTTTGACCGCTTCAATATACATCGCCATTTGCTCAATGGACGAACTGTCGAAGAAAATCCGCACCGGCAGCATAATATCAAAGGCATTCTTGAACTTTACAATGAGCTGGGCCGCCATGATGGAGGTTCCGCCAAGCTCGAAAAAGTTATCCAAAACTCCCACTTTGTCAACGTTAAGAATATCTGCCCACAAGCCGGCGATTTTTTGCTCCGTTTCCGTTCTCGGCTGCATATATTCAACCTTAACGCCTGTTCTTGTTTTCATTTTCGAATCCGCAATCGCCCTCATTATTTCTTCAATAGACTGCGTATGACTAACCAGATCGTTAATTTGATCTTTTTCGGCTTCATCCAGCTTATTCCATCTATTGAAAATGAACTGGTAGGGGTCGAAGCTGCGGTCTGCCTTGTGCGGTTCGTCTGGAGTATCTGCTACTTTGTCTGCTTTGTTAGGATGGAGTGCTTCATTCGCATAATCCGCGAGCTTTTCACAAGAAATTGTCAGGGCTTCACCTGAGTGAACACGCTTCAAGTCCGTGCGGGTAATCCTGGCCAGAAACTGAGCCGCACTCTCATTCCTGCCGCTGGATTGATAGTGGAACACTATAGAGTCACACTGGTGTTCTCTAATTCTATGGGCTAATTCCTTCATTAAATGATATTCAACATTTTTACCGAGCACCCGGCAATTTAAGAGCAGAGCGTCAACCTTGAAGCTCTGCTTATCAACTGTCCCAATGATGGTACCGGCCGTACCGTAATCTCCAAATCTGTCTTGTACCTTTACGGAATAAATCAATTGATTATCCCCGTTAAGTGCTCCGATGATTTCTTCCTGTGTCCATAGTAACCCTGTCAGGTTGAAGTCTTTGGTATTATGGAGGATATGCTCGATCTTCTCGGCCTGCCGCTCATTGATTTCCCATAGAGTGACTTCCAGCTGGATGGATTGAAGGAATTCCTCCAGACTGTATTCCTCTGTGCTGTCTGCCAAGACATCTTCGCCATGGCTGTAATGGGAAGCTTCAGCGGATATATAATCCAGAATCCCCGAGGCCTCTACGCTCTGCATCCAAAGTGTAGAATCCTCCGGCAGCAGCAGCTGGCGTATTCCGCTTAAGTACAGCTCTTTCGTATCCAGTACAATGAATTGATCCAGTGAAACGCCATGTTCTCTATGTATTTGCAGGATTGCTTCTGTTATCGATTCACACTCACAGCTCATATACTTACATTCTTGCTTGGTGAGGATGAGATCTTCCCTGTCCAATATGGCATTCAATTGTCCTGGAGCGGATCTGGAACACAGCATGATTTCATTTCCCCAGCTTACAAGTTCCTGCAGATAGCTCTGAAATAAAAGATAGGAATCATCGGTAACCACTCTTTGCTCATCCAATTCATGAAGAACTGCGTGTCCTTCCTGTTCCTCTTGCTCACACAATAGGACATCCGCATCAAATACAAGGATATTGCGCTTATTTCTCAGATCCAGCTTGATGAGCCGGCTAATCTGTCTTGCAGCCTCTTTGTAGATGCTATTCACATAAGGAGCTTTGGCAAAAGCATACATGCCCATGTGATAGCTCTGACCTGCGCCGTATCTGCGGATCAGCTCTTCCCCGTCTGCCAGGTATATGCCTTCAACGACTCTAAGCTTATCTATCATCAACTTTCGCAGCATCATGGAAGTTTCCATTGCACCGTACATAATTTGCAGGTCACCGGCTCCCAGAGGCCTGTTCTCATAGACAGGGGGGAGCATAAAAATCAGCTTGCAGCGGAGTGCCGCCTTGGCATGCAGAACGGCCTCGATCAACATCGACAGATCAGCCTTGCATGAATTAAAGCTCTCTTTCCGATAGAAATCTTTCCGGCCTATCATATCTTCCAACCGGGTCCAGATGACTAAATAATCCGGTTTCTTCTGAAATAATAAGCTGTCCGGGTCCATGCACTGGGAAATAATCTGATTATAAGGTCCGGTTTCAATTTTGGACTGAAGCCCGAGTTCCTTGATCTCTTCTTCAAGATAGTCTTCCAGTAAATCAGCAGTGAAGCTGGACAATACATAAATATTGCGCGGCATGTCACTCACTATATCCTCCTCCTTCACTCTCCGCTTCCGGGCTCACACCTTACACATTGATCTCAAAATGTTCAATCTTGCTCTTCAGCCGCGCCAAAAATTCGACCGCATAGAATCCGTTCACTACACGATGATCGTACGCCAGGCCAAGATTGATATAGCTTCTTTCTGCCACTGTCCCTTCATTCAGGACCAATTCCTTCATTACCGCACCCACGGATATCATCCCGGTCTGTCCCGGCAGAATGATAGGAATAACGCTGACAACATCGGCGCTTGTATTCAGACTAATCGTTATCGTTCCGTCCATCAGATCCGTTTCAGCAAAACTGCTTCTTAATGCTTTATATTTATATTCCATCATTATTTCTGCAGTATGCTCAATCCTTCCAGCGTGTTCAGCTTTAATTACCGGAATGTAGAGACCTGTCCCCACATCGATGGTCACACCGACGTTGACTTCTGCAGCAGGAATAAATGTATCTTCATCCTTCAGCTTTCCGTACATCAACGGGAATTCATCCTTAATCGCTACCAGCAGCACCGGTAATACTTCTCCAAACCCCACAATGACCTCAAGCTGCTCACCGATTTCCCGCATTCCGGTTAGAGCTTCATCACAATATACTTTCATTAATAAAAATGCGTTTGGAATATTCGTATGCGATTGGGTTACTGTTTTAGAGACCTGTTTTTGATTCTTACTCAAGAGAATCCGGGACTCATCCCCATCGATTCTTTGCTTCAGCAGCTCTTCCAAGTCACTTAATTTAATCAATTTCTTATTTAAGGATGACAGCTCCTGCTGCGAAAATTGGTGCAATGCGGCAAACGCTTCTGCCTGATTGGAAAGTTTGTAATTGGCCGTGCTGTCTGCGGTGGCACTGCCCACGGATAATTCCTTGTATGTATTCATTTCTTGGAGGGACTCAAAAACAAAGGCAATAACCTCGCCGGTCCTCACATCGGTGTGTTCTTTCGCCGCAGGATAAAAATAGCCGTCTGCTTCACATTCGACATCAATAGCTGCCTTGGAGGTCTCTAAGGTGGTGATTAGATCACCGGAATGAATGAATTCGCCCTCAGCGCAATAAAAGTTCTGGATCAAGCAGCTGTTATCATTCGCATTTAACTGTGGAACAACAATTGGTCTCATACCCGCCTCCGTCACCCTTCTTTAGCGATTTTCATCAGCTTCAGTACACTTTCATAAATGTCCTGTTCCCCTACCAGTACCTGGCTTTCATAATACATGGATGCGGGAATAATGCTGTCAGAAGAACTTAAGAGCTCAATGGCTCCATCCTTCTGCTTATTGAGATATGGATATAATTTGACCGCTATTCCTTCGCCCCAGGTATGCCCGCTGGTCCCCTCTTCCACAATGAGAATCTTGCCGGCTGCAACCGCATCTTCAACAATGGCCTCGATTCCGCAGGGATACAGCTTGGAAGGTACCGCTACCTTAACTTCAATTTCATCCGCCATAATCAGCTTTTCAGCCACTTTCATGCACATGGAAGCCAAGCCTCCGGGGCAAAGGATAAGAACATCCGGTACACTGTTTTCTTCTATACTGGCGACTGCCCAGTTCTCATGGTCACCTTTAAAGGAATAGTTGAAAAGCTCATCGATCACGCCATTTTCATACCTGTACTGGGAATATATTATTTTTTCTTCAAAAAAAATACAAGGATTTTTTTCACTCAACATCCGGTTAAACACATCATAATTATCATGAAAAGGAGACAGCTCATACACGCTTAGATTAGGGATGCCCATGAAGTATTTTTGCATGCTTTGGCTGTGTGTGGGTCCGTACCCCCTGTAACCGCCATTCGCACATCTGACAATCATGCTGAGATCCAGCTTGTCTCCGTACATGGTTACGGACTTGGATGCAAAATTGAGCAGAGGATCAAATGACAATGTAGTGAAATCCGAAAACATCATATCCACGATCGGTTTGTGGCCCATGATTGCCATTCCGCTTGCCATGTTGACAAATCCCTCTTCACTTATCGGCGTGCCAATCACTCTGTCCGGATAATCATCAGATAATCCCTTGTTGATTTTGAAGGCACCCCCATAAGGCTCACGTACATCTTCCCCGATTACAACGACTGCCTCGTCCTCACACATCAGCTGATGAATGGCATGTCGCAAATTCTCATTTATTTTTTCTTTTTTCATAGTCCGCCCATTCTGCTCCCTCTCTGTGTATGACAAGTTCCTGCAGCGTTTGCATTTGATTCTGGACAGCTTCTTCAAGCTTATCTACCCTTGCCTCATCGCTGGCTTTCATTTGGTTGTACCAGTAATTCTCCCGGACTCTTTCAAGCTCATCAGCACTTCTAGTGTCATCGCCTTTACTGTGGGACGCGACCCGATCTGTTATGAATTCAATGACCAGGGGTTTGGATTCCTTGCGGACACGGTGTATAGCGTCACCAGTCTGTTCTCTTATTTCATTAACAGCTTTGCTCTGGATGCACAGATAATCAAGATCGAACCCCCGCACCCGGCCTTCTATGCTTCCCGACATGCTGTAGCTTTGATGGGTTGATATCGCTATTCCATTGTTCTCTACAACGATGACCATCGGGAGATTCCAGATGCCGGCAAAGTTCAAGCTTTCGTACACGCAGCCCCTGCCAAAGGTTCCGTCGCCAATATAGACAAATACCAGATTATCTTGTTGCTTGTATTTATAACTCCAGGCGATGCCTGTGCCTACTGCTATGCCTTCGGCCTGAATCCCTGTAGATATAAAGCGGTCTCTGCGAATGTGCTGGCTTCCTCCGATTCCATTACATACAGCGCCTTGTTTGCCCATGACCTCTGCCAGCAAGCCCTCAGCATCCCCATATCTGGCAATATAATGCCCATGCCCCCGGTGATTGCTGATCACAAAGTCTTCTTCTTCAATGAACGGATTCAAGGCTACCGGGATATATTCTTGTCCCATGCAGGTATGAGTGGTCCCTGTGACATGTCCGCTTGAAAAAAGCCCGAGGATCGATAGCTCATATTGACGGATCAACAGCATTCTTTCCAGATCATGATCACTAGTGCTTCCCGCCAGAACCGCCTGCCCGGCAATGGCATTATTCAAAGATTTCATTGCTTACTCCTTTGCTCTTTAAGACCGTTATAAAGGCGGCAAGATTTTTCAAGCTTTTCACTTCCTTGAAGGTGAACTTGACCTTATAGGTATCTTCAATGGTTGTGATTAACTTGATATGCTTCAGGCTTGTCCATTCCGGAGCATTCTGCGGTGACAAGTCTTCGTGAATCGTTTCTTGGTCCGGGATGGCCAGAATATCCGCAACAATCTCTTTTAATGTCATAACGTCAGCATCCTCTCATCATTCAGCCCGTTGACTGCATTGCTGTATTGTAAATACTCATGACCAGTTCTGTGCCCATCGCCGTGTAATACTCTCTTAAATAAGGAACATGCCCTTCTTCATCACCAAGACCGTCGTTATACTCACTAAGCTTATATTTCACAGCGATTTCGTCTCCATGAAGTACAGAAATATTCCCGTTATTCGCACATTCCGCAGCTATTTTTTGCTCCGACTGTTGAATGAGCCGCTTGGCTTCAGTCATCTGATTGACTTTATCCGATGCCGGACACAGGTACAGAATGACCTTGGACTGATGCTTGTTCACAAAGCTGGAGACACATTGGATGAACCGGTTCGTATTGTCCGTCAGCACGGCTGCAAGCCTGGCATCCTTAGCATCCATGCCTTGAATCCAGTCTTCCAAACGGAGTAACAGGATTCCTATACCCTGACTGCTTCTGCATAACAGTCCCGTATCATCAATCAATTGCTGGAACATCTGGCTATACGGTGCGAATTGCAGCTTATAGTCGATCCGGAGCTTGTCCAGCCAGAATTCCATCGGCTCTCCTACAGGTCCGGATTCGAAGGAGGAGACTACCGTCATCACTACTTTCTTACGCGATATAGAGGAGACGAATTCCCCGATGGTCCGGTCAGGATTCTCAGTAATCAACTGGATTAATAGCTTGAAATCCTCAATCATCTGCAGAATGGTATCCTGGGCGAACAGATCCGTATTGTACTCGAACCCGGCAGATATTCCATGCTTCAGAATGGTTGCGTACAAGGACAAATCGAATTGTGCCGTTTCTACCGATACCGGGAGTACTTCAACCTCAATTCCCGGAATACTAACACTCAGCATCGACTCCTCGGTCTGAACATACAGCACCTGGAACACTGGTGAATGCTGCATCTGACGTTCAATATCAAGGCCCGTGACCACTTGCTCAAACGGAATCTCCGCATGATTAAAGGCTTCCATGCAATGGTCTCTAACCTGGGTGAATAACTCTGCAAAGGTCATGCTGCTCGCTATTTCACTTTGGATAACTACCGTATTAATGAACAGGCCGATTAATTTCTCCAATTCAAGCTGGTTTCTGTTGGCAACCGGTGTTCCAATACAGAGCTTATTATCCAGACTGTAGCCATGCATCAGAAGGGTTAGCGCGGACATCATCATATGGTACATCGAGCCATTCATTTGCACACATCTGTCGCTCATTGCCTTCACTGCTTCTTTTTCAATGAGAAAGTACTCCGTCCTTCCCCGGTAAGTCTGTGTGCTGCCTCTTTTATAATCGTAGGGTAAATGAATGGCCTTTGGTGCATCTTTAAGCTTGCCAATCCAATACTCCAGCTGATTATCCAGCTGGCCGCCTTCAATTCTTTTACGCTGCCATTCCGAATAATCGACATATTGTACCTGGAGCGGTGAACGGGCAACTTGTCCATGAAGCCTGTCCCGGTAGCCCCCGGCAATTTCATTCATAATTACACCGAAGGACCAGCCATCACAGATAATATGATGAAGGGAGAGGGTTAAGACGATTTCTTCTGCAGACAATCTCAACACATAGAACCGCCACAAAGGGCCTACAGTCAAATCAAAGGGCCGTCTTGCAATTTCACTGTTAACCTCCCGGATCTTTGCATCCCTCATCGCACCGTCGTATTCTTCCAAATGAATAATATCCAGCCGGAATCTTTCATAAGGTTTGATAATCTGTGACGGTATATAGTCTATGGTGTTGAACACTGTTCTAAGACTTTCATGTTTCTCAACGACTGCATTGAGCACATCTTCCAGAATATCAAGTCTTATATCGCCTTTGAGCCGATAGGACTGCGGGACATTATATACGCCTCCGTTCATGAACTGCTCCATAAACCATTGTCTTTGCTGTGAAAAGGACTGGCTGAACGCATTCGAGGTTCTGGCGACCCTCTCAATATCCCTTTTTTTGCTGTCTTTGGACTTCGTAATCAGGCCTGCGAGCTGTTCCCTTGATAAGGATTTGAGTTTATCCTTCTTAGTCTCCATATAAGTACTCCTTACTTATCTTTTCAAAAGCTCCTTAAGGCGCTTCCTCTTTACCTTCATGGCTTCCTTCTCTGTCTCCATCACTTCACTGGCAGAAGCGACTTCGGCAAAGCTGTTCGTTGTCTCCTCCAGATATTCACAAAGACTGCGGATGGTTGGGTATTTGAACATATCCACCACCGTAATATTCGTATCAAAGCTCTCCTTGATCTTGTAATAGACCTGAACCACAAGCAGCGAATGGCCGCCAATATCAAAGAAATTATCATTGACGCCAATGTTCCGGGCATTCAGGACGGCTTCCCATATCCGCTTGACCTTGGCTTCGTTGTCATTGGCTGCTTCTACAAATTCATTCCTTACGCTTCTTCTTATACTTCCAGGCTCAGGAAGCATTTTCTTATTCAGCTTGCCATTTGGCAATAACGGCATCTCCGGCAAGACCATAAAGAACGATGGAATCATATAATCCTGCAACTGACTTCTGATATGTTCTCTGATGACAGGAATATACTGGTGGATATCTTTCCACTCCAATGGATTGGTGAAGTATACACTTTGGTCCTCATTGTAGCGGATGAAATTCGGCACTTCATAATCATAGGCACAGGTGTCCGCTCCATATTTATTCTTATGGAACAGGATCAGCTGATAATCTCCGCTCTCGCCATGACCATTCCACAAAGCGCGAAGCCGGTAATTCCCGCCATCCTGCACGAGCAAATCATATAAGCTTGGAGCATACAGTTGAAGCTCCCTAACGTCTTCACTCAGCTCACGGACAGTTGCAGCTTGCACCGCAGGGTCGTTCAGCAGCGACTCAAGCTTGTTCTCATGAACCAGCTTATCCATCAGGACATCTTGAATTACAATAACCTCATCCTGCCGCCCGGTGAATATATCCTGGAGCCCCTGCTCTGATTGTATATTCCGCCAGCTGAGCTGAACGATATTCTCCAGTTGCTCTGCTTCTTTCGTCCGGATCACTACCTGATAGCGGAATTTACTCATCTCATTCTCGAATTTTGTTACTTTAGGCAGAATGGAGACATGGTGAACCTGCTCCAGGGAATCCTTAAGGCTCAAGAAATATTTGGAGTCTACCAGCAGCTCATTCTCCGCTACAATGGAATTCTTAATCCGGTCGTTTAATTCTTGCACGGTAGTATCTGCAGGTGCCTTATACCATTCCACCGAAGTATGATAGCTTCTTAGCAGCGGCAGGGAACGTACATCACCGATAAAGAGGGTTCCCTCTTTGTCCAGCATGCCTAAAAGAGTAGTAATTACCTCATTCAGATACTCTCCGCTCGGGAAGTACTGAATGACAGAGTTGATAATAATGGTGTCGAATGTCTCATTCTGCAGTTCGCCAAGCTCATCAGCCGATTTCTGATATAGTCTGACATTCATGGAGCTGTCCAAATTCCGTTCGATATAATCGAGGCCTATCCTCGATAAATCAATACCCACGTACTCTTCGCATAACGGGGCGATTTTGAACAGAATCATCCCTGTACCGCAACCGACCTCCAGTACTCTACGCGGCTTAAAGCTCTTAATCAGATCGACGGAATCGGCAAGCCACTCTTCCATTTCCGGGGTACCAAGCTTCTCCCCGGTGTAGCTGCTGTTCCAGCTGATTGTATTTAGACTGAAATCTTGAATCGTTTCCTCTTTGTTGTAGGCATTATCGAATATCGATTCCCACTGGGTGACCTGCTCCTTGCTCTCCTCCATGACGTCCTGTTCTCTATAATTCACATCACGGACAATGTAGGACACGATTCTTACATCATTTCCATCCTCTAAGTTGATGACTACGTTATCCTTAACGGAAGGATGCGACTGAATCACCTTTTCGATTTCCCCTAATTCAATGCGCAGTCCTCTTACTTTGACCTGATTGTCAGCGCGTCCTATAAAGTTGATGTTGCCGTCCGGCAGCAATTTGACAATGTCACCGGTCCGGTACATCCGTGCAGCCACATATTTACTGAACGGATTCGGAATGAATTTCTCGGCTGTCAGATCGTCACGTTTGTAGTACCCTCTGGCCAGGTTCGCACCGGCAATGAATAGCTCTCCGCTCACATTATAGGGAACGGGATTCATGTACTCGTCCAGTACATACAGCTGCACATTGGAGATGGGCTTGCCGATCGGCACAATCTCTTTATCCAGCTTCTCGCTGCAATCGTAGTAAGATACTTCAACGGAGGCTTCGGTAGGGCCATACAGGTTGTATAGACCTGCATCGAAGGTCTGGAAGAACTGTTCCTTTAACCGGTACGGCAATGCCTCCCCGCTGCAGAACACTTTTCTCAGACTGCTTCCTGCCTGCTTGGCTCCGGGATGCTCCAGGAACAGCTTCAGGATCGAAGGCACAAAATGAGAGATGGTAATCTGTTCATCCCTGATCAGCTGAGCGAGATACTCCACGTCTTTATGCCCTTCAGGCTTGGCTATAACCAGACAGGCACCTACCGTCAGCGCCCAAAAAATCTCGCTGCAGGATACATCGAAGCTGAAGGGTGTCTTCTGCACCTGCCGATCTCCCGGCTGCATCCCAAATTCTTTTTGGCCCCATACAATACGGTTTCGGATGCCGCTGTGAATATTAATCGTTCCTTTAGGCTTTCCTGTCGAACCTGAGGTATAAATCATGTACGCCGCGTGGGTACCTTCAACCTTTACTCCGGGATTACCGGTACTCATCGGCAGGAACAGTTCCTTGTCCCGCAAATCCACCTTACGGATTCCCGCAAGCGCATCGGTCTCGTCCATGCAGGTCAGCACCAGCTTAACCTCAGAATCCTGAAGCATATAATCTACCCGGTCCCGGGGATAGGTTGGATCAATAGGGATATAGGCCGCGCCTGCTTTTAGAATTCCATAGACGGCTACCATCATTTCAATGGACCGGTCTGCGTACACACCAACGAAATCTTCACTGCCTATTCCCTGCGCAATCAGATAATGGGCGACTTGATTCACCCGCATATTAAATTCCAGATACGTAAGCGTGTCTCCCTGGAATTTCAGCGCCGGCGCATCCGGTCTTAAAAGCGCCTGTTCTTCAAATAATTCATGGATAAATAATTCTTTCTCCAATGGAACATCCGTTTTATTGTGCTCATAGAGGATTTCATTGATTTCTTCTTTATCCATGAAATTGAACTGCTTGATTTTTTGATAAGGATCTGCGCATAGGCTGTTGATGATGTTCTCCAGATGCCGCATCATCTTCCGTATGGTGCCTGTTTTATAGATATCCGTATTGTATTCACATAAGGTGTGCACTCCGTCTTCCAGCTCTCTCATAGAAATCCAGAAATCGAACATTGCTGATTTATTGTCTGTTTCCACTCGGGTAATCGCAAGATTCGGCAGCTTGAAATCAGGCAGTGCTTCATTTTGAAGGGAGAACATCACTTGGAACAACGGGTTTCTGCTTAAATCGCGTTCCAGCTCCAATTCATCCACCAGCATCTCGAACGGCATATCCTGCGCATCATAGGACTCCAGCGCACTTGTCTTTACCCGTTCAATCAATTCCATGAAGGAAATATCGCCTGACAAATCATTGCGGAGCACCAGGGTGTTCACAAAGAATCCGATCGTATTCTCTGTTTCCATCCGCGTCCGGTTGGCAATCGGAGTTCCAATGGCGATATCCTCCTGTCCGGTATATCTCGCGAACAGGACATCGACCGCCGCCAGATAAATCATAAAGGGTGTAGCGCCCGTAGCTTCTGCCAGTTCATTCACCCGGTCCATCATGCTCTTGCTATATACAAAGAAGTCCTTTTTCCCGTTAAAGGTTTGTACTTTCGGTCTGTCGTAATCCGACGGGATATCCAGGGTAGCAACATCCTTGAGCTTGCTCTTCCAATACAGGAACTGGTCTTCTTTAACCTTTCCGGTGAACCAGTCTCTCTGCCACTGGGTATAATCCGCATACTGCCATTCAATTTCGGGTAATTCGGCCGGCCTTTGATTCACTAAGGCATCATATAGCTCGACGAATTCATGTACAAAGACTCCCATAGACCAGCCGTCGGAAATAATATGATGCATGGTGAGGAAAATAACATGCTCATCCGCAGCAAATTTAAGCAGCTTACATCTGATCAACGGTCCGTTTTTGAAATCAAATTCCTGATGGACTTCTTCATCTGCCAGTTTGGTAATTACCTGCTCTCTTGCCTCTTCTTCCACATGCATTAGATTCTGCAAAGGAATCTCGATGGCATCCACATCATGCAGAACCTGCATAATTTGCCCTTCAATGTTGTCGAAGGTCGTTCTGAGTCCTTCATGGCGCTTGACGATTTCTGTAACAGCCTGCTGCAGGCAGGAGACATTTAACTCGCCTTTAAGCCTGATGCTTTCCAGAATATTGTAAAACGCGCTTTCTTCATCATATTGTTTTAAGAACCAAAGTCTTTGCTGGGCATAAGAAACCGGTATGCCCTGTTTCTTCTCTTCATCAGATAATTTTGGAAGGTGAACTTCTCCCTTGGAATCCGTAGCCGGGTGAACTCTCTCTTCCACAAGCTTAGCCAGCGCTCCAACAGTCGGATGATAGAATAAGTCATTGATGGCAAATTCGATCCCGTATTCTTTTTTAATTCTGGAGACGACCTGGGTTGCCTTTAAGGAATGTCCTCCAAGCTCAAAGAAGTTATCATTCATCCCTATTTTCCCGGCGGCTAATACTTCGGACCAAATGTTGCTTATGATTCTCTCAGCATCTGTAGACGCTTCTACATATTGCTCTGCTTGTTCCTCTTCGATCACTTCGCCATCCCTGTTGACCGTGAGCATCTTCAGCTTGCTTACCGCGCCATAATCATCCAGGACCCTGGCGTTCTCAAGCTGGAGAAGAGCCTCTGTATCTTCCTGCCTGTAGACAGCAAGATATTCTTTGGCATACACTTTCTCATCAATTCTGTGGCTGATATGCACATTATTCTCGTCAATCCCTACATAGACCATGTCGTCGCCAAGATTCAACAGGGCTTCAAAGAATAACAGGCCATCCTGCTCACTGATCACATGCTGCCCGATGGATTCACTGAGACTGTTAATGGATTGCAGGCTTCCCGCAGTCATTCCGATCTTATCCCACATCGTCCAAGAGATACATTTCACTGCATATCCTAATTGGCCGGCTGCATACTTACAGAACATTTCCAGGAAGCTGTTCCCTGCCGCATAGGCACTGAAGGTCGCACTTCCGAGCAGCGAGGTCACCGAAGAGAAAGTGATCAGCATCGCATCTTTTCTGCTTTTCAAGAGTTCAAACAGATTTAGCACACCATAGACCTTGGCATCGAATTCTTCGGCAAAAGTCTGCTGTCCGATTTCCGAAATCAGGTATGAATCCCGGTTGTCAAAATGCCGCTGGTAGCTTGAATTCCCGGCAAGATGTATAATTCCATCAATCTGAATTCCCTTCGATTGCTCATAATCTTCAACCGCCTGAATGATGGAATCCAGATCACACACATCCGCCTGCCGGTAACTGATGGAAGTTCCTAGTGCAACTAATTGGTCGTAATGCTGAACTCTGCTATCCTTATCCTCAAGAGTCCCCAGATCGCTTCTTCCCAGAATCAGAAGATTAGCCTGATAGTTTTCAATGAGCTGACTGCAGATTTTTGTGCCGATGCCCCCAAGGCCCCCGGTTACCACATAATGTCCGCCTTGTTTGATCTTTGTCTTGGGTTCTGCTTTCCGTAAAGGCACATTCCGGAGCTTCCATGTTAATCTCCTGCCGTCACGGTAACTGATTTCCTTCACAGCAGTCTCTCCGTGCATAATCTCAGCGCGTAATAAGCGGGCATCCTGCTTGATATCCCTTCCTTCCAAATCGATCAGCAGCGATCGTACACCCGTATTCTCCGTATCCAGAGTAGCCATGAAGCCGATTAATGCGGCATTATCATAACGGGTTTCCAGGCCGCCTGCATCCGGGAACACATTGCTGCTACCCACATACAGGCTTGTAGAAGCGCATAGGTCATTGTTCGCCAATACCTGCAGTAAGTGGATTAGACTAAAGACACCGAGTTGGTTACTGTTTGAGATATCTGCATGTCCGCTAGCGTTTATTTGATAAGTGGGAAGATAGATCATATGATCGGCCGTCCACCCGATTTGCTTAAAATAGTCAAACAGCTCTTTGCAGCCCTCATAACAGGTATAATCACAGCCATAATGATTCCGGTCATATACCTGGAAGCGGTCCTCTTGCTTGACCGATATGACCCTGGTTGCATCCAGGCCCATACATTCTATGAATTCAGCCGCCAATCCGTGGCGGTCCTCAAACACCAGGATATTGACGCAGGGTACGGAGCCCTCTTCAACCTTAAAGCTCAGCGGCTTCCATACTTTCTTGAATATCCATGGCTTTACGGTGTTCTTATTTCTGACGATTTCGAGTTTTTTCAGGACAGCATCGTATTTGCCGGCAAGCAGGGAATCTCTTAACAGAATCCGCTGAATTTTACCAATTCCTGTCTTTGGAATCTCTTTTTTAGCCAGAGGGATGATGTATTCAATAACAAGCCCGATTTTTGAAGTGATTACCTTTTGCATCTCTTTGATGATCCCTTTGAGCCTCCCGGCATCCATGGATACCGGATGGAAGAATATCGCTAATTCTTCCTCTTGTGAACCGCTTGCTTTGACGGATACCGCAGCTGTATAAGATACTTCAACCCCGTCAATCTCCTCAAGGATGGCCTCAATTTCCGAATTATTATAGTTGACACCATTGATGATAATGATGTCTTTGGCCCTACCTGTAATGGTAAGTCCCCGGTCGGTTATAATTCCCAGATCCCCCGTATCGAACCAGCCGTCTGGCGTAAATGCTTCGGCGTTTGCTTTGGGGTTATTGTAATATCCCGGTGTAATGCACACCCCGGCCATCTGAAAGCGTCCTTCTGTATAGAGAGGCACTAATTCATTCTGAGCATCGACAATACGGATGCTGTTCCCTGGAAGAGGTCTGCCTACACTTACACTGCTATCCTCCTGCTTCACTACATCCAGACCGAAATCAGTGGAGTATATGGAACCCGCACAAGTCTCGGACATCCCGAAGCACGGCATCATTGCCGACTTATCCAGGTTATATGGCTTAAGGATCTCATTAAACTTCAGGGCGGTCCGCGCCACTACCACTTCTCCGCCGTTAGTTATAAACCGCAGGGCAGACAGGTCAATATTCAGTGCTTTGATTCCACTCTCAAGGCTGTTAATCAGATTAAAGGCAAAGTTCGGTGCCCAGGTATTCGTAGCTCTAAAATCACTCATCAGCGTAAGCCACCGGAGCGGAGCTTCCAGAATATAATTAACAGGTGCCAGAATCTCCTGGCAATGCAGATAGATGTCTCTTACATTACACATAACAATTCCGCCCACATGGTCCATAGGCATCCAGTTAAAGGTTACTTCTTCTGGACCAAACCCGTTATTTTGGCAGGCGGCAATCGTGCGTCTCAGAATATTTCTGTGGGTCTGCATAACTCCTTTCGGCATTCCTGTGCTTCCTGAGGTAAGCAGCAGCAGCGCTACATCATCCGGCTTCACCTCGTAGGTGATTTCTATATCCCGGCTCTTCATCAATTGTTCAGCGGAATACACGGTGAACTCTTCTTCGCCGCCAAGAACTCCGGGAACACTGCGAATACTTGCAGCCAGCGCTTCATCCGTCACAATCACAGGCTGTTCAAGCATTTTCCAAGCATTCAATAGTTTGCGGATTACTGCATTATCTTCTTTATAAGAAGCAGCTACCGTGGCCGGAATCCCGATAAAGCCGCCTAACATACAAGCCCAGAACGTATTTACATAATTCCGGTTGTTATCCATCTGATAGATGACCTTATCCCCAGGCTGCAAGCCTCTTTCGATAAGACCGCAGCAGATAGCCTTGGCTTCACTGTAGACCTGCTTATAGTTAGCAAAGTCAATGCTGCCATCATAATTAACGAACCGGATTCCATAATCATCAGGAGCTTGATCGGCAGCCCGTTTGATGTAATAACCCAGATCAAAGACGGTATTCTCAGGAATGATCACGTCTTCTCCAACAATGAGGGATAGCTGTGTTTCAGCGCTGCTCTCTTCCTTGCGGGTCTCAACCCCTTCAGCCTTGTCCATTTTGCCGGAGCTCTTCTTCTTAATAAAAGAATAATTATCGGCCAAATCGGAGATATGCACGTTATCCCGGCTGATTCTTGCGGCCTTGCGCACGAACTTCACAGGAGATTCACTCATAGCGCTCTGCTCATCCGGGATAACTAAATTACTCCAGCGCTGAATGAGGTTGTCATTAATAATTTCCAGTTCGAGCAGATCATTGATTTTGACAACGCCATCTCTGTAATAAGGAATGTGTGACACAGGAACGAGCTCTGCTGCTGCCAGACAATCCTTCTTATTGAAGTCAAGCAAGGTGCACAATCTGTCGACGATTGCACTTCTTATGGCTCCAGTTCGTTCTTCATCGAATGCCGCTTGTTCCACTACTGCATCCGTCACCGGTTCCACATAATAGACTACAAGCTTGGATTCACCCTTCCTGTTATAACGGTGAAGCAGCTTCACATCATCTACTAATGATTCCGCTCTTAGGGCACGCTCCAGCGCAGGCAAATCACGTTTGATTCCGCCAATCATCATGCTGGTGCTTAAGGTCTCATTAATCATTAACGTTCCATCTGCATAATAACGGCCCCTATACCCGGAAGCGGTCTGATCCGGCGTACATACACTGCCCTCGAATCCGTCCGGAAGCGGATGCCCATAGGGATCAACAATCAGAACGCGCGGTATAGCGGAAGCCGAACTCTGAGGGATAGGCTGGTTATGCAGGTTCACAACGGCGGATACTGCCTTCCCTGCTTTGAAATCTGTATTCTGCTCCGATGGAAGCAGTTGAATCGTGCGGATAGCTTCATTTATTTTAAGGACCATTTCATCCAAAATCGTTATGAAGCTCCTTTGAAATTCTTCAATGATCCTGTCGCTGAAATAAGCGGAATTATAAATCGTCTCCACAAGAATTCCGTGATCCGGCTTAACCACCCAGGCCAGCGGATAATTAATTTCTTCTCTTAATTGCAGCTCTGTGATTGAGAACTCTGTGATATCCTTATAAGCCTGTGCGTTGGCATAATTCTCATATACAAAAATACTCTGGAATAATTGAGGCAGATTATGGGCGCTGCTGATCTCAGCCAAAGACATATATTCATGGGGACTGCGGCTGATTTGATCCTGTGTGAGGTTCTCCAGGCACTCCAGCAAGGTAAGATTACCATCTAACTGAACACGGACCGGAATGGTATTGATAAAGATGCCTACGGTGTGATCGATACCTTTTAATTCCGCAGGTCTTCCCGATACAGTCGTCCCATAGACGACATCTTCTTTTCCACTGTATTTACTCAACAAGATGGCAAAGGCAAGATTATACAATTGGTAGGCGCTGAACCCGTTATTTTTAGTGATCTGCTCGATAGAATGATGTATATCCTCTGAAAGCCGTAAGGAGAGTTTACGGGTCTCACCCTTCTGCTCTTCCACTGCAGGTTCAGTATACAGAGGCAAAGCTTCCTCAAAGCCCTTCAGCTTTTCTTTCCAGTACTGTCTGGAGACCCCGGCATCCTGTTTATGCAGCCAATGGATATAGTCCTTAAATGATGCGGATTTGTGCTTCGCCGGTGCCTCCCCTGTCTTGAACGCTTTATAATTCCCGAACATTTCCTCCAGTACCAGAGGCAGTGACCAGCCATCCATTATAATGTGGTGAAAGCTCCAGACAAAATAATAGCTGTCTTCTGTAATTTGAATTAGAGCAAATCTCATCAGCGGAGCCTTGTCCAGTTCAAAACCCATCATTCGGTCATTTTCAAGAAACATGCTATAATCATGCTCGATTTCTTCCCTCGGCAGATTGCTCCAGTCATACTGAATGTAGCTGCATTCGCATTGCTTCAGAACTACCTGAACAGGTTTTTTCACACCTTCCCAGACAAAGGCGGTTCTTAGAGCGGAATGATCGTTAATGACCTTCTGCCAGGCATCCCAAAAATATTCGAAATTAATCTGCCCGTGTAATTTGCACGAGAATTGCTCCAAATACATGCTGCTGCTTTCACTTTTCAAGCTGTGGAACAGCATGCCTTCCTGCATGGTGGATAATCCATAGATATCTGCAACGTTCCTCTTGTTCATTTATTCTCCTCTTTCTT
Source organism: Paenibacillus sp. FSL R7-0302 (assembly GCF_038006885.1). Lineage (NCBI taxonomy): Bacteria > Bacillati > Bacillota > Bacilli > Caryophanales > Paenibacillaceae > Paenibacillus > Paenibacillus sp. FSL R7-0302. The sequence continues at coordinate 3,890,630 of NZ_JBBOWB010000001.1, forward strand.
GTCCCTGAGTGACCTTAATTGAACTTTGCCAAGATGAAATCTAAATCTTCCATATCCACATCGTCAAAATCTGCAGCGGAAACTCCATCATCCTCAGATTCAATACAGTAGCTGATCATCCCCCTAAGCGTATCCGTGAAGGCATTTGCCTGCTGCACGATGTTCTCCCCGGAATGGATATTCGGGTGATATCCCCACTCGAAGGTTAAGCGATCCTGCCGGATATACGCGTTGACTTCAAGCAGACTAACTCTTGCATTCTTCAATCCCCTGGTATACAGCGGTTCTCCGGTAAGCAGCCGGAAATGTGCATGCTCGGAGGTTTTGTTATCCAAATGCCCCATGTAATTAAAAACAATATCAATAGCTTCACGGGGGCCATCACTAAGCAAGAACTCGAACTTACGCTTCTGCACGGCAGCTAATCTGTCTTTCACTTTTTTTAACGTAGCTCCAGTAGTTGAAATATCATCTGCGGAGAAGTAAAAAGGATACAGGTTGGTAAACCAGCCTACCGTTCTTGACAGATCCACCTGACCGGCAAGCATATCTCTTCCGTGACTTTCCAGATATAAGGTATGGTCTGCCCCATCCCATGCATGCAGCATCGTTTCCAGGGCGGCAATCATCACCTCAATAGGCTGAATGCTGTAATGCTTAGGCACTTCAATCATTAGCTTGGCGGTATCTTCTTCCGTTAAGGAGAACAGGCATTGCTCTGCTTCTCCTTCAAGATTGTCTATGCTGGAGCGGCCTCTTTTGGTTTTTCTTGAATGAGCCGCAATTTCTTTTGTCCACTCCTTTTTTTTGCTCACTGCTTCATGGCTGCCGGCGTATGCTTCTGCCGCGTTGCTCCAGCTTATGAAGGATGAGGTTTTCTGCGGAAGTCTGACTTCCCGCTTATCTGTTAAGGCCTGATAGCCATTCAATAGATCCTCGACGATGAACCTGAAGGACACCGCGTCGCATACCAGATGATGTGCTGTCAATACCAGTCTGCTGCCTGACAACGTATCGGATACAATAAGCAGCCCTTTAAATACTTCTCCCGCTTGCAAATTAAGAGATTGCTGAAAAGCTGTCAATTCCTGCTGCATCCGCTGTTCATAGTCATCATGAGCTGGAATCTCTACTGTCTTCAAGCGTTCGCTGTAGGCAAACGGCAGAATATCCGCATACCTTGGAGCCGTTCCGGGAAGTACGCGGGTTCTTAACAAATCATGCTGCCGGCACACTTCATTGAGCGCTTCATTCAATCGCCCGGCATCTACAGTCTCCTTCAATTCAAAGCTTACAGACTGATTCCAATGGTTATTTTCCGGGAAATTATTGGTGAAGAACCACTGCTGGATAGGTGTCAACAGGTAAGTACCTGTAACCTCTCCCTGATCACAGCAGATTTGTTCAACTGCCTCAGCCTTTAATGCCATTTGTTCAATACATTTATCATCGTAAAAAGACTTTAATTCGAGCTTAATTCCTGCCTCTGCCGCCTTGGCGATAACCTGCATGCTGATAATGGAGTCTCCGCCAATTTCGAAGAAATGATCACGGATACTAACCCGCCGGACCCCTAAGAGCTCAGACCAGATTCGTTCCAGCGTTCTTTCAATCTCTGTGGACGGTTCAGCGAAATCGTTCTCCGCTTCCATAGGCTGGCCTAAGGACGCTAATCTGCTGTTATCCGGCTTACCGTTCATATTAAGCGGAATGGCCTCAAGCGTATTAAATGCTGATGGAATCATATACGAAGGTAATCCATCGTTCAAAAAGCTTCTGATTTCTGTCAGAGTCACTGCTGCATCCACAACTAAATAAGCTGCCAGATAAAGATTGCTCTGGTGGTCAATCTCCGGGATAACAACCGCCTCAATCACTTTGTTATGAGAAGAGAGCTTATTCTCAATCTCTCCGATTTCGATCCGGTGTCCCCTGATCTTGACCTGATTATCTATTCTTCCGGTAAAAGCAATATTTCCGTCGTTCAGCCAGCTAGCATAATCCCCCGTCCGGTACAATTTACCGGGACCATAGGGATTATCAATAAATTTCTCCGCTGTCAGTTCCGGCCTGTTCAGATACCCCCGGGCAATGCCTGCTCCTGCTATACATAATTCTCCGATAATTCCTTTTCCACATAAGGAAGTATAATTCATAATATAGATTTGCATATTGGCAATTGGCTTGCCAATCGGAATTCGATTCGGGATTTGAACAGTCCTTTCGTATTGCCAGTCCGATGCACAGACCGTAGTCTCGGTAGGTCCATACGCATTGAAATATTCAATCGGCTCTGCCAATTTTTCGACCAGATTGACGCTTGTTGCTGATCCCGCTGTGATCAACAGACGGATTCCGATGGCTCTATCCGCTATTACATTCCAGTATGGCGGAGGCAAGGTGGCAACGGTTACGTTATGCCTTTTCAGCTCCAGTTCCAGCAGATTCACATCCAGCGCAACTTCTTTGGTAATGATGCATAGTCTTGCACCCGTGAGAATTCCCATAATCATTTCCCAGACAGAGGCATCAAAAACAAGATTGGCAAATTGCAGGATCGTATCATCCGTGGTCACTTTGTATTTATTCCAAAAATAATCTCTCAAGTTAACAATACCGCTGTGTTCCACCATCACGCCTTTAGGCTGACCTGTAGTTCCCGAGGTATAGATTACATAAGCAAGATTATCCGGATTACTGTGGTCCGTAAGATTGTCCGTGGACTCGGTCTCAATGCGCTTATCACCCATTGAAATCTGCTCAATACCTGCATAATCCTGATGGATGCCGGAAGTTATCATATACCGGACTTTGCTGTCTTCCAGAATGTACTCCATCCGCTCCCGGGGATAAGTCAAATCCACCGGCATATAAGCACCGCCAGCCTTGGTTACCCCCAGTATGGCAATGATGGCCTCAATGGATTTATCCAGCATAATGGCAACCAGACTCTCGCAGCCCACACCGGTTTTCCGCAGATGATGTGCCAGTTGATTGCTGCGGTTATTCAGTTCTTTATAGGTAATCTTCTCATTGCCGCATACTACGGCTACTGCCTCTTCCCGGAGCGCCGCCTGGGTCTCGAATAGCTGCTTGATAGTCTGTGGCTTATAGTCCGTAACCTTTTCGTTAAAAGAGTAGAGGATCTCATCCTTTTCTTCTTCCGAGATCATTTCAATATTTGCAATGGCCCGATTGTCATATTCAGCAATGAATTGCAGAATATTCAGATAATAATCCTTAATCTTTTCAATCCGCTCCCGGGAGAATTTATCCGAATTATACTCAAACCAGGCGATTAACCCATCCTTGTCATCATTGACTTCCAGCGCCAAGTCCACCTTGGCCGTTTTTAAATCCAGTTCTTCGAACTCTATGTAGAAATCCTTTGTTGTAATATCCTTTAACGCATGGGTCTCATAACTGAACACCACCTGATAGATCGGGGTAGACAGCAAATCTCTTTCTACCTTCAAGTCCTCTACTATGAAATCAAACGGCAAATCCTGATTCTTCAGGGCTTGCATCACCTGGGCATTCTCCGCCTGGATATAATCGAATAATTGTTGATCTTCTCCAATAGTACTGCGGATCGGCAGCATGTTCAGGAAGCACCCGATGATGCTCTGGCATTCCTCTTCATTTCTGCCGGTAACCGGGACCCCGACAATAATATCGTTTTGGTGTACGTACTTATGCAGCATAATTTTGAGTGCGCTCATTAACAAAACAAACAGTGTAACCCCGTGTTTTTTTGCAGCAGCTTCCAGTTTTATTTTCAGCTCCTTGCGGATTGAAAAAGCTACCCGTTCGCCATGATAGGTAAGCCCATGACCGGCCGTGTAATCCGTTGGAAGCATACAGGTCATGCTGCTGCCCGACAATTGTTCCCTCCAGAACTTAAGCTGATGATCGAACTCGCCTTTGGCAATCCGGTCATTCATGTGGATGACATAATCATAATATTGCACAGCGGGTTCCTCTACAGGTGCCATGCTTGCGCCTGCATAGGCTTCATACAGTTGAAGCAATTCTCTAATAAAAATGCCGCTTGAATAGCCGTCCGATACAATATGATGCCAAACAATTTGTCCAATCCATTCGGTCTCACTAAGCTTGTAACAGATCAGGCGAATAAGCTTGCCCTCAGCTAACCGGAACGGCTGTATTCCTTCCGTGTACATCCTTTGCCTGATATCATCAGGAGACAGTTCCATCCCTGCCTGGGAGCAATCATAACTTTTGAAGACCGGCTCTTCGGTATCTTCGCTGAGCTCAACCTCAAGCTGTCCTTGTCCTCCCTTGAATTTAGAACGCAGCACCTCCTGCTGCTTAACCACCGTTCTGAAGGCCTTGTGCAAAAGCTCCACTTGAAGCTTGCCATGGAATGTCACATAACCCGAAACATTATACGTAACCGATTCATTGAAGAGTTGTTCGACATACCAAATTTTCTTTTGCATATAGTTGGAAGGCAACACGGTCAACTCCGGTGCTCTCTTGATGACCCTATGCAGCCCTTTCTCTTGCAGGATGATCTGTCTTTTCTTTTTTCTTTGTTCCTCCAAGAGACTCTCCAGCAGCAGTCTCTTGGCGTCCGATAAGGCATTCACTCTGTTTTTCACACTTCCGCTTTCGTTGTTCTGCATCTCTCCACACCTCTATCTGTCCATATTTAGACTGCATCCAAATCGAGGCTTTCTGACAACTCTTCCAATACAAGGTCAGCTACATTCTTGACAGTCGGTGCTTCGATAAACAGCTTCAACTGCAATTCAATCCCATAGAGTTCCTTTATTCTCAGGACGACTTGTGTGATCATCAGAGAATGTCCGCCAAGCTCAAAGAAGTTATCGTTGATTCCAATCGGCGTGATCCCCATAATATCCTGGAGGATTTCCACTATACTCTCTTCAATCGCATTGTCAGGCTGTTCATATTCCACCGATATATCCGGCCGGTTATACTCTATCGTGTCCGCTTCTACAGCACTGTCTGCTGAAAGCTCCCTATCCCAGCCGTTGCTTACAGCCGCTTCATAAGCCTTCTGCTTGCCAGCTTCAATCCAATGTCTCTTCCTTTCAAAAGGATACGTCGGCAAAGGGGTTCTGAATAAGATTTCATCTCCGTAATATTTTGCAAAATCAATGGTTAGTCCGCTGATCCAGGCCTTCTTTACGAACTCCGCCAGAAATTTATTATCATTCATCGTATTCTTAATGCCGCGGACCGTTTGGAACAATAGGCACTCCGCGTAGTCTTTCAAATTATCCTGCATGAAGACAGAGAGCGTTTTTCCCGGACCCACTTCGATGAAGTATTTATAATTTTTCTGTGCCAAATGAAGTGCAGCATCTTTAAATCTGACGGTGCCCAGCATATGCTGTATCCAATAGTCGGCACTCATCGCCTCTTCCGGCTTCAGCCACTCTCCCGTGACATTGGACATGATCGGGATCATCGGCTTGTTGAACGTCACCGTCTGAAGCACCTTCAGCATGTCCTCCACTGCACCCTGCATCATATAGGAATGAAAAGCATGGGAGGTGTGAAGAATTCTGTACTCCCGCTGCTCTGTAATCTGTTCGACCACTTCCTGCAGCGCTGCGCTATCCCCGGCCAATACCACCCGGTTCTCGGAATTAATCAAGGCCAGTGAGACCTTCCCGTTAATATAGGCCTGCGCTTCCTGCTCGTTCATATTCACATACAGCATTTCGCCCGCCGGCAGACTTTGGATGATCCGGCCCCGCATGACCATTAATCTAAGACCATCCTCGAGTGAGAATACCCCGGCCAGACAAGCGGCTACGTACTCCCCAACACTATGCCCCAGCAGAGCTTTGGGAGTAATTCCCCAATGCATCAAAGTCTTGGCCAAGCAGTACTCAACGGCAAATAGAGCAACCTGTGTATTCCGGGTTTCGGTGAGCGTCTCCTCACCCTTAGCATCCGCTTGATCTGCAAAGATAAGCTGTCTTAAATCATAGTTCAACTGCTTCTGAAGAATCTCGAAACACTTATCCAGCTCATGCCGGAATATAGGCTTCGTATCGTACAGTTGTTTTGTCATATTCACATACTGCACGCCTTGTCCCGGGAACAGGAACACAATTTCCTTTTCGTTCTCATTTGGAGATTTCACCGCAGGAAGGCTGGCGCCCAATTTATGAATCAGCTCTTCTCTGCTGTTACAGACCAGACCGCCTCGATAGGGCAGTCTCTTTCTTCCGATATTCATCGTATACAGGATATTCCGGTAATCAATATCTTTATTATTTTGCACAAAATCCAGCAATTGTCCGGCCACCTCTTCATAGGCGGTCTTTGTCTTTGCGGATAGCAGCAGCAATTGAAATTCCTCATGGCTCTCGACTTTGCGGGTGTCGATCGCTTCTTCCAAGACTACATGAACATTGGTACCGCCAATGCCAAACGAGCTGACGCCCGCTCTTCTTACCCGGCAATCCGTGTTCCAGTCTCTGAGACGGGTATTTACATAGAACGGGGAGTTCTGCAAATCAATGTTGGGATTGGTTTCTTTATAATTGATGCAGGGTACAAGCTTCTGCTTCTGGAGCATCAGACTGGTTTTGATTAACCCGGCCGTACCTGCTGCAGAATCCAGATGTCCAATATTGGCTTTCACTGCACCCAGGGCGCAGAAATTCAGCTTGTCCGTGGCTTCTGAGAAGGCTTCTGTAAGTGCTTGTATCTCTATGGGGTCCCCCATGGGAGTCGCTGTTCCATGAGTCTCAATATAAGTAATCGTTTCTTCATCGATCTCGCTTAGGATCTGGGCGCTCTTAATCGCATTGCGTTCGCCTTCAATGCTTGGTGCCGAATAACCAACCTTTGCCGAACCGTCATTATTAAAGGCGGCTCCCTTAATGACAGCGATGATATGATCCCGGTCGTTTACAGCATCTTCCAATCTTTTCAGCAGCACGGTTCCTACTCCGCTGCCGCTTAATGAACCGCTGCAATCTTTATCAAACGGCCGGCAATGTCCGTCCTCCGCAAGAACCTCTCCTTTGATGTAGAGATAACCGCTATCCTGAGGAAGCGACAGGGAGCTCCCTCCGGCAATGGCCATATCGCATTGATAATTCAGCAGAGCCTGACAGCCCAGAACCACGGCGGTCAGGGAAGTGGAACATGCAGTCTGCACGTTCACGCTCGGTCCCTTCAGATTCAGCTTGTAGGAAATCATGGTCGAAGCATAATGAACATCGTTCCCAATCCATATTTGTCTGATCTCTGGAGTGGAATCCAGATCCATACTGGACATAATATTCTTCAATAAATACTTGCTGGTTCCCGTCCCGACGAATACGCCAACCTTCCCTGCATACTGGTCCGATTGGTACCCGGCACTTTCCATCAGCCGCCATGAGCTCTCAAGCAGAATTCTTTGCTGCGGGTCCATCAGGGCCGCTTCCCTGGGCGTGAAGCCAAAGAACGCCGCATCAAATTGCTCAATATCATTTATTTTGAAGCCGCACTTTCTGTACTCCGGATTGGTGAGCAGTTCTTCCGGTATCCCTGCTGCCCGAAGCTCCTCATCGGTGAAGAAGGTAAGCGACTCCGTTCCGTTGCACAGATTCTCCCAATACTGCATTACGTTATCTGCTCCCGGAACCTGGCAGTCCATCCCGATAATAGCAATATCGAGGTCTCTAAGATCATCATTCTGAGCGGATATTTCCATGCTTCTGTATCCTCCTTTCCGTTTTTATTTAGATAGTAGAAGCGCAGCCTCTTCTTCTGTCAGATTCTCTAACTGGTTCAATAAAGCCTCCAGGTCCGCTTCGGATTCGTCTTCAATAATCAGGTCGTTGATGTCATTGAAGTGTTTTCCGGCCAAGTCAGCAATGCTGATTCCACCCAGAAGGTCAACAATGGAAATGTTAATACTGCATTTTTTATTTATTTTATTTCTGATCTCTGCAGCTATAATGGAGTCCACTCCAACCGAACTGATCGGCTCATCAAGAACAAGTGCTTCCTTCTTGGCATGAATGGTCTCAGCAATGATCTCAGCGAAGAAATCCATGATAACCGCACATTTTTCTTCCATCCCGGAGACTTTGGCCAGAATGCTGAACAAGTCGGTCTCCTGCATGTCCCCGGCAGTATCTTCGTTTTGCACGGCGAGGTGATTGTACAATGCAGGCTTGCCCGGATAATTATTCAGCGCCAGCGGCCAGTCCGCTTCACCGATTACCGCATGGCATAGCTGTTGTCCGAACACTCTTTCCAGGGCCTGCATGCCATTCACCGCGTAGATTGGGTTCATGCCTCTTTGATATTTATAATGATCAATCAAATTCTTTTCTTTAACCATCCCCACACCCCATGGTCCCCAGCCCAGACTCAAGGCAGTTTTGCCTTTATTGCGGCGGTAGCAGGCCAGTGAATCCATAAAGGAATTCGCTGCGGCATAATTCACTTGTCCAACCGCCGTGACAACCGATCCGGTGGATGAATACATGATGAAAAAGTCCAGTTCAACCTCTTCAAGATATTTATTCAATAACCAGGCGCCTTTAACTTTGGTGTCATAGACCTCATCGAACTCATGTTGCTCCATCTGCATCATTAATTTGTCTTTGACTACACCGGCAATATGGATCACACCGCCGATCGGCATGGTTTCTTCATGAATCAATCGATGCGTAAGCTCCCCGACTGCTGCTTCATCCGCGATGTCCAGCGCGGCTACTTCAACGGTACAGCCTTTCCGTTCAAGCTCATTGATAAATTGCACCTGGCTGTACAGCTTATGGGATGAAGCCATCCCTTTTCTTTCTTTTTTACCAGGGAACGGAGTACGGCCCACCAATACAAAATGTCTGGCTCCCTTCTCGTACATCCAATTCACAGTGATTTGCCCGAGTGAGCCCATTGCACCCGTGACCAGATAAATCTTATTGTCCGCCATAGTGACCGGGATGTTCCCGTCCAGATCGTAGATATGCTCCAATCTGGCAACATAACGGACACCGTTTCTATACGCCAGTTGATCTTCACGTGTATAGTTCTCCAGATCATTGATCAGAAGTTCGACTGAGGCGGGGTGATGATCGATATCCATACTTGCTCCCCAGCTTCCAATGCACTCGGAGTGGCTGATTACTCTGCACATACCGATAGCCGCTCCCTGCAGGACATCAACTGGCTCTTTGCCGTCAACACTGACTGCCCCTTGGGTAACTGCCCAAGTACGATATTTCATGGAGTGCTCATTCAAAGTATTCATAACATGGCGGATACTGTTGACCGCCTTCTGCTTGGAAGCCTCAATATCATCCGTATCCATCTGATCATGACTTGAAATGTCCAGACCCCACAGGTGGATAATGCCGTATTCCTGCTGTTGATCCATGTGCTGAATCAGCTTGATATAATCCTCTTGATTATTGCTGACGATAACACTGCCTGCATCCCGGTTGGCGGGATTCTGATAATCCGCGTAGAACCGTTTGCAGTTATAGCCTCTGCCGCTTAAGTTGTCGGCAATCCTGTCACCCATGCCGGAAGCATCACACAGCACAACCCAGTTCGTATACGAATTACGGGCCGCGATCAGTTGCTCATCGTTCTCTGCCTCCTGAGCCTTCCATTCAATGGCATAGAACCATTCTTTCAGATTCTTCTCGCTAAGCACGGCATCTTCCGGACTTTTATCTACTGATCTGGCCACAAAGTTGTCTACAATGACAACAATATTTCCTTGCTCATCATAGATTTCAATATCCCCGGCAATGAACTCCTTATTCGATTCCTTCACTATAGAACGGACCCGCAATGGACCGGATGTCTTACCGTATACAACGACCGAGTCCACCGTATCCGGCAGCTTAATATCAACTTGCCCGTGATCTCTCAGCTCATCAAATTGATTAGCGAGCAGCGACTGAAAGGCAGCATCAAGAATAACCGGATGCAGGATATTATCCATGTCCTGGATGCCTAACTCCTCCAGCATGCAGATCTCAGCCAGGACTTCATTATGATTAATCCATACCTTCTTAAGCCCCTGGAACATAGGCCCGTAGGTGAAATTCATTTTCTCCAGCAGCCCGTAGCATTCCGCCTGATTCAGAATTTCCCTGGCACTGTGCTTAAGAGCCTCCAGATCGGCTGTCCGGTTGACCGGGAAGGTCTGTTTTCTGACAAATTCCCCACGGAAATTCTCGGTAGTTCTGGATACATCGCCATCTGCCAGGCTTCCGATCTTCACCACACCATGCTGCGGATCATAGTTAATAGACATGTGGCCGGCATTATTCTCATCAAGGAACAGCGCTCTTTTAAAGTGGATATGATATAAACCATACACCTCATCCATGCTTAATTTGCTATAATCACGGAGCATTTGGAACGCGGCTTCAATGAAATGGGCCCCGGCCAGCAGTACACTGCCATTTACACAATGGTCTGAGACGAACGGCATAATATAATCATTGATTTCCGCTTCCCATGCCGGAACCACGCTGTTCTTGCGGTATCCGATAAAAGGATGCTCTTTCTGTCCAAGGCGTCTCTTCATATGCTCTTTGGATTCTTTCCAGAACCTCTCATGCTCCCACTGATAATGCGGCAGCTTCACATACTTAAAGGTTCCTCTGTAGATCCGGGACCAGTCAATTTCATAGCCTGCACAGAATAGCTCAGACAAGGTTCTAAGCATCCTTGGTATTTCCGGATCATTTCTGCGGAGGGAGGGCGAGATCAGGACTTCCAGATCCATCTCACCCGCAAGCTCACTGACTGAATTCGCCAGTACCGGATGAGGGCCAACCTCAACAAAACAGGCATAGCCTTCCTCCAAAATCTGTTCCATGGCCTTGGCAAAGTACACGGAACCGGATACATTCAGCCACCAGTATTCATTATCCAGCTCCGGCCCTTCCGCCAGCTGGCCATTTCCGGTGGTATACGTTCTGATTTTGGTTGGTTGCGGATGAATATCGCGCAGGGCTTCCAGCAGCTCCGATTTAATCTCATTCATAAACACACTATGATAAGGTACCGTTACTCTTAAGAACTTGTTAAAAACACCGTCAGCTTCAAGCTTGCTGCTGATCTCTGTAAGACAGGCCATATCTCCGGACAGGGTTACGCTTGTGTTGCTGTTGATTGCCGCAATGGATACTTTGTCGTTATTGTCAGCAATCAGCTCTGCGGCCTGTTCTTCATTCAAGCCAACCGCAAGCATACCGCCTTTACCCGTCAGCCGCTGCTGGAGCATACTGCGGTAATACGAAATCCGGACCGCATCTTCAAAACTGTAGACACCGGCAGCATACAATCCTGCCACTTCACCCACACTGTGTCCGATAATCAGATCCGGGACGACCCCCATGCTCTTCCACATCTCCACCAAGGCCACCTGCACCGTAAAATTCAACGGCTGGGAGACTTCGGTGAACTGCATGCTGGATTGTTCCTCAGGAATCAGGAATTCATCCAGCAATGACCAGGACAAGTATCGGGAGAACTCAGCGTGGCACTTCTCGACCGTATGGCGGAATACCGTATTCGCATGATAGAGCTCGCGTCCCATCGCGTACCATTGAGGACCCATGCCGGTGAAAATAAACACCAGTCTCTTGTCTTTGCCCTCATTGCCCGCAACCACATTCTGCGGCAGAGTATCCTGCTGATAATCTGTCAGACCCTGAATGATCTCCTGTGTATTCCCTCCGAATAACACAAGGGATTTCGGGAATTTCTCACGTTTGGTAAGGGCGGAATAACAAATATCCGGTAAACTTTCTTCTGTATGATTCAGAAATTCAGTGTATTCTGCGGCAAGAGCCTTTAAGGATTGCTCTGTTTTTGCGGAGATGGTTAATACTTGAGGCAGTTCTTCGTTGACTGTTCCATCGTACTTTCTGTCACCCGTTATTCCCTGTAAAATCACGTGCGCATTGGTTCCGCCAAATCCGAACGAATTGACACCGACGATGGCAGCTTTACCATCCTGCGGCCAGCTTTCATTGGTTAAGGGAATTCTTATCCTCAGCTTGTCCAGATCAAGCTCAGGATTAAGCTCTTTCATCCCGATATGCGGCACAATCTGTCGATGATCAAGAATGCACGCCGCCTTGATTACCGATGCTACGCCGGAGGCTGCCTCCAGATGACCGATGTTCGGTTTGACCGAAGCCATGATACATCTGTTATCTTCAGTTCTGTGCTCACCAAAGAACTCACCGACCGCATTGACTTCAATGGGATCACCCAGTGCTGTTCCGGTTCCGTGCAATTCGACATACTGAACTTCATCGGAGGCAATTCCTGCTCTCGCATATACATCCTGCAGCAGCATCTTTTGTGATTCGCCGTTAGGAACCGTAATACCATTCGTTTTTCCGTCCTGGTTCACAAGGCTCTCTCTGATCACGGCATACACATAGTCGCCGTCTTCGAGCGCTTTTTCCAGACTTTTAAGGACAAGGATTCCGCCCCCTTCTCCCCTGACATAACCGTTCGCAGCAGCGTCGAAGGTCTTGCAGCTTCCGTCCACCGATAAGAATCCGCCTTTGGATTCGGCTATGAAATATTCCGGGGCATAGATCAGTTCCATGCCGCCTGCCAAGGCCAGATCGCATTCACCGTTGTGCAGGCTTTTGCAGGCCTCATGAACAGAAACCACAGAGGACGAGCAGGCTGTATCTATGGATAGAGAGGGACCCATTAAATTGTATATGTACGAGATTCTATTCGATAACATCGTCATCATGCTTCCTACTGCAGCATGGGTTCCAATTTGTGCAGCGTCAGCAAATTGCAGGATTTTATAATCGAGCGTAAATCCGCCGATAAACACACCGGTGTGGGAACCGCTCAGACTGCCGGGCTTAATTCCTGCGTCTTCTAACGCCTCCCAGACAATCTCCAGCATTTGTCTCTGTTGCGGATCGATCTGATCGGCCTCTCTGGCATTAATTCCAAAGAACTTTGCATCAAATTGATCAAACTTATCGATAAATCCTCCGCGCCTGGCGTGGCTTTTTCCTTTTACCTGTTTGTTGGGATGATAATATTCTTCAATACTCCATCTATCCTCGGGAATATCCGTAATCGTATCCTTGCCTGACTTCAAGATGTCCCAGAACTGTTCTACATTATTTGCGCTTCCCGGGAACCTGCAGCCCATCCCCACAATCGCCACTAGCTTGTCTGTCTGCTTATTCATACCTATCGCTCCTTTTACTATGCTTATCATTCACGACTGTAAATCACAAAAAAATTCCATTAAAATATATATGTATTTTTTTGAATAAACATGCATTTTACAAGGGATTGGTAGACTTCAAAGTGGTGAAAATTAACTATTACCATTTACGGGGTTGAATAGGTATAAAGTAGGGAGAATTAGTATAAGAGGCAATATTTACATTTAACAAGATAAAAATAGCATATATCCCATAATTAAAATGTGACTTTCTTCACCAAAAAAAGCTCACCTTAAGGTGAGCAGCATAACCCATATCGATGGTCGCATTGTTAATCAATTTATGAATAATCGCCTCGCGATAGAGAACTTCTGTCTATAGCTCTCCAATCATTTGCAGCTCTATTTGCTTCATACGGTACAAGTAGCCCTCTTGCTCCATTAGCTCCGCATATGAACCTGTTTCGATGACCCTGCCCTGCTCCATGACGATAATCCTGTCCATACCTTCCAGGCCGGTAAGCCGGTGGCATATGAGCAGTAATGTATCTCCTGCGGACTGCTCGTAGAGACGGGTTAACACGCGCTCTTCCGTTACATAATCCAGCGAGGATGTCGGTTCATCCAGCAGCCACAACCGCCCTTTGCGGAGCATGACCCGGGCCAGCGCCAGACGCTGCTTCTCACCGTCAGACAGGTTTTCTCCTTTCTCGAATACCACATCGGTTAAAGCCACATCCGGCAATTGGGCCTTAGCGAGAGCTTCTAACAATACTTCGTCAGATGGTTCTTCTCCATTCAGCAGCAGGTTGTCACGGACTGTTCCACGGAAAAAATGACCTTGCTGTAAGACGACATTCGAGGCCTCCCAAATGCCTGACTCATCCAGCTCTTGCACCGGAATGCCGCCCAAACGGATGTCCCCGGATACAGGCATACGCAGCTTGAGCAGCAAATCGATCAGCGTGGATTTGCCGGACCCGCTTGGTCCGACCACGGCCGTTCGGGAGCCTGCCGGGAGGTGCAGCGATACTTCCTTCAGTGCGGGCCGCCACTCGTCTTCATATTGGAACGTAACGCAGGACAGCTCCACCGAAACAGCATCGTCTGCTGGCAGAATGAGGCCCGGCTGCACAGGTAAGTCACCGGCAGTGCCTACAGTTTCAGTCAGCCTTTTGGCTGCGTGCTCGCTGTCTTGCTTATAGGCTGGCATAGTAGCCATGGCTGCGGCTTCTTCGAACACCGTCTGTGAGGCCATGACAAGCATCGCCAGAAATACGCCGGCCAGCGCACCTTCCATAATTAGATAGGCTCCTAACGTCAGTACACCCCAGGAAATAAAAAAGGTGACAAAGGTATGCATCGCCTGTCCGCGCAGCAGATGGCCTGCCGCACGCTGCTGCTCTGCTGTCAGTGCTGCCGAAGCCGCCTGGAGCTGCTGCTCCCGCTGCGGCAATTGCCCGTACACCTTCAGATCGCGGAAGCCATACAAGACCTCGGTCACTTCCGTTGACAGCAGCGCCCGCTGCTTGCGGACACGGCCATTAATCGCCCGCTGGCCCAGTAATACGATTCCCGGTACAACCAACGCGGTTAGCAGCATTCCTGTTACAAACAAGCAGGCGATCCAGAATGAATAAGAAGCACTGAACACCATGGTGGCCAGAAACACCGTGATGACGATCACCGGCGGATAAGCGACACGCAAAAAATAATTCTGCAGGCTCTCTACATCCCCAACAATCCTCGCCAGCAGATCTCCGCTGCGATTCTTGTTCAAGATACCAGGCGTTAACGGAATCAGCCTGGCAAAAAAGCCTGTGCGCAAACGGCTAAGCATAGAAAAGGTAGCTCTGTGCGAATACAGACGTTCCCCGTAACGGCTTGCCGCGCGGAGCAAACCCAGTAGCTTGACCAGCGAAGTCAGTATGATCAGGGTGTAGAGCGGTGGCATAAAGACCGTCTGTGAAATCAGATACCCGCTCGCGGAGAAGAGGGCCACACCGGCTGCACCGGCAATAAACCCTCCCAGAATCGATAGGAGAATATCCTTCCGTTCTGCTATCATAGCTTTGGACAAAATCGCCAGTTCGTTCATGCTGACCCTCCTTTTCGCTGAATATCAACCATCTCGGCATATTGAGGCACACGCTCAAGGAGCTCGTCGTGAGGTCCTGCCGCCGCTAATACGCCATGGTCCATAAACAAAATGTGATCCGCTTGCCGGATCGTATATAACCGGTGCGCGACTGTGATCATCGTTGCCTTTTGGGCCAGCTTGGTTATGGAGCTTTGCAGGATTTGTTCGGTCTGCAAGTCGAGGCCCACCGTAGGCTCATCGAACAGGATCAGAGCCGGACGTTTCAGAAATGCCCTCGCTAAAGCAAGCCGCTGCTTTTCTCCTCCCGACAGTCCCCTGCCGCCTTCCCCGACATAGGTGTCCAGTCCCTGCTCCAGCCCGGCAACCAGCGTTGCAAGTCCCGCTTCCTCTGCGGCCTGCCTGATTTCTTCCCTGGAGACCTTACGTCCGGCACCGATGGCGATATTCTCAGCAAAGGTACCGGCAAAAATATAGGGGTGCTGCGTAATGTAGCTGACCTGCTCAAACCATGAGTCTTCCTCCCACTCCGTCAGCGGGCTTCCGTTCACCAGCACGGTCCCGGATACCGGCTTCAGCAGCCCGGCAATGAGATGGAGCAAGGTTGTTTTGCCAGAGCCGCTTTTACCGACAATCGCAACATGCTCTCCCGATCCTATGGAAACGGGTCCGGCCTTAAGCTCAAATGAACCGGGTGCATAATGGAAATGCACCTGATCCAGCGCAATGGATGGCGGCATTTTGATAAACTTGGCTGAGGACTCCCCGCCCGCTTCCGGCTGTGCACCTGTGCCGCCGCCTATTTCCGCAAGCATCTGCTCCACCTTACGGACTGCCCCCATACTGGTCCGCCCGCTGTGAAAGGCAGTGCCTGTATTTTTGAGCAAATTAAAGAATTCAGGAACAAGCAGCAGCACAAGAAAGGCAGTGTGGAACGGCATCGATTTAAATACGAGCAGTTGAATAGCCAATTCAAGGGCAACAATCCCGATGCTCAGCATGACGATGGATTCCAGCATAAACGTATTCGTAAAGGCAACCTTCAGAATATCCATGGTCGCGTTACGGTACCCCAGGCTGCTGCGCTCAATCTGCTGCTGCTGGCGGCGGGATTGTCCGAATATTTTCAAGGTAACAAGCCCCTGGAGCGAATCCAGGAAGGTGCCGGAGAATTCTGCGAGCTGCGCATATTTTTCTTCGGATTTATTCTTCGTTTGCAGTCCCACCAGAATCATGAACAGCGGGATGAATGGTGCCGTAAACAGCAGAATGAAGCCCGTATTCGCATGTAAGATGAACGTAACCACCAATATTAGAACCGGGATAATAGCTGCTTCGGCCATCCGCGGCATGTACTGACTGAAATAGCTGTCCGCCTCGTCCACTGCATCCAGCGCCACACTGACCTTTCCTCCCGTCTGCCCCCGCAGCGTTGAAGGCATGGACGCATGGGTAAGCTTCTGCAGCACGGCTGAACGCATATTTGCCTTAGCGGCGGCCGCCATAGTTAGGCCTATTTTCCCATTTGCATATAACAGCAACGTGCGGATCGCCATCACTGACAGCAGAAGCGCGAGCAGCAGAGCAACCGAAGATAACGAAGCCTTCTCCACGAACACCCGCTGGACCGCTTCCGCCAGCAGCCTGGCCTGACTTACAATCGCAATGCCGAGCAGGAGCGACAGAATGGCAAGCATAACCAATCGTTTGCGTTGCCGTGACATTTGCTCAGCGATCAGGCTTGTTGTCTTGTCCATTTATTTCTTTCCTTTCACATAATCTGCGTCAAAGAGGAACAGCTTGAACACCAGAATCAGGGAAGGAATGAGCAAGCACATGCCCCCGATGAACACAATGACCAGCGCCAGGCCCATGGCCGGTGAAGTGATGCTGTTCTCCAGCGTAATGAACGGGTCCAGAATATAAGGATACTGCCCGATGCCGTATGCGAAGAAGGCGCAGAGAAATTGCAGCATGATGCTTATGAACGCCAACCCGTAACGGCGTCCGCTGTACAGCAGCCACATGGCAAGCATGAAGAAAGCAACGGACAGCGCAAGCAGCCACCATAGATCCATCATATTTTGAAAATGCCGCTCATTGTGCTGGCCCAGATAAATAAAGGCCGTCAGCGCGATAACAATCGTCGGCGTGCTCCAGAACAGCGCATAAGTACGCATAAGCTTCAGTGCGGGCTGATCCTCTGCCCGGGAAGCATAAAAGGCCAAAAAGGAGGCGCTGATGAACAGCACAGATACAATCGCCAAGCCCACAATGCTCCAGGATAACGGGTTAGTGAACAATGCCCAGTAATCCAGAGACACGGTCTCTCCCTGCTTAAAGATAAAGCCGCCTTCCGACAGGGTAAGTGCCACCGACAAGGACGCGGGAATCAGCAGGCCCGAAGCGCCGTACAGGAACAGATATACGATGTTATTCTTGGAGCCGTAGTTCTCGAACGCATAGAACGAACCGCGGATCGCGATCAGGATAAGCGCAATGCTTCCCGGAACAAGCAGTGCCGAGCCGTAATAATAAGCGGTATCCGGGAAGAAGCCGACAAGTCCAATGTAAAAAAAGACGAAAAATACATTCGTAATCTCCCAGACAGGCGATAAGTAGCGGGAGATCAAACGGTTAATCAGATGATCCTGCTTCGTCAGCCGGGCATAAAAGGCAAAGAACCCGGCTCCAAAATCAATGGAGGCCACAATTAAATAGCCGTATAAAAACAGCCAGAGCACTGAAATTCCAATCAGCTCATAACTCATTTTGCGTGCTCACCCCTCACTGTGGATTTGCCGCCGGGATGCTGATTCCACTTCTCCATCTCGGTTTCCGCCGGATTGTCCTTGAACATGCGCCGCAGCACAAGCACACAGACCGTGCCTAACAGGATGTACAGCAGCAGGAACACAAAAAACAGGATTCTCACGCTCGGTGATGCCGTAGCCCCCTCTTCTACACGCATGTATCCCCTTAAGATCCAGGGCTGCCGCCCGATTTCAGCGTAGAACCAGCCCAGCTCGACTCCCAGAAAAGCAAGCGGTGCGCCTAACGCGATAGCGCGAAGCAGCCATTTGTTATGCTCATTGCGTTTTTTCCAGAAGACAAACAGGAAATACAGGAACGAAATGCCTAGTAGTGCGAACCCTACACCGACCATCAGATCAAACAAATAATGAACCAGGAGCGGCGGCCGCTCATCCGCAGGAAATTCATTCAGACCGGTCACTTCTGCATTAAAATCTCCAAAGGCGAGGAAGCTGAGAAATTTGGGAATGTGAAGTGCGCCCAGCACCTCATGCTCTGCGTTAAGCCAGCCTAACAGAATCAGATCTGCTCCGCTCTCCGTTTCAAAATGCCACTCTGCCGCAGCCAGCTTCTCCGGCTGATGCTCCGCCAAAAATTTTGCAGACGTATCTCCAGCAAGTGCATTCAGCAGTCCAAACACCATCACCACGGCCATCATCAGCTTCAGCGCTTTTTTATGGTATTCGGAGGCACCCTTCTTCAGGAGTGCGAACGCGGCAATGCCTGCCAGCAGTGCAGCTCCGGTCAGATAGGCTGAGCTTAAGACATGGAACACCTTGGAGAACGTCGCTGTATTCAGCATCGCCTCCACCGGATTCACTGCGATGAATTGCCCTCCCGCCATAGCAAAGCCCTCGGGCTGATTCATGAACCCGTTTACGGTCGTGATAAAAACAGCGGACATCCCGGCACCGGCAACAATCGGAATCGTAAGGAGCCAGTGGATATACGGTTTTTTGAACCGGTCCCAGGTATAGAGGTAAATGCCCAGGAAGATGGCCTCAAAAAAGAAAGCAAACACTTCCATAAATAACGGGAGCGCAATCACGTTACCGGCCAGCTTCATGAAATTCGGCCAGACCAAGGCCAGCTGCAATGAAATCGCTGTACCTGTCACCACACCCACCGCTACAGAAATGACAAACCCGCGGGCCCATCTCTTCGCCATCAGCGTGTAGTGAGGGTCTTTTTTGCGTATGCCCATGAATTCTGCAATAGCGATCATCAGCGGAACCCCAACGCCAATTGTTGCGAAAATAACGTGGAACCCCAGTGTCAAGCCTGTCACCAGTCTGCTCCACAGCACGGTATCGATGCCCATTACGGTAGTGCCTCCTTATAAAAATCGTAGATATTTTGAATTATTATATCTTTAATTTTAAGTAAATCGGCTCCGGTCACCTTTTTGCCTTCAAACGTTCATGGAAGCATCAACTCTTTCTTACATCTTAGTGAATACCGCCGAAACTACTCTATCGGGCTATTGTTAGATAGGGAATAACATGGTAAGGGATGGTCCGGCAATAAAAACAGCGGCAATCTAAGACTCAATAAATAAAGTCTTAAACTGCCGCTGATCCTATCAAGAGCAGAATCCCCTCAGACCGGACTGCCACTCTTCTTGAAGTACTGCTGCACCAGAAAATTCATGATCTCGCCCGGTTGTTCTCTGGAGAACTCCGCCTTGTCTGCGAACAGCATCCCGTAAGGTGCTTCCGGGGTGTACGGCTCCCAGCGCGGCAATGCTTCGCCTGTGGAATCTTGTCCGTTCGGGTCGCCGGTACGGATGAAGTGAGCGGTATAATTGCACATCTGGCGGGCCAGATCATAATGCTTGCCGACAAACGGCCGCCAGCACTTGGCCAGCGTCTCGAAGAAGAACCACAGATCCACCGAGTGGAAGGTGCCCGGGTTATCCCATCCCGGAATCTCCTCATCGAAGTTATAGTAATAGAGCGGGGTTTCGCTTCCGGTATCCGCATTCGCCTGCCCGGCGATCCGGATGGCGTATTCGACCCCGCTTACCGCTGCCCGCTCCGCCGCTTCCTGAACAGCATCCGGCCTAGCGCCGCTAAGCTTCAGGAAGGTCTCCGCATCCTCCCCGAACATGTCCGCCGCAAGCTGCTTGAGCTCCCCGTAGGACTGCACATTCGGAGTGCTGAAGAACTCGGAGGAGGTATGGCCTAGCATAATTGGCACCTTCAAGCGTCTGTTCTGCACGAACAGATCGAACGGGTTGCCCACCTGGAACTTCTGGTCCGCAACGGTGCCCCAGAACCCGCCAAGCGCTACTGCCTTGTCCCGCAGATAGACCGCATCCAGCTTCCGCTCTTCCGCGAGGGAGGATACACCCAGATAGTTAAAGAACTCGATGCCGTCCTGCTCCGCTTCCTGCAACGTCCCCCGTAGCGGCGGCAGCAGGGTTCCCGGATACAGGTCGGTGAAGATACCGCTTTCAACAATCGCCCGCTGAAACAATCCTTCGTTCTGCGGAGAGGTCAGCTGGCTCATGACACTGCCGCCGCCCGCAGACTGCCCGCCGATGGTGATGTTGTCCGGGTCACCGCCAAAGGCGGCAATATTGCGCTTCACCCAGCGGGTAGCGGCCTGCTGGTCAAGGTTGCCGAAGTTGGCGGGCGCCTCCGGCGATTCCACCGTAATCTCGGGATGACATAGGAAGCCGAAGATATTCAGCCGGTAGTTAATCGTCACCACCACAATCCCTCTGCGGGCAATCCGTTCCCCGTCGAATTCCATCTCCGCCGGATGGCCCACCTGGAGCCCGCCGCCGAAATACCATACATAGACGGGTAGCTTCTCGTCCGCCTGCTTGGCCGGGGTCCATACGTTCAGGTACAGGCAATCCTCGCTCATCGCGATATCCGGCTCCACCGCCCACTCACGGGTATAGATATTGTTATCATCCAGCTCCTGTCTGACCTGCATGGAGACCGGTGCGAACTCGTGGGCCTGAAGAACACCCTCCCAGTCTTCGGCAGGCTGCGGTGCCCGCCAGCGGTTCTCGCCTACAGGCGGAGCTGCGAAAGGTATTCCCTTGAAGCTCGTAATCCGGGGATCGGCTGCGGGCAAGCCTTTTACCGTGCCATTCTCCACATTGACCAATCTAAGCACATTACCGTCTCCTTTACATCCACATCGTTGCTTACCCCCAAATTCTAATAGACCCCTTGCCTCAAAACAATGATCTAAGCAGGGCCGTAATTGATCTATTCTAACATGCCGGTGCTAAGGGAGGAACTACATTGAAAACTCGCATTCTCGGTCAACAAGGAATAGAATTCTCTGTTATGGGTTTGGGTACGATGGGGATGACCATGGCATACGGTCCTTCCAATGAAAAAGAAGGCATAGCGACGATACGCCGGGCCTATGAGCTTTGGAGTTAACTTCTTTGATACAGCAGAATTATACGGATATGGAACGGGTCACAATTAACAGTTGCTGGGTACAGCCGTGAGGGATTTTCGTGACAAGGTAGTCCTGGCTACCAAATTTGGCTTCGACATGACCGCCAAGCAACCCGGAACACGCTTTAATAGCCGTTCCGACAATATTCGTAAAGTAGCAGATCTTCAGACGGATTACATTGATGTTCTCTTTCAGCATATTCCTGATCCTGATGTTCCTGTCGAAGAGGTAGCCGGGGTCGTTTGAGATCTTATCCAAGAAGGGAAAGTGAAATATTTAGGGTTGAGTAATACGGGTCCCAGAACCATCCGCCGGGCTCACGCGGTTACCCCAGTGTCCGTGCTTCAGACGGAATACTCCATCTTCGAACGCGAGATCGAGGACGATATCCTGGCAACCCTGAATGAATTGGGTCTGGTACCGTACTCTCCATTAGGCAGAGGGTTCCTGAACGATGCGGTGAAACCCTCTCACGAGTACGCCGAAGGCGATATGCGCCGCTTCGATGAACGTTGGCAAGGAGAGAACTATATCTACAATCTACAAGCAACGGAGTAACTTAAAGAGCTTGCTTCTGCCAAAGGGATTTCGGTAGCACAATTGGCCCTACCTAGCTTCTTCACCAAGGAGGACATATCGTCCCGATCCCCGGTACACGCAGCGCTGCGCAGGTGGAGCAAAACATTGGCGCTGTGAATGTTCAGTTCAACCAAGCTGATCTTCAGCGTATTCGAGAGATCCTCCCGCACGGATCTGCCGGCAGTCGGTATCCGGCTGGGATGTTGGAGAATTTTACGAGGGATTGATGGTGAGTAAGAGCCCAAGCCTTTAGGAGGTTTGGGCTCATTTGATGCCTTCAAGTGTAATCAACTATAGCTTGCTAGAATTTGGAGCTTATCCAAACAATGAAGATGCTACTGATCACTATCATTGAGAGTATTCGTTACCCGTGAATAGATGTTAAAAGTTAATTTTCGGGGAATATCTTTATGAAGAAAGATTAATAAAATTAAAAATAAAGAAAAAAACTTTAAAAATAATAAGTACATAGCTTGATTGGGAAAACTATAAATACCGAAAAATGGATAAAAACCAGTAAATCTACTATAGACGTGCATACACGTTATGACGATTAAAAATGTGATAAAAAAAATACGAGGTCTTACATGGCGAAGCTTTCTTCCAAAAAACATTGAAACGTTTCTCTTAATTAAGTTGCTTTTTTTTGAACCAATGATTGTACCGCTTAATTGAAATTTAACAGCTTTTGTATGAATCACTTCTAGTACAAGTCCATCATTGACACCTAAATATTCAAATGTAATTTCATATATGTAGGGTTTTAATTTTATATTATTAGATGCATTGGTTCTTTTGAGCAAATGTACATATGGAACTGCGACTGCTGAATCAAAATTATCTTGCCAAACCAATCTAACAGGTGACAATGTGGGTACATCATTACTCAATATGGCAGTATTTCCGGAGTTCCAAACATAGAAGTAAGTCCTTCTCAATTTACTGACTGGGATACCTTTATAGAAACCATGTAAGGGTGCCCTGCTCATATCAGAAAAGTAGAGTGGGATAGTAACGGTCTGATAAGAAATAAGTTTTCTTGTTGAGAAATAGTAGCCTGTTGTAAGCCCAATAAAAGCGCCTATAACTATACCAACTACACCATAATTAAAAAAATTAACAATTTGAATTATTGTATTCATTTAATTCTCCTTATTAGTGTAGAACAAGAACAAATTTGTGTTATAAACTTCGCGAACAAAAAACGACTTCCCTATCGAGAGTAGAATTGGGCAATAATCTAATTCATTTACTCGGAGTTAGTAGATTTCAGTAGTATTTTGTCCTCTTGAGGTTTCCCATCTTCAACCCAGCTAATATTAATAGAACTGAAGCCTTTAAAACTGATATCACTTAATTTATCGATAATATAAAATTCTTCAGATGGATCTGGGTATTCTAGACCAATTAAGGACTGTTCATCTAATTCATAAGAAATTTCATCAATTGTATCCGAATTATTCTTCTTAATTACGCCAGTGTACCAAACTTCATCACTATTAAATGATACAATTATACGTACTTCCCAATTTGCTGAATTTCCAGTAAAAACTTGATTGGCAGTTGAGCTTGTGATTTGGATTGAAGCATCTTTACTTATTTCTAATAGAGTTCGAGAAGTTGTTGAGATGTATAAATTATCGTCATCTTTAGAAACCAATTTCCCTTTAATTACACTGTCTTTAACTAGAATGTTTTCACTTTTTAACAAGTCAAAAGTAGATAAGCTAAATCCCAGATAATTCCCTGTTGAAAACACAACGAATGAGGTTAAGGGAAATACAATTACAATCATTAAAGATACTACAAGAGAAATATAGGCCATAAATTCTTTTAAGGTGAAGTCCATTACTTTTTTGGAAGAAATGTCACTGTCCGCACTTATCTCTGCCTTAGGTTTAGAACAATTTTTAGAGATATAAATAAATAAAACAGAAAATATAACAGCTAGCCCGATATAGATAAGTACAATCCAAATCATATTTAATATCCTCAACAGAAAAAAGGAAACCGCAGCGGAAAGCACCCCCAGAATAATTTCTTTAGCATACATATATGATTTTTGGGCTAAGTAGTTTGAGCCCCAAATAATTGCAGCTACAAGCGCTGGAGATAACCAAACTAAAAGAAACTTCCCCAGAACAGGAATACTAAAAGAACTATTAGCTGAGAAAAATATAAACATAAAGCTCATGGAAGTAGCAAAAAGAAAATAAAGCATACTAAAAATAAAAAACACTTTTCCAACATGACGATATAAAAAGGCCGATGAAATCCAAAAAATGGAGATAGCTGTAAATATAAATCCAGCGATATAACATGTGGAACGACTTATGGGAACGTCCTTAATAAGTACATCTAACAAAGAATGATCTGCTGCGCCAAAAAAATATCCATACAATATAAGGTAACCCATGTAATGAAAAACAGGTATGGCACCTAAAAGCCCTAAAAAGGCTCTTAAAACATAAATAAACATACTTCCAGCTAGTTCTCGAGGCCATTGTCTAAAATCCATCGTTTTCTTTATGGAGTAGAACTTAAGGTGCTGCTTAATTTCCCTTTCACTCAAGCCTAAAAAAGTAGCAAGTTCCTTCACCTTATACTTTTTTTCCTCAAACTGTTGCTTCAAGAACTCTTCATAGGAAAGTCCAAATTCTTGAGAAAAATCCAAAAAAAATTCTTCACTAAATTTATTTTTATAAATCTCTAAAAACTTACTTTGATTAAACTGCAATTTCTTAATCACCCTCCAAAAAATTCATCACCTTTATTATTTAAAAATGCATCTTGCAGACAAGATTAACATTAATAAGATTTGAGGGATGTAATATAACTCTCTAATTCAACATTTATTTCAAAAACTAAAGAATTGAATATAGATCTTACGTTTAATTAATGACCCGTACCTCCCGTGACAGGAATTTTCATTGTGTTCGTTCTTTCTGTTCAGGATTTAGGATGGACCCGTCTTGCCTTTCACTGGTATCACATGCTGTTCAAGAATGAAATAGCGCCGGGCTCGGATATCCAAACCAGAGTACACAAAAGGAGATAAAAAGATGAAAAATACGAACGTAACGAATTGTGTTACAATGAATTGGCGTTACGGGGCACTGAACAGAAATCGGGGCGGGAAGAAGGAATTTAATTATGAATAATGGGTTAATCAACGCAATTATCGCTTATATCATGTGGGGAGTGCTCCCGCTTTACTGGAAGGTGTTTAATGATGTGCCTGCAGGCGAGATTTTATCACACCGGGTTGTCTGGTCATTTGTCTTCATGGCTCTTCTCGTCACCGTCCAGCGCCGCTGGGGTGATATGAAGCGGATTGTGACTAGCCGTTCGCTCCTGCTGTCGCTCACCACCAGCGGACTGTTGATCGCTGCGAATTGGCTCATTTTCATCTGGGCTGTCAACAACAACCATGTCGTTGAGACAAGCCTCGGCTATTATTTAAACCCGCTGCTGAACGTGTTACTAGCGATCGTCTTCCTTCATGAGAAGCCGAATCGGGGCCAGTGGCTCGCGATTGCCGTCGCTGGCGCGGCGGTGCTCCTCATCGCAATCGACTATGGACGATTTCCGTGGGTCGCCATCTCGCTGGCAGCGTCGTTTGGCTTATACGGCCTTGCGAAAAAAAAGATTGCTCTAGATGCTTCTGTAGGCTTGTTGTCGGAAACGGTTGTAGTTCTCCCCCTTGCGCTCGGCTACTGGGTCTATCTGGCCTCCGCGGGCAAGGCGACGGCCTGGACACTGCCTCCGTCCATGTTCATCGGACTACTCCTTTCGGGCGCAGTAACGGCACTGCCGCTGTTCTTCTTTGCACGGGCAGCCGCCCGCATGGCGTTCTCCACACTCGGATTCGTACAATACATCGGACCGACAATCATGCTGATACTGAGCATCTTTATGTTTAAAGAATCGGTTTCCTCTACCCTTCTCATCGGCTTTGCACTCATTTGGATAGCGCTTGTTATATACGCTGTGGCATCCGTTCGTGGCACCAAAGTCGTGAAGGTGAATGTTCAACATGATAAAAACTATGTATGACGAGTATCTGACGAGACCTTCAGATGTCAGTTAGCCAAAAAGACAAAAAGCCGCCTCCTTCGGTAAAGGGTTAATACCCCTGCAATCTCCCGAAACGAGGCGGCCTCATGAAAAAAAGCGCTGGGCTTTAACTATTGTTCAAACAACAATTCTGTAAATAGAATGCAAAGGATGCTGTATTCATATGCATATGCTTATTATCCCCGTCTAACTTGCTGAGTAAAATACCTCCTTCGAGCAAGGAAAAGGTAAATGATGCAAGTGCATCCGCATTCAAATCCTCCTTAAACTCCCCGCTATTTATCCCGCTCAGAATGATACTTTTTAGCGTATCCAAATGGTTATGCAGCCCTTGTCTTGCCCGGTCCCGAAGCTCCTCATGAGTATCATCACTTTCTACTGCTGTATTCTGCATAGGACATCCGCCAACAAATGGTGGATTACCCACAACATCTTCATATACGTGAAAAAAAGCAAGCAATTTTCCTGACGCAGACTGCTCCCGGCCGACCGCCTCAGCAAATTTGCTGTTAACTATACTGGCAGCGTAGCTGTAGGCTTCAAGTGCAATCTCATCTTTATTGGTAAAATGCCGATAGATGCCCCCCTTTTTAATCCCGGTGTCGGCAATAATATCGTTTAACGATGTACCAGCGTACCCTTTTTGATTAAAGATTGCTGACGATTTCATAATAATGTGCTCTCTTGTCCGATCTCCTTTTTTCATAGGTTCCTCCAGATGATCTTATTCTAAATTAACATTATATCAAAATTTAAGCCGAAACCTTGCCAAAGGTTTAAGTTCTGATATAATAAAAGGTACCAATCGGTATCTTTTATTATAAAACAAACCCATTCTTAAGGCAAACTTGTTTGGCTTTGGAATGAGTTTGAAACGAATCAGGAGGAGTATTCAATGAAAATAAAAGTAGGCATTAATGGTTTTGGGCGAATTGGTAGACTCGCTTTCCGTCGCATTCAGGAAATGGAGAATGTCGAGGTTGTAGCGATAAACGATTTAACTGACGCCAAAATGCTCGCGCATCTGCTCAAATATGATACTACACAAGGCACCTTCCAAGGCGATATCGAGGTTCATGAAGGAGCTATTTCTGTTAACGGCCAAGAAATTAAAGTGCTGGCCAACCGCAACCCTGAAGACATTACCTGGGGCGAGCTTGGCGTAGCTATCGTACTCGAATGTACCGGTTTCTTCACCACCAAAGAAAAGGCAGAGCTGCACCTGAAAGGCGGAGCCAATAAGGTCGTTATTTCCGCTCCGGCAACAGGCGACATGAAGACCATCGTATATAACGTAAACCATGATACACTGGACGGAACAGAAACCGTCATTTCCGCTGCTTCTTGCACAACGAATTGTCTCGCTCCCATGGCTAAAGCTTTGAACGATACATTTGGCATCCAGTCCGGGTTGATGACCACCGTTCACGCCTATACAGGCAACCAGAATACCCTTGATGCGCCAGATTCAAAAGGAAATTTCCGCGCAGCTCGGGCGGCAGCAGAGGACATCGTTCCTTACTCCACTGGTGCTGCTAAAGCCATAGTCCCCTCTCCATTCCAATGAAGAATCATGATATTGTTAACTATACCATTTTTACCATATATGGCGAACTATCATCTCATTTTCTCCGTCCAAAAAATGAAATGCCTAAAATCAGACTTTCATTTCATGTATGCGCTTTTTATTAGTCAAATAGAAGGCGGCAAATCCGATGATGTTAAAGAACAAAAACGACAACATCCATAAGACACTTACTTTTTTTGTAGTGTGAAATGCATAGGCAATTGCCCATATCGTGAATAGAGCCCAATAAAGAGCGATACCGAAAAAAAGAATCAAAAAAGATACTACATAGTAACCAAATGCTGATGTATACACAAACCAGTTTCCCATGCCGTTACCACCGCGATTATACCCTGCCCATAACCACTTAGGTTTACTAACATCTTCAAAGTATGAATAAATCGGCTTAGAATTTTCCAGTTTCTTATATAATTCATCTTCCTCAAAACCTTGAATATTATAAATATCTATTTGATGAATTCTTTTATTACTTTGTACAATAAATTCTAGTTCATTTTTTACTTCTTCTGAAATTGATTCTTGGCCATTTAGAATATCTATTATTTTTTCGTTAATGCGATGTGGAAAATCATTACTGTTTAATTCCTCTCTTTGATAGAGGAATTGAAATGAGAGTAAAGCAACTATAAGTGCCGTTATTGCTGCAAACAATAATCCTTTTTCAAATAGCCTTTTTTTGTGATGATGTTGGTTAGTTTCAAAGCGTATTTCTTGCTCTCCACCAAAACGTTCGATTGAAAGTTTAATTGCCTCTTGGTCTGATTTCCCGTCTTTCTTCAGTTCATAAACTGCTTCCAGAAGGTGGCTTCGCATTTCAGCTTTTAATTCATCTATTTCTTTTTTGTTTCCACTAGCGTTTTGATAAACTGAGTCGACAAATACTTCGATTTGCTTCATTTTCTAATCTCCTCCCTCCAAAAAATGTATCAATTATACTTTTGATAAATCGCCATTAAAGGCACTTTTCTGTATAAATCTCTTTTACAAGGGCGTAATGTTATAATATTTCCTTCTTCTACCTGGTACTTGCTCATCGCTCCAGTATGAATAAATCAACTCGTTCTTTTCAAGCCACTTTAGGCAAAAGTAAAGAGTGCCTTCTTTCAATACGAACTATTCTCTATTTTTACTTCCATTTCCTCATTTCTATGTTACCATGAATGTTATGATTTGTAATTTATTTATAATGCAAAGTATTCCATACTGCAAGGTAGTGCTGTCTAAACCACGAGCTTTTGATTAGTTAATCCTTGTAGCTTCATTATGTGACGCAAGTCAAAGCTTTGTTTCCACTATCTACTATATGAAATGAATTTCATTCATACTACGTAATTCTTTTCACTTAAAAACGTTTTTAGTCCCGTTAAAGCAACAGCGCATTATACTCCGAATTAATTGTACAACTTGGTACAGGGATACATTTATTATAATCATTGCAATATATTTACTGGGAGTGTATGATGGGATTAGGGCGCCCAATTATATCCAAAAAAAACAAATGGAGGAATCATTCATGAGAAATAAAGGGAAATTAACAATTGCTGGTATGGCATTGTCGTTATTGTTTGCAACTACAGCTTTTGCCGCTACCGCTACGTTCTCCGGTACTCTTCCTTCCAATCAAGGAGATACTGAAATTAGTACTGTGTCCAGAGCTAATGAATGGAATGTAGTACAGTATTTCAGTATTAAAATTACAAGTTTAGGTTCTGGGTACTCCTCTGTTAGAGCATGGACAGAGAATAGCACCGGGATTAACCTTTCTAGTCCTTATACTGAAGTCACACTGAATAATCAGGCAACGGTTTCATATGATTCGTATCCTGCGAAGGGACTTAATGTAACTCTCAATCTTGATAATCCGGTATATACCAGTTCCTCTGTATCTGTAGGTGGAAATTGGAGTCCTAACTAAAGTTTTAATTTAAAGGAACATCCATTTTGCGTTTTACATGGGGGACTTAATGTTCTCTATGTAAAACGCACCATGAGGTAACAATTGTTATACTTTTTTTGTGAGGAATTGCATTATAGTACCTTCTTTTTGATGTAATTAAGGTATTGCCGCTTACTCCATCTCAAATATGTTAACAATGATTCAAATAGTACTAGGAGGCTTGTAAGTGAGCTATTTAAAAATTGATATTAAGAGATTGATTACAAGTAAAATGGTATTAGTCGTAGTATTGATTCTCCTGTCTATTGCAATAGTTGATCCATTAACTGTTTTTAGATACTTTTCTAAACATGTAAATTTAGCAGAAAGTATTGGGCAGAATCCCTTTCAATTTTGGATGTTAATGAATTCTGTAAGTTGGGGGAACAATTTATACAATATTATGTTTTGGATATTTGCTGGTTTATTAACAGGTCTAATTTATTATGATGATAAAAATTCCTCTATGTATTTGTATTCAATTATTAGAAAAACTAAGATTAAGTATCTTATCTCAAAGATTTTATCAGTAGGTTTGTTATCTTTTGTTTTATTACTTCTTGTTCTAGAAATAAACGTATTTGTTACGTATGTAATATTTAATGATGGATCAGTTACAACAGACTCATACAACAGATTGGCTCCACATGTGGGGCATTTTGCTTATAAGGCATATTTATCCTCTCCATTTAAAATGGTTCAAATATATACTTTTTTAAATGCTATTGCGATTTCTATCTTTGTTGTATTTTCGCTTTGTATTAATATGCTATTTAATTTTTCGAATAGGTATGTTGCGCTATTGATTCCTATCATAAGTCTGTATGGTTTTAACTTTATCTTTGATTCTTATCCAGTTCTTTTTAAATATAATATTCGAATGATACTTCAACCAAGAGCTGCAAGTGCCATTACTACCATCATTACTTGGAATGATGTGTTTATAGTTTTCGGAAGTTGGATATTATTGAATATAATTCTTATATTCATAGTATTTTTTAAAGCGAGAGATTGTTATGAATAAATTGATGCATAGAATTTTATTCAACTGGATATTTGCCTTGTATATTGCAGTTAATGCAATACTCTTCATTACAAAATTGTCGGGAGGGTATAATTGGCTCAATCAATGGTTTTTTGACAAATTTTTTGTTTTTCAGTTTATCTCAGTAGTTATTTTAGGGCTGGTCATTGAAAGTAAATACTTTTATATTTTATCTTATGTAAGAATAAGTAGCAGAAGAAAAATACTTCGAAGAGAATTATTAGGTTATTACAAACAAGGAATTATATGCTTAAATATTATGTGCATATTCATTTTATTAGGAGTGTTCCTACTTAATGAACGGGGATATTTAGTTCTTTTGATAGAATACTATGTGAGATATTTGTTAGGAATTTTAGTTTTTATAAATGTCATGTCATGTTTAAAATGGTCAAATAATCTTATTTTAAATAAGTACTATAATATAGTTACATATTTATGGCTGGTGCTTGAACTAATACTGCTCAAACCCTATATTCAGAAGTTTTATTCATTTGACATTAATTTTTTGTTCTCCTGGATCTTTCATGATGGAACGATAAGCTACTTAGTTTTGTTTTCTTGGTTTTTGATCACTTTAATTATAAATATAACATTGTGTGATAAGAGGGACTTTATATGATAGCAATTTATAAAAATATAAAACCTTCCTTTTTTTTTATTATAATGTGCGTTCTTATTAGTTATGGTTACCTTAAGATCATTGGAAATGATGATCTTACTATCATGTATCAAACTATTTTTGGAGGAAAACCTTTAAATGGAATAATGTTAAAAGGACTATTTATAATGACTTTCTTCTTATTGCAGTATATTCATATTGACTATGTCGTTTTTTTTATAGACAATTCAGACCATCTATCTATTCGATATGGTAGTAGAAATGCCTGGATAAAAGCTTTATTAAGAGGAACGTTTATTATCACATTGTTCTTTGTATTATTATTTTATTCTTTATGGTTAATTCTAGACTTAGTATTTAATAATTCTAATTTTTCTGAAGTACTTACTATTACTACTATTGGAGTCATAGGGAGAGTCTACTTGTTTAGCATTATAACAATTTTGTTGCAGATTAGTTTATTATTAAAGATGACGAAAACAAACACCTATATGATAATGGGAAGTGTTTCAGTATTTCTCACTATGATCAGCCAATACAATAGTATATTATTAAATTTTTTACCTCAGTTCGAGAATTCTTTGAATACATTTCTCAACGTTTCTGTAAACGTACTTTTTGCCTTATTATTAATTTCTAATATCAAAAGAATAAGTCGTAAGAGGGAGCTGTTATCTTATGAAAATTGAGGTTGTCAATTTTTCTAAGTCTATCGGCAAAGTTAATGTTCTTGATAAAATAAATATTTCTTTGGAAAGTGGACACATTTATGGAATTATCGGCAAAAATGGAAGCGGTAAAACCATGTTTTTGAGAATGATTGCTGGCTTAATACTGCCAACTGAAGGTGAAGTTAGAGTAGATAAGAAGGTTTTAGGCAAAGGGTCTTCATTTCCTGATAATTTAGGAATACTATTAGAAAAGCCTAGCTTTCTATCAAATCTAACTGGATTCGAGAACTTGCAAATGTTATCTAAAATTAGGGGTGTCACAAGCAAAGAAGAAATTCAAATATTTATGGATTTGTTCGATTTAAATTGGGAATCAAACCAAAAGTTTAAAGAGTATTCATTAGGGATGAAGCAAAAATTGGGGATTATTCAAGCGATAATGGAAAATCAACAAATAATTATTTTGGATGAACCATTTAATGCATTAGATGAAAGTTCGGTTGAAATACTGCGACAAACTTTAAAAAAAATGAAAACAGATAATAAGTTAATTGTAATGACATCCCATAATAAAGAGGATATACAGATATTATGTGACTACACCTTTACTATTTCAAATGGAATGATAAGTGTTGCGGATTAGTACAAATAATGTTCTTTCAATATAATAGTACCTTGGTAAAAGAGCTTTTTACATTAAAAGGCCCCCCTTTGTAAGCCAGTAATTAAAACATCTTGCATGTTTAAGCAGCCAGTCGCCAAAAATCAAATGGTGACTGGTTATTTAGTTTAATTGGAATCCGAATTAAGTTATATTTAGATGATGTAGTCTCTAATAGTCTGTTCAACACTTTCAGAGTCATTATACATATAAGATCTTCCAAGTAGTGCGTTTTGGACTTTTGTGCAGAATGTAATGATTCAATGCAGGCATTATCAACGGGCGTTCATTTACTGGACATGCTCATGGTAGTGTCTTTTCCTTTGACCA
Source organism: Paenibacillus sp. FSL R7-0302 (assembly GCF_038006885.1). Lineage (NCBI taxonomy): Bacteria > Bacillati > Bacillota > Bacilli > Caryophanales > Paenibacillaceae > Paenibacillus > Paenibacillus sp. FSL R7-0302. The sequence goes on from NZ_JBBOWB010000001.1 coordinate 3,923,669, forward strand.
CGGTCTGGCATGCCTGAGTTCACGTTGCCCTGATCGCTATGGAGCAGCATGTTTTCCTTTTTGGAAGCTGGGCCTTGTATTTAAAACTAAGGATGTCACCTGTCTGGTCACTATACTGTAATAGTCTACCTCTCTGTACAGATCAAAAAAATTTGAATTTACGTAGACATAATAAGCCGTCAACCCTAAGTAATGGCTTGCCGCCGGGATTGGGACGTTGCTGATAGTGAAGTGTCGATTCCAGCCCATATGTACAATAGTCTTTAATTGTATGATAGACGGTAACATCGCTAACGCTGACACGCTGGGCAATTTCAATCCGTACTGGAATCTGCCCCTGACTCTGCATCAGCCAATAACAAAATGAGGCAGCTGTTGCGATTCCCTTTGGAAGTCTTCTTGTCATGAATAAATCGATTAATCTGCTCCCGTTCTTTTGGACTCAATTCTATCTTATATTTTTTGTACATTGGTTTAACCCTCCCGTATACTTCTATATCAAGAGGGTAAGTCTAAAATGCTAAGCTGGTCAAGGTACTAGTACCTTGACCAGCTTAAATTACAGGATACAAGTGTTTTAATTTGCCTCTTGCCTGCTCCGTGGTAAATTGCCAGTCAACGGTCTTCTGCCTTTGGTTACGCTCGGTTTCCCAAGAGGACACCTCGACTTGTAATTCTTCTATAGAGGCGATTCGGCGGTTCAGACATTGAATAGTCATTGCACTGAGCTCAATCTCCGCCATGTTCAACCAACTTCCATGCTTAGGGGTGTAATGAATCTCGAGCCGCTTCGCCAAGGCCCATGCCTGTTCTGGTGCAAAAGTTTCATACAAGTATGGGTATTCAAGTTGTCCATGACCAGCCGTATCCGTTTTGCCTCTGGATAGTGGACCTCCAGCAGTTCCTGGATTTGCAGAGCCCAGTCCGATTTCGTGCGTCTTTCCGACGCTTGCACGTGACGCCACCCGGCGTGCGGTTCTGTGAATAGAAACAGGCTGCAGCTTCCTTTGCGAACATATTCATAATCTTCCCGAAGCACCTGGCCAGCCTTCATGGGTTCTGGAGGTCGAGAGTGATCGAGCCGTTGAATCGGCTGTTCATCCATACAAATGAGCGGAATTTCAGGATCGTAGGGCAGAGCGTAGGTCTCCAGGACATCTTCCATCCGAGCGACAAATTCACTGCTCGCTTTGGCGGGAATGCACCATTGCTTTTTTAGGTGAGGCTTAAGTTTTTTTTTAAAAAAGTCGTCCGAATGGTTTCTCGTCCAACCGATTCCAAAATATTCAGTTCGATTACTCGGCGAGTCAACAAACGAATCGTCCAGCGAGCATACCCCTTTGGAGGTTCGGAACAGGCTAACGCAATGATTCGCGCTTCCACCTCACCCGTGATAGGGGAAGCGCGTGGCGGCTCAGCGCGGCGGCGATATTGAAGAGTCTCATCCAACCCACGTGTACAATAGTCTCTTACCCATATAAAAGACCGTGACATGACTCACTCCGCATCGACTGGCAATTTCAGTTTGTTTCGGAATCGCACCTTGGTTTTCATCCGAGAGTAACAGCACGAGACAGCGACGGCGAATACCGGGGGAAGTTGAATCTGCATGAAGAACCTGTTCAATTCTTTCGCGTTCTTTCGGTTCAAGTCGAATCTCATATTTTTTGTACATCTGCTAGCCCTCCCATATTTTTCTTATAGAGAGAGCATAAAACTACAATTAAAATCGGTCAAGGTACTAGGTATTACCCGATTTGGTGACGCGAAAATTATGTTAGTTTATTAATTACGTCCTATCTAGGCCGAAACCTTGCCAAAGTTTTAACTTCTGATATAATAAAAAGATACCATTAGGTATCTTTTTATTATAAAACAAACCCATTCCCAAGGCAAACCCGTTTGGCTTCGGGATGGGTTTGAAACGAAATAGGAGGGCTATTCAACGAGAATAAAAGTAGGCATTAATGGTTTTGGGCGAATTGGCAGACTCGCTTTCCGTCGCATTCAGGAAATGGAGAATATCGAGGTTGTAGCCATAAACGATTTAACTGACGCAAAAATGCTAGCGCATCTGCTCAAATATGATACTACACAAGGCACTTTCCAAGGCGATATTGAGGTTCATGATGGAGCTCTTACTGTTAACGGTCAAGAAATTAAAGTGCTGGCCAACCACAACCCTGAAGACATCCCTTGGGGCGAGCTTGGCGTAGCTATCGTACTCGAATGTACTGGTTTCTTCACCACCAAAGAAAAGGCAGAGCTTCATCTGAAAGGCGGAGCACAGAAGGTGTTATTTCCGCTCCGGCAACAGGCGACATGAAGACCATCGTATATAACGTGAACCATGAAATACTGGACGGAACCGAAACCGTCATTTCCGCTGCTTCTTGCACAACGAACTGTCTCGCTCCTATGGCTAAAGCTTTGAATGATACATTTGGCATTCAGTCCGGGTTGATGACCACCGTACACGCCTATACCGGTAATCAGAATACCCTGGATGCGCCAGATGCAAAAGGAAACTTCCGCGCAGCACGGGCTGCAGCAGAGAACATCGTTCCTTACTCCACCGGTGCTGCAAAAGCCATCGGCCTCGTTCTTCCTGAATTGAAGGGGAAACTTGATGGTGCATCTCAGCGAGTCCCTGTAGCAACAGGCTCCGTAACAGAACTCGTAGCTGTTTTGAACACGAAGGTTACGGTTGAAGAAGTTAATGCCGCTATGAGACAAGCATCAGATCCAGAAACATACGGCTATACAGAGGATGAGATCGTATCTTCCGATGTTAGAGGAATGACATTAGGTTCTCTTTTTGATGCAACTCAAACCAAAGTTCTAACCGTCGGCGACCAGCAACTGGTGAAGACTGTAGCCTGGTACGATAATGAAATGTCTTATACCGCACAACTGGTTAGAACATTAGAATACTTCGCCCAAATCGCCAAGTAACATCATTGCAATTCTGTATTGAGATTCAAATGGAGTTGCATTATGTATAGCCCAAACCTTAGAGGTTTGGGCTATACATATTGGGCTTGGGCGAAAATTTCCGATGCCTAATTATTCATCATTCAATTAATTATGGAATTTCACAACTGATGTGATTTTTCATTTAGGATGAGAAAAAATCTTTCAAAACCCTATATAATCAAAATTTATATTTCATTTATTGTGAGAAAAATTCAAGAACGTCAAGGCCCAAACGAAATAGATTCCGAAATATTTATCATCAAGGCATTAATTCCATCTCATAGACAATTTTCATTTAAAATAAAAACTATATATACATTATTTAATTATTAAAACCACTCACCCGCACCGGCTATACCCGCAATTCCCGCAGGTCTTACACCCCTCAATATTAATCAGCGAGGCACTTCCGCAGGAAGGGCAGAGGTCGCGTGAAGCGACAGCATGGTTGTGTCCACCATGACCGCCATGGCCATCATCGGCAGCTTCTGCAGGAACGGTGGATTTCAATTCAGCGCTCAGCGCCTCGTTAAAGTCCAGCTCCAGAGTAGCCGCGATAGGTGCAGGGATATGGTCATCATGGGCGTTGTTCAGCACATGGGTCTCCAGGGCTTTGGCTACGGCGTCGGCGATAGACTCAACGCGGTTCGCACCAAAGCCGATGGCGCCGGAGCCGCCGATGCCCTTGAGATGCTTGATCAGCAGGCCGACCTTCTCGCCGTGGTCACCGTAGCGCAGGAACAGCGAGCAGACGCGGCCGAGGGCTTCGGCCATGGCAAAGACGTCAGAGCCGGCCTTGCCGACATTCAGGAAGATCTCAGCAGGTATGCCGTCTAGATCGTTAATCGTGATATACGCCATACCGAACGGCGTGTTGATCTTATAGGTCGCGCCGCGCAGCACCTGCGGGCGCTTCTTGTATTGCTTATCTACTCCGCTGGCTGCTGCCTGCGGGCCGGGAGCTACTGCTACAGTTGCCGGAGCTGCTGATGCAGTTTCTTTCTCCTCGGTTTCCTTAACTTCAACTTCTGCCGCAGCATCCTTCTTATCTTCCTTCTTCTTGGTCTCCAGTACCTGCACATCACGGCTGCCGTCACGGTAGATCGTTACGCCTTTGCAGCCCAGATCGAAGGCCATTTCGTACAGCTCGGCGGTCTCTTCCACTGTGAAGTCGGACGGGCAGTTCGCTGTCTTCGAGATCGAGCTGTCCACCCAGCGCTGGATCGCGGCCTGCGCCCGGATATGATCCTTAGCGGACAAATCCATTGATGTGACGAAGTAGTCCGGCAGTTCCTCTCCCGGATGGGCTTCCAGCCAATCCTGGGCAATCGGCACGAATTGCTCGTCATAGCCGAGACGGCTCTGGCGGAAATATTTGAAGGCAAAATACGGCTCGATGCCAGTAGATGTACCAACCATGGTTCCGGTGCTGCCGGTAGGCGCCTGGGTAATGACAGTCACGTTGCGCATTCCGTGCTTGCGGATGGATTCGCCGACCTCAGGGTAGACCTCGGTAATATTCCGCATGAAGCCGCTCTGCAAATATTTATCCGTGTCGAAGGCCTGGAACGCCCCCTTCTCGCCTGCAATCTCCGCAGAAGCCAGATAGGCCTCGCGGGCCATGAAGCCGTAGAGCTTGTCCAGGAACTCCAGCGATTCCGGGCTGCCGTAGCGGATATTCAGCTTGATCATCAGCTCAGCCAGTCCCATAGTGCCGAGGCCTACGCGGCGTTCGAGCTTCTGGTTGGCTTCATTTTCCGGGAAATGATACGGTGTCTTGTCGATAACATTGTCCAGGAAACGCACAGAATACCGGGTTGTTCTCGCCAGATCTGCCCAGTCCACATCATGCTTCTCTTCATCGTAGAACTTGGAGAGATTGACGGCGGACAGGTTGCACACGCCCCAGCCGGGCAGGCCCTGTTCTCCACAGTTATGGGCAACAACACCACCAGCGATCAGTGAGTGCGTTACAGGCTCGGTAATATCGTATACCGTCACAACCTCGCCTGCTTTGACACTAACGACCTTGGAGATAAACTTTTCATTTTTGCGGGAAGGTCTGGCAATGAGCTCCAGCGCCTCTTGTTTTCTGGAGATCAGCTTAAAACCGATCTTATTCTTGAATTCAAGAATGTTGTTGCCGCTTAAGATCAGCTCATAGAATCCGCTGTGTTCGTCGTTATAGATGGAGCTGTTAATTCCGAAATTAAGCAGCAGCAACTGAACGCCTTGAAGAAGTTTCTTTGAAGCTGAGGTCAAGCGGACAGTAGGATGCATCTCATCTCGGTCATATACTGTTCCGTCTGCGGAGAATAATCCTTGCAGGAATGCTACAACAGTCTGGCGTGAAGCGGTATACACCGCAGCCGGAACCTCTTTGTCGGCGGCTCTAACTGCCTTGACTTCGAGTTCCTCAAGTTGTTCAATGACCCAATCCTCACCAAGTTCATCCTCAGCCGCGAACCCGCCCTCACCAGACTGCAAATATACACTATCTTCAGCACTCAGAGTCTGAGCCTCTTTCCAGCCGGAGTCAGTAAATAAGCGGTGTTCAGGCGTTACGGACAGCTCCACCCCATTTTGCAGCGAGATCTTCAAGGTTTCTCTGGTCCCGGTTGGGAACACTGTAGCCCGTCTCATCTGTAGACCTGGGACTTCATAGCTTCTTCCGCCAACCACTTTGGCCTGCTCCACGAGTCTCAAATCGGTTCCCACCAGGAAGGATTCCGTTCCGACCTTCTTATATAACTCTTCAATGGTTAAGAGACCGTATTCGGTTGCAATCCGGGTGTCCGGGTGGAAGCACGGATTCGTACAAATAATCGGATTGAAATACCAGCTATTCGACATCTGATTATAATACTCCATGAAAACAACGCCCGGCTCTGCGGACTTCCAGGCCGATTCGATAATCGTATGCCAGATATCGCGTGCTCTGACGGTACGGTAAGGAATGACGCGGCGGTGATCTGCCTTCCATTTATCGAGATCGCCGTCCCAGAGGGTGTCGTAATCCGGGTCGGTGGTATCCGGGAAAACCAGCTCCCAGTCCAGATCCTCCTTGACCGCCTTCATGAAGCTATTACTTACGCATACCGACAGGTTGGCATTGGTAACCTGACCCATGGTCTGCTTCACGGTAATGAAGTCCAGCACATCCGGGTGCCAGTCGTTGATCATCAGCATCAGCGCGCCTCGGCGGCTGCCGCCTTGTTCAATTAGTCCCGTGGTATAGCTGAACAGGCCGCCCCAGGACACGGAGCCGCTGGAGGAACCGTTCACCCCTCTGACGATAGCACGGCGCGGGCGCAGCGAAGACAGATTGATCCCAACCCCGCCGCCGCGGGCCATAATCTCGGTCATCTCGGAGAGTGTCTCCATGATGCCGCCCCGGCTGTCTTTTGGCGATGGAATAACATAGCAGTTGAACAGTGTAAGCTCCTCGCTCGCTCCGGCACCCGCCGCAATCCGGCCGCCCGGCACCAGCTTCCAGTCATCCAGAATCGAGCGGAATTTGCCTGTCCACTCCTCCTGAAGCTCAGGAGTCTTCTCTACAGAGGCCATCGCTCCCGCGAGACGGTCCCACATCTCCTCCGGCGTCTTCTCGATGTTCAGCGTCAGCTTCTCCACATCCGACTGCACCAGTTCGCCGCTGCGGGTTTTTACCGTTACCATACGGCCTGTACGCTCTACAATCTCGCCAACCTCCTTGGTCGGGAACTTCGGATCGTCCTTGGTCAGCACAAGCACCACATCGCCAACCTTGGCATTATTGCTGTCTGCGTCCTTCCAGGCATACCGGTCCAGGAATATTTTCTCGCTCAGACCCTCTAGACGCTTGTTGTGTTCCACTGTACTCAATAGCAAAACCTCCCGGGGATTAATGGTCATGCTTCCGGCGGCTGGGCAGCCGCAGCCTGCTTGTCCTGCGGAAGCTCCTCTTGTCAATAACAAACAGCCGAAAAAATCCGCATACCAGCTAAATTTCATGCTTTTGTAACAATATATGGTGTGCGTTAACTTTTAAACTATACCACATGTTGTGGATAGCGGTCTTTTTTGAAAAAGCAGCCCCAGGCAGGAATAACGGAAAATTAGGAAAAGAAAGGCTCATTTCCTCCCTCTTTCTCGCTTTTTTGCAGACACCGGAACTGAAAGCTTTCAAGGCGGATTACAGCGTTCCTCTGTGAATTCCATACTCCTCTGGTTATGAAATCTCTCTGAAACGAGCATACTACTGCTACGCATTTCGATATGAAAACTGCGACGGAGGAGGCTGCAACATGACGCAATTATTCCGCAATTCCTTGCCCCAAGAGAAGGTAACTTCTGCGCCGCTGCTGCCTGTTCCTCTATCTTTTGAGCGCAACTGGCTGCATGATCTGGAATCTAGACTGGATAAAGGGGGGCCGTGGGGCGACTGGCGCTTATCCCGCCTTGCCGTGCAGGGAGAGCAGTCGGGCCTGGTTACCAGCTTCGATGAGCTGCAGTGTATGAAGCATCTGTCCGGGCTGTCTCCGCTTCCCCATCAGCTGGATACGGCGCACAAGGTGCTGTTCGAGATGTCTGGACGGGCGATTCTGGCCGATGAAGTCGGACTTGGCAAGACCATCGAAGCCGGGCTGGTGCTGAAGGAGTATCTGGTGCGCGGGCTGGTGAGCAAGGTTCTGATTCTGGTGCCGGCCTCGCTTGTCCTGCAATGGGTGCGGGAGCTGAATACCAAGTTCGGAATCTCTGCCGTAGCGCAAAAGAAAGCCTATTCCTGGGGCAATGACATTGTCGTCGCCTCGATGGATACGGCCAAGCGTGACCCGCATAAGGAAATGCTGCTGAGCCAGGAATACGACATGCTGATTATTGACGAAGCCCATAAGCTGAAGAACAAGAAATCGACCAATTACCTCTTCGTACAGCAGCTCCGCAAAAAGTACTGCCTGCTGCTCACCGCCACCCCCGTGCAGAATGATCTCGGCGAGCTGTTCAATCTGATCACCCTGCTGAAGCCGGGCCAGCTGGGGAATCAGGGCGATTTTGCTACCAATTTCGTGGTGGATAAGCGCCAGCCCAAGAACGAGGTCCAGCTTCGGGGCGAGCTGTCCAAGGTCATGATCCGCAACCGCCGGGGCGAAGGCCCGGTGAATTTCACCAAGCGCAAGGTGCGCAATATCCCCCTCACTCTCTCCGCAGAGGAGAAGGCGCTGTATGACGGCGTGACCGCTTTTGTCAAAGAACAGTATCAGGAGGCGGGCGGCAATCTCAGCAGTATGCTCTCCCTAGTCACGCTTCAACGTGAGGTGTGCAGCAGCCGGGATGCGGTGTTCGTAACGCTGGTGAATCTGATCAAGAAGCTGCCGGCCGATTCGCCGAAGCGCGAGCGGATGATGGGGCTGCTCCAGACGATCCGTACGGTCAAGACGAATACCAAGGCGGAGAAGACGATGGAGTTAATCCGTGAAATGAACGAGAAGGTCATCGTCTTCACAGAGTACCGCGCCACGCAGGAGTATCTGCTCCAGTATTTCCGTGAGCATGGACTGCAATGTGTGACTTACTCCGGCGGGATGAACCGCGGCAAAAAGGACTGGATGATGGACCTCTTCCGCGGACGCGCCCAGGTGATGATTGCCACCGAAGCCGGCGGCGAAGGCATCAACCTGCAGTTCTGCCACCATATGATCAATTTCGATCTGCCCTGGAATCCTATGCGGGTCGAGCAGCGGATCGGCCGGGTCCACCGGCTCGGTCAGGAGAATGATGTGGTCATCTATAACCTCTCCACCGAAGGGACCATTGAAGAGCATATCCTCCACCTGCTGCATGAGAAAATCAACATGTTCGAGATGGTCATCGGCGGGCTGGATGTCATTCTGGAGCGCTTCGAGCAGAAGGGCTCGCTTGAGAAAAGCCTGTACAAAATCGTTCTCGAAGCGGGCAGCGACGAGGAGCTGCGCACCGGGCTGGATACGATCGGCGATTCGCTCAGCGAGCTGACTCACGCCAAGCTGGATGATAGCGGGGTGCCTAACTGATGCTGACCCCTATTGAGGTGCGCAAGCAGGTCATGGATTATCTCGAAGCGACCGAATGCACCATTCTTGAATCCTCTCCGCTGCATGTGACGGTGAAGCTCTCCCCGCGCGCGGACCGGATGCTGACGGACCGCCCTTATTATTGGGGCTTCGTGGAGCGCACCGGTGTAGATCCCGAGACCCTCTCCTTCAGCTTCGTCTTCGACCCGCAGAAGTACGATGAACTGGCCGCGCAGGCCGCTGCACCTGCGGCCCGCCCGCGCGGCGGGGCCAGCCGCCCGGCAGGGGCGGGAGCGCCGCCGGGTCTGCCCGGGGAGGCGGATGCCGAAGCAGGGGCGGAGCTTGGCGCGGCGACGGGCGGAGCGCAGACTGAAGTGCCGGGCGCAGTGCTGCCGCCCGGGGTCTCGGCTGCGCCGGAGGACAGCATCCTTGCGCGGTACTTCGGCATCGTTCCGGCACTGCCGCGCCTTGGGCCGGGGATGATCCGCCGCGAGGATGTGACCTACGGCAGCAAGCGCCTGCGGCAGATCTGGTCGGCGGCGCGTGACGAAGGCCGGTGCCTCCAGCTGTTCGAGGACCCTGGCCTCAGGCAGCGGACCACGCTGTTCTCGGCCGCCTACGAGCCATGGCTGGCGGTCTGCTACAAGGTCGAGATGACCTGTGACCTGAAGCGGGAGGAGCTGCATTTCATCGCGGTGTCGTTAACCTCCGGGCTGATTGTCCCGGACTTCGAGGCCCGGCTGGCCGGCAAGGAGCTGACGCCCCGGCTGCCGGAGAACATTCATGTCCAGCCGTTCGAGCTGGGGATTACGGACGGGGCCGACCGGCTGGAGGGATATCTGACCTCGAAGCTGGCGCTGCTGGATTACACCTGGGCGGAAGAAGCGCGTGAGCGGCTGGAGCTGGAGCTTAGCATCGTGGATATCTATTACGAGGAGCTGCTAAAGGAGCAGGATGAGGAGAAGCGCCTGGCTATCCAGGAGCAGTACAACCGCCGCCGCCAGGAGACCTCATGGCAATACGAGCCGCAGATTGCAGTTTCTGCCGTTACGTACGGATTGTTTCATCTGCGCAGCACATAGAATGCGACCTTGTCCGCTAAAAGCAGGCAAAAAAACAGCGAAACTCCCGCCGCCTGCCGCGACAGCAAGCAACAGCCTTTTCAGGGCTTGTCCCCTACAATGAACAGTAAGAAGCGTAAATTCCCTCTAAACAGGAAAGGTGACTGAACCTATGAATATCACTGCGAGGCAGAAGGGCTTCCGGCGGCGTGGCCGCCTGCTCCTATGTCTGATTCTTGGACTGACTCTGTTGGCTGCCAGCGCCTCCTCTCCCCAGGCGCTAGCGTCACAAGCCACCCGGCTGAGCGTGACGCAGGCCGTTACGCAGGAGGTGCTTCTTCCGGGACTTGAGATGAAGCCGATTCCAGCGCCGGAAACACTGCAGGCCTTCACCCGCCAGACGATTAGCCAGCTCTCGGCGGATGCTCCTTTTAAGGAATGGAAGGATGCCGTAACGGAGGTCTACCCTCTTGGTCCGGGAACGCGGAGCTGGCTGGTCAATGTGATGCACAGCGGTCAGCGGATCGGCTATCTCATTATCTCCGCTGCGGATCAGGGCGGCTATCTACTTAGCGAATACGGAGCCGGAACCGATGGTCTCCCTTACAGTATGACTGAACTGCGCCAGTATCTGGTGCAGCAAGGACTGATACCCTCTAATTCTTCAGGAGCCATCGGGGTTACGGCGCTCTATGCTCCAATGCTGCCCGTCTGGAAAATCACTACGGAGAACAGAACGTTGTATCTGAATGCTACCGTTCTGGAGACGCTGCCCTGGAGTCAGAGTCAGGCTGAGCCTATTCTGAATGCTGCACCGGAAGCCTCAGCTATGCTGTCCTCCGGCCCAGGCCAGGTGCGCACTCCCCAGCCCGCTCTGCGGAGCGGCGGAGAGGATGACCCGTATGCCGATCTGCTGTGGCTGACCGCACCCGGGCTGAAAACGTTGAACGGAGCAAGCCTGAGCGCTCTGCTTCAGGAGCGGGGCAGTCTCGCCTTCCAGTCCCCGGGGCACAACGACACGCTGGGCGCGCCATTCATGATTACAGGCAGCCAGAGCTGGCTGAAGCCAGGCGCTTCCCGGGACGAAGGCAGCACTGAAGCCGCCGTAGTCTATGCCGCCGCCGGTCCCGGTGGCATCCGTTATCTCCCGCTTAGCGCCCTTCAGAAGGCAGGCAGCTTCCACAAGCTGCCGGTGCCGCTGCCCGGGGAAGCCACGCTGGGCTCGGCTGTTCTGCCCGGTTCAAACCGGTAGACTGGCACTGGCAGAATTCCCGCTCCATACTGAAACAGCCTTCCCGGGTGCCGCCTGCACGGCGCCTCTCTGGAAGGCTGTTTGTTTCTGCATCTGAATTTCTCTCAACGCCTGTTTTTCCAGATTCAGGTGCATTTATACACCTGAATTCTACTCAACGGCCGTTTTTTCCAGATTCAGGTGTATTTTTACACCTGAATTCCTCTCAACGCCCGCTTTCTCGGGATTCAGGTGCATTTATACACCTGAATTCCACTCAACGGCCGTTTTTTCCAGATTCAGGTGTATTTTTACACCTGAATTCCTCTCAACGGCCGCTTTCTCCAGATTCAGGTGCATTTATACACCTGAATTCCTCTCAACGCCTGCTTTCTCCAGATTCAGGTGCATTTATACACCTGAATTCCTCTCAACGCCCGCTTTCTCCAGATTCAGGTGCATTTATACACCTGAATTCCTCTCAACGCCTGCTTTCTCCAGATTCAGGTGCATTTATACACCTGAATTCTACTCAACGCCTGTTTTTCCAGATTCAGGTGCATTTATACACCTGAATTCCTCTCAACGCCCTGTTTCTCCAGATTCAGGTGCATTTATACACCTGAATTCCTCTCAACGCCCGCTCACTGCCTAAATCGCTACTCCTTACCGTCCCCGCCCCGGCTCCATTTGCTGCGCCAGACGGACCAGGCGAGCGGCAGCGTGCCGAACCACTTTTCCGCCCACGGCTGCTTCTCTGCCTTCCGCCGGGCATGGACAGCGCGCGGGTTCTCAATGTAGACGACTACCTTCTCCGTAATATACTTCACCAGATCATCTCCGCCGGATGCCATCTCATACACCTCCCAGGTGAGTGCTTGGCGGGTTCCCGCCGCTTGACCTTATGTCTATAGTGTGCTCCAATCCTCTGATCTCTAAACCGGAATCCGAAGCTTCGTATAGGTTGGGCTGTTAAGGCACAATCTAACAAGACTACACCTGTATAAACCGTCATTAAGTACAAGTAGCTGTTGATTATTCCGGCAGGGAGGTTATTCACATGAGACAATCGGAAGCTTTGGAGCCCTATAGCGCTACACAGTCCCACCGTTCAAAAGAGCAGCCCCGGACGAGATCCCGGCGGCAGCTGCAGCGGATTATTGCCGCAGCAAGCATTCTGCTCCTGCTTACAACAGGCGACCCCGCAGAGATCCATGCGGCTGCCCCCCGTACTGATCCGCAGGCTGAGCAGCCCGGACAGCGCCAGCATATGCTCGGCCATGACCAGCGGATCATTCTGATCGATGCCGGCCATGGGGGGATTGACGGCGGAACCTCCTACGGCAACATTCTGGAGAAGGACATCACCCTCGCCATCTCACGCCGCCTCTTTCTCCTGCTGCGTGCGGACGGCTTCGATACCATCCTGAACCGGACCGGCGATTATGCACCCAGCGATGAGAATCTGTGGCTGAGAAGCAGATCCCGGCATTTGCGCGATCTGGCCCAGCGCAAGGAGCTGGCAGAGACGCTTCCGGCTAATGTAGTCGTCAGCATCCATATTAACTGGGCGAAATCGCCGTCCAAGCATGGTCCGCTCGTCCTGTACCGCCAGGAAGGGCGCAGCTTCCTGCTGGCGCGGACCATTCAGGATCAGCTCAACCAGCTCTACAGGATGAAGAATGATCCTGTCCGGGGCAAGCCCTTTTACCTGCTCAACAAAATAACCGCCACAACGGTGATCGTTGAGGCGGGATTTGTCAGCAGTCCGGCTGACCGCGAGAAGCTCTGTACACCAAAGGGTCAGGAAGAGATCGCCGAAGCCATTGCGAACGGGATTGCTGCCTACCTTATGGAAGTGTAAGCCGGGAATTCCACTTCCATTCCTCGCGGACCAGATCGGAAATGCCGACGAATTGCACCTTGTCCTTCATTCCGGCAATGCCGCTGCGGATGCCCGCGGCGGTCTCTTTGCCCTGGATGCCGACATGACCGATGGTAACGCAGAACTTGTGGCTCAAGGCCCGCTCCTGCACCAGCTTCATCTGCTTCGCCACATGGCTTGCCGAATGCACATCATCCAGGAAAATATGATTCTCCACCGGCGGCATTCCCAGCTCCCGGGCCATCCGTCCCGCGACTGAACGGTAATTGGTATGGCTGTCTACGAAGAATAGACCGCGCTCCTTGCAGACCTCCAGCACAATACCCATGACCCGTTCATCTCCGGTCACCTTGGAGCCCATATGATTGTTGATGCCGATCGCGTAAGGCACATTATCAAGTGCAGCCTCCACCCGCCCCCGGACTTCGGCATCACTCATGCTTGTAAGCACGGCCCCCGGTCCCAGCCATTCCGCTTTGCCCTGACGCGGCTCCATCGGCAGATGGACCAGCACATCGAAGCCCAGCTCATGGGCGCGCCGGGCATCCTGCTCGCTGGAGCGCAGGAATGGCATGACTGCGACGGTGATTTTGACGGGCAGCTTGAACATTTCCTCTGTCCCGCGCATGCTGTTGCCGAAATCATCGATAATGACCGCCACACGGCTGGGCGCCTGCTGCTGATTCCCGGCTGTCCGGTTGCCCGATGCGCTGCTCCCTCTGCTATCCACAGGTGCGGGTGCTGAAACTGCCTTGTCTGGCGATGCAGCAGACACTGCATGCGGACCTGACGGGATCAGCGCCGCCGACATAATCACAGCTGCGGCCAAGGGATATAGAAGAACACACTTCACTCTGTGGTTGTTTATTTTCATGATGGAACACCTCCTTCGTGATTCAACAATTGTTCTCATTGTTTGGCTCACGAAGGTTAAATATGTACAGAGTCTTAACGCAATTATTAACAATGGGATGTGAATACGGCACGGGCGGCCCTGTCGGCATCTATGCCATTCCTCCGGCTCCGCGCCTGTCAGCGTCAAGCATAGCCTTCAGCACCTGAATCCCCTCCTGCTTCGCATTAACCCTCACGCTTTAGCTTTAGCTTTGGCTTTACGTCCTCTTGGCATCTGCTTGCGGTCTCCGGTCAGCTCGCAGGTCTGCGGGCCCAGCGTTCCCTGCTCTATTTTGACATCAATGAAGTCTACAATCTGCTGCAGTGAAGCGATCTGCTCCAGGATCTTGCTTCTGTGATTACGGATCATCTCATGCAGCTCGGGATAGCCGGACAAGTCCGTGTCGAGTGACAGATTCAGATAGGGCCGCATATCGTCGAGTGACATCCCTGTTTTTTTGAGACAGGAGATCATCTGCATCATCTCCAGATCCGCATCGCTATAAATGCGGTGGCTGTTCCCCTTGCGCTTCGCCCGGGGCAGCAGTCCTATCTTCTCGTAGTACCGTATCGTATCCTCCGGCATTCCGGTCCGCTCCGCCGTTTCCTTAATCGAATATCCCTGCGCAAGATCCGCTTCCGCCAGACTCATAGAACCACTCCCTCTCTACTTGCTCTAAAAGTTCCTTCGTACCATTGTATAACCTGGAGTCAGCTCCAAGTCAACGGTTAATTCCGGCACTTGACTTGGACTCAGCTCCAAGTTATAGAATGGACACCATTCACCTAATCAAATCCGAAGGAGCAATTATAATGAACATAACGCATCCCCCTCGCACAGCGCTGATCACTGGAGCAAATCATGGCATCGGACTGGCCTTGACCCGCCGGATGCTGGACGAAGGCTGGGAGGTGCTCGCACTGATCCGCTCAGCTTTTGCTGAAGATGACCCGCTCATCGGGCAGGCGCTCAGCAGCGGGCAGCTAAGAATCTATAAGGCTGATTTAAGCGATTTCGGCCAATTACGGAGTGCCTTGCAGGATATTAACCGCCACGAAGCGCACCTTGACCTCCTGTTCAATAATGCCGGGGGCAGCTTCCCCGAGTTACTCTTGTCCAAGCAAGGGCGTGAGCTGCATTATGAGCTGCAGACGGTGGTTCCGTACATCATTACGATGGAGCTGAAGCCGCTCCTGCTGCAAGGCACGCTCCGCACGGTCGTGAATACGTCCTCTAATGCTTTTATGATGAAGCGCAGCTTCGACCCGGCTTCACTGGAGCATCCGGCGAAATTTCAGATGCTGACCGGCCCGTATGCCGACACCAAGCGCGCCATGTCCTTGTGGACGGAGGCGGTAGCCCCGGCGCTTGCAGCCGAAGGCATCCTGATCCGGAGCGCCGATCCCGGCGGCAACAATACCCTTCGCAGCGGCAAAAAATCCGGTATCCCGCTGTGGTTAAAACCCATTACGCGCCTGTTCTTCCCGGAGCCTACCCATGGAGCAGGCCTGCTGTATCAGGCGGCTCTGGGTGAACACAGCGGCAAGTCCGGTGTCTTCCTGATCAAGAATCAGGTACGACCGCTGAAATTCACAGAGCATTGCAGCCGTATCCTGAAGGACGTACAGGCCATTTACGAGCAGGAATTTGTTCAAACGGATAGAGCACAGTAACGGCTTCTGTCTGCTGCCTTTGCAAGCATCCGGTACGAAATCAAGCCACAGCCCCTCCATCCGGAGAGCTGTGGCTTAACATGCGCTGCATTATTTTTTTAAGGTAAATTCAATTCCTAGTCAGTCCCCGGCAGCTCCGCTATTCGTCCGAATTCCCGCAGCAGCCGCAAATTCTCAATCACGATATGTGCCTTCCACCAATTCTCACTGACAGCATACTCGCGTTCATATCCTTCCCAGCTCCAGGTCAGCTCCCAGACGCCTGCGGCATTTCGGGTCTCCAGCAGATAATCCAGCTCCTGGTGCAGCAGCCCGCCGAGTTCAGCGTATCCGGGACTATGCGGCGAATGGATGAACGCTGACGGTCTGCAGCCATACCCGCTCCAATTCCCCTCATCGCGGCTGATCAGCCGTGCGCTCTGTTCTTTGAAGGATTTGTGCAACTCCACATAGGGGAAGTGCTCCTGCAGCCCGGCCCAGGTGATGTAATGCAGCAGCGTATCCACACATTTCAGCGGGTGCATCTCAATAGCTGGATCACGCAGGAAAAGCTCCGTCAGCTCACGGGCAATCCCTAGTCCGGTGGCATACAGCCCGCTATCCTTCGGAGCAGCCTTCAGAATGAATCCGGCCAGAATAGCTGTCGGGTTATACATACTGCGGGAAGTACTGTCCGAGCTTGTATGCCACCAGGGGCCATGAGGATAATCATTATTGGAAGCTACGACATTCCTCCACGTTCGGCCATCCATATCCGCACCGCTGTCCAGGTATTTCAGAATTCCCTCCACCAGCGGATGCCCGGCATCTGCGAATTCCAGCTCCAGCAGCCTTTCTACCGCCGTAGCGGTCTGGATGGGCGTGGAATGCGGATTCCACGCGTCTGCTTCCAGGGCATGGCCGAAGCCCCCATCCTCATTCTGGTAGGCGGACAGCGCTTCCAGTACCGGCGCAGACCCGCCGCCCTCAAAGTGAAATCTCCATCTCGCCAGGTCCAGCGGACGGGCATTGCGGTACATCCAGCGCCTGATTCCTTCGAAATCTTCCAGCAGCAGCTTCATGGGCAATCTCCTTATAGTAGGTTTGATAATGTACTTTAACCGACAGACCTTAGCAGCCTTGGGTAGTTATCTTTACTACTATTCTAAGAGTTTTCCAGTATAATACAAGTGAATTTCCTGCTTGAATTTTCACTGTTCAAAATCCATCGAATCCCCGTATGGTACAATAAAACTAAGCTTAACGGACTAAAGGATATTTTAACGGGTATACATATATATGGAACGATTTGGCTGCCACGTCAGTCTATCCGGCAATTCATGAAGGAGGGTCTTATGAACAGCACTTCAGGCAGTAGAAGAGGCACTTTCAAGTTCATCAAGCAGCTATGGGTGAAAATCAACGACGATGATGTCCAGGGCATCGCTGCGCAGCTGACCTATTATTTAATCCTGTCCCTGTTTCCTTTTCTGATCTTCATCATGACCCTGATCGGGTATGCGAATATCTCCCTGGAGAAAAATATAGAGCAGCTGGAGCAGATCATGCCCGCCGAAGCCATCTCTATCATAGAAGAGATTCTGCAGGATGTATCCGCCGGACGCAGCCAGACACTGTTGTCCTTCGGGATGCTGGCTACCCTTTGGGCCGCCTCCAAAGGAATCAATGCCATCATCAAGGGGCTGAACCGTGCCTACGAGATTGACGAGAGCAGAGTGTTCTGGAAAATCCGGGGGATCGCCCTGCTCGCTACCTTGACGATCGGGTTCGTCGTACTGCTCAGCATTCTGCTATTGGTCCTTGGCAGCTGGCTCAAGACGCAAGTCTTCCTGCTGGTTGACCTTCCCTATGGATTCCAAAAGCTCTGGGATCTGCTGCAATACCTGGTTCCGCTGCTCGTGATGTTCATCGTCTTTACCCTGCTGTACTGGATCGCTCCCAGCCGGAGACTGGCGCTGCGGGAGGTTATGCCTGGGGCGTTGTTCACCACCATCGGCTGGATTACGACCTCGATCCTGTTCTCGGTATACGTCAATCAATTCAGTGATTTCTCCAAAACCTACGGCAGTCTCGGGGGCGTAACAGTGCTGCTAATCTGGCTGTATATCAGCTCATTTATCATCCTGGCCGGAGGCGAGATCAATGCCGTGCTGCTGAACCGCAAGGTGAAGAGTATGCCCTTCAGCTCCTTCAAAGGGCAGAAGCTCCCATGAACCCCTCCCGGATTGACGCCATGACCAAAAGCCCGCTCCGCACCTCCTTCTATCATTTCACCCGGGCAGTGAATCTGCCCGCCATGGCTGCCCTTGACACCATCTATTCCTCTGCCGTGCTGAGTCCCGCCCATGCAGCCGGAGAGCGGCGTACTGCTGCGCACCGGGTAAGCTACGCCGGGCAAGCCGCGATTCTGAATGCCCATCTGCGTGTTGCGCCTGAGGCGATGGCTCCGGGGACAACGGCGGAGGAATTCCGCCGCTGCCTGGACCGCCATGTGTTCCTGTGGCCGACCTGGCGCGATTGCCTCGCAATGGCTGCAATGTATTCGCGCAGAGAGCCGGGCGAGGTCTTCGCTGTGCTGAAGCTCGATGCCCGCAGCGTCCTGGCGGGTCACTACACCCGCATCAGGCTGTCCAAATACGATTCCGGCAGTTCCCCCAGGTTCCCGCACCGCATGTCATACCGCAAGAGCTGCGCAATGCTGCTTCCCCTAGCCGAATTCATGTCCTCCACCGGACAAGCTATACCCGTCAAGCCGTCCGACATCAAGGAGGTGCTCGTTGAGGACAAGCTGGCCCCGCTCAGCCAGTATCTACAGACGGTCTACTGTTCACAGCCCCAGCTTGTACCTGAGCTCTGGCAGCCAATGTGTCAGCCCCTGCTTCTTACGCCAATGTAACTCTGCTGCCTCAGCTCGCTCACTTATCGTTGAATAATATGTCGCAACGTGATATAGTCATGATATGACATAGTCACAGCATGACATATCCTCTTATAGCTATGACTTGGCACAACGAATTGACGAAGCAGGTGAACGCGGTGTCCGCAGCACAAAAGGTTCTAAAAAAGTACGTCCCCATGACCGAAACGGCCTTCTATATTCTGTTGTCCTTAACCAAGCCGCGCCATGGATACGGAATCATCAAGCATGTGGATGATCTGTCGGAAGGACGGCTGCGGCTGGGCTCCGGTACGGTGTATGGAACCTTGACCAAGATGAATAAGGATGGGCTAATTACCGTATTTGCCGATGAAGAGAGAAAGACGGTGTACGAGGTGTCTGAGCTGGGGAAGGAAGTCATGCGCGCAGAAATCGGCAGATTAAAGGAACTTCACCGCAACGCCGTCACCAGTGAGGAGGAATTTCAATGAGAACTGTATTTCGGCCCTTTTGGAGCTACGATCTGCCGGGGACAGAAGCCTGGTTGGCCGATATGGCCGGCAGGGGATGGCGTCTGGAGGAATGGAGCTTACTGCTGCGGCGCTTTACCTTCCGGCAGGCTGAGCCCGCCTTGCTAACTTATCAGCTGGCTTATCATTCATCCAAGCATTCATCCATGTCTCCTTATCTGTCCGCAGAGGGATGGAGCAGGAGGCTACAGCAAGGAAAGTGGAGCCTGTACGAGAATGACCGGTCCCCGTCACAGATTAGCGCCTATCCTTCACGTAAGGATGTCCTGAGGCGTAACCGCATCATCTCCTATCTTTTCATGGGAATCCTGGTGTATTTGCTGCTCATAGCACTTATTCCACTGCTTGTACTAGGGCTCACCTTCAATCAGGACACTCCAGTCCGCATTCAGCCAAGCCCGATGTGGGCTGTTACCTGGACCGCAGCAGCGGGAGCCCTGGCCCTGCTTGTTCTTGCAATCTACTCCATGGTGAAGCTCCGGGCTGCCAGTAAGGTATTTCTATTGGATCATCAGGACCTGAAGCAGCCCTCCAGACCGCAGAAGCCCGCCGGCACTACGATGGCGCGGATGAAGTTAGGCTGGATGTATGCCCCTGACCGGCTGGAGCAATGGCTGGAGGAGCAGGAGCTGCACGGCTGGAATCTCTATAAAGTAGGCTTCGGAGGAACGTTGTTCCATTTCAGCAAGGGCCGTCCGCGCCGTATGAAATATCACGCTGACTATCAGGTCGTTGCGGGTGAAGGGTATTTCGAGCTGCATCAGGAGGCAGGCTGGACCAGGCTCTACAGTTCTCCCTTCTCTCTGCAGAAATGGACCCTGTGGAGCCGGGAGAACCCGGAGCATGCCGAATACCCGGAGCTCTACAGCGATCCGTTACACCGCCTGAAGCACGCACGTAAAATCGCCATCAGCTATACCCTGCTGTTCCTGCCCATGATCCTACTCTACAGCCTGAATGTGTCGGCCTTCATAGATAGCATCCTGCGGGATGAATTTACCACTTCCCAGGCGTGGAACACTTCAATTATGTTCCTTTCCATTCTGCTCTTCGGCTCGTTCGCGGGCAGAACCTGGCTATATTACCGGCGGCTCAAGCAGCAATAGGATTTCTTATATTTTAACAAAAAGGCGTATCTCGGAAGTCCTCTCCATAGAGCGGAACTTTCGGATACGCCTCTTTAATCTTGTGTACATTTAGAAGAATTGCGGGTATTGCTTCGACATGCTCTGGACCCGGTCCAGCAGCGTATTGGAATGCTCCATCACGACCTTGCGCATTCCTTCCACATCCCGCTTGCGGGTAGCCGCCACCATCTTCACATGCTTATCGATATCGGATGGCTGGACCCCCTCCATCTTCCCGTAGAGCAGACGGATACGGTTATAATGGGACGCTACCTCTTCGATGGTGAACCAGGACAATTCTTCTCCGGCCGTCTGGAAGATCAGCTGATGGAACCGGTTGTCCTTAATATAGAATTCTCTAAAGTATTTCTTGTCCATGTATTTCTTCTGCTTATTAATCAGTTCCTGCATCGTATCTGCTACCAGCTCGCTGCACTTGCGGATGAATTCATCGATCACCGCAGATTCCAGCGAGGTGCGGATGAACCACTCCTCACGTACCCGTTGCAGATCGATCTTCGAGACTACCGTTTTGCGCTGCGGATATATTTCCACCAGTCCTGACTGTTGAAGGCGGACGACAGCTTCCCGCACCGGCGTCCGGCTGACGCCATAGCGTTCAGACAGCTTCTGCACACTGACATCCATTCCCGGCTCGAGCGTCATATTCATGATGTCTTCTTTTATTCTATTATAAGTTACATCATTCAGTGAATTACTGTTATTCATAATCTTCAACGGCTTCCCTACACCTTCCCTGAACTCACTCCTAGTACATCACGGGTTATTGTCTCCGCACTGGCCGGGTCGTAGGCATAATACAACAGAACATCCAGAATAAACGGCGAGTACCGCAGTCTGTTCAGCTCCTGTGTAAAAGCCATGGCTCCAACCTCACTTAAGGTGCGTATTGTAGAATAATTCTTCAGGCCCAGCAGCTTCCATAGCAGAATGCGCTCGGTCCGGGTGTATATTTCCTGTGCAAACCGGTCTTCTACAAAATGATAAATTTCGTGGCCAAGGATAGTATTCATTATACCAGCTTGCGGAAAAAGTTCAACTAGACCAGGACCCGCCTCCCGCACCTGCTCCGCCGCTCTGCGCAAGGGTTCTTCCATGATTTCGATCCGGTCCGGAGGGGTATAGGAGGCGAACAGCACACGCTTGCCGGTCATGAGCGCATCCTTGAATTCCAGCTTCAGGTTCATCCGCCCGGCAAGCACCCGGACATCTCGGGTTCCATATTCAAGTATCATCCGCTGTGCATATTCTATGCCGCAGGCTCTGGCCTGCTTCAGCATTTCCCGCTTCGTCTCCGGCGGAATACGCCGGTTCAGGATGTCTCTCCTGAAGGCATACATTCCCCAAGCCTCATCGTCAACCTCCAGCAATGGATACAGCAGCTCTCCCAGCTTCGTCTGTACTTGCATACGTCCTCCTGTCTACACGCTCTTCCGCGCGGCTCTTAACTCTGCTTGATATTGGCCGCCACGACAATAACCTCCGTGTCCGGCTCGAACGTGGATACCTCGATGTCCATCAGCAGCTCTAGCTGTTC
Organism: Paenibacillus sp. FSL R7-0302; assembly: GCF_038006885.1. Lineage (NCBI taxonomy): Bacteria > Bacillati > Bacillota > Bacilli > Caryophanales > Paenibacillaceae > Paenibacillus > Paenibacillus sp. FSL R7-0302. The sequence goes on from NZ_JBBOWB010000001.1 coordinate 3,945,515, forward strand.
GAAGTCAGAGGCTGTAAAGTCCATCACACGTGCGCCGATACACAGGTAAAAGTCAGGTCTTGCAATCAGCTCCGTCTGATACACAGCCATTGCCTCCCACAACTGCTTCACTGCGCTCAGATAGTCCCCGGCTGTTGTCTTCAACGCCATAGCCCGGCCTCTCTGCACTTTGATGAAGCCTTTGGTATCCAGGATACGGACTGCCCCGGCTTCACCGGCTTTATCCATCTTTTCGCCGAAAATACTGACATATCTAGTCTTCTGCAGCAGCTCCGTCCGCTCCACAGGGATGCGCATATCCTGGGCAGCCAGCTCCCGCAGCTCCGCCTCATCACATTCCTTCAGCAGCTCAGTCGTCTTCACCTCGGTGGAACCGGTAGCAATCGCTGTCACCTTGGAGGTCTGCGGATCAATATCGATATGAATCTCGATGCTCTCCGGGGTCGCTCCGCTCTGGATGGCCTTGTTCAAGGCTTCCATCTTCAGGGCGGCAATCACTTCCTTGGACGGGGACGGAATAATCCGCTCCACCACATCCCGGACCATCGACAGGGCGACACCTATCGAAGAGATCACCTCGGCATTCTCGGGGATGCTGTATTTCAGGCCCATTTTCTCCGAAAAATAGACAATCAGCGAAGCCGCTCCGCCGCCCACGCCGACGAGAGAGATCTGATCCTTCTCCAGCTTGTATTTCTCAGCCAGTGCCAGAATGATCGGCTCGATCTTGGCATAGGCCTTCTCCATAATCTGCTTGGCGATATCCTCTACCGTTGTTCCGCAATAATCCGCCAGTGCCTGTATCGCCCTTCTGGCCGCTTCCACATTCCCGTAGGAGAAATGCTCCGGCTTCACCAGTCCCAGCACATTCGCCGCGCAGGAGTTCGTGATCGTCACCCGCTCCCCGTTCTCCAGCCGGATGGCCACATAATCAGCAGGATCACCCGGCTTCGGAGAAAAGAATTCGACCTGTGCTCCCTTGATCTGATCCGGATCGGTGAATACCGAATAATCCAGTCCGCCGATATGCGCCGATCTTGGTCCGACATCGACCACTCCGCTCTTGTTCGCCCGGATCATGGACCCGCCGGCCACGCCGAGCACCCGTACATCCAGGGAATTGACATAGGTCGGATGACCGCCGACGATGGAATAGTCGATGGCCGGGCGGCCGTTTTTGATCACACCGATATTGGTAGTCGTGCCGCCGACCTCGAAGTACACCCCGTTCGACGCTCTCAGATACATCAGTGAGCCCATGACCGAAGCCGCCGGTCCCGACAGCATCGTCAGCACAGGCCGTTTCTTCATCTCACTGATCTCCATGACGCCGCCGTCGCCTCTCATGATCATCAGCGGAACATGGACCCCGGCCTCCCGCACAGACTTCTCTGTGGAATTGGCGGTATCCAGCATCTTCGGCAGAATGCTTGCATTAATCGCCGCCGTCCGCGTTCTGCGGGTCAGCCCGTATAATTTGGTGATGTCGGAGGCCATGGTGGTCGGCATGCCTTTTTTCTCTGCTTCTATATAGACCAGTTCCTCGGGCCGCCCGTTATCTACGCCAAAAGCCATCGAAGGCACAATCACCTGCGCCCCCTGCTGCTTCAATTCATCGATGACCGTCAGCACGGAAGCTTCAGACATTTTTTTAACATTAAGAAAGCTATTGTAGATCTTGATCTCCTTGCCGTTGCCCAGGTCGATATTCTGAAGCCGGGTCTGACGCTTGGCGAGCCAGCCTTCCAGACCGCCCTTCGCCAGGCCAATGATGCCCACCTGGGCAATATCGCCCTCGATCAGCGCATTCGTTGCCTGCGTGGTACTGTGGGCCACGAACACTACATCCTCCGGACGGATATTATTCTCCTCCAGGCAATTCATGAAGCATTTCACCACGCCTGCGGCTACGCCTGTGGCATGATCATGCGTCGTCTTCACGGATGATTTCCCGATAATCTCATGTGTGGCGTTGTCAATCGCAACTGCCTTGGTATGGGTTCCCCCCACATCGATACCCATTCTAACCATTGTACTCATATGATTTCTCCGTTTCTCTTCATTAATATAGTGCTACACCAAATTGCCGTACATGAAGAACACAACCGCGCAGAGAATAATCCCGATGATCCAGCCGGTAGGAATCGACATCTTCATATATTCCTTGGCCGGAACCTTCGTATAGCCGAAGCCCCAGGCCACCCAGGACTGTGTAACGTCCAAATGCTGCGGTGCTACTGTAGTAATGGCGAACAGCGGATAGAGGAATTGTACCGGCCAGGCTGCGGTTGCCACCACGACGGCCAGGATGGCCGAACCCGAACCGACAAGGTTCATCGGGCCGCGGAAGAAGCCTAGCGGTGTCAGGATTGCAAATACAATACATAAGAGCAGCGCGGTCTGGGGCATCGCGCCGTCCAGCAGGGTTTTGAAATAAGGGGAAGCATAGGTGGCCGCATTGTTGAACATGGACAGCGTGAGCAGGAACCCGATCATCGGTGCTACATCTATGGCTCCGTCCGCGAACTGCTTCGACAGCATTCTGCAAACGCTTGCAAAACCGCCCTTCAGCTTACCGCAGGTCAACAGGGCGAACAAGGCGGCGAAGATAAATCCAAAAATGATCGGAACCTTGAGCACCACCACACCTACTACCGGCAGAATGATTGAGATCCAGGAGATAGCAGGTGCATCTACAGTAGCTCCGCTATCCGGTGTTGCCGCCCAGGCCCGGGAGAGCTTCCGGTTCATCATCACATTAGATACCACCAGAACCACGATCAAGGATACAGCCATCGCAATCATGCCAAATTTGAAATATGTATTGTAGTCGTAGCTGGCATAACTCTCATTGGCTGTGGCAAAAATCGCCTGATATTGCTTAAAGTTCACAATGTTCCCGAAAATCCCCGCCATGATCGAGCCCATGAAGGAGAACAAGGCAATCGGTGAAGGAATCCCGAGCGACAGCATGATCGGCAGCACGATGACCGCAATGGAGATTACCGGGCCGATACCGGTCATGGATGTGAAGATTACAGCGGTAACGATACACAGCAGAGACATGGTGATTCTGGGTTTGTCTCCCCCAAGCTCTACAACCTTACGAATCAGGGTAGCGGCAATCCCGGTGTCGATCAGGACTCTTCCGAAGAAGGCGCCGAAGAAAATATTAACCAGGATCGCCTTCCCGTAATTCTCCGGCCCTGTCTGGAATACGTTGGTAAGGACATCAATGAAAGTCTTGCCCTCCATCACGGAGGTAGGATGAATGCTATTTCCGATCAGGGCAATCGAGGTCCACAGCACCGACATGACGAAGAAGCCAACCATGAGGTTATACCCCTTGACGCAATACCACACCAATCCAAAAAACGATAAGACCATAATGAAACCGATTACAACATTAGCCACATCCACAAAATAACCTCCTGAAGTAGGATAAATGAGTTAACATGCTAACATGCTATTCATATATACTGACATGTTAGTTTGCTACGTGAAAATATTAACATGATCAATCTTCAGGCGTCAATACCCTTCTGCACGTTATTTCAGGGGATTTTGAGAGGGCTGTACACAGCAAAAAAACAGAGGCTGCAGGTGATTACCATCCTGTGCCTCTGTTGATTTCCCTATACCTCTTTAGTTATCATTCTTCAACACCTGGTCACGATACCGCTGAAATTGCTCCCAGGATTGCTCCGCTTGCTCAGGCTGCTCAAAATCGATATAGCCGGAATCCGATGTATCCAGCGCATAAGCTTCAAGTGTCTCACAGACCAGCTGGATCGTCTCCATCACTGCTCCCCCGCCCCGGACATGCAGCATGATGGAATTCACGAGCTCCTCATCGCCTGTGTTGAACTCGATCGAATACCCCTCGCCCTCAAGGAAGCCCCAAGCCTTATCCCGGTAATCCAGGTTCGGTATACGGCGGGTCAGCTTCTCAATGATTTCATCACGTTGTCCCAGGGGAGGCATTGGGGGCTGTTCTTCCTCCGGCGCTTCAAAATCGTATTTCTCTTTCATGATAAATACATCCCAGCTCATCATTGCTCACTCCTTGGTTAAGATTGAGGCAGAATTAGTAGTACAGACTGCAGCGATGTAATACATTTAACCCTTTTTTGCAGGTTTTAATTGCTCAGATTACAATTATCCGGTATCAGCCGTTCTGCATAGTTAAAAATTTCGTTAGATCATTCTCTAGCTGAACAACCTCCTGATTCGCAGCATTCGCATAATCCGGCAGCAGCATATCCTTAACCATGTTCGTGCGCAGCCATGCAATGAAGAGAAGATCAAGCATGAAGCTTGGGAGTTTAGGGACTATTTTAAAGAAAGGCGGATCAACGGCAACACCTGCTTTGCGGATTGCCTTTAGATACGCTTTTAAAGTAACTGTTATTTGGCGTGCCGTCTGTCTGGTTCCGGGTGTTACAGGGTCAGTCATCCGATGCCCGGAATACAAACCGCCCAGCAGCGCAATGTCTGATACAGAATGTGTGATTAGATACGCCTGCATATTCTTTTTTATAGCGTAGGGAAGCTTGGCGGCTTGAAATACTTGTGAGAGCTTTACGATGCGCTGCGTCACTGCGCCGTTCATTTCTCCAAAGGTGGTAGCCACTAGAAGCTTGGGCATGAACCGGGCGTACAGGACCCCATCTTTGATCTGTCCGCCGAAGCCGGGAAAAGCCGGCAGGAGCCGATCCCCGACAATCCTCCGCCACGAAGAAAATCCAATGGAGCTATTGGTCATCGTAACAATATTCGGGCTTTGATTATCCTTAAGCGCGAGCAACGCTGACTCGGCCCGGTCATAACGGACGGTAACGAAAATAAAATCGAATATATCGTCATTTTCGAGCGTATCCATGACCTTCACCGGAATCGTTCTGACTGTACCTTTGTCATTATATTGCAGACCTTTTTCTTGTAAGGCTCTGAATCTGTCCGAACGTGCAAACAGGCTAACGTCAAACCCGGCTTCCATAAACTTCATTGCATAGATGCTTCCGATGACACCTGCACCGAAAATTAAAATTCTGTTTTGTTTTACTGCTGACATTTTACCACCCCGCTGATTCATATTTCCGTGTAATCATCCAACAACATGTTGTATGATGTGATCATAAAGCTTTAGGATTCCTTGATCAATCATCAGTTTTTTAAAATCTGTCGGATGATATCTTATACGACAGCAGGAGGGACACATGAAGAAGCAGCCTCAAATCACAGAGAAAACTAAACAAAGGTTTATAGAAGTTTTTTGTGAGCTATACAGCCAAAAGCCGGTTGAGAAAATTTCCATTCAGGAAATCGCCAACCGGTCAGGGTATAACCGCAGTACCTTTTATCAATACTTTACTGACATTTACGAATTGCTGGATGCTGTGGAAAATAACTTGCTCCATGACATCAAAGCAGAATTAGCCGGTAAAGAGCTGTCGGTGCATTCGGTTCAGGATGCGCTCTCTTGTCTGGACAAAAAAGAACATCTCCTGGCGCTCCATGCCCTTCTGGGCGATTATGGAAGCCCGCATTTCTTAGCACGCTTGAAAAAAGAAATTCCCATGGAGCAATTGCTAAGCCTTCCGCAAAACCACTCCTTAACACCGTACTTCATTGAGTTTTATCTGACGACCACCCTTTCTTTATTTCGTCTTTGGCTTCAAAGAGATAAGGATGTACCCCCAGAAGAATTCATCCAGTTAGCGGAGAATTTATATTCAAGCGGAAATACGGCTTATACTACTAAAACAAGTTAAACATCATCATCATCGCCGTAAATAAATTGGCCAATCCATGCATAATCCAGCTTGGAACAATCGATCCTCCTGCTAGTTTCTCGTTTATGTAACCCATAAACCAGCCAATTACAGCAGTGAATAGTGTGATGATTAAGGCATTTAAACATCCGGCATGTGAAAAAAACATAGCTCCGTGCAAACAGCCGAACAATGCCGCCTGAACCGAGTTCCCTGCCGTAAATCCAACCGCAGAAATCAACCTTTTTCCGATAAACCCCCGGAATACTATCTCTTCAGACAAACCAGTTTGTACAAAAGCATAAAATAAAGCAGCCGCTATACCTGCAACGCCTACGCCATCAAATTGTGATGCAGCAACGTCGGACCCATTGGTAAAAAACAACATGATTACCCATCCAAGCGACAAGAACAAAAGGAGCCCTGAGAAAAACAGGATGAAAAATAGATTTTTCTTTTTTATTTCAGGAGCTTTTAAGCCGATCCAGCTCCAAAAAGACTGCTTCTTTCTTGCGAATATTAACCAACAAACCAGAGGTATAAAGCTAAATAGGATTAATTGTATAAGGGATGACACCATCATTGAAACAGTCATATACTATTCTTCCCTCCGAAACTCTAAAATATCACCTGGCTGGCAATCGAGCACATTACAAATCGCATCAAGTGTAGAGAAGCGAATGGCGCTAATCTTACCCGTTTTAATGTTTGAGAGATTCACATTTGATATGCCCACCTTATCCGCGAGTTCGTTCAGGGATATCTTACGGTCCGCCATTACACGGTCTAGCCTCAAAATAATAGCCATCGCACATACATCCTCACAAGGTTTCGTCAGATTGCTGTTGCAGCATTCTGCCATATTCAAATATTTGAGCTAGACAAAAAAATACAATGGCAACTAAAACAAAAAACAGCTCAAACGACGCATACACAAACGTCACAGGATCAATTATTTGTATCAGTACTACTTCAACGAGTCCAGGAATAAAGGCCATGCCTGCCATCAACAAGGAAATCAGTTTCAAGCGCTTCGTATGCTTGGCAACAAACGGTGTATAGTCTCTGCTTATATCCTTAAATATCATCCTCACTAAAAATAGTACAAAAATGATTAAACACAGCCTTGCTACATCCCCGCTGAATTTAATAATCAGGTCGGATTTGGCATAATCACCATGATCTTTATTGACAAAAATATGAGTCATATTGTGTAGTGCAGTCGGAATTCCATCTCCTGACAGCACAGCAAGCCAGACCATTGCAGCAATCATGGCCAGAGTGGCTAGAAGTAACATGTTACAAAGCAACTGCAGGCATACGGACAATACTTTGCTTGTCTTCTGGATTCTCAAAATACTCATCTAATCGAACTCCCTCATTAGGTTGATTAGAATATAACAGATTTTTTTATGTTTTTCAATAATTATTTAATGTTTATCATTAAATGATGATCATCGGCAATATGTTATTCTGAATTATAAAGATGATAATGGCATGCAAAAAAAGATCTTGACAACGTCTATGAAGACGAATCAAGATCTTAAAAGTTTATAGTGATGCGGTCAAGAGGACTCGAACCTCCACGATATTGCTACCACTGGCACCTGAAGCCAGCGCGTCTGCCAATTCCGCCATGACCGCATATTCAGTTGACTTGCTTGCGCAGTCACAAGATAGATTTTACCATGCCGGAATTATGGAGTCAAGTTTATTTTATTGTAAATTGCTATCCATAAATTGCAAGTAAAATATTGCTTTTATTTGCGGATTCGGTGTATAATGAGAACAAAGGTTCGCATACTATAAATGAGGTGATTTATAATGGCGATTACCAAGAGACACCCCCTAAATACACCAACAATCCCTGAGAATATAACCAAAGATGAATTGTCCCTGGTCAGAAGCTATCTGCTGCTAACGTTTATTCATAAAGTATTTGAACGCGACTGCCGTGCCATCGGCAAGAGCGGTCTGTTCAAGACTCCCCAGCTCTACATGGAGCTGGTATCCAGCGCTACCAAGAAGACATCCCTGATGCTGCAGGAGGTCACCCGCGAGCTTACCTCCCATCAGCTGAAGATCAATACCGTCCGCCAGGACCAGCGCGGAGTTACCGCCGAGTATAACTGCCGGGGCTATGTCGGCGAGATCCATATTCTATGGCCCGGCTTCCGTAATGAAATGATGCAGCGCATGCGCGCCTACCTCGGACTGGGTGCAGAGCTTGCCTCGGTCCTCCCCCGGGAGGAACAAGCCGAACAGTTGGCGATGTCCATTTAAGCCGCATCTTGTAATGGATTGTACTGCTGACATAAGAGCCTCGTCCTATTCTGGACGAGGCTCTTGGTGCGGGTGCAGATCAATATATGATACGTTGACGGGGAGTGGTTTGATTAGACTTTGCCGTCTGGAGCACAGGCGGCATACATTTGGCACAGGTAGCTCCACGCGAGCAATTGTAATCGGTTTTTCGATTACATTTGGCCCACGTAGATCCACGCGAGCGATTGTAATCGGTTTTTCGATTACATTTGGAGCAGGTACCTTCGCGCGAGCAATTGTAATCGGTTTTTCGATTACATTTGGACCAGGTAGCCCCACGCGAGCAATTGTAATCGGTTTTTCGATTACATTTGGCCCACGTAGATCCACGCGAGCGATTGTAATCGGTTTTTCGATTACATTTGGATCAGGTAGCTCCACGCGAGCAATTGTAATCGGTTTTTCGATTACATTTGGAGCAGGTAGCTTCGCGAGCAATTGTAATTGGTTTTTCGCATACATTTGGCTCAGGTGCCTTCGTGTGAGCTATTGTGTTCGGTTTTTGTGACGCCTAACCTTACTTTAGAACCTTCTCCAGCTGCTTCGCTCCTGCCTCCGGGAACAGCCTGGCCGTATGCTCCACGATCCGCTCCCTGGATGCCCCAGGCTGAACGCTGTACTGCGAAGTCACCCAGTCTGCTCCGAATACATGCTCGCTCACGGCATAACGTCCGATTCCCCAGCCGTAGGGACGGCCATGCTTGTCCTGCTTATACTCGAATTTGCTGGCTGTAATGTAGGTCTGCATCTGGAGCAGCGTCATGGCTGTGTCGAAGCCTTTCGCACCTTTGGCTGCGAAGCCCGCCAGCTGCTTAAGCTCGTTGGACAGCAGCCCCGCCTCATGCTCCAGCAGCACATCCATGATTCGTTTGCTGGCCATGGAGGCCAGTCCGTCATCATATCTGGCATCGAAATCATAACCGTCCCGGCGGTAATTGGCGAAGTCCGGGTACCATTCTCTGCTGATGAACCCGGCCTTCTTGTTAAAAAGCTTCGCATAAGCGATCTCGCCCCCGGCCGCAATCTCCTCGCGCCATTCCCACGGCCCGATGACATCCTTCACGAACCAGTAGCCCGCAGGTGTGCATTCCTCCAGAGAGAAGCCTGCGATCTCACAGCGGAACAAGGGCAGATAACCGATCTCCCGCACCAGCGCAGCCAGTTCCCCGGCGTTCTTAATAACCGGCAGCTTCATGATTGCCCTCCAGGGTGGTAGGTCCAGCCCTCGTCTCCGTGGTAAATCATCTGCTTGCCCATCCCGCCATCGATTGTCGTATTCTCGCCCGTTATGAATCCCGCAGCCTCACTGCACAGGAACAGCACCATGCCTGCGATATCCGCCGGAGTTCCTACCCGTCCCGCAGGATGCTGCAGCCGATCCGGCTCTGTATGAACCGGCTCCGCCGATTCCTCTGTACCGTGATAAGCGGTGGTATCAATCCAACCCGGGCTGATTGCATTAACCCGCACTTTACCGCTAAGACTTACACTAAGGGCATGAGTCAATGCACCGATCCCGCCTTTGGCTGCAGTATAGCTCTCGGTATCCGGCTGTGACATCCGCTCCCGGCTGGAGGAGATATTCACAATAGAGGCTCCTTGGGCAAAATGCGGCTTAAGCCGCAGCGTCAGATAATAAGGCGCTGTCACTCCGATCCGCTGCACATACTCGAAATCCTCATAGCTGCATTCTGATTGCAGCCCTTTACGGCTGATACAGGCATTGTTAATCAGGTAATCCACCTGTCCGTAGCGGCTGATTACCTGTGAGATGAAATCATCCAGCACGGACTGCTCCGCAATGTCTCCCTGATAAAAGAACAGCCGCTCTCTTCCATACTTGGCCTCCAGCCAGCGTCCGGCGGCAAGATCCTTATCGATGCAGGCAACCACTGCTCCCGCCTTCAGTAATTCCTGGGTGATGCAGCGTCCAATTCCGTTTGCGCCACCTGTGACAATTGATATTTTATGAAGATGGCTCATGGTTCCCTCCTAATCCGCTTACTCCGCAGTATCGGTCTTTGGTCTTGGTTCACTGAACGGCTGATACAGATAGCCCCGGTCCAGCTTAACCACCCGCTTATTAGGTCGGCGGATCATCACCTGGGACTCATCCCAGGCCAGCACGATCCCCCTCACATCATTACTCTCCAGCCCGTCCCGCACAACGCGTATCTTTTCCCCGGAGATCCGGTAAGCATCCAATTGTTCATCACTGATCATAGTCTTCTTCTCTCCCCTCTGTGCTTAGCTTGTCCAATTTCAACCTGTATCCGGTCATGAAAAAGACCCAAATGAGAATCATCCGGGTCTAGTTACGTTCAAAGCAATCTGTATATCTTACGAAGTTCCTATATCAGCGCTTCATTCTTCTCAAACCAGAAGTCAAGAACTTTAGCGGACATCACACGTTGTTCCAGATATTCGACCTGATGCTCTGTGAATGTCTGTCTCCAGCCATACGACAGCTCTTCACACAAACTTGTGATTGTCAAAAGCTCCGACCAAGCAACATAACGTTTGTACCAGAAAAACTGAGGATGTTCGATCATATAGGGGTACAAATCGTCGAACTCCGTGTGTTTGCAATCCAGCGCACGTTCGAAGTGATCCTTAGCCTCGGTTAGTTTATCAATAAAAAATTGCTCTGTCACCGGTTCATTCCCCATTGTGACGCCTCCTCTCTCATGTCTAATTTTTATTATAAAGGAAAACTTATAGGGTGAAAAGCAGATGTTTAAAAAATAGGCTGAGATCCTGTTATTGTCACTTCAGCCTTATCCAAAAACAATGGTCCCGTCATTAAGAGAGGTGATATCAACAAGAGACTCCAGACGGATTCCCTGTTCCCGGATCGTACGGGCGCCTGCCTGGAAGCTTTTTTCGACCACTACGCCAAGACCCACCAGTTCAGCGCCGGAACGCTGGATAATCTTGATCAAGCCGCGCGCCGCGTCGCCGTTGGCGATAATATCATCGATGAAGAGGATTTTGTCATCCTCCGAGATGAACTGGCGGGACAGCATAATGTCCGTAACAATTCCTTTGGTAAAAGATGGAACTCGCTCACACAGAGCATCGGGATCGGCCAGCAGCGTTTTTTTTCGCCGGGCAAACACCAGCGGTACCTTCATCTCATAAGCGGTGGCAAATGCCACGGCAATCCCCGAGGATTCCACAGTCACTACGCGAGTAACTCCAGCCTCAGCAAATCTGCGGGCAAATTCCCGTCCCATTTCCATCGTCAGCATCGGATCGACCTGGTGGTTAAGCAGTCCGTCCAGCTTAAGCACCTGATCCGAGACGACTACGCCTTCCTCCAATATCCGCTGTTTCAATACTTCCATCATTGTAAACCTCCATTACCCTTAATAAAAATATAAGAATTTATTTGTTGCAGACGTTCCACCGAAATCGCACCTGTTCGTCCAGGCGGAAGTCATGTCCCTCTGTTCCTCATCATAACCTGTACTATGCGGACTACACAAGGCTATATCCTTGCAGGCCCCGCGATTGTAAACTTCGCAGCATTCATAAGGAGGCTAAGCATGAAGTCACATGTCCGCACATTACAGATCGCTTTCACTTATATCGGCACCATTGTCGGCGCCGGATTCGCTACCGGCCAGGAAATCCTCCGTTTTTTCACCAGATACGGCCACTGGGCGCTGCTGACGATTCTATTCTCTGCCGCTCTCTTTATCTGGCTGGGCACCAAAATGATGATCATCGCCCGGAAAATCTCTGCGGACTCGTATGAGGATTTCAACCGCCACCTGTTCGGCGCCAAGGCCGGGACCATCATCAGCCTGTTCACCATGATTATTCTGATCGGGGTGAACAGCATCATGCTGGCAGGCGCCGGGGCGATCTTCAAGGAGCATCTCAGCCTCCCCTATCAGGCGGGGCTGCTTCTGACGATCCTCGGATCTTACTTGCTGCTGAAGCGCGGCATTTCCGGAATTCTGCAGATCAACAGCCTGGTGGTGCCCCTGATGCTTACTTTGTCGCTGATCCTTGTCTGTAATACGCTGGGCGTTCCGGGAGCCGACCGCTTCCTCTTCCTGCCCACGGATCACAGCGGCATCAATGCCTGGATCTCTCCGCTGCTCTATACTTCGTTCAACCTTGGCATGGCCCAGGCAGTGCTGGTTCCGCTGGCCCGTCATACGGATGACGAACGTGCGCTGGTGCGCGGCGGGATTCTGGGCGGAGCGGGCATCGGGTTCATGCTGCTGGCGGCCCATTTTGCCATGAGCTCGCAGATGCCGGGCATCCTGCAGTTCGAGATTCCGATGGGAAGCATCGCCATCCGGCTGGGTCCGGTGGTGCAGATGGTCTTCTTGCTGCTGATCTTCATGGAAATCTTCAGCACCTTCGTCGCCGGTATCTACGGGGTAAGCGTACAGCTCCAGCAGCGGCTCCCGGTCGCCCCTGCGCTTGTCGCCCCGCTGCTGATGCTGATCTGCTATGTGTTCAGCCAATTTGGCTTCAGCTCGCTGCTGGGCATCTTCTACCCGATCTTCGGCGCGCTGTGTCTGATATGGGTGGTCATGCTGGTGCGCTCCCCTATGTCTCCGCCGCCGGGGCAGGGCAAGCCGCCCGCAGGAGGAGCGGGCGGCAAGAAGCAGGGAATCACGATTGTCAGCATCAAGCCTGCGATCCGGCCTACACGGAAATAATGGCTGCGGCAGGAATGATGCCCGCCACGGCTTCAGCGACATGGCGGTGGCAGGTCATCATGACGATCTGCCGGGAAGCCGACAGCTCGCCAAGCAGAGCCAGGGCTGCGTGAAGCCGGTGTTCATCGAAGTTCACGAACAGATCATCGAAGAACAGCGGCAGATTCACCTTGCTGCTCATCGTTTCTGCCAGGGCCAGCCGGATTGCCAGATACAGCTGCTCCGCAGTTCCCCGGCTGAGCAGCCCGCTGTCCAGCAGTCCGGCATCCTTATGTTCAGCCTTCAGCTCTTTATGCCCCAGCGTCATCACGATCCGGCGGTATTCCCCGTGCGTGAGCTTCGCGAAATACACGGAGGCCAGCTGCAGCACCTGCGGCTGCTTCTCCTGCTCATAGATCCGGCGTGTCCGGCCCATCAGCTCGGCCGCCAGCGCCGTTACCGCATATTGCCCGGCCAGATTACGCAGTGCCGCCCGCTGTTCATCCAGCTGCTGGAGCGCAGTATCTTCCTTGCCGCGCTTCGTCAATGCTTCCCGTTCCTGCAGCAGCTTGCCGCGCTGCTCAAGCAGTGCGCTGCGTTCCTCTTCAAGCTCGGCCGCCGCTTCTTCCGCGGCCTGACGCTCCTGCGCAAGCCGCCCGGCATCCAGATGCGTAAGCAGACTCAGCAGCTCTGCCCGGCCTTCGTCATCCCATCCGCTGAACATCGCCAGCTCCGCTTGACGCACGGACCGCGTAACCTCTATCCGCCTCAGCCACGCCGAGGAACGGCGCAGGAACTGCTCGCCGTCCTCAGCACCGCCTTCCTCCAGCAGCTTCGAGCAGCGCTGGTTCAATTCCGCCTGCTCCCTGTGATTCGCTGCCAGCTCCTCCCGGACTTCAGCCAGCCGCGCCTCCACACTCTCTCTGCGCAGCAGCTCCGCCTTCAGCTGATCCCACTCCCGCTTCCGCAGCTCCAGCCAGGTTAATAGGGCGGCTGGTGTGGGGTGGCGGGGAGCCGCTGGAGTTGCGGCTGTGTATTGGGCAGCAGGGTTGGTTGCGGGGAGCGGGTGCTGATCAGTAAGCGGAGAAGCCGGTAGCGATTGCTGATCAGCTATAAAGGGAATAGAATCTATCCGTCCGGTCCCGGCAGCTGCAAGCAGCTTCAGCCCTTCCTGTTCATAGAGCGCACATTCCGCCGCCAGGCCGCTAAGCCGCGCAGACCATTTGGCCTCCTGGCGCAGCAGCTCATGGCCCTGCTCTGCCAGGGCGAAAATATCCGGCAGGCCGTCCGGGGACAGCCCTTCGGGGAGTCTACGCTGACGCAGCCATTCTTCGTAGCGCGCCGCCAGCTCTGTGAAGCGGGCCTCCGCTTCCTCCAGCTCGCCGGTCAGCACCTGCTCCTGTCCGCTCAGCCGCTCAAGCTCCGTCCGGCAGGCCTCGGCCTCAGCCGCCTGCCGGTCTACGCGCTGGCGCCAGGTGCCCCAGGCCTCCATCAGCCGGCGCAGCTCGCGCATCCCGGCCTCCAGCCCGCCTGCGTCAGGGCTGGACGGCTTGCCGCTCTCCCGCTCCGCACCGGAGAGCAGCTGCCCGCGCAGCCGCAGCATCTCCGCTGCGGCCTTGCCTGCCGCCCCGCCGTCCGGCTCCGGCGGGGAATCCGCCGCCCCCGCTGCGCGCAGGGCGGCCCAGAGCCACAGGTCCGCTGCGGCCAGCAGGCCGAGCGCGGACCATACGCTGACCGGCGGTGCGCCGGTCAGCCACAGCGCAGGCGGCAGCAGCAGCGTAAGCGCTGCGCCCGCCTGCAGGAAGCGCCGGTAGCGTGCCGCCCGGCGCCCGTTCGCGCCGGGGCGGCTGCCCCCGGCGGGGCCCTGGCGGCGCGGAGCTGACGCGCCGCCTTCCGGGCCGAGCTGCGCTTCGCGCCAGCGCTCGGCGGCCTGCTGCAGCTCGTCCCAGAGCTGCACCAGTTCACGCGGGCTGCGCGCAGCTAGGCCCGCGAAGTCCGCTGCGCCGCTGGCGTGCTCCTGAGCCAGCAGGCGCTCAGCCGCCTGCAGCGCAGCAGCGGCGGCGGCCTTGCGGGCGCGGAGGCTCAGCAGCTCCGCGCCCCGGGTCTCCATTTGCCGGTCATACCCGGCAAAGGAGGCGGCATAACGCCGCGCGGCCTCCCGGTCCGCGGCGGCCGGGGTGAAGCCCGCAAGCGCTGCGGTGTCCCAGCCTGCACCAATGCTGCGCAGCAGGCGTTCCAGCTGCTCCCGCAGAGCCGTCAGCTCCGCGGCAAGCCGCTGCTGCTCCGCCCGCTTATCCTCATAGCTGCTGCGGCTGCGGTCCAGCGCTTCGAGCGCAGGCCCCTGCTCCGCAAGCAGAGGGTCGGGCGGATTCGCCGCCAGCTCTGCGGTAAGCTCCGCCGTCAGCCGTTCCAGCCGGAACGCTGCGCCCTGCAAGCTGCGCAGATCGGCTGTAAGTGACCTCCAGCGTTCCGCCCCGTTATCCGGGAACGATGCAATCACGGGAAGCTCTTCAAGCTCCAGCCGGCCTTCGCTCCATTTCAGCCACAGCTCCCGGATGTCCTGTGCCTTGCGCAGCTTCATCAGCCTTGCTCCGGCGAGCTCGCGGTCCAGCTTCATCTGCTCCAGCTGCTGCTCCGCAGCTTCCAGAGCCAGAGTATTCCCGTTATATCTTGGCAGATAAGAGCGGCTCTCTGCTACCTCCTGCTCCAGCTTCCCGATAGACTGCAGAATCCTGGCCGCCTCCTGGACCTTGCCGCGCGGCTTGTAGAGCTTCTCGGCCTCCTGAACCAGACGCTTCTCTGCTCTCATAATCTCCCCGCCGCCGCCCATCCCGGCATGGAACAGGTAGCTGCTCATTTCCCCGGACTGCAAGGCACCCAGCTCCTGCAGCTCGTCAAGCGAGACAGCGAACAGCTGGCGGAACATACTCCGGGAGATGCCGCCAAGCAGACGCCGCTCCAGCTCCGCCTGATTCAGCTCCTCCGTGCGGCCATCCGGATGGCTGAGTGCAATCTGCAGCTTCTCTGCTCTGCCCGGCCCCGCGCCGCCGGATGCATACCGGCGGATAGTCCATAATGCGCCGGACTCATCCCTTGCTTCCAGCACCCCGCCGTGCGTCCCCCCTTGCAGCGGCTCGTACCGTTCAACCGGATTCCCCCGGCCGGGGATGCCGTACAGCATGGCACGGATGAACTGCAGGGTCGTGCTTTTACCAGCCTCGTTGCGTCCGAACAGAACCGTGACCCCTTCATTCAGTCCGATCTCCCGCTTGGCCAGCCGGCCATAGCCGCCTATCCGCAATGAATCGATCTTCATTCCTCTACCTCCCGGCCTTGCTGTCCATCGCTGTCTCCTGTATCCGCAGCAGTGGCCCTATTCATCACCCATCCGTCAGTATCCTTCGTCTTCCCTCCCGCCAACAATCCAGATCCTTCCATGAATGCTTCACTGCCCTCAGCAGACCGGTCCTTGCCTTCTTCCGCAGCATTCAGCTGCGCCCCGCCGGACTCGTCCAGTCCGCTCAGCAGTGTGATGCCCAGCTCCGCTGCACCTCTAAGCCATTCCTGTTTCTCCTCGGGGCCTACGGATAATAGCAGCCTGCGCAGCTCCTGATTCTCCATCATCGGTCTCAGCGCAGTAGCGACCAGCTCGTCCAATTCTGCGGCATTCCCGCCACTGTGTTCGGCAAGCCGCAGCATTTCACCCAGGAAGCTGTCCTCCAGAAGCAAGTGCTCACGGTCAACCGCAAGTCCCGTTTCAATGGAGAAGCCTTCCGTCCAGACCAAGCCTGCATATTCCTTGCGCACCGCACGCACAGCTTCCCGCCGCTGCAGCTCGGTGAGCAGGTCATCCGCCGCCCCCTTCTCCGCCAGCACCTTATGTATATCGCCCCGCCCCGTCAGGCGGAACCTGACCACAGACATCATCTGCGGGGTCTCGCTACGGATATCCTCCACTGCATTCTCTACAGCGAGGGTCCACTCGGCCTCGTCAGTGAGCCCATCAATAGAGAGCTCGCGGACCTGCCAGCGCACACTGTCCAGTTCATGGAAATCCAGCCGGACTCCCCCCTCTGCACTGACATCAACTGTATAACAGCCCTTTGGCCCGGTCTCCTTAATGCTTCTCCCTTGAATATTGCCCGGATAGACGATAGGCGGATGCTCATGCAGAATACTCCGCTTATGAATATGCCCGAGCGCCCAATAGTCATAGCCCCTGCCGATCAGATCCTTCCGGGTGCACGGGGAGTACGTCTCATGCTGGAGATCCCCGTCCACATTGCCATGCAGCAGGGCGATATGGAACAGGCTGCTGCCCGGCTGGCGGCTGAAGCGCAGAGCTGTATTCTCTGTCACTTTGGAGGTCGGGTAGGAGATGCCGCTAACCACAGCTACCTCCCGTCCGTCTTCCCTGCGGCGGGCGGTCACGTGCTCCGGCTCACTGCCGCCGAATACCGTAACATGGGCAGGCGGTGCTGAGCTGAGGCGCGGGCCGTCCAGCGGATCATGGTTACCGTGAATCAGGAACACCTGAATCCCGTGGCGTCCAAGTTCCTCCAGGGCCTCCCGGAACCGGAGCTGCCCCTGAAGCGAAGCTTCTGAGACATCGTAGACGTCGCCGCTAATGACTACGAAATCTACCTTTTGCAGGATGGCTACGCCAACAAGCCGCCCGAGGGCGGCGAAGGTAGACTCCCGGAGATAGGAGCGGATATCCTGCGGGAGATGGGACAGACCGGCGAACCGGCTGTCCAGATGCAGATCCGCAGCATGCAGGAAACGAAAAGGAATCATAGCCTCACCCCTTCATTCCCGGCTGGAACTGCAGATAGGTTTTCTTCAGCTCATTGGCTACACGGGTCAGGGAGTAGAGGCTCTTTGCTTTATCCCAGGCCGAACGCGACAGCTCATAGCGGTAGCCGGGGTCCGTAATTACTTTTTCCAGGGCATCCGCCAGTCCCAGCTCATCATCCGGATTCACCAGCAGCCCATTCACCCCGTCCTCAATCTGCTCGGGAATACCGCCCACATTCGTCCCGACCAGCGCCAGACAGCTCAGCGCAGCCTCGGCAAACACCGAACCGAACGCCTCCGCCCGCGAAGGCAATACGAAGATATCGAAGAACGGCATGAATTCCTCAGGATGCAGCGTATAGCCGTAAAAAATAGTCTCATTATAGATGCCCAGCTTCTGCGCAAGCTGCTCCAGCTCCGCCCGGCTCGGTCCGTCCCCGATGATATGCAGCACATATTCATGCCCCCGCTTCTTCAGCTCGGCACAGGCCTTGAACAGAATATCTATGCCTTTGGCCGGTACGAGACGGGTAACCGTGACCAGCTGCGGAATGTCATTCTCATGCGGGACAGGCTTGAACCGCTTCTCATCGAATCCGTTGGGAATGACTCCAATGCTGTCAGGCTGGTCAATATAAGGAGTTACATAATCGGCAAAAGCACGCGAAACCGTCATCAGCCGGTCACTCACCTGCTCCAGCTCCCGGTAAATCGCGACCAGGAACTGATGCTCAAGCCCCCCCTCGCGGATCAGCCCGTTCAGAATCAATTCACGCTCATAGCTGGAGTGCAGCGTCTGAATCAAGGGAACATCAGGATAAATTCTCTTCATCGCCAGCCCGGCAATCGGATGATGGGCATGGATCAGATCATATTTTTTGCTCATGCGCAGCTTGGTCCACCAAATGTAATCCCGGTAGGTCTGAATGTATTTTTGCACAACCGGACTTTCGCCGTACACTGTCCAGTCGAAGGTCTCGAAGACGATGTCTTCGCGTCCCTTGCCCCGGATGCGCTTGGGCAGCCAGAACAAATCCATCTCCCAGCGGCTGGACCGGAAGCGTTCCTGGAGATAAGGAATCATAGAAGATACACCACCGGGCTGCTCCGGCGGGAAGAATAGCGCTTGCAGCAAGTTCATATAGGTACATCTCCCTTTACAATTGCCCTATTTACGGTGAAGCCCGGCAATTATGATATAGTTGTGTATATGTACAATTACAATTTCGGGTACTGCTGCAGGTATAGGTACGCTAAGGTTCCATATCTTAATTTTATCGGTATCCACCAGAAACAGCAACTAAGATGACAGCTTTACTTATCTTGAACTTGGACTAGAGGAGAGTGATTTATGAATGAAGAACGACTGCCTGCCGCTTACACCGCCAATATTAGAGAGATGCTGGGGGATTCAGCGGACGCTTTTCTGAAGAGCTATCTTGCTGCGCGGACCCAGGGTCTGCGGTTTAATACTTTAAAAAGCAGTACACCTTCCGGCCGCACCGCAGCGGAGCAGGCAATCCCGCAATTCGGCCTGTCACAGGTAACATGGTGTCCGTCAGGCTTCTATTACGAAGACCCCGCTCGCCCGGGGAGACATCCGTATCATACCGCCGGACTATATTATATTCAGGAGCCCTCCGCAATGTCCGCAGCCGAGCTGCTGAAGCCGCTTCCCGGAGAGATCGTTCTCGACCTTGCGGCCGCTCCCGGCGGCAAAACCACCCATATCGCCGCACTGATGCAAGGGGAAGGGCTGCTCATCTCCAATGAAATTCACCCGGAGCGGGCCAAAATCCTGGCCGAAAACGTCGAGCGGCTCGGTATAAGCAACACGCTGGTTACCTCCGCAGCCCCTGGTGATCTCTCCAAAAGATTCCCTGAGGTGTTCGACCGCATTATGCTGGACGCGCCTTGCTCCGGTGAAGGAATGTTCCGCAAAGACCCTGCGGCGATAGACGAATGGTCCCCGAAGCACGTGGAGATCTGTGTAGCCAGACAGTGGGATATTCTGCAGGATGCGTATCTGATGCTGAAGCCTGGCGGCCATATGGTCTATTCGACCTGTACCTTCAACCGCCAGGAGAATGAGGAGACGATGGAGCGCTTCGTGCAGACCTATCCCGATATGGAGCTGATCGTTACGAAGCGGCTGTGGCCGCATCTGGAGCGGGGCGAAGGGCATTTCGTGGCCCTGCTGCACAAGGCGGCTTCAGCAGACCCGGCGGATTCTGCTCCGCGCAAGAGCCGGGGCAAACGCGGCGAACGCGGCAATAATGGTCCGAAGACAAATGCCACGCTCAGAGAGTCCTATCAACAGTTCATGAGCTGGGCGGCGGCAGAGCTGCCCGGATTCGCCGATCGCGGCATCCCGCTCCTCTTCGGCGAATCCCTGTATCTGCTGCCTGAGGCATTCAATGAGCGGCTGCACACCGGGATACTGGACGGGCTCAAGGTGCCGCGTGCCGGACTGCATATTGCCCATCTTAAGAAAAACCGGATCGAGCCTGCCCACGCTCTGGCTATGGCACTCCGGCCGGATCAGGCGGCGCGCAGCTATGATATGCCTGCGGACGGCACGGAGATCCAGGCCTGGCTGCGCGGCGAGAGTCTGCCGGTTCCGCCAAGCCTGCATGGCTGGACGCTGGTAACCGTAGACGGCTTGCCCGTAGGCTGGGGCAAAGCCAGCTCCGGCCAGCTCAAGAATCATTTGCCCAAGGGTCTGCGGATTCTAAAAGCCCATCTTGACGAGGTTTAGGCAGTTGACCAGTTCATGAAGCCTTCATAAGCATATGATGTCATTATCCCATGGCGGTCCGCCGGACTTAAGGCGGCAAGTGGGAACAGACATGAATCAAGGGAGGAATCAAACATGGGTGCAGGTGTAGGCTTCACTTCGACCGGTGCGATCTTGGTACTCTTCATATTGCTCGTAATCATTTCCCGTTCGTTGTTCGTCTAATTCCGCTGTAAGCAGCACAGCACACGGACCTCAAGCAGCCCGCCCCCTTTATGGGGGCAGGCTGCTTTTTCCGTTATTCGCATCATCAAGACAAACAATATTTCACCAGCGCATCGCGCACACCGTTCTCATTATTGGTACCGGTGATCACATCTGCGGCTGCTTTGACCTCTACCGGAGAGTTATCCATCGCCACGCCCAGACCGGCATACGTCAGCATGGAGATATCATTATAATAGTTGCCGATCGACAGCACCTGCTCTTGCGGAATGCCAAGCTCAGCTGCCAGATGCTTCAGGGCATTGCCTTTGGAGGATTCCGGGTGCATGAGATCAACGAAGAACTCTCCGCTGCGCAGAATATTGTATTGCTCTCCCCAAGTAGCCCACTCCCGCTGCGCTTCATCCAGAATATCGGACTGCGTGAACACAGTGAATTTCACAATCGGTTCGCGGAACTCCTCCCAGGCTGGAAGAGATGCAGGCATAATGCGGAAATGCTCATACATAAAGTGGGCTTCCTTCGTCAGGTTCTCCACATTGTCCACATACATCTCAAACGCAGTGTTTACATCAAAATGGATATCACGCTCGCGGCAATAGGCGATATACGGGTCCAGCCCTCTGGCGTCCAGTCCATACTGGTGCAGCACCTTACGGTCCTTGACACTCACTGTAGCCGCTCCGTTATGGCCCAGCACATACCCCGACAAGCCCATCTCCTCCATAAAAGGAATCGAATTCTGCGGACTGCGCCCTGTGCAGAGTACAATCTGCCCGCCCTGACGCGTGACCTCGGCAACCGCCGCTTTGTTCTCTTCACTGAGCTGATGATCATCATTCAGCAGTGTTCCGTCTACATCCAGTGCAATCAGTTTGTATTTCATACCCCATCATCCTATCTCTGTATAGTATACCTTTATTCCGCAGCCCCGCCGCCGCGCAGCAGCTCCAGCTCACGGGCCGTGAGCTCCCGGCAGGCTCCCTCGGGCAGCGTCTCGTCGAGCTTCAGTTCGCCCATCGACACCCGCTTCAGGAACACTACCTTCTTCCCCACAGCTACGAACATCCGCTTCACCTGATGGAATTTGCCTTCCGTAATGGTGAGTGAGATATACGACAGCACGCGGCTGCCCCGTTCTCTGCTCAGAATGCTAAGCTGCGCGGGCAGGGTCACATAACCATCCTCAAGCGTAACACCCTTGGCAAAAGCAGCCACATCCGCCGCATCGACCTCACCCTCGACGGTGGCCTCGTAGGTTTTGGGGACATGCTTGCGCGGGGACAGCAGCTCATGTGCCAGCTTCCCGTCATTCGTGAGCAGCAGCAGACCTACGGTATCCTTATCCAGCCGCCCGACCGGGAACGGCTCGAACAGCGCATGCTCCTGCTTCAGCAGATCCAGAACCGTGCGGTCCCGTTTATCCTCAGTGGCGGACAATACGCCCGGCGGTTTATTCATCATCAGATAGATGAATTCCCGGTAGAGGACCGGCTCTCCGCCCACCTCTATGCGGTCCTGCTGCGGGTCTACATGGAACCCGCTGTCTTTGACGACAGCTCCATTTACTGTGATCAGGCCCTGCTTGGCCTGCTTACGGATATCGCTGCGCGAGCCGATCCCCATGTGGGACAGCACCTTGTCAAGCCGCTGCTTCTTGTTCGCAGTTCCTCCTGTAGCCATACTCTAAGTCCACCTCCAGCCTGCGGGATATTCGTTCTTCAGCAATCCGTCCTGCCATTTGCCCCAGCCTGCGCTGAAGCCGTTGATGCAGACGAGGGTATAGCCTTTGTATGCATGTCCTTCCTTAATCGACAAGCGCTCTGCGGGGATCGACAGGGTCTCCCCCTTCAGGTAGGATACCGCTTCCCCGCTGGCGCTGGATAGCGATACGAAGCGGCTACATTCCTCAGGACGCAGTGCTGTAGCGAGCGGATGACCGGGAACGAATCTGCCGCTCTTGATCTGCCCCACATACCAGCCCGGCCGAACCGTCTTCAGACCGTCCAGCGCTTCACGCGGCAACGGGGAGATATATAGATGATCGCCGAACCATATGGCATGTCCGGGCGGCTGTGTCCCCAGCAGCTTTTGAATAAAGTCCGCATAGACCGCGAGCGCTATCACTTCCCCGCCAGTTCGCTGTGACTGCGGACCTGGACCCGTTCCGGCTCTACCAGAGCCGGAGCCGTGTCCAGATCCGCGTCCTCCCTTGCCGCCCCGGCCGTGATCTGCCCTGCCGGGAACTGCCTTACTGTGAAAGTCTGTTTTCGCAGCTTTGCTCCGGGGCGCGGCAGACAGACTTCTCTCTCTCTTATCATTTCGTGCTTTTGCGTTCTCTAAAGTATCTGTCACCGCAGCTCCATTCTCTGCTGCCCCGTTCTCAAATGCCTCTCTCGCAGGTCCGCCACTTCCGTCATGGCGCAGTACCGCCATGAAATGCCCTTCCCCCTTGACCTTATGCGGCCACAGCCGCGCCGCACCCGGCAATGGGCCGAGTCCGGCAGCGAACGGGCCGGTTCCGCCTACGGGAACCAGCGAGAACTGCGGATGCCTGGACAGGAATCCGGCAATCATCTCCTCGTTCTCCTCCAGAGCGAACGTGCAGGTGGAATACACCATAGTACCGCCGGGCTTCAGCGCTGAAGCTGCGGCCCGCAGAATCTCCTGCTGCATCTCCGCGTATTTGTCCGGTGTCCCCGGCTCCCATTGCTTGACCATATCCTCGTCCTTGCGGAACATGCCCTCTCCCGAACAGGGAGCATCAATTAGAATCCGGTCGAAGAACCCGGGGAACGCTCCCGCAATCCGCTCAGGGCTTTCGTTAAGTACAATGCCGTTGCGTACCCCGTACAGCTCCAGATTCTTGGCGAGCGCCTTCGTCCGTTCAGGATGCAGGTCATTGCTGACCAGCAGTCCTTCGCCTTGCAGCTTGGCGGCAATCTGGGTAGACTTTCCGCCCGGGGCTGCGCACAGATCAAGCACACGGTCCCCCGGCTGAACATCCAGCAGTTCAACCGGGGCCATGGCACTCGGCTCCTGAATATAGTACAGCCCGGCATGATAATAGGGGTGTTTGCCGGGTCTGGCTCCCTCACCGGTATAGAAGCCCGAAGGGCACCAGGGAATCGGCTCCAGGGTGAAGGGGGAACGCTCCCGCAGCCCGTCCACCGTTATTTTCAGTGTATTGACACGGATTCCCCCGTAGGGTGACTGCTGATAGGTATCTGTAAATTGCTCATATTCCGGTCCCAGCAGCTCTTTCATACGCTCTGCGAAAGCTCCGGGCAGTTGTGCCGTCATGATGCCTTCCTCCCGCTCAAATAATCAGGAACACCCCTGCGGGTGCTCCTGTTCTAACTTACTATGGTCAAGCTCCATCCGGCCTGTGCCTGGGTCTGTCCGGCCGCTGTGGCCCGCGCCGCTGAGGCAGCACAGGCTGAATGGACTCAGCGGCCAGCCTGACCTCTTCCTTCAGCACGGGATCTACGATGCGGATGGTGAGATCATAATAATCAAAGGGCTGATCTTCGTAAGCTTCCAGACGGGCAACATACGCTCCCGCTTCCCGGACCAGCTTCGCCAGATCAATACCTAGCGTCACCGCCGGATATCTGCCCAGTACTTCATGTGACTGCTTCAGCAGAATCAGGCCCCCGCGCACATTGGCATTACGGAAATGGTACAGCCCCACTGCTACCTGCAGCAGAGCCTTGTATAACGGATCACGCTGCTTTTCCAGCCATAATTCCTCAAGCACCTCATGACATTCGAAATAATCCCTGTCCCGGTTGAAGTAGATGAGGTAGGCCAGATACAGCGGCTCATAAGCCATCCGGCTCGCTGCCCTTCTTGGCATTCGAGAGCAGCTCGCGCACATGGTCCAGCAGTTCCTTCATCGCATCCATATCCTGAGCCTGCCAGATCGCATTGAACCGTTCCTGGCTCTCAATCGCTTCATTCACAAGATGATAGAAATACAGCTGATGAATAGCCTTCAGCAGTTGTGTCGTCATGTTCGAGTTCTCCTCGAAGGTCTTCTGGGCCTCCAGAATCTCTTCCCGGATGCTCGACATCTCGCTGTCCAGAATGGAAGCCGCTTCTGCTGCCGTCTTCAGGCGCACCCGCATTTCATCGGGGAGGCTCTCCCGGTATTTATAATTCAGCGAATGCTCAATGGTTGCCCAGAAGTTCATCGCCAGTGTACGGATTTGAATTTCAGCCAGTACAATCTTTTGACCCAGCGCAGTCTGTACCGGATAGCGGATGATCATATGGAAGCTGCGGTAGCCGCTTTCCTTATAATTGGTAATGTAGTCCTTCTCATAGAGGACTTCAAGATCCTTGCGGGCGCGGATGTATTCCGCCACTCTGCGGATATCCTCGACGAACTGGCACATAATGCGAATGCCGGCGATATCCTCGATGCCCGTTTCCAGATCCTCCATTTTTACGTTTAACCGTTTGGCCTTCTCAAGTATGCTAGACAGCCGTTTCACACGGCCGGTAACGAATTCAATCGGAGTGTATTCTTCCCTTTTCTTGAGTTCAGAGCGCATCGTCTTGAATTTAACCTTCAATTCCTCCACCGTTTGTTCATAAGGAAGCAGAAAAGTTCCCCAGTCCCTGACGTCCATCGCCTTGTCCTCCTGTCCATTCATCCTTCAGTGATGATCAGCGCCTACCGCATCAAGGAGCCTCTCGAAGCCGTCCCGCCGCAGCAGCTGCCGTAGTCCGGCATGCACTCTACGGTTAACCTCCGGCCCTTCATAGATGAGTGCTGTATAAATTTCGACCAGACTGGCGCCTGCCCGTATCTTATCGTAAGCATCCTGGGCTGTAAAAATCCCGCCCGACCCGATAATCGGCAGCTTGCCGCCCGTCTGGCTATAGATTCTGCGGATAATCTCTGTAGAACGTTCGCGCAGCGGCTGGCCGCTCAGCCCGCCCGTCTCACCGGCTTTCTCGCTCTGCAGCCCTTCACGGGAGAGGGTCGTATTAGTGGCAATGATACCGTCCATTCCGGCTTCCGTGATGGTATGTACCATATATTCCAGCTCAGCGTCACTGACATCGGGAGCAATCTTGACCAGCAGCCCCTTCGCGGCGCCCGTCTTCGCCCGCTGCAGCTCCATCTCTTCCTTAACCTCGCTAAGCAGGTTCGAGAGCTCGCTGCCATGCTGAAGACTCCGGAGATCCGGGGTATTCGGCGAGCTGATATTGACCACAAAAAAATCACCGTACGGATACAGCGTACGGATACACTTGCGGTAATCCTCATGTGCTAATTCATTCGGGGTAGCCTTGTTGCGTCCGATATTGACCGCCACCGGAATTCTGCGCTTCTTCAGCTTCTTGAGGCGTTCAGCCATGGCCTCCGCGCCTTCATTATTGAAGCCCATCCGGTTAATGAGCGCCTTGTCGGGCAGCAGCCGGAACAGCCGGGGACTGTCATTGCCGGGCTGGCCTACCGGAGTTACCGTGCCTACCTCCATAAATCCGAAGCCGATCGAAGAGAACCCTCCTACCGCTTCTGCATTCTTATCCAGTCCTGCCGCTAAGCCCACTGGGGTCGGGAAATGTACCCCGAACAGATCCACTGCAAGGTCAGCGGTCTCAGGAACCCCGTACATGAGGCGCATGGCCGCGCTCCCGCCGGGAACCAGATCTGCTTTATTCAGTCCGCCGATGACGAGATGATGCGCCGTCTCCGGGTCCATTTTAAAGAAAATTGGTTTACCAAAATGTCGATACAGCACCGTTCTCGCTCCTTCAAGGGAACCACAATTGACATAACGACTCCCGTATCTATAGGTTTCTTCTTAATTTTATCCGTTTCCGGGGGAAAAGAAAAGTTTTTTGCCGCAGCGATTGTCCCCGCCCTGCCGCACTTCCTTCACGCCGCCGCCAATTCTCACAGATTCCCCGTAATTTCAATTCCGTCCGCAGTGCGCAGATGATTCCTTGCCCAGCTTATGAACTGGTTCAGGAAATCCTGCAGTTCAGAGTCTGTAACCGGCTGCAGCTCCAGTTCAGACAAAATAGATTCCCACTGGCTCTTCGGAATCGGGTTCTCCCAGCACGGGTCCAGCGATGTCATCTCTTCCCCGTTGAACGGATCGGATAGAGGGAAGACCCTGCTGACCGCAGGCTTAAGATATTCGAAATCGCCTTCATAAATAAACAGCATCTCTCCCGGTGCATTCCCGCCCGCGTCCATGTTCAAATTATACCGGGAAAAGGTGAACCCTATATTCCTCGGCGGACCTGTGTAGCGGTAGAGCAGTACCGGAATTTCGCTTTTGGACCTGCTTGCCATGGCAGCATCACTCCTGCTTCTGTGTTCTTCACGCTCCAGCATAAAACCTTCCTTATGATACTCCAGCCGGTATTCCTCTGTATAGACCAAGACTTCGGCCATCCAGTCCCTACCGTAAGAGATTGCAGCTAGACTTGTCTTTTCATCCAGACTAGAATAGAGGAGCGGGTACAAGTTCCATGCACCACCACCAATCCTCACATGTAAGGGTTATCACAGACTAAGAGAGAAAGAAGGGTGACCAAATGTCAACGAAACGCAAACCTCCCACACTCCAGCAGAAAAAAGAAGAAGTCAACCGCAAAGCCATTCTGTGGATCAGCGCCAGCCTGGTACTGCTGATTGCGCTGATCGCCGTTTTATTTGTCTTTGTCGGGAATTAGTTCAGCCAATGGTATACTTTATGGGGGTTGGTCTGATTACGGGGCGAATCCGAAGGGAAACGTTCCTCCGGTACGACCAGCTCCTC
Organism: Paenibacillus sp. FSL R7-0302; assembly: GCF_038006885.1. Lineage (NCBI taxonomy): Bacteria > Bacillati > Bacillota > Bacilli > Caryophanales > Paenibacillaceae > Paenibacillus > Paenibacillus sp. FSL R7-0302. The sequence continues at coordinate 3,972,822 of NZ_JBBOWB010000001.1, forward strand.
AGGCAGAACCCCTTGACTGATTTGAACCTTCGTGCCCATCGGCACCATGGCGAACAGCTCCTCCACATCCTTCCGGCTCATCCGGATACACCCCAGCGACTCATCCTTGCCAATGCTATCCGGCTCATTCGTCCCGTGAATTGCATAATTACTGTCCGAGAGCTGCATGCCGCGGCTGCCGAACTCCCCGTTATCGCGCCCGTTCGGGTTCACAACCTTATCCTTAATGAAGAACTCCCCTTCAGGGGTTTTATCTCCGCCGAGTCCTACGGCATAATTCCGTAGAATCACATTGCCGCTGGTGACCGCCAGACGGTGGTTTTGCTTATCTACAATAATAGCAATCGGTTCTTTGAAAAAAAGCTTCTCCCCCGGCCCCGCCGCCGGACCTCCGCCGCCCGTCTGCTCTTGCCCCGGAATACCTGCATCTTGGCCGCCGGACGGCTGCGGTGCTGCTGAGAACAGCGGCGCCTCTCCTCGTGCGGCTCTGCGCAGAGGAGCGAAGGCTTCCTTCATCAGCGGGGTGATGCCGCCCAGCACGTTTGCCGGGAACGGCTTCACTAATTCCTGTACCGCTTCGGGATAAGCCCCCTTGCTGGTCTTGTACGCACGCAGCGCACTCCAGAGCACAGCCAGCTCCTCCTGCTGCTTCTGCCAGTCCAGGCCCTGCTGCTTAAGCTCCGCCGAATCCGGCGGCTGGCATGCGCACGCTGCCGGATTATAGGACTGATAGACTATACGCCCTTCTCCGCTCTTGGCAAGAGTAGCCTCCAGCGGCAGCCCTTTCTTCCACAGCAGCCATTTGCCCGAGCGCTTCATACCGAGCAGCGCGGCGGCGGAAGGCGTCTTCGCCGACTTCAGGATGGCTGCCAGGCCCCCGCCCCCCGCAGCAGCATCCGCTGCTACCGCCGTGAAATCCAGACTTGCCGGTTCTTGCGGACTTACCTGCGCCTCATCGGCTGTCTCCGTAAGCACGGCTGAGATATTGGCGACCGGCGCAGCTGCACCCTTGCTGTCCGGCAGAATTCCCGGTGCGACGGCAGCCGGAATAAGCATGAGCAGCAGCAGCATTAGGGCCAGCAGCACCCGGCGCTTCCTGAGCCTCGCAGTCTGCCGTTCCCGGGCCGATTCCAGCAGCCCTTCCTCGTACTGCTGCAGCATATCCGCCGGCACCTTGCTGCGTTCAAAAGCCTCATACACTTCCCCGGCCTGATTATAGCAGTAATTCGCTTTTCCATACTGCCCGTTCTTATAGTATTCCTTACCAAGCAAGTACCATGCCATCTTATTATCCGGATGCATCTGTACATAGGCTTTTAGATGCTGAGCATTCTTCATGTTGGCCTCCACTATTGGTGGTATGGTTATGTATTCGTATGTACCTTCTATTGTATATCGGCAGTGGACGCAAAAAAAGACACCTCAAGCCGCATTTATTGCGGACCGGAGATGTCTTTATGTTAGACGGCAGTAGCTTAGCCCTCTTTGTTGAAAGGTGCATCTGCAATCTTAATGGAGTCTGTAGGGCATCCGTCAGCTGAATCCTGCAGGTCATCGAACAAGTCGTCCGGAATCACTACATTACCGTGGTTGCCGTCGTTCTCATAGATCACTTCTGCCAAACCTTCATCATCGTAATCAAAAATATCAGGGGCCGTCGCGCCACAAGCACCACAAGCGATGCATGTGTCCTTCTCGACCCAAGTGTACTTAGCCATTTTTTCTCTGCCTCCCGCTTAACTATACAGCCTGCAGTCGCAGCCTGTTATTTTTCTCATATTAATATAAATAGGATACAATTTCAATGAATTTTCAATGTGTTGACATTATTGCCTCATTCTCTGCGAGGCTGCGAGCGGCTGATGCCGGGCCTTAACTTAAGTCTATATCCTTGTCTGCGCCGCCCAGATTGTCCTTCTGCAGCGAGGTTCCCCGCTCCTTATGGTTACGCAGCCGCGCCGAGTGGCTGTCGCTCAGCATGCCTGCGGTCAGCACCGCATTCTCGCCGAACTTGTTGCGCAGCATATCCATCGCCTTATTAAGCGACTCCTTCTTCGGCTGCCGTTCGTAGTCGAACAGATCCAGCTGAATGGCCGATTCCTCTTTGGGCATCAGCCCCTGGAGCGTTACCCCCAGCAGCCGCACCGGCTTGTCGCCCTTCCAGTGGCGCGCGAACTGGTCGCATGCCACCTTATAAATGTCCTCGGCGCTCTCGGTGGGAGCTTCAAGCTGGCGGGAGCGGGTGATCGTCTTCATATCCGGCGTGCGGATCGTCAGCTGTACTCCCGCTGCAACCAGCCCCTGCTTCCTCAGCCTCCGCGCAACCTGATCGCTCAGGTTCAGCAGAATCGGGCGCGCCTCAGCCAGCCCTACCACATCATGCGGCAGCGTGGTGGTATGGCCGATGGATTTGCTCTGCTCCCGCTCAGGATTCACGATCCCGTGATCAATCCCGTTCCCCGCCCGCTTCAGCCAGGCGCCCATGACGCCGAAATGGCCGACCAGCATCGCCTCATCCGCCGCCGCCAGCTGTCCGATGCTGTAGATGCCCAGCTTGCGCAGCTTCTCAGCCGTCTTGCCGCCAATGCCGAACATCTCATTGCACGGCTTGTCCCACAACACGGACGGCACATCGCGCAGCCGCAGCACGGAGATGCCGCTGGGCTTTTTCAGATCGGAAGCGATCTTCGCCAGCAGCTTGTTGGGGGCAATTCCGATGGAGCAAGGCAGACCCAGCTCCTCCATAATCCGCCGCTGCAGCGCCTCGGCAATCTCCGGCGGCGTTCCGAATTGGCGGGAGCCGGTGATATCGAGATAGCATTCGTCTATGGAGACGGCTTCGAGCAGCGGAGTATAGCTGTAGGCAATCTGCATGAATGCATTGGAGTACTTGCGGTATAGATGGAAATCCGGCTTAATAAGCATTAAGGAAGGACAAATCCGCAGCGCCTTCTGCACCTGCATGCCCGTGGAGATGCCCAGCCTGCGCGCGGCGTAGGAGCAGGTGACAATAATTCCCCTTCTAGCCTCCACGCTGCCCGCCACCGCAGTCGCCTTGCCTTTATATTGCTCCGGATCTTCCGCCTCATGCACAGAACAGTAAAAGGCATTCATGTCCACATGCAGAATAACCCTGCCGCTTGCCGGATAATATTGATCCACACTCTGCATGGCATCCACCTTCTTATCTTCGGGGTTCCATTGTTATTGTCAGCATACCTCTACCCCGGCGGGAGGTCAACTTGCCGGAGAGGCGCTTCGTGACAGCGGGGAGAAAAGTTCTTTGTTACTTTCCCGCGTAAAAATGCTATAATATAAAAATTAATTTCCTTTGCGAAGGCTAATAACACTTTTAGGAGGACACTCATGTCTAAGTCTATCTCCATCTTCGATACTACCCTGCGCGACGGAACACAAGGCGAGGGGATCAGTCTGTCGGCGGATGACAAGCTGAAGATTGCCAGGAAACTCGACGATCTGGGTGTCCATTATATCGAAGGCGGCAATCCGGGAAGCAACAACAAGGATATCGAATTTTTCAAAAGAGTCCAGGAGCTTCATCTGAATGCCAAGATTACCGCATTCGGCAGCACCCGGCGCAAAAACACTGTAACCGAGCAGGACGAAGGGCTGCAGCGGATGATTAACGCTGGCGTTCCGGCGGCTACCCTGGTGGGCAAATCGTGGGATTTCCATGTTCACACTGCCCTGCAAACGACCCTGGAAGAAAACCTGGCCATGATCGGCGACTCCATCTCTTATCTGAAGCACAAGGGACTTGAGGTCATCTTCGATGCTGAGCATTTCTTCGACGGCTTCAAGAACAACCCCGAATACGCCGCCGCTGTTCTCACCCGTGCCCGCGAGGCCGGAGCAGACTGGCTGGTGATGTGCGATACGAACGGCGGCACCCTGCCGCATGAGATTCATGATATTGTGACAAGCATCGGTGTGCTGCTCCCGGAAGCATCGCTCGGTATTCATACACATAACGATTGTGAGCTTGCAGTTGCCAACACCCTGAGCGCAATCGGCGCCGGTGCCCGGCAGGTTCAGGGGACCATTAACGGCTACGGTGAGCGCTGCGGCAATGCCAACCTGTGTTCCATCATTCCCACACTTCAGCTTAAGATGGGCTATCACTGCATCCCTGGCGATTCCCTGCCGCAGTTAACCAACACGGCCCGGTTCATCAGCGAGGTTGCCAATGTGAATATGCCGGTGAATCAGCCTTATGTCGGCACAGCCGCCTTCGCCCACAAGGGCGGCATCCACGTATCTGCCATTTTGCGTGATTCGCGGACGTACGAGCATATCGCTCCTGAGCTGGTCGGCAATAAGCAGCGTGTGCTGGTCTCCGAGCTTGCCGGACAGAGCAATGTGCTGTCCAAGGCGCAGGAGATGGGCCTCAGCCTTGATCCAAGCAGCGAGCAGGCGCGCAAGGTGATTGACAAGATCAAGAATCTTGAACACCAGGGGTATCAGTTCGAAGGCGCGGATGCTTCGCTTGAATTGCTGCTCCGGGAAGCGACCGGCGAGATGAATGAGCTGTTCACCTTCGAGTCGTTCAAGATGCTGGTTGAGAAGACCGCCGGCCGCCCTGTCGTCTCCGAGGCCTTCGTCAAGCTGAAGGTCGGCGGCGAGAGCCTGTACACCGCCGCCGAAGGCAACGGACCGGTCAACGCGCTGGATAACGCACTGCGCAAGGCGCTTCAGACCTACTTCCCGCAGCTCAAGGATATGCACCTCTCCGACTACAAGGTCCGTGTGCTGGATGAACAGGACCAGACTGCCGCGAAGGTGCGCGTGCTGATTGAATCCAAGGATTATAGCGACACCTGGAACACGGTAGGCGTGTCCAGCAATGTGATCGAAGCGAGCTGGGAGGCCCTGGTCGATTCCATGCGTTATGCCCTTCTGGGACAGATCTCACTGGAGCAGGACATCCAGACCAGCAATGAACCGAGAGGTCTGGTCAATCACTGACCTCCTTGGCTTCGCTCCATGCACTCCAAAAAGCCCTCCGCTGCGGAACTTAATCCGCGCAGGAGGGCTTTTCACTACGCGGCTGATCGCCGGTGCTAAGAGCCGGTCAGCGCAATAATTTTTTTCTCCAATTCCTCTGCGCTCAGGACCCCAAGAATAATCTCGCTGATGACCCCGTTCTTATCAATCAATACATTGGTCGGGAACACCGCCCCGTTATACTTGTCGAAGATCTGGCCCTTCAGATCATACATCACCGGAAAGGTCAGCATGTACTTCTTGACGAAGCGTTCCGCATTGGGCTTGTAATCCTGGCTGGTCACGTTAATTCCATATACATCCAGCACCTTGCTGTATTTCATAGCCAGCTTATTCAGCTCAGGAGCCTCCTGCCGGCAAGGATCGCACCAGGAGGCCCAGAAGTTAAGAATCACCGGCTTCTCCCTTGCCCCATCGACGCCATATTGCTTATCCCCTTCCTGCACTGTAAAAGGAGGCGCCTTGAGTCCGGCAGATGCACCAGTCTCCGGTTCCGCCGTCTGCTGCAGGACCGCAACCGCCTTAGGCTCCGATTTTACTTTATGTTCTATGGCAAGAACGGCCAGAAAAACAATCAAGGCCAGAATCGTTACATTCCGTTTATGGACTGCTTTCATAGAGTTCAGATCCTTTACATGGAGGATTTTCCTCTATTGTACCCCCACTTGCTCCAGTTTCAAACGTAATCATAAAAAAAGAGGATTCCGTCAAAGACGAAATCCCATGAAGAGAGAGGGGTAAAGCTGACAGCGGTCCAGGGAAGCCCCCGGCTGTTCAGACCGGACTCATCCGTACAGCAGAGGCTGGGGAAGCTTCTGCTGCCCGGCTGCCGCAGGAGACCTGCGGGCAGCTGCTGGCGCTGCCGCAGCGGGCGGCATGTGTATTGGCCTAAGGCCGATACGCAACGTAGCGCCTGACCCGCCGCCTTCCTGATATACCTTAATTAGTCCCCGCTTTGCACTGCAATCCGGCCAGTCTTACACAATAACCCTCATGTCCTGCTTAGATAGGCGTACAAGTCGCCTAACGTATCTACCTGATTCTTTTGTAAGATCTGGCGGATGTAAGCTACCCACAGCTTCGCCGTCATCTTGGCATCCTCCAGCGCATGATGGCGGCCCTCAATGGGAATCTCATGAACCGCCAGCAGCTCATCCAGCGTGTAATTGCTTCGGTGCGGCTCCAGCCAGCGGGCCAGCATCATCGTATCCAGCACCCGGTGGGTTAACTGCACCTTGGAGGTCTTCCATAGGGCGGCATTCAGGAACGCCTTGTCATGGGCACTTCCGTGCGCCACCAGCACCCGCTGGCCGACGAAGGACATGAAGTTATGCAGGCCGTCCATCAGCGGCGGAGCAGAGGAGGTCATCTCTGCTGAGATTCCGGTCAGTCTCGTAATATTGTCCGGAATCGTTGCCCCACAGTTCACCAGTGTATAGAAGCATTCCTCTGCCTTGATCTCTTCCCCGACCACCCGGATTGCGCCGATGGACATAATCTCATCCCCGCCCTGGTGGGAGAAGCCCGTAGTCTCCAGATCGAATATCACCGTCTCCAGTTCAGACAGCGGAGTATGCAGCACCTCGGGACGCCGTTTCTCGCGCATCAGAGAACGGATAAAGGCCATTTGCTGGGCTGTCTGCTGCGCCGATTCTCCGCCTCTCATGGAAGCGATGGCGGAGGGCATTCCGCCTTGCCGCAGATTATTCCAGAATCCTCCGCCTTTGCTCGGCTCCTTCATAGCTGTCTCCTTTCCGCTGACCGGAGCTGCCGCTGCAGCGCCTTATGCAGGCGCCGGATCAGCAGCAGGCTTTCCCGCAGCTCCGCCCGGAGCTGCTTATTCTTCAGATCATTCTCCGCATAATAATCACTGCTCACGAGCAGGCCGTCCGTCACCGTAAACGGCGTGTTCACCCGCATTCTGAGCGCCGTCAGACAAGCGCGCCTGATCTCTTCCAGATGCTGATACTGCTCCAGCTTAGCCAGCTCATCCAGCCGCTTCAGTGTCGAAGTTGCTTCGATTCCGTGCAGCAGCGACAAATGCCTGACAATATTGACAAGCGGAATGTAGAGGCCGTATTTGACATCGAAGCCGCCGGCATTATCACCGAACCGTTCCGTGAGCACCTGCCCCAGCAGATTCAGCGTTGCTTTATGACGCACCGTATTGCGCAGTACCGCCATCGTCAATTTGCTGTTATCTGTGAATCCGGCATGCAGGGCTTCCCGCCACTGCGCAGACAGCGCCTCACTTCCCGCTACATGACGCATATCCGAAGCAATAATCAGGTACCGGACAGGCTCCCATTCGAGTTGCTCCATCCAGTCAGCCAACTGGCGCTTCCAGTCTGCCAGTGACTTCCGCCAGAGCGGCTCAGAGCACATGACCCTGCCCTCGCATTTCTCATAGCCAATCGCCTCAAGCATATCCGACAGCATGCTGCCAAAAGCTTCGAAATACCTTTTCCGCTCACCCTCCAGCGCTTCCTCTACAATTAAGCCGTTATCCTGATCGCTCCACAGCGTAGCCTCCTGCCGGCCCGCACTGCCGAATACAATAAAGGAATAGGCGCAGGGAGGCAGGCCGTAGCCCGCCTCCTTCATCTGCGCCTCACATATGCGTACCGCCGTCCCGGCAAGCTGGTCATGCATCGCATTGACCCGGTGCATCCATTCCTGAACGGGAATCACACTCAGCTGCTCCAGCAGCACTTGTTGGCATGCGGTACGCCTCGCCTTAAGCTCCTCCGGCGAACCGGCTGTTACGATGGACAAGTAACTTTCTTCTTCGTTCCAATCTGCTGCCTCCATCGAAGCCACTCGGTCCGCCTCCCTGCCTGAGTATAAATATTAGTGTTTGAGGGTTTTGGATTCTGATTCACTAATCAGCTTCATTTGCTCAGGATAACCGTACGTACCATGCTCACTGATATCCAGACCCATCAATTCTTCTTCTTCCGTTACACGGATACCCATAACCATCTTCATTACATACAGGATGACGAAGGACATCACAGCTACGAACACGAAGGTTCCGACTACACCCAGTGCCTGCACGCCGAGCTGATGGAAGCCGCCGCCGTAGAACAGACCTGCTTTACCTACAAGTGCGCCTTGTTCAATCAGATCAGGTGCTGCGAAGAGGCCTGTAGACAACGCCCCCCACATACCGGCGATACCATGTACAGAGAAAGCATAGATCGGATCATCCAATCCTGCACGCTCCAGCCACTGCGAGGTCATGAAGGTGAAGGCACCGGCAATGAGACCGATAATAATGGCTGCCCAAGGCTCTACGAAGGCACAGGCACCGGTGATGGCAACCAGAGCTGCCAGTACGCCGTTAAGCATGGCCGGAATATCGGATTTACCGAAGTACAGCCAGGAAGCTGCCAGTGCTGCCAGACCGCCTGCTGCCGCTGCAATGTTCGTAGTCAGCGCTACGTGTCCGAAGAATCCGCCCATAGGGGACAACGCGCTGCCTGGGTTGAAGCCGAACCAGCCAAACCAGAGAATGATAACCCCAAGGACAGTGAAGACCTGGTTATGACCCGGAATAATAACCGGCTTGCCTTCTTTGTTGAATTTGCCAAGACGGGGCTTGAGGAGAATGGTTGCCACTACAGCCGCCGTTGCACCTGTAAGATGGACTACTGTAGAACCTGCATAATCCTGCATGCTCAGCTCTGCCAGCCAGCCGCCGCCCCATACCCAGTGAGCGACAACCGGATAAATTACAACCGAGAAGAGAATTCCGAAGATAATATATACGCTAAGCTTAGCACGTTCAGCCATACCGCCGGATACAATCGCCAGGGAGACTGCGGCAAATGCCATTTGGAACAGGAATTTCGTATTTAGTGTTACATCGGAGAAGGCCAGGGATTCGAATGCAGAGGCTGTTGAATCGCCGCCGTAGAAGAAGCCTGTAGTTCCGAAGAAGCTGTTGCCGTTACCGAAGCCAAGGCCAAAGCCCAGTGCCCAGAAGCACAAGCTTGCAATCGCCAGTGTCAGTACCGTCTTACCAGCCACGTGACCGGCATTCTTCATCCGGACCGAACCCGCCTCAAGTAATGCAAATCCTGATTGCATGAAGAACACAAGGATAAATGCCAGGAACGTAAATGCAGTGTCGAGTCCAATCTGCAGATCCGGTGCTGCCGGACCCTCAGCCGCGAAGGCGCTGACCGGATAGATCATTAGTGTAATCATACCCAGGAACATCATCAACATCTTTTTTTTCATAGTGTACCCCACTCCCCAATGTTATATTTTCTAACAAAGCGTGAAACTCTTAATGTCATTATAATCAGAAGTCAGGTAAATTGACAAGACTATTTTTTTGAATGCTCTAATTTAATTCTGGAAGCTGTACCATTCTTCACTCAAGGACCACTCCCGAGCATGATTACCGGTAACCCGCCAGGACTAGCGTGCTTCCTTACGTACCTATTATGCAAACGCATACAGTCAACAGAGCTTTCCCCCTAGGTTGCATACTGTATTTTTATTAATGTCTATTAGTAAACATGCCTTTTATTATCCTTTGATCACACCACTCCGCACTCTCCGCCCACCGCGATCCTGATGATTTACAGATGACCTGGGCGCTCAATTATGTAACACGCCATGTCATGTTTAACATGACTTCTTATCCTCTAAGGGGTATTTTCGCTTTGATTGCCTCCCCAGCATCTTTATGAAAAGTCAGCATATACTTTAAAGTAAGCGTCACGTTTGACTGTACGGTTTCCAATTTGATATGATTATTTTACGCAGGAAATAGCGAGGTGAGATAACTTGGAGATATGACCCTTTACCGGATCGGAGAGCTGGCCAAGGCGGCCGGCATCAGTGAACGTACCATTGATTATTATACGAAGCTTGGACTGATAACACCGGAATCCAGGAGCATGAAGAATTACCGGCTCTACAGTCATGAAACCTTAGTCGTTCTGCAACGTATTAATCAGCTTAAGCAAGAGAAATATACATTGGAAGAAATCAAATCCCTGATGGGCAAGTGGAATGCAGCCACACCTGAGGCTGAGGTCTCCGGCAAGCTGGTCCAGCTTGAGCTTCAGATGCAGCAGCTGGAACGGGAAGTGAAGGCCCTGGAGCCCGTGATAAGCGGTTTGAAGCCGGGCCAGGCTAACCGGGCACTGGCAGCACTGATTCCTCAGGGCGTCGCCTGTATGGAAGCGATCCGGCTTCTGCTGACGCAGGGGCCGCCAATGTAACAGCTTGTAATTTATAATGGAGGAATGAGCACATATGATGCCACTAATGTATGTATTGTTAGCTGTCGCTTTTATCTTTTCTCTATGGGCCCAGTTCAGGGTCAAGGGCAATTTCAAGAAATGGGCCAAGGTGCCGAACATGAACGGCTTGACAGGTTATGAAGCTGCCCGGCGCATGCTGGATGCCAACGGACTCTACGATGTTCCCATTGAACCGGTTCAGGGAACCCTTACAGACCACTACGACCCGATTAACCGCGTTGTGCGGCTGTCGGAGCCTGTATATTATGAAAGCTCCATCGCAGCAGTCTCCGTCGCTTGTCACGAGATCGGCCATGCAATTCAGCACAAGGAGCATTATCCGATGCTGGCGCTCCGCCACCGGATGTTCCCGGTCGTGAACTTCGCCTCCGGGGTCGCCCCCTTCATGCTGCTGGCAGGCTTTATCTTCAGCTCGTTCAACCTTATCGGGCTCGGCATTATCTTCTTCTCTGCCGCAGTAGCCTTCCAGCTCGTCACGTTGCCCGTTGAATTCAACGCCAGCAGCCGCGCGCGCCAGATTATGGTACAGCAGGGCTTCATCCGTAATGATGAAGAGCGCGGCGTAGCCAAGGTCCTGAATGCCGCAGCGCTCACCTATGTGGCAGCAGCACTGGTATCCCTGATCGAGCTGATCCGCCTGATCCTGATGTTCCTCGGTAACCGCGATTAAGATCTATATCACTACACAGACAATACCCCGGTAGGCTATGAGCCGACCGGGGTATTGTCTGTGTGTCTGTCTTTGAAATAGGTAAGCAGGAAGTTACGGAAGGACTGGGCGACCAGCGGCAGCTTGCCTTCCGCCCGGTGAATCAGCCCGACGGTTCTGGTAATCGTAGGCTCCACCACCCGGACCTGTGCAGGCTGCATCGGGTTGGTCTGGTAGAGCGCCATCTCCGGCAGCAAGCTTACCCCCATCCCGGCGGCTACCAGACCGCGGATCGTATCGGTCTCCCCGCCTTCAAAAGCAATCTGCGGCTTGAACCCTGCCGCAAGGCAGGCCTGCCACACAATCGGCCGCAGCGAGTAGCCTTGGCTGAACAATACGAACTTCTCGTCCCGCAGCTGCTCCAGCCGGATCACTTCCCTGCTTGCAAGCGGATGATTCTGCGGCAGAATGGCGAACAGCTCCTCGGTCATTACGATATCTCCGGCCACATGCCCTACATTCTCCGGGAACGGCGAGATGAATGCCAGATCCACCTCCCCAGAGATAACATCCTTGATTAAGGAAGGATAGGCTCCCTGCTTGAAGCGGAATTTCACATGGGGATAATGACGGCGGAACTCCGCCACAATGGAAGGAATCAGATGGGTCCCGAGGCTGTGCGGGAAGCCGATGCGGATCTCGCCGCGCTCCGGGTCAAGGAATTCATGCACCTCCGCCACCGACCGGTCGAGTTCATTCAGCACCGACTCCACTCTTTTGCAAAAGAGCTGTCCTACAGGCGTAAGCTGCAAATTCCTTCCCTTCTGCATGAACAGATCCACTCCCAGCTCCTGCTCCAGCTGATGAATCTGGCGGCTTACCGCAGATTGTGCGACATGCAGCTCCTCCGCCGCTCTGGTGACATGTTCCTTCTGGGCAACCTTCAGAAAATACTGCAGCTGTCTAAGCTCCACGATTACACCCTTCCTTATCGCCGTTTTCGTTTGAATATACGGATGATTAGCCCATAGATGAAGAATCCGGCGATCAGGCCGCCGATATGAGCGATATAGTTGATATTTTGAGCAGCAAAGGATACGATAATCCCCATCACCAGAAGTCCGTAAAGCGTCTTGCGCGAGCCCTCATCCATCATCGCCCTCTGGAACACCGCAATGTAGAGGAATGCGCCATAGACGGCGTAGATCGCCCCCGAGGCCCCTACAGAGACAATTCCAATCTCCACATTCCCGCGGCTGCTTATAAGAACCCAAAGCAGATTAGCAATGAAGCCGCCGCCCAGATACAGCAGTGCATAACGCCACCAGCCCATCAGCCGCTCCAGCGGCGGGGCGAACACTAGCAGCGAGAAGCTGTTGAAGAACAAATGGGCGAAGCCGTTGTGAAGGAACATCGCCGTTACGCAACGCCACAGCTCATCCGTTTCAGCACCCACATTGACCGTAGCCCCGTACTCCACAAGTGTATACAGGTTGGTGGAGCCGCCATTCAGGGACAGCACGATGAACATAACCACATTGGCCAGAATCAGCGCACAGGTTACAGGATAATACCGGAGATAGCTTCTCCACTTCTCATACCTTATAAAAATCATAACACCCATCCTTTTATGTATGTTGTCCAGCTCGACATCCAGCTTCTAAAAAGATTATAATTTATTCTGGCAGGTACATGCCAATAATGCAATTCAAGGAGGAAACAAGGACATGACGCAAGAAAGAACAGGCGTAGCCACTTTTAAGGGCAACCCCATTACTCTGGTAGGCCCGCAGCTGAAAGCCGGAGATTCCGCGCCGCAATTCACGGTAAGCAAGAATCTTCTGGAAGATGTTACACTTACAGATTACGCTGGCAAAATCAAGCTGATCAGCGTTGTACCTTCCCTGGATACCGGTGTGTGCGATGCGCAGACCCGCCGCTTCAACAGTGAAGCTGCCGGTCTTGGCGATGATGTGGTCATCCTCACCATCAGCACAGATCTTCCTTTCGCCCAGGCCCGCTGGTGCGGCGCCGCAGGCATCGACAGTGTAATCACCCTGTCCGACCACAAAGAGACTTCCTTCGGACAAGCCTACGGCGTCCTGATTAAGGAATTCCGCCTCGACATGCGCTCCATCTTCGTTGTAGACAAGAACGACACTTTGGCTTATGTCGAGTATCTCGGTGAAATGGCTGAGCACCCGGACTACGAAGCGGCGATTTCCGCAGTTAAAGCTCTGCTCTAGGCTTAAACGGACAGCACTGATATGTTATACAGCATCCAAGCCTATAAATGTACATTTTTGAAAAAAAGCGGCAGAAGGTCATCCTTCTCCGCTTTTTGCGTATGATGATCAATAAGGATATCCGTGCCCGGAACGGGCTGTCCCACTCGCGGAAACCGCATACAATCCCGGCAATACAAGCCCGAATGCTGTCCTTAATCCACCTTATATTTGCCCAGCTTCTTATCCAGAGACTGGTACAAACGCTGAATGACACGGTAATTGGCACCCAGATCGCCAAGCGACCCTCTGGATGCTGAATATATATCTACGGCACAGCGTACGGGCGTGGTGCTTAACACAGATACGGTAATATCCAGCGAGCGGCCTAACGCCGTTCTTTTCTCCAGGGTAATCTCCCCTACAGACTGCACTTCATGCAAGACCTTATAACCAGGAATTTTCTTCAGCGTTGCGGATACTTCATCCCACGCCTTGTCTCTTGAAAGATTGTAATAACGCGTTTTCAATGCCGGATCTTTGGCACGGTCGCTTGTTCCGTCATGACTGCGAAATAAACCGACCAAGGTTCTTTTCAACGACAAAATTCTTCCCCCTCTTCAAATCCCAAGTTCACTACCCTAAGTGTAACACTCTTGTCCGCGGAACAAAAGGGCATTGCTCACTTTAACCTTGAAAAAGGCACCCTCTACCCGCTGGTGAGCAGGTAACAGGATGCCTTGTCAATTCCATTAGAAAACCCGCCTATGCCGTCCGGCTGCAGTGTCTTCTGAACCTGCTAGAGCAGGTGGGTGACCGCAGAAGTCGTTTTTGAATTCCCCAGGTCATATAGACAGGGCTGTTCAGCCGCGCTTCATGTAGATCTCCCAAGACATTATCATTGGTTCAAAACAACGAGCAACCATAACGTACATCGCAGGATTTATAATCATTATATTGCGTTTTGACGAAAAAGTAAACCTGTATGCGCTTTATTTAACGCCGGGATCATTTTCCGTTGACATTACTGCCCGGATGATCGCAGGAATGTTAAGTCCGCTTAAAATCCTTACCGGTGTCCTTATCTCTGTCGTCTTCATCCTCGTCTTCGTCCTCATCGTCATCATCATCGGTTGGCAGACCTTCATTCTCAGCTGCTTCCAGCGCGGCCTGTTCTTCAGCCAGCTTCTTCTTCTCCACCTGTAGTTGCAGCTTATTATATGTAGCGAAGAAATTAAAGAAGGCGAGCATAGCAATCAGCGTAGGAATACACAGCACATAGAGCACCGGATAACGCAGACCTATATAGAGAAGAACGCCTGAACCAATCAACGTCGAGAACACACGGATCGGCCGGGCGATCGTGAGCAGAATCGAATTGGTTACCACTTCCTTGAACGTCATCTGGTAGTGAACCACGATGGAGAAGAAGTTAAACATCGATACGAACAAAATAATCATCAGCACCAGCATCAGGATACCGACGATCTTGAAATTCGGCATTTGCGTCATGTATACGGTCACATCAACGTACATCACGACAAACAGCAGGGTGTAGATAAGCCCTCCCAGCATGCTTTTCAGATAATTCTCTTTGTATCCCTGAAAAAAAGTGCGGAATGTACTTACATCAGTATTGCCCATTACCCATTTGCGCACCACTGTAAATAACGCCGACGTAGCCGGAAATACAGTGAATGGCGCGAATACGCCAAGTACCCAGTTCAGCATAATCTGCTCATTCGGTCCGCCTGCTCCTGAACCCAGCATGAGGATCTTCATAATTCCTGCGAACAGGAACGGTATCGAACACAATGCCCATAAAATATTGCTGAAGGCGATGCGTGAGATCCATTCCGTGATGCGGTATATACCGCCCATTGCTCCTTTAAACTCCAATTCCCTTCCTCCTGTCTATCTTGTGCATACTGCGTATCTTAACTATACCTGTTTGTACAGGACTTTTCCAGCGCCCAAGTTTACAAGTTCTAGGTAAGTGTCTAAGCAAGCTCTGCAATACGTCCATATATTACATTGTAACCACAACAAATCCCCCATTTTCAAAGGAGGTTGACCTCATGTCTGCACCTGGCTGCTGCAATCCCTGGACTTCCACCGGAACAATTCTCGTGCTCTTCATCCTGCTGGTCATCATCAGCCGTACCTTCATCTAAGTGAATCCACCGCAAAAAAAGAAGACGGGAACCGGTAACGGTTGCTCGTCTTCTTCAAGGTGTCCTGCTAAAGCTTAAGCGTCAAAATCCTGCTTGGCCGGGCGGGTGCTTGTGCTGCTCGGACGCGAGGACGGTCTTCCGTCTGTGTTACGGCTCGCTCCATCACGGTTGCCTTTGTAGCCGCCGCCGTAGCTGCTGCCGCTTCCGCTGTTGCCGCCATAGCCGCTGCTGTAGCCGCCACGGGTGCTTCCGCCGCTGCTGGCGTTGTCACGATTTCCGCGATAGCCGCCGCCGCTTGCATTGTCCCGGTTGCCGCGATAGCCGCCACCGGAGCTAGAACCGGAACCGGAACGGTTGCCGCCATAGCCGCCGTTAGGCTTACGACCGCTGCGGATATCGTTCTTGCCGCCGCGGCGCTTGGCACGGATCGGATCTTCAGGAGTCAGCTCAATTTGCGCATCCTTGTTATCGCCGGTCAGAAGCTTCATAGCTGCGGACAGCAGCTGAACAGAATCATATTGCTCCAGCAATTGAATGGCAATTCCTTTGTATTCGTTCAGTTCGCCAACCTCAACCATTGCCAGCAGACGTTCTGCTGTAATGCGTTGTTTGCCTTCAATAGCCTCAGCCATTGTTGGAAGCGGTTTGCGGGTAATGCGGTGACGGGTCACGCGCTCGATCAGGTGCAGGTGATCCATTTCGCGCGGAGTCACGAAGGACCATGCAGTACCTTCTTTACCGGCGCGGCCTGTACGGCCGATACGGTGTACATAGCTCTCCGGGTCCTGCGGAAGGTCAAAGTTGATTACGTGCGTTACGCCGGATACGTCCAGACCGCGTGCAGCAACGTCTGTAGCTACCAGTACATCAATGCTGCCGTCGCGGAATTTGCGCATTACAGCATCGCGCTGGTTCTGCGACAAGTCGCCATGCAGGCCGTCAGCGGAATATCCGCGCTTCTGCAAGCCTTCTGCAAGCTCGTCTACCCGGCGCTTCGTGCGGCCGAATACAATGGCCAGATCTGGCGATTCCATGTCAATCAAGCGGCTAAGCGCTTCGAATTTCTGGCGTTCAGGCACTTCAACATAAGCCTGGTCGATCAGCGGTGCGCTAATCTGTTTAGGAATTACGGATACATGCTGCGGGTTCTTCAGGAACTGCTGGGCAAGGCGTTGAATGTTAGGAGGCATAGTAGCCGAGAAGAGCATGGTCTGACGTTCTTCAGGAACGAGCTTGAGGATGGTCTGGATATCCTCCATGAAGCCCATATCTAGCATTTCATCGGCTTCATCCAGTACGATCGTCTGAACATCATCCAGGCGGATGGTCTTGCGGTTGATATGGTCCAGGAGGCGTCCTGGTGTACCAATAATAATCTGTGGTTTTCTCTTCAGTCCGCGGATCTGACGGCCGATATCCTGCCCGCCGTAGATTGCCAGTGAACGAAGTCCTTTGAAGCGGGTCAACTTACCGATTTCTTCAGCGACCTGGATGGCCAGCTCACGTGTTGGCGTCATTACCAGTGCCAGAATCTTCTCTTCTTCTCTTGCGATCTTGGAGATGAGGGGAATCCCGAAGGCTGCGGTCTTACCTGTACCCGTCTGTGCCTGTCCGATAAGATCCGATCCGGCCATAGCAAGCGGGATAGCCTGCTCCTGGATTGGTGTTGCTTCCTCAAATCCTAGCTCTGTGATTGCTTGAAGTACTTTTGGCTCCAAGCCGAATTCTGCGAATGTTTTCAAATTATTCATGCTCCTTCTATACAGTGGACATTCCACATGCTTGTCTGTATTCTTAAGTAGCGGTAAACACATTTATAGGCTGTCCAATCATGCCGGATTTTCTGCATGGTTTAGCGCGTATTGGGACAAACAACTGTCCTATGATCAGGCCACTACATACACCTGACAATTGTAGCTTCGCATTCTAAGCAATGCAAAAATACCATTGTAACGTCCTACTCAAGAATATCCTATACATTATATCACAAACCCAATCAGGAATACCAGTGTATTCCTTACTTTCATTACTTACATGACACTCACACTACACTCAGAGGTGAATTTGCTTGGTTAAACTAAGATTATTCGGGAGCTTTCTTGCCGTTCTCTTCGGTTCAGCGATGATCGCAAGCGGCTTTAATCTGTTCCTGATCCCCCACAGACTGCTCAGCGGAGGCGTATCCGGCCTCGCCATGCTGGCCGGTTATTTCACTCCTTTTAACATCAGCTTACTCTATTTACTCTTCAATATCCCGCTGCTCGCTGCCGGTTGGTTCCAGCTCGGCCGGAGATTTATCATTCTGAGCATTGTCTCTGTAGGGGCAACAACCTGGATGATGACAGTGGTACCAGTCTTTCAGGTATCGTCGGATATGCTGCTTGCCTCTGTGTTCGGAGGGGTGCTCGTAGGTGTCGGGGCTGGTGTGTCCTTCCGGGTAGGCGGCTCCTCGGGCGGCTTCGATATTCTGGGCTCCATTATAACACGGTACCGGGATTTCCCGGTAGGCAGTGTGCTGGTCGGCCTCAATGGTCTCGTCATTCTTGCTGCGGCTTATTTTGACGACAACTGGAATCTGGCGCTTGCCTCGATGGTCTCCATTTACGTCACCGGCAAGGTGGTCGACCTGATTCATATCAGCCACATCAAAGTTACCGTGTACATCATCACCAACCGGACTGACGAGCTGCTGCAGCAATTGCTGGGCCTTCAGCGCGGCGTTACAAAATTTAAGACAGAAGGTGCTTATTCTCATGTAGAACGGGACATGCTAATGACAGTGACCACACGGTATGAGCTTGCAGAACTGAAACGCATTATTAAAACAAGCGACCCGCAGGCTTTTGTAAATATTGTTGAG
Source organism: Paenibacillus sp. FSL R7-0302 (assembly GCF_038006885.1). Taxonomy (NCBI): domain Bacteria; kingdom Bacillati; phylum Bacillota; class Bacilli; order Caryophanales; family Paenibacillaceae; genus Paenibacillus; species Paenibacillus sp. FSL R7-0302. The sequence goes on from NZ_JBBOWB010000001.1 coordinate 3,991,037, forward strand.
ACTGTCGGTGTAATGGGCTCTTTCCGCAAACGGTAATTCATAAGAAAATGCTTATCCGTTCAAATTATGTTATATTATAGCTACGCAGGACCTTAACAATTTCATGAAGATTGTGATTTACCCTCTTTTTTCCAGGCACTTCGTTTTTCCGGGTGGACCCTGAATTCTGATTCAGTTCGATTCGAAAAAGGAAAGGGTGATTTTTGTGGAAATGGAAACGGTAAAACTGTCAGCAATCGTCATGAGGTGGTATCCGGATATGATACCGTTCCTGAAGCAGGACGAACTCAATTCTGTAATCGTACTGCGTGACGGTCTGAGTATTCTGGAACCGGCAGATGCCATGGATATCATCCATTACAGCATTTGCGAGCATCAGAATTCTGCGTATCTTCATTAAGCAAGCTGCCCTAAAGAGCAAGTTGTAATAGTTGCCGTCCTGGTCATTGGCCTTCGTGCCAGTCCGGGGCGGCATTTACTTTTATAATCAGCGGTTCAAAATCTGTACATCCCGTTTATAAACAACAAGAGCGGAAATATGACCTCAAAAAATTACGGGTATTGTTACAAGTCTGTTCTTTTTGGGTGCATCCGTTACCTTATACTTTATAAGGAATGTACATAAAGGGAGCGAATAAGAAATGAATATCACCTGGGCTTTACTGATGATGGCCCTGGGAGGCGTAGGTGTCCCGAATCAAGGACATGAAGCCGATGTGGCAGCAGTACTGCAGAGCGCCATGAATCCCCCCATCGTCGCAGAACACACCACTAATCCGGACGCAGCAGCATCACCGAACGGGGGCGGTACTGCCTCTCCTTCACCTTCACCAGGCGCATCGCCGGAGACAGCACTTCTTGCCGATCCGCAGCCGGATGCTCCCAAGGTTAAAGGGATATACGTGACTGCCTACAGCGCCGGGGGTGCACGGATGGAGACCCTGCTTGCCCTGCTGGACAAGACTGAGCTCAACTCCATGGTTATCGATATTAAGGATGATGCCGGATACATCACCTACAAGACGGACAATGCTGAGCTTCAGCAAATGGGACATCCACAGCCGTTCATAGGTGATATCAACAAGCTGATGACCCGCCTGAAGGAGCATGATGTCTACCCGATTGCGCGGATCGTAGTATTCAAGGATTCTGTGCTCGCCAAAAAGAACAAGGAATTATCCTTCGTGAACAAAGACGGCTCGGTCTGGGCCAACAAAGGCGGAGACAGCTTCGTCAATCCTTATAATGAAAATGTATGGAAGTATAACGTAGATATTGCCAAGGAGGCCGTTAAGCTCGGGTTCAAAGAAATCCAGTTTGACTATGTGCGCTTCCCTGAAGGCTTCGAGAAGCGTGCGGACACTCTGAAATACACGAAGAGCGACAGACCGCGCGTGGAAATTATCGCTGACTTTGTTAAGTATGCCAAAGCTGAGCTGGCACCGCTGGGAGTTCGGATCTCTGTGGATATCTTCGGCTATGCCGCCTCGGTACCTGCCGCAGAAGGTATCGGCCAGGATTTCGTGAAGATCTCCAAGAATGTCGATGTCATCAGCCCGATGGTCTATCCGAGCCATTATTCCACTGGCTGGTTCGATGTGAAGGACCCGGACAAAGACCCTTATGCTACCATTAAGGGCTCAATGGTCGATACACACAAGAAGCTGAATCCGCTAGGCAGCTTCAAACCGGTAATCCGCCCATGGATTCAGGATTTCACCGCCAGCTGGCTGGGCAGCGGGCATTATGTCAAATACGGCAAGAAGCAGGTTGAAGATCAGATCCGCGCCTTGAAGGATCAGAATATTGACGAATTCCTGCTCTGGAATGCCAACAACCGCTATACGGCCGATGTGAAGTACGACCAATAAGCTTTCTGCAATTATCCAGATGTATCCATAGCCGCATGATATTAGAGAGCCCGGCAGCTGCCGGGCTTTTTACTGGGAATATTTTCACTGGGAATATAAGTATTTAAAATAAAGATAACGGGGCATTGATGATTATGAAACAGACAACTTCCATTAAACAAAAGGCCGGGCAATTCCTGCATATATTGCTTCCGATTCTGATTACTCAGATTGCATTGTCGGCCATTACCTTCTTCGACACCAATATGTCCGGCAAATTCGGCACGAATGATCTGGCCGGCGTAGCCATCGGCACAAGCCTGTGGATTCCGATCCAGACAGGCCTTAGCGGTATTCTTATGGGGATTACACCCATTGTGTCTCATCTCCTCGGCAGCAAGCGGGGTAAGGATGTGGCTAACCAGGTGATGCAGGGCATTTGGCTCTCCCTGATCGTATCCGTGCTCGTGCTGATTCTTGGCAGCCTCGCGCTCACACCGATCCTGAATTTCATGAATCTGGAGCCTGCGGTACGGGATATTGCCTTCCGCTTCCTCGGCGCCATCTCCTTCGGCATTATCCCGCTGTTCGGCTATACCGTTGTCCGCAGCTGTATTGATGCCCTGGGTCAGACCCGTGTCTCCATGTTCATCACCCTGATTGCCCTGCCGGTCAATGTGGGGCTTAACTATCTGCTGATCTTCGGTAACTTCGGCTTCCCCCGCCTTGGCGGAGTTGGCGCAGGCGTAGCCTCTGCGATCACGTATTGGGTCATTTTTCTGATTGCCCTAATCTTTGTCTACCGGGCTGAGCCTTTCCGCAATCTGCAGATTTTCCGTAAATTTCACGCGGTGTCCCTGGTAAGTCTCAAGGAGCTGCTGAAGATTGGTGTGCCTATCGGCTTTTCGATCTTCTTCGAGACGGCGGTGTTCTCGGCTGTAACCCTGCTGATGAGCCGCTTCGATACCATTACAATCGCTGCCCATCAGGCCGCCATTAACTTCGCCTCCACCCTCTATATGATTCCGCTGAGCATCTGCATGAGTCTGACAATTCTCGTCGGCTTCGAGAGCGGCTCCGGCCGGCTGAAGGATGCGCGCCAGTATGGCATTATGGGCATTGGTACGGCGGCTGTCCTCTCCCTGCTCACAGCGCTGGTGCTGCTCTTCGCCGGGAATCATGTCGCCGGACTGTATTCGGATGACCATGAGGTGATCTCGCTGATCCAGCATTTCCTGATCTACGCGATTTTCTTCCAGATCTCCGATGCCATCGCAACCCCGACTCAAGGTGTGCTGCGGGGATATAAGGATGTTAATCCTGCGTTCGTCATCTGCTTCATTGCTTATTGGGTGATCGGCCTGCCCGTCGGATACCTGCTTGCTACTTATACTGAGCTTGGGGCTTACGGCTACTGGATCGGACTCATTACCGGCCTTGGAATCGGCGCAATTCTGTTGCTGGCCCGGCTCGTCAGGGTGCAGCGCAGATTCGCCCCCGGAAAGGTATAATTGACAACAGCCACAGGCAGGGAGTGTTGCGCTCCCTCGTCTGTGGCTGTTATTCGCTTACCGGCTTTTGACAAGCAGCTCTACAGCTTCTTTAATGACTTTATCGGGTGAATTCCCCTGCGCCAGCTCCTCTTGAATGCAGTGCTCCAGATTGTCTCCGATCACGGCACCAATAGAGCGGTCTACGGCTGTTCGGATTGCTGTCAGCTGAGTTACAATCTCACGGCAATCCTTGCCTTCCTCCAGCATTCCGAGTACTCCCCTTACCTGACCTTCGATCCGCTTCAACCGGTTGGTAATAGCTTTATCATACTCCACTGTCATTTAGCCCCCTCTAGATGAATAAGTTCACGCCGGAATCCTCGGCAGCTCCAAGATAGCTGGCAACACCGCCGAAGTCTACACCTTCAATTAATTCCTCCTGCTTGATGCCCATGATGTCCATGCTCATGGTGCAGGCCATCAGCTTAACCCCGGCATTCAGTGCGCCTTGCATCAGATTCTCCAGGGATTCCACATTCTTGCGTCCCATAGTATAGCGGATCAGCTTCGACCCAAGCCCGCCCATGTTCATGCGGGATAAGGGTAGCTTCCGCGTTCCCTTCGGCATCATCATGCCAAACATCCGGTCTAGAGCATTCTTCTTCACCTGCGGAGACTGCCCCCGGCGCAGGATATTAAGCCCCCAGAAGGTAAAGAACATCGTTACCTGCTTGCCCATCGCTGCGGCGCCTGTTGCAATAATGAAGGAAGCAATGGTTTTGTCCAGATCCCCGCTGAAGACAATCATTGTTGTACCTTCAGAGACCGCTGACTGTTCCGCCGGAACTACGGCTCTGTCTGCCGGATCTACTCCCTTACGTATCAACGCCTGAACCTTGCCCCCGGATACATCCACTGATTCCAGTGTGTTCCTTGTCTTGCTGCACCACTGCCTGATATCAGTGGCAAAACCGAAATCCGTTGCAGTAATCTCAACCCGCTGGCCTTCCTCCATTGAGCTTATAGTCTCATATACTTTGAGTATAGGGCCGGGGCACTGTAATCCGCAAGCATCCAGCAGGAGCTGAGGCTTACGGCTGAGCTGTTCGTGGCTATGGACTATACTGGCGGGAGACGGGGCATTCACTTTTAAAGCCGGTGTCTCTCTCTTCCCGGAAATCTCAGCGTTATTCTCCCTTGCCATCGCTGCGTATGTTTTGTACCCTCCGTCAACGTTTCGTACTGCATATCCGTATTGGATTAACATGCGGACAGCAATGTAGCCGCGAAGCCCTACCTGGCAGGACACGGCGATCTCCCGATCCCCGGGAATCTCTGTGAGCCGGCCTCTCAGCTCAGCCAGCGGAATGTTGATGGAACCCGGAATGAAACCGGCTAAACGCTCCGCTTCGTCTCTGACATCAATGATGAGGCCGCCACTACGTGTGAATTCATCCACTTCATGCCATTGCAGATTACGGACGAGTCCCTCCATCAGATTGGAGGCAACATAGCCCGCCATATTGACCGGATCTTTGGCCGAGGAATACGGCGGCGCATACGCCAGCTCCAGATCGGCCAGCTCATCTGCCTTAAGCTTGCTGCGGATCGCGGTGGCAATGACATCTATTCTTTTGTCCACTCCGGCACTTCCGGCCGCTTGTGCTCCATAAATCTCTCCTGTCTGCGGGTTGAACAGCAGCTTAAGCGCTACCGGTGCAGCACCGGGGTAGTAACCGGCGTGGGAATTCGGGTGGATATGCACAGCTTCATAAGGTACCCCAAGCGACTTAAGCGTCTTCTCGTTATTCCCGGTCAGCGCAGCAGTCATATCGAAGATTTTGATAATCGCAGTACCTAATGCTCCCGTATACGAGGCTTGCCGCCCATTGATATGATCAGCGGCCAGACGCCCCTGACGGTTGGCACCCCAGGCAAGGGATACCATGGTATCGAACCCCTGAACACGGTCCTTCACTTCAATGACATCTCCAACAGCATAGATAGCCGGATCACTGGTCTGCAATGAGGCGTTGACCTTAACCGATCCCCGGACGCCCAGCTCCAGCCCGCAGCTCCGTGCCAGGTCATTCTCAGGACTGACCCCAATCGCCAAGATAACCATATCCGTTCTAAGCTCCCCGCCGGAGGAGAGACGGAGCAGGCTGCCTTGCTGTTCAATAGCCTCTACACCCTCATTCATCCGCAGTTCCACCCCGTGCAAACGCATATGCTCTTCCAGCGGACGAACCATCTCCAGGTCAAGCGGGTTCAGAATCTGCTCCCCCCGGTCAATCACAGTGACCTCAAGCCCCCGCTCCCGCAGATTCTCAGCCATCTCAAGACCGATGAACCCTGCACCGATTACAGTGGCATGTCTTGGCTGACGGCTGTCCACATAGGCCTTGATACGGTCTGTATCAGGAATATTCCTTAAGGTGAACAGGTTCTCAGCCTCTGAAATGCCCGGAATCGGGGGAACGATCGGCTTTGCTCCCGGTGAGAGTACTACGATATCATATGGAATCTGCAGTGTCTCGCCTGTTGTAACATTGCGGCAGTGTACCTGCTTACGTTCACGGTCAATCTCTGTCGCCTCGGTAAAGATTCTCACATCAATATTGAAGCGTGCCCGGATTCCAGCCGGTGTCTGCAGAAACAGCTTGTCCCGGGAATCAATACTCTCCCCAATATAATAAGGCAGCCCGCAATTGGCAAAAGAAACATGCTCTCCCCGCTCAAGCATGATAATGTTGTCTTCTTCGTTCAGTCTTCTTAGGCGTGCCGCAGCGGATGCCCCTCCGGCAACTCCGCCGATAATGACTATAGTTCTGCTCATTCTTATTCCCTCCTAATTGTATACCCCTATGGGTATGATATTATACGGGTGGGGGTATACTGTCAACTCAAAAAAGAGCAGCCCCTTCCGGTGATGGAAGGCTTGCTGCTCCGCTGAGAGTTGATGATCCTATAAATTCTGCTGCTTTTACTGGGACAAACGGGAAGCCAGCTCATACAGCTCGATATTGAAATCCTTCTTCGTATTCACTACCTTATCGATATCGGTCAGGGTCAATTCCCCTTTAATGATTCCGCATGCCTTGTCCGATTCGCCTTCGATCAGCTTACGAACCGCGAAATCAGCCAGACGGCTGGCGAGGTTGCGGTCTCCTGGTGTTGGAGTACCTCCGCGCTGAATGTGTCCCAGTACTGTAACACGGGCATCCAGGGAAGCATGGCGGTCTTTGAGTGCCTGAGCAACATCCTCACCCTTGCCGACGCCTTCAGCTACAATGACGATACTGTGACGTTTGCCGCGTGCGAAATTATCCTTCATCCGGTCAGCTACCTCATTCAGGTCATAAGGCATTTCCGGCACCAGAATCGTCTCCGCCCCGGAAGCAAGGCCTGCATGCAGAGCGATATCTCCGCAGTGACGCCCCATAACCTCTACGATGGAGGAACGCTCATGGGATGACATGGTGTCGCGCAATTTATTGATCGCATCCACTACCACGCCAACGGCAGTATCGAATCCAATAGTGTAGTCTGTGAACGATATATCATTATCAATGGTACCCGGCAGAGCCATCGTCTTGATTCCAAGCTTGCTGAGCTTGTTAGCGCCATGGTAAGAGCCGTCTCCGCCGATAACAACCAGACCGTCGATGCCGAGCTCATTCAGAATGTCAGCACCTTTCTGCTGGCCTTCCGGCTTCATGAACTCCAGACAGCGTGCAGACTGCAGAACCGTACCTCCGCGCTGGATGATATCTCCGACACTGCGCAGATCCATCGGGAAAATGTCGCGGTTCAGCAGGCCCTGGTACCCGCGCTGAATGCCGAATACTTCAATTCCGAAGTAGATCGCGCTGCGGACAACCGCACGCACTGCGGCGTTCATCCCCTGGGAGTCTCCACCGCTGGTTAATACTGCGATTTTTTTTACGTTAGACATTCTGTTAGTTCCTCCTTAAATTTGTGCCAGTTTCTCCCCTTACCCGGAGAAGATCCGGCAGCATCTAATACATGTGTTTGCGTATCCAGCGGCTGTTGACGAAGAAGAAGAGTCTGGTCAGCGGACTATTCTTCATCAGCCTCCGGGATACCGAACGGACCTCGCGTTGCTCACTAACCTTGGGATCGGATAAATACAGGGCAAGCAGTCCTTCGATGATCATACGGTGCATGGAGTTATCAGGAAGACCCCGGACATCCTTGCGGGCCCACTCCACAATGGAAGCGATCCGGTTCAGCATCATATCCGTATTCTCATAATAATTGCAGAAATTGAGATCACCGCCGGCCCGGTCTTCATCCTGGTCAATCAGATAATCCAGCATGATATGCAGACCGCACACATGCGGAAAATAAGCAGCACGAATGGATGATGATGCCACTGTGCTTAGCTTAGGATCACAGGATGCCAGAAAAAGCATGAATACACCCAGAGTTGAACCGGTTGCGGCCGCAAATTCATTCCACTGGAGATGAGGCGCGCGGTACCCCTCCTTCTCCCACCATTCCTTGAGGGCAGCTTCTCTAAGCTCCGGGTGAATGTGCTTATAGACCTGAAGATCGGTGTACAGTACAGCCAGATTGTAGACCTCTTCAGCAGCGGCACCGTAGCCGGGTAGCCGGGAGGTCATCTCCTGGCATTTGCGGACCAGTCTGTGCAGGTATCCGCCGTCATTCTGTTCCGTGCGCAGCGCGTAGTAATTCACAGGCTCCGCGCCGGGGGTAACCGCATCCAGCATGGACTTATGCAGCAACCGGAAATCGGCCGGGTCAAGCGAAGTACTGCGGTCACACAGGTTGTCCAAATAATCACTGATCGTCTGATAAGCAACAATTAGCGGAATCAGTATATGTCTCATCGACAAATTGCCGGCGGCATAGATTCCGCCGCCTTCGCAATGAAACTGCTTCGTTTCAATGCTGGCAAGCGCTTGCTTGCGGAGCTCGGGATCGGGAATTCCTTCTGCATCCTTGCGCCAGGAATCGAGACATGATCGCACTTCCGGCAGCACGTACTTATAGACTCTCTTCATGAGTCCAATAGGACCGCGCGGACTACGGTTACGGCCTTGCTCAAATTCATTCAATGACAGTGCCTCCACATTGTTGTCTCCTTATCCAAATCATGATTATTATAATATGCAGAGCGGATTTGTACAAACAACAAAATCACTTTCGCAAACTCTTGAAAGATTCAGAAAATCGATATTATACGAATCCCCCGGCCTCTCCGCTTTATGCTATACTATACTTTTCTATACCCCGAAGGAGTGCACAATCATGAATGCGAGGCGGAGCGGCGGCCAATACAGTGATCAAAACTGGCTGCGATCCTTTATGTTTACGCTGTACGGCACCAGTGTGCTGGTTGTTTCTTATTTCCCGTTATTTTATGCCCACCTGGGCTTCAGCAGTCCGCAAATGGGTCTGCTCTACTCAGTAGGACCGCTAATCTCAATTCTCTCTAATCTGTTCTGGAGTATGATGAGCGACCGGCTGGGTACCGTCCGTAAGATTATGGCCCTCCTGCTTGGAGGCCAGCTGATTACCGCCATTATTCTGGCCAGAGCCACCGATTTCTCAAGTGTCATGCTTATCTTATCCTTTTTCTATTTCTTCTATTACCCAGTTTTTCCACTTGCAGATACTATGGCGATCAAAATTGCCCAGCGCCACGGGCGGAATTTCATTGCCATCCGTGTATTCGGCTCGCTCGGTTACTCCTTCTTCGCCCTTACAATCGGCTATGTACTCCGAACGCTGGGACCTCAGTACAGCGTAGCGATTTGTATTGTGATTGTTGTAACCGCGCTGCTGATTACGATTGGGCTGAAGGATGTGAAGCGAACCGAAGCGGCTCCGCTCTCTGTAGACAAGGAGTCTGCGGACAAACCGCTGAAGGGCGCCGGACTCCGCGAGATTCTCCTGCAAAAGGAAGTGCTGTGGTTCTTCGGCTCTGTATTCCTGCTCGCCATCGGCTACCGGATGAACGAGGCCTTCCTGACGATCAGCCTCAAGGGCATGAATGCAGGAGATGAGATCGTGGGCTGGGCGCTGCTGGCTTCAGCGCTCAGTGAGATCCCCATCTTCTTCCTGCTCAGCAGATATGGCGACAAGTTCAAGGAGCTGCCGCTGCTTGCTTTTGCCAGCCTCATGTTCACGCTGCGCTTTCTGTTCATGTCGCTGGCCCAGGAGCCGGGTACCGTGGTTGCCATTCAGGCCATGCACAGCATTTCGTTCGGCATTTATTATGTAACTGCGGTCCGCTACATCACCCGGATCATCCCTGATCATCTGCGGGCAACCGGAATGGCGCTCTTCACCGTCGTATGGTCCAGCGGCGCAGGTCTGCTCAGCGGCACCTTCGGCGGACTGATCTATCAGGATGCCGGCCGGATTGTATTCTATCTGGTCGCTACCGGCTTCTCGGTTCTGGCCTTCATCGGCTTCCTGTCCAAGCATCTGATGGACCTCGGGGGCGGCACAGACCGTCCGCTGCGGCGTAAGAGCAAGACCCCGCTCTGACTGATTATGGGCGGGGAAGGATATATCCACAGCGGACGTAAATCATAATTTCCTAACCAAACCAATAAAAAAACACAGCTCCCGGAGGAACTGTGCTGCTCAAGCTGCCTGATGCTACTTATGCCAGTGCGTGCTAGATCAAATATATATATTGCGGCTGACAGAAGCTCTGCCTTGGCCGTATTTTATAATTTAACTACGTTCGCTGCCTGTGGACCACGGTTACCGTCCGTAACATCGAATTCTACCGCTTGGCCTTCGTCCAAAGTCTTGAATCCGTCGCCTTGAATCGCTGAGAAGTGAACGAATACATCTTCGCCGCCTTCAACTTGAAGGAAACCATAACCTTTTTCTGCGTTAAACCATTTTACTGTACCTTTCAAATGAACAACCTCCTAAAAATACCGCCATATATGGCGTATGCTTACATTATACTCTTTCTATACTTGTAAAGCAATCCATCTTTTCCCTGATTTCATGATTTAATTTGCTTTTCCCTTCTCCGGTGCGTTATCATTGACCCAAAAGCCAAAAATCGCCAGGGTGGTAATGATAATGATCAAAAAACATGAAATATACAAAACAGACAAATGGAACATGATGACGGTGGAGGTTCAGGGACGTTACATTATCCTTCGTGAAATCTCCGACCAATGGGGAGAAGAAACGCATACCTTCATGAGCCGTCCCGCTATGATGCAGTGGGTGAACAACCGCTTCAATAAAGAATCCTACAAGGATAATGAAGAAGAGTACAAGAATATCATCGCAGCCTTCAAACAGGTCTAGTCCGGCATGGATAATGAGAGTCTTGTCATTTATGTCATTGTCGTCCTGTGCCTGGGTGCCGTACTGATTATGAGCAAGGACAAAATGCCCCCGCGCTTGAAGCGCGGGATGGCATTGACCGCAGTCATTATGATTGCGCTGGCTTTTGTCTTCATTATTTATAGCCTGCTCACATAACTTCATCTGTAAGCAAGATTTAATAAACATGAATTGGCAGGGCATACTAAGCAGACTTTGAGAATCAGGAGGCTGCTGTCATGTCCGTTACCGCCAAATCACTCCCGCTCCTGCTTGCGCTCAGCCTGCTGCAGGGAAATCTGTCCTCAGCGCTCCCGCAGGCGGAGAGCAGCCCAGCCGCATCCCATCTACCGAGGAGGATTTCTATGGAACAATTACCTAAGAGAAGTGAAGTACCCGCCGAGAACCGCTGGAAGCTTGAAGATATGTTTGCTTCAGAGGAGCAATGGGATGCCGAATATAAGGAAGTGAAGGCGCTGATTACAAGCGCTGCCTCCTTCCAGGGGAAGCTGGATTCTCCGGATGCCCTGAAGAAGTGCTTCGAGCTGGACGATAAGCTGTCCCTGCTGACTGAACGCCTCTATGTCTATGCGCATATGCGCCAGGACGAGGATACAGCGGCTCCGAAGTACCAGGCTCTCTCCTCCAAGGCCAAGAAGTTGGGCGTTGAAGCGGGTGAAGCTCTTTCTTTTGTCACACCTGAGATTCTGGCCCTGCCTGACGCGACACTGGACCAGTTCATCGCCGACCCTTCGCTCTCCGACTACACCTTCACTTTGACTGAAATGAAGCGTGAGAAGGCCCATGTCCTGTCCAAGGCGGAAGAAGCGCTGCTCGCTCAGGTCAGCACGATCGCCCAGGCCCCGCAAACCGTATTCAGCATGCTGAATAATGCGGATCTGAAGTTCCCGAAGATTAAGAACGAAGAAGGCAAGGAAGTTGAGCTGACCCACGGAAGCTATATTCAATTCCTCGAAAGCCCGGACCGTGAGGTGCGCAAGAACGCCTTCAAAGCGGTCTATGAAACTTACGGCAAGCAAAAGAACACGATTGCCGCCACGCTGAGCGCGAATGTGAATAAGAATGTCTTTTACTCCCGTGTGCGCAAATATCCTTCCGTGCTGGAAATGTCCTTGTACGGCGACAATATTCCGAAGGAAGTCTACACGAATCTGATCGATACGATTCACGAGAGTCTGCCGCTGATGCACCGTTATATGAAGCTGCGCCAGAAGCTGCTTGGGGTAGATGAGCTACATATGTATGACTTGTTCGCTCCGCTTGTGGACGAATATAAGCTGGATATTACTTTTGACGAAGCCAAGAAGATTACCAAGGAAGGCCTGAAGCCGCTTGGCGAGGACTACCTTAGTGTTCTGCAGGAAGGCTATGACAAAGGCTGGATCGATGTCTACGAGAACGAGAACAAACGCTCCGGCGCATACAGCTGGGGGGCTTACGGCACCCACCCTTACGTGCTGCTGAACCACAATGACAATCTGAACAGCATGTTCACACTGGCACATGAGATGGGTCACGCCCTGCACTCCTACTATTCGGACACAGCGCTGAAATACCGGGATGCGCAGTACACTATTTTCCTGGCGGAGGTTGCTTCTACTACCAATGAGGCGCTGCTGATGGATTACCTGCTGAACAAATCCACAGATCCAAAGGAAAAAATGTACCTGCTCACCTATTATGCCGACCAGTTCCGCACAACGGTATTCCGGCAGACGATGTTCGCTGAATTCGAAAAAATCATTCACCAGCGTGCCGAAGAAGGCGAATCGCTCACACCGCAGGATCTCTCTGCCATCTACTACGATCTTAATGTCAAGTATTACGGCAAGGATATGGTGATCGATCAGGATATTGAAATGGAGTGGGCACGGATTCCGCATTTCTATAACAGCTTCTACGTCTATAAATATGCTACCGGCTTCTCGGCGGCGACGAGCTTCGCCAAACAGATTCTGGAGGAAGGCAAACCGGCGGTTGACCGTTACCTCGGCTTCCTGAAGAGCGGCGGCAGTGATTATTCAATCAACATTTTATCCAAGGCAGGGGTTGACATGTCCTCTCCTGAACCGATCCGCGAAGCGATGAGTGTATTCGAAAGTGTGATCGAACAGATGGAGCAGTTGACCAAATGAGGCAGAAAGCTTAGTATTACAGTAATCCCTTGCCCTCTGCGGGCAGGGGATTTGTATTGTCATAGATCCTGAGGAGGAAGATATATGAAATTTCAATGGTCACTTATATTAGGTTTATTTTTTGCACTGCTGACAGCTGTATTCGCCGTAATGAATGTCGATACGGTTCCGGTGAATTTCGGCTTCGACTTTGTCAGCATCCCGCTTATTCTTGTTATTCTCGGCTGTGCGCTGATCGGTGGCGTGGTTGTGGGGTCGTACGGGATTTTCCGCCAGTATAAGCTGCAGAAGCAGATCAAGAGCCTGAATGCTGAGCTGGCCAAACTGCGTGACGCTAACAGTATCAATATGGAACCTATCCCTGCTGAGAGTGCTCCGTTTACTCCAGAAGGATCATCCCAGCTATAACATATAGACGAATAGGAGGAACTATCCTTGCTTAACATCCAGCCCAATGAAGAATATATTCTGACTCTGCTCAAAAAACTGCTCGACACCCCAAGCCCCAGCGGCTTCACCGCCCAGGTAATGGCGCTGGTGGCTGAAGAAGCGGCGGCACTGAATATCCCGCTTACCTGGAATGAAAAAGGCGGCGCGATGCTCACCGTACCTGGCCTTGACCCTACGCGCACAATCGGCATCAGCGCCCATGTGGATACGCTCGGTGCCATGGTCCGCTCCATTAAGTCTAATGGTACCCTCCGTTTAACCTCTGTGGGCGGATTCAGCATGAACAGCATTGAGAATGAATATTGCATCATCCATACCCGCAGCGGCTTAACTTATACCGGTACGATCCTGACAAGCCATCCTTCTGTGCATGTGTATGCGGATGCCCGTGATTTCAAACGTTCAGAAGAGAATATGGAGATCCGGATTGATGAGCTGGTCTCCACCAAGGATGATGTGCTGAAGCTGGGGATTTCAGTCGGCGACTTTATTTCGTTCGATGCACGGGCGGTGCTCACTCCCAGCGGATATATCAAATCCCGTCATCTGGACGACAAAGCCAGCGTTGCCGCCTTATTCGGGCTGCTGGAGAGCATCCGGCGCGAAGGCTGGAAGCCGCTGCATAACCTGTCCCTGCTCATCTCCAACTATGAAGAGGTAGGTCACGGCGCTGCCTGGATTCCAGGGGAGATCAATGAGATGATCGCTGTGGACATGGGTGCGATGGGCGATGACCTCAGCTGCAAGGAGACGGATGTCTCCATCTGCGCCAAGGATTCCTCCGGCCCGTATGACTATGCCATGACCAGCCGCATGATCGAGCTGGCGAACGGTCTGGCGATTCCATTCGCGGTCGATATCTATCCGCAATACGGCTCCGACGCCTCTGCTGCGCTGCGCGGCGGAAATAACATCCGGGCCGCACTGATCGGACCGGGCGTACACGCCTCGCACTCCATGGAGCGTACCCACAAGCAGGCTGTGCTGAATACGGCTAAGCTGCTGGCGGCTTATGTAGGGGCGAACTGATCGGGCTGCTCGCCACGGCGGGTCACTTTCTATAGCAACACGACGCGGATATTAGTAAACAAGTACAAAAAGGCAGCACCAGCTCATGTAAATAGCTGGTGCTGCCTTTTTAGTAGACTATATTAATCTTGACCAGGCCGAAATGTTGCAACTATTGCAACCTGGCCCGCCCATAACTGGACGTTTGCAGGGATTCCTGCATAAATTGCAACAATTCCCCCGCCCACCGGCTCCAGGGAGGATTTATCCTGCATTTTGTGCAGCATTTGCGGATTAGAGCTGAGATAACGAGTGAGAGGTTGCATTTTGGGCAGGATTTTCGCATAAACCTTCTGAACTTGAGGATTAGAGCTGCGATGACACGTGAGATGTTGCATCCCCCGGTTAAGGCCATACCTGCTCCAGCTTGTCCGCATAATACTTGATGGCCTTATGGTAATCCCGGATACCGGGATCAGCCGATGTATCGGCAAGCAAGGTAAGCAGCAGCTCCATCGCTTCGGTGTGTGCACCGAGATTATGCAGCGTCATGGCCAGAAAAGCCTTGAATTCCGCCCGCTGCGGGAATTCAAGCACACCTTGCTCCAGCAGCGCACGGGACTCCGCATACTGCCCGAGCGTCCGGTACGTACTGCCCAGACCCAGCATCGCGCCTGCCTTCTGCTCCGCATCTGGAAGACCTAAGGCAAGACTCTGCTCGTAATAAGCTCCCGCCTCACGCTCCAAGCCCAGCACATCATGCGTCCATGCCAGCTGATAATGCAGCTCAGCAGTACTGTCGCCCTCTGAGAGTAGCTGTAGCAGCATGTTCCTCGCTTCTTCAGCTTGGCCAGAGGAGCGCAGCTGCACGGCTTCTTCTATCGTATGAGTCACAGTCACTGGGTCACCGGCCCCTTTCTAAGCGTTGCTGCTTACCTACTTACCCGCGATCTTCTCCGCCAGCTCACTCAGATACGTCCAGCGCTCCATCAGGCGCTCCAGCTCTGCCTCGCCCTGCCGCTGCTTCTCCACCAGCTCCTGGAGTCTGCCGGAGTCAGCGAAAGCCGCTTCCATCTGTGCCGAGATGTCCGTCAGATGCTGCTCCGCCTGTTCAATAGCCTCATCGATCCCCTCATACTCACGCTGCTCCTTGAAGGTGAATTTCAGCTTCTCGCGCGGCGCTGACCCGGCCTGTGCATTCCCGCCCTGCTCAGCAGCGGCAGCACCCGTCCCGCTGGCGCTGCGGCCGGAGCCGCCTTCTGCCTTGCCGGAGTTCCCGCTGCCCGAAGGGACGTTCTTCGCCAGCCACTCTTCATATTCGCTATAGTCGCCGACATGCAGGCGGATGCCCCCATCCTCGAAGGCAATCAGCTTATCCACGGTGCGGTCCAGGAAGTAACGGTCATGCGATACCGTGAAGACTACGCCAGGGAATTCATCGAGGTAATCCTCCAGCACAGCGAGTGTACCGATGTCCAGATCATTCGTCGGCTCATCGAGCAGCAGCACGTTCGGCGCTCCCATGAGGACACGCAGCAGGTAGAGACGTCTTTTCTCGCCGCCGGACAGCTTGGAGATTGGCGTCCACTGCATCGCAGGCGGGAACAGGAAGCGCTCCAGCATTTGCCCGGCGGTGATGACACTGCCGTCTGCGGTCTTGATGATCTCGGCTTCTTCCTTCACATACTCGATCGCCCGCAGGCTGAGATCCATGTCCTGATGCTCCTGGGTGAAATAGCCCAGCTTCACGGTTGTCCCGAGCTGCACCTCACCGCTGTCCGGGGTAAGCTTACCGGCAATCAGGTTAAGCAGCGTGGACTTGCCGCTGCCGTTCTTGCCGACAATCCCCACGCGGTCCTGCGGCACAGCAATATAATTCAGATCCTTGATTAAGGTCCGGCCATCCATTGATTTGGTGAGATCCTGAATCTCAATGATTTTGCGGCCCAGTCTGGTGGAGGCTACAGAGATATCCATAGATGACGCCGATGCGCCTCCCGTACTCTCCTTGAGCTTCTCGAAGCGGTCGATCCGCGCCTTCTGCTTCGTGGAGCGGGCCTTAGCCCCGCGGCGAATCCAGGCCAGCTCGGTGCGCAGCAGATTCTTGCGCTTCTGCTCGGCCGAAGCCTCCCGTTCTTCACGGTCTGCCTTCAGCTCCAGGAACCGCGAATAGTTCGCTTCATACCGGTACAGATTCCCGCCGTCCAGCTCAAGCATTACACTGGCTACCCGTTCCAGGAAATAACGGTCATGCGTTACCATCAGCAGCGCCCCGCGCCGCTTCTGCAGATACTGCTCCAGCCAGGCTACGGAATCCGTATCAATATGGTTGGTAGGCTCATCCAAAATCAGCAGCTCCGACGGTGTAATCAGTGCCGCCGCCAGCGCTACGCGCTTGCGCTGTCCGCCCGACAGGCTCTCCATCCGCGCATCGAAGCGGGTAATGCCCAGCTTCGTGAGGACCGTCTTGGCCTCACTCTCCAGCTGCCAGGTGCCGGCGGCGTCGATGGCCTGTCCAATCCGGACAAGCCTGCTCTCCAGCCCTGAGTCTCCCGGATTCTGCTCCAGAAGAGACATCACCTCCATGTATTCCCGCATCGTCGCAAGCTCCGGGTCCTCTCCGGCAAATACCTGCTGCAAGACCGTATTTCCAGGCTCATAAGGCGGATTCTGGGCCAGGAACTGCACCCGCACATCATTGCCGATGCTAATCTGCCCCTCATCTGCTGTATCGAGCCCGGCGATAATCTTCAGGAAGGTTGATTTTCCCGTGCCATTGACGCCAATTACGCCTATCTTATCCCTGTCGTCCATGCCAAAGGAGGCATCACGGAACAGGGTTTTCTCCCCGTAGCTCTTGGAGAGATGTTCCACTGTCATAATATTCATCAGTTGTCCTCGCTTGCCTTATATTTTGAAACCGGAATTGGCTGTACTCTCTTAAGATTCAGCTTCAGCAGGGAAGTCGCCCATTGCCGAATCCAGGCTGCCCAGTGCCCCAGTGATAAAGAGCCTGGCCGCAAACTTCGCCCGCTTATCCGCATCTGCCTCGGCAAACTCAGGGTCGAACAGGATATCCATCTTCAGACGGTCCAGAATCCCGATGTACGACTGCGCCATCAGCTCCGGCTCGGTAGCCCCGCCTTCCAGCAGCACCTTCACCACAGCCTGCATATAGGCTTCCATGAACTGTGCCATATACGCCACCAGCTCAGGGTTATTGTTAGGCGCACGGAAGAACAGCTTCGTATGCTGCTTGCGCTCATAGTAATAGAACAGATGATGCTCTGCAATCACGGAGAGCTTGTCTGTCAATGCGGAGCGGGTCCTCAGCTTGCCCTCAAGCTGCTCAAGGAAGCCTTCACAATCGCGGCGGGTAACCGCCATGAAGAGCTCCTCTTTGCTTTTAAAATATAAATAGACCGTACCCTTGGCAATGCCTGCACGTTCGGCCACTTCCGACATCTTGGTCTCATAAAAGCCGCCTGAACCGAAAAGCTCATAAGCGGCATCCAGAATAGCTGCATGTTTGTCTACGGATGCACTGCTCAACGGTTCACCTCCCAACCCATAGAATCCTGTATGTTACCGGATAACGCAACGGCCGGCTTAACCCTCAGGTCCGCCCTTATCCTATGTAACTGATATAACTGACCAGCAGCGCTACAGCACCGCCTATTATAGAACTTACAGCATTTACAGTATCATTGTCCATCCAGCGCCAGCCCCTGGCGTATTCCGTAGGCTTCCCGCAGTGCATAGAGGCCTCGACCTCGCGGCCGCAGACCGTGCAGCGGTTCATCCGTTGCACAGTAGCCCCCAGAACGGAGTCGGCAAAAGCTCCTGCGAGCCCGCCCAGCAGTCCGGCCAGCACCAGCAGCCAGAAGGCATGGGGCGTCATGCCGGAGGCCGCCCGCAGCACCCAGGAGGCCGCGCCGATGAGTGCCCCTCCCGCCGCCGCAGCCAGCGTCCCGGGCAGGGATACGCCGCCGGAGGTACCTGCCTGCAGCACCTTCCCGGTCAGCACCGACCGGGGAGGCTTCCGGGCCAGCGTGCCGATCTCTGTCGCCCATGTATCCGAGGTTACGGTAGCCATCACCCCGATGAACAGGAAGCCCCAGAGCTCCAGCGGATAGACCGCGTTCAGCAGAACGGCCAGCATCCCGAGTCCGCCGTTGGCGAAGACCTGACCCGCGTCGCGGCGTCCGGTTTTGTCATACGTGGCCTCCAGCTCGGCCTTATTCTCATGATGCAGCTTCGACAGCAGGGTTGAGGAAATGAAGAACACGAGCAGGATACCGAACCAGAACAGATTCCCCGCACCGAAATAGATCGTCCCCATGACGACTGCCGCCACCATCCCTGAGAAGCTAAGCGACTGCTTCCAGTAGGCAGCCCCGGCAACCAGCAGCGCACCACAGGCCCCGATCAGCCATTGCAGCACTTCAAGTCCTGAGAGCATCGCCTTAACCGATCAGGCAGGTGCCCATGAGGGTGTCACCCCAGAACAGCTCGAACGAATCGCCCGCCACTGCCGGACCTACTCCGGCGGGGGTTCCGGTGAAGATAATATCGTCTTTGCCCAGCCCGTAGCGGGCGGCAATGAATTCAACGATTTTTTGCAGGGAGAAAATCATGTTCTTCACGTTCCCGCGCTGAACTTCAATTCCGTTCTTGCGGACGGTGAAGTCGGTGGCCTCCAGTTCCTCTTCCTCAGGCAATGCCATGTAAGGGGTCAGCGGAGCCGCATTCTTGAAGCCCTTGGCGGCCGTCCAGGGCAGGCCCTTCTTCTGCAGATCATTATGCACATCACGGAGCGTGAAGTCGAGGCCCAGCGCCATCACATCCACCAGCTCCTGCACGCTCATCCCCGGCACGTAATCACGCGCAATGCGCAGCACCAGCTCCCCCTCGTAATGAATCAGTCCGGCGTCCTTGGGTAGATGGATGATCGCTTTATCCAGGGCCACGGCAGCATGAGACGGCTTCAGGAAGATCAGCGGCTCGGCAGGCACCTTGTTGCCCAGCTCCTCCGCATGTAATTGATAGTTGCGTCCTACACAGTATACATTATTGATCGCACTGCTCATTGTTCCGTCAGCTCTCTTCCTCTATGAATTGGAATTCATACTGCAATGCTGCAATCCTTATTAGGCCTTCAAAAAGAGTTCGCCCCAGATATCCGGACGGTTCGTACAGATCATAATATCGGAATGAATCTCCGACAGGCGGCGCATTTCCTTGCCCTTATTCAAGGTCCAGGCCATCACCTGCACCCCGCGTTCAATCAGGGATTTGGCCAGAACCGGGCTAAGCCGGTCATAGCTGATGGATAAGAAAGAGCAGCCCAGCTCATCAAGCTTCCCCGCAGGATTACCGGATCTGGAGTCATAGATCAGCCCTGTATGGAACCGCGCGTCCAGCTCCTTGATCCGCCGCAATACACCGGCATCGAACGAGGTCAGCACCACTTCCTCGCGCATTCCCTTGGCATTCACCAGATCAATGACTGCCTGCGCAAGACCGGGATACATATCCCCCACCGTCTTCAGTTCAATATTCAGCCGCAGCCGGCCTGATGCCAGAGCAAGCACCTCTTCCAGAGAAGGCACCCGCTCTCCGCGAAAAGCACGCCCTTTCCAGCTCCCGGCATCCAGCCGCCGCATGTGTTCATAATCCATATTTTTCACCTTGCCGTGTCCATTAGTCGTGCGGTCCAGGGAATAATCATGGATGACCACAGGCACCCCGTCCTTCGTCAGCTGCACATCAATCTCCATCCAGCGTACATAAGGCAGTGCAATCGCCATCCGCACCGCGGCCAGCGTATTCTCGGGGGCCTTACCGGAAAATCCGCGGTGGGCTACACACATATTGTTCATCATTATACGCACCTCCGGCTATTTCACCGCTTGGATCACAGTGCCGTCATTGCGAACCTTGATCAGGCCGGAAGAAATAGACTGTATTCTGTGCAGCAGCAGCTGCCCGTCGGCATCATTCATCGGTACCGGCTGCGCCAGCTCGGCATCCATCGGCTTCAGCTTAAGCGCACATTGCCCCTGCTTGCTGCATTCCGCCTGGAATACCGCCGTCTCCCAAGTAGCCGGGATGGAGCCGCGTGTAAAAATAAAGTTGCCTGTGCTGTAGGCGATCCATTTGCCCTTATACGGCTCAATGCCCTGCAGCACATGCGGATGGCCGCCCATCACGAGATCGGCTCCGGCATCAATGAAGCTATGCCCAAGCGCCTGCTGGGTCTTGTCATACTGCTCCATCCGCTCCCGTCCCCAATGGACGACGACAACGACAACATCGGCCTTTTGTTTGGCTGCGGCAATCGCCTTGAGACCTTCCGCACTGTCATACACCGAGGCAAGGCCGGGCTTGCCCGCTTCCGCCTTCCATTCAATCACCGGCATCACCCGCGTGAAGCCCAGCAGGGCAATCTTAATTCCATTACGTTCAAAATATTGCGCCGAATAGGCCTCCTGGCTATTCCGTCCTGCCCCCACATGAGGGATTCCGCGCTCACCCAGATGCTTCAGGGTGTCCAGCAGACCTTCCTCCCCTTGATCCAGCGTGTGGTTGTTAGCCAGATTGACGGCATCCACACCGGCGGCTTTGAGCGCGTCCAGTGCCTTCGGCGGGCCCTTGAACACAAATTGCTTATTCTTGGCCCCAACCCCGCGTGTAGTAATCGGCGTTTCCAGATTGACTACCGTGAGGTCATCCTTCTTGAACATTCCATCCAGCGCGCTGTAGGAATAATCGTAGCCCTTCTGCTCCAGCAGCGCACCTGCCTTCCCGCTGAAGATGATATCTCCGGCGAAGCTCAGCTTCACCGTCTTGCCGGTGGTGTTCTCCGGTAAGCCTGCGACCAGTCCGCTGCTACTTCCTGTTGTTGCCTGCGGCGCATCCGTAGGGGTTGCCTGATCCGCTGGTGACGGTGCAGGCGTAGCCGAAGCTTCCGTGGTCGCCGCAGGCACTGAAGAAGCCTCCGGTGTCTCCTCCGGAGCAGGCTCCGCAGTGGCTGTAGCCTCTGCCTCGGGGTCTTCTTCTGTAGGGACGGCTTCCGTAGGGGCTGCCGCCGTTGCAGCAGCTTCCGGCGAAGGGGTGGTAACGAGCGCCGCTGGCGGAGCAGCAGAGCCCTGCGGGTCCTTGCCGTCCATGAATGAATATGCGAGCGCAGCGGTAATCATCAGCAGCAACGCCACATTCACCCACGCCCATATCCTTCTGCGCCGTCGCCTGCTATGTTGTCTCTTGCCTTGTCTATTGCCTGATCTCGGCGGATACATGAGTCCAAGTAATCTCCTTTACCCTTAAAGTGTTTCTATTATAGCATATCTATCAGCTGCCGCTCCAAGCCGGGAACGGAGCCTGTTACTAAATCACCCCACAAAGTGAGGCTTTAGCTTCGATGATGACTCAGGTACTTTGCGGGGGCCCCAACACATATAAATTCTTATCTTTCTAAAAAAAGGTGGAGCGCCACTGCTCCGCTCCACCGTTCCTTTTAGACTGTAGCTCCCGCCGGCTCCGGCAGCTTCGTGAGGCTGGCTGCGGCAGTCTCTGCCGTAAGCTTCGCCTGCTTGATGCAGTCCGGCATTCCGATGCCGTCATAGCCTGCGCCGAAGGCATAGACGCCGGGCAGCTTCTGTGCCAGCTCGCTGCGCAGGCCGGCAATCCGGCCGGGATGGCCGACCGGATACTGCGGCATAGACGACCTCAGCCGGGTAATCTCTGTGAACAGCGGCGCTGCGGTGATCCCCATAATCTCCTTCAGGTCCTTGCGGACCAGCTCTGCCAGCGCGTCGTCCGGCAGCTCCACATTCTGTTCATCCCCCGAGCGTCCCACGTAGCAGCGCAGCAGCACCTTATCGTCAGGGCTGGTATGCAGCCATTTCGTAGAGGTCCAGGTGCAGGCGGTGATGTTCCGCCCTTCCTTACGCGGAACAAGGAAGCCCGAACCATCGTACTCGGTAACGATATCTTGCCGGGTGAACGCCAGAACAACATTAGCTACCGATACATAGTTCACTGCATCCAGCGCCGACACATCCACATGGGGACGCAGCAGCTCTGCGGCTGCGAAGTTCTGCACCGTAACATAGATGTCGTCTGCTTCCAACAACTCACCTGTCTCAAGCTCCACCTCGTAACGGGCAGCGCCGGAAGAACCGGCGCCTCCCAGCACCCGGATGGACTTCGCTCCTGTCCCGGTGATTTGCCGGACATCCTGCAGCTCATGGATGAGCGCATGCACAAGACTCTGCAATCCTTGCCGGAAGGTGAGAAAAGCACTTTTCTTCGTCCCGGTATGGGTCTCCACCGGCTTCCTGCCGGTCGTCATTCCCCGGATCAGGCTGCCGTACTGGCGCTCGACCTCACCGAACTGCGGAAAGGTCGCCTGAAGGCTGATCTTGCGCATATCCCCGGCATAGATCCCTGCCAGCAGCGGCTCCGTCATATTCTCCAGCACCTCTGTACCCAGACGGCGCTCAATCAGATCGCCAAGCGACTCATCCTCAGCACTGCGGCGGGGCGGAAGTACGAAATCCATCATCGCCCGCATTTTGCCGCCGAAGGAGACCAGACCGCTCTTCAGGAAGGGCTTCAGCTCTGTCGGAATGCCCAGCACAAGACCGGCAGGCATCGGATGAAGCTTGCCCCGCTGCAGGATGTAGGTCTTCTTGGCATTCGGATTCGTGCTTACCAGCTCGTGGTCCAGCTCCAGCTCCCTGGCCAGATCGACCATCGCCGTCTTACGGGCCAGGAAGGAATCCGGGCCCTTCTCAATCACGAAGCCGTCACGGTGCAGTGTCTCGATTTTGCCGCCAAGGACCTTGTCCTTCTCGATTAAGGTAATCTCCGGCTGTACTGCCGCTTCACGGTAGAACTTGCGGATATAGAATGCGGCGCTGAGGCCGCTAAGTCCTCCGCCGATAATAACTACCTTGCGGGGTGATGCGGTCATGGCAGATTCACCTTCAACTGGTTCGCCTTCGTTCGCACCACATCACTTAACACCGACATATAGGCCGGATCACTGTTCAGCGAGTCAATCCGCAAGAGACGCATATCCAGCTCGGAGACAAGCTGCTGTGCTTCAATATCCAGATCGTACAGCACCTCCAGATGGTCGGAGACGAAGCCGATCGGGGCTGACAGCACGTATTTCACCTGACTCTCGGCCAGCTCACGCAGCGTATCGAGAATATCCGGGCCCAGCCAAGGCTCCGCCGTCCGGCCCGCACTTTGCCAGGTGAACTGCCAGGATTCTACGCCTGCCTGTGCGGCAATCGCCTGAGAGGTCTCCAGCAGCTGGTCACGGTACGGATCGCCCATCGCCAGAATACGTTCAGGAAGACTATGTGCACTGAACAGCACGCGCACTTCCTCGCGCGACGCGCCGGTCTCTTCGAACTCGTCCAGCTTGGCAGTCACTCTCCGGCTAAGCACATCGATCAGCTCGGGATGCATATGGTAGCTCTCTACGAACTCCATATGAATACCGCAGGCTTCGGCTTTTTCCTTGGCGCGCTTGATATAGGTTCCTACACTCATCACAGAGTAATGCGGAGCCAGCACGATGCCAATCGCCTGGGTAATACCGTCCCGGACCATAGCCTCGACACCATCCTCGATGAACGGTCTGGCATGCTTGAGACCCTGGTAGCAGACATACTGGATCTGCCCGCTGTTCAGCTTGGCCTGCAAGGCTTCCACCTGACGGTCCGTATTCTCCCTAAGCGGAAAAACCCCGCCGACAATCGCCTTATAGCGGTCAGTCAGCTCTTTGAGCTGCTCAGCTGAAGGAGCGTTCCCCCGGCGGATATGCGTATAATAAGCCTCTACATCCTCAAGACTCTCAGGCGTGCCGTACGACATCACGAGTACTCCAATTTTGTTGGCCACGGATTCCATCCCCTTTTACAATAATTAACGTCCTATACAGCAAAGAGAGCAGCAAAGGCTGCTGCCATCAGATGCTATTTCTTCAACTATGCCAGCGGCGGTGCCGCCTGTTTCATTGCCGCTGCTGAATACTCATGCACATAATCCGTTAATTCCTTGAGCGTATCGAGTGAAGCTTCAGGGAATAATCCATGTCCCAGGTTAAAAATATACCCCGGCTGCATGATGCCTTCATCCATCAGTTCCTTGGCCCGGGCTTTGAGCATATCCATCGGCGCGGTCAGCAGGTATGGATCCAGATTGCCTTGAACCGCATAGCCTCCGCCCAGTCTGCGCCGTCCTTCGGTGATGCTTACCCGCCAGTCCAGTCCGATCACATCGGCCTGCAGCTTGGTCAAGCTGGGGAGCAGCTCCCCTGAGCTGACACCCGGGAAGTAGATCTTCGGAACCTCCAGATCAGACAACTCCGCAAAAATCCGGGTGATCGTCGGCAGCACATACTGCTCAAAATCACGCGGAGCCAACGCCCCGACCCAGCTGTCGAACAACTGGAACGCCTTCCCGCCGCTGGCGACATGGGCGCGCAGATAGACGATAACCATATCGCCCAGCTTCTCCATCAGCTTCTCCCACACCTGCGGCTGGCTGAACATCAGCTCCTTGGTGCGGTGATACGTCTTGGACGGTCTGCCTTCGATGAGATAACTGGCGATGGTGAACGGAGCTCCGGCGAAGGTAATCAGCGGAACGTCCAGCTCCTTGTCCAGTATGGCGATGGTCTCCAGAATATGGCCCAGATCGCCCTCCACATCGATCGGCTTCAGCCGCTCCACATCGCTTGCAGAGCGGATCGGATTCTCGATCACCGGCCCGATGTTCTTCACAATGTCAAAATCCACACCGAGGGAGGCCACCGGATTCATGATGTCGGAATACAGAATCGCTGCGTCCACGCCCAGCTTGCGCACAGGCATCAGAGTTACCTCAGCCGCAAGCTCAGGCTGCTTGCAGATCTCAAGCAGCGAATATTTCTCCTTGATCGTACGGTAGTCGGGATCATACCGGCCGGCCTGCCGCATGTACCATACGGGGGTGTACTCCGTGTTCTGCTGTCTGCAGGCACGGATAAAAGTGTCGTTGTAGGTCATGATAAGATCTCCATTAGATTTGATAGAATACTGTGAAAAAACACATATCATTATTATGCCCCTTTTGTAAGCGGCTAACAACCGCCTGACCCGAAAGGGAATGACAATCCCATGACATTACTATGACATGTGTTGCATTGTCCGGCTGAAAATCTATGATATACTGATATAATGTCAATTTTTCGTGAACTCTGTATCAATGAATCCCCTGAAAGGAAGTGAAAGCACTTTGAAGAATTGGGAGACCTGGAAAGTCAACCTCATGGTGCTTTGGTTCGGCCAGTTTCTGGTGAATGCAGGCATGACTATGATTACCCCGTTTCTGTCACTTTATCTCGCCAAAGATCTGGGGGTGACCGGCGACCGCGCGATCGGGATGTGGGCCGGGCTTATTTTTGCCGCCAACTTCTTGACCTCGTTCATCTTCCAGCCGCTCTGGGGCAAGCTTGCCGACAAATACGGACGCAAAATTATGCTCCTGCGCTCCAGCTTCGGCATGGCGATTGTTATTGTGCTGATGGGCTTCGCCCAGTCCCCGATGCAGCTGCTGCTGCTCCGGCTGCTGAACGGAACCATCTCCGGCTTCAACCCCGCCTCTGTCGCGCTGGTCTCAGGCACCACACCGAAACCGAAGATGGGCTTCGCGATGGGCCTGATGCAATCCGGCGCGGTAGCCGGAACGATTCTGGGGCCGCTGATGGGCGGCTTACTGGCCGACTGGATCGGGTTCCGCCCGATCTTCTATGTGGTCGGCGCGCTGCTGTTCGTTGCTTCATTGCTGGCGTTATTCCTCGTCAAAGAGAAATTCGACCGGGCAGAAGCAGCACAGGTGCCTCAGGTATCCGTGCTGGAAGGCTTAAAGGAACTGGCGAAGGTGCCGCAGCTTCCCGCACTGTTCGGCGTGACCTTCCTGCTGCAGTTCGCTATGGTCAGCCCAATGTCGCTGCTGCCGCTCTATGTAGAGAAGCTGCACGGCACCACCGTGGACCTTGCCTTCTGGGCAGGTATGGTCAGCGCAGTCACCGGTATCTCGAATATGCTCGCTTCGCCGCTGCTCGGCAAGCTCAGCGACAAGGTGGGGGCGCACCGGATACTGACCTTTGCGCTGATCGGCGCCGCTCTGTTCCTGATCCCGCAGGCGTTCGTGACCAGTGTCTGGCAGCTGATCCTCGTCCGCTTCCTGATGGGCGTCTTCATGGGCGGCCTGCTGCCTAGCGTCAACGCCCTGATCCGCTCCTATACGCCTGACGGCAAGGAGAGCCGGGCGTTTGGCTTCAACAGCAGTACGCTCGCGCTCGGCAATATGCTCGGTGCGGTGATCGGCGGATTCCTGTCCGGTTATATCGGGATTGAAGGCCTGTTCATTGTCTCCGGTGCATTCCTGCTGATCAATACGGTCTGGGTGCGGATCAAGCTGTACAAGAAGACTGAACCCCGGCTATTCCGTTAACAGGCTGCTTCTCTTATGGGCGGTATAACTGGTGTGTGCGGTACGAGCGGTATGAGTGGCATGAACGGTATGGCCGGTGCGGTCCAGGCTATTTCACCATCGCCAGCGCCAGGCCGTCATAGGCAGGCAGCAGTGTGCTGGTCAGGCGGGGATCGCCTGCGATCATCTCATTGAAGCGGCGCATGGCCTGGACAGCCGGTCCGTTCTTCTCCGTATTAAGCGTGCGGCCGCGCAGGAAAATATTATCCCCGGCAATAATCGCCCCCGGTGAAGCAAGCCGGATCGCATATTCCAGATAATTCGGATAGTTCTCCTTATCGGCATCGATGAAGAAGAAATCATACCTGTTCCCCTGTGCTTCGAGCAGCTTCAGGCTGTCCAGTGCAGGGCCGGTCCGGTATTCCACCCGGTCTCCGAAGCCCGCCTGCTGCAGATGGCTCTGTGCCAGCTCTGCATATTCAGCCTTAAGCTCCAAAGAGGTGAGACGGCCTTCCTGCGTAAGTCCCCGGCACAGACAGATTCCGCTGTAGCCGCCAAGCGCCCCGATCTCCAGCAGGTTTGCCGAGCGGGAGAGGGTCACCAGCATCGTCAGCAGTCTGCCGTAGCCCGGGGCAATGGACACCTCCGGCATGCCTTTGGCTGCGATGGCTGCTTTGACTTGGAGCAATAATTCGTCTTCTGTATATAGCTGTTCGCTGTACTCTTCCTGATTCTGCATATGTATTCTCCTCTTGAATGGGTGTGTGTGCCTGCGGACAGGCATTGTGCAGAACTCTTCCTTACCCTATACTGTAAGCTGAACGTTCTGCAGGTTCAGATGACAAACCAGTTACTCTTATTGTACTGGCTATACGTATTTATCCACAAGTTAAACGGAGTTGAGCGCATTTGGGCAAATTACAATTGATCGCCACCGCCCCCATGGGGCTGGAGGCTGTAGTAGCACGCGAATTAAACGAGCTGGGTTATGAGACCACGGTCGAGAACGGACGGGTCCTGTTCAGCGGGGATTACATCGACATCTGCCGCTGTAATCTGTGGCTGCGTACCTCGGACCGTGTACTGGTTAAGATGGGCCAGTTCCCGGCCCGGACCTTCGATGAGCTGTTCGAAGGAGTGAAGGCGATAAATTGGGAGGACTGGATTCCCGAGAACGGCGAATTCCCGGTAGAGGGCCGTTCGCATAAATCTCAGCTGACCAGCGTACCTGCCTGTCAAGGGATTGTGAAGAAGGCCATTGTCGAGAAGCTGAAGCTGTCGTACCACACCGAATGGTTCCCGGAGAACGGACCCCGGTACGTGGTAGAAGTGATCCTGCTGAATGATATCGCGCTGATCACCCTGGATACCACCGGCCCGGCCCTGCACAAGCGAGGCTACCGCCGCCAGGCTACGGAAGCGCCGCTGAAGGAGACGATGGCTGCGGCTCTGATCCAGCTCAGCCGCTGGAACGGCCATCGTCCGCTCTATGATCCTTGCTGCGGATCAGGCACGATTCTGATCGAAGCAGCGATGATCGCCTGGAATATCGCGCCAGGCCTGCGCCGCTCCTTCCCGTCCGAGCACTGGCCGGAGATTCCGCAGCGTCTGTGGGAGGAAGCCCGCGAGGAAGCCTTCGATGCGGTGCGTGACGATTACCCGCTGCAGCTGACCGGAACGGATATCGATCCGGCAGCAATTGAGATCGCCGAGGCGGCGGCGAAGAGCGCCGGACTCTCCGGTGAGATTACGTTCAAGCATATGGCCGCTGCGAAGGCCCGGCCGGAAGGCGAATACGGCTGCATCATCACCAACCCGCCTTACGGCGAGCGGATCAGTAATGACAAGGAAGTGGAGAAGCTGACCCGCCAGTTCGGCGAGATGATGCTCTATCTGCCCACCTGGTCCTTCTTCGCCATCAGCCCGTACAAAGAGTTCGAGCAATACTACGGACGCAAGGCGGACAAGCGCCGCAAGCTCTACAACGGCCGGATCGAATGCCAATACTATCAATACCTGGGGCCGCTGCCTCCGCGGAAATAGCAGGAACAGCGCGGGTTAAGCAGTTTTGCAGTTAAGTAACTATCCCTAATAAGCCTTAATCACTAAAGCGCCTTAAGTCACATGAAGCACTCTGTGCTATGGACTTAAGGCTTTTTGTTCTCAATAAGCTGCTGATGCTGCATCAATTTCGAACACAGTTGCTCCGCTCACCCTCATACCTGCACTTTGTATGTTGTTTTCCACATACATTTGCCCCACTCACCCTCTCATTGCAAATTGTATGTTGTTTTCCACATACATTCGCCCCGCTCACCCCCGCAGATGCACATTGTATGTTGTTTTCGGCATACATCCGCCCCACGCACCCTCTCACCCGCCTATTGTGTTCGGTTTTTACGACTACACCCGCGCACACCAAAACAACCCCCGCAAATAACGCGGGGGCTGTACGATGCTGCTGGCGCAGCAGATCTGAATTACTTCTTCTCCACCGGCCGTTTGACGAAGGCTTCCGCTTTGGCCAGCACCTCATCTTCCGTCGGTCCGCTGATGTAGCGGCCGTTGATGTAGACAAACGGGCGTTTGCCGCACGGTCCGCAGTAGGAGATGCAGCCTGTCTTGATCTCGGCATCCGGTGCCATCTTTAGCAGCTTGGGCACGATGCTTTTCATTTTAATATGATTGCACTCGTCACATAATCTTATATCGTTAGCCATGAAGCAACCCTTCTTTATGTCCGTAAAATACGGGCGGATCAACTAGTGATCGCCATGATTTCCTTTAGACGGATTAGTAATCACAAAGCCTTCTTCCGGCAAGTAGAGATAATCAATCTTCACCCCGTCCAGCAGCGGCTGGTTCGGATCAAGAATGACATCGATATCCTTATCGGTGGAAACCACTACATCGTTCTCCTTAGGCGTGTCCAGATCCAGTCCGTAGTGGGCATGGTCGCCATGGGCATGTGTAATCGCTACACGAAGCTTAAGCTCGCTGTTGCCTTCAAGTTCCATGGTTTTCTTTATCACTTTAGCCGCGTTGCGGGTAATTTTGACGTTCATTCGATTCCATCTCCCAAGCCTCTATATTTTAAATACTCAATAATTCATTTTAAGGAATATGGGAAGATAAAGCAACCATTAGGAGATGGACATCCACACTTAAAGGTGCAATCGTCGCTAAAATGTCATCTTCCGCTGTGCAGCGCTGCGTATTTACGGTCCATCCGTGTAACGAACCAGCCCATCAGCAGCATCGTTACACCTATATCGTCAATCGGTATAAACGGCATGAAGTCGGGCAGCACCCAGTACAGCAGCGCCGGAATAGTGAACAGCAGCTTGTCGGCCATAGCCACATTAGGCGAAACGATATAATGCCAGGAGCTGCGGAATATATGAGACCATTGTTTGAGCGACAACAGTTTTCTGAATTTCATGAGTTATGCCTCCCTGTGTAATCTGTGTAAGCAGTAAAGGACACCGCCGCTAAGCACCTGTAAAAGGATTGCGGCTGTGCCCTTTGCTGTTATCTTACGCGAATGCGCAGGATTCGTTTCGCTTTCAGGTAAAATTTTATCGAATCCTCCCGAAGCGGACCAACGTTCACTCCGTCACCTTAACATCGTCGATCTGTGCGGTGCTGGAATGCATCCGCAGACCGATCTTCCCTCCGGCCGGCTGTGCCGCCGTATCCGTCCACTGAAGCAGCTGGACACCGCCGGCGTAGGCGGTAACCGTACTGCCGCTGACAGTGACCTTCAGCTCCGTCCACTGGCCGGGCGTAACCGCAAAGCTTGCGCTGCTCACCATCGTGAGCGTGCCGGCGGTTTTTTTGAACAGCTCCGCCTTGTCGCCTGAATCATTCAGCCGGAACATATAATAATTGGAAGCGTCTGCATAACGGAACAGCAGCCCGGCGTTGCCGAAGGCGTTCAGCAGCTTTATTTTGGCCGAATACGTGTAGTTTCTCCAAGTGGCATCGCCTGTATAGGCCAGTGCTTCCCCTGACATTGATGTCTGCGTCAAAGCTTTCGTCCCGTCATCTGTCACACTCCATGACCCGCCCGAGGTTGTCCAGCCGCTGGAATTACCATCCTCGAAATCATCCTGGAACAGCGTAACCGGCGGTGTAATCGTACCCTGGAACTCAAATACACCGATATCCGGCACTCCGTTATACAGCGGATTCCCGAAGAAGTCCTGTCCTCCGTTGCCTGCAACCACCGCCCCGGCACCCAGCAGCGGAGAGGAGAGCGCCAGCTTATAGCCGTCTGCCGAATCGCGTCCTGTGGCCGTGCCGGGACTTACGAATCCGGGGTTGCCTGTGATTTTATTGGGATCGTTCGGAACACTTGAATTCAGCCCGTAGAAGCTGTTGTGATCATACGTCATTCTGGGGCTGTTCGTATATTGTCCGCTGGCTGCATTATAAAAGATGTTGTTAGTGTAATAGGCCATTCCTGTGTTGCTCGCATGGGTCAGCGCCTTATTCTGCGTTCCCGAACGGTAGATAATGTTGTTGTAGACATAGAGATTGCCGCCGCCGTTCACCAGATGGAACACCCCGTTAGCGTCCTTATCGTTCTGGCTGATATTATAGCGGAAAATATTATTGTTCGTGTTGTTCATCACCAGCAGGGTGCCGCCCTCATTGTCATAGCTGAAATTGTACTGGTAGATGCTGTCGTGCACCTCGATGTCGAAGTCCCAGGGCTGGCCGTCTCCACCCAGCATCCGGGTATCGGAAGCTTCATTATATTGGAAAATAGCCCCTTTGGTGTAATAGGCCCACTGCGCCGCAACGACAGTGATATCCTCAAGATAATTGACGATGGATGTATTCACCTCGCAGGCTTCCCCGATGGATCTCGTCTTGTTGTATTCGATCAGCGGCGAGGCACTGGCTCTGACCAGGATGCCGTCCCGGTGGATCTTCTCCACCACATTGCCCCGGATGACCACACCCCGGAAGGCGTCGAACTTATGTGTCCAAGCATTGTTGAAAAAAGCATCCGTCATCGTCTGTATCCCCGTGTCCGCCACGTTAATGACCGTATTATTCTCGATCAAAATATCTTCCCAGGTGCTCTCAAGTGCTGTATTGGCTCCCCGGGCATGAAAGTTGATGCCGCCTGTGCGGCGGTCTGTGCCAAAGATATCGTGGATGTCGAGATTGCGGATATACATATGCCGGAAGTTCCCAGCCCCTGCTCCTTCGCCTACGACCAGCACGCCGTTTCTGCGCATATCTGTAGGCTGCTGTCCGCTTGTAATCTCCAGATTATTGATCTCCCAGTAAGAGACATTGCGCAATCTGACCCCGAAGCCTTCACCGCCCACGGCGGTGTTGCCGAAATCAATCAGCGGCTTGGCTCCGCTCCCGTAGCGGTCTACCGTAATCGGATTCCCCTCTGCGCCTGAGCCCTTGAGATCCAGATACTGGTCCTTCCATATACTGCCTGCCTTGAGCAAAATCCGGTCCCCCGGGCTGAAGGTCACGCTGTTGACTTTGCCCAGCGTCTTCCAGGCTGCCGCTTCACTGGTGCCGGAGCTATTGTCGCTGCCCTGGGCAGCATCAACGTAATACGTGGTGCCTGCCGCCTCTGCTACCGGACCCGATATTCCTGAGATAAGACTGAACAGCAGAAAGCCGATGATACCAAGCAAGGTCAGCCTGCCCGGCCTGCCTTGTCTTGATCTATGCTTCATACGATACCTTGTCATTCGGATCACGCTCCCGCAGAATAGTTATAAAGCAGCCAAGGCCTCACCCAGCCAGGCTCCCTGCTGCACCAGCCCGTTCTGAAGCTTGGCGAGATCCACCTTCCGGCTCTGTCCCTCCGCTTCGGCCGCCATCGCCGCCGCCATACCCGCCGCCTGCCCCATGGCGAAGCAGTTCGGCATCACCCGCAGTGAGCCTTGCACGACACGGTCCGAGGAGGCGGCGCGCCCCGCCACCCATACATTGTCCAGTCCTACCGGCAGCATGCAGCGGTAAGGGACACCATGCGACTTCCCCGGCGGAAGATGGTGAATATGCATCGCCCCGCTGCTGCGGGCCATATGAATATCGATGAAGTAGCTGTTGCGAGCAATATCATCCGGGAAGGAAGCCATATTCATGAAATCCTCCTGGGTCAGCACGTAATCGCCCACAATCCGCCGCGTCTCGCGGATACCGATCTGCTCCCCGGTGGACACCAGATGGGCCTGTTCAAATCCGGGTACATAAGCCCTGAAGAATTCCAGCTGACGGTGAACCAGCTGGCGTCCCTCTATGGCGCCCCGGGTCAGATCCTCTGCACGGGAGCCGTCAATGCCGAACACATGGCCGAAATTCACACCGACCAGATAATCGGCAATCCAAGCCAGGCCTGAGACGGAGTCCCGGCCCTGCGGCAGCTTCCCGTCAACCTGCGCCTGCTGGACGGCCTGATGGATCTGATCCGTGTCACCGCTTTCATTCCGGTATTCTTCAAAACGCTGCCGGTCCACATTCGCCAGCAGGTAGCACATTGTCGCGGCTTGAAGCTCGCCGGACTCTCCGCCCTTATGGAACGGCGCTCCCGCCAGGGCGGCCAGATCGGCGTCTCCGGTCGTATCAATAACGGTCCGGGCGCGGACCAGACTCCGGCCTGACTTGTTGACGATCACCACGCCCTCAATGCTTCGGCCGGTCTCATCCATCACCGTCTGGCTCGCCACGGTATGGAGCAGCACTTCTGCTCCGCTCTCGGTGGCAGCCTCGTCGTATACACGCTTCAGCACCTCCGGGTCGATGGGCACCCAATCCAGCTCCGCCCCGAAGCGCTCGCGGAACTCCGGCTCACATCCGGCCTTCATCCGGTCAAGCAGCTCTAAGCCAATACCGCGCACGACGGCCTTCTCCCCGTCGCTGTAAGGACAGAAGGCTGGCACCAGGGCAACGGTGCCCATGCCGCCCAGGAAGCCGCGCTGCTCAATCAGCAGCGTCCGCGCCCCGCTGCGGGCCGCAGCTATCGCCGCTGCCACACCGGCAGGCCCGCCGCCTGCAACCAGCACATCCACCTCACGGGATACCTCAATCTCCTCCGCTGGCAAGGTAAATACAGTTCTGTTCATCGTTCTTCCTCCTTGAAGCTATACTTAGTACTCCTCACCATTATAAGAAGGCGGAAGCTGCAACAGCGTGCAGACTGATTGCCTGTTGCAGTGGACAGTTTTGACCTTTATGGCTTCGGGTCATCCGTGGATGGCTCTCTGCCCTGCTCTTCCACCGGACCTGCCTTGAATTCGCTGGGATTCCGGCCGTTGTATTTCTTGAACACCTTGGAGAAGTAGGCCCGGTCGGAGAAGCCGAGCGTGTAGGCGACATTCTCCACGGTCTCGTGCGGGCGGGCCAGCATCGTGATGGCCATATTCATCTTGTACTGGTTGACGTAATCGGTGAAGTTCACGCCGGACAGCTTCTTGAAATAGCGGGAGAAGTAGCTGGCGTTCAGATGCAGATGCTCCGCCATGTCGGTAGAGGTGACCATCCGGTCCACATGCTCCTCCAGAAACTCATCCACCGCCTGAAGCCGGACATCCTTCTCCTCAGCGGCTGCGGGGGCCAGTGCAAACTGCCGCCACAGATGCCTCAGCTCCCGCTTGGTCAGGCTGGCCGCTTCCTCGATATGAACCGTCTGCTCGAGTTGCGTGAAGAAGTCCTCCTTAGCCAGCCCGCCGGCTTCGAAGGCCAGCTGGCGCACGAGATTCCCGCAGGTCTCCTTCACCAGCCGGGGCAGCAGCCGCTCCGCCGATGCCAGCTGCGTCCACTGATTCACGGCCAGATCAATCCAGGCGGCATGCTGGTCTGCAAGCGCCAACGACAGCATACCGCGTTCCTTTTCCCCGCGCCGTTCCAACGCCCCCCCGAAATCCGCGTGCTTCTCAAGCAGAGACACAGGCTTCACGGACTGATAGAAGTTATTTTCCCGGCAATCGGTGAGAGTCTTGTATAACACATCGAAGCTGCGGACCGGTGCACAGGACTCCGAATAGAACCCCCGCAGGCTAATCTTCAGATACTGCTCCACCTTATCCTGTACCGCCTGCATGAATTCAGCCAGCTTGTTCTCTGTAACGCCGGGGTCCGCCACATTCCAGACCAGATAAATATCGGCGTCCCTGCTCATAATCGGTGTAATGGAAGCCTCTGCCGCAGACAGCTCCAGCGCAATATTGTTCACGGCTGAATGGATCAGCGGAATATCCTTGTAGCGGTAACGCTCGGTGACCGATGCGGCATCCATATGAAGGAATCCATGACGCAGAAAGGGGTGCTTCCAGGAGATGCCCAGCCGTTCACCGAACTCCAGGGTGTTCTCCTGGCCCGCCGCACCCGACAGCAGCTGCTTCAGGAAGCTCTGCTTCAGCACTTCCTTATTGCGCTCAATCGCTTGGCGGAAGGAGTAGCGCTCCAGCAGCTCCTCGCGGCTCTTGAAGCGGCTCATCGCTTTGGCGAGACTGCTCTTAAGCTGCTCGGGCGACAGCTCATCCTTAATCAGATAATCATCCGCCTCCAGCTGGATCGCCCGCTTCGAGTAATGGAAATCCTCATAGCAAGTCAGGAAAATCAGGCGGACCTCCGGCTTCGTGATCCGGAAAGCATCCGCCAGCTCCAGCCCGTCCATCCCCGGCAGGCCGATGTCCACAATCACAATATCGGGCAGTGCGGTATGGAACTGCTCCAGCGCATCCTCGCTGCTATACGCCGAAGCCACCAGCTGCAGGTCCAGCCCCAAGGACCCGAGCAGATATTCCACGTATTCCAGCATCGGGACATCATCGTCAATCAGCATCAGGGTCATCAAGGGGAACCGCCTCCTTCTCCCGGGTCACGGGGATATATAGGGTGAACGTCATGCCTTCCTCGTCTTCTCTTGCCTGTGCGCTCAGCCGTGCGCGATATCCGTACAATACCTGCAGACGGCGTGCTGTGTTGACCAGCCCGACCCCTTTTTCCGGCCAGAGCGCAGTGTCTTCACTTCCTTGCAGACGCCGGTTCAGGCGCTGGAGCTTATCCTCCGGCATGCCGCGGCCGTTATCGCTGATGCTGATCCGCAGCAGATCGGACTCGAACGCCGCTTCGAGCCGGATCGCCGGATGGTCCGGACGGGCGGAGAAGCCGTGGCTGATGGCATTCTCGACAATAGGCTGAAGCAGAAGCCGGGGCAGCATCACCGCACCTTCTTCCTCGCCCACCTCGCATTCCCAGACGATATCCAGACGGTTGCGGATCTGCATCACCTGCACATAGCTGCCCAGCACCCTGCACTCCTCCGCCAGCTCCAGCGGCTTATCCACATGCACATACACACGCAGCAGCTTCATGAGCGCATCGATCATAGCGCCATGCGCCGGGTCACCGCTGAGCAGCAGATCCACCTTGATGGAATTGAGCGTATTCAGCAGAAAATGAGGCCGGATCTGCGCCGCCAGCGCCTGAAGCTCCAGCCGCCTTTTCTCCTCCTGTTCACTCTCGACCTGCTGCAGCAGCCCGTTCATATCCTCCAGCATCTGATTAAAAGCCGCCGACAGCACCGCCACCTCATCCTTGCCCTTGACGGGTATCCGAACCGCGCGGTTGCCGCCGACGTACTGCTTGACGCTGGCCCGCAGCAGGCTGATCGGCTTGTTCATATATCCGGCCCACAGCATGGACAGGACCAGGAACGCCAGGAAGAACAGTCCGATCAGCGAGATGGAGACCAAAAACTCCCGGTTGATATGGCTGTCGATGGAGCTGCGGGGCGTCTTGCTGGTAAGCAGCCAGCCGACCTTGGGAATACGGACCTCACTGGCCAGCAGCGGGCCTTCATCCGCAGGAGAGGCTTCTCCTGTGACAGCAATGCTTCTCCCCTTCTGGTCAACAAGCGCGAGCCTGCTTACCGCATTGCCCGTATCGAGCAGGCTGCGGAAGTAGTGGCTCGGAATGCCCACGTACAGCGTGGCCAGCTTGTCCTGGTTCAGCGGGTCGGTAATGAACCGTACCGCATAATAATAATCCGGTGCAGCGGGGGTGCCGCCGTAGGGGAACCATTGCAGCGACACTTTTTCCCGCTCATCCAGCCTGCTGCTCTCCTTAAGAAGCTTCTCAGGCAGCACAGAGAACACCGGAATATTCTGGTTGCCGATCAGTATCCGGTTCTCCCGGTTGACCAGCATGATCTGAAGATCAGCATCGAGCGACTGCACCGACAGGATATTGGCCGTAGTCTTGAGCTTGTTGTAATGGGTATACACTCCGTAATTTCCGAAGCTTCCCGTATTTTTGAGATAACGCAGACTCTCCAGCACGGCCGGATCATAAGCCTCAGAGAAATACACCGAGACAAACGAGATGCTGTCCACCGTTTTTTCCATTTGACTGCCGATGACCTTCAGTGTCTCCTCATTCGAACGGGCGATCTTCTCACTCACATTCTCCCGCACAGAGGTATACGACCAGAACGTAACGACAACAAAAGGCAGCAGGATCAGGATCAGGAACGTGTATTGCAGTCTGCGATGGAAGGAAAAACGGCTTAACCATTTCATAAGAATTCCACCCCGCACTGTAATGAAAGCTTCAACGTCCCTATTATAATCCAAAATCCCTGCTGCCTTTGCACTTCATCCGTTATTTCTGATTGGCAGAAACTACCTTCTCGACTTCCGCTGTCATCTCACTCTTGACCTCATCGAAGCTGCGGTTATCCAGAATGAAGCTGGCGAAGCCGTTCTCCACAATCGCTTTCAGTTCACTGCCGTACGGCACGCTGAAGGTGTCCGGCATTTTAATATTTGGATCGAACAGCGTTTTGGTGAGGGAAGCGGTATCGATCAGATCTGTATTTTCCCCGAAAAAGCCGTTAATCAGCTCCGCCCCGTCCACGCCCTTGAACGAAGGAATCTCCTTGGTGAACTTGTAGGCTTCCTTGGACATCCAGCGGATGAAGTCATACGAGGCTTCCTTATTCGCTGATTTCGCGCCCATGGCCAGGCCGCCGCCGGAGATATTCGTCATCCCCAGTTCCTTACTGTCCACCGAACGCGGCAGCGGAGCGTACATGCTCTGGAACTCATGCGGGAATTTCTCCAGGTTCAGCGCCGCCCGGACAGCATAGCTTGGCACGGCCAGCATACTGGCATTTCCGGCAAAAAACTGCTGCAGCACATGGTAGTTCGAGGCCAGCACATCGGCATACGGCTCAGCGCTCTTATCTTCCTTCTCCATCGCACGGCGGAGGTTGAAGAAGTATTCGAAGGACGGATCGTCAAAAATCGGCTTCAAGTCTGCGCTAAGCTGCGGATGCGGCTTCTCGGTGTATGCGATAATGTTCGGATATTCGCCCCAGGTGTGGAAGTACGTTCCGAAGTGCTCGGGTGTCGTCAGCTTCTTGGCATACTCACGGAAATCATCCCAGGTCCAGCCCATCTCCGGCAGGGTCAGCCCGGCGGCTTCCAGATGATCCTTGTTGAAGACCGTCAGCCACTGCGTGGAGCTGGGCAGAATGCCGTAGACCTTGTCGTCCAGCTTCAGCAGCTTGGAATATTCATCCTCGGGTTTAATACTCTCCTGTTCAAAAAAGGAGTTAAGCGGTTCCACAACTCCCCGCGAAGCGCGCTCCAGCAGCTCATCCTCGTTCCCGGTCATGAACACATCGACCACTTCGCCGCCTGCGACCAGAATATCCAGCTTCTTCATGAAATCCGTACTGTCGCTGTTCTGGACCAGGGATTCATATTCCACTTCGACTTTATCCTGAGCTTCGTTGTAAGCCTGCACGGCCTGGTAGATCGGCTCTTCCGGCTTATCGGCCTTGAAGGTGTAGAATTTGATCTTGGCTTTGCCTGCGGGCTGGGCTGTGCCGGCGGTTCCGGCAGACGGATCAGCCGAGGCTGGTGCATCGGTTGCTGCTGAGGTGTTGCCCCCATTCCCGCCGCAAGCGGTGACGGAGAGCATGAGGAGCATACTGGCAAGCATTAATGGTAGTTTTTTCAAAGCAATTCCCCCTTGATTTGTTGTCTGCAGGCTCATTATACAATCTAAGCTTTGCGCACACCGTGTACAGCTATGCGGTGTGCGCGTACACTTTTTTGACCTTTACCCTTTCACGCCTCCGATAGCAATCCCGTTAATGACCTGCTTCTGGAGGATCAGGAACAGCACCAGCAGCGGCAGAATCGCGGCGACGGAGGCCATCATCATGACGGAGATCTGTGTACCGAATTCCTCCTTGAAAAATTGCATCCCGAGCGGAATCGTATACAGCTTGGTCGAATTCAGCATAATCAGCGGCCCCTGGTAATCATTCCAGGTCCAGATGAACTTGATAATCCCCACTGTTGCCAGAATCGGGCGGCTCAGCGGCAGCACCACGCTCCAGAAAATCCGTAAGAACCCGGCGCCGTCCAGCTCCGCCGCTTCCAGCATATCATTATGAATCCCGATCATGAACTGGCGCAGCAGGAAGGTGAAGTAGCTGGAGAACATCCCCATCAGGATGAGCGCGGCGTGAGAGTCGTAAAGGCCCAGCTCTTTAATCATAATATAGCGCGGAACGAGTGTTGCCTGCTCCGGGATCATCATGAACGCCAGCATCAGGGTGAAGATCAGCGCCCGGCCTTTGAAATCCAGCTTGGCGAGCGCATACCCGGCCATGGCCGAGATTACGATTGTCGCCAGGGTGGAGATCAGGGCGATTTTGAGCGAGTTCATATAGAATAATCCGAATGCCACATCACCCATCCATACGGCCTTGAAGTTAGCGATCAGATTCCAGTCGGTGGGAATC
This sequence comes from Paenibacillus sp. FSL R7-0302, assembly GCF_038006885.1. Taxonomy (NCBI): domain Bacteria; kingdom Bacillati; phylum Bacillota; class Bacilli; order Caryophanales; family Paenibacillaceae; genus Paenibacillus; species Paenibacillus sp. FSL R7-0302. The sequence goes on from NZ_JBBOWB010000001.1 coordinate 4,030,647, forward strand.
CACTGAATCGGGAAGGTCCAGACCTCCTTCTCCGTCTTCGAGGCCGCCGACAGCATCCAGACCAGCGGCATCAGGAAGAATACCGAGCACAGGGCGAACAGGACCGTGAAGATCAGATTGCCGGGCTTAAGTTTTTTCATTGTCATTGCCTTTCGTTCCTTTCGCCTTGGACTAGTAATGGACCTTGCGGTTCTGGGTTATCCAGGTAATGGAGGTCACCAGCATAATAATCAGGAACAGCACCCAGGACATCGCCGAGGCATAGCCCATTTTGAAGCGCTCGAAGCCTTCTTCGTAGATCTGGTACACGATAACGGTACTGGAATAGTTAGGCCCGCCGCCGGTCAGGAACTTGATCATATCGAAGATTTTGAAGGAAGAGATCGTGCTCGTTATCGCCAGGAAAAAGGTGGTCGGCCCCAGCAGCGGCAGCGTAATCCGCCGGAATTGTCCGATCCCGCTGGCTCCGTCAATTGTCGCCGCCTCATACAGCTCCTCGGGAATATTCGTCATCCCCGCCAGGAAAATAATCATCTGATAGCCCAGCAGCTGCCAGACGTAGATAATCATAATGGCAATCAGCGAGAAGCTGGTATCGACCAGCCAGCGCGGCGGTTCGGATACTCCAAGCTGCATCAGGATCTGATTGACCGGCCCCTTGGACGGATGGTAGAGCGCTTGCCAGACTGCGGCGATGGCCACGGTGGAACAGATATAGGGTACGAAAAAAGCCACCTTGAAGAACGTCTTCGCGTACAGCTTCTTATGGATCAGCGCCGAGAGCACCACCCCCAGCAGCATCGTGACCGGCACCGTGCCGACCGTAAACAACACATTATTCTTCAGGGCCAGCAGGAAGCGGTTGTCCCTGAACAGTTCAATAAAGTTATCCAGACCGACAAAGTTAATCGCCGACAAGCCGCCGACGAGGTTCCACTCCGTCAGGCTGAGGAACAGGCTGAACAGCAGCGGGAACACGGCGATGACGAGCATCCCGATGACCTCCGGCGCAATGAACAGCCATCCGGCGAGCTGCTCCCGTCTCTTGCGCGTCCAGTAGGTTCGGGCTGCGGGCTTAACGGTCTTGCGGGTAACGGCAGATTGACTCATTGCATTCTCTCCCCTACAGTTTCAGCTTGGTTGTCCGGCAGATAGCCGCCTTCTTCCCGGAGACGGGCGCGAAGGCGGGGGACATCCACGGCATGAACATCTCCGCCGGTATGAGCGGCAGCCAGTGCCGCAGCAAGTCCGGCAGCTTCGCCCATCGCCAGGCAGACCGGCATCACTCGCACGCTGCCGAGCACCCTGCGGTCACAGGAGATGGACCGACCGGCGACCAGAACGTTGCGCAGTCCGCGCGGCGTAAGGCAGCGGTACGGAATGCCGTGCGATTCACCCGGCCCGTAGAGCGTGATAGCTTGACTGGATCCGGCGCCGCTCTGCTGCTCCTTCTGTGTGCCATGCACATCAATGAAGTAGCTGTTGCGGCAGATCTCATCATCGAAGCTTCTGCGGGAGATGTAATCCTCCGCCGTCAGGATATAATCGCCGGTAATCCGCCGGGATTCCCGCGTGCCGATCAGTGTGCCAGTGATCATCACTACCGCATTGCCGAAGGCTGCGGGGTGAACAGCAGCAAGCATGTCCCGGTAGGCGGCCGCCATCTTGCGTCCCCCTACCAGCGCCCCGGATACGGAGAAGGCATTCGTGTTGTCAATTCCCCAGAGATGTCCGGCATTGAAGCCTACGGCACGCGGAGCTACCATATTGTTGCACAGATGCGTATCCGGAATGCCCGGATATTCTCCTGAGCGGACCACCTCATGGATCGGGCTGTGCGGGTTCTCCGCATGGAGCTTCGGCCCGTTCACATAAGCATAATCATCCACGTTGCCAAGGATGAAGCAATGGGTGGCGGGTTGAAGATCGCCGGTCTCTTCGTCTCCCATTTGGTACTCGGCACCTGCCCATGCAGCAACATCGCCATCTCCTGTGCAATCGATATACACGGGTGCCCGGAAGGCCTGCAGGCCGCTTTTATTGAGAAGGAGGAGTGTGGTGATGTTGCCGTGATCGTCCCTGTCCACATCCGCAAGCGCGGTCAGGAACAGGATATGGGCACCCGACTCCGTTACGAGATCGTCATAGACCCGCTTGAGCTTCTCCGGTTCGATCGGCACCCAGTCCATCGCATCCTCCGGCACATGCGGCATTTGAGCCTTTAAGGTATTGAACACCTTGGCCGCGAGACCACGGTAGACCATCTTCTCTTTGTCCGAGAATGGGCACCAGGCCGGCACCAGGCCGGAGGTTCCCATTCCGCCAAGGCTCCCGGTCGCTTCGACCAGCAGTGTCCGCGCCCCTTCCCTGGCCGCCGCCGCTGCGGCGGTGCAGCCCGCGGGCCCGCCTCCGACTACAATTACGTCGTAGGAGGCGTTCAGCGGGATGGGTTTACTTTTCAGCATATACGTATCGTTCTCCATTTGGCTCTCACTTTCCCGGCGGATAGTCCTCTTTCCGTGAAGCCGTCCGCCGCTCATCTATACGCTAATTTTAGCAAGAGACCCGGAGGAGTACGGTATAGCTTTCATACGGGTTGATGTGTATTATTTTGACCCTTGGGGGATGGCGGGTGGCTCGGGGGCGGGGGATGCTGGTTAGCTGGGGTTAGGGTTAGGCTGGGGCAGGTGAAGCAGCAGGATCAGGTACACCTCTGCATCTTATTTGCTCACTAAGCCGACTTTTGAGGTATTTAAAGGGATTTATACACTTCATTTACTCTCTCAGCCGACTTTTGAGGAGTTTAATGGGATTTATACACTTCATTTACTCTCCCAGCTAACTTTTGAGGAATTTAAAGGGATTTATACACTTCATTTACTCTGCCAGCCAACTTTTGAGGTATTTAATGGGATTTATACACTTCATTTACTCTCCAAGCCGACTTTTGAGGAATTTAAAGGGATTTATACACTTCATTTACTCTCCCAGCCGACTTTTGAGGAATTTAAAGGGATTTATACGCTTCATTTACTCTCTCAGCCGACTTTTGAGGAATTTTAAGGGATTTATACACTTCATTTACTCTCCAAGCCGACTTTTGAGGAATTTAAAGGGATTTATACACTTCATTTACTCATCCAGCTAACTTTTGAGGAATTTAAAGGGATTTATACACTTCATTTACTCTCCCAGCTAACTTTTGAGGAATTTAAAGGGATTTATACACTTCATTTACTCTCCCAGCTAACTTTTGAGGAATTTAAAGGGACTTATACACTTCATTTACTCTCCCAGCCAACTTTTGAGGTATTTAATGGGATTTATACACTTCATTTACTCATCTAGCTGACTTTTGAGGAATTTAAAGGGGTTTATACACTTCATTTACTCTGCCAGCTAACTTTTGAGGAATTTAATGGGATTTATACACTTCATTTACTCTCCCAGCCGACTTTTGAGGGATTTTAAGGGATTTATCCTTTATCCCACGCACAAAAAAGGATACAGCCGCAAAGCATCATTTGGTCAGGATTGCGGCCGTACCCTTTGCTGTTATCTTACGCAAATTTGCAGACATTGTTTCATTTTTATTTCAAATTTGACAGAATAGCACTGAGAATCAGGCCTGTGTCCAGGGCCATATCCTCAAAATCAGCCACAGGCAACGGATTCTTGCCCACTCCCAGCTCTACGGTGAAGCCCGGCTTGCGGAAGCGCTCGATGAACCAGTCCTTGTAGCCGGCATCGCTGCCGGTCAGCTCCACCGCCCGGTAGCCGCTGGCCGCTGCCAGCCGGGCCGACCATTCCTTACTCTCCGGCGGCTCATAGCCCCGGTAGTTCCAGTAGATCTCAGCCCCCTGGCTGTGCAGGGATACGGCGGCATCGCCCGGAACCCGCTCGGCCAGCGCCGCCAGTGCCGCCGCCTCCGGCTCACTGAGCGGCGCAGGGCCGCTGTAATCGCGCGGCGCCGGGCCGGGCACCTGCCTCCTGTCGCGTTCCTCCTCCCAGTGTGCGGGGAACTGGTCTCCAAGATCGACACCGCGGATGTTCGCCTTCCAGTGCCGGAAGCTGCGCCTGCCGCAGTTCCACCTCATCAGCTCCGCATAATGGGGATGGTCCGCCATCGCCCCTTCCTGCACCAGCTCGACGCCGTCGGGATTCGCCATCGGCACAGCCCAGAGCGTCCAGTCCCGGTGCCAGTCCGCAGGCTCACGCCCGTGCCAGTCCGCACCTGACGCATAGGCAGCCGCATATTCTTCAAGGAAGCGCATCAGACACGGGGACGTCAGCCACTCGTTGGCATGCAGCGCGGCATTCACATGCAGGTGGCGCGGGCCGCTGCCGATCCGCAGCAGACGGAGCGGCTTGCCGAGCACACTGTGGCCTATTACTTCGCTGCTGACACAAGAATAGCGGTCTGCAAGTCTTGCAGCATCCGCCTCCACCTCAGCCGGCCCGTATTCCCCGTGCAGATAAACCTCTGTCCCCCGGGTGGCCGCCGGAATCACCAGCACCTTGCCCGGCAGGCAGATACGTCCCGAGCTTACCCCGGGATTCAGCATCTCCAGCTCATCTATGCCAACCCCGAACAAGGACGCGATGCTCTGCGCATCGTCCCCCGCCTGCACCGCATACCGCTTGCGCGGGGCAGATGGCAGGAACAGCACCTGCCCCGGATATAAATACGGCTGGCTGCCAGCCCATGGATTCCCCTGTATGACATGCTCCGGTGTCAATCCGTGTCTTGCGGCGATACGGCTTACGGTATCTCCCCTGCGGGCAATGTATTGCTGCATAGGTCTCATCCTCCCGGCCCTCTTGTGCCGGCGTCCCTAACATCCTCCGTGATGACATGCGGGAACCGGCCCTCATGCCTAGTATATGAGCAGCAGCAGCGGGTCATGTGGAAATGTAGTAACCCGGAACCCGGATCTGATCTGTGCAGAGCTGTCCACGAAGAATCCGGCAGCAAAAGACCGGGAAGCCCTCCCGGTCTCATCCTCCGGACATTCCCGCAAAGGGTTTGTCCCTATTCAGTTCGCCGCTGTAATGCTCCCAAGCCTACATAGTAGATACTTGCCAGACTACTGGCGTCCGGCTGATCTGCTCGCCCAGCCAGTCCCGGGCGATCCGCTGGAAGATCTCCGCATCTCCACTGCAGAAGAACTGGTGAATCGGACTCTCATCCCCGCGCGCCAGCTGGCCTTTATCGTAGAGGATGGTGCTGATCTCCCGGGCCGTCTCATCCGCCGAGCTGATCAGCTTGACGCCGGGTCCCATCACCTTGCTGATCGGCTCGACCAGGAACGGATAATGGGTGCAGCCGAGAATCAGCGTATCGATCGGCTCATACTTGATCCCGTTCAGTGACTTGGCCACTGCCAGATGGCTCTCCTCCGAGCGGAATAACCCCTGCTCCACGTAGGGCACAAGCGCCGGGCAGGCTTGGCTGACCACCTGAACAAAGGGAGACAGCTGCTTCAGCGCCGCCGTATAGGCACCGCTTGTAATCGTGCCGATGGTCCCGATCACGCCGACCTGTCCGGTCTTGGATGCGCTGATGGCGGCGCGGGCACCGGGGTGAATGACTCCGATCACAGGAATGGCTACCTTGGCGGAGATATAATCAAGCGCTGCTGCTGTTGCTGTGTTGCAAGCAATGACGATCATTTTAGGATTAAATTGAATTAAATAGTCCACGATTTGTTCAGTGAACAATTTCACTTCCTCAGTGGAACGGGGTCCGTACGGGGCTCTTGCCGTATCGCCGAAATAGATGATTTTCTCCCGGGGGAGCTGTCGCATCACTTCCTTGACTACGGTCAATCCTCCTACGCCTGAGTCTAATATTGCTATTGCCTGCTGCACGAACACACCGCATCCTTTAACTCGTTTTGTGTAGCTTATGTAAGGCTGGAATAATGTGTACCAGGATTTCAGCCCCAATTGCAGATATTACCCCATTTGCCGGTTCAGTTCAAGTAGGGAAGATAAGCGGAGCCCTAACCACACGCAAAAGCCGCCTCCCGCCTGTGCAGCGGAAAACGGCTCCATACCTTTTACCTCAAGCTTAGGACAGCTTTCCTGCGGTCTTGCCGTCCTCGATAGCTTCCGCTACAGCTGCATCTGTACCGGTCACAGCTTCGATCTCAGCCTCCACCACTGCCGCTTCCTCAGCAGCCTCATATGCAGCCACCTCGTCGCGTACAGCTTCCACTGCATCGGTAACTTCCACAGCCTGCTCCGCAATGCCGCTAACAGTAGCTACATCTGCTTCTTCCACCGCATCCTTGACGGATTTGCTCCAATCCTTAACTTCGCTTACTACGGAGACTACTGCTTCTTTGGCCTTACCGTAGATCTCTGTAGTTTTCTCGCTGGCCTGGCCGGCAATAACCTGAACCTTATCCACCGCATCCGTTGTGCCTTCGGCAATATCCTTACGCAGCTCCTTACCCGGTTTAGGGGCAAACAGCAGCGCTGTCACCGATCCTACAATACTGCCGGCAAGTACGCCCCAGAGCAAGTTTTTGTTATCTTTTTTCATCATCAATCTCTCCTTTGGATTCTATTGTGCCTCTGCCCGGCCACCCGGGCGATCGCCTATTTCTGCTATATCATAAGCATAGAGAGGATGTCCTGTGACTGTTCAGCCCTTGATTTCGGAAGTTTTCTGCTTGGGAATCGGCGTAATTGCATACCGGCAGCATTGGCCGCCTTCCGCCATACACTCACTGCGCGTCACCTTCGCCTCCAGCAGCTCCTCGAACAAATGCTGCTCGCACTGGCAAGCCTTGCGGTACTGGGTAGCCACCTGACGGATGGGACAATTATACTCCCGCAGTGTGTAAGAGCCGTCCTCTTCCCTGCCCCACTCCGCCATATAGCCCCCGGCATTCTGAATGGTTGTCAGCTCCGCAACCCGCTCCTCCAGCTCACGGCTCTGCATCACCTTGCTGTACTGGGCAAGCATCCGCCGCTTGCGGCCTTCGAACAGCATATTGACCGCATCCACTCCGCTTCCGAGGTCCAGCTCCCGCAGCAGCTCCAGCGCCAGATTGTGATAGCTTTTGGGAAAATGATCCTCCGCCCGCTCGGTAAGCGAATATACATGCATCGGACGTCCCATGGCCTGGCGCACAACCTTGGTCCTTACAAGCGACTCCTGCTCCAGCTGAAGCACATGGCGGCGGACTCCCATCTCGGTAATTCCCAATTCCTCAGCAAGAGCGCTGATCGTCAGCGGACCTCTCATCTTCAGCAGCGTCATAATCATCCGCCGGGTTGAACCGCTCTCCTGACTTTTCTTCGCCATAAAGGACCTCCTTTCTGTCTGTATGCACACAGCCCCGGCTCAGCTAGCCCGTGACCCCGCTGCCCAGCTCCTGATCCAGATACCTGCGCACCTCGCAGGCGAACTTCTCCAGAATATCCGGCAGCGTCCGGGTCATGGGGTGCAGCTCTTTGCGTTCCCACACGAAATAATCCTGAACCAGCGGCTTGCGCAAGGCGACCAGCGAGGTCAGATCCTCGTAGATCCCGCTGTCTCCCAGCACCTTTTCCTCATGGATAATAGATATAATATCCTCGTAGCTTCCGGCATCACGCATAATGAACCCGTCAATCAGACAGCTGCCCACATCCGTCACGACTTCAACGGCCAGATGTAAGCACCGTTCCTGCACCAGACCCAAGAGCGTACTGCCGTCCCAGGAAGAAGCTGCATGTGCTAGACCTCGCTTAAGATCAGGGATCTGTTCAAGAATAACTTCTATTTGCTTCCGGTTGACATAATACACAGCTGACCCTCCACCCTGCGGTATTTAGTGATCTTCCTTAACATGAACTGCCGTTATTTCCCCCGCCTGCCCCGGCGCTTCAGCCAGAACACCATCACGACACACGCCGCCATAAAAACAATCAGATACGTCAATGCTTCCATCGGATACTCAAGCTCACGCATTCCGCTCACCGCTTTCCGTGCTTAATGGGTTCCAGCCTTGCAAGTACGTACAGTCTCAGATCTCGTAATCGACCGCTACCGACAACTCCTTGACCTCGTTGATATGGGCAATGACTTCCTTGTGGGCCGGATGCACCTGATACGCCTGCAAATCCTCCATCGAGGCCACAACCGTGACCAGGGCGATATCGAACGAACGCTCCGAGTGAATCAGATCGGCCCCGACTTCAATGGACAGCAGCTGCGGAATTCTTCCTTCCATATTACGGAGGACTGCAATAGTCTCTGCGACCTTGTCCGGGGACCGGTCCTTTAATTTGAAGAAAACAATATGCTTGATCATCTATCCCGCTCCCAGCCTGATTAATGTGAAATTGATTACTCAAAATATATCATAAACTGCAGCATTACTGAAACAATCTTGGTTCATGGCCAAAACAGGAGCTTTGCACTCTGGACGAATGCCGTGATGAAATGGTAAAGTCATAACAGCTAAACTAGATGATCCGTCACTTCATTAAATCAGTACACCCGGAGGTATTATGGCTAAAAATCAGCAAGAAACACATAAAATTCAGGCCTGGTCTCTGATCAACCGCAAATATCTTGGACAAGGCGTACGGGTCAAAAGATTTCGCCGCCCCAAACGCAGCCAGATCCGCAACCGCGTTCTGCTGGCCATCCTGATGGCCAAGGACATGAAGCTCTCCCGGCTCGCAGAAGAGCTCTCCGTCTCCTCACGCAGCGTAAGCGCATGGGTATATGAAGGACGCATTCCCTCCAGAACCAATCTGGACAAGGTCTGCCGCCATTTAGGCTATCCGCCCCATATCCTGTTCAATGAAGCTCTTCTGCGGCAAAGTCCGATTGTGTGCCAGCCGACCCCATCCCGTTTCATGAAAAGAACGCTCGCCCATTCACCGCAGCACAACGCGATTCTGACCGGACTCTGCATGGTATATGATTTCTCGGTAACCGATGTCAGCATCTGGATCGGCGTCCATCCCGGCACCTTCCGCAAGTGGCTGCACCACTGCCATCTGCCTACCCTGGCCCTGCAGGAGAAGGCCGAGAATTTCTTCCGCATTCCGCGGCATATCCTGTTCGCCGACTGCGAGCTGCATTAACCTTCATTAATAGGAAGCTGCAGGAAGAAGCGGGAACACGCACGCATCAGGTTCACAGTAAGGTCCTTCTCGCCGCAGGGAGGGGCCATGTTGGCGTTTCTTTCGCAGAAGGCAGTTACCGTTTGATCGCAAGGATCGTTCTTAGTATGTATTCATGAGTCCCGCCCTGCGGGTTCTGCAACGACTCGGTAAATGAACCTGTCTCCAGAATCTCCGTCCCGGCAAAATGCTCCCGCAAATCGGCATCGCTGAAGAAGTGGGCATATTTATTCTCTTTATATTCAAAAGTGCCCGGCTCCAGCTCTCGTCCGCAGCCGTTATGGGGGTCTTCATCGGAGAAGCTGGTGAAATAGAGCAGTCCTCCCGTCCTGACCTGACTGAGACTGGCCTCAATCAGCCTGCGGCGGTCCCCGGCGAGGAATAAATGCAGAACATCGTAGCAGTAGACGGCATCTACAGGCTGCCCCAGCTGCGGCTCCAGTGCCGAGCCTGCAATAAAGCTAGTTCCCGGGTCCCATGCTGCGGCCAGCTCAAGCGCCGGTTCACTTAATTCTATCCCGTATACAGTAAAATCAGCAGAGAATACCTTGGTATTCCGCCCATACCCGGCACCCGGAACGAGTACAGTGGATACTCCTGCCTCCTGGAATTTCCGCTTCGCCCATTCTGCCGACGGGCTTGGCTCACTGCCCCAGATCATTCCCTCCTGCGCAAATCTCTTACTCCAATACCCGGTCATGCAGCTCCTTCTTTCCTGTTCAGATTATGTATCTATATAGCTGTTCCCTCTTCTCTATCATAGTCCACTCTGCCAGATCCGGCAAAGTCTATGAACACAGCAAAACGGCTGGCTCCTGTAGACCAGAGAGATCAGCCGTCTTAACGTTATAGCATCTATGAAGTTAACAGCCTACCAGCTGGACTTGGTAACGCCCGGAATTTGTCCCTTGTGCGCCAGCTCCCGGAAGACGATCCGGGATATCTTGAATGTACTCAGATAGCCGCGCGGTCTGCCGGAAATGCTGCATCTGTTTTTTTGACGGGTGGCTGAGGAATCCCGGGGCAGCTTCTGCAGTGCCATCACATCGCCCGCCGCCTTCAGCTCTCTGCGTTTGTCAGCGTACTTCGCCACCAGTTCCTGCCGCTTCTGTTCCTTTACAACCTTTGACTTCTTGGCCACTATAGATCAGCTCCTTCGTTCTTATTCGTTTAACGCCTGGATTAGCGCTTCAAGATTCTGCCGCATCAGACTCAGATAATCGAGATTACGGGCAGCGTCTTCCTCTGTTAATCCTTCGATTGGGTTCAGCACGGCGGTCTTGGCTCCTATTTCCTGGGCAATAGTATCGGCGACACTGGAGGAGACCAAGGTTTCAAAAAAGATCGTAGTCACCTTATTCGCCTTGGCGAACTCCACGATCTTGGCCATCTGTGCAGCAGACGGCTCCTGCTCGGGCGACAACCCGACAATCGGCACCTGAGTCAAGCCATATTGCTGTGCCAGATAACCAAAGGCGGCATGCTGGGTAATAAAGTCCTTACGCTTCGTGTTCTGAAGCCCGGCTCTGAAATCCTGATCCAGCTTCTCCAGCTTGGCGATGTAAGCATCGCTGTTAGCGTGGAAGGCGGCTGCATTCCCTGGAAAAGCTGCGGAGAGTGCTGCTTCAATGGTGCGGACCTCCTTGATAGCCATCACCGGGTCCAGCCAGACATGCGGATCGAGACCGCCATGGTCGTGGTCATGATCATGGTCTGCTTCACCGGCAGAGGAATCATTATGGGAATGGTCATGGCCGCTTCCTTCTGTTGCGGATTCATCATGATGGTGGTCATGATCATGGTCGTGGTCAGCTTCTCCCGCAGCTCCCTCTTCATGGCTGTGCTCATGCTCGTGCTCATGTTCATGCTCTGTTCCTTCGATAATCTGGAGTCCTTTACTCGCCTCTATCGTAATCAGATCACTTCCGGCAGCACCGTCCACAATCTGCTGCGCCCAGCCCTCCATGCCTGCGCCATTATAGACAAGCACATCTGCATCCGTAATATCGGCCATATCCTTCGCCGTTGGCTCCCAGTCATGCGGCTCGACTCCGGGCGGGACCAGCACCTCCACATTGGCGAGGTCACCGGTAATGCTTTTCGTAAATTCATACATCGGATAAAAGCTAACCTTAATGTTCAATTTATCTGCTGCCGGTACTGGTGAGGCTTCAACTGCAGCCGATGGTGAAGCCGCCGGACTACCGGTAGACGCGGCTTTCGTTGCAGTGTTGTTGCCGCAGCCGGAGATCACCAGCATGGCGGTCAGGGACAAGGCGGCAAGATGACGGATGCTGAATGTGGACTGTGCAGCCGAAGCGGATTTTGCATTGGTGTTGAATTTTAACATATGTTGTGAGACCCCTTTTCTTCATTGGCTTTGGAGGAATACAGGCTCCGGCGGCTTTGCAGCCGGATCAGCTTCTGTACGGTAATGGCAGCTAGCAGAAATACCAGCAGAATGAGTGCAATCGTGCCTCCTGGAGGCGTGTTAATATAGTAGGAAGCTGTAAGTCCGCTGAACACACCGGTCAGCCCCACACCGACGGAGATCATTATGGCTGCCGTGAAGCCCGATGCAATCCGCAGCGCTATAGAAGCGGGCAGCACAATCAGAGCGGATACGAGCAGCACACCCACCACCGGCATAGCTGCGGCAACGGTCATGCCGGTTAGGACGGCGAACGAGAAGGACAACCACCCGGTACGGACACCGCTGATAGCGGCCGTCTCTTCGTCGAAGGTCAGGCTGTACAATGGGCGGCGCAGAATGATGAAGTAGAGAAGACCGGCTGCGGCCACCACGGCGATCAGCTTAAGCTGAGTATCACTTACGGCAACGATGGAGCCGAACAGATAGGAGCTGAAGCTCTTGGTCAGATTCTGCTTCAGGCTCATCAGCACGACGGCCAGCGCCAGGCCGGAGGTCATAATAATAGCAACCGGAAGCTCGCTGTATGTACGGTAAGAGCGGCGCAGCTGTTCAATAATCAGCCCTCCTGCTACAGCTACAGCGAATCCGCTCAGAGCAGGATTCCATCCCAGTACGGAACCCAGTGCTACTCCGGCAAGGGAGACATGCGACAGCGTATCGGCCATCAGTACCTGCCTGCGCAGCATCAGGTAGACTCCCAGCAAGGGTCCAATCAGCCCGATCAGGCCTCCTGCCCAAAATGCGCGTTGCATGAATTCGTAACCAAGCATGTCCAGCCCTCCTGCTCCTTGCGTTCCAGCGTAATCACGGTATCCAGATAGGAACTTGTCTCTTCCAGGCCGTGTGTAACCATAATGACGGTCCGGCCGTGGCTGCTGACATAATGCCGCATCAGCTCATAGAATCCGGTGCGGCTGGCAGCATCCATCCCGGTTACCGGCTCATCCAGTACCAGCACCTGCGGCTGCTGGGCCAGCGCGCGGGCGATGCAGATCCGCTGCTTCTGCCCGCCGGACAGCTCACCGATTCTCCGGTTACGGTACTCCCACATCTCCACCTGCCGCAGGCTGCTCTCGACGAGCGCCTCCTGTTCCTTAGTGAAGCGGCGGAACAACCCCAGCCCCGAATAGCAGCCGGAACGGACCAGCTCAATCACCTTGCTCGGAAATCCGGCATTGAAGGAGGCTACCTGCTGCGGCACATACCCGATTGTAAGCCTGCCCCCTCCGGTAATTTCCCGGTTCAGCGTAACCGTTCCGCTCCAAGGCTTCAGCAGGCCCAGCATCAGCTTCAGCAGCGTGGTCTTCGCTGCCCCGTTCGGTCCGGTAATCCCAATGAACTGTCCGGCCTCCAGATCCAGCGACAAGCGGTCAATGACCGGCTCATCCCCGTAACCGAACACCACATCCCTGATGGATGACAAAATCATCGTTCCTCCCCCTTTCTTTCCGGCACGCCGTGGCGCTGCCATCACGCTCCCGTACCTGATTCCGTGCTTGGTCTTACGGCTGCTGGCGTAGCTACTGCCGCGTCTATTGTTAGACACTTGTAATTCGGCCCAACCCTGTTCCACGGATTAAACAAATGAAGTATTAATTATTATTCGTAATATTTACGATTATGTTTCAACTTCATTGATATTATCGTAATCATTACGATTTGTAAACCCAAAACCATAAATTAATCGTAATCGCACTGATTAACCTTATTCGATCCGAGTTTTTCGCATACATTCGCCTTTGCCCACGCGCCTTCGTTGCGCGTAATCCCTATTCAGCACAAAGCCGGAATCCGCACAAAGGATTCCGGCTTTGCAGACTATCATTTACAGAAGCAGCTATTCCTGTCCGGCAGCAAGCAGCTCCTCGACAGGCCAAGGAAGCGGGTTGTTGAATGCCGTCCAGTCCTGCTTCATCTCCTCTGCGGTCAGCAGGCAGCGGTCCAGGCGGGCTTCGATATCCTCACGGTTCATCTGAACTCCGATGAAGACGATCTCATTCAGCCGGTCTCCCCACTGCCCGTCCCACTTCGCCAGCACATCCGGTTCCGCAGCCAGCACTTCCTGCTGCTGCTCCTCCGGCAGGGTAGCCAGCCAATAACCGGCGGGACCGAACTGGATCGACGGCCCTGCCTGGCTGATGGTCGCTGCCAGATCACCGCTGGCTGCCAGCCAGACCAACCCTTTTGCCCGGACAACCTCAGAGGGCCAGTTACTGAAGAAGAAGCTCAGCCGCTGCGGGTGGAATGGTGCTCTCCGGCGGTAGACGAAGGAGGTGATGCCGTATTCCTCAGTCTCCGGTGTGTGTTCCTCCTTGGCAAGCTCTGCGATCCAGCCGGACGACTGGCTGGTCTGTTCGAAATCGAATAATCCCGTATTCAGAATCTCGGATAGCTCCACTTGTGCGTTCACCGTACGGATGATCTTCGCGCGCGGCTGAAGACTGCGCAGAACGGCCTCCAGCTTGTTCAGCTCTGCCTCCTCCACGAGATCACACTTGTTGAGCAGCAGCACATCACAGGTCTCGATCTGATCAATCAGCAGATCGACGATATCCCGGAAGTCGTCTTCGCCCGCCGTCATATTGCGGTCCAGCAGACTGTCGCCCGAGGCGAAATCATGCCAGAAGCGATTGGCATCGACCACCGTAACCATCGTGTCCAGCCGGGCCAGCTCTGTCAGGTCGATATCCAGCTCCGGGTTCGGGTAAGTGAAGGTCTGGGCCACCGGGACCGGCTCGCTGATCCCGGAGGATTCGATCAGAATGTAATCGAAGCGCCCCTCCGAGGCGAGATGATTCACTTCGCGCAGCAGGTCATCGCGGAGGGTGCAGCAGATGCAGCCATTGGACATCTCGACCAGCTTCTCCTCGGTGCGGGAGAGGCTGCTGCCGGATTTCACCAGATTCGCGTCCACATTCACTTCACTCATATCATTGACGATAACAGCAACCTTCAGGCCCTCACGGTTATGCAAAATATGATTGAGCAGTGTAGTCTTGCCGGAGCCAAGATATCCGCTTAGCACTGTTACAGGAATTTTGTCCATTGTAGTCTCCTTGTACTTTATATTTTCATGCTAGAAACACTCCGCAGCTTAGCGGGTCTCCCGGTGCAGGGTGACACGCTTCAGGCGCGGGCAATATTTTCTCATCTCCAGGCGTTCTGGTGTCGTTCTCTTATTCTTCGTAGTGGTGTAGTTGCGGTCGCCCGTCTCCGTACAGGCTAAGGTAACGATTACTCTCATTTCAATCAAGCTCCCTTCTGTTTAATCGTAATTATTACGATTTACACATTCTACACGCTCCCGCCCTCCGCTGTCAACAGCTGTCCAGGAACATTTGAACTCTCTTAGATTAGTGTTCTTTCCTGAATAAGCTTGACGTATAGATGGAATTACAAGCGGAAGCGGCTTGGCCGCCTTCTTATGGGGACGGTACTATTGGAGCGGGAGAGTGAGCCATGAAGATACCTGTGATTATACTGAGCGGATTTCTGGGGAGCGGAAAGACAACCCTGCTGCTGAGTCTGCTGAAGGAGAGCCAACGGAGAGGGCTGAACCCGGGGGTTATCATGAATGAGCTGGGCGCAAAGGATGTGGACGGCTATATCCTGCAGGAGAGTACCGGCACAAGTGTGGAAAAGCTGCTGGACGGCTGTATCTGCTGCAGCCGCAAGGAGGAGCTGCCGCGCAGCCTGACCGCCCTGCTAATGCGCCGCCCGGATATCATCTACATCGAGCTTACAGGGGTAGCTGACCCGGACGAGATCGCGAAGTCGCTGCTGGCACCGGCGCTGGCAGACCGGCTGCAGCTGCACCACGCCATTACACTGCTGGATGCCGAGAATGCACTGGAGTACAGCAGCCGCTTCTCGTCCGACAAGCAGCTCGTCCGCACCCTGCGCAAGCAGATCACCACCGCTGATCTCATCATCGTCAACAAAAGCGATCTGGTAGAACCGGAGACTCTGTGGAAGATTGAGAAGATGGTCTGCAAGCAAAATTCGGAATCCGAGATTGTATTCACCCACTACAGCCAGATTAATCTCGCCCCGCTGCTGACAGGCATCGCTGTACGCGGATTTAAGGGCTCTGCTCCCCGGCGCGGTCCCGGCAATATCAGCGGCGCCACCCTCCAGCGGATGAACACGGGCAGTAGGAGCGGCGGCAGCATGGCGGCAGTACATGAGCCTGAATCCGAAACAGACGGCTCTTTTTCCCAAGTGGCAGCAGTGACGTTAACCGTTCCCCCGGCATGGACCGGGAGCCTCCGTCAGGAGGAGCTGGAGCAATTTTTGCGGCAATGGGGCTACAGTCTGCTCCGGGCCAAGGGCCATGTACGGCTGGCAGGCCGGGAGTCCGTGCAATTGGTGCAGCTGGCGGGTAACCGTATTTCCTGGGAGGCATCAAGCTACCCGGGCCAGCCTTATATCGTCTGCATCGGTCTGAATCTGGACGAGAAGGCAATCAGCCGCAGCTGGGCGTCGTTATTCAGCTAAGAACCCTGTGCGGGAAGGAGCCGATGAACCCTTGACAACCCTTACGCCGTTTAAAATATTGCCGCTGCTCTTTTCCGCCGCTTTTCTGCTCACAGCGGGCAGTCTGTGGCTGCCCGGGCATCTAAGCCTGCTGGACAACGGCTATGTTGACACGTTCAAAACCGCATTCCTCGGCATCCTGCTGGAGGCCTTGCCGTTTGTCCTGCTGGGCGCGCTGCTCTCTTCCCTGCTCCGCGTCTTCGTGCCGGACGAGCTGATCTCACGCTGGATTCCGCGCCGCGCGCTTCCGGCGATTCTCTTCGGCTGCCTGCTCGGGATACTCTTCCCCGTCTGTGAATGCGGGATGATTCCGCTGGTCCGCCGCCTCATGCACAAAGGGATGCCGCTCTACGTTGCCATCGTCTTCATTCTGTCCGGTCCGATCCTCAATCCGGTCGTCTACGGAGCAACCCTGACAGCCTTCCGCTCCCATCCGGAGCTGGCCTACACCCGGATGGGACTGGCTTTTGCCGTAGCGGCATGCATTGGCCTGATCATCTACGGGACTGTCCGCAGATCGCCGCTGCGCCTGTCCATCCGCCGGGAGGGAAGCGAAGAGCAGCATGGCACACTACGCGGGGGACGGGCGGCGGCGGTCCTGGTGCATACGTCGGATGAATTTTTTGAGATGGGCAAATTCCTGATCATCGGCTGTCTGCTGACTGCGGGAATCCAGACCTTCATGAATCAGAGCAGCCTGTCCGCCATTGGTGACCGTCCGCTCGGCTCCTACGTGTTCATGATGGGACTGGCCTTCGCACTCTCGCTCTGCTCTACCTCCGACGCCTTCGTTGCGTCCACCTTCCTGCATACCTTCCCGGCCGGGGCGCTGCTCGCCTTCATGGTGCTGGGACCGATGCTCGATTTCAAGAACGCCCTGATGCTGCTCGCGCTGTTCAAAACCCGATTCGCCCTGTACCTGTTCTTCCTCATTGCCGCGGCCGTCTTCACCGGCTCCGTGCTCGCTTCATTCTGGCTGTAGCTGCCCTGAAATTCCGAATAACTGGAGGAGGATCTGCATGAATAGCTCCGGAAGCATCCGGTTTCACTATGTACTCAGGGCGGTTATTCTGCTCGCCTTCGCTCTCTATATCGGACATCTGGTCCAGCAGGATGCCCTCCATTATTATGTTGCTCCCAAGCTGGCCCGCTGGATCAGATTATGCCCGGTTCCGCTCTCCCTGATGGCGCTCAGCCTCGGGCTCCAAGCTGTGCTTGGCAGAAGCTCTGCCCTGTGCGACTGCGAGCACCGCCTGCCCCGTTCATTCCTGGGCAGCTCTGCGCTGTACAGCCTGTTCCTGCTCCCGTTGTTGCTCGGGTTCCTGCTGCCCGACCGGGCACTCGGCAGTGCCGCAGCGGCCAAGAAGGGCCTTGCCCTGTCTTACACTGCCGTTGAGTCCGGCAACGGGGGAAGGTTCACTCCGGCCAACCCTTATGAGGCTGAATTTGCAGAGCTGGCCGCCCAGCTCTACAGGCAGCCCGTCATCCCTGTGTTCCCTGAGATTTTCTCGGAAACGCTGGGCGCCCTTAACCTGTACAAATCGCAATTCGAGGGTAAGGAGATCTCTGTATCAGGCTTCCTGTACCGTGAGCCGCAAGGGTCCGGCCAATCCGGTTACGCAGTCAGCCGCTTCCTGGTCCAGTGCTGTACGGCAGATGCCACTCCTTTTGGCATTCTCCTAGAGCCGGGTACACAAATAAGCCTGCCCGCCGATACCTGGATTGAGGTTCGGGGCAAGCTTCATGTGACGTCCCATGAGGGCGTAGAGACTCTGCAGATCGCTCCGCAGAGCATAACCGCAGTGGCAGCACCGTCCACACCTTATGTATACACGAACGCCGATGCCGCAGCGGCATGGACAGAGCTGCAGCCTTGACTAGATGACCGCATCCAGCGCGTCGTCATCCTCCAGCGAAGACTCCGGGTTCGAGATTTCCACCAGGAGACGAGCCGGAATACAGATAATCTGCTGCTTCGGCCGGGAGATGAATCCCATGTCCAGCGCAATGGTCAGCGGAGCATCCGAATAGGTCATCTGAATACCATAATCGAATACCTTCAGCGTGTTATGACCATATCTGGTGCGGATATCAATAATCTGCTCTTCCTTGGTCAGCTGTACAGTCTTGTAGGCTTTGCCGTTCACGGTGATTACGGCCTCCAGCTCCCCTTGCTTATACGGATGATTGTGGTTAGAGAACCACTTGTAGCCGTAGATGGAACCAGCGGCCAGCAATACAATGAGAATCAGCAGGAAATCTCCGCGCTTCATCGTTTTCACTCTATTGACCCTTTCGCTTACCGTTATATATTCGTAATGTTTACGATTTATATAATAGTAATGCAGACAAGGGAAAGCTGTCAACGTGAATAGCGCTAGCTTTGCCTGCCAGCTATCCGGCCTTTTATATTACTAGACTATCTGCGGATGCTGCCGGACCATTCCCTCAGCACTCTGTCCAGCTCATCTCCACGGATCGGCTTGGGAATAAAGTCCTGCATCCCTGCCCGGAGGCACATCTCTTCATCTTCCTTGCGGGCAAAGGCAGTGGCGGCAATAATCACCGGGGACAGCCCCATCGCCTCGCGGATCTGCCGGGTGGCTTCAATCCCGTCCATGCCCGGCATCTGAATATCCATGAACACCAGATCATAATGCCGGGACCGTACAGCTTCTACCGCCTGCTCGCCGTTCACTGCCAGGTCAGAGGTGTAGCCGCGCTTTTTGAGAAAAGTCTGCAGGATCTGCTGATTCACCGGATGATCCTCCGCGACAAGAATGGACAACGGCCCGTATTGACCCTCGGGATAATCCAGATTGAAGATTCCGCCCTTATACTCCTGAGTGGCAGCAGTTCCTGCCAGTTGCGCCTGGCCCGGTTCCTCCACCGAATACATCACGCCGATGGTGAAGTAGAACTCCGAGCCTTCTCCTTCGACGCTGTTCACACCGATCGCGCCATCCAGCAGCTCCACCAGCTTCTTGCTGATCGCCAGACCCAGTCCCGTCCCGCCGTACTTGCGGTTGATCGAAGGGTCCAGCTGGGAAAAGGACTGGAATAACAGGTTCTGGCTGCCCTGCGGAATGCCTATACCGGTATCGGTTACCGAGAACCTCAGAATCAGCGAGCCCGGCTCCCCGGCAGCCTCCAGCTTCACTGAGACGCCGACCTCGCCTTCTTCCGTGAACTTGACCGCATTGCCGACGAGATTCACCAGCACCTGCCTCAGCCTGGTTTCGTCGGTGATGACAACAGCCGGAATATCGGGCTCAATATGGCTGCGCAGAACCAGCCCTTTCTCCTGGATACGGGGATAGAACAGCTCACAGACGTTCTGTACGACCTGCCGGATATCCACCGGCTGCAGATCCAGCGTCATCATGCCGGATTCAATCTTGCTGAAATCCAGCACCTCGTTGAGAATATGTACCAGCGCGGCACCGCTTTTATTGATAATCTGGGTGTAATACTGCTGTTCCTCCGTAAGCTCTGTTCCCGACAGGAGATCGGCCATCCCGATAATTCCATTCATCGGCGTACGCAGCTCGTGGCTCATAATCGCCAGGAACTCCGACTTGGCCCGGTCAGCCTTCTCCGCAGATTCCTTGGCGCGCTCCACAGCCTTCTCCTCGGTGATATCCCGGAAAACAACCACCGCCCCCTTGTGCTCTCCGTTATCATATAATGCCGTCATCCGGTATTTGACCAGGAAGCTGGAGCCGTCCTGACGCCAGAAGATCCCTTCCTGCTCCTGCTCATAAGAGAGGTTGGTCTTCAGCAGCTCCGCCAGCGTCCGGTGTCCTCCGGGATACAGCTCGCCGTCCATCCAGGTCTGCGCTATCGTATGCAGCTTGATATTGCCAGCCAGCTCTCCAGGGTTATATCCGAGCATGACAGACGCAGCGGGATTGATAAATACCGTCTCCCCCTCCAGATTCATGCCAAATATCCCCTCAGATACAGAGTTCAGGATCAGCGCATGCTCATAGCTAAGCTTCTCAATCTGCTCCAGATACCGCTTAGGCTCTGTAATATCACTAGTAATGGCGAATACGCCGACCACTTCAGAATCAATGAGCATAGGGACATAAATCATCCCTACCTCCACCCTCTCCCCGTCGTGACGGATCACCCGGGTGTCGAAGGTCTGGGCCATGCCTCCGGCTGCCGCCAGAAACCGCATATTCACATGCTCCAGCTCATCCTCTTCAATAATCTCGCAGTAACTTGAATGCATCAGGGTCTCCCTGCTGTATCCTGTCAGCTGCTCCAGACTGGCATTCATTGACTGTATGTACCCCTGCAGATCCATGGCACTGATGGCAGACGGGTTATATTCGAAAAGCGACTTGTACCGGTTCTCGCTCTCACGCAGTTGCTCCTCCATCCGTTCGCGCTCGGTCACATCCTGCACCATCCCGCGGATCAGCTGAACCTTGCCGGAGGCATCCAGGATCACCTCCCAGTGTGCATAGATAGACTTACGTTCCTCGCTGCCCTTCACTCTGAAAATCGCCTCGCCCTTAGCCCCGGACTTCAGCGTATAACGCAGCTCTTCGCGCAATCTGTCCAGGTCCTCCGGCACTACACACTCAAGCAATTGAGTATAATGGACCACGGTATGATTTCCGCAGTTCCCGCCTAATTCAAAGATGGCCATCAGCTGGCTGGAGACGATCAGCTGCTCATATACGGAATTCCACTCCCAGGAGCCCATTTGCCCCAGTTCCTGCGCGGCAGCCAGCATATCTTCAACCTTCTTCCGCTCGGTGATGTCATGGGCAATCGTCAGGATCTGCCGCACTTCGCCTTCACGATTCCGCACCACCTGGAAGGAGCTCTGGGTCCAAAGATAATGGCCGTCCTTATGCCTGACCCGGCGTGTAAAGGTGTCACTGTCGGAGTAGAGCTTCCCCGGCTCGGTCATTTCCAGCGCATCCGCTTCATGATAATATTCCGTTTTGTTGCGGCCGATCATTTCGCTTGCCGTATAACCGAGCAGCGTTTCGACTGACGGGGAGACGTAGCGCAGCGTTCCGTCGGGATCGGCGAATGAAATCATATCCGGGGTGTGCTCCGTAATCAGCTCGAAGAGCTGGTGGTCCTCCTCTATCTTCTTCTCCGCCATCTTGCGTGCGGTAATATCAGTCATCTCCGCAACCAGATGGGAGGGAGGGCCGGTCTGTTCATCAATGATCAGAAAAAGATGCAGGGCAACCCAGAGCATCTCGCCATTCTTATGTACGAACCGCTTTTCGGTATCTACAGCCATATCCGGGCTGCTTATTAAATAGTTCACAATCTGCCCGTGATCCAGGGTAGACCCTTCATCCGGAAAAACGATATCCTGGTAACGCAGCTCCTTGAGTTCGGTCTCGGTGTATCCAAACATCCCGCAAAGCGCAGGGTTGGCCATGAGCATAGTTCCATCCGTAATGGATACTGCCGCATATCCTATTGAGGACCGCATGTACAAGTGCTTAAATAGTGTGTCGGACAAAGCTAGAGCCTCCTCTGAGAAAATGGGGGACATAATTTAGTAACATTATACCTTTTTTTCGGAATTTATGCTCCAGACCTAAAGTCCCGCAAATGAAGATACAGAGGGCAAGCTTGCCGCTGGAAACATTCATATCCGCACACAAAATAACGCCCTGGTCACTTTCATGACATCAAGGCGTTGATTATGGGTTAATCCAGTCTCCTGAATTCGTTACTTGGCCCTTCTGGGAATTCTCACCACCACTGTTGTGCCCTGGCCGATTTCGCTGTGGATCGTGATCCCGTACGCCTCGCCAAAATAAATCCGGATTCTCTCCTGGGCGTTGAACAGTCCATACGATTTGGATTGCCTGCTTAATACCGTATCCATCGTCTCCTGAGTCATTCCCGGACCGTTGTCTTCAATGCTGAATACAATCGTATCTTCCTCGAAGCCAGCCCGCAGGCTGATCCTGCCGCGCCCCTCCCGCTTGTTGTCCACGCCGTGCTCAATCGCATTCTCTACAATAGGCTGCATAATCAGCTTGATCATGTGATAGCCCAGCACCTCCGGGTCCACCTCGTACACTACATCGAAGCTGTGGTCATGCATAATCAGCTGCAGATCAATATAAGATTTCGTATTCTCCAGTTCATCCTGGACGCTGATGACATCCTGCCCCCTGTTCAGGGTCGTCCGGTAGAATTTCGAGAGGGTTGTGGTGATTTTACTGATGTCATACGCTTTAATGCTTATAGCCTTCCAGTTGATCAGCGACAGAGAGTTATAGAGAAAATGCGGATTGATCTGGGCCTGCAGCGCCTTCAGCTCCGCGTCCTTCTGCACAACCTTGCTGCGGTAGACTTCATTGAACAGCTCATTCAGACTTTGCAGCATATCCTTGAACCGTAAGGTCAGCTCGCCGATCTCGTCATTGGAATCGACCACAATATCCACATGCAGGTCCCCTCGGGTCACCCTTTTCATCGTGCGGTTCAGACGGTAGATCCTTCTCACGAATGCATTCGACAACAGCCAGACCGCAGGCACCAGAATCAGCAGGCAAATCCCGACCGTGAGCATGGTGGCGCGGAGAATCGTCTTGGCATCAACACCGATCGAGTTCTTGGGCATATAAAAGACAAGCTTCCACCCCGTCACGCCAAGCGTCTGGGAGATCACGATGAAATCGCTCGCGTGCTCTTCCGCTTCCTTAGCTGATTCGAAGGACGGCAGCCCGTTGTGATAGTCATACACAGGCTCCTCCGCTCCATTCTCGACCAGAACGCCGTACTCACCGGAGACCACATTGGTCAGACCCGCAAACATATCCTTGCTGTCAAAGCCTAAGTAGATCAGGTTGTCATATTGCGTTCCCGAGCCGCCCACCATTCTCCGCACCGCGGATAAGGCCGTTCCCTCCTTGATCCAATGCGTCTGGCCGCTGGCCATCGCCGCTTCATACCATGGCTTCCCGGATACGCTGCTAATCGGCAGAATCGTATTCTTCCGCTCCGTGATGTTGTTCCCTGTATACACCGTCAGCTGGCGGATCTCTTCGTTCAGGAACAGAAGCGTATTGAACAGCGGCTCCACGATGGTGTTCAGATCATTGTACATATAGTAATAATTGTCCGAGTAATCATTGTTGAAGACGGACACTACACTGGAGTTGAAGGTGAACGAGTCCAGCGCGGCATTGAGCTTGCCGAACTTATAATCCAGATTGGCGGCGATCTCCGACACATTGTCGGTTAAGGTCAGCCGGGCCTGCTGAACGAGCAGACTCCTGGATTGATCATACGAATACCAGCCAAGCACACTGAGCGGAATAATGATAACGAGCAAATAAGAGACAAACAGCTTATGCTTAATTCTTAAATTCCTGATGAACCGGCCTGGACGCTCCAGATCTACCCCTCCTGTCTTAAGCCTCTTGTCCTTATAACGTAGCATTGCCCCCGGCAAATAACAATCGGTAAAAGCAGCGGTCCGCCGCATGAGTTCTGCCCCCAAATAGCAAAGGGGTGTCCCCAGCCGTTTCCGGCTTACGGGACACCCGCTTCCATGCAGTTTACGCTTACTCTTTGACGGCGCCGAGCACGATTCCGCTGACGAAATACCGCTGCAGAAACGGATAGATCAGCATGATCGGGATCATCGAGACCATCACCTTGGCCGCATTGAGCAGCTGGCTCGACATATTCGACAGACGCTTGATCTCTTCCGGGTCGGTAGTGTTCATGATCGAATTCACGCTGATAATCAATTGCTGGATATACGTTTGCAGCGGCCAATTCTCCTTGTGGTTCATCAGGATCATCCCGTCAAAAAACGCATTCCAGTGGCCGACGACCGAGAACAGGGTGACTGTCGCCAGTGAGGGCAGGGAGATGGGGATAAAAATCGTCACCAGCGTTCTCCACGCCCCCGCCCCATCCATCCCGGCAGCCTCCTCCAGCTCCTTCGGAACGCCCTTGAAGAAGTTCATCAGCAGAATCACATTAAATACCGGAACGGCGGTAGGCAGCACAAGCGCCCAGATGGAATCGAGCAGCCCGTACGTATTGATCGTCATATACCACGGGATCAGCCCGCCGTTGAACAGCATGCAGAAGATCACGAACCACATATAGATATTTCTGCCCGGAAAATGTTTGTTCGATTTCGATAAAGGATAGGCCATCAGCACCGTAACCAGCAGATTGATGGCTCCTCCGAGCAGTACCCTTTGTACAGATACGCCAAAGGAAGTGAAGAAGCTCCGGTCACTGATGACCGACTTATAGGCCTCCAGATTGAAATCAACCGGCCAGAAGAAGACCTGCCCCGACATGGCCGCCACCTTGCCGCTGAACGAAATAGCCAGGGTATTCAGTACGGGGGCCAAGGAGAGAAAAGCAATCACGGTTAGAATAGAATAAATCACAATATCAACAGTCCGGCTGGTTCCTCGGATCACAGCAAATCACCTCTGTCAGAAAATACGGTAGTTGGCAAACCGGGCAGCCAGACCATAGGAAGCGGCAATCAGCACAAAGCTTACGACCGATTTGAGCAGGCCTACCGCTGTTGCCAGTCCATACTGGATTTCAAGCAATCCTGAACGGTATACATAAGTATCAATGATATCCCCCGACTCATAGACAATCGGATTATACAGGTTGAGAATCTGCTCGAAGCCCGCATTCAGCACATTGCCGAGGCTTAAGGTCGCCAGCAGAATCACCGTGGTCATCAGGCCCGGAATCGTAATATTGGTTAACCGCTGGAACCGGTTCGCTCCATCAATGGCGGCAGCTTCGTACAGATTGGTGTTGATGGAAGTCAGGGCAGCGATATAGATGATCGTATTGAAGCCGAATTCCTTCCATACATCACTCGATACGATCACAAAGCGGAACCAGTGATTGCTCTGGAGGAACATAACCGGATCGCCGCCGAACCACTGGATCATCTGATTGATAATGCCGTCCAGACTAAGCAGGTTAATCAGCACTCCTGAGAGAATGACCCAGGACATGAAATGGGGCAGGTACACAATCGTTTGGATGGTGCGCTTGAATTTAATATTCGCCACTTCATGGAACAGCAGTGCAAATACAAAGGGAACGGTCAGTCCGGCAATGATCTTCATCAGTGCAATGCTCAGGGTGTTGCCGAGAATCAGCCTGCTGTCCGGCAGGCTGAACATATACTCGAAATTCTCCCAGCCCACCCATTCAGAGTGGAAGATGCCCAGCGTAGGCTGAAAGTCCTGAAAGGCAATCACAATTCCGAACATCGGAACTACACTGAATGCTATAAGCAGCAATATGCCGGGGAGCAGCATCAGGTGGTAATTCCAGATGGAAGCTCTGCTTCTCATGGTGACTCAACTGCCTCAGCAACCTCTTTGGTGATTTCTTCCCCTCCGATGCTCTTCCAGGTCTCCACGAACTTGTCGAATTCTTCAAGGGGAGAAGTGCCGGTAATGATTTTCAAAAAGGTCTCGTTTTCGAGTTTTTCCAGATTGGCTCCCTTTTTAAGCATCGCTTCTGTTTTGCCGTAGAACACAGGCTCCACCTTCACAATTTCTTTCGCTCCGGTGATGGAGGCGGCAGTATAGAAGGCCAGTGAATCGGCATAAGCGGGAATATCCTTTTTCGGATTTTCATTATTCCTCAAGACCGCCTTGACTCTCGGCAGGATGCGGGCCGGCAGATCGTCCAGCTTCTTATCCTTAATCGCCTTCTCATAGATCGGCACATCACGTGCCAGGGAATCCTGATAATCCAGCTGTACATTAATCGGATAATTGAGCCAGCCTACCCCCAGATCCTTGTACAGCTCCTGTGCTGCCGGATCAATCAGGCGGATGCCTTCATACTCCACACTGAGCATTTTCAAGGCGGCCTCGGGATGCTCCGCCTTCTTGTTCACCACCATGAAGGTTCCCGACGGCGTGGATGGTACGATATTCCGTTTGCCGTCTCCGTCCAGCGGCACAGCCAGCGGCACCCAATCCGCTTCCGGGTTGGCCTTCACCGCATCAGACAACGCCCAGCCTCCGAACCAGGGGGCAAACAGGATACCGGCCCGGCCGCTTGACACCAGCCCGGCATTATCCTCGTATTTCCGGGTCAAGAACTCTTTGTCAATCAATCCGTCCGCGTACATCGCTCTCAGCTCAGAGAGCGCCTGCTTGGTCTCTGGAGTCGTGGAGCCGTAGAAGATGTTTCCTCCCTCATCCTTGAACCAGTTCTTCGGATAGGCATGATTGGCATTGAAGATCGGATCGAAGGTGAAGAAGCCGCCGTCTGCGACCACACTTTTGTCGCCCAGCAGACCAACGGTATCCGCTTTCCCGTTACCGTCAGGGTCCTGCTCCTTGAACGCCTTAATCACAGTCTTCACTTCATCCATGGTACGGGGGGTCTCAAGCTTCAGCTTGTTCAGCCAGTCCTGGCGTATCCACAGGAGCTGATAATTGCCGTCGATGTTGGTATTGGGCAGCGCCATCAGCTTGCCGTCGATTCTTCCGGTGTTCAGCACCCGGTCTCCCGTGTAGGAGTTGTAATAATCCTTAATCAGCGGCGAGGCATATTGATCGAATACTTCGGTCAGATCGGCCAGCATACCCGCTTTGGCCATTCTCTTGAACTGCTGTTCATCCACCACCAGAATGTCAGGCAGGGAATTGCTTGAGATCGCCAGGGTAACCTTCTGGTTATACGCATCCTGGTCTTCCACCGAGAAATCGTATTTCACCTTTACGTTCAGGCGGTCCTCAACATATTTCAGATACTTGTTATTCTCCAGCGTATCTCCTGCCGGCAGGTTGTTCCCCGATACCCCCTGTCTCCCCAGAGACACGGTAACGGGTTCTTCATATTTGCTGAAGGGTCCATCGTCCTCCTTGGCGGCGGCGGATGGTTCATTGCCTCCGGCATTCGTGGATTCACTGCCGGCGGGCGCAGCAACCTTCTCCTCCTTAGAACTGCTGCCGCAGGCTACCAGCACTCCCAGCATCATCACCATGGACAGCAGCACTGCCATAACACGAATTTTCTTCAATCTCATAGATGCCCCTCCCAAACTTTGTTATAAAACGCTTTCATGCTTACAGTTAAATTGTAGATTAGCGTGGAAGGGAGCGAAATCCCAAATTCTTTGGATACGCGTCAATTAATTTGGAAGTAAAAAGCACCCGCAGGTGCTCTCC
The DNA here is from genome assembly GCF_038006885.1 of Paenibacillus sp. FSL R7-0302. Taxonomy (NCBI): domain Bacteria; kingdom Bacillati; phylum Bacillota; class Bacilli; order Caryophanales; family Paenibacillaceae; genus Paenibacillus; species Paenibacillus sp. FSL R7-0302. The sequence goes on from NZ_JBBOWB010000001.1 coordinate 4,057,938, forward strand.
AAGAAGCCGTACTATTATCCGTTCAGTATTTCACGATATTTCTGCGGACTGATGCCGTAATATTTTTTAAAGGTCTGGCAGAAGTAGGAGGAGCTCCAGTAGCCGGCATGTTCAGCGATATCGACGATTTTCATATTGGTGCTGTCCAGTAGATGCCGTGCCCGTTCCAGACGCTGCTGAGTGATGAATTTGATCAGGCTCTGCCCGGTTTCTTTCTTGAACAAATGGCTCAGGTAGCTGGGATTGAGCGATACGCGCCCGGCTATAACCTCCAGACTGATATCCTCCCTGAAATCCTTCTCCACAATCCGGATGACCTGCTGGACAATATGACGTTTGCTCTCATCGGGAGGGCCGTTGTCCGGTTCTATTTCCGAGAGCGCCTGCAGCAGCACTTGCTTGACCTCTTGAATCGAATCGCTTTTGAAGATACGCTCTACCGTTCGCTGGAAATCCGCCTTCTGCCTGCGTGACGATTGTTCAAACGCATTCCGCACCAGGTCCGAACAGAGATACTTGACATAGATTGCAGAAGATCCGCCGTTCCGGCTCAAGTGGCTGAACAGAAGCTCAATGCTTTTGGCAGCACCTGCATATTCCCCATGGTGAATGAATTGGTTGATATCGGCCATCAGCATCTCGGTGCTGACAAGCTCCGGGACACGGCCTGCCAGTTCATCTCCGGCAAACAGCACCACCGTATCCTCAAAAAAGAATTTGTAGTCCAGCGTCTGCTCCATCTGCTCATAACACGCTGAAATCCCCTGCCAATCGGAGAACACGGGGCTGTATACGATGCAGCAATGCCGGTAAAAGCGTTCCGCGATCCGCTCCGCCAGCGCTTCACCCATCTCCCTGATCCTCTTCTGTCCGCCGCTGCCTGGGCAAGGGACCATAAGCACACTTTGATATTCATTCAGGTTCAGCAGCTCATATTCACCGGCTGTAAGCTGCTCTGCCGCTTGCTCAAATGCCTCGTAGCTGCGGTCAAAGAAACGCTCCTTGAAATCAATCAGCAGCAGAGCGGCCGGCTGCCCTCCGAACGGCAGAGCAGCAGCATCCGCGATCACCTGAACCCCGTTCAGCACATCGGTCAGCCACTTCTCCCTCTCATACTCCAGGCCCTTGTGATACCCCTGCATCATCTCGGCAGTGCGGCGCTGCTGGGTGGCCTTATCTGCGCATTTCTGTATCACGCTTGACATCACCCCGGCGAATTCCTCGATATCAATCGGCTTCAGCAGGTAACTGGAAGCATTGGTATAGAGCGCCCGGCGGGCATAGTCAAATTCCCCGTAAGCACTGTAGATAATGATTTCCAGAGAGGGCTGCGCCAGGCTGGCCTGCTCCGCCAGCTCCAGACCGCCCATGAAGGGCATTTTGATATCTGTGAGCAGGATGTCCACCGGGTTCAGACGAAGAGACTCCAGCGCCTTCTCCCCGTTCTCCGCTTCGATAACACGCAGCTCGTAGTTCATGTCAGCGATCAGTCCCCGGATGCCGTCCCGTTCAATTTTCTCATCATCCACGATCAATATGGTAAACATAGAGTTCCCTCCTGATGTCTGATAGAATCATAAGCAAACGTTATCCATTCATTGAAGCCTACACCATGAGGAGGTCCCGCCATGCGCCTGGCGTACCGCAAAGCCAATGCACTTTTGAATCAGCATATCTCAAATGTCAGTGACGGACAAACCTCATTTCATATTCATTACTGGGGCTTCATGCCGAATCATTATAATAATTCCCTGCACCGCCATTCTTTTTTTGAAGTCTGTTATGTCCAGCAAGGCACCGGCTCTTACCAGGATGACGATGCGCTCTTCCCCCTGGAGCCGGGAACCCTGTTCTGCTCGCGTCCGGGCATCTGGCACCAGATCCGCAGTGAGCAGGGGCTGGTCCTGTTCTTCATTGCCTTTGAAATCGACGAAGCTCTAAGCTCTGCGGCCGGCCGCAAGCCGTTTCAGGATCTCGCCGCCGGAGGGCAGGCCATAGCCCCGCATGAGGCCGCCGCATTCTCTGCCCGAATCTGGCGGACTCTCTTCAGCCTTGCCGAGAGCGAAGCGGCGGTGTCCCGGCTGCCGATGAACCATCTGGCGCTTGCCCTGCTGCATTCCTTCCCGCAGGCGTTCTCCCCCGAACCCCATCTGCAGGCCGGGGCGATGAAGGAGGACAGCGGGGAGCACCGCCATTTGGAACGGGCGAGGCGCTATATCCGCGACAATTTGTCCTCCCCGCTGCACATGGCCCAAGTGGCCCTGGAACTGGATATCTCTCCGCGTCATCTGTCGAGGATTTTCCAGGCCTGCCTGGGCCAGACTTTCGTCCATTATATTCAGGAACGAAGAATCCAACAAGCCAAGGATTGGCTGCTGCACACTGATTTGCCCATCAAAGACATCGCCGAGCGCTGCGGCTTCGAGTCTGTGCACTATTTCACCCGCGTATTCACCAAGCAGCTTGGTGTCTCCCCCGCCCGGTTCCGCAGGTCGCAGTTTGCAGACGGAAGACAGAACCTGAGCTAATCATCACCAAATGTCCGGATTGTACAAAAAATCAGACACCGTATTCAAAGATAATCCCGCACGGACTCCTTACAATGGTGGTAGACCCTTAGAAGGAGTGAGTTTCCCCATGTTTGTTAAACGACCGGTCAACCTTGTACGCAGCCCCATTTCTGTTCCTCAGAACGGCATACCCTTGGCTGCTCCTCCCGCAGTGCTCCGGGAAGGCTATTCTGCGATTACCGCTTCCCTGCTTCAGCTCGCCAGTGTGAAGGGAAACGGCACGCTGTATGTTGCTTTTGACGGAACCCACGGCGCCCCGTTTCAAACCGTTCTGCAGCGGGCAGTGGAAGCGCTTGAGCAAGCGGGTCATTCCGTGTCCCTCATCGGCTCGGGCAGCTATCTCAAGTCAGGCGAAGAGCTGCGGGAGTTTTTTGCCGCCAATATTACGGATAACCGCGCCTTCGGCTATTTCACTGATGGTAGTATAGAGGATTATTTCCGGGCCGGGGCCAGGGAAGAAGCCGCCCGCAGACTGGATGAGGCAGAGCCGGGTGCGGATTCGGCTGCATTCTGTATCGTTTTTGGCCCGGGGGCATACTGGCTTGGAGAGGGGCGGTTCGATCTTTCCTTCTATCTGGATGTCTCGCGTGAATACCAGCAGGCCGGCCACCGGCAGGAGCTGCTGAGTTTCGGCCTCAACTGGAACCGGGATGCCGTGGAGAAATATAAAATCGCCCTGTTCGTGGAATGGCCTATTCTCGAAACCTACCGCAAACACATCCTGGACCAAATGGATTACTATATCGACCTGAATCAGCCGCAACAGCCGGTCATGACTGCCGTGCCGTCCCTGCGCCGGATGATCTCGGATATTGCCGGGTCGCCGCTGCGGGTGAAGCCTTTTTATGCACCGGGGGTGTGGGGCGGACAATTCCTCAAACAGCTGGCCGATCTGCCGGAGGATTGGGTGAACTGCGCCTGGAGCTTCGAGCCGATTGCCCCCGAGAATTCCATTCTTGTAGGGTATGAAGGCAAAGAGATGGAAATTCCGTTTCTGCTGGTCATGCAGCAGGAGCATCCAGCGATTCTGGGGGAACGTCTGACCGGCTTATTCGGAGATTATTTCCCGATCCGCTTCAACTATCTGGACACGATGGACGGAGACAATCTGTCCTGCCAGGTCCACCCTACCCAGGACTATATCCGCAGCCGGTTCAATGAATTCATGGCCCAGCAGGAATCCTATTACATCATGGAGCAGCAGGGGGATTCCGGGGTCTATCTGGGACTGACTGAAGACTGCACACCTGAGCAGTTCCGCCATGAGGTGAAGAAGGCTCAGGAGACAGGCATCCCGCTGCCGCTGACCGATTATGTCAACCGTTATGCGTCCCGGAAGGGCGAGCTGTTCCTGATCCCGCCCGGAACCGTTCATTCCGCAGGCAAAGACAATCTGGTGCTGGAGATTTCCTCGACCACCTGGTGGTTCACCTTCAAAATCTATGATTTTCTGCGCAAGGATCTGGACGGCAAACCCCGGCCGATCAACATCGACTTCGCCTTCGACAATATTGACTTCACTCAGAAGACCGCCCGGGTTGAAGATCAGCTTATGCCTTCGCCGGTGCTTCTGCAGCAGCAAGGGGAGAATGAAGAGTATGTGCTGGGACAGCGCGATGATCTGCTGTTCTATGTACACCGTGTGCACTTGAAGGATACCTGGAAAGACGATACACGCGGCGAAATGACCATGTATAACCTCGTTGAAGGAGAGGGCGTGCGGATTGTGTCTGCTGAGGACGAGGCGGTGTATGTGGAGCTGCATTATGCGGAATCGTATATTCTCCCGGCTGTACTAGGGGAATACACCATCGTCAATACCGGTTCCGGCCCCTGCAAGCTAATCAAGGCCGGTGTCTCCGCAGCATGGGATGTGAGTCTCCTTGAGCCGTAATATCGTACTCGCGCTGGATGTGGGCGGAACCTTTATTAAGACCTGCGTGCTGGAGGACGGCCTTTCGCTGCAAGGCAGTGACATGGAATTCCCCGCCCTGGCTGACCGGGACCGGGAAACGATCCTTGACCATTTCCTATCTATTTTTCAAGCCCAGTACGACCTGTATCAGCACCGGCGCCGGGATGCTGTAACGGACTGCCGCTATCATATCGGGATGGCTTTTCCCGGTCCGTTCGATTACAGGCAGGGCATCTGCCTGATCCGGGGGCTTGCCAAATTCGAGGCGATCTACGGGCTGAATCTGGGCCAAGCTTTACGCGCACGCTGGCACACTGGAAGCTCCGGGGAGGCTGGCACACTGCCGGATATGGATATCCGTTTTCAGAATGACGCCCGCCTGTTTGCGCTGGGAGTCAGCGCCGAATTCCCGCGTGAGCGGTTCATGGCCTTGACGCTAGGAACCGGCCTCGGTTCCGCCTTCATCGACAGCTCCCGGATCATGGAATCCGGGCCGGGCATCCCGCCGGACGGCTGGCTGTATGACCAGCCTTATCTTGACGGCAGGGCGGATGATTGGTTCTCCAGAAGAGGCATCCTGAAGCTGGCCCGTGAAGCCGGGATTGGGGAGGCGGGGCTTCCGGGAGCAGACATGGATGTGAAGGAGCTTGCCCATGAAGCCAGAGAGGGGAATGCTGCCGCGCGCGGGGTATTCACCGAATTCGGAGCCCGGCTCGGGGAGCTGCTCCAGCCTTACGTAGACGGCTACCGGCCGGACTTCATCATGCTGGGCGGGCAAATCTCCCGAAGCCATGACCTGTTCGGGCCTGCTCTGCTGAACCGCCTGCGGAGGCCTTCCTCCCCCGCCTTGACCGTCCGCACGGCAGAGCATGTTCTCGCCTATACCTTCCGGGGCATTGCCCGGATGTTCAGCGAGGGATAGACGGGGGCATCATCACGTTTCGTTAATGCACCCTGGTAGAGCGTCAGATTTAAACTAATGGATGAGGCGCTATGCTGCCTGAAGGACACAGGAGTGGAGCCAAGGAGTGGAGCCAACCTCTTCAGGTAACTTTTTCTGCCATTCCCAGGCGGCCAGCTCCTCCACCATTCCCAGATGAAGACGGAAGTTGTTCCTTAAGGGCATTTGACCCAGCGTAACGGACTGAGGCGCGCTTATTCCGGATGAAGGCACCCCTTGTTGAAAGTAACGGACCCCATGGGTCTTATTCATGGAATTTACACTCCTAGACCTCTCATCGAGAGACGATAAAGGCTCCTCAGTCCGCTAACCCGTAAATGGTGGCCTTTTCCCGGGAATAGGGTCTCTCAGGTCCGTTAGGAGCAACCTCAAACGGCCGGTGCAGCTTCGTTATATGAAACCACAGAGATTTGCCCGTATTCACAGAATTACATCTGATACTACAATAATGTACATACTCCAACTATTCCCCGTATCCGTTACAAACAGAAATAGTTGGAGCTTTTCCGGCAACCGCTAATGATTGATGAAACTGACGGAGTGAACCCTAAGGAGAGCCTTCCCTGAACCTGGCCGGAGTGACTCCATGGTAATTACGAAACGTCTGGATAAAATAGGTAGAGCTTCTGTAGCCCAGCTTCTTATAGATATCAACAATCTTCATATTCGTTGTATTCAGCAGCTCGACGGCTTTGTCCATTCTCACCTGCGTGATGTACCGGATGAGACTTTGACCTGTCTCCTTCTTGAACAAATAACTGAGGTAACTGGGTGTCAAATAGACCCTCTCCGCAATGCCCTCCAAAGAGAGATCCTGATCGTACTCCTTGTCGATTACATCTGTAATGGTCCGGATCAGCTTGAGATTGGCGGACCTTTTTGGGCTGGCTCCGCTGCCGGTTTCCATGAGGGACAGGATCGCAAACATATGATCCTTCAGATCCTGAAGAGATACGGTTTTATGAATTTGGTCCAAGTAAAGATTCATTTCCGCAGGCTCATGGTTTTTCTCTCTCGTCACCACCTTTTTCATAATTTCCGAACAGATGAACTTGGTGTACAGGGACGAGAATTGCCCTTTGGTTCTCAGGTAGGTGAACAGCAGCTCTATACTGTATTTCGCACCGGTAAAATCGTTATACTCCAGACACTGGTAGACCTTATCCAGAATCGGATTCAATTCGATCTCGTCAAAGCCCGCTTGCTCAAAGGGTTCATCGGCAAATAGAAGGGTATACTCATCCATGAAAAACTTGAATTCCAGCATCTGCTCCATCCCGGTATAGGCATCATATAACTGCTGCGGCTGATTCACCGCTCTGCCGATCACCAGACCCACATTCAGCTCCAGGCTCCCGGCGGCGGCGCGGATAATCCCATCTCCAAGCATTCGCAGCGTCTCTTTGGGGAGAGGACGGGGGTGCTTGACGAACAGCATACTCTGATGCTCGCTCAAGTTGACATAATCGAAGGCGTAGCTGAGGTTATCGTGTAACAGCCTAATGAATTCATCGTTGTGAATATCAAAAAACTTCCGGCGGCAATCCACCAGAATCATATGCAGCCAATGCTTGTGTTGGACATATTCCAGCAGTTCGGGGGACATCCATGCCTCCGTATTTATTTTCACTCCGTTTAGGGAGTCCAGCAGCATTTTTTCCTTCTCATACGCAAGCCCCCGGTTATATCCCTCCACCAGTTGTTCGTTCCGCAATTTCTCTGCCGCTTTGTTTTCACAGGCCTGAACCGCCTCGTTCACCACACTGAGAAACTCCGGGATATGAACCGGCTTGAGCAAATAATTCGATATGTTGGTCCGCAAGGCTCTTCTCGCATATTCAAACTCATGGTAAGCGCTGAAGATGATCATTTCAATATCCAGACCCAGGCTGCTAACCTTCTCCGACAACTCCAGCCCGTCCATAAAGGGCATTTTGATATCCGTAATCAGAATATCAATCCTGTGCTTCCCGATGATCTCCAGCGCAATCTCGCCATTCGCCGCCAGGATGGTCTCCACCTCCGGATAGTGTTCCTGTATTAATTGCTGAATGCCCTCTCTCTCAATGCGTTCGTCATCCACAATCAGAATACGGTACACAGCGCACGCCTCCCTTTTTTACACAAGGCTCATTTCTATATAGAGTGTAGTGCCAAAATTCTTCTCCGTCACTTTCCCCTGTCCGTATATTTTCAAGTTCAATCTATAAATAAAACGCCCTTAAGATATGAACTTGAAGCTTCATCGTCACTGCGGTGAACATTTGGACTTCCGGCCGCTGTTGTCCCCAGATTTCTTGATTTTTTCCGCTCTTCGCGGTGGAAATCCGGTGACAAAGGCGGTCGCTACCGCTCCTACAGTTCCAAATTTCCCCTTCGCTTCTTTTGCTTTTTGTTAATTTCTTTTAGTGCTTCTTACATAGCTTGAAGCCTATAAATTAGACAAAAAAAGGGCTTCTCTATAAAAGATTCAGCCCTTCTTCTGCCCGCCGGATTTATATGGTTCTAAACGCAACCGTGCCTGCATTGGCACTGTGGCACAACAGAATAGCTTGCTCTGCCGTATCCGCTTCGCTTCCCCATTGCAGCATATAGCGGAATTCGTAGAAGCCCCCGAGGGTGGCCTTGAAGTTCGTCTCCCAGTAATTGGTCAGTACCCAGGCATATAACGACTTGTGAGCGCCCTCTTCCTGTTGGCCCTGAACCAGTCTTGGGCCGTATTCCAGAGGTCCGGTCTGCATCAGCGGCGTATCCGGGGTCGCAATGGACAGCCCGCCTTGAGGGGATATCACCGCAAGCCCTTCCTGAATACAATAGAAATCCGTACAGGTGCCCGGGATCTGATCTACTCCCGGCCTTAGGACAGCCCCGGCCTTCTCGAACCACAGCTCACTGCTGCCGCCTGCACTAAAGGGGAGGGCGACGTACACATTCTCCGGGTCCCACACGCTATCCTTGTGGATGCGGACGGAGACATCGACTCGTTTCTGGTCCTTGAACACCTTCAGGAATAATGAATAGTGGCTCATCCCTTGAACCTGATACTTCAATTCAATGATGCCGTACACCGGGCCGTTCGTTATTTCCTTCACGCCTGAGAGGACACCCTCCGAACGCTCCACATTCATGCCTTTGCGGTTCCTGCCCATGATTCTCCGAACGGTCATCTGGTCGTCACCGCCGCCGGGGGTCACTTCATACACCGGAGTGAAGGCTCCGTGAGCCTGACGGGGATCAATGAATTCCTGGCCGGTTTGTGTATCCATCCAGGAGACGATGCCTTCTCCGGCTCTCCACGCAATTCGTACGTAAGGCGATTCTATGTGGTTTTCCGTGATGAACAGCCGAGGGGCCTCCTTCTGCACAGGAGGGAAGATATCCCGGATATCATGAATCCGGTCGGCTCCCCGCAAGCGGGTGCTGCTCGTCGTCACCGGGACGGTCTTCGAGGCCTCCCGGATACTGAACCGCTTCTCTTCCTTCGCCCCCAGCTTGACCATGACCGCAATCTGGTATCCTCTGCTGACCTTCTCCTGCTGATGGTGGACCACTTCTCCGCTCTGCTCATCGACCACCTCAAGCCCCTGCCGGAAATAATCCGCTTCCCACTGCTCCTCCAGATAGAAATGAGCCAGATCCTCTACGGGGTAATCGAAGGAATTGATTACTTTATAGGTGAATGCCCGGTCTGCCCGCAGCAGCACATCGCCCCGCGCCTTCAGAACCGTATCCAGCGAGGCATGAACCCGTCTGCTGGCATTGGCGGCATACGCCTCTTTGCGGACGGCAAGCTCCTGCACCATGATGTGCCAGGGCTCCGAGATGGAGGAGTGATATCCCCAGGTATGCTCGGCATACATCATTAATTGCTGCTCTGCCTGGGCAATATCGCTTGACGCCACCAGCTTGCGCTCCGGGTCCAGCCGCTTGACGACGTCCAGGGTTCGCTGGGCATTCCTGAAGATCTGGGTGTGCATCGCGGTTGAAGCCACACCATCGGACCACCAGTCCGGCCAGTCACCGCTATAGACAGGAATCTCGGCCTCCTGCTGCCGCAACAGGTCGAAGTACCGGTTAAGCGTTGTCATTTCAATCTCAACACGGTCCCCGTGCTTCTGATTCCATTCCTTGATGAAGGTCATGATTCCGGGATTCGGCGCCGAATTATCCCGCAGCAGCCCCATGACGTTCACCAATACGAAATCGTAGGGATACTGCTCCTTCTCCAGCTGATCCAGATAGCGGGCAATGCGGGTCTCGGCCAGCTTCCAGTGATCCTTGGAGATCCCCCATACCGGGTCTTCGTCTTTGATGGTATAAGATAATGCCCCATCCGGATTGATCCCCAGATCATTCCCCATCATGTAATGCTCACCGCTCCACACCAGCAGGCGGTCGCCTTTGGGCGTCTCCCAATAAAAGGGGAATTGCTTGCGCCCGATGGCAAACATTCCATGATGCGTGTGGATACTGGACAGCAAATTCTCGACTCCTGCGTCTGCCAAAGCCTGTGCATAGCCCCAGCTGTATCCGTTAACATCCGCAGTCATGGCCGACTTCACTTGAAGCCCCAGCGGCTGGGCGAATTGCCCAGCCCGTGCAAGCATACTGCCCAGCAGCTCGAAATTAATCAGTTCCGTCATATTCAAGTAGGTGCCCGATAACTCAATATCCCCGCGTCTGAGCGCGGCTGCAAATTGTTCCTTCTCTGCTTCCGTGGCTTCCTCCAGAAACTTCTCCACGGCCCAGAAGGTTTCGCAGGTCCATTTAAAGCCCGCCCATTCCTTACGGTCCTCCGTCTGAGCCGCCTCACAGATCGCAATGGCCTGCCTGATAAAGTCCACGTGATATTGCTCGATCTTCTCTTGCCGCTCGGTGTAGCCAATATCCGTATGGGAATGATGAATCACATAAATCGTCCATTTCTTCTTGTTGTTCATGCTTGATTCTCCAATCAATATGGCATTTTATTTTTCACATTTCCATTATATCCAGCAGGCCAAATGGAAGGATATCCTACTTTTTTTTGAAACATATCAGATTCTTGAGGGTTGGATTATACAGGCAGGCCCCACACTTCAAGCTCAAAGATCCGCGCCTGAAAATCATTCTGGGCCGGATAAGTAATATATAGTCTGATATATCTGAACGAACAGCCGTCAGCCTCATGCACGGTTAAGACAGACTCATTATTCCGTACAGCCGCTATCTCCTCCCACTGCTCTGTGTCGTTGCTTCCCTGAAGCTCATAATCCATCGTGATATAACCGGGGGCAGGCGAATGCCTGATCACAACTTTCCTAATCTCTCTGGGCTTAAGCAGATCCAGCAGCAGCCAATGGACGGGCTGGGCGGTGTCCGAATGCCAGGAATCCGTGACCCAATTCTCCCATTTGCCGTTCACCGCCTGGCTGGCTTGACAGACGGTCGCCGGGTCAAGGCTGTACTCACTATCCGCCGACACCGCAGCACAAGCCGCATAATTCGTCCAAGCCTGTGCGGCATGGTGCGCCTCTTGCTCCTTATGGTGATAGGCGAGCAGCTTGCCCAGCAGAGAGAACAGCTCCGTATCCAGTTGTCTAATCTCCTCTTTAAGCTGAAGCACTCTACCCGGCGGCATCAGCTTCCGTCTCAGCGTATCCGCATGCCAACCAGAGATGAGCTGGTATCTGAATTTGATATATCGATCCCGGAACCCGCCGAAGATCTGCCGCCATTCTTCATGAGAGGATAACCAGGGCAGCGCCTTCTCAAAGATATCGAACATAATGATCGCCGAGCCATGAAAGCTCCTGCGCATGGTTTCAAATTCAACCGCAATGGCACTTGCGTCATTAAGCCCCTCCATAAGAGAGACATTGTCATTGAAACGATTCACCGCTTCGATCAAATGATTAGAACGGTTCTCATAGCACTGTGTGAAATCCTCAACCAGCTCCAGATAGCTGTGAACCTCCGGTTTGCCTATTTTCGCTACGCTGAACAGCTTGTTATAACAATAGTTCCTGATTTCCTTAAAAGAAGCATTGGATTTACTCCAGATATCCGCTATCAATTCCTCGGTCAGCTGCAGCTTGAAGAAAGGCTCCCCCTTCATCACATTCAAGGTGACCTCCTTGTTCAGCTGATTCTCCCGGATCACAAACAGCCTTCTGGCAGAATCATATTCCGTGATTAGAAAGGCATGATCATCAATGACCGTCCCGTATTGGCTCAAAAAAAACAGGTAGCTGTAGTTGGCAATCATCACGACCGGGCACTGCTGATCAATGTTCATGCGAATCGCCGGCAGAAGCTCAGCAGCATCCGAGACCTCAGTTACCTTAAGGGTTAGTCCCAGCTTGTTAAGAATAGTGCACCTGGAGGCCACCCAGTCCCCGCCCGCTGCCTCTCCCCAATTCATCATGACTGCATACAAAAAGGTATAGTAGAAATAATTCTCATACTGATGAAAGCCTGCGGCACCCGCCATAGGCAAATCCACACAATTGGAGTGCATGGTCCGGTAGCCCTCGCTGTAATAGTCCATCTCCAGGGCTACTAACATACGAGATCCTGTGAATCAATATATTCTCTCCACTTCTGAAGACTGTATAGTTTATCTATATCGAGAAATTCCGGGCTCACCTCTATTGAGAAATGCTCTTCCAGGACCACCGCAAAATGAATAAACAGCAAAGAATCCATGCCATAACCTCGCAAATCCGCGTCCATACCTGCATTCTTCAGACGGGGAGAACCGCCGGGCAATTGAGCGAGCAGCTTACGCAGCTCCTGTTCTCGGTTATCCAACATTCACAGCCTCCCCGTCCGGTCTATCTTCCAGGGGAGGCTGCCCGGCATGCTTCTTCCTGGCAATCTCATAGATGGTGTTCATGGTTGCCACCCGTTCATAGGATTCAGATAAGGGAATGTTCTCTCTGGTGCCCCCAAGAACCTCAGCCAAGAACCTGAGCTGGTTCACATAGTAATTTTGCGGAGAGTATACAAGCTTGTCTGTTGTTCCCTCTTCCGTATGTTCAACCTGAATAATGATCTTATAATCCCCATAGCAAGGCTTAAAAAAGCCGCTGATCCTTACCTTGGCCCGCTCAAACTCCAGCCAGTGGGTGGCATTGTTCGGCATTTCAAACGAACCCAGGAACTCTGCCTCGACGCCCCCCTCATATTGCAGCGCCGCATGAAAGGTCCAGTCGCATTGATTAATGCCTGAGAATGTCGAGAATCCGTCCAATGTCTGCGGCGTTAGGCCGATAACCTTTTGGATAAACTGCAGCCAGTACGAGCATTCGTCGATGAAACAGCCGCCGCCGAACTCCGGCTTGAACCGGTAATTATCCGCGCTATAGTTGCTTTGCAGAATTTCAAAGGAGATCCGGGTTTTGATTTTTTTCAGTTTGCCGTAGGTTTCAGCAGTGATCATGTCTGTTATATCCTGCTGCCACGAATGATGCTGGACCATTAGCGCTTCAAGGACATGCACACCCTGCTGCCTGGCCCGTTCATTGATGAACAGCACCTCATCGGCATGTAAGGCTATCGGTTTTTCAATCAAGACATGCTTGCCCGCCTCAATCGCCCTCAGCGTCCATTCCTTATGCAGGAAATTGGATAACGGAATATAGACCACATCAATGTCCGCCGACGCCAGCAGCTTATCGTAGCTGTCAAAAACATGCGGAATCTGATGCTTCAGCGCATAGGCTGCAGACCGGTCCAAATCACGCGACGCTACACCATACGTTACAAATTGATCAAGCTCCTTGACCGGGTTAATGATCGAGAATGGAGCGATTGTGGAGCAGCCCAAAATTCCAATCCGATATGGCTTCTGAGTATTCATATCCTTACCTCCTGTGATTCCGGATATCTAGCCGCCTGAGCTGTTGTAATTACGAATCGCTGTGGACCAGATCCATCTCGTGATTCCCAGCAGCAGGATGGGAGACAGAATGGCCCAGAGGAAGAGGCCCGGATGTAACCGGTCCAGCACGAACAATGGTGAGAAGTTAGTAATCAATAGAACAGGAATAATAAATACCCCTATCCGCTGAATCCATTTGGAGTAAATCATCATGGGCATGTTATTCAGCTCGAACAGCCCGTTGGAGATGTCATTGACAGCAGCAATCTGAATAAACCAGAACGATAATAACTGCGGGATCAGGAACAGGGTGTAGGTCACGAACAGCCCCAGCACGAGGAAGCAGATGAACCCGCCTATTGAAGCGGCATCGGCCGGAAGCCCCAGTCTTCTCCAGCCCACCACAATCATGGTCACGCCGCCCAGCACATTCGGAATCGCCAGGCCAAAGTCCACATTCCGTAACGTCATCATAAATTGCAGGGAAATCGGCTTCGTTAACAAAAGATCGAGTGACCCCGTTCTTACATGCTCCGGGATCTGCACGAAGTTGATGGCAAACAGTCCCCAATACAACCCCGTCATCAAGGTATAGGTGCCAATAAACAGCAATATCGCATCAATGGGCACGCCATCCAGCGTCAAACCGGCCTCATAGACAATAATCACATACAGGAATTTGGCGAACAGATAGGAGGTCTCCACCAGCAGGCCCATCAGGAAATTCACTCGATACTCCATTTGGGACATCAGGGAATTTTTGATGAACAAGCTGTATATGAAACCGTACTTTCGGAGTGATCTGAGCATCGGGTTCCCTTAACCCCCTACAGCAATATATTTCTTGATCGCCACTTTCCAGATATAGCGCGTAAGCAACAGAAGGAGTCCAATCCATAATAGTTGAAGCTCTATCACATGCAACGCCTGAAGCAGGGTCAGCTTGCCGTTGATTACATTCACCGGCATGTAGATCGTATACTTGAACGGCAGGAAATCGAAGACCGCCAGCCATGTCGCCCCAAAAATATCGAGCGGGAAGATCCCGCCGCTAAAAATTTGAATTAATAACGCTGTAACATGAAAAAAATAAGAGACATCGGTTAACCAGAAGGCAATCGCGCTGACCGAGAAGGAGATCATGAAATTAAGCACAACCGCAAGCATAAGCACGACACCAAAAACCAGGATACGCGATACGCTGATTGGCGCTTTGAAGTAATAAACCATGAACAGCACCACGCCCAGCAGCATGATTAACGTAATGGCAAACGAGAGGACCTTCCCGCCAAGGTAGACACATATTTTATAAGGAAAATAACCGACCGGCCGCACCAGATATTTATTGAGCCCCCCGCTCTTGATATCATGGTTAATGTCATATTCCAGACCCGTAGCCACCAGCCGCGAGATCAGGGCAGCTACGATGGTGTAGACGATCATCTGCTGGTAGGTATAGCCATATAAGTTCATATTGGAGGCATGGCTGTATACCGCCTTCCACAGGAAGAGCTGGATGAAGATCGGGAAGAAGAGACTGGCAAAACCCATAAAAAAGTTAAAGCGGTATTCCATGGAGTTCTGGATTCCCAGCGAAAAGCTGACGGCAAATTTATTGTTCATCTGCGCGGCTCCGGCTGTTCATATAAACGTGCAATGGCTTCTTCCAGGGGAATATCCTCCAGATTCAGATCAATGACGGGAAAGTGATCCATGGCCATTCTGGAATACTCCTTGAACTTCGCACGCTCCACTTCGAGAATGACATCATGTCCGTTATATTCTTTAATCGAACCCATAACGGCCAGATCCTTCCGCTCGACGATGGCCGAGAAGG
This sequence comes from Paenibacillus sp. FSL R7-0302, assembly GCF_038006885.1. NCBI lineage: Bacteria > Bacillati > Bacillota > Bacilli > Caryophanales > Paenibacillaceae > Paenibacillus > Paenibacillus sp. FSL R7-0302. The sequence continues at coordinate 4,073,085 of NZ_JBBOWB010000001.1, forward strand.
TCAGCTTCATCCGTTTTTTCTCATTCATGACCTCGTTGATTTTGCGGATCTCCCCGTCATACACCAGCTTGCCCTGATTGATCACGATGGTCCGCTTACACAGGTCTTCAATATCCTTCATATAGTGGCTCGTAAGCAGCAGGGTCGTGCGGAATTCATGATTGTAAGCCTTGAGGAACTCGCGGATGTTCTTCTGTGACACCAGATCCAGGCCAATCGTCGGCTCATCCAGAAAAATAATCCGGGGCCGGTGCAGCAAAGCTGCGATCAGTTCCATCTTCATCCGTTCACCCAGGGACAGTCTTCGGACCTGTACATGCAGCAGGTGCCCTACATCCATCAGCGTCACTAACTCGTCAAGGGTATCCTTATACTTCTGATCGCTGATTTCATAAATGCATTTGTTTAAGTACAGGGAATCGCTTGCCGGCAGATCCAGCCACAGCTGGTTTTTTTGGCCCATAACAATGGAAAATTGCTTCTTGAAGTCATTTTTTCTCTCCCAGGGCGTGTAGCCCAGCACCTCCGCACTGCCATCAGTCGGATACAGAATGCCGGAGAGCATTTTCAAAGTGGTGGTTTTGCCTGCTCCGTTCGGACCCAGAAACGCAACCATCTCGCCTTCGTTAATATCAAACGAGACCTTGTTCACGGCATCCTTGGTTAATTTCTCCCGGTGGAACAAATTCTTGACCGAGTTTCGGATTCCCGTTTCTTTTTTGTAGTAGTCAAAGGACTTGCTCAATTGATCCACATGAATGACCATACCGGCATCCCTACTTTGCAATGGTTATCAATCTGATGAACGGGCTGTACCTCCGGATATGCTCCGGCTGCAGACCAAATATATTCTGTGCCTGCACTTCCGCAGCGCTATCCAGCTCAACAAGCTCCTCTGCGGACAGTTGAAAGAGCTGATACTGATATCCCTTCAAGAACCGGAAGAGATCACTGATCGAATTCCCGAACCGTAAAGCCAGAACTTCCGTCGCTTCCAGCATGAGCATGGGCTTCTCATGATGCTGCAAATACTGCTCCAATCCCTGTAATGCTTTTAATTCGCCGCCTTCAATATCGATTTTGATCAGGTCAATATGGCTGATATGCTGCTGTTCAATGTACGTATCCAGCGTCTGCACCCGGCAACGGTAGGTTTCATGCTGCAAGGCCGGGTCAATAATTAACGCAGCATCCTCCGACCCGCTTACTACAGGCAGATAGATCTCCGCTTCCCCGTTATAGTCAGACAGCGCAAGCTGATTAAGAACGACGTTCTGCAGGTTATTTAATTGGATGTTTCTTGCCAGTTCAGAGAAGGTGGGGCTTACCGGCTCAAAGCTATGAACTCTGCCCTTCTGCCCCACCGCTTGTGCGAATAACGTGGAATACCATCCATAATTCGCCCCGATATCAAACACTTCAAATCCTTCACGGATCAGTATGGACAACAACCGGCTCTCCTCGCGCTCCACAAATCCATCCCGCATGAGAAAACCTAGACTGTTCAAGTGCCCGAGATCCCAGAGAAACCGTCTCCCATCTGTAAGCCTGATCCGGGTCTCATCCTTATGAATCTCAATCTGCTCCACCTGCTCTTTCAGCGCCCGTCTAAGCAATTGGACAGCCTCGACCCTCTTCTCCCAGAACATCCGCTGGATCTGCTCGTACCTGGTTTCTTCCGGCATCATCGGCCTCCTGTTGCATAGGAATGTAAATAAGCCAGCTCATCCTCCGCAAGCTGCTTCAGCTGCTTCACGGTAGCCGTTACCCCTCTGTCCACGCTTATCGTCATCTTCATAAAGCTCACTTCAAGCTTCCTCCAGGCTGAGCCGAGGTGAGCAACATCCATGGTGCTGCAGGTGCCGAAATGCCTGAACCGCGATAGAGCAATCGTACGGATGCAGCCAAACCGTTGTTTGAACACAGGGTTATCCATTAAATTCTCCGGCCTTCTATAAGCTCCAACATCCATGATCCGTTCCGCAATTTGGGCAAAGGTACTGGTGAGTAACTCTTCATAGGGCTGTGTAGTTAAGTAAGGCCGGATAGCATTCAGGTCAGGATTCAGGCTGAGAGGCGGGCTGATTTCCATAACCGGTTCACTGAAGGTGCGCCAGGCCTGCTCCACGCAAGTCCGTTCTGCCAATAGGTTTGTTGCAAAATAAGGATCTGTAATTCTCAAGCTCTGATCGTCTGCCGCTTCAGCCAGCACATAATGCAGCATATGGCCCTTCCCGTAAAATTCCTTCATGTAGGGCACATAATAGGCGTCCACCGGCAGCAGATACATCGCTCCGCGATCCAACGAGTCTAAACGGCAAGGCTTCCCTTCAACCCCATAAGCACGCCGGATGAAGCTAAACAGCTCATTCACCGGCACCGTACTGTCGAACCAGTCATAGCCTGCATAATAATTAATGGAGAAATTATACCTGTACAGCGGCTTCGGATCGGCATGATGAACAGACAGCCATAATGTAACCGCATTCAATAAACAATCATAGGGGCCAAAGGGAACCGCCCAATCCGTCAGCTTGCGGCTCACAGCGGAATTCGTTATAGCCTCCATCCTTATTTTCCGTGAAGATACAGCAGAATGCATTTGGAGCATACCGGCATCAGGCCGCACTGCAGGGTTTCCCGGACCCTTTCAAAATTGTCGCCATCCCATATCTCTTTGAGATCCTGGTCGGCCAGATTCCCCAGGGAGAACTCCGGAAATAATTTGCAGGCACTGACTTCACCGTCAGCCAGCACATCCAGTCTGGTGCGGATCGACAGGCATTGCGTTTTGTTCTGGGCAGGCTTCTCTGAACCCAATACAAAGTCCCGTACTTCATCCAGTTCGAGCGCGGGCTGATAACGTGTTCTTAAATTCCAGGTTCGCTGGTTAATCCTCTCCATCTGTGCAAGCAGCGAATCAATCCTATCGGGTGAGATTCGATATTTGAACGAATGCCAGCTGTTGCGGTGCCCTTCCTCCAGATCGTCCGCCAGCCACTTGAAATGCTCGTTGAAATAGCGGTCCATATTACTCGAGACCTCATCCGGCAAATACCACGGGAAGGTAATATATACCGAGTCAATTCCCTTATTCTCAAAAAACTCCACAAAATCATACAGCTTATCAATCATGACATCACTGATCGTCAGATGGATAGAGATTTTCCCCTGGTAGATGCCCTCCTTCTCCAGCTCCAGCAGCTTATCAATACCTGCCATCACCTTCTTGAAGGTACCTTTTCCCCGGATCGCATCATTCTCCGCTTCGAAGCCTTCCAGACTGATCAGACAGACCAGACTTTTGGACATCTTGAGGATAGAATCCAGCTTCTCGATGATTTGAATTCCGTTGGTGCATAACACCGTCCATCTGGGGTCCTGCTCCAGCAGGTCGGCCAGTTCATTGAACCGGCTGTAGTACAGAGGTTCTCCTCCCCACAGGAACATATTGGCGTTCGTTTCTTTGGTCTGCCGGAATACTTTCTCAATCACAGCGAAATCCAGCTCTTCTCTCTGCTCGGCTCTGCCCAAATCCCTGTGATACCCCTCAGCGTTCCATTCAAAGCAATGCTTGCAGCGCAGATTACAGCCATTGGTTAATTTAAGCCCGACCTCGACCGGAAGATTCGTAGAATACGTAGGGTTAAGGTGAACCTGTTTGTGCGTGACCGACATATGCTTGATGGTTTTCTTTAACCGTTCAAAGGAATCCCGGTCCAGCACTACGGATGTTTGCGGCTGTCTCATGAAAGCACCTCCCATAATTTAACACCTGAGCCTTATAGCTTCTTAAGTTCTCACTGCATGCCTCCAAAATCTCAAGCGGACAACCCATACTCATCCATTGCTCATACCTTATGCCAAAACCCAGCCGCTCCCATAGCTCAGCGTTGCAGGCTTCATGCTCACCCAGCGGCTCCAGGAAAATAACCGGGGTGAAGGATTCCAGCGAATCCAGCAGGGTTCCTCCCCCCGGCTTGCTGATAATAGCCTTCGAGTTACAGATCAGCTGATAGAAGCTATGCTTCACCCTCGTATCCTCGTTGAAGCACTGATGGATCACTTCACCGAACGGCGGCAGGGTATATTTATTCTCTTCGTTCTTCATCCAGGGCGACCAGCCCGGCTTCACCATATAGTAACGGTGGCCGGCTCCATAGGCCTGATCATCCGTGAGCTCATGAATAACAACGTTCAAATCCAGGGAGTGGTTCAGCTCTGCTGCCGTTTCCTTGTAGGTTCCCATTCCCCAGCCGCCGCCATGGATAACGAGCCGGTTGTCACGTTCCTTATAATCCTTAGGGGCAGCAAGACCCATGGAAATAGTATAATTCACCCGCTCAGCCGCCCCGTCAAAAAACCAGACATCATTCACCGTAAATAGATCATTCCGGATATTGTTGGAATACAGCTTCCACGAAGGGGATATGACCGCATCCATATGAATCAGCTCCACATGCACATCCTTGCGGTAACTCTTCGCGTACTCTTCAAGAATGGGCATCCAAAACCCCGAGAAAACCATAAACACCCTCCGGTTCTCTTCAGCCCACTTGCCTAAAAGCCGGGTTACCCGATGCGGGTCCAGATTCGGTGTGATATCCCTGATCATTCTGTGGCCCAGCTTGGCTACTTCAAACCTCTCAGAGAAAACCTTTTTGTTTTCGGTTAATTTCAGTCTTGTCCCGGGCGGATACAGGCTTTCCAGCACTTCCAGATCGGCCTCATAGTACCCGCTTAGCTCTTCACGTAACAGGACCGCGGGCGTATATACCCCCAATGCGACAGATGAGCATAAAATGGTAATCATTTGTCAGCTCCCTCGTTGTACAATAAAGACTGGTCAGTTATAAAGCTTAATGGCCAGAGACTTCAAGATGTCCTTCACCCGCTGGACTAGAGTGAATGCTTCACTCACATCAGTGGTATAGGGAGCAGCTACATAAAGCTTCCCCTTCCGCCATTCAGACTCCGCCTCAGCGAATGCTGTATTACCTGAGCCGAACAGCGTATTTGCCCCCAGCGGAATGATTCCTTGCCTGTTCTCTTTCGTAAACAACAATTTGTTGGCACCTAGAGCCTCGAGAATATGCAGCATGGTAACTTCCGTAGAGCAGCCTGCCGAGATAAAGGTCAAAAAGCTGAACATGGAATACTGCCGGACATATTGATTGACATGATGATTAATCAGCCCCATGGACTTTCTGGCGTTAATCTCAACGATGGGCACCAGCTCACCGCTTGCCAGCAGCATGGAATCTATACATACATCCCCGTGATAGCCTGTCTTAAATAAATCCTTGCAGGCTTCTTCCATGATGCTGAAATAATGATTGTTCCAGAGCGCCTCGATAAACCCGGCATCGGCAGGATAGGAGCCTGAATAAGAGAAGGCGTCGTTTACCATCTTTTGAACAGAGAAGTATTGCACATCCCCCTGCGCTGTAATGAACAGCTGACAGGAGAAATCCTCCGTTTTATCAAGCAGGGGTTCGATAATGAACTGTGTTTGTTTGCCTCGATTCTCTTGCTCTTGCAGATAGGCCGCAATTCTCTTCAGCATTCGCTCTCCCGAAATTAACATATTGCCCCGGCCTGAGACACCCAGCGGGTCCTTCACCAGCACTTGTCCGGTCTGTAGCAGCTCCGAGCCCAGGGTCAGCAGTTCCTCCGAACTGTCAGCTATAGAGGAACTATTGCGAGTGCCCAATCGTTGTCTTAGTTCATGAGAATAAATCTTTGAATTCACTGCTCGAACTGTATCTAAGGAGGGAAACTGATTACCGGAATTGAACCTGCGCACTAACTCACTGGTATCGGACAGTATAGAATAGGGAGAGATCAGAGCCTCTGTAGGAAGGAGCTGCTGGTAGTAGCTTGCATCAGCCATTAGAAGATCAAACACATGCAGCGTGTAGTCATCCGCATGAACGGGATTTCTGCAATGAACATGGGTGAAGGTATAGCCGAGCTGCGATAAATAGCTTCTAAGCTGCTCGTCCATGGGCTGCCGGGTGAACAGAATGTCCTGCTCCTTGCATAACGGAAACAACAATTCATCCATGCCCATCGTCACAGCTTGGCTGCTGCTCATAGAAGGAAGCATAGATCTATTCGGACTCCGCCACCACGCCTCGGAATCAAAGGTGCCTAGAACCACGGTTGACTTCATAATGAAGCCCCCTTAAGAAGCGGTTTGTGTGGCTGTGATGAACCCCATGAAATCCCCGATCGACTGGAAATCCTCATAGGCAAAATGATCAAAATCAAACTCAATTTCAAATTCGTCTTCAATCCGGAGAATGAAATTAATCATCTGCAGGGAATCCAGACCTACATCATTCACAATATCGGTGGCTTCAGTGGCCGTGAGCAACAGCTCTGGATTGTTCTTAATTTCACTCAAGATCCGCACAATGGTATCCTGCATATCACCGTTCTCCTCGCATCATGAATTTTAAATAAACGAATTGCTTACTAGTTATGATACAGCCTCAGGGTTCCGGCATCTAACTCACATTTTTATGATATGTATAGGATTTTTATTGGAATGATTACACTTTAAAAGATTTTGAGTAGGATCAGCTTGGGCACTTGGATGGACGCTCCGCGAACGGACCGATGTTTAAGCGGGGATAGAAATAATCATTAAAATACCCAAACAAAAACAGGTCCCTGCCGGCATAAATGCCAAGCAAGAACCTGTATTGTAAGATATGATGCGGTCAAGAGGACTCGAACCTCCACGATATTGCTATCACTGGCACCTGAAGCCAGCGCGTCTGCCAATTCCGCCATGACCGCATATTATGTATTGCAGTGATTCAATCACCGTAATTAAGAATATACTCTCTTTGGAGCGGAATTGCAAGCATTTTTTATTTTACTGCACAGAGGTCTTCTTCAAGCCAATACCTTCATCACATCCGCGATCTTCCGCTGATGCGACAGGACACCGTAATTCATCCAGGCCATGAAATCCACCTCGTACACGCAGTGGTTGCGTACAGCAGGCAGGCTTCTCCAGAGCTGTGTCTCCAGCAGCTCCCGGCTCTCCCCTTCCTGAAGGTCAAACGTGATGAACAAATGATCTGCGGTCACCCCTGACAGCTCTTCATTGGTCAGATTGACACGCTTCTGTCCCCGGGTAAGACGCTGGACAGCAGGATGCCGCTGCAGCCCCAGATCTTCATGCAGAACATGGGCTGAGTACCCCAGATTCTCACTGCCATACAGGGCAACACCATGGGCAGAAATCCGCAGCAATGCCACTGTCTGCCCCTGGACGCTGCGGCTGAGCAGCCGCCTGGCCTGACGGGCTTGTTGTTCATATTCGCTGATGACCTCCTGCACCCGACCCGTTCTCCCGAAGACTGCACCTGCGCTGCGGAGCGTGGCCCTCCAGTCTTCCTGATGGAACGGGAGCCGGAATAATGGAGCCACCTGGCGGCACTCTCCAAGCTGCCAGCGCTGGAAGCCGTCATCCAGCATAATCAGCTCAGGACTGTAACGGCTGAGTCCTTGCCAGTCTCCGCTGGAGATATCGAACGCCGGAACCTGATCCAGCCCGAGGTATTCCTGCTTGCCCCACTTGGCATGGCAATACTGCACGACCGGAGTAATGCCGAGCGCCAGCAGATAATCCTCCAGAAAAGGGGCAAATACCCGGACGCCCTCCTGATGGAGGCTTCTGTATTGTCCGGGAGTCACCCCTACTGTTCTTTTGAAGCGCCGGTTGAAATAATACTCATTGCTGTAGCCTGCAGCCAGGGCAACCTCGTGCAGCCGGTCCCGGGTCAGCAGAAGCTGCTGCTGTGCCCGTTCAATACGCAGCCCGTTCAGGTGCTCCAAGGGCATCCGGCCGGTAATTTCTTTGAACATCTGCGTATAACGCGCACGCCCGATCCCTGCAATCTCAGCCAGCTGATCGACAGATAACGGTTCACTGCAATGCTCTTCCATATAGCGGATTGAGGCTTCCACGGCCTCACGGTCATCCTTAGCCTTCAGTACCGGAGTATTCGCCCGCATAATCAACAGCAGCAGCTCCTGGAACCGGGTCTGAGCCGTGAACCATTCAATATTCTCCGGGCGCCGGAAGCTATAATAGATGGAATCGAGCAGCAGAGCACACTGTGAGAACGGCCGGCAGTCCAGATATCCCGGGCTGAGCAAATATTCTTCATGTTCCTCCTGCCCCTTATCTCCGGTGCCAAGCTTAACAGGCCCTGCGGGAATCAGCGCGAACTCCATCCGGTACCAGCTGATCCCCTGCTCGCCGGCCTGAATCCGGTTCAGTGATCCGGCTTCGATCAGGAACCCGGCCCCTTTGTCCAAAAAGTACCTTCTGTCCTCTGCCTTCAGCCACCCCTGCCCTTCGGACACAATGATTAGAGTATGCTCCTGATAGACTTCGGTCTGATCCTTCCCGGACGGGGAGCGTGTAACCGCTTCTATATTTATCAGGCTGTGGAGCAGCCTTCTCCTGGTGTGTTCCTGCAACTGTTCGGTCATTCTGCCGCCCCTCCTGACTGAGAATCATTATCATAGACTCCAGTGTAAAACAAAAAAGAAGATCTATCAACCTTGCGGATAGACCTTCTTCTCACTCATAGACTCACGGCCTCTTAACGCTGAATTACTTCACCATTGCCTTAAGCAGATCATCCAGCTTCATCTGGTTGGCGGTAATCCCCCCGGATTGCCAGTGGGAACGCTCCATCCGGTAGATATTGCCGTTCTTGACCGCAGGCAGGTTCTTCCAGAGGGGTCCATCCAGCATCTTGATGGCTTCTTGATTGGCTTCACTGTCCCATCCGCCGTTGTCAGGGAAGATAATGATATGGTCCGCCCCAAGCTCCGGTATCACTTCCTCGGAGATGATCGACTGGAATTCCGTCATCTCAGCGGCCATAGGAACAGGTGTCAGACCGAATTGATTATAGAGCACACCAGTAAAGCGGTTTTTGACTCCAAAAAGAGCAACGGTTTTGTCTGCCACATTAAGCCGGATCACAGCCACCTTCTCCTGTCCCAGTGCCTGTTGCAACGCGGCTTTGCCAGCTGCCACCTTCTGGTCATATTCTGCCAGTACAGCCTTCCCTTTCTCAGGAATACCCAGCGCGTCTGCGACCGTTGTAAGGATTAGCCTTGAATCCTGCAATACGCTCTCCGGCAGGCGGAAGGTTGGAGCTACCAGGGCATACTGCTCATACTTAGCGGCATCTACACCACCATCGGTAATGATCAGATCCGGATTTTTCTCAAGCAGGGCTTCCATGCTGCCGCTGATATCGTATTCCGGCACATCCAGATTCAGATAATCCTGCTTGCCCCAGCTGGGATGATACCATTGCACCACCGGGGTAACGCCGAGCGCCTTCAGGTAATCCTCAACATAGATTCCCGCGATCCGCTTAGGGTTCGCCGGAATCTCCACCTCCCCGAATTCTCCGGTAACCGTCCGTGTCGCCCCTTCTGAAGCTGCCGCTCCGCCAGTCTCCGCAGGAGCTGCGGTGGCAGCTACCGCATTCCCTGTCTGCACATCCTTGCTGTCCGCAGCCTTATTATTATTTCCGCACGCCGCGATAGCGGACATTGCCAGGATAAGTACAGCGGTCCAAATGATTTTCCGGCCCCAATTGTTCATGTCTCTCTTCACTCCTGTGTCTAATTTCATTGATAATCATTCTCAGATGATCTTAAACACAATAGTAGCATGCCGTGATCAGCTTACAATGCACTTTCTCAGCGAAAATCTTATACAAACTTATCGTTTGACCCCGCCAAGCTGACGGGCCCATCGTTTATAACCGGTCTCCCACATATCTGTCGCGTCCGGCCCCCATACCGGCTGCGAACAGCAGTACGCTTGCTAAGACAAGCAGCGCAAGCGGTACATTCCAGCTCCCCGCAGCATCATGCAGCAGGCCAAACAGTGCAGGTCCCGCCGCCGCCAGCAAATATCCTGCAGACTGGGCCATCCCTGACAGCTCGCTGGCCTCCTGCGCTGTCCGAGTGCGCAGGCTGAAGAACATCATCGCCAGACCGAAGGCGAAGCCTCCGGCAATCCCTATGCAGATAGCCCATAATGCCATCAGTGCGGTACTGCCCAGCCAGACGCCAAGGATGCCAGTGATAAACAGAACCGAAGTGATCACCACCGGCAGCCGCTGGTTCTTCATCCTTCCCACCCAGAGCGGCACGAAGAAGGTGAACGGCAGCTGGGCCAGCTGCATCAGCGAGAGAATCCAGCCGGCATGGCCGGCAGACATCCCCCGCTCACCTAGGATCACCGAGAACCAGGCGATCAGCACATAATAGAGCAGGGATTGCAGCCCCATGAACAGCGTAACCTGCCAGGCTAGCGGGGAGCGCCAAACCCGTGCCGCTGAAGAGGAGGCAGTGTCTGCCTGTCCCGCGCCCAGACTCTTCAGCTGCGGAATCCAGAAGATCGTAGCCAGTGCAGCAATCATGAACCAGAGCGCCAGCGTCCCTCTCCACCCCAGCCCCGCACGGGTGGCCAAGGGAACACTCAGCCCCGAAGCCGCCGCTGCACATATGTTCATGGACACGGTATAGATTCCGGTCATCAGACCGATGCGGTGCGGAAATTTACCCTTGATCAGTCCCGGCAGCAGCACATTACAGACGGCAATCGACAGACCGATCATCGCCGTACCTGCGAAGAAGGTTAACGTGCCGGAAGCCGAACGGACCAGAATTCCCATGGACAGGGTAAGCATGGCCAGCACCAGGATATTGGGCAGTCCCAGCTTGCGGGCAAGCCGGGGCGCAAACGGTGACAGCAGGGCAAACGCCAGTAAAGGCAAAGTCGTAATCGCTCCCGCCAGAGTATTAGATAACCCCAGGTCATCCCGGATCATCTCCAGCAGAGGTCCGACGGAAGTGAACGGGGCGCGCAGGGCAGCGGCCACACAGATGATTCCGGTGACGAGCATCCATCTGCTGCGGATATCCGCAGCAGATGAGGACAAGGCCGGGCTTGTCCTCTTGTGATTTTCACGGCCGAGCTTCATGTTGTACCTCCAGGTCGCAGCAAAGCACCCGTCAAGCCCGGAGCTTGTCAGGGAATACAGCCGCTATATGTATTACGCCCTTCAACCAAGGCGCATTATTTCATTATACCATATCGCTTGATGGAGCAGCCTCCTGGACAGAAGACAACCGCCGGTCAAGTGACCAGCGGCAGCAGAGCAGGTGAACCCGAATTACACCCAGAGGGATTTAGAGATAATTACGAGCAGGATGAACAGAACCAGAATCGCTCCAGTCGAAGTGAAAGCTCCGCCGTATCCCCCAATATTTTCGCTCATGTTAACTCCTCCTTTATGCCTGGATGCTGTTAAAATATGTATGAAATCGCCTTTCGGTATGGGTTAAACGGCAATGAATTCCGCAGTATATTTCTAATTTAAATGTTCTCACCGTTGACAAAACGTGTAACCCGCTTTAGTATCCTAAACATAAGGTTCAGTTGAGAATCAATCTCAATAACCAGATACATAACATATTACAGAAAAGAGTGAACAAGAGATGCTGCGTCGTTTTTTCTCCTATTACCGTCCTTACAAGAAGCTGTTTATCCTTGATTTCACCTGTGCGGTGGGTGCCGGTCTGCTGGAGCTTGCTTTTCCGGTGGCTGTCAATAAATTCATTGATGATCTGCTGCCGGGTCAGGATTGGCCGCTGATTCTGATTGCCTGCGTTGCCCTGCTCGGGATTTATGCGCTCAATACAGCAATGAACTATGTCGTTACCTATTGGGGGCATATGCTGGGCATTAATATTGAAACCAATATGCGTAAAAAAATGTTCGATCATATCCAGAAGCTCAGCTTCCGGTTCTTCGACAACAACAAAACAGGTCACCTGCTCGGCAGAATAACCAATGACCTGAACGATATCGGGGAAGTCGCGCATCACGGGCCGGAGGATGTGTTCATTGCGGTCATGACGCTGGTCGGCGCATTTGTGCTGATGGCCGATATCAATCTCCAGCTGGCTGTGATTACGTTCATCATCGTGCCGATTATGGCCTGGGTCATTATCCATTTCGGACGCAGCATGACTGAAACCTATCACCGTCTATTCGGCAACGTAGGGAACTTCAATGCCCGGATTGAGGATAATGTCGGCGGCATCCGTGTGGTCCAGTCTTTTGCCAATGAAGAATTCGAGAAAGAGCTGTTCGCGGTGGACAACCAGAAGTTCCGTGAGACCAAGCTGATGGCGTACAAGCTGATGGCCAAAAGCTCCTCGGTCAGCTATATGATGACCCGTCTGATCACCATTGTCGTGATGGTCTGCGGGGCGTGGTTCTTCATTCAGGGAGAGCTGGAAATCGGGGAATTCGTCGCTTTCATTCTGCTGTCCAACGTCTTCTTCCGGCCGATTGAGAAGATTAATGCTGTAATCGAGAGTTATCCGAAGGGGATTGCCGGCTTCAAACGTTATCTGGAAGTCATCGACACTGAACCGGACATTGCCGACAAACCGGATGCCGTAGAGGCAGGCCCGCTTCGCGGAGATATCTCTTTCAGCCATGTCAGCTTCGGCTACGAAGCGGACCGGAAGGTGCTGGAGGATATTAGCCTGGAGGTTAACGCCGGTGAAACTATCGCCTTCGTGGGACCCTCCGGTGCAGGTAAAACAACCATCTGCAGCCTGCTCCCCCGGTTCTACGATGTGACCGGCGGCTCGATCTCCATCGACGGGATCGACATCCGTGAGTTGAAGCTCAGCTCGCTGCGCAAGCAGATCGGAATCGTGCAGCAGGATGTGTTCCTCTTCTCCGGCACGATCCGTGAGAATATTGCCTACGGCAAGCTTGATGCAGGGCTGCCGGAAATTTGGCAGGCTGCCCGTCAGGCCCGCCTGGAGGAGCTGATTAACAGCCTGCCGGATGGCATGGACACTGTGATCGGCGAACGCGGCGTCAAGCTGTCCGGCGGACAGAAGCAGCGCCTGGCCATCGCCCGGATGTTCCTGAAGAATCCGCCGATTCTGATCCTGGATGAAGCGACCTCTGCGCTCGACACCGAGACAGAAGCAGCGATCCAGCAGTCACTGGCTGACCTGTCGGTGGGCCGCACCACGCTGGTCATTGCCCACCGCCTGACGACGATCAAGAACGCCGACCGGATCGTTGTTGTAAGCGAGGACGGCATCTCCGAGGAAGGCCGCCACGAGGAGCTGGTGAACGCCGGAGGTACTTACAGCCGCCTGTATCAGGCGCAGTATAATGCTTAGTGGCTTCTATTGATGCCGGAGCGAACAAAGTCTGGCGGACTCCAATAAAAAACCTTCCGGAATGCGGCCTAGGGCGCATCTCGGAAGGTTTCTTTATTTAGAAATTAACAACCCCCGCCAATCCATTCCTCAGCACGATCTGCCATGGCCTGAACCTCGTTCATGAACCATCCTGCATGATAACCGTCACAGACCGCATGATGGACTTGCAACGACAGCGGCAGGTATATGGAATCGCCTCTGGTCATAAATTTCCCTGCGGTAATAATGGGCAGAAGGTAATTTCCGTTATTGCTGATATTCAGGTTAAATCCGGTAAAGGACGTCCACGGAATCATAGATACAGAAAAGGTATGCTCAGGAATCGGCATCTTGGGGAACAATCTCCCGGAATCCTTATAATTCTCCACATCAGACAGATAAGAATCATGGAACGCTCTGAATTCACCCGTGCCAGCCGTCCAAATTGCAGAGAAGGATTCCGAGACACTGTCAGCAATCGTATACAGCGGGTCAACCTTGTCCCAATACCCTAATTCCCCCGCACTATTGTACCCCATTCTGAACGCTGTATTGGAGTTGACCACACGGGTCATTAAGAATAGAAGGGCAGGATACAGCTTATATTCTTGTTGCTTTATCTTCCGGTATAAACTGCTTATCTCAATTTCTGCCGTCATGCTGAAGGTCGTGCCCTGGTTCAGATAATGATTAAAGATCTCTTGTCTCTTCCAGTTCTCCATATCAATCGGATTAAATTTCATTGGCTATGCCTCCTAAATGGTTGTGTAAACTGAATTTAGGAGGCTGACTTGTCTGCTTTCTTCATTAGAAGCCCATCCTTTAAAAAGAGTTCCTATTATTGTAGTTTATTTCTTCGCGATATGGCACTTCAGCAGCTTGCCCTTCACGGTAGTCTCTTTCATCGCTTGCAGTACAAGCGAGCCCTTACCGTTCAGAATATCGACGTAGGTCACGTTATCCTGAATCGTGATGATCCCGATGTCCTCAGCCGAAATGCCCTCAAGCTTGGCAATGGTGCCGACGAAATCGACCGCTCGAAGCTTCTTTTTCTTCCCGCCGTTAAAGTACAGCTTCATGATGTCCTGGTTCATGACCTCGGTTTTGCCGGCTTTGCGGACCTGCTGCTTGCCCAGCTTCAGATCGAAGGCAGGTTTGGCATAGGCCACGGCATCGTCCGAAGGAGCCTTCATCTCCGGCAGGCTGAAGCCGATGTAGCCTTCGATTTCTCTGACCCATTTGTGTTCATTCGGCGTCACGAAGGTGATGGCTTTGCCGCTTTTGCCGGCGCGGGCGGTGCGGCCGGTGCGGTGGACGTAGCTCTCTTTTTCGAGCGGGATATCGTAGTTGATGACATGGGTAATGTTCTCGATATCAATCCCTCTGGCAGCAACGTCGGTGGCAATCAGATAACGGAACTGGCCCCGCTTAAAAGCATTCATCACCTCAAACCGCTCGTCCTGCTCCATGCCGCCGTGAATCTTGTCCACCGGATATTCGAGGTCAGCCATCCCGCGGAAGAGGGCATTCACCTGCTCCTGGGTCCGGCAAAAAATAATACAGCTATCCGGGTTCTCCACCGTCAGCAGGTCGCTGAGCAGCCCGAACTTGGCAGCTTGTACGACTTCAATCAGCGCATGCTCAATGGATGCCGTCGTTATTCCGCTCGCTTCGATCTCGATATCCACCGGCTCCGTCATATACTTGCGGCACAGATTCTTAATGATCTCAGGCAGCGTCGCTGAGAACAGCATCGTTACACGTTCCTTAGGCAGCTGCTTAATGATCTTCTCGATCTGCTCGATGAAGCCCATGCTGAGCATTTCGTCCGCTTCGTCGATCACCAGATATTGTATCCGGCTGAGATTCAGCGTTCCGCGCTCAATATGGTCAAATACACGGCCCGGCGTGCCTACGACCACATGCGTCTTCTGGGTCAGCTCCAGCTTCTGCGGGGCAAAAGGCTGCTTGCCGAACAGCGCTACCGCCTTGATCCGCTTGAAGCGCCCGATGTTCGTAATATCCTCTCTCACCTGCTGGGCCAGCTCCCGGGTGGGGGTCAGCACCAGCGCCTGGGGTTTGTTCTCCGCCCAATCGGCCAGCTCGCAGAGCGGGATGGCGAAGGCTGCGGTCTTACCGCTGCCGGTCTGCGACTTGACGATCATATCCTGCGCCTTCAGCGCCACAGGAATCACCTTCCGCTGCACCTCGGTGGGGTCCACATACTTCAGAACCTCCAGCGCGCGGATAATCTCTTCATCCAGACCATAATCACTAAACTTCACTTGTTCTTCACTCATTATATACTCAACCTCTTCTATGCTGATTGTTCCGGTTCAGGCGGGGTCTCCCGCGTTCCATCCATCTTGCGCATTATTCCATTATAACACCTACTCTGCCCCCTGATTCCATTCCTTATCGAATTGCTCCAGAAAAATCAGCATAAACTGATGCCGCTCCTCCGCGAGCTGCTTGCCATACGGGGTGTTCATGAGGTCCTTTAGCTTAAGCAGCTTCTCATAAAAATGATTGACCGCCGTGCCCTTGGAGTAATCACGGTATTCCTTCTGCAGCGATTCATCACGCGGTGGAATCTCCGGATCATAGACCGGACGGCCCTTGGCTCCCGAAAAGACCATGGTCCGCGTAATGCCGATGGCCCCGAGCGCATCCAGACGGTCCGCATCCTGGACCACCTGCCCTTCCAGCGTTGACATGGGCTCCCCCCCGCCGCCACTGAACGACATTGTCCCGATGATCTCCATAATATGCCTGCACGCAGCTTCATCCGGCAGATGTGCGGTGAGCCAAGTTTGTACTTTGAGCAGCCCCGCCTCCTTGGAGGGGTTCAGCTTCTCGTCTGCTACATCATGCAGCAGGGCAGCGACCGTGCAGATGACCACACTCGCCCCTTCCATTCTTGCGATCAGCGCCGCAGTATTCCGCACCCGGTTAGTATGGAACCAGTCATGGCCGGTGGTATCCTGGCCGAGTTGCTCCTTCGCGAAGTTCTCTGCTGCTGTAATCAGCTCTGTATGATTCATTATGATTGCTCCTTTATGGAAAATAATGCAGGTCTTGCGCGGTTGCTCCTGATCCGCTATAATGTGCTGTAATCCAGCCGGAAGGGAATTGATTCATATGAACCGCTTGTCCATCATAACGAATCAACTTCATCATCACAAGCAGCGTTAGCACACACCTGAATTCATTCAGGGAGGGCTAACGCATTTCGCGTTTGACCTCCCTGCGGCATAGATAAGCGCGCGGGACCACGGGGTCCGGCGCGTTTTTTATTTTACTGCAAACTATTGAACAAAGGAGCTGACAAGGATGCAGAATATTAAAGGAACTTATGATTATTTCGGCCGGGAGCAGGCCATCCGCCAGAAGGTGCGGACTACGCTTCAGGAGCTGTTTGAGCTGTACGGCTTCGAGCCGATGGATACGACCCTGCTGAATGAGCTGGAGCTGCTGACCTCCAAATACGCCGGGGGCGATGAGATTCTGCGCGAGATGTACCAGCTGGCCGATCAGGGCGGGCGCAGGCTGGGGCTGCGTTACGATCTGACGATCCCTTTTGCCAAGGTGATTGCCTTAAATCCGGGAATTGAATTCCCCTACCGGCGGTATGAGATCGGCAAGGTGTTCCGCGATGGTCCGGTCAAAAAAGGCCGCCTGCGCGAATTCCTGCAATGTGACGCCGATGTCGCCGGCATTGCCGGACCGCAGGCAGAAGCGGAGCTGATGCAGCTGGCAGCGGAAGCCTTCCGCCGACTGGATATTCCGGTGGTGCTGAAGTGGAACAACCGCCGTTTCCTGGGCGAGATTCTGGGGGCGGCCTTTGTTCCGCCGGAGGAACAGCTCTCCGTCATGCTGACCCTCGACAAGCTGGCTAAGATCGGCAGCGGCGGGGTGCTGGCCGAGCTGACGAACAAGCAGCTAACCGCTCAGACGGTTACACTGATCTCGGAGCTCCTGGAGCTGACGAACCCGGGATTCGAGGAACTGGTGGAGCGGTATAAGCTTGAAGGACTGCCGGGGACGCTCGAAGTGCAGGCCTTGCAGCAGCTGATTGATGCGGTTGGACTTGCGGACATGTGCGTCTTCGATCCATTTCTGTCACGCGGGCTGTCATTCTATACGGGGACAGTCTATGAAATCTTCGATGCTTCCGGCGGCTATCCCTCAAGTCTCGGCGGCGGCGGGCGATATGACGCGATCATCGGCAAGCTCGTGGGGCGCGACGATATAGAGTATCCAACCGTCGGCATATCCTTCGGGATGGAATCGATCATGGCCCTGCTCGGCGAACGCCGGGAGCAGGCAGCGGCGGAGCGTTCCGGCGTGCTGATCATTCCCATTGGCGGGTATTTGCCTCAGGCTCTGGTTGCCGCAGCTAGCCTGCGGTCCGCAGGTATCCGGACCACGGTGGACACGGGCACGCGCAAGCTCAAAAAAACGCTGGCAACAGCCAGCGCCAAAGGCATCCGGTATGTCATTATGGTCGGTGAGAGCGAGGCGGCGGAGGGTAAGCTGCGGCTGAAGGATATGGAGCTGGGGAGCGAGCAGCTGGTTACAACGGAGGAGGCGGTTCGTTCGATTGCGTTGTGATTCTGGATGAGACAGCCCCGGGCTAACACACTGGCTCCAGGCCCGGCTTCTCACCGGACAGGCGAGTGTGGTCATGCATGCTCCCTCGCCAGTTTCGGATTACGGATACCGATAGCTGATTGTTGTATTAATTGCAGGATTCCCGTCAGTCCGGCTCCAGATAACGCGGATTGTTGCATTTATTGCAGGATTCCTCTCAAATTAGCTCCTGCTGAGCGCACATTGTTGTAAATTGTGCAGGATTTCTGTCAGCTAGGCCCCAGGTTAACACACATTGTTGCAATTTATGCACCATTTTCATTAGCTCCACAATCGCGCGGATCAGCGCAAGCGGCAGCTCCGCTGTGCAGTCGCAGGCCGGCAGGCCCTTAATCTCCTGCTCTACGTCCGTCAGCTGGCCACTTCCGGCCACCCATAGAAGCCGCCTGCACCATGCGGGTGCTGTCCCTGTATTCCTTGGGCGATAACCCGCTGCTGTTCTTGAACACGCGGTTGAAGTGCCGTACATTGCCGAAGCCGGTATCCTCCGCGATTCTGCTGATCTTGTCATCCGTGAAGGCCAGCTTTTTGCAGGCCTCTTCCAGGCGGATACGCGTAAGGAACCCAATAAAGGTGATGCCAGTCTTCTGCTTGAACAGATTGCTGAAATACGCCGGATTCAGAAACACTTCATCCGCTACCTCCTTGAGGCTCAGCGGACGATCGTAATGCTGCGAAATATAACGCTGGGCGGCAGCGACCGGATCGATATCCTTCGCGGCTCTGGACTCCGCAATGCAGCGGGTCAGTGTGAGCAGCAGCCCCCGGCATTTCTCAGCCAGCTCCTGCCGCGAGGAGAGGCTGCAGACATCGAACAGCACCTTGCGGATATCCTTCGACCCCAGCCACGCTTCGGTCACCTCAAGCTCCTCGGACAATTCGTAGTAGTACAGCAGCAGCTTGCAGAGCTGCTGATGGATGCTCTCCGGTGATTCCGCCATGCTGCACAGCTCTTCAATCATATGTTCGACAATCGGGCCGATCCCCGCCACTCTGCCGGCGGTAATCGACTTCTCCAGCAGCTCCCAGGACCATTTCAGCGGGCCGCCGGAATGCGGACGCTGCGTCATGCTGGCATACTCCAGCAGCTTGTCGCCGCCTTCAATCAGCCGGTACAAGAGGGCAATCCCGGCCTCATTGTAGGCCTTCGGGATTCCCGGCAGGCCTTCGGCGGGATTGCTGACCCCAATCGTCACGGTCAGATTGGACAGCGAACGGATCTGCCTGCGGATCATATCCCCCAGAGTACCTGGCGCAGACAGGGGATGCTGCGGATCTGCTGTATTCAGCAGCGCCACCACCTCGGTATCCGACAGCACAAAGCTTAGTCCTGTAGCATGGCGGTCAATCATCTCCTGAACCACCTGCTGGATATACAGGAGGAACAGGGACGGGTCTCCCCGCAGATAACGCTCCTTCTCCACCGAATGCTTATCCAGCTTGATCACCATGCAGATGAAATAGCGGTGCCCGAAGGCAAGGCCCAGCTCGCGCAGCAGCTGGAGGTCGCTGCCTTGCGTCCGGCCCTTCAGCAGACTCTCAATCAGGTGACCGGCCACATGCCGCTTCAGCACCGGCTGGACCTGCCACGGCTCCTCCTTGCGCGCAGGCAGCGCCTGGCGTTCAGCCAGCTCCCGGCCCAGCCGCTCCAGTACGCGGCCCAGCTCCTCGCGTTCGACCGGCTTCATCAGATAGTCCTTCGCCCCCTCCCGCATGGACTGCTGCACATAAGCGAATTCATCATAGCCGCTGACCACAACGGTCATCAGATCCTTGAAGCGCTCACCGGCCACTTGCTGAAGCTGGATGCCGTCCATCCGCGGCATACGGATATCGGTGAGCAGCACCTCAGGGGTCAGCTCGGCCAGCTTGTCGAGGGCATCGTAGCCGTCGATGGCTTCACCAACCACCTCCCAGCCGTCACCCACGGCGGCGATCATCTTGCGCAGGCCTTTACGGAAGACCGATTCATCGTCAACAATCAGTATTCTAGGCAACCCCGTCACCCTCCCTTCCTCTGCCTTCCCGGCTCAGCACCGGCAGCTTAAGCACTGCCTTGAAGCCCTGATAGGGCATACTCTCCAGGGATAGGCCATAGGCCTCGCCATAATGCAGCACAATCCGGCGGTGAACATTCAACAGCCCGTTGCCGGAGCGCCCGCCAAGCTCCTGCGTATCCCGCAGGTGCAGCCGAAGTGCTTCAAGCGCCTCTGCATTCATGCCGATCCCGTCATCCTCGACGGCGATTCTCAGCACCTGCCCGCGGCGTTCTGCACTCAGCGAGATCCGGCCGCGGCCAACGCCCTTATCCAGCGCATGGTTAATGGCATTCTCGACCAGCGGCTGAATCATCAGCGGAATGACCTCACAGCCCAGCAGGGACGGTTCAACCGCCATGCTGAACTGAATCCGTTCCTCGTAGCGCATCTGCTGGATTGTCATATAGCCGCCTACATGGTCCAGCTCATCCTGCAGCGTCACCTGCTCCTTGCGCCCGCTCAGACTGTAACGCAGCAGCTTGCTGAGATTGTTGGACATGGCGATGATCTCCGGGCTGCCCTCCAGCTCGGCATACATGCTGATAGACCCGAGAGTATTGTACAGAAAATGCGGATTGATCTTGCTCTGCAGCGCGGCAATCTGCGCATCCTTCTCCCGGATCTCCGTCTCATAGAGCAGGTAACCGAGTTCGCTGAGCTTGGCAAGCATGCCGTTGAACGAATGGCCGAGCATACCCACTTCATCCCTGCCACTAACTGGAAAAGCCATGCTGAGGTCTCCGCGCTCCACACTGCGCATGAGCCGGCTCAGCTTGCGCAGCGGCTGCGTGATCCGGTAGGCGATGAACACATAGAGCAGCAGGGCCAGACCAACGCAGATAATGCCCGTAAGAATAATATACGTGCGCAGAACCTCGGTCTCCTTCATTAGACTGGCCACCGGAACAACGCCTACCGTCGTCCAGCCTGTAACCTCAGAGGTCACATGGGCGACCAGCAGCCCTTCCCCCTCCGACTTCACATGGCTGACCCCCTCACCGGTTCGCCCCGGAGTTACGGCAGACGCCGTCTGCGGGTATCCATAATCCTTGCCGGTGACCCGGTTGCCGGATTCATCCGTAATATACAGCAGCTCCTTGGCATCCAGCTTAACCTTCGACAGAATCTCGCTGATGAACTTCGGGTCCACATCAATGACAATGTATCCAATCGTCACGCCGTCATCGAAGCTGCGCAGCTCCCGGACAATGGAGAAGGCCTCATAGACAGTACCGCTGCTTGCGCTTAAGTCATGCGTCGCCACATAGACCGGCTTCCCGTAATGCCCCTTGAACTTATTCAGCCAGCTCACATTCTCATCCAGCTTGTAGGTCGTGACATACTGGCTCTCCGGCATGACCACATAGGAAGCTCCGCCCGTACCATACAGGGAGACGCCCAGAATATCGACCCGGCCGTTCAGAAACACCTGGGTGACGAAGCTGTTGAGTCCGCTGATCTCATCCAGCGTAAGGGGTTCGCCTGGGGCACGCTTTGTTGCAAGATAATCGGTCACCTTGGGATACTGATAGGGCATCACCGTCAGCCGGTTCAGCTCATTCATATAGGTATCGATATTCAGCGTAAGCTGCTTCAGCGTCTGAAGCTGATAATCGCCCACCTTACGCTCCGTCGTTGCGGTGAAGCGGGCGAAGGCGAAATAGCCCATCAGTCCCAGCGGAAGCACAATGAACACCACATTAATCAGAATGAGCTTGCGCGCAAGCGCCAGATTCCTGAACCAGCTGTGAACGGATCTCAACCGCTATTCCCCCTTTGCTCCCGCAGCGTTATTTCTTTAGCTGAAGGTTAATGCTGTCCACCGCCCGCGCAAGCGCCTGCTGCGGAGTCTGTTCCTTGTAGATCATCTTCTCGAACTGGCGGATAATCTCTTCATTAATACTCCATTGCTTCACATTTCTCGGCCAATAGGCTACGGAGCTCGCGGCGGCGGCATAGTCGCTGCGGAATTTCAGCACCGTATAAGCTTCGCTCCGGACGACCTTGAGGGAGCTTGGCACATGCCCGGCTTCCGCCCACATCACCCCATGCTCCACCGCCCAGCGGGCGAAGATCATCGCCGCTCTGCGTTTCTCCGCGCTCAGCCCGCTTTTGGCCGGAATAGCCAGCGTATGCGAATCCCCCCAGACCCCCGGATGATCATAGATGACCGGAACCGGCACGACGCCCAGCTCCAGCTGCTCATCCTTCTCGAATGCACCGGTGCCCCACACCCCCGTAATCAGGGTAGCCGCCTCACCGTCATAGAACAGCTTGAAGGCATCGTTGATATGCGGCGGAATCAGCTTCTGCTGATACAGGCTGTTCACGAACTCCAGCGCCTGAAGAGAATGCTTATTGTTGAAGACCGCCTGCGTCCCCTCGGAATTGTAAAAGTCACCGCCGCCCTGCATCTGATTGTACAGGCTCCACCACAGCCACACCGAATCGATCCGTGTGCTGGGCAGGGCCAGCGGCGCAACTCCGGGTGGAGCGGCATCCTTCAGCTTCTGCAGGAAAGCGGTGAACCCCTGCTCCCCCCGCCCGATCAGCGGTTTGTCCGCGGCATCCAGCAATCCCGCCTCCCGCAGATACTTCTTGTTGTAATAGAGCACCAGGGTATGCGTATCCAGCGGGACGGCATAATGGGCACCGGCGTAGACGGTAGACCCGGCAATTTTGGCATTGAACTGCTCCCAGTCCAGCCCGGCATCCGCAGCGAGCCCGTCCAGAGATTCGATATAGCCGTTCTGCACGAACTGCGGCAGGTTGGTGGCATGGATAATCGCCAGATCCGGCGCATTGCCGGACAGAATGGCTGTACGCAGCCGGGAATAATAATCATCCAGCCGGGAGTTGATCTGATCCACCCGGATCTCCTGATGCTCGGCATTGAACTGCTCCACCAGCCCGGTCATGAATATATTGTCTCCTCCGCTGAACGGCGTCCAGTACTCCAGCGTTACCGGCGGAGCGGCAGGCGGCACCGGCTCCTCCTTCTGCCCTGCGCCGCAGCCGCTCAGCACCAGAGCCAGAAGCAGCACCGGCTGCCATAATGAGAGCGCAACCAATTTATAACGCTCTGCGAATCGCCAGCCTTCCGAATCTCTCATCTGATCAAGCCCCCGTCTTACTTGCAAGCTATGAATCTAGCGCTTCATTCACTCTTCTGCCATATATCCATATAATCTATACCGAAGCTGCCCTGACTGTCAAAAAGAATGATTTCATTCGCGCCGCTCTGCAATGTCAGCTCCAGCTCCAGAAAGGCGGCCTCGTTACGCCCCTGCGTCTTGAGGGGATATCCGGCCTTCCGGCCGCCGTTCACGGACACCTCCAGCTTCGCATCCGGGGAAGCATTCATGACCGCTACTATGGCGGTGTAGGTTCCGGCGCGCGGCACACGAAGGTTGCCGAAGCGCAGCGACGCCCCGCGGGTACCCATGCTTACAGCGCCTCCGCCTGAGGCATACGGATGATCCTCCGCCGCCGCTTCCCCCATCAACGCTTGGGCTTCCGCCTCATAACGCGGAATTTCGATTGCGCTCAGCTTAGCGGAGGTTCCCGCAGCCAGCTCCAGCGATACCGTATTCTCCCCTGCTGCAAAGGGCAGGAGCAGATAGGCGTAGCCGGTCTGTCCTTCGGCGGATGGCAGAAGCTTAAGGGACATCGGCTGCCCGCCATTCACCGACACCGCCGCCTCCACCGGTGCTTCACCCGGATTCACATAATGCACCAGCAGCGGGGTATCGCTGTCCACTGCGGACGGCAGCAAGGGGAACTCCAGCTGGTGCCCGTTCTGCACAGCATGCTCCGCCTGGAATACGCCCATTCCTGCAGGCACCTCAAGCGCCGCGCTCAAAGGCTGCGGCTTGCCGAAGACCGGCAGGCCGTCCTTGTCCCAGCTAACGCGCTGTGCCCGCGCCTTGCGGTTGTTCCAGCCGTCCTCCGCCCCTGCCGTGGCATGATAGATGATCCACTGCTCGCTCCCGTCAGGCGATACGGTGAAGGAATTATGCCCTGGTCCGTATACTCCGGCGGCTTCATCCATGGTCAGCAGCGGCAGCTCCGCTTTGGTCCAGCTTGCCGTCTCCAACGGGTCTGAGCCCGGCTTCAGGGCCAGCAGCCCCAGACTGTAATACGGCGTCCAACTGCCCGCCCCGGAATAGACGATGAAGACACGGCCGTCATGATAAAGTATGGACTGGCCCTCATTAATATACGGCGGGCCTCCAGCCTGCTCCCACGCAAGCAGCGGCTCACTGAGCAGTACTCTCGGCCCGCTGATCGTCAGCGGATCACTCATCGGGGCAATATAGGTGTTCTGCGCAGCGTTCATATCCCCTTCCCAGCCGGACCAGACGAAATACAGCGCGTCGTCCACTTCCATCGCCAGCCCGTCGATGGCCCACTTGTTGGTGTTGTCGGTTACCTGCCCCTTGAACGTATAGCCGCCCAGCGGATCACCGCTGTCGCCCTGGAGCACATACATCCGGTGATTCTCGTTATGTCCGTCGTCTGCGGCGAAATAGATGTACCACTGGCCCCGGATATATTGCAGCTCGGGAGCCCAGAGATTCGCCGAATATGCGGTCTCCGCCGGCGGGTACCAGACTACCTTCCGCTCTGCCTGCCGGAAGTCCAGCGTTCGTGACTTCATCACCATAATATCCGTTCCGTTATGGGTGAAGGTCATGTAATAATACCCATCCTTGTAGATGACACTCGGATCAGGCGTATCGATCTCGGCCAGCGTATTCTTGAATGTCCCGCCGTGGCCCTTGTAGACCTGTTGCCCTCCGTCCTGATTCTGCTGCAGCAACAGATAAGCACCTCCCGCCAGAATAAGTAACAGTACTGCCGCAAGGGAGTAGATTCGTTTACGTGATCTCTCACCTCCTACCCATGCCTTCCGGGGTCCCGCTGAACTCTTTTCCATCTGCATCCTCCCCTCACCTGCTATTTCACACCCGAGCTGGTAATCGCCTTCACGAACGACTTCTGGCCGATAATGAAGATAATCAGCACCGGAAGCGCGGCAATGGTGGTCATAGCCATTAATTTGCCGTAGCTCTGGGTATAGCTTCCGGTAGCCATTATCGCAATTCCTGCGGTGATCGTCCGCATCTCCGGCGAGGTAGTCGCATAGAGCGGCCACACAAAGTCATTATAGATCCCCATAAAGGTGAAAATGCCCAGCGTCATCATGATGGACACCGCCGACGGCAGCAGAATCCGGGCGTACAGGTTCCATTTGTTCACCCCGTCGATGCGGGCCGCCTCTTCAATCTCTTTGGGGAAGGAGACAAAGAACTGGTACAGCAGGAACACCCCGAACGCCCCGGCGGTAGCGGGCAGAATCAGCGCCTGGTAGGTGTTGATCAGCCCCAGGGTATTGAACTCGATATACATCGGCAGGAACGTCAGCACGCCGGGAATCATCAGCGAGGCGATGAACATTGCCAGCAGCGTACGGCGCAGCGGCAGATCCGGCAGCCGGGCCAGGGCGAAGGCCGCCATGGAATCAATCAGCAGCACGATCGCCGTCCCCGCGATCCCAACCGACAGGGAGTTGATAATCCAGCGCAGAATCGGCGTATTCATCAGCTCGCCGCTCAGCCCCTGGATGAAATTATCAAGCGTAGGCTTCTGCGGCAGGAAGTTCATCCGCCCGGAGAGGGCTTCGAAGTCATTCTTGAAGGCCGTGGACAGCATCCACACCAGCGGCAGCAGCACGAACAGGGCGATCAGGATGGCCAGCAGCAGCAGGCCCGTTCTTTTGATTTTTCCCATTTAGACCTTCTCCTTCCGGTTCGTAAGACGAAACTGCACGATGGATATGATCATAATCAGCAGCGCCATCATAATCGCCATCGCCGAAGCGGAGCCGATATCCTTGCGCGCGAATGCCTGGTCCAGTACATTAATCAGCAGCACCCTGGTCGTATCTCCCGGCCCTCCGCGCGTCAGCAGAAACGGCTGGGCATACACATTGAAGGACGCGATGGTCGAGGTAATCAGCACGAACAGCATCACCGGCCGGATCGACGGCAGCGTAATGGACACGAACCGGTTCCAGGCCCCTGCTCCATCAATCGAAGCCGCCTCATAATAATCCTCAGGCACCTCATTGAGCGCATTCACAAAAATAATCATATTGAAGCCGATCGTCCACCAGAGCGTCGTGAGGACCAGCGCAATCCAGACCCACGGTGTAGCGGTCAGCCATGGAATCCCGCTCAACCCCAGCTTCTGCAGCAGACTGTTGATGAATCCGGCATTCGTATCGAACATCATCAGCCAGATGACAGCCATCACGGAAGCCGACATCGCGTAAGGCAGGAAATAGAAGGTACGGAACAGCCCGCGCAGCTTCCGCGGGAGCGCATTCACCAGCATCGCCATCCCTAAGCCCGCAACGATCAGCAGCGGAACGGAATACAGGACGAACTGGAGGGTGGTCCACAGGCCGCTGAAGAAGAGGCTGTTCTCATACGTTCCCGGCGTAAGAATTGTAATATAATTGCGCAGTCCAACAAAGGGATGTTCCGCTGACAGCAATTCAAAGTCCTGCAGACTGATCACCAAGCCGTACAGAATCGGAAAGAGCAGAAACAGGCCGAAGGCTGCAAGATAGGGCAGGATGAACAGGAATGAGGTTAACCGTGAAGTCCATGTGCTATTCAAAAGGATTCCTCCATTTCTTCGTACAGGGTAAAGCGGGGAGCGTATCAGCGCCCCCCGCCCCGTTCTGCCGAAATGCTCCGCTTCACCTGAGGCTACTTCATCGCCTGACGGGATTTGGCTACCGCATCATCCATCGCCTGCTGCGGTGATTTTTTGCCGAGAATCGCATTGCTCAGCTCTCCCCATACCGGTTCAATGATGGTACCCCAGTTCAGGACATTCGGTGCAAATTGTACGGACGGGAAGCTCTTGGATACGGTGCTCTGGAATTCCATCGCCTGGAATTCCGCACTGTCCATCACCGTCTTGGAGGCTACCGCCTGACCCGATTCCGCCCAGTCCAGGGAATTGCCGGAGACATATTTCAGGAAGTCGCCGATGCCGGCCAGCGCGCTGCTGTCGGTCACTGCCTTCGGAACCACGAAGCCGTGTGAGCCTCCGTATATCGCCTGCTTCGCCTTGCCGATCTGCGGCATAACGGCTACGCCGTAATTCAGCCCGGCTTCATCGAACTGTGATTTCATCCACGGCCCGTTGAATTGAATCGCGTTCTTGCCTTGCAGGAAGAGGGTATTCTCGCCGTCCTGCTGCACATTGGCCGGGGAGATGCCCTTGTCTACCATATCACGCAGCCACTGTACCATCTCTACCGCTTCAGGAGAATTATAGGCTACATCCGTGCCGTTCCAGAGCTCTCCGCCGTTCTGCCAGACGAGTGACGGGAAGATGAACTGCTGCGGCCAGAGGGTAGGCACGACATAGCCGTAGACCCCTTTGCCTTTGTCCGTCAGCTTCTGTACAGCGTCGTCGAACTCGGCACGGTTCGCTGGAGGTGCAGTGATGCCCGCCTGCTCGAACAGATCCTTGTTGTAATACATCACGACCGGGTGAATATCGAGCGGAATCGTATAAAGCTTGCTGTCGATGGTGGCGTACTTCACCGGGGCTTCGGCAAAATCAGCCGGATTAATGCCCGCTGCCGCTGCCAGCTCATCCACAGGCTGCAGCTGATCCTTGCTCTGGTAGGTCGGCACCTGATCGACATGCATAATCATCAGGTCCGGCCGCTCCTTCCCCGTGCTGAGCGCCACATCCAGCTGCTTGTAATACTCGCCGTTGGGCTGAATGACGAATTTCACTTTGTATTGATCCTGGGAGCTGTTGTATTTATCGACGATTTTCTTCATGAACGGTCCGTCCGAGCCGGAGAAGGGAGACCAGAACAGCAGCTCTGTCTTCTTGCCGTTGCCGCTGCCCCCGTCCGCGCCCTGTGTGGCCTCTCCGCCGTTCGCGCCGTTATTCTTCGCATTGTTCCCGCCGCAAGCGGTTACAACTAGTGCCAGCATCATAACCATCAGTAATAGTGATGCTCCCTTTTGCATGGATCGCTTCATCTGTATACTCCCCTTTGATCGGTGATTCAAAGCTGACTGCTCTTTGATGTCTTTATGTTACCGCCGCAGGGGAGGGCAATAAATGTCCTCAGGCTAGGTTCAGTGGACATATTTACAGATTGCACAGTTCATCTTGCACAATTCATCCTAGTTGGGCAGGTTCGATTCTCTTGAACAAAAAACGGGAGTCTGCCAAGTACTCTTTTAGATAAGCTAAGGCATACGGCTGCTCCTCCCGCAAGCCGGGGAGTTCGTCCGGATTTGAGATATGGTGGCTGTAGTTCCCGATCATGATTTTGACAAAAAAGCATTCCAGCTTCCGTTCATAATCCGTCTCCAGCGCACGGACGCTGCTATAGCCTCGAATCAGGCTCCTGCGCTGCTCCGTGGACAGCTCCAGCAGAGCAGCGGCCAGATCATGGAGGTAGAAGCCGTAGCCGCAGAGGCCGAAATCAATCGCCCGGGGCTTACCCTCAGCGAACACCACATTCCCGCCATGCAAATCACCGTGGATCAGGCCATAGCTGCCGGGGTCCGGCGTCATAGCATCGAGTTCACCAAGGATTCTTATAGCAGCCGCCTGATAGAGCGCCCATGAAGCTTGTGACACCATAGCCGTATGATACTTCTCCAGCTTGTCCCATTCCTTGCGGAAGCTGTCCGCTCCCCAAGCCGGACGGGTGAACTCTGCTGAGGGTACAAACTGTTCGCCCGCTTCATGCATCCCGGCCAGCATAACGCCTACAGCATATAGATGCTCATCCGGCAGACTAGACTCTGCATGCTCCCCTTCCACCCAGCGCATCAGAGTAACATAGTTAAGTTGCTCTCCACCGCCAGCTTCACAGCAAGTCTCCAGGATATAACTGCCGCTTGAATCGGGCAGCCCCACAGGGACAACCAGCTCCGCTGCCCCGCTGAGATGCCTGAGCCATTCCAGCTCCGACAGAATTTCTGCCCGGCTGCACCGTTCGCCATGAATCCGCAGCAGCAGCTTGCCCGCTGTTTCCGTCTCTACCTTGAAGGTGACGCTATCGGATTGTCCAATATATTCAATCTTCGTCCAATCTAATTCGTACGCCTTAAGCGCCCGCAGTACTATATCCCTTGCTGCTGTTTCTAGTTTCATCTTCCTGCCTCCCTCATATGGATGTCTGCATTCATTATAGGGTTGGCGTTGGCGGCGGACATAGATAATAGACAGGTATAACCTGACTTTTGCACAAAAAGAAAAGGCTGCTCCAAAAGTCACGACGCGACTTCTTGGGACAGCCTCTATTTAGGGTGGATTAGGTTGAGGATCAGCTTGAGTGCCAGGCGCGGGCGCTTGTGAATGAAGACTGGTGAGTGAACGCTTGTTTGCGGACGCTTCTGTAAGAACGCTGCGATTGTATTTCATACAATAGATTTCACTTTAACCGGCCCAGTAACCCATTCTGCTGTATTTCATACACTAGATTTCTGCAAATATGCTCCAAAAGGCCGCCAACGCAAAATTCTACTGTACAGAGTGCAGCAGATGCTATTTTTCGGGAGGTTTTGGAGGAATCTAGTGTATATAGTGCAATCGAAGCCAGCTCGTGGCTGAATCTCACAAGAAGAAATGGCTGCGTCACGCGGCCTTAGACCTCTACCCTCTCTGCTTGCTTCCATATACAATCTTCTTGATGCTGTCGCCCGACAGGCAGAATTGCTCCGCCAGCTCGGTTACGCTCAATCCGCTGGCATAATGCTCACGAATGGACTGGTTCCGGGCGCTCAGATAGGATCTGCCGCCTGAATTCTCCCCCCACCGCTTGCGTTGTCCCTCGGGCTTCGGGATATAAAGCATCCCGCCCTGCATATATTTCTGAACCTCCTGCAGCAGCTGCTGCGGTAATACCAGATCTGCATTTACATATTTCATTGCTCGCTCCGCTCCTCTTAAGTTATTTCAACTTATCAAGGCAGCAGAGTCTTTCGGACTGACGTTCACAAGTGGAGCATTACATTATTACAGCGGAGTATAGCTGTCCGCTCTGCACATTAACCGCTGTGTGTGGGTCCGTAGACTCTGCGCAGAGCTGAGCATTAATCTGCTCATGAAGTGTCCTCCTTCCAGTATTATACTTACATATAGCATACCGGAAACCCCGGCTTCAGCGCAAATATCAATACACAAAAAAAAAGGACCCCGCCAGCGTCCGGCGGGGTCAAAAGTTATATTAAAGGGGGGTATGTGAGTACTATACCCCCTCAAGCTTAAAAAC
Organism: Paenibacillus sp. FSL R7-0302; assembly: GCF_038006885.1. NCBI lineage: Bacteria > Bacillati > Bacillota > Bacilli > Caryophanales > Paenibacillaceae > Paenibacillus > Paenibacillus sp. FSL R7-0302. Next base: position 4,103,403 of record NZ_JBBOWB010000001.1, read on the forward strand.
AGATGAAGCCCAGGTAAAGATCTGCTGAAACCCGCTCAGATTATAAATTTCTCAACCAGCTGCTGCATTTCCTTAGCGCTCTGCGTATTCTCGTCAGCCATTGTGGCTTCATGGAAGGTCTTCTCCACAATGTCCGCCGTCTTCTCGGCGATATCCTGCACCCCGATGGCCCCCTCGTTCACGGTAGCTGCCACTTCATTGACGGCGATGGCGATACTGGAGACGGTCTCGTTCAGATGATCGGCCGCTTCCTCGAACTGGTTCATCAGCCCGTTAATAGTGGAAGCATCCTCATTATACTGCTGGCTGACCTCGGTCAGGCGCTCATAATCGCCCAGCACATTGCGGTCGATGAAGCTCAGTACGGCCTCGGAATGCCGGGTCATCTGCTCCACGGAGGCATAGACATTTTTGACCACCTCTTGAATGCCTGACGCCGTCTCGGAGGACTTCTCCGCGAGCTTGCGGATCTCCCCGGCCACTACGGCGAAGCCCCGGCCCGCCTCGCCTGCCCGCGCGGCTTCAATCGCCGCATTCAGCGCCAGAAGGTTGGTCTGGCTTGTAATGGAGAGGATCGTATCGGCCAATATATTGATCTCGTGGATCGCTCCTGATTGCTCAATAGCCTGCTGCATCTCACTGCGGACCGAGCTGTAGATCTGCTTAGCGTTCTCTGTGGACGTCACTGCATCATGCTGAAGCTCCAGGGCCCGCTGCGTAATCTTGCCCGATACATCCGCGCCTTCTTTTACCTTAGCACTGATCATTCTGACATTGCTCAGGGTCTCGTGAATAGCCGCCGTCATCTCCTCGGTAGAAGCCGCCGTCTCCTCCATCCCAGCGGACAGCTCCTCTGTCGTGGCTGAATTATCATGCGCATTCTCTCTGACCTCGTTCGACAGCTTCTCCAGCGTCTCGGCATTGTCCAGCACCTTGGAGGAGATCGCAATCAGACTGCCCGCCATCTCACGCAGCGCCGCGCGGGTGCTGAACATGGCCTTGGCAATGGTTCCTGTCTCGTCTGTATTCTTAGTCAAATATTCATATTGATGATCATACTTGAGGTCCAGCTCTGCCGTGCGGTTCACCAGCTCCGTGAGCTTGATGATTGGCGAGGAGATCCGGGTTGCCACCGTAGTCCCGATCAGCAGTGTGAGCAGCAGGCTTCCCAGGCCCAGCAGCAGAATGAAGTTCGTCATTTCGCTCACCGGCTGCAGCACCTCGTCCACATCTCCGGTCAGCACCAGGGTCCACTTCGTCTCGGGGAGCACGGTGAAGGCCGCTTTTTTCTTGGCCCCGTTGAAAGTGTATTCGACATTCCCGTCCGGTACCGTCTGCCCCGCCTTCACCTGCTCGACCACGGCTTTGATGGATTCGTTCTCCACCAGTGAACCTATCTTCTTCTCGTCGGGGTGATACAGCGTATTCCCCGTTTCATCCACCAGGTAGGCATAAGAGGAAGGTGCACCCGCCACCTTGACATCGGCCAGATAGGTCACCAGACTGTCCGCCCGGACTGCCGAAGCGACGAACCCGATCATCTTCTCCCCGCTTGTCACCGGATGGACAAAAGCCACAATATATGCCCCTGTTGACTTGGACTTCAGCGTCTCGCTGATTACAGGCATCCCGGTCTTCAAAACATTCTTCGTATAATTTCTATCGCTGAAGTTGGCGCCGACCAGCTTGGTATCGCTATCCGCCACCGCCGTTCCCTTCAGATCAACCACGAACATATGCTCCAGGTTGCCTGCATCCTTCACCAGCCTCTGAAGCTTCACATTCACTTGATTCTGCAGGGGATTCCCGCCGCTCCATCCGTTATTACCAGCCTGCGTCAACAGCTGCACAATCTCGCTGTCCCCGGCAACCAGCTGCATACTCCGCTTCTCTTTATCAATCATGGCGGCAATGGTCTGCGATTTATTGGTGCCCACCTGTTCCATGGAAGATTCGGTCAGATTCATGATGGTGCCTGTGGATTTGGTATACGTAAAAATCCCCATTAATGCTGTAGAAATAAGTGTAACGACAATCATCATAACTGATAGCTTCATACGAATCTTCATGATTTTCTACTTCCTTCCGCCCTTTTCTTATCCACTCGCTTCTAATCAGCCAAAATGCTAACTTTATTACAATAATTATCGGATTTTCCTCGAAAATAATGAATATTCCTTGTAGTATTTTCAGAAATATTATCGTTTTTTGTCGAATGGTAGTATGAAATATACATTTCATTCCAAACACTGCAAAACCCGCTCTTCCCTGCCGCCGCAGACTACGGCATCAACAGGAAAAGCGGGTTCATATACACAGATACACAGACAGGTTCTATTTAGTAAGCGTGCTGCGAATGTCGGATGAAGCTGGGGCTGCCAGCCGGTCGGCCAGCAGCTCAGCCTGCTGCCGCCGTCTCACCCTGCTGCGGATGAACATGCCGGAGCAGGCAGCCAGAATCTGCTGGAACAGCATACCGGAGATCACGGGCAGCGCTACGGCGGGCGGGAAATAGCGCACAGCTAACACTGCACCTGCACTGAGATTACGCATACCGGAATTGAACTGTACGGCCACAGAGCTCTCATGATCATAGTGCAGGCGGCGCGAGACGAATGCTCCAATAACGTAGCCGAGGGCAACCGTAACGAAGGTCACCGCGATAATCAGCACGAGCTTGCCATCCGGATGCTTCAGATACCGGGCAATGCTGGCCCCATTGATCGAGACCACGGTGAACAAGCCCACCTTGACAAACGGGGCCAGCGGCGGGCCGCAGACCGTGCTGATCTTGCCTTTGCTGAATTGATTCAGCAGCATTCCCGCTACGGAGGGCAGCACCACCATCCAGAGCAGACCCCGCATCATCTCACCGGCATCCATCTGTACGCTTGCGCCCATCAGCACATATAGGGTAGCGGGTACAATCAACGGCGATAACAACGTATCGATCAGGATCAGAGCCAGCGTAAGCGCAATATTCCCGCCATGTATGGATACCCAGACTACACTGACCACCCCGGTTGGAATTGCAAACAGCAGTACATACCCTGTAACCGTATAAGGATCGCCCGGGAAAAACAGCATCGCGGCCAGCCAGCCGATCAGCGGCATCACGACATGTAGGATGACCAGCAGAAGAATCAGCTTCTGCGGCTTGACCAGCACGGCAAGCAGATCCCGGAAATTGGATTTCAGACTGCCGATCAGCGTCATACCCGCAAAAATCCAGGGCACCAGCCACGTTAACGGAAGCAGGGACGCCTCATTGAGCACGCCAACTACGATGGCTGCGGGTGTTAGCAGCGGCATGATCCGCTCCAGCACCGTATTGGAAGATACTAATCCGCGTCTTACTGCACCAAGCATGTATTTCATCCCCCTATGTGAACTATGCCATTATACTCTGCTGCACTGACTGTCTCTGCTGCAAGGTCCGGTAAGGGAGCTATACTCCTTGCGGGAACAAGGCGTCCAGCGCCGGGCAAGGCCGTTTCTCCAGATAGTCCGACAGCGGTGCCGGCATATTGCTGTATAAATCCTTCAGTGATGTTCCGTTATAGATATTGCCGATAATGACCGGGTGGCACAGCTCGGAGATCAGAATGTCGCCGTTGCCGTGCAGATGAAGCTGCTTCATGCCTTCAATGCAATGCGGGAAGTAGACGCCCGGCTGCTCCCCGAAGCCCATCGCGTCCATGAACCGGTCCATACAGGTGAAGTAGAGAGTGGTATCCTCCGGCTTCTGCGCAATCAGCTCATTGACGGCATTCTTCAACTGCTCGCGGGCGGCAATCGCCTTCCAGCCGGTATGTCCCATGATAATACTGTTCTGAATTTCATGCGTTCTTACGCCCATCGAATAGACATGCTCGCTGATTTCCTGCATATGATCCTGTGTTTCATTGAACAGCAGGGTCTCCAGCACCACATTGACATTGGTCTTGGCGAACATGGTGATGTTCTCTCTGATTTTGTGATAGACACTCGGATGAATATTATAATAACGCGAGAAGCCTTCAGCCGTGGTGAAATTAAAAGAAATATGAATCGTCGTCAGACCTGCGTCCACCAGCTGCCCGATCCGCTGCTCATTCAGCAGACTGCCGTTCGAGTTCAACTGGGTCTGAATCCCGCGCGAAGAGCAGTATGCCACAATCTCCACGCAATCCTGAAACTTCAGTGTAACCTCTCCGCCCGACAGGCGCACCCGCTTAAGATTAGGCAGCTCCTCCAGAATGCGGATGACCTCCTTGCCGTCAAGGGTCTGGCCGTCATTTCTATTATAAGCGCAGCAATAGTCGCAGCGGAAATTACAGTTCGAGGTCACTCCGACCTCCAGCCCTTCCAGCTCATAAGTCATCGGCTTATCCAGTTCCAGCGCTTTATATTTCGTACTCATCTTCTATAGTCCTCCTTGGATGCTGATTATTCCTGTTCAAAGGTCAACTATAGAATTATACAGGTTAGCCCGCGAGGTTAATGTGACATTTAATATGTGCAAAAAAACTGCCGCACGGTTATAGGCTCACCATACGGCAGTCTTCATGAAGATAGATAAACCTGCTACAGCTCGATAGCTTCTCCCATCCGGTTCAGCACCGGCTGGCCGATGATCCCCAGACGCCAGATCGCAATCCCCTTCAGGCCGTACCGCTTAGCCAGGCCGATCTTGGCATTGACGGAGGCTTCGTTCTCACTGTAGACCGATATCCCGAGAATCAGCTTCTCCTTGCTGACCTGATCAAGCGCCAGCCGGATGCTCTCATCGACCTTATTCATCGGCTCCGGCCCGGTCTCTCCTTCATAGGCGTAAGCCATAATGACCAGATCATCCGCAAGTGTCCCCAGCGTCTTGTAATCATACCCCTTGTAGGAGCTGTTCAGCGGATGCAGAATGACGGTCAGCTTGAGGCTGGCGGCGCGGGCGGCTGTGGAGAGCTTTTGGACAAAAGCGTTATATTGGCTCTGTACCAGCGCCTTATCCCCCGTCAGTCCCAGTCCTTCCAGATCCAGTCCGATGCCCTTGAAGCCCTTCTGCGAGGCCAAATCAACAATACTGGCGATCGTCTGCTGCTGGAGCTGCGGGTCCTCCAGATTCTTGCTCAGCTCCAGTGACGAGTCACTGGAATAGACCATCAGGTAGGGAGAGGTCCCTCCCGCCGCCGCATTCTGCACAATCGATTCCGGCGTAACCTCGCCTGCCGCCTCCGGCCACCAGAAATCCTTGCCGGTGGTGGTGAACTGGCCGTCTTTATCAATTCGCGCCCAGCCAAAAGCAACCGCATCGAAGCTTGGAATAAGCGAGACCTCACTGTAGGCCTTCTGTGCGTAGAAGCCCAAGGTGTACATGTCCCGTTTCGGGGAGGTAATGGATACGGTCTTGGACGCCTGATCCCAGGAGGCTGCCGCTCCGAACTGCTGGCTGAAGAATTTGAGCGGCAGCATCGTCGTTCCGCGGATATCCTGCGGCGCTGCCGCAAGCTTCACTACCGTCCCGTTCACGACGGCATTTTTGCTGCCGAGGGTCAGGACCACTACGGTTGGAGCGGTGCCAGCTGCGTCCTTCCGGGTGGCCGTGATTTTGCGGGCCTTCTGATTCCATTCCACCTGAATTCCCAAGGCTTCAGAGATGGCGCGGAAGGGCACCATGGTCGTTCCGTTCATCATCACCGGCTCCACCGGGAACGGCAGCGGATATCCGTCCAGCATGATACTGACACCCGCAGGTGCCGCATGGACCGCGCTTGCCGGAAGTGCCGAGAGGCTGCCGAGTGAGATCGCTGCGCATAATACTATTTTGGCCAAATGCTTCATATAAGTAGGTTCCCCGTTCTCTTAAATAGATTGTGAATCTCTCAACCTTACATCCCCTACTATTCTAGCAAACTAGATAAATATAGCAAATGAAGGTATTGTAACCATTGCAGATTCACCCGTCCGGGGTTCCCTTAACACCTATATGAACACGCTCAAAAAGACACCAACCGCCCGCTCAGCATCCACCTCTACAGCCACTTCGATGAACTCGCCTTCTTTGGGTTGTGCCCGCAAGTCGGCTACGACCATACCGGAGGTGAACGCCCCCTGATGCTCCACACGGACCTTCATCCGGCGGCAGGTTACCAGATCCGGCTGCAAGGCAGCCATCAGGGCCAGCGGATCATGCAGCGGAGCGCTGTTAATCAGATAGTTCGCCTCGCGGTAAAATTTAAAATAATACGCCAGCGATTCTTCCATGAAGTCAATAACCGCCTTATTCTCTTCCCGTCCATGCAGCTTCAGCAGCTCCACATGCTCAGATGTAATCCGCGTCTGCAGGGTGACATCCAGCCCGATCATCATTACAGGCAGCCCAGAAGTGAACACGCGGTCTGCCGCTTCCGGGTCGCCCCACAGATTGGCTTCGGCCACCGGCGTGACGTTGCCCGGCTTAAAGACCGTGCCTCCCATCACCACCACCTTCTTCAGCTTTGAGGTCAGCTCCGGGTCCAGATCCAGGGCCAGCGACAGGTTCGTCAGCCGTCCGAGCGTCACCAGCACCAGCTCTTCGGAATGTTCATTTGCCAGCCGCACAATGAATTCCGCAGCCGTCTCTTGCACCGGCACCTGCCGGGAGGGCGGCAGCTGAACGCCGCCGATGCCGTTTTCCCCGTGAACATGGGTGGAGAAGTCGGTCAGCTCGCGTACCAGCGCCCGGGAAGCGCCAAGCGCCACCGGGATTTCATAGCCCGGAGCCGCAAGCTCAAGCAGCCGCAGCGTGTTGTCTGCTGCCTGCTGCACATCAATGTTGCCGAACACCGTCGTAATCCCTTCGACCACCACACCCGGTGCCCGAAGCGCATACAATATGGCGAGTGCATCGTCTATCCCTGTATCACAATCAATGATGATTCTAGTTGTGCTGGTGCTCATCTCTATCTCTCCCAATCTCTATATTTACTTTGCTCTCTCGGCTTAGTCGCACTGCCCATCTTAACATGGGGCTTCCCCCGGCTCAATATGGTTTCCACACAATAAAGAATCCGCCAGCTTCATAAGCCAGCGGATTCTTTATTACAGATTATCGGGTTACATAAGCCCCCGCAGCCTTAACGAACCGCTCCAGCGCTTCAGCCAGCAGGGAGCGCGGGCAGGCCAGATTGATCCGCAGATGGCCTTGGCCTTCCGCTCCGAAGACGGAGCCTTCATTAAAGGCCACCTTAGCCTCGCGATACATCAGCTGCTTGAGCCCGTCCGCATCGAGTCCGAGCGCCCGGCAGTCAATCCACAGCAGATAGGTTGCCTCAGGCTTCATCGGCTTCACCTGGGGCAGATGTTCTGTCAGATAACTGATCGCGTATTCGGCATTGCCGTTGATATGCGGGATCAGCTCATCGAGCCATTCTCCTCCTTCGTTATAAGCCGCCTCCACAGCCTCCGGCGTGAAGAAGGGCGACATATGCAAGCTGAGCGTCTTAATCTTATAATCAAACTTCCGCTTTAGCTCTGGGCTTGAGGTTACGATATAAGAGGTCTGCAGCCCCGGCAGATTGAAGGTTTTGGTAGCAGCCAGCGTGGTCAGCGTAATATCCGACAGCTCCGGTGACAGCGAGGCGAACGGAATATGCTTGTGTCCGGGCATAATCATGTCGCAGTGGATCTCATCCGAGATCACGGTTACCCCGTACCGCAGGCATAGCTCGCCCAGACGCAGCAGCTCTTCGCGCTCCCACACTCTGCCGCCCGGGTTATGCGGATTACACAGCAGCAGCAGCTTCGCGCCACCGGCCATAAGCTCCTCCAGCTGCACGTAGTCCATCACATAATGACCGTCTTCCAGCTTCAGCGGATTCGCCGCCACCTTGCGGTCATTCATGCGGATGACATCATAGAACGGATAATATACCGGCGACTGCACGATCACATGATCGCCCGGCTGGCTGAACAGCTCTACAGACAGGCTGAGCGAGGTGACAATTCCCGGGGAATCCGAGATCCAGTCCTTCTGAATCTCCCAGTCATGGCGTCTGCGGTACCAGCCGGCAATCGCCGCTTTGTAAGAGTCGCCCGTCACGCTATAGCCGTATATTCCTGACTGTACGCGGCGCAGAATCGCTTCCTGAACCGCAGGAGGGCTCGCAAAGTCCATATCTGCTACCCACAGCGGAAGAATCTCCTTGTCTCCGAACAGCTTCTCGGACTGGTCCCATTTGTAGGAACGGGTATTGCGGCGGTCTATGATACGGTTAAAATCATACTTCAACTAAAATCACCCATCCTTTCTGCTTGTCCGTACATTGTACCATGGGCAGAGGACATCCGGCATCCTGATTCCATCCGCCAGCCTGCTTCAGCTTCCCTGGCGCAGCCGCTCCAGAGACTGGCCCAGCCGGACCTCCTCCAGCGGCTTCAGCAGATAATCCACAATATCCTGGTCGAAGGCCCACAGGGCATGCTGCTTCGTCTCTGTGACCACCACAATCTGAATATCCGGCAGCTTTTTCTTCACCAGCTCGGCTACGACGACTCCTTGGTGGCCGGGCAGCTGAAGATCCAGAAACAGCACATCGGGCTGCAGCAGAACAATCCGGTCCACCACATTCTCGGGATAAGCAGACATGCCGATCACATTCACCTTGCCTGTATGCTGAAGCATCGATGACAGCTTATAGAGATCCTTCTGATTCACATCCAGCAAATAGGCCTTAATCACCCGGGTTCCTCCTCCTTCCATACGGTGAATTGCGGTTACAAGAGCAGCCCATACATTCTATATTCAAGTGGAAACGGCTTTGCCGTCCTTGTAAAGGACGGTACCGTTTCAGCGAGAAATAGAAGGATAAATTATTGTGTGAAACATATAATTTCTTATATTTTTAAAAAAATTGCTGTCCCCGCGTTTTCAACGAAACGCCTGAGGACAGCCATAGTCGGTATTATATTGCAGCCGCAAGTGTAAGCTGCTTCTGGTAATGCTTTTAGTTGAAGGAAGCCGGCAGCAGGCTGCGCAGATCCTCCGTATTTACAATCAAATGAATGTTAGTCATCGTCCGCAGGGAACCGGAGATGATACCGGCCAGCTCGCCGTGCGTATCGAGCAAAGGACCCCCGGACATTCCGCTTGCCACCTGGGCCGAGGTCAGAATCCGGCTTCGGCCGTTAATGTCGGCTGCCGGAGTGTTGACAATCCCCTCCGTGATGATCGCTGTATTCTTGAGCGGATAGCCCAGGGCATACACCGCTTCACCATGTCTCAGCTTGTCCTTACGCAGCGGCAGATAAGCATAGGCATTATCCTTTTGCTTCATCGCAGCGGGACTTGGCAGTTCAAGGATGGCCACATCCTTCAGCTCGTCGGACTTCGTGACTTTAATCGGACTGATCACCGTTCCGTCCGCCATGACTCCTTCAATGCGCTGTGCGCTTTTGACCACATGATACGCCGTTGCTGCGGTACCGGCCGGAGACAGGATAATTCCTGTTCCGGTAGAGCTTGCAGTACCGTCGCTTTTCAGCACACGCAGATAAAAGATCGCCTTACTCGCTATTCCATAGCTTTGTTCAGCGCTAAACGCCTCAGGTGTATCCGCACTGGTGGTGCCCGAATAGAAGAGTATCGCCGAGATCAATGAGAGGACCAGGCTTACGGCAAGCAGCTTTGTTTTCATCCGCCGATCTCCTTCACTTATGAATTTCTGTTATTTCACAACTGACATGATGTCTTTGTAAGCCCAGTGGGTTGCCGGAACATCCTTGAACCGTACAGCCGTTACCGTCAGCTTCTTCGTGCCGGCAATCCGGTTGATCAGCACTACGGCCTGCGCACGGGTAATCGGTGTTCCCGGCTTGAAGGTTCCGTCAGGGAAGCCTTGCACATATCCCGCCTGCGACAGGGCATTTACATATTTCTCTGCCCAGTGTCCGCGGATATCCTTCTGCTTCGTCACACCGGTCTGAGTTACATCGAGCTTCAGCACAGTGGTCATGATTTTGGAGAACTCTGCTCTGGTTAAGCCCTTCGTTCCGCCGAATCCGCCATCCGGGAAGCCTTCAATAATGCCCGCCGATGCGAAGAATCCGGTCAGGCCTTCATTCTCGGCATTGACATCATTGAACAGATTGCCTACATTCACTTCTTCCATATCGAGCAGCGGCGCAAGGGACTGGATCAGCTCATACCGGGTAATGGCTGCGTTCGGCATGAACAGACCATTCGGATAAGCTGCCATATACTTGATCTCGCCGCTGTTACTCTTCAGGCTGTACTTCGCATTCTCCACTACATACTCGATGGTAATGACTTTATCGTCTTTGTCCGTGATGGCTTTGACCGTCATACTCTTGGTGATCAGCAGCTCGCCGGTGTATTTCGTACTCTTGGCAGTCGGAATGCTGCCGTCCGTTGTGTAATAGATTGTCTGCCCTTCTGGAGCCTTCAGCGCAAGCTTGCTGTTCTTGGCAATCTTCACAGGCTCCTTGCTGTCTCCATTAATAGACGTTGCGCCTGCAATAGCGGTAATTGCCGGAGCTGCCGGTGCAGGTGTCGGGCTCGGAAGCGGAGCTGCCGGGCCAGGACCACCCCCTGGGCTCGTGCCAGGGCCGGAACCAGGGCCGGGATTAGGGACGACAAGCGTCCAGGTCCAGGTTGCCACCGGACTGTACTCTTTGCCGGGAGCAATGGTAACGGCTCTAACTGTTGTTGTGCTCTTAAGATCGATAGGTCCGCTGTACACCTGGGAGGTCTCTGTAGGTGTTGTACCGTCCAGTGTATAGTAGATGCTTCCTCCCTGCTCGCCTGTTGCCAGCTCCACCTTCACTTCAGTGGTGAAATTCTTATCTGCAGGAGTTGCAGTTGGTGCAACTGCTGCGCTCGGGTACTGGAATGCAGCTGTATTAATAGCAATACTTCTGCTTTGTCCTCCAGCGTTTGCCTTCAGCACTGCATTGCCACCTGATATCAGGCTGCCGGTTGTACCGTTCACTACAGCCTTGGACGGATCAGCGCTCCAGGAGAGTGCTCCGCCGCTGCTCATGTGGAATGCCGAACCCACGCGGTTAATCAGATCCTGCGGGTTCAGGATAACAGCGGCTGAAGCCAGTGTCCCTTCATTTGTTCCGTTAAAGGCTTGAAGCAGCGGATAGAATGTGTTCTGGGCTGTCCAGATTCCGGCATCCAGGCCTGCCGGCAGATTCGCGCCGGTAAGCTCTCCAACCGGCAGCCCCATGGCACTACTGTCATTGCCGGACACTGCCTGACCATTCAGATTGTAGTACGCAATATTATTCTTCAGCATTTGTCTGTTGAACAAGGACTGGCTGATTGTGGCCTTGTCCGATTTCTGTCCGGCAATCCCGCCGAAGAAGGCTTGCAGCGGTTGAATTTTGCCCTTCACTCCAGCCTTCACTTCTCCGGTATTCAAGGAAGAAGTAATCGACCCGCTCTCCGCCAGACCGGCAATCCCGCCAGCCCATGCAGTAGACATGCCTTCAGCGAGGACCGCCCCAGCAGAGTAGCTGTTCTTGATCTCTCCCGCATTCAGACCGCTGATCCCGCCGGCGATCGCCTGGGCTGAAGCTACACGGATATCGCCATAGGCCATCGACTCAGTGATCGTGCCTTCCGCACTGTTCTCACCGGCAATTCCGCCTGCGGCCAGTGCAGATGTAACATCAATATTGCCCTTGGATACAGCCTGGTGAATCACACCGGCGTTGCTTCCGGCAATGCCGCCAATCCGGCCCGCTCCGGCAAGGGTCACACCTTCATTCGTGACCTTCTCCAGGGTACCCTGATTCACACCTGCTGCCCCGCCTGCGGCAGCACTGGCAGTCACGGAACCGCTGACCTTCACATTCTGGATGACTGCACCCTTGTGGTTGATCCCGGCAGCAATACCTGCGTTCACTGCACCGGAGAGTTCCGCTCCGGTAAAGTTCACATTCAGGAGCTGTCCACGGTTATCCTTGATGAATCCGGCGGTCTGCTGCCCGGAGGCTTTCAGCGACAGTCCGTTTAACGTATGGCCTTGACCGTCGAATACACCTGTGAAGCTGTCGAATGCCGTCCAGAAGCGTCCGGCAAGGTCGATATCCGCGCCGAGCAGGATCGTTGCCAGCTCCGGCTTGTTCTCAGCCGTTCTGTTGAACAGCTTGTAATAATTCAGTCCTGTCTCGTTATAGAACATGACTGCCCCCGCCAGCTGCAGCGGAGTCTGCACTGTAATAGCCCCATCCGTCAGGTCGTTCAGGAAGGTAGTATCATAGTCGATACTCCAGAGTCCTGAAGCCAGCGGATCAACTGCTGCTGTACTTACAGCTGCTGCGGCCGCGCCTGTGTTACGTCCTACAGCATCCAGTGTGCCTGTGTAGGACGAACTAAGAATTTTGCCGTCCCGGAAGTTGTAGCCGACCAGTGCTCCCTTGGAGACATTGTCCCCGGCAACCGCCACCGTAATCTGCGGTACATTGGCATATACACTAGTTAATGTTCCGTCATTATATCCGGCGAAGCCGCCGTTATAGGAACGGGTCGAAGACTTCACTCCGACAGTAGACAGCTTATTCTGCAATGCGTAAGACTTGCTGATGCTGCCGCTTCTTTCCACGGATGCGGCGAAGCCGCCGCTGCGTGTATCGAAGCCGGTATTGCTGATGTCACCGGAGGCATAGGAATCTGTGATCGAGTAATGATCTACAGACCCGGCGAATCCGCCGACATAAGAGCCTAATCTGCCGCTGACATTCAGCTTGCCTGTGGCATAAGACTTCTGAATTTGTCCGGCAAGCGTGCCGTTCTCACCCAGCAGTCCGGCAAAGCCGCCTGCATACATCGTGTTATCCTGATTGGTATCTGTGATCACTACCGGAATATCCGTATGGGTATTCGTAATCAGGACATGATCGGCCATACCGATCACTCCGCCAACGCGTGTATTCGGTACTGATTCACCTAGAGTAACTGCTGATCCGACGTTGATGGACTGGCCGGAGCCGGAGATCACCTTACTGTAATGAATCTCGCCGCCATCTCCCCAGCCGACAAGCCCGCCGGCATTGATTACTCTGCTGTTATCTGCGTTCACACCGCTTCTGACAATGGTATCCACAATGATACCGTTGCTGTATCCGGCTACTCCGCCTGCACTCACGGTATTACCGCCGGTTACCTTGAGACCGGAGGCAACCTCGGAGCTGTAAATGGAGGCATCCGTATTCTTGCCTGTCAAACCACCTGCATAGAGGTCAGCACGATGATCTGTTCCGGTGACTGTGATCTGGCCGTCATGAACCTTAGCAATGTAAATCCCCTTATACAGCGGATATGCCTTGCCAAAGTCAAAGCCTTGATTGATATCGTCCGCTGAGATCGTTCCGGCGATTCCGCCGACCGCGACCTCACCACTCTTCGCCGCCGCCTGAAGCTCAGGTGACGAATCTGCATTATAGATGATGGAGTTATCACTCTCTCCCACAATACCTCCGGCAGTGATCACTTCACCGGCTGCCTGTAACGAAGCCTTGAACTTGGCGTCATTGATCGCTGTCCGGGAAGCCGATCCGGCAATCCCGCCGAGCACAGCCTTCAAGCTGTCGCTGGTCGTAGCCAGCTTCACGCCTGACACTGCTGCATGTTCAATATCGAAGCTGCTGCCGTTATCCACAGAACGGGTCAGCATTCCGCCGAGTCTGCCTTCCTTCGCGCCCACAACACCGCCAGCCGTACCATTAGCTGTCAGTTGTACGCCGCTTCCGGAGCCGGTTACGATTACATTGCGGATGCTGTTCCCTTGATCGGATTGACCGATCATACCGCCAAGGATGGAGCCAAGCCCCCGCGCTTCCAGGGTTCCGTCTGCAAAGCTCACGGTCAGCCCTTCAGCTTGACCCGTCTGGTAATGTCCAACCAGTCCGGCAACCGTGGCTTCCATTCCTGTTGAAGAGATCCGGTATCTCGAGTTCACTTCAAGGGCCAGGCCTGTCACATTACCATTCTGAACCCCGATAACTCCGCCGATAACGGCATGGTCAGCCGCGCTGCCGATGCTGCCGTCCTTATCGTGAATAACATAAGTGTCAGCTGTAATATCCGCTGTATTGTCGCCGATCAGACCGCCGGCGATGCCGCCTTCAGCTACCGTCTCAATCCGGCTTCCGCCGTCCAGCGTAAGCTGCAGACCGGCAACACTGCCTGAGTTCTGGCCGATGATGCCGCCGACAATGCTGCCGCTGACCTTCACGCCGCCAAGCAGCTTTAGGTCGACATTTTTGACTGTACCCAGATTCGTCCCGGCCAGTACGCCGGTGTAGCCGTTGCCGCCAACCGCGAGCGGCTCAAGGTTCATGTTCTGCACTGTAGCAGTAGCTCCAATGATTCCGAACAGCCCGGAATGCGTGTATACCGGCTGCAGGGTCAGGCCGTCGATTAGCAGGCTTTTCCCGTCGAACATTCCTTCAAACGGATTAGCCTCCTTGTCACCGATAGGCACCCACTGCTTGGATTGGATATGGATCGGATTCATCACAGTCACCGTTCTGTCCTTGAAGCTGAATTGCTCTACACCGGCAATGGTGCCGTTGACAATTCCCGCCAGACCGGCAAGCTCAGCCTCCGAGGTGATCTCGAAGCCGATTGCATCCTTATCCTTCGTGTACCAGTTGATATTGGCATTCACGTTATTGCCGTTGTCTCCGCCGCCGGTATTGGCAGTGCGGTTGACTTCAGGATAGCGGTATGCCGCGCTGAGCGAGCCGTATTTCCAGGCTCCCTCGAAATCCCAGCCCGACAAGCCCGGGAATACCGTTCTGTCCTTCAGTGTCTCCGACAGAATGGTGGTCAGCCGGACATGCACATTCAGCCAGCGGTGATTGCCCTCTGCGAAATCAGGCAGATCGCGGTTGATATTCAGTCCTTCGTCTTTAATATAGTAAGACTTGTAGAGCAGTTCTTTACTTGCATTATCATAACGTCCGGCGAAACCGCCGGCATAAGCGGTCTTTTTCTCCGCTACATTAACCTCTGCTGCTGAGTAGACGTTGCTTATTTTACCGTTTGTAATTCGGCCAACGAAGCCGCCGGCGTAAGAATTATCGTTCGCAGCGTTAACACTTTTCGCTACATAGGAATTCTTGACCGTTCCGCCGGACAGCTCTCCGATCAGACCGCCGACAATGGTATAGACTTTGTTCGCTGTAACCTTGGAAGCGGAGTAGGATTGCTCCACCGTACCGGCTGTATTTCTGCCGATCAGTCCGCCCAGGTAGACCGAACCGCTTGATGTTCCTTGGGCATTGCCCGTCACATCAATATCTACATAAGAGCCAATGACTGCACCGGCATTGCTGCCTACTAATCCTCCGGCATGTGTGCCTGTCCCTTCAATGGTCAGGTTCGCATTGGAGTAAGTGTAGTAGAGTGTTCCTGATGCTGTATTCACACCGGCCAGACCGCCAATGAGGGAGGAATTGCCTCTGGAGATCACCGAGATTTTATCGGTAATGCTGTTGTTGGCAATCAGCGTACGGTTCTCACCGACCATACCGCCCACAATGGCATTTGATGAGGTAGCTGAGACCGTACCCAGTGTACGGGTATTCTGAATCGTGCTGACCGAGGTTGCAGGACTCAGCACCGGATCAATACTCTGAGCCGCATTGAGGCCCACAATGCCCCCGGCATAAGAGGAGACTGCACCGTCGTTAGCCTTCAGATTCAGACCGCTGATATAAGTGTCTACAATAATGCCTGTAGCACTGCCGTGGTTAAATCCGGCCACCCCGCCTGCAGTAGCGCGCGGTGCGTTAAGGGTCAGACTCACCGCTGAACCTACCAGACGTTCCAGCCTGGAGGACTCATTGTAGCCTACAATACCGCCAACATAGGCATCCGTAGCCGCTGGTCCTGCCAGAATGAGCATATTCTCTACATTGACGACTTTGCTGTCACTGCTGATGGTACTGTTCGTAAGGGTACCTGCCAGACCGCCGACAGACGGCTTCGCAGCTTGCGCCTGGATGAGCATCAAGGCGCCATCTTCAGCGTTCACTTCCGGCGTTGTAATATCTGTTGTTGTAGCTACTCCAACGATCGCCCCCGCTTTGGCATCCGCCGCTGTCAGCGTAATCATCGGTTCAGCACCGGGAACATTCAGCACAGCGGATGTAATTCCTGCACGTGCTTCAGGAGTCTCTGTCCCCGCCGAATATCCGGTGATCCCGCCAGCTACAGCGCGTACACCTTTTGCTTGAATAGACAACTGAGTCACTGTAGCGTTAACCAGCTGTCCGGCATTGAAGCCGGTATTCCCGCCGAGCTGGTTATCCGCACCGCTTGCAGTGATAACTACATTCTCCGCATGATTGAACGGAGCGGCTGCGGCCGAATGGTTCTCGCCGAACATACCGCCGGCTTTTACCGAAGCGCCTGTAGCCTTAATTTCAATCCGATTCGTGTGCCCGTTGAACTGGGCAGCCGAGTTATGCCCTGCGCCGCCGCCGAAGCTTACCTTGTCGGCCTTCAGCTCTGTAACGATATCCTGGACATCCACAGGCACAGCAGCAGTCCCGAATACGGCATCTGCGTTCAGCTCGCCTGCTGCGCCGCCGATGATATACCCGCTTCTTCCCGCTTCATTCAGGAAGCTGATCCGCGAGGCCTTACTGCCGGTCAGCGTCAGCGGCTTGGTGTTCACGCCCACGAGTCCGCCGAATGTGATATTGTCCTGCCCGTCTGCCGCATCCGCTACCACAGCTTGAAGCACCAAAGTGCTGTAGCCTGCCGATTCAGCATCACCGGCAGTGACTCCACTTACCGTTCCTTGTGCGTTCCCGGCGATCCCGCCGGCAACCCCGCCTGCAGAAGTGACTTGCAGTGTTGCATATTTAATAGAAGAATTACTCAAGGTTCCTTCCAGATAGCCAACGATACCGCCGATGGTACCATCGGAAGTGATGGCCAGAGGCTTGCTTTCTGTCGTGCCGGTAACTGATGAAGCAATGGTTCCGCCCATTTCGTAACCAACGGTACCGCCGGTGTATACATCCGCAGTACCATTAACCTTCAGTTCACCTGTGGAAGAGGTCTGGGTGATGTTCCCGCCTGCATCGTAACCGGCAATTCCGCCTGTGTAGACTCCTTTACCGCCGTTAACTGAGATCAGCTTTCTATTCTCGAATACTCCTGCCGTAGCGTTGCTGGTAACCAAGCCGCCTGCGGCATATCCGACGAATCCGCCGGTAGCTACATTCTCTGCGCCTGTTGCTGTAATCTGCTGAGTATTCGCATAAGGATGCGTCCAGGTGAATTTGCTGCCGGTATATCCGGCAATCCCGCCTGTATATACGTTCTTGCCGCCGTTATTGGTAACCGGCGCTGTATTTACAAAGGTAATGGAAGCCGCTTCGCTTGCTACCGTACCTGTTGCACCTACCAGCGCCCCGGCTGCCGAATTCACTGCCGCTGCTGCATTCACGGTAATTGCACCATTATTGGTAGTCATGTTGGAGAAGACGACGGTGTTGTCTACTTTACCGGCAATCCCGCCTGCTGCAACCTGATTCCCTCCGGCGATGGTAACAGCCGCCGTATTGATGATTGGAGTGTCTTCATCATTTAGACGAAGCGGTCCTGTAGTATGACCTGCGATCCCGCCTGCGGTAAGCACAGAACTGTCCGTTCCCTGGGCAAGAACCGCTCCATTGTTGACCACTTTTTTGATGATAATGCCTCTGGAATCGCCATAGCCCAACATTCCGCCAACATCGGCTGAACCATACGCTGTAACCGTCCCGTTATTGATAGAATTCGAGATCATCCCTTCGCCCATGCCGACAATACCGCCCGCGTAGGAGTGGTATGGAGAAGCGTCCGAAGTGATATTGATCTGGTTAGTAATGTCAAACACAATGCTGCTGCCGCTCATTTTACCTACAGCAGAGCCTGCATAGACATCATAGGTCACTCCGGTAACAGAGATGGTACCTGTTTCAAAAATCAGGCCGCCTACTGTACCGCCTACCATGTTCCCTACCAGACCCTGATAAGAACGGTTTGCTACTACATTCAACCCGTTAATCTTCTTCATCAACCCGTTCTCGGTGATGAGTGTTCCCCGGAAGGGATGCTCAGCGGTACCGATGGGCACCCACTGGTAAGCAGAGAGATTAAGGTTGTCCGTAATCTCCAGAATTTTACCGCTTAGACCGTTTACGGTACCTTCATTGACGAGCTTGGCTACACCTGCCAGCTCTTCAGCATTCTTAATTTTGAAGGTATCATTCGTTGGCACATACCACCTGGTATCGGCCGTGCTGTCCCAGGTCTGCGGATCAGCCTTGGCCATGATGCCTCCGGCAACTGCGGCAACGACAATTACCGCCAGTGCTATTAGATAACCTATCCATGATCTTCGCTTCAAAGCCATGTTGACACCACCTGAATAGTATTGTGATTAGGGATTTCCCAGCAGAGTGTGCCCGCCCGCTTGCGAGCGAACGGGCACATCCTAGTTATTGCTTGGCTGTAATGAACTGATCCAGGCGGATGGCAATGGCTGCCGCCTGCTCACGCGTAAGCGGACTGGACGGATTCACCTTGTTGCCTTCCCCGAGGATAATGCCGTTCTTGATGCTCATTGCCACTGCTTGTCTTGCCCATGCCGGAACCTTGCCCTTGTCAGTGAAACCGCTGAGGATCGAAGTGACTTCGTCCTCGCTAAGTTCACTGCCCGGATTCACCTGATTCAGCAATCTTCCGAGCATCGTCATCGCTTCAACTCTTGTCAGCGTATCCTTAGGCGCATACTTGCCGCCTTCAAGACCAGTGACAATACCCAGCTCTGCAGCAATGGAGACGCTGCGGTTATACCAGCTGCTGGCGCTGACATCACTGAAGCCTGCCGAAGCTGCCTGCTTGTTCATCAGACCTGCAACACGCAACAGAATGGTTGGATATTCTGCCCGGGTCACTTTACCTGACGGATCGAACAGTTCCGCAGATTTCCCTAGCACGAACAGCTTGGCAGATGCCGCTACGATGCCTTCCTTGCCCCAGCCTGAAGGCATATCCTTGAAGGTCTTCAGGTTGCGGATGAAGAAGAGGCTGCCTTCGCCGGTCAGCTGTACATTCACTGCCGTGCCGCTGCTGTCCAGCTTCCACGGTACCGTTGTCCAGTTGCCGTCTTTATCCTTAAGCACCATGGCTGTAATTTCCTTGGCCGCAAGCGGCGCAGGAATGGCAATCTTGGCTGCAAGCGCCGGCGTCCAGCTGCCCTTCGGCAGGTTAACGTTCACCGTTACACCTTGGCCAGCCCCCATCAGGGTGAAGCCTTGCTGATCGGCGATAGCCTTCATAGCCTGCTGATCGGCAGCACTGTTGGCACCAATACCGATAGTAAGTCCGGCAGTTACACCTGCAAGATTCTCAGGAGCAATCACCAGTTGTCCCATTGGAACTTCAATCACAATATTCTTCTTCGCGCTCAGCTGCTGCTGAACCACACTCTGGTCTACACGGATACTGAATGCTTTGGCATTCGGATCGGCGGAGCTTACCGTGAGGTCACTGCCTGCTACAGCTTCTTTATCCGTAATCCGGACGATAGCTGTAAGTCCATCCCACTCTGCTGTCACGGCCTGGCCGTTGACGGTAATCCGGGCTGCCTGTTCCGGTGCTTGTTCTTCAACAACTCCCGGTACGGCACCACCGCCTCCGCCACCACCGCCAGCACCGCCGCCTCCGCCTGAACCGCTGCTGGTCCAGACCGATGCAGCTACACTGCCGGAAGCCCTAACCAGCTTGTCCAAGGAGGTACGCTTGGCCAGCACAACAGTGGCGCCCGGATGAGCGGACACGATACCATCGAGCGGAAGCAGACTCCATGAGCTTACATTGTCATCCCTTTTCAGTTCTGCCGGATTGGACGAGAAGACCTTGTAAGCGATCTGCTGTCCAGTCATATCTCCGGCGGAAGTCACCGTAATCTTCGTACGGTTGCTGTCTCCGCCAATTGGAGAAGATACAGCTTGCACAGTACCCAATTCTTTCGTATCCGGAACAGCTACGGTTGCTGCAAGCATGCCCTTAAGCGTTACACCTTCGGACACCTTGTACTCGGCTTCAATCAGACTGGAGCCTGTAGCTAGTGCAGTAACATTGCCTTGTGCCGACAGGGATACCGAATCGCCTACGGCCACTTCATAAGTCAGATTAGCCAGATTTTTACCGGTAACCGGCTCTTCCTTGAATTTCGGCTTGCCGTTCCCGTCCTTGCCATCCGAAACCTTGAGATAAGCCTGGATTTGGCCTGCCGCACCCGGCGTCAGCGTCTCCGCCCCCTTGAGAACCAGGGCAACCGGTACTTTGAATCCGGCATTCGTAATATCCACAATGGCTGTGTTCTGATTAGTAGCACCGTCAGTTGCGACAATGCTTAGCGCCACTGAAGGCTCCTCAGAATTCACTTCCACCATTCCATTGAAATCTCCCGTCTTCGGATCCACCGTAAGCTCCTTGGAGATGACCTTGTCTTTGTATTTGCCGTCAGACTGCAACTGGCTCACGGTATAAACTGCACTCAGCTTCGTTCCTGTAGTTGTCGTTCCGGCTACACGAACGGCACCCTGTGCAGTACGTTCGCCCGTTACCGGCTCCGTCAGATACAGGACCGGTGCGATTGTATCTACAGTCAGATACAGCATAGTCACTGAGATATCCTTGGTCACCGTATTTCTGGCCCTGAGTTCAATTGCATACGGCCCGTCCGTCTGGAACTGGTCGAGATTCAGTATGCCTTCGCTTCCGCCGCCAGCCTTGTCCGTCAAGGCCAATGTAGCGATAGATTTGTCAGCATAGAATGCTTCCACCGTCACATTGGACTGTTTGGAAGAGAGCGTCAGCTTCTGCTTCGTTTCATTCGTTAACAGGTTCACGTAGTTCCCGGAGGAGGCATCTACTGTCCCCGATGAACTCAATACCTTCAGATCCGGCAGATTCGGAGTTGGCAGCAAGGTGCTGCTGCTGTCCCGCCGCTCGGCATAATGATAGTTCTGATGCTTGTCGGCATCCTCGGTTGGAACCGTTGCGGAAGTGACGCCGATGACGTAATTCTTCTTCACTTCCAGGCCGACATATTTCACCTTGCTCAGATCAATCACTGAGCCTTCAAGGCTGCCCTTATAGACTTCATCTGTTGTAGATACAGCCTTCCAGCCGCCAATCAACAGACCTTCGTATTTGCCTGTGGAGGCATTCCAGTAAGGCTTAAGCTCCTGTTCGGTATACAAAAGCTCTCCAAACGGAGCATATTCACCCAGTTTGCTTCCATCATCCAGCTTCGCATCGACCACATAGCTGTGCTCGTAGCCGCTGTGTCCCGGTTTCTTCGCTCCCGGCTTGAAGGAGAGTGAGAACAATCCGTTGCCGGCAGGCTCAACAATGACATCACTGACACTCTGTGGTGCCAGCGGATCAATGATCTCAAAGCGCTGCGGCGATGTCTTCGTCCCGAAGTTCGAGCTGGATTTCAGCTCGGCCCGCAGGTAATAGTTGCCCTGTCTGAGCAGCCCGCGGATATCTTCCGGGTTCCCCATCAAGGTTACATTGGTGACATCTATCACTTTGCTGCCGCTCGTGATTCCGCCGCTGACCGAGCCGCCTGCTGCGACCGGTACATCCTTGGCGATCAGCATACCCGGATCACCCGTCTGCAGAATCTCTTGACCATTCAGCATTTCCTTGCGGTTCGTCACGGCATCCTCTGCCAGATACAGGTTGACTGTATCGCCTTCGGCTGCGTTGGCGACTTTCCAGGAGGCTGTGAACTTATTCGCATTCGAGCTGTCCTTCGCCAGGTTGACTTCACCCAGAGTAGGCAGGGTAGGAACGTTGAGCAGCTTGGTATCCACAGCCGAGACGGCTGTCAGCTTCCAAGTGCCGCCCTTTGTGGCTTCATTCTCAGGAATTATGATATATGCTCTGCGAATGTCCACTTCGCTGCTGAGCTTGGACCCATTATCTGTTTTATAGCTTGCAGGAATATATTGTGTAAAAGCATTTGCTGTAGGATCAGTGTTCGTGTTATCGAATTTCACCGGATACAATTTGCCTGATGCATCCTGCAGCTTGAATTCCGGCATTTCCTTGCTGCTGTACTCCATCTCAATGATGGCATTGCCGGCTACGCCGTCCATCGGAATCTCATGGATTCTGCCGCCGTTCTTGACCGTAATGCCGCCTACGCCGACATTGATCGAGCCGTTCTCGACATATTTAACGCCTTCTTCTACCTCACGGTAGATAATCTCCTGATTCTCTTCCTCGGAAGCCACCTTGGATGTGGCCAGCGTCTGCACGCCTGCCCCAATCACCATCAGACGCGGTCCAAGCTCAGGATCATCCACCACCAGATGGATCATACCTTCCGGCAGCTGATCTGTAGAAGTACCGAATTCAATGCCTCCACTCCAGTAGTAGGTAATGCCTAAGGAGATGAGCAGAATGCCAATGCTACCCCAGACCTTGTCATTGTTGACCCCAAGGAACATACTGGACAGCGGCATGCCGCCGACAACCGGTACATCGTTCGGAATCTGCACCTTGGAGCTGATATAGCCTTCAAAATCCGTACGGTTCTTCTCCAGATTCTGTCCGACGAAGATACCAGCCTTCCCGATGATGATATCCCATCCGCCGATATCCATCTCTGCTTCCACGCGCACGAACCATGGGGTTACCCACTGCGCTTCGAGCAGCGCTTTGGTCAGCATTGGAAGCCGGTCATCTTTCTCCGCATCGGCTTTGGCTGCGAAATCCAGCCTACCTTCCACCTTAAGGCCGGTACGCTTCACCGTCAGGTCCACATCGCCGAAGAAATACGCCGGAGCAATCCCGAACCGCATGCCTACGCCTGCTTGAATGGTTAAAGGGAATGGATCTTGTGCCGTACCTCCGGCAATCGTATCCGCCAGTTCACGCACTGCACCCCGTATTGCTGTCAGGTACGTTGCACCCGTCACCAGGATACCCGGCTGCGGAAGCTCTGCCCCGAAGGCAATGACATCCGGAAGAATCCGGCCGTCTTTTACTTTTTTGAGTGAGAATTCAATCTCCACACCCATCATATTCTTCAGCTGTGCGGCGAACTCCAGGCCGTATTCATTACCGATCCCCTTGCCTTGCACAGCGTGCTTGATCGTAACCTTGCCGCTAGGAGCATCCGGACCTTTTTTCTTATTCGCATCTTTCTTCTTATCCGGTCCGAACAAGCCCATCTCCTGATTGAGATCGAAGCCCAGTGAGGCATCGACGCCATAGAAGCCGGCACTGTTGAAGATGACATTCTTGATCTCGGAGTTAATGATCTTCAGGGACAGCGAGCCTCCGAAGGAAATCCCATTCTCTCTAAGAATGAAGTCATTGAAGGAGAAGCCAAAGCCGTCGATCGAGAAGCTTGGTGCCCCGAACAAAGACTGCTTGTTGAAGTACACATCCTCAATCATAATCTGGCGCAGCGGATTCAATCTGTCACCCACACCGCCGATGGCCCATTTCAGGCTGCCGTTCTGACTGTCGTCTTCCGGATTGCCGTCATTGCCTTTCTCGTCCTTCTTATCGTCATCCTTGTCCTTATCCTCTTCCTCTTTTTCCTTCGTCGGATCGAAGTCCTCTTCTCCAAGCGACTTGTTGAAGCCGTTGAAGAAGTCGAGCGTCCATTCGCCCTTATGGAAGACGAACCCACTGCTCGCTACGCTCAGCGTTCCTTCACCCTTGACAAACAGGGTATCCAGGAAGGGCAGATCGCCAGGCAGGGTGTTGCCGAAGATATCCAGCTTGCCGCGTACAAAAGACAGGTCCTTACCTTTATAAGCTACGGCATCATTAATAATGGCCGGTTCTGTCTTGGTATCCACGATGACCTGCTCTTCATCACCTGTACCCACCTGCTTGATCATGCCGCGGACGGTAACCAGAATCTCACGGTCGAATTCCGGGTCCTTGGCTTCCGCTTCTTCCTTGAATTCCTCAAAGTCCTCTTCCGTTGCAAACAGCTTGTAAGCATACATTGGAGTCTCTTTCAGCGCTTCATCATCCATGAATTCGCTGATATCGAATTTCGGATCAACCGCTTTGCTCGCTGCGCCGAATAAGGCTTTGGTTTTCTTATATTCGGTAACAGCCTTGTACAGGAACGAACCGTCCTTGAAAGGCTTGCCCGGGAACAGAGAGTTCAGCTGATCCACCAGCTCATCCTTTACCGAAGCACCGTTCGCAAGGCCGCTGATATCTACAGCTTCCTTATAGACCGCCATCACTCCGGCCTCACGGATTCGTGTGTCGTTATTATCGGTGACCAGGAAAGATTGCGGAGTCGTCATATCATATAGAGCCGCTACTTCCTCGTCCCCTCCGGCGTCGCCTTTGTAATCAATCTCCACCTGATATTCACCAAGCGGCAATTCCGGTCCAAGCCCGGCTTCCAGCACATTGCCGCCTGAATCCACCTGGTCACCACCGCGGTACGTAATCCGCATGGCGCCGGAGAATCCGTCATCCGTCGGCTGCATCACCACTGCATCCTGGACATTGACTTTATACCGGTTACCGTCTGCTTTATTCTTGAGGTACAGGTCAAAGTTCGGAGCGGTCGTTGCATTGCCCGTATTGTAAGCTTCAATATTCGACAGATTGACCGTCAGATATTTCACATCTGTGCTATACAGCTCTGCCGGAGCGAGTGCATAGGAATACGTAGCTGTTGCTTCTCCTACCGGGGGCAGGAGAATGAAGTTGGTACGGGTCGATTCATACTGGGCTTTGATGCCCTCATCCTTGACGCCTTCGATTTTGCCTTGTGTTTCCGGGCTTCTCGCGGAAATCATATACTCCCGTGTAACCGGCCAAGGTCTGCCTTTGGCCTGAACGCGGAAGGTCGCGGTAATTGCGTCACCCGGCTTGTACTTCGGCTCAATGCCCATGGCTGCTTCGTCGGGTGTGGCTGACTTTTTGAACTCCAGCATTTTGCTGCGGGAATTCTCCAGGACCGGATTGCCATTGGCATCCTTAACATCCTGGCCCAACTCATCCTGCCTGACGAAGCTGAGACCACTCTCCAGCGTCATCTCCACTTCAATCTTGGAGTGCTCCATATTGTAGGCCTGCAAGTTTTCTACTTCAGCTGTAATCGTGAAGACACCATTATCCACATACTTCGACGGAACGGTCTCCCCCGTTCCCAGCGAAGCTGTCGCCAGCTGCTGAACCTGATCTACATAACGGATCGAGAACACTTTATCCGGGGCTGTCAGTTCACCCAGGCCATATACGGTCTCGAAGCTCTGGAAGCCTCCCGGTGCCAGCTTCTCCGGGTTCCAGTAGAAGGCAACGGCGGAATCCGCCGTACCGAAATCATTGGTATCTCTGGTGAAGTCCAGATTCGGATTAATTTTATAATCCCACTTCGTATTCGCCAGGCCGTTCCAGTGCCCGACGATCATTTCATCCACAATATTAATATTCTGTTCGGCAAAGTTATTGAAACCGTAGGCCACCACATTGGTTGCCTGAGGATTCGTCAGATCCAGCTTGTCGCGCATCACCCAATAAGCAGGAATCTTGAAGTAAGCTCTATCTTCGAAGGGAATCCCCTTATCGTCCTCCGGATTATGCACCAGCTTCCGCTCTACCTGCAGCGGTGACTTGTAGGCTGTGCCAATCTGGAACTGTGGTCCGTCATTACCGCCGACCATCGTATCCAGCAGAATCCGGCTGCCGATCTGCACCTGCGCCCCGCTCTTGTTGTTCACTTCATAGCGGATGTTGACGTTACCGGAATTCACAGCATCCTTGCTGTCGGTGTAGAGCATCAGAATCTGCTTGATCTCTACGCCCTTAATCTTCCAGATCATCTCCAGCTGCTTGGTGCCATTTGAATTTTCCACCACTTTAGGTGCAGTAGTCTCAGAATAATGGCTGCTGTCGAACTTGTATTTATTGCCGTAAATATAATCCGTTCCATCGATCCGGAACGTCGTGAACGACGTCTCCGGGTCATCACCCTGGAACAGCAGGTTAACATTATTATCTTTCTTGCGGATCGGTTGACCCTCTACAGTGCGAATGCCGTAGCGGCCCGTCTCGTTATCCACGGTGACCTTAATAAAGTCATTCTGGATCATGGTTGTCTTGGTACTGCTGGCCGCCTCGACGAGAGCATGGAAGCTCTCGGAGGTGGACAGAAATACCATGATTAAGGTGAGCATTACCGCTACTGTGCGTTTCAACAACTTCACCAAGTATTCCCCCTGTTCTTGTTTCAACTATTTCAGATTGCCGACAAAGAAGGTAGCAAATTCGCGGTCCCGCTCCTGGGTTCTCACCACAATGGTGTACCAGCCTGTTTTCGGGAAGGTGACCTTGAAATTGCTGCTCACCAGCTCAGCATAGGTCAGCTTCTGTTTCACCAGCTTCAGCTGTCCTTCGCGGTACAGACCAGGGTAATACAGAATATCGAACGTTCCTGCCTGATTGACCTTGTCTACTCCGCCTACCTTCATCAGGTTGAAGCCGGATACCTTGAAGGTAATGGTGTTGGTATTGAACAATGCGGATTCGCCGGATGAAGCCGAGATTAAGGTATCGTTACCGAAGACCAGCAATCCGCCGTCCTTCACGACCACCACATCCTGATAGACCACCGACTTATTGCCTACCTGATCAACTGCAGTGTACGCTACGCGCTGGCGTCCAAGCTTGCTCAGATCCAGCCCGCTGACCGATACTTTCACGTTAGCCTCAGCCGATACATTATCAGATACGGTGAACCCGCCGAGATCCGTACGGAAGCTAAAGTCTTTCTTGTTCTGAACAATTCCTACGGTTTCCTTGTTCAGTGTCAGCTCAGGCGCTGTGTTATCAAGTCCGGCTATGGTCACCGGAACCTTGTTCACATTGCCCAGCAGATCCGAGATCGCAATAACCGCTGATCCGCTGCTCTCAAAAGCACGCGAGTAGCTGTACGTTCCATCCGCTTTACTGATCTGGTTCGTATACGCGGCTCCATCTGAAATAGGTCTTACGCCTGAGAACATTTGGTTAGGGGCAGCTACTGTGCCACTAAGCGTGACCTTCACTTTGCCCTTGGCATATTTCTGTCCGCCGATGGTAACAATCTGATCGGCCGGAACCGCTTTGCCTTCGGCATCTACAAAGGTATAGGCCACTTTGTCCGGTACCGGCGGCGCAGAGAGAATATTGGTTACTTTCTCTTTGATAACTGTCGTATTGCCGTACACATCCACCACAGTAAATGAAGCCGTTCCATTCTCCATGAGTGTAATGCTCTTATCGGCACTGATGACATTGAATGCCTTAGCCGATGCATCTGCCTTCTCTACGTTAAGTGTTACACCTGTGGAAAACAGCACATTGCCGCTATTATCCTTCAGGGTGCCGAAGGTCTGGCTTCCATTCTCGCCATATTGGTAGGAACGGACAACTTTCACCCTAGGCACTTCCTTGTTAATGTTCGCAACCGTTGCTTCAACCTTATTGACATTTCCGGCAGCATCCTTAATTTCGAATTCGAACTTGCCGTTCTCCGTGAAGGTGTAGGCTGTCTTGCCGCCATTGTTCACAACCGTCACCGGCTCAGAGGTGCTCTGTAGAAGGGCAACCACATTACCGTTCGTACTCTCCATGTATGAATATTCAACGGTTCCTTCAGGAGCAGTACCGTCAATATTCTTCACGACCAGATACAGAGTATCTGTCCGGTCCGGATCACTGAGATCAGTCAGATCGAAGCTGTAGTAACCATTCTCGTAGATCTTGAATGAATTGCCGGTCCGCACAGGCACCGAAGGGTTAATCTTCGAAGGCGTTACACGGATACCCGGCGGGAGCGTAATCTCAATATCCGCACCAACCTTGGCATTAACCGGGCTGTTCACGCTGAGTGAAGCAAGCGCATAGACCGGCTGTACGGTAGTAAGAGGAAGCTTGATTTCAAGCTGGGCCGGCTTGCTGATCAGACCGCCCGGCGTTCTGTACTTGACCCACACCTGAAGCTCCTCAGCCTTACTCGTCGGAACCTTCACGGCTACGAAGTTCGTATAAGGCTTCCAGTTCAGCCAGCTCACCCCGTTATCCGGTGAGACTGAATATTCGTAACCGGTCTTGTCTTCCGTTTCGAGACTCAGCTTCATAATGGCTGTGTAGCCGTCCGCTGTATCACCGGACAGATAGATCAGAGAAGACTTGGCATCCGACACCGGCGCATCCGGCTTGGTCGTTGCCGAGACCTTGAAGGTTCCTGCACTTGCCTTGATCGTGCTGTTGCCAGCTCCATCAACCGCGAGTACATATAAGCGGAACTCAGAGATTTCTCCCGATTTCAGTGATTGGTCATCGATGGAGACTGAGCCGCCTGCCGGGACATCTGCCCATTTTGTCGACGACTCTGTAGGTACTTCTGCGCCTGCTTCTTGTTTGACCCATTGATACTTGCTGACCAGTCCTGTTTTGCTGTAGAACTCTGATACGCTAATCTTCGTCTTCTGCAGCGGCAGCGGGTAAGCAACACTATCAGGGCTGAAATATATTACCGGTGCTTCATTATCAAAATAATAAGCCTTCGAGTAGTAGTACGTTTTGTCGCTGTGCTTCACCATAAGATGAATGTATTGCGTTCCGTTTAATTTTAATTTTTCAGCAGGAATGACATAGCTGTAAGTAGCTTCACTTACGGAAGCGCCAAGACCCTTGGCTGCCAGCTTGGCATCGGGACTGGCTTCTGGTGTCGCCGACGGTTCAGTTGCTTCTGGCGAAACCGCAGGTGTCACTGCCGGTTCAGTTGCTTCGGCCGAAGCAGCAGGAGCCGTTACCGGCTCAGCACTGTTATCTGGTGCCGGTGTCTCATCTGCTGGAAGCGGGGTCAGCGAAGGCGCTGACGGCCCGGAGGACAAGAACTTCATAAGGGCCACCGGCCCGATGCTTGCTGTAACTTCTGGCTCAACCGGAGGACTTGGCTCTGTAGGGGCACCAGATGCACCCGGTTCCGAACCGTCTTCAATTAGACTTTTATCAGCCAGTGGAGATATGCCTGATGACTCGGAAACCTCCAGTCCGCTGAAGTCACCATCCCCTGGACGAAGAGAGCTTTCGCTGATGGCATAGCCCACATAATCGGGATGCACACCGCTGATCCGGAATGTAACATCATGACTTTTCACATAGTTAGGATTGGCTTCCGGTGTGAACTCTGTCGGAATAGCCGCCTCTGAGCTTACAACTACCGCTCTTTCCTGCGGTGTCTTGATCGTCTCATTGCCCGCTTTATCCAGTGCCTTCAGATAGAGCCAGTACGAGCCGTCCTCATCAATATCCTCATAGGTAGACCGGGTTACGGTCGAACCGGTGTATGGCGTATCTGCCCACTTCCCGCTGTCCGGGGAATCCCCGTCTTTAACCCATTGATACTGCACGCTGCTGACTCCGCTATGCGGGTCCTTCACCAAAGCCTGTACCGTAGCGTTATCCTCGGCGGCCAGCGTAATGGCAGGTCCCTGGTTGTCCAGCTTAAGAACGCCTACTTCATGCTTCCAGTTAGAATCGTCCTTCTTGAAATCTTCAAGCGGCCAGACACTCATATCGCCGTATTGTCCAACGGCGGCCAGAGCCTGATTGTCGGCATAGAAAATCTTATCAGCCTCTTCGCCCGGTGCTTCTGCTTTCCAAGCTTTATACTGTTCCTCATGAGTATCCACATAAACTTTTTTCTTCTCATACTGCATCAATTCTCTGGCAGAATCCCAGGACATATCGGCAGTCCAGGTATGCAGATACCACTCCCCGCTGTTCCCTTCCTCGAAGGCTTCCGCCGGAGGAGCAAGCAGGTTCGTCTTGTTATTCACTACAGACAGCTCAATATTCTCGAATTCTCCCGGATACAGCTCATCTGACGGCTGCTTGGCAGAGAGTGCATAACGCTTAAGCGCTGCATAATGATCTCCGGCTACACCGGCGAACGGATCAGCCTTATCCTGGCTCCACCAGTAATACACCAGACCCACCGAAGGAGAGGCTTCCGCACTCATGTTGGAAGGACGGTAGATTCCACGGCTCGGCCGTTCCGTACCACGGTCAGGGACAGTAGGATCAAGGTGCGGTACTTTAATGGAAGGATCGTTGGCGTCGATTGTCACCTTACCTTTTTTGGCATAGGTTGTATCCGTTGCTCCACCTGTCTCGAACCGGTACCCGATCACCGGCTCCGTATTGTCGATGAACAGGTTTGCCCAGTCGATTTTGGAGTTGGCGAGAGAGAAGTCACCGCCCTCAATATTAGGAATCTTCTCTTCATGGATTCCATCGAAGTTCGCAGGCTGAATCAACAGGTTCCCTGCGTAATCCTGAATAACATCGGTATCCATCTGGATCGGCTCGCTGCCGCCCTTGGCATCATTAGATATGGCTATAGCCTTGAGCAGCGGGGTTTCCACCGTTTTGCCATCAGGCACGGTCATGCGGAAGCTCCAATTCGGTGTATTCCGGCCTGCAACATAATAGGCTTTCATTCCGTTATTGAAGAGGATGAAGGTTTTCTTCTCGTCCCAGCCGGTTTTGGCAATCGCCTCTTCCGTCATCTGCAGGGTGAAGTCAATGACATCTCCCTTATTGAGCGTAACTCCCGTCAGAATCTCCGGCTGAATGCCGTTCGCGGTCTTGGAATACTTCGGACGCACAGCATCGACAATGACGCGGAAGCCGCCCCGGTCGAAGTCAAACGGGTTCCCGCTTTTCCGGTCCAGCCAGGCATTGCTGCCGCTGCTCGGTACAGTATTGAGATTGACAACCGCTTTATTGCCTGCCGCATCACTAAGCACGGCTTCTTTCAATTTATTATCCAGCGACAGATCCATCTGCGCCCCGCCGGTGGTTCCCCCGGTAATTAGAGGTTTCAGTGGCAGATTGCCGCTGTTATGGAAAGGAACTCCTGTGTATCTGTAGGCAATTTTCTTTTGGTAGGAACCTAAAGTATCCTTGGTAAAGCTTATATTCTGCAGATACTGCTGTTCTCCGGCTGCCGGAAGTCCGGTGCCCGGATCGTTAACGAACAGCTTGTGCCGCAGGAAATAGTCAGAGCTGTCTTTGACTACCGAAGTCGGTCTGACCGGCTCGCTGAAGTTGTAGCTGAGCGTGATATTCTCGTCTCTTTTGACATACAGCTCTTTCTGATTAATCTTCTCGTTGAGCCGCTCTGCACCATTGCCGGTGAAGGTATAGTTATCGATGACCGGACGCTTGAGATCCTGGAACTTGAGGTAGAATCCGCGTACACCGGCTGCTTCACCGTCGTCATCGCCTTCGCCCCAGACCCTAATGGTAATAACGGAATTAGGTTTGATGATGGCCTTGGCCGACTTGTTGTACCGCTGGCTGCTGCCGGTTCGTTCATTGATAATATTTTTCCCGTCAATGTTTACGGTAATGGACGAATGACGGGTCCATAAGAACCCGGAGTGACGACGCAACACGGCAAACCCTGTAAGCATCTCCGCATGTCCACTCTCCGCCATATTCTTTAGAAGCGGATTGTCGGCTACATTCACCTGGAATTGAACCGTTGCTTCATTATCATCGACACCGGCAAAGATATCTCCCTTAGCCCAGTCGTACTTGGCATCTTTATCTTCCTCTGTCTGCTTAAAGCCTTGCACCTTGGTATAAAAGTTAAGAAACGTATTGTCCGCAGGGTAGCTTAGATTTCCGACATGTTGTCCGTTTGGAAACGTAACCTCATAATCATCACCCGCAGCCTCTGCCAGGCCACTAAAGGAACTGGGTATTAACGATAGCAACATACTAAGAATCAAGCTTAGTGAGGTATATCTTTTCAATCTCCTGCTCATTAACAATTGGTGCTCCCCCTTATTCGTTCATCATTTCCTGTCCGGCGTGCAGCAAGCTTCGCTGTAATCTGGATTCGCTCCCTATGCTTCCGCATTCTCCTTTCGCCCTGCCCTCCCGTGGACAAAAAATACTAGTTATAAACTACCTATTTTTTCATATCTGCGTTTATTCTATCAGGCGGCTCTAAACAAACTCTTAACAAATCTCGACAAAAGCTGCGTCAAACGCCCCAAAATAGGGTTAATATACTCGGAAAACGAAAAAAGTCCTGAATTTTTAAGAGAAAATGTCTGAAAAGCAAAATAAACCGCACTGAGAACGGCTCAGTTGCGGTTTATTGGTGTTGTTTTGCTACCTAGTATTCTTCAACAAGTCAACCATGTTGTGATAATGAATTTCACTCAGATGCTCGATAAAGCCATCCATTTTATAATTCTCTCGTTCAACAATCCATAGACAAATCACACCTACCAATCCCGATATCATGTACTCGAGACCAATTTTCATCTTTTCATCGTGGTGATAATCGCCGATTCCGGCGAAGATGAACGTTTTAAAAGCATCTTTTAAATATATGGAGAAGTTGGGTTGGATGTTTTGAGTCAGCATGGTTTTAAAGAATATCATGTTTGCATCAATATTGTCGAAAATCGTTTTTATCATCGCACCGAACATATCCTTGTCCATCTCATGGATCGAGCTCACCTCCAGGCTCAAGCAAGCATTCAAATTCTGTACGCTCTCCTGAAATAACTTGTCCATGAACTCAGGTTTATCTACATAGTGTAAATAAAATGTGTTTCGGTTTATCATCGCTTCGTCGGCAATGTCTTGTACAGTAATTCGTTCGTAGCCTTTGGTTTGCATTAGTCTCAAGAAGGCTTCCTTAATCGCTTTTCGCGTTTTAAGAATACGCAGATCCACCTTATCCTTACCCAACAATAAGCCACTCCTTCATAAATAATAGTCAAATTTATATAAAATGATGTTTAAATGTCATGTCGCATTATATCAACCATTGAGCATTATAATTGTATATTTTACTATTATAGTTGTCAATTACACTCACGTATTCATAAAAGGAGAATCAGATATGAAAACACTAGCGATCATTGGTGCAGGTAAGGGATTAGGAATGTCTATTGCGAAAAGCTTTGGAAAAAATGACTTCCAAGTGGCATTAGTCGCAAGAAACGCCGCAAAGCTGCAAGAAATGGTGGATGAATTGAAAGCGGAGGGTATTGAAGCCTCTTATTTCATAGCGGATATTTTCAGTAAAGAACAGATTGAACAGGCGATCACCAATATTAAAGAACAGTATGGCCAGATTGATGTGCTGGAATTCAGTCCTACAGCAGGCAACTATCCTCCTACCTCTGTATTGGAGTTAACAGTAGAGAATGTAAGGGACTCCTTTGAGGCCTATGTGGTCAGTGCCATCCAAGTTGTCAATGCTGTTCTCCCTGATATGCTCGCTAAGAAAGAGGGTTCTCTACTCTTTACCACAGGATTATCTGCCATGTACCCCGTCCCAATGATGGGGAATATCGGTATTGCTCTTTCAGGACTGCGCAATTATGTAGCTAATCTTCATACTTCATTGGCTGCTCAAGGCATTTTTGTTGGTCACCGTTCTTTAGGCTTGTTGATTAAGGAGTCGGGTACTGGCGCAATCAATGATCCGGATGTGATTGGCGACATGTGGTATCAAGCCTATATGGACAAAACCGTATGGGAGGAAGAATATCCCAAGGGTGTAACCCCCGAAACCATTGTATTTTAACATTCTGTGATGGATTTGGCCTCATTGCAGGAAGGTGGATCAAAAAAGCAGCTCCAGGATCAACCCCTGGTGCTGCTTTTTCACTCTAACTATTTATTTCCCCACCGCAGTCCGGTTAATTACCGCGCTGACCCGGGTCAAAATCTCCGACATGGAAGCCGGGTCCTTCACATCATACTCGTCAATGTTCAGGCGCAGCACCGGGCAGGCGCTGAATTCGTTGATCCACTGGGAATACCGGCCGTGCATATGTTCCCAGTAGGAGACGTCAGTCTGGATCTCCATCTCGCGCCCGCGCTCATTGATCCGGTTCAGGATCGAAGGCAGGCTGCCTTCAATATAGATCAGCACATCCGGGTGCGGGAAGTATGGCGTCATCACCATGGCTTCATAGAGGCTGGTATAAGTAGCATAATCCGTCGGGGACATGGTGCCTTGATCAGCGTGCATTTTTGCGAAAATCCCGGTGTCTTCATAAATCGAACGGTCCTGCACGAAACCGCCGCCCAGCTCGAACATCTTCTTCTGCTCCTTGAAGCGCTCCGCCAGGAAATAGATCTGCAGGTGGAAGCTCCACCGCTCGAAGTCATGGTAGAACTTCTCCAAGTAAGGGTTATGGTCAACCTGCTCCAGTGAGGTCTGGAAGCCCAGGCGTTCCGCCAGTGCTGCGGTCAGCGTCGATTTGCCAACGCCTACGGTTCCGGCCACAGTGATAATGGCATTGTTCGGGATATTGTAACTGTTCATTTCATAAGCTCCTTTACTTGTTCCGCGATGGCGGTGAAGTCTTCCGGGTTCTCCACGAAATCCACCTGGTTTCCGTCGATCGTGACGATTACGGTGGACGGTTCGCGGAGGGCCAGTGATGCCATTGCATCGTCGTAATCCTCAATTAACTGCTGGAGGTAGGCAGGGGCAATGATCTCTTCGAACGTACGCGCGCGCTTGGCAATCCGGGCCAGCAGCGTATCCAGATCCGCGCGGATATACAGAATAATGTTCGGCTTGGGGAAATCATCGGTCAGGATATGATAGATCTCCCGGTATTTGTCCCGTTTCGATCCCTTCAGCGTCCGTTCCCCGAAGATCAGATTCTTATAGATATGATAATCCGAAATGACCGGCTTCCCTTGATCTATGTACTGGATCGTCGTGTCTTCAAGCTGCTTGAACCGGTTGCAGAGAAAGAACATCTCCAGCTGGAAGCTCCAATCGTCCATATTCTGATAGAACTTGTCCAGAAACGGATTTTCGTCAACAATTTCTTTGATGACCGGAAGCTGTAGTTCGGTGGCGAGCATCGTGGCGAGGGTGGTTTTACCGGCTCCAATCGGGCCTTCCACGGCTATAAAAGGTGCATGTTTCATTAACGCTAATTTCCTCCTCAAGTACGGACAATTCCAAAAAAACAGACTAAATTATTGTACCACAGGAGCGCCGCCAAGAACGGTTAATTTTCAAAGAAACTTTTCAGGGACAAGCAGCGTCTATATTCAAGGTAATATATTCTTTTATTTACCTAATTCAGTAATTTCCTAAAGAGAGTAGAGGATATCTTGATGAAAAAAAGAAATTTGTTTATGAGCATGGTGATGGGTTTGACGGCGTGTCTGACTGTTGGGACTCCCGAGGCTGCAACAGCAGCAGCTAGTGGCGGTGGCTCCGGCATCGCTTCCTACGGACCCGATTATCTGATCAAGGATGACGGTTCCCTGTGGGTCTGGGGTGAGACGAAGTCCGTACCTACGCAGGTACACGGACTAAGTGATGTGCAGGCTTCTTTCCCGCTATGGAATGGTGCACTGGTAACCACCAAGGATGGCTCGGTCTGGAAATGGACTAGCAACTCCCAGACTATGGCCATCGAAGTTACGCCTGTGCCGGAATTGAAGGAAATGAGCAATTTCCAAAGCAGATACCCGCGTCATTTAGCAGTCACCGGAGAGGTTACGGTATATACTTCAGTTACGTCAACTGACGATAATACGACCCCACCGTTTGCGCCTGTTCCGGGCCTGGATCACGTTGCAGCTATCTCTCAATATTACGAGAGCAATAAGCTTAACAATAAGGATAGCGACTGGCAGCGCTATCTGTTCCTGAAGACAGACGGGACGGTCTGGACCAGCATTGACGAACTTGCCACTTTTACACCCGTCGCCAATCTGAAGGATATTGTCCAGCTCGAACAGAATTATGCACTCAGCAAGGATGGCAGCGTCTGGACCTGGCCGGACCAGGATAGTTATTTACCGGAAACCTATAGTGACCCGGCCCAGTTAACTGCAACTCCATTCTCCGGCTTAAAAGATATTCGGGCCCTGTACAACAACGGGCGCAGCCGGCTCGCGATTGACAAGCAATCCCGTCTATGGTTCTGGGGCTCCACGGTCACCGGATATTCGGATGGAACCACATATCAGGATGAACCCGTTCCGGTTGTCTTCTCAGGAATCAGCAAGGTGACCGATGCATACATCGTTGAACAATCTATTGTCGCCCTGACCTCAGACGGCAAGGTCTATGCAGCTTCGATTGCAGCAGAGCTTATGTCGCCGAATGCAAAGTTCACCTTGCTTGCTTCCGATATCCAGTCGATAAAAGGCGGCGGAAGACATGTCATTATGCAGAAGAATGACGGCACTCTCTGGGGCTGGGGCGTGAACAAGAATGCTGAGCTCGGGTACGGTACTTATGAATTCAGCTATAAGCAGCCGGTCCCAATGCAGAAGCCGATCTCTGTTACCCTGAATAGCGAATCCATCGCCTTCACCAACGGTGTCATCACCCGTAACGGACAGAACTTCATTCCGCTGCGTTCGCTGTTCACCAAGATGGGAGCTACTATCGGTTATTCCATGGACAAAGTAGTAACGATTACCGGTACCGCTGCCGACAAAACTCCGCTAACCATCGTCATCAAGACCGTGAACGGAGCCACCACCGTAAATAATAAAAGCGTCACTCTGGCAACGCCGCCGTTTGTAGTGAATGGCACCGTCTACCTGCCGCTGCGCTTCATCAGCGAACAGCTTGGGGCGAAGGTTGACTGGCTGCCGCAGGAGAGCAGAATTGCGATTAGTATGAAGTAAGAAGGTCTTCCTCCCATAAAAGAGCAAAACGGGCTATCTCCCATGATATAGCGTTCTCTTCGACCTCCATTGTTGCACTAAATGCAGGATTATTGGCTGGTTAGGGGACTAATCTAGGCATTGTTGTAGTTTTTGCAGCATTTCCGGTGGATTAGCGGATGAGATCAGCATATTGTTGAATTTTGTGCAGGATTTCGCGCAGACCGGTGGATCAGCGGCGGCATTGTTGCATTTATTGCAGCATTTCCAGCGGCAGGGAAAGCAGCGCGGCACCGGGACAGTAACGGTGAACGGTGAGCAGGACTAATTACTGATTAGCGGCAATATAGCGGAGATTCATCAGAAAAATAGCAAATTGGCAATATCGCAGGCTGCCGATCAAGCAAGCTCCCCCTGCCCATCCGCGCACCCAAAAAGCGCCCCAACAGCCAAAGCTGAAGGGGCGCTTCTATTATGCATCTATATATTCATTCGCAGCTATTCGTTAAGACAACCGGCCGCTGAAGTCACTGTATTCGAACTCGCGGATCACCTTCAGACCTTCTGCTTCATTATAAGAAGCGATGGCCGGCAGGTTCACGCCGTTGAACATGTGGTTCTTCACCATGGAATAATGCGCCATGTCGGTGAAGATCAGCTTGTCGCCGTACTTGAGCGGCTCCGGGAAGGAATAATCCCCGATCACATCCCCTGCCAGGCAGGTCATGCCGCCAAGCCGGTAGGTGTGGGCGAATTCGCCGGGCTCTCCGGCACCGATAATGCCCGGACGGTAAGGCATGGCCAGCACATCCGGCATATGGCATTCCGCCGAAGTATCGAGAATCGCGATATCCATGCCGTTATGCATAGTGTCGAGGACCGTTGCAACCAGATAACCAGTGTTCAGGGCAATCGCTTCGCCCGGCTCCAGGTAGATCTCCACATTGTACGTCTGCTTCATATGCAGAATGCATTTAATCAAGGTATCCAGATCATAGTCAGGACGGGTAATATGATGCCCGCCGCCGAAATTCAGCCACTTCATACCGTGCAGATACTGCCCGAACTTCTCTTCGACCACCTTGAGCGTACGCTCCAGCGTGTCCGAGTTCTGTTCGCACATCGTATGGAAATGCAGGCCGTCAATGCCGTCCAGCTCGTCCGGCCGGAAGTTCGGCAGGGTTACGCCCATACGGGAGAAGTTGTAGCAAGGATCATAGAGCGGCACTTCAATCTCGGAATACTCCGGATTGACACGAATCCCGCAGCTGATCTGCTTGGGCGCGTTCTGCACGCGCTGCTTGAACCGGTTCCACTGGTCGAACGAGTTGAACACCATATGATCGCTGTAGCGAAGCAGCTCATCGAACTCGCGGTCCACATAAGCCGGAGCATAGACATGGACCTCTTTACCCATCTCCTCGAAGCCCAGCCGGGCTTCGAACAGGGAGCTGGAGGTTACGCCATGCAGATATTTGCCTACCAGCGGGTACATGGCGTGCATGGAGAAGCCTTTTTGCGCAAGCAGAATCTTGGCTCCGCTCTTCTCCTGCACATAATTCAGGGTCTCCAGGTTCTTCGTCAGCAGCCGTTCATCCACCAGATACGCAGGGGACGGAAGATTGCTGATATCAATATCGATGTCCTTGTTCTTCATGGTCATGCGCCTTAATCCAGCAGCGTCGGCGAGAAATCTTCTTGCCAAGGCAGGCCGTGTTTGTTCAGAGCATCCATGAACGGATCCGGGTCGAACTCTTCGATATTGTGTACACCCGGCTTGTTCCAGATGCCTTTGATAATCATCATTGCCCCGATCATCGCAGGAACGCCGGTAGTGTAGGAAATGGCCTGAGAGCCAACCTCTCTGTAGCACTCTTCGTGATCGCAGACATTGTAGACATAATAGGTTTTGGGCTGGCCGTCTTTGGTGCCCTGAATGATACAGCCGATATTGGTTTTACCTTTGGTTCTTGGTCCCAGGGAAGCCGGGTCAGGCAGAATGGCCTTCAGGAACTGCAAAGGAATAATCTCTTTACCTTCGTAATTAATTGGCTCAATAGAAGTCATGCCGACATTCTCAAGCACCTTCAGGTGAGTCAGATAGTTCTGCGAGAAGGTCATCCAGAAGCGGATCTTCTTCACGCCAGGAATGTTAACTGCCAGGGATTCTAACTCTTCATGGTACAAAAGGTAAATATCCTTCGGGCCGATCTCCGGGAGATCGTATACTTTCTTCTCAGACAGCGGCGCTGTCTCAATCCACTCGCCATTCTCGAAGTAACGTCCGTTCGCAGTAATCTCGCGGATATTAATCTCAGGATTGAAGTTGGTGGCGAAGGGATAACCATGGTCGCCCGCGTTCGCATCTACAATATCAATTGTATGAATCTCGTCAAAATAATGCTTCTGCGCATAAGCCGTGAACACACCGGTTACGCCAGGGTCAAAGCCGCTGCCGAGCAGCGCCGTAATTCCGGCCTTCTCGAATCTTTCCTTGTAAGCCCATTGCCAGGAATATTCGAACTTCGCCGTATCCTGCGGTTCATAGTTCGCTGTATCCACATAGTGCACTCCGGTAGCCAGGCAGGCATCCATGATCGTCAGATCCTGGTAAGGAAGAGCCACATTAATCACGACATCCGGCTGGAAGCTCTTGATCAGCTCAATGACTTCTTCCGTGTTGTCAGCATCCAGCTTGGCCGTAGAAATCTTAGTCAGGCCCCCGTCCAGCTTCTCTTTGAGCGCATCGCACTTCGACACCGTACGGCTGGCAATGCAGATCTCTTCGAATACATCCGGGTTCTGGCAGCATTTATGAACAACAACGCTCGCTACACCGCCAGCGCCAATAATTAACGCTTTTCCCAAAATAATAACCCCCTAATTATGCTTAAGTTATTAGTTATTAGCCTTGCTGCTCTGGAACAGGCTACATCCTATGAAAAATCAACAACGCTGATTATACAGAAACTTTCTTAATAAATCAATAAAATCCGACAAAAACTGTGATCTTCCGTGTAAAATCTGCAGTTTTCTACATTAATACTCTGTAATTCACTTCATTGCACTGAAATCCTTCGTTTTCCTTCGCTTTTAACCTTAACCGAATGGAAAACAGCTTGGGGTCCCGTCCATTTCCAGTGCATCAGGCCAACCGGATAATTATATCACAACAGCGGTGTTGTTCAACTTATTTATTTCAAATTTAAGCAAGGTCAGCCGGACAAAAGTGCCAATGAGACACATAATAATAAATTACCCGTTTTTCGCTGCCATTAACTGATCATTGTAAAGGCCGCCGCCCAGTGTTGACTACTCTGATCCGGTCCATCCTTTTATTATGCGTAACCCGCTCTATCCCATACCTCTGTCGTGCCTAGCCGTTGCGGGATTCGCGGAACCTCATGGCAGACGGCGGCTGTCCGCTGAGCTGCTTGAAGGCTTTGCTGAAATGAAACTCATCGCTGTACCCGCAGGCGGCCGCAATCTCCTTCAGGGTTAGCCTGGTGTACAGCAGCTGCTTCTTCGCATGCTCATAGCGGATTTCACTTAAATACCCTTTGGGACTCTTGTGCAGATATTGCTGAAAAAGACTGCGCATATACGCGGACGATATCCCGTAGCGCACCGCCAGCTGTTGGATCTGCAAGGGTTCACTGTAGCGCCGCTCAAGCTCCTCCTTCATCCGTAAGAACAATTCATAGCCCTGTCCGCGGTCTGGATGGCCGCCATCCTTAGCCTGAAATATTTCGTACAAAAGCTGATAAAGCAGCGCCTGAGTCTTAAGCTGGCTTCCGGGACTTCCGGGAACAAAATCGCTGGCAATGGTGCGGAACAGCTCACCCAGCGCTCTGCCCGGCTCCCTCCCGGGCTTCAGCTGGAACGGCAAGGGCAGTTCATGAAGCGGCTCTACCCTCCCCTGATTGTCCGCAGACGGCGACAACGTATACAGCGAGAGCAGGATCATGGTGATCCGCAAAGGCTCACCGCCTCCGCTGCTCATCTCCAAGGGCAGTCCCGGCCGCAGATAGAACAGCATGTCCGGCGAGACCGGATGCTCCTCGATGTCTGTGCGAAAGACTCCTTCCCCCTCCTGAATCCAGTAAAGACTGTGCACATGTATATTCTGACGGATATCCTTCCAGTGCGGGAAGGTAACCTTGTCATGAATCCAGTGAATATCCATCACCAGATTCTGCGGAATCTCCTCCATGTACAGCTCCTCCGTTTCTCGGCATGCCATTTACCGGAATGAGTTCAATCCGGGCCGGGATATTCGAAGCGTTTTTGACATGCCAATTCTGTTCATTTTACCATGCCACTCCCCTGCATTCATTGCTACACTTAGGACATTAACGGCTGAAATGATGAAGGAGAGAAACCAGATGACTGAAACCCTGTCCACCCCGGCACAAGCCCTGGATTACATGCCCTGGATTGGCCTGTCCGAACAAGAACGCCTTCAGCAGGACCGCCACCAGCAGCAGCTTGCTGCGGATTATCCCTGCACCTTCGGAGAAGCCTGCTTCGTCTCGCCGCAAGCCATCGTGCTGCCGGATCAGCTGGTGCTCGGCGACCGGAGCTACATTGCCGGAGGTGCGATTATCCGCAGCACACGGCTGGTCACGGGCAGCGACTGCTCTATGAACAGCTATAGCATATTGTCAGGCGATATTACCATGGGTAATGGCGTGCGGATCGCTTCCCATGCAAGTCTATACGGCTTCAATCACGGCTATGCTGTGACGGATGTTCCGGTCTTCCGCCAGCCTCTGACAGTCAAGGGCATTGTCATAGGAGATGATGTGTGGATCGGGGCGAATGCCGTGATTCTTGACGGAGTGCGGATCGGGTCGCACAGCATTGTTGCGGCGGGTGCCATCGTGACCCGGGATGTGCCCGCGTACAGCATTGTCGGCGGCAATCCGGCCAGACTGATCCGCAGCCGGCTGGCAGGGGAGGCAGCTGCAACGGCTGAGCCAAGGACAGCCGAGGAGGATTCAGTAATGAGCATTAAGAATAGCATGGACAGGGAGGCGGGAAGTTTGGGCGAAGGTATAGATGAGCAGTTGGCGGACTTCAGCAAGCAGGTGCAGGAGCAGCTAACTTCCCTGCTGGAGTTCTACTCGGAAACGATAGAGGGAGAGAAGCTGTTCCGGGACCGGCCGGGAGCGGGGCGGACCGTACGGGCGTACTGCGACGCTGTGGAGATCGCTGCGATGTTCGGCAGTCTGCCGCCCGGCTGGACCCGGGAGGAGCTTATCGCCAAGCTGCAGGGATTTCAGGACAGCAGCACAGGACTGCTGCCCGATCCCTGGTCTCCGCCCGGAGAGGATGACCAGCCCGCGTTATTATCCGATCATCTCTCCCGGTATCATCTTCTTGCAGCAGGCTACGCGCTGGAGGTGTTAGGATCTGCTCTGCTCTACCCCGTTGCCGTGGCCGAGAATATGGATACCGTGACACTGTACCAGCAGCTGAATAGTCTGCCATGGGCGGACAATGCCTGGGGCGCTGGTGACTGGATCGATTGCTATGCTACCGGCCTGTATCTCAATCTGAAGTCCTTCGGCTCCGGCAAGCGCCCGGATGATCTGTTCGGCTGGCTGGCGACGCATTGCCGCCGGGACTCCGGGCTGTGGGGTCTGCCTACTGCAGAGGAGGGCTGGCTGCAGCCGGTGAACGGCTTTTACCGGCTTACGCGCGCTACCTACGCCCAGTTCGGTCTGCCCCTGCCATACCCGGAGCGCAGCATCGATACTGTGCTGGCCCACAGCAGAGACCGCAGGTTCTTCCGGGCGGAGGTGCTGAATGCCTGCAACGTGCTGGATGTCGTCCACCCGCTCTGGCTCTGCCAGAAGCAGACGGATTACCGCCAGGAAGAGATCCGCGTCTGGGCCGAGAAGATGCTCAGCGAAGTGCTGAAGTTCTGGGTTCCGGAGCGCGGCTTCGCCTTCCAGTTATCCCGGCAGCAGGACACCGGCCTGCAAGGCACGGAGATGTGGTTAAGCATCATCTATTTGTTAGCCGATCTATGCGGCATAAGCGTGTCGCTCGGGTACACTCCAATGGGTGTGCACCGCCCGGACCCGGCCTTCTCGTTATCCGTATAAGCGGGACTGGCGTTCATACGTATGCCAGAACTCGCTCACAAGTAGAAACGGCTGTGTCGTCCTTTAAAGGGCGGTACCGTTTCAGCGAAATGATAAGGATACTGTATAGCGGAGCATATCGATTCTCTTTGAACAAAATCACCCTGCGGGTGAATGAGATTACCTGCGCGACAGCAAATGTATGCTGTTTTCCACATACATTCGGGCCATGCGCCTGCGTGCCACCTCAATGTATGCTGTTTTTCGCATACATTTGGGCCATGCGTCTGCGTGCCACCACAATGTATGCTGTTTTTCACATACATTCGGGCCATGCGTCTGCTTACGAGCACAATGTATACTGTTTTTCACATACATTCGGGCCATGCGCCGTAGCGCCAGCAAATGTATGCTGTTTTTCACATACATTCGGGCCATGCGCCGTAGCGCTAGCCTATTGTATTCGGTTGTGGAAACTATAATTTCCTGAACAAGCGCAAACACCCCGTCATCTCCGCTCGTTCTGAGCAGAGATGACGGGGTGTTGTACGCTTTTACATGCAGCTCCCGAACGACTATTGCCCGAAGCCGACGCGCGGACGTTCGCGCTCCTTGGTCTGCACATCTACCGCCCGGATCGAGGTAATCGGAATGTAGAGGGTCTGATATTCGGTGCTGTATTTCACGAACCTCTCGTCCAGCTCCTCCAGTACGCCTCCCCTAACACTTGTACCATCCAAAAAATGAATATGAACTTCCTGTCCCTTCAGCGCTTCCAGCATGCTCTTCCTCTCCTTCGTCTCACAAATGGGTGATGATCGTGTCAATAATTCCGTACTCCAGTGCCTCCTCAGCCGACATGAAATAATCCCGGTCCATGTCCTTCTCCACCTTCTCCGGCGGCTGACCGGTCCGCTGCGCGGTGATCCCGACAATCTTCTCGCGGATCTGAAGAATACGTCTGGCGCTGATCGCAATATCGCTCGCCTGCCCCTGCGCCCCGCCATGCGGCTGATGGATCATAATCTCGCTGTTCGGCAGGGCCGACCGTTTGCCTGTAGCGCCGGAGAGCAATAGCAGAGAAGCAAACGAAGCGGCAAAACCAGTGCAGATCGTGTTGACTTGAGGTTTAATTACCTGCATCGTATCATAAATCCCGAAGCCTGCGGTAGTCGAACCTCCCGGACTGTTAATGAACATCTGGATATCCTTCTCCGGCTCATCCGCCGCCAGGAACAGCAATTGCGCGATAATGCTATTAGCCAGCCCGTCATCGATCGCCGCACCCACGAATACAATCCGGTCCTTCAGCAGCCGGGAATAAATATCATAGGACCGCTCTCCTCTGGCTGTCTGTTCAATCACATAAGGTATTACGCTCATTCTGGTGTGCCTCCTCTGATCTGTCTTCCTGTGTTGGTGTTGATACCCTGTAAACGGTCAGCCTGCACGAAAAGATACGGAAGCCGGAGGAG
Organism: Paenibacillus sp. FSL R7-0302; assembly: GCF_038006885.1. Classification (NCBI taxonomy): domain Bacteria; kingdom Bacillati; phylum Bacillota; class Bacilli; order Caryophanales; family Paenibacillaceae; genus Paenibacillus; species Paenibacillus sp. FSL R7-0302. Next base: position 4,147,709 of record NZ_JBBOWB010000001.1, read on the forward strand.
AAGCGGAAATAGCGGGAGTGCGTATCTTTTACAATGCGCCGTTCGTTTATATAATAGAAGCAACACAATCCATCGAAGGAGAGGGCTACTATGACGATGCTTGAACATCACCGGACACCGGATACGATAGCTATGGATACAAGACATCTTCAAGAGCTGGGAACAACACTGCAGCGCTACTGCCTGTCGCTCACCCGCTCCCGCTTCGAAGCCGACGATCTGGCGCAGGAGACCTGGGCCAAAGCGCTGGGCTACTGCAAATTCACCATCAGCCCCAATCCCGAAGCCCTGCTGCTGCGGATTGCCAAGAATACCTGGATTGACGCCTCCCGCCGCCAGGGGTCCCTTATTCGCGCGATGCAGCGGTCTGGAGCATCATCAGACCCGGCTTCTGCGGCCGCAGCTCTAGAGGAGCTTTCCGGGCTGGAGCTGACCTTCCAGGCGCTGCTCGCCCATCTCTCGCCGTCACAGCGGACCGCCTGGGTCCTCCGCGATGTGCTGGGGTATTCAGCCGCTGAGTCCGCCGGACTCTTGTCAACCACGGAAGGAGCGGTCAAAGCAGCGCTGCACCGTGCACGCCAGGCTTTGAGCAGGGTCCGGGAAGAGCTGATCCAGCATGAAGGCCCCGCTCTACCGCAGGATGCCGATTACCGGGGGTATCTGCGGGCGTTGGCTGAGGCCTATGAGCAAGGGCAGATTCCAGTATTGCTGGAGTTGCTCCGCCAGGAGAACGCCGGGGAGACAGCATCTGCTGTAAGCACCTTTACAGTTCAGGCCGTGTATTCCATGTATACAGACAACGCGAGATACGCCTATACCCAGGGAGCACCTGCGTACGGTGAGCTTCGGATGGCTGCATAATACGGATGAATGGAGCAGTGGCTCTGACTATAACTTAGGAGAGTGATTCCATGAAGAAGGTGCTTGTGCTTGGAGGAACGAGATTTTTCGGCAAAAGACTGGTGGAGCTGCTGCTCCAGGACCAGGACAGCGAGGTCACCATTCTGACCCGGGGGATCGCTGAGGATACTTTCGGTGAGCGTGTCAAGCGGCTGGCCGTGGACCGGACGGATGAAGCGGCGCTTGAACGGGCTGTAGGAGATACCGAATGGGATATCGTATATGATAATATTTGCTTCTCGCCGGATGAGGCAGCGGCGGCTGGGCGGATCTGGGCGGGACGGACCAAGCGGTATATCCTGACTTCCAGCTTGTCGGTGTACGATCCGCAACCGGAGGCGCTGGCTGAAACGGACTTCGATCCTTGGCATTATCCGCTGAAGTCTGGCGGGAAAGCGGATGTCAGTTACCAGGAAGGCAAAAGGCAAGCCGAAGCAGTTCTGCTCCAGACAGCGGATTTCCCGGTGGCTGCGGTACGCTTTCCGATTGTGCTGGGCACGGATGATTATACGCGCCGGCTGCATTTTCACATCGAGCATGTTCTGGCGGGTCAACCGGTGGGCATCCCTAATCCGCAGGCGGAGATCTCGTTCATCCGTTCGGACGAAGCGGCTGATTTCCTGCATTGGCTAGGCCGGGAGGGCTCAGCCGTCACGGGGCCGGTGAATGCCTGCTCCGACGGAACCCTCACCATTGGCAGCGTCATCTCCATCATTGAAGAGATTACCGGACTGACGGCAGTCATCCGGGACGACGCCGCTGAAGCGGATCAATCTCCTTTTGGGATACCAGCATCCTGGTTCATGGATACGGCAAAAGCCCGCAGTGCGGGCTTCAGCTTCCTGTCCTTATCAGAGTGGTTCCCGGAGCTGGTCTCGTCGCTGACCCATTCACTTCGCAAGGACCAGTAGCTCCTGCTCCAGCTCTTTGGAGATTTCTTTCTGCGGTTCGTTCACAAGTGTACTCTGACCGGGTGCAGGCTTATCCTGCACCGGTATTCCCGCAGGCAGGGGCTGGTGAATTCCGGCTTCTGCCCTTTTGTCTGACTGTTGCGTGAGGTTCGTATGCATCTCCTGCTGCGGGTTGGGCTGGATTTCCGCGGCTGTCTCCGCTTCCTGCTGCTCTTCCGGTTCCTGCACCCTTCCGCGAAGCGTTCGAGCTGCATGTGCTGAACTTACACCTGAATCTGAAACGGAATCTGGGTCTGGCTCTAGCTCAGACGCTACTCCAAGCTCGAATCCGGCCTCAAAAGCCTCCGGTATTTTGAACACATTGATCTCCCGGAACAGCCGCTGTGAGATTTCATTAATCTCCCCGGCCTGCCTGGCAATGTCGCTGATGGCCTGATCCTGCTGGGTGCTGGAAGCGTTAACCTCCTGAACTCCGGCCGCCGTCTGCTCAGCTACAGCCGCAACAGAATGTACAGATTCGGCAAGCCGCGAATTGAGGACACTGGTCTGTTCCACCTTAAGGTGAATTTGCCCGATCTGTGTGCTGATGCCTGTAATCGATTCGTCGATCGCGGCGAAGGAAGCCAGGGTCTGTTCCACCTGATGGTCCTGCTGCTCCAGACGGTCCCGGGTCTCCATCATATGTCCCTGGAAATCAGCCATACCGGCCTCAAGCTCCTGAATAATCCTGCTGATATGCACCGAGGAGCCATTCGTCTGGACGGACAGCTGGCGCACTTCATCGGCAATCACGGCGAAGCCTTTGCCTGCTGCCCCGGCCCTGGCCGCTTCAATCGCGGCGTTCAACGAGAGAATATTCGTCTGCTTCGAGATTTCGGTAATCGAATGGGTAATGCGCGAGATATCCTTGGACTGGCTCACCAGCTTGTCCAGCGCCCCGTAGACCTTGCTGATGGACACCCGGGAATCCTGCGAGCTCTGGCGCAGCGCCGTAACGGTCTCCGAGCCCAGCTGTCTGTTCCGGTTAGCGGCTTCACTCGTAGTCAGCATCACATCGGTATAGTCAGTAATCTCCCGTACCCCGGAGGCCACCTCCACCAGGAGCTGCGTGCTCTGCTCCGACTGGCTGGCCTGCTGGTCTGCTCCAAGCGAAATCTCCTGTATGGTTCTGACAATATTCTGGTTCGTATGCGCTGTAACCGCCGAAGACCCCTGAAAAGATTGCGCGTAATCGGCAAGCGACCCCGCCGCAGACAACGTCTGCCGCAGCATCCCCTGTACCCTGCTGACCATATGGTCGAAATGATGGCTCAGCTGTCCCAGCTCGTCATTGTATGGGGAGTTAATCTGCTGCCGCAGATCGCCATCCGCGATCTGTCTGAGCGCGGCCTGCAGCTTGCGTACCGGGGTGAGGAACGAGCGGATCAGCAGCCAGGCGAGCATCAGCAGGAACAGGGACACTGCGATCGCAGCATACGTCACGATGGATACCGTATCATCCAGCAGGGCGAAGGAGACATTCTGCGCCTGTTCGGCATTTTTGGCAGCGGCGGTGTACAGCTTCCCGTTCGTCTTCAGCATGTCCTGATTCAATGCGAGCGCCTTCGTATGTATACCATCGATTTTCTCCAAAACACTTAGCGGGTCAAGGGTCTCGTCCGACATCACAGTTACCAGTTCCTTGGTTAGAGTGCCGTATTCTGCGGCCTGCGCAGTCAACAGCTTAAAGCTCGCGGATGCAGGCGTGCCCTGTTCAAAATTCACCCTGGCGAGTTCGGCAGACAACTGCTGCTGCTTCTCCTGTAAAGATTCTGCCTGCTCCAGGTCGCTGGATTCCGCCAAGGAAGTCTCGGCACGGTTCAGCTCCTGCAGCTGCTGGGTGATGGTTGAGACCGTGATTCTATTCTCCATTTCGCTCTTCTGCCGTTCCATGGACAGCTCGACCTGCTTGATTTTATGTCCCTGGTACACAGCCACGCCCAGAAAAATAAGTGTAATCGCCGAGAAACTCAAGATCAGCTTCCATTTCATCGAAAAGTGCAGCGGCTTCCCCTTCAAAAGTATCATCCCTTCATATCAAGCCTGATTATGCAATAGGTATATTATGCTAATAACCTCATTGTAAAAGCCGGATATTAATTACTCTCTCAAGTTGTGTATGCGCAGCGTAAAGAATGTGTTGCGAAAGTGTTAACAAAGCGGCAAAATTTAAGGGAAACGGAGGATGTTGCACAAATTGCAGCATTAATACCATACATACCGCCGGAATGGCAGGATTGTTGCAAAAAATGCAGGAATGTCGCCGCCTAGCCACTTAGAGAAGAGGGAATGCTGCCTTTTGTGCAATATTTTTAGAATTGGATTAGTTTAATAAGGGAGAAGTTGTATAATGTGCAGAATTTGGATCAGGAAGAGAGCAACGGGTTAACGTCAGAAGGGAGTGAACACTAACTATGATCATTGAAAATAGGCTTGCAGCTACAACGAGGGAAGAATTAAGAAATTGGCTGATGGCGAACAGTACCACAGAGTGCTCTTGCTGGGCAGAGGTCAGTCTGAAGCCGCTCCCGGGGACAATACTGTACCTTGACGCCGTGGAAGAAGCGCTGTGCTTCGGCTGGATCGACGGGGTGAAGAAGGTGAATGCTGAAGGCAAGCTGATGCAACGGCTGTCTCCACGCAGCAAGCGGAGTTCATGGACTGAGCTTAATAAGGAGCGCGTGCGAAGGCTGGAGAAGCTGGGGCTGATGCGCGGCGAGGGACGGCGATGCCTGCCTGATATGAATGTCGGAGCTTTTCGAATCGATCCTGTGATTGAACAGAGATTGAAGGAGGACGAGCAGGTGTACCGCCATTTCCTGGCCTTTCCGGCGCTGTATCAGCGGGTGCGGATCGACACCATTCAGAGCTATATCCGCCAGCCGGAGCTGTTCGAACGCAGATTGGACAAATTCATCGAGAATACCCGCGTGAACAAAATGTACGGAGAGTGGCATGACAACGGGCGTCTGCTGGATTATTAGTTCTGGGGGTGCTTTTTTGGGGACAAGTTACAAAATAAAATTCCAATCTATATCGTTGGAAAAACGTATCTTATAGTTGGTCCTTTGGAGTGTGCCCGCTTCCGCCCCTGAACAAGTACCTAAAAGTCCAACTGCTTCCTGAGGGTGGGGCTGATGCAGACGGTGAGGCTGGGGCTAGTGGTGAGCCCGGGGCTGAGGCTAGTACAGATAACTATGTTGATGCTGATGCAGCTACTGGTCCAGGCGCTGGCGCAAACGTTGACGCTAGTGCGGACATAGTGCAGATATCTAGTGCGGGTGTATGCGGAAAAACGATTACATTGAGGTGGTACGCAGGCGCATGGCCCGAATATATGTGAAAAACAACATATATTGTGGTGGCACGCAGGCGCATGGCCCGAATGTATGTGAAAAACAGCATACATTGTGGTGGCACGCAGACGCATGGCCCGAATATATGTGAAAAACAGCATACATTGTGGTGGCACGCAGGCGCATGGCCCGAATGTATGTGAAAAACAACATACATTGTAGTGGCACGCAGGCGCATGACCCGAATGTATGTGAAAAACAACATACATTGTGGTGACATGCAGGCGCATGGCCCGAATGTATGTGAAAAACAGCATACATTCTCGCTGCCCGAAGGCGATCGGGGCAAATGTGTGCGGAAAACAGAACACATTTACTGTTAATGTTACTGGCGTGGAGCAGACGCTGGCGCAACAGCCATCCCCATCCCCATGCCCTGCCCATGCCGCTCCCTCCGCCTGTAATCGCTCAAGTTAAGCGATTCACTTCCAAATCAGGACCATCCGTTGGACGGGTGGTCCTGATTTCGCATGTTTCACGCACTCAACTGGCTAAAGGCATAAAAAAACCATAACAGGCCCCCTTAACCGGGGACCTGCCCACACCTTACCGCCGCCGCTCACTCACTCCCGGCGGTACACCCAGCCGCCGGCCTGGCACAGCGCCGTCAGCGCAAGCCCGGCCGCGCCGGTGCCGGGGCGGCGGATCAGCGCCAGATCCGCCGGCGCTCCTGGGGCCAGGCCCGCGGCCGCCGGCAGGGCCATGAAGCCTGCCGGATGCACGGACGCCATGTCCCAGGCGTCCGGCAGGCTGGCCAGGCCCGCGGCGCTGAGGCGCGCGATGTGGCGCAGCAGCATCTGCGCCGAGCCCGCCAGCAGCCCGGGCTCGCCGGCGAGATGCAGCCGGCCCGCCGGGGTCAGCACGACACGGCCGCCGACCGGCGTGTCGTAGCTGCCGGGCGCAAGCCCGGCGAGGGCAACGGCATCGCTGACCAGCAGTGCCCGCCGGCCCTTGACCTTCATCGCCACCTTCAGCACCTCATCCGGGAGGTGGAAGCCGTCGGCGATCAAGGTGCACCACAGCGCCTCTTCGGCGAGCTGGGTCCACAGATAGTTCGGATGGCGCGGCAGCATAGCATGGGCACCATTGCCCAGATGCGTGGACAGCCGCGCTCCGGCGGCAACCGCCCCGGCAATCTGCGCGGTATCCGCTGACGTATGCCCGATGGAGACCGTCACTCCCTGCCGTACGCAGTGGCGGATGAATTCCGCGCTCCCCTCCCATTCGGGGGACAGCGTCACAATGGAGATTCGTCCGCCCGAAGCCTCCTGCCACTGGTCGAACAAGGCCGTATCCGGCGGACGGATATGCTCCAGCGCATGTGCCCCGCGCGGCCCGTCCTCCGGCGAGAGGAACGGGCCTTCCAGATGGATGCCCTTGATCGTCGCCGCGCTGGCCTCATCCTCGTCACAGGCCCGGGCAATCGCCCGCATCGCTCCGAGAATAGTATACGGGGCGCCGGTAATTACAGTCGGGTAGAAGGCCGTTATCCCCTCCCGCCACACCGCGCGGACCGCCTTCTTGACATCCTCTGCACCCAGTGCCGGATGATTGAAATCATATCCGCCATAGCCGTTGATCTGCAGATCCACCAGGCCCGGCGCAACCATTGACAGCTCCGCCCGTTCCTCCAGCGTCAGTTCCGTATCAAGAGGTTCAATTGCAGCAATGAAGCCCTCCTGCAGCGTAATGCGGACCGGTTCGCCTGTCCGGTAATGCAGCGCGTCAATGTTCATGAGAGGACCGCCCCGAAGGAGTCGGTGTCCACGAACATCCGGCAATCCCCGTGCTCGCGCAAGATCGTGGACGGACATGCCGTAGAGACAGATTCATGCAGCGTGCGGGTAACCGCGCCGCGCTTGGAAGCGCCCGGCACCATGCAGAACAGCCATTGCGCGGACAGCAGGACCGGAATCGTCAACGTCAAGGCCTGCTGCGGCACTTCCGCCAGGCTGGGGAAGCACCCGTCATTCACCTGCTGGTTCCGGCAGACCTCATCCAGTACCACCAGCTTCACAGGAAGCGGGTCATTGAAATCTGCCACGGGCGGATCATTGAAGGCCAGGTGACCATTCTCCCCGATGCCGAGGCAGACGATATCGATCGGCGCTTCCGCCAGCAGCCGTCCGTAACGCTTGCATTCGGCTTCCGGGCTGGCGGCAGGGTTCAGATAATGGACCGTTCCCGGCAAAACCTTGCCGAACAGCGCCTCCCTGAGGAAGCTGCCGAAGCTCTGCGGCGAGCCTGCCGGCAGGCCGATATATTCATCCATATGGAACGCAGTAATCCGGCTCCAGTCCAAATCCGGCGCAGCGGCAAGCTCCGCAAGAAATTCATTCTGGGAGGGTGCAGCGGCGAACACGATCCGCACCTGTGCCTTGGAGGCCAGCAGCGCCCGGATGGCCGCCGCTGCCTCACGCCCGGCAGCAGCTCCGAGCTGTGAGCGGTTCTTGTATACACGGACAAGCATAGCACCTGACAGTTCTGTATGAATCGGTTTGATGTTCAGCATGGGTAGTGCCTCCTTGTGCCTGATGTCTGTGCAGACCGGCTGCCTTCCTCCCCCCGGAACTCTCCGGGCGTAGTGCCTGTATGCAGCTTGAAGAGCTTCGTGAAATAGCTTTTATTCTCATATCCAAGCTGCTCCGCTACCTGCTCCACACTTTGCGGAGACTGGTCCAGCCATTCCTTGGCCTGCTCCATTTTGGTATGGGTGACATAGTGGATGAAGCTCATTCCGGTTTCTTTTTTGAACAGGCGGCTGAAATAGCTCGAATTCAAATGCGTGTATTCCGCCACCTCCTCCAGCGTGATTTTACGGTTCAGATGGCGGTCTACATACTGCTTCACCTTCTTGATCTCATCCCGGCGGGTCTCCTGGTACATCTCCCGGATCACCGGCAGGCGTTCGCTGAAGAACTGCTGAGACCATTCCTCCAGGTGATCGATATGATCAATGGCCGTCAGGGTATCATGCAGAAGCTCCAGGGAAAAGGTGGACTGGTATTGCTGGCGGGCCATCAGCCGCATCTGGTTATCGTAGAGCAGCTTGAGCATCCACTCCTTCACCTGTCGCGGTGCATAACGTCTGGCCCGGATGGTATTCATCCATTTCGACAGCAAGGCCGCAAGCCTGTCCGCCGCTTCCTCCAGGAAGGCCTCACGGATCTCCTGCGAGGCTTCGGCATAATAGAGGAACAGATCCTCCTCCGTGAACGGCGGGAGCGTCTTCAGGCCGTTCAGCTCTCCCGGCTTCAGATAGAAGGCATATTCGCGGCCTTGGCTAAGCAGATCAATAATACCCTCCCGGAAATGCCCGCCGCCCGCCGGTATACACAAATATTGAAAGGAAGCCTTAACCCCCGGCAGCGCTTGAATGGCGGAACGCAGCCTGCCCAGCATGGAGATATGGCCTGAATCCGCTCCATTGCCCATACCGCCGCTGAAGACCAGCACACAATCGCGGCCGCTGTAGGGCAGGCACACAGCAGCGGTATCCTCCTGCCGCACGGCTTCGGCGGCGGATTCCACCCATGACATTAGCGCAAGCTCCTCCGGTTCGCTCTCCCCGGCGTTGCCGCTGATCCGGCAGAGCACGGCTACATGGGCCGTGAGATCCGGCATAATTCCCAGCTCGGCGGCGTCTGCCCGCCATTCGCTGTCCGGCAGCTCGCGGGCAGCGATGCGCCGCAGCACACTTTGCTTCAGCAGCACCTTCTGATGCTCGGCCATGCTTTTCCACTTCAGCGTCTGGGCTTTGTCCGCATCCCTGCGGCGCAGGTCCTCACACAGCTCCCGCAGCAGCCCGGTAATCAGCTCGCGGCTGATCATTTCCTTCAGAATATAGTCGCTCACCATCAGCTTCACCGCCTGCTGGGCGTACGTGAAGTCATCCATGCAGGACAGCACCACCACACGCAGCTCTTCGCTGCGCAGCTTCAGCTCGCGGATCAGCTCCAGACCATCCATATAGGGCATGCCAATATCCGTAATGACAATATCGGGCATATCAGCCTGTGCCTTCTCCAGGGCAACCAGACCATTCTTGCAGGCCGAATGCAGCGTTAATCCAAGCTCGTCCCAGGGAATCATTGCCGAGAGAAAGTCCAGTACCGGCTGATCATCATCCACCAGCATTACGCTATACATCGCTTCCACGCTCCCTTTCATAGCCTTGATCCGGAATCTCTTCAGGCAGCACGAACCGGAAGGTCGTCCCTTGTCCGGGCAGGCTGTCAATCGTGATCTGGAAGGCAACACCGTAAGTCAGATACAGCCGCTCATAGACATTGGACATGCCGATATGGGCCAGTCTGCTGGACGGCATCGCTTCCTTCTCTTGCCATTCAGAGCTTAACTCGGCACGCAGGCGGTTTAAGGTTACCTCATCCATCCCCTGCCCGTTGTCTTCAATCTCGATGAGCAGCCGGTGATCCTGCGTCCGGGTCCGGATCAGAATACGTCCGCTCTCCTGATGCAGACCATGAATGTAGGCATTCTCGATGACCGGCTGCAGCAGGAACCGGGGGATCTTCACGCCTAGGCTCTCCGAAGTACAATCGGTATCCAGCGACACCTCCTCGGACTGGCGGAAATTCAGCAGCTCCACATAACTCCTGACAATATGCAGCTCATCATGCAGGGTAGTGTACTCATCCCGCTGTTGAATGGTCATCCGCAGCAGCCGGGAGAGCGAGAACAGCAGCTCCGCATTCTCCTCATCGCCCCGCATCATGATGCGCAGGCGGATCGAATTCAGAATATTGAACAGGAAATGGGGATTGATCTGCGATTGCAGCATTGCCAGCTCGGCCTTGCGCTTCTGCGCCTGCTCCACCTTGATCTGGATAATCATCCGTTCCACCCGGTCCAGCATATGGTCGAAGGACTTGCCCAGCCGTCCGATCTCATCATAGCCGCGGACGCCTGAGCGGATGCCCAGCTCTCCCCGGTCCACCCGCGCCGCCACCTGATCCAGCCGGATCACCGGCTTGGTGAACTGCCTTACCAGCAACACCAGGATCAGCAGGAAAAAAGCGCCCGATACGATCTGCACGGCACTGCTCCAGCGGTGGGTCGCACTGATCTGGCTCACGGCCTCACGGTATGGCGCCAGGCTGACAATCCGGTAATTCCCGTAAGGAATCTCCAGGCTGCTCAGCAGATATTGCTCGCCCCGGTAATCCATAAACCCCGAACCTTCTGAATGCTTCACAGCATCCATAAGCGCGAACGGCTGGCCCAGCCGGGTCTTGTCCCTGGCGGCAAGAACGGTTCCGTCAGGCGCAATCAGCAGCGTCTCCTGTCCCTGCCCGTTGTCATTAAAAATCTGACTGATCCGGCTCTCCCCAATACTGATCACCAAGGTAGCATAGGTTGAATTGGAGGACAGCTTGAGATTCCTGGCAATGGTCAGCACCTGCGGGCTGCTTGGAGCAGCAGTCGGGATATAGTTAGCAAGCACACCCGCCCAATATAGCTCGAAGGCAGGCTGCCGGCGGGCTTGTTCCATCCAGGGCTGCCTCAGCAGTGCCCCGACATCCAGCTTGGCGTAAGCATAGTTTGAATAATATTGTCCATCTGAGGTGAGAACGGTGACGAACGTTTTTTCCATCATGGAGGTGACACTGTTCAGCTTGTCCGTCACCTCTTTGAAATCGAGAATATGCTTGGCGGTATCAGGCTCGTGCAGCTTGCTGCGCTGCCAGTTTTCTTTGAGAATAAGAGTGATGCCGGGGTCGAACTGGATATAATTCGCCACCAGCACCATATTGCTGAGAAGGTTAGAGATATATAGACTCTCCTGCTCCAGCGAACGGCGTTCATTCTGAATCACCTGGGAGCGGAGGATATGCTCGGTGTAGGAATTGGAGATATACAAGGTAATAGAGGCGGGAAGCAGCAGACAGAGCAGAGAAGCGACGAGCAGCTTATTGCGAAAACCGAGTCTCCATCCTCTAGGCAGCAATGGCAATCCTCCTTCACAATCAGACTATCGTTTTCTATGCCTCTATCATATCAGCTTTCCGCCTCCAGCAGCTCATTTCAATCTATTATTTCCGGTAAAAGAGGGCTGTTCAGCGCTTCCAATTTTTACTTGTTGGCGTCTACTATCTTCTGCAGCTCAGCCTGCGCCTTCTTGATGGTAGTCTCCAGATCCTGCTGTTTCAGGATGTACAGCTCCGTTTCTTTGGTAAAGGCTGTTTCCAGCTCGCCTTGATAGGTCGGCGGCACGCTGAGCGGTGCGGGCTTGGCATTCTTAATCACATAGGCCAGTGAGGCTTCGTCAATCTTGTCGGGGCTCATGGCACCCGATTTGACGCCGGCAATGAACTTGTCCACATCCTGCTTCTTCCACGCGGAATATACATTCTGCATCTGCTCGCCCTCTGTGGAGTACCAGCGGATGAAATCATAGGCTTCCTGCTGATGTCCCGACTTCTCCAGGATGCCTACATAGTTGCCGTTGGCAATGCTGACTCCCGCAGGTTGTCCGGCACTATTGGACGGCATCGGAGCGAACGCGGTGGTGAACGTAGCCGGGAATTCTTCCGACCCGCCTGCTTCGCCGATCATCCAGTTGCCGGTCACGATCATCGCGGCATGTCCGGTGAAGAACTCCGAGCGGTACGCAAGCTTCTGGGAGATGGTGTCGGCATACGGCACCGCTACTCCCGAGGCCTCTGCCTTGCTGCGCAGCTCCAGGGACTGGCGGATCCCCGCACTGTCGATATTCACGATACCATTGTTGACCAGATTATTGTCCTTCTCCTGGTTGATGACGGCCAGCTCCCAGTACATGGCCCAGGTATGGAAATACGTACCGAAGGTCTTGGACGGCCCGGTGCCGCTGGTCAGCTTGGCTGCGTAATCAAGGTAATCGTCCCAGCTCCAATCGGTGGGAACGGCTAAGCCTGCCGCATCCAGCTTGTCCTTGTTCAGCAGGACGAAATAATTCTCCAGCGTATCCGGAAGTGCATATACCTTGCCGTCAACGGACGGATCAACCGTATACTCGTCTGTCAGCGTAATGCCTTCCTTGCTGATCAGGTCATTCAGCGGAGCCAGCAGTCCGAGTCCGGCACGCTGTGAATAGTCAGTTGCCCCCGGCATGAATACCACATCCAGGTTCTCGCCGGATGCGACGAGCAGATCCAGCTTCTTCATCCCGGCAACCGAATCGCCGTTGTCAGCCAGCTCCACGTATTCCAGTGTAATTCCCGGATGGGAATCCTCGTACGCCTGCAGAATCGGTTCCATATCCGCCGCAGGCGACCAGTTGGCGACTTTGATCGTTACCGGTTCTGCGGAAGGTGCAGCACTCTCCCCCGCCTCCGGTGCAGCCGTGCTGCCGGAAGTGGGAGTTGCACCATTGGTGTTGTTTGAATTGCCGCAGCCCGCCAGGGCTACCAGAAGCACGATGATCCATACCAGAGCGAACACATTCTTTTTCATAACTAACACCCCTTCTAATGTGGTCTACAGTTCCATGCAGTTCTCATGCACTTCCTGACCGTCCTATCCGCCCGCCTGTCTTCCGGTTATGCAGCTTCCGGGAACTTGCCAGCCCTCACCCCTTCACCCCCCCCAAGGAAATACCTTCGATTACCTGCTTCTGCCCGAGGATGAACACGACCAGCAGCGGGACAATCGCCGAGACCGAAGCCGCCATGATGAGCGAATAGAAGGCGCCGTTGCGGTCAGCGAAAGCATTCATGCCCAATTGAAGCGTATAAAGTGTCTTGCTGTTCAGGAAGACCAGCGGCGTCTGAAAATCATTCCAGGTCCAGATGAACCGCAGAATGGCATAAGTGGCAATGGCGGGACGGACCAGCGGGAACAGAATCGAGAGGAAGATACGGATATGTCCCGCGCCGTCGATCTGCGCCGATTCGATATACTCATTCGAGAGTGAGGCAAAAAACTGGCGGAGCAGGAAGGTGCCCAGCACGCTGAACCCGCCAAGCAGGATCAGGCCCAGATGTGTATCGTACAGGCCGGTGGAGCGGAAGATAATGAACAGCGGCACCAGCGTAGCTTCCGCAGGAATCATATAAGTGGCCAGCACCAGTACGAAAAGTGCATTTCTGCCGGGAAAACGGATCTTGGTGAAACCATAAGCCGCCATGCTGGACACCGCTACAGAGAGAAGTGTCGTGAGCGCTGTGACTTTAATCGAGTTCCAGTAATACAGGGTGAAGTTGGCTTTGCCGAACCAGACGGAATGATAGTTGAACGCCGCCCTCCATGTCTGCGGAATCCATTCGATCGGATATTTGAACACATCGGCCTCAGGCTTGAGCGAAGCGGACAGCATCCATATAAAAGGGAGCAGAAACACAATGCCCAGCAGTGCCATGATCAGGGTGATGATGGCTTTTCCCCAGTCCAGATTGCCTATTCTCACAGGTATGTGCCTCCCTTATCTAGTAATTGACCCAATAACGCTGTCCCAGCCACTGCAGGCCGGTAATGGCAAGCACGATGACGAACAGAATCATGACCATGGATGAAGCATAACCGGTCTGAAGATCGACAAATGCGGTCTGGTACATGTCGTACACTACGACAGAAGTGGAGTTAGCCGGTCCGCCGTCCGTCAGCACCTTGACCAGGGCGAAGGATTTGAAATTGCCGATAATCCCGGTCACCAGCAGGAAAAAGGTCGTCGGCGTCAGCAGCGGAAAGGTAATGGAGCGGAACTGGGCGAGCTTGGAGGCGCCGTCAATCGTCGCCGCTTCATACAAGTCGGCAGGGATATTCTTGATCCCGGCAATGTAGATAATCAGCGAGACCCCAAGGTCAATCCAGATCATCAGCAGCATGACCGATGGAAGCGCATACGTGGGATCGGCCAGCCATTTGGGCGGATTGTCCACCCCGATCGCCGACAGGAATCCGTTGACCGGACCGTACGAAGGATGGAAGAGTACCTGCCACACTACCGCCACAGCAACTACACTGGATATCTGAGGCATGAAGTAGATGACCTTGAATGCACCCGGCGCATATACATGACTCGTGATAATTACCCCGAGGATCAGCGCGATCGCCATCCCGACGGGTACGGCCAGCAGCATAATGAAGTTATTGCCCAGCGACTTCAGGAACACCTCATCCTGGAACAGCTGGCGGAAATTATCGAGGCCGCTCCAGCGGATCTTATCAAACCCGGTGACGAACGACCATTTGGTGAAGCTGAGCATGAAGGAGAATATCATCGGAATAAGTGTAAATACCAGCACCCCCAGCAGCATGGGTCCGACGAAAAAGTAGCCCATCCCCGCTTCTATCCGTTTTCTTTTTCTGCTGCCGGCGGTTGGTGTCTGATGGGACTGCGGTAAGGTAACTGACGTCTTCAAAGGCTCTGTCCCCCCTCTTGCGTGATCTTATCTCTCATTATAGAAAAGCAAAGAATTTTACATAAGTCACGATCCTGACCCGTTCAGAAAAATTTTTACCTGCCGCTGCGGATAATCAGCGTTCCCCGGACATCTGGTACACTGCTGGTGTAAATCAGTCAAAAACGGTGCGGATTTGCGCAAAATAGTTGATTTACTTGGTTTGCCCGCTTTGTTATCTTCTAGGCAAGCACACACGGGCTTATACTTATAAACTTTTAGGAGGAATCCAGATGAACGCCAAGCCAGATATTATGTCCGCTTATATGGATACTATTGTTGAGCTGCTGAATGAGATCCGGAACGAACCGCAGGACAAGCTGCAGCAGGTGGCAGAGCTGCTTGCGGATCATATCGCACAGGACAAGCTGGTCTACCTCTACGGCCCGGGCGGCCATTCCAATATGAATGCCACTGAGGTCTTCTTCCGCGCCGGCGGCCTGATGCATATCAGCGCCATATTAGATGAAGGCACGATGATCTCGAACGGTGCTCTGCGCTCGATGGCCGTTGAACGCACTCCCGGCTACGGAACACTTGTTATTGAAGACAACCGGCTGGGCGAGGGCGATATTCTGATTCTTGCCAATGCTTACGGGATTAACACCGCCTGTGTCGATGCGGCTGTAGAGGCCCGTCGCCGGGGAGTCACAACGATAGCCGTTACTTCGGTCGGCCATGCTGAAGCTACGCCTAAGGATCATATTGCCCGCCACCCTTCAGGGCAGAATCTGTATGAGCTGTGCGACTATGTCCTGGACAGCAAGGTGAAGCCTGGGGACGCTGCACTGCATATTGGCGGGATTGAACCGAAGATGGGTTCGACCTCAACCTTCGCCAACGCTTTTCTGCTCAATTCCCTGATGATGACTACAGCGGCCTGTCTCGGGGCCAAAGGGATCGAGGTGCCGGTCTGGCGCAGCGGCAATGCTCCCGGCGGGGATGAGTGGAACAACCGCTTCATTGAACGCTTCAAGGGCCGGGTCCGCTGGCTATGAACCTTCAGCTGATTCCAGAGCCTCAGGTGGTGCAGAGCCGGGGACCGGAGCCGGTCAGCGGTATTAGCGGCTGGACGGTGCAGCTTCAGCTCCCCATGAAGGATGTCCGGTTGCTTGCGGCAGCGCAAAGGATATTCACAGAGGTGACGGTGCGTACTACGCATGACGGCAGCGGTGTATTCTCTCTGGTCACGGAGGGTACCCCGCTCAACCCGCTGATGGCCCGGCGGGTAGAAGGCAAGCATGACGGTTACGTTCTCATTACAGACACGGACCGGATGGAGCTGTATGCGCTAAGTGCTTCCGGCCTGTTCTACGGCATTAAGACGCTGGAGCAGCTGATAACCTCCGGCGAAGGCACTGTGCCTGCACTTACGGTTGCCGACTGGGCGGAGCTGAAGCTGCGCAGCGATTATCTCGATCTGCGCACGGTCTATCCGACCTATGAGCATATCCTGGAGTATATCGCGGAGATGGCCGATTATAAGATCAATACGCTGGTCATTGAATATGAAGACAAGCTGCCCTTCCGTAAGTTGGATTTCCTGCGGCATCCTGAGCTTGCCTTCACTGAAGAAGAACACCAGCGGCTGCTCAAGACCGCACATGACCACTTCGTCACCGTGATTCCGAAGCAGCAGTCCTTCGGCCATCTGGAATATATCCTGAAGCATCCGGCTTATATCGGTCTGCGCGAGATCCCGGAGACGGTCTCGGAGCTATGCCCGCACCGCGCAGGCTCCTTCGAGATGATGGCCGGCATTCTGGAGGAAGTGGCCGCCCTTCATCCGCACAGCGAATATCTTCATCTGGGCTGTGATGAGGTCTGGACCCTGGGCACCTGTGAAGACTGCAAGCGGTCCGGGCTTACCCCGGAGGCTTCGTTCATCCGCTTCGTCAATCAGCTGGCGGAGAAGACGGTCAGCCTTGGCAAGCAGCCGATGATCTGGCATGATATGATCATGCATGCGACTGCGGAAGAGATTGCGGCGCTGGACAAACGCATTATAGTCGTTGTCTGGATCTATGGCGGACACCGGATGAAGGCCGATGCCCGGCTGATTCTCCATAAGCTGCGGGATGCGGGCATCCAGACCCTTGGCGCTTCGTCCGTCCGCTGCTGGGATGATAACGGCGACCAGAATTATCCGGTCATCCATAACCGGGTCAAGAATGTGCAGGACTGGATTCAGCTCGCCCGCTCCGAGCAGCTGGAGGGCATTATTCATACGAACTGGGGTTGCCCGTTCTCGTTAGGCAGCCCCTACGGCTTGTTCGAGACCTCGCGTTATCCGGCTTTCTTCGCTGCGGAGCAGAGCTGGAACGCCGGAGCGGAGACCGGAACCTTCCTGACACGGTTCCTGCACCAGTTCCACGGCCTGCCTGCGGACCGGCTCAGCGGGGAAGAATGGGCGGATTATGCGGTAACCGATTATTACGCGCTGATTCCGCAGCTCCTGCCGGAGGTGAAGAAGAACCGCCTGACCGCCGAGCTGATCGACGCCATGATCCAGTATGAGATCCCGGCGCAGCGCCGCTCCCCGCTGCATACCTTCCTCTTCCGGGGAGCGATGTCACCGGGGAGCGAGGAAGTGATGACCTTCCTCCGGGACAAATACCGGAGCGGATACGGGGATCTCCGGCGGGCCAAGCTAAGAATGCAGAGCGTGCTGGCCGAGCTGCTTGTGCCGCAGATGGCGGAGCTGTTCATCCGCTCCCGTTTCTACCGGCCGGAGCTGTTTGAAGCGGACCTGCATGCCATGATTACCGATCTTGAGATCATAGAACAGAAAGCGGGGGATAGCTGATGCCTGATATGCTCGTGAAGCTATACGATCTGCCGGACAACGGGGCGCTGCTGGAGCGTCTGCGGGGACAAGGCATTGTTATTAAACGGGCGATGACCGGAGATAAGCAGGCTATTGTCGATTTTGTCGGCCGCCATTTCACGGAGAGCTGGCGGAATGAATGCGAGGTAGCCTTCGCCCACCTGCCCGTCCACTGCTATATTGCCGTGAAGCAGGGCGAGGTGATCGGCTTCGCCTGTCACGAGGTTGTAGTGAAGAACTTCTTCGGCCCCACCGGCGTGCTGGAGGATTACCGGGGGCTGGGCATCGGGAAGGCCCTGCTGCTGGAATGCCTGTCCGCGATGCACCAGAGCGGTTATGGCTATGCCATTATCGGCTGGGTGGCGGACGCCGTCCCTTTCTATGAGAAGACCGTGGGTGCGATTGCGGTCCCTGACTCTTTTCCCGGGGTATTCCGTGACCTGATCAGCATGGACTGAATACGATTGTTTTGTGTGAGCACCCAGCAAACAGCGGCAGCCGGGACATTCCGTCCCTGACTGCCGCTGTTTGCTGGGTTATTTTCCGGTCAAATGCAGGTCTATGGGTTCAATTGAGTTCATTCACAGAATTGTAAAAGAATGCAGGCTGTTTTATGCGGAATTTCTGATTTTCTTCTTACATACAAGGGGTAAAATATATGAATATCCTTAGTTGCGGCTGACACATGAACTGATAGGAGGAATGATCATGCCTAATATCTGGATGCATATCGAGTACGGGCGGCAGCTGGCCGGAGAATTCAGTAATCGGCTTCCGTTTCTTCAGCAGCTGGAGCAGCAGCAGCCTCTCTATCATCTTGGCTGTCAGGGCCCGGATATTCTGCTGTATCACAGCTTTCTCCCCTGGAGCAAGGATGCCGGGGCGCTACATCTCGGGGATCTGATGCATACGCGAAGCTGCGGGCCTGTACTTATGGACTTCTCGGAGTCTGCGCGGAACCTCAGCGGGGCTGAAGGGGAGCAGGCCCGGCTCTACTTCCTCGGCTTCCTCACCCATCATCTGCTGGACCGCAATCTCCATCCCTATATTAACTGGAAAGCGGGCTATCAATACCGCGATCATCAGCGGTTCGAGATTGATCTGGACACGTTGTTCATGAACCGGCGGCGGAAGCTCAACACGTGGCAGAACCCGGCCTGGTCTCTGATTGACGCCGGCTCCCGCCTGCCCGGTCCGGTTCACCGCATCCTTCACACTACGGCCCTTAAGCATTACCCGGAGGCGATGTCCCGGTTGCCTGAAGAGATCTGGCAGACCTCTTACCGCGATATGGTGCTGGCCCAGCGCTGCCTGTATGACCCGAAAGGCTGGAAGAAGGCCATCACCTGGGGACGGACCCGCCTGCTGTTCTCCCGCAAGCTTACCGCGCGTGAGGAGCAGCTGGATTATCTAAATGAGCGGCACTCCGAATGGCGGCATCCCGCACTCTATTCCGAGGTCCGCACAGAATCGGTGTGGGAGCTATGGGAGGCGGCTCTTGCGGAAGGCCGGACGGTGCTCGGAGCGCTTGCCGATTGGCTGGAGTGCAAGGAACCCGCTGCAGCAAGGCGCAAGCAGGAGCAGTTCGCCCAGGTGCTGGGCAACCGCTCCTACGATACCGGCAAGGATTGCAGCATGAATCTGCAGAATCAGTACGCCGAACCGATCTGGACAAGTCTCCCGGGCAGTTGAGGGGGAGCGGAGATTGGAGAGCGGGTACGGTGGAACGGGGAACCGCCAACCTGGAACAGGGAGCCGGGCATCGGGAACTGTCAACCAGGATCGGGAACCGGTCACCGGGAACCGCCAACC
This sequence comes from Paenibacillus sp. FSL R7-0302, assembly GCF_038006885.1. Taxonomy (NCBI): domain Bacteria; kingdom Bacillati; phylum Bacillota; class Bacilli; order Caryophanales; family Paenibacillaceae; genus Paenibacillus; species Paenibacillus sp. FSL R7-0302. The sequence goes on from NZ_JBBOWB010000001.1 coordinate 4,166,955, forward strand.
TGGAACAGGAAGCCAGCTGCTTAACAAACACCTGACCCGTCCATATTACTGCCACGCTCTTCTCCACCTCAGGAAACAGGTGCCTGCCACTAACAATTGGAAAAACGTATCTTATTTCGCCAGTTTCTCAAGAATATCAGGTAACAAGTGGATTTTGGTTCTAGCTCCGATACCTGCCCAGGTACTTTACGCGGAACAGAGCACACAGCAAAATCATCCTACGGACGAATAAGATTACCTTCGTGCGAACACAATGTATGCTGTTTTTCACATACATTTGGTCATATGCCTGCTTGCGAACACAATGTATACTGTTTTTCACATACATCTGGTCTATATGCCTGCTTGCGAACACAATGTATACTGTTTTTCACATACAATTGGTCATATGCCTGCTTGCGAACACAATGTATACTGTTTTTCACATACATTTGGTCCATATGCCTGCTTGTGAGCACATTGTATGCTGTTTTTCACATACATTCAGCCCTCAGTCACATTCAGCATCAAGGTCATTTTACGAATCATTCCAAGAACTCATATTCACAAATGTACACATACCTTTTCTACAGCAGGAAACTTTAGTTTCCTATATAATCGCAAAACGCCCGGCTCCCCGGGCGCTTAGCATAATCTATCCACTATTCTGCTGTCAGTCAGTCTTTAGTCCGCTGTCAGACAGCATTCCAGCTTACAGCGGATCATTCGGAAGAATCTCCGGCGGGGCTGGCGGGATAATCTCGGGTTGCTCTGGCGGCACGATTTCGGGATGCTTTTCCGGCACAATCTCCGGCGGGATCACAACCGGCTCCGGGAGGATATCCGGCTTCACATCAGGGACAACCTTCGGCGGAACCTCCGGCGGCAGATCTTTGTTCATATCCATATACCTCCTTCATTCCTGATACCTCATGTATACCCGTTCCGCTCCTCCCTTAACCTTATTGTCCAAGTCCTTCCTGGTCTTCCCTTGTCCCCCTTGGTCTTCCCTTGTCCTCCCTTGTCCTCCCGGCTTCTCTCCGACCCTCCCTGTAAATTCCCCTCTTCATGCAAGATGTTTAACCTGCGGTTGATCTCCAAGTAATAGTTGGTTGTTAAGATCAAGGCAACAAGATTACTGGGAGGGATACCGATGCGTCTGGCTCTATTCACGGACACCTTTCTTCCGCAGACCAATGGCGTTGCCCGTACACTCGCCCGGCTGACCGGCCACCTGCACCGCCGGGGAATCGATCATCTGCTGTTCACGCCAAAATCCGCCCCGGAGAGCAGCTACCCCGATCCTGTCAGACCCGTGGCCAGCATCCCCTTTTTCCTGTATCCCGAGTGCAGGCTGGCCCTGCCCGGCATGTCCTCCATGCAGAGTGAACTGACTGCGTTCGCCCCTGACCTGCTCCATCTCGCCACCCCGTTCAATATCGGCTTAACCGGCCTCCGGTATGCCCGCAAGCAGCAGCTCCCCCATGTCGCCTCCTATCACACCCACTTCGACCGTTACCTCGAATATTACAAAATGAGAAGAATCCTCCCGCTCTACTGGAAATACATGAAGTGGTATCACCGTTCCTGCGATGCCGTCCTGGCCCCTTCCCGCGAGACCCTAACCAGCTTGCGCATGGAGGGCTTCACCCGGCTGCGTCTGTGGTCCAGAGGCGTGGACTGTACGCTCTACTCGCCGGAGAGAAGAAGCGAAGAGACCAGGGAGCGTTATGGCAAGGGTGCAGCGCTGATGATGCTCTATGTCGGACGGATTGCCCCGGAAAAAGATCTCACCACCCTTCTTCAGGCTACACAGCTCCTGCCGGAGTCCGTGCGTTCGCAGGTTCAGCTGGTGATTACCGGCGATGGCCCGCTGCTGCCTGAGCTTAAATCGCAGGTACAGGAGAATGTCACCTTCACCGGTGCCAGACACGGCGAAGAGCTGGCAGAGCTGTACGCCTCCGCCGATCTGTTCGTCTTCCCCTCCTGCACGGAGACCTTCGGCAACGTCGTGCTTGAAGCCATGGCGTCGGGGCTTCCCGTGATCGCCGCAGATGCAGGCGGAACGCGGGAGCTGATCGCACCCGGTGTCACCGGCATGCTGTTCGAGCCGCGCAGCCCGGCAGCCATGGCAGAGCAGATCTGCACCGCCGCCGCCAGGCCCCTGCTGCGGAGCGCAATGGGCCGCGAAGGGCGGCGTCAAGCTCTCCAGCGCTCCTGGGAGCAGATTTTTGACAGACTGATTAAGGATTATGAAGAAGTCATCGAGCACCGCAGGATCAAGAATGAAGCAGGGATTTACACCGCCTGATCCGCTGTCTGCCCCCCTATGAAGACTAAGCATTCCTGGGACTGTGGGAATGCTTTTTTCCATTGTTCACGGTTTCTCCCCATCACTCTATTGACCATTGGAATAATGACTTATATTATACACATATACAATAATCCAAAATATGGAATTCAGTCAGGCGGTGATCCCTTGAAGCCTCTCACAACGATTCGCAGTCATCTTGAGGCTTATCTCTATTCCCAGCAGTTGTCCATCAACCAGTTCTCCATTCAGTCCGGCGTTAATTCCGGCACCTTAAGCCGTATCCTTAGCGGCCAGCAGCCGATTGCCATGAACCACCTGAAATTGATTACCCGGGGCATGTCATTGCCGGAGGATCATTTCTATAGCATGTATGTCGATGAGTGCTTCTTATATTCGGCACCAACCTGGCGGCGGCTGCGCCCCTTCATCCTGAATTCAGCGGAGCTGGGACGGCTGGACTGTATTGAGCTTGTAGTCAAAAATCTGCTGGACAACCTGACCTACGCCCCGATGCTTTTTGAAGTGGCCGAGGACTTGTTCCAGGAGCATCACTGGCAAGCGGCGGCCGTTCTCTACAAGAATATCAGCGCAAGCGAGAAGTATCAGCATTCCGAGCGGCTGGCCCTCTGCCAGTACCGTTTGTTCCGCATTACCCTCGGAGACAGCCAGACACTCAACCTCCAGGCTGCTCTTTTGTTCGAATGTTATATTGAACGGCTTGAGGTGCCGGATCAGCTCGATGGACTGAAAGCTCTGATGCATGTCTATTACTCGCTGCACAAGTGGGATAAGGTGGATGCCCTGGCCCAGGAGATGCACCGTCTTGCCACGCTCAGCTACCACCATCTGCACCGATCGCAGCGCAGGGACCGCCAGGATAAAAGCCCGGAGAAGCCGGTATTCTTCTATGCGCTGTATTCGCATCTGATGCGGGCAAGCGTGTGCGAAGAATTCCGGGACTATGAGTCGGCGCTGAAATACGTAGCTCTATATATGGATAGGAGCTGGATACGTGAAAAAGGGGAAGACACCCGGCGCATCCTGGACCAATTCCAGGAGTGGGGCACGGCCAACACCCTTCTCTACCGGATGATGTCCGGTGATCATGGAGCGCTGCCTGAATATGTGGCCTATATTGCTCCGCATGCCAGTGAGATTTTCGTTGCCCTGTACCATATTATGATCTCAGCCAACCGCTTCTCCTGGAATGTCGATGAGGTGCTTGAACAGTTCCCTTCTTATATCCCTTACCGGACCAACCTGAAGGACTTCGGGGAGCTTCACAACCAGCAGATCCTGGCCGACCAGTACTCTACCTTTCTCGCGGAATTAGCCAACTATTATTTACGCAATCACCGCCCCGAAGGAATGGGCTTCCTGCTCCAAAGTCTGGAATCTTCTGCTAAAATAAAGAGTGATAGCATAATCATTAAATGTGTGAATCTGTTTGAACAATTCCGGCATCAAGCCACTGAGGAACAGACAGAGCAATACAGACTTCTGATTGGAGAGGTGCAAGAATCCAATGATAAGAAAAATGATTATGCTTCTAGTGTCATGTAGCTTGGCCGTTATAGCTGTTCACCCCCTGGGGGGTTATGAATCTGTAACAGAGACTACCGTACAATCCCAGGTTCAGCCTATGGGTCACGGGACGGGGGACGGCTGATCCAGCAGCGGCCGCGCCCGCAGAAAGGATGACGAACATGAAGATCAACCGGAGGTTATTACTCCTCCCCGCACTTGCACTGGCTCTGGCCGGAGGGGCTGAAGCCGTTCCGGCTTCGGCCAAGCCCGCCCCGAAGGTACAACTTCAATTAACCTACAGCAGCGGAAGCGGGATATCAGGCATGGCCGGAGGCACCGCACAGATCAAGAACGGAGTCTCTTATATGCCCGCTAACCTGGTCACAATCATGGGTCTTGAGGGCAAGTGGAGTAATGCGGACAAAACCGCTACCTTCAGCGGGTGGAACAAAAGCTTCAGCATGAAGCTTGGTCAATCCACCGGCGTACTGGACGGGAAGAAGGTCTCCCTTGGAGGCACACCTTATATGGCGGATAAGCAACTGTATGTACCCGTCAAGTTTGTGGTAGCGGCTCTTGAAGGCGGGCCCGTAAGATGGGATGCCGCCACGAATACGATACGGGCCAACGGTCTGCATATGTACCGCGGTTATTCGGAAGTGTTCGACGGCGGAGTGTACTCCCTGTCGCTGGACAGCGGCGAGCTGTATCTGACCACGAAGCAGAACACCAGACATAAGCTGGCTGTTCTCGGCAGAGGGCTGGATGTAGTGGATTTCACCTTCGAGCGCACACCTGCCGGTCTGACTCTGCTTCAAGTCGTGAATTCGTATGGCGAGCCCCATGTACATGCAGGGTATTACACCTATCTAGTGAAGAACAACAGTGTGATCCGCCAGGGGCATACGAATATCCATACCTCCTTCGGCACAGCCCCGGTCTGGGCTGACGGCAAGCTGTTATTCAATGACGGCCGCACGCTAAGACTCATTGAGGATGGAACCGGAGCGGTCAGCGAGACCGTAGATTTACCGAAACTGCTGGGCACCACCGTTGCCCAGGATGTCTACTACAACGTCGAAGCCGTCTACCCGGATGTTCTGCTGGTCCGTCCTACAGACACCGCCTTCCTGACCCTAGTTGACCGTGCTAATGGTAAGCAAACTGTGTTGTATAAGCAGCTGCTCAGTGCAGAGCGCCAGCGCGAGGTAGAGCAGCCCGATTTTATGTTCCCGGGTGACTATATCTACTTCACCGGACGTACTGACAATGTCTTCACCTTCAAGCTTCACAGAATGGACGGCAGCCAGGATATCATCAAGACCTACACATGGCCTGGCAGTCAGAACTGAGGAGCTACACTTTCACATTCGATTGCACTCGGTTTTTCTGTGAAAATACGTCTCTTGCGATAAACGCACGACCTACGCGGCGTCTCCAGTCCAATTGTGTTCGGTTTTTCGATTACATTTGGTCTGCTCGGCCTCCGTGCTGCTCATTTTTATGCTGGAGTTGTGCCTTGAAAGACATGTTTGTTTTCGCATACATTTTCCGCCACGACAAAACAACGCATAAACGTCATTATTATCATAAATGACGTTTATGCGTCTAACATCCAACAGCCACCAAATGAAAGACAGGGCGTCTACAAACGCCCCTGCCTTTTCATTCTCCGCTCCATTCTTCTCTGTCTTCTTCGTTCTCTCCTCCGCTTACGGTCCTTACGGCCCAATACGAGCTCCAGCATAACTTCGAAAAGCACCCCGAATAGCTCAGCCATACAACCCCTCTTTTCAGCGGTTATAGAAGTGCTGCTTCACCCCTTACGGCTCTGCAGTCCACCCAAGCTTGCTCCTTCACTAAATACCCGCTCAATCCTCCGCTGCACCTCGGGGTCAGGAATTAACGGCGGCGCCTGATGCGGCTTCACCCGGGCATCGATGATCACATTATCACAGGCCCAGTGCTTATACTCCACCGTGCTGTTCACCCCATGGATGTCATGGGAAGGATTGCTGCGGGTGAAGGTCGCCCACAGGAAGTTGTTCAGCGAATCCGACATGAAGCTGCTGTCATCGCACAGAATAATCATCGGGCAGGAATCAAGCGCCCCCTGCGCTGCAATAGCAGCGCTCAGGCCGGAGATCTCCTCTGCCGCCGAGGCGTAATCCCGGAACGGCTTCCCCTGCATGGCGGCAATCCCCGGCATAATCATGGCCGCCGGACCCCAGCCCTGCTCCACCCGCTGAAGAACCTCAGGTACCTCCGTGCACAAGCTCCGCTTCTGCTCTCCTACGGCTGCGAAGACCACCTTGCTTCCGCTGTTGATCCCCGTACCGGAATAATCCAGCGTATCAATCGTTGTATTCGTCTGGAAGTGAATATCGCGGCGCAGATTGATCCGCTCCAGAATGTAGGTCAGGAACCCGGCGATATCATGCGTGCTGACCGGCTTGTCCTCTTCTGCCGTGATGAACAGGTATTTCGCCAGACTGAGCTGTCCGGTTCCGAGAATCCGGTTGCTGATCGTCAGCAGCTCTGCAGGCTGCTTCAGCTGCTGATACGGGGTATACCGCTCACTGCCGATCGCGAACAGCAGCGGGTGCACTCCCGCAGCATCTATCGCATGTACCTCCTTCACGCCGGGAATCTCCGAGCGGATCGCCCCGCCGGTCAGCTCATGGATGAGCTCTCCGAAGGCAGTATCCTCCTGCGGCGGACGGCCGACCACCGTGAAGGGGAAGATGGCCCCTTTTTTGGCGTAAACCTTGTGTACTCTCATCACCGGAAACGGGTGAGTCAGGCTATAATAGCCCAGATGATCGCCGAACGGCCCCTCCGGCTTCGTCTCCCCGGGATGAATCTCTCCGGTAATGACGAAGTCGGCATCGCTGCTGACGCAGAAGCCGTCTGCATAGCTGTAGCGGAAATGACGCCCCGAGAGCAGCCCGGCAAAGGTCATTTCACTTAAGCCCTCCGGCAGCGGCATCACCGCCGAGAGCGTATGCGCAGGCGGGCCGCCGATGAAGCAGCTAACCTTCAGCGGCTCGCCGCGTCTGTTCGCGTGGGCCTGATGAATGCCGATCCCGCGGTGAATCTGGTAATGGACGCCCACTTCCTTATTCAGCTCATATTCGTTACCGCTAAGCTGAATACGGTACATCCCCAGATTGGAGTTCATGATGCCCGGCTTATCGGGGTCCTCGGAGTACACCTGCGGAAGCGTGACGAACGCCCCGCCGTCGCCCTGCCAGTGCTTAATCTGCGGAAGATCGGAGATTTGAATCTCCTCGAACCCGGCCGGTACACCGCTGCCCTTCTTGATCGGCAGCGCTTTACGGGCGGCAAGGCCTGTCCCGATATACCGCAAAGGCTGCTTGAGCGCCTTCATGGGATTGCTGCGCAGGGCGATGACCGCCTGCGACGATTCCCACGTGTCGCGGAAGATGAACTTGCTCCGCTCAATCGTTCCGAACAGATTCGAGACCGCACGGTACTTCGAGCCCCGGACCTTCTCGAACAGCAGAGCGGGACCGCCCGCCTCATAGACCTTCATATGTATCGCCGCCATCTCCAGATGCGGGTCCACCTCTTCATGTATGCGAATTAAATGCCCGTGCTTCTCCAGGTCAATAATGCATTCTTCCATATTGCGATATGACATGCTTCTACTCCCATTCTCTCAAGAATATGAACCTCTTTATTATCAATGAGTGTGTCCGTCAGGTCAATTCCCGCCAGGGCAACCTCTCCAATTGTCACAGATATTCTTGCCTTCTTCTGTGGAGAGCCATTATTATACTTGTAAACCGGACAGCTCCGGACAACAAACGGCAAAGGGGACTAACGCAATGATCATCAAAAAGGTAACCTGGCTGGAGCTCTTCTACGATCTGCTGTTTGTCGCTGCGGTCTCCAAAGCCAGCCATGTGCTGCTGCATGTAGAACACGAGACCCTGTCCTTTGAGACACTGGGCAAATTCGTACTGATCTTCATTCCGATCTGGTGGGCCTGGGTCGGCCAGACGCTCTTCGTTAACCGCTATGGTCAGGATACGGTGATGCACCGGATTTTTCTGATTATCCAGTTGTTCTTCGTATTAATAATGACAGCCAGCCTGTCGGTAGATTTCGATGCCAACTATCTGCCGTTTCTAATTGGCTACCTCGGACTCCGGATCATGACTGCGGTCCAGTATCATTACAGCCATTCCAGAGAAAGCGGGCATCTGCGGAGCACCGCCCGTTATCTGGGATCACGCTTCTGGATTGGACTTACGATTTCGGCCTGCTCTCTGTTCTTCGATTCTTGGCTGCGGTATGCGGTACTGTACGCCGGGATTATACTAGACATTATTCTCCCGCTGACGGGACGGAGGATTCTGGTGAAGACGCCTGCCAATACCCATCATCTGCTGGAGCGCTTCTCCCTGTTCGCCTTGATCCTGCTCGGCGAATCCGTGGTCAGCATCCTCGCCGTACTGCAATCCAGCAGCTGGACCGGACAATCTGTCGGCTTCGCTGCGCTCACCTTTGTACTGATCATCGCCATATGGTGGCAGTATTATGACAACCTGGAGAAGAAGGTCGATATGCACATCCAGACTGCCGGACAGACGATTATCTACGGGCATCTGTTCATCTATCTGTCGCTATGTATGCTTGCTGCGTCCATCCAGCTGCTGTTCCTGGATCAGCTACATTATGGGCCGATGCTGAACCTGTTGTTCGGCTCCGCACTGCTCTACTTCGCTTCCACGGCACTGGTCTTCCAGGTCTACAGACATCAGCAGCATCGGCTGGGAATGAAGCCGCTGGCAGGGCTGACCGTCATTCTGGCCTGCTTCTATGTGCTGGATCTTCTAGTCCATGTACCGAATGTCCTGATTATGGGCGAGCTGGCGCTGTTCTTCGCGTTGTACGCCAGGATTACTGCCTGACCCGGGTGCCAGTCAGCTCTCAGACACTTGCCAATCTATCCGCTCTGCACGCCAAGAGGCTGCACCAGAGGTCATTGCCCGCCTCAGGTACAGCCTCTTCCGGCCGTCTTACTGGCCTGTAAATTCAATCTCAGCGTAATCATAATAAGCCTGCAGGATCTGCTCCCGGTCATCCAGGAACAGCTGGTCGGCCACGCCGCTGACCAGTCTCGGAATCGCATTGCGCAGTCCCGAGATCGCCGATGCCGATAACCCGCAGCTGGCCAGCGCGGAATAGTTGAACACGAATAAGCCATGCAGCAGCTTGCGGCCTGCTTCATCCCGGCTCTGAAGGGCAAAGCCTGGACTAAGGTAAGGGTGCGCATCCAGCAGCGGATTCGCCGCTCCCGCAGGCGCCGTGTACCGGTCGCTCCAGCGGGCAATATGAGGCTCCACCTGCCGCAGCTCCGGCCGCAGGGCAGGATCGCTGAGCAGGCCCGTGCTGATGATCAGATAGTCGAAGCTGAACTCACCGGCGGGTGTAGTCACCACCGCCTGCTCCCCCGCAGCCTCCACCTTCAGCCACGGCGAGCCGAGATGCAGCCGGAAGCCGGGCCATGCCGCTGCCCGGCGGAAGGTATCGCCCGTCGGCGGCTGATTATACTGGAAGAAATGCGAGATGACTGTATATTTGTCCGCATCCGCCAGGGTATGGAACCGCTCAATCATTCCCGAGCCCTCCATCTGGCGGATCGGATTCACCCCCGGCAGCTGCGTCCGGCGGACGAAGACCTGGGCCTCAGCCGCGCCCTCCTGAAGCGCGTAATTGGCATTGTCGAAGGCAGACGCCCCGCCGCCGAGAATCCCCACCCGCTTGCCGCGAAGGGCAGCGAAGTCAATCTGCCGGGAAGTATGGGCATACAGGCGCTCCGGCAGATGATCTGCAATCATTGGCGGAACATGCCACTGCCCTCCGCCTTGAATACCGGTAGCCAGCACCACCTTACGGGCCAGCAGGGTTCCGGCCGGCGCACCCGCTCCTGTAACCTGCAGACGGTAAATTCCATCGTCACCAGGTTCAACCAGCATTAGCTGCACCTCGTTACGTACCGGCAGCTTCAGAATCTGCCGGTACCAGCGCAGATACTCCATCCACTGCCCGCGCGGGATTTTATCCACCTCACTCCAGGCCCCCGCCCCATGCTGAGCCTCCCACCAGGAGCGGAAGGTCAGCGATGGAATTCCAAGATCAATCGAGGTCAGATGCTTGGGTGTGCGCAGCGTCACCATCCGGGCATAGGTCTCCCACGGCCCCTCCAGCCCGTCACGATTCTCATCGATGATCAGCAGATTCGAGATCCGTTCGCGCAGCAGGCCAAAAGCCGCACCGAGCCCGCTCTGGCCTCCGCCCACAATGACGACATCATAGACATGGCCTTCCACATGCTCCACAGGGCGGACCCAGTCCGCGCCGCCATAGGCGAGATAAGAGAGATCCGTATTCACTCGTTCATTCAAGGCTTCCAGGCTCATCATTCCTCAGACCTTTCCAGGGCATCTTCAGCTCATAGCTGCTGCCCGCTTGGCATCCTGCTCCACAATCCCTGATATACATCTATGGCGATATTATATAGGGTATGCCCCCGCTTTTGAATATTGATGGAAGGTTTATTGTCATAAGAGCTGAATTCTGCGGACGGGATTGTACATTGAGCCAATATTTTAACGCCAACTCCCCTTAATGCTTGACAAACGGAATATTATCTCACACATATATCAAAAGAGCTGCCCCCATCAGCCCTCCGGCCCTGGAAACAGCTCTTTCATTACGTCATTCATAGATACACTATGCAATCTAGCTCTCTATCTTGCACTGTTCATAGAATATAAATAGGCGCACCGCCTTAGAAGCGTGCTACAAAAAACTCGCGGTTCGACGGGACGAACTTCTGTGTGCGCTGCACATTATCCGCGTCGATAATTCGGAGCGTGTAGCTGACTGTTGTCAGCGTACTGATTGTATTAAACTGGGCAACGCCGAATTCATCGAATTGTGCCGTAATCACAGTGCCGGAGCTCCGGGTCAGTGTTGCCGTCCAGCCCTGTGTTTCGTAAGGGACATTGTTATTGTTCACGGCAAGCACGATGAAATTATTAAGCACCTGTCTGATCCGCCGTCTCTTGGGTCTTACTACCGCCGCTGCTCTTGCTTTTTTAGCCATCAGTTGACGTTTTGCCAGCAATGCCTTCTTCTCTGATTCTTTCATTTACTTCACCACTTTCTATTGGAATACAGTAGTAAATGCAATAGAAGAATCAGCCGAAACGCGCTATTGCCTGTTATTTACATAAATGTATTACTGTACTCATTCATGGTTTCGTACCCACGAGGCAGCTTGCCGCATACACTGCTTCATAGAGGTGATTACATTATGAAAAGTGTACCATCATGGGTCAGGCGTCACGCCGCCAAGCTCAACCGGCCCCTGAAGCATAAGATCCGCAGAGCCTATTCCACTGCTGCCTCAACTACTGCTATACCGGTAATCATACAGTTCAGACAACCGCTTACTCCGGCAGGGCTCCGTGAACTGAGGAAGCATCTGGGACGGCATGTCCTCCCGGTCAAGCATCATCTGCGGCTGCACCAGGCCGTAGCTTCACAGGTATCCCTGAAATGTCTGGAGCATGTATGCCGCTGGAACGGGGTCCATAAAGTCTACCTGGATGGCATCAAGAAGGCTACACTCAACATCGCGACTCCATCCATAGGAGCTACAGCGGTTAGACGCTCAAGAGGACTTACCGGCAAAGGCATCAACATCGCTGTGCTCGATACCGGAATCTACCCGCATCCCGACCTGACCCGGCCGGTGAACCGCATCCTGGCGTTCAAGGATTATATCAATCACCGGAAATGCCCGTATGACGACAACGGACACGGGACACATATCACCGGGGATGCGGCCGGTAACGGCTGGTCCAGCCGGGGCAAGTACCGGGGACCCGCGCCGGAAGCGGGGATTGTCGGAATCAAGGTGCTGGATAAGTATGGGGACGGCTATGACTCCACCATCATCAAGGCGATTGAATACTGCATCACCCGCCGCAAAAAACTGAAGCTGCGCATCCTCTCCATGTCCTTCGGCGGGCCGGTGGCTCCCCATGTCAAGGATGATCTTCTCGTCCAGGCGGTGGAAAAAGCCGTCAAAGCCGGCCTCACCGTAGTCATCGCCGCCGGCAATGCCGGCCCTCGGCGCAGGACCGTTGAGTCCCCCGGGATCAGCCCCTCCGCGATCACCGTCGGAGCCGTCAATGACCGCCGGACGCTGACGCAGAAGGATGACCGGATCGCCGTCTATTCCAGCCGGGGACCCGCTCCCGGCGGCAAGGTGAAGCCGGATCTGGTCGCCCCCGGCAATTCAGTGATCTCGCTGCGTGCCCCCGGCTCCCGGCTGGTCCGTGAATTGCCGCGCAATAAGGTCGGCAAGCGGTATTTCAAGCTGTCCGGCACCAGCATCTCCACGCCCATCGTGTCCGGTGCCGCCGCGCAGCTGCTCCAGCTTGCGCCTGGTCTCACGCCGCGCCAGGTGAAGCTCTTGCTGAAGCGTAACGCCTTCCCTCTCCGCCTGAAGCCGAATACCGGCGGCAGCGGGGAGATCGACGTACGGTTCCTGAAGCGCCGCTGCTCCCCCAAGAAACCCCACAAAGTGAGATTTTAGCTTCGAAGGATATTCAGGTTCTTTGCGGGGACCCCCGACAAAATAACCGGCCCGGTAACTGCTCCTTATTTCACGGGGAGCGGTTACTCCCCAGCCAGATGCGGCCATAGCTGGCGCGCCCAGGCTAACAGCTTCTCGTCTTCTCCATATCTTCCTATGCACTGGAAGCCGAGCGGCATGCCTTCAAGCGTTGCCGCAGGCAGACTGACCGCGGGCACTCCCGCGAAGCCCCAGACCGCAGGCATCCCTGCCCAGCCTGTATTCCGCTCCTCGATCTTCGGCGCAGTCCCTCCTTGGGCCGGAGAGACCCACAGGTCGATTCCCTCTTGGTCCATAAGCTCCGTCAGATCACGCCGCAGCTCCTGTTGCCGGGTGCGGTACTGCTCCAGCTCCTCCTCCGGAATCTGCTGTCCTCTAAGGATAGCTTCCTGCACTGGAACGCCGTATTCTACTCTATGCACCGCGAATCTATCTTTATGCTCCCGTGCCAGCTCCCCCTCAATGAAACGCAGCATGGCATTTCCGTAGATGAGTTCATCCTCCCACGGCATTTGGACATAACGGACTTCATATCCAAGCTGCTTAATTCCTGTGATCTGAGCCTCGAACACCCCTTTGACTTCCGCGCTCATCAGCTCCATATAGACTCCCTTGGGGATACCCAGAACCGGCTTACGGGGGATTGGGGCAGCAGGAGCCTCCCAGTCCGGGACAAGCAAGGCTACCGCTGCCTCCATATCAGGCAAGTTTTGTGTGAAGAACCCTACTGTGTCAAAAGACGGTGAGAACAGCAGCACCCCATCCAGCGGAACCCGGCCATAGCTGGGCTTGAACCCGACCACTCCGCAAAAGGACGCCGGGGCGATCACCGAACGCAGCGTCTGTGTGCCCACTGCCAGCGGACAGAGCCCCGCAGCCACCGCTGCGGCGGAGCCTGCACTGGACCCTCCGGGAGTATGCGCGGTATTATGCGGATTAAGCGTAGCAATCGGCCCGTTATAGGCGAATTCCTCGGTCACCGTCTTGCCTGCAATCACGGCCCCGAGGGCACGCAGCTTAGTGACCAGAGACCCTTGGGCACCGGCTAACAGCTCAGCAGATAGCTGCGATCCTGCCCGGGTGGGCAGACCGTCTACATGCAGCAGATCCTTAATGGCCACAGGAATGCCGAATAGGGCCGGTTTACGATCATCTCCGCTGTAGGTACGTTGCAGCAGAGCTTTTTCCGAATCCAGATGCCCTTCAGCCTCATCCTCAGGGACAAATGCATGGATATGCGGCTCAAGCTGTCTGTAACGCTCCATGTACTGGTCAAGCACAGTTTCGGGTGAATATCCGGGTTCGTGAATCCGGCTCATCATTTCTGTCAGGGATACCTTGTGAAGCAGCATAAGATCATCTCCATGGAAGATTATGTATAGCATTTGGCTTATTACGGTTCAGTCTTGCAAAAGGTAACAAAAATCCCCAAGCTTACCCAGCACCAAAAAAGCCACCCGGACCGCTTCCCCTTCAAGATGGCTTTCATGCTCCTTAACTCCAGCGCTTCCTAAAGCTCTTCGTCTCCTTGATCCCCGCCCTGCTTATACTCATTCAGCTTCTGATTAAGCTGTCTGGCTTCCCGTTTCCCGTCGATGTGCATCATGGCGTACACCATACTTTTGACCACCAGAATAACAATGACGAACGGCACCAGCACTCCCTTATCCATCAGCGGGCCATCCGCGAACTGCCACAGCCAGAGAATTACCAGCACATCGGCAAGGATGAAGCAGAGATAGAAGCTGATCGTCTGCACTTTGGGATCTACCTCATACGTATTCACCAGCGCATAGCGGAAGCAGGTAAATGCCGAAGCCCCCAGGAACAGCTGCACCAGCAGCGAGCCCCGGATCATCTCCGTAGAGTTCAGAGCCAGCACAACCGCCGCGAGCACCATCAGCCCCCCGCAAGCCACCAGCAGATCCTTCACGAACAAAGACACATACTTTCTGGTTGTAATCATGAGTTTTCCTCCTAGTCAAGTTTGGACAGCACAGCTATAACCCTAGCTTCCGTTTGAGCACCGGGACGTATTGTCTGGAGATGTAGACCTTCTCACCGTTGTGCAGCAGCGCCTCGTATCTTCCGTAGAGCACCGGGCGGAGCGACTCGATCTTGGCCACATTCAGAATACTGGATTTGGATGCTCTGAAAAAATCGCCAGACGCATACTCCGTCTCCAGCTCATACAGCTTCAGCCTTGACTCATACACCTTCTCCTGGCAGTAGATGAACACCTTATGATCGACCGCCTCGAAGTAGTAGACGTCACGCGGATGGATGATGTGCATTTGCAGCCCGTTCATGCCAATCAGCTTCCTTGCGCCAGTGTTCACCGAGTAGATCAGCCCCAGCAAGGCTTCATCCGGGTCATTGCACCTGAGGATAATTTCCGGCTCACCACCCTCTGGAACATTCTCAATCGTGATTTTCACCGCCACCGCCTCCTGCCTTCTCTCCCTACAGCTACAGTATATTTTTGTAAAAAGACTTATACAATGGCCTCTGCGCAAGCTGCGCTCCAGCGGGTTCAAGCTGCAGGTTTGGGAGGTCCAACCAGGCTCAACTCCTTCATTGGTTCTTCTGCAATAAATGGTACCGGTTATAAAAAGAAATACGGTATAATAACCGGTATAGGTCGTGAAGAACACGCCGCCTCAATAGAGCGTTTATCTGGAGCTAACTCTGGATGCGTCTCTATGGAGGCGGCTTTTCTTGTGTTCAGGATCACTGCGGATTTCACGGCTAATCTACAGTAAAGGGGAAGCTTCATTGTCGAGATTCGAGCAGCATGTTGAGAAATGGCTTCAGGAACAGATTCATGCGGAGACAAGTTCAATAAGGTTGGAGTTTCTTAATAAGGGGTTGGGGCACGGGACCATTGAATTTCTGCGCTCCGTCTGGTTTCCCGCTGTCGGCAATTTCAAGTCTCTATATGCGGAGTGGGAGGTTCGTGATTTCAACAACGGTTACCGTTACTTAGACCTGGCGTACATGCCTGGCGGTGCCAAGGGCGGCATCGAGATTCAAGGCTTTGGTCCGCATGCACGGGACCTTGATGTCAGACGGTTCAAAGACTTATGCAGACGGCATTGTCTGCTGGCGCTGGACGGTTGGACCTTTTTGCCCATTGCCTATCCGTCTATTACAGAAGAACCTCAGCTATGCCAGCAGCTTGTGCTTGCGTTCATTGGCAGATTCGCTGCTACTGATGTATCTGCATCATTATCCTGGCTGGAGGCAGAAACCGTCCGCCTGGCCCGGCGTATTCTGCGTCCGCTGACGCCGCTGGAGCTGGCCGCGCATTTGCGGGTGTGTGACCGCCAAGCGAGGCGCATTCTTCATCATCTCGTTGAGCTACAAGTCCTGGAGGTGGCGAGTGGCACAGAGCGGGTTCGCACGTATAAGCTCCGGGTCTAACTTTGCTAAGAACCGCTAATCCTGACTCCCCCACTTTTGGTGGACGAGTCTGCCGGCGTGGAGGTGCGTGAGCCTGATGGGGTGATGTGCGTGAGCCTGATGGGGCGATGTGCACGAGCCTAATGCCGCGGACTGAGAAGCCGCTATTTTGCCGAAATCGCTATTATTCGGATGTTCGCGGACTGAGATTCCTCTATCCGCCTTAGAAACCACCCAAACGGCCTGTCTAAGCAGCAATAACGGATTGTCAGTCCGCCGAAAGTCCATATGGCGCTGTAAATCCACATTAGCGGAATCTCAGTCCGTAGCCCCCCACCAACCTCAAAAAAACCCGCAGTTCAGCTCTGCGGGTCCCTGGAATATTAGTTTTTATGACGAGCTTGGGGTAGCTGATGTGCGGGAGACTGATGTCGGAGGTACACGAGACGCACGAGCCTGATGGCGCGGACTGAGAATCCGCTATTTTACCGAAATTGTTACTTATTCGCTTGTTCGCGGACTGAGATTCCGCTATCCGCCTTACAAACCACTCAAACGGCCTGTCTGAGCAGCAATAACGGATTGTCAGTCCGCCAAAGTTCCACTTGGTCCTGAAAATCCACAATAGCGGAATCTCAGTCCGTAGCCTTTGTGAAAATCGCACCCTTAGCCGATCAGCACTCAACTATAGCAGCTTGGCTGATGTCTCTTGACCATCCACTGTCTATTACCGATGCACACTTGACCATACACGGCATCCGCTTGGCACTTTTCCCGGGCAGCCACGCCCTCCCCAACCTCAAAGAACCCGCAGTTCAGCTCTGCGGGTTCTTGGAATATACAATTTTACGGATGCTGTCGATGGATAAGCCGTATTGCTCGCACAATTGGTACAACTCTGCACCTTCTTGGAAGCGGCTACGGATCTCAGCATTGCGGACTTTATAGTAATCGGCTGCCCCTGAGCTTTCGCCCCATTTTCTGCGTTTGCTCTTGCAGGTTGGGATATACAGGGCTTCCCCTTGAATATATTGCTGAATCTCCTTCAGCAGGTGGTCTGGCAACAGCTTTGCTGCATTTATACATTGCATATCTGGCTCGCTCCTTAAAATATATTAATCTTTTAAGGGCAAAGCCTGTGTATAAATAACTGTATTTCTTAAAACATACTTCAGGCGAATATGAATCCGCTCCATGCCAAGCTTTCGCCTTAGTTATTTCACAGGCTTTGCATGGAGCGTGCCGTTCACATACTGACTCATCCGAAACATGGGTCATCACCTCCCGGGATTTAATAATTGGTGCAGATTAACTCTATTCTAGAATAATTTCCATATTGGTTCAACAACGGATGTGCGCGGTGCCAGGAGTATAGTGTTTAGCTATAATCAAAGTTTACCGGAAGAACATTAGTTTTTTGCGGACGCCGATTATATAATAAGATCTATATGGTAAAGAAAGGATGCGATACAGCAAATGAAATTCACAGAATATGTATACGAACGACCGGATGTGGAGCAATTCAAACAGGAGTTCACCACTCTGCTGAAGGACCTGGAGACAGGCAATCTGGAGGAGCAAAAGGCTGCCGTGGCAGCAATCAATAAGCTGCGCAGCCGCTTCGATACGATGGAGACCCTCGTGAGTGTCCGCCACTCCATCGATACGGAGGATGCATTCTACAAGGCAGAGCAGGATTATATGGATGAGACCGGACCGGTGATCCAGGAGTACATCACGGATTATTACAGAGCCCTCGTCAACTCCAAATATAGAGCCGAGTTCGAGCAGGAATGGGGAACACAGCTCCTAAGCCTGGCCGAGATCTCACTGCGTACCTTCAGCCCTGAAGTCATTGAAGATCTGCAGCTGGAGAATAAGCTGTCCTCCGAATACTCCCAATTGATCGCGTCCGCCAAAATCCTGTTCCAGGGCGAAGAACGCACGCTGGCACAGCTGATTCCGTTCGATTCTTCCACGGACCGTGAAGTCCGCAAAGGCGTATTCGAAGCCCGTAATGCCTTCATGGCAGAGCATGAACCACAATTCGACCGGATCTATGACGAGCTGGTGAAGGTCCGGGCGGGAATCGCTGCCAAGCTGGGATACAAGAGCTTCGTGGAGCTCGGGTATGACCGGATGGGACGTACCGATTATAATGCTGAGATGGTAGCAGGCTTCCGCAAGCAGGTGCATGAGCATATCGTGCCGGTTGCCGGGAAGCTGAAGCAGCGCCAGCGCGAACGCCTTCAGCTGGACGGGCTGAAATTTTACGATGAGGGTATTAAGTTCAATTCCGGCAACGCTACCCCTAAGGGAGACCCGGACTGGATCGTGGCGAATGGTGCGAAGATGTACCAGGAGATGTCCCCGCAGACCGGTGAATTCTTCACCTTCATGCAGGAGAACGGGCTGATGGATCTGGTCAGCAAAAAAGGCAAGGAATTCGGCGGCTACTGCACCTTCTTCAGCGACTACCGTGCTCCGTTCATTTTTTCCAACTTCAATGGAACCTCCGGAGATATCGATGTGCTAACCCATGAGGTCGGACACGCCTTCCAGGTATACTCCAGCCGGAATATGGAGGTCCCTGAATATGCGTTTCCGACCTCCGAAGCCGCTGAGATTCATTCGATGAGTATGGAGTTCTTCGCCTGGCCATGGATGGACCTGTTCTTCAAGGAGGAGGCGGACAAGTACCGCTTCAACCACCTGGCGGACAGTCTGGAGTTCATTCCTTATGGCGTCTCTGTCGATGAATTCCAGCATTTTGTGTACGAGCATCCGGAAGCTACGCCGCAGGAACGCAAACAGGCTTGGCGGGACATTGAACGGAAATACCTGCCGCACCGTGATTATGACGGCAATGCTTATCTGGAACAAGGCGGCTTCTGGCACAAGCAGGCTCATATCTTCCGTTCCCCTTTCTACTATATCGACTATACCCTGGCCCAGCTCTGCGCCTTCCAGTTCTGGAAACGCTCGAACGAGGACTTCACCTCGGCTTGGCCGGATTACCTGAAGCTCTGCCAGGCCGGAGGCAGCCGTTCCTTCACGGAGCTGGTGAAGCTTGCCGGACTAACCTCCCCGTTCGAGGATGGCTGCATCGGCTCCGTCATCGGAGAGATTGAGGGCTGGCTGAACAGCATAGACGATAAGGCACTGTAAGGACTGGGATTCATACACCAGATACAATTAAGTTTCCATGCACCATCAATCACAGCATCAACTATAAGGGGTTGTCCCAAGTAGCCACTTCATGGCTTCGGGACAGCCCCTTATTTTGAGTTGGATCGGCATGAGCACGCTCTCTTATTTCTTCTTCCGCTTTTCTGCAGCCTGCTGCTGATTCTCTGCCACTCTGAATTTGACGATTCTGGCAATGAGATCATAGGGGAGCGGCTCATTAATGGGGAACTGCACCGAACCCTTGGCTCCTTTGTAACGCGCCAGCTCTTCCTTGAAGACTTCAATCCCGCTGGGTGCCGGGTAGAATCCGATATGGTTCTTGAAGGCGGCAAAATGCACCAGATTCTTATGCAGGAACCAGGTAGGCATCTGGTAGCTGATCTTCTCCACGGCCTCCGGCGCAGCTTCCGAAATGACCTTACGCAAGCTCTCCAGAAGCTCCTGGACCTCCGGTGCAAAGTCCGCAATATATTGGTCAACCGTTTCATAGGTAACTTTGTTCTTTTCCACTTCGGCTTCATCTCCTTTAGGTGCATGCCCGCTAAGCCAACCCAACTTATATGTAGCACACAGCTTCTCATAATTCAATGTGTATTTCCTAAGGAATCTGATATGTGTTTTAATAAAAATCAATCGTTTTTCCGGTTAGCTCCGTCTTACTTATGAAAACATATTTAAAGGACGACTTCTTCCATAGACCAACACAATAAGGAAGAGGGGATGGTGAATGGGGGGAAGACAATGAACAAAGCCAACACAGCAGATCTGGCGCTGATGGATGAAGAGGTATTCTTCGAGCGGCTTGCAAGTGAGCACCGTAAACTGTATACGCTCGCGTACAGCTATTTGCGCTCAGAAGCAGATGCCCTGGAAGCGGTGCAGGAAGCCTCATGCCGGGCTTGGATGAAGCGCAAACAGCTTAAGAACGAGCAGGCCTTCACACCGTGGCTGCTGCGGATTACCATCAACTGCTGCATGGATGAGTTAAGGCGTAAAAAACGCGTCGTGCCGGCGGAGAAGCTGGATGAGAAGGAGACCCAGGAGATGAGGAGCAGCGACCGTCTCGATCTGGAGCGGGCGATGAGCCGGATCAAGCCGAAATACCGGCATGCCGTGATGCTCAAGTATTACCAGGATATGACGACCACTGAAATTGCCAAGGTACTGAATAAGCCCGAAGGCACGGTCAAAACCTGGCTGCGTGAAGGACTTAGGCTGTTGCGGAAATATCTGTGAGCAAATCGGAGGTGACAGAAATGTTGGAAAAAGAAGAGCGTGTCCTGAAACAGGATGCCCATGAGGTCCATCTTCATGCAGAGGAGATTCAGGAATTGAAAATTTATAATGCCATGCGCAGTGGAATGACGCAAGGGAAAAAACGCAGCAAACGGCGTTTCTATTCCTATGGGGCCGGCGCCGTATTAGCCGCGGCCGCAGCCATTTTTGTGATTGTCTCATCTATCGGCTTGCCATCTGGAGGTATAGACGATTCCGGCCTCAGCGGTTCAGTGCAGGCAGCCAGCACCAAAAGCTGGAATGATTTTGCGGACTATCGCAAGCAGCCATTAACGAACCGGGTGGTTGGCGACATCCTGGAACGAAATCTGTTCCAACCGGTCCGTCAAAGCGCAACCAACAAAGGATACCGTATAGATGTGGAAGGCGCGGTCACGGATGGCCGTAAAGTGTATATCCTATTCAATGTGCACAACGGTACGGATCAAGAAGTTGTTACTGCGGATACGAAAATTCAATTCGGTGATTTCGAGGTTCCATATCCACATCGAGGTGCGGCCTTGGAAATGGCGTACGATGGCGACTCCCGGATTCAACCCGGCGGGAGCAAAGATTTTATTTATTCCACTAATTATCCGGCTTCCATCCCTGATTCCAAGGAGGTGAAGTTCACTTTAATTCTCACTGGAACATCCGACCAAGCACTCGCTTCCAGCAGCAGCAAGTATCGGACCGGCCTTGAGGTATCGTTCGGGCTTGATCCGCACAGGTTCAAAGACCAGGAGCACACGCTGCCTGTGAATCGCACGCTTACCGTGGACGGGCAAAAGATCAAAGTGCGCCAAGTACAATATACTCCGTTCAATACTTATGTCGATCTGGAGTATGACAAGGCAAACACCAAACAGATTTTCAGCCTGCTGAATCCTGTTCTGACCGCAACAACCGGGAGTCAAACCGAGAAATTAGTTTATCCGGGCAGAATCACGGCCGATAATTCCGAGGTGTACAAAGACACCTCGCAGGCCACGCTGGTGTTCAGGTATACCGAGCTTAACCAGCCGGACTCCACCACGCTGAAGATTGCCGGGATCTCGGCGCTGGAGCCGGACCGTATGAAATTTGTGGTCGATCTGAACAAGCAGCAAGTGATTGAAGCACCGGCAAACGATTGGGAAATGGTCACATCCAAGGAAGAACATCATGCAACAGCCGCAGAGATTCTGCTCCGGCGTAAGGTGACCCATCTGTCTTATTTCACCGATTCGCAAGGGGCGGTACAGGCGGAGAACATCGGCGCACAACTGGCTGACAAATTCACCGATGCGAACGGCCAGGTGCATAATAGAACGAATCGGGAAACGCCACTAATCGACTTCGGCGGCACCATGATCTCTAGAGATGGTACGGGAACCAGTGAGATCAGTTTATCTTTTGACAGTCAAGCTGCAGATTATCCGCAGCCGCTTACCCTATCGGTAGAGCGTATTTGGAATCCGATTGTGGAGACACACAGTATTGAGCTGTTTGCGAAGAAATAGAAGCTTGCCGCAAACAGCAGGAAGCCCCGCCCAGCCGACAGGCTTGCGGGGCTTCTCCCTTTCTTAAGCCCTTTTGCAGCAGTATAAGCGTTCCACTGCCCTAATTAATCTTGGTCAGCTGCCACTTCTGCGCATCGGTTCCGTTATCTGTCCATTGCTGCACGACCGCTCCGTCTGCGGTAGAGGAGTTCGAGACATCCATAGCCAGCCCGCTGGCTTTGGAGATCAGCTTGTAATATCCGCCGCCCACATCGACGATGCTCCACCGCTGGGCGTTGCTGCCGTTGTCATTCGCCTGCTGAAGCTGGACTCCGCTTGCCGTGGAGGCATTCGGCACATCCAGCAGTTTGCCGCTATGCATCGCTGTAAGCTTGTAGAAGCCGTCTCCTGTACTCTCCACTCTGAATTGCTGATTGGCTGCGGTATAATTGGTCCACTGATGCAGCTTCGCTCCGTCTGCCGTAGACACATCCTTCACATCCACTACCTTGCCGCTTGCCTTGTTCATTAAGGTGTAGACCCCGCCGCTGACAATGCCGGTCGAAGGCGCACCCGCCTGATACACCCGTACATAATCCACAAGCATCTGCGCCGGGAAGGGGGTGGAGCTGTTCGGAGCGCCCGGCCAGTTACCGCCTACCGCGAGGTTCAGCAGCAGGAAGAACGGCTTCTGGAATTCCTCCGTATTGCCGGTTCCGTTCTCAATATAGAATTCATTGAACTGGTTGCCGTCGACGAACCATCTGATGTACTTCGAATCCCATTCCACACTGTATACATGGTATTGGGAGAAGTCCAGATTACCGGATACCCTTCCGAATTCGGCATGGCCGCCTGCATCCCAGTGCACCGTACCGTTGACAGCAGCGTTATTATTTACCCGCTCCATAATATCGATCTCTCCGCAGGCCGGCCAGCCGGGCGGGGTGTTGATATTGGAGCCGAGCATCCAGAACGCAGGCCATAATCCCTGGCCGGAAGGCAGTTTGATTCTGGCTTCGATTTTGCCATAGGTGAAATTCTTGAGTCCCTGTGTCTTAATCCGTGCCGAGGTATAATTCATGCCTTCATAGGATTCTTTCTGCGCCGTGATGACCAAGTTCCCGCCGGTTACCTTCAGGTTCTGTGAACGGTTCGTATAGTATTGCAGTTCATTGTTGCCCCAGCCGCCGCTGCCTGTGCCCGTCTCAGCCGTCCAGTTGGCGGTGTTCAGCGAGGAGCCGTCGAACTCATCGCTCCAGGCCAGATTCCAGGTTGCTGCGCTTGCACTCCCCGCAGGGACCAGTGCGATTAATAACGTGAACAGCATGAACAAGCTTAAGACTTTACCTCTTCTAACCATCTTCGTCCTCCTCTTTTGCCTTTCAAAATTGCCAGCCTTATTTCAATGCACGCGTACGTTCGTGCAGTTGAAACCTTACCCAACCGGTTTCGGATATGGATATTGGCAGCGCCTTCTTCTGCTACATCCCATATATATCGTTTTTGCTTCCCGGAAGAACCAGAAATTTGACAATTCAGCGAACCCGGCGGAAAGTAAGGGGCGTCCTTTCGGAAGACACTGCCTCATCAAGCCCAGCCACAGCAAAAAACCGCTCTCCAACGGAGGCGGTTCATGCTTTTGCAAAGATAATACCTTGATTGCCGTACTACTCGAGTCCGTGCTCTTCGCGGATCTTGTACATCCCTTGCACGAGCAGCTCCGAAGGATCACGGTTAAGCTGCAGATGGGTCAGTAACAGATGGAGCGGGATAGCGCATACGTTATTTCCGTCCGTAATTGCAGGGAAGCCTGCTTCAAAGACCGGTCCATGCTCCTCGTTCCAGGCCAGTCCGGCATGCACCTGCTCCGGTGCGAACTCCTCCGTTACAGCGGCGATACACATCGGAACCAGCACATTATCGACAGCGGCCTTGGCTTCCTCTTCACTGGCGAGCGGCTTAGGCATGGAGTTGCCTCCCTTGGTCTTCATCAGCTCGTGGAAGAAGGAAGCCATCCAGATCTCCGGACTGTTGCCGGACTGGAACCGGGCAGCCAGCTCACGAAGGAAGAAGCCGCAGTAATAATCAGCGTTATCTTTATCCTTCACACGGAATACATATACCGGGCCGTAGTTGTCCAGGTTCAGCACCTGTCCTTCCACATCGCTGAAGCTCATTTTGAGCGCTACAATGCCGTTATGAAAAACAGCCTTGAGCAGCTCATTCCAGTTCTCTTCGGTCATGGCCTGCTCGGCAGCTTCCGCCTCACCGTTGACCGGCTCATTCGTGGTCTCATTGGTTGTTTCGTTTGTCATAATTAAATTCACCCCACTTTCTATCATACCATCCTATTGAACAAGGTAACATACCATATCTCTCAACTCAAATGGAAAGCTCTGCCGGACCCGCATGTATGTCCTTATGTGCAAGTGCTATACTAGACAGGGTACACTAACCATCTCATTTTGCAGAAGGGAATGAACCTAACCATGAATACTGAACAATTGGACCGGATTCACACTGGCCAAGGCTTTATAGCTGCTCTGGATCAGAGCGGAGGAAGCACCCCCAAAGCGCTGCTGCAATACGGTATTAAGGAAGACCGTTATTCCGGAGACGAAGAGATGTATACCATGGTTCACAGCATGAGAACACGCATTATTCAGAGTCCTGCCTTTACAGGCGAGCATATTCTCGGCGCAATTCTGTTCGAGAACACGATGGACCGTCTCATAGACGGGCAATATACCGCGGATTACCTGTGGGAGCAGAAGGGCGTCGTGCCTTTTCTCAAAATTGACCAGGGACTGGCCGCTCCTCAGCACGGAGTCCAGCTCATGAAGCCTATTACGGCCCTCGATGACCTGCTGAAGAGGGCAGTCAGCAAGCATATCTTCGGCACCAAAATGCGCTCCGTGATCCATGAGGCGAACCCGGAGGGTATCCGGCAGGTAGTGGAACAGCAGTTCGAGCTGGCCCGGCAGATCGCCGCCTGCGGACTCGTTCCGATTATTGAACCGGAAGTAGACATCCTCAGTAAGGACAAGCAGGCGTCAGAGCAATTGCTGAAGCGTGAACTGGCCACCCGCTTGTCTGAGCTAGCAGATGGCGTGAAGGTCATGCTCAAGCTGTCGATCCCGACGGAGGATAATTTATACAGCGAGCTCGCCGCAGATCCCCATGTGGTTCGGATCGTAGCCCTCTCAGGAGGGTATACCCAGGCTGAAGCCAACGAGAAGCTGGCCCGGCAGCATGGAGTGATTGCCAGCTTCTCCCGCGCTTTGTCCCAGGGTCTCAGCGATCAGCAGACGGAAGAGGAATTTAACAGCACCCTCGCTGCGTCGATCCAGGCCATCTATGAGGCTTCGATTACTTAAGCCCTCTGGCTGCCTGTTCTCTGGTTTCATAGATTGGCAGACTTAAGCCCCCGGGCCATAAGGCACGGGGGCTGTTCACTGTTGTCTAAGCTCGTAACGGCAGTTAGGCTTGCTTCAACCGCTTAATTCCCTCCCGCACTCTAGGCGCTACCTCTGTCCCGAAGAGACGGATGGCCTGCATTACCTGAGCATGCGGCATGGAGCCGTGCGGGACATGCAGCAGGAAGCGGGTGATCCCTACATGCTCGTAGAGGTGGATGATTTTGCGGGCAACTGTGTCCGGGTCGCCCACATATAGAGCACCGTCAAAGCTGCGGGCAGCATCGTAATCCGCACGTTGATACGAAGGCAGCCCTTTCTCCACCGCCCGGATATTCGTCCGCGCATGTGTGGACGGGAAGAAGCCCTCTACCGCAAGCTCGTCCGTCTCCGCAACATAACCATGAGAGTGTGAGGCAATCGGAAGCTTGGACACATCATGACCAGCCTTGGCTGCTGCCTCCTTGTAGAGCCGTACATGCATGGCATAATCGGAAGGGTTCACATTGCCGATAATCGCCAGTGCAAAGGGCAGACCCAGGGTACCCGCACGGACCGCAGACTCCGGAGTTCCCGCACTCGCAATCCATATCGGCAGCGGATTCTGCTCCGGACGCGGATAGATCTCCAGATTCGTTATAGCCGGGCGGTGCTTGCCGCTCCAGCTCACCTTGCCGGGCTCCCGCAGCTTGAGCAGCAGGTCCAGCTTCTCGTCGAACAGCTCTTCGTAGTCCTTCAGATCATAGCCGAATAGAGGAAACGACTCGGTGAACGATCCCCGGCCCACCATGATCTCGGCACGGCCGCCCGATATTCCGTCCAGTGTTGCGAAATCCTGAAATACCCGTACCGGATCGGCTGAGGACAGAATCATGACCGCACTGGTCAGGCGGATCCGGGTCGTCAGCGGTACAGCGGCCGCCATCAGCACAGCAGGCGATGAAGCTGCAAAATCAGGCCGGTGATGCTCACCCACGCCGTATACATCCAGTCCCACCTGATCCGCAAGCACGATCTCCTCTACCACTTCGCGCAGCCGCTCCGCATGGCTTAGCGTCACTCCGGTATTCACATCAGGTGTTGTCTCGACAAAGGTGCTTATTCCAAGTTCCACGTATTGTTCCTCCTAGAAGTCAGTAATCTTTATATTCTAAAACTAAATAGGTGAATATTCAAAGAAATTATCAAGCCACAGCAAACAGGGTGCCCCGGCTGTGTCAACAGCTCCTGAGGCACCCAATTGTGTGTTAGCTGGTTAATCGTAGCCGCTTCCGCTTATTTCACCAGCTCCTCCAGAC
Source organism: Paenibacillus sp. FSL R7-0302 (assembly GCF_038006885.1). NCBI lineage: Bacteria > Bacillati > Bacillota > Bacilli > Caryophanales > Paenibacillaceae > Paenibacillus > Paenibacillus sp. FSL R7-0302. Next base: position 4,193,519 of record NZ_JBBOWB010000001.1, read on the forward strand.
TGCCAAAGGCACCGGAGGCTGATTTCAGCTTGGATTCGCCTCCGACTACACAGAAGTAATTCTGCTGCGTTACCGTCTCAAGCAGACTGGCATAGCTCCTGATATCCGCGGCTGTGGCCGACAAGATTTCATTACGCTCCTGCTGAAGGTCTTCCGCCGTAATCTGCTCGAAATAATGCCGGTCCGCCTGACGGCCTGCAGCGCCGGGACTCAGCGGCTGGTCCAGCATGGCCAGAGTCCCGATAATCGCCCTCTCCATCTCCGCTTCATCTGCCGAATATTCTCCGGCAAACTGAGAGGCCCGGTCATAGACCTCCAGCGTCTCCAGCAGATTCGGGTCGCGGTAGGAAGTGAACAGGATTACCCCGTCGCGGCGCAGGAGCAGATTGCCGCCATACGCACCGCCCTTGACCCGGACCGTATTCCACAGGTAGGTTAGGCTGAGGATCTTCTTGAGCACCTGCAGCTTGCCGGAATAGGCGAAGCCCAGCTTCTTGTAGTCATAGCCTTTGACTACGTACTGCACCTGGCTCGCGGACATGAAGCCTTCGTTGACCGCCTGCCCCTGTGCTGATAAGAGCGGCTCAGACTCTACTACCCGTCTGCTCAGGTCCAGCTCCTGCACATGTGCGGCGAATTCCGCATACGAATCCGCCGTACCAGTGAGCGAGAGCGTCAGATTCTGCGTATTGAACAACAGCCCGCAGATTTCCTTCAAGGTATCCGCAAGTCCCTCAGCCTGCTGGTCAATGGTGCGGGCAAGCTCCTTGATGAAGCGGTAATACGCCACGCCGCCAAGCTGCTCCTCGTACATCCCCCGGTCCGAGAAGTAGGACAGCACCCGGCTGGCTGCAATCTCATTGCCTTTCTGGGTCAGCATCGCTTCCATCCCGGAGGCTTCCCGGCGGACAATCTCCTGCAGCTTGGACAGGTTATCCAGATTGCTGCCGTAGAGCAGCTCATGCAGCAGCTTCAGGGAACCGCCGATGTTGCCCTGCATGACCTTGATCCGTGCGCTGAACTTGGCCTGATAGCTTCCTTCCCCAGACTTCCCGGCTCCGAACACCTCATTCTGAAAACGGATGCCCCCGGTCGTAATCCCGATCTCACTGGTCAGCTCCTCGATACTGTAGGCTTCCGTCTCCAGCTGTCCAAGCACTCTCGCCAGCAGCTCCAGATAAGGAAACTGCTGCGCGGCAAGCACGCTGGTGTCCCAGTACAGCTTGATATAGGCGATGGCCCCGGCAGCCACTTCATGATGGAGCACCTTAATCCCGTCCAGCGCAACCTCCACTGTGGGTACCCCGGCCGGGGCGACAGGGTTAATGTCCTGCAAGGTCAGCTTCGGCAGCTTCTCCAGCTCCTCTGCGGGGTCTGGAGTGTTCTGCCGGGCCAGCAGCTTCTGCGTGCTAAGCACCAGCTCATCCAGCTGTGCCGGGTCCAAAGACGCTTTGTATGACGCCAGACGGCTGCGGACCGCCGCATCCTTTTCCCGCGCCAGAGTCTGAGAGGGCTGGAGGACAACGACACTGCAGTGGTTACTGTTCAGCAGGTAGGTCTCAATCAGGCGCTCGAAATACCGCTCGCCACTTTGCTCACGGATCGCCGTAATCGCCGCTTCGTACTCCAGATAGGTGGACGGCAAGCCGTCATACAGCCAGGCCTTCATCACTTCCATGTTGTAGGTGAGACCCTTCGGATATTGGCTGAAATCGGCTTCCCGCAGTTCAAATTCCTTGCTGTTCACCGCAGCCAGCACCAGCTTCTCATCCAGTCCTTCCGCCGCCAGGCGGCTTAAGGTAGCTCTGACGAGATTCACGAATTCTTCCTTGGCACCGGGGTTGGAATGCGTCAAGGCAATACCCAGCATAGGCTGAGCCATGCTATCCGAATAAAAGGCAACCACATCCTTGCCAAGGCCGCTCTCCAGCAGCGCTTGCTTCAGCGGGGCGGCGTTGCTGTCCATCAGCATGCTTTTCAGAATGGCAAAGGCCAGATTCAGCTCCCGGTCCACAGAGGTGCCCATTACATAATTCAGGCTCAAGTATGTCTTGTCGGCAGCCGTTTCCGTCTCCAGAATGGGATACTCCGCCGTAAGCTGGGTCATGCCGGTCGGTGCCTGTAGTGCAATCGAAGTATCCATAGACTTGCGGGTATAGCGGCTGAGGTATTCCTCATGGATAAACTGCAGCCGTGCCTCGATATTCAGATCGCCATAGAGATAGAAATAACTGTTCGAGGGGTGATAATAATTCCGGTGCGCCTCCAGAAACTGCTCATAGGTCAAGGCAGGGATATGCTGCGGATCACCGCCGGAGGAGTGACGGTAGATCGTACCCGGGTAGAGCGATTTTTTGATCCGGTCAATCAGCACCGTCACCGGCGAGGAGTACGAGCCCTTCATCTCATTATAGACAACGCCCTTGTAGATCAGCTCATCCCCGGAGTGCGGGAGCTCATAATGCCAGCCCTCCTGCTCGAAGATCTCCGGCTGACTGTAAATATTCGGCTGAAAGACGCTGTCCAGATAGACCTCCATCAGATTGGCAAAATCCTGGTCATTCTGGCTGGCTACCGGATACATCGTTTTGTCGCCAAAGGTAAAAGCGTTCAGGAACGTCTTCATCGAGCCCTTCAGCAGCTCCACGAACGGTTCCTTCACCGGGAATTTGCCGGAGCCGCAGAGGACCGAATGCTCCAGAATATGAAACACTCCCGTGCTGTCCGCAGGCGGAGTCCGGAACGTGACACTGAACACCTTATTGTCATCCTGATTCTGTACATAGAGCAGCCGTGCGCCGCTCTGCTGATGCTCCAGCGTGTATACGGAGGATTCGATTTCCCGTATGTACTCCTTACGTATGACTTCAAACCCGGAATAAACTTCACCTGCTATTAAGCTGCTCATAACTTTTCCCTCCTTGGTTCAGGGCTGCCCTGATTCCATGAGCTTATCATATCCGGGGTTTCCGGTTCCAGTATGAGCTGCATAGAGGACCAGGCTAACGTTGCAAGCCCTTAGCTCTAACGCTGCGAGAATCTAGACCCGGATGAGCCGCTCAACCGCCTGCTGTTCATCCGCTACGAAAAATATATCCTTCCCCTGGTTGCATTCATAGATGAAATCGCGCATACTGCGGCTGGTATAGCCACTGAAGTCCCCGACTATTGCAGCCTTCACCTGATAATTAATGAACTTCTGCAGAATCTCACCGGCCAGTCGGGTCTTGAGGTCGAAGAACTCCTCGCTCAGCAGCGCCTTATGGATCACGATCCGGTCGCAGTCCGTCTCATAGCGGACCGTTGCCATAAGATCCAGTGCGCTCTGGACATCCCCCACCACGGCCTCGTTGCCGCTCACAACAGCGATGGTTGTGCCTCCTGCTTCAATAGTTGTTATGTTCATGGTTATAACCTCCTGATCGAATATGTTAAAATATGCGGATAGCTTATCTTAGCAGCAATTGAAATATACAACAAAGGATGGATCATGATGGAGCTCACGATGAATTGGATTACACTCAGGGTACGCAATCTGGAGGCTTCCCTTGATTTCTATCACAGAATTCTAGGGCTTCCGGTGGAGCGCAGATTCGAGAGCAGAGGGAAGCAGATCGTCATGCTGGGGATAGAGGGGCAGCCCAAGCTTGAGTTAATAGAAGGAAGTGACCCGCCGGTGAAGCCGGAGTGCGGAGTGTCTGTAGGGTTCGAGGTCAGGTCGCTGGACGAGGCTATGGCGGAGCTTAGCAAGGAAGGAATCCCGGTAGCCCGCGGCCCCATCGCGCCGAATTCCAGCCTGCGCTTCTTCTATATCCTGGACCCCGACGGCTTTGAGGTCCAGCTTGCGGAGCATATGTAGCGGCGTTCGGATGGGATAAAGTAACGTACGGACGTGGAGAAGCGGGTGTGTACTTAAAGTCGTGTCGTCATCATCCTTCTCCTCTGTTCTGATTATTGTTGGTTCACTGCATCGCGCACCCGCGCGAAGCCTTCCGTAAGCTCGCCTTTTGCCGCTTTCGCTTTCTTCTCCAGCTTCGCTGTGCTTCCCCAGACCAATTCGACAATATGACGGGCCTCGTACGGCTCAAGGGTTGCCAGAATCCCGGCGAGCGCTTGCAGATTGCTTGCTGTTTCAAATGCCGGTCCATGCTTGGTGAACTTGCCATCCTCGCAGGCGAGCAGACAAGCCGTTATCGTCGGCAGGCTGGCTTCATCAACACCGAACCGGTGGATAAAAGCCGCAGTGAAGGCCGCTTGCACCGATTGATGCTCACTGTCCACCACCTTCATATATTCCTGTACCAGCGGATAATAGCGCGGGTCCGTTAGCCCAAGGCCAAACACAGCATAGGTGCCGGGCATACAATTTTTCTCCCCCTCGGTATCCTCATACCACTCAAATTCGACCATCGCCAGCCTTGCGTATGCCTCAAGCTTGGGATACAGTTCCTCGTATTGCAACGCGTTGGCAAAAAAACGGTGTGTTTGCGATTTGGCCAGACCGGGAACGTCCACTGCCTGCTTAACCGAAGATTTCAGCTTGATTTGGTAGCTGCGGAAGAATCCCAGCGTGTGCAGGTTCGAGATATAATCCAGCCCTTTGCCGTAGCTGTCCGCACACTCTTCTTTGATGCGAATGGTGATCGTGGAGAACACATCATGTGCCTGGCACTCAAGCTGCTGATCCTTATAGTGAATTGCATCGGCAGGGAGCGTGCCGCTGCCCTCCTTGATCACCCGCGCCGCCTTCGCATAACCCAGTTCCTGCAAACGAGCCAGCAAATCGAGTCCTCTCTGCCGGCTGTAGTTCGGTTCGTATTTGATGATCAAGATGGCCGTTTGCAGCACAAGTTCCAGATGCTCTTGATCGATCGACGCCTTATCCACATCCGCTTTAAGCGTATATTCCACCACTCCCCACTTGGGCTTGATCCGATGATAATAGGCCGGCAGAAATTCTTCCTCTACCCACACGGTAAAAGCGCGGATAAAGTTGCCGCGGTGCTCCTTCAGCTTGGCCGGATTGTCCCGATTGCGTTCCATCACCAGTTCATAGATGCGCAACACAAAAGCGGAATTAAGCTCCGGGAACAGCAGCGGATCAACCAGGTGCTGCGCCAAAAAGAAGCTTTCCAGCGGATCGGTTGGGTAAGCATGATTCTCCAGCTTGGCGATATACGTTTGGATGCGCTCCAGCAGCAGACCGCGTTTGCGCTCATTAATCGTATGCAGAACCGGAAGAATCCCAAAATCATCAAGCTCAAGGCTTACCTGAAGATGATAATCTATCAGAGGATTGTCCGCATAGCCTTGCAGTATTCCACCAATTCCCTCCGCCAGCAACGGAATCAACACTGTCTCGGCTTGCTGCCGGGTAATGGGCGGGTCCGGCGGATGGATGGGCCGTTCAAATTCCGGCGAGCCATAGTCGCTGATCCAGGTAGACAGCTTAAATTCCCCTTGCTCCACCTGCATATAAACCAAGTCATGGATGCCGGCCTGCAGCGAAGTGCGGTTAACCGCTTCCTGGATCGCTTTCCCCTTCTCCTCCTCACTCTCCTGCAGCCATTCCGCCACAGCAGCCATGATCTCCGCCGCTAATGTGTGAAGCTGATTCATTTCCGTCAATCCGTATCACCTCTTAAGGGTTATGTATGGTTTTGTACATTTTATCTATTACCCATCATCTTGGCTGCGACAAACGATATGAGGGAAATCAAGCCGTTTTTATATGAACATGCAATCAGTAATTTCGCGATTTTGAAAAAGTGACGCTAGGGGCTGGTTGGCTCTCGCTCCACAACCTGCTGAAGCAAGCAGGTGGAGGAACATAAAACGCAAAGGAGCGATCCACGAATAACGGAGAATCGCTCCTTTCTTACAATTTAAGCTTTTAAGATGGAGTACGGGATTTATTTCCACCCGTAGAGTATCTGCTTTTGCGACACCCCACATCCGCTCGCTTAGCCCGCGTTCGGGCGATTCAGGTGCACTTGTGTACCTCATCCGGGCCACCATACCTGCGCGCCACTTATCCAAAACAGCAAAAAAACGGCATCTCTGCCGTTTCTTAAGGGATGGACTCTCAGGGGCTCGAACCCTGGACAAATAGATTAAGAGTCTACTGCTCTACCAACTGAGCTAAGAGTCCGTATGGTGTCTATGTATAATTCTTCTAGACGATGATCTCTAAGCTGACTGCGTCCGCTCAAAAGTACTTTCATAGTATACTTTTTTGAACGGGCGCTGTCAACTGTTTTATTAAAACTTTCTCACTCCTGGCTATGAACAGCTGTCTACACGCGATTCTTCCGCTTCATCAGCACATACACGGGGAGTCCGGCCAGCGTGATGCCAATCCCTATAAGCGAGCGCAGCGGATCACTGATGATCGTGCTGGCCAGAATATAGAGCCCCCCTGCTACGCCAAGAATCGGGGTGAACGGATAGAGCGGCACACGGTAGCGGCCCTGCTCGTGCGGCAGCTTCCTGCGCAGAATGAATACGCCGAACACGCCCATCGTGAAGAAGATCCACAGGACAAACACCAGCAGATCCGTCAGCGTATTGAAGGTTCCCGAGAAGATGTAGACTACCGCCAGCACACTCTGAAAAACAAGCGCATTCGCCGGTGTCTGGAACTTCGGATGAATGCTGCTCAGCACCCGCGAGAACGGAAGCTGTCCCCGCTCCCCCATCGCCTGCGGCACCCGTGCTGCGGTCATGAGATAACCGTTCAGCGCACCCAGCACGGAGACGATAATGCCTGCCGTAATAAAGGCTCCGCCGCCGCTGCCGAACAGCGCTTCAGCCGCATCGGCTCCCGGGGTCGGGGACGACACAATCTGGTCATAGGGCAGCGCCTGGAACACCGCAATATTGAACAACACATATACGGCGATGACAAAAACAACACCGATCGAAATGACTTTCGGCAGCGTCCTGGCCGGGTCACTGATCTCTCCCGCCATATTGGTCACGCTGATCCAGCCGTCATAGGCCCAGAGTGTGCCGAGCACCGCAGCCCCAAAGCCTGCACCCGCTGCCGCTGTACCGATGCCGCCGAAGCCGGGAGCCAGATCCGAGAACAGCCCGACGCCCACAATGCCCGCTACCGGAATCAGCTTCCCGACCGTGGCCACCGTCTGAATGATCCCGCCGAACTTCGTCGCGATGACATTCATCAGCAGAATGAAGGCCAGAATGCCTACTGCAAGCAGCTTTTGCTGCCATGCATTCAGCGGCAGGAAGTAACCGGAATAGGTTGCAAAAGCAATAGCCAGCGCCGCCACAGAAGCGGGGTAGGAAATCACCGCCTGCACCCAGCCAAGCAGATATCCGAATACCCCGCCGTACAATTCACTTAAATAAGTATATAGACCTCCCGACTTCGGAATGGCGGCTGCAATCTCCGCCACGCTCAGCGCCGAAGCCAGGGTAATGATCCCTCCAACGCCCCAGGCAAGAATACTGAGCCACGGGCTGCCCGCATTGTCCAATACAATTCCGGGCTTCAAAAAAATCCCCGATCCGATAATCATCCCGACCACCAGGGCCAGGGCTTGCAGGAACGTAATACTTTTGGTTAACGGCTTTGTTGTCATGATGCGATTCATTGTCCTTCCGTTCTGTGAAATATTTATCATGCTTTTATTTCTCTATTTGTCCTGTTCACCCCTCTTTTTGAGCCGGAGAAATTGGTTATAAACCAAACTTCCCATTGTAACTAACACTATATGGAAGATATACTGAAGCCTGGGCGCATTTCCCTGGGCATAGCTGGTTCGCTCAGCGCCACTATCCTTCGAGGAGGCATTTATCTTTATGCTGTACACTCCAGGCATTACCGACTGCTCACCGGCAGAGGTGAATTATGACGCTACAAGAATCGGGATATTGCATACCCACTTCCAGCAACTGATCGACGACCATAAGATTCAGGCTGCGGCGTACTGCGTATCCAGATACGGCAAGACGTTCATGCACGGCGCGATCGGTCCCCGTTCCTACCGTCAAGACCCTGCGGACCCGCTGCTGCCGACATCGGTTCATCAGATTGCTTCCATTACCAAAGCGGTTACCTCGGTGGCTATTGCCAAGCTCGTGGAGGACGGCATTCTCCGGTTTGACCTTCCCGTTGGTGCCTTTCTGGAACCGTTTAACGCAGATCCGTTCAATAAAATCGACATCTATAGCCTGCTGACTCATACCTCCGGCCTGTTCCCGGACTGCGCCAGCAGCATGATTCCTTATCATAAGTCCTACTGGCAGCTGATTGGCGAATATTTCGACAAGTACAATCCGGAGGACGGGGAGCTAGACTGGATCACAGCTGCACTGAGCTGCGGGATCAACAAACCGGTCGGTGAGGAATGGCAATACTGCTCCTTCGGCTTCTGTATTCTTGGTGAGATCATTAAGAAGGTTACAGGCATGTCCGCTGAACAGTACATAGAGGAGCAGATTCTGAAGCCGCTTGGTATGAATGATACCCGGTGGGAGCCGACTCCCGAATTGGCGAAGCGCTTCATTATCAGAAATGAACGCAAAGAAAAGCAGCTCCATGACCTGATCGCGGAGAACCCTGCTGAAATTCCGCCAGGTGAGAAGCTGTGGGACAACGTATCCAGTACAGGGGGAGGACTCTCCTCTACCCCGGCCGACCTTATCCGCTTCGCCAATATGCTGCTCGGCATGGGTACCATGGACGGCACCCGCATTGTGGGCCGTAAAGCCGTTGAGAAGCTCACCACCCGCACGCTCTATGGCACGCCTGATTACTGCTGGGGCAACAATGTCAAAGACCGGAGCTACGGCATTGGGCTGGATATGCGGAGAGGCCCCGCATTTCTCTATTCCGAAGGCAGTTATTTTCATGAAGGTGCCGGCGCCTGCTGTATGGTAATCGATCCGGTGGAGCAGCTCACCGCGGTATGGTTCGTGCCCTTCACGGATGATAACTGGCATGCGGAAGCCCTGTTCAATGTAACCAATGTGATCTGGTCAGGACTGATGTAATGAACCGTCTCAGGCATAACTGGCTCATATGCCGGGCCGTTGCAGAGGTTACCTACAAGGAATGGAGTGCCTACCGCACCCATTCCTTGGTCTCTGTTATTGTCGGCCCGGTGTATTTCATGGTGCAATATTTCATCTGGACCGCAGTCTATGGCGGGCAGACTACGCTCGGCGGGCTTGATCTCCAGCAGATGATCCGCTATTTCGGGGCCACGGCGCTGATCGGGTATCTGATTATGGATTTCGCCGACTGGAACCTGTCGATGCTGGTCCGCACCGGCAAATTCCTGACCTTCCATCTGCGTCCGGTGGATCACCGTTCCTTCGCCTTGTTCCAGAAGCTGGGGCACCGGATGCTTGGCTTCTTGTTTGAGTTCCTGCCGTGTCTCCTGATCTTTATCTTCATCTTCGGGATCGATATGCGGCCGGCAAGCCTCCCTTGGACATTGGTGTCTGTGCTGCTTGCCTTTCTCATGAATTTCTATGTCAATTATACGATTGGCCTGACCTCCTTCTGGCTGGTGCAATCCGGCGGGATTCGCAGCGCCTTCCTGCTCGTGTCGGGTATTTTCTCGGGGGCGCTGATTCCGCTTGATTTCTTCCCGCACTGGCTTCAGGTCACTCAGCTGTTCCTGCCTTTTCAGTACATTGCTTATATGCCTGCCATGGTGTTCACCGGGCATTATTCACTTGGCGGTCTTGAGCTATCCCTTCCCGAAGCCGTAGGTATGCAGGCCGCTGCTGTGCTAGTGATGTTCGGCTGCAATGAGCTCGTCCGCCGCCGGGCCATGAAGCAGTTCACGGCGGTCGGCGCATGAATACCCGGAGGGAAAGGAACGGTCCTGTTATGAAAAAATATGTGGATGTATACAAGCAGTGCATGTACTCTGCTATCCAGACGGCTTCGGCCTACCGGATGAACTTCATCGTCAGCAGTCTGATTACACTCATCGGCAACATTCTGTTTCCGCTGGTGACGCTGTTAATCTACCGGGCGGGCACCAGCTTTCCCGGCTGGAGCTTATACGAGGTGCTGTTGATCCAGTCTATATTCACCATGTCCAGCGGTCTCTCCAGTCTCGTCTTCGGAGGATTGTTATGGACAACGATGTCGCATGTGCGGGAGGGGAGCTTCGAGGTCATTCTGCTGAGGCCGCTGAATCCGCTGTTCTACATTGTAGCCACTACCTTCTCTGTAGAGAGTGTCGGATTATTCCTTGGCGGGGCTGCATTATTCATCTTCTCAGCTATGCATATTGGCGCTATCTCCGCCCTCGCCTGGCTGCAATTCGCCGGAATGTTCCTGGCCGGGACGGCTGTACTCGCCGGATTATCGCTGATGATGGCGGCGATGTCCTTCAAATGGGTCGGTAATTCGCGGATTTCCGAGCTGGCGGACAGTGTGCTGCATGTCGGCAAATATCCGCTTCCGATCTTCCCGAAGGCGGTGCAGGCGGCAGCTACGCTGATCATTCCCGTGGGGATGGTCGGCTACCTCCCGGCCTCCGCACTGCTTGGCCGGGTACAGGCCGGTGATTTCATCGCTATTCTGCCCTGCTTTGTCTTTCTCTGGGCAGGCATTTGGGTATACCGGCACATAATCAGATTATATGAGGGGGTTGGCGGCTGATGCCGGTGATTGATGTCAAGCATTTAACGAAGTCCTATACCACCTATAAGCGGGGCGCAGGCATGAAGCAGACCTTCACGAGCTTTTTCCGGCGTGAAGCCGTCTCTGTCCAGGCCGTGAACGATATCAGCTTCGCCATCGAGCAAGGCGAAATCTGCGGGATGCTGGGTCCGAACGGGGCAGGCAAATCCACTGCGATCAAAATGCTCTGCGGCGCCCTCTACCCGACCAGCGGGGAGATCGAAGTACTCGGTTATTCCCCGGCCCGGGACCGGAAGCATTATGTCCGCACCATCGGGGCCGTCTTCGGCCAGAAATCCCAGCTCATCTGGGATATCCCGCCCATCGACAGCTTCAAGATGAACAAAGCAATCTACGGTATCTCGGCCACGGATTTCAGCAACCGTCTAGACGAGCTGGCAACGCTGCTGGATATCGCTGGAGTGATGGAGAAGCCCACCCGGGTGCTGTCGCTTGGCGAACGCATGAAATGCGAATTCGTCATGGCAATGCTGCACCGGCCGGACATCCTGTTCCTGGATGAGCCGACCATCGGGCTGGATGTGATCGCCAAGCTCAAAATCCGTGAGTTCATCCGCCAGATGAACAAGCAGCAGAACATGACCTGTATTCTCACCACCCATGATCTGGAGGATGTAGAGGAGTTAGCCCACCGGGTGATTGTCATTAACCACGGCGAGAAGGTGTTTGATGACTCGCTGCAGCGGCTGAAGCTGTTCCTCGGAGAGAAGAAGCGCGTGAGCTTTACGTTTAACGAGTCTGTGCGGGACACCCTTTTCGACAACGACTGGACCAAGGTTATGGAACGCCCCTCCGACTTACAGATTACGCTTGAGGTAGACACCGCCCGGATCTCCATCAGCGATTTCCTGGAGAATATCTCCCGGAAGCATGCCTTCTCGGATATTTCCGTCAAGGAGTTGCCGATCCAGCAGGTGGTTATGAATATCTATGAGAATGCCAAAAGCAGCCTGAACCGTCACCCGTTGGAGTGACAGCTCAGGCTGCTTTTTTTGACAGATTAATATTAGCTCCGGCTTACTTCGCAGCAGGAAGCTCAGACGCAAGCTTCTCCGCCCCGTCAAAGATGGAATAGCTGTAGCCCCAGAACTGGTTGAAGTCAATCTTATAGATCGCTTTGTTCTGGATCGCCTTCAGACTCTGCAGTGACGGATCGGCATAGAACGCCTGTATCGACTGGTCAGCATCAATACCGCCTGTGTACACCGAGATCAGCAGGACATCCGGGTTGGTCGCGATCAATTGCTCCTTGCTGATCTCACCGGTCACATCCGCGTAGCTGTTGGTCAGTCCAAGCAGTCCCAGCACATCTCCCGCAAAAGTATCCACGTTCCCGCTATAGACGGCGATCGCGCCGTTGCCCCCGTCAGAGACGTAAGCAAAGGTCTTCCCTCCTGCTGCTGCCCCTTCCTTCAGCTTCGCTGCACGCTCCTTCAGCTCTGCAATGTATGCAGTTGCCTTCTCCTGCACATCAAAGATCTGGCCAAGCTGTTCAATATCCTTGTACAGGCTGTCAAGCGTTGCCCCTTGCAGACTGGTGCTCTGCACGAAGGTCTTGATGCCCAGCTCATTGAGTCCGCCTACCGTCCCGACTCCCCAATCCGCATCTGCGAACAGGCCACCGCGACCCATCACCAGATCTGGACTTGCTCCTACAACCAGCTCTTTACTGGCATAGTCCTGGGAAATGACAGGAATCTTCTTGAACTCTTCCTGAACCGCCGGATCGCCTGCACCGTAGAGAGCCGCAACCCCGACCATTTTGTCGGTAAGCCCCAGCTTAATCAGCAGCTCCGCCGCACCTTGGGTATTCGCTACTACCTTCTCGGGAGCCTTATCGAAGGTCTGCGCTTTAGCCGTCCATTCGGTGCCTTCCCCATTATTCGTATGGTTTTCTATCGTGAGCGGATATACAGTCTTCGCAGCCTGTGCAGTCTCCGCCGGTGCAGGACTGGCCGATGCAGGTGCAGCCGTTGCCGCCGCGTCCTTCTCATTGCCTGTAGCGGAAGAACAAGCCGCCAGCATAACCGCCATCACCAGAACCGCCAGCAGCGGTACATATCGTTTGAATATTTTCTTCATTCTCTTAAGTCCCCTTTTCTGTATGTATGTTATTGATCCTGCGGGTATGGCATTAAGCCCATAGCCTTGCAGGGGATACCTCCGTAGAATATAGAAAGTTGGACAGCATGTCAATGAGAATTATTATCATTGACAATCGTTCTCAGTGTGCCTTATATTAAAAAAGACCCTCCCGCTGCGTACTAGCGCTGCCATGTATCTGGCAGATTGTGTTCGGTTTTTCACGTACATTCGGCCCAAACGCATGCTGCTGTGTGTTCTTATTCTTTCAATGAAGGAGCTTTATTACTGACATGCATACCGAAATAGCCGTACCCTCACAGCCTAAGCAATCTCTCATTCATTCCCGTTACGGCTTCATGGCTGTTATAGGCGTCCTGTTCATTATTACCCTGCTGTCTGCCGGAGCTGCGGTCTCCTTCGGCCAGGTGGACATTCCTGTCTCCCAATCCTACCGGATTCTGCTGCACCACATCACAGGCATCCAGATTGGAGATATGCAGGAGCTGACGAACGGTTCTTTCGTGGATATTATCTGGAAAATCCGCTTTCCGCGTGTCCTGATGGCGATGTTCATCGGCGCCGGACTTACGCTATGCGGGACGATCATGCAGGCGGCGGTACAGAATCCCCTGGCTGATCCATACATACTCGGCATTTCCTCCGGCGCTTCGCTGGGCGCAACCTTCGCCATCCTGATCGGCTTCGGCTCGATGGGGCTGCTCGGCCAGTCGGGAGTCGCTTTCTGGGCTTTTGCAGGGGCGGTTGGCGCTTCTCTGCTGGTGCTCACACTTGCCAGTGCGGGCGGCAAAATGACCTCCGTCAAGCTGGTGCTCGCCGGGATGGTCATTAACGCTCTATGTACCGCTTTTGCCAACTTTATCGTCTATTTCGCCAACAATGCCGAAGGCATCAAGACGGTTACCTTCTGGACGATGGGCAGCCTGGCAGCCGCAAGCTGGGACAAGCTGCCGCTGATCTCGGTCACCGTCCTGCTCGCCGTTATCCTGTTCCTCTCGCAGTTCCGTGTGCTGAATACCATGCTGCTCGGAGATGAGGCGGCGGTTACGCTGGGCATTCATCTGGGTGCCTACCGCAGAGTCTACATGATTCTCACAGCGCTGATTACCGGCGTTATGGTAGCAAGCTGCGGGATGATCGGCTTCGTGGGACTGATTATCCCCCATCTGGTGCGGGGACTTGTAGGCTCGGACCACCGCAGGCTGCTGCCGGCGTCGATTCTGTTCGGGGCCATCTTCCTGATCTGGACGGATGTCATTGCCCGGACCATCGTTCCGAATGTGGAGCTGCCGATCGGGATCATTACCGCCCTGATTGGAGCGCCAATGTTCATGTACATGCTGATTAGAAAAGGCTACGCCTTCGGAGGGAAAAGCTGATGAATCTGAATGTTGAACGGCTAAGCGTCTCTTTCGGCGAGGCGAAGATTGTACAGGAGGTCTCTCTAAGGGTTCAAATTAAGCAATTCGTCGGCCTGATCGGCCCGAACGGCTGCGGCAAATCGACGCTGCTCAAAAGCATCTACAAGGTCATCAAGCCCCGTCAGGGAGAAGTCTTCCTCTCGGAGCTTAATGTGATCAAGGCCAGCCCGAAGCTTGTGGCCCGTAAGCTGGGCGTAGTCGGCCAGTTCAACGAGCTGAGCTTCGACTTCACCGTTCGTGAGATGGTGGCGATGGGCCGGACGCCCCACAAGGGGATGCTGGAAACCGACAGCCGGGAGGACGCTGACATTGTCACGGCTGCACTCCGCAAGGTTAATCTGGAGGGGCACACAGGGCGCAGCTATAACTCCTTATCCGGGGGCGAGAAGCAGCGTGTCATTCTGGCGCGTGTGCTGGCCCAGCAGCCGGAATTCATGATCCTGGACGAACCGACCAACCATCTGGATATCAAATACCAGCTGCAGATTCTGAATATCGTCCGAAAGCTTGATATCGGCATTCTCGCCGCCCTCCACGATCTCACCCTGGCCGCCGAATACTGCGACTATCTGTATGTGATGAAGGAAGGCCGGGTCGCGGCCAGCGGAGTCCCTGAGGATATTCTAACGAAGGAATTAATCCGCGAGGTCTTCGATGTGGAGTGCGAGACCTACCGCAATCCGGTCACCGGGGCGCTGGGCATTGCCTATCTGGAGACAAGGTAACTATCAGCTTAATGACAGGTTACACTTAGGCAGACTAAGAAGCGGCGGCGCTTACCGCCGCCTCTTAGTCTGCCTGTTTCGTATGACTGTCCCTTGCCGCTTCCCCGCTGTTCTGTCCAAGGCCGTACCGCTCCTGGTAGTAGCTGGGTGTGCAGCCTGCATATTTCTTGAAGATTGCAATGAAATATTTATAGTCCTTATAGCCGACATCGGCGGCAATGGCATACACCTTGTCCTCTCCGCTGCGCAGCAGATCCATCGCCTTCTGGATACGGTAACGGTTCAAGAAATCGTTGAAGGTATAGGTCGTTTCACTTTTGAATTTCTGATTCAAGTAGGTGGCGCTTACTCCCAGGCTTTCCACGAGATCCTTAATCCCGATTTTCTCCGCATAATGCTCCTGAACATACCGGATCATCCTCGACACGTAACGGGACGATTTCCCGGGGAGCTTAACGACAGAAGCTTGTAGCGCTTCCCCGTTAGTACCACCTGATGTCAGCATAGCCGAGTACTGCCGCTTCATCGCCAGCTGCCCCTTGGCCCGCTCCAGTGCAGCCAATAGCTGCTTCTGCTCCAGTGGCTTCAACAGGTACTCGGTCACGCCTAGCCGGATGGCATCCTTGGCCAGTCTGAACTCATCGTAGCCCGATAGGATAATGTAACTGCAATCGGCCTCTTCTACGCTCTGCTCAATCATGCCAATTCCGTCCAGCAGCGGCATATTCACATCAACAATGACGATATCAGGCCGGAGCTCGGCGATCTGACGCAGTCCGTCCTCGCCATTCTCGGCTTCCCCTACCACGACACAGCCTGCCCCCATCCAATCGAAGGTGAAACGCAGCCCCTTGCGGATCATCTCCTCATCCTCTACCAGCAGCACCTTGAACATCTGTCTCCTCCTTCCGGTATGGCAATCTGAATGTAACGACGGTGCCTTCTCCCTGCGTGCTGTCCAGCTCAATCCCGTAACGGTCGCCGTACATCAGCACCAGCCGCCGGTGCAGATTATGCAGCCCGATATGCGGGGCACGGTTATCCTGTGAATGCATGATGTCCCGTACCTCCGCAAGCCGCTCCCTGCTCATTCCTCCGGCATCATCCTTCACTTCAAGAATGAGATCCGTCCCCTCTACCCAGCCCAGCACCGTAACCGCAACCGATTGACGCTGGCGGTAGCCGTACTTAATGGTATTCTCAATCACGGGCTGGAGCATCAGCCGGGGAACGAGCGCCGTCCGGGCCGCCTGATCCACCTCCTCGTGGTAATGGAGCCTGTCCTTGAAGCGGATCTGCTGCAGCTTCATATAGCCTGCTATATATTCCAGATCATTCCCGAGCACCACATGATCCTGCTCGTTGCCTATACTGTAGCGCAGATGGCGGGACAACGTAAGCACCATATCCTGGGCAAGCCGATTATCCACGATAATGGCGTAACGGAGCGTCTCCAGTACATTGAATATGAAATGCGGATGAAACTGCGATTGCAGATGCTTCACTTCAATGACTCTGCGCAGATCAGACAGTTCTGTATTCTGGGCGACAAGCTCATTCAGGCGCTGAAGCATCTGGTTATACTGATTCGCCAGCGTCTCGAACTCGTCACCGGTTCCGATGTACACGTAAGAATCCATATTGCCGGATTGCAGCTCTCTGACGGCATAGATCAGCTTATCGATCGCCCTCGATTGGCGCGTGGAGATAATGCGGGCCGAATACCAAATGACAATCCAGAGCAGCAGACTTGCCATCACAAAAAATACAGCCAGAGATAAATAGGCGCTCCGGTTCCCTTCGGCGGCACTTAACGTGTAAATGCGCCATTGCGACAACGGGAGGTACGTTTCCTTACTGTAATATTTTCCGTTATCGATCCATACGTAGCCCTTGGAATCACTGGTCAGGCTGTATTTGTTCATCAGGCCCTGAGTCAGATTATTGGTTGTGGCAATGATGGTCCGGTAGGGATCGGTGACTACGGCAATTTCGTTATTCTGCACAAAGAGCAGCTTCTGCAGATCCAGCTCGTACAATTGATAGATCAGATACCCTTGCACTCCCCCGCTGCCGGTAATTGCCTTGGCAAACGTATAAGCAGTATAGCGGTCATGCGAGAAGCGGATAGGGTTGGTCTCGGCCAATTCCGTCAGGCCCTGAGTGTGCATCCGCCGGGCGATAGCCTGCAGCGCAAGGTCAGAGGAATCAGAGCCATAGTTGGCAGAGGAGGCCAGAATGTCTCCGTCTGTACCCATGATATACATAATACTCTTCACCCGCTGCCGGTTATTGAAGGCATAGAACCGCTCGAACACCTCAGCACCTCGGAACTGCACACTTGTGAACGCCCTAACGGAATCCAGCGCCGAAGCTTCATTCATTTCCTTAACGTAGGAGCTGTAGACCTCCTCCATCGCCAGCTTGATTTTTTTGCCCGCTTCTGTCGTCTGATTGATGAGCAGGAACCGCGAATTGATCATCATGAACATCAGGAACAGCACAAACAGAATGGAAATCGGCACAAGCGTATGCAGCAAAAACAGTCTGCGCAGCGAGTCCTTGAAGCTCCTTTTTGCCCCCATGCCTTCTCCTCCTATTCGTCCTGCTATTCGTCCTGCTATTATACATCAGGATGCAGCAAAGCCCGGTACCCGCTGGCGCGGGCCCGGACTACAGCTACATGGTTACTTCTTTTTTGCCGGAGAGCTTGAAGAACAGCAGCAGGGACAGTACAGTGATCGCCGTCAGCAGTGTCGATAAGGCAGCAGCCACACCATAATTGCCGCGTACTACCTCAGTATAGACCGCTACGGTCATCGTCCGGGTCTTCCCTGTATACAGAATAATCGAGGTGCTAAGCTCTGTAATAATGCTGATCCAGCTGATAATTGCCCCGGCGAATACCCCGGAGATCATCATCGGCACTGTAATCTTGAAGAACGTCCGCAAGGTAGAGGCTCCGAGACTGATCGCCGCCTCCTCTATGCTGTCATTCACCTGATGGAGCACAGCAGCACTGGAGCGGATCGTATAAGGCAGACGCCGGATGACAAAAGCAGCAATCAGAATCACGGCGGTGCCGCTCAGCACCAGTGGTTCTTTATTGAAGGTCACGAGCAGGGCTATCCCCAGAATCGAGCCCGGTACGATATAAGGCAGCATCGTGAAGGTATCGAGAACATTCGCTGCCGCACCTTTGCGTTTCACCGTTACATAGGCGATCAGCACCGCTGCCAGCGTAATGATCACAATCGTGATACTGGCCATCATGAAGGTGTTGTAGATCGCATCTCCCACTTTGGAGAAGGCCGCCCGGTAG
Organism: Paenibacillus sp. FSL R7-0302; assembly: GCF_038006885.1. Classification (NCBI taxonomy): domain Bacteria; kingdom Bacillati; phylum Bacillota; class Bacilli; order Caryophanales; family Paenibacillaceae; genus Paenibacillus; species Paenibacillus sp. FSL R7-0302. The sequence continues at coordinate 4,211,780 of NZ_JBBOWB010000001.1, forward strand.
CTGTCCAGCGAATAACCGTCGACGAATATTTTGCCGGAGGTCTTCAGAAAGGAGGTATAGGCAACATAGACCTGAGGCATCAGCGCCAGTAACGTGAACAGATACACATAGGCGTGGGCCGCCAGATTGGCCGCACCCTTCAGCTTCTTCGGTTCAATCGGATTCAGCGCACTCATGCTGTACGACTTCCGGTTCGCCACGTACTTCTGGAGCAGGAATACTGCGACCGCGAACAACACAACAATCACACTGATTGCCGCAGCAAAGCCGTCATCTCCCCCGACTTCACTGATGAATTCGTTGAAAATCAGGACAGGCACCGTCCGGTACCCTTCACCGATCAGCATCGGTGTGCCGAAATCCGCGAACGCCCGCATGAAGACAAGCAGTCCTCCGGCAAGAAGGGTCGGCGTAATCAGGGGCACGAGTATTTTCCACATTTTGCGCAGCCCCGTACAGTTCATACTCTCCGCCGCTTCCATCAGGGAGTTGTCCACATTCTTCAGCGCCCCTGATACATACATGAAGATCAGCGGAGACAACTGAAGCGTCAGTACCAGCAGAATGCCGGAGAAACCGTAAATATCTGGCATCGTGAACCCGAAGACCCGGGACATGAAGGCAGTGATCACCCCGCTGCGTCCGAGCAGCAGAATCCAGGCATACGCCCCGATAAACGGAGCGGACATGGAGGAGATCAGAATCAGAATCCGCACCGCAGCGCTGCCTTTGATTCTGGCAATCGTCATAATGTAGGCCAGCGGCCCAGCAACCAGGATAGACAGCAGGGTAACACTCACTGTAACCTTGATGCTGTTCCACACTGCGTTCATATAATAAGCCTTGCTGAAGAATTTATGGAAGTAGGCGAGTGAGAACTCTCCGGTGTTACCGTCGAAGAAGCTTTTTATCAATAGCATGAACAAGGGCAGAGCCAGGAATACCAGATATCCGGCAAAAATAACAAAGGTAATCAGCGACCAGATGTCCCAACGCTTCATCCGGCCGCTCATAGCCGAATCCCCCGGTTCAGATTGCGTTCCCCGGATTGATCGTAGACATTGACCGATTCCGGGAGAATGGCAAGCGTCACCTGCTGTCCGATCTCCACCGCCTGAGTGGAAGCAGACTGCTGGATGACCTCCACCTCCTGCCCGTTCTCAAGCGCCACCACCAGGTGGGTGTTCAGCCCCAGGAACACATTGTTCACCACAGTTCCCGTGAGACCTGTCCCGTCTTCAGCCAGTACGAATTCCTCCGGCCGGACCGAGAGCTTCACCTCTGCCGTTGCAGCAGATATAAATTCCTCCTGAAGCCCCGGGATTTCCAGTGAATAACTGTTGCCCACACGAATAACCGCGCTGCCTCCGGCTCCGCTCTCCAGCTTCGCCGCAATAACATTGGTCCGCCCGATGAAGGTGGCGACGAACAGATTGGCCGGACGCTGATAGATATCCCGCGGTGTTCCCACCTGCTGGATGATACCGGACTTCATCACCGCGATCCGGTCGGATACCGCCATCGCCTCTTCCTGATCATGCGTGACGTAGACTGTCGTAATTCCCACCTCACGCTGGATACGCTTGATAGCGTTACGCATATCCACGCGGAGCTGCGCATCCAGATTGGACAGCGGCTCATCCATCAGCAGCACATCGGGATTAATGACGATAGCACGGGCAAGGGCTACGCGCTGCTGCTGCCCGCCTGACAGATTTTTTGGCATTCTGTTCTTGTAAATTTCAATCTGCACCGTATCCAGAATCTCTGCGACTCTGCGCTGCCGCTCCTCCTTGCCCACTTTACGGTTCTCCAGCCCGAAGGCTACATTCTCCGACACGCTTAGATGGGGAAAAATGGCGTAATTCTGAAAGACCATTCCGATGTTCCGTTTGCCCGGAGGGACGTTGTTCATGACTTTATCGTTGAAGCCGAGATCCCCGCCTTCAATACTGTTGAAGCCAGCCACCATCCGCAGCAGTGTCGTCTTCCCGCAGCCTGAAGGACCCAAGAGGGTGAAGAACTCACCCTTTTGGATGTTCAGGGACAGCTCGGGGATTACGGTGGTGTCGCCATATTTTTTGACAATATTCTTGAAGGATATTGTAACGCTCATGTTGCACACCCGCCTTCTCTCTATTTAGCTGCTCAGTAGCTTGGATTATTTAGCAATACTCGTAAACAACTCGTTATAACGTTCCACAATCGCCGCCTTATTCTCAGCAACATAAGCCACATCCTCATCGATTACCTTGATCTGGTCCATCGGTGTCATGAAGTCTGCGATTACCGCATCCGAGCGTAACGGACGGTTCGTGGTCTCTTGTCCCAGTGCATCCTGTCCTTCTTTGGAAATGAGGAAGTCAATGAACTTCTTGGCGTTCTCCTGATTCGGCGAGCCCTTGACCACTCCCGCTACCGCATCCAGAAATACCGCGCCCTCTTCGGGGTACACTACCTTGACCGGGGCACCGTCTCTGACATAGCTGACTGCCGGATCTTCGTATGTCAAAGCCACCACATATTCGCCGTCTGCGACGCTCTTGTGCGCTTTACTGGAGCCGCCTGCAATTTTGCCATCCAGATTCTCCAGCAGCTTAGCTACATACTCCCAGCCTGCCTCTGAGGTATAATCGCCGCCCATCGCTCTGAGCATATTCGTCAATTGGGCAAATGCCGAACTGGAGTTGGCCGGGTCCGCCATGGCAATCTTGCCCTTCAGCGCCGGATTAAGCAGATCCGCATAGCCCTTAATCGGAATGTCGCCTGCCAGATTCGTATTCACCAGCAGCACACTTCCGTCAGAGACATAAGAGGTCATGATCCCTGTCGTATTCGTGTGTCCCTGCAACAGATCCTTATCATTAGAAGACACATATTCCTCGAACAGGTCCGCATTATCATTGAACAGGGCGAAAGCTCCGCCGAACATAACGTCCGCGTACGGGTTTGTTTTCTCTGACTGAATCCGCTTGATAAGCTCACCGCTGCCCGCCGATACCAGCTCTACGGTAACGCCTGTCTGCTTCTCAAAGGCCGGAATAAGTGCGTTAATCATCGCTTCACTATTAGGGGTATAGACTACCAGCTTATTCGTGCTGCCGCCCGCCGCGCCTTCATTCGCTTTGTTTCCTCCGCACGCCGAGAGCACAACCACCATCATTGTCATAATAAGTGACACCTTCAACCACTTTTTCATTTTCATTCACCCCTTATTTGGATATAGGTCTATTTTAGCAGCTTGAAATTTCATTAAAATCCTATTATTCGACAAAATCATCTAAAATGCGCAACTAAAATAACGATTTGCGTTATGTTAACTGACATTAAAACAAAATGGAAATCGTTTTATAACTTTTTGCCGGATACTGAAACCCGCAGTATTTCGAGGCCCGGATGTCCCGGATTGTCATCAACTTCGCTATTGACCATCTTAACCGAAACAAACGGGTGACTTACATGGAGGATCACTCGCAGAGCGATACCGGTGATGAGCATGCAGTTCCACTGGAAGAGAAGCTGGATCTTTACCAGGCTTTTGACAGACTAATTGCAGCTCCAGATGAAATCCCCTCTATACACCTGATGGGCGATCGCTCATGGTTACGGACTTATATGTAATGTATGTGTCATTTATATGTTTTGTATAATCACATAAAATTAATTTTCATTAAATTTTTATGCATATTTATGAATTTATTTTACATAAAAGTAAAATTATCATTTTGACAATTATGAAAAATGTCATATATACTTACACAGAGATCAAATTAAGAGGAGGTCACTTATGAATCTTATGCACAAAAGAAGTCTAAGTCTCTTTACCGCTCTGTTGGTTCTCTTCATCATGTTATCCTTCCCATCTATCACGAAGGCCGCCGAAGTCACCACACCCGGGAGAATCATTCCGAATGTCGTAGTGGTCGGTGTCGGAGGAACCATTACCTCCACTTCTCCTTCCAGAGAGCTGTTTCAGACGTACGGCACGCCAAAGGTACCCATTAATGATATTATCCAAAGACTACAGCCCGAGCTATCCAAAATAGCCAATGTCACCAGTACAGAGCTAAGCAATATCAGCTCTGCGCAAACCACCTCCAAGGACTTATACAACCTTACCATCGCTATCGACAAGGAACTGGCCAACCCGGCTGTTCATGCTGTAGTTGTTACTACCGGCACCAACATCATGGAAGAGCTGGCTTACTGGACTGATCTCACTGTCCGCAGTCCCAAGCCTGTTATCTTCACCGGGTCCATGCGACAATCCAATACGATCTCCTTCGACGGAGAAGCTAATCTGCTGAATGCCATCCGGCTGGCTGCAAGTCAGAAAACCACTTACTATGGTACAGTTCTGATGATGAATGATGAGTTCTTTGCAGCCAGAGAAGTTACCAAGACGGATGCGCTGCGTCTGGATACCTTCGGCGGGGGCCGCTACGGCGCTCTGGGGACGGTAGATGAGAACCGGATTCGTGCGGTTCGTGCACCGGCCCGCGTCAAGGATGCCGGAACCGAGAAGTGGAAAACTCCTTTTGATCTCAGTACGATCCAGCCGGAGGATCTGGCTAAGGTTGATGTTGTATACAGCTATACGGAAGCCTCCGCAACCCCCATTACTGCCTTGGCTGATGAAGGGGTTAAGGGGATCGTAACTGCGGGTCACGGTGCCGGAGGCATCTCCACCGCACAGCAGGCAGCCCGTACAGCGGCTATCGAGAAGGGTGTCTTATTCGTAAGCGCTACGCGAGCAGGCTCAGGGGCAGTATACGACACCGGAGCCAAAGGTATCATCGGTGCAGGCGATTTACTCCCGCAGAAGGCAAGAATCCTGCTTCAGCTGGGTCTTACCTTCTCCAAGGACCAGGAGCAGATCCGTCAGTGGTTCTCTACCATTGGAATGCCGGATTACGATATGAGCAAATAAGACAACAAAAGATAAGCGGAGGCCCCCGGCCTCCGCTTTCTGCTGCTTAATGCTTCTACGCCTGCCCGCCACGCATCAGCCTACATCCTTATATCTCAATCTGCGGATCGACCAGACCGATAGAACTACGAGGTACACTCCATTCATCAGGAAGAATAGCAGATTCTCCATAGCCGTCAGTCCGCGCTGGGTAAGCACGCCCATGCCAATGGTCAGCAGCGAATATGGGAACAGCAGCCCCAGCTTCAGCACATACAGGCCCAGCCCCACAAAAACCGCACACAGGCTGATTCCGACTGGTGTGGCAAAGCTGCGGATACGGATGGACAACCCGAGCTGCAGAGCGGCAATGCTCAGCGAAGCTACCCAGCCGCGAAGGGTCCAGATCACCATTTCCAGCGGAAAAGGCCCGCTAAAGGCGAGCATCTGCCCAGCAGTCCAGTACAATAATAGAAACATGCCCTGCGCTCCCGCAATCAGCACGCCGACAATAACAAGCTTGGCTATAAAGAGACTGGTTATGGATACTGGAGCAGCCAGGATCATGTTCCAGTTCCGGTTCACATGCTCCAGCCTGCAGACAAAGGCGCAGCAGATGGCAATCAGAATCGGCAGGAAGAACTCTCCATAAAATAAGCTTACCTGAGTCCATAAGCTATACCACTCTCCCTGCAAGGCCTCCCGGTTCATTACAAAATTAGCACAGCCGATCATCAGGCTGACCACAGGCAGACTGACCAGTACCAGTCCCATCCGCGAGCGGCGCAGCTTGGGCCATTCGGCAGCAACACTTCTAAGCATACGTTCTCCTCCTTAGACCGATTGTTTCGAGACATGGGTATTCCCGGCAACATACAGAACCAGTGTCAGTATCAGAGCTGCACTTAACTGAATCAGAGGCATGCTTCCGGTAACATAAGTTCCTGATGAAGCCTTATACACATAAGTCACCGGACTGAGATCCAGATAATAGGACCAGACGACCAACTGCCGGACAGCGGCAGGGAACAAGCTTGCGGTCGTCCCCAGGAACCCGCCCAGCATGCCAAGACACAGGGCAAATGCCTGATTCTTCACCGCCAGCGATATCCATTGCTGCATCGCAATAATCAGCAGACTGGCAATCAGAGTACCCGCAGTGAACTGCAGCAGCAGGCCTGCCGGAAGCGGTTCTGTGAGTCTATGGAACATGCCGAAGCCGGCAATAAAAACAACCTGGGCCAGAATGCCGTAGAGGATCAGACTTCCGGCACAGACGAATTTGGCGGCATAGACCGCCTGGCGTCCGACAGAAGTGGTCATCAGCATTTTCCAGGTATCCCCTTTATGCTCCATGTCGCAAATCCTTGATACCACAATCGCCGACAGAATCGGCAGGAACAGCCCGTTCATGGACGAGAGGCTAAAAATCAGCGCTTCCCAGGTGGCATTGTCCGCACTCCGCGAGATCGAGATGCTCATGGACATGGCCGCCCACCCCAGCTCGGCGGCCAGAAAGAGCGTCAGCATCGCCCATACCTTTCTCCGCCGGATTTTGTAATATTCGAGCAACAAGGCCTTCATCACAGGCTCCGCTCCTTTCCGGTGAGATCCAGGAAGATATCCTCCAGACTCTGCCTGAATTCCACGATCCGGCTCACAGCAATCTGCCCGGACACCAGAATCTCATTGACCCGGGCCACCTCAGCGTCCGGCATGGCGCTGAACACCAGCTGCTGCTCCTGCATTCTGGGCCTATACCCGTACTCCGACAGTATCCGGACTGCCCGGACGGGATCATCGATCCGAAAGTGAACGGCCGCCCGGTTCTGCGCCTGAAGTGCAGCCATCGCCCCCTGGAACAGCAGCTTGCCGTCACTGATGATGCCAACCGATGTAGCAGTCTGCTCAATCTCCGACAACAGGTGGCTGGATACCACAATCGTCATGTCATACTGGGCAGGCAAGGATTTAATCAGCTCCCGGATCTCTCCGATCCCCGCAGGATCGAGTCCATTCGTAGGCTCGTCCAGAATCAGCAGACTCGGGAAAGCCAGCAAGGCCATAGCCAGACCCAGACGCTGCTTCATTCCGAGTGAATACTGCCCGGCAGGCTTGTGCCGGTGATTGTCCAGCCGGACAATCTGCAGTACCTTATCAATATTTTTGGCAGGCAGGCTGCGCAGCCGCTGCATGACTCTCAGATTCTCAAGGCCCGTCAGATGTCCGTAATAGGAAGGCGACTCAATCAGCGAACCCGTCCGGTTCAGAATCTCCAGCCGGTGGTTCCGCAGCTCTTGCCCGAACAGCTTAACGGTTCCTTGGGTGGGTTGCACCAGTCCCAGCAGCATCTTAAGCGTAGTCGTCTTCCCTGCTCCGTTCGGACCAAGGAAGCCAAAAATCTCTCCCTGCTGCACCTTCAGATTTACCTGATCCACCCGGGGCGTTCCCCCATAGATCTTGGTCAATTGCTGTGTCTCGATAATTGGTTGAATGTTCATAGGTTCCATTTCAGCTCCATTTCTCTCAAGTCGGCTCTTGCTTCCTAGCATAGAGGCCTTCCCTTGCTCCAGGCTGAAGATAACCTTACGCCTACCTTAAATACACCGGTTCCTCCCATTCTTCACTGCCTGATCGTGTATACTGATTCATGGGTGATGACGATTGAATACGATGAAGAACCGCAAAATAATGATCGTTGAGGACGAGCCAAAAATACGTGAGATGATCGAGCTCTTTTTACGAAAAGAAGGGTATTACCGCATATATGCGGCTGGAGATTATAGCAGTGCCCTCGCCATGTGCCGCCAGGAAAAACCGGATATCGCCATTCTCGATGTGATGCTGCCGGACGGAGACGGGTTCTCGCTTCTCTCCGCCATACGAACCTTCTCTGATATGCCGGTACTCTTCCTGTCGGCACGCGGTGAAGATGAGGACCGCCTGCTGGGGCTGGGCCTTGGGGCAGACGACTATATCGTCAAGCCCTTTCTGCCGAGGGAGCTAATGCTGCGTCTGACGGCTGTGCTGAAGCGGGTATATGCGCCCTCCGTTCCGGAGCGGCTTCCTGTCTTCAGGTCGGGGGAACAGGTGGTGGATCTGGACAGCGCTGTAGTACGAAGAGACAGCCAGGAGCTGCCCCTGACGGCTAAGGAGCACGCCATTCTGGTTAAGCTCTATGAGAACCGCGGCCGGATTGTGACCAGCGATGCTCTCTGCCTGGCGGTATGGGGAGATGACAGCTACGGGTATGAGAATACCTTAATGGTACATATCCGGCGTATCCGCGAGAAGATCGAAGCCGACCCTTCGAAGCCGGTGCAATTGCTCACGGTCAGAGGGCTGGGCTATAAGCTCATAGTGCAGGAGGCGCTCTAATGGACAGTGCGGTCCGGATTTTACGCAAATTCGTAGGCTCCACCCTGCTGGTCTCTGCTCTCCTGCTCCTGTTCAATCTGATTCTGCTCGGCTTGCTAATCTTCAAGGAGACCCATCAGGAGGCTTCGCCGGAGAAGGTCGTAAGGGAAATATCCTCCGATCTGCAAGGGTCAGACGGCAAGTACTCCCTGAATCCCAAGGCGGCCGCGCTGCTTCAGCAGAACCGGGCCTGGGCCATGCTGCTGGATGCCGGAGGCAAGGTAACGTGGAGTGAGCAGCTGCCGCCGGAGGTTCCGCGCGCTTACAACATCGTAGAGGTGGCGAAGTTCTCACGCTACTACTTGCTGGAATATCCTGTGTATATCTGGGAGCACCCGGAAGGACTTATTGTCGTAGGCTATCCTAAATATTCATATGAAAAATATCAGCTCGGATACCTGACGGACTGGCTGCGCTCCCTTCCCTTAAGAGTGCTGCTGCTCCTGATCTGCAATGCGGTACTGGCCGTGGCCCTCTCCTTGTTCATCGGCACCCGGCTGATCCGCAATATCCGGCCCCTGATCAACAGCATTCATGCCCTGGCCAAAGACAAGCCGGTTAACCTGGAGACTGCCGGACTCTTCAGTGATTTGTCCGAGAGCATTAATTCGGCTTCCGCTACCCTGCAGACCCGGAGCGCGCAGCTGAAATCACGGGATGAAGCCCGCTCCAACTGGATCGCCGGGATCTCCCATGACATCCGTACCCCGCTCTCGATGATCCTGGGCTACGCGAGCAATCTGGAGGAACAAGACAACCTGACCGGAGAGCAACGCCAGCAGGCTGCCATCATCCGCCGCCAAGGCGAGCAGCTAAGGTCGCTGGTGAGCGACTTGAACCTCGTCTCTATGCTGGAGTATGACATGCAACCGTTGCAGCTTAAGCCGGTACGCTTATCCGCTCTGGCCCGGACCGTGGTATCCGACTTCATGAATAACGGCCTGGAGGAGCGGTATACACTGGATCTGTGCATTATGGATGAGAGCCTGCAAGTGATGGGAGATGAGAAGTTGCTCTACCGTGCAGTAAGCAATCTGGTCCAGAACAGCATCCGGCATAACCCGGATGGGTGCCGGATTGTGGTTAGCATCCTCCGCAGCGAGGAAGACTCCTGTTTCGCCTTGTCCGTATCGGACAATGGTCAGGGTGTTCCGTCAGAGCTTTTGCCGGAGCTGGTCCTGCTGCCGTACTCCGGGAAGCGGACCCGCCCCGTCCGGCAGGGCCACGGGCTTGGCCTTCCGATGGTCGCCCGCATTGCCGAAGCCCATAAGGGCAAGCTTGTTCTGGAGAGCAGCGCCGGCCACGGACTGCGGGCCACCCTGCGTTTTCCCCCTTTGGCGTGAAGACGGATTGACAGCGAATGGAAGAGCCTCTTGCGGCGCAAGAGGTTCTTTCATTTAGGCTAAAATCCTCTCTCCAAGATTCCCCATTTTCTGCTATGCTAATAGAAATCCAAAGTAGAAGCAGGAGGCGCGCAATAGAATGGATGCATTTCAATACGAGCTTACATCTGAGACAGCTATCAACTTGAGATATGAGTATGGGGGTGAATATTTTACATTCAACCTGTTCCGGGATGACAGCGGGTGGGTGCTGCATCCGTTTGACGGGATGCTGCTGAGGAATCAGGCAATGTGTACGCTGGTTGCGCAGGAGCTGTTCAAGCACAAGCCTTTTCAGGTGATGCTGGCCAAGGAAGGGATTCTGTTCACTGACATACGCTCCACCGTCAATCTGGATAATGTCAGCGCGCCGGTTGCCGCACGCAATGAACGCGAGTCACGCGGTAATCCTGCAGACGATCTGATGGAATTCGTTCAGCAGCACTCGATTGAAGAGGTAATTGACTACGAATGCAAGCTGGTGGGGAGCCGTATCTCCTTTTACCAAGAAATTCTACAGCGCATGTTCATGGACAACCTGGGCCCCTCGGACCCCGAGTTCCAGAAGATACAGGATATTGTACGGATCTACGAGCAATCCCTGGAGCGCCTGACGGATCTGAATGGTCCCAATCTGGATGCCGGAAGCCGGGGCAGATTCTGAGTCTGCCACCCGCACTTATACAAGCTTGAACTACTCATAGGAAAGGCTGGTTCTCATGACACTTGAGCTTATCAAGGGGCAAAAATGCAGCTTAACCAAAGACAATCCTCTCCTCGGCCGCATCATCGTAGGCATGGGCTGGAATGAAGCAAGGGCTGGGGTCGAGATTGATTTCTCCGTATTTTTACTTACCGCGTCGCAGAAGGTTGCAACAGAGAAGGATCTTATTTTCTATGGCAATCCTGCGGCCCCGGACCAGTCTGTAGTGATATTGCCGCCCGCGCAACGAGTCCATAGCGGACCCGCTGACGATACACAAATTGCTATAGAGCTTAGTCTAATTCCTGCGGAGGTTGAGCGGATTGCCTTCGCCCTGACGATCTATGAGGCGGAATCAAGACAGCAGAGCTTCTCGCTGCTCTCCGATCCCTATCTGCGCATTATGAACGCTGCGGATGGAACGGAGCTCCTCCAGTACCGCCTGGGCGGCGGTTATTCCGTGGAGACTGCCATTGTGGCAGGGGAGATCTACAGATATCAGAACGAATGGAAATTCAGCGCGGTCGGCTCCGGTTATGCGGGAGGCTTAGCCGCGCTCTGCCACAGCTACGGAATACAGGTCAAGGACATCCTGCCCGTTGTTCAAGCTTCCAGAGCAGCCGAACCTGCCCGCAACTCCCCCTTTGTTCTTCCGGAGCTGCGGTCACGGCCTAAGCCGGTCGATTCATTGCCTCCCGCAGCACCACCCGCTCCTTCCGCTTCGCCCTTGAACCCGGACACCATCGTTCTCAAGCGGCACGGGGAGACCCTCCGTCTCCAGCAGGGAGCAGGAGCCTCAGGAGAGATTCTTATCAATCTTAACTGGCTTCAGACTCCATCCTCCGGGTGGTTCGGAAGCAGGGGCATTGACCTGGACCTCGGCTGCCTGTTTGAGCTGAAGAACGGCCTGAAGGGTACGGTCCAGGCGCTTGGCGAATCGTTCGGCAGCTTGAACCGCCCGCCTTACATCTCGCTGGACGGGGATGACCGCACCGGCTCTATCGCCACTGGCGAGAACCTGCGGATTAACGGCCATCACCTGTCCGAGATCAGCCGGATCGTCATCTTTGCTTTTATCTATGAAGGCGTTACGAACTGGTCACAAGCCGGCGCCGTTATAACCATCAGCCAGCAGGGCGGGCCGGAGATCAAGGTGCAGCTGGACGAGCATAACAACGATAAGGGAATGTGCGCCATCGCCATGCTTCGCAGCAAGCAGGACGGAAGCTTCAGCGTGGAACGGCTTGTGGAGTATTTCAGCGGACACGAGGAGCTGGACCAGCGTTACCACTGGAATCTGCGGTGGGAGTTGGGGAGTAAGTAGGGGGCAAGTAGGGGGCAAGTAGCGGCCAGCACGATCAGGAACAACGTCCCCTGGCGGGCGGGTGATACCGCCGATAGCGCTGATCCACCTTCTGCCGGACCAATGTAATCGGTTTTTCGATTACATTGGGCTCACTCGCCCCACGCTGGCCCAATGTGGTCGGTTTTTCGATTACATTGGGCCCACGTGCTCCACGCTGGCCCAATGTGGTCGGTTTTTCGATTACATTGGGCTCACTCGCTCCACGCCAGACCAATGTGGTCGGTTTTTCGATTACATTGGGCCCACTCGCTCCACGCCAGACCAATGTGGTCGGTTTTTCGATTACATTGGGCTCACTCGCCTCACACTGGCCCAATGTGGTCGGTTTTTCGATTACATTGGGCCCACGTGCTCTCGCTTCATCCGCACACAAAAAAGCCCTTCCCCGTCAAAGACGGATGGAAGGGCTTTTTTGCTGTAATTATTTTATTCTGCAGAATGATCTACAGAAGCTGCCTGGATGCTGCCGAATGCCCAGTAGCCAGCCGGAACATCTGTCCATTTCTGGACTGCGCTGGTCAGCGGAGCGATCCCAAGGGCACGGTTAACGATGGTTACGGCTTCCGCACGCGTTAACGTCTGGTCTGGACGGAACGTGCCGTCTTCGTAGCCTGTGATGATGCCTGCCTGGGACATCTGCTCAACAGCTGCCTGAGCCCAGTGTCCGGCAATATCAATGAAGCCGGCCGCTTGGGTTTGAGCGCTTGTAATCAAGCGGGACAAGATCGTCGCCATTTCAGCTCTTGTAATCGTCTGGTTAGGCTTGAAGCTGCCGCCCCCATAACCTTTCATGATGCCGCTTCGCGTCACTTGACCGATTGCATCTGCAGCCCAGTGTCCGGCAGGAACATCGGAATACGCAACACCAGCAGTGACTGCGGACTGGCTGAAGGTGCGGGCAATGATGCTGGCCGCTTCTGCCCGGGTGATGCTATTCCCCGGCTTGAAGGTGCCATCGGTATACCCCGTCATATACGCCTTCAGTTGTGCCGCTGGATCTTGCGCAAGAACTACGGTAAATGTACTGAATTTGCTGATACTGAATTGAATGCCTGACTTTCCGGTCTGGCCGAAAGGTACGATCTCACCCTTGACCAATTCTTTGGTGCCGTCGCTGTGCTGGATAAAGACCGCCAGGGCCTTCAGTTGCTCCGCTGTTAACGAACTGTTGCTAAGCGGCAATACCAGGGTAACCGGACGGCTCTGCAGATTGGTCTCAATCGTTACCGGACGGCTTACCAGCGTAACTGTTGCACCGCGGGATACACTCTGTACCTGTGCTTTGGCAAGCGCTTCTACCTCTGCGCTCTGCTGCGATGTCTTCAGTGGAACGAGGTTGAAATAAATATCTGTACCAAATCCAGCCATCGAGCTGCCCGGCACCTTCACCTCAGCATTCACTGTGAATAGATCCAGCGTGATCTGATTATCAGCAAATTGCTTGTTGGAAGCTGCCGGAATCGTCAATCTGGTTCCCGCAACCTCATCCTTCTGATCCGGTACGATGATTCTTGCAATACTCGAACCCGCAGCCTTAAGCTCATTAACCGCGCGGATGGCTTGTTCCAATGTGAACGTAAGGGTATCACTCTTCACACCGTTCGCATCCTTGGTGCGGGTAATGATAACGGAGGATACCATGGAGCCTTGAGCAGCCCCGTTTTCAACGTTTGCGTTAATACTTTCTGTCTGAGGACTTGGTGTTGGAACCGGAGCCGGTGCTCCCCCGCCTGATCCTGAGCCGCCGCCCGGTGCCGGTGTAGGAGGATCAGTTGGCGTGACCGGTACAGGAACTGCCGAGAAGCTCCAGACCTTACTATCCGCAAGTCCTGCATAGCTGTTACCTGATTCATCTGTAAAAGCACCTGCCTTAATCAACACATAATAGCTGCCGCCCTGCTTAAGCAGACCGTTCGTGTTGATGCTGACGGTTGAGTTCGCAATCGAAACTAGCGCCTTATCGTCCGCTTTAATCGACTTAACGACCTCACCATTCTCTGCATTAACAAGCTCAATATTGGCATTTCCAGCTAACACATTCTCGTTAAAGGTCAATATGAGTGCAGTAGATACAGGTACATGCGTTGCATTACCTGCCGGACTGTAAGATGTTACTACCGGGGCTGCTGTATCTGGGGCACTGGTGGTCACAAACCGCCAGGCGTTAATGCCTGCAATGCCGGTATAGCTGTTGCCTGCGAGATCTGTAAATGATCCTTCGGAAATACGTACAAAGTAACTCGTCCCATGCTCCAGGTTATCCGCCGGATTGATGGTTACGACATTGTTCAGGATCGTTATCATGTCCGAAAGGGCAGGAATCGTCACGACCGGATGAATGTCATCGGTGCTGCGGAAAATCTCAATGGTACCCGCTGCCGCCCGTACATTTTCGCTGAAGGTCAGAACCAGATTCGCATTCACTGCCACTTCGGTGGCCCACGGCTCCGGCGAATACGTAATCACCGTAGGCGAGATCCGATCCGGTGCATCTGTGGTTGTGAATTGCCAGATTGTGCTCTCCGCATTGCCCGCATAGCTGTTGCCTGCGAGATCAGTAAATGCTCCGGCTCCAATCTGTACATAGTAGCTCACACCATACTTCAGATCATCCGTAGGGTTAATCGTCACTACATTGCTATGAATAGTTACATTCCCGGAAGCCGCAGGAATCGTCGCTGCCGGTGCATGATTCGCACTATTGTAGATTACGATATTGCCTTCCCCTGCTTTTACATTCTCGCTGAAGGTAAGTTCCAGATTAGTCCCAATAGCTACACCTGTTGCACCATTCGCAGGTGAGTACGCGTTTAACACAGGTGCAGTTGTATCCGGCGCAGCCGGGGTGGTGAACTGCCAGGTAGTATCGTCTGCGATACCGGAGTAGAAGTTACCGGATAGATCTGCGAAAGCATCGCCTGTAATTCTTACATAGTAGCTTGTACCATACTCCAGATGTTGAGCCAGATGGATTGTTGCTTTATTGTTCAGAATGATTGCATCACTGGCAGCAATAGTAGCTACCGCTTTGTCGGAGTCAGGGCTGTAGATCTTAATGCTGCCTTCCCCTGCCACTACATTCTCGCTGAAAGCAAGCTCCAGGTTAGCTCCGATAGCTACCTCTGTTGCCCCATTCTCAGGCGAGTATGTGCTTACGATGGGTGCCGTCTTATCGGGTTCGCTGGTGGTACTAAAGCGCCAGGTTGTATCGTTAGTGATACCCGCATAGCTGTTGCCCGCCATATCCGCAAATGCATTGTTCTCAATCTGTACATAGTAGGTTGTACTGTAATCAAGGTCAGCCTCCAGATTGATCGTTACTACGTTGGCGTCAATAATGACTTGCATAGAATCGGCAGGAATCGTGACCGGTGGAGCACTGCTGTTCGTGCTGTTGTAAATTTTAATATTGCCTTCCGATCTCTGTACATCCTCGTTGAAAATAAAGCTCAGGTTAGTGCCAATCTCTACATTCTTTGCTCCATTCTCAGGAGTAAACCCGCTTGCCACCGGCGGTGTTGTATCAGGCGCTTCGGCGGTTGTGAAGCTCCAAGTGTCCTTATCCGAGATACCCGTATAAGAGTTAGAGTTTTCTGCCAGATCTTTGAAAGCTCCGTCACTAATGATTACATAGTAGGTTGTACCATATTCCAGTTTTGCATAAGGATCAATCGTTACCACCTTATCAAGAACTGCAACATCATCAAGCTGAATGACTTCTACCGGATTAACTTCATCCGTACTTTTGTAAATCAGAATGTTGCCGCTATCCTTCGTCACAGGCTCATCGAACGTAAGCGTCAGATTCGATTCAATATCAACCCCTGTCGCCCCTGGCACAGGAGAATAATCGATAACGGTTGGAGCGGTCTCATCTCCTGGTCCAGCTAGTGTCGTGAAGCTCCAATCACCCGCTGCGATCGCTGCATTGCCGCTTCCACCATTAGTGAAAACATCCGCGTCAATTGTTACGGCATATTTCGTACCTTGATCGAAATTCTTACCCGGATTAACCGTTACAGTATTGGTAGCTGGATTTACCGTTACTCTGCTGGTGTCATCCGCCGGGATGATTTCAACCGGAGCGGACAGATCCGCAGCCTTGAATATTTTAATATTAAAGTCGTCTCCAGTGGCTGCCGTCACCGGCTGATTAAACATCAGCTCCAGGTTTGCATCTACTGCTACATCGGTATCATCATTTCCCGGAGTCAGACTGAGCACCCGCGGAATGTTTGGAACGGCATTGGACTCAATGATCCCACCAGTTATACCCACAGCGATAAAGCGGTTATGGTTCTGATTAAATGCGATTCCATTAAGGGTTGTAGTCACACCTGTATTTTCAGGCTTCCAATTCTGCCCCATATCACTAGTAGAGAAAACCTTACCGCCGTCTCCTGCGGCCATAAATACCCCGTTCCCGGAAGCCACTCCGTTCAGATTCACTTTAGAATCCAGGGTCTGCTCAACGCCTTTTTTACTTTCCGGAGAGATAATAATGGTTCCCGACGCCCCGACAGCCATGAACATGCCACCGCCGAAGCTGATGCCCTTTAAATTTTCGGTAGTTTTACGTGTTACCGGGGTCCACTCAAGTCCATCCTCGGAAATTACCACCGTACCGTTATCGCCCACTGCTACAAACGTACCGTTGCCGTAAGCCACAGCGTTCAGATTCTCAGTAGTGTCTGAGGATACTATATACCAGTCAGGATCGTTATCATTTTTTATCATGATAAATCCTGAATCGCCAACTAGAACTAATGTTTCATCGCCGTAACTGACTCCATTCCAGTTCATACCGAAGGATCCATCGGAGGGTGTCCAGGACACGCCATCTGGTGACGTTAGGACTATCCCATTGTCACCGACTGCAACATATTCGCCATCTGTACCCGTATGGATAATATCGTTCAAATTCTCGGTCACACCTGATTCGCGGTCTGTCCAGGTCATGGAGCTGCTTAATGCACCAATTTCTCCTCCATTGCCCACCATTACTGTACCGGTGCCTATTGCTACTGCATTTAATGTAATTCCGCCTGGCGCCGTATCGAGAGACAACCAGCTTGCCGCACCATTGTCTGTCGAACCCGCATATACCGGAAAGGCTCCGGTCCAAACTAAGCTGATCACGAGTAACAACGAGAAATATTTTTTCAATCCCTTACCCTTAAACAATGTATCGCTCCCCCTTGTTCATTCATCCTGTGCTATATTGCAAATTCTGCTGGAGTGTAGCACCTGCCCCCTTAGAAATTTCATATCTGGGCTCCATTCTAGCAGACAGCTCTAAACAAACTCTTAACAATTCTCGACAAAAACCGATTCACCAGGACCTAATTGGGGTATAGCTCTAAAAAAAATGAAAAAACAGCGATTTTCTAACCACTTATCAAAAAAATTGTCTAAACCAAAAAAAGCGCACGGAGCTTTCGCTCACATGCGCAATTGTGGTTATATCTCCTCGAAAATCCCCTTGGCAACCAGTATCGCCGATGCGGCACGCGGCCAGCCTGCATAAAAGGCGAGATGAGTCATGGCCTCGATCAATTCTTCCTCGGATAGACCGTTGTCCAGGGCCAGACGGATATGAAAGGGTAACTGTTCGGTAAGCCCGCCGGCAACCAGGGCCGATATCGTCAGGAGACTGCGTTCCCGAAGCGATAACTGTTCCCTTCTCCATACCTCCCCGAAGAGCACCTCCTCCGAATAACGCGCGAACGAAGGAGCAATATCTCCGAAGGCCTCATGGGCATTCGATGCAATTTTCCGATGCTTCATTCCAAAACCTCCATTTCCTTCAAGGATCATTCATTCAATCATCTGAGCGATGCCATTGCCAAACGTCCAATCCTCGAATTCTGTATCGACCAGTACGACGAAGACGTCTTCTTTCCTGATGCCCAGGGTGCTCGACAACATTTCGGCCAACTTGCTGTAAAAGCCCTTTTTCTGCTCCTTGCTTCTCCCGGATTTCAGCGTAATTTGAATAAAGAGCAACCCATCACTCCGCTCTATGTTTAAGTAATTCGGACTGTAATAAAATCCGCTAGCTTTATGGGCATGAAATACCTGAAAGAAATCATCTGGCGGCACGTTAAAATGCTCCACGAGAGCACTCATAATTTCACGGCTAATGATGGGCAGCTGTTGGTCATCATATTTGTTCTCCAAGTAACTGACTCTGACAAAAGGCATGTCACTTCACTCCTTTACTGGTGTAACTTCATTGTACTCTCCGCCTCTTATTCTGTATAATTGAATTAAATGATATAATAATTCAATTTATCCGATGGAGATATCTGCTAATGGACCTAAAAGAACTAACTACATTTCAAACTATCCTGCAAGAAGGAAACTTCTCTAAAGCCGCCGCCAAACTGAACTACGCGCAGTCCACAATCACCAATCAGGTTCAACGTCTGGAGAAGGAACTGGGCATCAAGCTGTTCAAACGGGGCTGGGACTCTGAGCTTACAGCTTCGGGGCGGATATTTGCCGCTGAGATCGATAGTCTGATTCGGCATTGGACCTATGTTGCGGGTCAGGCCAAGGCTCTGCAAAAAGAAGAGATCGGTACGCTTAGTATCGGCGGGCTGGAAATGTTGACGGAGCATGTACTGCCAAAGTCGCTTCTTCGCTTCATGGAGCATAAGCCTAATGTATCCTGCCATTTTGTGATCGGTAACACCGCTTCGCTCTCGCATGCACTGCTTCAGAATCAATTGGATTTTGCCATCTGTGGAGAGCCTGTTGACCTATCTTCGTATCACTTCGAACCCTTGTATCAGGAGCGGATATCTTTTATCGCAGGGAACAACCACACTTTGGCCGCAAAAGATGAGATCACTTTCGAGGAATTGCTTGGTTATCCAATCATTGCCGGGGGAGCTACCTGTCTATATCATTCCCAATTAGCGAAGCATTTCTCCCGGTACACCGACACTCCTTTTCTGCATACAGTAAGTCAAATCTCCGCCATTGCGGGCTTCGTCCGGCAAATCCCTTCTATCGGAGCCGTCCTCGAATCTACGCCGTTACCGCCGAATGTCGTAAGACTTCATGTTGAGCTGAAGAACGCCGCCATTCCCGTAGGTCTGCTGCAATCACGCAATGTTGAGTATCATTCCTCATCCAAGAAGCTTTTAATGCAATTTGTAAAAGAGGAGCTGGAGTCCTGTCCACGATTAAGGCAGGTAGAGTAACGGGGATGCGAGCAGCACTGCAGTGATAAAAACGAGCTGAATCCCTATGCGGACTGGTAATTTCGGAACCGGCTTGCCGCCAATCGTCAACTGAGTGCGTGCTGCATAGATATTGGCGGGGAGCATGGCAATCAGCAGCACAATCAGGCACACGGCAGCGGCCAAGGAAACAGCTGGCAGCAATAATCCAATAGCCCCGGCGATCTCCAGCATTCCGGTAACCGTCACAATCCATTCCTTCCTTGGAAAAAGGGGTGGTACCATTCTCACCAGATCAGCCCGCCGCCGTCCCCAGTGAGCCGAAGCACCCAGAAGCAGCATAATGGCTACGGCCCACTGAAGGGCGGTTTGCCAGTCATTCCAATATGTCAAGCCCAGGAGACCCATCCCCCGGAACAGCAAAAAGGATGCGATAAGCGCGATAAAAGGAACCATTGTATACTCCTCCTTCACCATTAATTCTTCAGGATACCCGCCATAAAGCCGGCTACCTCTTTCGCTGACAGGGACTCGGAAGAGGCGCGCATGGAGGTGCGTACCCGCAGACCCAGCGACAGCAGGACGAACAGCTCCGCCGTCTCATCAGGATTAACGCTGTCTTTGATCACGCCGTACTTTTGCCCCGTGATAATCCACTGTCTGGAGACTGACACCGACCGCTCATGAAAATGCTCAAGTACCTCCGCTACCGCCGGTTCATTCTCCTTGCCCAGCAGATATAGGAGCACCTTGTTGGTCGCTTCATGGCTGTCCTCAAGACCAGCCAGACTTCTGGCAATGGCCAGCATCGGCCCGTCAAAAGCTTTATCCGGACTGCCTGCCACCTCCTCCTCAAAACGATTATTCACAGCGTCAAGCCGCTCCTCCAGCACCCAGGCAAAAATCTCATCCTTACTCTTCACGTAATGAAATATAGCCCCCTTCGACAATTGCGATTGCTCCATAATATCCTTCAAAGTGATGGCATGACAGCTCTTATCCCGCAGCAGCTGCTTGGTAGC
Source organism: Paenibacillus sp. FSL R7-0302 (assembly GCF_038006885.1). Classification (NCBI taxonomy): domain Bacteria; kingdom Bacillati; phylum Bacillota; class Bacilli; order Caryophanales; family Paenibacillaceae; genus Paenibacillus; species Paenibacillus sp. FSL R7-0302. The sequence goes on from NZ_JBBOWB010000001.1 coordinate 4,231,769, forward strand.
CTCCAGCAGCTGCCGGATCGTCTGCTCCCGCCGGTCTGCGTTCTTCATCGCTATTCTCCTCTTCTGCCTTGCATAGTTTAGATTAGATTAAATTAGAATATGATTACTGTTGATTATACATACCGACCGTCGGTTTGTAAATTGGTGTGTAAATAAAAAAAGGCTCGGAATGTTCCGGATAACGCGGATTAATTCCTCCATCATTTCTCCGGCTACCGCACCCGTGATTTTAATACCTGTCCGATCTGGATCTTATATCCAGTTATGCCTCTTCATCCTCTTCGTCTTCATCATCATCAAAATCTCCATGTTGATCCGGTGCCTCTCCCTCGATCTCCGTAATCAAAGGCAGCTTTTGTCCCGGCTTCACTTCTGTCTCTCCCAGATATTGAACAATCATTCTCCACTCATCGCCATAATCGAATAAGAGGAGCAGCTTATGTTTGGGGGTATTCGTAACTGCCGCAAGATCCTACAGCGATGCCTTTGCAGATATTGCAATCCTCCGGGTAGACCGTCCACGCACCGGTTAAATCAAATCGAATGCCTTTGCAAAAGCATCAAGGTCATCAATGATAAACAAATCACTACTATATTTACCGGGCCACACAGCATATAATGTTGTTTCTTTGCTCGAAACCCTATTATATATCTCCAGAATCTTTAGTCTATCTGACTTATTCTTATGATAAACCTGCGATACATCACCACCTCCACCCACTTCAAAATAACAAATGGTACTTGCACTATATGGAAAGTTTTCGGCTCCCTTAGCACTTCTCATCATTAACAATCCTTTCGGTTTGCCATAAGTTATAATACTTCTGATGAAGCTCTCAGATATCTCGTTGGTTCAAGCACCTTAAAGATTAATAAGGGGAATACCAAACTCATCACCAACAAAGCTCATATCATGATCACGTGAAACTAATCCAAGATGATACTCTGTTGCAGTTGCGATAATTAAAGCATCAGGCGTTTTAAGTTTTCGCCCTTTCTCACGCTGTTTTCTTCTTAAATCCCCAGCTTTTTGTGCAATTAGCGAGGTAACATCCAGACATCTCCGCGAATTAAATAATTTAATTCCCTTCAAACGTAATTCAGTGCTTAGGCCGCTGAATACTTCACATTCGGTAATGACTGAAAAATAGATATTCATTTTATCTTCTTTGGCTTGACGGGCAAAAGACATGGCGTCAGGTTCCCCTGCCAAAAATGCGATAGCAATGTTGGTATCAATTAAATAACCTTTTATCAATTCCACTCTTCTTCACGCATTCTCCGAACCTCATCGGACAGTTCTTTTGCTTCGTTAGGGGTCAGCATACCTGCGGATTCAAGGATATCGTCAATTGAATAATCATCTTCAACTTCGATGGTGTCATTATCAAGATTTATTTTAACTTTACTCTGGGTGATATTCATTTTTTCTAGAATCGAACGTAACTCGCGAGCCGTTTGTTTATCCATTCTTTTTGGCACAGACATGTCTTATTTCAGCCTCCTATGAGGGTTTAAGGGTAGTATAACATGCAGACATTAAATAAAAAAAGAAAGTTGGTGTTATATCGCCTAGAATCAAAGTATATAGATATCAGGAAAAATATGCTCTCTAGTTGTTGAAGGTTGTGGATGCATAGCAAAAGAACGACATCTCTGCCGTTCTTCATGTGATGGACTCTCAGGGGCTCGAACCCTGGACAAATAGATTAAGAGTCTACTGCTCTACCAACTGAGCTAAGAGTCCGTATGAAATTGGTGGAGCCAAGGGGGATCGAACCCCTGACCTCATCGCTGCCAGCGATGCGCTCTCCCAGCTGAGCTATGGCCCCATATTTTTACAATTTTGCCAATTTAGAATTACATTATGTATTCTAAAATCTAATCTTAGAGATAAGCTCAAGCCGCTTATTCATCAATGTGTTTCGTAGGCGACTTCTATATAATACAGAAATCTGCTTTCAGTGTCAACACTTTTTCGAAATTATTTTTGAGGACAAACGCCCTACCCGGGAACTGGCCCTATAACCCCAGAGCCAGCCCCGCTACCCCAATCAAACCCCTCTACTCCCTCCACCTACAACCCGTCCAGCTCCTCCGTGTTCTTGGACAGCAGTCCCTTCAGTTCCTTCATGAACATGTTAATGTCCTTGAACTGACGGTACACGGACGCGAAGCGGACGTAGGCTACCTCATCTACAGGGTAGAGCTGCTCCATGACCAGCTCGCCGATCTGGCGGCTCTCGATCTCGGCGAGGGCGATGCCGCGCAGGCTTTTCTCCACCTCGGATACGATGACCTCCAGGCGCTCAACAGGAACCGGACGCTTCTCGCAGGCACGGATCAGGCCACGGAGGATTTTGTCACGGCTGAACTCTTCACGGCTGCCGCCTTTTTTGATCACAATCAGGGGGGTCTCTTCAATCATCTCGAAGGTGGTGAAACGGCGGCTGCACAGCTCGCATTCCCGCCTGCGGCGGATGGACTTATTCTCATTGGCCGGGCGCGAGTCCAGGACTTTGGTGTTGGTGTGGTCGCAGTAAGGACATTTCATAAGCTTCTTCACTTCCTCATCATTAGAATGGTCAGGCCCCGCCCCTTGATACACAAGGGCTATGCGGGCATCATTTAATTTCCAGAAAACACCGTTTATTTGTTGTTATGAATCTGACATGTCCGGCACATAATACAGTTACCAACCGATAGGAGGTGAACAGCAATGAGCCAAAATAACAACTCCAATAACCTGGTAGCTCCAAACTCACGCGGTGCCTTGGAACAACTGAAATATGAAGTTGCCCAGGAACTAGGTATCACCCTCTCCCCAGACGGATACCAAGGCAATAAAACTTCTTACGAAAACGGTTCGATCGGTGGTTACATCACTAAACGTCTTGTAACCCTGGCTGAGCAGCAGTTGGCAGGTCAGTACAAATAATAACCTGCTAAGCGCGACATAAGCTTGCCTAAGAAGTATCGAACGGCCTCCGGCCGTTTGATGCTTCTTTTTACATAACAGCAGCAGAAGTAACAAGCACCCTAGAACTCACTATAGAGCTCAGTATATTGATCATAATAATAAATTACACGCTGCACGTAGTGACGCGTCTCACCGAACGGAATGTCCTTCACAGAGGCTTCTGTTCCGTCCCATTGCCCTTCATCCAACCAGCTCTGCACCTTACCGGGCCCGGCATTATAGGCAGCTATGACCGCTATACGGTTGCCGTCGAACTGCTTGGACAGCGAAGACAAATACCAGGTGCCCAGTTCAATATTGGAGGAGGGCTCTTGCTTCAGCCGCTCCAGCGACACGTCGGGGAGCTTGGCCTTTTCGAGCGCCCACTTGGCGGTATCCGGCATGAGCTGCATGAGCCCCAGTGCGCCTTTTTTGGATTCGCGGCCGGTCTTATAATTGGTCTCCACACGGATGATGGACGCCACCAGGAACGGGTCCATCTCATACGTCTGGCTGTGCTGGCGGATCTCTGCTTTATAATGAATAGGATAAAACCATGACATCCAGTTGGAGCCAAGAAACAGGATCGCGGTGAAGCCGATGAACAGCAGCAGCAGAACTCTTTTTTTACGCAGCCACTTCATCATATCAGGCCCAGCCTGTCCCACAGCCGGGCAACCTGAAGCTCTGCAGACTCCAGATCACCGCTATTGTCGATCACAAATGTTGCTTTCCTGCGCTTCAGTTCAATATCCATCTGGGACCTCAGCCGGTCCTCCGCCTGTTCCAGCTTCATTCCGCTGCGCTCCATGAGGCGGGCTAACTGCACCCTCCTCGGAACATAGACCACAATAATCTGATCAAACAAGGAATCCAGCTCTGATTCGTAGAGCAGCGGAATGTCCACAATGACGAGACGTTGCGGATTCTCCTGTTCAAGCGCATACATCCTGTCCTTGATCTCCCTGCGGATTGCCGGATGGGTCAGGTTATTCAGTGTCTTAAGCGCCTCCGGGTCCCGGAAGACAATCTCGCCAAGACCTGCCCGGTCCAGCGAACCGTCAGGCAGCAGGATGCGGTCTCCAAAAGCCTCCACCGCTGCCGCCAGCACCGGGTGTCCGGGGAGCATCACCTCTCGGGCGATGACATCAGCATCCACCAGCGCAGCTCCCTTACGGACAAACAGTGCAGACACGGTGCTTTTTCCCGAAGCGATGCCTCCGGTTAAGCCTATAATCATGTACTCACCTCATAATAACTTCATTATACCCATTACAATTAATAATATCGCGGGCAGCGCAGCCGCATGCTTCATCCAGTAGCTGCCTGATAATCTCAGTCCTGTCTTCATCCCCATCAGCAGAAAGGTCCCGCTGAATACAGCGATCATCAGCGAGGTGGACCACGGGCTGAATCCGAGCAATGCTGCACCAAGACCGGCTCCGAAGGCATCCAGCGACAACGCGATCCCCAGAATCATGGCTTCCATGGAGGAGATGCTCCCCGAGGCATCCATATCCGCAGAAGATGGCGTGCGTAGAATCTGTATAACCACGCCCAGATGGCGAAGCTCCAGCGAGAATACGGCCGGCTTCAGCTCTGTCTCAGCAAGTTGTGCGGCAGCAGCCGTCTCCTGCCTGGTCTCCTGCCCCGAATAGCCTTTATCGGCTGCCGGCGCAGGCTCTTCCTGCTCCTTCTCCTTCTGCGTCAGCATCTGGAACAGGGACCAGCAGCCCATTAAGACGAGAATAACCGCTCCGACACTGGAAGCGGCATTCGGGGAGACTACCTTGGCCAGCAGCACGCCGACCTGCATAGAACCATAAATGACGACCCCTGAACAGAGCGAGATAATGATAATGGAGAGCAGGGGAATTTTCATTTTACGCAGTCCATATGTAATGCCTACACCAAATCCATCCAGACTAAGCGCAAATGCAAGCAGCAATAGTGACAACAATGGGCTAAGCACCCGCAATCCCTCCCGTGAAGAACCGGAGCCGGTGGATTAAGTATCCAAGCCGGAGCTCCGTTTCGCCATAATCAGCAATCTTCACACATTATATGGGCGGGACGGGCAGGAAGTGCCTGCCTTTATACATAACAGTTATAACTCAGCCCGGAAACGGGCCGGAAACACAGCGCTGTCACTTAAAAAATCACAGAATCAACAGAGGTACCGGCTGGCAGCTGGGACAATAATGCGTCCCCCGTCCGCCGACCACGCTCTTCTCAATCAGCGTGCCGCAGGTGGCACACGGCTGATCCTTGCGTCCGTAGATCTTGTGCTGATCCTGGTAGCTCCCGCTCTCCCCCTGGCCGTTGACATACGACTTCACCGAGGAGCCTCCGGCATTCACCGCTTCCGTCAGCGTTGCGACGATAGCATGGTGCAGTCTGGCCAACTGATCCTCCGTGAGGGATTTCGCGGTCTCCTCCGGGTGGATGCCTGCACGGTGCAGGGACTCATCTACATAAATATTGCCGATACCTACTATATATTCCTGATTGAGCAGCAGCGGCTTGATCTTGGTGCTCCGCTTCGAGACAATCTCCTTGAACCGCTCCAGCGTGAAATCGGCATCCAGCGGCTCCTGCCCCAGCTTGTTCAGCGGCTTCAGCTGCAGATCCTCTCCCGGCTGGAACAGATGCATCGTTCCGAATTGGCGCACATCCGTATAACGCAGCTCCGTCCCATCTGTGAAATGGAAAATAACATGCGTATGCTTGTCCAGCAGCTCGCCCTCACGGTACATCCCGTAACGGCCCTCCATCCGCAGATGGGAGACCATCACCAGCCCGTCAAAGACGAACCTCAGGAACTTGCCTCTGCGTTCAACTGTAACCACACTATGACCAGCCAGCATATGGGCAAAGGCCTGAATATCATCCGGGCGCTGAATAATCCGCGGCAACCGGACGGTGACATGCTCTATCTGCTTACCTGTAATTAACTCATTAAGTGTTCTTCTGACTGTTTCGACTTCCGGCAATTCCGGCATCATGGCTCACCTCCACTCCATTATACCGGATATCTGCCATGTGCGGGGAGCCTATTTCGCTTCGTACCAGTTGCTGCCATAACTTACCTCTGCCTTCAGCGGAACAGACAGCTGCAGCGCTCCGGCCATCACCTCAGGCAGCAGCTGCTTCATCTCTTCCAGCTCCTCCTCCGGCACCTCAAACACTAACTCATCGTGTACCTGGAGCAGCATCCGGCTCTTCAGGCCGCGCTCATGCAGCGCCTTGTCCATATGAACCATGGCCAGCTTGATAATATCCGCAGCGGTTCCCTGAATCGGCGTATTCATCGCCGTACGTTCTGCGAAGGACCGCAGATTGAAGTTCTTCGCATTGATCTCCGGCAGATAACGGCGGCGTTCCAGCAGAGTAGTCACATACCCCTGCTTACGGGCCTCGACTACGATATCATCCATGTAACGGCGCACACCTTGGAACACCTCGAAATACTGCTCAATGAACCGGGCCGCTTCCTTACGCGGAATGTTCAGGTTCTGAGACAGCCCGTAATCGCTGATGCCGTACACAATGCCGAAGTTAACCGCTTTGGCGGAGCGGCGCATATTACTGTCCACACTCTCCGCAGGGACGCCGAATACGTCCATGGCGGTCTTAGTATGAATATCCATATCCTCGACAAAAGCTTCCTTCATTCGCTCATCACCCGAGATATGCGCAAGCACACGCAGCTCGATCTGTGAGTAATCCGCCGCCAGAATCGACCAGCCCGGCTCGGAGGGCACGAATACCTTACGGATCTTGCGGCCCTCTTCGAGCCGGATCGGAATATTCTGCAGGTTCGGGAACTGGCTGCTGAGCCGGCCCGTGGCCGCAATCGTCTGCCGGTAGAAGGTGTGTACCTTGCCGGTCTCCGGCGAGATTTCCTTCATCAGACCTTCCACATACGTGGATTGCAGCTTGGCAATGGAACGGTATTGCAGGATCAGGCGCACGGCGTCATGATAAGGCGCAAGCTTTTCCAGTACCTCGGCATCCGTAGAATACCCGGTCTTCGTCTTCTTCACGACCGGCAGACCCAGCTTCACGAACAGAACCTCGCCCAGCTGCTTCGGAGAATTAAGATTGAATTCGGTTCCGCAAGCGGAGTAGATCTCAGTGACCAGCCGGGAGATCTGGGCTTCAAATTCCTTGCCGAGCTGGACGAGATCATCTTTGTTTACAGCAATCCCCTGCTTCTCCATATCGGCGAGAATCCGTGACAGCGGCATCTCCAGGTCCTGGAACAGACCGGTCATGCCCGTCTTGTCCAGCTCCTCCTGCTGCTTCTGCACAATGCCTAGCACGGTCGCACTCTTACGGGCGACATGCTCACCGAGAATCTTAGGCTCAGGAATTCTATATTTGGCCCCTTTGCCGAAGACATCCTCATCCGGCGACAAGCGGGGCAGGCCGTATTTCGTGGTCAGGTCATTCAGATTCTGGCTCGCTTCGGTCGGGTCCAGCAGGTAAGCGGCAAGCTGAACATCGTTAGCGGCTCCGGCAAAAGCAATCCCTTGCCAATGCAGCGCCAGATCGGCACGGTGCAGATCATACCCGCTCTTCGGCGCCTGCTCGTCACCGAGCCAGTCCAGCAGAGGTGCCGCAGCCTTACTCTTCAGCAGGGCAAAAGGCACAAAATAATGCTGCTCCGGCGAAGACAGCCCGAGGCCGATCACTTCGGCACGGTGCGGGTTCTCTCCGTTAGATTCCACATGCAGGGCGGAGATGCCCGGCAGTGCCTGAACCAGCCCGCCTATTCCGGCTTCGTCAACGATCGTAATATTAAGCTCTGCGGCTTCCACCACGGGGGAACCCGTCAGGCTGCCGTCCGCCGCATGCGAATAGGCGCTCAGCGACAGGCGTTCCAGCAGCGAGCGGAATTCCAGCTTGGCGAGCGCAGGCCCAGCCGTGTCCGTGTTAATCCCGCTGAACACCATATCCTCCCACGTATGCTCAAGCGGAACCTCGCGGTAGATCGTCGCCAGCTTTTTGCTCATGACGGCGCTGTCCGCGTGCTCTTCCAGCTTCTCCTTCATCTTCCCCTTCAGCTCACCGGTTCCGGCCAGCACGCCCTCCACCGATCCGAACTGCTGGAGCAGCTTAAGCGCTGTCTTCTCCCCGACTCCCGGCACCCCGGGAATATTGTCGCTGGCATCGCCCATCAGCCCCTTCAGATCAATGATCTGCTCAGGGGTGAGATCATATTTGTCACGGATCTGCTTAGGTCCGTAGAGCTCCACTTCCGTAACTCCCTTGCGCACCAGCGCTATGGTGGTATGCTCGGAAGCCAGCTGCAGCATATCCTTATCCCCGGACACAATCATCACCTGACGGCCGGCGGCATCCGCTTCCCTGGAGATGGTGCCGATAATATCGTCAGCCTCGTAGCCTGCAATCTCGAATTGCGGAACCCCCAGACCCTTCAGCAGCTCCTTGAGCAGCGGGAACTGCTCGGACAGCTCCGGCGGGGTCTTCTGGCGCCCGCCCTTATACTCCTCATAGCCTTCATGCCGGAAGGTAATCTTCCCCGCGTCGAAGGCCACAATCATATGTGTCGGTTTATGCTCCTCCAGCAGACGCAGCAGCATCGTCGTGAAACCGTATACCGCATTCGTCTGCTGTCCCGCTGTATTCGTCAGCGGCGGCATGGCGAAGAACGCCCGGTAAATGATATTATTTCCATCAATGAGTATCAGCTTGTCCACACTAGCACCTCGCCTTTTTCTTGCTTTCTCCTTACATAGTAACATATGCTCCGTACAAAACAGAACCTGAGACAAGAAGATCCATCCCTGCCCCGGCCCTCAGCCGCTGCTGATGGTATGGGCCAAGCGATGCGCTCTTTATAACAAAAAAACAAGCCCCGGGGAGGAGGCTTGCTGCCTGACGTTCGAGGCGCAGAGCTTGGCTTAAGCTGTGTCTGTGCGCCAACCTTATGCAATTATTGGTTCAAATCCGGACGTTTACCTGTAACCAGATACACTACACTCTCGCCAATATTCGTGGCATGATCGGCAATCCGCTCAATGTAACGGCCAACCAGTGTGAGCAGCATCGCCTGATTCACTGTTTCAGGCTTCTGAACCATATAAGTGTACAGTTCGTTAATCATCGCGCTGTACAGGCCATCGACCTGATCGTCATCCTGCGCCATTTTGTAGGCCAGATCCGTATTCTCGTCCAGATAAGACTGAATAGCCTCTGTGGTCATGATCGTGACAAGCTCAGCCATGCGCGGAATATCCACAAGCGGCTTAATCAGCTGCTGTCCCTGGATGCGCATCGTTACCTTGGCTACATCCAGTGCTAGATCGCCCATACGCTCAAGATCGCTGGAGATTTTGAAGGCTACAATAATGCGGCGCAGATCCTTCGCCACCGGCTGCTGGGTGATGATCAGCCGTGAGCCGATCTCCATAATCCGGTCTTCCATGGCGTTCAGCCGCAGGTCCGCTTTAACAATCTCCTGCGCCCGTACCGTATCAAGGGTCTGCAGGGCCAGTATCGCACCGTCGAGTGCATCCGTTACATGCTCGCCCATCTGCTGCAGCAGGGAGCGCAGTTCTTCCAGATCTTTATCGAATTCTTTTCTGCGAATCATATCGAAAGTGATCCTCCTCACAAACATTTGGTCATATCGGGTGAACAAGAGTGAACCTTAGACTTACGAATCAGCCATTCTTAGCCGAAGCGGCCGGAAATATAGTCTTCTGTGCGGGAATCCTTAGGGTTCGAGAACAGCAGCTCCGTGTCCGCAGCCTCCACAATAACACCGTTCAGGAAAAATACAGTGCGTCCCGATACCCGGGCGGCCTGATGCATATTATGCGTGACCATTACAATGGTATACTTATCCCGCAGCTCCTGGACCAGCTCTTCAATCTTGAGTGTGGACACCGGGTCGAGCGCTGAAGTCGCCTCATCCATCAGCAGAATATCCGGCTGTACGGCAAGGGCTCTGGCAATACAGAGACGCTGCTGCTGGCCTCCGGACAGACTTAAGGCAGACTTCTTAAGGAAATCCTTCACTTCCTCCCAGAGTGCAGACTGGCGCAGGCTTTGCTCTACCAGGACATCCAGCTCGGCTTTGCTCTTCACACCGTGCAGGCGCGGGCCATAAGCCACGTTATCATAGATCGACTTGGGAAAAGGATTGGGCTGCTGGAACACCATCCCCACCTGCTTGCGCAGACTCTCCACTTCGATCTCGTCGCTGTAGATGTTTTTACCGCCGATATTCACTTTACCTTCAATACGTGTTCCGGGAATCATGTCGTTCATACGGTTAAGGGTACGCAGCAATGTGGATTTCCCGCAGCCGGAGGGTCCGATAAACGCAGTCACCTGCTTCTCCGGAATCTGCAAATCCACCTTCTTCAGGGCATGGAATGACTCATAGTAGAGATCTAGCTTCTCTATGTCAATGATGGATTTCATTAGTTTCTGTTGTCTCCTTCTCATCATCTTCGTTCCCCATGATAAGCTTTCAGTGTAAATAGAGCTCCAGAGAATTGTTAACGCAGTGTAAAAATCCTTGTAAAATTAGACAATGCCGGAGGAGAAGATGCTTATCTTGTGAGAAAAGAACACCGTCATTTTAAATGACCGGTGTTCTCTTCTTGTTGACGACCAGCTTGTAGCCCACGCCGCGGATGGAATCGATATGCACGGATTCAGGGTCAAGCTCCAGCTTCTTGCGCAGGGAGCTGACATGCACATCAACGGTACGCTGGCCTCCGATATAGTCGAAGCCCCAGACCGCATTCATCAGATCATCCCGTGTCAGGACGACGCCCGGCTTGCGGGCCAGATATAGCAGCACTTCAAATTCCTTCGGCCGCAGATTGATGCTCTGCCCGCCCAGCGAGACTTCATAACGCTCGGGGTAGATCTCCAGCTGTCCAAGAATAATCGTCGATGCAGACACCGCCGTCTCGGGCGGAGCTTCTTCGGCAATACCTGAGATCCGCCGCAGTACAGCGCTGACCCGGGCCAGCAGCTCGGATACGCCGAAGGGCTTCGTAATATAGTCATCCGCCCCGGACTTCAGTCCGCGGACGACATCCTCTTCCGCATTCTTGGCCGTCAGCACTATAACCGGTGTGCGGATGCCTTGTCCACGCAATTTATCCAGAATGTCAATGCCGTTCATGCCGGGCAGCATCAGATCCAGTACGATCAAGTCAAAAGGTTCTCTAGTCGCACGGTCATATCCTGCCGTTCCATGATCCTCCACCGTCACCTCGTAGCCTTCCTGTGTCAGGTTGTAAGACAGCAGCCGGGCCAGTGTCGGTTCGTCTTCAATGACAAGCAATCGTTGTGCCATAGGTTCCCCCGTCTTTTCATAGGTTATTAATTTTACAAAACTGCACACATGCACATCATAGCACCACAATGTTAACTTGGTGTAAAATCATAAATTTATTCTCTATGATGATCCGCTATGATCTGAAGGGTTATAGATTCTCTTCCTGCAGCAGCGGCAGTTCAAGGATGAACGAGCTGCCGATGCCCAGATCGCTCTCAACATTAATGGACCCGCGGTGCAGCTCAACCAGATGCTTCACGATGGAAAGACCGAGGCCAGTTCCGCCGGAGCTTCTGGAGCGGGCTTTGTCCACCCGGTAAAAGCGTTCAAAGATCCGGGGCAGATCCTTGCGCGGAATCCCCATCCCCGTATCACTGACTGTAAAACGCACACTCTCCGTACCATCCTTCTTCAGGATGCTTACTGCGGTGACTCTGACATTGCCCCCGTCCTGGGTGTAGTTGATCGCATTGGAGAGCAGATTCATGAAGATCTGGCGCAGCTTGTCTTCATCTCCCTCAATGAATAGCTCTGCAGGCACATCCGAGCTGAGCGTAATCTTCTTCTTCTCCGCTACCTTGCTGAGCGTTTCCAGCACGGAGTCGAAGAACTCGATGAGATGAACCGGGGAGCATTCCAGCTGAACGCGTTTGGATTCGATTTTGGACAGCTCCAGAATGTCGCCGATCAGGCGGTTCAGCCGTTCGTTCTCATCGTAAATAATCTGCAGGAACGAACGCGCCGTCTTCTCATCCGTAACGCCACCCCCGAGGAGGGTCTCGGCGAAGCCTTTTACCGCAGCGACAGGGGTCTTCAGCTCGTGGGAGACATTGGCGACGAATTCGCTGCGCATTTTCTCAAGCCTACGAATCTCTGTAACCTCCTGAAGCAGGAACAGCATGCCCCGGGAGCAGCCGTCCTGGATCATCGGCACCCCGTCCAGACGCACAATCCGCTCCACCGGATTATAAATGCTGCGCTCCTCGTGAATAGGTACACCTGCGGACACTCCATCATCAATCAGCCGGGTAAGCTCATAATGATGCTTAATCTCCTTATAGGAATGTCCGGTCATCTCGCTGTGCTTCACATCGAGCAGCCGTTCGGCGGCCCGGTTGAGCAGGGCAATCTCCCCTTCAGCGTTGATCATCACGATACCGCCGGTCATATTGTCGAGTACGCTCTGCAGCAGATCCTCATTGTCGCGGATGGTCTTCAGCTGGGCCTGGAGACTGTCGGCCATCGCGTTGATGGCTGTTGCCAGCTGGCCGATCTCATCCTTGCGCTTCATGGGCACCCGGGCATCGTAATCGAGATCGGTAATCCGCCGCGCCACTCTGGTGATCTGCTCCAGCGGTGAGGTCATACTGGAAGCCACCTTATAGCTCACCAAGGTTGCGGCAATGAACAGCAGCACCAGCCCGCCTGCCATGATCATCCACGCCCGGTTCAGTCCTTCGGATACGGTATCGAGCCCCATAGACAGCCGTATATACCCGTCAAAGCCCTGATCCGAGGACACGGAACCCGCCACATACATCATTTCACGGTCTAATGTATCGCTGTAACGGATCGCCCGGCCAATCCCTTCCTTCGCGGCCAGCAGCTCCTCTTCGCGGGTAGAGTGGTTGTCCATATCACGCGGATTCTTCTCCGAGTCCCCAATGACCCGGCCTTGCTTCGTAATGAAGGTGACGCGTGACCCGGTCAAGACGGATATCCTCTCTGCCTGTTCTGTATAGTAGTTCAGGGCATCCGGGCTGCTGGTATCCATGAATGAGAAGGTGCCGGAGAGCAGCTTTATTTCCCGGGACATGTTCTCTTCCAGCACGGAAATATGCGAATCCTTGAACAGCTGAGCCATGGTGATCCCGGCCCCGGTCATTGATATTCCTATCAGTGCCATAAGTATGATGGTAAGTCGAATGCGGAATGGTTTCATCTGCGGCGGTCCTCTTCCCTCGTGTTTATGTCCATGTGAACACTCTACCTGCATTTTCGGCAAAATACCAGTTCCGGCGGCGATTATCAACGGGGTGTAAAATGTGCGCTCAGCGGGATGCGGGGGCTGGGAGGAAGCGCCAGGGAAGATTGGGATATTAAGTCGAGGGAGGAGCGGTATCTGAGATCCAAGAGCCTGGGCCGAGGATGGAGCGCTGTGGGATCTATAATGGACGCTCCGCAAACGGACCGTTGTTCCGATCGCTGTTGTGTCCAGATTTTTATTATTTTTACCTGATCGGTTAAAATCCGGACACAAAGGCGAACGCTACCGCTTCTCCACAATCAGTCCGCCCGCTGCGCTGTTTGAGAGTGGGAGTTACAGTAAACCCTGTATACCTCAACCCCCCGCATACATTTAGCTCGTGCACCCTCGCTCCAGCGCATTGTAATCGGTTTCTCGATTACATTTGATCCGCTCACCCTGCCGCTGAGCATTGTAATCGGTTTTCCGATTACATTTGGCTCGCTTACCCCAGACCGGCGCATTGTAATCGGTTTTCCGATTACATTGGGTCCACTTACCCTGCCGCTGAGCATTGTAATCGGTTTTTCGATTACATTTGGCTCGCTTACCAACGCTGCGCATTGTAATCGGTTTTTCGATTACATTTGGCACGCACACCCCCGACCGGCGCAATGTAATCGGTTTTTCGATTACATTTGGCACGCACACCCCCGACCGGCTCATTGTAATCAGTTTTTCGATTACATTGGGTCCACTTACCCCGACGCTGCGCATTGTAATCGGTTTTCCGATTACATTTGGCTCGCTTACCCCCGACCGGAGCATTGTAATCGGTTTTCGATTACATTTGGTCCGCTTACCTCACCAACCAGAAAACGCCCTCCTAAATGGCGACCGCACCATTTAGAAAAGGCGTTACTGCTAGTTACTTACAAGCTACAAGCGCTATTGGTCCTTCCAGCGCTGCACACTTAGCGTCACTGTCTGTGCTCCGCCTACCGGCGTGAGCGTGCGGTTCGCAATATCCGCTCCACTGGATGTGGTCTCTACCGTGCCCCAGCTTCCGCGCGTCAGCTTATACGTCACGGCGCTGCCTGCCGGAAGGCTCAAGGTGATGGAATGGACGCCGTCACTGCCACGGGTCAGCAGGTAGGCCGGATCTGCCGTATTCCAGCTATTGAATGAACCCGTCAGATAGACCGGAGCATTCGCCGGAGTGGACCCGGGAACGCTGACCCGGAAGGTTACGCTATCCGCCTGAGGTTCGCCGGTAATCAGGTGGCCTCCCGTCAGACTGGAGCTGCCGGTACCAAAATGATAGTTATTCCCGCCATTGTTATCCCAGGTCCCGCTGCCATTATTGAAAGCTGCGGTCAATCCGGTGGCAGTGCCGAGTGGAATGGTAATGGACTTGTAGCCGCTGAAGACAGAGGCTTGCATCTGCACGCCTGGTGAAGTCGTCCAGGTAGTTGCTCCATCCAGCTTGTAATGAATGTATGAGTTACTGAATGCCGTATTCTTGTAATAGATCGTCGCGGTGTTGCCCGCCGGAGTGGCGGTTGGCACAGGGGTCGCCGTTGGTGCTATGGTTGGTGTTGCGCTCGGTGCTACCGTTGGTGCTACAGTCGGTGTGGCGGTCGGCGATACAGTTGGTGTAGCTGTTGGCGTTGCAATAGGCGTTGCACTTGGTTTAACTGTCGGTGCCACCGTTGGCGTTGCCGTTGGTGTTGGAGTAGGCGCCATGGTCGGTGTTGCGGTCGGTGTTACAACAGGCGTTGCACTTGGCTTAACTGTCGCTGTTGGAGCTACGGTTGGTGTAGCTGTCGGAGCTACAGTGGGCGTAACTGTCGGCGTAACGGTTGGCGCAGCGGGACCACCCGACTGAATATTGCCTGTAGGCGTGTAGGTCCAGGTACCGGTGCCGAACAGATAATTGCTGCCGCCGTTACTGTCCCAGGTGCCGCTGCCGTTGTTGAAGCAGGCTTCGAGCTGGGTGGCTGCGCCGATATTAATGGTGATTTTGTGATAGCCTGCTAGCTCGGCGGCCGGAATCGCTACGCCAGGGGCTGTCGTCCAGGTCCCCCCAGCCGGGCGGTAATGGATGTACGGAGTCGAATAACCCTGCTTATAATAGAGCGTTACATTATTGCCCGCCGGTGTGGTGGCAGTTGCTGCCGCACTGAAGCCGGAGAGATTGCCGGAGGCATCATAGGCTTTAACTCTGTATTCATATGCTGTACTGGCTGACAAGCCGCTGTCTGTATATGAGGTGGAAGTTGTTGTTCCGATTCGGACGCCATTGCGGTAGATCTCATAGCCGGTGACACGGACGTTATCCGTAGCAGCATTCCAGGTCAGCCCGATAGAAGAAGCATTAATTACCGTGGCCTGAAAATTGCCTGGAACAGCCGGAGCTTCAGTATCCGGGACAGCGGGCACATCTGTGATGAACGGATGCGTTCCTTCAATAGTACCTTGCATGCTCTCCTTATATTTGCCGTTCTCCAGCTTATATTTGCCGGCGCCGACATAGACCTGCTGGATATCGCTTTTGGTCACATTGCCTTTAGCATCCTTGGCTTCAATATAGTAGTCTAACAGCTGATCCCGGTAATCGGAGATGTAGGAGAAATACAGGTTCCCGATATCCGTGGCCGGAACCTTCTGCATAATCGTCTTGCTGCTCGGCTGCCAGTCGACACCGTTAATATCGGCGCTCAGGTCACGGACATTCATCGGGTATTCTGTCCACGCACCAACCTTGGCGGGATCAATATCAGGTACTCCTGCTGCGGCCAGACCTGCGGGATCATATACTTTGAACGAATTATCCGCTGCGTCTGCCGTCTTATCGCGGTGTGGCCGGACCTTTACCTTGATCTCGCTGATTCCGCTGGTGTCGAAGGCATACGTATAGATGGCAAAAGCATTATTGTAATGCTGCAGGGTCCAGCCCTCTGCCTTGCTGACATTGGCGCTGCCCGGATTGTACGGGTAACGCTGGGGCCACCAGACGGAGGGGCCGGTTTTGTCTTTGGCCAGCTTTTGCGACACATAGGGCTTCGAGAAATACAGCGATTGATTGAAGGACAACGCCGGCTTCACACTGTCATCCACATTCTCATCGTAATAACCGAACCCCGAGTCCATCGCAGGCAGCAGGAAATACCAGGCCAGCTCAGCGGGATTGGCACCTCCGGCGTAATCATTCGCAGCGTTCCCCTTCACAGGATAAGAAAGCATCCACGGATTCAATTGGTTGCCTTCGTAGGTCACCTCACGGTCCAGCGGGTTCGCCGGCTTCCAGTAATTCGGATGCTCCTCCAGCCAGATCTGCTCGGCGGTCTTGGCATAGTTCAGGGAAGCTTGTAATAACGCGAAATTACGCTCCAGATAATGATAGCCCTTCTCGAAGGATACCGTCATGCCTTCCTCGGCACCCGCCAGATTCTTCTTCGGGGCGTAAGCAGTCCCGTTCACCTGATTGAAGGCCGCGAACTGGCCTTTCCAGATCCCAAACGGCAGATGCCAGTGGTACCAGGTTGGATCGGAGGACGAATCCCGGGTATCGATCCAGGAGCCGTCCTGCACATGGACCACATCGGAAGCGGCCGGTGTATTGCTGCGCAGATACTCATCGATCCCCATTCCAGTCACACCGCTGCTGGCATAGGTGACATTCCCGGCATTACGCCAGGTCTCCTCGGAGCCGGCCCGGCCCGAAGAATTATCCCCGTCATGGGCCACGACAAAAATCTGCTTCTGCGCAACCAGATTCTCATACGGCTTAAGCACATCTGCTTTTACCTGGCCGAGATACCCCTCTTCCCAGGACTGCGCCTGGGCAACAGGCACGCCAACCACTCTCGATTCAACCCCGGTTGCCGGGTCCACATAACGGACCCAATGGGCCGTTGAGGCAAAAGGATATTTATTGTGAACCACCTGCTGTTCATTGAACATCGGTTCACTCACCCAGGCCCCGGCCGTGCTTACATTCTGCAGATCGCTGCGGTTGGGCGGTGAGATCATCGTATCTGTGCCTGGACTGTCCAGCAGCGGATAATCCTTAAGTGTGCGGGAGAAATGGTTGTTGCCGATCACGGACCACTGGATGCCGAGCTTATTCAGCACCGGGATGATCCGCTCTGAGAACCCCAGCTCTGTCGGAAAAAATCCCTTCGATGACTTATAGCTGCTGCCCAGGAAATAAGGCTGAGCCATTGTAGCTCCATGATAGATCATATCCTTGAGCAAATAATCGTTGCCGACCAGAGGTCCCATAGAATGGTGTCCGGAGAAATGAATCAGGTCGAGCATGTTGTCCCCGCCTGTGGTCCGAAGCTGATTCACAGCGTTCTTCCAAGGGGTTCCCCAGGCCGGATTATTGTATCCGCTTACATTTCCTTGTTGTATAATACTGTTCACATTGTTCACTACTGACCCCGACATGGTGACATGCATCTGTGCCTGGGGATGATTGCTGTGCAGCGTGTTCGCCACACTCCAGGGCCAGGTTAAATACGCACCTGTCTTGGCGTGATGGGAATAGTAAGAGACCAGGTCATCGTGGGGCATGGGAGATCCATTCGGCAGATAATAGGGATATCCCGTAGGCGGATTCTGCTTCAGCTGGATGACTTCGCCATCGTAGGTATAACGGATCGGGCTGCCTACAGGCGTGGAATTATAAGTGTTCAGATCATAGTAAGCCCAGAAATTCGGCATATGATTATGATAGACATGCGTAGCGGCAATATCTGCCGAGACAGGGGACACTAATGCCGGAACGGTTAGAAGCCCGCCCAGGAGCAGGGCTGTAATTTTGCGCAGGTACCTGGATTGCTTGGTCATTGGTCAACTCCTTCTGATCGGGTTCATTCTTCTTCGTCAAAAAAAACGGGGGCGGCGGACATCCATCCTTCACCCCCTCAAGCTGCTTACTGATCCTTCCAGCGCTGCACGGTCAGCGTCACTGTCTGTGCTCCGCCTGCCGGTGTAAGCGTCCGGTTCGCGATATCTGTACCGTTGGACGCGGTCTCTACCGTGGCCCAGCTCCCGCGCGTCAGCTTATACGTCACGGCGCTGCCTGCCGGAAGGCTCAAGGTGACGGAATAGACGCCGTCACTGCTGCGGGTCAGCTGATAGGCCGGATCTGCTGCATTCCAGCTATTGAACGAACCCGTCAGATAGACCGGAGCATTCGCTGGAGTGGAACCCGGAACGCTCACCCGGAAGGTTACGCTATCCGCCTGAGGTTCACCAGTCGTCAAGCTTCCTCCTACCAGACTAGAGCTGCCGGTATCAAAATGATAGTTATTCCCGCCATTGTTATCCCAGGTGCCGCTGCCGTTATTGAAGGCTGCGGTTAGGCCTGTGGCAGTGCCGAGCGGAATGGTAATGGACTTGTAGCCGCTGAAGGTTGAGGCCTGCATAGGCACTCCCGGTGAAGTCGTCCAGGTGGTTGCCCCGTCCAGCTTGTAATGGATATACGAATTGCTGAAGGCCGTATTCTTGTAATAGATCGTCGCCGTGTTGCCCGCCGGAGTGGCGGTTGGCACAGGTGTCGCCGTTGGCGCTACAGTCGGTGTAGGTGTTGCCGTCGGCGCTACAGTTGGTGACGCTGTTGGTGCTACGGTTGGTGTTGGCGTCACGGTTGGTGTCGCTGTAGGTGCTACCGTCGGTGTCGCGGTCGGTGTCGCGGTCGGCGTAGCCGTTGGCGTCACTGGACCACCTGCCTGGATATTGCCTGTAGGCGTATAGGTCCAAGTGCCTGTGCCGAACAGGTAATTGCTGCCGCCGTTGCTGTCCCAGGTGCCGCTGCCGTTATTGAAGCAGGCTTCGAGCTGGGTGGCTGCGCCAATGTTAATCGTGATTTTGTTATAGCCTGCTACTTCGGCGGCTGGAATGGCTACCCCCGGAGATGTCGTCCAAGTCCCGCCCACCGGGCGGTAATGAATATATGGATTGGTGTAACCCTGCTTGTAGTAGATCGTCACACTGTTACCGGCCGGGGTAACGATCAGAGCGGCTGCGCTGAAGGCCGACAGATTCATGGCGGCGTCATACGCTTTTACCGTATAAGAATAATTAGTGCTGCCTACAAGTCCGTTATCTGTAAAAGAGGTCGTTGCCGAAGTCCCGATCTTCACCCCGTTGCGGTAAATCTCGTAGCCGGTAACCCCGACATTATCGGTGGATGCAGACCAGGATACCAACGCGCTGGAGGCATTCTGTACGGTGGCTGTTACATTTCCCGGAACACTTGGTGCTTGCGTATCGGTTACCGGCTGGGTTTTGGAGTAGATTTTGGCCGAATTGGCGCCCAGGGTAACTGTAATTTGCTTACCGGTAACACCGCCTGCCTGCACGGTCACAGTATCAGATGGGTTCAGCTGATTCACCAGAACCGTACCTGCGGTAAGCGTGCTTTCGGCGCGCAGCGGCAGCGTCACCGTCTGTGATCCGCCGGATGCATTACTGAATGCTGAGATGACCTCCTGGCCGACATTCGTGCCTGTATCAATCCGCCGGGAGAAGGCGTACAGATTCTGTGCGGACCACATTTCGCGCTGGGTGCCGGTGCGCAGGGCCGGGTTGTTTTTACGGATCTCGTTCAGCTTGGCTACATGCTTGAAGGTACTGGCATTCTCATTGAAATAATTCTCCAGTACATTGCCGTTTGCATCCCGCTTCACCATCGACCAGCGGTTCCACGTATCCGCGATTCCGCCCGTCATAATCTGCCCGTTGCCGTTGCCCTTGTTCTGCTCGGTTCCCTGGAAGACCACAGGCGTTCCGCGCACGGTGAAGATAAAGGACAAAGCATTCTGCAGCTTCTCAACACTGCCCCCGGCCTCGGTCAGGAAGCGGTTGCGGTCATGATTGTCGATGAAGGTTACCATATGGTTAGCGTTGCCGCCGTAGTAGGAATCTTGAGCCAGGGTGCCTTTAATATTCGCGTCAAAAGACTGCCCGTACGCGAAGCTGTTCAGCACGGAAAAGAACAACGGGAAGTCGAGCATCCCCCACTCCTTATTGGTACCGACCCAGCGGGAGACGAATTCGGCATTGCCGTCGAAATTCTCCCCAAAAGTATTCACGCCCAGCAAATTTTGCAGCTCGCCGATATCGGTCGGCTTCATCAGCTTGGCCGCATCGACCCGGGCGCCGTCTGCCCCCGTATAATCAAACCAGCCCTTAATTGAGCTGAAGATGGCCTGCTTGGCAGCAGGAACATCGAAGTCGATATCATCCAGACCGCCCAGATCATGATTCTCCAGATAATCCTGGGCCCACTGATCGTAGCGTCCATCGGCAAGCGACCAGTTAATGTCACCGTTATGGTGATACCAGGCCGGATTATTGAATGGAGCGGCAGGCTGCAAGGAAGGGATATCATAATAAGCCTGGGTGCCCAGCATGTAATCGCCGATGTGGTTGGGAACGACATCGATGATCACCTTAATTCCGAGCGCATGCGCGGAGTCTACGAGCTCTTTCAGCTTTTCTTTGGTGCCGAAGTAAGGGTTGGCCTTGTTCGGATCTTTGACATTGTAGCCGTGGTAGGCCGTGTTCTTGCCTGTGCCGTTGTTCTCGCGGTTAGTCATCTGCGGCTCGGCTACCGGTGAGATCCAGATCGCGGTATAGCCCATATTGTGAATATACGGGAGCTTGTCAATGACCCCCTGCCAGTCGCCGCCCTTCATATAACGGAAGTCCTCCTCGGAGTTCTCCCCGAAGCGGATAGCCGCACCTGTTGCATTATTGGAAGAATCCCCATCATGGAAGCGGTCAACCATAATCTGATAAATCGTGTCATTCTCGGTTACGGTGCCAATACTGGCTGCTTCCACCTTAGCTTGCGGCAGGACAAACAGATTCACCATGACCGACAATACAATGGATGTGATTAGAACGGGAACAAGCAGGCGGTTACGTTTTCTTTTCATTCCTCATCTCCCTCTCATGTAAAACCGAATGCAACACTTTGGAGCCAGCGGATACTCTTGCCGTCAATAACTTGAGTCTAACTAAACGTTGGGGAAACCGGTTTCCCCACTAAAAATTAACATGTCCCTGTATGCGCTGTCAAGACATAATAATTTATGACTTCCGCAAGCGGGTTCCTATATGGGCTGCCGACTCTGCAAAACATGAAAAAATCATTATTCAGCACAGCTCTTAAAATTCCCTTTACAGAGATGTTCAGGTCTGCTAAAATATCCAAAGCTAATTGTAAACCTAAATTAGTTATTAGGTCTACAATAGAAATATACGGCGCTCTAATACTTCAGCGTACCAAAAACAATACAATTCGAGCTTAATTGGCTATTCAACCTATGGGAGGATGATTGAAATGACCACAATGGGAGCGGAGATGGAATGGCAACTGCTTGCCGATAAAGCACTACGTGGAGAATGTTTAACATTAGAGGCAGGACATGCTGTACTCGAAGCCAACGACGATGAGCTGCTTCTGCTCATGCATGCAGCGTTTAAGGTGCGAAAGCATTTTTACAGTAAAAAAGTCAAGCTCAATATGATCATCAACGCCAAAAGCGGCCTTTGCCCCGAGGACTGCGGCTACTGCTCGCAATCTATTGTGTCGACGGCTCCGGTTAAAAAATACCCCTTGCTAGATAAAGACACCTTGCTCTCAGGCGCACGTGAAGCTATAGCACGCAAAGCCGGGACCTATTGCATTGTAGCATCCGGAAAAGGGCCGACAGACAAGGAGCTAGACCAAGTGGCGGACGCGGTTAGAGAAATCCGCAAGACAATGCCGCTAAAAATTTGCGCATGTCTGGGCATTCTCAGGGATGATCAAGCCAGACGTCTTGCTGAAGCCGGCGTACATCGGTACAACCACAACTTGAACACCAGTAAAGCCAACTATCCTGCCATCACGACGACCCATACCTTTGAGCAACGCATTGAAACTGTGGAGAAGGTAAAAGCACACGGCATGTCCCCCTGCTCTGGTGTCATTATCGGTATGGGCGAAACCAATCAAGAAATTGTTGAAATGGCCTATGCGCTCCGCGAACTGGATGCGGATTCGATTCCAATCAATTTCCTGAATTCCATACCGGGAACCCCCTTGCAGCACGCTGGCCGCACGCCGTCGACTAAAGCGTTGAAGGTACTCGCCCTGTTCCGTTTCATTTGTCCGTCTAAAGAAATCCGCGTGGCTGGCGGCCGGGAGATCAGCCTCCGTACGCTGCAGCCTTTATCTCTGTTCGCTGCAAATTCACTCTTTGTAGGTGATTATCTAACGACAACAGGCCAAGATATACCGGCTGATCATCAAATGATTGAGGACTTGGGCTTTGAGATTGAACAAAATGCCCTTTAGGACGGTGCAGAGTATTCATTCAATAAAAACAGCGGCAGTCCGGACTTCAATTTCTCGTCCTTAACTGCCGCTGTTTCTTTTATGGGTTACTTAAACACCGGTTCCCGGAACTGGGCCAGCTTGGCGGCGGAATCCTTCTCGACATCGGCATGCAGGCTGTTGCCGTGCGCATCCATAGTCACTATCGCTGCGAAGCCGTCCACCTGTAAATGCCACATCGCTTCAGGAATACCGAATTCCATGAAGTCTACCGCGTTGACCTTCTTGATACATTCTGCGTAATACTGCGCTGCACCGCCGATGGCATTGAGGTAGACCGCGCCGTGCTCCCCTAAGGCCTTAAGGGTCTTGGGTCCCATACCGCCTTTGCCGATTACGGCGCGGATACCGAACTTCTTAATAATATCGCCCTGATACGGCTCCTCGCGGATACTGGTCGTCGGGCCAGCCGCCTTCACATGCCAGCCTTCATCATCCTTCAGCATGACCGGGCCACAGTGATAGATGACGGCACCGTTCAGGTCGACAGGGGTGTCGTGATCCATGAGGAATTTGTGCAGGGCATCGCGGCCGGTGTGCATCTCGCCGGAGAGGATCACCACATCGCCGACGCGCAGGCTGCGTATATCCTCCTCACTGATCGGTGTGGTCAGGCGGATCTCGCGCGAGCCGCCTGAGCCGGCGGAAGCTGCCGCAGACGGTTCAGATGCTGCCCCATTCCCTGAGACGGCCGCATCCGAAGCTGCTTCACCCGTCCCGGATACAATAGCCGGTGCCGCAGGAATCGTAGCATCCTCTGGCACCACGCCGGAAGCTGTCCGTTCTGCCGCAGCTACACCCACAGGTTCAGCAACAGGCTGCGGTGCAGCTTCCCCCTCAACAGATATCCCGGTGCCGCTCTCATACAGCCATTCCTGAATGTCACCGGTAGCCGGATGAACCAGAATGCCCTGGCGGCGGAAGGCCCAGCAGTTATAGGCTACGGAGACAAAGAAGCTGGCAGGCAGCCTGTTCATTACTCCGATTTTGCAGCCCAGCAGCGTCACTTCACCGCCGAAGCCCATCGTGCCGATTCCGAGCTTGTTGGCATTCTCCATAATGTAATGCTCCAGCTTGCCCAAATCTTCATTAGGATTCACATCCTCAACCTTGCGGAACAGCTGCTTCTTCGCCAGCTCATAGCCCGTGGTACGGTCGCCGCCAATGCCTACACCAATGAATCCTGCGCTACAGCCCTGGCCCTGCGCCTGGTACACGGAATGCAGGATGCACTTGCGGATACCGTCGAGGTCGCGTCCGGCTTTGCCGAGTCCCTCCAGCTCTGCCGGAAGGCTGTACTGGATGTTCTTATTCTCGCAGCCGCCGCCCTTCAGGATCAGCCGGACGTCAATGCTCTCTTCCTCCCACTGCTCGAAGTGAATCACCGGAGTGCCTGCCCCCAGATTATCCCCGCTGTTCTCGCCGGTTAGCGAATCCACGGAATTGGGCCGCAGCTTGCCGTTCTTCGTAGCGCGGATAATTGCGCTGTGAATATCCTTCTTCATCTCTATCTGATTCACGCCCACCGGCGTATGAATTATAAAAGTCGGCATCCCCGTATCCTGGCAGATCGGCGATATTTGCTGCTCCGCCATTCCGATATTCTGCGCTATCGTGGTTAGTGCCAGTCCGGAGCGTGTCGCTCGGTCTTCCAGCGCCCGCCCTCTGGCCACTGCCCGGCGCACATCGCCCGGCAGGTTCGTGGAGGTCTCTACAATCAAATTATAAATGCTCTCTTCAAAATGCTGCATCTTCATTCAGTCTCCTCTCCATCTGGTTCAAGCGGCCCTAACTCTGGTACAATTAGTTACTATAATAGCACATTAAGCTGCTCATGAAAGGGGTTACTTCAAAATTGAACTACCATTTCTCCGCCTATCTCTACCGGCTGCAATATATCCAGCGCTGGAGCCTCATGCGCAGCACCGCCCCGGAGAACGTGGCGCAGCATTCATTCCAGGTCGCCCTGCTGGCGCACATGCTGTGCACCATCGGCAATGCCCATTTCGGCCGGTCGCTGAACGCCGACCGCGCATCCACGATGGCGCTGTTCCACGACGCCACCGAGGTCTTCACCGGCGACATCGCTACGCCGGTGAAGCATAACAACTCGCGTCTGCTGTCGAGCTTCCGCGAGATGGAGCAGGTGGCCGCCGACCGGCTGGCGGCCATGATCCCGCCGGAGCTGAGCGCAGTCTATGCGCCGCTCCTGCAGCCGCACACCAGCCCGCCCGGCTCCGAGGATGCCGGACTGCTCCGCTACGTCAAGGCAGCGGATGTGCTGGACGCTTACCTGAAATGCGTCTGGGAGGTCGCCGCAGGCAACCGCGAATTCGCCGCTGCCAGAGAGCAGACTGCCGCGAAGCTGCATGTACTGGAGATGCCTGAGATGGAGTATTTCCTTAAACACATGGCTCCGGGCTTCGAGATGTCGCTGGACGAGCTGACTTCCAGTGCGAGTCAGGGACAGTCTGCCGGACAGCCTGAATCTATAGAGTAGATAGAGTACACACATACATTTGGCCCATCAGCCTTCGCGCTAGCGATTGTATTCGGTTTTTCGCATACATCCTGCCCACGAGCCTTCGTGGTAGAAGGAGAAGTCAGCGTGAGCAGCCTACAACCCATATACAATGCAAATAACCCGCCATGAAGCGGGTTATTTGCATATGGTCAGGTTAAGTTAGACACGGTTAGTCTAGTCAAGTTAAGTTAAGCACGATTAGTCAAGTCAGTCTAAGTTCATTCAGTTTGGCTGTTCAGGTCAAGCTGATTCGATATACCTGATCAGTTTAAGTTGCACCCGGTTTGGTCACATCAGGCTCTCAACCAGATTCAGCTTGCCTACCTCAACCCAAGCGGCTCGGACAGGATATCCCAGTCCTTGAATACCGGCTGGAGTCCTTGCGAGCGCAGCATCTCGGCCATCTCGTTCACGCTGCGGTTGTCCGAGATTTCAAACTGCGGCGTTCCCCCTTCCAGGGAATGTCCTCCCACTTCGGTGGATACCCCGGCGGACATCTTCGTGATGCCGAGCTGGACCAGATGATCGCGCAGAGCGGCAGGCTCGCGTGTGGACAATGAGATGCCGGAACGCGGCAGGAACAGGCGGTACGCCAGGATGATCTGCACCAACGCACGGTCGGTAACATCGCTTGCCGGGTTGAATTCGCCTAAGTAAGGCCGGAATCGGGGAGTCGACAGCCCGATTTCGCATTCCGGGTACTTGTCCTGCAAATACCTCGCATGCAGCGCAGTTGCCAGCGCCTCCTGGCGCCATTCGTACATGCCGAGCAGAGCCCCGATATTTACCGAACGGAAGCCCGCCTGACAGCCCCGCTCGGGAGCATCCAGCCGGTTGCGGTAGACACGTTTGGGTCCTTTGATATGCAGCGCACGATAAGTCTCCTGATGGTAGACCTCCTGATAGAGCGTCAGACCGTCCACACCGGCTTCTCTGAGCTCAGCATATTCGGCTGTCGAGAGCGGATTCACTTCAATGCTGACGGAGGAAAAATAGCGGCGCAGCACGTTCACGCAGTCCCTCACATAACCGGCCGGACTGTCATTCCGGGATTCTCCGGTCAGGATCAGAATGTGGCGCAGGCCCGTGGCAGCGATGATCTCTGCTTCCCTGGCGACCTGCTCCAGCGTCAGCTTTTTGCGCGGAAAATCATAGATCGAACTGAAGCTGCAATACGTGCAGTGATTCACGCAAAAATCAGCCAGATACATCGGTGTAAACAGCTGCATCACATGGCCGAAATGCGTACGCGTTAACCGGTGCGCCTTCTGCGCCATCTCCTCCAGATAAGGCTCCGCTGCCGGTGACAGCAGTGCCATCAGCCCCTCTTCATCGACCCGCTCTGCACGAAGCGCACGCTTCACATCCTCTGCCGTATAGCGGCTCCATAGCGTTCCGTAAGGAAGCTGCTCCAGCCGGGTCATCGTCTCATAAAAGCTCATAACCGTTCTCTCCTCCCTATTCCATCTGTCAGGCCAAGAACCCGGTCAACGGTGAAGAGGCTGCCGCCGTCTCCTCTACGGGCCCTAGTCCAGCGAGATAAGCCTTGCGCCCTGCAGCTACCGCGTCACGGAAGGCTTCTGCCATCAGCAGCGGATCTGAGGCGGTGGCAATCGCTGTATTAAGCAGCACCGCTGCGGCACCCATCTCCATCGCCTCAGCCGCCTCGGACGGTCTGCCGATTCCGGCATCCACGATCACCGGCAGCTCCGTCTCGGAGATCAGAATGCGGATCAGTTCCTTGGTCTGCAGTCCGCGGTTGGACCCGATCGGCGCTCCCAGCGGCATCACGGCCGCAGCCCCCGCTGCCTTCAACCGCAGGGCGGCGGACAGGTCAGGACTCATATACGGCAGCACCACGAAGCCCTCAGCTGCAAGAATCTCGGTCGCCCGGATGGTCTCGGTGTTATCCGGCAGCAGATATTTCTGGTCGTTGATGACCTCAATCTTCACCCAGTTCCCCAGCCCCGCCGATCTCGCCAGCCGGGCAATCCGTACTGCTTCCTCTGCGGTGCGCGCACCAGAGGTATTAGGCAGCAAGGTCATATGGGAAGGAATATGGCTGACAATATTGTCACTGCTCTCCGGGTCCACCCGGCGCAGAGCAACGGTAATGACCTGTGAGCCTGATCGCGTAATCACCTCGGGAATGAGGGTGTTGCGGCTGTATTTTCCGGTGCCAATGAACAGTCTGCTGGTTAGAGTCACTCCGCCAATCATCAATGAGTCTTGCATGTTAACGCCTCCCGGAATAAGTCTTCTTGTTTAGCCTCCGCCTACAAAATGAACCAGCTCCACCCGGTCCCCCTCGCTGAGCAGTGTCTCTCCATAAACCTCTCTGCCGGCAAGCTCACCGTTCAGCTCGACAATCACCAGCTTACCGGCCCATTCGGGCCGGGACAGCAGATCCTCCAGCGTCCGGCAGCTCTCTTCAATTCTTTGCCTCTTCCCGTTAACGGTCACATTCATGCCTGTTCACCTCCTGCTGTGCCCTGTGCTTGAGCCATATCCAGCGCTTCAGCCAGCTCTGCTGCCCTGTGGACCGCTTCCCTGTACGCCCGGGCCGCTGCCACAGGGTCCGGGGCTCCGCAGATCCCCGACATGACGGCAATGCCAGCCGCCCCTTGGGCTAACACCGCCCCGGCATTCCCCGGGGTAATCCCTCCAAGCGCAATCAGCGGGATGCAGCTCCAGCGGACGGCCTCTGCCAGCTGCGCAAGTCCGCGTGCCTGCTGTCCCGGCTTACAGGCCGTCGGGAACACATGCCCGTAGAGGCAGAAGTCTGCTCCCTGCCTTCCAGCCTCTGCCGCCTCTTCCCGCGAGTGTACCGATCTGCCGATCCGCAGGTCCGGTGCAAGGCCGCGCACTGCGGCTGGAGGAAGACTGTGCCAGGCTAAATGTACACCGCCTGCCCCGGCGGCCAGGGCAACATCGATCCGGTCATTAATGACCAGCTTCGAAGGCGGAACCCCGGCCTGAAGCATCTGCTGCGCCGCCGCCAACAGTTGGCGGGCGGGCATGGCTTTTTCGCGGAGATGGATATAATCCACTATAGAATGTACAGCCACGGCCCATTCGGTCAGCGCTTCAGGCGGCAGCCGCCCGTCCGAGACCGCATGAATCTCATACAACACTCTTTCGCCTCCCGTCTGCTCCAAGCCCGCTTTGCACCACCCCGCAACACAAAAAAGACCGCTCCCCGTAAAGGAAGCAGTCTGGAATAAAAGCAGGAATACCGGGATTAGCCGTATACCCCCGCTGCATTATTCGTTCTCCACTTCCCTACGCTGGTATAAACCAGATCAGGTTCAAAGGGTCCGGACAACTACGCCCGTCTCAGCCTTGCGGCACCCCTAGTGATCGTTCTATGCGGTTGTTTCGTCTTGCTTGTTGTATATTAGCATATTATTTCTGTTAGGGCTATACCTATCTCGTCTCACAAAAGCCAGCCTCCCGGCTGGCTTCTCCACATTTGCTGAGCAAATTGTGTAATACGTATGGTTACACTGCTTCTTATCCGTTCACAACCTCGCCGCCGTTCACATGCATCACCTGCCCGCTCACATAGGAGGAATCGTCCGAAGCCAGGTACACATACGCCGGTGCCAGCTCTTCAGGCTGTCCCGGGCGCTTCATCGGCTGGGTGCCGCCGAACTCACTGACCTTCTTAGCGTCAAAGGTTGACGGGATCAGCGGGGTCCAGATCGGTCCGGGAGCTACCGCATTCACGCGGATGCCCTTATCCGCCAGATTCATCGACAGTGACCGGGTGAAGCTGAGAATGGCTCCCTTGGTGGACGAATAGTCCAGCAGCTGCGGGCTGCCGCGATACGCCGTGATGGAGGTGGTGTTAATGATGGTAGCGCCTTTTTTGAGATGAGGCATGGCAGCCTTGGTCAGATAGAACATGGAGAAAATATTCGTCCGGAACGTACGCTCCAGTTGCTCCGCCGTAATGTCCTCAATATGATCCTGCGGATGCTGCTCCGCCGCATTGTTGATTAGAATGTCAAGCTTGCCGAGTCCTTCAACGGTTTGACGAATCAAGCTCTGACAAAAGCATTCGTCCCCGATATCCCCGGCGATCAGAATACACGTTCTGCCCTCCTGTTCCACCTGGCGCTTGGTCTCTTCCGCATCCTCATGCTCGTTCAAGTAGGAGATCACCACATCCGCGCCCTCCTTGGCAAAATGAACGGCAACTGCACGCCCGATCCCGCTGTCGCCTCCGGTAATGAGCGCAGCCTTGCCCAGCAGCTTGCCTGCTGCCTTGTACGCCGGTGTCTCAAACTCCGGAAGCGGGTTCATCTCACTTTCAATTCCGGGGCGCTGATCCTGCACCTGCGGTGGTAAAGTTTTGACAGGTTGCTTGCTAGTGTCTGGCATAATCCATTCTCCTTTCGCTGTCCACAGTATTGTTGATCAATCATGTTAGCATGGCTTAAGGTCTGGTGTTTATGCATCAGGCAGTGTGCCTGCTTGGCTCTACGTTATGTTACTTACCACACTTGGCAGCCGCCCAAACAAGTAATCTTCATTCAACGGTTCCTATAGCGGAACGATAGTCAGTAAGTAAGGAACGTTTCCAAAAAGATTATTATCTATATCCGCTAAGGGGAATGACCTATACTTTGTGGGGAACAACGGCAAGATCATATCGAAATCATACTAGCAGGAGGGTATCGCACAATGAATGCAAGAATCACCTTATCTCCGGTCACCCCGGACGATATCGATTTCATCACAGATCTGGAAATGAGCGTTTCACTCTGGCCCTTCGAGGATATGATTCCAACCGACAAGGAGGCCGTCCGGAAGACTGTGGCGGAACGAATCCAGAGCGACTGGCATAGACAATTCCTGATCAGGCTAGCCACTCCCGAAGCAACCCCTGTAGGGGAACTGAGTATACATTGGTATGTAAAAGAGCGCGAAAGCTGGGAGCTGGGCTACAGCCTTTTCCCAGAATACCGGGGGCAAGGCTACTGCACCGAAGCTGCGCAGCTGGCCTTGAAGCTTGCTTTTGAAGAATGGAAGGCCCACAGAGTTGTGGCTATGTGCAATGAATACAATACCTCATCCATCAAAGTGCTGGATAGGTTAGGCATGGTCCGCGAAGGCGTATTCCGGGAAGAAATACACTGGAACAACCAGTGGGTGAACCAATACTTTTATGCGATGCTGGACCGGGAGTACCGGGCGATTACCGGGATACGATAAACGCACGGCCTACGCGGCGCGCCCGGTCCAATTGTGGACATTCTGTTTTTAGGCACGCTCTATTCATCTTCCTTCACAATTGCATCCTGAACCTTACCCGCACCCATAACCTTCGTTGACGTATTCAGAATCGCCTGCGTCACCGTTGTCCCTTCATCTAGCTCTATCTTAACCCCTGTTGCAGAGGCAGCGGTCTTAAGCGTGCGTATGGAGCCTTTTTGCAGGTGGAGGACGGGTCCTTTGGCTTCAATGTTCACATCTCCGAAATTGCCGTTAAGCGTCACTACGATCCCGGCTGCAAGGCCGGATGGCAGATCAATATCTGTGAACCCTTCTCCGGTACCCTCCCCCTCTTCCAGATTTACACCGGACTGTACCGACAATGCCTTCACCCAGGTTGTACCTTCGGTGACCAGGCGGGCAGTTCCACTATTCTTCTGCACAATCACTTGGTTCATGGTTGTGTTCTTTAGCTGCACTGAGGGATCTCCGCTGCCCTGTATGATGACCTTGCCTAGTACTTCAACACTGTCCAAGTTCACCTCTCCGTTGCCGATTCCTTCCTCCAGGACCAGGTCTCCAAAAATCTTCAGATTCTGCAGCAGCACATCATAGCCGGATACAGTGACATTGTTATAGTATTTGATGGCTCCTGGTTCAAAGCTTCCAAGCCCCTCAGAATGGCTGATAGTTACACTCTGCAAGCCGCCGCTTGTGACATTGTAGTAATCCAGCAGTGCAATCGCTTCGGCCCGGGTCATCGCCTGTTCTGGAGCAAACCGCCCGTCCGGGTACCCCTTCATTCCTCCGTCATTGATCAGTGCAGCGACATCGGCTTCACTCCAGCCTGCAATCTGATCCTTATCGCTGAACATGGATAATACCTCCGTGCTTCCCGTCTCAAAATACATCATTCTGCTCACCATAATCGCCGCCTCCTGGCGCATAACGGGATCGCCCGGACGAATCGTGCCTCCGTAACCCTTGATGATGCCCACTTCCAGCGCTTTCGAGATTTCTTCGTATGCCCAGCTCGTCTTAGGCAGATCGCTGAAATCAGCCTTCACCTTGCTCTCAGCCGTCAGCCCGGCCAACTGGTTGATTAACGCGATAAATTCCGCTCTAGTGATCGCCTGATCCGGCCGGACTGACCCGTCCGCGAATCCCTTCAGCCATCCCTGTTCCAGCCAGCGGCTCATCTGCTTCTGCGCCCAGTGTCCTTCATAATCGGCTGCCGCAGACATATGCCCGGCTGAACCCAGCAGCAAGCCCAGACTCAGCCCGACCGTTACTAATTTTCTTCCTATCATTACTGCGCTCACTCCTAAGTATGTATGTGATGCCAAATGAACCAAGCACCTAATCATAGTGTAGCGGAATACACAGCCGTTGGGAACAATATCCAACCATGTGCATCCAGACATGCGAAACAGCCCTGGAGGCCGAGGCTTCCAGAGCTGTTATCACACTGCCCATCCGGCAGCAGGTTATTTAGATAATTGTGTTGTAGACCATGAAAAAGATCATGACGACCAGCGAGACCATCAGCAGCAGACTCATGGTACGAATCTTGGCAGTCTCGGCAGAGACATCGCGGTTCTCTCTCATGCCTGCCGCAGCAAGGCGCAGAGGCTTGGTCATAATCCCGCCGAACGCGAACATAGCCAGCAGAAGCACCGTAACAATGATCATCCAGGGTACAGAATACTCGCCCTTAGTCATCATGTAGCCGCCGGTCAGCAGCTGAATTACCAGCCCGTATTGGGCAAAACGGTTGAATCCGCCGATTGCACTGAGCGTGCCTTCCTTCGCCGGGGAGGACAGCTTAGCCGTCCCGCTTAAGATAAACGGCAGCACCAGATAGAAGCCAAGTGCCAGTGTCCCGATCATATGCAGAAAAAAGAAAACATGACCCATCATAATCTCCTCCAATTTCAATTTGCGGGGCTCCGGCAGATTGCCGGGGTTACATTGTTACCGAAGAAGTCACCGCCCGGACCGAATCAGCGGACTGGTCAAGCGCCGCCTGTTCCTCCGCCGTAAGCTCCAGTTCAAAAATCCGCTCAATGCCCTCCGCTCCCAAAAGCGCAGGAACTCCCATGAACAGGTTCTCATAGCCGTATTCACCCTCAAGCAGAGCGATTACCGGTATGATCCGTTTCTTGTCCTTGAGAATAGCCTCCGCCATCTGAACCAGGGATGCTGCCGGAGCATAATACGCGCTGCCGTTCCCAAGCAGGCCGACAATCTCACCGCCGCCGACACGGGTACGCTGCAC
The DNA here is from genome assembly GCF_038006885.1 of Paenibacillus sp. FSL R7-0302. Lineage (NCBI taxonomy): Bacteria > Bacillati > Bacillota > Bacilli > Caryophanales > Paenibacillaceae > Paenibacillus > Paenibacillus sp. FSL R7-0302. The sequence continues at coordinate 4,264,445 of NZ_JBBOWB010000001.1, forward strand.
AATCTCTGCGATGCGCTCTGCCGGGATAAGCGTCTCGATCGGAATACCGCCTACGCTGGAATAACGCACTAACGGCACCATATCGTCGCCATGGCCGCCCAGCACGAAGCCGCGCACATCCTCTACCGATACATTCAGCTCCTGAGCGATGAAGGTGCAGTAGCGGGCCGTATCCAGCACCCCGGATTGCCCGATGACGCGGTTTTTGGGGAAGCCAAGCGCATGATAGGCCACGTATGTCATGGCATCCACCGGATTGCTCAGTATGATCACAATGGACTCTGGAGCCACGCGCTTCACATTCTCACAGACCGATCTGACGATGTTCGCATTGGTATTGACAAGATCCTCACGGCTCATGCCGGGCTTACGGGCAATCCCTGCGGTAATAATCACAATGTCAGAATCCGCTGCGTCCTCATAGCTGGAGGTTCCGGTAATTTGAGCATCGAAATTCTGCACGGGGCCCGCTTGGAGCATATCCAGCACCTTGCCCTTGGTCGGATTCTCAAGCTGAGGAATGTCAAGCAGCACTACATTGCCAAGCTCCTTCTGGGCAAGCATAAGCGCCGTGGTCGCGCCGGTGAATCCGGCACCTACGACAGTGATTTTTGAACGTTTGATCGCCACGGTAGCCCTCCTAACCTGATGATAGTCTGAAGGCGGCCTACATAGATATAAGCTACACGGATGTGCAGCTTATATCTGTAGTATTTACCGGCCCGGCCTGCTTACAGATGGTTGATGATCTCGTCAGCAAAAGCAGAGCATTTCAGCTCAGTCGCGCCTTCCATCTGGCGGGCAAAATCGTAAGTAACCGTCTTGTTGTTAATCGCCGTACTCATTCCCTGGTAGATCAGGTCAGCCGCTTCCTGCCAGCCCAGATGCTCAAGCAGCATAACGCCGGAGAGAATAACAGAGCCCGGATTCACTACATCCTTGTCAGCATACTTAGGTGCCGTACCATGTGTAGCTTCGAAAATAGCATGTCCCGTAATATAGTTAATATTCGCTCCCGGAGCGATACCGATGCCGCCAATCTGGGCAGCCAGTGCGTCGGAGAGATAGTCACCGTTCAGGTTCAGCGTCGCAATGACATCGAAGTCTGTCGGGCGTGTCAATACCTGCTGGAGCGCAATGTCGGCAATGGCATCCTTCACGATGATCTTGCCTGCTGCTTCGGCTTCCTTCTGGGCGGCATTCGCAGCCGCTTCACCGTCGCGTTCCTTGATGACATCGTACTGGTTCCAGGTGAAGACCTTATCGCCGAACTCCTGTTCAGCCACTTCATAGCCCCAGTTCTTAAAGGCGCCTTCAGTGAACTTCATGATGTTGCCTTTGTGTACCAGGGTCACGCTCTTGCGTCCGTGCTTGATCGCATACTCTACTGCTGAACGAACAAGGCGTTTCGAGCCTTCCTCGGATACAGGCTTAATACCGATACCGGATGTTTCCGGGAAGCGGATTTTGTTCACGCCCATTTCCTTCTGCAGGAATTCGATCACCTTCTTCACTTCGGCAGAGCCTTCCTGATATTCAATACCAGCATAGATATCCTCAGTATTCTCACGGAAAATAACCATATCCACCAGTTCAGGATGCTTCACCGGAGAAGGAACGCCGTCGAAGTAGCGCACCGGACGCAGACATACGTACAGGTCAAGCTCCTGGCGCAGCGCTACGTTCAGGGAGCGGATACCTCCTCCAATCGGAGTGGTCAGCGGACCCTTGATGGCCACAATGTACTCGCGGATCGCTTCCAGCGTGTCGTTCGGCAGCCATTCACCATATGTATTGAAGGCCTTCTCGCCGGCAAACACTTCGTACCACGCAATTTTTTTCTCACCGCCGTAGGCTTTCTCTACAGCTGCATCCAGCACCCGCTTGGAGGCTTTCCAAATGTCACGGCCTGTCCCGTCACCCTCGATGAATGGAATGATCGGCTGATCCGGAACCAGCAGCTTGCCGTCTTCGATTGTAATTTGTTCGCCTTCTGTGGGCAGATCGTATTGTTCCAGTTTCAACATTGGTAGATATTCCTCCTAAAAGTATGATGTATAAGCATTCATATCATTCATTGTACTAAAGGGGTAGAGCAGCCCGCAAGGGCAGCCCTCCCTGCCGTCCTGTTATCGCTCGTCTACAGGGACGTACTTCATGTCGGACATGCCTGTATATTCCGCACGCGGACGGATGATACGGTTGTCTTCGTACTGCTCCAAAATGTGCGCCGTCCAGCCCGAAGTGCGGCTGATCGCGAAGATCGGGGTGAACAGCTCCCGTTCAATCCCCAGCTGTGTGTAGACCGATGCCGAATAGAAATCGACGTTTGGTTTCAGCCCCTTTTGGCTGGTGATCAGCTCTTCCACCTTGACGGACATGTCATAGAGACTGGTGTCATTCTTCATCGTGCCCAGCTCGCTGGACATCTTCATCAGGTGCTTGGCGCGCGGGTCGCCGTTCTTGTAGACACGGTGTCCGAAGCCCATAATCTTCTCGCGGCGCTCCAGCTTGCCCTGGATATACGGCTCCACCGCGTCCAGGCTGCCGATCTCCTCAAGCATCTTCATTACAGCTTCATTCGCCCCGCCATGCAGCGGCCCCTTAAGCGCCCCGATCGCTGAGGTCACACCGGAATAGATGTCAGACAAGGTCGCAACCGTTACCCGTCCGGCAAAAGTCGAAGCATTCAGCTCATGGTCGGCATGCAGCACAAGCGCGGTATCCAGCGCCTTGACGGATACCGCATCCGGCTCTTTTCCCCACAGCATGTAGAGGAAGTTCTCGGCGATGGTCAAGCCTTCCTTGGGAGCTACCGGCTCCAGGCCTTTGCGGATGCGTGCCAGTGCGGCAACTACGGTCGGAATCTGCGCCTGCAGCTTCAGCGCCTTGGTCTGGTTCGCTTCCTTGCTCATATCATCGGCGGCTTCATCGTACAACGCCAGACTTGATACGGCAGAGCGCAAAGCGGCCATGGTGTTGGCTTCCTTGGGATACAGCTTCATTTGAGTGAGCACCTGCTCCGGAATCGGAGCGTGAGCGCTGAGGTCGCGCCGCAGAGCTTCAAGCTCCGGCACCGTCGGCAGACTGCCGAACCACAGCAAATAAGCGGTCTCCTCAAATGTGGCATGGTCCGCAAGATCGTCAATATCATAGCCGCGGTAAGTGAGCACTCCATCTACGATAGAGCTGATTGAGGAGGTCGTTGCAACAATGCCTTCAAGTCCTTTAGTAGCTGTCATAGTATCTCTCTCCTTTGCCAACAAGAGTGTATAGTGCCGCTTCAAATCTCATGTAAACATTTACATTTCCAAGTATTTCAACTCTCTCAGAAAAAAAGCTTCAGGACCGGCTCAGAAGATTGCAACTAAATTTCTGCTCTTTAACCTTTAATTATCATACCGGATTTTGACGGTTATGTGAACAACGTGGAAGCTTTACAGGACATCAAATGATTTTATCGGAGGGATAGAAAAAAACGAACGAAAAACCTGATTCATGAACGCGCTTCCAGGTTATGGATATGCCCGCTGTCTGCCCTTTTCTGGCGCTGCTAGTCTTTTCACACCCCCTATGAATATATATAAGACGAGCCGTTATTACTGGAATCACGCCAGAGTAGGAGGGACGTAAGATCGATACACTTGTGCTGAAAAGAATGCTGCGCGGCCTCTGGGTCGTGCTTGCCGCCGCCCTGATTCTGCTGGCTGTATATGTACTGCTGCCGCTCCTGTACCCCCTGCTGATCGCCTGGCTGCTGGCTTATTTCATGCATCCGCTGGTCCTGATTCTTAAGGGGCTGAAGCTCCCCGGCTGGCTCGCCGTATCCCTCTCGCTGCTGTTCTACATCGGAGGCATCGCACTTGTACTGACCGCTCTAATCACGCGGCTGGTCAAAGAGCTGATCGGATTGCTCCAGACCTTCGATATTCATACCGGTCAGTGGCGGGAGCTGCTGCTGTCCCTGAGCCGCAATGCCAGCATTCAGAATATTATTAACCAAATCAACCAGTTTTACCACGACAACCCGGGCTATCACGCCACCATTGACAGCAATATCAACCGGACCACTGAAACGGTCGGCCAAGCCGTGACGCAGATGATTACCGGATTCTTTAATATCATCCTGAAGCTGATCTCCTCGCTGCCGAGCCTTGGCACCATTCTGATTGTCATCGTATTGGCCGCCTTCTTCCTCAGCACCGGCTGGGAACGGCATAATGCCAAACTGACTGCCTTACTCCCGGCCCCGCTGCTGAGACCGGTGTCGGAGATCTGGAAGGATCTCCGCAAGGCGCTGTTCGGCTACATCCGCGCCCAGCTGGTGCTGATCTCCGTAACGGCGGTAATTGTGATCATCGGCCTGCTGCTGCTGGGGGTCAAATCAGCCTTTGCCATCGGCCTGACCATCGGTATCGTCGATCTGATTCCTTATCTGGGTGTCGGTATCGTCATTCTGCCCTGGGCCTTGTATTCATACATGACCGGGAACATGGCGCTGGCCATCGGGCTGCTGGTGCTCTACGGCATCATCCTGATCACCCGCCAGGTACTGGAGCCCAAGGTACTCGCCAGCAGCATCGGCGTCGATCCGCTCGCCATGCTGATCGGCATGTTCGCCGGCCTTCAGCTAATGGGCATGCTCGGCCTGATCCTCGGCCCGGTGCTGCTCGTTATTCTCGACGCGTTCGCCCGCGCCGGCGTATTCCGCGCCCTGCGCACTTATATCCTCAGCGGCAGGCTGCATTAGGGGCGTCCGAAACAACTTTGCTCCACACCACTCCCTAACACCAAAAAGGCATCCAGCCGCAGCACCCTGCAACTGAACACCTTTGGCAAGCCTGATTACTCCATAGTACTCCTAAGCGATCCTTACAACTCCTTATTAACGCCAGCAACCGCCCGCCTGCTCTGCATCTCTACCCGCTTACCTGCGGTAAAAGGTGAACGTGCCGTTCTTCATCTTTTTCTCAATCCATTTCAGCAGAAAAACCCGGTAAAGCGGCCGGGTCAGCGGAAATACCAGAGTAAAGCCGATCAGATCCGTGACAAACCCCGGCAGAATCAGCAGCAGACCGCCGAAGAAAATACATAAGCCGTCCAGCATGGTCCGTCCGGGCACCCGGCCCTCCTGCATATGTGTTCTGCTGTCCTGCAGCACTTTCTTGCCTTCGAACCGCATCATTAGCAAACCGATGACTGAAGTAGCCAGCATGATCAGCAGCGTCTTGGGCGCTCCAAGAAAACTTGAGACATAGATGAAACCGAATAATTCCACGGCCGGGACTGCAAATAGGGCGGCCCACAGCCATTTGTTCCTGATCATACTGCTCCTCCTTCTTCTTTACGTTAACGCTATTCTTCTTCCTTCAGCGCAGCCAGGATGGCATGGAACAGCTCAGGCTGTGCCCTGTCGATCCGCACCGGCCTCCATTCCCCGTTCAGCCAGACATGACTCGTCGAGCCGCTGACCAGAAGCTCGCCTGCGGTCCGCTCCTGCCCTTCCTGACCCCCCGCCATCCGGCGGATTTCATATTCATACACAACCCTCAGAGCCGAGAAGGTCGTTAACCGCGCATACACGGTAATAAGATCATCATATCGCGCGGGGCTTTTAAATTGCAAATCTGCAGAGGTTACCGGCAGCAGCAGACCAAGGCCCTCCAGCCTCTTGTAGTCGAAGCCCAGCTCACGGAACATCTCCGTACGGCCGCACTCAAACCAGATCAAATAGTTGGCATGATAGACGACGCCCATCTGGTCGGTCTCCTGATAACGTACACGGATAGAGGTACTATGCCAGCGGCTGGCCCATCCCGGTTGATGCGGATTCATATTCATATTCATATTCATGCTCCTTTCTAAAATACAGTCTGCCCGGCAGCCAGCAGTCCACTACGCGCCAACACCGCCGGAAGCAGACTTCAGCGGCAGCTTGCGGCGGGAGCTTCGGGCAACATAGAACAGAAGGGCTGCGCCCGCAGCTGCACTAATCATACAGGAGAGGTTCATCAGTCCGACCCCGCCCTGATTGAGCAGCATCCCGTTCAACAGATTGCCCAGAATCCCGGCTAACCCGGAGAATACGATGTTAAACACACTTTGCCCGGTCGCCTGCATCTCCGCTGAGGTAATCTTCGATACATATTCAACCGCAGCGATATAAAAGAACCCGAAGGAGAGGCCGTGAAGCACCTGTACGCCGATCATGACGGAAGGGTACGGGAAGGCCACCTGGATGCCCCAGCGCAGCACATAGATTAGCGCACCGAGCAGCAGCGTCCGCTCCATCCCCATTCTGCGTATCACCTTGGAGGCGAAGAACATAGAAGGCACATTGGTAATCGAGGCCAGGAACAGGGCGATTCCGGCAGTGCCGGTCGATCCGCCCACCGACTGGAAGGCAATGACAAAATAGGTCCCGAAGGCCGTCATCGTCTGGTTGACCAGAAAGCTTCCGCCTAAGAAGGCCAGGAAGATGCGGTTGCCGAGCAGTTTTTTGATCCCCTGGGAGAAGGACTGGCTCATCATATGATTCTCCTCCGCCTGCTTGGGAAGAGTGAAGGCTATCACTACAGCGACGCTATTCAGCAGCAGAAACGGCAGCCAGATGGTCGATACAGAGAACTTGGATACATACTGCCCCCCCGCAATGGCCCCTACGGCGGCGCCTATGCTCATCATCATGCGGATGCTGCCGTAAGTGGCTCCGGCCCTGTTCGCAGCCGCTATGGCGTACGAGTCGGCTATAGGCGCCTGTGTAGAGGAGAAGATCGTGGACACGGTATACACCAGCATCAGCACGATGAAATATTCCGAACGGTACAGAACCGCAAGCACCGCCGGAACCGCTACGCTCAGAATCAGAACCAGCCGCGCCTGGTTATACCGGTCGGAGACCATTCCCCATAAGGGCTGGACACAGATTGCGATCAGCGTACCCATAGCCATCAGCACGCCGATCTGGCTGACTTCAAGTCCGTTCGATTTCAGCAGCAGCGAGAGGTAGGAGCCGAAGGAGCCCCCGGCCAGTCCCAGAAACAGATAGAACCCGCGCAGCTTTGTTATTTTTTCCATGGGGATTACAAGTCCTCTCTCATTCTTTTTAACAGAATACCCAACCTTCATAGCCGCCTGCTGCATTAAATAGAGCACAACCTATTATGAGGCGGTGGACAAGTGGGCCAAGTCAATAGATTAACACGAAGCAAACCCTGTCTGAAGGATAAACTCAATACGGGCAGAGCCGCCAGTTCAGGCTTCGGCTGGACCTCAAGCAATTGGAGCGGTTATGCCATTTCCGGCAAAAAAGGCAGCTACCGGCAGATATCCGCCGACTGGATCGTCCCTTATGTAAAGCCTACGGTAAAACCTACGTTCTCCTCGGCCTGGATTGGCATCGACGGCTTCAAGAACAGCAGCCTGATCCAGACCGGCACCGGCCATGAGTCAGTGAACGGCAAAGTCCGGTATTATGCCTGGTGGGAGATTCTCCCCGCCTCCGAAACCGTAATTCCTCTTCCCGTCTCTCCCGGCAACCATATGCGTGCTTCCATCGTCAAGCTGAGTCCCGGCAAATGGTGTATCACCCTGCGCAATCTCAGCAAATGCTGGGTCTTCCGTACCGTACAGCGCTATAACGGACCGCAAAGCTCGGCCGAATGGATTGTCGAAGCGCCGCAGGTGGGGTTCGATATCGCTCCGCTGTCCAAGTTTTCCACAGTCTGCTTCACCTGTTGCCAAGTCAATGGACGCAGCCCCAGACTAAAGGTCTCAGACGGCGGCATTATGATCCAGAATAAGAAGCTGCTGGCCGTGCCTTCTCCTCCGCGCTCTTGCGGAAGCGCCTTTTCGGTCAGACGAATCTATCATAAGAGTCCTCCTGCTGTGTATTCCAGGAACCCTATTTATACGACTCCCTGACCTGCCGTCCTGTTCCAGACACTCAGGTCCAATATATCCATTTGCATGATCGATATCAAAAAAGAGCAGCGGCAATCAAGCGCCACTGCTCTTATCATTATATCTTATTCGTGCTGCAGAAGCTCTTCCAAATCCTAGTCGGCTGGAATCGTATCTACCTTCACCAGGTTAGTGGAACCGGAACGTCCAAGCGGGATACCTGCAGTGATGACTACAAGATCGCCGGCTTTAACCAGACCGGAAGCTTTACCGCCGTTAAGAGCTGTTTCCAGCAATTCGTCAGTAGAATGAGCTTCAGGGCCGAATACAGGAGTTACGCCCCATACCAGCGCCAGCTGACGCATGGTTCTTTCCTGGGTGGTAACAGCAATGATCTGTGATTTAGGACGATATTTGGAAACCACGCGTGCAGTGTGGCCAGTTACCGTTGAAGAAATGATCGCTTTAGCATTCAGATCCAGAGCGGAGATCGCTACGGATTGGCTGATCGCTTCAGTTACAGTAGTTTCTTGAGCAATCTGCTGCTTCATGAAGATCTCACGGTGGTTCAGAGCAGATTCTGCTTTCTCAGCAATACGGGACATAGTCAGTACGGATTCAACCGGATATTTCCCGGCAGCAGTCTCACCGGACAGCATGATTGCATCGGTTCCGTCGAAGATTGCGTTCGCTACGTCACTTGCTTCAGCGCGGGTTGGGCGCGGGTTGCGCTGCATGGAATCCAGCATTTGGGTAGCTGTGATTACCGGTTTGCCGGCGATGTTACATTTCTGAATCATCAGCTTCTGTGCCAAAGGTACATCTTCAGCAGGGATTTCTACACCAAGGTCGCCACGGGCAACCATCAGGCCGTCGGATACTGCCAGGATTTCATCCAGGTTATCGACACCTTCCTGGTTCTCGATCTTGGAGATGATCTGGATGTGGGAAGCATCATGCTTCGCAAGCAGTTCACGGATTTCCTGAACGTCGCTGGCTTTGCGTACGAAAGAAGCGGCAATAAAATCAATGTCCTGTCCGATCCCAAAAATGATATCATTGGTATCTTTTTCCGTAATACCCGGCAGGGAGATGGATACTCCTGGTACGTTAACACCCTTCTTGCTCTTGATCGTACCGCCGTTAACAATACGGGTCTTGATTTCGGTGCCTTGAATGTCGACAACTGTAAGGCCGATCAGGCCGTCGTCGATCAGGATCGTCGATCCTACTTGAACATCGTTAGGCAGGTTGTTGTAAGTGATGGAAATACGGTTGTGGTCGCCAAGGATCTCTTCCGTAGTCAATGTCAGATACTCATCCTGAACCAGTTCAATCGGTTCTACTTCCAGCTTGCCTGTACGAATCTCCGGTCCTTTGGTGTCGAGCAGGATGGCAACAGTCTTGCCAAGTTCCTTGGATGCTTGACGGATCGTGTTGATCCGGGCTCCATGCTCATCAAAATCGCCGTGGGAGAAGTTCAGACGGGCCACATTCATACCAGCCAAAATCAATTTTTTGATATTCTCCAACGATTCACTTGCAGGTCCGATCGTACATACAATTTTACTTTTCCGCATTAGGTTTTCCTCCGTTTTTTCGTTCTCTCTGTCTCATCTTTTCCAACTACAAAATCTACTATAAGGCTTGCTCTTTGTATAGGAACTTTATCACATGTAAAGACATGCACGTTTTATTGCGCCCTTATGAATATTACTGCATGTTGAACACAAAATCAATGTTAGTGCCTGTTTTTGCTGTAAATTAAAGTCGAATAATATAGGATGGCCGATAAAAGAAAAACCATCCCGCACTTCTTGCGGGATGATTAGAATGGGAATAAATGTATTATGGGTCTTGTCCAGTTCGCGGCCTGGAATCAGCTGGAATATGCTAAAAAGTGCAAACCGGCGGTACCGGCACTGCCGTCTAATTCCCCGGAGAGAATCTCCCGCTTACTCCACAATTTGCGCTTCATCCTGATCGGCATCCTGCTCCAGTACCGACTCGGAGAACTCGCCGATTTTGCGGAATTTCAGGTAACGGTCTTCCTTCAGCGCTGCTGCATCCATGCCGGACAGCTCCTGCAGGTGACGCCAGACTGTGTCCTTAACCGCCTCCGCCGCAGCCTCGTAATCCCGGTGCGCACCGCCTCTGGGCTCCGGAATAATCTCCTCGATCACTTCCATCTCCAGCAGATCGGTGGCCGTGATCTTCATGGCCTCTGCGGCCTGCTCCGCCTTGGTGGCATCCTTCCACAGAATAGAAGCTGCACCGTTAGGGGAGATCGCCGAATAGATCGCATTCTCCAGCATCAGCACACGGTTGCCCACGGCCATCGCTAAAGCTCCGCCGCTGCCGCCCTCGCCGATAATCACGCAGATGACCGGCACGGCCAACTGGGACATCTCGAACAAATTGCGGGCAATCGCTTCCGATTGTCCGCGTTCCTCTGCGGTATTGCCGGGGTAAGCCCCCTTGGTGTCCACAAAGGTGATGATCGGACGGCCGAACTTCTCCGCCTGCTTCATCAGGCGCAGTGACTTGCGGAAGCCTTCCGGATGGGCGCTGCCGAAGAAGCGCAGAATATTCTCCTTCGTATCCTTGCCGCGCTGTTGACCGATGACAGTTACAGGCCGGCCGTTCAGCTTGGCGATTCCGCCGACTACAGCAAGATCGTCACCGTACAGGCGGTCACCATGCAGCTCGATAAAGTCCGTGAAGATAAGCCCGATCAGATCCAGCGAGGTCGGGCGTACGTGATGCCGGGCCAGATGCATCTTCTGGGCCGGGGATATATTGGAATAGATCTCATTCTCCAGCTCGCTGTAGCGCTCCTCAAGCCGGGCTACCTCATCGCTGAAATCAATGCCCTTCTCTTCGCCGAACTGCTTGAGCTCGGCGATTTTTTTGCGCATTTCTACCAGAGGCATTTCAAAAGGCAACTCTCCTGCCAACCTAAAATCCCCCTTTCACATCATGCAGCTCCAGCAGCTTCGTGAGTGTGGAGCGCATTTCCTTACGGTGCACGACCAGATCCAGCTGTCCGTGCTGCAGATTGAACTCTGCCGTCTGGAAATCCTCCGGCAGCTTCTGGCGGATCGTCTGCTCGATGACAATCCGTCCGGCAAAGCCGAAGACCGCTCCGGGCTCGGCAATAATAATATCGCCCAGGCTGGCAAAGCTCGCCGATACCCCGCCGGTGGTCGGATCAGTAATGACGGAGATGTACAGGCCGCCCGCTTCACTGAACCGGGCCAGCGCGGCGCTTGTCTTCGCCATCTGCATAAGACTGAGAATGCTCTCCTGCATCCTGGCTCCGCCGGAGGTGGAGAAGATCAGCATCGGCAGTCCCCGCTCTGTCGCTTCTTCCACCGCTCTTGTGATTTTCTCGCCAACCACGGACCCCATACTGCCGGTGAAGAACTCAAAGTTCATCACGGCTACAATAACCGCATGTCCGCCGATGCTGCCCTGGCCGGTGATTACAGCCTCAACCTGTCCGGTTTTGGACTGCTGCTGTTCCAGCTTGGAGGCATAGCCGGGGAACTTCAGCGGATCAATGGACGCCATCTCGCTGTCGAACTCAATGAACCCTTCCGGATCCAGGATCATCGCAATCCGTTCGGTCGCATTCAGACGCATATGATAGCCGCAGGACGGGCATACTTTCAAATTCTTCTCCAGTTCCTTGCTGTACTGGATCGTTCCGCATTTAGCACACTTGCTCATTAGGCCTTCGGGAATCTCCCGCTTGGGGCGCTCGCCTTCTGCCGGTCCGCCGCTTCGCTCCAGACGCTCTGAAGGAATAGTCGCGTACTTCCGTTTTTTCTGAAATAAATCTTTGAACAAGGGTCGCACCTCTTCAGCCGTTTATTTGCGTAAATAGCAGCTTGCCGCTGTCATGAATGCTCTTGAATCTCTACGCCATACTCTTCAGGGATGCAGGATCAGATTGAGGACCTCCTGCACTTCTTCAAGCTCTCCCGAAGGAACCAGAATCTCAAACTGCTGCTTGGACATATTGATGGGACGGCATTTAATCAGAAATCCTTCTTCCGTAAGCTTCCTCTCGATCATCTCCGCCACTTTGGCGGTCGGCGCTATATAGATTACCGTCCACATGCCCTGCAAGGCCTCCCTAATCTCGAATCCAGCCGTATCCTGAATATAATGAAATTATGATAACACAGTTTTCTTTTTTCCCGCAAGCAAGCCCGGCAGGAAGGACTCAGGCCCGGGAGGCCGATCGCAGCGCATCAGGAGCAGCCGTTATTCGGTCCCGGTCACATGGGGATAGACCTTCGCACCCTCATGCCCGTGGGCGATCCGGGCTGAAGCTGCAGCCGCAATTCCGGCTACAAGATCATCCAGAAATACATGAATGCTCCCCTTATCATCATTCAATTTGCCGATAATTCCAAGCTTTATTTTATCGAGGTAGCCGAAGCTGGTCAGGCCGATCATTCCATACACGCTCGTGATGCCCAGCGCCAGAGTCTCGTCCGCCCCATAGAGCGACTCATCCGCTTCCATTACCGCCTGAAACGGCTGGGGCAGCAGCTTCTTCTCGGCCAGCTCATCCAGCGCAATCCCCGTCATAAGCGTATACTGGACCTCTCTTTTGTTCAGGACAGACTTGACGCTGCTCAGGCACTCCTCCTGCGTTAAGCTGGGATAATAGACCGATTGCAGGATATAGACGATCTCTGCGATCGAATCCAGTGATACTCCCCGGCGCTCCAGCAGATCCTCCGCCATTTGATAGGACATGATGTCATTCCCCTTCCGCACGGGACAATGCCCCGCTATGATTTAGCTGAACTTGAGAGTGAAGCCTGACAGATTCATAAGTTCACTCTATTGGTTCCCTAATGTATGCGGAAGAGGGGGCAAATGTGCTAAAAAGATCAGTGTTGCATGCCCCGATTATGGTGCATTGGGTATGCTTAAGTGCAATCTGTACAACTAGATCGTCTGTTTTACCGCCGAATATACTTTTGGCTGTAATTCATACAATTAAACTGCCTCTATATGCGGGTTCTCACCCTTTCGGGCAGATTTAGTTGTACAGACTACAGTTAGGAGAGGAAAGCCGTCCTGCTCACGGTTTTTAATTGCACATAATACATCTATGTGAATGTTCACTTTGAACAAGCTCCTGTAGCGCATCAGATTAAAAATAGCGGGTCGGCATGATGAGGCCTGAACGACTAAAAGAGTGCATTGCTTGGGACAAATGTATGCGGAAAACCGAACACATTTTGATAGCGCAAGGTAATCAGGCCCATTGTATGCGAAAAACCGAACACATTTGTAGGTGGTATCGTTTTACTAATCCAACCCATATAAATTAAATTCTGACGTTGCACTAGGCTAGTCAGGCTGCTCCTATCTGAGGCGGACGGTTCCGGCACCCAGCATCTCTTCAATGGCTGCGAACAGCTCCTCCGAGGGCTCGATCCGGTAGCTGTCGCTCAGCGCCAACACCTTTTGGTTACGCTCGTAGAACAGCAGCGTCGCTGCGGGTCCCGGATGGGTCTGCAGCAGCGCCTGGAGGCGCGGCAGCAGACCCTTCAGCTCAGCGCCCGGCGTGATCTTGATGAAGACACGCTGGGCGCCTGCCGCTGAGCCTGCATCGCGCTCAGCGGCTGGGGCCTGCCCCGTGCGCAGCGGGGCAGGGCTGCCCGGCCGCGCGTCTGCCGCGGCCGCGGAAGCGCGCGCACCGGGCGGCTGTGCCGCCGGTGTGCGCGTGCCCGGTGCAGCGGCGGCGCCAGCTGCACCGCCGGGCCGGGCGCCGGGGCCACCGGCGCCCGTGCGGGCTGCAGGAGCGGCCGCAGGCGCTCCTGCGGAGGCACTGCGGCCCGCGCCGTAGGCGGGCCGGGACCCGGCGCTGCGGCGCTGCAGCAGGCCGCGCACGCTGTCCGAGGTGAGCGGAGCTACCTCCTCGGCCAGCAGCTTGAAGCCCTCGTCCTCCTGCTGCACCTTGGCGCGCAGGGCCAGCAGCGCGCCCTTCTCAATCAGGGCGCGGCTGCGTTTCCACACCTCCGGGAAGAGTACGACCTCGCAGCGCTCGATCTGGTCTTCCCACTCCACAAAAGCCATCGCCTTACCGGCTTTGGTCGTGATCTCCTTCAGCGACACGACCATACCGGCCGTCACGGTCATACTCTCATCCGCTGCTTCGCCAAGATCCATCAGCTTCTGAACTCCCGGCTCCTCCAGCAGCCCCGCATGGTCATCCAGCGGGTGGCCGGAGAGATAGAGCCCGAGCAGCTCTCGCTCCAGCTCCAGCTGCTGGGTTCCGCTGAACCTCGGAATATCCGGGTAGCGGATCTCCCAGTTCGGCGTCTCAATGAGGTCATCGAACAGCTGGATCTGCAGTTCATCGCGCTCCTTGCGCCATTTGGCCGCCGCATCCACCGTCTCATCCAGCATCGCCAGCAGCTGCGCCCGGTGTCCGGGCAGCGCATCGAACGCTCCGGTCTGCAGCAGCGATTCGATCACGCGCTTGTTGCAGACCCGCAGATCGACCCGGCGGCAGAAATCGAGCAGGCTATCGAACGGCCGCTCCTTGCGGACTGCTATAATATTCTCTACAGCCTGTGTGCCGACATTCTTCACCGCAGCCAGCCCGAAGCGGATATGCCCCCGGCCTTCACCGGGCACCGGAGTGAACAGCACCCCGCTCTCGTTGACATCCGGCGGCAGTACGCCAATCCCGGACCGGCGGCATTCCAGAACATATTCCGCCACCTTGCGGTGGCTCCCCATCACAGCAGTCAGCATCGCGGCCATGAACTGCACCGGATAATGCGCCTTAAGATAAGCGGTCTGGAAGGCCAGCACCCCGTAAGCAGCCGCATGCGCGCGCGGGAAGCCGTAGTTGGCGAACCGCACGATCATATCATAGACCGCATGGGCATCCGCTTCGCTGTAGCCCTGCTTCAGACTGCCCTCCACGAAGTGGCTGCGCTCCTGATCGAGTGTCTCCCGCTTCTTCTTGGATACTGCACGGCGCAGCAGATCTGCTTCGCCAAGCGAGAAGCCGGCCATCAGGGAGGCAATCTGCATGATCTGCTCCTGGTAGACGATAATGCCGTACGTATCGGCCAGAATCGGCTGCAGATCCGCATGCGGATAGACGACCTCGAACTCCCCGTGCTTGCCCCCGATGAATTTCGGGATGAATTCCATCGGACCCGGACGGTATAGCGCTACCACCGAGACAATATCCTCGAACCCGCTCGGCTTCAGGTCCTTCAGCACCCGCCGTACGCCTGCCGATTCCAGCTGGAATACGCCGGTGGTCTCGCCTGCTCCCAGCATCTCATAGGTGAGCGGATCATGATCCGGGATGAAGCGGAAATCCGGTACGCTCCCGGTCATCTCCTTCACCCATTTCATGCAGCGTTCAATAATCGACAAGGTCCGCAGCCCGAGGAAGTCCATCTTGAGCAGGCCCACACTCTCCAGATGCTCCATGGAGTACTGGGTCAGCGCCGTGCTCTCATTGCCCGCCTGGAGCGGAACCGCGTCAGTCAGCGGCCCCTTGGAGATGACCACACCAGCCGCATGTGTTGAAGCATGGCGCGGCATGCCCTCCACCTTCATGGCCGTATCCAGCAGCGTTCTGGTCTTCGGATTACTCTCATACAGCGCCTTCAGCTCAGGCGTACTCTCCAGCGCCCGGGTGATGCTGATGCCGAGCTGGCCCGGAATCAGCTTCGCTGCCTTGTCCACCTCGTTATACGGCAGATTCAGCGCCCGGCCCACATCACGGACAGCAGCCCTGGCCGCCATCGTACCGAAGGTGATGATCTGCGCCACATGCTCCTTACCGTACTTGTCCACCACATATGCAATCACCTCATCGCGGCGTTCGTCGCTGAAGTCGATATCAATATCGGGCATCGTGATCCGCTCAGGGTTCAGGAACCGCTCAAACAGCAGATTATATTTCAGCGGGTCCACATCGGTAATCTTCAGCGTGTACGCGGTAAGACTCCCTGCGGAGGAACCACGGCCCGGACCTGTAACAATACCGCTGCGGTGACAAAAAGCGATAAAATCCCACACGATCAGGAAGTAATCGCTGAACCCCATGCTCTCAATGACTCCCAGCTCGTAGTCTAGCCGCTTCTCGGCCGTCTCCTTCTGCTCCGGCGATTCCCAGAGCGGCGTATCCGCATAACGCTGCGCAAGTCCGCTGCGGCACAGCTCGCGCAGATAAGCAGCGGCATCCAGCCCTTCCGGCAGAGGCGAGAATTCCGGGAGAATATGATGGCCGAACGTCAGCTCCAGATTGCACGCTTCAGCGATCCGCTGCGTGTTCTCTATCGCCTGCGGCACATGCGGAAACAGCGCAGCCATCTGCTCTCCGCTTTTGAAGAACAGCTGGTCCGTTCCGATCTTCAGCCGGTCCTCATCGTCTACGGATTTGCCCGTGCCGATGCAGATCAGCACATCCTGGACCTCGGCATCCTCCTTGTCCATATAGTGGACATCATTGGTCACTACCAGCGGAATATCGAGCTCTTCAGCAAGTGCTATCAGCTGCGGATTCACCCGCTTCTGCTCGGCAATCCCGTGATCCTGCAGCTCCAGATAGAAGTCGCTTCCAAAAATCTCCTTATACCGCAGCGCCGCCTTACGCGCCTCATCCTCCCGGCCGTGCAGCAGGTGCTGCGGTACTTCACCGCCCAGGCAGGCACTGAGGCAGATAATGCCTTCGGAATGTGCTGCCAGCGCCTCCATATCAATACGCGGCTTATAATGCTGGCCCTCCAGATGGCCGATGGAGATCAGCTTCATCAGATTCCGGTAGCCGGTCATATTCTTCGCCAGCAGAATCAGATGATAGATCGGCTGATCCTTACGGCTCCCCCGCTCACGGCGCGAGCCTGCGGTCAAATAAGCCTCACAGCCGATAATCGGCTTGATTCCCTGCGCCCGGCAGGCTTTATAGAAAGGGATGGCCCCGTACATCACACCATGATCCGTCAGCGCCAGCGATGTCATGCCGTATTCGCCGGCCCGGCGCACGAGATCTGTAATGCGCGCCGCCCCGTCCAGTAAACTGTATTCGCTGTGCACATGCAAATGCACGAATGGGCTCATATTCCCCACTTCCCTTCAGCTCCAAATCAAAACATAAGATGAAACTATTTTATCATATTAGAGGGGGAGCCGCCCATAGAATGGATTAAGAGCATATGGACAGGCAAAAGCCAGGACGCCGCCTGATCTAAGGAGGGAGCTTTTTATGGATATTTTCTTAAGCAAGGCCGTCCTCGACTTCTTCATCGCGTTCGGCATAGTGCTGGGCGGAGCGATGCTGGGCGGAATCGGCGCCGTCGTCTCTCTTCAGCCGCCAACCGATACCATGGTGGAAATCGCAGACCGGATTAAGATATGGGCACTAGCTGCTGCTGTAGGCGGAACCATTGACCCGATGCGGGTCATTGAGAGCAATATGCTGGGAGGCAATCTCTCCCCGGCGATCAAGCAGATTCTCTATCTGGTGTTCGCCTTCCTGGGCGCTCATATGGGCAGCGAGCTGGTCAAGTGGGTATGCGGCAAGTAGAACAATCACGCCTCCAACCAAATGCCTATAGATCAAGGGGTGAAAAGATACATGCGACTTCCGCCGTTTGACCGCTACCGCCGTTTCTCGCAGATTGCTGCTGTGTTTGTGCTGGGGATGATTGTGGGAGCCGCCCTGTACAACGCCATTTATCATATGGGCTATAACATACTCTGGGTCAATAACCAGGCTCTACGGCTGGAGATTGAACAGAACCGGAAAGACATTCTGACGCTCAAAAAATACAACAACACCTCCACCGTCATCCGTGAGATTAAGGTGCGTACCGAGGGCAGCAAGGTCAAGGACAATACGGCGACACTGGACCCGGTGATAGCCAAGGAGGTCCTCAGCAAGCTTTCGGGCGATCTGGAGCCGCTGCGCGGGCGCAGCATGTTCGATATCGATTCCGACGGCAAGCTGGCGCGCCTGCTGCTGGACAGCAAAATCTATCTGGCCCGCGAGAAGGAATACACCGTCAAAATCCGCACCATGCTGGTGATGGAGGGCGTGCTGCAAATCTGGGTGGAAATCAGCCCTTATAAGCGCAGCTGAGGCGCAAATCATGATACAATAGTGGACAAATCACAATCACAGGATACAGAGTGCCCGGCTGAGGCTACGCTGACTGCCCGGTCTTCCACAAAGGAGCTGTCCGTTCATGATTATGTTCATTAAGTATCTGCTGTTTGCCCTGCTCGTTATCTTCATGGTATGCGCCGCCGCGTACAGCATCTCTTCCCGCAGAACCGCCGACCCGCTCATACAAGGCACCAGGCGCTCGATCATGAATATGCTGCTGGGCGGAATGCTGGTCACGCTTTCACTCATGTCGATGTTCATCTTCCGCGGCTCGACGCTTAACGTGGTCATTGAGGCTGCTTTTCTGCTGCTGGGCCTGTTCAATATCTTCTCGGGACTGCGCAGCTTCAGCTACTACAGCCGGATGCGCAGCGGAAGCTGAGGGTTCAGCCGCCGCTCATACAAATAGACCAGTTGCCCCTCCTGATCGCCTGCAGGACAGCCCTGGTCTAATTAATATTTTTCCGAAAATGAATCCTCGTTCATCGTCACTCTCATCGTTATTCACCCAGCATTACCCGCTTATCCC
Organism: Paenibacillus sp. FSL R7-0302; assembly: GCF_038006885.1. NCBI lineage: Bacteria > Bacillati > Bacillota > Bacilli > Caryophanales > Paenibacillaceae > Paenibacillus > Paenibacillus sp. FSL R7-0302. The sequence continues at coordinate 4,283,044 of NZ_JBBOWB010000001.1, forward strand.
GCTACCCATGGTCAATCGACTGGAGCATCAGAACAGCCTTGGCTACAATGGTATCCATATAGCTGATCTCGATCTCCAGCTTGCAGGTGCGGCGGCTGATCTCCAGCAGCTTCGGCATGACGGTGATGGAATGCTCGATCTGTACCGGACGGATGAAATAGGTTGACATATTGTCCAGTACATAGTCGTTCCCGGTGATGTCCTTGGCTGCTTTGAAGGCGGACAGGGTCATCAGGGTGGACAGAACCCCTTCCGAGATCGTCCCCAGATCAGTTGCCATCTGCGGGGTAATGAAGCCGTGGAAGAATAATCTCCCCTCCTCATCCCGCTCATCCGCGAACCCGTTCCAGATCAGATGATCGAACGTCTCTCCAAGCTGCGGCTGATTGCTGGCGTCGCGCAGGCTCTGCAACACTTCACGCCGGGTGACCGACCCTACCAGCTTGCGGTTGCGGTCCACAATGGGCAGAAAATCGATCCCCTCCCACATCATAATCTGCGCCGCCGAAGCCAGCGAGGTCTGGAGTGCAGCGGTGACCGGACTGCGCACCATCGCCTTCTCAATAATTTGCCCTTCGCTGAGATCCTCCACATCACGCCGGCCTATTATCCCGATGACCCGGTTCCACTCATCCGTGACCGGGAACCGCTGCTCGCCGCTGGCCTGCGACAGTTCACGCAGCTCTCCTACGGTGCTGGAGATTTTGAGTGTATTCAGGCGCAGCTTGCCCTCCACGATATCCTCGACCAGCATAATCTTCTTCTTGATCAGCCGGTCAAAGATCGCGCGGTTAATCATCGAAGCCACCGTAAACGTATCATGTCTGGACGAGATGACCGGCAGGTCCAGCGCATCGGCCAGCGCTTTGACCTCGCGGCTGGTGCCGAAGCCCCCCGTTACAAGGACGCCTGCCCCCTGCTCCAGTGCAAGCGAGTGCACATCATCGCGGTTCCCTACGATCAGCAGACTGTCCGCATCGATGTACCGGATCATGGCATCGACCTTCATCGCACCGATCACATATTTATGAAGATGCTTGTTCAGCCCCTCTGCTCCGCCAAGCACATGCCCCTCGACGATATCCACTACATCCGCGAAGGTAAGCTGTTCGGAAATATTGCGCGGCTTCTTCTCCACCCGGACCGTGCCAATCCGTTCCTTGGTGATGACGATTCCCAGGTTCTCCGCTTCCTTCACTGCACGGTAAGCCGTACCTTCGCTGACCCCCATCTCCTTCGCCAGCTTGCGGACGGAGATCTTGGTTCCCACCTTCAGACTTTCAATGTGCTGCAGCAGTTGTTCATGCTTTGTGATATTATCGCCTTGACCTTCCAACTGTTACACCCCCATACCCCGATCTGTACTATTCTGTACCCATTATACATGCTGGGCACACCGGAGTACAACAGGTTACACTGTATCTTTCAAAAGTTATGACAGCTCTATGACAAGCAGCTATAAATGTATGGGAGATATGTGGAAAGAACGGGCCTTCCCAGGATTGACATCAATGAGTACAGCCGGGAATATATATATAACACCGCACACCTTACTTCCGGCAGGAGTGGCATGCACAGGTAACCCCCAGTCCGCCGCACAGGCAAACAGGGGGTACTTTTGCACCGTTAGCTTAATCCCGGAACTATGATCTCTGCGACACCCGGCCTTCTTCGTTCCACTGGCCCTGCCACTGTGCAAGCTTGGCCTTGCGGACGGCATCCAGGCGCTTCTGCTTCTCTTCATCCACTCCGATAATAAAATGCAGATGTGAGGCAATAACCAGGAACGCGAAGACACACCAGACCAGACCGAAGCCCAGCACCCAGCCGGAACCATTCTGAAAAGACAGCTTCGGCAGCGCGTATAACAGCATGGCCAGGGCAACCAGCAGATACACGGAATGTTTGAATTTACTTCTTTTTCTCATTGCAGGACCGCTCCTTCGCTCTACAGGATTGTTAGAATGAATCTATATCTCTATTCTATGAACCTGCGGCCTGAAATATGAGACAAGCTGCGTAATTTTTCAGCAGGCTGATCCCACCTTGTTAGCAGATTCTATCCTGCATGGCTCGGGTATGAGATGTTATATAGCGAAGGAGGGAATGACCTTGAATCCCATTTATAACCAGACCCGGTACATCGCCCGCAAAAAAATATTCTCTGCGCCGGGCGGAAAGCTACATATCTTGGGTGATTCGGGTGAGCTGCTGCTGTTCTCGGAAATGAAAGCGTTCCGGCTGAGAGAGGACATTACACTGTACCCTGACGAGACAATGGGGAGGGAGCTGCTGCGGATCAAAGCGCGCAAGATTCTTGATATCAGCTCAACCTATGATGTGTATGATATGGAGACCGGTGAAACGGTGGGCGCACTCCGCCGCAAAGGCCTGAAGTCTCTCATCAAGGACGAATGGGCCATCCTGGACACGCAGGATAACGAGATAGGCACCATTAAGGAGGATAACGCCTTGCTCGCTTTGCTGCGCCGTGCGGTTGCCATCATTCCGCTGAAATATAACTTGGAGATCGGGGGAATGGTGATTCCTGCCTTCCGGTACAGCTTCAACCCGTTTGTCACCAAAATCACTGCCGATTTCTCAAAGGACACCCACGGCAAGCTGGACCGCCGTCTCGGGATGGCCGCTACTATTCTACTGTGTCTGGTAGAGGGCAAGCAGGATTAACGAAGTGTTAATAAAAGGGTGATTCCAGAGCCGTATGGCCCTGAAATCACCCTTTTTCTGTATCAGAGAGTATCCCCGATGCGCTGCCGGTGCTTATTGTGCGCCGTACATTTGGGACAGGCTGTCTGTGATGATTTTGTTCACATCTTCGATGACTACACTGAGGCGGCGTTCTGCGTCGAACAGACGGCGGATGCCCAGGTTCAGGTTAAGCACCTCAAAGAGCTTCTCCATCTTCTCCATGTCCTCCTGTGGAGGCATGTCCCCGCTCATCATCCGCTGCTGCAGCTCAATCTGGCTCTGGCGGAAGTTGTCGAGCATCGCCTTGCTCTCCGGATCTGCTTCGATCACCTTCATTGCACTGGTAATATCAGATACCTCACTGCTGTCTTTAATGGCACGCGCCAATTCATGCGCCTTGTCAATCACGTTCATTCTATTTCCTCCTCCAAATAATGTTCGTCTCTGCTTCGCTTCCAAAGCCCCCGCTCATTCAGCAGGCAGCGGATCTATGCCTGTTCAGCAGCCAGCCCCGGGGGCTGTCTGCGCCCAAATTTGACAGCCGCGCAAGTTCCGACCGGGCAAGCCTACTTCCTTCTGTGCTCCCGCCCTCCGGTCCAGGGCGCGCCTGCCAGCCCCCTGGCTACCGGCGATATTAATCCGCCCGGCACGGCTTTTTCGGGAATAGGTCAATCACCAAGGGTCAGATGTCTCCATATGATGAATGATATGTAACCCTCAAGATTCATATTGCCGGCACCATGCTTGCCTACCGGAAGGAGATTCACGATGTCTAAGCTAAAGATCCCGGTTCAAACGGTCCACTCGGGCATCCTGCAGGAAAATGCTGTAATGCTAGGCGACAAATCCATGAAGAGGCTCAAAATACCGGCGCACGGAACCATTCAGCTGAACTTCGGCTCTTTCCGGCAGGAGGTTACCGTAATTCCTGTTCCCAAATCCGACAGTCTGCGCGTTAGCGAGGCACTCGCCCGGCGGCTTGGCTTAAGACAGCGCTTGACGCTTAACGCTTCCTACAGCACCGGCAGCCGCATTCTGCGTCTGGGGCCGATGATTGGCGTCCTGGTGAGCCGGGACCATCCCGAACAGCCGGAGCGGGTCTTCGGCCAGATCACCATGTTCTGCCGGGAGCTGACTCATGCCTGCCATGCACAAGGCGCTTATGTCTATTTCTTCACCCCGGAAGCGCTGGAATCACGCACCACTACCATCCAGGGCTGGGTCTACGATGAGGGCTGGCGGAAGCTGAGTCTTCCTGTTGCCGATGTGATCAACAATCGGCTGACCACGCGAAAGGTAGAGAATAAACCTAGCGTACAGCATTTTTTGGCAGATGTAAAATCCCGCTACGGAACTCACTTCTTCAACGAAAAGTTCCTAGACAAGACAGAGGTATTCGAGGCGCTGGCTCTGGACCCCGCCCTGCAGCGGTACTTGCCCGAATCGCATGCCCTGAACGGCTTCGCCATACTCAAAAAAATGTGCAGCAGCTACCCCAGCGTGTTCCTGAAGCCGGTACGCGGCAGCCTGGGCAAGGGCATTCTGCGCATTTCCAAGGAGGAAGGCGGCGGCTACCGGCTGCTGTCCACCACTCCGATGGGTACACGCAAGCAGAGCTATTCCAGCCTGGCGAAGCTATTTCAGTCCATTGCCCCCAAGATGAAAACCACCCGCTTCCAGATCCAGCAGGGTCTCTCCCTGATGGAGCTTGGACGGCGGCCGGTCGATTTCCGGGCACTGGTACAGAAGAACGGCACCGGCAAATGGGGCGTCACCTCCATCGTGGCCCGGACCGCCGGAAGTAATCATTTCGTCTCCAATCTTGCCCGTGGCGGTACGCTCAGTACAGTCAAGGAGGCCGTCAGCAAAAGCAGTCTTCCGGCCGGTGTCAAAGAGAGCACCCAGATTCAGCTGCCCAGAGCAGCGCTGGCCATTGCAAGAGGGGTTGAGACCTACATTCCCGCCCATTTCGGGGAACTCGGCATCGACCTCGCACTTGACCAATCCGGCCGGATCTGGCTGCTGGAGGTCAACTCCAAGCCGTCCAAGAACGACAACACCCCCCTGAATGATCAGAAAATCAGACCCTCAGTCAAACAAATGATTCTATACTGCCGTTATCTGGCCGGGTTATAAGGAGGACATCATGACCACAACAGCAATGGGGTTCCTTGGCATTATGACAGGCCGTCGCCACGGGATTCCTCCCATCGCAGAGCCGGAGTTCTGCAGTCATCTCTGCCGTGCGGCCCCGCTGTATGAGTTGAAGGTCCTGATCTTTCATCCGGAGGGTGTGGCTGCAGACGGCTCCTATGTCCGCGGATATGAGTGGCAGAACGGACAATGGGAGCCTGTGCAGGCTCCGGCGCCCGACATTCTCTATAACCGCTGCTTCTACCGGACACCGGAGGAGAAAAGAGCAGCAGCGGCTGCCCTGTCTGTATTGACCCGCTGTCTGCCCTGGTCACGCGGGCTTCCTGATAAATGGGGAGTCTACGAGATTCTGCGGCGCAGCCCCGCTGCCGCCCCCCTGCTGCCGGAAACTGAGCTATACAGCAGCCGCGAAGTGCTTGGCAATATGCTCGCCGGAAGGGAATACGGCGTCTTTCTGAAGCCCCGGACCGGCTCCCACGGCAAGCGCACCCTGCACGCTGTACTGCTCGGCAGAAGCGAAGGCGGCGGAGTGAAGGTGCGGGGCAGAGACCGGGATAACAAACCTTTTCAATATGTTTTCGGTACGCTGGACGAAGGTCTGGAATGGATCGGCCGCTTCATCGGCCAGCACCGCTATATCATACAGCCTTACCTGCATCTCACCGGCAGTGAAGGACAGCCGTTCGATGTACGTGTTCTGATGCAGAAGAACGGCACTGGTGCCTGGACCCTGACCGGCATGGCCGTCCGGCTCGGCACCCGGGGATCACTGACCTCCAATCTGCACGGAGGAGGCACGGCCGTTCCTGCTCTCCCCTTCCTGCTGGACGAATACGGCGCGGGAGGAAGAGACCTGCTGGAGGAGCTGACCCTGGCGTCTGCGCTCCTGCCTCCGCTGCTGGAAGAATCCTGCGGCAGACTCGGAGAGCTGGGCCTGGATTTTGGTATCGATGCCGGAGGAAGAATCTATCTGCTGGAAGCCAATTCCAAGCCAGGGCGCACGGTGTTCCGGCTGACGGGCGACCGCCGGGCTGCTAGACTCGCCGCCGAGAACCCGCTGCGCTATGCGCGCCATCTGCTGCTTACCTCAAGCAGCCATCACAAGCTGCCTCCCGGGCAGCTCCGTTCACACGGGAGAATGATATCTATGGTTCCAAAGGAGGATTCATAAATGGGTCTCACTTTTTGCAATGTACATTTCACCAAGCAGCCTGATCGAGTAGTATATGTCTCGGGTGAACTGATGAGAAGCCTGAAATTATCCGGCAAGAAAAATATCCGCCTGCGCCTCGGAAAAGATGCCATTCCGGCCACGATCAAACCGATCAAGCGTGCCGGCAAGCACCTCTTCCTGGCCTCGGGCGTCAAAAGCGCCATCAAGGTCCCGAAGTCCGGCGGCATCTACCTGCGCAATCTGCAGAATGACGAGGTGCAGCTCGGACCGCTGGTCGGTGTGCTCTCAGACGGCCCCTCTTCTGCTGCGCAGCCCTTCGGCTCCCGCACCGGCTTCATCAAGCAGCTGCTGCGCGAAGGCAGCAACAAATGCTACATTTTCGCCTTCATGCCGCGCGATATCGACTGGCAGCAGGAACAGGTCAACGGATATTTCCTGACGGCAACCGGCCGCTTCGAGCGCAAGCTGGTGCCCCTGCCGGATGTAGTCTATAACCGCCTGCCCAGCCGCAGAGCTGAGACCTCCCCTTACATCAACCAGCTGCGCGAGCGCTTCGGACGCAAGAAGATTCCGTACTTCAACTGGAGCTTCTTCAACAAATCGGATGTCTACCGGCTGCTGGAGAATGACGGGGCAGCGAACCGCTTCGTGCCTGAAACGCACAGTAACCCCAGCTCCGAACAAATGCGGGATATGCTCGACCGTCACCACTTCGTCTATTACAAACCCTCGGCCGGCAGCCTGGGACACGGCATCTACCGCCTGACCTACCTGCCGAAAAAAGGGTATTTCGCCCGGTACCGCAGGAACGGCAAGAATGTGCTGCTGCGCTTCACCAGCTTCGACAGCCTGATGCGTATGCTGCGGGGACGCCATGGGCAGAGCATGCAGAACTATGTGGTCCAGCAGGGTATCCGCCTTATTGAGATTGACAACTGCCCGATTGATTTCCGCTTCCACATGCACAAGAACGGCAGCAATCAATGGGTCGTCGTCGGAATCGGGGCCAAAAAAGCCGGACGGGGCAGTGTCACCACCCATCTGAAGAACGGCGGAGCGCTATTGACCCCGCAGCAGGCCCTCGGCCGTGTGTTCGGGGCCAGATCAGATGAAGTCCTCCAGCGCGCCAAGACCACTGCCGTCAAGCTGGCAGAATCTCTGGAGATCCAGCACCGCCATCTGCTCGGCGAGATCGGGTTCGACCTCGGCATTGACCAGGATGAGGATATCTGGATGTTCGAGGCCAATGCCAAACCGGGACGCTCTATCTTCCGCCACCCCTCCCTGCGCGCTGAGGGCAAAGCTTCCATTGAGCACATCCTGGAGCATTGTCTGTATCTCAGCAAATTCCGCAGGAGGGATGACTTGTGAACAGCCGGATACCCGATCCCAGCAAGCCCGTAATCGCCATTCTGACCACCAGTGACCGGCTTAAGCAGTTCCGCGGTAACCGCAATAACTTTCGCGACATTATCCGTACTGGCAGAGAAATGGGCTATATGGTCTATGTCATCACGGTCCGTGACCTGAAGCTGAATGAACAGACCGTGACCGGCTACGTGCCCTCCGCCAGCGGAAGGCTCTGGTATGCCATTCCTGTTCCGCTGCCGCAGGTCATCTATAACCGGATTCCCAACCGCGAGGAGGAGGAGAAGGCACCGGTCGCGCGCAAAATTGCCGAGTGTCTGGAGCATCCCGAAATCTCACTGTACAATCCGAGCTTTTTCAATAAATGGAATCTCTTCGAGTGGCTCAAGGAATCCAAAGCAACCTCGAGGCATGTGCCCAAAACCCGGCGCCTGCGCAGCGCAGCGACCCTTACCGCGATGCTGAAAAATCACGAGAGCCTCTATCTCAAGCCGGAGAAGGGCAAGGCGGGCAAAGGCATCATGCGGCTGGGATACCGGCCGGACACTCTCCTTCCCTACCGGCTGCAGATTCAGAGCGGCAAAAAAAACACCACTTACAAAGCCGCGTCTGTCGAACGGCTATGGGCCCGGATCGGCCGGGAAAAAGGGTCCGCCCGCTATATTGTCCAGCAAGCCATCGTGCTTGCCGGACACCGCGGCCGCCCCTTCGATCTGCGGGTGCTGCTGCAGAAGAACGGCCGGGGCGCCTGGGCGGTAACCGGCATCGGCGCCCGGCTGGCCGGGGCCCGCAGCATCACCACCCATGTGCCGCGCGGCGGCAGCATTGAAGACCCCTCCAGCATGCTGGAGGGAACCTTCGGGCCCGAGCAGGCAGAGGTTATCCTGAAGAATGTCTCTACCACGGCGCTGCTGGTGGCCCGGCAGATTGAGCGGGCTTCATCCAGCATGCTGGGCGAGATGTCGATGGACCTCGGGGTCGATGAAGAAGGCGGAGTATGGTTTTTTGAAGCCAATTCCCGCCCGATGAAATTCGACGAGCCGGCCATCCGCAAGCTGTCGCTCGAACGCATTTTCCAATACGGCAATCATCTGTCCCGACAATCCAAATAATCCATTACCCGTCAAAGGAAGTGACACCATGCAGATATCCTCACTCTACGACAGCAATCCCGTACAGTGGGAATCCAGGCGAAACGGATTGCTTGAGTTCCTGAGGGAGTATGGGGAGCAGCGGATTACACTTCGCGGATGCAGGAGGCTGGCCCGGCTGACAACGGATCAGCTCGCCCTGCCGGGGGTCTCCCTGCTCGTTGCCACGGTGCGGGGTCAGAACGGCCGCCAGCTCGCAGGCGTCAGCTTCGTGTCCGGCTTCGGCAAGGAGGCCTGTGTAGTCGCCGTCCATCCCCTGTACCGGAACAGGCATACGGGCACAGCCCTGCTTGCTGCACAGCTGGAGCGCCTCGGGCAGCTGGAATGCCAAGTCGCCTGCGACAATGCAGCCAGCCTCAAGATGTGCTTCAACATCGGCCTTTCCGCTGTTGATCTGGTCACCGGACCTACAGGCAAGCCCACCCTGCTCTTGCGTTCCCCGAGGAGCGAAGTTGATCCCGCCATTCTCCCGCAAGGAGGTGAACTCCTGTGCCAGAGCCCGTCCTAGGCATCCTCACCCTGTATATGAACGACGCCAAGCAGCTCGAAGAGAAGAGTGTATACCGGAGGATGATTATCGAAGGCAGCCGGATTGGATTGGATGTCTTTGTGTTCACCCCGGCAGATGTACATGTCAGCAAGGACCTGATCAATGCCATGGTCTATGATGTCAAAAGCGGAGTATGGTCGCGCAAATGGCGCTCCTTCCCGAATATGATCTATGACCGCTGCCGGATTCAGCGCAGCCAGCGCTTCCAGCAGCTGCTGCGCTTCCGTGCGCGGTACGACCATCTGACCTTCCTGAACCGCCCGCTGCGCAATAAATGGACAGTGCATCAGACCTTCTCCCAGCGGAGCCGCTTCCGGACCCATATGCCGGAGACGCTGCTCTACCAGTCCTCTGCCGATCTGCACCGGATGCTGAAAGTAAGCCCCGTCGTCTACGTCAAGCCGATTAACGGCACCGGGGGGCGCGGCATCCTGCGGATCGAACGCCAGCGTGAAGGCAAGTCCCTCTTCGATATCCAGGGACGCCGCCAGAGCCGCCAGATCATCGCCCCGCGCAAGGTGTCGCTGAACCGGCTGGAGACCATCGTCCGCCAATGGTGCATCAGCGGTAAATTTCTCGTGCAGCAGGGCATCCCGCTGCGGCTGCCCAGCGGCCGGTTCCACGATTACCGGATGCTGGTGCAGAAGAACGGCCAGGGCGACTGGGAGTTCACCGGCATGGCCGGCCGGGTGGGCGCCGCCCGCAGCGTCACCTCGAACCTTCATGGCGGCGGGCATGCCATGAAGGCCGAGACGCTGCTGAAGCAGTGGCTCGGCAGCGAAGATCGGGCCGACAAGGCCATGCGCGCTGCCGAGAAGCTGGGGATCGAGGCAGCCGCCTATCTCGAAGACAGCTTCGGCGCCCTCTGCGAGCTGGCCCTGGATCTGGCCATTGACCGCGAGGGCCGGATCTACGTGCTGGAAGTCAACCCTAAGCCCGCCCGCGAGGTCTTCGCCCGCTCCGGCGACAACAGCACCTACCGCAAAGCGCTGGTCCGCCCGCTGGAGTACGCGATGTGGGTGTATAAGAATAAGAACACGCCTAGTTCGTCTAAGGTGGTTGAGGAGTAGGGTAATATATAGATAAGACAGCCGTCCCTGCCTTGTGGAGAGCGGCTGTCTTTTCCGCTATCAACTTGACGATTCGTACTGGAATATTGAGCCCTACTATACTGATGCGGCATCCGGAGCAGCTCATTTCTCTAGTTCCAGTCAACACCCGACTTTACTTTTTTATAATTTGACCCCCTTATGATATCTATATTGTATTGTGATGTTACATCCTTCGCAGGCTACATATTTCAATTTAAATTCACGGAGGTTATAGCACATGAAAAAGTTACTATTACTATTCGTTCCTTTGGTGCTGCTCCTTGCATCCTGCAACTCTAATAAAAGCAATCTAAATACATATCTTATTCCAAATAATTATGTGGGCTGGGTACAGATTATTTATAATCAAGAGGGGTTTAACGCTATCAAACAGGATAATGGGAGAAACATTTTTACCATTCCTGAATCTGGAGTATTAAAAACATCCGCTCCAGATGTTGAATATGGGATATCTTTCAAAGAATTTTACTACTATGATGAACAAAATAAGCAGCAAAAATTAGAAGTCGATCAAATGATCCATGGCCACACTATAGGAGACGGCGAGTCGGTTAGCAGTTCCGGTAAAATCGAGGGGCCTACGGTGGAGAGTTTTTTTATAGGAACAGAAGCTGAGCTTAAAACACTCCCGTTCCTGGTTATCCTGATAAACTAATGAAATAAGGAGTTTAATCCGCATGACTGCATAGATGAAGTATACCGCTATTATGTTCCTTAAGCAGCTTTGAGAAAAGCTGGCTGGAATAATCAATCTTACGTTCAGGGAATTCGCCGGTAAGTATAATTTTCAACATCTGAAGCAGACGCTTGCCCGTTAATTCCGTAGGCCCGGAAGACCATTGTCTGATACTGGGGTATAGCTAGATCAACCCGCTGTAACGAAAGGCCGCCCTCAATCTTTCATAAAAATCAGCATAGCTGAGGGAGACACCGTTTGCTATAAGTTCGTTGTAATACATTTTGGCATCCTCATGGTTGAAATAACCGACCAGATCTATATAAAAAGGGGCGTAATGGCAGAAGCCGAAATCAATAATATAAGGCTCTCCCTTATAATAATGGACATGTGAACCATCCACCGATTGTAAATCCCCATGCGTAAGAGTCAGGCTGTCCTTCTCACCATACAAAGAAGCCATATCACGTGCAAAAGTGTGAGCCTTCTCACGCAGTAATGGCAGATAAGCACCAAACTCCCGGCTAAAATCGGGGTTTTGCCCAGTGAGCGCTTCAAAATGGTCCACAGACAATGTCGTAATGAAATAATCCTCCCAATACTTACGGTCAGCGTGGGGAAGCCACGGCATCTCAGAACCTCTACGCAGATTACGGGCATGGATTTTTGCCAGTGCTTCTGCAACCCTTGATGTCCAATTTGGGCCAGGCGGAGGTGTCTTGATTCTCCCCAAGTCCTCCATCGCCATCCACTTAGGCTCATCTGTCTCGATATCCGGTGAAAAGGCTGCTGGCGTGTTCCGGTGTCCCTGGTCAGTTAACCGTTCCATCGCCAGGCGTTCTTTCAAGGCCGCTTCTTTAAAGATCATACTTCCCCTTTGACCCTCTTCATAAGTAACTCCTACGCGGCGCACTTCCGCACCAGACCACCCGCGTTCGTCTTCTGTCATGGACCCTTGCTTCAAATGAAGAACCTTTCCTGGCCCTAGTACATCAGCTAAACCTTGCGCAGCGAGGAGCATATGAGATTCCACATTAATTCACCTGCCGATCTATATTAATCCTCTTTTCTCATTTTAAACAGATAATAGAGCGTTAAGATAAACTGTATAATTGCGATACTCCAAGGAAGAATAAAGAGCATCTCCAATTGATACTTCGGGAAAAATTCAATAGTTACGAACCCTCCCTCATAAGGCTCTCCGTCAGTCTGCACGGCTGTGAAGAATAAAAGAAGTAGTAGACTTGATAACATAGTTACTAAAAACCAGTTGATTTTGTACTTTATCCTCCGATTGCGTGAAATTATAATAGCATTTACACTGCATAATATCAGCGGTATGATGTACACCCTAATGGTTTCTTCTAATAGTGCTGTTCCCCATCTCTCCATTCTTATCTCTAAAAAATAAATTAGGATTAAGTGTAGTCCAATAACCAGCAGTACGTAGAGAATGGCTTGGAGTATCGTTTGTAACGCTTTCATCTTTCATCGCCCTTCGTTGAGCTTTTCACTTACTTAAGGGATTCACTCAAATTCTCAGGATTAAATTCCCGCTCTTTACCCTCTGCATCAACCACAGAAATTTGCTCAGGCAGATTTTCCAGACTTTTTCCCCTAACTAACAACTGTCCTTCCCCTTCGATCTCGTACTTTCTGATATACACTCCTGAACCGATATCCTCATACGGATACTTGTCAAAATCGCTCCAATTCAGTGCGGCTCCATTGTCCACTAAGCTCTCTAATTCATTTAACGAAATATAGCCGCTTGTTCTTAGCTCCTTATGACTTTGGCAGGCTGTACTGAACATTAAGAGAAATAACAATGTCACTGAAAACTTGAGGCATTTGGATAGTGTCATACAATCCCTCCAGGTCCTTATCATTCCACTGGTAATCTTAGGGATAATTATATCGTAATTTATGAAAAACCAAAAATTAAGGAGTAAGCTGAATTACGCCAGGGGAAAAGTATACACCTTGTGCAATGAGTTAACTAGACGTATACTTCTATTAAGGGGGCGATGAGATGAGCAGAATGAAGAAAATCACGATATTTACGGGTATTGGATTGTTGAGCGTTGTTGTCATTGCCCTTGTTGCGGTCTACGCCTTCGTAATCCAACGGCCGGTGACCTCTACTCCCGTAATCACGGAAGTGAAGCCCTACGAGTGGAATAAGGTCAAGCTGGGCGGGAATACCCTTTCCAGTGATGGATCAGAGTATTTCATATGGACTAAGACTGGTGAGAGCAACAACTGGATCATCTTTTTTTCCGGCGGCGGGGTCAGCTGGGATGCCCGGAGCGCTGCCCATCCTATTAAGCTCATGAACTTTATTAAAGGCGGAGATACAGGCAACTATTTCGCTGACATTCCGTTTTATATGCTGACTTTGCTGGGCGGGATGATGGATACGGACAACCCGGATAATCCTTTTCACGGCTGGAATGTGGTCTACCTCCCTTATTCAACAGGTGACTTCCACATTGGGAACCGCACCGTTACGTATCCGCGGGAGGACGGCAGCACCTTCACCATGCGGTATAACGGGCGTACTAATGTGCGCAGCAGCCTTGACTGGATCTATGCGAACGTGGCTAAGCCCGGGAAGCTGCTGATTGCAGGCGAGAGCGCCGGGGGATTCGGGTCCGCCTTCTGGGCGCCCGAGATTGCTTCACATTACCGGGATTCTGAGATTTTCCAATATGCGGACAGCTCCTTCCTGAAGTCAGACAAGTGGCCGCAGGTGATGAAGCAGGAATGGGACTCGGATTTCACTGCAAACTTCGGGTATGCGCCGGAGGCAGATATCATCGGGGCTGCTTTTCGCGCGGATGGCCGGCTGCTGCCTGCAGACACGGTGCTTTTACAAGCCTACTCGGTATATGATGAGATTCTGATCCACTTCCAGAACAAAATTAACGATTACAACGGGCCACTGGACCAGAAGCTCATTAAGGAATGGTCAGAGGAAATGCGGCAATCGGTAGCAGCTCTAGCGGCCACAGTTCCTAATTATTATTACTATCTGACTGATTACGGGCTGAACGCTGAGAACGGGACAACCCCGCACACTTTTTCCACCCGGGAGACCTTCTATCAGGCAGAGCAGGATGGTGTGAAGCTTGTGAAGTGGCTGGGGGATGCGGTCAATCAGCAGAAGCGCTATTCGGTAGGCAGCAAGTTCTTGGGGACGTCAGCACCTGCTCAGGAGTAGCTCCTGCAGCAGCGGTATTTTCGCAGGAAGACAGGAGAGAAGATCATTGAATTTACGTGAAAAGCAAATGCAAATGACCAAAGAGCTCATTAAGGAGGCCGCGCTGGGCCTATTCTGTACTCAGGGGATCGAACGCACGGATATGGCACAGATCGCCGGACAAGCCGGTGTCTCCCGCCGCACGTTGTACCTTCATTATAAGGACAAGGAAGACTTAGCTGCTAAGCTCTATGTGGATAATCTGGAGCGGATGTTTGGCAGGCTGCTGTTTGATTTTGATTTTGCCCAGCCTGTACAATCCCTGGAGAAGATTCTGGATCAATATCTGGCATTAAAAGATCATCACGAGGCACTGATCTATTATGATGCCATTTTTGGAGTCTACTACAGCACCCTGTCCAAGAATCCGGCGGAGCTGCCTGATTTCAAGAGAGCTATGGATGTCTGGTATTCCCGGTACATAAACCTTGAGACAGCAGCGGTGGCTCCAGAGTATCAAAAAAAGTGGCTGGATCTTCTGCAGAAGTCCACCCACCTGTATTTCATGTATTTACAAAAAGCCGTTATTCTGTCTCATCAGCGGGGCGGTTCCGTTACGGAGGAAGACCGGGCAGCAGACCGGCAATTCAAGGATTTCATTATGGCTGGCGTGCGGGCAACCTGACGATAATCGTTGTTCCCTCTTTTGCCGCACCGTCCAGCTCAATACTGCCCTGATGCAGGGAGACGATTTTTGAGACAATGGCCAGTCCCAGACCGTTCCCGTTATTCCTTCCATTCCGCGACTTGTCTATGGTATAGAATCTTTGGAATACGGCACCCCACTCTTCCGGGGAGATCCCGATGCCATTATCGCTGATCGTGACCGCAACTTCTGCTGCACTGTGGTCTATACGGATGCGGATCTTCCCGCCTTCGGGCGTGAACTTGATGCTGTTGCCCAGCAGATTCATCCACACCTGCTTCAGCTGATCTTCATCGCCAATGATATAGACCGCTTCCGGCAGCTCCAGGTCGATAACGATGCTTCGGGCTGCCCATTGCGGCTCACAGGTCACCACGATGGTTCTAATCTGCTCATCAAGCCGGAAGGAGACTGCCGAGAAGGGGTGATGCTCGGAATCCAGGGAAGCCAGCTTCAGCAGATTATCACTCAGCCGTGACAGACGTCCACTCTCCGCAATGATGATATCCAGATAGTCCTTACGCTCCTCTTCCGCAATCAAATCATTGTTCTGCAGTGCCTTGGCAAAACCCGAAATGGAGGTAAGCGGTGTCTGAATTTCATGGGAGACATTAGAGACGAAATCCTGCCTCATCTGCTCCAGCTGCTTCAATTCCCCCGCCATCTCCACATAGCTCTGTGTCAGCTCTCCAATCTCGTCTACACGGTTCATCTTAAGATCTACCTCAAAGTCACCCTTGGCCAGTCTTCTGGTGGCATTCGTCAAAGCCTTGATCGGCTCCACCAGGTATCTGGCAGCCACAACAATACAACCGCTTCCCAGCACAAGCACGAGCAGCAGCACAAAGAGTACCAGACGGTTGACGATATGTTCGTTCTCGGCCGAGTACTGCAGGAACATCGCACGCCACTCTCCCTTGAGCATAAAGGGCATTCCAATAAACGTATCATTATCTTCCGTGGAAGAACGATAGACCTTCCCCTGCAACACTTGCCGGACAGCCCCGGGAGTGATGGTAACAGCCGGGCTATCCGCGAGCCCGTAAAAAGTATGTTCCCCCGACTGGTCGTACAGATGGATAGGATGCGCTGATACCTTAACCATACTATTCAGGAACTCGTCCGTATCTTCAGGCCTGGCGTCATCATAGCGGTGAATGATCTCCCTGCCCACTGTAATCATCTCGTTCTGTCCCTCATAGCTTATTTGCTTCTGAAATACATACAAGCCGATGAAAAAGGAACAGATCAGACTAAAGACAATAATGCCGAGAAATGTGAGAATGACCCGAACATACAGTGTCTTGATCATGACTCAGGAATCAGGCGGTAGCCCAGACCGCGGGCGGTTTCGATATGAAAACCCTCGCCATTGCCACTGAATTTCTCTCTCAGCCGGCTGACATGCACATCCACAGTCCGACCGTCTCCTTCATAATTGAGTCCCCAGATTTGCTGAATCAGCTGTTCTCTGGTGAAGATCTGCCTGGGGTGGCTGACCAGCAAAAACAGAAGATCAAATTCCTTCAAAGGTAACGTGACCGGCATTCCACCGCGTGTAACCTGAAAGGTCCGGCGGTTAAGCACCACATTGCCAAGCTGCACGGACTGGGAAGTGACAACCAATGAGCGTTTGAGCAGCGCTTTTACCCGCATGACCAGCTCAACCGGATCAAAGGGCTTGGTCAGGTAATCGTCCGTTCCGAGCTGAAATCCTTTCACTTTATGGGCCGATTCCGCTTTGGCCGTCACCATGAGAAGGGGCAGGTTGGCATCCGAACGCCGGATTTCCCGGCACAGCTCCCAGCCGTTCAGTCCCGGCATCATAATATCCAGAATCACAAGATCGACATGTGAGTTCTCAATGATGGACATCGCCTTGCTGCCATCCTCGGCTTCTTCGAGGCCGAACCCTTCCTTGCGCAGATATAGAGACATCAGCTTCCGGATATTGTCATCATCATCCGCGATCAGTATAGTAGCCACGATCATCCTTCTCTCTTAAGCGTTATCCAAACTGCCAGCCGAGCAGATTCCAATAGTAGAAGAAGAACGTCAGTTGGGCAGCCGAAAGCGTCACTAATGTGTAATGCACCCGCCTGAGGGCGGTCCAATATTTATTCTTCCATACCAGTATAGCCGAGACCAGCATTGCTAAGGTCAAGCCCGCCATAATGATTGGCATAACCAAGCTGACAGACAGTAAAGGGCTGATACTGCTGAGCTTCTGCATAATGTCCATGGACATAATAACCATAAACAGAGTCATAAAAGATAGCAGCGCCCAAACTGCAGTTCCCGCAGATAATCGGATAGCCCGCTTTTCCGGGAGCGTCATCGCCTTGAACCTGCGTCTGAAGAAGAGGGGTCCGGGCAAAGCCGTGATGAAAATGAATCCTGAGACACCAAGGAGGATAAGCCAAAACTTACTCTGATCCAAAAGCGGCGTACGCTCCAGCGGCATCTCCGGAGCCATGTCCAGGAGCATATGTGTTACTGTGCCGGACTCATCCGTAAGGAAGCCGATCTGATCGGTCCCTTCCTCCAGCTGAAACAGGTTAGGAGCGACTGCTCTGTACATCTGTTGTTCACTGCCGCTTCCCAAGGATATCTTGTTATCCACAATCGTAACATTCAGTTGGGCAAAAAAGTTAAAGAACTTGTCAATATCACTTATGTTGCGGCGTGTAAATTGATAGGAGCCGGCATATTTCTGTACGGATTCCGCGGAAGCGGAGAACTCCGGCTGCTTCACTTCAGGAGAGGGATAGTACCGGTTAAACAAGGCCTGGACCAGATGGGTCGCAGCTTCGCTGCCTTGACCGCCATTGTAGGATAAGAAAATCCCCAGTTGTTTGGCTGGTGCGAGATACAATTCCGTATTAAACATGGGATCGGAGCCGCCATGAGAGATTAATCTCACCCCGTTCACCCGCTTCTCTGCGAATCCGAGAGCTACTCCCGGCAGGCGCTTATCGAGCTGGAATGCCGTTGAATGCATGAATGCAGCCGTCTCAGGCTTCAGAATCTGCCCGTTGCCATATTTCCCGTTCTGCAGATGCGCGATCATGAAATGTGCCATGTCTATTGCAGATACAGTACCCGAGCCGGCAGGACGAAATCCGCCCTCGAATGTAGGTGTGCCAGGAATAAAGCTGCCGTTCCCGCTATTATACCCTACCACCTGGTAAGGGATGAATGACTCCGGCAAAGGCTCAACTACCGTTGAATGCTTCATGTCCAGCGGATCGAAGATATACTTCTGAATATAATCATTATAAGGAATACCGCTAACATCCTCCACGATCATCCCTGCAAGCGTGGCTCCATAGTTAGAATAGGCACTCATATCACCGGGCGGTCTGATCCGGGCGAGCAT
This sequence comes from Paenibacillus sp. FSL R7-0302, assembly GCF_038006885.1. Classification (NCBI taxonomy): domain Bacteria; kingdom Bacillati; phylum Bacillota; class Bacilli; order Caryophanales; family Paenibacillaceae; genus Paenibacillus; species Paenibacillus sp. FSL R7-0302. The sequence continues at coordinate 4,301,225 of NZ_JBBOWB010000001.1, forward strand.
ATGTTTATTGAGTGTCTCCGAGATAGAACCGGGCAATCCGGCTGGATCAGTAACGATCTGATAACCGACTCCGCCCTCTTCAAAGCCTGCGGTATGGGTCATCAAATGGCGCATGGTGATGGGTTTAGGATAAGTGGCAGGAATCTTCACAGATTTCAGGTAGGTGTTAATGTCCGTGTCCAGATCAATCTTGCCCTGCTCCACCAATTGCATCACAGCCGTCCAGGTAAACAGCTTGGTCGTTGAAGCGATTCGGAACATGCTGGTTGCAGGGTCAACCGGAGCCGCTTGCTCCAGATTCGAGCTTCCATACCCCTTGCCCAGAATAATCTTGCCGTCCTTGACGATAGAGACCACCGCTCCCGGAATTTGCAGCCGGTTCATATACTCTTCCATCATTCCATCCACGAAGGCTGTCAGACTTGCCGTATCCTCAAGCTTGGCAGGAGATTCAATCCGGGAATCCGGTGAAGCAGCTTGCCCTGTCTCCGCACTGGCATGTTTCCCGGGAAATATAAGGCTCGCACTTAATCCCATCACAGCCAATATTGCCAGAGCAGCGTCCCGCCATTTTTTCTTAGGTGTTAACATGATTACCCTCCGCATCATCTTATATATAATTTTCCTCCGCCTAACACTTATAGAGATTATCAGAGTAGTGTGAATGGAACGTTAACAACGCTATCAACTATGATTTTCAGGACTTCGGACAGGATTAGTATTTGAATTAATGTATAAAAAAATCCGGAAGGCTCCCCTGTATGGAAGTTCTTCCGGATTTTTCATTTCAGGCACGCGTCTCTGGGCTACACAAGTAGGTTCAGCTTAATTTGCAGTAAGCTGCATGGTCAGCCGCTGCAAATAACGGTAGGCCATGTACGGCTTCATCCTCCGCTGCTTCCAAATGGTCAAGGCATACCCGTAATATTGCAGATTTTGCAACTTTGGTTCATAGAAACTTGGGGGTACGGGAGAAGTGTTGCAGGAAATGCAAGAATCTACTTGCACAGCCGCTTGGATGAGGGTAAAATATTGACTTTTGTACAACATTTCCGGATTACGGCTCTTTTAATGAGTAGAATGTTGCAATATGTGCAGGATTTCCAAGCTTCAGCGTGAGCCCCCTTCACCTCTCTTAGATTGGCGGGCAAAGGGGGTACTCCTCATATGCAGGGTGCCTGCCGCAAAGTACAATCCATGAGATTTTCATTTTATTTACTACTATCTTCTCCTTATATCACAGTCTATATAGGATAACTAAAGGTGCACTAATTAGCTGTTAATTGCATAGTAGTCAGGCAAGTATCATCGCTCTCAAAGGTAGAAATCTCGGACTGGGCTTGTTTGCCCTCTTGGGAGATTGTCATCCGGTAGTTCTGGTCGCGCGGGAGCCAGAGGTCGATGAAGCCGTTGGACTGGGATTTCACGGACTTGTTCATCACTTCCTTGCCTTCGGCGTCTTCGATGTATACGTCAAATTCCTGGTCCGTCAGCTCTCCCTGGCAGCCCGTCAGGCTGTGCGTTGCGCAGGGATGCGTATTTTGCACATATGGAGCAACCGACAGGAAGAATTCATCCTCCGGAAGCTCATAAGCTGCTTCGTTTGGACCTCCGCTGTCCACGATGAGCTGTGTGGAGGTAATCGAAGCGGAATCTGCCGTCAAGGTGCGCGAGCTGTAATCTGCCACCATTTGCTTGATATTTTGACTGGATGCTGCCTGAGTGTCCGGTTGGGTGCTGACCGCTACTTCCCGGTTATCAGCCGTCTTACGCCCCTCGTTTCCTGCATACCAAAAGATTCCGACTGCCGCAATGACTGCACAGGTACCCGCCACGATTTGTTTTCTCATACTCCGAATATTCATCTCCTTATGGAATGTAATGCTTTATATAGAATAGGGCTCAATAGCCCATCTCTTCCCGCAAATCATGTTCCATGAACAGGATATCACGTTTCATTTCCTTCATGCTAGCTCTAGAGATCCGTCCGGCTTCGAACATCAGCTGAATATGATCACGCTCCAGCTGAATGCCCGCGCGGGACAGCTCATGCAGCGACTCTTCGAACTCCCGCTTCGTAGCAGAGATGGACTCCGGACGGGTTAACCGCATTCTTCCCCGCTCATAGCGCAGAATCAGGGCGCTGATCACTTCAGGCTCCATCTCCCCCGTATTTTGCAGCTCTCTCAGCTTCTCAAGAACGTAAGCGAAAATCCCGGATTGCAGCCGGTTCGATTCCTCACGCCGCTCCTGCGCGCTTAAGCGGACCTGCTGGATGACACCGGTGATTTCTTCCCAGCTTTTGAACGGAATCAGATCATTCTTGTACTGCGGATCACGGGTGTAGATGAACAACTGCCGGTTCAGCCGGTTCAGATAACGATATGCCGTATACGGGTTCACCTCGTGCTGCTTAAGCGCAAGCATCGTGTATTCCCTCTGCCACTTGAGCGCCTTCACTCCAAGCTTTCGTTCCATTTCCTCGGCCTCTTCATTCTTCTTGAGCATGCGGATTCGTGTGTTATAGATGCCGGTTAGATGGTTCAAAGCCAGGCGGGACTGGTCTGTAGCCTGCTCATTTAGCCCCGCAACCACGCTGCGCAGAATTTCGATCCGGGCCTGGGCTTCCTCGGCGCTATGCTCCGCTTCATGATCTGAGCCAAGCAGCAGCGGCAGCAGAAAGTTAGACGCCAGCAGGGTCCACAGAATGACACCCGCCGCCAGGAAAATAATAAGGTCTCTCGCCGGAAAGTAAGAGCCGTCATCCAGGAAAAACGGCAGTGACATCGTACTCGCCAGGGTAATCGTACCGCGCACTCCTGACAGCGTGAGAATCAGTGCCTTCTTGAACTCCAGCTTCCAGGGTCCGCGCGGCTCCTCCCCTTCGGGGATATCCATAACCAGCATCCAGATCAGCCTCAGACCGAGGACAGCAGCGGTTAATAGGAGGGTATACAGGATAACCTGGACATTCCCTATATCCGGGTTGTTCCAGACCGTTTGTATGATCTCCGGCAATTGGGTGCCCAGCAGCAGGAAGACCAGTCCGTTCAGGACGAAGATAATGACGGACCAGGTGCTTTTGGACACGATATTCAGCTTGGCTACCTCAGGATTCATCTGCTTATATCCGAAGGAATGGGCAATCCCGGCGCTCACAACCGCCAGAATTCCATTGACCCCCAATTCCTCGGCGGCCATAAAAATAGCAAATGGCGTCAGGATCTCAATCAGCATATGTAGCGTCACATTCTCCATCCCTAGCCTGCGCAGCCAGCGGACGATCCCGTATTTAATGAATGTCAGCACAAGGCCCAGCACCACACCGCCAAGAGAAATGGAGATAAAGCTCAGACTGGCCGTTTTGAAAGAGAATGCGCCTGTGACCATAGCTGCGACTGCAAATTGAAAGGAGACCAGACCCGATGCGTCGTTAATCAAAGATTCTCCTTCGAGAATTTGCATCGTCTGATGGGGAATTTTCACCTTTTGCTCCAGTGCGCCTACAGCGATCGCATCCGTAGGGGCCAGTGCCGCCGCCAGCGCAAATGCAGCCGCCAGAGGCAGTACCGGCAGCAGCCAGTGCAGGAAATAGCCCAGCACCCCTACCGTTAGAAAAACCAGTCCCAACGCCAGCAGCAAAATCGGCTTTTTCAGCTTCCATAAGGCCACTTTATCGGCAAGCCTGCCATCATTGAACAGCAAGGGAGCAATGAATAACAGCAGGAACAGCTCCGGGTTCAGCTCCAGCTCGAAATGCAGGGGCAGCCAGGTCAAGGCCATACCCAGTGCAATCTGAATGATCGGCACGGAGAGCGATGGGATGAACCGGTTCACCAGATTTGACAGCGACACGGCTGCCAGCATCAACAAAATATACTCAAATAATTCCAATCGGACAAACCTCCATCTCTACACTTGCTTGTGCAGATACTAAATTACGTTATGTATGTAAACTCAGTATAAACGATCTGGGAGGAAATATCCTCTTGGCGGCTGCTATAGATTTCATACAAAAGGTTAATGTACGGACATCGATAAACCATTTATTGCCGCTCGCCCGTGTGCTGGCGTATAATTAGCTCAGACGAAGAACGTCCCAAGCCATCGCTGGCAGAGGGGCGTTCTTTTTTTGCGTAAAGGAGAGATGGAGGGAATGGAAATGGATTTTGAAAAAGCGCATCAGCTGCTCTTGGACCATCATTTGTCGATCAGAACAGGAGAGCGCAGAGGCCGGCTGTCACGGGGGCATCAGTATGCAGAGAAGCTGCTGCTGCGTAATGTCTGGTGGCCGCTGTTTGGCAATCTGGATGATCTGCATCCGGAGTATGAGGTCTACGACTGGAACCGTAAATCGCAATTTCTGGATGTTGCTTTTCTTCCGTCGTATGGAAAATTCGGCCTGGAATGTGACGGTTACCAGAGCCATGTGAAGGATATGGACCGCGAAAGGTTCAGCTACTCACTGAATCGGGAGAATTATCTGAACGGACTGGGCTGGAGGATTATACATTTCTCCTTCGACGATGTGCAGAATCGTCCGGAAATCTGCCGCATGCTGCTGCAAATGGTCATTTCCCCTTCTTTGCTCCGTGTTCCGACAGGACCCTCACTTTCACCGAGGGAAAGAGAGATTGTCAGACTCTCCTTGAGTCAAAAAAAGGGGTTACGGCCCAAAGATCTGATGCTCCAGTACAATATGAGCTTTAGGACAGCACGCAAACAGCTTCAGGAGCTGGTCCATAAAGGACTGCTGCGCCCGGTCATACAAAACAGATACATTTGTTATTATGAGCCTGTGCAGGGATTGCCTGATTTGTATCAGTAAGTGCTGATGACTAGTCTTGGGTGAACCGCCCTGAGCATAGGTAAGCTTCATAAGTAAATCTACAGTATGCAATTTGGCGGGGATTGTAGCGGTTTGACAGGCTAGCAGCCTTAATAATGTTGCAGATATTGCAACTTGGCTATCTAGATACTGGGGTGTGCGGGAGAATTGTTGCAGGAAATGCAGGAATCTTAACGTGAAGTTACTTAAGTGCGGAGTATTCCTGCTTTTTGTGCAACATTTTCTGATTATGGACCCTTAATGAGAGGCAATGTTGCATTATGTGCAGGAATTGTAATTGCGCTGCCGCCTCCACCTCCAAATCAGCAGGGGATGGCTCAGCGAATAGTTACAAGCACAAGCACAGAGGAACACCCCGCTTATCTCATAAGCGGGGTAACTTCCTGCTCCATTTGCCCGAGCAACTCGTCAACGGTGGACGTTTGCGTGTAGAGACCGTCCATTAACAGCTGGATCTTCGTATCTATCTGCTGCCAGTTCTTATGCCCGGGCGCGATCCGCGCCGTGGCGATCTGATCGAGAACCGCCCGCTGAATGCTCTCCGGTGAAGGCTCGGAGGCTGCCCGCAGGAAGACATCGGATTCCAGAACAGACTTGCGTGACGGGACAAAATATTGCGCGGTGATGCTCATCGATTCTGCATTGGTGATGAACTTTAGGAATTCTGCAGCCTCTGCCGGATGACTGGTCTCGAAGACAGACACTCCCGCATAGCCGAGGGAAGTCCCTGTCCCCTTAATGCCTGACGGCATCGGAGCGATGTCCCAGGCGAAATCGGTAACTGCGCGGGCCTTCGACGTATAGCTGTAACGGTCCGTATACATGCCAAGCCGGCCGCTGTCGAAGGCAATCTCATCCCCGGGTAGCGGGTGAACCTTGTTCTTGAACATCATATCGCTGTAGAGCTGCAGCGCTTCCTTCCCTGCGGGGGAATTCAGCGCAAACGATGCTCCGCTGCTGTCGAACAGCTCTGCCCCATGCGACCAGAGCAGCGGCAGCAGCGCATCCGACCAATTGTTCCAGTCGCGGACCAGCTTCACGCCGTAGATTCCGCGCTGCGGGTCGGTGAGGCTTCGCGCCGCCTTGAGGAACTCCTCATAGTTCCATTTCCCTTCCTCGTACAGCTCCGTTGGCGTCTTCAGGCCGTTCTTCAGGAACAGATCCTTATTGTAATAGATCAGCACCGGGGGCGTGGAGAACGGGATGCCGTATAACTGGTCTCCACGCTTGAAGATGTCGAGCGTAGAAGGATAGATATCCTCATACTGATATCCGGCGTCTTCCTTCACCTCCGCTGCAATATCCACCAGCTGGCCCGATTCCAGGAGCTGCGGAATCATCCGCTCCGCCAGCCAGCCGGCATCCGGCGCGGTACGGGAGGCCATCATAATCGACAGCTTTTGCTGGTAGTCAGCAAAAGGAATCGTCATAATCTCAACCTCGATCCCGGAATGAAGCTGTTCAAATTCATCCACCAGCTCCTCGACCATCGCCTTCTGCGCATCATTGCCCCAGATGCTGAACTTCAGCTTCACAGGCTCCTGCACAGCAGCCGTCACCGTCCCTCCTTCTCCATCCCCCGCTTTCCCGTCAACCGCTCCCCTCCCTGCACCTGAGGAGCACCCTGTAGCCAGCAGCACTGCAGCAATCAGACCTAGCAGCCTTGTCCGCATCCTTATGCCTCCTCCTGTCTGTCCCCGGCGGGGCCGGTATTGTTCATCGCTTCCCAGTTCATCGGCAGCCGCAGCGAGACCGTTACACCGCGCTCTGCCGTGTTATCCAGTGTCAGGCCGTAAGGCTCTCCATAGAGCAGACGCAGCCGCTGATGGACATTGCGCAGCGCGAACCCCTTGAGTATCCGGCCAAATCCTCCCTGCTCCGCATCGGCTGCGGCCCGGGGCTGACGGCCATATAGCTGTTCTTCAAGCTCCAGCATCCGTGCGCCGTCGATGCCAAGGCCGTCATCCTTGACTGACAGGACCAGATCCTCTTCGTCCACAGAAGCGGCCAAGGTAAGATGCAGCGTATCCGGTCCCATCGCATGTTCAATGACATTCTCGATCAGCGGCTGCAGAATCAGCTTCGGCACCATACAGTAATCGAAGGAAGAATCAATGTGAATTACAGCTTGCAGCTTGTCCCCCAGGCGCATGCCCTGAATGCGCAGGTACGCTTCCACGAATTTCACCTCATCCAGCACATACACCATCTGTTCCCGGTGGCCTACGGTATAACGCAGCAGCTTGCCGAGACTAGTTACCACACCAGAGAGCTCCCGGGTATTACCCTGAAGGGCCAGCATGTTCACCATCTCCAGCGTATTGTACAGAAAATGCGGATGAATCTGGCTCTGCAGCGCCAGCAGCTCTGCCTCCCGCTCCTTCAGCCGGGTCTCATAGACCTCTTTGACCAGACGGTCGATCTCGCCGATCATCGTATTGAACCCTTCAGTCAGCTGCCCGATTTCATCGCTGGTGGTGACTGTCGCACGTTCCAGGAACAGCCCCCGCTTCACTTGCCTCATCTTCGACTGGAGATGGGCAATCGGCTTAATCAGGCGGCTGGACAGCAGAATAGCTGCCGCATAAGCCGCCATCAAGGCAATAATGGACACCACCAGCGTAGAGTTGGTTAATTCACGGGCATCCTCCCGGAGCTGCGCCCGCGGCATCAGCGAGGTGACCTTAAGTCCTGTGTACGTTGATTGCGCAGAGGCAGTAATATAAGATTCGCCTGAATCAGGAAGCTTGCCGGCCCCGGAGTATAGAACCACCTGATCCTTGCCTGTAATCTGCAGCAGACCGCTCCCACTGGAACGTACCGTAGATACAATCGAACCGAACCCTCGCGCCGTCAGATCCACCTTGACTATCCCCAGCATAGCATGGGTGTACGGTTCACGGATGACTCTGGCCACGGAGATGATCCCCTGCTTCGCCTCTGTGTAGTAAGCTGCGTTATGCGGCGGAAGAATGGCCAGCCCGCCATCCGCCTGCTTTACGGTCTCCATCCACTCTGCCGAGCTGCGGTCCCACCGCTTCCTCACACTCTGGTCCAGATTACTGAAGATTCCGCCGTCATTGGTGAATACCAGAATGCTCTCGATTTCCCCCCTGTCAAAAGCCAGCGAAGAGATAAACAGGTTCATCTTCAGCGTCTCATCCGTGCTCAGATAGGTGCCGGGCTTCCCCGGGTCCCTGTGCTTGCGGAGAATGTGCATCATATCCTCATCATACAGAGGTGCAAGCGTCAGACGGTCCAGCTCTTTAATATAATGCTCCAGATTAATATTAATCTGGCTGACGACCAGATTGGACAGCTCCACCGTGCTGCGTTCTACTCCGGCAATATATTTTCTATAGCTGATAGTGCCGATGATCAGGAACGGAATGGTAATCAGCAGGCAGAATAAAATGATAAACTTCGTGCGCAGCGGCACATAAGCGGAACGGTTGAATCTTTTACCGGATAACATGCGAAACAGCCTCCCGGACTCTGGTTTCTTACACAAAGATAGCATAATTTGAGTATCAAGTCAGAGGAGTTCACCATGTGTATTTACTGGCAAAAGGCAGCTGCCCGGAGATTCCGGCTCAGCTATTCTCAAGCTCGCTTGACCAGACCTCCGTCTGCCTCCAGAATTCGGCGGCTGTCAGTGTCCCGCTGTGAATCATATATGCGTAATCCAGCAGATTCGGCAAGCAGGGCAGGTCCAGCAGATAACGGCTGAACGCATGCGCGGCGATCTCCGAGGTCTTCGTTACGCCCGCCCGGATGCGCAGCGGCCCCAGGGAGAGGCTGCTGATGTCATCCAGCCGCTTATTGGTGTAGCCCAGCTCCGTGAACTCCAGATCATGGAACAGCTCATGGGCAAGATGAATGTCTGTAACCTCCATGAGGCTGAAGGAACAGCCGGGAAGCAGCACACCGGCACATTGCCGCAGCTCCTCCATGGAGGAGCGGTACAGCGTAATGACGCGTTCCTTGGCCGACAGCTCAATCTGGGCGCGGAAGCGGATCTGCCCGATGGTGCCCTGCCGTTCATTGAGGTTCACCTGGATGCCCCTGTCCCTGCAGATGGCTCCGACATCCGTGCCATAACGGGCCTTGAAGGCCAGTGCCTGCTCCCTGCCAATGGCAAGCGGCTGCTCCACATAATAACGCCGTTTGCTGTGCGGTATTCTGTGAAACAACAGGTCGTTCTTCAGCTCGGCATACCCCAGTACATGATCGCCGGGCACTGTCTTTACAGCCGTCTTCATCCTCCTGTCCACCTCCTACTGATAGACGACGGCGAGCATTTCGCTGTTGTCCTCAAGCAATTGCGTCTCCACTTCAAGAATGGAGAACAGCTGCTCCTTGGTCTGCATCCCGGTCAGATCGAGCATTTTTTCCTTATAGAAGATGAAGGTCTTGGGGATCGTGGCATTGGCGTCCGAATAGATCGTATTCTCCTCCAGGAAGGAGGCGAACCGGTCGGCCATATTCTTCTTCAAAAAAGCCAGATGATACGCATTGCTCTTCTTGAAGCGCACCACACCCTCGCGGTCCATCACACCGACATGGCTGAGCTTCTTCTTCACCAGCCCGAACATCGACTTCTTAATCTCGCTGGATTCGAACAGATACCATCTGCCGGAGGCCGCCTTCAGCTCCGTCTTGTCCGCCGGCTGTCCCAGCGCCTCCGCAGCCGTCTGCATCAGCTCGTTCACCGGCACCTCGCGGCTGGCCAGATCCTTCGAACGCAGCTCCGTCGAGCCGGTGGCGATTGCCCGCAGAATGTTGCGCTGGGAGTCAATCTCGATCGTGACATCGACCGTGGCTTCATTCGCCCCGGACTGGACGATCTTCTCCATAATCTCTGCCCGGATCAGCTTGATGTCATGCTCTGTCGCGCCCACTACAGTCTTCTCGATCTGCTCACGGACCATCGCCATCCCGACGCCAATCGTGGAGATATACGGTGCGTTATTCGCAATCTGATGCTTGAAGCCCTCCTTCGCCGCCATGGCCGGGACCAGAACCGCACCGCTGCCTCCGCCGCCTACCAGCGTAACGAAGCCGGTGTCCAGCTCATAATCGCTGATCATCTGGTTCACCACCGCCATTACCTTACGGATGGCAATATCCATCGCTGCCCTGGCCGCCTCTTCCGCAGACATCCCCAGATGGGAACCCAGTGCCTGCCAGGCGATCCGGGTGCTCTCCATATTCCCGCGCGCATAATCCGTCTCCGGCACATGATTCAGCAGATTCGCCGCTCCCGCCAGAGTCAGTGCGTATTCATGCCCGCCCGCACTGCGTACCGTAACGTAATCCGGATCGCCGTCACGCGGGCTAATGAGACCAATCACAGGCTGCTCCAGATTCTCCTTGCCGGTGAAGCACTCGTATTCCAGTCCGGCAATATGCGCACTGCGCGGGCCGACATCCGTGATCTTGCCCCCGCCGATCTGGATCATGCTGCCTCCGGCAACGGCCAGCGTCCGCACATCCAGCGAGCGCAGATAGGTCTTGTGCCCGCCGACCTGGGCGTTCTCAATCATGACCTTACCGTTCTTGATCACAGAAATATCTACGCTGGTGCCTCCGACCTCGAAGAAGATGCCGTCCGAGATCTTCTCATACATCAGGGCACCAGCCACGCCGGCCGCCAGCCCCGACAGCATGGTCAGGATCGGACGCTTGCGCACCTCGTCGATGCTCATGACCCCGCCGTCACAGCGCATGATCATCAGCTGGGAGGTAATCCCCGCCTCTTTGACCGCCTGCTCGGTCATATTGGCCGTCTCCATCATCTTCGGAATCAGGCTCGCATTGACGACCGCTGTGCGGGTGCGGGTCTTCAGCCCGTAGAGCTGGGAGATTTCATGTCCGCCGGTGGCGTACACGCCCCGGCTGCGCGCCGCTTCCATCACTCTCAGCTCATTGGCCGGATCATCGACGCTGTAAGCTTCCGAGGCTACAATAACCTCTGCCCCCTGGGCCAGCAGCTGATCAATGGCATCATCAATGGCTTCTGCGGTAAGTTCTTTGGAGTCGATGAACTTGTGATACGTCTTCAGAAATTTGCCCGTGGCCAATTCGATATCCGCCACATTGGTCTCCGAGCGGGCACTGCGGGCATCCATCCCCGTGCCCATCCCTACAATGCCGACACGGGCAACATCGCCTTCCAGCAGCGCGTTGGTAGCCTGCGTCGTCCCGTGGGCGATGAACTTGATATCGCCGGGAAGAATCCCGTTCTCGCTCATAATCCGCTGGATAATCTGGACAATCCCGCTGGCTACCCCGCGTTCATCGTGGTGCGTGGTGGGCATTTTGACCTTGGACAGCACCTCAAAGGTCTCGTTATCTATCGCCACGGCATCCGTGAAGGTTCCTCCGACATCGATGCCGATTCTGATCTGTTTATTGCTCATAGCAGGTTCTCCTCTCCATGAAGCTTAGGTCTCTAAGAGTCTCTAAAAGGCAATCATTCCCGCAATAATCATCGAGATCATCACCGCAACGAACATCCATGGCAGCGTCTTGCGCAGCGTTTCAATAATATCCGTCTTCGTGTAATCGGCGATCCAGACATTATGCGAGTTGGTCGGATCACTGACGGCCTGCAGATTGCTCACAATACGCAGTGCGAGCATCGCTGCCACAGGGGCCATGCCACCAGCCACGATCAATGCCGCGATACCGCTGCCCAGTCCCCATACGTTGAGCGGTCCACGGTAAATCGCCAGCGGAGACAACAGGGTGAAGATGAGAATATACATCAGCGGACTGGTTGGAATGATGCCTTCGATCAGCGGCTGAATCAATGAAGCCACTTGAGGTGCGGTTACCGCACTGAGCAGCATCCCGATGCCGATCATCAGACCCAGCGCACCGGCTACATCCTGAATGCCTTCTACCAGCGCACTCGACAACACATGGAATGGACGCTTAGGGGTGGCGAGCAGCAGGGTGACCAGAGCCCCCATGAAGACCGCCGAGACAATATCCACCTTCAGGAAAAACACGAGCAGCACCGGAACAAGCGGACTGATGAGCGCAACCGCTCTTACATTCTTGTTGTCCTGAGCCTGGAATTCCGGCTTGAGCGGCATCGCCCAGGCACGGCGGACCTTGCCGTCTTTGCGGGTATAATAGACGATCATAATCAGGGCAATCACAATCAGCGGGACGGCACAGACCAGCGAATAAGAAGCAATCGTGTTCGTCGGTACCTTAAGCACATCGGTATAGATCGCCCAGGTGGAGACGTTGAACACCACGCCGACCGCATTGGCCAGCAATACTACCAGGCCGCTTACAAAGGGCTTAAGCCCGGCTGTCAGCATAATAGGGATAGCGATGGTCCCGACCAGAATAACCATACCCAGGCCATTCGCAGCCGAGAAGATTACAGAGGCAGCGAGGAAAAAGATAATGGCAATCGCCAGCGGCTTATCTCCCGCCAGCTCTGCTGCCTTGCGGATAATGGTCTTCGTGATGCCGACCTTGCTGAGAATCTGGCCGAACCAGGCGCCGAAGATCAGTCCGGCGATGGCGGTAGACAGCTTCATGGCTCCGCCTGCAAGCACACCCTTCGTGATGGTGAAGGTATCCGGGTTATCTGACAAGAGCGGGATACCCGCGATCGCCGCCAGCAGAATTGCCATCATCGGCAAAGCCAGCAGCGTGGTCAGCTTGCGGGTCATCATCAGGCCCACAAACACAATGAATACAAGTAAAATCCCGATAATTTGCACGGTTTCCAAACCAATTCCTCCTAAAATCGTGTGAGTGATACATCCTAAATCAATGAATATTCTCTGCTATAATTACTCTGATTATCGTTGTTATAAGAATTAATTTACACCTCCAGATAAGCACCGTGCGCCACAAGCATCTCCTGCAAGCTCTTATAATCCACCTGCTGCACTGGAACTCCTTCCCGGACAGCCAGCGCCGCCGCCGTACCGCCCGCCTGCCCGATTGCGCCTACCGTCGGTGTAGTCCGCACAGCCGCCTGGGCTTCAAAGGTAGCCGAGAGGCATCGTCCGACCACGATCAGGTTGTCGATCTCGTTTGTGATCAGGCAGCGGTAAGGGATGCCGTACATCGTGCCCCACTCCAGATGATCTGTTGCGGTTCCCTCGCCGTCCGGACTGTGAATATCAATCGGATACCCGGAGTGGGCAATCACATCCTCGAAGGGCTTCACGGAGAGAATATCCTGCGCAGTCAGTGTATACACTCCTTTGATCTGGCGGGAGCCGCGTACGCCGATGGACGGGCCTGTGGAGACGACCACTGATTCTTCAAAGCCGGGAATATACTTTTTCAGAAAAAGCTCCAGCTCCCGGCACTGCTTGCGGCCCTCAATCTCGGCCTCGCTGAGGCTCCACGGGTCTGTGCTGTCCTTGCCGAGAATGCGCGTTGTATTCATGATAATCTCACCGGGATTGCTCGTCTCGAAGAATAACACATCCTCTCTCGGAATACTGATCTCACCGCGCGCCTTCGCTTCACGGAATTGCTTGTCGAAGCCGACGACAGAGAGTCTGGCCGCCGAGTCCATCACCGTAATATCCAGATTCATGCGCGGAAAGTCCTCACGGTGCCCGCGGATATACGCCTTGATCTTCTCTGTGTCTACTCCCCTCATCTTCATCTTTAGGGTCATCGGCTGCGACTGCTCGTCGGATTCGCGCCCTTTGGTGAACGGGACGCCGGACCAGGCCGCCAGATCACCATCCCCCGTAGCATCAATGAATACATCCGCCGAGACCCTGCTAAGCCCGGCTTTATTGCACAAGGTAAGCGATGTAATGTGTCTGCCGGAGACTTCAGCACCGGCCAGCATCGTATGATACAGCACCTCGCCTCCGCTCTCCTGCAGCATCAGATCCAGCTCGTATTTCATCGCTTCGGCATCGAACGGTGTCACCGAATAGGTGTAATTCGTCGCATCCGGGATATGCCCCGGCGATTTGCCGAGCGCCCGGAGCCGCTGAATCAGCTCATCGGTGATTCCCTGGATAGCCTGCTTATCCCCCGCGTGAAAAGTCATCATCGGTCCTACGCCCGCAGCAGTCAGGGTGCCGCCCAGGAACCCCCCCGCCTCGATGATCAGCGTCCGGGCGCCTGCTCTTGCTGCTGCGATAGCCGCAATGGAGCCGGAAACCCCGCCTCCCGCCACAACCACTTCATATTTACGCATCCTTGCTCCTCCTTCTTCTTCTAAAGTGAACGGTTACATTACTGCTGCTCCCTGTATTGCGTTGGGGTGCAGCCGGCATAGTCCTTGAATACCGCCATGAAATGCTTCGAGCTTAGGTAGCCGGATAATTTGGCAACCTCATAGATTTTGAGATTCGTCTCCTTCAGCAGCTGCTTGGCCCGGTTCATCCGGCACCGGGAGACATAATCCGTAAAGTTCTGTCCGGTCTCCGTCTTGAACAGCACCGACAGGTACTGGTGATTCAGATGCACCTGCTCCGCCATATATTGCAGCGAAATTTCCTGATCCAGCCGCTGGGCCACCAATTCTTTCACTTTACGGATCAGTTGCCTGCCCTTCTGGTCGGTCTCCCCCTCTTCCGGCTGGCCCGGCAGAGCATTCCGGGCGCCATGCTTGCGCTTGAACTCCCCTAAGGCCTGGGCCAGCTCCGTGCGGTCAACCGGCTTCAGGAGATAATCGCTGATGCCGTATTTGATGGCCTGCTTTGCATATTCGAAATCGGCATACCCGCTCAGAATCAGGATATACAATTCAGGGTACTGGTCACGAACCCGCCGGATCATCTCCAGGCCGTTCATTTCATTCATCCGTATATCCGAGATCAGGACATCAGGCTTCACACTCTTGAGTGCCTCCAGTGCAATTCTTCCGTTCTCTGCCTCACCCACCACCTGAAAGCCGCCGATGACCTCCTCAATCAAATGCTTGAGGCCCGCACGGATCAGGGCTTCATCCTCAACCAGAAACAGCTTGTGCAACCCTATCCCTCCAAATACAGCATCTGGCCGCCGCTGCGCTTCGCCAGGCTTCTGAGGCTCATTCCTGGTGAAACGCTTACAGTACCAGTATAAAATTTGAGCACCTTCAATGAAACGGTCCTCATTCGAGAAAAGGTATGAAATTTCGAGATGTATCCGCTTGCGCTCCGCAAGATATGAAACCGGATGCCCTTCACGCCTGTAGTACGGCGGAAATGACATCCGGTTGTGCTTGCTTGTATATACACAGCCCGCTTCTGGCCTGGCTGATTACAGGCTTTGCGCTGTGCTGTTATCATACAGCGCAATCAATTCATCGAATGATGAGATAATGACATCCGAGCCCTTCAGCTCATCCTGCCGCCCGAAGCCGGCATAGGCGCAGCCGATAACGGTCTGTCCGTTGCCCTTGCCCGCCTGTACATCGGAGGAACGGTCCCCGACCATCCAGGCGCTGCCGATCTTGTGATTGTCCAGCAGCAGGCCGAGCAGCTCGGTCTTCGTTGCCGTGCCCGAGCCGCCCGCACTGTACAGCCCCTCGAACAGGTCCTTCAGCTCGTGTACGACAACGATGCTATGGATGTAATCCTCCAGCCCGTTGCTGGCTACGAACAGCTTCACTCCGCGCGTGTGCAGCGCACGCAGCGTCTCGACTACCTTAGGGTACAGGACTGTCCCTCCGGCCTCCAGCCCCTCAATCTCCAGCTGCAGGAGCAGTTCATCCGCCCGGCGGTGTACCGCCTCATCCGCTTCCGGCATTACGTTCTTCCAGATATCCGCAAGCAGCATGCCTAGACTGCCCAGAATGCGCTCCTCCGGCGGAGTCGGGCCGGAATGCAGGCCTTCTTCCCGCAGAATATCAAACATTTTATGATAGGCGGGCAATAACAGGCTCTCTGTCTGGAACAGCGTACCATCCATATCAAATACGATGGCTTCCGGCTGGTTTAAGTTCGGCAGCGGTCTGTTCCCCGCCTGTGTCTGTTCTTCGTTGCTCATGAGGTGAATCATCCCTTCCCAATTGTTCTTCGGTCACACGCCCTAATGATATAGGAAGCAGCAGATGTTGTCTACGAACCCCTAATTACAGAAAGGGACCGCAGTGCAAACACATAGCGTGCTTACACTGCGGTCCCTTCTGTTCATACTGCCTACTGCCTCAGAGCCTTAACTTATACGTTGTCGAAACTTGAGATCAGTTCATCAAGAACATCTTTGCTGACCATCTTACCCTTGAAGTTGATCAGGTTCTCGGAACTTCCGGAGAAGATGCAAGTAGGTTCATATTTTCTGAGAATGATCTTTTCGCCGTCCACAAAAATTTCGAGCGGATCCTTTATGTCAATTCCCATTGTTCTGCGCAGCTCAATCGGAATCACAATACGTCCCAGTTCATCTACTTTTCTTACTATGCCAGTTGCTTTCATCATTATGCATCCTCCCTTGAAATAACACTTGGATCATCATTCGGTGTTAAAAGCTATCAAAGCTTCTAATAAGTAGAAATGATTACTCTATAATTGCATTGTAAAGTGCTATTTCTTTCCTGTCAATTTTATTTCTACATCTTTTGATATTTATCGACAAAATATTCGACAAAGTTTAGAGTTTTTTCGACAAATCTATAACCGAAACCGTTTTATATCCATTTTATTCTTTTCATTCAATTTTTGCCCGGAATGCTGTAGGGGTATGGTTGAAGCAGTTCTCCCCTTAACTTACGGCTGCTCCTTAGGAACTATGCTCTTCCTTTACTTGACAAGAAAGATATACAATCTATATATTTTACGTAATATACTATATTGGAGTGTTTCCATGAGCAAAGAAGCTGAGAAAGAGCAAGCCGTCTATACCGTCATGGAGCATATGGCCAGCGTGCAGCAGAAATCACAGGCGTTCATAGACCGGATTACGAAAAAAGGGTCACTCTCGCAGAACCAGATCATGCTGATGTTCCTGCTGCAGCTCACCGGCTCTCTTAATATTACGGATATCTCAGAGCGGCTAGTCATTACGCCGGGAGCCGCTTCGTTCATGTGCGATAAGCTGGAGGATCTGGGATACATCGAGAGAGTGCGCACGAAGGAAGACCGCAGAGTCGTCAATATTGTTCTCACCGGATCAGGCAAGCAGCACATCCTTTCTCTCTTCGACACCTTTGCATTGACTGACCTTGACAACATATCGGCAGCCCTGCAGAGGATCGATGAGCTGATGGGCGGAATGTTACAGTAGCATCAACGGCTATCCTTTAAGCACAGACTGCATTTCCTATCGGGGAGTGCAGTTTTTTTGTTGAAGAACATATATTGATTAAATATTTCATTTAATATATATTATAGTTACTAAAATAGTATAAAACGGCGGTGAATGAACCTATGCCTGCACTGAACCCGACACCTGCGGTCAATACACCTCTTAAAATCAACGGCTCCCGGATCTGCCGGGGGGATATGGACGCCTCCCAAGTGGAAGTGCTGGGCCACCTGCATGTCAGCGGGAGCTTGACCACAGCACGCCTGAGGCTTAGAGGAGAATGCTCCATAGGGTTATCTTGCAATACGCAGGAGCTAAGCAGCTTCGGCAGTCTGCGCGTTCCTGAACTCAGGGGCGTGAGCATCACAGCCAATGGATACCTGTCTGTTACCGGTGAGGTTGCCGCAGAAGAATTCAAAGCTGAGGGCTGCGTACGTATAGACCGCTTGTCCTGCACGGGAACCATCCGCATCAAGCCGGGGGCCTTGTGCAAGATCAGGCACATGACCTCAGAAGGTGCTATTATCGTGTCGCCCTCCTCCAGGCTGCTCCCTATTCCGCTGAGCCCTTTCCGCAAGCTGCGCTGCGGGATCATTGAAGGGGCTGACCTCACCCTATACCGGACGCAGGCAGACCTTGTGTGCGGACAGAATGTTACGCTCGGGCCGGGATGCTCCATCCGGGAGATCCGTTACCGGGAGACGCTGACGATTCATCCACATTCCCAGGTAGGCAAGATTATTCAGATGAATACATAACGTTGGAGGTACACGACATGAAATCTTCTTCTTCTGGTGCAATGCCTATACTGCTGAACTATCTGGCAAAAGGATTCGTCATCCTCTTTGCATTGCCCGTGCTGGGCGTCTGGGTGGCCGGGAGCCTCATCTGTGCCGTCATCGCTCCGATAGCCGGCTTGCTGCGGACCTTCGGAGTCAGTGCCATAGGGATGAATCTGACCCCGACCTATTCGGTCCCGGTCTTTCTCAGCTTGCCCTTCAGCCTAGTTCTCGCTTTCCTCCTTCTCTTATCCTTTTATTACACCCGCCGTTTGCTGCTGAAAAGCCTAAGCTTCATCAGGTAGCCAAATCACCCTTACGGGTGAATAAGATTACTTGCGTACCAGCAAATGTATGCTGTTTTCCGCATACATTCGGGCCACATGCCTGCGCGCCAGCAAATGTATGCTGTTTTTCGCATACATTCGGGCCTCATGGCCTGCGTGCCAGCAAATGTATGCTGTTTTTCTCATACATTCGGGCCTCATGGCCTGCGTGCCAGCAAATGTATGCTGTTTTTCGCATACATTCGGGCCGCATGCCTGTGTGCCACTTATCCACATCAGAAGAAAATCATAATTTCCTAAACAGGTAGCCAAAAAGGGGTATTTCAGCAGCCATTCTCCGGTGCAGAAATACCCCTGTTTGTATGCGAATCACTCCGTACCAGCTGTTCAGCCTCTTCTAGGTGTGCGAAGCCGGCCCTATGAACGAAGCTCAAAGAGCCTGGCAATCTTGCCAGCGGGCAGCGTAACGGTCAAGCTGCCTTCCACAGCGTCCCAGCTCCACTGCGACCCGTGCGCCTCAGGATACGCACACCGGGCCTTCGCCTCGCGGCCCCTCAGCTCAGGAACGGGCAGCGTAACCGCAGCCGCTTCTCCGGCAATCCGCCATACAGCAATATAGCGGATGTCTCCATGACGGAGGCCGAAGCTGACCCATTCCCCTCCACTGTCAGGCAGACCGAGCGGCCAGAAGGCGAAGGCTTGCGGAATACAGGCGCGGATAGACTTGTAATAATCCAGCGCCTCCTTCACCAGCGCCCGGCGTCTTGGCGTCAGCTCGGCCAGATGGCCGCTCTGATGAACGCGAAGCAGCAGCGAGTTAACCATATTGAAGATGACCTCTTCATCGTCGCCTTCGCGCAGCGGATACGACCAGACTGCCGATTGCTCGGGAGTCAGTGCAGCCGGAGAGCCTGCAGCAATGGCAGCATACTTCACATAATCCTCCTGGTCACTGGTAGACTGGATGCTGTGGCGGCTGAGCATGGCGTAATCCATCCGCATCCCGCCGCTGGAGCAGTTCTCGATGACGAGCTGCGGATAACGGGCGAAGATGCTGTCCAGCCAGGCCAGATAAGCGCGGTTATGCTGCAATAGACCATCCCCGAAGCTGTCCGCCGCCGTCTCCGTGCCAATGCCTGCATTAATATTATAGTCCATCTTGATATACCCGACGCCGTATTCCCCGACCAGCCGGGCAATCACGCTGTCAGCATGCTTGATGACCGCCGGATTACGGTAATCGAGCTGATAGCGGCTGCGGTCCTTGACCCGCTTGCCATGGCGCATGAAGAACCAGCTGTCGTCGGTCTCCGCAAGCTTCGGACTGTTGATACCCATCACCTCAAGCTCCAGCCACAGACCCGGAATCATCCCCTTGCTGCGGATCACATCCAGCACGTATTTGATGCCTTCCGGGAAGCGTTCAGCCGAAGGCTCCCATTCCCCAACCCCGTCCCACCATTCACCGGGAGCATACCAGCCCGCGTCGATGCAGAAGTATTCACAGCCAACCTCGGCAGCAGCATCAATCAGCGGCAGCAGCTTCTCCGTTGTCGGGCTTCCCCACAGGCAGTTCATGTAGTCGTTGAAAATCACCCGCAGCAGCTCATTATCCTCATTCGGTCTGCGGATCAGCCGCCGGTACGCGGTAAGCTGCTCTGCCGCCTCTCCGAACCCGCCCTCTACTACACCTGCGGCCACCGGCACGGAGGTGAACGCTTCGCCAGGGGCAAGCTTCAACCACCAGTGGTTGTCATGTTCCGTAGGTCCGCTGACCAGCAGCGTAAGCTGATCTGCCTGATCCGTCAGCTCCCAGTGCCAGGAGCCGTTATGTTCAATCTGCCAGAACAAGCTTGTCCCGCTCTCCTTGTTGCGCAGCACAGCCATTGGCAGCAGCTCCGCCGCCGACCAGGAGCCGGTATTGCTGGCGGCAACCCGCTTCGAGCCACGATCGGCGAGATGGGACATGCCCAGCTCGGGCAGGCTGTAGCTTTTCCACTGCAGCTCACTCTGCCACCCGCTGTGAGCAATACTCACTTCGATTTTGTCATTGCGGTCTCCGCTGCCCTCTTTGTCCACCCCAGTGAGTGCGAATGAAGAGATATACTCCACAGCCGCTTCCGCACCGCCTTCATTTCGAACCACTGTCCAGGAACGGACAATCTGCACACCAGTATAGAACTGATAATGCTGTACTGCCTTCACACCCGTCAGCGGGTCAGCCAGCGTAAGCTCCAGCTTCCGTCCCAGCGGATTCACCGTGTCCCTGTGCCCGTCATACACCATGCGCAATCCCGGATAGGATGCACGGTGCGTCCGCCCGTGATATTCCGCCCGGTCTTCCCCCGACAGCTGCAGTTCCAGCAGCCGGAAGCTTGCCTTATGCTTGTCTTCTATGCTCCCTGCTTCCAGCGGCGCTGCGCCGAAATGCAGCAGCCGCACATCCTGCTCCGCTGTAATTTCTATTGTAAGATAAAGCCCGTTCTCGGCTATGTCTATGAGCCTGCTCTGCATATCTGATTTACCCTCCTTATAAAGGATGTTGTCCTTGATTCCCTCTTTTTCTGCCTCCCCTGATTAGGAGGCCATCTCTTCTATTCGTAACTCCTAATTTTCCTGCGGTGCTCGTGTAAGTGGCGAAGTAACGGAGGGAGGTTTGGAATTGGAGGAGCGGCAGCGCCCGCCTTTATGTTTGGATTTCTACTGCGGCCAGCAGTTTAAATCGGGAAATCCAAACATAACAGCGGCCGGAAATCCAAAGCTCACGCAGTTACGTCCAGCCACTTACAACCTCCCCCGCCGATTAATCCGCGTTACATAGAAAGATGGCCTCTCAGCAATCCTCAGAGGCCATCCTTAATCCTAATTTTATTCCGCAGACCCGAATTGAATCCAGGCCTTCTGAATTTCATCCATCGCCTGATCCTTCGTCTTGCTGCCGCCGATATAAGCCTGCATCAGCTCACCGAATTTCTGGTGGAACGTATCCAGCGAGTAGTTGACCGACAGGTCGCCGGATTTCTCCGTCTTCAGGATTTCTTCCATTTCCTTAGGCATTTGCAGGTCAGGCATCGGCGCATCCTTGATTGGAGGAATGACCTTGGCTACGTTAGAGAACCAGCTCTTCCCGTAGTCGGAAGTATACAGCCAGTTGAAGAACTCAATCGTCTCTGCCGCTACCGCAGAATCCTTATTGATCCGCAGTGCCTGGTCGGCACCGGTGATGATCTGGGACTGCTCCGGTTTGTCACTGACAGGATACCCGGCGATGCCGAGGTCAAAGTCAGGGGTGATTTTCTTAATCGCTTCTTCATCCCACGCGCCTTTACCGGTCATGAAGGCTGTTTTGCCCAGGGCGAAATCACTGACCTCAGCATTGCTGTCGCGTTCAAGCGGCTTGTCTGTTCCGTGTTTAACCGTTGTATCAATGAAGCTGAAGAAGTTATCGCTCAGCACCGGATGATCCTTGAAGGTCGTCTTCCCGGCGATGAAGTCCGCTACGAGCGTCTTAGCATCCGTTCCGGCATCGGTCGCTGCGGCATCTACGAAGTGCTGGAAGATATGCTTCCATACCCACCACTCTTTGTAGGCGTTGGCGAAGGGGGTGATGCCCTTGGCTTCAAGCTTGGTAATCGCATCGTCCATTTCAGCAGTTGTCTTAGGCACTTCAGTGATGCCGGCATCGGCCAGCAGCTTCTTGTTGTACATCAGGACGAACAGGTTGCCCTTCACCGGCAGTCCGAGGACTTTGCCATCTGTAGAGCTCATGTTGGAGCGGACGGCATCCGTCATCGCTGCGGCCAGCGGTTCATTGGTAAGATCGGCACTGTATTCGGCAAAAGTATCGATATCCCCGCCCGCCGTGGTCTGGAACACATCCGGTGTGCTGCCGGCGGCAATTTTGGACTTCAGCACCGTATTGTAGTCTGCCTGCATGATTTCCAGATTGATCGTAACATTCGGCTTAACCTTCTTGTATTCCGCAATATAAGCATTGAAGGCATCCGTGTATTCGGGAGAGGCGGTGAACATATTAATCGTGACGGGCTTAGCGGAATCCGTTGGTGTATTGCCTGAACCAGCTGCTCCACCCGTGTTGTTAGCGGCATTATTGGTGTTATTTCCGCCGCAGCCGGCCAGCAGTCCGCCCACCAGCAGCAGACTCGCAGATAATGCCATGAATCGTTTTAACATGATGTTGCCCCCTTTTTCCTTATGCATCTTGTGGTCTTGCTCATCATTCTAAATAAAAAGAAAAAGGATAAGAATGTACATAAGTGAACTGATGAGGGTAAAAAAGTGTCCATGTAACCGTTTCACTTTTCTACCCCTGGCAGCTGCAGCCGGAATTCAGAAGGGGAGCAATCATAGTAATTGCGGAAAGCCTTGCTGAAATAGTTCTTGTCCTTGTATCCCAGCATTTCAGAGATATCCTGAATTTTGAGGGCAGGGTCGCGTAGCAGCGCTTTGGCCTTGTCCATCCTTACCTTTTGCACATACTCGTGAATGCCGTAGCCGTATTGTCCCTTGAACAGCTTCATCAGATACTCTCTGCTGAGGAAATATTGTTCCGTGAACATCGATATTTTAATGTCCTCGAAATAATGGTTATCAATATACGCCTTGATATTCTCCAGCACGCTGCTGCGGTCTCCGGCCACTGTCCGGCTGATCTCGCCCGCATAACGGTCGAAGATATTGTTAAGCACGCCCGCAAACTGCTCAAAGGAAGAGAAGTCGCTGAGGATGCCCAGAGATGCCAGGCTGCTGTCCTTCCCGCTGCGGATCTGCGGCGGCATGGCATCCAGCTGGGCAGCAATCTCGCCCAGCAGCAAGAGAAAGCCCTGCAGGGTCCGGTCCGCTTCCCCGAGCGTGAACCCTTCCGTCTCCTGGCAGTTGCGGATGAATTCGCTGAGGATGCTGCGGGCATGATTCACATTCCCGCCCTCCAGCGCACTGCGGATCTGCGGCATCCGCCCGGTCAGGGAGGGAATATCCTTCGCTGCGGGATTCATCACGATGCCCTGCACAATCAGACTGCCCCTCAGGCTGAGCAGGTCAATCGTATCCAGTGATGCTTTGGCCTGCTCATAAGAAGCGGCAATGCTGAGCGAATCACTGTAAGGCTCCCCGATTCCGCCTGCACAGATGATCCCGAACAGCTCCTTCAAGGTAGAGGCTGCTTTCTTCATATGGTGCAGCGACAGGAAGGCTGCATCCGCTTCATACCCGCCCTTCATGGTGAAGATGGCAATGAACTCGCGCTCCCCCTTGGGGCTGGCGAAGCTGAACGACTCGAACTGTCCGTCCGTGTTCTCGTTCATCACATTCGTTACGGCAAAATGCAGCAGATCCCGGTCCCCATGGAATCTTTCCTTACGCACCTGCTCCAGATTAAGCATCCGCAGCAGGCCGACAGCGAAGTGGCTGGCCGCCCCGTCCGCCCCGATCAGCGGGAGAAAAGCCTCATTGGACTGGGTCTTGAAGCTCCGGTCAATGATGGACAGATACATCTTCTCCTTCAGCTTCGGCAGCGACATATTGAGTGTAATATTGCGGCTTATGAACTCGCTCTCCCGCTTCCGCTTGGCCTCCAGCACCCCCACCGCCTTGCGCAGCGCATGGTTAAGATCTGTGCGGTTCACCGGCTTCAGCAGGTAATCCACCACCTTCGAGCGGATGGCCTGGCGCGTATACTCGAAATCATTATAGCCGCTGATCACAATCAGCAGCAGGTCCGGGAATTCCTGCTCGGCAATCTGCAGCAGCTCGGCTCCGCTCAGCTCCGGCATTTTCATATCCACCAGCACCAGATCGAACCGCTCACGGCGCAGCAGCTCAAGTCCCGCCTTCCCGTCTGTCGCCTCCCGCACCTCGCTGACCCCGAGACCCTCCCAATCCCCCAGAATGTGGATCGCTTCGCGCAGCGGCTCCTCATCATCAATAATCAGCACTCTATACATGTTGTCCTACTCCTCCCCGCGGCAGCCGCATATCCATTCGTGTTCCCTGCTCTGTGCTATGAATGACCAGACCCGACTCTTCCCCATACAAAAGCTTCAGCCGGGTATTCAGATTCTTCAGCCCGATACTCTCCATACCGTCCTCTTCGGCCGTGTCCGCTGCCCGGTCCTCCCACTGCATCTGAAGGGAGCTCAGCACCTGCTCCAGCCGTTCTCCGCGGATGCCCGGACCATCGTCCAGCACAGAGATGACGCTGTGTGTGCCGGTGATACGCGCCTCAATGGTGATGGTAACCGTACTCGATACCTTTTCCAGCGCATGCTTGATGCAGTTCTCCACCAGTGTCTGGATCGACAGCTTGGGAATCCGCAGCTCCATCAGGCTCTCATCCCAGTCGTACACCACCTGCATCCGGCTCCCGAACCGCGCCTTCTGCAGCGCCAGATACCGCTCAATATGCCGCAGCTCCTCCCTTGCTTGCACGACATCCTTGCCGCTAATGCAGTATCGCAGGGTCAGGGCCAGGTTGTCCACCATCTCGACAATATCGTCATTGTTGTTCTTGAGTGCCTTGGTAGAGATCGCCTGGAGCGCATTGTACAGGAAATGGGGATTAATTTCAGCCTCCAGGGCTTTAAGGACGGCGTTCTTTTCAACGATTTTCATTTTATAGCGTTCATTGATCAGCTCATTCGTCTTCTCGACCATCTTGTTGAAATGGCGCGACAGGTAGGCGATCTCATCCTTGCCTGCAACATAAGCCTGCGCATCGAAGCTCCCGGTACTGAACCGCTGCATCTGGAGCGACAGATTCTTCAGCGGATGAGTAATCCGGTTCGAGGTGAAGCTGACCAGCACCACAGAGACGATCAGGAACAGCAGGCCAATCGCCACACTTAACGTACGCGTCGTTGTAGCTGCTTCATAGATTTGAGTGTAGGGAATCGGCTTAACGAGCTTCCAGCCCTCCTTTTGGCTGATATCATAGATTACCAGGTACTTCTGCCCCTTGTCCGACCAGGTTACTCGTCCCTTCTGCTCCGGTGTCAGCAGCTTCGCCAGTCCCGCCTCCTTGCTCTCCCGGTAGAATTCCGTATCATCCACCTTGAAGGGCTCCCCGTCCGGGCTGATATACATCAGATGCTCTCCGGTGCTGAACGGGATATCCCGCATAATCTCATCGGTCACAGAAGCGTTCAAATATAGCGATAATACCGCCTGCGGCTCGCGTGACACGATGGAGCGGATCAGCCGGTGGTAGCCCATGAACACCTTGTTATGGTTAACAGGGTAATCGGCGCTGTTCACGCTGGCCGTCTGCTCCTCCACGAACGACTGATAGGAACGGTTATACGGACTCTTCAGCGCCCGCTTATACCACGGCAGGTCATCAATAGGCGGATGCTCGGATACGCGGACGGTGATGTTATAGTTCTCCTTGGTGACATAATAATATTTCTGCTCCTTGATTACATAGAGATATACAGCCTCCAGATCATTGCGCGAAAAATACAAATTCCGCAGATAATCCTCCACGTACATCCGGGAGCTGTAATCTTCTGATTCATGCAGAAGCGCATAATTGAACTCATCGTAGGAGATCTGCGGCAGAGACAATTGCTCCACCCCGCTCAGGTAGCTCTCCAGATTCCGTCCGACCAGGAGCAGGTTATTGCCCGTACTGGCAATGCTGTTATCGACCGATTCCCGCTGCAGCATGCTATAGGATATGTAGGTGAGTGAACTGACCACCAGGATGATAATAATCGTAAACAACAGAATCAGCTTGTTAGCCAGACGGCGGGATACCCGCGCAAGCAGTGGCTCTATCAGCTTACTCCACACTTTTCTCATGATGCTCTCCGCTCTCCCCGCTGCCGGTTTGGGGACTTTTCCGGCCTCCGCAGTCCGTTCACCTTTTTACCCTTAACTGTACTCTTAAATCCATTTTTGACGATCCGGGTCTGCTCTATAATACACAATATAGACTAACCGGAATGGTTAAGTGTGGCAAGCCAGGCCTAATACTCCCACCCTATAACTCAAGAAGAGGTGCATCCATGTTAAAAACACTCGGAAAACAGTGGCGTGAGAAATTCGAATTCGGAATCTTTACTCTCCCGGTTCTGATCTGTATCGCTGTTGCCTTCTATATCCCCTTCGCCATGACCATCCGCTATTCGATGACCAAGTGGAACGGGATCTCCAAGCACCCCAAGTTCGTCGGACTGGATAATTTCAAGCAGATCTTCTCGGGCGATACCAACTTCTCCGATGCCGCCTGGTTCACGATTAAATATGCAGTACTCTACATTGTCATAGTCAATGTGCTGGCGATTCTGCTGGCCGTGCTGCTGGACATGAAGCTGAGAAGCACCTCCTGGCTGAGAGCGGCCTTCTTCATCCCTTATATCCTCAGTCTGGTCATTGTCGGCTTCATCTGGAAGTTCATCTTCATGCAGGGCTTCAACTCGCTGGGCGAGAGCACCGGCTGGGCGATCTTCGACTTAAGCTGGCTCGGGACACCGGGACTGGCCTTCATCTCCATCCTGGGTGTATCCATCTGGCAGTCGATCGGGTTCTATCTGGTCATCTACATCGCTGGTCTGCAATCCGTACCTGAAGATCTCAAGGAAGCTGCCACGGTTGACGGTGCCGGACCGATGAGACGATTCTTCAGCATTACGCTGCCGCTGCTTGCCCCATCGATCACGATCTCTGTGTTCATGGCGCTCACCAATTCAATCAAGGTGTTCGACGTCATCCTGTCGCTAACCGGCGGCGGTCCCGGCGGAACTACTTACAGTATTGCTTATGATATCTACAGGGATACGTTCCAGAACAATCTGTACGGCTACGGCACGGCGAAAGCGCTTATCCTGTTCCTGGCTGTGCTTGTCGTGACGATCATCCAGCTGACCGTCTTCAAACGGAGAGAGGTAGAGGCCTAATGACAACCAAACACAACAAGGCAGGCAAGATCATCCTGGAGGTTATTCTGGTCCTCTTGTCTCTGCTATTCCTGTATCCGCTGTTTCTAACCATCATCAATTCGCTCAAAAGCTTCGGCGAGGTCATGACCGATGTCATCGCCCTCCCGCAGAAGCTGACCTTCAGCAACTACGCCTATGTCTGGGAGTTCATTAACTATCCGCGTCTGTTCCTGAACAACTTCATCATTACTGGTGTAGGCCTGCTCGGTATCGTATTCATCTCCTCCATCGCCGCCTATAAGCTGGCCCGGACCAAGACCAGATGGAGCGGTGTCCTGTACTTCCTGTGCATTATGCCGATGCTGATCCCGTTCCAGTCGATCATGCTCACGGTCCTCCAGACCGCCAAGAACCTCAACCTGTCGGAGAGCACCTGGGGACTGGGTCTGCTGTATTGGGGCTTCGGCGCTCCGCTGGCGGTGTTCATCTATCACGGCTTCGTGAAGGGTATCCCGACAGAGATTGACGAGAGTGCGACGATTGACGGCGCTTCCGGCTTCCGCCTGTTCTTCAGCGTGATCTTCCCGCTGCTGAAATCGGTCACCACGACCATTGTCATCATCGATGTCATGTGGATCTGGAATGACTTCCTGCTCCCGCTATTGATGGTCAATGGTTCGCCGGAGACGAAGACGTTAACGCTGGCCGCTTACACCTTCGTGGGCCAGTATACCTCGGACTGGCAGTATGCCATGACCGCTATGGTAATGGCAGTGCTTCCATCGATCGTGGTATTCATCTTCCTGCAGAAATACATTGTGAAGGGCGTTGTCGCAGGGGCGGTTAAGGGGTGATGCTAACCTTCGCCTCTCCCTTCTCTTTTACCAGCTGGAAATAAAGAAAGGCACGGCCTGAGCAAATTTGCTTGGGCCGTGCCTGTTTCTGTTTTGATTGCGGGTCTAATCGTCACTGCGGTGATTTTGGACTTCCGACCGCTGTTAGGTTTGGATTTCCCGATTCAAACTGCTGGCCGCAGTAGAAATCCAAACCTAAAGGCGGACGCTGCCGCTCCTCCAGTTCCAAAATCCCCTCCGTTCCTTCACCCTTGAATCGTTTTATAAAACAATAAGTAGTTCACAACCAAATTCAAAAAAATTTCCAACCAACTTAAAAATTAGACGTTCGCAGTCACTTCTGAATTAGCAAAATCTATGCACCACCTGCCAGCCATCCCGGATTCCCCCAGGAGATGCGGACTCAGATGACCTTATTTCGCTGATATTGCCCTGTTTTTCGCGCCTGCGGACTCAGAAGCACTTATTTTGCAATTTCGGGCCTGCAATGACTGCAAATAAGCAGCTTAAGGTCTTCTGAGTCCGCAAGTTCGGCGAATCCAGCCTTTTCAGGACTAATAAGGGCCTCCCTGTCCGCATAAAACCGTGAAGCACCACTCCAGCCTCCCTGCGAAAGCAATGGGGCGATGTCCACGGGGCGATGGGCCACGGGAGCAGAGGGTCCATGGGACGATGAAGTTACTTAGTTACTTCTTTACCGTCTAAGCCCGATCCGGTACACCGGCGTAGCGGTCACACTATGGAACACGGCAACGGCTTCGCCCTCGAATACCTTCTCCACAGCCATGGCGGCATCGTCGGCCAGCTTAACAGCACCTGTCCGGCGAGGTGTCGTTTCCAGAACGATCTCGCCCCGGCGCAGTACCTCCCGGAACCGGGATAGGCCGATTTCCCACGGCAAGCCGTTATAGAAATGGTCGTGGAACAGCTTCCCGGCAGCGAAGGCATAGCCCACATTCCCTGTATAATCAATGCTCAGCAGGACTTCTTCCGTGCTCTCCAGGATTTCCTCAGGTAACTGGAGGACAACCTTGTGGTCCTGAATCCGGCGCATCGTAACCGTGATTTCCTCCTGCGGTACCTGTACCTCATAAGCCTGGAACCAGCCATCCTGTCGTCCGCTGACCGTAGCATCAGCCTGTGCCGTATTCCACTGCGTTGCCGTCTCTGCTCCGCCTGTGTATTCACGGAATGTTAATGCATGATGTCCCTGGCTGATGAATTCAATTCCGGTTGCGGTCTGAACCGGAGGAGCTGGTGAGAAGATGATGCGGCTGCAGCCGTTCTCCTCAAGCTCCCACAGAGTCGCGGCTTCACGTGCACTCATGGCATAGATACGGACTTCTCTGGCTCCCTCCCGCCGGATCACAATCATAGAAGATTGGTGATGCGGAATCAGCACATTATAGCCGCCATTCTCTGCTACGTCTCCGGTCTCCGCGCTCACCTCCAGAATACCGGCAGCTGCGTCAATCTGGAACTCAGCGTCGACGCCCTCTGGCATAGAGAAGAAGTAGGTGGCTGCTTCCTCCGTTTCAATAACAGTAACAGGCTGGGCCGTAGCTGCCTTAAGATTAAGACCATCCAGCGCGAAGTTGAACGGCAGCAGGAAGGAAGCCTTGGGCTGAACCGTCAGCTTGCTGCGCTGCGGGAAGCGAAGCGTCTCCTCTCCCAGTTCTACCGCAAACACAACCTCCTCGTGCGTATCCATCTCCACATGGTCCTGATAATTATTGACGAACAGGAAGCCAGCCTTGCCGTCCGTGCGGACTGCATAACGCAGTGTGTGCGCATCCTCCGGCGTAACTGCTTCTGCCCCTTCAGGAAGCACAGTTGCCATCGGTGCAAGCCGGTCTGCGAACCGGCGCAGGAAATAATGAAGCGGACGAAGCAGGTGATTCGACTCACGGATCTGGCCGAATTCACCAATCGGCGCCTGGAAGTCATAGGTCAGCTTCGGCGTAGTGCTTTCATTCAGGTATCCCGTTCTTCCCACCGGATTGGTTCCGCCATGGAACATATAATACCCGATGAAGTTGCAGCCTCCGGCAAGCTTCATTAAGGTCATGGCGATGACACTTTCCGGCTCCACCTGGAACCGGGACAGATACCAGGTCTGCATCCCGCCGCCCATCTCACAGCAGGCGAACGGGTATTTCGTCCGCGCATACGGCGGATCGAATTCGCCGCCCGGCGCCTTGTCATCATGGAAGTTCACGAATACGTATTCCGGCGTCGGCTTCTGGACCTGATTCGGGTCACTGATGCTCCACGGAGTATAGGCATACCCTCCGTAGAGCGGAAGCACCTCATCCTCCAGGAACGGCGCCTCGCCCCAGCCGGTGCTGGTATAGATCGGAGCGATCAGACCGGAATCCACCGCATACTCCTTAAGCAGACGCATATGCTCAGAACCCGCTTCACCGCTCGCTCCGCCGCTGAGATATTCGTCACCCTGCTTGGCGGTCTCTTCCCAGAGAGCGGCCGCAGCATTCAGCTCATTCTCCAGCTGAATTCCGATCACCGGTCCGCCATCCTTGAACATCAGCCCATCGGCCTGATTGCCGATCTCCTTGAACAGGCGGTTCACATACTTCAGGTAGCCCTCGTCATTGGAGCGCACATCGAATTCCCGGCCGAACAGCCAGTCCGGCAGTCCGCCGTTACGGACCTCGCCATGACAGAACGGACCCACACGCAGGATGACGTATAGTCCATTATCCCGGCACAGCTCCACGAATCTCCGGAGATTGCGGTTGCCTGCCCATTCGAACGCTCCTTCCACCTCTTCATGATGATTCCAGAAGATATAGGTCGCCACCACATTGATGCCGGACAGCTTCATCTTGGCGATTTCACTCCCCCAATCCGCTTCGGGATACCGTGAATAATGGAATTCCCCGCAGATGGCGAAATAAGGCTTGCCGTTCAGCTCCATATAATAATTCGTGAAGCGGATCTCATCCCCTTGGGGATTGCTCCCGCCCAGACGCAGGGTGGACGGGTAGATCTCTTTGGCGGCCCTTAGGGCCTGAATCGTATATTTCATTGAAATTGCTCCTTTGCCATAATGTATGATCCGTATATAACCTATACCTATAATTTCACAAAAACTGCCCCAAAGCTATTGCTTTGGAGCAGCCCGTAAGCTTATTCTGTTATTTCTGCGCTGCAAGGAAAGCATCGATTTGTTTCTGCATTTCAGTCTGCACCTTATCCAGACCAGCTGATTTCAGCTGCTTGATCAGGTCTGCCTGGCCTTTCGCCAGATCATCAATCAGTCCATACTCCAGCGGAATCGCATAACGCAGCATCACGTTACCGATGTTAGCCACTTCGTTCTTCACTGGCGTAGTGTCGAAGACGAAGGTTTCCAGCGGGAAGTGATAGATGCTGGACTGCCAAGTGTTGAACATATCGTCCGCTTCCTTAGGATACGCTGCATCCTGACGGTTCAGCGGGGAGTTCCAGCCCCAGTTCGAGAAGCCCGTGTAGTTAGCGGCAGCAGGACCTGCGGTGAACTTCTTGTCACCTTCCGGATTGTAGTTGCTTCCGGCGATGCCGTACATAGTCAAGTCGTGAATTTCCTTGTCATTCTGCAGCAGATCGAGCAGCATCAGTGCGCGCTCAGGATTCTTGGAGGTTGCATGAACCGACATCCCGTTCTGAGTCGAGATCGCAGCAATTTTCTTCTTGTCCGGCGTAAGGTCGGCAATGCCCAGCTCCACATCCGGTTTGTCACGGCGCATTTCAGCCAGGTTAGCAGCTACAGTACCCAGATTGTGTGCATAGGAGGATACCTTGCCTGCTTTCACATCCTGCCATACATCGTTTTTGTTGCTGACTACGTTCTTCGACCACGCACCGTTATCGGCCAGGTCTTTGTAATATTGAAGCAGGGAAGTGAATTCCGGTGTGTCATAGATATTGAAGACTTTACCGGATGCATCATCCAGCTTGTACGCCAGCGGCAGCAGACTTGCATCTACCAGATTGAAGTTGTTGTTCTGCTCCAGCAGCGTCTGATCCAGCTCATGGAATTTCCAGCCGTCTGCCGGCTTGGCTCCATAGGCAGTAATCCCTTTTTCGTCCTTGGCAATCGCCTTCAGGTAAGTCGCGTACGATTCCGGACTGTTGATTTCCGGCAGGTTATGCTTTTTGCGCAGATCCTCACGGTACAGCACCACTTTGTCGGTTACTTCAACATTGTTGTTTGGAACCATGAAGAGCTTGCCGTCCACCTTGGCCTGATCCCAGTTCACTTTCGGCATAGCTTCCCAGGTCTGCGGCATATACTTGGTCAGCATATCCTCAGTCAGCTCCAGGAATCCGCCTTTCAGCGCCTGATCGTTATAGAAGGCCCAGTTCGCAGTATATACGAGGTCGAAGTCTTCATTCGCAGCGAATTTCAGCGGGTACTTCTGCGTCCAGTCAGACCAGTCGAGGAATTCGGTTTCTACGGTAGCATTGATTTTCTCCTTGAGCTTGGTGTTCAGCTCACCGAAGACCTTGTCATAATCTCCAGGCTGTGCTCCAACCAGGATCATTTTGAGCTTCACTTCTTTGGAGGTGTCCGGAGCGCCAGAATTTGTTGCGCCTTCCGATGCCGCCGGAGCCTTAGTGGCCTCCGCTCCTGTGTTAGCGTTATTATTGCCGCCGCAGGCACTGAGGACCGTTCCAAGCGCCATCATTGTTGCAAGCGTTACTGTCAGTTTCTTTTTCTTGTTCATCATGACCGATATTTCCCCCTTAAGTAATAGTTGCTTAAGTCTTTTATTGATAACCAGGTTACCCTGTAATCATCCTTTAACTGCGCCAATCGTAAGTCCTGTTACAAAATACTTCTGGATGAACGGATACGCCAGCAGGATCGGCCCTGTAGCCACAATCGTCATGGCCATCTTCAGACTTTCGGTTGGCAGGTCCGTGTTGACCACCGCACCGGAAGCCATCATCGCCTTACGCATTCCATCCATATTGCCTAACATTTTGTAGAGATAATACTGCAGCGGCATCAGCTCCGACTTGGAGATGAAGAGCAATGCATTATACCAGTCATTCCAGTAGGCCAAGGCAATGAATAGACCAATGGTCGCCAGGGCGGGCTTGGACAACGGCACAATCAGCTGCATGAAGATCCGGAAATCGCCGGCTCCGTCAATTTTGGCGGATTCTGTAATCGCATCCGGGATGCTGCTCATGAAGGACTTCATGACAATAATATAGAAGACGTTCATCATCATCGGCAGAATCAGTACCAGAAGCGTATCCTTCAGATGCAGATAGTTGATGATCATCAGATACCATGGAACCAGACCGCCGCTGAACAATGTAGTGAAGAAGAAGAAGAAGGAGAAGCGGCTGCGCCATTTGAAATCTCTCCGGGACAGCACGTAGGCTGTCATTGACGTCAGGAACAATCCGACAATAGTACCGATGGCTGTAACGGAGATCGTCACGCCATACGCTCTGAGCATCTCAGCCGGATACTTGAACAGCAGGCTGTACGCCTCTGTCGAGAAGGCGGTCGGGAAGATCTGGAACCCTTTCTCGATAATCGCGCTCTCTTCACTCAGAGAGGAAGAGATCACCAGAATGAACGGGAAGATACAGAAGATAGCCAGTACCGTTAGGGTTACGTATCCGATGATGGATAGTACCATTTTGTCCCGGCCTGCAGACTTTCTGCGTACTTCCGGTGATTGAATATTAGCAGTGGTTGAACTCATCGGGCATTACCTCCTTGTCCTAGAATAGAGCGCGATCCTTGTCGTATCGGCGTACTGCATAGTTGGCCAGCATGATAGTTGCGAAGCCGAGCAGAGATTGGTAGAAGCCGGCTGCCGCAGACATTCCGATTTCATTGGATGTGGTCAGTGAGCGGAAGACGAAGGTGTCGATTACGTCTGTGGATGAGAACAGCAGGCCGTTGTTGCCGACCATATTGTAGAACATCCCGAAGTCTCCGCGGAAGATATTACCGATCGCCAGCAGCACCAGAATGATGACGGTCGGCATCAGGTTCGGAACCGTAATTTTCATAATACGCTGGAAAATATTCGCGCCGTCAATTTCAGCGGCTTCATACATCTCGGTGTCAATGCTGGTAATCGCGGCCAGATACATGATCGTTCCGTAACCCAGTGTCTTCCACGCAGATACGACGACCAGAATGAACGGCCAGTAGGCTGCCGTATTATAAATATCGATTGGCTGCATCCCCAGTCCCTTCAGCAGCACATTGACCGTACCTACATCGAAGTTGAACAGATTGTACGCAATCGCGCCCACAACAACCCAGGAGATGAAATAAGGCAGGAACAATACCGTTTGGGTCAGCTTGCGGAACCATTTGCCCGCTACCTCGAACAGCAGGATCGCTGCGAAGATCTGAAGGACGTTGTTCACAACGATGAATGCGATATTATATAGCGCTGTATTTCGGGTTA
The DNA here is from genome assembly GCF_038006885.1 of Paenibacillus sp. FSL R7-0302. Lineage (NCBI taxonomy): Bacteria > Bacillati > Bacillota > Bacilli > Caryophanales > Paenibacillaceae > Paenibacillus > Paenibacillus sp. FSL R7-0302. Next base: position 4,335,577 of record NZ_JBBOWB010000001.1, read on the forward strand.
CGCGCCAGGCGTCACCGGAATCTATGAAGAATTTGAAGTTATCCAGCCCGTTCCACGGACTGCCGAATACCCCGCCCGTATAATCAAATTGCTTGAATGCCAGCACTATGCCCGACATGGGCAGATAAGCAAATAGCAGAAAGAACAATACTGCCGGTGTCAGCATAAGAAGCAAGGATCTGTATTTCTTGACGTCATCCCAGAATCCATGTTGTTTCTGTTTCATCTTGAATCCCCTTTCCCATTCCCATTTCTCTATAGCCTTATTATAAATAAGCGTCCTTCCGGTGTGGATTAGGGCTATCAACTAAAAGTAATACTTTTTCAACGATCCGTTTAAATATATACTTTCCAAAAAAACAAAAAACGTTGCCTCTGATTTGGAAATCAGGACTGGCAACGTTTGGTAATCATCAACTTAGATTTTCTGCTTCTTGCGGTATTCCCCCGGCGTCATGCCGGTGATCTGCTTGAACTGCCGGTTGAAATAGATAATATTCTTATAGCCCATCCGTTCGGCTATCTCATAGATCTTAAGCGTTGGATCACCGAGCAGCTCGAACACTCTGCCTGTCTTGCGTTCGTTAACATACTCGCTGAAGGGAACCCCATACTCTTCCTTGAACAGGAAGCCCAGATAATTCGGAGTGAAGTCGAAGTGGGCAGCCACCTCCTTCAGCGTGATCTTCTTCTCCAGATTCTCCTCCACATAATTCATAATCTCGTCGATCAGCTTGCGCTTCTGCCGCTGCCGCTTCACATACAGCAGCTCCGACAGCTCGAAGAATCTCCGCCTCATCCACGACAGGATATCGTGAATTGTCTCGAACTGGAACAGGATGTCCGGCTGATGGGACTCCCACTGGAGCAGCTCATACAGATTCTCATTCTGCTGCTGCAGGTCCGCATGCAACTTGGAGGTGATCCGGATAATCAGCTCATAGACATCCTTCTTGCCGGCATTCGTGAACAGCTCCAGCAGATGATCGTCAATCGCCACCAGATCGTACTGGATGATAGCCTCCAGCAGCTGCACAACGGTCTGTTCAATCCTTGCCCCCGGCGTCCCGCGCGGGGAGGACTCCAGATTATCGCGGATCAGCCGGTTCTTGCCCAGCAGCCACTTCGCACTGAGTGCAGCCGTTGCCTGCTGATAGGATTCATGCAGCCCCGCCTCATCCTGGGCGTAGCGCCCGACCCCGATGGTTAAGGTGCAGGGTGAGCTCCCGGCCATCTGCTTAATCAGCTCATCCAGCAGACTGAGGAAGCTGTCCTGCGGAAGGCTGCACAGAATGACGAACCGGTGATGATGGACGGGGATCAGTGTTCCCAGCTGGGTGCTCTCTACGAATGCTCTAATCAGTCCTGCCATCTGCCGCGTCTTGACCCGCGCATCCTCCTCAGACAGGTCGCGCATTTTCCATTCCAGATCATCGATCTCAATAATTGCTGCAGCCGCCCCCTTCATGAGCAGCGGATTCAGGGCACTGCGCAGATGCTGCTCCGCCGGCTCAGGCGATGCATCCTCGAACCAGCGCAGAATCAGCTCCTTGTTCACCAGAGACAGTGCCTCTGTGAAGGAGCGGTTCTTCTCCCGTTCCTGCTCCAGAGCAGCAGACAGAGATTCCAGCATGTCGTAGAGATCCTTGTCTTCCACAGGCTTCAATAAATAACCGGAGGCATTGATCTCAATCGCTTCCTTGGCATAGCTGAAATCCTCATGGCCGCTGATGAAGACAATTTTGACCTTTGGATGGATTACCTTCGCCCGGCGCGCGAATTCCGTCCCCGTCATAATGGGCATCCGTATATCGGACAGGATGATATCCACCCGCTCCTGTTCCATGATCTTAAGCGCATTGAAGCCGCTGTTCGCCGTTCCTACCACTGCAAGATCCAGCGGGCTGGCCAGCACTCTGCGCCGCAGCCATTCCAGATCAATCGCTTCATCGTCAACCAGCAATACATTGATACTCATCGCAATCTTGTCCTCCTGTACTTATACAGCGTCTGTCTTACAGCTCTTCATGTCCCTGAAGCCCGGCGGGAAGCAGCAGCCGCACGGTTGTCCCGCCTCCGTAGAAGCTGGCAATGCTCACCCCGTAAGCATCGCCGTATCTGAGCTTGATCCGCTCATCCACATTTTTCACACCGTAACCGCCCGACTGGCTCGGCCCCTGCATCATACGCTTAACCACTTCAGGACGCATGCCAATCCCGTTATCAATTACCTTGAGCTCAATATTGTCCCCCACCCGCTTGCCGGTCAGCCGGATGGCGATGGTCTCACCGAACCAGGCGTGCTTGAATATATTCTCGACAAAAGGCTGAAGCAGCAGCTTAATCACCTGCATGTGCAAAATCTCCTCGTCCACATCCACGTGCAGCGTGAAGGCATCCGCATATTTGACCCGCTGGATCTCCAAGTAAGTAGCCACCTGGTCCAGCTCCTTCTCCAGTTCAATATAGACATTGCCCTGATTGAGCGTCAGCCGGTAGAACCGGGACAGCCCCTGGACCATCTCCGTGACCTTGCCGATCTCGCCAAGATTGGCCAAGCTGCTGATCGTAGAGAGCGTATTATATAGAAAATGCGGATTGATCTGTGCCTGCAGGGCTTCCAGCTCCGCCTGCTTCTTCTGGATTCCCTGCACATACACGCTGTTGATCAGCCCCTGGATGTTGGAGGCCATATCATTGAAGGAATCTGCGATCTGCACGAATTCATCATTGCCGGAGAAGCGGATGCGCTTCTGGAAGTTCCCGTCCTGGAAGGAACGCACCAGACCTACGATCCGGCTCATTTTGCGTCCCGATATCCGTGCCACAACATAACCGATCAAGGTCATCACCAGGAAGCTCAGACTGCAGACCGCGATAATCACACGGCGCAGGCGTCCGGCATCCTGGGTCAGATATTTATGCGGAACCATTGCTTCAATCATGAAGTTACTGCCCGGAATCTGTTCCTGCAGCCTGAGGAAATTCTCCTCTCCGCTGCTGTTATTGGCAGGCCCCCGCTGGAACAGAACGTCCCCGGTGGTCTCCTCCACCAGCCGCAGCGTAATTCCTTCCTCCAGCGGGAAGGTGTCGAAGCCGCCGAACAGGTCCTCCAGCGATACCGTAATCCGCACATAACCGATCAGCGACTTGTAATCACTGAAGTTGACGAGTCTGCGCACATGTGAGAGGTTGCCCAGCTTCTGGTCCGTATCAATCTGCAGCCACAGATTATCACGCTTGGAATCCTTGAGCGACCGGTACCATTCACTGCCGGCAATATCATCCAGTGGCAGTATATAGTAATCGCTGGTAATGATCGGCTCATCCAGATTATCCCCGGACACAATGTTCAGATCTGGGTTCGGGGTGTAGAGCATGAAGCGGATCTTGTTCCCGAACAGCTGCAGCGGCGCGGTAATCTGGGGGATAATCTCGTCAAGCATCGTCAGATAGATCTCAAACGGCGTCCCCTTCAGCTCAAGCGCACGCTGGAACGGCTGGCTGCCGAACAGGTTGTCCGACATCCGCTGTATTTCATCCATCTGATAGCGGATATTGTTCCTCGACTGCTCCATGCCTGTGCGGATGTTGGACTCGGCCATCTCTGTCCTGGAATCCGTCAGCATGGAATAGGAGATATAGCCGATGAACACATCCGTGAGGAGAACCAGCAGCAGATAAGGAATCATCATTTTATAGGTGAAAGGCATGTACTTCTTAAGCTTGGGCATCATTCACTGGACATCCTCTGCATGGAATTCGTTATAGCTATTCTATTCCGAAACGGACCGCAGCACCACTTCTGCGTCATCCCCCTTGGCAGAACTAATATTCATATTGTAGAGCAGATTCACTCCGCGCTGTTAGCACAATGCTAAGAATGAATAGCACAAAATGAAGAATACCGGGATAACGCAAAACAGCCCAAGGAGGATTAGGAAGCGGCTCCCCGGGCTGTAAGAGATCGATCATACAGATTCATTGATAAGAACTGTTACGCGGCTTATTTCACAGCTTCTCACTGACTGCCCCGCTCGCTGCAATCTTCGCATTGAAGGAGAGCTGGTTCAGCTTCTTGATGGTCTCTTTATTGTAGGCATCCCCCATGAAATTCGGCTGGCCGCCAATGATTTTGACCGGAGTAATGCTGCTGGTCACCCCTGACGGGTTAATGGTGAAATTAACCAGCATGGAATGCAGGGTCTTGTCTCCGCCCCGTGTAGAACGGTTGAACACAAAGTTGCCCAATGAATAATAGATCGGCTTATGCTTGTAATATTCAATACTCATCAGACAATGACTATGCGCGCCAAGGATGATATCCGCCCCGCTGTCGATCATCTGCTTGGCCAGCTTCCGGGCATACGCTTCCGGGTAATCCTTGAATTCCTGATTCCAGTGAATATATACAACCGTATAATCATTATCCTTGGCAGACTTCTTAATCGCACTCAGCAGCGGCTCTGCCGTATAGGCTGAGGCAGCTCCCGGGCTGTTCTTGCCTGCATACCAGGAAGGGTCAGACAGCACACGGCTTGTACCCAGAACGGCGATCCGCTTGCCCTTGACGGTCTTGACATAAGGTTTGAAGGCTTCATCCATATTGGCACCTGCACCGGTGTGTCCAATATTGTTCTTATCCAGATGAATCAGCGTGTCCAGCATCGCGGTCCGGCCGTAATCCAGAATATGGTTATTAGCTATGGTGACACCGTCAATCCCCGCTTTGCTTAATCCCGCGAGTGCCGCCGGCTTGGAACGGAAGGCGAACATCTTGCTGGCCGCTGCCCCGCGCACCGAGACCGGAGTCTCCAGATTGGCAAAAGCAAGATCGGCCTTCTGCAGCACAGGCGCCACCTTGGCGAACGGGAAATCTACGCCATACTTGGCAATCTGATCGCCGACAAAGCCGTCCAGCAGAATATCCCCGGCAAACGTAAGGCGGATCTCCTCCTGCGTAGCAGCCCCCTTGGCGCTTATCCCCGCGGCAGGGACCAGCAGCAGAAGAATCATGAATATAACAGCATATCTGCGCAAAGTTCTCTAGCTCCTTTTTCTAATGTAATATAATAATGACTGTGACTAGGAAATATAGAACACAACGCAGGATGCACTCGCGCTTGCCTGCTGGTAGAACTCCCGGATGGCCTTGAAATACGTATAGATATAATCAAAGAATTCTTCCGCCTCATCCTCCTCCATAAGGGGGTAGACTCCTTCCTCCATCATCTGCCGGAAAGGGTAGTGTTCCCTTAGCCAGGCTTCTTCTATTCCCTCCAGAGCCTCTGCAGTCAGCTTCACCTCATCCGGTTCCAGGGCGAACACCTCGGCATCTGAATAGTGACCGATATAATGACTGGTCAGAGGGACAGCAGCGCCCAGGGGCGAAGAATTGCCTTCCTGTCCGCCATTCAGTATATAATGCAGGGCTTGCCAGGACTTATCGATATCCAGCTTGGGCCCGATTTCGTGCAGGCTCACTTCTTCCGTCCGGATCGACTGAAGCAATTCAGCATGTACAGCCAGGTAATTGCCGATCATCCCCATGAGATTGTCTCCTTCTTTCTTCTGCCTTGAAGCTATTCTACTACAAGGGAAGGAAACAACCAAATGATGGATGAATTTTGCTAGATTTGCGCCTTCTTCAGCACTGCCCGGAAGCAGCTCAGGCCGCCCCACTGGTCTGTACGCACGGCATCTGCCGGAAGATTGAAATCCGTCTCGCCCCAATACTGAAATCCAGCCTGGAGCAGAATCTCATTCATCCGCGGCAGGTTGACCGTCGGATGATCAAAGGTCAGCACCAGCAGTCCTTCTCCGTTAAGCGTTCTATGAAACTCACGGACGGCCAGGACCGCTTCCTGCACAGACAGATGCTCCAGCACCGAGATACAAAAAACCGTATCAAAGCTCTCATCCTCATAAGGCAGTGAGGTCAGATCAGCCTGGGCCAAGTGCAGCCTGTTCACAGGTCCGGCCTCCACCTGACGGGCTGCAGCTGCTCCGATATCCTCGGCGATATTCTGCATCATCGCTTCATGCGACAGAATCCGGGCATCCTTATCACAGGCATAGACCTCAGCGCTATGCTCGGCAAGATAGAATTTGAGCGGGTGTGAAATTCCGCAGGCTGCGTCCAGTACCACATCATGCGGTGAGATGAAATGGGTACACCATTCGTATTCATACGGACGGCTCCACCAGGCTTCCGGCAAATCATAAACCAGCTTGTCACGGCGTGCATCGGTATTCACAAAAAAACGGGAGACGTAAGGATGTGTCGGCATGGCCAGGACTCCTTTACTCGTGGGGATTTCGGTAGTCAGAGTATATTCACGAATCCCGGTTTCATGCTATAACCTCGCAGCAGCCTGACATACAGATTATTTGGTAAGCTGCGTAAAGTAGATCCCTATACCCAGATTATAAATAGCATGGGCGAGGATGGAAGAAATCAATGAATCCGTAAAATAGAACAATACAGCAAATACTAGGCCATTGATAAATACTAATCCGTAAGCCAAATACACTCCTTTATACTGCGGGACATGAATAACCCAAAATAAAAAAGTACTTATACAGATCACAATTCCATCAAGGATAGGACTATAACCGATAAACAATCCGATTAATACTCCTCTGAAGAAAAACTCTTCAACCATTCCTCCCCCCAGTGAACTGACGGCAATGCCGCTTGGAGTTCTCATGATATTACGTATAAGCTCCGTACTTTCCGACTGCGGAAGCACCGTTTTGGTTTTTATGATAAGCCCCACAGAGATAAGCACTACAATTGTACCGACGATCAGACCCAGCAAGGTAACTTCAAGAAAAGACATCCCGCTTGGAACAAATATGGACTTGATATAGGGGGTTATTTCACCCCACCGGAAAATTGCAATGAGTGCTAAGCCTAAAACCAGAAATGGCACTAACCCTAACACCATTTGGACCAACCATTGATTATGCTGCCGGGCATTGAATTCACCCAATTTCTATTCCCCCCTTCCTTCAAACTGGTTGTTATAAAAGACCTGAATCGCTTCACCGAAAAATTCAGCCATATCATCAGGCAACAAAGCCTTCAAAATCTCCGATGGTTTGTCCAAGGCCCGGTCTAAATGAAAAAGCTCGTTCCTAGATACCGGAATAAGGGCAAACAGTTCCTCTAGCTCTCGTTGTACCTCTTGACTATCAGGACGCAGTCCGCTGTGAATGGAAGCCTGAAAAAAAGACAATAACCTCTTGTTTAATCGATCGAACGCCAGCTGTTGCCGTTTGTTTTTGGGCATGATTTTATCTACCGTGGTTGCAGAGAAGTATTGTTGTAAAATCATTCTTTGATCTTCTTCTAACCGGATCGTATTCATGAGCAACATCAGATCTTCATTGCTCAAATCGCCCGTTTCATTCATTACATTCTTAATGCGGGCTATCATTTTCAAGGATTCGTTTATTGTATTTCGCTTATCCAGAAGCACAGCCTCCTGCATTTCAACGATTTCTCCAAAAGAATATGCGGTCTCTTCAAGCATTTGTTTGATTTCGATTAGCGGCCAGCCCATACTCTTGAGCAACTGTATGTTATAGAATTTCTTGAGGTCATCTCTGGCATAAACTTTCTGATTAGCGTCGTTTTTCTTTCCAGGAACAAGAAGCCCGATTTTCTCATAATATCTTAGTGTCCTTATCGTCGTGTTGACTGCGCTGGCGAATTTGCCCACCGTAAGCTCCATATAATCCCCCCAGGTATTACTGCTCCAGATTTATAAGCACCGTGTTTTTTATTATAAACTGTGACGTAACGTCCTACTCAATCCCTAATATTCAGGGTTGATTGATCCGCAAGCGAAACAGGCGCTATCCGTTAACGGACAGCACCTGCTCAGCGTAATCTATAGGACTTGTATCTATAATGTCTACTTATACATAATAGCTGAGCAGCTTCGCATCAACTCCGTGCTTAGCAATCAATCCGTCCAGCATCTTGGACCAGTCATGGTCTGAGGTGCAGCGTTCCGGCCGGGCTTCGAACCAGGCCACCGACCGCTTCACCCCTTCCGCAAACGGCAGGGTAGCCTGGAAGTCAGGCACCAGACGCTTGATCTTGCTGTTGTCGAACACACTGCTGACTGCCTGATCCCCGATCAGCCCGTCTGCGGTTCCCGCCGGAGTATTCGCAGCGATGAAATCCGTAGACATGTGTACAACCTTCGGCTCACGGCCTGCGGCCTCCCCGATGGCCGCATAGATCTGATTCCAGTTCAGCACCTCATCCGAGGTAATATGAACCGCTTCTCCAATCGCCTCCTGGAGCCCCAGCAAACCAACGAAGCCTTTGGCAAAATCCGTATTATGCGTCAATGTCCAAAGCGAGGTGCCATCGCCATGAATGACGAGCGGCTGTCCCTTGCGGATGCGTTCTACCAGGGACCATGGATGGCTCCAGCTGGTCAGCGCCGCCGGAATAGCTGTATCTCCGTAAGTATGGGATGGACGGACAATAGTCACCGGGAAGCCGCTGCTCTGATACGCTTCCAGAAGCAGGTCCTCGGAAGCAATCTTGTCCCGGGAATACTGCCAGTAGGGGTTCACCAGCGGAGTCTCTTCGGTAATCAGATAATTACGCTGGGGCTTCTGATAAGCGGAAGCCGAGCTGATATAGATATACTGCCGCGTCTTGCCTGTGAACAGGTCAATATCCGTCTGCACATGCTCCGGCGTGAAGGCAATCCAGTCGACTACAACATCGAAGTCATACCCCTTCAACGCCTCGGCGGCCTGCTCCTTGTCACGGATATCACCATGTATCACCTGTGCGCCCTGCGGCACGAAGCTGCTGCGCTCTCCACGATTGAACAGATACAGTTCTATTCCCCGTTCCACTGCCAGCCGGGAAACCGCCTGACTGATAAGCCCCGTACCTCCGATAAATAGAACCTTCATCTGTATCCTCCCTCTCTCTTAACCGATAATTTCATCAATCCGTGTCAGTATATCCTCATTCAGCTCAATGCCGGAAGCCTTCACATTCTCCTCCACCTGCTCCGGGCGGCTCGCACCGACCAAGGCACTGGATACATTAGGCTGGCGCAGAATCCAGGCCAGCGCCAGATTGCCTACAGAGATATCCAGTTCAGCCGCAATCTTGCCCAGCTCCTGAACCTTCGTAAGCTTCTCCTCCGTAATTCCTTTGCGCATCCAGTCGAGCCGGGCAGCCCGGCTGTCTGCCGGAATATCGGAGACCGAGCTGTATTTGCCGGTCAGCAGACCTTGAGCAAGCGGGGAGAATACGACTTGTCCGATTCCCTTGCGCTGCCCAAGCGGGATAATCTCCTTCTCGATATAACGTTCAAACATATTATAGACCGGCTGATTGACCACGATATGATCCAGCAGATACCGGTCGGCAACCGCAAGAGCTTCGGTCATCTGCGCCGCCGTCCATTCACTGACTCCCACATAGAGCACCTTGCCCTGACGGACCAGATCATCCAGCGCCCGCAGTGTCTCTTGAATCGGGGTCTCCGGATCATACCGGTGACAGTAGAGCAAATCTACATATTCAGCACCCAGCCGCTTCAGGCTGGCATGGCATTGCTCGGTAATATGCTTCCGGGACAGGCCGCGGTCATTGGGACCGTCACCCATTACCCCGAACACCTTGGTCGCCAGCACGTAGGATTCGCGCGGATAGCTGCTTAGGGTAGCTCCCAGCACCTTTTCCGCCGCCCCTTTCTCATAGACATTCGCGGTATCAAAAAAATTAATGCCCAGGGAGTAAGCGGTTTCAATGGCCTTAACGGCATTGTCCTGCTCCACATAACCTCCGTAGGTCAACCAGCTTCCCAGGCTGATCTCACTGACCTTAAGTCCGGTTCCACCTAATCTGCGGTATTTCATTAATCCCTTGCTCCTTTCCGAATCCGGCGGGTCCCGCCAACCGGTTGCTATATGCACCTATTCATTCTAGAACAATTTGGTAGAAATAGAAAGCGGAGCGGACGGATCTACCGTTCCACTCCACTTGTGCTGATAGAGTCCAGGTGAACATTCAGCACCCGGGTCACACGTTGTTTATTCATCCGGTCAGGCTCAAGCATGGCATGAAGGGCCAGGCCGTCAACCAGAGCATACAGCCGTTCAGCTTCATCGTCCTTATCCAGCCCCTGCTTGAAGAGCTCATGCTGATCCAGATAGTCAATAATTTGCACAATCAGCGGATAGATCGCATCATTAAGCTCTGCAGGCTTCTCCCCGGCAGTCTTGAGGTGGAAGGTAAAAGCGAACCATACCTCCATCTCAGCCATGCTGCTGTCATCTGTAGGGAGCAGCTCCAGCAGCACCTTCAAAATCTGCTCCCGTGGAGGAAGCTCCGACTGCATTATGTCCACAATCCTCGCTGTTACGCGCTCCTTCACCAGATTCATAGCAAACTCCAGCAATTCCTGCTGGGTAGAGAAATAATGGCGCAGCGCCCCCAAGGAAACCCCCGCCTCGGCAGCAATATTACGCACCGTAGCCCCTTTGATTCCCTGCCGGATAATGACCCGCCAGGTGGCTTCGGCAATATTCGATTTTCGTTCGGAATGATCTACAATTTTTGGCATGACCATATTGTAGCATACCGGAAATGATAAGCACAATTTAAATAATACGGTTGTATTATTTAAAATCCGCTGTTATACTTCGACTAGACTATACTTACTATCAACTATAACAAGGGGTGCGATATGAATCTGGTTGCATGGGCAATTGTTACCTGTGAGGTGTTGTTCTGGGTGGTCATTCTTGCAGGCTTTACAGCACGTTATATCTTCAAGCGCCCTACGCTGGGACTGATTTTTCTGGCGATGACTCCGGTCCTCGATATCCTGCTGTTAATGATCTCCGGCGTGGATTTGGCACGGGGCGCTACCGCTACGACAGCACATGCGCTTGCGGCTGTGTATATTTCTGTGTCTCTTGTATTCGGTAAAAGCATGATCGCCTGGGCCGACGAACGCTTCCGCTACTATGTTACCAAGGAAGGGACGAAGCCGGCCAAGCGTTACGGCATGGACCATGCCAGGCATTATTTCAAGGGCTGGGTGAAGCACTTGCTCTCTTTTGTGCTCGCCGCTGGTATTCTGTATGGATTGATATTGTGGATCGACGATGCCGCCCGCACGGAGGCGCTGTTAAGTATCCTGACCGTATGGTCCGTCGTGGTCGGCATTGACCTGATCATCACTGTTACCTATTTCATCTGGCCCCGACAGGCCAAAGGTTCGAGCTAAGCTGCGGCCGGAGCGGCTGGTTCAACGGAAGAAAGCCGGCTTATACGCCGGCTCTTATATTTTTCACCGTCCGCTGTTCCAGTGAGAAATGCTTGTATATTCTATCCCCGCCATCGCCGGTAGGGGCTTGCGCCAACAACCCGACCTTGACTGTGTCTCCCACCGGAAGGTTAAAGAAACGCATCATGTCAAACCGTACGCCGTCAATCGAATAATGAAAAGCAAAGGCATTCCCGGATCTGGCGGCTTGCAGCCATACCTCATTGCCGTCAATGTTACAGCCATTGGCATCATCCGAGGTCTGGTTCGTAACTACGCTGACCACCGCATGGGTATCGAAATCTGTCAGCTCGAAGCAAGCCTTCGCCCAGACCGAAAGATCCTGCATAATCATAATGGAAGAAGAATCGTACGTGTCCCGGAAGTCATGACTCACCTTCACCCGCAGCACGAAATCCCCGGATACTTCAGTATAGAAGAACGGCGCATTGGTCAGACTCTCAGGCGTCAGCCCTTCTTCAGCAACCGCCCCGTTGTTGCAGAAAAAATCACTGTTAGCAGTGGCTTGTAATATAATACTGTCATCCTCAAACCGGATGTTCCCCTCATTCATCCATTGATACGTTGCGAAATCAGTCTTGGTCATTTGGTAGTCCTCCTGTTTTTGGGAAATTCAAAATATATTTCTATTATATTTCGATCCTAAGCTAAAACCTAGTTTATACTATTTATTCGTTTTTTTGCATCAATTAAATACATAGCTTACCCTTCACTTTATGAGCAAGTCTGCTCAAATCCTCAATATCTTCCGTCTCTAACTCATTGGCGAATTTATCAATATTAAAATCCTTAATAATATTATTCACTTCATCGAGGATTCGTTGTGAGACTACACCTTTATCAATTTGTAAATCTGCTAGGCAAACATAAAATATAATTTTCTCAACTTCTCCCTCCTCTATAACATTGGATAACTCATACAAGCATCTCCCTCCTGCTTGGAGAGTATTTAGTCCATCACTTATTGAATTATTAAAAACTTCACGTATGTATTCACTAAGTTCTGTATAATTCCATTCTTTCATATGTTCACCGTCCTTTTTCTATTTAACGACTTTCCCATCGTTTGTAAGAATACTTACTGTTATGTTTGGATATCTTCTTCTAAATTCCAATATTATATCAGAACAACTCTGACAAGTCAGACGTTCTGTAAATAAGTTGATAGTACCAGTTGCATCCTTATTATCACCCAGGAGTGATGCAATGTTATTCAGTATTTTATATTCAGTATCATAATCCCTTAAATATGCTTCAGGTGTATTAATTCTTACATTATCAGGATCAACCTTTTTTGCATTGAATTCAACCTTACCTTGAGGCTTCAATGAAATTCCTGGCATTACACCCTTATCTGAAGTATGATTTACTGAACTATGGGCAAAGAATTCGTTCCTGTTTATCCCTTGAATATCAACTTCTGCGTAACCAAAGTTACCTGACTTCTTCAAACTACTAGGTAGTTGGGATCTTATCTCTTTAACCCGTTCTATGATAATAGGCAAGTCATTAAAATTCCTCGTTCCTCCCATCCCTCTAACCCCAGGATCAAAATCCTCCAGCAAAGGTTTCGCGGGGCCCATACCTTCAGCCTCATCCAACGCTTTTATCTTACCAAAAGGGCTTCCAGTTATTCCACTGTCAGGCTCTATTTGTCTGTTCTTTTGCATTCCGGTCTTTACATTAATGGTTCCCGTCCCGAAGACTTCACTAATCCGATCTGCACTGGCTGCTCCACGCAAGACGGATTCGAACTCGCTGGATAGATCACTGAGTACGAATTGCTGCTCGATTTGCATACCATAGAATTGGGCGGAGAGGACTTGCTCCAGTTGCGTCTTGGGCTGCGGTTTCTCTCCTGTGAATAGTTCAATGAGCGGATCCACCAGGTATTTATCTATAAAATCCTTTTTGGCCGGCTGGCTCTCCCAATTCGTCAAGTCTGGCATGATACCTCCTGCATGAATAGCCTGCAACTGCCCTTTCGCCCACCCGCCTTTATCTCCAGGCTCCATGGCCATCCGCAGCAGTAGCAGATAAGATTCATTCTTCGGCAGCGGCACATTCCTTGTTAAGATGGATGGATCATAGTCACATGCCTGAAGCGCAGGTTGCTTGAAGTACATACTCAGGTCTTTACTCGCTGTATAATGCACTTCTTCTATCCCCAGCGAAGCCAGTGTCTGGCGCGCTTCATCTGCCTTCAGATGCACCGCATTCATCTGACTCTTGTTTCCAAAGCTCTCGTAGACTTTAAAAGCCATTTGTGCCTGCGCAATCTGATCCCGCGCTGTGAAGATATCCTTAAGCTTACTCTCAGCAGCAATAGCTCCGAGGCTTCCCGTCCCTGAGGTTTGGATGGTCAGCCGGAGCTGCTTCACCGCAGGATCGCTATCCAGCTCATCCCGTCCCGGCAGGACAGCGAACGAACGGATTAGATTCGTAGCCGCATTTTGCGCAAAAGGCGGGATTGAACTCCGTCCCCCCACCTCTTGTGCTCCATCCCTTCCAAGCATCCCTACAAATAAACTAAACTGTTGGGTCAACTGATCCGCCTTCAGTTGGTTCTCCGCCTGGAGTCCTTCGACTCCCTTGAGGGCAGTTCGGATGACATCCTCCAGTTTCTCTGCTTCTAGGGTTAATTCGTTTATCAGCACCTGGGCTTTCATCAGGTGGTCTCCCACTGGAATACCGCTCCAGCCGCTAGACTGGCCTTTCAACTGCAGATACAGCCGGTTCGTATCTTGACTCACCTGTCCTATTTTCGTCTGCAGTCGCCGGACTTGATCGGTATCGAATATAAGCTTTGCTGAAGCCATATGCTTCCTCCCCGCTTGCAGCTCATAAAATTAGCTATGCAGCGTTCTGCATAGCTAATTGCCTTCTTATGTAGTAAAGCTCATGAAGTATGGGTATTAACGAAACCTTTTAGAAGCCGGATTGTGCCTTAATGACTGCCTGCGACAGCTCTTTGTACTTATCGGATACATTGTTCATGTGATCTCCCAAACCCTTCAGTGCTTCGGAGAATTGCTTGAACGTTTTGTCCATGGCATTAACCTTTTCCGTAAAATTCTTAGCAGCAGCATCATCCCACACCTGATTGAGATTCTGCGTGGTAGTTTTTACGTTTTTAATTAGTGTGTCGAAATCCGCCTTTTGCTTCAGGATAACGCTTGCCTGCTTCTTCAATCCTTCATAGTCCAATGTTACTTTAGGGCTTGCCATAATTAACCGCTCCTTTGATTAATGTTTTATATAAAAATGAATCCGGAAAGTCCTGTAACTCTATGAGAAATTCCAAATTCATTAATATAGCATCCGTGTGCTCTTCCATTATTATCGGTCAATGGACTCAATAATCTTATATATAATCCCTTTAAATATTATTTTTAACTACTAAGGAATTTAATTCAATATGTTATCTACCCTGCCCCAGATAGTCATTACGCACCGAGAAATCCGATTCGAAGAGCATGATATCCCCGGATGAAAAGTAAAAGGTCTGTCCTCGTTCATCTGTCGCGCCTGTCATCTGTCCCTCGATCGCCCACATATTCGCAATCGGCGCCTTGTAGCCCAGAATCCGCGTATCTGCATCTCCGTTCTTGAGGGTGTAGATTTCAAACTTCACAAGAATATAGCCGCCGGTAATGAATTCTGGCTCATGTCCGTCCAGTGAACCCCCATATTGATTCGCAAGATTGAGCAGATTCGTTCCTTTCGGCAGGATATATGGGGCAATGGGCAGGTTATACTCGCCATACCAATGCTGAACACTGCGGACAGCCGTGATTGGATCTACGACTGCGGGGATGTCCGTTGGACCCACCAGGGTACGCGATTTATAGGACAACACTTCGAGATTATAGCCTGCTCCAATGTTAGTTTTGCGCTTCAGATATTGCGGGTAGAATTTGATCCACGGCCTCTTCTCCCGCTCCTCCTGAGTGAGTATATAGTTATACTCGTAGCTGGCTGAAGTGGATAGCTCACCATCCGCAATATTCCGTAAGCCATCTGCCAGGCGGTAAGTACGGCTATAGCTAAGCTTGTCCTTAGCAGAGCCCACCCCAATCATCTTATTCTTCGACCCGGAAATGTCATAGTACAGATCTACAGGGGCCGCAGCACCTCCAGTCTTGGGGATGAAGTAGAAGCTGGGTTCAATCCTTATCCCCTCGCCCGGCTGCCACAGATTCCCGATGGTGCGAAAATCAAACAGAAAGGAATACCCGTTATGCGGTACCGTCAATTGCTCCGTGGGATGAGAACCCTTGCGGATCGGCAGCTGCCATTGTGGCTGTCCGCTCAAAGCTGTGGGAATTCCGTTCTCATCATTGCCGCCGGTGTAGTACATTGCAGTACTATGCGCAAGAGTGCCTGTTCCGGTGCGAAATACCTTTTCAAACCGGAAATCTCCAATATCCCAGATTCTAAAATCAAACAGCCGACCCACCACACCCACATTGAAGTTTTCCGCTGCACAGTAATTGACAAGATCTCCATTCAGGTTCTGTTGACACAGATATTCACCGTCTGACGGGGCATTAATCGCCCAGGACTGAGTACGCACCGTATAGTCCCCTTCATTCACCCAGGTCGGCAGGGTAAAAGTCATAGCGGGAGTGCCCACCGGGATGGATATCCAGGTATTGTCCGGATAGTATTGACTGCCCTGAAACACCCCGAACGGAAATTGAATGCGTTTGTCCTTCGTATATTTACTGTAGTCCCGGTTTCCATACCCCGGAATCCCCAGATGCTGACCGCTCTCCGTAAAATATACAGTGAAGGGCCGGTCCAGAATCAGCACCGTCCGTGTCATATCCGGCGCCATCCGCTGGTCGAACGGCCGGTTGTCATCAGGAAGCTGGGAGTAATTGACGACTGGGGTATGGACTGTCACGGAGTTAATGCCACTAATGGAATATACCTTATCCTCAGTCCCGCCCTTAATATTCCCGTTCATTGGAGTGTAGGTTACTTCCCCCGAACTGCTAAGATACGGAGCATTCAAATGAGTGGGCTCAATGATGTGTCCTGGACTAAATAACACATTGTCCCCAATAGGCAGAGGGTTCGGGATCGTCGTAGGCGGAATCCCCTCTTCAACAGCTTCGTTTCCATTCATTATTGTTTGACCGGTGAAGATAAGACTGTCATTTTTCACTTTGATTTTCTTTGCAGCTTCCTCGGCTTTTGACCGGAATGTTTCTTTTTCATCATTTGGTTGCGGCCGGGTAGTCCCCC
Source organism: Paenibacillus sp. FSL R7-0302 (assembly GCF_038006885.1). Taxonomy (NCBI): domain Bacteria; kingdom Bacillati; phylum Bacillota; class Bacilli; order Caryophanales; family Paenibacillaceae; genus Paenibacillus; species Paenibacillus sp. FSL R7-0302. The sequence continues at coordinate 4,352,172 of NZ_JBBOWB010000001.1, forward strand.
CATCCACAGTAGAGCCTGGTACAGAAATAGCGGGGGGAACCTCAGGAGGAAAATACTTGCCTGTGGTTTCCGTTGAAAAAACCGGAGCAGTATAGCCATTAGGCTCCAAAATGATTTTCCCGCCGGAAAAAGCATCATTCATTAATACCGCTTTGGCCAGAGAGTAGACTTCCAGAGTATCAATCGTCCAATAAGAGTACGGACGATTGATGCTGTAGGAGTATTCAACTTCCTTCGGTTCACTTGTTGGAGCAGGTACAGTCCCTGTCCCGGAAGGAGCAGGTTTAGTCGGGTCCCATTTTAAGGTATATGTTTTTTTGATTTTAATTTCATAAGTACATGTTCCTTTCATCTGAACAAAGTTATTCTTATACAGATAATCTCGGGTAGAAGTGTGCCCATACAAACTTTCTGAGCTTGGAATACCCTGCAGAACATCAAACTGCTCATTCCCGCGCTGATCCGCCCGGATCTCGGCAGTCACTCCAGGTTCTAGATACTCACCCGGGATCACTGAGGCTGGAACAGGTTCAGTGCAATTTACTGACGAGTTACCAGGGGTTGGCCCAGGGGTAGGGGTAGGCGATGTTGCAGGACCCTCCTTCACATATACTTCAAAGATATTAGGGTAACGATAAGTAAAGGATTTGATATCAAATTCATAATTTGCGAAATAATACATCATGGCCGAGGAGCCATTGCTGGCAATATTCACTCTGTATCCCTCATGGCCAAAATCTTGCCCATAGGTTACAAGTCCATGCTCTAAATCTGTTACTTTGTAATCTTTGATCACGGTGCTTGGATCAGTTTTTCCTTTTACGCCACCAGGCCCTTCTATTAATTTGTCATCGACAATTTTAACATTGGTACCAATCTGCATAGGGTTAGCTGCTGTTAGCCTATCAGAATCATTATCTATTAATGAAGTAGCAAAACTTCCATAATCTACTGCACCGACACTATAGAAGGCTTTATCTCTTTGAAAGGGGACATTGTCCATAATAATCCGTTTTCCGGGCCATTTATCTCTTGCTATACCCCCAATTACTTCAACACCTTTAGTACTATTCTCTGGGGTGTCATAATGCCAAGTCCCCCCTAGACCTGGTTCCCAGGATGTCCCTGCAATACTCCTATTCCAGGCAAACCAGCTCCCATTTGCTACATTTCCTACAGATTTTACTGCAACGGGTTCTCCATTCAATGTTAAAGTTTGATTATACGATTGAGCATTTACGCTAATTGTCTGTAAGATCTGATTATCTTTTTTCAATATAATCTTTGTGATTATTTTACCTGCCCCTACATTAAGCGTGAATGGAACTGTTTTTAATTCTTTATTATTATTGAAGACGGATTGATAGGCACGTTTCAGATTTTCATTATTCGCCTGATACTGCAGATCCTTTGTTTGCAACAAAACCTCGTCTGTACCCGCAGCATTCATTGGTACCGGTTTGAATTGTAGGAACAAGATCAAAAAAATAACGAGGATAAAGAATACTATATTTATCATTGTTATGATTTTTGATCGTTTTAATATCAATGCTTCTCCACCTCTCTTGTTATTGAATACGATTAGGGCCTGCAATTCTTATAATTTCATTTCGTAAGGAATAGTAAGCAGCATAGGACGGGACATCAATAGATACAGATATGCCTCTCTTATTCACCCACCCACTTTTGGGTATTATAGTTATTGGTAAATCGAATGGTTTTTTTTGAAATACAAATGCTTGAGAATTTAAATCCCCATTGACGAAGGCCATTCGATCAGAATTATCAAGACCTGAAAAATAAACTGTATAATGACTGTAGGGTGAATATCTTGTAGTATCTTTATTGAAGTTCACATGGCTTTTAGAATAGAGCAAGTAACTATTCATGTATTTTCCGAGGATTCTCATTCCATCTGATGTACCATCAGAAGTGTTTTTCCATTTCAAAGTAGCTAAATCAGGAATTTGAGCTAAATTCGGATCATTTTTGTCAGCTAAGTCTATTACAATCAATTCATCAATTTCTGCGCTATAAAGACCATCCTTAGAAGTGATTTTCATCTTATCTTCTTTCCAAAGATCTGCCACGGTTAAATCCTTCACAGGATCACCAGTTGTCATAATCTCGGGCATTACCGTAAAAATATTCGTTTTGTGCCAGACCAATTCTGCGCTTCCCACGGCGTACTTATCTATAGGCAGCTTACCTCCACCTTTAACAGTCAGTACGCGCTCAACAGTAACTACTGCTTGGGCTCTAGTTGTATTTTCCTTTTCTCCAAGCTTGCCTGAGCCCAGTCCAGAGATTAAGCCTGTCTTCGCAGCCAGATACATCCACTTGTCATCTTCTTTTGTCTCTAATCCGGTTGCACGGGCAGCAATACGTGCCATCTCCTTGCGAGTTATTTTCGCGTTCCATTCCAGTTCTGAATTAGCAAAATCACTGTTAACGTACAGCTTCGCCTGTTCCGCAGCATTAACGTAGCCTTCATACCATTTACCTTCCGTCGTCTCCACAGTTTGACCAATTGCAGTCACGATCATCTTAATGAATTCTGCACGGCTTACTTTCGCGTTCGGCATAAATTGTCCGCTGGGATATCCAACTACAATGCCTTTTTTTACTGCTGAGTCAATCCCGCCTTTCGCCCAATGATTAGCCGGAATATCACTAAATTGAACAGAATCTGCCCTTACTCCTGAGGTTGAGAATGAAGCTAGGCCTGTAGCCAGCAGTACGAGAACCAGCATTATTTTTTTGATGCTTTTCACTAGATTATTATTCATAGATAACACCCTCTCGAATCAATGTTTATGTAGACTTAATCTAACTTAATCTAACCCAATCTTCCATCACTTCACTTCATACTTAATAGAATTTTCAAACAAACTGGAAAATGCATCTAATGCGATGTGCTCAAATGGGTCCCCATTATAGTAATTGGTAGACACAGATATATCTGCGTAGCCCTCATACCAGACTCCCTTTTTTAATCTCTCATTGTTCATATAGTGTGTGGTCGAAAAATACTCATCAAGCATCAAATCTTTATATTCTGTAAAACTATTAATTCTGAACCGGAACTTGGACCGGACACGGTAATCCCCGGTTCCCGGATAATACATGACCGAAGGCTCCGGATCGAGTGACCCTTCAATCTGAATTCTGTTCTTCTTCACCCATTCAGCATATTCTCTTATATAATTCTCACGAACGGATACGGACTGATTCTCATACTTAAAGACTTCCCTCGCAAATTCCACCGGATTGATCGTCTTGTAGTCCACATTTAACCGCAGATTATATCCTATAATCATCCGGTTTATGACCTTTGCTATACCTTCACTTGTCACTTCTTTAGTAGCATACAATTTTGCCCCAGTGTCAGCTTCCTTGGCAACGTAATTTATTGTTTTTTTCATCTCATACATCTCATTTGGGATGTCTTCCAGAATATAAGGGTAGTCCTTATAATTCTTAGGAAGGTTTGTTGTACGAATTTTTCTGCCGAAATCATCCAGCTTGCCAAGTTCCTTGCCTGGCGTATGAATATGTACACTTTGAATCAATTCATCTACTTCGACTTCTGCACCCAGAAGATCGCTGACAACCGTTAGGGGAATCATCGTCATCCCGGATATCCTGCCGCTAACGGAGATTTGATCCCGTCAACAATCACACTTACCGCCTGGGATGACGTTCCTTCAGCTCCCGCAGTATCCATGGTCAATGCCATGCCTACCATTACACTCATTCCTATAATTAAGCTTTTACTGATGCCGAATAATTTCATTTCACTTCTCCTTTGCTAATGGATATAGACCGAACAATCCTCTATAAAATACCCCTTCCGCACAGCCTCCTCCGGGTCAAATAGGCTTTCTATCACAGTAGCTCCGGCTGGTACGCAGCTCTCTCCGTAAGCGATATGCCTGCCTGCATTATTCCGGGTTCCGACCAGACCCTTCCGCTGCATGACCGCCCCGCTGCCCAAAGAGTAAGCATCCAGCAGCTCTCCGCCCGGAAGCGGATATCCCTGGATAAATGCCATAATACCGGTGTCCTGTATGGACTGCTCGTGTAAGCCGCGCGGGAGGGTGAACTGCACGGATAATCCCATCCGTCTCACCAATTCCAGATGCCTGTTAATGGCTGTGGCCAAATCCTTTTCCACCAGTGAAGTGATCGTACTCTGCCTCACCTCACGAAATCTATCGATCGAAGTAAGCGGGTCAAGATTGGTCTCCGCAGTCAGTGCTGCATACTCACCTTCATAGAATTCATTAGAGCCCGTATCATACACCCGTGCGTGATCATCCAAGGTAAAATAGAGCAAATTACCGTTCCTCAGCTTATAGTAATAGGGCCGCTCAGGCCAACTGACAGGTGTCAACTCTTTATCTCCGCTGTAGCTGGCTGTGTCGTCCAGAGTCACTAAGGTGTAGCCGTTATAACCGAACATCACCAGTGCAGGTATATGTATTTTCAAATTATTGATTGCGCTCTGATTGTTCTCCAGTCCAAACTTCATAGCCAGATTACTGTAAAATACACTGAGCACATCCTGATCCATCTGCAGCTGCCGTTCCCTCCCGTAATGCACCGCTGTGGTGGTTGGCTGCTTCTCCAGCCGTGCCAGATAGCCGCCCGCATCATCCACCGCAGACTGAAAGTCATCCGAATAGCGTTTATACATCTCCTGATTGGATAACTGAAGCTCCGCCCGCGTGTCATTCATAAGCACCAGCGGGATGATCAGAATCAGAAAAATAAGCACCACACTAAGGGGCTTCACTACGTACCATCCCCCCGTACTTCAAATTGACCGGAATCAGTTCACTATGAAACAGCAGAGAGCGCATCCGTGAGGCCAGCGTTGTACCTGCGGATTCCAGCCGGACATTGAATAAGTCGCCCACATGCATAGTGAATCTTTTCTGGGGATTATCCGCTGGAATGGAATCGCTTGAAGCCGGATACAAGACATTCAGTATATCTTTGGTGAAATAGCCATCGAACCGTACACTGAAGCTGTTCTGGAATGTGGAGTAATCATCCGGGTTACCGTATAAGGGCTGCAGATTCTTTTTGTAATATTCCAGCTTGACGTCAAATACACCGTAGGAAGCATCGAGCGAATGAAGGAACAGCTCATAATCGCCTACGTCCACATACCCCTTACTGCGAACCGTATCGACGAATTCCACTACTGCTGCATTGGCTGCAAGCTTAGTATTCCTCTCGACAACTTCAGATTGGCGGAATGCCGGATACACCCCGAACACGAAGGCCAGTAGAATTACGATAATTACACCTTTCAGTGCATCTGCCATACAGGCTCTCCTTTCTCAACGGGTGGCAGAGATTTGCTTAATCATCTCATCCGTCCGGGTAACCTCTAACTGATAAGCAGCCCCCGGCACTCCGCGTAAATCAATTGCTGTGAGATCTGTAGCTTCATTAATAACCATGCCGTCGATATATAAAATATAGTCCCCCTCGAGCGCCGCAGGGATCATGCCCAGCACTTGCTCTCCGCTTATCCGCTTCAAATCACCTGTCCCTGTGTAAAGCGCGGATGCCACTGTTCGCTGCTCCGGCTGCCGGAGTTCAGCAGCAGAGTTCTCCCCTTCCAGCCGCAGAAACGTAAAGCCGCCCATAGCGAACAAAATCCAGGCAAAGAGGGTTAGGAGGAACTGGATCCCGTTTTTCATTTAACTTCATTTTGATCAAATTCGATTAATCTGACCTCATCATTCTTATCTCTAAATACGGTGGCTTTAAATAGTGAAAGCGTATTTACATTGTAGTTATCTGAATCTCCCAATTTTATACTCTGATCCAGCATTTCTGAGACACTGTGCGGTTTTGCCGAAGAATTTTCCTTAAAACTAGCAGTGGGGTTATCTTCTGACACTGCGGGAATACCATAATAAGTTGCATAAGTATTCTCTGCGTAGAAGCCCGCCAAATTCACTCCGGTTTTAATTAAAATGGAGAATTGCGGACGTCCTCTAAACTTCATTGCTGCATTAATTACATCCTGGCCGGAAACCACCTTATTATCATAGCTGTTGAACTCTGCCTGATTGATCATCTGGGTCTGGGCCAGCGTCTGCTCCTGGGCGCGGATGAAATAATTATTAATCACCAGGTAAATACTTACACCCGCCGCAACAATTAGAATAGTTACTATAATTCCAATCACCCATTTAAGTCCGGTTGATATATTCTCCATAGTTGCTCTCCTCTCACGTTATTTTAAGGCTGTCTAAACACAATGAGTCTGACTTCTTGGTTCTTGTCTCTGTATACTTGAGCGTGGAAGCGTCCCAGCGTATTCACGTTACAATCATCATTTTTTATATCCAGCATTGCAGAAACACTTCTGACGTCTCCACTTTCTGTCTGATCCAACTCCACCACTCCAGAATCCAAATCTTTATAATTAACTCCATACGTATTCTCAGCATAAAATCCTTTAGTCTGGTTCTCCCCTGTATAAATCTTTATCGCGAACTGCGGACGCCCTTTATAACGCATCGCCGCATTAATTACATCCTGGCCGGAGACATCCTTGTTATCGTAGCTGTTGAACTCTGCCTGGTTAATCATCTGGGTCTGAGCCAGCGTCTGCTCTTGGGCGCGGATGAAGTAGTTGTTAATGATCAGATAGATGCTGACTCCGGCTGCGATAATCAGAATGGTAACGATGATCCCGATTACCCATTTGAGTCCTGTTGAGATATTTTCCATAGTGCCCTCCTTTATTTAGCCCTGAAGTAGATAGCGGCAATCCGCTCATTGTGGTCTTTGATTAGCGTCGCCCTGAACCTGGACTGGGGACTGATATAGAATCCGCTAGAAGCATCCGAAATCGCCTTATCATCGACTTTGTTATAATCATTCCCCGTTCCTTCTTTAAAAGCTTCTGCCGAATAATCAAACGCACGGCAATAGCCGTCTCCGCTTGGATTCATACTAATGTATCTATTAGAATCAGGCTGACCATAGACATAAGGCCGCTCCACATATAGACAGAAGTTCTGCTCCGATTCATACCGCCGATAAGCGGTCAGAATCTGTGATCCGCTGACCAGCTGATTGTCGAAGGCCGAATATTGCTGCTCTGAGAGCTCCCTGGCCTGTGCGGCCGCCTGGCTGTTGGCCAGCTCGACTACAGGCTGTGTCTTCCCCCAGAGGAACAGCCCCGCTGAGATGATGGCTAGTGTAATCAGAATGGATATGGTGGTCTTCAAGAAGCTTGCTATATTCTCCATGCCTGTATCTCCTTCACATTTTGCCAGTTACAACAGTCAGGTCACCCAGCTGCTGGAAGGCCATATAGACGAAGGGAAGCAGTAAATATAAGGTGAACGTTGCCTGCATCGGCAAGAACCCGAACATTTTACCCAGTGTGTTTTTCCTGCTGATTACCTTCTCATAGTGCTCCTTGCGCTGATCCATGGCGAATGCCCGCTCTGCATCCATGTCATCGAACGCCTTCTTCACCGGAATCAAATCTGCAGCAACCTGCAAGCGGTCGGCCAGACGTTCGAGAGGTACGAACCGTGCATCCTCCTTCAACCGGTCTATGGCATCCCAGCCACCGGCCTCATAATCCAGCATGCACCGCAGCAGCTGCCGCTCAAATATATAGCTGTACCGGTGCAGCCACTCTATCATTTCGTACACGCTGATATTGGGAAATTGGGATAACATCATGGAGAGGGTATTGAAGCCGTCCACCTCATTCTGCATTTCCCATTTCCGGAGCTGTGTGCGGATGAGCAGGAACAGATCGGGCACATAGAAGCCGGCAAAAGCTAGTGTAAAGGCCAGCAGAAGCTCGTACCATTTGAAATACTCCTGATGATATTGGTCTACCCGGTGAATCAATTGCTGCGCATACGCATTCTGATCCGTATTGAACTGCAAAAAATGCTTGTTCTCCGCTTTCTTCTGAATATAGATCAGCATCTCATCCGGTGTAATATCCTTTGCTATCAGTTCGCCCATTAATGATTGTTCAAAAGCATACCGTTCCTCGCTGAGCATCCTTTGCGATTCGGTCTGATTGCCGCCTGTCGTAATCTGCACATTAGGATGCAGAAGGTTATGCCTGATGTTTCCATGAATAGAGAATTGAAGCACCAGAACCAGCAGGAAAACCGCTGCTGCCGTTAAGCTTTTCTGCAGATAATACGCATGCTGGGACAACCCCGAGTTGGCATCCTTCAATCGCCGGGCAACCTTGAAATGAACGGGCTCATGCTCTGCCGGAGTAATGCGGTCTGCTGCCCGGAAGACCCATTTCCGCTTCAGCAGCCGGTTCAGCCATTTCCCTTCATCCTTGATCGCCTGGGTATCTTCATCCACACCTTTGAGAATCCGCAGCGCGATAAAAGATACAATAAAAGTGATATACAGCAGAATTAATGAGTACAGTCCCCACGCAGAATTATAGTAATTAGATACAACCGGAAACATATTCTCCGCCCAGTTACGGATCGGGTCCAGCATGAAGACTGGTGAAATCGCCACAAATACGATGCCGTACAGCAGCCGGTCAATCCGCTCCCGGCGGTTAATATCCATATGTATCTCTTCTCGGATGTTACCGAGCATGGATAAGTAAATGGAACGTTCTCCTTTATGAATATCCGCATCGCCGTATTCGCCTATCTTGTAGCTGACTCCGGCCAATTGCTTCATGTACCGGTTCGGCGCCACTTCATAATATTTCTGCAGCTCATCCTCCGGGTCTACTGCCGCGAGAATTCCGGCAATCTGCCGGGCGTGAACAGCAACCATCGGCTTAGAACGCTCCGCCGAATTCTCCAGGCTGACTTGTACCATATGCGTTTGATGATATTCATGCCGGATGTCCAGAATCATAGAGGACTGGTCATACAGCATCTGCTTCACTAACCGTCCAATGAAGAGATCACTCAGTATCCCTCCCATGTAGATGGAGACCAGCATAATGGTCACCCGGCTTACCCAAGAGGTAGTCCAGAAGAAGGACAGCAGCGAGATCAGCAGGATGCAGGCAAGGATCATGACCGTCAATGCAGCCGAACGGCTTCTGACCATGATCTCATTCCCGGCATGGATGATCGTCAGGCGTGAACGGATACGGTGCAGAAGCTTCTTCACCACCGGCAGCTCATCCAATACCGGATAGGCTTTATGTGCTTGCTCGAGCCATTTTTTCTCCTTGGTTCGTGTTGGCAGCAGTGCCTTCAGGCGTCTTTGCTCCTGATACTGTATTCCTTTTAATTTGCGCTGCACTATACTGAGCAGAATGAGCAGAATAGCCAGCAGAAGGCCCAGGGAGATCAGGACAATCAGCATTACCGTTTGCAGATTCATGCGGATTGCCCCCAATATTGTTCGATAAAGGCTTCAAAACGCTCACCCTCATCTTTATCCATATTCTTCAGCATCTCTTCCCTTTTCCGGCTGCTGATCGGTTGCTTCGCTACGTACTCCCCGGCTTCCCAGACGATAATATCTGTATAACTGTAAGCACGCCGGTCTGTCATCCGTCCGAAATATTCGGACATGGTATCCATGAATGCATCCAGCTTCTCCATGGGAGTCTCCTGGTTCTTATATTCCTGAGGATACTCGTACTGTGAGTCTGCCGGAATGATCTCGGTAATGCGCTCGATATACCGTTTGCCGGCACGCAATACCAGATGAACATTGAAGCCGAGCGCCTCAACAACCTGTACCTCGGCAATCTTCTCATTGCTGAAGGCTCCCGAAGCGACAAGACTGTTGCGCAAAGCGCTGATCAGATTCGGCAATGTTTTGCCGTGATGCGTAAAAAGAGTATATTCAGAAGCCACCTGGGCTGCCTGAATGACATAACTGACAACGCTGTGCGTGGCCGCTTCACCGACGATATTCACCGCACCATCTGTTTTCTTCTGCACATCCAGCCCATCCTGTCCGCTGACAGAAGGAGTCTCCCGGAAGGATAGAATATTTTTGCCCGGATACATTTTTCTCGCCCAGATCTCAAATGACGTCTCCTGAATCCGGATGTTCTTCGCATCAATGTATTTGATCAGCGCCTTCAGCAAGGTGGTTTTCCCGGAGCCCTGCCGGCCGGTAATTGCAGTAACCTGGTGACCCAGAATCAGGAACTCCAGCATTTCTATAGCCAGCGGTGCCCCTTCATCTTTGATCTGCTGCTCCAGCTCTACCAGAGAGTCATTGAATTTGCGGACAAAAAAAGCCCAGCTCTCCGCCATTTTGGGGCGGACCACCACAACTCTGCTTCCATCCGCCATGTCGTTAATAATGTATCCCTTGGATTCATTCAGCTGTCCCGGATTCCCGAAGCCGTAAATATTCTGACAGACCCGTTTAAGCTCCTTCTCCGATCCGAAGCTTAAGAATTCCAGATGGAGTGACTTTCCGCGGTAAAAGGTCCAGACAGCATCATAGGATTGAGGAAGGAAATGCTGCTGCTTCGTATACTCCAGAAAGTCTGTGGTCTGGACAACATCCGGCGGCATCCCGCTTGTCCCCCCGTTGACACCGTCAATATTCTGGTCCCGAAGCTCATCGATCACACCCAGACCTTTATAGATTTGGTACGCTCTCTGCACAATGACCTCAACCTTATCCTGAAAGGATAATCCCGGCTGCTCTGCGCTGTAAATGCTGCGAATTTGCTCTTCGGTGACCTTGTAGCCCCTAGAACCGTCAGGTAATCTATGCAGCGTATCCAGATTGTATTTGCCAACCATTTCATTGAAGGCATCCTGCCCATAGTCTTTCTTGAAGGTATAGAGCAGAATGTCGAAGCAGTCCTGAGAAGTGAGCCGGTTGGCATGACCGAAGGGGATTATTTTATCCGCGTTCCCTTCATCCAGCCCATAGGTCTGCAAAAGCAGATCCTTCATATAGAGCTTCACATATCTCTTCGCCGATAAATCCCCGTGCATACAAGAGCGCAGCGCCTTCTGTAATTCTCTGCGCCGTGCCTTACGGCGGTTGTATTCTTCCTCACTCGGGCTTCCTTCGTAGAGGGAAGAAGCAATAATCTCCTCGAAGGCTCTCCTCAGAAACTGCACAATTTCGTTCATATCATATTTCAATTGAACGGCAGGCGGCGCTGATTTCTTGCTTTTGCCTACCCACAAGTACAGGAATACTCCAATAGCTGCCAACACAACAATGATCAGGATGATATTAATCATTAGCAGCGTCCAATTCCATTACAGGGAATATCTCGAGGGTCTGCAGGATCAGCTTCCCCATTTGACGTGCCGCATCATTGAAGTAGACATCCTCGTTGAAGTCCAGGAACCGCTTCCTGGCTTCCCGCGTCTTGAGCAGGAACTGAATGATGCGTTGTTCGTTCAGAGCATCCATATAATTGATATGATGTGGAATGAAGCCGACCTCATTCTTATGTAATCCGTATAGCTTCAACATTTTTTCTTTATTAAATCTGGCTTTACGCTCATAAGAACCTAGACAATACAAGACTGGTTTGTTGTCCGGCACTGGAGCTCTGCCCTTCTGCGCGAAATAGGCATTGAGACTGGACTGGCTCTGATTCAGATTCACTACAATTAAATCTGCCTGCTTCATCACCATCTGAACCACCTCCGGGTCTTCACCGGTAGCAATCTCTACAAACAGCAAATCATAAAAGCGTCTATAGTCTTTAAAAATATGCGGAAGCAACAGCACCGGATCATGCTTCTCCGTACTCACCGACCCTCTAAGCAGCTCCAGGCGGTTTTTAAGAATAGATTCTGCATGATCGCGTATCCCTTCAGGAGTAAGCATCCCGCACTGCACTAACCGTTCAATCGCATCCAGCCCGCCCGAGCCGCTTACAGGCTGACCCAGTGATCTTGTCTGTGCGAAGACATACTCAAGCATGCCTTGCCCGGAATCTGTATGGGTCATCAGCACCCGGATATGATGATCCAGCGCGATGGTTGCCGCAACAGCGGCCATATTCGAGGTCGTTCTCCCCTGCCCTTGGGCAGGCCCCCAAAAAGCTATAAGCACAATGAACTACCCCCGTTTCCGTGCATATTGCCACAGCTTCTTAATCTCATGCTTTGGAATATTACAAACTTCAATCAAGAAGTCATTCACAGCTTCAGCGAAATCCTTGTCAACCTTCAGGTTCACTCTTCCATCATGAATCCAGTCAATTTTTCGGCCCGGACTGCTAATGTAGCTAATCTTTGAATGAATCACCGGATAGTAATGATCTATATACTTCAGGCCAAGCCCGCACTCTTCTTCAATAACCAGAAGTACAGCAGGTATATGCTTCTGATCAAGCAGCGCATCTACGTTCTCCATAGCGTGACGTTCATAGGTGGTGGCAAAGACAGTAACCTCATCCACCAGTCCTTCCGGGTAACCCTGATGCCAGTCGTACAGCACTATATCCGGCTTCTCAGTAACAAAGGAATCTGTGATCGTTATACCGGACACCTCTCCATCTAAATACTGATAATGCCTGTTGTTATCCGTGATGACCATGACCTCATTGTTAAAATAGTTCTTCAGCAGTATGGCTGCTGCAAGTATGAAATCATGCTTCTCACAATCTCCTGCCACAACGATATTCAAAGCTGTCACTCTCCTTCGAGCAGTTGATTCTCAGTTGCCGGTGCATCCTCCGTTAAGCCCGCTGAATTCTGATCTGTACTTGAGTCGATTGGCGCCTGATGGGTCTGATCTATAATTCCGTTCACCGATTGCGAATTATCTACCGGGGCAGCCTGCTCCTGTGCCGCTCCCTGCTCAGACTTCCGCTTGCTGACTCCGCTTCCGCTTGGTTCCTGTGCACCTATACGGATTCGGTTGCCATCGTCAATAGCCTTAAGGCGTTTATCCAGCTCTGTACGAAGCTTCTCGGCAAGTCCCCACTTGGCCTGTTCAATAATGGACGGATTACTCTTGATCACGCCCAGTACATGCAGATTGGGCACATAGTTAATCACGGGTTCAGGCTGGAGCTCCGGCTCTACATACTGCTTCATATACAGCTCTGCATTGTTAATATAAGCATCTACCAGAGCAGAATTAAGCAATTGTGCCTCTTCTTCATTGTCATTGAAGAAGGTGTACTGATTCGCCAAGTCAACGTCCTTCAGCGACTTCTTGCCCACTACTATGTAATCTTCACCGTTAGGAAATACAATCCGGATATCAACGACATCCTTCTTCGTCAGACGGAGCGGAAGCTTAATATATTCCGTCTCTTCTTTACGCTCTGACGGGTCGAGTCTCGCCTCATCACGAACCATCTCCGTCGTTACGGCCGTGCCCGGCATAACATCAATCTTGAGATATTTCCCGACAATCGCTTTGGACTCACTGATCAGATTATCGGGCGAGGAGAACTTCGGAAGCTTCTCCTGGATGACATCCTCCTCAGCAATAACTTCACCCGCCAGCTTAGGGGCCATCAGCACGTAAGCGGTCTGGGACTGATCCATGTAACGCTGCAAGACCTGATCCTTATCCAGCAGCTGCTGCTCATAAGCGGCCCGTTCATCAATCAGCTTGGCATTATAGTGGCGATAGGTTGCAAACCATACGCCCGATGTAATAACGGCAACAAGAGAACCTGAAATCATCGTGTATCGTAGAATCTTTTTGCGTTTGCGTACTGCCACTTCATGACCTCTTTTCTAAGGCTATTTCATTTTCCCCGTCATCTTTGTTGCGGCTTCTTTAGCCCTGTCAGCAGCGGCCTTTTCTTCTGCCTGAAGGGTATCCGCATATCTCAGCATATCCGTCTCCAGACTGCTAATCGCCTGCTTGAAGGTCTCCATCTTTCTGATCCAATCTGTGCAATGATTCTTGAACTCTTCCCCGCCCAGATCCACCCAATAACCCGGAAGTCCGGTTATGGCAGCGGTCATTTTATCCTTGCATTCCTGGGCAGGAGACAACAGCCGGTGACAATTGAATGCGAGCCCTCTAACCGTACCTGAATCCATATTCAGCCTCCTTATAAGTTGGTAAGGTATCCTGCTGTTGCAAATCTAGCGGCTCTGCGGAACAAACGAAAATCCAATGCCTATTAATAGTAAAGTCACAAGCAGAACAGTGCCTGCAATGGCCCAGAGCATGGTTTGCTTGCGGATGAGTTTTTTCTGGACACTCAGCAGCTTCATGACCCATTCCACAGCCGCCTTATCCGGGTATAGCGGATCTTGATGTGCAGGCATCAGCATCGCCTGCATCTCCGGGAAGTCCTTCTTCAGCATGTGCAGCACCTCCTGATGCCCATTCTCCAGCAGCAGTCTGCAACGCTTACGTTCATATGGATTCAGCGTGTTCAGTTTTTCTTTCAGCAGTTCGTATTTCCACATGGCTCCATTACCAATCAGGATAGGAATCTGCGAATTCCACCATAGCTCCATTCCGCTAGTTCCCTTACGCTCCTGATGTATATCCAGCCATAGAATAATATGGGTGAACTCACTGGCCAAGAGCTCTGAGATATCCCACGTATAACCCCTGCGATAGAAGGTAACCCCCTCATATTCAAACATGGTCGATGTGGAATCCTCTTGCTCGCCCTCAAATACAATCTGCTCCAGCGAACTGATCTCCGGCCGGTTATCTCCGCATACCAGCGGCTTCCAGCCGAGATCTGCCAGACCAGCAGCCAGCAAAAAGGCCGCAGCACCAACATCTTCTTCTCCCCCGGCACCGCAGATGCCAATCACCAGCGGCACATGGCTGCCTAGTATTCTCTCATTCCCTGCTAAGGAAGGTTGTTGCTGGCTTTCTACTGGTATAGACCGTTCCAGACTCTCTAACGTTCCAGCATCAGTTGCCGGTGCTTCAGTCCGGGCTGATGGTCTCGGCCGGGGAGTTATCCCTCCTCCGCCAGCGCCTGAGGAAGGAGCCTGCCTGACACCAGCCGGTGCCGCTGCTGTTCTTGGACTTGCAGCCGGCTGTGGACGGGCAAGCGAATCTACGGTTCTTGCAGCAGCTTGTTCAGATTCTTCCACAGGCTGAACAGGAGCAGGGGCTGCGGTTGAGCCCTTGAATGAGAACAGGCGCTTCTTTTTGCCAAGGATGCTATAATAATCTCTTGTCGTTTTTTTCTCCCTGATCCAATTCAATAGCTCCTCGCCCCGGAATTCAGTGGTGAACTGCAGATCGTGAATATTCATATTGACCATCGTCCGAATGAACTCAATATCCGTTTTCAGCGCCGGATCTAATTGAACAATCAGCCGGGTAGTTTTGAGATACTTCCGGATCAGTGTCATGAGCGAGGCAATTTCGGCTGACTTCACAGGTGTGCTAAGACCTGCTCCGCCTTCTATAATGACTATGGAAGAAGAATCTACCTCTTTACTGCTGAAGCCCCGTATAAAGCTGTGAAGTGTAGAATGTTTGCCTGAGATCACATACCCTTCATGCTCCAGTGACCGTGACAAAAGCATGATGAGATCAGGCGAGCAGACCAGATGTACGCTTTTCATATGTAACCTCCTCTATAATCCTCCCGTTCAATAGGGCCAAATCCGGATAAGCGCCCCGTCCCCCTGAATCACATCCGCCAAAACCACTTGTTGGCCAAGCTCTGTCCAATGCTCTCCCGTGCTGCTAACCTCACATTTGAATTCCCAGTCACCGGGGAGCCAGCCCGCCTGCTTCAGCCATTCAAGACATTGCCCTGCGGTCATTGATAGGGTGATATCCAAATCCATTGTTTTCTTGTGCGCTCCATTAAATATTACTGTGGTAACCGCTGTTGACATCTCCTGATCCCCCTGATCATTACACGGCTTGCAGCCATAGGCATAACTCCTCAATAGCCGCTGACAATGTTACTCTGTCTCTAGTAATTTCCTCTTCCGGTTCACGCTTCAGCACCCACATCAGCTCCTTATGAATCACTAGGTTCAGTTCACGAATGACCTGAGCTTCCTTGTCGATGCACCCAATTTCCGCCAGTGCGTATAGCGATGCTCCAGCGTGAAGAAGTCCCTCTGTCCAACGCTTAAGGTCCGGTTCATCGAAGAATGCTTGTTCAACATCCCCTTCGTCCTCCAGGCTCTGGAGCAGTGGAATCCGCTCTATAACCTGGAACATCATTTCATGCTGTGCATAGAGTTCCTGCAGGATATATGTATTGGTCTCAGACAGATGCTCCAGCTGAAACCGCTTGTTCCCCTGATGAAAATAATAGATTGTAGAAGGGATATCCCCGTTCTGTACAAGCTGGCAGAGGTAAGAAGTACTATTGGCACCTGCAGCAATACATTGATGAAGCACTTCATTTACTTTGGCAACCCCCATGAAGTCGATCTCCAGATATCCCTTCGCTTCAAGCGTTCTCATCTGGGCATTCATCAAGGCACGCTGCCTGCTCTCCGTTTCTGCTTCCAAATCTACGGCTAACCCCGGAAAACCCGTCTCCCCGGTTAATGCAGCTAAATATATAATTTCGAGAGCCTGTAATTCAAAAATCTCACGTGCCGGTTCCATCGCTTCATTCACCTGCCATCTATAAATCTGTGACCATTCTAATTTGCGTTCTGGAGCCTGCAATCAGCAGCATAGCCTCAGCCGGCTCCATCATTTGATTAAGCTCGTTATACTCCATGCTCTCCAGTAAGTGAGCGTAAGCCATATGATCGTTCAACCTTCCGCCGGTCAGCAGCGCGTTGCCGCTATTAATCATCTCTCCGGCCAGATTCGTGATCAGCTGCAGCTGGTTAAGCTCATGCACATCACTGCCAACCATGAGCAGCACGCCAAGTCCGCCGCCAAAGCGGGCAATCCGCTCCAGATGATCCAGTGAATCATTCTCCATCCGGTCGAAGGCCGACTTGAAATGCGGCATTACCATGACAAGGAGCGGATACTTGGACAAAATATAATCCGTTTCATCGAATTCTCCAGGTGTGGAGCTGTCAGCCAAAGCTTGTCGGGCATCGTTTTTTCTAAGCTGCAATTGCTCTATGAAGGAATGGGTGAGCTGCAGAAACTCCTCTGCTGTATCCATAACCGTAAGCGAGGTCATGGATTTCAGGCCAGTCCATTTCGAAATGTTGCTGTCGAATACATACAGCTCCTTGGTTATGGAATCGGCAGAGGCTTCAAACGCCTTCAGGATCGAAGGTAAGGTTAACTCTGCATCCTGCTGCCCGGTATAAGAGACTACAAAGCTGCTGATTTCCTTCAGATTGAGCTCTACCGGCAGTGTCGTAGCCTGTTCCAGTCCAAGCGGCACCAGCGTTCCCCCGGTTCCTTCCGGCCGGTTCTTCACTGCACGCTCCAGAAGCTCTGCAAGGGAAAGCTTATCCGGTATTACAGAAATCTCGGCAGGACTAGTGTCTCCTGCTACCGCCCTCATCTCTGAGCTGATCCGGCGGATGGAGGCCGCTATTTGATCATCCGAGCCGCCTTCGGCAGGCTGCGCAATATGGAATTCCAGAATCCCTTTTTCTTTTAGCAAGCCACGGCCTACGGTATTCGTTGGCTCCATTCCGTCTGTCCTTCCCAGAACGCTGGAGTAATCCAGCCTGTCAGACATTTGAAATACAAGCGACTGCTTAATATTCTGGCTAATCCGGTAAGGATAGGAGCTGACCGTATTGGCCGTAAACACAAAGTAAATTCCGTAGCCGCCCCCTTCTCGCACAAGCTTAGCCAGATCCATAACATAGTCATCGTACGCCTCTGCGAAGCCTGTGAAATTATCCAGCATAATAACGATATAAGGGACCTTTTCTCCAGTTGCGTTACAGTAGGAGACCAGATTGCTGATGCCAAGCTGAGAAAATTTACGTTTACGCTCATTGAGTTGGGCGAGCAGCCAGCTAAT
Source organism: Paenibacillus sp. FSL R7-0302 (assembly GCF_038006885.1). Taxonomy (NCBI): domain Bacteria; kingdom Bacillati; phylum Bacillota; class Bacilli; order Caryophanales; family Paenibacillaceae; genus Paenibacillus; species Paenibacillus sp. FSL R7-0302. Next base: position 4,370,029 of record NZ_JBBOWB010000001.1, read on the forward strand.
CAGCTTCCCGAGCTTTTGTTCATCCTCCGGATAAATGACATCCCCTAAATGCGGAAGCTCATGATAGACGCCCAAGGTTCTTGTGCCGAAATCCAGAATATAAAAATTTACATACCCAGGATCATATTTCATGGCAAGCGACATGATCATGGTCTTTAGCAAAGTCGTCTTCCCGCTGCTTGGCGCTCCATAGACCAGCAAATGTCCATTAAGATTAAAATTAATCTCCAGATTGTACTGCTCCTGATCTGAGGGGTTGTCTACCCGCCCAACGCTTGCCACCAGCTGGTCCCTTGGCTCCTGCCACTGTACCCCATTCCATATCCGTTCCTGATCAAGCACTTCCGACAGCGCCAAAGTCTCCGGAAGCGGAGGAAGCCACAGCTGGAAGGCCTCTCCAATGGATTCCTTTGCTGAAAGTTCGGCAATGTGTTGAACTACAGCCTGCAGTTCACTTAACGCCAAGTCATTGTCACCCTGTTGCTGCTTCGGAAGCAGCGCTCTGCGCTCTCCGCTTAATGAAACGATGTCCAGCTTGGGCAGCCCCTCACCTTCAGCTTCACCTGTATGGTAAGGCGCCCCGCTCCAGGAAGACTGGAACAAGGTGAATAGCTCATTATTGCCCACCTGCAGATAGCCGCGGCCCTTTTCTTTGATCTCGGCAGCCTCCGGACGTTTCAGCATCTCATTACTGTCAGAGGGAGTCTGCACCTTCAGGCACAGCTTGAATCTGGAGTTACTCCAGATTTGATCGTCCACCACTCCGGATGGCTTCTGAGTTGCCAATATTAAGTGAATACCCAAGCTTCTTCCGACCCGCGCCGCACTGACCAGCTCCTTCATGAACTCCGGCTGATCCGATTTCAGCTCTGCGAACTCATCAACCACGATGATTAAATGCGGCAGGGGAAGCCGAGCTTCCTTATTGCGGTAAAGAACAATATAGCTGTCAATACTGGTCACACCGGCTTCACTGAAGAGTCTCTGCCTGCGCATCAGCTCGCTTTTGATGGAGGCCAGCGCCCGGTTAATCTGATTGCCGCCCAGGTTGGTGATCGTTCCCACCAGATGCGGAAGTCCCGTGAAGGCATTGGCCATCCCGCCACCCTTATAGTCAATCAGCACAAACGCAATTTCATGCGGATGATAATTCACCGCCAGACCGAGCAGCAGAGATTGAAGCAGCTCACTTTTCCCTGATCCGGTTGTACCGGCTACCAGTCCATGGGGACCATAGCTTTTCTCATGCATGTCGAAGACAAGGGACTTTCCGCCTGCACCCAGCCCAAGGGGAGTGGACAGCGTACGGTTGGCCTGGTTTTTGGACCAGCGTTCCAGTACCTTCAGTTCCCCGACCTGCCGGGCCTCAAAGCTCTCCAGAAAAGTAACCATAGGCGGAATGTAGCTGTTATTCTGTGCGGCCTTAATGCGGAGCGGTGCCAAAGACCGGGCGAAATACTCTGCTTGAGTGTTATCCATGGAATCTGTTGTGAAAAAATCAGCCAAATGGCCCAGCAGATTATGAGTATCCTTACGGACCAGTCCCTGCCCGTCCTTAATCTCCAGAATGACCTGGCAATTCAGCGGCAAAGCAACGTCGATTTTCTCCGATATAAAAATACTTGTCATTCCAAGCATCGAATCACCTGACAGCAAGTATTTCATCATTTCCGTACTGTCCCACAGTTCAGGAGCAAAAACCAAAAAAACATAATGCGGTGTCTGCAAATTCTGCAGGCCGTAGCTTCCTTTGTTACTGTCTTCCCTCTTCCTGAGGTCCGCAAGCAGTTCATCGGCAATCGCAGAAGCCTCGTAGGCTGTCGTGGCCAGAGTTCTTTGGCTCCAGTCCTTATTCCAGGTATGCGGCAGCCATTTCAGCCACTCCCAGTGCTCCAGATCTTCGGGCTGCATGACACACACTATTCTTAAATCATCGTATCCCTGGTGTGTGGTGAGATGAACGATTGCAGCATTCAGGAAATTGCGAACCTCCGGCCGTTTACCGTATAACCCGAGCGTGCTGATACTGCTTAGCGGGATATAGACCGGGATATCTTTTACGTAATACATCTCCTCGCAGATCTTACTGGCAATCTCTTCGAGCGGATTCTCATCATCTATAGCCTTGGTAGTCGGGGTGTATGTAGGTACGAGAGAGATCGGCTGAACCCCGACACCAATCCGTATGTGTAAAAAATCGTCCTCAATAGCTGTTCTCTCCCAGAGCTGTTTACTCCGGCTGCGGGCGATTTCTGTACAGCTTTGAATACTTGGATGAATATATGTATGGGCCTCTCGCTGCATACTGGCAGCACCCTGCAGATCATTGCGGACCTGGAATAAGTAGCTGAGATATTTCTTTTCTAATTTCTTGTTGTGCTCCTGGTGCTTGTTCACACTGGCTCTATAATTCATGATCGAGACCATAACCGTGAGCGCCGTCATCCCCATCGTGGAGACAAGCATAATATAGGACCGGGTCAGGGTTGACATAAAAATAGATATGATCAGCATTCCCAGCGGCGGAACGATAATCGTTAACCAAGAGAAGGACGGTTTCTCCGAAGGCCTGGCGGGATCTTCCAGCTCCAGCACTCCTGCCGGGTAGTTTGGTTTAATCCGGGGGGTTCTTTGGACCTGATTGGTTGTCATTTCTTGAATGTTCATTTTTTCATCACCACTGGATAGGAATTTTGGATTACGAAGAAGATAATTTAATTTTTAAACAATTATTGTATATTTTCATTAAATTGGGACATGCTTTATTTTTTATCGGATCATCAAGTGAATAGTTTATATTTTACATAACATTTTCTGCTAAAATAGTTCATTGATCCCTTATAGACGTTTTTTATCTTTACTCTATTAAAGTTAACAGAGGAGAAAGTTATAGTTCCTTAGTCATGTTTTTTTGTCGAAAAGAATTTAGATATAAGGATTTTGTCGGATTTACGTTTCATCTATACTTCAATCTAAAAGGTATCTTGACTTAAACCTTGGTTTAAGTCGTATCCTATAACTGTCGACATCTAAACAATCACTTGGAGGCCTCCAGATGAACTATTATTCCATTGGCGAAGCTGCAACGCGGTTAGGGATTCCGGAATCTACCATACGTTATTATGAGAAGAAGGGGCTATTGCCCCGGATGGAGCGGGATGAAGCGGGCAGGCGGATTTTCACGGAGAATTACCTGGTTTTCCTTAAGATCATTCTCTATCTGAAAAATACACAGATGCCCATAAGCCAGATCAGGCAATATGTAGACTGGATGGCGGAGGGGGACAGCACGATTGCATTGCGGCTAGCCATGTTTCAAGAACATAAGCAGGCTGTATTGGCACAAATCGCGCTCATGACCGAAGCCTTGCAGGGTATTGAGAAGAAAATAGAACGTTATACGAATTATTTAGAGACTAACGGGAAAGAGGTTTTATCATGAAGCTCTCAGGAAACACTCTTCTGATTACAGGCGGAGGCTCCGGCATCGGACTGGCTATGGCGGAACGGTTCATCCGTATGGGGAACACAGTCATCATTACCGGACGGCGTGAGCAGGTATTGCAGGCTGCACAGGACAGATTCCCGAATCTAATTACCCATGTATGTGATTTAAAAGCAGAGTCTGAACGTCTCGCTTTGTTCGACTGGGTAACTGCAAACTATCCCGGAGTCAATGTCCTGGTGAACAATGCCGGGATTCAGCAGCGCTTCAATATACAGACAGCGGATGTGAGGAATCATTGGGCTGATTTCAATCATGAAATCACCACTAACCTTGAAGCCCCTCTTCATCTGGCTATGCTGTTTGCCCCATTCTTCGCAGCACAGGAAGCTGCAACGATCATGAATGTGACTTCAGGTCTGGCCTTTACTCCGTTCGCCATCGCACCCATCTATTCAGCAACGAAGGCTGCCCTTCATTCGTTCACAATCAGTCTGCGACTCCAGCTCTCCGGGACCAACGTTGAGGTCATTGAGGTGGCCCCGCCAGCCGTAAATACAGATCTCGGCGGGTCAGGACTGCATGTCCATGGCGAGCCGTTAGCTGCGTTCACGGATGGAATTTTTCAGGGATTCGCTGAGGGACTCCAGGAGATCGGATACGGCAGTTCGGTGGAACGGCTGCGCATGTCACGGGACCGGATTGACGAATATGCAGCCCAGATGTATGAGGCGACGAAGAGCTACATTGAATAAAAGATTAGGATCAGAACGCACCAAAGAGACCGTCTTAGGGTAGACGGTCTACTTTGGGCGTATGCGTTATTTGAAGAAAGCCTGCTTACATCAGCTTCTTAATCTTTTCCACCGGTAACTCCACGGCTTTGGACACCTCTTCCGGGGTAAATCCATGAAGCAGTAATTTACGGATAATCTCCGCCTGGCCTTTTTCTACTCCTTGTTCAATTCCTCGTTCTATCCCTTGTTCTATACCTTTCTCAATTCCCTGCTCTATTCCTTCAGCTATACCTTCTTCATATCCCCAACGCTTCCAGGCTGGCATGAGTTCCATAATCGCTTCACCCTCCTCCGGATATTGTATCATCAATTCCTTTATAATCTCTTCATCCTGGGCGCGGTCCGGCTTGAAATATAAATCTGCCACAGACATCACAAGCGCCAGCCGTCCTTGATCGAGCCGTGTCTTCAGCTTCATGAACATGCGCAGGAACTCCCGGCGCACATCTCTCGCTTCTCTTGTAGTATACCCCATCTTGGCCAGTAACGCAGCAGCCACTGCATTGTCTGAATCAATAAATCTTCGCCAGTTCTGCTTACGCAATTCTACCTTGAGAAACTGGAAGCGCAGGATCTGATGCTCAGGAATAACCATCTCCAAAGTGTCCTGCTCTTCCCTGATCTCATCTGAAGTGAAGATGGCAATCGGAATAATCAGCTTATGCTCTTTACGGTAGCGTTCAAACAGACGGCTGAAGTAAATAAACATCCTTTCATGGAACCGTGAATCCCGATAAGACTGCGGTTCCAGGTGAATCAAAATATAACCGTCCAGTCCTTTATAGCGGATTTCCAACAGCAGATCCAGCTCCCGCGCTTCCTCGCCAACAATATCCACCAGCAATTCCTGCATGAGGAACCGGGTTTCACTATAGTCCAGCATGGAATCTAGCTCAGGAAAAAACAACTCAATAAATTCCTGAAAAAACGTCTCCAGCAGCTTCTTAAAAGCCTTATCATGTGGTAAGGGTATTTTAGTCGCCTCCTGTTATATCCTGCCTATTTCTTGTGATTATATTCCATTTCAATGGAATATAATATAATAAAAAGCACATGCGTTCTCATTTTAATCGTAGACAACTGCCTTACCCTCCGCTTTACCTTGCTAAAAAAAGAGCAGCCCCGATTAAATGGGGCTGCCCTTGTCTGCTCAGAAGCTTTAGCTTTGTCTACTTATCCTACTCCTCACCCGGTTCAACAAGCTTATCCATGAGCCGGATAATCATCACTACGGCTTCAGCGCGGGAAGCAGATTCCTCCGGTTTAAAGGCTCCGTTGCCTTTCCCTGAGATAATCCCCGCATTAGCGAAGGCATTGATCGGCTCCGCAGCCCAGCTTGCTGTGAGGTCAGAGAATGGCGCCGATGCACCGGGAACATAGTTCGTAAGACGCGCCAGCATAGCTACAGCTTCCGCACGGGTGATTTCCTGCTTGGGGTGGAAGGAACCATCGGCGAAGCCCTGGATCACACCATGCTCTTTAAGCGCCGCAAGTGCCTCCGAAGCCCAATGCCCCTGTGTATCGGAGAATCCGGCCCCTTGCGAGCCCGTCAAGCCAAAAGCTTTTGCAAGCATGGCAGCAAACTCGGCGCGTGTTACTTTGGCTTCAGGATGGAATGAACCATCCGCATAACCCGTTATGATCCCCATCCGGGCTGCACGTTCAATGAACGATGCACTCCACAGAACGGCAGGTACATCCTGGAACTTGACAACTGCAGCCGTCCGGCCTTTTGCAACGATAGATTTAAGCACATCTAAGTCCAAGGTGTCTTTCAGGACAGGCCTGGTTACCGTTGGCTTTGCGGGACCGGCAGTTATAGCTGGTGTTGGTGCCGGTGCCGGTGCCGGTGTCGTCGTTGCTGTTGGTGACGGTGTTGCTGTCGGTGTTACCGCCGGCTTTGGTGTTGGCGTTGCTGCCGGTGTTCCTCCCGATTGTGGCGTTGGCGTTGGTGTCGGCGTCGGCGTTGCCACCGGTACCGTTCCGCCCTCAACCACGATGGAAATCGCAATGGTTAAGCCGCCGAAGGAAGCTGTAATCGTTACCCCGTCCCCTGCTGCAACACCCGTTATGATCCCCTTGTCCGATAAAGAGGCGACCGCAGGATCTGAAGTTGTCCAACGAACCTGATCCGTAACCACTATATTTGTTCCATTGTCATATACCGCTGTAATCACGGAAGCCGCTTGCTTGTTCACCTGTAAGGTGTGTGTGCCAGGCTCGGCGGTCAGCTTCAGCAGCTTAGGCACCGTACCTTCTGTCTGAACCGTTACCGATAGCTTCACCGGCGGCATGTTACCGTAGTTCGCCTGGATGGTAGCTTCTCCCACTTCAACGGCATGAATGATACCCTGGGCGTCTACCGTAGCTGCCCGCTCATTAGAAGATGTCCATACCGCTTGATTCGTGACATCGGCAGTGGAGTTATCGCTATAGGTAGCCGTAAGCACCGTCGTGTGCGTGTCGCCGACATTCAGCTTCAATTCGGCCGGGGCTACGGCCACGGAAGTCACTGTCCGCTCATCCTTTTTCATAATCGTATAGTTGTCAATTAATTCGGCGCTCTGCGTAGTGCGGGCTTGGATGATGATCTTATCATGGCTTACCTGAATGGCAGAATAGACGGGAACATCCTCGTCAAACATGAAATCAATATACTCGTATTTGCTTCCATCGTAGAACTTCCAGCCCGACGCCCCGCCGTCCAGATAGACTGTTCCTTGCTCTCCGCTTGGCAGTGGCTTGCCTTTGCTCATCGGATAGGTGCGCGCATATACATGGTCATGGCCTTCCAGCACCAGATCGACCTTCAATTCTTCGAGAATAGGGGCAAAATAAGTCTGAGTGTATTCAATCAGATTGCCGCGTCCATCTTCGGTATGATAGGCAGGTTTGTGGAACATGACAATCTTCCATTTTTTATTGCTGGCTTGAAGATCCTCCCGCAGCCACTCCGCTTGCTTGCCCATCGTGACTTCGTCTGCTTCAGAGTTCAGCACCACGAAATGCACCTCTCCTGAATCGAACGAATAGGCGTATTCCTTCTGAATCTCAGGCCCATTAACAGGAAGTCCCAGGCCTTTGGCGAAAATGTACTTCCCTCCCCCTTTTACATCATGATTCCCCATGGCATACGCTGAAGGAATCGAGGAGGAATAGACCGACGAGGCTTGCCAGAATTGGTTCCATTCATTCAAAACCGCCCCATCATCGACCATATCACCGCCATGCATAACGAACTGGGTATCGGGATAATTAGTGAGCGCATTCTTGATCAATTGTTGATAGGTCTCCAGCCCGTTATCCCCTTTGGTATGCGAATCGGTTACAAATACAAAAGAAACGGGCTTGTCCGGCGCAGCCTCCACCGTCTTATAATTGGACCAATCGCTCCAATGGCCTTCGTAGCCAACTCTGTAACGATAGCCCGTACCTGGCTCAAGACCCGTGACTAATGCGTTATGAAACTTGATTTCGCCCATAGGTCCGCCTGCCACCTCAGGAATAACCTCCACCTCGGAGAGTGCACGCTGCATAGCTGCTTTTGCCGGCGCATTCGTCAGGTCACTGTCCGCCCAATCACTATCTTTCATGTACTGGATGTAAGCTTCTTGAACAGTTGGCGCGCTCTGCCACCCTACGCTCATCATCGTCTTCATATCTTCGGTCACAAAGGTCTGCACATATTGCGGATCTGCCCCGCCAAACGGAGCTACAACATTCATACGGATACTCTCACTGGTACCGCCATCCTTGACAGCCTGAACGCTCCAAGTGCCAATGGCAAGGTTAGTCAGGGTCGTATGAATCTCTCCCTTGGCATCCGTCAAGCCTATTCCTGTGCTAAGATCACTCTGCTCCACATCTGCGGATGAGATGTACCCCGCCTTGCTGCCATCCGGCAAATACACCTTGATGAATCCGGAGGCACTGCCTGCTGTGGCGAACATCCGCGCGTCTTTTTCAACAGCAAGCAACACTGCGGACGATGGATCGGCTTTGGCATATACTTTGGACCCGTCGGCGGTTACACGCACATAAGTCTGAGGACCGCTGGTATCGGTAAAATCAATCCCTGCTCCTTCAACCAGCGCTCCTGCGCGAGAGGTAACCGTGATGATACTTTGAGTGTGCAAGGCTGATCCCTTGATGCTGAGCTTGTAAGGAAACCCGATCTTATACCTAAGCGGGGAGGCTAAGGAAGGAACTGGCGTCCCGCTTTCATACCCGAATCCGCCCTCCACCATCTCTATATGCTTAGCTGTCTCGCCGCGTTCCATTTTCGCAGAGCGGTTCACCTCAAAATCAATACTTGCCAGCGCATCCGCCTGATCCCCTTGCAATCCCTCGGCACTGACTTCAACATAGCCGCCTGTATTATCAAGTTGGGTCTCTACCTGGCTCAAGCCGGAGCGTGCAGTAATCACATTGGCCTGCAATGTCTCTGGATCGAACTTGATTCTGGCATGGAAGCTCTTGGCTTCGCCTACATCCGTTGCCTTCAGCTTCAGCCGGTAGGTCTCATTACTGACAGCCTCCTCCGGTGCTTCCATGGTAAATCTGGCCCCATGCTCAATCTGAAAAGCATATTCTGCCGCTGCCGGATTGCCAGCCTTATCCTTCACTTCTGCCAGTACTTGATGATAACCTCCAGCCAGCGGAAGCTCCGGGTGATAGGTAATATGCTTATGATTCAGATCATAGGCATAAGTTGACGGTGCCGCAGGCTGACCATCCACCGTTAACCGGATGGAATCCGGATCAATGCCCGACTGGGCATCCTCCGCTGACAGAATAATGTCAGAGACAGGAGAGCTCAAGGTTTGATTAGAAGCCGGTGCCGCTGGAGTCAGCACAGGTACATCCATATCTTCATTAACCGGCTCATCATAGATCAGCCTGACGTCATCAATCCAGATCGAGCCTTTATTCTTTTTGCTCATTTGTCTTTCTTTCATCTGGAAGTAGAAGGCCAGTGTACCCGGCATGGTCAGATCTGACCCTATATCCGCCTCAACATACTTCCAGTCGCTCCAGTCGATCCCGGTCTCTTCACTCCTGATTTCATACGTTTTGGATTTGCTGGTGGAAGACACGTAGAACTTGGAGGTCAGACCATGACCTTCCTGATTGGCGTATACCCACATCCCGATTCTTTTAGGGGTCCGGTTTGAGAGCGGCAGCTGAGTGGCCGGACCCACGGCAACCTGAGAGGGGTTATCGGTGATGCCAATGAAGTCATAATCAATCCGCAGGGACTTCTCTCCGCTATGTACGTATTTCGGATTCGTCTCAAGCGCCATACTGCCGCTATGAATGCGGGCACTGTCGAAGGTCAGGTCTGCTAAGCTCACCTGTTCAAAATCCTCTACCTTCACGACACCACTAGGTTCCCCTGCCTCCCCATAGACGGTGGGTGACTGGGATAGAGAGGGTGGCATGAGCGGAAGCATAACTGTTACTGCCAGAATTCCGCTCAAGACTCTCTTTACAAATGGATGATTACTCACGAACTTTCACGCTCCTTGTTGTCTGTTCTAGTAGACAGCATAACGGCGTAATATGTTCGTAGAATCATCGCAATGTAAGCATATTAAATTTTATTGTATTAGATAGCAATCGCCTTAAGATCCGGGGAGATCCATAGCTCGGCCCCTGTAGCCTTCTGAACGTCTTCCACCGTCAGACCCGGTGCAATTTCCATCAGCATCAGCCCCTGGCCCGGGATCACCTCGATGACCGCCATTTCAGTGACAATCGTGTTTACGACATGTACCGCCGTCAGGGGCAGCTTGCAGTTCTTCACTATTTTCGGCTGCCCGTCCTTGCTTACATGATCCATGGCGATAATAACCCGCTTAGCCCCGACGACCAGATCCATCGCTCCGCCCATGCCCGGCACCTTTTTCCCCGGAATCATCCAGCTGGCCAGATTGCCCTGCTCATCGACTTCAAGCGCACCCAGCACGGTGATGTCCACATGCCCTCCACGGATAATTGAAAAGGAGAGTGCGCTGTCAAAATAGCAGGCTCCGGCCGTCGTAGTCACGAAGCTCCCGCCAGAATCGATGCAGTCGATGTTTTCCTCTGACTTGGCCGCTTTGGGGCCTACACCAAGTATTCCGTTCTCCGCCTGCAGCATAATCTGGACATCATCCGGGATATAATCGACTGCCAGGGTCGGCATCCCGATCCCCAGATTCACTACATCGCCGTCTCTGAACTCCTGGGCGATTCTTCTGACAATAAATTCCCGGTTATTCATGCGTATTCCCCACCTTTACAATGGCATCGATCAAAATCCCCGGGACGTTGACATGATTGGGATCAATCTCCCCAAGCTTCACATAAGTATCTACCTCAGCTACTACATAATCCGCCGCCATCGCCATTACGAAATTGAAGTTCCGGGAAGAGCCGTCGATCACCAGATTCCCCGCTTCGTCCGCCTTATGGGCCCGGATCAGCGCCACATTTGCATGAAGGGGCAGCTCAAGCAGATATTCCCTTCCTTCAATATCGAGCTTCCTCTTCCCTTCCTCGACAATCGTCCCTACCCCTACAGGGGTTAGCACACCGCCCAGCCCTGCTCCTCCGGCACGGATTTTCTCGGCTAACGTCCCTTGCGGATAGAGGTTCACCTCAGCTTCTCTGGTCATCAGCAGTCTTCCGGTTTCCGGGTTTGCGCCGATGTAAGAGGCATAGATCCGCTTGACCCGGCCGCTTTTTACCAGCTTATAGATCGATAATTCCGGGGTGCCCGTATCATTGGAAATTAGCGAGAGCTGACCGGCTGACTGCGTCTCGACAAGCGCACGCACCAGCTCTTCGGGGTGGCCACCAGCCAGAAAACCGCCGATCATCACGGTATCTCCATCCTTCACCCTCTTCACGGCATCTTCGGCGGAGATTAGTTTGTTTATCATAGATTTCAGGCTCCTTGTTCATTATTTGGAGAAAAGCTGGTTACTGGAGATAATCATGAATGACTTGGCCATAGGGCAGTGTTAGATCGGCAATAAAATGCTTTCCCCCGAGGTACGTCTTCACCGGCAAATCGGCCACAGGGGCATTCACATGGGGAATCAGGCTTAAGCGGGCTGGCCCGGTCCAAGCGCCTTTCACATGAACATCTTCAAGAGTGTAGGCAACCAGCTGCGCAATCTTAGGGGTCCCATCCACATCGGGAATCAGCTTCAGATTCACTTGGGTTTTGGCGATAGCTCTAGCAGTGTCCTCTGTATCCATCACATTATGCTTGTAAAGCATGGTTCCCACGGCTACCAGGACATCGTTATAGTGCAGCGTACCGGTCAGCGTCTCTGTGCCTGCAACGCTCAGGCGGGGAGAGGCCCACTTTTTGGGGAACCCCCAGATCTCCCGTCCTCCCAGAATGGCAGGCGCATTATCCAGATACATCTGGGCGACAAAATTGCACGGCTCCCCCTGAAAGGTACACGGAATCACGATCCCGCTCTCCTCATAGCTTCCCAGGCCCGACGAATCGGGCATCTTGATCCATTCATAAGACACGGTATTGCTTCCATCCGGCTGTAAGGGTTCCGGGACCGCCTGTCTGATCGCAGCAGGGTCAGATTCATAAGTGATGACCATAAATTCACGGTTGATGAAGCGGTAAGGCGGACGTCCGTAACCCGGACTGGCCGCAGGCATGGATTGCAGCGCTAGAACCTCTTTTGCATTCATAATGATCTTAAACTCCCTTTCTGTCAGCGTTGTGTTAATAGTGTGCGTTCTCAACCAGCATGGCAATGCCCATCCCCGTTCCGATGCACAAGCTGGCTATACCGTAATGCTTAGAGCTTCGGACCATTTCATGGACCAGCGTAACAAGTACCCTGGCTCCGCTTGCCCCGACAGGATGTCCAATCGCAATCGCGCCGCCATTGACATTCACCTTCTCCGGGTTAATCTCCAGCTCATGCAATACCGCTATGGCCTGTGCCGCGAAGGCTTCATTAATCTCGAACAGATCGATAGCTTCTAGAGGGATATCCTGGTTCTTAAGCAGCGACTTAATAGCTCTTACCGGACCCATTCCCATGTAGGCAGGATCTACGCCAACCAGTGAATAACCCTTAATATAGGCTAAAGGCTCTACCTCAAGCGCCTTGCATTTATCTTCCGACATGACCAGCACAGCCGCCGCTCCATCATTGATCCCCGAGGCATTTCCGGCAGTAACCGACCCGTTTTCTTTAAAAGCAGACTTCAGATGAGCAAGCTTCTCTTTGCTGACCTCTCCTCTTACATGCTCGTCCTCCGCAAACCAGACTGTCTCTTTTTTGATTTTAGTCATCACGGGCACAATCTGCTCTGCAAAAACCTGGTTCCGTTTAGCTTCGGCGGCCTTGATCTGGCTGTCATAGGCAAATTCATCCTGCTCCAGTCGTGAAATATGATATTTCTCGGCAATGTTCTCGGCTGTAATGCCCATATGGTAATGATTGATCGGGCAGGTCAGCCCGTCAGCGACCACGGTATCTATCAGCTCGCTGTTTCCAAGCTTATAGCCGTTTCTTGCATTTCTCAGCACATAAGGGGCATTAGACATACTCTCCATCCCCCCGGCCAGAAGGACACTCCCTTGTTCAGCCCGAATAGAGTTGTAAGCTAAAGCGACGGCATGAAGCCCTGAACCGCAAACGGTGTTAATGGTTGTTGCAGGCACTTCAATAGGAATACCGGCTTGCAGCGCCGCCTGTCTGGCAGGATTCTGGCCCTCGCCCGCCTGTAGAACATTGCCCAGGTAGATCTGCTCCACTAGCGCAGGCTCTACATGACTTTGCTGAAGACAGGCCGTCATCACATTTGCTCCTAATTCTGTAGCACTTAGTGTCGAAAGTCCGTTGTTAAATGAACCAACTGCTGTCCGTAAGGGACTAACCAGTGCAACTCTGTTCACAAAATCTCACATTCCTTTCAGATGGTATTGGACTTACATGCGGGTATGATCACAATGTATGAGAGAGTATGCGCTACGGCTTGTTCAGCTTGATTCGCTTGATTCGCTTGATCGGATTAGTTGCCTTGATCGCCTTCCTCCATCTGAATATTTGTAATTTATTTACATATTTAGTGTAAGTCTAAATTCCCTTTTGCTCAACATTGGTATTATTACATAATTTTACATACAAATACCTCTAGGCCCTTGTACACTCCCCCAACGAGGTCATGCTATCATTTCCTTTGATATTCTGGTTATTAATGATTATTTCAGAAAAACGCATGAAAACATACCAAAAGAGTTCATATTTAAAACGCCTCCGACCCTTACTTGGGTCTGGAGGCGTTTTTTGCAGCTCTCTTAGCATAATGTTCCGTTATTTGAAGCAGCCCTGCTTACACCAGCTTCTTAATCTCGTCCACCGGTAACTCCACGGCTTTGGACACCTCTTCCGGGGTAAATCCATGAAGCAGTAACTTACGGATAATCTCGGCTTGGCCCTTTTCTATGCCTTGTTCTATTCCTTCAGCTATACCTTCTTCATATCCCCAACGCTTCCAGGCTGGCATGAGTTCCATAATCGCTTCACCCTCCTCCGGGTATTGTATCATCAATTCTTTTATAATCTCTTCATCCTGGACCCGGTCCGGCTGGAAATATAAATCCGCCACTGACATCACAAGTGCCAGCCGTCCTTGATCGAGCCGTGTCTTCAGCTTCATGAACATGCGCAGGAACTCCCGGCGCACATCTCTTGCTTCTCTTGTAGTATACCCCATCTTAGCTAGTAACGCAGCAGCTACTGCATTGTCTGAATCAATAAATCTTCGCCAGTTCTGCTTACGCAATTCTACCTTGAGAAACTGAAAGCGCAGGATCTGATGCTCAGGAATAACCATCTCCAAGGTGTCCTGCTCTTCCCTGATCTCATCTGAAGTGAAGATGGCAATCGGAATAATCAGCTTATGCTCTTTACGGTAGCGCTCAAACAGACGGCTGAAGTAAATAAACATCCTTTCATGGAACCGTGAATCCCGATAAGACTGCGGCTCCAGGTGGATTAAAATATAACCGTCCAGTCCTTTATAGCGGATTTCCAACAGCAGATCCAGCTCCCGCGCTTCCTCGCCAACAATATCCACCAGCAATTCCTGCATCAGAAACCGGGTTTCACTATAGTCCAGCATGGAATCAAGCTCAGGAAAAAACAACTCAATAAATTCCTGAAAGAACGTCTCCAGCAGCTTCTTAAAAGCCTCATCATGTGGTAAGGGTATTTTAGTCGCCTCCTGTTATATCCTGACTGTTTCTTGTGAGTATATTCCATTTTAGTGGAATTCAATATAACAAAAAGAACACATGTTCGCATTTAATGCAAGAAGAGCCGCAGATGTTGCTCCTGTGGCTCTTCTTTTTAAACTATTTGTATATGCATCAGCGCTCAAAACACCCGCTTCTTATCCTTCTCCTCAATCAAAATCTGCACCGATTCCTTGAACCGGATCGCATGAATGATCTCCCGCTCGCGCAGGAACTTGAGGCTGTCCTGCAGATCCACATCGTCGGTCATGTCAATCAGCCACTGGTATGTAGCCCGGGCCTTCTCTTCTGCGGCGATGTCTTCATACAGGTCAGCGATCGGATCTCCCTTCGCAGCGATGTAGGCAGCTGTGAACGGAACACCGGCAGAGTTGTTGTAGAACAACGCATGATCCCGCTGCGCATAGTTCGGGCCTAAGCCTGCGGCTTCCAGCTCCTGCACCGAGGCGTCCTTGGTCAGCTTGTAGATCATGGTGGCAATCATTTCCAAGTGGGCGAATTCCTCAGTGGAAATATCTGTAAGTACACCAATTACCTTATCGGGTATTGCATACCGCTGGTTCATATAGCGCAGCGCCGCAGCCAGCTCGCCGTCCGCACCGCCGTATTGCTCCATCAGATACCGGGCCATCCGCACATCACATTTGCCGACACGCACCGGGTATTGCAGCTTTTTCTCATAGATCCACATTCGTGAACTTCCCCCTCCTTAAGACTTATTTCATTCCCGGCTTCATGCCTTAGACTTGCCAAGGCCAGGGACTCTCGCTCCATTGCCATGGAGCCTTGGAATAGGCGCGGCCGAAATTCTGCAGCGGTCCGTATAGCTCCTGGAACTGGTTCGCCAGCTTGGTGCGCTCATACGTCAGCTGATTGAACTGCTCAATCGCCTTCACATCCTGCGGATGAGTGTCCAGGTACAGATTCAGCTCTACGAGTGCAAAATCAAGTACCTGCAGCTGCTCCAGCATCTCGTAATAACGGGGCTCGCAAGGATTAGCTTCCATAGCCTACTTCCCTCCTTTGAACTTGGATTCATAAGGGCTGTATAGCGATGGCCATAACGTTCCATGCTTGAGCGCCTCCGGCAGGGAGAACTGCGGCAGATTCGGGGGCTGAAACGTGACGAATTGGTTCGGCGGCACAACATACGTCTTGAACGGCACTGGCGGACAAGGATCAAACGGTCCCCTGTACGGTGTCCATACGCGATCCTGGGAGTTCAATGATCATTCCTCCTCTTTGGGTTTGACAGTATTGCCTGATGGATGTCCAGATCTCTGATCATTACCTTCGTAACTAACTTATGACGGTCCAAGGGTGGAAAAGAACAACAGCCCAATAAAATCGCCGCCGATAATCATCATTCCTGCACAACAAAAAAACAGGGACCCCAAAAACCTTGTAAACCGGCTTCTGAAGTACCCTGCTATATTGGAAAATATAAGGGCGGGGGATAGCCGCATTCGCTTAAGCATCCCTCTTCTCTTACGCTTCCCCTTCCACTCACTACATTTACTCCTTCTCCTCTTCCCCGCCTTCCGCATCCTCTTCAGGCTCTGGCGCAGGCTCGCGGTGGATATTAATCCGGGTAATCCGCAGCCGGGTGGACTCCTCCACCTCGAAGGTGACATCGCCAACCACTACCTGTTTACCCTTGGACGGATTGCCCTCCAGCTCCTTGAACAGCCAGCCGCCGATGGAATCCACCTCGTCATCCTCAATCACGACGCCTGTGAGATCGTTGACGTCTTCAATCAGCATCCGGCCCTCTACGGAGATGTAATCGCCGTTACGCTCTACGCTGGGGCGTTCATCCTCGAACTCGTCATGCAGATCGCCTACGATCTCCTCCAGAATCTCTTCAGCGGTCAGCAGCCCCGCCGTTCCGCCGTACTCGTCAACGACCAGTGTCAGCTGGGCCTTGTTCTTCTGCATCAGCCGCAGCGCATGGCTGATCTCCATCGATTCCGGCACGTTCAGAATCGGCCGGACCAGGGAAGCCAGATCATTCTGCTGCTCCGGCGGGGCGAACAGCAGATCCGTGATATGGATGAAGCCGATAATCCGGTCCTTGTCCTCGAAGGCTACCGGATAACGCGAATGCTTCGTTTCCGTGATGATCCGCATGTTCTCCTCCAGCGGAAGATTGCTGTAGAGTACATCCATATCCGTACGCGGCAGCATGACCTCACGGGCCAGCAGGTCCGAGAATTCGAAGATGTTATCCATCAGCTTCATCTCATCCTGATCGATTACCCCGCTCTTCGCGCTCTGATTCATCAGAATGCGGATTTCCTCCTCCGAATGGGCAGCCTCGGCTTCACTGGCCGGCTCCACTCCGAACAATCTCAGCAGAGCGTTCGCTGATGCATTCAGCACCCAGATGAAGGGCAGAAACAGATTATAGAAGAACATCAGCGGAGCGGACAGCAGCAGTGCTGAGCCTTCTGTTTTTTGAATAGCCAGAGATTTCGGTGCCAGTTCCCCCAGCACAATATGTAAAAAGGTAATAATCGAGAAGCCGATAATCACAGATACCGTTGAGATTAGCGTCTGGTCAGTAACACCGATCTGGTACATCAGAGGCTCCACCAGCAGCTCCGAGATCGCCGGTTCCCCGACCCAGCCGAGTCCAAGGGAAGCGAGTGTGATCCCGAACTGGGTGGCCGACAGATACGAATCCAGCCGCTTGTTGACCTTTAGCGCATATCCCGCCATTTTGTTCCCTTCGCTGACCAGCTGGGTCAGACGGGACTGTCTGACCTTAACCAGCGAGAATTCCGCCGCAACAAATACACCATTTAATAATACGAGCACCAGAACGAGCAAAAGATTAAGCACTAATCTTCCTATTTCAAATTCCGTATGCACTATAATAACGCCCCATTTCTACAAGGTGATCGCTTTTCTGGTTTTGAAATCGACCCCGGGATAATACATATCGGCCACGAGCAGGTTAGGCCCGCAACAGCCTGCTGCATCACAATAACAGTTCACTTGCTGATTCAAGGGATGCTTAGTCTGCCACTCAGTGAAAATGTCATCCAGCTTCGCGTCGCTGATATTGCCAAAGGCGGATATATCGGCGAAGTCCGTTACAAAGACATCGCCCGTGAACAGGTTGACATTGACCCGGTTTCTTCCGTCCGGATCATTGCGCAGCGTTAAATTCTTCTCGCTGCGCAGTCTGCCCAGCAGCTTCTGGTCTTCCTCCAGGAAGCTGCAGGCGAAGAACGGCAGCGTGCCGAACAGCATCCACATCTCCGGGTCACGATGATCCAGCAGGGAATGAATGGCAGTATTCATCTCCCGGAGCGACAGCACAGGCAGCTTCGAGGCGAAGCTGGATGCGTACATCGGGTGTACCTCATGCCGTCTTGCCCCCATGTCCCCAATCAGCCGGTGAATCTCGGGAAGCTTGGTGTGTGTACGGTAGTTGATCATCGACTCGGCAGAGATCAGCATACCGTCGCTGCTCAGCCGGCGGGAATTCTCCAGCATCGTGTCGTAGAGCCGGTAGGCGGCCTCCTTCGAGACCGGGTGCCCGCTGTTCGCGAAGCCCACCTCGTGGAAATCATCGCCGTTCACATAATTGAACGAGATATGCATGACGTCCAGGTAAGGGAGCAGCTGCTCATAACGGGAATACGGCATGGTCAGATTCGAGTTGATCTGTGAACGGATGCCGCGCTCCCGTGCATATTTCAGCAGCGGTACGATGGTATTCTCCACCGTCCCGGCACGGAACATCGGCTCCCCGCCCGTAATGCTGATAGTCTGCAGGTGCTCTACCTCGTCCAGACGCTTCAGCATCTTGGTTAAAGGCAGCAGCTCTCCCTCTTTCATCGTAAGACTGTCGCCGACGGCGCAATGCTCACAGCGCATATTGCATAGATTCGTGACCGTCATCTCTACACTGGTCAGCACATGCTGTCCGTACTCGCGGAGTGAAGTAATCGGGTCCCACGGATCATACTCCGGCGACAGCTCTTTTACAGGAATTATAGATGATGGCTCTAATATACTCATTTCTTAATGCTCCTTTAATGCTTATTCCTTATTATTAACCCAAAACAAAAGAAAAAGAACGATAACTTAAGCTATATCATACCACGACTACTCAAAAAAACAGCAAGGCGGAGAATACAGCTCCGCAATTCCTGCAGATACCCTATTCTCTCCTCGCTGCGCAGAACACCTATCCGGTACTTTTCACTACAGGTTCTCCCCCGTCCGTCACATCCACAATGACTACAGAGAGGGCTTTGCTGAGATCACGCTCATAGGGGGTAACCGTTTCGCCTTCGGGTCCATTCAGCACCCGGACAACAGGCCGATGCGGTGTGCTGGGATCAATCTTGACCACCACACCGCTCTCGCCGGAGCTGAGCTTCACCGTAAGCCCCAGCGGATAGATGGCCACACGGTCTCTGAATAACTCCAGCTGCTTCTGCTCGTACAGAGTTCCAGAGCCGACATACAGCGCTTCTACCGCCTGATGGGGCAGCATGGCTTTTTTGTAGATCCGGTTGGAGGTCATCGCATCATAGGAATCTGCGACCCCCAGCCATTTCGCATATTCATGGATCTGCGGGCCGGTCAGTCCGCGCGGATAGCCGGAGCCGTCAATCCGTTCATGATGCTGCAGGGCACAGTGGGCCGCCAGCAGAGGAATATTAGGCTCTTCCTTAAGAATGCGGTATCCGATCTCGGTATGCGCCTGCATATGCCGGAACTCCTCCTCGCTGAGCATGCCGGGCTTTTGAACAATTTTGACAGGAATCTGCGTCTTGCCGATATCATGCAGCAGCGCACCAAGCCCGATGACCCGCAGCTCTTCTTTGCTGTAACCATGGGCAATGCCCAGCACCAGCGTATACAGGCATACGTTCAGGGAATGGACGTACAGGTAATTGTCAGCCGTGTGCATGTCAAGCAGCATGATCATCGGGTCCTCCTGCAGGGACATGTCGTCGAGGATGGAATCCATCACCTTGGAGAACTTCTTATCCAGATGATAAAAGCCTTTGGTGATCCCCGAGGCACCGGACATCTGCTGGAACTGGTTACGAATCACCTTGAGCGCCTGATTACGCGTCTCATCCTGCAGCATTCCGGGGATCACAATATCCTCCGTGAGTGAATCCTCAATATAGATATAGCCGATATCGATTCTGGCGAGCCGCTTGATCAGGGAATCGGTAAGCTCCACTCCGTCCGCAAGCAGAACCAGCCCTTCATCATTATATATTTTTTTACCCAGCTTCATTCCCGCCTGAAGCCGGTTAACGGATACTAGACGCACCTTGGCTCACTCCTGCCTTTAACGGTAAAATTGCTTTGCTGTGATGCCAAGCTGAGAATCAACGCATAATAAACAGCCAGAAGACGGCTGCAAGGATAAAGCGGTAAATAGCAAAATGCGTCGGTCTGATCTTCTGGATCATTCTCATGAACAGAACCACCACCACATAAGCCACGATGAAGGAAATAATGAAGCCGATGACAAAATATCCGATCGTCTCACTCGTGAAATTCTTGTAGGAATCCAGCAGCTCATACCCCGAGGCCGCGCACATAATCGGAATTGCGATGAGGAAGGAGAAGTCGGCCGAGGCCTTGTAGCTCACCCCGCTCAGCATCCCCCCGGAAATCGTCGAGCCGGAGCGGGAGAACCCGGGCCAGAGGACGGAAATAATCTGGAACAGTCCGATCGAGAGTGCCTGCCCGTAGGACAGATCATCCAGATCATGCGCTGTCACGCGGATCTTGCGTTTGTTAACCCATTCGGCAATGATCATCAGAATACCGCCTGCGACCAGCGCCCAGAGGACGGTGGATGCCCCGAAGAGGCTTTTGATGAAGTCCCGGGCAAAAAAAGCTACAGCGAGCGCAGGCACGATACCCAGCAGCACATGAATCAGGTTCAATCGGGCTGCCGGCATTACGCCCCCTCTGTCTCTGCGGCCGAATCCGAGCAGATCCACAATCCGCTGGCGGTAGACCAGCGCAATCGCCAGTATAGCCCCCAGCTGAATCACAATTTCATACGTCTTCATAATCGAATCCTGCTCATTGAATCCCAGAAGCTTAGTCGTTAGTATCATGTGTCCCGTCGAAGAAACCGGAATGAACTCCGTGATTCCTTCCACAATTGCCAGAATAATGGCTGTAATTGTATCCATATTACTCCTCCTGATCTAGTCAATGAAACCTGGTACTGCGTGAACTATCAATTTTACAAAAAATGGTGTGGATCATCAGGTGGATTGCCTCTCCCAGCGAACCGCTTCACACTCATCCAGACTCCCCGGCCGCTGCAGCTCCATCCGCAGCAGATCGCGGAGGAAATGAGGCAGCAAATATACCGCCTCCCGGCCATTAGCTATACTCTCGTAGCCTGTACGGAATGTAAACATATCCAGCGTGCCGACACTATATACCTTGGTATCCTCCAGCTGCTCCCCGCCGGCAAAAATCGCAATACCGTTATCATAAGGCATGACCCTTGGATCGTACAAGATTTTTAATCCGTCCACGGCCAGGGTGCCCAGTACCTCTCCCCGGAAGCCATATCCGTAGATGACCTTATTCCGGAACTCTGCCATCAGACTCTGTTCCAGTGCAGTGCGGATATCCTTGCCTGTCAGCTGTACAATACAGGGATTAATCGGAGAAGGACATAAGGCATGCAGCATGCCTGCGGTAATGTTACCCTCCGGCAGCGGGCCGAGCAGCTGGCCTGTATTAACGAGCGAGATGGGACTGCCTGTGAACTGGCGGACCGCCTGTGCCAGCAGGTTGCCAAAGGGAGACTCCCCCTGCAGATCCAGCGGCAGCATGCGGTCGCTGATGGCAACCGTCTCCTCCAGGGCCTCACGCCCGCGCTGCAGATGGATCGCTGCCGCCGGAGCAATAAGCTCCTCTGTCAAGGCAGGATCAACTTCCGTGCAGCCTCCTTCGGCCAAGTGAAATCCTCCGTCCGGCTGCTCCCGCTCGAAGACCAGCCGTCCGGCGTACCTGCCGAATTTGCCGGCGCCGCATACGGCTGTCCCGTTAATCATCTGCGGCTGCTCCAGCATATGGTGGGTATGCCCGCCCAGAATGGCATGCACGCCTTCCAGCTTCTCTGCCAGTCTCTGGTCTGCGGGCAGCCCCAGATGAGACAGAATGATCACGATATCCACCTGCGGGGCAAGCAGCTGAATCTGCTCGCGCAGCGCCTCTTCCGGGTCCAGAACATCCCAGCCGAGCAAGGAATAGAAGGAGGTGAAGGCCGCCGTCGCACCGGTCAGTCCAATCTTGATGCCGTCCTTCTCCAGGACCGCGCTGCGCTGCATCCAGTGCGGCGGCTTACCCGTGGCGGACTCCAGGAAATTGCAGCATACCACAGGACACTGGATACCTGTGAATATGGCTGATAGCATCTCCTTGGAGAAGGTGAGACCCTCGTTGTTGCCGATGGTAACCGCATCGTATCCGGTCAGATTCATAATGTCTATGTTGGCCTGACCCATCGTGCCTTCCGTCTCTACAGCAGCGCGGTCCATATGATCGCCGATATCTAGCAGCAGCACCGGCTCCCCGCCCGCCTCTGCCTTCATCGCGGATATCACTGCCGCGAGCGGACTCATCATTTCAAAGTGGCTATGTATATCATTGGTATGAATAATGGTTAATCTGTGCGGCCCAGGCTTCATAAGCTGGCTTCCCTCCCACTTGTACAGCCGTTTATAAAGTAAGCGGCAGGCTTGTTCAGTTCTAGAGTTAGCATAACATTTTCAGACTCAATATGGTATATTGTAATCATTATAAGCTGTCCTAAGCTTAAGTCAGAAAGGGTGAAGAAAGCATGCATATCTCCATCCGGCTGTTCGCCGGTCTGGCCGAAATCATCGGCTCCTCCACGCTGGTCTTCCACGCCCATGAGTCCCCTGTGACAGCAGGCCGGCTGAAGGAACTCCTCTCCGCCTCCTATCCTGACGCCGCGCCGCAGATCAGTGTATCCCTGGTAGCCGTTGATCAGGAATATGCGCCTGATGATACGGATATTACCGAAGGCTCAGAGGTGGCCTTCATTCCGCCCGTGTCCGGCGGTTAATCGGACCGTCCCCTTCTGCGAATCTGCACAGATACACAACAGGGTAGGACCAGCGGGTTGCACAATCTGCAAGCTACAATCAGTACTCTTACACCATTGAATATTGCAGTCTTTGTTGCTATGCTGTAAAAAATTGCTATAGTAAGGTGGCCTATTCATTGAGAGTACACGTGATGGATCTTAAACCGGGTGATCATCTGCGGATGGATACCTTCAGCTCCCGCGGGCTGCATGTACTCCCTAAGGGATCACGGCTGCAACTGGAGGAAATCGCCAAGCTGATACAGCACGGCGTTGATTATGTAGATATTGAAACGGTACAGGAAGAGCCTGCTCCTTCCAGCCGGACCTCAATCATTCAGGCAGCAGCCAGCAGCTTCGATACCACGATTGACGGTTTTGAGTCTCTATATATGGAAGCGCTCAGCAAAGGCAGCTTCAACCAGTCCGTAGTAGATGATATTCTGCAGCCGACCTTGTCCACGCTGGACAAACATAAGGACGTAGTAACACTCCTGCTGCTGCTGGACCGGGAAGATAACTATACCTACAATCATTCCCTGCAGGTAGGCATGCTCTCCTATTATCTTGCCTCGTGGCTCGGATATTCCAAGACAGAGTGCTACGAGATCGGGCGTGCGGGATACCTGATTGATATCGGCAAATGCCGCATCTCCCCTGCGATTCTGAACAAGCCCGGCAAGTTAACCCCTGATGAATACGAAGAGATCAAATTACATACGGTTTACGGGCACGAAATCATACAGAATTCCATGAACGATCCATTCACAGCGCTGGTTGCCTTGCAGCATCATGAACGCGAGGACGGCTCCGGTTATCCCAAGCAGCTGACCAAGACAGATATCCATCCTTACGCCCAGATTGCAGCCGTTGCGGATATTTACAGCGCCATGACCACTCACCGGGTCTACCAGTCCAAGCAGGAGCTGATTTCCGTTCTGCGTGAGATCAACTCCCTCAGCTTCGGGAAGCTGAACGGCAAACCGGTTCAGGCCTTCATCAATCACCTGATGCCGAACTTTATCGGCAAGCGCGTTTTGCTGAGCACCGGTGATATGGGTGTTATCGTGATGAACAACCCGCTGGATGTTTTCCGTCCGCTTGTACAGAGCGAAGGCAAGTTCCTTGACCTGTCCCGCGAACGCACAATTGCCGTCGTTGAGATTTACATGGAGTAGAGAGATTTCCTCTTCGCAAAATAAATCAAGCAGCCCCCTGCGTTGCCGCAGAAGTGCTGCTTGAAGTTGAATACCAACTAGATAGCCTCCCCCGGCCGGGGGAGGCTATCTTTTTATCGAATAAGTGTAAACAGTATCTCGCCGCTAGGTACTTCTGTCGCTGTGCTCTTAAGCACATCAAGGTACTGTGCCGAGTTGGTGACAATCACCGGTGTCGCGGTTACAAATCCGGCTGCACGGATGGCTTCGAGGTCAAATTCAAGCAATAGCTGACCCTTGACCACCTTCTCGCCTTCCTTCACTTTTTTGGTAAAATGCTGACCCTTAAGCTTCACGGTATTGACACCGACATGAATCAGCAGCTCCGCACCGCCCTCCGAAGTGATGCCGATGGCATGTCCTGTGGGGAATACAGTAGTTACCGTTCCATTCACAGGGCTGGTTAAGATGCCGGAAGAAGGCTCGATTACAATGCCCTTGCCCATGGCGCCGGAAGCAAAAGCTTCGTCAGGCAGGGTGTCAAGCGGCTGCAGCGTTCCTGCCAGCGGGCTTACAACCAGTTCTTTATCAATCAGCGTCGGTGTAGTCGTACCCGAGGTTGCACTTAAGTTAACCGATGCCGCAGCATCTGTCTCAGGCTCCTCGTAGCCAAACACCAGCACCAGTACAGCGGCCAGTACAAATGCTACCAGTATACCAATGACTACCCAGACAAATCCCGTGCCGAAATAGGTCGGCAGAGCCAGCAGACCCGGCAGCGAGAAGGATAATGCTCTTGCGCCGCCTGTTGCAATAATTGCACCGCCGATAGCGCCGGAGATACACGCATAGATGAACGGTTTTTTGAGCTTCAGGGTGACTCCATAAATGGTTGGTTCAGTAATCCCGAAGACCGCAGATAGTGTAGAAGAACCGGCAAGTGCCTTAAGCTGAGGGTTCCGCGATTTCAGGAATACACCGAATACAGCCCCGGCCTGCGACAGAACGGCCGCACTGAGAATAGGCAGCATGGTATCCTGTCCCAGTGTAGCAATATTGCTGAGCATGATCGGTACGAAGCCCCAGTGTACACCGAAGATTACGAACACTTGCCAGAACGCCCCGGCTATGGCTCCGGCCACAAGCGGACTTAGATTGTAGAGCCAGGTATAGCCAGAGGCCAAGCCGTCACTGATCAGGGAGCCGACAGGTCCGAAGGCCAGGAACGTAAGCGGAATAACAATGAGCAGTGCGAACATGGGAACAAGAATATTCCGCACGGACTCATGAATGAAGGAACGGAACCAGCGTTCCACATACGACTGCACCCATACCGCCAGAATAATCGGGATCACGCTGGAGGAATAGTTGATCAGTACGATCTTGATCCCCAGGAAGTGCAGCGGGTCAGGTGAGCCTACAGCCGCAATGACTGCGGGATAGATCAAGGCTCCGGCTATGGCAATGGACACGAATTGATTCGCCTTGAATTTGCGCGCTGCCGTAACCGCCAGGAAGACAGGCAGGAAATAGAACACGCTGTCGGCAGCCGCATTGAGGATCATGTAGGTGCCGCTGGCAGCACTAATCCAGTCCAGTGACAGAATCAGGGCCAGCAAGCCTTTGAGAATCCCCGCCCCGGCCAGTGCACCCAGAATCGGCGAGAAAATACTCGAAATGATGTCCACCGCTTTACCCAGAACTCCGGTGCTTTCCGAGCTTTCGTCACTGCCGCTTTTCTCCGCATCCTGAAGCGAGGTTTCCTTCATAATCTGCTCGAACACCTGGCTGACATTGTTGCCGATGACCACCTGAAATTGTCCGCTGTTCTCAACAACTGTGATGACTCCCGGAGTCTTCTCCAGCGCTGCTTTATTGGCTTTGCTGTTATCCTTCAGCTTGAATCTTAAGCGCGTGGCACAATGGAAGACGGAATTCACATTCTCTTCTCCGCCAACGAGTGTGATAATTTGTTTGGATAAGTCTTTATTGCTCATTTGGGTTTGCTCCTTCTGAAATCTGTAATATAAGCATCGCTGCAGAGGCGAGTTGTGCCAGCCCTTCTATCTTTCCCCTCTGCAAACAAGAAAAACCTGAACTCAAGGCAAAAAAGGCGTAGAACACACGCTATTTTGCCATCAGCTCAGGTTTTGCCTGCATGACCAGTTACACCCTGACAGATGATATGAAAATATATGAAATATTGTAGTCTTACGTATGTTACGTGTTACTCCAGATTATTGCGTTCAGTTACACGCTGAATGTGAATCGTCAAATAGACATATTCATCCTTGCTGAGGCTCTGGCCATGGGATTTCTCCAGATATTCATTAATCTTGCCTACGCATTCGAAAGCCTTGACATAGGTTAGCCTCACCTGATTGTACAGGAACTCTTCCCCGCTGTTGTTGGTCTCCTTCTTCAGCACCCGCATGGAAAAATACTGCAGATGGGTCAGGAACCGCGAATAATTAAGCGAAGTCTCGTCCAGCACAACCTTATAATGATAGGTAACGATGTTCAGGATATTCTGAACGATCTCCGTCATCTTGATCGTCGATCTTACCTCCGTGCCATCCATTCTGGCGTTGACCAGGTGAAGGGCAATGAAGCCGGCTTCATCCTCACCCAGCGAGAGGCCGGTGGTCTGTTCAATCATCTTCAGGGCATCCAGCCCGATTCCGAATTCCTTCGGGTAAAAGCGCTTGATCTCAAACAGCATCGCATTCTTCAGCTGAATCCCCTTCTCAAAACGCTCCAGCGCGAAATGAATATGATCCGTCAGCGTCAGATAGAGATTATCGTTCAGCTCTGTGTGCAGCACTCCACTCGCGTAGGTGACGATGCCGCTGGCCAGCTCCAGGTGAGCTACCGGAATATCATTCAGCAGTTCAGTCAGCCGGGCAGTGAATTCATTCTCATTCAGCAGAAAAATCTTATCCACCTTGGCAGGGTCCACATAATCACCCGCCACCTTATTGAAGGAAATTCCTCTGCCCATCACAATAACCTCCTTGCCCTTCTGGTTCTTGGTCAGGAGCACATTATTGTTCAGCACCTTCTCGATAATCATCTCAATTTCACCTCCTGACGCATAGTTTGTACAAAAAAAGCCTAAGTTGATCCCAATATCATTCATAAAATGATACTCGCATCAGCTTAGGCATTGCCCGCGTTACCGGTCACAATCCTGTATTACTGTTATTGTAGCATAAATAAAAGCGATTTCAAGAACTTTTTTATTCTAAAGATCTGAATATTCATATTAGGCTTCATTCCGGTTTGAAACCGCATCTCCAGGGTCACGCTAATAGAAGACAGTAATACAAGGAGGAGATAGGATGCTTGCGGTTCATCAGCGCCTTGCCGAGCTATATACCCTTAGTCTGAAGCGTCCGCTGGCTCCGGCGGAGCAAGACGAGCTTCAGCACTGCCTGCATGTCAACACCGTCTACTGCTGGGAAATGGCCCGCCTCCATATCGAAGCTCTGTTGGCAGAGGGTACTCAAGATACCGGATGGCAGCAGGAGATCAGCGTGCAGCTGCTGGAGGTCCGGGTAAGCGGGAAGCCGGGGAAACGGCCTTAACTAGAAGGAACTCTACATTTCCCCTTATTATTCCAAACGCAAAAAAACAGCAGCCCCTCCCTCACATCGGGGCCAGGCTGCTGCATGTGCATCTATAAGAAGCGGAACTGTGCTTCTATTAATCCGTTATAAATACCGTCGTGCTTGGTCAGCTCGGCATGGTTGCCTTCTTCCTTGATCTCGCCGTGATCCAGCACTACGATCTTATCCGCATGGCGGATGGTCGAGAGGCGGTGG
The DNA here is from genome assembly GCF_038006885.1 of Paenibacillus sp. FSL R7-0302. Classification (NCBI taxonomy): domain Bacteria; kingdom Bacillati; phylum Bacillota; class Bacilli; order Caryophanales; family Paenibacillaceae; genus Paenibacillus; species Paenibacillus sp. FSL R7-0302. The sequence continues at coordinate 4,397,665 of NZ_JBBOWB010000001.1, forward strand.
GCGACGATGAAGGAGGTCCGGCCCTGAAGCAGCAGCTTCAGCGCTTCCTGAATCTTGATCTCCGTCTCCGTATCAATACTGGCGGTCGCTTCATCCAGAATCAGAATCCGCGGATCGGCCAGCAGCGCCCGGGCGAAGGACAGCAGCTGGCGCTGTCCCATGGACAGTGCGCTTCCCCGCTCCTCCACCTCGGTATCATAGCCGGCAGGCAGCTTGACGATGAAATCATGGGCGTCTACGGCCTTCGCAGCCGCTTCAATCTCTTCATCCGTGGCATCCAGCCGCCCGAAGCGGATGTTGTCGCGGATCGTTCCCGAGAAGATGAAGGTATCCTGCAGTACAATCCCGATCTGTTCGCGCAGACTCTGGAGTGTAACCTCGCGGATATCCCGGCCGTCAATTGTAATGTGACCGCTCTTAATATCATAGAACCGGCCAATCAGGTTGATGATCGTGCTTTTGCCGGAGCCGGTATGTCCTACAAGGGCGATGGACTGGCCTGCTTTGACATCCAGATTGATGCCTTTGAGTGCCGCACGGCCTTTCTCATATTCAAACACTACGTTATTAAAGTGAATATCCCCTTGAATCTTGGACAGCGGCGTTGCTCCCGGCTTATCCTGCACCGCAGGCTGTTCGTCGAGATACTCGAAGATCCGCTCGGAGGAAGCCATCGCCACCAGCAGCTGATTGTACATCTGCCCGAGCCGGTTGATCGGGTCCCAGAAGTTGCTGACATAACTGCTGAAGGCGACCAGGAAGCCGACCGTAAGCTCTCCAGACTGGATCAGGTATGCCCCGAACCAGAACAGAATCATCGTCCCGAAGCCGCCGGTGACTTCAATGATCGGACCGAATGCCTGGTTCATGGCTGAGGCCTTGTTCCACGACTTCCGGCTGTCCATATTCATGGCATCGAAATAATGCATGTTCTCTTCTTCCTGTGTGTAGGCCTGGGTGACGCGAATCCCCTGTATCGACTCATTTAGATGGGAGTTGATCCGGGAATTCTTCATGCGCACATCCTGCCAGGCAATCCGGATTCTCTGCCGCAGCTTGGTCGAGATCAGGAACATGATGGGCACCGTAATCATTACGGCCAGCCCCAGCTTCCAGTTGATCAGCAGCAGAATAATCATAATACCCAGCAGCTGCACACAGTCAATCATCAGATTGACCACCCCGTTGGTGAACAAATCCTGCAGCGAGTTGATATCATTGGTCACCCGGACCAGCACTGACCCGGCCGGACGTTTATCGAAGAAATTGAAGGACAGCTTCTGGATATGCCGGAACAGGTCCGAGCGCAGGTCATAGATCACCCGCTGGCCGATCACATTCGTATATTTGATCCGGTATACGCCGGCGATCCATTGAATCAGATACAGCACGATTACACTGGCTGTGAGCGTGTAGAGCAGCGTCAAGCTGGTGCTTCCCTCTTTTGGAGCAATCGCTTTATCAATCGCCATACTGGTCAGGAATGGAACCGTCAGCTTGGTAATCGTGCCCAGAATCATCATGATCGAGACCAGCGGCAGCATCTGCTTCGCATATGGCTTCATATAGCCGAATAAGCGGGTGAACTGATTCCAGTCAAAAGCCTTGTCGATCACATCATCGTCTTTATAGATAAAACGTTCTTCAAGCGTCTGTTCTTCAACCTTACTGTTGTCGGTATTTAATACGCCGTCAGCGGCCTTCTTGGAGGTCTCAAGACTCATGCCGGATCACCTGCCTCTCGTCCGTTATCCCTGGCTAAATAATCGGCGTACTGAATCCGGTATACATCCTGATAAGGTCCCGGGACAGCGATCAATTCCTGATGGGTGCCCTGCTGGACCATTCTCCCTTCATTCATGACAATGATCTGATCGGCATGACGCAGGGAGGAGATCCGGTGGGCAATAATCAGGGTGGTCCGTCCGCGCATAACCTCCTGGAACCCGGCCTGAATCTCATGCTCCGTCTCCATGTCCACCGCACTGGTGGCATCATCCAGAATAAGAATCCGCGGATTCTTGAGCAGCGCGCGGGCAATGGCAATCCGCTGCTTTTGGCCGCCCGAGAGACCCATTCCCCGCTCACCGACTACGGTATCATAGCCTTCCGGCATCTCCATAATGAAGTCATGCGCCTTCGCCAGCTCGGCGGCACGGATAATCTCATCCATGCTGACATCCTTCAGTCCATAAGAGATATTATTACGGATCGATGAGGAGAACAGGAAGGTCTCCTGGAACACCGTCGATATTTGCGAGCGCAGACTGCGGACCTGGAACTCACGGATATCCACACCGTCAAGCTTAATACTGCCCTGATTCACATCATAAGCACGCATCATCAGCTGGGTAATCGTGGATTTACCGGACCCCGTTCCGCCGAGGAAGCCAATGACCGCACCCGGCTCGGCATGGAAATGAATATCCTTGACTGCCGGCATTTTGTTGCCGTAAGCGAAGGTCACATGATCGAACTCGACCTCCCCTTTCACTTCAGCCGCTGCAAGCTCGCGGGCATTCTCTTTATCCCGGACATCAATCTGCTGATTCAGCACTTCCAGCACACGTTCGCCGGAGGCCTTCGACTGGGTATAGTTGTTGATGTGGAACCCTAGCCCCCATACCGGACCGATGATGTACCAGATCAGGCTGAAGAACGCAACCAGCTCACCCAGCGACATCTTCCCGTTGATCACCAGCGTACCGCCGACACCCAGCAGGATCGCTACACTGACCGAAGCCAGCAGCTCCATGAACGGGAAGAATTTACTCCACAGCTCAGCTGCAAAAATCTGATTATCTTTATAACGTTCATTACGGTGTGAGAATTTATCAACTTCGTAGGCCTCTCTGGCAAACGATTTGACCGTTCTTACCCCGGTGACATTCTCCTGTACAGCCGTTGTCAGGGAACTTAACGCCAGGCGCATCTCCTGAAAGGCCGGATGAATCTTGGATTCAAATCTGAGTGCGACTACCGCCAAAAACGGCATTGTGATCAGAGTAACCAGCGTCAGCTGCCAATTGATGGTGAACATCATAATGGAGCCGAACAGAACCATGAAGAACACATTCAGCAATTGGGCAAATCCGAAGCCAATGAACATCCGGATTGCTTCCAAATCCCCGGTCAGCCGGGACATCAGGTCACCTGTCTTCGCCGTATCATAATAACGGAAGGACAGGAATTGCAGCTTCTCATAGCAGGCATTGCGCAGCCGGTAGGCCAGGAAATTCCCCAGCCGTCCGCCGAAAAATCCATGGGCAAACTGCAGGCACGCCTTGACAATAATGACAGCAAGCACACTGAGAGCGAGTACGGGCACCTCAGTAAACTTTAGGGGAACAATAACATCATCGATCAATCTCCTTAACAAATTGGGGGTAATAAGCCCCACTGCAGTTGCGGCCGCCAAACATACAATCGACAGAATCAGATAGTGCAGCTTCTCCCGATAAAAGCCCCGCAGTTGCCTGAGAACATCCATATCTCTCCTCCTTAAAGCTTTACGAAGTAAAGCTGGCTCCGTAAGCATAAACTTAGCTTTACGAAGTAACCTGCCCCGTAAGCAAGAACTTGGTCTCTAAATATCGAACTGTAGGCTAGCTTTTTTAGCGCTTCCAATTTAGTGACTTTAAGCAGTTTATCATCCCTAATTTAATGCGGCAAAGGGGAGAAACCACCGTTTTCCCTCTTTTTCCGGAATAAACCGGGCTTAAGCAGGGGCTAAAGGACGCCCGTCGTTTTAAATGCTGCTATTTCCTCGCAAATACTGCTCAATTAAGATATAGCAAGATTCAACAATGCGAAGCAGCTTTTTGGAAGCCTAATAAATGTATTTTATGTTCCTATAAAACACAAAAGTGCCCACAGAGCTTTGACCAACCTGCATCAAAGTTCTGTGGACACTCACTGTATATCGCCTGGTTATTGAAGGAGGCAGCTAGTTTACCCTATACTGCCTTCCATTTCGAACTTGATCAATCTGTTCATCTCGACCGCATATTCCATCGGCAGCTCTTTGGTGAACGGCTCGATGAAGCCCATGATAATCATCTGTGTAGCATCAGCTTCGGAAAGACCGCGGCTCATGAGGTAGAATAGCTGCTCCTCAGATACCTTGGAGACCGTCGCTTCGTGCTCAAGCACAATGTTATCGTTCATGATCTCATTGTAAGGAATCGTGTCCGAGGTGGACTCGTTATCCAGAATGAGCGTATCGCATTTGATATTGGATTTCGCACCTTCTGCCTTGCGGCCGAAGGAAGCGAGTCCACGGTAAGTGACCTTGCCGCCGTGCTTGCTGATCGACTTGGATACGATGGTTGAGGTGGTATCCGGTGCCAAGTGAATCATTTTGGCGCCTGCATCCTGATGCTGGTTCTTGCCCGCTACCGCGATGGACAAGACCGAACCCTTGGCTCCACGGCCTTTAAGAACAACCGCCGGATATTTCATAGTCAGCTTGGAGCCGATGTTGCCGTCTACCCATTCCATCGTAGCATTCTCTTCGGCAACCGCACGTTTGGTAACGAGGTTATAGATGTTCGGTGCCCAGTTCTGAATGGTGGTATAACGGACACGGGCGTTCTTCATGCAGAGAATCTCAACCACTGCACTATGCAGAGAGTTCGTGCTGTAGATCGGGGCAGTACAGCCTTCAACATAATGCACGAAGCTGTCTTCGTCTGCCAGAATCAGCGTACGCTCGAATTGTCCCATATTCTCGGAGTTGATGCGGAAGTAGGCCTGCAAAGGAACTTCACACTTCACACCCTTCGGAACATAGATGAAGCTGCCTCCTGACCAAACGGCACTGTTAAGTGCGGCGAACTTGTTGTCAGCAGGCGGAATTATTGTGCCGAAGAACTTCTTGAACAGCTCAGGATGATCACGCAGTGCGGAATCCGTATCTGTGAAGATTACACCCTGATCCTCCAGGTTCTGCTGCATGCTGTGATAGACTACCTCAGATTCATACTGTGCAGAGACACCGGCAAGGAACTTCTGCTCCGCTTCCGGAATTCCCAGCTTGTCGAAGGTCTCTTTGATCTCGGAAGGAACCTCCTCCCAAGTCTTGCCCTGCTTCTCGGAAGGTCTAACATAATATTGGATATCCTCGAAATCCAGATCATCCAGATTGCCGCCCCACTTCGGCATAGGCATCTTACGGAACTGCTCCAGGGATTTCAGCCGGAATTCCAGCATCCAATCCGGCTCGTTTTTGATTGCGGAGATTTCCCGGACGATTTCTTCCGTGAGTCCTTTACCAGACTGAAATATCGACTTGTGCTCGTCACGGAATCCGTACTGGTATTCCTCCATATCAGGCGCTTTCTTAGCCATGGTGTCAGCCTCCTTGAGTGTAATATTATTTTATAAGCTTCTTTGCGTATCTATGCCTTTGCGCAGCGCGTTCCAGGCCAGAGTGGCACATTTGATCCGCGCCGGAAATTTATTAACACCGGACAGGGCTTCAATATCTTCGTAGTCACCGAAATCTGCTTCTTCACCCTTCATTAGAGAGGAGAAGCTGTCAGCCATCTCAAGCGCATGCGCTATCGATTGGCCTTTGACCGCTTCCGTCATCATCGAAGCCGACGACATGCTGATTGAACAGCCTTCGCCGCTGAAACGGGCGTCCTGGACGACGCCGTCCTCCACCTTAAGCTGAAGCGTAATGCGGTCGCCGCAGGTAGGGTTATTGAGCTCAATCTTAAGTGCGTCATCTTCAAATGAGCCGCGATTCCGGGGATTTTTGTAATGATCCATAATTACGCGTCTATATAAATCATCCAAGTTCATAGCTGAAATACTCCTTTGCCTTAATTAAGGCTTGCACCAGCGCATCTACATCCTGTTCAGTGTTGTACAGGTAGAAGCTCGCCCGGGCGGTGGAGCTAACCTCCAGCCAGCGCATGAGCGGCTGGCAGCAATGATGCCCCGCGCGGACAGCCACGCCTTCCGCATCCAGCACGGTGGCCACATCATGCGGATGAACATCACCCAGGTTGAAGGTGACTACCCCCACCTGACGGTTGCGGGGACCATAGATCGTCAGATCACTGACCTCCGACAGCCGCTGTTCCGCATATGCTGCAAGCTGCATTTCGTGGCGGTGGATCTCATCCATCCCGACCTCCTGCAGGAAATCAATCGCTGCTCCTAAGCCGACGGCACCTGCAATAATCGGTGTTCCGCCTTCGAACTTCCATGGCAGCTCCTTCCAGGTAGACTCATACAGCCCGACGTCATCGATCATCTCGCCGCCGAATTCAACCGGCTCCATAGCTTCCAGCAGCGCCTTCTTGCCGTAGAGAGCACCAATACCAGTAGGCGCAAGCATCTTGTGCCCCGACAAGGCGTAGAAATCGCAATCCAGGTCCTGCACATCCACCTTCAGATGCGGAGTGCTCTGTGCACCGTCCACCACGATTACTGCACCGTTCCGGTGGGCAATCGCTGCAAGCTCTTTGATAGGATGAGTAACGCCCATGACATTAGATACATACGCTATGGCTACGATCTTGGTCCGGGCAGTAATCGTCTGCTCGGCATCCTCCAGCGTGATCGTACCGTCCTTCTGCAGCGGCAGGAATTTCAGGGTAGCCCCGGTATTCTTGGCCAGCTGCTGCCAGGGAATGAAATTGCTGTGATGCTCCATCTGGGTAATCACGATCTCATCCCCTTCCTTCAGGACGGAAGGACCGTAAGAGGAAGCTACAATGTTGAGCGCGGTCGTTGTCCCGCGTGTGAAGATAATTTCCTTCACACTGCGGGCATTAATGAAGTTCTTCAGCTTCTCGCGGGCGCCTTCATACGCATCGGTTGCCCGGCTCCCCAGGGTATGCACCCCGCGGTGTACGTTGGCATTATCCCATTCGTAGTAAGACTTGACCGCCTCAATGACTTGACGCGGCTTCTGGGAAGTGGCCGCACTGTCCAGGTAGACCAGCGGATGGCCGTTGATCTTCTGGTTCAGGATGGGAAACTGCTCCCGGATCTGACTGCTAATCATTGGCCTAACTTCCTTTCCACAAGAGTTTGGAGCTGATTGCGCAGTCCCTCCAGTGGAATTTGCGACACAACAGGTGCAAGGAAGCCGTATATGATCAGTGTTTCTGCGTCATGCCGCGATAATCCCCGGGACATCAGGTAATAGACTTGCTCGTAATTGACCTGTCCTACGGAAGCGGCATGGCCTGCGGTTACATCATCTTCATCTATAAGGAGGATCGGGTTGGCGTCTCCGCGTGCTTTGGGGCTTAGCATCAGAACCTTCTCAGTCTGCTGTCCGTCAGCTCTGGTAGCGCCCTTCTCAATCTTCGTAATTCCGTTAATAATCGAGGTTGCTGAATCCCGCATAACAGCACGGGTGATCATGTCACTCGGTGTATTCCGTCCGAAATGCTGCGCCTGTGTAGTGTAGCTCAGCTTCTGCGAGCCGGAGCCTACAGCAATGACCTTCGCATCTGAGCTTGAACCGTTGCCTTTGAGCACCGATTTGGTATCGCTGGCTGTATCTCCATAGTTCATCTCACCGATGATCCATTCGATAGTACCGTCATTCTCCACAACGGCACGGCGGTAAGTCACATCCGTTGTATCCTGTCCCAGTTGATGTACAGTGGCGTAACGTACCGTCGCACCAGCGCCGACGAATACTTCAACGGCTCCGTTGTGCAGCCCCGCTTCGGATTTATCAGATACATAGTTGTCTACATAGGTTACAGAGCTGTTAGAATCAGCCACAATCAGAATATGCGGAGCAAAAGCAGCTTCGGCGTCATCAGCGAGCAGCACCGCCTGCAGCGGAGTCTCAATGACCACATTCTTCGGAACATAGAGGAACACCCCGCCGTTCCACAGCGCTGCATGCAGTGCTGCAATAGAGTGCTCTTGCGGCAAGACTGCCTTGTGCAGATAACGCTGGACCAGGTCTCCATGCTCTTTGACAGCACTCTGCAAATCAGTGAAGATTACGCCTTGCGCAGCCAGCTCCGGAGCCAGGCGGGCATACACTGCCCCTGAATTGCGTTGAATAATCAGGCTGCCTTCCTCCTGGCCCTTGATCAGTCCGGCGATAGAGGCAGGAGCCTCGTTAAGGGAGGCCAGCGCCTGGCTCGCCTTAAATTCGCCATAGTTGTTGATATTCCAGCGGTCGATCCGTGTCTTCTCCAGCTTCGGCAGTTCAAGCTCAGCAGCAAGCTCCAGTGCCTTCAAGCGGCTGTCCTTCAGCCAGCCCGGTTCGCCGCTACTCTGCGACTGTGCGCTGAGCTGCTGGGCGTCCACGGGAAGTATGGTTTGCGTCGTCATAAGTGGTTTCCTCCTTCCAGCGTTTCTAAGCGTCTTGTCCTACGGTTTCGTCTTCAATGCCGAGCTCTTCCTTGATCCATTCGTAGCCTTCTGCTTCCAGTTTCTGTGCCAGCTCAGGACCGCCCGATTTCACAATCCGTCCCTGCATCATGACATGAACATAGTCAGGCTTGATATAATTCAACAAACGCTGATAGTGGGTAATAACCAGGAAGCCGCGTTCCGGGCTGCGCATGGAGTTCACACCATCGGCGACAATTTTGAGCGCATCAATGTCAAGGCCCGAGTCAATCTCGTCAAGGATGACGATCTTAGGGTCCAGCATCATCATTTGCAGGATTTCATTACGTTTCTTCTCCCCGCCGGAGAAGCCTTCATTCAGATAACGGTGCAGGAATTCAGGGTTCATATCCAGCTCCTTCATCTTGGCTTCCATCAGACGGATGAACTTGATCAGCGAGATTTCACTGCCCTCTTCACGGCGGGAATTAATCGCACTGCGCAGGAAGTCGGAGTTGGTCACTCCGCTGATTTCGCTTGGATATTGCATCCCCAGGAATAGTCCGGCACGGGCACGTTCATCCACGGCCATCTCCAGCAGATCCTCACCTTCAAGCACAGCTGTGCCTTCTGTAACAACATATTTCGGGTGACCCATCAACGCGGAGGCCAGAGTACTTTTACCAGTACCGTTCGGTCCCATTACGGCGTGAATTTCCCCGCCCTTCATCTGAAGGTTGATCCCCTTCAGAATTTCTTTTCCTTCAATCGTCGCTTTCAGTCCCTCAATGACAAATTCTGCTGCCATAATTAATATTCCCTCCATTGATCGATTTGCGAAATCAGAAAGTTGTATTGTCACAGGTTAACCCTGATTACAAGCAATTAGATTTTATATCACATTATAATTATTATAAAGTGAATCAGGATGATTATCAATGATTCTCACTAATTTTATTACAACGGCCCTTTTTTATCAAATTAATTAATGGTTATCTTCACTGCGGGAGAACGAAACCCGGAATTTGAATATCGCTTAGGTTCCCCCGCTTCAAGCACTGCGACGATCCTCTCCAGCGGACGAAGCCCGAAGGACTCACACTGCTTCCGGTCATAGACCCATCCCGGAATCCTGCGGCGAATGTGCCGCCCTTCGGACTGGGCCAGCAGTTGAAAATTCTGTATCAAGCTGCACACCGCGGCATAATCCTCGTTCTGCTTGTGCGGGTCTGTCTCTTCTCTGGCTACGACTAGAAGGAACGGCGGAGAAGGTGCCTCTTCAGAGAACCGACGTTTGCCTGAGGCCTCTGTCTGATCGCCCGTCACATAGATGAACCGCCAAGGCTCCCGCATGCCGTCATTCGGCGCCCAGACCGCCTCGTTCAGCAGCCTCAGGACATTGTATGCGGAGAAAGGGGCGGCATCCGCAAGCTGGCTGCTGTCTTCGCCGATAATCGTCCATTTTCGTTCTGCCGGTGTTCTTTTTCGTCCTCGCGGCGCTTTGTCAAAGTAGCCGATTTCCAGCATTCCGGCAAACCTCTCACCTTCCCGCCAACCGATGAGCTCATAGAACGATTCGCTCAGAATCATGGGATCTGAGAACCACAGCATCCCCAGCCCTTGTTCCCAGCCCAGAAGCTGTACCGTTTGCATGATGCTGCAGACCGCGGCGTAATTCTCGTCCCGCTCCAGCTCCGTACTGGCAGACTCTGCAATGAAGATCACATGAGCGGGAGTACCCGTGATTTGCTTTTTTAGAAGATCTGTCATTGGGGCAGGAAGTAGCTTCCCGAGCCATGTGCCCGTCACCTTCGCCATCATGGATTCAGCCAGCTCTTCACGGGACTCGGGAGTGCCAAAGTAAAGACAGCGCCAGTGCGGCGTTCCTTTGGCTTCGTATAAGCCAGCTGCCTCATTCACCAACGAAATAATCCGTTCTTGTTCAACCGGTGCAGCGCTGAATCTCCGAATGGTCCGCCGTTCTCTAACCGTTGTGAACACATCCTTCATCTTCATCCCCCCCAAAATATCGTTTGGCAATCAATAATTAATATTGTTTACCAGTTAACTATATTTTGAAAGAAACACGATGTCAATCTGTATTATTAAATTTAATATCAGTTAATTTATTATAAATAACTTATCTGAACAGTTAGTTTACACGTTAATAATTTTAAGTTAGAATAAAGGTACTTTGCAGAAAGGAGATGCTAACCCCTATGCATTCCTCTGAAGGACTTAAGCGGCTGCTGTATGACCGTTTTCTCCATCTATCCCATTTAGTTGAAGAGACTTTTGTAACCGAAATGGATGTATTTACTGATCTCACACGGAAATACGGGATTACTCTCACTTCAACCAGCTTGACCAGTATTCATGTCATCGACTGCATCGGCCATCAAGAGCCTGTCAACAGCACCACCATCGCGGAGGCCATGAAATTGTCCAAGGCGAGCATCACTAAGATCAGCACCAAGCTTCTCCAGGATGGCTGCATTAAGCGGAGCCGGATGAATGACAACAAGAAAGAAATCTACTTCAGCCTTACTCCTAAAGGCAGACAGCTCTTTGAACTCCACGCGCGGATGCACGAGAACCTGGAGGAGAAATTCATCGAGAAAATGGGTGAATTCTCGGAACCGGAGCTGCAGGCTTCACTGAAATTCATTCAAACGATGATTGATGAGAATACAATGCTTCCCTTAAATCTTAGTCAATTCGACAAGTAAAAACGGCTACGCTGTCTTTTTAAAGGGGTGTGTATGAAGCACATGAATCCTTATATTTTGAAAAATAAATAAAGCCTCCCGAAGGGAGACTTTATTCCTATATTCAATTCATTGTGCTATTTATCCGGCAATCAGCCCAGGAAAGCGCGCAGCATCCACTGGTTCTTCTCCAGATCCGTGCGGATCTTGATGAAAAGGTCTGCTGTCGGCTGGTCGCTGATTTCTTCCGCCAGCTCGATGCCCTCTGTCAGTTCTTCAGCCACTGTAGCGAAGTCTTCAATCAGCGCCTGAACCATACCGCGGGCATCTTCTTTGCCTGTGGCTTCCTGAATGGTAGCCAGCTCCAGATATTCTTTCATAGTTGCTGCAGGACTGCCTTTGATGCTCAGCAGGCGCTCAGCCACCTCGTCCATTTTGAGTGTAATATCATCGTACAGCTCTTCGAACTTCACATGCAAGGCGAAGAACTGCTCACCCTTCACATACCAGTGATAGTTATGCACCTTCACATACAATACGTTCAGGTTGGCAACCTGACGGTTCAGTACCTGTTCCAATGAAGCGGTGTTCACTTTGTTTGATGCTTTAGCCATGAGATGATCCCTTCCTTATCCATTGAATTTAGCCGGCTGCTTGTCCATTGTCCGGCCTTGCAGTTGTCTATTCTCCATTTACCCTTTTGCCTGGAGAGCGAAACAAGTCTGACCCCGGACAAGCCCTCTTCCCCGCCCGCTGGCTGCAAGCTTGTGTCTTCACCCGTAGGATGAACCAAGCAAGCGCCGGTTATGCTAAATGAGGCGGTTCAAGACAGAATAAAGTCAGCCAAGGGGCCGGGAAGCTCCTTGGCTGACTACACATCGATATGCGCCTTACATCATTAGCAGCAGGGCCTCTGCACCGGACATGCCCGGAACGATTCCCAGCTTTTCTGCTTCTATAGTTACAGACTCCAGCGGCGCGGCCAGCAGCTGTTGAAGCGTGCGCACCCCGACAGCCCTTGCCGCAATAATCTGCCGGTCGCTCAGCACCTCGTTCAGCAGTCCTATATCCAGCGCCCCGCACATGATATACCCCTTGTCTGTACTGATGCTGAGCAGCGTAGTTTTGGGCAGCTTCACCTCAACTCCCACCAGGACATGACCGCCGACCTGCATAGGCTCTAACGTTACCATTTGCAGCACCTCCTTCTTTTCACACTCACGTTGTAGGTTATGCTTTCATTTCGGAGCGCGTGTGGACGATGGTCCTAGTTCATGGAGAAATCGGAGGGTCAGAAGTCCTTATTTCTATGCAGGAGGGTATATAATTTCCGCTTATTTAGTGGTATAGTTTATACACTAATTTAAATTAAAGAAATCGTGACTAACGATTAAGCTGGGGGATTAATGGATAAGAAACTACAACACACCGACGGCAATTATCTTTTCAATGTCGACATCCTGATTAATGCCCGCACCAACCCGCTTGCGCTGCAGTTCCTGCTTGAAATGTTGAATTCAAGCGACAAAGTCACTGATTTCAACATCAACTCCGGGCTGGAGCTTGGAAGAGCCATTGATCATCTGCTGAAGTCCGCAAAAATGGCTCTGAAGAATGACAGCTTCACACCTGCTCCGGTGCCAGTGAAATTGCCGGAGAAGCCGGCAGACCCTCAGGCAGCCAAGCCTGCGGAGAAGCCCGCAGCTAAGAAGCCTGTAGCAGCACCGGCAGAAACTCCAGCAGATGTATTCGGCAAAATCAGACAGTACATTCAGAATAACCAGCTCGTCCGGCTGCGTGCGAACCGGCATGGCAAACAGGTATCCATGCCCTGCCGTATTCTGAACTTAGACGAAACGGAGAATTCGCTGAGTGTATACCATGTAGACGAGAAGCAGGTCTACACGTTCAAGCTTAATGAAATCGATGAATTTCTGTAAGACACAGAAGCACCCGCTCCGGGTTCCGGGGGCGGGTGCTTCTTTCTCTTACGATTATTTTGGCGAATACGCAGCTCTTGCCGCACTTCACTTCTTGCGCGAGAAGGCCTCCAAGGCCAGGCAGATCCAGCCCGCAATGAAGCATACGCCTCCCAGCGGAGTGATTGCTCCGAGAACCTTGACACCGGAAATACTGAGGATGTACAGGCTGCCCGAGAACAGGACAACCCCGGCAACCATCAGCCGCCCTGCCCAGCGCAGACGGACACTTTCGCCCCATTGCCCAGCGGTAAGCCCGATAAGTATCAGGGCCAGCGCATGGAACATATGATACTGTACGCCCGTCTCGTACACCTGCAGATAGTGCTCACTGATTACAGGCTTAAGGATATGCGATCCGAACGCGCCAATGGCAACAGACAGCATACCCAGCAAGGCTCCCCAGCCTACCAATCTTCGTTGCATGGATATACAGCTCCTTCCCTGAGTTGAACTTCTCCTATCTTAACAATCAGCTTCGCCTTTTGCCAGCCGCATCATTATGTAGCTGTATGTCCTGAGGACTTGCATTTAGAGCGCTGTTATGATGAAGTGGTAGTAATAACCTATTACACCCCAAGGAGTGCAGCCAAATGGACTATCATTCACCTCCCAAACCGGACACCGCAGCAACCGAGCCTGCAAGATGGGGCTCTTCGGAACAAGACATGAACCCGGATTATGCTTACCAGGAGAACAAACGCGATTATAAACACTCGGGCCCCGGTATCGCTTCGTTCGTAATCGCTCTGATTACCTTGATCTGTTACGCCATTACTTTCGTGTATGTAGGAGCCCAAGCAGCTTCTCTAATGAATGAGAATAAAATGCTGATTGCCGGTTCGGCAGAAACGATCATGTATCTGGGCCTGACGATGCTGATCCTGGTCGCAGTGAATATCATCGGGGCGGTTACCGGTATTATCGGTCTGACCCTGCGAAGAAGGCGCAAGGTTTTTGCTGTCATTGGCACCATCATCAACGCCGGCTTCCTGCTTCTGTTCATGCTTCTGCTATCCGTTGTTCTGGTGAATGCCGGAGCGTCCTGATAGCCGCTCTACAGCAAACACAGCATATCCCCTAACCGGGACATGCTGTGTTTTTTGGTGCAACCCTCTAAACAGAGCCGGACTCTTATATTTCGAATTCTTCGCTTGAATCGGACAGTCCGCCGTTCTGCACTCCAGAGCTGTTGGCTACCGCAAGCACGTATACCTTATACTTGGTTCCTTTTACTATCGGGTTACCGTTAATATCTCTGGCTGCAGCCGCTATCGAGAGATTGCTTCCGTTAGGGACTGCTGATCTGTAGTAAGACGATTGCACGCTAAGGGCTTCTGCAGTACCGAAGCTCTGCTTGGAAGGGACAACGAATACCCGGTATTCGGAAATATTCGACTCACGGGCAGACTTGGTGAAGTTAACCGCAAGTTTGCCGTTATCCATGCCGTAGGTCACATTCGTCACGGAGGTGACGGGAAGCTTAGCCGATAAGGTAATGGCTGCCGATCCCTCCGATAATACATTAGCTCCCTGGTAGCTGCCGTTTCTGACCGTCAATACATATACCCGGTAGCTGACTCCCGGCTTGATGGCTGCACCGCGTACGTCTTTGGCTGAAGCATCGAGCACCTGATTGGTGCTGTCCCCGGATGTACCTGCGGTTGTATAATTCCCCGCATTATTCGCATCCGACAAGCTGAAGCTGTTGTAATAATTCATAGGCACCACCAGAATCCGGTAATGGCTGATGTAGGATTCGTCTCCGGCATGATTGAACGATACTCTCAGATCACGGCCGTCTCCATAATCGTTCACATCACTCACACCTAGATTCGAAATGGCACTGAGGCCGGAGGTATTCACCAGCGTAATCGCCGGAGAAGCAGCGGAAAGCACATTCGAGCCCGAATTGTTCCAGTTGCCTGCCGCGAGCACATACACTTTGTAGCTGGTTCCGTTCCTGATCAGGGAACCGCGCACATCTCTGCTGGAGGAATTCAGTATCTGCTCGGTATAGGTTCCTGATGTGTTTACCGCCGTATAATTCGCACTGGATACATTATTCGCATCATTTAAGCTGAAGCTGCTGTAAAAGTTCGTTGGCACAACCAGAATGCGGTACTGGCTGATATTGGTCTCGTCTGAGGCATGGTTAAAGGTAACCTTCAAGTCCCGCCCGTCATTATAATCGTTCACATCGGTCACATTCAGGTTGGATACCCCTGCATTGGCCAGTGTAAAGGCCGCCGAAGCAGGTGACAGCACATTATTCGCAGCATTGCTGCTGTCAACCGCCAGTACGTATACCCGGTAGCTGACACCCGTCTTGATCAGCGCTCCATCTGTATCTCTGGAGCCGGAGGAGAGGTTCATACTGATGTTGTTCCCCGTCTTGTTGATCTGCGTGTAATTGCTGCTGGAGACCGCATTGGCTCTGCCCAGGTCAAACACCGTGGAATTGGACGCTTTGACTACGAAGATCCGGTAGGAGCTTATCTTACTCTCATCGGCCAGCTTGTTGAAGCTGACAGAGAGATCCCGGCCATCGCCGTAATCACTGGTATCCGTTGCCTGGACGGTGCCCAGTGCCGGAACTGCCTTATTCTGCAATGTAATAACGGAAGCTGCACTGGAGAGGGCACTGGTATTATTGCCTTTGCCGACTGTCACTACATATACGCTATATCCCTGATTATTCTTAATCAGGTCACCGTCGATCGTTCTGGCGGCAGCGTTCAGCTTCACAACAGGATTGGCTCCTGTTACCAGAGCAACGGAATAGTTAGAGGAACCTACTGCCAGTGCAGACGACAGATTCAGTGTGGTACCGCTCTTGGCGATAAGTACGCGGTAG
Organism: Paenibacillus sp. FSL R7-0302; assembly: GCF_038006885.1. Classification (NCBI taxonomy): domain Bacteria; kingdom Bacillati; phylum Bacillota; class Bacilli; order Caryophanales; family Paenibacillaceae; genus Paenibacillus; species Paenibacillus sp. FSL R7-0302. Next base: position 4,413,528 of record NZ_JBBOWB010000001.1, read on the forward strand.
TGATCCACCAGCGACTCGTCAGCTGCACGGTTGAAGCTGACCTGCAGATCCCGGCCGTCTCCATAATCGCCGATATCCTGGGCGGCTACTCCCGATACCGGAGCCGCATTCCCGCCAACCGGAACCGGAGTGGTGATCGTTACAATCTGCGCAGCCGGATTCCAGCCGACCTCGCGGCCGAGCGCTTCACTCACGAACCGGGTAGGCACCATTGTGCGGCCCTTCAGATTCTGGCCCGGCACATCCAGGCTGACTGCCTTGTTGTTGATGGTTGCGATCTTGGAGCCAATCTTCAGTACAATCGTTGTATCGTTCTGGGAAGCTGTTACTGTCTGTGTCTTCTGATTCCACTTGATGTCGGCATTGAAGGCTTCAAAGATAGCCCGCAGCGGAACCATAGTCCGTCCGTTCACCATTACCGGCGGCTGATCTGTGGACAAGGTCACCCCGTCAATAATTACTCTGATGGGCTTAGCTGCTGCCTGGGCCGGAGCCTGAAACAACATCGGTACCACCAATAATCCTGCGACAATCGAAATCCATAACTTTTTCACAAGCTCACCCTCCCGGATTGGACACCTATCTCATTTTGCTATCTCTTTGACGCAAGCCGGGTGGAAAAAGTTTCTCTCTGCACCGGTTACAATAAAATAACCTTTGGAACCGGTTTCAAAGACAGCAAAAGGACTGCAACAGCAGGATACCAAGGGGGGATTCCGCCATTACAGTCCCGGTTCCGGCACACTGCCGAATCAGTCCGTTTTGCTCAGACTGGACAATATGCGCTGGATCACTTTAGGATCTTTTCCGACTATTTTTTCCACATAGGTAAATACTACAGTATCATCCATCTCAAGCAATTCCGGCGCGTCCTCGGTTCCTGCACCGAGTTCAAAGGCTGTGGGCCCTTCCTCTGTCACAATCTCCACGGAATGGGGATCCATCTGCCCGACATAGGTGCCGGAGCCCTGAATCTTCTCGGATTCTGCGGCTGCGGAAGGACCAGGCTTCAGCACCGGACTGGCGAGAGGTACCACCTCCGTCTGTACAGGGATGCCCGAAGAGCCTGCTGAGGACGACGCTCCAGGAGCTTCAGCCGGGCTGTTCCCGCCGCAAGCCGTCAGGGTGAGCATCAATACAGCGCTTGCTGCCATTGCAGGTAGAGTACGCTTTAGTCTCATGATGTGTGCCTCCTCTGTTCGTTATGTGCTGCTTACCTTACCTAAGGATTACCCCGCATACCGGGTAGTGTAAACTTGCCGTTACGGGCTGGGCATCAGCCGTACGCACAGAAGCGCCGGATTAATACAATACATGAAGAGCCTTATTCAGCATTTGAAGGAGTGGTATCCTTGAGAATCGATATCGGCTGCGGCCCCGGCAAAGAGTCCGGGTATCTGGGAATCGACCGCACCCAGTACCCCGGAGTGGATATCGTCTGCGATATTTGCGAAGGAATCCCCCTGCCCGACAATACGGCTGAATTCGTTATGGCCAGCCGGGTGATGCCTTACGTGAACGATCTGTTTGCAGCGATGTCAGAGATTTATAGAATAAGCACGCACCAAGCGGTCGTGTGTATTCTCTCACCCTATGCCCATAGCTTCCCGCATGCCTCCAACCCTATGTTTAAGCAAAAGTTCGATGAGTATACCCCACGGTATTTCACCGGCTGCTTCTTCCAGCCCTATCAAAGCCCGCTGTGCCCGGAGATCCCGGATTATCCCGTGCCGCTGCCGCCGTTTGACTTCAGACTGCTGCGGATGGAGCTGTTCTATCAATATCCGTATGACGACAATCTGTATGATGCGGAAGAGCTCGAGGTTCTGAAGACGCTGCAGTCCAATGTCATTCACGAAATTATGTACCACTTCGCCGTCATTAAGCGGGAGATTACCGATGAGGAACTCGAGGCGATGAGCCGGAAGGTGCTGCCTGAACCACAGGCACTGCTAGAGCGCCGGCTTCGGCTGCAGAACAGGAAATATATGTTATAAAATTCGGGGTGGACATACAAGATTGCCCAAAACGGAACATAGGCTAATACAACACAAGCAAGATGGCATATCGGCTCACACAGGAGCCGGTCTGCTTTTTTTTGACTGTCTGAGCTTCTACTCAAAAGGAGGTGAAAATTATTCCTCTAGTCGTTCGGTCTACGGTTAATGCAACAGGCGCCATCACTTTCACTGGCAACACGCTGGGACTAAGCCGCTCTGAAACTGCCGGTGTACCGGGTACACAGGACAGTATCGGAGGCTTCTCTACGATTAATACAGCTTCTGTATACGGCACTTACCCTGCCGGCACTACCAGTCTATATCAGAACAATAGTTCAGCAGCCATTCTGGTTCTCCCTGCCGGAAGCACAGTTCTGTATGCCGAGCTGATCTGGGGCGGCTCCTATGTTAACGGTACCGTAAATCTCACTGCGGCAATCAACAACCCTGTATCCTTCACTACACCGCTCGGGAACACGGTCAGTGTAACCCCCGATTCAGCCACAGCCAATTCGGTGGATCTGGGCGGCGGTGCACTCGCATATGTCCGTTCCGCCAATGTCACCAGCACCATTCAAGCCTCCGGTGCCGGAACCTATGTCACTGGCGGTGTAGTTGGGACTATCGTAATTCCCGGTGATTCCACTGCCAACCATGCCGGCTGGACACTTGCCGTTATCTACCAGAATCCGTCGCTGCCCTTCCGCAACATGTCTCTGCGCGCAGGTGCTGTCCTTGTCCAAGCCTCCTCGGCACCGGTAGTTACGACGATTACCGGGTTCGCCACCCCCGTCACCGGTGCGCTGGGCGGACGTATCCAGTTCAGCGCCCAGGAAGGAGATGCCAACCGCTCGGGCGACCAGGCACTATTCGGCCCTACCTCTACCACTCAAGTCGCCCTCTCCGGGCCTAACAATTTTGCGGGCAACTTCTTCGCCTCGCAGATTAACAATGATACCGGCAATCTGAATACGACCGGCACGTTCGGCACCCGTAACCAGACCAACGGCAGTCCGGGTTCCAACATTATCGGCGGGCGGCAGGGCTGGGATATTACAAATGTGGATGTCTCTGCACGCCTGGTCAATAACCAGTCCTCGGCTCTCCTGACCTTGACTACATCGGGCGATGCGTATGTCGTTAACGCCAACGGGCTGCAAATAGATATTAATGCGCCCAAGATCTCCTTGACCAAAAGCGCAAATGTCGCCGGTACCATCGTTGGTGATCTGGTCACCTACACTGTAACGGTCAACAATACAGGTACGGCAAGCGCAGCCAGTGTTGTATTGTCGGACGCATTACCGGCAGGTCTTACTTTTGTCACAGGAAGCGTGGTGGTAGCCGGTGTTGCCAGGCCGACTTATGATATAACCTCCGGCATCCCGCTGGGTTCACTTGCTCTGGGCACTTCCATAACGGTGACTTATCAAGCCAGGGTGACTTCCTTGCCGAATCCGCAATTTGTGCCCAACACGGCTAACGCTGCCTTCACCTTCCAGAGTGTAGCCGGAGGCCCGATTGTCAGCGGAGTCATTCCATCCAATACACAATCACTGCCGGTATATTCTCCCGTTCTCGGCATTGTCAAAAGCGCCAATACGACCAACGCAACTGTCGGAGACCAAATTCTCTACACCCTGCAAATCTCCAACACCGGCAATATCGGCGCCACTACTACGCTCACGGATAACATTCCTGCCGGCAGCTCCTATATTCCGGGAAGCTTCACGGTAAACGGCACGCCTGTGGCGGGTAATCCCGCCGCCGGGATCGCCATCGGCACCATCGCGGCGGGAGGAAGCTCTACGGTCCAGTTCCGTGTACTGGTGAACAGTCTGCCTTCTCCCCCGCAGCTGGTGGACCAGGCTACAGCCGCCTATACCTTCCAGGTTCCTGACGGGCGGACCGTGAACGGTACGGCTGCCTCCAATACGCTCACCATACCGGTCAGACTGCCGAATGTTGCCCTTGTCAAAAGCGCCAGCTTCCCGGATGTCGCCGTAGGCGATACCCTGCAGTATACGTCTGTGGTTACTAATAACGGAATCGTCGCCATCACTAACGTTGTGCTCTCTGATGCGATACCCGCAGGCAGCACTCTAGTGCCCGGAAGCGTGGTGGTGGCGGGTACCGCCCGGCCTTCGGCTGATCCGGCTTCAGGGATATCTGTGGGTACTATCGCTCCGGGCACCAGCGTAACGGTAACCTTCCAGGTTAGTGTCACCTCTGTGCCGGGAAACGGCCAGCTTGCCAACCAGTCATCAGCCTCTTACAGCTCGGGGACATTTAACGCCATCACACAGTCCAATACAATCCTCACTCCTGTGTACCAGCCAATAATCGGTATCGTCAAAAGCTCCAGCCCAAGCAGCGCCACGGTTGGAGGAAATGTTCTGTATACCCTGCAAGTACAAAATACTGGCAACCTCGCAGCAACGGTGACCTTAACTGACACGATCCCTGCCGGGTCTGCCTTCGTCGCCGGAAGCGTCACCGTAAACGGTGTGGTCCGTCCGTCAGATTCTCCGGTAAGCGGAATCCCTCTCGGGTCTGCAGCACCGGGAGCCGCCTTGACCGTAACCTTCCTGACCGCTGTCCAATCCCTGCCGTCTCCGGCAACCTTGACGGACCAGGGCAGCAGCAGCTATACCTATCAGTTGCCCAGCGGGCGCTCTCTGTCCGGCGGAAGTGTATCCAATACGGTAACTATTCCAGTCTCTGCCCCCAACATCACGATTCTCAAAAATGCCAATCTCACCTCAGTGGCTGTAGGCGAATATCTTACCTACACCGTCTCTGTATCCAACCCCAGCGGCGTAGCTGTTAATAATGTAGTGCTGTCTGACCCGGCTCCGGCAGGCAGTGCCTTTGTAGCAGGAACTGTTACGGTGAACGGAACGGCCGTACCCTCTGCCAATCCAAATGCCGGGATTGCTCTCGGAACACTTGCTGCGGGCGCCACAAGCATCGTTGCCTTTCAGGTTAATGCGAACTCTATTCCAAGCCCGCCTCAGCTGAGCAACCGGGCCAGCGCATCCTTTACGGCCGGATCATTCAGCGGAGCAGCCCTGTCCAATACAGTGTCTACCCCGGTCTTCATTCCAGTCATTGGACTTGTCAAAACCTCTAGCCCTGCGCAGGCCTCTGTCGGCAGTCTGCTCTCCTTCTCCATCCTGGCCAGCAACACTGGCAATATCGCGGCAATGCTGAATCTGACCGATGCCCTGCCGCCGCAGACGGTATTCGAGACCAACAGCGTAAGTATAGGCGGGACCCCCCTGCCCGGGTATAGCCCATTAACTGGCATTCCGGTGGGGCCGCTTGCTCCCGGAGACAGCGTCGTAGTCAGCTTCCTTGTTACGGTTACTTCGCTTCCCCCAAACCAGCAGCTGCTTAATTCGGCCGCCGCCTCATTCACCTTCACACTGCCGGATGGCCGTCAGCTCGGCGGTAACACAGTGTCGAACACACTTACGGTTCCCGTCTCGGCACCGAATGTCAGTGTTGTCAAAAGCGTCAATGCCATTGATGCGGTGACCGGAGACATTCTTACCTTCACCTCTGTGCTGACGAATAACAGTATTACTTCTGTCAGCAACATCATTCTCAGCGATCCCTTGCCAGAGAATACAGCTTTTCTTCCCGGAACCGTAATTGTCGGCGGCGTCTCCCAGCCGTTGTCAGTTCCGTCCGCCGGCATCCCAATCGGCAGCCTGGGGCCTGGAGCCTCCGTTGCCGTCACATTCGAGGTGAGAATAACCATGCCGATTCCTTCACAGGTGAATAACCAGTCCACCGTCAGCTTCACCTCCGGGGTCTTCTCCGGCTCTTCATCGTCCAACGTCACCACCACTCCGGTCACACAGCCGCAGATCTCCCTTGTCAAAAGCGCCAATGACCTGAACGCTACAGTCGGTGATACGGTCATATATACCATTCTGGTCAGCAATACCGGTAATGTTGCGGCCAATGTCACGTTAACCGACAATATTCCGGCCGGTACCACCTTTGACCCCAACAGCGTCATTGTCGGCGGTTTTCCTCAGCCGGGGGCTGCACCGGATACCGGAATCACAGTCGGAACCGTCGCTCCCGGGGCAAGTGTATCCGTCAGCTTCACCGTCTTCATCGTATCTCTGCCTTCACCGCAGCAGCTTGTCAATCAGGCCACTTCCACCTATACCTTCACTCCGCCCGACGGACGGCTGCTGAGCGGCAGCGCCGTCTCCAACACCGTAACCATCGCAGTCTCCGCCCCCAATCTGGCGGTGGTGAAGAGCACAACTTCCACTTCCGTTGCCCTTGGGGATACGATTTCCTACTCCGTGAACATCACTAATAACGGGATGGACCCTGTCAACAATGTCGTGCTCAGTGATCCAACACCGGACGGGGCTACCTTCGTACCGGGCAGTGTATCGGTGAACGGTGTGCTGTTCCCGGGTGCCAATCCGGCCTCGGGGATCACTATCGGCACACTTGCCTCCGGCGCTTCTACGGTGGTCTCCTATAGCGTTACCGTAACCTCGGTGCCTCTGGATGCCGCGATCGATAATCAGGCGACTGTCACTTACACCTCCGGCGTCTTTACCGGCTCCACCTTCTCGAATCCGGTCGCAGTCCCAGTCTTCCAGCCGAATATCGCTGCTTCCAAAACTGCAAATACTGCAAATGCAACGGTCGGCGATACCGTAACCTACACCATAAATGTCACCAATACAGGCAACTATGGAGCAAGCCTGACGGTTAGGGACAATATTCCGGCCGGCACCACCTTTGTAGACAATAGCGTGCTGATTGGCGGGCTGCCTCTGCCGCAGGCTAATCCCTCCACAGGAATTGCTGCCGGAACTGTCGCTCCGGGGGCGACTGTAGCTGTCTCGTTCTCGGTGGTGATCACTTCACTGCCATCGCCGCAGCTGCTGGTGAATCAGGGAACGGTTGCTTACAGCTTCACCTTGCCTGACGGAAGAACCCTGGGAGGGTCGGTGCTCACCAACACCCTGACCATCCCTGTCTCGAACCCGAATCTGGCTGTCGTCAAAACCACCGCAACCACCGCAACCCATGTGGGCGACACCATCACTTATTCCGTGACCCTGACCAATAACGGTATTGCTACGGTTAATAATGTGGTATTCACAGATGCTCTGCCTGCCGGTACCGCCTTTGTTCCGGGCAGTGTGCTCGTAGACGGCGTGTCCCGCCCTGCTTCTTCACCGGCTACCGGGGTGACCATAGGCAGCATCGCTCCGGGCGCTTCTGTAACGGTGGCCTTTAACGTAACGGTTACTTCTCTGCCGGCTTCAGGTGTACTGAACAATCAGTCATCCGTCAGCTTCACTTCCGGCGCCCTGTCCAGTGTAGCCTTCTCGAACATTGTGACCACTCCGGTCTTCCAGCCGGTTATCGCTGCAGCCAAGAGCTCCAGCTCTCAGAATGCAACGGTAGGCGATACCATTGTCTATACCGTCAATGTCAGCAATTCAGGGAACTATGCGGCATCGGCCACGCTGACTGATACCATTCCCGCAGGTACAACTCTGGTTCCGAACAGTGTGCTGATTAACGGCTTCCCTGCTCCGGGTGCAGATCCCGCTACCGGAATCCCTCTGGGCAGTGTTGCAGCCGGTGCATCACTGGCCGTACTATTCTCTGTGGTGATCGACACGCTGCCAGCCAGCCAGCAGCTCAGCAATCAGGCCATTATCGCCTTTAACTATACGCTGCCTGACGGACGCGTCTTCAACCAGTCGGCCAGCTCGAACATCAACCAGATTTCCGTATCTTCGCCGAATGTCCTTGTGGTCAAGAGCACTACTGTTACCGATGCCGTAGTGACCGATACCGTTCCGTACAGTATTACAGTTACCAACAGCGGTATTGCCCCGGTCAGCAATGTGGTGCTGAGTGATCCGATTCCGGCCGGTTCTTCCTTTGTAGCCGGCAGCGTGGTCGTGGACGGCACTCCGCTGCCGGGAGGGAACCCTGCGAACGGGATCTCGCTCGGCACTATCGCCCCTGGTGCAGTGGTCCAGGTCACCTTCAATATTCTCGTCAACAGTCTTCCTAATCCGGCCACACTCAACAATCAGGCTTCGGTCAGCTTCACCTCCGGGGCATTCTCCGGCGCCTCTTATTCCAATAATCTGATTACCCCGGTATTCCAGCCGATTATCGGTGTCCTGAAATCTGCGGATACTACTAATGCCACGGTTGGAGATACCGTCACTTATTTCCTCAGTGTGACGAATACGGGTAATCTTGCAGCGGTTGTTACCTTAACAGACTCCATTCCGGCAGGAGCTGTATTCATTCCGAACAGCGTCCTGATCAACGGCCAGCCTGTTCCGGGTGCAGATCCGACTACCGGCATCAATCTTGGCACCGTTGCAGCCGGAGCTACCGTCACCATGACAGTCACCCTGCAGGTAACTGTCGCTTCCCTGCCTTCACCGCAGCAGCTAGTGAACCAGGCGGCGGCAACCTTCACCTTCACGCCGCCGGATGGACGTCTGCTCTCAGGCTCTACACTATCGAATACACTCGTCATCCCGGTCTCCTCACCGGATGTAACAGCAGTGAAGAGCACACCAGCTGTCGACGCGGTTGTCGGCGATATCATCACCTACACGATTGCCGTAACCAACAACGGCATTGTTCCCGTCAACAATGTGGTCCTTGTTGACCCGATCCCGGCCGGCAGCCAGTTCGTTGCTGGCAGCGTAACTGTGGACGGCACTCCGCGTCCCGGAGCCAATCCGGGCACTGGTATCGTGATCGGAACGATCGCCCCGGGAGCGACCACAACGGTAACCTTCCAGGTTCAGGTCATCGTCATATGACAGACGGCTCACAGCTCCAGCCTGTCGTAAGTAATCAGTCCATGGTTCTGTACAGCTCGGCAGAGGGCACTGAATCGGTTACCTATTCCAATACCGTCAATACGCTTGTCGTAGGTCCGGTACTATCGCTGCAGAAGCAAGCAGACCGCCTGAGCGCCTCCCTGGGAGAGACGCTCGTCTACACTGTGACCGCCAGGAATAGCGGCAATACCGGGGCGGTTGTCACCATCACGGATGTGCTTCCCCCAGGCGTCTCGTTCATTGCCAATAGTGTGCTTAGAGACGGAGTCCCCCTTCCGGGGGTCACTCCGTCTTCCGGCATTCCTCTGGGCCTACTCGCCCCCCATTCGGGAGTCAGTATCGCCTTCCAGGTCATTGTCATCTCGCTTCCGCCTTCACTCGCGCTGCATAACAGGGCGGTTGGCACGTATTCCTTCAGTACACCTGAAGGAAGAACGGTGAACGGGGAGATCCGCTCCAATCCGGTCAGTGTCTCCCTGCTGTCTTACCAGTTATCCTCACTGCTCTCGGCCAGCACTCCCACTACCTTCATTGGGGATGTCGTCACCTATACCCTTCAGCTCAGGAATGAAGGCACCCTGCCGCTGACCGGAGTCCTTGCTGTGCTCCCCCTGCCGGAAGGCACCTCATTCCTTCCCGGAAGTGTTACCGCAGCCGGGATTTATCAGCCTGAGGCCGACCCGGCTTCAGGCATCGGGCTGGGTTCACTCCCAGCAGGCGCAGCCGCCGAGGTCTCCTACCGTGCTAGGGTGACCTCGAATCCTCCAGGATCGGTGATTCTGGCGAATGCACAGATCTCTTATGAGGCTAACGACAACAGAACCTCCACCACAAGCAACACGGTTCAGATTACGGTCATCCAGCCCGGATTATCGGTAACGCTGAAGGTTGATCTCTACAGCGCAGCGCCCGGCGACAACCTGCGGTACGAGTTCACTGTACAGAACAGCGGCAATCTGGCGGTGAACGCGCTGCTGACGGACGCCATTCCGCCAAGTGTACTGTTCGTCTGGGACAGCGTCCGTATTGACGGGGTTCCCCAGAGGGGCGTCCGCCCCGGGGACGGAATTCCGCTGGGCACCTTACGGGCAGGCGCTGTTGTGGCAGTAGATTTTCTCGTATCTATTCCAGGTGCCACCGATATCCGCCAGACGCCGGCCATTCAGAATCAGGGAGTGGTCCAGTATACGTTCTCCCTGCCGGACGGGCGCAATGTCGGGCAGCTCTCCCGCTCCAATACGGTGACCACGTTGCTGTTCACGCCCATCATTTCCATTCAGATTCAGGGAGAACCGCCCGTTGTCGAGGCTGGAGGCATGGCTGAATTCAACATTTACGTGTCCAACCGCGGGAATTATCCGGCTGAGGTCTCGGTGATCCGAATTGTACCGCAGGGTACCGTCATTGATCCCGATATCGTTACCATAAGCGCTATCGCCGTGCCCGGTACGCCGTATAGCGGAACAGTTGCTCTGGGAACGCTGGAAGCGGGGCAGACCGTCACACTCACTTATTTTGTCAGAATAAATGCGGATTATATGGGCAAGGATCTTCAAGGCTCTGCGGCCGCCCTGTATCTGTTCACCATCGACGGACGCCGGTACTCCGGTGAAGCCCGTTCTAACAGCTATCGGCTGCTCATTGAAGAAATCAGTGAATAATACTGCTCACATATCCCCCATCTCCCTGAATATACTTTAGTTACAACCTGCTGCTTCGTCTCAGTCTCCGTAGTGACAATACCGAAGAATACAGTCCATGGGAGGTGGTCATCCTTGTCCCAGCCGTCCGGTCCATACGCATTTGTCGTATCCAAAGAAGACTGGTCCCTTCACCGCAAAGGCCATCAGGATCAGGAGCGTCACCAGCAAAAGGTCAGAGAAGCCATCAAGGGCAACCTGCCCGATCTGGTTACTGAAGAGAATATTATTTTGTCGGGCGGCAAGCAGATTGTGAAGGTGCCGATCCGCAGTCTGGATGAATACCGGATTATCTATAATTTCCGCAAGCAGAAGCATGTCGGCCAGGGGGACGGGGACAGCCAGGTGGGGGATGTACTTGGCCGCGATTCCCAGTCGGCCCAGCCGGGCAAAGGGGATAAAGCGGGGGATCAGCCCGGCGCAGATACCGTTGAGGCCGAAGTCGATCTGGAGGATCTGGAGGATATACTGTTCCAGGACATGGAGCTTCCCCATCTGAAGCCGAAGGATAAGGAAGAGATTGAGGTCAAATCGATTGTCTTCAACGATATCCGCAAAAAAGGCATGATGTCGAACATCGACAAAAAACGTACGTTACTTGAGAATTTGCGGCGCAATGCCAGCAGCGGCAACCCTGGAATACACAGCATCAGCCCCGATGATCTGCGTTACAAAACCTGGGATGACATCACGGTCCCTCACTCGAATGCCGTGATTATTGCCATGATGGACACCTCGGGCAGTATGGGCACTTTTGAAAAATACTGCGCCCGCAGCTTCTTCTTCTGGATGACCCGCTTCCTGCGCCGCCAGTATGAGAAGGTGGATATTGTGTTCCTGGCCCATCATACGGAAGCTAAGGAGGTCAGCGAGCATGACTTCTTCACCCGGGGCGAGAGCGGGGGGACGATCTGCTCCTCGGCGTATCAGAAAGCACTGGAGATTATCGACAGCCGCTATCCGCCTGCCAAGTACAACATCTATCCCTTCCACTTCTCGGATGGCGACAATCTGACCTCCGACAATGAGCGCTGCGTCAAGCTGATCGGCGAGCTGCTGAAGCGCAGCAACATGTTCGGCTACGGCGAGGTGAACCAGTACAACCGCAGCAGCACCCTGATGTCCGCCTACCGCCACCTGAAGCAGGAGCAGTTCATGCATTATGTGATTAAGGATAAGAAGGAAGTGTATCTGGCGCTGAAGGCTTTTTTCGGCAAAAAGGCAATCGAAGCCTGAGCGCCTGCTCTCCGGCTGACCGTAGAGCGAGCGTTACGCGCAGATTCATATTGTAAAGACGATCCCCTGCAAACCGTGCGAACGGCGGGCGGGGGATTTTTGATGCGTGGAATCCAATTGTGCCGCAAAAGTCTATTGACTATTATATCGTCAGCCGATATACTAAATCTATCGGTTGACGATATAACGATTGATGGTATAACGTCAGATGCTATAACGCCGAATGATACAAAGGAAATTTCCGGTCTGTGAAATGAGATTTAAAGATGCGCGATAAGGAAGGTGATGGCATTGTCCGGCAACAATGAATACGGGGCGCTGACTGAAGGCGTCTATTATATCCTCTTGTCACTGCTCACCCCAATGCACGGCTACGGGATTATGCAGAACGTGAAGCTGCTGAGCAATCAGCGTGTGGAGCTGGGTGCAGGCACGTTATACGGGGCGTTAAGCACACTTGTGGAACGAGGATGGATCACGCTGCTGGCTGGCGGAGAAGATTCCCGCAAGAAGGAGTATCAGATTACAGAGCTGGGCAAATCGATAGTCCGGAATGAAATGACCCGGCTTGACGAGCTGCTCACCAATGGAAGAAAGCTAATGGGAGGCGAAGCGTAATGAGTAAGGTGGTGCGCAAATTTTTCATGGATTACGAGAAGGAAGAAGCGTGGCTGAATGAAATGTCGGCCAAGGGATTGGCCCTGGTGGAGCATTCCTGGGCCCGTTATGTGTTCGAAGAGAGCGCTAAGGGGGAGTATATTTACCGGATTGAGCTGCTGGAGAAGGACCCGAAGGAGGCGGCAGGCTACTTGCAATTCATGGAGGAGACCGGAGCCGAGCGGGTGCCGTCCGGGACCCCTAACAAGGCCAATCGTGCCTTTATGAACCAACGCTGGGTGTTCTTCAGAAGGAAGGCCTCAGAAGGCCCCTTCCAGATCTATACCGATGCAGACTCCAAGATCAAGCACTATCAGAGAATCTATAAAGTCTATCTGTCCCTCGCGTTCATGGAGCTGATCATCGGCTCCTTAAATCTCATGCTGATTACGCTGAATACTTCATCTAACATCTACAAAATCAACCTCATCGTGGGAGTGTCTGTTATCATTCTGGGCCTGTTCTTCGTCTGGCTCAGCATACCCGTCCGCCGCAAGATCCACCGTCTGCAGCAGGAGAAGCTGATTCGGGAGTGAGGGATTACACCTGCCTATTTCCCCCATTAAGGGAAAGGATGCTGTTTTTCGCATACATCTGACCCAAGCGCCTACGTTGAGTAAATTGTGTTCGGTTTTTCGCATACACACACTGGACCCTACGCGCTCATGCACACTTCCAACTCTACACAAAAAGGGCTATCCCAAGCAGTCATCATGACTTTTGGGACAGCCCTCATTCCAATATTTCTCCGCTCCGCCCAGACTTATGTCTCCTCCGCTTACTGCACCTTCTCCCTGTCCTTGCCCTTGTCGGATTCCCCGGCGTTCTTGTTCGCGGCCTCGCGGTCCTGCATCATCTCATCTACCGTCTTCACCTTCAGTCGGGCCGCACCTTCGTTGCTGGCATTCGTCGGGATCAGATCACCGGAGGCGAGGCGTTCCTTCGCTTCTGCAATAGCTGCGCTGTACTGCGGCAGCCACTGTTCTCCGGCCACCAGCATCTCGTCAACCATCTGCCAGATTTCCTTCGGATTGCAGACGGCACCGACCAGCGGGTCCATCATGAACGCCTGGCGCAGCAGCTTGTCGTCGCCATGCACAGCCGCTTCCACCGCCAGGCGCTGCACGGAAATGCTGACGTTGCAGACGGCCGCCAGGCCGAGCGGCAGGTCGCCGACCAGCGGCATCGAGATGCCGTTACGGTCCACGTAGCCCGGCGCTTCAATAATGGCATCATCCGGCAGATTGGAGATGACGCCGTTATTCACCATGTTGAAGTGACCTCTGTAGACGCGTCCTGTCTCCAGCCCTTCGATGATATACGAGCCGTGCTCCTCTCCCCGCTTCTCCGGGATGTACTCCAGCGCCGGGTCCTTCATCCAGTTCGGGAAATCCGTCTCGAACCAGTTGCGGCCTTCCGTACAGACCCGCAGGTAGCCGCCCGTCTCCCCGTTGATCCATACGCCCAGATCGATCCAGTCCATGATCTCGCTCGGGCGCTTGCGGTACCAGGGCACATATTCGCTCAGGTGTCCGTTCGATTCCGTGCTGTAATAGCCGAAGCGGCGGAGCATATCGATCCGCACCTTCTCGGTGCGGCTGTACTCGGGATGCTTCTCGAAGGCCTCAAGCAGACCCGCCGTCAGATCCTTGCCCTCATGCTTCGCAGAGATATACCAGGTCTGGTGATTGATTCCGGCACAGATAATATCCACCTGCGACTTCTCCAGGCCGTACACCTGAGCGATCTGCGAATGCCCATGCTGCACGCCATGGCACAGCCCGATGGTCTGCACACCGCCGTATTTATTGCAGGCCCAGGTCAGCATAGCCATCGGATTCGAGTAATTCAGCAGAAGCACATCCGGAGCAGCTGTCTCACGGATATCACGGCAGATCTCCAGCATCTCCGCAATCCCGCGCTGCCCGTACATAATCCCGCCTGCACACAGCGTATCTCCTACACACTGATCCACGCCATACTTAAGTGGAATATCCACATCGGTAGCGAAGGCCTCCAAGCCCCCCATACGGATAGTACAAAATACGTACTTGGCATCCTTGAGCGCTTCCCTGCGGTCCGTCGTGGAAGAGATAGTGATATCCAGACCATTCTCCTTAATATCCCGCTGGCACAGCTCAGTGACCATGTCCAGGTTATGGCTGTTTATATCCATGAACGAAACTTCGATATTACGGAATTCCGGCACAGTCAGCAGGTCACGCAGCAGTCCGCGGGTGAATCCGATACTGCCTGCCCCGATAAAAGTTACTTTAAAAGACATAATAATCATCCTCCGGCAATGAATTATTGACTCCTGTCCATTGTAACAAGGGGACTGCCGGAAGCGTAACCAATATCATGACCATTTTGCGGGTAACCTGTCAACAATCCTAACCTTCTCCATACCATACCCCTCCAGGGTTGAACACGAAACTATCCTTCACTCCAGTAGTGGCGTTCGATAGAGTTGCGGTATTCGATAGGAGTACAGCCTGAATACTTCTTGAATAGCAGATGAAAATACTGCCTGCTGCTGATCCCCACATAGTCGGCAATCTCCGCTACCGGAATCTCCCCCTGACCCAGCAGCATCCGGGCCTTCTCCATACGCAGCTGGTTCAAGTAGTCCGTCAGGGTCTGCCCCGTGTGCGTCCTGAAGATGCGGTGCAGATAACCCGGGTGAACATTCACGGAGAGCGCAACCTCCTTAACCTGAATGCTCCGGTCATAATTCTGATGCAGGAACTCGATGGCCCGCCGCACATAGAGCTGTGAGGGCTGCTGGCTGGACGGGAGCGACTCCATGCGCAACCGGGCCAGACGCAGCAGCAGCTCCGCAAAGAGCAGATGCACCATGCTGCTCCCCTTCCGCCCGCGCTGATCCAGCTCCAGCACCAGCGCCTTCAGCACATGGAAGACCTCCTCCTGATCGGACAACACCAGACTATCGAACGGATGCCGAAGCAGCTCTGCCAGCACCTCCTCCTCCCGGGCCAAGCTGCCAATGGACGGAACTACGCCCCCATATTCGGTAAAAGCAAATTCCACGTTTAGCATCCGGCAGGAGGAGCCCTCTCCCACAATCAGCCGGTGCGGCACCTCCGCATCCAGCAGAATCATCTCTCCCCGCTTCAGCCGGAAGGGCGTATCGCCGCCCGCTTCATCCCGCACCTCCACCACACAGCTGCCTGAGATGAGATACATGATCTCCGTGGAGTTGTGATGATGGTAAGGCATCGCGTAATTGCTCCATTGCCTATAGTAATAAGCCAGAAAGTGCGGACTGTAATCCCTCTCCAGCAATCCCTGCTCAAAAAGACTCCCGTTCATCTCTGCCACACCGCCCGCCTCCCCTCTGCCAGTATCGATAGCACAAGTGTATCGCTTGAGCGTAGGCAGGACAAGCAGCGGGTTAACCCCTCGGGCCCGGATGCCTCCTCCCAACACATTGTGATCGGTTTTTCGATTACATTCCGCCTACGCTCCCCTCACCAGCAAAATATGATCGGTTTTTCGATTACATTTCGCCCACGCTCCCCTCACCAGCAAAATGTGATCGGTTTTTCGATTACATTCCGCCCACGCTCCCCTCACCAGCAAAATGTGAGCGGTTTTTCGATTACAATCCGCCTTTGCTCCCCTCGCCAGCAAAATGTGATCGGTTTTTCGATTACATTCCGCTACATGCCTTCATACCAGTCTGGACCTACATACCCAGGTTCCCCGGCGCAAAAAACAAGAGCAGAAGGCCCGCGCCCTCTGCTCCCGCTCATCATCCTCAGTGGATTCTTGTCAATATTCCATTCACCAGACTATACACCCCGCCGCCCTCTATCTCTTCGGGCTGTCCGTTCAGCAGGTAGATGCCGGTCTCTTCGTCAATTCCGTAATTCGGCAGCTCGCCGAGGGTACGGACCGCTGTCCGTAAATGCTCCTCCTCATCCCACTGGGTGAAATGGACAGATAGCAGCAGATCAGGAATCAGATGGAGACCCTTGCGGTGTTTGAATTGTCTGCTCTCATTATCCTTGGCGGAAATTACACACCGCTCCGGGCTAATCAACGCTCCTGCCGAGAATCCCGCAACCGGTATTCCCGCCTCATAACGCTGCCGGATCACCTCACCGATAGGGGTATCCACAATCAGGTCGGCATACAGATCCGTATCCCCGCCCCCGATGATGATCCCGCCGCAGGCCTGGAGGCTCTCTATAGCAGTATGCACCTCAGTAGACTTCAGCGGCAGATAACAGAATTCGGATATTCCCGCGTCAGCCAGCGGCTGCATATAGGCAGGCATATAGTCCGGCCAGTCTTCCCTTTCTTCAAATAACACAGCGACTGGTCCTGCTGCCATTACGCTTACGAATCTCCGTGCCAGACCACGGGTAAACGGCGGACCGCCGCCGTTCAGAAATAAATGCTTGTCCATGACATCACCTTCAGTATTCAAGATATCCTGCATCTAACCTCATCCATCTTATAGAAAAGCGCAGGTTCCCGCAATACGCTTCCACAACCGCTCTCCCTTCATCCTTTTATCCCTTCAGCCCTAACCCTGAAAAGAAATCATCGACTGCTTCAGCTGCTCCGCCAGCTCCTCCAGCTTGCCCGAGAGGGCGACCAGCTCCCTGCTGACCGTGAATTGCTGTGAGGACATGGACGCCACCTCTTCCGTAGAGGCGCTGGTCTGCTGCACTACCGAGATCACACTTGCCATGGATTGTCCCAGCTGCTGCTGGTATTCGGCCAGCTCGGAGACAGCCGCCGAAGACTGGCCCAGGTATCCGCTGAACACCTCCATCTCGGCCCTTACACTCGCGAAGATGAGCGAGGATTCCCGGACCGAGGCCAGCTGGCTGCCAAACATCGGCGCAGCCTCACTCACAACCTTAACCGTGTTCTCGATATGACCGCTGATCTCCTCGGTAATTCGGGAGACGGAGGCAATCGACTCGCTCGACTGATTGGCCAGCCCTCTGATCTCATTGGCAATGACAATGAAGCCTCTCCCGGCGGCGCCAGCGCGCACGGCTTCAATTGAAGCATTCAGCGCCAGAATATTCGTCTGCTTGTTCATCGCAATCATCGGGGAGAGGATGCTGCGGATCAGCACTGTGCTATCCCGCAGCATGGCTGAATTCTCCTGAATCAGGTCCATCAGCTTCAGCACATCCTCACTCTGCGATACCAGCTTCTTCATCCGCTCCGCTCCCTGGTCACTGACCTCCATGACCTTCTCTGCGGATGCTGCCATAACTGCATTCTTCTCAGCCACTTCGCTGGTCTTGCCGCCCATCAGCTCCACCTTGGCATTGCTGCTCTCGGCCTCGGCTGCCAGACTGGCGGCTCCCCCGGCAATTTCACCGGTGGCAGTCGCGACCTCACTGGCCTGGCCGCTAATCGCGCCGGAAGCGGCAACGAGCTGCTCCGAGGTTGCCAGCACCTCCGCAGCCGAACTGCTGCTCTGCCCGGCCATCCGGGAGATCTGCTCCATCATCCGGTTGAAGCTGTGACCCACCCGCCCGATCTCATCCCGGCCCTTGAAGCTGGTCCGCACCTGCAGATTGCCCCGCTCGCCCTCTTCCATCAGCCGGGCCAGCTTGCCAAGCGGACGGCCGATCAGCCGCACCAGAACATAGCCGATGATGAGAGCAATCAAGGCTGCAGCCAAGACTACCAGCAAGGTTATGTAGAGCAGCCTGTCGGCAGATTTGGTAAAATCACTCACCGGCGCATAGCCCAGCAGCGTCCAGTCCGCTGTGCTCAGCGGCTGGTAGACTACCAGCTGTGGACTCCCCTGCTCATCCCCCGCCGTGAAGGACCGCTTCCCGCTCTCCCTCTGCGGTGCTCCGGCCGGCTCTTGTCCCTCATTCTCCCGTTGCCCGGTCAGATCCGGCTCCTCACTCTTCCCTGCCCCCGGCAGCTTCTGCTCCTCACCCTTCTGCGTTCCGGCCTTCAACTCTCCGCTATGTATGTAAGAAGCCTGCCCGAGCAGTGCATCGTCAGCACTGTATGCAACCCGACCCGAAGAATCGAGGATGCGGATCTCTCCAGCCAGCCCGATATGCAGGTTGGACAGCACATCCGTCAGCGCCTGGCCCTTCACCTCAATCAGCATGTAATACTCGGCAGCCGGATTCTGAATATTCCGCAGCAGACGGCCCATCGTCATAGCGGACTCGCTGTACGCGTCGAAGAAGCCTCTAGCCCGGACGGGGAACCAGACGGGATTGCCTTTACCGTTATCGATCTCCTTCATCCGGGCAAGGATGCCCTCATCACTGCGCACACCGCTAATCCCCGTCGATTTGTAGGATTCGGCGTCCACCATGCTTCTTGCGACCAGCCGGACACCAAGCAGCCGCTCATCCGATCCTCTGACGGAGTCCAGCTTGCGGCGTATCCGGTCTTCTGCGGCTGCCCGCGCAACCGTACCGGCGGTTGGAAGATTAACCGTCTCCATATCAGCCTTTAGCGCCGGATCTACAGCGAATTGCCTGGAGAGCGCTTCATATTCAGCGAACAGGAAATCCAGCTTGTCCGCCGCCTGGACAATAGACTGTGAGGAGGCTGCTGCCACCTCATCGGTAATGATCCCTTTTGCCGCATAATAGGAAGTTAAGCCTAGAACTGAGGACAACAGGACAATAGTACAGAACAGAATTACGAATAACTTGACGCCAACCGAGCTGAAATTAATGAATCGCCACCGTTGCATTACATTCTCCCCTTATCAACCAGATCACGATTTCCCGACAAAAGAAAGGTGCAGCCCCTCAGAACTGCTTCAAGGCCGCACCTGTTATTCGTACAAACATGGACAACTTCCTATATTTCTAACTTCCTGAATTCCTAACCCTTACTTGCCCCCGCCGTCAGACCGTCAACCAGCAGACGCTGCAGGAAGGCGAAGAGAATCATAATCGGTACAGAGATTAGCACCGCACCCGCTGCGAACAGGGTGAAGTTGGAATTCTGCATCGTATTGACCATATCCCACATCCCCACGGCGACCGTCCAGTTCTCCTTGGTCCGCAGAATCAGCTTGGCGAAGATGAAATCGACCCACGGGCCGACAAACAGGGTCAGCGCGATATAAGTGATCATCGGACGGGATAAAGGCAGAATTATCCGGGTAAAAATCCCGAAGTTGCTCGCCCCGTCAATCCGCGCGGCTTCATCCAGCGAACGCGGAATCGTGTCCAGGAAGCCCTTGGCGATCAGTGTCCCTCCGAGCGGTGCTCCGGCTGCATAGACGATAATAAGCGCCAGATGAGTATCCAGCAAATTGAACTCCTTCAGCAGCAGATAGATGGCAATCATGCTCATGAAGCCCGGGAACATCCCGAGAATCAGCAGTGTGGACATGGTGGTCTTGCGGCTTTTGAACCGGAACCGGGATAAGGCATAGCTGGTCAACAGCGTCAGCACCACCCCGATCAGCATCGAGAACACCGCAATCTTAAGCGTATTCCCATACCAGGTTCCAAACATATAGACTGGTGAGGTGAACAGCTCCTTATAGTGGGCGAGGGTGAATGTCTCGGGAATCAGCGTCTTGCTGTACAGGGATTTACCCGGACGGAAGGATGCAAGCAGGATCCAGAGTGCCGGATAGATTGCAGCGACCGCCAGGGCAACGAGAACAATATAGCTTAAGCAGAGGCGAATAAAGTTCGCAGCTTTGCGTCCGATAATCATTGAATCATATCCTCCTCTTGGAACGATTTGGTCCGGCGGTAATTGTACAGGGAGAACCCGGCAACAATGATGAACAGAATGATGCCGATCGCCGACGCCATATTATTCTTGTTCTGATCCAGCGTCAGCTTATACAGCCAGGTAACGAGCAGATCCGTTGAACCTGCATACTGGTAGTTCCCGTTCACCGGGTTCCCTCCCGTCAGCAGGAAGATCGCATTGAAGTTGTTGATGTTACCGGCGAACTGCATAATCAGCGTAGGTGCGGTAGAGAACAGAATCATCGGCAGGGTGACGATGCGGAATTTCTGATAGTTGGTTGCACCGTCCACCTCAGCCGCCTCATACATATCACGCGGAATCGTAGTCAATACCCCCATGATCAGCAGCATGGATACCGGAATACCGACCCACATGTTCACGACAATGACCGTAACTTTGGCCCAGAACGGATCAGTCAGCCAAGGTAGGCCATGCAGTCCGAAAAACCCGAGATACTGGTTGATCGGGCCGAACTGCCCGTTGAACAGATTGCGCATCAAGAGGAGCGAGATCATCTGCGGAATGGCATAAGGGATGATCAGGAGCATTCTCCACATGCCCTTGAAGCGGATACCTTTTTGGTTAATCAGCAGGGCAACCAGCATCCCGCCGAAATAAGTAGTTACAGTCGAAAGAACCGCCCAGATAATCGTCCAGGTAAGTACACCGTAAAAGGTATGGCTCCAGGATTTCAGCACCAGCAGATTGCGGAAGGTCTCGAACCCTACCCAGTCTACAAGCTTCGCCGGAGGAATGTGGTTCGGTGCAGCATAGTTGGTAAAAGCCAGCATGATCATAAAGATGATCGGCATAATGGTAAAGAACAGTATTCCAAGCCCCGGGAGCAGCAGGAAGCTCTGGGCAAATTTATAATCCAGAATATAACGTACGGATTGTGTAAATGTATGCGATGGACGGCCGTTTTCGCGTTCTGCTCCGATTTTATAGGCATCCCTAATATTCATGTACCAGAGAATCAGGAATAACACAAAGAATAGCAGGGTGATCAGGCTTTCAATCAGAATGACGATGGAATGGTCTCCGGGAACCATTTTGGCAATGCCTTTAACCTTCTCCAGCCGGCTTGGCGATTCCCCGAGTGTGGTGATCCCCCAGAAGGCTCTTCCCAGATTGCTAATGAAATAGATAAGTGCCACAGCCTCTACAGCTATGAAAATAAGCCCTTTGATGAATTGGCGGTTATATATTTGCCCGAGTCCCATAAAAATGGCCGACAGTATTCCAGCTCTCGCTTTGTGTCGCTGCATTTCCCTTCCGTTCTCCTCTCCGTGCGGAATTCAAGTAAACTGCCCGCCGCAGGCTATGCGGCGGGCAACTCTAATTCCACGGTAAGCTGATGATTGTGTAGTTACTGGGCAGAAGCCCCGTTGTTCAGGTCTTTAATCTGCTCTACGGCTTTGTCCATGGCTGCCTTCGGATCAGTGTTGTTATCCCAGATGGCCGGAAGTGCCGCATTCACCGGGCTCCATACGTTCCCCATCTCAGGAATCGAAGGCATCGGCTGGGAGTTCTTCGCTTGTTCTGCAAATGCGGATACGAACGGATCACCCGTAATCTGCGGGTCCTGCAGGGCTTCATTGTTCGTCGGTACGGAACCGATCAGCTTGTTGAGTGTCAGCTGCGAATCTTTGCCGGAAGCAAAGTGGGCATAGAGCTTAGCAGC
Source organism: Paenibacillus sp. FSL R7-0302 (assembly GCF_038006885.1). Classification (NCBI taxonomy): domain Bacteria; kingdom Bacillati; phylum Bacillota; class Bacilli; order Caryophanales; family Paenibacillaceae; genus Paenibacillus; species Paenibacillus sp. FSL R7-0302. The sequence goes on from NZ_JBBOWB010000001.1 coordinate 4,435,423, forward strand.
ATTCGGATATTGCGTATAGGCGTTGACGGTAAAGATTTTGATCCCGGAGAAGGTAATGGCAGTCTTGCCGTCAATGGTAGGAACCGGAGCGATTCCCAGGTTGTCGCCCAGCGCTTCTTTATATCCGGCAAGCTCCCAAGGTCCTGTAATATCCATGGCTACATCCCCGCTGTTGAACAGGCTGCGCTTGATGTCCGGGTTAATGTCACCGCTCTTGATCGGCAAGACTTCCTTCAGCTTCGCAAATTCAGTCAGGCCTTTGATCGCACCTTCATTGTTCAGGCCGATATCGTCTTTGTCGGTACCGTCTTTGCCGAACAGGTAACCTCCGGTAGTTGCGATGAACGGATAGTTGAAGTACATATTGCCGACTTCCCACATAATGCCGTAACGGTTCTTAGCTTTATCCGTGAACGTTTTGCTGAAGGCAATGACGTCATCGAAGGATTTCGGGGCTTCTTTGACCAGAGACTTGTTGTAGAACAGCGCATAGGTCTCTGCCGCTCTCGGATAGCCGTACAGCTCGCCGTCATAGGATGAACCCACGATGGAAGCCTCGGTGTTCTCCGCCTTGGTCTCTTCTCCGAAGATATCATTTGGGAGCAGCAGACTCGCACTGGCCGCCTTACCGAGATTATCATGAGGAATGACGATGACATCAGCTGCCAGGCCGGAAGGTCCATCCTGGGTAAGCTTGCCGACTTGATCCGGCGGGGCTACCTCTTCGATTTTAACTGGAACATTATACTTGGCAGTGAACTGCTTGGCGACCTCTTCGGCGAACTGTCTTTCTTCCTTACTCTCCCAGATCACAAGGGAAGCGCCCTCTTCCGGGACGATCTCACCCGCTGCCGGTGCGTTGTCGCTGCCTGCCCCCGCATTATCCGTTGCTGCTGCACTATCTGCAGGAGCATTCGTCGCCGCTGCATTTCCCCCGGCATTGTTGTTTGAGCCGCACGCCGTAATTGAGATTGCCATCGAACACGCTGCGGTGAGAACCATAAGTTTTTTGAGATCCATTCCTTTTAACCCCTCCTGTGTGTATATCACTTGATTTGACGATGGTGCTTCATTTGACGATGGTGCTTCATTTGACGATGGTGCTTCATTTGACGATGGTGTTCATTTGACGATCGTGCTTCCCACTTTGCGCAAACGATTTCAGAGGATTCAAAAAAAATTCTGCTTTCTCCAATTGCCTCTTCCGAATACGTTATACCCTGTTTAGAAAGCGCTTCATTCCTGAATCCATAATACATCAGCAGGCTCGCAGATGTAAAAACGTTTGCACATACTAAAATCAATAAAATTCAGCCGTTTATAGTGGATAATGTTTTATTTACTCTATTTATCACATGATTTCTTTAAATAACTTGAATTTACTTCATTTTCAAAATTCATTTCTGCATTTTTTGTCGTATTTAGGCGAATATTGTTGTATAATTGCTAAATATTATCAATTTACAGACTTTGGAAATCGGTTTCCCCTTCCTAAAACTTTGTGCAACTGTTTGTACAAACCTCTTGAACCTCATTTTATTCCATGCTATAATCCAAACCATTATGAAACACCCATTCTTCACTAATCTAAAGGCACTGTTCCTTATCAGGTACAACCTCGGCGTAATTATCCGGGGTTGTGCCTATTTGCCATGTGCAGAATCGGGTGCGTAATCTATATAAATTGAATTACTGGTCTTATGTTTTGGGATTAGCCGTGACTCCAGAGAAGTTTTGGACTTCCGGCCGCTGTTGTATTTGGATTTCCTGATTAGAACCGCTCTACGCGGTAGAAATCAAAATACAAAGGCGGACGCTACCGCTCCTCCAGTTCCAAAATTCCCCTCCGCCACTTTTCCCTTAACTTAAATTTCTAAGTTCAATCTATATAGCCAAACTAAATTTAGGAGGAATTAAAATGTTACTAGAAGCCGTGTATCATCGTCCCCGTCTGAACTGGTCGTATGCCTATGACCACAATACCATCCACCTGCGTCTGCGGGCCAAGAAGGGGGATCTGACTGAGGTCTTCGCCTGGGCGGGCGATAAATATGCCTGGGACACCACCAAGGAATTGATCCCGATGACCCTGTTCACTTCCGATGCGATGTTCGATTACTGGGAATGCGAATCGGTTCCGCTCTACCGCAGGCTGAAATACGGCTTCCTGCTGCAGCAGGGCCAAGAACGGATCTGGATGACAGAGAGTGATTTCCAGAAGGAGCGTCCCGCGAACCCCAACCGGCTGTTTGAATTCCCCTACATAAGCCGCGGTGATGTCTTCACGCCTCCGGCCTGGGTCAAGGATGCGGTGTTTTATCAGATTTTCCCGGAGCGGTTCGCTAACGGCAATCCCGGCATAAGCCCTGCTAATGTGGAGCCTTGGGGCGGAACCCCCCGGCCGGATAATTTCTTCGGCGGAGATCTGCAGGGTGTCATAGATCATCTCGACCATCTGACGGAGCTGGGCATTACGGGCATTTATTTCACACCGGTCTTCACTGCCACCACCAATCACAAATATGACACGGAGGACTATATGCAGGTCGATCCGCATTTCGGTGATGTGGACACGCTGAAAAGATTGGTCGATGCTTGTCATGAGCGCGGCATCCGTGTGCTGCTGGACGCAGTCTTCAACCATGCGGGCCGTACCTTCGCCCCGTTCGTGGATGTACTGGAGAAGGGCGAGGATTCGGAGTATAAGAACTGGTTCCATATCCGGGAATATCCGCTCCAGGTAGTGAACAATATCCCGACTTACGATGCCTTCGCCTTCGAGCCGCTGATGCCGAAGCTGAACACGGAGCATCCTGAGGTGAAGGAGTATCTGCTGAAGGTCGCCGAGTATTGGATCAAGGAGGTCGGCATCGACGGCTGGCGTCTGGATGTGGCCAACGAGGTGGATCACGAATTCTGGCGTGATTTCCGCAAAGTCGTGAAGCGTGCCAATCCCGAGGCTTACATTCTGGGCGAGATCTGGCATGAATCAGCCCCTTGGCTGGAAGGCGACAAATTCGATGCCGTCATGAACTACCCGTTCACAGACGCGGTGCTTGACTTCTTCGTCTACGGAACGCTGGATGCGGAAGGCTTCGCCCATTCGATCGGCAGACAGCTGTCCCGGTATCCGCTCCAGGCCAGTGAGGTCGCCTTCAATCTCCTCGACAGCCATGATACTGCGCGTCTGCTGACTGTAGCCGAGGGCGATAAGAACGTCATGAAGCTGGCTGCACTGTTCCAGTTCACCTTCATGGGCACGCCCTGCATTTACTACGGGGACGAGATCGGAATGGATGGCGCAGGCGACCCGGACTGCCGTAAATGCATGGAGTGGGACCCGGAGCGGCAGGATCGCGATTTATTCAACTTTTACCGTAAGCTGATTGAGATCCGCGGCAGCCATCCGGCGCTGCGCACCGGACGCTTCACCTTCCTTGAAGCCGGAGCCGGGGGCAGCAAGCTGGCCTATGAGCGCAGTCTGGGCGATGATCTGATCATCGTGCTGATTAATACGGAGGAGACGGTGCAGACCTTCCGGCTGGACGTCCAGGAACGCAATTGGGAGAATCTGTGGACTGGCGAAGCGATCCATGCCGAACGCGGCAAGCTGTCACTGAGACTGCCTGCATACGGCTTCGCCGTGCTTCAGGCGAGCTTGTCCTAATCTCTGCTCGTTCTCTTATAAGCTGATTCAGAACATTTTGGCGCAAACGTTTGTAGAATGAAACAGAGCTACTACTTAGTACAGGACACAATAGAATCAATTCTGTTGTGTCCTCTATATAATCAGTATTTATAGGTGTCGGTTGAAATTTTGAACCTGCTAATCTTCCGGAAAAGTAATGTTCAACTGCTTACTTTTTAGAGATGGATAAGACAAACTCTACTCCACTTGCACTAATTGTGCACAAAATCCCCTTGTTAATTGCACAGATTTGCATACACCTCTGCTCCACTTCCAGATTCACAATAGCTTAAGCCGTATCGCTGTGTGGTGCTCAGAACGTAGAAGCCACGGGGATTACGCCCTATGCGAGGTTTCACTATTTACAATCATCCCCACTTCGATTAATATTACTGTGTAAAGCAAACGGTTCCATTAGGAGGTTTCTATGACAGTTACCATTAAGGACGTTGCCAAGAAAGCGGGAGTCTCTCCCTCCACGGTGTCCCGGGTGTTGTCAGGCCATCCCAGAATCAGCTTAGAAACTTCCCGTAAGGTCAAAGTGATTATGGAAGAAATGGGCTACACCCCGAACATGATGGCCAAAAGTCTGGTATCCAAGACCACTAACAGTATCTGCATCATTCTTCCGAAACCGGCCGAAGAGCTGTTCTCCAATTTGTTTTTTATGGAATTAATCCGCGGGATCGTCACTCAGTCCAGCCGTTCGGGCTATGATGTGCTGATCAGCTCTGGAGCGAACGAGAAGGAGGAGCTTGAAGCTGTCTCCCGTCTGCTCAAGGGACGCCGTGTGGACGGCGTTATTCTGCTGTATTCCCGTAAAGACGATGCGGTGATCGATTTCCTGCAGTCGGGCGGTTATCCCTTTGTCCTGGTAGGACGAAGCGACCGCTACGAGGATATTCTGTCAGTGGACAATGATAATATCATGGCCGCCTATGATGCGACGAATCATCTCATCTCCATGGGACATGAACGCATCGGCTTCGTCAGCGGCCCGCCGAACCTCATCGTCTCAAGCGACCGTCTGGAGGGTTACCGCAAGGCCATGCAAGGTAAGGGGCTTACGATGAAGGAAGAATGGATCGTTGAAGGCGAATTCCTGCAGGACAGCGGCTATAGGGCGATGTCCTTCTTCATGAATCTTCCGAACCGTCCGACAGCACTTGTCGCGGTGGATGATATGGTCTCCTTCGGGGTACTCCGCGGATTGAACGAGCTGAAGTACAAGGTCCCCGAGGATCTGGCGATAGTCAGCTTCAACAACATCCCGCTGTCCGAGCTGTCTAGTCCTCCGATCAGCAGTATTGATATCGGAATCTATCATCTTGGCTATACGGCCTCTCAGGTGCTGATTCAGAACATCCAGAAGCCGGATAATCAGGACGGATATACGAATCGTTTTGTCATTCCCCACCGTCTAATCGTACGGGAGTCCTCTATGCATGCTCCGGGACATCAAGACATGTAGAAGCAACAGTAAGGCATGTACAAGAAAATGAATGAAGCAGACCTTCGCTTCATTTATTTTTTGGAGCATTGTTCAAACGTTTGCGCTAATATAAAAGAATGTTGCCGGCAGCGGCGTTTCCCCTGTGCTAATGTGGCGCTGAGGCTGATGGCGGCGCTCATACGGAGACTGGTGGGAGCCCGGAACTTGTGGCGGCGCTCATAACGAGGGCTGGTGATCGAGCTGGGGCTGACGTTAGTGCTGGTACAAGTGCTGGCGGCGGGACTGATACTGATGCTGGTGATCGAGACCGGAACTGATGGCGGCACTCATAACGAGGGCTGGTGATCGGGCTGGGGCCGGGACTGATACGGAGGCTGGAGCTCCGGGGCTGCGCACTTTGGGATGTTCGATGCTACTCTAAAGCCTTCCCTCCTGTGCAGAGAAATGTTGCACCTTTTGCAGGATTTCAGCCACCAAGGTACGATTCGCAGACAAATGTTGCATGTTTTGCAGGATTCTCACCCATTTGGCGCGCAACTCTCACCGATTGTTGTACTTTATGCAGGATTTCCGCCAGCGGGACTTGTTCCGCACAGGAATGTTGCACCTTTTGCAGGAATTCCGCCCATTTGGCGGGTTGCCCATATCTATTTGTTCACTAATCATTTTAGGAGGTTCAACATGTCAGATATCAAAGCCTGCCTGTTCGATCTGGACGGCGTTCTCGTAGACACTGCCCGGTACCACTATATTGCTTGGAGGGAGCTGGCCGAAGAGCTTGGATTTGTCTTCACAGAGCAGGATAACGAGCGGCTCAAGGGGGTCAGCCGGGCCGCTTCGCTGAATATTCTGCTGGAGATCGGCGGCATCACACTTGGCGAAGACGAGAAAGCCCGGCTGGCTGAGCAGAAGAATAACCGCTATGTCGAGTATATCGCCAAGATGGACAGCTCGGAGATTCTGCCCGGCGCCCTGGACTTTCTGCAGGAATGCCGGACAGCCGGCATCAAGGTAGCCCTCGGCTCCGCCAGCAAGAACGCGATGACCATCCTGAACAATACCGGCCTGACCCCATACTTCGATGCCATCATCGACGGCACGCATACCAGCGCGGCCAAGCCTGACCCGGAGGTCTTCCTGCTGGGTGCGAAGGCTCTGGACACCGCTCCCGCACAATGCGTTGTCTTCGAGGATGCCGCTGCCGGTATCCTGGCCGCTTCCCGTGCCGGTATGCGCAGCGTGGGCATAGGCTCACCCGAGACGCTAGGCGAAGCGACGCTAGTTGTCCCTTCACTGCGGCAGCTTAGTGTTGCCACGCTGAAGGAATCTTTTGCCACTGTATGACGAATAGTAACAGTACAGGAGCCGGAAAGCGAGACCTTCCGTTGAACAGAATCTCTAGTCGGCCGGACAGCCTTACTGCACTTTGTACAACTATTCAGCCATTTACCCCCCCCCCGTTCATCCGCTTAGTTGTACTTTGTACAATTATGCAATCACTTTTAGGCTGCTATGACCCGTTAGGGCAGATTTAGTTGTACAGACTACAGTTATACGGCTCAAGTCCCTCTAATCGCACCTTTTAAATGCACAGAATACAACTAACTCTAAGTCTGAACCTCTGCGCTTCACTCCGGGTGCAGAAAGCGTCAATTACTCTATGCACTTATTAGTTCAGTTCATCATCTCAGATCATCAGTCAGATCAGATGCTGCACTTGCATCTTCTACCCTACCCTCAGTAAAGAACTGTGTGCGTTATCCAACAGGTACGTGATCAGCGGAGAAAGCGAAAGGAATGTGTAGAAGCGCCAGCGTTCGCCTTTGTCCCCGGATGCTTACCTTATAGCTTGAATAAAGGCATCCGGGGACAACAGCGATCGTAACATCCTTTCGCATTCGGAGCGGCCTGCACGTACCGGCAAGACTGAGGCATACGGTTCATTTTATATCCACATCCCCCCTTAAAGGAGCCAAAATCATGAAACAATACTTAACAATCAACGAATGGTCCATCATCGAAGAGTCCTTTGATCCGCAGACCCAGGAAATATCCGAAAGCGTATTTAGTATCGGGAACGGATACATGGGCGGGAGAGCCAACTTCGAGGAGCAGTACAGCGGACCCAGCCTGCAAGGCAGCTACATGGCCGGGGTCTATTATCCTGACAAGACACGGGTCGGCTGGTGGAAGAACGGGTACCCGGAGTATTTTGCCAAAGTGCTGAACAGCACCAACTGGATCGGGATTAACATTGAGCTGGACGGGACGCCGCTGGATCTGGCAGAGTGCACGGTCAGCGAGTTCCGCCGGGTACTCAATATGAAGGAAGGCACGCTCTCACGCAGCTTCACCGCAACCACCCAGGATGGCAAAGAATTCAAGGTAGAGAGCATCCGCATCGTCAGCATGGTCCGTCAGGAGATCGGGGCGATCCGCTATTCGCTCACTCCGCTCAATTTTGCAGGGAATATTACCGTAACCCCCTACCTGGACGGCGATATCAAGAACAAGGATTCCAACTATGACGAGAAGTTCTGGAACGAAGTGGAGAAGAAGGCAGGACCAGAAGGCGGACATTTGACCCTGAAGACCAAAAAGCTTGATTTCCATGTCACCTCCGCCTTCGCCTTCGACATTCTGCTGAATGGGGAGCCGGTTGCGGCCGAAGCAGAGGTGCTGGAGCAGGACAAATATGTGGGCAGTACAGTGAACGTTCCGGTAGAATCCGGCAATCAGCTGGTTATTTATAAGTATGCTGCGAATGTCACCTCCCGCAATTACGGGCTGGGACAGCTCGTGGATGCCGCATCGGCTGCACTTCAGAGTGCGCGGGAGGCGGGTTTTGTGGCGCTTTTGGCGGAACAGGCTGCGGCTTGGGGCGACAAGTGGAAAGAGAGCGACATTATTATTGAAGGCGATGTGTCGGCGCAGCAGGCGATCCGGTTCAATATTTTCCAGCTGAATCAGACGTATACGGGCGAGGATGACCGGCTCAACATCGGACCGAAGGGCTTCACCGGGGAAAAATACGGCGGCAGCACCTACTGGGATACGGAAGCTTATTGTGTGCCGTTCTATCTCAGTACCGCCGACTCCGCGATTGCCCGCAATCTGCTGATCTACCGCTACAAGCATCTGGAGAAGGCCAAGGAGAACGCCCGCAAGCTCGGCTACGGCAAAGGCGCGCTCTACCCGATGGTCACAATGAACGGCGAGGAATGCCACAACGAGTGGGAGATTACGTTCGAGGAGATTCACCGCAACGGCGCGATTGCCTATGCTATTTATAACTATGTGAATTATACCGGCGACAAGGCTTATCTGGGCCAATACGGCCTGGAGGTGCTGGTGGAGATTGCGCGCTTTTGGGAGGAGCGTGTGAACTATGTGGCGCATAAGGACAAATACGTGATGCTGGGCGTCACCGGCCCGAATGAATACGAGAATAACGTCAATAACAACTGGTACACGAACCGGATGGCCGCCTGGACGATGGAATACACGCTTGAGGCTCTGGCCTATGTGCAGGAGAATGAGGCTTCGCGTTACGCTGAGCTGGCCGACAAGCTGGAGCTGCTGGAGAGCGAAACGGCCAAGTGGAGTGAGATTATCGCCAAAATGTACTATCCGGCTGACGAGGAACGCGGTATCTTCCTCCAGCAGGACGGCTTTCTTGACAAGGAGATCATTCAGGTCAAGGATGTGCTGCCGGAGAACCTGCCGCTGAACCAGAAATGGTCATGGGACCGGATTCTGCGCTCATGCTTCATCAAGCAGGCAGATGTGCTTCAGGGACTCTACTTCCTCGGCGACCGCTATGATCTGGAGACCAAGAAGCGCAACTTCGACTTTTACGAGCCGATCACCGTGCATGAGTCCTCCCTCTCCCCTTGCATCCATTCCATTCTGGCCAGTGAGCTGGGCTACAAGGAGAAGGCGTATGAGATGTACCTGCGGACCTCACGCCTGGATCTCGACAATTACAATAACGATACGGAGGACGGCTGCCATACCACCAGCATGGCGGGTACATGGATGTCCGTTGTTCATGGCTTCGGCGGACTTCGCGTGCTGAACGACCGGCTGGTTCTGAACCCGTCTAACCCGGGACACTGGACCTCCTATTCGTTCAAAATCATGTTCCGCGGCTCCCGGCTAAAAGTGACCGTGACCGATGCACAGGTTACCGTCAGCAACGAAACCGAGGTTCCAGCCTCCCTCACCATTCACGGCAAGGAGTATACGGTGAACGGACTGGGCACTGTCAATGCCGGGGGCGCTTCTGTAACGGTGTAAGCTTATCAGCCCCGAAGATGTATGGCTTCTTCGGGGCTTTTTTTCAATAAGAGATCTACTAGATCTCCCAAATCATCAATAACAGCATCCGCTTCCGCCGCTGTGACAAACTGTTCATTCCGTTTCCAGACGGCCTTCATTCCCGCTTCGCGGCTTGCCCGAATATCGTTATCCGGATGATCGCCAACAAAAAGAGCATTGCCCGCATCTACACCTAATCTTGTTAATGCACGATGAAAGATGGCCGGATCTGGCTTGCGCAGTCCCTCCCATTCGGAGATAAGCACCTCATCGAATAAATGCCCGATGTTCAAGGCCTTGAAATTATCGTATTGAAATTGACCATAACCGTTCGAGATTAACGCAATCTTCAGACCATGATTCTTGAGCTCAGTAAGCATAGTTAACAAATTCGGGTAACCTGTACAGTGTTGCTGGAAGTTGTATAAGTAATCATCCAATAGCAAGCTCCAGTCCAGCTTCGAAATAGAGAACTCTTGTAGGATCTGTTGATACACTTTGTCCTTCCATAGGTAACCGTGATTATCAAGTTCGATAAAGCGCTGAACAAACAAATCATGATCAACAATCTGAAGCTCCGGGTAACGCCTGTATTGATCTTGTACGAACTTTAACAGGGATGTATCCCGGTCCAGCAATGTTCCATCCAAATCAAAAAGAACCGCTTGGATTGACAATCCAATCCCTCCATTCCCTTGTAACCTATAAACCTAATATACCATGGTAAAGGAGCTACATTAATGAAAAGAACCTTTTGGAAAGAAGCCGTAGTCTACCAGATCTACCCGCGCAGCTTCCAGGACAGCAACGGAGACGGTATCGGCGACCTGCAGGGCATCCTCTCCCGACTGGATTATCTGCAGAAGCTGGGCGTTACTGTCGTCTGGCTGTCACCGGTCTACAAATCACCGAACGATGACAACGGTTATGACATCAGCGACTACGAGGATATTATGGATGAGTTCGGCACATTGCGGGACTGGGAGGAGCTGCTCGCCGGACTGCATGAACGCGGCATCAAGCTGATGATGGACCTCGTCATTAACCATTCCTCGGACGAGCATGCCTGGTTCGTAGAATCCCGTTCCTCCAAGGATAATCCCTACCGCGATTATTACATCTGGCGTCCGGGCGGACCAGATGGCGCGCTGCCGAACAACTGGAGCTCCATCTTCAGCGGCCCGGCCTGGGAGCAGGATGAGACTACCGGCGAATATTATCTCCACCTGTTCTTGCGCAAGCAGCCGGATCTGAACTGGGAGAACCCCCGGCTGCGGGAGGCGCTCTACAAGATGATGGCCTTCTGGCTCGACAAGGGTGTGGACGGGCTGCGGATGGATGTCATTAACCTGATTTCCAAGGTGGAAGGCCTGCCTTCCGTCCAGCATGAGGACCTGGCCCCGGGCGAGCTTGCCGGCGGCGGCGAATACTATATGAATGGACCCAGGGTTCATGAGTATCTGCAGGAGATGAACCGTGAAGTTCTCTCCAAATACGACGTAATGACTGTCGGGGAGACGCCGGGAGCCACCGTAGAGGATGCCATTCTCTATACAGACGAAGACCGCCATGAGCTGCAAATGGTGTTCCAGTTCGAGCATATGGACGTAGATTCCGGCCCGGGCGGCAAATGGAATGTGGTGCCGTGGACGCTGAAGGGGCTGCGGGATATTTTGCATAAATGGCAGGTGGGGCTTGCAGACAAGGGCTGGAACAGTCTATATCTCAACAACCACGATCAGCCGCGGATGGTCTCACGGTTCGGAGATGACGGCAAGTACCGCGTACAATCGGCCAAAATGCTGGCTACCCTGCTGCACACGCTCAAAGGCACGCCTTACATCTATCAGGGCGAGGAAATTGGCATGACCAATGTGAAGTTCCCCGCGCTGGAGGATTATAAGGATATCGAGATTCTCAATATGTACCGGGAAAAGGTGACCGAAGGCGGCGCAGACCACGACACCATTCTCCAGGCGATTCATTCCAAAGGCCGCGACAATGCCCGCACCCCGATGCAGTGGAATGCCTCAAGCAACGCCGGCTTCACCACCGGAACCCCGTGGCTGAAGCTCAATCCGCGCTACACCGAGATTAATGTGGAGCAGGCGCTGGCTGATCCGGACTCTGTATTTTACTATTATCAGGAATTGATTCGTCTGCGTAAGCAGCATCCCATTATGGTCTATGGCGAGTATGAGCTGCTGCTGCCGGAGCATGAATTTATCTATGCCTATACCCGCACCTTGGACGATGAAAAGTGGCTCATCCTGCTCAATTTCGGTGATACCCCGCAGACTGTAGAGCTTACAGATGAACTGAACGCCGTCACCGGAACGATCATCAGCAATTATCCGGAGGAGCCCGCAGCCATGGACCGCAGCACCCTCCGTCCTTACGAGGCCAGAGTCTGCCGGATCGGGTAGCGTAACGAAAGCTGACAAATCCCTTCGAATATGACATCATAGGTGGATAGAACGCATGACCTGTCATTAATGAGCAGAGAATAACAGGAACATCTGTGCGGTGGCATGTTAGGATGAACTCAGAAGGAGATGGGGAGCTTTGGAATGGCTGATTCGAATGAAGCATGCACTGGACTATATGGAGCTGAAAATGACTGAAACTCTGCGTATCGAGGATGTGGCTGAGGTAGCTTATGTCTCACCGTTCCACTTCCAGCGCATGTTCAGTATGCTGACCGGCTTCACGGTAGCCGACTATATCCGCAAACGCAGATTGACGCTGGCCGCCCAGGAGCTGGCGGTATCCAATATCCGTGTACTGGATGTGGCGCTGAAATACGGATATGACTCGCCGGAGTCCTTCGCCAAGGCGTTCCGCAAAGCCCATGGGATTACCCCTTCAGCAGCGCGTAAGTCTGGCGTCCAGCTCAAAGCTTTCCCCCGCATCTCGTTCCACCTATCATTGAAGGGAGATCAGGATATGGACTACAAAATCGTGGATAAACCAGCTTTTACCGTTATCGGCAAATCAATGGAGGTAACTACCCGTGACGGGGAGAATTTCCGCAGAATCCCGCAGTTCTGGGACGAATGCAATGAGGACGGCACTTCCGACAAGCTGATTGAGCTTAGTGCCTCCCGCGAATGGCTTGGCATCTGCACGGATATGGATATGAAAAAGGAACAGCTTACCTATTGGATCGGTGTCGAAGGTACTCCGCAGACAGATGCTCAAGGTTATGAGACCACTGTCATTCCGGCTGCCAGCTGGGCCGTATTCCGGTCCGAGGGTGCTTTGCCGCATGCGATTCAAGGGGTTTGGCAGCGGATCTATCAGGAATGGTTCCCGGGAACCGGCTATGAGCATACCGGCGGACCTGAGATTGAGCTATACCCGCCCGGCGATACGTCAGCTGAGGAATATGTGTGTGAAGTCTGGATTCCGGTGATGAAGAAATAAGAATCAAGGGTTACATGTAATGCGGGAACGGCTTCGCCTGTCTGTATGGACGGTGAAGCTGTTTTTTTTGTTTTGAGATTCTTCCCAAGCTTGGTATAATAAACAGATTATAGTTTTCTTAATCTAGTGTATTCTCATCCAAGAACGGTGAAGGAGATATTCATGTCTATCGTAAAAATCTTTTCAGACAGCACTTCCGATTTGCCGCAAGGCTGGAAGGACACATATGATATCGGTATTGTGCCGTTATATGTTGTTTTTGGAGATGGTACCTTCAAGGACGGGGTCGAAATCACCCCTGAAGAGGTCTACCGCCGCGTTGCTGCAGGCGGCGCCCTGCCTAAGACTGCTGCGCCTTCCCCTGCTGATTTCATCGCCGCGTTCCAGCCGGTGATCAGCAGCGGCCATGATATTGTCTATATCAGTCTGTCCTCTTCTTTATCTTCTACATATCAGAATGCACTCCTGGCAGCGGGTGAATTCCCCGAAGGCCGGGTGCATGTCGTAGATTCTGAGACCTTATGCGGCGGAATCGCGTTGCTGGTCATGAAGGCTGCACGTGCCGCAGCCAAAGGCGAGAGCGCTGCCAACATCGCAGCAATGATTACCGAAGCCCGTAACCGGGTAGAATCGGAATTCGTGGTCGATACGCTGGACTACTTATACATGGGCGGCCGTTGTTCTGGGATGCAGAACTTTATCGGCAGCCTGCTGAAGATCCGTCCGGTCCTCCGGCTGGTGGACGGAGCCATTGTCCCCGTTGCCCGCATCCGCGGCAAGAAGGAGAAGGCCGTGGAGCAGATGCTCCACCATGCGCTGGCGAATGCCGCCAATATGGACAAGGAGCTGCTCATTATTGCCCATACGCTGGCTGAAGAGGATGCCAAGATTCTGGAGAGCGCGCTGCGCGCGCAGACCAGTGTTGAGGAGATCGCCGTCATTCATGCCGGCTGTGTCATCGGCAGTCACTGCGGACCTGCAACGGTGGGTCTGATGTATATGCGCTAGAGCGGGTGAGCCCCGCAGTTGGCATCAGGTCAGGTAGTGTTTTTCGATTACATTTAGCCCACTTGCCTCGCAGTAGCGTAATGTGATCGGTTTTTCGATTACATTTGGCTCTCTCGCCTCACGGTAGCACAATGTGATCGGTTTTTCGATTACATTGGGCTCACTTGCCTCGCGGTAGCGTAATGTGATCGGTTTTTCGATTACATTGGGCTCTCTCGCCTCACGGTTGGTCATACCCCTGTCAAGTAGACAGATGAAAAAAGCTAAGCAGCCAGCGCGTGTCGATACTCAATCGGCGCGCGCTGTTTCAGTTTCGCCTGAAAACGTTGGTAATTGTAAAAGTAGATATACTCCTCAACGGCTTGATGAATCTCTGCTTCTGACTTACACTGGTGAAGGTACAACTTTTCTGTCTTCAGATGCGAAAAGAAGGATTCGATGCAGGCGTTATCCAGGCAGGTTGCTTTGCGAGAGTGGCTGCCCTTGACGCTGAATGCCTCTAATCGTGTGTTGTACGCCTGAGACGTGTACTGAAAGCCTTGGTCCGAATGGAGCACGGCCTCAGACACGTCTCTTTTCCGTGTCCACTGTTCAACCGTATCCAAGACGAGGTTTACGTCGTTTCGCTCCGAGATCTGCCAAGCTACAATTTCATTGTTGAAGAGGTCCTGAATCGCAGACAGATAATAAAAACGGGTGCCGTCTGAGATATACGTAATGTCCGTTACTAGCTTCTGCTGAGGTGCTGTCGCATGAAACTTACGCTTTAATCGGTTCGGGTAGACCACGGAAGGAGTAGAGCCCGCACGACTCCTTTTCTTGCGAATGACAGACTGGATCGATAGCTCTTTCATGAGCCGCCATACCTTCTTGTGGTTGACGAGGTAGCCTGCCTCCCGCAGGGCTGCCTGCATTCGAGGGTACCCGAAATAGGGATGAACCAGGTGAATCGCCACCATATGCTCTTTCATGGCGTGCTCTTGCTCATGGGCATCCATTCGTCGAACCTCTGCACCTCGCCACTTGTAGTAATTTGCCCGCGATACCTCTGCAATGGCTAATAGGCGGGTGATGCCATGTTGGTCACGTAGTTCTTCAATTACGGCGTATTTGTCATGCAGTCCAAGCTTCCCTCCCTTTACAGATTTGGATACCGCTTTTTTAAGTAGTCCACCTGTGCCTTTAAGTAATCTCGTTCTTCTTCTATACTGGCAAATGTAGAACGTGGACGTCCTTTTAAAGGGCTTGTTGCCCCTTTTGGTGTATCGAGTGGCTCCCCATTCCGATATTTCTTTACCCATACTTTAAGCTGGGTACAGTTCACAATCCCCAACCTGTCGGAGACGACCTTATAGCTCTCCCCTCCTGTAAAATAGGCTTGAATAGCCTCTTTCTTGAATGCCTCCGTGTACGATTGAAACACTTGTCCCTTTTTGGCCATACCAAAATCCCCTCCCAGTTCACTCATTTCCTCATGTTAACACATGAGGTTTTTTCGAGTGTCTACTTAAAGGGGATAATACCACGGTAGCACAATGTGATCGGTTTTTCGATTACATTTGACTCACGTGCCTCCGCGCCGCCCATTGTGATCGGTTTTTCGATTACATTTGACTCACGTGCCTCGCGCAATGTGATCGGTTTTTCGATTACATTTGGCTCACTTGCCTCGCGGAATGTGATCGGTTTTTCGATTACATTCTGCCAACAAGAAACAGCAGGCCCTCCGAGGGGACCTGCTGTTTTTCTTGTGTATGGGATTGAATTAAGTTGTCGTATCGGGATATAACGGGCTCAGCGGACCCTCAACAGCATCGGCAACCAGCGTGTAGAACTCGGGGAATCCCGGGTGCTCGGCACTCTTGATTTCTTCGAAGGTACGGATATATAACCCTTGCGAAGCGACAGAGGTCAGGATATCCCCCAGCGTCCAGCTCCGCACCACCACTTGTCCTAGGCCGGAGCGCTCCTCTTCAGGAAGCAGCTTGGCGAATGCAACTTCACCTTCTCTAAGCGTATCGTCAAAATAATTACCGGTGGGATGCTGAAGCGTCTTCGTGGTCAGCCATGCCCTGGCGAACGGGTGGAAGTCGGTTAGCAGGAGTCGTCCGTCTGCCTTCAGCCGTCTGCGGACCAAGGCAAACACCGCATTCAAATCAGTGAAATAATGTAAAATACCAAACTCCATCAGCACTACGTCGAACGTTCCCAAAGCTTCTTCATCGGGGATATTCATGACGTCTGCACAGATGTAATCCAGCTTCACTCCCGCTGCTCCCGCTACCTCGCAGGCATATAAACGGTTCTCTTCAGAAATATCCACGACGGTGACCTCTGCTCCCAGCACAGCGAAGCAAATGGCCTTCCTGCCGTGAGAGCCGAGCAGATTCAGCACCTTCAAGCCTGATGGATCGCCCGTGTACTTGAGCCAATACCGCAGCGTATGTGCGGGGTCCTGCTGCAGCTGCACTGCAAGCTCCTCAGGTGAACCATGATACTGTGTCCAAGCCTGATACGCTTTCGTCTCCCAAGCCGCCTTGTTCGTCCGTGACATCTGCTCTTGCATGTTACTCCCCCTGGTAAGAAGAATTTGGAAATGGCACTTTCTGATTTTACTATAATCCGCTTACAATGCAACAAGCATTTTTACTGTGTCCCGTTAAGAGCCAATCGAAGGTGAGCAAGTGGAGAACATACAATTGTTTACGCTGCCCAAGCGTTAGAGTGGATATAACAGACAGAAACAACCCGCTCCCACTGTATCTTGGGAACGGGTTGTCTGGCTTGATAGTTGAGAACAGGTGATTGTCCTCGATATACGAGAATACAAATGAACGTCAGCACTCGGCTCGGGTTACCCCTCAGGAGAGTAACTCAGGCTCGGGCTCCGCCTCTTCCTTCATAAAAGGCAGCATAAACCGGAAGATCGATCCCCGGTCCTCCTCGCTCTCCACGAAGATCGTTCCGCCCATCAGCTCCACGAGCTGCTTGCAGATGGCAAGTCCCAGCCCGGTTCCGCCGTATTTGCGGTTAATGGACGGATGCAGCTGGGAGAAGGACTGGAAGAGCAGATTCAGCTTGCTGTCGGCAATGCCTACACCGGTATCACGGACCGAGAACTCCAGCAGATATTCCGTTGAAGCGGGCAGCGGGATGTTCTTGACTGACAAGGTGACACTGCCCCGATCGGTGAATTTCAGCGCGTTGCCGACCAGATTAACGATAATCTGGCGCAGCCGGCTCGGATCGGTCGTGACAATGTCCGGCACACTGGTATCTGCCCACCAGCGCAGGGAGAGCTTCTTCTCCTCCGCCTTTGGAGTGAACAGATCAATAATGCCCTCCAGCATCTCCCGCAGATCGAAGCGTTCGGATTGCAGCGGCATCTTGCCGGCCTCCATCTTGCTGAAATCGAGGATGTCATTAAGAATCTGCAGCAGGCTGTAGCTGCTGCTGCGCAGAATCTCGGCGTAGCTGCGCTGCTCCTCCCCAAGCTCGGTCTCCAGCAGCAGGTCGGCCATGCCGATCATTCCGTTCATCGGCGTACGGATCTCATGGCTCATCATCGCCAGGAAATCCGACTTGGCCTGTGCAGCCTGCTCTGCTGATTCCTTGGCGCGGAGGATCTCCCGCTCGTTCGTAATATCGCTGAACGAAATAACCACACCGCAGATCACGCCTCTGTCCAGCAGCGGAGCGATCCGGTAATTCACGAAGAAGCTGGTTCCATCCTTGCGCCAGAAAACATCATCCGCCTTGCTGCGGGTAACCCCGTCTTGCAGGGTAAGCACGATGGGACACTCCAGCGGAGAATGGCGGGGCGCGCCTCCATGCATGTAATGGATCATCTCCATCATCGGCAGCCCGGTCAGCTCTGACGGCTCGTAACCCAGCATCTCTGCCCCTTCACGGTTAATGAAGATGGTCCGGCCGAGGTTGTCCAGGCCGAAGATTCCGGCAGAGACAGAGTTCAGAATGAGGCTAAGCCGCTTGTCCTCGGCCATCTCGAACACGAATTCGGCCTGCGGCAGCTCCTCGTCATCCTTCGCGGCGGCCACTTCATCCGCATACGCAGAATACCCGTCTCCTGCCTGCACATTCCGCTCAGCACCTGCCGCATGGCTGCTGCTCATGCTCACCCAGCTATGCAGCAGACTGGACAGGGGCTGGTTCCCCGAATCATGGAGGATAGCGAATACACCGGCAATGCCTTCGTCTGTGTGAAGCGGCACATAGCGTACCGTAACCCCTGCACCGCAAGCACTTCCCGTACTCTTGGCACTTCCAGAATTCCCAGCACTCTCAGCACTCTCAGCACTCTCAGTACTTCCAACACCAGTACTTACCACATTTACAGCACTAGTATTTCCCGCACTTCCAGCACCATAATTACCCCCAGACTCAGCACCGCCGGCCCCTCTCCCCGTCTCTTCACGTCCTTCCGAGGCTTCCACGGCCAGCTCGAAGCCCGATGTAATCCCGGCCAGGGCCGCTGCAAAATGAGCCTCACCGGGCGGATGCATCCGGCAATCGTTCAGTATGCCTGCCTCCTCGGCACTTAACATCCGGTTACTGTCCCTGTACCTTCCCTGCCTGTCCAGCACAATGATGAGGTCCGGATGATGATCGAACAACGCCCTATAAGCACTTTCACCAGACAGCGCGTTGTCCAGAATAGAAGCCCAGTCTTTAAGCATAGCTCACCTCCTCCGCTGCTCCTTCAACCCTGCTATAGTTAGCGTCCGAAGACTGTATAAACGCTCTGATTATGTAGAACTCTCTGAATTAGTTCCTATTATAGCAAAAAAAACGTTAACGGTCGCCAGAAAAACATGGCACCGAGGCAGACTGTACAACGACAGAAACAGTGCTAGTCCTGTAGAAGGACCGCACTGTTCACTGCATTTCTATGAGAGGACAGGCTTGAATTCCGGCGATGTCAGCTTATATCCTGATGCTCGATCTTGCGGATGGAGAGGTAGGCAATCGCCACCCCGGCCAGGGCCAGGCTAACCGAGATCCCGAGCAGGTTACCCATGCGGAAGTTCCCGAAGCCTGAGGAGATCAGCATGACGATCAGCACGGCGGAGACAATCGTGGCCGATACGGATTTGCGGCGCATCCCGAAGTATAACGGAATCAGTCCGATGCCTGCCGAGTAGAGCGCATCTGTTCCGGCTGTTATCAGGTGGGTAAGCAGCAGCTTCTGTGTCAGCGCGCCTTGAATAACATTAGGCAGGAAATAACCGACACCTGCAAGAATACCGCTAATCACAATATTAGACAGCCAAATACTTAAGAAGGTGAACAGGAAGACAATGATCAGCTTGGCCGCCATGAGCATTTTACGCGGTACAGGGTACATGAACAGCACTGTGATTGTATTATTCTTATACTCGTCGATGACCAGCTTGCTGATCAGAACGGAGGCGAAGATGATATAGGTCGCTTTTACAAAAACAGACACCCCTTGAAATAAATCGCCATACGTTCCGAATTCCCCATCATCCATCCCGGTAAAGGCTAGAAGAAGCATAAGGACCAAAATGGCCAGATCCGCAATCAGCACGCCCTTAAGAAAAGTGAATTTACTCTTGCGCAACTCCAGCCGGATTAACTTAAACATGGTTGACGCCCCCCATCAGTTCCACAAAATGATCCTCCAGCGAATGATGCTTCTTGCTCATACTCTCCAGCTCCACCTCTGCTGCGGACAGGGCCCGGCTCAGCTCAAGCTGCGGGATATCTTCATAGACACGAATGGTCCGCGGGTCAAGCACCTTGTAATTGCGGATGCCCAGCTTCCCCTCCAGGATGAAGACGGCCTTCGTGCACTCGCTAGTCACCAGTTCGATATACTGAGTTTGCTGATTTCGGATCGTATCCATAGCCACCTGCTCTACCAGCACCCCTTCACGGATTACGCCGATCGTGTCGGCAATCTGCTCGATTTCGCCCAGAATGTGGCTGGAGATCAGCAGGGTCATGCCATAATCACGGCTCAGCATACGGAACACCTCGCGCAGCTCCTTGATTCCAAGCGGGTCCAGTCCGTTAATCGGTTCATCTAGGATCAGCAGCTCCGGCTTGGTCATGACCGCTCTGGCAATGCCCAGCCGCTGCTTCATCCCCAGGGAGAAATTCTTCACCGGCTTGCTGTCCACCGCTCCCAGCTTCACCAATTCGAGTGCTTCCTCTATCGCGTTGGTATCATAAAAACCCATATACTCCCCATGCAGCGCCAGGTTCTCGCGGGCACTCAGCTTGTCGTAGAACACCGGGTATTCAATAATGCTGCCCATGCGCTTCAGCATGTCGTAAGAGCGGTGGGTCATCTTCTCCCCGGCAAATTCAATCTCGCCCGCCGTCGGCTTCACCAGATTCGTGATCATTTTCATCACCGTTGTTTTGCCGGCGCCGTTCGGTCCCAGGAATCCGTAAATTTCACCCTGCTTAATCTCCATATTCACACTGCTAACAATTTCCTTATCCTCATAGACCTTGGTCAGATCCCATGTCCGGAGTATCGTTGTCATTTTCCGTTATCCCCTTTAGCCTCGTCTTGTTCTTCCTGGTATTTATTCTACAGGGCGGAATTTGCTTTTTTCTTACTGAAATCTTACTTAATTCTTAAGAAGCTTCAGAAGGACTGTCTGGGAAAAGAAAGTGTAAACGCCGTACGCACGTGTGGCTGGCTGCTCAGGGAAATGGTGCCGTTCATCTGCTCGGTCAGCCGCTTCGTAATCGTCAGCCCCAGGCCGCTGCCCTGATAGTCGCGGTTGCGCGAATCCTCCAGGGTGTACAGCCGCTCGAACACCTTATCCTCGTGGCCTTCGGCGATGCCCTTGCCCCGGTCCCACACTTCTATGCAGACCCGTCCGGCGTCCGGGTACAGCCTCAGCCCCAGCACTCCCCCTGCATTACCATAGGTAATCGCGTTGGAGAGCAGATTCGTCAGAATCCGGTCCAGCGCCTCATCGTTGCCCATGATATGAAGCGGCTCCTCCGGGATCTCGATCTGCACATCCGTGCCGCTCTCACTAAGCAGATCATAGAAGGCCAGAATATTCCGGCGGCAGACCTCGCCCAGTTCTACCCGCGAGAGCGGGATATCCCGGTCCCCGGACTCCAGCTTCGCCAGATCAAAGAACCGGTTCATCAGCACAATGACCTCACCAGCCTTGTTATGAATCGTCCGCAGCATCCGTTCCTGCTCTTCCTTGGATATCGCCTCATCATGCAGCAGCGTCTCAATATAGCCCAGCACCACCGTCAGGGGCGTCTTCAGATCATGCGATACATTCGCCAGCATTCCGCGCATGGATTGCTCCAGCTTACTCCGCTTGGCCGCTCCCTGATGATTGACATCGAGCAGCCGGTTCAGATCGGTCAGCAGCTGCTGCACCTGCGGACTGCTGCTCATCAGCAGCAGCCGCTCATGCGATCCGCCTTCTATGATGCTCTCCAGTTTATAGTGAATGTAGTCCAATTGGCGGGCATGCTGCCGTGAATTCAGGAACTGCAGCGTAGTGATCACAAGCAGCAGCACAAGCAGAACCAGCAACAGGATGATCATAATAGGACATCCCCCAGCTTGTAGCCGATCCCCCACAGCGTCTTGATATACTCTGGACGGGAGGGATCATCCTCAATTTTCTCGCGCAATCTGCGCATATGTACATTAATTACGTTCTCATCGCCAAAATAATCCTCTTCCCAGACTTGGCTGTAAATCTGCGCCTTGGTGAATACCCGGCCCGGACTGCTCACGAACAGCTTCAGGATGTGGAACTCCTTGGCGGTCAGCTTCAGGTCTTGCCCGTTCTTCCGCACGGAGAAGTTATCCAGGTCCACGCTCAGTCCGCGCAGCTCGATGCCCTTCGGCTTCTCTGGCTGAGACTCCCCGCTGCCCTGCGCTCCGCTCCCTGCAGCAGCCTGGCTTCTAGATGCAGCATACCCCGCCCGGCGGATCGCCGCCTTCACCCGGGCCGCCAGCTCAATCATCGAGAATGGCTTCGTAATATAATCATCCGCGCCGAAGCCCAGCCCCAGCGCCTTGTCCACATCGCTGTCCTTCGCCGACATGATCAGCACCGGCACAAGGCTGCCGCTGCGGATGATCTGCAGCACATCCGTACCGCTGCGCTTCGGCAGCATCAAATCCAGCAGCACGAGATCGTAAGCATGGCCGCCCATGAACTTGCTCACTGCCATGTCCCCGTCATATGCGATCTCCACCTCATAGCCCTCTTTGGTCAGATAAGAATGGACCATTTCGCTGATCGCTTCATCATCCTCGATCAGCAGCACCCTCTGTTGCATAATGAACCTCCTGTACTTCTATTTAACAACGCATGTAGTAACAGGCAGCTATAACAAACTAACGCCGGCTTCTACAAGCCCGATTATAGATCTGCGACAAGCCAAAATCGTTGATTTCGATGGCAATACCTTGATCGGATGGAGCTTTTGTTAAAGTATACCAATGCTGCGGACGCGATTCTACTAAAAAGAGCTATCTCTACACTCGGGAACTTAAGTTAGTAACATACTTCCGGATTTCACCATAATTACTGATAGAACTTCCACCTGCCGTTGCCGCAACAAGCTCTCAATTAGCTTACAGTATGGGGTAGAGGGTACGCCGCTTCTTTTTTTAAAATCATGCCCATAATACAACATTCTGCTCATAAAAGCGTCCATAAATTAGAATTGTTGTAGGAATGAGTCAATTTCATAATTCAATTTGTTAAATAGCAAGATTAGGCCAAAATCTAAGGTCACATTTTTAAAAAATCAGGCGATTTGCTGGGAATTCCTCAACTGCTGGTTCAATTTGTCTAACGCAAACTTACTCAAATTGTACGCGAGCGTACTGAGCTGGAAATCGACACTTGCCCGGACACCGCGGTGGCGTGTGCGCTTCATCCCGAAATACTCTTTGAGATAGGCAAACACACGCTCCACGGCCGTACGCTTCTTGTACAGTGTTGTAAAACTTTCGCTCCCTCTGGCGGGATAGGTGTGTAAACGCAAATCCGTTTGGATTCGAATTTTAAACACTTTTTGGCATTCGGTACCGGAAAGCGCACAGCCTTTGCATTCACTAGGCCGGGTGTACTTCAGGGTCTCATATTTGGCATCAAAACTGTCGTAACGGTACGCATGCCCTTGAGCGCACACCGGCGTGTAATCGAGATTCATTCCCGCAGGCGGGTCTTTGTGGTGAATCAGGGAAATCGCAGGATAGGCGCCGAGCGAATGAATCAACTGGTAGATCGCCGCGCAATCGTACCCCTTGTCGCCCAAGATATGCTTGACCTTTAGCATCGGAAACTTCAGGAGCAGGCCTTTGAGAAGGACGACCGCCATACGCTGGTCATTCGGATTGGCCGAACTAAAGAGGCCGCTGAGGATATACTGGCTGTCCGTGTCGACCAGCAGATTCGCCTTGAACCCGTAATAGCTGGTCATTCGGCCCTTCGTATTTTTCTTGTCACAACGCGCAGCATGCCGGGGCAACGCGGTCAGTAGTTCATCGTACGGGTACGGCAACATCGCTTCAATGGTTTTCTGGAACGGTCCGAGACTTTGTTCATAGGCTTCCATTTCCTCGCGCCGACGTTCCTTTTCCGCCTGGGATGGACGGCCGGGCTTGCTATATCTGGGTTTCTTCAGCGGCTCGTTCGCCACCTTAGGCTCAGGCTCGGGATGTTCGAGCTGAATTTGCTCGGCCACCGAAGCTTCGCCTTTCTTTTGCCCCCGGCGAGCCGCACGACGCTTGGAGGCCGATTCGCTAAATTGGCAATCCCAAGCCTCGACCATGGATGAATCCACAGCCAGATGGGTTCCGCTCACAAAGCCTTCTTCTAGGGCAGACGTGACTAGGCGATCCTGAAGTTGTTCCAGCATTCCCGTTTGCTCCAGCGCATGAATCAAACGGGAATAGGAGGCCTGACTTGGAATGTTATCCGAGCCGGTGAACCGGCACTGGACTCGAAATTCGTTGCTATGATTCAGTCGCCGGACCAGGGCAGAGACAAACTCGATGTTCTCCATTTTTGCAATCAGCAGCGAGTAGATCATGGCAGGTACATTTAATTTTTCAGGCCGTCCGCGATGGTTCTTTTTCCCTAGTGCGAACAGAACTGGAGCTAAATGTAAGTGTTCAAAGATTTGGCTGTATTTATCTTCTGGACTCATTTGGAGCAATTCCTCGAAGGAAAACAGTTCTTCTTGTCGAATAGAATAGATGGGGATTACCTCTTTTCTTCTCGGGTGTTGGTTTCGTCGCCTATAACTTCGAGAATTTGGGGAGGTACTCCTTTTTCTATGCTCAAAAAAACCAGGTATAGCAAGGGTTTTGAATTATGAAATTGTCTCGGAATTGCAGCATTTCTCCACCTACAGGCGGATTAATAGAAAAATTCTTGCATTTCGTGCAACAACCCCCTCCGAACAAAAGCTATTTACAGAACCAAGTTGTAATATCTGCAACATTATTCAAATACAGCATCACTGCTCAGCAGCTTAACTCTGGGTTGACTGCATATTACCCGCTGATACCGCCAGAACAATATGCAACAAAGCAGCGGCTCTCCAAGTAACGGGAGAAGCGCTGCTCTGTTATTTCTGATAATCTGCTGTATTTGGTTATTATTCCTTAGCCAAAGTAATATCCAGGGGATCAACAAGCCGGCCCTCTTTAACTTTAAATTTACGATTTATATCGATTCTCTTCTGATGCTCAGCATCCCAATAGAAATATACATCGTATTCCCCATCCGGCAGATAAAAATCAAAATTGCCATTGGTAACTGTTGCTGCATAGGAAAGCGGAGAATCCGTACCGGCCTCAGTAATCATTAGCACTCCATTAGCATGTGGAGTTCCATCCTCATTATAGATCTTGCCTGATATTGCTAAAGGTACCTTGATATCAACCGGTCCGGCGGCAGGTTCACCATTGACAATTGTTATCTGTGTACGTAAGGGTATACTTTCTGAATTCTTAATGTTCAGCATCTGTATGTTATAAGCGCCATCCGGTAAATAAAGATCAAACTTACCTGCAACCACATTGACCGTATAAACCCCGAAATTCTGAGCATTCATTTCTCTAATTTCCAGCCATCCGTCGTCAATCGGGGAGCCGTCCGCGAAGGTAATGCTTCCTTCAATTTTTGGAGGCAATTTTATATTCAGATTACTCTTCCCGTCAATGACCTCAAATAAATAATTAATTCTTAATTGATTGTTAGTTTCGCCATAGATTAACATTTCTACGTTATAATGACCGTCGGGTAAATTAAAGTTGAACCTGCCTGCTTGGATTTTGGCACTATACCAGCCAATCGGCCCGCTGTCCAGGCGCTGTACAAAAATTTCTCCATCCTCAACTATTGTCCCGTCCGAATACTGTATCATACCTGCCTGCTGCTCAGGAATGAGAATATGCACTTCCCGGTCAGCCTTGCCATTCATAACGTAAAACATATAGTAGAGTGAAATATTCTCTTGTGTAGTTGTAGAACGCATGGAGTAAATTCTGTACGTCCCATCCGGCAAATCTATAGAGAATTCCCCTTTTGTCAAATCAGAGGTGTACATCATATGATCGCTATCCCGTACTAAGTATATAGTGCCTGAATCTACAACCTTCCCGTCTGCACGCTCAATGAAACCTTTTACAACACCATGATTTACAATGGGCGGTGTGGGGGCCACCGTTGACCCAGGTGTTACTATGGGTGTTACTACCGGCCACGAGGATGGGGATGGCGACGGTGAATTCACCGCCGTTGGTGTCGCTAACGGCGATGGTGACGGTGAAGTTACCGCCGTTGGCTTCGCTGTCGCCGCTGGTGTCGGCGTTGCCGTTGGTGCTGGCGTTGCTACTGGTGTCGGCGTTGCCGTTGGTGCTGGCGTTGCTACTGGTGTCGGCGTTGCCGTCGGTTCTGGCGTTGCTATTGGTGTCGGCGTTGCCGTCGGTTCTGGCGTTGCTATTGGTGTCGGCGTTGCCGTCGGTTCTGGCGTTGCTATTGGTGTCGGCGTTGCCGTTGGTTCCGCTGTTGGTATTGGCGTTGCTGTTGGCTCCTCCGTTGGTGCTGCTGTTGGTGTCGCTGCTGGCGCCGGTGTTTCTGCCGTACTGCCGCCTCCACCAGTTCCTCCCCCGCCGCCAACTGACACAGCCGCTGTTGGAACTGCAGAAGACGCAGCTACTGTTTTATCAGAACCCGCTATATTCACTTTTACATCTGCCGGAACATCTGTGCCGATCGTAAGATTACCTGGACCATTCTCTATTGTAATGCCCAAAGCATTCACTACCGCATTTTCAATGTTGCCTTTGCCTGATATTTGTATTCCGGCGTTCATTGTCATAGATTTGATATTGCTGCTATTGGCCAATTTATTACTGCCCGCTGTCTTATCAACATTGACTGTCTCGACAGTGCCCCCGCTGAGTTCAATGTTAAGGCGTGATGCAAGAATATTTACAGCCTTGAAGCTGCCGGTCAACAGAATGCGGGCATCGGCTGGAATTTCAGGTGATAACGTGAGGGTGCTGATCTCAGCTCCGGTGAGGGATTCAACGGCAGCAACGGACTGAATCTGAAGATTCTGGATTTGGGTCTTTCCTTCAGCTACTACTCTTACACTGCCATCTTCCTTGTCAACACGCACAGATCCCAGTGTGGAATCCGCAAGATGAATACTGTTAGCCCCGCCGCCCTCAATTGCGGTATTTCCTCTTACTGTTACATTCTGGAGCCGCACATCGCCTTCAGCTATGCCTTCTCCCAGCAGCAGATCTCCAGTGATATTCATATTACGGAGTGTGACACCTGGCACGCTGACCACTACATCACTGTCTACTTCCGACATTCCTGACAACGGACCATATATACCTGGTGTTTCATAGATGATTACATATTCATCGGAATCTGCATTTAGCACCGATAGAGCCCTGTCCAAAATGACTACGGTCTCTGCCCGGGTTGCATAAGCGAGGGGCCGAAAGTTCCCATCACCGGAACCCGTCATGATACCTTGTTCGCTTACAGCCCCGATAGCACCTTTGCTCCAAGCTGCACTCTTAGTAATATCTCTGAACTCCGGAGCCGCAGCCGGTGCTGTCAGCTTGAGCAGCTTGCTAATGATCACAGCCAGCTCCTGACGGTTGATCTTCTGATCAGGCTTAAAGGTCCCATCCTCGTAGCCCTGAACATAGCCCGCAGCATTAGCCTGCAAAATACTTGAATAATACCATTTACTGCTGGAGATATCGCTAAAATTAGCTTTTTTCGTTTCAGTGAATCCAAAAGCCCTATTAATCAAAACCGTTAATTCCGCCCGAGTCACCGGGTTATTCGGCTTGAATTCACCATCAGGGTAGCCGGCGATCAGACCTTGATCCATCCATTTACTGATTTGATTCTTCGCCCAGTTACCACCGAGATCGGATACATTGCCCGCAAAAGCTGAGACAGCCGGCAGCATGGAAAGGCACATAGCAAGTGCTCCTGCGATAACTTTTTTCCTTACACTTCTTTTGATAAACAAACTGATTCCCCCGACTATGTAGTTATAAAAGTCTATTACTTAAGCCCTATTAATCCGTTAAATTATAACATGATTCAGTATAGGGATTGGTAATATTTTCGGATTTTATTTCCCTCATTCCCGGCAGCAAAATACGGCCCCAACTCTCCATATTACCGGAAAGCGGGGGCCGCAGCTGCGTATGACTCTCTTTTAACCGAAACTAACCTTCTTCCTGATTCCTAATCACAATCTCGAACTTCTCATGATACGGATGCATGAATAATTCATACTGAATTCTACGCTGTTCATGGGACTTCATTAAGTATCCGATATCCGTGCCCCGCTCGGCCACATCCCGGATTCCCCTGCGCCTCAGCTCGGTCTCCCCATCCGTGTGCAGATATACTTTGAGGTCATACAGCCCCGGATCGGTAAAAGCAACACTCATGCCTTCGACAATATTAATCTTGTTGTGCGAAGATAACAGCGTACTCTTGGTGTAATGGGTATCCATCGTATACAGGCCGAGGCCGTCCCTCAGCATACGGATATCCCGCTCCAGCGCGGCAACGTTATGGGCCAGCGGGTGGCACGCCGTCATTTTATCACGGTGATGTTCATTGTTATATTCATAGTCAATCATCGCGTACTTCCTGAGACTAGAACCGATAATATAAGGGTCCGTATTTAATAGATTCACATTCTCCTGCCCGAGCAGGCTGATCAGACGACTGGCAAATGTGGTTTTGCCTGATGCTCCGTGACCCGAAATCCCTATGATAACCCTCCCGGCCTGACCGCTGATCCACTTGACGATTCTCTGTAATTCCTGTTCCATTGGCCTGTGTCCTCCGCATATCCTTTTGATAGATGTAATAACATCTTATACTATCATACAATGCGGCCCGGGAAGCTGCTGCCCTTCCAGCAAAATCCCGGCAACGGTGAAGCTTATTCTGCCGTCTGTCTATTGCCCGGCAACGTACCTCTCCACTTCAAGAGATGCCAGCAGCAGCGGCGCTACACCCATAGGCACATCTGATACAACCGCTTCGGAAATGTAGTAATCGTAGGAGCCGTTGCGGTCCTTGCTGAGACCTGCCCCGTGGCAGATCTGGTGCAGATGAACACCTTGTTCGTCTTCGGTAACCAGATGCTTAAGGATTCCCTCATAGCCTCGAAGCATCGCTGCCTTGAAGGAAGGCTCCAGATAACGCAGCCGCAGGGCTTTGGCCATCGCATAGACGAACATGCAGGAGCCTGTCGCTTCAAGGTAGTTGCCCTTGCGTCCCGCCTGATCCAGCACCTGATACCAGAGGCCGCTCACCTGATCCTGCACCTCAACCAGCGCACCGCACATCCGCTGAAAAATCCCCATCACCGTTCCCCGCTGCGGATGGGTCAACGGGAAGTGCTCCAGGCAGTCCACGGCAGCCATCGCGTACCAGCCCATCGCCCGGCTCCAGAAGTGGGCGGACAATCCGGTGGAGGAATCCGCCCACTCCTGCTCCCTGGATTCATCCCAGCCGTGATAGAACAGGCCGGTCCGCGGATCACGGGTTCTGCGCTCAATCAGCAGCAGCTGACGGGCGGCTTCATCGATCAGCTCCGGACGCCCGAAGACCGCCCCGTATTCGGCCAGGAACGGCGAAGCCATGTATAATCCGTCCAGCCACATCTGGAAGGGATATATTTTCTTATGCCAGAAGCCGCCTTCGGAGGTCCGGGGCTGTCCGATGAGCTGCGCTGCCAGCAGATGGGCGGCTTCCGCATAGCGCTGCTCGCCCGTCTGATGGTACAGCCAGAACAGATTCTTGCCCTGATTGATCTGATCCAGGTTATATTCCTCCAGCGAATAGGAGCGGATGGCCCCGTCCTCCCCGATGAAGCTGTCCATATGCCGCTGCATGAAGGAGAGGTACTCAGGCTCGCTATGCTGCATCCCGGCCCGGGCTACTGACATCAGCAGCATGCCGGGAACATACGCCCAGCGCTCCATCACATACTCATGCTCCCCTTGTTCATTGCATTGACCGATGAATGTATCCGCAATTCTGCGGGATAAGCCTGTGCTTACTGCTTCTGATATAGACATCTCTATTCCTCCTGTCATTTGCGCTACCTGTTACCCTACTCCTGCGGACCGGCAAGCTGCTTAAGCAGCCAGGCATACGCCGGTTCCCCGTGAATCTCATGACCCCCTGTGAAAAAATCCGCCGCAAGCTGCCCGCCATGACCCTCTGCGGCATAGATTTGCTCCAGCCGCTCCAGAGCCTCCCTCGCGCCGGCGGGACCAAACAAATGGTCCGCATCCCCCGCCTCCAGGAACAGCCCGCGCGGTGCAATCAGGCCCAGCAGGTCCGGCATCTCCGCTTCCAGCAGAATGCCCGGAATGTAATTGTCCAGACAATGATTCCGCGTGAGAATGCTGTCTTGGAACGTATTGGCGTAGCCGCTGACGACCGCACTGCTGATCCGTTCATCCAGTGCAGCCGTGAAGCCTGCCACCAGCCCGCCGCCGGAGATACCCATAATGCCGATCCGCTCACCGTCAACCTCATCCCGCTGCTGCAGATAATCCAGCGCCCGCATCGTCTCATAGATGCGGAAGCCTGCCATCGTCTGCCCTGTCATCAGCAGCGCCGCGGACAGGCGGAAGCAGGAATTACGTCCAGGCTCGCCGCTCTTCAGATCCTCAGCCAGACGCCTGTCTCCGAAACCGAGTACCTCGGGAGCCGCAACGACGAAGCCCTGCTTCACCAGAGAAACGGCAAAATCCTTATGCAGACCCGGGTCCCCCGTCCGCTCCGACCCGTCCGGGTTCAAGCCGGTGATCTCGCGGCTGCCGTAGCCATGCCCGTGAATAGCCAGCACAGCCGGGCAGGGAGAGGACAGCGGCTGCTCCGGGAGCAGAAGATACATTGCCATTCGCAGTCCTTCATAGGTGGTAATCCCGACCCGTTCGCGGATATAGCCGGGACAGACTGTCCGCTCCAGCTGTACCGGTTCAAGCGCCGCCCTCTGAGCAGGGAATCCGCCCAGCCGCTCTATGAATCCTGCGGCAAGGGATGCCCGCCATTGTCCGAATGGAAGGTCTGCCCTGAAGGCAGAGCTGCGCGGTGCAGAAGCCGTCTGTTGATTGATATATTGTTCAAGTGATTCCATCAGGGATATCCTCCAATCCTGTTACTGGGTTCGGGTGAACCACGGCCCAAGCGATTAATAGCCCTCGGGATGCCAGCCGTCCAGCACAGACAGAATCCGGTACTGTGCGGCTTCCTCCGCAGTTAATTGGCGTGACCACGCCACCCGGCCTTCGGGGCAAGCGCCCGGGCCGCTGCTGCCATACTCTTCATAGCGGCTGGTCTGCTCCCGGTCCGGCTGCCCCCAGTTATGCCAGCCTTCGCCGGTCACCGAGCCGTCCATCACCGTGCGGATGAAGGCGACATGCGCGTAAGGGCGCCAAGGGCGTCCGAGATAGCACTCACTTACCCCTTCGCCGCCGGTAATCCGGCAATCCAGGAACACATAACCGAAGGCGGCTCCCTCCGGCGTTGAAGCCGCTGTGATATACCCTCTGGAACGCTTGTTATGGAGATGGCAGCGGTCAAACAACGCGGTGGCCGGACCAAAAATATAATCCACATCCCCTTCAATGTAGCAATCATCATAATATTGCCGCCCCGGCCCGGTATACAGGGTATCCTGATCCCCTAACAGACGTACACGACGGAACACAGCCTGCCCGGCATCCACGAACGCCGCGACCGCCTGTCCTGTTCCCGGGCCGGAAGTGTTGCGGATCGTCAGATTCTCGGCAGTGAAGCCTTCTGCGAACACATTCAGCGTCCCGGTACGGAAGGTACGCAGCGGTTCACCGTCCGCGCCGAGCGTATGGGCATTATCATTCCACGAGATAATGGTGGAATGCTGATCCTCTCCCAGCAGCAGGATGGGCGGGGCTTCGCGGGCGATCGTAACCTTTTCCTCATAGATCCCTGGCTTAATCCGTATAGTTACGGCTTGCAACTCCCCCGGCGGAATGGAATCCAGCGCCTCCTGCAGACTGCTGAATCCTTCTCCGGCATTCTTCGAGACTATCATTAACATGGACGGCTCCTTTCACAGCAACCTGAATGTATTCTATAATAACTGTAACAGCTTCCAGGAGAAGAGGAGATGTATGAACAGCGTATCTGGCCCTAATCCCAAATATTATCTTGAAGACGGACGCTTCAGCATCCAGCATATGAAGCGTAAAGGCATCACTGCGATGCCGCGCCCCCACAGCCATGAATGGACGGAGCTGTATTATCTGACGGACGGGGAGCGTGTATATTTTGTGGACGACCGGGTGGTTACGGTTCACAAAGGCGAGCTGATTCTGATTCCCGGCCGCGAGCTCCATTCCACGGCAAGCTCCGAGAAGGCCGAGTTCGAGCGGATCCTGATCAATTATGACCCGCTGCTACTGCCTCCGGTGCTGAGGGACGAGCAGCAGTGGTTCCAGAGCCGCCGCTACCGCTTGTTCAGGCTGACCCTGCGCGAGCAGAATGAAGCGGAGTCCCTGCTGAACCGCATGCTGGAGGAATCCCGCATCCGGCGGCCCTTGTACGAAGCCTGTGTCACCGCGCTATTGACCGAGCTGATGATTCTGCTCCAGCGTTCGGAGAGTACGGCCCAGGCTGGCGGCACCCGCCATCCGCTGCACCATCTGGTAACAGATGTCGCCACCTATATACGCACCCATTACCGGGAAGCGCTTACGCTGGAAGAGACCGCCAAGGACTTTTTCATCAGTCCCTCTTATTTGAGCCGGGTATTTCATCGCCTGACCGGCTTTCATTTCCGGGAATATATCGTCCATATCCGGGTCCGAGAGGCCCAGCGTCTGCTGGCCGGGACCCCCGCCAGAATCCAGGAGATTGCCGGGGCAGTCGGCTTCGAGCATCTGTCCCATTTCAATAAAACTTTCAAAAAATCAACCGGCCTGACCCCGCTCCAGTACCGTAAGGAAGCGGGAGCGCAGCCTGCACCGGAGTCCCGAGGCTAGTATCCGGTCCGCCTCGCACCTCTGCTTAAAGCTCCGTGATGGCCAGCTCTCCTGAACGGACAAGCTCAACATCACTGCACTTATGCATCTGTACCTGCGGCTCCTCCTGCGTCTGCAGCCTGATCCGGTCCAGCTTCAGACCTGCTGCATGGCGCAGGATGATGCCCCGCCTGCTTATGGCGGTGAAGTTCTCCACCGTAAGCGCAGCAAGCGGCATTTCCGGCAGCCCGTTCACCAGCAGCGCGGTTGCCGCCCCGTGGCAGGCCATATTCCGCAGCGTAATGTTACGGAACTGCGGAGTCTCCTCCGTGACCGGAACCTCCTGCTCGTCATAGCCCTCAGACCCCTCAACCCCGGCATAGAACAGGTGGAAGGATACCGTTTCATGGACGATGCCTGACATTTGTATATTTTCTACCCGGATATCCTCTACTACGCCGCCTCTTCCCCGGGTACTCTTGAAGCGCAGCCCGATGTCCGTACCCATGAACACGCAGTCGTTCACCCGGACCGCATATACACCGCCCGACATTTCACTGCCGATCACTACCCCGCCATGCCCGTGATAGACCGTACAATGACGGATCGTAATGTACCGGCAAGCTCTTCCTGCCCGGCGGCCCTCCTCATCCTTGCCCGATTTCAGACAGATGGCATCGTCGCCTACATCGAACCCGCAGCGCTCGACCAGCGCATGTGTACAGGACTCCAGATCCAGCCCGTCCCCGTTCTGGGAGTACCATGGATTGCGCACTTGAATATGTCTGATTGTAACCTGCTCACAGCCCATGGGGTGCAGACACCAGGCAGGAGAATTCTGAAAGGTCGGCCCCTCCAGCAGCACTCTGCGGCAATTCCGCAGGCTCAGCAGCGCTGGACGCAGATACGCCCGGGCAGGAAGGTAGGCTTCCATTGCTGTCTCGCCGCCTTCCTTCAGCTTCAGAACATAAGCTTCTCCCGTAAGCGCTTCCTTGGAAGGCCACCAGATCTCACCCTGTTCATCCAAGGCCCCCCCGGAGGCAAGCAGGCTATTCCACTCCAGTTCCGTCCGCTTGAAGCGCTTCACCGGACGCCAGGCCTCACCGCTGCCATCGAAGATGCCTTCACCGGTAATGGCTACATCGCTCAGATCCTCACCGTCCAGCGGAGCCTTGCACCGCCAGCCGGCAGTCCCTTCGTAATGGGAGAACAGCAGCGGATACAGATTATACTCGGGTTCAAAGCGTACCAGTGCCCCCCGCTCGGCACACAGATTGATCCGGCTGTGCAGCGTCAGCGGCCCGGTACGCCAGATTCCCGGCGGGATGATCACCGTTCCTCCTCCCGCAGCTGCGCAGGCATCCAGGGTATCCTGTATAGCAGATGTACAGAGCAGCCCTTCAGCTTCTGCCCCATAGTCTGTAATACAGAAGGTCCGCTGCGGAATCTGCGGCAGCTCCGGGATTGGATAAACTTCGGAATCATATTTATTATTCATCGTATTCCTCCATCTCTGTCTAATCAAGATCTATTCAAGCTCTTCATAGCTGAACCAGCCGTAATCCGCAACATTGCTGCTCTGTGCTCCGCCCGCACTGGCATACATTCCGATATAGGCCCCTGTAAAACCTCCGGCCCAATCCGTGCTCAGCACCCGGCCGTCAGCCCGTTCATGCAGTGCGGTCCAGGTGTCAGAGTCTGCGGCTCTATAATAAAAGCTGTACTCCTGCCCCCTGGCTTCTACCTTAAGCTGTACGGTATCCAGAGGATACGGTGCAGAGGCCAGCATTTGCTCAGCTCCTCTGCTGCGGACGGTCAGCTTCAGCAGCTGCCTGCCATCCTCCAGCGCCCGTTCATAGCGGAAGTGGTTGTCCGCATTCTGGATCAGAGCCAGTCCGGCGCTCTCGCCTGCGGCCTCCGGCTGGAAGCGCATCTCCGCTGCGGCTCTGAAGCTGAGATGCTGCTGCCGTCTCCCGATATAAGCCGGATTGCCGGTCTCCGCCAGCACCTCCGGCTTCAGCCGCAGCCGCAGATGTCCCGGATGCTCGCTGAGGCTCCAGAATTCACCGCGCGGCGTGCGCAGGAAGTTCCAGACGAGGCTAAGCTCCCCGGCATCGAAATCATCCCGCACTGGCAGCAGCGGCCACTGCGTCACCGGCAGATCCGGCGCTGGCCCCTCAAGCTCAAGTACGCCCTTGCCGGGATTCACTACTGGCCATTCGTCCTCCCACTTGACCGGTGCCAGGAAGGTCTCCCGGCCCAGGTTGCGGTAATATCCCCCGCAGGTCCGGGAGGCCAGGCAGAGCATCCACCAATCCCCGTGCTGCGTCTCCACAAGCTCCCCGTGACCCGTATTCACGATGGGGTACTCCCTGCCGAGATGGCGGTGGGTCAGGATTGGATTGGCCCGGTGCCCCTCATAAGGCCCTGTCACGTTCCGGCTTCTGGCAACCGTTACCGCATGGGTATGGCCGGTGCCGCCCTCGGCGATCAGCAGATAATACCATCCTCCTATGGAATACAGATGCGGCCCTTCCTGGGCATGGGCAGTCTTCAGCGCACCTTGCCAGAGACTGTGCTTCGGACCGGTAAGCCTGCCCTGCGCCAGATCAATCTCCTGCAGCCAGATGTCCATATGCTTCGGATAATCCTGGCCTCCGGGAGGCACCCGGTTACCGGTGTAGTAGACCTTGCTGTCCTCATCGAAGAACAGGGAAGGATCAATGCCGGGCGCATCCTCCAGCCAGACCGGATCTGACCAGTCTCCCGCCGGATCGGCGGATGTGACATAAAAATTATGCGGGTCCTTGTGATTATCTACGAACGTTGTGATCATATAAAAGAGACCTTGATGATACCGGAGGGTCGGCGCCCAAATCCCCCTTGACGGGAGAATCCCGTCCAGATTGAGCTGGGACGGACGGTCCAGCACATGGCCCAGCTGGCGCCAGTGGACAAGATCCCTGCTGTAGAAAATCGGAACCCCGGGGTAGAATTCAAAGCTTGAAGTGACCAGATAATAGTCCTCTCCTACACGGATGGCCGAAGGATCTGGATAGAAGCCCGGCAGCACCGGATTACGGAATGTTCTCAAATTCGGAAGTCCTCCTTCACACGGGCATTATGTACAAACACTCAATCAACGATAGGTAAGCATAACCCATTATAGTTCGTATAAGTTTAAATTTCTTGCGCTTTCTATGTTCTTTTTCTTGTTTTTTATACTTTCTTGTCCTGCAAACAGAAACAGCGACAGCAGAGGACGGATAACGTCTCTGGCTGTCGCTGTATGAATATATTACAACAATAATTCAGCCTTACTTCCTCGCATAGAGCGAATAGGTCTCTGGAGCGGCAAAATGTAGTTTCTGCGCCAATCGGATGGAGGCCGTATTGTGAAGGTCACAGTCCCATCTTGGCGTGATCTGACGTTCTAAGCTCTCCAGGATAAAAGCTTCGGCAACACACCCCGCCACGCCCCTTCCCCTATACAAAGGATTCGTCACAATATCAATCTCCGCATACTGATCAGACGAGAAAATAGAGACACACTCTCCTGCAATTACTTCGTGTTCCGTAACAAAGAAACCGAAGCCCTTGTCCGCAAAACGCTCCACCGATCCCCAGTATTTCCGGATGTACGCTGCATCGAACTCTCTATGTCCCTCAAGCGATTCCTCATTTGTCCTGTTCAGCCGGAAGCCATCCGGTATACCCGCTCTTCCCGATTGCATGAAACGATGCTCATTGAATGTAAAAGAATACCTCTGCATCCGCTGCAGCTTCGCCCCTAAAAGCTCATTAATTCTTCGATCCCATCGTTCAGAGGATGAAAATAACGTAAACCTCTGATTAAGCTTCTCTCTGCGCTTGAATTCGTGCATAAGCATGAGTGCAAAATCATCATTAGTCTCATCCCCCATCACTGCATAAATGCCTGAAGAAGTACCGATCAGCGCCGAAGACTTATCGATGATGATGTCCCCGGCAATGTAACGGTCTAATACCGAATACGCAAATGTGGGAAAAGTGTTATCTTGATCAGCATCCATTATATTTCTTGCGGCGATGGCAGAAGCTTCGTTCTCGATCATTTCAAAACGTTCCTTTCTAGAGAAAACAGTATGGTTTACAACAAATTAGATAAACAGCTAATTACATGATAATATAATTCGTTGATCCATACAATTGTTATTATTATACGCGGTGCAGCTTACGGTACCGGGATGGTGTTAATCCCAGCTTCGCCGTGAACACCCGGCTCAGATAGAAGCCGTTCTCGTAACCGCACTGCTGGGCGATCAGCTCAATGGGCAACCTTGAATCCTCCAAGAGCTGGCAGGCCCGTCTGAGCCGGAGTCCGGTTACGAAGTCTGAAGGGGCCGTCCCATAGGCTGCACGGAAACGCCGCGTTAATTGTACCGGTGTAATAGCAAGGGTAGCCGCCAGCTCCTGCAGGGTCATAGGTGTACAGGCATGCTCCAGCAGCCATTGCTTAGCCTGTTGCATCAGCGGGCCCGGGCTTGTCTCTCCAGAGCGCAGTTCCTCGGATGCACTGCTGCGCTCAATTTCAAGCAGCCTCCACAAATCCTCCAGCATATGCTTCATCCGGCTATAGCCCGGCTCCTCCTGAATCCCTCTTCCGATACTCCGCATATAGCGGCAGGTAGACATCAGGCGCTCCACATCCCGGACAGTCCATCTGCCTCCAAGCGTTGCGGCGTCCTCCGGTCCCTCCTCTTCCTCCCACTCGAATTGTATGAAATGAAAGGTCAACGGACTAAGTGTTCTCCGGTAAAAGGTTGTCCCCGGCGGACATACAATGATATCCCCTGACCCGCCTTCCCCTTCGTGGTCTCCGAAGCGGTAAGCGAATTGTCCCTGCTCCACCGCAAATAAGGTCCACACGGGGTAGGTGTCGTGCTCCAGCAGGAACTGTTTTTTCTGCTCCCAATACAGATAGACTGCCGGACGAACCGACCAATTCATGCGCATGTCTGACGCTCCTTAGATGCATTATTCAATGAAATAAAGTGTATAAATCAAGAAATTATATGCATGTCATTTGATTATAGATTATCCTATCATGAAACTACGGATATATTAACACACACCAAAGGAGAGGTTCAACAATGCGTAGTGAAACGGTCAACACGGATGTAACTGTGGTAGGCGGCGGACTGGCAGGGGTATGCGCGGCAATTGCAGCAGCCCGGCTGGGCCAGCGTGTGGCGCTGATTAATAACCGTCCGGTGCTCGGCGGTAACTCCAGCAGTGAGGTGCGGGTATGGGTATGCGGCGCAACCTCGCACGGTATCCACCGGTATGCCCGTGAGACGGGGATTATGGGCGAGCTGTTTGTGGAGAACCAGTACCGCAACAAAGACGGCAATCCGTATCTCTGGGATATGGTTGTGCTTGAAGCGGTTAAGGCCGAACCGAACATTCAGCTGTTTCTGAACACGGATATTCATGAAGTCGATGCTTACGAGGATGGCAGCGGCCAGCGGAGCCTCCGGTCCGTGACCGGGTGGATGATGGGGTCGGAGCGGAGAATTACTTTTGAAAGCGCGGTCTTTCTGGACTGTACGGGAGATGGCCTGGTAGGCTTCCTGGCAGGGGCAGAGTACCGGCTGGGCCGTGAAGCACGCGAAGAATATAATGAGGAATGGGCACCGTTAATCGCAGATGATATTACACTCGGCAGCACACTGCTCTTCTATACCAAGGACGCAGGTCATCCGGTCAAATATATCGCTCCAGCCATGGCAAAGGATATTACACAAACCTCTATTGCCGAGCGCCGTATCATCCGCAGCGGCGACAACGGCTGCGCCTACTGGTGGATCGAATTCGGGGGCGAGCAGGACACTGTTCACGACAATGAGGCCATCCGCGACGAGCTGTGGTCTGTGATCTACGGGATCTGGGACTATATTAAGAACTCCGGCAAATTCGACGCTGACAACATGACGCTGGAATGGGTAGGTTCGACTCCGGGCAAGCGGGAGTACCGCCGGTTCATTGGCGATTATGTCCTGAATCAGAACGATATCCTGGCCCAGCGCGAATTCCCGGACCGTGTGGCGTTCGGCGGCTGGTCCATTGACCTGCATCCGCCGCAGGGAGTGTACGCTACAGAGTCAGGCTCGAAGCATATGTATTCGGACGGCAGCTATCACATCCCGTTCCGTTCGCTGTATTCGGTGAACGTCAGCAATCTGCTGATGGCCGGCCGCGACATCAGCGCCTCGCATGTCGCGTTCGGCACAACCCGCGTCATGGCTACCTGCGCGGTCATTGGCGAAGCGGCTGGTACCGGCGCGGCACTCTGCGCCGCCAAGGGAATATCGCCGCGCGAACTGCATGCGGCTCACCTGAACGAGCTGCAGCAGACGATGCTGCGCCAGGATGCTTCCGTCCTCGGGCTACGCAACGAGGATGATGCCGATCTGGCGCTGAAGGCTGGGCTCAGCGCTTCCAGCGAGCGGACCCGGTTCGGCGTGGAGCAATCCGCGTTCAGCGTCCCGCTCACAGCGAACATCGGCATCACCGTTGCGGCCGATCCGGGGCTGGACGGAATTGAGCTGCTGATCGATGCGGCCGAAGCCGCAGAGCTGACGGTCGAGCTATGGGAGACCGGACGTCCCGAGAACTATGTTCCCCATACGCTGATTCAGTCCGCGTCAGCTCCCGTTCAGGCCGGAGCCGCCCAGTGGGTGAAGCTCCCGGTTCAGTGGCAGCCGGAGTCACCGCGCAACGCGTTCCTGATCTTGAAGGCCCATCCTGCACTGTCGCTGCATATGGCGGATGAGCCAGCTTCGGGTATGCTCGCCTACGGGCATAATGAGACCCCCGCAGCCTCGCGGGATTTCGGCGAGAATCCGCCTGCACAGCCCGTAGTGCAGTGGGACAAAAAGAAATTCGATCACAAAGCCCCGTGCCTCCGTCTGTCTGCTCCTACGAGTGCCTTCGCCGCAGACAAAGCGATTGACGGATACCTCCGTCCTTACGGCGGCCCGCATCTGTGGTCCTCTGACAAGATGAACTCCGGCCAGCCGGAATGGCTGGAGCTGGCCTGGAACGAGCCGGTAACTCTGCGCGAGGTTCACGTTACCTTTAACGACGATGTGAACGAGGACCTGATCAACCTGCATCATCATATTACAGACGCCGAAATCCTGCCGACCCTGGTCAAGGATTACCGGATCGAAGCCTATACCGGCGGGGAGTGGACTGTGGTTGCCGAAGAACAGGGCAATTACAAGCGCAAGCGGGTACACACGCTGCACGAAGCTGTGAGAACAGGCCGCCTTCGCGTGGTAGTGCTTGAGACCAACGGCAGTGAGTATGCGGAGATTATTGAAGTGCGGGTATATGGTTAAGGGAGCGGACTAAATTTAACACATTGAAATTTGAAGCGGAAGGCTATAGCATTTAAAATGTGGACTTCAGTAGTACAGCTAAAACAAGTATGGATGGCAGACATGGTCAGTTAAGAATATCCCGATCAATGCCGGAACAGCGGTAGGAACCCATACGTTATATGTTACTTTTGTGAAGTCAGATTCCTCCACAGTTGCAAATTTAACTTGGTTCCAGTTCAAATGGAATGAAAGCTGTTTGATGTATGTTGAGCGGGGCCTGACTGCGGTCAGGCCCTTTTGACGCAGAAAGAGCTATTGATCCGTCCACTGCTCAAAGAGGTTGTACAATTCATCAAGGCGTTCCTCGTCTACGGCCGCGAACATTAGCAGATGGCCACCGTTGTTGTTCATAATCATAATCAATTCACCCGGCCGGCCAAAAAAACGAACCCCCGTGTATAAATCTGAATCCGCTTGGCGGGATGGAAAATTCTGCTCAATCCGCTCCGCAACATCCTCATCGATCTCCCAATATTCTTCGCTGCTATACTCCATCGCCAGCACTGCCTGCATATGGGCCATGGCCAGCAAAAATTCCTTGACAGTCGAACGCAGGCGCTCCCATTCTTCTCCGCTGCGCACATAAACGGGAGGATTATCAAGCTTCATATCCGCTGCACGGATTCCCCAGACGCAGGCTTCCTGATTTTCGGTATAAAAGATGCAGTAGTCTTCTTCCATATAACGCGGAAATTTGTGAGGCGGAACCAGAAAATCCTGAGTTGCGTTCAATGCAGAGTGGGCCCCAAGCTCAGTATAATACGCCCGCAACACCTGAGGAATATGCCCGTAGCGTTCCAGCCACGGTGTTAACGATTCATTATCGAATCCGCACGGTTCCGTCATGTGGAACAGGTCCCGAATCGCTGTAAAGTCAGTCATTACTTCTCTCTCCCCGTTCGTAGATTTCCAAGTGTTAATTAACGTAATCTTAACATAATTTATTGTGAAAAAAAGCCTAATCCTCTGGCGTAAATGCTCAAGGATCAGGCTTTCTGCTGTTTAATTTAACGCTTCATATAAAGCGATAAGAGCCAAGGACTGTCCGTAGGCCATAGGCCGGAGGGCAATGTTCTTGTAATGCTCCTTATCCATCCCCATACCGGTTCCGGCCGACACATTCATCACGGTTCCGTCTCCGCTAATATTTTGACATACCGACTGAATGGCCTTGTCTGCCGCAGCCTGATAGGAGGCATCCAGAATACCGGCTTTAATCCCTTTGATAATCCCTGCGGCGATTGCGGCCGATCCCGATACCTCTTCATAGCTGGACGGGTCCTGCAGGACGGTATGCCACAGACCGGAAGCGGCCTGGAGGGATACCAGGGCATTGACCTGGGCTGTATACGTATCAACCAGAAACTGCCGGAAACCCGGACTAATCGAATCCTGGCAAGCTTCCAGGTAATCGACGATCCCATAGGTGAACCAGGAGTTGCCGCGGCACCAGAAGATACTGCCGAAATTATCATTGCGTTCGAAGCTCCAGCCGTGGAAGAACAGACCGGTATGCTTGTCGAACAAATACTTGATATGCAGCAAAATCTGGTGTTCAGCCTCATGCCCCCAGTCCGGCCGGTTGAACTTGAGCCCCGCCTGGTTCAGAAACAGAACCGCCATAAAGAGCGTATCAATCCATAACTGTCCATTGTGCAGGTGAATGCCATCCCGGTTGCCGATGGCAGTGACCGTATGCTGGAAGCCGCCTTCTTTGGTTTTGGGCAGCTCATGAATGAGCCAATCCGCATGCTCCCGGCATAGCTCTTCCAGTTCGCTGGAAGGCTCAAGCTGATCCAGAAGCAGCACCAAAGGCAAATAAGGAGCTGTCGTATTGATATTTTTGGAAGGCAGTCCCGCCTCCAGATTACGGGAAACCCAATTCTGAAAAAATTCCATATAACGCGTATCGCCGTAGTAGTTCTGCAGCTTATAAAGACCATAAAGACCTACGCCCTGAGGCCAATCCCATTCTTCAATTCCGAAATCACGTTGCACAATCCCTACCCTGGTATCGGCCTGAACCACGGTTTTATCCTTTTCATAGTCGCTGCCGCCCAGGTTCATAAGCCTGTCTACGACCAGACCGATCTTTTGAAGCAATAGTTCGTTTGTCATCATTCCATCAGCTCCTTATTATTAAATAAGCCCGGTTAAATGGTCCGCAGATGCCATTGATCGTTAATTTCTTTAATTAACGACAGGTCGCATTTGGGTGTCCGGTCATAGGCTACCAGGCCGTTAATCTCCTGCTCCACATCTGTTAACTGTGTATAACAATATCCGTAAATAATCTTCGACGCGTATACCGCTTTCATAATTCTTCCGTATTCCAGAACAAGATCCTCTGCAGATTGTGCACTGGTATAACCCCAGCCGTCGTCAGCGCCAGCCTTATAGCTTATCCCGCCGAATTCAGTTAACAAGATGGGCTCTCCCCGATGCTCATAACCGTCTGCATACACACTGCGGGCTGATGGATTGGATGCAAGCATCGTATCCTTGGTGGATAGAATCCGCTTGAATTCTTCATACTTATCGGGCTCATCTGCTCTGCCATGCTGATAATTGTGAACCGCACAAATGTCCGTCTGCGTCATTTCCCATCCGTCATTCGATATCACTAACCGGGTATCATCCAAGGAATGAATAAGACTATACATAGCTAAGCTGTGATACTGCTGCTGCTTATCCGATTTCACCATCGGAATCCCCCAGCTTTCGTTAAGCGGAACCCAGGCCACAATCGAGGGATGATTAAAGTCACGGTCAATAATCTCGATCCATTCTTTGGTTAACCGGGCTACAGCATCATTATTGTAAGAGGCGTTCGCCGCACATTCTCCCCATACAAGGAACCCTATCTGATCTGCCCAGTATAAAAAGCGCGGGTCCTCGACCTTCTGATGCTTACGGCAACCGTTGAACCCTAATTCTTTGGCTAATTCAATATCCTTCTTCAGATGGTCGTCCGTTGGCGCCGTAAGTAATCCTTCCTGCCAATACCCCTGATCCAGTACAAGCTTTTGATAATACGGTTTGTTATTCAGATAGACCATACCATCCTCTGTATGAACCTTCCGCATGCCGAAATACGACTCTATAGAGTCCACCTCAACCCCGTGATCGTACAGCTTCATTTCCACATCGAACAAATTAGGAGCTTCCGGGCTCCATGTCCAGCCGGCGCGGTGAAAGTTTGTGCGGAATATTTTCAGACCAAACAGATCTACCATTCTGCGTGTTATAGGCTGTAACAATCGTACCCGGTCCTGAATAACCAGTTCTCCGCCAAAAGAAATACGAAGTTCCAAATCTAATTCTTCTGATCCATGCCCCTCAGACTTCACTTCAATTCCAACACTTCCTTGATCCAGATCAGGCGTAAATTTCACCTGCTGAATATGCACAGGGTTGACCGCCTCCAGCCACACGGTCTGCCAAATTCCGCTCGTGCGGGTATACCAGATGCTTTCGGGCTTCTCTAACCAGAACTGTTTGCCCCGGGGAATAGTCTCGTCTGTTGATGGGTCCTCCACATGAACTGTTACCTGTTCCTCCTGTCCGGTCAAGGCATGGGTAATATCAAACGAAAATGAAGTGTGTCCACCCTCATGCACGCCGATATAATGACCATTCACATACACCCAAGCCCGATAATCTACCGCTCCAAAATGTAATATCACACGCTTCTTATACCAATCTGGCTCGAGTGTGAAATTACGCTTATACCATACATAGTCATGAAAAGTGGTATCGTGTATTCCGCTGGCA
This sequence comes from Paenibacillus sp. FSL R7-0302, assembly GCF_038006885.1. NCBI lineage: Bacteria > Bacillati > Bacillota > Bacilli > Caryophanales > Paenibacillaceae > Paenibacillus > Paenibacillus sp. FSL R7-0302. The sequence continues at coordinate 4,479,099 of NZ_JBBOWB010000001.1, forward strand.
GGCGTCTGAAAAGCAAAGGGAACCTCAATGGTCTGGCTTAAGCTCTCACCTGGATCAAACCACCGCTGCGCGGCTCCCTCATTGCTGTCATCAAATTCAAATTGCCAGGTTCCATTTAAGTTAAGCCATGCGTCTCTGACGAACTGCGGACGCGGATATTCCATCCTGTGTGTCATCTAGCTTCAGCTCCTATCTTAGTAGTCCACAACAATAAAAGTTAACTTCTTTGTGGTTATCGCAATAAATCTCCCCCGCAAGCAAGCAAATACTATCATGATGAAAGCGTTTTTTCAAGGCTATATCAGCGTTATTCCTGATTTTCAACTTTGTGGTATACTAAATAAAATCAGCGCTTAACCAGATCGTTTATTGTAAACCAAAAAGTTAACAATTGGAGGTCCATATGTTCTTAGAACTCGATGATCATGGTATTTCTGTATTAAAAGCACTGGCATCGGACACAAGAGCTTCGATTCTTAGACTATTGCTGCATACACCCCTTACGGTCAGTGAGCTGGCCGTAAAACTAAACTTAAGCAAAGCGATCGTGTCACGCCATATCCGGTTACTGGAGGACGCCAAGATCATCAAGCTCCAGGACAACCTGGAGGGTACCGATAACAGAAAGAAGAGTTTTGTGCTTGCCGTTGATCATATTGCCCTCAACTTGCCCCAAAAGCTCCATCTTCCTTTTAAAGTCATTACGAATGAAATCAAGCTGGGATACTATTCTAATTTCTCAGTCACCCCTACCTGCGGGTTAGCCGGCCAGACTAAAGTCATCGGCAAGTTAGACGATCAACGGACCTTCGTCTCCAATGACCGGATCGATGCTTCTTTAATTTGGTTTGCGGAGGGCTTCGTTGAATATATAATTCCGAATGATTTTAACCGAAATTTTACTGCAGAATTATTAGAGTTATCCTTGGAGCTATCTTCAGAGTTTCCTGGGTCCAACAATAATTGGCCAAGTGATATCGCCTTTTATATCAACGATGTTTTTTTAGGCACCTGGACGGCTCCGGGTAATTTTTCAGATGTGCGCGGGAAATTAACACCAAACTGGTGGGATAACGAACTAAGCCAGTATGGACTTTTGAAGCATTTAAGAGTCACCAAGAAGGATACTGGAATAGACGGTCAAAAAATATCATCGGTCACCCTCGCTGAGCTAAAGATCGAAGACTCTCCCTTCATCAAGCTGAGGATTGGGATTGATGGGAATTCTACAAACAAAGGCGGACTTACCATCTTCGGGGAGCACTTTGGAAATTATCCGCAGAATATTCTGCTTAAGCTGTTCTATACGGAAGCGGAGTAGGGGATATTTGGAGAGCTTTTTAATGGCAAATATTCTGGTACAATAAAATGACAAGCCTAATTGGAGGTGCCAGCTATGCAATGGGAAGAGGTTCGTAAGATTTACCCCGATCAATATGTTAAGCTGCAAATCCTTGCGTCACATACCGAAAGAAACATCAAGTATGTTGATGAAGTCGCACTGATCCGTGCCATTCAGGACCCGAAAGAGGCGACGAAAGAATTGCTTCAATCTAAGGATGGCGTGATTGTGTCGCATACCGCAAACGAAGAACTGAATGTTGAGATTCGTGCCTTTAGAAGACCTAGAGCCGCTCGAATGACTAGGACACTTACAGACAAACAAAAGAAACAAATGACCTCGGTTATCTTCAAAGATGAAGGTGTCCTCTCTCAACTTCAACAAGCTCAAAAGGATCGCAGAGATGGAATTTCCACTTACAGTGACAGCGAAGAGGAGTTTGCTCAGTTACTGAACAATATCCAGAACGAATAAATAGTCTAACCCCTTAGCATATTCGCTGCGGGTTAGGCTGTTTTTGTACAATAACTCATCTGCCCTCTCATGCCGCATTCTTCCCCATCATACTCCCTCCCCTCCCCCCATATACATAGGAAGAACGGTTCACAAGCTGGAAGGAGAGATGGATGCATGCCCGGTGATGATGAGATTAAAGCGCTGGAGCGGTCGATTGCCGAGATTACGGAGATTGCTTCCGGGTTTGGGCTCGATTTTTATCCGATGCGTTATGAGATATGTCCGGCGGATATTATTTATACCTTCGGTGCGTACGGGATGCCTACCCGGTTCGGGCACTGGAGCTTTGGCAAGACTTTTCATAAAATGAAGGCTCAATACGATTTCGGCCTGAGCAAAATTTATGAGCTGGTCATCAACTCTAACCCGTGCTACGCCTTCCTGTTGGACGGCAACTCCCTGGTGCAGAATAAGCTGATTGTCGCGCATGTGCTGGCGCACTGCGACTTCTTCAAGAACAATATGCGCTTCTCCATGTCCAACCGGGATATGGTCGAGAGCATGGCTGCTACCGCCGACCGGATCAACGATTATTCCGTCACTTATGGCACAGACACCGTAGAGAGCTTCATTGATTCAGTGCTGGCGATCCAGGAGCATATCGATCCCAGCCTGATCCAGCCGCGCAAGCTGGGCAAGACCCATCTGCTCGAAGCCAAGATGAAGGAGCGCAAGGACGCCCCGCCCGGCGGATCTGGTCCGCCTAATGCCTACAGCGAACTGTGGGATCTGGAAAAGAGTACTGACGTCCCGCCAGAGCCCGAAACCGCCGGTAAGCGCACCTTCCCCCCGGAGCCGGAAAAGGATATCGTCTGGTTCATTCAGCAATACTCTACCGCCCTGGAGGACTGGCAGCGCGACATCATGACGATGCTGCATGACGAGATGCTCTATTTCTGGCCGCAGATGGAGACCAAGATCATGAACGAAGGCTGGGCCTCCTACTGGCATCAGCGGATTATGCGCGAGCTGGACCTGACTGCCGAAGAGACGGTCGAATACGCCAAGTTGAATTCATCGGTGGTGCAGCCCTCCCGCCAGAGCCTGAACCCGTATTACCTAGGCCTGAAGATTTTCGAGGACATTGAGAAGCGCTGGGACCGGGACAAAATGTTCGAGGTCCGCGAGCTGGATTCCGACCTCTCCTTCATCCGCAGCTATCTGTCGAAGGAGCTGGTGAACGACCTGGACCTCTATGTATTCGAGAAAAAGGGACCGGAATGGAAAATTACCGATAAAGCGTGGGAGAATGTGCGCGACCAGCTGGTGCTGGCCCGGGTGAACGGCGGCTCCCCGTACCTCGTCATCCAGGATGCCGATTATGAGCGGAACGGCGAACTCTTGATTGCCCACCGCTATGAGAGTATCGAGCTGGATCTGAAATATCTGGAGCGCACGCTCCCGCATATCTACGCCCTATGGGGCCGCACCGTGCATCTCCAGACTGTTGTCGAAGACAAAAACGCCTTGTTCACCTATGACGGCAAGAAGGTGCAGCGGAAGTTTATGTAAGTGATAATAAAATATTTCTTAGAGAGTCTATGCCTCACAGAGGCTAGACTCTCTTTTTATGAGTGATCAACAGCGAACCCTATTACTTATTGACGATAGCTACTTCGCAAGAAGCACATACCGCCCTCAGCTCAAGCGGTTGATGGCAGAGAGCCAGATTAGAACGTTAATTAATGCAATTTATACTCTGCATTTTGAGGAGGCTAAGGTCTCCTTCGGACTTTGGTTTTGGATGTGGGGGATGTAGCATTAAATAAATTATAAATTTTTTAGTATTGACGTTATGCTTCCGTTGTTAATTAAAGGAATTTGGCGATTTTCACCGAATACAACTTACATCTAATTAATAACTGCAATATTTTAAAGGAGTGATTATTTTGGCAGAAATTCTATCTTACAACAACGAAAATAATGCTACAATTTTCAAAATGAAAGAATTAAGTTGGCATGCCAGACTACGAATAATAAAAGAATTTCATAATGATTACTCCGAACACTACATCGGAAGAAATTATATAAAGCTCATAAATCCTAAGAAATCAGTTCTCGAAATTTCCGATAATTTAATCACCTTTTTCCCACAATTATCAGCTGAAATAGCAGAACTTAATAAAAAAAGAATCTATAAATTAATTGCCCAACGATCAGAAATATATATAAGTAATTCAATAGAAAAAATTGAGCTTTCAACCTCGAGATTGTTAGGAAAAGATCTTCGTGCTACTGCTTCTCTTTTATATTATTCATTTCATAACTTCACTACAGGAAAAATGTATCAATTCCTATCAGAAAAAAATAGTATTGACGAATACAATGTAACTTTTAATGAAGTTGATCACTTCACAAGTCAACTATTTTTCAATGATATTTTCAAAAAGCAATTCAACCTATCTAATTTTATTACTGATGAAATAAACCAAGATAATTACACAAATAATTTATGTACAGGAAGAAATAAGCATTCTGCAAATCCTTTTAAAATAGTACCCCTTGTTTTGCTAAATATAGATCAGAGTATTTCAGTTTATCTGGACTCTTATATAAATTATCTGTACAAGGAGTTATTCGGAGAGAAGTTTTCCACAAATAACATTGATACTTTAGAAAACTTTATTAATTCATCCTTAAAAAACAGAACTAAAGATAAGGCCTATAAACAAGAATTAGAGGTGAAAGCTTCAATTGCTTTTGCATATAAATCATTCATTGAAACTAATGTAAAGAACGAGCGAATAACTTGGTCATTTTATATTATAGCTCTAAGGCTATATTGGTTAAGACAAACTGCTGACTACGATTACGACTTTGAAGTCAAGACTTCAACAAGAGAAATTAGTTTACTTTTAAACGCTATCCAACAATATTATAAGCTTTGTGAATTCACAACCTTTGCCAAGAAAGAAGTAATTATTGATGATATTGAATCAAAAAAGAACCTTCAAAATCCCATTAGTCAACAAAGCCCTATTAATCAACAATCTATCTCTATAGAAAAGACATATTTTCAGTCTGATATAAAAGAGCTTATGAATTCTGAAATTAACTCATACCTTTGTATGACTGCTTTACATTTAGATAGTGATTTTTGCTATGATGAAATCGTTTCATCAATAAATTTCACTCATAGTATTACAAACAGAGCGGAATACTATATATATGAATTACTCGATCCTTTACCAGTAAATGTAAACGTCAAGTTAGACAAAGATGGAAGATGGACATTATGGGTTAATAAAGATTCAGCTAAATACCAAGTATTATCTGAAAATGATTTGATTGTAGTTTTTGATCGTTTTTGCGATCAAATATTTAATAATTACCGTGAATATGAAAATCCCAAATACATACCACAGTTGTGCGTTTCTTATCCCAATTATACAATTCGCGCCGAAACCCATGACTCATTAAAAATTGAAACAATATATAAGATGAGTAATTCAATAATGGATCGAAACGCGTGGATAATTAAAACTCTTCTAAGTGATATAAAAGAAAAATTCAAACTAACAACACAATTTCCTAATATTATTATTGAACAATATAGAATTTATTTTAGAGTTAACTTTGGGTTAGAATCAACACTACTTAACTTGCCTCTCTCAATACAAATAAATTCAGAGGCTTTCAAAGGTAACTCTAAAACTTTTATTTTAAATTTCCATATCGATATTGATGATGAAAAATCTCCGAGACATGAAGGTATCGAACTTCTAGAAGTATTTAAAAATATTAATAATCCAACTGAGAACGAGTTATATAATATACTGACAGAATCAGATGACATATCAAAGGCTTTTTACGTTGCGGGCGTAATTGAGATTAAACCAACCTCTTTGAATCATTATCTTAAAGGTGATAATCATCAGCTTTTTTACTCCTTTACCCAATATCTGAATTTAGTATCGCATGAACTTATTATTAATAATTCATTTGATGCTTCCAAAAAATTTTTAGAAATATGTTTGTCATATGATAAATGTGAATCATTTGCATATGCTACGATGGGCCTGTGGTATTTTAGAAATACTGACATGGATGTGGAGATATGCGAGCAGCAAGGGAAATACTATTACGAATTGGCATTGGATAAGGTTAACACTGACCACGCTGATTCTGAAATTGATTTAAAACAACGATATTATTATGAACTTGCTTTGTTCTATTTTAGAAGAAATATAAATTATGAAATGTATACGAAATATTATAATGACGGTATAAATTTAGGTAAATATTACAGTTATACTGATTTACTGGTTTTAAATGAAACATTTGATCAGATAGCCTCTTCAAAACAAACTTCTACAAATAAAATTATTAAAGCAACTTAGAAAATACGAAGGCTGGGCCTCCTACTGGCATCAGCGGATTATGCGCGAGCTGGACCTGACTGCCGAAGAGACGGTCGAATACGCCAAGCTGAATTCATCGGTGGTGCAGCCCTCCCGCCAGAGCCTGAACCCGTATTACCTAGGCCTGAAGATTTTCGAGGACATTGAGAAGCGCTGGGACCGGGACAAAATGTTCGAGGTGCGCGAACTGGATTCCGACCTCTCCTTCATCCTCGTCATCCAAGATGCCGATTATGAGCGGAACGGCGAACTCTTGATTGCCCATCGCTATGAGAGCATCGAGCTGGATCTGAAATACCTGGAGCGCACGCTCCCGCATATCTACGCCCTCTGGGGCCGGACCGTGCATCTGCAGACCGTTGTCGAAGACAAAAAAGCCCTTTTTACCTATGACGGTAAGAAGGTGCAGCGGAAGTTTATGTAAAGAAACGTATGGTTTCGCACAATAAGCCGCAGTGTAGTTGCTATGTGCAATTACGCTGCGGCTTGTTTTTGAATGGTATCAGATTGGGAGGTCAAACAGCTTGCCCAGCGGCAGCTGAAAATCCTGAAACACATTCGACCGCACACTATCCTGCTCCGAATATAAGTCCCTCACCTGATACACGCCATCCTGCAGCGCATATACATGAACCGTGCGGTTGCCGGGATCGACGATCCAATATTCCTGGACGCCATACTTCTGGTACAGATTGAACTTCTCATTAAAGTCCTTGAGTGCCTCACCGCCAATACTCAGCGCCCCCTCCCCCATATCCCCTGCTGCAAAAAATACTTAAATATAAATTATCCCAATTTTGTTTTAATAGTATCCCAATGGGTTATATATCTCCTGTGATTTATAATGGGTAATTCTGGATGGTCCATGATTACTCTCATACAGAAACCAGACGGGAGAGGACGTTAGTGAAAGTGAAACAAATGGCAATACTGCTGCTCATCATGTGTGTGATTCTGACAGGCTGCATGGGGGGCAGCAAAGAAGGAAGTCCAGCGCCTTCATCCAGTCCGGCCGCCACGGCAGCTGCCGAGACGAAGAACACTTCGGGGAACCCTCCGCCGGACGCTTCACAGACCGTGTACGATCTGAAGCAGAAGTATGATTCAGATGAAGCAGATCACAGTCCGGGCATCATGCCTATGTATAATGTGGAGCAGGATATGGAATTCATCTTCAGATTCAATACCGATCTTGGCTCAGAAGCCATTGGTAAGACATTATCCGTACATACCGATATCAAGGCACTGCCGGAGAGTAAGGTCGGGACCCTTGAGGATTCACAGCTTGTTGACGGCAAAAGCGTGTACTCCATCAAGCCGCTCGGCTTCGGCGTCCTTCCCTCCGATTCCCTGCGCGCTACCGGAGCCAGCTCCTGGGGGAACGCGCCTGTCTACTACATCCGGCTCAACTATGACCTGGATGCTAAGTCGCCTACTCTGCTGAAGCAGCCGGTGATTATTCCGTTTACGGTGAAATCGGATCTGCCCACGCCGACGCTGCAAGCCGACATCAGTCCTGACGGAAGACTGACTCTGGTGTGGAATGAAGTTCCGGGCGCGGAGAGCTACAATATTTACAGCGCCTCCCATATTACAATGGAGAACATCAATGAGCCGCTCAGCGGCGCCGAGCAGGGCTATGCGGATCAGCGTCCGCTGCTGATTGCAACCGTGAAGGGCACTTCGTATAACGATTTCATGAAGGACGGACGCGGTGCGCTCGGTGTAGTAGATGAGATGATTACGAGCGTACAGAATAATAATGTCCAAGGGGAATATTACGTCACTGCCGTTCAGGGGGACAAAGAATCCCGGTTCAGCCGTTCGGCAGATACCGTAGCGTTATCCAAACGTCTGCCGCGCACTGTGGCTCCTGAGGATAACATCAACCTGAAATTGTACAAGAATGCCAAAGAGCTGCCCAAGACCGTTCCGGTCCAGTTCATTGACGGCTCCAAAGCCTCAGTAACAGTGATGTACGACACCGGAGCTGTGACTCTTAAGGCTTCCGGCCCAACCGATGTCCCATACACAATTCAAGGCACTGCACTTAAGGGATATGTCCAGGTTACGCAGTTGACCGAAGCGGATATTTCCAGTCTTGCCGCCACCCAGAGCAACAAAGCGAATCCCGGGTATGTGGAGCCGCAGAATAACACGGATTATGTGCCTGCACCGGACGTACCGACCATCATCGACAACGATAACGGGAACGCCAGTGAACCTGGAGATAATGTCATCGACCAGCAAAAAGAGAATACGAAGAGCAAGGTAGAGGAAGGCAACAAACAGGCGGTACCGGGCACCACGATACGGGCAGACCTGATTCATGCCGACTCTGCGCTGGAGGAATATCTCGCATTGACCCTGATGAACGGCGACACCGAAATCTCGCTGCAAGCCTTCCCGGAGGCGCAGAATGCCCGTACCCTGGTCGATGTAATTGAGAAGGTAGTCTACCAGAACCCGCTCATTCTCGGCTTCCGCGGCTATGGCTACGATTATGAGAAGCTGACGCTGAATGTGAAGTACGATGATTCTGCCGAGACCATCCGCTCCAAGCAGAAGGAGATCCTTGCCGAGGCAGATAAAGTAATCGCTGCTGTGATCAAGGAAGGCATGAGCGCGGATGAGAAGCAGATGGCAATCTACGATTATCTGAATGATAACACCGCCTATGACGATGCTGCTCTGGAGAATGCCATGGAGCAGGAGTTCAAGACAGTAGATGCGAAGTATAACGATTCTTTCAATACCTATGGCATTCTGGTCAAAAAGGTCGGTGTATGTATGAGCTATGCGCATACCTTCCAGCTGCTCTCGGATCTCGTCCAGGTCCCTTCGATGGTCGTCACAGGAACCATGAGCGGCGTGAATCACGCCTGGAACAAGGTGAAGATCGGCGACGAATGGGTCAACGTTGACCCGACCAATAACGCCACCAATACCGGACTTCCTTATCTGCTCTATAACTCCAATGACGCTACAGCCTCCGATGTAGAGTATGTGATGGACAAGGCCTACTGGCTGGACCATGAGCTGCCTCTGTTCAAGGCCACCAGCAATGCCTATGATTATTACGTGACGCAAGGACTTGAAGTAGATTCCCTGGAAGCCTACAAGACCAAGCTGGCCGAACAGCTGAAGAAAGGCGAGACGCTGGTAGTCCTGCGCGTTCTGGGCAATACCGACAGCTCGGAGCTGATGCAGAAAACCGCCGAGGTCATCAAGCAACACGATGCCGCCAAGCTGGATAGTGCAGGCATGGTGGAGCTTGGAAGCTACGTTGCTGTTCAATTGGACGCCGCAGCCGGGCAATAACGGACAGCAAAAAAGGCAACCCCCTGCTACGGGGCTTGCCTTTTTTGCTGAACCCTCATTATTCCTCTTCATACGGATAGTAAATATCGCTCAGGTTACCTGCCTGATAATAGGGGTACTCAAGTTTTTGTTGCACCTGTCGCGCAGTGTCTGTATTTACTAAGCACTCAATCAGGTACAGGCCAAGGTCGATTGAAGCCGTCACTCCGCCTCCGGTGAAGGTATCGCCGTCCCGGACCGCCCGGGCTTTAATGACTTCCCCGCAGTAAGGGGCTAGCAGATCGTAGGCCGAAGAGTTCGTGGTCGCTCTTTTCCCCTCCAGGAATCCTGCTGCCCCTAAGAGCAGCGCACCTGTGCAGACCGACACCTTATAACGTGCGCCTTCTGCCGTCCGTATCCAGCTTATGAAGTCCTCATCGTAGCGGAGCGTCCGGGTCGCAAGACCACCCGGGAGGAAGACCAGATCGAATGTGCCCAGATCAGGCAACACCTCATTAGCCTTCATGGTCAGCCCCCGGTCATCCGTCACCTCCGCCTTGTTAGCGCAGAAGGTCCAGGATACGTTCTCCTTCGCCTTCAGGATCGCCACCCAGCTCACCGCTTCATAGAACCCCACAAAATCCATGCTGGTCATGCCGTCGAACAGAACAAATGCCATTTTCATAACCGTCCCCCCTCCTCTCTAAGCAGAAGATTAAGTACTCAGTTCCAGATATACTGCATCCGCTTATATCCTACATCCCATACTTTCAAGCCGCCTTTAATCGTGATCTTCAGCTCTTGCCCTGGCTCAACCGGCATCTCGTATACCACAGGGTACTGTTCAGGATTAGTACGCTGAAAATCTCCAGTATAATTCAAGAATTCCTGGCCATCCCGGGTAATACTGATCTCACCGGAATAATCCGTTGGTTCGGGGTTTCCGAAAGTGAAGCAGAAAGTCGTCTGTCCCTCAGACTTATACGTGAACGTTCTGGAATCTCCGTCTTCAGCGCCATACAGGTTATAGCGGAGCGGTATCTTCTGTCCGTTGATTTGAATGCTGTCCGGTTTGTCTGCGGATGAATTGCCCGAGGTGTCCGTCCATTCCGTGATCGCTGTGAACGGACCCTCTACTTTAGTTATTATTTTGTTTACCGCTGCGCCTAGTCCCCATAAAACTATAAAAAGGACCAACCCCGCTATAGCCGTTGCCGCCAGATTGCGCCCGAGGCTCCGGTAACGGAAGCCAAGCTTGTACGCCCCGAAACCGAGGGCTGCACCAACCGAATTCTGAAGAGCATCATTGATATCGAAGCTGCCCAGGAAGGTAAGGGCCTGAAGCGTTTCAAGCACAAGAATCGCGATGAAGAACAAGGTGATGAACCGGACGAAGCTGACCCGGTACAACCATGGAATCAATATACCGAAAGGAACAAACGCAAGTGTGTTCCCGAAGCCCACCAAATCCATCAGGGTGGGAGGAAAAAGATCAGACGGAGTCGGCATCAAAATGAAGTTTTCAGGCATGAAAATAAAGGTGTAAACGGTATGATCCGAAGCCTCTCCTCTGCCGAAAGCAAAGAACATAAAATAAAGCACAAGCAGCGTGTACAATACGGTTACTGTTAGTAGAATCTTGCGTTGTTTGACCATGGTTAGCTCCTTCATACTATTTTTCCACATATTACAATTAAACGGTTAGTGATTTCATGAAACCCGCTCCCGTACAGGGACATAAATCTCCATCACGGAATCCACGCGGGCGTGACAGCGTTCGTCGTAGAACTCAAAGTTCAGTTTATCTTCGTCATGCATGTAGCCGCTGCCTGGGAACCAGTCCTCGAAGATATATCTCCAGGTACTCTTGACCACCTCGGCAAAAGTCTCCGGTCCCGCCTCATCGGTAGCGTCTACCGGTGGTGTCGTAAATACCGCATACTGTGCCGCAGGCACAACAGCCGTAAGCATGTCAGGAGTGGCCTTACTGAAGTCCTCCACTATAACCCCCAGCAGATACACAGCATTACCGCCAGCGTCTGACGGTATACATAAGCCGACCTCCCCATGCTTCGGCGGATTCAGCTTCGCATACATTTGGTCCTCCAGATTGTCGCCCTCGTAATGATACCAGAAAGAAGCGACATCCTGCGTAGCATTCCCCGCCTCCACATTCGTCTCAATCCCGTAACCCGCTACGTTAAAAGCAGGCCGCTCTACCCTCACCGGCTCTGCCATATACGCCTTAATCTCATACTCCAACCTGTCCCGCAGATACCCGCTCATCCGCGCCGCATACTGGGAGGGACTGTAGCCGTAGGTCTTGCGGAAGGCTTTGGCGAAGCCCCCGGGTGTCTCGAAGCCATATTCCAGCGCAATCTCCGTAATTCTCCGCCCGTTAAACAATTCAACGGCAGCCCGCGACAATCTCCGGGTGCGCACATATTCCATGACCGGCATATCCTGCGACTGGCTGAACATCCGGCAGAAATGGTACAGCGAATAACCCGCATACGCCGCAATCTGCTCCGCTGTCAGCGGGTCCATGAGATGCTCCTCAATATAATCAATCGTCTGCCCGATCTCTCTGCTGTAATTCAGTTGCTCCACCGGCCTTTCAGGTCCACATAGGTGAAAACATTATAGCAGACAGCGGCATGCGGCACCGTTCCAGTCTTGCTATATTATCAGCGCTGCGTATCCGTCAAGCCTTTCATGATGAATTCCACTATATAATCCAGAAGCTGCGGAAAATGGCTTGCCCCGATCTCTTCCTTGTGAATGTCGATATACGGAATAGAGTTGAACAAAGCGAGAATCATCCCGTCCGCAAGATCCGTTCTGATTTTCCCCTTGGACTTCCAGAGCCGGATTAGCTCCAGCATGCCGCTGTTCATCATCTCATGAATCCCCTCTATCCCGCCATGGGCATAGAATTCCTTCTCCAGCTTGCTGAAGAGTGCTTTATTGTACCATTCCTTCAGGATAGGGTGCTCATTCATCCCCCTGTAATTAAGCTCCATCATCTGCTTAAGCACCTTGGCTGGCTCATCATCCACATCGACCTTAGCCATCATGCTCCGCTTCAGCTCCTCATTCTCCCGCAGGTAGATCTCTATGAACAGCTTCTCTTTGGAGGCGTAATAATTATAGAACGTGCCTACGGCATATCCGCACAGCTTGGTGATGTCGGACACATTAGTGTCCTTGAAGCCCTTGGAGCTGAACAGCTCGGTACCGCATCTGAAAATCTCTGCCTTCTTATCTTCCATCTATAAGCCCTCCATGCCTGAGTGAATCGTTTTCAATTCATTCACACAATGTAGCACAGCCATGCAGCCATTACAATGTACTTTTATATTGGTCTGATACGAATCACTTCCCATTTCGACGAATAGGCTATTGTAATGAAATCAAGAATGGAGGGTTCCCGCATGAATTACAGGAACGAAGATTCAAGCAGTTCAGCCCATTCGTCAGGCTATCGGCATCTGCCGCAGCCCTATCCTTATTCGCATTACCACTACCTGGTACATTCAGAGACCGCTGAGGAGACCGCTCAGAGAATTGCTCAGAAGTCTGCAGCTGCCGGGAATACTCAGGCTGTCAGGGCTTCCGAACCCCCGGCCGCTCCAAGTAAGCTTGAGAATGACCCTGCGGAGGACCAAATGGACGGCTGGCAGCAGCTTCAGAGTGCCAGCAAGCCGCAAAAGGTGGTGGAAAGCGGACATCCGGCTGCCGCGAACAAGGCGGTGGACGGCCATCCCGGACCAAGTCAGACTGAAGGAAATGGAATTCATATCGATACGGGAGGCGAAATCGGGGGCAAACACGGCATTGGCTTACACGCCGGCGGGAATCTGGCCTACAGCGGCGCTGATCTTCAGGCAGGCGGCCATATTGGCAGCCCCTCCTATGGCATTGAAGCGCAAGGTGATTCCCATTTAGGTAACGGGCAGGGCCTCGGAGTGAGCGCCGGAGCCCAAGCCTTCGGCAAATACGGCGTCGCCGCGCAGGGCAAGGCCCAGCTCGGCGGCGGGCAGGGAGCCGATGTTCACATGGGGGCGCAGGCCGGCGGTGACCACGGGCTAGATGCAGATGCGGGTGCTCATCTGGGTCTCAGTCAAGGCGCCGGTTTTGACTCCCATGTTCAGCTAGGCGGCAACAAGGGGGTCGGGGCTGAGGCCAAGGCCCAGTTCGGCGGCGGCGAAGGCGCAGGCATCGGCGTGGGCGGGCAGCTCGGCAAATATAAAGGCCAATTCAGCTTCAAGATTGGCGGTAAGGAGCAGGAGCCTAAGGACTCCCAGGAGGATTAGGAGAATTAGCGTTCTTCAGGATGATAAAGAATCCCCTGACACTGCCGGTTATCCAGTCCGCACGGATTCGCGAATCAGGCACTTCGCTAGACTAAAGGGAATATCCCTCAGCCATCACCATGGCCTGGGATATTCCCTTTTGGCTGAGCGTACAAGTCTTAATTAACTCCGGGACAGACAAGAGGACTGCCTGATGGCAGTCCCCGGTCCCCAGTATCCGTGAAGCCGCCTCCGTCAGCGGTTCAGCAGGCTTCCGACATATTTCAGCAGCTCATTGGCACAGATCGGGCAGTAGTTATGCTCGTCGATCAGGCGGCGGCTGACCTCGTTGATCCGTTTTAGCTGGCTTTCATCCGGTGTCTTGGAGGAAGTGGTGATTTTGACGATATCCTTGAGATCCGTGAACAGCTTCTTCTCGATGGCTTCCCGCAGCCGGTCGTGATTGTTGTACTCGAACTTCTTGCCCTTGCGGGAGTAGGAGGAAATACGGATCAGGATCTCCTCGCGGAAGGCCTTCTTCGCATTCTCCGAGATGCCGATCTGCTCTTCAATGGAGCGCATCAGCCGCTCATCCGGTTCCATCTCCTCATCGGTGAGCGGGTCGCGGATTTTGGACCAGTTGCAGAAGGCTTCGATATTGTCGAGATAATTCTCGAACAACGTTTTGGCGGATTCTTCAAAAGAGTAAACGAAGGCCTTCTGCACTTCACTTTTGGCAAGAATATCGTATTCCTTGCGGGCAATGGAAATAAAGTTCAGATAACGCTCACGCTCCTCCTTCGTAATCGAGGGATGCTGATCCAGACCGTCCTTGATTGCCCGCAGCACATCCAGCGCGTTCATGCACTGCAGATCGCCTTTGATCAGGGCGCTGGAGATGCGGTTAATGACATAACGCGGGTCGATGCCGGACATGCCTTCATCTAAGTATTCGGTCTGCATCTCCTTCAGATCCGCTTCCTTGTAGCCCTCGACCTCTTCGCCGTCGTACATGCGCAGCTTCTTGATCAGATCCATCCCCTGCTTCTTGCTCTCCTTGAGCCGGGTCAGGATCGAGAAGATCGCCGCCGCGCGCAGCGCGTGAGGGGCAATATGAACATGCTTCATATCGCTCTGGCCGATCAGCTTGGCGTAGATCTTTTCCTCTTCAGAGACGCGCAGATTATAGGGAACCGGCATGACGATCATGCGGGACTGGAGCGCTTCGTTCTTTTTATTGGAGATGAAGGATTTATATTCGGTCTCATTCGTGTGGGCAATAATCATCTCATCCGCCGAAATTAACGCAAACCGTCCGGCCTTGAAGTTGCCCTCCTGAGTCAGCGACAGCAGATTCCACAGGAACTTCTCGTCACATTTCAGCATTTCCTGGAATTCCATAATCCCGCGGTTGGCCTTGTTCAGCTCCCCGTCGAAGCGGTAGGCCCGCGGATCGGATTCCGAGCCGAATTCGGTAATGGTGGAGAAGTCGATGCTGCCGGTCAGATCCGCGATATCCTGCGACTTCGGATCGGAAGGGCTGAATGTACCAATCCCTACCCGCTCCTCTTCGGACAACAGCACCCGGGTAACCGCCACACGTTCAATATCCCCTTGGTAGTCATTCTTCAGCCGCATCTGGCAGGACGGGCAGAGATTGCCTTCAATCCGTACATCCAGCTCGCGTTCGATCTCAGGCCGCAGCTCCAGCGGAATCAGATGCAGCGGGTCCTCATGCATCGGGCAGCCCTCAATGGCATACACCGCACCCGCATCCGTGCGAGAATATTGCTCCAGGCCGCGCTTCAGCAGCGTGACCAGGGTGGACTTTCCTCCACTGACCGGTCCCATCAGCAGCAGAATCCGTTTACGTACATCCAGCCTCCGGGCTGCGGAATGGAAGTATTCCTCCACCAGCTTTTCCACCGCACGATCCAGTCCAAAGATCTCCTGTTCAAAAAACTTATACCGTTTACGTCCGTTAATGTCCTCGACGCCGTGTGACTTGATCATGTCGTATACGCGGGAATGAGCCGTTTTGGCGGGAGAAGGGTCTACTTTAAGCAGTTCTATATAGTCCTTGAAAGTGCCGCTCCACGCCAAACGGTTGTTCTCAGCCCGATGCGTTGCTATACGCTCAAAAATATCCATGGCTCGCTGCCTCCTCTTGCGCTCCTACTTGCTCCACCAAGCTTAGAAAGTGTATTACATACCTATGCGGCGAGCCCGGAATAGTTGACCTCTTTTTTGCTGTGCTATAATAGAGAATCATGATTTCTATAGAATAATTACGCTGCAATTCAGGGCAGGAGTGAATACAGAATGGCGATCAAGCAGGAGACGGAGCTGTATGCTCCTTTGAAGAGTTTTTTTGAGCGGCAAGGCTATGACATCAAGGGTGAGGTGCGGACCTGTGATCTGGTGGGCATCCGGGAGGACGAGGCGCAGCCGCTCATTGTGGAGATGAAAAAATCGTTCAATCTCGCCCTGCTGCTGCAGGGGATTGAACGGCTGCGGCTCAGCCCTAACGTCTACCTCGCGGTTGAACGCGTCAGGGAGAAGAAGGGCGCGGTCAACCAGCGCTGGGGCGAGCTCACCGGACTGTGCCGCCGGCTCGGCCTGGGGCTGATCACCGTCGTCTTCTACAAGACGAAGGCCCCGCTCGTCGAGGTGCTCGCGGAGCCGGGCGACGCGCCGCCGCAGGCCCGCAGCGCCGTCCGCCGCCGCGAGCGGCTGCTCTACGAGTTCCGCGAACGCAGCGGAGACTACAACACCGGCGGCAGCACGCGCGTTAAGCTCGTGACGGCCTACCGCGAGAAGGCGCTGCGCGTGGCACTCGCGCTGCAGGCCCTGGAGGCCGAAGCCGCCGGAGCGGCCGGCCTCGGCGGAGGGCGCGCGGCGCTAAGCGGCGCGCCGGGCACTGCCCTGGCCGCCGGGGAGACGGCGGCCGCGGGTACGGCAGCAGCGGCGGGGGACGCTGCTGCGGGTGCGGGCCCGGCGGCTGCGCACAGCCGGGCGGAGAGCGCGCGCGGCGTCACGCCCGCCGCGCTGCGGAAGCGCAGCGGCGTGCCCGGCGCCGCTGCGATCCTGCAGAAGAACTACTATGCGTGGTTCTTCCGGGTGCAGCGCGGCCGCTACACGCTCACGGCCGCCGGACAAGCGGCGCTGATCGAGTATGCGGCGATCGCGGAGATCAGCGCGGGCAAGCTGTAGGCCCGCGCGCCTTACATAGGCATTCACGCAACCATGAGGCGTTCACGCTCGACTGCCCAACCATTGTACACAGTTTTCCACACCCATCCGGCCTACTTCCCTTCCCTTCCGGCAACTATACAAGCCAAAAAGGAGTTGTCCGCACGCAGACCTGCTGCGAGCGACAACTCCTTTGTACCTTCTCTATCCACTTACCTGATCTATACTCTAGAACATCCTACTGTTCTATACCTTGCTCTTCGCTCATTCACTCCAAGCCCCCAGCCCTTCGCTTATTTGCTCATGGCTCGCCCTAAGCAAGCACCGTATACAGCAGCTCCTTCTCCTTAACCGAGGTGGCGCCAGCAGACTGGATGGACTGGTACTGCTGGATGTTCGTAATAATAACCGGCGTAATCGTACTATAGCCCGCCTTCTCGATCTGGGCCAGATCGAATTCCATCAGGAGATCGCCGACAGCCACCCGGGTTCCGGCGGTTACCTTGGGCGAGAAATGCAGGCCCTTTAGCTTCACCGTGTCGATGCCGATATGGATCAGCATTTCCGCTCCGCTGTCGCTGACCAGACCAATGGCATGTCCGCTCTTCGAGAGCGAGAACACCGTTCCCTGAACCGGCGAGACTACGCGGCCTTCGGACGGCTGAATCGCATACCCCTTACCCATGATCTCCTCCGAGAAGGCCGGGTCGCTCACTTCGCTGAGCGGCTTCACCGCTCCGGCAATCGGACTGAATACCTCTTGATTCACCATCGTAGACTCAGCAGCAGCGCCCATTACAGTAGTGTTAGCGGCAGATACTACAGGCTCGGCAGGAGTCACCGCAGGCGCAGCAGCAGCTTCCGGCTCATCCTCGAAACCGAGAATATAAGTGACAATCGCAGCAACTGCCGCCCCGATGGCGAAGCCGATGACCGAATAGACAAAGGTCGCACCGAGAACCATCGGAATGCCGGAGAGTCCGGCGAGTCCGCCGATGACATACGCTTTTACCTTGAACAAGCTGAGGAACGCACCACCGGCGGCTCCGCCGATCAGGGCAGAGATGAACGGTTTCTTAAGACGCATATTTACACCGTACATAGCCGGTTCTGTAATTCCCATGAAGGCCGTGATACTTGTGGACAGGGAGAGGGACTTCAGCTTGCTGTTCTTCGTTCTCAGCGAGACACCAAGCGCACTGCCCGCCTGGGCGAAGTTCGCTACCATCATAATCGGAATCATATAGTCATAGCCAAGCTGTGCAATGGATGCGATCATGATTGGAATCAGGGCATAGTGCATCCCGGTAATGATCAGCAGCGACATGGTTCCGCCCAGCAGCAGGCCTGCGAACAATCCCGTATTCTCGAACAGCCAGCTGATCCCTCCAGTCAGGCCATCCCCGATAATTACTCCCAGCGGGCCTACGGCAATCAGGGTAAGCGGCACAATGACCAGCAGCGTAACCGTCGGAACGATAATCAGCTTCAGGGAAGCATGGGTTACTTTATCAACGGCTTTTTCCACATAGGAGGCCAGCCATACGGCAATCACAATCGGAATGACGGACGAAGCGTAGGTTGCAGCTACCACCGGCAGTGAAGCGAAGGTAACAGGCTCTCCGGACCCCAGCAGTGTGGTGACAGTCGGATGCAGAATGGCCGCCCCTATCGCAGCAGCGATGTACATATTGCTTCCCAGCTTACGGGCAGCGCTGATGGCCAGAACAATCGGCAGGAAGTAGAAGGCGCCGTCCCCGATTGCCGATAGTATGATATACGTGGAGTTCTCCGTTCCCATCCAGCCTACTGCGACAAGCAGGGCGACAATCCCCTTGATCATCCCCGCACCGGTAATGGCCGGCAGGATCGGTGTGAAGATGCCCGAGATGAAGTCAAACAGCTTGCTCAGCGGATTCTGCTTCTTTTTCTCCACCTTGTCAGCGGAAGCCTTCTTCTCAGGAGAAACGGACATATTGCCAATCAGCTCATTGTAGACCACCGGGACATCATTGCCGATAATGACCTGGAATTGCCCGCCGTTAATCATCACGCCCATTACCCCGTCCGTCTTCTGCAGGGCCGCTTTGTCCGCACGGTTGTTGTCATTCAGGTTGAAGCGCAGACGGGTCATACAGTGGGTTACCTGATCGATATTGTCTTCTCCGCCAACAAGCTTCAATATTTCTTTGGACAGCTCTTTTGTATTCATAAGATGTTGCTCCTTAGATGTAGTATGTTTTCCGCACAAGCAGAAACGGCTTCGCCGTCCTTTTAAAGGACGGTACCGTTTCAGCGAGAAATAGAAGGATAATTTATAGCGTGAAACATATAAATTTTTATATTTAAAAAAACCTAAACGCCGATCAGCGGGGAAAGGCAGTCTTCTGCCTCCAGCACTGTCCGGGTTTAGGTTTTGCCTCTGTATCGAGTAGCAATCCTGCACCACATTATTCTGTTATATCCCCACTACGGATAATCCGTTCAATATGAATGGTCAGATACAATATTTCTTCCTTGGACAAGACCCGTTTGTATATCTTGCGGGAATAGTCCGCTATCTTCACCGCAACCGCATGGGCAGCCGGGTACTGCTTCATGACCAGATCATGCAGCGCATGATCCTGGTCCCGCTCCTCCATCGGAGTGCCCTGAACCACCCGCTGCGCAAAGAACTTCAGATGGGTCAGGAAGCGGTAATACCCGAGTGATTCTTCATCCAGCTCAATCAGGAAGCTCCGCCGGACAATATTCAAGATGTCCTTCACGATATTCGTGATACTTACCGTCTCCCGCATCTCACCGTTCATCTGCGCATTAACCAGATGCATCGCGATGAAAGCGCACTCGTCCTCCGGCAGCAGAACCCCAAGCCGTTCCTCGATAATTTGCAGCGCCTTGAGTCCAATGGAGAACTCCTTGCGGTACATCCGCTTGATTTCCCACAGCAGTGCATTCTTGATTTGAAGCCCCTGACGGTGGCGGTCGATGGCGAAATGGATATGGTCCGTCAGTGAGATATAGATGCTGTCATGCAGCTTCTCCCCGAGCACCGTCTCGGCATAACGGATCACTTCATCGGTGCATTCCACATATTCCAGCGGGATCTCCGAGAGAAGCGACATCAGCTTCTGTGAACCTTCTTTATTCTCCAGGGCGAATACCTTCTCGACCTGAGCATCCTCAACAGCATCCCCTGCCTGCTTCTTGAAGGCGATACCACGGCCCATTACGACCCGTTCCTTCCCGCTGGCATCGAGTACGGTGACCACATTGTTGTTGAGCACCTTAGCAATTTTCATTCCATCACCTTACACCGTCAGAGTAATATAATCTCCCGCAGGCGCGGGGATACAACATTATTGTGTTAAAAAAGGCAAAACCAAAACGGCATCAAAAGAGTGCCCGTTTCTGGTTTTGCCTGAATGAACAGTAACAATCCAGTTATTCTACCTGTAGCAGCATCTTAGCATATCATTGTAAATATGACAACACTTTTATGAAAACGTTTTATTAAGGCCTGTGCTTCTTAAGCTTGCCCCATTTCACCTACAATATTTCACCGTTCGACGAAATCACCTGCTTGTACCACTCAAACGAATCCTTCTTGCTGCGGTTCAGCGTGCCGCTTCCCGTGTCGTCCAGGTCTACGTAGATGAAGCCGTAGCGCTTGGACATTTCCGAGGTCGACATGCTCACCAGGTCAATCGGGCCCCAGGCCGTATAGCCCATCAGCTCCACGCCGTCCTTAACCGCTTCCTTCATCTCCTTGATGTGTTCCCGCAAATAATCAATCCGGTAATGGTCATGGATCGATCCGTCTTCCTCCACCTTGTCATAGGCACCCAGCCCGTTCTCTACGATGAACAACGGCTTCTGGTAACGGTCGTACAGGTTGTTCAGGGTAATGCGCAGACCCACAGGATCAATCTGCCAGCCCCAATCAGAGGCTTTCAGATACGGGTTCTTGATACCGCCCAGCAGATTTCCTTCAGTCGCCTCACCCTCCGGACCTGCGGACACCGTAAGCGTCATATAATAGCTGAACGAGATGAAATCTACTGTATTCGCAGCAAGCAGCTCATCATCCCCCGGCTCACGGATAATCTCAATCTGGTTCTCGGCAAAATAACGGTTCATATAACGCGGGTACTTACCGCGCGCATGCACATCCGTGAAGAACAGATTCAGCTGGTCCTCCTGCTGTCTCTTACGCACATCCGCCGGATTGCAGGTATTCGCGTAGCTCTCCATACGGGCCAGCATACAGCCGATCTGCGAGCCTGGAATAATCTCATGTCCCAGTCTGGTGACCAAGGCGCTTGCTACAAACTGATGGTGCAGCCCCTGAAAGACCGCTTGCAGCTTGTTCTCCACGCGGTCTGTAAGAATACCGCCTCCGGTATACGGGCTAAACAGCATGACATTGATCTCGTTGAAGGTCAGCCAGTACTTCACTTTTTTCCGGTAACGTGTAAATACAGTCTCAGCATACTTCACATAGAAGCCAATCACTTCACGGCTGGCCCAGCCGTTATACTTCTGTGTAAGACCGAGCGGAGTCTCATAGTGCGAGAGAGTAACCAGCGGCTCAATGCCGTATTTCAACAGTTCATCAAATACATCGTCGTAGAATTGCAGCCCCTGCTCGTTAGGCTCGGCATCATCGCCGTTCGGGAAAATCCGTGCCCAGTTAATCGACAGCCGGAACACCTTGAAGCCCATTTCGGCGAATAGAGCAATGTCCTCCTTGTAGCGGTGATAGAAGTCAACGCCTTCGCGTTTCGGGAACCAGTCATCCGTCTCTCCGGCAAGAATCCGGGCGATACGCTCCGAAGAGATCTCCATGGAATGATCCCCTGTGCGCTTATCCTTGGGCACGAAGGCGATCATATCTGCCGTAGACAGCCCTTTGCCCCCCTGATCAAAAGCGCCCTCCAGCTGATTGGCAGCGGTTGCGCCGCCCCATAAGAAATGCTCAGGAAATCCGTTAAGTACTGTAGCCATAGTCCTTACCCCTTTTCATTATGATCTTTCTGCATGGCCTATATAACAGAAAAACCTAAACCTATGGCAAGATCATCGAGCCCGGTGAACGGGTTCAAATCAGTCACCATCAGTTTAGGTTTTGCCTGGCACGGCCAGTAACAATCCAGTAAACGATATGTTTATGGAAGATTTAATTGACTCCAGCCTAACATAGCATCCGGTAAAATTCAAATGAAAATCCGCTCATTTTCCGTGAAGCTCATATTTGCGCCCGTTCCTTCTCGCCTAGCTGCGCGCCGTGAACTCGGTCACCGCTTCACTCATCAGGTTCATTCCCAGCAGCAGCTCATCACGGCCGGGATGGCTGAAGTTGAGCCGGATGCGGTCCGAGCCTCCGCTTACACTGCAGAGCGGACCAGGCAGGAAGGCTACCCCCTTGGATAGCGAAGCACGCAGCAGAGCCATAGCGTCCAGTCCTTCGGGCAGCGATACCCAGAGGAACATGCCGCCGGCCGGCATATCATACACACTGTTCTTCCAGGCCGGACGCTTCAGCAGCTCCGCCATCAGCTTCAGGCGGGTATTGTATTCGCGGTTCAGCAGAGCGATATGCTCCCGCAGATCAAAGGCCGACACACTGAGCAGATGATGCAGCAGCCGCTGGTTCAGCGAACTGGACTGCCAGTCCGCCATCTGCTTGGCGGCAGCCATCATGCCGATCAGCTCGCGGCTTCCCGCCGCCCAGCCCGTCCGCAGCGCCGGTGCGACCGTCTTGCTGAAGGAGCCGATGTACAGCACATGCCCGCCTTCGCTGACATTCTCCAGTGCGTATAGCGTTGGGTATCTCTTGGAGGGATGGCCTTCACTCCGCTGGAAATGCAGATCGCCATAGGAATCATCCTCCACGATCAGCACATTATGTGAGATGCACAGCTCCAGAATCTCTTGCCGCCGGGCAAGGCTCCAGAGCACTCCGCTGGGATTGGTGAAGCTTGGCGCAGCGAACAGCATCTTGGGCCTATAGCTGCGGATCGTTCGGCGCAAATGATCCGGCAGCAGGCCGTCCCCATCCCCCTGGACCGGAATAATGACGGCTCCCTGCATCCGCAGCGCCTGCAGAATACCGGGAGATGTCGGATTCTCAACCAGCACATGATCCCCGGGATCGATATACACCCTGGACAGCAGATCGATGGCCTGCTGACTGCCTGTTGTCAGCAGCACTCCGCCTTCGGCTACCGCCACTCCTTTACTGCGGAGCCAATCTCCGGTCAGCCATTCGCGGAGCGGGCCATACCCCTCAGGCTCCCCGTATTGCAGCGCACTTGCATCTGTGGAGATCACGGTAGATGCCGCCTCAGACAGCAGTGACAGCGGAAATAATTCTTCTGCCGGGAGCTCCTCCGCCAGCGAGATCAGCGTACCCCGGCGCGTCTCCTTACGGATGCTCAGCAGCGGTGAAGATAACAATGTATGTGCGCGCGAAGAAAACTCATACTTCATACGCTTCCCCCCTTTATCTGGTTTAAGAATATTCCAGTCCTGACGCCATTATGTCGTAATACAGGGATTATGCGTAGATTTGCTTGTTCTGTCTTGAGAAAAGCGCGAACTTCTCAATCGCCTGCGCTCTTGTCGATACTTCCAGCTTCACATAAATCTTGCGCAGGTAGTTATCGATCGAACGGCGGCTGACTTCAATTTCAAGTGCGATTTTGTCGTATGTAATTCCTTGCACAATGCGTTCCATGATGAACATCTCAGTCTGCGTTAGCTGCAAAACACCTTCCAGCCCTCTGGAGGAGGCTACCGGACGGAAGCCCTTTTCGATCCATTCCAGCGGAATGGAGAGGAACCCTTCGCGGATACCGCGGATCATCTGCAGAAGCTGACCCGGAGTGGCTCCCTTCGACAATACCCCGCTCGCTCCGAGTTCAATCAGGGGCAGGAATATTTCCTTATCGTTCTCCTCTGTCATGATAATAATGTGAGAACACGGTGAGCTTTTTTTCATATCCGGCAGCACCTGCTCTACGGTTCCACCTTGCATCTGATAATCACTCAGCACCAGATCAGGCCTTAATTCCTCCATGCCCGCGAGACATTCTTCCCAGGTAGCGAACATGCCGTCTACCGTCAGTCCCTCCTCATCTTCCAGAATTAATTTTGTTCCCAGCATACTTGTGGGATGACATCCCACGATGACCACCTGCCAGACCTTCGTCATTAATGCCCAGACCTCCTGCTATCTATATAATTTTCCAGAATGGAAAGCGCTGTAAGCGTTTCCCGTCAACACGCAAGCAAGGATCTATGCTGTCATAAGTCTATTCTTCCTACTTTTACCTTGAATACGTCCATCAGATATTCCAATCTATAGAAATTGTATCGCAGTAGTTTAACAGGATGCAATTACTTTTTGTCGTTTCTGCGCGGCTCTTTCACTTTTGCGAAAAACCTGAAAGTCTGATAGAATGAGGACTTGAAAAATAACCCCACAAAGTGAGGCTTTGGCTTCAATGTTTACTCAGATACTTTGCGGGGACCCCGAAACATGTAAATTCTTATCTTGAAAAATATGGCTTGAGGTGATGAAATGCAACCGCTAGCGGAATCGACCCGGGTACACTCTCGCCGGAGTGCAGAGAGAAGCGGCTCGTCCGTCAAATGGTTTCTACTGTTCTGGATTCTGATGATCACAGCCGGCGTATATGCCGTGTACAGCTACACCAATCATCTAAAGGATCAGGTGCTGAGCGAGCTTGGATCTCAAAGCCAGCAGCAGCTTACCGTTTTGAAGACCGACTACGAGTCGAAGATCGCCGTCCTGTCAGAACAAGTGAAGGAGCTTCAGAGCACCGTGCAGACATTCAACGAGCTGCTGACCTTCACCAAGGATAATGCCAGTAATAAGACGGACAACAGCAACAAGCTGTACACGCAATTAAGCGAGGTCAAGAAACAGCTTGATACGCTCAAGAAAGAGATGGATCTGCTGAAATGATGACTCCTGTCAAAAGAGTGAACCGGTTCTTCATGCTCCTGACCGCTCCATTGTTCGGACTGCTGCTCTGTCTGTGGCTGTACCAGCCTCCGCTTGAGCTTAAGCTGAATACTGCCCCCTTCGCAGCTGACCCCGGACCCGTGAATGAAACCGCGCAATTGAAGCAGGACCTGGCTGTAGCCAAGAGCTATGCCGCTTACACCATAGACTCTATCGGTACCAGCGCACAGCTCTACAAGCAGACCACGAATGCTATGAACACACTGGTCAGCACAGCAACGGCCCAGACCTCCCGTCCTGAGCGGATCTACAACCGCCGGATTAGTTCCCGGCTCGGCATTCCTGCCGATGTGATCAGCAGCGACCGGATTACCATTGAATTATACCGGCTGAACCCCGGCAATTATACAGCATACGCAATGAAGATTAAGCTGAAGGACACCTCAGCCATGAAGATGAGCCTGGCCGGTGACGGCACGGGCGCTTCCGAGACCACACTGCAGGCCGTGAACCGCTACGGTGCCTCGGCCGGTATTAATGCCGGCGGCTTCGCTGATCAGAACGGCAAGCGTTATCCGCTCTCGACCACCATCGTCGGCGGAGAATATCTGTACGGCTTCGAGCCCAGCTACAAGGATCTCAGCTTCGTTGGCCTGAACAAATCCGGCCAGCTGATCGGCGGCAAATTCACCAGCCGTGACCAGCTCGATCAGCTGGAGCCGGTATTCGGAGCAACCTTCGTCCCTGTGCTGCTGAAGAATCAGAGCAAGACAGCCATTCCGCTGAAATGGCAGCTGGCCCCGAAGCGGGCACCGCGGACCATCATCGGTAACTACAAGGATAATCAGCTGCTGATTCTGGTCGCTGACGGATATAACGAGAACGGTAACTCGGGAGCTACACTGGCTGAGCTGCAGGATAAGCTGTACAATCTCGGCGTCATCGATGCTTATAACCTGGATGGCGGCGGCTCATCGTCCATGATTTTCCGCGGCAAGGTCATTAACAAGCCTTCCGACGGCAATTTGCGCCGCGTCCCAACCAATTTCTTGTTCTTCAAGTAATTCCGAGTATAACCGTCAATGCTAAATATCACATTTTCATTTATTTTTACAGATTAAAAGGGTATACTCAGGGTAACGAAGATCGTCAATAATGGAGGTGCCTGCATGTCGTTCTCCCTGACTTTTTGGATCGTGACCCTGGTATTTGTACTGTTTCTGGCTGGTATTCTTACTTCTTCCTACAACGACGACAAGACTAAGGGGCTGTGACACGCCCTCCGCGAACAATCTGATGGACGTATACCACAAAAAGGAGCACCGCACTGATGTGTGCGGCGCTCTTTTTGTGTTCTTCACTATTCACTGAAGCCGAGTCCAACCAGCATCCATGTTATAAGACGCGCTTACGCGTTTTACCCTATGTAGATAATTGATGCGCTCTACGCTTACGCGTGTTTTGGCAGTTGGGTCATCTCGGTAAGGCAGCTTGAACAAATGTAACGGTCTTTATACTCGCTTACGCCTTCCATCGATCCGCAGAAGACACACTTCGGACGGTAACGCTCCAGAATAATGTGGTCACCCTGAACAAGAATTTCTACAGGATCCCCTTCATTCATTTGATACCTTTTACGCAGAGACTTAGGCAGAACGATTCTACCCAGCTGATCTACTTTACGTACAACGCCAGCAGGTTTCATATCTAACTTACACTCTCCTGTTCAACTTATGATTAGTAGTGCCATTTCTGACATCCAAGTTCACGTACCCTATTACTTTCTTCGGCACTAATCAACTATTTCGTTACTAAAATGTCGAATCCTGCTGAAAAAAATAAAAAATGATGTCAACTTTTAGAAAAGTTGTGGGAAATCGAGCTGCCGGAGCGCTTCATAGACCACAATCGCTGCCGAATTGGACAAATTAAGCGATCTGACCGCCTCGCTCATCGGCATCCGCATCGCCGTTTCCTGACCAGCCTCCAGGATCTCTGCCGGCAACCCCTTGGTTTCTTTCCCGAACACGAAGAAGTCTCCATCCCGGAAGGCGAAATCGCTATAGCGCTTCTTGGCCTTGGTAGTCGCGTAGAAGAACCGCCCTTCCTGATACTTCTCCAATACTTCACTGAAGGAATTATGATATTCAATATTCACTGCATGCCAATAATCGAGTCCGGCACGCTTCAGTGTAGCATCGTCTGTGCGGAAGCCCAGCGGGTGTACGAGATGGAGATGGGTTCCTGTGGCCGCACAGGTACGGGCGATATTGCCGGTATTCGCCGGTATTTCCGGTTCCACCAGCACAATGTGTAATGCCATAAGTCGGATGCTTCCTCTCTGTAGGGTCTTAAGGAGTGCGGCGGCGTAAGTATCCGCAGTGCCTTCCATGGCCCTGTGATGTATTCTTGATGCTGCTTGCAGTTACAGGCCGGGCTCAGATGATCCTGGCTATGGGCAAAATAACCCCACAAAGTGGGGCTTTAGCGTAGGGTGATGACTCAGGTACTTTGCGGGGACCCCAAAACATATAAACCTTCCGCTGCCAGGCGGAAGGTCAGGAACGTTCTTAGATTACCCTTGAGTTTGCCGGAAATGCTTCATGAAATCAGCCAGTGCCTTCACGCTCTCATGCGGAACGGCGTTGTAGATCGAAGCCCGTAAGCCGCCTACGCTGCGGTGTCCCTTGAGGCCGACAAAGCCTTCGGCTTCGGAAGCTTTGATGAACTGCTTCTCCAGCTCCTCCGATTGCATCCGGAACGTTACATTCATGATGGAACGGCTGCCTTCTTCCGCAACTCCGCGGTAGAAGCCGTCGCTGCCGTCGATATAATCATACAGGAGACCTGCTTTGTCACGGTTCTTGGCTTCAGTGCCGGCAAGCCCGCCCTGTTCCTCAATCCATTTTAACACTTCGTTAACCATATATACAGAGAAGGATGGCGGCGTATTGTAGAGAGAGTTGTTCTTGTAATGAGTATCATACCGCAGAATCGTCGGAATATTCGCCGGAGAACTTGCGATCAGCTCTTCCTTGGCAATCACTACGGTAACGCCCGACGGTCCGAGATTCTTCTGTGCACCGGCATAGATCAGGCCGAATTGGTTCACATCGAAGTCGCGGCTCAGAATATCACTGGACATATCGGCAACCAGCGGAATGTTACCGGCATCAGGATACTGTGCATACTGTGTGCCTTCAATCGTCTCATTCGAGGTGATATGCAGATAAGCCGCGTTGTCCGCAGCCTTGATGCTGCTAAGCTCGGGAATAGCCAGGAATTTCTTGTCTGCGGAGGATGCGGCTACATGGCCGCCGCCTGTCAGCTTGGCTTCCTTCAGGGCTTTGTCCGCCCAGCTTCCTGTCATGACATAGCTGCCGACCTGGCCTTCAGCGATAAGGTTCATCGGAACCATGGCGAACTGTGTGCTTGCTCCGCCCTGGATGAACAATACCTTGTAGCCCTGCGGATTGCCGAGGAGCGAAAGCAGGCGTTCCTGAGCTTCATTATGCACGGATTCGTATATCGCCCCACGGTGCGACATCTCCATAATGGACATTCCGCTCTCCCGGAATTCAACGAACTCCGCCTGTGCACGTTCCAATACTGCCAGCGGCAATGCTGCCGGACCGGCATTAAAATTGTATGCTCTCTTGCTCAAAATAACTCCCACCCTTTCTCTCCTATGAATATGGATATCGCTATGATAGCAGATAACGATAAACACCAGCAAGTATAATTATTCACATATGAGGTAAGCTGGACCGCAATCAGAAGGCTGAAAACAGGTAACTGCGGCTCCACCCCTTGCTGTGACGCGGTAAAATAGTGATGTCAGCAAAAACTTCAGGTGAAATCACATGCTTGTCTCCCCACAGCGCAATCCGCTCAGCAGCGAAATCTCCGCTCTCTCTGATGCAGGCTCCAGTAGGCTTATGGATCAGCTCCCAGTAATAGTCCGCCTCCGCCTGCTCCCAGCCTTCGAGTCTGCAATAGAATTGGCGGTCCGTTTCCCCGGCCCATGTCAGGCTATTCCCGTCTATGCTGAGCAAATTCTCCGTATACGCCGATTCCGGGGCCACGATCTGCGGCGTTCCCGGCAGCTTAAGCTCATAATCCGTCCCTACGAGCGCCCCATCAATGCCGACAAAATTATGAATATACTCTTCAATCCGCAGCGCTTCGGTCCCTGTATTCTCTATCATGTAGGAAATATCCAGCCGGTTATTTTCAAGCTTCAATGTCTTGACCAGCCGCATGCTGTAGCCCCGGCATTCCAGCGGCTGCACAGTGTATGTAACCGAGTCTTCGCTCCACTCTTCTGTGATCGGGAATCGCTTAAGCGGATACTCCCCGACGAATGAATAAGGCTCATCACTTTGCTTCTGCAGCAGCCCGATGCCGGGCTTGGGGAACCATTCCCCAGTAGCAGCATCTTCATAGCCAATTGCCCGGGAAATGCCAAACTCATTGCAGAGGCCTATCCCTCCCGTACCCTGCCCAGGCACCAGACTTTCCGGAACGCAAAAGGTATGTCCTCCCTGCTCCAGCTTCACTCCTGTAATAAATCCCGTCCAGTCAAAACGGGTGCCTCCGTATGCCCCTACATCAGCAATCTCTACGGTCAGTACTCCGTTGGATAATATACGTGTCATTGATCTCTTTCCTTTCTGTCCTGGTTGGACGCAGCACATCCTATCATAGCATTTCCTGGGCCATTCTATACCGGATATTTGGATATTAAAATGCCTGCTCCGCGCGGACCGGCAGAGCAGGCGATAGAATTCAGCAGCTCCGGCTTTAGACCAGTTCTACCTCCAGCAGATGAATTTCTCCTTCTGGCAGGTCTGTCAACAGACTGCGCGGGATCACAGCACCCTCTGAGACGCGCTGAAGCGTTACCTCAGCTCCGTTCAAGCGGGCTGCGTGTATTTGATACTCTCCGTATTCCGTGCTTCCAGAGGCCATATAGACGACTTTCAGCTCACGTCCGGCAAAGATAGTCTTGATTGAGGCGCTCTTATCGCCGTCAAACTGTTCATTCACCAGCTTCGGCTGCAGCAGCAGGTCGCCGAGCTTGCCTTTGACGCCAAATACTTCAGTTACCATCGTCAGGAGCAGCCAGCTTGCCGAGCCTGTCAGATACGTGTACATTCCTCTGCCCTGCTCGTTGATATATTCCGGAATTCCGGGATACATCCGGCTCACCTCGAAGTTCGCACTCAGGCGATACAGTGAATCTAGCACTTTGCGGCCTTCTTTGACGTATCCGCGCTTATACAGCGCATTGCCGTACATAACGGTCATGTGGCTGAACATGGCCCCGTTCTCCTTGTGTCCGAAGGCGAAGCCGAACGCCCGGCCCAGATTCTGCTGAATGCCGCCGAAGTTGCTGTTCAGACGGTAGCCGATCTTCTCATCGTACAGATTGCGCTCTACCGCAGAGATGATCGCAGGAATCTGCTCTGAAGCAGCCGCGTGTCCCAGGAGCGGGAAGACCTGTCCGGTAAGCGTCATCCGTGTACTCTCAGCCCATTCCCCTTCTACGCGCTCACCGTCATTATTATAATAGCCGTTGAACCAGCCGTCGCCGTGTCCGCTCTCTACCCATTCATTGCGGCGCAGGTGATCGAATATCCATTCCGCCTTACGGGCAAGATCTGCTGCAACCTCTTCAAGCTTCAGAACGGCTCTTACCCCGCTCACCTTATTCGGTGCGGCAGCATAGAAGCGGCTGAGGAGCTCATGCTTGGCCGTAACCGATTCATAATCGACAGCTTGGCCGAGCGAGTCAAGCAGCAGCACCATCTCTTCTGCCAGCTCCAGTGTATCTCCGCCAGTCCGTTCCTTCAGGGTAATCAGCAGCTTGGACAGATCCAGCAGGTTGCTGGCATAGAAGGCTGTGAAGGTGACACTTTCGCCCCGCTGTGCTGCCATATCGAGGCCATCGTTCCAGTCCGCTCCTTCCAGCAGGATGTTGTTATGCTCACCCGCATTGAAGAAAGGAACCAGATTCTGCAGCAGAATATGCTCCAGAATAGTACCTGTATAGACTTCGCCCGCATTCGTCCGCAGACTGCTTCCTGCACCCGGCTCCCAGGAGGCATCGCGGTCCTTACAGCGGTTCATGAAGGTATCACGGAAGTAGGTCTGCTCCTGCAGCAGGAAGTCCAGATCCCCGCTCTGATCCAGGTATAGCATGGTGGTCAGGAACGGCCACGCTCCATGGTCCATCCAGACCCGGGGAATATTGTTGCGGTCGGCAATGAATTCGCCCGGCTGCTGCCCGATGATCGTCGCATTGCTGCCGTCAATTCGCACTCCCGCATAGTTGTTCAGCAGCAGGCTGCGCACATCCGCAGGCTCCATAATCAATAGAGCCAGGCAATCCTGCCAAAGATCGCGCCAGCCGCGTCCCCCTCTGCCATAATCGTGGTAAGGCAGGAACGAATTGCCGTATAGTCTGCGCAGCACTGGCTGCAGCGTGACCCATTTCATCCATTCGTCGGCGGCATGATCTCCAGTATGGAATTCTACCGTATTGACTTTATCCGCCCAGAAGCGTTTATTCTCATCAAGCAACGCGTCAAAAGCCGCAGCAGAGCCATATTTGGCCATCAGCGCCTGCACATCGATTCTATCATTGTCAATCGCCATGACTATGACATAAGAATGACTCTGACCCGGCTCCAAAGTGATTGCGGCGAACCGCAAACCACCCAGCGCCTCATATCCTTCGCAAGGTACTCCGCCATCTTCCCCAATCGGCGGCGCCAGATTATTCACGACCGCTTCCGGCCAGTCCAGACTTCCGCCCTCGCCGATGAATTCCTCCTGCACCGGGAATAATCCGGTTGGCAGCGCTCCGCCCTCACCAGCCCCGAAAACCCCGTACGAAGTATGATTCACCCGGTGGCCGCGTTCGTCGAAGGACAACGCAGGCTGCACCTCTACGCCATACGCCGAAGTATAGATCCGGTTCAGCAGCGAGGTGACATGCCGGTGATCGCGCAGATCATCCGCAGAACGCGCATACAACGGAATAGCCGCAGTAGATGTCAGCGTAAGCGCCTCCGT
Source organism: Paenibacillus sp. FSL R7-0302 (assembly GCF_038006885.1). Classification (NCBI taxonomy): domain Bacteria; kingdom Bacillati; phylum Bacillota; class Bacilli; order Caryophanales; family Paenibacillaceae; genus Paenibacillus; species Paenibacillus sp. FSL R7-0302. The sequence goes on from NZ_JBBOWB010000001.1 coordinate 4,511,178, forward strand.
GCCGCTGTTCGTAAGTACCACCTTCATCAGCTCAACCTTGTCGTTGCCGCAGGGTACGAAGCTTGTGATCTCCGCCCTCAGCCCCAGCTCCTTACTCTCCCGCGCCACCCGATGCCACAGAAGTCCTGCCTCCAGCAAGGATTCATCTGCTGCTTCGCCATAGAACGCCGCATTCTGCCGTGCAGAATTACCCGCAGCTGACCAGGCGCCCTTGCCTTCAATGTACACCCAGAAATTGCGCGATGCGCGGGAATTATGCAGATCCTCCACGGAGATTGGCGGTGTCAGAAAGGTATTATGGCCCGAAGTGGCCTGACCATGCAGCTTAGGACTGACCGAGGACATCATGCCCCCTTCATTCACCAGCGGAAAATATAAAAAGCTGCTCCGGTCCGGCTGCTCCAGCCGAAAGTCCCCGTTATTTCCGGTGAAGCTCCATCCTGATCTTGACACCTTTGATTGCTCCTTCAATACATTCATCCTCCCTGTTCCCTAACAGTAGATATCTTCTTGTTTGCGATGACCACATAATTGCATAAATACATAATTGATTAATACATGATTGCATAACCACATAGTTGCATTAACTCATAATCGCAATACACATAATCGCAATGCCCTTGCCCGATACCGCTTTCCGAAATCGGTTTCGGTTTTATTATTACACCGTTAATTCCCTTTGTAAAGCGTTATTTGTTACTTATTAGCAGAGATTAATGTGCACAATTAATACTCCAAAACTCAGATCACCACATATTATTGTAACTTTATTACATTAATACTATTTTAGTAACGAAACTTAACGAAACCACAATATTAAGCTATTTGCGACAAATGAGAACAGGGCTCCACATTTGCCCAACTAGCACACCCAACTTCCCCGAATTCAGGTGCACTTGTGCTCCCAATTTAGCCCATTTGCCCCCTTTGGCCGGATTCAGGTGCACTAGTGCTCCCAATTTAGCTCATTTGCCCACTTTGGCCGAATTCAGGTGTACTAGTGCTCCTCATTTAGCTCATTTGCCCACTATTGCTGAATTCAGGTGCACTAGTGCTCTTCATCATTACTCTCCCTTTATTTTAATCAGCAGTAGCACCAACAGAGGGATTTATGCCTTTTATTTTAGCTTCCAGCCAACTTTTCGCTGAATCTGAGGGATTTATCCCTTTTATTTCACTCATTTGCCAACTTCCAGCTAATTCTGAGGGATTTATCCCCTTCATCTCACCTTCCAGCCAACTCCCCGCTAAATCAGAGGGATTTATCCCTTTCACCTTCCACCATTCACCTCGCCCTCCAGCACGATCAGCCGCCACCGAAGTTTGTTTACACGATAAATGCAAAAAGCCCCCGGAATCAAAAGATTCCAGGGGCCTCTCTATCCAGCTAGTTTTACACTAGCTTATCTTAAAAGCTTATACGTCGAAGTACAGGGAGTATTCATGCGGATGAACGCGGATGGCAACGGCTTGAGCTTCGGAACGCTTCAGGGCGATATAGTTATCGATGAAGTCTTTGGTGAATACGCCGCCCTCTGTCAGGAATTCGAAGTCAGCCTCCAGTGCATCCAGAGCTTCGTCCAGGGTACCCGGAACGCTGCGGATCTTCTCTTTGTCTGCATCAGACAATTCGTAGATGTTCTTGTCCAGCGGACCGTAGCCCATCTCTTCAGGGTTGATCTTCTTCTTGATTCCGTCCAGACCAGCCATCAGCATAGCGGAGAAGGCCAGGTATGGGTTAGCCGTGGAGTCCGGTGTACGGAATTCGATACGACAGCCCTTAGGTGTCACAGCAGCTACCGGGATACGGACTGCAGCGGAACGGTTACCCTTAGAATATACCAGGTTGACCGGTGCTTCATAGCCAGGAACCAGACGTTTGAATGAGTTGGTGCTTGGGTTCGTCAGCGCGATCAATGCAGGAGCATGATACAGGATACCGCCGATGTAGTGCAGCGCCATTTCACTCAGGTTGGCATATGCGCCTTTTTCGTAGAACAATGGGGCATCGCCGTTGAAAATCGATTGGTGAACGTGCATTCCGCTACCGTTATCGCCGAACAGCGGTTTTGGCATGAAGGTGGCTACCTTGCCGTATTGGCGTGCAGTGTTCTGCACAATGTATTTGTAAGTGAGGAGATTATCAGCTGTTTTCTTCAAGGTGTCGAAACGGAAGTTGATTTCCGCTTGGCCTGCTGTTGCTACTTCATGGTGATGACGCTCGATTTCGAGTCCGGCTTCACCAAGCAAACGGCACATTTCACTGCGGATATCCTGCTGGGAATCCACTGGAGCTACAGGCACGTATCCGCCCTTCACGCCAACCTTGAATGCCATGTTGCCGCCTTCTTCCTTGCGGCCTGTGTTCCATGCTGCTTCTTCGGAATCTACGTAGAAGGAGGAAGTATTCATTCCGCTCTCGTAACGGACATCGTCGAAGATGAAGAACTCGGATTCAGGTGCGAAGAATGCTGCTGTACCTACACCGCTGGATTGCAGGAATTCTTCAGCCTTCACTGCGATCCCGCGCGGGTCGCGCTCATAACGTTCGCCATCAGGTGTGAAAATGTCGCACATAATGTTCAGTGTCGGGTGAGCAGTGAACGGGTCAATGTAAGTGGTGCTTGGATCAGGCATCATTACCATATCCGACTCTTCAATCCCCCGGAAGCCTGTAATGGAAGAACCATCGAATGCTACTCCATTTACAAATGTTTCTTCTTCAACTGCGGATGCTGGCAAAGAGATATGGTGAGCACGTCCACCCAAATCTACAAACCGGAAATCCACCCACTCGATATTGTTTTCCTTGATCGTCTGCAATACTTTTTCAACCGACATGCTTAATTCCTCCCCAGATTCCGAACATTAGGCCGCTCATCGTATCAAATGTTCTTGTTTTTATTTTTTTGCTGTCGTCATTATAAATCGCATACCTAACATCGTCAATGCTTATGTCAGGTATTTCTTGCGACAATGTAAGATATTCTGACGCTTTGGTGAAAATACCAAATTCATCCGGATTCCATGTCACCTTTGTCCCCTATGCAACAAAAATGCAGCAAAAACAGCCCTCATCCCCCATACTGAAACGGGAGAAGAGAGCTGTTCAATAGTCATTTATACGTTGACACTCATACTACAGGCGCAGCCTCCAGAGACGGAGAGAACTTGCGGCCCACCAGCGGTGCCAGCTTCTCCAGATCCCGCAGCAGGCTGTCGAATTGCTCAGGGAACAGGGACTGAACGCCGTCACCAGTCATGGAGTTATCGGGGTCGGTATGCATCTCGATGATCAGACCGTTAGCGCCTGCAGCAACCGAGGCCTTGGCCATAGGGGCTACCAGTTCACGGCGTCCGGTACCGTGGCTCGGGTCAGAGATCACAGGCAGATGGCTGAGATTCTGCAGCACAGGAATGGCCGACAGATCCAGCGTGTTGCGCGTGTAAGTCTCGAAGGTACGGATGCCGCGCTCGCACAGCATGACATCCCGGTTGCCCCCGGCGAGAATGTATTCTGCCGCATTCAGCAGCTCATCATAGGTCGCACTGAACCCGCGCTTCAGCAGTACAGGACGGCCGCAGGTCCCCAGCTTGCGCAGCAGGTCAAAGTTCTGCATGTTGCGTGTACCTACCTGCAGAATATCCGCATGCTCGGCACAGATATCCACGTATTCCGGCGTCATGACCTCAGTAATAGTCAGCAGGCCGTGACGTTTGCCGGCTTCAGCCATCATTGTCAGCCCTTCCACGCCAACCCCTTGGAAGCTGTAAGGTCCGGTACGCGGCTTGAAGGCACCTCCGCGCAGTACCTGGCCGCCGGAAGCCTTAACCAGCCGGGCAATCTCATCGATCTGTTCGGGAGATTCCACGGCACACGGACCGCCCATAATGACCATATTCTCTCCGCCGATCTTTACTCCGCGGATATCGATAACCGTATCCTCCGGATGGAAGTCGCGGCTCGCCAGCTTATAGGATTTGGTAATCTTAACTACATTCTCCACGCCCTTCATCTGACGAAGATGCTCGGCAAGCTTCGGAGTGACGCCCCCGACCAGTCCGATTACGGTATGGTCAGCGCCTACAGAGAGATGGGCCTGCAAGCCTTCCTTCTCAATCACGGCAATAATCTCATTCACCTGTTCCTGAGGTGTTTGGTTGGATGTAATAACGATCATATTATAGCTCCCCTTTTGGACCCGTATTAGTGTTGTAAGATAGACCGGCACACTGCTAATCCTCTGATATACTATCTCGCTACGACGCGTGTACGCTTTTAAGCACTAAAGTGATTTTAACGCATATTCCCCTTTCCGTCAACCGTTATTCCCCCGTTTTATGTAAATTGTATCCAGTCCACACTACAAAAAAGCAGCACAGCCCTCTCAGGCCGCACTGCCGGGTAACCGCTATGAGTTCATCGTTATTATTATTCAGACCTGTCAGCTGGTGCTGGCCGTCTTATTCTTCACCGGAGGCAGAAGCTTCGCCATATTGACCGTGCGCTTGATCTCCCAGGTCTCCGGCTTCGCTTCGTCATACTGCTCCAGATAATTAATAACTTCCTTGGTGATCGGCGTCGGCGTAGAAGCGCCGGAAGTCACGCCTACCTTGGTAATTCCCTTCAGCCACTCCGTATTCAACTCGGAGACGTCAGCGATCCGGTAAGCCGTAACTCCCGCGATCTCCTCTGATACCTGCGCCAAGCGGTTGGAGTTATTGCTGCGCGGATCACCGACCACAATCACCAGCTCACACTGGCCCGCCTGCTCAGCCACAGCCTCCTGGCGGACCTGTGTCGCCATACAAATCTCATTATGGACCTCGGCTCCGGGGAAGGTCTCCAGCAGCTTGCGCATAATATGCTTGATATCCCACTGGCTCATAGTAGTCTGGTTCGTAATGACAATACGTGAAGGAGGAATTCTCAGGCCGGCAATGTCCTCCTCCTTCTCAATCAGATGGACATGCTCAGGAGCAATGCCCACCGCACCCTCCGGCTCGGGATGGCCTTTCTTGCCGATATAAATAATCTCACAGCCCTCTTCAACCTTCTCCTTGATGAGGTCATGCGTCTTCGTTACATCCGGACAGGTGGCATCCACCGTAGTCAGCCCTTTGGCCCGTGCCATCTTGCGTACCTCGGGAGATACGCCGTGCGCAGTGAAAATAACTGTGCCCTTGTCCACCTTATCTAGAATATCCAGACGGTTATGCCCGTCCAGCGTAATAATTCCGTCGTCCTCGAAGGAGTTCGTGACATGGCTGTTATGCACAATCATGCCCAGTATATAAATCGGCCGGGGCAGGTCAAGATTCTGCGCAGCCTGCCGTGCCATTACCATAGCATCGACGACGCCATAGCAATAACCCCGGGGAGAGATTTTGATGACTTCCATGAATTCACCGCTTTCTGCTGTCAATGACTGCTGTAATAGGAGCCACTCAATTATACCCTATTCCAGCGGCGGGGCAAAGAGAAGCGGCAGCCAGATCACAAAGGTCGTCCCTTCCCCCTGACGGGTAACCACCTCAACAGAGCCTCCGTGCTCCTCAATAATCCATTTGGCAATGGACAGTCCGAGCCCGATGCCTTCCGTAATTCCTCTGGATTCATCTGCGCGGTAGAAGCGGTCGAAGATATGCGGCACCTCATCTTTGTCCATCCCGATTCCCGTATCGGCAATGCGGATTCCCACCTGATTCTGATACAGTAAGGCATCCAGCGCTACCTCACCGGCCGGGGTGTATTTGAAAGCATTGTCAATGAAAATGAACATCATCTGCTGCAGATAATCCTTATTGCCCAGGATATACTTACCGTTCAGATGGCCCATCTCACCGACAGACCACTCCGCTTCGCGCGTCAGGAAGGATGCCCGGCGGGCTACCTCAGTCATCATCGGCTCCAGCGCCACCGGCTCGATCTCGAAGGTCCGGCCGGTATCCGCCCGGGCCAGGGAGAGCATATCCGCTACCAGACGGCTCATGCGTGCCGCTTCATCAGCGATATCCTTCACCGATTCAAGCGAGAGCTGGCGGATATCCGCCTCGGACATCCGGCTGTCATCCGGCTTCATCTCCCAGACCTTTTGCAGCAGATCGATATTCCCGCGGATGGTTGTAAGCGGTGTCCGCAGCTCATGCGAAGCATCCGAGACAAAGCGGCGCTGCGTGGCGTAGGCCTCCTCCAGCCCTGTATAGAAGCCCTCCATGCGCCCGAGCATACTGTTCACCGTCTCAATCAGCCGCCCGATCTCATCCTGCGGACCGTCATATACGATCCGCGAGCTGAGGTCAGTTCCCGTCTGTATCCCGTTCGCAGCTTCAATGACCTTGCCAATCGGACTCATCGCCTTACGGGCCAGGAAGAGGCCGAAGGTGAAGGCTGCGAGCAATGTAGCGAAGGAGCCGGCCAGCAGAATATTCTTCAGCCGGTTCAGCAGGGTGACCTGCTCACCCGTATACACAGCAACCTGAAGGACAGCAGGGAAACTGCTGTTATTAAGATTAATGTCAAAGCCCTTCTGATAAATCAGAAAAGGATTGCCGCCATAGCTGGCTTGCAGGAATCCCTCCTGTCCGGGGAGATCCTCCTTGGCGGGAACCTTGAACTTCAAGCTGATCTCGGTCATGTTCGGACTGGGGATCAGTCTGTCCAGATCATAGATGTACATCTGGGCGAACAGGCTTTGGCCCGCAGGTCCGCCTAAAATCGGCTGCAGCGTACCGTCAGAGGTCAGCCCCTGCTTCAGTTCAACCTGATGAGACTGGCTCAGGAGCCGGCTTTTCAAATCGCCGTACGTATTAATATAGACAAACGCGTAGATCACGCCGGACAAGACCAGCAGCATAACGGCAAGAATCCCCGAGTACCAGGCAGTCAGCCGCAGTCGTATGGACATATTAGTCACCTCTTAGGATGTAACCGGCTCCCCGGATCGTCTGAATCAGTCGTTTGCCGCCATGCTCCTCCGTCTTCTGGCGCAGCATGGCAATATATACCTCCAGGACATTCGATTCCCCGCTGTAATCGTAGCCCCAGATCTTATCCATGATGAGATCGCGGGAGAGCACCCGCTTCGGATTCTGCATGAACAGATGCAGCAGCTCGAATTCCTTCGCCGTCAGCTCCAGACGCCGTCCGGCGCGGGTCACTTCCCGGGAATCCACATCCAGCGTAATATCCTCATAGGTGACCGCCTGATCCGGGCTTCCGCCCTGCTCGCTTTTGCGCCGGAGCAGCGCCCGGACTCTGGCCAGCAGCTCCTCCAGGGCAAACGGCTTCACCAGATAGTCATCCGCACCGAGGTCCAGCCCCTTCACCCGGTGCTCGATTTCATCCTTGGCCGTCAGCATCAGAACAGGAACGCTGCTACCGCCTTCCCGCAGACGGCGGCAGACCTCGAACCCGTCCACCTGGGGCATCATAACGTCCAGAATGACCACATCGGGATCACTGTTCAGAACGGCACGCAACCCGTCAGCCCCGTTGGACGCCGTCTTGACATCATAGCCCTCAAAAGCCAGCCCCCGGCGGAGCATAGAGGTTATTTTCTCATCATCATCAATTATCAGTATATTCGGTCGCATCCGGCAGCCCCCATTGTCTCATTCATATATCTCTATTGTATCAGATGCACCCGTCTCTCCGCATCCGTACACGAACAGCACAGAGCGGAAGGGTTGCCCCTTCCGCTCTAACGCCCACCGCATGATGTGCTTATTGCTTCTGAGTCTGCGTGGTCTCGAAATCATTCTTGTTGCCGATCGTTACCGGCAGATCCAGCTTCTTACCGTCACGGACCACATTCAGAGTCGCCTTATCGCCTACCTTAAGCGTCTGGATGTAAGTGATCAGATCCTGGCTGGTAGCGTAGCTCTTTCCGTCAATTCCTGTAATGATATCGTAAGGACGCAGATCCGCTGTATAAGCAGGAGATTTAAAGACAATTTCAGCTACTACAGAGCCTTCTTTAATCGTGGTTCCCATTTGCTTGGCAACTTCATCGGTAATTGTCATCAGAGTAGCCCCAATGAATGGTACCGGTTCCTTCGGAATTTCCTGATTGGCTTCAAGCTTATCTACTACGCCTTTTATGGTATTTACCGGAATGGCAAAGCCGATACCCTGAGCGTCTCTGCTTACTGCAACGTTCATACCAATGACCTGGCCGTTCATGTTGAGCAGCGGTCCGCCGGAGTTCCCCGGGTTAATGGAGGCGTCAGTCTGCAGCAGATTTTTGTAGGTCTTCACGCCACTGCCGTCTTCTTCGTTGATATCGATGCTGCGGCCTCTGGCGCTAAGCACTCCGGTTGTCACCGTATGGTCGAAGCCCTGCGGGTTCCCGATCGCCACGACCTCTGAGCCGACCTTGATGCTGTCGGAATCGCCAAGCGCCACAGACGGGAAGTCCGAGCCTTCAATCTTCAGTACGGCGAGATCCAGATCCTTGCTGGAGCCCAGCAGCTTCGCTTCGTAAGGCTTAGTATTGCCGTCCACCGTAACCTGAATCACATCGGCATTATCAACAACGTGCTGGTTAGTCAAAATGTATCCGGCAGAATCATAGATGAAGCCTGTACCGATTCCGTAAGGAACCAGCTGCGAGGAATCCGAATTGTTCGATGGAGACTGGGATTCCGAATTATTCGAGCCGGAACCTCCTCCGCCGAATTGATCCCCGAAGAAGAACTGTGAGAACGGATCACTCATATTCGGGCTGCTGCTTCTATTCCGCGAGCTATTTGATTTCACCAGTGTCTCAATTTTGACGACTGCCGGCCCTACCCCTTCAACTACGCCGGATACATCTCCTGAGCCGGTAACCAGCGCCGCTGCGGAAGTGGAAGGTGTAATGTTGGCATTGCCGCTAGCCGTCTTCCCTGCCGGATTCGTTGCAACCGTGGCTGCCTCCTGGCCTCCGGTGAACCAATTCCCCCGGTCTGCCATGAACATGGAGCCTGATAAGACCACCATTCCGGCGAGAAAAGATACCAGTACCGCTTTCACCGGCTTCTTCGGTTTACGGTTATACTGCCAGCCGTTACCCCCCTCCGGAGGATTGCCGCCGCGTCCGCCGTTCCCGTCATTGCCGGTAGTGCGGAGCGATGTGTTATACGGTAAGGACTTCACCGGCTGTGGCGGTGTAACCTCTACCCGTTCGGGTTCGCGGCGGTTATAATGCTGCGGGTCATTGCCGTTCATCTCATCATTGTTCATCGATTTGAAAGGTCCGTAAGAGTAGTAGTAGGAACCGCCTTCTGCAGATGAATTAGTGCTGTTATCAGTATCATTATGATTATTGTCCCATTCACGATCCGGTCCCGGTTCATGATCACGATTGTAGTTGTTCTCACGATTGAAGTTGTTTTTGTTATCGTCCATGTTTACTTTCCTCCCGCGCCTTGCCGTGTCAGGCAAAGTGTTATTTGTTTTGATGTCCTTATTTTGTACTGTAAACCTTAAGGTCACATTAAAAACAATTTAAGCGGAGATAAAAGATACCCAGACGATGATGGATCGTTGATTAATCAAACAGATCTTCTACAGTACGGATAGGCTTCACTTCCATAGGTTCTTTGAATGCTGCCATATGAAAGTAGGCGGCCAGCCAGATGATTGCGCATATAAGAATATAAGCCATCAGTTTATTCCCTCCCTAAAATGGATTGGCCCAGCAGCCGGTTCACCCGCTCTGCACTGCAGAACATGAAGATCAGTAGCGCAAGTACAGCAAAGGGGAATACGGCAATGCTGGTGCGCACGGATAAAAGCCCGAATAACGGCGGAATTAACGTTGTCCCCGTGTAGGCTACCGCCATCTGATACCCGATTAAGCGGGCTGAATTCTCCTTGCCGAACCGGGCCGGCGTCTCATGCAGGAGACCCGGATAAATCGGTGCGAGGCCCAGACCAATCAATATCAGTCCTGCAAGTGAGAGGGCCGGATCGAACGGCAATACAAGAACAGCCCCGCCTGCGATGGTCACCAATTGACCGTAACGGATAAGAAGGCGGTTATGGACTTTTAACGTGATGAAGCCGGTAATCAGCCTGCCAACTGTAATGCCCGCGTAGTATACGGAGATCCAAGCCGCTGCTGTATCTGGCGCCACTCCCCTTGCGCCTACCAGATAACTGGCGCCCCACAGTCCAACCATTGCTTCTATTCCGCAGTACAACAAGAACGTCAACAGGGTAGGCTTAACGCCCCGCAAGCGGATGGTGTTCGCCTGCGGCTTAAGGTTCACAGCTGCTTCATCTGGAAGCTTGCCGCTAAGCGCTGCGGGAAGCTGAGGCTCCCGCGTGGCAGCAACCTTGTTCCATAACGGAAGCGTCACTAACAGAATCAACGCGAACCCGAACTGAATGAAGGCCACAACCGCATATCCCCCTCTCCAGGACTGGGCGTGTACGAGATTGACTGCCATAATCATGGGTCCCAGTGTCGCGCCTACGCCCCAGAAGCAGTGCAGCCAGCTCATATGATGAGCCTTGTAATGTTCGGCCACATAATGATTCAGTGCCGCGTCCACTGCACCTGCCCCAAGACCTAGCGGAACGGCCATTACTATGAACCACAACACGGATGGCGACATGGAGAATCCGAACAATGAAGCGGCGGTTACGAGGCAACTGACAAGAGTTATTCGTCCTGTCCCCAAGCGCTTGACTATTATATTACTGAACAGACTGGACACGATGGTCCCTCCGGCAATAATCATCGAGATGATTCCCGCCGATCCAAGCGATGAACCCATCTCTGGCCAGATCACAGGCCACGCAGAGCCAAGTAAAGAATCGGGAAGTCCCAGACTAATAAAAGCCAGATAAATAATAATTAAAAAATACGTAGACAAAGATTCTCCTCCTAAAACCACTTAATAAATAAACTTTATAAAGTATATATACTAAGTATGTTCTCTCTCTTGTTTTTTGTCAAGAAGCGGTTTTACTTATCCAGAAAACAACAAAAAACCCCTGTAGTTAACAAGGGTTCTTCGCACGTTAGGTCTAAACGGGCTCCGGCTCTAGCTCCTTCAGGGTCAGCCTGCGCAAACCGTTCTCGAAATCTTCCTGAAAGGTATGCTGTAAGACGACTTCCGGATAAACAGGCATGGGGTGCTGAAGCTGATAGGCTGTCCAGGCCGATGTCCAGACGGAATCCTCCACTCTGTCCTGATAGATGACAATTCTATCCGGGGCCAGAACAGCATTCACCGTCTGTAAGATCCTGCAGGTTGCAGCTATGAATATGTCCGGGGTCATCTCCAGGCTCCACTCAGGCATATCGGGAAGGAACTTTACCTCTCCTGACATCCCCTGATTTCCTTTCAGGATGCTGCCGTGCAGGTAGATCCCCATCCCCGGCGGGTACCCGTTCGGAAAGTAGAGACCCAGTAAATATTGCTCTTCGCCTTCGCTATGCTTCATGCAATATCCGCTGATCGCAGCATTCACATCATTCTCCACCAGGATAGGCAGTCCAAACCGGGACTCAATCTCTTCTATCAACCTGGAGCCCGTCAGTTCCCGGAGACTGCTAACTTTAATTTCACCGTTTACCGCCTGTCCCGGAATACCTATGCCAATGACCTTGATGGAAGGGTACTGGCTCAGGGCATGTTCAATGATTGTATAGCAAAAATCTCTTTCGAAAACCGGGATAATATGCTCATCCTTCATCAGAATATCGTCCTTCAAATTGATAACTGTGGCGGAGATCAGGACCTTTCCCGCTTTTTCTGTCACGTACATCACCAATGCGAGGCTGAAATCGTAATTAAAGCGATAGGTCTGTGCGGGTCTGCCCCCGTTGGAAGGCACCACCAAGTCTTCAAACAACTCCCCTAACTCGGACAGCTCCTTAACTAATGAGTTCACAGTTACTACGCTTAGCTTGGTCCGTGCAGCCAGCTGGGGTTTTGTAGCCGTCTCCATACGTTTCATCACCTGGCGCACATGATTCAGGTTAATTTCCTTCATCAAATTAGCGTTTGCTATTCGGATAGCCTCCTTATCGGTTCACTATATAAATTGAACTAATGTTTTTATGTTTTGGAATTAGCCGTGACTCCAGAGAAGTTTTGGACTTCCGGCCGCTGTTGTCTACAGATTTCATGATTTTATACCGTTGTTAACGGTTGAAATCCGTAGACAAAGGCGGTCGCTACCGCTCCTCCAGTTCCAAAATTCCCCTCCGCCACTTTCCCTTTAACTTAAATTTTTAGTTCAATCTATATAGATCATTAGATTTAGTCAAAAAACCCGCAGCTGCTACCCCTGCGCCCAGCCCTTGCGGTGGGCGTAGATCGCCAGCTGGGTGCGGTCGTCCAGCTCGCATTTCATCAGCAGGTTGCTGACATGGGTCTTCACGGTCTTGATGCTGATATGCAGCTCCTCGCCGATATCCTTATTCGTCTTGCCCTCAGCGATCAGCAGCAGCACTTCCTTCTCCCGCTCGGTCAAGCCGGAGGAGTCGCCCTGGACCGTGCGCTGGCGGATACCGCGTGTCAGTGCCTGCGACACATCACCGGTCATCACCGGCATGCCGCGATAGGCGCCTTGCAGCGCGTAGATCAGCTCTTCCGCCGAGACGGTCTTAAGCACATAGCTGACAGCTCCTGCTTCAATTGCATCGACCACCAGATCGTCCTCCAGGAAGCTGGTAAGGATGACAATTTTGAGCCCGGGGAATTCGGCCAGGACCGCGCGGGTAGTCTCAGCCCCGTTCATTACCGGCATCATCAGATCCATCAGCACCAGATCCGGCAGCGCCTCCTGTCCCAGCTCACGCAGCATCGCCAGCGCTTCATGCCCGTTGGCTGCTTCTCCAATCACTTCAAACATCGGCTCCAGCATCAGATAGGTTTTGAGGCCCATCCTCACCATATCGTGATCATCTACAAGCAGTACTCTTATGAGACTCATTCTGTACTCCCCCTAACATTGTGTAAGCATGATTCGGCCCCGGCTTCATCACAGCAAGAGCACATCAAGCCTCTTCAGAATCGGCCTCAGTCTCTTGGATAAACTTTGGAATATGTACACGGATCGTCGTTCCCGCTCCCCTGCGGCTGATAATCTCGACCTGACCGCCGAGCTTCTCGGCACGCTCACGCATGGTCGTGAGCCCGTAGGAGCCTTGCTTGTGCTGCACATGCTCGAAGCCCTGACCGTCATCGCTGATGCTCAGCACCACCTGGCGCGGCACCTCCCGCAGGGACAGACTGACCACCCGTGCACCGGCATGCTTCACGATATTCGCCATGGATTCCTGAATAATCAGGAACAGCTGATGCTCAATCGCTTCGGACAGCTCACCCTGAAGCTCGAGCTCCTTCACCCCTTTGAGCCCGTTCTGGCGGCAGTAATCCGGGAACCACTTCTCCAGTGCCTCGAACAGATTGCGCCCCTCCAGCTCCACCGGACGCAGCTGTGCGATCAGCGCCCTCATCTGCTTCTGTGCCATCTGGGACATGCTGATCAGCTGATCCATCACCGTCTGCCCGTGCTCTGCGCTGCGCTCAAGCACTTTAGGCAGCGAAGAGGCGGACATGTGAATAGCGAACAGCTGCTGGCTCACCGTATCATGCAGATCCCGGGCCATACGCCTGCGCTCTTCCAGTACCGCGCTCTCCGCTGCCTTTTCCTTCTCGATCACTTCCTGCTCCCCGAGCTGCTGGAGCCGCTTCATCTTCTTCTCCACCGTATCCATCATGATGTTGAACTCATGGTAGACACGTGCGAAAGACTGGTCCTCGCTCTCAGGCATCCGCACCGACATATTCCCCTTGGCCACCTGCAGCATATTCAGATCCAGATGATCGATCCGCCGCTGAATCCGCTGACCGGCAATGTAGCCGATAATGACGGTGAACAATACAATGCCCAGACACAGATAGATCCACATCCGGGTATCCACCACCTGAATATAGCCCAGGCATGTCCCGGCATACATCAGCCCCGCCGTTACCCCGCCGCTAAGCAGGAAATACACCAGCAGCATCCACTTGGTATTACTGAAGATCCCCATTTAACCCACCGTTTTCACTTTAACGTCGCCGATGAAGCAGCTGACATTGATACGGACCTTCTTGCCGGATTCCTTGTAATATGGTGTCTTGCATTGTACATTGCTCATGAACCCGCTGCGCGACTGCTCCAGCACCTGCATGTCACCGATGAACGAGCTGCCGGTCACAGCCACACCCAGATCCATATCGTCTGGAATGTACACTTTAATGTCGCCGACAAAAGCAGAGATATTAATCTTGGTCTCGCCGTAAGGAATCTGCGCATTGGTCAGATCCAGCACCGTATCCCCGATGAACTGCGAAATGTTAGTCCGCTTCAGTTGGAAATGCTCCTTGCCCATATGCACATCGCCGATAAAAGCCGAACGGTTCGTCGCATCCTTATCATGCCCGGAATCCTGAAACTCCTCATGCCATTCGCCGTGACGGCGGGCCTGCCGTTCCTGACGCTCCTGGCGTCTGCGCTCCTGCCGCTCTTGCTTCTCCTGCCAGCGGGTATCTGACGAGGCATGCAGCGGGTTACCGTCTGCGTCCTCCTCATCCTTATGCAGATAATCATTCCAGTTCCGGTCCTCGCTGCCAGCCGGCTTACCGAATTTCTGCTCAAACTGCTGATCGAGCGTAGATTCCAGCGGAGCGGGCGGTGCTGTATCCAGCGGACTCTTGCCGGGTCCAGGCGGGTAGTAGCCCGGCGGTGAAGGCGGTGCCGGAGGTATAGGCGGAGTATTACGCCGCGGTCTGAAGATGACAGATAATCCGCCGCCGATCAGCATGAGCGGAATCAGCATTTTGAAGAAATCGCTTGCCGAGTAATAGAACCAGTCTAAATTCCTTCCCAGGAAAAACACCCCGATGGCCAGATAGATGAACCCGCCGAGTGTTGCCGAGAATCTGGAGTGCTCCTCATCCGGAGCCAAAAACCGTTTGATTCCCATCACGATCAGAATAACCGGCCAATAGGTGGAGATCAGTGAACCCAGACTGAAATCCGTGTAGCCCATCTGCCGGAGCAGGAACATTCCCCCAAGACCGATAAGGAGCAGGCCTCCGAGTACCTGGCTGGTGAACCTTCGTTTCATAATGTCATCCCCCTTGTCGTAAATACAACTCTTCCTCAGTAAACATTTATAACCTTAGTCTACAGGAAGATTGCGGCGGAGAACAGCGGCGTAAGAAGGAACCGTATCTCCGTCTCCAGACCGAGAGAGCTGGAATATTAAGTAAGATTATAGCTGCATAAAATAAACCAAAACATATAAATTCTATTAAAAAAGCTGCCCTCCAGCCCGTAATCCGGACATGGCAGGACAGCTTGTTGCTTCAGGAGCTTACCGGGAACCCAGCATTACTGCTGCGGTTTCTGAGCCGGTTTGGTCATAGAATTGCTGCTTTGCTTAGTAGCACCGTCATTTTCAACAGCGAACTCTGCATTGTATTTTTCATTTGGTGTTTTGAAATTTTCTTGTACCTTTGGTTTCTTGGAATTAGCCACGAGAATCACCTCCCTATTGTATCGGAAGAAGCAAGTATTTGCTCCAGTCGATATTATGGGAAGCAGACCGCTGTATTATGCATGCTCACGTGAAAATAAATTCAAACTCCGGATTGACCGGCGTAAGCAACCCCTAAATAGCTTCTTCCAGCAAATATTGCGGAACCGCATTATAAGTCTGAATGGCGTGGCCAAGGCTCTTCAGCATACTTTCCGTGCATTTGCCGTCGCCGCGCTTAATCACTTGAACCACGACTGACTTCTTGCCCCATTCTTTGTAGACCTGCTTGGTGGTGCTGAAGTAGAGATCGATCTTGCGCCCTTTGATTGCCGATCCGGTATCGGCCACAATGCCATATCCGTAACCCGGTATATATAAAATACTTCCCAGCGGCAGCACCTTCGGGTCCGCTGCAATCGTGGATACCGCATTCTTGTCCCGCCGTACCTTCACTCCTGAATACGTAATCCCGTACTCCGGATGCTTCGCGGTCTTGCCTGTGGATTCGTATCCGGCTGTATAGCCGGTCGCCATTACTTTCAGCGAGGTGATAATCTGCTCTGGAGCCGGAGCGGCTACCGGTACCGAGCCGGGTGCTTTGACAGCATTCTTAGGCTTAGCTGCCTGTACCTCTGGCTTAGCAGCTTTGTCTGCGGCATCCGGCTGTACGGCTCTTGAAGAGCCTCCAAGACGGGATGCTGAGCCTGCCTGCTGACGATCAACGGGTGACTGCTTCTGTATGCTGCTTCCATGCTGCCCTGCAGTGTCCTCCATCCCTCTCGCCTGGACTGACTTCCGCGCGTAGTCCGGGAAGATCCCGGCAGCGGTCAGCATAAGGACGATCGTGACGAAAAGACACCAAAACCTCTGGTATAAGCCCATTTTGTTCATTAGTTAAACCCTCCCCATAGTACGAGGGTTTCCCGATTCGCAAAACTTTATACATGACACCGCGCCATAGCGGTCTCATAAGGCTTATAACAGAGGTTCAGTGAGCAGAATGAATTAGATTACACGTCCGGCAATTTCCTGGGCAAGCGAATCAATGGCTTCTTGCAGCGGACGGGCGCCGATGTCGCCTTCGCCGCGTTTGCGGATCGATACGCTGCCCGCATTCATCTCGTTCTCGCCGACAACGAACATGTATGGCAGCTTCTCAAGCTGAGCTTCACGGATCTTGTAGCCCATCTTCTCATTGCGTAAGTCCACTTCCGCACGGATGCCGCTCTTCAGCAGCTTCGCTTCCACTTCCTTCGCATATTCATCAAAGGCTGAGGATACCGGGATAATCTTCACCTGCTGAGGGGACAGCCACAGCGGCAGTGAACCGGCAAAGTTCTCCAGCAGGAAGGCTACGAACCGTTCCATCGTTCCCAGAATCCCGCGGTGCAGGACCACCGGGCGGTGCTTTTGGCCGTCGTCGCCAACATATTCCAGCTCAAAGCGCTCCGGCAGCAGGAAGTCAATCTGTACGGTCGAGAGTGTCTCTTCTTTGCCGAGTACAGTCTTAATCTGCACATCTAGCTTCGGACCATAGAAGGCCGCTTCGCCTTCAGCTTCGTAGAACGGCAGACCGGCTTCTTCG
Source organism: Paenibacillus sp. FSL R7-0302 (assembly GCF_038006885.1). Lineage (NCBI taxonomy): Bacteria > Bacillati > Bacillota > Bacilli > Caryophanales > Paenibacillaceae > Paenibacillus > Paenibacillus sp. FSL R7-0302. The sequence continues at coordinate 4,528,299 of NZ_JBBOWB010000001.1, forward strand.
ACTACCTCACGCAGCATACGCTGTGCAGTCTCCCACATCTCGTCGTTGGCATAATATTTCTCAGTATCCTTAGGATCACGGTAAGAGAGGCGGAACCGGTAATCTTCAATCCCGAAGTCACTGTATACCTGCTTAATTAATTCCAGCACGCGGATGAACTCGCTCTTAATCTGGTCCAGACGGCAGAAAATATGCGAATCATTCAGCGTCATGGAACGCACACGGTGCAGACCTGTCAAGGCTCCCGACATTTCATAACGGTGCTGAATCCCGAGCTCGGCAATACGGATCGGCAGATCGCGGTAGCTGTGCATCGAGCTCTTGTAGATCATCATATGATGCGGGCAGTTCATCGGGCGGAGCACGAACTCTTCGTTATCGATAGTCATCTTAGGGAACATATCTTCCTGGTAGTGCTCCCAGTGGCCGGAAGTCTTGTACAGCTCTACGTTCCCGAGTACAGGAGTGTAGACATGCTGGTATCCGAGGCTTGCTTCCAGATCCACAATATAACGCTCCAGAATACTGCGCAGCTTCGCACCCTTAGGCAGCCAGATCGGCAGGCCTTGTCCAACTAACTGGTTGAAGGTGAAAATCTCCAGCTCCTTGCCCAGCTTCCGGTGGTCGCGCTTCTTCGCTTCCTCCAGCAGGCGCAGATGCTCATCCAGCTGTGCCTTCTTGATCCAGGCTGTGCCGTAGACACGCTGCAGCATCTTGTTCTTGCTGTCCCCGCGCCAGTAAGCCCCGGCCACATTCATCAGCTTAAATACCTTGATCTTGGCTGTAGACGGCAAATGCGGGCCACGGCAAAGGTCGAAGAATTCGCCCTGCTCATAGATGGTGATGACACTGTCTTCCGGCAGAGCTTCAATCAGCTCCAGCTTATAAGGATCACCCAGCTCGCCGAAGCGCTCCAGCGCTTCCTTGCGGCTGACCTCATGGCGGACAATCGGCAGATTCTCCGAGACGATGCGGTCCATTTCCTTCTCGATCTTCAGCAGATCCTCGGGATTGAGCGGATGCTCCAGGTCCATATCATAATAGAAGCCGTCTTCGATCACAGGACCTACTCCAAGCTTCACTTCCTTGGTGCCGAACAGGCGTCTTACTGCCTGCGCCATCAGGTGAGCTGTACTGTGGCGCATCACTTCGAGACCTTCCGGCGAATCAAGAGTTACAATCTCCACCAGATCGCCTTCGTGCAGCGGTGTTGACAGGTCTACGACAATCCCGTTGAGCTTGCCTGCTGCGGCGTTCTTGCGCAGTCCGCTGCTGATTGAGGCGGCTACATCATCAATGCTGCTGCCGTCTGCGTATTCCCGGACCGATCCGTCCGGAAGCTTAATATTTACTGACATGATTACTTCCTCCTAAGGTTTGTTGGGCTATACTTCGCTGAACTCTTCACACAAAAAACACCCGTCCCGCAAAGGGACGAGTGATTGCACCCGTGATTCCACCCAAATTCGATCTATCCTTGCAATTGCTGCTTATGCTTCAGCTTCACTGCAGAATATAATCCTTCGTTAGCATGGGGATAACGGCCATGAACCGGCGGTTCTTACTATCCATTAAGATTCCGGAGTACGGAAACCCTCAGGAGTTCATAACCGCAGCTACAAAGGGGTAAACCAATACCGGTACCGGAGGAAGTTGCAGCCTGAGGCTTCCTCTCTCTGAAACGGTCCAAAGCAAACGGTTCATATCTTTGTCAACGCTGATAACATGAATTAAGGCAATTATAAATCTCAGCTTATCTTCCGTCAAGCGCAAAACGGCTGCCCGTCCTCAGACAGAAAAGGGCCCGTGCTATTTCAGCACGGGCCTTCCTCTGATTGATTATCATTTCATGATCACATGATCATGAAACTTTAACTTATGAAGCTTTGTTCTCCAGCATACGGAAGATAATGACCGCAGCCTGAGCACGGTTGGCCATACTCTTCGGTGCGAACTGCTTGGCATCCACACCGTTGACGATACCCATCTGAGTCAGCTGTGCCACTGCCTGCTGAGCGTAAGGGGCAATCTTGCCCTTATCCGTGAATTTGTTCAACGTTGCAGCATCAACCGGCTGCAGCTGACCCTTAAGGGCATTTGCGATCATAATCGCCATTTCCTCACGGGTAATCTCACGGCCCGGCTCGAATTTACCGTTGCCGGAGCCTTTTACAAGACCTGCATTGACAGCCGCAGCAATCGTACCCGAGTACCAGACTCCCTGCTTCACATCGCTGAATGTCGCAGGTGAAGCCGAATTGCTCAAATCAAGTGAACGAACCAGCATGGTTACGAATTCTGCGCGGGTTACACTTTTCATTGGTGCAAAGTTTGTGCCGTCCATTCCTTTGATAATGCCTTTGGCTGCCAATGCATTAATGGCATCTGCAGCCCAGGCTACCTTGCCCAGATCCTTGAAGGCTACAGCAGGTACAGCAGGAGTTGCTGTAGGTGCCGGTGTAGCCACAGGAGCTGGTGTAGCAGATGCTGCCGGCGTAGCCGATGGCGCAGCTGTCGGCTTAGGCGTTGCTGTTACAACCGGTCCCGGGTTATATCCAGTACCAGGGTTAGAGCTAGGACTTGGAGTAGCTGTTCCAGGGTCTTTCTCCACATTAGTGATCCGGCCTTCAATGGCAGCCGTGATCGCACCGCCGTTGAATGTTTTGACGATATATTCATAGAATACATTCAGGTCAATCGGTCCGGCCAGCGAGGCGCTCGCCTCAGTCAATACCTTGTAATTATCGCCGCCCGCAGCCATGAAATTATTGACTACAGCCGTGTAGCTCTTCGACATTTCAATAGGTGTTCCGTCTGTCTTGGTCAGGTTAGCCACACGCTCTGCAACCGGCAGATACATGTTGGCTGTATATTTCAGACCTGAGATTTGTAGTGTCTTCGTGTCTGCGGTGCCGTCAGCCTTAACCGCCCATTGCTGCTGCAGCAGAGTCTTGATCTGCTGACCGGTCAGCGTCAGCTTCACCAGCGTGTTGCCGAATGGCTGAATCTTCGCCAGATCTCCGAACGCTACATTACCTTTCGGAAGATCCGCACGAATACCGCCCGGGTTCATGAAGGCGAAATCAGCAGGAACCGTAGAACCGTCTTCGAAATCAGCGCTGCGCATCGCATCTGCAATCAGATTACCCAATGCTGATTCCTTAGTGTAGGCATCTGTACGGGTAATTGTACCGTCAGTAGTTCCTACAGGCTGAGTCAGCTCAGGGTGCCGACTCAGATAGTAGTCCACCAACGCCTTGGTTTCGGCATCCGGTGTGATTTTACTCTGAACCGTGTTCGTTACAGTAGCTGTTTTACTCTTCACTGTACCTGTAGCTCCGTCAATCACCAGCTTGATGTCTTCGAAAGCCGTTCCGTAAGAGTAAGCCTGAACGATCAGCTTACCGTTCACCGTATCATTGGCATAGCCATGGTTGTCTCCGGCTACGATCACATCAACCGGGGAATTGGCAGGAAGCGCATTAGCCAGATCTACAGCTTCGCCGGTGGATACATTCTTTTTGGTAACCGAATCAACCTTGGTTGTTGCCGGATCATGGGCAAGCACTACGATCGTCTTGACGCCTTGAGCATTCAGCTCGGCCGCATATTTCTCAATCGCCGCGACCTCTTCCTCGGCACTCAGGAATTTCACACCGGCTGTACCGGCTGGCGATACTTTGCTTGGCGTTGCTTTGGTCACAACTCCGATGAAGCCGATTTTCACGCCGCCAACTTCTTTTACAACATAAGGGGTGATAATAGGTTTGCCAGTAGTACTGTCTACTGCGTTGGCATTGATATAATCGAAATCTGCGCCGTTATGGACGACTTTCTCGTTCTTAGGGTCTTTACCGCCATAGATTTGAGCCTTCATCGCCTCAACACCTTGGTCAAATTCATGGTTGCCCAGGGTGCCGACGTCGAACTTCATGAGATTCATCCATTCCATTGTAGGCTTGTCGCGTTCCAGCGAAGATACCGGAGCGGATGCGCCCACAGAGTCGCCGTTATGGAACAGCAGCGAATGCTCATATTTGGCACGGGCTTCCTTCAAATAAGCCGCAAGTGTAGCCGCTGTGCCTACTGCTTCCCCATTCACCACCGAGGTAGTGTCCAGTTGGCCGTGGAAGTCATTAATGCCCAGCAGATGGACTTCAACATCTCCTGTTGGGACTGGAGGAGCTTTTTTCAAATCAAGGTTGTAGATTTCAAATTTATTGACATCTTGAGTTCCCGTAGCAGTAATGTTTGCAGGAGCGACTGCTGCTGCTTTGGGTGAAGACGGGAATGTTACAGTAACATTGCCTTCAATAGGTGCAATCGACCAGTTGTTGTCTGCGGTAGGATCAACGGTTCCCGCTTCCTTGATGTAATCCATCAGCACCTGGCGGTTCTCCATCTGGGAATCAATGATCATGTTAGCGCCTTTGACACCCGGGAAGTTTCCTCCGCCACTTGCACGGTAATTGTTGGTAACGACCACGAACTTATCCTCTAGGTTCAGCGGCTGGTCGTTGTAAGTAATGGAGGTTACCCGGCTGTAAGACTTATCGACAAGCGTTCCATCAGGCATGTATTTAGCAGGACGGGTAACATCAATTGTATATTTGATCCCGTCAATCACATCGAAATTGAATACAGCAAATGCTGAATTCAAAAGCGGCTGGGGGGTGGAGATGGATGGCTTGATACGGTTGAACGCTCCTGCGCTCATCTCTACCCAATTCTTGACGGTTTCACCGTTAACAACAATCGCCTTGAGTGTGTTGTCATACAAGTACAAATCGCTTGCGCTGGCAATCGTAAGGCTGCCTTTCTTAATGTCTGTATACTCCTCAGGGCCGTTGCGTCCAGCCTTGAATGGCGCACCAACGCTCAGGATCGGCAGGTTTCTATAACCGGCCAGATTCTCGTTCGTATGAATCAAGTTAGATACATACTGCTGCTGGGCATAGGTTACGAGCTGGACTGTCGGATCATCCTGTACCATAGCAAAATAGCTGTTCATCGGCGCAGATGTTAAACCAAGCGGTTGATTCACGTATTTAATAGTTGCTTCATGTGCCGCACCGGCAAGATCATCAATGGCAGTGTCAATGGCTGCGCCAGCAATAGAGCGCGTAGAAGCCTTGGAGGCTTCTTTATCTACTGTCCATTTGCCGTTGCTGTTCTGGGCGATTTTCAGATCAATAAGACCCAGATAGCCCCCGCCATAGCCCGCTTGTACTGCCGGAGTCCCATTGATGTGGCCGTTAACGTTATCTACCTTAGCTACACCATTATTGTAAGGTTTCTTGGTGGACGGATCTTTGAAGGAAGCATCCAGCGCGCTGTCAACGCCGTTCGTCGGGAATACCTTGTGGGTATGCGAGAAGGTAATGGCATCAATGTCGGGAACCTTGCTCAGCAGGTTAATGACATTCTCTGCTCCGGTTCCTTCTGCGGCAGCAGCGTCGAACCCGGAATGAGTCATGGCGACGATAACGTCCGCACCAGCCGTCTTCATTTCAGGAACAAACTTCTTCGCCGTTTCCACAATATCTTCGGCAATAACGTTGTTCTCCAGGTTCACCTTGTCCCACTCCATGATTTGCGGAGTAACCAGACCCAGGAGGCCGACTTTAATAGTAACGGTGTTGCCGTTGCTGTCTTTTACTTCTTTATCGATGATTTTATAAGGTTCAAATGTATTTTCACCGTCTGACTTATTATAAATATTTGCATTCACATAAGGGAACTTCGCTCCCGTAGACTCCTTATAAGTTGCGCTGTTTACATTGCCTTTAACGGTCCGGTCCAGATAATCCAAACCATAATTGAATTCATGATTGCCGAAGGTTGCTGCATCATAACCCATGAGATTCATAGCTGCAATGATCGGATGAATCTGGTCTTCACTTTCCCTGAAATCAGACACTTGGGCCATATACGTTCCCAGTGGTGTTCCTTGAATTAAATCGCCATTATCCAGCAAAAGGTTGTACTCGCCCTCTGGATCATTGCGTGCAGCCTTTACCAAGGTTGAAGTACGGTCCAGACCTACAGTCGCGGAGGCGGCACCCTTGAAATAGTCCCATCCATATACGTTCGTATGAACATCAGTGGTGCTCATCAAGCGTAAATTAATGGTTCCCGGATTAATCACCGGAGAAGCCTCAGCCTTTCCTGCCGCCAGCACAGGAACATTGAATACTCCGCCCAGCATCTGTGCTGCCAGAACTGTGGTAGCCAATAAAGAAGCTATCGGCTTGTTCCATCTTCTCTCTCCCATAAATCTAATTTCCTCCCTGTGATTGCTAGATTATTCTACCACTGTCCGAAAAATTGTATCATAGCCTTCCCTATGAATCTATCAAATTCCATTAACTCTTATAAATTGTTGTGTAAAATCTCACATTATTTCAGCGATTTTTGTAAAATATACCGATTAAATTTTACAACTCTATGACAAAACAACGAAAATCCAATACAATGGGATTACCTGGAAATCCAGCTCAATATATACTGTTTTTCACATACATTCGGGTTATGCGCCTGCGTGCGAGCACAATGTATGCTGTTTTCCGCATACATTCGGGCCATATGCCTGTGAGCAAGCACAATGTATGTTGTTTTCCGCATACATTCGGTCATATGCCTGCAAGTGAACACAATGTATGCTGTTTTTCGTATACATTAGCTACATGACGCTGTAACGATTGCTATTCGGTTTTCGCGTAGTTTTAGCATTGATATACTTCTTGTTCGGAACTGGAGGAAACAATAGTTTCCAAAAAACATAACGGGGCTGTGCTACCTATAGGTAGCACAGCCCCGTTATTGATCTGTTGGTAATAGCTATATTCTAATTCTGCATCACAAAATCATTGTCAATCTTCGCATTCGCATCCTCGAACGTCCGCAGGATGTCATAGCGCGTGTTGCGCTGCGCCGGGATCTTGCCCGCTTCGCGGATGAGCTGGGTGATCGACTCGATGTTGACCTTGTAGGTCGCGCCCGCCGAGGAGACTACGTTCTCCTCAATCATCGTGCTGCCGAAGTCATTGCAGCCGTATTGCAGGGAGAGCTTGCCTACTTCAGGACCCATCGTTACCCAGGAGGACTGGAAATTCTTGATATTGTCCAGCACCAGGCGGCTGATGGCTACGGTCTTCAGGTATTCCTCAGGGGTCTGGCGGTCCAGCTTCAGGTTCGTATTATCCGGCTGGAAGGTCCAGGAGATGAACGCCAGGAAGCCTTCGGAATCATATTTGTTCGCAATGCATTCGTCCTGGGCTTCACGGACACGAAGCAGATGCAGAGCCCGTTCTTCCATAGTCTCACCCAGACCAATTACCATCGTGGCCGTTGTATTCATGCCGATCCGGTGTGCGGTCTGCATGACATCCATCCACTCGCGCCAGGAGCCCTTGAGCCGGCTGATCTTGCGGCGGGTACGGTCATCGAGAATCTCTGCGCCACCGCCGGGCAGGGAATCGAGGCCCGCAGCATGAATCTCACGCATGACCTGTTCCAGCGGCAGGCCGGAGACCTCAACCATTTTCATAATCTCAGCTGGTGAGAAGGAATGCATGGTAATCTCCGGGAACCGCTGCTTGATGCCGCGCAGAATATCCGTATAATAGCTGAACGGCAGGTTGGGATTCGTACCGCCCTGCATCAGAATTTCGGTTCCGTTCACGCTCATGGTCTCAGCAATCTTCTGATAGATTGTCTCATCGGGAAGCACATAGCCTTCCTCCGAACCGGGTCTGCGGTAGAAGGCGCAGAAGCGGCAATAGACATCACATACATTGGTGTAGTTAATGTTGCGGCCGATAACGAATGTCGTTATCGGCTCCGGGTGCCAGCGCTTCATAATAATATCTGCGGCAGCGCCCATTTTCTCAATTTCATTGCTCTCGAACAATGTGACCGTATCTTCCAACTGAAGACGTTCACCTTTCAGTGCCTTATCCAGTATAAGATCGACTGCACTCACTGTTGACGGCCTCCTCTTCATCTATGAAGTCTATGAGATAAATACAATTTGAAATAAAAATAGTCCGTTCTCCCATCGTATCACAATCGGCTGTTCTTGAAAAATGTTTCGCAGCGCAGGACGGATAATTTCCCTTGTCCCATACAAAATTAAACAGCAGCGCCCGAAGGCACTGCTGCTTGTACGTTCTGCGAATCTCGCATGCCGGGCCAGGCCCGCTGCACCGCCTTATTCCAGCTCGCTCCGGGCGGCCTCCAGAGCCTGTCCCAGATCAGCGATCAGATCATCTACATGCTCTATGCCGACAGAGAAGCGCAGCAGCCGGTCATCCACACCGACCGCATCGCGGATTTCAGCCGGAATATCGGCGTGGGTCTGTATCGCCGGATAGGTCATCAGCGATTCAACACCGCCCAGACTCTCGGCGAAGGCGATCAGCCGGATATGGCGGAGCAGCGGCTCCACATAGCTGGCCTCTTTTACCTTGAAGGAGAAGATTCCCGTGTTGCCGGAGGACTGGCGGTTCTGGATGGCATAGCCCGGATGATCAGGCAGGCCCGGGTGGAAGACCTCGGCAATCGTCGGATGCTCCTGCAGATAACGGGCAATAGCCAGAGCGTTGCTCTCATGCCGCTCCATGCGCAGCGCGAGGGTCTTCATACCCTTCATCAGCTGGTAGCTGTCATTCGGCGCGAGAACCGCTCCCAGGGAGTTATGCAGGACAGCCATTTCAGCCGACAATTCTGCTCCCTTGGTCACGATCAGACCCGCCAGCACATCGTTATGCCCGCCCAGGTACTTAGTCGCACTGTGAACCACGATATCTGCTCCAAGCTCCAGCGGGCGCTGGAAGAACGGAGTCAGCAGCGTATTGTCTACAATCGTGAGCAGCCCGTGACGGCGGGCCCAGGTACATACGGCTTCGACATCCGTTATCATCATCAGCGGGTTGGTCGGCGTCTCAATGAATACAACCTTCGTGCCCGGCTGGCGGGCCGCTTCCAGTCCATCCAGATCATTCGTATCTACATAGGAGGCGCTGATGCCGTATTTGGAGAGAATCCGTTCCAGCAGCCGGTAAGTACCGCCGTACAAGTCCAGCGATACAATGAGATGGTCCCCTTGTCCAAACAAGGTGAACACCGTAGTCAGTGCAGCCATACCGGAAGCGCAGGCGAAGCCGGCATCTCCGGATTCCAGGGCCGCTGCCGCTTCTTCGAGGACAGAGCGGGTAGGATTTTTGGTGCGGATGTAGTCAAAGCCTGTACTCTGCCCAAGTCTAGGGTGACGGAAAGCCGTCGCATGATAAATCGGGTAATTAATGGCCCCGGTGGCGGGGTCCTCCATCGAACCAATCTGTGCCAGTCTGCTCTCAATTCTCAGTTTCTCATCCATCTCCATTGCCTCCTGATTAATTACTTCTATTAAGAATAAGTCAACCTCTCAGATAAATGCCCCGATATCGTAAGGAGTCTCCTGGTATACATAGTAATTGAGCCAATTAGCGAATAATAAGTTGGCATGGGCGCGCCAGACTGCTGGTGGAGTACGCGTCGGATCATCCTTGGGATAATAGTGCTTCGGCAGGGCAACCTCCATCCCCTTGGCGATATCCCGGTCATACTCCCATTTCAGCGAGAAGGGATCATATTCCGAATGTCCGGTGACAAAAATCTGCTTCCCGTCATGCGTAGCCACCAGGTACACCCCGGCTTCCTCGGATTCTGCCAGAATCTGCAGCTCCGGGTTCTGCTCAATATCTTCACGGGAGACGTCGGTATGGCGGGAATGCGGAACATGGAACACTTCATCGAAGCCGCGCAGCAGCTTGACATTATTATGGCTCATTGTATGCGGAAACACTCCGAAGCATTTGTCCGGCAGACTCACCTTGCGCACGCCGAAGTGATGGTACAGTCCTGCCTGTGCCGCCCAACAGATGTGCATGGTCGAGGTTACATTCTGCTTGCTCCACTCAAAAATCACTTTCAGCTCCTCCCAGTAGTTCACATCCTCGAACTCCAGCTGTTCTACGGGAGCGCCTGTTACAATCAAGCCGTCGAACCGGCGGTGGCTGATCTCATCAAAGGTTTTGTAAAAGCTCTTCAAATGCTCAGCCGAAGTATTCTTCGACGTATGAGAGCTGGGATGAAGCAGAACAACATCCACCTGAAGCGGGGAATTCCCGATAAGGCGCAGCAGCTGGGTCTCAGTAGTTTCTTTGGTAGGCATCAGATTCAGGATGGCGATCCGCAGAGGACGGATATCCTGATGGAAGGCCTGGCTTTCATCCATTACAAAAATATTCTCACCGGATAACACTTCTTTGGCCGGCAGGCTGTCGGGAATTTTGATAGGCATTGCTGTTCACTCCTTAACTGAAATGGGGTTCCACTTGGTGGTTCAACCTGAGGCAGGGTAGCGAAAAAAGACCTTTCCCGGGCGAGAAAGGTCATATCATGCAGTCATATGCGCCTCTCTCATCTGCCAGAGAACTTCCGCCGGACGAATAACGCCCTGCAAAGCTTCCGCAAGAATTAGCACCGTGCGTTCACACGCCGGTTGCCGGGTTTCATCGGGCTAGTCCCTCCACCTGCTCTTGATAAGATTTAGCTGTATTCAGTTGAATAACCTTAAGCATCTGAACGATGCTTTTTCTTAAATTTCACTTTAAATCATGAACCTCCTTTTCGTCAAGTCCATACAATGCTGAAGGGGCCTTATAACAGAAAACAATTTCTCTTGTAAGAGCCATATCCCGGCGTTATACTAGACAAGTGTTTCAAACCCAAAAACGGCGAAAAGAAGAGGTGAGAGAACAATGGAAGGCGACCCGGGCTCGCGAATAAGCGTGCAGAATGAACAACCACACAGGATTAACATCAGCTTGCCGGCGGCGGGAGCCCTTTTTCTTCATGCTCTCGGACCGTCTTTTGGCCTTCATCCATGATTGTACCACCGGCCAAGCTGATTTTTTCCGTGTGCTGAAATTAGCATACCCCTGGAGAAGACCAGGGACATAAGGAGTGAATCAGATGAAAATCCGGCTGGTGAATGCAGGGGTTTTTACGCCTATTGACAATATTGAAGAAACTTTAACCGCCCCTGCCGAGGGGTTCTACTGGATTGATGCGGATGTGGAGGACCTTGTAGAGCTTCAGCCTATATACGGCCTGCATGATCTGGCTGTGGAAGACTGTCTGAGTGAAGAGGATCAGCGTCCGAAGCTGGAGATTTATGAGAGTCATTATTTCATCGTGGTGAACAGCATCCGGTTCGATGATGAGGAAATCTTCCTCCGTGCGCTCAACGTATTCCTTGGCAGACATTATATTATTACCGTTACGAAGCAGAAGATCCATGAGCTGCGTGTCCTGAAGCCCGTACTGTGGGAGCAGGAGGTCAGTACGCCTGACCGCTTCCTGTATCTGCTGATCGACCTCGTTGTCGACAACTTCTTCTCGGTCGGTGACCGGATTGAAGCGCGGATCGAGAAGCTCGAGGAAGACATCCTCATGCATACCAAGAAATCGCATCTGAGCGAGATCATCGGTCTGCGCAGTGAGATTCTCTGGCTGAAGAAGATGCTCGGCCCGCAGAAGGAAGTTATCAACACGCTCAACAAAAAGGATCTTCGCCTGATCGACGATCAGCTGCAGAAGTATTTCAGCGATATCTATGAGAATGCGGTCAAGATCTCTGAGACCTTCGAAACATACCGCGATCTCATGGGCAACTTGCGCGAAGCTTATCAGTCCAGTATTGCGAACCGCGCCAATGAAATCATGCGTGTATTTACGGCAATTACCACTATATTCATGCCGCTGACCGTGATTACCGGGATCTACGGCATGAACTTTGACAATATCCCGGAGATCCACACCGAGTACGGCTACTATGGCGTCATTGCCGTCATGGTGACGCTAGGCTGCGGAATGCTCATTATCTTCCGTAAAAAGGAGTGGCTATGAAGCAGAGCGGACGAATACGAAGGACGAAGGCACCGTATACCCGGCTACCGGGACTCGGAGAGCCTTCGTCTTTTTGGTATGTCACCAGTATGTAATGCGTCTGCGCCGATCAGGAGCTCCGGTTACCAGGACCGCAGATTGGGACTGATGCAGGCCGTCAGTCACCCTCTTACAAAGGGGCAGCCATTCCAAGCGCCGCCGGATGCTCCCGCCGGAAGCGGATGCGGATCAGCCGCAGGCGTTCATAATACAGATCAAGTCCGTCAGCAGGTACGAAGTTGTCGCCGTAGGCTTTGTAGAGGACAGGCTTCAGGAAGTTGTCGCCGATCAGTTCATAGGCTGTCCAAATATTGTTCTGTTCTTCGGGACTCACTTCACTCAGCTCCAGGGCAATGAGCTTCTCAGCCGAGTAGCCGTCCTTCTCCAGCTCTTCCAATACTTCAAGCACTTCACGGCGGGAAACTCCGCTAAGTGCCCTGAGCTGCTCCATCCCTTGCCCCTCCTCGATCCCCTGTAATAGAACGCGCCGCAGTCTCAGCCGCTCCAACTGCTTCTTGTACTTAAGCTCCTTCTGCTTATAGTGCCAGGATACGAAGCTCTCTTCGTCTATTGCATGATTCACCCAGCTTAGGGGAAAATCATGCTCGCGCGGAGCCGCCGCGGTGATGCTAAGCCAGTCTGCACCATACTGTGAAACTTTGCCTTCTCCCACACCCGGAAGCTGCAGCAGCTCCTCCTCTGTCCGGGGAAGAAACGCGCTGATCATGCGCAGCAGACGGTTGCTGGCCAGGATATAAGGCGCCTTCCGTTCACTGGAAGCCTTCCCCCTGCGCCAGGAGCACAGCTCCTCGAAGATGGCTTCATTCCCGTATTGCTCACTGAAATACTGCAGCTTAAGCTGCTCCTGGCTGCGGCTGCTGAGGTTATCCTCGTCATGAAATACCCCGTCAATCAGCGGGCGGTAGCCATCTCCCATCTTCACGGCAAGCTCGTGCCGGTATACACACAGCATCTCATTCCATGATCCGCCTTCATACCACAGGCTGTCGCCCGTCTCCTGTTCCCCGGAGAAATCACGCCAGCCCAGACGCCACTGCCCCTCTTCCTCTCCAATCCATAGCTGAGCAAAAATCCCTTCGTCCACTCCTGATCTTTTGCACAAACGGTTCATGAATACGATTTGCATATGAATCCCTACTTTCGTCGTCTTACAGTACGCATGATATATTTGAACGCAAAAAAAGCACCTCTCCCACGACATTCGTGAAAGAGGTGCTTCCTCTTAAATGCTATACTGTTAGAAACTAGAATACCATATATTACGTAACAGTCAATGTCTTTTTGACAGAAGATCCTACTTGCGGTCCAAAGCCAGCTTGGCCAGACCCAGTGCGCCCGACAGACCGGCGTTATCTCCAAGCTGCGGAGGCACAATATAGCTGCCAATCTGTTCATTGAGCGCCGGATGCTGCACATATCCGCCGAGCAGCTCCTGCAGCTTGGCATGGATCAGCGGGAAGAGCTGGCTCTGCTTCATCACACCGCCGCCCATTACGATCTTCTGCGGCGAGAGGATCAGCACATAGTTCATAAGAGCATGGGCCAGATAGTGGGCCTCCATCGCCCAGGCCGGATGATCTGCAGGCAGCTCGCCCGCCGGCTTACCCCAGCGCTTGCCGATTGCCGGACCTGCCGCCAGACCCTCCAGACAATCGCCGTGATAAGGGCAGAAGCCTTCGTAGTGGTCCTCGGGATGACGACGGACCAGTATATGGCCCATCTCCGGGTGGGACAGCCCGTGAACGAGCTTCCCGCCTACCACAGCACCGGCACCAATCCCGGTGCCCACCGTGATATAGAGACAACTGTCCAGCCCTTGCGCTGCTCCCCAGGTGTACTCGCCCAGCGCTGCACCGTTCACATCGGTATCAAAGCCGATCGGAACCTGGAATTGCTCCTCCACGGCTCCCACCAGATTATACCCGCCCCAATGCGGCTTAGGTGTGGTTGTAATATATCCATAGGTGGGGCTGCCGATAACAGGATCAATCGGTCCGAAGGAACCGATCCCGATAGCCTCCACAGCTTTTCCGCTGAAATATTCCATTACCTGGCCCATAGTCTCCTGAGGAGTGGCTGTCGGAAAGCTCACCCGGTCGATAATCGTCCCGTCCTCATTCCCGATCCCGCATACAAACTTCGTTCCCCCTGCTTCAATCGCTCCCAACAATTTCACTGCAGCGTTCCCCCTTCTCCTGATGCATCCATATGCTGTTGCTTCTCATAACTTCAATAGATTTGCCTAACACGATGATCGCTCTCACGGATACGATAGATTTCTCTAAGTACGGCGGCGATAGATTTCTCTAGCACAGCGACAGATTTCCGTGATACAAATATGCCGGTAGACCGGCACAGCGCAATGATAAAGCGTTCTCTTATCCTATTATACGTGGCTCTTATATGTATGACAAGCGGTTGACATACAGGTTAAACAAGTGATTTGCTGATGAGGCTTAGGCTGGATTGAATGGGAACGGGAGATCGTTGGATTTTGTACACCTGCTAATGAACGAATGGCCGATGCTGGGACAACATTTGGAAAAACAACACTTAATTCCGCCCATTTTAGCCCAAGTAGCCAAAAGTAACATGAACAGCTGTTGTTTTTCCACTTGTTACCGAGTACACCGTTACAATCAATAAATTAAGATACATTATTCCATTTGTTGGTTGCAGGAATCGGAATCTTGTTGCTGCATAGTCTGTTTGCGGTCATGATAGGCCCGGCAGGCTGCTACAAGCCGGGCTGCTGCCGGGAGATGGGAGGCCAGATGGATATGCGCATAAGCCGCCATGATGCTTCCTCTGATGTAGCCTTCAGGCTGGCAGCCCCCTCTGCCCATACTCTCGTAGGCATAGGTCCGGGCTGCCCCCTCAGGATAGCTCATGACGGAGTAATGAAATTCATGGCCGCGCAGGCGCTCTCCCTGCCTAAGCAGCAGACAGTCGTGAAGTGCCGTGACTTCACGGTACCCAAGCGCCACCCGGCGTTCCTGCATCACGGTGTGTGCCGGAATGATTCCGGCCATCTCATGCACCGTGCCGGTGCGGTCGGTCAGACTGCGGGCCAGCACCATGTAGCCGCCGCACTCCGCATACAGCGGCATTCCGGCGGCTGCGGCAGTCCTCAGGCCGCCGAGGAACAGCTGGTTCGCGGCAATCACCGCCGCGAATTCTTCCGGGAACCCGCCGCCGATATAGATGCCGTCAGCTTCCGGCGGAATGCCTTCACCGCTGAGCGGACTGAAGTACACTAGCCTCGCACCTTCACGTGCAAGCAGCTCCAGATTATCGGCGTAGTAGAAATTGAACGCCGCGTCCCGGGCTACGGCAATGACCGGGACAGGCTCCGCCGGGCCTGCCTGTGTCTTATGTATCATCGGCGCAGCGGATTTACAAAGTTCAGCATCATATGGAACTGGGCGAACTTGCTGGTCCGGCCTCTGCTCGCAGGCAGGCACAGCTTCTGGCTCCGCCGCCACAAGCTGCGCCCTCACAGGAGGAGCGGCCGCAGCAAGCTCCAGCATCCGCTCCAGATCCGTGCCTTGCTCCAGCAGGTCGGCAGCACGGTCGAACAAGGGCGCAAGCTCCCCGCGCTCCACGGCGGGCAGCAGTCCCAGATGCCGCTCCGGAATGTCCAGCCCGCTGTCGCGGGGGAGCCAGCCGACCACGGGAATCCCGCAGGCTGCTTCAATGGCCGCCTTAACTAACCGGTAGTGACCCTCGCTGCCGCAGCGGTTCACCAGAACGGCGGCAATCCGCACCTGCGGCTCCAACTGCCGGAAGCCCAGCACTATCGCCGCCGCACTGCGCCCCATGCTGCGGACATCGACCACCAGCAGCACAGGGCTGGCGGTCAGGATGGCGATCTCCGCCGTTGATCCCGTCAGTGCCGTATCCTCCTTACCGTCATACAGCCCCATCACGCCCTCAATGACGGACAGGTCCGCCTCTGCCGAAGCCTGCAGGAAATACTCCTGCAGATAAGCGCTTGAAGTCATCCAGGAGTCCAGATTGCGCGAGGGAGAGCCTGTGACCGCAGTGTGATAGGCGGGATCGATATAGTCAGGGCCGCATTTGAAGCCCTGAACCTTCAGGCCCCGCCGGGCAAAAGCGCGCATCAGCCCCAGCGTGACCGTTGTTTTGCCCGAGCCGCTGCCTGTGCCTGCGATGACCAGGCGGGGACGCGCCTGCGGCTCACGGGGGGCTGATCCAGGCTCTTTTTCATATCCGGCTGCATTCCCCGGCTCATTCACTGCTCTTCCCCTCCTTCTCTCCGGGATAGACAATCCGGGCTACAGCAATGGTGACATTACCGCTCTTGAGCTTAGGCTGCAGAAGCGAATGCGCACCTGAAGACAGCAGCGCAGCAGGTTCACAGACACCGTAAGCCCCCGTTGCCCTGAATACCACCTCAGACGGATGGTCCAGTTCTACTGTATTGAGCTGCTCCGGGGTGTACAGAACCAGCTCCCAGCTGTATTTGGCGCACAAGGCCAAGAGCCCCGCTTCATCCCCCTTGATTCCGGCCGTCGCCACATTCCGCACACTATGGAGCGACAGATGAAGCTCATTCAGCGTGTTCAGGACCACGGCTTCCAGCTCTTCCGCAGACGTCCCGCGGTTACAGCCGAGTCCAAGCACCAGACTGCGCGGGCGATACACTACAGTGTGCTCGGCCGGAGTAGTACCTGCCGGTGCGTCCTCCTCCGGTTCCTCCGCCAGCCGGTCGCTTACCACAATCGCTGCACTGAAGCTGCGTCCGCTATGCCGAAGCTCAGCTCTGCTTGCGAACATAGAGACATGCTCCGGCACCTCAGCACCCGGCGGCAGCCAGTCACGTTCCCCGCTCTCCTGCACCCAGGCCACCGGCTCCCCGTTAACGAGCGCAGCACTAACCCCCTTCATGGGGGTGAAGCTGTCCGCGCGCCAGCCGTACTCCCGGCCCAGCAGGTCAACAGCGAAGATGCCCTGCACATCCGAAGCCGTGGTGATCACCGGATGGCTGCCCAGCAGCTCCGCAATCTCCAGTGTCAGCTTATTCGCTCCGCCGAGATGGCCGGAGAGCATGCTGATGACATGCTCCCCGCGCTCATCGATGACGATGACAGCAGGATCGGTTCTTTTATCCCCCAGCAGCGGAGCCGTCAGCCGGACTGCCGCCCCCAGCGAGAAGAATAGAATGACCGCCTCATAGCTCCCGAAGAGCCTGGGCAGCAACCCTCTGACCGGTCCGTCAAAAACAGTGATCTCCCCGCTCCGCGCCTCCAGCCCGCCGCTATACTTGGCATAGACAAAGACCTCAGTCCCGCCAAGCCGCCCGCCAAGCTTCACAGCCAGCTCTATCCCGCTGCGCGTAATGGCAACAGCCGCATACCGCTTACTCACCGGAGCCGATTCCTTCCCGGCAGCCGTGGGTGAAGGTCTTGTCATACAGCTTGGAGCGGTGCTGATCGCGGTCCGTCAGCCCGGGGTCCAGCGCCCAGCCGGCCAGGATCATGGCATGCATGGTGATGCCAGCACCTTGCAGGTCCGCCTCCAGCTTCTCAATCGTGGTCCGCAGAATCTGCTGATCCGGCCAAGTGGCCCGCTTCACGACCGCCACCGGGGTCTCCGGGCTCCAGCCTGCGGCCAGGAATTCACTGCTCACATGACCGGCCAGTGATGCACTCAGAAACAGCGCCACCGTGCAGTGATGCTCCGCCAGCTTGCGCAGCTGCTCGCGCTCCGGCACGGGTGTGCGACCTTCCGCACGGGTCAGAATGACCGTCTGCGTCAGCTCCGGCACGGTCAGCTCTGCGCCAACCGCCGCCGCCGAGGCAAAAACCGAGCTTACGCCCGGCACGATTTCATAGCTTACGCCGCAGAGCTTCAGCAGCGACATCTGCTCCAGAATCGCGCCGTACATGGCGGGGTCTCCGGTGTGGACGCGGGCTACGCTTTGACCGGACTGCACGGCAAGCGTCATCAGCTCCACCTGCTGCTCCAGATCCATGCCCGAGCTCTGAAGCACCTGCGCACCGGGCTTGGCGCTGCGGATCAGCTCCTCGCTGACCAGCGAATCCGCATAGAGCACCAGATCAGCGGAGCGCAAGATTCGGCTGCCTTTTACCGTAATTAGCTCGGGATCGCCGGGTCCGGCACCGACAATATATACTTTTGGCTCCAACAGCTTATTCGTCATTTGCTCACCACCATCAGACTCAGGTACTCCACTTCCTTGCCCCGCAGGTCCCGTGCATCGCGCCAGACAGTCTCATAGTGGGAGGTGACCTTGGTCACCACCGAGGCGCGGCCGGACAAGCCCAGCTCCTCCAGCACATCCAGCACCACATCCAGCACCTTGGCCACCTTAAGGAACACCACCGTATCATGATGCAGCAGCGCTTCCCGAAGCGCCTCCCTGTCATCCGTAGCCGGGATGATCCCCACCCGCTGATTGCCGTCCGCCAGGGGCTGCTCCAGCGCAGCCGCCGCGCCCAGCACCGAGGATATTCCCGGAACCGAGATGACCGGCACACCGGGATGCAGCTCCTGCATCAGCCGGGCCAGATGAATGAAGGTGCTGTAGAGATTAGGATCGCCTTCCGTCACAAAAGCCACATCCCGGCCCTGTCTCAGCTCTCCCCAGCACAGCTCTACCGTACGGGTCCAGCCGCTGGCCAGCAGCTCCGGATCCTTCGTCATCGGAAAGACCAGTCCAAGCATGATTTTGTCCTGCGGGTCTACATGCAGCTCAATGATTTCATAGGCGTAGGATTTGCCGCCCTTCTTGGTAGCCGGGTAGGCAATCACCGGACATTCCCGCAGCAGACGGCAAGCCTTAAGCGTAATCAGCTCCGGGTCGCCGGGGCCAACGCCTACGCCGTATAACGTTCCGATCGCCCGGGGAGTCAGCCGTTCCTCCAGCTCCGGCTCTTCTGCATCCAGCGGGTCAAATAACGCACTTGCCGCCTGCATCGCTGCTTCTGTCCACAGCGTTCCGGCCGCTTCTCCTGACGATATTCCCTGTCCGTCCGCAGCCTGCTCACGCGGCGAAGTTACATTGGTCTTCATTGCGGGTTCCTCCTCCGTTATTGTCTGATGATTAATGAAGCCTCCGGCCGCTGACCACGTAGACGGGATTCATTCCGTCGAACCGGGTCATGCCGAGAATCGGCTTGCCGCGTGACGCCTGTAGCATCGTCACCTCGCAGGCCAGTCCTGCGGCCTTAAGCGCCTCCATGCTGCCATGCAGCGTCTCCACCGTGATCGCCCCAACCACAATCCGGCCCTCCGGGCGCAGTCTGGCGGCGCTGTGCGCAATAATGTTCGCCAGCTCCCCCCCGCTGCCGCCGATGAAGACGGCATCCGGGTCAGGCAGAGCGGCCAGGCCCTGCGGCGCCTTCTCCTGAATGATCTGGAAATCCGCCCGGAACTTCAGACGGTTCGCAGCCATGTTCGGCAGGTTCTCGGCACTTTTCTCCAGCGCGTAGACCTTCCCGAGTCTGGCGATCCGCGCGCATTCCGCAGCCACCGCACCCGAACCGGAGCCGATGTCCCACACGACTGCATCCTCGGACAGGTTCAGCTCCGACAGCACCAGAGCGCGGACCTCGCGCTTCGTAATCAGGCCTTTCTCCGGCTTGCGCTGCCGGAACTCCTCATCCGGATAGGCGAAGCCGCGCCGCACAGGAGCAGTGACCTCCTGCTTACGGCGCAGGATCACGACATTAAGCGCTGCGAACTCCCTGGTCACCATCTCCTCCAGCGTCCAGAACCGGCAGACTTCCTCCGCCCCGCCAAGCCGCTCACAGATAAACGCCTCATATTCCACCATCCCGAACTCCTGCAGATAAGCGGCAATGACCGCAGGGGTGTTGTTCTCGTCTGTCAGCAGGGCGATTTTATGCTTGCCGTCGATACGCTGGGCCAGTCCCTGGATGGGACGCCCGTGCAGACTGATCAGCTCCGCATCCTGCCAGCTGTCCCCAAGCCGTGCAAACGCAAGCTGCACACTGCTATAATGGGGGATCACCTCCACATGCTCCGGCCCGAACCTGCGGACGAGATACCCGGCAATCCCAAAAAAGAACGGGTCCCCCGAGGCCAGCACCACCGTCCGCCGCTCACGCCACACCTTCTCCAGCTTGTCTGTAAAAGGCTTCAGGCCGCCTTGCAGGACGATTTTCTCCCCTCTGTACCTGCTGAAAAAATTCAATTGCCGCTCGCCGCCCAGCAGCACCTCGCTGTTGTTCACTATGCTTAAGCTATCCGGTGTCAGGCCGCCGGCGCCATCCTCACCGATCCCGATCACATAAATCAGGTTATCCATGAATCTCCGCCCTTCCCAGCACCCGGCCCTTCATTGTAATGAGCACCATTTCCACAATCATGCCTCCGTTCATATGCGCCAGACTCTGTTCACAGGCATGCCTGCACAGCTGCTCGAAAAAAACGTGATTCCCCGCCTCAGTCATCATGTCCACGACCTGTGAGGCTGTGTTGGCGGCAGCAATCTCCTGCACCTGCTCCGGGGTTGCTCCCGCACCAGCCGCAACGGAAGCCAGAAATCCGAAATCTACGGGCGCGTTCTTGGAGTGAATCAGCATGGCCCCCTGAGCTACCTTGGAGAATTTACCGGCCATCCCGACGAAGGTAACCTTCCCAATCCCGTAAGCCTTCGCATGCTCCAGCGAGAAGCCTACATATTCCCCCATCTGCACAAAAGCTTCCTCCGGAAGCTCCGCGAACATCGCGATGGCGTATTTCTCGCTGCTGCCGCCTGTGGTAAGCACGATCTGCCGGTTCCCCGCCGCAGCCGCCACCGAGATGGTCTGAACCACGCTGGCCTTATAGGCCTCGGTGGAAAACGGCGTCACCACGCCTCGCGTGCCCAGGATCGAAATGCCGCCCAGAATACCCAGCCGGGGATTCAGCGTCTTAAGAGCGATGCTCTCGCCCTCCGGCACGCTGATGACTACCCTAAGGCCCCGTGCTGCACCGTGCTCCTCCAGTACGGCGGTTACCGCCTCTTGAATCATCCGCCGGGGCACCGGGTTAATTGCCGCCTCTCCCACACCTACCGGCAGTCCAGGCTTCGTCACCCGGCCGACACCGCGGCCCCCGTCAATCTCCACGCCCGGCTGATCCCGCCAGCTCACCACCGCCTCGATCCGCGCCAGATGTGTCGCATCCGGGTCGTCTCCGGCGTCCTTGACGGTGGCACAGCTTGCCGTGTGTGATCCTGTACGCTGCCAGCCGGTCAGCTCAAAGGTATGACGGAAGCCGGCCGGCAGATCAATCTCTACCACGGGCAGGCTCTCCCCTGTAATGAGCAGGGTGGCCGCACCTGCGGCTGCCGCTGCGGCACAAGCCCCTGTCGTGTAGCCCCTGCGCAGCGGGGGAGCAGGGATTACCTCTCCGGAGGGATCGGGCCTTGCAGGAACGGCTGCTTGCACCGACTGCTCCGGTAACTGCTTGAATGCGGGTTCGGCCGCTGCCGACTGCTCCGGTAACCGCTCGAATGCGGGTCCGGCAGGCTGTTTGGCTTTCCCCGCCCCTGCCTCCCCGCTTTCTTGGCTCCGGTTCTGCCTGATGGCGTGACCGGGTATTTCCTTGGTCATGGCAATCCCTCTTTGCTGATGGTCTAAGAATGAATCCTCACAATCTGCACATAGCTGAAGCTTATCCTCTGAGCGTTAACCCTTGGCAGGTAACCTGTCTTACTCTCTATATAACCTGATTATACTGCTGCTTCTAAGCAAATCAGGAGATTTTTATACAAATTTTTCTAGTCTTTCTAGCTCCACTGCATTTTGTACATTAGTTAAACCCCATATCCGCCAAAAAAGTGAATCTGCTGCATTTTGTACATTAGAATTTGGTGAGGGAGCTGTTGTGGAGCCCTTTTTCAGAAATCAAGTGTATGAACTGCAACAGAACCAGATTTCAACTATAAAATTACGAATTCTGTTGCAGAGAATACAATTAGTGAGCCTACACGCTACCGCAACCCCGCACCTTAAGCACATTAACCCGGTCATCGGTAAGAATGCTCCAGCCACAAACTTCAACTGCCAGACTGTTAGAACTAAAGAAGTAAATAATTTGAGATAGCTGCATTCATATCTGCCCAAATGAGGGAGAACACCGATTAGAGAAAAGTTTAATTGCACGTTATACAGCTAAAATGGATATTCGATCGTACATCAGAGCATTTAGTTGTACAGAGTGCGATTAAACTTACCGCTTACAACTTAATCGGGATATGACAACTCACAGCCCTACGCTCCAAGCATCTGCTTCTCTAATCCGCTAACCCAGCTCACCCGCCGCCCGCCGGACTGCCAGCAGACTTAGCGCGTTGACTGCGGCGACCACGATTGTACTGCCGCCTTTGCGGCCGATATTGGTGATGTAGGGAATATCCAGCTTGCGCAGCTCATCCTTGGATTCGGCCGCCGAGACGAAGCCAACGGGCATGCCGATGACGAGGCCTGGCTGGGCGGCACCTGCTTTTACCAGACGGATTAGCTCCAGCAGGGCAGTCGGCGCGTTGCCGATGACATAGATGCCCCCCGGTGCCTGGGCGCAGGCCTTGCGCGTTGCGATAATCGCCCTTGTGGTTCCCAGCGCCTTCGCCTCATCCACCACATCAGGATCTGAAATATGTACCCGGACCTCGCCGCCGTACCGCTGAATCCGCTCCTTGGCAATGCCCGCCTCTACCATCCGCACATCCGCTATAATCGGCTTGCCCTGCAGAATCGCGTGAATCCCCGCCTCAATCGCCCCGGGATGGAACACCAGGCTGCGTCCCAGCTCAAAATCAGCCGAAGCATGAATAATCCGCTGTACAATCGGGTACTCGAATGCACTAAACGAATGTTCACCCAGCTCCTCCGTAATCATCTGAAAGCTTAGACCCTCTATCTCCTGCGGCTGTACGGTCACCGGCTTGAACTCTGTCCCGAAATCCACATTCATCCCTCTTCCCTGGTCATTAGCAGCGCATGCTTCACAGCAGCCGTAATCTCGTCAAAAGAATCAAACACCGTTCCGCCATCCCCGAAGGACAGCCCCGGCCGCATAATTAAAATTACATATAATCCCATATCCAGCGCAGCATGCAGCTTCTCATCCACCGACCCCTCAGCTCCGCTCTCCTTGGTAATCATCACCCGGGTGCCGTACTGCCGGTACAAGGCCTCATTCATCTCTCTGCTAAAAGGGCCCTGAAGCGCAATAATATTCCGCTGCTCTATCCCAAGAGCCAGGCACTTCTCCAGATTCTCCAGACAAGGCAGCAGCCTTACAGTCAGCCGGATATCCGGATCTCCCAGCAGCACCTCCGCAAAAATCTCCAGCGTTTTGCCGCCGGTGGTCAGCATTACTGAGCCCTTTAATTCCTTAGCCTTGCGCGCAGCCTCCTCATACGAATGCACAAGCAACAGCCGGGGATGGCTGTTATAGAGGAGACTCTGCCGCTCGTAGCGGAAGTACGGCAATCCCACCGCAGCAGCAGCTTCCATCGCATTGGCATGGGCCTCCAGCGCAAAAGGATGGCTGCCGTCCACCACGGCACGGTACCCGCCCGCTTGCAGCAAAGCAATCATCGCCGCACGGTCCAGTCTGCCGACACGTGTGCGGATGCCTACGGCCTCCAGGCGTTCTGCCCCGCTGGGCGTCACCACGCTGGCCTGCAGCGGCAGGCCTTGGCGCAGCAGACTCTGTGCCAGCTCCCGGGCGTCGCTGGTGCCGCATAACATGAAGATCATCGCGGCTGGCGAAGCGCCTGATCGTCTGCCGGAGCCGCCGCCTCCGTTACATCATGCCGCCCATGCTGCCCATGATGGACATGGCTGTGATGCTCATGCTTTCGTTGCTCATGTTCACCTTGACTGTGATGCCCGTGCTGGCAGTGGCTGTGATGTCCATGCTCCCCATGGCTGTGATGTCCATGCTGGCAGTGGCTGTGATGCCCATGTTCCCCGTGGCTGTGTTGCCCGTGCTCCCCGTGGCTGTGATGCCCATGTTCCCCGTGGCTGCAATGTCCATGTCCTTCATGACTGTGATGCCCATGCCCGTGATGCCCATGCCCGTGCTCCCCGTGCCCCTCCTCACCATGATGGTGATGATGATGCACAGAGGCTGCATCGCGGTATTTGCAGTTATCGCAGTTGCTGAAGGCACGGCCTTCCAGCGTCTCCTCGATCCGCTCTGTCAGCATATCCACCAGCAGCGGATGTGCGCCCAGTGTGCCGCCGATCTCCACTTCAAGCTCTGGATGTGCGGCTGCGAATTGTGCAACTCTCTCAGTGAACTGCTGCATCAGCACTCCGGTGAACAGCAGGTACGGGAGAACGATAATTCTGCGCGCCCCCAGTGCAAGGCAGCGTTCTAGCCCGTCCGGCAGCGAGGGCTTGGCGATGGCAATGAAGCAGCTTTCCACGCTGCGGTAGCCTGTTCTCTCCCAGAGCAGCCGGCTTATTTTATACAGATCGCTGTTGGCATCCGGGTCACTGCCCCCGCGTCCCATCAGCAGCACGATGGTGTCCTTATCCTCTATCGTGGATGCACTGTTCCCGTGCAGGTCCAGCCCCATTCCGCCAGCCGCCTTCTCCTGCGCCAATGGAGGTTGTTCTGCTTCCTGAATCCGCTCCAGCAGAATATCGACGGCACGGTCCTGCACCCCCAGCGGACGCCCGTAGATGAACTTCACCCCGGGATATCTCCGCTTGGCTTCATCAATGGCCAGTGGAATATCGAGCTTGGAATGCCCCGCCGCGAACAAAATAATCGGCACAACGTATATCTCCGCCGCACCGCCCTCGATACATCTGGCAATTCCGCCAGCGATTGAAGGCGAGGCCAACTCTATGAAGCAGGTCTCGACCTTCAGCTCCGGCTTCCGGGCCGCGAGCAGGCGGGTGAATTCCAGCAGCTCCTCATTGCCCGCTTGAACCCGGCTCCCGTGTCCCACCAGTAATACCGTTCTCATCGTCTGCACTCCTTCTATGCTGTTATTGTTGTCGGATGTAAGGGCTGCACCACCTTTGGTGCTGTCCATCCGTTCCCGGAACGCATGATAACGCTCCTGCTCCCGGCCATGGGCCCTGTAATCCTCAACTGCCGCAGCTACAGCCGCTACCGCTTGCTCCTCGTCCATCCCTTCACGCATCAAAATCCCTGCATGGGCGCTCCGCCCGGACTTTTTGCCGCCGAGATACAGCTCATAGCTGCCGCGCGAGCATACCAGCCCGATGTCATCCAGCACAGCCGAGCTGCAAGCCATTCCGCAGCCCGCTACACTGATGTGCAGCTCTCTCGGCACGGCAAGCCCGTGCAACAGCTCATGCAGGCGGACAGCCGTACTTAACGCCCCGCTTCTGCGCAGCTCACAGAACCCGCAGGTCTTCACCTTCACGTAACCTCCAGGCGTACTTACATTCAGTCCGGCCTCCAGCAGCCTTGCTCCTGCTCCTGCCTCTGCCTCTTCACTCCGGCTGCCGCGCAGCAGGAAATACCCGTCCTTCGTATAGACCAATTGCCCATCGCTGCCTGCAAGCTCAGCCAACAGCTTCATCTGCTCACCGCTGAAGCTGCGGCTGCCGGCTGCCGGAGCAATCTCCAGCTCGAAGGAAGTCTCGGTCGATGCCGTCAGGCGATCGGACAAGCTACGCAGCCGCTCCACCTGCGGAGCAGCAGCCAGACTCTGCACAGCCGCTTCTTCCGCCCGCCCTGATTCCGCTTCTCTTCCTGCGATAGCAGCTTCTCTCCCCGCATCCACAGCTTGTGCCGCTCTTGCTCCGGCCCCCTCTGCCTGCCCGGACTCCGCCGCAGCCAGCGACCAAGGCTCTGCTGCCGTGCGCAGCCGCTCGTGCGGCTTCAGCGTCTGCGCCTGTGATCCGAGATTGTACTTGCGCTCATATCCGCGCGGCGTAATCATAAGATCCTCATAGACAACGGTAGCAGAGTTGCCGACCACCACGGTGGAGAGCATGCCGATCTCATGCTCCAGCATATCCTGCAGCGTTGTTACGATCGTCTGCTGACGGTCACGGTAGGCGCTTTTGACAATGCCTACCGGTGTAGCCGGATCACGATAGCGCAGCAGGATCTTGCGCGCTTCTTCAATCTGCCGCGTCCGTCTGCCGCTGCGCGGATTGTAGAAAGCGATAACGAAATCCGCAGCCCCCGCCGCTTCCACACGTGCAGCAATGCTCTCCCACGGAGTTAGATGATCACTCAGGCTGATCGTGCAGGAATCGTGCATAATCGGGGCCCCCAGCAGTGAGGAACAGGACTGGATCGCCGATATTCCCGGGATCACCTCCACTTGTACCCCCTCTGAGCGGCTCCAGCCGCGTTCGATCAGCACCTCGTAGACCAGCCCGGCCATTCCGTAGACACCGGCATCGCCGCTGGAGATTACCGCAATGCTCTGTCCTTCTTCTGCTCTGCGGACGGCCTCCTGGGCCCGGCTGACCTCCTCGGTCATCCCGGTGCCGACGATCTCCTGGTGCCGCAGCAGCGGCCTGATCAGATCTACATAAGTGGTATAGCCGATGACCGCCTCACTCTCATCCAGCGCAGCCAGTGCGCGGCCGGTAATATGCTCCAGCGCTCCGGGGCCGAAGCCGATAATCAGCAGCTTCCCTTGTTTCTTCATTCTTCTTCCCCCGTTCATGAATAGCTGTGGTCAAGCGCAAGCAGCTTACGCAGCTGCACCTTGAATTCTCCGGCGGTGCGGGGAGCGCTCTGCCCTGCGGTCAGACTGGCTGGCAGGCTGAACCATAAATCAGCCAGCAGCGGCAATCCCAGCCCGATGGACAATAGCTCCTCCCGTCCCGCAAAAATCTCCTCCGGCGTCCCCGCCGCCCGGCATCTTCCATGCTCCAGCACAATAATCCAGTCCGCCCAGCGGTAAGCCAGGTCCATATCATGCGTAGCCATAACTACGGTTGTCCCTTTATCATGTATGGCTTCAAGCCCCTTCAGCATCTGCTGCTCCGATAACGGGTCCAGATACGAGGTCGGCTCATCCAGCAGAATCAGCTCCGGCTCCATAGCCAGTACACCGGCGAGTGCCGTGCGTTTCTTCTGGCCCAGACTAAGCTGGTGAATAGGTTTATTGCCCAGATCAGTCAGATTCAGCAGCTCCATGACCTCCCGGCAGCGCGCAGCGATAGCCGGTTCAGCCATGCCGCTGCCGCGCAGCCCGAACGATACATCCTCCAGCGGAGTGCTGAGGATCAGCTGCTGCTCGGGGTCCTGGAAGACCAGGCCCACTTTCCGCCGCAGAGCGGCCAGCTCTTTTTTGGAGTAGGATAACGCCTTCCCTCCATGCATAACCGTCCCCTGCTGCGGGCGCAGAATGCCGACGGCATGCAGGAACAACGTCGATTTGCCTGAACCGTTATGACCGAGCACCGCCGTCTTGCTGCCTGCGGGGATGGAGAACGTCAGTTCATTCAGCGCGGGCTCCTTCGTGTCAGGGTAATGGAACACCACCCCGTCACAAGCCAGACTATATTCCATATCCATCACTTGCTCCTCTAATGTGATTTGGCCGATCGGAAGTTGTTGTACTTTGCGCATGATTTCACCCCCGCGTCCACAGCCAGAGCTGCGCCAGCACCAGCACTGCTATCCCGGCATACGCCTGGACAGCATAGCGCCGCGGCACAGGACGCGCCGTATAAGGCGGCAGAATAATCTCATCGGTGAATCCGCGGGCCAGCAGCCCCTGCGATAATCCATAATAACGGTGCATGGTGTTGCCAAAAAGCGCTCCCGCCATAGCCGCAGTCTCACGCAGCTTCGCCTTATAGCCTCTACGGCCTCCGCGCAGCCTGCGGGCCAGCAGCAGCCCATGCGCTGCATCACTCAGCAGGAATAAGAAGCGGTACATAATCAGCATCAGCTCCAGAACAATCTGCGGCATCCGCAGCCTGCGCAGCACCTGCAAAAGCTCACTGAACGGAGTAGTGAACATCAGGAAAAAGAAACAACTCATACAGGCAGAGATTCTGGCCAGCAGCTCCCCTGCCCGCTGAAGTCCCGCCGCTGTGACATATACCGGCAGATTCAGTCCCGGAAGCGGGAATATTCCTGCCTCTCCCGCAGCAGGATGCCCGAATTCCACGAGCAGCGCCGGTACGCTAAGCGCATAGAACAGCAGCGCTGTGCCGAACAGCATGCCATAAGCACGCAAGGGAATACGGGCCTGCAATACACACCAGGACATCATCCATAGGGTGATTGCAGCCTGTAGTACCGGATGTACAGTGTAAGAGAGCAGGAACATCAGGGCTGCGAACGAGCTTTTCCACATCGGGGATAACTGGCGCAGAGCATTATTGTAGGAGAGAACGTCAATCCGCCGAATCACTTGCTGCTATGCTGCTTCGTCCCGCCCTGCTTGCCCTTGAGCAGCCCCAAGGTATAACCGATCACACCGGCACCAATCGCTGCCTGCAATGCAAACAGCATACTCTCCGTCTCACCCGGCAGCTCGGTCAGCGGCTTGAACCACGGCTTATAGTCAGGATTCATCTCGGTAATCACACCTTCAGCCGCATCATCGGCCCCGCCGAATTCCCCATTGACCAGCAGCAGCGGCAGAATAACCAGCAGAATAACAACCAGCAGCATCAACCCATTTTTCCATTTATTGCTCATTAGGCTCTTCCTCCGTTCACCTTGCGTTTCAGAAGCGACAATTCATTCGGACTATACGATTTCAGCCAGTTCCAGAGCAGTACCGTCAACAGCCCTTCACTGATGGCCAGCGGGATTTGCGTCACGGCAAAGATGCCCCCGAATTTGAGAAAAGAAGCCAGCACGCCGCCATCCGCCGCCGGAAAAGCCACCGCCAGCTGAAAGGAAGTCACTACATACGTACTCAGATCCGCTACCGCAGCCGCACAGAACAAGGCCAGCTTCTCGCGGTCCGGCCGCTTCATCATCAGCTTATACACTGCATAGCCGGCAAAAGGACCCGCCACCGCCATCGAGAACGCATTGGCCCCAAGCGTAGTAATCCCGCCATGCGCCAGCAGCAGCGCTTGAAACAGCAGGACAATCGAGCCGATTACGCTCATGGGGAGCGGCCCCAGCATAACCGCACCAAGTCCGGTACCGGTGGGATGGGAGCTGCTTCCGGTGACGGAAGGCATTTTGAGCGCAGACAGTACGAAGGTAAACGCCCCGGCCAGGCCCAGCAGCAGCTTCAGCTCCGGATTCTCCCTTGTCATGGATTTCAGCTTGAAGATTCCGAGCACAAAGAACGGGATAAACGCCGCCCACCAGAACACCGCCCAGCCTACCGGCAGGAATCCTTCCATAATGTGCATTGCCCGGGCCGTCCCCGGTTCATTCAGCATAAAGTACACCGTAAATCCGGCAACCAGTGCCGCAAAGCTCCACCATCTGTGCTTTTTCATTTGTCACCCTCCATGTTTGTTGTTTTCCATTCAAAATCTTAAAACCCAAGTGGAAACATCTTTGCCGTCCTTTTATTAGGACGGTACGTTTCAGCGCGGAATATAAGGATGATTTATAGCGTGAAGCATAAAAATCCTTATATTCCAAAAAACCCACCCTAAAGGGTGGGAGTGTATGTACGCAGGCAAGTTCGATAGAGCGCGCTGCACGCAGCCAAGCGAAACAAGGTGCTTCTCATCGTCCCATCACTATGGGCCGTGTCCTTGTATCCCGCAGCTGTAAGCCGGGTGTCATCTCTAAGATTCCAAGATTCCTCCGGTCCATCAGGGCAGAACGCCTCTTCTCATTAACCTATCCGTACACCGCTCCTATCCGCGTAGAGTCGTGGTGTGCGTCGACAAGGTAGGTCTCCTGGCTTGGAATACAGGCGCCGCAGACTTCGTCTTCCCCGGGGCTTCCCGAGTGACCTCATGAAGTGCAGCTCTTCCATACAGTGGCGGGACCGCTCGGGAGTTTCACCCGATTCCCTGTTATCCCTTGCCGCTTCCGGCAAGAGCACCTTGTTTCATCGCTAATTCATCTCACATCATAGCGGACCGGGCTTAGCGTGTCTGTGATATAAATTGGAAAAGCTGGCCTGAAGCCAATCATGGCTTGTAGAAATTTTATTTGAGTAATATAATTATTAACTATATAACCTGAACGTGGAGGCATCCGATGAAACTTGATCTAACCGAACAATCCCTGCCCGTGTACGAGGCCCTGTCCAGTACCGTGCGCCTGCATATGCTGCGGCTGCTGTCCGAGAAGCCCATGAACGTGAAGGAGCTGGCTGCAGCCCTCAAGCTCAGCAGTGCGATTATGACCATGCATGTGCGCAAGCTCGAAGCCGCCGGGCTGATCCGCAGCCATATGGCTCCCGGCAAAAGCGGTCTGCAGAAGATCTGTACACTGGCCGCCGACGGGGCTGAGATTGTTTTTCCGGGACAAGCCCGGACTCCGCGCAGGGGGTACCGCAAGGACATTCCGGTGGGGCATTATTCCGACTTCCAGATTGAGCCTACCTGTGGACTGTCTACGACGGAGAGGGTCATCGGGCACTTTGACGATCCCCGTTATTTCTGGGACCAGGAGCGGGTGAACGCCGGGATTCTCTGGTTCGGCAAGGGGTTCGTCGAGTATAAAATCCCGAATTTCCTGCTGTCGAGCCAGCAGCCGGAGGAGCTTGCCATCACAATGGAGATCGCCTCCGAAGCCCCGTCGGTCAACAACAACTGGCCGTCGGATATTACCTTCACACTGAACGGACAATCGCTCGGCTTCTGGACCAGCCCCGGTGACTACGGAGATAATCCGGGAAAATACACCCCGGCCTGGTGGCCCGCACTCACCAATCAATACGGCCTGCTCAAGCAGCTGCGGATTACTCAGACGGGCACTTTCATGGATGGGCAAAAGCTGTCGGAGGTCACCCTGGATCAGGTAGGCATCCGCAACAAACAATGGACCTTCCGGCTCTCTGTCGAGGAGGATGCCGAGCACATCGGCGGCCTCACCCTGTTCGGTAAAGGCTTCGGCAATTACAACGAGGACCTTGTGTTTGAGTTGTTTTATACAGATGGCGTGGCAGATTTGCCGGGTTCTATATAAAGGCCTGCTTAGAAGGTAGGTAGGTAGGTAGGTAGGTAGGTAGGTAGGTAGGTAGGTAGGTAGGTAGGTAGGTAGGTAGGTAGGTAGGTAGGTAGGTAGGTAGGTAGGTAGGTAGGTAGGTAGGTAGGTAGGTAGGTAGTGGAGATAGATTAGTTAGACTAATTAGGTTAGTTTTCGATTCAGCTACTTTTGGAGCTAATGCTCCTCATTTCCGCTCATCGCCCACTTTCGGCCAATTCAGGTGCACTAGTGCTCCTCATTTCCGCTCAGCTGCCCGCTTCCCGCCGCATTAGAGGGATTTATCCCTCTCTTTTCCTCACCCAGCCCACTTCCCGCCGCACCAGAGGGATTTATCCCTCTCTTTTCCTCCTCCAGCCCATTTCCCGCCGCACCAGAGGGATTTATCCCTCTCTTTTCCTCCTCCAGCCCACTTTCCGCCGCATTAGAGGGATTTATCCCTCTCTTTTCCTCCTCCAGCCCACTTTCCGCCGCATTAGAGGGATTTATCCCTCTCTTTTCCTCCTCCAGCCCACTTTCCTCCACAACGCAAAATAAGCCCCTCCAACCGCCGCATTGTGCAGGTTGGAGGGGCTATCGGTGATCGGTCCGTCTCTTATGGCAAGAACGGCTTCTAGCCTATCTTTTTGCCTGGCCCCTTGCCGTTAGGCGTGGGCCGTCATTCCGCCACCGGCTGCCACTTTCCGCCGCCCGGCAGCGGACAGCTGCGGGCCTTCAACCGGGCCACGACAGGGATGATACAGCCGCAGGCGGTACAGGTCACGCCATCCTGCAGCTTGGGACAAGCCGCGCAGATCGCCAGCCGCTCGGCGTAGACCTCGTCGGAAGCTGAATTGCCGGGATTGAACATGGAGGAGGCCAGAATGCGGGCAATCTGTGCTTCCGTGACCTTGTACTCCTCCCGGCATCCTTTGCAGGCTGAAGTGGTTGTCATGCGGTTCTCTCCTTAGGCTTGTGGAGTGATAGCCAGTACCGTTACCGACATTGGCGGCAGCTCTACAGTCAGCGTATCCCCTTCAAGCTTGAAGGCGCTGAATGCCTCTGGTGTTACAGCTTCCGGCTGTTCAAAGCTATTGTGGGCATCGATGGAAGCTCCGGCCAGCGTCGTTCCGCTTACGGATGCTTGACCAGCCAAACCGCGCAGGGCAAGCGGCAACACTGCCGATGACGCGTGATTCAGGTTACACAGGCTGACATGAATGATGCCCTCAGCATTGACCGAAGCCGAAGCCGATACTTCAGGAATCTCTACGCCATCATAGCTGTATACAGGGCTGTCTACAGTGAGCTCCAGCAGTTCTGCATCCTGATGCACTTTGTACATGTTGAATACATGGTAAGTAGGAGTCAGGAGCATTTTCTCGCCTTCAGTCAGAATAACTGCCTGCAGCACGTTCACGGTCTGGGCAATGTTCGCCATCCGTACACGGTCACTATGCTTGTGGAAAATATTCAGCGTCAAGCCGGCCACAAGCGCATCGCGGATCGTGTTCTGCTGGTACAGGAAGCCTGGGTTTGTACCCGGCTCAACATCATACCAGGTGCCCCACTCGTCAACGATCAGGCCGACTCTTTTCTCAGGATCATATTTGTCCATGATGGCGATATGGCGGGTAACCAGTTCATCCATGAACAGTGCCTTCTTCAACGTTGTGAAGTATTCGTCTGTTCCGTAGCCTGTAGCCGCGCCCTTATGATTCCAGTCCGAAGTAGGCAGGGTGTAGTAATGCAGGGTGATCGAATCCATGAAGCGGGTAGCTTCACGCATCAGCACTTCCGTCCAGTTATAATCATCCGCATTCGCCCCGCAGGCGATCCGGTGGATCTTGTTGTCTCCATAGTTGCGCACATACGTCTGATATTGACGGTACAGGTCAGCATAGAATTCAGGACGCATGTTACCGCCGCAGCCCCAGTTCTCGTTGCCCACGCCGAAATACTTGACACTCCAGGCATCTTCCTGGCCGTTCTTCTGACGCAGCTCAGCCATTGGAGAGACTCCGTTGAAGGTCAAATACTCAACCCACTCGGACATCTCTTGAACAGTTCCGCTGCCTACGTTACCGTTGATGTACGGCTCGCAGCCCAGCATCTCGCAGAGGAGCATGAATTCATGCGTACCGAAATGGTTGTTCTCTACCGCGCCGCCCCAGTGTGTGTTGATCATCCGCTTGCGCTCTTCGCTTGGGCCGATACCGTCCTTCCAGTGGTATTCATCGGCGAAGCATCCGCCCGGCCAGCGAAGTACCGGAATCTTCATTTCCTTAAGCGCTTCCACTACGTCGTTGCGGATACCCTTGGTGTTCGGAATAGGGGAATCTTCGCCCACCCAGATGCCTTCATAGATACAGCGTCCAAGATGCTCAGCGAAATGTCCGTAGATGTTGCGGTCAATCTTACCTTTGCGGATGTCGGTGTTCAGTACAATGCGTTCTGCCATGGGAAGTTAACGCTCCTCTTTAGGTTAATATATTTGTTAATCATTTAATACTTATATTAACATTATAATCAAGCTTCCTCCGGTTCGTCAATCTTTATCTTAACCGCATATCTCTCGTATTCCCGCATTTCACTTCCCCGCCAAAAATGATATTATGGACACACAAATACAGCATAATTGGAGAGTATGATGATTAGACCTATCAATAAAGATATATCGCTTCTTAGCCAGAAATCTGCTCCGGCCACGGAAAAGGATCTGCCCGTGTTAATGGATCTTGTGGAGACTCTGAACGCCAACTCCGACCGGTGCGTCGGCATGGCTGCGGACATGATTGGCGTCAACAAACGCATCATTGCCGTCCGTCTAGAGCAGCAGCTGACCATTTCGATGATCAATCCGGTGATCGTCAAGCGCGCCCGTCCTTATGACACTGAGGAAGGCTGCCTGTCGCTTGAAGGCGTACGCCCAACGAAACGGTACGACTATATTGAGGTAGAGTACCTCGATTATAATTTTAAGAAGCACCGGGATAGCTTTACCGGATTTACAGCGCAGGTTATCCAGCATGAGGTGGATCACTGCGAGGGTATTGTCATTTGAGCCGGGACCTGAGAGCGCTAACCTTCAGTAAGACGGCCGCCGAGCAAATTCTGAGGAATGAGACCGATACCCGCACGCTTTTGTCAGAATATCCGGAGTACAAAGAAGAAGTGCTGCTTGAGATCAATGCCCTATCGAGCCAAAAACGCGCCAAGCTGATCCAACATTTACTCGCCAGCTATACAAGCAGCGCCAAAATAGCGAAGAGCAAAATTGTCAAAAGCGGCTTTAATCAAACTACCATTAACGCTTTTCTTCCTAATATTATTAAAGCCCGCTTTGCCATTTATCTGATCGAACAGCTGCAATTAGCGGTGTCTACCGAATCAGCCTCCGGGCCTGTCCGGTTCAATCTCTGGGACGGTTATATTCTGCAGAAGCTCCTGTTCAAGGAAAAGCTTGTACGGAAGCCCGTATCGCTCCCTCTGTTCCGGGTATGCTGGAAGCTGATTATCCGCCCCAAAGTGCTGATGCCGCTTGTCAATAAACAAGGGATCTACTGTTTCTACTCCCGTTCGTTAATCAAGCGCTTGTCCGCTCTGATTGGGGATAAGGAGTGCTTGGAGATCGGTGCCGGTGACGGTACCTTGACGAGATTCCTTAACGAGAACGGCACAGCCTGCCGGGCAACCGATGATTATAGCTGGGCGCATTATATCACCTACCCCGATTTTGTGGAAAAAGCCGATGCCAAAGCCGCTCTGAGCAAATACGCTCCTAAGGTTGTACTTTGTTCCTGGCCGGTGCCCGGCAACCCGTACGAGAAGCATGTTTTTCATACGGAATCTGTAGAGTTGTATATAGTAATCGGCACAAGAGACCCGGCGATTACCGGTGACTTCGACGCGTATGATCAGGCTAAGCATTTCAGCATGGAGCTGAATGAGGAATTATCCCGCCTGCTTGTGCCGCCCTCCAAGGACAATGCGGTCTATCTCTTCACACGCAAACAAGACAGTACACGCTCACGATAGGTGAGTACATACTGTCTTGTTTTCATTGCAGTCTATTCCGGCCTCAGCCCAGATCTCCCAGCTCAATCTGCACGATTCCCCGGTCATCCCGTTCCTCGGCGATCCCGCCGATCAGATGCATCAAGCTGCCGAACTCCAGCTCATTGAACTTACGTGCGGCGTTATCCCGCTGCAGCTCCCAGAGACATTCGGCCAGCTCGCAGACCACCGGCACATCACAGCGGATTTCCGCCAGCTCCCGTGAGAGATGCAACATGTCGAGGTCCGCTTCAATCTTAGCCCGCACGCCCTTGGGCAGCAGATGCAGGTTCTCGATGACTCCTTCCACAGTACCGTATTCCGTCAGCAGCTTGGTGGCGGTCTTCTCGCCTATGCCCTTCACGCCGGGATAATTATCGCTGGTATCGCCCATGAAGCCCTTCAGGTCGATCACCTGTGCAGGAGTGAGGCCCCGTTCTGCCAGAAGCTCTGCCGGATCATACACTTTATAGTTGGAGCGGCCTTTTTTCATAATCACGACCTTGACGCTATCATTGACCAGCTGGAGCATGTCGTGGTCCCCGGTAAGAATATAGACCTCCGACTCCCCGCTGTAGCATGAAGCTAGTGTACCGATGCAATCATCTGCCTCGTACCCGGCCAAGCCTATATTCGGCACGCCCAGCTCTGCCACAACCTCCTTCACGAGGTCGAACTGCGGGATCAGCTCCAGCGGCGCGTCAATGCGGTTCGATTTGTAGCCTTCGTACTTCTCGGAGCGGAACGTGCCCTTGCCCATATCCCAGCAGCAGACCACATGTGAAGGCTCAAACGTACTTACCGCGTCGAAAAAATACTGCAAAAATCCATACACCGCATTCGTCGGCAGCCCGTCGCGGGTCTTGCGGATATATCCACCATAAGAGGTAGCATAAAAAGCGCGGAACAGCAGAGCCATTCCATCGACGATCATAACCCGGCCCTTCATTTCTGTTGCTGTGCTCATGTGTAACCTCTCCTTGTATTCCATAAATTTAGGCGTTGCTCCAAGCTTCGGCGTACTGGTCTTCCTTATAGCCTACGGTAACCTTCTTGCCGTCAGTGACTACCGGACGCTTGATCAGCATCCCATGTGCGGACAGCAGCGCAAGCTGCTCGTCTTCGCTTAAGTCTGCAAGCTTATCCTTCAGGCCAAGCTCCCGGTAGACCTCACCACTTGTATTAAAAAACTTCTTCAGCGGCAGGCCGCTGTGCTTCACCAATTCGCGCAGCTCCTCCACGGTTGGCGGCTGCTCGGCGATATGCTGCAGCTCCAGCTCATGCCCTGCTTCCTTCAGCCATTTGACTGCGCTGCGGCAGGTGCTGCATTTCGGATATTGATATACCTTGAGGTCACTCATCGGCTTCTCCTTCTATATATAAAATAAAAGTGCATGAAAAATACTGCATACTGCTGCAGATGGCAGCTGCGGCCAGGACATGCCCGGCGCTTACAGCGCCGACTGCCGGAGCTTCTCCTGCAGCAGCGCCATATCCGGCGGCAGCGGTGCCTCGAAGACCAGCCCGGCATGCGTCACCGGATGCCGGAAGGCCAGCCGCACCGCGTGCAGCGCCTGGCGCGGAATGGCCGCGTCCAGCTCCGCGATCTGCGCGAGCTGCGCGGCTTCGGCAGGCGTCAGCGCTGCTCCGCCTGCCGAAGCCTCCGGCGGCCCGCCGGGCAGCGCCTGCTCTCGCGTATGCGCCGCTTCGCCCGGCGCAGCCGCCGCCTGCCCATACAGCGGGTGACGGTACATCCCGTCACCGATCAGCGGGCAGCCGACTGATCCCATATGCACCCGGATCTGGTGGGTGCGCCCGGTCTCCAGCTTCAGCTCTACGCGCGAAGCTGCCTCGCCATAGACCTCCTTGACCTCATAACGGGTCAAGGAAGGATAGCCGTCCGGCGTCACAATCCGCCGGTGCGGCTCCAGCGGGTCGCGGTCGATCGGACCGTCGATATCCCCGCTGGGCAGAGCAGGCACGCCGTGCACGAACGCGGTATACCGCTTGTCCACCGTGCCGGCGATCATCTGCTCGGAGATGTGCTGGTGGCTGTACGGGTTCTTGGCAATCACCAGCACCCCGGAGGTCTCCTGGTCCAGCCGGTGGACGGGGCGGAAGCGGACCCGCTCGCCCTTCTCTGCCCAGTAATGAACCACACCGTTCGCCAGGGTCTCGGTATAATGGCCGTGGGTCGGATGGACAATCATTCCTGCGGCCTTGCTTACCACAAGCAGATGCCCGTCCTCATACAGAATCTCGAAGGGAATCGGCTGCGGCAAAATATCCTCAGAGGTCTCCTCCTCCATCCGGATCTGCACTAGATCGCCGGTGTTAACCTTAACGCTAATATAGACACGCTCTCCGTTCAGTGTAATGCCGAGGTCCGTCATTTTGAGCCGGGAGAGCAGCTTGCGGGAGACATCCATCCGCTTCTGCAGGATGGTTTTAAGCAGCCAGCCGTCTTCAAGCGGCGGCACTGTGTAGGAGATGGGCGGATAATAGCTGGTCATTTGTTCCGGAACACCTTTTTGCTGCGCAGATATTCTACTTCAGCAATCTCCAGCCGGGTGTTGGCGGCACGGGCCAGAGCGAAGAAATAGTCGGACAGCCGGTTCAGATAGATTACCGCCTCCGGGTTAATCTCCGCACTGCGGCCCAGCGTCACTGCCCGGCGCTCGGCCCGGCGGCAGACTGTCCGGCAGACATGCAGCACCGAGGACAGCTGGCTTCCGCCCGGCAGAATGAAGCGCTCCAGCACCGGATTCTCGGCCTGAAGCGCATCGATCCAGCCTTCCAGGCGCGTGGCCATCTCGCTTTTTACCTTATAGCGGTTCTCACTCAGCTTCACGAACGCCAGATCCGATCCGCAGTCGAACAGCTCATGCTGAATCTCCAGCAGCTGCTCGCGGACATCTAGAAACCGCTCGTCCTCCATCAGGCTCCGTGCCTGGCCAACGAAGCAGTTCAGCTCGTCAATGGTGCCGTAAGCCTCGACGCGGACATCGTCCTTGCCTACCCGGCCGCCAATCACCGAGGTCTCGCCCTTATCCCCCGTACGCGTATAGATCGCCACGATACTTCCCTCCTAAGTTGCAAATCACATAATAATAGTGTAATCGTTCTTAGGTAGGGTGGCAAACAAAGATCAGCATTTTCGATATGCAAGTGGAAACGGCTTTGCCGTCCTTTTAAAGGACGGTACCGTTTCAGCGGGAAATAGAAGGATCATTTATAGCGTGAAACATATAAATTTTTATATTTTAAATAACTCCCTTAAGAGGAAGCCTTAATTGTCTCCCTGCTCAACCTGCCTCATGGCTTACGAAAGGTAATGCAATACATCAGGCCCTTGCACACCTCCTTGTACTCTACCTCCAGCATCTCCTGCGGAATCAGTCCAAGCATCTCCGGCAAGTCCGCTCCCTCTGCAAAATACCCCTTAACCACCGGTACCTTCCCGTACGTTCCCTTCACCAGCTTCTGCGTCTCATCGGCAATCATCAGCCTTGTGCCCGGCTTCGCTACCCGGATCATCTCCAGTACCGCAGCATGCGGATCACTGAAACAGTTGATTCCGCCGACATGGTACACGCAGTCAAAGCTGTTGTCCTGAAAAGGCAGCCGCTCAGCAGTCCCCTGGAACAGATGTGCCTCCAGCTTCCACCGCCGCAGATTGCGCACCGCCTGCTTCAGCATTCCGCTGGAAATATCCAGCCCGTACAGCTCGGCCTGCGCGTTCTTGGCCTTCATGTTAAGGTACGGGAAATTATCGCCGCTGCCCACCGAGGTCTCCAGCACACGCTGACCGCCGCCCAGCTCAAGCGCAGACAGGAACTGCTCTCTATAGCTGCGTTCTCCGCCGAACTTCAGCACGAAATACAGCTTGTTGGACAGCCGGTAGAAACGGGCAATCCGGTTGTAAAGCTCCAGGTACTTCCGGTTACTGCCTGCGGCATCCGCTTCCTCCATAAAAGCCAAATACCCGTGCTTCCACGGGTACTGCCGTCCATTTGCCGGATTGACCGCCCCCGTACTAACCAACTTAAGCTCTTCATATGTATTCGGGTCCCTCAACAGCTGATCATGCAGCATGAATATCTTCCTCTCCTGACGCAGTACGGTTCAAGCCCATACTTTGTGATGTTCGTGAATATTCATTATATGCCTACAATTGGAAGCGGACATCAGTCCCGGGTCTGCCGCCGTCTCCGCCTTTGGTCGTACCCCGCAGACTTAGATACACGACATTTTTTTATTTTTTTCGACAAAAAGTAACAACAAAATCAGTTCTCCAGCCGATGATATTCAATATAAGTATAAATAGCTTCACTATATAATGGGGGGATTCACATGGCTAATGTTGTTCACAAGGCAATTTCCAGGCTCCGGTTCAAAAGCATACGTATGAGAACATTTGCATTCATCCTGCCCATCTTTCTGATCACGCTGGTGCTGGTCGCTCTGTTATCGTACATGTATTCCAAAAGCATTATCCAGCGCGAGGTTACACAAAAAATGAATGTGCAGATATCAGATATTTCTAACGAAATTAATGCGAACTTAAGTGTGCACAGCAAGGTTCCCGAGGTTCTAGCACGTACGCTGGAGAGCCACGCTGCTGA
Source organism: Paenibacillus sp. FSL R7-0302 (assembly GCF_038006885.1). NCBI lineage: Bacteria > Bacillati > Bacillota > Bacilli > Caryophanales > Paenibacillaceae > Paenibacillus > Paenibacillus sp. FSL R7-0302. The sequence continues at coordinate 4,568,075 of NZ_JBBOWB010000001.1, forward strand.
ATTCACACTGGATCAATACCGTACCATGCTGTCCAGTGCGCTGAAGGCCAATCCGGATACCTATGGTGTGGGTATTTATTTTGAACCCGGACGGTATGACAGCAAGCTGAAGTACTTCTCCACCTATGCCCACCGTGACGGCGACAAGATTGTGACTACCGAGCAGTATAATGACCCCGATTATAATTATCACGGGCAGAGCTGGTACACGATTGGCAGGGAGCATGCAGCGTTTACAGATCCATTCTATGACACAATTACAGGGACAACGATGGCTACGTTTACTGTTCCTTTCCGGGATACCACGAATACCTTGCTGGGTGTCATGGCCGGCGATATCGATCTCAAGACGCTGCAGAGCAGGATCGAACAGACCAAGGTGGGGAATACAGGCTGGGCGTTCCTGCTGGACAAGCAGGGGAATTACATTGCCGGACCGGATGCCGAGAAGAATATGCAGCTGAAAATAAACGACGAACCAAACGCAAGCCTGGCCGCAGCAGGAGCGGAAATGCTTCAGCAGAATCAGGGCATGGTAACCTATGCCGATTCGGGCGGGACCATTCAGATGTATTATGAAAAGCTGCCGGATACCGGCTGGACCGTTGGTCTCGCCATGCCGGAGCAAGAGCTGTACGCGCCGCTTAAAGGGCTGCTAAGGTCTATTCTGCTGGTAAGCTTAGCGGGTCTTATCCTGACGGTAGCAGCCGTATATCTATACAGCCGCTATATTACCCGTAAACTGACCCGTGTCAATGAGATGTCCCAGCAGATGGCCGCCGGAGACTTCACCGGGAAGCTGGAGGTGGACAGTGAGGATGAATTCGGCAAAATGGCCGGGCATCTGAACCAGATGATTACCAATCTGAGCAGACTCCTGGGGACGATTGCCGATCACTCCCTGCAAGTCGCCTCGACCTCAGAAGAATTAATGTCTAGCGCCACTCAGACCAATCACACCACAGAGGCCATTGTGGAGAATATTCAGGATCTCTCAGCCGGAGCGGATCAGCAGATGCAGTCCACCCGCGAGTCTGCAAGGGCGATGGAGGAGATGGCCGCCGGTGTGCAGCGGATCGCGGAGGCCTCGATGGACACTGCCGCAGCTGCCGGGCGGGCGGCAGGCCAGGCGCAGAACGGGTATTCCGTCATTACGGAGGCGGTGGACCGGATGGAAGAGATGGAGCGGACCGCCGCAGATGCTTCAATCATGATTACCTCTCTTAGCGCACAGTCCCAGCAGATCGGTAACATCATTGGTCTGATCAAAGGCATCAGCGACCAGACCGGCATGCTGGCCTTAAACGCGGCGATTGAGGCTGCCAGAGCGGGCGAATACGGACGGGGCTTCTCCGTGGTGGCCGGTGAGGTGAAGAAGCTGTCCGAGCAGACGGCCGAAGCCGCCGGGTCTATCAGCACCCTGATTCTCGAGATCCAGCAAGGCAACCGGGCAGCCTCAGATGCGGTGCTGGCGAATGCCGGCGCCGTTCAGGAAGGCTCGCGGATGGTAGGCGAGGCCGGGCGTCTGTTCACGGATATTCTCGGCGGCATCGGCGAGATTAACACCCAGGTTCATGAGATGTCTGCTTCCTCCGAGCAGCTGCTGGCCGGAACCGAGGAGCTGACCTCTTCGGTGGCGGAGATGGCTGAAGTGGCGAAACAGGCCGCAGAGCGTTCACAGAGCGCTGCCGCAGCCTCTGAGGAGCAGCTCGCCTCCATGGAAGAGGTAGCCGCAGCCTCTACCGAGCTGGCGAAAATGGCCGATGGGCTGCAGCAGGCAGTGGCCACGTTCAAGGTAAACTAACAGAGAGGCAGTTCTAACAACCCCCTGATAGGTCTCCGGACCAGCACAGGGGGTTATTTATATAGATTCACTCCCTTCACTCCCCTTCAAAAAAGCCACCAGCTCCCGGTTCACCCGCTTCGGCTGCTCATGATTCACGCCGTGACCGGCGTCCGGGATAACCGTGTAGCGGAACCCGCCAGCGTCCAGTGTACTAGTGAGCTCCCGCTTCTGCTTCAGCTTATAATCTCCCAGCAGGAAGTATAGCTGATCTTGGAACGTAACCGCTTTCTCTTGTTCGTAGGGCTGAAGCTTATGGGCGAACATCGCCTGCTGGTTATGATTCTGCATTAACAGCACCAGATGCTCCCCGACTTCGGGATGCTTGTCGAACAGGCCTGAGGTCGGGGAGCTGAGCTTGCGGGCTGCCTTGAGCAGATTGCTGCGCGTAGGAACAAGAATCTCCGGGAACATCATCATCAGCGTATGTATCATACTTTTAATTGGAGCAGTGACCATTCCTCCCTCCATACAGACAGCCCTAAGCACTCGTCCCGGCCCGTTCACCGTGTAATTGAAGGCCATATACGCTCCATTCGACACACCTGCCACACAGAATTGTTCAAGCCTCAGCCCGTCAGCAACCTTGTTGATCCAATCCACCTGATCGAAGGTCCGTTTATCGAACAGCTCACCTGGAACACTCTTCCCCGGTCCTCCCAGCGTATCTACTGCAATGCAGTAGAAGTGCCGGGACAGCTCCTTCATATTCAGCAGCCACATCACGGCCGAATTATCGCCTACCCCGTGGAACAGGAGCAACGGCGGTAACTCCGGCTCTCCCGCTGTTATACAATGGGTTGTCCCATAAGGAGTCTCCACATCAAGCTCCTGATATTCCGTCCCCCACGCTTCAAGAAGCTGGTTATAGGACCTTAGAACCTGTTCTTTGCCGGCCTCGCTTTTGAATACCTTGATCAAAGAAAACCCCTGCCTTTCCGCCTTGGCAAATTTTTATTAATCTTACTTCATGAGCACAGGATCATTTTAGAATTAGCTAGACTCATTGTTGCACATTTTGCAGGATTTCTCTAAAAATGTTAAGAGCTGCGGCGTATTGTTGCATCATTTGCAGGAATTCCGGTGTTTAGTGCTGCTTAGCGCTGACTTTGTTGCATTTCATGCAGGATTTCAGCATCGGGCGCTTCTATAAGGCGGTATTGTTGCACATTTTGCAGGATTTCTATACAGTGTTACGGGCTTAGGTAGTATGGGGCCCATCTCTCATCGCAGCAGCACCAATTGTTCGGTTTCCATACTGGCACCTTGTGTCCGGTTTTCATAGACAACTTATCCATAACAAAAGAAATTCATAATTTCCTAATGAACAAAAAAACGGACATCTCCCCAAAGGAAGACATCCGCTTCATATACATCTGCCGTATTAATTGCTCTTGCGGTGGCGGCCTCTCATATACTCATTAATCTTGAGATCCAGCAAGCTGCTGATTGCTATTACATTATCCGAGGTAAAGGAATTCTCCTGCATAAAGAGCTGTTCCATTCTGCTGCGGAGCATCTGGATTTCATCTTCCAGCGAGAGCCTGCGTGCATTCGCATCTCCTCTGGCAGGAGGTTGCCCGCTTCCGGAACCACATTTCCCGCCATAGGAGGATAAGTAATAATCTGCGCTCAGCACAATCACCCTTCCTGATAAAAGTATTGCGCCTCATCCAGATAAGAACTGTGTAGTTCTATGCAACCAGATATGAAGCGCCTTTATTCCGGAATAAGAGGTCCATGTAAGTGTATTACAGGTGTTTCTTGTCCTTAGAGTAAAATAATACCATATCAGAAGGTGATCGGCTATAGTTCTATTTACTTCTTTGTCGAGCCTTGTCAGGCCCCTTCCCGGGCCAGCTGTGAGACCAATGCCCCAATTCGCTCCACCGCTTCATTCAACTGGGACACCGAGGTGGCATAGGAGCAGCGCAGATAGCCTTCCCCGCCCAGACCGAAGACACTTCCCGGAACAGCAGCGACCTTATATTCAAGCAGCAGACGCTGGGCGAACTGGTCGGAGGTCAGGCCGGTGGCCTGGATACTCGGAAATGCATAGAAGGCACCCTGCGGCTCATGACACTCAAGTCCCGCCTCCCGCAGTCCTTTGACAATCAGCCGGCGGCGCTGGTTATACGAGTCTGTCATGCGGTCCTTCTCTTCCATTCCGTTGGTGAGTGCCTCCAGAGCAGCCACCTGGCCCATCGAAGGCGCGCACATGACGGTATACTGGTGAATCTTCAGCATGGCGGAGATCAGGTCCGGGTGGCCGCAGGCATAGCCCATCCGCCAGCCGGTCATGGCGAAGGCCTTGGAGAACCCGCTGACCAGGATCGTCCGGTCAAGCATCCCCGGCAGCGAAGCGAAGCTGACATGATTGCTTCCATACGTAAGCTCGGCGTATATCTCATCTGAAATGACAATAAGATCATGCTTCTCTACCACCTTGGCAATCGGCTCCCAATCTTCACGGCTCATGATTGCGCCGGTCGGATTGCTTGGATAGCAGAGAATCAGAATCTTGGAACGGGGGGTAATCTTAGCTTCCAGATCTTCGGCAGTCAGCTTGAAGTTGTTCTTCCCGAAGGTCTCAATGCCTACCGGAATACCGCCGCCGATGGCCGTGATCGGAGAATAAGAGATGTAACAAGGCTCGGGAATCAGAATCTCGTCTCCCGGAGAGATCAGGGCACGCAGGGCCAAATCAATGGCTTCGCTGCCGCCGACCGTGGCGATAATCTGGTTCGCCGGATCATACTTCACGGCGAAGCGGGTCTCCAGGTACTGAGCGATACCCTCGCGCAGCTCAGGCATTCCGGCATTGGAGGTGTAACCGGTGAAGCCGCGTTCGAGTGAATAGACGCAGGCCTCTCTGACATGCCAAGGTGTCTTGAAGTCCGGCTCGCCGACACCGAGCGAGATAATATCCTTGCTGCCTGCCGCCAGATCAAAAAACTTGCGGATGCCCGAAGGCTGAATCTGCCGGACCAGCGGGGCCAAATAAGAGTTCATCGACTTGCCTTTATCTCCTGTATGCTGAGCGTTATTAATGATCATGACATTACATCCTTCACGGAGATATCATCAGACGGTTGTCTTCCTCATGCTCTTCAAAGATGATACCGTCCTGTTTGTATTTTTTGAGCGTAAAGTTAGTCTTGGTAGAGAGCACAGCATCAATCGGTGACAGCTTCTCGGACACAAAATTAGCAACCTCGCGCAGATTGCGGCCTTCCACTTCCACCAGCAGATCGTAAGCGCCAGACATCAGATAGACGGATTTAACCTGCGGATACAGATAGATGCGTTCGGCGATGCCCTCGAAGCCGCGGCCCCGTTCCGGGGTGATCTGTACCTCGATCAGGGCAGTCACCCGTTCATCATCGACTTTGTCCCAATTGACAACCGTCGCGTATTTCACAATGACATGATCCTGCTCCATTTCGGCGATCACGGTCTTGACATCTTCTTCCTCCGCACCAAGCAGGGTCGCCATTAATGCCGTTGAGCTTCGCGCGTCCTCCTTGAGCAGTTCCAGCACTTTCCTCTTCAATTCATTCATTCTTAGGGCCTCCTGCAAAAAAGAGTTTAGTATTAATATGACATGAAAAGTACCGTTCTGCAAACAAAATAACCCCGCCGAGGCGGGGCTATATGACTTCATTCCCTTTGTATTTTCTTCTGCATGGCCGGGGAAGCGCTCTAATGCTTCACAAGACCATCGCCAGGGTTACATATAATAGGAACCGTTATGATGCTGCTGGACGTTCGGCTGGTGCTGCTGAACATTCGAAGCCTGGTTATAGGCTCCTGCCCCGCCTGTTTTCTCACGCACGAACTGCTGCAGCTTCTGCTGGGTCTGCTGGGCACTCTGAATCTGCTTGTCCACATCCTGGCGCAGTGCCTTGCCCGGAACGGTGTACATGTTCATTTGCGACATCTTCATGTACAATTCCCCCTGAATTCTGAGGGTATCCATGGTCAAATCATTGAATACCCGTCTTACAGCGGGACAGTTCGATTCTGTTGCTGCTGTGGTGTACTCGCGGACTGTCCGCTTCAGATCGGCCAAAATCGTGTAGAGTAAATCTTCATCCGCCATAAACGGCGTTCCATTCTGTGCGTACACAGTAAAACCTCCTTTAGAATTTGTGGGTTATCCCTGTTATTGCGGCTGCGATGGTGCGTACTGCTGATGCTGATGGAGCAGCTGGACCAGCATATCCATATGATGGGTATGACTCTGAATCTGCTGGATGCAGATCCCCTGCACGGCCGAGTTCTGAGTGGTTCCGGCTGTAGCCGCGAGCTGCTTAATCAGCAAATCCTCATTGGAAATAGAATCGGCGATATACTCCAATTCTTTTCCGCTTAGTGCCTGCATTTGGTTAGATTGCATGTTCGGTATTCCCTCCTTCTGGTTGTTCAAGCGTTCCTTAGTATGCTTCCGGGAAAGGCTGTTTATGTGCCGGAAGGTACATTAAGCAAGCTCACACTTGATGAATAATCCTTAAGGTCTTGACGCATGAGACTCTTCAATAGTGCAAATAATACTACTCTGAATGACATAAAGGAGCGAACAGATCTATGAAACTCGTCAGCGGGCAACTGCCCTGGGAACACACACTGCCTGAGCCTCCGGTATATCCGGTGCTTGAGGAAGATATAACCTGCGACTGTCTCATTGTAGGCGGCGGGATGGGCGGAGCAATGATGTCGTACCGCATGTCTCTTAGCGGAGCAGATACTGTCCTCATCGATAAAAGAACCATCGGCACCGGAAGCTCCCACGCCAATACGGGACTGCTGCAGATCGCCAATGACAAGTCGCTGACAGCTTGCATGAATACTTTCGGGGAAGAGAATGGCGTGTTGTTCTACAAGCTGTGCCAGCAGGCCATGCGTGCGATTCTTGCCCTGCCCGGCAAGCTGGACATCGATCCGCAGATTATTGAGCGCAGCAGTCTGCTATATGCCAGTACGCCGGAAGATGTAGCTATGCTGAAGCTGGAGAATGAGAATCTGATCAAGCACGGCTTCGATTCGGAATTCTGGGAGGAGGAGAATATCCGTGCCCATTACGCCTTCTCCAAACCAGGTGCGCTGTATGCTAAGGGAGATGCGGAGACTAATCCGCTGCGCACCGTACACAGCCTGATTCATAAAGCGCACTCGGGCGGAGTCCAGGTCTATGAGCAGACCGAAGCCCTTCATTATGATTACAATGCCGACGGAGTCATCTGTCATACTGCAAACGGCCGGATCTTCGCCAAGAAGGTGGTGTTTGCTATGGGGTATGAGACCCAGGAGATGAAGAAGGACCGGGGGGCAGAGCTGATTAACACCTATGCTATTATGACCGAGCCTCTGCCGCATCTTCCAAAATGGCATGAGCAGAGCCTGCTCTGGGAAACGGCCCGGCCTTATCTGTATTTCCGGACTACTCCTGAAGGACGGATTATCGCCGGCGGCAAGGATGAGCAGCTTACCAGCGTGGAGCGGCGTGAGGTAAGGGTCCTCTCCCAGTGTGAGCGTCTGGTCGAGGAGCTTACGGCCCTTTTCCCGGAATTGCAAGGAATCAAGGCCGAATATTCCTGGGGAGCGGTCTTCGGCTCCACCCATGACGGACTGCCTTATATGGGACCGCACCCGGAGTTCCCGCATTGCTACTTCATTGAAGGCTATGGCGGAAACGGTACGGTCTACAGCATGATTGCCGCCGAACTGCTTGCAGATACACTGTCCGGCAAAAGCCGCCCGGAGCTGGAGCTGTTCTCGCTGACCCGTTCGGCGAAGCCTGCGCCCTCCCCGGCTATAGAGGCTTAAACGGTATAGTGCGGCAAGAGGATCAAAAAGGGATGCCTGCAACAGTCTGTGACGGCTGCGGGGCATCCCTTTTACATGACAACAATATGAAATAATAGCTTATTGCGCTTTTACAAATTCAGCCGACTTGATCCCGGCCTGACGTCCGAAGATAATAATCTCGGCTACCGAGTTGCCGCCGATACGGTTCTCGCCGTGCAGCCCGCCAACCACTTCCCCAGCCGCGAACAGGCCGGTAATCGCCTTGCCCTCTTTGTTCAAGACTTCTGTGTTGGTGTTGATCACCACTCCGCCCATCGTATAGTGAATCCCAGGGCCGATCTGGATGGCATAATACGGAGCACCAGACAGATCATTATCCATACCGGTAGCTCTGCCGAACTCGGCATCCGACTTACTTTTCACCGCACCGTTCCAAGTATCCACGGTGGTCTTAAGTGCAGCAGCCGGAACCTTCATCTGATCCGCCAGTGCCTCGATGGTATCTGCGGTCTTGACCACACCCATCTTGATGTATTGATCCACTGCTTTGACACGGGATTTCACTCCGGCGTCGAACACGAGATAAGCGGATTTCTCAGGAAGCGTATTAATTGAAGCTGTTACCTTGTCCCGGGTGTCCATCTCGTTGCCGAAGCGCTTGCCCTCAGCAGATACGAGAATAGCCCCTTCGCCCCGGACCGCTTCACCGATCAGGTAGGATTTCTCCTGCTGTACGGTCGGGTGAACCTGAATCTGATCCAGGTCTACGGTAGTTCCGCCGACCTTCTCGATCATGGCAATACCGTCGCCCGTGCTGCCAATCTGGTTAGTGGTGACCAGGCCTTCCAGGTCCGGTCTGACTTTGGAGATCAGCTCCTTGTTGGCACCGAAACCGCCGGTGGTTACGATAACTGCTGCTGCGCTGATCGTTTTGTCGTCGGCCTGGTTGAACAGCACCTTCACGCCGTTCACCTTACCGTCCTGTACCGTTAGTTCCTTCACATCCGCATTGACGAATAGCGGAATTCCCTGCTCCTGAACATTGCGGACGAGGCCTGCTACAAGATATTGTCCCACTGCCGAGCCGTCTTCAGGACGGTGCGTACGCTTCTCCTTCATTCCGCCGGTAATCGTAATATTGTTCAAGCGGATTCCGATGGAATCGAGCCAGTCAATGGCCCCTGCGGATTGATCCACGAAGAAGTGCAGCAGCTCCTTATTGTTCGTATCATGTCCGCCCTTAAGGGTCTCTTCATAGAACAGTTCGTTGCTGTCTTCGATGCCCTGCTCCTTCTGGAACTTGGTCTGCGATGCATTCATTCCCGAGGAGGATTTCGTAGTATTGCCGCCAGCTACCGGCATCTTCTCCAGAATGACCGGGTTCATGCCGGCCGCTTTGGCTTCCAGTGCAGCAGACATTCCCGCACCGCCCGCGCCGACGATGACGATATCATATTTATCTTTTAACTGATCATACGGAGTATAGCTCGCTTCGGATGCCCCCGATACGGCCTCTGCTGTCTCTTTAGGTGCAGCCGTTGCTGCAGGCTCTGTGGTCGCGCTGTTTGTTCCCTTGCTCTCATTCTTGCTGCTGCCCGCATTGTTGTTTCCGCAGCCTGCAATCACCAGCATCACAGAGAGAATGAGGATAAGTGCCGCTGTTAATCTCTTATTCATGTGAGTTGTGCCCCCTTGTGCATATTTTCACAATTATCATAGCGTCAAAGAAGCGGTTTGTGGAACCTTCCGTAAATTATTAAAGAGTTTTGTAACTAAAGTAAGCGGGCATATGGACCTTAAATGTTCACATCCCCTCCTCCTCCTTCACCTCATAAGGCACATCCACGATAAAATGCGCTCCCGGCCCGCAGCCGGCGGCAAGCTCAAGATGGCCCTTGAGTTTGTCCACACTTTTCTTCACCAGATATAGGCCGATCCCCCGCTGTTCACCCTTGGAGGAGTAGCCCTGAACGAAGATCTTCTCCTTCAGGCCTGCCGGAATTCCCGGACCGTTATCGCTAACCTCGCATAGCAGCCGCCCCTCTTCATATTGAAAAGCAAGCTCCACGCGCTTCACGGGTTGCTCGCGGAGCTCCCCCAGCGCCTCCAGAGCATTATCCAGCAGATTGCCGGCAATCGTAATCAGCTCATGAATCACCTGCGGATCGGCCGGCTCCGGCAGATAGCTGTCCCCGGTCAACAGCAGCTCGATTCCCGCTTCGCGCGCCCGGCTCAGCTTCCCCAGCAGAAATCCGGCCATCACCGGGTCCTTGATCTGTCTCGTAATCGCCCCGATCTCCTTCTGGTAGTTGCTTACCGTCCCCAGAATATATTGCTGCAGCTCATCATACAGGCCCATATGTGTCATGCCCATTATCACGTGCAGCTTGTTCATGAACTCATGGGCACCGGAGCGCAGCGCTTCTGCATAGACCGAGACTCCCGACAGCTTCTCCGCCAGCACAGCCAGCTCGGTCTCATCCCGGAAGGTGGCAATCGCGCCAACAATATTACCGTTAACACGGACAGGAAGGCTGTTCACCAATAGAGAGCTGTCTCCCAGCTCCAGCTCCCGGTCCTGTATTCCTTCTCCCTCAGCCAATACCCGCTCCAGACCCAGCTCCGGCCAATACTCGGCAATCTGCCGGTTCATGGCGCTCCCGCCAATCCCCGCTGCCCTCAGAAGCCGCTGCGCCTCCATATTAAGGATGGTGATCCGCGCCTCCTGATCTACGGCAATAATTCCCTCGCGCGTGGATTCCAGCATCGCACTGCGTTCCTGGAGCAGCTTGGAGATGTCCTCCGGCTCCATCCCGAACACCATCCGCTTGATCCGGGCTGCGAGGATGAATGCTCCTCCCGCTCCAAGCAAGGCTCCCGAGACCAGAATCGCAATAATCGTCCACTCATTCATCAGGACCAGCCGCTCGACCCGCTCCAGGGACAGACCGGCAATGACCACTCCCACCTGATGCCCCCGGTTGTTATAGACCGGCACGAAGCCGCGCAGGGATCTGCCGAGCGGCCCGGCCCCTTCGGAGATACTCTCCCCTCCGCGCAGCGATATCTCCTGACCGCCTCCCGCAAAGGGCAGACCGACCAGCGAGGCATCCGGATGGGAATAGCGGATTCCCTTCATATCTGTCACTACCACGAACATAATATCATTACGGCGGGCGATTCTTGAGGTGTAGTCCTGAATCTCCTTGCTGTTGCCTTCACTGAGTCCCTCCGAGACCAGCGGAATCAGGGCGATGGTACGGGCAATCGTAATCGCCTTATCCTCCAGCGCCTGCCGGGTCTGCGGAATAATCTGATTGCGGAAAATAAAATATAAAATCAGCAATACCAGCAGAACAACGGCAGACACCATGACGGCAATCATTGTGCGCAGACTGTAGCTTTTTTTCCTGGCCACTTGTGCGAAGACCTCCCTTCATGTCCCATGTTCCTATACCATTCGAACTATATTAGTTGAACCTGAATTTGTAAAGCTACTCCCGGGAATCGCTTCCTGGGGATGGAACTATGCAGCAAGCCCAGCCGTTCTGCCGGAGACAGGAGGGCTGGGCTTGCTCGGGTGATATGACCACAACTCTTTTATAAGCAATTGAATGATGACTTACTGCTTCTTGGCCTGTTCCAGCGCCTGGGTCACCGCTTCAATAATTCCGCCGCTGGAGCCGGAAGCACCAGAGAGAGCGTCTACGCCTTCTGTGGTTTGTTTTTCAATAATTTCAGGAATCGTATTCTCCACGGCCGCATCGATCATCGCCTGCGTCTCCTTATGCTCCTCTACGGTAATAGCGTCGATCTTCTCATCCTTGATCTCTACCGCCACTTTAATATCACTCTTGACCCCTTTGCCTGTACCATCATATGTCCCGTCCACATACTTGCCGGAAGATGAAGAGCAGCCCGCCGTTAGTACTGTTGCAGCCGCGAGGGCAGAGAACAGCAAGGTTTTTGTCCACTTGTGCATGAGTAATTCCTCCTTCTAAAAGTTCCTATTTCTTAAGTGCCTTCACAGCTTCATCCGCTGCAATCCGCCCGAAGGTAGTGATGTCTGCCAGAGCATTACCGCCCAGACGGTTCGCGCCGTGTACTCCGCCGGTTACTTCGCCCGCAGCATACAGCCCGGCAATGACCTGATCCTTGGTATCCAGTACCTGAGCCTGAGTGTTAATCGCTACTCCGCCCATGGTATGGTGGATTCCCGGTGTTACCTGAATTGCGTAATATTTACCCTTTTCAAAAGACAACTTAAGATCCGGCCGTTCAAACTCTGTATCCTTACCGGAAGCAACAAAGCCATTATACGTATTCAGTGTATCTGCCAGTGCTTGGCCGTCTACACCGATCTGTGCCGCCAATTCTTCAGGTGTTGCCGCTTCTTTGACCAGATCCATTCCAAAATAAACCTCGGTTGCCTTCAGGTTCGCACGCAGCTCATCATTGAAGATCAGATAAGCTACTTTGCCGGACTGGGCCAGAATATTCTGGGACACAACATCGCGGGTCAGCAGTTCATTCGTGAAGCGCTTGCCTTCGCTATTGACCAGAATTGCACCGTCTCCGCGTACCCCTTCTGTGATCAGCACGCCTTGATTCGGAATGGTGGTCGGATGAATCTGAATCTCCTTCATGTCTACCAGCTTGGCACCGATCTTCTCTGCCATCGTTGTACCATCGCCGGTTGCGCCCGGATGGTTAGTGGTGGAGAACCCTTCCAGCTTCGGCTGGTACCCCTTGATCATGTCCATATTGGCTCCAAAACCGCCGGCCGCCAGAATAACGGAATTCGCACTGATCGTGTACTGCTTGCCATCCTTATCCGTCACCTTCACTCCGGTAACCACGCCGTCCTTATTCTTGACGATCTCATCGGCAGTCGTCCGCAGGCGCACATCAATTTTGTACTCCTCCAGCTTCTTCTTCAGCGCGACTACGATGAAATTCCCTGCCGCTTCTCCGCCTGCCGGACGGTGAATCCGGTTCACGCTTGCCCCGCCTGCGCGTCCCACCTCAGACAACTCGGCTCCATTCTCCTTCAGCCACTCCACCGAAGCCGCCGCGCCGTTCGTAAGCGTTCTGACCAGATCCGGGTTATTGAGATTCTTGCCGCCCTTCATGGTATCCTCGAAATGCAGCTCCGGACTGTCCTTGATTCCGGCAGCCACCTGATAAGGTGTTCCTGCCGCATTCAATCCGCCTTCCGCACGGACGGTGTTTCCTCCAAGCATAGGCATTTTTTCGACTAGTATCACCTTGGCTCCCTGATTATGCGCTTCAATGGCAGCAGTCATTCCCGCGCCGCCGCCGCCGATAATTACGATGTCCGTAGACTCCCCTTTGGTGCTGTTACATGCAGGCAATACCACCAGACTTGCCAGCAGCAGCCCCTTGCCCAGCAGGCTTCCCCATCTCTTTCTGTTCATTCTGTTCTCCTCCAATTGTAATTGTGCATATTTTCACAATCATCATAACCTGAAGGAGCCCTGACAAGAATATTTAGTAATTAAAGAAATGATAAAGTAAATAAAGGTAGTGAATTTGCTTGAATGTGTTTATAGATTTATAATTGGAGCTTATACAACCGTATCACTAGGAGGAGCAGAAACTATGGAAAAAAGCGAAAAATATTGGCTGGCCGGTGCTGTTCTGGCAGCAGCCGGTGTCTCCCTGATGAGCTACACCGCGAGCCGCTATACTTCATTCAAAAGAGTAGTTACCCGAACCGTCCGTCTGGAAGATATCGCCGCTCTGGAAATTACCCGCCTGTCTTCTGTTCCCGGTGAACAGAAGGACGTTGTGCTTACTGAGCCGGAAGCGATTAAGCAGATTTACGATGATTTCTCCGGCGTCCGCCTGATGAAATCCGCCCGCAATGTGAGCACAGACAACAAGTACAGCTATTACATTACCATTGTCCAGGCCGACCGGAAGCAGCGGTTCGACATTATTTTGAAGGGCAAGCATCACATGATTATCTATGACAATGACATGAACAACCCGCACCTGGTAGCCTACAAAATCATTAACGAGTTTAGTCCGCTGGCTCTGCAGCAGGCCTTCGAGTGATGCTGCGTACGCTTATGTATGGCATAGCTTAATAGCTTAATTAACCTTCACAGCTACTGTGACGGCTATATGGAGTCATGGAACGCCTGGGGCAGCCTGGGGCAACCGTGACTCCGTTTTATTTAAAGAGAACGCTCATAGATATTTACGGATAAGTTCATGCCCTTCAGGTCTCACCTTATACATATACACCGGCCTGCCTACCGCCCCGTAGCTAAGCTCCATTTCCAGAATCCCTGCCTCCGTCAGAAAAGCCAGATACTTACGGACCGAGATCCGCGAGATGGGCGCATGGCTGCTGATATCCTCCGTGGAGAACACCGGGCTCTCCAGCCGGTTAATCGTGCTCCAGATGCTCTCCAGGGTGCCCTCGGCAAGTCCCTTGGGCAGCGGCAGGGCAGCGGACTTCTCCTCTTCCGTTCCCAGCGAATGCCGTAGCAGCTTATCCAGCTGCTCCTGGCTGAGATGCTCCTTGTGCATCAGCTTATAATCCTCACGATACGCCGACAAGGCCGCCTGAAAGCGGGCAAACTCAAACGGCTTGATCAAATAATCCACGGCCCCGTTCTGCAGCGCTTTGCGGATGCTGGCATTGTCACTGGCGGCGGAGATCACAATGATATCCACCTTGCTCCCCTGCTCCCGCAGTGCAGAGAGCAGCTGCAGCCCGCTGACGCGCGGCATATAAATATCCAGCAGCACCAGATCTACCTGCTGCTCCTCCAGCATAGTTCTCGCTTCATCCCCTGTCGCCGCCCAGCCCGCATACTCAAAGCCCGGAACCTGCTCCAGATAATGCCGGTTGAACTTCGCCACCATCGGGTCATCCTCTACGATCAATACTTTAATGTTCATGGGTTCTCCTTGTCTTTTGTGCAACTATAACTACAACTAATATAACATTGCGGCGGGGAATTTTGGAGGGAGGTGTGCTGAGACATAGAATCAAAACTAACAAAAAGACACCAATTCGAGAAATTACCCGAACGGTGCCGAAAAAATTAAAATCCCAAAGATTCACCAACGAGGATAACCTTTATTCTCCCCGCTGTTTTACACATTCTTGTTTCGACGATGTAAGAACAGATACAATCCTCTGATTTACAATCTGCGCAAGCACCATTGATCAGGCAGGGCGTTTTTTGCGGTGAATGTAAAAATGGGCTGGACGAACTCGAACAACGGCTTGCATTAATGGGGGCGGCGTAGGTTCTGGCTCTAATTACTGCGTCTTCAGCGGTCTTGCACACCTTATTCATCCCAACGACAGCAACCACACTTCTCGGTCCAAAAGTAATCGCTGCCGCCCGATTGCCCACACTGTCGATATTGACCAATATCCCATCTTCGCTAACCGCGTTGAAGCTGGTTAAATAGGTGTCGCACAAAAGAGAGTGGCGCATGAGATCATAACGTTCCTCCATCGTTTGCGCTGTATCACGATCAATGACTGTATAGCTGCCTTGGCGGACCCGATCAAGAAGCCCGATGTCCTCCAGCGTGACTGACCCGCCCCAAGATACCGAAGAATGTTCCTCAATTAAGGATAGTGCCTTTTCTGCAGCTTCTATGGCGTTATCACAGTAATAAGCCTCAAACTTTCTGTTTTGCAGATTCTTAATAACCTTGGTAGCTAACAGCCTATTTCTCGCTTTGATTGAATCTTCTTTCGTTTGCATGGTTCTTCCTCCGTTCTGACGTTAGACAAGGTGGCTAAACTTCGTGTGTATGTATAATTAATATAGTATAGTAAAAAGAAAAAGGATGTTGCACATGCAACGAGAAGCCGCTCATGAATAACTTAGCTTCCCTGTGTCAATCACGTTTGTTTGCGGGGATTTCCCCAGATGATATTTCCCAAATGCTAAAATGTCTGTCAGCCACACGGAAAGAATATGCAAAAGATGAGATGGTAGTCCGGGAGGGCGATTTCGTTGATGATGTCGGCATCATATTGCAGGGTACCGCTCAAAGTACGAAATTGAACGTCAAAGGAAAACAAATTATTGTATCCCTCCATCATCCGGGCGGATATACCGCTGTTCTGACAGCGGCCAGCCGTGGAAGGAGATGCCCTATGTCCGTCAAGGCAATAGAACCGCTTAAAGTTCTGTTTATTCCTATCCAAAACATATTGAGCCGTTGTACGAAGCTATGTATGGGTCACGAACAATTACTTGGCAATCTGTTTGACAGTATCGCAGAACGGGCTTTAGAAATGCATGACCGGAATGATTGTCTGATTATGCCGACGATCCGGGATAAGGTTTTAACTTATTTAACAAGAGTGATGCGCGAAAGCGGAACAGAGACTTTTAAGATTCCCTTTGACCGGGAAGCCATGGCCGAGTATCTGGATGTAGACCGCAGCGCCCTGTCCAGAGAGCTGGCATGGATGAAGCGGGACGGCTTGATTGAGTTTTATAGGAATGAATTTCGGCTGTTGGAACAAGCAGTAGAAAGGGATATTAAATAACGGGAAGTGGGGCTGATGTAGTCTTCGCTTATGCGGGGTAGTCGTTATGGGGGGGGTTCCGTGTTTTTAATTCTGATTGGATGATATTGGTGATGGTTTTCTATTGAAAAAAACCTTGTTGGCCGGTTATTTACTTTACAAATGTTGCGCAGAAGGGTGTATTTAGTTAACCATTATTAGTAAAGTTCGCCAATCAAAACAACCTTGAAAGGCTCTGGGCCTCCCAAGGTTGTTGGTTAATCTAAAAATCGAATGGGTCTGCTATTGTAAACTCATCTTCATGCCATAATTCTTTTTGACTAAGTGTCTCAAGAAAATTTATTATAGTATTTTTTAATGTATCTTCGATGTTAAAACCTCTTCCTAAACCAGGATAGGGGCAACCATCAATATCCTTTATCAACAAATTTGTATAGCCTGTTAATTCTCCTTTCATCCCCTCAAAAATTTTCACTTTAAATTTTGAATATGGGGTTTTCTCTAATTCCTGAACTTCAAATTCAGCGACACATTTTCGTATCGATGCAATTCCAGGTATTTTCATACTTCTCCAACCTTCCATAGCCCTCACCTCATCTGCTACCATATGATACTATTGAACCATCTGGTGCTAAATCTATATACTTTCCATTCTTTACATATCTTTTAACACCTTCAATATAACCATCAACGTAATATGAATTAGCACCTCTCAAATTCTGCTTAAAACCCTCTGCTTTATTAAGATATTGAGTTAAACTAGTTGCGTTGACTTCATCTTTATGCTTAAAATAATGCTCAACCAAACTTTCAGTATTATTCTTAATGCTACCTGCAGCCCACCTTTGATCAAGGTTTTCTATTGCTTTTAATTCATTAACTTGAGATTGGGTAAGTGTATAAATCTTTTTTCCATCTCCAATCTGGATTTTAATTGTTCCATCTGGATTTTTAAATAGACTTGCTTCATCAATTGAAGAAGTTTTTCTATATTTGTTAGCTCCAACAGCATTTCCAGATGTTCCAGTCCCCTTAACCTCACCCTCAATAATTCCCGCCAATTTAGACTTACCCGGGCTTTTAGTTACACTTACCTTACTCTCACCTTGTGCCATTTTCTTTAAACTGAAACCACTGCCTGCGAGGTTTAATGTAACGGTAGCATAGGCTTCCGCCAATCTTGGATCGGTGACCTCCTCCTTATACATTCTAAGTGCTTCACCCACAGATATCCCTTTTTCAGCCATATCATAAGTTAAATTTAGCATAGTTGCTGTTTGCTTGGGATCTTTTGCTTCTAGTTTGGCAGCTTTAAGAATCTCAGGAGTCACTTTCCCTTGGTTTAGCTTCACTGCATCAATAAAATATAAGGATTTTTCCAGACTTCCCATATAGGAGGCTGTATTCGCTATAAACTTCAGTTCGTTCGCTGTAACCTTATACGACATCGCAAGTGAAGCAGTCGCACTCTCCGTAGTCTTCTTTGTTGAATTGAACTTCTGGGTTGAAGATTTTACTGTAACTGTCAGATTTGTGCGTCCAATAGTTACAGTGTTGACCATGGAATAGTTGATTGTACTTGCTCCGCCAGAGAATGAATCCCCAACTGTTGTACGAGCAGAATTAGTGGCACTTATCCCAACGCTTTGTAAGGCTTGTCTCCATTCCTTTTCAGTTGCATAGCCTTTTGATGTCCCTCGCACCACAATATCAGTAATTTTGCCTGCCTGGAATTGCAATGGAGTGATTACGGAAGTATCCTTTGCCCCTGCTGTTGTTCTAACTGTTGTGGCTTGAGCGGAGATGGCCTTCTTCTCGGCGTCCGTCACAGCCTTATAATAAGCATTGGTTAACGCAATAATCTTCGCTTGCGCCTCAACATTTAACTTCTCATCACCCGCTGCCCAGTGGCCCGTTGGGTCCAGGAACAGGATTGGATTATTGTGCGCGTAAGTATACAGGTTCAGGCTTAATGGATTCGTATCTTCGCCCCGATAGCTGTCTTCGGATATGAATCTTGCTGTGTAGGGATCGTAATAGCGGGCACGCAGATAATAGAGTCCTGACTCCGCATCATAGAATTCTCCCGCATATTGAATAGATTCTGCATAGAGTTCTATCGTTAATGTGCGGTTACCGAAGACATCATAGTCATATTGGTTCTGCACTTCACCGCTAGCTGTCACTGTCTGTACAACATCGCCATGACCATTGTAGAGATAGTAAGTATATTTCTGAGCCTGGTCCATTCTTGCAATATAATTGATCCCCCGGATGTAGCGGGTACTTAGCTTGCCGCTGCTATCCAGCTCCAGAATGACATGCTGCCGGTCATACACATAATTGGTCTCTTTAGCGATATCCGGTGTTTTTGCACTCCGTACCGTCTTTTGGGTCCGGAGACCATCTCCATTATACAGGAACTCAATTTCAGATCGATCACCGGATTTGACGGTTACTGCTTTCTTCAATCGGTTGAAGCCATCGTAAGTTCGCGTCACCTTTTCGATGAACCGGTTATTTTCCTGTAGTTCACCCGCACCGTATGTTTCTCCCCCGGTTGACTGGTGCAGATCCGCAGAGTGCGGTTGAATATAACTGGTCCGCTGGCTGATCTCATTGCCCCTTGCATCATACAGATAATCCACGGTTTTGAGCAGAATCTCTTTGCCGTCTGCCCCATGCATCCGCTCTTCCAGCTTCATTAATTGATTACTGGAAGAGTATAAGTACTCTGCCTTCTTCAATTTATATTCGATAGCTTGTTGAGTTTTCGAACTTTTAAAGCTGTTTGGCTGCATAGAAGTATAGGTCTCAAGCATAGACTTACGGTTACCCGCTCCATCATAAGCATAGACGGTCGTCTTCCCTGGAGCTTCAATCTGCTTAATACGGCCAGCCTGATCGTATTTGTATGTGGTTGTACCGTAGCTATCAGACTTCGTCTCTTGTCTCCCGGCAGCATCGTAGGTATAAAGGTAACGGGATACTTCAGAACCGTCCTTACGCTTATTGATTAAGTTAAGGATGCGGTTGTTCCGGTCATAGCTATATACTTCACTAACGCCATCTTCATACTTAACTGCTGTCCGGTTACCATTCGAATCATAAGTGTAGACCGTGGTATGACCATCATAGGTTACCTGGTCCATCCTGCTTGATTTGTCATAATGATAGGCTGTTACATACCCTAGAGCATCGGTTATCTTAGCAAGATTACCAATATCATCATAAGAATAACCAATTTGTTTCTTACCATCCTTGGACAATTCTAATAACAGATTCTCAGAGTCATAAGTATAACTAGACGTCCCACTCTCATCAGTCATGAGAACACGATTACCTGATTCATCGTATCCATAGAGAACCTTATCACCAGTCTGTACAACCTTCGTTTCAATTAACTGATTAAAGTTATCGTAAGTATACTTAGTATCATGCATCATCTGGTCAGTCATCTGTACTTTGTTAAGTCCAAGATCATATTGATAACTAATCGTTTGATTGGAGGCATCCGTAATAGCCTGCTGAACTCCAAAGGAGCCATAACGGTATTGGGTCAGTTTCCCCCGCCCATCTTTCATGAACAGCTTATTTCCTATACTGTCATAGCCATAAGTAACTTCAACCTGTTCTCCGTCAATGACCTTGCTTAGACGTCCGGCATTATCATACTCATATTGAATGAAGTTGCCTAATGCATCTGTTTGACTGACCATATCTCCATAGATATTGTATTGATATTTCGTAGTGAACTTGGAAGTTCCATTAAGAACTGCAAGCTCAGGATCAATGAATGCTACAAGCCGGTTAGCCAGATCATATTGATAGATACTTCCGTATTGGGCACTATCTGTACTGCCTGCTGCATACCCTTTGGCATCGATTTTTTTGGTAATATTACTGTTGGCATCATAGATATTTTTGGAGATCACTGTACCATCAGGGTCTTTGGTTAAAATTAGACGATTCAGCTTGTCATAAGTGTAGGAAATAGTATGGCCCTTTGCATTCTCTTCCTGTATTTTATTTCCTGACAGATCGTATCCCGATGTAAATTCTTTACCTTTTGTATTTGTAGTGACTGTTAAACGGTTAATTGCATCATATTGATAACGGGTTACTCCGCCCCGTTCATCCCTGCTTGTAATTTTATTTCCTGCTTCATCATATTCATACTGCTTATATACCGCAGTGTCACCCTTATACCGAATGAACTTCTCAGGACGGTTCAAGATATCATAAGTATAGTAGGAGGTGTATAGTTTTCTGTTAGCAGTATCCGTATCCAGATAACCATAAGCACGCGGACTGATCTCCTGAACTTTGTTGCCTAATATATCATAGACATAACCAGTGGTCTGACGAATTTTCCCAGGCATATCTGTAGATCTTAGGGCAGTTCCATTAGTCAGGCTGGAGGCATCACCTACACTTTCTTCATCCAGCCAGTTTGTTTTTTGAGTCAATCTATTTTCCGAATCAAATTCAAAATCTTGCACATCCGTATGACCTTCTGATCTCAGGCTTTCCTGCCAGATCATATTCCCGTTCTTGTCATATTTTCTTGATGTATACGCTCCACTGTTGTCCGCAGTGTTTCTAACAAGATTGTTGTCATAGTAGCTGTAGGTTGTTTCACGTTTAGGAGAACCATCCTTTGATCCAGTAATTGTCTTACTAAGCAGATTCCCTAGTGAATCATAGCTATATTGTTCAGATAAATACACAATGTTTTTGCTACTATCCATCTCTAAGGGGATTTTCTTCACAGTAAGCCGGTCAAGGGCATCAAAACTGAATAATGACAGACTCCCCCGTTTGTCTTTTTCAGAAACCAGATTTCCGTTAAGGTCGTACTTTTTTTCAATTGAATATCCGTAAGGATCTTTTATGGTTTTCTCTTTGCCAAAAGCGTTGTAACTGTAAGCTGTTGTTGCTCCTAGCGGATTGGTTTCTGAGATCTTTCTGCCCAGTTTGTCATATTCATATTTCACCACTCCTCCATCTGGATTGGTAACTTGAGCAACGGTGCCGTCTGGATTGACTTTATAAAGCGTGGAGTTTCCTCTAGCATCAGTTTGTTTCACCAAATGATCCAGCACATTATATTCATATTGCTTGGACACGCTCAGGGCATTGATCTCTTTAACCATTCTTCCTAAACCATCATAGGCATATGTTGTCCCTTTGGAGGACTTCATGTCTCCCTTATACCTTAAGCCGTCAACAAACTTGGCAACCTGGCCATTCAGATTGTACTGGATGTATTCCAGTCCGGCCCCTTCAGGAGAAATCTTTGAGATCCGGCGGTTCATCGTATCATAGGTATACGAGTAACCTTTCATTTGAGACAACTGGCCGTTCTTATCCTTTTCGGAGGAGTATTGATTAGGTGATATTTCTTTAGTCAGATTTCCAGCCAAATCATATACATATCTTGTAATTGCTTTATCTCCGTCACTTGATGGTGTAATCTTTCGCAGCAAGCGTTTCAGTGCATCATACTCGTACAGAGTAGCGACTCCTTTGGGGTTTGTCTCAGCAATCAAATTACCATTACTGTCATATTGATATTTTGATATTCCCTCCAGAGCATCTGTTTTCTTAACCATGAGCTTATCATAGTCATATTCGTATAGAGTCTTATTGCCTCTGGGATCGTTCTTACTCTTCATTTGATCATTTTTGTAGTAGGAATAACTCGTAACCGCATCTAGACGGTCCACATACTCATTGTCGAATTCTGCGCCAGCCAGATATTCAGAGCTTACATCAGCAGTCTTTATCAGCAATGTTGACTTGATTAGTCTTCCTCTGGAATCATAACTGAATCTTGTAATATCGTAGTTACCGTCACTTACTTTCTGGTAGCTAGCCACTACATTACCGGAGCGGTCATAATCATTTTTACTCTCTCTGCCGAATGGTCCCTTTACTGCGATTAACCGCCCTGCTTTATCGAAGATTTGCTCTGTTCGATTATTAGCGCTGGTATCGTTCACAGCACCACTCGAAGTATTCACCTTGTTCAGGAAACTTTCTTTGACCAGAAGATTAGAAGCCTCATCATAATCCATTCGGGTTAGCCGGTAGTTGGTATTCGTTTCATGTTTATTGATGAAGCTTTTCTCAGAAATCTGGTTTCCTGCCAGGTCATAGCTGTAATATGAGGAGTTGCCTTCTTTATCTACATGTTCTAAGAGCTCTCCTTTAGCCGAATACTTGAACATTTCTGTTGTAGCATCAGGATATTCGATCAAATACGGCTTGCCAAAAATATTATTATACGTTTTAGTTACATGCCCTAACTGGTCGGTACTGCTAACTTCCCATTTGCCGGTTAAGTCATACGCCATTTTAACCGTTGACCCGTCTGGATAGGTTAATTGTTGTAATCTTCCGCCCAGGTCGTAATTGAAGAGAGTTGTGTCTCCTGAACCAGTCGTTTCAACCAACACATTGCCTGAGCCGTCGTAGCTAAGACTTTTGGTGAATTTGCTTGTACCCTGTTGCTGATTTAGGTAAGCTGTTTGTGCGGATATTACCAGAACCGGCTTATCCAGCACATTATAACGATATTCTGTTCCTATAGACTTACCAGGATTCTCAGTATTGTATCCTTCACCATCAGCTTGTTTAATGAGATTGCCTCTACCATCGTACTCCTTGTAATCAACTACCTCTCTTGTTATCCCATCGTATGCAGTGGTTTTCACCAGACGGTTGAGTGCATCATATTCCTTCTCCATTCCCGGAGCTTCTTCCACAGATTGGTTATAGAATCTGGCATCCACCATCTTCACAACATTACCTGCCGGATCATATTGATAGCGGACAGTATTGCCAAGCGGATCTGTTACACTTGTTTTTAGAGCCATACCGTCATAGGTGTAAGAAGTGGTACGTTCGGTTCCAGAAATAATAGAAGTTTCAGCAACCAAATTACCGACCTTATCATACTCATAACGTTTCTGTCTTGCTCCCTTAGCATTAAAAGGAGACTTAGTCGTAGCAATTAAATTTCTATAGGTGTAGGTATTCTCTTCAGTATCGTAGCCTGTACCATTAAATATTTGTTTCTTTAAAAGGTTGCCTGCAAGATCATAGGTATTCTTCGTTTCGAATTGTCCCCGTTCTAATTCCTTACCGTCCCCTGCCTTCTCTCTGGAGACGCCAGATTCAAGTACAGGCCGTCCGGCAAAATCATACTGGGAATTACGGATTATCAGCCGATTGCCTGCAGAGTCACCGTATTCAACTACCTTTATTTTGTTTCCGTTAGCATCATAATCGTAATGAATGTGCGATGAAGCAGACTCCGATAACTTAGAGTATTCATCAGAGATTCTGTTTAGGGAATCATAGACGTAAGAAATATTAGATGATTCCTGGTCAACACCCTTGAGGAAAGTACCCGCTGTTGTTTTGATAACATTATTTACAGCGTCGTACTCATTTCTGGTGTAATAATAATCTGCAGAACCTGATTGCAATATTTTCTTAGCTGTATTTCTGCCCAGATTATCATAGGTCCACTCAGTGACTTTGCCTCCGGGAGCCTTTTCTCTAACCATCTGTCCAAGAATGTTGTATTCATATTCTGTGGTATTGCCTATAGCATCCGTTTGGCTGATCTTCCTGCCTTGTGAGTCATAGGTATACCGGGTGATATTTTGCTTCTGATCTGTTTCGCTCAATAAGTTGCCCACATAATCAAAGGAAGCAGTTAAAGTATAGAACTTTTGGCGATCCGGAGTGATTTCACGTTTCACCATCTGGCCCAGAGGGTCATAATAAGATCGCTTATCGTACCCCTCTTCATCTGTAACTGTCAGCATTAAGGGCATCAATGGATCATTGTTATTTTGATAACTTAAGGTAAGCTTGCCCTTAAGCGTCTGGTCATTAGCGTAATATGCCTTCTCTACAACCCTCTGATTAGAGTCATAGCTGTACCGGGCACTATGCCCGTTGGCATCAACCTCTTTCATTAAATTACCGAAGGAGTCGTACTGCTTGACTGCGGTTGTTTGCCACTCATTATCTTTCCAAACTTTGGAGCTCAGCAAATTCCCCTGAATATCATATTCATTCAGATACTTGTAATCCCCGGCATCCGTATACTGGATTTTGAAGTTGGCATACGGGCTCTCCTGATAGTCGTATTGCAGTGCCTTATTATCCGGCCGGATGTTCTTCAGTACACGGCCTACTGCATCATACTGGTACGAAGTCTTGTTGCCATTCGCATCGATCTCGCTGACGATATTGCCGGTCTGCATATCATAGGCATAGGTTTTGGCATAAGTCCTGCCATCCGCCTGCTGATACTGCTTGGTCAGGTAGGCCCCTTTGGTATTTGTGCCATTGGCGTCGATGCCATATTCATAGTGAGTGGTGAAATCCTGTGAACGGTCATGGGCCGTTTTACGGATTAGATTGCCATAGGAATCATAGGCGTAATCTGTGATTAACCAGGGATTCGCCGGATCATTTGTGGCTTTGCTCTCTTTGATTACGTTACCTTTACTATCCAGCTCATAATTGGTCTGAGCCGTTGTATTGGGGTTGAGCTTCCAGGTTTTCTGGGTCAGAATATGATATTTATTAATATCATAGGTAAATAGTTCGGTGTGTTCATTGTTCACCGGATACCCCTTGCTGTCACGCTCGGCAATCGGTCCGGTATGGCTGGTCATATTTCCGTACTCATCATAGCGGTAGTTCTCAATGCTATGAACCGGCTCACCTGTAGCCTGCCCGCCAGCCACTTGATAGATAAGGGTCTCCTGTTTCTTGACCAGCTTCAGCTCATCATGCTCACTGGTAACGGTCTCCTTGTGATTCTTGCCCAACTTCTCGGTGAGAATCATTTCCTGATTACCGTTGTATGTATATTTGACAGTGCTGCCGTTAACATCTGTGATGGTTGTGTAATAACGGTATGTATCTTTAAGATAAGTCTTATCATCCTGCTTATAGTCTGCGGTACCGTACCCGTCAGCTTCATTAGTATAGGTGTAGGTCTTCTTGTTATAGGTTTCGGTTATGAATTTATCCAGAAAGTTTGGTTTGGCAGGATCGAACCCTTTCTTGATCAGATCGTTACTCTCAAAAATCTTTCTGTACTGCATACTGCCTTCATTCAGCCGTCTGGTATACGTGTTATATACAAAGCGCTTCGCTTTATTGCTCTTCACTTCATCCACCAGTACAAGATTCTCGTAACGGGAATAGGCAGAATATTTATCTTTATTGAAATAGGTGAAGCCCAGATCCGGCTGTTCATACCAGAACATGAATTTCGGTTTGGCATCTGTATCATATACGCGCTGCAGTCGGGTACGTATAACATGCTTGGAGTCATTCACAAGCGCCGCTGATTTGTCATAGACAATACTTTTATCGCCCGGAAGATGGAGAATTACTTGGAACTTCTCTTTCAGATCTCCGGAATCCGTATTATTGGGGCTTTGCGATGCGTTGTAATAATTGCTTGCACTTACAGGAGAGTCGATGCTGGCAGGCCCTACGGTATACTTGACATCCTCTTTGTATTCAATCGTCGTGTCACGGCCCACGGAATCCGTAATTTTGGAGATCAGCTTCTTATTAATGGAATGACCATCCATGTAATAATTCAATGTCTCATACTGAAAATTAATAGTGTTGCCGTACCGGTCTACGATGCCCAAGATCCGGCCGTCCTCGGCGAAATAGGTGTTCTTCCCATCTTTGCCCGTCATTACATACTTCGAGGTTCCATCCGTTTGTCCATTCTTATAAGAGGCAGCTTCACGGACCACCACGTCCTTAACCGTCTGCCCCTCCGGCAAAAATACATAGGCTCCGTCCAGATTCGCAGGCTTAAGACGGTATACATCACCGCTCTCTGTGTGTAAAAACTTATGGCTGGAGCCGTCCGAATTCTCCTTCACCTCAATATTCGGGAAGGAGAAGCGCATCCCCATGCCCAGGTTATATCGATCTTCATAGAAGGAGGAGGTTTTGGCATAAGAGAAGGCCCTGTCCACCCAGGCTCCATCTACATAGTTCACTTCCATCTCTTGCACATTGGCCGCTTCATTCTTATAGATTCGTTTAAACTCAAGATCCAATCCGTTCTTGCCGGGCAGAACATAGTCTGTCTGAGTGATGGTCAGCGAGCCGCTCTGCGGGCTAATCTCTTCAACCGTTTCATTTGTCCGCAAATAAGCCGGTGAGAGCATAGTGTTATACTTTTGCTTCGGACCTACCAGATTGTTAAGCTGATCCTGTAAAGTCTCGGCGCTTGCTGCCGGTAAGAAAAACATCATCAAGATAAAAGAAGCCAACGATATTCGTATACATGCTTTCTTCACAAAGCTCCCCCCGTCTGCCAGTTAAATTATTGCCCGTACTTTTCCGTATAACCTTGGGCCATGATCATTTCATCTGAAATCCCTTGCGCCACTTGAGTCACTACAACCTTGGCAGACTCTCCAAGCTTCTGTGCGAGGACAAAGGCATGTGTAACCTGCTGATCAGAAAGCTTGCCTTGCCCAGTATATTTACGAACTTCTTCCTCTGTTATCTGAACCCTGGGAAACGGATTCCCGCTGTACAATACCTTTTCCTGCTCAAAAATGCTGCTCCAATTGCCACTTTTCAGCTTCGCATTCAGTAAATCTCCAAACAGCTTGCCGGTTACGAAAGATAGTCTGTCGGCGATCATAATATCGTCTGAAGTCGCTCCCTGCACCTGCATTAGAAGCTCAAGCTCTTCCGATTCGAAGGATCTGGGGATAAACTCCTTATGGGTCTCACGATATTGTGTGAAAAGCGTCTCCCAGGTCTTGCCTGTATTTCTGGCCTCAAGCATGGCGGTCCAATCGTTCACATTACCGAAATTGTGGTATAAAAAGTCATAAGCGGTCATGACCGCAGCACGGCTATAACCGCCGGCAACCAACTCTTCAATCTGTTTACGGTATGTCTCTTGAACACTGAATTCCTTCAGGAACTGATCATATGTACTCCGAACCACTTCAGACTGAACAGATCCGGTATTCGTTTCCTGACTTTCTTCAGTCTCTGCCTTAGGAGTAACGGCCACCTTGGCATAGGCAAATACTCCTGCCTGGAGTACCAGAACCAGAATGATGATTAAAGCGGAAGCTTGAATGACCTTGCGTTTGTTCATTCCTCTTAACTCCTCTATTTGTAATTAGGATTCATCGCCTGAATCTCTTGTCTGACTGCTTCACCCGGATTCTCTGGTCTTACATCCTGCACCGTAGGCGGATTAATATCAGGAACTAGTGACTCCTTGTCATCAGTTACAATATTTTCGGGACCACTAACCCTCTCTTCAACTTCAAGGTTGGGTGCTTGACTCGCCTGCTGTAATTGCTCAAGCATTCGCTTCTCCAGAGCGTCCTGCGTTACCCTCTCGCTCTCTTTGAGTGTGATCGTTTGCTGCTCTTTATTTTCCTGATACGCTTTGGGGTCAGTGATATAGTCCTTGAGATTCAGCCCAATCTGAAGCGACAGTAAATATTCATTCATTACGGCTTCCATGGAACCGAATTCCTGCTGCAAGGTAAGAAGGAGAGTAACCGCCTCTCCCTCATTAAATTGCTCGTTAATCGTTACGAATGCAGACTGCATGTCCTCCTCAGCTGAGCCGAACGGTTCTGCGGATGCTTCCGGTTTCTCTACCATAGAAGCTGCGCTGCTGACTACTTCCTTTAACTGCTGCATGGTTCTCTCTGCCAGCATTTTGGCTTCCATGATCTCATCATCTTGAAAGCCCTTCTGCCGCAATTCCTTAAGCAATTCCTCACCTAGACCCGCCTCATGCAGCAGATTGGAACGCCCCAGCTTGTCCTCATCATTGTTCGCCTGCGACTGCTGCTTTAAGGTTTCCGTAATTTCATTCCAGGAAGAACCTGATTTTTTCATTTCTAATATTTTAACTGCGGCAACTCCGCTCAGGTTCGAGAGCTCCGCAGCCGTCTGTTCATCTAGTTGCTGTGAAGACTCTTGTACTGCTGATTCTCGGCTAAGCCTAGGAAAGGTCACAATTGCAGCTTCAGCCAGCAACGCCACTATAATTGCTATGGATATATATCTGTGCTTTCGTTTGAAGATCATTTCCATTCTCCTTAACATCAATCAATCTACTGTAACTTTCACGTTGCTGTCGCTCGTTATTTTCGACTTGAAGGTGAGCGTCGTAATCTCTCCAGACCAGGAGGTTCCAGGAACAACATTCTGATCGATGGAAAAGGTGATTTTCCCGGGGGCATAGGTTGCAGTTAGATTAGAACCGGCAATTCTTCCATTCGAGAGATCACTGGCCGGAGTGAAATCATATAAGTCGATCAATTCAAGCTCATCGGGATTATAGGTCACTACAAACTCCAGTTCACTGAAATCCTGTACATTCTGAGCCAGCAAAGTCAGACTAGCTTCCTTATCCTTCTTCACTTTAAGAACGTAATCCGGACTGGTGGTACTCTTCTGCAGGGAAGGGCTCCATGCAGTCACCCCAGTAGTATTCTTCGCTCTTACCCGGTACGTATGGGCGGTTCCTGAAGCAAGCTCGTTATGGAGATAGGTGATATTGTTACCAACATCAATTGTCTTCCCGTCTACTTCAAGCTGGTAGCCACTAGCCCCCTCCATCTTCTCCCAGCGCAATTCAATCGAGTTGTTTTGCGCAAAGCCCTCGATTTTGGAAGGAGAGTCTGGCAGGTTAGGTAGTGTAGAGAGCGCCAATACGGCCACCCAGTCTCCACGTTCAGTGCCTTGCTTCACTCTGATTTTATAGAGATGGTACTCTTCTGCCTGCAGTCCGGTATGATTGTAAATGGTATCCGCACCGTTATCCAATATTTTGCCGTCCACTTCTATTTCATATCGTGCATTCGCTGCAACAGTATCCCACGACAGAGTAATCGACTTATTCGTCACTACCGCTACTACATTGGTTAGGGATTCTGTGTTTATTCCAGCAGGCATAGTAGTCATGGTTACCGGTTTAGACCATTCGCTTGTTCCGCTAATATTAGCAGCTCTGATGCGATACGTGTGCTTGGAATCAGCAGCAAGCTGGTCATGCACGAACAGGTTATCCTTTACTGTGATTATAGTCCCGCCATCCACTTCAATATCGTAACTATCCGTATGAGGAACATTGTGCCATGATGCTGTAATCTGTCCTTCATCCGCTGTAGTCATGATGTTCGTGGGTACATCTGGTATTTCCGGATGAGTGGTCACGTCTAGAGGAGCGCTCCACTTACTTTTGCCTCCTATGTTAACAGCTCGAATTCGGTAAGTATGACCGCTCAGAGCCTCTAATCCTTCATGCGTATAGCTGGTCATCTGCTTGTTGTCGATAATTAGCCCGTCCACTTCAATCTCGTAGCCGCTGGCCCGTTCCATCTCCTCCCACTTCACAGTTACCGTATGGATATCCTGTACTGCAGATATCTTCGTGGGGGTCTCTGGCGGGTTAGGCCAGGTCTGTTGTATGGCAGCTGCGCTCCATTCACTCACCCCTCCTGCGTTACCGGCCCGCACACGATACGTATGCTCTGTGGAGGCTTCCAGATCTTTGTGCGTGAAGGAGTTCAGCTTTCCATTATCCAATACAACTCCATCTGCCTCTACTTCATACCGTGTAGCATGAGGAACCAGATCCCAGGTTAATGAAACGAACTTCTGCGAAGGAGCTGTCAATAGATTGAGTGGTGAAGCCGGCGGTTCAGGCAGTGTCATCTGAGTAAAAGCCTTACTCCAGCTCCCCGCACCTCCCGGATTGATAATTCTAACTCTGTAGGTGTGCTGAGTATTCGGTAATAATCCATTTTGCGTATATGAGGTGGAGGTTCCATTATTGATAATCGCTCCCCCTGTCTCTACCTCATAACCTAATGCACCTGCTGATGGCGGCCATGATAGCTTAATCCATTGCTGTGAAGCTTCCGCAGTAATCCCTTCAGGTGCAGCGGCTAATGTAGTTCCGGTTGCCGGACCTCCAAATGCTGTCTCCAGCCCTTCATTATTCCTTGCCTTCACCTGGAAGGAGTATGAAGTATTTGCTGTTAATCCGTTAATCACCACGGTCTTGCCAGACGGGGTAATCCATACAGGTGAAGAGGTGAGCGTACCGGATGAATTAACATAAGCAGTACCCATCTGAATTAAATATTGGGTTGAAGCGGCATTCTGATCATGAAGCTGCATTACTAGCGAGGTTTCACCATTTTGCTGAAGAGATAGTGATGGAACCTGTGCTCTCGTATAGACATTCTGCTCATGAACAGCGATATTCCCCACTTTATCTCTCGCTTCAATCTTCGTATACAATGCGGTATTGGAGGTTAATCCTGTTGCCGTAAAGCTTGGATTTGTGGTCCAGCCGCTCGACTGACTTCCCACTGTGTAACGATATGGAACGTTATCCAGCCCTGATATGGAATCTGCCGCTGTTCCCGATACTTGAACCTGTGAATCTGAAGAAATAATATTGATATTTCCAATCACAGGTGGTGATTTATCTACAACGATGGTAACCGAATTCTGGGTGGTGACTTTTCCGTCGCTGGCGGTAAAGCGGATGTTATGGCTGCCTTCGTACAGATTTGAAGTGTTTAATACGTTGAATGAAACAGTTTGGCCTGATGTTGTATTCGTTACTGCTTTAACCTCTCGAGGCTCTGTGTCGGAATCTAAATAGTATTTTATTTCAAGTTGATCCCCATTAGGGTCTGCAACTCTAACTAAGGGTATGAAATTGGAGCTTCCACTTATAAATTGATTGCTTGAATTCAAAATATCAAGGGTAGGCTCACTATTCGGAACAAGATCAATTTCAAAATTTCTTCTTCCATAAAATTCTTTATCTCCCTGCCAGTTGTATCCATCACTAAAAGTTTTCGAAAAAAACGCACTCCATAATAGTTTTGTTGGAGGTTCATCTAACTCCATTTGAATTGGATTTATAACACCTGTGCTAGCATCAATAATTGCGTCAATAGTACGATAATTACTACTATGGACAGTTTCATAAGAGGCTTTAACCAGTTCATACGATAAATACCCATAACCGTCTTGGTTAGGATGTTTTAATTGCATCCGTGCAAACATATTAATAAATGTAGAAGTGTTATAATACATGGTGTCGGTATTGAGAGACATTTTTAAATTGTATTGAGCCGGAACTACTCTAAGGGACATTTTTTTTGTCAATTTATTATATTGAATATCAGTTATAACTGTCTCTTGAAAATCTCCGGATAACCATCCATGCGCATCATATGTAATAATTTCAGATTTCTCATACCAAGCAGGAATACGCACATCCGCATAGGAAACAATATCAGTATTTGAAGCCTTGACAACTTCATTCCCTGGAAACAATCCCGAAATAAGGATAATTAACATTAATGCCATGAAAATAGTAATAGATTTTAAGAATATATTTTTCATAGTTTTCCACTCTCACCTCTATAAAATCTACTCTATGGTATAGGTTACTTTAGTAAATTGATTCGTCTTCGCATTGAAAATAATAGTGTTCATCGCAGCCTTATTGCTCATTTGTACGCTGAAGACAATTTTCCCCGGTTCAAACTGGATTACATTCACTGGTGTGCCTGCAATACCGCCAGTCCCAAGCTCCATGTCCGGAGTCTCTGCCCGCAGATCCATCACCTCAAGATCATTGGCATTATACGTGACCGTAACTCTGCGCTCAGATTTGTCACTTTTATAAGGGATGATCATTACAAAATTGAGCTGAGTATCCTTTTCCGGCTTGATTGTTACTGCAGGAGTCGTTGTTTTCTTCAAAATCTCTGACCAGTCGCTCGTCGCTCCTGCATTCTTAGCCCGAACGCGATAAGCGTGCATTGTATTGGGCTCAAGTCCGCTATGTTTGTATTCCAACTGGTTGGAATTTGAAACGACTTGTCCATCTATCTCCAAATCATAGCTGGACGCGCCATTCACGGAATCCCAGGCAAGCTGAACGGAATTCACCGTCACTTCACCTCTAAGATTCTTAGGCACCTCTGGTGCTGTAACACCAGTAACAATGGTAGTCCATTCACTCCAATCGCTGACGGCCTGAGTGTTCTTGGCCCGTATCCGATAATTGTGCTTGGTGTTAGGCAACAAACTGGTATGCGTGAAAGCCATCTTGCTGCCATTGTCAATAATTGTACCGTCCGCTTCAATTTCGTAGCCGGTAGCACCCTTAACTGAATCCCAGGATAATCGGATTTGATTGCTCTTGGTCTCCGTCTTTACATTTCCCGGAATCCCGAGCACTGTTGAAATCGTCAGAGGTTCGCTCCATTCTCCAAGAAAGCTTCCCTGCTTCGCTCTGACCCGATAATTATGCCAGGAATAGGGTTCCAATTCAGTATGCTTATAGGATAACGATTCTTCATTATTCAGAACCTCGCCATCTACCAGGAGATCATAGCCAGTCGCACTCTCTACCTTGTCCCACGTAAGTTCAATACTTGTATTCTTGGCTAATGCCTTCAGATTAGATGGTTTGCCGAAGGTCGTGGTTACAGTTACGTATCCGCTCCATTCGGCTGCTCCTGCCGCATTAACAGCTCTTACTCTATATTTGTGCGTGGAGAAGGGTGCCAGCTTCTTGTGGATGTAGAGGTTATCCGAAATGTTGCGAATCGTTGTCCCATCCAGTTCAATATCGTAACTCAGGGCACCTGCAACTATGTCCCACGTTATGGTGATTTCGTTGCTATTCGCTGTAGTCTGAATATTATTAGGAACTCCCGCATGAGTAGAATAAACAATTGTTTGGGTCCAGCTTCCGACTCTGTTCTCATTCTTGGCCCGCACTCTGTAGGTATGCTCTGAATTCAACGGGAGCTGTGAATGAGTGAATTCAAGCTTCATTTCATTATCCAGCACGTCCCCATCTACCTCGATGTCATATCCTGTGGCCCCGGCCACTTTATCCCAGGTCACATGAACTGAGGTTCCTTCGACTTGCGCTATAAGGTTCTGGGGAACTCCAGGCGAAGTGTACACTGTAATGGGATCGCTCCATTCACTGATTCCATCATCGTTCTTAGCCCGTACACGATAACTGTGCTCGCTGTTAGATTGCAGGTTG
The DNA here is from genome assembly GCF_038006885.1 of Paenibacillus sp. FSL R7-0302. Lineage (NCBI taxonomy): Bacteria > Bacillati > Bacillota > Bacilli > Caryophanales > Paenibacillaceae > Paenibacillus > Paenibacillus sp. FSL R7-0302. Next base: position 4,601,411 of record NZ_JBBOWB010000001.1, read on the forward strand.
TCATGTATATACGAATGATCCATGATGCTATTACTAACGGTTCCGTCTATCTCCAAATCATACGAGGCAGCCCCTGATACAGCATCCCAGTTCAGATGAACAGACCGCTCGTCTGCTGTTCCCTGCAGCTTGGAGGGTACTCCAACCAGAGTAGTCTTCGTAACCACTTCGCTCCATGCTCCTGCTCCGCTGCTGTTCACCGCCCGGATACGGAATACTTTGGGCATGTTTGGATTCAGATCATTCTCCTGGTAAGTTAGCACCGGTCCTATATTCTTCGTGCTGTTATTAACCTCTATTTCATAACTGGAGGCTCCGATGACCGGCTCCCATTCAAGAGTAATGGTATGGCTTGTTGCATTCATTTGAATATTCAGTGGTGCAGCCGGTAAGGTCCAATAAGAAGAAGTTATTGACCACTCCCCTTTGATGTCGCCACTGATTGCCCGAATACGATAGAGATGTTCTGTTCCCGGACTAAGCTCCTCCTTGGTAAAATCAGGTTCACTGCCAAGGACGGCAACCTCCTTATCAAATTCCACCTCATATCCGTCCGCATTGAACAAAGAAGGCCAGCCCAGTGTAATGGCTGAGTCTGTTGCACTTGCATTTACTGCTGGTATAGAAAAAGGTCTTAAAGATGCAGAGGGTACCACTTCACGAATCTGCTGCTCACTCTCCCACAGTAAGCTGGCCTGAGGATTCCCCATGTCATTCGCGTATTCCATCTTCAGATCATATTTTTTACCGGCTTCAAGCTGGATGGTCCCTTGCTCCACATGCTGCTTCGCTGTCCAGGCATCGACCAGGAGCTGATCATTCACCCAAAGTCTGACTCCACCTGACGTTTTAACCGAGAAAGTATATTGGTCTGTATAGTTAGGTTGAATCTGCCCAGTCCATCTAACGGAGAAGCGCTGGTCCGCTACTCCCGGCACACCCAGAAGAGGCTGACCTGATAGAGAGATGGTATCATCAACCTTCACTGCCTTCTTGCCCGTAAAATCTTTACTGCTGTAATACTCAGCCTTAAGGCCGGACAGAACATACTTCAATAATGTACGTCCTGCTTGCTCATTCCCCGTGTGAATTACAGGTCTTTGATTCGAGATGACATTGCCGCCAACTGCAAATAATCCGCCTGTATTGATATTCAAATGATTATTTATACTGACGTTGTCCCGGACGAAGAGGTCTCCTTGGGCTACATTAAGTTCTGCCCTTGAGTTATTGGATACCACTTCTCCTACAGACATTTCTTCGTCTACATTCATAGTTACCATAGTATTGATATTCATATTGCCTTGTACTACTACCCGTTTCGCGGATAGATCGAGCGAGCCATTGTTATAAACCAAAGAACCTGCAAACAATTCATTATCTACATGCACATTGGAATTATTATTCAAATGCACAGTCCCCTGTACCCATAGGTTACCAAGATTCTCATCTGGTGCAGGGTTGATAACATTAACATCCAACTCAGTATTTGCATTTAATCCTCCACGGAGGATTAACGATCCGTAAACTGTTATATTCAGACTCCGGTTCGTATTGATGCCATCTGCGATTAAGATGACAGGCTGTTCTTCACTTCCGAACGAAACGCTTGATTCTAGATTCATCTGCCCAACTGCTATTATTGCAGGCTTGTTGCTGTTTGAGCGGATAGAGCTTTGAATCGTTTCAATATCAGCATTTCTTATTGCCACTGCATTTTTGCTAACCTGCTGTATTTGTTGTCCGATGGATTCTATTTGTTCGCGGATATGCCGGGAGATCTCTCCCTGCAGACCATTTACCCTGATAAACGGCGGAGCGTTATGTATATTGGTCATACTTCCAGACAGAAGAACTTTGTCTCCGGCAACCTTATTGGGTTCAAAAGGCAGGCGGATTTGAGGCGGGATCAAAGTGGGAGTGTATGTATTCATCAATGAAATATCTATGCTATTTAGAGCAGTCTCAATTCCAGTAGCATTGATTTGACTTAAAGTCAGTCTTCCATCTTCAACAGCAACCTTCTTCTTGATCGTTTTATACTGCCCTGCTTCAAGAGACAGTCCCTCCATCAATTTGACATTCTCTACGGCAAGTGAATTGTTGCTGCTGTATACAGAGTCACCTACGGTTACTGAGACTTCATAAGTACCATTGTCTAGCGCAATTTCCCACTTCCCATCCGGATGGATTCGTGTCAGGCTGCTTATGCTGGAGTCGTCGTATGTATCTCTTGAGACGGTTGCATCAGTATGATCTATGTTCCAGCCGTAGGAGTATTGGTTTTTGACGCTAAAAACGGCTCCAGAATCTGCAAGCTCCCCTTCCTGTACGGGAGTTTCTGCGGGCTGAAACCGGATTTTGAGCATACTGTCCTGTGCGGAAATTTTCATCCCTGAGAATTCCATAAAAGGGGCGAGAAATTGAGCCAGAATAATAAAACACAGTACCTTACATATCAAGCTTTTCCTATTTGTCATAAAAGACCTCCGCTCAATTAAAAAATCATTTAAAAAAGGGCGCAAAAAAACCACCGGAAAGAGCGGCCCGGCTGCCATTCACAGAGGGGTGTCCCCCTCCCTGTGATAAGGCCCGTGGCTTTGCGTCCCTGACTTTCGTACAGGTTTGCCTTTTTAGTTCTAATGGTTAATTCAAGAGAAATCATGTGTAATTCACTTCAATTACAATCTGTACTTACCTTGGCAATAATACCCTATATTTGAATCATATAATATTGTTATTTTTGTGAACATTCCAATTCAGCAACCCCCGTACCACCACCCAGCTCCCCAGCGGCGCGGCACCCAGCAGCAGCATGAGCAGAGTAATCGTCTGCGGGGACTGGTCCAGCGACAGTACGGCGATGAAGATCAGCAGGCCGAGGAGGCGGCCGCTCATCAAGCTAAGCTCCCTGAGCACTACCAGCTCCACGCGTTTGCCGGCGCTCTCCTCGGACACTCCCATCAGGTCGAAGCTGGTGGACAGCATCGGCAGCATGTAGAGCGGCAGGCAGAGCGAGGTCCCGATTCCCATGATTAGGAGGGTGGTGAAGCTCACCTTCCACAACAGCGGAAGAAGGAAGGCGATGAGCAGCAGGCTGCCAGCCAGCATACCGCCGAGCCGGGCACGGGGTTTGAACCATCTGCCGGCCGCATAATAGCTGATCAGGGAGACGGCGGAGGTCAGCAGGGCGAACTGTCCCAGCTTGCTCTCCTCCTGTGCTGCAATGTAGACGAGCAGACCGATGAGGAAGGAGAATACGCCTTCCCGGATGCCCTGGAACACTAGCGCTGCCGCCACTGGACGCCAAGAGCTGCGTCTGCGGGTAAGCTCGCGCCAGGGCTCCAGCCAGAGATAGGCTTCGCCGCGCGGCCGCTTGCGCAGGCCGAAGCTGAGTATAGCAGCAACCCCGTAAATACAGAGCGACAGTATAAATACCATGCGGTATCCCTGCCCGCCATGCCAACGGGAGATCATCCAGCCGGACACCCAGGGTCCGGCTATTCCCGTCAGGGAACCCAGCAGGCCCATCCACCCGTTATAGTAATCGCGGTTCTTGGCATCCGTAATCTCGAAGAAAACAATATTGAACGCCAGCCAGTACAGCCCGATGGATAGCCCGAGGACCCCGCCCAGCGGCCAAATGTAATGAATCGCGTCGCCCCGCAGCCACAGCACCAGCAAATAAAAAAAGCCCGATACGGCAATTCCCAGCCGTAGGGCATTCATTGTGTTACGCTCTTTCACCCACTTGCCGCCCAGCCAAAAGCTGAGACCCACGGCAAGCTGCTGGGCCACGGTGAACCAGCCGATCATGGCGAAGTTCTGCCGGCTTTTCCACAGATATACGTTGAGGAACGTTCCTGCAAGCACTGTAGCCAGAAGGTATAGCCCGCCTACAGCCAGCAGCAGCGCCGCCTGTCCCCGTTCTGAACCTCTCATGCTTAGCCCTCCCTGCTCGTCCTTAGACACTTCATCTATCCATATCATGTCCAGACGGCAGGGAAAGCATGAATCCGATCTTTATTCGGCTGAGGTGCTGAGATTGCGGACAAGCTGGATGCGGTCTTCCTGCGCCAGGCTGTGCTGCACATGGAAGCAGGAAGGACAGACGTACAGATTCAGCGCAAAAGGAGGCTTCAGCACAGCTGCACCGCCCAGCGCTCCCGGCGTTGCCGGGGTGAACCCGTCCACCTGCTGCGTACCGGAGTGAAGCATCAGCTCATGGCATTGCGGACATTCCGGCGCTTCCAGCTGGGCAGCCAGAATAGCGGAGACCTTGTCCTCATAACGCTTCAGATCATAGTCATCGCCGAACTGGCCCAGCGTACCCCATACAGGCACCACGCTATCCTTGTCGTCGTCATCCCACAAATCATCGTCGCTGATCTTTTCCTCCCTGGAAGCTTCCTGTGTATCCGGCTCTTCATCCTCCAGATCCTCTGCACCTATCGTCACTGTGCGGTATCCGCTAAGCTCGTTGTTGCAATGAGGACAGGTATCTTCGGGTCCAAACTCCTCATCCCATACTATCTCGGTATGGCACCATGGGCAAACTGTTGTCTCCATCTGTATAATCTCCTTCGTTCCTCACATTCGGTTCAATTTACCGTTAAATATATAATGCCGGCCGCTAGAAATGCCAGGGCGGAAATAAACAAAATCCGAACCAGAATCTTCATCATTCCTGCCCCCTATTCAGAATATGGCCGCGCCGATAACATAGGACAAGGATATGGAGAGCAGCATAGCTGTCAGTCCTACGGCCCGGTTATCCGCAGCAATCTCTTCATCAATTGAAAAGACCGGAGTAAAAAACTCGAACAGGAAGTAAGCCAGCAGCAGCAGCAAAAAGCCTACAACCGACCATTTCATCGTCTCATAGATTGATGCCCCCGCTTCAATGCTGAAGCGTAAGATGTTGCAGATTCCGAAGATTTTGCCTCCGGTTGCCATGGCTACGGCCACATTCCCCTTGCGGATCTCTTCCCAGCAGTTGTATTTCGTCACCATTTCGAAGAAGGACAAAAATACGACCAGCCCCAATATGGCGACAGTGAAGTAGCCTAGCAGCGCCCCCAGCGGATGTTCCAGCAAAAGATCAATATTATCCTGCACACTTTTCCCTCTTCCCTGCCGGACTATGGGCGCTACTCCAGTTCAGCTACCGTCACACCCGCGCCGCCTTCATTGTAGTTCCCGAGCCGATAGCTTTTGACATGCTTGTGCTTGCGGAGGTATTCCTGTATTCCTGTCCGCAGGACTCCCGTCCCCTTGCCGTGGATAATGGAGATCTGCCCCAAATTGCCGAGAAAAGCTTCGTCGATGAAGCGGTCGGTCTCCATTATCGCCTCCTCCAGGTTCGCTCCGCGCAAATCAAGCTCATTACGGATATTCTCATCACGTGTACGCTTGACCGTTGTCGCCCTGCGCAGAGCCGGCGGAGGAGCATCCGGTGCGGAAGCCAGGAACTCCAGATCACTCAGATTGACCTTCATCTTCATGATGCCGAATTGTACAACAGCTTCCTTGGTGCCGCTCAGCTCAACCACAAGGCCCTTCTGATTCACATTCGCTACCTTAACTTCATCCCCTGGCTGAATCTTGCGCGGCGCCTTGACCGTGCTGCGCGGCACAGCCTTCTTACGCGGGGCAGGCTCTGCTTCATCCAGCCGGCGGCGCGCTTCGATCAGCTTATGCTCCTTGACGGACGCGCCTTCCTCCAGCGCCAGGCGGCGGAGGTCACTGATAATCTCCTCAGCTTCCTTGCGCGCCTTGGCCAGAAGATCGCTGGCATCCTTCTCTGCCTTCTCCAGACGTTTGTCGCGTGAGCCTTCGAGCTTCTCCAGCTCCTGCTGCTGCCGCTTGCGGAATTCCTCCGCTTCGCGGCGAATCTCTTCCGCCCGTACGCGTTCGTTCTCCGCGGTGAGGCGGTTCTCCTCAAGGGACGCAATCATATGCTCAACGCGCATATCTTCTTCCTTCACTTCGCCGCGCGCATGCTCAAGGATCGCACTTGGCATCCCGAGGCGTTCAGCAATAGCGAACGCATTGCTTCGTCCAGGTACACCGACCAGCAGCCGGTAAGTAGGACTCAGGCTCTGCACGTCGAATTCCATACTGGCGTTAATAACGCCTGCCCGTTCATAAGCGTATGCCTTCAGTTCACTGTAATGTGTAGTAGCAACCATCCGGGATTCCGTCCGGTGAATATTCTCCAGAATCGCTATCGCGAGCGCAGAGCCTTCAGCCGGATCTGTTCCTGCCCCGACCTCATCGAGCAGAATCAGACTCTTCGGTGTCATCCGCTTCAGAATGGATATAATATTCGTCATATGGCTGGAGAAGGTACTGAGGCTCTGCTCGATGCTCTGCTCATCGCCGATGTCAGCGTAGATCGCATCGAAGACACACAGCTGGCTGCCTTCCTCGGCCGGAATGAATAGACCGGACATGGCCATCAGACTGAGCAGGCCGATCGTCTTGAGGGTCACAGTCTTTCCGCCCGTATTCGGTCCAGTCACGATGATGGAGCGGTAATCATTGCCCAGTTCCACATCCAGAGGCACAACCTGCTCCGCCGGAATTAGCGGATGGCGGCCCTTGCGCAGGCGCAGGTATCCGCGGTCATTCATCCGCGGCTGGGTAGCCTTCAGGTCGCGTGCGAGCCGCGCCTTGGCGAAGATGAAGTCCAGCTCGCCGAGAATGTCGATATCATAAGCCATCTCCTCGGCAATATCGCCTACCAGCGCAGTCAGCCGGTGCAGGATGATCTCAATCTCGCGTTCTTCGCGCAGCCGCGTCTCCCGCAGCTTGTTGTTCATCGCCACAATGGATTCCGGCTCGATGAACAGCGTGGCTCCTGAGCCCGACTGGTCATGCACGATACCGCCGAAGTGGGCGCGGTACTCTGCCTTGACCGGAATGACGAACCGGTCACCACGGATCGTCACGAGCTGATCCTGCAGCATCTTCGAGACCGAAGACGAGCGGATCATCGAATCCAGCTTCTCACGGATGCGTGTCTCTCCCCCGCGCAGCTCGCGGCGGATGGCGGCAAGCTCCGTGCTCGCCGAATCCATCACATCGGCGTTCTCGTCAATACACATGCGGATGGCATCCTCAACATGCTTCTGCTCCGACAGCAGATCACTCTGCGCGAAGAGGGCAGGAATGCTCTCATCGTCATGCATGGCATTCAGGAACCGCTTGACCCGGCGGGCCCCGCCAATCGTGTTGCCTACCGCAAGCAGCTCTGCTGTGCCCAGCATCCCGCCAATTGATGCACGCTTCAGCGCAGGACGGATATCGGTCACGCCGCCGAAGGAGGGAATTCCCTTCAACCGGTCAACATTTACCGCCTCATCCGTAGCCTGCAGGAGCTTCTTCACCCCTTCGAAATCACCGGAAGGCTTCAGGAGCTCGGCGGTCAGCCGTCCCATCGGCGTCTGCGTATACTGCATCAATTTATTTAAAATCTTGCGATATTCAAGCGTATGCAAAATTTTGTCGTCCAATTACTGTCACAGCTCCCTTCATAGATGGAACCATTATACCTAATTTAGCCCATTTTCGCTATTTGGGTATGATTTCTGGGCATAGAAAACCGGCTTCGGGCCACAATAACAACGCACATATCCTTAAGCGAACGCCAAAGGAGGTTAGTTCATTGAGATTCTTAGCTCATGTAGTACGGTTCATAGTCGCTGCAATCGTGCTGATGGTGGTCGGCTGGATTGTTCCGCAGTTCACGGTCGGGGGATTCTGGAGCGCATTCATGCTTGCTCTGGTGATCGCGCTGCTCGGCTGGGTCGTTGAAGGCATTTTCGGCAAAAAAACAACGCCCTTCGGCCGCGGTATCGTCGGCTTCCTGGTCAGCGCTCTGGTTATCTGGATTGCCCAGTTTGTCGTCAGCGGAGTCAGTGTCTCGGTGCTTGGTGCCTTGCTTGCCGCACTGGTCATCGGGATCATCGACCTCTTCCTGCCGGTATCCACTCCGTTCGAGGCAGGCAAATAACTTACGCCAGGCCCGTGCAGACAATGAAACCCCCAGCTCCCGGTTTATATCGGAACTTGGGGGTTTTCTGTAAATTTATGTTCTTCACCGGAAGTAACCGCAGAGGTCACCACAGCATTTTTCCCGCTGCGCTTGGCTGTATAGAGCGAATCGTCCGTCTTGCGGAACAACAGCTCCTTGCCGTCTCCAAGCTGGTAGTGACATAGTCCGATACTGACAGTAATGGGCTTGTTCCCGGCATACGGATGGCACATGGCGGCAATGCTGATACGCATTTGTTCGACAGCAGCGTAGGCTTCCTGGAAGCTTTTATCCGTAAAAATCACTGCGAATTCTTCCCCGCCATACCTTGCCGCGAAGTCATTCAACCCGATCAGGCTGCCCATCTTGGCCGCCACCTCTTTCAGCACAAGATCGCCCACCCAGTGTCCGTATCTGTCATTGACCTGCTTGAAATTATCGATGTCCAGCAGCGCAAGCTGCAGCCTCAGTCCGTTGCTCTCACACTGCTCCAGCAGCGAATCCAGATACTCATGGAACGTCTTGTGATTATATAGGCCGGTTAACGCATCCATCTTCAGCAGCTTGTCCGAAATCGCCCGCTCTACCATCAGCTCCTGCTCCGACTTGGTGAGCTGCTCCAGATATTCGCGCGTCTCGCGGCCACGGAGGATCACAGCCTGCGCCATCAGGGCAAAAACAACATACACACACTCCACCAGCACAAACTCCAGCAGCGGCTTACCAAGCAGCGGCCGTTCAAGCCCGAAATAGATCCCCCCGTAGAATACAATGCTAAACGCTCCAAGCGAATACAGCAACCGCTGGTCGAAATAGATGAGGGCCAGCATAATCGGCATCATCAGCGTCATCTGGGCACCGTCTACATAAGGCTCAAGCACAAAATACATCAGATAGGAAACCATAAAGCTGCAGACTACAACCGCCTGCTTATGATAACGGAACGAGCGCCGCAGCCAGACCTCGGCAGAAGCCATTGTCAGGACAATCATCAGGTTGCAGACTATGAACACATGGCCTTTGCCGGGACTAAAAATCGTCTGCATCTGGGCAGAACGGGAGTACAGCATATACAGGAACTGGGCGAGCAGCAGACAGAGTACGATGATCCAGTAGCCATACAATATTCTCCGGTGCCATCTCTCTGCACTTTGCAACGCGTAATCTATAATGATCTGACTCCCCTGCTTCTAGTGGAATAATATGAAGCTTTAATTATATTAGGCTTAATTATAATTAATTTTAAACTATTTTGCATCATATTTTTGCAAAATTCGACAAAGTTTGCAGCTACGTTGAATAACGGTGGATAGAGTGTTTTTCATAGATTGATCAAGACAACTTGACCGATTTAGGCTATGCTAAGGTCAACTGTCCAAGTAGATGAGGAGGATGCATATGATCAGGAAGTCGGCTATTCTTTGTTCTATTCTTTTTGTGCTTCTGCTAACGGCCTGCGGAGGGAACAGCAGCAATTCTGATAGCGCAAACAACGCAGCTGCCGGGAGCAATCTGACGGCGGAGGAAGAACTCGTCATTACGGCCAGCAATTATAGCTTTGACCAGCCGGAGTACCATTTGAAGAAGGGTGTCCCTGTCAAAATCATCTTTGAAAATGAGAGCGGCAATCACGGCATTCTGATCCCGGAGATGAAGCTGCGGCTGGACGCCAAGAACGCCTCGCAGGTGGTGCTGCCCGAGGAAGCCGGAACCTTCGAGATGACCTGTGCCATCATGTGCGGCTCCGGCCACAGCGCAATGACCGCTAAGATTATTGTGGAATAAAGGGGGGATTAACAGAGTGGAATAACCCAGCTTCCGGCGGGCTCTGAAGGATTTATCCCTTTCGTTTGATCCGTCCGCCCACTTTCGGCGAATTCAGAGGGATTTATCCCTTTCATTTCCTCCGTCCGACCACTTTCGACGGAATCAGAGGGATTTATCCCTTTCGTTTGATCCGTCCGCCCACTTTCGGCGAATTCAGAGGGATTTATCCCTTTTATTTGATCCGTCCGCTCACTTTCGGCGGATTCAGAGGGATTTATCCCTTTCGTTTGATCCGTACGCCCGCATTCGGCGGATTCAGAGGGATTTATCCCTTTCATTTGATCCGTACGCCCGCATTCGGCGGATTCAGAGGGATTTATCCCTTTCATTTCCTTCATTCGCTCAGTTGGTCAACTTTCCAGTGACTCAAGGGCAATTGTGCAGCACTAGTGCACCTCATTAGCTCGTTTGGCCTGCACCCGACCCTTCACCTCAGTATTGGCACATTGTGTTCGGTTTTCCGCATACATTCGGCTCCCCCACCCCCGTACGACACATTGTCTCCACAGCCCCCTAAAGAAGTTGGAGTCCTCCCCCACAAAAATGTAGACTAGATATAGGAGGAGGATGAACGGTATGGGACACTTAACAGGAACAAGAGAGAAGGCTGCGCAAGAGGTGTTGTCTGGCATTAAGGCAGCGGTGGTTGCCCGAAAGTATGGGGTGACCCCATCGACGGTGAATCAGTGGGTGAGGGACTACCGAGAGATCCATGGGGAACAAGATCATCCGTATCCCCAGGAGCAGGTGGAGGAACTGAAGCGCCTCCTGGAAGTGGAGCAGAAATACGAGAAGGCCGTCAAGATCCTCGGCGAAAAGGAGTTAGAGATCGAGATTCTACGTGAACTGCTAAAAAAGCCAACCCCTGCTTATCCGAAAAAATCGAGGTAGCCGACCTATTCATTAAGCAGGGGAATACCGCAGCGTTGGTACTACGTCTCGTGGGGCTAGCAGAGTCTACGTATTACGACCGTAAGAAACGCAAGAAGCAGGTTGCACAGGCCGTATCCCAGGGGCGCGGAAGACCCGTACCCGGCTATTCCCTGACCGAGTCTGGAGAGAAGATTAGCGACGAGGAAATCCAGGAATGGCTGCTGGAATAATCGCTGGAGAGGAGCACGTGTACGGGTACAAACTGCTGGCCAAGTGCTTGTGGAACCAGCACGGGCTGAGGCTCAATCACAAGAAAAGCTACCGGCTGTGTCAGGCGCTGGATATCCTGCAGCCGCAGCGCCACAAGCGCTTTAAGCACCCCCGGAAGCTGCCGGAGAACCGAGTCATTACCGGGGCGGGCCAGCTCTGGCAGATGGACATTAAGTACGGGTACGTGGCGGGCCGTGACCGGCATTTCTTTGTCCTGAGCATTATCGATGTGTTTACCCGTGTTATCGTCGGCTACCACCGAGGATCGTCGTGTGAGGCCAAGCACGCCTGCCAGACGCTGGGACGCGCCATGGAGCAACACTGCGCCCCTGACAGCGCACGCCCGGTGATCCGCACCGACAACGGTCCACAGTTCGTCAGCCACCTGTTTGGCGACATGTGTGAAAGCTGGGAAATGACCCATGAACGCATTCCGCCTCGAACGCCGGATTTCAATGCTTTTATTGAATCGTTCCACAGTAATATTGATCGGGATTTGTTCCGTAAAGAGGCCTTCGACACGTTCGAAGAGGCCTATGAAGCGGTGGACCGGTACATGGACTTTTACAACAATCGCAGAATGCATACGAGCCTTCGGAACATGCCGCCAGCTACCTTTGCGGAGTGGGTCCTGACCCTGGAAGACCGCTCCCGCTTCTTCTGGCCGAGAGAAAAAGCGAAATAAAGAGCATATGTACAACAAGTACCGATTTTATACGGAGGACTCCGGGATAAGGGGGTCGCACCGTTGTGTTCGGTTTTCCGCATACATCCCGCCCGCTCGCCTCCGCCACGCCCAATGTAATCGGTTTTTCGACCTTATCCGGCCCGCTCGCCTCCGCCGCGCCCAATGTAATCGGTTTTTCGACCTTATTCGGCTCACACACCTCCGCAGCGCCGAATGTAATCGGTTTTCCGACCTTATCCGGCCCTCTCGCCTCCGCCGTGCCCAATGTGATCGGTTTTTCGATTACATTCGATTCTCGCACCTACGCGCACAACATATCGGACGAAAATAATGATTTTCTAGTCAGCAAATAAGCCGGAAGGGACAACATCCCTGCCGGCTTATTTGCTCTGTATGCTTAAGGGGCTGCTACACCCCTCCTCTTACTTCACACCCTTGCTGCGGCCTGAAATGTCCAGCCAGACGGCGATGACCAGGATCGAGCCTTTGACCACATACTGCCAGAACGACTCCAGTCCCATCAGCGACATGCCGTTGTCGAGCGAGGTCATGACCAGCGCCCCGATCAGAGCGCCGATGACCGTTCCGGCTCCGCCCATCAGCGAGGTGCCGCCGATGACACAGGCGGCAATGGCGTCCATCTCGGCCATATTGCCTGCGGTAATGGTCGCCGAGGCCAGGCGGGAGGTCAGCACGATGGCGGCGATGGAGCCGAGCAGGCCGCTGAGGATGAAGACCATCATCGTCTTGCGCTTGATGTTGATCCCGGAGAGCCGCGCTGCCTCAATATTACCGCCTATGGCATAGATATGGCGGCCGAAGGTCGTCTTGGTGGACAGGAAGTAGAAGATGGCCGCCAGCACAATGACGAAGATGATCGGGAACGGAATCCCTTTGTAGTTGTTCATCAAGGCCACGAAGACTACCACGAGCAGGGACAGTCCTGTTACCCTCGCGATATCCATGCCGAGCGGGGCGACAGTGAACCCGTATTTCTTGCGGGAGCGCCGCTTCGTGAACGCGCTATACAGCAGCAGAGCCACTGCGAGTACGCCCAGAATGATTCCGAAGCCTGAGGCAAAATAGGCATTGCCGAGCAGCGCCAGCACCGGATCAGATACCGGAATGGTCATTGATTCAGTCACGCCCATCAGCACCCCGCGGAACACCATCATCCCGCCGAGGGTGACGATGAAGGCGGGAATCATTTTATAGGCGACCAGCCAGCCCTGCACCAGACCCAGCACCGCACCTGCGGCCACGGTACCAAGAATGACCACGATAGCGGGCAGCTCCAGCCAGTTGCTGAGAATCGCCGCCATCCCGCCGGTCAAGCCGACGATGGAGCCGACGGACAGATCGATATGGCCCGCTACGATAACCAGCACCATGCCAATGGCGAGTATAGAGGTCACCGACATCTGCGTGAACAGATTGGACAGGTTCCGCGAGGTCAGGAAGGTCGGATTCAACGCGCCGAACAGGACCCAGATCAGAATTAATGCGCCAATCATCGTATAAGCACGCATATCCATTTTGCCGAACAGGGTACGCAAGCGCGATCCTCCGGCGGCCGGAACCGTTTCAGGTTCCTTAAGCTCTTTTTGCAGCTGCATCTCTATCTGCCTCCTGTGGCGGCCAGCATAATATTCTCCTGCGTTGCCTCGCGCCAGTCATATTCCCGTACCAGTTGTCCTTCGCACATCACCAGAATCCGGTCGCTCATCCCGAGCACCTCCGGAAGCTCCGAGGAGATCATTATAATAGCTACTCCCTGCTCTACCAGCTTGTTCATCAGATTATAGATTTCGTACTTTGCCCCGACATCGATGCCCCGGGTGGGTTCGTCCATAATCAGAATCTTGGGGTCACTCATCAGCCATTTGCCGATAACTACCTTCTGCTGGTTCCCCCCGGAGAGTGTGCCGACCAGTGTCTCCAGCGAAGCAGTCTTCGTCTTCAGATCCTTCACGTACTGCTCAGACCACTTGATCTCCTCATTCTCATTGATCACTCCGAGCCTTGAGACCTTGCCGAGTGTAGCCAGCGTCGTATTGCGCTTGACATCCATCCCCATGACCAGCCCCTGGCGCTTGCGGTCTTCCGTGACCAGGGCAATCCCGGCCTTGATCGCTTCGGCAATGGAACGGATCTTAACGGCCTTGCCTTCGATCAGAACCGTGCCTTCGCTTCTTCCGCCATACGCACCGAACAGGCTGCTGACCAGCTCTGTCCGTCCGGCCCCCATCAGCCCGGCAATGCCCAGAATTTCGCCCTGGCGGAGCGTAAATCCAATATCTCTAAGCACCTTCTGCTGACGCTTCTCCGGGTGCCAGACATTATAGTCTGCGACCTCAAGCACCTTGTCCCCGGGGGAATGCGGGACGCGCGGATAGCGCTCGGTCAGCTCACGGCCGACCATCAGCGATACCACCTGGTCGTCGTTCGTCGCCTGGCGCTCCAGGGTTGCCACCGTCCGCCCGTCGCGCAGCACGGTAATCGAATCGGCCAGTGCGAACACCTCGGGCATTTTGTGGGAGATATAGACACAGGTAACCCCTTCGCGCCGCAGCTGGTTCAGGATGCCCATCAGGATGGACACCTCGCTCTCGGTCAGCGCCGCTGTCGGTTCATCCAGAATGAGAATCCGGGTATGCTTGGAGAGCGCCTTGGCGATCTCTACGAGCTGCTGCTGGCCGATGCCCAGATTGCCGATCTTCGTATCCGGCGACAGGTTCAACCCCACCTTCTTAAGCCACAGCGATGCCTGATGGTACAGCTCATTCCATTGGATGGCCCCGCGCTTCACCGGCTCTGCCCCCAGAAAAATATTCTCGCCGACCGTCATCTCCTTCACGAGCGCCAGCTCCTGATGGATAATCGCAATACCGGCCTGCTCTGCATCGGTAATTTGGTGGAATGCCTTCTTCTCCCCGCCGATGCGGATTTCGCCTTCGTAGGTCCCCGCAGGGTACAGTCCGCTCAGCACCTTCATCAGCGTGGATTTGCCTGCGCCATTCTCTCCGCACAAGGCGTGAATCTCTCCTTGCTTCACCTTGAAGTTCACATGGTCCAGCGCCTTCACACCGGGGAAGCTCTTGCTGATCTCTACCATTTCAAGTACATCCATGCCTGCCGTTCCTCCTTCCTGCCCTCAAGCAGCAAGCAGATGCGGGTTCGCCACTGGCGCCGCATCTGCTTGCCGTACAGGCTGCCCTTATTGTTTCGGCCACTGGTCCTTCGGAACGTTCTTGTACACATCCTCCAGCTTGTGGAAGCCGTCCTTGATCAGCACATCCAGGTTATCCTTGTTGACGGCAAGCGGATCAAGCAGCACGGATGGAACATCAATTTTACCGTTGTTAACAGTCTTATCAGTTGAAATTGTCTCGCCCTTGGCAGCCGCCACCGCCATTTCCGCCGCCTTCGTGGCAATCGCGTTGATCGGCTTGTAGACCGTCATCAGCTGCGTGCCTTCGGCGATGCGCTGTACAGCGGCAAGGTCGGCATCCTGGCCGGATACCGGAATTTTGCCCGCCATCCCCTGCGCCGTAAGCGCCTGAATCGAGCCGCCCGCTGTTCCGTCATTCGCAGCTACCACGCCCTGTACATCATTATTGTTCGCGGTCAGCGCATTCTCCATATTCTTCAGCGCTTCTTCCGGCTTCCAGTCTTTGGAGAACTGGTCGTAGACGATTTTGATATCGCCCTTCTCTTCCAGCGGCTTCAGAATATTCATCGCGCCTTCCTTGAACATGTGGGCATTGTTATCGGTATCCGCACCGCCGATGTAGACGATGTTGCCTTTCGGAGCCTTATCAATGACCGCCTGGGCCTGGAACTCGCCGACACGCACATTATCGAAGGAGATGTAATAATCCACCTCGGAATTGTTAATCAGCCGGTCATAGGCAATGACCTTGATGCCTTCCTTATGCGCTTTATCCACAATCGGAGCGGTCGCCTCCGCATTATGCGCAATCACCACCAGGACATCCACACCCTGCGAGATGAGCTGCTCCGCCTGGCTGAGCTGGGTTGCATCATCTCCGTTCGCCGCCAGCACCTTCACTTCACCGCCAAGCTCCTGTACTTTTGCTGTGAAAATATCCCGGTCCTTCTGCCAGCGCTCCTCCTTCAAGGTATCCATGGACATGCCGATGACAATTTTGTCCCCGTCCTTGGCCGCTCCCGCAGTCTCCTTCTTCTCGTTGTCACCGCTTGAGACCACACCGCAGCCCGCCACCGATGCCGCCAGCACCATCGCCGCCAGCCCGAGGGAAACTATTCTTCCGTATTTTCTCACGATTGCTACGCCCCTTTTCGTCAGCCCTATATTTGATTGCGCTTACAAAAAAAGTGTAGCATGGAAAAACCGCCCCAGGAGCAGTGATTCCCTGCACTTATTTGCCCTCCACCCGCATTCTTGGTCTTGCCTGCTGTAATGTAATTCTCCGCCCCGGCTTTCATAGGATAAACCGGGGCAACAGCACAAAAAAGTCCTTGCTGCGCTCAGCAAGGACCCGGCTTCTCCTGCTGCTGGCGGAATTCGCTTGGCGTCATCCCCGCAGCCTTCTTGAAGACCCGGCTGAAATAATTCGGGTCCTTATAGCCTACTTCATAGCAGATTTCCTTCAGGTTCAGCTGATCCTCAGAGATCAGGCGTTTCGCTTCATTCATCCGCAGCCGTGTGACATAATCGATGAAGGTCTCTCCTTCATGCTGCCGGAATAATTTGCTGAAATAATGCGGGCTAAGGTTCACATATTCAGCCGTTTGCTCCATGGAGATATCCTCTTTATATTTCTGGCTGATATAGAGCAGCGCCCGCTGATGCACATGGGACCGGTGATGCTCCTGCTCCTCCTCCAGGCCATCGATCAGCCGCTCCAGCCAGGCCTCCGCGCTTAATCGCAAAGCATGCGGATCTTCCGCTGCATTCAGCGAAGCCAGCAGCTCCGCACCGGCCGTGGAGTGAACGCCTCTGGCCAGGAACAGCAGCAGGCCGGTTACCTCCCCGCGCACGGCGGACAGCGGCTGCTCCCCTCCCTGCTCGAAGGAGTCATACAGCAGGCTGAAGCGCTGGGCGGCCTCCTGCTTGCTGCGCTGGAGCAGGGCGGTAAGCAGCTTCTTCTCTTCATCCAGAGAGACCGCCGTCTGCCCCGAGCTCTGGATCATATCATCATAATGGTGCACACCGAATGAATGCTGGTGGTCCGCACATACGCGGACGGCTTCGCGGTAGGAACGGCTAAGCCCGTCCCAGCCTTCACGGATCGAGCCGATCCCGACGCCAAGGGGCAGGCCGAAGCGCTCCCGGGTATAGGTGCGGAGCCGCTCTCCCCAGTCCAGCGAGCTGACGCGCTGGGAATATCCGGTCCTCCCCGGCGGCAAGGGAATGAACAGCGCCAGCTGATGCCCGGCCAGCGGTCCGGCGAGGCAGCCCAGTCCTGTTTTGGCAAACTGCTTGATCGCCTCATAGATCTCCCGCTTGGACTGCCGGAATGTCTCCCAGCCCGTCTCCCCATGCCGGGGGAATGACAGGACCATTGCGTAGCCCTTGCTGAAGTGCAGCTCCAGCAGCCCGGCCAGCTGCTCCGGCTCCAGATCCTGCACATGCTCCAGCATCAGCATCAGGGTCAGCTCATTCTCGGCCAGCGGCAGCAGATGGGCCAGCTTTTCCTGGAGCTCCAGCTGTTCATTCCTGCGCGCCCGCGCCTCCTCTATGACCGCCATCAGCTTCCTCAGCACCTCCGCAACCTCTTCCCGCCGGGCCGGCTTCAGCAGATAGTCGCGCACACCCAGCAGCAGCCCCTCCTTGGCATACGCGAAGTAGTCATGGGCCGTAATCATCACAATCTGCGCCGCCGGTAGCTTCTCCCGGATCTGCCGCACCGCCTCCAGCCCCTGAATTCCGGGCATCTTAATATCCATGAAAATCATATCCGGCCGGTGCTCCTCTGCCAGCTGAATCGCTTTCCGCCCGTTCCCCGCATGCAGGAATTCGAATTTGTCCGGGATCAGATGCCGGATCATCAGCTCCAGCCCCTCCCGCTCCAGTGCTTCATCATCTGCGATCAGCAGCTTGTACATCGTTATCGCTTCCCCCTTCACTTCAGGTGAGTGCCTCTAGGCCGAGGTCCGGAAGGGCAGCCGGAACAGCACCGCCGTCCCCTGCCCTTCACTGCTGTTGATCTCGATGAGCTGCTGGCCGTCGAAGAATAAATGCAGTCTTTTAAAAACATTATGTGTCCCAAGCCCGGTAGACTGGCCCTTGCCGCTGGAATGCGGCGCCTCCTGCTGAATCGATCCCATCAGCCGGGCTACCGTCTCGCGATTCATACCCGCTCCGTTATCGCTAATCACAATCTCCACCTGCCCGCTGCGGTAACGGATGGACAGCGTAAGTATAGCCCCCTCCTCCATCTGCTCCAGACCGTGAACGAAGGCATTCTCGAAGATCGGCTGCAGCGTCAGACACGGCACCATCCCGTCCATCGCCTCCTCATCAATCTCCATCTCAAAAGCAATCCGGTCCCGGAAGCGGGCCCGCTGGATGTTGATATACTCGTTCACATGCTCGACCTCCTCGCGCAGCGGAACGGCCTGGTCCAGCTTTTGCAGATTATAGCGGAGCAGACGCGAGACGGATACGGTCAGATCACTGGTTCTCGCCGCCCCTTCAAGATACGCAAGCTTGGCGATGGAATTCAGTGTGTTGAACAGGAAATGCGGATTGATCTGGCTCTGCAGCATTTTCAGCTCCAGCTCCTTGACCAGCCGGTCCTTCTCCGCACTCTTGATGTTCTCCTTCATCAGCTCCTGGATATTATCGATCATCCCGTTAAACGCGCGGCACAGTATGCTGATCTCATCGTTACCCGCGCTCTCCGGCGCCTTGGTATCCATCCGTCCCTTCGAGATTTGCTTGGCCGTTGCCACCAGGCGGCGGATCGGTCCGGTAATGCTGCCGGACAGCCAGACCGCCATACAGATGCTAAGCAGCGCCGCGGTAATCACCAGCAGACTGCCCATCCGGTTCAGCTTCGCTGTCGTGGACATAATCTCGGCGTAGATCGGCTTATATTGGTCCAGCTCCAGATCGACCAGCTCCTGGGCCTCCTCGCGGATGAACCTTTGTGTCTGCTCCGCCTCGATATAGGCACCTGCCAGCGAATTCGCATCCTGTCCGTCAATCTCCGTGATCATCTGGCCCGCCTGCTCGACAAAAGTATCTATAAGGTGGCTGTAGTTCATCAGCGGAAGGCCGCTTCCCCCGATGGTATTCATCCCGTCCAGCCTGCTGCGCAGCTCCAGCACCGCGCCCAGATGCTTCTCCACCTCCGGGAAGCTGTCTGTATCCACCTGCATAATGAAGCGGTTCAAGGAGCGCATATTCTCGCCGACCTCATAGGATACCTCCTTATACAGCATGATCCGGTTCATCATCAGGTGGTAGCTCTCCTGCACATTCTTCCCGCTCTGGAACAGTACGAAGGAGACCGAGCTCATCAGCAGCACCAGCAGCGGAATGCAGATCAGCAGCTTCAGGCGGATACTCATAGGCTCTCTCCCTCCTGCACATTGGTCTTATCCAGCACCTTCACACCGGTATAGTACCTGGGCTGTAACTCAGCACCATTAAAATGCTCATGGAGCAGCCGGACCGCCATATTCCCCATCAGGTAGGGCTGCTGCGCAACAGTCGCTGTGATCGCTCCCCGGCTGATGGCATCCAGCGTCTCCGCCTGATTATCGAAGCCGATAATGGTCAGCGGCCCGCGCTTCAGGCTCCTCGATGCCTGCAAGACTCCCAGCGCGTCCGTTGAACTGGTCCCGACCATGACATCGATCTCCGGATGATACCGTAGCATATCTGCCGCCTGCTGGATCGCCTCCATATGCGAGATGTTGGAGCTGCGGACATCGACAATCTCCATGCCGCCGTAGTCCTTCACGATGTTCTTCAGCCCGTCCAGACGCTGAAGCTGGTTCTTGGCCAGCTCGCTGCCGATGATTACGCCTATTTTGCCTTTTCCGCCGGTCGTCTTCACTACCATGCGCCCCAGCGCCTCACCGGCAGCTACATTGTCAGTGCCCACATAGGCCAGTCTCCGGCTGGCCGGAGCATCCGTGTCAATCGTGATCACCGGAATCCCCCGGTTCACGGCCTTATCAATCACCGGCGTGAACTTCTCGTCGTTGAGCCCCTGGACGATGATGGCATCCACCTGGGCGGCAATCGCTTTTTCCAGCAGGCTGATCTGCTCCTCCATGTTATTGCGCACCGGTCCCGTGAATTCGATCTCTATCCCGTATTTCGCTGCGGCCTCCGCCGCCCCCTTCTCGACCATCTCCCAGTACGGGTGGTACCGCTCCTGCTCGATCAGCACAATATGATATCCGGGCTTGTCCTGACTGGGCTGGCCGCTTAATTCCTTGACAATATTGCCCATCCGGGCAGAATGGCGCGCGAAGCCTATAAACAAATATGACAACAGTATAAAAAGCACAATAACCCCAGCGCCGCTAACCCATTTCTTATCCATCCCGTTCACCTCAACCAACATCCTACCCCGGGTTGTAACCGGTTGCAATACTTATTATGTCAAGGGCACTTGTGCTCTTCATTGCAGCCTGGGCTCGCCAAGTGTTGCATTTTTTGCAGGATTCCTACCGGATTGCAGCATGAGAACGCCTAATGTTGCACATTTTGCAGGAATGTTACCGGTGGAGCGGGTCATTGCCTAAGATATGTTGCATTATAGGCAGGATTTCCCGCAATTTGCTGCCTCAGAGGTACAAATGTTGTATTTAGTGCAGGATTGGTGCAATACTTCACTTCAGCCAACTTTAGAGCAGCAGCCCTCCCTTGCAGTCCCCCTAATAGGAGGCCGCCCCCTGTCCCTGTACAGCAGAAAAAGCCGTTCTAAGCATTCCTGCTTACAACAGCTCTTCCTGTGATGCATCCGCCATTCAACTGTCCTGTTCGATCAGTTGAATCCATTCATTATATTCACTCTGCAGCTTGGCATATTCCGCCTGCAAGCTGCGATGCTCCTGGGACAGCTTCTCCATCTCCCCCTGCTGCAGCTCGAACTGGGCCTGAACGAGCCGCAGCTGGCCTTGGACCATCTCATAGCTCTCGCCGATTTCATCCAGCTGCTGCGCCGCCTCAGTGCGCGAGCGGCTGACTGCTTCCGCCTGAGCCTCGGCTTCCCCGGCCTCCTGCTGCCAGATCTCAATCTCCTCTCGCAGCTGTGCCTCCTGCTCGTTCCACTGCTGCTCGCGCTGCTGAAGCTCCTCAACTTTCTGCTTCCAGGTAGCTTCGTACTCCCGGGTCTCACGGAGTGCTTCCTGCTGCTCCGCCGCCGCAGCGGCAGCTTCACGGCCTGCCTCGTATAGCTCTTCCATTCGCCGCACAGCTTCCTCGCCTTCAGCTTCCAGCAGCTCGCAGCGTTCCTTCAGCTGCTCCCCGTCCTGCAGAATCTCGTCGTACTGCGCGATCAGCTCCTCGTAACGGCCGCGCAGCGCTGCCAGTTCCTTGCGGGCTGCTTCTGCCGCCTCCTGCTGAACGGTAAGCTCCTGCTCCGCTTCGGCACGAAGCCGCGCTTCCTGATCAAGCTGCTGAACCATGCCGTCTGCCTGTCCGCGCAGGGTCTCCACTTCGCGCTGCAGTGCTGCCGACTTCTCCCCTTCTTCCAGAAGCTTCATCTCCAGCTCGCCGATATCCTCCATATGCTTGTTCGCACGTTCCTGCCAGGAAGCAGCCTCCTCGGCCGTCCGGTCGAATTCGACCTGCGTCCGGCTGAGCTGGTCCGCGGTCTCCCGCAGAGATGTGCGCAGTGCTGCCGCTTCTTCCTGCGTCAGCTCATAACGCTGGCGGAGCCCTTCCAGCTCATCGTTCAGCTGATTGCCAAGCTCCGTAGCGGTGTGCAGCTCCTCAAGCGCCGTGCTCAGCTTGTCTGCGGTCTCACGCAGCGATGTGCGTAGAGCTGCCGCCTCTTCCTGCGTCAGCTCATAACGCTGGCGGAGCCCTTCCAGTTCATCGTTCAGCAGATTGCCAAGCTCCGTAGCAGTGTGCAGCTCCTCAAGCGCCGTGCTCAGCTTGTCCGCCGTCTCCTGCAGCGCGCCGCGCAGCTCTGCCGCTTCGCTCTCTACAGCCCCATAGCGCTGGCGAGCTTCCTCCAGCTCGGCGCTATGCTGCTGCGCCCCCTCTGCCGCGAGCCGCAGCTCCTCCCCGAGCTGCTCCTCCCGCTTCAGCACAGCTTCGTACTGCGCCAGCAGCGTCAGCCGCGCATCGCGTTCGCCCTTCAGCCCGGCCTCCGCCGCCCGCAGCCGGGACTGGAGCTGCCCGGTTCCGCCGCGCAGCTCGCCAAGCTGCTTCTCCAGCTCCTGAAGCTGCTGCTTGTGCCGGTGCTCCTGCGTCCCCTGGGACTGCCGCAGCTCCTTGTTCTTGGCCAGCTCCTTCTCGAGCGCTTCCCGTTCCCCGGTAAGCTCACTCGTGAGCGCGGCCTTGGTATCAGCCAGCTCCTTGCTGAGCGTGGAGCGGATCTCCACGATCTCGCTGCCCATCGACTCCCGCGTCTCATGCAGCTCCTGCTCCAGGGCAGACAACGTCTCTGTCTTCTCGCGGATCAGCGTCTCGCGCAGCTGCTCCAATTCCTGCTGATGGGCAGACTTCAACTCTTCCAGCTGCTGCAGCCGCATGGCTTCTGCGGCTTCCAGCTCCTGCCGCGCCGCCTCACGGCTTGCAGCCTGCTCTGCTTCATGACCTTGGCGCAGCGCCTTAAGCTCTTCCTCGCGTGCCTTCAGCTCCTGCACTAGCTGCTCGCGGGCGGCGGCCGCAGCCTGCTTCTCTTCCTCCAGCAGCTGGGCTTGCAGCTGCCGCTCCTGCTCTTGCTGCTCCAGATGCCTTGAGCGTTCTTCTTCGGCAGCGGCAATCAGCCGCGCCGCCTCTTCCTTCGCTGCCGCTTCCAGCTTCTCATATTCTTCCTGCTGTTCACGCTGCGCTTCCTGAAGGCGTGACACCTCTACTCGCAGCTCGGTACGTTCACCGGTCAGCATATTCAGCTCATTCTTGAAATCCTGAACCTGGATTGCCTGCTCTGCCATATGTACAGCTGTAAGCACCGCAATCCGCGGCGTATCCAGTCTGGAATGTGATTTCGATATTGCACGCATATGCTCATCGACATGACGGGCGACCTGCTTCATATATTCTGTGCTGCTTCCGACAAGCTTGTAGGAAGTTCCGTATATCTCCACGGCGACACGGGTCCGGTCCATAGCCACAGTTGTGCCCTCCTTTGTATGTGTGCGGATTCTAAGTTGGTTTCTTTGCTCTTACTCCTATTGTAGCGTGATTTCCTGACCTTTGGCAAAAGCACGCGTCCACTGCATTTATTTGCATGTTCCTCCGCACTTCACAAGGGTACAGAAAAGCCGCAGCGAATCTCTGTTTCTAAATGGATTCGCTGCGGCTTTGCACAATTCCTGCTATTTTCTTAATTCTGCACCAAAAGTTTGTTCAAGCGCTGAGACCACTTTGTCATGCACTTCCACAACTTCTTCGTCTGTCAGCGTATGCTCGGTATGGCGGTACAGGAGCGACAGGGCAACACTCTTCTTGCCCGCCTCCATTTTGCCTCCTGTGTAGATATCGAATACCTGCACATTCTGCAGCAATGTGCCGCCATGCTCACGGATCGCCGCGATCAGGTCGCCTGCCGGAACCGCGTCATCCACTACCACCGCAATGTCCCGCTCCATGCCCGGGAAGCGGTGAAGCTCGCTGTACTGCAGCTGGGCGCGTGCCGCATCATAGAGAGGCTGCAGCAGAACTTCAGATACGTACGTATCCTCCAGATCCATCCGGCGCTGCAGCTCAGGATGAAGCTGCCCCATCGAACCGATCTTCACACGGCCCTCTGCCTGAAGCAGATAGATGGAAGCGGAGCGTCCCGGATGATAGCCTTCAGGCGCATCCCCTTCGTAGACTACGCGATCCGTAAGGCCCAGATGCGCAAATACAGTCTCCAGCCCACCCTTAAGGTCGAAGAAATCCACCGGCTCAGCAGTCACGTTCCACTGCTTGGCTGCACGCGTACCGCTCAGCAGCAGTCCCAGTACCGGCAGCTCACTCGGCTGGCGGGTAAGGACTTCTTCCTCCGTGAAGAAGACGTTGCCGATTTCGAATAACGCCAGATCGCCTTGGCGGCGGTTCGTATTGTAGAGGGCAATTTCCAGCAGCTGCGGCAGCAGGCTGGTACGCAGCACGCTGCGCTCCTCGCTCATCGGCATCGCCAGCTTCACAGACTGCCTGCCTTCCGCCAGGATCGGGAAGAGCTTGGTCTGCTCCGGCTGGATGAAGGAATAGCCCATAACCTCCTGATACCCGCCGAGCGAGAGCAGGCGTCGCAGTTCACGGCGCAGGGACTGCTGTCTGGTAAGCGCGCCCGGCGTCGTAGTGCCTTCGATCAGGGTGGTCGGAATGTTGTCGTAGCCGTACAAGCGGGCGATCTCTTCTATCAGATCCACATCCTGGGTAATGTCTCCGCGCCGTGTCGGAACCTCGACCTCGACGATTCCCTGGGCCGCATCACCACACTTGAAGTGCAGACGTCCGAACAAGGTTTTCACTTCCAGCAGCGACAGCTCCGTGCCAAGATAGCGGTTCAGCTTCTCCAGCGATAAGTGCAGCACCTTCTCCTGACCAGCGATACTGCCGGCCTGAACAATTCCTTCATGCACCATTCCTCCGGCATACTGGGCAATCAGGGCAGCCGCACGGTTAAGTGCAGGGATGACTGCATTCGGGTCGACTTCCTTCTCGAACCGCTGGGATGCTTCCGAGCGCAGACCCAGCTGACGCGAGGTCTTGCGTACTGTTCCGCCATCGAATCTGGCTGATTCCAGTACGATATTAACGGTGTCTGCGGTAACCTCTGTAGACAGTCCGCCCATCACTCCGGCCAGGCCAATGGCACCTGAGCCATCTGCAATCACCAGCATCTGCGGCTCCAGCTTGCGCTCTTGTCCGTCAAGGGTAACCAGTCCTTCCCCTTCATGGGCAAACCGTACACCGATGGTTCCGCCCTGGACCTGCCCGCCGTCAAATGCATGCAGCGGCTGTCCGTATTCCAGCATCACATAGTTGGTGATGTCTACGATATTGTTAATCGGACGTACCCCGGCCGCCATCAGGCGGTTCTGAATCCACAGCGGGGACGGCGCGGTCTTCACTCCGGCAATATAACGCACGGCGTAATGGCTGCAGAATGCCTCGTCCTCAATGGTAACCGTGATGGAGTCCGCAGCCTTCCCGCCCGTTTCCACGAGCTCTGCCGCCGGATCAGCCAGCTTCAGCTCACGGCCCAGCACTGCACTTACTTCATAAGCGGCACCGATCATGCTCAGGCAGTCGGAACGGTTCGGCGTCAGGTCGAAATCAAGGATTTCGTCATTCAGACCCAGCAGCTTGAGAATATCCTGGCCCACCTCGGTCTGCTCCGGCAGCACGAGAATGCCCTCCTGCAGCTCTTTGGGCAGCAGCTTGTCGTTCAGGCCCAGCTCTTTGGCCGAGCAGATCATCCCCTGCGACAGCACGCCGCGCAGCTTGGCTTTTTTGATCTCCAGGCCCGGCAGCTTGGCGCCTACCAGCGCGACCGGAACCTTCTGGCCCGCTGCGACATTCTTAGCTCCGCAGACAATCTGCAGATCCTCACCCTGCCCTGCATCGACGATACAGATGTTCAGCTTATCGGCGTCCGGGTGCTTCTCCTTGGATTTCACGTAGCCGGTCACAATCCCGGAAATCCCTTTGTTGCGGCGTTCTACTCCGTCAATCTCAATGCCGGCGGTGGTGATTTTATCCGCCAGCTCATCTGCGGTCACCCCTTCCAGCGATATATAATCGGCCAGCCAGGCGGTTGATACTTTCATAATCGCACACTTCCTTTTTGTTTCAGATGTATTGATCTCCATGCCGGCCTGCGCCGGGGCGCGGAAGCGGATATAAACAAGCCCACGTCAACTTCGCGCAACAAAATTCTGCATTGCAGTGTTCCTACAGAGAATATTTGGACTTCCGGCCGCTGTTAGGATTGAATTTCCTGATTACACTGCTGGCCGCAGTAGAAATCCAATCCTAAAGGCGGACGCTACCGCTCCTCCAGTTCCAAAATTCCCCTCCGGTCCTTCAATCGCAGTCATTTAATTAGCACTGCCGTCATCCCTCCGGCTTAACAATATCCGTCCCGCCCCCGCACACACCCGCCAAATCCCTAAATACCCTTGAATTGCTTCACAAAGCCCATATCATTCGTGTAGAAGTAACGGATGTCATCAATACCATATTTCAGCATCGCGATCCGCTCAGCGCCCATGCCGAACGCGAAGCCGCTGTATTCTTCTGGATCATATCCGCCCATCCGCAGCACATTCGGGTGCACCATACCGGCACCGAGAATCTCCAGCCAGCCGCTCTGCTTGCAGAGACGGCAGCCTTCGCCGCCGCATTTGAAGCAGCTTACATCCACCTCAACGCTAGGCTCGGTGAACGGGAAGAAGCTTGGGCGCAGGCGGATGCCCGCCGCGGGCCCGAACATCTCCTTGGTGAACTGCTGCAGGGTACCCTTCAGGTCACTCATGCGGATATTGCGGCCGATCACCAGGCCTTCAATCTGGTGGAACTGGAAGGAGTGGGTCGCATCGTCGTCGTCACGGCGGAACACCTTGCCCGGACAGATGACCTTGACCGGACTCTCCCCGTTCATGGCCTGCATGGTACGCACCTGTACCGGCGAGGTCTGGGTACGCATCAGAATATCTTCCGTGATATAGAAGGAATCCTGCATGTCGCGGGCCGGATGGTTCTTCGGCAGGTTCAGCGCCTCGAAGTTATAATAATCCGTCTCCACTTCCGGTCCTTCTGCAACCTGGAAGCCCATGCCGATGAAAATATCCTCGATCTCCTGGATCACCCGGCTCAGCGGATGAATGCCGCCCTGCGGCAGGCCGCGGCCCGGCAGGGTTACATCGACCTTCTCCGCATTCAGACGGCTCTCTGTCTCCTGCTGCTGGAACAGCTCCTGCTTGGCGCCGATCACCTCTTCAATGGCGCTGCGCACCAGATTGGCCACCTGGCCGATCACCGGACGCTCCTCCGCGCTTAGTCCGCCCATACCGCGCAGAACCTCTGTCAGCTCGCCTTTTTTGCCAAGGTATTTGACACGAAGGTCATTCAGAATCTGCGGATCGTTTACCGCCTGCAGCTTCGTCAGCGCCTCAGCCTTCAGTGCTTCCAATTTGTCTTTCATGGCTTGTACTGCCCCCTCAAATCTCATATTGTTCAACAAAAAAAGGCCTTTCCTCCCGGTAAAGGGACGAAAAGACCGTGGTACCACCCTTGTTAGACGGCCGTACGCTTCCCTTAAGAGCAATATTCCCTCTTTCGGTGCGGCAAAGACCTGTCTCACTTTATACAGAAATAACGGTCTGCGGCCGGTCCCCCCTACTAGCGCTCTTCAAGCACATTCAGGGAACTGCTCCGGAGTGAACTTCGGCAGCTCTGCTCTCTTAGAAACGCTCTCAATCTGCGGCGCTTCCTCCCTGTAAGCCAGGCACTGCGTACTCTTCTCCATCATTGCATGTATGCGGATTATAACCTCTGCACTTCGATCCTCCACTTGGGAAGATATACCCATCTATTATATGCAAAAACAGCCCGTTTGACAAGCCTCGCACATTCCGCTTATTTTTTATCTTCTTTTAAGCTCCCTTTAAGCTTCAGCGCGGTTTGACGGCTTTTTTTTCAGCGGACATTCAGTCAATGTTGATATTTTCCCTTAAGAGATCATACAAGGAGGAAATTACATGCTTACACGAAAAAAAGCATTTGTTCTGCTGCTGCTCAGCACATTTGCCGCAAGTCAAACCGCAGGCAGCACGGGAACCACGGCCTATGCCGCTTCATCCGGTTCAACGGCTGCCACAGCAGCAAGCGCGGTCACGGAAGTCTCCACACTTAACGGTCTAAGTGCGCTCAAGCTCGGCACCGCGCTTCAGGTGAAGCTGAGCCATGTAGGGATTCAGAGCCAAACCGGCGGTAATATTCTCACCTACACGCTTACCTATACCAACACTGCCGGCAGCAGCGTCAATCTGGCGGACTATTTCTCCAAAGTTGTAACTGCGGGCGGCAGCATCATTAAGGGAATTCCGGTCAGCGCAGACAGTGCGGTCAAGAAAATCCCTGCTAAACAAAGCACCAGTCTTACATACTATGCGAATATTGGAACTGCCGCCTCAGTCAAAGGACTCAAAATCAACATCTACGGCTGGAATTTCAGCGCCGCTAATTATGAACAGCGTATAGGCACGTTCACGATTCCTTCCAATTACTCACTGTCTTCCCTGATAGGGGAGACCCGAAAGGTCGAACTCGGCGGTATTACAGCCGGCACCAAAGCCGAATCCGTGCAAATCTACAAATATAACAGCAAAGTCTATGCCAAGGTCGGGCTTAGCCTAACCAATCTGGGTAACAAAGTGCTTACAGATCCGGGCTATACCTTGTACCTGAAATCCTTGGGCGGCTCTGTCTTCACGCTTACGCTGGATGACAGCAGCCCCGAATTCAAGCTCCAGCCTCAGGAGAAGAGGACGCTCTATTATATGACCGAGATCCCTTCTTACATGAATGTCAGCAAGCTGACGCTACAGATCGCCAAGCTGGATGAAGGACTCAAGCTGTACCTGCCTGTCTCTTCCTACGCACTTCCGGCTGCGGTAACCGCAGATTTCACCGTAGCGGCGGGCTACACCAAGAAGGTCTCCATCGGCAGCAATACGGTGGACATGCAGCTGCTGAAGGCAAATGTGCATGCGGATAACGGGAACGGTGTCTGGAGCTATCAGCTCCGGGTGAAGAATACCGGCAGCACAGCGGTCACTTTGCCTGCTTATGAGCTTAACGTCAAGTCGGCGGAAGGCTATAGCTTCCCGGTGACGGCCACTGCCTTGAGCAGCCTGACCCTGAAGCCGCTGGAAGAGAAGCTGATTGAGCTGAGCGCGAATGTTCCGCTGGAGCTGGCTCAGAATTCTCTGGAGCTGCAAATGATTGCTCCTGCGGCCAGCGCGGATAAAGTAACGCTGCCTGTGGCCTATTTCCGCATCCCTTACACGCCGGAGAGCCAGATTCATCTCGCTGCCGAGACCAGCGTAACCAATACCTATGGTACCTTCGCTGTCTCTCTGGACTCCCTGCTGCGTCTGCCTTGGGGCAGCGAGGATCTGGTACAGGCTGTACTAACGATACGCAATGCAACGTCCAAGACCATTACTTTGCCTGCTTTTACAGGAATACTCCTGGTGGATCAGAAGGATCTCAGCTCCTCTTCGCAGACTTATACGGACAACAGCTCTTCAGTCCTTGCCCCTGGTGCCAGCACTCAAATAACGGTTCAAGGCCATATTCCATACACTCTGGATTTCAGGCTAGTCAAGCTCATCCTCCAGGAGACCAAGGGTACAGAAGTGTCGCAATTCCTCTCTCTCAGTACAAGCGACAGTACCGTTAAGAGTGTAGCTCCGCTGGCTGCAGGGGAAGCCTTCAAGATCACAGCCACCGGCAAAAAAGCCACCGTGAAGGAACGTTCCACCCTCCTGTATACAGGAACCGGCTCGAACCTGGTGTACAGCGAAGTGGAAATGAACAGCGACGAAGTCCGGCAGGCAGATCTGGCCCGTCTGTACGGGCAGTTCAGGACTGCTGACGGGCAATATTTTGAAGCAACCGCCAACCAGTCCGAGCTGTCGACCAGCCCTGAAGGCAAAACACTGGTTACCTTCTGGGCGAAAGTCCCGGCCACACTGGACACCGCAGGTCTTCAGCTGTATATCAGCCAGGCGATTGCGGATGGCAAGCTGACTGCCGCAGGAACGGCTGCGACGGGATACGTGAATACGGCAGCGCTGACACTGACACCGGCAGAGGTTACCCCTTTGACCAATCTGGCTTCTGTCCCCCTCTTCCCTTATACACTGGCAGTTACCAGCTCTACAGGGGAACTCACCAAGGGTGCAAGCAGCATTGCAGTGACGTTCAATTACAATCTCAATCAGGATACTACCTATCAGACAGGCGCTTACCAGCATAAGCTCATCCTTCAGGTTATAGATCCTTATGGACAGTCTCATGAGAAAGCACTGATGCTCGGCACCGACTTGACCCTGGGAACAAACAATTCTTATTCTACGACCCTTACCAGCGTCCTGTTCAAAAATCTGAGCTCCGGCACCTATGCCCTTAAATTCTACGATGAATTCCAGGGAGTGCGGACAGAGCTCGCCAGCCAGGCCTATTCCCTTGAGGTTACCGCCAAAGCAACCACCTCTTCCCCCGAAGGAGCTGCACAATGAATAAGAAGAAGATCATCATTATCGCTTCAGCGATAGTCCTCGTTGCTATTGCAGGGATTGCGGGCTATAGGCTCTGGCCGGATCAGAACCGGCAGATCAATGCCGCTCCGCTGAATACGGCAGTTGCCAGTAAGGGGGATATCCTGGTGGGTGTCTCGGGTTCAGGTGCAGTATCGGCGATCAACAGCGAGAGCATCCGTACCAAAGAAGCCGGGAAGGTCGATACGGTCATGGTTAAGAAAGGCGATGTTGTTGAAAAAGGTGCTGTGCTGATCACGTTTGTTGCGGGCGATCTGGACGATAAGCTGAAGGAAGCGACAAAGTCACTGGAGAATCTCAAGACAGAGCTTAAGAATAAACAGGAGAGCTACAAGACGCTGGCTATGAATAACGCGACAGAGGAGGAGCTGGAATCGGCAAAAAAAGCTATTGATAAAGCCAATAGCGATATCGTGGACGGGCAGGAATCCATCGCTGCCATCCATGAAGATATGGCTCCGCCTGATCCGCTGACCGCTCCTATCGACGGAACGATCACTGCCGTAAATATTACGGACGGCGAACAGGCCCAGAATGGCACAGAGCTGTTCACTATGACCGACTACGTGAATCTAAGCGTAACCGTACAGGTAGATGAGCTGGATATCCCCCAAATCAAGCTGAATCAAGCCTCGGCCATTACACTGGATGCCCTTGAGGACAAGTCTTTTACCGGTAAGGTCATAGATATCGCCAAAGAAGGGACCTCCTCTAATGGTGTCTCCCTGTTCAACGTCACTGTAGGATTAAATGACTCAGAGGGTGTGCTTATCGGCATGTCTGCGGAGGTGGCGATTACGATCGAAGAGAAGAAGGATATTCTGACCGTTCCCATCGAAGCTGTAACGAAGATAAACGGGAAATCCTTCGTCAATGTGCCGGGGACCGGGGATGAAGAATCCGGCAGGGCGGACAGAGGTGCTGCTGAAACCAAGCCCTCTGCTGGCGCGGAGTTCCCCGGCAGAGCAGCCGGAAGCAGAGGTCCAGCCGGTCTCGCCTCAGGCATGAAACGGATAGCTGTAGAGGCTGGTATCCACAATGAGAGCAGCATCGAAATCGTCAGCGGCTTAAGTGAAGGGGATGAAGTGATCCTCCCGACCGTGATCTCCTCAGGCAATGCTACCTCCCCGCAGCTTCCGCAGCAAGGCGGCATGGGCGGGATGGGCGGCTTCGGTGGCGGAGGTGGTACCGGTGGAGGTGCTGGCGGCGGGATGGGCGGCTTCGGCGGCGGTGGCTTCAGTGGAGGCGGTGGCGGACGATGACCTCACCAGAGCCGCTGATCCGGGTGGAGAAGATGCAGCACAGCTACACGATGGCCGGAGAATCGATGACGGTTCTGAGAAGCCTGAGCTTCAACATTCATCACGGTGAATTCGTTGCGATCATCGGCCCGTCAGGTTCAGGCAAGTCCACCCTGATGAACATGCTGGGCTGCCTGGATGTGGCGAATGAAGGCGATTATTTCCTGGACGGCCAGGAGATCCGCAGGCTGTCTGACAACAGGCTGGCCCAGATCCGCAACGAAAAGATTGGCTTTATATTTCAAAACTTTAATCTATTGCCGAAATTATCAGCGGTAGAGAATGTAGAGCTGCCCTTGATCTATCGTGGAATGTCCCATAGGGAGCGCAGAGAGATTGCCCGCAGTGCCCTGGTCCGGGTAGGCCTGGAGAGCAGAATGAATCATCGTCCCTCCGAGCTGTCCGGAGGCCAGCAGCAGCGTGTGGCTATTGCCCGCGCCCTTGCCGGAACCCCCCCTATTCTTCTTGCCGATGAGCCAACCGGAGCGCTGGACTCCAAGACAGGCAAGGAAGTTCTGGAGATGATTAAGGAGCTTAACGCACAGGGGCATACCATTATTCTGATCACGCATGACCTGGAGATAGCCGAGCAGGCCAAACGGGTGATCCGGATTCAGGACGGGGATCTTGTAGAGGATCGGAAGGTGGCGCATTCATGATGCTGTACCAGAGTATGAAAATGGCCTTCAAAAGTATCCTCAGCAGTAAAATAAGAGCCTTTCTTACCATGCTGGGCATCATTATCGGGGTATCCTCCGTTATTGCACTTGTCGCTGTGGGCCAGGGCACCACCTCACAGATTACAGAGTCCCTAAGCTCCCTGGGAACCAACCAGCTGACCGTCAACATTATGGGCCGCGGAGCCACCACTTCGCTAACCTACGAGGAGGCCCTGGCCCTGGGTGAGATTGAAGGGGTGGACAATGTATCCCCGGTAATCTCCGGGAACGTTACCGCCAAGCACGGTACCGAGAACGTTTCCGTATCCGTAGAAGGCATTACACCTGCCTACGAAGAGGTTCAGGATTTCCACGTGCAATCCGGAAGATTCCTGCTTGAGATGGATACAGAATACCGGCAGAAGGTTGCGTTAATCGGATCAGATACAGCGGAGGATCTATTCGGTACAGATAATCCTGTAGGCCAAAAGGTACAGATCAACGGAAGCAGCTTCAAGATCGTCGGGCTGCTGGAGAGTAAAGGCTCCACCAGCGTCGGCTCAAGCGACGAAAAGCTGCTGATCCCCATCTCCACAGCCGAACGGTTCCTGCAGAGCAAGGGAGTCCGCTCCATTACCCTCACCACCACTTCAAATGACAATGTGGATGATGTCAAAACCAAGCTGGAGGCCAGCCTTACTGCCAAATTCAGTGCAGCCGAGAATGCCTACTCTGTTTTTGATTCCCGGGAGATGCTGGAAACGGTAAATGAGACCAGCGCCACTCTGTCCTTGGCCCTTGGTGGTATCGCGGGTATCTCGTTATTTGTAGGCGGGATAGGGATTATGAACATTATGATTGTCTCGGTCAATGAGCGAACCAGAGAGATAGGCATCCGCAAGGCCATCGGGGCCAAAAAAAAGAATATTATGCTGCAGTTCATGATCGAGTCCGTGGTCTTAAGCGGCACCGGGGGCCTGATCGGAGTCGCACTGGGACTTGGCGCTAGCTGGGCTGTCGGTCATTATACCGCCTTGAATGTGGCGCCCTCCTGGAATATGGTCCTGATCTCCTTTTCCTTCTCCTTGATCATCGGTGTCGTATTCGGAATGATTCCTGCAAGCAAGGCTGCAAGAATGCGCCCTATTCATGCGCTACGCAACGAGTAGCGTCCTCCTAGACGCTGCAGTTTGTAATCTGCTGTTCCATCCGCCAGTCTCAGATTCCCGGGCTGGCGGATTTTTCTGTTTTATTTTTAATGCACAATTGATACCAAAGGGGTATCGTTTGCAGCAAAAGTGGGTAATAGGACTCAAAGGTCAGAATACCTTTTACATAGTAGTAGGGTATACATAATAGTTCTTTGTATCGGCTGTAACGGATATGTCTCCACTGTTTCCACTCCGGCTCCAGGGTGTGCTTCACGGCCTGTGCATCCGCAGCGGAAGCTGACGGGGCTTATTATTTTTTCAGCAATTGCTCTGCTTAAGGGATGTCCTATATACTGGTGAAAAGAAACCGCGATCTAACCGGAAGTTATTCTTTCTATTGCCTCTTTCTTCCCCTGCTCTCTAGGACTCGCTAATGTATACTCTCTTACATGCCTGCATGAAGCCATATTCCGCATAAGGATAAGTTTCGCATGCACCAAAGCTACACCCATGAGATTTGCAAAAGTTCTGCGCGGGGAGAGGATGACAGTGGCAGTTTTTTCGGAAAACACAAGTACACGCAGACTGATTATATTATTCACGTCCATCACCGTTCTTCTGGTTGGGATCAGTGTGGCCTCCCTGCTGATTCTGAATCATACGATGAACAAATTATCCGACTCCCTATACAGTGACGTCTACCAGAATTCCGAGCTCATTCTGAATGCCGACCGCGATCTCTATCAGGCAGCCCTTGCGCTTCAGACCACAGTCGGCGGGGCGCTGACCAGCGCGCAGCGCAGTACGCTGTCGCAGGAATTCGAGGACAATAATGCCCAGGCGCTGCAGCGGGTCAATACCGCCCGCTACAATCTGGATGCTGTGAAGAGCCCGTTCAATGGAATGAAGCAGAGCGAGCTGCTGCTGGACGAGCTGAGGAACGAGCTGGATCACTTCGGAACCACGCTTACCGCGTGGAGGGATAACGGCCGGGAGCTGATCTCGCAGCGGGTTCAGAAGAGCTGGAATCCCGCCTCTTATTCTGCCCTTACCATACATACCGAGCTGAATGAAGTACGGGAAAGCTTGAATCAGGCAGAGGACAAGATTGACACCTATGCAAGCCAAGTGATGACAGAGTTCAATAATCTCAAAAGCTCCCTGTTCGCCGTCTACTCTGTATTTCTGTTCATGCTGGTTATGGTCATCATCTATCTCAGCCGCAGACTGATCTCCCTGCAGAACGAAATGCAGGACGAGCAATCGCTCTACCAGCTGATCGGTGAGACGATGTCCGACTTCATTGTGCTGACAGATCCGAACGGTCTGATCCTGTATGCCTCGCCTTCCCATGCAGCTGCACTGGGCTATGTGCCAAGCAAAGGGGCGCCGCTCTCCAACTATATCCGTGAAGCCGAAATCTCCTGGGCCAAGCTCAAGAGCGTGGTGCAGTCTTCACCGAGAATATCCGAGCTGCGCATGCGTTCGGCCGAAGGGCACTGGGTGTGGCTGGAGACCAAGGTTACCCCTATTGCGGGCAGCCGCAATTTCCCGGCACAGTTCATGCTGGTCTCGCGTGAGATTACCCAGCGCAAGCAATATGAGGAGCGCCTGCACAAGCTGGCCTTCTATGATCATCTGACCGCGATTCCCAACCGTGCCCATTTCAAAATGTACATGGAGAACCTGATCAACCAGCCTGAGGAGCGCCGGCAGGAGATCGCCGTGGCGCTGCTGGACTGCGACCGGTTCAAGCAGCTCAATGATACACTCGGCCATCTGGCCGGAGATGAGTTCCTGCAGCTGCTCTCCCGGGAGCTGCAGCAGACCGTGAAGGGCTCCGGCCAAGCCTTCCGGATCGGCGGAGATGAATTCGCGGTGGTGCTGCACCGGTTCACCAGCCCGCAAATGCTGGACGAGCTGCTGAACCGTCTGCTCCAGCTGTTCAACAAATCCTGGTCCGTCAATCAGGGCTCCAGCTTCCACACCTCCGCCAGCATTGGCGTGGCTCTGTACCCGCAGCACGGCAGCAGCATCAACGAGCTGCTTCGTGCCGCCGATCTTGCGATGTACCGCTCCAAGAACCATGGCGGCAATGAGGCTAATCTGTACAGCGAGCATGTGGATAAGAAGTACAGCGATCAGCGGAACTAGCACCGGCAGAAGCTGACTTCCTACATATAACTCCTAGCCAAAAAGAGCTGATTAGCTCCCCTCCCCCAAGGAGATGGAACTAATCAGCTCTTCTAATGTTCTAGCTGGTCCGCTGCAGCGGATCAGCCAGTTCGGTGCTATGCTCCGGACTACGCTCCCGAACCGTCACCTTGATAACCTGCTCCCCGCTGCCCGAGCAGTCGATGAAGCGGTCAGCAGTGCCGTCCTTCTCCTCCCAGTCGTTCAGCCGGAGGATGTAGCCTATCGTGGAGGTCCCCGGCAGCACTTCAATCCGTGCTACGGCATGATCTTCCTCCATATACTGGAAGTCCCGTTGTCCATCCTGAATGCCTGTACCCCACACCCAGAGATTCCAGCCCCGGTAATCGCCGTCCGGACGGTCATAATGAACTTCTACAATCTTCGATCTCGGCTCAGGCTCCCCGTATTTATCATAGAGTACCATCATCGACAGTCCGGCCACCTCTACACTGCCGTTCTCCGTCTGCCGGAAGGCCTCAGGTCCGGCATGGGTATGATCGACTACGATGTTCCAGCAGCCGGAGGTCTCCGGGAGACACTGGGTGACCGGCTCCATATTGGCATTGTAGATCACCACGATATTATTCCATGTATCTCCGCCGGCGTGATCCTTCAGTCTATAGGCAACGACTCCGCCATCACAGCGCAGGAACTCCAGACTGCGCTCAATCTCCTGGCGCCCGTGCAGGCGGAAGGCCGGATGTGTCCGGCGCAGCTCAATCAGCCCTTTGTAATATTGAAATACTGCAAGGAATTTGCTTTTGTTCTCCCACCGGATCGCATTGATACAGTCCGGGCTGCGGTAGCTGTTATGATCTCCGTATTTGCTGCGCAGGAGCTCATCCCCGGCATGGAGGAACGGAATCCCCTGCGAGGTCAGAATGATTCCGTTAGCCAGCAACGAACGGCGTACCGTCTCATGGTCCAGCACATTCTCGGGATCTACTCCCACATACGGATTCGCCTGCTCTAGTGCGGCCTTTAGATCCCCGCCGCTCCGCAGCTTGCCGCCCTCAAGCTCCGGCAGCCCGGCTTCCCCGCGAAGTCCTTGGGTCGCCAGAATTTTGTCCCACAGGTTGAGATTATCATGTGCGGTTACATAGTTCACAGTCTCTGTAGGCGCATCGGTGAATTCATGAATCGCCCCGCTCACCCCGGACGCGATCGCACCTTCCTTGCCGTATTCCCCGGTCACGAAGCCTTTGCCCCAGCCGTCGCTGTCTCCCTTGATGGCCGCACGGAAGTTGTCGTTGAAGACGGCGTAGCCTTTGCCGCGCTGTACGCCCTTCAGCGTCTTGGCGGCAAGCGGGGAGTCGCCGCCTGTCCACGGCTCACCGTAGAGCAGCAGCCCCGGATTAATCTCCAGCCGCAGCTCCTCGGTAATCTCGCGCATGGTCACGCTGTCCATCAGCCCCATCAGATCGAAGCGGAACCCGTCAATATGGTACTCCTTAGCCCAGTAGGACAGGGAATCCTTGATATACTTGCGGACCATCGGCCGTTCTGTAGCCAGCTCATTGCCGACGCCCGAGCCGTTAGAGAGCCGGCCGCTCTGATCATGCCGGTAGTAATAGTCCGGCACCAGCGGCTGGAAGGGTCCCTTCTGGAAGCCATAGGTATGATTGTATACCACATCCATAATCACCGAGATGCCGCGGCTGTGCAGCGCCTGAACCAGCTCCTTGAATTCCCGGATACGGGTTAGCGGGTTAGCCGGGTCTGTGCTGTAGGAGCCTTCCGGCACATTATAGTGCTGGGGGTCGTAGCCCCAGTTATAGTCTGTGAAGATGGAGGATGCCGGTTCTTCCCCTGGCTTGCCCAGCTCATCCACCGTCTGATAATCGAACACCGGCAGCAGATGAACATGCGTGATGCCCAGCTCGGCCAGATGATCAATGCCCAGCAGATGACCCGCCTCATCCCGCAGGCCAGTCTCGGTGAAGGCCTTGAATTTCCCCTTATACGTCATACCGGAGCTCTGGTCCGCCGAGAAATCACGGACATGCAGCTCATAGATTACAGCATCTGCCGGATGCGGCAGCACCGGAGAGGCATCGCTCTCCCAGCCGTCCGGGTCTGTCTCGGACAAATCCACGATGGCTGTCCGTGTTCCATTGGCCGATACAGCTACTGCATAAGGATCGGCCGCTTCATTAATCGAACCGTCAGCAAATACGGCGCGGTACATATAATACTTCCCCTTCAGGTTACCGGGAACCTGGATCGTCCATACTCCGCCCTCAGCGCGCTCCATACTAAGAATTTTGCCGCTGTCCTTGTAATCTGCGGTCTGCGGGGTCAACCCGTTTCCGCCTGTTGCATATAATACGAGCGACACTGT
This sequence comes from Paenibacillus sp. FSL R7-0302, assembly GCF_038006885.1. Taxonomy (NCBI): domain Bacteria; kingdom Bacillati; phylum Bacillota; class Bacilli; order Caryophanales; family Paenibacillaceae; genus Paenibacillus; species Paenibacillus sp. FSL R7-0302. The sequence continues at coordinate 4,639,217 of NZ_JBBOWB010000001.1, forward strand.
GAAGGCTGTTGGCGCCCAGACCTTGAATACACTATATTCCGCCGTGTAGGTTAACCCGAGGTCATTGCCTTGATAGGTATCGATTTCTTGTTCTGCTTGTATATAATTGCTGCTCATTGCTATTCACCATCCCTACGCTCATCCGTAATACTCCCGGAGAACTATCATTCTATTACTATCAAGCTATGTCCACATTCTCCTTAACTAATACTTTGTACTTGCACAGCTCTGCAAGCGGATGACGCCGGATTTGCTACATAGGGTTCATTATATAATATGTAACACTATGTTCACAGGTCTGGGTTAAGGGTTGAATTATGTCACCGGATATATCCTATATCGGCAGGGATCGCCGGGGATTGAAGCTAATGAAGTTCCAGAACATCATGACCGCCTCCGCAGCACCCTGCCGTATAACGCAATCACAGGTACCAGCAGGAAGCCCGCCGACAGCAGCGAAGCTCTGATAGAGATCCGGCTGCCGATATAACCTACAACCGGACCGCCTGCGCTCTGGCCCAGGGCATCGGACTGGCTGATCATCGACAAGAGCGTAGCCCGGTTCTGGGATGGCAGCTTCGTGTTCAGCCAGGTGGTATAGATCGGGTCGCTGACCGAAGCGACCACCCCTAGGAGCAGTACCGCCCCGATCGCCCAGTAGAAATTAGGCGCAAGCGCCACCAGTATAATGCAGCCAGCACGGACGGAGGTCAGGAGGAACAAGGCGGCCGCTACTTGACGTTCCTTCTGCAAATCAATGATTTTCCCGGCCATATAGACAGCCAGCACACCCAGCAGAGTAGTCGCCGCACTGATCAGCCCGAAGCTAGCCGCCATCGAGACTCCAATCTCCGGGAACCCGATTTCATTCATAAGAAAGACTGGCCACAGACGATCATATCCCTCAGACGCAGCACCGCTGAATAAAGTTACAACCGTCAGCAGCAGGAGCAGCGGATGATGCCTCAGGATAGCCGCGCCGCTGACCCAGGTCTTGCCCAGCTCACGGATAGCAGAGGAATGCGGCGCACGCTCCCGGCGTATGAACCCCGTCTCCTTCATGTACCGGATCAGTATGAACCCCAGGACGAAATAGATGACTCCGCCCGCCAGAAAAGGGAGATTAGACGCAACCTGGGATAAACCTACGCTGACCGCGATGCCTAGCAGGGAAGCGCTTAAGCCGAATATTTTGGAGCGCATGAAGAGGCTTCCCGTATGTTCTTCTCCAAGCTCGTCCACGATCCATGCGGTATCCGCTCCGCTCAGGAAGGTCCAGCCGATCCCGTACAGTATCTGGGAGATCAGCAGCCAGCCGAAGGCAGGCAACAGGGAAGCCGGATGCATGATCCAGACAATACTCCCTTCCAGAACAAAGGCACTCCCCAGAACGAACACGGCAATAATGACGGACAGTCTGCGGCTATAGGTATCAGCGACCACTCCGGTAATTCCCTCGAACACAAGCACGGTGAGCTCCACAACGGTTCCCACCAGCACAAGCTGGAGCGGATTCAGCCCAAGCTCCGTTACATAGTAAATACTGTAGGTTGTAAATATAGTACTGGCCGCCAAAGACATCATAAATACGATAAACAAATAAATCTGTGAAGCACTGAATCTCTGCACAAAGGTTCCACCCTCCGAAAGTAATGGACTCATTATATAAAATAAGGCCCGGGCGGGCGGTTCCAGATTTGCTGAAATTCAAATAACCGCAAAAAAAAGCCCCCTGTAAAGGAGGCCGCAAAGTAGTTGGAGTTATAACCAATGCTTGAGTAAAGAATTAATTCACGCGGGATTGCACCAGTGCGGCTACTTCCTCGGCCGTGCCGAGCTGCAGGGCCTGGGCAGCCATTTCCTTCATGTCGGCCGCAGACAGCTTCGAGATCTGGCTGCGTGCTGGCAGGATAGAAGTAGCGCTCATGCTGAATTCATCGAGACCAAGACCGAGCAGCAGAGGAATAGCCGTGGCATCCCCCGCCATTTCTCCGCACATCCCGGTCCACTTGCCTTCGGCGTGTGCAGCATCAATGACGATTTTGACCAGTCGCAGAATTGCCGGGTTGTATGGCTGATACAGGTAGGCAACCTGTTCATTCATACGGTCCGCAGCCATTGTATATTGGATAAGGTCGTTGGTTCCGATACTGAAGAAATCCACTTCCTTGGCGAACTGATCCGCCAGTACAGCCGTCGAAGGAATCTCTACCATGATGCCCAGCTGGATGCTGTCGGACACTTCTTTGCCTTCTTCACGCAGCTTGGCCTTCTCTTCCAGCAGCAGATCACGGGCCGCACGGAATTCACCAAGGGTAGCGATCATCGGGAACATAATGCGCAGGTCGCCGTGGGCACTTGCTCTGAGCAAGGCACGCAGCTGGGTGCGGAAGATATCCTGACGGTCCAGACAGAGACGGATCGCACGGTAGCCGAGGAACGGGTTCATTTCCTTCGGCAGCTCCAGATAAGGCAGCTCCTTGTCTCCGCCGATATCCAGCGTACGCACTACTACCGGCTTGCCTTGCATATTCTCAAGCACTGTCTTGTAGGCGTTATACTGGATCTCTTCGGAAGGCAGCTTATCGCGGCCCATATAGAGGAACTCGGTGCGGTACAGACCTACACCTTCGCCGCCGTTCTCAATCACGCCAGTCACATCATTCGGAGTCCCGATGTTGGCTGCCAGCTCTACATGCTTGCCGTCGGCAGATACCGTTGGCTCGTCGCGGAGCTTTTTCCATTCCGCAATCTGAAGATTGTAAGCTTCCTGCTTCGCTGTATACTCGGCCACTTCAGCTTCCGAAGGGTTGATCAGCACATCGCCGCTCAGACCATCCACGATAACCAGATCGCCTGCTTTGACCAGGGACATCACGTTCTTCGTGCCCACAACCGCCGGAATCTCCAGGGAACGGGCCATAATGGCCGAATGGGAAGTCCGTCCGCCGATATTGGTGGTGAAGCCTTTGACGAAGTTGCGGTTAAGCTGTGCTGTATCCGATGGGGTCAGATCCAGTGCAATAACAATAACCTCTTCACTGATCTCAGCCGGGCTCACATAGTGAATGCCAAGCAGGTGGTTCAGCACACGTTTGGTTACGTCACGCATATCCGCTGCACGTTCCTGCAGGTATGCGCTCTTCATGTTCTGGAACATTTCCACGAATTGAGTAGCTACTTCATTCAGTGCGTAGTCCGCATTTACCGATTCCTCACGGATTTTGTCCATTACAGGGGTAATGAGCTCAGGGTCATCAAGGATCAGCAGATGTGATTCGAAAATCTCCGCCTTCTTCTCGCCAAGCTCAGCCAGGGTACGCTCTTTGATGGTCTGAAGTTCGCCTCTGGATTTGTCCAGGGCATCCTTCAGCTTCGCAAGCTCAGCGTCCACATCCTTGACCGCTGTTTTGGTAATGGTATAGTCCGGGTGTTCCAGGATAAAGGCACGGGCTACTGCAATACCTGCGGAAGCCGCGATTCCTGAAATTTTATTCATGAACTTCTCCCAGCCCTTCTTTAACCATAACCTCCTGTAGCGCGTTCAATGCTTCTGCTTCTTCACTGCCTTCAGTAATAAGAGTCAGGGTATCTCCTGCTTCAAGGCCCAGGGATAGAACGCCCAGGATGGATTTAAGGGTAACTTTTTTGCCTTTAGCTTCTGCAAAAGCTTCAGTGCCTTTAAATTTTGTAGCTGTATTTACCAGCGCTGTTGCCGGGCGTGCGTGAATTCCGTCTTCGTCAATAATTCTGAAAGTTGTTTGCATAATATAATCCAACTCGCTTTCTGTTAATTTGGGATGGTGAATTATAGTGAAGGCTTGCGCTCCCCTTCATTATAATGGAAGCGCTTCGCCATTGCACATTTTACTGAATGGTGATGATATCCTTGTCGCCGATAACTACCTTGCCGGGCTTCTTCAGCGTAACAGAGGAGCCTTCAGGCAGGTTGGAGAAGATGACCGGAGAGATGACAGAAGGTGCATTCGCCTTCACATACTCCAGATCCACTTCCATAATCGGCTGTCCGGCAGCTACCAGATCGCCTTCCTCCACCAGAACCGTGAAGCCCTGGCCCTTAAGCTTAACGGTGTTGACCCCGATATGCACAAGGACCTCCTTGCCGCCGTCTGACATGATGCCAATGGCATGCTTACTAGGGAACACGTTGAATACCTTGCCGTATACCGGCGAAGCAATCTTGCCGTCTTCGGACAGGAAGGCGAAGCCGTCACCGGTCATTTTCTGCGAGAAGACCGCATCAGGAACCTCTGTAATATCCATCAGCTGGCCGTTTACCGGAGATACGATATCCTCAGGGATAATAGCATCGCCCTGCTCGCCGGCCTGTTGTTCAAGCTCCGGCTTCGGAGCAGCAGGGGCTGCAGCCGGTGTTCTGCCGTTCATCACATCCTGAATCTGTGACTTGATCGTGTCCGAACGTGTGCCGAAGATCGCTTGTACGTTGTTACCCACTTCGAGAACACCAGAAGCACCCAGTTTCTTCAGACGGTTCTTGTCTACGCCTGCTTTGTCCTTCACTTCGACCCGCAGACGCGTGATGCAGGCATCCAGATGGGTGATGTTCTCTTTGCCGCCCAGGGCGGACAGAATGTTGCGCGGCAGATCGTCGCCCGTCTTGGACACGCTCTCCGTGCTTACTTCATCCTCATCCCCGGAATCATCCTCACGGCCCGGAGTCTTCAGGTTAAACTTACGGATGACGAAGCGGAACCCGAAGTAATAGATCACGGCCAATACCAGACCTACCGGGATAACCAGCCACCAGGCGGTACGGTTAGGAATGACGCCGAACAGCACATAGTCGATGAACCCGCCGGAGAAGGTCATGCCGATTTTAACATCAAGGATGTGCATGGTCATGAAGGACAATCCTGCGAATACAGCATGGACGGCGAACAGCAGCGGAGCCACGAACAGGAAGGAGAATTCCAGCGGCTCGGTAATCCCCGTCAGGAACGAGGTCAGCGCTGCGGAGATCATCAAGCTTCCGACAATCCGTCTGTTCTCAGGCTTCGACTCGTGGTAGATCGCAAGGGCTGCAGCCGGAAGACCGAACATCATGAACGGATATTTACCGGTTGTAAATGTACCCGCTGTGAACTCCACACCGTCACGGAGCTGCTGCATGAAGATCCGCTGGTCGCCGCGGACCAGATCGCCCGCCTTGTCAATGTAGCTTCCGAATTCATACCAGAACGGTGAATAGAAGATATGGTGCAGGCCGAACGGAATCAGGGAACGCTCGATGACCCCGAAGATAAAGGCCGACAGCGTCAGGTTGGTATTAATCATACTCTGTGACACATAGTTCAGACCGTGCTGGATCGGCGGCCACACAATCGTGAGCGCAAGACCAAGCATCAGGGAGGTCACCGCCGTCATAATCGGTACGAACCGTTTACCCGCGAAGAAGCCTAAGTACGACGGCAATTCTATACGGAAGAACCTTTTGTACATGGATGCAGCCAGGATCCCGACCAGGATACCACCGAACACCCCTGTCTGCAGGGTGGGAATCCCCAGCACGCTGGAATACGAGAAATCCTTCCAGGTCAGCACGTAAGCATTGACGCCCACTACCGTACCCATGGTTACGTTCATCACCAGGAAGCCGATAATCGCCGCAAGCCCGGCTACGCCTTCTCCTCCGGCCAGCCCGATGGCTACGCCGACTGCAAAGAGCAGGGAGAGGTTATCAAATACGATTTGCCCGGAGTTCATAAGCACGGTGGCTATCGCCTGAACAGTATGGTTCTCCAATGCAGGCACATATTGCAGGAAGTCCGGGTTAACCAGCATGTTCCCGATTCCAAGCAGCAGGCCCGCCGCAGGCAGAATGGCCACAGGGAGCATAAGCGCCTTACCGACTCTCTGCAGAACGCCAAATAATTTTTTAAACATTCGGGTCACTTCCTAATCCTTAATTTCTGTCAACAGAAGCCAAAAAAGGCATGAGCAATACAGCACGCAGATTGCCCGGCTAACGCTAACGTTAGAGTACCCCGAGATGGGGCTGGACAACCATAATACTGTAAATCACTCATGCCTGATCGTATCAGTTACACGTAGGTATTCTGTTGTATTTCATAACAGGGATCATTGTAGCACCATTGATTTGAAGTTGCAACCCCTAAAATCGGCTACAGGTCCAGCTCCGGCTCATCTTCCTTCTTCTGGGCGATACGCTGCAGATGAATCGTCAGATAGCTGACCTCGGCCGGATATACCGGAATGCGCACCCGCTGCTCAATCACCTTCGTCAGCTTCCAGGCAAGCATGTACATCTCGGGATACTCCCGCTTCATTAGTCCATCCAGGGACGAGGTCTCGCGCACAGTCTCTCCCCGGCGCAGACGTTCCAGAACGAACCGCAAATGGGTCACCAGCCTTGAATAATCCAGCGAATCCCGCGGAATACGGTATTCCAGATTATCCTCCACCAGCCCCACCATATCCCCGATAAGCTGGGAATGCTGCTTCACCTCGGAGATATGGCGGTTGCTAAGCGCACTGACAATATGCAGAGCCACGAAGCCGATCTCATCCGGCGGCAGCGACACCTTCATCGCCTCATTGATCCGCTCCACCGCATATTCCGCCAGACTGTATTCCTCCGGATAAATCTCCCGGGTCTCGTACAGAAACGGATTATGAATAGCCATATGCTGTTCGCTTCTGCGGATCGCAAAGGAAATATGGTCGGTAAGAGCAATATGGATATGCTCATTCAGCGTCTGGCGGCTGCTCTGCATAATATGCAGCACAATCTCCTGGACCACCTCAATCAGCTTCTCGTCTACCTGCGGCACCAGCTGCTTGTATTGCTCCTGCTCCTCCTGGCTGCGCAGGATGAACATCTTCTCTACCGAGGACAGATTGATCCGGTCCCGCGTCTTACGGTTGAAGCCGATCCCCTTGCCGATAACCACAACCTCGGCATACTGGGGATGCTCGGCAATGATCACGTTATTATTAAGCACCTTGCCCACGGTAATGCTGCTCACTTGCGACACCTCTTTTACTTCTGAATCCTGATCTATTCCAGCAGCACGATACATGGTTCAACGTGTGTGATTCGTTCCCTTAAGCTCCTATCATAACATCAAGAATCTCAAATTAGAAGTGTGCCGCAACCCGCCCGCAGGCTCCCTTCATTTCACCCGAAACGTCCGGCCCGAGAACCTGTATACCATAATCAGGGCAGCCAGCATATACACCACAGCAGAGAGCACTACGATCATGGCAAACATACCAAGCTCACTCTTGAACTGCATGGCGATGAATCCTACCCCCAGCACCACACTGTTCACAATCGTAAAGAACGGATTCTTCACATTGAGCTCCGTGCTATAGGGCTGGAAGATATAGTACATGAACAGATGATGCACCGAGAAGAACAGGGACAGTGCCACAATCGTCACGCAAAAGAGTGCAGCATCCCCCGCCCCCCAGTTCTCCGCTGACAGCAGCAGCAGCACGTTCACCGCCAGACAGATCGCGGCAGCCGGGATCAGATTAAGCACGCTGATACGCAGCAGCCGGATGCGGAAGTTGCTTAGAATCGCCGATTGTTCACGGTAGAATCCGTAGCGCAGCAGGCTGAGATCACAGTTATAGAACATCGCCTTGCAGAGGCGTTCGCCAATGGACGTATAGTTCATAATGATCAGGAAGGTCGGCAATGCGGTAATCAGATAATGAGTCAGTTTGGTAAAAGCGGATTGGGACAACAGCATCGTCAGCAAAGCAGCGGCAAAAAGCGAGCCAATGATGACCAGCCTGCGCTCTATCGGACTGGTGATCAGCCGCCGGTGACGTGAGAAAAAGATTGCATTCAGGTAAGCGTACCCGCTTTTCCCCTCGAACTGGCCTTGATTCTGTTGTTCCGCCGAGTAGTGCTGATCTTGGGTGGCCACATCCTTCACCCGTGCTTCTTTCATCATCCGGCTCATGTCGAGCAGCGGATCATCGATTTTGGTGACGGCATCGACGGCATTCGTATAGTCCTTATAACGGGCGATATAGACCGCACTTAAGGCTCCCAGCACCAGCACGCCAAGCACCACAGGCAGATTGAACAGCATTCCGCTCTCTACTACCGCAAATCCGGGGAGCAGCGGAAGATAGGCCAGCAGGTAGCCAGCGCCGATGGCGGTCCAGATCCAGCTTGTTTTTTTGACAATAACGATGCCGTAGCGGTCAAACACCCGCAGATGCAGCGCCTCGCAAGCCGTACGCCAGAACGTCAGCAGCAGCGTAAGAACCGCCCCATGCCACAGCGGAGCACCGAGAAGATTCCCGAAGACCAGCATCGCCGGCATAAAAGTAACCAGGAAGCTGATCCCGCGCAAGGTCAGTGTGGTCCGCATATACCGCTCTGCCGGCAGCCTCATCAGCTTCACGAATATGTATTTATCCCGCTTCGGCTCCAGAATAACCGCGCTGGAAACCCCGGCCGTAAGGAAGCTTATACATAGCAGCATCTGCAAATAAAGCTGGTACTGAACAGAAAGGGATAAGGCGATATCATTACCGATGAACTTCACCGGCAGATAGATCATGATCCCAAGATAAGCGAACTTCGTCACAAAGGCCATAAGTACCTTGAGGATATGCACGATAACAGATAAGGTCCGCTTCAGCGTGGTTTCCGAATAGACCGAGGCCGGGATCAGCTTGCCCAGCACAGGGAGCTTACGGGCATAGAACATCAGCCGGTTAGCGCCGGACATCCCCCGCACTTCCAGAATCGCCTTCAGCGTCCTAATCATGATCCTCATCCTTCAGCAGGGCGATAATCTGCTCTTCAAATTCCGGACTGTGCAGGGTCTCCGCCGGAATCTCGCGCAGCGTGCCGTTATTCAGAATCACCAGCTCATCGCAGAGATCGGCGGCCAGCTGCAGAATATGAGTGGAGAAAATAATGATATGATCCTGCTTCATCTCCCGCAGCAGCTTCTTGATCTCCAGCGCAACTACCACATCGAACGAGGTTAACGGCTCATCCAGCAGGATCAGCGGCGGACGGGAGATGATAAAGCACAGCATCTGAATTTTGTTCTTCATTCCGTGGGAATAGCCCTTGATCAGACGGTGCCTGTCCGCCTCCTCGAAACGGATGATATCAAAATATTCCTCGATGGTCCGGTCCGCTTGGATCTTCCCTTTATTGATGTCCATGTAGAACTTCACAAACTCATAACCGGTCAGGAAGTCAGGCAGAATCGGCAAGGAAAAGACGTAGCCGATCTCCTCCTCAAGCAGCGGAAGACTCACTTCATCTCTCCGCAGAAAAGCCCCGCCGCTGTCCATTTGGATCTCCCCGCTCAGGCAGTTGAACAACGAGGTCTTCCCCGCGCCGTTACGGCCGAGCAAGCCGTATATCTTGCCTTGCTCGAAGGTGAAGTCAATTCCCTTCAGCACCTCTCTGCCGTCAAAGCTCTTGCGTATATTATCCAGTATAAGCTCCATGCCTCTGCCTCCGTTTCAGCGTGAAAGATAAGGAATCTCTGTTGCGCGGATTACTTACAAAAAAGGTATGGCTGGCGTTACTGCTGCCTGCCATACCTTGGTGGCTTGCTCTGCTCTTATCCTTCAGGGTGTTCTGAAGGTTCCACCGCTTGTGCCGGAGGGACCGGAGCAGCAGCCGGGGCCGGTCTTGAGACCACAGAGGTTATGGGTGCTGCTGTGTGTCTGACAACATCCTTCTGTTCAGACTTGCCCTTCGTCAGCCCTTTAATCAGCGCCTCGACGTCAATACCGGACACGCTTTTGAGCATCTCAGGGGCTGTCGACATCAGTTGGGTCACATAATTACTGACACGCGCAGCTCCTTCACCGTTGCCGGTATCCACCACAGTCAGCTTGTCGATAGACGCCAGCGGCTCGGCAATCTTCCCGGCCAGCTCAGGCAGCATTTTGACGATAATATCGAGAACCGCCGCTTCGCCGAATTTCTGAAAGGCTTCTGCCAGCTTCTCCTTGGCTTCCGCTTCGGCCAGACCGCGCAGACGGATAACTTCGGACTCTGCTTTACCTTTGGCCAGCTCTGCATCCGCAATCGCCTGACCTTCCAGCCGCTTCTGCTCGGAGGTTGCCTTAGCCTGAGTCTCAATGCTGTACTGCACAGCATCGGCTTCACGCATGCGCTTGGCCTTGTCGGCTTCCGCCGCCTGCTCTACCGCATAACGGTCTGCTTCCGCTTTCTTCTTCACTTCAGCATCATACTGCTTCTCGCGTACCTGGATTTCCTTCGCCTGAATATCGATTTCGCGTTCCTTGCGGACCAGCTCAACCTTCATCTGCTCTTCCACCACGGTCTGCTTGGCACGCGCCTCCTGAATGTGGTACGCCTGATCGGCTTCCGCCTTGGCAGTATCCTGATCACGTTTGAACGCGGCGACCTTGAGCTGGTTCTCCTTCGATGCTTCGGCGATGTTGGTATCACGCAGCAGCTCCGCCTTCTGCCCCTGCTCCTCGGCATTGGCCTTCTGGATCCGCGCGTCACGGACAGCTTCCGCTTCCGCAATCTCCGCATCCCGCTTCACTGCGGCAATCCGCGGTTTACCCAGTGCTTCCAGGTATCCGTGCTTATCGCGTACGTCCTTGATGGTAAATGAGACAATCTGAAGTCCCATCTTCTTGAGGTCACGGGCAGCAACCCCCTGAACCTCCTGGGCGAAACGGTCCCGGTTGCGGTAGACCTCTTCTACGGTCATCGTACCAAGAATCGCCCGCAGATGTCCTTCCAGCACTTCCTGCGCTTCACTCTTCAGGGATTCAATCGGCTTGCCCATGAACTGCTCGGCTGCCGTTGCCACATCTTCCGTGGAGCTGCCTACCTTGATGATGGCGACCCCGTCGGCAATGACCGGCACGCCTTGCTCCGTATAGACCTCCGGGGTCGTCACATCGAGCTTATGGGAGAGCAGCGACATGAACTCCGCCTTCTGGAAGACAGGCAGAATGAATGCACCGCCGCCGCGGACGATTTTGATTTTGCGGCCGGAGCCATCATCTGATATGTGATTGTTGCCCAGGAAGGAACCGGTGACGATCATGCCTTCATCCGGGCCAACCGTCTTGTAACGCGCCCAGAAGGCGAGTCCGAGGACAAGCAGTACAGCGATTACTATCGCAGGTATAAATAGGGATTCTGGAATATTCTCTAGCATCATAAGTCCACTCCTTTTCTCTCTTCGAATTCAGACACAAGTGCTACACCCTCACGTACCTCAACTACTACAACCTTGATTCCGGCCGGCAGTGCATGCTGCTCGAAGCTGGCCGCAGTATGCAGGCTGTTGCCTGCACCGAACTTCACCATAATCTCACCGTAGCCTGTGCCGGGGACCGGGACGGTAACCTCACCGATCTTACCCGGCAGTTCATTCATGGAGAAGCCGTTCGACATTTCGCTGTTCCTCATTGGCTTCACTACCACCAAATGCATCAATACGCCCATGAATGCCGCAACCAGCAGGGACAAGGCGAGAATCACGCCATCTTCCAGTCCGCTGTAGCGGCCCAGCAGCATACCTGCTCCACCGAATACAGTGATCCCTCCTGCCAATAGGGTAGGATTCAGGAAATCAAAGGATACGATGTCAAAAATCCCGTCCAGAGCGCTCCCAATCAGGTCGCCTACCACTACACTGACTACAGCAAAAAGAATACCCAGCGCCAAACAGCCCAAATACAGCGTTTGCATGTTAGTCTCCTCCCGTCATTACTTCCGGACTGTCATACTAGTATAAACGCAACTGCCATGCCCTTGGTTTCACAAAGTTGGGTATTGCTCTCATTAATGTATGCCGGAAGCGTTAAAATTAACAGACCAAAGAAGCCGCCCCCCGTAGATGGGAAGCGGCTGTAATGACGATGGCTAACTTACAAAGCCAGCTTATAAATTTCAACTACGTCCTGACGCTCCAGCTTGCGGAAGTTGCCGAACGGACCGAAGCGGACCGCCTTATCGGCCATACTGCCGATTTCGCTGTCGTCGATATCGTAATCGCCAAGCGTCTTCGGAGCGCCAATGGAATCCCAGAAGCGGCGGAGCGCGTCAATGCCTTCGAGGCCGGTCTGTTCATCGGTCTTGCCGGCAGGGTCAATGCCGAACACATTCACAGCCAGTTGGCGGAAGCGGGCAGGATTCGTGCTGAGGTTATATCTCATCCACTGCGGGAAGAGAATCGCCAGGCCGCCGCCGTGGGGAATATCATACACAGCGGATACGGCATGCTCAATGTTGTGCGTTGCCCAGTCACCGGCAAAGCCCATGCTGACCATTCCGTTCAGCGCCATCGTCCCGCAGTACATAATGGTCTCGCGCAGCTCGTAGTTGTTCAGATCCTCAATCAGCTTCGGCGCCGTCTCAATGACCGTACGAAGCAGAGTCTCCAAGAATCCGTCCTGTAAAGGCGTATTGCTGTCAGTATGGAAATAATGCTCCAGCGTATGGGACATGATGTCCACCATACCGTACACCGTCTGGTCGCGCGGCAGAGAGAAGGTGTTCTCCGGGTCAAGGATTGAGAAGGCCGGATAGGCATGGATGCTGCCCCAGCCCATTTTCTCCTGGGTCACTTCGTTGGTGATCACCGAGCCGTTGTTCATTTCGGAGCCGGTAGCTGCCATCGTCAGCACAGTTCCCAGCGGAAGCGCACCTTGAGGTGCAGCCTTGCGTTCTACGAAGTCCCACATATCCCCTTCATATTTCGCTCCGACGGCCACCGCCTTGGCACAATCGAGCACACTGCCGCCGCCGACGGCAAGAATCAGGTCAATCTGATTCTCACGGCACAACGCTACACCTTTATGTACCGTTGAGAGACGCGGATTCGGCTCCACTCCGGCAAGCTCGGTAACTACGGCACCAACCACAGCCAGCTCAGCGATGACGTTATCGTACAGGCCGCTGCGCTTGATGCTGCCGCCGCCGTACATCAGCAGTACGTTCTTACCGTATTTCGGCACCTCGGTACGGAGTGCCTGCAATGTTCCCTGTCCGAAAATAAGCTTGGTCGGGTTATAAAATTCAAACTTGCGCATATGGGTAAACCTCCATGAGTATGTGAATGTGAAGCACTGTCTATTATAGTCCTCCGGCTTGGCGCATTCAAATGGCCCGGACAGAGACAGGCATACTTTACTCCTCTACCCGTAAGTTGGACTGAGATTCCGTTATGTTGGCAAATCTGATCAGATGACAGGATAAACGGACTGAGATTCCGCTAAGCGTCCTGATATCCGTCATATTACGCTCAAATGAACAAGATAAGCGCTTCTCAGTCCGTTACATCCTCATTTATTAGTTTCTGAGGGATATAACGTCTTCTCAGTCCGTTTCATCCGCAGGCAGCAGTAATTAATCCACAATAGAGGCGAATATCATCATTTCCCAATGATAAAAAATGCCCCCGCCGAATCCGGCAGGGACAGTAAATTTTGCGATCATTAAATTAAGTAAGTATGCTCTCAGTTAAAACCACTGCTGTTCAGGAACCGGCGGAAGGCCGCCTGCCCTTCCGGCGTGCGTTTGTAGACTCCGGCATGCTCCAGAATGTGGGTGAACTTCGTACCCACCTCATTCTGCACGGCCTTCACCGCTTCTTCGCGGTTCAGGGAGGTACTGAAGCGGCTTACCAGCTCTACAATCCAGGAAGCATGCAGCGCCAGCGGATGATCCTTGCCCTCGCTCTGGACAGCTCCGAGAAGCGCAGTATCGCCCGCCAGTATGCCAGCGATGGCGTCAAGCTCTTCCTTGAGCCGTCCCGGCAGAATCGCCAGGCCCATCACCTCAATCAGGCCGATGTTCTCCTTCTTGATATGGTGCATCTCCCGGTGCGGGTGGAAGATCCCTTCGGGATATTCTTCGCTGGTCCGGTTGTTGCGCAGCACCAGATCCATCTCGTAGCCGCCGTCCTCTGCCCGGCGCACGATAGGGGTAACAGTGTTGTGCGGAACGCTCTCTCCGTCCTCTTCACTGAACGCCAGCACTTCGGCGGCCGGATCGCTATACCTTTTCCAGGACTCGTAGATATGGTTGCCTGCCTCCAGCAGCACCGCCGGATCTTCCGCATGCATCCGCAGCACGGACATCGGCCACTTCACAGTACTTAAGCTGACACCGGGATACGAGGCATGCGTGAAGGTATCCTCTTTGGGTGCCTTCTGGATCGGGAACGTATGCCGTCCGCCCTGGAAGTGGTCATGCGTCAGAATCGAGCCGCCGACAATCGGCAGATCGGCATTCGAGCCGATGAAATAATGCGGGAAGGCTTCCACGAAGCTAAGCAGACGCTTCAGCGTATCCTTCGTCAGCTTCATCGGCACATGATCGTGGTGGAACACGATGCAATGCTCGTTATAGTAGACATACGGCGAGTACTGGAAGAACCACTTCTCGTTGTTCATCGGGAGCGGGATCACGCGCAGGTTCTGACGCGGCGGGTGATTGACCCGGCCGGCATAGCCGACATTCTCGCGGCAGAGCTGGCACTTCGGATAGACCGGAGGCGGAAGCAGCCGGGCCATGGCGATTTCCTTCGGACTTTTCTCCGGCTTGGAGAGGTTGATCGTCATCTCAATATCCCCGTACGGCGACTCCTGAAGCCAATACACATTCTTCGCTACACGGTCCATACGGATATAGTTGGAATCAATGCTCAGCTTATAAAAGCGGTCCGTTGCCGCCTGAATGCCCTGTGCCGCCTGGATCGCGGCGAACTCCGCATTGACCTCAGACGGGCGGGCCATCAGAAGGCCCATAATCTTCGCCTCCAGCAGGTCGCGGTACGTATCGGTATTCTCCGGGATCAGCCCGAGACTGAACCCGTAATCAATCAGCTGGTCCAGCGGGGCCTGCGGACTGCCCAGCGGACCTTCAGTGAACTCGCCGGGATACGGCTCGCTGAAGCCGAACTGGTCCAGAAGTTCATTGCGGCTGTAATCCACATCTGCTGGCTGGATAAGTCCCGTATGTCCGGCAAACAGAACCAGCTGTTCAATCGCATACAGCGCCTTCTCAGCGGCAGAAGCCGTACTATTATCGTTCTGCATTTCATTTCTCCTTCTATGGTGCCTTATGCGGCGCTTTGCATTCTGTCTATTTCACCTTCGGGCAACAAGCAGAATTGCTGCTTACTCCCCGTACCCTTGCGGATTGGCAGAGTGCCAGCTCCAGGCGCTCTGAATGATGCCTTCCAAGTCGGCATGCTGCGGGTCCCAGCCCAGAACCTTGCGGGCTTTGTCAGAGGAAGCGACGAGCACTGCCGGATCTCCGGCGCGGCGTTCCTGAACCACAACCGGAATGTCCAGGCCGGTAACCTTCTTCGCAGTCTCAATGACCTGCTTCACTGAGAAGCCCAGGCCGTTGCCAAGGTTGAAGATATTGCTTGCACTGCCGCTGCGCAGATAAGTGACTGCACGGACATGCGCATCCGCCAGATCGCTGACATGGATGTAGTCGCGTACGCAGGTTCCGTCCTCTGTCGGATAGTCTTCCCCGAACACTGCGATATTCTCGCGCTGCTTCAGCGCAGCCTGGAGCACCAGCGGAATCAGATGGCTCTCCGGACGGTGGTCTTCGCCGATCTTGCCGCTGGCGTGTGCGCCTGCGGCATTGAAGTAGCGAAGCGCTACGTATTTGATGCCGAGCACTTTGTCGAACCAGGCCATCATGCGTTCCATGGTCAGCTTGGTCTCGCCGTAGACATTCGCAGGCTCGGTGCGGTCGGTCTCTTCGATAGGTACCTTTTCCGGTTCGCCGTAGGTGGCGGCTGTGGAGGAGAAGACGATTTTATCCACACCGGCATGCTGCATGGCTTCTAGAAGACACTGCGTTCCGTACACATTGTTGTCGTAGTATTTAACCGGGTCCTTCATGCTCTCGCCCACCAGGGAGCTGGCTGCGAAGTGAATCACCGCTTCGATCTCATTCTCGGAGAACAGCTTCGCCAGCAGCGCCTTGTCGCGCAGGTCGCCCTCGTACAGCTTGCCGCCCAGCAGCGCCTCCCGGTGCCCTGTCAGCAGATTGTCAATCACCACAACCTCTTCACCGCGGTCCAGCAGCTCTGCTACTGTGTGTGAACCGATGTATCCTGCGCCGCCCGTTACCAGAATCGCCATCTTATTTCACTCCTTTCAATTCTTCCACGCCGTTGCCGATGCCGCATACATAGAATTCGCCGGTCAGGCCGGTTCTGTTCTTGTAAGCTTCTCCAACTTCTGTTATGAAACGTTGCACATCATCCTCGTGCACCAGAGATACCGTACATCCCCCGAATCCTGCGCCGGTCATCCGTGAGCCCAGTGTGCCAGGAATGCGCTGCGCTTCTTCTACCATAACGTCCAGCTCCTCGCAGCTGACTTCATACAGATCGCGCAGGGATACGTGCGAGTCATTCATATAGAGTCCGAATTGCTTCAGATCATTGTTCTTCAGCACCTCCACCGAGTCAAGCACACGCTGATTCTCCTCCACCACATGGCGGGCCCGGCGTCTGACGGTCTCGTCAGCGATTTTATCCTGGTGAAGCTCGAACTGCTCAGGCTTCATCTCAGCCAGATAGGACAGGGATGGAACCTCCTGCTTCAGAATAGCGAGTGCCTCTTCACATTGGCTGCGGCGCTCATTATACTTCGAGTCCACCAGACCGCGCTTCTTGTTCGTGTTGCCGATGACCAGCTTATAGCTGCCCGTCACGAATGGGACCAGGCTGTACTCCAGCGTATCGCACATCAGCAGGATGGCATGGTCGCGCTTGCCGTTGGCTACTGCGAACTGGTCCATGATCCCGGAATTCACGCCGACATACTGGTTCTCCGCACGCTGGGACAACAGTGCAATCTCCACCGTATCTGTGTCACCGCCAAGCAGCGTCAGGAAGGCATAGCCGGTCACAACCTCAATCGAAGCGGAAGAGGACAAGCCCGAGCCGTTAGGAATCTCACCATGGAACAAAAGATCGTAGCCCCCGGATACCGGGTGACCCTTCTTAGCCAGCTCCACCATTACGCCGACCGGGTAGTCCACCCATTCGCCGGTCTTGGCTGCGCCGATGTCGCGGAAGTCGATGGAAGCTTCATAAGGGAAATTCGTGGATGCGAATTGAACCTTGCCGTCTGTACGCGGGCGCACGATCAGGGTGGTTCCGAAATCCAGGGCGGCCGGGAAAACATAACCTCCGTTGTAGTCCAGATGCTCTCCGATCAGATTCACGCGGCCCGGTGCGTAGAATACCCGCGCGGCTTCCCCGCTCTCCCCGTACTTCTTGATAAATGTACTGTTAAGTTCCTGTATGCTCATTATTGACACTCCATCCTTTCGCTGCTTGTGCTGGGACTGTGGATTATAGCTTGCGTCCTTCATGCTTACATTATAATAAAATCAGACTTGCCCTGATAATGCAATCATGTGTGCAATATATGGACAAATGTGACTTTCGTCTCTGAAGAGACTATACTCAGTAAGAAGAAAAGTGAACGGGCGCTCCTTATACACTTAGCTATAGGAGCGTTCTCTTCAAGAAGGGCGGCTTGCAGTGCAACATACCTATTCAGTAGGATCAAATCCTGTATATTACGATAAGCAGCTGCTGCATGTACTCTTTGCGGGAGAGAGCCAGACCCTCCCGCTGCATCAGGCGGGTCCCAAGATCTACGATTACTATCTGCTCCATTATATTGAATCAGGCGCCGGGATCTTCCGGACAGAGGAGCACACGTATGAGCTGGGAGCAGGAGACTGCTTCCTGATCCATCCGGGCCAGCTGGTCAGCTACATTTCGGATCAGCAGCAGCCCTGGCGTTACCGCTGGGCGGCCTTCACCGGCGCTGACGCCGGGCAGCTTGCGCAGCAGGCGGGCTTCGCTCCCCTAGCCCCGGTGCTGTCTACCGCAGGCGGCAGTGTCATTCCCGGAGCGCTTGCCGGGATGATGTCCGCCTTCTATGCCAATAAGGAGAGCGCCGCCCTGACCTCTCTGGGATATCTGTACCTCATTGCAGGGGAGGCAGCGGAGCTGCTGGTCTCATCCTCCCGGCTGCCGGGTGCGGAATCACAGATCAAGCGGACGGTGAAGCAGATGATTCACTACATGGCTTCCCAGTATGCCCATCCGGTCTCAATTGAACAGATGTGCGGCTCTCTGGGATATAACCGCGCTTATCTCTCCCGTATCTTCAAGCAGGAGACGGGGCTCTCTCCGGTCACTTACCTGCTCAAGCTGCGGGTAGAGAAATCCCGCCAGCTGCTGCGTGAACGTCCCGAGCTGTCCGTGGAGCAGGTTGCGGCATCGGTCGGACTGACTGATGCCCTGTATTTCTCCCGGCAGTTCAAGCGCTTCTACCGCCAATCCCCCTCCGCTTACCGCCAGGCCACGGTGAACCCTGGAGAGAAATAGCCCTATCGCCTAGAGCAACAGCCCGTCTCCTGAACAGGAAGCGGGCTGCTTGCATGGTTATCTATGGAAGCCGGACCTTATGGCAACTCTTAGGCTTCACTCCTCTGTCTTAAGGATCGTTTCGATCCGGTCCAGCTCCTCCTGCGTGAAGTCACTGTGGGACAGCGCGGCGATATTCTCCTCGATCTGGCTGACCCGGCTGGCGCCGATCAGCGCCGAGGTGATCCGGCCGCCGCGCAGCGTCCAGAGCAGGGCGAACTGGGCCAGACTCTGGCCGCGCGCTACGGCCATCTGGTTCAGCGCGTGGATTCTGCGCAGCACCTCCGGCGTAATCCGGCTCTCATTCAGCGCAGCCGAAGGTCCGGCTGCCCGGGAATCTTCGGGGATGCCGTTCAGATATTTATTCGTCAGCAGGCCCTGCGCCAGCGGAGTGAAGGCGATGCTGCCCACCCCATGCTCCTCCAGTACATCCTGAAGCCCGCCTTCAATCCAGCGGTCCAGCATGGAATACCTTGGCTGATGAATCAGCAGCGGGGTGCCCAGCTCCTTCAGGATCGCAATAGCCTGCTGCGTCTGCTCTGCCGTATAGTTGGACAAGCCGATGTACAGTGCCTTGCCTGAGCGTACAGCATGATCCAGCGCTCCCATCGTTTCTTCCATAGGCGTGTCCGGGTCCGGACGGTGGGAGTAGAAGATATCCACATAGTCCAGCCCCAGCCGCTTCAGGCTCTGGTCCAGACTCGACAGGATATATTTACGTGAACCCCAGTCCCCGTAAGGGCCGGGCCACATCGTATATCCCGCCTTGGTGGAGATTACCAGCTCGTCACGGTACGGCGCGAGATCCCGGGCCAGCACCTTGCCGAACAGCTCCTCCGCCGATCCGGCCGGAGGCCCGTAGTTATTCGCCAGGTCGAAGTGGGTAATCCCGAGATCAAAGGCGCGGGTAATCATCTCACGTCCGTTCTCATAAGCATCAATGCCGCCAAAATTATGCCACAGGCCCAGTGAGATGGCCGGAAGCTTGAGACCTGACCTGCCGGTGCGGTTGTAACGCATTCCTTCATACCGTTCATCACTAGCCACATATACCATGTTATATCCCTGCCTCTCGTATCTCATGTGTGAATACCCTTCTATAAACTCACGGCGTCATTAGTAATCTTGTTCAATAAAAAAGACTGGGCGTTAGCCCAGCAGTCCCTGCACTCTGCCCAGCACATCTCCGATCCGTTCTGTAATAATCAGGTCTGCCTGATCATCATACGGGGTAGGCTCGCCGTTAATCAGTACAGTATGCCGCCCCCTGAAGTAAGTGACCAGGCTTGCGGCAGGATGAACGGTAAGCGAGGTACCGCCGATGATCAGCAGATCCGCCGCTGCAATGGCATCCACGGCCTCAACAAGCACCTCATGATCGAGTGCTTCCTCATAGAGCACCACATTCGGCTTGATGATCCCCCCGCAGTCCTCGCAGCGCGGCACAGAGCCTTCCTGCTCCAGCCATTCCTCCAGGCCGTAATAGCGCTGGCAGCCCATGCAGTAATTGCGGTGGATAGAGCCGTGCAGCTCCAGAACCCGGCGGCTTCCGGCAATCTGATGAAGTCCGTCGATATTTTGCGTAATGACCGCCTTCAGCCTGCCGCTATCCTCCAGCTCCGCAAGCAGCCGGTGGGCCCCGTTCGGCTTCGCTCCGGGATGAATCATCTTGCTGCGGTAGAAATCAAAAAAAATGTCCGGCGAGGACATAAAAAAGCTGCGGCTGAGCATCACCTCAGGCGGATAGGGAGAGTTGTGCTGGGTCTGGTACAGACCGGCTGCCGAACGGAAGTCCGGGATGCCGCTCTCTGTCGATGTTCCGGCACCGCCGAAAAACACAATATTGTTGCTGTCTTGTATCCAGGAAGCCAGTAGCTGTAATTGTTCCATAATCTACACCTGTCCTCTCTGTACGTAAATCGTAATGAATTCAGATCGTTAAGCGGAGCGCCGGATAGCCGGTTACCACAATATCCGCATCCAGCAGATGGTCTGTATTTCCGTCCGGGGAGATCGCGACCGCAAGACGCAGCCCCGCCCCCCGGCCCAGCTGCATATCCGCATTGCTGTCACCTATGATAACCGTCTCTTCAGGCCGCAGCTCCAGCTCCCGGCAGGCCTTCTCGGCCATCTCCGGTGCAGGCTTGCCGTACTTTACCCGGTCGCGGGTAACCACCGCCCCGAAGTACCCGGAGATGCCCAGCCATTCCAGATGCTCGCGGGTGGTGGACAGATTGTCGGAGGTCACAACGCCAAGCTTCAGGGAGGCGGCAGCACACTGCTCCAGGAATGGCAATAATCCCGGCATGGGCACAACCGTAGGGCGGCGGCGAAGCTCATTCATGGCCTCCTTGGAGATGGCATTCACTCGCGTCACCGCTTCATTCCAGGGGACACCCGCTGTATAGAGCTGCCAGGCCAGAATCCCGGTGGATTCCTCAGCCGTTGCCATGGAGAGCGGACCGGCAGGATCATAACCGGTAATTCGTCCGGAAGCATCATGCGTCGTCCCCAGCACCGGGGCCAAATCTGCTCCCGTTACAGGTCTGCTGCCTATTAAAGTCAGCTGGCTGCCCAGCCCCTCAAGCACCAGCTCAGCCCAGCTGCCCCAGGTGGCCAGGAGATCAAGCAGCGTGCCGTCCTTATCGAACAGGAGGCCGCTTACGGGAACAGAGAGTTCATTGATGTGCAATACAGGCATTCCAGCGCTCCTTCCGCATAAGTTATATTACTTCAGGTATTCGTATTTATTTGCTCTGGCGCAGATTCCCCAGCCAGTCCAGCATCGCCCGGGCGGTCCGTGTCTGCTGTTCTTCTTCGGTAATCGTAGCGGTACCGTCACCCTTTTGCGCTCCATAACTGCCAAATTGGGCATGGTTACCGCCGTCAACCGACACATATACGGTATTGCCCGGTAAATAGGAACGCCCTTTGTTATAGCTCTTCTGGTCTACGACTTCATCCTGCGTGCCCAGCACAGACAAGACGGATAGCGTGGTGTCCTTCAGGCTGCCTTTCTCATCGGGATACGAGGCCAGAAAAAAAACGCCTTCCAGCTGGCCGGCATGATCCGCAGCGAAGCGTGAAGCCATTACGCCGCCGAGCGAATGTCCGCCCAGGACGAAGGACTGCTTCGGATGCACGCGGATAATCTCTTCGGCGGCATCCCCTTTGATTACAGCCAGATTAAGCGGCATTCTGGCAATATAGAACGGGTGACCGGCAGCGGCAACTTTACGGGCCAGCGGCGCATATGCTTCCGCCTTGACCAGTGCTCCCGGATAAAAAATTACGGAGGTGCCGAGCACCACTGAAGGGTCGAACGAGATCCAGTTGTCATTCTGCTCGACAGAGACTCCCCCGGCAGAGATCAGAGCCGTTTCCGCCCGTGCTTCCGGTGTATACGGAGTCAGATATCTCCATATAAACACCCCCGCCGTCAACAGAACCAATACCACTCCAATAAGCACACGGCGTCTGATTATATTCTTTTTCATTAGTGTTCACTCCCGATTCCTGCATACTGAAAATTATAAGGGAATCGGTGAATTCAAACAACCTTCAAGACTTCGCCACATCTGGCCCTATCCATTTCCAATGATAGCGCTTACTATTGTGATGTATTTCACAATTTATTGTCCGGAAATCATGTATTTTAAAATTAAAGTATCGTACCCTGCGCAAACCCTAATTTCATTGGAGGTTACGTCATGACCCGGGAAAGCCCGCTTAACAAGCGCGGAGAGACATTTTTTCTTAATCTGCGCTTCATGCTTATTGTAACTGTCTTTGTGGCCAATGCGATCGAACCCCTGATTCAAGAAATGAGCGGACTTCACACTCTTTACCAGTGGATCTTCAGTTTTCATATGCCGCTGTTTGTGCTGGTGACCGGATACTTCGCCCGTTCAAGCTTACATGGAGCGCCAGGACGCAAAGTCCTGCTGCAGATTGCCCTGCAATATGTTATTTTTCAGAGCCTCTACTCCCTACTTGACGCTTCCCTGTTTCATGTCAATAATATACAGCATTCGTTCTTCGCTCCCTATCTGCTGCTCTGGTTCCTGGCCAGCCACATCTGCTGGCGCCTGCTGATGCTGGGCATGAGCCGCTGGACCGTCAGCGCCCAGTTGTCCTTCGCTGTTACCGCAGGGGTGGCCGTAGGTTATCTGCAACTGGACGGGATCTGGTTCAGCATCAGCCGCACCTTTGTCTACCTGCCCTTTTTTGTGATCGGGTACCATTTCTCCTTCGGGGCATTCGTGAAGCTGTATCAGCGGTATGTCAAAAGCATTGCCGCCGCCGCTTCGCTCCTGCTGCTCCTTGCTATCGGCCTGCTTGACGGTAATCTCCCCATAGGCTGGCTATACGGCAGTATGACTTATATGCAGCTTGGTGCCCATGAATGGTACGCGGGGCTGTTCCGGCTCGCGGTCTATGGCCTGCAATTCATCGCTTCCCTGGCATTTTTGGGTCTGGTGCCTTACGGGTTAAGCCGTATGACCGGCCTGGGACGCCGGACCCTCTATGTTTTTCTGCTGCATGGCTTTGTGGTCCGCACGGCGGTGATTTCCGGATTGTATACCTATATCAGTAATCCTGCCGGAGCAGCATTGCTGCTCGCCGGTGCAGTAGGATGTACGGTGCTGCTCGCCCAGCCTGCGGTCAGACGTCTGCTGAACCCGCTCGTGGAGCCGTCCGTAGACTGGATGATCTCCCTGCAGCGTGCCGCCATCCGGCGCTCTCTATAGAATGAAGCTGCCATGCTATATCAATTTACTGAAGTCTATCCTTTACGGAATAGGCTTCTTTCTGTATATTAGCCCAGACTTTACATGCGTAACCCGCCGACAAACTTCACATTGTCCGGTAGAAAAAAGAGCTTTTTTGTGATAGACTCTCTATTAACGTTCGTAACCAATCACCGCAGAGTACGTATATTTCGGGATTGCATTGCGTTAATGCGGCACTATATTCGCTTCACCAATACTGTTAGGGGGAAAAGTCATCATGGCAAACAAGAAAATGCGTTCAGATATGATCAAAAAAGGCTTCGACCGCGCTCCTCACCGCAGCCTTCTGCGGGCAGCAGGCGTTAAAGAAGAGGATTTCGGCAAACCGTTCATCGCGGTCTGCAATTCCTATATCGATATTGTACCGGGTCATGTGCATTTGCAGGAATTCGGCAAGATCGTGAAGGAAGCCATCCGTGAAGCCGGCGGGGTTCCGTTTGAATTCAATACGATCGGCGTAGATGACGGAATTGCCATGGGTCATATCGGTATGCGTTATTCGCTGCCAAGCCGCGAGATCATTGCCGACTCTCTGGAAACGGTAGTATCCGCGCACTGGTTCGACGGCATGGTGTGCATTCCCAACTGTGATAAAATCACCCCGGGCATGATGATGGGCGCACTGCGCGTCAACATCCCGACGATCTTCGTCAGCGGCGGGCCGATGAAGGCCGGCGTAGACAGCAAAGGCAAGAAGCTCTCCCTGACCTCCGTCTTCGAAGGCGTTGGTGCACATCAGGTCGGTAAAATCAATGACGCCGAGCTGCTTGAACTCGAACAATTCGGCTGTCCTACCTGCGGTTCATGCTCCGGCATGTTCACTGCCAACTCCATGAACTGTCTGGCCGAAGCTATGGGCCTTGCGCTTCCGGGCAACGGCACTATCCTGGCCGTAGCCGAAGAACGCAGAGACTTCGTCCGCAAATCAGCAACCCAGCTTATGGAGCTGATTAAGCTGGACCTGAAGCCGCGTGATATCGTAACCCAGGAATCGCTGGACAATGCCTTCGCACTGGATATGGCGATGGGCGGCTCGACCAACACCGTACTGCATACCTTGGCACTGGCTCAGGAAGCCGAAATCGATTATCCGCTGGAACGGATTAATGAAGTAGCCAACCGCGTTCCTTATCTGGCCAAGCTGGCTCCGGCCTCCGATATCTTCATCGAAGATGTGGACCGGGCGGGCGGCGTAAGCGCCGTGCTGAACGAATTACTGAAGAAGCCGGGCGCAATCTTCGGCGATTGCATGACGGTTACCGGCAAGACACTGGCCCAGAATGTAACCGGCCATGAGATCCAGGATACATCTGTTATCCATACCATCGACAACCCCTATTCCCAAGTTGGCGGATTGGCTGTACTCTACGGCAACCTGGCTCCCGAAGGCTCCATCATCAAGGTGGGTGCCGTAGATGCTTCCGTTGGCGGATACCACAAAGGGCCTGCCATCTGCTTCGACTCCCAGGAACAGGCGCTGGAAGGGATTGCGAACGGCAAGGTCAAAGAAGGCCATGTCGTAGTTATCCGGTATGAAGGTCCGAAGGGCGGACCGGGGATGCCGGAAATGCTGGCACCGACTTCACAGATCGTCGGTATGGGTCTTGGCGCCAAGGTCGGCCTGATCACCGACGGCCGCTTCTCCGGAGCGTCCCGCGGCATCAGCATCGGCCATATCTCGCCGGAAGCGGCCGAGGGCGGACCGATTGCTTTTGTAGAGGATGGCGACATCATCGAACTGGATCTGATTAACCGCAAGATTGAGCTGCTGGTGGAAGAAGAAGTACTGGCTGTCCGCCGCCAGGGCTGGAAAGAATTCGAGCCGAAGGTGAAGACCGGTTATCTGGCCCGTTACTCCAAGCTGGTTACCAATGCAAGCAAGGGCGGCGTGCTGAAGATCTAATCGTCAGAGCCGCAGCCTTAAGCAAATGTAATGATGAAGAGCAGTTCCAACCGCGAATGCGGCCGGAGCTGCTCTTTTTGTTGCATGGAATTGCAGCTTTGAGGCGCACAAAAAAACCGCCAGCCCAGATAGGCCAGCGGAGATTATAATCAATATAAGTGCATTAAACTGCTTAGGCTTCCTCTTCAATGAACTACCGTTGCTCCGGGCAGCTCAGCTTCAAGCGTCAGTTCCTCTTCGTGTACCCGCTCCACATGCTTATGCGGACGCCGCTGGTTCATCTGGTTCAGCAGCTGAGACACCGGCATCAGCATCATCTTGGGCACCAGTACCTCGCTGCGTACCTTGAGCCTTGCCCCGCCCGAGGGGTGGATGACGCTCAGCAGAACACTAAGGTAGAATTTGGTCGAGCGGGCGAACATGCCGCTGGGCAGATCCACCACCATGAAGCCGAATTTCTCCGGCCCGCGGTTGATCATACTCACGCCGTAGAGCGCCTTCGCTTCGGCCAGCTCGAGTTCACCGGCAATCTGCACTGCGAGCAGCGGCAGATCCTTCTCCATCCGGCGGATCATGCGGATCGCCAGCTGGGCCGGAGAACGGGAATGAATCCCCAGCTCGAACAGCTGCCTGTTGTCGATATGCAGCTCAATGACCTTGTCGCCTTTGCTCAAGGTCTCGCCGTTGTCCATCAGCACTGTATTACCCTGATACTTGCGCAGACGGTAATGAAGGAACGGATCTGCAGGCGTTATCGTCTTGAGCTGGAACATTAGCTGGAACAGCTTCTCCCACGCCAGCCACAAGCCGACAAGCAGCCGCTTGCGGAAGGACAGATGCGTGATCGGGGAGCGCTGCACCGCCTTGATCATCTCGTCAATCCGGACGCTGTGCAGTCCGCGCCGCTCGGCCTCGGCCAGCATCCGCTCCAGCGCAATCAGCATATGCTCCGGTGCATTCGGATCAGCGCCGATCGTCTTCCCGCAGTCATGCAGCAGCAGCACCTCACCCGGGCCGAGCTTCGCAATGAGCTTCTCGGTCAGCTTCTCCGCTCCAAGCTTCTCCTTCCAGTCGCCGAACATTGCCGACCACAGCACAATCTGCACCTGACGGCGTTTGGAGAAGTCGAACAGGTTCACGATTCCCCATGGAGGACGGTAATAAGTGCTGCGCTCGCCGGTAATGGAGAAGATGATCTCGTCCGTCCGGTCAATCTGCTTCCTCACCGTGGCGGGACGCATCAGCCAGTTCGTCTTGTGCACATAATTATGAATTCCGATCAAATGCCCTTCGTCATGCATTCGCTTGATGATCTCGGGGTGCTGCTCCGCGTGCGAGCCAACGACAAAAAAGGTCGCCTTCGCATCGTAGCGTTTAAGCAGATCCAGCAGCAGCGGTGTATAATGCGGGTCTGGCCCGTCATCAAAGGTCAGGCCGTAATCCGTACGCCCGATTCCTTTGCGGAAGACACGATAACCAAATAAACGGCTGATCATACCGGGAATAAAAGCATAAAAGGTAGAGATATAAAATAGCCAGAGCAGCAAAGTCTGCATGTACAATCACCGCTTTTCCAGAGTTGACTTTGGCTCGCCTTACGTCTGTTAAGAGAGATAGATGTGATACGGCCAAGTAGAGTAAGTAGAAGCGACAGCTTTAAAAAACATCACCTCCTAGTTTAACACAGCTGCCAAAGAAATAGACGTTTTTTATTAAAATCGTGTACAATGAGTTGAAGTGCAGGTTACAAATTCATCTTCACAAAGGGGTCGTTTAAATCTATGCTGCCGCTGTACAAAAAATATTGGCGCACCTTTTTCGACATTGGGCTGCTTGTTCTGACCGTATATTTAGTGATGCTCGGCTTCAGTAAATTGTACCAGCTGGCTGCGCCGGTGTTCCTGTCCTTTTTTGTATTTCTGCTGATTGAGCCGCTCGCCCGCTTCCTGAACCGCAAGGGAATGGCCAAGCCCTTCGCCTCCGCGATCTCCGTGGTGCTCTTCCTGGTCATCCTGCTGGGCGTCCTGTTCGGTGCCGGACTGCTGATAACGACCCAGGCGATTCACCTCCAGAA
This sequence comes from Paenibacillus sp. FSL R7-0302, assembly GCF_038006885.1. NCBI lineage: Bacteria > Bacillati > Bacillota > Bacilli > Caryophanales > Paenibacillaceae > Paenibacillus > Paenibacillus sp. FSL R7-0302. The sequence continues at coordinate 4,666,454 of NZ_JBBOWB010000001.1, forward strand.
TAATCTGCCCAAATATACATACGTGGTCCAGCAGCATTTCGCAGAGACTACGACCTATCTTCAGCTCAAAATCGATTCGCTTCCATCCGATGTGACGGATAAGCTGAACGGTTATTTCACGGATGCCACCAATATTCTCTCGAAGTGGATGGTCGCCTTCTTTAAATATATGGTCGGAGTGCTTGGCTCTTTCTCTTCCTTTATGGCTAATTTCGGGATTGCGATCATTCTCGCCTTTTTCCTCAGCATGGAGATTAAGGACTGGCGCCGAATTGCCCATGAGAAGCTGCCGAAGACGTTCAAGACCGCCTATGCCTTCCTGCAGGGAAATGTGTTCAAGGCTATCGGTTCTTATATCAAAGCACAGATGATCCTGATCAGCATCACCTTCGTCATTATTCTTGCTGGCCTGCTGATTCTTCGGACGGGCAATGTACTCACCATCGCGCTGGTCTGCGCCGTGGTCGATCTGCTTCCGCTGCTCGGGGTACCTGCGGTGCTGATCCCTTGGATCATCTATCTGTTCATTGTAGGCAATACGTCACTGGCTATCGGGCTCATCGTTCTGCTGGCGGTGGTAATGGTGGTTAGACAGCTGCTGGAGCCCAAAATCACAGGGAATTCGATCGGTGTCTCCTCCGCCTTCCTGATGCTCTCCTTCGTGATTCTGTCCTCCTCCCTGTTCGGGATAGCAGGACTCATTCTGTCGCCGATTCTGCTGATTCTGCTCAAGGAGCTGCTCCAGCAGGGATATCTCCAGCAGTGGATCTATCTGCCGCAGGAGGAGTTCGTCGTCTCGCCCTTCGCGGCCTCGGGGACCTCTACGGCAGGCGGTCCCGTAAGCGGCAGTCCAGCCGGGAATGCCGAGTCTAATGCGCAGCCTGCCGGTCCAGGCCCTCAGGCCCCGGTTGATCCGCCTTCCAGCCCCGACAACAGCTCGAACACCTGACCGAACAGGCGGGTGGCGGCCTGCGGACTGTCTGGAGCCACATTCTCTATCGCCACAGACACCGCATATTTCGGATGGTCAACCGGACCATAGCCGATGAACCATTGATTGTTGCGCGGCGTGCCATGCACCAGCGTCTGGGCCGTGCCTGATTTGCCGGCGAGCGGCCAAGCGGAAGGCTTCAGCATCCGGCCTGTGCCCTCTGTGACTACGCTGCGCATCATACCCAGCAGCACACGGGCAGTGGCCGGAGCGATCCGGCCCTCCGGCGCTGGCGTCAGATGTCCCGGGAGCTCCTTAAGCGTCTGTCCATTGGCAAAAGCAACCCGCTCCAGAATCCGCGGCGCTCTCACCTCACCGCCATGCAGCAGTGTGACGACCAGATTCGCTGCCTGCAGCGGAGTGATCCGCACATCGCGCTGGCCGATCGCCGTCTGGACTCTCGCCCCGCCGTCATCCGGCAGGAGCGTGGTGAAGATAGTACCCGGCTGCTCTCCGGCCAGCGGCCGGAGCAACGGCAAACCGAGCGTATTCTCCGCCTGCCACCCGATGCTCCGGCCCAGTCCAAGGGCAAGGGCGGTAGCTTGAAGCTTCACACCGCTCAGCCGCTCGGCCAGCGTAGCAAATACAGTATTACAGGACACGGCGAACCCTTGCTTAAGCGTAAGGGCGCCGTGTCCTTTGCCGTGGGGACAGGACAATCCGTATTTCCCATATGCTCCAGCACAGAAGAAGGGCTCCTCCGGTGTGGTCAGCCCGGCTTCAAGTGCGGCAGCGGCCGTCACAATTTTGAAGATGGAGCCCGGGGCGGCCGCTTGAAGAGCACGGTTGTTCCATTCTCCACCTTGCGGTGAGACCTGCTGCGGATTGTAGAACGGCAAGGAGACCATCGCTGCGATATCACCGCTCCGGCTGTCCATTACCACAATCGCCCCTTCCTTCACCCCGGCTTCCGCCGCCAGCTGCTCAATGCTCTCCTGAAGCTTCAGATCAATTGTGGTATATAGAGACAACGGATAATAGGGGTTGCCCGGCGCCTTGACTGTGATCGGGCTTCCCGGAACCCGTTTGCCGCGCGCGTCTACCTGGGCAACAGCCTCCGTGTGCCCCACGCCCTGAAGCAGCGGCTCCAGCGTCTTCTCCAGCCCGTCTGTACCGGTTCTTGGAATTCTCAGCCCTGTAGGGGATTGAGTGACAGCTTCGCCTGAAGCTTCAGACAGATAACCGAGCCACTGTCGGCCGGATGCAGACCCGTTATATCTGCGGGCAAAAGGCAGCGCCCGGACACCTTCGATCGCAAGCGCCTCCACTTCTCTGGCTTGCGGCAGAGTCAGGGCCAGCGGTCCCGTGCCTTGGCCGGAAGGCCAGAGCAGCGGCTCCTTCAGCCCCAGCCGTCTTGCCTGCAGTTGGCTGTAGCTGACGCCAAGAATCTCCGCCAGACGGTGAAGCTGCTGGTCATCGTTATATTCACCGGCACCATGATGCCGGTGAAGCTCTTCCTCCGGCGGGAACAGCGCAGCGGTCCAGACCGTCTCTCCAGCCAGCGCTCTTCCGTGTTTGTCATACAGCCGTCCTCTTCCGCTGTCCAGCACCGTCTCCCGTTCACTTTGCAGCTCTGCCATCTGAGCTACTGTGTAACGGGTACCACTTACAACACTATCCTTCAGCAGCAGCTGTACCCAGGCCAGCCTGATCATCAGGCCCGCCAGCAGCATACACAGGATCAGGCATCCCCAAAAGATACGTCTATGAATCAGCTTGTGCAATTGCTATTCCTCCATCCAGTGGGCTGCAGAACCATGGCTAATATTATGCCCACCTCATGAAGCAAAATAACCCTGCGGGTGAACGATGCTAATGCCTCTCTCTGGTCGCTTTTAAGGAGCAGTAATGGTAATGTTGCACTTTTGGGAGGAGCCCAGCACACTGTATTCGGTTTTTAGCTTACATGCCAAAAAACCGCCTTCCCTCTAGGGAAAGGCGGCGCTTATGAACAGATCACACGTTGAACTTGGATAATCGCTCCCGCAATCTGGAGGAAGCATTCTCCAGCTTACCGGAGAGCGTAACCAGATATTCGCTGACATTCTCCTGTTCTCCGGTCAGGGAAGCTACCTCTTCAGAGGCGGCCGAGGATTCTTCGGCGAAGGAGCTGACATTGCCTATCGTCTCTGACAAGACCTGCTGCGAGTGGTTCAGGCCGTCAATCGAAGAAGATACCGAATCCAGCCTGGTAATCAGCTGATGCATCTGCCCCTGTACACTAATGAAGATCTCACTGGTGTTCTGAACATAGTCCATCTGCTCCCCGAACAGCGGCGCAACCTCGGACAAGGCGTCTACCGTCTCATGCATATCCCGCATGATCCGGTCCGTAATCTCGCCCACCACGGCAATGGAACGCTTGGACTGCTCCGCCAGCTGGCGGATTTCATCAGCGACAACCGTGAAGCCCTTGCCCGCTTCCCCTGCCCGCGCCGCTTCAATAGTGGCGTTCAGCGACAGGATATTGGTCTGCTGGGTGATGCTCTGCATGACCTCCAGCACCTGAATGACCGATGAGGCAGTATCCTTAAGCTCATTCACCTTAAGGACCAGCTTGCCTGTCCTGTCGCCAGTCTCTTGCGTTCTGCCCAGCAGCTCCTGCAGCTTGACTACCCCCTCTGCACTCGCTTGCTCCACACTATGCGCAGTTCCGCCAATCTCATGGGCTACTGCAATGACAGCTTCCATCTTCTCCGAGATCTGAGCCGTCATCTCATTCCCCCGGTCCGCCTCCAGTGAGAGGCTGCCGGCACCGCCGGCAATCTCTTCCGTGGCTGCGGCAATATCCTTCGCTGCCACCGCTGTGTCCCGCGAGGCATTGCCAAGGGCTTCCGCTGCTTCCGTAACCTCACGCGCGGTCTCATTGGTGTGGACGACCAGCTCTGTAATCTGCTCCATCATCAGGTTGAAGGAGCCGGACAGCTGGCCTATCTCATCACGGGTGACGACATCAGTGCGTACGCGCAGATCCCCGTCTGCCCCCTTAACCATCAGATCCCGCAGCCGTGAGAGCGGACGCGAGACCATCCGTACCATCCAGAGTCCAATCAGTACGGCAACCGCGGCAGCGGCGGCAACCGCCAGGTAGGTCGTGTTAAGAATCCGTCCCGCGTCCTTGGTCAGATTGCCGGAAGGCACCACACCGAGCAGCCTCCAGCCGGAGGTATGCAGCGTGCCGTAGACCGCAAGAATGGATTTGCCCTGCTCATCTTTGGTCGGCAGAGAGCCGGAGGTGTCGCTTAAGCCCTTGAACAGAGTGCCGCCCAGGCGCAGATAGGTGTCCGTCTCCTCTTGCTGGGAAGAGGCGATCAGCTCATCTGCGGCCGTCAGCAGCTGGATGTAGGAACCCTGGCCCAGATCAACCATTTTCAGCTGGCTGTCAAGCTCTGTAGTCTTAATATCGCAGACCGCCAGATAACCGGTGTGACCCGCTTCCGCCGCCACAGACTTAGCGAAACGCACTACTCCTGCGGCCTGTCCCTGCTTCAACGCTTCAGTAATCCACTGGCTCTGCGGCTTATCCCTCAGCTGCTTGTACCATGCTGCATCACGGATAGCCGCCAGGAAATCATTGTCCACTTCACCGGCTCCGGCAGCGGGCAACGCTTCATCCAGCGGAACCAGATACACTGCCTGCACCCCAGGCACGGCCGAGAGCCATTGACCGAGCTCCCCGTTAATCGTCCCGGACAGCTCCGTGCGCTTCGCTGAATCTGCGGCAGCAAGACCTTCCAAGGCAATAGCCTGTTGAATATCCTCATTGTAGAACAGCTGACCCAGATTATCTTCATAGCGCAGCAGGCTCACATCCAGCTTCTCTGCCGTCTGCTCCACGGTCTGCTGATTAGCGGACAATGCATTGTTCTCAATCGTGTGTCTCGCCACAGCGTAGGAAATATACCCCAGAGACAGCACAATACCCATGGTCGCGATGAAAAAAACCAGAAAGAGCCGCATCCCCAGCGACTTGGAGGGATGCAGCCGAGAAAGAATAGAGCTACTGCGAACTGTTAAACTGCTCAAAAAACCACCGCCAGATTCTATGTATTCTTGATATTCATGATCCTATTCATGATATACCATCAGCTCCTTGGTGGCTGTGATTTTGTTGTATGCAGCAAATTGCGTCGGATGGCGGACAGGTCTAGATCTTACCAGGACCGGCATCATCGCCAACCTCTTCATGAGTATCGATTACGTAGTTAACAATCTCTTGGACAGTAGTGTAGGCAACACCAACATAGGTATCCGCAGCCCCGTAATAGATAGCAATCCGGCCGGTATCCGCATCGTTCAGCGCAGCACAAGGGAAGAGCACGTTGTTGACAAATCCTCTTTCTTCATACCACTCTTCCGGGGTCAGCACGAAGTTCCGGGAGCGGTATTTCACTCTCGAAGGCTCATCCGCATCCAGAATCACAGCGCCCATGCTGTAGACGAGACCGTTGCAGGTCCCTGTAACCCCGTGATAGAACATCAGCCAGCCTTCCGAGGTCTCAATGGGCGCAGGTCCGCCGCCGATCTTGGTGCTCTGCCACCAGCCTTGTCCGCCCTTGGTCATGACATGACGGTGTTTGCCCCAGTATACGAAGTCAGGGCTCTCGCTCAGGAAGACATCACCGAACGGCGTATGTCCGCTGTCGCTTGGACGGGAGAGCATGACGAAATTGCCGCCTATTTTCTTCGGGAACAGCACGCCGTTGCGGTTGAACGGCAGGAACGGATTCTCCAGGCTGATGAAATGCTTGAAATCCTGTGTCTTCGCTACACCGATGGCTGCTCCATAGAAGTCTGTGCACCAGATGATGTAATACGTATCCTCCACCTTCACCAGACGGGGATCGTACGCGTAACGAGGCATGTAAGGGTTACCTGTCTCGTCTGTGAATTGGATCGGCTGCTCATCAATGACCCAATCCAGGCCATTCACGCTGCGGCCCATCCGCAGATGGGGGCGGGTCGTGTGATCTTCCACGCGGAAGACTCCCAGGAAGCTGCCTTCATAAGCAATCACGGCGCTGTTGAAGATACGGGCGACCCCTTTGGCCGGATTGCGCCTGATCACCGGGTTATCGCTATGCCTCCAGACCGGATTATCATTCCCGGCAGGTCTGTCCTGCCATGGTATATTCGGCAGGCTGTGGCTGCCAGTCAGCTTTACTTCTCTCATAATAGAATCCCTCCAAATGTTAAATACAGCAGTCGCTGCGGATAAGTGTAGTGTACGGCATCCGTTTTATTTGACCGACCCTTGGGCGAAGCCGTTATAAATGTATTTTTGCAGCGCGACGAACGCAATGAGCGTCGGAATGATGGCGATCATAATCGCGGCGCAGATAACCTCCCACTGGGAGCCGTAGGGTCCTTTGAATTTGAACAGTGCGGTAGATACGACCTGCAGGCTGCTTTTGGGCATATACAGGAACGGGGTGTAGAAGTCATTGTAGATATTAACACCCTTCACGATGATCACCGTCACAATGGCCGGACTCAGCAGCGGAAGAATGATTCTCCAGTAGATCGTCCAGTAGGAGGCACCATCCAGCATTGCGGATTCATCCAGCGATTCAGAGATCGAGTCCAGGAACTGCATGAAGATATAGACAGCGATAATATCGGTCCCCAGATACATCAGAATCGGCGCCCAGCGGGTATTGAACAAATCCAGAGCATTGATAATCTGAAAAGTTGCTACTTGGGTAGTTACTCCGGGAATCAGCGTAGCCAGCAGAAAAGCCCCCATCAGCGCCTTGCTGCCTCTGAATTTGAACCGGGCCAGAATATAAGCCATCATCGAACCGGTAAGAGTGGCGCCGGCGATGGAGATCAACACGATAATAATCGTGTTCATGAAGCCGAGCAGCATGTTCCCGTCTACGAAGGCTTTGGTGTAGTTGGCGAAATTCAGCCAGTTCTCCGGCAGGGTCAGCGGACCGGTTGAAGCGTACTCAGCATTGGTCTTCAGGGAGGCGAAGAAGACAACGACAATCGGGATCAGCGCCATCAGCGCACCCAGCACGAGGGAGAGATATTTGAAGAAGGCCGCCAGATTGTATTTCAAGGTATGCATCGCTCTATTTCTCCTCCTTGATCAGAATGCGCTGCAGAATGGTAACCAGAACAACGATGCCCAGCAGGACCACAGCCATTGCCGAAGCCAGCCCCAGCTTACTGTATTTAAAGGCCACATCGACGGTCTGGATGACAAAAGTGCCGCTGCCGTTGGAGCCGCCGGTCATAACGTACGGAATTTCAAACACCCCGATCGCCCCGCTAACCGCGAGGATCAGATTGAGCTGGAGGATACGCTTGATGCTTGGGATGATAATATGCCGGAACTGATGCCAGCGGTTAGCGCCGTCTATCTCCGAGGCTTCATAGATATCGCTGCCGATCGAGGAGATTGCGCCCAGGAAGATAATAAAGTTCATCCCCATATACCTCCATACCGAGGCAAAAGCGAGAGAGATGTTAATGAGCTGCGGATTCAGCAGCCATTTCTGTTGCAGCGCCCCGAGTCCAAGCAGATCAAGAATGGTATTAAGAGTGCCTTCCGGCTTGAAGAAGAACAGGAAGATGAACCCGATCGCCACACCGTTCAGCAAGGTCGGAAAGAACAGAATCCCCTTGAACCAGTTCTTCATCCGGACATTGAAGCTCAGAATCGTGGCAAAATAAAGCGCCAGCCCCATCTGGACAAAGGTGGCAAAAAAGTAATACAAGCTGACCTTGAACACGGCGAAGTACTCCGGTTTGGTAAAGATCGTCTTATAGTTATCGAAGCCGATATACTCCATATTTTTGCTTAGCCCGTTCCAGCTGGTGAAGCTGTACTGAAACATTTTGAGCACAGGTAAATAGGAGAACGTCAGCAGCAGAACTACAGGTACTAGCGAAAATAAAAAGATGATCAGAATCCGTTGATTTTTATAGCTCATGTTAGACAATTTGGGCACTCTCCACACCTCCAGAAAACTTACTGCTCTTAAGTCCGCTTCCATCCCCGTAAAAGTGAAGGGGATTATGCCGTTACCGGCATCTCCCCTTTCCTTAGTTCTTTAATTTACTTGGCAGTCACAATTTTGGCTCTGGCTGCTTTCCATTTATCATTCAGTTCTTTCATAATGTCATCATAGGATTGCTTGCGGTTGCCAATCGCCGCCTCGATGATTACTTTCTTGAAGTCAGGCTGCCAGAGACCGATTTCAGCTTCTTTATCAATGGCATCCACCCAGCCCTCTTCACCGGCTTTGGCTGGAGCAAGCGTGTCAAAGGTAATGTCTGTGCCTGCAAATTGCTTGAGAATTTCCGGCAATTCCGCTCCTTTTACAGGGCTCATGCCCCCGCCTTCAGTAGTCGGGTAACCGGATTCATTGATGAACCAGTCTACCCAGGCTCTGGCGGCCTCTTTGTTTTTACTGTGAAGGCTAACCCCCAGATTATAGTCGTCAGACAGAGGCACCAGGATCTTGTCGGCGTTGGTAGGGAATGGCATGAAGCCTATATCATCCGGGCTGGCAGCCAGCCCTTTAATCTGACCGATGGCCCAGGAGCCAAGCATCATCGTACCGATTTTACCGTTCGCCAGATCTGCCTTGGAGGATTCCCAGTCTGTAGTCGTCGGGTCCTCTTCGATCAGACCGTCTTTGGCTGCATCGTACATTACCTTGTACAGCTCGTAGTGCGGCTGGCCTGGAACGAAGTTATCGTCGGAGGCCACCTGGCCGATGTTGACATATTCACGGTCTCCGGCAACGGTAGCCAGATCCCCTTCCCACTGGGTCAGCGTCCAGCCCGCAGCATAGTTCGTGTAGAGAGGGACCGCATCCGTCTTCTCCTTGATGCTCTTCAGTGCGGCGGAGAACTGGTCAAAGGTTCTTGGAACCTCGGTCACTCCGGCATCCTTGAAGACCTGCTTGTTGTAGATCACGCCGGAGAAATTAACCGTAATCGGAATGCCGTAGGAAATCCCGTCTACTGTCCGCTCTTCCAGGCCTGTATATTGCTGCTCCAGGTCAGACTTTTTACCCAGCGGCTCGAAGAAGTCCGGCAGATCCTTGATCGCTACGCTGGTAGGCAGCAGCAGAACATCCCCGTAATCACTGGTGCTCATGCGGATTTTGATCTGATCCTCATAGTTGGATAAGGCTTCGAAATTCACTTTAATATTCGGATATTTCTCATTGAACTTGGCGGCGTAGTCTTTGAACACGGTATCCACAATATCCGTCCGCTGCGTAATCACTGTAATATCACCCTTGAGCTCCTTCGCGGCATCTCCCTCTGGAGCGGCTGTTGCCTCCGCAGTGGTACCTGTGTTGCCGCCTGCATTGGTTGCTGCCGCATTAGTGGCATTATTGTTGTCAGATGCACAGCCGGAGAACAGCCCGGCCATCAGTGTCAGCGCTGCCAACCCGGTAACTGCTTTGGTTTTTTTCATCATATTTCTGACCCCTCTCTTCATTTGGAACGTCATAGAACAATAACAAAACAATAACAACATAATGATCCACCCAACAAATAGAACCCTAACCATTCCAAAATACACTTAAATTGCATGTTGTTATCGCTTACATTGCCATTATAGACCGTTATAATGCTTAAAACGATGGTTTAAATTGCTTTTTCTGGTCTTCAATTTGTTATTTTTGTTATATAAGAAATACAGTAAAGAAAAACACTGCTCAATCACCTCTGAGGAGGTGAAGGGCAGTGCAAGTGTGTTCGTATCATTCTAAGAGACGCATATCATGATCTGTACCGGTCTTTATACTCCTTGGGTGTCATGCCGCACATCTTTTTGAACAGCTTATTGAAATAGACCGGATCACTGTAGCCGACTTTGTCAGCAATCTCATAATTCTTCAGGTCAGGATGATGGAGCAGCATCTTCTTGGCCTCCACAATGCGGATGCCGATCAGGTAGTCCGTAATGGTCTGCCCTGTCTTATGCCTGAACAGCCTGCTGATATAACTCGCATTCATTCCCACGGCCTCAGCCAGCCGCTCAAGCTCGAAATTAAGCCCGTATTCCAGTTGAAGAATACTCTTCATCTGCTCTACCACATAATGCTCCCCGCCTTCAGAAGGCTGATGCAGCACTTCATCCGGGAGAGCAGCCGCAGGCGTCTGCCGGGTAGCTTCTACACTTTTGAGCAGATCATATAATTGTGCCTTATCAATGGGCTTCAGCAGATAATCAAGTACCCCGAAGCGCATCGCCTTACGGGCGTAGTCGAATTCACTGAAGCCGCTCAGTACAGCTATTGGCAGCTGCTTGAGATGCGCTCTCGCCTCTTCAATCAGCTTGAATCCATCCATTCTCGGCATCTTGATATCTGTAATAAGAAGATCGATCTCTTCCAGGCTTAGCTCCTGCAGATGGTTCCAGGCCTCAAGCCCGTTGCCGTATGAGCCGATTACCCTGACTTCCACATCCATTCTGGAAGCAATCTTCTCAAGCCCGCGGCGGATCACTTCCTCATCATCCGCAATCATGATCCGGATTACCACCCTATCGCCCCCGTCATTTTATCCGCAATGATAGCGTTATCAATAATTATAAACTTTACAGATCCAATAGAAAATGTGTCTATATCCACTTTTATAGTCTTCAATTTACTTCATCCATTTCCCGCTTGAATTCCAGCCCGAAAAGGGTTATAACATGGTTATATATAGTTATTATTATATACTAATATAATCATAACAATTATAAAAAAGACAACTCCCATACCAGCAAGCAATATTAAGGAGTGAACAGAACAGGATGAACAATGCAACCGAAGTGTGGCGCACCCGGCTGGAAGCAGAGCTGAAAGACAATATTCTCGGCTTCTGGATGAAGCAGACTGTCGACGAAACTCATGGCGGCTTTATCGGTGAGATGGACAACAAGCTGCAGGTGATACCCGGTGCAGACAAAAGCCTTGTACTGAATGCAAGGATTCTCTGGACATTTGCAAGTGCTTACAGAATCTATGGAACGGCAGAATATTTGACTATGGCGGAACGCGCCTATGATTATCTCATTCAGCATTTCACAGATCCCGAATTTGGCGGATTCTTCTGGATGGTGGATGAACACGGTGCTGCTTCCCAGCCTAAGAAGCAAATCTACGGACTTGCTTTTGTCATCTATGCCTTGGCTGAGTACCATCATGCCACCGGCCGGGAAGACGTCCTGCGCCAAGCCACCCAATTGTTCCATTTAATTGAGAAGCACGGTTATGACCCTCTTCACACAGGGTATATCGAAGCCTTGTCACGGGAGTGGGAGATGACCGACTCCCTAAGCCTCAGTTCGAAGGACATGAATGAGAAGAAATCCATGAATACGCATTTGCATGTGCTGGAAGGGTATACCGGTTTGTACCGGGTATGGAAATCAGAAGTGCTGGGACACAAGCTCGCTGAGCTGATCGAAACCATGCTGGAGCATATCCTGGATTCGGACGGCAAGCACTTCCATCTGTTCATGGATGAAGAGTGGCGGGTGAAGTCAGAGCTTATCTCCTTCGGCCACGACATAGAGGGAAGCTGGCTGCTCTATGAAGCTGCGGAAGTACTTGGAGACCAGGCCCTGCTTGAACGGGTGCGCAAGGCATCCCTGTCGATGGCCGAAGCCGCGCTGGCAGAGGGGATTGAAGTGGATGGCGGAATCTGGAACGAGGCCGATCGTAGCGGCTTCATCGATAAAGCCCATGAGTCCAGAGACTGGTGGCCGCAGGCTGAAGCCATGGTCGGATTCTACAATGCGTATCAGTTAACCGGAGATTCGCGGTTCCTGGAAGCCGCTGAGAACTCATGGAGCTTCACAGAGAAATATATTATTGATCATAAGCTGGGCGAATGGCACTGGGGTGTGGATGAATCCCTGCAGCCGCTGGCCCATGCACCCAAGGTGAGCGCCTGGAAATGTCCCTATCATAACAGCCGGGCCTGCTTCGAGATGATTAGACGGCTTGGCGAACCATTACATGTAGAGGAGATTATTGAATGAGCACAATCTTTGAACAACGGAAGCAGGCGCTGACGCAGCGCTATGAAGCGCTCATCGGCCGCACCAATGAGAAGCTGCCTTACGGCAACGGTATTTATGACCGCTACAGGTATCCCCTGCTCACTGCGGAGCACGCCCCCCTGATCTGGCGTTACGACTTCAATGAAGAGAGCAATCCTTATTTCGCAGAGAGAATCGGAGTGAACGGCGTATTCAATCCCGGCGCCATTGAGCTGAATGGCATGTTCTACCTCGTTGCCCGTGTAGAGGGCAATGACCGCAAATCCTTCTTCGCCGTTGCCGAGAGCAGCAGCGGAGTGGACGGCTTCCGCTTCTGGGATCACCCGGTAGTGCTTCCCGAGACTGCAGACCCGGATATTAACGTCTACGATATGCGACTGGTGAAGCATCAAGACGGCTGGATCTACGGCCTGTTCTGCAGCGAACGCAAGGACCCGGAAGCTCTCCCTGGTGATTTATCCAGCGCCGTTGCGCAGTGCGGGATTGCCCGCACCAAGGATCTCAAGACCTGGGAACGGCTCGCCGATCTCAAGACCGGCTCCGCCCAGCAGCGCAACGTGGTCCTGCATCCAGAGTTCGTTGACGGCAAGTATGCCTTCTACACGCGCCCGCAGGACGGGTTCATCGACGCCGGTTCCGGCGGCGGCATCGGCTGGGGCTTATCGGAGCAGATTGAGCACGCTGTAATCACCCGTGAGACGATTATCGACCAGCGCTACTACCATACCATCAAAGAAGTGAAGAACGGCCAAGGCCCGGCCCCGATCAGAACTCCGCTCGGCTGGCTGCACATCGCCCATGGTGTCCGGGGCACTGCTGCCGGACTGCGCTATGTGCTGTATGCCTTCCTGTCTGACCTTGCGGAGCCTAACCGCGTAACTCATGCCCCAGGCGGGCATTTCATTGCTCCGGACGGCGAAGAACGCGTCGGTGACGTATCCAACGTTGTCTTTTGCAACGGTGTAATCGCCCGTGAGAACGGAGAGGTATTCATTTACTACGCCTCCTCCGATACCCGTATCCATGTAGCTACCACCACCGTAGACCAACTGCTCGATTATGTCATGAATACTCCTGAAGATCCGCTTCGTTCCTATGCTTGCGTTCAGCAGCGCATCGCTTTGATCGACCGGAATTTACAATTGAAATAACGCAAACAAGCGGAAACGGTACCGTCCTTTTAGAGGACGGTACCGTTTTAGCGAGAAATAGAAGGATAAGTTATCGTGTGCAACATATAAATTCTTATATTTCAGCTAAAGCTCCACTTTGCGGGGTTATTTTGTTGCTTCAAGACCGGGGTTTGCCTACAGAGTCCCGGTGGACGATATCTGCCGAGATCAGAATTTTCTCCAGCGGTACAGCGGGATTCTGGATACGGTTCAGCAGCTTCTCTACAGCTGCCCGGCCCATAGCCTCCTTAGGAACATGCACGGTTGTAAGCGGAGTAACCCCCCGCAGGGAATCCTCGATATTGTCAAAACCTGTGACCGAAATATCAGCGGGAATACTAAGCCCGGCTTCCCGCAGCATTTCACTGACGTCGAGGGCTGTAAAGTCGTTGGCACACACAATTGCCGTAGGCAGCGTATCCGATTCTTTCCGGGTGGCTACCCAGCGTCTGAATTCGTCGCGGAGCATTTGGTCATCCATTCCCTCCAGCAGCAGTTCGTCACCTATGGCCGGGACCCTCAGATGATTCTCCTCCAAGGCGCTGCGGAACCCGATCCAGCGGTCACGGAAGCTGCGGGAGTAACGGATATTGCCGATAAAGTGAAATAGAGAATGTCCGGTGCCTATCAGATGATTGACGAGCCGGGTCATCGAATCGATGTTATTCGCAAATACAGTATCACACGGAATTAAAGCATCCTCATGGTCGATCATGACCAGCGGAAGCCCGATCCGGTGCACTTCGAGCAGGAGTGAGGTGGAGATCTGCCCTACTCCGATCAGACCGAGCAGGCCGTCAGGATTGAGCACATTAACGAAATTATCAGCCCGGTGCTCTGAAATAATCACCATGCCCAGCCCCTCCTGATCCAGCGCCAGCGCAATGCCATCGACGATTTTGCCCCAATATAGTGAATCCTGGGTCTGAGAGCGGATATTGGGCATCAGCACCAGCACGGACTGCTTATTGCGGTCTTGCTCTCCAGACAGGGAACGGCGCTTGGGACTTTGCACATAGGCGTTTTTTTGGGTGAAATATCCAAGCTGAGAGGCGGCTTGAATGACCCGCTCACGGGTGGTCTCATTGACCCCGTCCTTGCCGGAGAGCGATTTGGATACGACGAACTTGGAGACTCCAAGATGATCGGCTATTTTTTGCATCGTTACTTTTTTGGCCACAACACTACCTCCAGAATTTGATCTTGCTTGTTCGCAGCCCCCGGCGGTTACGGAGCAGACTGCTGACTCATACGCGCTTCCTTCCATTTCGCATTCAACTGGTCAAAGGACTTCTGCAGATCCGGTGCCGCGAGCACATCTTGAATATAATCGCCCGACCAGAAGCTCAGCTTCGTCCGGTTCGCCAGATCAATGAACGCATCCGTCTGCACCGTAGCCTCAACCAGCTTCGGATGATAGGAGAGGAACTCGCTGTATTGCTGTAAAGCGGGTTCGTCCGAACCCTTCGCCGGAAGAAACCCCCAGTCTCTCGCATACGGCGTTTCTGTAATGAAATACTCCAGCCAAGCCATCGCAAGCTCTTTATTGCGGCTGTACCTGCTGACCCCCATGAACCAGTCGGGATTCAGCGCAGCATAGTGGACCTGGTGATTATCATAGGGAAAAGGAAAGAAGCCGATATCCTCCGGTGAAGCACCTGCATCCATAATCTGCCGGATGGTCCAGTTCCCCTGGAGATACATGCCCGCTTCCCCTTTGGCCAGCCTGGCTTTGGAGATCTCCCAGCTGTTGGAGAATAGCTGTTCCTCGACATAGCCCTTGGCCAGCATCGTCCTGGCAATTCCCAGAGCCTGCCCCCATTCGTTACCGATCTGCCAGGGGCTGTCCTCATGGACCATATCATTCAAATAATCAGGGTTACCCGTCATATAATTAACCAGGTTATTGCCCCACTCCCGCAGCGGCCAGACTGCCCCGTAATTCATATACAGCGGGATAATGCCCGCCTGCTTCAGCTTGGCACAGGCCGCGTAGAACTCATCCAGCGTCTGCGGTACCTGCTCAATTCCCGCCTGCTCAAAAGCCTTCTTGTTGTAGACGATTCCGCTCGTAGTCGTACCTGTAGACAGACCGTATCGCTTGCCGCCAAAGGTTGCAAAGGTTGTGAATCGCTCCTGCGCCGCCAGTTCCCCGCTCAAAGGCTCGAAGAAAAGCTCCAGCTCCTTCGCAGGCAGATTGACCGGCAGCAACAGGACATCCCCTGTATCCTTGGTGGACAAGCGAACCAGGATATCCGTGGCATAGTTAGACAGCCCCTCGAATTCCACATGCGCCTCAGGATACCGCTTCCTGAATTCATCCGCGTAGTCCCTGAAGGTCCCATTCTCAATCAGGTCAATCCGGTTCGTCAGCATCACGATGGTCCCGGACAGCCCGGAAACCGCTTCCTCTCCGGCAGAAGCAGCCGGGACCGATTCCGGCCCTGTGCTGCTCCGGCTGCTACAGCCGCTTGCCAGCAGGAGCAGCATTAGCAGCAGTACAGCATACACCGGAAAGCGTACAATCCTCCGTCTCAAGCTCATTCCTCCTTAAAAGGATCTTCCCTTCCATTCCCGGCGGCAAGCCCCGGCAGCGGCAATGACAAGATTACATCCGTACCCTCGCCCAGCTTGCTGAACACCTCAATCCCATAGGCCGGACCGTAATGAAGCTGAAGGCGCTGGTGTACATTGGCCATGCCAATCCCTCCATTAATGCCCTTCTTCGGGGGGAGCTCGTGCCGGAGCCGCTCCCTTAGCTTATCTAGTGTAACCTGATCCATTCCGCAGCCGTTATCACGGATATGGAACAGAAGCTTCTGCTCTGTATACTCACACTTGATGCTCAGCTGCATCCGGGACTTGGTATCATCCAGCCCGTGATAAGCAGCATTCTCAATAATCGGCTGAAACACCAGCTTAATCATGGAATAGCTGTCAAGCGTCTCGGGAACATCAATCGTCAGCTCAAATCTGCCAGGATACCGGCTGCCCAGCAGCTCCACGTAGTTACGCACATACAGCAGCTCTTGCTTCATCGTCGCCCAGCCGCTCAAGTCACTGGTGCTGTAGCGCAGCAGCTTCCCCAGGATAGAGATCATGTCAGCGGCTTCCACATCATCATTAATCTCTGCGGTCATCCGGATGGTTTCAAGCGTGTTATAGATAAAATGCGGATTGATCTGGCTCTGAAGCGCCTGCAGCTCTGCCTCCTTCTTCTGTTCCTCAATCCGGTAAATATCCTGGATCAATTGACGAATTCGGGCCAGCATACGGTTGAATTGATGCCCCAGGAGACCAATCTCGTCACGGCGTTTAATGCGGAAGGTCACATCGAGATCGCCGCCCTGCACTTTTTTCATCAACTGGATCATTTGGGTCAGCGGCTTGGTCAGGGCAAACGACAGAATGAGCGAGATGATGAGGGCCAGCACAATGATGATTAGAGTAGCGCCTATAGTTGCATTGCGGGTCAGCTTCACTCCACGGGTCAATTCGTCCACCGGTATAGAAATAATCACCTTCCAGTTCGTCTTGGTTGAGCTTGAATAAATATTAAGCCGGTCTTTGCCGGATACGGTGTCATAAAAGCTCCCGGAGCTCCCTTGCGCAGCTCGGAATAAGGAGGACCGGGAAATATCCGCAGTCAGCAGCTTCTGCTCACTGTCATAGATGACTTTGCCGGCTTGATCCACAAGGATAGATTTCCCCCGGGTCACCTTGTCCAGCTCCGCCACCTGATTCTCCAGATTACTGAAGTTAGCCTCCACCGCGATCAGGCCGGCTGGCTTCCATAGCCCGTCCAGAATGGGACGCACCACCGTAAAGGCATATCGGGTACTCTGCAAATTGCTTGTATATGCCTGTGTTCCCAGCAGGGTCGCTTCTCCGCCGGAGCCCTTTACCTGCTCGCTCCAGAACCTGTAGCTCTGCTGCAAATCCAGCCGGACTCCCCCATCCTTGGCAGAATAATAACCATTCCCGTAGGCATCAAAAATATAGACCGAATTGGTTCCCCGCTTAATATTGTTAATAAATGATATATTCTCTTCGATGCCGCGCTGAATGGACAGCAGGAGATCCAAATCGCCGGGAGCCACCTGAGCCGTGTCCCGCTTGCCTTCCATCATCTGCTTTTGCTCATAATAGCGGTTCGAGCGGATCAGGTTCTGCTTAATCTCATTGACGTAGGCGGGCATGGAAGAAATCCGTTTCATATCTTCTATGTAATCATCGATGGAATCCATCATTTGATCAATCAGCTTCTCGGAATAGGCGATCGTGTTCGCCTGGATGGATTCGGAATAGCTCTTGAAGCTGATCACACTGATGAAGGACAGCGGGAGCGTAATAATGACCAGAAATACCAGGAACAGCTTGCGCTCCATGGACATGTCCTCGATATAAGACCACCAGTTGTGATTGCGTGCTGCTCTCATTCGGCCTTCTCCCTGGTTCAAATTACATAACTAATCGAGCAAACAACAATAACAAAAACCTAACAAAACCATTATACGCATTCGCTTAAGGATGTACAAGGACCTATAACCCTGCAAGGCCAACGAGACGAAAAGGGCGTCACGCAGCCGAATGCGGCTTGCGTGACGCCCTTGAATCAGAACAGTTCTGACATTATTTGATCGTAAACAGCGACAGCTTGCTCTCCAGCTGGGTGGAAGCCCCTTGCAGCTTGTTCGACAAGGCTACCAGATGGTCACTGACATTCTGCTGCTCACTGCTGAGGGATGCCACCTCTTCCGAGGTTGCCGAGGATTGCTGCGCTACCGCACTCACATTCCCCATAGCATCGGACAGCACACCCTGCGAATGGTTCAGACTGTCGATGGCCCCTGTTACAGACTCCAGACTCATAATGAAGTCTTCCATCTGACCCTTCACGGATACGAAGATCTCACTGGTACTCTTCACGGACACCATCTGCTGCTTGAACAGCGGAGCCACTTCAGACAGGACAGCAACCGTCTCATCCATCTCCGCTACGATCTTATCTGTAATTCCGGCGACCAGAGCAATGGATTGCTTGGATTGGTCGGCAAGCTGCCGGACCTCCCCTGCGACTACCATGAAGCCACGGCCGGCTTCGCCTGCTCTCGCTGCTTCAATCGTTGCATTCAGAGACAGAATGTTCGTCTGCTGGGTAATATTCTTCATCACATCCAGCACCTTGATTACGGAATATACCGTTTCCTTAAGGTTATTGACTCTATCCACCAGAGCAGAGGTCATTTCACCTGTGCGTCCGGTCTGATCCAGCAGCTCTTCCAGCTGTACAGCACCCTGTCCGCTGGCTTCCCCAACTCCACGGGCTGCCTGATCCATCTCAGAGTTGGCTGCAATAACACTCTGCATCTGCGTAGCAATCAGGTCAGTCAGCTCATTGCCGCGCTCGGCTTCCTGGGCCAGACTTCCGGCACCGCCGGCAATCTCTTCCGTGGCCGCAGCAATCTCCTTGGCGGAGATCGCCGTCTTGCGCGAGGCATCCCCCAGCTCACCCGCAGTCTCAAGGACTTCGCGGGCTGTATCTGTAGTCTGGGCTACCAGCTCCGTAATCTTACCCATCATCATATTGAAGGAGGCTGACAGCTGGCCGATCTCATCCTTCGAGACATACTGCGTGCGGACACTCAGGTTGCCTTCGGCTCCCTCCAGCATCAGGTCCTTGAGGCGTGCCAGCGGCTTGGCGATCATCTGGACCATCCAGAAGCCGACAATCATGGCAAGCAGGGCTGCCGCTCCGGCAGCAAGGAAGGTGGTAAACAGAATCGGCGTGGCAGCTTGAACCAGTTCTCCCGTAGGAACTACACCGGCAAGCTTCCAGTCTGCCTTCTGCATCGGGTTGTATACAGCAAGGATATCCTTGCCGTTCTCATCCTTCGCTTCCGTGCTTTCATTGTTCACCTTGCTGTCCTTGATGAAATTCAGTGCGGTGGCTTTGCCGTCCTCTTCAGGCTGCGAGGAAGCTACTACCGTTCCATCCGGGGCAACGAGTTGAATCCGCGAGCCATCGCCAAGCTCTACGCTCTTGAAGGCTTCTTCCAGCAGGGTGCTCTTCAGCTCCAGCATGACTACATATGAGGCATTGGAGCCCAGATTCTTAAGCGTTCTGACCATCGCCAGATTCTTGCCGCCGCTGCCTTCAATGGCAGTAGGGAACCAGTAGTTCTGGGCGGATTTGGCTTCTGCCGTATAATAAGGCTCATAAGAGCTTGAATTCTTGACCACGGTCTTGTACCATTCCTGCGCTCTCACATCCTCGCCCGCGAGACCGGTGCTTCCGCTGGAGACGATCCCCATCTCAGGGTCCTCCGGAATGAGTGATATTGCGACGATATTGGCATCTGTTGTAGTCTGGCTGGACAGCTTCTTGCTGATCGCATCCGTAGCCACGAACTTATCGTAGCTGCTCTTCGCCGAAGACAGCTCTGTCAGATTCGCCTGCATCTGTGTATCAAAATATAACTGAAGTGCGAGACTCTCATACTGCTTCAAGGTAATGTCCAGCTTCTCTGAGGTCTGAATAATCGTCTGCCTGTTCGCTTCAGACACATTATCTTTAATGGTATTCTTCGCTTTGTTGTAAGACAGAAGTCCTAAGAACAGGACCACCACCACAATAGAAGATAAGAAGATCAGGAACAGCTTCACCCCTACGGATTTGGTCGGGTTCACCCTTTTCACCTGACGTAGCGAGCCGTTCAATACTGTCTTGTAATTTCTCTTCTCTGCCGTGTTGCTTGTTATCTGTGAAGCTTCTGTCTTCTGGGCCTTAGCCTTTTGTGTGCTCTTTGGCTTTTTACTGTTTTTCGCCACTTTTATCCTACTCTCCTTCGGTTTATCTGTCTTGTTGTCCGGATTGGGAGCTCCCATAACCATCACCTGCCCATCCCTTAGATTGGAAGACGTATGTAAGCGTTACCTGCCCTATATATCGGCACAAAGTCTCATTTTTCTTAGCATTATTTGCAAATTGCTTCAATACTCATATATTTTTGTCGAATTGCATAAGCAATTTGGCATATAATTACCCCACAAAGTGGAGCTTTAGCATCGATGTTTACTCAGATACTTTACGGAGGCCCCAAAACACCTCCTTTTTTAGCATGCAAAAAAAAGGAATGCCCTTGTGTAAACGGGCATCCCTTAGTTTGTAAAGCCATTATTTTCGCTTGCGCATCATATCAAAATAAGCAACAGGCTGATCTACCTTCATCCGCACACGCTGAAGCGGGTGACGGGCCACATCCAGCGGATTGCCGGCCTCATCCCATAGCTCTCCTACGGTCTGCTTGAAGAAGGTGTCATCCGGGCCGAAGAACTCCACTTCCTGTCCCGGCTTGAAGTTATTGCGCTGCTGAACGAGCGCCATCCCGCTCTCTGCGTCATACTCCAGCACCAGTCCCGCGAAATCATACGGAGCCGCCTTCTCTTCCGGTTCATAGATGTGGTCCTCATGGTCCGGTGTGTCGTAGAAGAAGCCTGTATTCAGCGGACGGTTAGCCGCCTTCTGCAGCTCCTCCAGCCATTCGGGCTTCAGCACATACCCTTCCGGGTCGGCCATGTAAGCATCTATGGCTTTGCGGTAGGCATTCACTACGGTCGCCACATAGTGAATCGATTTCATCCGGCCCTCAATCTTGAAGCTGTCGATCCCGGCTTCAATCAGGTCGGGAATACTCTCCAGCATGCACAGGTCTTTCGATCCCATCGTGAACGGGTTGTCCTCGGGCTGATGCAGCGGCAGCTGGGTAATTCCGGGCTGCAAGGCCTGAGGCGCCTCAGCTTGCTCCTCTTCGGATACCCAGTTCCCTTCGGGACGGGCGTCTTCGAACAGATCATACTTCCAGCGGCAGGATTGGCAGCAGCCCCCGCGGTTGGAGTCACGGTCGGTGAAGTGGTTGGATAACACACAGCGTCCGGAGTACGAGGAGCACATAGCGCCATGGATGAAGCTCTCGATCTCAATGTCCACATGCTGCTTGATCTCGGCGATTTCCTCCAGGCTAGTCTCCCGGCCCAATACTACGCGCGGCAGACCTTCCTCCTTCCAATAGGACACTGCCTGCCAGTTGAGCGTGGACTGCTGGGTGCTTAGGTGCACCTCAAGACCCGGCACCAGGCGCAGGGCTGTATCGACAATCACCGGATCGGCTACGATAATCGCTGCAATTCCGGCCTCATATAAATTACGCAGGTATTCTTCAATCCCCGCGACATCTTCATTGTGAGCATAGATATTGGTGGCTACGAATACTTTGGCACCATATTTCTTGGCAAATTCAACACCCTCGCGCATTTCCTCGAAGGTAAAGTTATCCGCTCCCGAGCGCAGGCCGTATTTCTGCCCTCCGATATAGACTGCATCCGCGCCATAATGCACGGCGAATTTCAATTTCTCTAAGTTTCCTGCCGGAGCCAGGAGCTCCGGTCTGTCCAGACGGTAACGCTTGCCCTTGAACTGGGGCTTGGTCATGGTTCCCATTCCTGTTCTCCTTTCTGTGTCTCATCTTCTGCAAGATTTCAAAGCATACATCGGGTGGTACACGCTGCTGCGGTGAATTTGGACTTTCGGCCGCTGTTAGGTTTGGATTTCTTCATTTTAATCTGCAGTCGCAGTCGAAATCCAAACCTAAAGGCGGACGCTACCCGCTCCTACAGTTCCAAATTCCCCTCCGCCGCTGAACCCAATGATGATGGGATAAACCTTACAAGAGCTGAGACAATACCTTTTATATTAATATACCTGCTCTTTGTAGAAGAAGCCGAATGACAGTTCACGCTCAGGGTCCTGCAAAGACCGGACCTCCTCCAGCCAAGACTCCTCGAATGCATATTCAGCGGGATCAGCGGCGTAGATGTCCATAGCATGACGGTAAGCCTTAACGACAGCCACGTTATAAGCCACCGGCTTCAGCAGACCCTCGATCTTCAGGCTGTGTACGCCAGCTTTTAACAAGAAATGAAGATCCTCCAGAATGCAAATATCATCCGAGCTCATAATATGCGTGCCGTTCTCGTCTTCATAGATCGGGAACTTCTCATTCGGACGCTCCGCTTCAATCAGGAACAGCCCGCGCTCCTTACCCAGGCTTCCGCCATCGCTTGGACGGCCCTGGTGGGACATATAGCTTGCAACCAGCTTGCGCTTGGAATGATAGATATTCGTCATGCCGTGCACCTGGACCTGGGCTTCCACCTCAAGATTAGGAACCATTTCGGTCATCTCATCCATATTGAGCTCACGGGCCAGAACGACCCGCGAAGCTCCCTTGCGGCCCCAGTAATTGGCTGTAGCATAGTTGGTCGAGGTCATTTCCGCATTCCAGTGCAGCTTCATTCCCGGCGCTTCGGCTTTGACGGCCGCCAGTACGGCGGGATCACCGAACTCTATCCCATCCACACCGAGCCCGCCGATCGCCTTCACATAAGCCGGAAGCTCCTCCAGCATCGTATTGGGAATCAATCCATTGATGCTTACATATACCTTACCGCCCCGTGCATGTGCCAGCTTAACTACTGCGGCGGTATCTTCAAGTGTAAAATGTCCGGCAAGACGCATCCCAAAGCGGTCATCGCCAACCAGCAGCGCACTCGCTCCTGCATCCAGCAGCGCTGCAGCTTCTTCCAGAGAAGCCGCTGTCGCCAGCAGCTCCGGTGTGTTATTCATCGTGTTACCTCCTGTGCATTGCTCATCCTTACTATTGTAGCGGGTTCTTACGGATTTTGTTTGCTTTTTTGAATATTGGCTAAATGTTCCTTGTAGGTTCTGGCAAATAAATGCCCCTGTGAGCCGTCCTTCTTAGTGACATAGAAGAAATAATCCGAGACCTCCGGCGTCATAGCTGCTTCAATCGACGCCAGCCCGGGGCTGCTGATCGGTCCAGGCGGCAAGCCTGCCTGCTTATACGTATTATAAGGACTATCTACCTTTAGATCCTTCTCATACAACCGCTCTTTCTGCTTGTCCAGTAAGTACTGGACGGTAGCGTCGATCTCCAGCTTCTGCCCTTTATCCAATCTGTTATAGATAATACCGGCCACCAGCGGACGTTCCTTGTCTACTACCACCTCACGCTCCACCAGTGAAGCTACGGTCAGCAGCTCATGCAGGGAGAGCCCGCGGTTCGCCAGCTTGGCCTTCCACTCAGGAATCGTGTCCAGCTTCTTCACCAGCTGCTCCAGCATCGCCCCGATGACTTCCTGCGGGGTGCTGTCCTTAGCCAGTTCATAGGTCTCCGGGAAAAGGTACCCCTCCAGCCGGTGGCGCAGCAGCGGATTGTCCGGAATCTCCAGCTTGCTTACGGCTTCCATGCCCTTACCGGAATCAATCAGCGCAAGGAAGACCTCCGGCTTCTGATTCCATGCAGCGGCCAGCTTCTCTGCCACCTGGACCGCAGTATACCCTTCAGGAATTGTAAAAGTAACGGTAGCTTCCTTCACAACATCTCCGGCATTCAACCGGCTGATCAGCGTATCGTAGGAGTCGCCGGGGTTTACCTGATACGTGCCGGCCTTGAAGCTGGAGCCTTCCTGGACCCATTTCAGATAGCCTTTGAAGAACAGGCTGTGCTTGATAATGCCCTCTTGCTCAAGCAGGTCGGCGATTTGCGAGCTTCCCATACCCTTCTCTATCGTAACCGTTACGGCCGGCCCTGCGGGCTTGACCGGCTGCATTCCATTCCAGATGTACCATGCTCCTCCTCCTGCAGCTGCTGCCAGGACCAGAATTAAGATAAGCACAGTGCGGATCACGGCTTTCAAATGTTACGCCTCACTTTCCGACTATAAAGTATAAAATTGTATTGTCCAAAATTCAACCTATTTTTATAGCATAAGCTTTTTTCAGGCAAACGGAAAGATCCTTCCGCTCCTCATAAGCAAAAAGAGCGCGGAAAAATTCCGCCCTCTTCCGTATCTGCCATACATGAAGTTGCCACAGACGCCTACTCGCTATCCGCAGGGAAGGTGAGCTCATCGTACAGCTCGGAAATATCCTCCCACTCTTCATCGTCCATAATGCTCTCCAGTTCCGGAAGTCCGTCCGGAGAAACTACGATGCGCAGAATTTCCTGCTCCGCAGCTCTTCCCGATCCGGCCAGAACGGCATAAGCACGGTCACCCACAGCAAATTCTGCAATAATATCGTAAACGGAAGACTTGCCCTGCTCATCCTCCAGTTCTACTGTTTCTCCATATACTTCCTTGAGCTTAGAAGTCCATACCGCTTGATCAGCGGAAAACTCAGTCATTCTCTGCTCCTCCATCCAGCTCGTCAACCAAGGTATTGAAGGTCTCCTCTACGATGGCCCACTCCTCGTCGTTCTCAATCATGAAGAGCTGCAGATCGTCGCCGTCTTCCTCATAGCGGAACGCGTAGACCTCATCTGTCTCCTCATCCTCGGAATCAAGCGGAACCACCATCATATACTTGGCATCCGATCCGTCCACTTCAAACTTCATGATGACCTCGAATTCCTCTTCATTACCTTCCTCATCGGGAATATAGATAATTTCCGGTTCCTCTTCTTGGCCGATCTGTTCGTTTGTCATATCCGCACACCCCTCACCTTTTACTGTTAGCATCCAAAAAATTTTGCAAAATCAGCGCTGCGGCCATTTTGTCCACCAGCCCCTTGCGTTTCTTCCGGCTGACGTCCCCGTCTATCAGCACCCGCTCAGCAGATACCGTCGTCAGACGCTCATCCCAAAGGTGTACGGGTAAATCGAGTTGCTCCCGCAGCTTATCTGCGAATTCGATGCAAATTTCACCACGGGGTCCTACGGAGCCGTTCATGTTCTTCGGCAGCCCGACAACAATCTCGCCGATTTCGTACTCCTTGACCAGTTCACGGATACGTTCGAATTCATTGCCGTTTCCGCGCCGCTCAATAGTCTCCAGAGATTGTGCTGTCCATCCGAAAATATCGCTTGTGGCGACACCGATTCTGCGGTCGCCGTAATCCAGTCCCAGCTTCTTCATCATTTGGGCTGGTCCACCCGATGATTGGCCAGATAGAAACGGACCAGTTCTTCGATCAGCTCATCACGCTCTTTCCTCCGGACCAAACTTCTCGCATTGTTGTGGCGGGGAATGTAAGCCGGATCTCCTGAAAGAAGATACCCTACGATCTGATTGATCGGATGATATTCTTTCTCCACCAGCGCGTCGTACACGGCGAGCAGTATTTCCTGGGGAGAGGCTTCCTTTTCGTCGCCCTTCACATTAAATTTGACCGTTTTGTCCATGGAGTCCATGTGGTGACACCTTCCTTCTGCAAAATCACCCTGATTCGGGCGGCTTCGCAAAGTTGCTGCTGTACAGCTCACTTGCTGCCCTCATCATAACATATTCATGCCCCAACGAGGAAATCCTGCCTTGGTTAAAGCGCTTTTTTTGGCATTTTGTCTACAAAACCAGATGTTTTTTTGGGTTTTAAGCTATTGCAAGCCCTGGGTCAATAATGAATAACCCCAAAAAATATACATTGTGTGAATAAAGCAGCGGCACCGAGAAATTGCCCTCAGCACCGCTGCTTCCCAACCCTTGATAGAAATCTACAGTTTCTTACAGACAAGAATTACTGCATACTGCTTAAGCCTGTGCGGCTACCAGTTCCTCTGCCTTCTTCAGGGCTTCGCCCAGCTTGGAAGCGTCCTTGCCTCCGGCCTGCGCCATATCCGGACGTCCGCCGCCGCCGCCGCCGCAGACGGCAGCGATCTCCTTCACCAGCTTGCCGGCGTGGAAGCCCTTCTTCACCAGCTCCTGAGGCACGGCGACCACGAAGTTCACCTTGTCCTCCATTGCAGCACCGAGCACCAGTATGGCATCCGGGAGCTTGGACTTCAGTTCGTCCGCTGTCGAGCGCAAAGCATCAATATTGCCGGTTTGCACAGAAACCGCAAGAAGCTGCGTTCCTCCGCCTACTGTGACTACACTGCTGGTCAGCTCTGCTGCGAAGGTTGCGCTCAGCTTGGACTGAAGCGATTCATTCTCGCGGCCCAGCTCGCGTACCTGGGCATGCAGCGCCTCGATCCGCTTCGGCACATCGGTCAGCGACGATTTCAGCAGGGCTGCCGATTGCTTCAGCAGGTCCAGCTGGCTCTCCGTGAACTGATAGGCGTAACGGCCAGTCACAGCTTCAATCCGGCGCACCCCGGAACCGATTCCGCTCTCGCTGAGCAGCTTGAAGATTCCGATCTGCGCTGTATTAGACACATGGCATCCGCCGCACAGCTCCAGACTGTAGTCGCCGACTTGAACGACACGGACAACATTGCCGTATTTCTCTCCGAAGAGGGCCATCGCCCCCATGGCTTTGGCTTCATCTATCGGCTTATTCTCAATGACTACAGGAAGGCTGCGCCAGATCTGGGCATTCACCCGCTGCTCGATATCGCTGAGCTCCTCTGGAGTGATGGCTCCAAAATGCGAGAAGTCAAACCGCAGGCGTGAGCCTTCTACTAAAGAACCTGCCTGATTCACATGGCTGCCGAGCACTTCCTTCAGCGCCTTGTGCAGCAAGTGAGTGGCCGTGTGGTTCTTCACGATATCCTCGCGCTCCGCCCGGTTCACTTCGGCACGGACGGTATCGCCGACCTTCAGATCGCCTGCTTCCACCGTAACCAGATGAACATGCTGTCCGTGCGGTGCTTTAAATAGCCCAGTTACCTTAGCGGTCACCGATCCGCCGGTCAGAACACCGGTGTCGCTGACTTGGCCGCCGCTCTCTGCATAGAACGGTGTTGTCTCCAGGATCACCTGGCACTCGGCGCCTTCGCTTACTGTATCCTGAAGCGCACCGTCTACCACAATTGCCAGCACCTTGGACTCTGTTACCGTGTCATTATATCCAACAAATTCACTTTTAACCGTCAGCTCGGCGAGCGCACCGCCCTGAATCTTCATGCTGGCGCTGTCCTGACGGGCAGCTCTGGCCCGCTCACGCTGCTCCTGCATCGCGGCATCGAAGCCGGCGCGGTCAACGGCAAGCCCCTGCTCGGACGCGAAGTCCTCGGTCAGGTCAAACGGGAAGCCATAGGTGTCATAGAGCTTAAACGCATCGGCACCGGCAATGGTGCTCAGGCCGTCCGCTTTGGCTTTGGCACTGATCTCCCCGAGGATCGCCAGACCATCGGACAGCGTCTCGTGGAAGCGTTCCTCTTCCAGACGGATGATTTTGGCGATATAGTCACGGTTCTCGACCACGGAAGGATAATATACGCCCATAATCTCTCCAACCGTCTCAGTCAGCTCATGCAGGAACGGGCGGTCCAGTCCCAGCGTCTTGCCGTAGCGTACGGCGCGGCGGAGCAGACGGCGGATGATATAGCCGCGTCCTTCATTGGAAGGAAGCACGCCGTCACCCACTGCAAATGTAACGGTACGCACATGGTCGGCGATAACTTTTAACGCGATATCCTGTTCAACATTATCCTTGTAGGTTACACCGGCAAGCCCGGCGGTCTTCTGGATAATCGGCTGGAACAGATCAGTATCGAAGTTGGAATCCACATCCTGGAGAATGGAAGCGAAGCGCTCCAGGCCTGCGCCGGTATCAATATTCTTGTTGGGAAGCGGCGTATAGCTGCCGTCCTTATTATGGTTGAACTGCGAGAATACGAGGTTCCAGACCTCCAGCCAGCGCTCATTCTCACCGCCCGGATACATCTCCGGATCACTCATATCACTGCCGTACGCTTCACCGCGGTCATAGAAAATCTCCGAGCACGGGCCGCACGGGCCTTCGCCGATATCCCAGAAGTTCTCGTCGCCCAGCTTGATGATGCGTTCTGCGGGCAGGCCGACCTTCTCATTCCACAGCTTGAACGCTTCTTCGTCCTCAGCATACACGGTCACGGAGATCCGGTCGCCGTCGAAGCCGATCCACTCCTTGCCGGTCAGGAATTCCCAAGCCCAGCTGATGGCCTCTTCCTTGAAGTAATCGCCGATGGAGAAGTTGCCCAGCATCTCAAAGAACGTATGGTGGCGGCGCGTCTTGCCCACATTCTCAATATCATTGGTGCGGATACATTTCTGCGAGTTCGTCAGGCGGGGATTCTCCGGAATCTCCCGGCCGTCGAAGTAGGCCTTCAGCGGCGCCATCCCTGCGTTAATCCACAGCAGCGAAGGGTCATTGTGGGGTACGAGCGAGGCGCTCGGCTCAATACGGTGGTTCTTGCTCTCAAAAAACTGCAGCCATTTCGAACGGATTTCACTTGCTTTCATCATGTACAGCTCCCGTCTCTTCATTAAAATGCGGCACGCTGGCCGGAAAACACATTCTTGCCGTAACCGTTACACGAAAAATCAAAAACAAAAAACGCCCCTGAATATATATTCAGGGACGATGATTATCGCGGTACCACCCTGGTTATCGCCTTGATCCGTGAATCACGGACAACTGCAGACGATCGCCTTGTGCGGCTGTTAACGGGTGCCCCCGGCGGGATTGTCCCCGCACTCCGAAATCAGCTTTCGGCCGGTCTGTCTCCCAGGTTCTCACACCCGATGCGGACCATCCGCAAAGGAACCTGTTCTCTGATGAAGCATTCTCCGGCGTACTTGTTTTCATCAACGCTTTGTCCGATTTGCTTTTTAACATTTCAAGTATAGCCAGCGGGTGGATATCTGTCAATCAAGTACCGGGAAATTGATGGACAAGGCGGATAGCCTGTGCGAAAAAGTATATTTACAGCGCTTACAGACAGGCGTATAATTTACATTATTCATAGTGTCGAGACGTAGCTCAGCTTGGTAGAGCGCTTGCTTCGGGAGTAAGAGGCCGCAGGTTCGAATCCTGTCGTCTCGACCATATTCTGTTAAACCTAAAGTCTACCATACATTCAAGCAGAGCAGTGATTCTCCCATGTTGGAGGGTTGCTGTTTTTCGCATTTGACTATCTAAGGAGCCGTGGCCTGATGAACACAATTCAAGAGCAATATGCAGGTGAAGCGCTGAAGGCTGAGCAGGCCAGGCTGGTGCGCCTGATCTCTGCTCTTGCTCCTGGCGACGGCATATATAGCCAGCCCATCCCCGGTGTGTATGTCAGCCGCTATTCATCAGCAGATGCAGACACGATCAAAACGTTCTATTCCGCCTCACTGATAATCGTAGTCCAAGGGGCAAAGCGGATCACGATCGGGCAGAAGCTTTATGATTTTGACAAAACACAGATGATCCTGCTGCCTGTTGCCCTGCCGGTGGCCATGCGGCTTACGGAAGCCAGCCCGTCTGAGCCTTACCTGGGCGTTAAGCTGGAGCTTGATCCGCAGAAGATTGGCGATTGGGTCTTGAAGCTGTATCCCCGGGGACTCCCAGCGGTAAGTCAGACGGACAACCCGTACATGACTGATGCCAATCCGGCGATTCTGAATGCTGTGGTCCGGCTGCTCGAATGTCTCCAGCATCCCGCTGATGTGGAACTGCTTGCTCCGCTGGTAGCAGATGAGCTCCTGCTGCGGATTCTGCGCAGTCCGGTCGGTGCCCGGCTGGCCCTGACCTGCCTCGCTGCGTCGGATGTTCAGCGGGTGACGAAGGTAATTACCTGGCTGCAGAAGCATTTCTCCCAGCAGGTCAAGGTGGCCGAACTGGCTGAATTGGCACATATGAGCGCTTCTTCGTTTCATGTGCATTTCAAATCGGTCACCTCCATGAGTCCGCTGCAATACCAGAAGGCGCTGCGTCTTCATGAAGCAAGGCGGCTGATGTTGAACTCCTCCATGGATGCAGCAGCAGCCTGCCGGCTTGTCGGCTATGTGAGCGATTCCCAGTTCAGCCGGGATTACAGCCGGTTCTTCGGCTGTCCGCCCAGCAGGGATATCGCCAGATTGCGCCAGCCGGCCCAAAGTACACCATAAGCATCAATTGAACGCCCGCAGCCGTCACGGCTTGCGGGCTTATTTGCGTGTGCAGTGAATCTTCGTCGTCCATGGACCCGCGGCAATTCTTGCAGGATCGGGCAAAAAGCGAACAGGAACAGGCAAAGCTGCTGCCGCCGCGCAAATTATAATGAATGTAATCGATAGAGGAGGAATGATTATGCATGTATTTGTCACAGGGGCGAGCGGTTTTGTCGGCTCGGCTGTAGTACGGGAATTGATAGACGCGGGGCATATGGTCACCGGCCTGGCCCGTTCGGATCAGGCCGCAGCAGCACTTATAGCGGCAGGAGCCGCTGTACACCGCGGCGCTCTGGATGATCCGGACAGCCTGCGCCGGGGAGCGGCGGAAGCGGATGGCGTGATTCATGCCGCCTTCATCCATAACTATGCTGATCTCACTGCTGCGGGCGAGACAGACCGGCTGGCAATCGGGGCTATGGGTGCCGAGCTCGCGGGGTCCGGCCGATCGCTGGTCGTAACCTCCGTCATCGGGCATCTTACCCCGGGGCAGTTGGCCACGGAGGATACGGCACCCGATCCGGACGCTTCAGTCAAGCACCGCGCCGGTTCTGAAGAAGCTGCGCTTGCCCTCGCCAGCGAGGGCGTCCGGGTATCTGTGCTGCGGCTTCCGCTGTCGGTGCATGGGGATGGCGATACCGGCTTTGTTCCGGGCCTAATCCAGCTTGCCCGCCGCACAGGCATATCTGCATACGTAGGCAATGGCTTAAACCGCTGGCCTGCTGTGCACCGGCTGGACGCTGCGCGTCTGTACCGTCTGGCACTTGAAGGAGCCCCTGCTGGGACCATACTTCATGCGACCGGCGACGAAGGAGTGCCGCTTGTTGAGATCGCCGGTGTGATTGCCCGCCGGCTCGGACTGCCGGCCGCCAGCATTCCCGTTAAGGAAGCTGCGGAGCATTTCGGCTGGCTGGCGCATTTTGTCTCCCTGGATATCCCGGCTTCGAGCGATAAAACCCGGGCGCTGCTCGGCTGGCAGCCTGTACATCCGGCGCTTCTGGCCGACCTTAACCGTGATCCATATTTTTGCAACGAATAACTGAGAAGAATGGAGGATTCGAATGGCAGAACCTGTTCAGCAACCTAGTACGTTCACTGCACAATATTCCGTGATAACCGCCGTTCTGGTCCTATGCTCGCTTGTTGTTGTATCAGGCATTTATGTGACGCTGCCGTTAGGCTCCCTGTTGGCTGATGCCTTTCAGGCATCACCAGCCCGGGCAGCAGGGGCAAGCAGCGCTTTTACATTGGCTTACGCCTTGGGCTTCCTGCTGTTCGCCCCGCTCTCCGAGCGTCTCGGCCGCTGGCCGGTCATGTTCTGGGGACTGCTTGCGTTAGGCCTCATAACCCCTCTGCTGGGACTGGCACAGGATCTCTCTATTCTTATTGCGCTCCGCGCCGTACAGGGACTGGCCGCAGCAACCTTCGCACCGACGGTGATGATCTACATCACCGAGAGCTTCCCGCCGCAGCGCAGGGTGGCGGCCATGGGACTTATCAGCACCGGATTTCTCGTCTCGGCCATCGCCGGACAATTGTTCAGCAGCACAGTTAGCGGATATTGGGATTGGCGTTATGTCTTCTATATTCACGGAGGCTTATGCCTGGCGGCTGCGTTACTGACTGGCCTCTTCGTTCCAAGAGGCAAAACGGTGCGGACTCGGGCAAGCCTGGCCGCACTCTACAGACAGCTGCCCGCACAATTCCTGAACAAACGGCTGGTGCTGTGTTATCTGATCTGCCTGACGATTCTCCTGTCTTTTGTCGGGATGTACACAATCTTTCAGGAGGAGTTGACGAAGCCCCCCTTTGCTCTGACTGCCGCCCAGCTTATGCAGGTAAGAGCCGCAGGACTCGCGGGGATGATCCTGTCGCCGTTCGCGGGACTTCTCTCCGCCAGGTTCGGCTCCAAGCGGATGCTCCAGGCCGGCCTTCTGCTCGCCGCCGCAGGCCTTGCCGCCGCAGGATTAAGCAGTACCCTGCCTCTGCTGGTCGGGATGAGCATTGTGTATATTGCGGGAATCTCCATCCTGATTCCGGTGCTGATCTCACTGATCGCCTCCTTGCAGGGGAGCGGCGCGGGCCGGCTATCACCATATATTCGCTGATGCTGTTCACCGGGGCCTCTGCTGGTCCACAGGTGGCACTGAGCCTTATGCACGCAGGCGGCGGCCTGACGGCTTTTGAAGCATTGGCTGCACTTCTGCTTGCCGCCTTCGGGATCTCCTGCTTCATCCGGACACCTGAGCTATGAGCTTCTTCTTCCGGGCAGGAACGCCGCCGGGATCAATGCTACCGCAGAGAAGGCAATCGTCCACATAAACGTATGGTCGAAGGCAATAACCGTAGCAGCCCGCTCATGCGACAGCACAGCATGAAGCTGTTTCTGCAAAATAACTGCGATCACCGAAACACCAAAAGCGCCGCCGATCTGCTGCATAATCCGGGTGGTGCTGCTGGCATGGGGAATCTGCCCGGAAGTCAGGCCCACATAGGCTGAAGCCATAACCGGCAGGAACACACAGCACCGAGCCAAGGAAGAACATGCACAGTGAGAACAGCCACGTTCTCCGGCCCCCGAACCGCTCTACTGCCCAGCCCACAGCCGTCTTCTCAGCTCCAGCTCTTCATATACCCGCTCCAGCGGCAGCCGCATGGCCTGACTCGCAATATTCACGGGAGTGCCGACGAGACGGAGGTTGATAGCCATCAGCCACCGCTTCACTCCGCGTTGCCGGGCCAGATACGCTTTGGGATCAGCAAGGTAGACGCAGATGTTTTTTTGTCCGGAGAAGCGGATCAGGCGAATATCCTTAATGTCCTCCCACATGATCCGTCCTCCGGGAATTGCAGAAGAGCGGTCATCGATGCCCTGGGCATCTGCCACAAGCAGCGGTGAACGGCGCAGCAGCATGAAGAGATAGACCACTACCCCCAGGCCGAACAGCACGGTGAAGACGATTCCCAGCGTCCGCAGAAGGATGGCAGGATCTTGCGTCACCTCCCCGGACGTTTTGAGCAGCAGGACCCCCAAGAGCATAAAAAGCAGCGATCCCGTGAACAGCAAAAGCTGCTTCACTCGGGAGGCCTCCACTACGAACGGCTGGTAACCTCCATCGTTATACGGCGGATAGCCCATGTTGTGTCCCTCCTTCAAGACCCTGACGCCAAACTTCGGCGCGGGGGTCCTCTACGTTTCTTCACAATCTAACCATATTGTTTACCCAAAAAATTGACGTTCGTAACTCCTTATCTCCGTAATAGCTTACGCCAGGCGGCACGCTGCAAAGGGGTGTTCTTGCTCTGGAAACCACCAGAATGTATTCGGTTTTTCGATTACATTGGGCGCTGGGCGTAATACGAAACAGCGGTGCCCCCGTAGTGGGTGCACCGCTGTCCAGTTACTTTCTTCAATAATTTCAGCCTCTCACTCAGGCTACAGCTTCCAGATCCGGTACAGAATTACCGCTGCTTCCGCGCGTGAGAGGGTGTCCCCCGGAGCAAGCTTGTTGTTCTTACCGTTCACTACGCCGTATTTCAGCAGGGCGGATATGCTGTCCTTGGCATAAGCAGAGATTTGACCGGCATCGGTGTAAGATGCTATCGATCCGCTGCCTTCAGCGATGATTCCGGCCGCCTTCAGGGCACGCGCCGCAATTACCATCATCTCCTGGCGGGTGATGACGCCCGCTGGCTTGAAGGTATTATCCGCATAGCCTGTGACGATACCGAGCTGCTTCGCGGCCGCAAGCTCCTTGCTGTATGCCGCATTGTTCTGGACATCGCTGAAGCCTGCAACTGCTTCAGCAGCAGCCTTAAGCTCCAGCACCTTCACCAGGGAGGCGGTGAAGTCTGCCCTGTTCACAGGGTCCGCAGCAAACAGGCTGTTCCCGTCCGGGATGATACTGCGGGCAGCCATGGCAGAGGCTGCTTGCTTCGCCCATGACAGGCTGCCGAGATCTGTAAAGGCTGGCGGAGCGAAGGCTGCGGCAAAAGTGCCGAGCTCTGTAATACGGAACACCAGCGCTTCCTTCACTGCATCATAACGGCTGTTCACCACAGCAGACCACGCGCCGCTGCCGGTGAGCGAACGGACCAGAAGGGACTCCAGGCTGCCAAGCTCTGCTGCTGACGCTTTGTAAGGAATAGAGACGGTTATCGTGCCGCTGCCAGACAAGGCTACCTTCTGCCCGCCTGCAAGCAGACTCAGCTCCACCACCGGACGGCTGCCGGTCTGCTGGAGAGCAGCGGCATTCAGGCCTTCGGCTGTGGAATGCTTGACCCGGATGCTGACATATTCAGTGGTTGCTGTAATCCCTGCGAGCTGCTCACTTGGAATGGACAGCGTAGCAAAGCCGTTCTGGAGGACAAGCAGGAACTTCTCCTGCGTCTTCAGGCCTTGAAGCGGCAGTTGGGCTTCATAGGAGGCCACACCTGTCTGGTTCGCCAGATCGATGATGATCTGCTTCCGCCCGTCTGCTGCCGGGGCCGCCTGCTTCAAGGCTTGCTGCCACAGCTCGCCCGTCACAGTGGCTTTGGCCGCTGTGCCTTCGGTCTTCACCTCAGGTCTGATCGTCACTACGCCGTCCTTGACATCAAACTGTGCAGGCTTAGGCGCAGGTGTGCTGCTGGTATAGCTGGTGCCGCCGGAATCCGGTGCCGATGTTGGCGTTGGCGCAGGTGTTGGTTCCGGCGTCGGCGTTGGCGTCGGCTCCGTTGAGGGTTCGCCGCCGTCTTTGGCCTTAAGCGTCAGCACGCCGAAGACGGAGGTGTCCTGATAGCCGTTGCCGGTGGTATCATTCCAGGCGGCCACACTTTGCCGGACGCTGTTCTTGGCATCGTTGATCTGGGTATCGAAGCCGATTTTGGCGCCTCCGGCTGGCGTAATCTTTTTGAACGGAATCTTCATTTCGAGCGTATAGTTGGTTCCGTTAACCTTGGTTACCGACTCGAAGCCTGCACTGATGGCTGCGGGACTGAAAGAGGCTTCATTGTCGTAATTGACCCGGTATTGTCCGTCATCACTCTCATAGAAGGTCGTGCGGCCGAAATTCTCATCCACGAAAATCTCGACAGAGTCCTGCTCCCATGCATTCACATTACTCTTGTCCAACTGGGCGTCACTGACCTGAACCAGCACATACAGATTCTGGTCATCCCATAGGGTACGTGCGGTTCCGCTTGCGCCCTGCCAGGCCATCTGATAACGGTTCACAGCCATCTCAGGCGCAGAGGCCCAGATTCCATCCGCTGTTCCGTCAATAACCGGCGTGCCGTAGACTGCCTCTGACACGTTGGCTTCTGCCGTATTCGGCTCATGCTCAGCCATAAATTTGGCCGGATCAATGACCGCGTAGTAAGCCGGCTTCGCCTGCAAATCCCTGTCGAACAGCAGCGGGCTTGACTCCGCTCTCCAGCTTGTGCGGTCATCCATGCCCCAGAAGGTTACCCGCGCAATATGGTCGGCATGGGCCTTGAAGAGATCCATCAGCCTCGCATACAGATAGCCTTGGGCAATCCGTTCCTTCTCTGTCTGCGTATTCTGGCTGCCGGCCTGAATATCCAGTTCGGTAATGCTGACCTCTACGCCAAGGGAGATGAACCTCTCCAGCGACAGCTTGACGTTATCTGGATTCGTATTGATATTGTAGTGCGCCTGCATCCCTACACCATCAATCAACAGCTTGCCGGGATGAGTCAGCGCGTACTTGTCATTCAGTTCCTTGACCATACTGTAGATGGCCTGGGCCTTGTTCTGGTTATCGTCATTGTAATCATTGTAATACAGCTTGATATCCCATTCCGGATGCTGGTCCAGCACTTCTCTGGCCGCCAGGAATGCCTGCTCCAGATAATCCGGACCGATGGCTTCATACCACGGAGCCTTGCGCAGCGCCGCTTGCCAGTCCGAAGGATTGGACGGGTTATCATTCATTGCCTCGTTGACCACATCCCAGGAGATGACCCGGTCTCCGAAATGTTCCATGACTCCCTTGATGTGGGCTCTCAGGTTAGCGAGTGCTTCGTCACGCCCCAGGGGAACGCTTTTGCCTGCTGCATCCGTGGTCAAGTTCATCCAGTCAGGCGATTGCTGATACCATACCAGTACATGCCCATGCATCTTCATCCCTTCAGCCAGCACCTTGTTCACCATCGCATCCGCTGCTGTAAAAGTGAAATTGCCTTTGGCCGGCTGCAGCGCATCCGGCTTCATGGCATTACCTGCGGTAGCAACGTTGTGATGCATCTTCAGCAGGTCCAGCCGTACGCCTTCCAGATCCTCGGCGGATAGCGCGTTGCCGATCAGGAAGTCATTTTGGTAGGCTGTTTTTAGCGGAATCAGATCTCTCTGAATATCCACCGGAGCGGTACCTGTATGCTCGAAATTAATATCATCGATATAGAAGGAAGCGGTTGCATTATTGGAACTTTCAATATACAAGGTCAGGTATTCGCCGCCCACGCTGTTATAGCGGTAGCTGCCCTCATATTTCACCCAGCCGTCAGCCGTACTGATCGTCTTAGGGGACAGGGTCACATAACTTGCACTGCTGTCTGTGCCTACTTGTGTAGACAGCTGGAGCTGTGCGCTCACCGGTTCGATCAGCTTCACCCAGGCAGAAAGGGTATATTCGCTGCCCTTGTCCACGTACTTCTCCACACGCAGGGAAGGCCCGTGCCAGGTATTGCTTCTGCCCTCGACCTTCAGGGAATATGAACCGCCCTCGGTATGATTCGCTTCATTCGTTACGGTCAGCGTCTCGGTTCCGGCTCTGCCGGTGAAGCCGCCCTCTTGCTGATCTTCAAAAGTCACTGTACTGAACGGCAAAGCCGGTTCACGCACAGGCTCTTCCCCGCCGCCCGGAGTGGACTCTGTCGTTATCAGAAGATCGCCAAGGTAGAAGGGTACTGTGGCTCCCTTATCGTCTGACTGGATGCGCAGCTTCTGCTCTGCGTCCACCGTAAAGGTCTTGGTCAGAGTCACGGCTTGACCCGCATGATATTCGCCACCGGCGTAATTGCCATAACCGTCCAGTGTCAGCATCACTGCCTGTGCGTCCTTCGGCACAGTTACGCTGCCATCCACATAGACCACCGCTGTTACGGTATAGGTGCTGCCCTTCTTCATGCCCATATCCGAGAGGTTGAAATCAGCCGCATCCCAGCTATCCTTCCGGTTGCTGACATACAGCGCTGCCCCATCACTATTTCCGTCAAAAACAACGCCCTTAACCGTCTCCAGCTTGGCGCCTCCCGACTGAACTGCCTTACCTGCGCCATTCGCAAACGTTTCGTGATATACCGTGGTCTGTGCCTCGGCTGCCTGAGCAGCCGGAAGATATCCGCCTGCCGGAAGAAGCAGAAGGGCTGCCAGCAGCACCAGAGAGACCTGCTTGATTATTCTCTTCATGCGTTGCACTCCTCTGTATGAATTTGGGTTTCAATGAGTTAAGCGCTTACAGTTAATGTGGAAGCCTCCCCCTTCACCACCCAAATCGTAGCATATGGACCAAAGTGCGTCTTACCTGAAACTAAAGGTTGTACCGTGCTTTTTATAGATGATTCCGGCTGACTGCATAGCAAAGAAGACCCCTGAATTAGGAGTCTTCTAACCGTCAGTATCTATATCAGCTTGTGCGCATACCACTTCTTGCCCCGGAAGCGCCACAGGAACACCGCTCCGCGCACTGCCCATTCGCAGTTCATCGCCAGCCATACACCCAGCACTCCATAGCCCAGCACGATCCCGAGAATATAACCGAAGACCACCCGGAACAGCCACATGGTCAGCATTGAAGCAATTGAGGTGAAGCGGGAATCTCCCGCTGCCCGCAAGGCAGACGGCAGAATGAAGCTGAAGGCCCAGAGCGGAATCTGGGCAATCGCATTCACCAGCAGTACCACAAACAGATCATCGATGATCTCCGCAGGCGGAGAGAAGATCGACACCAGCGGATGGAACAGCGGCATCAGGATCAAGGCCACCAGGGCGTAAGAGGCGGAACCGATCCACAGGAAGGACTTGATGAACTTCCGGGCATCCGCTACATCCCCCCGTCCGATACACTGGCCGACCACGGTTACAATCGTCAGCGACAGCGCACTGGCCGGAATCTGAAAGACCATCGCCAGCGATCCGGCAATCGCATTGGTGGCGATGGCATACGTGCCCAGACTGACAATGAAGATCTGCGTCAGCAGCTTGCCGCCGTTGAAGAACATCTGCTCTGCGGCGAACGGTACGCCGATGAACATAATTTTGCGCAACATCGTAAGTGGTACATGGAACAGGTCGCGGAACTGCACACGCAGCACCGAATCGAACTTGAACAGATAGATCAAGGCACAGGCCATCCCCACATAACGCGCAATGTTGACCGCAAGTGTCATACCCAGCACACCCATGTCCAGCAGGTTAATAAAGACAACGTTGAGGATAACGTACAGCACGTTCATAATCAGCGACAGCATCAGCGAAGCCCGCGTCCGGCCCACGCCCCGCAGCGCACCGCATACAGCCTGAACCACGGCAATCCCCAGATACGAAATGCTGCTGCCGATCATATAGACCCGGGCATTGTCCAGCACATCGGCGGAGGCCGTTCCGAACAGCAAATTCAGAATTGGCGTATGGAAGGACATCAGCAGCAGACCGATTCCCACCGCAAGCAGCGAGACCGAGGTAACCGATCCGGCCGTGGCCTGGGAGACCATGCGGTCATTCCCGCTTCCTTTATACTGCGCAACCACCACCGTCCCCCCGGTCGCAATCGCCACAAATACATTGATCAGAAAAATATTCAGGGAATCCACCATATTCACCGCACTGACTGCCGCCATACCCGACGAGCTGATCATTGCGGTGTTGACCAGGTTCAGCCCGATAATGAAGGCCTGGTCAATCAGAATCGGGATAAACAAAGCGATAATTTGCCGGTAATCCATGCTGTCTCCGGACAGATATTTTTCCAGCCATTTCTTGGCCGGTTGAGGAGCTTGAAGCTGCATACATTGATCACATTCTTTTCTGTAGAATAATTGCAGGCGTACTATACATTCCTTCCAGTTTACTACAGATTCCGCTTCAAGTCTGTGTTAAGAGTGGAATTCGTTCTGATTAGCGGATAACATTCCCTGCTCCCTAAGTAAAATCCTGGGTCCGGCCGAAATATAGAATGAGAGTATTTACATTCGGAAGGAGGAGCCTATTATGAACAATGAGATCGTTAAAAGTCTGATCCAGCAGGTGACGGAAGAAGTGTTAGCCGAGAACCAAGCTGCCTTGGAGCAGAGTGGAAACAGCCAGGCCAGCATTCAACTAGCTGTGCAATTGTCCGCCGTTACCACCCTTAAGATCCTTGAAAAGCTGGAGCTGATCGATAAGGATTAACCGCACAGCCTGCCTGTGCTACATACCCGTAAGGCACTCCGCGCAAAAAAACCGCAGGAAGCGAATTCCCGCCTGCGGTTTTTTTGCGTGCCTATGGAGGATTCAAGGGTAGTTGTGGACTCCTGTCAAGAAAGTAGACAGCGACTATGTCATTTTCCGCTTAAATGTGGCTGCAAACTGAACCGGAGAAACGTAACCCAGCGCCCCATGGATTCGTTTGCGGTTGTAGAAAAATTCAATGTATTGGAAGATGGCATCGTAGGCCTGTTGCTTTGTTTTAAATCGATTCCAGTACACCAACTCTTTCTTTAGGAGGCTGTGAAAAGACTCGATACAGGCGTTATCATAACAGTTCCCTTTGCGGCTCATGCTTACGGTCATCTGGTACGTCTTGAGGCGTTCCTGGTAGTCGGCAGAGGCATACTGGGAGCCTCGATCCGAATGGTGAATCAAGCCCTTCCCGGGGCGCTTCGCCTCGTAGGCAGCGACCAGGGCGCCTTGGACGAGGTCGGTGGTCATCCGGTCGCTGAGCCGCCAGCCGACAATCTCCCGGGTACACAGGTCCAGCACGCTCGCCAGGTACATCCGGCCTTCCCGGCAGGGAATGTAGGTGATATCCGCCACCCACGTCTGATTCGGCTGTTCTGTGTGGAATTGCTGGTTCAACAAGTTGGGGGCAGTGGGGAACGGATGGTTGGAGTCGGTAGTGCATACACGAAACTGTTTCGCGACACAAGAGCGCAGACCGAGTTCCTTCATATATTTGCCGACGGTGCGTTCACTGACCCGGTGCCCTTCACGGTGGAGGAGAACCTTGATTTTGGGGCTGCCATACCGGCCTTGTGAGTCATGAAAATGGTAGGCGATCCGTTTCAACAGCAACGCTTTTCGGGTGGCTTGGGGGCTAGGCTTGGCTGTTCTCCATTTGTAATAACCGCTCCGGGACACCTGAACAACGCGGCACATCTTCTCCACAGGGAACTTGGAGCGATGATCTTCAATAAACTGAAATCTCAGTTCTTTGGGTTGCTGAAGATGTGCACTGCTTTTTTTAGGATCGCCATCTCCTCATTCAGGTCTGCGAGTTGCTGCTCCCGCTCCTTCAGTTGACGTTCCAGCTCTCTGTACTTATCCGGAGTTACGATGGGCTCATCCTGAAACTGCCGGTACTGGCCCAGCCAGCGATGCAAGGTTTTGGCGGGGATGTCCAGCTCCAGGGCTAATTCCGCCACCGATTTCGTCTGCTCCTGGATGTACTTGACGGTCTGTCTTTTGTATTCTTCATTGTAGCTTTTCCGTGTTCCACTCATAGGGACACCTCCTCGTTAAACTTATTATCTCTATTCTCTTAACGGGTGTCCACGTTTAACACTAACAGCAGTTGTGCTCCTCATTTACGCTCCAGGACCGCTTTTAATGAATTCAGGTGCACTAATGCCAATGTCATTAAGATAAGTTCAAAGATAAGTTTGGAATTAATAAAGAGAATCCAAAACGGTATGGGGAAACGTCCTATGCCGTTTGTTTTTGGTGTAAGGAAGGAAAAAAGCGCATAGCAAACAAAGCGGATGGAAGATCCACTTAAAAAAATGTTCATGCGAACCGAATTATGCTACTCTGTAGACGAAGCTAATGGCGGATTTGCTACGTATTCTGCGTGTATTCCTTTGCCCAGGACGGGTGAGACGAATCGGCAAAATATTTTTGCGAATCAAAGCTTCCACATCAGGCGGGGGTCCATCGCCCTTGGAGCGCAGGAAATGTCTACAGACGTGAACGGCCACCGTGAAGTTGACTTGGTAGAGGTGCCGTTTATCCTTTTGGGAAATGACTACGTGCGAGGTAATCATTTCAGCGAAATTGTAGAGGATCATTCTTGCGAATATCTCTTGGGTAATGGACTCTTGCTTCTTTGCGTGAAAATGGGTCAGACCGATGGTGTATTTTAAGGCCCGGAAAGAGGTCTCAATCCCCCATCGCAGGTGATACAGTTCCCGGAGTTCATCCGGTGAGAATTCAGCAGCCGGTAGATTGGTAATGACGGTTTCATAATCGCCACTGGGCAGGAGGAAACGAACCACCCGAAAGGAAATCGGGTAAAACAGGTTCTTTTGCATGTCCAGAAAATCAAAGCTAGAGGTGGCCGGAAGAAT
Source organism: Paenibacillus sp. FSL R7-0302 (assembly GCF_038006885.1). Lineage (NCBI taxonomy): Bacteria > Bacillati > Bacillota > Bacilli > Caryophanales > Paenibacillaceae > Paenibacillus > Paenibacillus sp. FSL R7-0302. The sequence goes on from NZ_JBBOWB010000001.1 coordinate 4,708,105, forward strand.
TTTATAGATTTCGGGGTGATCCCTGAACGCTTTCGTTCGTTTTTTAGTCAGCGTCAGGTGAATCTCCTGATCAAACGCCCCTTCAAAGGTCAAGTGCAAGCCCGAAAGAATGCCATTCGAATGCAAATCCTTGACCCGTATGACGTACTTCCATCCTTTCCGTTCCAGATGCGCGAACGTATTGTAGCTTTCCAATCCTCGATCCGCCAACACAATGACGTTCCCCTGAATAGGGGACCGATCCACCATCGTGGACAGCGCCCTTCCTTCGTTGCGCAGCTTTCGAGGTTGAAGGATGGCGTCCACGTAAAGCCGGTTACAGAGGTCATAAGCAGCGTTCAAGTGCAGAAGGTTAAAGCCTTTCGAGTGGGGCTGACTTTGAGAATAGGTCAACGGGTCCGCAGGATCTGTTGCAATATGCAGATCGGAACCGTCAATGGCCAATAATCGATAGCCTCGATAATCCTTGAATTCCGTATGGGACGCGGTAAAGGTGTGAAACAAAGATTCGACCGCAGACGGCAAAATTTTATTTCTTTGCTGAACAAAAGCAGAAGAAGTTGCGGTGTTAACGTCATAGCCCTGCGATTCCAACAGTTCCTTATAGAGGCTGTTGCCGCCCATAAAGATCAGGGTTTGCATAACCATTTCAAAGGGTAGTTTTTTCGTTCGGGTAAAATCCTTTCCCGGGTTTCTGACGTAAGGCGCGGGGGCAGCCGCCATCTCACGGATGAGAGATGTCAGTCTGTCTTTCAGCGAATTTGCATAAGCATTCATTGGCGTAACCTCCTCGTTTTTTCAAGGGGCTTCGCCACACGTTTTCTACGGATTGTCAAGATTTTTTTGTGCAAAAAAAGAGCAGGCTATCTTTTCGATAACCTGCCTTTTTCTTGTTTTTGGCTCTATATCTTAACTTAATGACATTGGCACTAATGCACCTCATTCGCTCTCCACGCCCACTTTCGGCTAATTCAAGTGCACTAATGCACCTCATTCGTTCGCTCAGCCAACTATTTACGAATTCAGGGGCACTTCTGCTCTTCATTTACGCTGTCCGCCCGCTTTCGGCGAATTCAGGTGCACTAATGCTCTTCATTCTGACGGCTCAGAGGGATTTATCCCTCTCATTTTCGTTCACCGCCCATTTTCAGCTGAATCAATGGGATTTTTCCCTTTCATTTTGACTGATCATCCACTTTTAGCTGAATCAATGGGATTTTTCCCTTTCATTTCAGCTTATCATCCACTTTTAGCCGCATTAATGGGATTTATCCCTTTCATTTCGGCTTATCATCCACTTTCAGCTGAATCAATGGGATTTTTCCCTTTCATAGCCTCTGATTGACTCTGATTGACAAATTACTCTTTTCGGCAGCAATTCCACAATACAACTCTTATATACGCTGCGCCTCCAGCTCCCGTGTGAGCTCAAGCGCTTCAATACCGGCCAGCAGCACAATGCCGATTCCGTGAGTATCGTTGAGCTGCCAGGTGAGCTGTTCCTTGTAATATAGTTTGTTAAAGGAATAGCCCGATCCCCGGCAGACGCCGTAGACATTCCCCTGATGGTCGATGCAGTATTCGGCCAGCGCCATCCAGCCGCGCAGCGCTGCATCGGCATATGGATACGGCTCTGTCAGCCAACCTCTGCGCACACCGCGCGCAAAGGCATATACGAACATCGAAGAACACGATGCCTCCGCATAAGATCCGGGATCGGTCAGAACCTGATGCCATAATCCTGCGGCGTCCTGCAGCCGTATATATCCTTCGCACAGCGTCCGGTAATAGTCCAGCAGTTCTTTCCGCTGCGGATGCTGCTCCGGCAGTACCTCCAGCAGCTCAGTCAGCGAGAACAGCACCCAGCCGTTGCCTCTGCCCCAGGCTACTCCATTCGGCTTGCCGAATTTGTAGTCATACACATGATGCATTATGCCAAGCTCCGGCTGGAACAGCCGATTACGGTAATGAAGAAACTGTGACACTGCATCATCCAGATAAGCGGGATCGCCCGTCAACAGATAATACCGGCTCAGGAACGGAGTGCTCATATACAGATCATCGCACCACATCGTTCCCTGCATGAAATCGGTGGTGCCCCGTGTACGGTAGAGCGCCCCATCCTCATCTCGGGACTGCGTATTTTGAATATACCGGGCGATATACGCCGCTGTTTCGGGCGCTCCATGCAGCGGCTGCTCGGCATGAGCGGCGAGCATCACCGCACCGAAGGAGCCGCAGTCGTCCAGAGAGTCCATAAGCGCCAGCTGCTGGTTAATACCCGGAGCACCATAGCGGCTGCGGTCCCAGAGCGAATACGCATGTAGCCGGGTACACTGCTCAATATGTCCTCTGGCATAAGCGGAATAATGAGGATCGCCCAGAGTCTGACCGGTACGCAGCAGACCATATAGAGTTACCCCGAGCGGATAATTCCAGCGTCCGTACAGCGCACTCTCCAGATATGGCCTGACTGCCCCGCCAGGACGGTCCACCCGCCAAAAGCATTCCTCCGCCCCTTCACCGAAGGGAGCATCCATAGAAGCCGCTTCCGCAGGCAGCGGTGCCACCGATTGCAGAAACGGTCCAAGGTACAGCCATGGACCGGTCTGCCCTTCCACCGGATAGGGACCCACCAGCTTCACTGTGCCGTGGACTCCACTGGCACCGGCTCCCTTATTCAAGGTTCCCTGCGGAGAGCAGCAGGGTGAAGCTTCCGCAAGAGCCGCGCTACACTCCGCTTCCACCTGTACCTCTGATGTGTTCCCAGCCTCTGCCGCTTCCAGGCGGAAGCCCCAGCCGGGCCCGCCGCACACGGCCTCGACCAGCAGGTCATGGCTGCCGAAGTCCAGCGGCAGCACACATTCAAGGCCGGCACTCGCTTCGGGCTGGATGGCGGCAAGCCTGCCATCTACATAGACCTTGAGTGCCGCTACATCCCGGCTGCGGATAAGCAGCCGCGCGTCCGCTCCGCCCGGCGCCGTCACCGCCAGCCGGCTCCAGGCCAGCGCCGCCGCGCCGGGCACCGCGCCAAGCACGCGCGCGAGGTTGCCGCCCTGCGCCTTGTCATCCGGCCATCCGGCCGCCGGATACCACGCACAGCGGGCCGCCAGCTCAGCTTCGGCGGCCTCCGCGGCTTCGCCGCAGCGGACACTTCCGCGCTGCGAAGGCTCCGCGCGGTGCGCCGCAGCCTCTCCCTCAGGAGCGCCGCCGCCCTCCGGCTGCAGCGTCCATCTGCTCTGCTGCGGCGCGCTGTAGATCCAGCCCTCACAGCCGCTGCGCTCCGCAGTCGGGGCCAGAAAATGCAGCGGCGCGCCCTTCACGCTCCCGGTGCCAAAAATCCCGCCGCAGCCGGTGCCGACAGCTGTACATTCCAGCAGGAAGTGATTCCAGCCTGCCTTCAGCCCGGTACGAAAGAACACCTTGCGGTCCGGGAACACATCATCGTTCAGATTGGAAGCGAAAACGGCAACGCCGCCAACATAGACTGTCACCGGACCGAAGCAGCTGAGCGCGAGCGGTATTTCGCTGTCCGTATCGCTCCACAGCTTCCCCCAGGCATAGACAAATTCCCCGTCCCGCAGCTCAGGCAGCCGTTCTTTCAGATTCATCTCATACCGGCAATCCGACAGGCGCGGGAAGCTGTTCTCCAGATGAACGCGGTAGACCGGAGGCTGCGGCGGATTTGCACCGATATAGCGGTTCGCTATGATGGCAAGCATCGCTTCCGTATGCTCTCCGGCTGTGCGGACGATGGAATGACGCGGATGAAAGTAGACGGGAACATTGGCCTGCCCGGCATCACCCTTCACCGCATCCCCTCCCAAGGCACTATCCTGTATAGCAGCACCCTTCACGGCGTGCCCCCCCAAAGTACCATCCTGCACCGCATCACCTATCACCCCATGTCCTTCCTCTGCGCTCACCACTGCTTTCCCTTCCCCGCCCCCCATCACAACGTCACCTCACCGCCGGGGTACAGGGTGGAGCTGTACAGCCGTTTGGGCTGGGGCAGCTGTTGCCCGGGGTGTGCCGCTTGCAGCGGGAGCGCTTCACCGGCATAGACAGCGGCCAGCTCATCCGTATAAATAATGACCTGCTCACTTCCACTGCCCAGCAGATCCCCGTGCACGGCGTAGCCCTGCTCGGCGAATTCGGCTACGATATTCATATGGCCGTCATAGAGTGCGGGAAGCACCGCTTCGCCCCGGCGGTACGCCAGAATATAGTCGGGTGCACCCGGCCAGAATCGGCTGACGGCTTCGACAATGGTCAGCCAGCCGTCAGTGGTACGCTCTTCCTTCCACAGCTCGCGGCCGGAGCAGTCCAGCAGGAACATGGCATCCTTGCCCCGCAGACCCTTGCCGTCATCCTCGCGGACCATACGGTCAAGACCGGCAATCTGCAGGCCGGGCAGGTCCGGGCGAAACCGCCCGAGCGCCAGATGCTGCGACTCGACAGAGCCTTTGTACCGCCACAGCTCGTGCCCGTTGCGGTCGTACATCACCGTCACACTGCCGCCGATGACCAGCTCCGGTACCCCGTCCCCGTTCACATCACCGACCCACAGGCAGTCGGCATGATCGTCCAGATCATGGCAGCTCCACAGCTTATTTCCGTCCGCATCCAGCAGATCATATCCGGCCATCACCTCATCGCGCCCGTCACCGTCCAGATCGTACACCCAAGGATAGTGCCCCACATTGCCCTGATGGGTCCAGAGCAGCCGGAAGTCCCGATCCAGCGCCCACAGCTGATGGTAGCGGTCTTTGAGAATGATGTCGGAAGGATAATCCCCGCCTGACAGGTTGGCAATAATGATGCAGTCATGAGCCTCCTTCGCCGGCAGCGGGTGAACCGCTTTGACCTTGCCTGTCGCCCCCTCCAGAATATGCAGCTGGTCCTTCATCACACACAGCACCTCCAGCGCCCCGTCACCATCGATATCGGTAATCTGCGCCGGATAATCGGAGCCTTGGCTGCCTGCGCCCGGGTCCGGCGTTCCCGTCTGCCACAACAGACGGCCATCCAGATTGTAAGCCGTCAGACACTGTACCTGGTGCGGAATATAACGGACATCCTGGCGGTTATCCGGCTGCACCAGCAGCAGCTCAGCCCGGCCGTCCCCGTCCAGATCGCCGAGCAGCATTTTACATCTTGGACCGGCGGCAGAGATATCCAACCCGGCCAGCCGATGCAGCTTTTGACTATGATCCATATGATTCACCATACATCCTCCTTCACTCTATCCCTGTTCTGTATCAGCCCAAATCCACAGTCTGTCCCCCGGGCACCTCGACTACCGTACCGCCAACCTCCAGCCATACAGCAGACGCTCCCGGATTATAGACAAAGTCCCTTGCCGCCGAGAACAGCAGCCCCCGGCAAGCCTTCATGTAATGCACCAGCTCCAGATTGGTCGCATACCAGATGTCCCCGCGTCCGCCCGCCATGGCGCAGAAGCGCTCCATCAGCTCCCAGTTGTTGTCATTGTCGAACTCGTAGCTATGCCCCCACACATACATCAAGTACAGATACTGCCGCTTATGCAGCCCCACAAAAGCCTCCCCAAGAGCAAGCAGCTCCCGGTTATGATGACAGGTCGCCTGCCACTCCAGCCAGTCCTCCGGGAGGGCGAACCCCCCGGTAGACTGCACTGTGCGGGCATACTCAATGCCCAGATGCGGCAGCAGCGCCTTGATCTCCTGCGTATACGAGCCGTTCGGGTAAGACATGCCGCGCACAGGCTGGCGGACCAGCCCTTCCAGCACCCTGCGGTCCTCCATAATCTCCTCCACGACTGACTCCTGCGGGCAACGCGCCAGCGTCGGATGACTCCGCGTATGTACGCTGACCTCATGTCCGTGATAGAGAGCCGCAATCTCATCTGCCCTGATGCGATCCCCTTCGCCAAGCAGCCCCGAATTCAAATGAAAGCTGCCCTTGATTCCATGCTGGTTGAACAGGCTGACCAGACGTTCATCCGCGCGCCGCCCGTCATCATAGCTCATGGTCAGCGCCTTATGACGGCCTTGCGGGTAGCAGTAATACACTCCCGGCATTGCAGTTAAGCCTCCTTCGTAATCGTCCGTACCTATATAAATTCTACTTGTATATTTTCTGTTATAGGATAGCCGTGACTCCAGCCACCTCTCCATGCTTCAAGGAGCATATACGGTCAGATCGCTATATTCCGCTATCAGCGGTGCCATTTGCCGGAAGCCGATCCGGCCTCCGCCCAGCAGTGGACCAATGGACGAGCCGTCATCCAACCAGTGCAGCACCGGCAATTCATTGATAGCAAAAGTCACAGCAGCCCCCCGCTTCACCACCAGCATCCGGTAGGCCGCGGTCATATCGGCGGTATCCGGGAGCGGATCAGCCCCTTGGGCGACCAGGTGGAAGCCGTAGCTTTTGCGCAGATTACAGGTGTGAAAAGCCCGCTCCTCCTCCCACATCCGGCGAAAATAAGAGATATGATAGGCATCCATCTCCCCATGATGGTACTGGTCATATTCGCCCGTGCGGACCGGCAGGGACGGGTCGAACAGATCCTTGCCCCCGACACCGGCTGCCGCGAAGAACAGAATGGCCAGCCCCGGCTCGCGCAGCGGGCGGAACCTCCAGGATACGGCAACCTCGGCGGGGAAGATCTCCGGGCACCAAAAGACCACATTCGCCTTCTGCCCTTCCTCAGCACTCCGGGTGCTCTCCAACCGCAGCCGTCCCTGCGGAAAAGTAAACGCACCCTCGCCTTCCATACGGAAGCCTTCCACCTGTACGGGTCCTTCCAGCGTATTGCGGTAGATCTTGCGCCAGCCTTCCGGAATCATCGCTAAGTCCTGCTGCACCGTCATCGGACATCCGCTCCCTTCCCGCGACCTGCACCGTCACTAGCTCCTGCCTGTGCAATACCCCCAGCTACGGGATCAGTTCCTGCATCCGCTTTATCACCAGTTCCTGCACTAGCTCTAGCTCCAGCGGCTCCGGCTTCTCCCCCGGAACCTTCTTCCCTTGCAGGCAGAGCTTCGGCAATCAGCTCCAGTGCAATGATCGTATTCAGCGACCACTGCGAGGCTTCATTCGTATTCATCCAGTCGATCTCATTCAGCGCTTCCGTATAAGTCACCTGCTTCAGCTCCGCTTGAAGATTGACGATGCCGAACGGGTTCTCAAGCAGAATGCTCCAGCAGCGTTCCGCCGTAGCCCGGTCATCCTTGACCCAAGCGCCGTAGGCGGCAATAGCCACACTCAGCACCGGATGCTCGAAGCGCAGCTTGCCTGTAATCGCACCTCCGGATCTAAGCAGCTGCTCTTCCTCCGGCAAGTTATAGAAGACACCGAACTCAGCAAGCATGTCCTCCCACTCCGGGTCCTCCAGCATCATCGCCAGCTCGAACCACACCTGCGGACCACCCATGCAGATCGCCAGGTGCCGTCCCCAGTTGTCATCGCCCATTGGGCTGAGAATGCCCGTTGCGGGATCGTATCCATAGGTTGGACCGGAGATCAGCCGCAGATTGGCTGCTTTGATGCAGTCGATGCCGGTTAGGATTTTGTCGCGGTAGGCCGTATCCTCATAACGTTCCCAGCGGGTCATCCAATTGGAGCTGAACGCGGCCCAGTCCGGTCCCACCCGCACATGCGTCTTGAATTCGTCCTTCGGAAAATAAGCCCTCATCGGGTCCAGCGTCACCGTGGAATAATCCGCATCCTTCACACTGTCCATGATGTCGCCGGTCCGCTCATCACCGGTCAGATAATAGTAGTAGCGGTGCAGACCCGCCATAGCAATCCGCGCTTCCTTGCAGCCGCAGCCCCAATGCACGACATTATGCCGGGAGCCAAGACCCGCATATTCCCCGAAATGATATACATCCACCTCGCTCGTGTGCCGGGCCATCGCTTCAGCCATCCGGTAAATATCTGCGCGTCCGGTCCGCAGGAAGCTCACCCACAGCCACATATTCGGCACCAGTTCGGCGTTCTGCCACGCACAGCCGCCCAGATCATAATTCCAGACATGGCGGACCGGATCATAGCTGTGCATGAAGTCGCCATAATCCCACAGGCCGTACCACTTCCGCTGCTCAATTTCCTTCTGGTAAAAGCTGATAATCCCGTCCAGCCGGTCCTCCAGGTACGCCTTGGCCGGGGTGCTCCGGTCCGGCAGGCTCCAGAGTCCAAACGCCCGGTTGCGGTGATAATATTCGGGTTCACAGACCAGCAGCGGCGGTTCATCCGCCTGCCGCTGCATCTGCCGGAGCTGCCCGGAATCCGGCGTCCGCAAGGTACACCACAAGGTCAGCTCGTTCGTATTGGCGATGCCGTAAGGGGTTGCCCGCAGCTCCTCCGCGCCTTCATAGGAGGATTCGACATGCGTCTTCGTATCATAATGGCGAAGGTCCATGGCCGGAGCCTCCGGCGTCCAGAACCAGACAGTTAACGCCGCTTCCGCGCCGGAGGTGCCGCTGATCTCCAGCCCGGACGGATGCTTCTGCCAGAAATCCTTCACTCCGGCAGCCAGTCCTCCGCCGTCACAGCCGATATAACCCAGTCCTCCGGCCCTCCGGCCTTCCGCCCCTTTAATCCAGGTGCAGTCCGGTCCGGTCCGCTTATGCACGGCATAATGCTCAGACGAATCCTGCACCAGCCGGAAGTCATCCCATACTGCCGAGTCCTGGAGCAGGCTGGTGAAATAGGCATCCTCCACAGGATCAAATTCCTGGCTCTGCCCCTCAAGCTGCGCGGCGAACCTATCGGCATATTTGCCCCGGGTTCTGCGGGTCTGGAGCGTCTTGGGGGATTCGCTGAAGATTCCCCCGCTGCCCGCCAGCCGGACATGGCGGTTATACAGCGGACCGCTGAGCGGCACCTTGAACAGCAGGCCCAGTCCCTTGATGAAATCCTGCTGCGGGTTGCCGTCATAATGGAAGGTATGCACCAGCCGGATGGACGCAAGCCCGGCATAGAAATAGAGCCGCAAAGTATAAGGAAGCCATTCCCTGGCTCCCCTTGTGCTTCTATGCCGCCCGTCCAGCCGGATCACGGCACGCACCGGTCCCCGCTCTTCCAGGCTGGACTTCAGCGTTACTCCGGTGAACCGCTCCTGCCGCAGCGTCAGCTCCCCGCTGAGGATGTCCCGCTGCTCGCGGAGACAGACCAATTCGCTACCGCTGCACACAAGCTTACCCGAGCCTGATCCTACCCCCGCCTCCACAGCTCCATAATATCCATGATCTTCGTCCGGTCCCCCGGATTCCGCCGTATCCCGGCGGATAATCCGGGAGATCACACCTGGACCACGCTTGACCACGGTGCAATGAATGCTGCCGGTATCGACGATATAAGCCTCCTCCGTCTCTTCCACGGATACCTGGAAGGCTGCGGGCATAACGCTCTGTCCGGCAGAGCGTTCCAGCCTATATTCTGCCGTACTCCCTTCAGGGCATACGGCAGAATGCAGGGACCATTTGATGCTGCCGTCCGGCCAATACGCCGCCGGGCGGCTCTGCAGCGGCAGACGGCAGCCATCGTCAGCCCCGCCGCCAAGACATAGCGCAGCCAATTCTCCGCGCTTCAGATCGCCCTTGGACCAGGGAACTCCCCAGGTCACCCCCGCAGCCGCAGCAGGCGGGTTCAGCCACCGTAACTGGACCGGCAGGGCCGAGGATAAAGAGGTCATCTTCTGTCATCTCCTTTATGAGACATCACCCGGACGAATGAACCGTTCCCGGAGCAGGAGGCCTGCGGACAGGGGGATCACGGGAAGTGAGCCGCTGGCATTCTCACCTGGTTCCCGCTTACCGGGTCCCGTTCTCCTTATCCCCCTCCTGTCGGCTCAGTTCACGGTAACGTGTCGGCGTGATGTTCTCCTGTTTTTTGAAAATCCGGTTGAAATAGCTCTGCTGATAGCCGACCTGCAAGGCAACATCGTTCATCTTCAGATCCGTGTCCCTCAGCAGCTCCTTCGCCTTGGCGAGCCGAAGCTCCGTCAGATAATCGATGAAATTCTGCCCGGTGACCCGCTTGAACGACTTGCTGAGCAGAAAAGGGCTGGTGCCTGTAACATCTGCACAGCTATCCAGCGAGATATTGTCCATATAATGCTGCTGAATGTACAGCATCGCCTGATCAATCGTCCGTCTTATTCCGGCGTCCGATCGTTCACACAGCTCCTTCAGGAAGGGGGCGATGACCTGCGTACGGAACCAGGAGAGAATCAGGCCCGGCTCATGAATCTGCGAGAGACTGGCATACAGATTCCTGCCGCGCAGTAGCTGGCTCTGGGCCATCCCGGCCTCCAGCACTGCATGAAGGATCGCACCGAGCAGATGCAGCATCCCCTGCTGTACGTCGATCACCTTCGCGCCGCCTGCGGAGAGCGTCTCCAGGAATTCCTCCAGCAGCCGGTCCGCCTCCTCTGCTTCTCCGGTCCGCAGCGCCTGAATCAGCCCGCGCTCCAGCGCGAAGGAATACTGCGGCAAGGGAGTACCCTGCCCCTCCCGCTCCAGCTGCTCCAGGCTGATGATCTGGTTCCCGCCCCCGTACCTGCTGTGGCTGGCCGCCTGCTTCGCCGCCTCGAACGACCGCGGAATCGCGGAGATGCTCCCGATCCCTGCACTGTACGCCACCGTGGCCTGAAGCTTAAGCATCCGGCTCAAGGTAGCCGCCAGCTCTTCACCGAAGGCGCCTACGCGGGCCGGATCGGGGCCGCTTCCCGGTTCCATCAGCAGCACACCGGAGGTAAGGTCATGCAGATTGACCGTCTCCGCCCGGCCGAAATGCTCACGGGCAAGCTCCAAGGTAATATTGACGGCCGCGAACGACACCAGACTCTCGTCGCCGCTGCGGAACTTGGCCTCCAGGCTGGAGATGCCGGTCAGCTGGATATACAGCACCACGAACGTACAGTTCTCCACTTCCCACTTATACTGCTTCATCCGGCTCTGGAGATCCTGTTCGGAATAGGCATACAGATACCCCTGGAACAGCTGGTGCAGGAAGCTCTGCTGCACATGCGGAAGCTGCTCCAAGAGCGTGTACTGGAGGGCGTACTGCTGTCCGTGCAGGTTCTGCCAGTGCCGCTCGATCAGCGTCAGCTCATCCACCCGGTCCCCGGAGGCCGCATGCTCAGGGAGCAGCGTCTGAAGCAGGCGGCGGACCGGCGAATAGATTCTGCGGGAAGCAATCCAGGACAAGACCGCCGCCAGCAGCAAGGCGCACAGGCTGACCAGGATAATCATCCGGGACAGCCAGACCACTGGAGAGGTTACGCTGGAGATCGGCGAAGCCGACACATACCGCCATTCACTGGCAATCCGCGAGAAGTCACCATAGGTCACCGCATAAGTAACCCCATTCCAGTCATACAGAAATGATCCGCTATCCTGGCTGCCTTTGGCTGTAATCGCAGTCCGCAGCGCCGTAACCAGCGGCGCGGGCGCATCCATCCCGCTCCCCGAGATGAACAGTCCGCCGGATTTCTGCTCCATGAACACCTCCCCCGTGTTGTATGGGGTCATGGTCCGCAGCATCGCGGATACCTTCTCTGTATCCATCCGCAGCAGCAGCGCCCCGAAGGGCTCCCGGCTGCCGCCGGGGATATGGTGCACCAGCGTCAGCTCCTTCTGCTCCGGGTTCACCGGATCAAAAGCCCATTCCGTCCAGTACGTGCTCCGATCCTGCTTCAGCAGCTTCGAGTACAGCGCTTCCTCCTCCGCAGCCAGTGTCCCGTACTCCGTGCCGAAGCGCACCGGCTGATTACCGGCCAGATACAGCTCAACCTGCCGCACCATGGAATTCGAGCCCTGCATGACTACCAGCGTCTTCGTAATATCCCAGGCCCGCTCATGATTGCGGATGAAATCCATGTTGCTCAGCCCATAGTCGAACTTCGGATCGAAGGCCCAGTGGGCCAGCATCAGCTCCAGATTGGACAATTGATCATTAATGTTGTCCGCCCGCTGCTCAATCTGCCGGTTATGCATCCGGAGCAGCTCCTTCTCAAGATTGCCCCCGGCCATAAAATAGACCAGCAGCCCGATGATCAGCCCGGGAATGGACGAGACGATCAGCACAATAATGAGATTATGGCGGTAATAACGGCCCTTGCGTCCCGCCCGGCCTCGCGTATATCTGTTCCGTGCTCCTGCCCCTTCATTCTCCATTGCATTCACCAGCCGAATCCTTAGTTTAGAGTTGCAGCTATGCAGCCGCAGCGGGCACTGACCGGCCGGAGACTGGAGCAGGACCGGATTTTACTTGCCCGCTGAGGCGTACAATTCATTCATTTCCTTCACCAGCTCATCTCCGCCGGTCTTCCGCCATACCTCAAAAGCGGACTTCAACCCGGCCTCATCCATCTGGCCGACAATGAATTTGATACGTGCATCGTTGATTACGTTATCCAGCTGTGAGCCTTTTTGCGTATAGACTGCCGAGATCAGCGCTTCCGCCGGATTGGTCACAATTGTCGTTTCATTCGTCTTCTGCACCTCGGTCTGCTTCAGCCGCAGCGGCGTCTGCTTCACCTGCTTCGCCTTGTCCTCAGGGATGAACGGCAGCATCTGGTTCAGGCCTTCCACTTCCGATTCCAGCAGAACGGTATCGCTGGAGCGTTCGATATATCCGTCCACCAGCTTGTAATGCACGCCTTCAATACCATAGTTCAGCATCGTCTGCAGATCCTCATCATTCAGCCGGTCCAGGAAGGCCAGGACCTGCTTCAGCTCCTCCTCGGTTTTGACCGAAGACTTCGGAATGGCCAGCATGCCGGAGAAGCCCGAGGTCGGGAGGGTGTGCAGCGCGCCGTCTGCTCCAGTCACACCGCCGATGACATCCATATAATGGCGTTCCGGCTCATCTTTGCCTTCCTTTTGGAGGGCGGCATGAATCTTGTCATCCAGCCGGGCCGCGTTATCGACCACATCGACAATGACGCCGGCCTTGTTGTTGACGACCGGATCATTCCATTTGGAGCTGTCCATTACCGCAAAGTCCGCGTTGATCAGCTGCTCATCGTACAGCTTTTTCATGAATTTAAGCGCTTCCAAATAACCGGGATATTCATGCTCAGGCACGAGCTTCCCTTCCTGAACGCCCCACTTGTTCGGAGAACCGAACCACAGCTTCATCGTATCGAAGCCGCTGGCCCACTGGCCGGTCCACTTGACCAGCACCATACCGTACGTATCCGCCTGGCCGTTGCCGTCCGGGTCCTGCTCCTTGAACGCTTTTAGCATATTATAGAAATCATCTACGGTCTTCGGTTCCGCGAGCCCTACCTTCTCCATCCAGTCCTTGCGGAACACCACGCCGTTACGTCCCAGCGCCCGGCCTCTGTAGATTCCGTAATTCTTGCCGTCGATGGCCGAGTTATTCAGAATGACCTCCTTCGCCCCGCTGAGATTCGGATAATCCTTGAGATACGGACCCACCTCCCAGAACGCGCCGGATCTCGCTGCATTCACGAAGCTGGAGGCCTTCACATCACCTACATACATAATATCAGGCAGCTTGCCGGAAGCCAGCGTAATGTTGAATTTGTCGGCATAGGACGCATTCGGCACCCATTCGAAATGAATCTTGGTGTTCGTCAGCTCCTCCAGCTTGGCGGCGACCGGACTGCCGTCCTTCGGATAATTGGTTTTGAAAATCGGCAGCATCAGCGTCAGCTCAAGCGGCTTCTCCGCCTTGGTAGTAGCGTCCGCCTTCCCGCTGTCAGCAGCAGACTCCTTCTGCCCCGCACCCGTATTCTCCCCATTCCCGCCGCAGCCGGACAATACACTTAGAATCATAATCATAGCCAGCAGCATGAACAACCCTTTTTTCCCAGACCTTGAACCTCTGCTCCGCTTCATCTTCATCATCACTTGGCCTCCCTTTATATGTTGACTAACCGGTTACCCTTTGACTGAACCCAGCATCACCCCTTTGGCAAAATGCTTCTGCAGAAACGGATAGACGCACATAATCGGCAGGGTGCCGACCACGATGACGGCCATTTTGATTGACTGCTCCGGCGGCTGCACGAAATTCGGGTCCATGGAGCTGAGATCCCCCGCTGCCGACTGGGACAGCATGACGATCTGGCGCAGCATCACCTGCAGCGGCCACTTGGACGGATCATTAATGTAGAGCAGCGCCGAGAAGAAGTTATTCCAGTGTCCGACCGCATAAAAGAGCGTGAACGTCGCCAGCACAGGCTTCGACAGCGGCAGCACAATCCGCCACAGCAGCCCCAGCTCCGTACAGCCGTCAATGCGGGCCGCCTCCTCCATCTCAGCCGGAAGCTCCTGGAAGAAGTTTTTGACAATAATCAGGTTGAAGGCGCTGATCGCCCCCGGAAGAATCAGGGCATTCAGCGTATCGAGCAGATGCAGCTCGCGGATCACCAGATAGGTGGGAATCATCCCGCCCCCGAACAGCATGGTGAAGATGACCAGATTGAGGATCAGATTGCGGCCCATCAGGTACCGCTTCGCCATCGGGTAGGCCATGGTAACCGTGAAGAACAAATTAACTGCCGTACCGATCACCGTCACGTACAGTGAGACCCCGATGCTGCGGACAATGGTATCTGTGGAGAAAATAAACCGGTAAGCGTCCAGCGAGATCGTCGTCGGAATCAAAAAGACAGCGCGCTTCGTAATTTCCGCCTCGGTGGCGAAGGAACCGGCGACTACAAACAGGAACGGCAGGATGGCCGCGATCCCGATGATGCCCAGCACCACGTAATTAAAAACGTCAAAGGTGATTTCTCCGGCGCTGCGGTAACGTTTAGCCATACTCTTGGCCTCCTTTTCAATATAATCCGGATTCGCCTGACTTCTTGGCGAGCCAGTTGGTGCCGAGCACCAGCACGACCCCGATGACCGATTTGAACAAGCCGACGGCGGTGCTGTAGCTGAACGCTCCCTGGGTAATCCCCAGCGCATACACATAGGTATCGAAGACCTCAGCCACCTCACGGTTCAGCGCATTCATCATCAGATAGATCTGCTCGAAGCCGTTATCCAGAATCGTGCCCATCCGCAGAATGAGCAGAATGACAATCGTGCTGCGGATCGCGGGCAGTGTAATATGCCAGGTCTGGCGCCAGCGGCTGGCCCCGTCCACCACGGCTGCTTCATATTGCTCCACATCGACACCGGCCAGGGCAGCAAGGAAGATAATCGTCCCCCAGCCGCATTCCTTCCAAATGGTCTGCAGAATAATCATCGGGCGGAACCAGTCGGGACTGGCGAGGAAATCAATTTTGCGCCCGGTGACCGCGAACAGGAATTCGTTGACCGCACCGCCCTGTGTCGTAAGGAACACGTAGGAGATACTGGCGACGATGACCATGGAGATGAAGTGGGGCACGTAGATCAGCGTCTGAATCGTCCTTTTGTAGAAGGACAGCCGGATCTCATTCAGCAGCAGGGCCAGGATAATCGGTGCCGGGAAAAAGAAAACCAGGTTATACAGCGACAGCACCAGCGTATTGCGCAGCAGCATGAAGAAATCAGGGTTCTGAAAAAACGTGCGGAAATGCTCCAAGCCGACCCAGCCGCTCTTCCAGAAGCCCAGAAATGGCTGATAATCCTTAAAGGCGAGCAGCACTCCCCACATCGGCACATATTTGAACAGCAGGAAATACAGGAGTCCGGGGCTGAGCAGAATATAGAGCCATTTGTCCCGCTTCAGACGTCTGAAGCGCTGCTCGCGCCTGCTGCGGCGGAAGCTTGTACCCGCGCTGATCTCTGCTGCCTCCATTGCCGCTCCTTGCTTCATTTACATTCACCTCCGTATGGATAAGCAGCCTTCGCACTGCACTGCTTTGGTTGCGCTTTCTATTATGGTAGGCGGGTGTTTTTCCGGCAATCGGACTTTTTGGACAGCGCCTTGTATGGCTTCAGCGCCGCTTCCGCAATAAAGTCCAAAACCGGCAAAACTTTACTATTGCATGTGGGGGGCAGACACTATATAAATTGAACCTTGTAAGTACTCAGTATGGGATAGCCGTGACTCCAGAGAAGTTTTGGGCTTCCGGCCGCTGTTGTCTGCAGATTTCTCTTAATCAAACCGCTATTCGCGGTAGAAATCCGGTGACTGCTGATGCTTCCGAAGCGAGCTTTCCTGCGGAAAGCTCTCAGGCGGACGCTACCGCTCCTACAGCTCCAAAATTCCCCTCCGCCACTTTTCCCAAAATTTATGTTTTCAAGTTCAAACTATATAGCTTAGGGATGGGGAATAGAAAGATAAGATCATACAGAGCCCGTGCGGGCTTTTTCAAGGAGGTTAAAAAAATGAAGCAAAAGCTATATTACGGTGCCGCGTGGTACCCGGAGCTATGGGGGGAGGCTGAGCGGCAGCAGGATCTTCGGCTCATGCAGGAGACAGGCATTAATCTGGTACGTATGGGCGAGTTCATCTGGTCGCTGCTGGAGCCGGAGGAAGACTCCATCGATGTCAGGCCGTTCGCTGAGCATATCCTTAAGTTGCATGATTACGGAATCGATACGGTCATGTGTACGCCGACCGCGACCCCGCCGGTCTGGCTGACCCACGGGCACCCGGAGCGTCTGCACATCCGGGCAGACGGCGCGGTCATGAGCCACGGGTCCAGACAGCATGTCTGCACGAATAACCCTTATTTCCGGCAGCGTGCTGCGCTGATCACGGAAGAGCTGGCCCGGGTGCTGGGGCCGCTCCCCGGCCTAGTCGCCTGGCAGCTCGACAATGAGCTGAAGGCGCATGTGGCGGAATGCATGTGCGCGTCCTGCCGCTCCCTGTGGCATGAGTGGCTGGAGCACCGTTACGGTAGCATCGGCGAGCTGAATGTAGCGTGGGGAACCGGCGTGTGGAGCCACACCTACCAGCGTTTCGATCAGGTGCCGCAGCCGGTGGCTACGCCTTTCCTGCATAATTCATCGCTCGTCACCCAGTACCGGTTGTTCCAGATGGAGAAGGTTGCGGAATTCGCAGGGGAACAGGCGGCGATCATCCGCCGCTATTCGGCGGCTCCGATCACGCACAACAGCAATGTCCCTTTTCATCTGGACAATGAGCAGCTGTTCTGGGAGCTTGATTTCGCTTCGTTCGACACCTACGCCTCTCAGGCGAACAGGCACGCTTATCTGTTGAATTGTGACCTATGGCGCGGGTTCAAGCCCGGGCGGGATTTCTGGCTGATGGAGACCGGCCCGGCCTATGCCGCTTCGCTCACGAGCTACGGCGATCCGCACCCGGACGGCTATCTCACCGCCGAAGCCGTGGCCGCCTACGCGCTGGGGGCAGGAGCGTTCTGCTATTGGCTGTGGCGGCAGCAGCGCACGGGCAGCGAGCAGACGCACAGCTCGATTATCAGCGCCTGGGGCCAGCCTGCGCTCGGCTATGACAATGTGCGCGCAGCTTCCGCCGCCAGGCTGCGGATCGAGCCGCACATGCTGAATACCCGGCCGCTCAAGGCCGAGGTGGCGATTACTTATTCGGACCGGGCCAAGGCGTTCCTGGCCACGGAGCCGCACCGGCAGCTGAACTACCGTTCCCTGCTGGGGGACTTTTACAGACGGATTCTCGATCTGGGGATTCACCGTGACCTGCTGCCGGAAGGCGGCAATTTAAGTGGTTATAAGCTGCTGTTCACGCCTTTTGTCCATTATCTGTCACCGGAATACATGGAGAAGGCACTAGCCTTCGCTGAAGCCGGCGGCATCTGGATCGCCGGCCCGCTTAGCGGAGGCCGCACGGCGGAGCATACGCTGCATACAGATGCGGCGCTGGGGGAACTGGAACGCTACGCCGGAGTGAAGACCACCTTCGTCTACCCCATGGAAGGGACCGGCAGCATCGGGGAGGCCTTCGGCCACTCCGCGCCGCTGTCGCTATGGAGCGCGGTCTTCGAGCCGCTGCCGGGAGGAGCTTCCGCGGTCGGCGTCATTACCGAAGGCCGGACGCCGGGCCGGGCCTACGTGACCGAGCAGCCCTATGGCCGGGGAGCCATCGTCATGCTCGGCTCGCTACCCGCAGGCGGCGAGGGCGACAAGCAGCTGTGCGCGCTGATTGAGTATTACGCCTCCCGCGCCGGGGTCACCCGGCGCAGTGATGTCACCCCGGGCACCATCGTCTGCCCCAGACGCGGCACTGCCGGAGACCTGTGGACGCTCGTCAACATGGACGGGCTGGGCGGCAGCGTCACCCTGCCGCGCAGCGGGCAGGATGTGTTGACCGGCGCAGCCATACCCGCCGGTCCACTGTCCATTGGCGCTTATGAATACAGGCTGATTGCCCTGTAGGCCTGACTGGGGGGCTCATTAGCGGCGCAAAGCATCGGAGCTTATGCATTGAATTCGTCCCATCACTCTTGGAGCAAAGTATAAGTTTTCATCCGAGGCGGGCAATCGCGGATAATTGTAGTCTGTACAATTAAAAACAGCAAAAAGAACGTTATTGCTCTTCTAACTGTATTCTGTACAGCTAAATCTTCACGAATAGGTGAGAACCTAGGTACAGAGGGCGAATTAAATGTACGAAATACAACTAAACCGATGATTGGTGATACATCAGACGCTTTAGTTGTACAAAGTGCAATAAAGTATTACTGCACGCACCATAACCGGAGGTTGGTAAGCTCTCAGCGGCACCGGATTACCGGCGGGGCGTGGCATACGCTGGATCGGCTCCTTTTGCAGACAGAGCTGCACCGGCCCGCGTGATCTTTGTTTACCTGCGCACGCCAAGCGTGCATTGCACACAAAAACACCCGGCAGCATCTCCCGCCGCCGGGTGTTTTACTTTTACCATATCTGCTTATACGACAGTCTTCTCTGCTTCTTCCGCCTGCTGGAGCAGCCCGATCTGGTGCAGATGATTCAGCAGCTGCTGGTAATGGTCTGCCTTCTTCTGGACGGTAAGAACCAGCTTACGGAACTGGTCTGTGTCCTGGCCCGATTTCTCCAGAATGCGCAGCAGGTCGCTGTTGATCCGCTCCACATCCTCCATGCTGCTCTCCTGGGACTCCTGGATTTTCTCCAGATGCTCGAAGACCTGCTCCTCCGCGACTATGATTTCATTCATATATACGGTGGACTCACCGATCTTCGCCGTGGTCTCGTTCATCGCGAGCGTTCCATCCCCGGACTTGCTGTGAATCTGCTCCATGACGCGGGTCATTCCTGAGAGTGAACCCATAATCTCCTTCACATGGCTGCGGGTACCGTCGGCAAGCTTACGGATCTCTGTGGAGACGACAGCGAAGCCGCGTCCATGCTCACCAGCCCGCGCCGCCTCAATCGCCGCATTCAGCGAGAGCAGATTGGTCTGCTCGGCAATATCCGTGATGATCTTGGCCAGCTGCTCAATGCTGTGGAAATGCTCCCGCAGATCCTCATTCAAAGCAACGAACTCAGTAAATACCTCCGAGGCCTTCTGCATTTCCGCAGAGATCTGGATATTGGCTTCCTTGGCAAATTCGATCTTGTTGGAGGAGTAGGACAAGCTGCCATACATTTCATTAATCAGATCTTCAGTCTGTCCGTTGTTGGTCTTCAAATGCTCCAGGAGCTGCTGAGTCCCGGCGATTTGGCCGATCATCTCCCCGCCGCCTGCCCGTAAGGCCTCGAAGTCCTCCACCAGTCGGGCCTCTTCCTTCAGGATAGCTCCAGTCTCAAGGCGGATCTGCTCCGCCAGGGCATAAGCATGTTCGCCGTAAGACGCCGTGCCTGAAGCGTGTGCAGACGGTTCTACGCTATCTTTACCGCTGTGAGGTACAGGTGCGCTAGCACCCGTTTCCTCTGCTGCGACTTTTCCCTCTACTATAACCGTTTCTGTTGATGCGACTGTATCCTTAGCTGCGATCACACGCTCTGCCCTGCCCCTCTCCGCCGCCCCGCTTGTATTACCGTAACTTTGAACGCCTGCAGCAGAAGTGTTTCTCCCCCAAGCTGTGCGCAGTTTGCTTAACCACTCCATCCGATTTCAACTCTCCCTTATTCAACCAGCAGCAGAATCATAGTCTGATTGGCATGCTTAGTATAATATTGCTCTCCATAGCTGATGAAGCCTGTAGTGTTGCCGCAGAACCCAAGCATCCTCTCGTCAAAAGCTCCCCAAAGACCGTCCCGTGTAAACAGCTGGTCCCGCAGCGTACAGTTAATATTGAGGACAAACGAAGGCTTGAACGGACTGCCGCCGAGCGTCTCCTCCAGCACTGCCAGCGTATCGGCTGAACTCAGCAGCTCCACATAAGTACTAGACATCATCTGGCTGTAAAAGGTAACAGAGCCGTCTGGATGAACCGCCTTCGGGGAGGCTATGATCAGATCATCCTCGTATCTTTTGCCCAGCGGGCTGCTCAGAAAATGCTCTGCCAGCTCCTTCTCCGGCACGCCCAGGACACGCGCGTATTCTCCGGCTGCAGGCCGCCCGTTGAAGGAATACACCCTTCTGCCGAACACATCGGCTTCTGTCACCAGCAGCGTCTTTCCGGCCGGGACATATATATTCTCTTTGACCAGGGCTGTGCGGGCAGGCATATTGAAATAAATCCCCAGGTTCCGCACCCGGCGGGTTCCTATATAGAGGTAAGTCTCGCCGCGTTCATCATCAGCCGCACTGCCGCCAATCACCTTGAATTGCGGGTCCATGAAGTATAGCGAGGAGAGCAGCATCTCTTCCATTCCGCCTGTGCCGTCACAGAGCAGCATCAGAAAAGCATTTGGATTGCCGCGGACCTTGCGGTAAGCAATCTCCAGCGTACTTGCGCTAAGCACGGGAGGATGCAGAATCTCCACAATATCTGCTATACCGGCTTCGTATTCAAAACCTGTAATTACGCCACTGCGGTAGCCCTGCGGAGTATATTCCCCCTTGGTTGAGCACAAAACAGCCCGCGAAGGCGCATGACGGGATAATTCCCGGACAGCCGCAGCCGCAGCGAACAGCACCAGTCCACGGTTCACATCCAGCTCCTCCAGATGGTTCCTGGCCTCATCCAAGGTGTTAAAAGATACAGCTATCATTATGTATACCAAACCTTCCTTTGCGGAAATTTCTCCCGCATACTGTTACTGAAAAATTAAGCTAACATTTTCAATACTACTCATGTTGAACCTCCACACCCTTAAAAGGGTAGGATTCTTAGCTAGTTAACGGGCGCATACGTTTCCGCTTTGCCCTACTGCTAAGTTAAGGGCGAGTTCATTCGCCCATCCTAGATCAGAGCGTATAGCTATCTAGGCTGGCAGACTGTTACCATCTGCCACAGGTTGACGCATGATGTTGATGGCACCGATCCGATCCCGATGCGCTGTATAACCGCAGTCGCACTGATACGTTCGATCCTTTGCTTTGTTCCGCTCTCCACAAGAGGGACAGGTTTGCGAAGTGTATGCCGGATTCACTTCAACCACTTGGATTCCAGCGAGTGTCGCCTTATATCCGATGAACATTTGCAACTGATAGAACGACCAATGATGCAGGTTTTTAGCGTTTTTACGACTTGTTCTTGTCGTCTTACGAATATCCGTCAGCTTCTAGAAGTCACGACAACAGCAGGCACTTTCAAGCCTAAATCAATCCCCATCACTTCATGACCCTCGGCTGGCTCAGTAGGGCGTTCGATTGAAATTTGAACAAACCATTTCGCTGACTTTTGAACCACGCGCAGAAGTCCAGGCTTCCCATTTGAAAGCATGTCTCGCTCCCGATCCGGCAGAAGCACAGGAACAACAAACCGTTGTACTTTTCCATCCAGGATCACGGGGAAAGAAATGTGGTTGCCCAAAATCGTATAATTTTGATTGTTCACGTAGTACACCCTCTTTTGGAGAAGAGGCCGCTTTTTCGTTTTCTTGAACCGCTGAAATAGGCTTTTGGCGTCTCGAATCACTTGATTCTTTACGGCAGAGGGTAGATTGGCATGAATGGTTTTTGAAGTTAGTTTGGGAAACGTTCCAGACCGTTCGGCTTGCTCCGTTAATTCGTTGACGGTTCGAATGTATTCGCCCCCCATATCCACCAATACAGACGGATGGGTTGGAAAAATGCGGATTTGAATCGTTACGGTTTGCAGGGTTTCACCCCCTCTTTTTTTGTTCTTCAACATATTGTTTGATCGTTTTGCTTGAAACGTTCCCTGCGGTACTGACCAAGTAGGAACGAGTCCAGAGGGAAGGCAAGTGGTTCAAGTGCTTAAATTGTTCACGGAGGCACCGGGAAGTGAAGTGATTCTTTTCAGTTTCACCATAAGTTCTGCGGGAGAATCGGTGGGCAGTACGTTTAGAAAAATATACACATGATCAGGCTTTACTTCCATTGCGAGTAGCTGCCAATCCTGTTCGGCACATATCTCTATAACGATTTGCTTAAACTGAATCACCACTTGATCGACTAGCACTTTACGTCTGTATCTAGAGCAAAAAAACAAAATGATAGTTAATGAAGGATACGGTTGTTTTGGTATTTCTGTAGGATTGTCTCATACCTAAATTGTAGCATTTAAACAATTTAACTACTACAAGAACACGCGCTCATTTAGTACAATTTTTACAACATAAGGATGTTCCTTAAACAAAGACGATTCACCCCCCCCCTAAAGGAGTGGGCTTTCGCGATTAACTTCTGTAAAACCAGAACCGGGTTCATTGTCTGTGAACAATGTCGCAACCTGTGCCGAGTTTCCCTGGAACCAGGTTGAGCTCTTCCTGCAAACCCAGTATCATGAATATATCACAGATCACAGAAAAGAGGCTTCGGCATATGACCTATTCCCAACGCTCCACCCACCCCGCTGCCGCATCCGACTACACGTATCTGGAATATCAGATCGGCATAGCTACCGATGAATTGGCAGTCGCGGTGAAAGCACATGACGAGCCCCGGGCAGAAGCTATCCGGCTTAAGATTGCTGAACTCGAAGACAAGCTTGCGCTGCTTGAGGATTAAGTACAACTACTCTATCCCAACGATGGAAGGAAGGCTGATAGAATGGCGATACGCGGATATTACTTTGCAATGGAAGATGAACTGGTGCAGCAAATTGCCGCAGGCAGCACCCCGCTGGCGAGCTTGAACATAGACAAGTACCCGGGGCTGGATATCGACCGTACCTGGGAGGCGATTCACTACCTGCTCTGCGGTGATATATCGGATGGGCCAGCGCCGCTCGGATATGTGGTCCCGCTGCATTCAGACCAAGGTATTGAGTTCGGGTCATACGGGGCATTCTGCCTGCGTGCCGGACAAGTGGCCGAAGCGCTTGACGCCATCTCCGGACTGGATGAAGCGCAGCTGCGCCAGCAATATGATTTCCGGACCATGGCCGAGGAGGAGGTCTACCCGCTGGACCCTGATACGGTGTCTGTCGATGACGCGGATGCGTTCTTTGCCTACCTGCTCCAGTTCTTCACCGAGATCAAGCGGTTCTACAGCCAGACTGTCGCTGCTGGTAAAGGTATTGTTTTCTATTTGTTTTGAAGCCTGACTCGCCCGCCTGATGGCGGGCTGGACGGGTGAGGTGCACTAATGCACTTCATTTGCTCGTTTCGGCCTCTTCGGCTGAATTCGGGTGCACTTATGCTCCTGATTCCCTTACTCTAGCCCACTTTCGGCGAAATCAAGGGCACTAATGCACCTGATTTGCTCATTTCGGCCGTTTGCGCCAAATTCTGGTGCACTTGTGCTCCTCATCGGCCTCCCTCTTCCCACCTGGCAGCTATTAGAGGGATTTATACACTTGATTTCCTCACTCAGCCTACTTCCAGCAAGATTAGAGGGATTTATACACTTGATTCTCTCATTCAGCCCACTTCCAGCAAAATCAGAGGGATTTATACACTTGATTTCCTCATTCAGCTTACATCCAGCAAAATCAGAGGGATTTATCCCTGTGATTTCACGACGCAGCCACGCTTCCGGCCTACGGTGATCAGGGGAGGAAGGCGGGAGACCGTCTCACCTTCCGCGACCACCTAAAAAGGCTATCCCCGTCACTGCTGACAGCGGGATAGCCAAATCACTCAGTTACTTCACACCATTCTCATTCTAGCTCACCTAGCACAGCCTCACTCAGTTGCCTCATTCTAGCTCACCTAGCACAGCCTCACTCAGCTGCCTTATTCTAGCTCACCTAGCACAGCCTCACTCAGTTGCCTCATTCTAGCTCACCTAGCACAGCCTCACTCAGTTGCCTCATTATAGCTCACCTAGCACAGCCTCACTCAGCTGCCTTATTCTAGCTCACCTAGCACAGCCTCACTCAGCTGCCTCATTCTAGCTCACCTTGCTCAGCCTCACTCATCTACCTCACCCTAGCCACCATCAACCTCGTTCCAGTTCACCCTCAGCCTTGTTCCAGCCTAACAACGCTCCAGATCTGGCTCAACATTCGGCCCGCGCTACTCGCCTTCCGCAAACCATCACCCGGCAGCTTGCGCTTAGACCAGCTTCACCAGGCTGTAATTCTTCTTGCCCTTGCGGACGATGATGAACTTGCCGCCGATGGCATCGTCAGCTGTTATATCCGTCTCCAGCTCATTCACACGCTCCCCGTTGATCGAGATTGCGCCCTTAGTAATATCCTCGCGCGCCTGGCGTTTGGACGGCTCCACTCCCAGGTCCACGAGCCAGTCTACAATGTTCTTGGTCTCAGTGCCCGCTGTGAAGGTCGGCATTTCCTTGAAGCCTTCCTCAATTTCGTCCGCAGTCAGGGAGCGGATATCGCCGCTGAACAGTGCCGCGCTGATGCGTTTAGCCTGCTCCAGCAGCTCCTCGCTGTGCACGAAACGGGTCATTTCCTCGGCCAGTGCTTTTTGCGCTTCGCGTTTATGCGGCTCAGTGGCTACCTTCTCCTCAAGCGCCTCAATTTCTTCCTTGCTCAGGAAGGTGAAGTACTTCAGGTACTTAACCACATCACGGTCATCGGTATTCGCCCAGAACTGGTAGAACTCATAAGGGGTGGTCTGCTTCGGATCGAGCCAGATGGCGCCGCCGGCGGTTTTGCCGAACTTCGTACCGTCAGCCTTCAGCATGAGCGGAATGGTCAGGCCGAAGGCTTTGGCTTCGTTGCCTTCTTTTTTACGGATCAGATCGAGGCCACTCGTAATATTCCCCCATTGGTCCGAGCCGCCGATCTGGAGCTGCACATCCTCATTCTGGTACAGATGCAGGTAGTCAATGGACTGCAGAATCTGGTAAGCGAACTCCGTGAACGAGATGCCGCTGTCCAGGCGGCTGGCGACTACGTCCTTGGCGAGCATCGTGTTGATGCTGAAGTTTTTGCCGAAATCACGCAGGAAATCAATGACGTTCATATCCTTGGTCCAGTCGTAGTTGTTCACCATCCGCACCTGATTGTCGCCATCGGTAATGAACAGCTTCTTCATCTGGGCGCTCAGCGCCTCCACATTCTCCTGCACTTGCTCCATCGTCTGCAAAGAGCGCTCACTCTGGCGTCCGCTCGGATCGCCGATCGTTCCCGTAGCCCCCCCGATCAGAATCACCGGACGGTGACCGGCCAGCTGGAAGCGCCGCAGCATCATGAATGGAATCAGGTGGCCGATATGCATACTGTTGCCCGTCGGGTCCACGCCGCAATACAGCGATACCGCCTTACTCTCTGTCAATTCACGGAGTCCGTCCGCGTCGGTCTGCTGGTTAATGGCATCGCGCCACAATAGCTCGTCGATAATGTTCAACATGTACAGCCCCTTTTGTGTAAGTGATTGTTCTATATCCTTTGGTATCCGTCAAAAAAACAGCAGCCATACCGCATCAGCCTCTGAAGCTTATGCCCGCCACGCACCCAGCCAGCAAATCCGCACAGACAACAAAAAATCGCCCCTTGTCTATTCAGACACAGGGACGATTATCATTAACCGTGTTACCACCCAAATTGCACAGACCTGATGCTGCACGCAGGTCCATACCACTCTCAGGCGAGTTATCGTTCGCTTAGCTCCGCTTGGCATTACCCAAGATACTCCCGAGGCGTAATTCGCAGTCCGCTTGTGTGTACCGGGTTCCATCGACCCCCGGCTCTCTGGGAACAGGGACAAGGCTGCTACTGGCTCGTTCAACGTATACCAACTATAAGATTACAGAAAGTATAGCCGCTCCGCAAAAGGTTGTCAATGCGGCGCACTACCGCAAGTAAACCGCCTGCTCCGGTAGCGAGAAAAATGTTACATGCACCTGAATCCGTGATACATTAGGTAGAGGAAACAACCGTTCTTCAAAGCACATTACATTATCTTAAGATAAAGGAGAGTCAGCAGCTTATGAAGAGTATCGCAGTGTTCTGCGGTTCCAGTGAAGGGGCTTCGCCCGTTTACAAGGAATCCGCTATTCTACTCGGCAAGGAGCTTGCCGCACGTAACATTACGCTGATCTATGGCGGAGCTACTGTAGGCTTGATGGGCGCTATTGCAGATAGTGTGATGCAGGCCGGAGGTCAGGTGATCGGGGTGCTGCCGCATTTTCTGAAGCAAAGGGAGATCGAGCACACCCGTCTGACGGAGCTGATCATGGTAGACTCTATGCACGAACGGAAGCTTAAGATGTCTGAGCTGGCGGACGGATTCATTGCTATGCCGGGCGGCCCGGGCACGATGGAGGAGTATTTCGAGATCTTCACCTGGGCTCAGCTCGGCCTGCATCAGAAGCCCTGCGGACTGCTTAATGTGAATCATTATTATGATCCGCTGATTGCCCTGTTCAGCAACATGGCCCGGGAACAATTCATGCAGGAGAAGCATCATTCCATCATGCTGAACGCTACCACGCCGGAGGGCATTCTGCAGCAGTTCGCAGAGTATACGCCGCCTCCAGTGAAACAATATCTTACAGATGAGCGCACTTGAAAAGTCTCTGCCCTCCTTATAACGCAATATACTATGCGCGAGACTGCAGCTATAGCCTGACCTAAGTAGCCTGCCTGTTCCTGCCAGAAAGAGGTTATACCTATGTCGTTGTCTGCTTTTTCCGGTTATGATGCGCTGGGGCTTGCCGCCCTAGTTAAGGCACGTGAGGTCTCTGCGCGTGAGCTTGTGGAAGCCGCCTATGCCCGGATGGATGAGGTGAATCCGCTGCTGAATGCGGTGGTGCGCACCCGCCGGGAGGCTGCGCTGAAGGAGGCTACGGAGATGCCCCTTGATTCCGGGGCCGGGGATACCCCCCGTCCGTTCGCCGGAGTCCCCTTCCTGCTGAAGGATATCTCCCAGGCGATTGGCGGCGAACCGCTGACCTCAGGCGCTCTGCTGATGAAGGACAATGTGGCGAAGCGGGACTCTAACTATGTGGCCCGTATCCGGCGCGGCGGCTTCATTCCGCTGGGCCATACGAATACGCCGGAATTCGGGCTCAAAAATATCACCGAGCCCCTGCTCCACGGCCCGGCCCGCAACCCCTGGAACCCCGCCTGTTCACCCGGCGGCTCCAGTGGCGGTGCGGCGGCAGCGGTTGCCGCCGGGATCGTCCCGGCCGCCGGAGCCAGTGACGGCGGCGGCTCCATCCGCATACCGGCCTCGTTCACCGGCCTGTTCGGGCTGAAGCCGACGCGCGGGCGCACGCCGGTCGGCCCGGGGATCGGCCGCCAGTGGCAGGGCGCGTCGATTGATTTTGCGCTGACGCGCTCTGTGCGGGACAGCGCCGCGATGCTGGATCTGCTGCAGGTGGTGCAGCCGGAAGCGGCTTTTCAGACGCCGCTGTATCCGGGCGTCTACCTGGACGATCTGCTGAAGCCTGCGCAGCGGAAGCTGCGGATCGCCTTCACCACCGCTTCGCCGGTGGGAACACCGGTATCCGCTGAGGCGGTAGAGGCCGTGCTGAAGACGGTCAAGTGGCTGGAGTCCGAGGGCTATGAGGTGGAAGAGAAGCTGAGCCCGGTCAACGGGGTGCGGCTGATGGACAACTACTATACGATGAACGCCGGAGAAGTATCCGCCATGTTCCTGTCGCTTGAGAGCGCCATGGGCCGTGCAATTAAGGCTGAGGAAGTGGATATTGTCACCTGGGTGCTGGCCGAAGCCGGGAAGCAGGTCTCGGCGGCAGAATTCGTGCACAGTCTGCACGAATGGGATGTAGCCGCTGCGCAAATGGCCGCGCTGATGGACCGCTTCGATCTGTATATTACTCCGGCTAATGCAGACTCCGCCCCGAAGGTCGGAGAGCTGACCCAGACCACGGCGGAGACAGAGGAGCTGATGCAGGTCAGCGGGCTGCCGAAGGATGCGCAGCGGCGGATGATCTATGAGATGTTCGAGCCGAGCCTGACCTACACGCCCTTCACCCAGCTAGCCAACCTGACCGGCCAGCCCGCCATGAGCGTGCCGGTGCATCTTACGGCCGAAGGAATGCCGATCGGCGTCCAGGTCATGGCCTCCAAAGGGCGCGAGGACCTGCTGCTCCAGCTCGCCGCGGCTCTGGAGCAATCCCCGCTGTGGGTAGGGATGAGCGGGAATGCAGGCTTTGCTTGAGACCTGTTCCGCTTCCCTGAATACTATGCAAAGGGCCGTCCGCAGCGTGAAGTAACGCTGCGGACGGCCCTTTTGCTGTGATGTCTGCAGTGGGCTTCCAGAGACTTCTGGGACCCATCAGCCCTCTTCCAGAAAAGTTGCATTGAACTTCCGCAGCAGCTCCCCGAACAGCTGTCCCTCCTCCTCCGACCAGCCCTTTAGCAGTTGTTCGATCATCTCCTGCCGGACCTGCCGGTTCTCCTCCAGACTCGCTTGGCCCGTCTCCGTAATCTGCAGCGAATAAGCCCGCCCGTCCACAGGGTCCGGTACCCGGGTGATGTACCCCTTACTCTCCAGTGAGGCAGCCTGCCGGCTGACCGTAGAAATATCCAGCTGAAACTCATCGGAGATTGCCTTGATCCCGGCAGTTCCTTCACGAGATGCAATGTGATGAAGCAGCAGGTAGGCCGCACGATCCAGATTGCCGATTTTTTTGAACGTGGTAATTGAAGTGAGACGGCGGAACAGAACCGCCATTTCCAGCTCTATTGTCTCAATTGAATGTTTGTCCATGCCGGTTGCCCCTCTTCTCTTTTATTCATTGACTTTACTCTTTCCACTTGTATAATACAAGTATATACTTTCATGATACAACTTATTTCTGCAAAAGCTAATTTTCAGGGGGAACCGGTATGAAAGCCCATGAATTCATGGTCCGTCAGGTGTACAAGGTGAAGCAGGAAGATACCGTACGGACTTTTATTGAGAAATGTATTGCCCACCGGATCAGCGGCATGCCTGTCGTGAATGACCGGAATGAGATTGTCGCCTACCTCAGCGACGGGGATATTATGCGCTATATCGGCAGGCATGAGGATCTGATTGTGGATTCTTTTTTCCAGATTAATGTGTTCGTCGGGGATAATGATCTGTTCGAGGAACGGGCGCAGAAGCTGCTGGGTCTGAACGTAATGGCTATCGCCAAGAAGAAGGTTATCACTGTGCATGCCGAAGAAGATATTGAAGCCATCGCCACCATCCTCGGCAAAAAGCAGATCAAAAAGGTTCCCGTTGAACGGAACCGTGTGCTGGTCGGCATCATCAGCCGCGGCGATGTGATCCGCCATTCCTTCAAGGCGCTGCTCTAGGATGAACAATCCCCTCCACTAGCGCCTGCTTATCCTCATGTGCTGCCAGACCGTCCTGCGCCTCTCCCCGGCAGCGGCTACAAGTTCGAAATGGCGCTTACGCTCTCCTTGTGATAGTTGCGGCACCCTGCTTTTTATGTCATTGTTGAAGCAGATGTAGTCCATTCGTCAGGTATAGTCTTTTCATAAGGAGAGAACCATCTGTGCTGCCTATTCATGAAGTCATCGCCAATCCCAAAGCCAAAGAGATCTATTTCACGGTCAGAAAACACGGTACCGTCTCCAAGCAGACCCTGCTGGACGAAAGCGGGCTGACCATAAGCACGTTAACACGCATCCTAGATGAACTGTTGTCCCAGGAGCTTCTGGTTGAGGTCGGCTTCGGCGAATCCACCGGAGGACGCCGCCCTACCCTCTATGAGACGAATCCATCTTACGCTTATCTGCTCGGACTGGAGATCTCCCGGACCCATGCCAAGCTTGTGCTGACGGACTTTCATCTGCGCTTGCTGGGCGAGCATACCTGGAGCATGGATGCAGGGCTTACCCCCGAGCTTCTCATGGAGTCGCTTCATAGACAAGGCTTACAGATGCTTGACGCAGCCTCTGTCCAGCTCAGCCGGGTCGCCGGTCTTGGCATCGGCGCGGTTGGTCCGCTGGATCGTACAGCCGGAGTCATCCTGAATCCGGCCCGCTTTCCTGCAGAGGGCTGGTCACAAGTACATATCAAGGAACAGCTGGAGCAGCGCCTGGGGGTGCCTGTCTATCTGGATAATGGAGCCAATACTGCACTGCTCGGCGAGTACTGGGCCGGCAGCAACCGGATGCAGCAGCACCTTCTCTATCTTCATGCCGGAATCGGCCTGCGCTCCGCTATTATGAACGATGGGCGGCTGCTCTACGGCATAATCGATACCGAGGGAGCGGTCGGGCAGATGATCATTGACCGCGCGGGAGTGCCGCCGCAGATCCCCGGCGGTAATGCCGGGGCCTGGGAGAGCTATGTGTCGGTGCGAACGCTGGAGGGGCAGGCCCGCGAGGCCTGGCGGCTGGGCAGCAGCACAAGCCTCCGTGCTCTGGCAGAGCATGCGGAGGCTTTAGAATTCGTCCATCTGCTGGAAGCGCTCCAGGAGCGCGATCCAGTGATGATCAGGTTATTCGAAGAGATGGCGGTATCCTGCGGCATCGGGCTGGCGAATCTGATCAATATTTTGCATCCCGAGGAAGTTATTCTCGGCGGCCCGCTGTTCCTCGCGGCAGATTTCTACGAGACAGCCACGCGGATCGCTCTGGAGCGGACCTACTACCGCGGACAATATAACGTCCGCTTCACCCGGAGCAGCCTGGGCGAGCGCGCAGTTGCAACAGGCGCATGTGCGCTGGTGCTGCACCAGTTGACGAGCTGAGGGTGCTGCACATGTTGCTCCAGCAGTTGACGGGCTGACCGGATGCCAGCCGCTCCCGCTATGGTGCATTTATACACCTTATTTCCGCCCTGCGCCCGCTTTCGGCTGAATCTGGTGTATTTATACACCTCATTCCCGCTCTGCGCCCACTTTCGGCTGGATCTGGTGTATTTATACACCTTATTCCCGCTCTGCGCCCACTTTCGGCTGAATCAGGTGTATTTATACCAATGTCATTAAGATAAGTTCAAAGATAAGTTTGGAATTAATAAAGAGAATCCAAAACGGTATGGGGAAACGTCCTATGCCGTTTGTTTTTGGTGTAAGGAAGGAAAAAAGCGCATAGCAAACAAAGCGGATGGAAGATCCACTTAAAAAAATGTTCATGCGAACCGAATTATGCTACTCTGTAGACGAAGCTAATGGCGGATTTGCTACGTATTCTGCGTGTATTCCTTTGCCCAGGACGGGTGAGACGAATCGGCAAAATATTTTTGCGAATCAAAGCTTCCACATCAGGCGGGGGTCCATCGCCCTTGGAGCGCAGGAAATGTCTACAGACGTGAACGGCCACCGTGAAGTTGACTTGGTAGAGGTGCCGTTTATCCTTTTGGGAAATGACTACGTGCGAGGTAATCATTTCAGCGAAATTGTAGAGGATCATTCTTGCGAATATCTCTTGGGTAATGGACTCTTGCTTCTTTGCGTGAAAATGGGTCAGACCGATGGTGTATTTTAAGGCCCGGAAAGAGGTCTCAATCCCCCATCGCAGGTGATACAGTTCCCGGAGTTCATCCGGTGAGAATTCAGCAGCCGGTAGATTGGTAATGACGGTTTCATAATCGCCACTGGGCAGGAGGAAACGAACCACCCGAAAGGAAATCGGGTAAAACAGGTTCTTTTGCATGTCCAGAAAATCAAAGCTAGAGGTGGCCGGAAGAATTTTATAGATTTCGGGGTGATCCCTGAACGCTTTCGTTCGTTTTTTAGTCAGCGTCAGGTGAATCTCCTGATCAAACGCCCCTTCAAAGGTCAAGTGCAAGCCCGAAAGAATGCCATTCGAATGCAAATCCTTGACCCGTATGACGTACTTCCATCCTTTCCGTTCCAGATGCGCGAACGTATTGTAGCTTTCCAATCCTCGATCCGCCAACACAATGACGTTCCCCTGAATAGGGGACCGATCCACCATCGTGGACAGCGCCCTTCCTTCGTTGCGCAGCTTTCGAGGTTGAAGGATGGCGTCCACGTAAAGCCGGTTACAGAGGTCATAAGCAGCGTTCAAGTGCAGAAGGTTAAAGCCTTTCGAGTGGGGCTGACTTTGAGAATAGGTCAACGGGTCCGCAGGATCTGTTGCAATATGCAGATCGGAACCGTCAATGGCCAATAATCGATAGCCTCGATAATCCTTGAATTCCGTATGGGACGCGGTAAAGGTGTGAAACAAAGATTCGACCGCAGACGGCAAAATTTTATTTCTTTGCTGAACAAAAGCAGAAGAAGTTGCGGTGTTAACGTCATAGCCCTGCGATTCCAACAGTTCCTTATAGAGGCTGTTGCCGCCCATAAAGATCAGGGTTTGCATAACCATTTCAAAGGGTAGTTTTTTCGTTCGGGTAAAATCCTTTCCCGGGTTTCTGACGTAAGGCGCGGGGGCAGCCGCCATCTCACGGATGAGAGATGTCAGTCTGTCTTTCAGCGAATTTGCATAAGCATTCATTGGCGTAACCTCCTCGTTTTTTCAAGGGGCTTCGCCACACGTTTTCTACGGATTGTCAAGATTTTTTTGTGCAAAAAAAGAGCAGGCTATCTTTTCGATAACCTGCCTTTTTCTTGTTTTTGGCTCTATATCTTAACTTAATGACATTGGTATTTATACACCTCATTTCCGCCCTGCGCCCACTTCCGGCTGAATCTGGTGTATTTATACACCTCATTTCCGCCCTGCGCCTGCTTTCGGCTGGATCTGGTGTATTTATACACCTCATTCCCGCCCTGCGCCTGCTTCCGGCTGGATCTGGTGCATTTATACACCTCATTTCCGCCCTGCGCCTGCTTCCGGCCGAATCAGGTGCATTTGTACACTTCAGCCCGCTTACGGTGCTGGTTGTCTCCGGCATTGTTGCACTTTTTGCACAATCTCCGCGCAAGTCGCTCCTAGTAAGCCGCATTGTTGCACCTTTTGCAGGATTTCTCTAAATTGGTTACTGGCTGTGGAGCTATTGTTGCAACTTTTGCAGGAATTTCGGCGAACCGGTGCTAATTTGAACTGTATTGTTGCAATTTGTGCAGGATTTCCGCGCTGGCGGCTCCTATGAAGCTGGATTGTTGCAATTTGTGCAGGATTCCTGCGCTGGCGGCTCCTATGTAGCTAAATTGTTGCACTTCATGCACAATC
Organism: Paenibacillus sp. FSL R7-0302; assembly: GCF_038006885.1. Classification (NCBI taxonomy): domain Bacteria; kingdom Bacillati; phylum Bacillota; class Bacilli; order Caryophanales; family Paenibacillaceae; genus Paenibacillus; species Paenibacillus sp. FSL R7-0302. Next base: position 4,741,493 of record NZ_JBBOWB010000001.1, read on the forward strand.
TCCTTACGGCTGCTCCTATTGAGCTAGCATTGTTACACTTTGTGCGATCTCCCCACAGTCACTCCTATTGAGCCGGCATTGTTGCACTTCATGCACAATCTCCGCGCACGCCGCTCCAATCATGGCACATGGCCCCAATGTTGTTCCACCTTTCAGCCTTCAGCTAGCTTCCATCTTATTATTCCCCTGACTCCAGACAGAGCCGGAGCAGATCGTCCACATGCGCCGTAGCCAGGCATTCCACCGTATCCGCAGAGCCGTAATAGATCTTGACCTCGCCGTCATCCTCCAGAATCATCCCGCCGGGGAAAATCACATGATTGCGGAAGCCCCCGCCAATCTCATAATCTGTCTCCGGTGCCAGCAGCGGCTGCCTGCTCATGCCGATCACCTTGCGGGGGTCCTCCAGATCCAGCAGCATAATTCCGGCGGTATAGCGCTTCTTCCAGGTGTCCTCCCAGCCGTGCTTGCCTCTGGCCGGGTCCACATCCACCGCATGGAAGGTGGTCAGCCAGCCCTTGTCTGTCCGGACCGGAGGTGCAGCCGGACCGACCTTATCATTAGCAAACGGCACCTGCTCGACAGCGAGCAGCAGGCTGGAGTTGCCCCAATGCACGAGGTCCGGCGACTCGGAGATCCAGGCATCGAAGCGGTCCCGGCCGCCGCGGCTGTACACCGTGAAGGGACGCTCCAGCCGGACATACTTGCCGCCGATGGTCTCGGGGAACAGTACCATATTGCGCAGGTCCGGTGTAGACAGGCTGAGCACCTCGAAGTGTTCCAGATCATCGGTAACGGCAATGCCGCCGCGGATGCCATGGCGCGTATCCACGGCAAAACACATGTAACAGCGGCCGCCGAGCACGGTCAGGCGCGGATCATAGGCGCGGATAATTTCCTCGTCATGCATTTTGAACACCGGCTTCGGGCCGGCGGTCCAGCTCAGACCGTCGTCACTGTAAGCAATGCCGAGATCCGTAGTGTGGTGCGGCTCCAGCGTCTGATCGTCCAGTGAGCCGTAATCGTTGCGGAAGATCATCACATATTTGCCGTTAAATTTCGTTACACCGGCATTGAATACCAGTGCGGTGGGGTAAGGAACCTTCGCTGCATCCAGCACCGGATTGCCGGGATACCGCCGGATGAACGGGGCGGATTGCAGAATCGCCGGAACGTGTTGAGTCATGGGGTGTACCTCCTTGAATATTGAATGTGGAATGTTGTGTTTTGAATGTTGATTGTTATGTGCAAGGCCGGACAGCTACCCCTTCAGGGAACCGGCCGTCATCTGCATGAAGGATTTGTTCGCAAACAGGTAGGCGACGAGAATCGGCAGAATGGATAAGCAAGCTCCCGCCATCATGTAGTGGGTCTGGGAAGCGGCCGAAATCCCGTATTTCAGATTCGCCAGCCCGACGGTCAGCGTCTGCAGCTCCGGCTTCGTCATCGTGAACACGAGCGGCAGCAGATATTCATTCCACGCGCCGCGGAAGGTGAACAGGGCCCCTACGCCCAGTCCGGGTCCGAGCAGCGGCAGAATAATCCGCCAGAAGGTCCGGCCGGGGGAGCAGCCGTCTATCAGCGCCGCCTCGTCCAGCTCGCGGGGAATTCCCTTCATGAAGCTGAACAGAATGAAGAAGATCGAAGCATGGGCAGAGATCAGAATCAGGATAACGCCCCACAGGCTGCTATGCAGATGAAGCTTAACCATCAGATCGAACTGCGGACGCAGCACAACCGCCCCTACAGCCACGAACATGGTGAAGGACTGCAGTCCGATATACAATTTTTTGCCGGCAAAATCCATCCGGTCCACCACATAAGCCGCCATGGAGGAGACCAGCAGCGTGCCTACCACTGCCGCCAGAGACACCAGCAGACTGTTCAATGTATATCTGGAGAAATTCGCCTGCGACCAGGCTTCGGCATAGTTCGAGAAGTGCCAGCTATCCGGCAGGAAGGTCGCTCCCGCAGTCAGCTCGGCATTCGTCTTGAAGGAGCCGAGAATAGTGATCACAACAGGAATCAGGGTGATAAAAGCAAACGACAGCAAAAAAGTCCACAGGATTGTTTTGCCCAGTATGGTTCTTAGTCTCATAATAGCCTCTCTCCTCAATCGGTCTGATTCATGCGTCTGGATGCGTAGAAATAAATGAGTGATATCATCCCTACGATGACCGCAGACACAAAGGCGACCGCACTGCCGTATCCGAACTCCTGGACCTGAACCGCCGCGCTGCCCCCGCCGACAGGGAAGAATAATTTGTATAAATACAGGAACATGACCTCCGTCTTGCCTACAGGACCGCCTTCGGTCAGAACCATGATGCTCTCGTAGCCCTTCAGAGCTGTAATGATCGCCAGCATAATAACCATCTGCATGACAGGCCCGAGCATCGGCAGAGTGACATAGCGGAACTGCTGAATTTTCCCTGCCCCGTCCAGAGAAGAGGCCTCATACACATCCTCGGGAATATTCTGCAGACCGGCGAGAAAGAGCAGCATATAATTGCCGACCGCGCCCCAGGCCGCAACCAGAATGACGGTGAGCATGGCATATTTCGGCCCCAGCCAGTCCACGCCGGAATCTGTGAGGCCCAAGCGGATCAGGAACTGGTTGAGAATTCCGTTATACGAGTTGAAAATCGTGAAGAAGACTACGGCCATTACGGCTGTACTGATAACGGTCGGCATGAAGAAAATCCCCCGCAGCAGCTGTCTGCCCCGCAGCCCCCGGTTTAATATCGCTGCCAGCAGCAGGGCCAGCGGAATGGTGATCAGCAGCTTGCCGCCTGCATAGACAAATGTGTTCACCACCGAATCCCAGAACTGGGTGTCCTTCAGAATGCGGCTGAAATTAGCCAGACCGGTAAACCGGGCCGTTCCGAACCCTTTGTAATCATAGAACATATAGCGGAACGCCCAGGCAATCGGGTAAATTCCAAGGACCACAGTGAGCAAGGCACTTGGAAAGATAAAGCTATATGAAAATAAGGCATGTTTTGTTTTGTTCATCTGGTTTCTTCCGGCTCCTCTCCCTTACGGCCAGAGCAGAGGGATGAGAGAGTTGCTCCCTCATCCCCCGCTATCCCGGCCTGTATCTCTATCCCTAACCTTCGATCTACTTGGCGAACTTGCCGCCCAGCGCGGCGGGATCAAAGCCGGCATCCGGCTCGGCCTTCACGCCGTCATTCGCAATCACGCTGTCCAGTGCAGCATTATAGCGTTTGTTCAGATCAGCGATAATCGCCTTCAGGTCGCCGCCGTTCAGCATATATTTGAAGAAGGCGTCATCCGATTTCATTCCTTCCGGGGCTACAGACGGATAGACCGGCCACACTCCATCGTGCTTGTTCGGCAGGAAGCCTTCAATGCCGTTCACATCCGGTGTCTTGGCGGCTGCGCTGACGGATGGAACCATGGAGATGCCGAAGCCTTTTTCCTGATAATCCGTCAGCACCTGATCGCCGTACATGAACTCCATGAACTTCCAGGCTGCTTCTTTGTGCTCTGATTTCGAGCTGAGCGCCAGCCATTGGCCCCCGAGGAAGCCGGAAGCCCCCTTCACATTGCCGTCGATGGTCGGAACCGGAGCGGCCGCCCAGTCAATCTTGGCCGGGAACTGATTCTTGTAGACGCCCGGCTCCGAGGAGTAGGACATGTACATTCCGATCTTGCCTTCCGCAAACTGCGCCCGCAGCGGGTCAATATCCAGCGATTCTACACCCGGCAGCATACTGCCGTCATCCTTGATCTGCTTAAAGGCATTGATGATCGGCTCGAAGCCGCTGAAGTCGAAGCGGGCCGTTTTGAAATCATACCCGAAGCCGCCATAGCCGCTCATCTCTGCAACCACCCGCGCCGAACGTGCGAACGCACTGCCGGGGTTCTTGAAGTTCAGGGCGAAGCCGTAAGCACCATCCGCCTTGCCGGCTGCTGTCAGTTTCTTGGCTGTATCCACCAGTTCCTGCAGAGTGGTCGGCGGATGCTCAATGCCTGCTTTGGCGAACAGATCCTTGTTGTATACCAGACGCATGGTCGTTCCGAAGTTAGGCAGGCTGTAACGCTTGCCGTCAAATTCATTCAAATCCGGCATAGCCGGGAATTTCGTCTTCACCTCATCGGTGAGGAACTCGTCAATGGGAGCGAGAAAGCCTTTTTTGTAAAAGGTCTGGATGGTATTCTCCTTCACCCGGATCACATCCGGCGCATCGGAGGTCTGGAAGGACAGATCAAGTGCGGTATCGAAGTCGTCTCCCTTAACGACCAGCTCCACCTCGATCCCGTCAGGATTGGATGCGTTGAACTCGGCTACCTTCTCCTTTATGAAATCCGCGTCATGGCGGTCGCCTGTCCAGTAGCTGATTTTAGTTTTTTCTCCCGAACCAGCCTTCACCCCTTCTCCCTTGCCTTCAACTGCGTTGCCGCCGTTACCGTTGCCGTTGCCGCAGGCTGTCAGGCCAAGTGCCAGGACCAGGCTCAGAGATGTTATTAGCGTACGCTTCATCATTGGTAGTTCCCCCTTATATATCCCTGCTGTATTCACTTACAACCTGATTATAGATGGATTGGACACAACGGATAAGGCGGGTAAGCCCACATTAAGGGCAGGTTTCTGCAGGAGTTAGATAGAGTTAAGGGAGGTCATCTCCGCCCCGCGGAAATTCCTCCCCTGCTGATTTCTATTCTTTTCCAAGATAATGCAATTTGAACTCGGACGGGGTCATGCCGGTATATTTCTTGAACACCTCGCTGAAATAACGCCTGTGCTCATACCCGAGATCCTGGGCGATCTCCTGAACCTGCCGGCCGCCAATCAGCATCGCCTTGGCCTTCTCCATCTTCTCATGCATCACATACTGCTGGAACGAAATCCCCTGCACCTTCTTGAACAGATTGGAGAAATATCCCTGGCTGAGGTTAATCTGCTTCGCCACCTGCTCCAGCGACAGCCCCGTATCCAGATGACTATGGATGTATTCGACGGCCTGACGGATAATCCGCGTGGATTCCTGAGAACGGGCTTCCTCCACCAGCGCACAGGCCTCCCGGCACAGCCAGGACAGCAGTTCCCGGATATCCTGCAGGGATGGATGCACCTGGTTCTTCATGGCGGCAATTCGGAGTTCCAGCGGCTCCACCTGCCCGTAAGGGAACTGCTCCAGCAGGACCCGGCAGATCCTGGAGCCCAGCTCATAGCCGACACTTTCAACATAACGCGGCTCAGGCAAAAGCCCGCTGTCCAGCAGCTCCGAGAATAGCTGGTCCAGCATCTGAAGGCTTTTGACAGAATTACCGGAACGCAGGGCGAACAGCAGCTCCTGCTCGGCGGCGGCGGAATAGCTGTGAAGCGAGAGTGGTTTGTTCTCAATATTGCTATAATGATATACCCCGTTGCCCCCCGTATAGAAATGATACCCCAGCGCGCTGAGCGCCTGCCTGTACGCCGTGCCCAGCTCCTGAATCGCCGCCGTACCCAGACCCACGCCAATAGAAATGGTATGACGTGAGAAGCGGCTGACATTCATGCAGCAGGCCTCCGTAATCCGCGCGGCGGTCTCCGGGTCCGAGCCGTTCATGATGCAGACGTACCGGTCTGTCGACTCCCGGATAATAACGCCGCGGGTCCAGGCGGAAATCGTCTCTTCGAGAATATTGTGCAGGCTGAACCTTAGCAGCTCGACCTCCTGCACAGGCTGCCCGCTCAGCTTTTCCGCGAAATGATCAATCTCAGCGACAAACACGAAGAAATCATGCTGGTCCAGCGGGATATCGAGATAGGCCCAGCGGGAACGGGCATCCGCCTCTGTCGTCTGGTGGTGCAGCAGGAAGGTGAGGTATTCCTGGCGGAGGATAGGCAGACTTTCCTTGATTTTGGATTCCATCACAGCAAGTCTGGCGGTCTCCTGACGCTCCTCCCGGCACAGCTCCCTGGCCTTCAGCACTGCATTCACAATCTCTTCCAGGGAAAAGGGCTTCTTCACGAAATCAAGCGCCCCCAGCCGGATGGCTTCCTGGGCATAAGAGAACTCCGAGTAGGCGCTGAGGATAATAATCTTACAATCCGGCAGCACCTCCAGAATCGCCCGGGTCATCTGCAGGCCGTCCATTCTTGGCATCCGGATATCCGTCAGCACAATGTCGGGCCGGGTCTCGCGGATGATCTGCAGCCCCGCTTCACCGTCAAGCGCCGTACCGGCGACCTCAATACCGTGCTCCTGCCACGGCGGCTTGCGCGAGACCATCTCCACCACACTTTTGATATCGTCAATTACACATAATTTGAACCTTTCCGGCTCCTGCTTCCGGTCCATCCTTCATCTCTCCTCCCTAGGCGGAATCCACAGATCCGTCTGTGATCCCTTACCTGGCTCGCCGCCCACATCCATACGGGCTTCGTCCCCGTGATACAGGGCCAGCCGGTGCCTGATGTTGAACAGGGCATAGCCTTTCCTCGACTGCGGAGCCGAGGCCATCCCCTGCTTGACCCGTGCAGCGTCAAGCCCCCGTCCATTGTCGGTAATGCAAATATGCAGCAGCCCCTGCTCCCGGCTGACCGTGATGTCTATCCTGCCTCCTATAGTCCGGTCACTGAATCCGTGCTGGATGCTGTTCTCCACCACCGGCTGCAGGATAATTTTGGGCAGCAGACAAGTAAGCAGTGACTCATCCTCCACCGTCACCGTGTATTCAAACAATCCTTCATAGCATTTCTGCTGAATGGCGAAATACTGCCGCATGTGGGACAGCTCATCCCCAAGGGGAATCATATCCTTGCCGCCGCTGAGCCCGAGCTGGAACATCTGCGACAAGGACAGGATCATCTCATTCACATCGTCATTCTCGCCCATGACCGATTTGCAATAGATGGTATTGAGCGTATTGTACAGAAAGTGCGGCTCCATCTGCGCCGTAAGGGCACGGATCTCGGCATGCCGCTTGTCCTCCTCCTTGGTCTTCACATCCGCGATCAGCGCCTGAATCTCCAACATCATCCGGTTAAACTGAAAGCCGACCTGGGCAACCTCGTCCTCATAACGGCTCTCATACACCACACTGAGCTGGTTCTCTTCGACTCTGCGCATTAGCCGCCGGAGCTTAAACAGGGGCTTCAGCAGCACAGATGTCAGCTGATTGGAGATCAGCCAGGTGATCAGCAGGAAGACAACGATGACATAAAAGGTAATGCGCTGCACCCGCTGCAGCTTGCCCAGCAGCTGGTCCCGCGACTGCATGCCGGAGATGATCCAGTCGGGTGATGCGGCTGAGCTTGTATAATTCACCAAATATTCCTTGCCGCCATAGCTGTAGTAGTGATCCTGCGGATCGGCCGCTTTCCCGGCTCCGGCGAGCACCGGCTTCCAGGGGAATCTGCCCCGGAACGGCCAGCGGGACTCCAACACCGCCTCTCCTTCCCCGCTCACCAGATAATAATTCCTCCCTGCTTGTTCTCCGCCTTGATTCAGCAACTCATCGATCCGGCTCTCCCTGATATTGACCACAATAAATACATTGCTGATCGGCGTGTAAGGGTATTCATAAATTCCCCGGACTATGAAGGAGACCACCCGCTGGCTGCCTGTAAACAACCGGTCATAATGTCCTTTGGCCCAGTAGCCGCCCGGCTGCTCCTTGCTCAGATCATATAATTCCGAGCCGTAGAACGAGTTGTCCTGCGCCCGGATCTGCGTAGTGGGATAGAAATCGCCAATCGGGGTTACGATTAGCACACTCTCAATGATCGGCTGATTGAACATTGCCTGGGAGAGCACATATTGCAGATCCGACAAATGTACATAGTAATTGGACACCTCATGGCTGAACACATCGAGCATCATCTTGCGGTACGCATCGCTCAGCATCAGGGACTGCACGGACAGCGCCACATCATTCAGGCGGGAATCCAGCAGCTGGGCCGTCTTGCTTACGGTCTCCCGGCTGCCGGCGTAGGCATTATCCTCGATCTCCTGCGCGGCAATCCAATACGAGAAGGTGCCCATTGCACTGATGGACAGCGTGATCAGCACGATGAACGAGAACAGAATCCTCTGTTTGATGGATATCCGGTAATACCTGCCGGCGATCTGCCGCCGGAGCTGCCGGACATAGGCTGTGAATGTATTCATATTTCCCCCTTCTTGAACATGTATCACCCTATGATTGTCAGTTCTTGTCACTTGTACGATACGACTGCTCCGGCCCGGCGTCAAGACAGGGCATGATAATTCGGCGGATTCCGCCGCGTATTAGAACACAATCATCCTGCGGGTAAGGGATGCTGGCGACTTCTCTCACGGCTGCTTGGATGGAGCAGAATTGTTGCAGTTTTTGCAGTATTTATCTATAAATGTTACGGGGCTAAAGTAAAATGTTGCATTTTTTGCACAAATTTATGTGTCTAGAGCAAGTTATCGCTGAATTTGTTGCATTTCGTGCAGGATTCCGGCTTAGACCGCTTCTATGGGGCAGTATTGTTGCACTTCTTGCAGCATTCCTCTATACATTTTTACGCGTACATACCTATCCATAGGGGGCGCAAATCATAATTTCCTCAACAAAAAAGGCAGGAGACCCCCAATAACGGAAGTCCCCCTGCCTATACAACCGGTCTAATTATCTCTGTGGCTCCAGGCAGAGCCGGAGCAGATCGTCCACATGGGCCGTGGCCAGGCATTCCACAGTATCGGCCGCACCGTAATAGATTTTGACCTCTCCGGTGTCCTCCAGAATCATCCCGCCGGGGAAAATGACATCGTTGCGGAAGCCGCCCGAAGTTTCGTACACCGCCTCCGGCACCAGCAGCGGAGCTTCCGCCCGGCCGATAATCTTGCTGGGATCTTCGAGATCCAGCAGCATAATGCCGGCGGTGTAACGCTTCTTCCAGCTGTCCTCCCAGCCGTTCTTGCCCCGGGCAGGGTCGAGGTCCACCGCATGGAAGGTGGTCAGCCAGCCCTTGTTCGTCTTCACCGGCGGCGCACCGGGACCTACCTTGTCATTGGCATAAGCCACTTGCTCAACGGCCAGCAGCAGCTTATGATTCCCCCAGTACTTCAAATCCGGGGAATCGCTCATCCACATATCGAAGCGGTCGCGGCCGCCCCGGCTGTAGACCGGAAGCGGGCGCTCCAGTCTTACATACTTGCCTCCGACCATCTCCGGGAAGAGCACCATGTTGCGGTTATCCGGCAGCGACAGGCTTAGTACTTCAAACGAACGGAAATCGTCAGTGACAGCGATCCCGCCGCGCAACCCGTGACGCGTATCAACTGCGAAGCACATATAACAGCGGTCTCCAACGACACTCAGGCGCGGGTCATACACCCGGACCACCTCTTCATCATGCCAGGACCAGCAGGGCTCCGGCTGTACCTCCCAGCTTACGCCGTCATCGCTGAAGGCCAGGCCCAGATTGGTCGTATGATGAGGAGCCACGATTCCCTTGCTCTCATCGCCATAATCATTGCGGAACACCATGACATATCTGCCCTTGAATTTTGTCACCCCGGCGTTGAATACCATGGCCGGTCCATAGGGTACATCAGAAGGCTTCAGAATCGGGTTAAGCGGATGCCGGACCATTACCGGACTTGAAGTCAGCGTGCCTGTTGTCAGATCGTTCATTGTGCAGATTCCCCTCTGTAGTTTAATAGATGAAAGCGCAACCAGTGTCTTTGCATCCCTATTATGCATCATCTTGCATAGTTAATCTATAAAATGTTCACGTGAAATCTTCCATTTTCAGCTAGTAGAGCATTAGAACACAAGGACTGAATTTAGTTAATAATTATGGTAACGTTAAAGTTGCATTTGAACCGAGTATTCGGCGGTAGTTGTATTCTGTACATCTAAAAACCGTGAAAAGAAAGGTTCGCCTCTTCTAGCTGTACTTTGTACAACTAAATCTGCCGGAATGGGCGATAACCCAGGTAGGGATGCCAGTTTAAATGTATGAAAGAGACAATTTCATAATTCAAAACCCTTGCTATACCTGGTTTTTTTGAGCATAGAAAAAGGAGTACCTCCCCAAATTCTCGAAGTTATAGGCGACGAAACCAACACCCGAGAAGAAAAGAGGTAATCCCCATCTATTCTATTCGACAAGAAGAACTGTTTTCCTTCGAGGAATTGCTCCAAATGAGTCCAGAAGATAAATACAGCCAAATCTTTGAACACTTACATTTAGCTCCAGTTCTGTTCGCACTGGGGAAAAAGAACCATCGCGGACGGCCTGAAAAATTAAACGTACCTGCCATGATCTACTCGCTGCTGATTGCAAAAATGGAGAACATCGAGTTTGTCTCTGCCTTGGTCCGGCGACTGAATCATAGCAACGAATTTCGAGTCCAGTGCCGGTTCACCGGCTCGGATAACATTCCAAGTCAGGCCTCCTATTCCCGTTTGATTCATGCGCTGGAGCAAACGGGAATGCTGGAACAACTTCAGGATCGCCTAGTCACGTCTGCCCTAGAAGAAGGCTTTGTGAGCGGAACCCATCTGGCTGTGGATTCCTCCATGGTCGAGGCTTGGGATTGCCAATTTAGCGAATCGGCCTCCAAGCGTCGTGCGGCTCGCCGGGGGCAAAAGAAAGGCGAAGCTTCGGTGGCCGAGCAAATTCAGCTCGAACATCCCGAGCCTGAGCCTAAGGTGGCGAACGAGCCGCTGAAGAAACCCAGATATAGCAAGCCCGGCCGTCCATCCCAGGCGGAAAAGGAACGTCGGCGCGAGGAAATGGAAGCCTATGAACAAAGTCTCGGACCGTTCCAGAAAACCATTGAAGCGATGTTGCCGTACCCGTACGATGAACTACTGACCGCGTTGCCCCGGCATGCTGCGCGTTGTGACAAGAAAAATACGAAGGGCCGAATGACCAGCTATTACGGGTTCAAGGCGAATCTGCTGGTCGACACGGACAGCCAGTATATCCTCAGCGGCCTCTTTAGTTCGGCCAATCCGAATGACCAGCGTATGGCGGTCGTCCTTCTCAAAGGCCTGCTCCTGAAGTTTCCGATGCTAAAGGTCAAGCATATCTTGGGCGACAAGGGGTACGATTGCGCGGCGGTCTACCAGCTGATTCATTCGCTCGGCGCCTATCCTGCGATTTCCCTGATTCACCACAAAGACCCGCCTGCGGGAATGAATCTGGATTACACGCCGGTGTGCGCTCAAGGGCATGCGTACCGTTACGACAGTTTTGATGCCAAATATGAGACCCTGAAGTACACCCGGCCTAGTGAATGCAAAGGCTGTGCGCTTTCCGGTACCGAATGCCAAAAAGTGTTTAAAATTCGAATCCAAACGGATTTGCGTTTACACACCTATCCCGCCAGAGGTAGCGAAAGTTTTACAACACTGTACAAGAAGCGTACGGCCGTGGAGCGTGTATTTGCCTATCTCAAAGAGTATTTCGGGATGAAGCGCACACGCCACCGCGGTGTCCGGGCAAGTGTCGATTTCCAGCTCAGTACGCTCGCGTACAATTTGAGTAAGTTTGCGTTAGACAAATTGAACCAGCAGTTGAGGAATTCCCAGCAAATCGCCTGATTTTTTAAAAATGTGACCTTAGATTTTGGCCTAATCTTGCTATTTAACAAATTGAATTATGAAATTGACTCTGAAATACAACTAAATACATATTCAGCGGTACATCAGAAGATTTAGTTGTACAAAATACACTTAAGCCTATTGCTGGTACTTAATCGGGTCATAGCAAACCCTCAGAGTGAGATTGGATGCTCTACTGGTGAAGCATCAGATTTAATATTGTGAAAATGGGACCATTACCAGACCTTAACGAGCCAGCGTCTCATTCGCACAGCAGTCATTCGGATGCTTAGGCGCTGGAACGATAGTAACTGCATTTTGTACATTAGAATACTGTAAGAAAGGCTTCGAAAGAGAATCTATTGTATTCCGTACAATTGAATGTTGAACAAAGGCCAGTTTTCACCCAAAACACAACATTCTACTGTATAAAATACAATAGAATCTCATTTTACGGTCTGTAATCCATTTTCTATTGCAGGAAATACAATCAGATATTTACATGTAAGAGTAAAAGTCGGCAACGGGTGCAGGATCAGCCTAATACTAGCTCGATGTTCATACTCAGACTTTAACACCCCTGAGGTTCATTCTTACAGTTCTAAATCTGATGCTGTACTAATCCAGCGTTTCGCCCCGGAGCGCAGCCGCCAGCCTGCTGCCGAAGCGGCTGCCCAGCAGCTCATAGCCTTCGGGGCCGGGGTGCAGGCCATCGGTCAGCAGCTCTCCATCCGCCGGACCGAACCACTCCAGACCATCCAGGTAATGCAGATGGCGGTCTCCCCGCGCCTGCAGCAGCTTCACCGTCTCCGCGATCTCCCCGCGCATCAGCGGCAGGGTGAAGCCGAGCGGGTTCTCCTCTGTCTCACGCTCCGTTCCGTAGATAGGCGAGATGACCACCAACGGGGTCTCTGTATGCTTCTCCCGGATGGTCTCCAGCAGACCGATCAGCAGCGGCTTGAACATCCGCGGGTTGGAGGACGCTGCGCCATAGATGTTCACGCCAACGCACAGGGTAATCAGGTCAGCCGGCAGATCCCGGATTAGCCGGCCTATCATCGGCTCCATCAGGCAGTTGCCGGAGAAGCCGAGATTGGTCAAGTGATAGCCGATTTCCCCGGCGGCGATCACCGGCCAGGTGCGCGACGGGCTAGAAGCTGCCACGCACTGGGTAATCGAGCTTCCATACGTCACCCAGCGCGGCCTCAGGTCCGCCAGCGGTTCAGCAACAGCGTCATCATCAATCGCAAGACCGCTGATAGTCATACCGGTGTTCTGCGGCAGATAGATATCCAGTTCCTTCACTCCAGGGGGAAGCCCGGTGAAACGAGCCTCTCTAGCCCCCGCAGCAAGCGTGAGCGTCTGAACCAGACTACCGTCAGCCACACAATCCAGAGAAGCGTCCTCCGCAAGTGGTTCAAACCAGAGGAGGAGGGTCTCCGAGCCGGATGCCAGCCGCAGCCGGATACCGGAGCAGATCTCCGCCTTGCCGCCGATCCCATCTGGCGGATACAAGTCGTAGTCCCGGAAGGGAATCCGCCAGGGCTTGATGCCCTCCTGCCGCTGCTCCAGCGAGACCGCCCCATGAAACCACTCCTCCCGCAAAGGAAGGCTCCTCACATTCTTCACACTTTTCTCGTGTTCCACGTTCTTCACGCTCTCCGCGCTCTTCACGCTCTCCGCGCTCTTCACGCTCTTCTCACTCTCCGCGCTCTTCACGTTCTTCACGCTCTCCGCGCTCTTCACGCTCTCCGCGCTCTTCACGCTCTCCACGTTCTTCACGCTCTCCGCGCTCTTCACGCTCTCCACGTTCTTCACGCTCTCCGCGCTCTTCACGCTCTCCACGCTCTCCGCGCTCTTCACGCTCTTCTCACTCTTCTTGCCCTTCTCGCTCTTCACATTCTTCGCACTGCTCACTGCGCCTGCCCCGCTTCCGCATCCTGAGCCGTTGCCCCGGAAGCGAAATTCTCCCCGAGCCACACGTCCTGCTCCAGCAGGCGCTGCTGCAGCTCAGGAATCGAAATGCTGCGGGAGTCTGTGCCGTCCCGGAGCGCAAGCGTTGCTGCCGTACCGCAGGCCTGGCCCATCGAGAAGCAGTTCGGCATGACGCGCAGCGAGCCTTGCACCGCCCGGTCCGAGGACACGGAACGTCCCGCTACCCACAGATTGCGGATGCCCACCGGAAGCATCACCCGGTAAGGCACCCCGTGGGAGACGCCCGGCGGCAGATGATTGAAGGTCATATCACTTTTGCTGGTCGCCAAGTGGATATCAATGTAGTAGGCATTGCGGGCGATATCGTCCGGGAAAGAACGTGCGGCCACGAAATCGTCCACAGTCAGCGTATAATCGCCCTGGATGCGCCGCGTCTCCCGGATGCCAAGCTGCTCTCCGCTTGCCACCAGATGCGCCTGTTCGAAGCCGGGCACATACCTCTGGAAGAATTCAAGCTGCCGCAGCACCGTCCGGCGGCCCTCAATGGCTCCGCGTGTAAGGTCCTCGGCCTTCGTTCCGTCCACCCCGAACACATGGCCGAAGTTCACGCCGACCAGCTGATCGCTCACCCAGGCCAGGCCGGAGATGGATTTGCGGCCTTCCGGCAGAGCTCCCTCCAGGATGGCCTGCTCCACGGTCCGGTGCAATTGACCTGTATCTCCCGTCTCCGCCAGGAAGCGGCTGAAGCTGGGACGGTCTACATTCGCCAGCAGATAACACATGCTACCCGGCTGAAGCTCTCCGTCATCGCCGCCCTTCTGGAAAGGCACGCCCGACAGGGCAGCAATGTCACCGTCTCCGGTGCAGTCGATGATATAACGGCAGCGGATGAAGGACCTCCCGGATTTGTTAACAATCATTACGCCCTCTATTGTCTGGCCGTCCGGCGACCGCACCACATCGTAGACAAAAGTATGGAACAGCGGCGTCACACCGCTCTCCAGCACAGCGCTGTCATAGACGCGCTTCAACACTTCAGGATCAATCGGCACCCAGTCCAGCTGCTCGCGGTATTCCTCCTGATAGCCCGGATCACAAGCCTGCTTCATCCGCTCCATCAGCTTCAGGCCGAGGCCGCGGATAATCGGCTTAACCTTGTCCGTATAGGGACAGAAGGCAGGCACCAGCGCCACGGTGCCCATTCCGCCCAGATACCCGCGCTGCTCCACGATCATGGTGCTTGCTCCGCCTTCGGCAGCGGAGATCGCGGCGGCAATCCCTGCCGCCCCGCCGCCGATAACCAGCACATCCACCTCGCAGGAGACCGGCACCTCTGCCTGCGGCACTGTAATATGTCCGTAATTCATCTTTATCCTCCTATACGCTATGACTTTAGATTTATTACCCCTTCACCGATCCGGCCGTCACCTGGATAAAGGTCTTGTTGGCTAATACATACGCCAGCAGCATCGGCAGAATGGACAGACAAGCCCCGGCCATCATCAGATGAATCTGCATCGCAGCCGATGAGCCGTAGCGGAGATTCGCCAGCCCGACGGTCAGCGTCTGCAGCTGCGGATTGGTCATCGTGAAGACCAGCGGCAGAATGTATTCGTTCCAGGCATGGCGGAAGGCGAATAATCCAGCCACGCCAAGCCCCGGAGTCAGCAGCGGGAGAATGATGCGGAAGAACGTACGGATGAAGCCGGAACCGTCCACCATGGCCGCCTCGTCAAGCTCCCGGGGAATCGCCTTGAAAAAGCCCTGCAGCATGAAGAAGGTGCTGGAATGGGCGCTGACCAGAATCAGAATAACCCCCCACAGCGTCGTATTCAGATGCAGCGCAACCATCAGATCGAACTGCGGGCGCAGGACTATGGCCCCGACCGAGATGAACATCATGGACGCCTGCACTGTGACATAGATTCTTTTCCCCGGAAAATCACGCCGGTCCACCACATAAGCAGCCATCGAGGCCACCAGCAGCGTCCCCACCGTCACCATCACACTCATAAAAGCGCTGTTCCAGGTATAGCGGGCGAAATTGGCCTGTTTCCAGGCTTCAGCATAATTATTGAATTGCAGCTTGGCGGGAAAAAGGGTTCCGCCAGTCATCATCTCTGCCCCGGTCTTCAAGGAACCGGTCAGCGTCATCAGCAGCGGAAACAGGGTCAGGACCGCCGTTGCCAGCAGGAAAAGCCACATCACGGTCCGGGTCACGATTCTTCCGGCAAAACCGGGCGTCCGGCCAGCCGTCTGCGGCCGCCCTGCGGGCTGCTTGGATATCACAGATTCGTTCATTTGGATAAGCCTCCTAATACACCTTGTTCATTTTGCGGCTGAAGAAGAAGTACAGGCCGGTTACCGCTCCGACAATCACAGCGGTGGCGAAGCCCACGGCGCTGCCGTAACCGAGCTGCTGCGTTACCGGTGAACCGGTGGATACAGGGAATAGCAGCTTGTAGAGATAGAGATACATGACTTCCGTTTTGCCGATCGGTCCGCCTTCGGTGATGACCATGATGCTCTCATAGCCCTTCAGCGAAGCGATAATCGCCAGCATAATGACCATCTGGGCTACCGGAGCCAGCATCGGAAGCGTAATATTCCAGAAGCGTCTTCCGGCGTTCGCTCCGTCGATGGACGCGCTCTCGTACAAGTCCTGCGGAATGCTCTGCAGCCCGGCGAGAAAGAGCAGCATATAGTTCCCGACGGCACCCCATACGGCCACAAGAATAACCGTCAGCATGGCGTGCTTCGGACCAAGCCAGTCGACCGGCTGGGAGACCAGATGCAGCTTCATCAGAACTGTGTTAACCATCCCGTTATAGGAATTGAAGATGTTATAAAAAACAACAGAGATCACTGCGGTACTTATAACCGTCGGCATGAAATAAATGCCCCGGAGCAGATTCGACCCGCGCAGTCTGCCGTTGAGAATAACGGCCAGCAGCAGGGACAGCGGCAGGGTCAGCAACAGCTTCCCTCCGGCAAAAACGAAGGTATTGCCGACCGATTCCCAGAACAGGGTATCCCGCAGCAGCCGGCTGAAATTGTCCAGCCCGGTAAACAGCGCCTCGCCGTATCCGGCATAATCATAGAACATATAGCGCAGCATCCAGATCAGAGGATAGATGCCGAGCGTGAGTGTCAGAATGATGCTCGGTGCCAGGAACAGGGAATTCTCCCCAAGTCTTTTCCATTTGTAAATCATAATTAGTCTCCTTCAGGGAAAGCAAAGGGGCTGATCCGGGAATCCCGTACAAGCCCCTGTGTAACCCGTTATTCTCCCTGCGGCTTCATTGGATCAAAGGCCGGGTCCGGTGTAACGGTAACCTCACCCTTCTCCACTGCTTTGGACAATGCGTCATTGTATCTTGTATTCAGATCAGCAGCAATGGCCTTGGCATCCCCGCCCGAGAGCATATACTTGAAGAAAGCATCCGCATAGGTAGAGCCTTCCGGCGTGACGTTCGGCACAGCAGGCCAGAGCGAGTCATGCTCACCGACCAGGAAGCCTTCCATACCGCCAATTTCCGGCTTCTGAGCCTGCTCCACAATACTCGGCACTACAGCAATCCCGAAGCCCTTCTCATGATACGTCTTCAGAATATCGTCGCCGTACATGTACTGCATGAATTTCCAGGCGGCCTCCTGATGCGCCGATTTCGCGCTGATCCCGAGCCAGGTGCCGGCGGATACGATCTCCGAGGTTCCCTTAATCTGCCCGTCCAGCGTAGGGGCCAGCGCACCTGCCCAGTTGATCTCTGTCGGGAACTGGTCCTGGTATACGCCCGGCTCCGTCGAGAAGCTGAGGTACATGCCGATTTTGCCTGCGGCAAATTGGGCGCGCAGCGGGTCGATATCCAGTGTCTCCGCCCCCGGCAGAATACTTCTGTCTTCGTACATCTGCTTGAAATACTCGATAACCTGAGAGTAAGGCGCGAAGTCGAACTGGCCTGTCTTCAGGTCAAAGCCAAGGCCCTGGTAGCCGCTCAAGGAGAGAATCTCGCGGATCGAACGGTCGAAGGCCGCCTTCGGGCTTTTGAAGTTCAGCGCGAAGCCGTATATGCCCTCGGCTTTGCCGGCTTCAGTGATTTTTTTGGCGTCATCGACCATTTCCTGCAACGATACCGGAGGATTCGCGATGCCTGCTTTGTCAAAGAGATCCTTATTGTAGATCAGACGCAGGGTGAGGCCGGTATTGGCCAAGGAATACACTTTGCCGTCAAAACGGTTGACATTATCGATCAGCAGGCTGCCGAATTTCGTTTTGATCTCGTCGGTCAGGTAACCGTCAATCGGAGCCAGATAGCCTTTTTTGACAAATTCGGGGGTGTTGCCGCTCTTCAGACGCAGGATATCCGGTGCCTGGTTGCTGGTGAAGGCAATGTCAACGCTCTGCGCGTAATTCTCAGACATGACTGTCAGTTCCACCTGGATATTCTCGCCGTTCGTCTCATTGAACTTGTTGATCAGTTCCTTGATATATTCCTGGTCATGACGGTCATCCGTCCAGTACTTAAGCTGTACCGGCTCGCCTGTTTCTGCTGCGGCCGAAGCTGTCGGACTCGCTGTTGCCGCTCCGGGTGTTCCCTCTGCCGCACCGCCGCTCTTGTTATTGTTCCCGTTCCCGCCGCAGCCGGCGATACCGGCGGCCAGCATGAGGCTCAGGCTGAGGCCTAACCATTTTTTCTGCATACGTTCTACCCCTTTGATTGACATTTGTATTGTGAGCTCGTTCTCTATTATAGGCCACCCCTCCCGCAAAAGGAGTGCGGCAGACTCACTCTTGAGGGACAGAATTCTATTCTTTGCGGCAGGCAGCAGCGGCCGGGCTCTCCCGTTACAGCAGAATGCCATTCTCATCAAATGTCCGGATATACTCCAATAATTCCGCAAAATGAACCCAGGCGATGCCAACCTTCTGATCCGCAGCGCCATAAGACATGATTAAATCCTCCCCCATAACAATGCCTCCCGTGGTAAACAGACAAGGCGTAGGGTAATCCTCCGGCATCTCCCAATCCCGCTCGGCGTACATCAGGCGGTCAGAGCACCGGTGAATGATAACCGGAAAATCATTCTCCTGCTCCCTGAGGATCATGAAGGACTGCGTATATCCAAACTGCACATTCTTCTTCGCGTGATAAGCCACCAGCCACTCCTGATTTCCCAGGGCGACCGGCGGCCAGCTTGCCCCCACACGGTTCTGCTCCCAATCGAACAGCGGACTGGCCAGCAGCCGGTGGACTGCTGCAGGTGAAGCGAAATCTGCAATCGATTCTGCCGCTGCCAGATAGATAGAAGGCTTGCCCGCCCGCTCCCCTCCGGCAAAAGGAAGGACATTCATCGGCCGGTGCAGCATCACATATTGCCACTTCCCCTCAATCCTCATCTTCTCAGGAAACAGGAACACATCGCGGTTATCGCTGACATGCCCCTCGGTAAGCGGGCCTACGTACCCGAAAGCGTCTTCATATTTTCCCTCCTTCAGCTTGGCTAAATCCAGCTTGAACAGAACGCTGACCGTATCATTCGCCCGGGCCGATTGAATGAACGGGTCTGGGCTCTCTCCCCCGAAGATCCAATCGGGCACATATTCAAAGCGCGTCTGGACCGGAGGCTGCTGGCTGCTAAGCCAGTAGGGGCCAGGGGGAAAGGCCCGGCAGGCCACCGTGACATACAGCTCGTTCCCGATATAAAAGATACGGGGGTCCTCCACGCAACCGTTGGCATAATTCCGCACTCTTTTTCCGTAAATGTCCGTGATGTACAATCCATCCTCTTCATACCCGAGGGCCGGAGCCAGAGCTGGTCTTGAAAAATCTGCCTCCCAGGTCTCTCCCCGATCCCTGCTCCGCGCATAGCCCAAAAAAATCGGATAGGGATCATGACAGCCCTCTCTTCTCTTCTGCGGCCACGGGCCGGTTGCCCGAAACAGCATATGAATGTCATCCGAGTCAGGGTCCTGAATGATCGCCGGATTCAGAACCATTTTGTCCGCCCAGTCACAGCCTGGTACAGGTTCAAGCGCCGGTTTGTCCAAATAGCGAAATTGTGGTTTCATAGTTCCTCCTGGTCCGCCTCCTGAAGCAGGGGCATATTCCGTTTTTCAGCAAACAACTTATCATAGACCATCCGCGAATTCAAAAGACTTTTCCCCTGAAACCGGCCTTCCGGGCAAAACAGTAAGATCCGTCAATTGAATCAGGAAGATCCATCATTCACGCGGGTCCGGGCAGCGGCTTATAATCATTTTTGCAGGCAAAATCGTTACCAAGGAGGAAGATGAGCCGGATGAAACAGTATGATCTTGTCATATACGGCGGAACGGCTGCAGGCATTACAGCGGCTGTCCAGGCAACTATCATGGGGAAAAGTGCGGTAGTTATCGAGCAGAGCCGGAGGATCGGCGGCATGACCACCGGAGGGCTGGGGGATACGGATGTGGGAATGAAAGAGGCAGTCGGCGGCCTGTCTCTGGAATTCTATCAGCGGATTGCGCAGAAATATGCGCAGGACGGGGTGTGCTGGCTGTTCGAGCCCAAGGTTGCACTTGAGGTGCTGCAGGACTGGGTGGCGGAGCATCATCTTGAAGTCGTCTGCGGGGAAAGGCTGGAGCTTAAGAATGGGGTAACCCGGCAAGGCGCAAGAATCACCTCCATTACTATGGAATCCGGGAAGGTCTATCACGGTAAAATGTTCATTGACGCCTCTTACGAGGGAGACCTGATGGGCCATTCCGGCGTGTCCTATGTGGTCGGCCGGGAGCCGAACGCACAGTACGGGGAGACGTTAAACGGCATTCAGCCCGGACCTGAACTGAACGAACTCCCTCCGGGAATTGACCCCTATGTCATCAAAGGAGTGCCTTCGAGCGGACTACTCCCGCGTGTCCAAGCGGATCGCGGCGGTGATGCCGGCGAGGGGGACCGTAAGCTGCAAGCCTATAACTTCCGCATGTGTCTGACAGACAATCCGGACAACCGGATGATGGTCGGCAAGCCTGAGGGCTATCACGAAGCCGATTATGAGATTCTATTCCGGGCCATTGAGCAGGGGCAGCGCTCACGCTTCTTCAAGCTGAACCGGGTCACTGCGGACAAGACCGATTCCAATAACAACAGCGGCATTTCTACCGATTACAACGGGATGAACCACTGCTATCCAGAGGCGGATTATGCGGCGCGGGAACAGATATGGGAGGCCCACCGCATCTACCAGCAGGGATATGTCTGGACGATCCAGAACCATCTGCGGGTGCCGGAGGAGATCCGGGAAGCCTATAAGCCGTGGGGCCTGCCGCTCGATGAATTCACGGACAGCGGCCACTGGCCTTCCCAGCTCTACATCAGGGAATCCCGCAGAATGAGCGGAGATTATGTGGTGACGGAGCATGATGTAAGGCGGAGGCACCCTGTGCCGGATTCCGCCGGAATGGGCTCCTTCGCCATGGACTCACACCATACGCAATACTATGTGAACGAAGACGGGCATGTCAGCACAGAGGGCGGATTCTACATCCGGCTGGACGAGCCTTATCCGATCAGCTACCGGGCGATGGTGCCGAAACGCAGCGAATGCACCAACCTGATCGTACCGGTATGCTTGTCGGCCACTCATGCGGCCTACGGCTCCATCCGGATGGAGCCGGTCTTCATGATTCTGGGACAATCGGCGGCCGCCGCTGCTGTACTGGCGCTTGAGGCGGACGGCGTGGTTCAGGATGTGGAGTATGAGCGGCTGCAAGCCTTACTCCTTGCGTCCAATCAGGTGCTCTACACCACCGGACTCACCCGGGATTGAACCGGAAGCCGAAGCTGCGCCGGTACTCTCCCGGGGGAGCGCCATACCGTTCCCGGAACATCCGGCAGAAATGGGCGTAGCTCTGGAAGCCCGTATTGTCGGCAACCTGCTCCAGTGAGAGTGTACTGTAGAGCACCTGCTGCTCGGCAGACTTCAGCCTGACATCAATGCAGTAGGCGAATGGCGATTGGCCAAAAGCAGCTTTGAACAGACTGGAAGCACGGGAGATGCTTAACCCTACGGAGGCGGAGATCTGCTCCAGGCTGAGCGGTTCATGGGCATGATTGTCAATGAACTGCTTCAGCTTGTAGGCAGTCTCCGCCCCTTTGGTGCGCCGCCGTGCCTGGATCACCTGCTCCAGCGTCAGGCAGAACGTTCTAAGCAAATAATCCAGCAGCTCCTCCTGATGCCGCATCACCTTCCTCTTCTCGCCGGCAATATGCTTCCATAGGGTAATGACCGTATCATCGAAGCCGATATTCGTCCGGGCCGGCAGCCTGCGGTCCTGCCACCACGAGTCCAGCCACTCGCCGCTGGCGATCAGGAAATAATCCGAGGCGGGCTGAACTCCGCCAGAGCCTGGATAGCTGCGGGGCTGTACGATCAGCTCGTACGGCTGATCCGGAGCATAGATCAGCAGATCGCCGGGGATGATCGTCTCGTACACTCCTCCTACCAGCGCACGACAGGTCCCTTCCATCTGAAGTCTGAAGAGATAGAAGGATAACCCGTCCTGATACTGAACGGAGTGAGGCTGCGTGTGTGTGAAGTAATTGGCATACAGGACGCTGCACCGTTGCGGATCGGACGCTGTCACGGGTAGGACTCCTCGTGGCGGTCCGGGTGGTACCCCGCCCTGAATTCCGACGGCGTCTGGCCGGTGATTTTCTTGAACATCTCGCTGAAATATCTGCGCTCCTCATACCCCACAGCGGCAGCCACCTCCTGCACCTGCGCCCCTTCCACCAGCAGCAGCTTGGCCCGGTGAATACGCTCTGCGGTAATATACTGGGTAACGGTCACTCCGTTCACCTTCTTGAACAGGCTGGAGAAATAGCTGGGGCTGAGATGAACATGTGCCGCACATTCCCCGACCGTGATGTCCTCGGACAAACGGCCTTTGATATACTCTACCGCTTCATAGATCACCTTCTGCCCTTCCGACAAGCTGCTTCTGCGCACCAGGGCGGCCCCTTCTGTACACAGCTCCAGCAGCAATCGCTGAAGAGTGGCAAGCGGCAGTCCCGCTGTTCCCTGCACCGCCCGGAACCGCTGGATCAGCGGCTGAATCTCCCCGTACGGAACCAGCTCATAGAAGGTGCGGATCGCTGATGCGGCCAGCTCCTCATACAGAACGAGCAAATAATCGGGATTGTGCCCGGAGCTCAGATTCTGCAGCGATTCTGAGATCGCTGAGAGGATCGCGCCAGTCCGGCTGACATTGCCGGAGCGCAGCGCCAGCAGCAGCTCGTCCTTGTATTCCAGCGCCAGCGGCTCCTGGCTTCCGTTCTGGTGAACATCTGTATACATAATGGCCGCATTGCCTCCGGTGAACAGATGGTGAGCCAGCGCCCGGTGCGCTTGGCGGTAGGAATCCGGCAGCTCGCTGGTCTCTTCCACCCGGCCTCCGACCCCGGCCGATACCGTGAACTTGGTATACCGTTCAATGTTTTTGCAGCAGCGTTCGGCAATCTCCACTGCACTGGCCGGACCACAGTCATTCATCACCGCAAGATAGCGGTTATGTTTGGCGCGGAACACCACGCAGCGCGTATACCCGGCAATGGTCTCCTGGGTGATATTCAGCAGGGAGAAGCGGATCAGCTCCACCTCGCGGATGGACAGCTCTGCTGCCCGCTCCTGAAAGTGATCGATCTCCAGCAGCATCACCACGAACCCCTTGGGGTTCAGATCGATGCCTAAGAATTCCCAGCGCGCCTTCGCCTGCTCCCACGACGTTCTGTGGCTGACCAGCAGAGCGAAATATTCCTGCCGCAGCACCGGCAGACTCTCCCGCAACTTGTTCTCCATCTCCCGGAGGGTATCCTGTCTGGAACGCGCCTCCATAATCTCCGACTTCGCCCGCAGCACCGCCTTCATGATCTCCTCTTCCGTGAACGGCTTGACCACGAAGTCGAACGCTCCGAGCTGTACCGCCTGCTGCGCATATTCAAAGTCGGCATACCCGCTGACCAGAATGATTTTACAGTCCCGGTGGTATTCCAGTACGGCACGCAGCATGGCCAGCCCGTCCATCCTCGGCATACGGATATCCGTAATGACCAGATCCGGGCGCAGCTTCGCGATCAGGTCCAGCCCATCCTCACCATTAGCCGCCGTTCCTGCCACCCGGATGTCGTGTTCCGCCCAATTCATGCAGGTCAGGCCTTCCACGACGCTTTTAATATCATCAATGATACACAGGGTTACACTATGATCGTCCATCCTGATGCTCCTCCCGTTTGGGTAAAGATATGATAACCGCCGTCCCCCGGCCAAGGCCGCTGTCCACCCGTAATGCTGCACTGTCCCCATAGTAGAGCTGCAGCCTGCGGATCAGATTGGATACGGCATAGCCCTTCTCCGATTCCCGCCGGAACAGTGCACGGACCGCCTCCTCGTCCATGCCAGCTCCATTGTCACTGACCTTAAGACACCAGCGTGCTCCCTCATCGAAGACTTCGATATCGATCTGCCCCCCGCTCTCCCGGTTGCGGAAGCCATGCAGAATGCTGTTCTCCACCAGCGGCTGCAGCAGAATACGCGGAATCGGCAGGGTAACCAGCGCTTCATCCTCGACAAAGATCTCATAACGGAATAACCCTTCATAGCAGCTGCATTGCAGCTCCAGATACATGCGGACATGCTCCAGTTCCTTAGACAGCGTAGTGATCTCCTGCCCCTTGTTCAGCCCGAGCTGGAACAGCCGGGACAGCGACATGACCATGCTCTGCGACTGCTTCACCTGCTGCAGATTGAGCTTCCAGTAGATCGTATTGAGCGTGTTGTACAGGAAATGGGGGTCCATCTGCGCCGACAAGGCTTTGATCTCTGCCGAGCGCTTATTGGTCTGCGCCTGTGTGACCTCTCCGATCAGCACTACAATCTGCTCCAGCATCTGGTTGAACCGCATCCCGACCTGGGCCAGCTCGTCCCCGCTCCCGCTCTCGAATCTGGCAGTCAGATCATTGCTCTCCACCCGCCTCATCACCTTCATCAGACCTTGCAGCGGACGCAGCAGATAACGGGTAAAGGCTCCTGATACCATCATTGTAACCGTGAAGGCGAAGAGGGCTACCACCACGAGCAGCCATTTCACGTAGATCATATCCTTCAGCACACCGGCCTTGGACTGAATCGTGGTCATCGTCCAATCGGCAATGCCCAGATGGGCATAGTTCAGCAGATACGATTCGCCTCCCAGCTTGAAGGTATTGCTGAGATCCCGGCTGCTGCTGATCATTCCGGTCAGATCACTCCCCTCCACCGCCTGCAGAACGAGCGGGTCCTTCACAGAATAGACGGGACTGCCTGCCGCGTTCAGCAGGAAGCTGCGCGCCCCTCCGCCGGTGTCCCCGCTCACCAGCTTGCGGAAGCCGTCTTCACGGATGTTGACGATAATATAGACCCCGCGGACCGCTGTATCAAAGATAGGCTCCAGAATCAGTGAAATCACCCGTTCCTTCCCGGAGAAGAGCATGTCCTCATGGCCTTCCACCCATGAATTCTTCTTCTCCTGTTCGATCCGCTCATATAGTAAGGTATCCTTGAACTCCGTCAGACGGTTCCGGTTCATCGAGGAAGGGTAGAACTCCCCGATCGGCGTGGACACATAGATCGAATGGATCAGCGGCTCCGCAATCCGCGCTTGTGAGAAAACGTTATCAAGATCATTCAGGTGAGTATAATACCGGCCCGTGTCCCCGGTGACGACATCCCTCATCATATCGTGAAAGGGCTGGCTGATCATAAAGGTCATCATAATCAGCATCAGCTTGTTCAGCTTCTCGTCGATAATCTGCGCCGATTTGACAACGTTATCCTGGGTAAGCTTCAGCGCATTCTTCTCCAGAGTCGCCGCCGAGATGGAATACGACAATCCCCCGGTCATCAGTACGGAGAGGAGGATCACGGCCAAGAATGCGGTTTTTAGTTTGCTGCTGAATGATTGCTTCCGGAAATAGTTCAAGTCCTTCACGCCTTCCTGTGTGCAGATGCTCTGCTCTTCGATTATGTCACCTGAACGTCCGCTCCGACAATACACAGCAGATGAAAAAGTAGATTCACCGTATGCGGACGATGGATCTACCGTATGTACAGACGTATGCGCTGACGTATGTGCTGACATATGTACAGGCTTATCTACAAGGAAAACGTGCACGCCCTCCAGCAAAAGGGGGAATAACCCGGTGTGCATTCGCTTGACGCGGCGGATATGATACGATAGACGGGATCGTTCTTCATCATAATCTTCTATGGAAGGAATGAATATAATATGAAATACAGAAGACTGGGCAACACCGGACTTAAGGTTAGCGAGATTGGCCTGGGGAGCTGGCTTACATACGGCACGGCTGCCGAGCAGAAGGCGGCGGATGAGTGTATTGCCGCTGCTTTTGAATGCGGTATCAATCTCTTCGATACGGCCAATGCCTACAACCGGGGCGAAGGCGAAAAAGCCATGGGTGCTGCACTCCGCGCGTACAAGCGCTCCGATTATGTCCTTAGCACCAAGGTGTATTTTCCGATGGGGGACGGGGTGAATGACCGCGGGTTATCGCGCAAGCATATTATGGAGCAATGCGAAGCCAGCCTGCGCCGGCTGGGCACGGATTATATCGATGTGTACTTCTGCCACCGCTTCGACCGGGAGACCCCTGTGGAGGAGACGCTCCGCGCTCTTGACGACCTTACCGCCCAAGGGAAAATCCTCTACTCCGCCGTCAGCGAATGGAGCGCCGCCCAGATCTCGCAGGCGGCCGGCATCAGCCGCAGACTGAACCTGCGGCCGCTCGCCGCCAATCAGCCGATCTATAACATGTTCGAGCGGTATATCGAGGAGGAGGTGCTGGAAGTATCGGCGCAGGAAGGCCTGGGACAAGTGGTCTTCTCCCCGCTGGCCCAGGGCATTCTGACCGGCAAATACAAGCCGGGCCAACAGCCCCCGGCCGGTACGCGCGGCGCGGATGCGTCCGTGAACGGCGTCATCCGCAGCTACCTGCGGGATGATGTGCTGGAGGTTGTTGGCAAGCTGGATGCGCTTGCCGGAGAGCTGGACCTGAAGCTCTCCCAGCTTGCCCTGGCCTGGGTACTGCGCCAGCTCGGCGTAAGCTCGGCGCTGATCGGCGCCAGCAGACCGGAGCAGGTGCGGGAGAACGCGCAGGCCGTGGAGGCTGAGCTTCAGCCGGATACACTGAAGGCGATCGATGCGATCCTCAGCGAGGTCGCCGGCTTCGCACCGGCGCGATAGGGCCGGGGCGTGGTGAGGGCGAGCGTGGTGAGGCGGAGCGTGGTAAGGGCGAGATGGAGTGGCGGCTGGCGCAATGTAATCGGTTTTTCGATTACATTCGGACCGCACACAACCGCCCAGCGTAATGTAATCGGTTTTTCGATTACATTACGCCCGCACACCACCACCCGGCGCAATGTAGTCGGTTTTTCGATTACATTACGCCCGCACACCACCGCCCAGCCGAATGTGATCGGTTTTTCGATTACATTCGGCCCGCACACCACCACCCGGCGCAATGTGATCGGTTTTTCGATTACATTCGGACCGCACGCCGACGCACCATCCATTGTGTTCGGTTTTCCGCATACATTCGGTCCATCCTAAGAAGCCCCCTCCATCCCGGAAGGGGCTTCCTTGCATACGAACTATGGCATACTACAACTGATCTTGTGTCTTAACCGTCTGCTCTGCATGAGCAACCTGCACCCTATTAATAAGCTGCTTATACCGATCCTGGTCTTCTGCTGAAGCATGCGGCCGGAATTGCTCGAATAATCTTACACAGCGGATCACACAGGCTATGCTGCCAAGTGCGGCGGAAGCCTCCAGGCTTCCGAAGATATAACGTATCCCCTGCTCTATCTTCTCTGCTTTGAGAGAGTACAGCGCCAGCTCATAGAGCAGTACCGGATATTGCTCCGGCGTCTCCCTGCCCGGAGTTCCTTCGGCTTGCCCGAAGGGCGCTCCCTCCAGTGTAAGCAGCGGCTGGAAGCGGCTGATAAGCCCATCCACTTCCCAGCCATACCGGTTAGCCGCTTGAACTGTCTTAAGCAGCCCGTCCAGCAGTCCAAGCCCGGGGGTGCCGATAGATTCCATCACCTCGGGTAGAGCCTCAAGCTCACCGCACATCAGACGGTATAGAGAACTGCAGACTGTCCCCAGCCTGCTGAACTGCGCCCGGATCTGCTGAACCTCTTCTGATTCCTCGACAATCCAGCTCATTTCAGTGTAAAGGCCCACATATTCCAGCGCCCGCTCATATTCACCGGATTCCTCGCATACCTTGGATTGCAGCCAGTAAGCATACAATATATAGAAGCAAAGAGGTCTGGGGGCCTGCCTCAGCTCCTTCTTCTTTTTCGTTTTGTAGAATCTGATTTCGTACTGGATAGATGTCTTATGACGCAACTCCTCTGCCAGTAGTCTGGCCTTCTCCCAGTGCTGTAGAGCAATATAGATATCCGCCAGCTGCCGAAGCGCTTCCAGCTGATCTATTTCCTCCAGGCGCTCTACAAAATATTCAAACCGGGTCGCCGCACGGAAATCCGCCTCCGGGCTCTGGCCGATCCGGATCGTGAACAGCCGGTACTGACACAGGGCCAGCCGCTCCGAATGCTGATATTTCTCAGTGTCGGCTACCCCTTCATACAGCAGAGCCGCTGCCTGAAGCTTGCCTTGCCCGTAGAATTCCTCCGCCGTATCGAACAGGAGCGGGGCATATGTAATATTGTCCATGATGATTTGAACCACCTGCCGGATACACTCCAGCTTGTCCAGCTCCGCACAGCGGTGCAGGAAGGGTCCCAGCCGCCGCCAGTCGGGTGCGGAATGTACGACACATTCATCTATATATAACTCATAAAATGCTCCTTCAGGAAGCCCCATTCCGGCGGTAATCCGGTCCAGCTGCTGCATGGCAATAGGACGGTTACCATTAATAATGCTGCTGAGCGTTCCCGAATTGACACCGGAGATTCCTGCGAACTGATTGATTGTCTGGCCTTCTTTTCTAAGAAAAGCAGCCAGTTCTGTTTGAATTGTAGTGTGCTGTTGCAAACCAATACCGCCCCTCAAGAACCAGATATTCTAGTAAAAATCCAGATATTCCTATATCATAAATCCCTTAATTAGGCAGGTCAATCTGGTTTGAACGGTTCAAAAGAGGTTGACAAAGACGGAATATTTGTTATATATACCCAGTTAAAAAATCTTTTGCAACATTTCTGCTGAACCAACGTTTATTAGGGTATAAACAAGTTTGAGAATATTCCGGCAGGGTAAATAAGGAGTGTAGACTCATGCCGCGCAAGATTACGCCAAGGGGGAAATTCATAATGTTAAAAAACAAAAACGTCTACCTGCTTCCTGTACTGGTCCTGTTGTTTCTTTCCCTCGTGACTACGGCGAGCACAACCATAAAAACCGCAGATGCCAAGAGTGAGGGGTTGACCCAGCATCTGACAGTGTATATACATTCCTTAGAGAACCATAACGGTCAGACGACGCTCACCGGAGATGAAATCGAATGGTATGAAGGCGCAGCAGCCGACGCGGTCTTCGCTCAGCGGGAGCCGGAATCCGCAGCCGAAATCGGCGGTGCCCCGGACGGTTACTATATCGTGAACGACAGCGACACACTGACCACTTATACGGTAGCCCCGGATGCCAAGGTCACCATGCAGATTTATGACCGCACCGGCAAGCTCGAAGACCTGGACATTAACTGGAACGAATCGCTCACGCTGAAGCAGTTCATTCATGAATTCGCCAAGACGGATATATTCGATCTAAGCGGTTCGCCTTATCACCTCACGATTCAGGATAACCAGATTGTATCGATCGTGCAGCAGTACACTCCATAAGGAGCTGCTACCTCCTTAATCCCTTACCTTTCACAAACCTTAAGCCACAGCCTGTTGCCCAGCAGCGGTTGTGGCTTTTTTGCGTCTCCCCCCACTAATCTAACCTTTTCACACATATTCAATCCAATCACTATTTACCCACCAGCCCTTTATCTATAAGCTTAAATATAGGATATTCATCCAGCAGTAACCCTACAGAACCCATAGGAATGAGGATACAAAATGACAATTACACCCCTTCAGCCGCTTGCGGCCCCGATTCAGGGTAAGCCTTTGTACGAGGAATACCGCATGGACCAGGTCCGTGTGTCCGATCCGTATATCACGAACGCTTTTGCCAAGGAGATCGATTATCTGACCAGCTATGATCCAGACCGTCTGCTGGCGGGCTTCCGCGAGAACCGGGGACTGCCGAAGCGTGCCGACAAATATCCCGGCTGGGAGAACACAGAGATCCGCGGACACACGCTGGGCCACTATCTGTCGGCGCTGTCCCAGGCCTATGCCTGTACGCAGGATGACGGGCTGGCGCTCAGGCTGAACTATCTACTGGAAGAGCTGGCCCTATGTCAGCATGAGAGCGGTTACCTGTCCGCATTCGAGGAACGCCTTTTCGATCATGTGGAGAACAAGCAGCCGGCCTGGGTCCCCTGGTATACGATGCACAAAATCGTCGCCGGACTCACAGCGTCCTACTCTGCCACCGGCAGCAAGACGGCCTATGCCCTGGCGGATAAGCTCGGGGACTGGGTATACCGCCGCACAGCCTCCTGGTCTGAAGAGGTCCATCAGCGTGTATTATCGGTGGAATACGGCGGGATGAATGACTGCCTGTACGACCTGTACAGAATCACCGGAAAAGCAGGCCATTTAAGCGCCGCACACAGCTTCGACGAGCTGACGCTGTTCACTCCTGTCCATGAGGGCAGGGATATCCTCAAGGGCAAGCACGCTAATACCACGATTCCGAAATTCCTCGGTGCGCTGAACCGTTACCGGACACTTGGGGAGAGTGAAGCCTTTTATCTGGAAGCGGCGGTGCAGTTCTGGGAGATGGTTGTCCATCATCACAGCTACATCACCGGAGGGAACAGCGAATGGGAGCACTTCGGTGATCCGGATATGCTGGACCGGGAACGCTCCAACTTCACAGCGGAGACCTGCAACACCTACAATATGCTCAAGCTGACCCGCGAGCTGTTCAAACTCACGGGAGATACACGTTACGCCGACTACTACGAGAACACGTATCTGAATGCTATTGTGTCCTCACAGCACCCGCTTACCGGGATGACGATGTATTTCCAGCCTATGGCGACCGGGTATTTCAAGGTGTACAGCTCGCCGTTCGAGCATTTCTGGTGCTGTACGGGAACCGGCATGGAGAGCTTCACCAAGCTGAATGACAGCCTGTATTTCTACGATGCGGACAGCATAGTGGTCAACCAGTACCTTAGCTCTACCCTGGATTCTGCCGCGCACGGCCTGATGCTGATCCAGTCGGCCAATCTGCCTTATAGTGATACTGTAGAGTTCAAGATCTCAGTGATGCAGCCTCAGGCTCAGTCCACCACGCTGAAGCTTCGTCTGCCGGATTGGCTGGCCGGAGAACCTGAGCTTCTATTGAACGGGCAGCCTGTGAACTCAGCGGTCAGCGGAAATTACATCGTGACTAGCAGAGTATGGGAAGACGGCGACATGCTTCAGCTCAAGCTGCCGGTGAAGCTGACGCACTTCAGCCTGCCGGATGCCCGCCAGGTGGTCGCGTTCAAGTATGGGCCGGTGGTGCTGAGCGCCGCTCTGGGCGACAGCGACCTGTCCATATCCGCTACAGGGGTTGCTGTCAGTGTGCCGACCCGCAACATGCTGGTGAAGGACTTCATCACGACGGTGAACGAGAGCCCGCAGGAGTGGCTGGAGCAGCTTGCGGACCGTGTAGTCCGGCTGGAGCAGGAAGAACTGGCCTTTGCGCTGCGGGGAACGGATGAGGATCAGCGGCTGGTCTTCACCCCGCATTATAAGCAGCATAGTGAGCGTTACGGCATCTACTGGCGTCTGGTGGAGGCGGATTCGGCTGAGCTGCAGAAGCATATTTTACAGGGCAAAATCCGGCAGCGTGTGCAGGACGCTACACTGGACAGCCTGCCTGTCGGCAATGACCAGTATGAGCTGGAGCATGGCATTGAGGGAGAGAACACCTCTGTAGCCACCTGGGACGGATATAACATCCGCAAAGCGGAGAACGGCGGCTGGTTCAGCTACCGGATGAAGGTGGCACCGCGCACGGACAACTACCTCTCGGTCACTTATTTCTCAGGAAATAATGGTAAGAAAATAGCGATTTATGTAGACGGGGAGCTGATTGCGAGCGAGGTGCTGCATACGGATGAAGCCCGCAGCTTCTACGAGCGGAGTTATCTGATTCCTGCTGAAGCAGTTGGCGGCAAGACTGAGGTGGAAGTCAAATTCGTGGTTCCTGAGAAGGAAAATGGCATCTTCGATCTGCTGCGCATGATGACCGGTTATGATCACAATGCCGGACTGCGCCAGCTTGCCTTCAGTGAAGGAACGCTGTCTACCTCCTTCAGCAGCGGCATAACCACGTATAGCCTGAGCGTTCCGCAAGCTACAAGCCGGGTACAGCTGAATGTTACACCACACCATCACAATGCGCTGGTCTATGCAGACGGGATTCTGATTGAGGATTCACTCCCGCGCGAGATCAAGCTGCCGCATAGCCGCACTGAGGTGAAGCTCACGGTCAAGGCGGAGGATCATGTCACCGTGCAGGAATATAAGCTTCAGATTGTGAAAGAATAACCATTGGCATAATGCAATACACTGTTCCACACAAGGGTTATCTCGGATGCAGCTTCTGCTGTATGCAAGATAGCCCTTATTTGATATGGTAATAGGATAAGACTTTTTCCACACCGAGGGGGATGATAACATGACTGCATTCACACTGCTGGTAGATAAGCCGGTACATCTGGAGATGACCGGCAAATTCGTGGCCCCCTCGGCGGAGTGGATTCACTTAAGCCGGATTTTACAGGATTATGAGCTGATTGTTATGACCGAAGGCGTGCTCTATCTGGCGGGTGACAACGAGCAGTTCGTGGTCTCCAAAGGCGAGTTCCTGCTCCTGCCTCCGCTTACCAGACAATACGGGTACAAGTCTTCGGACTGTAGCTTTTATTGGCTGCATTTTCATGCTGCGAACGGTAGTCAGACTGCGGCCCCCCCTCCGTCAAACGGCGACAAGGAAGAATACATTATTCACCTGCCCCAATACGGAACCCTGCCGAATGTCGAGAAAATCATCGTCATGATGAAGCAGCTCCAGGACTCGGTGCGGAGCTACAATCAGACGGCGCTGGGCAACTATATGTCTACCGTTATTCTGTGCGAGCTGTACAGCCAGACCCTGCCAACCGATGCCGATCCGTTCAAAAGAACGAAGCAGGAGCAGCTCTACCACGATATTGTGGACTACATTAAATGGAGCCGCAGCGAGCATATTAAGGTATCGCAGATCGCCGCCTATTTCGGCTATAACGAGAAGTATCTCTCCCATCTGTTCACCGTCATCTCCGGGATCTCCCTGAAGCAATATATTCTGCAGCAGAAGATGGAGCTGGCGAAATTCCTGCTGACCGACACCAACCAGAATGTCAGCGAAGTCTCACTGCAGCTAGGCTATAAGGATTGCCATAATTTCATGAAATCGTTCAAAAAAATTGTCGGCCTCACTCCCACCGAGTTCCGCAACGCTTATGCCAAGCGCCTGCTGTTCTACGAATGAGCGTGAGAGCATCCGCCAGCTCCTGCCTCTTCTTCGCTCCCTCCACAGCCCTTCCAGAGACTAGCGATTTCTCTGGAATAGGCTGTGGATATTTTTTTGAGAGCATAATGAACTTTCCGGGCGGCTACGCACTCTTATCTGTGAAAGGGGTGAGCACATGAATATAAGCCGTCTTGTCAGAGCCGCACAGCGCGGCAACAAAGAAGCATTATTAGAACTGATCCTAGCCGAACAGGACGCTTATTACCGTCTTGCCTATAGCTACATGAGGAATGAGCATGACGCGATGGATGTAATGGAGGACATGATCGTCACGCTCTATGAGAAGCTTGCGCAACTGAAGAAGAGCGAGGCCTTCTACAGCTGGAGCAAAACCATTCTGGTTAACCGCTGCAAAACGGTCCTCCGCAACCAGAACCGGTTCTTTCCCCTGGAGGAGGACGAGGCGCCGGAGCCTGCAATGGAGGCATGGACTGCAACTAACCCGTACCGCGATACCGAGTCTGAAATGGATTTGTCCGTTCTGCTCGCACATTTGAATCCCCGGCAGCGGGAGGCGATTGAGCTGCGTTATGTCCACGATCTGCCGTATCAGACCATTGCCGATATCACCGAAGCGCCGGTCGGCACGATCAAGTCCAGAATTTCGCAGGGGATACAGAAACTAAAAGCTATGATTGGAGGTGACCGTTATGAGAACGATCGAGGAGAGATTACAGAAACATCAGCAGATCAAGACGCCGTCAGAACTTGAAGGCAGATTGCGGAAGGCGCTGGAGCAGGCTCCGGTTAGACGGAGATCACGGGCTGGACGGGCACGGTCCTGGGTCGCCACAGCCGCAGCAGCCATGTTACTGACAGTGGGCGTCTATCAGTATCCTGCGCTGGCCTATTACGGCGGGAAGCTGTTCAGTCAGACTGAGCTGAATACCATGGCCTTTTCTGAATTGGCGGACCATGGATACGGTCAAAGCGTCAATAAAAGCAAAACATTAGGTGACGGAACGGTGATTACCATTAACGGGGTAATTGCAGACGACAACGCCCTGACGATGTATTACAGCATTGATCCGGCTTCAGGCAGTATATATACCGGCGACTTCCCTGACGGCAACTATTCACTCCGTTACGGAGTAGATAAACTGGAAGGGTTCATGACGGATTCAGACCCCCTGGGGGGGAGCGGCGGCGGCAGCAAGGACAGTAGCCGCTTCGAAGGAGTATACAAATTCGAGCCGGCCAGCCCCTTCTCCAGAACATTGACCGTTACCTTCAGCGAGCTGCTGGAGAACGGGAAAGTGGCACACTATCCTATCTCCTTCAAATATGACCCGAACCTTGCCATGAAAAGTCTGCTCGTCGCAGATATTGACCAGGCTGTACCGGTGGATCAGGGAACCGTCTACTATGACACGATTACGGCTTCTCCTACGTCAACCATCGTAAAGGGACATTATAAGATGGATAATGGCGAAAATCCAAGATTCTCTGCTGTAACCAAACTATATGTGAATGGGACTGAGGTTGATTTCCGGTCGATGCGGGGTACGAATTCCAGTAAAAAGGGAGCCCCGGAATTTATCATAGAATACGATGTGCTGCCGACAGACAAGCCGCAGAGTGTTGAACTTGTACTGGATAATTTCAGCGGATACCAGAACGTTGAAGAGCCGATCTCTTTGGCCTCGCCTTCGGACCGGTCGGTTCTGGTCGGCGAGGAGAAGCTCTGGATTCGCAGTGTCACCAGGACTGCTAACGGCTATGATATCGTGATCGCCGGGAAGCAGTTCACGATGCTGGATAAGGATACTTTGGCTGTTCAAGCCGGAGGAGCCGCCGTTCCCGTCAGTTCGATATCCGATTCCCGCCCGTGGGATCTCAAGAACGGCAATCTCCTGTGGGAACGCACATATTCCTTCCAGACCACAGAGAAGCCGGAATTCCTGATGATGGATGGCTTCCACTATATTAAGTTCTATAGACAGACTGTTCCGGTTCCTCTAGGGGACAAATAAGGGTGTTTGCGCAGAATAAAGCACGGCGACCAGTTAGCACGATAATCCTGCACGGAATACAACAATGCGGCTCATTACACGTGACCAACGCCAGCATCCTGCACAAATTGCAACAATGCGGCTCAATAGAACCGGCCTATGCGAAAATCCTGCTCTAAATGCAACAATGTAGTCCAATAAGAGCGGCCCGTGCGGAAATCCTGCATAAAATGCAACATTACTACTCAAATCAGCACCTAACTGCTGGAATTCCTGCATAAAGTGCAACAATGTGCCACAGACAGTAACAAATTTAGAAAAATTCTGCATAAAATGCAACAATGTACCCAATAAGAGCAGCCTGTGCGGAAATCCTGCATAAAATGCAACGGCAGATGCCGTACCAGGGCGCTCTGCCAACAGACCATTGGCTAATCCAGAGGCTCAGCACGAAGAGTCCCGCTCCCCTCCAAAGGGTTGCGGGACTCTTTGCATCTTATCGGGTACAGGCAGTACAGCTATTCCTGTCCTGTTCCATTATTGCAGCCGATAGCCCGCCTGCGAAATGCAATTTACCGGAACTCCGCAGTTCTGCATGCTACCCTACTCTCTTCCCGACTGAACTCTGCCCTACTTCACGCCATCCCTCACAGGCACGCCGAAATCTGGCGTGCCGTCCGCGTTCCAGCGCAGGCGCTGCGCACGGGTGTGGCGGTTCGGGTCGTAGAGCGGGTCTCCGGTGATCTCCTTATAGCTGCGGGCATGGTAGATCAGAACATCCCCGCCGTGCTCGTCCACCGTGAAGCTGTTATGTCCCGGGCCGTACTGCCCGTTCTCCTCACTGGTCTGGAACACCGGTTCGGGATGCTTGGTCCAGGATGCGACGTCCAGCAGATCGCTGTCCTCCGATGCAGTGAGCAGCCCCATACAATAGTTGTGATCGGTGGCGCTGGCCGAGAAGCTCACGAAGATCCGGCCGCCCCGCTTCAGCACGGCAGCCCCCTCGTTTACCTTGAAGCCGATGACCTCCCAAGGATACTCCGGCGAAGAGATCATCGTCTGCGGACCCTTGAGCGTCCAGCCGTTCTCCATGGCTGAGATATACAGATTGGAGTTGCCGTCAATCTCGGGGTCCTTTTGCGCCCATACATAGTAATGCACGCCCTTATGCTCGAACACCGTAGCGTCCAGGGCGAAGGATTCCCAGGCGGTTCTCACCTGCCCCTTCTCGGTCCACTCCCCTTCAAGCGGGTTCGCTGAAGTATTCTCCAGGGCGTACATCCGGTGGTCGAACAGCCCTTCCTTCGTCTCCGTGGTGCGGGCCGCCGCGAAGTAAATATACCATTTGCTATCAATATAATGGATTTCGGGTGCCCAGATATTGGCGCTGAGCGGGCCGCTCTCATATTTGCGCCAGGCGACTACCGGCTGTGCTTCCCGAAGCCCCTCAATCGTTGACGCTCTGCGTACTTCAATCCGGTCATATTCCGGCACAGAAGCAGTGAAATAGTAAAAGCCGTCGGTATGCTTGTATACCCAGGGATCTGCACGCTGTTCGACAAGCGGGTTAGTGTACTCTCTATTTGTATTCATTATGGTTTCTCCTTTGGCCTTGAACTGGTGGCTGGCGGTGCTCAGCCGGTAATTCGGTATTCCGAAGGAAGGGTCAGCCCTTCACTCCGGAGATGGCAACAGATTCAATGATTTGCTTTTGGAAGACAAGGAAGATAATCAGCATCGGCAGCAGGGCAATAATCGAAGCAGCCATAATCAGCGGATAGTCCGTCTGGATCGCATAGGTCGCATTGAAGTTGGCGATAACCAGCTGGAGCGTCTGCTTCTCCGGTGAATTCAGATAGATAATCGGAGACAGGTAGTCGTTCCAGATGCCCATGAACCACAGGATCAGCTGCGCTGCCACCGCCGGCTTGATCAGCGGGAAGGTAATCGAGCTGTACAGGCGGAAGTACGAGCTTCCGTCGATTTTGGCCGCTTCGATAATGGCATTGGGCACACTGCTCAGATACTGCCGCAGGAAGAAGATCATGACGATATTGCCGAACAGGCCCGGCACGATCAGCGGCAGCAGTGTATCAATCCAGCCCAGCTTCGAGAACATGAAGAACTGCGGAATCATGACTGCCGGATACGGAATCATCAGGGATGACAGCATCAGCAGGAATATTTTATTTTTACCCGGAAACCGCAATTTAGCAAAGGAAAACGCCGCAAGGCTGGAGGTGAACGTACCTACAATCGTCACCGTCACCGCGATGATCAAGCTGTTCCTGATCCCGCTCAGCAGCGGACCCGCCGTCCAGATCTCACTGTATTTATCGAAATGGAACGGCTGCGGAATCCACACCGGAGGCAGGGCGAACACATCCTGCTTATCCTTGAATGAGGTGGACAGCATCCAGAGCAGCGGGCCGATCATGAACACCGCGCCGATTAAAAGTAGAACAAAGATAATGCTATGGGCAACTCTTCTTCTGCTCGTCATATTTATGGTCTCCTCCCTCTTCAGTTAATCGACATCGAACGATTGCTTCTCGTTCATTCGGAATTGGATAAGAGTCACAACAAATATGAACACGCCGAGGAATACCGCCATAGCAGAGGCATAGCCCATCTGGAAGTTGCCGAAGGCCTTTTGCCAAATGTAGAACACCACGGAGGCTGAAGCATATTCAGGCCCGCCTGTAGGGGTCATAATGTTCATCTCGGTAAAAATTTGCGATCCTCCAATAATGTTGGTCACGATGATGAAAAAGGTTACCGGGCGCACCATCGGCCAGGTGATATGCCAGAAGGACTTGAAGCCGCTGGCTCCGTCCAGCTCCGCCGCTTCATAATAAGATCTGGAGACACTCTGCAGCGCCGCCAGATAGAGCAGCATCGTATAACCGAGGCCCTTCCATACCGCCATAATGATCAGCGCCGGCTTGACCGTATATTTATTCGCCATCCAGTTCGGCCCGCTGATTCCGAAGAGATCAAGGAACTGGTTGACGAGACCATAATCACCGTTATAGGCCCAGTTCCACATGATCGATACTGCGGCCAGAGAAGAAATGACCGGAACATAATAGATAACCCGGAACGCTGTAGTCCCGGGCACCCCCCGGTTAAGCCCAAGCGCCAGCAGCAGCGCCAGCGTAATGCCGATCGGAATGCCAAGCATCATAAATAAAGTGTTAAATAAGGCCTTATGGAACAGCTCATCCGACCACAGATCCTTGAAGTTGCCGAGGCCGATGAAGTTCATCTGGCCGAGGCCATCCCAATCCGTGAATGAGCCATAGATCGAATAAATCATCGGGTACAGCGTAAAGATCAGCAGTCCCAGCAGCGGAGGCAGAATAAACAGAAACCCGTAGATTTTCTCCTTGCGGTACAGACCCAGCTTAGTGTTCATTAGAATCACCTCAAATTCGGATGGTCCAGCAACAAAGTGATGCCGGCCCGCTGTTACAGGAGACCGAACATCACTTGGTATGCTGGATAAGAACGATGTGTACCGCTTATTTCTTGGATTTCGCCTCTTGCTCAACCGCTTTATCCAGCAGCTTCTGCATCTTCGGCTGCTCCGTCTTCACGTACTCCTCAGGGGTAACCTTGCCGTCAAGCACTGGCTGGATGTCCGTGTAGAACAGGTTATACCATTCAGCATTGTACGTGTAGTGGCCAGGCAGCACCCGTCCGTATTCATTCACGACCTGGAGGAATTCTTCCTTGTTCGCCGGTTTGGTCGTAGTATCAGCAGCCCATTCCTTAGCCATATCCATCAGGTTCGGAATTTGCACCTTAGCCTTCACCAGCGCTTCCATTCCCTCCTTGGAGGCCGTCAGATAGTTGATCAGATCCACGGCTTCATCGGGATGCTTGGTTTTGGCGGAAGCACCGATGCCGAGTGAGCCGGTCCATGTGGCGGATTTGCCTGTGGAGCCGGCAGGATATGGAATCAGGTCATAATCGAAGGGAAGCTTCTCGTAAGTGCTCATATCCCACGGACCTACAGGGAAGAAGGCCATTTCACCTTTCATCCAGCGCTGGTAGGTATCCAGAGTCTGTGCTTGTTCTGTAGACGGCGTAATGCCGTATTTAAGCTGCATGTCAGTGAAGAATTGCAGGGCTTCGATAAACTTCGGATCATCAATCGTAACCTTGGTCTTGGTCGCATCCAGCCAGTCCGCCCCGTTGCTCCAGACGAAGGAAGGCAAGGCCCACTGTACGTTGAAGCCTGCGCCGAATTGATCCAGCTTGCCGTCCCCGTCCTTGTCAATCGTCAGCTGCTGAGCGACTTTGATGAATTCATCCCAGGTGTACGGTTTGTCTTTGTCCGGCAGCGGGATACCCGCAGCTTCGAACATGGTCTTGTTATAGCCGAGTGCAAAAGGGCCTACGTCCTTAGGCATCCCGTACAGATTGCCTTGCCCGGCCATGGTGCCGTCGTAACGGTACAGATCCACGCCATATTTCCAGATGTTATTCAAATCAATGTTAGGGTTCTTCTCCACATAGCTGGTCAGGTCCAGCAGCACGCCGCTGTTCACATAAGCCTTCAGGTCACCGGATTCAAAATAGAAAACGTCCGGAACGCTGTTCCCCGTAATAGAGGCTTTCAGCTTAGTCGCATATTGATCCGCCGCAGTCACAACGATCTTAACCTTGACGTTCGGATGATCGGCTTCATATTTTTTCACAACACCCTCATAGGCCTTCTGCTCATCGGTTCCCCCGCGGAACATAAAGGTGAGATTCTTGGTTTCCTTGGAATCCTTGCTGCCGGCATTCGCCGTAGCTTCGCTTCCGCTATTGCCCCCGGACGATGCATTGTTCTTCCCGCCGCAGCCTGTAAGTACAACCGATACCATCAGAACCAACGACAGCAGTGTGAACCAGCCCTTTTTCTTTAACACTGTAACCCCTCCTAGGATTTGCTGAGCAATTCGATTGATACAATCTATATAGAAGAACTAGGGAACCTCACCGGCTCTGTTAGTTCAAGCTACCGCATGACGCATTATGTTTCACTCTTTAATTAAATAATTGAAATTCAATTGAATGTATTCGCTTACAGGTATAAAATAGCATATATAAAGTGGAGTGTAAATATAAAAGTTTAAATCTTTTTAAATACATTCAAACTAAACGTTGTTTATTGTCTTTTTACTGAAAAAAATCATTTAATATTGACTTAACCGCGCATTAAGTATTCATAATTATATAAAACAAACAGCCTTTAACTTTTACTTTTAGCTTAAATTTAATCGGTTTCTACAAATAAAGGCAGAATACTTTCCTTTTAGGGTCGGTTAGTTTATAATTTTATAAAATAGTTTCGATTCTCATGACCTCAGTGGAAGAAGGTACTCTAAATATGATTTATATTAAAGATCTGATGAGCGGGATTGATATCTTCAAGGCGCTCAGCTCGGAAATCCGCATCCAGATTCTTGAGCTGCTGGCGACCAATCAGGCCCTGAATCTCAACGAAATTGCCAAGAAGCTGAATCTCAGCAACGGGGCCATTACCATGCATATCAAGAAGCTGGAGGAGAGCGGCTTAATTGAGATTAATACGGCCGTAGGCAAGCACGGAATTCAGAAGGTCTGCTACCTGAATAAAGATAAGCTGATGGTGGATCTGCGCAGCAAGGATGTAGATAATCTGTACGAGGTCGAGATTCAGGTGGGCCATTACAGTAATTATCAGGCTGTTCCGACCTGCGGACTGGCCACCAAGGACAGCATTATCGGGGACTTCGACGAGCCGCGTTACTTCGCCGATCCCCAGCGGATCGACTCCGAGATCATCTGGATGGCCGAAGGCTTCCTGGAATACCGCATCCCTAACTATCTCAAAGCCAACCAGACCTTCCGGGAAATCCAGTTCTCCATGGAGATCGGCTCCGAGGCTCCCGGGTTCAGCGACAATTATCCCTCGGATCTGTATTTCTATGTGAACGGCATCGAGATCGGCTTCTGGACCAGCCCCGGTGACTTCGGCGATGCGCGCGGCACCTTCAACCCGGACTGGTGGCCTCCCCACCTCAACCAGTACGGCATGCTGAAGCTGATCCGCATCAATCAGGAGGGCAGCTTCATTGACGGCTGCCGCATCTCAGACATTACCCTTGACGACATCAAGCTGGATTACAAAAGCGAGCTGACCTTCCGCATTGCCGTCACCGACAAACCGGTGAACAAGCGCGGCTTGACGATCTACGGTAAGCATTTCGGCAATTACAGCCAGGATCTGCTGGCGCGTGTGCTCTACAATGTTCATGAGGTCGAAGACCCTTCCGGCCGGGTGACCACAGCGGGAGTGGCAGATTGACCGTTTATAACAGACAGCCGCTTCCCTGCCGCCGCTGGCATAAACTCGAAGTATAATTGTCCGGGCCTTAACCCACACTAACGAATGTCTTTCAAACTACCGTGAGGGAG
Organism: Paenibacillus sp. FSL R7-0302; assembly: GCF_038006885.1. Lineage (NCBI taxonomy): Bacteria > Bacillati > Bacillota > Bacilli > Caryophanales > Paenibacillaceae > Paenibacillus > Paenibacillus sp. FSL R7-0302. The sequence continues at coordinate 4,783,124 of NZ_JBBOWB010000001.1, forward strand.
TGTTTCGAATGCGTGAAGGGATGATACCCGCCGTACTGGGGACCGTAGTTACTGCTTCGAGTGCAGCTTTTCTGGGGAGCAGATATAAGATCGCGGCAACCGGCATTCTTGGATTTGGTCTGGCGCATATTGTACTCGGCACCATCGATTTGTTCGAACACCGGTAAGCCTGCTTGGAAGATGGCCGGGCCGTATCTGAAGATACGGCCCGGTTTGCTATTGTCATGCAGATTAGAACGGCTGATGCGTCCTTTTGTACAGATGGTACTTGTACATCTGCCTCACTCGCCCTCGCACCAGCACATTGCTCCGATTGTATGCTGTTTTCCACATACATTTGCTCCACGCGGGGTAGCGTCAAGAAGTTTGTGTAAATGAGTAGAGGTACCTCCCCGGGGTTACGGGTTGGGGGTGTAGTGTTTCTGGGGGGAGGGGGAACCCCGACCCCCAGAAACTGGATTCCTTAGTTACTCTTCTTCGGCTGTCGGCAACGAAGGGTAGCGGGCTTCATAGAGCTGGCTGAGCTTCTTTTTCACCGTGTCCACCCCAAAGCCAGGGGTGACTCGCTGCCCAAACCTTTCGTTGTAGCCTAACATCTCCAGATACACGATTTTTTCTGCCGCATCCATGTTGGTCAGACTGTTCATCGGCTTCAGGCGTTTACGGATTTCCTTGTTCATTCGCTCGATGGGATTGGACGTGTAAATCGCTTTTCGCATCGGTTCCGGGTACTTGTAGAACGTCAGTAACGTCGAAAGCTGCTCCTCCCAAGACCGCATTTCCTTCGGGTATAACGCATTCCACTTCGCTTTCACCGTGTCAAAGTTCGCCCGGGCCACGACCTCATCCGGTGCATCATACACGGTCTTCAGGGCTTTAATCACATCGGTTTTGTGCTCCACCCGGATTTTGGGTAACGTGGCTCGTACTTTGTGCACCACACAATGCTGCACATCCGCTTGCGGGTAGGTTTCTTTAAAGGCCGCATCTAGCCCCGGCAGTCCGTCAAATACACCCAGCAGCACTTCCTGGGCCCCGCGTGCGTACAGATCTTTGAGTACCTCCCGCCAGCCATTCGAGCTCTCTTGACCCCCCACGTAGAACCCCAGGATTTGACGCTGACCTTCTTCGTCGATTCCCATGGCAAAATAGACGACTTCGCCCCGGACCGTGCCCCGTTTCAGCTTCACGTACAGCCCATCCAGGTAAATCACAGAGTAGCGCTTGCTCAGCGGACGTTTCTGCCACTGGTGAATGTCCTCCAGCACCGTAGCGGTGATGTTACTGATGGTGGTGGGCGAGTAATGGCTGCCGAACATGCTTTCAATAAACCGGGCCACATCTCGGGTACCCATGCCGGATTTATACATCTGGATCACCGCCTCCTCCAGCCAGCCCTCCCGCCGCTGGTACGGTTCAAACATCTGAGTTTGAAAGAGACCCTGGCGGTCCCGGGGAACCTGAAGATCCTCAATATGGCCGTATCTCGTGTGCAGATCCCGTGTATAGTATCCGTTACGGCTATTGCTGGCACCGGCTTCTTCACTCGCCATAAACCCTTGGATTTCGGCACGCAGGAGCGATTCCATATTCTCTTTCATGAAGTCTTTAACAAGTTTTTCAAATAGATTATTTAGCATATGTTCGGGTACAATAGTCATCGAGTAGGGCTCCTTCTTGGTGTTGTGGTAAACCCGAGGATACCCTACTTTTTTGTTGCCTGGCTAGGCTCCAAATTGTGGTACACAACTTACTTTACGCCATCCCACGCGGCCTCAGTTGCGCCGATTGTATGCTGTTTTTGACATACATTTGGTCCATGTGACCCAGTAGCGCCGATTGTATGCTGTTTTTCACATACATTTGGTCCATGTACCTCAGCAGCGCCGATTGTATGCTGTTTTTCGCATACATTTGGTCTAAGTGCCTCAGCAGCGCCGATTGTGTTAGGTTTTTGGCATACATTTGGTCCATATCAAGATCAAAGAAGGCCCTTACCCAATTTCGGGTAAGGACCTCCATACTACCTCAACCATATATGAAGCTCTAAAGAATTTAACGAGAAGCAAAAAGGAACGGAGGGGAAATTTGGAACTGTAGGAGCGGTAGCGTCCGCCTTTGTCTGCGGATTTCTACCGCGAACAGCGGTATTAAATCATGAAATCTGCAGACAACAGCGGCCGTAAGTCCAAATGTTCTCCGCAGTGACGATTTACGCTTAAAGTTCTTATGTGCTCTAGAAGTCCAAATCTTCTCCGCAGTGACGATTACGCTTCAAGGTTTCTTTTGTAGCTTCATTTCACAGCCACATAGAACAGCCGCTGCGCCGAATCATCTGCCGCCACCCATTCGAAGTCCGCATACACCGACACCTCGCTGAATCCGGCAGCAAGCAGCTCCTGCTTCATCCACTCCGGGTCATAGGCACGCTGGGTATGAGTCTCCTCGAAGCGCCGGTACGTGTCTGAGCGGCCCTCCTCGCGGGCGAAGATGGACAGGTGATGCTCAATCTCCCGGCGCGGCACATCCAGCTCACAGGTCCAGATGTAGGATACATCCAGCTCATCCAGCACGAAGGGCTGCTCTTCCTCATAGCGGATCAGCGTGTTCGGATGATGCACATCGAACAGGAAGGTCCCGCCTGGCTTAAGCCCGTCATACGTGCAGGAGAATACCTTGCGGATGTCCTGCTCCTCCAGCACATAATTCAGGCAGTCGCAGAAGGAAATCACAGAATCCACCGGCTCCGGCAGCTCCCATTCCTTCATGTTCTGCTGAACCCACTGCACACTGCCCTCCCGCAAAAAGCGCCGTCCCTGCGGCTGCTGCTCCAGCTTACGCTGGGCAACGGACAGCATGTCCGAAGAAAGATCAATCCCCGTCATGTGATACCCTGCCCCCGCCAGCGGAATCGTCAGGCTGCCGGTACCACAGCCGAGTTCGGCTACCTTGCGCGGCTTGCCGTATTTGCCCCATGCCGTCTCGGCAAAGGCCAGCCAATCCGGATACGGCATATCCGCCATAAGCGCATCGTATACATAAGCAAATTTGCCATAGGAAGACACTGCGTACACCGCTTTCTCTATACTATTGGTTGTCAGAATCGCTGTCCGGTCCGGCCTGCTCCTCTTCGAGGGAAGCCAGATAGGTCCAGTTCTCCTTCTGGACAACCAGCCCTTCCTTCATCAGCTTGCCCAGCGCGCGCTTGAAGGCTGATTTGCTGATGCCGAAGCGCTGCTTGATAATATCGGGAGGCGTAGCATCCGAATATGGCATTCCGCCGCCCGGACGGGAAGCCAGAAAATCTAGCAGAGCCGCCGAATCCACATCACGGCCCACTTCCTTGCGGTGGCCCATGCTGAGGTTGACGCGGCCATCCTCACGGATATGGGCCACGCGCGCTTCAATCACTTCACCCAGACGCAGCAAGCGAACGCGTTCAGAGGAGTGGACCATTCCGATGATGCCGAAGCCGAGCACACCGGCGTCTACAAGCACGAAGGTGCCCATCTGCAGCGGCTTATATACCCGGGCTGTGACCGTCTGCCCCTGCCACGATTCCGGTGCAGGCAAGGCCAGCGGCGCAAGCTCCTGCTCTCCGGCCAGCTTGGCACGGAGACGTCCCTGCTTGTCATGCTCCATAATTGCGAAGACCTTGTCGCCAATCTGCGGACGCAGCTCCACCAGCTCGGGAAGCTCGCTGAGCGGCAGCAGCAGCTGCCGTCCAAGCCCCATCTCCAGGAAGCAGCCCAGCCGCGGATGGATATCCGCCACTTCCAGCAGCGCCATCTCGCCAAGCGTCAGATACGGCTTCTTCATCGTCGCCGCAGGACGGTCCTCGGTATCGAAGAAGAGGAATACCTCCACCTTGTCGCCGATCTTCGGCTTGCTGCCTACAAGCTCGGTGTAATGAAGCATAATATCCTGGTCGCCCGCGCTCAGGAAGTATCCGTAAGGGGATACCTCCCGCATCACTTCAAGCGTAACCGTAGTTCCTGCAATCAGACTCATACCGTCTCCACGACCTTGGCATCCGACCACAGACGCTCAATATTGTAATATTCACGCTCATCGCGGTGGAAGACATGGACAATCACATCGCCAAGGTCCATCAGTACCCAGCGTGCCGCATCCATCCCCTCGATGCCTTTGATTACCCCGCCTGCTTCATGGACTACCTTGCGCACCTCAGTGGCGATCGCCTGAACCTGGGTATCGGAATTACCGTGGCAGATGATGAAATAATCGCTGATCGGCGACACACTGCGCAGATCGAGAGCCACCACGTTCATTGCTTTTTTATCCTGAACGGCGTGTAACGCCAACTCAAACAGCTTGTTTGATTGTACACTCATAGTTTATCCTCCAATGTTCTAACTAAATCGTTGCGCGCCAGCACCGTAAGCGGAAATACGACCCGGCGCTTCTCCAGCAGCACTCGTATAGTGGAATCCAGTCCGGCAATCAGCCCTTCCTCCAGGCTGACCTTCGATAGCCTGCGGATCTCCTCCACACCGGGGAAGTCCCGTCCAGGCTCAATATAATCAGCCAGACAGACGATCCGCTCCAGCAGACTCATGTTCTCCCGGCCCGAGGTATGGTAACGGATCGCATCCAGTACCTCCGAATCCGTAATGCCATAATCATGCTCGGCGGTATAAGCACCAACCTCAGCATGCCATAGCTGCTTGTCATATTTCAAAAGCTCAGCGGATAATCCATTCTGTTCAATGATCTCCCGCATCCGTTCCACCGGCCAATATTTGGCCACATCATGCAGGATGGCAGCGGTCTCGGCCCGCTGCGGGTCAGCGCCATACCGCTGCGCCAGCTTCACAGCAGACTCCATCACACCGAGTGTATGCTTCCAGCGTTTGTCCGGCATCTGGCCGGATACCGCCTCAATCAGCGCTTCACGGCTGTACTCCATACAATCCACTCCTTTGAACATATTCATATACAGCATCCGGAACCATATAGCGGATCGACTTTCCTTCGGCGGCCCGGGCTCTGAGCATGGTGGAGGAGAGATCGACCAGCGGCATATCCGCCAGCAGCACTTTACCGGCAATGAACTCCGGCAGCAGTCCCAGATCCAGCGGAGTGCCCGGACGTCCGACACCGATGAAGGTCAGCCGCTGCACCAGCTCTTCGATCCCCTGCCACTTGGGCAGATACTGAACCATATCCGCACCCACGATGAAAAAGAACTCATGCTGCGGATATTCTTCCTGCAGACTAATCACCGTCTCCAGCGTATAGGATACTCCGCCCCGCACGATTTCCCAGTCAAGAATGCCAAAGGAAGGGTGATTCTTCACCGCTCCCTCCACCATTGCCAGCCGCTCTTCACCGGTTGCCCCGGCCTCATGCTTATGCGGCGGGATATGCGAAGGCATGAACCAGACCTCCTGCAGACCGTAGCTCTCGCGCGCCGTCTCAGCGGCCATCATATGGCCGATATGCAGAGGATCGAAGGTCCCTCCCATTATGCCTACTCTCAAGAGGTCAACCTCCTATCTTGGAAGCTCAATCGTTTTGTTGTCGCGTGATTCCTTGTACAGAACGATAGTCTTGCCGATAACCTGAACAAGCTCCGAACCGGACTGCTCGGCAAGCGCGGCACCAATTTCCTTGGGATCATCAGCGTTGTTATTCAGTACACTGATCTTCATCAGCTCGCGTTTCTCAATAGCTTCTTCAATGTGACGGATCAGATGATCGTTTACGCCGCCTTTGCCAACCTGGAATACAGCATCCAGATGATGAGCCAAAGAGCGCAAATAACGTTTTTGTTTGCCTGTTAACATAAATGTGAAAACTCCTTAATTAACATATATTATTACCCTGTTCAGTGAAAATCATTTGCCCGGCACCTGGCCGAGACAATCCGCAATAGTCTGCCGCATAATCGCTGCGGGAGCCGTAAGCCCCGTCCAATACTCCAGGGCGTAAGCTCCCTGGTAGACGAACATGCCCAGCCCGCCGTGAACGGTGCAGCCGCGCTTCAGGCTCTCTGTAAGCAGCCGGGTATGCAGCGGATTATAGATCAGATCGCTGACGATCATCCCTTCGTGCAGCCCCGCCGGATCGATCGGCATGTCCTCCATATGCGGATACATGCCTACGGATGTCGTATTAATTACAATATCCATGCTGCCCAGCACGCCGGGAACGGCATCCATCCCTGCTCCGGTTAAGCTGCCCCGGCTGCTGAAGCTGTCTGCCAGCTGACGGGCCCGTTCCTCATTTCGGTTCACAATCAGGATCATTGCTGGCTGCTCCTTCAGCAGCGCCGAGACAATCCCTCTGGCCGCACCGCCGGCTCCAATCACGAGGATGCGGGCGCCGGTAAGATCCGGCGCAGCCTCTGTCTTCAGTGAGCGGACATAACCGATGCCATCCGTATTGAAGCCGGTCAGTATGCCATTGTCGTTGACGATGGTATTGACTGCGCCGACATCCACCGCACTTGAATCCAGCCGGTCCAGATACTCCATCACGGCAACCTTATGGGGGATCGTTACATTCACGCCCCGGAAGCCAAGCGTCCGTATCGCCTGCACCGCATCGCCCAGCTTGTCAGGCGTAATGTGCAGCGGCACATAAGCCCCGGAGAGACCGAGCGCCTGGAGCGCCGCCCCGTGCATCAGCGGGGATTTGGACTGGGCAATCGGGTCACCCATCACGCCCAGCAGCAGCTCCCCGTGACTCTGCGTGTTCCTGTTTGTCTCAGTCATGTCGCCTTCCTCCTGTACAATTAGATCAGCGAAGGACGGGTAAGCACCTTGACGCCGCGCGGCACATGGACAGCTACTACCGCTCCGGCTGTACCGTTCACTTTGATCCAGCCCAGACCGGAGATGAACAGGTCGGTCTCACTATTCCTGGCGATACGGAATTCATGGCGCTGCCACTGCGGCAGCTTATCCATGTCGGCAGTCCCCGGCGGAGACAGCAGCTCGCCCCGGTGGTCCTGATACAGAGAATCTGCACGCTCCAGCTTCGTGCGGTGAATCTTCAGCGTGCCGCTGATGAAGCAGGTGAAGGACTGGCGTTCCCCCTGAATGAAGTCGAAGCGTCCCAGTCCGCCGAAGAACAGCGACTGGCCTTCATTCAGCTGATAGACCGCAGGCTTGAGCGGATTCTCAGGCATCACTGCGCCCAGATCCTTGCGCTCGACCAGCTCGCTGTACCGCCACGGGTACACGATTCCCGGCGTATCAATGATGGAATGGCCGTCATCCAGCGGGATTTTGACCATATCGAGGGTAGTGCCCGGATAACGGGAGGTGGTCAGTTCCTCTTCCAGGTCACTGTAATCGGAGATCAGCCGGTTAATCAAGGTGGACTTGCCTACATTCGTAGCCCCGACAACGTATACATCACGCTGGCCGCGCAGCTCGGTAACGGCCTCCAGCAGACGGTCGAAGCCCTGATTACGCTTCGCGCTGACCAGGACAATCTCCGCCGTGCGCAGTCCCTCTTCCTTGCAGCGCTGCTGCATCCAGTTGCGCAATCGGTTCCAGTTGGTCACCTTCGGCAGCAGATCAATCTTGTTCACTGCCAGAATGACCTGATTATTGCCGACAAACCGCTGCAGCCCGGAAATCAGACTGCCCTCGAAATCGAACAGATCCACAATATGGATTACCAGTGCATTCTTCTCGCCTACTCCGCTTAACAGCTTCAGGAATTCATCCTGGTTCACCGATACGGAAGAGGCTTCATTGTAATTCTTGATCCGGAAGCAGCGCTGGCAAATTACCGGCTCCCGTTCGAAGGCGACCTCCGGAATATAGCCGGGGAGCTCCTTGTCTACGCTCTGTAGCTTAATGCCGCAGCCGCTGCATTTCTCAGGCCGCGCTGTTCCATCGTTCATTGCATTCATTAAGATTTATCCTCCTCTTGCCACAATCCTTGCTTACGCAGACGGGTCAACGCTATCTGCTCCACTCTGCGGTTAATTCTTGTTCCTATTCCCTCATCCTTGACGGAGATCGGCAGCACGAGTACCGTGAACAGACCCAGCCGGTTGCCGCCATATACATCCGTAAGCATCTGGTCGCCAACCACAATTGTCTGCTCCGGTCCCAGCTCCATCAGCTTCATCGCCCGCAGGAACGGGGAATTGCTGGGCTTCTTGGCCTGATGTACAAATTCAATATTCAGCGGGGTGGCAAAACGCGACACCCGGTCCATATTGTTGTTGGATACGATCACTAGCTTGAAGCCCAGCTCCTTCACCTTGGCGAACCAGAGCAGCAGCTCAGGAGTAGCCAGCGGCGCCTTCGCGCCGACCAGCGTATTATCCAGATCCGTAATAATTCCCCGGTAGCCTTGACGGTACAGCTCCTCCAGAGCGATATCAAACACCGTGTTTACCCGGAGCTTGGGGACTAATCTTTCAAACAATACATTCACCTCATTTTCATACAGGAAACTTGTAACCCGGCTCTATAGGACTGCAAAAATCCCAGGGTCCGGCAGCATTTCACCACCAGTGGGCATTACTTGCCGGACTTCATGATTTTTCGCAGCCGCAAAGCTTCAGTATACACGCTGTGCCAGTCTTTGTCTTCAATAACCTCAGGGCTGTAATTCGCCCGCTCGAACATCTTCAGCAGTGCAGCAAGACTGCCTGCAGCTTGCGGGCGTTCCACGCTCCACCGTGCCACGGATTCGCGCAGGGTTTCATGCTCTTTCTTCAGCATACCCTTCCTGCGCATATACCTTACCCAGCGCTCCGTTTCTGCGGCAACTTTTTGCGCCGGAGTGGGCTGGCCGCCGAGGCGGATACGGGTAATCAGGAAGCGCAGGCTCAGCCGGCGCTGCCAGATCAGGAATAGGGTCCAGAGCAGGAGTACAGCCGCTGCTCCAGCCACGGCCCAGGTGCCGGGATGGAATCCGGAAGACTTGTCCGTCTGGCCCGCTGCCGCCGGTTCAAGCTCTTCAGGCTCCTCTACCTCTACCTCAGGTTGGTCCGGATTATCCTGCTCACTCTGCGTCAGCACCGGAACATCGAATCCTGGCGTTGCCTCAACAGGAACCCATCCGTAATCGCCGAAATAGATCTCGGCCCAGGAGTGGGCGTCTGCATTGGTAATCGTGTAATTGTTATTTACATAACCGGCAGCACCCTGCTGAAGCATTACGCTATCCGGAATCTCGGCCTGCTCCCCGGGAGCATATCCCTTCACCCAGCGGGCCGGTATATCCAGTGACCTCGCCATGGTGACAAGCGCCGTGGAATAGTAGTCGCAGTATCCTTCCCTGATCTCAAACAGGAAGCTCTCGACCATGTCCTTGCTTCTGGCCCGTGAGGTATCCGGCTGATTCGTGTAGGGAAAGGTTGCTTGCAGGTATTGCTGCAGCAGGATCGTCTTCTCATAAGGCGTCTGTGCTCTGTCCGTAATCTCCTTGGCCAGCGCGCTCACCCGCTCGGGATAGTTATCCGGGAGCTGAAGATACTGCGGGTCGATATTCTTGTTTCCATAGAGCTGCTCGAAGGTCTGCTTGCTTAACTCCTGAAGGGGAACCACCGGCACCTCCGAGGTTACCACATAGGTCTGCGGGTAAGCCCTTGTCTTGCCTCCGGGATTCCACAGCAGCTCACTGTCTTCACTCCGCCAGGACAAGCCGGTGCTCTGTTCCTGCCCGTCCACCGAGTCTACCCCCGAGATCGAATAGCCGCCGAACAGAACCGGATAACTGTTCCCTCCGAGCAGCTTGACGGTCTGCTTGAGCGTACGCGTCTCTGTCTTGGAGGCGGCAGCACGTTCCAGCGGCTCGCCCACCTGCACCTCGTTATGCGTTCCCCGGCCGGAGGTATCATCGTCTGTCCAGCCTTTGCCCGAATACACGCTGCGGATCTCGCCGCGCATATAGGTGCGCAGATCGGAGGTCACTTGCATGACCGGCGAATAATCGAAGTTGAAGCCCCCGCCCAGATTGTCATCGTTCAGGCTGTAGCCCGAGGTCGTCCCGTTCGCCGCTGACCCGCCGCTTGCAGCGTCCCCGCTCCCGGAGGAGGGTCTGGAAGAGACGGAGTTACCATTCCACTTTTGCCAGGCGGTATAAGGGTCGGTCAAGGTGGGACGCACGCCCGGCATATTCACCCCGGCAAGGATGACCAGTGAGAAAACTATCGCTATATTCAAGGCAACCTTCATCGGATACCTCAGCATATAGGTCCAGCCGCGCGGATAATGCAGCTGGAAATTCCTCAGATGCCGGGTGACCAGCCAGCCCATCCCGGCAAAGACCGTCCAGGCTACCTCCTGCCACATTACCGCTGTCGTGAATGAATCCAGCGCGGCGAAGGCTGTGATATTCGCCGCGATGAACATCAGAATCCGCGCCTTGCCGTTCACCCACCAAGCAGACATAAGCAGCAGCGCCCAAGCGCCCAGCACAAACCACATGTACGGAATCATCGATACCGCTATCCCGGGCAGCCGGTCAAGAAACGCCGGCAGCAGAGGATCGGGAATGTAAATCCCGTAGCTGATAATCACGTTGTATACAATTAATACCACTGCCGCGCCTTCCAGCAGTATGCGGTACACTCTTTTGAACGGAAAAATGATTTCAATAGCTGTAACAGCCAGCAGGGTTAGCGCCACAGAAACGGTGGTCTCCTGCAGCCAGAAGGGCACCGTATAGGACACCCACTGCATGGCGATCATGCTCAGCCATAGCAGCGTCAGCCCGTGATGCCATGAGGAACGTATCGCCTGGAACCAGTGCTTCATCGGACAGAATCACCTCCAAGTACCGCAGGAAGCTCCTGAAGTGTGCTGATGCTATGTCCGGTAACGCCATGCGAGTGCAGAATATTCTGCCACTCTCCGGCCCGGTATTTCCCGGAAGGATGCAGCACATGAATATGGGAAGGGGTCATCCCCCGGTTCTCCGCCCAGCGCAGCGTATCCAGTACCACTCTGCCGCTCTGCGGACTGATCAGTACGAAATACGACCCCTTGGGGAACAGCCGCTGGACACTCTCCAGCCTGTCAATCAGCGGCCCCTTGCCTTCCGCGTTGATGTCAATCAGATACTGAATCATCTTTTGCCGCTCGGCATTGCCTTCCGCCGGACTGAACACCTTATTATGCTTATCCAGACAGCACAGGCCGATGCCGATCCGCTCCCGGATGCCGAAGCCGAGGAGAGAAGCCGTGACCGAGACTGCCAGCTCGAATTGTGCAGAGTTATAATAGCCGCTGGAGGTTCCGTCCAGCACCAGAATGGTTCTGGGAACGGATTCATGCTCGAATTCCTTCGACTTCCACTCGCCGGTCTTCGCCGTTGCATTCCAGTGAATGCGCGTCAGCCTGTCCCCGTAGACATAATCACGGACACCGTTGATTTGCGTGGTCTCGCGCCTGGACTGAAGCAGTGATACCTGCGGCCCCGACAGGCGCGCCTTGCGCTCATACAGCTGCCAGCGCGGCACTACGACGGCCCGGGGCATCACCCGGAATTGGCCTTCTGCCTTGAAGGTCCCCTTATGCTCCATCAGACCGAAGATATCCTCGCTGAGAATATCCGTATTCTCAAAAGAATAACGGCCCCGCTCCAGCAGCGGCGTCTGGAACAGCAGCTCGCCCCGTCCGCCCATGTTCGGAATCAGGCTCTCCTCGAACACCCAGGACTCTCCGTTATGGCGCTTCAGAATTTCTCTTACAACCACATAGGGCAAAGGCAGAAATCCCGGAATGGTCACTTCCAGCTTCACCTTGAGAAAACCCCCGGCATAGAGCAGATCCGGCTTATCCTGTTCGGAATAGAAGCTGCGTGCGCCTCTGGCCCGCCGTACCCCTTCAAGACCGCCAATGAACAGATACAGAAAAAGAACAGAGACCATGATGAACAGCATGAACGAGGTTTTGCCGCCCTGAAACAGCACGTAGAAGAGTGTAATGACCCAAATTGCCAGAACGCCCGTGAACTTCCTCAGCTGAACCGCAGCGGCAGCCCGCGTAAGTAAGGCCCTCATCTTATTGCCTCATGGTTACAGGCACGTTAATGCTCTGAAGCAGCTTCTGCAGCAGGGAGTCCATGCTGACGTTGTCCAGGCGTGATTCCGGCCGCAGCAGGATCCGGTGTCCCAGTGTATACGGGGTCAGGGTCTTCACATCGTCAGGCAGCACATAATCCCGTTCCTGGAGAAAAGCGTAGGCCTTGCAGGCCATCATGAACGATAAGGATGCCCGGGGGCTTGCGCCCAGCATCACCAGCGGATGTACCCGCGTCTGGCGGACCACATCCAGCAGGTAGTTCAGCACCGGCTCGCTGATAAACACATCGCGGATCTCCTCCTGAATGGCCGCAATCGTCTCCATGCTGGTTACGGGAGCCAGCCTGTCCACCGGCTGGCCCTGCTGATGGGTTAGCAGCAGGTTCTTCTCGGTATCGGCATCGGGGTAGCCCAGGCTGATGCGCAGCATGAAGCGGTCCAGCTGAGCTTCGGGAAGGGTATAGGTTCCCTCGAAATCTATCGGATTCTGGGTCGCACAGAGCATGAACGGATGCGGAAGGGGATAGGTCTCTCCATCGACCGTAACATTGCGTTCTTCCATTACCTCAAGCAGTGCGGACTGGGTCTTGGTGGTCGCCCGGTTGATCTCATCGGCCAGCAGGATATTGGTCATCACCGGACCCGGACGGAAGTGGAACATCTCATCACGCGGATGATAGACGGATACGCCGGTAATATCACTCGGAAGAATATCCGGGTTACACTGGATGCGCCGGTATTCGCCGGACATCGACCGGGAGAGCGCGCGGATCAGCTGGGTTTTGCCAGTTCCCGGAACATCCTCAATCAGGACATGTCCGCCCGCTAACAGTGCAGTCAGCAGCAGTTCTATTTCAAAGCTTTTACCGAGAATACAGGATTCCAGATTAGTGCGGACAGCGTTCATAATTTGCGTGGATTCTTGACGTACGGGCATGTATGTTAAACCCTCCTATATCAGAATAAGCAGTAATATATACATTTTACATGATAGGAGTACCGAAAGTACATGTTAGGCCAAGTGAATTTATAGAGCGGCATGCTAGATTTGTCTAAAAGAAACCCGCATCAGGCGTCGTACACCCCCTTCATATAAAAAGGGACCGCCATAGGCGATCCCGGAATCAACATATCTGTATACGCTCCATCTGCCGTCAGTTACCCCTTCGGCCGGACCACCAGCGCCGCCAGGAAAGAGAAGACAATCGCCGAGGAAATCCCGGCGCTGGTCACATCGAAGATCCCGGTGACGACACCGACCCAGCCATCGCGTTCCAGCTCAGTCAGCGCGCCGTGGACCAGAGAATTCCCGAAGCTGGTAATGGGCACGCTGGCCCCGGCTCCGGCGAATTTCACGAGCGGATCGTAGATGCCAAAAGCATCGGCAGCCGCACCAAGCACCACCAGCGTACTCATGGTATGGGCCGGAGTCAGCTTCAGCACATCGAACATCAGCTGGCCGATCACGCATATCGCACCCCCGACCAGAAAAGCCCATAAATAAATCATGCTCCCTCACCTCCGATCTCCAGGGCTACCGCATGGGCTACGCACGGAATACTCTCCCCTTGCTGATAAGACAGCGGCGAGAGCAGCGCTCCAGTCGCCACGATCAATACCCGTTTCAACTCCCCCTTCTTCATCCGGCCGATAATATGCCCGTAGGTTACCGTGGCGGAGCAGCCCGCACCGCTTCCCCCGGCAATGACATACTTCTGCTTGTCCAGGTCGTACATCATGAGTCCACAGTCATTGAAGACCGTCTCCTCCATCGGGATGCCTTCCTTGGCCAGCAGATCCTTGGCAATCGGCAAGCCGACGGAAGCCAGATCGCCCGTAACAATCAGATCATAGTGACCGGGCGACAGCCCCGTATCGCGGAAATGCGCCGTGATGGTATCGGCGGCTGCCGGGGCCATAGCGGTTCCCATATTGAACGGATCTTTCAGTCCCAGATCCATGATGCGCCCAAGCGTTGCGTACACCACTTGCGGCCCTTGAACCGCCCCATCGTTCACTCCTACCACTGCGCAGCCGGAGCCTGTAACGGTATATTGGGCGGTGGGCGGCTTCTGCGAGCCATACTCTGTCGGGTAGCGGAACTGCTTCTCAACTGTACAGTTATGGCTGGATGTACCGGCCAGCGCGTACTTGCCGCCGCCGGAATCCACAATCATGGAGGCGATGGCGAGGCTCTCCATCGAGGTGGAGCAGGCACCGAACACTCCCAAGTAAGGCACGCCGAGCTTCCGCGCGGCGAAGGAGCTGCTGATGATCTGATTCATCAGATCCCCGCCGACGAAGAATTCCAGCTTATCCTGCTCCAGATTCGCATTCATCAGGGCGAGCTTGGCGGCTTTTTCGAACAGGGCGCGTTCTGCCTTCTCCCATGTCTTCTCGCCCATCTCCAGCGAGTCATAGACGAAGTCGAAGCTTGAGGCCAGCGGCCCTTCTCCCTCTTCAGGTCCCACCACAGCGGAGGTCCCAAGGATCACCGGACGGTTCGTAAATTCCCAGGTCTGACTGCCGAGCTGCTTCATCGTTTAATGTGCACCTCCCCAGCCCATAACGGCATACACTACACCCACGATAAAAGCGGCAACGACACCGAACACAATAACCGACCCGGCCAGCTTGAACATGTTCCCCCCCACACCCAGCACCAGCCCTTCAGCCCGGTGCTCCAGTGCGGCGGAGCACATACTGTTGGCGAATCCTGTGACCGGAACCGCTGTGCCGGCACCGCACCACTGGGCGAGCTTATCATACACCCCGAAGCTGGTCAGTATGACGGAGAGCAGAATCAGAATGGCAACTGTCGGGCTTGCCGCCTCCCGGGAGGTCATATCGAATATCGCCATGAACGCTTCCTGGATGCCTTGTCCCAGCACACAGATCAAGCCTCCCGACAGGAAGGCACGGATACAATTCTTGAATACCGGACGGGAGGGTACATAAGGCTTGGCCAATTCCTGATAAGACTTCGGGGTCAGACCGTCAAGGTTCAGCTTGACGCCTGACTTTTTTGTTTTTGCCGGCAATGCAGACACCCCCTGAACTGTTGGATACGAAAGGGAACGGGCAGCGGGTAAGCTGTGCTGTAGTCCCGTCCCTTCGTGCTGTGCGGAATTAAGTTTTCCTTATTGTTCACTTCAGGCGGCCCCGTTATGTCCCTCCTGCTCAGGAAAAATAAAACAGCACAACAATCAGCAGCAGAAACAGCACCAGGATCAGCACTGCCTCATTCTCCCGCCCGTACCGGCGGCGGTACCGCCTGGGCAAGCCCTGCCTGCGGCCCGGCACTTTCCGGAATCCGCTCCGGCTGCCTGCCTGGGCTACGCTCCCCGAGAGCCACATTCTCCTCGCTTCCTTTCTCCGGCTCCTGCCTGCAGAGCCCTTACGGTATAGTATTCGCACAGGGAGTCTCTGTGTTCATTTGCCCTCCCGGCATGGACAAGCGGAGTAAGAATGTTCATACTAGATGTCATAACATAAAGGAGCGATATATGTATGAATACAGACACACTTGAATTGTTCAAAACATTAACAGAATTCCCCTCAGCCTCCGGCTTCGAGCGCGAGCTGCGCGCTTATGTCAAGGAGGCTATGACGCCTTATACGGACGAATTCGTACAGGACCGGCTGGGCAGCCTGTTCGGTGTGATGCGCGGTGAAGTAAGCGGTCCCAAGATTATGGTGGCCGGCCATTTCGATGAGGTAGGCTTCATGGTTACCGGCATTACAGACAACGGGATGATCCGCTTCACACCGCTGGGCGGATGGCTGGCTTCGGCCGTGGCCTCACAGCGCCTGCAGATTATTACGCCGAAGGGTACGCTGAACGGCGTGGTCGGCAGTACACCTATCCATCTGCTGAGCGCGGATGAACGCGGCAAAGCCGGGGAGATCAGCAAGATGTACATCGATATCGGCGCAGACAGCCGGGAAGAGGCGCAGAGCTTCGGTGTAGCTCCAGGACAGCAGGTCGTGCCGGTCTGCCCGTTCACACCACTCTCCAATCCGAAGAAGATTATGGCCAAAGCCTGGGACAACCGCTATGGCGTTGGACTGGCTATTGAATTAATGAAGGAACTGCACGGGCAAGCCTTGCCGAATACGCTCTACTGCGGGGCTACCGTTCAGGAAGAGGTCGGGCTGCGCGGTGCCCGGACAGCTGCCAATCTGCTGGCACCGGATATTTTCTTCGGGCTGGACGCCAGCGCCGCTGCCGATATGACCGGCGACCGCCAGGCCTTCGGCCATCTGGGCCAGGGCGCGCTGCTGCGTATTTTTGACCCGACGATGATTACTCACCGGGGACTGATTGAATATGTGCAGGATACGGCTGACACCCATAAGATCAAATACCAGTATTTCGTCTCCCAGGGAGGAACGGATGCGGGTCAGGTGCATCTCAGCGGAATCGGTATTCCTTCAGCGGTGATCGGGATCTGTTCCCGTTACATCCACACGGCAACCTCAATTATCCACAGTGATGATTATGCGGCAGCCAAGGAGCTGCTGATCAAGCTCGTGCAAGGACTGGACCGCACGACACTGCAGACGATTTTGGAGAACAGCTAATCAATCTCCCCACTTTTAAGAGTCACACACTAACGCAAACAGCCGCAGGGATAAGCTTATAGGCTTTCCCTGCGGCTGTAATTCTATGTTCTTAACTCAAAATCGCGTATTGCTCCATCGCAGACTGATGAATCGGGTGATCCGCAGCAAGCCCGGTGTACTTCGTCAGCGCTGCTTCTGCTCCAAGCTCCGCGATTGCGGCCCCCAGCTCCACCGCTTCCGGGTCATCCCCCGCCTTGAACAGCAGCGCACCGGCCATGGAACGAGTCAACGCCGTGTAGCTCAGCCCTCTGTCATACGCCTGCGTTGCAGGGGATACCAGACGGTCATTCGGCGACAGCTTGCGCAGCGGCGAACGGCCTACACGGGACACCTCATCGGTCAGCGCCGGATTGCGGAAGCGCTCCAGGATTTTATCGATATACTTAATGTGCTCCGATTCATCGAAGCCGTGCTTCTGGACCAGCACCGCGCCGGTCTCCTCAAGTACCTCGCGAACCTTCGCCGTTAACGCCTCATCCGCCATAGCCTGCTGTATGGTCTCGTAGCCCTGCAGATAGCCAAGGTACGCCGCAGAGCAGTGACCCGTGTTCACAGTGAAGAGCTTGCGTTCAATATACGGCTCCAGATTCTCTACATAATGCACACCTTCAACCGGCGTATAGCCCGGGATCATCTGCGAGGCGTCCACCACCCATTCATAGAACGGCTCCACGACCACCTTCAGAATATCCTCATGCTGCTGGAGCGGAACGATCCGGTCCACAGCCGCGTTCGGAAAAGCAACCGAAGATTCAGCCTTCGTACGGGTCTCATCATCCAGCTTCGCATATACCAGCTCCTTGAGCTGTGCACTGCCGCCAATCGCATTCTCGCAGGCGATTACATGCAGCGGCGCGGAGGAGACAGCCACTCTTCTGCGGATGCCCTCCGCCACAGTACCGGCAATATGCTTCAGAATGGACACGCCGACTGCGGTTGTAACCAGATCAGCTTCAGCAATGGCGGCCGCCACTTCATCCGCATGCGTGACACTGCTAAGAGCCGTTACATTCTTCACGATGACCGTTTCCTGACCGTCGCTGGCCAGCGTGACCGGATACTCGCCGCGCTTCTTGAGCTGGGTAACAAAGGCCTCATTTACATCCACAAAAGTAACTTCATAGCCCGCCTGCGACAGCAACAGCCCGATGAAGCCCCTGCCGATATTGCCCGCGCCGAAATGGACCGCCTTCATTACTCCAGTCCCCCTTCGAAGATTGCGATAACATCAGCAGCCGTAGGGGCGTTCATGACGCGGTCAATGGCATCATCCTCGGTGAATATCATCGCCACGTTCGTCAGAACTTCCATATGCCCGTCACCTGCGGCTGCAATACCGATGACTACAAACGCCGGCTCATCGCCGCCGAAATCCACCCCGTCCGGAAAGCGGATGATCGACAACCCGGTTGACTTAATAAAAGGCCGCGCTTCCTTGGTACCATGCGGAATAGCCAATCCGCCGCCCATATAAGTGGACACCACCTCCTCGCGCTCAAGCATCTTGGGAACATATTCTTCCGTTACATGCCCTGCATCAACCAACAGCTTGCCCGCCATCTTGATGGCTTCGTATTTATCGTTTGCGGCACCGTGCATAATCACTTTATTTTCTGACAGTATACTCATATGGTTTCTCCCGCTTTCAACTTTTATTTTGGAAAAAATGAAGCAGCTCCGAGGACAAATACCCCCGGATCTCTGACTCTGAACGCTCTTCCAGCAATTGAACCAGCTCGGAGTTCAGCAGCAGTGCGCTGATCTCGCTGAGCACCTCCAGACTCTCCTTGGAGAGTCTGCGCGGAGCCAGCATGAGCAGAATGACTCTGACCTCTGTATCCCCCTCCAGAATTACGGGCTGATCGAGCCGGTACAGGGTCAGCGAGGACAGGTGAATATGGCTGCTTCTGGTATGGAACAGCGCCAATGCGGTATCCGGGATCACCTGACTGGTCATCCGCTCCCGTTCGAGCAGACGCTCCAGCACAATACCGGCATCCCCGACCACGCCGTTTCCATTCAGTGTCTCCAGCATCTCCACTATCGTCGCTGACAGATCCATCCCCTTATTATCAATCGGATGGAAGCGGAACCGCTCCAGCAGGCTGACGATCTCATCCAGAATGCCCTTGTAGCTCCTGAGCCGTTCAAGCGAGGCTTCCTCCCGTGCCGCATGTTCCGGTTCACCGGACATCCCCTTCCCTCGTTCCCGCAGGGTAGTATTCTGGATGTAATTCAGCAGCTTCTCAATCTCCTCCGCTGTGAGCAGGGGACTGATCTTAATGTAACGCTCCTTATCAATCGGCAGATCAATGGTAGATATAATCAGATCGTAATCTTCATCCGGCAGGCGTGCCGCTTCATACCAGGAGATGTTGCCGAGAATCTCAATCTGCGGCATTTCCTTGGTCAGACGGGTGGCGAGCAGACGGGAAGAGCTGAGGCCGCTGGCACAGACCAGAATGGCTCTTACGTTGCGCCTTAGCTGGTTCAGCCGCTCTGCAGAAGCTCCGAAATGCATGACCAGAAATCCGATTTCTTCATCCGGAATCTCAAGCTCCAGCTCCATATCCTCCACGGCTGCGCGGATGATGTTGAACAGATATTCGTAATCCCTGCGGATCGGGCCGAGCAGCGGGTTGCGGATGCGTGTGCCTTCCCGGATCCGCTTCAGCGCCGGATCAATATGCTCCAGCAGCCCCTCGCGCAGGGAACGGTCACTCTGGAAGGGCAGCCCTGTCCGCTTGACCACACTCTCCGTCAGCTTGTAGACAATCTCCATTAATTCAATATCGCCATAGGCGTAGCCCGACGAGGAGAAGGAATCCTGGACCCGGTCGAACAGCCCGGCGATATACAGAATCTCTACCCGGGGGATCTTCAGCTTAAGCACCTCAGCGAGCTGCCCCACAAACCGCTCGGCTCCGGCAATGTTCCGGTGATCGGACACCCTGGAATAGCCCGCTTCCGCCCCGCTGTCGATGCTCCGGTTAAGCTCAATCCGCCGGGTAGTGACAGCAAGGGCCAGGAGCATCTCCATATAGACAATTTCGGGCAGCTCCGCGGTCCATTTCCATTCCATATCCCACAGCGTATTCTCTACTTCCATAAGGTTGGACTTTCCAACTGTAGTTAATAGAAAACGAAAAGCCGGATTGCTCTCAGCCAGAGAACCATGGCCGACCAGATCAGACAAATCCAGATGCTCTGCGGCTAACCGCCCAATCGCCCGTCGCTTGTCGATCTCGCTGCCGGTGATTTCTACGCCGTAGCCTCGCCTGCGGACCAGCTCCAGACCGAACTTACGGACCCAATGCTCCAGTTCATCCAGATCATAGCTAATAGAAGCAACTGTAACCTTGAGGGAATGCGCAAGTGTGAACAGCTTCACCGGCTCTTCTGCCTCCAGCAGCACGCAGAGCTCGAATACCTTGCGGTCTTCGCCGGAATAATCCGCCGGCTTCTCTTCCCGCAGGAACAGGCGCAGCTCCGCAAGACCGGCCTCCGGGCCGCTCAACTGGATGCCTTTGCCTGATTTTTTGATCAGATCAAGACCAAAGTCCTCAAGCGCGGACTCTATATCCTCCATCTCCCGGTGTACGGTTCTTACGCTTACCCCGGTAGCCTCGGCAATTTTTACAGCGGTAATCTCTCCGGTCGCTTCAAGCAGAAGCCACAGGATCTGGCGCTGTCTGGCGGTAATTTTCGTCATTTCCGCTAACCCTCCGCCTTGCATCAAGCAAAAACGGCTATACCGTCCTATAAGGGACGGCATCCGTTTCTGCGAGAACTATATACTTAAATTGTACACGTATGCCTCTTACTTCAAACGTTCCACCAGCTCATCGTATTTCGGGCTCTTCAGGAAGTTATCGATCGAGATATGCTCGGCATTCGGATTGCTGGCAATCGCCCGGTCCGTCAGCGTCTTCTGGGTAACCACGATATCCGCGTCGGCAGGAATTTCACTGACGGCAGAGTTAGTCACCGTGATGTTAACCCCTGCGTTCTGCAGTTTCTTTCTCAGCACCGATGCCCCCATGGCACTCGATCCCATCCCTGCATCACAAGCGAATACGATTTTGTGGACACTTGCTTTGTTGCGGATATTGGAAGCCACGGTTGCTGTAGCCGCAGTCTGAGCTGCAGTACCGGCCGACTTCATGTCTCTCATTCTGGCTTCTGCCGCTTCCAGATCCATCTCCTCTTCATCATTACTCTTGGAAGATCTCAGAAGCACAGCTGCAATCAGGAACGATACGATGGTAGCCACGACAACCCCGGCAATCATCGGAAGATATCCGCCCTTAGGTGTCATTGCGAAATAGGCAAAGATACTGCCTGGTGAAGGAGAAGCTACCAGACCGGCGCCCAGCATCTGGAAGGTGAATGTACCGGACATTCCGCCGCCGATGACCGCCAGAATCAGACGCGGGTTCATCAGGATGTAAGGGAAGTAGATCTCATGAATCCCGCCCAGGAAGTGAATGATAATAGCGCCCGGTGCAGAGGATTTGGCAGAGCCTTTGCCCGCCAGCCAGTATGCAAGCAGGATACCAAGTCCGGGACCCGGATTCGATTCAAGCATGAACAGGATGGATTTGCCGATTCTCTGGGACTCTTCAAGCGCAATCGGTCCCAGTACCCCGTGGTTGATCGCATTGTTCAGGAACAATACCTTGGCCGGCTCAATGATGATGTTGATGAGCGGCAGCAGGTTATGGTTCACCAGGAACTCCACGCCATTCGAGAGGATATTGGTCAGGCCTTGAACCAGCGGTCCAACACCCTTTAAGGCTCCCAGAGTCAGCGCGCCGCCGATGATACCCAGCGAGAAGTTGTTAACCAGCATTTCGAACCCGGCTCTGATTTTGCCGTCCACAGCTCTGTCGAACTGCTTCAGCACCCAGGCAGCCAGCGGACCGACAATCATCGCACCCAGGAACATAGGAATCGTCGAGCCGACGATAACCCCCATGGTCACCAGCGCACCAATGACAGCACCGCGTTTGCCGTGAACCATCTGTCCGCCGGTGTAACCGATCAATAGAGGAAGCAGATAGTTAATGATTGGACCTACTAGAGCTGCAAGGCTCTCATTGGGATACCAGCCCGTTGGAATGAATAATGCTGTAATCAATCCCCAAGCGATGAAAGCGCCGATATTCGGCATAACCATACCGCTGAGCATACGTCCGAATTGTTGAACCTTCACCCTTGCACCGCCGGATGAAGCTTGTTTCGTTGCCGTTGTGGCCATTTAAGATGCCCCCTTATTGTAATGAACGGGAACCTTCCGCAACTCTTCCTGAAAGGTGTTTCCCTTTGAACACATCGTAAATCAAAGCGCTTTCTTTGTCACCAAATTGAAAACACGGTTTCGGCATGAACATTGTTGACAACATTTAAGAGCTCCTGCCAAGGGGCTTAAGTCCAGTTTCCGCCTTGCTTCCAACGGCCTACAAGCTTCTCCCTAGGATGCACAAATTTACGTATAATATCATCTAAGGCTTAGGAAGCGTACAAGAACGGAATCAACCTGTGTACGCTCCTCATTGGCGGTCTGTAGCCGCTATCCGGCCCGCGTACCTTAGCAGCTTCCATATTACTGTTTCCCAGACAACAAAAAAGCCGCCCCCTAAGCGGAGACAGCTATGCCATACAGCAGCGGTTAAGCTATGATTAAATCATGTCCAGCGGAATCTTCCACGACGGCTGGGGAAAAGCATCGTCGAGCTGCCACAACTCTTCGTCTGAAAGCACAAGCTTCGCGGCAGCGGCATTCTCATTCACATGTTCGCGGGTGGCGGCTTTGGGGATAGCCAGGATATCCTCGTCCCGGATACTCCAGGCCAGCAGAACCTGCAGCGGAGTGACCTCATGATTCCGGGCAATCTGCTGCACAGCTTCATTCTCAGACAGCCCTTTTCTCAGCGTGCCTGCCTGGGCCAGCGGAGAATAGGCCATGACAGGAATCTTATGTCCTCTCAGCCAGGGCAGCAGATCATGCTCGATCCCTCTTGAGCCCAGATGGTAGAGCACTTGATTGACTGCGCAGTGATTGCCGCCGGGAATACTCAGCAGCTCCTGCATATCTGCAGTATCCAGATTGGATACGCCCCAGCGGGCGATTTTACCGGAAGCAACCAGTGCCTCCATCCCCTCCACGGTCTCTTCCAGAGGAATGTTGCCTCGCCAATGCAGCAGGTACAGGTCCAGCTGGTCCGTGCCGAGCCGCTTCAGGCTGGCTTCGCAGCTGTTAATCAGCTTAGTCCCGCCCGCATTATGCGGATAGACCTTGGAGACCAGGAATCCGCGGTCGCGGATTCCCCGCAGCGCTTCACCAACCAGCTCCTCGGAACGGCCGTCCCCGTACATCTCAGCCGTATCAATCAGATTCATACCCAGCTCCACACCCTGGCGAAGCGCAGCAATCTCTTCTGCCCGGTTCGCCGGCTGGTCGCCAATCCTCCACGTTCCCTGCCCCAGTCTGGGCAGCACAGCTCCGTCCTTCAGGCGGATATTCTCAGATACAGGTCTGCTCATATGTGATAAGTCTCCTTATTAAGAATAATGTTCTTACTAACTATACTTACCATAACCGGGGCAGCGAAACATCCGTTAAGTGTCCAACTCCGTAACGTTTCAGCGGAATTCTCAGCCAATCAGCTTCAAGCCGGCTACGGCTCCCAGGATCAGCACAATGCAGAAGATCCGCCGCGGATCGCGGGCTTCACCGTAGAACAACATGCCCATAACCGCTGCCCCTGACGCTCCAATCCCTGTCCAGATCGCATAGGCAATCCCCATCGGCAGACTCTCCATCGCCAGAGACAGCAGCAGGAAGCTTGCCCCGAAGCCTAGAATCAGAAGGCAGACAGACTGCCAGTTGCGGTCCTTGTGCAGCTTGCCAATCATGGCAACCCCGAACATTTCACATATACCGGCGGCAATCAGCATAACCCATGCCATATCAGTTCAGCCCCTTTGTCTGTTCAGATTCAGCCTGAGCCGGGGTAACCAGCTTCAGTCCGACGACCCCTGCCAGCAGCAGGCCAATCAGCAGCAGCTTCAGCGGCCGCAGCGGTTCACCGAACAGGACTCCGCCCGCAAGAACGGTACCCGCGGTTCCAAGTCCGACAAATACAGCATAGACCGTCCCGACCGGCAGCCTGCCGCTGGCCCAGATGAGGGCGTAGAAGCTGATCAGTATAGCCGCTGCCGTAACCGCCCATTCCCATGGAGCGGAGGCATGCTTCAGCCCGATGACCCATACCACTTCAAAGCAAGCAGCGCCTGCAATCATGATCCAGCTCTTAGTGCTCTTCTTCATTTCTCCTGCCTCCTGTTTCATAAAATAAGCCCGGAAGGTTATCGTCATTATTGACGATACCTCCCGGGCTTTTGTCCCTCCGTGTATACACGGATTGGCTTCATCCGTGTGTTCTCCCTCGGACCAGGCCAGCGGTGTGTACCTGCTGCGGAACCCTAGAGAACTATTAACTGCTTATGAACTTACACCGTATGTTAGCAAACTACGCTGCGGAATGCAACCCCTGCATCTCTTACTCCTGTCCGGCCAGCCTGTTCAGCTCCTGCAGATCCGCTTCCAGATCCGCCTCGGTATACTTGCCCTGGCCGAAGCCGATCATGGCGCGCAGCGGCATATATTTCATCATGGCCAGCAGCATCTCCGGATTGTCGCCAAGCACATCCTCCAGCCCGAACACGCTGCTGAAGCTCTTCGCCTTCTCCTCCGTCAGCGGATTGGCGAGCAGATCGCCGACTGTGGTGTTGCGGTGGAAGCGGCCGGACAGCTTCACGGTGGATTCCAGCTCAAGCTGCGTGCTCAGACGGATATCGCGTGACGAAGATCCGACAGAGATTGTGAACATCCCGCTCTCTACATGCCAGTCAGCCAGCTTCACATTGTAGTAGGCAAAAGAACGCTTATCCAAGGTGAAGGTTACGATGCGTTCTTCCCCAGGCTGCAGCTCGATCTTGGCGAAGCCCTTCAGCTCCTGCAGCGGACGGATCACACTACTCTCCATATCACTGACATACAGCTGCACAACTTCCTTGCCTGTTCTGCTGCCGGTATTCTTAACGGTGACCGATACCTGCACAGTGTCTGTATCCTGAATGCGGGTCTGATCCAGCACCAGGTTGCTGTACTCAAATTCCGTGTAGCTTAGTCCGAAGCCGAAGGGGAACAGCGGCTCGATTTCTTTTTTATCATAATAGCGGTAGCCTACGAACAAGCCTTCCTTGTACTCCACCGTATCGCCTTCACCGGGGAAGTTCAGGAAGGACGGATTGTCGCTCAGCTTCATCGGGAAGGTCTCCGCCAGCTTGCCGCTCGGGCTCACATCGCCGAATAACAGATCCGCAACCGCACCGCCAAAAGCCTGACCGCCCAGGTAGCCTTCAAGCACCGCCTTCGCCCTATGCAGCCAAGGCATCTCGACCGGCGCGCCGTTGCTCAGCACTACAATAATCTCGCTCTGAACCTCGGCCACCGCTTCGATCAGCGCCTTATGGCTCGCAGGAAGCAGCAGATGGCTACGGTCATAGCCCTCCGATTCGTAGCGGTCAGGCAGACCAAGGAACAGCACAGCTGCATCCGCCTTAGCTGCTGTATCACAGGCTTCGCGCAGCAGATCCGCATTGATGTCATCGCTCTCCAGCTCATAGCCCTGTGCGTACAGGAAGCTGGCCGCATCCCCGGCAACGGCCTGCAATTCAACGAAGGCATCATCCATCCGGCTCGGATTCACATGCGAGCTGCCCCCGCCCTGATAGCGCGGCTGCTTGGCGAATTCACCGATCACGGCGATCCGGCCGCTCTTCACAAGTGGCAGAATCCCGCCTTCGTTCTTCAGCAGCACCATACTCTCCCGGGCCACTTCGCGTGCAAGGTGATGATGCTTATCTGCATCGAAGACCGCTTGCGGGTTGCGGTTTTCGACACTTTTGAAGATAAAGGCCAGCATCCGCTCTACAGCGAGATCCAGCGTCTCCATAGCCAATTCACCGCTCTTCACAGCCGCTACAATCTTGGCGTCTCCGATTCCAGCGCTTGACGGCATTTCAAGCTCCAGTCCTGCTGCTAGTGCCTTTACCCGCTCATTGACAGCTCCCCAGTCGGACACGACGAAGCCTTCGAAGCCCCATTCCTCGCGCAGCACCTTGGTCAGCAGCTCATAGCTCTCGGAAGCATACTCTCCGTTCACCTGATTGTACGAGCACATCACACTCCACGGCTGGCTCTGCTTCACGGTGCCTTCGAAGCTGGCTAGATAAATCTCGCGGAGCGTCCGCTCATCAATAACCGCATCCACTGACATGCGGCGGTGTTCCTGGTTATTGGCGGCAAAATGCTTCAGCGACGTCCCCACTCCCTGGCTCTGCACACCCTTCACATGATTCGCAGCCATCTCTGAGGCCAGGAACGGGTCCTCCGAGAAATATTCAAAGTTCCGCCCATTCAGCGGAGAGCGCTTGATATTATTGCCTGGTCCGAGCAGAACGGCGACATTCTCCACCTGGCATTCCGTTCCCAGCGCCTCGCCCACCCGGAAGATCAGATCACGGTCCCACGAGGAGGCCAGTCCGGCCGCTGACGGAAAACAGGTTGCCGGTACACTGTTATTCAATCCAAGATGGTCTGCGTCACCCTGCTGCTTGCGGAGACCGTGAGGACCGTCTGTTACCATCACTGAGGGGATACCCAGACGTTCAATGCCTTTGGTGTTCCAGAAATCCAGCCCGGAGCAGAGTCCGGCCTTCTCTTCCAGTGTCATTTGCGAAATGAGCTTTTGAAGCTCTGTTACGTCCTTTGCCATTATATAGCCTCCTATGAATACGGTTTCTTGACTCCATTCTATAGGACTGTTCCGGCCAATTATGGTACTTTCTTTCGATTTTTGGTATTCTAAGTAGACAAAAGAGGGGGCGTCCTATGGCGAAGGAAATCGGGAATGACGATGGTATACAATACATCTGCAAGCTGATCTACGAAGCTTACCGGGTCCCGGTCTTGTGGCTTGATGAAGCGGCTGTGCCCCGTCTAGCCCTGGGACCGGCTGTCGTGGACCGGCCAGCCGTGCAGGGAACGGGCGGCCTGCCGGTTGAGGTGATGGAGCTAGTCCGGGGGCACGGAGGAGCGGCAGCGGGCAGGACGCTCAATGTGGAGACGGACGAGTCGTATAGTACGGTTAGCAGCAAGACAGCAGCTGAAGGCGGGACGCTTAACGCGGTGACGGATAGAACTGCTGCTGCGGCCGCACCCGCGTTACCGCGTCTGTACGCGACTGGCTTCCTGGAGAATTTCATTATTCTCCAGCTTCCCGGCGCTGACGGTGCCATCGTCACCGGCCCGGCGTTGAACGCACCTGTTACCGGTGATAATGCAGCCAGCCTGCTGCGCGACCACAACATCCCGCCCGGGCAGCAGGCAAGCTGGCTAGAGTATTACGGCAACCTGCCTATAGTTAGCCGGAGGCGCTGGTATCATGCGGCGCTGCTGCTCCACACGCTTGTCACCGGGCAGGCATTATCCGTAACGGAGCTGCTGCTGGCGGCGGGTACGCTGGCGGAACCGCAGCATCCGGCGGACGACAGCCCGGATCTGGACTTGTCCTACCGCCGCGAGCATACATGGCTGCACCATGACCCGATGCAGGAACGCGAAATGTTCCGCTATATTACCAATGGGGACAAGGCGGGGCTGCTGCGGACCCATGCTTCTTTTGCCGAAGAGAGCTACGGAAGGTTGTCCCGCAAAAGCCAGCTGCGCAGCAAAAAAAATCTGGCTGTCTCCTCCATCACACTGGCCACCCGCGCGGCGATTGAAGGCGGGCTGTTCTGGGAGATTGCCTATACGCTAAGCGACTTCCATATCCAGTATATTGAGGAGCTCCGCGATATTCCGGCGGTGGACCGGGCTATGCTGGCTGCGCTCTGTGACTTTGCCGATCAGGTAGAGGGCAGCCGCAGCGCAAGACATTCCCGCATCTCCGACCGGTGCCGGAATTATATTTACAATCATCTGTATGAGGAGTTGCCACTCGGCAGGCTGGCTGAATACGCCGGAATGAGCGCCAGTTACCTGTCCCAGCTGTTCAAAAAAGAAACCGGCACCGCCATCAGCGACTATATCCAGCAGCAGCGGGTCGAAGAAGCCAAGCGTCTGATCCAGCAGCCCGGTATCACGCTATCGGATATTGCTACCCGTCTGCATTTTAACGACCAGAGCTATTTCACCAAGGTATTCAAGAAGTATACCGGCCTCACCCCGAGACAATTCAAGCAACACTCCAAGTAGTTTCCAGAATTATGGTATGATTCTGCTATGAGGGCAATCCTACATTTGGTTATAAGGAGAGGTTCTGCATGATGGGAAGCTTAATATTCGTAGTAGCAGTAATATTCGTTGCGGTGATGGCTATTAATCGAAGCAATCGTAATGCCCGGTACAAAAATTACGGCAATAGAACCCGATCTCACTCGGGGGATCATTATTTCATCGCAGGTACGGGAGCCGATGCGGGCAGCTTCAACGAAGACAGCCGCCACAAAATTCATCCGGACTCGGACGGACACAGCAGCGCCAGCCATCATCATGGCCACCACCACGGGAATCATACCCCTGATCATCATCACGGCAGCCACGGGGGCTGGGACAGCGGCGGTCACAGCAGCCATGGAGGCGGCGATTTCGGTGGCGGCGGGGATTCCGGCGGTGGAGATTCTGGCGGCGGCGGTGGCGGTGGAGACTGATACAATTGACATTAGAGCCCCCAGGCTGCTGTAGTTCAGCAGCCTGGGGGCTCATCTCATGTAGCATTAGTTTTCACCTCATTCGCTCATCCCGCCTACTTCTCCCGAAATCAGGTGCACTTATGCCCTTCATTCGCTCATTCCGCCAACTTTCTCCGAAATCAGGTGCACTTATGCCCCTCATTCGCTCATTCCGCCAACTTTCTCCGAAATCAGGTGCACTTATGCCCTTCATTTGCTCATTCCGCCAACTTTCCCCGAAATCAGGTGCACTTATGCCAATGTCATTAAGATAAGTTCAAAGATAAGTTTGGAATTAATAAAGAGAATCCAAAACGGTATGGGGAAACGTCCTATGCCGTTTGTTTTTGGTGTAAGGAAGGAAAAAAGCGCATAGCAAACAAAGCGGATGGAAGATCCACTTAAAAAAATGTTCATGCGAACCGAATTATGCTACTCTGTAGACGAAGCTAATGGCGGATTTGCTACGTATTCTGCGTGTATTCCTTTGCCCAGGACGGGTGAGACGAATCGGCAAAATATTTTTGCGAATCAAAGCTTCCACATCAGGCGGGGGTCCATCGCCCTTGGAGCGCAGGAAATGTCTACAGACGTGAACGGCCACCGTGAAGTTGACTTGGTAGAGGTGCCGTTTATCCTTTTGGGAAATGACTACGTGCGAGGTAATCATTTCAGCGAAATTGTAGAGGATCATTCTTGCGAATATCTCTTGGGTAATGGACTCTTGCTTCTTTGCGTGAAAATGGGTCAGACCGATGGTGTATTTTAAGGCCCGGAAAGAGGTCTCAATCCCCCATCGCAGGTGATACAGTTCCCGGAGTTCATCCGGTGAGAATTCAGCAGCCGGTAGATTGGTAATGACGGTTTCATAATCGCCACTGGGCAGGAGGAAACGAACCACCCGAAAGGAAATCGGGTAAAACAGGTTCTTTTGCATGTCCAGAAAATCAAAGCTAGAGGTGGCCGGAAGAATTTTATAGATTTCGGGGTGATCCCTGAACGCTTTCGTTCGTTTTTTAGTCAGCGTCAGGTGAATCTCCTGATCAAACGCCCCTTCAAAGGTCAAGTGCAAGCCCGAAAGAATGCCATTCGAATGCAAATCCTTGACCCGTATGACGTACTTCCATCCTTTCCGTTCCAGATGCGCGAACGTATTGTAGCTTTCCAATCCTCGATCCGCCAACACAATGACGTTCCCCTGAATAGGGGACCGATCCACCATCGTGGACAGCGCCCTTCCTTCGTTGCGCAGCTTTCGAGGTTGAAGGATGGCGTCCACGTAAAGCCGGTTACAGAGGTCATAAGCAGCGTTCAAGTGCAGAAGGTTAAAGCCTTTCGAGTGGGGCTGACTTTGAGAATAGGTCAACGGGTCCGCAGGATCTGTTGCAATATGCAGATCGGAACCGTCAATGGCCAATAATCGATAGCCTCGATAATCCTTGAATTCCGTATGGGACGCGGTAAAGGTGTGAAACAAAGATTCGACCGCAGACGGCAAAATTTTATTTCTTTGCTGAACAAAAGCAGAAGAAGTTGCGGTGTTAACGTCATAGCCCTGCGATTCCAACAGTTCCTTATAGAGGCTGTTGCCGCCCATAAAGATCAGGGTTTGCATAACCATTTCAAAGGGTAGTTTTTTCGTTCGGGTAAAATCCTTTCCCGGGTTTCTGACGTAAGGCGCGGGGGCAGCCGCCATCTCACGGATGAGAGATGTCAGTCTGTCTTTCAGCGAATTTGCATAAGCATTCATTGGCGTAACCTCCTCGTTTTTTCAAGGGGCTTCGCCACACGTTTTCTACGGATTGTCAAGATTTTTTTGTGCAAAAAAAGAGCAGGCTATCTTTTCGATAACCTGCCTTTTTCTTGTTTTTGGCTCTATATCTTAACTTAATGACATTGGCACTTATGCCCCTCATTCGCTCATCCCGCCGGTGCATCCCGGGTTAGGATGTTACTGGGACGGGCTGATGAACTCCTGCTGTTCGGCACGGACTCTCCGGGCCGGGGAGAGTACAGACCGAAGGCTAAGGGCCAGCAGAAACGCCATGAAGAACAGCATAGTGGAGATGCCGAAGATCAATCTGGCGCCGGTATATACATACAACCATCCGAAGAACAGATAAGACAGCATATTGGTCGCCAGCGGCCCGCCTTCAAACACGGAACCGACGCGGCCGAGCAGGTTCTCAGGAACATAGGTCATTAACAGAGTCGATAGCGTAATGCTCAACAGAGATATGCCAATCCCGATAATGGCGCGGCTGAGCAGCATGGACCAAGAGCCGAAGGAGAGCGTGAGCAGCAACAGCCCCAGCGTCATGACCGCCGCTCCCCAAATGTTAATCCGCACATAATTTTTAAATTTCGCCCCAAGCAGGTTCAGACCAAGCGCCCCCGCGAACATACCGATGCCCCCGGCGGTGCTTGCCCAGGCTAAGTAATTCTGGTCTAAATGCAGCTCTTTCACCACGAAATATATGTTTAACAGATTAATCGCCCCTGTGCACGCCCCCATTACCGCCAACATGATAAATAAGCGTTTGGTGAGCGCAGAAGCGAAGATATACCGGAAGCCTTCCAGGACATCCACCCAAAAGGAGGTTGCCGGACCGGAACCGGAGGGTACTTCGAGGGGAGCCGGTCTCACCTTAAGACCCAGAATGAACAGGCTGCCAACGATGAAACAAAAGCCGTCCACAATTAAAGAAGTAGAGGCCCCCCACCACTCATAGACAAAGGCTCCGATCGCAGGCCCGGCAAGACTGATCAACGTATCTACCGTCTTTACAGAAGAGCTGGCGGTACCGTAATCCTCGTTGTCCACGGCTGTGACCGTTAATTTACTGATGGCAGGCTGAAAAAATTGCTGAACCGTACACGTGAAGGCCAGCATGACCAGTAAAAGCGGAACCTGCTCCATCCAGATCAATCCGGCCAGTACAAAAGACATCGCAGCCCGGATCACCAGTGTCGCCTGCAGCACCTTCTTAGGTTTTCTGCGGTCAACCCATGTTCCGGCAAGAGGAGCCATGATAAAGACCGGGAGCATCTGGGCAAACAAAAGAGCC
Organism: Paenibacillus sp. FSL R7-0302; assembly: GCF_038006885.1. Classification (NCBI taxonomy): domain Bacteria; kingdom Bacillati; phylum Bacillota; class Bacilli; order Caryophanales; family Paenibacillaceae; genus Paenibacillus; species Paenibacillus sp. FSL R7-0302. The sequence goes on from NZ_JBBOWB010000001.1 coordinate 4,814,642, forward strand.
GTCCGGTAAAAGACAGCTTGATCCGCTTCCGCAAATACCCAGAACAGGATAGCCCAGTTCCTGATCTCATCTCCTACAGAGGATAAGGTCTGCGTGCACCATAACCGGCGGAACACTCCGTTCTTCAGCATACTCCACAAGGCAAGGCCCCCTCTCTCTCGGTATTGTCACCCTAGGAAGTCAGCAATTCATGCGTATGGAAATGGTCGTACACCCGGCTGATCCATTCCTGCCGATCCTGTTCGCTAGCAGCAAAAGGATTCTCTAACGCCAGGTTGTGTACAACCGTCCGGAAGTCGCTCCCGCCCTCCATCTGTTGAATAATGGCAATGCTTAAAGGGTCCATGCTCATCACCCGGACGTAGCGCCTGTGGCCTTCAACGCTCTCCAGCACCAGCAGAATCCATTCTCCATCCCCCTCCGCAAGCTCAAGCTCTGCAGGAAGGGGACTGTGCAGCTTCAGCGCAGGGATGGAATAGTGCGGCTGCATCACTTTGACAGGCTTCATAGCAGTTGTGTCCTGCGGTGCTGTATCCTGCTGCATCAATTCCATCACCGCACGCTCATAAGACAGGAAGTCGTTAAGGACCCGCCCTGTTTCCGGCACAAGACCCTGCACCAGCTCATCAAGAATGAGGGCCAGCTCCGCTTCTTGAGGCATTGCCCCATGCATATCCAGCCTGGTTGAGACATAATCGATTGTACGGGTGTATGATACAGCCGCCAGATGATTGAGATAATACAAGGTGCGGAAAAACGAACGGGCCAGCGGGTAGTAGAGCTTTCTGATCCTGTGCAGCGTATGTGTATCCACAGATCGCAAGGAGTAATAGTTGCTGAAGATTTGCGGGTAGCTGGCAATCCAGTTCTTTTCAGTGCCGGATAGCTGGAAATCACTGTTCATATCGTTCGTGCTCCAGAACTGCCCGTCCAGCACCAGGCTGTCCTTCGCTGCGTCAAATAATTGGGTCCCGGGAAAAAGGGACAGCTGATGCAGCTGCACATCCGCTATTCCTATGGAGAGCAGCCGGACAATCATATCCAGCGTCTGATTCAGGTCTTCGGTTGTCTCTTCGGGAAATCCGGTAATAAATGAAGCCGTACATGACAGACCCAGCCGGTGGAGCTCGCGGAGAAGTTCGTAGGCCTGGTTCAGATCGAGCTTTTTGCCAATGACCTGCTGGATGGGCTGGCTGCCGCTCTCAATCCCGAAGAAGACGCCATTACACCCCGCCTGCATCATCACTTCAAACAGGTCTATATTAACGTGGTCTGTCCGGGAGGAGCAGCTCCAGGTGAAGGGCTCGCTGCAATCCAGCAGCTCCCGGCAGAATTGTCTGACAAACTTCTGATTAACCGTGAAATTATCATGCGTTAAGCTGAAATGGGTGATTCCCCAACGATCCCTGACGTATCTCATCTCGGCGATGATCCGGGCAGGACTTTTGGTTCTGTATTTTCGTGAAAAGAAGGTGGAGGTACTGCAAAAGCTGCAGTTAAAAGGACAGCCTCGCCCCGCCTCAACCGGAAAGAAACGGCTCTCCGGAGTGGTAAAATAGGCTTCAATATCCTCTATTAGATGAAAGGCGGGGAAAGGCGTATCATCGAGATTCCTCAGAATCGGCCGCGGCGGATTGGTGCGGATGGTCCCCTCTTCACGGAAGCAGATTCCTTCAACCTCTGAGAGCGGTTGGCCCGACTCCAGGGCCGCAATCAGCTCCGGCAGCGTCAGCTCGCCTTCCCCGGCAACGATATAGTCTATCGCCGGGAAATGGGTTAAGGTTTCAGCCTCTACGAAGCTTGCATGGGGGCCGCCAAGAATAATGATTCTGTCCGGGTCCAGCCGTTTGCATTCCTCCGCAATTCTCAGTGCGATCGAATAGTTGCCGCACATCGCCGTGAATCCGAGCACTCTGGATGGCTTGCCGATGATTAATCGGGCAATACCGGCAAGGGCTGCTGCATCGAAATGGCTGGTGCCTGAATAGAGTAATGCCAGATCGGTGAGACACACCCCGTACCCCGCTTCAAGAAGTGCAGCGCCGAGCACAAGCAGATTAAGCGGGGGATCAACGGTATCCACAGCTGCATTATAGGGCGGACATATCAATTGGATCATTTCCCAACACCTCACGTAAGAGAAGATTTAACTTAAGGCGGTGAATGAATCATTCAGCAGCTCCAGATGGCTGTCAAGGTCACGCTTCACATTTCCGCAGTAGGCGCCTAAGATCGAACCGGTGGTTCGGCCGGCTTGAACCGGACAATTCCCGGAGCATAGAAAAGCGATATTGCACGCTTTACACTCCGGCTGATTCAAGACATGGCGTTCCTTCCAGAGTGCCAGCTTCTGTTCATCCAGCTCAAGCTGAGGGTAATACGTTCCGAGACTCCATTTTTGATCCCCTATAATACTGGTGCAAGGGTAGACCTGGTGGTCCGGCGAGAAGGTGAATGTTCTGCCTCCGGCCGCCTCGCAAAAGTAACAGTTAGGAAAATAGCTATCTTTAGCGAGACCTGTTCCCAGCACGTTCTCAAATGGCAGGGAGAGTCTGGTTAGATCACTGTTTAACGTGGCATTCAGCCTTTGTAGTTTATCGTTTGGCACATGCGCTTTGATAAATTCCGTGAGCTGATAGCTGGGCAGCAGGCCCGGGGCGGAATTCCCTGCATAATTCTCAACGGGAGACAGTGAAACCGAGAAGTTAGGGTAAGCATTCCATTGCCGTTCCTGGAAGAAATCCAGAAGTTCATTCAGATGCTCTATATTCTCACCATCCAGATTGACACGAATAGCGATGTCGAAATCATGCTCCAGGAAGGAGTCAATCTGAGCGGTTATTTTCATAAAGGTTCCCTCATTGGCCCGGGTGATCCGCCGCCGGTCATGAACCGCCTGGGGGCCGTCTATGGTTAACTGGATTCTGAGCATGTCCTTGTAAGGCTCTAGCAATTCCTGATAATGTGACAGGAACACCCCATTTGATATGACCGTACCTGTGACTCCCCTTGCTTGGGCCTGCTCAAGAATAAGCCCGACGATTGATCGGTTCAGGGGCAGGAGCGGTTCTCCGCCAAAAATAACAAAATGATGCCGGGTAGACTGCTGCTGCTGCATGATTTGATCCATGGCCAGGAAGGCAGCCTGCACCTGATCTTCAGTCATCCGTTCATGGCTGGAGCGGATCTCTTGGGGCTCAAAGCAGTAGACACATTTCAAATTACAGGTCATGGAAGGGCAGAACACAAAGGAAATGTCACCTGATCCATGCTGATCCTGGTATTCTTGGTACCGGCGGATCAGAGCTTGCTCCTCTTCACGCTCCCTGTACAGATAACCTCTGCCGGCCAGAAACTGTTCTTCTTCAGCGGTGAGAGTATAGGCAGCAGGCTGTTGTTTCTGGAGGAACCGGCTGATATGCTCTTCCACAATATCCATTGCGCCTGACAGGGAATTGAAGATAAGATGACGTCCGTTTCTTAAGCGATACGTAAGAATATATTCTGAAATATACAATGTCTATCCCCCCTGGTATGAACAGCGGGAAGGCATAAGGATGCGCTTCCCGCTATTTCCCAAATATAAGGATGCTGTTAGATGGCTTTTTTGGCAGGATTGTTGATTTGAATGGATGCTTTCTGGCAACATGCCATTGGAACCGTAATTTCTTCAAGGTCTTTGGCTGAGAGATTCGTCCAGAGATCCTTGTTCTTCGTCAGTGATTTCATGTACATTACCTCCTCTCCTCTAAGAATATTTATGGCAAGGTAAATACCTTGACATCAGGGTAATGGAGCTCACTGGCAATAGCTTTCGAGCAGACGGTCCCGGTGAAGATCGAGATAGGTCTTCAGATATTGCCTTGTATCGCTGCAGTTCGATTCGAAATCCCTTAATTCCCCGTCTCTGCTTCCTTTCAGTACGCAGCCGCCCCCGCAGAGAGGCGCAAGATTACAGTGACTGCATTTGTCATTCACCACGATATCCCGGTGCCATCTCTGCCACTTCTCTTCATCCAATTGCAGCCCTTGAAGGTAGCTTCCAATCGAATACTCCGGGAATCCGACGGTTTCAACACAAGGATACAGCCGCCCGTCTGCACCAAATACGAGATTATGACGCTTTGAAGCACTGCAGCCGGACAGATCGAAGTAATAGTGGTCATCGTCTGTGTCAAACATAGCTTTGCGGAGTATCCGCAGCTTCTTCTCCATGAAATACCCCAGGCTGACCTTATACCTGCGCCGGGTGGCTTCCCAATCCGGGAAGAGTACATGAAGCTGCTTAAGAAGATCAGATTCAGGCTGGAAGCCGGCAACCTTCCCCGTATTGAAATTATCATTGATCGGGGCAATCTGGCAGGAGAAATCCGGTGAGCTTGTCCACTGAAGCCGCTCGAACCCGGCGAACATCTCCGGCAAATGCCGGACATTCTCCCGGCCTGTGTTGATTCGGACGGTTACGGGTATATGATGCTCCAGGAGAAAAGCAATGTTCGAGCAGATAAGATCATAGCTGCCGCTGTTGTTCCTGTATTTACGCAGCTGGTCGTGGATCTCCTTCGGGCCGTCCAGTGTGATTTGCATATGGCGGAAATGCGCCGAATGCTTCTGCAGAAAAGGGAAATACGCACCGAGTTCGGTACCGTTCGTAATGGAGAGAATAGGCCAACTCCGCTCAATAGCCTGCTGTAAAATAAACTCCACCTGAGATTGATTACGGGCCAGGAAGGGCTCGCCCCCGAAAAGCTCGAACTGGACGGCCGCCTCAGGCTGCTGATAGACCATCTGATCCATCGCCTGAAATATCTCATTAATCTGTGCAAGGTCAAGCGTCGGCGAGTCCTGGTGAATGTCCGATTGGAAGCAATAAGGGCAAGCGAGGTTGCATTTGTAGGTGGGGCAGATTGTGAATTGTAAGGCCGGATGAGAGCGGTAGTAGGTTTCTAGTGATTCACGGACATATTGTTCTTCGTTCATGTCCGTGAGGTACCCTCTGCTCTTAAGCAGGGTACGCGTTTCCGGGTCCAGATCGTTTAATGCAGATGTATCGGAGCTTCTATTAAAAAGAACACGGGCTACCTTGGGCTCAACCAAGTCTACAGCTCCGGTTAATGTATTCATGATCAGCAGAACATCATCGCTTAATCTGTGTTTGAAGTTATACTTAGACAATCTCATACGCCCTCATCCTCCTCAGGACTGATAGAGTTGCATTTACTAACTTGTAAATAATGTAAAACTTTTCCTGATGGACAACTATGATAAAAGTCATAAAATAGGAAATAATCTATTAAATGATATAAAAAGCAGGAAAATAGAAATCCCCAATTACTCTTGCAATAAGTAGATAGAAGCGGTTAACCACTCCAGTCCGCACCTGCCGCCAACTTTCTCCCGCAGTCAGGTGCACTAGTGCACCTCATTCGCTCATTCCACCCAATTCTCCCGAAATCAGGTGCACTTATGCTCCTCATTCGCTCATTCCGCCGACTTTCTCCGAAATCAGGTGCACTTATGCTACTCATTCGCCCATCCCGCCCACTTCTTCCGAAATGTCTACAGACGTGAACGGCCACCGTGAAGTTGACTTGGTAGAGGTGCCGTTTATCCTTTTGGGAAATGACTACGTGCGAGGTAATCATTTCAGCGAAATTGTAGAGGATCATTCTTGCGAATATCTCTTGGGTAATGGACTCTTGCTTCTTTGCGTGAAAATGGGTCAGACCGATGGTGTATTTTAAGGCCCGGAAAGAGGTCTCAATCCCCCATCGCAGGTGATACAGTTCCCGGAGTTCATCCGGTGAGAATTCAGCAGCCGGTAGATTGGTAATGACGGTTTCATAATCGCCACTGGGCAGGAGGAAACGAACCACCCGAAAGGAAATCGGGTAAAACAGGTTCTTTTGCATGTCCAGAAAATCAAAGCTAGAGGTGGCCGGAAGAATTTTATAGATTTCGGGGTGATCCCTGAACGCTTTCGTTCGTTTTTTAGTCAGCGTCAGGTGAATCTCCTGATCAAACGCCCCTTCAAAGGTCAAGTGCAAGCCCGAAAGAATGCCATTCGAATGCAAATCCTTGACCCGTATGACGTACTTCCATCCTTTCCGTTCCAGATGCGCGAACGTATTGTAGCTTTCCAATCCTCGATCCGCCAACACAATGACGTTCCCCTGAATAGGGGACCGATCCACCATCGTGGACAGCGCCCTTCCTTCGTTGCGCAGCTTTCGAGGTTGAAGGATGGCGTCCACGTAAAGCCGGTTACAGAGGTCATAAGCAGCGTTCAAGTGCAGAAGGTTAAAGCCTTTCGAGTGGGGCTGACTTTGAGAATAGGTCAACGGGTCCGCAGGATCTGTTGCAATATGCAGATCGGAACCGTCAATGGCCAATAATCGATAGCCTCGATAATCCTTGAATTCCGTATGGGACGCGGTAAAGGTGTGAAACAAAGATTCGACCGCAGACGGCAAAATTTTATTTCTTTGCTGAACAAAAGCAGAAGAAGTTGCGGTGTTAACGTCATAGCCCTGCGATTCCAACAGTTCCTTATAGAGGCTGTTGCCGCCCATAAAGATCAGGGTTTGCATAACCATTTCAAAGGGTAGTTTTTTCGTTCGGGTAAAATCCTTTCCCGGGTTTCTGACGTAAGGCGCGGGGGCAGCCGCCATCTCACGGATGAGAGATGTCAGTCTGTCTTTCAGCGAATTTGCATAAGCATTCATTGGCGTAACCTCCTCGTTTTTTCAAGGGGCTTCGCCACACGTTTTCTACGGATTGTCAAGATTTTTTTGTGCAAAAAAAGAGCAGGCTATCTTTTCGATAACCTGCCTTTTTCTTGTTTTTGGCTCTATATCTTAACTTAATGACATTGGCACTAATGCACCTCATTCGCTCATTCCGCCGACTTTCTTCGAAATCAGGTGCACTAATGCTCCTCATTACTCTTCATCACCATCAAACTCTAGGAATTCTGAGGGATTTATCCCTCTTTTCCCTCCATTTCAGTCACTTCCTCTAGATTCAAAGGGATTTATCCCTTCCATTTCAACCGTAGCGCCCGCTTCCAACGGATTCAAATGGATTTATCCCTCTGATCACACCGCCCCACCCATTTCCTCCAGATTCAACGGGATTATTCCCTCTCCTGTTGACCAGACTCCCGCATCCGCCTCCCTCCACGCCAAAAACACCAGCCTCCGAAGATGCTGGTGTCCTACACAGTACTTCTATAAGCGCTCCTCCCTAAGTAGAAGGAGAAAGCGTAAGCGTAAAGGTCTTGTCAAACGGGGTGACCAGATTGACGAGCACCGACTTGCAGCTGTTCTGCTGCGAAGACTCGCGGGCAGAGCGGCTGCGGTGGGCCAGTTCTCCGCCGGTCAGCTCGATCCAGTCCCCGGCGTAGGAATAGCGGAGCGTTCCGCCGCTCCAGAGGCAGTAGTCCTCATGCACGGTCTGCAGCTCGCCTGAGGTGAGGTTGCCCTCCCCGCCGAAGTTGAAGGACAACTGAGCCATGACCTGGGCGGGCTCCTCACAATGCAGACGGATCGTCCAGCCTTCCGCTGTCTTGTGGACCTCGGTCTCCACAGAGAGTGTCTGCTCGTGCGTGAGCGGGCGCTTATGGTGCGGCAGCAGATACCAGGGACTGACGTCTGCCGCAGCCGAAGGCGGAAGCAGCGAAGCAGCCACCGGGCCGTAGTAGCCCTTCTTCTGCACGCCCTTCAGCAGGTAGCCCTCCGGCAGCCGGGTCATCTCCTGCATCGGCACGAATCCGGGATAGAAGCTGGTATTCAGCTGCACGGCCAGCAGCCTTACCGCGCCGTGGCGCATCGCGAAGAACGAAGGCGTCTCCGTGATCAGCGTCACGCTGGTCGCCCCGTCTCTAAGCCGGGCCACAGGCGCCCCGAAGTCGGTATGCAGCCGGCTGTGGTAGATCCGCCCCTGGTGACCCGCCGACTCCATTCTTTGCAGATAGCCTTCCCGCAGAAAATCGCCGTTCAGGATCTGCTCATACTGCACAGGCAGCTCTGCTGTAACCTCCGGCGGCTGCTGCAGCTCCGGCTCCAGCAGCATCCGTACGAGGGCGTTCACCGAGCAGACGCCCGGATTGGATAATGAGCGTCCAGCCCATTCTGCCATACCCGCAAGCACGGCATCCTTGTCCGAACGGGCAAGAATCGCATACGGCAGATAATAAGGAGACAGATCATGGAGCACCCCCAGATCCTGCCGCCCGGAATAATCGGTCACGACTTCACCGGACGGGTGAACAAGGTAGACCATCATATGCAGATTCCGGCGCACCGGGTCCAGCAGTTCCGGCTTATCCAGCAGCCGGGCGGCATGAATCAGCATAATATCACTTACAGCACTGTAGATGCCGTTGCTCCGCTCGGTCCATTCCCCGTCCGGTGTAATATCCATTCCTTCCGCCAGCCATTCATCCGCCCGCTGCCGGGCCTCTTCTCTGCCGAACAGCTCATAGAGAAACCCAAGCGCCGCGCACATCACCCAGCGGTGATTCGGCGTATGGACCCCGCCCGTAAGCATAACGGGGAGGGACTGCTCCAGGAACAGGAGCATGTTGTCCAGCACCGGCTGAAGCGGCGGCCACTCCTGCTTCGCCAGCAGCTGATATAACTGCGCGTAGCCGACCACAACGAAGGCCGTATCCGGCGGCGAATGATAATTCGTCCAGCCCGGGGAGATGGAGCCGTCCTGATGCTGGAAGCGCAGCACGAACTCTGTCGCCAGCTTCAGCCGGTCCAGCAGCTCCTCATCCCGGTAATACTTCGAATCCGGGTTCACCAGCGCCGCACCCCAGTAACACATATCCGTCGGGGTACCAGTGGTGTGATTCACCCAGGCAATGCCCGTGTGGGGATCGAGGGTTCCTCCATAATACAGGTTACTCTGATCCAGCACTTGCCGGGGAATCCCCAGCTCTACAGCCTTGTCATTACTATCCACCAGTTGCTTATACATTAGGGTTCTTCCTCCTTGCTCGAAGCTCTCTGGCTAATTTCTCTGATTCCTCTGATGCCAATCAGCCTTCTGCCCTATCCCCTGCGCGCCAGCTTGGCTGTAAGCAGACGGTGGCTCTCATGTATCTCTTCCGGGCGGCAGGCAGCCTTCAGCTCGTACACCTTGACCTGCGCCCGTTCAATCATCGGCAGATAGGCATCGTAGAAATCCGGATCTCCGCTGTTCACATAAGGGCACCAGTGGTCGGAGAGGCCGATCGTCTCATGAATATGGACGCCGACGATATCATCCATCAGCCCTTCCATTTCCCCGATACTGTCGTACAGGCCCAGACGGTCCATCATAATGGCGTGGCCGGTATCATACCAGATGCCGACCGGCGCTCCTTTTAACGCATTGATGATCGTCTTCGCTTCCGCAAGCGTCGGAATCTGCTGCGGCTTGGAGCGGGTCTCGATGCCGAAGCGGATATTCAGCCCCTTGGACACCGCGCGGTTACACACCTCGTCCAGACTCTCGATAATGGTCTGTACATAGCCTGCACTGTACGCTTCACGCCGCTCCATCAGCTCCGCCCACTTGCTTCGGTAAGCCGCCGAATCCCTGCCCTGCCCCTCGTAGATCTGCTCCAGCTCCCCGGAGATATCATAAGGGAACGGTACCTCGCCCGGATGCACTACCACAGCTTCGCCGCCGTAACGCTGAGCGTACTCTGCCGAGCGGACCAGCAGGTCTATCGCCCGCTTCCGTTTCTCCTTGTCCTCGAAGCCCAGCAGGACCGAATCCGTGCCGTAGTCAGGGTCCGGGATATGGGGGAACGTATTATGAACGCTCGATATGCCGATCTCCCCGCGTTCAATCATCGGCTCGATGGTAACCAGCATTGCCTCCGTCACATTATAATTCAGCTCCACCCTGCGGAACCCCAGCTCCCGGATCTCATTAAGTAATCCATCACCTGTAGAATGACGTCTCATATTCCAGCAGGTGGAGAAGGAGAATTCTCCCTTATCCTCCATGACCGTGTCTCCTCTCGCAACGCTTAAGTATGTTGAATTAGCCCTTCACAGCTCCCAGCATAACACCGCTGACGAAATATTTCTGCAGCCAAGGATAGACGACCAGAATCGGTACCGTGGCGAAGACGACAGTAGCGGCCTTGAGGCTCTCCGGCGGAAGCTTGGTGCGGGCCGCCCCCTCCAGATTCGTCAGCTCAGTGATCATATTGTTCTGAACCATCTGGAAAAGCTTCAGCTGAAGCGGATACAGATCGGGATTATTGATATACATCAGGGAATCCTGGAATCCGTTCCAGCGTCCCACCGCATAGAAGAGCGCGAGTGTAGCCATAACCGGCATGGATAATGGCAGAACAATTTTCATGAGGGTGCGGAAATGCGAGCTGCCGTCAATCTCTGCGGACTCTTCCAGACTCGGCGGAATGCTGCGGAAGAAGGAGATCAGGATAATCAGATTGAACGGGCTGACCAGACCGGGCAGAATCAGCGACCACACGGAATCGATCATATGCAGATCACGGATCAGCAGATATTCAGGAATAATACCGCCGCTGAAGAACATGGTGATGATAATCAGGTACATGAACATCGTGCGGCCCTTCAGCTTGCTTTTGGTCAGCGGGTAAGCAGCTGCAACGGTGAAAAGCATACATAATACCGTAGTCGCAACCGTCAGAATAATGGTGAAGATCAGCGAGCGGATCATCGCATTGTCGGTGAAGACCTGCACATACGCCTTCCAGTTCAGCTCAATCGGGAAAATCGTAACTTCCCCGGAAGTAATAGCCCGCGTGGAGCTGAGGGACACCGCAATAACGTGTATAAACGGAGCCAGGCAGAACAGCACGAACAGCGCAATAAAGGTAACGTTAACGATATCGAATATCCGGTTAGAGGTACGTTCACTCATCGTACTCCGCCTCCTTTCTGTATAATCATAGAATGCCGTCGCCGGTCACTTTTTTCGATATATAATTGGAACCAAGGATGAACACCAGTCCAACCACCGCCTGGAACAATCCGACTACAGTCGCCAGCGTATACTGGCCTGATTCCAGACCAATCCGGTAGACGAAGGTACTGAGCACATCGGAGTATTCGCGCACTGCCGTATTCCCGATGATGTATGGACGATCGAAGCCGATGCTGACCATTTTCCCCAGGTTGAGAATGAGCAGGGTAATAATGGTTGGTTTGATACTCGGGAGCGTAATGTAGCGGATCTTCTTCATCCGCGTAGCCCCATCCACTTCAGCAGCTTCGAACAGCTCACGGTTGACACCGGTAAGCGCCGCCAGATACAGGATGGTCCCCCAGCCGGCACTTTGCCAGACACCCGTGAACAGGTAAGTAATCAGCCATGGATTTTTTTCGGTCAAAAAAGGAATAGGGTTCAGCCCCATGCTCTCCAGCACACCGTTCACCATACCGGATTGGTTGCCGAACAATTGATAGACGATCCCCCCGATAATCACCCAGGAAATGAAATGGGGAATGTAGAGGAGGGTCTGTGATATTTTTTTGAACCATACCGACTTCACTTCATACAGCATAATAGCCAGAATAATCGGGGCCGGGAAAGACACGACCAAATCGAGAAAATTCAGCATAAACGTATTGCGCAGACTGCTGTAAAACTCCTTCATGCCAAACACTTCGCGGAATGCATCGAGGCCGATCCACTCACTGCCGTTGATGCCCTGGAACAGGTTGAAATCCTTAAAGGCAATCTGCACCCCGTACATCGGGCCGTAGCGGAAAATCAGGAAATACATAATGGGCAGTGAAAGCAGCGCGTACAGTTGCCAGTACCTTCTGATGTAAGACGCTTTGCTCAAGTTCCTCTCCTCCTATGGAGAAAAAACCGGGCAGAGCAGCATGCCAGCTCCCCCCGGTTTTCACTTTTTTTAGTTTATTTGGCTGAAATCTCTGTAAGCGCCTGCTCCAGCTCCGCTTTCAGCTTGTCTCCGCCCAGAGACATGTAGTCCTTCATTTCCTGTTCGAAAATCGTATCGAATTGATCCGGCTTCGCCATCGCAGTCTTCACGATAATCACGTTAAGCTTGTCGCTGAGCGTAGTGCCGTATTTCGATTCCGATTCAATCGGCTTGCCGAAGACGATAGGGCCCACAGTATCCGTGTTGGCAATGTCAATCGACTGCTTCAGCGCCTCCTGGTTGTTCGCAGGGAAGCCCAGAATCCAGGCTTTCTCATTGGTGGCCTGATCGCCGAGGTTCTTACCGTTAGAGATAATCGCGGTGTCCCCGGAAGTGAACAGACGGTCTTGGAATTCCTGGGACACATCAGCCTTAACGACAGGGATGCCGTCCACCATATCATAGTTCTCGCCTTCAACGCCGTTGTAGATGTCGATCAGGTTGTTGCCAGTCGCCATCCAATCGAGGTATTTCACCGCTTCCACCGCACGCTTGCTGCTCTTAGGGATCATGATGTACATGCCGTTCGAGGCATAGCGGGATTTGATATACTTATTGTCTACCTTGGCATTGGTGAGGATATCCGCCGGCAGCACCTTGCTGCCCGGCACATTCTTGTAGAGATTATCAAGAGTGCCATCGGCATAAAACATACTATCCACATCCTCCGACCAGAAGCCGACGTTGCCGTTCTGAATATCCTTGGATACCTGGGCTTTGTCTTCATCCAGACTGAAGTCCTTGCTGACCAGCCCTTCATTGTAGAGCTTGTTGAGGAACTGTGCCGCATCCTTGAAGCCCTCATGCAGCGGCAGCTCGTAGCGCTGGCTGTAAGTAAGGTCGCCGCTGATCGGCTTGATGAAGGAGTAGATCAGCGTCTCCAGCTGAGCGGAGCCGAGGGACATGCCCATCGGAATGGTTTTGCTGCCAAGACCGCCCGGGTCCTTCTCTTTAAACGCTTTCAAAGTAGTGTACAGCTCATCGGTGTTCTTCGGTACCGGCAGCCCCAGCTTATCCAGCCAGTCCTGGCGGATGTATGAAGCGTAGCGGCCTGTAATCGCCCGTTTACCCGGGATCGCGAACTGCTTGCCGTCGAGCTGGCCGAAGGCCATCGTCTCGTCACCAATGAATTTCTTCAGCGTCTGGCCGTGCTCCTCTAATAAGGAACCCACATCGGTCAGCCCGCCCTGCTGTGCGTAACGGTAGAAGACACTGGAATCATAGGTGAAGACAATATCCGGCACATCCGTATTACTGGCCATCAGCACGTTCAGCTTGGTCACTTCCTCCGAACGCTGCACCGGGACGAATTCTACATTGATATTATTCGGATCACCGAAATTTTTCTGAATCATCTGGGACATGAAGTTATTGGTAATGGTGTATTGCTTCGGCGTTTTACCGCGGTCGAAGATCTCCACCTTCAAGGTTACGCGTTCTGCGCTCTTCCCGGGTGCGTCTGTACCTCCGGCTGCCGAATTCGATTTACCGTCTGAGGAACAGCCTGCAAGCAGAGTAGCTCCCATTACTGCGGTCAAGCCGATGCCGATTGCCTTCTTCAGAACTCTTTGGTTTACGTTCACTGTCATTGTTCCATCTCCCTCGCCTTAGCAGGCTATAATGGTGACTTCATGATACCCCCGAGCTTGATGATGCCCGTATTTCTTATTCGTTCATCCCGTTCAAGCAGGCTGGCCCCAGTGTTTCAAAGCTGCTTGCTGCTGCGGGATGACCACAGTATTCCATAACTTTCGCAGGTCTGACAATAAACCTGTTTCGGATGCGGTAAAGCGCCTGAATTCGGACATCCGGTTTATCCGACCAACGATTTTCGTACAATAAACCGCTTTCATATCGGCAAAAACACAGGCCGCATCGCTATTCGCCCCCCTTGTTCAGAGGTTGGCGTAAGAGAATTGCGGCCTGGGCCTTACATAGATCGGCAGAAGACGGACATGCTTCACCGGCAAACGGAATATCTTCATTGCTCCAGCTTGCTCTAATCCTGGGGCTCCAATCTGGAGGCTGCTTCGCGGCGTCTGGAGGAGCGGTAATCGCCCGGCGTGATGCCGGCAATCCGCTTGAAGACTCTTCCGAATGAAATGGCATTCGCATACCCTACTTGAAGTGCGATATCCTGGAGGGAACAATCCGTATCTATCAGCAGCTGCTCCGCTTCCTTCATCCGCAGCTCGGTGAGGAAATCCACGAACTTCATTTTGAATTCGGTCTTGAACAGATAGCTGGCGTATTTGCCGGAGACCTGGAACCGGTCGCTCAGATGCTTCAGCGAGAGATCGGGATTAGTGAAATTCTCTTCGATATAATCCTTCATCTCATTGACCATGGCCCGGTAGCTCTTCGTCTCGCTGGCAGAGACATAGGTGCGGAATAAATCGGTGACATATTCGAATAGAACCGTCTTCACTTCATGGAGCGCCTCGGCCTCCTCCAATTGCTTCAGCCGGACCTCGGCATTCTCTGCCGACAGCTCGTCCTGCAGCTGCTCAGACATCACCGCCACTTCCCGGCTCAGCATCTGCAGCATAGCCTGGATCAGGGAACGGATCTCCTCGTCCTTCAGGAAATCCTGTTCAAACGCCTCGAAGATCCGTTCCAGCTGCTCCCGCCACTGGCCGCTCGACATGCGGAAATACTTCACGAATTCAGCAATCATCTGCAGATATTTATACGTCTCAAGCAGCGGCTGGCGCGCTTCGCCGCTGCCTGCCAGGACAATATCCTCATGAATCAGCAGCTTGTGCTGCATTACATATTCGGCTGCCGCATAAGACTCCCGGATCATCCCCGGTCCGGCGGCAGCGGAGCCGATGCCGAAGCTGAGCGAGATCCGCAGATTCTGCTCGACCCAGGAGCGGCAATCCTCCGCGAAGACCCGGAGCTTGGTCTCCATCTCCTGATCGCTGCCGGTCGCCAGGAACAGAATCGCTGCACGTTCGGTTCCCACCCATTCTGCCCATCCCTGCAGCTCCGCATTCCGTGCCAATTCCTGAAATACATTCATCAGGGCAAACTTCAGCGTATTCTGATCCCCCCGGGTATACCGGTCCTCGAATACCTGCTCATAGCGGTTAATCTCCCCAAGCACAACGATGAAGCGCGAGGAAGCATTCGCACCGGTAAGCGGAGACAGCTCCTCCAGCCGCCGGGTCACCTGCTCCAGCCGCTCGCTGTGCAGCAGATCGGTGAACAGCTTGCTGCGCTGCAGCAGCAGGTTCTCCCTGGTTTTGGTATCATAATCGGTCATGTGGTTAATCAGATTCTCCAGCACGCCGTCAATCAGCATCATCTCGTCTGGCCTGTCCGTAGACTGATCCATCGTGCGGATCTGATGGCCCTCAATCCGGTTCATAATCACCTGGATCGGCTTATAATTGCGCCGGGTGACATAGATCAGATACAATACCGCACAGACCACGGTTCCCACCGCAATCGCTACCCAGAGATAAGAGATCACAGAGACCCAGCTGAACAGATTCCCCGCCTTGATTCCACTTGCGAACGTCCAGCCGTTTCTCTCCAGCTTAAGTGTGTTGAGCACCTTGCCGTCAGCAGCACCTTCTGTATCGGAATGAGCCTGGTATACGGTGTTGCCATTGCCGTCCAGAATAGTCATGAACGAGAGCTGCTGGTTAACCATGCTGTCGATGAGCTGCTCCAGGGCACTCATTTTGATATTGATGACCAGTATCCCCCCGGAGCCGAAAGGAAGCGGCATTGCTTTATTGGTAGTCAGTACGCGAATTTCTGTACGCTGGGACAGACCCGAATGATAATCCCTGACCGGTTGCCAGCCTTCCGGCACTGCCGGAGTCGAAGTCATGGCCCTGATCCAGTCCTCATCGGCGAATCCCTCCAGCTCCTTCAGCCCCGTATCGGTTAGAACGCTTCCACGCACCCGGTCATACAAATACACCGACTGGATATATGAGGATTCCTGTATCAGATTGCGCAGACTCTGGGCAACCGCATAGAACGTCGCCTGGTCCGGCTGGCTCTGCGTATTGAAATAACGTTTGTAGACCTCGCTCCGCTCTACCGCATCCAGCACCGACAGCTCGGCTTCTTTGATCGTCCGGTCTACACTATCCCTGAGATAGCTGGCGGAGATGCGGTCTGCCTTCTTCGTCTCCGTCCGGGAGATATCATTAATGAACACAAATGAGGCAAAGATCAGAATCGTCACCGTCAGCAGAAATATAGGGAAATAAGACAGCAGCAACCGGCGATACCAGGAACGGGACATTCGTCAACCTCCTCCACAACCATCAGGATACCCGGCCGTATCCGGCCGCTTCAAACACCCGTCATCCAAAGGTGCTCTGCGGCAATCCTGGACATCAGGCCTATTTCAACTGTGCAACTGGCAGAACTAACCGCCGTTCGAATTCCTGCCATTATAGCACATGCGCTTCCCCTCCAGCTAACCAGATAAAGTCATTCCACCCGCAGCCCGTACAATAACAAAATCACCCCGAAGGGTGAGATGTTCAAACCATATACTCTTTTATACATCAACTATCCTAAGGCGGTCACCCTAAACCCGCAGGCTACAAACCGCTATGCTCCCGGATATACCGCCGCGCCTTGATCGCATATTCCAGCGGATCGGCCAGCGCCGGGTCCTGCTCCGCTTCAACAACGAACCATCCCGTATAGGGCGAGGCAGCCAGTTCGGCAAAAATCTCTCCGAACGCGAGGCAGCCATCCCCCGGTACAGTGAAGGCTCCCGCTTTTACCGCCTGAAGGAAGCTTAGGTTCTCTGCCTTCACCCGCTCGACTACCTCCGGCCGGATGTCCTTCAGATGAACATGCTTAATCCGCGGCAGATGCTCACGCAGCACCTCCAGAGGATTCTCGCCGGAGAAGGCCAGATGTCCCGTATCGAATAGCAGCGACACTTCATTAGGATCTGTAATCTCCATCAGCCGGGCAATCTCCGCTGCGGTCTGCACCCCGGTGCCCATGTGATGGTGATACACCAGCGTCATGCCCTTCTCTGCCGCCAGCCGCCCGAGTCCGCCCAGACCCTCTGCGAGCGTGGTCCATTCGCTATCGGTGAATACCGGCTTATCAGCGAACAGCGGGGTATCCATCTGCCCCTGAATGCTCCGGCCCTGCTCGGATACGACAATGACCTTGGCGCCCATCTCATGCAGGAAATCCCGGTGCGCACGGAAGGCTTCCGCTGTCTCCTCATATGGGCGCACCGTCAGGAAGGCGCTGAACCAGGCACTGGCGATACTCAGACCGCGCAGCTCCAGTGCCCTGTGCAGCCGCTCCGGGGAACGCGGATACTTGTTGCCCACCTCGCTGCCCTCATATCCGGCAAGCGCCATCTCGCTGATGCATTGCTCGAACGTATTGCCGCCCCCCAGCTCAGGCATATCGTCATTCGTCCAGGCAATCGGAGCGATCGCCAGCCGGACGGCATTGTCTCTGAACATGCTCATGTTCTACCCCTTCCACTATCCCAAGTGTGGCAGAATCCTTGATTCACTGTGCGCCGTCTGCCCTGCTTCGCGCACATTCAGCGCCCGCTCAGTAGCTCCGGGCTGTCTTAAGTCCGCTGCGCTTCCGGTCGTAAGCCTCCTGCACCGCTTCCTGGCCGGACACTTCCGCAACCCCGACATTCCACCAGGCCCCATAGCCGTGGGTCATCGTCTTCGGCAGCACTTTGATGTCGATCAGCGTGGAGCGTTCCGACTGGCGGGCCGCCGCCAGGGCCGTGCGAAGCTCCTCAACTGTAGACGCGCGGAAGGTCTGCACCCCATAACCGGCCGCACTCGCCGCATAGTCGATCCGCATCAGCTCACCGCTGAGTTGGCCGTCTGTACCCCGGTGGCGGAATTCTGTGGCCATGCTGTCCATTCCCTGCTCCATCTGCAGGTTATTAATGCAGCCGAAGCCTGCATTATCCAGCAGAAGAACGTTGATCTTCCGGTTCTCCTGTAAGCTGGTTACCAGCTCGGAATGCAGCATCTGGTAGCTGCCGTCTCCGACCAGCGCGTAGACTTCACGCCCCGGCTCAGCCAGCTTGATACCCAGCGCCCCGGCAATCTCATAGCCCATACACGAGAAGCCGTATTCCATATGATAGGTATCCGGCACCTCCGAGTTCCACATCCGCTGCATATCTCCCGGCAGACTGCCTGCGGCTCCGATGACAATCGCATCCTGCGGAATAGCTTCATTAATGATCCCCAGCACCTGCGTCTGGGTCAGCGAAGTGCCTAGCATCTCTGCATATTCCGGGAGCTTCTCATCGAGATGACCGGCTACCTCCGGGGTGAACACACCTGTGTTGCCGGTGTTCACCGGATACTCCACACCAGCCAGGCGTTCCCGCTCCGCAGCCCACGATTTCTTCGCCCGGGTGATCTCATCCGTATACGCAGAGCGGTATCCCCGCTCTTCCAGCGCTGCGGCTAAGGCGTTCAAGCCTTCGGCAGCATCGCAGACCACCGCCAGCGCATCCAGCTTGGCCGCATGATATGGCGAAGCGTTTAGCGTCAGGAATTCCACCTCAGGATGACTGAACAGACTCTTCGAGGCGGTGGTGAAGTCCGTGAACCGGGTGCCGACGCCGATCACCAGATCGGCCTCCGGGGCCAGCGCATTCGCGCAGCCGTTGCCGGTGACGCCGATGCCGCCGAGGTTGTACTCGAAGCTGCTGGCTACGGCGCTTTTGCCGGCCTGGGTCTCTCCGAACGGAATGGCGAATTTCTCGGCAAAAGCACGCAGCGCCGCTCCGGCATCCCCATACCGGACGCCCCCGCCGCAGACCAGCAGCGGCCGCTGCTTGCTGGCGATCAGCTCAGCCGCAGCCGCGATCTCCTGCGGATGAGGCAGCCGGGCGATGACGCGGTGAATCCGCTTGCTGAAGAAATCAGCCGGATACTCCCAGGCTTCGCCCTGCACATCCTGCGGCAGCGCAATCGTAACTGCCCCGGTATCTCCCGGATCAGTCAGCACCCGCATCGCGTTCAGCATTGCCGACATTAGCTGCTCCGGCCGGGTGACACGGTCCCAGTATTTGCTGACCGCCTTGAAGGCGTCATTGACCGTGATCGACAGATTATACGTATGCTCCATCTGCTGGAGCACCGGGTCAGGCTGGCGGGTAGCAAAAGTATCTCCCGGCAGCAGCAGCACAGGAATCTGATTCGCCGTTGCTGTTGCAGCAGCCGTCAGCATGTTAGCAGCCCCCGGCCCTACTGAAGCTGTACAGGCCATAATCTTCCGTCTGCGGCTCTGCTTGGCAAATGCGGTTGCCGCGTGAACCATCCCTTGCTCATTGCGTCCCTGGTAGACCGTCAGCTCTCCCGGTGCCTCCTGCAGTGCCTGCCCCAATCCAAGTACATTGCCATGCCCGAACACGGTGAATACCCCGTGCACGAAGCGTTCCGGCCCGCCGCCGTAATCCACATACTGCTGATTCAGAAATTTAACCAGCGCCTGCGCTGTCGTTAATCGGATACGTTCCACTTCATGTCCTCCCTTCGCCTTGTCTACTGCCAGCGGGCAGTGACGACTTTTTTGCGCGTATAGAATTCCACCCCGTCGCTTCCGTTCGCATGAAGATCGCCGTAGAACGAATCCTTCCAGCCCGAGAACGGGAAGAACGCCATCGGTGCAGGCACTCCAACATTGACTCCCAGCATGCCGGACTCGATATGTTCGCGGAAGTAACGGACTTTACCGCCATCATTGGTAAAGATACAAGCTCCGTTCGCAAACCGCGAGCGATTCGCAATCTCCACAGCCTCGGCTACATCCTTAACCCGGATCACCGACAGCACCGGAGCAAAAATCTCCTCCTGCCAGATCTTCATCTCCTCCGTCACCCCGTCGAACAGCGTAGGTCCGATGAAATAACCGTCTCCCTTCACCGCCGCATCCTCACGGCCATCCCTGAGCAGCTTCGCGCCTTCGGCGATGCCCTGTTCGATGTAGCTAACCGTCCGTTCTTTATGGCCTTGACGGATCACCGGCCCCAGGAACGTATCCTCCTCCAGCCCATTCCCGATGGTCATGCTATTGCACTCCCGCAGCAGAATGGAGATCAGCTCATCGGCCACTTCCTCCTGCACCGTTACCACTGAGCAGGCCATGCAGCGTTCCCCGGCAGAGCCGAAGGCCGCATTCACAATCTGGGAGGCTGAGGCTTCCAGGTTCGCGTCCGCCAGCACGATGGAGTGGTTCTTCGCTCCGGCCAGCGCCTGGACACGCTTCAGGTGGTCTGTTCCTTTTTTGTACACATATTCCGCCACCGGCTGCGATCCGACAAAAGAAATCGCCTTCACATCCGGGTGCTCCAGCAGCCCGTTCACCACCTCATGCGCGCCGTTCACCACATTCAGCACACCGTTAGGCAGTCCGGCTTCCTCCAGCAGTTCCGCAAGGCGGGCCGCCAGCAGCGGTGTACGCTCCGAAGGCTTCAGCACAAAGGTGTTGCCGCAGGCAATCGCCAGCGGGAACATCCAGCACGGCACCATCATCGGGAAATTGAACGGGGTAATCCCGCCGACCACCCCAATCGGATAGCGGTACATGCCTGACTCGATGCCAGTCGCAATATCCGGCAGCTGCCGGCCCATCATCAGTGTCGGAGCGCCTGCCGCGAATTCTACGCATTCAATGCCGCGCTGGACCTCGCCGTAGGCTTCTTTGAAGCTTTTGCCGTTCTCCAGGGTGATGATCTTCGCAAGCTTCTCCCAATTCTCGACCAGCAGCTGCTGATATTTGAACAGAATCCGTGCTCTGCGCGGAACCGGTGTTGCGGACCAGCCTGCAAAAGCGGCCTTAGCCGCCGCCACCGCCCGGTCTACATCGGCTCTGCCGGATAGAGGCGTTCTGCCCAGCAGCTCACCTGTGGCCGGGTTCACTACCGGCTCCGTCTGTGCCGTATCGGCTGTTACCCATTGCCCGCCGATATAGTTTTTCAATACTTGTGCCGTTTGCTCTGTCATTTATGTCCACTCCTTCTGTTCTATATAAAGTCTGCTGACTACCCTTACTTATTGTGCGCCTGCCGGAACCTCCTCGTTCGTTCGCAGGAAATCCTCCAGCTCCTCCAGGGTTGGCATAGCATCGGAGCAGCTGTGGCGGGAGATGACAATCGAGGCCGAGGCACTGCCGCGCCGCATCGCCTCACTGACACTGTGCCCGCTCATCAGACTGTGGATGAAGGCTGACGCATAGGAATCGCCTGCGCCGAACGTCTTGAGCACTTTTGCCGGGAAAATCCCGCTCCGGTGGCTCTGCCCATCCGCTGTATAGCTAATCGAGCCGCTGCCGCCGTGCTTGATGACCACCAGCTCTGCCTGATGCGAGAACCAGCGGGCTGCCGTGGCCTGATCATCGGCGCCTGCCAAATTGTAGAGATTCTCCATCATATCGAATTCTTCGCGCGTGCCGATGATGCAGTGGCTTTTCTCGGCTGCGAGGTTATAGTAGACCGCCGTTTCAGCGGCTGATGTCCAGGTATAAGGGCGGTAATCGAGATCGAAGAACACGGTCACATTATGCTTGCGGGCAAATTCCAGTGCCAGGAACACCGCTTCGCGGGAAGGGCTCTGGGCCAGCGCCGTACCGGAGATGAGCAGCGCCTTGGAGCTGGCAATGTAATCCTCCGAGATCTCCTCCGTGTTCAGCAGCAGATCGGCCACATGGTCGCGGTACATCAGAATGCTGCACTCCTGCGGGCTCTTAATTTCGGTAAAAGCCAGCCCCGTCACCGCACCCGTCCGGTCCACGCAGACCTGGCTGTCGTCGATGCCATCCTTGCGCAGATAGCTGCGGATGAACCTGCCCATCTGGTCGTCAGCCAGCTTGCCGATGAAGCCGGTACGCATGCCGAGCCGCGCTGCACCAATGATAATATTGGCCGGAGAGCCGCCGACATATTTGGTGAAGGTCATCGTCTCTTCCATCGGCCGCCCGGTCTCATTGGCGTTCAAATCAATACACAACCGGCCAACAGCAACTACATCCAGCCGCCGGTCAGGGTCGAACTGTAAACCGTTCATAGTGATGCCTCCTTGATCAAGCTAGGGAAAAGGTAGTTCGTTCGGTAATACGAATGGCTGTAAATCGTCGTCAATTGGACAGTGAGGCTGTAAATTACACAGTAAAGTTGTAATTCGTACAATGAAGCTATACATCGCATTAACGTAAGGTTAGATTGATATGCTGCTGTAAGAGTCATTTGGCGTATAACTTGGCGTGTAGGTTGAGTATTTCAACGATTGATTGTTGCCTTTGGAACAGAATGTTTCATTTCATCTCTAGGGGGAGGGTAAGCGCTTAACCTAATTTTCTACTTTAGTATAGTTTAGAAGCGCGCTTTTGGCAATCCTCAATTTGAAAGCGATATCAATAATCGCATGGAATGCACTGAAGGGGAAGATCGCCCTCGGAACAACAGGTAGAAAAATTGTGTTCGGTTTTTCGCATACATCTGCCTACTCACCGGCTCACTGACCCAATATGTTCGGTTTTCCACATACATCCGGTCCATGTCCCTCCACACAATCGCGCTCTTCCACACTAATACAGCACGCAAAAAAGACCCGCTCCCAGCCGCAGCCGGAACAGGTCTTGAATAGATAGTGTGTGGTTAGTGCGGAACCGGACCCGTCGAATGGCGGATGACCAGCTCGGGCATCAGCATGATTTTGCGCTTGGGGCTGGTGGGGTTACTGATTGATTCATTCAGCAGAAGCATCGCCTGCTCGGTCATCTCGCGCAGAGGCTGGGCGATACTGGTCAGCGAGGGATGGCAGATTTCTGCCAGCATCGTATTGTCGAAGCCGACTACGGACAGGTCGCGGGGAATGGACAGGCCCGCACTGCGCGCCTCCTTGAGTACCCCGATCGCCAGTAGATCATTGCAGCCAAAGATGGCGGTCGGGCGTATGTTCTGTGCCTGGTTCAACATTTCTGCTGCTGCCGTACGCCCGTTCTCCAGCGTTGCCGAGGTGTGGATCATATTCGCCGGATTGTCAAAAGAAATTCCCGCCGCCTTCAGCGCATCCAGGAATCCTTCCACCCGCAGCCTGCTCCCCGGCAGATTGTCAGAGATCACTCCCAGCCTGCGGTGACCGAGGGACAGCAAATATTCCGTGGCCTGATAGCCGCCTTTGTAATCATCGACGGTGACGCTGTTGCCCTCCAGCATACGGATATCGGCTGAGAACAGCACAAGCGGCACATGATCAGCCACCATTCCGCGAATCAGCTCAGGATTCCCCGTATGAGAGGCAATAATCAGGCCATCCACCCGTTTGCGCAGCAGCAGCGAGATGTACCGGGCCGCCTTCTCATCGCTGCGGTCCGTACTGCACACGATTAAGTCGCTGCCCTGCTCCTGGGCGTAATCCTCGATGCCGCGGGCCGTCTCCGCAAAGAACGGATTGGCAATATCGGGGATCATCAGCCCAATGGTACCCGTCCGGCGGCTGGTCAACGCAGAAGCTACCAGACTGGGCTGGTAGTTCAGCTCCTCCATGACCCGCCCTACCTTTTCCCGCGTCTTGTCACTGATCCGGCCGCTCTTATTCAATACCTTGGACACCGTAGCGATAGAGACGCCTGCTTCCCGTGCCACATCATAGATCGTAGGTTTCATCGTTATTAAGCCCGCCTTTGCGTTCATGCCTTCTTATCCTTCGATTATAAGGAAGTCCTCCCACGCTGTCTATCTATCGGGTATGTGTGTCTTTTACAGACCAGCTAGTTCAAAAAGGCTCCCGCTGCGCGGAAGCCCCATAATTATCCATTCACTTGTCTACCTAGCCGCCAGATAACCTTCTATCCTCTTCAACTCTGTTCACTCTGCCGCTGATGCAGGCACGCTCTGTCCCGGCTTGAACAGCCACTCATGATCGGGATCATTGTGGAATACCCAGGTGCGGACCGGTCCGGCCATCACGTTAAGATAATACGAATCATATCCCGGCGGTGCTGAGACAGGATGATAGCCCTCCGGCACAAGCACAATGCTCTTATCCGGAACAGCAATAGTCTCGTCGAGACTGCGGTCATCATTATAGACCCGCTGCACCACGAAGCCGTGGGCGGGATTGACCCGGTGATAGTACGTCTCCTCCAGGTAGGATTCGGCCGGCAGGTTATCCTGGTCATGCTTGTGCGGCGGATAGCTGGACCAGTTGCCGCCGCCCGTGCGCACCTCGACCACCAGCAGGCTCTCAGCTACGCTGTGTTCTGGCAGGATATTAACGACTTTGCGAGTCATGCTGCCATAGCCGCGGTCCTCGATTGCCGCATCTGACGGGGTAATCAGCCGTGCCGGATATTTGCCGCTTCCCGGAGCAAGACAGACTCCAAGCTCCAGCTCTGTCAGTGCAGTAACCTCATAATGCGCTCCCGCCGGAACATACACAGCATAAGGAGCCATATCTTCAAAGACTGACATGCGTCCGCCGATACCGGCGAACCGCTCGCCATCCACCTCTATATCTGCTTTGCCCGCCAGCAGTACCAAACAGACTTCATTCTCTTCGCTATCACGCTCCAGGGTAGCCCCAGCTTGCAATTGGTACACCTCGAACCCGACATACTTCCATCCGGCACTCTCGGGGCTGACCGCAGCGATACAGCCATCCTTATCCGGCGCTCCGGCCTTAATCAGTAGATCAGACATCTTCATCCATCCTCCTCTGTCTTAAGAATCTGTATCCGCTTACAAGGCCTGCAGTTCAGAAAATCCCGCTTCCGCAGCAGTTACAGACAGCTTGACGGGAAGTCCGCTCAGATACGATTCTCTGGCTGCTTCAGCAATGAGCTGTGCGGCTTCGCCGTCACGGCCGCTGCAGATCACCGGCTCCTGTAGCCTTACCGAACGGGCAAACGCAATAATCTCCTCCATAAATGCCTGGTTATAGCGCTCCAGGAAGAAATGCTCCGGCTGATCGCGGGTGACCGAAGTCGCGGTGGATACTTCCACTGTTGTCGGGCGGCAGTTGTCTGCCGTCGCCGAACCCAGCGTTCCGAAGACCTCCACCCGCTGATCATAGCCATATACGGCCTGCCGGCTGTTGTCGATCACGCAAATCGCCCCGTTCACGAACGTCAGTGTAATGACGGCGGTGTCCACATCCCCGCAACGGCCGAACATCGGATCAATCAGGTTCGCCCCCCGGGTGTAGACCTCAGCCACTTCATTGCCTACCAGATAACGGGCCATATCGAAATCATGAATCGTCATATCCATGAACATCCCACCGGAAGAACGTACATAAGCTTCACCGGGAGGCTGCGGGTCACGTGAGGTAATCTTCACAATATGAGGATTCCCCAGCTCTCCGGACTGAACCAGCCGCTTCAGCTTGCGGAAGCTGGGGTCCATCCGGCGGTTGAAGCCGACTTGCAGCAGCACACCAGCGTCCTCTGCCGCCTGCAAAGCCCGCTGGGTCTCTTCCGAGGAGAGGCTAATCGGCTTCTCACAGAAGATATGTTTGCCCGCGTGCGCAGCCCGCTCAATCCAGGACGCATGCGAATCAGTCGGCGTGCAGATGAACACCGCTTCAATCTCAGGATCATTCAGTATATCTTCACCCGCAGCAAAAACAGAGCCAAGCCCCCTGCTCTCTGCCCAGGCCAGCAATTCCTCACTCATCATAGCTTCAGCTATGGACTTCAGCTTGAACGACGGCATCGCACGCAGATTGTCTGCGTGGAGGCGGCCAATTCTTCCCGCTCCGATAATGCCAACTACAATCGGTTTAACCATGTTCGCTTATCCTCCTCAGAGGGTAAGCGCTTAACCTTCCCGAGAATAGTATACTTCATGCCCGGGAAAGCTTCAAGCAAATCTTTTCTCAAAAAGATCAGATAAGCGTAGGCCGAAATAAAATAGGAAATAGATACCGTGAGATTTCTCTTTAACAATTAAATGAATCCTATATTATGCAAGTTAGAACAGGAAAAGAGGTGTTGTCTCATGAGCAAAATTAATTTTACCGAAAGCCTGCTTCGTGTAATTATTTCTCTGATCGGACTTCCATTCACATGGATTCAGGCCGCTCTTTCCAAATATCTTCTACATAAATATAAAGCTCCAGGAGAAAAGATTTCAGTTGGCTCACATCATCTCCATGCGATGGTTACCGGCAGCAACACAAGTAATCTTCCGACGATTCTATTGGAAGCAGGAATGGGCGGTTGTGCTCTGGATTGGTCATTGGTTCAGCCCGCATTAGCCAAGCATACCAAGGTCCTCTCCTATGACCGGGCCGGTTTCGGTTGGAGTACTACACCTATCAGTGAGCCGACTTGCGAAGGCTATGTTCGTGATTTGCGGGAATTATTGACGCAGCTTGAATTAGAACCCCCATACATTCTTGTAGGGCACTCCTATGGCGGAATGATCATGCGGCTGTTTGCTTCTAAGTATCCTGAAGAGGTCTCCGGGATTATTCTTGTGGACTCCACACATGAGCAAAGATTCATAGAATCCACTTTTAATCAAATCAGATATGAAGAACGACTGCGGCACCTGAGACGGCTAAGAATGGGTTATCTTTTATCCCCTATTGGGTTGCCCCGTCTATTAAGACAACCTATTGGTGCCAAACGGCTGCCTCCACCAGTTCAACATACAATGAATACACTCGGATATCGAAATAATGCGTATAAAGCGGCATATCTGGAATCTCTCTGCACTATAGAAAGTGCCCTCCAATTAATAGAGTCAGAGCCTTTAGCTTCGGAATTACCAATCCTCGTATTATCTGCCGGAAGGCAGAATGAAGCTTGGCAACAATCACAGAAGACGCTCCTCCAGTTAACCGCAAAAACCCGGCAGATCGTGATAGAGGACAGCTGGCATTCCATTCAACTATATTATCCGCAAGCTGTCGTAGATTCAGTACTGAGTTTATTAAGAGATAATCATCGCAACCAAACAGACAAGCAGGCGTCTATTTAGTAGGAATATATATCCATTAAGAAAGGTGAGCTAACATGATCGGGAGATTCACAAGAGTTCTGGAAGGAAGCCCAAGACTCGTTATTAGCATTTTTTATCCAGCCATCGGGGGAGAACCGGTGAAGGGTATCGACCTGTACGCACCTTGCCAGGCTGAGGCAGCTAAGCTTTTGACAGAGATGGGCGTTGAGCTGGACAACCTGAACATTGCCAGTGTAACAACAGGCGGGGCAGTGGCTCCAAAACAAGAAGGGTATCCCGTCGTACTCTTCTCCCCTGGATTCGGTGTGGAACGCGATATGTATCTCGGAGTGATTTCCAAGTTAGTCTCCAAAAACTACGTGGTAATTACGATTAGCGCCCCGCATGAGTCTATCTTCACCGTATTTCCAGATGGCAGCTATCTCAAGCAGGCACCGGAAATGGCGGAGCTGGCAAGCAGCGACTACACCAGTTGGTCCCGTCTGCTCCACAACCGGGTACAATATATACACGCAGTTATGGACGTTCTTGAGACGCTTAACTGCTCCGATGATGCTGAGCTCGCCGGGCTGTTCGACCTGGATAAGGTTGCTGTCTTGGGACATTCGCTCGGAGGTGCCGCCTCCCTGGAGGCCGCCAAGCAGGATCACCGGATCAAGGCGGCTGTCCTGCTCGATCCCAGTTTTCACCTCATACGCCGCGAAGACGTACAGTCTGCTGTTCCAGTTCTGCTGCTGCGGCAAGAAGCTTCGGCGTACCGGGAGATGGCAGCCTCTATGAATGAGACCATTGCATACGATTACATCGATGGGCAGCGCTATGCCTTCAACTCTCTGAATAATGCCCAATTCTATCGGGTAAAAGGGGCTCAGCACATGTCGTTTTCGGATATTCCGCTTCATTACGGTGATCAACACGCAGTTCCCGTTCATGCCGTTACCGCAGAAGCTGCAACCGCATTCATGGAGGCGGTCTTTTGTAAGGGTGAGGCGGGCCGAAATTTCGCTTTACAGTCTGGAGAAACCGTTGTTCCCATCAACGCAGAGGGTGAACCTGTAGGAACTTAGCATGAATTGATAAACGTAGTTGCAGGGGCAGTATTGCTTAATTTTAAATGTTCTTTACAGCTAAATACGGGTACTCAATGATACACTTAAGCTATCATAACTCTTGCTTGAAGGAGTGTTCCAATGCAATTTCATTAAATTAGATACCCTAAGCTTTCAGGCATTGGAATTTTACTTAAAGCAAGGGTATGAAGTGTTCGGAACGATACATAATGCCGGCAGCCATACTCATTATTATTTGAAGAAAGAGATCTCCAAGTATAAGCTAACGCCCATTGATTAGCATGAAATGATACCCAAACGCCATTAACCTGGAGGACATTTGATGAAGGTCAGACTTAGCGACTATAATACAGACTGGATCAGACTTTTTCAGCAGGAGACTGAGTTTTTAACTACTATTTTCACAGATGAAATTGTACGTTTTGAGCATTTTGGCAGCACCTCAGTACCCGGTTTAAAAGCTAAACCCGTCATTGATATGATGTGTATCGTACAAGACATAGGCAAAATCGACTCGTACAACGATAAGATGACACTGCTCGGATATGATGCAGGTGGAGAATGGGGAATTCCCGGAAGAAGGCTATTCCGCAAAGGCGGTGAGGCAAGGACGCATCATATTCATTGTTATCAGGCAGACAACCCTCAGATTGAACGGCATCTCGTGTTCAGAGATTATTTAAGAGCCCATCCGGCGGAAGCGGCAAGATACAGTCAGTTCAAACAAGAATTAGCGGATCGCTTCGAAGACACCAGTCAGTATAGTCCAGCCAAAAAAGCATTTGTGAGCTCGATGGAACAACAGGCGCTTTCCTGGTACGCAAGCCTGCGTTCTGATGCGAGGTGAGCCGATGAATTTCAGATGTGAATGCGGACACCGAATCTACGACAATACGGATTATTTGCCCTATAAAGGATACTTCCTTGCGGACCAGGATCAGGATGATCTTATGGATGAGATTGACGATGCTATTGAGAAATCGGGTCCGACGCCGCGGGATAAGAAAGAAGCTGATATGAGGATTAGATCCTTAATCACTAGACTGTTCAAATCCGCTTACCAGTGCTCCAATTGCGGGAACCTCTTCATGGATCTTGGTCCTGCCGGACTGGAAATGTTCAGGGCAGTTGATCCTGTGAATAAGAATCTGTTACGGTCGGCTTTAGGGGAGCAGTGGCGGGGGCATGTATTTGGAGAATGGAAGGACATCCTGCCTGAATGGCAAACTTCCCATGGCATCCTGTACAATGAGACCAATGTCAGCTGTCCAAGCGGAGAATCGGCGGGGAATGGACATTATAGTGATTGGGAAGCCTTGGAACGGGACTATTATCAGTTGTTTGATGAACTCAAGAACAGGAATGCTATACGTTACAGCCAATTGGAAAAGAACGGGACCCTAATTCATTCATGGAGCTTACCTAAATAGCTTTTCTGTATAGGCTGAATGAGTGGAAATAAGCTAAAAAACTCTAAGGAGGAACTCAAATGAAGACAATCCTGCGCATGATGGACCATCTGTACTGGGCGGACGGACGGATTTTGGAAGCGCTTGAAGCGAGTCACACGAAGGACGCGGAGCTGCTGAAGCTGGTGCGGCATGTGGCGGTGGCGGAGCAAGTCTGGCTGTCGCGCTTGCAGGGTAAGGGCAGCACACAATACGCATTATGGGAAGAAGCGGAAGACCTGACGGCAATCCGGCAACTGTTCGAAGAGAATGCTGAGCAATACCGCAGCTATATCGGCAAGCTGGAAGAATCTGCGCTGGATCAGATGATTAGCTACAGCAGCCAAAATGGAACCTCGTTCCAGACCTCCGTGCGGGACATCCTGCTGCAGGTGCTTTTACATGGGCAATATCACCGGGGACAGATCAACCGGGCCCTTCGGATGGAATCGGCAGAACCGGCTCCCGTTGATTACATCACTTTTGTGAGACTCTAACAGGACTTCACGAATGTTAATAGGGTAGCTTTCATATCACGGACTGGCTGCATCTGGCCTGTTAATGAATAAGGAGCGAATGCTAGAATGGAAATTAGAGCGTTACACACAGATGAACCGCCCCCAACCGGATTGCTTTTATTGGCAGACCCTGCACCGAAGCTGGTTAAGGACTATATTGCAAGAGGACAATGCTTCGTTGCTGAGGCGGATCAACAAGTGGTCGGAGTCTATGTGTTACTGCCTACCAGACCGGAGACCGCCGAGCTGGTCAATATTGCAGTGGGTGAGGAGTTCCAAGGCCGGGGGATCGGGAAGCAACTGGTGAATCACGCGATTCAGGAGGCTAAGCATCTCGGATTCAAAACGCTGGAGATCGGCACAGGCAACTCTAGTATCGGCCAGCTTGCGTTGTATCAGAAATGCGGATTCCGGATCACGGGGATCGACAGGGACTTTTTCATCAGACATTATAGTGAAGAAATCTATGAGAACGGGATGCAGGTTATGGATATGATACGCCTGTCTCAGGATCTGTAAGTCAAATGGAGGTTAACCAACCTATGCAAGCACAAATATTGCAATTTCTGAATACTACCTATCCGGTTCAACTCTCCAGTGTGGAGGCGGTCACCAACGAAATGTACCGTTGTCACTCGGGTAAGGAGACATTTTTCGCCCGAATTACGAATTATAAGACCTATGAAGCACAATTAGCTGAAGTGAACTGGACAACCTATCTGTTCAATCGGGGCGTACGGGTGCCGGAGGTTATACCTACTGAACATAATTCGCTTATCAGCACCCTGCTGCTGGATGAAGAAGAGAAGTTCGTGGTCTTGTTCCGGGCGGCAGCCGGAATCCACCTGCCCCGGGCCAAATGGGACAAAACCATCCTCAGAACCCTCGGACAGCAAATAGGCAGAATGCATCAGGTGAGCAAAGAATATCAGCAGTCTGACGCTGCCCAGCCGATTCCGCATTGGTATGATAACGATGAATATGATTTTCTCAAGTACATTCCTGCTGAAGAACGGGCCATACGGGATATTGCGAAGGATGTGCTCAAGCAGATCCGAATGCTGCCCAAAGATGAGGCGAACTACGGGTTAATCCACGGGGACCTGTGGCTGAACAATACCCTGGTGGACAGTGACTCTGCGCTGACGTTGATTGATTTTCAGGATTGTGAGCGACATTATTATGCCTACGATTTAGCTGTACCGATCTATTCTGCGCTGGAGTACTCATTCGCGGGGGGACAAAACCTCAT
The DNA here is from genome assembly GCF_038006885.1 of Paenibacillus sp. FSL R7-0302. Taxonomy (NCBI): domain Bacteria; kingdom Bacillati; phylum Bacillota; class Bacilli; order Caryophanales; family Paenibacillaceae; genus Paenibacillus; species Paenibacillus sp. FSL R7-0302. The sequence goes on from NZ_JBBOWB010000001.1 coordinate 4,845,827, forward strand.
GGACTATAAGCGCACGATTACCAAGGCAATCACGGACGGATATAAGGAAGAGCATCCCCTCTCCGCTGAGATGGCCAGAAAACTGCCGCTGTTTATGAGACTGAAAGAGCTGTTTGAATACAACCTGATGCATATGTATTGGAACTTCGAGGAGCTTAGCGAGGAGCAGGTGCGGATTCTGAATCTGTACAGAAGCAAGATTGAGTATATGCATACGTGAGGTGAGTGAAGTGTATGACTACATTAGCCTCCATTCTGTGGACTACGCCAAGACGGTAAGGACGGAGGTACTGGAGCGATTTTTTATTAGTTTAATGGGTTTTGACAAAATCGGTCCTTTATCTTTCTCCAAGGCATTCCATGGAGCGCATATCGGGGTAAAGGGAATCTCCGCAAATTCGGACGGCAGTTACGCTTACTATACCCTGGAGGGGATTGAAGCGGTGAACCTGGTCGAGGTCATTCTGCCAGCAACTAAGATAGATGAGCCATTGGAGCGTGCGATAACCGGGTTGGTGATGGCCATTGTTGACGAATTCGGCTGGTGCATTGATGAGGACCACGGATTGGATACTTGATGTGATCGGTTTTCCGATTACATTTGGCCACACGCTCTCGCCAACACCAATTGTGATCGGTTTTCCGATTACATTTGGCCACACGCTCTCGCCAACACCAATTGTGATCGGTTTTCCGATTACATTCGGCCGCACACTCTCGCCAACACCAAATGTGATCGGTTTTCCGATTACATTCGGCCACACACTCTCGCCAACACCAATTGTGATCGGTTTTCCGATTACATTCGGCCGCACACTCTCGCCAACACCAAATGTATTCGGTTTGCGCATACAGGCCAGCCCCCCGTCCCCTGTGCGTTCCCCCAACAATATGACAAGCGGCAGCCTCAGACGAATCATTCGTCCCTGGCTGCCGCTTGTTCAATTCTTATCACTCAGCCCGCTTCGCCCCTGCCCAGACTCCGGCTTCAGCAGTAATGCAGCGCTTCGCCCAGCGCGACCAGCGCCATCGCCTGTCCGTAGGCCATAGGGGCAATGATGATCCCTTTGTAGTCCTCCTTGGCTGCGCCGATGGGAGTACCGCCGGACACGCCGAGCACTGTGCCTTCGCCGTCAATTCTGTCCAGGATGGCGCGGATTGCCTGTAGTGCAGGTTCGCTATAGGCCTCCGGGAGCAGCCCCCGGCGCACACTGTTCAGAATACCGGCGGCAATCGCAGCCGAACCGGAGGTTTCGGTATAGCTGCCGGGATCATCCAGCAGGGTATGCCATAGTCCGTCTCCGCTCTGACAAGCGAGCAAGGCTTCCGCCTGGGCCTGTAGCGTCTGCTGGAGATAGCTGAAGACTCCGTCTGTCAGATAGGGCCGCATCAGCTCCAGATATTCCGGCAGACCGAGGGCGAACCAGCCGTTGCCGCGGCACCAGAAGGCTTCGCTGAAGTTGTGGCGCTCTGCAAAATGCCAGCCATGGAAGAAGAAGCCGGTCTTTTTGTCATAGAGATATTTAATGTGCAGCAGCAGCTGATGCAGCGAGGTCTCGCGCCACTGCGGGTTGTCGTACTTCACACCCATTTTGGCAGTGAACAGAATCGCCATGAACAGCGTATCAATCCAGATCTCGTTCTCATGGAGCGAGACCTCATGCTTCTGAGTCCCCGTAGTCACATGCTGATAGCCTTGCTCCAGCGTCCGGGGCAGGCCGTGCATCAGCCAATCTATCCATTCGAGACTCAGCTCTCCGGCCTCTTCCAGCTCCATCAGTGAGAGCAGCGGGGCAGTCGTATTAATATTCCGGCTGGGCAATCCCTTCTCCAGCTGCCGGGCCATCCACGGCTTGGTGTATGCCGCATAACGGCCGTCCCCGAAATGCCGGTCCAGCTTTTGCAGGCCATACAGCCCCACTCCCTGCGGCCAATCCCACTCTTCCATCCCGAAGTCCCTTGCAAAATACCCCCGGCGTCCCGCATCTTCCCCCAGGTTCTGCAATTCCGCTTCATTATCCGGCCGGCCCAGCTTCAGCAGCTTATTCGTGACCAGGTCCAGCTTCTGCATAACCTCTTCCTTGCTCACACAGCTAACCGGCACCGCTTGCTTCTCTCCTGCTTCCATCCTAGCCTCTCTCCTCTCAGCTCTGCGCCCCGCGCAGCTTGATTCTGAACGTTCTGATCTCATAAGGCTTCACCTGGAAGCTCAGCTCCTCTGCTTCCTGCCAGTCTCCCAGCGGCTCCTCCATCAGATTGCATTCCTGCCAGGAAGCCATAGAATAGGCGCTATCTACAGTAATCTGCGTCCGGGAACCTGCGTACTCATGCAGGCGCAGCACCACATCCTTGCCGTCCTCCGAACGTTTGATAGCATCCACTGTCACATGCGCACCATCGATATAGAGCAGCGGGTTCCCTTCCAGTTCGCCTGCGACACTGCGCAGCGGGTTATTCAGCTCCCACGCCTCCTGGACCACCCTGCCTTCGACGAAATCACCGGTATGCGGGTACAGGGCATACGTAAATTCATGATGCCCCTGATCCTGCTGCGGATCGGGATGCACCGCCGATTTCAGCAGCGTCAGCCGGAGCACGCTATCCTTGATATCGTAGCCGTATTTGCAGTCATTAAGCAGCGCAATGCCATACCCCTTCTCGCTGATATCCGCCCACTGATGGCCCACCGTTTCGAAGCGGGCGTAATCCCAGCTCGTATTCCAGTGTGTAGGACGCTTCACGTTACCGAACTGAATATCATAGGTAGCCTCCAGCGCATGAATATCCACCGGGAAAGCCACCTTCAGCAGCTGGTTATGTCCGTGCCAATCCAGCTCAGTATGGAAGTCAATCCGCACAGTATCACGGTAGAAGATGATATCCTGGGTAACCGCTGTGCGGTGATAGGTCCAGGTCATACGCAGCACCGCCCGCAGCGGGCCGTTCTCGGTCAGCTCACATCCGGTCAGCTGAGTGATCTCGGTCATCTTTTCCTGGTAGAAAATATCGATATCCCACGCTTCGAAATCCAGCGGCTTATCTTCGAACACCTGTAGTACATTCCCCCGCTGCCCTGGCGCCAGCAGCTCACGGCCGCTCTTGCGGTCGATCATCGAAGTGAAATGCCCCTGCTCATTCCACACCACTTCAACAAGCGGTGTGCTCAGCGTGTTGCCAGATACGGCTGCAAGCGGCGGAATCTGTGCCTCCTGGGTGGCTTCGCCTGCTTGTCCGTGTACTACCTTCAGCACCGCCGTGCCCAGTGCAGGCACAGACGGAACATAGACAAATACTTCCCCGTCTGCCGTCCGCTGCTGCCATAGCCGGTTCCCGTCAGCATCATGAACCTGTGCGGAATCTGCGGCAGCTATAGGAAGCAGCGCATAACGCGGGCGGTTCCAGTTCGAGCTGTTCATCAGAGTAAACCTGCTGTCAGCCTCTTCTTCTTGGGCCACACCGTTAATCAGAGCCAGTGAGCGCGCCTCGCCTTCTGCATATTCAGCATCACTATCCTCGTAGACCTCAGCGATCGACGAGCCGGGGATGATGTCATGGAACTGGTTGCGCAGCAGAATCTCCCAGATCCCGGTCAGTTCAGCCGCAGGATAAGCGGTTTCAAGATTCCCCTGTCTTACACCCGTCAGCGTATGCAGCCACTCGGCATCGCGCAGCAGCAGCTCCAGGCGGCGGTTATATTTCTTGTTGCGGGCTTGTGAGGTGTACGTGCCCCGGTGGCATTCGAAGTACAGCTCACCGTTCCAGGTGTGTACGAACGACTCCGCATTTTCGATCCGTTCATGCAGCCCGGTAAAGTAATCCCCGGCACTTCCCATCTCAATCTTCGGGATGCCCGGAAGCTTGTCGAAGCGCCGCCGAAGCTCCAGCATCTCCCGCGTCGGCCCGCCGCCTCCGTCACCCCAGCCGTATGCAAACATCAGGTGATCGTTGATCTCCTTATCCTGATAGGAATTCCAGATCCCGCGCAGCAGCCCCGCCGTCATCCGGCCGTTATACGTGTACTCTGCCCCATCCTTCTCGGAGGTCGTGATGAAATGCGTCAGCACCTCTGAGCCGTCCATCCCCCGCCACCAGAAGGTGTCATGCGGCATCCGGTTGAACTGGTTCCAGCTGATTTTGGTCGTCATGAACGTGTCGATGCCCGATTTACGGAGAATCTGCGGCAGCGCCCAGCTGTACCCGAAGACATCCGGCAGCCACAGGTACTTGCTCTCTACGCCGAATTGTTCACGGAGATAGCGTTTGCCCAGCATAATCTGGCGGACTAGCGACTCGCCGGACGGGATATTACAATCCGACTCCAGCCACATCGCCCCTTCCGCTTCCCAGCGCCCTTCCTTCACCTTCTCGGTGATCCGCCCGAACAGCTCCGGATAATCCTGCTCCAGATAAGCGTACAGCTGAGGCTGTGTCTGAAGGAACTGGTACTCCGGGAACTCCTCCATCAGCCGCAGTACGGTGGAGAAGGAACGGGCTGTCTTTTCACGGGTATGCTTCAGCCTCCACAGCCAGGCAACATCAATATGGGTATGGCCCACAGCCGTAAGGGTTACGTCAAAAGTCTGCGGCATCGCCTCTATCGCCTGATTCAGACTGGCACCTGCCTGATACAGCGAAGCCGTATGCTCTGACGAACCCGGCTCCGACCAGTCAATCAGACGGAAGGCCTCATTCAGTGCTCTTAACAGCCACTGCTTCTCCGGCTGGTCTCTGCCCAGATAACGGAAGGTATCGAGCGCCGCCTTCGACATGTAGAACAGATCATCTATGCCCTCGTCCAAATAGCCGATGAACGCTTCGCTGAGCCGGTGCTCCTGAATTCTAGGCACTCCGCCGCCCTCAAGTCCCGACCACAGCCGGAAGGCCAGCTCTACCGTCTGTCCGCCCCATTCATCGCCAAAGATTACTTCTCTATGGTTGTTATCTACGCCCTGATAAGGCGATCCGTTCACGAACAGCAGCGATTCGAAGCCGGAGTTATTGAAGTCCCCTGTTTTGCCAAAATCAAATCTGCCGGCAATTTTGAAGCCTGCCTGACTAGGCGGCAGCACGATCTCTGTGCGGAGCCAGATGTAACGGTCCCGCCCGCGCCAATGCTCCTGAAGCCTGATGACGCCATCAAAGGAGACCGACTCCGGGTATACACCGTTAGCCCCTTCCTCATCCTCAGCGAACGCGAACTCTGTAAGCTCCTGGACCTTAAGATATCTATACTTTTCCACTTCAGCCTGGCGTTTGATCAGTTTTTCTTCTGTGAATAACATCCCTATCACTCCCTGTATCCGCTTTCATATGGTCACTATAGCAAACCTTTCACTCCAAAAACTACCCTACTCTTGCTGTATTCCGACCGATTCATTGCATATTTTGCTTTTTTGAGCCTATAATATACAGGTGGAAACGGCTTAGGCTTCTTTAGTAAAACGGCAATGATGAGGAGAGAGGCTATGCTTGACAGCGACCTGTTATACGAACAAGAATATAGCATACGGATCAATACTCCGGCTGATCCGCTCTTTTACTATTTTGACTACGATCAGCGATCTCACGACATCAATATGGAGTTCCAGCACGATCATGACTTTTATGAGATTCATATTCTGCTGGATTCCAGCGCTACTCATATTATTGAAGGTAATGTACATGCCCTGCAGCAGTATGACATTGTTCTGCTTGCTCCGTACCGGCTGCATATGACCCAGTATCCCGCAGGCCCGCCGCATAAGCGGCTAATTATCAACTTCAACCTGCCCAGGAATATACCCGGATTTGAGACCGCTTACAATGCAATGCTGCAACCGTTCGCCGAGGAGGTTCCGATCTACCGGTTCACCGGAGGGCTGCGCAGTGCCGTGTTCGAGCCGCTCAATGCTATTTTCAACTGTTCCCGCAGCGCTTCACCGCTGAATCCGGTACTGATTCACAGTCTGTTCCAGCAGTTCTTATGCAGTCTGTCCCAGCAGAATGACAAGAATGCGTACGTGCTTGAGGAGATCGGCAATGCCATGATGCAAAAAATCTATTCAATCACCGCCCACATTCACAGCCATTACGGCAGCGAGCTGTCCCTGGACTCCATCTCCAAGGAATTCTATATCAGCCCTTATTATTTATCGCACCAGTTCAGAACCGTCACCGGCTTCACCTTGACCGGGTACATCCAGATGACCCGCGTCCGCAAAGCCCAGCAGCTCCTGCTCCATACCCGGTACAAGATCTCCGACATCGCCGGGCAATGCGGCTTCAACAGCTTCTCCCAGTTCAACCGCATCTTCAATAAGCAGAGCGGCATGTCCCCCTCCGCATTCCGCAAGGCGCAGGGGGCATCTGGCGGGGCTTCGTCTTTGAGTTCGTATTGAATTAAATATCGAGGAGGAAAATGGAACATGGAAACGCTAAACTCCAGCAAAGATAACAGCAGCGGTGTCACGTATACAATCAGCACCCAATATGAAACCTATGCAAACTACGCGATTGAAGCCTCGCTTATCACCCATATCGTTAACGGCTTCGCCGAAGATCCGGATGATTTCATCGTCATTGATCCCAGTACGCCGGTAGAGGGAAGTCTGTATATGCAGGCCGCCCCTATCCGCCATACTCCCAGCAGCATCGTCGTTGAATTGCGCCTCGGCTATCCAGACGGGTCCTTCAGGCATTTCTCCCGGGAGATGACTGACAGGGACAGCGTGATCCGTATCCTGCTGGATTATTGGGGCTTGCAGAAGCTGCCTGCTTATTCCACCTGGTCAGATGTGACGGATGAATTAAGCTAGACTTATCCGGGGACCGGATACACAGCAGAGCAGCGCTTCTCCCGTTACAGGAGAAACGCTGCTCTGTTAGCTTCTTGCATGTTGGACAAGTGGAAACGGTACCGTCCTTTTAAAGGATGGTACCGTTTCAGCGAGAAATTTACATTTGAACAGTAACAGGGCTGACTTTTACACCGTAAACTGCACGCGGCTGAGCAGAACCTCACCCCGCAAGACAAGATATACATCTGTGGTCCCTGCATCCACACTCGCTATAGCGGACTGGCTGTGCCACTGCTGAACGCCGCCGGACGGAACTGTAAGGGTAGCCGCCAGCTTGCCGGACGGGCTGCCGGTCCGGACTTCAACCATACCTCCCTGGACGGAGGATATAAGCATCTCGACGCCTGCTGCACCCTCTGCAAAACGGACATTATGGAAGGCGATCCATGCCCCTTCCTTCACCGGATGCACCGCAGCGCCGCCTGCCTTGCATACATCAAGGAAGACGCTATCGTAATCATCGTAATTCTCAGCCTTCACTGGCGTATACAGATCACGCGGCGGAACGGTCTCGCCATGCACCCTGATTGTGGCGGACAGCCGGATATCTCCCGAGGAACGGCCTGCCATTAGCATGTATTCCCCATCCTCCACACAGTACTGTTCGCGGCTGACGTCCCAGAAGGAGAGTTCAGCGGCCGGTAAGGTGAATGTGACCGTCTGCTTCTGTCCCGCAGCCAGCCGGATTTTGTCAAACCTCTTCAATTGCTTCAGCGGACGCCTGATCCGGGTAGACAAGCACTGGACATAGAGTTGGACTACCTCGTCACCGTCTACACTCCCGCTGTTCTGAAGCTCTACATTCAGACTGATCGTACCCTCCTGTGATACTTCCTCCGACGCCAGAGACAGCCTGTTATAGTTCACCTGCGCATAGCTCAGACCGTGACCGAACGGATAGAGCGGTTCACCGTCGAAGTACATGTAGGTTCTCTTGCCCCGGATAATATCGTAGTCCATGAATTCAGGCAGCTGGCTGACGCTGCGGTACCAGGTCATATTCAGCTTGCCTGACGGGCTGTAATCGCCGAACAGGACATCTGCGACGGCATGGCCCAGCTCCTGTCCACTGTGCGAGGTGTACAGCACGGCCGGAATATGCTCGTCGATCCAGGTGGAGGAAATCGGATAGCTGCCGACGATCACCACGACGGTGTTCGGGTTGGCGGCATAGACAGCCTTGACCAGATTCTCCTGCTCTGCGGGCAGTACAATATCCGGCCGGTCAATCTCCTCCTTGCCGTTCAAGAGCGGATGGTTACCGACGAAGACAACGGCAACCTCAGCGGCCCGGGCCGCTTCCACTGCTGCTTCTACTCCGTTCACGACAACTTTCTTATGGAATTGGGCTGCTTCGGCAGACGTTTCTTCTTCAGCAACGTGAATGGTTCCGTCCTCCGCACTGATAACAAGCGGCTGATTGTTCCAGGTCCGCAAGCTGACTGCATCTTCCCCCTCCGGCACCAGATTCAGCGATTCCTTCACATACCAGCCATAGATTTCATCAGCGGAAGCGGTCAGTGTGCCGACATCTGTCAGGGTAACATATTGTCCCCTGCTGGCGGATTCAAGGGTATGAGCGGTCCAGCCCCACGCCGTATGGCGGAACATCTCTCCCCGCTCCGGCTGATCATGCAGCACTGCGAGCCGTCCGTCCTCACCTGTAAACCCCACCGCTTGTCCGCTGGCAGCGGAGGTCAGAATGATCCGGTCATCCCCGCTCTCGAAGGTGACCTGCTTGCCTGACAGCTTCTTGGTGATTCCCTGCATAGGGGTCACCGCATACGGCAGCGTACCGGAATACCAGTCTCTGAATGCTTCGTCCCCCAGCGTGCCGATCACAGCCACCTTGGAGAGCGCGGCTGCATTCAGCGGAAGGGCTGCGTTATCGTTCTTCAGCAGCACGATGGATTCCTTCGCGGCTTCGAGTGACAGCTCGCCATGCGCTTTGCTGAGAATGGCTGAGTCGTCTATCATCGTATACGGATTACCTTCCTCCGGGTCGAACTCACCGAGCCGGAAGCGGACGCGGAAGGTGTTCGCCAGCGCGCGGTCCAGATCCTCCTCCGTCAGCAGCCCTTCACGGAGCGCCTCGTGAATAACCTTAATAGTCTCCTCTGTCTCTTCAGTTACACTGTCTATGCCGTTCTTGATCGACTCCGCCATAGATTGGGCGAAGGAATCATAATACTTATGATCCTTCACAATCCCGAACAGGTCTCCGGCATCGCTCACAATGAAGCCGTCCATCTCCCATTCGCCCTTCACAATCTCCATCACCGCCGGATGGAGGATCACCGGCACGCCGTTCACCGAATTGTAGGCGGTCATCATGGATTGTGCGCCGCCTTCCTTGAAGGCAGGCTTGAACGCTTCCAGATAATATTCGCGCATATTGCGCGGGTCAATGCTGGACGAAGCCACGCCCCGGTCAATCTCATTGTTGTTCCCGAGGAAATGCTTCAGGGTTGCGACCGCTTTCAGATACACCGGGTGATCGCCTTGAATTCCTTGAACAAGCGCTGTACTCAATCGGCCTGTCAGCTCAGGGTCTTCCCCGTAGGCTTCCTCTGTTCTCCCCCAGCGCGGGTCCCGCTCCATATCCACAGTCGGTGCCCACAGGGTCAAGCCGTTAATGGTGGGATTCTTACGGTAAAAGGCTCTGGCCTCATCGCCGATCGCCGAGCCGATTCTTTGCAGCAGCGCCGGGTTCCAGGTGCAGGCAAGGCCGCTTGGCTGCGGGTATGAGGTGGCTTTGCCGAGCCAGGAAATCCCGTGCGCTCCCTCCGTTCCATGCTTGTAACCGCCTACACCCAGCCGTTCAATGGCAGCCTGATATTGCGGCATCAGACTGACCTTCTCCGCCAGCGTCAGCCGGGAGAGCAGATCCTGAACACGTTCATCTAATGGCAATTCCATTTGTCTAAAAGGATACATAGCAGCGTCCATATATAATCTCTCCTTCATTCTTCATGATAACGGTTTCATCTCCAGCCAAACCGAACGTCCGCACAGCCCGGCTGTCCTATCCTCCTCCATCTTAGAAGATTCTCCCGGACAATAACACCTGAACAATTGGCCCAAAAATCAGTTCATTATTAGGGATTCCGTATGGTAAAGATACTAATCAGACACATCATATGCTATTGACGTTATACTATAATTATATCAAAGATAAGACTACAAGCGATGCTGAAAGGAAGTCCTCACACTCTATGCTCAAAAGAACCTATGCTCTGCTCCTCATTCCAACCTACCCTATATTCCTGCTCTGCATGCTGTTCCAGGGAATGGCCATCTCTATCAGCGCTCCATTCCTGGCGGTCTACTTCACAGAAGAACTCGGTGTCAGTGCCGGAACCTTCGGAATATTTACAGCGGTGACGCTGCTTAGCGGAGTAGCCTTAAGCATGTTCATTGCCAAACGCTCCGACGCCGGGCTGAACCGCCGCAGGCTGATGGTGATCTGTATGATGTTCAACGCCGTTGCTTTTGCCGGATACATATTCATCCATGACTTCTACCCGCTGCTGGCTTATATGACCATATTCACCGCATTAGGCGCCCCGGCGATGCCGCAATTATTCGCCAGTGCCAGAGAAGCTGTGAGCGCCAGCAGCTCTCCTGATCATGCCTTGGCTAACTCGGCTCTGCGCTCGATGTTCTCCCTTGGCTTCATCAGCGGTCCGCTGGTAGGAGCCGCACTCCTGAGCCGCTTCGGATTTCAGGGGATCTTCTCATCGACCACTCTGATCTTCCTGCTCAATGCCCTTCTGGTGTTCAGCTTCGTACGTCCTCCAGCCGCTAAGCAGCAGGTCCACAGACGTATCCAGCAGCCGTCCGGGCTGCAACGCAGCTCCAGGGTACTGGTTCCTTTTCTCATCCTGACCCTGCTCTATACCGGACACTGGGCCAATAGTCTGAATATCTCCTTGTTCATTGTCAATACGCTTGGAGGTACTACACAGAATGTAGCTTCGGTGGCCAGTATCTGTGCGTTAATGGAAATTCCGTTCATGCTGGTGCTGGGGCTGCTGTCAGCCAAATACGATAGCAAGGTGCTGCTGGGCTGGGGAATGGCAATGGGGGGAATCTATTATGCGCTGGTGATCGGAGTAGGTGAGCTGTGGCAGCTCATCGCCGGACAGGTGCTGCTGGCTTTTTTTGTCGCTGTGATCTCTGCCATTGGCATCAGCTATATTCAGGATCTGCTGCCGGACCTTCCCGGCTATGCCTCCACGCTGTATACCAATGCTACAACCATCGGCAGACTGGCCGGAAGCCTGGCGGGAGGAGCCGCAGCCCAGTGGTTAGGATACCGCCATTCCTACCTGCTCTGCGTAGTTCTGGTAGTCTGCTCACTGGGATTGCTGCTCTGGCCCCGCCGCTCTCCGGACGAGAAAATCACCACACCACTTGCCTCTTAACAGGTGAAGTGCTGGAGATGTCCAGCTAGATATCCATATCCTCACCCGTGTAATCCACGAATCTGAAATGGCCGGCCGGCTCGGCTCTCTGCCCGATCAGGTCCAGAATGCCTTCGGCGCTGGTGCGCGGGTGAAGCGGTGCCTTAGCTCCGCCCATATCGGTAGGCATCCAGCCGGGATGGACGCTGAGCACATGGATGCCGCGGTCCTTCAGCGTGACATGGAGCTTCTGCGTGAACATATTGAGCGCGGTCTTGGAGATCGTATACGGATAGCTGCCCGGGTAAGCATTGGTGATACTGCCTGCCTCTGATGAGATATTGATGATTGAAGCATCCGGACCGGTCAGCAGCGGCAGGAGGTGCTTAACCACCCGCATCGGCCCGTACAGATTGATATCCATGGCACGCTGCATCTCTTCCATATCCAGCGCTTCAAGTGCGGTGTCCGTGGCATTCAGCACTGCGGCATTATTGATGATGACGCCGAGTGTCCGGGCCTGCTCTGTCAGGCTGGCAGCAAGCGCTGCTATTCCGGCCTCGTCCGTCACATCAAGCGTCACAAGAGTAAGCTTATCCCCGTATACTGCCGCCAGATCAGCTAATGCTGCCTGCCCGCGCGTCAGATCCCGCACCCCGGCAATAACAGCATGTCCACGCTCCAGCGCAGCTGCCGCCAATTCAAGGCCCAGTCCGCGTCCCGCCCCTGTAATTAGAATATTCATTGTATTGTTCCTCCTGTCGTAATTCTATTTGTATTGATGACTTTTATTATTCGGTATTGTTAAACCATACCCAACCCATGAAAGGGCTGTCAAGTTTACCGCCAGGACGCCCGCCCAAAAATAAAGAGAATGTCTTCACGACACTCTCCCGCTGCTATGTCTCATTCCCTTAGCCCCTCAGTGCGCGATATAAGCCTCAACTTTATAGCCTGGCCCGCTGCTGGTTAATGTGGCGTTATAGTAGCCCATATTCCCGCCGGGCTTGCATTTGTAGTCCCCGGAGCAGCCGGTGACGAAGAATTTGGTCTTGGTGTACCCCGGATAGATGTTGTTCAGCTTCCGGTAGAATTTGTGCCCGTGATGAGTGAAGATCGCCAGCACCTTCTCTCTGGCTTTTGCCGGAATGGCCGTGAAGAACTTGGAGGTCTCGGCCGCGCTGAGCACATGGCTGGAATCCACCGTAATGCCCTGCACCCGCAGCGGCCAATGGAAATCAATAATATAGAAATACCTGTCATCCAGATTACGCAGCAGATTGAGGCTGGCCGGCGTGAATTGCCCCAGTGCGCAATCCAGCCATACATATCTCACCTTGCCCTGCGTTCCCGGGAAATTCATCTGTCCGGCCACCGCCCCTAAATACTGGGTGAACAACGACCGTGTGCTGGCCTCCCAATTCCCGATCGACGCCTTGTAAGGGATGCTTCCCAGCGTACTGGTAACGGTGTCCTTGAATTCCTTATAGTACGTCCCGGCGTTATTCCCGTGATCCGCCCCCGCCTGGGTGTTATCTCCCCCGAAGATGATAAACCGTTTGTTCCCGCTGCCCACTGCCTTAGGCAAAAGACTCTTAAAGATGCTCAAGCTGTTCCCATATCCCACGTGACTGTCACCAAACACCGCAAATTCAACTGTCTGCACCTTGATTCTGCGCTTCACTCCGGGTACAGCCTGCCGCTTGGCGCGAAGCCCCCGCTTCCGTGCCGGTCTTGCCCGTCTCTTCATCTCGCACCACCCCACCTCATCAAAATAGCTTCAGAATACATAGTAGTCTCTACTATTTATATGCGGGAGGAATTGGCTGCTCTTGGACCTGTGGAGCCTTCCTGATCTGCCTCCGGCAATCAATTCGCCCGTAGCGAAGTGATCTGCTTGGCCAGATACTGCGGCGTATACGGCATATCCTCCCGAAGCCAGGCGATGATGGTACCAATGAGGGCCGCCGAGCCATACCACACAGCAATGTCCTTCTGTACCGTTACTTCAGAAGCGTCATGCGCGCTAACCCTGCTCTCCACCCGTGCAGAAATAATGTCTGCCATCAGTTTAAACAGCCGGTCGGTAAATATCGTGCTCTTCCGCGACGTAAGTACGATTTTGTAGAATTTGGCGTTCTCTGCAATATGCACAAGCAGGTGCTCCAGCATCGGCCACTTCTCTTGCTGTGCGGCTTCCATAAAGTCCGGATCCTCTCTCACCACTTCCAGAACCTCCTCAGCCATATCATCCGCCATTTTCTCCAGCATATCCGGGATATCCCGGTAATGCAGATAGAAGGTCACACGGTTAATTTGGGCCCGCTGCGCCAGACGGTTGACGGTGATTTTCTCAATGCTCATCTCTTCCATCAGGTCAATCAGAGCCTCTTTCAGGAACTGGCGTGTACGAAGGACACGCGGATCTGTCCGCTCGGCGGAATTAGTCATTGCTATGCTCTCCAATCTGCTGCTGCCCAAGTGCAGGCTACAATTTCACTCGAAAGTGTCGTTTTTTTACTACATACACTACACATGTCCTCTAAGTGTAAACTAATTTACATTTTCCCGAAAATCGTTGCTTGATTACATGATATTTTCATCTATAATCTACTTTATACATCGTAAACTATACGACACATTGTAAATTTAGTCCATGATTTGGCGGTTTGAAAGGATGAAGAATAGTGAGTAACAAGACAGCAAGCAAAGAAGCCCAATCCATTTCCAAGGGACCTATTCTTTTCGTAATGATTCTGGGTGCCTTTCTGGCTACACTAAATCAGACCATCATGAGCGTGGCTACACCGGAGCTGATGCATGACTTCAATATTACGGCGGCCACGGCCCAGTGGCTCACTACCGGCTATATGCTGGTTAACGGTGTGCTGATTCCCATTACGGCCTATCTGATGCAGCGCTTCACTACACGGGAGCTTTTCCAGGCCTCGATGTTTATTTTCTTTGCGGGTACCCTTGTATCGGCGCTCGCGGGAAGCTTCCCGGTGCTGCTTACCGGACGTATGATTCAGGCTGCCGGTGCCGGCATTATCATGCCGCTGCTCACCCAGGTTATTTTGACCCTCTTCCCGCGTGAGAAAAGAGGCGCCGCCATGGGGATGGTCGGGCTGGCCATTATCTTCGCCCCGGCCATCGGCCCTACGCTGGCCGGATATATTATGGAGCGTTATTCTTGGGAGATGATGTTCTACGGCATGCTTCCGCTCACCGTTATGGTCATCGTATGCGGTTTTATTTATCTGAGAAATGTGGCCGAGCGTTCTTTTCCCAAAATCGATATCACCAGCGTAATCCTGTCCACCATCGGATTCGGCACCCTGCTCTACGGCTTCAGCCGGGCAGCCAGTGCTGGCTGGTCCAGCGCAGAGGTGCTATTGTCGCTGGCCGCCGGCGCCGTGTCGCTAGGATTATTCATATGGAAGCAGCTCACCTCCGTGAGCCCGCTGCTGGATCTGCGGGCCTTCCAATACAATATGTTCTCCTTGACCACCGTCATCAGTGTGGCGGTTACGATTGTGATGTATGCGGATATGATGCTGCTGCCGCTCTATCTGCAGAATGCCCGCGGCTTCACCGCTATGGAATCCGGCCTGCTGCTGCTGCCCGGCGCGGTGATTATGGGGGCGCTGATGCCGGTCACCGGCAAGCTGTTCGACCGCTTCGGAGCGAAATGGCTCGCCATTATCGGCCTGACGATCACGATTCTGACTACACTCAGCTTCGTGAATCTTACAGACTCGACAAGCTACGGTTATTTGATGCTGATGTCCACCGGCCGCCGGATCGGAATGGCCTTGCTGCTGATGCCTATTCAGACCCTCGGGCTGAATCAGCTGCCCTCCAGGCTGAATTCACATGGTACAGCGATCTCCAATACCGTAAGGCAGGTTGCCGGCGCAGTAGGCACTTCTCTGCTCGTCACCGTGATGACCAGCCGTACCGCCACTCACTTCCAGGAACTCACAGCCAGCGGCGGAGCTGCCGGCGAGACTCAGCAGCATATGGTCATGGAGGCTTCCATCCAGGGCATCAACGATTCCTATCTGGTTATTGTGGGCATCGGAATAATCGGGCTGATCCTCTCCTTCTTCATTAAGCAGGTGGGGCAGGCCAAAGAACCGGGTGTGAAGCAGAAGATTGTTGTCGCTGAGGAAGTCTAAGGAGAGCACCTGATGCTGTGCTGTTTCAGAGGCTGCAGACAGAAGAAGACCCGCGGAGCGCACTCCACGGGTCTTCTTCTGCACCCTCGCATATACGTAGCGCTTATAGTACAATGATATCCTGACTGCATATTATTAAGAAGAGTAAGAGGTGCCCGAATGGCTATTAATTTCACAAGACCGGTGCTGGATCGTTTAAACCAGGAGATCGCAGAGATGGAAGCCGGTATTACAGAGCTGCAGAAGAAGACCCGCAAGACCAAGCTCAAGATCAACCAGCTGGAAAAAGACTGCACGCTAAGCTCATCCCCAAGCTCCCTCAGCAGTAAAATGAGCCGCATTACCAAGCTGCAGGCCGAACTCAAAAAAATCTCCCAGCAG
Source organism: Paenibacillus sp. FSL R7-0302 (assembly GCF_038006885.1). Classification (NCBI taxonomy): domain Bacteria; kingdom Bacillati; phylum Bacillota; class Bacilli; order Caryophanales; family Paenibacillaceae; genus Paenibacillus; species Paenibacillus sp. FSL R7-0302. The sequence goes on from NZ_JBBOWB010000001.1 coordinate 4,861,631, forward strand.
CAGCTAGAGCTGTCCAAGGAGATTAACAAAAAGAAAACCTTACGCGCCCAGCTGCCATCTGCGGAGTAATCCCAGACTGCTGTTCCGGCTGCTTCCAATGCAAGCGGCTGCCGCTATCTTGAGAGGCTTAGCCGGACACGCATCCAGATTAACAAATAAATTACGCATAAGAACATCCAAAAGCCATTAGCGAATATACTCTGCTCCAGAACTACGGACAAAAGGATATGGTATGCGCAAGTGAATATCAGCAGTGATACTAACGCTACCGTCATCGTTCTGCCGGATACCTGCTTCGGTAGACTGATTTTGGAAAGAAAATAAGCAGCGGCTACCGCTACAGTGATCGATAATACGATTCTCAGCGTCTGATTCTCCAGCACATCGTGCAAGGTAATGATAGCCGCCAGCATAAGAAAACCTGCAACGACCTGCAACTTGCCTCTGGTCTTCATTTAATCCCTCCTGGATACATGATTAAATCTCTATTTCCTGTTATTTTATCCCACAATATCCCTATATGTCTGTGATCTATGGCAATTTATCATGCGGAAATTAAATGCAGAAAGAACCAAAGGAACGGATTCCCTTGGTTCTTTGTTATTTCGTCATTTCATTATTTCAATCTGGTTGATCTGAACTACGGCTGGTTATTCACTGCGCAGGGCAGTCACCGGGTCCTTCTTCGCCGCCATTTTGGCCGGAATAGCTCCTCCCAGCATAGTCAGCAGGACGCTAATGACACCAAGAACGAGCGCGTGGAGCGGATTCAGCTGGGCCACATTTTTCAGCTCCGTCAGGTTGTAGAGGACTGCATTGACCGGGATGGTCAGCAGATAAGTGATGCCGATACCCAGAATTCCCGAGCATGCCCCGATAATGAAGGTCTCGGCATTGAACACCCGCGTGATATCCTTCTTACGGGCACCCAGTGCACGCAGTACGCCGATCTCCTTCGTACGTTCCATTACGGAGATATAAGTAATGATCGCAATCATGATCAGGGAGACCACCAGGGAAATCGCCGCAAAAGCAACCAGCACCATCGTAATCCCGTCCATAATTCCGCCGGAAATATTCGTCACAATCGCCGCAAGATCGGTGTACTGCACCTGATCCTCCGCCGCTTTGCCTTCATTCCACTTATCGAGATAAGCCGTTACAGATTCCTTGGCGCTGAAATCAATCGGATACAGCGAGACTGCGCTTGGAATATCCGTGGCCCCCAGCGCTGCAAGGGCATTCTCCTTCGTCATGGACGACATGTTGGCTGCCGCTGCCATACCGGCGTTCACGAGCGGCATCTCGCCCATTCCGGTACTGGAGCCCCCGCCTGCGATCCCCTCCGACAGGGCTTGCCCCGTCAATACATTGATATCTGATTTCTCTTGTGCGAGTACAATTTCCGACTTCTGTGCATCTGCAATGAAGGAAGCCGCCAGCTCATCGGAGTAGACCAGGCCGGGCGACAGCGTTGAGATTGTCGACCCCTCCTGTGCGCGCAGCACACCGACAATATTAAGTGTTACTGCCTTGGGGCTGTTGTAGAGGTCATTCAGATTTCCTCCGGTTGCATTGACTACAAACTGTTCACCATTTTGCTTATAATAATCATTGTTCATGACCAGCTTGAGCGGAGTTCCGACCAGATCACTCAGATTGATACTCTTTGCTTCATAATCCAGTCCAAGCGCATTCACTGCTCCATCGGTCAGACGGTTGTACTGATCCACGATCAGCACAAGATCCGTCTTCTCTGTCGGGAATTTCCCCTCCAGCAGATCATAGTATTGCTCCAGATAGCTGCCCGAGGCACTGCCCTGTTTGCTTGGATACGGTGCTACTGTGATCTTGCTTTTATCCAGAACCGACGCCTTGTCCCCATTCTTCACCAGCCAGTTCATATTCACGGTACGGGTGTAAGAGACGCCGTCAATCAGCTTGGGATCGATTCCGTCAAGGTACTCGATATACTCCTTGGTCAGCACGTTCGTGTGGATGGCTGAATTCACCGTAGGGTCGTATGGATACAGCTTTTTCTCAGCCGGATAGGAGGGGAGCTCCGTTGTTTCCTGCCCTGGAGGACCTGCATTCTGCAAATTCATTGCCGTCTGGTTGATGGAGATCGGGAAGTTGGATAAGGCCCCGGTTTCATAGGAGCTGATCTGTTTGTCGAAGCCATTGGACAGGGACAGGATCAGGGCAATACCGATAATTCCGATACTGGAGGCAAAAGCGGTCAACCCCGTGCGCCATTTCTTGGTGGCAATGTTTTTGCCGGATAATTTGAGGGCTGTGAAAAAGCTCATGCTTGTCTGCTTCAGCTTATAAGCACTTGAGGTCTTCTGTGTAGGCAGCGGATTGCTGTCCGAGATCGCATGACCATCCGAGAAGCGGATCACGCGGTCTGCATAGTTCTCTGCCAGCTCAGGGTTATGGGTAACCATGATGACGAGCTTATCCTCGGCAATCGACTTGATCAGCTCCATGATCTGCTCACTGGTCTCTGAATCCAGAGCTCCGGTAGGCTCATCGGCCAGGATAATATCCGGATTGTTCGCGAGCGCACGGGCAATCGCCACACGCTGCATCTGTCCGCCTGAGAGCTGGTTCGGCTTTTTGTGCACATGATCCTTAAGTCCGACCTTCTCCAGTACCTCCAGCGCCTTGCGGTGCTTCTCGGCTGAAGATACCCCGCTGAGTGTCATCCCCATCTCCACGTTGTCCGTGATGCTTAAGTGCGAGATCAGATTATAGCTCTGAAAAATAAAGCCGACACTGTTATTGCGGTACGCATCCCACTCGCTGTCCTTGAAGCGCTCCGTCGATTGGCCGTTAATGATCAGCTCTCCGCTGTCATACTGATCCAGTCCGCCGACGATATTAAGCAGCGTGGTCTTGCCTGAGCCGCTCTGGCCCAGAATCGCAACGAACTCACTTTCTCTGAAATTGAGATTTACTTTATCCAGTGCAACTTGAGTGAATTCGCCGGTCTTATAGCTCTTGGTAATGTTTTTTAATTGAAGCATTGTCCAGTCTCCCTTTCCATTCCTATACTCTTATTCTCTGTAAGTGCGACGCATTTCCTGTCCTGCTGTTCCCCAGTATAATCGTCCAATATAAACTAAACCTAAACTCCCGGTTGAGATTAAGTTGATCTTAATGAGGTATACTTAAAAAAAACCACAGAACATCTATACAGGCTATACGTTCTATAACATGGAACCGTTCCAGGAGGAGAACCTATGTTTACTATTCTTGTAGTGGAGGATGACGCCAAGCTGCGGCAGCTCTTCTGTACTGTACTGACCAGACACGGCTACCGCACGGTTCCGGCTGTGAATGGCGAGGATGCGCTGGCGATGCTGGATAAGGAATACATCGATCTGATGATCTGCGATATTATGATGCCCGTGATGGACGGCTTCGAGCTGACACGGATGATCCGGGACAACAACAGTCAGCTTCCGGTCCTGATGGTGACGGCGCGGGAGAATTTTGCCGATAAGCAGCAGGGCTTCCTCGTTGGCATTGATGATTATATGGTCAAGCCGGTCAATGTGAATGAGATGCTCCTGCGTGTCGGGGCGCTGCTGCGCCGGGCCAAAATCATCAGTGAACGCAAAATCGAATGGGCAGAAACGGTGCTGGACTATGATACGTTAACCGTGATTCAGGGGCCAGAGCGCATCGTGCTGCCGCAGAAGGAATTCTATCTCCTCTATAAAATGATCTCTTATCCGAATAAAATTTTCACCAAGCAGCAGCTCATGGATGAAATCTGGGGGATGGACTCCGAGTCGGATGAGCACACGGTGGTGGTTCACATTAACCGGCTGCGTGAGCGTTTCAGGGACAATCCGGATTTTGAAATCGTCACGGTCAGAGGGCTTGGCTATAAGGCGGTGAAGCAGGGATGATTCGGAGAAGAGACAGGGGGCTATGGTGGTATTTCGTCTCAATGGTGTTCGTGATCATTCTATTCTTTGTCTTCATCCTGGGAATCACAGCCTTCTTGTATTACCGGCTGGGCAATCATACCAGGGAGCACGGCAATCCGTTTCCGCCTGTTCTCACGATGATGCTGTTCAGCCTGGTCGTCGGGACCACGATCACTATCCTGGTAGGCAAGAAGATCCTGGCCCCGATTACAGACTTCAGCAAGGCAGCCAAAGAGATTGCAGACGGCAACTTCAATATCTATCTGAATGAGTCCCACCGGATTAATGAGATCAGTGAGGTGGCACATCATTTCAACCTTATGGTTCAGGAGCTACGCAGCATCGAGACCCTCCGCAATGACTTCGTCGTGAATGTGTCTCACGAATTCAAGACGCCCATTGCCGCAATCGAAGGATACGCCATGCTGCTGCAGGAAGAGAATCTGAGCAAGGAGGAGCATAACGAATACACCGGAATGATCATTGAGAGCTCACGGCAGCTCTCCAATCTGTCCGGTAACATCCTCAAGATATCCAAGCTGGAGAACCAGGAGATGCTCTCCGAGCTGGCCGAATATCCGCTGGACGAGCAGCTCCGCCAGGCCCTGCTGCTGCTGGAATCCCTCTGGTCCGCCAAGCAGCTGAATCTGGATATAGAGCTGGATGAGCAGCGGTATTATGGCAACGAGGAGCTGATGATGCAGGTGTGGCTTAATGTGCTCGGCAATGCGATCAAGTTCACGCCGGAGGGCGGAACGATCTCGGTCGCGCTCCACTCGGACGGGGCCTGGATCTCGGTGGTCATCGCGGACACCGGCATCGGCATGACCCCGAAGGTGCGCAAGCACATCTTCGAGAAGTTCTACCAGGGCGACCCCGCCCGCGCCGCCGGGGGCAATGGCCTCGGCCTGCCGCTCGCCGCGCGCATCATCAGCCTGAGCAAAGGCACCATTGAGGTGCGCAGCGAGCCGGGCCAGGGCTCGGCGTTCACGATCAAGCTGCCGGGAGGCGGGGCTTGAGGGGAAGGCGGCCGGGGGGCGGGGCTGACCGAATGGCCGCCGGGGGGCGCGGCTTGAGGGGTTGGGCGTGCGCCCTTTTGTGGCCGCTTGCGGGGGATCAGAGGGATTTATCCCTCTTATTTCCTCCCCACGCCCACTTTTGGCGGGATCAGAGGGATTTATCCCTCCCATTTCCTCTCCGCGCCCACTTTCGGCGAAATCAGAGGGATTTATCCCTCCCATTTCCTCCCCACGCCCACTTTTGGCGGGATCAGAGGGATTTATCCCTCTCATTTCCTCCCCACGCCCACTTTCGGCGGGATCAGAGGGATTTATCCCTCTCGTTTACTCCCCGCGCCCACTTTCGGCGGGATCAGAGGGATTTATCCCTCCTATTTCCTCCCCACGCCCACTTTTGGCGGGATCAGAGGGATTTATCCCTCTCGTTTACTCCCCACGTCCACTTGCGGGGGGATCAGAGGGATTTATCCCTCTCGTTTACTCCCCACGCCCACTTGCGGCGGGATCAGAGGGATTTATCCCTCTCGTTTACTCCTCACGCCCACTTTTGGCGGGATCAGACTTTACTATCTACCATATCTCATTATCCATAATAGATGGAACAAGCTCATACCGGCAGATTCTATTACTTCCTTGTAACAAGACAGGCGCAAGCTTGCCTTTGTCACACAAACTATTCAAGTTTTTCTTCACCGTTCGCGGATCAATACCAAGCCCCTTCACCACATCCACCGGCCGGATCATGCCATTCATCCGGCTCGCCATCCGCAGCATGTCGCGCTCTATCCTTTTATACTGGCATCCGCCCTCAGCCCTCTGTTTCAACAAACATGGGGTTAGCAAAGCTTTCAGCAGGGAGATGGTCTGCTCCGGTGCAGACTCCAGATCATCGTACGGGATGGCGATGACGCGGTATCCGGCAATCTGCAGATACATCTCCCGGTTCAGCTCCTGGCGATAGCGGGTCCGGTCCGTGTTCTGAACATGCGGCCCATATCCTTTGATCTCAATAGCGAACTTAACCTGTCCCGGCTTCCACACAAAATCCACAAAATACGGCCTGCCCCGCCAGTCTGCTACCTCGTACTCCGGATGAAGATCATCCAACTTCCCGAAAATCGGCCACCATACCCGCTCCACAAACATTTGCTCCCCATGCCGATGGCCCCGGTCCAGCCGGTCCAGACGTTCCCCAGTTCTGCGTTTCTTATGATACTCCAGCCATCTCTGATGCTCTTCAGCAAATCCCATTTCTCTCTTCCTCCTCTATAAAATCAGCTCTCCCCCCGCAAATTGGGCTTGATCATCCCACCAGTCTCCACTCACTTCCGGGGGCGTCAGAACCTAAAGTTACGGGCATATTCGCGCACAAAAAATCCCGCACCCAATCAATCAAGGCGCGGGATGTGCTTCATCCGTTTTACAAATTATAGTATCGCCACACTGCAACCGTCAATAACATCCTTCACCGGAAGATCAACTTCGCTTCATGCGTACCTCTCACTTCGAAAATGTACCTCACACTGCGAAAATGGCGGGGCCAATGTCCGCATGAGGCCGGGGTTTGAGCGGAACGAAGTTTGATCAAGCACACATTCAGCCATAGCAATAGCTCAAGCCGGGCCAGAATGTGAGCAGCATAACCAGCAGCTACACTCCTGCCACAACCCTACTTCCCCTCCGCCCAGCACATCCGCTCTGCTCTTACGGCTTCGCCGGACTCTATGGCCTTCTCGATCATCTTGCCGAGGTATACATCCTGCGAAGCTTCCTCCAGCCCGTAGAAGCTAGGGCCGCCAGCGGCATAGAGGGCCATCTTGTCCAGACAGGACGCAATGGCGAGCTCGTCATCGTACAGCCGAGCCGGGGCGAAGGGGTTGTTATACAGCCATTGCTCTCCGCAAATAATTCCCTGGAGGTAATAGCCTTCGGCATTCTCCTGTTCTCCACGGTTGATGCGCTTCAGCTCCATTTGCAGAGGCACCAGATTCTCCTGCTGGATCAGCACCCGGTTGTCGAAGATCTCCCCGCGTTCTCCGCGCACGCTAAGATGATTCGAGCGCGTCCAGGAGCGGTGCTGGTCCTTGGTGAAATCGTAAATGCCTAAGCAGTCTCCGAAATCCAGCCAGGCCAGTTCCCTGTGCAGCGGAATCAGCTTGTCTTCAGCCGGAGGGCCGCTGCGGGTTGGGCCGCCGACCCAGCTGGAGTCGAACCGCATCCCCCGGATGACCGCCTCCTCGAACCCAATGCCAAGCATCCTGCGCATCAGGGCTGCCCCATGATACAGATGGGATACCGAGACCGTCGTCTCCGTGATTCTGCCTAGCCTGCCAGAGCGGATCAATGACAGCCGTGCTTCTTGAACCGGATGGTACGGGTATTGCTCTGCAACCTGTATCCAAGCCCCGTGCACGGTTAGCTCCTTGTGCAGCTGCTCCAGCTCTTCCAGACTGGAGGCAGGCGGCGTCTCTGTAAGTGCCGGAAGGCCAATCTCGGCCAGCCGGTACAAATAGTTCATTGCCGCCCCGCCGCTGACGGAGACTACTGCGAAATCCGGGTCCTCACTGCGCAGCAGCTCGTCAAGGGAGCGGTATGTCTGAACACCCCACGCCGCTTCTATCTCCTGTCCCTGGGCCCGGTCCCTGACTACAAGGCCGCCGATCCGGAACAGGTCCGGCAAGGCCCGGGCAATTCGTAAATAATACTGTGCGCGGAATCCCCCTCCGCCGATAATGCTGAAGTTAACGGGCATACCCCTGTCCTCCTTGATGACTCATTGATGTTGATGCAGCTCAGCCGCAAGTCCCTGCTCCGTCATCGCGGCTTCTATCATCATACTTGTCTCTAGCGGATTATATGTGTCATCATTTGATCAGCTCCGTGGGATTCATCCCGGTGATCTTCTTGAATAGCGTGCTGAAATAAGGAATGTTCTTGTAGCCAACCCGCTCCGCCACTTCATAGACCAGCATATTGCGTTCCATGAGCAGCTCCCTGGCCTTCTCAATCCGTACCCGGGTCAGATAGTTGTTGAAGGTCTCCCCGGTAATGTTCTTGAAAATAATCGACAAATGATTCCGGGAGATGAACACTTTATCCGACAGATCAGCCAGCGTAAGCTCCTCGGCATAATGCTCATGAATGTAGTTCGTCATGAAATCAACGACCTGCCGGTGCTTGCTGCTGCCTTTCCATTGGCGGCTGGCACAGATGGCTGTGATTTTGGCGGACAACCAGCCTGCCAGCTGGTCGGGTATGGCCAGGTTGCCGATCTCCTGGGCAATCTGGTCATTGGTGAACAGATCATCAAGCACGAATCCGGACTCATACAGGGAGTAGGTGATAATGCCCCATAGCTCGCTGCCGAGCATCTGTACGTAGCTGGCGGAGACCCCTTGCTCCGCTTGCAGCTCGGTAATGTATCCGTATACAAGCTGCTGCGCCTCCGCCTCCTGTGAAGCCTTCATCGCGGCGGCCAGCTTGTAGGAGAACTTCACCGGGAAGAGCACCCCGCGGTCCTGCCCGCTGCTGTGGCTCTCCCGGTAGCAGTACACCTCATAGGCCGGACTGATCCGTAAGGCTCCGTGATCCATAGCGCGGAACGCCTCCTCCGTCGATTCTGGAATCTTCGTCCAGGTATCCTTCAGTCCTCCAATCCCTATACGGACTACCAGCCTGAGATACGAGTGGATGCTGTCGACCAGCCGGGTCCCCAGCTCCTCCAGCTGCTGCGTGCATTCTGCCTCAGGATGAATAATCAGCAAGGCCCGGTAGCTGTTCAGCTCGGTGTATTCCATATTAGCGTAATGCTTGCGCGTAACCTCACAGGCAATGTTACTGACTGCGAAGCGCAGCAGATTCCAGTCGGAGACCGAGAAGGAGCTGGCCCGGTCATCACGGATCAGCTCGATCCCGATGCTTGCATGCCTGCCTTCCAGCCAGTAATGATACGAGGGCGGAAGATGGGAATTGTTCCGGTACGAAGGCTCCAGGGTGCCGACCGCAGCGGACCGGACCCATTCCTTCTCGACAAAAGGCTCATACAGCATCATTTTCAGCTCCAGCTCGCCTTGTCTGATCACCTTCTCCTGCTCTCTGAGCAGCTCTGCAATAACCTTGTGAAGGATCGTTCTAAGCGTAGGCAGGCTGATCGGCTTGGAGACATAGTCACTGACCTGAAGCCGAAGGGCTTGTCTGGCATGCTCGAAGTCTGAATAACCGCTCAGAATAATGATTTTGCCCTTGAAGCCCTCGTTCCTTAATTGCTCCATCATCTCCAGGCCGCTCATTACCGGCATATAGATATCCGTGATTACAATGTCCGGGCTGGTTGCCCGGATCATCGCCAGACCATCTTCCCCGTTCAGCGCCTCACCGGCCCATTCCGCCCCCAGCTCCTCCCATGGAATCGCCCGTTTCATCCCTTGAAGTACCTGGCGCTCATCGTCAATAATAGCGATCTTCCACATCATGTCTGCCTCCTTAAGCTTCTCTGGCCCGCAGCATCCTTATCAGCCTTCCTTCGCAGCGAGAGAAGCAGTCAGTATCTGTGCCGGAGCCTCTGTGAGCAGCGGCAGAACAATCTCTACCCGGGTCCCTCCCTCTTCACGTTCCTGCAGCGTAATCCCGTAGTCTTTTCCGAAATATCCGGCAATCCGCTCTCTCACATTCCGTATGCCATAGCCGCCGGTATGCCGCCTGTGCGGCCGCGCCTCCGGCTGCTTCAGGCCTGCCCCGTTATCATCAATTATAATCTGCAGCGTCTCCTCTACCTTAGTTAAGGAGATCGACACATGGCCGCTGCGCTGCTTATTGAAGCCGTGTACAATGGAATTCTCCACGAACGGCTGCAGGGTGAGCTTGGGAAGATAAGCCTCCTGAAGCCCCGGTTCCACCTCGATGGTGTACTCCAGACCGTCGCCCCAGCGGAGCTGCTGGATTTCGAGATAACACTGGATGTGCTGCAATTCCTCCGATACCATGATGAAGCTCGCCCCGTTGGATAAGCCGATCCTGAACATCTGACCCATCAGCTCCAGAATCCGGCTCAGCTCATCCTGCCCCGCCTCAATGGCCATCCAGTTAAGCTGGTCCAGCATATTGTAGAGAAAATGGGGATTGATATTGGCCTGCAAGGCCTCAATCTCCGCTTTGCGCTGCTGCTCATACCGCCGCTCCAGCGACAGGTACAGCTCCTCGATACGCTCGGTCTGCTTGCGGTAGCCGGAGAATAAATAACCGAATTCATTCTCGTAGTCGCTTGGCAGCTCCTCCTTGTGCCCGCCGACTGAATATATTCTCATAGCGCTTACAAGCTGCTTAATCGGCTTGGAGAATTGCCTGCTCAGATAATGCGTCAATAGCAGGACCAGCAGAATCGCTCCAATCCCGATCAGCCCGATCCATTCCGCCAGTTCCAGACTGCTTGCCGTAATCTGCTTCCAGGAGGTGAACTCAATCAGCGTCCAGATGGAATTATCCATTCTGGAGTAGACCAGCAGCGTATTGCCGGTATCCTTATCGCCGGGAATGTGGACATAGCCGGATTTGTTGCTCTTGAGGTCGATCCATTTCGACCACTCGCTCTGCTCCAGCGTCTCCCCGATGCTCAGAATCTGCTTGCCGGCGCTGTCCGCCATGATCCGGTTCGACCCGGAGGAGTTGCCGGTCAGCAGCGCACGGATTTCCCTGGCTTTAATATGAACGACAAGCACACCGAGATAGTCGTTCTCGTTCATGATTTTCCGGGCGAAGCTAAGCACCGGAATGTCTCCCTGCACACTGGGAATGGAATGTTCCCCCGACCAGGCGAAATCGCTTTTCACCAGATTCCTGGCCCAGGACTGCTTATCCAGATCGCGAATATTCCGGAATTGGATATAGCTCTGGCCGTCGCTCGGCATCGGCTCATCCATATACAGGTCAATCCCCTGAATCAACGGAATGGCATAGGTCAAATTGCCAAGCGCACTCTCAACGCTTACACGCTTGCGGTACCGTTCGAAATCATCCTGCCTGTTCAGCAGAAAAGTCGTCAGCTCGTTGTCCCGTGAGGTGGACAGTGAGATCTGCTCAATCATATCGAGCCGGGTGGTAATCTCATTGTTCAACTCATCCAGCAGCCGCTGCTGATAATGGGAGGTGGTCTGTACAAGGGCCTTGGAGGAATTGCTGTAGCTGGTCCAAGCCGTTACCGCTATCACCAGAATAATTATAATGGCAAAGCTGTGAAAAAACAGACGGTCGATCCTGTACTTTTTAAAAGGATTGGTCAAGTGATCCCCTTCCTTCGCCTCCGGCTCACACGAAATAAACGGTAAAGCGTCGAATAAGGCTCAGGCGCTTTACCGTTATCGGACGGATGTTTTTTAAAAATATAAGAATTTATATGTTGCACACCATAACTTATCCTTCTATTTCTCGCTGAAACGGTACCGCCCTTTAAAAGGACGGCAAAGTCGTTTCCACTTGCATCTTATCCCTTTATGCCTGTTGTCGCAATCCCGTCCACGAAATACTTTTGCAGGAAGGTGAACACAAGCGTTGCCGGAACAATAGAGACAAGCGACATGGCCAGAAGCTGGCCCCACTCGGCTGCAGACTGGGAGTCATTAATCATACGCAGCGCAAGGCCCACCGTGTATTTGTCTACCGTGTTGATGTACAGGAGGTGTCCCAGGAAGTCATCCCAGTTCCACAGGAAGCAGAAGATCGTCACCGTAACGACCGCCGGGAAGGCCAGCGGCATGACCACTCTCCAGAAAATTCCGAACCAGGAGCAGCCGTCGATTTTGGCCGATTCGTCCAGCTCCTTGGGCACACCGCGGATGAACTGGATCAGCAGGAAGACGAAGAAGCTTCCGCCGGCCCCGCCCGCCAGCAGATGGGGAACGACAAACGGCAAATACGTGTTCACCCAGCCCAGCTGATGGAACAAGGCGTACTGGGGAATGATCAGCACCTGGCCCGGCATCATCAGCGTCAGCATCAGAATCGAGAACCAGAATTTCTTCAGCGGAAAATCCAGCCGGGCGAACCCGAAGGCAACCAGCGTACAGGATAACAGCGTTGCGATCAGCACCATAATTTCCAGCCAGAAGGTGTTGAGGTAGAAATCAGTGAACGTATGTCCGGGAACTGAGTTCCAGCCTTTGGTGAAGTTCTCCCACTGCGGGACGGACGGGAAGATTCCCGGTGAACTCAGCTCGGTGCTGTCCTTCAGCGAGGCTCCGATCCACCAGACAATCGGATAGACCATGATGAAGCTGAAGAGAATCATGAACACATGCCGGAATGCAGGCTTCCAATTCAGAGTTGTCATTTGCGTTTTTTCCCTCCAGTGTCAGTCTCATAGAATACCCAGTACTTCGAGGTGTAGGAGATCAGCAGCGTTGCAGCGACGATCGCGACCAGCATAATCCAGGCCAGTGCAGAAGCGTAGCCCAGCTCGTACCGGCTGAAGGCCCGTTCATACAAATACATGGCATATACATATGTAGCGTTCATCGGACCGCCATTCGTAATCACGAAGGCCGAGGTGAACATCTGGAAGGCGTTGATCACGGCCATGATCAGGTTGAAGTATAGAATCGGCGACAGCATAGGCAGTGTAATGCGGAAGAATTGAATGAACCTGTTCGCCCCGTCTACCGAGGAAGCTTCATACAAGTCATTGGGAATCTGCTTCAACCCTGCCAGGAAAATAACCATGGTGGAGCCGAATTGCCAGACGGTCAGCAGAATCAGTGTGCTAAGCGCGGTGTCGGGATTGGTAATCCAGCTTTTGCCCTCGATGCCGAAGACAGCAATCAGCTTGTTGAAAATCCCGTCTACCCCGAAGATGTTGCGCCAGAGCAGCGATACCCCGATACTGCCTCCGATTAGAGAAGGGAAATAGATCGCTGTGCGGTAGACGCTGATCCCTCTGACCGCTCTGCTGAGTATCATGGCCACGAGCAGGGCCGCAATCAGCTTAAGGGGCACGGAGGCCAGCACATACATGACTGTGACTTTGGCGGATTGAATGAATTTGGGGTCTGCGGTGAAAATCCGTTCGTAATTGCGGGACCCGATCCATTTCATCGGCTGCATCAGGGTGTAGTCGGTAAACGAATAGTACAGGGATAAGAACAACGGATACGCCGTCAGTACCAGGAACCCGATCAGCCAGGGCGAAATAAACAAATAGCCTGCAAGCGGAGCGTTCCACCGGCTTTTGAAATAGGAGCTTTTTTTCGGCGCTGGCGAGGCTTGGGCTAAAGTGGTTGTGGAGCGGTTCATCTGTGGTCACCTCTTGTGGTCAATTTGTATAGCTTAAGTATAGTATTGGCCCACACTCCGGCTAAAGGAGGGCAATGCTCGAATTCTTTCAAAATATAACGATTAATTCGAAAACACGAGTATAGCCGCGTTATAAAAAGATAAAGCCCGGAACATTGCTGTCCCGGGCTTACAGTTCATACCTTATTTCTCGTAGGATAGCGAGGCTTCCTTCAGCTGCTTGAACGCCTCTTCCGGTGTGGATTTACCGAAGCTGAGCTGGTCACGGACCAGTACCCAGTCTTTATCCACGAAGTTCGTCCAGCCGCCGGCTCCGGCCGACCAGGTCTGGCCATCCGGCTCCGTAGCACGGAGCAGAGCCAAGCCTACCTTATCCAGATCGCTCATATTCGCTTCCAGCAGAGCGGCGTTATCCTTGTTGGCCGGGAGGCCACGGAAGGTCTTGGTGATTTGGGCAGCCTCAGCATCATTCACGAACCAGTTGATGAATTTCTTGGCTTCTTCAGCATGCTTGGAGTTCTTGGAGACTGCCATGTACATCGACGGCTTCAGCCAGCCTCCGGCCTCTTCGGCACGTGGCATGGTTACAAGTGCGTAGGCTCCTGGCTTAATGCTGTCCCAGGTTCCCAGATTGTTGGAGAAGCTGTAACGGAACAGCACCTTGCCTGCTGCGAGCAGATCCATTTGCGGATCATTCTCCTTATCGGAGGCATTCACATCCGCCGGAGGAACAAGCCCTTCCTTGCGGAGCTCTTCGAACTTGCGGGTCCAGTCCAGATAGGTGGCTTCATCCACGTTGAAGTGACCGTCATCCGTGATGACCTGCCCTTTGCCTCTGGCATACTGATACGCCGAGTACATGAAATAGTTACCTGCATAGTCGAGGGTGAAATATTGACCCTTCGGCAGCTTGGACTTGGATTCCTTCGCTAAAGCGAAGAACTCATCCCAGGTCCAGCCGTTGGCCGGATTCGCAATCCCCAGCTTATCCATAGCCGCTTTATCATATACCATACCGAAGGCTACGGAACCGAGCGGAACAGCGTACTGCTTGCCGTCAAGCTGTCCGCCGGACAGCAGCTTCGTATCGAATTTGCTGACATCCACCTCAGGAGCCAGGTCGGCCAATTGCTGGCGGGCCATCCAGTCCGGCATCCAGCCCGGGTCAAGCTGAACCACATCGGGTGCATTGTTGGCCGCAGCCTGCGTGGATAATTTGTCCAGATAACCGTCCATACCGGAATACTCCGGCTCAAAGGTTACGTTCGGATTATTCTTCGTGTACAATTCCAGGGCGGCGAGGGTAGCTTCGTGACGCGGCTGGGAGCCCCACCACATAATCCGCAGCTTGACCGGCTCATTGGTGCTTGGCGCTTCCGTTGCAGCAGCCGTCGCAGCAGCATTGGTGCCGGCAGGTGCTTCTGTAGCCCCTCCTGCATTGTTTACTTTATTCCCTCCGCCGCCGCAGGCAGCCAGTGTACCTAATATCGCTGTCATCGCCAGGACCGAAAGAGAACGCTTCCATTTCAACATCTTTAACCCTCCTGTATACATCTGTATTCTCTTGCTACATTGCTATAGTAACAAGACAGGTTGGAAGTTCATAGGAGAGCGATGCACGAATTCTTATAAAATCTTACGAATATGCCGTCCTGTAGACAGGCCATAAACGTTCAAGGGCTGCTCCGCTATGCTAAGATAGCGAAACAGCCCTGAGTGTCAACTCTGCGTTACTTACTTCATCATACTGGCAGCAATGCCGATAAGCTCATCCTTCGTTAGCTCCGCATTCTCCTGGCCGGAGATCACAGAATAGATAACCTTTGCACCGGGGTCAGACCAAACCAGCTTATACTTATACCCCAAGTCAAGTTCCTTGTTGCCGGAGTCATCCGAAAAAACGGCCTGTCTGCCTTCGATTTCAATATTTTCCATCTTTGTATGTTCACTCCACGACAGCGGATCTGCCGGGTTTTGGTTGTCATCCACACGCGAGACACTGATTCTTACCTGGACCTCCCCCTTCTTGTATACCAGTGAGGAATACGGGTAGGCAATGTTCTCCGCCTTCTCCACTCTCCAGGTTAACCGGAAGCTGTCTCCCAGGTCCCTCTCGTTTCCGCCTTCCAGCTCCTGCACATCCGGAACTTTTAAGAAAGAAGGCTTGATGATTGCCTCGTCCAGGGCATACCCTTCCGGCAGATACGCCGGCTGCTCCAGGACCGGAGCGTTGTGCTCATCTACACTGGTCTTATAGGCGGTATAGTCCTTGAACGTGAGGGGCGGACGGTACATGTTCATACTCCCCTCTCCCTCCTCGTCATCACGCGTAATTACATAGGTGGCATACTCTCCAGGAAGCAGCAGCTCCTTCATAAGCTCTGCCCCTTTTGAATACTTCTGGTTATAGAGAATACTTAGCTTCTGGTTGGCCTCATCCTCTATACCCGGCTGTGCTTCTGGAATATAAGGCTTCAAGGGTTCTTTCGCCTTCTCAATCAGCGTTCCGCCGGAAGCCGTCGCCGGAAGCGGCTGATACGGCAGCACCTTATACCGGGCTCCGGCCCCTTGCCGGACCTCATCCGAACTCTGGGCTTCAGCCCCTTGCTGGAGTTTGCCGGACAATTGGGTATAGCCCCCGCCCAGCAAGACCAGTGCCAGGACCGCCGCCGCCCAGCCCTTCACCGGCATCCGCTTCTGTCTCCGCCCGGTTCTTGTTTCCATTCTGCGCATTACTTTTGGTGCCTCTTCGCTTGGCGGAAGGGTCTGCAGCAGGTTCTCGTCTTCTTCAGCAGACAAGGCCCCCTCAAGCCCGAGCGCCTTCATGACTGGTTCATGAACATCAACGGTGTTCCAATGTGCTGAACGGTCACCCTCCTTCAGAAACTGCTCCTCCGGCGTTAATTCACGCTTGCCCATAATTGTTTCTCCTTTCTCTCAATCGCTTTTTTCAGCTTTCCCCTCGTCCGTTCATATCTTTTGCGTACGGTAGCCGTACTCACACCCAGAATTTCACTGATTTCCGCAAATGATTTATCTTCATAAATCCGCAGGATCAACAAATTCCGGTCGTCCACACCGAGCTTCGCCAGGGCGGCCGCGACAGGCTCGCTGAACAGCCGGTTATGGGCCGTCTGCTCGGCGCTCTTCACCGTAACCTCCTGCCGGAGCAGCTTCCGCACCTGTTGCTGGAATTTCTGCCGCCGCAGCAGGTTCAGACAGTGATGGTAAGCAATTTTGTAGAGCCATGATGCGAAATCTGCCTGCGGCTTGTACTGTCCGATATTCTGGTAGGCCTTGATCAGGATGTCCTGTACCGCATCTTCCGCCTCTTCCTTGTTATTCAGCAAGCGATAGCAGTAGAGGTAAATCCGCTGCTGGTATAGCCTGATCACATCGGAGTAAAGGCCTCCTTCCCCGTCCTGTATCCTCTTAATCTTGTCTCCAATAGCGTCCACGATAGTCTCCTTTCTGCGAAACATATAGATATAACACATGAGCAGTATGTAATGTGACAATGATCTTATTTACGGCTCCACAGCAAAAAAAGAGACCCCCAGATGAACTCTGTTGATCTCTCCGTTGCAGAACCTATGAACCTGTAAGCTTCCAAAACCGTCTGTCTGTCTACTCTATTCCAGCTCGACCGTCTGATTCAGATTCAGCTTGTCCGTGTCCTGGCCGGTCATCCGTTTGAACATGTATACCGCCTTCTCGGCCAGGTTGCCGCTCTTCCAGTACTCCGCCGCTTCGGCATGGACTTTAATCAGAATCACATCCGGGTCATCATAGCTTGTCTTCAGGAACGTATCGTACCCTGCACTCCAGAGCTCTTTCTTCTTGTTCACGTCGGTTACAATCTCAGCCGTTCCACGGATGGAGACATAGGACTTATCTGCATAGACCACGTTCACCCGGGGATCATACAGAATCTCCCCGAACTTGCTCGTATCCTTCTTGGTCAGGAACCACAAGTCTCCGTCGAATTCAACCTCCTGTGTCTTCATGGGCCGGGAGACCAGCCCTTCCTCCGAAATCGTGGTAAGCATAGCCATATCAATACCCTTGATCAGCTTGCGGACCGTCTCAACGGCTTCCTCGTGACTATGGTGTGTAGTTGACATCTTAACCGCCTCTTTTCTTCCAGGATAGGGAATAGGTTGTCCAAATGCATAGCATTTATTAACCAGAAAAGACGAAGCGTTACCGGATGTTCACCTATCCTTGCGGACTAACATCTCACATGTTTGCGTTTGAAGCCGGTCCGTCCCTTGTCCACAGCCTTCATAATATTATCGTAAGCGCTGATAAGCTTGCTCTTCGGCTTGTCCTTGTCCACCTCGACCGGACCCACCCGCTCCGCCGTCTCACATGCCAGATCATGCAGCGGTGAATAGGACACGGCTACGGTATACATAAAATTGTTCATAGAGTACCGGGTACGCTCCGGGGAGTCATGAATGGTCTTACCCACAAGCTCCAGCATTCCGGCCAGCTTGTCGCGCTGGAACTCCTGATCCGGGCGGCTTCCCAGCAGCCAGCAGTAACAGCTCCAGCCTGCCGACATTCTAAGGTCCTCTCCGCTCCTGATCCACTCATCCGCCACCTGCTGGGCAATATCTGCTTCAGCCAAGGTGACAGCCACCACGAAATCGGACAGCATATAGAAATAAGCCCCGTCTATCCAGCGGTTATAGTCCGCCTCTGTCATCCCGTTCGGGTCGGCAATGATCCCGGCAAAATACATCGCATCATAATTACCTGTGGCATACAGCTCCTCAGCCAGCGCCTGATTGATTCCGGTTTGCTTGAAGATCGGTTTCATGGCACCGGTAGCCACACCAAATAGCGGTTCCCGTGCGCCGTTTGCGGTATATATCTTCTTGGTCCGTTCCTTGCCAAGCGCTTCAAGCTCCTGCATGACCTGTTCTGCATTCATTGAACGTTCCTCCTTTTAGCTACCTCTCGTCCTCCGCCGGAATATCCGGCAAGTCGGGCCGTCCCTCGGGGTACGTCTGCTGCCCGAGCTGGTCGCCAATCCATGCTTTGCCGTCCTCGCCGGTTTCTTTTTTCCAGATCGGGACGATTTGCTTGATCCGTTCAATCACGTATTCATTCGCTTCATAGGCAGCCTTACGGTGGGGCGAGGAGACTGCGATGACCACGGCAATATCGGTAATCTCCAGCCTGCCGATCCGGTGGGTGACTGCAACTTTCGTATCCGGCCAGCGCTCCAGCACTTCCTGCCCGATGCGCTTCAGCTGCGTTACAGCCATGGACGGGTATGCTTCATATTCAAGATACAAGGTTTTCTTCCCCTGCGTGAACTCACGCACCGTCCCGATGAATAAGGTAATCGCCCCGGCTTCTCTGCGCAGAACTTTATCGGATACCTCAGCGGGTATAATCGCGGACTCTGTAATTTCAAATAACGAATGGCCCATTTGCTCACTTCCCTTCGATAGATGCAGCAGCTGCTCATATTGCTCGGGTGTATCTATATCTGCCGCGAAATCTTCCTCTAACCCCGCACCGGCCAGCTCATCCCTTCCCACCCCTAGCCAGTGCATTGATTCTAATAAACCAGCCAGCCGGTACTCACGGTTCGCAAGTCTTGCTGTAATGTCCGGCAAGATCCGGTGCGCCCGGTATACGCCATGCAGCATCTGATGCTTGCCGCCAATCACCGGCAGAACCGCATCATAACCGCCTGCTTCAAGCCGGGCAAGCATCCATGAGGCGGCCGGAGCTGATATATCAGGGCTGTCACAGCTTACCACCCAGGCATAGTCCGTCTCCGCGCTGGCAAAAGCGGCATGAAATCCGCTCAACGGCCCATGCCCGGCATAGACATCCGGTATATATTGAATATCCAATGGAAGATGTTCCAGATACGGGGAAGGATCGTTCGTGACTACAATCACGCTGGAGCACAGGGTCTGCAGCTCCCTCACCTGCCGGACAATGAACGGTTCCCCGTGGTAAGTCAGGAGGGCTTTATTGCGGCCCTGCATCCGGGAGTTCTGTCCGCCCGCCAGTATAATTCCTGTCAGCACCAAGGGCACCTCCTTTAGTAGAATTTAGGACTGAAGCAGCGCCAGCGCCAGCGCGATGACCGTCTGATCCGCAAGCGCCTGCTCCCGCATAGACAATACCGGAGGAGTATCCTGGCTAATCCGGGAATCAAACGCTGCACTTTGCCATTCCGCAGCCTCTTCCCAGCTTAACCACAGGCGTATGTTCGTCGCTTCCTTTTGCAGCGTTATCTGGTCCTCTGTGCGGCGAATTAGGGCGATCTTGGGATAATCTGCAGATTTGAACCCTTCAGCAATTACCAGATCTACTCTGCCGCGCATCGACTCGGCGATTTCCCGCAGTGAAGCCGCAGATCTGCGCATGACCCTGGTCGCCTCCGGCGAGGTCAATACCGTCTCCACTGCACCGTGCAGGAGATGCCTGCTGCTATCCGTTCCCGGATCATCCAGCTGAAACTGATGGGCATCATGCTTGGCAGAGCCAACCCGCAGTCCCTGCGCAGACAGGGCGTGGATTAACCGGCAGGCGAGAGTTGTCTTGCCGCTGTTCTTGTATCCGACGATTTGCAGTACAGGAACTGGGCGCTGTACCGCCGCATGCTGGGATTCCATAGTCACTGTGTCTGCTCCTTCGCTTGAAGATCTATTCCGATTATACACTATTCCATTCTGCCCGCTTCCCATTCCCCGACCAATCGTCTGCCAGCGCCACTGTGCTTCAAATCACCATCATTCTCCGCCGGATACAAGTATAGTTAAAGAGTCTGGCAGCTTACATGCCATGATATATCCGCGAAGGAGGTCTATGGCTGTATGAAAAAATACATCCCCAACCAGCACGGCGCCTGGGCGATGCTCGTTCTCCCGTTTCTGTTGGGCGTCGCCGCTTCCAAGGGGCAGTTCATACATATTCCGCTGTTTATCTGCTGGCTGCTGATCTATCTGTTCAGCTTCCCGCTCTTGCAGGGGGTGAAGACCCGGAAGTTCGCACGTTATGTCCAGCCGCTAAGTTTATATGGGCTGCTGCTGCTTCCGTTCGCCCTCTATCTGGTAATTGTCCAGCCTGTACTGCTGGGATTCGTGCTGCTGCTCTTGCCGTTATTCGCTGTTAACCTCTATTATGCCAGGACCAAGAATGAACGTGCCTTGCTTAATGACATCTCCGCTATTGTGGCGTTCTGTCTGGTGATTTATCCGGTCTTCTATGTAGGGCAGGGGGAGAATTGGAGGGCCGTGAATGAGCTATTCGTGCTGGCGGTGCTGTACTTCACAGGAACTGCCTTCTATGTCAAAACCGTCATCCGTGAGCGGAATAATATCCGCTTCTATTACGGCTCCGTGCTGTATCATCTGCTGTTCGCAGCAGCCGGGCTGTACCTGTTCCCTTCACTGCTGGTCCCGCTGCTGGTTCTGCTGCTGCGGGCAGCCATTCTGCCGAGGACAGGAATTACGGCCAAACGTACGGGAATCATCGAGATCGGCTTCTCCGTCGTGCTGTATGTGTCTGTGCTGATGCTCTATTTCTAAGAGAACCACAATACTTATTTGGACAAAAACCAGGAAGCTCCTTCGCCAACCCGCGCGTGAGGAGCTTCCTTCAGGTCTGCAGCCTATTCTACGATCATGTCCTGATTGCTTGAGCCCGGCGGCACAATGGGATAGACATTATCCTCCAATATAGGACATACCAATCTTGGCCTTGCTTCTGCGGGTCTCTTCCGTCCGCTCATCGGAATAACGGTCGCTGCGCTGCTCCCATACCTGCTTAATCGCTGCCAGCAGCTCTTCATCGCCAGCCCCTCCGCGCAGCATGGCCCTAAGGTCAAAGCCCTTGGAGGCAAACAGGCAGGTATACAGCTTGCCGTCAGAAGACAGCCGGGCACGCGAGCAGGTGGAACAGAACGATTCGGACACGGAAGTGATGAAGCCGATCTGGGCCGGACTGCCAAGATAGCCGTAGCGCTGCGCGACCTCGCCGCTGTAATTCTGCTCAAGAGCTTCCAGCGTATAGACGCTGTGCAGCTGCTGCAGGATTTCTTGCTTGGTGACGACCTTATCATAGCTCCAGCCGTTATCGTTGCCGACATCCATGAACTCGATGAAGCGCAGCGTGATCTTCCGCTTCTTGAAGTAGGCGGCCATCGGAAGAATCTCTGATTCGTTCACGCCCCGCTGGACAACCATATTCACCTTGACCTCAAATCCGGCGGCCGCCGCCTGATCTATAGCGTCCAGAATCATTCCCGGCCTGAAGCCGCGCCCGTTCATTCTGCCGAACAGCTCCGGGTCCAGCGCATCCAGGCTGACATTCAGCCTGCGCAGGCCCGCAGCATACAGCGGCGCAGCCTGTCCGCCCAGCAGAGTCCCGTTCGTCGTCAGTCCCATATCCCCGACACCGGGAATGGCAGAGAGGCAGGCAACCAGCTCCGGCAGATGGCGGCGCATTAGCGGCTCACCTCCGGTCAGGCGGATCTTGCTTACGCCAAGCGAGACGAACAGCCCCGCCAGCCGGCCAATCTCTTCGAAGGTGAGCAGCTCACCGGATGGAAGAAAAGCATAGTCGTCACCGAATATCTCCTTTGGCATGCAGTAGGAGCAGCGGAAATTACACCGGTCCGTGACCGAAATCCGCAAATCGTGGATAGGCCGCCGCAGCTGATCTTGTAGTGGATGATAATTCATGTGCGTCTATCTCCCTTCCCGTACACTTAACCTTACAGTACCCAATCATTCATGCCCTCTTCCGCCCCGAGCAGCAGGACATCCACCTGATCTCCTGCGGCGAAGCCTCTTGTTCCGCCCGGCAGTACTATTAGGGAATTGCCGCGTGCGATGGAGGAGACGGCGTTCGATTTGTTGAAGCCGGCCGGCCGGACCGCAGTGCCGTCATATACCGCCCGGATGAACCGGGTGAACGGGCTCGCCTTGGTGAAATCCTCCGCCAGAGCGGCTGTGGTACGCGGGAGATATAATTGTTCCGCCCCCATCATCTTAAGCAGCGAAGGTCTTACGAACAGCTCGAAGCCGGTGAAGCAAGCCGACGGATTGCCGGACAGTCCGAACAGGAATTGATCCCCGGCTACTGCCACTGTAGTCACACTGCCGGGACGCATCGCTACCTTGTTGAACAACACCTCAGCTCCAAGGCGCTTGTAGATCTCCGGCAGGTAGTCATAATCGCCCACTGACACTCCGCCCGTTGTGATCAGACAGTCGGTCTCAGCGAGCGCCTGACGGACGGTCTGCAGGCATTCCTCCAGCCGGTCCGCTGCTGTATCATAGATCCGGTAAGGAATGCCCATCCGCGCGAGCTGGGCGGCAATCATCGGCCCGTTGCTGTTACGGATTTTGCCGGGTACGAGCGGGTCTGTCACTGCCAGCAGCTCGGTGCCTGTAGACAGAATCCCCACCACCGGCCGCTTCCCTGCCTTAACCTCCCCGTAACCGAAGGTAGCGAGCAGCGCCACAACCCCGGGATGAATGAAGCTGCCGGATGGAATGACCGTCTCCCCCGCCTGCATATCCTCCCCTTGCAGAGAGAGATTCTCCTGCGGCGCAAACGCCTTGCGGATCGTAAATGTCCGCCCTGCGGAGACTGCTTGTTCAAACATAACTACCGCATCTGCCCCGGCCGGGAGCGCTGCCCCTGTCATCAGCCGTACCGCTTCACCAGGGCCGATTACAGCCTGCGACACTTCCCCTGCGCCGATATGATCCACCACGGTGAAGCTTACCCGGTTACTGCCGGAAGCACCGGCCGAATCTCTGGAAGCGATGGCATAGCCGTCATACGGGGACCGGGTGAAATGCGGTACATCATGGGTTGCGGTGAGCGGCCCGGCCAGAATACGTCCATAGCTTGCATGAAGCGGAACGTTCTCTGTACCTGTGCGGCATACTCTTCCGGTTACCCGCAGCACAGCTTCAGCTACAGTAACCGGGATTCTGTTCATCTCCACCCTCATCTGCTCCTCAGCGGGTACCGGACTGAGCATCCGTACACCCGTTTATTTCTGCGTAATATCGCTGAAGGTGCCTACATACCGGACATCTTCACCGGTCTCATCCTTCACGGCGCTAATATTCAGCCACTGCAGGTATTCTTCCCCGTTCTTGCGCTTGTTCCAGATCTCGCCCTGCCACATGCCCTTTGACTTGACCTCACCCCACATCACGCGGTAAAAGTCCTTCGGCTGGCGGCCGGATTTCAGCAGGCTCGGCTGTTTGCCCAGCACCTCTTCTTCGGTGTAGCCGGTAAGCCTCGTGAAGGCCGGATTGACCGTCTTGATGTGGCCGGACACATCCGTAACCAGAATCCCCTGGCCGGTCGAATTGAACACCTCAGAGGTAAGAGCAAGCCGGTCCTGGAAGTACAGCCACACCACAAGCACCAGACTGGCCAACGCTACCTGGGACAGCAGCATGAAGCCGATGGAATATTGTCCGGTTGCCGCATGAATCACAGATAGCATAATCGGAGGGAAGAATCCGCCCAGACCGCCCATCATCGACACAATCCCGTTGGCAATCCCCGCCTGCTTATTGAAGTACAGAGGCACCAGCTTGAAAATAACACCGTTGCCGATTCCGGCACTTACCGCAATCGCCAGGCAGCCTGCCGTATACAGGCCCATGTCCGGCATGAAGGCCAGAATAATGGCAGCCACCGTATATACACTGAAGGTGAAGATAAGTAAGAATAAAGGCTGGAACTTGTCGGCCAGCCAGCCGCCAATCGGACGGAAGAAGGTCGCTACCGCGATGAAGCCGGCGGTGCGCATCCCGGCATCTACCTTTTCCAGACCAAAACTGGATACCAGAAAATTAGGCAGATAAATGGTAAAGGCTACGAAGGAGCCAAAGGTAATGAAATAGAACAGGGAGAACAGCCAAAGCTTCTCGTTCCTGGACACGCTCTTGATCTGTTCAATAATCGGAGTGCGGAGCTTGGGCTCCTGACGGTCTCCGAAGAAGAAGTTAAGAACGATGAATACCAGCAGCAGAATCAGATACATTTTGACCGCAGTCTGCCAGCCGAACTGTGCTGCCAGGATAGGCGCCGAGAAGGTCGTAACCGCTGTACCGAGATTCCCGATTCCATAGATACCGTTAACCAGACCATGCTTCTCCTTCGGATAGTACTTCGGCAATGAGGTTACGCCTACTGAAAATACAGCTCCTCCTACCCCCAAGAACAGGCCTCCGATAATAAGATGTGTGACTGTGGACGCTTCACTGATGAAGTAGACCGGGAACAGCAGCAGCACGAAGCTGGACATAAAAATAATCCGCGCCCCCAGAATATTCGCATAATAGCCCAGCGGAATTCTCAGAATCGAGCCAAGCACTACCGGAATCGCCGTGACCATCGCCAGCCGTCCGGAAGGAATGCTGATATCCTCCGTGATAAAGGGCATCAGCGAAGAGATAATCACCCACACCATGAATCCGGTAATCAAGTTTAAGGTTTGCAGCGGCAATTGCATTTTTTTAATCATTCGTTTCACCTTTTCGCCGTTTTTTCTTGTGATGATTTCCTGTTATTGATACTTCCTGTACTCATTGTATCCGCCGTTCCCCGGCTCAGATATAGGGGAGTCCCCTTTCCCTGACAGGGTAAACCCTAAAATAACCCCACAAAGTGGGGCTTTAGCGTAGGTGATGACTCAGGTACTTTGCGGGGACCACAAAACATATACATTCTTGTAAAAAATAACGCCGCCTAATTGACTGCATGCGTTACAGAGTTTTAGGGACAGAATAGCATTATATGTATCCAAAAAGGCTGATTTTGTCTACAACGCGTAATTCTGCCATGATATAATAAGCCGAGCTTGAGGATCAGGCCATACCGTTAACAGGCGGTTTAATCAACTGGTTATTATTCCTGAAGGGTGTTGAACAACCAAACTGGGAGGTGCTGACCATGAATGAACCCATGTTAAAAAAAGCAATGGATACACTTGAATTTCTGAGCCAGGATGCCGCTACACGTATGGAGTATGATGCCCGGATGAAGTATTTGCGTGATGAGGCTTCACGGATGAATGGTGCTAAAGCAGAAGGACGTGCAGAAGGACGTGCGGAAGGACGTGCGGAAGGAATTGCGGAGGGAATTGCTAAGGGTGAACAAAAAAGGGCAGAGGCCATAGTACTTGAACTTCTTGCGCTTGGAGTAGAGACCTCAGTTATTCTTAAAGCTTCAGGTCTCACAGAACAACAAATCCTAAGGTTGAAAGCACAGATGGGGAAGCACTGACCGAACCCCTGTTGAAAAGTATAAATTCCTCTATTATCAAATATCAAAAGTATCAAAAAAGCCGCCCCAGTTAGAATGGAGCGGCCTGTTTTTTTGTCACGTAATCAGCGTATTCAACTGTCCGCCTAGCCGCTCCTTGTCCTTCGGACTCAGCTGGTTCTCGCCCATCGGGAAGATCACGATCTCTTCTTTGACAAAATGGACCGTCAGCACCTCAAAGGCCTCTCCCGCATCGTGTACGGCTGAGCGGATTCCCGCGAGTGTCATCTGGCTGATATCTCCCTCGGAGTGATGCAGGAAATGCCCGATGTACCCGTCAATCTCACGGTGCTCCTCCTGGATGCCGGCCAGCGGACCCTGGTCGAAGCCGATATACTGGCCCAGCAGCGGAAAGAAATACGTCTCTTCCTTCTCCGTGTGCCGCTTCAGCGGAACGCTGAACGCAAGCACTGCCTTACGCAGCTTCTCAAGCTGGGCCTTGGCCTCTTCCAGCGTAATCTGCTCCTGCTCAAACCAGAGGACAATGGCATGCCATTCCTCCATCAGAAAAGATAGATAGCGGTGTTCATTCTCAAGGATGCGCATCGCGGGCAGCGTAAACTTAAGGTCTGTATGTTCCGGCATACAGCTAACCCTCCAGTGGCCGGTCAGAAATCCAGCATTTTTTTCCTCAAAGCGTATTCGACCAGCTCGGGCCGGCTTTTAAGGTTAAGCTTCTCCATAATTTTGGCCTTGTGGGCTTCCACGGTCTTAACGGAAATAAAGAGCTTCTCTGCAATCTCCTTATTCCCGTATCCCTTGGCAATGAGCGGCAGAATCTCCAGCTCCCGCTTGGACAGTAACTCGAACAGATCTTCCGTCCCGCCGGTCTTGTCTTGCTTAATGAACTCACGGACCAGCGAGGTAGCCATCTTAGGATGAATATAAGTACCGCCTTCGTAAATCGTCCGGATCGCCAGCAGCAGCTCCTCGTCCGGCGCACTCTTGAGCACATACCCGGAGGCCCCGTTCTTCAAGACATGGAAGAGATATTCATCATCGTCATGCATCGTCAGAATCAGGATCCGGGTATCGGGATAATCCTCTTTGATCTTGCCGGTCGCGGTCAGCCCGCTTTCTCCCGGAGGCATGCTTAAATCCATGATCAGGATATCCGGCCGGAGCTTGGCGACCATGGTGTAGGCCTCTCTGCCGTCCGCCGCTGCTCCGATCACTTCAATATCATCCTGAAAATTAAGAATCATGGAGAATCCGCTGCGTACGATCGCATGGTCGTCTGCAATGACGATCTTCATCAGAAGCTCATTCCTTTCCTCGGGCCCATCATACAGGAACCTGCAGCATAATCCGGGTACCCTTGCCGGTCTCTGAATCCACACTGAAGGTTCCGCCCACCAGCTCTGCCCGCTCCTGCATCCCGAACAAGCCCAAGCCTGTTCCGGCAGGCTCATCGCCCAGATGGAAGCCGATCCCTTCATCCTGAATCAGCAGCTGGAGCATGCCGTCGTTCTCGGTGAGCGAGACCTTGACGCTGTCTACCTGGGCATACTTCAAGGCATTCAGCACCGCTTCCTGACATACCCGGTACATAACCGTCTCAATCTCACTCCCGTACCGCTTCTCGGGCAGCCGGGATTCATACTCAATCACCAGGCCATACGTTTGTTCCACCCGCTTGAAGTGGGAGCGGAAAGCGGCCTCCAGACCGAAATCATCCAGGGCAGCCGGCCTAAGCTCCACCGACAGGTTGCGGATATCACTCAGCAGGCGGGTCATCGACACTTCGGTTTGCTTCACTTTCTTCAGCAGGCCGTCATCAGCTGTCATATATTTCAGCACACGCAGATCAATCACGGCACTCATCAGCTCTTGCGCAACGCTGTCGTGCAGTTCACGGGAGATCCGCTTGCGTTCATTCTCCTGGGCTTCAATAATATGCTTCATCATTTTGTTCTGGTAGAACTTCTCCTGCGTCTTGAACTGTCTCGATAGATCCCTGAGCATGAACACCCGGATTCCGTTCTCTTCATCTATAGTGTGAAAGGTTGCCGCATACGGGACAATCCCCTTGTCTCTGGTCTCCAGATAGACCTGATAAGAGGTGAACTCCTCCGAGTCCGGGGTGTGAAAATAACAATTCAGGCAGGTCCGCAGCTCCGTCTCGCTGGTATATCCCCGGCAGGTTCCGCAGAGCGCTTCAGGATTCCCCTGATACAGCTGCCTCAGAATATCCTTGTCGACGATCGTCTCGGCAGCCGGATTCATCGCCAGGGCTTTCCCTTGCCGGTCAAAAAAGAACATCGCCTCCGAGCTGTTCTCGAACAGCTTCGTCATTAGCTCACTGCGCAAATCCGTAGCGGGGTTCATCAACTGAGCAACAATTCCTTCCCGTCCAAGTCTCCAATGCCGCCCCGCGCCGTCGCTTCCAGATCACCCAGCATCTCAGCGGTCACCTGCCGGTCCCCTCTGAAGCCGCCGAGAAGCACGCCTGCCACGCGGGCATCATTCCACATCGGCACCGCCCCGATGCTGTTCAGATTCTCCATCTTGGTGATGGGATAATTGAACAGGCTGTCGGGCTTCACCATAAGCTTCACCGAAGGGATCAGGAACGGCTTGCCGGTCTTGAACACGATGCCGGCAATCCCTCTGCCGGATTGCAGCACAATCCGTTTGTAGCGGTCACTTATATTGCCTGAGGCGTATTTCCAGCGGATCGCATAGTCATACTCCGCCGGTTCGGCGAACGCCAGCGACATGAAGTCATATCCCAGGCACTTACGGATCTGGTCAAGCCGGGTCTGGTAATCCACCTTATTCATCATCGCTTTCTCTCCTCGGATTGAACAGGGAAAGAAGTCCACGCTGCTCTTCCGTTAATTTGATTTATTTCTTCTGTATAGGATATAACTTCTGCCTACATAATTCAACGGAACACTCCATACGTGAACCAGCCGGGTGAACGGCCAGAAGGCAAAAATCGCGAACCCTGACAGGATGTGCAGCTTGAAGGAGAACGGCACTCCGCTCATCAGCGACGGGTCCGGGCGGAACATGAACAAGCCGCGGAACCACACGGAGATTGTATCCCGGTAATCGAACTCAGGCTGTACAGCATTCGTGACAATAGTGGAGTACATCCCCATGAACACAATGAACAGCAGGAGCGAGTTGACGATCAGATCGGAGGCGCTGCTGAGCCGGCGGACGTTCTTCAGGGTGAAGCGCCGTGAGGTCAGGATCAGCATTCCAGCCAGGGTGGCCGCACCGAAGATCCCTCCGATGTATACGGCGCCAATGTGGTACATATGATCGCTGACGCCGACAGCCTCCAGCCAGGACTTGGGCACGGCGAGACCGCCGATGTGACCCAGAATGACCGGCATGATGCCGAGGTGGAACAGAATGCTGCCGAATTTCAGCTGTTTTTTCTCAATGAATTCACTGGATTTGGCGGTCCAATTGAATTGATCCTTGCGGTAGCGGGCAATATGCCCGCCGATAAATACGACCATACACATATACGGGAAAATAACCCATAAAAACTGACCCAGCATATTCATTGACTTAGGGCCTCCTGTTCCGCACAAGCTTTGAAGGTTTCTCGCAATCCTTTAACCAGGTGATAATAAGGACTCTCCCGCTGCTCCAGCGCCTTCACCAGATGATACGAGCCATCCTCCAGAATCGCCATTAGCATCCGGAAGTTCTCCGGCGCGCCGGGGACGTCCAGCCACTGCGCGGCATAGATGAACTCACACATCAGCGGCAGGTAATCCGGCAGCTCATTCTCCGGCATTTCAAGGCCGAACATTTCGTACAGCAGCTTCAGCTTGGCGAGCATTTGCCCGCGTTCCTTGGCATCCTCGAATTTGAAGTAGGTCATATAGAGCGCGCAGTCCTTCTGAAAATCAAACGTAGCCGCATAATTCTCCTGAATCTCTTCCAGGCTGAAGCTCTGCATGAGCTTCCAGTAGGTCTGGACATGGGAATATGCCGGGTGGCCGGGGTCAAACGCCTCTTCCAGAAAAGTCGGATGGAAATCCAGCTTCTCCGGGTACATGAGCTGCAGGGCGAAATAACCGAAGGATTGCTTGTAATGATGCAGTTTGCTCAGATCAATCACGCCAGATCCCCCCGTAGAAATTCTCTTCATACATCTCCTTGCCGGTCTTCAAGGTGTCGCCGGAAGGGCTCGCCGGTCCGCAGCCGTCACAGCCGGAGCCCGAGCCCATATCGCCCATTCCGCTGCCGTAACCGGCAGAGCCTTGGGCACGGTAAGGGTTCATGTGCTGCTCCTTGTGGGAGGTCGGGATCACGAAGCGGTCCTCATATTTGGCAATGGCCAGCAGGCGGTACATTTCCTCCGTCTGCTGCGCCGTCATGCCGACACGTTCCAGACGGCTAAGATCGAACTCCTGGCCGGTAGACTGGGCGCGCATGTAAGAGCGCATCATCGCCATCCGCTGCAGAGCTTCCTTCACGGTCTCCGTGTCGCCAGCCGTCAGCATATTCGCCAGATATTGAATAGGTGTACGCATCTCTTCGATCGCAGGGAAAATCATATCCGGGTTCTTCAGTGAATCCTTGCCCTCAAAGTAGTTCATGATCGGGCTAAGTGGCGGTACGTACCATACCATCGGCAGCGTCCGGTACTCCGGGTGCAGCGGGAAGGCCAGCTTATGCTCAATCGCCAGCTTGTAGACCGGCGAGTTCTGCGCAGCCTCCAGCCAGTCCTCGGAGATGCCGTCTTTTCTCGCCTGCGCTCTGACTTCCGGATCATGCGGATTCAGGAACAGATCACACTGGGCCTGGTACAGATCCTTCTCATCCGGGGTGGATGCGGCATCCAGCACCTTGTCGGCATCATACAGCAGAACGCCAAGGTAGCGGATACGGCCCGTACAGGTCTCGGAGCATACCGTTGGCAGGCCTGCCTCCACACGCGGGAAGCAGAAGGTGCATTTCTCCGCCTTGTTGGTCTGCCAGTTGAAGTACACCTTCTTGTACGGACAGCCGGTCATGCAATATCTCCAGCCGCGGCAGGCTTCCTGGTCCACGAGAACGATGCCGTCCTCATCGCGTTTGTACATCGCTCCCGACGGACAGGAAGCCACACAGCTCGGGTTCAGGCAGTGCTCGCACAGACGGGGCAGATAGATCATGAAGGATTTCTCGAAGTTGAACTTGATCTCTTCCTCGATCTTCTGAATGTTCGGGTCCAGCGGGCCGGTCACATGCGCGCCCGCCAGATCATCCTCCCAGTTCGGTCCCCATTCCAGATCCATCTTCTCGCCGGTGACAGCAGAGTGGGCCCGGGCGACCGGGGAATGCTTCTGCTCCCCGGCACTCGTCAGATGCTCATAGTTATAGGTCCAAGGCTCATAATAATCCTTCATTTCCGGCATATCAGGGTTGTAGAAGATTTTGCCGAGCGCGATCTTGGACAGCTTGTTGCCGGATTTCAGCTCAAGCCGGCCCTTGCGCAGCTGCCAGCCTCCCTTGTACAGCTCCTGGTCTTCCCAGCGCTTCGGATAGCCGATACCCGGCTTCGTCTCCACGTTGTTGAACCACATATATTCCGCACCCTTGCGGTTCGTCCAGGTGGTCTTACAGGTCACGCTGCAGGTGTGGCAGCCGATGCATTTATCCAGATTCATTACCATTGCCACTTGCGCTTTAATTTTCAAGCCAGTTGACCTCCTTCATTTTGCGGACGGCTACGTAGACATCACGCTGGTTGCCGATCGGACCGTAGTAGTTGAAGCCGTAGCTGAGCTGTGCATATCCGCCGACCATCTGGGTAGGCTTCAGGTGAATCCGGGTTGGCGCATTATGGCTTCCGCCGCGCGTATCCGTAATCTCGGAGCCCGGCACCTGAATATGCTTATCCTGGGCGTGGTACATGAACATGGTGCCTCTCGGCATCCGATGGCTGACCACGGCGCGCGCAGTGACGACCCCGTTACGGTTATAGACCTCAAGCCAGTCGTTGTCCGCAATGTCATGAGCCGCCGCATCCTCGTTATTGATCCACACTGTCGGACCTCCCCGGAATAAGGTCAGCATGTGCTGGTTATCCTGGTAGGTCGAGTGGATATTCCATTTGCCGTGCGGCGTCAGGTATCTCAGAACCAGCGCATCGGTTCCGCCCTTCACGGCCTTGTCGCGCGGCCCGAAGACCATTGGAGGCAGGGTCGGCTTGTAGACCGGCAGCGCTTCGCCGAACTGCTGGAAGATCTCATGGTCAATATAGAAATGTTGTCTCCCGGTCAGGGTACGGAACGGCACGAGACGTTCGATGTTCGTAGTGAACGGCGAATACCGGCGGCCTTGCTTATTCGAGCCGCTGAATACCGGTGTCGGAATCACCTCTCGCGGCTGTGCGGTAATGCTCTGGAACGTAATTTTCTCGGCGGCCCGGTCTGCCGAAATATCCCGCAGCTCGACCCCGTGATCCTTCTCGGCCGACTCATAAGCCTTCTGGGAGACGCGGCCGTTGGTGGCGGAAGACAGATGCAGAATGGCATCCGCCGCCTGGCGGGCCGTCTGCAGCTTCGGCAGTCCGTGCCGGATCGTTTCGTCGTAATGCACACCGCTGATCTTCTTCAGCTCTTCGTATTCTTCGGCAACCGAGAAGCTGACGCCGTGTGCGCCTGCTTTGCCGGTAGCCAAATTCGGTCCGAGCGAGCTGTATTTATGATGAATTTGCGTGTAATCCCGCTCGACAATGGTGAAGTTAGGCATGGTTTTACCCGGAATGGCCGGCACCTCGCCCTTGGCCCAATCCTTGACCAGACCCATCGGCTGTGAGATTTCGCTGATGGAGTCATGGCCCAACGGGGACATTACCACATCTTTATAGACGCCGGGCAGCTGCGATTTCGCCATTTCGGAGAATACCTCCGAGAGCTGGCGGTAGATATCCCAGTCAGAACGGGATTCCCATAGCGGATTCACGGCCGGATTGAACGGATGGACGAACGGATGCATGTCGGTGGACGACAGATCTGTTTTCTCATACCAGGTTGCGGCCGGCAGGACAATATCGGCATACAGCGGCGTCGTCGTCATCCGGAAATCCAGGGCGACCATCAGATCCAGCTTGCCTTCCACATCCTCCCGCCAGACGATCTCCTCCGGCTTCTGCTCCTCATTCGGCTCGGCCAGCAGACCATCCGAGGCTCCGAGCAAATGCTTCATGAAATATTCCTGTCCCTTGGCGGAGCTTGAGATCAGGTTCGAGCGCCAGATGAACAGGGAGCGCGGGAAGTTCTCCGGTGCGCCGGGATCTTCAACAGCAAAGCGCGTCTTCCGCGATGTAATCTCTTCTACGGCATGGCCGATAATCTCCGCATTCGTCTTCTTGCCTTGCTGCGCCGCTTCTTCGGCGAACAGCAGGCTGTTCTTGTTGAATTGCGGGAAGGACGGCAGCCAGCCTAGCCGCGCAGCCAGCACGTTGTAATCTGCCGGGTGCTGGTAAGCAACATCCCCGCCGGTCGGCGATTTCAGGGAATCGGTGCCACTCTCCTCATACCGCCACTGCTCGGTGGCAAAATAGAAGAACGAGGTTGCATTCTGCTGCCGCGCTGGACCCTGCCAATCCTTCGCGAAGGCAACGGTGGACCAGCCTTCAATCGGACGGCATTTCTCCTGGCCGACATAATGCGCCCAGCCGCCGCCGTTGACTCCCTGAGATGCGGTCAGCACCACCAGATTCAGGATGGAACGATAGATGGTATCACTGTTGAACCAGTGGTTGATACCTGCGCCCATGATAATCATGGAGCGTCCGCCGGTCTCAATGGAGTTCTGGGCGAACTCGCGGGCAATCTGCACAACGACGCTTGCTTTTACTGTAGTAATCTTCTCTTGCCAGGCCGGAGTGTAATGAGACATTTCATCCTCATACCCCTTGGCGTTCAGCAGACTGTCTCTGCGCTTAATGCCGTACTGGCTCATCATCAGGTCGTATACGGTAGCGACATAACGTTCCGTGCCGTCCGCAAGCTTCATCTTCCGGGCCGGGATGATTCTGCTGAAGGTGCCGTTACCGGCATTATCGAAGTAAGGGAATACGATCTCCGTCCACTCTTCCCCATGGCGTTCCATGGTCAGGGCCGGCTCCACCCTGCTGCCGTCCTCCCGCTCCAGAATCAGGTTCCACTTCTTGCCTTCCTCCCAGCGCTGCCCCATCGTCCCGTTCGGCACGATCATCTCGCCTGTGGCTTCATCGAAGATCACCGGCTTCCAGTCCGAGTGCGGAGAAGCATCGCCCAGATCACTGGCCCGCAGGAAGCGTCCGCCCTTCAGGCTGTCCTCATGCGGATCGAGCAGAATCAGGAACGGCATGTCGGTATATTGCTTGGCATAATTCAGGAACATCGGCTCCTGGCGTTCCTGGTAGAATTCCTGCAGGATAACATGCGTCATCGCCTGGGCAAGCGCTGCATCCGAGCCGGGATTCGGAGCCAGCCAATTGTCGGCGAACTTCACGTTCTCGGCGAGATCCGGGGCGACCGATACGACCTTGGTGCCTTTGTAGCGCACTTCTGTCATGAAGTGGGCGTCCGGCGTCCGGGTCAGCGGCACGTTCGAGCCCCACATCATCAGGTAACCGGCGTTGTACCAGTCCGAGGATTCCGGGACATCCGTCTGCTCGCCCCAGATCTGCGGCGAAGCCGGAGGAAGATCGGCATACCAGTCATAGAAGCTCAGCATCTGGCCGCCCAGCAGCGAGATGAACCGCGCTCCTGAAGCGTAGCTGACCATCGACATGGCCGGAATCGGGGTGAACCCGGCGATCCGGTCAGGGCCGTATTTGCGGATCGTATAGATCAGCTGCGCTGCGATCAGCCGCAGGGCATCATCCCAGGCTACCCGGACATGGCCGCCCTTGCCGCGTGCCTTCTTATACTGGCTGGCCTTCTCGGGATCTTCCACAATGCTGGCCCAGGCATCGACATAATTGTCATGCTCCTGGAGCGCCGTCTGCCACAGCCGCCACAGCTTCCCTCTGATATACGGATACTTCACGCGCAGCGGGCTGTATTCGTACCAGGAGAAGGTGGCTCCGCGCGGACAGCCGCGCGGCTCGAACTCCGGCATATCCGGTCCGCAGGACGGGTAATCGATCTGCTGGTTCTCCCAGGTGATGATCCCGTTCTTCACGAACACCTTCCAGCTGCAGGAGCCTGTACAGTTCACGCCGTGGGTGGTGCGGACTACTTTATCGTGAGACCAGCGCTGGCGGTACATGTTCTCCCAATCTCTATTTTTCTCTTCAAGAATGGACCAGTTCCCGGAATAGCTCTCCACCGGCTTAAAAAAGTTAAGGCCGAATTTCTTCTTCATCTGTCCAGAACACTCCTTTGTACGAATCTATTCAATTAATCTCATTATGGATCTCCCCGGCCGCGCTTCCCATTAGGGAAACACCTATTGAACCTCGGGAATTCCCTTGATCTCACCCCGCAGCAAAAAAGCCTTCCCCCCTGAGGAGAAAAGCTCTGATTCTGCATGTGTACTGCCGGACAGGGGTCCCCATTAGGGAGTTCCCTCTTTATGCCCAGGGGAAGCTCTTAGCGGGAATTCCATGGCAGCTCTGTATGCTATACTGACCAGTAGATACGTCTGTGATAGTTATAGTACGGGAGGATGAAGAAGAATGTCAGGACCCTCACTGCGCCAGCTGCATGCCCATCATGCCATACATCAGGGCGGGCTCTCCGGCGCTGTAGCCAAGACAGAAGAAGTGGAAGAGCTGCTGGCGCTTAAGGAAGTGGAGGTGGCTCGCCAGGCGGCTGACCACTTGATTGAGTACTGGGAGACGCGGATACTCAGCCATGCCGATGCGGAGGAAGACGGATTCTATCAGGAGATGATTGTGAAGAATCCGAACCTGGAAGAACCCGTTATCCGGCTGAAGCGGGATCATGAGCTGCTGCGGATCATCGTGCAGGATGTCAAAAGCATGCTTGCCGAAGACGGCCTCACCCCTGAGGTGCTGCACCAGTTCCATGCCCTGCTGGTTGTGAATGCGGTTCATAGCCGGGATGAGGAACGGCTGCTGTTCGGGGAGTAGCATGACTGCTGCCGCTCTCCTGCAGAATAGCACGCAGATCATCTCTATTCATCAGCAGATCCTCAAGTGTATACTCTTCAAGCACCTTCAGATAGGCGTGCAGGGCCTTGCCCAGCACGCCTTTGAGTCTGCACACCGGTGAGATCGGACAGCTTCCGCCTGAGGGATTGAAGCACTCAACGAGATAGAAATCATCCTCCATCCGGCGCACAACCTCCCCGATATTGATCCTCTCCGGCGCAAGCGCAAGCCTGATCCCTCCCCCGCGACCTCTCACCGTTTCGAGATAGCCCGCCTTGCCGAGTTCATGCGAGACCTTCATCAGATGATTCTTGGAGATGCCGTAGGCACTGGAGATATCCTGGATTGTAGTCAACTCCTCCCTCTGCTTGGCTCCCAGATACATGAGGATTCGCAGGGAGTAATCGGTATATAAGGTCAGCCGCATAGTCATGCTCCGTTCTATATTAACTTAGCTTCACGTAAGTGATATTTATTACAAAGTTTATCATATTCTTTGTCTAATTTGTTAAAGTGGTATTTTAAATATATCTTTTATCTTCAAAACCGTATATATTAATTTTGTACTATATGGAGAGGGGATGATTCATATTTTAACACAAGAGACTCGTGACATTGTCAAATCCACAGCGCCAGTATTGGCGGAACACGGCACCACCATTACAACGGTATTCTACCGTAACCTGTTCGAGGCCCACCCGGAACTGCTGAATGTGTTCAACCACGCCAACCAGGCGCAAGGCCGCCAGCAGGCGGCACTGGCCAATGCGGTCTACGCAGCGGCAGTCCACATAGACAACCTTGAGAATATACTCCCTGCGGTGGTCCAGATCGCCCACAAGCATGTCAGCCTCGGCATCAAGCCGGAGCATTACCCGATCGTCGGAGAATTCCTGCTGAAGGCCATTAAGGAGGTGCTGGGCGATGCTGCTACGGATGAGATCCTGAGTGCCTGGAAAGCAGCGTACGGAGTGATTTCGGGTGCATTCATCGGCGTGGAAGACAGCATGTACAAGGAAGCGCGGGAGCAGGAGCACGGCTGGAACTTCTTCAAGCCATTTACCGTGGTGCGTAAGGTTCAGGAGAGCGGCAGCATTACATCGTTCTATCTGAAGCCGGCAGACGGCTCGAATGTACCAGACTATAAGCCGGGCCAGTATATCTCTGTCCGTGTGCTGATCCCTGGAGAGCAATATACCATGATCCGCCAGTACAGCCTGTCCCAAGCACCGAAGCCGGATGAATTCCGCATTTCGGTGAAACGCGAGGAGACGAATGACCCGAATGGCGTGGTATCCGTCTATCTTCATAACGGGGTGAATGAGGGCGATACCGTTGAGGCGAGCGCCCCTGCCGGCGAGTTCCTGCTGGATACTTCCTTAACTACCCCTGTAGCCTTCATCTCAGGCGGTGTAGGCATCACCCCTATGATGAGCATGCTCGAGACAGTAGCTAATGTAACACCGGACCGGCCGGTCGTCTTCCTGCACTCTGCACGGAACGAATCGCTTGCTGCCTTCGGTACAGATATTGAGAAGCATGCGGCCGCGCTGAGCAACGTCAAGACCAGAACCTTCTACTCCGGCGGACCGGATGGCGTGATTACAGGCGAAATTCTGAAGAGCTATGTAGATGTTACCGGAGATGCTTACGTGTGCGGGCCTGTTCCTTTTATGGAAGCCATGATTGGCGAACTGCGGAAGCTGGGAATGACTGAGACCCAGATTCATTATGAGTTCTTCGGACCGGCACTGCAGCTAAGCAACGCGTAGATTGTTCATCTAAAAGCAAAGGGGCCGCCTGCCGAACCCTTACCGGTTCGGAGGAAGCCCGCTTTCTTCAACGTGAAATCAGCCATTCATAGAGTACCTTCGCATGGTTATGGACCGGGTCCTTCGCGGCATAGACCAGTGTGACCCTCTGATTAAGCGCCCGCTCCCGGATCACTTCCGCAAGCCCCGCGCATTCCGGATTCTCCTCCAGCTCCAGGATATGCCGTTCCTTGAATGCCGTGAACCGCTCCGGCAGATGTCCGAACCACTTGCGCAGCGCCGGGCTGGGCGCGATCTCCTTCATCCACTCGTCAATGGCTGCCTGCTCCTTCGTCACTCCGCGCGCCCACAGCCGGTCCACCAGAATCCGGTATCCGTCCCCGGGGTCCGCAGGTTCATAGATTCGCTTCAGGCCAATAGAGTACGGAGCATCTTCGGCTTTCCCGCCGGATGGCTCTCCCATGCTGCATCCCTCCTGCTCACCACTAAATACACCCAATATACCACGGGGTCTATTCTGCTTCCAGCGGCATGACAAGCTGCCGGTCTGCCGCGCTGACTATGCCGCTTCACAGCTATGCTACTCCGCGTCAAGAATGTACCGGTTCCACCGCTGCTGCCAGTCTACATCCTGCCAAAACGGATGATGCGGCGCACAGTTGGAGCACAGCGTCATGCCCCAGAAGCCCAGCGCCATCCCCTTACGCAGCGCATACTCGGCAATGAATTTCCCGACCGGGCCCTCCTCGAAGCCCGCAAGCAGCGGGGTATAGCCGACATAGCCTTCGCCGATCACCACCGGCAGGCCCGAATGTATAGCCCATTCCTGCGCTTCTTCCAGGCGCATGGCCGCTTTTTGCAGCATCGCCAGCTTGTGGGCTCCATAGCGGTCATACAGGTAGAGATCCCATAGATCAGGGTCGGCCCAATCATGCAGATAGATCAGCTTCATCCCGACCGGATTGCCCTCCATCCGCCACTCCTGCCCTGCGGGCAGGGTCCATTCCCCGAAGGGCGGAGCATCTTCCCTCAGCATAGACCGGACAAAAGCATTCGGAAAAGACACCCCCTCATCATTCAACCCCGCCGCGTCCATAAGCTCATTCAGTACGCCCTTGATATAGAGATGATAGTGGGCCACCTGCAGATTACGGGCTACATATGCCTTCGGATAAGCTTCGTTCAGCGTATAGCTGGCCGTGATCAGAACATCGGGATGCTGCCCCCGGAGATAGCCCACCGCTTCCTCGATATAAGGCTGCATGGCCGCCACCAGCCTTGGCGTATCCGCTGGGCCGATTCCCTGCACGGTACCCACGGCGGTAAGCTGCCCGAATTCCACTTCATTATGCAGCTCGGCATAAACAATTCGATCAGCGAAGCCTTCCCCCTTGATATACCGGATGAGCTGGTCCATCGACCGGGCCAGGGTCATGAACCGCTCTGCGGGAGCAATTGCAGCCAGCTCATCACGCAGCGCGGGGTAGGCCAGGAAGCTGGGGCTCTGCTGATATTCCCAGGAAGACAGCATAATGTAGAGTCCGTGCGCCTTGGCCTGTCTGAACAGCTCCAGCAGATGCGCATGCCCGTCCAGCTCGGCACCGCCGCGGCAGTTATACCAGCGGGTACGCTGTCCCACTTCCCCCAGACTGCCGAAGTGCAGCGGTCCGGGGCGTTTGCCTTCCGCTGTGAATAACAGGAACGGCATGGCACAGATCCGGATGGTGTTGTATCCTCTGTCGGCTGCCTCCTTGCATCTTGCCGCCAGATCATGATAAGGCTCGCCCGGCAAGGTCATTGTGTACCAGGAGAAATCCCACATGGTGAGGGTAAGCTTGCGGGGCAATCTGCTCAGCACTGCATCCATTCTTTTCACTCCTTAGGATTAGTTGAATTACCGGGTCAACTACTGGCCCATTTCCAGCTCCAGCACGCTGAAGCCGTTCGGACGATAGACCGTTAGGGTCAGCTCCGATCCAGGTGCAGCAGGCAGCTTGAGGCTCAGCGTACGGACCTCTCCGGGCTGCATATCAGGAATCACCTGTACCTGCGCTGCTTCCTCTGCGCCATCTATAGACACCCTTACATAATAGCCCCGGACGGCATAGCCGGGAATATCCTTCCGGCATTTCAGGGTGACCTCAAGCTCCCGTCCGTTCCGCCGCACAGGGGCATCTGCAAGCAGGAGCGGTGAAGCCACCTCACGCAAGTCTGCAAACGAAGGCTTCACCCGGTTATGTACATCCACCGAACCGTGCACCCGCTGCTTCCATCTCCCCTGCCCGTCTTCTCCCATTTGCGTGCGGTAATCATTCAGACTGAAAAAGATCAGCGCAGCAAACTGGGGATACTTGCGGTAGAGCTCTGTTTTGTGAAGAAGAATCGCTGTTCTTCTGGGATCTCCGCCTTCGTACACCGGCTCGCAGAGGCCATATTCAGCCACCACCACCGGCTTATCCGGGTAATCGGCCAGCATCTGCCGGATGACCTCTTCCTCATCCAGCTCGCCATGCCAGGTTCCGATATAGTCATTCCACATCAGCAGGTCCCCGGCTCCCGTAGCATCACTACGCGGATTCAGGTGGACCGTGTTGCTCACATAGTTAATCAATCGCTGTGAATCCAGCGTATGGATCTCCTGCTTCAGCTGCTTCATGTACCGGAGGGTGGTCTCCGACTGCCCGTTCAGCTCATTCCCCATCCCCCAAGCGAAGATACACGGATGATGGGAATGATCGCGGATCATCTCCTTCGCCTGGGACAAGGCTACCGCGAAGGTGAGCTGATCCGGCTCCGCCGGCTGCTGCCAATGCGGAATTTCCTCCTGGACAAGAATGCCGTTGCGGTCACACCAGTCCAGCAGCTCATTCCCCTGTTGCCAGTGAAAACGGGTGATCACAGCGTTCGCCTCCTTGAGCCGTTCCAGCATCGCGCCAAGATCCTCCCGCTTCTCAGCCATGCCAACCGCCGGATTCGAACCCGGCATCCATTCGACACCCATCAGGCGGACCGGCTCACGGTTCAGCCATAGCTCCTGCCCCTTGACCACAAGCTCACGGAAACCGAAATTTACACTCACTTCATCTTGAAGCTGTCCGGCCTCCCGGATAGTGATCTGAAGCTGATAGAGATGCGGATGATCGAAATGCCATAAGTCCACCGGGAGCCACTCCATCCCTGCAAGCTGCCAGGTCCCGGATTGCGGGGGCAGGGGGCGGTGATCCTCCCATATTTGTGTACCATTCTTGAAAATAGCGGCCCCTATTGTTGCTGAAGCAGAGGGTCCGCATAGCTGTACGTCTGCCAGTAACCGGCCGGACGCCTGCTGGCCCGCTGGTCCGAACCGGACCTCCGGGGAGACGCGGATATGCTTGACGGCCGTTTGCCCGGTTACTATAAGCTGTACGGGCCGGATGATCCCCCCGTCGTCCGCCCAGTCGAAGCTGCGGCTTTGCGGGAGCGCCTGAGCGGCCGGGGAATTATCCGCTTTTACCGTAATCCGGTTCTCCTTGCCATGCAGAATATGCGCGGTCACCTCCAGCTCAAAGGCAGTATACCCGGAGTTGACATGCGAACCGGCCTTCCGGCCGTTGATCCAGACCTCCGCATCACGGTAGACGGCTTCAAAATGCAGACGGAACCGGCTGCCGCTCCACTCCTCAGGAATGCTGAGACTATACTCATACCACCCGCCCCCCCGGTAATCCTCCAGACCCTCCTCCACATTCCAGGTATGCGGAACCGCAACCTCCCTTGGAGCAGGCAAGCCTGTAATCTGCCATTCCTCTCGCTCTCCTATGCCTGCTGTATCTGACTGAAAACACCAGCCTTCGTCCAGGCTTATATCATGCCGTCCTGTTGTATGCATACTCTGTTGTCCTCCTTCTGCTTAGAGATGTCCCGGTTCAAAGGCATGATCGGCCATCCGTCTGTGAACTCCGGCTCCCTGATGATTGGGGTCCAAGGCAAGAGCGGAATCAAGCTCCGCTACCGCTGCTTCATACCGGCCGAGCCCGAGAAGCCCGAGCCCCCGCATGTAGCGGCAATGTATGACATTACGCCGGTTGAGGTCATCCTCAAACACCAGGAAATCCGGCAGCGATACGGCGAAATAGTCCAGCTTGATATCATCGAAAAGATGACGCTCGGCATAATCGATCAATATATTGAAGCGGCGCTTGGCCTCCTTCCCGTTACGGAGCTTCAACCAGGCCAGCCCCTGGTAGTAGATCATCTCCGGCGGCTGGTCATTGTAGAACATCGCACTTGCCGGCTCAGCCAGTCCTTGTGAAGCTATGGTGTAGCTGGCGACGGCTTCTTGTTCCCGCTGAAGACCTTCATAGGCTGCGCCCAAATAATAATAGATATTATTCTCCTGGGCGCCTTCCAGCCTGCCTTCGCCCAGATTCAGCGGATAGACCAGCGCTTGCTCCAAGTGCTCAGCTGCTGACTTATAGTTGCCCTCTTGCAGTGCCTGCTTGCCGAGCTCGGTATGAGCGAATTTATATTGTCCGGTCACCTTCCCCTCTCCGCCTTCCCAGGGATGGAAGTTACGCGAGCTTAATGCCCTAACCGCTTCGTCATAGCGCTCAAGCT
The DNA here is from genome assembly GCF_038006885.1 of Paenibacillus sp. FSL R7-0302. Classification (NCBI taxonomy): domain Bacteria; kingdom Bacillati; phylum Bacillota; class Bacilli; order Caryophanales; family Paenibacillaceae; genus Paenibacillus; species Paenibacillus sp. FSL R7-0302. The sequence continues at coordinate 4,903,638 of NZ_JBBOWB010000001.1, forward strand.
GGTTAAGCAGCGTAACATATTCGATATACAGATCATCCCGTTGCTCCACCAGACTGTGCTGTGCTTCAAGATGACCCAGCCGTTTCCCGGCAGACCATGCGAGCTTCTTGCGCAGCTGATCCAGCTCATACAGAATCCGCGCATCCTGCGGCGCACAGGCAAATGCCTGCTCCAGTGAAGCGAGCGCCGCCTCAGGATTGTTCTGCTTATTGTAATAGGCCAGAGCCAGATTGCGGTGAACGATGGCGAAATCCCCTCTCAGATCACGTGAACGTTCCCAGCTTGCCGCCGCTTCCTCCGGCCGCTTCTTGTCATAATAGAGATTGCCGAGATAGTAATAGGCCTTATCATCCAGGGGATTCGCCCGGATGGCGCTTAACAGCCATTCAAGCTCGGACAGGGTGTTCGGGAAGCAGTACAACGGACAGGCTGCTTGCCCCTGGCGGCGGGCCTCCCGTGCCTGCTCATCTTGTCCCGTACGCTCATAACATTCGCCAAGGGCATAATGCAGCATCGGGTAGACGGAGTCGGTGTCGGTGTCGGTGTCGATTTCAGATTCGGATGTTCCGCATTTGACTGCCCTCCGCCCTACAGCAAGAGCTTCCGCATACAGCCCGCAGTCCATATAATCCGCCATAAGATTAAGGTAGTTGTGTGCGTCACCACGCATAAGACGTTCTAATTCTGTCAGCGCCTCTTCTGCCGCAGCAGGGTCCTCCAGTGCTGCAAGGGCCAGGGCCAGTTCGTTGTATGCGCCAAAATCAGCAGGATCAAGCTGCACAGTCTCACTGGCGAATCTCCTCGCCTGCTGCAGCCGGCCAAGCCTGCACAGCAGAGCAGACTGGAGATTCCTTGCCTTATAATTACGCGTATTGCGGGTCAGCGAACGCTCCGCCAGCTCCAGCGCTTCGGCATAACGGCCTTGCTGGCAGGCTATCTGAGCGAGCGAGAAATACCCCGCAGCCTGCCAGGCTGCCGACCATACCGCTTTGTAATAAGCGGCAAAGGCCTCATCCAAGCGGTTCTGGCCGCGCAGAGCAACCCCCAGCTGATAATAGGCTTCGCTGTCATACGGGTTAGGATTACGCGAGGTTAGACGTTCAATGGCGTGGCGGAACAACGGCTCACTCTGCGCGTATTGCCCGCGGCGGAGCAGCAGCGTTCCATATGCTACATTCAGCCGGATATCCCCGCTGTCCCGCTTAAGCCCTTCCAGATAATAGGCCTCCGGCTCAAAGGTGGCATGCCGATACTGCTCCAGATGCAGGCCTGCCAGGTACAGCTCCTCTGCTGAGCGCAGCTCTTCCGGCACTGCCAGCGGCTTCGCCGCTCCAGGGATGCGCTCAATCTCCGGCCGCTTCGGCTGATAGGCGACCAGCAGCCTGCCCTCCCCGCTATGAACCGTCAGCTTGAGGTCATGCTCCTGCTCTCCATGGTTCAGCATAACCGTACGCTCTATAGCCTCTGCGGGAGACATATCTGCAGTCTCCCGCAGATATTCGCCTGCGGCTCCGCTTAAGCTGATCACGGCCTGCTCCTGCCGTGAGGTCACGTATACCTTCACCACCGCCTGAGCCGATACTGCATCCGCCTCCAGATTGACCGCAGCGTCTACCGAGGCATTTTTCACCAGACCGATGCCCTTATACGGCATGAAATACTGGGTGAAGCTCTTCTCCTCATACGGCTGCAGCCAGGTGAAGTCAGGCTGATTATCGGTGTACACGCCTGTCATGAGTTCAATATAAGGTCCGTCTTCATCGGTCAGCTGGCGGTCCCAGGCCTGCCCGAATTCCCCGTTCCCCCAGGTCCATTGCTTCTTCCCCGGTGAGATGTGATGATCAGCCACATGCAGCAGCCCCGCCTGGACGCCGTGATCATATCCGCCGACGAAATTATAATCCGACTTATAGGCCATATAGGAGGTCGGAACCGGAATATTCTTATAGCGGGAGATGTCCACGCCTTCCGAATAATCCTGTTTGTAGTAGGTACCGGTCGCAATGGGGAACCGCGATACATCCCTTTTACCATGATCGAAGACGGCTGTGACATCAGGCGGAAAAACAGACTGCGTCTGATCATTCACCGCAACCGCCGGGTTGGCCCACCAGAGGAAGGTCTGCGCCTGGGGCGTCCGGTTATAACACTGCGCATAGACCTCCAGATAGGCTCTCCCGGGATAGAGTCTGAACGCAGCCGTAACCTTCGTCCCGTACATCCGGTCAATCTCGCTCACCCATACGGCAGCGCTTCCATCCGCAGCAGCCTCAAGCTTATATTCAACAGGGCCGAACGTATTCGGGCGGTGATGCTGCGGCCAGTTGAACTCAATGCCCCCAGAGATCCAGGGACCTGCAAGGCCGACCAGCGCAGGCTTGATGACGCGGTTATAATAGACAAAATCATAATGATTCGTCTTGTCGAGCGCCCGGTAGATCCGTCCTCCAAGCTCCGGCAGGATCTCTATCCGCAGATATTCGTTCTCCAGAGTAATCAGCTTGTACTGTCTATCCTGCTTCACATCCGAGATGCTCTCAATCACGGGATGCGGGTATACACGCCCTGAGCTTCCCTGATAGACTCTTTTCTCCAGAAACATGGGGTTCGGATCAGCGGCGCCCGCCTCATAGGTTGGTATGATCACACTGGTCTCCCGTACCTGTACCCGGTCTGCGTTGTGCGTGTTGTTCGCGTTGTCTGCGTTGTACTTGTTGTTCGCGTTGTCTGCGCTGTACTTGTTGTTCGCGTTACTCCCGGCCAGCTCCGGTGTATAACCACTAGCTGCTCGCTTCATGCCTTCACTGCCTCCCTTAACTTGATACTTCTACTCTAGCCCCTGGCCGGGGAGTTTCCAATTGACGAAATGCGGGAAGTGATGGATTATATTCTTATTCTGTACAAGCTTAGATTCCCGGCGTCGCTGCGATGAGGATACGATTTCCCGACCGATGGTTGGGGTTGGGGTTGGGGTTGGGGTTGGGGTTAGGGTTGGGATAAATCCTGCCCATAATGCAACATTCCGCTCCTGAATTCAGCCTTAAACCGGAATTGTTGCACAAAAATCAACATCTATCCTCCTTCCTGAGACCAAACGAGGAAATTCCTGCATTTTGTGCAACAATCCGCCCTGGCACCACTGTACCAGAGAATCAAAATTGCAAAATATGCAACATTTTCATCATCTCAGCATGCCAGAACCGAAGCATCCCAGCATCCCAGCACCGACGCACCGAAGCATTACACATTCTTATCTCTCAGCATCGTAACTTCGAAGCATTTCAGCATCCCAGCACCGAGCACCGAGCACCGAGCACCGAGCACCCAAGCATCTTAGCATTCCAGCACCCAAGCATCTCGCATTCCCTATATTCAGCCTCTACAGCTCCCAAAAAACTCATTGCACTTCTTTTGGAAGGGGCTATTCCGTTCTAAGCCTTCGGATGAATACGCTGATGCCTGCGAGAAGAGATTGGGAAGTTACTTGTTGGGCCAGGGTGTCTAACGTTTGGTTTATATACGATCTGTCAGGAGGGGAAGCGGCATGAATGATGGCAATATCCGCAAGCCGGAAGGGTTTGTGGAGGAGAAGCTGTATGTGCTGCCGGAGTACTGGATGAAGGAATTGGAGCAGGAGGAGCTGACCGCCTCCTTGTTCATCACGGACATTGGTTATTTCCCGAATGCCCGTTATCATTTCAGGGAACGCCTGGAAGGCAGCCCGTCGCATATCTTGATCTTGTGTGAAGCGGGGGAGGGCTGGGTGGAGCTGAATCACGGGGAGGAGATGACCATGCAGCCGGGGGACATGGTGATTATTCCTCCACACACCCCGCACCGCTACGGGGCCATGCAGGAAGAGCCATGGAGCATATACTGGTTCCATTTCCAAGGAAATCATGCGGACCGGCTGGTGAAGCTGTTCGGATTGTCGGGCGCTCCCCTCGCCCTGGCCCCGGGCGGCAAGGCCCGGCTCATTGAATGGTTCGTCCCTGCCTATGAGCTGCTGGCTGAGCGGACCTACGCCCTGGCTACCCATGTGCACATCGCCCAGACGGCCAGACAGCTGCTCTCCGGCATCGGCATTACGGCAGGCCCGTCCGCGCAGGAGAAGAAACGCGGGACCTATCTGGAACAGGCGATCCAGTATATGAACGGACGGCTGGGCAGCAACCTCACCCTGCCTGAGCTGGCTAAGCAGGTCGGCGTGTCGAAGCAGCATCTGATCTATATCTTCAACGCCGAGACCGGGGTCTCCCCGATCGGGTATTTCCTGCGGCTCAAAATCCAGCGGGCAGGCCATCTGCTCGATCTTACCGAACTCAGCATTAAGGAGGTCGGCTCCGCTATAGGGATCAACGACCCTTATTACTTCTCCAGGCTGTTCAAGAAGATTTCGGGGTTCTCTCCTTCAAGCTACCGGAAGATCCCGAAGGGCTGAATCTGTACTCGAACGAAAAGGGCCTTCCAGGCTAATTTCTCAGCTGCAGGAAGGCTCTTTTTGAATATCTCTGAATATCTCTGCCGCGTAAGCTAAGCGGCTCTGCTACTCAATCTCCTTCCCGGTAAACAGCGAGACTCTCGCTTTAACCAGCTCTGTATATTCCTTCTCCATTTTCTCTGCACCCGCTTTATTCAGCTCCGCAATAAAATCGTCGTAGATTTTATCGAAATCGGCTGTGCTGGAGAGGATGGCTTCGGGAATCCGTTTGTGGACGATATCCTGCGTCTTTTGATAGATTACCTGATAATCCCCATCTGTCGGCACCGGCATATTGTACAGCGCGCCCCATTCCTTGACCGGGAATTCATCCTCCGCCGGGAACAGGTCTTTCCAGGTTGTTGCGTTATACGCAGCCAGACTCTCCTTCTCCGCACCCGAATATTCGGCCAGAATCTGTTCCGGGAAGTTCGTTGTATAGTAATTGCCTGTAGAATCCTTCACACCGTCCCCGTAGCGGACTCCCAGCGTGGAATACAATCCCACCCCTGTCGCCTTGGTGAAACTTGCTGCATCGTTGACCTTCTGATCGAGAATGTCGGCAGGGATGACGCGCTTCCCGTTCTCCACATTATAATGTTTGCCTTCGATCCCCCAGTTTCTCAGCACCTGGCCTTCTTCCGAGGACAGCCAGTCCAGGAATTTAATCGCGCGGACCGGATCTTTACAAGCCGCGGTGATACTGATCCCGTAGCCGTCCACTCCGACAGACTGCATGGCGTGATCCTTGTACTCCTCACTCAGCGTAACCGGGAAGTGGGCGTACGTATATTCGTCTTTTCCCGCAGCCTTCAGGGCGTTCTCCGCATCCTGATACTCCCATTCCACTGAGGTAAGCCCCAGCACCCGGCCGCTGGAGATTTTGGATTTGTACTGGTCATCCTTTTGAACAAAGGATTCCTTGTCGAGCAGCCCTTCATTGTACATATGGTTCAGCCAGCGGAAGTACTCCTTCTCTTCAGGCTTCTTATAATGCAGCATCGTCTCGTACGTCTCAGGATTCACATAATATTCGCCGTCATTGGTTCCTCCGGTGGTGATATCGCCCTGGTTCGTTACCGTAATCATGATCTTCCAGCCGTCAGCATTGACGGTCAGTGGTATGGTCGGCTGCCCGTCCGTCGTTGGATGCTTAGCCACATACGCCTTGAGGACATTCTCGAAATCCTTCACCGTCCGGACTTCGGGATATCCAAGCTCTTTCAATACGCGGTGCTGAATCTGAAATCCGTTCGTCGCATCGAAGCTCTGCTGATCAATGCCGACATTCGTCGGGATCGAATAGATCGCCTGATTATCCTTGCTGTATTTCATCCGGTTCATGTTCCCGCCCATGACCTTCTTTATATTTGGGGCATATTTATCAATCAGCTCGGTCAGGTCGATAATGGCTTCCGCATCCACCAGCTTGCCCAGCTCTCCCTTGGCATAGATCATATCAGGATACTCTCCGCTGGCTGCCATCATTGAGATTTTGTCCTGTCCCCCTCCGCTGCCCACATCATATTCCGCGTTCAGGGTAACACCTGTTTTGGCAACAATCTCCTTGCCGATATCATCCTTCATCCTGTTCCAATTCGGACTGGCATCGGCGCCAAAGAAGGTAAACGTTACGGGAGCTGTATCCTTTGCGCTGTTATTTCCGTTCGTTGTATTCTTTGTGTTATTTCCGGCACTGCTGCCGTTGCTGCAGCCTGCCGAAATGAGCAGCATACTTGCCAGCAGACCCATCCCTAATCTTCTTGGCATTTGTTTTTTCATCCGTCTCATCCCCTTTGATTGAATGCGTTTACAGTTATATTTTAGCGTCACCTTTGGCCGATAACCTTGATTTTCAAGTCGCAGACTAGCATTATATAGACAAATACGTATTTATGAGGTGGGAGCTTTGTGAGCAATGTATATTTGAACTGGTTCACGACTGACGAGCATTTTCCTTTCTTTATCCAATACGGCGGGCACGAAGAAGACACCTCCCTCCATCAGCATGCAGACTTCTCCGAGCTTGTCATTGTGCTGAACGGACATGCTGCGCATATCGTCAACGACGAAGAGGCTTTTATCAAGAAAGGCAATGTATTCGTGATTAACGGCGGCACCCCCCATGCCTATAAGGACCCTTATGATTTCAGAATTTGCAACATTATGTACAAATCAGGCATGCTTAAGCTGGCCGGACCGGACTTAAGAACGCTGAACGGCTATCAGGCGCTGTTTGTCTTAGAACCCTTTTACCGCAGCATTAACGCCTATAAAAGCAAAATGAACCTCCCCATCGTCAGCCTGGAGGCTGTCTCATCGCTTGTGGCCGGCATGATTACAGAATATGAGCAGAAGCAGCACGGCTATCAGACCATGCTCGCCTCCAAATTCATGGAGCTGGTCGTGTATCTGTCCAGACATTATGACATTCAGGAGAGGGGCGTGGACCACAGCCTGATGCACCTCGCCAGTGCCATCTCCTATATTGAGGATCACTATCATGAACCGGTTACTCTTGATGCCATTGCCGCCAAATCGGATATTTCCGTCCGTCATTTGAACAGAATATTCCAGGCGTATTATCTGACTACACCGATTGCTTATATTCAGCGTCTGCGGCTGGAACATGCCTGCTCACTGCTCAAGCACACCAGACACCCTATTACAGACATCTCCTATAGATGCGGATTTAATGACAGTAACTACTTCGCCCGTCTCTTCAAAAAAACGTACGGCAAGTCCCCGAAGGCCTACCGCAATCAGCAGTAGTTGTGCAGCAGCCAGGTCCATACGCCGCTTAACGCAAAAAAGAGCAGCATGTCCCAAGGAACTGCTGCTCACACCTTATACCGCCGGCTGATCCAGCGGCTCATAATCGAACCAGTCATACGCTGCCGGAGCGGCCTGTCCCGTCACGGACGTTGCATACATGGCAACGAATACCCCGGTGAACCCTCCTGAAATTTCGGTGCTGAGATAATGTGTCTCTCCAGACCCCAGCCCGATCACCCGGGAATCCGGTGCCTCAACCGAGGCTTCTATGCTGCCGGGCAGCGCCTTGATTCTCAGGATGACCGGCCCGTCAGGACACTCCTCCACATGCTCCACCCGGAGTGAACCGACCGTCCGCCGGAATACGGCGGCTCTCCGCCCGCTGACAGAGCGGATCACCAGCTCATAATGATGCTTCTCGTTCTTGTACACTGCAATTCCGGCTTCTTCCCCTTCATGCTGCGGCTCATAATCCAGCTCTGCTGCTATATTGGCCGTGAAGTGGCTGAGGCGGCGGCCTACAAAGGCAGGTGCCGCGGCTTCATTCAGCGTAGCCTCGTAGCCATGCAGAACGAGATGGCCCGGCCGTTCTTCGAGCGACCAGCTTCCTTCTGCCGGATTACGCAGACAAGTCCAGTCCAGCCCCAGCCGGGTATCATCAAAATGGTCTCTTACGGGCTTCGCCGGCCAGCGGACCTCCTGCAGCAGCGGGGAGTCCATAACCGGCTCGATGCGGCCGCCGTTCCCGATCACCGGCCAGCCCTCGGATGTCCAGCTTACGGGAGCCAGGAAGCTCTCTCTGCCCAGATGATGGCCCATCGGATAGGAGACCGGACGGATGCCTAAGCACACCGCCCACCAGCTCCCGTCCTGCGCCTCAACCAGATCGGCATGGCCTGTAGCTTGTATGCTGATTGCCGTACTGCGGTTGGACAGAATCGGATTATGGGGACAAGCAGCATACGGGCCATAAGGCTGGTGGCTTCTGGCGATGGTCTCCATATGTCCGTACTCCGTACCGCCTTCGGCGATCATCAGATAATACCAGCCGTTCTTCCGGTACAGATGCGGAGCCTCGGGATGAGCGCCGCCCGTTCCTGTCCAGATCAGCACGCTCCCGGTCAGCATTTCCCCGGTCCCGATATCAATCTCGCACTGGTAGATACCGTTCCCCTGTCCGCCGTCCATGGCGGACTGGAAATATACGCGCCCGTCCTCATCGAAGTACAGGGAAGGATCAATGCCGCCCTGTGCAATCAGGTAAGGCTCCGACCAGGGTCCCTCGGGATGCTGTGTTTTGACGAAGAAATTGCCCATCCCGCTTACATTCGTGGTCACCATATAGAACCAGCCGTTATGGTAACGGAGGGTCGGCGCGAATATTCCGCCTGAGCTCCACGAATTCTCCAGCGGCAACTGGCTGGGTGTGGTAAGGCAATGGCCGATCTGCCGCCAATGAACAAGATCCCTGCTGTGAAAGACAGGGACGCCCGGATAATATTCAAATGTGCTGGTCACCAGATAATAATCATCCCCTACCCTGCAGATGCTGGGATCGGGATGGAAACCGGATATGATGGGATTGGTATAATGCATGAAGAGGCGCTCCTGTCCATTTTCAATTGAATTCTAGGTTCTATATCGATTATAAATGGAATCGCTCTGCCAAACCTTCACTTTCAAGTCACGGGAATAGCAAAATCCAGACATGGCCGCGCTTAGTTCCGTGCAGATGTTATATAGTTACCTTTTCAAATGATTGAAGCCGCTCCGCCTCTGCTTCCGCCGACGCCATAACCGGTACCCTCTGCGGACCGTCTCCAGAATCAGACGGGGAACCGGAAATACCCGGCGGGAAGCCACCGGCTGGTACAACCGGTAATACAGCCGCTTGTAATCCTCCCACATGCTGCAGTCGTCATCCTTCAGGAAATCAGAGACATCTACAATCAGTCCCCGTCCGTCCCGGAGCATCACATTCTTGGCATGGATATCATGCGGACGCAGCCCGCGGGACCTCGCATATTGAAGCGCGTTGTCAATGTCTTCAATAGCCTGTCCGGTAATGAGAATGCCGCGTTGCATGGAATCGTAGAAGGTGACTCCGCCCAGCCTTTTGAGAACCAGGAAATCCGCTCCGGCATAAAAGCACTCCGAGAAGGCCGGATGGTGCCCTAGGCGGCGGTATACCTCTGCTTCTTCCTCAATGCCCGGCCTGCCCGGCGCGTAGATCTTCACTGCGAATTCCTCAGCTCCCTGCCGGCAGAAGACAGCCGCATAATTTCCGGTTCCGAGCACACTCCAGGGCTTTGGTACACCGCTGACCTTCACCGGCTCCAGCGGATTCACGCTCTCAATACTAACCTGTCCCAGCAGCTCGCCCGTGATCTGCTCCAGCAGCTTGTCCATCCTTCTCACCCCGCAGCTTAAGTTCAGTAATGACTCTATCCACCCAGTGTACGCTATTCCCCGGCGATCAGCCAATCTTGCCGGTAAGCATGGCGAAGAACCGGACAACGGCTCTCCGGCTCTTCGTATATTTGAACGTATAGGTACACTCGCCCATCATCCCACGCCGCCACCTTGGAGTTAAGCTAAATGAATGACCTCATGCTCCTCCGCACTTCGGTAGGTCCCGAATACAAGCTCAAGCGTCTTCAGATTATCTTCGCCGCTCGTCTGGAATTCCCTTCCAGTGTCCAGGCATTCAATGAAATGCGACTGCAGCCGGTAATGACTCTCTTCAAAATCAAGGCCGTTATCCTCCGAAATCGCCGTCTCCAGCCCGTTATTATCAATCAGGCTGAGCCTGCCGCTGCTGTACAGCTTGATCGTTGCCTGATCGCCTTCGATAATCAACTGCTCCTTATGGTCCGGCAGCACCGGCAGGGTTAGCGGGCCGGGCAGATTCTGCCGGGTGGCCCAGCTCATATCCATCAGGCCCATATAATCCTCATAGCCAAGGGTGATCAGCCCGGCGTCCTCTCCGGCAATATACGGACTGACCTTCCGGGTCTCGGCGTACAGCCGTTTCGGCTCCCCGAACAGAAAGCGCCATGTATCATACCAGTGAACCCCCATCTCATAGAACAGCAGCTTCGGCATCTCCCGGAAGAACGGCTGCGGAAGCTCATTCTCCGGGGCAAACCGCGGTGAATAATAATCCGTGTGGATATAGCGGATCATCTGGAGCCGTCCTGCAGCTCCCTGATCCAGCAGCTTGCGGATGGCCTGAATCGGCTGCAGCCAGCGCCAGTTCTCTGTAACCATCAGCCGGACGCCCGCAGCACGGGCTGTTTCCACCATCTCACTGGCTTCCTCCATAGAACGGGCAAAAGGCTTTTGGCACAGGATGTGCTTCCCGGCCCGTGCGGCCAGTCCGACCAGCTCAGGGTGAGTATCCGGCGCAGTAATAATATCTACTATATCCAGCTCCGCAGAAGACAGCATGTCTTCCAGCTTAGAGTACAGCATGTCCCCGGGAATCCCGTATGCCTCCCCCTTACTGTGCAGCTTAACCGAATCCAGGTCACACAGGCCTTGAAGCTGAACGCCGGGGATACGCTGCCATGCCTGCAAATGCTTATCCGACCAATACCCGGCGCCCACAACACCAACCTTCCACATCTTATTTCGCCTCCAGGTCATACTCATCGCGCAGGCGCGTCATTCTCACCGCCATATAGGTCCGTCCCGGCAGCTCGACCCTGAAGGTTCCCTGATAGCTGCCCGCAAGCTCCTCCACCGTCATGTTCCAGGTATCCAGCAGCTCCACCTTATAGCGGATCTCCGGGTTCATCGTGAACTGGCGGAACAGCGGCCGGTTGAATCCGAAATAATAGAGAACATATTCATCCTCCACCCCGGCTCTGGGCAGATCCCACTCTGAAGGCAGCGGGTTCAGACCCTCTGAAGGCCCCTCCTCCAGCACACGCCGCAGAAAAGCAATCCGCTCAGGGCTCGTGCCATACAGCCGGCCGCCCTTGGCCCACCAGAGCTTATCTTCCGGGTGCAGATAGGTTTCCCCATGTCCGACATATCCTCCACGGACCGCGCCTTCCCAGAAACGGCGGACCATCTCTTCCCCGGTAATATTTCCCCAGCCATGCTCGACATTGCCCTCGTAGGCACATTCATCGATCACGACAGGCTTACTCCAGCGCCGTCTCCATTCGTCCGTATTCTCCGAGGTCTTGTAAGCATCTACACGCTGAATGCTGCAATGCGTAACCCAGGGCTGGTTGAAATCATAGAAGGCAATGCCATTATGATTAGAGATCAGGTGCCCGTAAGGATCATACGACGTTACAATGTGGGCATACCGCTCCCAATCAGCCGGCATCTTGTTTCTCATAAAATCATATTCATTGGCCAGTGACCACCAGATATGGCGGTAAGCCGAGAGCCTGGCTACAAGGTACCGGAGATAGCGGTCATCCGCCTCCTTGCCCATATCCGCGAAGCCCCAACGGTCATACGGGTGGAACAGAATCAGGTCAGCCTCGATGCCCAGCTCCCCAAGGTCTGCAATCCGCTCCTCCAGATGCCGGAAGAACGCCGGGTTGAACCGGCTGTAATCCCAGCCTGCTTGGGCCGAGCCTTCATAGGGATAGTACTCCGGTTCGTTCTCGTTATAGGAGTAGGATTTCGGGAACACGCACATTCTTATTTTGTTAAAAGAAGACGCTTTCAGCGTATCCAGCGTCTGGCGCCCCATCTCGTCCCCCTGATGGGTCCAGGCGTAGCAGGTCGTGCCGACAGGAAGATAGGGCGTTCCGTCCGCATAGGCAAAATGAAAGGTATTCCGCACCCGGACCGGACCATGATTCCCGCCTGCCGCAGCCGTGCATTCCAGTTCCCCTTCAAGCTCATGCAGCGCAGGCTCATTGCTGCTGGTCCGGAACGTCCACTTCCCCTGCTGCTCCGGCATGAAGCGGATGCGGTATACCCCTTCCCCGTCATAGAAGCCCAGAGCCAGAACCGAACGATCTCCCATCGAAAATTCCGCCTGCAGCGCTACCTCCGTAAACGGATTGCCCCCGGCAGGGCCTCCGTGCAATACAATTTCACATACGCCCCACTGTGAATTCTGGTCAGGCACCGATACGGAGACCCTCCCCTGAAATGCTTCAGCCCGCCCTGCTTCCTTCGGATTAGCCATAAGTCCTGCTCCCTTCTGTATGAATCCTCAGATATACAATAAGTAACAATAAACTAAACAATAACTAAACAAAATAAGATCAAATAACTATACGATCATAATAAAACCATCCTACATCACCTTATAATTATCGTCAATGTTATTATTAATTGCTAAACAAAACTAAACAAATACACTCAATCCCTGCTTCATTGCTAAATTCACTACCTTCCCTTACACTAAACATACTTAAGCTACGATGCTGAATGGAGGTCTTGTCATTGAATATGGAGGAGCTTGCCCGGCTGGCCGGGGTCTCCAAAGGGGCCGTCTCGCTGGCGCTGAACGGGAAGCCGGGGGTCGGACCGGAGACACGCGGGCGAATCCTGCGCCTGGCGGAGACCTACGGATATACCGGCAGGGGAAGAGCAGCGGCCGCTGAAGCGAACCCCACCACCCTGCGGTTCCTGGTGTTCACCAATGCCGGACTGGTTCATCAGGAGTACTATCAGCAGCCCTTCTTCCGGGAGCTGATTCATCATATCGAGGAGCGCTGCCGGATGGGGGGCTACAGTCTGATGTTCTCCGCGATTGAAGAAAAGCACTATGAGCAGGGCATTCAATCCGTGATGGAGGAGCCCGCCAGCGGCGTGATTCTGCTCGGCACCAGCCTGGATGCGGCCAGAATAGCCGATATCGCGGACAAGCTGCCCGGCTTGATCGTGCTGGACACCTGCTTCGATGCGCTGCCTGTCCATTTTGTCGAGATCAATAATTATATGGGGGCTTATCAGGCAGGCACCTATCTGACCGGCCACGGGCACCGGAGCATCGGTTATATCGCATCCGAGGAGCGGATTCATAACTTCGGGGAACGGCAGCGCGGGTTCATGGACGCCATGGCGGAGGCGCAGGTGGAGATCCCCCGGAGCAGCCTGCTGGCGGTGCCGCCGACTTTATTTTCCTCCCAGGGACCGTTACGGGACAAGCTGCAGCGGCTGAAGGACAGCGGACAGCCTTTTCCCACTGCCTTCTTCTGCGAATGTGACTACATCGCCATCAGCGCGATCAAGGCGCTCAGCGAGCTGGGCTTCTCCATCCCGGAGGATGTATCCGTCATCGGCTTCGATAATATCAATGAATCGCAGATTGTAGCCCCGGAGCTGACCACCGTTCATGTGGAGAAAGAACAGATGGCCGCATGGGCCGTGGAGCTGTTCACCGCTTCTCTTCACCGGCAGTCCGCAGTCAGCACCAAGGTCAAAGTCGACACCCTCTTGATTGAGAGAGCTTCCTGCCGGCGGCTCGAACCCTCTGCGGATCAGTAAGCAGAACTCACCGTTTATACGCAAAAAACAGGAGCCCGCCCTAACCGCCTGATCGCGGCTAAGGGGTTGGCTCCTGTTCCTGTTCCATGGCTCTATTCTAGGGTCCTGTCCTATACGTTCTGTCCTATTTGTCCAGCCAGGTACGCATCATCGATAACAGCTGTCCGCTGTTCACCGGCTTGGTAATATAATCCGAGCAGCCTGCTTCCAGGCACAGCTCCCGGTCCCCCTTCATTGCCTTGGCGGTAAGCGCAAGAATCGGGAGGTCCCTCCATTCCGGCTTCTCCCGGATCGCCCGGGTCGTCTCGTAGCCGTCCATTCCCGGCATCATGATGTCCATCAGGACAATTCCGATATCCGGCGTCTGCTCCAGCAGCGTGATCGCATCCTGGCCATTCTCCGCAGGGATCACCTTCATCTGATGACGCTCCAGAATAGAGGTAAGCGCAAAGATGTTGCGGATATCATCATCCACGACAAGCACCTTTTTATACTCGATCATCTCATCCGATTGATACAGCTTCACCAGCTTGTCTCTGGAGAGCGGCGGCAGATTCTCTGCCTTGCGGTGCAGGGCGAGGGTCGATTCATCAATCAGCTGGGCTTCCGATTTCACCTCTTTGAGCACCGCCATCTTGGCCAGCTCATCCCACTCGGTTTCTTCCTCCGGCGTCAGCTTCCGGTTCATCTGCACCAGCACGGGAATTCTCTTGTTCCTGGCGTTCTTGTACATCTCCCGGAGGAAGCGGATCAGATTCATGTCTGCCAGGCTGCTGTCCAGCACGATCGCATCGAACGTCTTGCTGTTCAGCTGGTTCAAGGCTTTGCGCCCGGTCTCTACAAGAGTGAGTGTAAGATCCGGATTGTCCAGCAGCTCGGCTATATGCTTGCGCTCCTGTTCATCCTGGACGGCGACCAGCAGATTAGCCGTGGTGTGATCCGCGAACCGGTTCAGCCGGTCCAGCGCATTCTCCAGCTCCTCATTGGTCACGGGCTTGCGGAAATAGTCGTAAGCCCCCTTCTGCAGCAGCTGCACCTCGTCTTCATCCACGGTCATTACGCAGACCGGAATATGCCTTACCCCGATATCGTTCTTGAGCTGCTGAAGCACCAGCCAGCCGTCCGTATCTCCGCCAAGATGCAGATCCAGCGTGATGGCCGACGGCTGGTATTTCTGAACCAGCTCCAGGACATCCCAGCCGCTGGTGGCGATAACCGCTTTAATTCCTTTTTTGTGGAGCATCCCCAGAATGATCTCGTTGAACTTCTGGTCATCCTCAACGATCAGGAACACCCGGTCTCCCGGTTCAATCCCATCGCGGTCATCCGCGAAGGGCTCCTCTTCCGGCTTGACAAGGCTGCTTCTGCGTTTGGCCGGGGTAATGTCAATGACCTCCGGAACATGAGCCTTCGGAGGCTCCGGTTCAGTGAATTCCGCATCTGTCGGCAGGTACAGGTTAAATACGCTTCCCTTGCCCACTTCGCTGTACAGGCTAATCTCGCCGCCGAGCATCTCGGCGATCTCGCGGGAGATGGCAAGCCCGAGACCTGTTCCGCCATATTCCCGGTTTGTACTGCCGTCCGCCTGCTGGAACGCTTCGAAGATAATCTGCTGCTTCTCCGCCGGAATGCCGATTCCCGTATCACTTACCGAGAAGCAGATGACCGTTGCCGCCCGCTCAAGCGACTCCTTATCCGGGTGCCACCCGTCGGCCGCTTTGCGGATCTGCAGCATAATCTGTCCCTGCTCGGTGAACTTGAAGGCGTTCGACAGCAGGTTCTTCAGGATTTGCAGCAGACGCTTGGAATCCGTAGCGATGCTGGCCGGTACACCGGGATCAATCTTGATCCGGTAGTCGAGCTTCTTGGCATCCACCATATGGCGGAAAGAACGGTCCAGCCCGTCCGTGAGCTCCGCCAGCGAGACTTCGCTGAAATCCGGCGTGATCGTGCCGGATTCGATTTTGGACAGATCGAGGATATCATTAATCAGGTTCAGCAGCTCCAGCCCGGAATCCTGAATCGTCTTGGCGAACTTCACCTGCAGCTCATGCAGATTCTCATCCGGATTCTCGGCCAGCTGTTCTGCCAGGAGCAGCAAGGAATTCAGCGGCGTGCGCAGCTCATGGGACATGTTGGCCAGGAATTCGGATTTGTACTTGGAGGTCAGGGCAAGCTGCTCCGCCTTCTCCTCCAGGTAACGCTTGGCCACCTCCACCTCATGGTTCTTGCTCTCCACCTCTGCCTTCTGGAGTACGAGCAGCTTCGCCTTATCCTCCAGCTCGTCATTCGTGCTCCGCAGCTCCAACTGCTGCTTCTGCAGCTCCTCGGTGAGCGACTGGGATTGAATCAGCAGCTCCTCTGTACGCTGGTTCGCCTGCATCGTGTTGATCACACTGCCGATGGATTCCGTAAGCTGATCCAGGAAGGCGATATCGATATCGCTGTAGGGACGGAAGGTCGCCAGTTCCAGAATCGCCAACACCTGATCCTCGAAGATGATCGGCAGCAGAATGATATTAAGCGGCGTCGCTTCTCCCAGTGCGGACGAGATCATCACATAGTCGCCCGGAACGTTGGTTAATAGAATCCGCTGCTTCTCAATCAGGCACTGGCCGACCAGCCCCTGCCCCGCCCGGAATTCGTTCGCCAGATGCTTGCGGTTCTGATACGCATAGCTGGCGAACAGCTTCAACACCGCTTCCCCGCCGGAGGGTTCATTAATGTAGAAGACGCCATGCTGCATCGATACCAGCGGAGCCAGCTCGGACAGGATCATCCTGCTGACTGCATACAGATCACGCTGCCCCTGGAGCATCCGCGAGAACTTGGCCAGATTGGTCTTCAACCAGTCCTGCTCGGTGTTGATGCGGGTCGTCTCCTTCAGATTACGGATCATCTCGTTGATGTTATCCTTGAGCGTGGCAACCTCCCCGGAGGCGGACACATCAATCGCCCGTGACAGATCGCCGTTAGTCACTGCTGTAGCCACATTGGTGATGGCCCGCACCTGTGTGGTCAGCGTACTCGCCATGTAATTGACGTTGTCGGTCAGATCACGCCAGGTGCCCGCAGCCCCCGGCACGCTGGCCTGCCCGCCCAGCTTCCCTTCAGCTCCAACCTCGCGGGCCACGGTAGTCACCTGATCAGCGAAGGTGGCCAGTGTCTCGATCATGTTATTAATCGTATCCGTCAGCTCGGCAATCTCGCCCTTAGCCTCAACCGTCAGCTTCTGCTTCAGGTTACCGTTCGCCACTGCCGTCACGACCTTGGCGATTCCCCGCACCTGATCGGTCAGATTGGTGGCCATGATATTCACGTTGTCAGTCAGATCCTTCCAGATGCCCCCGACACCGCGCACCTGGGCCTGTCCGCCCAGCTTCCCGTCCGTGCCGACCTCGCTCGCTACACGCGTCACCTCGGAGGCGAACGAATTCAGCTGATCCACCATCGTATTGATCGTGTTCTTCAGCTCCAGCAATTCGCCTTTGACATCCACCGTAATCTTCTTGGACAGATCCCCGTTCGCGACCGCCGTCGTTACACCGGCAATGTTGCGCATCTGAATCGTCAGGTTGCTCGCCATGAAGTTCACCGTATCGGTCAGATCCTTCCAGGTGCCGGAGACATCCTTCACCTCGGCCTGTGCGCCAAGCTTGCCGTCCGTGCCCACCTCGCGCGCTACACGCGTCACCTCGGAGGCGAAGATGGAGAGCTGGTCCACCATCGTGTTGATCGTATTTTTCAGCTCCAGAATCTCGCCCTTGACGTCTACGGTGATCTTCTTGGACAGGTCGCCCTTGGCTACCGCCGTGGTCACATCTGCAATATTACGCACCTGGTCCGTCAGATTGCGGGCCATGTTATTTACGCCTTCGGTCAAGTCCTTCCAGGTGCCGCCGACTCCCTTTACCTGCGCCTGGCCGCCGAGCTTGCCGTCTGTACCGACCTCGCGCGCTACACGCGTTACCTCGGAGGAGAACATGGAGAGCTGGTCGACCATCGTATTGATCGTGTTCTTCAGCTCCAGAATTTCGCCTTGCACATCCGCAGTGATTTTCTTGGACAGATCCCCGTTCGCCACCGCTGTCGTTACCACCGCGATGTTGCGCACCTGATTCGTCAGGTTGGACGCCATATAGTTCACGCTCTCGGTCAAATCGCGCCAGGTCCCGGCTACGCCCTTCACCTGCGCCTGTCCGCCCAGCATCCCTTCAGTGCCAACCTCACGCGCCACGCGCGTTACCTCGGAGGCGAAGATCGACAGCTGCTCCACCATGGTGTTAATGGTGTTCTTCAACTCCAGAATCTCGCCGGTCGCATTCACCGTAATCTGCTTCGACAGATCCCCCTTCGCCACGGCTGTCGTTACTTCGGCGATATTGCGCACCTGATCCGTCAGCGTGCCCGCCATGAAGTTCACGCTGTCGGTCAGATCCTTCCAGGTCCCGGAGACGCCCTTCACATCGGCCTGTCCGCCGAGAATCCCTTCCGTAGATACCTCGCGCGCCACACGCGTGACCTCGGAGGCGAAGTTGCTGAGCTGGTCCACCATGATGTTAATCGTGCTTTTCAGCTCCAGAATCTCGCCCTTCGCATCGACGGTAATCGTCTTCGACAAGTCGCCCTTGGCTACCGCCGTGGTCACTTCCGCGATATTGCGCACCTGATTCGTTAAGTTGGATGCCATATAGTTGACGCTTTCGGTCAAATCCCGCCAGGTGCCGGACACGCCCTTAACGTCGGCCTGCCCGCCAAGAATGCCTTCCGTACCGACCTCGCGCGCCATCCGGGTCACCTCGGAAGCAAAGGTCGATAACTGATCCACCATGATATTGATCGTGTTCTTCAGCTCCAGAATTTCACCCTGCACATCGGCGGTAATCTTCTTCGACAGATCGCCGTTGGCCACCGCCGTGGTCACCACCGCGATGTTCCGCACCTGGTTCGTCAGGTTGGACGCCATGTAGTTGACGCTCTCGGTCAAATCCCGCCAGGTGCCGGAGACATCCTTCACATCGGCCTGTCCGCCGAGCTTGCCTTCGGTCCCGACCTCACGCGCCACCCGGGTCACCTCAGAGGCGAACATGGAGAGCTGGTCCACCATCGTGTTGATCGTATTCTTCAGCTCCATGATTTCGCCCCGTGCATTGACTGTAATCTGCTTCGACAGATCGCCGTTCGCTACGGCCGTGGTCACCGCCGCGATATTGCGCACCTGATCCGTAAGATTCGTCGCCATATAATTGACGCTATCCGTCAGGTCCTTCCAGGTCCCGGAGACCCCCTTCACATCAGCCTGTCCGCCCAAAATACCTTCGGTACCCACCTCACGCGCCACGCGTGTAACTTCGGAGGCGAACGTGCTGAGCTGATTCACCATCATATTGATATTGCTTGCCGTTCGCTGGAACTCGCCGGTAAGCGGCCGTCCTTCAATCGCGAGCTCCACCTGCTGGGACAGATCGCCCTTGGCTACGGCGTTAATGACCCGGACCATCTCGCTGGTCGGCTGAATCAGGTCAATCACCAGTCCGTTCAAGGAATCGGTCACCGTCTCCCAGGACCCGCCCAGATTCTTTTGCACGAACCGTCTGGACAGATTCCCTTCCTTGCCGACCACTCTGGCCACCGTCTGAACCTCGTTCACCAGGCTCTCCTGAATATCCATAATCTCGTTGAACGTATCCGCTACCTTACCGGCGATTCCCGTCCGGTCATACGGCATCCGGTGGGAGAAATTGCCCTTCTTCATCGCCATCAAGGCGCTCAGCAGTTCACCGGCGTCTATTCCATCGCCCTGGTTTTCTTTAATTTGGTTGTCATCGCTCATAGTATCAACCCTGCCCCTTATTCAGCACGTATTTTTGCATGACCTGTTGTATAGCCTCCAGCCTGACCGGTCTGGCGATGACATCTTCTACGCCACCGGTCCATGATACTCCTGAACGACAATTGTAAAAACAAACGTAGCCCCGGGTTCATCCGACGGCTCCACCCGGATACTTCCGCCCATCAACTCCACCAGAGCTTTGCTGATCGATAAGCCAAGCCCCGTGCCTTCGAACCTGCGTGTGGTAGAGGCGTCGAGCTGGGAGAAGGGCTGGAACAGCTCGCCGATTTTATCCGGGGGAATCCCGATTCCTGTGTCTCTGATTGTGAATTCAAGTGTAAGCTTCTCCGCCGGTCCCTCCTGCTTGTTAACCATTATGTATACACTGCCTGCATGGGTGAACTTCACGGCGTTGCCTACGAGATTATTCAGTACCTGGCGGAGGCGGTTCACATCTCCCACCAGATCAGGCGGCACAGCAGGATCAATCTCCACCACCATATCAAGCTTCCGCTCACGGGTCCTCGCGGTGAATAGGGCAACCGTCTCGCTCAGGCAGTCTTGCAGGGAGAACGGCGCCGCTTCCACCACCAGCTTCCCGGATTCCAGCTTGGAATAATCAAGAATGGGATTGATCACCGACAGAAGGGCATTGCTGCTTGTATGGATAATCCCCGCCATCTCACAATATTCCTCCGGCAGATCCGAGGCGAGCAGCAGATCAGACATCCCGATGATCCCGTTCAGCGGCGTGCGGATTTCATGGCTCATCATCGCCAGGAACTCCGATTTCACCTTGGAAGCAATTTCTGCGGCTTCCTTGGCTTCCCTCAGCTCCTGATTCGTCTTCTCCAGCTGCCGGGCCTGCTGCTTCAGCATCTCGCTCTGGAGCTGCAGCTTCTTATTCGCTTCATACATGCTGACGTAACCCTCAATTTTGGACTTGAACAGCTGCGGGACGAAGGGCTTCGTCATGTAATCCATCGCACCGACAGAGTAGCCGGCGAAGATATCCTCCATCGTAGTACTGTTCGCGGACATGAAAATAATCGGCACCACATGATTCTTCTCCCGGGTACGGATAAGGCGCGCCGTCTCCAGCCCGTCCATGCCCGGCATTTGCACATCCATCACAATGACGGCGAATTCCTCCTCCAGCAGACAACGTAAAGCTTCAATCCCGGAATAGGCCCGAAACAACCGGTAAGGCTCTCCGCGGAGAACGGCCTCAAGGGCAAGCAGATTCTCGGGATGATCGTCTACGAGCAGGATGTTGACCGGAAAATCCATGAGAACCCTCACTTTCCAGCTTGTGGCATGCCTTGCGTTTATATTTCGAAAATATAGCTTATATACCCAAAATTTCAAATCCCGAAACTCAGGTCTGCTGGTAATTCACCGCTGTAATCAGGCACTTCCGGCACAGAAAAGCATAATAAATCCCCTCGTCCTCCGCCACCTGGCCCATATCCGCCTGCGCCGCAAAAGTCATCGTCTGTGCGCAGCAGGGACAGGGCGGATAGTCCGCATCCTGAATCCAGGCCGGATGACCTCCGATCTGCGAGGCCGGTGCCTCCAGAACCCAGTATGCACTCTCATATGTGCCTGCCGGCTGTTCCGACAGCTGCATGACATGCCATGTGTTGAACGCCAATGCTCCTCCTGTATTGTCAGGCAGATATCCGGGAACAGCATTATATTCACTCCATGAATACCCGCCCTCCAGGTCGGCCTTCATATATACAGTGCCATAACAGTTGCAGTGCATACAGGCTGCAATCCTCAGACGCTTGCCGGGCAGCTCCATGAACCTAACCTGCGGATGCTGTAAATCGTAATCGAATAAGACAGTTAGCGCACCTCCGCACCAAGGACAGGCGTCCGTTCCTGTCTGGAGCATTTGAACGGCCGCCGGAGCGCCGGGGGCTTCCGGGGTGTCTTCCCTGCTTACCAGGAAGGGGTAACATTCGGAATGGTACAGCTGTCTTTTGCCGCCTCCGGCATCCAGCTCCCAGCCTGCTTCAAGGGCATATGTCTCGGGCGCCTGATATAACGCTGCTGCCCACTCCGGCGGGGACTGCCGCCATGCCGCGAACAGCCTGACCACCTCTTCATCGCCAATCCAGGCCAGCGCCAGCAGCAGCAGATTACGGTTAACCGGATCGGACTCCACCTGGGCAATGAACCGGTCCCGGACCTTCGCGTCAGCATCCTTGAAAAGAATCGCGGGTGCATAATTCCCTGTGCGGAGGAGCATTTCCAGACCCGGCCCAAGCTGTGTATCCGTGAAGCAGAGGAGGGACACCAGAACCATCTCCGCCTGGTCTATATCCTCTTCTTCCAATAAATGAACGGCATAGCTCTCCATCCGTTCTCTCTCTTCCTCTGTCAGATCATGATACAGCTCCTGTGCAGTCCGGGGGTAAGGAACTTCCTTGATCAGCGGGTCAGGCTTCCGGGGGCTGTGCATAATGGTGAGAATTTCAACCGGATCATGGATACCCGCATACCTGTTCACCTCTTTGCGGTTCTGTTCAATATAAGCCTGTCTTTCCATCGCTTTCTTCTGCTGGTAGCAGGGCATACAGATGCCTCCGGTCTTCAGTGCGGTTGCTGGAAGAATCTTTCCCGTGCAGCCGGGGGTCTGACAAGGCAGACGTTCGCTCATATCCTCTCTCTCCCTTCATGATCAGTACGCAGTATGCCCTCATTATAATAGATACGGACCTTCCGATCGAATGTAGCCCCGCTCCCGCCTGCAAGGGACGAACTTCCAGAATCTAGATTACAAATTCAGCCTTAACCCTTGACTGTTCGCCCGCCATCTAAGATAATAACAACCTCTGCCGTAATCCATGCAGGACAAGACTAACATTGACAGGACAATTGACAGGAAAAGGGGCGGTCGTCATCAGCTGGTTAAATGATCTCTACAAATTACAGAAGAAGGAGCCGGCCAAAGACGCCGAGCCTGCTCTAGTCAATGCGATCTTCCGCATGTATGACCGGTTCAAACGGCTCGGTCTCACCGAACGGCTCGGCCAGCAGGATATGTCGCTGGATGTTGCCGACGCTTATATCCATGGCCGGAATGCCATGATTGAAGCCGGAGTCGGCATCGGCAAATCCTTCGCCTACCTGATTCCCGGCCTGCTGATTAACCAGCTCTCCCGGCAGCCGGTCATTATCGCCACCTCGTCCATCCAGCTCTCCGAACAGATCCATAAGGATCTGCGGTTCATCGGCAGCCGGCTCGGCTTCTCCATGGTCCGCTCTGTAGTCGGCAAGGGCATGGGGCAATATGCCTGCCGGTACCGGGTAGCGAACCTGTTCCCGTCCGGGGAGTCCGGCTCCCCGCTCACGGTAATGGCAGAACGTATCCTGAATGCAGAAATCAACGAACGGGCAGACCTGAAGGGCGGGGTCAGTGATGCCTTATGGTCTAACGTGTGTGTGACGGATTGCAAGTTCGAGCACTGCCACTACAAGCATACCTGCACCTTCTACGACATGCGGGCCAAGATCAATGCGGCCCCGGGCGAGATGGACTTCATCATCGTGAATCAGGACCTGCTGATCCGTGACCTGATCAAGAAAAAGGAAGGGACCAAGGGCCTGATCGCTGAACGCCCCGCGCTGATCATTATAGATGAAGCGCATAATCTGGAAGCCAAGGTTAGAGATGCCCAGACGCTCGAATTCACCTTCCGGCAGATCTCCCGGGTGCTGGAGGATGCTATGCAGCTGCTCTTTAAGCAATCCGCAGACCGCAGCCTGATGAAGTCCTTCCAGTTTGTCCGTCGCTGTGCCAAAGAGGTATTCAGACAGATTGAAGCAGACCTGCTGCACACGGCGAAGCAGGACACTGACCGGATTAAAGTATCGGAGATTACAGGAGTCCCGCTGCAGCAGGCCGTGCAGCTTCTGCAGGATTTCCGCCTCAGTCTCTCGGTGCTGACTTCCCGGCATGAACGGGAGATTGACAATACCTTCGAAGCGGTGAACGGAATGATTGACCTCTTCCAGGTGCTTGCCGGGACGGAGGACAACTATCTGCTCTGGGCCAGCCAGCCCCGGGGAGAAGCTGCCGTCAGCATCTGCCCCAAGGGGATCAGCCGATTCCTGAAATACAGTCTGTTTAGCGGCAAAACCTCTGTCATCCTGACCTCCGCAACCCTCAGCCAGTCCGGTGACACGCTGGAGGAGCAATACGCTTATCTGTCCCGCTCGCTGGGCTACAGGGGGGAGTATATGGAGCGTCAGGCTTCACCGTTCGATTATGACAACCACACGATGATGTATATTGCCAAAGACGTTCCTTACTATAACCACCATAACCGGGAAGCTTATCTGGAAGCGGCGTATAAGGAGCTGCTGCGGCTGTGCAATGTAACGGACGGGCGGACGCTGGTGCTTTTTTCGGCCAAAGAGGATATGAAATACATTCACAAGAAGCTGAGTGGGGAGAAGCTGAAATGGGCGCTTCATATGCAGCGGGAAGGCTCGTCCCAAGACGGGGTGATCGCTGAGTTCCGGGCGAGTAAGGGCGTGCTGCTGAGTACCGGTGTGTTCTGGGAAGGCGTGAATATCGAGGGTGCAGATCTGTCGCATCTGATCGTCTTCCGGCTGCCGTTCCCGGTTCCGGCTGATCCTGTCTACGAATACAAGGCGGAGCAGGCAGCGAATCCGCTCATGGAGGTCTATGTGCCGGACATGCTGCTCCGCCTGCGGCAAGGTACCGGGCGCCTGATCCGCAGCGAGACAGACCTCGGCGTGCTCAGCATTCTGGATTCGCGCCTGTCGGCTGGAGCCCGCAACCCATATCGGGAGCAGGTCCTTGCCGCGCTGCCGTTCACCAAGGTGACGGAGGAGTTCGGGGTGCTGGAGAAGTTTGTGCGCGAGAAGGGAATTCACCGGTGACCGTCAATCACCACTTCATCAGCTTCCGGATCTCTGACGCCAGTCTATCCGCCGCTTTGCGATGCGTCACCTGCGAAGGATGATAATCAACAGCGTGGCCGTCCGCCTCTAGCTGCACCTCGAATTTCATCACCGAGATTCTGCTGTCACCGGTTTCCCGGGCATAGCGGCCAACCGCCTGCTCCAGAACAGGATACAGCCTGTCCCCCATGATCCCCAGCGTACACAGAATGGTCGAATCGGGATTATTCCGTCTGACCATTTGTAGAAAAGCGACATAGTTCTCTGCATAATCCGCCTGCTTGGCAGGGTCATCCTTCGTGTACGAATCGTCGTTGGTCCCCAGATTAATGACGATCAGCTCCGGCGTAAATCTGCTGAAATCCCAAGCTATCTCCTGAGGCAGCAGACTGCCGCCGAACCTCCCTTCTGACTTGCCTACCTTCTCGTAGTAATCGGGCAGAAGATGCGTGGTGAGCTTCTGATCATTTTCGGTATAGCCGGTAATAATGCCGTATCCGCTATAACACACCATACTGTAATCCGCACCAAGCTGCTCTGCGCTCAGGTAGGCATAAGCCTTCGTTACATCTTCTGTAGCCGTAGAAAAGGTATGCAGCGCTTCTTCATCATCCACACCATACCCGCAGGTAATGGAATCGCCGATGAATTCGATCGTATGCTGCGGAGATGGAGTCGGCTTAATCCCTTCCTCAGCCTGCACCGCGATCTCCGCAATGCCAACCGTTGACATGGCCGCTTCAGACAGCTTCGTAATTCTTACAGTAACCGCTTGCACCGTGTCGCTTTCGAACACTGTATACGTTTTGCGCGGCTGATCCACCTGATCGTCTATCACCCGCTGGCCGTTAACGCTGATTCCGATCCGGGCCAGATTGTTGCCGGTTACAGCGATATCATCGCCTTGCAGAGTGATCCGGGCCGCCCGGCCGTAGAATGAGAATTCCACTCCGCTCCCCGAAAGAGCCAGCCACAGCACCTCCCCCATCCAGTGGGTCCGTCCGATGAGTCTGACCTGATTAGCTGCCGGTTGGTACGTTTGCATCTGGGACATTCCATAACCTTCCTTCTCTCGTTTCTATTCGTAACAGTAGCAAAGGCGCTTTATATTAGCAATGATATGTTAAGATATTAAGTACTTGTCAAGAAAAAGGAGGCTATCCATGGACATCCCCAGAGGGACCTATGGCTTTCGCTTTGCCGAAGATAAGGAGCTGCAGCTGTGCGTATTGTTCGCAGCCGGTTATGATTCCGTCTCCGATCCCGCATACCGCTGGGACGGGATGGAGCGCAGCGACGGCCCGCTGCTGCTGTTCCAGTACACGCTCTCCGGGGAGGGCGTGTTCGAGTCAGAGAACCGGTCCTACCGGGTCCGGGCCGGACAGGCTCTGCTGGCGGAAATCCCGGGACCTCACCGGTATTACTATCCGCCGGATGCGGCAGAGCCCTGGGAGTTCCTGTTCCTCCTGCTGCGCCCAAGCCTGATCCTGCCCCACTGGCGCAGATTCCTGCGCGAAGCGGGCGAGGTGCCCCGGCTGCCCGCAGATTGTGCCCCTGTCCGGCTGGCGCGGATGATTGTCATGGATGCCGGAGCGGGCAGAATCTCCGATCCGCTGATCGCCTCGTCCAGCGTCTATCAATTCATGACCGAATTGACCCGAATGCAGGCGGCTACGCTGCGCGACAGGGACAACTGGTCAGAGAATATCAAGCGCGCCGCCGCATACATCGAGCAGCATTATTCGCAGATGATCAGCATCGACCAGCTGTCGGAGCATGTCTCCCTGTCCAAGTATCATCTCATCCGCCGCTTCTCGGCCAGCACCGGCCATACGCCCGGCGCTTATCTGACCCGGGTCCGTACGGAGAAGGCGATGGAGCTGCTCCGGGGGACGAGCTTAAGCATTGAAGCTATTGCGCAGCAGATCGGCTACTCCAGCGGAAGCTACTTTATTAAGGCGTTCCGCAGCCTGACTGGGCTGACCCCGGGCGATTTCCGCAGTGGGGGCGAGAGCCTGACTTACCGCCAGCTCTTTTTTGACTAAGCGCAATATAGTGCTATTCGGCTTATAAGATTACTATAGATATTGGATTTATCCTTGATTATGATGGACTTATGAGGAGCAATAATCCATCTGATAAGGAGATTACACAATGAATCATAAGCTTGCAGCACCTGTCCCCCCGCTGGGCTGGAACAGCTGGGATTGCTACGGCGCAGCCGTAACCGAAGCGGAAATCCGCGGCAATGCGGAATATATGGCCGAGCATCTCAAAGACTTCGGCTGGAGCTACATTACCGTTGACATTCAGTGGTATGAGCCTGGTGCCGTGTCCTCCCTGTACCGCCCCTTTGTCCCGCTGGTCATGGATGAATACTCCCGGCTGATGCCTGCCGAGAACCGCTTTCCTTCCGCAGCAGGCGGTCAGGGCTTCAAGCCGCTGGCCGACTATGTCCACAGCCTGGGACTGAAATTCGGCATTCATATTATGCGCGGTATCCCGCGCCAGGCCGCTCATGCAGGCACCGCTATTCTCGGTACGGAAGCAACTGCCCGCGAGATCGCGCACACGAACTCCATCTGTCCGTGGAATACAGATATGTACGGTGTCGATGCTTCCAAGGAGGGAGCGCAGGAGTATTATAACTCGCTCTTTGAACTGTACGCGCAGTGGGGCGTCGATCTGGTCAAGGTGGATGACATCGCCGCTTCCAGACTATACGATACCCATCAGCAGGAGATTGCACTGATCTCCCGGGCAATCGAGAACTGCGGCCGCCCCATGGTCCTGAGTCTCTCCCCCGGCCCGGCTCCGGTAGAATACGCACAACATTTCACCGGACACGCCAACATGTGGCGCATCACGGATGATTTCTGGGACCGCTGGGAGCTGCTGCTGGACATGTTCAGCCGCTGCCGCAGCTGGCAGGGCATCCCGCAGGCCGGCTCCTGGCCGGATTGCGACATGCTGCCGCTCGGCCACATCGGCGTCCGCTCCGTTGACGGCGGCGGGGATGACCGCTGGACCCGCTTCACCCGGGACGAGCAGCTGACGATGATGTCGCTGTGGAGTATTTTCCGTTCGCCGCTGATCTTCGGCGGTGAGCTGCGGGACAATGACGACTGGACCCTGTCGCTGCTCACCAACCGCGAGGTGCTGCGCATGCAGCGCGAGAGCCATGGCGCCAGGGAAGCCCTGTACCGCGATGAGCTGATCGTCTGGACCGCTGCTCATGACGACGGCACCCGGTATGCGGCCGTCTTCAACACCAGCAACAGTCCGCTGCCGGTTGACCTGAGCCTCGAAGAGATCGGCCTCGGCGGCGCAGCCGCAGGTACGGAGCTGTGGAGCCAGACGCCTGCTGAGCTTAGCGGCGGCGTGCTACAGACCACCGTGCCTGCGCATGGGGTGCGGTTGTATAGCTTTTTATAGTAGAAGCCAGGAGAAAGCCGGGAGTCCCGCATGATCAGGACTCCCGGCTTTTATTTGCTCCCCGCATGGTTTCATCAGCCCCCGCAGCGGTTATCGTTACATAGAACGGTTATCGCAGACACATCCTAAGACAGAACCTGCACTTAGAAGGGAGACATACAGATGAAGGATGATACAAAAGCTCCGCTTGACGGACGCACCGCAGGTGTCCACCCGATCCCGGAGGGCGAATCCAGTCCGGCGGACGGTCAATCGGAGACAGACAAGCTGGATGAGCTCGTAGGCGCCGTGCTGGGGAATGACCCGGAGGTAGCGGCTCCCGGCCTTGCACCAGACCCGGAAGAGAAGAAGAACCGCAAGAATCCGTAGCCTTGTGACGAGGCAGTACACAGCCGGGCCGGACAAGAGTATCTCTTATCCGGCCCGGCTATTTTATATGCTGATCCTGCCCCCTACTCCTCTAACTCCTTACCATACCCGCGATTCAGCGCTTCACGATAATATAGTGACCCTATGGCAATATCAAAGGCAGCCATTCCCATCGGATTGAACATGACCGCTTCCTCCTTCGGGAATTTCGCCAGCGCGTTGCCGCAGACCACCTCGACGATGGACGCCGTGTCTTCCTTCCGCAGCCCTCTTTGATGATGCATATGTTCAATATCCGTATTCGCACGGCACACTTCATCCCAGTCATCGACAATAATGGCAGAGGTGTAGCTTAAGATAGCCGGGGTGAAATCGCGCAGTGACACGTTCAGCAGCAGACTCTGGTCTTTGGGCTTACGGTCAATATAACCGGAGCTGGAAATTGTACAGGTGATGAACAGATCAGCCCCTTCGTAGGCTTCCTCCCATGAATCCACGGGACGCACCCTTGTCCCAAGCTCTTCCGGGATATGATCCAGAGCACCCGGATTCTGATCAAAGATCCGAACCTCCTCCAGCCGGTCCCCGAGCAGCTGATTCAGCATCGACAGATGGAGCTGACCGATCGGTCCGAACCCTACAATACCGGCAATAATTTTACTCGCAAAAGGGTGTACCTTCTCGTATTCCCGGATCATCAGTCCACTGACTGAAGCTGTGCGAATCCCGGAGATAAGCGGACTGTTGATGATAGCCACCGGCTTCCCGCTGCCGGAATCATTCAGTATCGTAACCGAGTGGGCACGGGGAAGCTGCCTGCCATGGTTACCGGGAAAACTGGCGATCCACTTGATGCCTGCCATCCCGATCTCTCCGCCCACATAAGCGGGCATGGCAATAATCCGGCTGCTTGGATCTTTATCAAAGAGCAGATAAGGTTTGATCGGCTGGGAGAATTCGTGCGCTGCCATCACTTGGACAGTACTCCGTATCGTATCCATGCACAGTGCCCAGGGAAGATTCATCTGCTCCAGGTTTGTGGTATTCAGATATAACATGCTCAAGGCCTCCTCAGCTTATAGGTCTGGCTGCAATGTGCAAGCCGATCGTATTCTGGATTTCACTGCACTTCTGCTCAGCCTGCTCTGCATCGTCCCCTCCAACCATCACTCTGCCAATCCAGTCAAAATTAGATCTCGGAAAGGACACCTCGCGCCCGGCAGCAATGAAATGCGATCGCAGAATGTCCGCACGCCCCTCTAATTCCTTAAGCCCCGTAACCTCAATCAGCCTGCCGTCAACCGGGGAACAGAATTCCCGTGAAGCAGCGCCACGCGTGACGCTCGGCGTCAACTCCGGGGCCTCTCCCATATGCATACGAAGCACTTCACGCGGCAGGTCAATGCCGGTTGCGTATTTAATCATCTCCGGAACAGGCCCGCCTACCATCCGCGGATTGAATTCAATAATCTTGGGACCATCAGGAGTGAGAGCAACCTCTGTATGTGTGGGGCCAAAGTCAACCCCAAGCGCATGCAGTCCCCGGCGGACCACCTCCACAATCTCCGCCTCATGGCTTAGCCGAACCGGAAAGCTGGCGCCAGTCTCTACAAAATAGGGAAATCCAACCAGCCGGCGGTCCGTAATCCCGATCAGGTGATCCTGCCCCTGATAAGTGACCATCTCCACACTGACCAGAGGCCCGGCTGCATATTCCTCAATGAGCACATCCGTACTTCCATAGAGATTACGCCCGAAATCCCTGTTGTTCACATAGCTCTCGTAAGCCTGGCGCAGCTCTCGCTCATTGTTGACAAAGACCACCCCAATACTCATAGCCCCGTCACACGGCTTAACGATACAGGGATAACCCATGGAATGGGCATGTCTGCAAGCTTCCTCCACACTGCCTGCGAGCAGTGAACGGGGAACCGGAACGCCGCTCTGAACGCAGATTTCTCTGGATTTATATTTATTCCGGGCATTCTTGGCCGCCAGCGGCTGCATGGTCGGCACACCAATCGCATGCGCCGCAGCTGTTGCCTGAACCACGTAGAATTCCGCAAAAGACATCACTCCGGTCAAAGGGTTCGCTTGATGGTACGCTTTGACAAAGTCAACCACAGCTTCTTCATTAAAGGTGTCCACTTCATGAATGTAATCTACCAACCGGAGCGGATGGGACTCCAGCGGCTGACCCTTCAGGTAATGCTGAATATTCTGGGTCAGCAACGTTACGGTGTACCCCATCTCCTTGCAGGCCTGGATACCTGCGATAGACTCATTGCTTTCCACTAATAACAGGTGCTTCATGGGTTGTATCCTCCTTGTAGGCGGGCAGAATTTGCACTTCTTGCTCCAGATACCGCAGCAGCTGTGACAGCCGGGCTTGCAGCGATGCCGAATTCTCGCCAACGATGATTACGGTCATCACGGCATCCACGCTGGATTGAGCCGCGTCCAGCTGTTCGCCTGCTCTGACGCGGGGAACATATTCCTTCACCCATTCAAAGGGCAGCGTCTGCGGAATGGTCTCTACCGTTCCCGGACGTTTCGGCATTAGATATACCCCCGCTACCTGTGACGGCCTTGGCACCGGCAGCTTCAGCGGCAGTCCGCATTGCCCCCGGACCCACTCCCGGTTCAGATCAACGTCATACATGGCGCTGACCGACTCACTGATCCGCCCGCCTGCGGTCCGGCTGGCAATTTCACAGAATACCCATTCATCCTCCGGGGTATGGAACATTTCACAATGAAAGGTTGAGACGCCCGGTGAGGGCAAGGCTTCAATGACCTGCTGAACTTCATGAACCAGCCGCTCATACACCGCGCAGCCGGGGCTAAGCAATTCCACGAAGCAATCCTGCCGGAGAATCTCCAGCGGCTTGCAGGAATATTTGCCCACAGAAGCGAAACGGATCTCCTGGCCCATCATGAGCCCATCGATCTCATACATTTCTCCCTCTACGTAGGCTTCAACCATTAAGCCGCTGCTGAGGCCGCGTTCCCATACACCGTTCAATTGCTCCTGGGTCCGTATGATGTCCGTATTCATGGAGCCCATGCCGTCCACCGGTTTAACCACAACCGGCAAGCCGTGTTCCAGCACAAAATCATTCAAGTGAAGCGGTGAAGCCAGTCTGCGGAATGCCGGGCAGGATACCTGCGGGCTTACTAAGCTTTTCATCACGGCCTTATCCCTGTAAGCCACTGCACTCTCCAGCTGTTGACCAGGCAGGTGCAGCCGTTCACGCAGCCGGGCTGCACGAATGAGATCACTCTCATCGAGAGCGATGATCAGACGATAAGGATGTTCCTCATACAATCGTAACGCATCGATCTCTACCCGGTCATTGCTCACCCAGTTGTCGAACACCTGCACAAGGGCAAAGGGTTCCGTTATTTCACCATATGCCGGCGAAGTATACAGGTATACTTCTTCATCCAGATCCTCCAGCCAGGTCAGATAAGGAGCGAAGGCCCGCCTCCTCTGATTCAGAATTAATACCGCCATAGTTTCTCCTCCTCCTTGTGATGAACAGGTGACCGGTTTAGCATTACGTATAGTACAAGGGACAGCCCAGACAGAAGAGCTAGAGACAACCAGAAATAGGACAGCTTTCCGTATATGCTCCACATATGTATGAATTGCAGCCCGGTATATACACCGATTCCTTCTCCAAGGGCTGTGGACAATCCGATGACACTGAAATACGTAATACGCAGATCCGGGCGGGCAGCGTTAGAGACATACGCATCTATCGTGGGGATGAATAACATTTCAGCAAGGGTGAACAACGCAACGAATACGTAGTAGCCCCAGATCGAACCGATTATCGCATTCATTGAGAAAGAAATGCTGAATAGCAGAAACGCCAGCATCAGCCGGTATCCCTCACGCTGGCCGGACAACGCGGTATTCATCCATCGCCCGACGGGAATCTGCAGGAGCACCACAAGGATTCCGTTCAGCATCAGCAGACTCCCCAGCCTTTCCGGTGCGTTATAATAAGTGCCGATTAAATAAGGAAAGGAATTGAACAATTGGGTGAAGAAAAAGCAGCCAATCATATTGAAGAGCAGCACCTTTCGGAAGCTTTTATCGAGCAGAACGGTCTGATATCCTTTCCAGAAGCTTACCGGCTTCCGTTCCCGGTCCTGCAGACTACACCCGGGCGGGAAGATACTGAGCAGGATGGCACCCACAATATAAAACCCTCCAACGAAGGACAACGTGAAGCTCTTCAAGGAGCTTGTCAGAAGAAAGGAGCCGATTAAGGGCCCGGCAATGGCTGCACCGTTCGTATACATATTGGAATTCGCAAAATAAAACAAGGCATTGCCATCCTTACTCCCCACGAAGGATAAAGAGGCCTTGGAGGATAAGCCTCGGACAGAGTAGCCGATCCCTGCAACGATAAGCTGTATAGTAATCAACACCGGAGACTGCCAGAAATCCACCATAGCGATGGAGACTCCTGTTAGCAGGCAGCCGAACCACATGCATTTGAACGGGTCCATGTTGTCCAGCAAGGGTCCGGTAAGGAATCTCGCACTGCGGTATGACACAGTGAAGATCATGGTAACTACAGCGGTAACCGAAAGCGGCAGCCCTTTGACCTGAGACAGATAGACCGTTAATATCGCCGTCATAGCGTAGAAGCCAAGATGGGTAACCAGTGTGTTCAGACAAATGGAGAATATCGGCCGGGGCACCTTTAGCTTTCGGAAAAGGTTCATGTCCCTGCCCTCCTTGCAATCGGCACACCCATCTGCGCCTGTCTGTAGGCTGTCAAATCAGCGGTCATGCGGCCTATTAATTCCTCCGGGGAATGGCGCCGCTGTGATCCGCACACTTTGGCAGATTGGCTGCACAGATAACAGGAGCGCGGCGGGGCCCCGATCTCCCTCCTGCCCACCGCTCTTCCCGAGGGACTGTAAATATCCATATCCCAATAGGCGCTCAGCGGATGTCCCTGTTCGAATAATAAACAGAACCGTTTCAACGCTCTAGCTTCCCAGGATACCTGCATATAGGCTACGGGACCAACATCTAAGTCGGTCCGCTCCAAGGACAGCACCGCACAAGCTGCTGAAGCCAGCTCCTCCTGCAAAGCCCTGATACAGAGCTCGAACAATTCATAGGTGCAATCCAGCTTCTTGCATGGTCCGGGAATATTCATCATGATCTGTATCAGCGAACCTGCCGCCGGAACCCTCGCCTCTCTAAGCTCAGGGAGGCGCTCACGGTCACGAAGAATGGCAGACATAGCGGAATGGTTCTCCACACACTTCCCCCCTTCGATGCTCGTCCCACAAGTGCAGGGCAACCGTCATGGCCAGAAGATCGGCTGATCCCCCGGGCGACAAGGAACGAAGCTGGAAATCCTGCTCCATATTGCGGATATAGGCCCTGCCCTCAGAGGTGAACAGACTCCCCCGGTCCAGAGCCTCCAGCGCACACGCTTGCGTATAACTGATCCGTGCCTTGTCAAAGTCACGGTTCAGAAGCGTTGTATCCTGAACCACAGACATCAGTGAGAACAAGCAATGAATAACCGCCGTTCGCATATCCGCCCCCTGATCAAGCGCAGAACGGAAGGAAGGCAGGCCCTGCTGCAGAATGGAAGGAAATCCGTCGATCACTTCACCGCGAATACCTCTGATCCGCCATTCCTTGTACGCGCGTCCGCCTGTACTTGTAACCTGTGTCTCCTTCAGGATGTCCGTAAGCTGCTTGCGAAGCGGACTCCCGGCGATCCCTCCGGCCAGCCGGCAGATGTCCCGTGGTTCTGCGCCGCCGGATGGCCCTTGGCTGGTCATTCCCGCAGCCGCACATAGAATCAGTCCCAGAAAGATCGTTCCCTTGTGGGTATTCACTCCCCCGGTAGCCCTCAGCATGCCAGCTTCGGCACGCCGCCCGAGCTTCTGGAGCATCCTGAACAGATCTTCCGTTCCAGTTCTGTCAGCGGATTCTTCTATGCCCAAGCGGGCTGCTGCCTGGTAATATGGCTGAATGCGGAGTGCGCTTCTCAGAAAAGTGTAGATATCCATATCCCCGTGACAACCCGTGCTGACGGCGGAGACCAGTCCGGGAGAAGGCCAGCTCACAGCCTCCGCCAGAACACTGTAGGTCATCGCCTCTGCCAGCGAATAGGATGTATCCTGTTGCGAAGCTGTCACTTTACGCTCTCCGGGATGGCCGCAGGCCAGTGTTCACTCTGTAGACCGTACTGCTGAAGGAAGCTCCAGACCACCCGTTCCAGGCCAAGCCCGATGCAGCCCGACCATGTCTCGGAATGATCCTTAAGCCCGAAGTTAAAGGTCTTCGCAAAAAAATCACCGTGCGTGTCATAGGAAGCAATCGAAATCGTATCGTTCTTATACGGAATATCCGCACGAACCTCATATTTGACATGCTTCGGCACTTTGAAATTCTGTTTCACCTTACCCGGCAGAAAAAAAGGATCATTGGCTAAGGCACACCCGCCTTTCAGCCCTACCTCTTCCATCCACTCGATGGTCCACCCTAATGTCAAGTCACGCATCCGGGTAACATATTCGGGAGTACCCAGAAATACGAATTCACGCATAGTGAAATTCAATAACCGTTCAAGCAGATATACACGTTTCCCCTCATTGCGGAAGGACTGGCCTTTGAGTACAAAAGCGGTATTATCCTCAAACACCTGATCCTCCATCTCCATATAGACTTTATAGCACGGTGCGGATTGCAGAATATAGGGAGGCGTCTCCAGATAAGGTCCGCAGTCCTGGGGAAGCTTGCCGTTATTGGCTGAGACGTCCTCCGCGAAGGATATCATTTTGTCCTGGTCATGGCTGAGGTGGGTAGCCAGTAGCAGATGCATTGGCGCACTATGGAAGTAATTCATCTTCTCGGCGAAGGAAGCAGGCAACAAGACTGAATACTGCCGCTCCTGACAATCCCCGATCCTCCGGCCGACATAATCCACATAACTCTGGTCAAAATACTCCAGCAGACGGATGATCGGGCGATGGTAGGCCAACTCCTGATTCTTCAATAAAGTCAGCCACCCCTGCTCCAGCAGATCATCCGAGACATTCCGCTGATTGCCCGGTGTGCAGCAGGAGCACAGCCGCTCAAGCGGCGGCTCATGCAGCTCCACCACATTTAGCCCAGGCTCCTGCACTTCAGCGGATGATGCGGATGCCTCATCATGCTTTGGGGTGAAACGCTCCAGGAAACTAGCGACCTCCCGCTCGATCTGCTCCCTGGGACAAGACGATAAATAAGTGACGCTGATGCGCTTCCCTTGAATCGGATCGACCTGCACCTTATGGGCAGATACATGTTGCAGGAACATATGAGTGAAAACAGGGATTTGCAGCTTATTCAGAGTCACAGGCTCTGGCAATTCCAATCGGTATGTTGTGAACATAACAGCCTCCTACGCTATTGAAATTCCGTATATCTCTTGGACAACGGCCACCTGGTCCGGATGGATTACAGAACGCCCCGTGAAGCCGTATTCCCTGGAGAGCAGACAATCCTCGCGGAACCCCTCCATATCACGAAAAGCCATGTAAGTGGTGTCAAAGCATTGAAGGCCCACACTGCGGCAGTATTCCCCCAGCTTCTGCTTGGCCTTCCGGACCTCCAGGGCCGGGTCCACAAGCCCCTTAGCCACACAGTCATTGAAATAATCTGTTCCTCCAAAGGTAAACGCATAGATATTCCGGCTGGCCTGATGGATCTCTCCGAGATTGAATATAGCCTCACAGCATTCAATCATGACTTCATAGCTGGGAGAATAGTTCAAGCTGCGCTTGTGTATAATATCCTGCACCTTGCGTTCCACTTGCCGTAAATCCTCCGCCGTCCGGACCATGGGCAGCCGGATTCGGGCAGGGCGCTCTGGCACAAGCTCCTCCAGATCCTGCTCCCAGTGAGAGGTATGAACACTATTCACGCGGACAATAAGTGTATGCTCCGAGTCACTGAATTCCTGAAGGGCAGTCTTGACTACGTATCTTGCTTCCAGCTTCTTATCCTCCGGCGTACCGTCTTCGAGGCAGAAGATAATATTCATAGGATAGAAGGTCATAGCGTACTCTATGTAATTCGGTTTGTATCCCGGAACATAGAAATAGACTAAGGGTTCAGCAGCTTGATTCATCCCGTAACCTCCTCCCGCTCTAAGTCAGCGTTCAGCATGCATGTCAAGGCTTCGCAGCGGCTGCGGACCACCCACTCGTTGGCTCCATTGAACCAGATCTGGGGGGACAGATCCGCCAAGCCATACTGCTTCAGAATGGGAACAACATATTCATAGACTTGGCGGTCCGTAAGCTCCGGCACCATATTCATGCATTGCATTGCAGCGTGGCCTTCTTCGATGACAATTTTAATATCGCTAGATTCTATCGATCCGGCACTGACATTCATTAAGAACCGACCTCCAATGAGTAATATAGAGCCTCCAGCAGAAAATAATCGCCCCAGATCTGGGATTCGCCTGCGGCTTGAACGACATGCAGCGGCGTGCTGGCGTGCACCAGCAGTCCTTCATGCTCCGGACCCGGAGGCGCATACTCCGCAGAAATCAGAATATCGAGCGCCCTCTCTGCTTCTTGCCGGAACTGCTGGTGTAAGGGATCATTAGGGCTTAAGGCTGCGGCAAACTGGTAGAATGCAGAGCAAGCGATCGCAGCAGCGGAAGCATCTCTCATAGCTGTCTCCTGAT
This sequence comes from Paenibacillus sp. FSL R7-0302, assembly GCF_038006885.1. Taxonomy (NCBI): domain Bacteria; kingdom Bacillati; phylum Bacillota; class Bacilli; order Caryophanales; family Paenibacillaceae; genus Paenibacillus; species Paenibacillus sp. FSL R7-0302. The sequence goes on from NZ_JBBOWB010000001.1 coordinate 4,940,668, forward strand.
GGGACAGCATCAGATCCCAGGCCGGAACCCCATCCGAACAGACATGGGCTAAGTAGAAGGCGGAGAGCTGCTCAACCCTTGTCCTCCACTCCTCTTCATGGCCCAGCACATACATTTGAACTGCTCCATAGAGTGCCCATGTGTGGCCTCTGGCCCACACCGATGCTGAGCTGAACTTGGCATTCTTGTTGTAGGGCTGCTCCGGGGCTCCCGTAAGTGAGTCCATTCTCATATATTCGTAAGTGAAGCCGTCTTTCCTCATCAGCGCAGCACTTGTAATCTGTGCTGATCCGATGGCAGCGGCGCGATAGTGCTCCTCACCGGTTATCCGGTAGGCCCATAGCCACAACCGGATGTTCATCATACTGTCAACGCCTGCATAGCGCTTCCCCTCGGGCAGCCAATTGCATTCCAGATAACCGCCCGGGAGACGCGAATCAAAGAGGCTGTCAGCAGCTTCAAGCGCAATCGTTCTGTATGCTTCCTTACCGGTCAGATCGTACCCTAGCGCATAAGAATAATAGAACAGGAAGCCAATGTCCTGATAATCCCCCTGATTCTTATAAGGTTCAATCCCGCCCATCCAGCGGTTAGCTTCCTCAATATAAAGAGTATCGCCAGTCAACTGATAGAGCCGGTAGAGAAGTCCAATGAATAATCCTGAAGACCACTTATCCTCCAGCATATATCTTCCGTTGTTCGTAACATAAGGAAGCCTAATCTCACCGGAGGATGGCATAGAAGCAAGCTTGTCGAGCTGCCTTCGGGTCTGTCTGACAGCGCGGTCGATAACCTCATTACGTGTGGAAACGGTAATCTCCAGCACCCCCGATCATATTTTCACAGCGTTCTTCCCCAGTTCAATTCCAATCTGCTCCAGCCATTCATCCGAAAAAATAGTATTGTAGTACCGGTCTCCGCGATCTGGAAGAATCGTAAGCACTTTGTCCCCGCCAGGCAGGCGGCGGGCAAGCTTAAGGGCCGCGAACACCGCTGCGCCTGCGGAGCCGCCGACCAGCAGCCCCTCTTCCTTAACCAGCCTGCGGGTGGTGGAGAAGGCCTCTGCATCCGAGACATGCGTAATCTCGTCATACAGCTCTCTTCGCACATTGCCCGGTACTATAGCTGAACCAATGCCAATCTGATGTCTGACACCTGGCGGCTGCCCGAAGGTAACCGAGCCGGCAGCATCAACAGCCATAATCTTTATGTGCGGGATATGTTCTTTCAGCCCCAGGCTGCACCCGGTAATGAGACCGCAGGTGCCTGCCGGTATCACCGCCCACTGAAGCTCATTACCGAACGCCTCATAGATTTCAAGCGCGGTCGTTTGTCTGTGTGCCTCAGGATTACTCGGGTTATTATACTGATTAGGCCAGAATGCTCCCAGTTGCTTGACGAGATCCTGTACCTTGTCCAGGCGGGCTCTAAGATAGTTGCCATACTCATCAGCCTGATCAACCATTACCGTCTCCGCACCATAGGCCTGGATAATACTGAGATTGACCAGACTGATCTTGGGATCGACCACACAGATCAGCTTGTACCCCTTTTGCCGTGCCACAAGCGCCAGCCCGATGGCCAGATTCCCGGAGGAGGATTCGACAATCGTGCCGCCGGGCTTCAGTAGTCCCGCTGCCTCCGCTTGGCTGATAATGTAGAGCGCCGTGCGGTCCTTCATGCTGCCGCCGGGATTAAGCCCCTCCAGCTTGATGAATACCTGCGCCCCATACGGGTCCGGAAGATAATTCAGTTTAACAATAGGCGTGTTCCCAATTAATTGCAGCACATTGTCGTAGATCAAACCTATCACCTCCCAAGGCATATTCTTATAGATTTTTCTATAAAAAGTAAAATAAATACATTTGCATCATACACTTCTATCCTAATAAATGTAAATATATTAAAAATTTTTATCACTTTGATTCAAATTTTCTATACAAAACCATAGCAAACCCCCCAATGAAGTTCTTACCTTCATTGGAGGGCGGGGATAAATATAGAACTATTAACCTTTAATTCATAGATGCTTCATCCCGATTAACATGTTCATACTCCAAAATATAGCTGCTTGCTTGTCTCATCTCTCCGCTGAATACATCAGCTAACCTTTCGTTCAACATACTTTACAAGATTGCCAAATGTCTCAAAGCTATCAAACCCTAGCATATCAATATCAAACTCTATGGAGTATTCTGTTTCCAAATCAAGCACTGAGCGGATAAAGTTTATAGAATTCACTCCAATCGTATTAAGATAGCAATTGCTATGAACCTTATCCATATCAACTGAAACGTCTACATGACTTGTAATAATTTCTCTCACTTTTTGTTCAATAGAAACCATTTTTCACACTCCCTGATCGGATATTACTTTATTATATCTGCAAGCATTAAAATCTAAGCTAGCTAAATATTTTCGATCAACTTTGAAATTCGGAGTGTAGGGCAGCTGCTCCAGCTGAGTCAACTGTTCCGGTATCATATAACTGGGTAGAACGTTTCTTAGACTATCAACCAGCGTCTGTTTGTCCACCCATTCATCCGATACATAATATCCGCTTAAATACAAATTTCCGTTTTTACCCATTTTCGACACCACAGCTGCGTGAGTAATTCCTTCTTGCCGCAAGAGTACAGCTTCAACCTCACCGGGTTCGATTCTGAATCCACGAATTTTTACCAGGTGATCATTTCTACCCATAAATTCGAATTTTCCTACCTCAGAAAGTCGTACTAAATCACCAGTTTTAAAGATTATTCCTGCTTCAATATTCGAATAATTCTTAAACTTCTCTGTCGTATGTTCTGGACTATTCCAATATCCCCCAGCCACTTGAGGGCCTCCAATATATAACTCTCCTACTCCCCCAGGCTCTACCTCATTCATTGCCGAGTCAAGCACGTATACCTTTACACTATGAAACGGAATTCCGATAGTAACAGTATCTTGATTCGTTAAATCTGAAACCATGCACCAAATTGTTGTTTCTGTAGGGCCATAAAGATTATAAATGTTAACGTCTGTGTAGTTTCGTATATGCTCGAGTACCGGTGACGGAAGTGCTTCTCCACCAAGCAGTACATGGCTTACCCGCCGCAGACAATCTAGTTCTTTATCATAATTAATTAGCAGTTGCATAGCAGATGGAGTCATTTGAAGCATGTCTATATCCTTCTCAGTGATAATTTTCTTCAATAGGTATGGATTTCGTTGTCCCCTCTCATCAGCGATGACGATCTTCATACCATATAAAAGTGGAATTAACAACTCTAACAATGAAATATCAAATGAGATTGTAGTTAGAAAGAGCATCGTCTGGGCTTGTGAGAATTGAATTTCTTTAGTAACTCCGTAAACAAACGAAGCTAACGCTTGCTGGTTTATAACCGTCCCTTTAGGTAAACCAGTCGATCCAGACGTGTACAATAAATACGCTGCCGCCACCATACTCACTGTTGGCAGCTGATAGCCGGTTTCTTCATACTGGTGGATTTCCTCATAGGCAACTACAGTATGTCCATAGTAATCCAGGCTAGTTTTGAGCGCTTGATTTACAATTATCAGTTGACAGCCACTATCTTCAATAATATGACGAATTCGCTGCTGGGGATAGTCAGGATCGAGCGGGAGGAACGAAGCCCCCGTCTTCATTATGCCTAGAAGTGTAATAGGTAGGTCTAAAGTTCTTTTCATAAAGAGTCCAACGATACTCCGGCTAGTAACAGCATTGTGACTCAAATATGCAGCCACCCGGCTTGATCGCAGGTCCAGTTCTTCGTATGTTATTTCATCTTCGCCGTAGAGAAGAGCAGTTTTCGTCCTATTTTTTTGAAGACTCTCTTGAAACATTTGGATGTATGGGATGAGAGTGCCGGTATCTAAGTCGTAACGATCATTATACATGGACGTCAACCCTTTGCTACATAATTAACATTGTTATCTGTATTCTTTCCATCAATACCTTTCAGTCTACTGGTTGTAATTCTCTCAGTTGATTTTGGCGATAAACCGTCCGCTTTAAGATAGGAGCAAAAGTCGTTTATTCCTTCAAACACCGCGTCAATTAATTGGCCCGTTATCGTGATTCCATCCTCCCACCACCAATTCTTTACATTAAGTGGTTCGTTAGCACGATGTTTCTCAGGTTCAAATCTCGCCACTAATTGGTTGCCCACAAGTACCGGCAGCACATAGTAACCATACTTTCGGCTGGATACCGGCTTGTACACTTCCCAACTGTACTCAAAATCAAAAATATCTTTAATCAGCTTTCTATCCCACAAAAGATTATCTAAAGGGGCTAGAAAGAGCGCTTTGGAGACAGGGATCTCCATACTCATCTGATTCAAAACTTCTTTGTCCTCAGAGCGCATATAGAAAATCTCCTTCGAGCCCTTAATCTTAAGTTGAACTAATTCGCCATCTTCAAACAATTCATTTAGTACATGGATTCGAAGTTTTTTATCTGATACAAAGTGTCCTAGCCACCCTCCTCCGTTACGAAGCCAATAGGCTCCCAGACTCCCAATTCTTCTTTTAAAGTACCATTTATAAAAGGAGTAATCATCCACAAAAGGATCTTCTTGTTCTAAAACATGAGAAGGAAGTAAATTTTCAGTAAGATCATATATTTTTTGAGTATTTTTCTTTTCCTTCACCGACAAAATCCCTACGTTCCACATGTAATCCATCGTAGCACTTGACAGCTTTCCATGGCCCCATCGTCCTTTCTCAGCGCGGCCAAAGTCTATAAAGGCAGGAGAAATTGGACCTTTATTTACAATGTGTTCCTTTACTTCTTCTACATACTGAAGAGCACTACTTGAATTTCTATATGTCAGAATCCCTTCGATCTCCTCACGCTTTTTAACTCGCATTCTTCTAAAGTACGGCCAATCCTCCGTTAAATATATCGCCATCATTTTATCCCATCCGTCAATCACATCTCTTGTTTCATAAAGAAGTCGATTTAAAATGGATGGATCGTAATTGTAAAAGCGTGATTGGAGCATAAGATCCGGGTTGTGCCCAACCATGTTTAAAGGGTCGTATTGAATACACCCCACTCTCTTAATAAATTGAATAATCTCTGATCTGTCAGCCTTAGGCTTGTTTGGATGCAAACCTTGATAGGTGACTAAAAATGACTTTAATTCTTCCTTAGAAATTTCTATAATCTCCATCTTTACCTCCTTATCACAAAACATTTTTAAGGGTGTTAGAAATGTTTCTTAGCGAACATACCATTCGGCTTGGGACATATACATTTCATGATATTTACCTTTGAGTGCTATGAGTTGTTCGTGACTCCCTTCTTCCAGAATAGCTCCTGAATCCATTACAATAATTCTATCTGCCGATTTGACTGAAGCCAGACGGTGAGTAACGAAAATCGTTGTTTTGTCCTTTGATATTTCATTAAAACGCTTATACACATTTGTTTCCTCGATGGGGTCGATCGCTGAAGTAGGCTCATCCAGTACGATGAGATCATTCGTTTTATATAGTCCTCTTGCAATAGCCAAGCGCTGCCACTCTCCTCCGGATAGATCTATTCCTCCGAAAGAGCGACACATCATCGTCTCAACACCCTCTGTCAGCCCGTCTTTATTTCTGTTGAATCCTGACTTATCTAGCGTGGTATTTAGATATTCGACATCATATGGTTTTTCAATCTCACTAAGGATGACATTCTCTCTTAATGTCAGCTTATATTTACCGAAATTCTGAAAAACAGCCGATATTTTGCTGTATAGATTTTTCTGCTTACCAGACAGATTAATATCGTTGTAAAAAATCTCCCCTCCGGAGGTTTGAAATAACCCTGTAATAATTTTGACCAGAGTGGTTTTCCCCGATCCATTGGCACCGACAATCGCCAGTTTAGAACCTTTATATATTTCCAAATTAATATTTTTTAGTGATTCTTTGTTTCTATAGGGATACGTAAATGAAACATCACGCAACGTAATTTTTTCCAATGGGGGGAGCTCTACCGTTTCCGTCGGATTCTCTGGAATTTCTAAATAATCATAGAGCTTACCGGCAAGGTTGGCATTTTGATAGATACTACCAAACAACTCCATCATGTCACTCATACTATTCATCAACTTGTTCAAAGAATAGTACACAGCGGCAAATATCCCGATGGATAACTCTCCTTTTAGAAGGAAATACGTAATTAAAACAAAAGAACCTATATAGCCCAAATATGTAATGAAACTGAGCAGCAGATCGATCATGCCAATTTTTAAATTAGCTTTCCATTCCTTCTGATTACATTCTCGAAGTTTAGATTGATATAAGCTAAAAAAATACGGTCTTGCTTCCAAGGTTTTCGTTTCCTTGTAGTACTCCTTATCGGTAAGACATTTTTGATAATATTCCATCTCCCTTGTAGTCTGTACAAGATCCTCCTGCAGCTTGTATAAATTGGACCCTTTAATCAGTTGGGAGATAAATTTAGGAATGAAAAATAAGAAACACAGCAGAACAAGAATAGGCTTGATCGAAAAGAAATAGACGCTGATACTTATAAAGAATACCAGGTGAAAAATCACACCGTTTAGCAGCAGGATAGTTGATTTAATGGCATGATGAACGCCCCCGATTGCCAAACTTATTTTTTCATACAGCTCTATCGATTCGAATTCTATAAGCTCAAGCCTGCCTGCTTTGGCATTCATATCTTTTAGAATTTTGCTAATAAATTGAAGAAAATAGTCTTCATTCAGAAAACTGTGATAACCACTAATGAACTGGAATAATACTAATACCAGGCCTCCCAACAAAATGATAGATATGGTTCCCTCCCATACTCCTGTAGAGAATGCAAGCGAAACCGTATCGAACATTCGTTTGATAATATCAATAGACAGGAAATTCAGCGCAGCCAGACATAAAGAAATTAAGATGTAATAAACAAAGTATCCGGGTAGCTTCTGAAATCCATAAGATAAGGTTCTCTTTAAAATTTTCGGAAAAGACATGGATTTAGGCTTCATAGTACCATTCCTTTTGTGAATTAAACATATCATTGTAAATCCCTCTACTCTGCATTAAATCCTCATGGCATCCGCATTCCGCTACCCGTCCGTCATCAATAACCAGGATTATGTCTGCAAGTTTAGTAGAGCCAAGGCGATGTGAAATAAAGATGGTCGTATCCTCTGATGATATTCTTGAATAATGTGTGTACAAATTACTTTCTTCCAGCGGATCAAGCGCCGCCGTCGGTTCATCCAAAATTCGCACGGTGTCTTTCTTCATCAGCGAACGGGCCAATGCAATTTTTTGCCACTGCCCACCTGAGAGGTCAATTCCGTTTGGTAAAATTTTTCCCAGAGGGGTATCAAACTGTTGCGGAAGCTGCTCCACATTTTCTTTTAATCTTACATAATCGGCAATTTCAATGATTTTAGCTGCCTCCAACTTCTTTTTACCGGTAAATTGGCGGGTATCGCCCACTGCAATGTTCTCGCCGACAGTTACAGAATACTTAGCAAAATCCTGGTATACGACGGAAAAAAGCATATGGAGTGTTTGGGACTGAATATGCCTAATATTGATTCCGTTAATAAGAATTTCTCCTTGATCAGGTGTGTACAGACCTAATAATAATTTTGTAATCGTGCTTTTGCCGGAACCATTCTTACCCACCACTGCATAATGCATCCCGCTCTGTATAGTAAAAGATAATCCTTTCAGAATATAATTGGACGTCCCCGGGTATTTAAAGTACACATTCTTAAATTCAATTGTCTGCACCCGTAGAATAGGGATGTTCTTTTCTTGGGAGCCAGTTATATTTTCCTCTTCGTCTTCGAGCTGGACAAAGCGGTTGAGATCCTTCATATATTCATTGTCCTTTGATAAAAATCCGATAATTTCCGACATTTGGTTAGCCATTTTCTCCTGTAGCTGAAAGATTGCTGTTACAAGTGAAATGAAAAAGCCCAGAGTAATTTCGTTATTCTTTAAAGGCGTCAACAGCATAACGGCAAAACTCACACAGGTGATAATAATAAACATGACAGAAACTTTGTTTAATGCCAGCCATTTAAATTTAACTTTCTTCGATAAATTGATGGCACCGGTAAAGTATTGCTCGAATTTTTCGTTGAAATAGCTTGTGAAGCCAAACAGTCTGCGCTCTGCAGCTAAATCACGGCCGCGGAGGACGTCAAATTCGATGTATCCTGATTTCCGGTCCAGATCGCTGGTGGATCGCAGAATAGTATAAATTTTTTGCTGTGAGACGTAAGAGATCAGAACAAGCGGAATGCATACCAGAAACAGAACCGCACCAAGCCACCATTTCAGTTCAAATACCAGCCAGCCTACGGCAACAAAATTGATCAGAATTCCAATTAGATCCACAAGATGCCTGAATACTTCATTAATGGAGTAAAATCCGGGATTTTTAACGATACGGTTCAATAATTCATTTGTTTCTTCATTTTCAATATGTTCGTACTTAATCGACAGTTGTTTTTGAATGATTGCCGTATTAAAGCTTTCTCTAAGGCTGATCGTGACTCTGGAGAACAGAATTTGAGAGATTACAGCGTACATCTGAACATAACCGATTAAAAGAAAAATTGTAATTAGCGGCCCTAACACATCACTAAAGGATGATTTCTGATTCACATAATCAATCGCGGAATTGATAAAACTCGAATTCATAAGAATGAGTAGAAATGGAACAAAACCGTTAGCTCCAGCAAACAGCAAAATGCAAAGTACAATAACCGGGTTTGCTTTATACGCAATAGAAATGGAGTCGAGTAAGGTATACTTTTTTTTCTTCAAAACCATCATAAAGCTCCTTTATAGTACTAAAGTCTATAGAACGCGGTTAATCTCGTCTGATATAATGCAGGAATTCGTTTTTGCGGTCGGAATCAGTTTTGAACACGCCCCGGCTGACGGAGGTAGTAGTTACTACCCCTGGTTTCTTGACGCCTCTGGCACACATACAAAGATGCTCACCTTCCACAATCACCATTACACCAAGAGGCTTTAAATGCCGCTCAATCATATCAGCTATTTCTGTTGTCAACCGTTCTTGAACCTGCAGCTTGCTTGATAGTGCATCAACCAATCGCGCCAGCTTACTCAGACCAACGATTTTATTATTTGCAATGTAACCAATGTGGACCTGTCCGTAAAAGGGAACCATATGATGCTCGCACATGCTGAAATACTTAATATGGCTAAGAGCGACCAGCTCGTCGTAGTTTTCGTTAAAGGTGGCCGACAAGAGTTCCGCACAATCTGTGGAATAACCCCTGAAAATTTCATTATACATTTTGGCTACTCTCTTCGGTGTATCCAGCAGGCCTTCCCGGTCGGGATCCTCTCCGATTAAGCTTATAATTTTTCGAATATACTTAGAGATCTCCTCCGTATTAGCTTCGGTACGCTCTGGAATGCAGACATCCTTAAATTTTCCCATTCGCTAGCCTCTCTCTCCTTTTTTGTCGCCCTTCGTTACCTGTATGGATTGTCATATACTTAGGGTAAACAGCCCGGTTATCTGCGTCATGCTCCAGCACAAGGACATCCCCACCGCAATTACCGGGCAATTCGGTGAATCCTGCGAATTTATAGGTCGCATACATCATACGGTTTCGTTCATTCGGCAGGAACTCAGCCAGCAGCCTTACCCCTGATGATTCTGCTTCCTTTTGGATATAACTAAGCATTACGGTTCCCACCCCTCTGGAGATGACCCGGCAGGACATGAGCAGCAACTTGATTGTCCATTCTTCTGGACCACATTCCACCAGCATAAGTCCGATTTTTCCATAATCCCCGTAACGATCTTCAAGATTCGCTATTAGAAGAAGATGGTTCGGTGATCTCCTGAGACTGTCAAGCTCTTCTAAATCGTATGTAATACCCGTCGAGTTCAATTGATGTGTCCGGACTGTCAGTTCCTCCGCACGCTGCAGGTCCTCTAGCTCTGCCTCAGAAATGGACATCACCATGCCCAGCCCGGCAAGAAATTCTTCTTTGGTCCCCGTGAACTCCTGTTCGCTCTCGTTCCTCTGTTGATCTTGCATGTACATTTCCCTACGGCGGAGAGAGTCTTCCGTAATAAACTTAGGATTCATTTCTGGAAAATCAGGAATTCTGCTAATAAAAGCAGCATCTATTGTCATCACATCCGGAAGATGAGCCGCTACTTCATCACGCTCAAAGGGTTGATCGTCAATAAAGGCAACTGTATCCTCCGAAATGTTTAACCGGTTGATGATAGCCTGCACCGCTTCCGACTTAGGATTCCAATGAATCTGGGGATAAAGGAAGAAATGCCTTAGGCCAAACTCATCCAGTTTCTGCATCGCTTTGTCATAATCATTTTTACTGCTAATGGATTGGAGAATCCCCCTTCTGTCAAGCTCCCGTATCAATTCCAAGGCGGCATTATCCGGCTCAACAGGGTCCCCTTCGCTAAGCACACCATTCCATAATGTATTATCCAAATCCCAGACCACACATTTTATATTTTTGCCCACCGTTTAATTCCCCCTTCCCATAGCTGCTCCGAAATTTTACATTCTCCGGAAAGCGTTCGTAGCGATCATTAACTCGTGAATTTGGGAGGTACCCTCAATAATCTCGTAAACTTTTGAATCCCGATAATGTCTTTGTGCAGGACTATTCGCACTGAACCCGACAGCACCTTGAATTTGTAAAGCATCAGCGGCCGATTTAACGGCCACCTTGGAAGCAAAGTACTTTGCATTCCAAGTCTCCATGATGGATTCGGGATCTCCCTCATCCTTCAGGCGCCCTGCATTTGTGCACAATACTCTGGCCGCTTGAACACCTACTACCATCTCAGTTATCATTTTTTGAATAAGCTGGTGATTTCTTAGCGAGTTCCCAAACTGTTTTCTTTTACGGGCGTAGAGCAGCGATTCATCCAGACAGGCTTGCGCAAGTCCGACGCACCCACAGGCTACCGTATAACGTCCGTAATCCAAACAGGACATCGCAACATTGGTCAATCCCGTTCCCTCAGACCCTATCATGTTCTCCAGCGGTATCCGGCAATTGTTCAGTTGTAGTTCAGCCAGCATGGATCCTTTTAGACCCAACATTCCGCCGATCGGCCGGACTGTCAAGCCGGGAGTATCCCTTGGCATCAAGAAGGCTGTTACCTTCTCGTTATAATTGGCAAACACAATGAACACATCGGCCAGTTGTCCCATTGTAATCCATTTTTTATGACCATTCAGAATATATACGCCATCTTGGACAACGGCAGCAGTTTCAATACTCTTGGCATCTGTCCCGGCTCCTTGTTCAGAAAGGGCAAACGCGCCAATGGCCAAACCTTGTGCCAACTCCGGCAGCCATTCCTGTCGCTGCTCTGGTGTTCCCCAGCGGTCTATGGCTATTTCAACCATACCTTGCACTGTCAAAATTCCCCGTGTTGAAGAACAGCCTCTCCCCAATTCTTCGTTCAGACATCCCACATCAGACATACTCATTTCATGCCCTCCATACCGTTTTGGCAGAAAGGCTCCCAGATATCCCGACTCGCCCAACTTACGAATTAATTCCCTCGGCATCTGTTCATCCCGGTCAATCTTGTCTGCAAGCGGGAATACCTCTAACTCGGTAAAACGTCTAAACTCTTCTTTACGCAAAGCCTCCTGAACTCCAAATGTCCCCATAAATGCCTCCTTTATTCTCCAGAAGATTTAAGAATAAGACGTTTTCTTTCTACCAGCTCAATAATAGTTCCCAGTGTCTTAAACTGGTTCAAATCCATATCCTTGCTTTCAATCCGAATTTGAAACTCCTTCTCAAGAAAAAGAATTAATTGCATCGCGAATAAGGAATTCATTGAACCCAGCGCAAAGATATCATCATTCAGACCGATCTGTTTGACACGGAACATGCGAAGCAGAAAATGCTCAATTTTCAATTGCACATCATCCATCGGTTATTCCTCTCCCATTCTTAAATTCTGAAGTAGGTTTAAGTGTATTGATAAAATCCTTGTCCCGTCTTCCGCCCCAGAAGGCCTGCGTCTACCATTTTCTTTAAAAGCGGACAGCAACGGAATTTAGAATCCTGGTAACTTTTGTATAAAACATCCAGGGAATTTTTTACTGTATCAAGGCCGATTAAGTCGGCTGTTTCCAGGGGTCCCATTTTATGTCCATAACATTTCTTAAATATTTCATCGACTTCCCAGGCAGTTGCTACCTGATCCTGAACAACAAACACGGCTTCATTCATCATCAGATGGGATATCCGATTAGATACAAAACCAGGTAAATCATTTACTACGATTGATTGTTTTCCAAGTCTCTCCATTAAGGAGGTGGTTATATTCAGAGTATCTGCTGACGTATGATAACCCCGAATAATTTCAACAGCAGGGATCAACGGCACTGGATTCATAAAATGCACACCAATAACCCGTTCCGGCCGGTGTAATCCGGCAGCCAGTTCAGTAATGGAAACACAGGATGTGTTAACAGCTATAACGGACGATTCTGGAAGATACGGAGCTATCTGTTGATACAGTTCCTTCTTCACGTGTGTCACTTCGGGGACATTTTCCACAATATAATCGGCCTGGGTCAGAACATCTAAACGGGTTGTCCATTCTATGCGTTCCATAATCGCCTCAGGCTCCTGAGCCGTTATTTCTGATTGGCGAATAAGTGCCCGGATCCGCAGATCATCCTGGAGCTGGTCTCTGGATTGCCGCAGTACATCATCTTTCCGGTCAATCAGAACGACTGAGATCCCTGCTGCCGCCAATACCTCTGCCACTCCTCTGCCCATGATACCGGCGCCAATAACCGCAACTCGTTTTATATCCATATCGGAAATCCTTCCACCTTTAGACTTTTGCTTACGCTATACAGTTCATAGTAGAAATTTTTCTCCAGAGAGATCTGACGTCTCAATAAATCGATCACCTGCTGAAATAGTTCGGTTCTTTCCGAGAGTGATGCCTTAATCACGATGGAGGAGAGCTTCTTCCACTCCGTGATTGTATCCTCCAAGCACTTGATACAACCATACAATTTGGATGATGGCCACTCTCGGGCTGCTGATTTCAGATAAAACTTCAGAAAGGATTTTCGCGGTGCTGTAAAAAATAATTTACCATGCAGGTCTTCCATAAACTCCTTTTGTCCCTTGGTTTCTTCCATCATTTTCTCAATTGTCTCCAACAATGCGTGGAGAGCGTAAACGCCTCTCTGCGCATTACCTCTTTCTTCAGGGCTGCTGTAAAACTGATCTAGACACAAAGATAACGCTTCATCAATTTGATGTTTCTTGGCCGCTGTCCATCCCTCTCTCTCTACCTCTACCCAGAGATAATCGATAGGATTCCCGCTCAGAATTCCGTCTGCTTGATTCGCTGAGGACCTTGCCGGGTCAAGTAAAGCTTGCGTACGTTCTCCCTTAAAGAACCAGGGAGGGTACCAATCAATTAACTGATACTGTTCTGTCCTTTCCTCATACCCAGTCAGTAGTAAGGAGTGATAGGAATGCTTTTTGTGATAGAAGGGAGTATAATCCAGTTCGAATACATCAACTCCAGCAATTAAAGGTACTCCTGCCATTAACTTCAGACGATTGGACTCCCAAATTTCCTCACATTGATACTTGTTATCTGAATTAGAGTGGAAATGTGCTTGCCCAGCCCAAGAAGGCAGAAAGCTGGAGAAAAAATCTCCCGTGCTGAATGAGTAGCCATATTTATCCGATCCATCTTCAGTAAATAGCCATTCGATTCCGCAATCCAGAAATAACTCGGGACTTTCAACACCATAATATTTTAAAAGATTCCAATAGCAATTTTTAAAGCAGTAATACTCAAACTCCTTAGGAAAGACAAACTCTGACTCCATAAATGAACTGGCGTTCATAGAGATTGATCCGGCCACTGCAAGGAGGATCTGACAGATTGGATGATCTTATTCACTGATGTAAAATCTTCTATGCCGAATTCATTGGTAACAACCTCTTGACCCAGATATTCCTCTATTCCTGCAAGCAGATTAATCAAAGAGATTGATGAAATAATTTTACTGTCGACAAGCTCGGTATTCTCATCAAATGCATCTAAATCTGTGCTTTCCTCGCTGATTTTATCCATAATGAAAAGCCGCAGTTCCCGCTCCGATATTTGAAATTCCGGTTTCCCCATAACGTTTTTCTCCCCTTAAATGATTGTTAGAATTGTTAATTCGAGTTATGCTCTAATTTCCGCATAACTGTCCTGAGTCTCGTATAATAAGATTCGGTTCAAGTCGTACGGTTTGTCTCGTAATTTCTCAGACAACACCTTGAAAATATGTACAGCCATGACTTCAACTGTCGGTAAGTCGAAATGATCGTTCAAATATGCATGATCATACAGTTCGATTACATTATTTTTAACAATAGATTTTATTTCCTTAAAATTGCAAACCCACCCCAGTTCATTTACTTCTCCCCTTACTTCCACAGTCAATTCGTAACGGTGCCCGTGCAGGTTCTGGCAAGCGCCGTACTCTTCTCTCTGCGGCAACTGATGTGCTGCTTCAAATAAAAACTCTTTACCGATAGTCACTTTCATAGGTTCGCCTCCATTTCTGCAAATTGCTCCGAAGCCTTGATACGCTCCTGGATATACAGCCGTCCTGTCTCATCGAGATATCCCCGGTCACCAGTCCTGAACCATCCGTGTTTCTCTGCTGGAGTTATCTTTCGGTCTCCAACGTAGCTCTCGGAGATCGTCTCGCTGAAAACCTCAATCTCCCCTCCTGCACCGAGCCTGATCAAGACATTATTCACTGCCAGTCCTACACTTGTTACATTGTTTTCATCCGCAGCCAAATTACAGGACATCGTGCTCACTTCCATCATTCCGTACAACTGCTGAATCCAGCGTCCATACCGTGTGTGGAACGATAACCCGGTCTCTTTTTGTAAAGGAGAGCCGGAGCACAACAGCAGCCGGACTTCACTTAAGTTGATGTTTCTTTCGCTGTATTGACGGCGGTTCAGAATATCATAGTACTCTGGCGTTCCCAGAAATACAGACAGCCTTGTCTTGGATAAGTCGCTGATTAGACGGTTCGGCATGAACCAGCGTTCCAGCCATATTTGAGCTCCTGCCTTAAGTGGAGCTAACAACCCCATGGTCAACCCGTATCCATGGCATACCGGAACTGCGCAGTAGACAACATCTTCCTCTGTATAAGCAAATGTCGAGATAATGTTATCCGTATCCACTGACAGGTTCCGGTTCGTCCGGATGGCCATTTTAGGCAATCCTGTAGTCCCCGAAGAACATTGGATAACAACCGGAGCATGTTCGTTTCTGGATTGATACAGATTATCGTCCCTGTTCATAAGCTTTGATGCACCGGGACGACAATACCCGGAAAGATGTTCACGCAAAATAACTTGGAAAGGAAAAGATGCGCCCGTATCCTTAAGGTTGTCGTAAACGTGATTCTCCATAATTACAATATCCAAGTGAGTCATTTGCAGGTTTTCGCATATTTTCTCTACGTCATTCTGCGGATTTATTAACACCACACATACATGCCTGCTAGACAACGCGTACAGACAGATGATGAACTCCAGTGAGTTGCTCAAAACCAAAGCGGCTGTTTGACCGCCCCCAAGTCCCAGTTCGCCAAACCGCTCCGAGGCATAGTCAACTTCTTTCAAGAGTTCAGCATAGCTCATATGGTGTCCGTTACAGACTACTGCACACCGCTCTGAGTATTTATTCTTTGCTTGTTGAAGACTCGAGTACAACATGAACTAAACCTCCAGTTCCACAACCTTCATCCCTGTATCATCTTCGTTGTAGAAGTTCGTCTTGTCTCGAACAGACTGGAAAAATGAACTCATGTACGTGTTCCATCGTTCCTCACTAATAAAATGTGCCGCTATATTGCCGGCCCATACGATGCCTTCCTCTGTCAGCTTTAGAGTGTCGCCTGTCCATTCGGCAAGTCCCATACCGATAACGGTATTTATCTTTTCTTCATAGAAGGCATAATTGGGGATAGAAGCTTTGCTGATCGCCAAAGTGATCGGGAAAAAGACCATTGTCCGGTCATTGTGTTCTTCTTCAGTCAGCTTGTGTGCCAGATTGGCAGGAAATAAACCCTGACTCACTTGTTCCGTATATTGCTTCATATCACACACATTCTTGTAGACATAACCGTCTAAATAACCTCTTGAAGATACTCCGATTCCAAGTACATTGTTATTAGTTAAGTATAGGCGGTCGCCAATATGTGTTTCCTTTTGACGCAAGGAATAGGTATTGGTCGTTATCTGCTGGTATCCATGCTCTTTCAGCCACTTATGGGCCTCACGGAAGGCTGTAAGCTGGTTCGGGTTGGAAGGTTTAATTCGATAGGCACCTTTCTTGATCTGACGGTCAAGATAAGTGTTTGGAAAGACAGCCATATTGTAAATATCAATATGATAGGGATTCAAAGCTGTCACTTTCTCCAGATCTTCTATGACATCATCAATTGATTGATTCGGCATATTGTACATCATATCGATGCAATAATCAGTCAGACCAGCAGAGTTCAGGATGTCTACCCCACGGTAAATATCATCCAGAGTCACTCTCATATTCATATCCTTACGAATATCTTCTTTAAATGTCTGAATACCGAAGCTAATCCTGTTAATTCCTAAATCCATCATTTGGCGAATTTGATCGACGCTTCTCACACAATTGATCGATCCTTCAACTGACCAATTTTCCTTAAAATCCACCTGAAAATATGTTTTAACAGCCAGAATGATCCGTTCAAAATCTGCAGGTTGCATAAGCAGCGGGTTGCCCCCACCAAAATGAACGGAATCAATCTTTTTCCCATAGAAATATGGAGTTGAGGCATAGTGCTTCATTTCAGCGATAAGAGTGTCGATATACTCTGATATTTTGATTTCCAGATTTTTACTACCGTGAACTTTATAATAAGGACAAAAAATACAGGCAGAATCACAGAATGGAATGTGTATATACAAGTTAAGTGCTGCTTTACTATCTAAAGAAGGTTGTTGCAGGAATTGAAAAAAATCATCTCTGTACTCGCGTTTATCATTCACTTTCGATAATTTCGGATACACCCAAAAATCATCCATACGTTCTTTTAAACTCAGTGGTCCTTTCATTCTATAGCCTCCCTTTTAGTTTAAAACCTCACTTTGATTGTCCCAGATTTGCAGCTGAAGACGGTTCGCGTATCTCATGTTATAATCAATGCACAATTTGAGCACTTTTTTCTGCACTAGCTGCAGATCCTTCAAGGTAGCTGCCATAGGCATAATCATCACCCGAAAAGGATCATAATCTCCGATCTCTTTCAGAATAGAACTAACCTCTTCCATATCTTCCTGATCGTTGACAACGAATTTAATCTGGTAGTCAAAATTGGAAATGAACTTACGTATAACTCCAATATCAATCTTGTTGCTCTTCGTGTCGGGATCTGTAACAACGGAATTAGACAACTTGGGACTCATGCTTATGAGGTCGCAGACTACCTCCTGGTATAGTGTCGCATTCGTTTCGATCGTAATATGATATCCGCGCTCATGTAATTCACGGGTGAGTATAGGAAGTTCTTGATGAATAAAGGGCTCTCCTCCGGTGATAACAACATTTTTGCAGCAGTAGCTATCAAGTGCATCAACTATTTGCTCCAGCTTGTAGTAAGTCCCTCTTCCTCCTTTCAGAAAGCTCTGGGTGTCGCACCAGGAACAGTCCAGATTACAACCGACTAGGCGAATCAGAACAGAAGGAATCCCCTGCAAAATCCCTTCTCCTTGGATGGAAGAGAAGATTTCATATACTCCGATTTTCTTCATTGCCTCTCCTTCCTTTACGTCGTACTTAGCTTAGATGGCTGTTTAGAGAATAAGGCTGTCAACCTCTTCTTTTTTTCCCACGATCCAAATAGTTGCTCACACGCTTGCTCCAGTACCCCCCCTTCCATAGAAACAGAATGCAAAAAGGTATTCAGCAAAGCAGCAGAGTTAATATCTGCTTCTGCAAATCCGTGATGGATACAGCTGTGCAGCGAGGTTCCGTATACAATCCGCGGGATGCGTGCCCAATTTATGGCTCCAAGGCACATCAGGCATGGTTCGCTAGTTGAATAAATGACTGTTTCTTTCAAGCTGATTGCACCGTATAACCGACTCCATTCACGTATTGCAGTAATCTCTGCATGAGCAGTTGGATCGGCGGAAGTAAAGCAATGATTTCCGGTAACTACATAACGATAGCTGTCCTGGGCTATACAACAACCAAACGGAAATTCAAAACGTTCGATCCCATGACGGGCAGTCTCAATTGCCAATCGCATAAAATACTCATCATGATCCATCATGTAGGGACAGCCCCCTCTTCAACCTTGCTCTCCATAATCTTGGCAATAGATTCAATGGATTGATAGCGCAAGATATCTTCCGCATCCACATTTACTCCCTTATCTAAGAGAATTGCTGCAAGCCTGAAAGCAAAAATTGAGTCCCCGCCTATTTCAAAAAAATTGTCGGTAACATTAATCGTTTCATAACCAAACATATCACGCCATACCATTGCCAGCTGCTGTTCATAATGTGTATACATACCTGATGCTCTTCCTGTTAAAGCGCAAGCTTCGCTCGCCTGTAAAGAACGGACCTGTAAAGAATCCGCTGTCTGAACAGGAACAGTAGTGCGGCTTATATCCATACTCCCGGCTGATACCTGCCGCTGCGGTACGCCGCTATTCTTCTCAATGGGCAGGTGGTTGGCGGAAGGCTTAGTTTTTCTATAGTGTTTGAGCTGTGAGACCAAATCGCCAGATAATTGAAAAGGCATGTAATCCAACAACTGGAAGATTGGACTATTTACGTTAAGTTCTCCCGGAATAAGACGCTCCGCCTTCAGCTCCATTATCCTGGAGAACATCTCCAGACCTTTTTCTGAAGGAATCTTTTTGAAAATGGAACGTTCTTCATCGGTTTGCTTATCCTCAGCGAGACCAATACCTTCCCACTCCGGCCAGTTGATTGCCATCGAACCAGGAAATTTGTTGTTCCTGTATTCGGCATAAGCATCCATGTAGGCATTCGATAACGTATAGGTCCCATTCCCGGCTCCCGATACTAATGTCATCACCGATGAAAACAGAATAAAGAAGGATAAATTATCCTCACGTGTCTCCTGGTCCAGAATCCATGTACCATGAACCTTTGCTCTGGTCGAACGGTTCATCGCTTTCTTCGTTAGTTCAGCCAAGCTACAGGTTTCATCAGATACAGCCAGATGAATCAGGCCGTCGATAATTCCGCAATCTCGCCGTATACTCTGGAATGTAGCGTTCACTTGATCCGGATCGCTAATATCACAAGAACGCACATCCACGTAGGAACCACTACGCTCAATCCTCATAAGTTTAAGAAGGATTTCTCCAATACCGTCTTCCAATTCACCGGACCTGTTAAGAATGTTCTCCCATTGTTCTTTCGGGGGGAAGCTGGAACGGCTGAGTAGCACTAAATTGATTCTCTCATGTCCAGACAATGTCTCTGCCAGACGGCTGCCGATACGTCCAATACCTCCCGTAATCACATAAGTACCGCCCTTACGAAGTACTGGTCCTGACCGAAGTTCAATGGAATCCGCAGAGACCGCTTCAATCGTTTCAACATAACGCCGTTTCTCCCTGAGAGCCACTGCGTATGGACTGCCCGGATATTGGATTTCTGCCATTAGCTCATCGATTGTAATACCCCGACCAACATCAACACTTCGGCAATTTATCTGCGGATTTTCCCATTTTACCGTTTTACCTAGAGCTGCCAACGCTGCATTATGCGGTTGGACAAGATCATCTGCTTCAATGCGGGCAGTACCTGAGGTCACAATAACAAGCTCGACTCCAACAGGTGATTTAAGCTTCTGAAGTGTTTTGACTAGATATAACAGGCTGTAGGCACCTTCTTCTAAATTCAATTCCAATTGCGCAAGAGTGTCAGGATCTCTATCTCTGAAAGCTGTCGTCATATGTATAATTTTCTCCGGCATAAACATTTCCAAATGAGGATGCAGCCGCTCGAAATCCTCTTCACGTGCGGGAACCTTTATACGGTCCTTGTCTAAAGGAACATAGGAGGAGCCTATCTCGATCTCTAGTACGTTGTTGCCCTGATGCCGCAGAAGGTCCGCCATCGAAGTTCCCGCAACTGAGCGATCTGTAAGAAGGATTACTCGCTTGCCGTTCCATGGTACCGTTGATAAGAGGAGCGGTTCGGCACTCCAAACCGTTCGATACATCTTCTCAGCGGAATTCCGCTTTTTGTAGGCTAGTACACGTGGATCACTCTGAATCCAGCAGCGTGTTTTTTTGAAGGGATAATCGGGAAGAGGAACCTTGTATACTGGTAAGTCTGCATAATAAGCCTCCCAGGGGATATCCTCACCTTGAACATAACGCCTACAAATAACAGGCAAATCATCGGTCGTTGATTTCGTTGCTATCTCATTAACCGATATGCAATTTCCAAGGTTGGTCCACACACTGGGCTGCGGCGTCTCTGGATTAAGTCTTAAATTATCCAGTTTAGCTATTAATTCACCTGCATCCTGCACTATTATGGCTATGCGGTATTTCAAATGAAGTCTGCAAACAGCAGAGGTATAACAGATATCTGCCAGTGAGTCAGAGCGTTCTCCTTTAAGATAGGACGTCATGAGGTCTACAAGCTCTAATATCTGTTCCCGTCCATTAGCGGATAAAGTGAAAATGCTAGAGTCCGGTCTTAAATATTTCTCCCTGTATAACTCAGGGGCTTCTTCCAATACGACATGGGCATTTGTTCCGCTGATTCCAAAAGAGCTTACTCCGCACCTACGGGGACTTACGGTCCAGTGGCGGAGTCTGTGATTAATGTAAACCGGTGAATCTTCAAATTTAATTTTCCTGTTAGGCTTTATAAGATTAAGACTGGGCGGAATTTGACGCTGTTTAAGTGAGAGGATCGCCTTTATCATACCCGCTACCCCAGCTGCGCCGATCGTGTGCCCGATATTGGTTTTCACTGATCCAACTCCGCAGAATTGCTTATGTGAAGTGTAATTGGAAAAAGCTTTGCGTATTCCCTGAATTTCGGTTGGATCACCGAGTTTTGTTGCTGTTCCATGCGTTTCAATGTAGCTTATGGATGATGGATCAATTCCAGCATTTTTCCAGGCCTGCATCAGCACTTGTCCTTGAGCACCTGCGCTAGGGGCAGTAATTCCAATAGATTTGCCGTCCTGGTTCACTGCACTGCCTTTAATAACGGCATGGATATAGTCATGATCATCCAGGGCCCGGGACAGCGGCTTTAATATTAAAACGCCTACTCCCTCACCTTGCCCTACCCCGTCGCAGTCCTCATCGAAAGACTTTGTGCGCCCGTCTGGAGCAATAATACCTATATTTTTAACCACTTTATTTTCTGTTGGCATAATAAATAAATTGATTCCACCGACCAGGGCTAACTCACTGTCACCGCTGTTCAGACTGTTGCAAGCCATATGTACAGCTGCCAAGGAGGATGAACAAGAGGTGTCTACTAGCAGAGAAGGTCCCTTGAGATCAAAGAAATAGGAAATGCGCCCCGCGATAACCGCAGGCAAATTACCTGAAAAGGAGTTATCTGCTTCTTCCGGATTCAGTTTCATAATTAAATGCTGATACATAACAGCAGAAAATTCCGTTGGAAATCCAATAAATACGCCTGTACGGGTCCCCCTTATCTTTTGAGCATAGCCGGAATTGTTAACAGCCTGAAACGCCGTCTCAAGCATCAACCTCTGATGTGGATCCATCAAAGCTGCCTCTTTAGGCGATATTTTAAAAAACTCATAGTCAAACGTATCAATTCGTTCCAAGTACGCTGCTTCACGATAGTGGGGGATTTCATCTTCGTGATACACCGCCTTGACGTATTCCTCTACATCCTGGCGTCTACCCTCAGGCAGGGAACCTACGCAATCCACTCCGTTGCGCAAACACTCCCAAAACTCTTTTGGATTTTCCGCTTGGGGAAACCTAACACCTATCCCTATTACTGCTATATCCTTCGAACTCTCCATATTCATACCTCCTTATACCTGCATTTTCAGATAATCAGGATAAACGTCAAACAACCCGTTTACATAGAGCACATCTTGCATGATTTCACGACGTTCAGAATCCGCCACTTTTTTTATGATTAGAGCTTGATGAAGCATGTCTAAAGCTTCTTTCATTTCTTTATATCCTGGCACTCCTCCCAATTTTTCTGAATTTCTTGAATTCGATAGTATTTTTCTGTAAGGTTTCAGGAACCCCTGTTCAAACTCCTTTTCATCATCATTATAATTAGGAGCGCACAACGCTTCTTTCAGACAATCATTCAGAAGTTGATTACGACTAACGGAGTTTACTGTTTCAAGCTCTCGTACCTTTGAAAACCTGCGAAGAATTTCTTGAAAGTCACGACGGTTTTCTATTGCCAGAACAGTCAAGTCAATACAATTAGTCATTGAGAGATTGCGCAGGACTGACTGAGGACCAATTTCAATCAATTCTTTTATCCCACCCTCAGCAAAACAGGCCAACACTTGTGTCCAGCGAACGGGGTTGGTTAATTGAATTGCCAAACGCTCATAAATTTCTTTTTCTGATCTGTATAGGGTTCCTGTAATGCTGGAAATGACGGGATACTCAAGAGGGGAAAAATCACATTTATTCAATTCATCTTTCATGAAGGGGAGCGAAGATTCCATTAATCTGCTGTGATAGGGTCCGGGAACTGGAACCGGTAATATTCTGACTCCCTGATTGTTTAGTTGAGATATCAGTTCTTTCAAAGCTTGTTCCGTTCCTGAAATCGTCACTTGCTCATCCGAGTTGTAATTTGAAACAGCAACATATCCGAGATGACTTGATATGCTTTTACATATTTTGTCTGCCGAATCAGCGTCAATTCCCATAACTGCTATCATGCCCCCTTGCCCGGGACCAATCATATTCATAATTTTTTCCCTTTTTCGGGTCAATGCTAAAGTATCTTTATACGTTATCGCACCAGAGCAGGCGAGTGCCGATAATTCCCCCAGACTATGTCCGGCCAGTAAATCGGGATAGATGCCGTACTCCTCCGTTAAAACCTTAAACGAACAATAACCTACTATTACTATTGCAGTCTGTACCAACTCCGATTGTTCCAATTCATCTATTGTATAATGAAGTAACACATCCTTTATATTAAGGCCAAGCAGATCACCGGCTTCCTCAACCAATATCTGTACAGAATGAAAGTCGTTGTAGAACGTCTGTCCCATCCCAGCGTAGTGTGAACCTTGTCCCGGAAAAATAAATGCCTTCTTCTTATACAATTTTCTTCGCACTCCCTTAGATCATCAAAAATAGTATCACAACCAAATATTTTATATATTTTTCTATAAAATACCTATTTTCGTACAATAATGAAAGTATACGTTCGAATTCATGAAAGCACAACTATTGTAACATAATTGATATTTTATCCTAATAATATAAAAAATTGTGATGACCATCATGTATAATCACATAAGACCATGCTATATTTTATGATAGTGTCTTTTTTCCTTTTTAAATTTAAATCAAAAAAAATCTATCCCGACAGTTTACGCCGAAATAGATAGCTTTAACAAAAAAGCGTAGGATGTGAGCAAAATAAGAGCTAGGTCGTCTGGAGGGTAACTAATCCAATTTCTTTAAAAAGTTATGCAAAAGCTCCTCTTCCCGCTCCATAATAGTAAGGATTTCTTGTATTACATAATTTATCAACTGTTGTTTTTTTGATAAAACATATTTTAGTTGTACTTGTTTTATTCTACTTACATCCTTAACAAGACCGGAAAATCCATCAATTAAATAAGAAGCATCAGTAAAAATCCCTTCTTTTTGCAGATAACGCAATCTGTTAACCATACAACTTTTATGTTCGAGTATAATATGTATCGGTCTGATATCTTCTCTGAAGGATTCTACTAGAGTTAATCGGTTGCATAATTCTTTGTATATACCTAATCCATAAGTAGCCCCTGGGGGATTGTATGTTAAAAAAGAATTAGTAGAATGAATAAAGTCGCTTATATAAGTTTTTATGACTGCAAGATTAAGTGAAGGATCAGAATTGGAATAATCAAGTGAAGTAGTACAGTCAAAAAAACCAACTCCACCTATACTGGAATTGTGAAATGCCTTTTCAATCTCTTCAAAGGACGCCTGAATTCTGCTAAAATTCCCCGAACGATTAAAACCCAGAATTAAAAAGCATTCTTCTTCTTTATCAAATCCATAAATTAAACTCTGATGTGTGAAATGAGAAATTTGATAGGATGGTTTGCAGGACAAATAGTATTCATCCATTAAAATTTCAACATAACGTCCATTTTTTATACAATTTATAATAAATGGAACTATATTAAAATGCATGTCTAAAAAAAATTCTTTTTCGTACCAGTTCTCATTGATTCCGGGATGACGGGGATATTTCCCATCAAAAGAGTAAAAGTCCAGTTTAAATTCATTTGAGTATTCGGCTGTGTATAACTGGAGATAATTGCTATAAAACCAAGGTAAGTTCTTTTCATTCTCCAGCACTATAGAGAGCTTATGTGCATGATGTAGAAATCCATAAACCTGCGGTATGCATACAGGCAATGTGTATACATTCATAAATAACACCTCCATCTTAATCTGTTAAGTAATCGACTTCATACTGAAATTTCAATTCGCATAACATTGAGAATTCGCTTTAAGTTCACCTCTTTGGCACAGGCTTTAAGAAAGTATAAGTTTAATTTTTAGAAAGCGCAATCATCGTAACCGGATTGTAATAAAATCCCTAATAATGAATCTAATAGTGATTAAGTTCACTTCAGTCACATACATAAAATTATATTCTCAATAAATAAATTAACGTTTTACTTCACATTTTATGTATTTCTCTTAATTCTCTACCCATTTTAAATGAAAGGGGTAATTTATGTTACTTGAAATAATGCCTGTTTATGATCCTAAGAAAACATGTACACAAGACCTAATAGTGAGTGTTTCTTCGTTTTGGGGGAGAGACTATGAACTAATGTACACCAGCGCTTGGGGGCTAGAATTACCCGGTTGGTATTTATATGAGTATATTTTGGATTCCATGGGTTGACGGCTATCAAAAAGAGGACCGTGGTCATTGGCTATTCGGAAGAAGATCGAACTTTGATCTGTATTGATCCTATGTACAGTTCTAATAATAATAAATTAAATTTCACCCATTTCTTATCCGGAAATAATGGTACCTAATCTAAATGATTATTTTCCTAATACAATCAACGAGAAATATAATATTCCATCTTTACAGAATTAGAAGATCAAATTTCTTGTCTAGGTCAGCAAATCTCTCTCCCTCATTTTTCATCACTTTCTTCTCTCTCCTTCCTCGGATGTTCAGAGTGGGGGACATTTTCTGAGAACATTGTTTTTATTCAAGATAACGAGACAACAATGGAAGTTAAGGTTTCTTTCCCTGACTGGGAATTACCCGGCGCAAATGATGATATTGCCTTAACAGGAAAGACTATTATTTATGAACATACACCGGACCTAATCTCTCCAATTAAGAGACCTGCTGAGGATTGCAACAACACTATCCAGCAATTATGATTAACCTCAGAACGGTTAGTGCCCGGGAGGTAGTCAAATGTCAAAAACAATATTAGTTGTCGATGATGATCAAGAAATCGTGAAACTCATCAGCAAGACGCTAAGGTATGAGCAATTCGCTGTAATTACGGCCAGTTCCGGGCGAGAAGCCTTGTCTGCGGTGGAGGATCACCCTATTGATTTCATTGTTCTCGATATCGTCATGCCTGATATGAGCGGACTGGATGTCTGCCGAACGATCCGGTCGTCTTATAATGTTCCGATTCTGTTATTAAGTGCGCGGGATCAGGACATTGATAAAATTGTCGGTCTGGAAATCGGCGCAGACGATTACATGACCAAGCCATTCAGTATTCAGGAGCTGGCTTCCCGAATCAAGGCTCATTTCCGCAAGGTGGACAGGCTGCACAAAGAGTGGGGCGAGCTTAGTCCCGCTAAAGAAAAGGCCGATGCTCCGCTCCTTTTGAATGATAAAACGTATGAAGCCTTCCTGTACGGCCAGAAGCTCGACTTATCCGCGAAGGAATTTCTGATTCTGTCTGTCCTGATGCGTCACCCCAACCAGGTACTGAGCCGGGAGCAGATCTATGAGAACGTCTGGGGAGACGAATATGGCGAGATCAACACCGTAACGGTTCATATTAAGAATATCCGCAAGAAGCTGGGTCCTGAGCAACACTTCATCAAAACCATCTGGGGCATAGGCTATAAATACACGGAAAGAGAGCAATAGGATGAAACTGAAAATCAAGCTTCCCCTGTTATTCCTGCTAATGCTGCTGATTCTGATGTTCTCTATTGGTTTGTACTTGAAGTTTGTCTTCGCCGTATATTCCCCCATACGTACCACTTTGCTGGATTCACCATATGTAGTATTACTGCTGCCCATCTTCGTCATCGCCGGCTGCATATTTTCCATTCTGATCATCTATATTCATTATTATATTGAGAAGCCTATCCGGCGTCTGAATGCCCGGCTGGAGGAAGTCAATGTGGTCCACCCCCTGCCTCCGCTGGCTTTGAAGCGTAAGGACGAGATCGGAGAACTGTATAAGCACTTCAATAAGATGGAGCACAGGCTTCAGCTTGCCCACAGAGAACAGACCGATATGATTGCCGCCATCGCCCACGACTTGAAGACACCCCTGACCTCGATTAACGGCTTCACCGAACTTTTGGCTACACATGGGGACTTACCTGATGCTGAAAAGCAGGAATTTTATGAATTGATTCAGCGGAAGTCAGCCTTTATGGTTGAACTGCTCAATGATTTCTCCCGCTTCACCAAAGAAAAAATGGAGCTCGAGTCCATGACCGCTACACCTGTTAAGGCGACAGAACTGTTTGCAGACATCGCTTTTGAATATGAGTACGAGCTTGCTGGACTGGACATCGAACTAACCTGCCGCCATGACTTCACCGACAGTATAAGGCTTATGGTCAATGAACCGATGCTCCGCCGGGTGTTCGGCAACCTCTTCAGCAATGCCGTAAGATATGGAGGGAAGCCTAAGCTGAAGGTCTATATGACTGGCTATCTGCGGGAGCATCATGCCTATTTTCAAATAGAGGATAATGGCATTGGTGTGCCGGATAAGGATATGTCTTCGCTGTTCCTCAAATTCTTCACGGTAGACCCGTCGCGGCAGATCCGCAAGGGCGGGCTTGGCCTGGGACTGGCCAGCTGTAAATCAATTATTGAGCATCACGGGGGTGAAATTGTGGCCTTCCCTTCTGAATACGGCGGTTTGGGGATACGGTTCAGCCTGCCTTTATAGTTTTTTATATTTTCTTCAGATCTATTTATTTTTCTTTTAATAAAGCTTCATGTTTGGATGTGACAATAGGTTACAGCAGAACACAACAAACACTGGCTTTACAAGTAGGAGGTCTGAGGAAAAATGAGTATTTTATCCAAGAAAAGAATCGGCAGCACGCCCGCCATACACATTGACGGTGTGCACAAAAGGTTTGGCGACTATACCATATTAAACAATCTTTCGCTGGAGGTCAGCCGGGGAGAGATCTACGGATTCCTGGGACTGAACGGCGCCGGGAAAACAACGACGATCAAGATGCTGCTGGCCATGCTGAAGCCTACCTCCGGCAAGCTCTATATGTTAGGTGAGAAGGTCGATGCCGGAAACTCTAAATTATGGAGCAATGTCGGATATTTGGAGGAGGCTACCTTTTATCCGGATCTGACTGTAACAGAGAATCTTGAGATCGCAAGACGCATGCAAGGGATGCCGGACAAGGATGCCGTATCTCAGGTAATCTACAAGCTGGGGCTTGCGCCGCACCAAAAGAAAAAAGCAAAACATCTCTCACTCGGGAACAAACAGCGCCTGGGACTGGCCAAAGCGATGATTCACAACCCGGAAATTCTGATCCTGGACGAGCCGATCAACGGCCTTGATCCCGCAGGCGTAGCTGAGATACGAAATATGTTATATAATCTGGCGCACAATTTCGGCATCACGGTGTTCATATCCAGCCATCTGTTAGAGGAGCTCTCGAAGGTGTCCACACGGATTGGAATTATCCACGGCGGTCAGCTGGTGCAAGAAGTCGCAATGGACAAGCTGGAGCAGTCCTTAGAGAAAAGTCTGGTCGTTAACGGCCGGAACAAGCCTGCCTTAAAGAAGGTGCTGGAAGAGCATGGCTATGCCTTTGTGGATACCCCGGACGGCTATATCAGACTCACCAATGAACATGTCGCAGATCATCCTGAACGGCTGGCCGAACTGCTGGTTCAATCCAATCAGCCGCCCACATCGCTCCGGGTAGTTACAGAGGATCTGGAAGGCTATTTTCTCCGCACTATCGGGGTTAACAGGGGGATTAGATAATGAATATTCTATCGGTGTTACATTGTGAGCTCCGCAAGATTATCCGCTCGAATGTGTTCTGGATCATGTTCCTGGTTCTGGGCTTCGGGCCCATCATGATGGGCGTTGGAAATGTATTATCCAGTGCCGCCGGCGGTGTTACCTGGGAAGCGTATTTAACCGGATTGCTGGAGACGCTTGCCCCGCTGGGACTGATCGGATACACCTTTGTTGCAGCATGGGTATTCGGGCGGGAGTTTTCGGATCGGACCATTAAGGACTTACTGGCCAAGCCCATTTCCCGAGCGAAAATTGTATTGTCCAAATTCCTGGTCATTTTGGCATGGTGCCTGTTGCTTTCCGTTTATATGTTTGCTGTAGGTTTTGCCGTAGGGGCCATCCTGGGCGTAGAAGGCGGGTCCGCCGCTTTCATTTGGAGTTTGTTCCTTAAGTTCCTGGTCACCTCGCTGTTGTACATTTTGGTGACCGCGCCAACCATTCTTTTGGCTAATGTGACGAGGGGCTACCTTGCACCCCTGGGACTCATCCTGATCATCGTTATTCTATCCAATGTATTGGCCTCCTTCGGATTCGCGCCTTATTTCCCATGGACCATCCCGTCGGTATTCCAGAGCACAGGTTCGCTGCAGCTAAGCAGTATCATCATTGTTGCGTATACCGGGATCATCGGAATCGCCGGAACCTTTGCCTGGTGGAGATATGCAGAGCAGCCATAAGAGGGCCGGATCATCTCACATCATATGAAGAAAAGAGCTGTACCCAAAGGCCATGAAATGGCTACTTGGGACAGCTTTTTATTGCGGAGCAGGATCAACGTGAGTACTTGGGTGGACGCTCCGCAAACGGAACGTTGTTACAATCGCTGTTGTGTCCAGATTTTTTTCATTCCCCTTAGCGGTGAAAATCCGGACACAAAGGCGACCGCTATCGCTTTTCCACAATCGTTCCGTCCTCTCCGCTGTTTAAGCGGGAAACGACTACTCATCATCACCTGCGGCGCTCTTCATCGCCTCCTGCTCACGGAAGGCCGAAGGGGTCAGCCCGTACTTTTTCTTGAACAAGGTGGAGAAGTAAGTGATATTGTAGATCCCGACCGCTTCACTGATCTTGGCCGCCGTGTCAGGCGTAGAAGCAAGCAACTCCTTCGCTTTGTCCAGCCGGGTGTTGTTCAGGTATTCACTGAAGGATTGCCCGGTCGCTCCTTTGAACAGCTTGCCCAGATAGCTGGGGGATAGTCCGGCGATATTGGACACCAGATCGAGGGAGACATTAGG
This sequence comes from Paenibacillus sp. FSL R7-0302, assembly GCF_038006885.1. Lineage (NCBI taxonomy): Bacteria > Bacillati > Bacillota > Bacilli > Caryophanales > Paenibacillaceae > Paenibacillus > Paenibacillus sp. FSL R7-0302. The sequence goes on from NZ_JBBOWB010000001.1 coordinate 4,970,536, forward strand.
CTCAGCATAATGCTCATGAATGTAATTCTGTGCTTTTTCAATGAGAATATTATGCTTCTGCGCATTCAGCCAGTGATTTTTCTCTTCAATTAAAGTGCATATTGTGCTGCAATAGCGGCCAAACAGGTTACGGATCTCCGTCAGATCCTCAGCCCCTTCAATCTCGGTTACGGCCTGCAGGTAATCATTGAAATTCGAATCCGGCACATGCTGTAAATAGTCAAAAGCTTTATGCAAAGACAACATGAGCTGACTGCTGAAGGTGATGACCTGATGAACGGAACCGCCGGATATGGTATCTATAAATTCTCCGATTGCGCTAACAATGAGTTCCGTCTTGCACTGCTGCACGGCATCAATCAGCTTCTTCTCGCAGGCGGCGGGATAGCTTAAGGCCGTTAACACATGGTGCCGTGTCGCTGCTGCATCTAGAATCGCTTCCTTTCCATAGATTAAGCGGTATTTCACATACTGCTGGGCTGAAGTATACGAGGACGGAATATTCCCCTTGCCAAAGGAGATATCTCCTACACCTACCGATACAGTCACCTTGAAGTAACGGTTCAGGAAGCTCTGAACATTACGCAAGGCAGGCTTCAACTCCTCCGGCAGCTGATTTTTCGTGTATTGAAGGATGGCAACGGCTTCACTTCCTCCCATAATAAGAACATCACAGGGGCCGATATGCTCCAGCAGCTCTTTGGCAATATTCCCTAGTGCGAAGCGCAGCAAGGACTGCTGTTTCCCCTCCACCCTCTCCCCTGCAGGCTCAAACTCATTGATCTTGAACACCAGCACGCCGAAGAACGGTCCCGCAACCTCCTCGCCGATCTCCTTAATCATCTCGCTGGAGGCCGAGTCCTCCAGGGAATGACCACGCAGCAAGGCATGCAGATAATGCTCACGGACGGTCCGGGAAGAGCGGCTGATGACAAACTGCATCGATTTCTCGCGTTCATGATAGGAATGGAACACCTCGGTCATCATCTTGTATTCATCAATAAGCGCCAAGCCGCGTGCGGGATTAGCCGGGTTAGGCATTACTTTTTCAAGCAGCGCCGATAAGGGCCTATTCATGTTCGAGGTCAACAGGATAGAGATCAACAAACCTGCAAGAACAATACCGGCTGTGACCAGCAGCGTAATACTCCGTAGCCTGTCAATGTCAGTGATGAGCTCAGAATACGGTGAAACGCTTACAAAATACCAGTCAAGTCCCTCGGATTTCACATAAGTGACCAGATTCTTTTCGTTTCCGATCGTTGTGGTGAAGCTGTTCTCCGGTTGGTTCTCGATTAACAGGGTCCGCACATACTCTTCTCCGGATAAATCATCCAGGAACAGATTGGAATCGGTATGAGATAATACTTTACCTTCATTATTAATCACGAACACATTATTGGCCGCGTCCGCTTTGCCGATCTTGCGGATGGTCGTCAGAATCGACTGCTCCTCTACATTAATATAGATCAGCGGATTGCCTGCGGTCTGGTATGCGAAGTTCGGATACAGCAAGAAGGTCAGGAACTGTAACGGTCTGCCGTTATTCCGGCCCGCAACCTTAAGGCTGCGGGGATTGAACTCCATGTACTGCTTCGCACTGAGCGCGGTGAGCGATGCGTCGAACGGAAGCCCGGCGGTATCGATTGTCGTGCCTGTAGAAGGCCGATGGATTCCGATACTGTGGATATACGGGTTCAGATTGGCAATTTGTTCGATCTGCTGATAAATATGATAATTGCTTACCTTGTTCTCCACCGTCTCATCCAGAAAGGACAGGATCTCCGGTTGAATCAGCAGTGTATTTCCGATTGTCATGACCTGATTATAGACGACATCCGAGGCGTAAGTAATCTGGGATAACATCGCCCGGGAATTACGTTCGATCTCCTTAATCGCGCTTCGGGAGAACAGGGAGAAGAGTACACTTGACAGCAGGCTTACGGTTAGAAGCACGAGAAGGAAATATGAAATGGTGAGTTTTTGAAAGGCCTTGTATCGAACAAGCCGCTTGATGGTTGCCCGCATGCTGTATCCCCCCCATGCTGCTCGGTATCATTTCTAAATATAGTACATTTCCAGCTGAAAAGGTACTGAATCAGGGGAAAATGAAAGCCATTCCGTTTTTTTGAAAGCCTTAAGAGCGAATTTGAAAGCGTTTGCTATCTTTTAAAATAGACACTTGCTGCGGCCATGGCTAAGCTGAAATCAAGGCAACAGTCATCTATACAAACAAATAGGGGGGAACAGGAATTGAAGAAAAAACGGCGTCCAGGGCTCAGCATACTGTCAGACATCCGCAGGAATGGCACATCCTATTTGTTGGTTTTGCCGGCCATGGCATACACGTTTATTTTCGGCTATCTGACTTATCCTTATATGGTCATTGCTTTCCAGCGGTTCAATTATACAAAGGGAATCTTCCATAGCGAATGGGTGGGCTTCAAAAACTTTGAGTTTTTCTTCCGTTCCAATAAAGCGCTTACAGTTACCTTTAATACCATTTACCTCAATTTACTGTTTATTATTTTCGGCACGCTGATGGCGCTGGCCATTTCACTGGTGCTGAACGAGCTGCGCAAGAAGCTGTTTGTGAAGATCAGCCAGTCGCTGATGTTATTCCCCAACTTCATCTCATGGATCGTCATCAGCTATGTGCTGTATGCGCTTTTCTCCATGGATATGGGCGTAATCAATAGAATTCTGAACCAGTTCGGTATGGCCTCCGTGAACTGGTACACCGAAGCCCAGTCCTGGCCGGCGATTCTGACCATTATGCATGTGTGGAAGGGAGCCGGCATGAGCGCCATTATCTATCTGGCAACCATTACCGGCATCGATGAGACGTTGTATGAAGCAGCCGAGATTGACGGGGCGGGCCGCCTGCAGATGTGCTTTCGGATCACGCTTCCGCTAATGATGCCAACGGTTATTATTCTGACGATGCTCTCGGTCGGCAAAATTATGTACGGCGATTTCGGGATGATCTATGCGCTCATCGGGGACAACGGTACCCTGTATTCGACCACAGATATTATTGATACGTATGTATTCCGTTCCTTGCGCCAGATCGGCGACCCTTCCGAAGCCATGGCCGTGGGACTGTTCCAGTCCGTTATCGGATTTATCCTTGTCTTTGGTACCAATGCCATTACCCGCAAGTACTTCAAAGATGGCGCATTATATTAAATCCAGGAAGGAGGAGGAGTATTAATGAAAAGAATCTCAATCAGCAGGACGGTCATGTACACGCTGACTGCGGTCTATTCGGCACTGTGCCTGCTTCCGATGCTGCTCGTGCTGATGATCTCCATCACGGATGAGGATGCTATTCTTAAGAACGGCTACAGCCTGTTTCCGGAGAAATTCTCTCTGTATGCCTATAAGCTGATCTTTACAAGCGGCTCCCAGGTCATTCAGAGCTACGGCATCTCGATCTTTGTCACTCTCGCCGGTACCACGCTGGCCCTGCTGATTACTTCTATGGCAGGCTACACGCTGGCGAACAAAAATGTGAGGCACCGCAATCTGCTGGCCCTTTACTTTTTTATCACCATGATTTTCTCAGCCGGCATTGTGCCCTGGTATCTGATGAACCGTGCGCTCGGATTAACCGATAATATTCTCGCTCTGATTATTCCGTCCCTGCTGTTCAGCCCGTTCAACCTCTTCCTGGTACGCAATTTCATGAACGGCATTCCTGATTCGCTGCGGGAATCCGCCACCATAGACGGAGCCAGTGATATTGTCATTGCCTTCAAGATTTATCTTCCGTTATGTAAGCCGGTACTGGCGACGATTGCCCTCTTCTATGGACTGGATTATTGGAACAACTGGTGGAATGCGATCATGCTGATTGACACGAAGGATTTGTACCCGCTGCAATTCATGCTGCTGCAGATGCAATCGGAGATCAGTATGCTGAACGATATGGCCATGCTGGCGGGAACAAGCGATGTTACGCTTCCCTCGGAGTCGGTCAAGATGGCGACAGCCATCGTAACCATCGGGCCGATTGTTTTCCTCTATCCTTACTTACAGAAATACTTCGTGAAAGGGCTCGTGATCGGTTCAGTGAAAGGCTGATGTCATCCCTTAGGGGTTAACATATATAAGACATCATAAGAGGAGGTCCGTATTATTCATGAGAAAATCCTATGCAACCCTGTTAGCTGTGGTGCTCGCCCTGTCCACCCTGGTTGGGTGCGGCAAGGCCGATAATGCCAGCCCTGCCGCAAATGGAGAAAGCAATGCTTCATCCCCGAATGCAGAGAATGCTAATGGCTCTGAGGTCGTCAAGATCAAATACGTCGTTCCCGGCACCGAGCCCAAGGATTACCAAAAGGTGTTCCAGAAGGTCAATGAGAAGCTGGCTGCAGACGGTGTCGGAGTTGCCGTAGAGAAAATCTTCATCCCCTGGGATGCCTGGGACCAGAAGCTGAACCTGATGCTGTCCACTGGCGATGATTTCGATCTGTTCCATGTCATGCAGGACCGTACTCCGTTCTCCAACTACTATACCCGGGGCGCACTGGCAGATATCTCGGATGAGATTGAGAAGTATGGAGCCAACCTGAAAAAGTATATTCCGGAGGATATCTTTAGCGGGGCAACCATCGGCGGGAAATATTATATCGTCCCCTCCTACTGGGTTGAAATGGCGAGCGAAGGCCAGTTTAATATCCGCCGCGATATTCTCCGCGAAAATAATTTGCAGGAGCCTAAAACTCCGGCTGAATTGATTAGCGCCTGGGAGACGGTGATGAAGAACTGGAAGGGAAAGAACAAGCCTTACTTAGGCACCCGGGCCGATTTTGACCCGATCAATCTGCATACCTCCATCCTGCACCGGACCTATGACACCTTCCCGTTCACCGTTAAGGATAAGTTCTTCTATGTCAACCAGAATGGAGAGGTCAAATCCTGGATTGAAACTGACGAATTCAAGAAGGATGCTGCCTTCATGCACGAGCTGTACACCAAGGGAATTACGAATCCTGACATCCTGGTCATGAAGCAGGAGCAGGTAGATGCCCAACTCGACAGCGGAGAATGGTTCGTACGCCTGGGAACCGGCGGAAGCCTGAACGGGCTCCAGAAATACAACCCGGCAGCTACAGTGGACGATATCGGCGTCGTATGGTTTAACCCGGAGAAAGAGTATCTGCGTCCCCTCTCCTTCAAGAACGGAAATGCCGTGCCGGCGAATAGCAAGCATCCGGAGGCCGCCGTTAAGTTTATGGATTGGATGCTAGCCAGCCAAGACAACTACGATCTGGTTCAATACGGCATCGAGGGTGAGCACTACACCAAAGATGGCGACAAGGGCCTAAAGCCTATTAGAGACCCGAACAACAATAATAATCCAAGATACAGAGGCTCTGATTCCCAGAACGGCAATGTGAACTTTATGCGCTTTGACCCGGAGAGCAGTATTCCTGAGAATAACAAGGTCTTATTCGAGCCTAATCCGAGTGCGGTCAATAGTATCGCAGCCAACTTTATTTTTGACCCGACGAATGTAAGAACCGAGTATACCAATATTCTCTCGGAAGCTTCAGCCAGCATCACTCCAATCTATATGGGGGTACTGGACTACGACAAGTCCTTCCCCGAAGCGCTGGATAAGATGAAGAAGGCAGGTCTGGACAAGGTCGTTGCCGAATACCAAAAGCAGTTCAAGGAATATCAAGCTTCTCAGCAATAAAACGAGCTGCTATACAAAAGGAGCGGAGAAATCGTGAGCCTGCATCAGCAAAAACTAGAATTTGAAGCAACCAAAACCATCTATGACAGCACAACTCTGGTATTTAAAAACGTGGACGGATTCGATGTCTATAATATTTCGATTCCTTTTGAACGGGATGGCAAACGTTACTTGTTCGGCCGGGTAGAACGCCGGGAGGAATGGGCCCGCTCCTGGGTCCGGCTGTTCGAGCAGACAGGCCAGGATGAATGGACCCTGGTGGAGAACAGCATGATCTACACGCTGGAGGACCCGTTTATCAGCGAAATAGGAGATGAGCTTGTACTGGGCGGAACCCATGTGCAATATCAGAGCGGCAAATATAGCACATTTTTCGGTTACTTTTACCGGGGGACGGACCTCCACGATTTGTACTACTTCACTACCGGTCCTAACAAAATGAAGGATATCCGTCTTGTTGCTCTGGCAGACGGCAGAATTGGCGTCTTCTCGCGTCCGCGGGGCCACGAGGTGAAGGGCCAATATGGCAGCGAATCCATGATCGGCTTCACGGTGATTGACAAGCTGGAGGATTTGACTGCTGAAGTCATTGAGAATGCCCCTTACATCCACGGTATCTTCGGAGCTGGTGAATGGGGAGGCGTCAATCAGGCTTACCTGCTGAGCAGCGGCAAAATCGGAATCATCGGCCATATTTGTTATCAGCATAAGGATGAGAACGGGCAGGAAATCAAGGTATATTTGAACATGGCCTTCGTCTTCGATCCCGTGACCCGGGAATCCCATGACCTGCATCTGATCGGAAGCCGTTCCTGCTACCCGCCCGGACCTGCCAAGTTACCCTATTTGACGGACTGCGTCTTCTCTTCGGGGATCGTGATGCGGGGCGACGGCAAGGCCGATCTGTACAGCGGCGTTGGCGACTGCCAGGCCGGGCGGATTACAATCGACTATCCGTTCGCCCCCCATGGACATATTGTTTAGAATACAGTTCTTACTCATAAGGAGGATATTCAAACGATGAATCAGGCAAGTACACCCGTCATAGGAGCTTTGGCATCCAGCCCGCTCATCCGCCGTCACCCGGCCAACCCTGTGCTGGATGCAGCGCGGGTCCCTTATCCCACCGCACTTGTGTTCAATGCGGGAGTGGTGAAGTTCGGCGGCCGGTATGTGATGGTATTCCGCAATGACTATGGCTCCCTTGAGCAGCAGACCCTTGAGCCCTCTCATACAACGGATCTCGGTATCGCATTCAGTGAAGACGGCATCCACTGGACGGCCGGCCCCAAGCCGGTGTTCAAGCTGAACGATGAAGAGTTCGTGCGCGGATATGATCCGCGTCTGACGGTAATTGACGGCCGCTGCTACATGTGCTTCGCTGTAGATACGCGGCACGGTATCCGGGGAGGGATCGCCGTAACGGATGACTTCGAATCCTTTGAAATATTGAGCTTGTCCACGCCGGACCTGCGGAATATGGTGCTGTTCCCGGAGAAGATCAACGGCAACTATGTGCGGCTGGAACGGCCGTTCACCGTCTACAGCCGCGGAGGCAAGGACCGGTTCGACACCTGGATCGCGGAGTCACCGGATCTGATCTACTGGGGACGTTCGGAGCTGTTGCTGGCGGTGGAGCAGGTCCCGTTCGCCAATGACAAGATCGGTCCGGCAGCACCGCCCGTGAAGACAGATAAGGGCTGGCTGACCACCTTCCATGCGGTGGATCTTGATCCGGCCCGAGGCAAGAACGGCTGGGAGCCGTCCTGGAAGAAGCGGTATACGGCAGGTATTATGCTGCTTGACCTGAACAATCCGAAGAAAATTCTCGGGATGAGCGCTTCGCCGCTGCTTGCCCCGGAAGCCCCCTACGAAATGGACATAGGTTTCCGCAACGACGTCATCTTCCCCGGCGGCATGATCCTGGAGGATGACGGCGAAGTCAAAATCTATTACGGTGCTGCTGACACTGTGGAATGTTTGGCGACCGCGCATGTCGATGATCTGATCAGGGTTTGTTTAGGACAGTAAGACTGGCATCCTAACTAACAGAAGCGGGTATCATCCTTGAATGAGGATGATACCCGCTTTTTCAAACTATGCTTCAACCGCTTGCGGTAACGTTCGTTCGTACTCCTTGTATAACACATAACGCTGGACGCCCCTCGAAGCCTCTACTGCTTCCCTCGCATACTTAATCGCAAGCTCCCTGTTGTCGGCTTTTATGCTTGCTCATCAGCTGCTCCATAACCGTTCTCGCTTCATCCTCAAGCCTGTTCGCAAGAACATACTGAATGTAGAGAGAGCAGGATTGTTTTTCTGGCTGCGTAAAAAGGACTCCACGCGATCCACACACTTGTCCAAAACAGCCGGGTAATAGAATTGGATTGTAAAAACAATGAGAAAAGCTGCCACAGCCCCTGTAACGATCAGGATGGGTGAATTGTAGCACATTCCATAATCTATCAGCAGAAAAGTAGGGTTATGAAAAAACTAACCAGGATAACTACCATATACATAACATTAAATGTTATATAAAACACTTTTATATTATTTTTTATACACTTTTTAATAAATACAGTACTCTCCCTTTGTTAAAATCTCTAAAAATAGTTCAATTTCATATTATTCATTGACTGAATTAATATACAATGTTATATTTCTTAACACAATTAATAATATACATAGAGGAAAGGGAGATTGCCTACATGAGTAAGTTGAAACGTCTGCGTAGAACTAAGAGGCAAGTTATAGCTACTTCCATTGCATTATCTGTTATTGCTTCAGGAGTCATTCCGTTTCAAACGGCAGATGCGTTAACGAGGGTTACTTCATCTAGTGGCACTGTATGGGAGATTCACGATGCTTTTGCTCCCAGCTTGGACACAGGAAGCTTGCGTACCGTCGGCACTACACAAGTGCAGGGCTTCGGTAATATCTTTGTTAAAGTATCTTCGCCTTCCGCCTCCCTAATGAATGGACAAATGATGCGCGGGTTCGACCTCAAATACGATGGCGTTAATAGATTCACTTCCTCTCAATCTGTCAATCTGGGAAATGTCACCGTCACCCGTGATGTGTATGTGGACACTATCAATAACCGGACTAGATTCTTTGATACTTTTACCAATAAGAATGATATGGCTGTAAAAGTAGATGTCTCCTTCGGCGGCTCCTTAGGCTATGGCACAGCGGCTAATGCTTCAGTGGTCAAGGCAACCTACTCCAATGATCTGGAGGTGACTACAGACGATTCATGGATTGTGGTCGATAGCAGTGCCAGAAACAATAAACCTCTAGGTGTTGCAGTCGGGTCTCCACATCCATTTAATAATGGATTAACGGCTCTTGGGAATCAGCAGCAGAATCCATTCACCACACCTCTGGCCAAGTCCGGTAATGAGGCGAATTTCTATGGCTTCATTAATACCTTGAATCTTGAACCGGGCCAGTCGAAATCCCTGGTGAATTTTGTACAAGTTGGAGAAGCTGGTGAAGCCGGGCTGAACAATCTGGTTGCCACGCTTAATGGACTCCATCAGCAGCTGGATGTATCCGGCTTAACCCCTGCACAGATCCGCTCCATCAGCAACTGGGATATCTCAGGCATAGAGGGACTTAATACTGGAGATAACCTGTTCATTCCAGAGGCTCCGGCAGCGCAAAGCTTCATCACTTCCTCCCCTTACGATGTTGTGAATAAATCCATTGCACAGATGCAGCAGGATATGATTAGTGGTACAACGACTTCTGTACAAATTACTCAAGCGTATTTGGATCGAATCAAGGCATACGATATGGGGCAACTTGGCTTCCATGCCTTCCTGCATGTATCCGAAACCGCGCTGGCTCAGGCCAAAGCTGCTGACGATGCCCGTGCACAAGGTGCCAAGGGTGATCTGCTGGGAATTCCAATTGCGATTAAAGACATCTACGACACCAAGGACATGCCTACAACAGGCGGCAGTAAAGCACTAGAAGGCTGGCGGCCGGAATCGGATGCCTTCCAGGTGAATAAGCTGCGGGAAGCCGGCGCGGTCATTATTGGTAAAGTCAACACTTCGGAGTTCGCGAACAGCGGAAGCTTCAGTGAAAGCGGCTGGATGCAGACATGGAATGCGCTCTATCCGTCCAAAACCTCTTTTGGCTCCAGCGGCGGTTCGGCCGTATCGGTAGCAGCTGATTTCGCAGCAGCAGCCATGGGATCGCAGACCGGGGTATCTCTCTATGCACCGACAACAGGCGCCAGCTTAAAGAGCTTCCGCGGTACAGACGGCATGGCCAGTACGACAGGTGTACTGCCGCTCACTTGGGGACAGGATTATGCGGGCCCTATCGCCAAAACCGTAACGGACCTGGCCATTATGCTGAATGCTACAACAGGTACGGACCCGCAGGATATTTTCACCGTAACTGCTGATGCAGATCATAAACGTCCGGAGAACTGGAAGGAATCATTGGATGCCGGGGCATTGAAAGGAAAGAAAATCGGATTCATCCCCGAATCCTTTGTCTCCAGTTATGCTGATGATGATACCGGACTAGCCGTAAAGAATAAGTTCTCAGAACTGCAAGCTGCGGGAGCGGAAATGGTTGAAATGACAAAAATGCCAGCAGCTCCTACCCGTCCTCAAGGCATTAACGGATCTACTGAAGGCTGGGCGCGCTACATTGAGCTTCACAAAGCCTTCCCTTACGCGGACGGAGCAAGTGTACTCGCTTCAGATAAGGTGCTTATCTATAATCAGAGAGGTTACACTGCACCTACGCGGATGACGGAACAGGCTGTACAAGATTACATCAAGTATAGAACGGACTATAAGGAAGTGATCAAAGGCTGGATGGACGAGAATGGCGTGGATGCCATTGTCTATGCAGGCTTCATCAGTGACGTCTACAACAATGACGCATCAGCCTCTCAATTAAGTTCGGACCGCAACACGGGCGTATTAACATCTAATGTGGGTCTCCCTACGGTAGTGGTTCCTGTGGGAACAAACGACAGCGGATATTCGATCTCGATGCAGCTTGTGGGCAGAGCGTGGGACGATGCCAAGGTTCTGGGCATGGGCTATGCGCTTGAGCAGCAAAGTCAAGCCAGACTGCTTACCGCTTTTGCACCAGCACTCCCATATGTTCCAACCCCTACTGATCCTGATCCAGTAGACAATGAACCAAGCAATCCAAGTCCTGGAGGAGGTACCGTAACTCCACCGGCAACACCAACGCCAGCACCTACAGCTACACCGGCTCCTACAGCTACACCAGCACCAGCAGAAACAACAGCACCAACACCTACGCCGGTAGTGGTCAGCTTCACAGATACACTGAATCATTGGGCAAAAGCAAGCATTGACCTGCTGATTTCCAAAGGATTACTAACCGGCTATGAAGATGGCACCTTCCGTCCGAATGCAGGCTTGACCCGTGCCGAGGCCATTAAGGTCATTACAACGCACATGGGACTTGATGGACAAGCAAGTACATTCACCGATGTATCTGGGGCACATTGGGCCAATAAGTATATCGGCGCAGCAGCCAGTGCCGGCCTGATGAACGGATACAGCGATGGCACCTTCCGTCCGAACGCGAAGATTAGCCGCAGTGAACTAGCAACACTAATCACCAGAGCCTTCAAGCTGACCGGCACCGGAAACACATCATTCAAGGATGTTAACAAAGAAGCTTGGTATTATAACTCCATTGATGCACTCGCATCGAATAACATCATCAAAGGATACGAAGACAGCACCTTTAAGCCTGCTAAAGATATCACTCGGGCAGAGTTCGCTACTATGGTGGCGAGATTGCTGGAGAGTGGGAAGTAAGAGGAGTTAAAAGTGTAAAGGAAAGGCCATCCTAAAAAGGATGGCCTTTGTCTTATTCATGGATGAAGTCCTGCTCAGTCATATTCTCGATCTTTCCTGTACAATATTCTCTAACCATTTGCCCCTCACTTATCATTGTCGGCATCTCCAGTTGCTCATCTTTTTCAAATAATTTCGGCATATAAACGAAAGGATATCATCTGAAGTTTGCAGCGGATGCGTTTTTCTTAAGAAATAATTTCTATAGTTACCCTATAAACATAAATACCTTTCTTAATTTGATAGGGATCGTGAATATTTTTGGTCCAGCCGGTATCTCCGCCAAGACCTGCATGTTTGTGATCAATATTAAGATAAACAGAATCTGAATTTCCCAGCTCGTCTTCATAGGCGGCATTGTCATATTGCTCAATACTGTGTCCATGAATATCAAAATGGAAATGTCCCGCTGCCGATACTTTTACTGCTTGTTCTTGGGATGACAAATATAAATACCGGACATCCTCCTTACCACCGCATTCTACCGGTAAGATATAGGGTACGTGCTGCTGTTCTACAGTGCTCTCATAGACTCCAACGAATGCGGCAGATTTACGATCTGCGTAGTTTTCCCATGGCCCGCGACCATACCATTTCAACTTCTTCCACGCATCTGAGAACTTAAAGCTTAGCCCAATTCTCGGGAGGGTGTCGACCTTGGCATTGTTCACAACGGTATTAGTGATTTCTATACCTTTGCCGCCGACGGTATAATTAGTTTTTGTTTCAATGCACCCATGATATAGACAATGAACTTGAATGATAACAGCAGCAGATGCTGCAAATACCCGAATATTCTTGATTTCTTTTTGATGGGAATGGAGCCCGAGAGCTTTCCATTCATCTGCATAATTGGACGATTCGAGATGAATACCTCCATCAATGCCTGTCGGAGGGCGATAGAAGTTATTGGTTCCTCCCGTGAAATAATTCTTGTTATTGTATTTTACAGAGATGAACTCTGCGGTTTCTTTCGAGAAAAGAACCGACGTATTTTCATTATAGATATGAATTTCATTTGCCGTTTCATCATACTTCAAGCTATCCTTTTCTATATCTCCGGTATGCACTTTATTAATAGAATCTTTAATCTCTATCTGGCATGCATAAATACAGGTTCCCTTATTAGAATAGAAGGTGTCCTCGTCCAAATAAGCATGGAAATTCAGAAAAGCTTCCCCGGAGACTTTAGACGAATCGTATGGCGCTTGCAGCTTATCAACGGATCCGGGTGCTGTGTGATATCTAGGCAAACTACCGCTTTCAGTCACCTTTCCATCGCAAACCAGCTCCCAAACCATATTCAAATGGCTTAAATCCCGATGCGTGTAATGATTATAAATTCGAAAGCCATTATTCCCAGGCATGTAATCGATCTGGATAGGAGCTTGTACATTTTTGATTTCATTCGCAGCTGGCTTGAGAGTGAGATCTGGGAAAACTATACCATTCAGGCACATATCAGGTGCAGGATCAGTAACCTCTTCCTGGAATGCCCCGCCATAGACATACTTTTTATTTCCGTCTTTATCCTGCTTAACCAGCGCTTTATCCTGAAAATCCCAAATAAATCCTCCTTGAAACCGCGGGAATTTATGAATGAGATCCCAAAATTCCTTAAAGTTTCCGTTACTGTTACTTTTCGCGTACGCATATTCACACATAATAAAAGGACGCAAATCCTCGCTTTCAGCCATGACATCCAGAATCCAATCTTTCTGAGGATACATAGGCGCCATAATATCGGATATGTTTGCCGGAGGATTCAGAGACTCATACTGAACGTACCTTGTTTTGTCATACTCCTTAATCCAGCCGTACATCGCAGCATGATTCGCTCCATAACCGGATTCATTACCCAGAGACCAGAGAATAATGGATGGATGATTTTTATCTCTCAGAACCATCCGTGTAGCCCGTTCCATATACGCATTTGTCCATTCGGGGGATGCGCTTAACTGGCCGCCAAGACCGTGTGTTTCAATATTGGCTTCATCCACCAAGTAAATGCCCAGTTCATCACACAAGTCATACCATTCGATTGCGTGCGGATAGTGACTTGTTCTTACCGCATTGATATTCAGCGATTTCATGACCTTGATTTGCTCGCGCATATATTCTGTTGTTACGACTCGTCCTGTTTCAGGACAAAAGGCGTGAAGATTGGTTCCCCGTATAATGAGACGCTTCCCATTAATTCTCAGGACCCCTTTGCGATCGATATTCACTTCACGGAAGCCGACATTCGCGCTCTCAATATCAACTACATTTCCAGACAAATCAATCATTTCTAACACCAATTTATAGAGATAAGGGCTCTCGTCGCTCCACAAGTGAGGATTTGAAATGGTTTTTGTAACCTTTGCTACATATTTTTCTCGCAGGTAGGAATCACAATCCGCAAACTTTGGCGTTTCAAACGCAGTCACCAATTGCTGATCGCTATCATACAGGGACAAGCGCGCATGGGCATCACCATAACCATTCACTTGATTATTAGGTACAACCGTCACGGATAATTCGGCATTGTTATAATTACCGGAAAAGAGGGTTTCGATCTTATAATCATGAATGCGCATACGTGGTTTTGCATAAATGAGAACATCCCGGTAGATCCCCGAGAGATGCCAGTAATCCTGATCCTCCAGATAAGTACCGGCTCCAAACCGCATCACCTGAACAGCTATAAGGTTTTGTCCCTTTTGAATGTAATCCGTGATATCAAAAGAAGCGTTAAGCTTACTATCCTGAGAATAACCAACCATTTTGCCGTTTAACCACAGATAAAAACACGATTCTACACCTCCAAAATCGATAAATATATCCCTTTCGTTAAAATGTTCGTCAACTTCAAACGTTCTAACGTAACAACCGGTAAGGTTACTCTCTGGCACATGAGGCGGATTCAAAATGTATTCATTATTCCTGAGTTGAATTTCGTGACTTGAACCCTCCCCTTTTTGAACAAAGGGATATAACATATTGGTGTATACAGGTTTTCCATACCCCGAAAGCTCCCAATGGGAAGGAACCGGAATATGATCCCAATGGGAAACATCATATTCAGGACTGTAGAATTCATCCGTTACTTCATCGGGAGATCCGAACCATTTAAACTTCCACATTCCATTCAGGCTTTTTACGTATTTAGACTTTCTCCGGTCTCCGCTCAAAGCCTGTTCAACGGTTTCGTATACTCCGTAGGGCTCATGCATGGGATAACGGTTTTTTTGAGTAACATATTGATTTTCCCAATCTCTGCTTAGCTTCATTGGCTTAAATAACACTCCCATCCATTGTTCTAATTGGTTGATCTTTTAATGTAGATGCCCCTATAATATAAGGAAATTCCCTTATATTAAATGTTGAGTATGGTATTTCATTTATCCATTTTGGTAGGGGTGTGCGTACATGAATGTTGAAGACATTAATGAAAATGATGTAATCTACCGCTGTATCGGCAAAGACTTTAATCAAGGTATTTTATCTTGCGGCTTTATGCGGAAAAGATCAGCAGAGCGTTCTCAATATGATTTTAAGATAGGCTATTACAGCTGTTTTGTAGTATTGCAAGGCACTGGAAAGTTTATTTCTGCGGACGGTACCGTTACTCCTATGCAAGCAGGTGATCTTGTTCAACGTCTACCTGAACGTTTGCACTCTACTGCAATTGAACCAGATGGGAATTGGATCGAGTTTTATATCAGTGTCGGGTATCCTGTCTATTCATACTTACAGACACTTGGAATTATTAATTCCGATAAGGAAGTCCAATCGACACAGCATACGAATGATTTTTTCTTTGATTTTGTTTCCTTGCTGAAAGCCTTGAAAAGTGCAACAGATGAAAGTCTTCCCTCCCTGCTAATGAAGTCTCAGGATTTGATTATCAGATTACACAGTAGCATTCATAATGCTCATAGCAATGAAATTGAAAGTAAAATAACAAAAGCCTGCGAGCTGATTAGTGCCTCCAATGATATTCACTTTGATATTCAGGAAGTGGCATCTGCCGTGAATATGGGCTACGAGAACTTTCGGAAATTGTTTAAAGAGACTACAGGAATTTCCCCTAAGCGATACCACACTGAACATTTAATGAGACAGGCAAAAATGATGCTGCTGTCTGGACTTCCCATCAAACACGTAGCCGTCAGTCTTGGTTACGGGGATATATATTCATTCACCAAACAATTCACGAAGTCCGAAGGGGTATCTCCAGGACGATATATTCGTAAAACAAAAAGCAACTCATCCGCAGACAAGTTGCTTTAGAAATTGATTATGAGTTCACCGCTTCACCTTATAAAACTCATGATACAGCTTCATCAGCGCCCTTTTCTCAATCCGCGACACATAGCTCCGCGAGATCCCCAGCTCCTTCGCAATCTCCCGCTGCGTCCGCTCTTCCCCGCCGGTGTCCAGGCCGAAGCGGCCGACTACGACTTCCTTCTCCCGGTCATCCAAAATATCCAGATTCCGATAGATCTTGCTCTTCTCAATCTTCAGATCGACCTCTTTAATCACATCATCGGCTTCCGAGCCGAGGATATCGATCAGGGTGATCTCGTTGCCTTCCTTATCCGTTCCGATCGGATCGTGGAGGGATACGTCTTTACGTGTTTTTTTCAGCGAACGTAAGTGCATCAGGATTTCATTCTCGATACATCTTGCCGCAAAAGTAGCCAGCTTCGTGCCCTTGTTCGGGCGGTAGCTCTCAATGGCCTTGATCAGGCCGATGGTGCCGATGGAGATCAGGTCCTCCATGTCTTCGCCGGTGTTGTCGAATTTCTTGAGGTTGTGGACACGATGCGATGTCAGTTTAATTGTTACAACATTTTTAAAAAGGTAACAGAAGATATCTTCTGGGAACTTATTTAGGTTGCACTTTAAACTCATTCTCGAAATATTCTTGGTACCAGAAGAACATTGTAGTTGTAGACTTGCGTGCTGGCAGCAGAGACTAAGAAAAGAGTCCCTGAAAAGGGACTCTCAGATTGTCGAGAAACCCAGGCACAGCAAGCCCGGTCGTCCATCCCAGGCCGAAAAGGAAGGTTGGCGCGAGGAAATGGAAGCCTATGAACAAAGTCTCGGACCGTTTCAAGAAAACTATTGAAGCGATG
Source organism: Paenibacillus sp. FSL R7-0302 (assembly GCF_038006885.1). Lineage (NCBI taxonomy): Bacteria > Bacillati > Bacillota > Bacilli > Caryophanales > Paenibacillaceae > Paenibacillus > Paenibacillus sp. FSL R7-0302. Next base: position 4,987,233 of record NZ_JBBOWB010000001.1, read on the forward strand.
TTGCCCTACACGTACGATGAACTGCTGACCGCATTGCCCCGGCAAGCCGCGCGTTGCGACAAGAAAAATACGAAGGGCAGAATGATCAGCTGTTACGGTTTTAAGGCGAATCTGCTGGTCGACACGGACAGCCAGTATATTCTCAGCGGCCTCTTTAGTTTGGCCAATCTGAATGATCAGCGTATGGCGATCGTCCTTCTCAAAGGCCTGCTCCTAAAGTTTCCAATGCTGAAGGTCAAATATATCTTGGGCGACAAAGGCTACAACTGCGCGGCGACCTACCAGTTGACTCATTCGTTGGGAGCCTGTCCTGGGATTTCTCTGATTCACCACAAAGACCCGCCTGCGGGAATGAATGTGGATTGCACACCGCTGTGTACTCAAGGGCATCCATACCGTTACGACAGTTTGGATACCAAGTACGAGACCCTGACCCGGCCTAGCAAATGCAAAGGCTGTGAGCTTTCCGGATCCGATTTACAAAAAATGTTTAAAATTCGCATACAAACGGATTTGCGGTTGTACACCTATTCCGCAAGAGGTAGCGAAAGTTTTACACACTGTACAACAAGCGTACGTCAGTGGAGCGTGTGTTTGCCTATCTCAAAGAATGTTTCGGGATGAAACGCACACGTCACTGGGGTGTCCGGGCAAGTGTCGATTTCCTGCTCAGCACGCTAGCGTACAATTTGAGTAAGTTTGCATTAGACAAGTTGAACCAGCTACGACTGCTACTGCAAATCCCAGCCAATCCCACTCCTGGATGCCCGCCAGCTGGCAAGGCCAAACGCCGGGCTTCAACTCGTAGGCGCCGCAGGATCCGGAAGAGCTCCTTTGCCAACTGCCAGCCGATCCGGACAGAACTCAACGGTAACATACAAAGGCCTGTCAAAGAAGACACCGATCCTCGATTTAATAATCTAGACGTGTAGCCTGCTATCCGTTACCTGCTACTGTTCTATCTGAGTACAAAAAGGAACAAAAACTATTGGCTCCATAGATTATTATATTAATTAACTCAAACCGTACCTTGACCGTTTTTAATTCTATTTTTATGCTCCTTCTAAAAGAATAATATGGAATTTATGGAAGATTAATAAGAACACGAGGTTCGACTGAAGCCGAAAGAACGCGAAAGAATTGAACAATTTCTTCATGCAGAAACAACGCCCCCTGACATTCGCCGTCGCTATCTAGTGCTGCTTCATTCGGATGAAAATCAAGGCGCCATTCCTAAGCAGACTGAAATCGCCAGCCGCTCAGGAGTCAGTACTGTCATGGTTTTTTATACAGTAATCCCTTACTGTACCCACGGACTGGAGGAGGCACTCCGTTACCGCCGGCGCGCTTAACCAGCACGCTCTTCGCCGATCACGGGTGCGGTGGAAGCCCGAATTATTGCACAAGCCTGTTCATTCCCCCGAAAGGGTATGCCCGCTAGCCCATTCGTTTGCTGACCCGTCGAGTCATCGAACTGAATATTTTGGAATCGGTCGGACGAGAAACGATTTGGACGACTTAAAAAAAAACAAAACGTAAGCCTCACCTAAAAAACAATGGTGCATTCCCGCCAAACCGAGTAGCTAATTCGTCGCTCGGATAAAAGACGTCTTAGATGTCTATGCCCTTCCGTATGACCCACGCCCTCCACAACTAATGGAGCCAGGGCAGGTTCTGCGGGAAGATTACGAATATGTTCGTAAGGTAAGCTGCAGCCTGTTTTTGTTCAAGGAACCGCTCGCCGGATGGCGTCACGTGCAGGCTTCGGAAAGACGCACTAAATCCGATTGGGCTCTGCAGATCTAGGAGTTGCTGGAAGTCCACAACTTGAATACCCTTACGATCTCGTCCTTGTACGACACCTTTTCACCTGAACAGGCCTTGGCTTTGTCGAAACGGCTAGAAATTCATTACACCCCTAAGCATGGCAGTTGGCTGAACATCGCTGAAGTTGAACTCAGTGCACTGACGATTCAATGCCTAAACCGCCGAATTGCCTCTACTGAAGAATGGCGAGGTATCAGCTTGGGAAACGCAACGTAACTAAAATCAAAAAAAATCTGTCGATTGGCAATTTACCACTGAGCAGGCACGGGGGGAAGTTAAAGTATTTCTATCCTGTATTTTGGTCTGGTCAAGGTATTAGTTTAATAAACACCGCATTCACGGAACGATCGGCTACCTGACGCCGGTTCAGTACCGCTAAGAAACCCTTAAAAAAGCTTTCTAATTACTGTTGACAATCCACCAGCTGCATTTTTAAGGGGGCGTGAAAAATATGAAAGCGCTTCGAGCTGCTGTGAAGAAGCTTATTCAAATACGTTGAGCAATATTAATAATACTCTGTATGGCCATCTGGATTTTATTCTCTACTCATTTTATCGTGGGTATATTTATATTGAAAAAAAAACCAAATAATATGATATCATCTATACAGGTGCTTTGCAATTTAACATGATCTCTACAAAATGTACAGGAGTGATAGTCATGACAAAAAAAGTCTTGCCGATGAAATATCCCCCTATAACATCTTGGACATGGCATGCCAATCTATTGTCAATTTTATCAAACTATGAAGAAACGTTGCCATGGATTTACAACAACTACATACAACTGTGGAGCGATACGCATGGACTGTTCTTTGACTTCTGGCCCAAGTCCAATATAATTTTTGACTGCCCCTGGCTATACAACCAAACGCTAAAAAGAGAAACCATCGCCGGCATGAGTACAAACTTAAGCCAATTTTTTGTGGATGCTATTGACCTTGATAATTATATTTACGGCATCTTTGATGAGTCTTGTATTGCAGGCAGCCTTGTCCATCAAAAAAAAATCTCTCCACACGAATTATTTATTTTTGGATACAACCTGGAGGAACAAATGTTCGATGTGGCCGACTTTACCTTTACAGGAAAATATTCTTACACAAAGGCATCTTTTGAGCAGGTAGAGCAAGCATATCTAAATATCGACGCACCTAAGGATTATTTAGAAGAAGGAAGAGGCGGGCTGCACTTATTAAGTTTTTTCAACAAAGCAAGCTATCACTTTGACACATCCTTAGTTGCAGAGACGCTGAATGACTATCTCCTATCCAAAAATACTTCGGAAAGATTCAGAATGATGGACAATCCCAGGGATTTTGTATTTGGAATGAAGGTTTATGAGGACATCAAGCATTATCTGGATTTGCTTTTGCAGAATAAAGATAAGTACGATATCAAGCCGCTGCATGTACTATGGGACCACAAAGTAATGATGCTAAAAAGAATACAATATATGAAATCCCGCAAATTGATGAACAATGCAGATATCATTTATAATAACTACAAACAAATTGTGCAGAACATGCTCATGTTTCGTAATATGTTATTAAAAGCACAGTTGACGAGAAATTCGGAGCTAATCAAAAAAATTATTATTGGGCTTGATGATATTGTCTCAAAAGAACGCTGCGTCGTAGAGATGATGCTGGATAATTTAATTTTCACCACCATTCCTCCAAGGGTTCATTATACGAGGCGAACGGGCACTATTCGGGTATGATTTGTAAAAAGGCGTAGTCTAATAGATACTGCTGAAGTATGCCTTTTTATCTGGGAAAAAGGTATATGCACATGACTTCACTTGAATAATTCTATCCCATTCTCCAGCCCCAAAAAGACTTCAAATATATATTTCTCAACCTAGTACCTTGACCACATCAAATTTCAGGAAACAAATGTTTCAATTCCCCTCTGTCCATAGGGGTGGTGAAGTGCCCCTCCACGGTTTTTTTGTACCTGATTCCGGTCAACTTCCCATCCCGTAATTTCGCGCTGCAATTGTTCAATTGAGCCAATGCGCCGATTCAGATATTAGATCGTCAATGCGCTCAGTTCAATTTCGGCCATGTTTAGCCAACTCTCATGCTTGGGGAGTCTAGTGGATTTTCAGACGTCTCGCTAAAGATAAGGCCTATTCTGGCGGAAACACTTCATACAACGAAGAGATCGTATGAGTATTCAAGTTGTCCATCACAAGTGGAACCCGTTTCGCATTGAGGTAGTGCACGTCTAGTAATTCCTGATTTGAAGGGCCCAATCCACTTTGGTTCGTCTTTCGTTCGCCTGTACATGACGCCGTCCGGCTAACGGTTCGGTAAATAAAAACACACCACAGCTTCCCTTACGCATGTATAGAAACGCAGCCGCTTCTTTTTGCACATGCGTGGTTCCTTCGCGCAGGTTGACGTTCACTCGGGTAGCCTTCCTGTCCGAGATAGGCAAAAACGGCGTATAGCCGTCCACCTTTTGTACGTTAGGGGCACCCCTTCTTTGCGGGTGGTGCTATTGTCAAACGTCGAGACGTCCAGATCCAGTGGTAGCCAGGACATGGTTTCCCCTTCGGGAAGGGAGACCCGAACAGGGGGCAGCGGTACGTCCAGCGCACGAAGCAAGTCCGCCGACTTTTCAAGCAGAATCGTCTGCCAGTCGTAACTGTGAGTAGCGGCCAAATCCAGGCGCTGCCGAAGGGTAGGCGAAGACGGGACGTGTTTAAGGCCTAGGGATTTGGCGAAAAAGCGATCCTTCCGAAAGGGCTCAATCGGGTCGAAGTCACTTTTCCTTTGGCAAAGCAGCCCCAGGTAGGCCAGAAGGACATCCGTGTGAGTGACGGTAGGGTGCAGGGCAACAGGCAACAAATAGCGAATTAAACATTTGGCGATCTGGGTATGAGAAGGGCGAACGCCGCTAAGGTCCAAACCGGAATGAGCGGTCAGCAGTTCCACGGACTGATCGAGTTAAAAACGGACAGGGTTCTTCGGTGCACCTCCAAGGTGAGTTCTTGAAATAAGGGAATTATTTCCTTTTTCTTTATTTCACTTCACCGGAAGCTATTTTTCTAACCCTTCAGGCTTTTCATTTCACGGATTCAGGACGTAGGAATAATCACCATAAAAAGTAATTTATTTCGATTAGCTTACAATGATTTTTACCGGTTTGCTTTTCAACCCATTTGTGGGGGAGCCTCTGCAGGCTTCGATATTTCTTGTCTTCCTTTCGAACGCCGGGTAGCCCGAGTTGCAGCTCACCTGTTCACTATCGTTCACGGCATGATTTTGTATCAACGATTGTGTTTGAAATAGTGTCGACGTGATTTGCATTTTTATACCAAAAACCATTTCGACACATTTTTTTCGCTACCTTAGGTTTATTTTGACTCTTCATGACACAGCCTCATTAACGCTTAATATTAATTGGCAAATCCGTTAATGAAATGGTTTATTAATGTTTGGAAGAAGAGCGAGTGGTGAACACTCTACTATTTTTGATTAAGGAGTTGATCATAGCTAATTCGATTTTCTTTATCTTCATAATGTTTTCAATTATAACTTCGTACTTTATATATATTCCTTTCTCAGCGATGAAATGGTTGCAGTAAAGGACTAAATTTCTAAGCTTCAAGGCCTCATTAATTAACAAATCTGATTCCCTTTTTAAAGAAGGGCTGCTAGTCAAGGAAATAGCTAATGATAACAACTTTTTATGTTCAAAAAGCAAATGGAATGGATGAATGACAAATTGTTGCCCAACCGTATTATTCTTCTGTTTTTCTAGCATTTCTGTAATAACATCATATATTTCTAAGCCAAGATATCTATTGTCTTTTCTTAGGATAAATTCGAACGATTAAGATGAAGCTTATTTAAGCAAGGGTCTAACGAGCACAGAAAAAAACACCCCTTCATTAGTAAAGTGAGATTATCGAAGATCCACTAAACCGCAGAACAGGTGACCTTTTATGATAAAGCAAAGATCAACTCCCACATGAAATTAGACCCACCTTTCAGGAAATCTGTATACTTAAGTTCAGAGAAAGCAGGATAAAACCTTTTTCGGCGTATCATAGTTGGTAGCGTCAAGAAGTTTGTATATTTATCTTTAAGGGTTGTAGAGTATCCATTGTGACAATGGATATGAATGTTTTTCAAAGGGACAGGGCAATCTGGCCTACTAAAATTTAATTTCGTTACCCATTGGTGCGGTTGTCGTTTTTCTTCGCTCGCGGGAGCAGGAGGATGCTTTTCTGGGAACTTTTGGGCCAACGTAGCTGTCGTCTGAGCATTGCTAACCTCTCATAGGATGCGCTGGTTCCATCTCTCGGAGATATTCCGCATATTATGGGTTATGCAGCGCTGGACATCGACTTAGGGTTAGGTTTCCTTAAAGGCTTCCTCTCATTCGCCCCCTGCGGTGCAAGTCTTGCAGCACTTCCCGCCAGCCATGTGCCCCCTCCTTGGCGCCAATACTGAAGCTGAGGATTTCCCATTGCCCTTCTTCGTCTATCCTCATCGCCATATAGATGGCTTCACTGGCTACACTTTGGCGCTTAAGCTTGATATACATGCCTTCCAGATGAATGACAGAGTACCGTTTGGCGAGCGGACGGGCCTGTCAGGCGGCCGTGCGGGTGATATTGCTGACGGTGGTTAGGAGCGGGATGTTCCAAATATTTTTTCAATAAACGAGGCAATATGCCGGGTACTCTTGCCCCTGTGTACATGTGGATAATGGTATCCTCGAGCCACGCTTCCCAGCGCTGGTAGGGCTCAAAGAGCTCGGTCTGGAACTGCCCTTGCCAATCCTGAAGAAGCTGTAAATTAGGATTGGGACCGTCACGGGTTTCCCATTTCCGTATGTAATATCCTTTTTGAGTATAGGGCTCATCTGGATGTTCGACCGTCACGTGATCTTTGATTTCGTAGCGGATTCAATTTTGATCTTTTCTATCTGAAACTCTTAAAGACTTTTTGAGTAGATCACTGAACGGTTTTGTTGTTACTCGTCATTGATTAGGGCTTCTTCGTATTAATAGGCCAGCAGAAAATACTGGTTGGCCCATTTTTTCTTGGTGTCTGCGCAATCCCAAAGATACCCTACTTTTTTACTAGACTCCCCGATCCTTACACGCACTTTTTTACGTCATCATTGAGAGTTTCCATCTCGATTTTCGGCAATATTCCGACAAGCTTGTATGATAATAGGTATTGTTTCTTTTTCTTTTAATTTAATAATTTTAATTTTTTTTTGTATTTTTTCAATATTAGCATCATTAAACTTAAGAATATTTTTCATTTGTAGATTTCTTGTTTGCATAGCCAGTCGTTCAATGGAGGAATATTCAGAATAGAGAAATTGAAAATCATCGATATTTATGTAATCATAAAACTTAAGATACTTCAATCTCAACAGCATAATTTTCTTGTGTTCCCAAATAACGTGCAGTGGTCGAATGTCGCTTGGGAAAAGTGAAATATTTATAATTAAATAATCGTACACATCTATTCCGTGGGCTATTCTAGGTTCATTGTTCTCCATAATAGAACAACCTTCCAAGGAGTTTTTAGCATATAAATAGTCTTCGAGCTGTTTTAACATCAAATCCAAGTTAAATGTAAACGTAACATAGGGATGAAATTTAAATATAGATAATAGTCCTATTCGATACCATCCTTCTCTCCCGTCCTCAATAATCGCATCCTCCAACTGTTTAAATGACAATACACTATGTCTAATAAGACTGTGCTCGTTGTAACCAACTATATTAAACGTTTCACCCTGTAGATCATAGCCGTAAATCATATTCCCATGTTGATACTCATACTTCTCAAATCCATTGCCTTGTGGTACAAAATACTCATTTAAAAACACATCAACATAATTATCATCATCCAAAGCACTTATTATGAATTTAATTATATTTATGTTGTTTTTTTTCAGCAAAGAATACTTAATATTTTGAACTCTAAGGTATGGACAAAAGGAATAAAAATCATCGTTTAAGTATATACCTGTGCTAAAGTTCAAGGGGATAGCATGTAAATCAAAATCTTTATAGCAATACAACTGAATAAAGTTTGTAGTAATCCAATTTAAATACGCATTTTTTACTGGTGAACATAATGCAATCCCCATATAAACAGATGATGGAAATTGAAATTCAATTGTTCTGATATACTCCCATTCTCCTAATGAATTGCCGCAGTACAATTGAGTACAATCACCTATCCGCTCTATTTTCATACATGCCGGAAAATGCGAAGCACAAATATACTCATATTCGGACTCTCCCCCAGCCGATTCTCTTGTTTGAATGACGATACCATTAACTGAAGGTGTAGCAAGAATGGATATATATCTTGAATCTGAGCAAAGGTTTTCCCTGAACATTAAGCCAGCTTTTGCCCAAACACTTGTATTTTTAAAATGCTCAATTTCAATTTCAATATAACCATTTCCATTCATCTCAGTATAGATATATTTAAAAGAATCATGATAGCCAGTTATATCTCCTTCATTACAAGAGATTTTATTAATATTAGATAAAAAGACTTTTACACTACCCTCTGCTTTATTGATATGGCTGCATTTCATAATTTCTGTTTCGAACCACTCTGTATTCAATTTCGCCTCAGTTGTTTTGATATTAGAAATCCACAAATTAAAAGGTTCATCAATTCTATCATCAAATAAAATCGAGGATATATTAACATAATGCGGGTAGGCAGTAAGATAACTTTCTTTGCTTATAGGCAATATTTTTTTCATTTCCTTCTCCTCTCAATGCTAAAACAACTAAAATAACTGTTGAAGATAAAAAACAGATTTGTAGCAATATCAATTAAAAGGGCTACAACTCTGTCCTCTTTCAAGACATTCAAATCGATTTCGCAGCACTCAAGTAATTTATTCAAAATAACTTCTCCATTTAGTATATGTCTCCATATTGGGGCTTCATAATTAGGAAATGCTATTTTTTCTGTGCATAAATTTTAACTTCGCACGATTCATCATTGATGGGGTTTTTATCAAAATCCTCACATTCAAGTTCGATTATAAATCCGGCATCAGATAACCAACCGTGGATTTGCTCAAGCGTGGCGAAATGTTTTACGCAATCAATATTTTGTGATAATTCCCCACCATTAGCAAAGGTTAACTCGAACCTTCGACCAAAGCTATTAAGACTTGTTTCCGAGTTGAACGACCCGGGTATTAATATCATTTTCCCGTAATTTCCATCGTTGTCCGTACCTTCCCATACAATCCTATTTCCATTATCTTTATGCGACTGTGATTGCCCAGGCTTGGTTATGTTATTGCCTCCCGGACTATATGCAATATAAACATATCCACCTGGAACAAGCGAAGAAGCCGCCTTTTTAATAAACAACTCCTGTGCTCTTTTATAATCCATGTCGGAAACTATATTGAATAAAATATTATCGGCAAGCACAACTACATCGAAGCCAGAACCCCAATCGTCATGCACCGCATCAGCTTTGTGCCATTCGATTTTTTCAAGTCCTGCGGATTTTGCTAAAATTTTGTCTAACATAAATGTGTCTATATCTATACCGATCACGGTGTGTCCCGCCTTAGCAAGCGGTACAAGTATGCGTCCACTACCACAGCAGACTTCTAAAATCCTTTTAGGTTCATTTCCAATGACCGATAACAGAAAATCTACCTCGTCTGTTTCGGTAACTTTTTGGTCGTATATATCAGCGACCCATTTAGAAATAATCGGATTTTCGTTAAACAAGGCGATTCCCTCCGTTTTTTTAGGGAGGGTTAAAGTATAGTCGCCATCCCATTTGTATTTAATGCTGTCGAGCAAGTCATAAAGTATACCCGCATCTCCGTAAAGCCGTGCCCTAAACGCTGGTTCTCACGTACCGTTCAAGCACTAAGTTTAATCAGCTTCCATATCAACAATCAATACATCTTCTTCATGAATCTCCATTTTCCAGAATCCTTCAACTTATATGTATTCATTATTTTATTTCCCTTTTTCAGACCCCTTACTAAAGCCAGTCCCCCTGATGGAAAGGCTACCCACATTAGTGACGCCAAACCTTACACTGGGTGATGTGGTGCGCCGCATTTAAGAAGAGCATTTTGGACAAATGATTGTCTATGTGTATCAGCAAGCCCTAGAAAAGCAGCCTCTTTTCGACATTCTAAAATTGCTTCGACTCTCTGCCTAAAGCGCCTGAACTGCCTACCACACTACAGCTCTGTCTTTTTAAAGACATTCAAGTCGATTTCCCAACACTCAAGTCATTTATATAGAACTTTATTTCAGAATATTAATTTCTTATCTCATCACACTGAAACAATCTGTTACAATGATTAACTGAAAACACTGTTCAGTTGTCATAAAAATTGCCGTTAAGCAGGAAGAGTTTTTAAATAAAGAGTCTCTTTAGAATCGCTGACTCTTTTGCACGGATTCGGTTATTACTGTAGATGATTCGATCAATAATTTTTTGGTCTTTAGTGACTAAATATTTTAATGCCAAGTATAGTTGGATATGGGTCTGAATAACGACTTCAATGTAGTCATCGTACTTCCTTTCTTTATGAATATGGCCATTGTCCTTCATGAAATTCAAACGGTCCAGCATGCACTTTTTGTGACTACACAATAAATGGAAATCACGTATATCCAAATCATCATGTTCGCTATATCTAATAATTTTATTATTCCAAAAAGAGTAAACGTCAGAGGCTTTAAGGTTGCAATTTAAACGGTAATTCATGTAGCTGTGCATGGACTTCAATACAAACTCCAGGTCAAAATTATAATCTATTTCAGTTACACTTATTTTGTTAATTCCAAGATAAGAACTAGGCTTAAATCGGGCATATGCCCGTGAGATTTCTAGAAATGTGCACTCAGTTGTTTGGTAGTCTCCTCCTCCGAAATTATCGGCAATATAAATGATCTCTTTAGAAAAATTATAGCCAAAGATCATTGTTTCGTGAAAAAAAGGGGCCGTTGTCCTTTTAGCATTAGATATTTGCGATTGGTCTAGTGTAAGATTTAAATAGCAACCTGCATCGATACAATCGATTACAAAATGAACAAAGCTGTTCCACTTCAGTTGAATTTGCTCTCTTGTTAATTTCTCAATGCAGAGCCACGGACATGAATTAAATAATGTTGGATGTTCAGCAAAAAAAATGGTGTCCTCTTCAATTTTCAAGTCAACAAAGTTGTTATGAAACCAGTTCATGGAGTCTTTGCAGTCCCCAATCATTGAAGAAATATTAGCATAAGGCGGATAAGTCGTAATATAGGGCGCCGATATTCTCAACTTCTTGTCCATATCTAATTTTTCCCTACCCTTTTTTGGCGATCCAGTGATTTTTCATTGTGCGTGTGGACCCATCCCCACGCACAATATGGCATCGCACTTTATATATAGATCCGAAGCACACATTGGGCAATGTGTGGTGGTTTTTGAGCCTTAACCCTTATGGATGGGATAAGACTAAATCTCTTTCGACTGCCCACTCCAAAACACTAGGCACTGATTTTTCAATTCGTTCTATTTGACTCTCATGAAACTGAGATTTCAATACATTAACTACATCATTAACCGTTTTTTGTTCAGACAGTAAAGATAAGATCTGATATGCATGTTTATTGCCTTTGCCTACAAAACCTGTTTCCATGTCAACAATCATTAAATCTCCTTCATTTAACTCCATCTTCACTGAATCTTTTAATTTATACGTTGTCATTAGTAACCCTCGCTTTTTAGCCCTGACTAATGCAAGCAGCATTCTATTAAGTCATACCCTGAGCAAGGCCTGCATTAGTCTCGGGTATTTATTTAATGGTCATTAACAATGGCAAGACAACAGTGTGAACGCAAAAGAATCATCAGATACTAATTCCCCTAAGACAGGCTCGAAAATATCCTCTTGCGGCTCCATTAATTGTGCAGCCACTTCAGCATTATTATTCTCCATATCTATTCACCACCTTATTTCGTTTAATATTTCCTGTGATCAGCAATGACAGGATAGCAGAGTAAATGCAAAAGAGTCATCAGATACCAGTTCTCCTAAGACAGGCTCAAAAATATCTTCTTGTTCAGCTTTGTTAACTCCGAGCTCCATAAACTCCGATTTTTTGTTTTCCATTTTATTCACCTCCTTTCATACCACTGCTTCTTTGAATTCCGTTATTAACATTCTGAAATATTTATTAATTTCATCATATTTTTTGCTTTCTTTGACGACTTTGATTAGTGCATATAACAATCTTTGGTATCCGGAATCCTTAGCGGTTGCCAAATTAAGTCCATACTCCATTACAGTCTGGCTTAAATTCAATAGTCCGGCTGACCATAAGACAGATCCTGCTTCGTAAGCTGAAATTAACGGCGCCTTACTGGCGGCAATAAACTTCACAAAATAATCATAGGCATCATAGTTGAGATAGACACAGACCACTGCCATTAACCATAAGACTCTCTCATGTTCGTATTGAGTGAGCAATCTTTTCAGCACCAAATAACAATCTACATAATTAGACTTGTAAAAGTACTTATAGGCAGAAGCCAGCGCCTCCAGGTAATGATCGGGCAGATCATTTTGAGAGTGCTTTATACCGGCAAAATCAACATGTTCGCCAGCGTCGATTTTATAGCCCAGACACCCGCCCTGGCATATTTGTTGAGTATGATATCTGCAAGTTTTACAGCTTTCTTTCGTGTGTCTTTCCCAACGTATTTTATTCTCCAAATGTTCAAGGCTCAGCCAAGCATGCCAAATGTTCTTATACTTTCTAAGACCCGTATCGCTGATAGGTACAGAGCAAAAGCATGAGGAAAGGTTAGCGTTTGTCGTTATGTCTACTCCTGTCCGGCATGCACCAAATTTGAAATCGTCATGAATATATTTTTGTACAAATCTCTTATCCTCCTCAGAAAGAGTGCACAGTGGAAATGGGCAATCCAAATGCGGCGTTGAAATCCCTTTTCGCTCCAGCTTCATAATGGTTTGTTTAATTAAAGCGAATATTTGATTGATTCCGGAGAATTTAATGAAGTCGTTAGTATTACTGGGTGCTGGCCGTGTCATATCAATTCGGACTTCTTTTATACCGTGCTTAACGGACAAATCAATAATATAATCCGTGTCCATGGAGCTATCGTATACATTGATGCCAAGAGCGACTTTGCCGGTTCCTTTTAAAGAAATAAAGCTAGAGATATTTTGGTTCAGCAATGTCCATTCTTCCGCAGAATAGGTTAGCGGCTCATTGCAGTTAATCAATACTTGTTCTACTACCCCGTCCAATGACTGTATAATGTCAGGCGGAACCAACGCATTTGTAAAAAGCATAACCTTCACGCCATATTGTTTGTGTAATGCTATAATCTCATCAATACGGGAGTGCAGTAACGGCTCTCCGCCTTGCCAGCCAACCATAGGAATTCCATCCTCAGTCAGCCTGTTCAGAATGTAAGTCAGATTGTCAATAGAGATTTCCCGGTCGGATGTATCCTCAGAGAGAAAGTCCTGTGCAAAACAATAATTACACTGTCTGTTACAAAAAGAAGTCATTCTGATCCTTGGCCTTAAAGGGTCCCTGATCCCTTTCAAGTAATTGACGCTATCAGCGTTCATCGAATCACCCCACTATTCAGTTAATCAACTAACGAATAAAAAGCAGAATTCTTCAGCATGTGATTGAGATACAAACTTGTATTCAAATCCTGTTTCTTAGCCTCTATAATCAATTGAATGATATCCAGCATTAATTTTTCTCTCACACTCTTTTTGGAGCACAGAGGATATATTTCCAGCAATTCGCCGATAGCTTCTTTATAATTGTTCTCAAATTGGTGGTACTTTGATCTTTGCCAATGGATAGCAACCTTTATGTCTTCCTGAAGCAGTTCATTACCCAGATTATAGGAAGCTACAATTCCCTTGGTCTTTCCGATGGCTTTAATAATCCGTTGATTCATTTCCTCCGGAGCGCATGGCGTTGAGAAAACCACCGGCTCCAAAAAGTCCGGCCCTGCCTCTCCATACAGGTTATCCCTGTCACCCTGCTTCTGAATTATCCGGGCAAGCTGCGTATTCGGATACACCCTAACACCGCAATTGTAGAAGCAGCGTAGCCCTTCTCCAAACAGATTATCCATTTCCTTGATCCATTGCATGAGTTCATTTAAGGTTTGTTCATCTTCTCCAGGTAACCCTACAATGAATCCTACGGTGATCCCTGATGCTCCTGCTTCAACAAGTGTTTTTATCAACTGGTCAATGTCTTTTTTACGATGGGCAATGTTATTTTTGCGCAACACATGGTCTGACACATGCGTGATCCCGAAACAGATGCTGTGATCCGAAAAGTTGGCTGCTTTTAAGGCATAATATTGTTCCTTGGAAAAAGGAGCCGGAGTGAAGTAAGAGCTGAAACGATTTTTCACTCCGCTCTTCCTGATCGCATTACATAACTCAATGACATTGCTTTCATCCGGATCGTTCAGTTCGCTGCAGGCTAACCATACGGCCTCGTTATGATTATTGTTCAGCTTGATTTCGTTGATGATATCTTCGATACATCTCCACTGGTTTTTTGGAAACAAGCTTCCTTCTACGCAAAATGAACATTTTCCTGTGCATCCTGTAGAAACTCTGACCGGCACACTTCCGGTCCATTTCGGGCTATATTGGACAGCTCGCTCGAAAAAAGACATTTCAGCGGAGTACGTAGCGTGCGCCGGCGGACTGACCCTGTCAGCTTCAGGAGAAACATAGATCATTCCATCTAATTGATCCAGGTTATTGTCAATATACCTTGTTAGATTAAGCTTGCTTTTAACTGCATTGGCTAACTTAGCAAATGTAACTTCTCCCGGCCCTGCAATACCAAGGTTTAATTTCAGTCTCTTCAATATGGCCGCAGGGGCAATACTAAAGCCTGCCCCACCAACGATTACGGGCACTTGTGTAACTGCTTTTATAATGCGAACGACCTCTTCATATTCTTGCAAGAAGCCTCTTGTTTTAATTCCGTTGCATGCTTCCGCTTTTTCCGTCCATATGTTCGCCATATTATCAAGGTTTCTGATGCTTAAGCCGATCATTTCCGGTTGGAAATTTAATAACAATTGCTTCAGATCATCCTTCATATTTTTGAAGGCAAAGGGATTTACAATGCTGGTCGTCGTATCGTCCACGTTTCTTTTCACGTAATTAGAGATAATCTCAAGCCCGTAAGGAGGAGCCGCTATAGATGCCCAATCAAACGGATTCAGATACAACAGCAATATTTTCATACTACAACTTCTTCTTTAAAAAAGTTACATAGGATAGGATCGACGTCACACAGGTCTTGATTCATTAAATATGCGCGGCTGCGGCAGCCCCCCAGACACCCCCCTATATTTTTACAATCCCTGTTCTTACATGCAGATTCCCTAAAAGCTATAATTCCGTGGGATTCTTCCCATACTTCCTTTAGATAATCCTTATAAATATTCCCTAAATTAAACATGTCGGCTTCCCGTGAGCTGAGTGTCGGGCACAGACATATTTCCCCGTTAGAACGTACATACAGCATTTTATGACCTACTCCGCAGCCAGGGACGATAGTGCCGTCAGGTGTCTCGTCTTCACAGTATCCGGAAGTAAATCTCACCCGATTTTTCAAAGATATTTTCATGGCTTCGCTAATCTCGTCTAAAGACAGATCCATATGCTCAAAGCATTTCCCCCGCCCGACATATAAAATTGGTGCAGTCCTGCATTCAATCTGAAGCTCATTCCGGCAATAATCAATGATCTCTTGTATCCGGTTAATGTTTCTTTTACTCAAAGTTACGTTTGCTACCGCCTTGATATTTTTTTCTTTCATTAGATGCAGTGCCTGAATTGTACTGGAAAAAGCTCCCCTCATCCCCCGGAATATATCATGTTCCTTCTCTACGATATCATCCAGACTAACGAAAACTGTCCGGATATTCCCCAGATCCGCCAAAAGATTAACCATGGATTCATTGATTAGCGTTCCATTGGTAAAGATGTTGGTGATCATAAAATGATCGGCACTGATTTTTAGCACAGAATCAATGTCGTCACGGGAGAAAATTTCCCCGCCTGTAAAATCTGTCCGGTAGACGCCAAGCTTGTCCGCTTGAGCTATCACATCCTTAATATTCTCCAACGGCACATCAGTGGTATTAACAGACCTGTAAGACGCAGACATATAACAATGATTGCAATTCAGATTACAGCGATCGGTTATTTCAAAAAATAGGCGTTCCAGATAAGGAGTTGTTCCAGGGGACTTAACGCTTAATTTCCCTCCCTTTGCTGCATCATTCGTTAAAATTTGATTAGTCGTACAAAGATCCAAGAAGGCCGACAGCTTGTTAATTTTGATCTCTGTGTTTGCGTTGCACTCCCTGCATATCCCTTCCAGATCAGCGGTATGATGAACAGATTGTAGAATCTTAACCCCTGCTTCATTGATGGGATAAATTCCGTATGGCTTCATTCTGATTAGGACAAGATCAGGTTTCTGGACCAGGATGAAATTACCGTTCAGATAGTATTTAAGTGCCATATTAATTCTCCTAATTTTTTAATGTGACGAGGCAAGGCTTCTATTCCTACTGCTAATTCTGGAAGCTACTTGTTCTGACAGCTCAAGCATGTCAAAATATTCTCTCTGCATAACCTCAAGCTGCATTTGCTGCTCAAGAAGTCTTGTGTTTTGCCAAACTTCCTCATTATATTGAGGGTATATTTCATAGTTAGAGATAGCCCAATCTTCCTTATGATGGTGTACATAGCAGCTCATAATATTTCCGTCAGGCAGCATCCACGGGGAAAGTACGTTTTCGAGAGTCGGGTAGAACTTTAAATATTCTTCTTTAGTAATGACATTCGTGGTAATTCTCGTGTGGAAATGGTTATGTGATTCTGCCAAAATCCCTGAGACGGATTTTAAATCCAGTATTTTATCACTCGTTAACCATAGCTTTTCCTTGTATTTTCCTCTGCCCATTCTGCTCACATGTCCTAACTTCACCATCACCGGATCTGTGTGCAGAATAATATCCTTCAACCAATCCCAGTCATCATGACTTTCTGGTGTCACCATACACTGCAGGGCAACATGTGCTCCTTGTTCAGCAAGGTAAGATAACGCCTTTATTGTTTGTTCATAGCTGCCGTTCCCTCTCATCCGGTCATGATATTCAAGGGGACCATCCAGACTAATGTTAACCATATTGATATGCTTGCTGATGAATTCTGCATAATCCTCGTCAATCAGTGTTCCATTAGAAAATAAATCAACCAGTAATTCTTGCGATTTGGCAAACAACACCAGCGTTTTGAAATCAGTCCTTAGAAGTGCCTCTCCACCTGTGAACAAAACTCTGCGTCCGCCGGAGCTTCTGAATTTCTCCAAAAAGAAGCACAGCTGTTCTGTTGTCAATTGATGTTCCTCTTCCTTCTTCTTCAGTCTGGAATAGCAATAAGGGCATTCCAGGTTGCATTGTTTGGTTAATTCGATGGAAATAGACTCATACTGAAGCCTCTGTTGTTCTATCTGCATATTTTGCCTCCTCACTGAACAAATGACCCCAAGGGACTACACGAAATGGGCTTGTCTGCACCCACTTAATATGCACTGCCTTAGAAATTTGTTTGAAGAGTTCATGGCTTTCGCTATCCTTATAGGAGATCAGCATGTTCTCTAGAGTATTCTCTGCAAGATCACCGATCAACAAATTAGGGTCTGCTTGTTTGCGTTCAGGGTAGACCTTGCCGTTTCTCATGATAGCCAGTCTCCTTGGAACATCACCCTTAGAAGAATGGCAGGTGTGTTTAAAACAGACATAACCGTTGCAGGGATGCTCATTCAGCAGTCTGGCAGGAAGAATTCCCAGCTCCATCAGTACAGCTGTACGATTCTCATAATTATTATTTATTTCTATGGAAATACGGTAAAGATGGTCCAATTGAGCCCATGTAATATGCAGGCCGTTATTTGCGTCCAGCACTGGGTTTAAAGTTAGTGTAATTTGGGTTCGGTTATAGACATTCAGCAGCAGCTCTTCAACATGCACAAGATGATTTGTATTGAGATTTATAATCATTGCGGAGATTTTATAGTAGGTTCTATTTATTTCGTTAATTTTTTCACAAAGAGTATTCAAGAAATCAACTGAATTTAAACATTCGTTCGTCATGTTTTCTTCTATTCTTAGTACAAGCTTCACACAAGAGGGCAATTCACGCCGCTCTTCATAAATCTTCAACAAATCCTCATAGGTAATCCGCCACACAATCCCTGCACTAATCTTGCTAAGAATATATTCAGACATTCCGGTTAACGCCTGGGGACTCATCGATTTAATAATAATATTTTTAATATTGGCCTGTGGAAGCCCAGTTAACATATTCCCTAGGATTTCAAAGTCGTGTCCTTTAAAATCCCGGTAATCCTCCTCCAGCAATAACGCTGGCGCCTCATTGTCTTTGTAAACCAGATCATTATCTATAAGCGAGTTCATCAAGAATATTCCCTCCCATTTTGGTCCATGTATGATCATGTTTTTTAAAGATATCAACAATTTTTTCATGCAGCAGAATGGAATCCATTCCTTCTTTTTGAGCTGAAATCAGTTTGCGGAGTCCTGATAAAGCGATAATCCTTAATGAAAAATGATATCTTTTCACCATGTCCGGATTATTCCAGTTATCTTTGGAATATACATAGCGGTCCAAGACGAACTGTTGAAAAATCCTTGCCTGGGCAATAAAAACTTGAACATCCCCATCCATGTAGTAACAGGGAACTTCGCCTTCCCAGATGCTTTCATCTTTAATAAAGGATTTGAACCCCTTATATATTGGAGTGCCTAAATGCAGATGAAGTTCATGAAATATAGAACCTACGCCAGTTATATTTAGTGCTTCGTATATTTTGTGTTCCAGGTAGAATTCCAGTTTGGAGTCAATGTCATCCAGCGTACTGTCCGGTACAGCCAATAAAGAGCCTATTCTGTAACCGATACCTGCCTTTTTTATACAATCCAGAGCCTTTACAACCTTCTCCTGGCCGTACCCTTTTTTTATCGTGGAAAGTTCACGTGAGGATACCGATTCCACTCCTACAAAAACGGAATGTAATCCGACATCCTTAAGTAATTTAATAGTTTCATAGTCAATGCAATCCGCCCTGACATCTATATAGAATTCCAACTTCATTTCACTTTCACGAATGAGTTCAGCAAACTCGTTAACCCTCTTGCGTCCTAATTTGCCCGGTCCGATAAACTCAGCATCCAAAAAATGAATACGTTGAATCCCCAGCTCATATAAAATCTGTAGATCGGCTACCACCTCTGTGATATCCCGGCATATCCAGCTGCCACCCTTACATAATGTGGATGCAGCTCCGACATTGCAGTAAATACAGGACTTGTACCAACAGCCCCTGCTGGACCACACTAAAGCCATTGAAGGATCTTCTGATGAGATGTAATGCCGCACATCCACACCGGCCATGATATCATCAAGGGAACTGAAATTTCTTTTGGCAAAACATATATCTCCACCAACATCCTTGTATGCAGCACCTTCTAATCGGCAGAGTGTCATAGCCCCTAATTCAATATTAATAATATCCATGAGCACTTCTTCAGGATTCACAGGTATAACATAATCAAGCATAGGCATACTCTCTAGACACTTGGCATAATCTAATGCACCTGTTCCAATTGCAATACATATACGGTGTTCCAGACTGTTTTTAGGCGCCCACATAAAATCGTAAATATCCTCAATACAAAACATGCCGCATATACACACGATGTCCGGATCATAAAGCTCTAACGCCTCAGTGAGTTCCTCCTCATCCTCCCCTTCTTCTTTTATAAAATCAAAAATCTGGGAGTCATGCCCTTTCTTCTTCATAAACTCTCTGATTGTAATAAGGCCTGACATATGAACATAGTCCGCACAATACTTATGCCTGTATATCGAATTGCTGTGTGGAAGAATACAAGCAATTCTCATGTTCTGCACCTCGTTCCTAGTAAAATTTCCATCGTTGTTATATGAATTTAGTCACAGCATATTTGAGATTTGATGACTGTATTTGTGATTTATGCTGTTACCATTTATATCAGGTTCCCATGTAATTCCGAATTCCAGTCCTTTACTTTCGCAGATCTCTTTCAGTTTGGAAAAAATACTCTCACGATACTCTGTATTTGCGTGTATTCTTCCATTTATCTTCTCTGTGTACAAATTTGTATACTTTTCAAATAGTCCCGGTTGTATAGCTTCTAGATATCCTCGTTCTCTATCAAGGGCACCTTCGATAATATCCGCCACACTGCTGACAATATATCTTACCTTTCTCTTCTTCAACTCATCTACCAGCGCTTTAAATTCCGCCATATCATCGGTGATATAGGGGAATATCGGATCGATTCTGGCAATAATCCGGATGCCGTAATCAGACATCGCCTCAATCCCGTTCAATAATTCTTCCACACTGGCACCGTTTCCCCGGACAAGCATTTTTCGTTTGGCCTCATTTATAGTCAAAATTGAAATTTGCACAAAGGAATGCGGATGCTTTTGGATTAACGGGTATAACTCGCCTGGAACGGATCCTTTAGTACAAATGGCTACAGGCATGTTAATGTCAGCAGCATGTTTTATGATTTGCCTGCTTAGTTGAAGCTCTGCTTCTACCGGTTGAAAAGGGTCAGACACCGGTGATAAATGGATCACCTTGGCATAATCGTTATTGAGGATATAATTATTCACATGATCAATGATGTTCTCGACAACACGGATTACACCTTTTTCCCTAAAATCATCGAATGCTTTGCGTTTAAGAAACCCATCATTTGCAGGGCAAAAGAGACACTGATGTTCGCAGCCATAGTACGGATTGACAAGGATCTTCGGACCAATCTTTTGACTCGTCTTATTCACTGCTGGTGAAATTCGTTTGATTTCATATGATTTCATCATCGTGACCTCTTTATTATTTATTTAATTGAACTAATAAAAGAAGATTCAGCTTTGTGCTACAGCTTTATTTTCAACCTCTCTGATCAGCACATCCCACAGTTTCCTATAAGGCAGCTGCCCTTTAGGGTAATAGTTGGAAAGCAATCTTAAACTTTGAATAACCCGTTCTTCCATTAACCTGCAATGAGATTTTTGGACGATTAACTCCGAAGGAAATAATACAAGCCGTTTGTATGGACAAGGGCCTTCGCACAGTACGTTCAAATCGCAATCCTTGCAGAGCGAATCATTTTGTTTTTCCAGATTCCTGATTCCATTATCCGTGAGGATATCTATAGGCTGAAT
Source organism: Paenibacillus sp. FSL R7-0302 (assembly GCF_038006885.1). Lineage (NCBI taxonomy): Bacteria > Bacillati > Bacillota > Bacilli > Caryophanales > Paenibacillaceae > Paenibacillus > Paenibacillus sp. FSL R7-0302. Next base: position 5,008,442 of record NZ_JBBOWB010000001.1, read on the forward strand.
ACCTTCGTTGACTCTTCCTATAGAGAATGCTTCCTTTCCGACAAAGAAATGACAGGGGTACACAGCACCGGAAGTATCTACGGAAATGTAACTGCTTCCTGCAGGACATGGCGGTGTTTCATAAAATTCAGCCTTACAGCTGTTTTTCAGGATTTGTGATAGCATTTCCGATACCAGATTGATATTCACATTACCTTTGGTATCAATTAATTCAACTAAATAATCAGTTACAGCAGGTAATTGCTCCAAAATTGACTGATAAATTTGATCTGTAGGTGGAATTCCCGGTAGATTATCACCAGATGCCGGGTCAAACACAATATTGCGGAACCCTAAAGATACAAAGTATTTAATACGGTTAATCAAATTATGTTCAACATCTGCAACAGTACATCGAAGAACCACACGGTCACTTAAATAGTGTTCAATCAATTTCACCCGCTTTTCGACTTGTGCAGATACCTGCAGCTTTCCCCTGCCGAAGCGGTACTGATCGTTGATTTCTGGAGGGCCGTCCAAGCTCAGAAGAATTCGAATGTCTTTACCACTATTCATTAATTCGGCAATACCTTCATCGATCAAAGTACCATTTGTGAAAATATCAAAAATGATTTGGTTGCCATATCTCCGTGATAACGCTCTGCCGTAATCTATGATGAAATACATCAGCTTTTTGTTCAGCAGCGGTTCTCCGCCAAATAAAATGATGTTACCCCCACAGTTCTCAGGAATCTGGGAAATAAAAACCTCAAGGGCTTTGCGCGCAGTCTCCTCAGGCATCACAGATTCTGAATATCCATACCCTCCTCCTTCGGCAAAGCAGTATTTGCAAATCAGATTACACTTGTGACAGAGATTCAGATTCATTTTTTCCACGTAAGTCGATAATGTCTTTAATTTATTCTCCGAGAAAACCCCCAGCTTGGCTAAAGAAATCAATTGCCTTTTGACCTGTGCATCGATTGCAAAAGACTCTCCTTCTGCTTGATATTGAAATAACTGTTGTCTTGCATCTTCAGTAACTTCCATGAAAACCCCGCTTTTAACAGCCAGCAGAAAATTCCTCTGATTTATTGGGGCAAACAGTTTGAAGTCATTAGGCTGAGGAATTCCGATATCTCTGAAATGCTGCAAATCATCGTAAATTGTTTTTAACGGCCTGGATAGGATCTGGAAATCAAAATATTTTTGCGGCTCATTTGCTAGCAAAAGATTTACCTCCCAATCTGAATGTCACATTATTTGTATAATTGCAGATTCCTTGGGAATCCACTCGTCCCGATGGGATATAAATAAGACACAATGATTTTTGCTGCATAAATCCTTTAAAGAATGTTCGATAGAAGAGATAGTGATATTATCCAGTGACGCATAAATTTCGTCCAATAATATAAGCGGAGACGGATTATAGAACATCCTGGCGAGTGCAATCCTGCATTTCTGGCCTCCCGATAAGTTTTCACCTCCGTCCTTAATTACATGTTCATATTGGTTGGAAAGCATTAGCACAAATTCCTCTAGACCAGCTTTTTGGGCTGCCTCAACCAAACGGGTTTCGTCTATCTCTGATTTATGTGTTAAGGCTATGTTCTCACTAATGGTTCCATTAAATAAAAATGGAGATTGGGATACACAGGTAACTAAACTTGGATTCAATTCCGTCTTGTGTTCGCCTACGACGGAGATTTTTCCGCTTAAGGGTTTGTATAATCCGTTAATCAGATTCAATAACGTTGTCTTGCCAATGCCGCTTTTGCCAGTAAGATAGGTAATTCTGCCGGAGTTGGCTTCAAATTGAATGTTGTTCAGAATCAGCCTGCTCTTATCGTAGCCAAACTTGATACTCTCCACTTTCAATTGAAACGGAGTCTTTAGAATTTCGGCAGCTTCGCAGCTGTTAATCTCCGGAATCTGTAATCCCAGTAATTCAAAAACACTTATACATCCTGCTTTGTTTTTTTGATACTCGCGCATGAGACTGCTGACAAACTTATAAGGATTAAGCAGAACATCGTACATGGATACGAATGCCACAAAGGCCCCTACTGTGATCGCTTGTTCTGCAGCCAAAAATGATCCTATAAATAAAACGGTAAGCAATGCTAAAATATCGACAAAGTTGGAAATGGCATCAATGTTCACACCAATACGAACGGATCTTGTATTGAGGCGGTTATAATCTTCTAAGTGATTCTGAATATTTTCTCTTGTTGCGCGTTCATCACCGGCCAATTTGTAAAAAATAATTCCTTGTATAATCTGCATTACAGCTGAAAACATTGATGACTTTTTTTTATTAATTTCATCATGAACACCATAGAAGTAGGCGACCAACTTCTTATCGATGAAGATTTTTACCACGCCGAAAACTAAAAGGGCAAGCGTTAAGTGCCAGGATAGAATAAAGCCGGAAATAACTGTGCCTGATATCTTCCCCAGGCTGCCGATACATAAGTGGATCGCCTTGTACAAATTGCTGAAATCTGTAATGTTATTATTGACCCTATATAAGACATCATTTTTATTTGTTTCTTTTGAATCGCTGTACAACACGTTATGTACCATGTTGGTTCGTAATTGGCTGTGCATTGAAATAATAGAATAATTTAATTTTTGGTTTATGAGATACACAACAAAGGTACCAATAAGAATGGAGCCGGTAAAAACGATGATCCCGTCTCTGAGTATTCCTACATCATGCTGTAGTGTTCCATCAGTAATCCACTTTACTCCCCATGCTATTCCTAAAGACATTAGGAGGCCCCTTAGAATTTCCAGGCCAGAAGTAACCATGAGAATTCCTAAACTTTTTGTTTGCTTAAGGTGTTTAATAAATTCCTTTTGAAATCTGTTGTTCAATCCGTCACCCCCTCTATTCATTTTCTTTTAACATGCTTTTATATAGTGAATTTTGTAATATAACGTTATAATTTTCATAAGCGGCAATCTGCCCGTTATCCATTAGAAGAATTTTATCGAATTTACTCATAATGTCTGCACTTATTCTATGAGTAACTAGCACAACACCGCATGATAATTCTGAAAACATATGATCTAGAATCTTCTGCTCTGTTGAGGCATCAACTCCGGAAAAGCATTCATCCAAAAGCAAAAACGGCTTCTGCTTGGCCACTGCCATCGCAATTCCTAAACGTTGCTTTTGTCCGACTGACATATTCTCACCATCATTCTGAATTACAGTCTGATATCCGCTGCTCATATTTTGGATTTCAGAATGAATTTCTGTTATGCGTGCATACCTTATGAAGTTCTCAAGTTTGCAATCATACAGGACTCCCCTAATATTGTTCTCGATAGTATCGTGTTGGAAAAATATTTCCTGTGGCAAATATGATATATATTTTTTCACATCATCCGTACCCATTGCTTTGAGTTCTTGGCCATTTAGTATCAGACTTCCATTATACTTGCCGTCATAACCCATCAGTTGCTTCAACAAGGTGCTTTTTCCGCTGCCGCTTTTCCCAATCACCGCTATTCTTTCTTGATCTTTAATTTCTAGAGAAATGTTGTCTAACGCCTTTCTCCCATGCTTGTAGGTATAACTGACTTGGTTCAGGATGATCGAATTCGTATTGGAAGCTTCACCGCTTATATTTCCAGCCGGCATTTCCGGCAAATTCATTAATTCGTTATACCGTTCAATATTTTTTCGCACATTATAGATTGCAGGCATAATCCCCGGCAGCTGCATTATCATATCAACCATTGGATCAATGACTATAAAAGTACTTACGATCACGCCAAAATCCATCCTATTGTTGTAAGCTAAAATTCCGCCGATGACGTATAACGATACATAAATGGCTTGATAGCCTCCTACGCCAGCAATCCAGACTATGTTATCGTACAAAGTTTTTTTCTTTTCATGTGTCACTAACTTCCGCTCGCTGGACCGGTATTTGTCCATGAAGTATTCATTTGCCGAATAAATACGGATATCATCTGCATGGTCAATAATATCTTTAGAAATCATATTCAGTGCCGTTTTGGACTCTTGAGCTTTGATGTAGGCTTCACCGCTTTTTTTCCCGAAATGCCTGGGAATTATAATGAGTACGGGCATCAGCACAACAAAAGCCAGCAGATATACATTATTTATGCCTATATATAACAGGATCAATCCAAGCCTAGTGATATTAGACATATAGGATAACAACGTATTGAATTGAAAGTTAACTATACTTTTTAAATCGTCGTTAAATCTGGTGATTATATCCGCTTGGCTGAAGCTCTCAAGATCACCTAAGTAGACCCTGTTCAATTTCTCATAAAATTTGTTACTCATCTTTATTTCCGTTTGCATTTGTAAACGGTTAGTATAGAATTTACTTATGCTGTTCATTAATATATTTAACAGCACTACCAGGAACAAAAAGGCTGCAAGCTTCCCCAGAGCTCCAAATTCCCTAGTGGTTACACTGTTAATTAGATCCTTAATAGAATTCAAATAGACAATAAATAACAAGTTTATAATTAGATTCAGCAATATTAAAATTACTAGCTTCCGCTTTTTCGTCTCCGTTACTTCCCGTACCGAACGAATAGTTTTTGCGATCATCATTTCTCTCCTGTCCTATTTCATCCCCAACGGCGAACAGAATTGCACAATTTCATCACTTACCTTATCAACAAGCTCCTCAGTGATATCCAGTCCGAATGAAAGTGTGACAGTCCGGCTCAACAGATCCGCAGTTCTTGAATACTGTGTTTCGGTTGAGGCATGAACTCCCGTCTTCTCCAGCAAGCAGGGCCAATGCATAAATACATTTGTCGTTATCTCTTTTTCGTTGTAAAGTGTTTTTGCCTGGACACCAATTCCCCGGAGAAATTCCGCCAGTTGAACAGCAATGTCCTGAGATTTCATACCGATATATATAGACTGCGGTATGTAACCTTCGTAGTTCTCAATAGTTTGCAGATCTACATTAGGGAGCAGAGATAATTTTTGTGTCATCAATCTATGCAGACTGCGCAAATGATTTGCAAATAAATCCAATTTTTTCATCTGCTCCATAAAAATTGCCGCATGCAATTCCGATAAGCGCATATTTTGTGCCGGGAAGCCGGGCAAGTATTTAGAGTGCATATATAACAGGCTCGCATCAGAATATAATAAAGCCTTCTCATATATTTCTTGATTGTTCGTAACAAGAGCCCCGCCCTCGCCACTGCTTAATACTTTATGTTCATGGAAGCTAAAACAGGCAACATCTCCGAAAGAGCCAAGTGCTTGATCGTCATAAAAAGCGCCGAAAGATTGCGCACAATCTTCAATCAAAAATATATTATGTTTTTTTGCTATGCTCTGTAATTCTTTGACTCTGGCAGCCTTGCCCTGTAAATGGGAGCATATTATCGCTTTGGTGTTGGATGTAATGCGTTGTTCGGCTTCTTCCGGGCATAACATGAAGGTATTGTCTATATTGCATAAAACAGGAGTAGCTCCAAAATGCATCATTGAGGTTGCCGAACCGATGTAATTAAAGGTTGGGCAGATAACCTCATCCCCTTCACCGATACCCAAAGCTTTAAATGCGCAGAGGAGAGCGCTTGTACCAGAGTTAACGGCTAAACAATAACGCGTTCCGATTAGCTTGGATATTTCATGCTCTAATCTGGTGCACGGCGAGTACCTTAAATGACGTAGGCTATCCAAGGTCAGTTCACCATAACGGAATAACCGCTTGGAATTTAATACTTCCATTACAGCCCCAGCCTCTTCATGTGATATCCTTGACGCCCCAAAATTGTTGGATATCCAAGCATATTTGGGTTGATTATAGGTAAGAATCTCTTGATTCAGTAACCGGTTAATCAATTTATTCGCTCTGACTAAAGGAAACTTAACGCTTATAGCAGCTTTGAAATCCTCCTCTTCAAGTCCCTTGCCTATCATCAGCAAACATTCCAGGGTACCTTCATCCATAAATGACACCCTGTTACGATGGATATACACACTGTAGAGCTTCTCATTGTACGGTTTTATTGTGAGGTCATTATGAATATATAGTTGCATCAAGTCCACCTCCCTGCTACAAATGTAATCTGCATGCAAAGCTCAGGCTGTACTCAGACGTATTCAGGCATACTCATTCTGGAGAAAGCAAACAAAACATCATGCATTGCGGGCAATTCCATATGATAAGGAATATCAAAGCTGTTTGAGTATATTGCATCAAGTCCTTGTTCATAAAGAAGGCCAAATACTTCCTGAACGGAACGGTAAAGATTGAATGACGGTTCCTTCGTACGGTTAGCCAGATACCGGAGTATAAATGCAATAGTCACTATTTGCTCCTGTGAAATTATAGTATCCAAACGAGAAACATCCACCATATCTTTTCCAAGATGTATAGTATAATTGTCGATATGCACATATTCGAAAATCCGATTGCTTTCTGCATCTCTTTTGAAGGAGGAAAGTGAGTCCGTTTTGACCAGTCTTTCTAACTTCCACTGAACCTCATGTTCGTCTTCTCTTTCATAGAATTCGTATCCATTTTGCTTAAATGGCATTAGTTCTTTATTAAAGTTATGCAGCGTATAGTTTCTCATCATGTACACATTATCAGCCAGATCCAGATATTCGCTGCTTCCGCCAATAATAAGAATTGTCGAAACATCCGCTTTTTTATACAAATGCCGGACACGGTCTGTAAAAGGAACTATGGGATCATCTTGAATAATCTGCTTCATACGGGAGTCACGTATCATAAAGTTAGTTGCTGTTCTGTCTTCATCTATCAGTAATGCTTTGCATCCGAAGGAAACAGCTTCAATAATATTGGCAGCTTGCGAGGTGCTTCCACTGGCATGATAGGAACTGAAGGCCTTGGTATTAGAATGCGGGATATTTCGTATAAAAGGGGTAATGTCCAGGGAAGATACACTGCGTCCATCTTCTGCGATGATTTTGCAGCTTCTCTCTTCGGTTATGCAATACTCACGCCCGTCCCCGGGAACATGATTGTAAACGCCCGAAAGAATACTGTCTAACAAAGTGCTTTTCCCTGAATAACCTCCTCCGGTTATAACTGTAACGCCTTCGGTGATCCCCATTCCTTTAATAACAAAGCCGTCTGATAATATAATTTCGATTTCATCTTCAGCCGGAGAAATAAAAGGAGTGGCATTGCCTAACGGTTGCTCTCCTTCCCCCCGCGGGAGAAGACTATTATTGGCTATAAAGCACACCAATTTCTGCTCCTGTAATAAACTCCGGATCTCCATTTGTCTTTTATACACTGTATTAAATTGACCGCATGCATCATTATCGAAGAAGTCAACAAATTCTCTAACAGCCTTTCCCAATTCCTTTCTAACGATTTTAACTGATAATTTACCTGCAACAACATTCCGCTTTTCCATCATGTGTACAGGAAAACGGATAACCATTGTAATATTCAGCATATCTTCTTTAAAAAAACAGCTATTGCGGACAACGACCTTCTGGTTAGGCTCATGTATGTACATTTTGCCTGTGAATTTCTCTTTCCCCGTCTTATGCTCTTGTTCCAAATCTATCTTTTTTATAAGAGAAACAAAAGACCGTAAACAAAAGTCCGCTGTTGATGCATCTAAAGATCTATTGCGATTCTCCAGACCCAACATTCCAGCCGGGATCTGAATGGTAAACTTCACATACTCGGGTTTTGATTTATGTGTTTCATTACAGATTATAGTTACTCCATTGTATGAATACACATTATTGTTTTTATATATGACTCTTAGTGAAGACACATCGGAAAGGTCGCAAGAGCCTAATAATTTGATGAGCCTGTTAATAACCGTTCACCACCTGTATCCCTATGTCTGTTAACCATTCTTTCTCCACCATTTCCAACGGTTGTCCGAAAAGGGATTGGAAAACCGATAAATTGTCACTCAAACCGTTTTTCCGGCATATGATCTGATAACCTTCCTTGACTTTGTCCAGACCAAAAATGCGGATCAAATAATAAACAAATGATGCAGATATATGATACATGTGAATATGGAAATTTTCGCTTTTATAATCCACCGTGAATAACTCCTTTAAATGAAATACAGGATATTTTTTCAAAAAAACTTTCGATAAAATATCGAATGATTTTCTGTTATTTTCATTTATAAGCAGCAAGTCACTAATTAGTGTGGCCATTCCTTCCACAAATAAAAAGGGAGGACTTCCCCAGTTATAAAGAAGTATATGTGTATATTCATGAAGCTCGGGGCGGTATTTTCCCAGCTTATATGTTAACCCCACGACCAGATTTCTATAGGCAAACGAAGAATTTTGACCAGTTAAATCAGACAGATCATTAATATCCTTGGCGAATATGACCTGTAATCGCTGCTGGCGGGTTATTCCAAGATAATTTTCTACTAATGTAAAATCTCCTGTCAGCCGATGATGCAGGTGTTCCACTTCATACGCTTTCCAGTACATAAGATCAAAGGTGTCGTATTCTTTCCTTAAGTAATCCGTTAGATCAATCTCCAAGATGGCTTGGCTGCAACCATTGACGGCTGCACCGGCATGCAAGGTGAAAAGATAAGGCAAATCCGTTACTCCATACAACTGTACTGGCACAATTTCCTTGCTGAAAATAGCTTTGATACAATGGGAGCCTGCACGTATTTTATTTAATAAAGCCGGAGTTACGGATTCGCAATAGATAAAGCTCTGGTTAATGATTTGCAGTGAATCAGTAAATTCGCATATTATTCCAGCTATCGTGTCCTTCTCTCCCCACTTCAGTGGAGTAAGGAACTCCCGTTCAAAAACCGGTAGATAGCTGCATTTATGTCGGGTATCTCCTATCTGTAGCTTGATCACTTATGCTTATCCTTCCCTTAGAAAATGTACGCTTTTCTTGTGCTCATTCAATTCCAATAAGGATTCCATATGAAACTCCCAGATGATTTCCGCATAAATTACCGACTTGATTCTTTTTAAAAAAAACATTTTAAAAGGAACGAACATCAGCTCCAGCCCGGTTCTGAATGACAGCCAGATATCAATGTGTGAACTGGACAATTGTCTGAACTGGAATTTAAATATACAGTTGTTCAGGCTGCAGCTTATATTTTCTATTACATTACATAGAATGACGGAATGAATTCTCTCGCCGCTGTGCAGCTCGATAAAGTCTGCTGCCCTCCCTTTAGTTAATTCAATAATGTCATTGGGATTTCCGCAGTTGCACTCATTTCCCTTTCTCAAAAGCCCGATGTCGCCTATCTGGTAACGAATAAACGGCATGGCTTTGGAAAATAGGCTGGTAAGAACGACATCACCTTCTTCTCCGTACTGACATGTCCTTCCCCTGTTCATAATTTCAACCACTGCATTTTTGGAGATACAATGAAGATGGCCTTGCCTGCATGATAAAGCGATCCCCATAACCTCTGTACTGCTGTAATTCTCAATAAGGTGTGCGCCGGTAAACAGGGTAATAATTTCACGCTGATATTGCAGCAGGGGTTCACCGATAAATTCGATGTAGCGGATTGTTTCCGGGAATGTCCTCGAATATTTTTCATAAAATGCAAGAAACCTCATAAATCCTCCAGAGTAAGCGATTACATATAAAGGGCTAAAGTTTTCGATTTCATCCGCCTGCTTCTCAAACCATTCTAAATCCATTAGAGACGTATTAATGTTGAAGGTTGTCCCACGATCCGATAGATATGATATTTCCTGACGCTCATTAAAAAAGAACAGATTCAAACACTTCGTGTCAGTCCTGAGTCCATACTCTGCTGACCTGCAACTCCATATATTTTTCATTTGTGTATAATAATCCTGCTGTGCCTTTACTACTTTCAGCGGCATCATTGTAGTGCCGGAGGTCAACGAATATTTTAATTGAGCTTCAGAAACAGAATCGCTTAAAAATTGTTCGGGTTCGTTCAGATATAAAGCTTTGTCCACAACAGGAAAGTCCTGTAACTGGTCCGGGGTGATACCCCTTTCCTGAAAATAGTGCCGGTAAAACGGAACATGCATGCATGCCCAGGCCAAACTTTTGTGATAATTATTGTCCATATATCATGCTCCTAAAAAGGTAACCTTCTATATTGGAGGGCGCCCTCCTCATAAAGCTTTGCGGTCCAATATCGCGACCTCTTTTGATGTTCATTTACCGGAACACTCATAGAAACTATAAATTCTTTTGGCCGTTCATGCGGAAACAGAGTTGAATTACAATACTGAATAAGTATATGCTCCTTAACATCTTGTATATTCCCTGCCAATAGACATACTATTCTGCTGCCATAGACCTGATCTGAAACCCCGAATACAATACAATCCTCCACACCCTCAAGCCTTCTAATCGTTTCTTCAACAAGTACAGGATTTACTTTATTCCCGGATACATTAATCGTATCGTTGGCTCGCCCGAGAATAAATAGGTCGCCATCATCATCTAAATATCCTAAATCGCCTGTTTCAAAAAAATCATTCTGATTTATATATTGAATTTTAAAATTGGAATGCACGTATCCGGACATGAGGCTTTGACTTTTGACACATATCACCCCCACTTCATGTGAACTGCATTGTTCTTGAGAATTCCCGTTTTTAATATAAAGGATCGTATCCTTTATTGGTCTGCCTACTGAACCGTACTTTGCATCATTAGAGTCCGTCTGCGCAGTAACCCGGGGGCCCGTTTCAGTTAAGCCATATACGTTCAGAATCTTACTGCCAGCAAATACTGCGCTTAGTTCCTGAGCCTCGGTACCACTCAATACTGCTCCGCTTGTGTAAATGGTTCTGACCCGGATATCGCTTCCCGTCTTCTTCGTATAATCCTTTAAGCGTTTCAGAAGCTGCGGATTCGCAAATAAGAACGTGGGCGCATAATGTTTGATATTTTGCAGCATCTTAGCCATACTGCAGTACGGATCTGGAGCAAATAAATGTGCCCCTGAATAAATACATGTCAGTATTTCGCCGACTAGTACGGAGACATGTGTGAAATTTTTCAAGGTCAGAAACCTGTCTGTAGGGGCAGGCCGCATATATTCTACTATCCCTTGTATATTGCTGTATATCGCCTTGTGTGTTAAGGCAATGCCTTTCCTTCTGCCAGTCGTCCCTGAGCTCATCATTACCAGAGCAATGCTGTCATCGCTCAAGCCTGAAGCAGGCTCCAAAAGCGGTTTATGCCTGTAATCTTCGTAATTAATCTGGATGGTTCTGCATGAAAATGATACATCGGTTCTTCCACTGGAAATACATATACACCCGGGCAGTGTAAGATCAATGCTTTCCTCAATAATGTCAGATGGCGTATTATGTGTTAATGGAATTACGACGCCTCCCAAACCCAGTACGGCAAATAGCTTAATAATAAAGTCCGTGCAATTTCTGCTTATCACAATAACTCTGCTGTTTACTGTGACTCCGTTCTCCTGCAGATAAGCTCTGCAGCGCAGGGAACGCTCATAGAGAGATTCTCCATCTAAAGCCAAAGCTTCGTCTGTACAAATAAAAGTGGACTTATTCTTTTTCAATAAATCCTCAAGTCTGGCCAATTTTTTCACCTTCACTTATACTCTTTTCCACAGCCCGGCATAAATCGGAGAATGTCTTAACTTCATAAATATTTAATACTTCATCCGACAAGGAAATCCCGATCTTATCTTCAATAGTAACGACAACTTGGATGTAGCTCATTGAATCCAGTCCGATTGTTTCGCCCAAACTTACTTCATCTGAGAAATCCGTTTCACTCATATTAAAATGTATACATTCCAATATGCTGGTTCGAACGATGTCTTTAATATTCATGAGTATCTCCTTTCATATTCAAACCCATAGAAATAGAAAATACTTCTTATAAAAACTATAAGCCTTTTTCCATACTTTAGACGTGATACATGTCATAAAAGGGATGAAATGTTAATTATATAAATATATGAATTAAATTCTTGTCAGAATACGCTCCAACAGAATCTGTTCATTGTTCCTTATGGATATTAATTCCCGGTTAATACTTTCCAGGCTGTCTTTATTAGGCTTCATATTATATTTTAGGACCATGTTTCTTGTGATATAGCTCTTAACATCTAAAGCCTTAGACTCCTTAACTAAATCCTGGGCATTCACTAAACATGAAATTTGGTTTAAATACTCCAATCGCATGACCATAAGCTTCTTATGTTCCCAGAGCAAATGAAATACCCTGATGTCAAGCTTCGGCAAATCCTCCTTCCGGTTCGTTATACGAGAACTCAAATGATGATAGACATCTAATCCATAGATACATAGAACTTCATTGTTAATTAAGTCAAAACTCCGTTTGGAAAATAGCAAACGCTGCAATCCATCAATAATGTATTCTCTATTGATAGTATAGTTATCCGTCTTATTGTTTTTCTTCAGGAGTATCACTCTGGAAATAAAGTTGCGTTCCCTATAAACCTCTTTATTTGCAGCCTCAATAATCTCGAAAGAACACGTTGAATTTTTAAAAGCTCCATCTGCCATATTGTCTGAAAAATATACTGTATTTTCATTAATATCATATCCATATATCAGCGTTTCATGAAAATTACTCTGTTTAAGATACTCATCATATCCGGGAATATAAAAACGGTCTAAATGGCACCACACATAAAAATCATTATCTATTGCATGAATTATAAAATCCTTAAAAGAGGTCCATTGTGTGATTAAAGATCTATCCAGGGTTGACTTGTTAATGTAAGGGCAAATATCAATCAGGAAATCATGGTTATCAAAAAAATATACATCCCAGTCAATGACGTATCTGATTTGTATAAAGTTAGAATAGATCCATGGTCTTATCCGTTCATCGTCAGAAATTATGGAAAGAAGCGTTCCATATACATTGGAAGTAGACAATAAGGGTTTATGTACCTCAAGTAATTTCTTTGACACGTACGACCTACTTTCTTATTTTAATGAGTATCCTAATAACATATACAGCGCCTTTTGTCCTTTTTCACATGTTTTTTATTCATGTATTGACCGCTTAACAGAAAGGCTTATCTCACGCTCGTATTAACCACCCCTCCAAATTATAACATAAAATCATTTATTTTAGATAAAGATCCTTATTTTCACAGACTACATGTTTTAATTTCTACAAAAAAGAGCCTGTCAAAAAGACAGACTCGATAAACTCACCGCTTCACCTTATAAAACTCATGATACAACTTCATGAGTGCCCTTTTCTCTATCCTTGACACATAACTCCGCGAGATCCCCAGCTCCTTCGCAATCTCCCGCTGCGTCCGCTCTTCTCCGCCAGTGTCCAGTCCGAAGCGGCCGACGACGACTTCCTTCTCCCGGTCATCCAGGATGTCCAGATTCCGATAGATCTTGCTCTTCTCAATCTTCAGATCGACCTCTTTAATCACATCATCGGCCTCAGAGCCGAGGATATCGATCAGGGTGATCTCGTTGCCTTCCTTATCCGTTCCGATCGGATCGTGGAGGGATACGTCTTTACGTGTTTTTTTCAGCGAACGTAAGTGCATCAGGATTTCATTCTCGATACATCTTGCCGCAAAAGTAGCCAGCTTCGTGCCCTTGTTCGGGCGGTAGCTCTCAATGGCCTTGATCAGGCCGATGGTGCCGATGGAGATCAGGTCCTCCATGTCTTCGCCGGTGTTGTCGAATTTCTTCACTATATGGGCAACCAGCCGCAGGTTATGCTCGATCAGCAGGTTCCGTGCCTTGGCATCTCCCTCGGCCATCATGCCTAAGTATTTGCTCTCATCCTGCTCCGATAGAGGCTGGGGAAAAGCGTTGTTCCTTACGTAAGATACCAGCAGCGTCAGTTCTTTGATCAGCAGCGCAATCGTGCTTATGATTCCAGGCAACTTGGCGACACCTCCCGCACATGTACAATGAAACCGATCAGTTAGGAGAACAACGGGTTCATGGTCCTTTTATTGTATGTGGGTAGGTGCCTAGAAGTGCATGTACGGGGAAAATAGGTACGGGCCTCCTACACCCGGAGCAACTCGCGGATATCCTCTTCCGACAGCCGGGTCGTCTTGTTCTCGCCAGCTTCGATGATCTCTTCGATGAGACCTTTCTTGCGTTGCTGCAGCTCCAGCATCTTCTCCTCAATGGAGCCTTCGGTGATCAGCCGGATCACCTGGACCACATTCCGTTGCCCCATCCGGTGTGCACGGCCGATGGCTTGCTCCTCGACTGCCGGATTCCACCACAGATCATATAGAATCACCGTGTCCGCTCCAGTCAGATTCAGCCCCGTTCCACCCGCCTTAAGCGAGATCAGGAACACTTCCCCTTCACCTTCGTTGAAAAGCCTGCACAACTCCACCCGCTCCTTGCCCGGCGTCGAGCCATCCAGATACAAGGGCTGAACTCCCGCTTCTTCCAGGCGCTGCCGGATCAGCGCTAACATACTGGAGAATTGCGAGAACACCAGCATTCTGCGGCCGGAATCACGGCATTCCTGCACAATCTCCAGCAATTGCTCCAGCTTGCCGGAGCCGCCCGCATAATCCTCAAGGAACAGCGACGGATGGCAGCAGATTTGCCGCAGGCGGGTGATTCCGGCTAGAATCTTCATCCGGCTCTTGTGGAATCCGTCCGCAAGCAGATCCTGTTCGGTATCGTCACGGAGCCTCGATAAGTATGCGAGATATACCTGTTTCTGCTCGTCCAGCAGCTCTGTGTGCTGTACAGTATCAATGCGGTCTGGCAGCTCCTCCAGAACCTCTTTTTTGAGCCGCCGCAGAATAAAGGGGGACACGATGCTGGCGATACGTCCGGCGGGCAGCTCCTTGAAGGTCAATCGTCCGGTGAACAGCGCCGGGAAGACTGTGCTGAAAATAGCTTCCAGCTCATCCACCGAATTCTCAATCGGTGTGCCCGTCAGAGCGAATTTCCGTGCAGCCTTAAGCGATTTAACCGCTTGGGCCGTCTGGGAAGCTGAATTTTTGATCGCCTGGGCTTCATCCAGAATTAGAGCATGAAAGGTTGTGCCGGCATACAGCTCAATATCCCTGCGGAGAAGAGGGTAAGAGGTAATAATCACATCTGCTTCTTCCATGGCCTTACTCTCCAGCAGTCCACTGCGCTCCTCTTTCTGACCTGCCGCCACCAGTACGTTGACTGCTGGTGCAAACCGGGCAAACTCATGGCTCCAGTTATACGTTAAGGAAGCCGGACACAGTATCAGCACCGGAGCTCTCCCTTGTACCTTAGGCGGCATCTCAGCCAGCTCGGAGGTGATATAAGCAATGCTCTGAATGGTCTTGCCGAGGCCCATATCATCTGCCAGAATTCCGCCGAACCTGAACTTGGACAACGTCTTCATCCACTGGAAGCCTCGAGCCTGATAATCCCGGAGAACCGGCTTCAGCTCAGCGGGCAGCTCGAATTCCAGACTGTCCGGTTCCCGCAGCTGGTCCAGGAATTCCCGGAGCGACTTGCCCCACTTTGTATGCTTGAAGCCATGGCCCCGCTCTGGAAGCTGAAGAGCTTGTACGGAGGGCAGGCGGATTACCGAGTGTTTAAGATCCTTTTGCCTAAGATTCAGCCGTTCGGCAACGGTGCCGAATTCGCTGAAGCTGTCTATGGCAATGGGCAGAAAAGCCCCGCTGCGCAGGCGGACATACTTCCTTTTCTCCACAATCGCCTGCATGACCCGAACAGTCTCCTCCTCATTCAAGCCTTCCAGCTCAAAAGAGATATCCAACCAATCCAGACCTTCGCTCAGCTCCGCTTTCACTTTGGGGTAAGCTTTACGCTCCAGCACAAGTCTCTGAACAGCCGGGGTGACAAACAGCTCGGCAACCTCTTCCAAAACCGGCACAAGCTCATATAACGCCTCATAGATGACCGGTTCACTTACGGAAACCCAGTGCTGCCGTTCCCGTCTAAGTGGAGAGTTGTCCAGAATATCAACGATCTTATTTTCCCGCTGCATATTTCGGATCAGGATTTTCTGCTTGCGCGCTTCATCCACGCTATTCTCTTCCAGCGGATTGATCACAATCTCCTCATAATGAAATTCCAGCCGAAACGTTAAGGTGCCGTCCGCATAATCCAGATACAGCTTAGCCTGCAGTTCAGGCTCCACAATTCGCTCGCTTACTGCCTGTTCCACACTTACTTTCCCCAGCTTTCTTAAGGCTGGCAGCACCTGCTGCACGACCGCTTCGATTTGTCCGGGAGCCACTGCAATGTCGCTGGAGGCCGTGAACTGCTGCTGCAGCAGTGCAATTGTACGGAGCGCTGCTCTGTCCACATCATAGATCAGCCCATCCATAATTAGAGTAGAATAGTCCTCAAGCAAGGTAAGTTTATCCATATTCGCAGCCGTCAGAACATAATCCTTCTTCTTTCCTTGGCCGATCGAGAATTCAAGCGGCGGGACTTGGCCCGCAAGAACAGCAGGAACCTCCGGGTGCCCCACACTTCTTAGTGTAATATTCACTTCTGGCAGAAGCGGCTTAAGCTTGTCCCAGGCCAGCGGAGTGACCTTCAGCGTTCTCCCGTCAGTCTCAGGGGGGTTATAATAGCTGTTCGGGCTGGGTTTAAGTAATTTCTCAGAGTTTTTGAGTAAAAGCATGACCTCCAGGAATTCCCGGTCGGCAGCGCCTATCTGCTGCTGCTCCGCATCAAATGTGAACTTGCTGGTAAAATACAGCGGCTTCCGCTGCTCCAGATGCTCAAGGAATTGTCCCAGTTTCGTCACAACATACCGGTGTTTATAGCCCACCCGCATTTCAAGCGTAAATCCTCTGGGCTGCTGGTACAGCGTGCTTAAGATGAACTCAAACTGCAATTGTTCTTCATGCTCAAACAGAGGAGCTTTCTCTCTATTCATAGCAGGTTTCATCTCGGCAAGTGAGGAAATCAACAGATCCATCTGGTTATATTTGCGTTTATCTTTGCTTTTGGAGGCAACGGAGGCAGAGCCCGGCTTCTGCACTTCGCTACCTGCCGGTTTCTTGATCTGCAGTGCGTGTATGGCCATGAGTGTTGCCGCCACATGCTTACAGCAGTCATAGTTCTCATAGGCGGGACAAGTACAGTGGGCTTCTGGCTCTCCATTCAAGTTATAATAAAAGTCGATCTGCACGCGATACGCTCTGCTTCCCTTTACCTGGGCGGTATAGCGGTTATTCTCCGCATCCAAAACCAGCTTGCTTACCCGCCCCGAATTATAATAAGATCGTCCGCGCTTATAAAAGGTATCCCCGCAGATATCCTTGATATCTTCTAATGTAAAATCCATCTTCATCACCTGCTTTGTATCTAAGTTGATCTTTACTACATTATATAATAGACATCACTTTAGAAAATGGGCAAACTTATCCGGCTCATGCCGAATGTCCTATGCCAGCCCATCCACAGAAAACTCTTGGTACAGGTTCTTCTCAGCCTCATCCAGGTGTTGCAAAACGAAAATAACCCTCAATCACTCGGCATCGCAGCTTCTCTACTATTATAGTAGCACCAGGCCACCACCGTTGCGCTATCCCGCCCAAGCTGTTCATGCACCCCCGCCAATACTCCCGCCACACATTCCTCCAGATCCTCTCTACCCGTAAAAGCTTCATACAGCCTGCGCGGGTCCTCCAGCAGTCTTTCCCCCACCTCCAGCAGACCATCCGTGGTCATCACGATGATGTTGCGGCCCTGCCGCAGCTCGCGGATGCCGGAGGAGTAACAGGCCACAGGCTGGGCGAAGGTGTTGACGAAGCCGATCCACTCGAAGTAATTACGCTGACCTAGCGCATATTGCCCGCGTGCCGCCAGCTCGGGATGCAGCAGATAGAGCGAATTATCCCCCACCGAGAACCACCAGAGATAATTCTCCATCCGGACACAGATCAGGCATGCGGTCTCCCCTGTTACCTGCCTACACTGGCTGAGAAATGCCTCAGACTGGAAAATCGCCAGCAAAAAAGACTCCAGCGCCCGGAACGCCTGCTGGACCGGCAGCGCCAGCAGTCTGATGATTCCACCTGCCTCACCGTTGATCGTGCGAACCAGCAGTTCAGCACTTTCTGCAGTATTGTGCGCATCCAGGAGCATCGCGAACTCCCAGCCCCCGCCCGGCTCGCTTAATACATATACCCCATCTTCATTTTTATTGGCACCTGCCGCAGTGTTTCCTCCGTACCGGCCAATAACCATACTCTTATATGCAGATGTAGTGGGTTGATCCAAATACATCTCATTACTGCCTACCCAGCTAAATTGTTCCCTTGTCTGTCCCATCCGGCTCCTCCTGTCCCGTCTATACTCTATGTTTCTTCTATTATACTCGAACGGCTACTCCCGCGACTTCATTCAGAGTCCCGCTCCATAACCTCTATCCGCTCCCGGTTGATCCTGTAGAGTCTGTCCTCCGGTCCCGGGTTCAGGCTGTCGCTCGCTGTCAGGAATCTTCTATCAGTGTCCCGCAGAATATACACTCCGCTTAGAAGCTCTCCTCCAACCAGCTTAATGTTCATTCTCGCAGGCAGGTAGTAATTCACCGCGCACCAGCTATACAGAGGCCGCAGCAGCAGCTTCCCGATTACGAAATACAATACAGCCATAATCAGTAGCACCCCATACACCACCGGCCGGTCCTGGCCATAGACAAAAAAGAGTATATCAAACTGATTCGTCATGTTAAGGTTATAGGTAAAGATCAGCTTGCTCATCAGCAGCATACCGAACAGCAGGTAGAAGCTGACGCCAAGCAAAACGTGGATCAGCAAGATCCAGGGCCGGAAGGGTAAGCGCTTCCTGTCCGCTTTTGAAGACAAGTAGTATGTAACGAGCAGTCCCGCTGCAACAAGCGAGATCAGCAGCAGATTATTCATGGGATGAAGGACGTACATAAGCAAGCCGTTCAAAGCAGCAAAGATCAGAATATCCGCCAGTATGGCTTTAGTCCGCTCCCGGAGGCTACCCGATTGAAGCTGTACGTGGGACCCGCCCTGTAAGAAGTCGACAGCCCATACGATCAGGAACAGAACGCTGAACCAGACTAATGCAGTAGAAATTGGTATAAGATTAAAATATTGCAACAGAAATACACCATCCTTATTTTTCCTTTATCATAACACTTTCACCATCTCAGGAGGATTAACATTCATGCTATTACTGAAGTTATGCGTTATTGCTGTACTGCTGTCTTTTTCCTACCGGATCATCGAGCGGGTTCTCGGGCTGATCGCTAAAACACAGGTGCGGTATACAATCTATTATTGGGGAGCCGCCATGATTGCCGGAAGCGTTCTCTGGAGTGGCAGCTATACGTTTGGCATGCCGCATCAGGTGATGAGAGTGCTTCCGCTGTTCCTTATCATACTGCTTGTGAACCTGATCATCTCCCGGTCCTCCGGTTATAATCCAGTGGGTACTTATAATACAGTCAACTTCGTGCTGTGCTTCCCGATCTTTGAAGAGATTGCCTTCCGGGGGCTGGTTCTGCCCATTCTCGCGCAGCATCCGGGTCTTGGGCAACTCCATGCCACGGGAATCATCGATGTCAGCGGCGCTATTCTCCTTACTGCGTTCCTGTTCGCCGTCTCCCATTTGCAGTATTACCGGCTGAACCGCGAGAGTATCCGGTTTATGCTGTTCGCGCTGAGCGGAGGGATCTTCTTCGGGCTGTTCGCGCAGGTGACGGAGTCGCTAGTGCTGACCATTGTGCTGCATATTGCATTTAACGGATCGGCTGTCTGGCATCAAAAAAAGAGCCACAGCTCATCTACAGAGCCAGCGCCTCTTCCGTAATCTGTCTGATATCAATCGGAGACAGCGTCTCCTCGTTCACCATATCCGGCAGAATCTCTGCCAGGAAGTAATCCACGCACTTGAGGTCAATATGCTTGATCTTGATCAGCGCATTGCGGTACATGACCACGAATTCCTTCTCCGTGTTCCCTCTTTGCAGCTCGGCGAAGGCCTCATACACCTGATCCATCTTATCTGCAACCTCCAGGATCAGTCCCTCCAGCGACTCATCCTTACCCTCGCGCAGCTGCTGGTAGAAGATGCTTTTGAATTCGTCCGGAATATGCTCCTTGATGAAGTTGTCGATCATGCCCTCCTCCACCTGCTGGATCAGTGATCTGAGCTGGAGTGAGGAGTGCTTCACCGGCGTTTTGATATCCCCGATAAAAATCTCTCCGTAATCATGGCTGCTCGTAATCTCGTACAGCTTCTTCCAGTCGATCACCGCGCCGTGCTTCTCTTCAATGTCGGCCAGCGTCTTCGCATATTGCACGACCTTCCAGGAATGGGCCGCTACGCTGTGCTCCTCGAATTTGAATTTGCCCGGGCAGCGGATGATGCGCTCCAGCTCATTCAGTGACCGGAAATACTTGTGAATTCCCATGAGGCTAGTCCTCCCGTATGTTAGTTAGGCTGCGCTAGAGTTCAGTCTAATCCTCCAGTGTTAACCCCGGATGAACCTCAGCACCCCATTGTGTAAAATCCGCACGGCTGCGCGCATCTAAAGTGTTTTCCCGGCCTCTCCCCGTCCTATTGCGGTCCCCATCCCCGACTAAGGTCGGGAATCAAGAACAGTCTGCAGGCCGTTTTGCCAAGATGAATAATTACGTACAATACATACATAGACAACGGAAATGAACACGCCACACCGGCGGTCATCTAATATGAGAGGAAGATATATTATGACAAAAAAATTAACCCGCTCCGTAACAGACAAGAAACTCACCGGCTTATGTGGAGGGCTGGCACGCTACTTGGGCGTTGATGCGACCCTCGTAAGATTGATTGTTGCTGTCGCTACGATATTCAGCTTCGGCACTGTAGTCTTTCTGTATATCATCGGCAGCCTAATTGTTCCCCAGGAATCCTACGGCGGATTCGATGACGGCTTCAACTACTAATTCCTTCTATTAAATTCTTGCGTCATACCTTAACCAACCCACATAAAAAGGAGATCATTATAATGAGCATATTCCAAAGAATCACAACATTAACCAAGGCCGCTATTCACGAAGGACTGAACAAACTGGAAGATCCAATCCTGCTGACCGGGCAATACCTGCGGGACCTGGAGGACAAGATCGCTAATGCCGAAAGCAAACAGCGTGAACTCAAGGCAGCAGCCAGTGTGCTGGAGCGCCGGATCTACGAATACAAGGTGCTCGCAGAGCGCAGTGAAGCGGAAGCAGTACAGTTCATGAGCGAGGGCAATGAACCTGCTGCCCGCCTGGCGGTAATGGCTAAGCTCCGCTACACGGAGAGCGGACAGGAATGCACCGCCGGACTTCAAGAGACGCAGGCAGCGCTTGCCTCGCTGGAGGTACAGCTTGCCGGTGTTAAGGAAGAACATACGCGCCTCAAAGCCAAAAGAGCCGAGCTGGCTGAACGTGCCCGCAAGGCCGCGGAGATCAAGCAAGCAGCCCAGGCTTACAGCACTGCTTCTCCGGCAGGCTATCCCGGCCAGGTGCTGAATAACGGCACAGCCTCACGCGGATTCGAGCGGATGGAAGACAAGATCGCTATGCAGGAAGCAATGGCCGAGCAAGCGGGGCTGGCCGCAGCGGCTCATGAATCTTCCATCAATAGCGCGGTGGAAGCCGAGCTGGAACGCCTCCGCAACCGCAAATAAGCTGACGGTGTAAGCTCAGCAATAACAAAAAGGATGCCACCCTTTTTACCAGGGAGGCATCCTTTTGATGCAATGAACTTTGTTCCAAATAGGCCTAGACAGGTTAGCTTAAGCAAGTATGACAGCAAAAGCTTCATAAGGCCGTAATTGCAGCTGCTTGAAATCCACATCATCTCTGGAATAGTTGCCGATAATGAATCCGGCGTGACCCAGCTCCGGTAATTCCAGTGTGGTGGGCTCCCCGCTGAAGTTGGCCGTTACCAGCCAGGTCTGTCCTTCATAGCGGCGGAAGTACATGAACACTTGATCCGGCACGCCGGTCATCAGTTCGAACTCGCCCCATACCACAATCGGGTTGTGCTTCCGCAGTTCAATCAGCTTACGGTAGCAATGGAACACCGAATCCGGGTCCTTCAGACTTGCCTCCATATTAATTTCCTCATAATTCGGATGTACAGGCAGCCATGGCTCTCCGGTTGTAAATCCTCCGTTACGCGTAGCATCCCACTGCATCGGAGTCCGGGCGTTATCTCTCCCCTTTGCATTAATGGAATGAATGATAGCTTCCTTGGCATATCCTTGCCCGATCCGTTCATGATACATATTGATGGCCTCAATATCCTGCGCTTCGCTGATATCCTCAATCGGATAATTGGTCATTCCGAGCTCCTCGCCCTGATAAATGTAAGGCGTACCCTTCATCAGGTGAAGGAGTATGGCGAACATTTTGGCGCTCTGCACACGGTACTGCTTATCGTTGCCCCAGCGCGATACAATTCTCGGCAAATCATGATTGTTCCAGAACAGGCTGTTCCAGCCCTCGTTCCCCAGCTCGGTCTGCCATTTCGCCAGCACCTGCTTCAATTCGCTTACATCCAGAGGCTTCAGATCCCACTTCTCTCCCCCGCCCTGCTGATCCAGACCGATGTGCTCGAACTGGAACACCATCGACAGCTCCTTGCGGTCCGGGTTGGAATAAAGCTTGGCTACTTCCGGAGTCACCCCCCAGGTCTCTCCCACCGTTAGAACATCATGCGCTCCGAAGGTCTCCCGGTTCATCTCCTGCAGATATTCATGCAGCTTCGGACCATTCCCTGTGATCTCCTGATCGGGGATTTTGCCGACCAGATCAATGACGTCCATGCGGAATCCGCCGACGCCCTTATCCAGCCAAAAATTCATCATGTCCCATACCTCTTGACGGACCTTGGGGTTCTCCCAGTTCAGATCCGGCTGCCGGCGGCTGAACAAATGCAGATAATACTGCCCGCTTGCTTCGTCAAGCTCCCAGGCCGATCCGCTGAAGGTTGAACGCAGGGAGTTGGGAACGCCGCCATTAACCGGATCACGCCAGATATAGTAGTCACGGTACGGGTTATCCTTTCCTTTGCGGGCTTCAATGAACCACGGGTGCTCATCCGAGGTATGGTTAACGACCAGGTCCATTATCATCCGGATATTGCGCTGCTTGGCTTGCTCGATTAACTCATCCATGTCATCCATCGTTCCGAATTCGTTCATAATATCCTGGTAATCGCTGATATCATAGCCGTTATCGTCATTGGGTGACTTGTATACGGGACTTAGCCAGATTGCGGTAATGCCAAGCTGCTCCAGATAGTCCAGCCTGCTGATAATCCCCCGGAGATCGCCGATTCCATCCCCGTCGCTGTCCTGAAAGCTTCGGGGATAGATCTGATATATTACAGCTGTCTGCCACCATTTCGTATTATTCAAGCCATTCACTCCTGTAAGCTAAATTTAACTACAACCATGGACCAGATCCGCAGGGACGGCAAAGTGAATCTGGCCGCAAGTCCTTGCCCGTGAGGAACTACCTCGTAATCCAGGACAATCACTTCCTGGGCCTGATCATCCGGGCTGGCCGTATAAATGCATTCAATCGGCTGTTCGATCAGCAATGTGCACACCACATCATTTTGAGCTTCAGGCCGCTGTTTCTTACCATGCTCCCAATAATCATCTTCAAGCCCGGCAAGATTAATCAGCTGCAGGATCTGATAGCCCGGCTTGCGCTTAATGATCGTCCAGACAGAGTCAATATCTCCGTTCGGTGCAAAAGGGACATTGCCCTCGAAGGTAATCTCGGTATTAACCCCGGCGGTATAGGTATAAGACACATCTTCCAATTGCGCATCATGGATCAGCACACCAAAACGAACGATGAAATCATAGTAGCGTCTGACCTCGGTGGCAAATTCAGGCCGCATCACTGCATAATCGGGATAGTAGGGCATCGTCAGCATTCCATGATCCTCACCCAGCAAGAGGTGATATCCCCCGCTGGCGAATATGGAGGCCATCGTCAGCAGCGCCCCGTTCTCCGCCCATTCCTTGTCATGTCCGGCTTCCGGGTAGAAGGAGGGCAGATAGGCGGAGAGGATCACCGGCTTGTGCGGGTCGAGTGAACGCGCATGATCAATCAGCCCTTTGAGCTCCCGCAACCGGACTACCGGCGGCCAGACTTCAATATAAAGCGCCTCCTGATCCGACGAGGCCGTCTTATTTATAGGGTAATTACCCACATTATTGAAAATAACCCCGGCCTCTGCCTTAATTTCCTTCACAGCCGCCTGGGTCCGGTTAATCAGAGCCCGATAACATTCCGCCAAATCGACCAGCTCTTCTTTTCCAGCGATCCGGCGTACGGCTTTCTTGGGAAAGCCGTATTGGTCCATATGAATTCCGTCGAATCCGGCCTGTACGGCCTGACGGAATTGTTCAACAATATGATCGGTCCAAGGCGAATCCGGTGTAATATCCATAATATAGAACAGATCTATTAAGTGAAACGGATCTCCCTGGCGGTTGTACAATCCCCATTCCGGACGCGCCTGCAGGAAGTCCTTAAGACTTGCATATACCGCTCCATAGGCCATGGCAGCCATCCCCTTATCGTGTACGGCTGCGACTTTTTCACGGACCACCTTATAGGACATCGTCCGGCCCATCGGATCGGTAAATTCATCCTCTGCCGGAACCAGCTCATCATGGCGGTACATCCAGTCATAGAACTGTATGACATTCAAGTGGAACTTGTTCATGCTGTCAACGTCACGCGCATCTCCGGATTCTTCATTCCGAAAATCGCTTAAAAATCCATACCTCGGCGCCCGGCTCCAGTGATCGGCAATATCGTATGAGGTATAAGCGGTTGACACTACAGCTTCATTGCACAGAACTGCAGCCTTAACCCCGTAACCCGCCCACTCCGTAGCTTCAGTGAACAAGGGAACGGGTACGCTCTGTCTCACGCCTGGTTCCGTACTGATGTTAAGTCTTTCTTCAGCAACCTGCTGCTCCAGCTTGCAGAAGCCGATAATCAGTTGCAGAACCGCCTTCTCCCGGGTCTCCACTTCAATGATGATACTGCCAGATTGACCGGTTTTGTACTGGGCCTGATCAGGATATATATCTATATGCGTTAATACGCCATTGTCCATATGAATACTCCATTCCATGTAGATTGAGCTTAGTCATTTCGCTTATTTCTTGCCTGTTTCAGCCAGCCAGGCATCCAGCTGCTTTTGCACTTCCGCGAGTACTTTGTCTGCTCCCGCCGCTTTTTGTTTTTCCAGCATTTTAGGCAGAGACTCCTCCGGATCGAGCTGACCGGACTTCAGACCGTCAACAAAGGTTTTGTTGGCGTTGTCGATCGAGATCAATTCATTTTTTACCGGCTCCGGATCGAAGACAAATCCGAAGATCCGGGAAGGATTAGAGGATACCAGTTCGTTGAACTTCTCGTAGTTCTTATATTTATTCGGATCTTCGCCTACACGGGTATAGTTGAGCATTTGATTGCCGAGCTGCCACATAATATCATGGTAGTAGCCGACATTATCTGTCGTTTTGCCTTCCGGCAGCGCAATTTGCCCGTCTTGGAGCACATAATGGGTGCCTTCAATCCCGAAGTTGAACAGGGTCAGCAATTTCTTGTCCTTGTAGAACAGGTTAAGCAGCATCATGACACGTTCCGGATCGCCAGAGCTTTTTGCAATCGCATACATGGTTGCTGTCATCTTCCCTGTCTGCAAACGGTCAATATTAAGCGGAATTTGCAGCATCTCACGGCCCGCTTTAATCGAACCATTGGGTGATACGGCTGCTGTGCCGATCTCCATATCCGCGATAATATCCATGTCTGAGACAAAGGCGAAGCCCTTACCCGCTTGAATCTTCTTCCAGGCGTCCAGACCAGGTGTCAGTGCATCCTTGTTAATGTATCCTGCCTTGTACCACTTGTTGGTAAGCTTGGCAAGCTCCAGATACCGCGGAGTCGAGTAGGAATTGATGACGGTATAATCATCTGCCGCTGTTCCCACGGTGTTAATCGCTGCAATACTCACAATAGAATCCAGATTCGTGGATGAATAGTACGCTTCGAGAGGAAAGCTCGGTGCCACCAGAGGCGTAATCCCCGGTTCGTTCTCCTTGATGGTCTGAAGCATGGGCTCCAGATCCTCGACTTTACCGGACTTCAGTGCAGTCAGATCGAAGTTGTACTTGTCTACAAGCTCTTTATTTAAATAAACCCCTTGCGCACCGCCCAGCTCCTGGTGGGTATGAATACCGTACAGCTTGCCGCCGCGCTTAGCCGGCCCGTGATAGTCCTTCTCCACAGCTTCGATGTCCGGGCCGTATTTAGCGAGCAGATCATCCAGCGGCAGCAAGCCCCCTTTGGTCACCTGCTGCTGAAATCCGAGCCAATCCGCTGTAAACAGCAGGTCCATTTTGTCGCCGGAGGCCATCATCAGGTTCGTTTTATCACTCCAGGCGCCCCAGTCGATGGGATTCAGCTTGACCGTCATGTTCATGTCCGGATAGGTCTGTGCCAGATAATCATTCATCGCATCCTGTACCCGCTGATTATCGTTTTGCGGCGCATCGGGGAATACCATGACCACTTCGTAAGGCTTCAATTCGGAGCTGGCAGTGCCTCCCGGCTGGGCTGTGCCCGCCGGTGAATTGGCAGCATTATTCCCGCCGCAGCCGATTACTAGGGCTGAAGTCAGCACAAGCGATGTCAATACAACAGAACTCTTTTTCAACCACTTCATAAATAGTAGACCTCCCTGGAATCCTTCTGTATTCTTCCTCATCCTTCTGAACTTGCTTATACTAATCCAGCATTATACTGGGATCAGCCTTTCACAGCGCCTACGGTAAGGCCTTTGACGAAATACTTCTGCAGGAAAGGGAATACCAGCACCAGCGGTCCGATTGCAATCATCGCCATCGCCATCCGGATGGATTCAAGCGGCGTTGTGACCTGTGCGGTTGAGCTGTAAGCCTTATTGGCAATCGTCTGCAGGAACGAAGCGTTCATTAAGGTTTTGGTCAACAGATATTGCAGCGAGAACAGCTTCTCATTCTGGATGAAGACCAGGCTTGTAAACCAGTCGTTCCAGTAGGATACGGTGGTGAACAACCCGATTGTGGCCATTACAGGCAAGGACAGCGGCAGAATAATGCTAAAGTAGGTCCGGAATTCACCTGCCCCGTCGATCTGAGAGGAATCAATCAGGGAAGGCGGTATGCTGTTCGTGAAGAAGGTCCGCATGATGATCACGTTGAAGCCGCCGATCAGACCCGGAATGATAAGCGCCATCAGCGTATCCTGAACATGCAGGAACCGGGTGTAGACCAGATACCAGGGCAGCAAGCCGCCGGAGAACAGCATCGTGATCAGGATGTAGAAGCTTAAAGCACCCCTGAGCGGAAACTCTTTCCGCGATAATGCATAGGCCATGGCCGAAGTCACAAACAGACTGACGACAACTCCAATCAGTGTTACCGAAGCAGAGACACCGTAGGCCCGCAATATTTTCCCGGCATCTTCCAATAAATACTGATAAGCGACAAGACTGAATTTACCGGGCCAGAAGCTGTATCCATTCGCAGTTACCCAGTCTTCGTCGGCGACCGAGATCATAAAGATAAGCCAGAACGGGATCAGGCAGGCAAGGCTGAACAAGGACAGGACAATAAGGATAAAGGGATTCGTTCGTTTTTTCTCCATGATGTTCTCCTTCTAGAACAAAGCATTTTCTTTGCTGAATTTACGGACGGCCAGGTTGACGGTAATGACAAGTGTAAAGCCAACTACCGATTGCAGCAGCCCTGCCGAGGAGGCGAGTCCCGTATCACCGGTAACCATTAACGCCCTGTATACATAGGTATCGATAACATCCGTTGTCTCTTTGATCATACCGGAGGCCATGGTTGCCTGATAAAACAGACCGAAGTCAGCGTTGAAAATCCGGCCGATCGCCAGCAGTGTCATGATGATAATGATCGGCGCAATCAGCGGAATCGTAATTTTCGTCATTTGCTTCCAACGTGTGGCCCCGTCAATGACGGCCGCTTCATAATATTCAGAGTCGATCCCGACAATGGCTGCCAGATAGACAACGGCCGAGTACCCCACACCCTTCCAG
Source organism: Paenibacillus sp. FSL R7-0302 (assembly GCF_038006885.1). Classification (NCBI taxonomy): domain Bacteria; kingdom Bacillati; phylum Bacillota; class Bacilli; order Caryophanales; family Paenibacillaceae; genus Paenibacillus; species Paenibacillus sp. FSL R7-0302. Next base: position 5,036,517 of record NZ_JBBOWB010000001.1, read on the forward strand.
GTGTTGACAAGGGTCAGGATATAAGGCCAATGCTCTGCTTCCGCATACCAGTTTCTAGGATCAATTCCGAAGGGCTCCAGAATGAATTTATTAATAAATCCCAGCTCCGGATTCAGAAATCCATACACGATATAGCCGACAATGACCATGGAGATGAAATTGGGCAGGATTACTGTGCTCTGAAAGAACTTGGAGGCAAGCTTATTCTTGACCTCGTTAAGGAGAAGGGCCAGCATCACAGCGAGTATCGTATTGATGATCAGGAAGCTAAGGTTGTACAGCAAGGTATTCCTGATGATCAGCCAGGCGTCGTTCGAAGCAAACAGAAACTTGAAGTTGTCCAGTCCGATCCATTTGCTGCCCCAGATTCCTGCCGTATAATTCAGGTCCTTGAAGGCCAGGAAAATACCGAACATGGGCAGGTAGTTATTGATCAGCATCAGCAGCACACCAGGCAGTGCCAGCACGACCAAGGCCCTGTACTTCCATATGCTTTTCCATTTTGAGTTGATTTCCGAAGCCATAGTTCCACACCTTCTTATTGGGTTATGGCTTCATTATAAGGAGTGGCCTGCAGCTGCTCTGCCGTTTTTATAACCTTAATCTATTCGTTTTGTGACATTGCGGTATTCCTGGGGATTGACGTCGAACTGCTTGCGGAACATTTTGGTGAAATGTGAAAAATTGCTGTAGCCCACCTGCTGCGCGATCGCGCTGACCGGCATATCCGTGGTGTCCAGAAGCTCGCGGGTGCGGTTCATCTTCACCGAAATCAGGAAATCAATAAGATTCTGGCCGGTCTCTTTCTTGAACAGCCTGGAGAGATAAGCCGGGTTCAAGCCCACATAGTCAGCGACACTGGCCCTGGAGATCTCCTCCTCCACATGCTGCTGGATGTAGCGGATGGAACGCTCAATCACACCGCCTTTCTCCTGCCGCTCGAATTCCGCTTCCATGACCGCCGATACGATTCCTTCAGCCCAATGCCTGTATTGAAGCAGTCCCCGGATCCGGGCGGTTGTCCAGTCTGTAAACAGGGCGATGCTTCCCGCATTGATTCCTCTTACCTGGAGGAAGCGGTAGATAATCTGCAGGGTATCCTGATGCAGGGCATCCAGATGTCTTCCCTGAAAGCAAGGATTGGCTTCCAGCTTCGCTGTCAGATGATGAATGAACTGCACAGCGGACTCACGTTTGCCGTTCAGCATATAAGAGATCAGATCATCCAGCAGGATATCCTCCGAATTAGAATTGGCGGACAGCATCTGGTCCTGCGGTAAGTATACGAGCACGGATTGGGTCCGGGAGATATTGTCACGCTCCATAGTCTTTAGACTTTCACACATTCCCGGCAGCTCCTGAAGGGGTTTGAACGAGCCGACATAGCAGGTTACAATGCTGTTGAACAACTCCCGGCAAGCTTGGATAAAACGTTTACCTATGGCCGTGAGCTGCTGAAGGCTAATCTTCTTAGCCGCAGGTTCTCCCTCCACACCTCCGGCATACAGCAGAATGAACAAAACCCCGCTCTTATCGGTGATGGCCTCCCCCGGAAGCTCTTCTGTAAAACATTCCTCCGCCGCTTTCTTCACCGCATATTCCATGATTTCCTGATCACGCGGGCTGAGCGGTTTGGACCACTCCTCAATACTGATCAGAACCGGGAGCACCTGATCGTCAGGATTTAACCCTACCCCCGCACCCGCCAGCTCCCGGTCAAAGAAATCCCCGAACGACAGGATGCTGCGGGACAACAAATTCTGCCAGAAGCGCTCTACCCGCTTCGGCTTCTCCTGCTGCCACAGATTCAGATACTTATGATACATCTGGTTGTAGGACTCATACTCTTCCTTCTCACGGATGGCCGCCATCATCCCCGATACAGCTGACAACAGCTCCTCTGTGTCAACAGGCTTCAGCAAGTAATCAAAGCTCCCGAGGTTAACGGCTTTCCTGGCATAGGAGAATTCGGAATGACAGGTCAGAAATATCGATTCCGTCCAGGGAGAGTGCTCTCTCACCCAGCCAACCAGTGAAAGTCCGTCTTCATCCGGCATCTCAATATCGCAAATCAGCAATTCTATTCTCTGATCATTCAGCAGCTCCCTGGCCTTGTCGGCCCTGTTCGCCGTCAAGACCTCTTCAATCCCATACGCCTTCCAGTCGCAGCAGTAGAGCAGCCCCTCCACCGCGAATTGTTCATCATCTACAATCAATAATCGCATGGCTCAACGTTCTCCTTCTGTATATTCAATAGGCAGGCTAAGCCGCACACGGAATCCGGACGGCTGATTGCCGCTGAAGTGAATTCCGGCTCTCCCTTGATAGATCATCGCCAGCCTTTGCTTCACATTCCAGATCCCGATATGCCCTTCATCTGTGGCCGGGTTGTAATCCGGCGAATTCAGCTCCTGCAGCTTCTCTGCACTGCTGCCTTTTCCGTTATCCGCGACTTCAATGATCATTGTACCGGCCGCTTCTTCTGAGAGACCCGCCGAAATCTCCAGATGAAAGATCTCTGCCTTCAGACTCATGCCGTGAAGCATGGCATTTTCTACAAAGGGCTGTACGATTAAGGACGGTATGGAGGCGCGGCTAAGCTCTTCGGCAACCGTGATCTGAAACTCAAACGACTGCTGGTAGCGCATCTTTTGAATTTCCAGGTAATTGCGGAGATGTTCAAGCTCTTGTCCCAAAGTAATGCGGTTATCCTTGACCTGAAGCATAAAGCGGAAATACTGCACCATATGCCGTACTGTCTTTTTGACCAATTCGAAACGCTTCAGATCAGCAAGCTGAAAAATAATATTGAGCGTATTCAGGAAGAAATGCGGATTAATTTGCATTTGCAAATGCTTCATTTCTGCCTTCTGCGCATGAATCCGTTCCTCATAGACATCAATTTTCAGATCCTGGATTTCCACAACCATGCTATTAAATGCCTGATTCAGCGCCTGAAACTCCACCAGGTTCGAATCGGGAAGCTTGGTTTCCATGGCGCCGTTGCGGATCCGGTGGATGCCGCTGAGCAAATCCAGAATCGGGCGGATGACCATACGGCGGAAATAATATAAGTAGACCAGTAAAATGAGCAAAATAATAAAGGGCAGCACATTAATAATCATCTGGAAGGCATTGAGTCCCTGGAGCAGCTCGGAGGCGGGAATGACCACAGACAGGTTGATTCCCAATGCGGAGGACTGGCTGGACACCACAAACCACTTCAGGCCATCATGGGTAAACGAAAAGGAAGAATTCAGATTCATTTTCTCACCCGGCAGCTTGAAGTCGTAGCCCATGGATGCTGAAGGACTTGTTAAGATATTCCCTTCATTATCCACAATCAGCACATCACCGCCCGATTGCAGGTTGAGATTGCCCAGCGGTGAGCGCATGGAGTCGATCCGGATCAACGCGCCGATACAAGCGGTATGGCCCAGATTATTGCTGACGGTCCGGTTTAAATAATAATCTCCGGCAATGTTAACGATTGACCACTTGTACTGAAGCGTCTCCAGATGTTCTTCATGTTGAACCTGTGCCGTAATCCACCCCCGTATCTGGTCCATATCCTCCTCTGTCGTTCCTAATACATTGGATAGGGTTAAGGTATCATTAACACCGGAGTACAGATAGAACATGTCCACGCTATGGTAATAGGCCTGGTAGGCCTGATTTCTCTGCATAATCCCCATGCGGGCAAAATAATATTCAGACTCTGTCAGCCCCGGCTGATTCAATTGAAGGAAATTCACATCATGATCGACAATATCGACCAGATTAATCGTAATGTCCTCCAGGCTTCTCTCCATCATCTTAAGATTGGAGTTGACCAGATTCTGATAGGATCTGGATACCTGATCGAGTACAATTCCCTTGGCATAATATCCCCCGGCAAAAAGAACGGAGAGGAGCGGAATCGTTATTGCAGCAGACAGTTGAATCAGTCTTGCGCCCAGCGAGTTCTTCCTGTTTTTCACCATGCATCCTTTCTACAACAGAACTTAAGATTGAGTTACCTCAGTATACTGATATGTTTAAGTAAACGTTTACTCAAATGTGTAAAGTCCAGCTCTTTAAGTGTGATTTCATACGTCAACGTAAACTTTCACCTAAAGGTATCCTGTTTATTTTTCCTTGTCAACGCTTAATTCCCCCGAAATATTAATTTCAATTGACAAAGAAAAAGCAAGGCCTTATATTTTCAGTAAACGTTTACTGCTAAGCAGCAGGCAGGAGAGTCCATGAATCCCACAATTAAAGATGTTGCCCAAAAGGCGAACGTATCCATTGCCACCGTCTCACGGGTTCTGCATAACTTAGGCGGATATTCAGATCAAACGAAACAAAAGGTAGATCAGACCATCAAAGAGCTGCAATATCAGCCGAACGCTATCGCCCGCGGACTGATTAACAAGCGCACCCAAACCATCGGCGTATTATTTCCTGATGTGTCAAGCACCTTCTCCTCCGATCTGCTCCACGGAATCGGCGAATTCGTCCATGACCGCAATTACAGTGTGATGGTCTGTAATACCGATCAGGACGGCAAACGTACGCTGAAGTATTTGCAGCTTCTGCGCGAGAAGCAGGTGGACGGGATTATTTTTTCCAGTGAAGTGCTCAAGCAAGAGTATTACGACATGCTGGGAAGCATGAAGGTTCCAGTAGTGTTGGTCTCTTCCCAGACGGATTATGCCAATGTACCTTATGTGAAGGTCGATGATTATCAGGCGGCCTATGACGCTGTCCATTATCTGATCACCAAAGGCCACCGCAGCATCGGCATGATCAGCGGAACCAAGGGCGATCCCATCGCCGGAACTCCACGGGTCGAGGGATACCGTAAAGTGCTGGAAGCACACGGAATTCCCTTTGATAGCCGTTACCTCGTGTATGGAGACTTTTCCTACGACAGCGGCTGCAGGGCTATGGAAGCCATATTACGGAGAACGCCTGAGGTTACTGCTGTCTTCGCGGCCAGTGACGAAATGGCGATTGGTGCTCTTTCGGTCGTTACGAAGCATGGAATGAACGTGCCTGAGGATATCTCCATCATGGGATACGACGATCTCCGGTTAGCCCGGATGGTCAATCCGCCCTTGACTACCGTTCGCCAGCCGCTGTATGACATTGGAATGCTCGCTTCAGAGAAGCTGATCGGCATGATTGAAACGGGGGAGCCTGCGGAGAGTCTAATCTGTGCCCACTCCATTGTGGAAAGACAAACCGTACGGGCAATTACCTGAACAGGGGCGCATAACCGTTCTTCCTGAATCCAAAAAGGTTGCTCCTAACGCCATATTGGCAGAAGGAACAACCTTTTTCTGTGCTATTGCTATTTTAAATTGTATCCCCTTTCAAGGATGTCCTAAATTGCATCGACCTAGAAGAGATATGTTTTTACCATTATTTGTAACTTTGCCTGGGCATTCGCATAGATATATTCTATAACTTATTTCAATGCCAAGGAGCGATTCTGTTGGAAAATCAAATGCTGTCCCCGCAAACCTGCAATTTAGAGACTATTGGCCTGCCGCCGCAGTCAAATCCCACCCCGCCGTTCATCCCGATTCCCCCGACTCCTGAAACCTTGTGTACAAACACCTGGGTGTATATTTGGACCAACACCAATGTGGGAAATCTCTGGGTTTATGTTCAGCGGGTCATTCAAGGCAAACGAAATACATTAACCGGCTGCGCCTTGTTCCAGGATTGGAGCGGCAGGCACTATTATCAACAAATCACCGTGGACTTGGCTTATATTACGATGTATGTATGCCATTCGCCGGCGTCTGACTCCATGGGGCTTTCCCCTGACAGCGCATCTTCAGGAGCATTACCATCCGGTAAATCCTTAGTCAAGCTATGCCTGTACCAACAGTTCCCGGTAGGCAATTTCGTCTATGAACTTACTCCGCTCAATACAACATGTCCAACACGGCCTTGGGATGAACGGATTCTTAAGGGCTCCATTATTATCCCTTACGATCCTGCGATACCGGTTACGGGAGAGTTCAAATAAATGCACTATAAGCGGGAGCAAGTTCTTGGCTGGAAAGAGCGCCAAGAACTTGTTTCCTTGTCTAAGAATCACTGCTGCCCGGCCGGTTCAGAGACCTTGGTGTAGCGGTTCTCCGGAACCGGCAAGCCGAGGTTGCCCCGCAGGGTATCGCTTTCGTATTCGGTGCGGAACAGCCCGCGCTCCTGCAGAATCGGAACCACCTGATCCACGAATTCCTCCAGCCCGTTCGGTACAGCAGCAGCCAGCATGAAGCCGTCAGCTGCCCCGCCCTCGAACCAGGCCTGAAGCTGATCAGCCACCTGCTCCGGCGTCCCGATGAAGCTGCTGCGCGGCGTTGCCGATTGCAGGGCAACCTGCCGCAGAGTCAGGCCCTGCTCTCTGGCATCCTTTTTGATTTTGTCCGTGCCGCTCTGGAAGCTGTTTCGGCCCAGATCACCGACATCTGGGAACGGCTCATCCAGCGGATACTGCGAGAAATCATGATGCTCGAAGAAGCGGCCCAGATAGTTCAGCGCATTCTCAATCGTTACCAGTCCGGCCACCTCCTGATATTTGCGCTCCGCCTCCTCCGGGGTGGCCCCGAGAATCGGTGCGATGCCCGGGAAGATCAGCACTTCATCAGGATTGCGCCCGAAGGAGGCTACCCGGCTTTTCACATCCTTATAGAATTCCTGCGCGGACTCCAGCGAGTCATGACCCGTGAAGATGGCATCCGCCACGCTGGAGGCATAATCCTTGCCGACTTCAGAGGAACCTGCCTGGAAAATAACCGGCTGCCCCTGCTTCGAGCGGGCGATATTGAGCGGTCCCTTCACCGAGAAGAATTCACCCTGGTGATCGAGCGTATGCATTTTCTGCGGATCAAAGAAGACCCCCGTGTCCTTATTGCGGACAAACGCATCATCTTCCCAGGAATCCCACAGCCCGCGTGCCACCTCCAGGTATTCGGCGGCAATACGGTACCGTTTGCCATGGTCCGGATGCTCCTGCTTGCTGTAATTGAGCGCGGAGCCTTCGAGCGGAGAAGTCACCACATTCCAGCCGGCCCGTCCGCCGCTGATGACATCCAGGGAGCCGAATTGCCGGGCCACCGTGAACGGTTCACTGTAAGAGGTAGATAAAGTACCTACCAGACCAATCCGGCTGCTGACCGCCGCCAATGCACTAAGAATGGTCAGCGGCTCGAAACGGTTCAGGAAATGAGGAATGGACTTCTCATTGATGAACAGACCGTCTGCAATGAAGATCAGGTCCAGCTTGCCTTCCTCCGCTTTGCGTACCCATTCCTTGTATAGCTCAAAGTTCACACTGGCATCGGGCTTCGCATCGGGATGGCGCCACATGGAGGTGCTTCCTCCCACTCCGTGCAATAGAGCTCCCAGCTTCAACTGTCTTGATTTCGTCATGTTCATTCCTCCTCGAATTGGTATTCAGACCGCCCGCTTCCTCAAGAAATATCCTTATAGAGCCGCTTGCTGTGAAGCTTGAGCAGCTTGATTAGCCTGTACTCCCTGCTTTACCCGTTCAATCTGGGCCAGATGATTCTGCACATGGGCAGAGAAGCTGCGGACAATATCGGTAATCCGCACCGGCTCGCCTTTGAAGTTAATCCCGCTTTTCTCCCATTCTGCGGGACTCAGCCTTCCCAGCAGCAGACTGTTATAATGCAGCAGGCTGCGGAACAGCTCCAGGCTGTCTGCGGCCTTCCCCTGATTGCTATGCTGTCCGCTGACCCAGGCATCCTGATTGAACGCCGGGAGCTGAACCTTCGTATCCGCCAGAATATCGCGGATGCGGAAGGAGACCACAATGCTGTGATCCGCCAGATGGGCCAGTACCTCGGTCACGCTCCAGCTTGTCGGCTCCGCCTTCCACCTTAATTGCTCTTCTGATAGCCCCTCTATCGCCCGCACCAATTGCTCATGTGTATTCAAGTAGCCCGTTAGCTCCACACTGCTCATTGCGATTCCCTCCAGTATAGGTTTTGATTACCGTTGTTCAAGCCACTATGTTTAATTGCACTTTGTACATCTAAAACGTCTAATTTACAACCCGTCATCTGTTTAAATGTAGTTCGTACAACTAAAAATCCATTTGCTTCTGATATTCAACCATTCGGGCAGATTTAGTTGTACAGACTACAGTTATACGATACATGTACGCCTTTTCGCTGTTTTTAAGTGTACATTCTACAACTATCCCCGAATGAGTGTCCGTTACGCCTAACCATATGAAGGGGGGGGACGCTCCACTTCCTCGGTCCTCCAGATATCATCGCACACCCTCTATGATTTCAAATCGGATGCACTGCTATTGAAGCGCGACAATGCAAATGGAGCTATATTCTGCCCGGTATGTCCCCCGGCAGCCAGATCCGCGAGAATCTCGCCAACCGCGCTGGAGAATTTGAAGCCATGGCCCGAGAAGCCTCCGGCCAGCAGCACATTGCTATAGACCGGATGGCGGTCAATAATGAAATCCTCATCCGGCGTATGCTCATATTTACAGACAGAGCCCTTAAGCAGCTTCCCGGCTGCGCCGGGCATATAAGCTTCGAGCACACGGCGAAGGTCGCCTTCATCACTCTCCAGGCTGCCGAAGGGTGCCAACGGTTCACCGGGCCTCCATTCTTCGCCTGTATCATGGCGGCCGATCTTCAGTCCTGCCCCGCCTATGCTGGGGAAGCCGTAGAATCCGCCATCCTCTGAACCAAGCGTGAAGCCGGGGAATCTCCCGGCATCGAAATCCGGCGTACTCCCAAACCAGCCTACTACCTTGCGTACCGCCTTAATCGGCAAGTTAACGAAGGGCGACAATGAACTGAACCAGGCCCCGGCACTAAGAACAGCAGCCGCTCCATGGTAATCGCCATTCTTCGTATGGACCGTGACACTGCCTTCGCGGGCAGTCACCTTCAGCACGGGTGTATTCGTCAGCAGCTCCGCACCGTGAGCCAGCGCAAGCTGCCGGTAAGCGGTAATGCACCGCTCACTATAGAGGTAACCGGCATCCGGCTCATACATAGCCTCGAAGGATTCCGGGAGGTTCAGGGCTGGCCAGCGGCGGCGGATTTCCGCCGCATCCAGCTGTTCGGTCCGCACCTTCCGCTTCTGCGCTTCCGCATGGCGTCCGGCGAAGGAATACACACGGCTGTCCGCCAGATTGAGCACACCTGACGGAGCCAGCAGCTTGAGGCCGCTCTCTGTCTCCGCCTCTTCCCACAGCACCTGGGCACGGAGCGCCAGGTCAATATAGGCCGGATCTCCGCTGTAGGCGTGCCGGATCAGCCGGGTCTCCCCGTGATGGCTTCCTTCCGTATGCGGCGGATCGAAGGCATCGATCAGCAGTGTCTTCACACCGCGCCGGGCCAGATGGTAGCCGGCGCTCATTCCCATGGAGCCTGCACCGACAATAATAACTTCATAATCAGAACGCTCCGCTATGATCTGCACCCCTTTCCACCGCGAGATATTCAAGCACACGGACGGCCAGACCGCTGAAGAATCCGGCGCCTACCGGCAGCGCCGCTTCGTCCAACTCGAACGCGGGATGGTGCCATTCCCGGCTTCCGGCCGTGCCGGTGAAGACAAACAATCCGGGAACCTCCTGCTGATAGAAGGCGAAGTCCTCCCCGGCTGGTGACGGCACCGGCTGTACAGCGGTATAGCCCAGCTTCGCTGCCGTTTCTTCCCCAAGCCGGGCCAGCAGCGCATCGTTGATGACCGGCGGCGGTCCGCCAATCCAGCGCACGCTGGCTTCAGCTCCAAGCGCAGCGGCCACACCCGTGACCACCTCTTCGAACCGCTTCAGCACCCTGCCTCGCACCGCCCCATCGAAGGAACGGATCGTTCCTTCGAGCACCGCCGTGTCCGGGATGATGTTCCACGAATTGCCGCTGTGGATCTGCGTGACGCTGATTACAGCGCTGCCCAGGCTGCTCACATTCCGGCTGACGATGGATTGCAGCGCCGTTACAATATGCGAGGCAGCTACAATGGGGTCGATCCCGGCCTCCGGCACGGCTGCATGGGAGCCGAAGCCCCGGATACTGACAGCGAAGCCGTCTGCGGCCGCCATCAGCGGACCGGCCTTAATGCCAAGGGTCCCTACCGGCAGATCCGGCTTATTGTGCATTCCGATCACGGCACGGACCTGATCCAGCCCTCCGGCGGCGATGATCTGCTGCGCTCCCTTCGCCTTCTCCTCGGCAGGCTGGAACAGGAAGCGAACCGTTCCGCTCAAGGCGCTTTCCTGCTCCTTGAGCTGATACACAGCTCCAAGCAGCACTGCCGTATGGAAGTCATGCCCGCAGGCATGCATTCTGCCCGGATACAGCGAAGCATAGGGCAGCCCGGTCTCTTCCTGGATCGGCAAGGCATCTATGTCAGCCCGCAGCGCAATCACCGGCCCGCCCTGCTGACCGCCGACCTCGGCAATGACCCCGGTCTTCAGCCCGGAATCTGTAATCTTCACCCCCGCCTGCTTCAGCAGCGATGTGATGTATGCGGTAGTCTCAACCTCTTCCCCTGACAGCTCCGGGTGCCGGTGCAGATGACGCCTGATTTCAACCAGCCGCTCCTTGAACGATAACGAATGTACTTCCTGTGCCGCAGATTCCGTGGCTGAATTTGTCATTAGCGGGCCTCCTTGCTTGTTAATCAGATGTCTTCACTGCGCTATGCCTCCGCCGGCACTTCGGCCAGCGCCTCACTCAGCAGCTCGAAGGAACGCTGCCGCTTCTCGAATGGCTGTATATTCGTAGTGATGATGAACTCATCCACCCCGGAAGCTTCGGCCAACGCCAGCAGCTGCTCACGTACCGTCTCCTTCGTCCCCTTGGTAATCTCAGGCTCCCGCTCCTCCAGCGTGTACGCTTCCTCACTCTGGCGTGTGAACTCCTCGGCCTGCTCCCGGCTGGCCAGCGTCAGGAGCTTGCCGCTGGCGAAACGGATGCGGATCAGCTTATGCGCTCCGGCCAATTCTCCAGCCTCCTCTTCCGTATCGGCCACGATGACAGCCAGCGCGATAATCACCTGCGGCTCCTGCCCGCCGCTTCTATTGAAGCCGCTGCGGTAAGCCCGCACCGCCTCTAGAGCAACAGCCTGATCGCCGCCGATGAACAGGGAGAACACATACGGCAAGCCCAGGCTGGCTGCGATCTCGGCACTGGCGACACTGGCACCAAGTACATGCAGTTCCGGCGGAATGCCGGGGAGCGGGCCTGCCTTCAATCCGTGCAGCGGATGCTCCGCCTCCAGCCGGTTATGCACATATTTGTCCAGCTCCGTGATTTTGTCCGTTAATGAAGCGGCTTCCACGCCTCCCTGCTGCAAGGCCTGTGTGCTGCGCGGCAGACCTCCGGGAGCGCGTCCTACCCCTAAGTCCACCCGTCCCGGGGCCAGCGAAGCCAGCACGTTGAAGTTCTCAGCCACCTTATAGGGGCTGTAATGCTGAAGCATAATTCCGCCGGAGCCGATGCGGATACGCTCCGTCCTGGCCAGCAGGTGCGAGATCAGTACCTCGGGAGAAGACCCGGCTACCTGCTCGGAATCATGATGCTCGGATACCCAGAAGCGGCGGAAGCCGAGGCGTTCCGATAGCTGCGCCAGCCTGATCGTATGTGCAAAAGCCTCTTCCGGTGTCTCCCCCGGATAGATCGGGCTTTGGTCGAGTACGCTGATTGTAATTGCCATAGATATGCCTCCTAGATGGAATAGTTCAGCTCCGGCGTAATCCGCTTCAGGAACTGCTTCGTTCGTTCTTCACGCGGGTGGTTGAATACTTCCGTAGGTGTGCCCTCCTCGACAATCACTCCGCCGTCCATAAATACCACATGATTCGCCACATCGCGGGCAAACCCCATTTCATGCGTCACCACAATCATCGTGATGCCTTCCTTGGCGATCTTGCGGATCACCGCAAGCACTTCGCCCACCAGCTCCGGGTCCAGTGCCGAGGTCGGTTCATCGAAGAGGATGACCTCCGGCTCGAGTGCGAGCGCCCGGGCAATCCCGACCCGCTGCTGCTGGCCGCCGGAGAGCTGGCTCGGATAGGCATCCAGCTTGGCGCCGAGGCCGACCTTCTCCAGCAGGGCGATGCTCTTCTCCCTCGCTGCCTCCTTCGGCAGCTTCTTGACGATCAGGAGGCCCTCCATCACATTCTCCAGCGCGGTTTTGTGCCGGAACAGATTATATTGCTGGAAGACCATGGCCGTCTTTTGCCGGAGCTGGTGGATTTCCTTCTTACGGGCGTGCCGGAAGTCCAGCTTGAAGTCCCCAATGGAGATTTCGCCGCCGCTGGGCTTCTCCAGCACATTCACGCAGCGCAGCAGGGTGGTTTTGCCGGAGCCGCTGGGACCGAGAATGACCACCACCTCGCCCTTGGACACCTCCAGATCAATCTGGTTCAGCACCTGATGGCGCCCGAACGACTTCGACAGCTGTGACAGCTTAATCATGCGACTCCCCCCCGGTTATATAGATTTATCCTTTTCTCAATCAGGGCCGTTGCCCGCTCAATGAGGAATGTCAGTCCCCAGAAGATCAGCGCCGCCGCAAGGTAGGCCTCGAAGAATTTCCAGTTGGTTGAAGCGACAATCTGCGCCTGGGCATTGATATCCACCACCGATACGGTAAAAGCCAGCGTAGACCCGTGCAGCATCCCGATCACGGAATTCGACAGATTCGGCAGGCTCGCCGCCAGCGCCTGAGGGAACACAATCCTCCGCAACGCCTGCGGAGTGCTCATCCCGATGGAATGGGCCGCTTCGAGCTGACCGCGATCCACCGCCAGCAGTCCGGAGCGCACCACCTCGGACATATAGGCCCCCGCTGTAATGGAGAAAGAAATATAGGCGAAGCCGATCATCGGTATCGATACCGAGCGGAAGCTCCAGCCGAACTGTGCAGCAAGCCCGTCGATGATCATCGGCAGCCCGAAATAGATCAGCAGCAGATGCGTCAGCATCGGGGTGCCGCGGATGAATGTGACATACCCTGCGGCCAGCGGATACAGCCCGGGGACTCTATAAATCCGGATCAGGGCCACAGCCGTACCAATAACGAAGCCTGCCAGCACCGACACAACCGTAATATACAGCGTCGTAGGAATGGCTCCCAGAATCTGCAGGAAGGCCGTCCAGATAAACGATGGGTCCAGCTTCATAACGTGCCGCCTCCTTTACCCGCTCCCATATCCGCAACGATTGTGCGGTAGGATGCTTTTCGCTGCAGAGTGAACCGCTTCTTCGCCGGGCTGTCCTGAGCTTCATGCCGGAGTAACCGGCGCTCCGCCACCAGCAGCAGCTTCTCAATGCACAAGCTGATCACAAGATAGATAAGAGCAAGTGCAATATACGTCTCAATGAAATGCTGGGTCGCGCTGCCCAGGGTCTGAGCCTTGCCCGTCATCTCCATCACTCCCAGCGTGAACGCCAGCGAAGTATCCTTCAGCAGCGCGATGACCAGGTTCGAGAAGACGGGAATCGCAATTCCCAGCGCCTGAGGCAGCACAATACGGGTAAAAGCCTGGTAAGAGGTCATCCCCGTAGCGTAAGCCGCTTCCACCTGGCCTTTATCAACAGCCGTTACCGAGGCGCGGATCATCTCCGACATGAAGGCCCCGGTATGCAGACCGTAAGTCAGAATCACGAACACCAGCACCGGAGTCCGCGTCATATCCAGATTCACCAGCTTCAGCACTTCAGGCAGACCGTAATAGAACAGGAATAATTGAATCAGAATGGGCGTCCCCCGGAAAAAAGAGATGTACACCTCAGCGCAGGTCTTCAGGACCGGCACCTTATACAGGCGGGGAAGCGCAATGATAAATCCGACAACCATTCCTGCGAGTAGCGAACAGGCTACGATCAGCAGCGTGGTGCTCAGCGTAGTCAGCAGCTTGGGCAGGAACGAGAAGACAAAACCTAGATCAAACGGTGCACCCATCCTGCACCTCCTTTCCGCTGTATGGGCCTGCGCATTATTGAACCGATGAGGTGGTGACGTCCGCCCCCAGCCACTGTGTGCTTATTTTGCCAAGGGTGCCGTCTGTCTTAAGCTCCTTGACCACACCGTCAATGGCATCCGACAGCTTCTGCGAAGGGGCATCATCCTTGCGCAGCACATACAGAATATCAGCGGAGGACAGCTCGGGACCTACCGCCTGCAGCTTGCTCTGCGGGTCGATGATCGGCAATACGAAATCCGCAGCAAGTGTAGCATCCACTCTTCCTGAATCAATCTGGCTGACCGTATCATTGGCGGCACCGTTCTGATAGACAATTTGGATTGAATCCGCACCGTGCTCCTTGTTATAATTCTCAAGAATTTGCGCTTGTGCGCTGGTCGCGCCGGTCAGCACCTTCTTACCTTTCAAGTCATCCAGTGTCTGGATGGAATCATTGCCTTTGGCTACAACGATGCGGTTTCTCCAGTGAGCATAGGCTTCTTTGTTAAAAGCGTACTTTTGCTCCCGCTCCGGGTTCTTCTCCATGACATGGGCCACCAGGTCAATCTTCTTCGTCTCAAGGCTCAGCAGCAGATTGCTGAAGTCCATCGTCTGGAATTCAAACTCATACTCCGGCAGGCGCTTGTCAATCTCCTTCAGCAGCTCTACATCGAAGCCGGTCAGCTTGCCGTTCTCATCGATGAAGCAGACATTGGGAAAAACGGTGCCGGTGCCGACCACGATCTTTGTCACCTTAGCCGGATCGGCGGCAGCAGCCGTGGACTCCGGACTATTCGGAGATGCTGCCTCCGCTACCTTGCCGTTATTTGCGCTGTTATTGGTGCCGCAGCCAGCGATCAGCAGTGTTAGTACAAGTGTGGATGCGAACGAAATGGTCTTGTTCATCTCTCAAACCCCTTTTCAATTTAGATAATCCCTATCTGTTTAGTGGTGATTATATGCAATTAACTTTATCACTGCACGCTGCCATGCGCTAATAGAGTTTCTTAATATGGTTATTCAAGAAGTCAATTCAGCTTACTCAACGTCCCCGTCCCCAGCTCCAGCAGGGTGTCCAGGAACTCCGCGTTCTCCCCGTTCAGTGAGATCAGGCTGGTCCGCAGGGAGATGCCTTCGGTCTCCGTGATATCCACCCTTACCAGCGTTCCCGCCTCTACCTCATCCTGCACACTCAAGGCTGGAAGGAAGCAGATTCCCGCTTGCTTCAGCACCAGCTTCTTGGCGGTCTCCAGGTTATCCACCTGATAGACAATGCCCGGCGGACGCTCCATGCTCTCGAATACCCGGTGCAGACGCATCCAGTCCAGCGAGCCGCATTCGAAGAATACGAGGGTCTGCTCAGAGATCTCCCGGATCGAAGCGCGGCCCTTGCGGGCCAGCGGATGACCGGCATACACATACAGCGAGATCGGGTCTTCACAGAAAGGGAACGACTGGATGGCCGGATTCACTACCTTGCGGATAAAAGCGAGATCGATCTCCTTCGCCTTCAGCTTCTCAATCAATACTTCCGTAGGAGCAGTCGTCAGCTTCATACGGATGTGGGGATACCGCCGCTTCAAATGCAGCAGCAGACGGGGCATCAGATAATTGGAGACCGATACGGTGCTGCCGATCCTCAGTTCGCCGGGGATTTGGCCTTTGGATTGAATCTGATGCCTGCCGTTCTGATAGACCTGCAGAATTTGCTGCGCATAGGGGAGGAACTGGCGGCCTTTATCCGTCAGGTTAATCTGCTTGCCCAGCCGGTCGAATACTTTGCAGTCCAGCTCCCGTTCCAGTGACTGGATACGGGCCGTCACTGTCGGCTGCGAGATATAGAGCACATCTGCCGCTTTGTTGAAGCTTCCGTAGTGGTTAATGTAGACAAAAGCCTCAATGTTCTCGATATTCAAGCGTAATCCCCCTCCGCATTTTATAATTTTTACTATTCCAATCGACTAACAATGAATTAGGGCCGCACTTTCCTATAGAATTTGTTTATATCTTAGTCACCGGCCCTTTTTTTGTCAACAGACTTATTGTGTAACATACGGCCTTAACCATTACATTGATCACAATTACAGATAGAACTTTTCTATCCATTAATCAAAATCATTAAATCCCTCTTATACTTATCGGATTTATAGATTATAATAACAAAACACCATTACCGGACAGGAGGCACCAGATGAATCACTCAGCAGAACTTGTAATCCGTGAAGCCGCAGCTTCCGACCGTGAAGCCATTGCCGGGGTCTTGCTCGAAGCTTACAGCGAATATGCAGCCGTGCTGCCCGAACCGTTCTGGGCGGAGTACCGGGATTCTATTCTCGGCTCCGTTCATGGCGATGCACCCGTCTCCCGGATTGTAGCGGAGCTGGACGGACAAATTGTAGGGAGCGTGCTGCTGTTCACCTCCTCAGAGGCTGCTTACGGCAGGCCGGAGCTTGGCATCCATACACCGATCATCCGTCTGCTGGCCGTATCTCCGGCGGTCCGGGGACGCGGGGTGGCCAGACTTCTGATCCGTGAAGCCGCAGAAAGGGCTGTTGCGCTAGGGGGAGCCAGCTTAAATCTTCATACTTCGGATATGATGGCCTCTGCGATTAAATTGTACGAGGGATTAGGCTTCAAGCGGGCTTATGAAACGGATTTGAAGAACGGGGATACTCTGGTCAAAGGCTACCGTCTGGAGCTGCCGGTCTCCGCCGGTTCACACGCGGAACCAACTTCTACAGCCAGGATAACGGGCTAAGCTGTGCTTTTGTTACGGCACATTAGGGGCTTATTAGGGCTTATCGATTTGTTACGGCTTAGTAGAGCTTATTACGGCTTATAACGGTGATTCAGCGGAGCAGTGTAGGGCTACGTTTGGGGGGGGGGGCAACTTGAGCCGGGAAATTGCAAAAATCCTGCCCAAAAGACAACAATCCCCTCTCCATCCGCACCAAAATTCGAAATTGTTGTCTAAAAGTCAGCATTTCTCCTCTTCCGGGCGGCTTAACGGGGCAATTCCTGCATTTGTTGCAACAATCCCCTTGGACGCCTAAGTATCCGGGAATCAAAGCTGCAAAACATGCAACATTCCTCGCGTTGCAGTGCTATCCGGCCCCAGTAAGGGAGCAAACATAGCCCGATATGGATGCCCTCACAGACCGGAACAGCACGGCCCAATGTGAATGCTGCTACTGTACGGTGGCACTACAGCTTATTGTGATTGCCGCTTCAGAGCGGGGCACCACGACTCAATATGAATGCTGCTACTGAGCGGGGCACCACGCCTCCATGTGATTGCTGCTACTGAGCGGTTGTTCCACGCTTCCCTGCGAATGCTGCTACAGAATACCCTTCGCCTTCGCTGCCTTCAGCCACTGCGGGAATTCATTCAGCAGCTGGTCATACAGCTCCTCATCGGATACGTCTTCAATCCGGTCCAGATGGATGAAGCTGGCGTTATCCACCAGTCTGCCGCTCATCGTGTCGAGCTGCTTCAGCACCTCGAAGTCGGAGTCGCCGATGCCGACAAACTGCCAGAAGACCGGAAGCGAGGAGGCAGCCATAATGACTTTGCGGGTCAGTTTGACCACACCGCCGTCATTGATGAAGATAATGAACACTGGCGTCGTGTCCGGCTCCTCCTTGGTGTATTTTTCAATAACATCATTCATCACCGGCGGTTCGTTATTGCGCCCGAACTTATGAATTGAATCGTTGTTCATAATATGAGTGAAGACATAGCTGCCAAGCTCCTGCTCGGTAACCGGCGGAAGTCTGCTGAATTCCGTATCATAGACCCACACATCCAGGGAGCCGTTATCATCGAACTTGCTGGCAACCGCGAGGATACGTTCTACCACCTCCTGCACCACCCCTCTGGCATAGAGGCTGCGCATGGAGCCGGTGATGTCCAGCACGATACCCACTCTTGCGGTTACACCGGTGAGCTGTTTTTTGACCAGGGTGAGCTCCACGATCTTTTTGCGCAGATTAATCGAAGACAACACATTCACCGGAGGCTCCGCCTCGGGCTGACGGATTACCTCCGGGGTCTTATTCACCACCTCAGGTGCCTGCTCCACTAGCTCAGATGTCTGCTCCACTACTTCAGGTGTTCGCTCCAATACCTCAGCCGCCGCTGCGGCTTCGTTCCCGGACTCCTGCTCCACCTCAAGCCCGTAGCTTCGGCACAAGGCTGCAAGTCCTCCATTATACCCGCTGCCAATGGCACTGAACTTCCACTCTCCCTGATGGCGGTACAGCTCCCCGGCTACGACGGCTGTCTCCTCTGACAGATCCGCCCCATACTCGAAGCGGTACAGCTCTTCCCCAGTCCTGCGGTCTGTCAGCGTTAGCTGCAAGCCGGACAGATCCTTCATCCGGTGGTTGCGCTGCTCGCCCTCATAGATCGTCAAGGTTACCGCAATGCGGGCATAATGCTGAGGTATTCTCGATAACGAAATGGACAGGTCCGCCCCGTTCTCCCCCTCCGCAGAATGCGCTACTCCCCCCTCCCTCGACACCGGATTCCCGTAAAATATAAAATCCTCATCCCGTTCACACCGGTTCTGATCCGACAATAGAAAGGCTGCCGCATCGACGCCCACTCCGCTATGCTGCGTGTTCCAGCGAAGCTGGATGGATATCTCGTGAGCCTCTCTTCCTTTGGTGAGTTCGACCTTTTGACCTTTTGACAGCTGCAAGTCCTTCATCTCCTCTTCATAGCAGTCTATTCCAGAAGTTCATAGATAAGGTATACCCCATCGAGGCAGTCTTGCACAACCTGAACAGATTGTATTTCCAGCATTGCTCCTATAATATGAAAGGTATTAGATGATAGATAGGGGCTTTACCTGATGGACTTTACTGCGATAGACTTTGAGACTGCCAATTCCGGCCGCTCCAGCGCCTGTGCCCTGGGGCTTGTTCAAGTCCGGGACGGTATCGTTACAGCGGAACATAACTGGCTGATTGATCCGCGGCAGCGGTTCGACGGGATGAATATTGCCATTCATGGCATTACGCCCTCGATGGTCAGAGGCCAGCCTACCTTCGCCGAGCTGTGGCCCACGGTGGAGCCGCTGCTGCAGGGAGAGATTGTGATCGCGCATAATGCCGCCTTCGATATGAGTGTGCTGCGCTACTGCCTGGATGACTACTCTCTCTGCTATCCCGGCTTTCAATATTTATGTACCTACCTGCTCGGCAAAAAAATGCTCCAGGACCTTCCCTCCCATAAGCTGAATGTCATCTCGGCGCATTTCGGCATCCGGCTGAAGCACCATGATGCCCTGGAGGATGCCAGAGCTTCTGCACTGATTCTCCTGAAATTGATGGAGCAGTGGCAGCAGTTCGATCCGCTGCTCTTAGCCGGCAGCCAGGGCTACAAGGCCGGGACGATGTATGACGGCGGGTATACGCCGTTCAAGGCAGCGCCCAAGAAGGCCGCGAAGAAGCCGGCCGCCGGGAAGAAGGCATCGGCCAGTCCTGCGGTCGATGTTAGCCCAGGATTGCCGGTGGGCGGAACGGTGGCCGGGCAGTCGCCAGGTGAAGCGCCAGCGGCATCGCCCGGTAAGCTTCCGGCGGAAGCATCGCCAGCCGCCGGAGGTGCGGCTGTCCCCATATTGGTGCGGGGGCAGCGAGTCGATATCGGCGATAAGCTCAGCGCTTCCAGACTCCTTGCCGCTGTGGAGTGGGATGCACCGGCTTCGCACCCGGAAGCGAGCCAGCCGGAGACCGCTGCCTTCCTGCTCCGGGAGAGCGGACGCTGTAAGCAAGAGCGGGAGCTTATCTTCTCTGGGAATATGGAAGACCCTAGCGGTTCCGTCTTCTGCTCTAAGCCCGCTGCGCACATGGGACATCTGTATCTTCAGCTGACCAGCCTGCCTGCAGCCATCACGCGGATTGCGCTGGCCTTCACGGTTGCGGAGTTCAGCGGTGACCGGAATCCGGGCCCGGTCTGGAACGCTTCCGTATCACTGGTTGATTCCCGGACGGGAGTCAGACTGGCCGTATTCCCCTTTGGCCGGAACATTATGCCAGGCATCTCCGTTGTTATCGGCGAGTTCTACCGTTATAAGGACAAATGGAGATTTGCTGCAATTGGCGAGGGGTTCGCGGGCGGACTCCGCGCCCTGTGCAGCCACTATGGCCTGGAAGCGGACAGTGCCGCGAAGGCACAGGCAGAATCCGCCGCAGCAGCGGAGGCTGAAGATAACGGCTGAATGATGCTGGTGTCTCCCTGAACATCTGGTTTATTTCCCATCGCAGCGCCAAATGTGTTCGGTTTTTCGCATACGTTCTGCGTCCTGATCTATTTTCAGAGAAACAAGGGTCTCAATCGTTATATCTTCAGCCGGTAGACGGCCTTATTCTCCAGTCCTCTAATGAACGGCGTCCATTCCTCCGTCTCCGGAGTGGTATCAAGGGCGTCCTCCACCATTTGCAGCTTGGCATCCATCGCATCGATATGATGCAGGGCAACCGCTTCAGCCGTCTGGGGCTGGACCGGGCTTCCCCACTCACCCAGATTATGATGGGATAAGACGAGATGCTGAAGCGCTAGGATTTTCTCGGATTCCAGATCAATGCCGGTGCGGATTGCCGCTTCGGTAATCCAGCTGGAGGCCATGGAGATATGCCCGATCAGCTTGCCCTTCACACTGTAGTCCGACACAATGCCATACTGCGAGATCATCTCTTCCGGCTTGGCGATATCATGGAGGATAATGCCCGCTCTCATCAGATCAGGATTCAGGAACGGACGCTGCTTACACAGGAAATCCCCAATCTCCAGCATACGGACCATGTGATAAGCAAGCCCGGCGAAATAGGCATGATGATGGGTCTTGGCCGCCGGATAATGCATCAGCTTCTCCTCAACCTTCCCTACACAGAAGTTCACAATCGCTGCAATCTCCGGATCGGCAATACTCGCCATCTCGTTCTTAATCGTATGGACCAGGTCCACAGGACGCACCGGGGCCGAGCGGATGAAGTCGGTCAGCGATACCCCGTCGGATTCATTGACCAGTCTGAGCTTGGTGATTTTGACCTGGAGCTTCTCGCGGTACGTATGAGCCATCCCCCGGACCTTCACCAGCGCCATCGGGAAAAAAGTCTCCTTATCCGTCACGCTGACGTCCCAGTATTTGGCCGAAATCTGGCCGCTGGCATCACCTAGTACAATATCGAAGTAATCCTTGGGAGGAGTCCCGTTCGTCTGTTTCAGCACCAGTTCTCTAAGCAGATAGAAACCGGTGAATTCATCCTGCGGGGCTAGCTGTTTGATTAATGTCATTGTGAAGCCTCCTATGACTTACAGGCCTGGGCCTGCTGGGTATATTAGTGTGTATATTAGAGGTTTGACACTCCCTTCCCAAATCCCTTTAAATTACTATACGATCGGCATTTCTATTTATGTCCGCACCTGAAAAAAGGGCTGTCCCGGCCATTTGTATGGCCAAAGACAACCCTTAGTGAATGGATTCAGTTATTTGCCGGCGGATTCGAGCGCAGCTTTGATCGCTTCTACCGCTTTGGCGGAGATGGCTTTCTGGGCATCATTCGCTCCAAAGGCTGCTGCACGGTACCCGTACTTATGCAGTCCTTTGCCGTTCGAGGTATTCTCGATCTCGTATTTCACCAGCAGCTCATCATCCGTCAGATTATATCTTACTTTACCTTTATCATCCAGGTAGTACACAGCCATAGTTACTGGAACATTATACTTAGTAGTAACCATAACATTTACAGTCTTATCCACACTTGCACCGATGAAAATCCCGTCGAAGTACGCGGCCTTATCCGTTTCCGTAATTTCCGCTTTACCATAAGCTCTGTCAACGGCTGCCTTCAGCGCATTGCTGCTGCTCGTAGCGCCGGATACCGCATCCACATCCTGAGCGCCTTCTCTTGTGCCTGCGGCCAGGAAGCTTGCGGTCAGCACCGGAATTGCTTTTTGCACCTCGGCATAAGCGGCTTTGCCCAGATCCACCATGTTCATGCCTACACGGGACAGAGCCACATTAACGATCTTGCCGTTACGCAGTGTAACGTCTGCTTTGTTGGTGCCTTTGTCATAAGCATCACCATAAGCGGTGAAGGTGCCGTCTTTATAAGTGCCTTGTACTTTGGAAGCATTGGTCAAAGCATCAGCCAGCGCTGCCTTCGCAGCAGCCGACAGGGCTTCCTGTCCGGCGATATCAGGAGCCTGCACGCCGCTTGCGAGCAGTCCTGCGGTCAGCTTGTCGACCAGTGATTTCTGTTCTTCGGTACGCTTGTCATCTGCAATCAGCTTGCCGTCTGCGCCGAACAGGCTCAGCTTGATGCCCGTTACCTGATCCGCATCGATATCAACCAGCAGCATAACCTTGGACTGATTATCCACACCGGCAAATTTACCATCGAAGCTTTGACCTTCACCCGGAGTCTTCAAGGCTTTCTCGAAGGCCCGCTCTACCGCCTGATTCCAGCCATGGCTGCTCTCGGTGGCTCCGGAGATTCCATCTACCTTCTCATTATAGTTAGCGATATAAGAGCCGTTAGCCAGCAATTTGGCTGTCATCGGAGCATTAGCCTTCACAACCTCGGCATAGGCGGTTGCCCCTCTGTCGATCAGGTTGCTGCCAAGTCTGAACAGCTTCACATCCACCAGCTTGCCGTTACGGATCACAACATCCGCTCTCTCTACGCCTACACTTCTTGCTGTACCGTAGGAAGAGTAGAATCCGTCAACATAAGCAGCCTTGTTGTTGATGCTGGCATTCTGTTCGGCATCCCAGAAGGCGTTCACTGCGGCTTTGCTCTCGGCCTCGAAGCCGGCTACCGGCTGCGCTCCAGCACCTTTGGCGAGCAGTGCAGGAGTGATTGCTGCAATCGCTGCGGTCTGTTCAGCCGTATATGTCTTCTCATCCACGAAATCTCCGGTAGCGCTCAGCGGATACAATTTCACCGCAGTCAGCTTGTTTGCTTCATAGGTAGCAAACACTGCATATTTGGCCTCAGGGTCTACGCCCATGTGGACTCCGTCAAAATAAGTGGCATCAGCCGCTTGGTGCGCAAGCGATCGCTCAAAAGCTCTGTCAACAGACAGTTTCCAGCCGTTGCTGGTACGGGTTGCACCGGATACAGCGTCAACCGCAGCCGCGCCGTCTCTGGTTTTGCCCATCAATCTGTCTTTCATCAGGCCGTAGGCTGCCCACACGCCGCTGTAATTCTCACGGGCATTGCGGTCGATGATCTTCGGGCTGGTTCTGAGCAGCTCGATATCGGCGATCTTGCCGTCCTTAATCGTTACCTTTGCACCCTCTGTACCTTTGGAATACGCATCGCCATAGGCTACATATACTCCATCCTGATATACATCCTTGTGCACAGTAACTGGTGCTGCTGTTGCTACAGGCTTTGCAGTTGCCGCTGGCTTCGCAGAAGCCTTGGCGGAAGCCGCCGGTGCAGCTGTCGCCTTAGGAGTGGCCGCCGGTTTGGCTGTTGCTTTCGGGGTTGCCGCCGGTTTGGCTGTTGCCTTCGGGGTTGCTGCCGGTTTGGCTGTTGCCTTCGGGGTTGCCGCCGGTTTGGCTGTTGCCTTCGGAGTGGCTGCCGGTTTGGCTGTTGCCTTCGGAGCTGGTTTAGCAGTCGCTGCCGGCGCTTCTTCCGAGGCTGCTGAAACCGCATCCACCTTCAGGTTCAAGGCAGGTGCGTTAATCGTGTAGGCAAATGGCGCGAGCAGCAAGGCTGCGCTTACAGTCAAAGAAATTAATTTTTTCAAATGCGTATTCTCCTTTATTATTCCCCAGTAGTATGTAGCGTTTTCAAACCGTTTTGGTCCATTCATTTCCTTGTGATTACGAAGAGCAGCCAACTCTTCCTGAACGTCTCCCACTCCTTCCTTCATTCCTGCTCGGCCCAGCCCGTGTAAGAAAAGATTCATCTATATATACAATCTTTCAAAAGGTGAAACAATTCACATATTGAAGTGAATTAATTCACATAAGTGGACTTCAAGCTGCTGGTGAATATTTCTGGCTTGATGGTAACAAAATTGAAACTCTTTTCTCTGTGTAGAAAATCACATACCCTATAAGAAACATCACTTTTTTGCAAGAACACAAAATATATACTTCTTCCACCTCTCATAATCTCCCATATCCTCCTTCATATGATAACCGTGAGATATATTATATTGTGCGATTGGGCTTGAATATGATATTTTAAAACGATGTCATGTTCATGGAAGGGAGTAACAGCTGCTGATGAATCAGTCGTGTATAGGCGTTATTCTTGCTCAGATCGGAACCCCTGACGCCCCGAGCGCCAAGGCGGTCCGCCCCTATCTCAAGCGATTTTTGTCTGACCGCAGAATTATTGATTATCATCCGCTGCTCTGGCAGCCGCTGCTGCGCGGCATTATTCTGCGCACCCGTCCGCGCCGGTCCGCGAAGCTCTATCAGGAGATCTGGATGGAAGAAGGCTCGCCTCTGCTCGTCCACTCCAGAGCACAGCAGGCTGCGCTCCAGACACTGCTGGGCAGCAGCTATCAAGTCGAGCTGGGGCTTGCTTACAGCACACCCGGTATGGCCGAAGCCTTTCACAAGCTGGAAGCTTCGGGAGTGACCCGTATCATCGTTCTTCCGTTATTTCCCCAGTATTCCTCAACAACAACAGCTTCCGTCTATGAAGCTGCAAGCTTCGCCGCTCTGGGACGGCATAGCCGCTACGGGCAGGTATCCAAACGCTTCGTTCCGGCGCTGCGGTTCGTAGAAGCCTACCATGATGCCCCCGGCTACATTGCAGCGATGCAATCCTTATTGCGGCGGCAGATCCGCGCAATGAGTGAAGAGCCGGATTATTATGTCCTGTCCTTCCATGGCATTCCCCGCCGATATGCCGAGACCGGAGATCCCTATCCGCAGCAGTGCCAGGAGACAGGCCGTCTGCTCGCAGAAGCGATGGGCTGGACCCCGGAACGGTGGCAGCTCTCCTTCCAGTCCCGTTTCGGGCCGGAGACCTGGGTCGGTCCGTCGACTGCGGATACGCTGAAGGAGCTTCACGGACGCGGAATCCGGAGGCCGCTGATTTTCTCACCCGGACTTGTCACGGACTGCCTCGAAACGCTGCATGAGTTGGCCGTAGAAGGCCGGGAGCTCTTCGCCATGGGCGGCGGGAACGCTGAGATGCTGGAGGTGGCCCCTTGTCTGAACGACACGAAAGAATGGATCAGCTTCCTCGCAGAACGGGTAGACTGCTCCGCCCAGGGCTGGCTGTCTTCCGCCGAATGAAGACAACACAAACGCCCGGTCTCAGGGATGCCATCATCCTGTGAGCCGGGCGTTTTATTTTAAATAGTACGATTACTGAACCGTGAGCTGTTTATATTTGGCAGTCAGTTCCTCGAACCACTGCTTATCCTGCAAAGTCAGCGCAAAATCAATCAATTCGGCAATCTCATCAGGCTGCAGATCCGGCGAATCCTTGAAGCTGATCTCTGCCGAAGCCGCTGCTTCCCCCTCCGAGCCCTCCGCAAAATCATAGGAGAACATTAGCTTAATGTCACTTTCCAGAAACTCATTGCGCAGGAAGTAGAGCACCTCACACATCAGAACAGGTCTGACATGGTTCTCGAACACACAATCCATGACCTTTGCCCAATAATGCTGGTTGCTGAGATGCAGCTTATCGTTGGTCAGCAGGTATTGCTCACCCTGATAATCATTGACAAATTTCAGTTCAACCGGCTCCATTTTAAAAATACCGGCAATTTGCTTCCTGGTGATATTCAAGATGTCCTGTGTTTCTAATCTCATCATTCTCATGCACCCCGTTCCTCATGTTTGGACTATCTGTATATGCTGAATTTTGCTGATTCGACAATAATTTTAACTAATTTAAAAGTATTATCGTCTTTTCCGCCCCTATTGTTAATGCTTTTCATTAAAAACTTAAAATTTTCTGTTTCACGCTACTAAAAATCGGTTAATTATTGTCTATTTTATGCCCACAGACGAAGGACAAAGCGGTGCAGGATATGGAGTATGAATTACGGCGACGCTTAGGAGCACGCTCCGCTGTTTAAGAGTGGAAGTATCAAACCCTAATACAAGTGCACTGCTGCTCTCCATCTACGTTCGCCCACCTCCGGCGAGTTTAGGTGAACTATACGTGGAATCCAATGTTGTCTCTTCCTTTCCTGGCGGTGCTCCGCCTATCTCTTGCCAATTCTAAGCGTTTTCTCTCACCGACCGATTGTATGGATAGCATTGTTGCACAGCTCATCCACAATAGACAGGAACTCTAATTTCCTAAACAACAAACAAAAAGCCACCCAGTCTGTGAAAGACTGAATGGCTCAAGATTAGAATACTAGTATATCTTCCCCGGCAGGATGTCCCGCTGCCTTAGCTGACGAACAATGGTACCAGCTGAATTCCCTCTTCGGGGGAGATCCGCACCAGGCCTTTATCAGAGATCCGCAGTGCGGGAATAACCGCCAGGGCCAGCAGAGACAGGGTCATAAAAGCATAGTTCAGCGTACAGCCCGCATCATATAGTGCTTTGCTGATGGCAGCGGATTGTGCGGCGGCAATCTCAAACGGCTCTGCGGACATTAGTCCGGCAATCGCCAGCGGGAACAAGGTGGTCCCGGCAGCGGTAATCACCGCAACCCCGCCTTGAGCATCCGCCACGGCAGCCGCCGCCTGCGCCATCAGTCCATCATCATTGCCGATGACCAGCACATTATGGCTGTCATGAGCTACAGTCATCGCTATAGCCGCAGGCTCGCGGAAGCCGATGCCCTGCACAACCCCTACGGATTTGTTGCCCGTTCCCTTGTGCCGCTCCAGAACAGCGATTTTGCACAGGCCGTCTTGCACAACCAGCTCCGATCCAGCCACTGGCAGACTCATGATCAGCTCGCCGGTCTCCACATGATTCTCAATGACCTGGATGACCCGCGTGGCCAGAACACCTTCCGCAATGGGCGCGTGAATCACGAAGTCTGCGGGAACCGGAGGCTGCTGCAAATGCACAGAGGCCAGCACTTCATCCGGGTAGGTGTAAGGGCTCAGCTCAGCCGTCATGCTGCCGTTCTCCGCCACAACAACGCCAGCTGCAATCGTCATGACCACATGAACATCGGCCAGATTACCGTCCAGCAGAATGATATCCGCGCAGGAGCCCGGCGTGATAGAGCCGATATCGCGGGATACGCCGAAGCGCTCAGCGGTGTTGATCGTTGCCATCTGAAAAGCCGTGACCGGCTTCACCCCCTGGGAGATCGCATGGCGCACAACAAAATCCATATGCCCCTCATCGCGCAGCGATTCGGAGCTGCGGTCATCCGTCACCAGCATCATCCGGCGCGGGTCCAGCCCGTGCTCGGTATGCGCCGTGATGGTTTTGGCGACATCATGCCAGGCAGAGCCGCGGCGCATTTTGGCATACATCCCCAGACGCACGCGTTCGATCACATCTTCCGCGGTCACACACTCATGATCCCCAGTCACCCCTGCTGCGGCATAGACCGGAAGTCTCCAGTCACTCGCCGGCCAGGTGAAATGCCCGTCAACATACCGTCCCGCACGCAGCGTGGCCTGGATCTCTCCGATCATCTTCTCATCACCGTACACAACACCCGGGAAGTTCATGACTTCACCGAGCGCGATCACATCCTCGCCCCAGGTGTAGGCTTCCGCTACTTCCTCCGGTCCGATAGACGCGCCGGTTGTCTCAAATTCTGCGCCCGCAGAAGGGACACAGGAAGCCACCTGCATATAGGCAGCCAGCGGCGTTCCCCGCATCTCGTCCAGCATCAGCTTAATCCCCTTAAGCCCGAATACATTGGCTATCTCATGGGCGTCGAAGAAACCTCCGGTCGTTCCCAGCGGCAGCACTGCGCGGGCGAATTCAGTCACCGTCAATTGAGTGCTCTCGATATGGCAGTGTCCGTCAATCAAGCCGGGAGCAATGTATCTGCCCGCCGCATCAATAACCTGCGTTCTCTCCCCAATCGTATGGGAGACGTCCTTGCCGACGTATGCAATGCGCCCGCCCTGTACAGCGACGGACATGCCGTCCAGAATCTCACCGGAGCAGACATTGACTAGCTTGCCGCCTGTAATGACCAGTGTAGCCTTCTGATCTCCGCGGGCTGTAGCTACCAGCTCAGGCACGCAGTCGGCCAATGGTTGTCGTGTATAAGTCATCATGTGCACTCCCTTCCGGTTGTTATATAAATTGAACTAATGACTTTGATGTTTTGGGATGAGTCGTGACTCCAGAGAAGTTTTGGACTTCCGGCCGCTGCCCTTCTGCAGATTTCTTGATTTATCCCGTTTTTAACGGTTGAAATCCGCAGACAAAGGCGGTCGCTACCGCTCCTCCAGTTCCAAAATTCCCCTCCGCCACTTTCCCCTTAACTTAAATACTTAAGTTCAATTTATATAATTTTGTTATTTACTCTTATCTTTTTAGAAAAAACGGCCCTGACACCCCTTCCGGGGCGCAAGCCGTCACTTAAACAAATCGCATTGTATGATTATCTTACTTTTGAATCATATACGTCAAGTGCCGCCTGAACGCCCTGCCCGGCAGGTACCGCGTACCCGTGGCGGATAAGCACGGCCTCCAGCGCGCCAAGCAGACGCAACACATTATTCTCCCGGCAGCTGAAGCCCATGGTACCGATCCGCCAGATCTGGCCTTGTAACGGTCCGAAGGAGCTGGCGATCTCAATACCGAAACGGTGCAGCAGCATGGAACGGACGGCTTCCCCGTCTATCCCCGCCGGAATGAGCACACAGGTGACTACCGTCAGCTTGCTCTCCGCCTCTCCGTACAGCTCCAGCCCCATAGCTGATAGTCCGGCAGTAAGGGCTTGCTCATGGAACCTGTGCCGGGCATGCCGCGCTTCCAGCCCTTCCTCCAGGACCAGCCGCAGACCTTCACGCAGAGCGTATAGCATGGAGGTCATCTCCGTATGGTGATTGAGCCGCCGAGGACTCCAGTAATCCTGAAGCATACTAAGGTCGAGGTAATTACTGCGCACTACGGGCAGCTCGCTGACAGCAGCGGCGTCAGTTCTAAGTCCACGCTCTACCTGCTTGCGCTTCAGCAGCTTGGCCTCGGCCCGGTCATTATACGTCACCGGGGCCATGCCCGAGGGGATGGACAGGCATTTCTGCGTTCCGCCGACCACGGCATCCAGCATCCAGGCATCTGTCTCTACCGGCACCCCGCCGATCGTCGCCACCGCGTCCACAATCAGCAGCGCATCCTGCTCCCGGCAGGCCCGCCCGATCCCGTCCAGCGGCTGCACACGGCCTGTAGAGGTCTCACCGTGAACCATCGCCACCACATCCGGCTTGAAGCGCCGTATAGCCTCAATTATCTCCTCCGGCGGAAAGACACGGCCCCAAGTCTGTTCTATCGTGAGTACCTCAGCCCCGCAGCGTTCAGCAATCTCATGGAGCAAATGACCGAAACGGCCAAAGACCGGAACCAGCACCCGGTCCCCCGGCGCAATCAGGCTGACCATCACCGCCTCAATCCCGGAACGCGAAGTCCCGTCTACCGGATACGCCCACTGATTCCTGGTGGCGAACAGCTCACGCAGCATCTCCATCGTCTCATTCATGATCTCTGTGAATTCAGGATCGAATTGTCCCAGCACCGGATAAGACATCGCCCGCAGCACACGCGGATCAACCTCCACGGGGCCGGGGGTCATAATGCACCGCAAGGACGGTGACAAATCTTCGTACCGCTTCATGATTCTCTCCCCCTCCAGGCTTTCAAGTGATCAGATCCCGCTATTTATAACACAATTAGAATTACAACCCGAAGCTTGGTCGTCGCTGCAGTGAACAGCGCCTCTTATTCATAAGCTAATCTATATAATATGGCCGTCAGCACTTCCAGTCCAGCAGTGAGATCCTCCGGGGAGGTATACTCCCAGGGCGAATGGCTGATCCCGCCCCGGCTCGGCACGAAGATCATCGCAGCCGGGCAGCGCGGGGCGAACAGCTGGGCGTCATGTCCCGCACCGCTGACCATGCTCAGGTAAGGCTTCTCCTGCCGGAGACAGATCTCTTCAAGAGCCGCGCGCAGTTCTTGGTCCATGTGTGCCGGGGCTGTCTCCAACAGCGGCTGTACCTCAAGCGTCAGGCCGCGCCTGTGCCCAAGCTCTGCGAACTCCGCCAGGACTGCTCCGCAGAAGCGCTCCAGCACCCCGGCTTCGCTATGCCGGATATCCAGCGTAAACTGCACTTCGCCGGGAATCACATTGGATGTACCCGGATAGACCTCGAGCCGACCCGTTGTGGCTACCAGCGGATCACCCGCCGCCAGGGCGGACCGCTCCAGCGCCAGCAGCATCTCCGCACTCCCGGCGAGTGCATCCTGTCTTAACCCCATCGGCGTAGTCCCTGCATGATTGGCCGTCCCGCCGACCTTGACAAGATACCGCCGCTGTCCGGCGATAGCCTGCACGACCCCGATTCTCCGGGACATCCGTTCCAGAATAATCCCCTGTTCAATATGCAGCTCGACATATGCGGCAATATCACTGCGCACAGGACTATTATTGCGCCAGAAGCTTCCCTCCAGACCCGCCGCAGCTTCAGCGGCCAACCCTTCATCCCCTGCCAGGCCGCAGGCCGCCATCGCTGCCCCCAGCGTGATTCCATCCGCATCTGCGCAGTCTATACATTCCTTCCCGTTATACAGCCCGGTCACATTCCCCGAGCCCCAGAACGTCAGCGGAAAGCGGCTGCCCTCTTCCTCACAGAAGGATACCACCTCAAGTGTCCGCAGCGGCGGACCGAAGGTCTCCAGAAGATAGTGCAGCGCAGTTACAGCAGCAGCTACCCCATAAGCGCCGTCATACCGTCCGCCGTTCACCACCGTGTCGATATGTGAGCCGGTCAGGATGACCTTGTCGCTGACCTGAGAACCGGCCAGTGTGCCATAGACATTCCCCACCTGATCCATCCTGACCTCAAGCCCGAGTCCAGCCATTCTCTCCTGCAAAAACTGCTGAACCCCTTGCCACTCCGGCGTATACAGCAGCCGGGTAACTCCAGGACCCGGAGCGCTGTAGGCTGCGAGTTCGTCCAGCAGCTTCAGCATCTCTCCGGCCGGGACCTGCGGGACCGGCGACTTCATAGCCCCGGCTGGCTGTGCCTGATCCGCAGCCATTCTCCTCCGCTGTCGGCAATAACGCCTTCCGCGGCAGTATAGACCATATTGCCCCGGCAGATCGTTGCCGTCACCTTGCAGGATAAGGTCATTCCGACATAAGGGCTATGCCGGTGGCGGTACAACAGATCCTCTGCACGCAGGGTATAAGCTGCATCTGGATCAAGCAGCACCAGATCGGCATCCAGCCCCGGCGTGATGGAGCCCTTACGCCCGTCCAGCCCGAACCGCCGGGCAGGAAGCCCGGAGAGCAGCGCCGAGATCTGCGTAACCGGCAGGCCTCGTACATGAACACCTTCATGGAACATCAATTCCAGACTGCTCTGCGCTCCCGATATTCCGCCCCAGGCTTCCATGAAGGACAGCCCGGGCGCCAGCTTCAATTCAGGCGGACAGGGGGAGTGATCGGAGGCGACCAGATCCACCCGGCCCGCAGCCAGCGCCGTCCACAGCCGGTCCCGTTCACTGCTGCTGCGCAGGGGCGGAGCGCATTTCGCCAGCGCCCCGAGAGTCTCCATGCTGTCTTCATCCAGGATGAGATAATGAGGACAGGTCTCTGCGGTAACATCCAGACCGCGCAGCTTGGCCTCATGAATCAGCTCCAGGGCTGCCGCTGTGCTGATATGGACGAAATGCAGCTTGCAGCCGGTCCGCTCACTGTACAGCAGCGCCCTGGCTACAGCCTCCAGCTCCGCTTCCGGCGGACGCGAAGCGGCAAAATCACGCGCACCGCTGCGGCCCGCACGGAGGGTAGCCACACCCAGCGCCGAGGTCATCGCTTCACTCTCCGCATGCAGGGCGAGAATCCCGCCGGTTGCGGCGATCCGGTGCATCCCCTGATACAGGGTATCATCGTCCACCTCACGGAACCGGCCCTCGCCTTCACCGCCGGGATTCGAGATGAACGCCTTGAACCCGGTAACGCCCGCTGCCGCCAGTCCCTCCAGCTCTTCCAGATTCCCGGGCACCAGTCCGCACCATAGCACATAATCCACCGCCGAGTTCCCCGCTGCGGCCTCCGCCTTCAGCCGGAGCGCCTCCAGATTCACTGTCGGCGGATTCCCGTTCAGCGGCATATCCGCATAACAGGTGCAGCCGCCGGCCGCAAGAGCAGCCGACCCGCTGCGGAAGCCCTCCCAGTGACCGAACGCAGGCTCATTGAAGTGAACATGCATGTCGATCATGCCGGGCAGCACATATTGTCCTTCCGCATCCAGAATTCTGGTCCCGGACGAGGCCTGTAAGACTTCGCCCAGTGCAGCGATTTTGCCATCCTTCACTCCGATCTCAAGCCTGCGGACTTCTTCGGGCAGGACCACCTGTCCGTTCCTGATGATAAGCTCATAATCTTCTTCCTTCATGATAGGCCCACCTCCGGTCTATTGGCTTAAGATTAGATGCAGCGGTACACTTAACTGCCGTCTCAACTCCCCCGATAAGTGCTGTATCCTCCAGGTGCAACCAGCAGCGGTACATGATAATGGGCGGAGGGGTCCGGCATATTGAAGCGGATCGGAATCTGGTCCAGGAACGGGATTACAGCGCCTGCTCCCTCCTCCTCCTCAGCCTCCGGTTCTCCGGCACCAGCCTGAACGCCCCGGAAATAATCACCGGCCATAAACAGCAGCTCATAGCTTCCGGCCTGTATTTCTTCTCCCGCCAGCAACGGAGCGTCCAGCCTGCCATCCTCATTTGTAACCGCCTCACGCAGCAGCACAGACCCTCCGGTATCCAGCCGCCAGAGCTGAAGCGACAGGCCCGCAGCAGGCTTGCCCTGTGACAGATCCAGCACATGAGTTGTCAGCCGTCCGTTCATACCAGACATTTGCGTCACCTTCCTCCTATAATATGCAGGGCCCTGCCTCTATTCCGCCCCCAGCAGATCCTCCAGCCGAAAACGGGTGATTGCACCAATCTCCAGCAGCGCCTGCGCCTGCTCCTCCATAAGCGGACGGTCCACACGCGCACTGATGGCGCTAAGGATGTCTTCTTTCGTTTTGCCCCGCACAGCGAAGATGAACGGAAAGCGGAATTTCGCTGTATAGGCGGCGTTCAACCCGGTAAGCTGCGCGAATTCCTCCGGTGTCAGCCGGTCCAGTCCGGCCCCCTGCTGCTCAGCCGCCGAGAGCGGACTGACTGCAAGTCTTGTCGCCAGATCCGGGTGAGCCCTCAGCAGTGCCAGCACCCGGTCCGGCTCCGAATGCCGCGCTATCTCCAGCATGGCAGCATGCAGCTCCTGCACTGAATCGAACGGACGCCTGCTGTACACCTCCTCTGCTACCCAAGGGGAATGCTCGAAGATGCCGCCGAGCTGCTCCACAAAGTCTGTTTTTGCCATCGAGTTCATCTGCTCCAGAGTCAACCGGTCCGCCGGTATAGTCATAGGCCAGCCTCCATCCCTCTAATTTGCATATTGCTGCCTGCGCCCTTCCGGCCTAGAACCGCTGTTCCCGGATATATGGCGTTCCCAGCGATTCCGGCGTACCGGAGGGCTTGTTGCGGTTGCGGTATCCCAGATACATTAATACGAGAATGGTTACGACGTAAGGAATCATTTTCAGAAAATAGGACGGCACCGCACTCCCCAGCAACTGAATACGGAAGCCCAGCGAATCGAGCGCTCCGAAGAAGTAGGCGCAGAAGAGAGCGCGCAGCGGATTCCATCTGGCGAAAATCACCAGACCCACGGCGATCCAGCCCCGCCCGGCGGTCAGCCCCTCATTCCAGGTCGGTGCATAGGCCAGCACCATATCCGCACCGGCCAGACCAATCAGCGCCGCTCCGGCAGTAACATAACAGTAACGGATCAGCTGCACACGAATGCCCATGACGTCCGCAGTAGCCGGATTGTCGCCGACTGCCCGCAGATGCAGCCCCCACGAGGTATGGTGAATCAGCAGATGCAGCACAAGGACGAGCAGAAGACTGAACCAGGTCAGCATATCCAGCCTGCCAAAAAGCTCCCCGAGCACCGGCACCGGCTTCAGTATCTCCAGATCCAGCTTGGGCAGAGTGCCCGGAAGCGGAATCCCGCTGATGGACTTGCCGAGATAGGCGCTAAGTCCGCTGCCGAACAGCGTCATCGCCAGGCCCGACATCGTCTGATTCGCCCTCAGGGTGACACATAAGAACGAATGAACCATACCCAGAAGAGCGGTAATGGCTACCGCCGCGAGCAGCGCAAGAATCAGATTCCCGCTGCGGATGTAGACGATACAAGTCGTCACTGCCCCCATCAGCATCAGCCCCTCCGCGCCAAGCTGGATAATACCGGCCCGTTCGGTCAAAATGCCTCCCAGCGTAGCCAGCAGCAGCGGTGTTCCGGCGGAGATGGCGGCGATTAATAACTGTGTAGTGAAATCCATGAGTGAACTCCCTCCTGTACGAGAATGCTGTTATGCGCTCCGGCGGATGCGGAACCGGTGAATCATGTCGCCGGCAATCAGGAAGAACAGGATCGCGCCCTGCAGCATTTCCGATATGGACGAAGGCAGTCCGATCGTCTGAACACTATAGCCGCCCACAATCAGGCCGCCGAACAGAATCGAAGTCACAATCAGGCCCAGCGGATTCAGCTTGGCAAGCCAGGCTACGATAATCGCCGTATAGCCATAGCCCGGTGAAATCCCCTGCATCAGCTTATGCGTAACCCCCGACACTTCAGCCATGCCGGCAATCCCGGCAAGACCGCCGCTGATCAGCATAACGATGATAATATGCTTCTTGATATGGATGCCTGCATAACGGGCTGCTGTGGGATTGGCGCCGATCAGACGCAGCTCATAGCCCCAGCGGGTGAACCGGATCATCAGATAATAGATCAGCACAGCCACAAGGCCGAAGACCAGCCCGATGTGCAGCCGGGTGCTGCCAAGCACCGGCAGGGACTGTGCAGCGGTGAACATCGGCGAACCCGGGAAGTTGAAGCCCTTCGGGTCCTTCCAGGGGCCGAACACCACATAATCCAGAGCCAGCAGGGCCACATAGTTCAGCATCAATGAGGTAATCAGCTCATTTACACCGAAATGGGTTCGCGGCACTGCCGTCATCAGACCCCACAAAGCTCCGGCCGCTGTACCGAAAACCAGCATCAGCGTGATGGACCAGAAGGAAGACAGGTCCGGGAAATAGATCGTTACCGCAGTAGCCGCCATAGCGCCTACTGTCAACTGACCCTCTGCCCCGATATTCCACACAGAGATCCGGTAAGCTACAGCAATACCTAGCCCGCAGAGCAGCAGCGGAATAGCCTTGACCATGGTTTCAGTGAAGCCGTAGGAGGTGCCGAAGGCTCCCCGGAACATTTTCTCATAGACGACCAGCGGGCTCATTCCATTAGCGGCGATGAATACGGCACAGAGCAAGAGCGCCAGAACAACGGACAGGATAGGCGTCCACCACGGTGAACGGGTACGGCTTGAATCATATTCCAGCCTGAGGGAGTACCACCTCCCGCTGCGGCCCGCCAGGGGCGCAAGCATTGCAGATTCACTTCCAGGCTTCGGGCTCATACAGCACTCCCCTCCCTGCTCCGGATGCCGGCCATCATCAGGCCGATTTGTTCCCGGTCCGCCTGCTCATGATCGCTCTCGCCTATAATCGAACCGTCATAGATCACCAGAATACGGTCGGATAACTGCAGCAGCTCATCCAGATCCTCGGAGATCAGCAGCACCCCGCTGCCCGAGCTGCGCAGCTCCATCAGCAGCTCATGCACCCCTGCCGCCGCACCGACATCCAGCCCTTGCGTCGGATGCACGGCCACCATCAGCTTCGGACGGTGGCTGACCTCACGGGCGAACAGCAGCTTCTGCTGGTTCCCGCCGGACAATTGCTGCACGGGAGTATCCAGCTCAGGCGTCTTAACATTGAAGCGGCGGACCAGCTCCTGCGACCAGGAGCGGTTCCTCGCCGCCTTCAGGAAGCCGAACCGGGAATGCTCTTCGCTGCGGTAAGACTTGAACAGCAGGTTGTCAACGGACCCCAGCCGTCCGGCCAGACCGCTCTTCATCCGATTCTCCGGCACATGCGAGATGCCCGAATCGATCGCTCCTCTTACCGAAGCTGTTCTTACAGGACTGCCGTCGAACCGGATCTCGCCCGTCCTCCATGCTCTAAGCCCCGTCAATACCTCAGCCAGCTCCTTCTGCCCGTTGCCCGCGACACCGGCCACGCCCACAATTTCGCCTTCATGAACCGTAAGCGACAGGGCATCCAGCGCCTTGCGGCCATGATCCGCAGCCACCTCCAGATCGCGGACGATCAGCAGCGGCTCTCCGGCCGTCGCCTCGCGCTCTTGCCGGCTGATCGTAACCTCCCGGCCCACCATCAGCCGGGCCAGCTCCAGCTCATCCGTCTCGCCCGTCATCAGCGAAGCAATCATTTTACCCTTGCGCATCACGGAGATCCGGTCCGAGGAGGCCATGACCTCCTTCATTTTATGCGTAGTCATGATCACCGTCTTACCCGCCTGCTTCATCACCTGAAGCGTCTCGAACAGCTGCTTCGCCTCCCCCGGCGTCAGCACCGAGGTTGGCTCATCCAGAATGATGATGTCTGCCCCCCGGTACAGCGTCTTGACAATCTCAACGCGCTGCTGCTCGCCGACAGACAGCTGCCAGATCGGCCGGTCGACGGGAAATTTCAAGCCAAAGCGTTCTCCAAGCGCCTCTATCTCTTCATGCTTACGCTTCATCCATCTGCTGCCGCGCCAGAAAGACGACTTTTCGCCAAGCACGATATTCTCCGCTGCTGTAAGGCTCTGCACCAGTCTGAAGTTCTGAAAGACCATGCCTACACCGAGCAGTGCCGCATCCTTCGGGGAACGGATTCTGGCCGGTTTGCCATGAATGAGAATCTCCCCGGCGTCCGCCCGGTACACTCCTGACAGCATACTCATGACTGTGCTTTTCCCTGCCCCGTTCTCCCCGAGCAGCGCGTGAATCTCCCCCGCATTTGCCGAAAAATCAACTTGATCGCTGGCCGTTACAGCACCGAATGTCTTCACTATCCCGCGCATTTCAACCGAAGGGTCCTGCATAGTACTACGCTCCTTTCAGGGTAGTTATAGTACAGGTGGGGAAGGCTCCGGTATCCGGAACCCGCCCCACCCGTAAGGCTGTGCTGTATGAAGATGTGTTGTAGCAGCTGTTACTGCGGAATCGTGCCCTCGACACCCTTGACCAGCCAGTTCATGCCAAGCACCTCTTCAAGGGTCAGCTTCTGGCCGTCCTTAACAGTTACATTGCCCTTGTTGTCCGAGATCGGTCCGGTGAAGACCTCCAGCTCGCCGCTGATAATCTTGGCCTTGGCGTCCTCCACCAGCTTCTTCACATCCTCGGGAACCTTGTTACCGAATGGCGCCAGCTCCACCATGCCGTCGGCCATATCGCCGGAATACTGCTCGCTTTTCCAGGTTCCGTCCATCACAGACTGTACAGCTTTTACATAATAAGGACCCCAGTTCCATACAGGGTTGGTTAAATAGTTGTCCGGTGCATACTTGCTCATATCCGAGTCATTTCCCCCGGCAAAAGCTCCCCGTTCCGCCGCAGCCTGAAGGGTAGCCGGTGAATCCTGATACGCCAGCAGAACATCCGCACCTTTGTCGAGCAGGCTGATGGCCGCCTGACGTTCCGTGGCAGGGTCATACCAGGTATTCGTCCAGACCACATCCACCTTAACCGCCGGGTTGACGCTCTGCGCGCCCAGCGTGAAGGCGTTCAGATTATAGATCACCTCGCTGATCGGGAAGGCTCCCACATAGCCGAGATGGTTTTTCTTTGTCATTTTGCCTGCCGCGATCCCCGACAGATAGCTTGCCTGATAGTTTTTGCCGAAGTACGTGCCCATGTTCTCTGCTGTCTTGTAGCCGGAGGCGTGCAGGAACTTCACGTTAGGGAATTTGCCAGCCACATTCAAAGTGAAATCCATATAGCCGAAGCTTGTGGTAAACACGATGTCATGGTTCTGCGCAAGCTCTGTGATGATCCGCTCGGCATCGGCGCTTTCCGGTACATTCTCAACGAAATCCGCCTTGATCCCAAGCTCCTTCTCCATATACAGGCGGCCCTGATCATGCTGATACGTATACCCGCCGTCACCCGGAGGCCCGATATAGACAAAAGCAACCGTCGGCTTTTTCGCTGCCGGCTCTGTGGTTGCCGCGGCCTCGCTCCCTGCCGATGTGCTTGCCGCCGAAGCCTCTGCCGTTGCTGCCGCACCCGTATTAGACGCCGTATTATTCTTCGCGCACCCCGTCAGAACCACCGCCAGCAGGAACATCGAGATGATGCTGAATTTGAATGCCTGACCCCTTTGTTTCATAATTCTCCTCCTCCAGGATATCTC
This sequence comes from Paenibacillus sp. FSL R7-0302, assembly GCF_038006885.1. NCBI lineage: Bacteria > Bacillati > Bacillota > Bacilli > Caryophanales > Paenibacillaceae > Paenibacillus > Paenibacillus sp. FSL R7-0302. Next base: position 5,075,032 of record NZ_JBBOWB010000001.1, read on the forward strand.
TTCTAATGGCTACAGCCATTAATGTATCTCTACTATACTGAGGCGCAGCACTTACGTAAATTTATATAACATAGCTTTGTGTGTGCGGATAAGAAGAGGGGCCGCTTTTGTGCTTCATGCACGAAGTCATCTCAAATTAAACTTAAATTATGATATATTACCTTACATATCTTTAAAAAATAGCTAATTCACTGCCTATTCCCGCTCCGCACGCTCCATTCCCTGTGGTACTGTCCGAAGCTCTCCGGTAGCCCGGTCTCTGCGAACGCCTGAACAGGCTCTTGCGGCAGGATGAGCCCCTTATACTCCTTGGTCCGCATAATGGCAGCTACGCCCTCTTCATCGTCCAGCTCTTGAAGTCCGCCGAACAGCGTGCTTGAGAACAGAGTAGGCGGCATCAGCAATCCTTCTTGCGCACTGGTGACATAATCAAGCTCCGGGTGCTGCTCATACGCTTGGATGAACCGGCGGATCTGAGCCGCTGCCACAAACGGCTGATCTGCCGCCGCAATGACCACCGCATCCGGCTGAAGCGAAGCTACAGCATTCAAGCCGCAGCGCAGGGAGAAGGACAGACCCAAATGGGCCGTCAGGCAAGTCTCAATCCGCCGCATATTCTCCGCCATCCCGGCCGGCGGCAGCCAGCCCAAAGGATCATCCGCGCGAACCACCACAACCAGCGGCACAAGCCCGCAGGTCTCCAGCTCGCTGAGCATCACCGCAGCGGCTGAACCCGCACCCGCCCTGTTCAGAGAACCTTCAGAGGCCCCTGCTCCATTACTGCGGCCTGCCGCCAAAAAGATTCCGGCCACCTTCATTGTTCTCCACTCCTTTTTTTGGGCAATCTGCTGAGGGACGGCTGTTATTCGCGCTCCAGCATTCTGCGGAACAGGAATACCAGCTTCAGCTTCATGAGATCATTGATTTTTTTGAAATCGACATCCAGCAGCTCACTGAGCTTCTCAATCCGGTAAGTGGCCGTATTACGGTGAATGAACAGCTTCTTGGCCGTCTCGTTCACATGGCCGTCATTCTCCAGGTAGACCTCCAGCGTGTGGAGCATCTCCTTAACATATTCAGGCTCCCGGCTAAGTAGCCCCCGCAGGCTGCCGTTATAGTATCGCTCCATGGTCTCCGCCGGAATCTTGCTCAGCAGCAGATCAAGCTCCAGCTGGCGGTAATGCACCACATTTCCGTGTGCGCCCCATTGCCGGGCCATGCCCATACATTCCTTAATCTCGGCAAAAGCTTCCTTCAGCCCCTCCGGCTTCAGCTTCACGCTGCTGACAGCCGCCTGCGGATAATACCCTTTATCGAACTTCAGGCTGTCGAAGCATTCCTGAATCAGCGCCCGGAACTCCTCCGGCTGATGCGGCCCGGCCGGATACAGCGACACCAGTCCCTCCTCCACCAGGAAGTGGACCGCCTGCAGGCCACTCAGCACCGGATGCTCCGAATACTCCTCCTTCAGCCGCAGCAGCTCTGCCTGCCGGGCTTCTCCCGCAGCAGCCACATCGGTCAGCAGAAGTTGAAACGGGGACTGGAGCAGCGTAATCTCCAGCCGGAGCGCTGCCTGCGCCAGCTCAGCGTATTTCAGCCCGTCCTTCAGGAACCGCCGCAGCAGCCCGCTGAACTCCCGGTGTCCGGCCTGCTCGAAATAATCCTCCAGTCCGGTATGCATATGATAAGAAATCAGCTCTGCCCCCTGGACGAACAGACTTTCCTCCACGGGCAGCAGCAAAGGATCAATATCGCAATAATGTAGGTAACCCAGGCATTTCCCGGCCTGTAGCAGCGGAATCCGGTAGCCCGTGCCCGCGCTGAGCCGGAAGCGCTGATTGCGGGGCTGCCAGGGCCAGCCTTCCAGCAGCTCACTTTCGGTGTACCCCGAGTTATTGAATACTACCGTTCCGCGGCTACTGATTACAGCCAGCGGATAACCGATGATCTCGGAGACGGTGTCCAGCAGCGGACGGCTGCGCCCGGAACGCAAGGCAAGACGCATCAGCATCCGCTGCTTCTCCATCATGCTCTGCAGGGTGCCCACATTGCGCGACAGCTCCGCGCGGAACAAGCCGTTCATCTGGTCGGAGAAGGTGAACTGGAATGGCAGCTCGATCAGCGGAAAATTCAGCTGCTCCGCCTCCGCAATCAAGGGCGGCGGCACAGCCTCCCAGAACCGGCCCAGCTTAATGCCCAGCCCCGCTGACCCTCGCCGGTTCAGCATTTGCAGCAGTGCCGAGGCATCCTCCGGGCTGTCCTTGATCAGATAGGCTGTGGTCAGCAGCATTTCCCCTTCCTTGATCCAGTCCGAGATATCGGGAGCATCCATGACATTGATCGATTTCACAATCCTGTGCTTCCCCTTGGACCCGGCAATCAGCTTCGCTTCGGATAAAGGATAAATGGACAACGCTTCTTCCACCGTAAGATGCATAGCCACCCCTCCTTCTCTACCTTCATAATAGGTTTATTCGAGTCATTTGTTACTTTATGTAACATTATAGATAAAATGACCGCTGTTGGAAAGAGAAAAGTTAGAATCGGATTAGTTTGCGTTATATAATATCACTCATAAGTAACATTCAGCAGCATCGAACCTCATTCGGTCCCTTGGAGCTGCATACGGCCTACTCATCTCCTCACCGGCCAATGTATGCTGTTTTTCGCATACATTCGGTCAACTCACCCCCGCACCGGCCCATTGCAATCGCCCCGTCAGCCCTCGCACCGCCCAATGTAATCGGTTTTCCGATTACATTCGCACCGTCAGCCCTCGCACCGCCCAATGTAATCGGTTTTCCGATTACATTCGCCCCGTCAGCCCTCGCGCCGCCCGATGTAATCGGTTTTCCGATTACATTCGCCCCGTCAGTCCTCGCATCGCCCAATGTAATCGGTTTTCCGATTACATTCGCCCCGTCAGCCCTCGCACCGCCCAATGTAATCGGTTTTCCGATTACATTCGCCCCGTCAGTCCTCGCACCGCCCGATGTAATCGGTTTTCCGATTACATTCGCTCCGTCAGCCCTCGCGCCACCCAATGTAATCGGTTTTCCGATTACATTCGCTCCGTCAGCCATCGTGCCGCCCGATGTAATCGGTTTTCCGATTACATTCGCTCCGTCAGCCATCGCGCCGCCCGATGTAATCGGTTTTCCGATTACAATTGGATGCTGTTTTCCGCATACACTGAGCAATCAGCAAATAGCCCTGGTTCTCTTCGTTCTGAGAACCAGGGCTATGACTTCCTACTTCCATACCTCCTGTATCCAGGACAGGAGTCTCAGATCTTGTCCGTGCCCGCCGATGACGGACAACCCCAGCGGCAGTCCGCCGGGGCCGGGCACCGGCAGCGTAACCTGCGGCAGCCCGGCCAGTCCGGCCAGGCAGCTGAGCATCATGGCGCTGCTGCGGCTCCGCTCCAGCTGCCCGGGTCCGGCGCCGCGCAGCGGGGCCGGACCCGGCACGGTCGGAAGGACGAGACAGCCGTCCTTCCCGAGCAGCACCCGCAGCCGCTGAGTGATCCGGCTGCGCAGCATAGCGGCCGGGCTGTGATCCGCCCCGGCCAGCCCCGCCGCCCAAGCGAACCGGGCGGCAATGTCCGGCCCGAAGACCGGCTGCTCCCGCCCGATCCACTCCCCATGGGTTGCCCAGATCTCGGCACCCTGCAGCTCACGGAAGGCGTCCATCCAGGTCTTCAAGCCATCAGGAGCAACCACGGCTTCGGCAGCCTGTAGCGAAGCACCCGCCTGAAGCTTGTCCAGCCCCTGCCTCAGGTAGTCTGCACAGTCCTGCTCCACAAGCGCCCAGCCTTCCGGGGGAATGAACATCCGGGACATTCGAAGATCACCAGCAGACTCGTCAACCGCCTCACCTCCGCTCTGCTCCATACTATTCTCCATGCTCTGGGCACCTACGCCGCTGTCCGCAGTCCCGAGCTGATCGCCCGCATTCTTCCTATTCTCCCCGCCACAGGCAGCTCCGCCACTGTCCGCAGTTTCGAGCAGAACGTCCGCCTTCTTCCCACTCTCTCTGCCCTGAGCACCACCACCGCTGTCCGCAGCCCCAAGCAGAACGCGCCCTGTCTTCAGTAGCAGCTCCGTGCTTCCCGCGATCCAGCCCACCGTGTCAAAAGCCGGGGCCAGCGGAATGACACCCTCCAGTGACACCGCGCCGTGTGTCGGACGAAAGCCGAAGACGCCGCAATAAGCGGTTGGAACCCGGACAGAGCCGCCTGTATCCGTCCCGAGGGCAAAATCCACACTCCCCGAGGCCACCGCCACCGCCGACCCGCTGGACGAGCCGCCGGGAATCCGGTTCTCCCCGTGCGGATTCACCGGCGTACCATAATGATAGTTCTCTCCGCCCAGGCTGTACATCAGCTCATCCGTATGGGCCGCCCCCCGCAGCGTAGCTCCAGCTTCCAGCAGCCTGCGTACCGCAGCTGAATGGGAGTCCGCAGGTCCATGGCTGCGGAGCCAGTCCGGGTTACCGGCGGATGAGCGGTGCCCGGCCACTGCGAAGACATCTTTTACCGTGAAGGTCAGACCGTGCAATGCCCCGTGCCCGCTGCCGGGAATCTCCAGCTCCGGGACCCGGAATGCACCGTGCCGATTATCAAGAACCATGCTGCTCCACCCTTTCCCTCCCGGACAACCCCGGTTAATCACACCCTGCCTCCCTAATCACTCTGCCTTCTTCTCTTCTAGCAGAGCAGGCAAGGGATGAAGCTTCGTTTAAGCCGAGCATTCGGCGATATTTGTATTCTGTACATCTAAATACAGTGAAATGAAAGGTTTTGCTCTTCTAAATGTACTCTGTGCAACTAAATCTGCCCTAATGGGCGAAACTCCAAGTACAGCGGCATTTTAATTGTACGAAATACAGCCAAACGGAGATTCGGAGGCACATTCGAGGAATTAGTTGTACAGACTGCAATTAAGCCTTCCCCTTTGCACCCTGATCGGGGCGCGGCAAAAATTCAGCAAATGTTTAGTTAGCAAGCGATTAGTTAAAGCGAATAGTTAAAGTAATTTTCACAAGCTGAAATCTGATGCTCTATTAGTCTTCCTGTCTTCCTGTCTTCCTGTCTTCCTGTCTTCCAGTTCCCTTATTTCCTTAGTCCCATCACCCATTCAATCCCTCTACCACCCGATAGCCGCTCCATCAGATCGAGGGTCCGTTCCCCCGCTGCGGTAGCCGTTACCGTCAATCGAGATCGCATGGGCGTGCCCCATCACCCCGTCATAGCTCTGTGCCTCACGGACCAGATGCCCCGCCTCCGCCAGCTCCGTCCGCACCGCTTCCGCCACCCGGTTCTCGATCCGCAGCTCCTGAGTCGGCTCCCCCCAGGTTCTGCCCCAGACGAAGCGCGGTTCACTCACCGCAGTCTGCGGGTCCATCCCGTAGTGAAGCATGCGCGTGAGCAGCAGGGTCTGCGTCTGCGGCTGTCCTTCACCGCCCTGTGTGCCATAGAGATAAGCTGGCTTCCCGTCCCGGCAGGCCATCGCCGGCATCAGCGTGTGGAAGGTGCGCTTGTGCGGCTCCAGCGTATTGACATGGGCAGGATCGAGCGAGAAGAAGGACCCGCGGTTCTGGAGCAGAATTCCCGTATTCCCGGCCGCCACCCCCGACCCGAATTCGAAATACAGACTCTGGATGAATGACACCGCGTTGCCCTCTTCATCCACCACCGCCGCATAAGCCGTATCCCTTCCAACCGGTTCGCTGCTTAGAGCAAGCGTCTTACGGGGAGAAATCGCCGCAGCGAGTTGTGCCGCATAGGGCTTACTCAGCAGACGGTCCAGCGGAATGCTGCTGAAGGACGGATCGGTGAGCACCTGGTCGCGGTCACGGAAGCTCAGCTTCAGCGCCTCCACCAGCAGATGATAATACTCATAGGAGCCGTGCCTGATCTCCGCAAAGTTATAATGCTCCAGGATATTAAGCGCCATCAGCGCTGTGAAGCCCTGCGAGTTCGGCGGAACCTGATAGACGGTATGCCCATGGTATTCAGTCTGGAGCGGCTCCTCCCAGCTCCCCTGGTGGTCCGCGAAATCATCGCGGGTCAGGTACCCGCCGGAAGCCTGCATGTAATCACTGATCTCTTCCGCAATGCTCCCTTTATAAAAAGCATCCCGGCCTCCCGCCGCAAGCGCCCGCAGCGTCCCGGCCAGCTGCCGCTGCACAAACCGCTCTCCCGCCGCCGGTATCCGGCCGCCGGGAAGATACACAGCCGCCGCTTCAGGCGAGAGCGCGGCTCCGGCCAGAACGCTGCCGCCATGCTGATCCGGCGACAGCGGAAAGCCCCCGGCACTGTAGCCGATAGCCGGCTCCAGCACCTCGGCCAGGGTCAGCCGTCCATACTCCCGCTGGACGGCTGACCAGCTATCCGCCATTCCGGGTACCGTAATGGCGCTGCGCACACCCCGCCGGGGAATGGCCTCCTCCCCGGCATAGCAGTCCCGGCGGACGGCGTAGCCCGAGCGTCCGCTGCCGTTGTAGGCCCGCACGCATCCTTCGCTCGCGCTGTACCCCAGCCAGAAGGCGTCGCCGCCGAGCCCGGTCATATGCGGGTAGACCACAGCCAGCGCCGCGCTGACTGCAACGGCCGCATCATAGGCGTTGCCGCCTTTAGCCAGAACTTGCGCGCCCGCTGCCGAGGCCAGATAGTGCGGGCTGACCACCATCGTTTTCGTTCCGGTCACCGGTCCTCTGCTCATGTTCACCTCCGCCTCCCTTCCCTGCCGCTTAATTAAGTTAGTGTCATTTAACAGCAGGCCAGGAACCTCTGTCAACGGTTTGCGCAGGACCGTACATTTGCTGCCGCTTATTTTGTGAGCCATGCACAAATTTCCGGATGGAATCCGCCAAGGCCTGGCATCTCTTCTATCCGTCTGTTAGATGGAGCTACAGCAGGCTACAGCCATAGTACGCCCTGTCTGTGCTCCCCCCTCACTTCAGGATATATTGCGACAGCACAGCCTGCACTTCATAGATATCGACCGACTTATTGAAGGTTTTCTTCAGCGGCAGCCCCGCGCCCGAGATATACAGGCACAGCTCCGCATCCAGGTCGAAATGCCCCGCCGTCTCCACGGAGTAATGGGTGATGCTTTTGTAAGGAACAGAATGGTATTCGGTTTTCTTGCCGGTCATCCCCTGCTTGTCTACAAGAATCAGCCGCTTGTCTGTGAAAATAAACATGTCCCGGACCAGCTTATAAGCGCGCTCAATCTTTTCATCCGGAGCCAGAATCCGTCCGTATTCCCGCTGCACCTCTCCCAGCTCGACCTGGGTCGCATTGCCCAGCAATCCGTTAAAAATCGCCATAGCTCTCCTCTTTTCCCGCAGCCGTTATAAGGGCAACGCCCCTTTGCCACACTCCATACTACTTGCAGAACCATGCATTTATGTCTCTGCGGGAATAATTCTCCCTTGCTTATTCCGGGATTTTTGGTTACACTAGCTTTACATTTATCACAAAGGAGGTGTAGGAGAATGGATCGCAATGTGACCAACAGTGTTAGCAGCCGGCTGATTAATATCATGTCTGGCATCGTTCATGTGAAATCGGACAACGGGAGAAGTCTGTCCATTTACACGAACTTAATAACACTACAACATTGTGAAATGCCTTTCTCGCCTACACTTCAACGGATGTCTTAACCCGAAGAATTCTCAGGCCGCAGGGAAATTTCCCTGCGGCCTTTTTATGTGCTTTTGACCGGAGGATTCGGATTAACAGAAGCGGCGGAGCAGAGGGCATTCTAATAAAAGGAGCCTAACGATGATTATCTCATGCCAAAATATCCAAAAATACCACGGTGCCCAGCTCGTCCTGAGCGATGTCACCTTCGATATCCGCCAAGGCGAAAAAATCGGTCTGATCGGCCGCAACGGCTGCGGCAAAACCACCCTCTTCCACCTGCTGAGCGGGGAGGAACGCCCGGACCAAGGGCAGCTCTCCATCCGCCGGGGCAGCGTCATCGGTCTGCTTGCCCAGATTCAGGAGGTGAACGAGAGCGACACAGTCTATGCCGTACTTCAGCGCAGCTTCGCGGAGCAGCTCGGCTGGCAGCGCCGCCTGCGGGAGCTGGAGCAGGAGATGTCTTCCTCCGGTGCGGGCGAAGACGAGCAGGCCTGGAACCGGCTGCTTAAGGAATACGGTACCCTTCAGGAGAAGTTCGAGGCCGCAGGCGGCTATGAGCTGGAAGCCTCGATCCAGCGTGTAGCCTCAGGGCTGGGGATTGGAGAGGAGCAATACGACCGCCGCTTCTCCTCCCTCTCCGGCGGGGAGAAGACCAAGGTGGGGCTGGCCGAGCTGCTGCTGCGCCGTCCCGACATCCTGCTGCTCGATGAGCCGACCAACCATTTGGACATGGAGGCTATTGAGTGGCTGGAGCAATTCCTGCAGAGCTATGACGGCACAGTACTGGCGATCTCCCATGACCGTTACTTCCTGGATGCCGTGGTGAAGAAGGTCATCGAGATTGAAGACGGGGAGGCTTTCACCTTCCATACGAACTACAGCGGCTATCAGGTAGAGAAGGAAGCCAGGCTGCTTCAGCAATTCGCTGACTATCAGGAGCAGCAGAAGAAGATCAAGCAGATGCAGGAGAGTATCAAACGGCTGATTGAATGGGGCAACCGCTCCAATCCGCCGAACCCTTCCTTCCACCGCCGTGCGGCGTCCATGCAGAAGGCGCTGGACCGGATGGTCAAGGTCAAACGCCCGATCCTGGAGCGCAAGTCCATGGATCTGCAGCTCCAGCAGGAGGACCGGACCGGCAACCAGGTCGTCATCCTGGACCGGATCAGCAAGTCTTACGGGGAGCGCAGGCTTTTCTCGGCTGCCAGCGATATTCTGAGATACGGCGAGACCACCGCACTGATCGGCGGCAACGGAGCAGGCAAAAGTACCCTGCTGAAGATCATCCTTGGCCAGGAGTCACCGGACAGCGGGAGCTGTACGCTCGCTTCCAGAGCTGTCGTTGGTTATCTGGCCCAGGAAGCTGTGCCGGAGGAGGGCGGCCACTCCGTGCTGCGGTATTTCCGCGAGGAGGCCGGCCTTGAAGAAGGCGAAGCCCGCGGCCAGCTGGCCCGCTTCCTTTTCTACGGCAGCGATGTCTTCAAGAGCATCACCAACCTGTCAGGAGGAGAATGGACCCGGCTGCGCTTCGCGATCCTGATGCACAAGAGGCCGAACCTGCTGATTCTGGATGAGCCGACCAACCATCTGGATATCGATTCCCGCGAGGCGCTGGAAGAAGCGTTGGAGGAATTCCCCGGCACCGTGCTGGCGGTATCCCATGACCGTTATTTCATCAACCGCTGCTTCGGCAAGCTCTGGCATATTGACGGCGGACGCTTCTCCTCCTTCCCGGGCAACTACGAATACTATAAGGAAAAGCAGACCGAAGCCGCCCAGCGGCAGGAGGTCAAGCAGCCGGAATCTTCCGGGGGCGGCATTAGCAAGACCCGCACGGCAAGCGGGCGGGCAGAAGCATCCCCCTCCGGCCCTGCCAGTCCGAACCGCAAGCCGCGTCCGGCGGCTTCGTGGGAGCAGGACATTGCCGCAGCGGAAGCGCAGCTTGCTCTTATCGATGCCGAGATGCTGGACCCGCAGCTGTCGAGCAATGCAGAGAAGCTGGCCGGGCTGCAAGGAATGAGAGATGCTGCACAGCAGAAGCTTGATGACCTGTATAGCGGCTGGTTAAGCGAAGCGGACTGATCTGCACTGCTCTCCTGTCCTCGCCCAACTGGAATCGGCTTGGCTTCACGATAAATGAATATACACTTACAAATCTAAGATAGAGGTGACCGTAATGACATTAACCCCGGAAATTACGAAATATTGGGAGAGTTATCTGGTGAAGCATCCGGAAGCAGCAGACAAATTCGACAGCGCCTGGGCATTCGGCGACAATCCCCGGCTGGCAAATGAGCTGCTGGATCTGGTTCTGAGCGGAATCAAGACAGGAACCGCGCAGAATTACGAGCTGATTGAAGCACAGGGGCTGGCCATGCCTTTTACAGGCGGGTTATCCGTCCTGCTGGACAGTCAGGGGCAGCCGCGTGCGATCATCGAAACAACGAAGGTGGAGGTCGTTCCGTTCGCTGAGGTAACCGCTGAATTTGCCTACTCCGAAGGGGAGGATGACCGCAGCCTTGAATCCTGGCGCTACGAGCATGAAGTGTACTTCACCAGGGAGCTGGAGCGTGAGGGCAAGCCTTTCAACCCGGATATGCGGGTGGTCTGCGAGACCTTCCAGCTGGTGCATATCAACAACGACTTGTAATTTCAGCATAAAAAGGCTGCTTCTTCACTTCGAAGAGGCAGCCTTCATTGTATATGTGTAAGTTTAGTAGTGGAATATAGCTGCTGCGGACGGGTCTTAGAATTTCCAGATGCCCATCATCCAGCCGATCAACGAAATCCATAAGGGAATACTGATCAGGACACCCCATACCAGGCCCGTGGCAATATTGCCCTCTGTAGGCCGGGTCATCCCCTCCTGCGCAAGCGGAAGTCTTAGCTCTTCTTGTTCCATGCGATCCCCTCCTAAAATTCTTATCGTCAAAGCAGAGGAAAAAATGTAGACCGCCAGGCCCAAAAAGAGATGTTTTCGATAAATTTTTTAGATATAAAGGCTCAGCGGATGATCACTGTAAAGGCTTACATAAATAATATTAACCAAAAAATGTATTCATAAAACTTATATACACTCTTGGTTATCTATTATATGCAGTCCTTTAGTCCAATATTACTTCTTTTTCGGGATGGTGTAAATATTGGAAAAGGGTGTGCAGCTGCTCCGCCGTATTGCGCTCTTCAGACAATTCGGGCAATGCATCCTCGGCAAAAAAACCCGCACCGCTCGTCTCCACACCACCCGCCGCTTCCCCGCCGGTAATTCTGCAGAGGATGAACATTTTGTAGACATGGTACGGCTCCGGGGGATGCTGATGGAACTTCTTATCCAGCACGGCAAGCAGACGGACCGCTTCCGCCTGGTAGCCGGATTCCTCAGCGATCTCCTTCACCGCTACCTCGCTTGGTGACAGGCCGATATCCGCCCACCCTCCGGGCAGTGCCCATTTTCCGTCGAGCTTCTCGTGTACGAGCAGAATTTTATCATCCTGAAAAATCACTCCCCGGATATCCACCTTAGGTGTGCTATACCCGCCTTCGCCCGCGAAGGAGAGCCGGATACGCTCCTTGCTCTCATACGTATAGTTCGCCAGGATATCCACGCTCAGCTCCCGCAGCGCCTGATAACGCTCAATATCATATACATCCTTGGCATACGTCAGTCCTGTCTGGGCAATCCCTTGAATTTCTTTGGCCCAGGTTAACCATTTCGGTTCCATAAGCACACCGCCTTCACTCGGATTTAGTTACGCCCTTAATTCAAGGCGCTCTACTCGCACAGCATCAGATGACGGGAGAACGCACCTTTTCGCGCCACACAACGGTCTACAATCGTAAAACCGGCCGCGGCAATCATCTCATCCACCGCCTCAATCGCTACAATGACCACTCTATCCGCAATCCGCCGCGTATGGCTCAGAATCGCAAACTGCTCTTCGGGGGTAATCCGGGAATACAGGTTATAGGGCATATCCACGATAGCCGCATCATAATGCTCCTCAATGTCTGCAATATCTCCAAGCGTGACCTCACTCTCGAAGCCGAAATGGGCGATATTCGTCCGTGCACCAGCAGCAATGAGCGGGTTAATATCACGGCCGACGACATCAATTCCCATCGACAGAGCCTCCACCATAACTGTGCCAATTCCGCAGCAGGGATCGATCAGCTTCACACCGGGTATGCGCGGAACCGCCATATTGACCGCCGCCCGGGCTACCCGTGTACTGAGCGCTATGGAGTAGCTGCGGGGCTTGTGCATCTGCCGGAACCAGGTGGCATTGTTCTTATGATAAGGGCCGAAGTACCAGCGTCCGCCGAGCGTTACAATCCCGTACACCAGCTCCGGATGGTTCACATCCGCCTCTCCCTCAATCCGCAGGCCGATTTCCCGCTCAATCACTCTGCGCTCACCGTATTCGATTTTATGTTCAGGAGCCAGATCATTAGTCTTCACAAAAATAACCTTGAAGCTCCGCCCCCCCAGTTCTACCTGCTCCGTCTGCTTGTAGATCTCCGGGAGCGTATCCCCTTCGTACATCACATCAATCCGCTCTTTGATAAAAGGACTGCGGCTGACATCCACCTCTACCCCGCTTGCAAATATAGCCGGAGGGATCTCCCGGCCGAACAGGCAGCGCAGCTCCATCCCGCACAGCGAGGTCTCATCCGGTGAATGGGCATAAGTATAAATATATATCGGTTCAACACTTGCAGGTATATTCATTGACACTACAATTTCGCTCCTGTCGCTTCCGCCGCTCCCGGCGGTTCCTTTGCTTAAACTAAGTAAGTCTATCACGGTTACTGCCAGTAATCAACAGCCTGCAAGGAACTGTATCCCCGGCTACGCAGCTCCGGTCAACCTCTGATGAAGGGCCGGGACAATCCTTTTTTGATCCATCGGGATATCTCCAGTATAATGAATGCAATACACTGCCGAACCTGAGCCGCAGAGACCCTCCGTTATGCATGTTGCCGCATAATACGGGTAGCTGTGGTATTAAGCAGCGAATTCTAAGGAGGTACATAACCACAATGTCATATGAAACTTACTTTCAGGCTGAGCGCGAAGCCCAGCTCACCGAACTCAAGCAATGGCTGGCGATCCCCAGCATTTCAGCCCTGTCCAGCCACAAGGAAGATATCAATACCGCAGCCGGCTGGCTGGTGGAGACCCTGAAGCGTGCAGGCCTTGAGAATATCGAGCTGCACCCTACTGCCGGTCATCCGGTGATCTATGCAGACTACCTTCACGCTCCCGGCAAGCCGACCATTCTGGTCTACGGCCATTATGATGTACAGCCGGTTGATCCGCTGAACCTGTGGACTACGCCTCCGTTTGAACCGGAGATCCGTGACGGCAAGCTGTATGCGCGGGGCGCTACAGACGACAAGGGCCAGGTATTCATGCATATCAAAGCCATCGAGGCTATCCTTAAGCAAGAGGGCACTCTGCCGGTCAACATCAAGCTCTGCATCGAAGGGGAAGAAGAGATTGGCAGTGTCAACCTGCCGCCATTCCTGGAAGCCAATCAGGACAAGCTTGCGGCAGATGCCGTTCTCGTCTCGGATACCTCTCTGCTGGAACGCGGACGCCCGGCCATCTGCACCGGACTCCGTGGTCTCTGCTCGATGGAGGTCACAGTGAACACCGCCTTGACTGACCTGCACTCCGGCTCCTACGGCGGCGGCGTTCCCAATGCGCTGCATGCGCTGGTGTCGCTGCTGAGCACCCTTCACGATGACAAGGGCCGCGTATCTGTAGAAGACTTCTACGAAGGCGTACCTGCCCTGTCTCCGCTGCTGCGCGAAGAATTCGCCAAGCAGGGCGTAGATGAAGACAAGATCCGGACCGCCCTCGGCCTGGAGCAATTGTACGGTGAAGAAGGCTACACCTTCGTGGAACGGGTCGGCGCGCGTCCAACGCTGGAGCTGAACGGTGTATACGGCGGCTTCCAAGGCGAAGGCAGCAAGACCGTAATCCCGAAGGAAGCCCATGCCAAGATTACCTGCCGCCTGGTTGGCGACCAGGACCCGCAGCACATCCTGGATGCCGTTGAAGCCCATCTGAAGGCCCATATCCAGAGCGGCGCCAAGGTTCAGGTGAAGCAGATGGAGAAGGCACGCGCCTTCAACATCGATCCGTCGCACCCGATCCTCCAGACCGCTGCCGATGCTTACGGCAAGGTCTACGGCACCCGCGCCCTCTTCACCAAAGACGGCGGCTCCATCCCGATCATGGAGAGCTTCGCCCGCATCCTGAAGGCACCGGTCGTCCTGATGGGCTTCGGACTCGATGACGAGAACCTGCATGCGCCGGACGAGCATTTCAACCTGGAGAACTTCGACAAAGGCCTGCTGACCCTGGTCGAGTTCCTGAAGACCGTCTAACGTCCAAGGCAGACGGCTTACCTGTCATTTCATAAAGGCAGGCCCCCGAAGGATCGGGGGCCTGCCTTTTTCAACAGATGAATTAGCTGTGGCTGGTGTAGCCGGTGTGACTTGTGACACCTGTGCTACTTATTCAGCTTTTAAGGTAACCTCGCTGGGTTCATTTTGACTTTTCCTACGTATTATCCGGGGAATTCGGGTGCACTTGTGCTCCTCATTTCTGCTTACCGTCAACTTTCAGCGAATTCAGGTGCACTAATGCTCCTCATTTCTGCTTACCCTCAACTTTCAGCTAAGTTTTATATGCTGGAGCGTATGCAGTCTTTGTGCTACAACTCACCTTTGCAATCCAGCCATCTAATTTCTCGTATGGCCACAGCTGGCGGAATCAGTGGGATTTATCCCCTTGATTTTCACGTATAACTGACTTTCAGATGCATCAGTGGGATTTATCCCTCTCATTTTCCCGTTTAGCCAACTTTCAGCCGTATCAGAGGGATTTATCCCTCTCATTTTCACCTATCGCTCAATTCAGGCCGAATTAGAGGGACTTTTACCTTTGAATGAAGCCGCACCCTACTTTCAACAGATTTAGTAATTGTTCTGCCAGTATGTACTATCCCTTATGTTCTGTCCCTAAGTTCTGTTCTGTCCCTATGTACTCACGTATCTTCTATCACTAGGTACTCCCTCACGTCCTGCCACTACGTCTTCTTCCCTGTACCCTATCCTCCCTGATCAGCATTATCCACACATTCTAGTTCCCTGCAACAACTCCGAAACAACAAAAAAACCCTTGCGGACAAGGATTTCGGAAGTTAAATATGGAGCGGGTGATGGGAATCGAACCCACGCTATCAGCTTGGAAGGCTGAAGTTCTACCATTGAACTACACCCGCAACTCGAATTGAGTACAAGAAACATTGTAGCATCACTGCGAATAAATTGCAACCCTATTACATTCAGATAACGGAGGTTAGGTCACGATGGCATTTCCAGCAGAGGCTTCAGGAAGGACTGTTCAAATTCGGCCGCCTTCACCGGCTTGCTGAACAGATACCCCTGGGCCTCATGGCAATGCTGCTGGCGCAGAAAGTGCAGCTGCTCCTTGTTCTCCACACCTTCAGCGGTGACCTTGAGCTTCAAATGGTGGGCCATCGAGGTAATCGTAGAGACAATCGCGGCATTGTTGCTGTCCTCCATAACATCGGATACGAAGGAACGGTCGATCTTCAAGCGGTCAATCGGCATATTCTTCAGATAATGCAGCGAGCTGTAGCCTGTGCCGAAATCATCGATGCTGATGCATACGCCAAGTCTTTTGAGGCGGTTCAGCTGGTCGAAGGCGGTCTCCTTGTCCAGGGTCATACTTTCGGTAATCTCCAAATCCACATAGCAGGGATCTAGACCGATATCCTTCAGGATGGCATCAATTTTGCCGGCCAGATTGGGCTGCAGGAACTGGCGCATCGAGAGGTTAATGGACACGCAAATCGGATGATAGCCGGCATCCTGCCACAATTTATTCTGCATACAGGCCGTCTTAAGCACCCATTCCCCAATGGGGACAATTAGCCCGCTCTCTTCAGCGATAGGAATGAAATCCACCGGAGAGACCAAGCCGCGTTTGGGATGGTTCCAGCGCAGCAGCGCCTCCATGCCGACAATCTCTTCTGTCTCAAGCAGTACCTGGGGCTGATAGACCAGATAGAACTCCCCCCGCTCCAGCGCCCGGCGCAGATCGTTCTCCAGCTTGAGACGTTCCTTCGCCTTCATCTGCATAGCCGGAATATAGCGGCGGATCTCCACCCCCTGCTCCTTGGCATTGTGCACCGCTGTGTCTGCATTCTGTATCAACTGCTCTGCCGTATCTCCATCCCCGGGATAGATGCTTACCCCCAGACTCAGCGAGATATGGTATTCGCCCGACTCCAGGCCTACCGGTGTCTCGAACAGGCGCAGCAGCTCACCCGCCCGGACCAGACAATTCTCCAGACCCGTCCGCTCCGTCATCAGAAAAGCAAACTCGTCCGCTCCCATACTAAAGAGCTCTTCATTGACTCTAACCTCATCCCCGATCCGCCGGGCGACCAGCTGCAGCAGCAGATCTCCTGCATAATGGCCAAGAGAGTCATTGATATTCTTGAAATGGTTGATGTTCATAATGACCAGCCCGGCGAAGCCGCGGCTTTTGTCCTGCTCACTCTGGAGCACCACCTCTTCCATGCGCTGCATCAGGCGGCGTCTGTTCGGAAGACCTGTCAGCTCATCGTGGTACGCCAGATAATTAATCCGCGCTTCCGCCTGCTGGTTCTCCTGAAATGGCTCCTCAATCGTCAATCTGTAGACCCCGGTCAGCAGAAGATAATAGGCCGCTGCGCTGCTGAGCATCCCGAAGAGATAATCCAATTCTCCGACACTGAACAGATTCATGAAGAAGACCTGAGCCAGTGAGAAGAACACAAGGGAACGGATAATAATCAGCAGAGAGGCTGACTTTTCGCTTTTGCCAGGATAGATAATAATCGCAGCACCCAGCAAATAGACGAACAGTATCGCCATATTCATCAGGTCTCTTGCCGTTTCTGCCCATGGTTCGTCCGCCAGCCCGGAGACAATCAGGTTGCCGAGACCAAACACAGCCAAAGACAGCAGAATCACCACAAAAGCATTCCTGAACACCTTCCCCTTGACGCCGTTTCCTACAAGCTGGTCTTCTCTGCTGAAAATAAGCATAATCCCCAGTGCACTGGCCAGCCGGGAGAACGTCAGGAGCCATAAGGCCTGCTCCGGGCTGATATACGAGGTGATTCCGGGAATACCTACAAACCCCAGTACATGCAGGAAATCAAAAATGCTCACCCCCAGGAACAATGCAGAGGTGTACAGCCTGGCCTTAGATAAACTATTGGCGAACAGCAGCCAGCCCTGGGCAAAAATCGCAAAACCGAACGCGACAGTACAGCAGCCCAAAATAAGGTAAAAGGCCATCAGTAAATCCTTGTCCTCGATTCGGCCCAGCGGTGTACGAAAAATCTGGATCAGAAGGAATAGCACAGCCCCCAGAATAGCCGCATGAATCGTCTTTCTCTCTTCTTGTCTCATAAGTCCCTCGCGTCTAAAAATAATATCTATAAAGTCAGATGGATGTGTATGATCTCCTATGTATAAATATCGGCCAGACAGCTCCGTAAAGTTACATTGTTCACCTACTAATATTGCAAGGAAGCCGCTTCGGCAGAAAAAAAGCACCTGCCTACAAACAGAGGCCAGTGCTTTCTCCTTCCAGACGGTTATTTGTCCCCGAAATTGACCTCGGGTGTTGTCAGTGTGTCGTAGAAGTCAACCGCCTTATCTTTATCGGCCGAAGATCGCAGCGCCATTGCCGAGCGGGGATGCTCGTCCAGCGTCCCTGTAATCATATACGGAATGATATAGCCCCACTCTTCCTTCTCCCGCAGAGGGATCATCAGGTTCTCAACGATATCCAGAACAGGCCGGAGCGTATAATTCGTATTCTTCAGATGGGTAACCAGCAGCTCTGTAGGACAGTTGCCTGCGGCACGGCCCATTCCATAACAGGAAGCATCCAGTAGCTCTACTCCCTTCTCGGCTGCAATCAGCGTATTGGAGAAGGCCAACTGAAGATTGTTGTGGGTATGCACACCGAGCCGCTTCTCCGGCAAATGCGTCTTGAACTTCTCTACCAGGTAATGAAAGTCATTATGATCCAGGCTGCCGTAAGAATCCACGATATAGACTACATCAACTACGCTCTCACGGATCTGCTCGAAGGCTTCCAGCAGCTCATTCTCCATCACATTGGACAGGGCCATAATATTAATGGTCGTCTCATAGCCCAGGTCATGGAATGTCTGCACCAGCTGAAGGGCCTTGTCCACATCCTTGCTGTAACAAGCCACACGGATCAGATCGAGCATGCTCTCGCTGCGTGGCAGAATATCATTCTCGTCCACACGGCCGATATCGACCAGAGCCGACAGCTTCGTATGCCCCTTTTGCGGAATGACCTTGCGCAGGAAGTCATCATTCAAAAAGCGCCAAGGGCCTGCACCCTCTGCCCCTTTGAGCAGCTTCGGCGAGTTCTTATATCCGATTTCCATATAATCAACACCGGCTTCATTCAGTCCGGCATATAATTTCTGAACAAATTCAATACTGAAATCCCAGTTATTTACCAATCCCCCATCACGGATGGTACAATCGACAATTTTACTATGATTAGTCTTCACAATCTGTTCTCCCTTCGGGGTATCTCTTTAGTACTATGCTTATATTATCGTTCAATCATACTTTAATGAAGAAGATATTGTAAAGAAAATTTCAGTAATCTTCATATCGATTTTCGCGAACAGAAACAATGACATTAATCACAGAATAAATGGCAGTAAAATGCTACATTACAAGAAATCATTGAGATTGATTATCAGTCTCTTTCGGAGGGATAACAATGGCTCTAACATCCTGCTCCTTGCTGCGTTTGCAACCAGGCTCTACCGGCTCCATTCAAAGAATCGAAGGCATGAACCCTATCTTGCGCCGCCGGCTAGCAGATCTGGGAGTATCTGAGGGTGTAATGATCCGTCTCAAGGGCAAAGGGCCGTTCATGGGTCCAATTACGCTTGAATGCAACGGTCAGCTATTTGCTATCCGGCGGAAGGAAGCATCTATGATAGAGGTGAAGGTCTCATGAGCTCTATCGCACTTGTGGGGAACCCCAACACCGGGAAAACCTCGCTGTTCAATACCCTGACTTCCTCCTATGAATATGTGGGGAACTGGGCAGGCGTTACGGTTGAGAAAAAAATCGGCAGTCTGAAGAACGGAGCCGGGAAGCTCATCGATCTGCCGGGAATCTACTCCCTTCACCCCCTCTCGCGTGATGAGGGCGTAGCTGCACAATATCTGATCGAAGAAAGCCCTGAAGCACTTATCAATATTGTCGATGCCTCGCAGTTGGAACGGAACCTGCTGCTTACCCTGCAGCTGCTGGAGTATGGCAAGCCGACGATCCTCGGACTGAATATGACTGATGTCGCCAAGGCGCGCGGCATTCAGGTGAACCCCGACATTCTTACGGAACAGCTCGGTATTCCCGTGCTGCCGCTGATTGCCCGGACAGGCAAAGGAACCGGTCAGGTGCTTAGCGTGCTGGAGCAGCCTTCCCATATCCCGCCTGTTACCTTCCAGTTGAATTATGGCGAACTCGCTGAAGAAGCCATAGCCTCCATTGTTACACATTTGCACAAGATCTCTGGTCTGCCTAATCTCCGCTGGGTTGCTCTCCAGCTGCTGGAGCAGAACCCCGTAATCCTGGAGCTGCTTAAGAAGCGGACGGATATTTCCGGCTTGCTGCTGATTGCAGACACCGCTCAGACCCGGCTGCAGCAGGAGAAGCTTGCACTCACTCTTCCCCAGTGGATTCGCTCGGTCCGCATGGACTACATCCGCAAGGTGTGCGCTGAAGCTATAGACTCCACCCTGCAAAAACCGCATAATCTGACCGAACGTCTGGATTCCATCCTTACCCACCGTTTTCTCGGACTGCCCCTGTTCGTCCTGTTTATGTATGCGATGTTCAAAACTACCTTTGACTGGATTGGCGGACCGTTGTCAGATCTCTTGGATGGCTTCATCGGCGGTCAGCTCAGCGATTGGACGAATTCGCTGCTGGGGGCCATCGGGGCTTCGGAATTCACGCACGCACTGATCGTTGATGGTCTCATCGGCGGTGTGGGCGGCGTGCTCGTATTTGTTCCACAGATATTCATCCTGTTCCTGATGATCTCCTTCCTGGAAGATTCCGGGTATATGGCCCGTGTCTGCCTGCTGATGGACAGCACGATGGAACGGATGGGACTGAATGGCAAGGCCTTCATTCCGTTCATTATCGGCTTCGGCTGCAACGTACCTGCGATTATGGCTGCAAGGAGCATTGAACAGCCCAAGGACCGGCTGCTGACGACACTGCTCATGCCGCTGATGTCCTGTTCTGCCCGGCTTCCGGTCTATCTGCTGTTCGCAGCGGTCTTCTTCCCTGCCCAGCAGGCCACAGCTGTGCTCTCTATGTATGTGATGGGTGTTGTATTCGCCCTGATTCTGTGTAAGTTCTTCTCCAAGCATCTGTTCAAGAATGAGACGTCTATCTTCATTATCGAGCTGCCTCCCTACCGGATGCCGCAGCTCAAGACACTGAGCCGCAGCACCTGGGAGAAGGGCAAGGGCTTCCTGCGCAAAGCAGGGACCATCATCCTGGCCGGCTCGGTCCTGATCTGGCTGATGTCCTACGCTGGTCCTGGCGGCCTCAATGTGGACATGGATCACTCCTTCCTGGCCAAATTCGGCGGCTTCATTGCCCCGCTGCTGCAGCCGCTCGGCTTCGGAACATGGCAGGCGGGATCTACTCTGGTGCCCGGCTTCCTCGCCAAAGAGGTTGTGGTCTCCACCATGAACATCATCTACCATGCCCCGGATGCAGCAGGGCTGGAAGGCCAGATTGCTTCAGTCTTTACACCGCTTAGCTCGATCAGCTTCATGGCCTTTATCCTGCTCTACATTCCTTGCCTGGCCACTGTCGGCGTTATCAAGAAAGAGACTGCGTCCTGGAAATGGACATTCTTCTCCATGGGTTACTCTCTGATATTGGCCTATACGGTATCACTGGTGATCTATCAAGGAGGACGTTTGCTCGGATGGTCGTAGCCCCGCAGCAAGTCCAAGTTATTAAGAGAGGAAGCGATGACAGCAATGATCGTTAATATTGTGATTGTGGCGCTAATATTCGGGTATTCCGGCTGGATGATCTACCGCCATGTGCAGAAGGGCAAGCAGGGGGCCTGTGCGGGCTGTGACAAGGGCAAGACCTGTCCCGCAGCTTCGATGGATTCACCTCTGTCCTGCGGCAGTGCTTCACTGGGCAGCAAGCGCTAGGATGCAGTTCTAGCGGATACAGACTTCATATTCTTTCGTTTAGAAACCTTGGCATGCGGGTATGTTAGTTATAAGCTTTTAACAACCAGACTATTGCCAAGGAGGAATCACCATGAACACCAAGAAGACTTTGTTTACAACGGTAGCCTTGGGAGCCGCCTACTTGCTGAAGAATAAGAATACACGGGATAAGATTATGAATGGCGTCCAATCCCTGACTGCCCAGATGAAGGCCCGTAAATAGGCTGCTATCCCCGCAGTTATGAGAAGCAGGATTCCAAATGAACAAAGAGCCGCTGGTCTCAGGAAACTGAGAACCTGCGGCTCTTTGTCTATTAGGACGATTCGGGTTAGGCTTCAGGGGAGCGGTAATCCGGTTCAGCCGCAGCGCTCAGCAGATATTCCAGCAACGTGCGGACCATCACACCCGTGGCGCCCTTAGGATTCACTCCCCGTTCCGCAGACAGAAAGGCAGTCCCTGCAATATCCAGATGCACCCACGGCAATCCCCCGGCAAATTCCCCAATGAACAGTCCCGCCGTGCTGGCAGCTCCATATCGTCCGGCAGCATTGCGGAGATCCGCAACCTCGCTTGTCAACAGCTCCCGGAATTCAGGATAGACAGGCAACGGCCAGATCTGCTCCCCTGACAGCCTTGAGGCTGCCAGAAGCTCTTCCAGGAATGCTTGATCATTCGTTACTGCCCCTGTAGCCACATCTCCCAGAATCGACACCACAGCTCCTGTCAGCGTGGCTACGTCAATGATCCGCTGTGCGCCCCATTCCCGGGCATAGGTAAGCGCATCTCCCAGAATGATCCGCCCCTCCGCATCCGTATTGATGATTTCGACCGTTCTTCCACTGAGGGTAGTAATGATATCGCCCGGTTTAAAAGCATTCGCTGCCGGCATATTCTCTGCCGCCGGAATCAGCATGACCACATTGACCTTGGGACGCAAATGCCCCAGCGCATCCATAACCGCCAGAACGGCTGCGGCCCCGGCCATGTCACTGAACATGCTCTCCATGCCCGATGCCCGCTTCAGGGAGATGCCCCCGGTATCGAAAGTGATTCCTTTGCCGACCAAGCCCACTGCGTTCTCCCATTGATTCGTCCCCTGATAGCGGATAACAATCATGCGGGGAGGATTCACACTGCCGCTGCCGACTGCAAGCAAGCCGCCCATTCCCTTAAGCGCAAGCTCCCGTTCATCCAGCACTTCAGCCGGAAGCCCGTGCCGTTCAGCGATTTCTATAGCAGCCACTGCAAGCCCCGAAGGAGTCAGCAGATTCCCCGGACGGTTGGTCAGCTCACGGGCAAGGTTGGCAGCCTCCCCGAAAGCCTTCCCCCGCTTGATGCCCTGTCTCCAGCCTTCCTCTTCTGCTGCCTCGCTCTTGCCTTCCGTACGCAGATGTACCGTATCTATACCCGCATAGGCTGCCTGGTCCAGCTTATATTGTCTTCTGCGGTACGATCCCAGAACCAGCCCTTCCGCAATGGCCTGGCCGGCCTGCTCCGCCTTCAGCGCCCCGCTCAGCCCGCCAGGTACCGCTGGTATCTGCACAACCAGCGCAGCGGCCTTCAGCCTGTAAGCCGCCTTGGCAGTCTGCGCCATCAGCTGCCGCAGCTCGTGCATCCCCATCTGGCCCTTTCCGCCTCCGGCCAGAATGACCACAGGCTGCTCAGGCCGCTCCATTACGGGCAGGATATACACTTGCCCCTGCTTGCCGCTGAACAGGCCCGCTGCGGACAATAGGCGGACTCTCGCGGCCCAATCTGCCGGAAGTCCCTCTCCCTGTGCCTGTGCCTCTGAGATGATTAGACATACAGCATCTCCTTGCGGCGAAGCTTCACCGGCATCACTGCTCCATTCAAAGATCAAGCTCCATCCCTCCGCATCCTGGTTGCCCTACACTATTAACAAATACACCACTAACGCAGATAAGGCTGATCTCCCGCACTTGTTCGTGCATTGCAGGAATCAGCCCTTGCATATTGATTATAACCCGTAGGCCCTCTACCGAGAACAACGGGCTTAAGATAGCATTAATGAGTAAGCGGAAGCGAAATGACGAACCGGGTTCCTTCATTCAGCCGGCTGCTGACCGAGATGCAGCCGCCATGATTCTTGATGATCCGGTCACTGACGGAAAGTCCGAGTCCCGTCCCATTCTCCTTCGTGGTGAAGAACGGATTGAATAGTCTGTCAAGTGTGCAGATATCCATTCCTTTGCCGTTGTCAGAGATGAAGATGCGCACCTCTGTTCCTTCTTTACGTGCGCCTACCTCAATTCGGCCTACAGAATCATCCACCCGCTCCGAGATCGCTTCCATCGCATTTCTGATCATATTCAGCACAACCTGCTTCATTTGCTTAATATCCCCTGAGATGACCAGGTCCTCCTGGAGCACCTGCAAGTTGATCTGGCAGCCCTTCATCAGCGCCTCGCTCTCTGTCAGCAGGACCACTTCCTTCAGCAAGGCAGAGACACGAATCATGCTGATCTGCGGCACAGAAGGCTTGGAGGAAGTCAGAAATTCATGAATAATGTCATTGGCACGGTCAATCTCCGCTAATATAATCTTCGCATATTCTTCTTTGCCAAGCAGATGCAGATGGGGATGAAGCAATTGTATGAACCCCCGGATAGCTGTCAGGGGATTGCGGATCTCGTGGGCAATGGAGGCCGATAACCGGCCCAGCATGGCCAGGCTGTCGTTCTGGTAGGCCGTCTGTTCAATCAGCTTGTAGTCGGAGATCTCTTTGAATGTGAACAGGTAGCTGCCCTTCATCTCCTCTCCGCTGGACAGGGTTGCGCGCCAGTACCGTCCATATTCATCCACGAATTCATAGCTTGGCTTACCTTTAAGCACCATTTCACGGTAACTCCTGAGCACCTGCTTCTTCTTGAAGCGGCTGAGCTGGATATGGGATAACAGATGATGCAAGGTGCAGCCCAGAAGAGAGTGACGGTTAAGCTCCAGAATGCCGTACATCTGCTTGTTGACGAAAGTCAGCACACCCTCATCATCAAAAAGCAGAATCCCGCTGTCGATGTGCTCCAGCACATCCTCAAATGTGGTATCCATCGGACCAGTTTGAAACGTTCTTGCCGATAATAGCAAGCTTTCCTGATATTGGCTTATCACGATACGAAGTTCCCCCTTTTACTGCAATTGACGAAGACGCTTAAGCGACATCAAATTACTATGTATCTGAGTATATGACGAAGCCGCCAGAACATTCGAAAATCGTATTGTATTATCCAACCGTTTCAACTATATTCCAATCATATCCAAGAGAAGAAGACAACGCAATCAGAGAATCTGTCGAATGGCAAAAATATTCCTAAAATGATTCTAAAGACACATTTAAGTAGGAGGGGAATGATTTATTTCCTGCAAATACATTGAAAAGAGCCCCCGCCAGGCGGCGGGAGCTCACTGATTTATAACATGATGGTGGCAGATCCAGACAGATATCAAGCCTTCTGCTGGAGCCGCTGACGCCGCTGGCTCATGACAGCCAGACGCTTCTTCAGCTCACGTTCCCATTTGGAGTCGCCGATCTGTTTGGCAACCGCCAGCAGGTCCAGCGACATATCGATCTGGCTGCGTATGATCGCGAGCGGGTCCTCGCTCTCCATATTGATGACGTTCTCGAAGATCGCTTCCTCTTCCTCCATCACATAATCCTGGAAATCCACATCCGTGACGCCGTCGCCATGAGCATATTCCGCCAGAATTTCATATTCATTCTCGACTTTGTAATGTACCTCTACCCGGTGGCATACCGGACAAAAAAGCAGGGGAACATTATGGACTTGCGTGCGATAATGCTTTAGGGTTCCCTTCGTTCCAACCATACTCGCTCCACAGCAAAAGCTCATTTTTGTTCACCCTCCTTGAGTGTTGTCGTTGATTTCCTATTAGTATATTACAAAACAGCGGGAGAGATTCCTCTCCTTACAAGCTATATATTAACCTTTATGCCCATTTTCAAACGTCTGTCCATATCTCAAGTGGAAACGGCTTTGCCGTCCTTTTAAAGGACGGTACCGTTTCAGCATATACATTCTTATCTTTTTGCAAAAAACCTCCTTGAAGGGAATAAATCTTCCCGCAAGGAGGTCCTCTTAGTATATCAAAGATCGCGGCTCATGAGGCCTTGAAGCTTACAGGTTCTTGTCGCCTGGCTTCCAGTTCATAGCGCACAGCCCGCCGGATTGGAGAGCCTGCAGCACACGCAATGTCTCTTCAACGCTGCGGCCCACATCGTTATGGTTAACAACCTGATACTTCAGTTCACCTTCAGGATCGATGATGAACAGTCCGCGCAGCGCAATGCCTTCTTCTTCAATCAGGACGCCATAATCGCTGGCAACCTTCTTCGTGATATCAGAAGCCAGCGGGAAGTTGATCTGGCCAAGACCGTTCATATCCTTAGGTGTAGACAACCAAGCCTTGTGGCTATGGATGGAGTCGATGCTCACACCTAGAATTTCTGTATCAAGCTCTGCGAAATCAGCAGCCGCATCACTCAGGGCTGTGATTTCAGTTGGACATACGAAGGTGAAATCAAGCGGATAGAAGAAGAATACAAGCCATTTGCCGCGATAGTCGGACAAGCTTACCTTACCGAAATCCTTACCGTCGCCTGTTACTGTCTCCATGAAGAAGTCAGGAGCGGGTTTACCTACCAAACGTTCTGCCATTGCTTAAATCCTCCTTTTGATTATGTAAGAAAAACAGCTACCGGACCGTTGCCAGATGCAATATGCTTTTCTTGATTTTATTGGATGGTTACATTCTTACGGGTACAGACCAAATGTTATCATCGTACAAAATCAAAGTCAATATTACATTGATTACTTTTTTATAATAATTATAAATAAGCAACATTTTGTGAAGTTTTTCTTCAAAATAGAAGAACGTATAGGTTTCACGCTATACGTTCTCCTTCTATTTCTCGCTGAAACGGTACCGTCCTTAAAAGGACGGCAAAGCCGTTTCCACTTGTTCTGCGTCAAAAGGGATACATGTGGTAGAACTAGGCTGTGCGGATAGCGGCTACAATCAGGTCGCCCATCTCTGTGGTGCTGATTGCCTTGCTCTTATCCACTGCGATATCGCTCGTCCGGTGACCGGCATCCAGTACCTCCGCAACTGCGGCTTCAATGGCAGCGGCTGCATTCTCGTAGCCGAAGGTCATGCGGAACATCAGTGCAAGCGACAGGATCGTAGCGATCGGGTTCGCCAGCCCCTGTCCGGCAATATCAGGCGCGGAGCCGTGAACCGGCTCATAGAGGCCGTAGCTGCCTTCTCCCAGTGAAGCGGAGGCCAGCATACCAATGGAGCCTGTCAGCATCGCTGCTTCATCGCTCAGGATATCACCGAACATATTCTCGGTCACGATGACATCGAAGCTCGAAGGACGGCGCAGCAGCTGCATCGCACAGTTATCCACCAGCACATGCTCAACTTCAACCTGCGGATATTCCGGTGCCAGTCTGTTCACCACTTCACGCCACAGACGGGAGGTCTCCAGGACGTTGGCTTTGTCGACACTCGCCAGCTTGCCCCGGCGCTTCCCGGCAATCTCGAACGCCTGGCGTACGATCCGCTCCACTTCAGTGACGTTGTAGACACAAGTATCTACCGCTTCTTCCCCATGCTCACCTTGACGGCGCAGCTTGTCCCCGAAGTAGATCCCCCCTGTCAGTTCACGCACGACCATCAGGTCTGTGCCTTCCAGGACCTCCGGCTTCAGCGTCGAAGCATCCTTCAGACAATCGAAGACCACCGCCGGACGCAGATTGGAGAATAGGCCAAGCGCCTTGCGGATACCGAGCAGTCCGGTCTCCGGACGCAGCTCCTTCGGATTGTTATCCCATTTCGGTCCGCCTACGGCTCCAAGCAATACAGCATCGGCGCTGCGGCAGATTGCAAGCGTATCCTCAGGCAGCGGAGTTCCGCGTTCATCAATGGCGATTCCTCCGAACAGGGCATGCTCTGTTTCAAATGTATACCCGAACAGCTCTTCCGTTCTTTTCAATACCTTTTCCGCTTCCGCCACAACTTCAGGTCCGATACCGTCCCCGGCAATTACGGCGATTTTTTTGACCTCGCTCATTCCTGTCACTCCTTAGGTAGTCCTGCTGGTCGCAGACATAGTTCTTCTGTATATTGTTGTATCATAACGAAGGACAAAGGACAAAGATATAGATTCTATCACGTTCATAGATATAGCCTATAAGTGAGACATATCCCTAATTTGCCCTTGTCCCGCCGATTGATTACAATTAATAAGCAGGTGAAATTATCGGATCTCTAATCATATGGAAGAGGAGTGATCTTAAGATGCAATACGCGAAGCTTGGCAAGTCTGGTATGAAGGTAAGCCGCCTCTGTCTGGGAACGATGAACTTCGGTCCCATCACCGACGAGAAGGAAGCCTTCCGGATTATGGATGCGGCGCTGGATGCGGGAGTCCAGTTTTTTGATACCGCCAATGTGTATGGATGGGGTGAGAACTCGGGTCTGACCGAGACTATTATCGGCCGCTGGTTCAAGCAGGGCGGCGGACGCCGTGAGAAGGTTGTTCTGGCGACCAAGGTCTACGGGGCGATGAGTGACAAGCTGGATGGACCCAATGATGAAGGCGGCCTCTCCTCCTACATTATCCGCCGCCATCTGGAGGGCTCCCTGCAGCGTCTGCAGACCGATCACATCGAACTCTACCAGATGCACCATATCGACCGTAACGTGTCCTGGGACGAGCTGTGGGGCGCCTTTGAGCTTGCAGTCAGCCAAGGCAAGATCGGCTACACCGGCTCCAGCAACTTCGCCGGCTGGGATATTGCCGTTGCCCAGCAGGAAGCGAAGGCCCGCGGGTTCCTTGGACTGGTATCCGAGCAGCATAAATACAGCCTGACCTGCCGTCTGCCGGAGCTTGAGGTTCTGCCCGCCGCGCAGCATCTGGGCCTCGGCATTATTCCGTGGAGTCCGCTTGACGGAGGGCTGCTGGGACGCAATGCGCTGAAGAAGATCGAGGGCAGCCGCAGCGGCGGCAACGCGGAGCGTGTGGAGCAGCACAAGAAGCAGCTTGAAGCCTTTGCGGAGCTGAGTCTGGAGCTGGGCGAGCCGCAGGATAATATCGCTCTGGCCTGGCTGCTGGCCAACCCTGCCGTAACAGCGCCAATCATCGGACCGCGTACGCTGGAGCAGTTCGAGAGCGCGCTGCGCAGCCTGGAGGTCGTCCTGGACGAATCCGTGCTGAAGCGTCTGGACGAGATTTTCCCCGGACCCGGCGGTGCGGCTCCGAAGGCTTATGCATGGTAATCAGGACTAACTGGCTGCAGCCCGCATAACCTCCCGATATCATTTCTTCTCTTACAATAAAGAGCTGTTCACCGGCATAACATATCCGGTGAACAGCTCTTTATGCTTCTATGTCCTTTATTGCGCCATATCCACTGTTATAGAACCATTGCTGGTGGACAAGGTGACCTCATGGGTGCCTTTTCCAAGTACAGCCGTTCCATGGTCCTCATCGCCGCCGCCCCAGTCCACGTTGCCTTTAAGCGATCCGTTAGTGGTATCTGCCGTAATCTTGGCATCCGTTACCGCCGGAAGACCCAAGACAATCTTGCCGTTGCTCGATTTCAGCTCCCATGCACCCGTGATTGCCGAATTCACTGTAATCTTGCCGTTGCTGCTTCTGGCCGACACCGCGCCGTCAATATTCCCCAGCGTAATCGCACCGTTCGAGCTAACCAGGTCTGCTCCGCCCTGTACATTCTTTACCGTCAGCGTGCCGTTGCTGCTATGAGCCTTCACACCTCCGGAGACATCATGGATATCCATCGTTCCGTTGCTCGTATCCACATTAATGCCTGCGGCCAGCCCCCCGGCTTCGATGGAACCGTCACTGGTCTCTACCTGAGCGGCCAGATTCTGCGGAATGCCGACATTCAGATATGGCGCATTGTTATTAAAGCCGATCTGGATATTGGAGAGCCAGCCTGAATCTCCCTCCAGCTCCATCACAAGCGTATCGCCCTCGGTCGTCACCTTCCATTTACGCTCCAGAGCACTTGCCGCTTCATTGTCTGTATTGCCCGGCAGCTCCAGCTTTCCTTCATACGTCAGCGTGTTCCCATCCACACCCTGGAGCTTAACCTTGCCTTGGGGCAGATCAATCCGCACATTCTTAATATCCTGTTGCACTTCTACCTTCCCGTTCACCGGCACCAGCTTGGTATTGCCGAAGATACTGCTCAGCGATCCTCCGGCCAGTACCGTCTGTGCCCCGCTTGCCGCGATAAGCACAATGATCAGCAGAATGGCCCAGCCGCTTACGCGGCTTTTGACATCGGATTTAATGAAGAGCCTAAGCAGCATCTCCAGGCCGAACAGGATAAGCAGGGCCGGCCAGATATAACCCAGCACATCGTACGTGATTACACCATATTGAGCCATGACTACAATAACTCCTACTATTATGCACCCTATTGCGGCGGTAAAGCTGCCGATTTTCCATCTCCCCATCCTTCAATTCCCCATTTCACTATACTTTTGAATTATTCTTCAGCATTCTGAATCCATACCCGATCAGGGCAAGCGACAGCAGAATCGCTCCGATGTTCATATCGCTCAGCATCTCCCACAGAGAGGGAAATGCAGTGATGAGCAGCAGCAGGATGCCCGCGATAACACACCCTATACCGACCCACACCGGATTCACATCATCATGCGGGTACATCGGGGGCGCAGACATCCCCATCGACCAGGGCGCTCCAAAGCTATCCGGATGGAACATCATCCGCTCATGCTCGGCAGCCGACACCTTCATCCAAGCCGCCTTTTGCAGCGCATCGAATAATTGATAGAACCAGAGCGCAGCAAGCGCGAATGGAAACACGGCGGGCATGGACGGAATGAATATAATACAGAGCGATGCTCCAATCATATACTCCAGGCCCATTTTTTTAAAGCCCAGATACATGTGGCCCAGTCCTGGAACCATAGCCAGGAGAAACGTGAGCCAGCGTCTTTTCTTAATCATATGTTACCCTCCCAAAAGTTTTGTTGAAATAAATTAGATAACCGGCGAAGCCGCTATGGATTTATTTATTGTTACCTTGCGGGCCGAACCAGGAGCTGACCGATGTGGACATATGCCCGTTGATTTCAGTGATGCCATAGGCCAAATTCTCAAATACGCCAAGCTGCAGCAGGAGAAACGTCAGACCGACCGCCACGCCGTAATGCATCCAGGAGGTTCCCCGGGCCGTACGCCGTCTGGACATGGTTGGTTTCACGATCCGTTCTCTGCGTCCATTCTCCAACTGGCCGATCCTTGCCATAACATCCCCGGTCAAATCAGGGAAGTCATGCGGCAACACGGGCTCCTGCCCGTTAAGATCCAGCCCGGCTTCCATCTCGCTCCACATCGCCGCAAGCTCCCGCGCCTCCTCCAGCCATTCCGCGCAGCCGGGACAGGTCTGGGTATGCAGATAGATCGCCTGCTGGGCCTCAGGTGACAACTGTCCATCTATATAATGCGGCATCCACTCTTTTACTGTTGAACAATTCATCGCCATTCCTCCCCGCTTTTGCGCATCATCTGTCTGGCCCGATAGAGCTGCGATTCAACCGTTTTAACCGAAATTCCTTTTTGCTCCGCGATCTCCTGATAGGAGTGGCGCTGAAAATAGTACAGCTGCACAACCGACCGGTACGGTTCCGCCAGACTATTCAGATTCTCACCCAGCTCCCGGGAAGCCTCCTTGCGAAGCACTGCCTGTTCAGGTGTCTGTGAAGTCACCCAGTCATTCTCTGTGTAATCTGCTGCACTCCGGTGCCGCCACTCCCGGTCATTGGCCCGTTTCCAGTCCAGACAGGTGCGGTAAGCAATCCGGTACAGCCAGGTGGAGAAGGAAGATTGTCCTCTGAAGGTGGGAAGGGCTTTATAGGCTTTGATGAAGACTTCCTGAGCCATATCCTTGGCAGACTCGGCTTCTCCTGTAATTTTGATGCATACGCTATATACCATGCCTTGATAACGGGTCACCAGATTCCCGAAGGCCTGATGCTCCCCGCTTAGCACAGCACTGATCCACTCCGTCTCTTCCAAGTCTTTCTTCCCTCCTTCAGCTACATTACGTTAGACGTCTGGCTTTAAGGTTCCCCTGCATAGTTTTTTAAATTATTTTAGAATAGCAGCATTTCTATTCAAAATCAGCCTCAAGTGCAAGCTCAGAGGGAGGATAACCCGCATCCTTGTCGAATTATCCTTAAACAGCCTATGACAAGACAACATTCCTTAATGAAGTGGTGGGATAGACATGATTCAGGCCTTGCTGGTAGATGATGAACGGCTTGCTCTTATGAAGCTGAAAATGATGCTGGAGGAACTGACAACTATAAATGTAATCGCTGCTTATACTGATCCCTCCGAGGCGGTTAATGCAGTGCCGCTGCTACGCCCTGATGTGATTTTCCTCGACATTGATATGCCTGAGATGAATGGCGTCCAGGCTGCGGAGGCCATGCAAAGGCTGTGCCCGCAGGCAAGCATCGTATTTGTGACTGCCCATAACAGCTACGCCATCGAGGCGTTCGAGCTGTATGCGCTTGATTATGTTCTTAAGCCTGTACAGCGTGGCCGTCTGCTGAAGACCATTGAGCGGCTGGAGGAGCGTGTCAGCCAGGCACAGGAGGATGCCCGCAAGCCTGACCAGACCGTCATGATCCGCAGCTTCCAGTCCTTAAGATTCGAACGCAGCGGCCAGCCGCTGCCCAATATCCGCTGGCGCACCTCCAAGGCACAGGAATTATTTGCTTATTTATTTCATAACCGCAACCGGTTCGTAAGCAAAGATACCCTAACCGATCTGCTGTGGCCCGATTTCAATCTCAAGAAGGCCTCCACTCATCTTTATACAACGATTTATCAGGTTCGGCAATGCCTGAAGCAGGCCGGAATCGATCTGCAGATCAGCAATGCCAGCGGAGGAGAAGGCTACACCCTGGAGACCGGCAGCCTGCTGATAGACAGCTACGAATGGGAGAAGGGCATTCTGACTCAAGATGCCATCAATAAGGACAACTATGAGGAGCATCAGCGGTTGTTCGATTTCTATTCGGGCGACTATCTGAACGATTACGATTACCTCTGGGCGGAAGGGGAACGGCAGCGTCTGCGGACCATCTGGCTGCATCACGCAATGAATATCGCCGAATTCTATGTCAGCAGCGGACGGATACCGGAAGCGGTGACTGTGTACCAGAGAGTGGTGCAGCTCCAGCCTTATTTTGAACAGGGGCATCTCGGGCTGATGAAGGTCTACGACAGCATTGGGGAGCGTTCAGCGGTAGAGGAACAATATCATATTCTGACGGATTTACTGAAGCGGGAACTCGGCGTGAAGCCGCCCGCGAGTATTAAGCGCTGGTATGAGGAATGGAAGCATCTTAACCTCAGAAGCATGTGATTCTCCGTAAATAGAAACGGCAATACTGACCTTTCAGGGGACAGTATTATTTCAGCGACTTTATATTTATAACAGCAAAGACACCCGCAGCAGGCTGCGGGTGTCTTTGTGTATGCTGCCATATTAGCTGGTTAATACCTGCTAAGGTGCATTCTCCTACATTTTCTTGCGGGCATTGAATCTTCTGGCCAGTACCGCTCCCAGAATAATCAATCCGCCGCCAGTCAGATACAGCGGGAGAGGACTTTCTTCTCCGGTCTGTGGAAGCTTGCCGGGAAGTCCGCTGTTGTTGCCTTTGTCAGTTGGTTCTGTAACCGTGCCCTTAGGCACTTCATCGACGCCAACTTCAATTGTAATCTCTTCTTCATTGCCGTCTTCATCTGTTACGACAATCGTGAATTTATCCTTGCCGGTGTAGCCTGGATCAGGAGTATATGTCCATTTGCCATCCGGTGTAATAGTTACCGTACCATGTGCCGGCTGTTCGCCGATGCTAGGAATACCTCCCAGCGGGATCTCGCCGTCGATAGGCACTTCTTCAATCGTAGTCACCTGTGTGGCTTGCGGCGTTGGAGTGCTAACCGTTCCAGGCTGGGCCGGTGTTGCTGCTGGCGTCACCTGTGGTGTTGCCGTTACTCCTGGCGTACTTGAAGCAGCCGGAGTCCCCGTTGGCGCTGGCGTTACCGATGGTGTCGGCGTTGGTGTACCGATAACTCCAGGAATGCTTGATGGTTCAGGTGTCGGTGTATAGTACACCGGCGGTGATGTTGGTACTGGTGTTGATGTTGGTACTGGTGTTGATGTTGGTACTGGTGTTGATGTTGGTACTGTAACTGGCGTCGGTGTTGCTGTTGGTGTCACCGGCGTTGGTGTTGGTGTCGCTGGTTGTTCTGTCGGCGGTGTCGTTATTTTTTGGTTAGTAATTGGTAACAGCACCTTTTGCACGCCGGAATCAATCGTTACAGAATGCTCTGTTGTGCTCAGAACATAACCTTCCGGAGCTGTAATTTCCTTCAGAATATAATTCCCCAGCTTCAGAGATGTGAATACCAGTTCACCATTTGCATCTGTTTTTCCGCTTACCACCAATTTCTTGGCGGAATCATACAGTCCGAACTCTGCTCCTGCAAGCTTTTTGTTCGTATCCTCCCCAGCAACCTTCGTTACTTTGAGTGAGCCGAGGATTTCAACAGGAATCAGTTTGTTCGTGATTGGGGCCAATACCTTCTGTACGCCTGAATCAATGGTTACGGTGTGCTCTGTTGCATCCAGCACATAACCAGCCGGAGCAGCAAGCTCCTTCAGTGTGTATGTTCCCAGCTTCAGCGATTTGAATTCCAATACGCCGTTAGTGTCTGTTTTACCACTTGCCACTAATTTCTTAGCGGAATCATACAGTCCGAACTCTGCACCTTCCAGCTTCTTGTTCGTATCCTCACCAGCAACCTTCGTCACTTTGAGCGAACCGAGGACTTCGACTGGAATCAGTTTGTTTGTGATTGGTAAAAGTACTTTTTGTACGCCTGAATCAATGGTTACGGTGTGCTCTGTTGCATCCAGCACATAACCAGCCGGAGCAGCAAGCTCCTTCAGTGTGTATGTTCCGAGCTTCAGCGATTTGAATTCCAATACGCCGTCTGCGTCTGTTTTACCGCTTGCCACCAGCTTCTTGGCGGAATCATACAGTCCGAACTCTGCGTCTTTAAGCTTCTTGCTGGCATCCTGCTCCGCAACCTTAGTCAACTTGAGCGAGCCGAAGACTTCGGCAGGAATCAGTGCGTTAGTTACTGTAACAGTTTTCTCTTGTGATGGATCAATGGTAACATTAATGACTTTGGTATCCAGGATATAACCGGCAGGAGCGGTTTTCTCCTTCAGGGTATACTCCCCGCCCTTAAGCTTAGTGAATTTCAGCTCACCATTCGCATCGGTTGTTTTCGTTCCCACCAGTGCGTTCTTGGAGTCGTACAGTTCGAATACTGCGCCTTCCAGCTTCTTGGAGGAATCATTCACATCCAACTTGGTCAGCTTGAGTGAACCGAAGAAATCATTCTTGACGGTTAGCTGTACGGCCGTAGACGAATTGATTGTCACCTTAATCTCTGAGCTGTCCAGCGAATAGCCTGCCGGAGCTTTAGTTTCCTTCAGTACATATTTACCAGCCTTAAGATTTGTGAAAGTCAGGGTTCCGTCTGCTGCAGAAGTCTGTTTTTGAGTCTCCTTCAGTTCAGTTCCAATCACCCGTGAGAGTGCGAACTCAGCGCCTTTAAGCTTTTCATCGCCGGCCTGATTCGTCTTGGTTACAATTAGCGAACCTTTTACACCACTACCTGTACCGGAGGTGTCTACAATTTGAATGCTCTTGTCAGATGTAATAGGTTTTGTAATCCGATTTACACCGTCGCCGCTAAACGATATAGCGTTTTTCACTTGTACATTATTTCCGGCTTCAGTGACGACAGTCTGATAAGCCAGAATGTACGGCTTGCTGATCGGGTTCGGGTTCAGGAAGACAAGCTCGAAGCTTTCTTTACCGTCAGTGCCGGTTTTGAAAGTAAGCGTATAATCTACATCCTTCTTCAGTTCATTCCCCGGGGTTCCTGCATTCCCATTCTGATCAACAGTCGTTTCAAAGAGATGGAAGCTGTCCGGCAGCAGCACCTGATTCGAGCTAGGATCATCTACCAGTTTAACGTTTTTGACAACGGACTGGTTGGCGTTGATGACCACTTTCCAGTTCAGAAGAGTCTGATCATTGTTATCCTGTGTAAAACCTTTGGCGATATACTCTCCGCCCTTAGGAATCGGTACTGTTGCTTCCAGAGGCTTAGAAACCGGGTTGTTGTCTTTATCGTATAAGGTGGCTGTATTCTTTACAGTACCTTTATTAACATCCCCGTCAATGAATTCCGTGCTAAAGACCACTTCGAAGGCATAATCCACCTTCTCTTTGAATTTCACGGTAAGTTGTTTGTCTGTGACGTTCAGTTCGTATTTCGAAGCATCTATCACAGCACCTCTAACAGGATTTCCATTCTCTTCATAATCAAATCTATAGACTACTGCAGTTACACTAGTTGCTTTCTGACCTGCGGGAATTGTATCCACCAGCGTAGCTCCTGCAGCCAGCTCCCGTTTATTATAGTTGGCTCTTACTGTCCAAGTAAGCTGTTTGGTCTTTACATCGTATGAACCTGTTTTATTACCGTTGTTCTTGACTTCAGACCGCGGATCAAAGGTTGCATCACCCTTAATGCTTTGATCCTTGCCGTTAGCATCCTTCCAATCAAGCTGTGCGGTGTTCTTGAAGCTGGTCGCACCACTCTGCAATTTGTAATAGTCAAAACTGGTTGTATACGTCACCGTAAACGGCTTATTGATCGGCTTAGAGAATGTGATGGTGAACCCGTCACCCTTGGCATAATTCGAACCGTTTGGTGTAATCGTATAATCTGCGCTGTTCATAGCTGGTGTCAAAGTGATATTGATCGGCTCGCTTAATTTCAACCCGCCATTATCAAAGGTATCCTTCAGCACCAGATCGTTCATCACTCTACCATCTTTGTTTACCTCAATGGTCCACTTTACAGTTTTATTCAAATAGTCAACATCGGCAAAATTTTTCTTAACTATTTGCTGGAAAATATCCCGTTGATCTCCTTTAGTCTCACCATTGTAAGTAACATCATTACGGATCGTTTCTGTATTACCGTATACACGGTCTTTGACCTTTGTTTTATAGACAATTTTGTAAGCTGAGTTGATATCATTATTAAATTTCAGTTCGAACCCGGTCTTGCCTTCTGGGGTCGAAGTCGCAGTAGTAATTGTATAATCCGTTCCCTTAGTTAGGGTGCCGTCTTCACTAGCATTGCCATTCTGGTCCAGTTTGATCTTATAGACCACTACTGAATCTTCAACCAACACCTGGGAGTCGTTAAAATAATCCAGCAACACCGCATTCGCGGATGTAATGGTTTGTACGTTATAGTTGAATTGAATTTCCCAAGGAATTGTTTCGGTCACGGGATCGAAGTTTCCTGTTGCAATTTTCTTCAACGGTGCTCCGCGCACAATATCAACCGTCTTAGAAGAACTCTTATCGATTCCTTCACCCGTAAGTGTAGCTGTATTGGTGAAATTTTTAGCCGATGTATTTGTAATCTTGGTCGAGAATGTCACCCGGTACGCATCTTTAATCGTATTATTAAACTTCACGTTCAAGCTACTTGCCGTGCTGCCTGAAGCATCATATTGATCCAAACCGATCTGTGCTCCCTGAGATGCATTCCCTTGAACATCCACGGCAAGCTTGTAGACCTTAATTGAACTTGGGTCAAGCTCCAGGCCTGCCAGAAGGGAGTCCGTAACGACTGCTTTGTATACTTCGTCCTGCACCGTGTTTACATCAACGGTCCAGAGGATACTGGACGGATTGTATTTTTGCGGCTGTGGAATTCCGTCCTTGGTAATGCTGGTGCCGCCCTTAGGATGGACTTTAATCACAATCGTATTATTCAGGTTCCCGGCGATCGGGAATAACAGCTCCTGAGTCGTGGTTCCTGTGACTTTGGTAGAGCTAAGTTTGGACGTCACATTGAAAGTACCGCCTACATCAAATAAGCCTTCGATTTCACTATTGAATGTAAGCACCACTTTGTTATCTGTACCTACTGTGTAGTCTCCGATACTGCCCGACTCCACTCCGTCGTAGAACAATTTTCCCGAGTAATTTTTATCGATTGCTAACTGGGAAGGCAACTGATACACGAACGTATCTCCACCCTTGTAGCCATGCGCTCCAGTCTCAGGGTCCGTTACCGGAAGCTTGAAGGTCAGCCCGACTTTAACCTCCGAATCAAGCTTATACACACTATCCGTGACCTGTGTGCCATTCTCATACACAGCCATCGTAACACTGGTGATGATATTATCCGTCCCATCCGCCTTAACCTTCGTCACGAACCCGAAACCGTTGGCAAACTGTGTAATCAGCATTACAACAACCAACCAGGCGCCTATCGTCTTTTTCTTCATATCACTATAACCTCTCTCTCTTTCTGCAAAATGATTGCTCCAGCGTCGCAATTACTCGTTCCAGCCTGCTTCTTCCCGATCGTCCCCCTGTCACTAATATGTATGTGGGCCTTCGATTTCGCTTGTACTGTACTTCCGTAACTTTACTTGCCGCCTCTGAACAATTTCTGAACAGATTATGAGATAAATCATAGATAACTTAAAAATAAAATATTTTTATCGACAAAAAAGTGGTTTCAAACGCTGAAAATGAGGAATCCGCCCTGAATTATGAACTATTTTTCATTTTTCCGACTCATCTTGTTCATTCTTTTTATGTAAAAGGTTGTTTCAAATCCTGCCCAGCTGGATTCTACCCCGGAATGCTCAGCGCAAAAAAATTTCAACAGATTTTTGAACAAAAAAAGAAGCCTCCCCGGACAAAATGAACTGGTCCGGTGAAGCTTCTTTAAATAGTTGAATTAGAGATTGGCATGCTCCCGCTTGGTGTAGGTCTTGCGCTTCTCAATCAGCTTGTTCAGTGCATCCAGGTAGGCTCTGGCACTCGCTTCCAGAATATCGGTGCTAAGTCCGCGGCCCTGTGCAGCCACCTCACCTTGAGAGAGCACTACATGTACCTCACCCTGAGCATCCTTCCCTCTGCTGACGGCTTTGATCGAATAATCGCCAAGTGTGACTTCTTCCCCTGTAGCCTGGTCAATAGCATTGTAGATCGCGTCTACCGATCCGTTGCCTTCGGCAACCGCCACAATCGGCTGCGGGTCCTGACCGTGTATAATCACCTTGGCGGTTGGAGTAGCCTCATTGCCATACGTAACATAAATTGTCTGCAGGCTGAAGGTCTCCGGCGTATCGATCAGCTTCTCTTCCAGAAGCGCAAGGATATCCTCGTCCGAGACTTCTTTTTTCTTATCTGCGAGATCCTTGAACTTGGCAAAAGCCGCATTGACCTCTTCCTCAGAGATATCATAGCCCAGATCACTCAGCTTATCGCGGAAAGCGTGACGGCCCGAATGCTTGCCGAGCACCAGCTTGCTTTCTTTGAGACCGATGGTTTCCGGTGTCATAATCTCGTAGGTCGTCTTCTCCTTCAGCATGCCATCCTGATGAATCCCGGATTCATGGGCGAAGGCATTCGCGCCGACAATCGCCTTGTTCCCCGGCACAACCATCCCTGTCAGCTTGCTGACGAGACGGCTGGTACGGGAGATTTCGGATAGGACCAGGGAGGTCTTGGCACCGAAATACTCACTGCGGGTCTCAAGCGCCAGAGCCACCTCTTCAATCGCTGTATTGCCGGCACGTTCCCCGATCCCGTTGATCGTACCCTCAATCTGGTCTGCGCCATTCTGAATGGCAGCCAGCGTATTGGCAGTAGCCATCCCCAGATCATTATGACAATGGGCGCTAAGCTGTACCCGCTCGATATCCGGCACCGTATCCTTCAGGAATTTGAAGATGGCACCGTATTCCGCCGGATTCAGGTAACCGACCGTATCTGGGATATTCACCACATTCGCACCCTCGCGGATCGCCATGGATACCATTTCAGCCATGAAATCACGCTCGGTACGGCCGGCGTCCTCCAGGGAGAATTCCAGCTTGGGAAAATACTTCTTGGCATAGCGGATCGCCGATTGTGCCGTTTCCAGCACCTGTGACTTCTCCATGCGCAGCTTATGCTGACGGTGTATCGGCGATGTAGCCAGGAAAATATGAATGCATGGGTCCTGTGCCCCCTGCAGCGCTTCCTTGACCGCATCAATATCGCTCTCTCTGGAACGGGACAGACCGATTACGGTGACGTTCTTGACCGCTCTGGCCACTGCGTTCACCGCAGCCAGATCTCCCGGCGAAGCGGCTGGAAAGCCTGCCTCCATCCGGTCAATTCCCAGCTTCTCCAGCTGGTAAGCGATTTCTACCTTCTCACGTGTATTGAGGTTCACACCCGGCGACTGCTCTCCGTCACGCAGTGTCGTGTCGAACACATGAATTTTCCGCATGCTGAGCACCTCCTGAAGATTGTCCATAAACCCTCAAATGCGGCCCGCAAAAATTACGGCCGCATCTGAGAATCACCTATGGTTCATTGTAATTGTAAGTATATGACCTATTTCTTAATCCAGTGCATCATTTCACGCAGCTGGCTGCCCACTACTTCTACCGGATGAGCGGCTTCATTGCGGCGGGTAGCTGTCAGGAAGGCACGGCCGGATTGGTTCTCAAGAATAAAGTCGCGGGCGAATTTACCCTGTTGAATGTCAGCCAGCACTTCTTTCATGGCTTTCTTGGTTTCGCTTGTAATGATGCGTGGTCCAGTTACATAGTCACCGTATTCCGCAGTGTTACTGATGGAATCGCGCATGCTGGACAATCCGCCTTCATATACCATGTCAACGATCAGCTTCAGCTCATGCAAGCACTCGAAGTAAGCCATCTCAGGCGCATATCCGGCTTCAGTCAATGTCTCGAAACCAGCCTTGATCAGTTCGGACACACCGCCGCAGAGAACAGCCTGTTCACCGAACAGATCCGTTTCTGTCTCTTCACGGAAGGAGGTTTCGATGACTCCGGCACGGGTACAGCCGATGCCTTTGGCATACGCCAGACCAATTGCCTTGGCATTGCCGGTTGCATCCTGTTCAATAGCGATCAGGCCGGGAACTCCGAAGCCTTCAACATAAGTACGGCGTACCATGTGTCCCGGGGATTTAGGAGCTACCAACAGCACATCAGCATCCTTAGGAGCTACGATTTGTCCGAAATGCACGTTGAAACCGTGGGAGAACATCAGAGCAGCGCCGTTCTTAAGGTTCGGTTCGATATCGTTCTTATATACAGATGCCTGAGTTTCGTCCGGCATGAGGATTTGCACCACATCTGCACGGGATACCGCTTCTGCTACAGACAATACTTCAAAGCCGTCATTCTTGGCAGTATCAAATGATTTGCCTTCACGCAGACCGATAACCACCTGAAGACCACTGTCACGCAGGTTCTGTGCCTGGGCATGTCCTTGGCTACCGTACCCGATTACTGCAATTGTCTTTCCCTTCAATACGCTAAGCTCTGCATCCTGTTCATAGTACGTTGTAACTGCCATGTCAAAATCCTCCTTTAATTTGGGACCCATCGTAAAGAGCGGGTGCTTCAAGAACACGTTGCTTATTAGTCTTACTATATAATGACGCGCTCCTCAAGCCCCCGCTCTTTCGCGGGCAACTCTAAGCTAATCTTAATAAATTAATGCACGCAAGCAGCAATTCGTTAAAGCTGTAAAATGTGACGATCAGGCATTCCCGCGAATCATTGCTGTTACGCCGGTTCGAGACAGCTCCTTGATGCCATATGGCTTCAACAGCTCGATCATGGCATCAATCTTGGTAGTATCCCCAACGACCTGTACAAGCAGGCTGGTTGAACCAATATCTACTACAGAAGCACGGAAGGTTTCGACTACACCCATAATCTCCGGCCGTTCTGACGGCTCTGCCTTCACTTTAATCAGCGCCAGCTCCCGGGCCACCATTGGTTTTGCGCCCAGATCAACCACCTTGATTACATCGATCAGCTTGTACAGCTGCTTCTCAATCTGCTCCAGGGTATGCTGGTCACCCAGTGTTACAATTACCATCCGGGACAATCCGACCTCTTCGGATTGTCCTACCGTAATACTCTCAATATTGAAGCCGCGGCGGCCGAATAATCCGGATACCCGCTGCAGCACCCCAGGCTGGTCATTTACAAGCACAGCAATCGTATGTCTCATCACTGTTATTCATCCCCCATCAGCATTTGATCAATGGTAGAGCCTTGAGTTACCATCGGATAGACATTCTCATCCTTTGGAACTACGAATTCTACCAGGACGGGTCCAGGTGTTTCCATGGCTTCTTTCCAGGCAGCGCCGGCTTCTTCCTTGTTGGTGGCACGCAGGCCCTTCACCCCGTAAGCTTCAGCCAGCTTTACAAAATCCGGACTTCCCGCCAGATCGGTATAGCTGTAACGCTTCTCATAGATCAGGTTCTGCCACTGGCGGACCATTCCGAGCACCTGATTGTTAATTACCACAATTTTGACCGGGATATTATGAATCGCACAGATCGCCAGCTCCTGGGAGCACATCTGCATCCCGCCGTCACCATTAATGGAGACAACCAGCCGCTGCGGATGGGCCATCTGTGCCCCGATTGCCGAAGGGAAGCCGAAGCCCATTGTTCCAAGGCCGCCTGAAGTAATCCAGGAGCGCGGATGGTTGAACTTGTAATATTGTGCAGCCCACATCTGGTGCTGACCTACATCCGTAGTTACAATAGCTTCGCCGTTAGTGGTGTCATTGATCATCTGGATGACCCATTGCGGCTTCAGCTCTGTCTCCGAATCCTTGTAGCGGTAAGGCTGGTCCAGCTTCCACTGGGCAATCTGCGTTCTCCAGGCATCAGCCTGGGAGGCACGCTTCACATCCGGGTTCAGCATTTCCAGAACCGTCTTCACATCGCCCACAATCGGGATATCGGTTGCTACATTCTTGCCGATCTCGGCCGGATCAATATCGATATGCACGATCTTCGCTTTCGGAGCGAAGCCGTCCAGCTTGCCGGTTACACGGTCGTCGAACCGGGCGCCGATGTTAATCAGCAGATCGCATTGCTGAATGGCATTGTTGGCCGTATAGGTGCCGTGCATTCCCGGCATGCCCATCCATAAATCTTCACCGCTCGGATAACATCCCAGACCCAGCAAGGTAGTCGTAATCGGAATCTCCGTACGCTTCACGAATTCATACATCGCCTCATGCGCTCCGGAGTAGATAACCCCGCCGCCTGCAATGATGATCGGACGCTCTGCAACAGCGATGGCCTTCACCAGCTTATCCAGCTGAAGCTTGTTAGGAACCGTGCGCGGATTGTAACCGCGAAGGTTAACTCCCTGCTGCTGAACCGGCGTGAACAAGGTCTTGG
Organism: Paenibacillus sp. FSL R7-0302; assembly: GCF_038006885.1. Classification (NCBI taxonomy): domain Bacteria; kingdom Bacillati; phylum Bacillota; class Bacilli; order Caryophanales; family Paenibacillaceae; genus Paenibacillus; species Paenibacillus sp. FSL R7-0302. Next base: position 5,117,530 of record NZ_JBBOWB010000001.1, read on the forward strand.
CGGCCGATACATCCTTCGGAATATCAATCAGTACCGGACCCTTACGGCCCGTATTCGCAATATGGAAGGCTTCATGAATAATACGCGGCAGATCTTCAACATCCCGTACCAGATAGCTGTGCTTCGTAATCGGCATCGTGATCCCGGTAATATCTGCTTCCTGGAAAGCATCTGTACCGATCAGGCTGGAGAATACGTTCCCGGTGATCACCACCAGCGGAACGGAGTCCATAAAGGCCGTAGCAATTCCGGTTACCAGATTAGTTGCTCCCGGACCTGAAGTCGCAATACATACGCCAGGCTTACCGCTCGCTCTTGCATACCCGTCAGCCGCATGGATCGCTCCCTGCTCGTGGCGTGTCAGAATGTGTTTGAAATCCTCGAAGCCATAAAGCGCATCATAGATATAAAGTACAGCCCCGCCCGGATATCCGAATACCGTATCTACACCTTCAAGTACCAGGCTGCGAAGCAGGATCTCAGACCCCGATACCACCTCAGGATTCTTCCATTTCTCACGTAACTGCTCTATCGACCGCACTTCTTCCGGTAATTGCGCGCTCATCAGTATTCCTCCCTTCGTTCGTTCACATGCATTATTCAAATGACAGGACGTCAGTATCCAACCTTTAATATTAGCGAACAGGTCTGAATCCTTCCTGTTTCAACAAAAAAACCTTTCGCCTCCCACGCGCAGAATAAGCGCGTGAGGGACGAAAGGTTTAGCTTCCGTGGTACCACCCATGTTTGCATAACATCTCACGATGATATGCCTTATCAGGATACAAAAATCCATCGATGTAGGCAGGGCCCAAATCTTCGTAACCTGAAGTCCCTAACGCGGACCAAACGATTCCCCCTAATAATTCCACCGCTCCTGCTGGTGGACCTTTCAGGGAAACAGCTCCGAGGTGAGCTCGTATATAAGGGATTCTGGTGGAGGTTGCAGCAATTCCTCTCACTCTCTGAACAAAAGAGCCCTTAAAACTTCGTCCTCATCATTGCCGATACATGTATGCTCGTTAAATGTTTAGACACATTATATGATTCCTCACACGGTTAGTCAATACCCATCTGCGGGTTATACCTTAAATTCTTCATAAAATCTTGTTCTATTGTTGCCGGAACGCCCACACCGCCCGGGGCATATGATGTACGACAATGCGTGGAAAGGGGGCAATATTTATGATTCGTTACCGCAGACCCAGGCAGGATGACACGATTATTTATGACTTGATTGAAAAGCAGCTTGTCCCGTTATCCCATCTTCCGCAGACAATCATTAATCAGGTCAGGAAGGATCTGCCCCGCCGCCTGGGACAGGGAGTCACACTTGTTGCTTGTCCCGACTACGACAGTGATCCGCTGGGGTTCGTGCATTTTCTGCTGCATGGCGATTTATTATACATTGATATGCTCGCCGTTGCCCCGGACGCAAGGCGTAAGCGATACGGAAATATGCTTATGGACAGGGCGGAGCGGTTTGCACTATCCCGTGCATGCCACAGAGCAAAGGTCTCTGTAGATACCGGAAATACCGCCGGTCTGAACTTTTATGAAAAACTGGGCTACAGCGTAGCCCGTTATCAACCGCAAAATTACTGTTATGAGCTTGAAAAACAGTTCCGCTGATGGAGCAGGCAAGCTCTATAGCTTAAAAGAATCCAATCGGCGGTATTCCATAACCAGGACCTGGGCCGTAGCCGCCATAAGGGCCGGGAACAGGACCATGGCCATAACCATAACCGCCCCCGTAAGGAGCACCGCCATACCCGTAGCCTCCGCCATAACCGTAAGGAGCCGTACCAATGGCCAGCAAATCAAACAATACGAGCGGAATCAGTGCCTTGGTTTGTACTTTTTTACCACTGATACGCTGTAGAATCAGCCGGTTGCCTGAGATGCGGACCAGCTTGCCCGTCACTTTGGAACCGTCTTTTTTAACCGCCACGATATGTTTGCCAATCAGCTTGATCACTTGTTGCTTCGTAACCGGGTGTGCCATAATATCCCTCCTGTAGTTGTTTCTTAACAGTCTATTCGCCTCACCCGGTATTTGCCTGTACATCCGCCCGCCTCCGGGCTGAAGTATCCGCAGCTGCTGCCTGCAATGATTACACCCCCCCCCACAAAGTGGGGTTTTAGCGTAGGTGATGACTCAGGTACTTTGCGGGGACCCCAAAACATATAAATTCTTATCTATCAAAAAAGCGCATTCCCGGAAATCCGGAAATGCGCTCTGTTGTGTTAAGCACTAGGAATGGTATACCTATAGCCTTAACGTTTGCTTGGGTCGTAAGGTTCACCAAGCGCCTTGGGTGCCGAAGAACGGCCCACTGCACTCACCAGTACGATAATGGTTAACACATAAGGAATCATGAAGATGAACTCCTGCGGAATGTTCTTGGACCATTCAAACAGCTGGACATAGTTGCGGATCGCCTGAGAGAAGCCGAAGAATACCGCAGCACCGAAGGCACCGAGCGGATTCCACTTCCCGAAGATCATCGCAGCAATGGCAATGAAGCCTTGTCCCGAGATCGTATTGTGCGCAAACGTACCTGTAGTAGTCAAGGTAATGGTAGCTCCGCCGATACCTGCCAGCAGTCCGCTCAGCATGACGCCGATATATCTCATCTTGTTGACATTGACACCCAAGGTATCAGCCGCACTCGGATGTTCACCGACTGCGCGCAGACGGAGTCCAAACGGAGTTTTGAACAGGATGAAATAAATAACAATGACTAAGATAATCGCCAGATAAGTGGTGGGATAGGAGTTAAATATCCCTTCTCCGATGACCGGAATCTTGGAGAGCCCGGGAATCGCCACTTTGCTGAATCCGTCGATCAGCGGAGTTTCGCCTGATCCTTCGAAGAACAGCTTAACCATGTACAGTGTGCTGCCTGCAGCCAGGAAGTTAATAACCGTACCGCTTATCGTCTGATCAGCCTTGAAGGTAATCGCAGCTACTGCATGGATCAGTGAACCGATTACTCCTACAGCCATGGCACAAAGCACACCGACCCAAGGAGCCCATTCGCCCATGCCTGCATCTTGAGCATAGTAGCCACCTACAGCAGCTGCAAAGGCACCAAACATCATTAAGCCTTCAAGTCCGATGTTCACGACGCCGGATCGTTCAGAGAAGATGCCGCCGAGGGAGGCAAATATTAGCGCTGTGGAAAAAACAAGCGTCGTATTGAGCAGTTGGCCTAAGACTACGAAGTCCATCTATAACACCTTCTCTTTCTTGCGCTTGAAGTAAAACGGTTTGAGCACCCAGCGTACAATGCCTTGCGCAGCAATGAAGAATATGATCGAACCGATTACAATACGGATCAGCTCCGGAGGCACATCCGCACCGAAGCTCATGCCTGCCGAACCGTATGTCAGCGTGCCGTATAGAATGGCAGCGAGAATGACACCCAGCGGATGGGTCAGTCCAAGCAGGGCAACAGCGATACCGTCAAATCCATAACCAGGTGAAGCTGCAAATACGGATTGATAATGGAAGACGCCAAGCACTTCACCAGCGCCTGCCAATCCTGCGAACACGCCGCTGATGAACATAGCCTTAACAACGTTACGTCCAACATTCATTCCTGCATATTCGGCAGCATGCGGGTTCAAGCCTACTGCGCGCATCTCGTAACCCTGCTTGGTCTTCCACAGATAGACATAGAAGAAGGTAGCTGCTGCCAGGGCAATCACGGTTCCCCAGTGCAGGCGGGCATTATCAAAGGTGGAGAAGAGGAAGGTCATGGATAGAGAAGCCGGATTATCCTCCGACCGGTTCTGCCCTTGCAGAAGCAGGAAGGTCCGGACAATATAATTCGACAGGAAGAGCGCAATCCAGTTCAACATGATCGTTGTGATAACTTCATTAATTCCGCGCTTGGCCTTCAGATATCCGGCAATACCGGCCCATAGCCCGCCGCACACAGCGGCTGCAATGACTGCAAGCGGGACTAACAGGAAGCCCGGCAATACCCCGCCAAGCTTAATGCCGACAACAGATGCAGCCGTCATTCCAATCATTACCTGCCCGTCCGCACCAATGTTAAACATCCCTGAGCGGAAGGCAAAGGCTACAGCCAGACCCGTCAGCATGAGCGGAGTCATCTCGCGGATCGCCTCACCGAAATCATACGGGCTGCCGAACACGCGCTTGAACAGCGCAGAGTAGGCTGCGATAGGATCGTAACCGCCAAACAGCATGACAATAGCACCCACCAGGAAGCCCATCAGAATCGCTACAAGCGGAACGATATAGCTGTCTGTTGCGAATATTTTCCGGAGTCTAGACATCCGCATGACCTCCCCGCTTCAAACTGCCCGCCATCATCAGACCCAGTTCCTGGTCATTCGTGTCCTGCGGGAATACTTCTCCGACAATCTGTCCTTCATAAATAACGGCAATCCGGTCAGATACATTCATAATTTCATCCAATTCAAAAGAGATCAGCAATACAGCCTTGCCTTGATCCCGCTGGGCAATGAGCTGCTTCTGCACAAATTCAATCGCCCCGACATCCAGACCGCGTGTTGGCTGTGCGGCAATAAGGAGAGTCGGATTCTTGTCTATTTCCCGCGCAATAATCGCTTTTTGTTGATTACCGCCGGATAAGGAGCGGGCTTTGTTCTCTATGGAAGGTGTGCGCACATCGAATTGTCTGACCAGATCTTCGGCATGCTTGTTAATCACATCTGTGTTCAAGAACCCGTTCTGGTTATATGGACTCTTATAATACGTCTCCAGAACCATGTTCTCGCTCACAGTGAAGTCCAGCACCAGACCATGCTTGTGACGGTCCTCCGGAATATGGGAGACATTCATTTCAGATACCTTGCGCGGTGACAGATTGGCAATCTCCTTGCCGGAGACCTGGATCGAACCTGAGTCAATCTTGCGCAGTCCGGTAATGGCCTGAATCAGCTCACTCTGGCCGTTACCGTCCACTCCGGCGATTCCGAGAATCTCCCCCGCCTTAACCTCGAAGCTCAGGCCGTTCAGCACAGGCACGCCATCCTTGCTCTTGCTGCTGACATTAGACAGCTTCAGAATGCTCTCGCCAATATGAGGCGGCTGCTTGTCCACTTTGAAGGTTACCCCGCGTCCGACCATCTTCTCAGCCAGCTCGTTAGGATTGGTCTCGGCAGTCTTCACCGTATCAATTACCTTACCACGCCGGATAATGGTGACACGGTCGGAAATCTGCATGATTTCTTTCAGCTTATGTGTAATCAGAATAATGGATTTACCTTCTGCAACGAGCCGCTTCATAATCGCCATCAGTTCTGTAATCTCCTGCGGCGTAAGTACAGCGGTAGGCTCGTCGAATATAAGTATATCCGCTCCGCGGTACAGGGTTTTCATAATTTCTACCCGTTGCTGCATGCCTACCGAAATGTCATGAATTTTGGCATTTGGATTGACTTGTAGCCCGTACTGCTCAGATAGCTTACGAACCTGCTCCGCAGCGGATTTATAGTCAATTTTAAGACCTTTCTTCGGTTCCATGCCCAGAACAATATTCTCGGTGACCGTAAAAGGATCAACAAGCTTGAAATGCTGGTGAACCATCCCAATGCCAAGCTCAATAGCTTTATTGGGGTTATCAATAATAACCGGTTTCCCGTCGATTTCGATGCTGCCTTCATCGGGCTGGTACAGTCCGAATACGATATTCATCAAGGTCGATTTGCCTGCCCCGTTCTCGCCCAGCAGCGCATGAATCTCCCCCTTTTCCAGCGTCAGACTAATAGAGTCGTTCGCAACGATACCGGGAAAGCGTTTTGTGATTTGCTTCAACTCTACGACAGGAGCCGCAGCACTCATGGAATCACCCTCATCACAGAATATATATAATATTGCCTTTAAGACACGGCTGTACCGCCCCAGACAGGACGGTACAGTTGTGATTGTCTATAACTAATGTTGTAACAGAGAACAAGGCCAGTACTTGAACCGGCCCTGCTTCGTCGTTATGTTAAATCGGGTAAAGGTGATGCAATGGATTACTCAGAAGGAACAACAATTGTTCCATCGATGATTTGTTTACTGTATTCGTCAACCTTAGCCAGAATATCAGCGCTAACGTTAGCTTTGGATGTTTCTGGGAGACCTACACCGTTGTCTTTCAGACTAAGAACAGTTGTAGTGCCGCCTTTGAATGTTCCGTCAACAACCTGCTGGGAAACCTTCTTAACTGCTTCGTCCACACGCTTGATCATGGAAGTCAGCGTTACGTCATCGCCAAATTCCAGAGACTGGTCTTTGTCAACGCCGATAACCCATACTTTACTGCCTCCGGCTTTGTTGCGGGATTTCGCTTCGTTGAATACACCGTTGCCTGTTGCGCCTGCAGCAGGGAAGATAATGTCGTTGCCATCATTATACAATGTTGCTGCCAAGGACTTACCGGTATCCGGCTTGTCATAAGCGCCTGCATAAGTGATTTTTACTGTTGCGTTAGGGTTAACCGCTTCTACGCCGGCTTTGAAGCCCACTTCGAAACGTTTGATAACCGGGCTTTCCATACCACCGATGAAACCAACTTTGTTGGTTTTGGTTGTCAGACCTGCAACCACACCTACCAGGAACGAACCTTCATTCTCGGCAAAGGTTACAGATTCAACGTTAGGAGCGTCCACTACACTGTCGATGATCGCCAGGTTAGCATTCGGGTTCTCTTTGGCAACCTTCAGTACGGCATCGCCAAGGTCGAAGCCGATTCCCCAAGTCAGATCATAGCCGCCTTTAACGAACTGGTTAAGGTTAGGCTCATAGTCTGCATTGGATTTACTCTGCAGGTATTTGATCTCAGCGCCGAATTCCTTCTCCATAGCCTCCAGTGCTTCCCAGGAAGACTGGTTAAAGGACTTATCGTTAACTCCGCCTACGTCAGTTACGAGACCAAGCTTGACAGCCTTAGGAGCCTCTGTTGGTGCTGGTGCTTCTGTGGCAGCTGCGTCGGTTGGTGCAGTAGTTGCTGTTCCAGCATTGGAGCCGGAATTAGCGCTGTTATTGTTACCGCAACCTGCCAGAATGACAGTGAAGGCCATAACCATAACCAATGATAGTTGGTAAAACTTCTTCATCGAAAGTGATCCCCCTTAGTAAATTGGATGTCTTCTGTGCTCTGCTTTGGACATACCATTAGTACAAATTATACCTGCAAAAAAAGCTAAAATCCAGTCTATTAATGACCTCAGGTCAATAATAATTTGCATTTTTCAACAAGAAATCGCTTACCTTGACACAAGCTGTTATCTTTATGTCCGATATATGTTAGAAAACCTCAAAATGTAGCTTATGGCTCCAAGTGCATTAACATTATTATTGCACAGGGAAAGCTTTTCTATTATCATGTATGATTACATCTTGTACGCAAAGGGAGTTACTGAAAATGGAACAAGAACACACACCACAAGCTGCACCCGACTTCAAATACTGTCACGAATCCCGCGTATTCAAAACCGGCCGTGTCTTCCCGAATGATGTGAACAATCACAAGACCCTGTTCGGCGGCAAGCTGATGAGCACCATTGATGAAGTGGCCTCCATCTCGGCCATGCGCCACTGCCGGGTCAACGTGGTAACAGCATCCGCTGACTCTGTCGACTTCCTCCTGCCGATCCGGCCGACGGATTCCGTCTGCTTCGAATCCTTTGTCTCCTGGACGGGCCGCACCAGCATTGAGGTATTCGTCAAGATTATCTCCGAGAATCTATACACAGGCGAACGCGCCGTTGCCGCAACTTCCTTCCTGACCTTCGTAGCCATGAATGAAGACGGCACTACAGCTCCTGTTCCGGCCATCGTGGCCCAGACCGACGAAGAGAAGCTGATCTGCCAGTCTGCTGACGAGCGGTCTGCGCTGCGCAAGCTGAGACGCTCCAGCAGCAAGAAACTCGCTGCGCTGCTTAGCACAACGAAATACTGGGAATAGCCGTCCATCCGGAGGTTCCCACCGCGCAAAAAAAGCACCGTCACACGGGAGAACCCGCAGGCGGTGCTTTTCGGTTTATATCGTCTTACGCGTTGATCTTCTCTTTGGCAACAACAGCCAGGGAGTTGAAGGCGTTCAGATCATTCACTGCCAGATCAGCCAGCATCTTACGGTTCACTTCTACACCAGCCAATTTCAGGCCGTATACAAGCTTGCTGTAAGACAGACCGTTCAAACGGGCTGCAGCGTTGATACGAACGATCCACAGTCTGCGGAAGTTACGTTTCGTCTGACGACGGTCACGGTATGCGTAAACCATCGATTTCATTACTTGCTCTTTAGCTGTTTTGAAAATGCGGTGCTTGGAACCGAAGTAACCCTTTGCCAGCTTCAATACTTTTTTATGTCTACGACGAACTACAAATCCGCCTTTAACTCTTGCCATATTAATAAACCTCCCAAAAATGTGTGATTAACTATTTCAAGTTAGCGAGTCCTTGTTTCAAACGTCTTACATCCCCAGGGGCCATTACCGGATTGCCGTTCAATACGCGTTTTGCACGTTTCGATTTGTGGGACAGCAAGTGGTTCTTGTGAGCTTTGTAACGCAATACTTTACCAGTTCCAGTGATCTTGAAGCGGCCTTTCAGGCTGCTATGTGTTTTCATTTTAGGCATGGTGTTTCCTCCTTGAATATTATGCGGCGCCAAATTGCTATGCAAGTGACTCCAGGATTATTGGGGCTTCGGAGCCAGAATCATAATCATGCTGCGGCCTTCCAGCTTAGGCTGGCGCTCTACAACAGCAATTTCTTCTACTTCGCTCTTCACGCGCTCCAGGATCTTCTGGCCGATACTAGCGTGGGTAATCTCACGGCCGCGGAAACGGACGGAGCACTTCACTTTATCGCCTTCGCCCAGGAACTTGATTACATTGCGGAACTTGGTCTGATAATCATGTTCCTCAATGTTTGCACGGAACCAGACTTCCTTGAGATCCACGATCTTCTGGTTCTTGCGGGCTTCCTTCTCTTTCTTCTGCGTTTCATAACGGAACTTGCCGTAATCCATGATGCGGCATACCGGCGGCTTCGCCTGCGGTGCTACGTTGACTAAATCCAGATTAAGATCGATCGCCATTTGTAACGCCTCGCGGATCGGCTTGATCCCGATTTGTTCACCCTCTGCTCCGACCAGCCGAACCTCTTTGGCACGAATTTCATCATTGATCATATGTTCCTTACTGATAATCCTCCACCTCCGAATAATTTTCAGATAATATATTACGGTTCTCCATAAAAAAGGGATGCCGGTAATTCCCCGACACCCCGTTTGATCAACGTTCATGAATTGTAACCATTCATAAAGCATTGAGATCAAAACCAGCAGGCTGTTAGCCAGTCAGGTGAGAAGCCGGTGCTTCTGCTTGCAATCCCTATGTTTTGCACACTTGAATACTATACATCATCAGACCGAAGGTGTCAACACCTTCTGAAATTATTAATTTACAGTGCGGATTATGAAACCTGCTTGCTCTGCACTTCCTCCAGCCGGACTACGCGCGTATGCTTGGTATGACTCCACTGCTTGTTGTTCTGCGTGAAGAACGCATAGAACGTAATGGGATACCACGAGAGCAGATAGACCGGGAACACCAGCAGGTACAGATAGACCTTCTTGAACTTCACCCGCTCCAGCGCCATGGCCAGCAGGAAGGTCAGAATATTGGCACCTACGGCAAAGTACCCGAGCCACAGCGGCAGATGTCCGTAAATATTCGCAATATGCGGACCGTCGAACACAGCATTATCCACAAACATTACGGCAGTCATCAGGAACGTCAGCAACACAATGTATACGTTCGCTCCGTACAGAGCCAGGTCAAACTTCGTCAGGCTGCGTTCCTTGATCCCCTGCCACAGCAGCGGGAAGAAGTAACGGCGGGCTACGGTGAAGTGACCCTGCATCCAGCGCAGACGCTGTCTGGAGGAAGCCTTGAAGGTAAGCGGCTTCTCATCGAATACTTTGGCATCATAATTAAATCTTGGATATACGCCCTTGGAGGCGCTGCGCATGGTGAATTCCAAATCCTCAACCAGACTGGTTGCGCCCCAGCCCATTTCCTTCAGCAGGTTCGTCTCGAAGCACATGCCTGTTCCGCCGAGGAAGTTGGCCATCTTCAGATTATGGCGCGACAGCTGCCACAGCCGGTTGATGTACCAGTAGGATACACCGTAAGCAGCCGTGATCCAGGAATCCTCCGGGTTCTTCGTATCAATGTAGCCTTGAATGACCCGTCCGCCTGAACACAGATCGTTGTTCATCTCTGTCAGGAACTCTGTATGTGCGAGGTTGTCGGCATCGAACATGACTACAGCGTCGTACTGACGGGGCAGCGCCCACAGCTCCTTCAGCATCCACTCGATGGCATAGCCTTTACCGCGCAGGTTGCTGTTGGTACGCACACAGGCATTCATGCCGTGCTCCCGCACGATCGCAGCGGTATTATCCGTACAGTTGTCACAGATGACAAATACATCGTACAGTTCCTGGGGATAATTAAGCTGCTTCAGGTTTTCCATCAGAGCGCCGACCACTTCTTCCTCGTTGTGTGCGGCGACCAGTACGGCAAATGACTTTTGCGGCGCATGCCTAACCTTGTTCTTCTTCTTGCGCAGTCCAAACAGCGAAAATCCGAACTGATAAACTGCGATTGCCGCCAAGATCACTTGGAGCGTAACAAACAATGCGTCTGTCATGATCTTTAGATGCCCCCTTTTTCCAAATCTTGATGTTTTTTCTCTTTCTCTCTCTCTAACTTGCTAACGTTCTATCTGACCCTTTTGTTGCATCCCTTACTGTAGACAAGAATTTCCCCTTAGTTCCGGGCAGGATTCCGAATTTGTATGGTCCCGTTTCACAAGATATGAATATGGATTCCAGTGTACTGGCTGGCTCCTTATTTCTCTGTTACCTTATAAACGCGATCTTCCTGCTTGAATCATTGTAGTCGCTTTGGGGCTCACAAGTCAAAAGAGACATTTTTCGAGCGGACCCGAGCTTTTTCTTGAACGGGCTACCTTAAAAAAGTATGATAAAGACAGCTTCAGGCCGTGAAATCTGCTGCTTAAGCTGCGCCAGAACTCTTTTAGCCGGACTATCGGAGGGACATGATATGAGACCTTTATTCAAGAAACTGCATCTCCTGGAGCAGCGGGTGTTTCAATGGATTAACGGACGGATGCACAATCCGTTTCTGAACTTCTGGCTCTTCTACCTCACTCATCTCGGAGGTGCAACAAGCGCGATCGGCATCAATCTCCTGGTCTGGGCAGTGTGCCCGCAGCCATGGAGAACTACAGGACTTCAGGCACTGGCTGCGCTGGCGATAAGCCATGTGCCCGTCGCTATCGCCAAAAAGCTCTACCCGCGCCTGCGGCCCTATCTGGCCCTGCCGGACACCAATACGTTCCGCAATCCGCTTAAGGATCATTCTTTTCCTTCAGGCCATACGACCGCTATCTTCGCTTCAACGGTTCCTTATATGATAGCCTATCCTGTCCTGACTGCGGCCCTGCTTCCTCTGGCCTGCACAGTCGGCTTCTCCCGGATCTACCTCGGGCTGCATTATCCATCTGATGTCCTCGCAGGAGCGGTCATTGGGTCAGGAGTCGCAGCCGGTACGCTTGCCCTCTGGATATGATGCCTGAGGGGCGCCGGCCGGTCAATACCTCTAGGGAACAGGTGAACTATACATTGCGCAAAAAAAGAATATTATTGCTGTCAGAGGGCTTCGGTGCCGGGCATACCCAGGCTGCATATGCGCTGTCGAGCAGCCTGCGGAAGCTGTCTCCGGAGGTGCAGACCAAGGTGCTGGAGCTGGGGAGCTTCCTGAATCCCAAGGTGGCCCCGCTCATTGTCTCGGCATACCGCAAGACGGTTACCTCCCAGCCCCGGCTGATGGGCTATGTGTACCGTCACCAGAAATCATTCAATCGTCTTACCACACTTGCCCTGCACCGCTTGTTTTATACGCATGCCCAAAATATTGTAAAGCAGCTGAAGCCGGACATTATCGTCTGTACCCATTTCATTCCCGGTGCTGTTATCTCACGCCTGAAGCGGCTTCACCCGTCGCTGAGGGCTCCGCTGATTACGGTCATTACGGATTATGACGCCCATGCCAGCTGGATCAGCCCGCAGGTGGACCGCTATCTGGTATCCACCCCTGAGGTCAAGGCGAAGCTGCGCCGCCGGGGCGTGGCCGCCTTCAAGATCCGGGTAACCGGCATCCCTGTTCACCCGAGCTTCTGGGAGCAGCACGGCCGGGAAGACATTCAAGAGCAGTTCAAGCTGCTTGGTATTCCGACGGTCATGGTTATGGGCGGCGGATGGGGCATGATGAATGACGAAGTAGTGAATGCGGCTCTGGCCGGATGGCGGGACAAGGTGCAGATTGTGTTCTGCCTCGGCCAGAATGACAAGCTGCTGCAGGAGATGAAGCAAGACCTGCGGTTCAGACATCCCAACATCCGGCTGCTGGGCTTCACCCGGGAGATTGACAAGCTGATGGAGGTGTCCGACCTGCTGGTCACCAAGCCGGGCGGCATGACCTGCAGCGAAGGCTTGGCCAAGGGCATTCCGATGCTCTTCCACTCTCCGCTGCCGGGCCAGGAAGAAGAGAACTGCCGGTACTTCACTGCCGCCGGCCTGGGGGAGCCGATCAGCTCCCTCGATGTAGTTGACCGGTGGATGGAGCGGCTGCTGAATGATTACGGAAATGTCCGTGCGGCGCGCAAGGCCCATCTGGAGGCCATCTCCAGGTACAATCCGCTGCAAAGCGCCCAAAGCATTATTGATATGCTGGATAAACCGCGCACAGAACATGGACAGTAGAGAACCAGGTTAGAACGCAAAAGGCAGTCCGGTATGAATGAACCGGACTGCCTTTTGCTGTAATTGCCGGTAATGCAGCCTAGAGGCGGTACTTGTCCAGACGGATGGCCTGATATTGCTTCAGCGCCTCATCTCCGACAATTGCCTCGCAGCGGTGAATGTTCACGCCCCGTCCATAGAACTTGGTCTCGTATTCGGTCATTACATGCTCTTCGTTGATCACGCCGCCCTCATGCAGGTCAAGCGAAATATTCTTCATCTGCAGGCCATAGTCCGCAAATGCATTAAGCGAAAATTCAAACAGGCTGCGGGAATCCGTCTTCAAATGGATCTCGCCGAGCGGACTGAGCAGTCCGCGGTATTTATCAAGAAAACGCGGATGCGTCAGACGGCGGCGGGCATGCTTGCTTTTCGGCCAGGGATCACTGAAATTGAGATAGATCCGTTCCAGCTCCCCTGGAGCGAACACTTCCTCCGCGTAATCGATATTGGCCAGGGCCACTCTCACGTTGGGCGGTGTCTCTTCACCTGCCGGCTCCCATATATTCCGGGCCTTCTCGGCTGCGCGCCGCACCAGCTCGTCATACATATCCACGCCGATGAAATTAATCTCCGGGTATTTGAAGCTCATTTGACTGATAAACTGCCCCTTGCCCATTCCGAATTCCACATGAATCGGATGGTCATTGCCGAACAATTCGGACCAGCGCCCCTTCAGGCTGCGTGGTTCCAGGATGACCAGATCGGTCTGCTCCTCAAGACTTTCACGTATTCCTTTTCTTCCGCGTAAACGCATAGGTACTCCTCCGCTTATCTCTTTATTGCCTTATCTGTGAATAGGATAAATGCTACTTGCAATATTGTGCCGAACTTACCGGCAAAAGTAAAGGGATTTCAGCAAAAGAAAAGGAACCTCCATCCCGCCCTTGTTGGACTGGTCGAAAGTTCCGTGCGTGTTGTATCTGTCATACCGGCCCGCCGTTCAGCGGACTGCGATTTATTTATCGAGCTCGAAGGTCTTCTCAAACGCATTGCGGATCTTCCGCTGCGCTTCTGTCTTGATCTTGTGGTTGCCGTTAAATTCTACGCCGGTCAGGGCGAGAGCTTCATCGGGAGTCAGCTGCACATCAATCGAACCTTTATTATCAGCAAATACCGTTGGAGAATTCATCGTTATCACCTCTAAGGTTTAGTATGGACCGGACGACACGAAATTATGAATTCAAAGCATGTGATTGTGGTTGATGCAGCGTCTTTTTTAACACTTTAAATATAACATAATGTGTAAGCATTATCAAGCTGAATGGCGGTAATTCACAGCCTAATTTTAGTTTTTTTTCGGCGGATTTCCGGGAGGGAATGTTACGTTCATCACGGATTTTTGATACAATGGGAAGGTTAATGAAAGGAGCTGCACATGTCTAATCTTCAACAAGCCTCCTCTCCGCTTCTGTGGGGGGATAAACGGTTCCATACCTGGAACTACGAAATGCGCGGGCAGATGGATACCAAGGTGTTCAAGGTCATGCTCGATGCTGGCTTCACCTGTCCGAACCGTGACGGTTCCATCGCCAAAGGAGGCTGTACGTTCTGCAGTGCCAGAGGGTCAGGCGATTTCGCCGGAAGCCGCCGGGATGATCTGGTCACCCAGTTCAACCATATCCGTGACCGCCAGCATCAGAAATGGCCGAATGCCAAATATATCGGCTATTTCCAGGCCTATACCAATACGTATGCTCCTGTCGAGGAGCTAAGGGAATATTATGAAGTCATTTTGCAGCAGCCCGGGGTTGTCGGCCTCGCCATTGCCACCCGCCCCGACTGCCTGCCGGATGATGTAGTGGAGTATCTCGCAGAGCTGAACCAACGCACCTATCTATGGGTGGAAATGGGGCTTCAGACCATTCATCAGTCCACTTCGGATCTGATTAACCGCGCGCATGATACCGCCTGCTATACTGAAGCTGTTGCGAAGCTCCGCCGTCACGGCATCCGGGTGTGTACCCATATCATTCACGGGCTTCCGCAGGAAACGCATGAGATGATGCTTGAGACTGTAGCTGCTGTAGCGAATATGGGGGTTCAGGGGATCAAAATCCACCTGCTTCACCTCATGCGCAAAACGCCGATGGTGAAGCAGTATGAAGCCGGGCTGCTGCGGTTCCTGGAGCAGGATGAATATGTGAAGCTCATTGCCGACTCGCTGGAAATTCTGCCGCCGGACATGATCGTCCACCGCCTGACCGGCGATGCCCCGCGCGATGCTCTGATCGGCCCGATGTGGAGCCTCAAGAAGTGGGAAGTGCTGAATGCCATTGACCAGGAACTGGTTGCCAGGGACACCTGGCAGGGTAAGTACTGGAGGAAGGGCTGATGGGCTTCCTGTCTGTCCTTAGCTTCGCCCATAAGCTGACCGCTGAGCGGCTCCCGCCGGGCGGACTGGCTATCGACGCCACCGTGGGGACCGGCGCCGACACCCTGTTCCTCGCCAAGGCGGCCGGGCCGCGCGGCGGGGTGTACGGGTTCGACATTCAGCCGCAGGCGCTGGCTCTTGCCGGCGAGCGCCTGCGGCTAGCCCGGGAGGAAGCGCCTGCTGCGCTGGCTCCCGTGACGCTGCTGCAGCAGAGCCATGCAGCCATGGCTGAAGCCGTTCCGCCCGCTTGGCGCGGAACGGTCTCGTCGGTGATGTTCAACCTCGGCTATCTGCCCGCAGGCGATGCCGACAAGACCATCATCACCGAGCCGGGAAGCACGCTGGCCGCGCTGGAGGCGGCGCTGCTGCTGCTTCGCCCGGGCGGGATCATCACGGCCGTGCTGTATCCCGGCCACGAAGGCGGCGGCCGCGAAGCCGCCGCTGTCGAAGCCTGGGCTGCCGGACTGGCCCAGCAGGACGCGCAGACCATCGTGTACCGGCAGCTTCAGCGCGGGTCTGCGCCGTATGTTGTAGCTGTAGAGAAGAGAAGAAGCTGAGCACAGATGATGGCAGCCGCCACTTGTTCACACCTTCAATCGAAGGATCATTCTATTATCAGGAAGGAAGATGTTGTAATGACGAAACCATATCCTCTGAAATTTCAGCCGGAATTCAAAGAACGTGTCTGGGGAGGCCGGGCGCTGGAGAAATTCGGCCTGGATCTGCCGGAAGGCCACATCGGTGAAGGCTGGATGATTGCCGATCATCCGAACGGCACCTCCTCTGTAGTCAACGGCGAGCTGGCCGGACAAGGCCTGGATGCCATCCGTGAGCAGTTCGGGCACGAGTGGTTCGGCAGCAAGGGCATCACGGAAGAAGGCGGAAGATTCCCGCTGCTGATCAAGCTGCTGGATTGCAACGACAACCTCTCTGTGCAGGTGCACCCTACGGATGATTATGCCGGACTGCCCAAGGGCGAGCTGGGCAAAACCGAAATGTGGTACGTGCTGGACGCCAAGCCAGGCGCCAAAATCATCTACGGCCTGAAAGAAGGCGTCACCCGCGAGATGCTGAAGGACGCGCTGGAGAACGGAACGGTGATGGACAGCCTGCAGGAAGTGACTGTAGCTGCAGGTGACTCCTTCTATATCCCTGCCGGGACTGTACATGCGTTGTGTGCAGGTGTCGTTGTAGCGGAGATTCAGCAGAACTCTGACACTACATACCGGATTTACGATTACGACCGTCCGGGTCTGGACGGGAAGCCGCGCGAGCTGCATATCGAGGATTCCCTGAATGTTACCGCCTATGAGGGAGCAGGCGCGACTTCGATGAAGACAGATGGTGCTATGGCCGGAGAATGGCTTAGAATCGCCTCCTCTCCTTATTTTATTGTGGAAAAAGGAATCGTCTCCGGCGAATGGCAGCTCGCCACCACGGGTGACAGCTTCACCATCCTGGTGATCTGCGAGGGCAGCGGCCACCTGATCTGGGACGGCGGCTCCCAGCCTTATGCGGCTGGCGAATGTTATCTGCTCCCTTCCAGCCTGGGCGCTTACAGCATTGAAGGACAATCTACCGTACTGCGCTCTTATCTGCCTTAAGCAGCCGGACTGTATCTCACTTGGATCAGGGTAGCACCAGGTACTCTTTACGCTAGGAATGCTGAATTTCACTTTCAGGAGGACAGGCGATGACTGAGAACACTTTTTCCATGACTGATCCCTTAGATGTCAAAATCCATGTCTATGAATGGCTGCCGGACGCAGGAACGGAGATCCGGGGGATTGTGCAGATTGCACACGGTATGTGTGAGACGGCTGCGCGTTATGCCCGCTTCGCCTCGGCGCTCACCGCAGCCGGTTATGCCGTATATGCCAATGACCACCGGGGGCATGGGCTTACTGCCGGCAGAGTCAACCTGCTCGGTGACAGCGGGGAGAACGGCTTCTACTGGATGCGGCGCAATCTGCTGCAGCTTGCAGACCTTGCCTGCTCCCGGCATAAGCATAAGCCTATCTTCCTGTTCGCGCACAGCATGGGCTCCTTTCTGGCTCAGAAGCTGATGTGCGAGGAGGGACATGAGATCTACAGCGGCTTCATCCTCAGCGGCACCAATGGTCCCAGGGGCATGCTGCGGCTGGCGGAGTCCCTCTCCGCAATGCAGTTAAGACTACAGGGAGACCATCACCGCAGTGTACTGCTGAATGGCATTGTTTTCGGCGCTTATAACCGGTCCTTCTCTCCGGTCCGGACGGCTTTTGACTGGCTCAGCAGCGACCCGGAAGAGGTCGATCACTTCATTGCCGACCCCTACTGCGGGGCGATTTGCACTACCCGCTTCTTCCGTGATTTCTTCCATATGCTGCGTGAGCTTCATACCAGGTCCACTCTTCAGCACTTATGCAGCGACAAGCCGGTCTATCTGTTCGCGGGGGAGAAGGACCCTGTGGGGATGAACGGTCAAGGGGTGATACGTCTGGCTGAGTTATACCGGAAGCAGGGGCTTCAGGATGTAGAATGCAAGCTCTATCCGGGAGGCCGGCATGAGATGCTGAACGAGGTCAACCGGGACGAGGTCACGGCCGATGTGCTGGACTGGCTCGCCCGCCACCTGCCTGCCGAATCCATGCGGCTTCAGCCTACGGCGGATTAGTCTATTGATGCAGACGCACGTACTGGTCTGGTGTTAGCTGGCATTGGTGCAGCACAGCACAGTGCAGACCTATGTCGCCACTGCGCTGTGATCCGCAGGTACGTTACAAAAAGAGAGGCACTCCGCCCGGACGGAGTGCCTCTCTTTCGATTATTTTGCCGTAACAGTAAGTTAAAATTCTCCTCTTAGCTGCAACGTAAGGTATGCCGCTGATCCGGCAGCAGCAATTGTCACGATTGCAGCAATTGTTGTAATTTTTGCAGGATCTCCACCCTATCGGCACCGTCTCAGTAGCAATTGTTGCACTTTAGGCATTATTTTTAACAAATTAACACTCTTTGGAGCACCAGTTGTTGCACTTTGTACAGGATTTCGCCATATTGACGCTCCAGAAGCAGCGAATGTTGTAATTTATGCAGGATTTCCTGGCTTCTTCTTAGGCCCCACTTTCCGCGCCAACACCCTAATGATCATATCAGGTATTCCGCAGCTATTAACAGTAACTCTGCAAAGACCCGTCATTCACGCTCTAAATATCCTGCCAGTCTCCCCGCTAAATCTTGCTTATACGCCGGAAGATCATACGAAGAATTATTGACTTTGATCTTGTGCATGTTTATGCGGTTATATATGATTTTCTCCAATTTCAGTCTGGCCTCAAGCACCCTCAGAGTTCCGTCTAAGCCCTGGTGCCCCTGTTTAAAGCCATACCCCTGTTTGGTGTAATATTCAATGAACCCCTCTGACCACTCCAGGGGCCTGTCGCGGACAGCTTTGCGGAAAGAAAGCTCCAGATCGTCCTGATCAATATACATCAGCAGCGGATTCAATCCGGCCGTAATGGCCTCCAGCTCCAACGTGTAGCTTATAATGTCTTCCTCAGCTGCACCATGCTTGATCATCCCCATAGTTACCGGGTTCTGGATAAAGCAGCAATCAAACACATACGTGTCCGCCCCCTGCAAGGCCTTCTCCGCGAACTGTCTCCATCTTGCTGTAATCAGCTCCCTGTTCTGCGCGAGCGGCAATTCATACACATCGTTCCGGGTAAGCCAATCCAGCGCTTCCTTTGGAATAAGGGGCCCGTGTTCATCTATGATTTTGCGGTATTCCACCAGGTAATGGCCGTCATGAACAGTAGTCCGCGAACTTAATATATGCCCTGAATCGGCCCACATCCCCAGCAGCTCATCGTACTCTGCTTCCGCAAGACAAGCGACGCCGTCATAATCCGCCGGATGATCCAGATTCCCCTCCAGGAATAGCTGAGCTCTAATGCCCGTCTCCGTAAGAATGTCATAAACCAGCTGTGCCGTAGTGGATTTTCCGAAGCCGGGTAAGCCCTCGATTAAAATCAGTTTTGGATACATATAGTAGTTCCCCCATTCATGATTTAGGAGGATAAGCAGGCAAGGAGCCATAGAGATGCGGTGTCCCGGCAACAAAAAAGGATACCCTAAGGTATCCGCAGAAGCCGGTCTATGAACCAAGCTTACCCTGCATACCCTGAAAGATTAAAGAAAGACATGCCTAATAGCATAGTGTTCTGCACTATTGCTGGCATTCTTCCGGTTAATTAATCCTTACAGAGTAATCCACATGATAAGGTGTAGGCTCCTTTATTTGCATCTTATGACTGATCGTAACACTTAGGAAGTGTAAATACAATTAGGTGTTGTGAAAGACCAAGGAACCACCGTAAGCTCCGGCCATTCCGACTTCCATTTCTGCGTCTTCGCTTCGTAGATCTTCTCGCTGATCAGCGCTTTGTTGGGCCGCAGAACCAGTTGAAACAAATCCTCCAGACCAAATGGAGCATAAATCTTCCATTCACCGTTCAGCTCAAGCCTTGCTCCCAGCGAGGTCACTGTAGTCGGCCAGCTGTCGATTGCTGCTTCCAGAGAGAGGTAAGGGTTGATCTCCACACCGAACTTCTGGGGGTACCACAGATGGACCCTAGCCTGATTTTTGAGATCAACCGGAATTGCTATCCCCTCAAAAATCTCCTTGCCCTTCTTAATCACCTCATCCTCGGCAGCATAGCTCAAATCCGATGTATCGTAGTAGATAATATCGATGTCACTGATTCCGTACCCCGGCGTCCTCCCGGTCAGCTCGTTCCACACCGTTTGCACCAGGCAGCCTGCGCCAATGTAATAAGGGAATGGGGCCAATCCTTGGGCACGTTTGAAAATATCCATTAGCAGAGTATCGCGGGTGAATAGCTCTGTAAGACGGTTATGCATTTCATTGCTACTATCCATCTACCAAACCCCCAACACTCCCGGAAGGCAGCGCATATTGCAAAATAAGTTGTGTCCCCTTGCTTCCGCTCCGCCGCAGGCCGTGATCCTGAAATCCGGTGCGGAGATATAGCTGACTGGCGGCGGTATTGCGTTCATTCACAGCAAGCACAATCTGCCGGGCTTCAGGGTAGTGGCGGCGGACAAAATCCGGCAGCTGCAACATCGCTGCTATAGCGAACCCACGGCCCTGGCTGGCGTAGTCCATCAGGAAAGCGCGCAGCAGAACTGCATCGCCATAGTCTGGAAAGAAATCGGATATGCCTTCACCGGTATGAAGGATGAAGAAGCCCACCGCCCGTTCTCCGCAGGCAATGACCACCCCCTCCTTACCGGCATCCTCCTTGATATCCTGAAGCGTCTCCTCCGGCATTCCGGTGAACTGCAACTGCTCCGCCGGAAGCTGAAAGCCAAGTAACTGGTCCCTGAATTGCTCCCCATGCTCGTCACCGTACCTAAACAATGATATGTGCTGCTCCTGACTCAACGGTATGCCCCCCATAGGTAACGTACTCTTGCTCATGTTGATTTGCGGCCACCGAATGTGGTCGGTTTTTCGATTACATTTGATCCACGCGCCAACGCAGCGATCGTCCCTACAAAGGCAGCGTGTAATACTGCGCCCGCTGGCTCTCATCCTGCTGATACAGGACGACCAGCAGCGTTCGGCCGTCCCTTGCACCAGGGTGCGGATTGTTATGGACCGCCCCAGCCTCAGCCTCGGCCACTGCCACCGCAAGCTCCGCCGGTTCTCCTTCGGCTACCGTTCCACGAAGCTCCCGGCCGTCCCCGGCATCAGCACCAGCCTCAGGCTGTGCCCCCGCCTCAGCGCCAAGCTCCCCGTCATAGCGCAGCCCGCTGATCGACTCCAGCACCGGCGCAAGCCGGAACGGCAGCTCGTCGAGCACGATGAACTTCTGGAGCTCCCGCTCGCTAAGTCCGGCCTCCGCCAGCTTGGCCGAGATCCGCTCCGGCTGACTGGCGATCTGCTTCAGATGCTTCGCCCACTCTGCTTTATCAAGGACATCGTCCCACCAGATCTTGCGGGGCTTGTACTTGTGGGCGAGGAAATAGTCCAGCTTCATCAGGCCGGTGACAATGTCCATGGAGGCCGTGCCCCGGTCCGTCAGGAAGTCATGCAGCCGGGTGAACAGATCCTCCAGCTGATGCCCGATCTTCTGCCAGCCCCGCTCTTCCCAGTAGTCACCGAACTCCTGGAAGAAGTCGAACGGGGAAGGGAACACATGACGGATCAGATACTTGACCGAATGAGCCAGCCGCTGGCTGTTCCAGTACTTCTCCAGCACATCCTCCAGCCGCTTGAGCCGGATGATATCGGCGAACGGCATGACATGGCTGCTGAGAATCTCGTACGGCGCATGCTCCATGTACGTGTAGTCATATTTGGCTGCCTGGGCGCGCAGCCCGGTGCCGCGCAGCATTTTGAGGAACCCTAATTGCAGCTCCTCCGGCTCCATGGCGAAGACGTCATTGAAGGTCTTGCGGAAGGTCGCGTAATCCTCCATCGGCAGTCCGGCGATCAGATCGAGATGCTGGTCGATATTGCCGCTGGCCTTGATCTTCATCACGGTGCGGGACAGCTTGGTGAAGTTCTGGCGGCGCTTGACCAGCTCATTCGTCTCATCATTCGTCGACTGGACGCCGATCTCGAAGCGGAAGACGCCCGGAGGGGCGTTCTGCGCCAGGAAATCCAGCACCTCGGGACGCATAATATCGGCGGTAATCTCGAACTGGAACACGCAGCCCTGATGATTGTCGATCAGGAACTGGAACATCTCCATCGCATAATTGCGGTTGATATTGAACGTGCGGTCCAGGAACTTGATCACCTTGGCTCCGCCCTCAATCAGATAGAGCAGATCAGACTTCACCCGTTCAATATCATAATAACGCACGCCCACCTCAATGCTGGACAGGCAGAATTGGCAGTTGAAGGGACAGCCCCGGCTCGTCTCAAAATAAACGATACGCTTGCTCAGCTCCGGCAGATCCTCCGCGAAGCGGTGCGGGGTCGGCAGGGTGTTAAGATCGCTTTTGGGACGGGGAGGGTTAACGATCAGCTCTTCGCCCTTGCGGTAAGCCGCACCGTATACGAAATGGTACTTGTGTTCATCCCGGATCTCCTGCAGCAGATGGTGGAAGGTCTCTTCCCCGTCACCGTTCACGACAAAGTCCACTCCGGCCTCCCGCTTCATCCAGTAGAGCGGCTCATAAGATACCTCCGGCCCGCCCAGCACAATCTTGACCTCCGGCATGACCTGCTTGAGAATGCCGACCAGCTTGATAGTCTCCTCGATGTTCCAGATGTAACAGGAGAAGCCAATCACATCCGGCTGCTTCTGAAAAAGGTCAGACACGATGTTCATCGCAGGGTCTTTGATGGTATATTCCGCCAAAAGGATATCCTTGAACTCATGCTCGCTATACGCCTTCAGCAGCCGGATCGCAAGCGACGTGTGAATATATTTGGCATTTAATGTGGCCAGGATGATTCTCATGCCTTATAACCTTCTTTACATGTCATTTTGAAAAAACTCCAGGAAGGCCTTGCCGTACTTCCGGTACTTCACTTCCCCGACACCCTTCACCCTCAGCATCTCCGCTTCCGTCTGCGGACAGACCACGCTCATCTCGCGCAGCGTTGCATCATTGAAAATGATGTATGACGGCACATGCTCGCGCCCCGCCAGCTCGCGGCGGATCAGGCGCAGCTGCTCGAACACCGTCTCGTTGACCGCAGACGGCGAAGTATCGCGCGAACGGCTGCGGTCCCGCGTGCCGGAGGTGACCAGCGTGCGGGCCACGCGCTGATGCACCTGGCGCTGGCCGCGCAGCACCTCGGCTGCCAGCGGCTGCAGCCGGACCACCGGATACTGGCCTTCGGACAAGGCCAGATATCCTTCCGAGATCAGCATATTGATGATCTCGGTAATCTCCTTCTCGCTGCGGCTGGACATAGCGCCGTGAGTCGGCAGCTTCTCGAAGCCGTATTGCAGCACCTTCTGGTTACGCGAGCCCTTCAGTACGGATGAGACCAGCGCCACGCCGTAACGCTCACGCATCCGGTGGATGCAGGAGAAGATCTTCTGCGCTTCAACCGTGATATCGACCAGCTCACGCTCGTCGGTACAGGAGCTGCAGATCCCGCAGTGATCATCGTCATGGCTCTCGCCGAAATAGTCTAGCTGTGCACTGCGCAGGCAGCGGGTAGTGTAGCAGTATTCAATCATCTGCTGGAGCTTGCGGTATTCGTTGGCTTTGCGTTCCGGGTCCTGCGGGTTCTGCTCAATCAGGAATTTCTGGGTCATGATATCCTGCGCACTGAACAGCAGGATACAATCGCTCGGCTCCCCGTCACGCCCGGCACGGCCCGCCTCTTGAACATAGGCCTCCATGTTCTTCGGCATATTGTAATGGATGACATAACGCACGTTAGACTTGTCGATCCCCATCCCGAAGGCATTCGTGGCGACCATGACACGGATATCGTCATAGAGGAAGCCTTCCTGGCTGTCCGCCCGCTCCTGATCGTTCATTCCGGCATGATAGCGCCCGGCGGTGATGCCTGCGGCCTGGAGGCGCTGATAGAGATCATCCACCTCCTTGCGGGTGGCGGCATACACGATACCCGGCTGATGGGCATGCTGAGCCGCGTAATCCAGCACGAACTCGCGCTTGTTCTCTCCGCGCAGCACGGACATCGCCAGGTTGTCGCGGCCAAGTCCGGTCATGAAGACGCCCGGCTCGCGCAGGCGCAGCAGCCGGACCATATCCTCCATGACCTCCGGGGTAGCCGTAGCGGTGAAGGCCGCCAGAATCGGACGCTGCGGCAGCTGCTCCACGAACGGGGACACTGCCAGATAACTGGTGCGGAAGTCATGGCCCCACTGCGAGACGCAGTGCGCCTCATCCACTGCTACGCAGGAGATATTCAATCCTGCCATCTCCAGTCGGAACCAGTCCAGCTCCAGACGCTCGGGAGCCACATAGAGCAGCTTCAATTCGCCGCGGCGGGCCGCGCGGATGCGCTCATTCACTTCCTTGCCGCTCAGGGTGCTGTTGATATAAGCAGCGGGAATCCCTGCGGTCGTCAGAGCATCCACCTGATCCTTCATCAGGGAGATCAGCGGTGAGACGACCAGGGTAAGCCCCGGCTGCAGCAGCGCCGGAACCTGGTAGCAGATGGACTTACCGCCTCCGGTAGGCAGAATGCCCAGCGTATCGCGGCCTTCCAGCAGATTGTTCACAATTTTTTTCTGGCCGTCCCGGAAATCGGGATAACCGTAATATTTTTGCAGCTCGGCCTGGGCCTGCTCCACTAATGATCCTTGCATCTCCATAGCTCTTCATACTCCTTAAGGCTTTCTACCTTTTAGTTTACCGGGCAACCGGCTGCCAAGCAACCGCCTGAAGCAGATATCATAGCACTCCTTCCGGGCCTTACACATAGAAATTACATAAAAACCTTACGATCAAGCAACACTTTAGATAGATTCATCCATCTGCCCATGAAGGAGGTCGCCCGTTTGCAAGATTGGAAAGATAAATATGCCTCCTACATAGATAAGCAACAGTCTTCTCCTCCAGAGCCGAAGCCGGCCAGCGGCAGCAGGCTGACAGGAGAGCTGAAGACCGATCTGCCGGAGCTTCAGGCCAGGCTCGGGGAGAACGGCGACCTGGTCGTACGCGACTTCCTGCTCTTCGGGGCTTATCCTGCCGCAATGCTCTTCTTCTCCTCACTCGTGAATATGGAGCAGGTGCGCGAGCATGTATTGAAACCGTTAATGGCCCCGCTTTCAGGCCAGCCCGAAATCCTGGAGAATGCGGGCGGAATGATTCATTACATCTGGAGTACTGCCGTCCAGGTCACTCAAGGCACCACAACTGCCGATCTGTCCGCTCTCCCTCAAGCGGCTGTGAAGGGTGACCTGATTCTGCTGATCGACGGGATTCCCGAGGCGCTCCGCATGGAGATGCGCCAGATTGAGATGCGCGGGGTCGAGCAGCCGCAGACGGAGCAGGTTATCCGCGGGCCGCGTGAAGGCTATGTGGAGAAGCTGGAGAACAACCTCTCCCTGCTGCGCTACCGGCTGCAGAGCACGGACTTCCGGATTGAAATTAGCCCGCTCGGTGCACGTACTCAGTCGAGGGTGGCTCTATGTTACATTGACAGCGTCACTGACAGCAGTCTGGTCGCTGAAGTCATGCGCAGAATCTCGCTGATTCATACGGACGGCATCCTTGATGCCGGATACATCGAACAGTTCATCGAAGACCAGCCGCTATCCCCCTTCCCTCAGGTGCAGAGCACTGAGCGGCCGGACAAAACTGTGGCCGCCCTTCTGGAAGGACGGGTCGCCATTCTTGTGGATGGCTCCCCGTTTGCCCTGATTGTTCCCGCCCTCTTCAACCAGTTCTTCCAGACGGTGGATGACTATACGGAACGCTTCATTATGGGCAGCCTGATCCGGATCATCCGGCTGATTGCTTTGGCCTGCTCGCTGTTTTTCCCGGCGTTATATGTGTCTGTCATCTCGTACAACCCCGAGCTGCTGCCTACAGATTTCGCTGTGGCAATCTCGGGCGGCCGGGCGGGTGTGCCGTTTCCGGCTGTTCTGGAGGTGCTGATCATGGAGGTATCTATGGAGGTGCTGCGGGAAGCGACGATCCGGCTGCCGCAGATGATCGGCGGGGCATTATCTATTGTAGGCGTCCTCGTCATCGGACAGGCGGCAGTGGGCGCGGGACTTGCCAGCCCGATCACTGTTGTCATTGTGGCTCTGACGACCATCGGCTCGTTCGCCACCCCGGCCTATAATGCGGCAATCGCCCTGCGGATGCTGCGGTTTCCGCTGATCCTTCTGGCGGGCATGTTCGGCCTCTACGGCGTGATGACAGGTACGATTCTGATTCTGAACCATCTGCTCTACCTGGAGTCCTTCGGAGTTCCCTATATGTCCCCCTACATTCCCGGCAAGTGGCGTGATCTGAAGGATACGCTGGTGCGGGTGCCGCTCTGGTGGATGCGCCGCCGCCCCAGCTTCCTGCATGCCCGGGATACGGACAGACTGCCCCGCAGCGTGCCAGCCGCAGAGATTGATCAGATTCTCAGGCAGGGAGATGAGACCGATGAATAATCCGCGCCAGATTACGAGTCTGCGCGCAGCAGCCGTGATCAGCAGCACCATTATCGGAGTGGGCATCCTCAGCTTCCCGCGCTATATGACCGAAGCAGGCAACAGCAGCGCTCCGCTTGTTGCATTCTGCGGCGTACTTTTCTCCTTCATCAGTTACTGGCTGCTGGCCTCTCTCTGCCAGCGGTTTCCGCAGGAGACCCTGTTCGTGTTCAGCCGCCGCCTGATCGGACGCCCGCTTGCTGCTATTTTCACTGTGGTGATTATGCTGCTGTTCATTGTACTCACCGGCCTCACTGTACGCCAGTTCGGGGATGTCGCCACAACCGTGCTGTACAAAAAAACACCGATCGAAGCAACCATCTTCCTGATGCTGCTCATCAGTCTGCTGTCCTCCAGGCGCAACGTTGTGAAGTTCTCCTATATCCACTTCTTCTATCTGCCGCTGATTGTCGGCTCTATTCTGGTCACCATTCTGCTCTCGCTCAAAAATGTGGAGATGCTCAATCTGCAGCCTGTCCTGATGGCTCCCGGCCTCCAGTTCTGGAAAGGGGCGCGGGAGGCCACCTATCTGTTCCAAAGCTCCTTCGTCATCGTGCTGCTGATTCCATTCATGGAGAAGCCCGGACATGCCGTCCGTGCGGGGGCCTGGGCCATCTTCCTGTCGGGTGCAATCTACGTGCTGATCGTCATTGCCTCTGTAGGGATATTCGGTGCCGAGGAGACCAAGCTGCTGATCTACCCTACTCTGGAGATGGCCCGTTCGGCGGCCTTTGGCGAAGGATTCCTTGAGCGGCTGGATGCTATCTTCATTATTATCTGGGTCATCTCTGTCTACACGACGATTTACACTACTTATTACATCTCTGCCTATCTGCTTCACAAGCTGCTGCGATTCCGCGATCAGCGGATGGCCTCCACGGTCCTGCTGCCGGTGATGTTCATCCTGGCCATGCTGCCCTCCAATGTGTTCGAATCTTACCAGTGGGCCCTTCACCTCGGCAATGCCGGCATGATGCTGATGTTCGGCTATCCTCTGCTGTTATGGACGGTCTATCTGCTCAGACGCCACAAGAAGAAGGTGACCTCATGAAAATACAGCTTCCGCGCACGCTCGCCCTGCTCCTGCTGCTCACTATAGCCGCCCCGCTGCTCAGCGGATGCTGGGATCAGGTGGAGATTGAGGACCGCGCACTGGTTCTCGGCTTATCCATTGACAAGATCCCTGCAGACGATACGCAAAAAGAAGACCGGGTGACTCACATCCATGATAACTCTCTGCCTACGGAGATGATCAGTGTCACCGCTCAGATTGCCGTCCCGGGCAGAGTCCCGCTGGGCCCCGGTACCGGCGGCAGCGCAGGGGAAGGCAAGACCAGTCCTGTCTGGGTAGTCAGCGTGCGCGGCATCTCGCTCGATGACGCCATGAATAATCTGCAGCAGCAGATTGCCGACCCGCGTTATCTGGTTCACCTGCGGATCATCATCATCAGCGAGGAGATTGCCCGGGGCAGCCTTGCCGAGCTGAATGATTATCTGCGGCGCAACCCGGAAATCCGGCGCAGAACCTGGCTGCTCGTCTCCGAGGGCCGTGCTTCGGCATTTATGGATGTGAATCCGCCGCTGCAGCGCGTGCCTACGCTCTATATTTTGTCCATGATGGAGAAATCGGTCTCTTCCGGCAAGTTCCCCCGCGACTATATCGGCACCTTCTGGTCAGCGGATTCCAAGTGGGGACAAAGCGCCTATCTGCCTTATGTCGCACTGCGCAACAGGGACAATATTCTGATTAAAGGGCTGGCTTATTTCAGCGGCGGCAAGATGGCGGGCAAGACTGCCCCTATAGAAATCGGCGGGTTCATGGCGATGCAGGGGATGGACCCCGGCGGTTATTCCACTCTGCTCCGTACGCAGGAGCTCGGGATTGTCATGACCAAGATCAATGAACGCTTCACCCGGACCCGGAGCTATATCAAGGACGGCAAGCCCTGTTTGTCCTATGAGATCTTCCTGGAGGGGGATTTGGACGAGCATTACAGCAGCGATGTTCCCGTCAATTCCCCGCAGAAGCTGCATGAGATCGAACGGGAGTTCGAGCAGCAGATTCAGACGGTGCTGACCGGACTGGTGAAGCAGACCCAGCAGGACCACTCTGATATTTTTGGCATGGGCGAACAGATCAGAAGCCATCATCCCGCCTACTGGAGGGAGCATATCCGCGGCAAAAACGACTGGGAGAGCCTGTACAGCAGTGTTGGTGTGGATATCAGACTGACCCTGCATATCCGCAGAGTGGGCCTCAAGCATGATTAAGCGCCAGCCCAAGCAGGTATCTGTTGATGGAGGAGGAAGCGTATGATCCGATTGCTGGGAAGTCTAGCCGGAATACTGTTGTTCTCGGCCCTGCTCCTGCTGGTGGTGGATATCCGAATTTACAGTAACCGGGGCTGGCACCGGGAGAAAAAGTACACCAGAGTCGTGGCCTGGAGCTATATCCTGCTCTCCCTGATGATCTGTATCGGCCTGCTCCTCTATATCTAGCTGCCCGCTTCCCTTCCGTAGTATTTCTTCACGGCCCATGGTATATTGAGGAGTAACCTACTTAAAGGACGGAGAATGCAGCATGAATACAAGAAGAACCAGAAATCAGGGGAACAGAACCCCTAACCATAAACAGGGAACAAGATCCGGAGCCTCGGCCAAGCCGGCAGCTACACCCAAATCCTATACGGTAGCGGAGCCTGCGGAGCTGCTTGCTTGGCTGCTGAAGACGATTACGAACAAGGGGCGCAACTCGATCAAATCCATGCTCTCCCGCGGGCAGGTTGCTGTGAACGGCAAGCCGGTGACGAAGCATAACCATCAGCTCCATCCCGGCCAGACCGTAACGATTGACCAGGAGAAGCCTGCCGAAGCCAAGGAGCTGCTCGGGCTGACCATTGTCCATGAGGATGACGATATTATCGTGATTCAGAAGGATGCGGGACTCCTGTCCATCGCAACCGGAGAAGATAATGAACTGACGGCTTACCGCCAGCTGATGGAGCATGTCCGCCTGAGCAACCCGAAGAACCGCGTCTATGTCGTGCACCGGCTGGACCGTGATACCTCAGGTGTCATGATGTTTGCCCGCAGCGAGGCGATTCAGCAGTCCCTTCAGAACAGCTGGAAGGAGACCGTCAAGGAACGCTCCTACGTGGCTCTGGTGGAAGGTGCCGTTAAGAAATCCGAAGGCACGATCAGCTCCTGGCTGAAGGAGACATCCACGCTGAAGATGTACTCCAGTCCGCATGAGGGAGACGGGCTGCATGCCGTAACCCGGTATAAGCTGATCCAGGCGAACCGCCACTTCTCCCTGCTGGAGGTGCATCTGGAGACCGGACGGAAGAATCAGATCCGTGTCCACATGGCCGACATCGGCCATCCGATCGCCGGAGACAAGAAGTACGGCGCAGAGACCAAGGCGGTCGGCCGTCTCGGCCTGCATGCCCGAGTGCTCTCGTTCGTTCATCCAACCACAGGCGAAATCCTGACGTTTGAGAGCGCGATTCCGAAGACTTTTCTGAAATACACGGCACCGGCACCTACGAACTAATTCCTAAGCTGTGCGTGCCGACAGCAGATCATAATATAATATAGAGAAACGAATAGAAGGTGCTGCTCTTGTTCCACCCTACTGTTTTTGACAATATTAAAATCGCCCTGGAGAACCAGATCTACGACTACGATAATCTGGATGGGGTTCTGGTTGTAACAGACCGGTCCGATTCTCTCAATCTCGCGCTGATGTCGCGTGAATTCAGCCTTGCGTTCAAGCTGACCGAAGGCTTTAACGTAACGTCCGAGATTCTGCTGCAATCCACAGTGAAGGACCTCAGCGATGAGATTCTGGAGACACCGGGCAGCGATCCGGGGTGCAGTCTTTTCTTACGCTTTTATATGGAGATAGA
This sequence comes from Paenibacillus sp. FSL R7-0302, assembly GCF_038006885.1. Lineage (NCBI taxonomy): Bacteria > Bacillati > Bacillota > Bacilli > Caryophanales > Paenibacillaceae > Paenibacillus > Paenibacillus sp. FSL R7-0302. Next base: position 5,147,857 of record NZ_JBBOWB010000001.1, read on the forward strand.
AGATGTGAATGTGCAGTGCCCGGCGATTGAAGAGATTCTGACCCGAATCTGGGGACCCGAATTCCAGCCTGTGCAATCGCTCAGCTTCCGCTATGGACAGACGGACGATACGTACAATAACTGTGTTGAACTGCAATTCAAACGACAAATTACCGAGGAGCAAATGGAAGACCTTCCGAACCTCCTGAAGTTCATGCTGCAGAGCGCAGAGGAACTGGAAGAGGTATAACGCTATACATGGGGTGAGCTGATAATGAATTTCCTGCCTCCTGCCCGGACGGGCCGCTGGCTGGCATGGTCTGCCGGTTACGCGCTGCTGCTGTGGCTATTGCTGATTCTGCACCGGTATATGTGGTTAGGTGAGCCTTTCAACTTTATTCTTGCCCTACGCTGGGCCATCCTTGCCCTTGTCATCTCCGGTATAGTCAACGGGTTCGGCTGGCTGGGTGCGCAGCTTGTGTGGATCTTCTCAACCGCTGGAACTGTGGCGGGGCTCTTCCTGATGTACCTGTACACTTACCGTGAGATGTCGGGCTTCGAGGATCTTGCGGGCTTTCTTTCCTTCGGCCTGTTTACAGCAGGCGGCTTCGCTCTGGGTCTGATCGCCGAGGGCGGCCGGCTGCTGATACACTATTGGCGCACACGCTGATTCCTGTTAGGAGCTGATGACCCTTATGTCCAATTCCCTGCTCACCAAAAATGCGCTCGCCCGCTCGCTCAAAGACCTGATGGCCCATCATCCGCTGAACAAAATCTCCGTCCGGCATCTGGTCGAGGATTGCGGCGTGAACCGGCAGACCTTTTATTATCATTTTCAGGATATCTATGATCTGCTGGGCTGGATCTACAGGACGGAGGCTGTCGAGAGCATTGCCGAGTACCGCAGCTACAGCACGTGGACAGACGGATTCTACCGGATATTCTGCTATATTGAGAATAATAAGGCGTTCTGCTGCAATACGCTGGACTCCCTCGGACGGACGCATCTGGATGCTTATCTGTATGAGGTGACGAATGATCTCGTCATGGGCGTCATCAACGAGCTGGCCGCCGGACTGGATGTCGGAACGCCGGATAAGCAGTTCATCGCTAACTTTTACACGCTGGCCTTCACCGGACTGGTCATTCAATGGATGCAGGACGGGATGAAGGAGCCGCCGGAGCAGATGATCGGGAAGCTGAGCGTCCTGATTGAAGGGAACTTTCTGAAGGCACTGCATAAATATGAGAACATTGTGTCGTAGCCTTAGGGGCTGCGGCTTTTTTTCTGCTCGAAAATGTTACACTTTGTTCCATATGTCCAAATTTTATACAGATCAAGTGCTTTGATGATACCCTCCAGGGCGGGACTGGATTACACTCGGGTCAGGTCCAGTATTCAAGCAAACCTATGGAGGCGGTAATCAGTGAAAAAAGAGTACGGTAACGAGCAGGTATATTTCGTAGGCGGTGGCATTGCTTCCCTTGCGGGTGCAGCCTATCTGGTTAGAGACTGCGGTTTTCCCGGACAGAACATTCACATTATTGAAGAAATGAAGATCCTTGGCGGCAGCAATGACGGAGCCGGCGATGCAGAGCACGGGTATGTCATTCGCGGCGGCCGGATGCTGAACGATGAGACCTATGAGAATCTGTGGGAGCTATTAAATACCATTCCGTCCATTGACCAGCCGGGGCTGACGCTGCGGGAAGAAATCATTCAATTCGACGAATCCAATCCGACCCGCGGCCAGGCCCGGCTGATCAACAGCAAGGGTGAGGTTCAGGATGTAACCTCCATGGGCTTCGATATGGCAGACCGCCTGGCCCTGGGCAAGCTGGTCATTACCCCGGAATCAGCCATGGGCACCTTGCGGATTAACGACTGGTTCGGACCGCATTTCTTCACGACGAACTTCTGGTACATGTGGGCAACGACCTTTGCTTTCCAGCCTTGGCATAGTGCGGTTGAGTTCAAGCGTTATATGCTCCGCTTCATGCACGAATTCCCGAGAATTCAAACGCTTGAAGGCGTAACCCGCACCCCGTACAACCAATATGATTCCATTATTCTGCCGCTGCATCAATATCTGGAGCCGCTGGGTGTAGATTTCAACTTGAAATGTACGGTCACTGATCTGGAATTCAAAGAAGGCGACGGCATCACAGTGACCGGGATGAAGGTCGTCCGCGATGGCGTGGAGGACACGATCCAGGTTCATGAAGACGACCGCGTCATTGTGACTAACGGTTCGATGACCGAAGGCGCAAGCCTCGGATCAATGACCTCCGCTCCCGGGCTGAACGGTAAGGGCAGCTCGTGGAAGCTGTGGGAGAATATCGCCGCGAAGAAGCCGGGTCTCGGCAATCCCTCCTCCTTCGACGATCATGTGGATGAATCCAAATGGGAATCCTTCACGGTGACCTTCCAGGACTCGAAGTTCTTCGACCTTATGGAGAAGTTCACCCGCAACCGGGCCGGAACCGGCGCACTCGTCACCTTCAAGGATTCCAGCTGGCTGATGTCTGTCGTGCTGGCCTTCCAGCCGCATTTCCGCAACCAGCCGGAGCATGTCAGGGTCTTCTGGGGATATGGCCTGTACCCGGACAAGGTCGGCGATTATGTACACAAAAAAATGTGCGACTGTACCGGCGAGGAGATTATGGAGGAGCTGATCGGACATCTGCACTTCGAGGCGCATAAGGAAGAGATCATGGCTACCGCCAACTGTATTCCTTGCATGATGCCGTATATCACCTCCCAGTTCATGCCGCGCCTGAACAGCGACCGGCCGCAGGTGGTGCCTGAAGGCTCAACCAACCTGGCCTTTATCGGCCAATACTGCGAGATCCCGGACGATATCGTTTTCACGGAAGAATATTCAGTCCGTGCCGCCCGCATCGCTGTCTACACCCTGTTCGGCCTGAACCGTCCGGTGGAGCCGATCAATGCGTACCAGAACGATGTCCGTACACTATTCTCCAGTCTGGTGACCTCGTTCCGGTAACGGAATGATTCGGTTTCCCGCTCCAGGCCAGTGGTCTCTGTAAGGAACAAAAACCCCCGCTGCAGGAATTTCATGCGGCGGGGGTTTTGTGCGTCCATTTGTTGCAGACTTGCCAGTCCGCCGCGCCGCTCCAAATGGCCTTTTGGCGCAATTAGTGGAACTGTAGTCCGTAACCAGAATGAATCGTACGTCCCGTCCAAGCACAGCATGCTGCAACGCTTATCTCAAGCCTGCCACTGATCGTAATCAGATGCTGCAAGAACCGTCATCGCAGCCGTCAGCAGACGGTGCAGCCCCGGACTTCGGCTGGCCGACCACCTGAAGCTCTGGACCCTTCTGTTCCTCCGCCCATACCGTGTCCAGCACTTCAGTAAAGACCGGACCCGGCTGCGCACCGGATACGGCGTACTTATTATTGAAGACGAAGAACGGAACGCCGGTGATGTTCAGCTGCCGGGCAGCTTCAATGTCAGCCTCGACCCGATCGCCGTAAGCCTCACTGTCGAGCACTGCAGCCACTTCAGCCTGATCCAGTCCGGCCTCCGCAGCCAGCTCAGCCAGCACTTTACGGTCACCCACATTCAGTGAATCGGTGAAATAAGCACGCAGCAGCCTTTCGGTCATCTGCGGAGCCTTGCCCTGAGTAGCGGCATAGTGGCTCAAGCGGTGAGCGTCAAAGGTATTCGTGGACTGAATCGTATCGAAATTGAACTCCAGACCTACACCCTGCGCCTGCTCGGCCAGCTGTGCGTTCATCTCCTTGGCCTTGTCACGGGTCATGCCGTATTTGCCGGCCAGCAGCTCATGGATATCTCTCGTCTCATCGGTGCGTGCATTCGGGTCCAGCTGGAAGCTGCGGAACACGACCTCCACCTGGTCACGGCCGGGGAATTGGCTCAGCGCGTGCTCCAGCCGTCTTTTGCCGATATAGCAGAACGGGCAGGCATAATCAGACCATATATCTATTCTCATGGGAATTCCTCCTGAATGGTAATGTTATTGGTATTGCAATTTACTTACTATTATATAGTTAAAAACCGAAAATTACAAACAAACTTTCTGAACGGCCCCTTCCCATTGAATATCCCGTACACTCTCTTCCCTGCTGGCTTCCTTGAGAAAAGTAAACGAAAGAGGTATATACGTATGCCCGGCCGGGCAGGTAAAATTAGAGCAACTAATTCAAAGCGGACGGTCTATGGCGTCCCGAAAGGAGTCAGCGGCATGCATGACCTGTCTATAGTCATTCCCACTCGTAACCGGATCAGCGATCTGACTCTCTGCATTGAATCCATCGGTGCCCAGACCGGGCTGGAGAATGTCTCCATCGAACTGCTGATCGTGGACGACGGTGAGATCGAAGAGCGGGTGCTGGATGATTTCCGTGAGGTGCTCGGGCGTCTTCCAGATGCCAGCCTGCGTTATTACCGCAAAACCAAGCCCGGCGTCTGGCTCTCCCGCTACGAGGCCCTGGGTCTTATCGACGGGGAGATTCTGCTCAGCTTCGATGACGATGCGGAGCTGGACGATCCGCTCTATATCCGCCGGATGCTCGATACCTATGCCTCAGATCCGTCCATTGTCGGGGTAGGCGGAATCGCCAAGGGTCTCTCCAGCAGTAAATCAGGCAAGCTGCTTGGCCGGCTGACCTGCCAAATGTCGGCTTCGCCAGGCAGACTGTCGGCCAGTACACTGGCCGGTTCTCTGCTGCTGTGGGGGGAGACGGAGAATATTTTTGAGACGGATTTCTTCCATGGCTGCAACATGTCCTTCCGCAGCTCGGCACTGCAGGACATGAAGCCGTACCCCTGGATGACCAGCTACGCGGTGGCGGACGATATCTATATGTGCCATCTGGCAAGCAGATACGGCAAGCTGGTGATTAACCCGGAGCTGAAAATCATGCACCATGAATCGCCCAGCTCGCGCGATAAGGCAGGCCGGGTCGCCCGGGCGACAGCAGTCAATCATTATTATCTGCTGAATCTGCGCAAAGCACCCGTGAAGAATTATGCGGCGCTGCTCTGGACACTGACCTATCTGACGGCAAAAGCTACCCTGAAACGGAATTTCAATGCCGTCTCCGGCTACGCCAGCGGCATTCTGTTCGTGCTCAATCCCCGCAAGAATAAATACAGGGAATTCATGCTCGACTAAGCACAGAATTCCGCGCTACCCAGAAGTCCTGAGCCACAAGCTGAAACGCCGTCCTGTTCATGAACGGTACAAAAAGGGTGTCACCGGAAGCAGCTTCGTGCTGCCACGGTGACACCCTTTTCTACCCGCTCGATTCTTAAGCCGTATAGCCAAAGCCCAGGATGGTGAAGCTCTTGTCCTGATCCTCCGGTGCCATCCGGATCTCCACCACATGCTCCTCGCTCTGCTCATTGTTGTATAGAATCACAGCGTTGCAGTGCGTCCAGCTATTCCCATGCGGATCTGCCGTCAGAACCAGCTTGCCGTCCACATAGACCTCCGCCTTGCCTACATCCGGGCTGCCCGAATCCTTGAAGACCAGGATCAGATTCTTGCTGGTAATTGTCAGCCTGAAGCGATCCTCTCCGGACGCAGCCGTGTGCATCCAGTTATGCGGGAATTGCGGAGTGCCGAACGGGTTGGCATCCAGCTCCACCTGCTGCAGCTCCTCATCCGTGCCGTGGAAGCCGCCAGCTTCAATAGCAATCGCAGTACCTGCGCTGCCCAGATCACTTATACGGTCCAGCAGCCGGACATGGGCAAAATCATTGCCGAGCACAGGCGGTCCCGCCAGAGTAACCTGCTCTTCTTCATCCATTCCCGCCCGGGCAGTTTCGGAGAAAAGGTAGCCCAGGGAGTCCGCCATTACGCGGTGCCCGTCATTCGTGGGGTGATAGATATCGTAGAAAAATTGCCGTTTGGAGATGATGTTCCCTTCGGCCTTGCTCAGCCGGAACTGCTCTGTTACTGCATCTTTGACACTAACCATAGGGAGATTATAGCGTCTGCCTACCGGGGAGAGCCGGTCCTGCAGGTTCCAGTCATTCACGAAGACACTGAACAGCAGAATGACGGCAGGCTGGTTCGGCGCAGACAGAATTTTGAGACAAAGACTCTCGAAGCAGTTGCCCTTCGTCTCGTCCCCTTCATCATTCACAGCAAATTCCACCACTACGATGTCGGGAGCGGCTGTACCATCCCTCAGCACATCCCGCTCATAGCGGATCATCCCAAGCTCAGAGGGCGTCCCGCCAACCCCGGCCTTGATGAAATGAATATTCTCTCCACCCTCCTTGCCGAATAGCTCCTTAAATCTCAAGTACGACTGATAGGCATAGCATTCTGTATGAATGGGCTTAGCTCCGGCCCCCTGTGTGATGGACCCGCCAATATAAGCAATCGTCACATCTTCGCCGCTAGCAGCCTTGTCCATAGCCCGCTTCAGCCGCCGGTTATTGCCCGCATACAGCAGAGACTTCGCAATCATCGCGCGGTAAGCAGACGAATCGAAGTCTACGGAAGGTTCCGCTGTCAGCTCAGGCGCGGTGTACCCGTCATTCAGGTAGAGAACGATGCTCGCTGTCGCCAGTTCCCCCTCGTTGTTGAATTCAAAGGCATATTTGCCGGGAGCCACATCCTCCTCAGACCACTCATGCTCCTCCAGCTTCACTAGGATTTCCGTTCCATCGCCCGGGCAGGGGACCCGCAGCTGCGTGCCGGTCTCATACTTGCTGGTTCTGCCCCAATTCTGCATAAGAAAAGTGACTGCTCCCCCTTCTTCCGCCGTCTTCACGGACACTCCAATGCTGTGCACCAGCTTGCGGAAGCCGCTCCAGTCTCTAAGCATCGCCAGCATCTGCTCATCCGTAACCCCGCCTATGTATTTGGCCTTATCGATCAGATAATTGCCTTCCAGATAGACCTCCTGTGAGGGCTTGCCCTCCGCCCGGGCGGTTGCCTCAATCGCCGTCTCGAACATGACGAAGAAGCCGTTACGGCGCTCCACTGGATCTTGGGGTGCCGCCGGACCCTCCTGCCCGCCAAGCCCGATACCGCTGTTATACTCTTCCATAACCATCAGCCTCACTTTGTCTGAAGGCGCTCTCATCCATCTGGAACAGGACAGCAGTCCCCCGCCGCCATGCCAGCTCTAGACTTCAGCTGCGCCATAATCGTCTTCATTAACGCTTTCATTATAGCCCGGGGTGCCGGAACAGCTCAACGTACAATCTGAAGCTCTGTTTAGTTATTACAACAATTAGCTAGTTTGCCTCTATTGCAGTATTCCGGTGGAGATAAACAGAATCATATGCTCTTTGATCTTGTCCTGATCCAGCGGCTCATGGGATTTGTTCCATTCCGTGGTCAGCGCCAGATACATCCGCAGAATCATAAACGCAGCCACACTGGCATCGCAGGGCTTCACTTCTCCGCTCCCGATGGCCTCCCCGATCTGCTGCTGCAGGAAGTCCAGCGCGTAGCCCTCCATCCGCTTCACGCCTTCGAGCGCCTGGGCCGTACCGATATCCCGGACCTCCTGGGCCAGCTTGACGAACAGCTCATGGTCCAGGCGGAATTCCAGAATGGAGTCCAGCAGATTAAGCAGCTTATGCACGAAGGAAGTTTGCTGCGCGGCCACACGGCTCATCACCGATGTTAATTCGGAGGTGGCCTTGTCCAGAATTTCCTCGAACAGTTCTTCCTTGGTTTTGAAAAAGGTATAGATCGTGCCTTTGCCCACATTGGCAATTCTGGATACCTGATCCATCGTCGTAGCCTTATAGCCAAATTGAACAAAGGACAGGGTGGCTGCCTGCAGGATTAATGCTTTACGGTCAATGGACATGGGTAACACTCCATTCTCTAGAATACATATTGACTAGAATTTATTTCCGGTCATTAATTATCACCCAATTTACCACGCCACCGGGAAGAAGACAATATTTTCATCAAAATATCACCGGATTCGGCACCCGGCAAGCTGCTCTTCTGCACAAAATGTCACCAAATGAGTATCCATTGCCGTTCTTTCTGGGGTATGATAGTAAAGATGCAACCACGAAACTAATTGTATGGATGGTGGAATATGTCTGAAATCAAAAAAACAGCTAAGAACAAAAAAACCGTTGTCATTCTGGCCGCTCTAGTCGTTGTTATCGCTGCGGCTGTGGTAATCTGGCTTACAATGGGCAACAAGAGTGAAGACAGCCCTACTGCTACCGGAACCCCTGGCGCTACTGCCTCCAAAGACGGCGATACGAAATCCCTGGAGCAGACGTTTTATATTTATGATACGGTCGTCACTATCAAGGTGTTCGGCGATACGGTGGAACAGAAGAATATGGATGACATTCAGGCTATGCTGGAACGGATGGATATCGAGTTCAGCCGCACCAAGACGAACGGGGAATTGTACGCGGTGAATCAAGCCGCCGGCAAAAAAGCCGTAGCTGTGTCTGATGAAACGCTGGATATCGTGAAGCTCTCCCTCAAATATGCTGAGGAAATGGACGGGCTGTATGATCCAACGGTTGGCCCGCTTGTGGATCTATGGGCGATCGGCGAAGGCGGGGAGCATGTGCCTGACCAGGCGGCGATCGACAAGGCCCGGAGTCTGGTCAATTACAAGGATGTAACTGTCGATGAGGCTGCGAAGACGGTCAAGCTGGCCAAAGAGGGTATGGTGCTGGACATGGGCGGAATCGGCAAAGGCTATGCGGCTGACCGGATCGCCGACTATCTCAAGGCTCAGGGCCTGAACAGCGCGATGATTAATCTCGGCGGCAGCAGCATTATCGCCCTTGGCAACAAGCCGAACGGCTCCCAGTGGAATATCGGCCTGCAGGACCCCGATCAGAGCCGGGGCACCCAGCTGGGCACGATTAAGATTACCGATGAGGTCATTGATGCTTCCGGGGTGTATGAGCGCTTCTTCATGCAGGACGGGGTACGTTACCACCATATCCTCGATCCGCGTACAGGCTTCCCTTCCCAGAACGGATTGAAGAGCATCACCATTATGAGCCCGAATGCAACCGATGCGGATGCACTGTCTACCGGTGTGTTCCTGATGGGCCTTGAAGACGGCATGAAGTATCTTGAGGCACTGCCGGAGAAGGTGGAAGCCTTCTTCATTACAGACGACAACAAGATCTATGCCACCTCTGAGCTGAAGAAACGGCTGAATCTGACCGATTCGACGTACAGCTTCGCTAATTAGCAGAGCTTAGTGCTGATGCGGCTAAGTAGCTTCCAGGTAAAATACAAAACAAGGTGCCTTCCACTCACGGAGGGCACCTTTTCTGTATGAATATCATACCAGCGGCAGCTCGCTGAACTCCTTATAATTCGTGAAAATATAGCTCGGCGCATGAGCCGTGCCCGGCTTCCGCCCGCGCGGATTGTACCAGCACACCTGCCAGCCTGCCGTAAGCGCGCCGACCACATCGTTGGCCCAGGTATCGCCCACATAAAGGCTGTTCTCCGGTGCCGTTCCCGTCACCCTGTTGACATGAGCGAAGATGGCCGGGTCCGGCTTCGCCAGACCGACTGCATCCGAGATGAAGATCATCTCCGGGGGAATGATCCGGTCGATGCCCAGCCCGCGCAGCTTGCCCATCTGGTGCTCCTGCGGGCCGTTGGTGATAATGCCTACCGGATGGCCCTGGCTAATGAAGCGCTGCAGCTGCTCCGCTACGCCTTCAATCATCTCAATCGTGTACTGGCGGGCAATATAGGAGGCCTGTATCTGCACCGCCTGCTCCCGGTTGAGCGGCAACCCGTACTCGGCAAAAGCCAGCTCCAGCCGCAGCACCCGCGTCTCCTCCAGCTCCATTTCCCCGCGCAGATACTTCGGCCACAGCAGGTCACTGTGATGCCGTACAGTATAGAACAGCTCCGCGTAATCCAGCTTGCCCTCATCAGGTGCCAGTACCTCACGAACGGCTTCCCTGAACGGGAGCAGATGGTCATACAGCGTATCATCCAGATCAAAAAATACAGCCAGCTTACTGCTTGTCTCCACCACTATAACTCTCCTAACTATATCTTCAGAAATATAAATGATAAGTATAAAAGCTCTCGTCCCGCTCATAACCTTGGGCTTCGTATAGTCGCTGTGCACCTGTATTGGTGATCATGGTAGACAGCGTCAAACCCTTGGCGCCTGTCCCCTGCGCGAAGCCCTTCACGCCTTCAAGCAGTAGCGAACCCAATCCTTGCCCGCGCTGCTCCTGCGTCACGAACAGATCGTTCAGAATCCATACGGGCTGAACCGTGATGGAAGAGAACGAGGGATACAGCTGCGCCAGCCCATAGATCCGTCTGTCCTCTCCCTCACCGGCAACGGCCATGAAGACAACCGATTCCTCATGTTGCAGCCTTGCCGTCAGGAACTCCCGGGCAGCTTCCAGGTCCGAGGCTTGGCCGTAGAAGCTGCGATATTCATCAAATACCGGCGCAAGCTCCTCCACATCCTCAAGACCCGCCCGTTCAAACCGAAAATTCAGCATAGCTGCGCCCCCTTATTCCCTGGAATCGTAAAAGACATGACGGGCCGTGATTTTACCATCTTCAATATCCATCAGGCCGAAGGAATACTGCTTCTCCCGGCGTTTGTCCGTTGGCGATCCGGGGTTGAACAGCAGAATCCCGTTCTCCCGGCGCATCAGCGGCTGATGGGAATGCCCGAAGAGGATGCAATCTACGTCCTGGCCTTCAAAAGCGAGCAGCGCATTACCATCCGTACCCTTGCGGGAATACGGAGCGTGTCCATGAATCATTCCGATGCGCATGCCTTCCAGCGTAAGGATCTTGCTCTCGCCGAACCGCTCAATAATCTCATAGCCATCGTTGTTCCCGGCAATCCCCTCTACCGGAGCAAGCTCGGCGAGCATATCGTAAATCTCCGGCGACACCCAGTCACCCAAATGCAGAATGATATCCACCTGACGGAATTCTTCTATAAGCACGGACGGCAGCCCTTTGGCCCGGCTTGAGAGATGTGTATCCGAGACCACTCCAATCTTCATCTGCATCCACTCCCTGTTCCTATTGTCACCCTAACCGGCATTCCAAACCGCAAATGGCCGAGAAGCGCTGTAAACTGCGACTCTCAGCCATTTCATGTTCAAAGCCCAGGTTTACGTTCTTTCATTGTACGATGCCCTAAAGAGGGAATGCAAGCGGGAGGCCCGGCTTCCCCTTGGCCGGCTAGGCGGCTTTTCTTCTGCATACGCGAACCTTGCAGTACACGGCGGCTCCTGCCCAATCTCCTATTGTAGTCCTCACTCCCTCCAGTTCCAAAGCCGTACTTCCCCTACCTGGAGGTGGCTTACCCATGAAGCCTCGCGCAGCTTCAGCAGCTCCTTGACCGGTCCGGTGACAACGGCTCCATAGAGCTTCACTCCGTTCTGCTCCAGATAGGCCACGGAGGTGTCTAACTGGTTGATATACACCGCTCTGCCTGCGAGTGTCTGATGCTGCTGCAGCAGCTTAAGGGTCTTGATAAAGTTGGCATCCCGCAGCGCACCGCTCCCGTATTCTTCAACAGAAGGCGATACACTGCTGTAGCTTGATACGGAGCTGAACCAGCCTGTTTTTTCCTTGGTAACTTGGGTTGTCTTCATATCGTCCTTGTGCCACATGGGCTGATAGGGAAAGCCAAGCGGATATACAACCACATCGTCATTCCTCGTTGAAGGTCCGGTATCGGCACCGAACCAGACAGGCTGAAGGTTCAGCGGCTCCAACTGCTTCAGGAGTTCATCTGTGGTATATAAATGGCCGAGTGACAGAAACGCCTCAGCAACCGTACCTTCAGGAAGCTTCGCCAGCCTCTTCCACTGGTCATTATCATCCCCTCCAACGGCGCCGCCCTCCTCAGACGGATAATAGAACACTTTTCCAGACCCATTCCGCTCATCCGTCCAATTAAACTCACCAATATTGGCCAGGCCCAGATGGAGATCCTGGGTATAGCTGCCCACCTGAATGCTCTCGCTGCCCACCTGCTTCAGCAGATTCCCGGATAACTCCAGCCGGAAAAAATAATGCGCATCCGATGAAAGGCGCACCGTGGTGTTAGGGCGGGTAACGGCAATCGCTGATTCTACCACATCACGGTAAGTGTCGCCGCGGTCTCCGGTGTTGTAGAAGACTATTGTGATAATGCTGCTAATGACCGTAAAGATCAGGAACGCCGAAAATACAGTAAGTGTATTGTTAATCCGCGCCTTCCATTTGCCCCGGCGAATAACGGACTTCTCTCTTCGCTTCTTCTTCGCCTTTTTGAACCCTGGAGCTGCGCTTCCTTGCGCATCCGTCTTGGTCCAACTCCCGGTAGCCTGCCCGTCCTGCTCCTCCCGTTCCATCTGCTCCTCCAGATACTGCTGATACGCCTCAAGCTTCACAAGCTCGCTCTCGAGCTCCTCACGCTCTTCCTCCGGTAGGGTGCCCTCGCTATATTGGCGCAGCTTCTCTTTGAATTCCTCACTCATGCTCATTCCTCCTCCGATCCGCCTCACGCAGCTTCTGCCTGGCGCGGAATACGAGTATCTTGTATTGGGACAAGCCCACCTCCATAATGTCAGCGGCTTCCTTATAGCTCAGCCCATGCACATCATGCAGCAGTAGGGCATGGCGCTGCCCCTCCGGCAACAGGCTAAGTGCCCGCGCCGCTTCCTCCCAGCGTTCCTGCTTCAGCAGAGTGCCCTCCGTTGTCTCCGGGTGGGGCAGGCTGCTGAAATAAGCGCCTTCCTTCGCCACACTCCGCTTCTCCTTGCGCGTATAATCCACGAATGCATTATACGCGACCCGGAACAGCCACGGCTTCACCCGTTCCTCCCGGCAATCCTCCAGATACAGATACGCCCGGTAAAAGGTATCCTGCATCAAATCTTCGGCCGCATGATGGTCCTGGCAGAGGGAGCGCAGATAACGGTAGATGTCGTCCACATATTGTTCATATAGTTCATCCAGCGAATTCGGCTCCATCTCCTCCCCCCTTACTCCATCCACGTATGAGAATGCGAAAAGTTACACCTCTGTACGAAATTTCCTGAAATCATCCATTTTGTTCGCAAGCAAAGTCCTTCTTCCCCGGAGGGGCGGTGGGGCGGGATCCGCTAGGGTGCAATGGGCCGAGATGCGATGGTGCGGGGTGCGATGTACGGGGGGCGCGATGTGCGGGGGGCGTGTGCGGGGGGGCGAACCCCGCCACTCCCGTTGCGGACTGGAGATCCCTTATTTGGCCGGAACACAGCATTTCGCACGCCTGGCGGACACAGATGCCGTTAAGCCCCCTCTCCGGCCTCCGTTTACGCTCCACAATACAATATAGGGGATCCTGAGTCCGATACGAGCAGAAAAGCCGTCTTTTTCGCCAAATAACGTCCTCTGTGTCCGCATAACTCCCCAGATGACCCCGAAACCTCTAATTTGTAAACACCGAAGGCTAGCAGCCAGCAACGGCGGAGGAGCTCAAATTCAGCACAAAGGGAGCCTCCCGGCCCCCTGTATGCTAACTCTGGCGATTCATTCCCCAGCCTCATTCGCGCTGGCAGCCTGCTCTCCACGTATTTTATTCAATAAAAGCCGATGCTCGACGATGCATCCTTCATCCATTCCCGTTTGCGGCCCTTGTCCAGCTCGCCGCGCATGCCGCGCACAAGAAGCTCCACATCTGCCGTGCCGTTCTCATGCCATTCCAGTGCGGCACTGACATACAGCTCGCCGAGCTGGGTCAGGGAGAAATCCCCGGTCAGACGCGCAGCGGTGGCCGTGCCTTCCTCACCTGCGAAGGCGGAGAAGCCGCGCAGCTGCAGATATTCAAGGCGCAGCGCCTCGCTTGGCATCTTGATCTCGTAGGCCCGGTCGAAGCGCCCGGCGCGGTTCATGAGACCCGGGTCGATTTTATCCGGATAATTGGTCGTGCCGATCAGGAAGATCCCCTCCTTGGAGGTGGCCCCGTCCAGCGTGTTCAGGAAGAAGGAGCGCACCTCCTGCGGCATGGAGTCGATATCCTCAATCACCAGCACCATCGGCGCCAGCCGGGCCGCAGCCTCGAACACCTCATTCACCGATTCGCTGCTCGTATACTCCGTAATCTGCCAATAGAGCACCGGTCCCGGCACGCTTCCGGCAATGGATTTGACCAGGGTGGTCTTGCCGTTGCCCGGATGCCCGTAGAGCAGAATCCCCCGCTTGTACGGGATATCGTAGGTGACATAGAAGCTGCGGTCGCTGTCGAAGAACTGGTCGAGCGAGCGGTAGATCTCTTTTTTGATCGCAGCGTCCAAAATCACCTCTTCGCGCCTAACCGCACGCGTAATCGGCTCATCCTCCCGGGAAATTCCGTTGCGCCGGTCGGTGAACACTGTCACCTTGTTGATATTCTGCTCCCGCTGACGCTTACGCACATTACCAAGGAAGAACTGCAATTGCTGATCCGATGCGGCAAACACATAATCCTGGAAGTTAATCCCGTTCTCCTGAAACACCGGAACCCGCGCCAGCGCAATACCCATCGCCGGATAAGCGAGCACATTATTACGGACCGACAGATGGATATGATACTCCGGCTGCTCCTTCTCATCATCGAACACGAAGGTCCGGTCCTCCAGACGGTCAAAAATCCGCGCCACATGCTCCACTCCGGCATTCCCGCTCTGCACATCGTTCTCCAGCAGCTTCCAATACTCACTGTTGGGATCATCGCTGGCATACAGCTCGTAACGGACACCGTAGCGGGTGTAGAGGGCTTCAAGGATGCCGTCCACCAGACGGGCGTACACATCATAGCCTTTGATAATGCCGGCTCTCTCTTCATCATATTCATAGATTACAGCCGGTTTCTTGTTCTCCTGCTCCATCCTTATTTCGTCCCCTTTATCGCTGCGAGCGGCTTGCATTTGGCCACCACGGCAGCCAGGCCGGCGCCCGTAACGCTTTCTATGATCTCATCTACATTCTTATAGGCTTGGGGGGATTCGTCAATGATAGATTCCAGGGAATGCTGGTTCACGACAATCTCGTCTTCTGTTCCCACCTTCATCGACCGGGAGAACTCCTGGACACTCACCAGCCGCTTCGTGGCCGAGCGGGAGCGGATACGTCCTGCACCATGGCAGATGGAATAATAATTCTCTTCCCCTCCGGGCTGGCCGACCATGATATAGGAAGCGGTGCCCATCGAGCCGGGAATCAGCGCCGGATGTCCGGTCGCTGCATAAGGACGCGGATTATCCGCATGCTCTGCCGGCAGAGCGCGGGTAGCCCCCTTACGGTGTACGAACTTGCTGCCTGAGGAAGTCTTCTCTTCCCAGGCGTAATTGTGCATCAGATCGTAGAGAGTGCGCAATTCGCACTTCGTGCCGAAGACGTCACGGAAGCCCTCGCGGACCCCATAAGCAATTAAATGGCGGTTCACGACCGCATAGTTCAGTGCCGAATACATCAGATTGACGTAACGCTGAGCCTGCGGATGCGCCAGAGGCGCATAGATCAGGCGCGGATCAGCGCTGCCCAGCCCCAGCTGGCCCATGACCTTGGCGAAGGCCGGGGTGCAGAACTGATTGACCATGCCGCCCCAGGCCCGTGAGCCGGAGTGGATCATGACAGCAATCTGCCCGTCCTGAAGCCCCCAGGCTTCCGCCACCTCCCGCTGCTCCTCCGCGATCTCAATCGCCTGAATCTCGACGAAATGGTTGCCGCCCCCAAGGGTCCCGAGCTGGCGGTGGCCCCGGTGCCAGGCCATGTCCGGCAGCTCATTCAGAATCTCCTCGTCGAAGCCCAGCTTGCTGATCTCAACGTGGGATAGCGCACTTGACTTCTTCGGCGTGTAGCTGTCCGGGATATATTTATTCGGCAGGCCGTGCAACCCTTTACGCACAACATTCTCCAGCCGGATATCACTGTAATGGCCGCGCTGCTGGGCCTCCATCGGCAGATACTTCTCAATAGCGCGGACCAGCTTGCGGCGCAGCTTCACTTCACGCAGATCATCCATATGCAGGTTGGTCAGATGCACTCGCATCCCGCAGCCGATATCGCTGCCGACAATGGACGGCGAGACGTAACCGGATTCGGCATCCCAGACGGCGGTAGTGCCGATGCAGGTTCCGACGCCTACATGCACATCGGGCGTGTAGCTCATATATTCGATGCCGGGAATCTGCAGATTATTGTTAGCCATCTCCAAGACCTTGTAATCCAGCGTGCCGAATAATTGCTCACTGGCGTAGATTTTGAGATCGCCGCCCGGAAGGGCCACCTCGTGTTTATAGCGGGACATCTCTTCCGCTTGTTGCTTCATGCTATTCATGTCTATTTTCATTTCCTCTCAGGTTGGGTTTCTGGTTCGGTTCCATAGGGGGTTCAGTGAATTTCGAGTTTCCAGGTACACAAAAAAGAGCCGCAGACCAGTTCTGATCATGCGGCTCCCGGCGCGCTTAGTGCAGCTTCCCGTTGAAGCTTGCACCCGTTCAAAGCACACCCGTATTCAGTTCAGACATCAGCAGCAATACCCTGCGCATTATGTCTTCCGGACGAAGGCGATGAGATCAGATCGTACATATGCGGTTGTCATGTGATCCTGCTGTCTGTTCCGTTCATTTGTTCCAATCATGACCCGTCAGCCTCCCTTCTCTAAATGATAAACCCAATAATATATGGCCTTGCAGCAGATTGTCAACCCTTTTTCTGGTAAAGATTTATTTTATTTAAATTTGGACCAGTCCTGATTGCTGTTCTCCAGCAGATGGCCGAAATCATTCTCCAGCCGCTTCTGCTCCGCCTTGCGCTTGTCTTCCGCCGCCTTCAGAGCCGCGTCCTTCTTACCTTGCTCTTCAGCCTTCAGCGCATCGGACTGCGCCTTCAGCTTATCCAGCACCTCGCGGCTGAGCATGTCTTTAAGGGTTGCGGGAGCATCCGCCTGCGCAGGACGCGGAGCCGGCGTATTTTTCTTCTTTTTAGCCAAGAGAAATCATCCTTTCAAGCCGTGCTTTTCGTTCAAATTTGTTTTAGGCACAGGGCTTTTCGTTTATAATGTACAGTAAGAGGTGAGCCTAATGAAATCCACAGAGTTATGTCCAAGATTACAAAAAAGCATGGATATTATCGGCAGACGCTGGACGGGCTTAATCATCTATCAGCTTTTGCAGGGCCCCCAGCGCTTCGGGGAAATCGAGTCCTCGCTGCCTGTCAGCGGCCGGCTGCTGTCGGAACGGCTGAAGGAGCTGGAGCAGGAAGGCATCGTGCTGCGCGAGGTATTCCCTGAGACCCCCGTCCGCATCCAGTATTCGCTTACAGGCAAAGGCCGGGCGCTGGAATCCGTCATCCGCGATCTCCAGGTCTGGTCGGAATCATGGATTACGGAAGAGGAATGCCGTTCCGCCTTCAGCGCTCCTCCGCAACCTCAATAACGCCTGTCGATTTATATATTTACAGCTTGCGGCCGATGATGACCAGATCGCGCGGGATGCCGTCAAGCACCGCGACTCCCGGCAAAAGCCCCCATTCTTTGAATTCGAACTTCCGCAGCAGGGCGAGGCTGGGCTCATTATGGCCGAAGACGAACCCGACCAGATTCTGCAGCCCAAGGCGCGGACATTCCTCCACCGCCTTGGCCAGCAGAATGCTTCCCGCACCGCTGCCACGGAATTTCTCATTTACATAGACACTAATCTCTGCTGTTCCATTGTAAGCCGGGCGTCCGTAGAACGACTGGAAGCTGAACCAGGCGGCGATCTCGCCCCCCTGTCTCAGTACCCACAGCGGCCGGTGATGGCTGTTATGCTCATGGAACCACCCTACCCGCTCCTCTACGCTTACCGGTTCAAGATCCGCAGTCACCACTCTTCCGGCAACCGTCGAATTATAAATCTCCACAATCGCTTCCAAATCCTCAATTACTGCATCCTCTATGCTGTAAGCCTGCCAATCCATCCAAAGTATCCCCCTAGTTTTGGTATAAACATCCGTTACAGTGATTATACTCCAAGCCGGTCTTATTACGCAGCAGTTCTACAGTTTCAGTAAAGCTGAAGCAACCTCACTGAAACAGCATTATTCAAGCCCGGTCTGCTCCAGACTCCATTTCCATAATCGTGCGGCCGCTTCAGCATCCTCCGCCCGTGGCGTCAGTTCCTTGATCTTGCGGCGGTAATAATATTGCCCGCTTACCCCATCCAGCTCCGGCGCAGTCGCCAGCAGGATGGCCGTATCCGCCCCCTGCTCAGGCGTCAGGAAAAAGCGGGACAGCAGCTTCAGCACTCCGCGCCCGAAGCCGGTCTCCCGGTTCACCCCGATACTCGTTCCCACCGCGCCCGGATGCAGACAATTCACAGTAACCCGGGTGTCCTTCAGACGCGAAGCCAGCTCACGGGTGAACAGAATATTCGCCAGCTTGGAGCGGGCATACGCCTTCGCCGGATTGAAGCCGCGGGATAATGTATGATCCTCCAGATACAGCTTGCCGAGCTTATATGCTCCTGAAGCTACAACCACAATCCGGCCCTGTTCAGCAGCCTTGAGATTATCCAGCAGCAAGCGGGTCAGCAGGAAGTGTCCCAGATGATTCACGCCCAGATCCAGCTCGTAGCCGTCTGCTGTCAGCTCACGCTTCAGCGCGACTACCCCTGCATTATTGATCAGAACATCCAGCACAGGATATTCGGCAGTGAACTCCCCGGCAAAAGCGCGAATGCTATCGAAGGAAGCAAGATCGCACAGCATCAGCCGGATCTGGCTGGAGCCGCTCTGCCGCACCGCTTCGGCAAGAGCCTCTTCCCCCCGCTTAAGGCTGCGGCAGGCCATAATGACAGTTGCTCCCCTGCGGGCCATTTCCACGGTTGTAGCCAGCCCCATCCCGGAGTTTGCACCGGTGACCAGCACGGTTTTGCCTTGCATGGACATCCTCCCCTTCCTCGCCGGCCGGTACAGCTCAAGCACCGGCCTAACCTTACTCCATCTCCGAGTATATGCGATAAGCTCATGTTACATCATTTCCGAGGGTTAACATAGTCAAAGACCCGCCAATTCTTCACTTCCAGTCCGGCCGGAGCGCAATCAGCTGATCATCCTGCGCCTGCGGGTCGCCTCTGCCGTCGCGGTTGTTGGTCATAAGGTACAGGGTACCATCCGGCCCTTCCGCCACATTACGGATTCGCCCGTACTTGTCCTTGAACAGGCTGGTCATTGAAGGCGTTCCGCCCGCAGGAGCCAGCGATACCTTTAGGAGCTGCTGTCCCGCCAGATTGGCAACCAGCAGCTTACCTGCCCAGGGCCCTTGCGTAATGAAGGTCATTCCTGACGGAGCCCAGGTCTCCTTCCCGCTGTGAACCAGCGGAGTCACAAGCTTGGGCTGGCTGTCTTCGGTCTCATCGCCTTCGATCAGCGGCCAGCCATAATTGGCTCCGGCCTCGATAAGGTTCAGCTCATCGTGACTGGACTGGCCATGCTCGGAGCTGTAGAGCGCCCCGCTCTCCGGCTGCCAGGCCAGACCCTGGGCATTGCGGTGGCCCATGCTGTAGACCGGCGATCCGGGCCACGGGTTGTCTTCGGGGATAGAGCCGCTAGGCATAATCCGCAGGATTTTGCCGCCCAGACTATTCTTGTCCTGCGCCAGCTCCGGTTCATAGCGGTCACCTGTGGTGATGTACAAATTCCCGTCCGGCCCGATCTTGATCCGTCCGCCGTTATGATTCGTATCGCCCGGTATGTTATCCAGCAGGACGCGGTCGATCTCAGCTGTGCTGCTTCCAACCACGATCCGCAGCACCCGGTTCGCCGTCCCGCCCTCTTCGGTGCGGTATGTGTGATAGACATATGCCCGTCCATTCTGCTCAAAATCAGCATCAAGCGCGAGGCCCAAGAGCCCGCCTTCTCCCTTGCCGACAAAAGAATCAGAGAGCTTCAGCAGCGGAGCATCGCGCAGCTTGCCGTTCTCCATGACACGCAGGCTGCCGGTACGCTCCGTAATGAAAATCCGTCCGTCCGGTGCAAATGCCATCTCCCAGGGAACCTCCAGCCCGCTGGCCAGCGTCTGAGCAGTATAGGGAAAGTCCGGGGATGCACCCGGAGCTTCGTCAGGCTGCGCATTAACCTGCGGACTGCCTTCTGCTCCATTCTCCTCTAGCTTATCCTCCTTTGCAGCGGAAGTGCAGGCTGACAGCAACGTCATCAGCAAGACCAGTGTTACACGCAGCAGACAGGTACGGGAGAGCAGCCTTATTTTGGCTCCAGTCATATTCCTTAACCTCCTTCAGATATTATCAGATCCTGATTGTGGCAACTATTACCCTGTGCTTCTCTTCCTCAAACGACTGAGGCTGCAGCGATAACAGGAGGTGCAGCATCCATTTGTATGAATTATAATGGGAACATTGCTGTTCAAGCGTGTAGACGAAAGGGGAACTAATGAAATGAATGCAGCTCTGCAACAACTGGAGCAGGACATGGCAGCTAGTAAGCTGGATGCCCTGCTCGTAACCGATCCCAAGCATGTGTACTATTTGACGGGCTTTGCCAGCAACCCGCATGAACGTTTTCTGGGCCTGCTGCTGATCCGGGGCGAGAACCCGGTGCTGATCGTTCCGGCGCTGGACGCCGAAGCCGCGCATGCCGCCTCCTCGGTGAAGACGATTCTGACACACAGCGACACGGACAACCCGTACGCTCTGCTGAAGTCACGCTTCGGCAGTGTTAGTCCGGGCAACATCGGTATCGAGAAGGAACACTTCTCCGTCAGCCGGTATGAACTCCTCACAGAAGCGGTCGCCGCCGGTTCCTACCAGGATATCGGCCATCTGCTACGGGCGATGCGCGCGGTCAAGACCCCGGAGGAAGTGCGCAGCATGCAGCATGCCGCCGAGCTGGTGGAGGAAGTTCTCCGTCAGGGTCTGGCGCATGTCAAAGCCGGAGTCAGCGAGATTGAACTGGTAGCGGAGCTGGAGTATCTGATGAAAAAAGTCGGTGCCTCCGGCCCCTCCTTCGACACGATGGTGCTGTCCGGTCCGAAAACGGCCCTCCCGCACGGCGTACCGGGCGAACGCCTTATTCAGCCGGGCGATCTGCTGATGTTCGACCTCGGTGTGTATGCCGGAGGCTACGCTTCCGATATTACCCGCACCTTCGCGGTAGGCGAAGTGGACAGCAGACTGCGTGATATATACAATGCTGTGCTTGCTGCCAATGAAGCGGGCATTGCCGCCTCCGTGGCCGGAGCGTCCTTCGGTTCTGTCGACAAGGCGGCACGTGATGTGATTGAAGCCGCAGGTTACGGGGAGTACTTCATGCACCGTGTCGGACACGGGCTGGGCATGGACACCCATGAATATCCTTCGCTGCACGGGCTGAATACGGATATCATCCAGAACGGCAACGTCTTCACCGTAGAGCCGGGAATTTATGTGCCGGGTCTCGGCGGTGTGCGCATTGAGGACGATGTGCGGGTCACCGCCGAAGGTCCGCAGACGCTGACCAGCTTCCCTAAAGAATGGACCGTGCTTAACCTGTAATTCTGCTGAGCGTTCAGGAAGCCTCAAACTTAGCGCGCGAGCCCACTATACATCACGGCACACAAAAGCCCCAGCTCCCGGATCTTCGGGGGCTGGGGCTTTAATCATCTGGAGGCTTAGTCCCGGCTAACAGGCTTCTGCTCTTCTTCGGCAAATTTGAAGGAACGGCCCAGATAGAGCACCGGCGTGCCGGCGGCCGTGAGGATGAACTTGGACAGGTAGGTGGTCAGCAGAATCTCGGTCCACACCTTCATGTCATAGGTTCCGGCAAAAGCAATCGTGCAGAAGATCAGCGTATCAACAAAGGAGCTGATCATCGTGCTGCCGTTCGAGCGGATCCATAGCTGCTTAGAGCTGCCGTAATATTTTCGTATCCAGGCGTAGAGCCGTACATCCAGGAACTGGCTGATAAAATAAGCGGTCAGACTGCCCAGCGCCAGTCTCGGCATCAGGCCGAATATCGTCTGCAGCGCGGATTGGGCAATGTCCGTCTCCTGCGGCTTGAACACCAGCACCATCTGCATAATGACGGTCGTCATCAGCAGCGTGAAAAAGCCGAACCACACAGCGCTCCGCGCTTCAGCCCGGCCGTACCGCTCATTGAGCAGGTCACTGGTCATATAAAGCGTGACATACATCGTATTGCCCAGCGTCATCACGATGTCGAACGGCATCGCAATGGTCTTGGCGACCTGGATATTAGCGACTACGGTCGCCATGCCGACCCAGGCGTAGAGCCCTTTTTTACCGAATAAGCGGTAGCACAGCAGAAAAAAACCAAAATTAACGACGACAAAACAAACGCCCCACAACAAATTAAACATAATGCCTGGTATTCCTCCTAGTTTTGGTTACGCGGGATGGTTACGAACCGCGGATCGCAGTAGTCATGAAAACAAAACATTATTACTTTATCACATGCAAAGCTAACATGCTATGAAATTTTAAATTTTCAGAAAAACGGCATTTCTTTGCATCTTTTTGGCGAAATGGTGATAGAGTCATTAAATATTCAGTTATTTCTGAAAATAATGCAGCATATTGCAAATTTTCACTATTCAACCGGAGGTTAATTCTATAGAATAATGAGATTAAGATGCATTTCACGTAAAAAGGAGCGAATGCCATGTTTGGCTTCAAAAAATCAATTAGTCGCAAGTTTACGCTGTTGCTGTTCGTCGTTCTGCTACTCACTTCTCTTACGTTGAGTATCAGCTTCTACATTATATCTATCGGCACCATTAACAGCTATGTCATTCCGCAGATCGACAAGTCTCTGACTGCCGCCGCCCAGGATACCTATAAGAACCTGAATGCTACCAGTGCGCAGCAGACCCTGAACAAGAACGAGCAGGCCAGGACCAATGTCGAATTCTATTTGGAGGACAAGCGTAAAAAGCTGGATGTGGATACCCTTTTCCTCATCAATCTGAAGGATGGCCAGGCCACTGTCCTGACTGCAGATCATGGCGCCAAGCTCCAGCCGGATGAAGCCATCGAAGTATCCCCTGCCATGGAGCAGGCCTCCAAAGGAAAGACAGGGCTTAGTGAAATTTATAGTGATAGCCACGGTATACATAAAAGTGCCTATGTCGGCGTTCCCGGAACGACCATGATTGTAGCCGCAAGCGCAGATATGGACTTCGTCCAAGACAAAATGAGCAGCATCCTGTGGACAAGCGCAGGAATCACCCTGCTGGCGCTGGTGGTAGGCGTCACTGCCGCTGGCTTCATGAGCCGCAGAATCACCCGTCCGATCTCCAAGCTTGCAGCCTACAGCAACAAGCTGGCGGGCGGCGACTTCACCGAAGCGCTCACGCTTAAGGGTACCGATGAAGTCGGACAGCTCTCCGAGAGCTTCCGCATCATGAGTGAGCGCCTGAAGGAGATGATCGGACATGTGCTGGATACCTCCGGGACCGTAGTGGCCGATTCCAATGATCTGAAGACGCGTGTCCAGATCCTTAATGAGATGGCTGAACATTCAGCGGCCTCTGTGGAGGAGATCGGCAAGGGCAGCACCATGATCGCCAGCAGTGCCATGGATAACTCCCGCGCGATGGATGAGATCAATATGGGCATCCAGCATATTGCCTCCGCCGCCGGTGAGGTCACCGAGCAGATCAGCGAGGCGTCCACCGAAGCCCAGAGCGGCAATGATATTGCCCAGAGTGCAGTGGAGCAGATGCGCCAGGTAGAGCAGGCCTCCGAACAGTCGCTGGAGCAGTTCCGCTTGATGAACGAACGCTCGCTGATGATCGGTGAGGTCGTGCAGGGCATTACCGAGATTACCAAGCAGATTCAGATGCTGTCGCTGAATGCTTCCATTGAGGCTGCCCGTGCCGGGGAGCATGGCCGCGGATTCGCTGTGGTGGCCGGTGAAGTGCGCAAGCTGTCCGAGCAGTCTAAGGAATCCAATGAGCAGATCCGCGAATTCCTGCTGAGTCTGCAGGAGGATATGAACCAGTCCGTATCTGAAATGAATCATGTCAACGCTGAAGTGGCCTCCGGGATGAACAAGGTAGTCGAAGCCGGCAATGCCTTCAACCACCTGCTGATCCTCATTCAGAGCATCAATCACAGCATCCAGTCCGTCTCTGCCGCAACCCAGCAGATCTCGGCAGGCACCGAGGAAGTCAGTGCCTCTGTAGAAGAAACGGCGCAGATTACCGCCAAGTCGCAGCAGAACGCAGACACGCTTGCCGGCAACTCGGCACGCCAGCATGAAGAGCTGGAGGGCCACGCCCTAACTGTCGAGCACCTCTACCAGCAGGCCGTGAAGCTGCAGAAGGCCGCTCAGCAGTTTAAGATTTGAGGGGCTGAGACAACAGTTACGTGGAGATAGAGGGAGCGTGGGACTGCTGGATTGCCAGGAATCCTGCTACCTCTGGAGCTGCTGCTTGACTAGGTGTCTCAAAAAGTATAAAAAGCAGTTCCCGAGGCGATGCGGCCTTTGGAACTGCTTTTTTTTGGAAAAGTGAAGGTTGTTGCTCAGTGCCTTGGCGCCCATAAAATGACGGATACCCCGATGACGCAGATGCCCGCTCCGACCCAGTCGTAGAGATCCGGCGTCTTGCGGTCCACCAGCCAGCCCCATAGTACAGCCAGCACGATGAATACTCCGCCATAAGCGGCGTATACCCGGCCAAACGAAGGGAACTTCTGCAGGGTCGGGATGATGCCATAGGCGATCAGGATAACCGAGCCTGTTAATCCGTACCATAGCGGACGCGATTCCCGCAGCCAGAGCCAGACGAGGTATCCGCCGCCGATCTCGGCGAGACCAGCTACGACAAACAGCAGCACGGCAAGCAGCATCGCTATTCTCCCCCTCCCGGCAGGCCCATGATTGCATATACCGCAGCCATATTCAAATGGGACGCTACGGCATCTGCCAGCCGGTCGAATTCCTGCTCACGAAGTGCAGCCGCCGAGAAGGTGGCGCTTAGCGGTGCCAGTCCCTTGGAGCTACGCAGTCCGTTCAGCCAGCTCCGGCGCAGGGCATCGTTATGGAACAGCCCGTGCAGATAGCTGCCCCAGACTCTGCCGTCCCGGGTTCCCCAACCCTCCGGCACAGCCTGTCCTTCCGGTCCGGCCAGCGTAAACAGGCTGAGGACAGAAGACGGATCGTGGTTCGTGGTTGTTCCCATATGTATCTCATACCCGGCAACAGGCAACGCTTCCGGTGTTACACCAGTGGCTGTGGTGCTTAACCGCAGGGGATGATCCGCAGCCAGCCCGCCGCTCACCCGCACCGTAGTCTTGTGCTGGAGAAAAGCTGTCGAGAGCGGCAGATAGCCCAGCCCCTCGCTCTCTCCCGGCTCCGCACTCTCTACGGCATGGGGATCCAGCAGCTTCAAGCCCAGCATCTGATACCCGCCGCAGATTCCGGCAAGCTGTTGCGTTCCCCGCTCCAGCGCACGCTCGATTGCAGCAGGGAAACCCTGCTCGCGCAGATAGTGCAGGTCAGCAGCGGTATTCTTCGTGCCCGGCAGGATAATGACATCCGGTGTTCCAAGCTCATCTGCCGACTGCACATAACGTACGGCAGCATCCGGCTCCTCCTCCAGCGGATCGAAGTCGGTGAAGTTGGAGATCCGCGGATAACGGATGACCGCGATATCAAGCTCCTTCGCGGACTCCCCCCGCTGGCGGCGGGACGTTCCTTCCAGTACTACGGAATCCTCTGCCTCAATCCGCAGCTGCGGCAGGAACGGCAGCACTCCCAGCACCGGAATGCCTGTCCGCTCCTCCAGCCAGTCCAGTCCGGGCTGTAACAGGGAGACATCCCCGCGGAATTTATTGATGATGAAGCCCTTGACCCGGGCGCGTTCATGCGGCTCCAGCAGCTCCAGGGTGCCGACGATGAAGGCGAAGACGCCGCCCCGGTCAATGTCGGCGACCAGCAGCACCGGCGCATCTGCCCAGCCGGCCAGATTCATATTGACGATATCCCGGCTCTTAAGATTGATCTCCGCCGGACTGCCCGCACCTTCCATCAGCACAATATCATAAGCCTCCCGCAGCCTCCCGAGCGCATCCATTACGGTGTCCTTCGCTTCGGGAAGGAACTTCTCGCGGTATTCCCTCGCGCTGAGGGCGGCATGCGGCACCCCGTGTACGACAATCTGCGCACTCATCTCCCCGGAGGGCTTCAGCAGAATCGGATTCATATCGCTGGTAGCCGTAATACCGAAGGCTTCCGCCTGCATCCCCTGGGCACGGCCGATTTCCTTGCCGTCCGCTGTGACATAGGAATTCAGCGCCATATTCTGCGACTTGAACGGGGCCGTCCGGTAGCCGTCCCGGGTCATAATCCGCCCGATGGCGGCGGTGACCAGGCTTTTGCCGACATCGGAGGCCGTCCCCTGGATCATCAGCACGGCGCCGGGCCGCCGCAGCCCGGCTTCCGCTGCCCGGGCTGCGCCTGTGTATGCGGCTGTATCTTCCATGTTCATCTTCCTCCTCTGTTCAGTCTACATTTTTGTGGGGGAGGACTCCAACTTCTTTAGGGGATGTGGAGCATCCAGTCCACATCCCTCTACGCCTGCCCATTATGTTCAGTTTTTCGCACACACTCTTAAGTCTTCTCTCTTTCCAATCCGTGCTCCACCTAACTCCGGCTAATTTTGAAGGTTTTCTCTCTCACCGGCCGCTTGTATGGAGATGGAGAGCATTGTTGCACATTTTGCAGGATTTATCTATAAATGTTACTGGCAGAAGCACAATGTTGTTTAATTTGCACAAATTACGGTGGTTAGAGTATGTTAACGCTGGATTTGTTGCATTTCGTGCAGGATTTGTGCATAAGCCGCTTCTATTGGGCAGCATTGTTGCACATCTTGAAGATTTCTCTAAAAATGTTACTGGCTGTGGAGCATTGCTCCCATCCCTCAGCGCAGCACCCATTGCACCCATTGTATTCAGTTTTCCGCATATATTCGATCCGTCCCTCGCCGCTGGTACATTGTGTTCAGTTTTTCGCATACATCGGAGCCCTTGGCGGAATTGCAATTTGTACAACTAAATCGCCTTGTCTGCCGCCGAATCTCCGGTTAGCTGCATTTCGTGCAATTAAACCGCCTCTATATCTCGATTTTCGCCCCTTCAGGCAAATTTAGTTGTATAGACTACAGTTAGAAGAAGACAGCCTGCCGTTTCACTGTTTTTAGTTGCACAGAATACATGTATCTCTGATTGTTCGCTACGGGCGCGGCGCGAAGCGATGCATAAATGCTGCGTAGGTACGGCGCATCATTCAGAGGGATGCGGGCAGTTGCCGCGCAGCCCGCTAAGGTAAGTTGTGCTGGACCAGCACCAGCACAAGCAGGACCACCGTCTCCAGCAGCTCGCCCAGCGCGCCGTAGACGTCGCCGGTGAGCCCGCCGAGCCGGCTGCCAATCCGCCGCGCCGCGAGCCGCCCGCAGGCCGCCGCAGCCAGCGGTGCCAGGATGGCCGCAGCCGCCAGCAGCGGCCAGGCCCCGCTGCCCGCGCCCAGCGCCAGAGGCGCAGCGGCAGCGGCCAGCGTCAGCAGTGCGGCGCTCAGGCCCGCGCGCCGCTCCTGCCGGGCAGGCAGCCCGCCGAAGGTGGCGGCCAGCCCTTCATTGCCGCGGGCCAGGGGATAGCGGGCCATCGCCCGCACCATGTACCAGCGGCCCCAGACCGGCGGCAGCAGGAGCAGCGGCAGCAGGCTGAAGCTGCCGCCTTCGAGCCATGCCGCCAGCAGCGAGGCCTTCAGCAGCAGGAGCAGCACGCAGGCCAGCACACCCATAGCGCCGACACGGCTGTCCTTCATGATCTCCAGCATCCGCTCCCTGGAGCGGTAGCTGAGCAGCGCATCGGCGCTGTCCATCCAGCCGTCCAAATGCAGCCCGCCGGTCAGCCCCACCCACAGGATGAGGGTGACGACAGCGGCAGGCCAAGCCGGCAGCAGCCAGCCTGCCGCTGCGGCACCGAGCGCCGTGCTAAGGCCGATGGCTGCCCCGACGAGCGGATAATAGACCACGCTCGCGCGCAGCAGCTCCGGCGAGAACTCCCCGCTGCTTCTAACCGGAAACCGCGTCAGGAACTGAAACGCAGCCGCGGCATTTCCCCGCGCACTCACAGAAGATACTCCCGGCTTCTCAGCTCAACCGGGATTCCGGCGGTAACAAGAAATACCTGCCCGCACCGGGCAGCAAGCCGGGCGTTCATCCTTCCGGCCAGATCACGGTACAGCCGGCCCAACGGATACTCCGGCACAATGCCGCCGCCGACCTCATTGGTAACCAGGATCAGCGTGCCCTCGAAGCCGGAGACGGCTTGCTCCAGTTCGGCAATTGCAGCCTCTGCTAATTCCTGCCTGTCGCTCTTCTCCTCCACAGCCAGCAGCTGATTCGACAGCCAGAGCGTGAGACAGTCCACCAGCACAGTCTGGCCGCTGCCGGAGAGCTGCTCCAGCAGCGCTGCGAGCTTAAGCGGCTCCTCCAGTGTCTCCCACTGGAAGCCGTCCGCGTCCGCCTGCCGCTGCTGCCGGTGCAACGCAATCCGCGCTTCCATCTCCGCATCAAAAGCCTGTCCGGTTGCCACATAGACCGCCTGCCGCGAGTCAGCCAGCTTGCGGGTCAGACGCTCGGCGAAGCCGCTTTTGCCGCTGCGTGCCCCGCCTGTGACCAGAATGCTCATACGCTCTCCGATCCGGAGACGCCCGCACTCTCGAAGGTTGCCATCTCACGCATAATCCGGCAGACCGCTTCGATGAAATGCAGACACAGCGCGCCCCCGGTGCCTTCGCCCAGCCGCAGGCCCATATCAATCAGCGCTTCCAGACCGAGGCGGTCCAGCATCAGCTTATGCCCCTGCTCACCAGAGACATGGGAAGCGATCATGTAAGCTGTAGATTCCGGCGCCAGTGCCCGGGCGATCAGGGCTGCCGCCCCGGAGATGAAGCCGTCCAGAATGACCGGAATCCGCAGGGCCGCCGCTCCGAGAATCAGCCCGGCCAGCCCGGCAATCTCAAGCCCCCCGACCTTAGCGAGCACATCAACCGGATCTGCAGGGTCGGGGTTATTCACCTGGAGGGCACGTTCGATTACCGAGATTTTGTGCTGGAGCCGCTCATCGTTAATGCCTGTCCCCCGTCCAGCCGCCGTCTCTGCCGGAATGCCTTCGAGTGCGCACAAGACCGCCGCACTGGCTGTCGTATTCCCGATGCCCATCTCCCCGGTAATAAAAATCTCCGTTCCGTTCTTCACCGCCTCCTGCGCCACATGAACTCCGGCCAGAATCGCGCGCAGCGCATCCTCCCGGCTCATCGCCGGGCCTGCTGCCATATTGTCTGTGCCCCGGCGGACCTTACGGTTAATCAGCTGCGGATGCTTGATATCGCCGTTAATCCCGATGTCCACGAACTGCACCTCTGCACCGCCCTGGCGGGCCAGCACATTCACAGCCGCCCCGCCGCTGAGGAAGTTATAGGCCATCTGCATGGTGACCTCCTGCGGAAAAGCACTGACGCCTTCACAGCAGACCCCATGGTCTGCGGCCATAACCACTACCGTTCGTTTGCTGTAACAGGGCTGCTCTACTTTGGAGATTCCGGCCAGCCGGACAGCCAGCGCCTCCAGCCGCCCGAGGCTTCCGGGCGGCTTGGTCAGACTGTTCAGGCGGAGTACCGCGCGCAGCGTAGCTTTTTCGTCAGGCGGGGCGATCCGTCCGGTTACTTCTTGAATGGCTGAGATCATTAATAATGCCTCCTATTAGATAGTGCGGAAGCGGACTCCCGCTGCAAGAATACATCTGTGTCTGCTGATCAGGTTACGTTGAAGTTGTGTAACACTCGTTGAAGTTAAATTCGCAAGTATTGCAGGTCATGCCGCTCATTAGCGCACTGAAGAGTATAAGCCTGTATAAGAAGGAAAATTTAGTCCAATTGCTGCCATGGAGTTGGTGCAGTGTATAAGCATGCACTGTAAAAGTTGCAGGGTGCGGGTGTGCGGGGTGGTGGAGTGGTGCGGCGTGTGGCAGGTCAAGTTAGCTGAAATCAAGTGCACTAATACCCCTCATTCGACCGCCTAGCCCCATTTCGCTGAAATCAGGTGCACTAATACCCCTCATTCGACCGCCTGGCCCCATTTCGCCGAAATCAGGTGCACTTGTGCACCTCATTTGACCGCCTAGCCCCATTTCAGCAAATTCAGGTGCACTTATGCACCTCAGCACTGTAGGATCAAAGGGATTTCCTCCTCCCATCTCCTTCACCAGCCTACTTTCCACCACAATCAAAGGGATTTCTCCCTCTCTTTGCTCCCCCGCCTGCTTTGCTATCTCCTGCCAGCTTACATCCCGCCATAATTACCTAGTTACCTGCCAACCGTCTCTCCGCCCGACAACTTCCAGCACCATCCAGCTCCCACTGGCCCCCCAACCTCCCCCTAATACAAGCCCAAAAGCCCCCCTCCAAATGAAGAAGGGGGCTTCCTGATCCGGCGGCGGGCCGGAATGCTGTTACAATATCCCTATTTCTTCCTTTAAGGATTATAGGTGATATGAAATCATCTTACAATTACATTTTTACCTTCAACACTATGCAGCATTGTCACCCTCATGAAATCTTCGAGCCGCTCCAGCGCTTCGGTCAGCTTCGCCGTAGAAGCGGCGTAGGAGCAGCGGATATAGCCTTCCCCTCCGGCTCCGAACACATGGCCCGGCACCACGGCAACCCCTGCCTCCTGAAGCAGGCGCATGGCGAACTCTTCTGACCCGAGCCCGGTGCGGCTGATTGAAGCGAAGGCATAGAAGGCCCCCTGCGGCATATGGCAGGACAATCCGGCGGAACGCAGGCCCTCCACCAGCAGCGAGCGTCGTTCTTTGAAGCATGCCTTCATCCGTTCCATATCCGGCAACGCACTGCGCAGGGCTTCGGCAGCAGCAATCTGTCCCGGTACAGGGGCGCACATGGCGGTGTATTGATGGATTTTGAGCATGGCCGAGAGCAGCTCACGGTTTCCGCAGGCATAACCCACCCGCCAGCCCGTCATGGCAAAAGCCTTCGAGAACCCGCTGATCACCACCGTCCGCTCCTGCATCCCGGGCAGGGAAGCGATGCTCACATGCTTGCTGTCGTAGGTCAGCTCGGCATAGATCTCATCGGAAATGACGATCAGGCCCAGCTCCTTCACCACTTCAGCCACAGGCAGCCAGTCTTCATAAGTCATAACCGCCCCCGTAGGATTGCTTGGAAAATTCACCATCAGCAGCTTCGTACGCGGCGTTACCGCCTTACGCAGTGCTTCGGCAGTGAGCTTAAACCCTTCCTCCACCTTCGTCTCCACCGGTGCCAGTGTCCCGCCGTTCAGGTAGGCGATAGGCGCGTAAGCAACATAACCCGGAGAAGGAATCAGAATCTCATCCCCGGGAGCCATGAAGGCCCGCAGCGCCAGATCCACCGCTTCACTGCTGCCCACCGTAACCAAGATCTCATCCGCAGGATCGTAACGCAATCCGAAGCCGGTCTGCATATAGCCCGCAATCTCCTCCCGCAGCTCCGGCAGTCCGCTGTTAGAGGTGTACCCCGTCTCCCCGCGATCCAGCGCACGGATGCAGGCAGCCCGAACCTGCGCGGGTGTTGCGAAGTCCGGCTCGCCTACTCCCAATGAGATAATATCGTTGTTACCCGCAGCCAGATCAAAAAAAGCCCGGATGCCCGAAGGCGGAATCTCTTGTAACCGCGGATTAATGATAAGACTGTGCTGAGGGCTGTTGCTTCTAGCCGCAGGCAGGACGGCATTGTCCCTTCTCACCGTGTTCATAGCCTGACACCTCCATATTCTACAGTCTGCGCTTGAGGGGGTTGATGGGTATGATTGGCTTGCTGCGCCTCCTTAACCTGCCCCTTCTGCTTCATTCCAGCATCCATAGCCATCCGCGCTCCCTCTCCAGATGCACCTTGCAGCCCCCCGCGCTCCCGCAGTGATCTGGTAATAATCTCATCCAGCAGGCTGCTGAAGTCCATCCCGGCTGCCGCTGCACTCTGGGGCAACAGACTGGTTGCTGTCATTCCGGGCAAGGTGTTCACCTCCAGCACATAAGGGATGCCATCCTTCAACAGCATATCCACCCGTGCATACACTGCGCATTTGAGCGCCCGGTAGCTGGTTAACGCCGCCGTCTGCACCTGTTCCTGCAACGCATCCGGCAACCGGATGATCCGCTCCTCCGCGCCGCCACGCTCGTATTTAGCCTCATAATCGAACCAGTCCGCACTCAGCGATTGGATGCCGATGACCGGCAGCATTTCTCCCCCCAGGATAGAGCAGGTAATCTCCTGTCCCGGGATATAGTGTTCAATGAGCACAGAGCCTTCTTCAGCGCAGGCAAAAGCCTTCTCAACCGCGCCCGCCAGCTCCTGCGGATGATTCACCTTGGTCATGCCGATGCTGGACCCGCCGGAATTCGGCTTCACCATCACCGGATAACCGAGCCGCTGCACGGCTTCCGGGGCATATTCGTCCATGCTGTCCCAGCACAGCCAATCGGGTGTAGGGATGCTTTTGCTGCGGATGACCGTCTTGGCCAGCCCTTTATCCATACATAAGCTGCTTGCGAGCACCCCGCTCCCGGAATACGGAATTCCGAGCGTCTCCAGAGCTCCCTGCACCGTACCATCTTCCCCGTAGGCCCCATGCAGGGCAAGCAGCGCGAAGTCCAGTCCCGCTACCCGTTCCAGCAGCTCTTTGCGCGAGGTAATGTGTACCGGAACCGCTGTGTATTTTGCCGGATCAAGCGCCTTCAGCATCTCCCTGCCGGTCTTCAGCGATACCTCATATTCGGACGACACCCCGCCCATAATAACCCCTACTCTAAGCATATCCGCACCTCATTCTCCCATAATTTTCCGCGCTGTCTTCCCGATGATTGCAATGCCACTCATGATATCCTCATCCGCCACCCTGGAGAAGCCCAGCCGCAGCGTGTTCTGCCCTGCACCGTCGGTGAAGAAGATGTCTCCCGCCGTAAAAATAACCCCCTGCGCATGGCAAGCCGCCAGCAATTCCCTTGTGTTGAAGCCTTCCGCGAACGTTACGAACAGATGCAGCCCCCCATCACCCGACAAGGTGGCATATGGAATATGCTCATTACAGCAGGCCAGGGTCAGCTCGTATTTGCGTTTATACTCCAGCCGGGCTTTTTTGAGATACTTCTCCAGATTGCCGCCCAGCAGATATTGATACAGTATGGACTGGTCCAGCGTCGAGGTATGAATGGTCCGCGCCCGCTTGACGCTCTCCAGATAATAGATCAGCTCCTGATCCGCCAGCACCCAGCCCACCCGCAGACCGGGGAACAGAACCTTGGAAAAGCTGCCGAGATACACCACGCCATTCCCGCCGCCCGCCGCCGCAATTAACGGAGCCACATGGGCGCCGGAATACCGCAACTCCTCGTTGAACCCGTCCTCAATCACCGGCACGTTGTAGTCCTGCATCAGCTTCATTAGCCTTTGTCTTTTCTCGGGAGACATGACGATGCCGGTGGGATTATGGTAGGAGGGAACCAGATAAGCACAGTCGTATTGCTGCGCCTCCAGCGCCTGCTTCAGCTCCCCGAGGTGGATGCCGTCCCGCTCCATCGTGACTCCGTGAATTCCGAAGCCGTGCAGCCTCAGATTCTTGATCGCCGTATGATGCGTCGGATTCTCGCAGACCACTGTGCCGTGACGCTTGCCGAGAGCCGACAGCACCAGGTCGAAGCCCTCCGTGAACCCGTTCGTAATCAGCAGATCCTTGCCGCGCAGATCTACGCCTTTATGCTCCATATATTGTTTGAGATAGTCTATTAATGGCTTATAGCCTTTGGCATATCCATAATTCAGCAGAACGTTGCCCTCTACGGACATACGCTCCAGGAACGCTCTACGCACATGGTCCAGATCGAAGAGATGCTCATCCGGGGCGATGCTGGTAAAAGAAATCGTGCCCTTCTCCGCGCGTATCCCCCGCTTCATAATGTCCAGCTCCTCCGCGAGCAGCGCCTGGCTGCTGAGCCGTTCTGTCCAGTCCATGCTCCAGGTTGCCGCTTCCGGTTCACCCTGCCCCGCTGCTGCGCCCTGTGCGACGTAACTCCCCTGACCCTGTACGGTATAGGCGAAGCCATCGTCTTCCAGACCCTCATAAGCCGAGATCACCGAGTTCCGGCTGACCTTCAGCAAGGTGCTCAGCTCACGTGTCGAGGGCAGCTTCTGCCCGCCTTGGAGCGCGCTTTTGATGATGAGATGCTTCATGTAATCCTTCACCTGGATCGATACCGGACGCCCGGCAATGAGCTTGAAATCCTTAAACATCCTGTGATCGCCTCCATAGCTATCATGGCACAGACTTTGCCGTAAAAAAAGAACCACCGCCCCGGGATTTTCTTCCGGGCGTGGTTCTGTGGGTGAGCTCAAGACACCATTCGGGCGCCCCCGTGAGGGTTCTATTGTATTTTGTACAGTCAGATTAAAGTATATTGGCCCTATTTCGTGTTCTGCTGCATTATGTACATCAGAAATTTGGATTTTGCCTATTATGGGGGCAATTGCTGATATTCTGTTGCAGGAAATACAGCAGAACGGGTTTTGGCACGTTTTTTAGATCAATCTGATGTACATAGTGCAATCACCCGTCAGCATTCTCCGCTGCCATCCGCCAGCTTCCTCCAACCTTCCGCAGATGCAGGACTGTAATCTCACCTGGAGCTGGTGCTACAGCGGTATAGAAGGTCATGTCTTCAATGATCTGCGCCAGCAGCTGCCGGATGACACCGCCGTGGGTCACCAGTAATATACGAGATACTTCGGGAGCCTGCGCCTCCCACTGAAGCTGCGTCCAGAAATGATCAACCCGGGCGGCGAATTCCTCCCACGCCTCCCCTCCCGGCGGCGTGGCCGACCCGGGGTTGTCAATCCAGCTCCGGTACAGCGCATGATCCTTAAGTTGCTCATACGTGCAGCCTTCCCACGCCCCGAAGTCCATCTCCCGCAGCCGGGAATCATAGATGGCCTGCGGCATCAGGTGCGGAACCAAGGCTGCCAGAGTTTCTCTGCACCGGCACAGGTCGCTGCAATAGACACGGCGGAATTCCCCGGTGAGCGGCGGCTGTGTCCGGAGCTCCTTCAACCGCTCCGCCTCCCCCGGCACAAGCGGCACATCGGTCCTCCCCAGATAACGCCGTTCCTGATTCCACTGCGTATAGCCATGGCGGACTAACACCACCTCAAGCTCCGGCTGCGCAGGCTGGGTCAGAAGCGACTGTATCCCCTGCAACCTTTGAGCTTCCTCCGCCTTCTGGTCAACCGGAGAAGAATCCCCCGCCCCTCCTGCTTGAACTCTCTCCATTCCGCTTTAGCCCCCGATCCCGTGCCATAGCAGGGCAACGGCTGCACAGATGCAGACAAATATTGCGGATGACCACATCATCATCCGCGAGGTCACAATAATATCCTCCGGCTCCATCGTCCGCAGCGGATCACCCATGTACGCGCGGAAGGAGACGATGCCATGGTATACATTCTCGCCGCCCAGCCGGATGCCGAGGGCCCCGGCAACTGCCGATTCTGGGTAGCCGCTGTTCGGACTGGGATGAAGGCGTGCATCCCGGCGCACGGTGCGCCAGCATCTCCGCCAGTCCAGCCGCAGAAGCGCAGCACATAAGGTTAAGAGCAGCGCGGTCAACCGTGCCGGTATGTAGTTGGCGACATCGTCCAAGCGGGCCGATGCCCAGCCAAGGTCGCGGTATTTCTCGTTCTTGTAGCCGACCATGGAATCCAGCGTGTTCACCGCACGGTAAGCCATGGCCAGCGGCGCCCCGCCCAGCAGAGCGAAGAACAGCGGCGAGATGATCGCATCGACGATATTCTCCGCAACCGTCTCCACCGTACCGCGCACAATCTCCGGGCTGTCCAGATGAGCCGTATCCCGGCCCACGATCATCCCCAGCGCCCGGCGTGCGGCGGGAATATCTCCAGAACGCAGCTCGGCGTATACGGCCATACCTGCATCCTTCAATCCCTTGGAGGCGATGGTGGTCGAGATCAGCCAGACTTCGGCAAGCCCGGCAAGCCAGGGAGACAGGCGGGCGAGCAACACAACAAGCAGCGCGGTCAGCGCCCAAGCGCCGCCCGCCACCAGCAGCGGAAGAAGAATACCGGCACGCTTCAGAGCACTGGGAGCTGCGGCGAAGCGGCGAATCCCCCGCTCCAGAGCACTAATGACCTTCCCTATGTAAATAACCGGATGGGGCAGGCTGTGCGGATCACCAACCACCCGGTCCACAATATAAGCAGAGAGCAGGATGATAGCAAGCTTCACCTTTGCTCACCCCGCCGCTCTGTATAGCAGTCCGTGTTCATCATTCCCGGCCGCCATCCTGAGAGACACGGGGCTGTGGAGAATGTGATGCCTGTAACGCTCCCGCGTCTACTCCGTGCTCAACATGTGACACTTCCGCGTCTACTCCTCGCGCAGCCTGCGATGCTTCCGCCTCTGCTCTACTCATGGATTTCGCTGCTTCCACTGAGCGCAGGCTCTCCGTCACCGCGCTGTACACCAGTCTGCCGATGGCTCCGCCGAGGTCAGTCGCCGTTCCGGCATACACATGCTCCGCAGCATAGCGGCGGCTCCCGCTCACCGCAATCACAATGGCATCCGTAGTGGTTCCCGTTGCGCCAAGCCCATTCTCGGAATCCGTGATTCCGAGGTCTGCCAGCGCCGCAGCCTTCGCTTCCGTGGCCGTCATCACAGCATTGACCATGGCCGACTGGGACAGCCAGCCATCGATGCCGAGCATAATATTGATTGTGCCCGGACGGTAGGCCGTCAGCACACTGCGCACCGACCCGGCCCGGGCCGCGTTGCCCGCCGCCGCTGTTACGCAGCAGAATATGCCCGCTGATCCCGTATCCTCCTCGGCAACAGCAGCGTGCTCCAGCGGAACGGCCGTCATTAGCCCGGCGCAGCCTTCCAGCGGGTAGCCCCACTCCTGAAGCTTGTTTTCAAGATCCTGCACCGGATTGCTGCACTCGTAGTCCCGGCTGACGTATTGGTTCACCGCACGCTTCAGACGTCCCACGCCTCCGCCATATACCGCACTTGATATACTGTCCGCTTCAGCCGGAAATTCCAGCAGCAGATGGCCTTCCCGCCATTCCAGCGTCAGCCCGGGCCACACCTTACTGCGGTACGTCTTCTCCCCGTCTTCGGCCTTAAAGGGCAGCTTTACCTTCGCTACCTTCGCTTCCTGCACTTCCTTTGCTTCCTTCATATCCTTCGCTCCTCTCCGTTCGCTCCCATTAGCCCTATTCGCGCGCTCGCAGCCTGCACTGCCGCCGTTCTTGCTCACATCCCCGCCCGCAGCAGCTCCCCCATCTGCCGCAGCAGACGGTCGTTGTCCATGTGGCCCTTGACCGCGACGCGGATATGCCCGGCTTCAAGGCCGGGGTACATCGCGCAGCTGCGGACGAGGATGCCGCCCGCACCCAAGCGCTGCTGCATCTCCTGCGCGCTCCACGGAGCGGGCAGCCGAAGCAGAAGGAAGTTCGCTTCGCCCGGCGGCACGCCGCAGCCGAGCTCAAGCAAGCCCTCCCGCAGCCGCTGCCGCTCAGCTGCGATCAGCGCACGCGTCTCCTGCCTGTAGCCGTCGCCGCAGCGCAGGCAGGCTTCCCCGGCCAGCAGCGCCAGGCCGTTCACGCTCCAGGTCACCTGCTTGCCGGTCATGGCTGCGGCAAGCGCCGGATGCGCGGCAGTGAAGCCTAGCCGCAGCCCCGGAATGGCAAAGAACTTCGTCATCGAGCGCACCAGCACCGTATGACGGTAGGCCCCCAGCTCCGGCAGCAGGGATTGCCGGTCCGCCTCCGGGATGAAGTCGATGAACGCTTCATCCACCGCCAGCACCGTCCCGCAGGCCTCTGCCTGCTGCGCGAGCTGCCGCAGCTCGTCCAGCGGATACTGGACGCCGTTCGGATTATTCGGCTGGCCGAGGAACAGCAGATCGACCTGCTCCAGCAGGGCGGAGACGCTGTCCACGGCAGCCCGGTAATCCATCCGGCTGGTCCCCTGAACGGACAAGACCTCCGCGCCGAACTGCTCCGCGAGCTGGCGGTACTCGGAGAAGCACGGCTCCACGATGCCCACCCGACGCGGAGCCACCGCCAGCAGCAGCAGCGCCATCGACTCTGCCGCCCCGTTCGCCACGGTAATCCACTCCGTGCCGAGACCCAGCTCCTCCGCCAGCAGCGCCTTGAGCCTGCGGTGGCCCGGATCAGGGTAAGCAGTGACCGCTGCGCCCGCATCCCGCAGCTGCGCCAGCACGCCCGGCGGCGGCCCCAGCGGGTTAATATTGGCGCTGAAATCCAGGAATCCGCCGCTGCTGTCCCCGTATAACTCGGCTGCAGTCAGCAGATCACCGCCGTGGCCGTATTTTTCAAGCATAGGTACACTCCCTTTACGTTACATCTGTCTCCCAATTATTGGCCTAAGGGCGGAAGTACGTCAACGTCATATTGCCTATGCATCCGGTCTTGAACCCGTAAACTTTCTATACATGCCGCACCTGTTCATGCTGCACACTCACTCATCAATCGTTTCTATCCGCCACACGCGCCCGTTAACCCTATTCCCTCATCCTATCCGCCAAGAGCCCCTCCCCCGCCGTTCACTCCTCTTTTGAAGAAATCTCTCTTTTAGTTTAGAATAAGTACAGCAGTTTACTATGGTCACGCGGAGGAATCACGAATGCTTTTTATCGATAATACCGGAATTACAGACGCATCGATCAATCTCGCCATTGAGGAGTTTGCGCTCAAAAACCTGCCGATGGACGAGAGCTACCTGCTCTTCTATATCAACAGCCCGTCAATCATTATTGGCAAGCATCAGAATACGATCGAGGAGATCAACCAGGAGTACGTGAAGGAGCACAATATCCAGGTCGTTCGGCGGTTGTCCGGCGGCGGCGCGGTGTATCATGATCTCGGCAACCTCAACTTCAGCTTCATTACCAAGGATGACGGCCAGTCCTTCCATAACTTCCTGAAATTCACCCAGCCGGTCATCGACTATCTGCAATCTATGGGCGTAAACGCCGAGCTGAGCGGACGCAATGATCTTCAGGTCGGGGAGCAGAAAATCTCCGGCAACGCCCAGTTCTCCACCCGCGGACGCATGTTCAGCCACGGCACCCTGATGTTCGATCTGAATCTGGATGATGTCCAGGCTTCCCTGAACGTGAATCCCGAGAAGTTCAAGTCGAAGAGCACCAAGTCCGTGCGCAGCCGTGTCGCCAATATCAAGGAGCTGCTGGGCAATCCTGACATGACGATTGAACAATTCCGTGAGGGCCTGCTGCGCTCAATCTTCGGCATGGAAGCCTCCGAGGTTCCGCAGTACAAGCTGACCATGGACGACTGGGTGCGGATCAATGAAATCTCCAAGGAGCATTACCAGAATTGGGACTGGAACTACGGTCTGTCGCCGAAGAGCAACGTGAAGCACACCCGCAAATTCCCGGCAGGGCTCGTGGATATCCGCATGGATATTGAAGATTCGGTCATCCGGGAGATCAAAATCTACGGCGACTTCTTCGGCGTCGGCGATGTGGCAGATGTGGAGAATGCGCTGCGCGGCAAGCGTTATGAGGAAGCCGAGGTCCGCCAGGCACTGGCTGATCTCGATCTGAAGCATTACTTCGGCCGTATTGAGCCAGAGGATTTCATCGGACTTGTGTTTCTTGAGGAATAGCTTCATAGCAAGTCGAATTTTATATTTTAAAAAGAACCCCGCTAACCTGCTGCATCCTGCGCAGAGCTAGTGGGGTTCTTTGTCTCCATATGCTTGCCGGGTTCGCTGCTATACAAGCACGAACACATACAACACCAGCGCCAGCGTAAGCATCACGCATACTTTCTCCACCGCGTTGCCCTTCTTCGTGCCGGTGCTCATCAGCTTCAGCCGCAGCTTGAAGGGAATCGGAGGCAGCGGGGTGATCCCGCGCTGGGTCAGGGAGTCGGCGAGGAGATGCAGTCCGTAGGACAGGCTCCCGGCAATCCACAGACTGCCGCCGTCATTCATGTCAAGGGAGACGAAGTACAGCAGCGCGCCCCATCCGGCAACAGCATATAGCGTATGCGTGATTCCCCGGTGAGGAACTATGGAAGCTACGACCAGCACACAAGCGGCGATATAGTTCCATGGATCATAGGCATCGGCAAAAGCAAACAAAGCCAGCGCAATCAGCAGCATCACCAGATGCCGCAGCCTGCTGGTGGGCAGGAAGGATACGCTGCCCACCAGCAGCGCCAGTGCGATATTCCAGGGCGGCTCCGCTATCCCGGCAAAATAAAGATAAATGCCCGCTCCGATCAGTGCTACCTGCAGAATACGCAGCAAAAACTCCGGCACGGCCTTGCGTACCAGCATGGAATTCGGCTCGTCGATATCGGGCAGCAGCGAGCTGACCACAGCGACGGCAACAGCCGGAAGGGTAATAGCATGCCCTAGCAGGCTCATGGCGGACAGGGTAACCCCGGTGCTGATAACTAAATGGGATTTGCCCATCATGGTGAATCCGCTCCTTAGATGAAAGTATAAATGCTTCTGGATGTCTTGAAATAAGAACAGGTGTGCGGTTACCGAAGTATACCAAGGCTTTCCTTTTTTGTCCAGCTTATATGTAGTTTCCAGGCTCTTCACGCCCACGGGGCCAAGGATGCCGCAGAGTTTCGGCTTGTCCTGCCCCCTGTTTTAGGATACAATTTGGACAACTCAACTGGCCCTGAAAGGATGAACCCTGTGAATCGCTCCCGAATCGCCGATCTAAGTCTCCTACTGGTGGCGATGATGTGGGGATGCACGTTTCTGATCGTGCAGTCTGCCGTGCGGGTGCTGCCGCCGCTTGCCTTTAACAGCATCCGGTTTACAGGTGCCGCCGTGCTGCTGGCCTTGATTACCGCTGTCTTCTACCGCCAGGAATGGCGTAAGCTGAGCTTGCGCATGGTGATGCATGCCCTGCTGCTGGGCCTCTTCCTGTTCCTTGGCTACGGCTT
This sequence comes from Paenibacillus sp. FSL R7-0302, assembly GCF_038006885.1. Classification (NCBI taxonomy): domain Bacteria; kingdom Bacillati; phylum Bacillota; class Bacilli; order Caryophanales; family Paenibacillaceae; genus Paenibacillus; species Paenibacillus sp. FSL R7-0302. The sequence continues at coordinate 5,188,890 of NZ_JBBOWB010000001.1, forward strand.
CCAGACCGTGGGGCTGCTGTACACCACCACCTCCAACACGGGATTTATCACCGGGCTGTCGGTGGTGCTGGTCCCGTTCCTGTCTCTGGCTCTGCTGAAGACGGCCATCTCCAGATATACCTGGGTGAGCGCCGGGCTTGCAGCGGGGGGCTTGTATCTGCTGACCTTTACCGGCTCTGCCTTCTCCCTGAATAAGGGCGATGGCCTGATTCTGCTCTGCGCCGTGGTTTTTGCGCTGCAGATCGCGTATACCGGCAGATACGCACCGCGTTATCCGGCCCTGCCGCTGGCGGCGCTTCAGCTCGGCTTCGTAGGCCTGCTCAGCATCGCCGCCTCCCTGCTTGTGGACGGAAGCGGCCCGCTGCTGCATAGCGGAGAGCTGCTCCGCCAGCCGGAGGTGCTCTCTGCTATGCTGATCTCCATCGGCCCGACCAGCGCCTTCGCCTTCTGGATTCAGACGGCTTGCCAGAAGTACACCACCCCGTCCCGGGTGGCGATCATCTATGCCATGGAGCCGGTGTTCGCTGCCGTCACCGGCCTGCTCTTCGGCGGAGAGACGCTGGGCGTATCCGCGTTGCTCGGCTGCGGCTGCATTCTGGCCGCTATGCTGCTGGCAGAGCTCAGCCCCGCGCCGTCCGGGACGCAGGCGGAGGGCTGAGCCGGAGTCTGCGGACCCTTTTGCCAGACTTCACGTTAATAAGTTCCATTGCTACAGACAGAGAGCCGTGCTTCCGCTACCCTTCCTATAGAGGATTCAGCGGACAGCCGGACTACAAACCACGCTTAGGAGAGAACCCAAATGTACAAATTGATTGCCATCGATATTGACGACACCCTGATTAACGACGATAAGGAAGTGACCCCGGCCACGCAGACCGCGCTGGAGCAGGCTGTAGCCGCAGGCGTTGTGGTCACCCTCGCTACCGGACGCGCTTATGCTTCCGCTCAGGCGATTGCCCGCCAGACCGGACTGAATGTGCCAATCATTACCTATCAGGGAGCGCTGGTGAAGAACCTGCTCGATGAAGAGGTCCTGTATGAGCGTTATGTGCCGCAGGACGCGGTGCGCAAGCTTTTCCAGTATTGTGTTGAGCATAACCTGCACCTGCAGACTTATATTGACGACAAGCTGTACGCCCGGGAAGAGAACCAGAAGCTGATTGACTATTCGACGCTGAACGGAACGCAGTACTATATCGAGCCGGACTGGGAAGCCAAGCTGGTTCCGCAAAAAACACCAAAAATGCTCATTATCGACGATCCCGACTTCCTCGATGAGCTGTCCCCGATCCTGCGCAGCCTGCTCGGCGATTCGGTTCATATCACGAAGTCCAAGCCGCATTTCCTGGAGATTATGCATCATGAAGGCACCAAGGGTCTGGCCCTGGAATTCCTGGCTGCACACTTTGGCTGCGAGCTGTCCGAGACGATGGCTGTCGGCGATTCCTGGAATGATCATGAGATGCTTGAAGCTGCGGGTCTCGGTGTAGCAATGGCGAATGCCATTCCTGCGCTGAAGGAAATCGCTGATTTCGTTACACTTAGCAACAATGAGGACGGCGTGAAATACGCCATTGATAAGTTCATTCTTGGGGTGAACCAGGAAGCATAAGCTCGGAGCATTGCAGAGTATTGTACACCAAAAAGGGCGGCGTCCCGGAGATTCTGAAATCGAACCTGCGGCTACGCCACCCTATTTATTCTTTAAGCAGAAAGGATGATCCTCCATGCAAGAAGTATCTCCTGCCGGACAACTGGAATCCCTGCAATCTATGCAATCAACCATCCGTAAGCTCGAAGCTGCATTAACCCAAATGACACAGAGCGGTGCCAGCACTACCCTTGTCGCAAAACGGCTCCGTGCCGTTAACATCGGGTTAGCCGTTCTGGACAAGGCCTGGCAGCTCAAACCTCATTCCTATACTCCCGCTGATTGTGCGGAGGCCCGCGAAGTGATTAACGGATTAATCGTCTCGGTTAAACAGAGTTATGCCAAAGCTAAGCCGGGTAGTCCGCAACAAACGCTTTTATCCAGAAGACTTACAGCCTTCGAGCAGGTGATTGAAGCCATGAACGATCTCTAATAAGAAGCGGTAGGAATCAGCTCCTCCGTGTTCTCCTGCTCAAGCTGTGAATGATACAGATCCGAGTACCGCCCCTCCGAGGCAAGCAGCTCCTCATGTCCGCCCCGCTCCACAATCTCCCCGTTCTCCATTACCAGGATGACATCGGCATTCTGTATGGTTGAGAGCCGGTGGGCGATCACAAGCGTTGTCTTATCCTTCATCAGCTTACGGATCGCCTGCTGGACCATTCGCTCCGACTCATTGTCGAGGGCAGCCGTAGCTTCATCCAGCAGCAGAATCGGCGCATCCTTAAGCATTGCTCTGGCAATGGACAGCCGCTGCCTCTGACCGCCGGACAACCGGGAGCCATGCTCGCCAATATCCGTATGTATACCTTCCGGCAGCTCCGTCACGAACTCGTACGCATTCGCCTGCCGCAGCGCCTCAACAATCTCTTCGTCTGACGCACCGGGCTTGCCGCTCTCGATATTGTCCCGGATGCTCCCGGAATATAGGCCCGACTCCTGAGGCACATAGGCAAAGTAGCTACGAAGCTCTGCCAGCGGTATTCCGCTGATCGGACGGCCGTTGATCGCAACCTCACCTGCATCCGTCTGGTAGAAGCCCAGCAGCAGCTTGAACAAGGTGGATTTCCCGCCGCCGCTCGGACCTACTACGGCCATTTGTTGTCCGCATGTTAGCTCCAGACTGACCTTGTTAAGGCTCTGCTTCTCACTGCCCGGATAGCTAAATGACACCTCTGCGAGCCGAAGCTCCCCGAACCCCGGCAGATCCGCCCGGACCTCAGGCAGCACCTCAACCTCAGCAGGCGCATCCATCACCTCGAAGATCCGCTCCGCCGCACCCAGCGACTGCTGCATGGAAGCGACCAGGCCCGGCAGAGACGAGAACGGCCCAACCAGATAATTCATCAGCTGAATGAAGGCAATCATCGCCCCGACCTCAAGCCGTCCATTCGCCACGAACCACCCGGCAATCACCAGAGCCAGCAGGAAGGTCAGATTCCCCAGCAAGGAGGAGATCGCTCCGGTTGCCCCTTCGATTCTCGCTTTCTTTTTCTCTCCTGAGGCAATATCTTCACTGTAGCCAACATATTGCTTCTGCAGCCTGCGCTCCATGGAGAATGCCTTGAACACCATGCTGCTGCCCAGAATATCGTTCAGAAAAGCCGTAGTCCGGCTCATACTTTCCTGCACCCGCACACTGTTGATGCGCATCGCATTGCCGAAGATTTTACCGGTCAGGAACAGCAGCGGCCCGATGGACAGGCAGATCAGCGCCAGCAGCCAGTTAATATAGAGCAGATAACCGAAGGAGGCTATCGCCAGCAGCGGGTTGCGCAGCAGATCCAGCATCACCTGCCCGCAGGCTTCTCCGACCGATTGATTGTCATTCGTGAACCGGGACAACAAATCACCGGAATGATTGCGGTCGAAATAAGACTGCGGCAAGGCCAGCGTATGCCCCATCATGTCCTGACGCAGCTCATTTCTGATTTTGGCCGATACATTGGTTTTGAGATACGCACTCAGGTAGTTAACAATTCCGGTAACGAGCAAGAATATAGCCCCGAACCAGGCCAGCCCCGTGAACGCCTCCACATCCAGCCTGACTGCCGCATCCGTAATCCGGGCCAGGAACCAGGCCATGGTCAGATCCAGCACAATACTGAATAACGTCACCAAGAGCAGTACAGCATAGATCAGCTTATGTCTTAGCATATATGTACTTAATCTGGCAAAAGCACCTTTCTTCTTCACATCATCAGCTCCCCTTTAGAATTCCGCACCCCGTACCTTGGCATATACCTTGCAGTCATGGAGTTCCCCGTCCGACTCACGGGTGCTTTTGCGGAGAATGCCATCCAGTGTAAATCCAGCACGCTCCGCTACGGCGGCGCTTCTCCGGTTAAGGGCGCAGCAACGGATTTCAATCCGGCTTGCTCCAAGTTCTCTAATTGCAAAATCTGTAATTCCGTTCACCGCTTCCGTAATGTATCCATTGCCTGAGCATGAGCTTCTGATCCAGTAGCCTATTTCGAATCGGCGGCAATCCCAATCCACATGATGCAGACCTATGTTGCCCACGAATCTGCCGTCCTCCTGGCGGAAAATCTCCATGTTCAGGGTGGTACGCTTCAGATAGACTACTTGCGATTCACGGACGTATTGCTCAGTTTCCTCCACAGTCGGCATACTCTGGGCAAAGGGCATCCACGGCTTCAGCTCATCCAGACTCTCCCGGATAGCTTCATTCATTTCCTTACCGTCTCCAGGCCGCAAAGCACGGACAAGCAGCCGCTCTGTCTCAAAGCTCTCTGGAATATCCAGCATAATCGGGATAAAATCATTACTCATATTCATAAACCTCCACGATGATCGATTAATTGGATTATCGCACTAACAGTTTTTCCCTCTAATCCACTACGCATCGTTATAGTATAGTACCTCCTTCCCTTTTTGAAAATAAAGAAAAATACGCATCATATACATAAAACTGGAAGTCGGGCTCGTAGTGGGCCCACTCTCTGCGGCTCCAATGCATATAGTTTACTAGCCCCCTGGCAAGGGACCCAGCGGCGGAGGGCGGATTCCCGGATCGGTCTTGGGAATGAAAAGCAAATAAAAACTCCCCATACAGCAGCAGTAATCAAACCTGTCTGCTCTATGAGGAGCGTATTTCGGCATTATTTCTCCCAAAGCTCAACCAGCCGCCCGTCAGGGTCTGTAATCCAAACAAATTGTCCGAATTCGCTGCTCTCTTTGTTCTTGGCAAGCGGTACGCCTATCTGCTCCAGATGCTTGATAACCTCGTCCAGATCATGGACCTGGAAATTCAACATCACCTGTTGCTCTGCCGGGAAATAAGGATCATCCTCAGTGAAGAAGGACAAGATCGTCTCATTGCCTGACCCGGGTCTGATTACAGTCCCGTTCCAACTGTCAATTTCAAGCTTCAGTGCCTCACTGTACCATTTCTTCACCGCTTCAAGATTTCCGGTTCTCCAGAAAATTCCTCCGAAACCTTTGATCATCACAACCAGCTCCTCCCGGGAATCGAACTCACTGCTTCAAATTGCACATACCCTAAGTGACACACACAAGTCCCGGACTACAATGCTGCTCAGATCTCCTCCCGGCACAGCGGAAGCCTCATCCCCGTAACGGCCAGCGTAACCTTCTCCGGCAGAATATAATCCTTGTCCAGATTGATATCATGCGACATATGTGTGTAGACCGCACGGCGCGGCTGAACGGTCTCCAGCAGGTCGGCAGCTTCGGTCATATCGTACACAGAGCGGGTAGACAACTCAGCTGCCTCGTAATAAAAGCTGGTTCCCAGCACCAGCAGGTCCGCTCCATGCATCTGCCTGGTTTCCTCCGTGGTCAGAGAGATCGAGTCCGGGCAGTACACCCAGACATATTCCTCCTTCTCCAGCCTGTAGGCATAGGAGTAACCATTCTTGCCATGGTTCACCCGCCATGTGCTAATCTGCCAGCCATCCAGCGTAATGCCGTCATCGCAAGGGATCATATCGATATGCCCGGTAAGCCACGGGTATTGCCGCTGGATGACGGGAATGACCTCCGCCGGAGCGTACAGCTCTCCCCGGAAGCCCATCCAGCGGCAGCTGTCTGCCCATTCCGGCAGCCCGCCGATATGATCGAAATGCGCATGTGTCACGAGCAGATGCTTCATGGTGCGGTGCCCCTGCAGCTCCATCTGCCGCCGCCAGTCCGGTCCGCAGTCAATCGCCAGGAAGCCGCTGCCGTTATCTATAAGCACAGAAGAACGCAGGCGGTTATTGCGCCCGGTGGTTCTTGCTTCCGTACAGGTCTCACAATCACAGTAGACCCGGGGTACGCCCATGGCGTCCCCTGTTCCGAGGAACACTAATGTATCCATAAGTTTGTCCTCCATCATCATCTATATCTCAGCATATGTCATCAGTTCATTATAGAACAGCAGCCGGCCCTTTGCATACCGGCCCATAAGAACGGCAAAAAGCCGTCCTTCAGCCTCATCCGGCCGGAGAACAGCTCCCTTAATCCTTCGCACTCCACACTTAGCAAGTGTCTTCTAATCCTCTTCCGCCTCATCTACCCGCCTAGATCCCGGCCAGCACCTGATACCATATGCCCCGCTTGGAGTATAACGTGGTGCGGACTTCCTCCCAGCCGCCAAGGTAGCTGATATCGAACAGGCCGGCAGGAACCGGATACTGGCTCTCATGTGCCGCATAGACCTGCTGGTTCACGGGACGGAAGCCGAACTTGGCGAAGATCTCCTGCGCCTGCGGGGTTGTCAGATAATCGACCAGCGCTTCTGCGGCCGCACGGGTACCATGCTTATCCGCGTATTTATCCACCACAGCCGCAGGATTCTCGATCAGAATCGTATTCTTCGGGATGACCACCTCATACTTCACACCCTCTGCAATCCGCGCCAGCAGCTCATTCTCATAAGTGACGATCACATCGCCCACCCCGTACTCGAAGGCAGCCATGGACGCCCGCCCGCTTTTATCCAGAGATTCGACGTTGCTGTGTATGCTCTCCAGGAAGGCCTTGGCCGCCGCAGGGTTCTTCGCCCCCTCCTGCTCCTCAGAACGCTTCAGGCCGGCCCCGTAGATCGCGTTGATGTCCCACTGGGCACCGCCGGAGGTCTTCGGATTAGGGTAGAGCACCTTCACCCCCGGCTTCGCCAGATCGGCAAAATCATGAATTCCCTTCGGATTGCCCTCCCTCGTTCCCAGGGCCACAACCGAACGCGTCACCATGCCCGCCTCACCGCCGCGCTGCTTCCAGTCCTGCTCCACAAGGCCGGCCTTGACCAGCTTCCCGACATCGCCTTCCATGGCAAGCAGCGTGACATCCGCCTCGAAGCCGCCGGCGATCGCCCGCGCCTGGGTTCCGGAAGCCTCATAGGACTGCTGGAATACGATCGTTTGACCGGTATCCGCCTTCCACTTCTCCGCGAACCTGGGGAGAATCTCGCCCATGGCATCCTTCACCACGCTGTAGGCACCCACCACAAGCGTTAGATCTCCCTGCGGCGGTGCACCTGCCTCTCCTGCATCCGGCTGCTCATTCCCGCAGCCGGCAGCGGTCAGGGCGAACACCGCCAGCAGTAAGACCGTCAGCCATCCGTGCAGTTGTCTGCTCCTTCTGATAAGCCTCATACCGGCGACACATCCCACATCATTTATTTTTTAGATAAATACAGGCATCGGATCTTTCTTAAGTCCATTCTCCTGAATCCAGCTCCGCTCCTCATTGAACAGGTAGGCGCGGTGTACCAGCACAGATATTTCCTGGCCCGGAGTCAGCGTTTCTTTCTCCAGAGAGCGGTAGGTGACCAGCTTATGTCCATTGATCTCAACCTCCACGAGCCATTCACTTCCGCGAAAATGCAGATGCTTGACCGTACCCTGCTCCGTGGCCGAAGCCATTTTGAATTCATGCAGGTGGCCTACCTCAATGTACTCGGGACGGATTAGCGCCTTGGTCGGCTTACCGCTGCCTGCATCCTCGAAGCCCTTCAGCTCGGAAGCACTCTCGATCAGCGTCGATTCCCCGATGAAGGTTGCCACGAACGGTGTCTTCGGCTCTTTATAGATATCCCAAGGCGTACCCTTCTGCTCCAGCCGCCCCTGGTTAATGATCATTATCTCATCCGCCACTTCAATCGCCTCATCCTGATCGTGGGTGACGAAGATCGAGGTGATGCCGACGCGTTCGATCAGCTCCCGCAGCCAGGAACGGAGCTCCTGGCGGATCTTCGCATCAATCGCAGCGAACGGCTCATCCAGCAGCAGCAGCTGCGGCTCAGGGGCCAGCGCCCGGGCAAAAGCCACCCGCTGGCGCTGCCCCCCGGACAGCTGATGCGGATACCGGTTCTCGAAGCCCTTCAATCCGGTAAGCTCCACCAGCTCGGTGACACGGTCACGGATGACAGCCTTACTGGCTTTCTTCACTTTCAGACCGAAGGCGATATTCTCGAACACCGTCATATGCTTGAACAGCGCATAATTCTGGAAGACGAAGCCGATCTCACGCTCCTGCGGCGGAAGATGGTTCACCGCCTTGCCGTGGAAAATAATCTCGCCGCTGTCCGGCGTCTCAAGGCCCGCCAGCATCCGCAGGATCGAGGTTTTGCCGCCGCCGCTTGGGCCGAGCAGCCCGATCAGATGGCCTTTGGTAATGCCGAAATGGACATCCTTCACCGCATGAAAATCGCCAAAATGCTTATCGAGTCCCCGGACCTCTACATGCATAATTAGTGCCCTCCCTTTCTTCTCTTGCTCCATTCCATAAGCAGCAGCAGTCCTGCGGAGAATGCGGCCAGCACCAGTGCTATCCCGCCCGCAGCCGTAACATTGAAATTCTCGACATCCTGATAGACCAGTGTGGTAGCCGTCTGGGTCCGGTTCATAATATTGCCTGAGACGACGAGCACTGCACCGAACTCACCCAGCGAGCGGGCCACCGTCAGAATCACTCCATAGATGACCGCCCAGCGGATAGAAGGCCAGGTCACCTTCCAGAAGGTCGTCCAGCCATATGCGCCGAGTGTGGACGCGGCCTCTTCCTGCTGGGACCCGATCTCTTGCAGTACCGGCATCACCTCACGCACCATTAGCGGGAACGTCACGAACAGCGTAGCAATCACCATTCCCGGAAAAGCATACACAATCTTCACTCCGATTTGCTCAAACAACGCACCCAGCGCACTGTCCGGCCCGAGCAGCAGAACGATCATCAGCCCGCCGATCACCGGCGATACCGCATAAGGCAGATCCACGATGCTGTTCAGCAGGCTTTTGAGGCGCTGGCCCAGCCAGTTCGCCCGTACCAGATACAGGGCCGTCATGATCCCAAACAGCGTATTCAGCAGCGTCACAACGACCACCACGTATCCGGTCATCAGCAGCGCATGTAGCGCCTCGGGCCGGGTCAGGGCGTTCCAGAAGCCGCTCCAGCCTTCGCTGAAGGCCCCCATTGTCATCCTGCCAAGCGGAGCTGCGATCAGGACGAAGAACACGAGGTAGGTCAGTCCAATCCACAATCTTCTCATGATCTTCTCCCCCGCATCTGTATGAGGCTGATCAGCCAGAGGATCAGGAAGGATAAGGTCAACAGAATGATCGACACCGCAGCGGCTCCCGCCGGATTATCACTTTCGACCTCTCCGAAAATATAAACAGAAGACACTAGCGTGCGCCCCGGAATATTGCCTGCCACGAGGACAACCGCACCGAATTCAGCAAGCGCACGCGAGAAGGCCAGCATCCCGCCGCCTATCATCCCAGGTGCCATAGACGGCAAGATGACCTGGAGGAAGACTCTGCTCGGCTTCGCCCCCATCGTATAGGCCGCCTCTTCTTCCGAAGCGTCCAGCTCCTCCAGCAGCGGTTGCACCGCCCGGATGACGAAGGGGAATGTGACGAAGACCATCGCAATCACAATCGCAGGCTGGTGAAAAACAATTGTGAAGCCCAGTGATTCCGCAAGGCCCCCGATCAGGCTTCCCGGACCCAGCAGCAGCAGAATCATCAGTCCGCCCACCGCAGTAGGCAGGGCAAAGGGGAGATCGACAAGGCTGTTCAGCAGCGCCCTGCCCCGGAACTTATAACGGATAAGGACCCAGGCGATCATCGTGCCCAGCAGCACATTAGTAAGAGCCGCAATGACCGCCAGCTTGAGTGTTAACAGGACCGACTTCCAGGCAATCGGATCGCTCACGCTTTCAGTGAAGCTTCCCAGCCCGGATGAGAATGAATTGTAATAGACCCCGAGGATCGGCAGTACGATCAGAATGACGAAATACAGTACAACTGTTGATCTAAATCCCCAGGTCCAGCCCTTGTGCCTGATCAGCGAATTCAATGGTCAACCTCCCACCTCCGGATAACCGGTCGGTATACTCGACTTTAAGGTTTGATTATTCCTATTAATATACTTGGTTTAAAGTTATCCCTACTTTACCAAATACCGCTTGCTGCCGTCAATTACTTTGTTAGTTTTTGGGTTAAAGTATAAGTAGCACTAGTTGCATCCAAACCAGAGAGGGGCTGTTCATGATGCTGCATACTATGGAGATCACCACCAGCAAACGGGATGAAATGCGGGATATTACCCGCGAGGTTCAGGCTTATGTGAAGAATAGCGGAGTTCTTAACGGACTGCTGATTGTCTATTGCCCGCACACCACCGCAGGGATTGCGGTTAACGAGAACGCCGATCCTGATGTGAAGCGTGATGTGCTAATGCGTCTGGATGAGGTCTATCCTTGGGAGCATCCTAAATACCGCCATGCGGAGGGCAATACGGCTTCCCACCTGAAATCCATTACGGCCGGTCCTTCGCAGACCCTTATAATTCATGAAGGGGCTGTTCTGCTGGGCCGCTGGCAGGGCATCTATTTTTGCGAGTTCGATGGTCCAAGGCAACGCCAGTGCCACCTCAAAATTATGGAAGGATAGCACTGCCTGCGCTTGTAGAAGAGCAGCAACGCATGAACCGCGAAGCTGCTCTCTATACAATTTATAGTACCTGTAACACTTTCACCATGCAAAGTTATACCAATGCAACGCTCTAAAGTACGAGCTGTTAAAAAAAACAGCTTTTTATAAACTGCGGCTTAATACCTTGACATGGGTCAGGGCAGCTTGCTTCACATCCTCGAACAACACTTTATCCTGAATATAATACGAAATGAATCCGTGAGCAGATAAGAATAAGGTCAACGGCACGTTCTGCCAGTCCTCAGATACATATCCCTCTTCCTTCATATGACGGCGGACAATGCTTGCAAATAACTCGAAACATCGGCCCTGTTCTGCCCGGCAATAAGCCAGCAACTCTTCGTCGCGGATCATGAACATGATCTCATACTGATACGGATGGTTCAGCCCGAACCGGATGAACTCCATAATCAGCTGCTCCACCCGGGTCATTCCCTCTTCAGGCGGAGTGGTCATAGCTTGATTCAGCAACGAAGCCACATGATTGAAATCCTCAACTACAATGGCGTAGAAAAGTTCGGCCTTCTCTTTGAAATGGTAATATAGGGAGCCGTGGCTGTAACCCAGGTGCTGGCCAATGCTGCGCATCGAAATGGCACGGTACCCTTTGGTGATGAAAAGATGCCTCGCCGCCTCCAGAATTCTTTCTCTCGACAACTCCTGTTCCACTGCTCTTCTTGCCATAATCTATTCCCCTTCGCTGTAGTAAAGCCGCCGCCCTTCCGTAATCAGGGATTGCCCCTCCGTAAGATCGGTTATCCATGCGATAAATGCGTCACCTTCATCATTGCGCGGAAGACACAGCAGTGTAACTTTATCCGTAAACAAAGTCTCTCCGGTCTGAATATTCCGGCCCCGCAGTGCATTCTCCACCTTGCCCAGCCAAGTGTACTCGATTTCCACGAATACCTCCCGCCTCAGCACACGTGTAATGACCTCTCCGGCCGCAAGCGCCAGTACAGCGCCATCGGTATAGGCCCGGATCAGCCCGCCTGCACCCAGCATAATGCCTCCGAAATAACGGGTAACTACAATAGCGACATTCTTCACCTGTTGGCTGCGGATTACTTCCAAAATCGGTTTCCCGGCCGTTCCACTCGGTTCCCCGTCATCCGACTGTCTCTGGATCTCATCCCTCTCTCCGATCATATAAGCAGAGCAGTTATGCGTAGCATTCCAGTGCTGCTTCTTGATCGAATCGATAAATTGCACAGCTTCTTCCTCGTTCTCCACCGGCATAACATGACCGATAAAGCGTGATTTACGGATTACGACCTCCCGCGAGCCGGGGGTACGTACCGTCCGGTATTGTTCCAGCATTGTTGTCCATTCCTTACTCTGCATGTGATGACTTGATATATATTAGGAGCAGCCCTGGTAGTGGTTACCTATGGACTGCTCCCTGATGACTTATCTTACTATGAATGATCTGCGGCTAGAGTGGGATTATTCGGTAAGTCTGGCTTCCAGCTCTGCCTTTTCTTTCTCGTAGCCTGGTTTGCCCAGCAGTGCGAACATGTTCTTCTTGTAGGCTTCAACACCCGGCTGGTCGAACGGATTCACACCCAGCAGGTATCCGCTGATCCCGCAAGCCTTCTCGAAGAAGTACACCAGATAGCCGAAAGTATACGGCGTCTGGTCAGGAATGGTAACGATCAGGTTCGGCACCTGTCCGTCGGTATGCGCCAGCATAGTTCCCTGGAACGCCTTCTTGTTCACAAAGTCCATCGTCTGGCCAGTCAGGAAGTTGAGGCCGTCCAGATCGTCCGGATCATTCTCGATCGTTACATGGTGCTGTACCTTCTCCACTTGAATAACCGTCTCGAAGATGTTGCGGTTACCCTCCTGAATGAATTGGCCCATGGAGTGCAGGTCAGTCGAGAAGTCCACCGAAGACGGATAGATTCCCTTGAAGTCCTTGCCTTCGCTTTCGCCGTACAGCTGCTTCCACCATTCAGAGACAAAGTGCAGGGACGGCTCGTAGTTCACGAGGATTTCCGTTGTTTTGCCTTTGCGGTAGAGCGCGTTACGTACTGCAGCATATTGATAGCTCTGGTTCGTAGCCACATCGGGGTTGTTGAACTCATCGGCTGCGGCTGCGGCCCCTTGCATCATTTCTTCAATGTTAATTCCCGCTACGGCGATAGGCAGAAGGCCTACCGGTGTCAGTACGGAATAACGTCCGCCTACATCATCAGGGATGATGAACGACTCATAGCCTTCTTCGTTAGCCAGCTTCTTGAGTGCGCCCTTCTCCTTGTCTGTTGTAGCGTAGATCCGTTTGCGTGCTTCTTCCTTGCCGTATTTCTTCTCCAGTGCTGCACGGAAGATACGGAAGGCAATAGCCGGCTCGGTAGTTGTACCGGATTTGGAGATTACGTTCACTGAGAAGTCTTTGCCTTCTACCAGATCAAGCAGATGCGTGATGTAGGTAGAGCTGATGTTATTACCGGCAAAATAAACCTCCGGTGTCTTGCGCTTGTCCTTGGACAGGTTATTGTAGAAGGAATGCGACAGCGCCTCAATAGCTGCACGTGCCCCCAGATAAGAGCCGCCGATACCAATTACGATCAGCACTTCGGAATCACTCTGAATCTTCTTGGCGGCCTGCTGAATGCGGGCGAACTCTTCCTTGTCATACGCTGTAGGGAGATCAATCCAGCCCAGGTAATCGGAGCCTGCTCCGCTCTTGTTATGCAATTGTTCGTGGGCCAGCTTCACCGGAGCGGCGAAGTAGTCGATCTCGGTCTGGCTGAAGAAGGAAAGGGCTTTGGTGTAGTCAAAATTAATCTTCTTGGACATCGGTAATGGTAGCCTCCTGTTTATCTCTTTAGATTTGACACCGTGTGTTGCAACATTATAATCTAGAATACTTTAATTTGCCTTGACTGGCAAGGTCTTAAGGCATATCCCCGGCTTTGGAGCCCTGTTTATGAAAAATAACTGAAAGCGGTTACTAAGCTAACAAGCAGACCTGTTCTGTGGAACAGGCCGTAACCTTCTGATAGAATGAAGGCAAACTTAGTTTCTATATAATATGATCTCAGGAAAGCAAAGGTGGAATTGAAATGAAGCACATCGGCTTTATCGGACTCGGAACAATGGGAGCACCTATGGCGTCGAACCTGCTGCGAAGCGGCTTTGAGGTTACGGTGTACAACCGTACAGCAGAGAAATGCAAACCTTTGGAACAGGAAGGTGCGAAGGCAGCCGCCACACCGCAGGCAGCAGCGGAAGGCAAGGATGTTATTATTACCATGATCAGCAACGATGATTCGATCCGTGAAGTCTTCTACGGAGATCATGGCATTCTCGCCACCCTTCAGCCGGGAACAACCGTAATCGATTCCAGCACCATCTCCCCCGGCCTTGCCAAGGAGATCGCTGCTGAAGTTGAAGCACGGGGCGGCAGCTTCCTTGATGCCCCTGTAACCGGCAGCAAGCCGGCAGCTATCGACGGCACACTGGTCTTCATGGTCGGCGGACATGCCGAAGTGATTGAGAAGCACCGGGATCTCTTCGACTCCATGGGCCGTCTGCTGCTGCATATGGGTGCTAACGGCAGCGGCGCTGTAGCCAAGCTGGCTCACAATGCCATGGTCGGCATTCACAATGTCGCGCTCGCCGAGGGCTTCTCCATTGCGGTGAAGTCCGGGGTACCCGCAGATAAGTTCCTGGATCTGGTGAAGAACGGATCAGCAGGCAGCAAACAGGCCGAGCTGAAGGGCCAGAAGATCATTGATAACGACTTCAGCAACCAGTTCTCCCTTGCCCTGATGCTCAAGGATCTCAAGCTGGCGTCCTCGCTCAGTGATTCCACCGGCGTCCCTTCCCCTATGCTCGGCGTAGCCAAGAGCATGTTCCAGGCAGGCTTCAACCATGGCTTCGGCGACGAGGATCTGTCCGCTGTGGTCAAATCCTACGAAGACTGGATCGGCCGGAAGATCGGCGGCGGTCCAGCGGACACAGAGTAGAACCCCTTTGAACTGAACATAAAAGAATGCAGAAGCAGAGCGCAGCCAGGCAATATCGGCTGCGCTCTTTTTCTTGTGCGGCAAGTCCGCCTTAATTGGAGATTGGGGAATGAAAACGCAAAAATACCGGCGATTGTCATCACCGGTAATTAAAGGTTGTATTTGAGGTACGGATACAAAAAAGCACCCAATTTCCTTGCGTTAACTATAAAATTAATATAGCACAGAAATGTCAACATAACAAGCATTTTTATGGAAAATGAAGAAAACAAATGCTTCTCCCCCTGTCAGCCTGGCAGCAAGGATCAACAAGGCGCCCGACGCGGCTGTCCCCCTCTCCTCCTCTGATGATATGATCTTCTGCGCGAAGGAGGCGACTGAAATGCAAATTAGACTGAGAGATATCCGCAAAAGCTTCAGGGTGTACAAACGGCCCGAAGGAAGATGGGGACTGCTGAGAGGAGCGTTCGTGCGCAATGTTACCCAGGTGGACGCACTCGGCGGCATCAGCTTTGATATTGAAGAGGGTGAACTGGTAGGTTACATTGGCCCGAACGGCGCCGGCAAATCCACCTCCGTCAAGGTAATGAGCGGCATCCTGACACCCGACAGCGGAGAATGCACCATCTTGGGCAAGATTCCATGGAAGCACCGCATAGAGCATGTATCCCGGATCGGCGTCGTGTTTGGCCAGCGCTCACAGTTATGGTGGGATGTTCCGGTGGCAGACTCTTTTGACGTGCTGAAGGATATTTATGCCATTCCTCCAGGCGACTACCGCTTAAGATTATCCGAGTTATCGGCAACACTTGGTGTGGAAGCCCTCTTAAGGACCCCGGTGAGACAGCTTTCGCTCGGACAGCGGATGCGCTGTGAGCTGGTAGCAGCGCTGCTGCACCGGCCGAAGCTTCTCTTTCTGGATGAGCCAACCATCGGACTTGATGCGGTATCCAAGCTCGCGCTGCGCAATTTTCTGAAGGAAGAGAACCGTAAGTACGGGATTACGATGCTGCTGACCACACACGATATGGACGATATTGAGGCATTATGCCAGCGGGTCATGGTGATCGGGCACGGCCAACTGCTCTATGACGGGCAGCTCTCAGGTCTGCAGCAGAAATATGCGCCGGAGGTCGTCAAGAAAGTGAACACGGATGCGATGATTGCGGCTATGTACAATGACTTGGCTTTGGGTTAAGCCTATCAGGAGGTGCACAATGAATTTTAGAAATACATGGCGGGCCTGCAGCTCCCTCTTCCGAATCCGCATGGCAGAAGGGCTCCAGTACCGGGTGTCCGCCATATCTGGCACGATGGTCGGTGTGTTCTGGGCGCTTATAGAATGTGTGCTGTTCACCGTGTTCTATACATACAGCGACAATGGCTCCTGGAACAATAACGGACTCAGCCTTCCTCAGGCCATATCCTATGTTTGGTTGGCTCAGGGGCTGTTTGTACTCCAGAGTATGAACATCGACAGCGAAATTATGGGCAAAATCAACAACGGTGACGTCGGTATCGAGCTGTGCCGGCCCATGAACCTATACACCCACTGGTTTGTCAAAAGCTCGGCCGGCAAGCTCGGCACCAGTTGGATCAGGGGACTGGCCACCGTACTCGCCGGGCTACTGATGCCTGCCGGATATGCCCTAGGGGGCCCCGCCTCATTGCCTGCACTATTCTATTTCCTTCTGTCGGCGGTTATGGCGTTTGTGCTGTGCTCGGCCTTCGCTATGCTTGTAACTGCGATCCGGCTGAATATCACTTGGGGGGACGGACCGACCTATATGCTTCTACTGCTAAGCGGCATATTGTCCGGCACCTACCTCCCCCTGCGGCTGTGGCCTGATTTCATGCAGACCTTCCTGTACCTGCAGCCGTTTGGCGGATTCGCCGACATCCCTCTGCAGCTATATATAGGTAGCGTAGCTCCTGCCGCCGCACTGCCCGGTATCGGCTTACAGCTCCTCTGGAGCCTTATCTTTATCTTGGCGGGCCGGATGATCATGAAACGCAGATTGCACAGCATTATCGTCCAGGGAGGGTGAGAGTACCGTATGCTTGCTGAAGGTAAAATTTATTGCAAATACTTGCGGATGCATCTCCTGTCCGGCATGGAATACAAGGGCTGGTGGCTGATGCTGATTCAGGTACTTACTGTGGTGGTCTCCGATCCCATAGCCACCGTCCTGCTGTTCTCCCGCTTTGGCAATATCGGCGAATGGACCGTCGCCCATATCATTCTGGTGTACTCGCTGGCGGTGGCTTCCTTCGGACTTGCCGAGAGCGTATGCCGCGGCTTTGATTATTTCCCGTGGCATCTGCTGCGCTCCGGCGATTTCGACCGGCTGCTGCTCCGCCCGCGGTCCCTGTTCGTGCAGGTCGCCGCTTCCAGATTCCATCTGCACCGGCTGGTCCGGCCGTTTACAGGGATCTGTGCTGCGGGCTGGGCGCTGGGACAGCTCGGCGTTCCCTTGACGCCCGGCAGACTCGGCATTCTGGCGATGGCGCTGGCCGGAGGCTGTCTGATGTACTGCGGAGTGTTCGTGCTAACCTCAGGTCTTGCTTTTTTCACGATTAAAGGGCTGGACTGGATCTTTCTGCTTACCAACGCCAGCTACCAGATTACCCGCTGCCCGGAAACCTATATGCCCCGTGCCCTGAAATCTGTGTTCAGCTTCCTGCTCCCCATGCTGTTCATCAGCTTCTATCCGGCGGCCACTGTCTGCGGCTGGGATTATCCCCACTGGCTGGGCTTCCTCTCGCTTCCCTCCGGAGCTGCCTTCCTCGGAGCGTCTCTGCTGGTATGGCGCATAGGCGTGAGGCATTACAAAAGCACGGGGAGCTAAGCTGACAATACAAAAAAAAGCACCCCGGGACCATGAATCTTCCAGGGGTGCTTTTTTTCTGCCACTTTCTTTTACACAATCGGGTAAGAACAGCAATAATCAGTTAATGCGAATACTTCCAGGGCAAATTTAGAGTTGCCGGGAACATGGAAGGTTTCCGCTCCGTCAATGTCCTTCCACACTTCAGTGCCGGGAAGCAGCACCTTGAGCTTGCCGGAAAGAATTTCCATCGTCTCGGGGCCATCGGTGCCGAATTCGTATACGCCAGGCAGCATAATGCCGAGTGTCACCTTAGTGCCGTCTTCCAGTGTAACTGTACGGCTGGTCACTTTTCCGTCGTAATAAATATTGGCTGCTTTTTGAATTGTCGCGTTGGTGAACTGACTCATATGCTTATTCTCCCCTTTGTTCAACACTTGTTAGATCCGTCTATTATAGCAGCGCTTTTACGCGGCTGACTACATTTTCTACAGTGAAGCCATATTCTCTGATTACGGTGTCGCCAGGGGCGGAAGCGCCAAAGGTAGTGATTCCCAGAATGTCGCCCTGATCGCCTGTATAACGTTCCCAGCCGAAGGTTTGCGCCATTTCGATAGCCAGACGGGCTTTCACTTCAGGCAGGATAACGGAATCGCGGTATGCTTTATCCTGCTTCTCGAACAGATCCCAGCTCGGCAAGCTGATGACACGAACATCAATGCCTTCTTCGGCAAGCGCAGCCTGAGCCTTAACCGCCAGCTGTACTTCAGAGCCTGTAGCAATGATCTGTGCCTGTGGAGTGCCGTTCTTGGAGTCGGAGACCACATACCCGCCGCGTTTGATGTTATCGCGTACACCGTCTACGGTTCCAGCCAGGATCGGCAGGTTCTGACGGGTCAGGACCAGTGCTACCGGATTGGCGGTATTCTCCATAGCGTATGCCCAAGCTGCAGAGGTTTCGTTGGCATCAGCCGGACGAATGACCGTAAGACCCGGAATGATACGCAGGGAAGCAAGCTGTTCAATCGGCTCATGGGTAGGACCGTCTTCCCCGACAGCGATACTGTCATGGGTAAGCACATAGGTTACCGGCAGCTTCATGATGGAAGCCAGACGGACAGCCGGGCGCAGGTAATCTGTGAAGACGAAGAACGTACCGCCGAATACCTTAAGACCGGTGTGAAGTGCAATCCCGTTCATAGCTGCAGCCATTCCGAATTCACGTACGCCGAAGTAGATATTACGGCCGTCATAGGATTCGGAGGTGAATTGGGACAGACCGTTCAAGTGCGTCATGGTCGAGCTCTCCAGGTCGGCAGAACCCCCAACCAGTTGCGGGATACTGCCAGTCAAGCCGTTCAGTGCATTACCGGAAGCCACACGGGTAGATACAGCTTTGTCTTCTGCTTTGTAGAATGGCAGATTAGCATCCCAGCCTGCAGGAAGCTCACCGTTCAGTGCAGTTTCGAGCTGTGCAGCAAGCTCAGGGTATGCTTTTTTGTAGGCTGCAAATTTCTCATCCCATGCTTTGTTAGCGGCGATTCCTTTGGCCTTCACTTCAGCGAAGCTGGCACGGACTTCATCCGGTACATAGAAATCTTCTTCATATACCCATTTGTAGTATTCCTTAGTCAGCTTCGTTTCATCAGCACCCAGCGGGGAACCGTGGGTACCGCCGTGGCCGCCTTTACCTTGCTTGTTCGGGCTGCCGTAGCCGATGACCGTCTTCACTTCGATCAGCGTAGGCTTGCTGCTGTCTGCTTGAGCCTCTTCAAGAGCCTTAGCCAGTGCAGGAAGATCGTTACCGTCTTCTACGCGCAGAACCTGCCAGCCGTAAGCTTCAAAACGCTTAGCAACATTCTCGGAGAATGCAAGGTTCAGCTTGCCGTCCAGGGAGATATCATTCGAATCGTACATTACAATCAGCTTGCCCAGCTTCAGGTGTCCGGCAAGTGAAGCAGACTCTGAAGAGATCCCTTCCATCAAATCACCGTCACCGCAGATGGCGTACGTATAATGGTCAATCACGTTATGTTCATCTTTATTGTAAGTGGCACCCAGCTGCGCTTCAGCCATTGCCATACCTACAGCCATACCGATACCTTGTCCAAGCGGTCCGGTTGTTGCATCTACACCGGCCGTGTGGCCGACTTCCGGATGTCCCGGAGTTAAGCTGCCCCATTGGCGGAACTGCTTCAATTCTTCCATAGGCAGATCATAGCCGCTGAGGTGCAGCAGGCTGTAGAGGAGCATGGAGCCATGTCCGGCAGACAACACGAAGCGGTCACGGTTGACCCAAGTCGGGTGGTCCGGGTTATGATTCATCGTCTTGGCGAACAATTGGTATCCCATAGGTGCGGAGCCCATCGGCATACCCGGATGTCCGGAGTTTGCCTTTTCAATGGCATCAATGGCAAGTGTACGGATTGTAGTGATGGCCAGGTTGTCCACCGTTGAGTTTTCTGCTTTATGAATGGCTTGATCTTTTGCTTGTTCAGTCATTACAATAATCCTCCTCGAATCAAGAATGTCATTTTGACTATTATTGTATCACGGAAGTGGAAGCATTTCCAATTGTTTTTGCCGCAGCTTATATTTAGCGGCTTCTGCCGGGTCTATGCACGCATGTGCCAGATTCACGGTGCTTCAGGAGGTTCTTTTTGGAGATACGGAGGGGAATCCAGAAACTTAGCCTTAAGTCTAGTTTCTAATTAAGACTAAAGTTTGTTTTACAAAGCAGGTTTATACAGTAAGATGGAGGTACCTCAACGGAATTTTAGCCGGATTATCCATAACTTCCAGCAGAAAGGAATTCAGAAGATGACTGCAAACAGAGATATTTATATTGTGCTCACCGGAACAGGCACGGCCTTCAGCGGAATTATTAAATGGTTCACCAAAGCAGAGCTGAACCATGCCTCGATTGCCTTTGACAGTGAGCTGCGTGAGGTCTACAGCTTCGGCCGGAAAAAAGTGTACAATCCGTTCATCGCCGGACTTATCCATGAGAACTTCATTCACCCGTTTTACAGCAGTGCAGACTGTGCCATATACCAGCTCAGAGTCAGTGAAGAGGAATATAATACCATGTACAATCATGTCCAGGGCATGATGCAGAATCAGGAGCGTTATAAATATCATCTGCTCGGTCTGGTCGGTGTACTGCTAAACGTCCGGATTGACCGGGAGAACGCCTTTTTCTGCTCTCAGTTCGTCGCCTCTGTATTGGAGGAAACTACTGTTCATCCGGTAGCCAAGCCCTCCTGCTTCGTAACTCCGGAGGATTTCGCTTTATCTCTATGCGCTCACAAAATATTCAGCGGCAAACTCTCCTACTATATGCACCGGAGTCATTCTGCGGCCCTCCGAGGTTCCAGTCTACATAACCCCCAAGCTACTAATCCGGCAGATTTTGCGGCTCCGAGACTGCGGCTGCATGAAGAACGGACCGAGGGAATCGTCTGAACGATCACCCTCCGCCCGCTTGATGCCAAGTAAAACCAAGCGCATAAGGCTTAAGGATTGCGTCCCGCGTTATTTTACACGATGGCTCTGATAATATTCTGTCCAATCTCCGAGAATCGTTACCGCCACTGTATCCACCTTGGTCTGATACTCATTGGTTGCGGTAAAGGTAAAAGTAACCGGACCATCCGGCAGCTGTTCGAACGATGGGTCGGCCAGCTCACCCGTCCATAAGGTCTTGTCACTCCCGGTCGGACTCAGCGCAGCCGTGTATCCTCCAGTCATTGTGACTTGCACGGTATCCGGCAGTCCGGTAGCTGTCCCCTGCAGCACAAATTTCTCGCCAGCCCAATAGACACTATACCCCCGCGGACTTTCAGGCGAGCCGCTCTGCTTCATATTGTACGCCTGACGGTTGCCATTCCACTCCTCTGTATGACGGACAGCCCCCTTGATGCTAAGCAGGTTAACCATAAAGTACTTTCTTGCGGACACAACACTCCAATCAAATCCATCGAAGACCTCAACTTCTACAGCATATTTTTCGTACTCTGCTAAGGCTCCATCCGGTACCTTCCATTGTTTTGAACTTGAACCCTGGTCACCGGACTGCACCTTAACCGCACCTGTGGCCAGATTTATTATCCGCACCCGGAAGCGCTGCTGCTGATCCCCGTCCTCATCCTGGTAATCCCACTTGATGATTGGTGTCAGCGTGCTGGCAATGGTAGGCTTGTTGGGGCTGTCACTTGTCGGATAGGTAATTGAGACCTTGGGCAACCGGTTCAACACGGTAATGCTATGGGACAGCTCTCTGAACAGTCCCAGGGAGTCCGTCACCAGCTGCCGATACGTAAAGGTACCGTTTGTAGTAAACTTTTTGTTAAAATCGCCTTCTGTGCTCACAAGCCCCTCTACACCAGCCGCCGGCTTCAAGAAATACTGGTGGCTAATGGTGTCTCCTTTCGGAATATCTGCATCTGTTGCCGTGCTTTGGATGTTCAACACATCCGTCCGGTAGATCGGTACCTTCGCCGCATCCTTTCCGGTATCCGTAATGAGGGTGAATCCCGGCTGGGGCGGATTGTCGATGATGAACGATTTCTCATTTGACACCTCGGACCAGGAACCTTTGGAATACGCCCGCCCCAATACAGTGAAGTACTCGAAGCGATTGAATGTTGGGTTGGGCACTTGATACTGACGGATTGATCCGCTGCCATCTGTATTCTCTACCGTTTTCTCCAATAACCCTTCTTTGGTAAAAAATTCAATCCTGTACTTTTCCTGAGGATCATTCTCCGGATCGGAGTAGGTCCACTGAATCAACGGGTCCCCCTGCTTTTCTGCATCCAGGACCGTTGGGCTCGCGACTGTACCTGGAGGAGAAGTAATTGTCATGGACGGGGCTTCGTTTTTGATTACATTCACTTTTAGCGTGTCGATGTTGGACTTCGCTCCGATCTGGTCCACCGCCCAATGCTCCAGGGTATATATCCCCGGTTCCGGGAAGCTGATTTCGATGCTGGGCGTCTTATATAATTTGGTGGTACTGTCGCTGTCTGTCACCTTCCAAAAATATTGAAGACTGGCGATATCCGATGGATCTCCATCATTATCAGATGATGTGAACTGCTTCGTATCAAACTGATACACCGCCCCTGGCCCGTTGATGGCAGCCGTAGGGACATGGTTGAGGACTTTGAACGTCCGTGTCGCATTAGAGGAAAGCGACCCGTCTGAAGCTGTCAGGCGCATTTCCCAGCCATCTGAAATAGCTTGTTGTGGTGCAATGCCGCTACGCGCGATCAGATCCCGGATGGTCATCACCTGGTTTCGGTTACCTCCGGCATAATAGTACGGGCTGCTATTGATCCGGGCATTCCAGGCATAGCTTAGCCAATCCCCATCCTCATCCGGGCCTGGTGTCATATTCTCCATCGTAATGACCGTATCCCGGTACACTTCCACCGGCATATTGAAGGCAGCTGCTGGCGGGTGATTCAGGACTTGTACCGTTTGGCTGTAGGGCTGCGACCATAGCCCGCGGTTATCATGGACCTGAAGGGTTAACTGATACGTCCCCACGCCAAAGGCAGCGATATTCGGCGGCACCGCCGCACCGCCCGAATGACTCCATACCTGCTGCCAGCCATCTTTGATCACCGTCCAGTTATACACATCGAGTGGATCATTATCCGGGTCGAAGGACTTATCAGTGATGGTGGTAACTTTGCGGTACGATACAATGTTGGGCTCTACGGTAAACAGCGCTACCGGCGGCAGATTGCCGGCCGCACCCACCGTTTGCTGTGACCAGTCACTCCAGACACCAACCCCGTTCTCTCCATCGATGTCCCGCACTCTTAGCCGGATATCATATTGGTCATTGGTCGGTAGCTGTGCCGGCGGATATCCATCCGTCCAGACTTGCCCTTCCGTCTTCTTATATTGCCATTGCCAGTCCATGATCCCTTTATTAGAGGCGGTGACATGATCCAAATCGTAGGAGCTGTCCGTGATCTGCAGCCATCCGCCTGACAGCTTGGCACTGAACAAAGCAATCGGCTTGCGATGCACATGGAAGGTCATCGAAGAGAGGTTATTCCGGCTCCATTTCCGGTACACATCGAACCGGTCGTCATCCTTGGGATTGTCACGACCCTGGAACGTGGCCACGTAGGCACCGCTATACGGGAAGGTCGTGTAGGATGAACTTCGCCATAATCCGGAATCCCAAATGATCCCCATCGAATTGTCAAAGAAGTAGGGGTCATGATCAAATCTGTACCGATCTTCCCGTTTAGGGTCCCATTCCGAGTCAAAGAATTTCGTTCTGGTTTCTACAGGGGTATTGACCAGGACAAAGGACTTGTTCCTCATCTGCTGTCTGACATTGATCGTAAGCGCAGCCTTCGCGGTCATCCCCGATGGGTCGGAGGCTGTGATGTTCATGGTGTAGGTTCCCGGCGGGATCGAGTCTTGAAGCACATCCAGCGGGATATTGAATGGTTTGGACATCTTGGCCTGAGGGACCGCCGTCTTCTTGTAGAAGACACCAGGGATCTCGGCCGTGACGGTAACGTCCTCGTTATCTGGATCGCTGACATACCCCTCTATGTTGATTCCGCTGAGGCCCGGAGCATTAACCAGGGTAATTCCATTTGCCGTTCCTACCGACAGGCTAGGGGCATAATTTGGTATCAATTGAGCTACTCTAGTCATGTACGGCGACCACCAATAGGTTTTTGTCCAAGCCAACACTCGAATGCGGAACATTTCTGGATCTTTATCCAGTCCTGGAGTATAATCACTTGGCTGATAATAGTTATATCCTTGTGCATATTCATTAGGATAGGTGTTCGCCATTAAGTTCCGTAGGTTGGACATATCTAAATCGAGAACTGCAGGCATGTAAAATCCCGGAGAGGCTACTGCATTGATGTGTAACTTTCCCCAATCTGCTGACCAGTTATAATACATACCATAATAGTCAGGTGTTCTAGGATCATTACAGCTCCAGTTATTATCATCACCATAAGCATTTCTGTTTAATTCATACTGGTACGCCTCTTTGGTATAAATGGAACTACACATTTCGATTTCCATGGGCTCAGTATATCCGCCACCGTCAGGTCTTCCCGTTGTATAGGTGACATGTAAGTTGGATCCTGGAACAATATCATAGGTCATTCGTTTGGTCGTTTTATTAAATTTAAGATTGGTCACCTTCAAAGCTGGGAAATCAATAACAACCCTATCTTGTTGATTGGCATGTCCCCCTCGCCCAGCTTCAAAAACAATATCCCGGTAATAAATGAAATTGTCCTCTGCGGCCTGCACTGTACTAACCACCCCTGTCATTTCGACTGCAGGCTGCGGAAGTGCGGGAATCAGCAGCAGATAGGTCATAAGTAAAATGATGCTTCTCTTGAAAAAATGAATCCTCTTCATGGTCTGCGTGTCTCCCCCTTACAAGTCCCAATCGACTTCCGGCGCGCGGTTATCGATCTCTATCGTCCGCTCCACCAGTGCTTGTTTAATCGGATCGGTGTAGGAGTCTGCAGAGCGCCGATCAACTTCCGTCACATAATCCTCGATGGTCGGCTGGCCAAACTCTTCAAAGACTGTCAACCGGATCTCATATCTCCCCACCTGGCTGAGTTCCAGTTTTGGATGAATCTCATTTCCATTATTGAAAATCTCCCAATTCTCATCGGTAAACCGCCCGTCATTATTGGAGTCATAACGGTACTCCCAGATTCGCCGGTTCAGGTCATCCTTGTCTGTTGAGAAGGATCTGTCCATAATTTGTAGGATTGCTTTGTTCCCCTTCTCCGAGTCGCGATACATTTTTTGGGGAATGTCAAAATACACACTTGGTACTTCATCGGGTACAATATCGAACGTGATTTCACCATCTGCACCATAACCGGCTGTATTCTCTACGTGAATGGTCGCTTTGTATTTGCCCGGCTTCCGGAAGAGTACATCCTTACTCTCCAGCTCGGCCAGACTACCACTGTATTTGATGTCTGCATTGGTTCCGCCGCTGACGGCGCTGATCGTGACCTGGGTCTTGGACTTAATGATCGGGAACCGGTTCGGGCTTTGGCTGCTATTGGTGAGCGTGGTTTTACGGTTCTGCTTCAGCGCCCCGGTAATCTCCAGACTTGCGGATGGGGTTGGCTCAATGACCGTTACCTCGGTGCTGGTGCTCCCGATCAGCCCGTCATTATCGACAACGGTAAGCATTATGGGGAATGTCTGTCCAACCTTATCCCGTGTGTACCATACATAGCCTCTGGCTGTATTTTCAATCCCGCCCTCTGCTCCAGGAGTTCCCCAGGCATAGTCGGTGATGTAACCGTCCGGGTCGGAAGAAGCTCCCCCATAGACCATCATGTCTGAACCAGCCTTGACGTACTTGGGTGCACTGATGCGGGCAATAGGCGGCTTGCCTTCCGGCTTGCTCGGTGTGCCCGGTATGGATGGGTAGGTAATGGGGTTGTCCTTCTTATACACCCCGGCCGAGACTTCCATTTTCTGTTCCAGGGAGGTTATCGAACCGGACTTGGTAACCACCGGATTCTTGAACCGAATAATCACTGTCAGCGCGTAATCCTGCTTGAAGCTGTCACCGGTCACCCGGCTGGCCGGGATCTGGAAGTCAAAGCTTTTCGATGCGGTGAGCATTTTTCCATATTCTTTCTTCATATCGGCCTTGGCTGATCCCTCCTTTTCACGGGCATAAAATGCCCATTCCTCGATGTTAGAGGAATTTGTGTAACCCAGTAACTCGCCTTTAACGTTGATCTTCACATCGACCTTGCTGCCCTCCAGCTTGATTGGGTTTGGACTCGGCTTCTCTAGCGTGGCCGTTCCGTTCAACGTAGCCTGGTCAGGTGGGGAATAATCGAAGGTGACCGAACCGGCGTAGCTGTAGGATGTGACCTTGGCTTCAGCGTCGAAGTAGTACGGGAGAGTTACGTAATAAAGCCAACCTCGAGCATGACCACCTCTTCCAAAACCTTCGGATACTTCTTCTGGTCTCCTTTTTTCAGACGGTACTGAATAATTAATTATAAACTTTCCATTTTTAATGGAAGTTTCTCCTTTATCACCTTTAAGAGCTTGTGGATTAAGCTTGATGCTAGATTGAACTATACTACTATAGGGAACCTGTGTTTTATCTTTCCTATACCAAGTTGCCGTGCTCGGACTGACAGGATCTGACTTCGTGGATACAGTCCTTTTTGGAGGATACTCTGAGGGTATAGAAGCATCCCCTGCATTGACGTTATAACTTTCGTTAATTCCCTTGTCTTCTTTATAGTCATTAATCTGCCATCTTCGGCCATCTGAATAGCGCCAGATGGAGTTTCCGGGAACAGATATAAAAGAATCTTCAAAACCACCGTCCATTCCTGTTACTGGAAATATTTCATCCTTCACATTCCCCTTCAGTGTAATCTTGATCTTTCCGTTCTCGACCATGATTGTTCCTACGACAGTATTATTTCCGTTGTATTTGAGTGTCCCCATCTTGATCGACGGGCCAGTGACCCCACTTGGAAGATCAAGATAGAACGTTTTAGCGCTGTTATTCGAGCCCGTTAAGCCAGTAGTAGTCGGTAAACTTACACTGCCCTGCTTGGTACCTTCTGTCTGTGCAGAGTACATCATAGTAGGCATGAGTACCAAGCAAGCGAAGAAGATAAAAGTCGTAATCCATACTTTTTTTTTCATTGTTTAATATCCTTTTGGTTCCACAATATATTTCGAGATAGAATTATTTCTGTTATCTACACGGATCTTAAAATAATTAAAGTTTCCAGTGTACAAATACGCTTGGTACGTACTGAGCTTTTCTCCCGATTTTAGACTCCAATCCCAAAGAGATTGCTTGCTATTTTTGATATCTGTCATTTTATCTGGCATACTAGTATACGCTTCGCCTTTGGACAAATCCCCGAAATTCAAACGCCATTTGTCTTTTAAATCCTTAACGTTTTGTTGAACCATACTCCCACTCTTATTTTCCACAGTGATCTTCGTCCAAATAAAATACTGAGCATTCCCTAAGTTATAACCATACGTTTTACTCAACACCTGAGCATCCTTCGACTTAGAATCAAAGATCATAATCTTCTCCAGCGTATAGCTCAGCCCGCCGGCCGTAACCGTAACTGGCAGCTCCACATCCTTCACCAATCCGTACTTAGAAAGGTTGTCTCTCATAATCGGAGCAGTTGGCTTTGCAGCGGCAGTTGCCTGTGCAGATCCCACTTGACCTAAAATAGAACCCGCCAACAGTGTTGTTGCTAAGATTGCTTTCATCATTATCTTTTTCATGTAAATCTCTCCTTTAGTAGTTTGTGCGGCCTGCTAAGGTTCGCCTAAGGACAGGCCGCAATTATCCTGATTTACATATTAAATTTATACTCTTGAACCGCCGGTACCGTGATCGCCTCTTGAACCTTGCTTCTGGAGATCAGCACCGGATGCTGCGTTTGAATCACTGCAATGACCGAAGGACCCTGTATGTATTTGGTGATACCGTAAGTACTGTCCTCATAGAGCAGCGGAAAAGTATCGCCCGTAGATTCATCCACGATGTCGAACTTGACGATCTTCACTTGAGCCTGAAGCCGGCTCCCCGCCAAGGGGGATAAGCCGTCATCCAGTCCCAGATTACTCTGCAGGGTATGGCGGAAGGTGGCATAAGCCTCAGCGGGATCAATGACCAGACGGCCTTGGGCTCTCGCTGCTTCGTTCAACTCCTGTGATGCGTCATGGACGGCCATATTATTGGCATCCTTAAGCATGCTGCGCACCTGGTCCCATTCCTGATTCTGAATCTGAAAAAACCAGGAATAAATAAAGATCAACAGGACAAAGGCCAGCTTGATAATATAATCCATAGGTTAGCTTCATCCCTTAATTAATCGAGATATTCACTCATGATCGAGCCATGTCCATAGTACTGTGTCGGCTGGGATACGCCGGAGAAATTGTAGGGGAACAGGTTCACCCGCGGTGCGGTTACATACACATCAATCCGCTGTTTGCGCTCTAGGATCACTTCTGTTCCACTGGTTATTTTGATCGAGCCTTCGGGAAATCCTACAGCCTTCAGGTTAGAGATGACCTCAGCCTTCATGGAGGCAGTGACCATCCCTTCTGTTGCTGCCTTTTGCGTGATATACGAGGTGTTGGCTTTGACCTGCAGGTCGAGCAAATAATCGATGTACGTAAAAATCGGCTGCAGGATAATAAATAACACCAGCCACATGAACAAGGCCCGGAGGACGGTTGCCTTCAAACGCAGCGCCTCCTTTTAATACTTCTCGACAGCTTTGACATGGGTGATAATATCATCCTGGCTGCCGCCGATCATGCTTGTAGCCCCAGCGATAAAAATCCCGGCAATCACAAAGCCAATAGCCAGAAACAGCGCGACGGAAATCGAGTCCTTCTTCATCTCTGTTACACCAAAGGACTGGCGATCGTATACGTTACAGCTGCTTCCACGGAATCTGCGGGCTGAACCAGACTAACCTTCGGGATTTCAGGTCTATTGTCATCTGCTTTATCGATTACGTCCCGTACTACAGGAATCAATACAGCAATTACGATAGCCACACACAGGAACCCGATTGCGATAAACAAACCAGTAGAAATAGCGTCTTTTTTCATTGTTAATATCTCCCTTTTGATTGTATATTTTAAAATGATTCTTGAATATAACAAAAATTTCACTTCGTTTATTTTCTTGCTGCCAGCCTGCCTATATTGATCATTGGAACATCCCTACGCCGTTAAAATTCCCTTTGATCAGCATAATGTACTGCATCGCCAGCGACACAATCATCAGAAAGGTGGCGATCGACGGAATCACATTGATGATCGTGGAAATGTCCCCGATAAAAGACCACTTCTTCAGATATTGGTCACTTGAGATTTTGGTAATCATTTTGCCCTGCTCCTGCAGATACTTCGCCGCTTCATGGTCATCATCCATCCCTTCTGTCGCAAGCAGAATCGAACGAATATCGTTGATAAACATGTGGTTCTCCGGGAATTTACTGCAAAACCATTCAATGGCCCGCTCCGTCCCCTCATCCACTGCCCGCTCCGAAAGCTCATACAGATCCTGGCGGATGTAACTGAAATGGTTGGCCGTACCGGCGCAGAAGGCGCCAAATTCCACATACCCCCGCTTGCGCAGACGGTTGTTCTCATAGAGACGAATGAAGGAGATCAGCTCTCCGTCTTTTTGGATCAGTGTCTTCTGATGCAGCCAGCTAAGCAGCCAGCCAAACGGCAGCGCCCGCTGCGGACTGGTAATCACGAGAATCAGCAGAGCAATCAGAGGATCGTATATTGACATTGACTCTGAACGTAAGAAGTCTCCCGTTACCTGGGCCAGCAGATAGAGGAAAGCCGCCGAATATCGGAACAGGGTGATTTTGGCTGCGGATATAGAGAGTCCGCTCTGGCCCAGCAATTGCTGCAGCCGCTCATTGTGCACACGTTCCCCGAAAGCCTTCCACTGCTGGCCCAGACGGAGCACGTACCGTTCCTGACGGCTGCTGCTGCTGACAAAGACCAGTAAGGCAAGATACACAATACCTGTTACAGCTATCAAAAGTAGTAATCTATCCATCATTCATCACCTTAATGGTAGTCCAGTCTGGGTCTGGCGAGGATGGTACTGATCATGAACGAGATGAATAGGCCCGTCAGGATCACCATCATAAATGTAAGCCCAATCGTTGTCTCGAACTGCAATTTGAAATACACATCCGGCTTCAGCATGTACATGAACGTTCCCACAGAAGATACCAGCACTATCAGATTACCGTACAGTCCCAGGCTGATTGCATCCCGGCTGCTGGCCTTCACCGTCAGAATAGTCTCCCGTTGCAGCTCCATGGAGCGGTTAAGCGTCATGAGCGAGCTTTTGAGATAACGGGTGCCCTCCTTCTCGCAATAGAGCAGGTCCGAAACGAATTCTACGGCAAACGTCGTGCCAATCGCTCCGGCAAAACGCCCGGCTTCCTCGTTCAGCTCCCGCTCATTGCTATAGCCGGCGAACGCTGCCCCCAGCAGCCTCAAGGGCGTCTTCAACACATTCTCCACCGGCAGCAAGTCACTGGTCTTGGACAAAATGGAATCCGCAGACAAATGCGTGAATTTGGTGGCGATTTTGATCACATCGAGCAGATCGTAGCTCCCCCGCACCTTGCGCTGGGCATAGGTATATCTCATTCGCAGATAAGGAATACAGGCCGATAGAACCGCCAGGAACAGCGGAAGCCGCCAGGCATTCGCCACAGGTGCGCCGTCATTCAACACCATGCCTTCCAGAAAAGGATTGCTGAAGCTCATCTGCCCCGGCAGCTCTTTAAGAGTCAGCAGACTCGATAGGAATACCCCGAGGAACAGCATCCCCGAACGGGTGACGAAGCGCAGCACACTGATGCCCGGCTCGTATCGCTTATGGGCAAAATACAGCAGATCATCCAGATGGCGGTACAGCCACATTTTCCTCTTCGCGCTGCTGACCTTGTGGCCGAACAAGCTCATTCGTAGATTCATCCGCAGATCCAGCTTCTGACCCCACTGCCATAGATGCCGCTCAATCAGCGGCTTGACCAGCAGCCAAAGTCCGCCTGCAACGAGCAGGTGAAGCACAAACTGGATGATATAGAACAGCAGCCCCACAGGCTCCCTCCTCTCATTCGTTCAAAACGATTTTGGACTTCAGACTTTCCTTCAGTGGGTCAGTCATCGGCTTCTGCGCAGCGAGATGTCCAAGCTCCTGCAGCAGCATCCGTGCCGCTCTGGCATTCTTCTTCTTCATCTTATCGATCAGCGCCTGGGTCAGCTTGTCATTATAGGTCCAGCCCGTCTGCTCCGGTTCCCAGCGCATCAGATCATTGGCGAAGACTGAATTACTGGCCTCTTCATAAAAGACCTCGGAGATCCGCGCAAGCCGTTTCTTCCCATCCGGGACACTCTCCAGAATGAACACCAGCTCACAGGATTTCAGCGCTGAGATTAAATGCCCTTTCAGGCTGCCGCCGATCCGCGTGGATACAGCGAACGCTCCCTGATAAGGAATATCCTCTGAATCTACGGTATGAAAGGTGCCCGTAATGCCGTCATAGCCCTTCTCCCCGCTCCACAGATAGAATTCCCACTCGTTATAACGCATTTCTGTCATGTAGAGAATGTTCGGGTCATGCCGCAGTGATTCCACTCCTACCTCCATTAATTCTTCATTAGACGCCTGAATGGGAATAATCCGGTGGCCTTTGATCTGATACGGTAAAATCGACTCCGGATGCTTCTCGATCATCACGACGCCCATACAGGAGGAAGAGCCGAGTAGCTGCTCGCCGACAATCGTATTGGCAAAAGTGGTTTTACCCGAGCCTACGGCACCCGCGATAATCGTGTTGCGGAATGTCCCGGTAAGCGCACGAATCAGATCAATCGCTTCCGCAGGAATACATTCCGTGCCGGCCTGATCATCCAGATCCAGAAATTCAACGACCTGCCGCCGCAGCGAGATGGTAGTGAAGCCCTCCCAGACCCGCGGGGAGACCCAGATGGCTAGACGGATGAACCGGCCGGGCCAGAGGGGATCATCCATTTTGAATTCAACGGAAGGATTATCCTTGTTCAGCTTCTTGCCTGGATCACTTTTGAGGAGAGAGCGCTTTAGCTGCTCTACCCGGTCGAGCGAAGGCATTTCATAGGGATACGCCACAAACCTCCCCTGATGGTTATAAAATATTTGCCGCCCAATCATCTGCAGTCCGGTAGATTCGCTATAGGCACGGTCTGTGAACCAGCGGTAGGCGGGGCCGAAGCCCTTCCATTCATGAAACAGCGCTTCAGCGGCTGTGCGGTAAGCCTCCGGCACTTTTCCGGTAAACGGGGTCCGGCGCAGGTATTTCTCAATCTCGTTCATGAAAAAGCTGACCGCCTGCGGATCACCAACCAGCGCCTTCGCATTCAGTTCGAAATAGCCGTCATCCTCACGCTCCAGCCCGGAGTTCATTTCACTTTTCATGGTGTGCAGGAAGCTGTAGAAGTCCTCTTTGCCGGGCTTACTGGTACGCAGTACGCTCTGCTTCAGTGAGAATAGCCGTCTGCTCTGCGTTCCGTCCGCGAGTCCAGACACCGCCTGTAAACTCTCATCCTGTTGTTCCTGCCGCCTGCCCTGCTCAGGGTCCAGCGGAGCCCATCCGGACAGCACCCGCCTCTGCTGTAACGGCAAGCTGTCATCCTTGTTGTTCATCATTGAAATATCCCCTTCTTGCGGGTTTCCTGGGCGAGGCCCAGTGATACAAGCAATGCGTGGACCTTATCGTCCACTTGCTGAAGCTCTTTTTTACCCAGTGGCAGGCCCTCTGGAAAAGATGGATAATACGGAAGCTCCAGCAGAAGCTCGCTGCCAAAACGCAGGGCCAGGCTCTTCGGTGATGTTAGCTCCTCCACATTGCTGCGGTTGATTATCCACTGGAAGTCCTGCGGATGCAGGTCCATATGTCCGGCCAGCTCCATCAGGGGCTGCAGCCTGTGTTCATGCCGCGGGTGTGTAACGATCATGCGCAGCACCGACTTTTGCATTCCCACATACCACGCAGCACTCTCGGGAATCGAACCGAAATCCGCGATCACCACATCAGCACTTTCACTTGCTCTCGCCAGCAGATATTCGATTTCCTCCTCCTGATAATCCTGGGCGCTCAGATAATCGAAGTTCCCGGGCAGATAGGCATAGCCTTCCTGCTTCACCAGCGCGCTGAAGTCCTCATCATGCAGCATTTTACCGGTAATTCGCGGCCGCAGCCTGTCCAGACTAACCGCTGCCTTCCGGTCATAGCCCGGATCGTACAGGTCGAGACCGAGCATAATCACCCGCAGCCCTGAAGCGGCAATCCTCCTGGCGAACAGCTTGGCAATACTCGTGCAGCCAATCCCTGGCCCCGAGCCGAAGAAGCCTACCAGATTACCGCTCTCCTTGTGCTCATCTTCAAGCATATAGCGCAGCTTATCGATGATTGCCGCTGAGGTGCAGCGCGGAGGCATGAAGAATATGCCCAGACTCTCACACTGCATATGTATGGCCTGGTAACCCCGCACCCCCTTTTGCAGATAGATGTACAAAATTGAAGAGTCCGGATACCTCCCTCTCAGCTCTCTTAATTCTGCTACCGGCACCTGCTCGCTCGTTACCATTAACAGATGCCCTCCGGCATGCTCAGGCTCCGGCAGCACACTTTGGGCAATAACGGTGAAGCCTGCCAGCTTAATCTCATTAATCGTCAGCTGATCTATGCCCAGGCTGAATATTCTCAAGTGTATTCCTCCTCCTTTCTGTCTGCTCTTCTACTCCACCCGGACAATCCATAGCTTCTTGCCCTGCTCGAGATAAGCTCCCAGCAGCTCACCGTCGCTCTTCTTCAGCTTCAGCTCCGGGGCTGCCACCTTCCCGGTTGAAGTAAAACGGTTATTGTTATTGCCGTTCTCCGAGTCGAGTACATCGTTGTTATCTTCCGTACGCACGTAGTTTACAGTCACTCCGCTTAAGAATACTTTGCGCGCAGGGATTTCCGGCGGAACCTCTGCTTCCGGCAGCGAAGAAGCGTCTGAGGTCTGCCCTACTCCAGTAGCAGTTACAGATGCAGATGCGGATGCAGCCGGACTGTATCCTCTGCGTTCTTTTGCGGGTGAGTCTCCTTCGACCAGATAGATATCTACCTTATCTCTGCTGCGGAGAGAACCGTTGATGGCATAGATCGCGTCTTTGGGAATCGGGAAAATCCCCTCGTCCTGCTGCGGCTCCAGCTCGCTTACATCTACCAGCGACTCGGTCAGAATGCTGCCATCCGTCAGATTAACATTCGTAATCTTCTGTTCCACCTGCTCCAGACTACGGACGACCCCTGCCGGGATGTCTTTGGTCTGTACGGAATCCAGATAGAGATTCTCCGCTGTCAGCTCATGGTTCTTCGGCAGGAAGCCCCCGCCGTCCACCTTGATTTTGACGACGGTCTGTGACAGTACATAAGGCTTGAAATACAGATCATAGCCGAGCAGTCCGCCGAAGCCGGTGAGCAGGATAAGTCCGGCGAAGAAATAATTGCGTTTTAATAGACGTCCGCGTTTTGTTGACAAGCCCTTTACCCCCTTTGAATGTGATTTCTGCACATAGCAAAATACATCTTGGCGCTTATGTCCAAAATGCTGGTAAAATGCTTTTTTACCTTAGTGGTTGAGAAGTGTATTAGATTATCCTTGTGAGGTTGTAAAGCCTGAGGCTGCGGGAAGCTCCCGCTGAAGATAAATGCCGGTAAAAGCCAGGCCAGAACGATGTTCCATATCCCCTGCGTTACGCAGGGTTGCTGACTTTTACCGGAGTGGTTGTAATGGTTACGGCAAGATTAGCTGATTAATTAAAAACTACTGTTTTATTGTGATGCACGAGGATTCTGTCCTCAATATGCCATTTGACGGCACGGGCCAGAACCACCCGCTCAATGGTACGTCCAATGCGCTTCAGCTCATTCACATCATCGCTGTGGCTGACCCGCTGAACGTCCTGCTCGATAATCGGCCCGCCGTCCAACTCCTCGGTCACGTAATGGGCAGTCGCCCCGATGATCTTGACTCCGCGCTGATAGGCCTGGGCGTACGGCTTACCGCCGACGAAGGCAGGCAGGAACGAATGATGGATATTGATGATCCGGTGCCGGTAATGCTCGATGAATGAAGGGGAAATAATCTGCATGTACCGGGCCAGTATAATGACATCGATATCTTCACCGATAACCTCCAGTTGACGCGCTT
Source organism: Paenibacillus sp. FSL R7-0302 (assembly GCF_038006885.1). NCBI lineage: Bacteria > Bacillati > Bacillota > Bacilli > Caryophanales > Paenibacillaceae > Paenibacillus > Paenibacillus sp. FSL R7-0302. The sequence continues at coordinate 5,224,141 of NZ_JBBOWB010000001.1, forward strand.
CAGCTTCAGCCTTCGTCTCTGCGGTAACCGGAATGTGATGGAACGGAATGCCGAAGGATTCCACATAACCCTGCATATCAGTGTGGTTGCTGACCACAAGCGCGATATCTGCATCCAGGTCACCCGCCTGCCACTGCCAGAGCAGCTCCACCAGACAATGGTCCTCCTTGGAGACGAAGATCGCCAGCCGCTTCTTATGGCTTACCTTGAAAATCTGCCAGTTCATCTTGAAGCGTTCGGCAACACCGCCGAAGATGTTACGTACCTCTTCCAGCCGCTCATCCAGCTTAGGCAGATCAAACTCTACTCTCATGAAGAACATTCCGCCGTCCGGGTCCATCGTATATTGGTCCGACTGCACGATGTTCGCGCCATGCTGATACAAAAAATGCGATACCGCCGCTACAATCCCAGGTCCGTCAGGACAAGATATGAGCATACGCGCCCGCTCCGGATAAGGTCTGCCTGATGAATGCTCTCTCTTCACATGTAATTCCATAGTTCTCGGTTCATCCTCTCATCTGCTTGCGTTATCTATGCGGGTCTATGCCTTCACGAGCAGCTGTTTGCCTGCCAGCCAGGCGATCAGCCGGTGATTAACGGCTTCCTCACTAAGCTGAGGGAATAGTCCGGCAGCTATGACTTGATCATAGAGACGCTCCAGCGGTTCACGGGGATCTGCCTTCTTAGCCTTGGCGTCATTCTTGAGCAGCTCCCACACATCCAGCACATAACGGCGGGAATCCAGCTCCTGCTTGGCAAAAAAGGCATGCAGCTCTTCCAGCTCCCGCAGGAATTCCGCTCCGAAGCGTTCAGCAACATTGCCGCGCAGCAGGGCGATTTCTACTTCATACATGGGGCGGAGCTTCTTGGCATCCTTACCGATCCAGGGTGTCTCCAGAATAAACGGCAGACCTGCGAGTGCTTCATGCTGGACTACATTGTTGATCGTCTCGAACCCTATGTAGCCGGAGCCAATGGGTGTATGACGGTCTTTGCCCGCTCCGCGCGGGTTCTTGCTGTCATTAAGATGGATCACGCCGAGCCGCTCCAAGCCGATGGTATCATCGAACTTCTTCAGCACCCCATCCAGATCGTTCACGATGTCATATCCGGCATCATGAATGTGACAGGTGTCAAGACAGATCGATAGCCGCTGATTAAATTCGACCTTATCTATAATGGAGGCAAGCTCCTCGAAGGTGCGGCCGATCTCTGTGCCTTTACCAGCCATCGTCTCCAGTGCGATATGCACATCGGTCTCATTCGTACCGCCCAGCACCTCATTCAGGCCGTCTGCAATGCGCTGGATGCCATAATCAGCATCCTTATCAGTGAATGCACCTGGATGCAGGACGATATGCTTAACCTCAAGCGCATGGGTCCGGCGGATCTCCTCCTGCAGGAAATCTACTGCCAGCTGGTAGGTATTCTCCTTATAGGAGCCCAGGTTAATAATGTAAGGGGCGTGAACCACAATCTCTCCGACGCCATTCTCCCGCATCTTCTGCTTGCCTTCCTCGGGAAACATCGATTCAATCGGCTTCCGGCGCGTATTTTGCGGCGCTCCCGTATATATCATAAACGAGGTAGATCCGTACTCATTTGCTTCATTGGCCGCGCTCAGGAGACCCTTGTCCGCGCAGGACACATGTGAACCTATTTTCAGCATGCTTAATTTCCCTCTTTCCTTCACGAATTAACCCTTATTCTACCGTGATCGGGAGAATAAATCTAGGCAAGCCCCGAAAGGCCGCTTCCGCTTCGCAAACCTAAGGAAATACGCTATACTCAAGAGGAGCAAAAGGAAAGTGACAATCATCATTGTCAAAGGCGGTGTATTCATGCATTTCCATTTACCCTCAAGCTTATTGTCCACGTCTCCAAGCAACTGGTTTATGAACTCCATCGCATTTTGGACTTTTTTACTGCTGGGCTGCATGTGTATCGGCGGCTATTTTATGTTCCGCAAATTTCTGAAGGTGCTGCCCAAGGCTGACGGCAAATCCAAGCTGGACTGGCAGAACTACTGGGTGGAACGCAGCCGTCCGCTGTGGAGCGACGAGATGAAGTCTTTTCTGGACCAGCTTGTACAGCCGGTGCCTAGCCCGTTCCGCGACATTGCCAAGCATTCTATCGCTGCCGAGATCGGTAAGCTGGCTGTAGAGAGCCATGCAACGGAGGTTACCCGTGAGCACTGTATCCAAGGGTACATTATTGCCACGCCCCGGCGTGACAACCGGTTCCTGATCACCTTCCTGGAGAAGAACGGCATCGACTACGCGCCTTACAAGCACCTGGTCAAATGAATTTATCTACTCACGCCGCTACAGGCGTCCAGAATAGGAGCAAGCCCTATGAAATATATCATTTGCGGAGGCAGCGGATTCATTGGCAGCGAGCTTACCGGATATTGGCTGCACAGCGGACATCAGATCATCAGTGTCGGGCGCAAGAACCCCGAGAACAAGCTGGATCATCCGGGGCTTAGCTATCTCACCTGGGACAGCCTGGCAGCCCATCCTGAAGCGGCAGAAGGCGCAGATGCGCTGATTAATCTTGCCGGAGCATCGCTAAGCCAGCGCTGGACCCCTAAGGGGAAGCAGGCGATTATTGAATCGCGTCTTGAAACCGTTGCCGCTGCCGGGAAGCTGCTAAATTCACTCCAGCATAAGCCAAACGTGATCGTCCAGTCCTCAGCCGTCGCCATTTATGGTACATCTGTGCAGGATACCTATACCGAAGCTTCCGAGACCCGGGTGATCGATTTCCCTTCCGAGGTGGTCAAGACCTGGGAGGAGGCTGCAGATGAAGCCTATGCCGGTATCCGTCTGGTCAAGCTGCGCACAGGGATTGTGCTTGGCAATGAGAGCGGTGCTTTTCCCAAAATGAAGCTGCCTTACTCGCTTGGCTTCGGCGGCAAAATCGGCACCGGCAAGCAGTGGATGTCCTGGATTCACCTTACAGACATTGTGCGCCTAATCGAATTCTGCATCCTTCAGCCTGAGATTGAGGGTCCCGTTAATGCCACCGCTCCACAGCCGGTCACCAATGAACAGTTCGGACGGATGATCGGCAAAGTCTACCATCGTCCGCATTGGTTCCCGATTCCGGCATTTCTGCTAAAAACCGCTGTTGGCGAGCTGTCAGAGATTCTGCTGGAAGGCCAGCGTGTGCTTCCTTCCAAAGCAATTAACCACGGCTTCACCTTCAACTATCCCACGCTACAGCCTGCATTGGAGCAACTGAAAAATCAGTAGGCTGCTGGAAACGCACCCTTCTATTCATCCCATCTGTCTCTGCTAAGCTGTGCGAAAGGTGTAGGTACCCTTAACAATGGTGAACACGGTGCCTTCGGTCAGCGGGTATTCTTTGTAGGGAACCATAGCTTCGCCTGCAAGCAGCGTCCCGTTCCTGGAATCCAGATCCTTCAGAATGTATCCTCCTGAGGCTCTGGAGATTTCAGCATGAACCCGTGAAGCACCCTCCGATTTCTCAATGTACTGGGCCACTTCAGAGGAGCGTCCAATAATGAAGCTGGGCCGGTTCAGCTCAATTCTCTCAATAGCTCCAACGTCATCCGGGTCGCTTCTTTCCAGATAAGGTACTGTCCTTCCGGCCTGAGGAAGACTGCTGCCTGTAGCCTGAACGGGTTCCCGGGTCAGCAGCGCTGTAGCCATCGCCGCTTCCTTCTTCTGCGGACTGCTGGCGGCCATCCCCATCCCCGGCGGAGCCTGTTGTCTGCCAGCCGGTGTAGCTGTGAAGCCGTTGACTCCCACAGTTGCTTCTTGTTGCTGAGGAGTGTAGACCGGGGCAGGAGGACGATGCCGATCTACCGGATTTCTGCCGAAATCCCACTCCAGATCACTTCTCAGCTTACGGTTCCGTACTGTACTGTTATAATCCTCTGCCCCCTCCTTCAGAGTGTCTATCTCTTCCTCAGCTTCGCCCCAAGCCAGCCTTCCACTCCATACCAGCCAGCACACAGCCGCAAGTATTAGAGTTCCCGCAGCACATACTGCCAGCCAAACTGTCCGGGGATCATTCAGATAGAGGAATTTCCATAGTAACGCATCACCTAATAATGCCCCCAGCAATATATATGTCCTGTAAGGACTCTGCTTGTCCTCAGCCTGAACAGGTCCAACTGTTGCATCCATTGCTGTCTGAACTCTTGATAATCCCTCCTTACGCTTCAGTTGCGGCATCCCGCTCATCCAAGGCGTGGGATTAAGCATCGAACCGGATGGCTGCGCCTCCTTATCTCCATGTACACGGGAGAACGCTGCGGCCGCGGACCTCTCCCTCCCCGGTTCCTCCAGCCTGCGATCCGTAGGCTGCGCCCAGTCTATCCTCGTTCCTGGTACAGCGGCAGAAGTGCCTAGGCCAGCCATAGGACTTAGATGTGCAGGCTCCGCTCCTTCAGCATGGGCCTTATGGGGTGTAACCTCCGTCAGCATTTCCGCGAGCAGCCCTTTCAGTCCAGCCGGGCTAAAAGCTTCTTCCCCGCAATATTGCAGCAGCCGCTGTATCCCGTCACCCGATAACTCCTGAATGGCTCCCATGAAGACCATGATCAGCGATTTCAAGGCTTCTCCCGGCTTCGGTGCGGGATCTGTGAGTTCCAGCGGAATATAGGTCAGGAAGACCTTGCCGCTGCTGAGCGTACCTTCGATAAAGATAAAGTCCTCATGGAGCGCATACTGCTCTGTACGCAACATATACAGCTGCCCCTCCTCCATCCCGGCAGCGATCTGCAGCATCAGCCCGAAGAATTCCGTCATGCTCAGCTTCCCGCTCTTAAGTAGGGCTCCCAGCATTTTACGTCTTGCCACCGAGTATTCCAGTGTGACCTGCAGATCTATCTCTCTAAGCAGCAAGCGTAAATGATGCGGTATCCCGCTGGTCATCAGCATCCGGGCCTGCACCATATTCAGCTCTCCTGCGCTCAGCCCCCCGGATCTGCCCAGCAGCATCGTTATTCCGTCCTGCTGGATGAAATCCCGTTCCAGTCCATACAAGTCTCTTCACCTCCTAAGCGTCAACGATAAGCTCCAAGTCAGAAATAAATATAAGCACAGATGAAGCCCGGGAACACGGCCAGCATAAAGGGAAACCGGAGCAACTCCCCCTCCCGGCCCTTGGCCAGACTCATATTGCGGAGCAGCAGTAACCTGGCTGTTCTGCTAATCATGCTGCGCAGCCTACGCCCTGTCTCCCTTTTGTAGAGAATGATAATCCAGCCTACGACTGCCCCCAGGAGCACCGAATAGACAATGACCTGAAGCGAGAAAAGCACTCCCGTCCAAGCACCGATAGCCGCAAAGAGCTTCACATCACCAGCCCCCACCGCCCCGGTAAAATACATAATCAGCAGGAGCAGGAAGCCTGCTCCGCTGCCGCAAAGTGAAAACAGCAGCCCCTGCCAGCCATTGATAATCAACTGCAGGAGCAGTCCGCCAATCAGCGCGGGCAGTGTAATCCAGTTAGGTATTCTCATCCAGCGTATATCTGTGAATAATGCCGCTGTCAGGAACGGCAGGCAGCCCCATAGCGCCCATTCCGTCATCTGCCTTCCCCTTTTCTCTACTCTTTTATTTGTTCACCACTGCAAAAGTCGCCTGAAGTGTAGCTCCATCAGCCAGACTAACCACAAAAGGCCAGGTGCCTGGCGTAGTATTCACGCCGATCTTCCATTCCCATTCGATGTACCCGTGCTCATCCGCCTGCTTCCAGCCCAGATACTTGGCGGTACTCTGACCGCTCTTGTAAAAGATCGACAGATTGGCCGATGACCCGGGAGGCACCTTCACCTTGATGATGCCCTGGTGATTCGCTACTCCCGGATTAGGCTTCTCCAGGATCACAATGGTTCCGGCCTCCTCAGCAGGTTCAGCCGTGTTTTCTTCCCCGGTAGAATCGGTGTTGCCGACCCATAAGCGTTCAACTGCGCTGGCCTCCAGCACGATTTTTTCATTCAGGAACGGGACTCTCATGGGCAGCTCATAGCTGACTACCATACCGAAATACGGATGTGTTCCTTGCCTCAGATCAGGTACAGTGACATTAGATACATGAATTCTGCTATATTCAAGCCAGTCCGATGATAGATATGGCCGGAGCATCGGCTTAAGCACCAGATCCAACGCAGCCTCGGATGCTCCCGCCTGCACCTTCTGCAGCGGCCCTTCTCCCTCCCGGATGACAGCCTTGACCCAGGATTCCATCGGCTGCGGAAGCTCCCCCACGTAATCCTCACTCCATTCCGTTATCGACAGGCGCGGTATGCTCCAGATGGTGGAGGAGTCCGCATCATCTGAGTGCTCAGCCTCACCTGCTTCTCCGGCTTCCTCCCCACCTTCCCCCTCCTGCTGCTGCATGGCCAGAGCTGCAGGATATATATGGGTTGAGATTATTTTGACAGTGTCAGAAGCCGTACTCTGCAGTGCTGTTGAATACAAGGTCATTTGGATAATGAAGATGAGGAACAGGACAAATAGCAGGAACACAGGCAGAATCAGTGCCGCCTCCACAACCATGCTGCCTTCATCCTTAGAATCTGGCGATTTCCTCAGCCACCGCTTCATTCTACCCTCCCCCCTCAGTAAGAAAAGTCAGCCGCTGCTTGTCTGAAATAAACTTTCCCCCGTACATCCCCTGGCAGTCCGGCACTGTAATTCACCAGCTTCACTACACCCGGCAGAAACCAAAGCTGCATCCCCATCGTGATCCCGGCAGAGGCATATGTATATTTCTCTACCGGATTGATTCCGGTATTCAGACGGATCAGCGCAAGCATCCGGGACAACTGTTCTTCCCCTCCCCCATGCAGCAGGAGGAACAGCCGAAGATAGTCACGATAGCTGAGCTGTGCGGTCATGTATTTGGATAAGGGAATCTCCCCCTTGGTGCAGAGCTGTATCATATCCTGGATAGCCTGCTCAATGCCGTATAGCAGTCCAGCGGCCAGGACGACAAGCGGATTCCCCATACCGGCTTTCTCAATCAGGCCTTCCATCGTCCGCACAGCCAGCCGCAGAGCAAAGATCTCGCCATAAGCTGCTGCCACGTTGCCTGCAGGATTATAGAATCCGTATAAAATATATTCCAGCTCTTGCGCCTGCGGCTTCAGCTGCTCTCCCAGCTGCTCACCAATTCCTTCACCAGACCCGGAAGCCAAGGAGGTTAGCGCAGACAGATCGAAATGCCGGAAATACATCGCAGAGTACTCCGTCTGGTATAGCCGGTCTCTGGCTCCTGACAGCACACTGCCCACTTCTGCATAGATCCCGTCCATATCTTTCATGGACGACTTGCCTGCAGCGTATTGATCGCCAGTATTCACAGCAGCCCCCGGCTCCTGTTCCAGACCTTCGTTAAAGGCCACATTTTGCTGGTAGTATTGACGCAGACTACCATACTGCTCCATCGCTTCCTGTGCGCTGCTTCCCAGCGCGCGGATCTGATCCAGCAGCTTCATGGCATCGCCAAGCTTCTTCTTGGCCTGCCCTTCTATCTGCTTGCGCTGGCTGTCAGCAGTGCGGCGGCTCTCAATCTGTTCCGCTTCCTGCGTTATAACAGTTCCGTGTTGCCCGTAGCTGCTTATATAGCCGTGAACAGCTCTGGAAGCATTAAGAACCCCTGCGCTCATAAGAGAATAGTCGGCATACAACCCTGATGCTGTGCTTAATATAGCGGGCAAACCGGAGACCAGCGGCTCCAAGGGAAGCGCCGTACTTCGCTGTACCCCGATGTTATTCCCCAGCCCGCTAAGCTCAGCTGGAGGAAGGATAAGTCCCTCCACCTCTTCTCTCAGCTTCTTAAGAGGCTCTGAGCTAAGCTCTCCGGCCGTGTCCGGAATGTCCCAGTTATGGGCAGGATCATCCCCCGCAGTGCTGGCATCCGCCTCCGCCTGATCAATGACACTCTTCATCTGCAGGTTCAGCGCATTCACCTGCTCCAGTGCAGCCTCTGCTTCATCCAGAAGACGGCCATTTCTCTCCTGGAAGTCAGCCAGAACTACTGGTATCTTGCCTGTTATTTCGCCAATCTGAACCTGATACTGTGATAGCACTGCCGTGTACTTTGGCCATGTCTTGGGGGGACGGTAATAATCGTCATAATACTTGTTCACATAATCCCCGTACATCGCGGGGATATCGGAGCTTGCGGCCAAGGATGCAAGCGAACGCGCCGGAATAATATCACCCGGAGGATTCATCAGCAGCTTCTGCAGGTTCTGTGCACTGTCAGCAGCTTCCTTGCGCTTCTTCAGCATGAGATCCAGCGCTTCCTCACGCTGATCATATAAGGGCTGCAAGTCACCCAGTATCTCTGTTGTCCGTGAAGCTTCAGTCATCGCCGCCGATAACGGCTTAAGCTTGCCTGCCAGCTCCAGGGCGAAATCAACCGGCGCTTTGTATTTCATCTCTTCTATAATCTGCCGCCGGAAGACCTCATAGGTGCCCAGCGGGCGGCTCCAGTCCAGCGAAGAGGAATCCACCATCACGGGCAGCAGGTTAAAGGCATCCCCCCGTCCGCTCTCATACAGATTGTCGTTAAGCACCTTCGACAGCAGCTGATTGCCGTCCCCCCCGCCGAAGGCGAATAAGCCGTAGTTCTCGCGCAGCTCAATGTCATATGCCGACATTACAGAGCGTATAGCGGCTCTCGCCAGACGTTCCTCCTGCACATTCACCGCCGCAATCCGTGCGTAATCGATCAGCACAGCATTAAACAGAAACACAAACGCCAGCACCATAATAAGAAAGACCGATACCGAACCTTCCGCTGAGCGAAGACATCTGACAATATATTCCGGTGACCATTTGCCTATTCCTTGGGATGTACTACTGCTAATAGGATCACCACCGTAATCCAAGCAGCGGCTCCGGCCAGGAGATTTGCTTAAGAACCTGCTGTGACTGAAAATACGCATCCGAACTTCCCCTTAACCTTATTCTTGAGCAGCCCGGCCCAAGCTGCTCCATCACCAGTCATCCTTAATGCAGCTTATCAAGCATCTGGGCTGCCTGCTTCTTCTCCATGCCGCTGCCCTCCTTACCGGCGGAGGAATGCTGTTTGAACTTCGACCCGTAATAACGCATGAGATCCACCGTTCTTATGAATTCAACAGGCTCCGTAACATAGGAGCGGGCATATACCTCAGGCGCGGCTCTATCGGCTAGCAGATTGTCCAGAACAGGCAGATGTAGCACTTTCTTCAGCTCCGTACTGATCCTGCGGCCAGTCAATCCGTAGACATAGCTCATTTCTCCCTGTAATCCGGCAGGCACCATCTGTGATGCCCGGCGCAGCTTCACTACCGGCAGGGGCCCTCCTTCCTCAGCATTACCAGGCAGCGTAATAGCCGTACTGCCATTGTCTGCTCCTGAACCAAATAGCGAAGCCAACAGTCCATCCTCACCGATTCTCCAGTACAGCGGATCAACATTTCCAGTCTGGAATTCTCCGCTTACCTCCCGGTTACTATTCTCCCAGTTATAAGCAGCCCGCTCCGCAGTAGCTGAGGCAATCTGCAGCAGCATCGACTTCTGATAGCTGTACAGGGAGAAGAACAGCAGCACCATCGTAATCCCCATAAGAATCGGCAGCAGAAGCGAAGCCTCGATAGTGAAGCTCCCCTCATCCTCCCGTAGCGGAATCACTCAAAGACTTCCTGGCTCTTATCTCCGGCAGTACCGATCAGATCCTTAACCACCTTCACAATCTCCTCACGGAATACCAGAACGACCGCAATCAGGACAGCAATGATCAGGATCATCTCCAGCGTCCCCAGCCCCTCTTCATCTCTCCAAAAGCTTTTTGCTCCTTCTGCCATCTGTGTTAACATACACCTCTACCTCCTACATTTTTAACATCATAATCGCTGGTGTTCCCACCAGCACAATCACAATCAAGAAGATAACCACCATCGGAAAAACCAGCTTCGACGATGCCTGTTCGCCGCGTGTGCGGCTGATCGCCTTGCGCTTCTCCCAGAGCATCCGTGACAGATCCCGCAGTGACAGAACAAAGTCGGCCCCGCCTCTGCGGTAATTAAGCAGCACTGTAGTTGTGAAGATGGAGACCTCCTGTACAGCACAGCGCTTACTGAAGTTCTCGAACGCCTGCTGGAAGGAGTAACCGCCGTCCCATTCAGCTGTCATCTTCATTAATTCAGCGTAGAGCGGATGGGTGCTATCCCCATGACGGCTGTTCACACAGCGGATAATCGCCCGCTGAACCGTCTCACCTGCGCCGACAAGCAGAACAATACTGTTCAGCAACTCAGGAAGCTCCAGCATAATATTCTGCTCCCGTACACGTACCTTTTTGTGCAGATCGCTAACCATCGCCACCGGGAGTGCAACTGCCAAGAGCCCTCCGAGGATGATTCCCGCCTGCTCTCCCGTAAAGCTTGTCAGCGCACTTCCGCCTGCGGCAAGCAGCCAGCTGTAGCTAAGCATCTCCCCCATGAACAGCAAGGTACGTTCTGCACTGTACCGCATACCATAGATCCGCTGCAGCGAACGTTGTATCCTGAACATCACGGACGGGAGATAACTGGCGATTCTTCCCTTCTCGACCACTAACAATAGAGGCTCACCCAGCCGCCGCAGCCGCAGGCCCTCCATGGGTAGCTCCCGCAGTGCAGCGTAGCGGCTGCCGCAGCTCATCCTCAGAATGAGCCAGCCCGCTGCGAGCAGAAGCAGAATCGCACCGCAGATCAATGACATCCCCTTCACTCACCCTCCCTCACAGCGGAATATCCATGATCTTGTTGGTCCAGAGGTAACAGAGGAATAGTGCAATCAGTGCCAGGGTGGACACCGCTATTCCTGCACCAGTATACATAGGTTCCATATAGTCTCCGGCGCTCAGACTCATGAACATCACCATCATGAGCGGAGAGACCAGCAGCGCCTTCGCCTCGAATTTCTTCTGGGCGATACTGACGGCTATATCCTGCTGGATATCCAGCTTCTCGCCGATGATGGATGAGGTGCGGCGTACGATCTCAACCAGATCCCCGCCGGTACGCTTGCAGACCATGAACACATCTGCGAAGCGCTCCACATCCTCCATTCCTGCTCTTTTGCTGAATTCATAGAGCGCATCTTCAATCGGCTCCCCGTTCTCCATCCGGGCACAGATAATATTCAGCTCGGAGATCATGTCACTTGCGCCCTCCGGGTCAAGCATCCGCAGGTCCTGCACGGCCTCACGGAAGGCATTCTCCACCGAACGTCCGGCGGAGAGCGACGAAGAGAGCGAGAATAGCATTTGCTTGAATTGCAGATTCAGCGCAGCCCGGCGGCGCTGCAGCAGATATTCGCGCAGCAGCCGCGGCCCATAGGCGCTTCCGGGGACAAGCAGTGCCGCCAGGAGCAGCCGGTGATAGAACAGGTAACCAATACCGAACAACAGGACTCCGGCACCCAGAATGACCAGCATTCTTTGCAGGGAGGTCAACTCGTATACGGTATAATCCGGCAACAGTATCTGCTCTCCCCCTTGAGATGCGCTAACCGGCAGCACGGGCGGTGTCCTCTTCATGAACCCTTTGTTCTGCCTTACAGGGGGATGCCGGTCTCTCTTCTTCATGACGTTCAAGGTACATTCTCCTCCTCAGCAGAGCTTCTACTCTCATACTGCTTGAGCGGATAATCAAGGATTCCGGCCATCCGCAGCTTGTCTGTATGCAGAAGAGGGTTGCCGCACACCTCAAGCCTCCCCTGCACCCGGCCATCCTGTTCGCCTGATTCCCGAAATTCATATAGAGGATTCAGGATGACCTCACCGCTGCGGATACCAGCAACTTCACTGATCTCCATCACCCGGCGTGAACGGTCACGCAGCCGCGACAGATGCACGAATATATTGATCGCTGAGCTGATCTGCTGACGGACGACAGTTACCGGCAGATCAGCAGCGCTAAGCACCATGGTCTCCAGGCGGCTGAGCATGTCCAGCGCACTGTTCGAATGCCCCGTTGACAAGCTCCCGTCATGGCCGGTGTTCATCGCCTGAAGCATATCCAGACACTCCGCTCCCCGCACCTCGCCGACGACAATACGGTTCGGGCGCATCCGCAGCGAAGTGCGGATCAGATCACGGATCGTGATCTCACCCCGCCCCTCTGTGTTAGCATTCCGGGTCTCCAGGGAGACCAGATTCGGAACCGTAACGATCTGCAGCTCTGCCGAATCCTCCACCGTAATGACACGCTCCTGCGGCGGGATGAACTGCGACAGGGCATTCAGGAAGGTTGTTTTGCCCGAGCCAGTACCGCCGCTGATAAAAATATTGTATTTGGCAGCAACCAGAATCCGCAGCAGCTCAGCCGCTTCCTCCGAGAGCGCTTCACGCCGCACCAGCTCCGCCATCGTCATCGGTGTCTCCGGAAATTTGCGGATGGTCATGGCTGGGCCCTTCAGCGCCGCAGGCGGCAGTACGATATTGACACGTGAGCCGTCCTGCAGCCGCGCATCCACAATCGGCGAGGATTCATTAACCACACGGTTGACGCCGGAGACAATAATCTGAATGATATCCTCCAGCCTACTCCCCGATTCAAAAGCCAGCGGCAGCCTGCGGATCATCCCCTCTTCCTCAATAAAGATCTCCTCGTGGCTGTTGATCATAATCTCGGTGATCGCCGGATTATCCACCAGCGGCTGGAGAATATCCAGCCCCCGGAAGGAATCGAACAGCTTCTTCACCAGCTCGTGTTTCTCCTGAGCAGTCAGGAGGCGTAATTGTTCCCGCTCCAGAATGATCCGTTCGATATAAGCAGCCAGCTCATCATTCCCGATGACCGAGGTCACATCCAGCCCTGCCCGGATGTCGCTGCGCAGAGCGCGGAACATCTCTTCATTCATACAGGAATCCCGGTGAACACCCCAGGCAACTCAGGCTCTACTATAGCTCTGGAGAGCTGCTGAATTCCGTCGATGAATTGGGGAGAGCTTAGACAGAGCTCTCCATAGTGCTGTAACCCCCAGGATGGAATATACGGAAGTACAGCATCCAGCCTGAGTGCTGCGGATAGCGGCCCTTCATTCTCCGCTCCGGTGCAGCCGTTCATGACGAATCGGCTCCTGTTCACCAGCTCCGGCTGCATGTCGGAGTGCGGACTTGCAATATAATCCAGCCAGCTTTCGGTCTTGCGGATACCGGCCTGTTCATTCTTCAGCACCCACAGCAGAATGCCGCACCTGTTCAGAACAGCCTGGGCCCGTTCTTCCTCAATAGCGCCGGTGTCTACAATAATCACATCATAGCTTCCGGCTCCGCCCAGCCCCTCCAGTAGATCCAGCGTGTCCTGTCGGGACATCTGGAGCATCTCCTTGAAATTCTCCACAGGCCGGAAGGCATCACACCGCAGATTGTCATGTCTGAACACATAATCAGTCCATTTCGGCTGCCCTCTTCCCCCCTTATTCTCTGGCCCTCCGGCCTTAAGCTCATACAAGAGCCGCTCCAGACCGGGAACATGACTCCCCGGCATACGCAGGATGAAGCCGCTGCTGTCCACACTCTCCAGGTTCAGATAGAATACGGACAGGCCCAGCGCTCCAAGCTGCTTCGCCATATTCAACGCTACCGTGGTTTTGCCGCTGCCGCCGCTGGCTGAGACGATCCCGAGCAGCAGCGTTGCTTCCTTAGGCAGAGCAGCTGTCCGGACCCGCTTCAGATCACTCAACTGGAGAATCGCTTCCAGCAGCGACGGCAGTGCCTGATACTTGGCAATATGCCTTCCCCCCGCCAGATCCCGGCCATTCGGCAATTCTCCGCCTTCGCTTAAGACTGCCCATGGAACTGTACTTCTCCCTTCCACCAGCCAGGCTTCAATGAAGGACGGGTCACCGGCAACCGCATCCGGCAGCTCGTCACCTGTCATAAATTCCATAAAAGCGTCCAGTCTGCTGAAAGCCGTAATCCGCAGCATCTCCCCATATTCGCTATGATGCAGGTAATGAAGCAGCGGTTCAATATACTGGCTCTCCCGGACTGCAAGCACGATTCTTGCCGTCATGAACTCCTCCTCCTCTCTTAAATACATGGGAAAAAGAACAGCAAAAAAGCACCGCCAATAACCGTGAATACGGTCATTGAACGGTGCTTCCGTTACTGTTCCTGTAATTTACTGCTATAGTAGCATATATATAAGAGGTCGGCAATAACTTTTTCACCACTATTTGAGAGAATTCCTCAGACTTCCCCTTACCAGCTACAGAAATCTGCGCTTCATATCTGGCGTCGGAAGCAGACACTGCTCATCCCGGCCGAACCAGCGGTAGCGGTTCCTGGCTACAATCCTATACATAGCATTACGCAGCGGCCCCGGAATCAGGATGAACACATAGGCGGCGGGCCACGGGAACCGGAGTCTGCGGGCAATCCGCAGCACTGCAGCCGATTTCGTATAATACTTGCCGTCCTCGATCAGCACCACAGTGTCTAATTGCTGCTCAGGCAGACCGCCTGCCTTAAGCAGTTCCCGGGCCGCTTCACTCTGCAAGGAGGCGAATTTGAAGTGCGCCTTGGGATCACGCGGAATAATGAACCGGACAATTCCCTGGCACAGATGACAGACCCCATCGATCAGCACAATAGATTGGCCCTGCATTTCCCCACGCTCCTCAGCCACATCACCGCCCCCTTCCTCTTAAGCATAGTGTAACATTCCTGTCCCCTTTTGAAAAAAAAGCAAAAAACGCGGGATAGCTCCCGCGCCTACAACGTCCGTTCGTCTAATTATTCAGCAATAGCCTTGTTGATCCATTCGTCCCCGGTCATTTGCTCTTCGAAATCAGCAGTGAAGGATTCCATGCATTTGCAGATGAAATCTTTGCGGCATACCGGACAAGGAGTCTTGAGCAGGCGGCTGATGTTCGTCATTTTCCATTCCGGAAACCGGTTGTAGAACGCGCGGCACTCCGTTCCGTCAGCAAGCTTGATAATGAACTCGTACAATCCTTCCTTATCATTGCTGCTGGCTTTGGTCACATTCGTAATACTCGGTTTGTAAGACATCTCATCACCCATTATTTAAATTTTTGGTAGTTAATAGCACGCGCGACATTAACAGATACTTAGACATATTAAAGAATTTCCGGGGTGATGTCAACCAAAGTACAGGCTCCTGCACGCTATTTACCACACTTCCGGCCTTCTCAGACTCTATTTAGCCATTATTCCCAGCTTTGTCCATTCCTACCCGTGGTTCTGCGCTCAACATAATGAAAGACCAGACATCCAATGTCTGGTCTTTCAGATAAGCATGCTATACAATCGAACATTGCTATCTATCTCTACAGAACGTTCAGTTCAACCTCGATATTTCCGCGGGTCGCCTTGGAGTACGGGCAGAAATCATGGGCTTTCTTAGCCAGATCCTCTGCCACAGAGCGCTCAATACCCGGCAGCTTCACATCCAGCTTCACGGCCAGCTTGAAGCCTCCGTCGCTCTCGTCCTTGCCGATCAGCACATTCGAGGTAATCTCGACATCCTGCAGCTTTACGCCTTCTTTACGGGCAATATTAGCAAGGGCACTCTCATAGCATGCACCATAACCTGCCGCGAACAGCTGCTCCGGATTTGTCCCTGCACCGCCAGGACCTCCAAGCTCCTTCGGAATTTTGAGATCATGCTTCAGCGCTCCGTCGGACGATTCCACCGAACCTTCACGGCCTCCGCGAACCTTGGCTGTAGCAGTATATAGGGGTTTCAGTTTCACTGTACTCATCTTTAATCTTCTCCTTTTTTAACACAAATTTTGTAAGAACACTTATCCTTAACTTAAACAACCTCACATTTTTGAAACGATCAGGCACATTATTACCTTTTAAAACTTGCTTCCGGCGGTGAATAGTGTACAATTAAATTGTGATAAATCAATGTTCGGGAGGAATCATTCATGAATGTCCATGATTTTGAAGCCAACACCCTGCGGGGCCAGGAAGAATCACTCTCCAAGTACAAAGGCAAGGTTCTGCTCGTCGTGAATACAGCCAGCAAGTGCGGACTCACCCCGCAATATAAGGGTCTCCAGGAAGTGTACGATAAATTCAAAGACCGCGGTTTTGAGATTCTGGGCTTCCCCAGCAATCAGTTTGCCGGACAGGAGCCGGGTGAGAGCGAGGATATTGCCGAGTTCTGCGAGATCAATTACGGTGTATCCTTCCCGATGTATGAGAAAATCAACGTCAAAGGCGCCGACGCCCATCCCCTGTTCAAGTATCTGTCCAAAGAGGCACCGGGAGTACTCGGCTCGAAGAGTATTAAATGGAACTTCACCAAGTTCCTGGTGGACCAGGAAGGCCGTGTGCTGAAGCGGTTCGCCCCGCAGACAACACCGGATCAGATTGAAGAGGATATCGAGAAGCTGCTGCGCTAGAGCGGATTCAACAAAAACACCCTTCTTTCCCGGATTAGTTCCGTACGAAGGGTGTTTTTGCGTTCAAAAAAAGCCGAGACCCTTGAATGATCAAGGATCTCAGCTTTTATGAAAAATATGCGGTAGAGAGGACTCGAACCTCCACGGGTATACACCCACTACCCCCTCAAGATAGCGTGTCTGCCATTCCACCACTACCGCGCGGTGTGTCTAACGTTGAAGCATTGTTTGAGGCCAACATTCAATATTATAAATCGGTTGCGCTCAAAAGTAAAGATACCCGCTTAAGAATTTTCGCCTTTCGTATCCTGATCCTTGTCCTGATCTTTGCGGTACTTGGTGAAGGCCAGATATTCCTTAATAAAGTTCTTTTCCTCCGGCAGCAATTCCTCGGTTTGGCAATTCAATTGCCGCATTTGGCCAAAAAAATAATCCTCGCCGCTTTCCTGAATCGTTTGGGGCTGTTTGCCCAGGATCAGCCAATCTAAGCTCACATGAAAAAATGCAGCAATCTCAATCAGCTTATGTGTGCCAGGCGTAGATTTGCCACGCTTCCAGTCTCCCATATTGCCGGTGCTGATTCCGAGCTGTGCACAGAAGGATTTCTTCGTAATTCCTTGCCGTTTAATCAATAGTTCAATACGTTCATAGATGGATTGCATCAGTCAACTGCCTCCCCAAAAAATATAATACGTAAAAACGTTATTTTTTATTGAAAAATGACGTAAAAAAGTATATAATTAACTATTATTATATCTTTACCTATTTTATATCATACCGGCTGGATAGTCGATACGAGGTGAGCAATCTGAACAGCAAACGCCCTATTACTGCCTACGGCTGGGCCATTAAGCAGCGTCTGGCAGAACTGCACTTGGATCAGAAGAAATTCTGTGAATTACATGACATCCCACCCTATCGGCTGTCCAACCTGATTCACGGTACACGCAAGGCAGACAGATACCGCCGTCAAGTCGCTGAATTATTGAATCTGCCGCCATCTTAGTTCCAGTTGGTGCAGCAGTTCTCCATGTGTGGGCCGACCGGCAATTATTCTTCTTGTAGCTACTGTTATTCTACCTTATCCTGGCAAAATCCTTCTTTTCCCGCGCACTCTATTCATACACAAAAAAACCTCTCCGGTGAAATGGCTGAGTGTACTCCATTTCACCACAAGAGAGGTTTCTTTCCTGTTATTTGCGATTGATTACCAATTGATTACCGATTCATTGTGTTCAACCTTTGACCGCTCCGCCGGTAAGTCCTCTGACCAGGGTCTTCGAGCCGAACAGGAAGAGAATAATCAGCGGAAGCGTACCGAGGGTCAGACCCAAGATACTGGCTGAATAATTCGTGCGGAAGACGGTGGACAGATTGGCAATGCCCAGCGGCAGCGTGTACAGCTCCGGCTTGTTGATCGTGACCAGCGGCAGCAGATAGCCGTTCCAGGACCCGAGGAAGGAGATCAGCCCCAGGGTGCTGATGGCCGGCATGAGGAACGGAATAACAATTCTTGTGAGAATAGCCGGTTCCGAGCAGCCGTCGATCCGCGCGCTCTCAATGACCTCTGTCGGAACGGAGGAGCGGATGAACTGGGTCATGAAGAATACGCCGAAGGCATTATTCAGTCCGGCCAGAATCAGCGGCGCATGGGTGTTGTTCAAGTGGAACCACTTCATCTCCATGACATAAGCAATCAGGCCCAGGTGTCCGGGAATCATCATCGTCAGCAGAATGAAGCCGTACAGCGCATTTTTACCCTTGAATTCATATTTAGCAAAAGCAAACCCGGTAATCGAGGCCACCCCAACCGTCACCAGGGTGAACAACACGGCAACATAGAAGCTGTTCCAATAATTCCGCAGGAAGCTGGCGGACATGATCGTCTGCAGATTCTCCAGCAGATAGCCGCTGGGCAGAATCGGAAGCTGCTTGAACAGGTCCTCGGAATAGTAGGTTCCCATCACAATCATCATATAGAACGGGAACAGGAACGCGATCGCGATCAGACTAAGCAGCAATACGGTAAAAAATTTCTTCGCTCTCATTTGTCGTCACCGCCCCTGTTGATCCATTTCATGCCCACTACTGAGAACAAGGCGATGAACAGGAAGGTGCCGTAAGCGATCGCTGCCCCTTTACCATACTTGAACGCACTGCCGTTGAAGGAAGCATCGAACATGTACCAGATCGGTGTGAAGGTGGAGCCGTCAGGCCCTCCTACCATACTGGAGCCGGAAGCCCAGCCGCTGAACAGCAGCATCGGTTCTTCGACAAGCTGCAAGCCGCTGATAATAGAGGTAATAATCAGGAACAGGTTGATCGGCTTCAGCAGCGGAATCGTAATGCGCGTGAACACATCTTTGGAAGAGGCTCCGTCAATGACTGCGGCCTCATAGATGGAAGTATCAATACTGGCCATCCCCGCCGTGTAGAACATGACGAAATACCCGAGGTTTTTCCAGAACACCATTAGAATGACTACCCAGCGGGAGGAACTGGCCGAGCCCAGCCAATTGATCTTCTCCTGAATGAGGCCCAGCTCCATCAGCATATTATTGAAGAATCCGCCCTGCCAGTCGAACAACAGGGAGAAGATAATCCCGACCGCGACCGGAGTTGTCATATAGGCACTGAACACGCTGAGCCGGAACAAGGTTTTGCGGCGGATCAGCTTGCTCTCGATGAGGCTGGCTACCAGCATGCCCATAAGGACAAGGGCCGGAAGGTATACCGCCATGAAGATCATGACATTGAGCAGGGATTTCCAGAAGAAGGCATCATGGAAAAATAACTGCGTGTAGTTGCTGAATCCGATGAAATTCCGGTTGCCGTACAAATCCCAGTCCGTAAGACTGATATATAGAGTGAAGAGGATTGGGAACAAGCTCAGTACGGCGTAGGATAAGAAATAAGGCGTGATGAACAGATACGGCCATTTATTTTTACTGCTGATTCCTTTAGATTTCTGCATCATTATTCAAATGTCAGCTCAGGGTGGTTCTTCTTCAGCTGCTCTTCCCACTTATCCAGGGCCTGCTTGGCATCGAAGCTGTTATCCTGCGCCATAACCTGCAGCACCAGCTCAGAGGAGCTATAGATATCCTGGTCGTATTTGGTCACCGCTTTGGACTTCATGTTCGGGAACACCTTCTCTACCCAGAACTTGCCGAGATCCTGCCCGCCGAAATATTCATCTGCCCCGGAAGACAGCTTGGAGGTATCCTTGAAGAAGGATTTCAGCGGCAAAATGTAATCGGAGACGGCGAAGTTGGCTTCAGCGCCTTCGTCCGTGCCTAACAGCCAGTTAAGATACGCCCAGGCTGCATCTTTATTTTTGCTGTCCTTCCAAATACCGATAGTAGTACCTCCGTATGGATATCCGCCTTCCGGAGGCACCATCAGACCCCAGCGGCCATTACTGGCCTTGTCGTTAGGCTTGATTACGAATTCTGGCGACCAGTTCGCCGACGGATAAAAGATTACGTTGTCCTGCGAATACGAAGCATTCCAGGTGGGTGACCACATTGCCAGCTTGCCCTCTGCGTTATTGTCGCGGATGGACTGCAGCTGAGTGAAGATCCTAAGCAGCTCTTGAGTATTCACCTTGGTTCCATCTACAACTGCGGTTGTACCCTGGTTGGAGAGGATAGTATACGCATCCATCAGGCTTCCCAGCATGAATGTCTTACCGCCGCTCTTCTCATAGACTTCTTTGCCCTTGGCAATGAAGGTATCCCAATCAGGGAACATTGCAGTCAATGCATCAGGATCATCTGTCCCGAAGTATTCTTTAGCCAGATCACGCTTGTAAGCCAGTGCTCCAGGCGAGCCGGATTGCTCCAGACCGACAAGCTCTCCCTTGCTGTTCGTCAGCAGCGGAAGCTCGAAGTCGAGCAGATTGGAGGTATCGAAATTGTAGGGCTCTTCGGACAAGCTTTGCAGTACGTTAAGTTCATAGAGAGCGCCGCGGAAGGCCGCTTCTCCCCAGATAATATCCGGCAGTCCCGAGCCGGCAGCGATGGAGGTCTGGATTTTTTTCAGATAATCCCCCGCCGAGACTTCGACGAATTCCAGCTTGATATTCGGGAACTTCTCGTTGAACTTCGCTCCGGTGCCTTCGAACCAGGCCTTGTCCCAGCCCCATACGGTCAATTTACCGGAAGCATTCGCAGGATCGCTTGAGGTGTTTGCAGGGCTTGCGCCGCTGGAGTCACCGGAAGCGTTGTTGTTGCCATTGCCGCAGCCGGCCAGCACTAAGGTGAAGCATAACGTTAGAACAAGCGCTATAACCGATGCTTTTTTACTGAATAGATTGTGCAAATTAAGATCCCCCTTGCATCTGTTGTGACAGCGGGCGGTTCCTGTAATGTCTTCCGTCCGTCTGTATAGTAGAACTATAAGCTTGAAGGGATCACCCAACAATTAGACGATCTGATGATTTTGTATAAATAATGATAGTACTTTTCACTCGGACGGTTGCTGCCGGATTGGCAGGAGAACAGACACCTTGGTGCCACCCTGCTCACTTGACCGGATGACGAGGCGGCCTTCCTGCCCGTACAAATACTCGATTCGTTCCCGGATATTCCATAATCCAATCTGCTTCATAGCCCCTGAAGGAAGGCGTGCGGGCGGCAGGGTTCCATTCATAATAGACCGGGCCTTCTCCTGGCTCATGCCGCAGCCGTCATCTCTGACCGAGACCAGCAGCCTTCCGCTGCGCTTGCGGATAATGATCTCTATATGGCCTACAGTCTCTTTCTCTGAGAATCCATGAAAAATAGCATTTTCCACCAGCGGTTGGATCAGGCTTTTCGGAATATAGTCACCCTTCGCTTCCTCTTCTACGCTCCAGACTACCTCGAACCGGTCTGCATACCGGTACTTCTGAATCGTTACGAAGTGATTGATAATGTTCATCTCCTGCTCCACCGTGATATACAGACTGGTATCACCGATATTGACAGCATCATGCAGAATGCCAATGAAGGATTCAACCATCTCTTCGATAGCCGGGTAATTCTTTTTGCGGGCCAGATACACAACCGTATTTAGAGTATTGTAGATAAAATGGGGGTTGATCTGGGCGAACAGCAGCTCGGCCGTCATTTTACGCTTCCAGCGCTCCTGCTCTACCCTTTCGCTCATCTGCCGCTCAATATCCCCAAGCATCGTCTCAAACCCATTCTTCAGCACAGACAGCTCATCATTGCTGCGGAACGAGAGCTGAACATTATAGTTGCCCATAGACACCTGCTTCATCGCTTTGGTCATCTGCAGGATCGGCCGGATAATATTCGAGATGATGGGAAGGAACAACAGGAAGCAGAGCACCAGACACAAGGCGAGGAAGATGGCCCAGTAGCGGACAATATAACCCACCCATTCATAGAACCGTTCGTTGGAGGTAAACGTGGAGACAGACCAGTCCGATTTCTCAAAAGCGCTGGCCAGATAATACCCCTTATCATGCTTAACAACTTGAATGCCCGGGCTGTCTGCGCTCAGCGTGTGGGCAGGCAGCTCTGTAGCGGTGCCTTGCTGATAGAGCAATGATTGACCCGGGCCGATCCAGGCTACCTGGTCGAAGGACTGGCCCAAGTACTGGAACAGACTCTCAAAAGCTGCATAATCAATATTCAGAAGCAGCACTCCGCCATACTGGGGATCAAAACGGATAAAGAAGCTGACGATTTTTTTGCTGTCAGGGTCCTGGATGATATGGGGGGCTGTGAACCCGCTTTTGGTATTGTTCTTCAAAGCATCCTGATACCAATCCTCTTGCAGCAGCCGTTCAAAATACGGGTCAATATACAGGGAGGACCAGAAAATCTTGCCGTCCGAGCGGACGATGGCCGAGCTTTCAAGATAGTCCCGCAGTACATTGAATTTGGTTAGCTGAGTGACCACATCGCGGTATGCACTAAGCTCGTCATACGTAGAGGAATACTTCAACCTTGCAGCAAACTGCTGAAGCAGCTCATCGTTGACCATATTGGCGGCATATTTCTGCACATCGTCAATCAGGTGGTTCATCTGATTCGTGGTCTGCTCCAGATGGATGGTATCTTCACGCAGGGCCTGCGCTTCGAGAATCGAAGAGAACTGCTCATACGCCAGAGCACTGATGGCCGTTACCGACAGCGTAACGATCAGAATCACGCTGCCGAGAATTTTATTCTTAATTTTTCGCATAGCTATTCCCTGCCCCTCTGTTGCAGGAAATCCTTGGGCTGTATACCCGTGGTTTTTTTGAATACCTGGCTGAAGTATTGGCTCGTTTTGTACCCTACCTTCTCCGATACCTCGTAGATCTTGTACTCACCGGTCTGCAGGAGCTGCTTCGCCAGCCCGATCCGATATTCCGTCGTGTAGTCGAGCAGCGACTGGCCGGTCTCCCGCTTGAAGGTTGTCCGCAGATGGATGCTGCTGATCTGCAGATGGCCTGCGACCGTCTCCAGGGACAGATCGGGATCAGCGTAATTCCCGGCAACATACTCCATCGCTTTGTTGACCCAGCGGGAATACCGCTTCGGACTCTGCGGCTGCTGCAAGCAGTCTTCGAGAATCCGGTACAAGCTGTTAACTACTTGCCGCGCGTCTGTACCCAGCACTTGATCAGGGCTGGGGCTTCCGTCCTTACGGCTTGCACCATTGATCTCACCTATGACGGCGCGCAAATCTCCCAAGTAGGCCTGGGTGGCGATGTGGTCCAGACCGGTCTTCAGCCGTTCCAGCAGACCGCGTTCCGGGGATAGCATGTATGCTCTGACCTCTTGGGCAATACCGGTAGCTTCTCCGGCAGAAGCAGCCTGCTCCAGCAGAAATACACCGCCCGGCGGCAGAAATATGGAAAAATCATATGCCTGTCTCATCGCCGCATATCGGCGGTCTGGCAATTCTGCACCATTGCCTGCAGAGAGGATCACTCTGGGAAGGTTGCCCCGATAATAAGACTCCAGGCAGAGCAGAACTTGGGCCGCGAGCTGCCGCAGGTTATAATGCTGGAGCAGCAGACTGCTGGAAGAGGTTAACTTCAGCAGCACGATGTATCCGCCTTCATCCATCTCCAGAAGTTGAAGCTCCTCCAAGTCCGTTGTCTGACGGCGGATCTCTTCTTCGATATTCTTCCATACCAGGGCAGTGGTACTGCGTGCATTACTCCGGCTGCCGTCCAGCTTCAATGCGGCCTCCAGCTCGAAATACAGCAGTCCGGGCTGACCCTGCTGATAATCTGCCACGAGACGGTGCAGCCGGGATTCCTGATTCCCTGCAGGAGCCTGATACTTGCCTGCTAACATATCCTTAAGCAGGATATGGAGCGCATGTCCGTGCCCTTCTTCCTCAGCGGCCTCCGCTGCCAGACCTTCCTTCAGCAGCTTTAACTGTTCCAGCAGACGGTTACGGCTGATCTCATGCTTAAGCAGATAATGGGCCGCTCGCAGCTCCAGCGCTTGCCGGGCATAGTCGAAATCCCGGTAAGCAGTCAGAAAAATCAGCCGGGTTCTCGGGGCAAGATGGACGACATGCCGTCCCAGCTCCAGCCCGTCCATAGGGGACATGGAGATGTCGGTAATCACAATCTGCGGCTGCAGCTCCTCGAATTTCCGCAGTGCCATGCGCCCGCTGGTTGCCTGGGCGACCACCCGGAAGCCGTTCTCCTCCCACGGAACCGAGTGGTACACATGCTCTAGTGCAAGCGGCTCATCATCTACGAGCATGACTGAAATTAATGAATTCACTGTAGAAATCCCCCGTCCCTGTCCAATCCTGATATATATGCAGGTATAACGGAACATGGAGGCGCTGTCAATGGAAAGGCTTCCCTGACGGAGAGCCGCTTCGGCAGGAAAATAAAAAAACTCACAGGCGGGTTATCCCATAACTCCATCCTGTGAGCCGCTATAATCTTGCTTTTGATTAAAATATGTGTCAGAGCACCAACTGATCAGACCGTCCCGCTCTTTCTCACGAATCTTGACTAACTGGTTCAGCACAAAAATCCGCTGCACCATATCTTCCGCCAAACGCAGCTGATTCGTGTAGTAATCGATCTCCCTTTGATAGGCCGAGTACTCTCCGTTGTTATGAGCAGAATAAGCTTTTAACAATTGAAGGTGAAGATCATAGATCTCAGAGTAATTCATTACCGTAGACTACCTCCCAATAAGGCGTTTACTAGTATTGTCTCCAAGATTGATAGGATTATACGATAGAACTCCACTCTTCATTTAAAATCGCATACTGTTACGCATTGTGCCATACAGGCTGCCTGCCTTCTCTCACCGGCCGCTTGTATGGAGAATTGTTGCACTTTTTGCAGGATTCCTCTATATCTATGACTGGCTGAAGCACAATGTTGCATTATTTGCACAATTTCCGGTGCAGAGAGCAAGTTAGCACTGGATTTGTTGCATTTCGTGCATGATTTCAGCATAGACCGTCTCTATGGATCAGTATTGTTGCAATTCTTGCAGGATTCCTCTATAAATGTTACTGGCTGTGGGGCAGGGGAACCATCCTTCGGCGCAGCAGCACCATTGTATTCGGGTTTTCGCATAGACGAAAACTATAATTCCTATATCAAAAAAAACAGAGACCCTCGAATCATCAAAGGTCTCTGCTCATTCCATGTTATGCGGTAGAGAGGACTCGAACCTCCACGGGTATACACCCACTACCCCCTCAAGATAGCGTGTCTGCCATTCCACCACTACCGCATATTGGTGACTCGTATGGGATACTCTCCACTCCGTTACGAGATTGCGAAGTATTCCTTACGAAGCCTATGCTTCAACGAACCCAGGGAATTCTCATCCCATAATCCATAGAAGAAGTTGGTGACTCGTATGGGATTCGAACCCATGTTACCTCCGTGAAAGGGAGGTGTCTTAACCCCTTGACCAACGAGCCAAATTTTAAGTTTTTCTTCGTGACAACAAAAATGAGTATATCAAACGCTGGTGGATTTGACAAGCCTTTTTCAAAAAAATCAGTTCAACTCGAAGCTTGGTCGTCACTGCGGTGAATATTTGGACTTCCGGCCGCTGTTGTGTTTGGATTTCCTGATTAATACCACTCTCGTGGTAGAAATCCAAACACAAAGGCGGTCGCTACCGCTCCTACAGTTCCAAATTTCCCCTCCGCTTCTTTTTGCTTTTCATTATTTTATATAGATCAGTTCTCCTCACCATCAGCCAGCACCTGAATTCCATCCGCATATTCATACCCCAGACTCTTCGCCACCGCAGCATTGGTCACCTGTCCAGCTACCACATTCAGGCCGCGCGCAAGCGCCGCGTTCTTCACCGCAGCCTCGCGGATGCCCAGATTGGCAATCTGTAGCGCGTAGGGGATCGTCACGTTGGTTAGTGCCAGTGTCGAGGTCCGGGCGACCGCTCCGGGCATATTAGCTACAGCGTAATGGACCACGCCGTGCTTCACATAGGTCGGGTTCTCATGGGTGGTGATCCGGTCAATGGTCTCGATCGACCCGCCCTGGTCAATCGCAACATCTACGATAACAGAGCCTTCCTCCATCTGCTTCACCATGTCCTCTGTAACCAGCTTCGGGGCACGGGCACCGGGAATCAGCACCGCTCCGATCAGCAGATCCGCCCGGCGCACAGCCTGCTCCAGATGATAGGAATCCGACATCACGGTCACCAGCCGTCCGCCAAAAATATCATCCAGCGCGCGCAGACGGCCCGCATTCAGATCAAGCACGGTGACGCGCGCCCCCATGCCCAGCGCGATCTTGGCCGCATTGGTGCCAACGATGCCGCCGCCGACAATGACGACCTCTCCCGGCTGCACGCCAGGCACACCGCCCAGCAGAACGCCTTTGCCGCCATGCGGCTTCTCCAGCAGTCCGGCACCGATCTGGACCGCCATGCGTCCGGCGACCTCACTCATCGGAATCAGCAGCGGCAGCGAGCCGTCTTCAAGCTGAATCGTCTCATAGCCCACAGCGGTCACACCGCTATCCACCAGTGCTTTGGTCAGTTCTGCTTCAGGTGCCAAGTGCAGATAGGTGAAGAGGATCAGCCCTTTACGGAAATAACCGTACTCCTCCGTCAGCGGCTCCTTCACTTTGATAATTATCTCCGCCTTGCTCCAGACCTCAGCAGCCGTATCGAGTATCACTGCACCTTTATCTGAGTACTCCTTGTCACCCATGCCGCTGCCCGCTCCAGCAGAAGCTTGAATATACACTTCATGACCTGCCTTCCGGAGCGCTTCCACCCCGGCCGGGGTGATGGCGACGCGGTTCTCGTTATTCTTGATTTCTGCGGGTACGCCAATAATCATGCCGATTCCCCCTCAAAGTTGTTCTATTATAGTCAATATTGTATCCCTGTAAGATGCGAAAAGAAAGGCTCCCATTCGGGGCCTTCCTCTTCACGGTTAAGGTGAGGCAAAAGGCTCCCTGGCCTCCTGCGGACCGGCTCCCCGTTCCCTTCACCTCAGTATATGCAATTTCGCAGCTTAAGGATTAACCTTGGTTTCGAAGGTTTGCTTCCCGTTCACGAATTTCAGGACAACTGCGGCTTTGACCGGGTCATGCTTGTCGTTCAGGGTGATTTTGCCTGTAGCGAGCTGCAGATCCTTAGTCGCTGCCAGTGCTTCTGTAATCTTGGCCGGATCAGCTTCACCCGCACGGGTAATCGCATCAGCTACCAGCTTCAAGGCATCATAGCCCAGGGCCGCCATACCATCGGGAACCGCTCCGCCGTTAGCCGCCTTGTAGGCGTCTACGAAGCTGGTTACTTCAGGAGCTGTATCTTCAGGTGAGTAGTGATTGGACATGAACGTGTTCTCCAGCGCTTTGGCACCGGCGATTTCCGCCAGCTGCGGGGAATCCCAGCCATCGCCGCCGAGGAACGGAACGGTGATGCCCATCTCACGGGCCTGCTTCACAATTTTACCTACTTCTTCATAATAACCAGGCAGGTAGATGACATCCGGGTTCGCTGCTTTGATCCGGGTCAGAACTGCTTTGAAGTCCGAATCCTTCTGCTGATAGGACTCCTGGCTCAGCACTTCGCCGCCTTTGGCCTTGAAGGTCTCTTCGAAGAACTTCTGCAGACCCTTGGAATAGTCGGACGAAGTGTCGGTATAGATGACAGCCGTCTTAGCCTTCAGGGAATCAAGTGCAAAGTTAGCCATTACCTCCCCCTGGAACGGATCGATGAACGCCGCGCGGAACACGAATTCATTCACATTGCCGCTGCGCTCATCCACAGTAACCTTCGGATTGGTAGCTCCTACCGAGACAAGCGGAATCTTTTTCTCCGTAGCTACCGGAACGATCCCCAGCGTGTTGGTCGAAGTGGAGGCGCCGATGATGGTCACGACCTTGTCATTGGTGATCAGCTTCTGTGCCGCCTGGGTAGCTTCTTCAGACTTCGATGCATTGTCTGCAACGACCAGCTCCAGCTGCTTGCCGAGTACACCGCCTGCGGCGTTGATCTGGTCAACCGCCAGCTTCGCGCCCTTGGATGCGGAGTCGCCGAAAGAAGCCTGACCGCCTGTGAGCTCAAGGTCAGCCCCGATCTTGATGGTGCCTCCGGCCGTATTGCCGCCGCTTGCAGAGTTACCGCTGTTCTCTGTGTTGTTGCCGCAGCCGGATGCTAATACCGCAGTCAATACTGTTGACAAGATAATGGCCCCAATTTTCTTCATAGTTTCTCCCAGCCTCCTGATTATTTAGTTTATATATGTTGTTTCTGTGATGCTGCTGTAGTATGGATAGCCTGCTAGTGCCCGAGATAAGCCATTTTGATCTCATCGGAATCGGCCATTTCCTTGGCATCCCCTTCAAGCACGACCCGGCCTGTCTCCAGTACATAGGCACGGTCGGCGATTTTGAGCGCCTGGTGCGCATTCTGCTCGACCAGCAATACAGTGGTTCCTGCATCGTTGACTTCCTTGATAATCTTGAAAATATCCTGGACCAGCAGCGGCGCCAGCCCCATCGACGGCTCATCCAGCAGCAGCAGCTTCGGGTGGCCCATCAGAGCGCGCCCCATCGCCAGCATCTGCTGCTCCCCGCCTGACAGCGTTCCGGCTTGCTGCTTTTTGCGCTCCAGGAGACGCGGGAAGGTACGGTAGACATGCTCGAAGTCCGCAGCCAGGCTGCTTCCATCCTGCAGATAAGCGCCTAATTCGAGATTCTCCTCGACGGACATATTGGCGAATACACGCCGTCCTTCGGGGCAATGGATCAGCCCTGCTTTGACAATCGCCTGCACACTTTGATTCGTTATCGATTTATTGAGGAATTCAATACTTCCTGTCTTCGGCTTCAGCAGCCCCGAGAGCGTCTTAAGCAGCGTAGACTTGCCGGCGCCATTGGCACCGATCAAGGTCACAATCTCCCCCTGCTTAACGGTGATGCTCAGATCCTTCAAGGCATGAATTGCTCCGTAATATACGTTGATTCCCTGTACTGTAAGCATGGCGCTACGCCTCCTGTCCCAGATACGCTTCGATGACCTTCGGATTGTTGCGGATTTCCGCCGGCGTTCCGTCAGCGATAAGGATTCCGCGGTCCAGAACGTAGATGCGGCTGCAGACCCCCATAACAAGTGACATATCATGCTCGATCAGCAGAATGGTCAGGTCGAATTCCTCCCGGATCCAGGCAATCAGATTCATCAGATCACGCGTCTCATTCGGGTTCATCCCGGCGGCCGGCTCATCAAGCAGCAGCAGCTTGGGTCCGGCCGCAAGCGCCCGGGCAATCTCCAGACGCCGCTGATTCCCATAGCTCAGGTTGCTCGCCACCTCGTCACTCTGGTCAGCCAAATTGAAGATTTTGAGAATATCCATCGCCTTCCGGGTAATCTCCTCTTCGCCCTGGAAATGCTTCGGCAGACGTAGCATCGAAGAGAACAACGAGTGCTTCGCATGCTGATGGAAGGCAATCTTAACGTTCTCCAGCACGGTCATAGCCGTAAACAGGCGGATGTTCTGGAACGTACGCGCAGCGCCTTTATGATTGATCTTGTAGGGCTTCATCCCGCCGATAGACTCATTATTCAAAAGAATGCTGCCCGACGATGGCGGGTACACTCCGGTCAACAGGTTGAACAGTGTCGTTTTACCGGCACCGTTGGGTCCGATCAGGCCGATCAGCTCGCCTTTATCAATATGAAGGGAGACCTCGCTGACCGCCTTCAGTCCGCCGAAGGCCCGGCTGGCCGCTTTCACATCAAGGAGTACCGCTGCTCTCGATTGCGTCATTTGCCTTTGCCTCCTTTTTGCTGAACTTGAAGAATGAGAATTTGCTTACGCCAAGCAGGCCGCTCGGACGGAAGATCATCATCAGAATGAGCACGATGGAGTAGATAATCATGCGCCATTCCGGGAATTCACGTAAGTAGGTGTACAGCAGGGTAACGAACACCGCACCCACGATAGAGCCTGCCGTACTGCCCAGCCCCCCGAGCACCACCATAACGATAATTTCAAAAGATTTCAGGAAGTTGAAGCTCCCCGGCGTAATAACATAGAACGTATGGGCCGACAGGCCGCCCGCCATACCGGCAAACAGCGCACCGATGGTGAAGGCGATGATTTTGTAGCGTGTTGTATTAATCCCCATCGCCTCAGCGGCAATCTCATTCTCGCGGATCGCAATACAGGCCCGGCCGTGAGTAGATCTAATGAAGTTATTAATCAGGACGACTGAGAGCAGAGTGAAGAAGAAGAGCATGGTCCAGGTGGTCTTGGCCGGAATGCCGCTAAGGCCTGAAGCTCCGCCGACATATTCCGTATTCAGCATAATAATGCGGATAATCTCACCGAAGCCCAGCGTCGCAATAGCCAGATAGTCCCCGTTAAGCCGGAGCGTCGGCATCCCGATTAATACACCGAATACCGCTGCCAGCAGTCCGCCCGCAAGAATCGCCGGAATGAACGGCACATTGTAGTCAAGGGTAAGAATCGCCGAGGTATACGCGCCCACCGACATGAATCCGGCATGACCAATGGAGAACTGTCCGGTAATTCCGGTAATCAGGTTCAGCGACACGGCCAGCATGATATTAACTCCGATGAGCAGCAGCATAGACTGATTCACATCACTAAGTATTCCTGTTGTTAGAAGAACTTTTACGATTCCATAGAACGCGAGGGCAATAAGAATGCCCAGCCAGAACTTTTTATTTATCTTTTTCACGGCAGCTTCCCCCTACACTTTCTCCCGGACATTCTTGCCGAACAGCCCGGATGGTTTGAAGATAAGGATTAGAATCAGTACCGCAAAGGCTACGCCGTCACGCCAGGACGAGAACCCGAGGGAAGAAATCTCTGTCTCAACGGTTCCCAGCAGCAATCCGCCCACAAGCGCACCCGGTATACTGCCAATCCCTCCAAGCACTGCCGCGACAAAAGCCTTCAGCCCGGGCATTACGCCCATGAGAGGATCAACCGAATTGTACGTCATGCCGAAAATCACGCCCGCTGCAGCGGCAAGCGCCGAACCGATGGCGAAGGTGGCGGAAATGGTGCGGTCTACGTTGATGCCCATCAGCCGCGCCGCTTCAACATCGAAGGATACGGCCCGCATGGCTTTGCCCGTGCGGGTGTACCTGACGATATATTGCAGCACCAGCATAAGAATTATCGTTGTTAGCAGAATCATGATCTGATTGGATTCGACCTGGATGGAGGAACCAAACAGGTGATACTGCTTCTTATCCATAATATCCGGGAAGCCCTTGGCCTGCGGCCCAAGGATCAGCACCCCCGTATATTCAAGCAGGAAGGATACACCAATGGCTGTGATCAGCGCCGCGATCCGTGTGGACTTACGAAGCGGCTTATACGCCAGACGTTCAATGCTGATACCTAGCAGCGCACTGATCGTCATCGAGATCATCAGCGACAAGAGCAGTACAACGATAGGCGGCAATCCGGCATTCGCCAGGTATTTGGCACTGTACAGACCGATGAACGACCCTACCATGAATACATCGCCATGCGCAAAATTAATCAGCTTGATGATACCGTACACCATTGTGTAACCAAGGGCGATCAGAGCGTAAATGCTGCCTACGGATATTCCGTTTATTAGTTGCTGAATGAAGTACTCCATCGCCATCCCCTTCTCCCCATGTTCATCTTGTATACCCCTTTCTCTGTGCTGCTTCTCTTTTCTTGGATTATGATGTCATTTATATTAACACATGGTCAGAGAATCGTCACTAATAATTGTGGGAATTAATACAAAATTCAATAGTTGGTGTTATATTACATAACATGATATATGTAGGATTCAGTAGGTTATTGTAGGTTTACGAAAAATGCGCAGAAAACAGGAGAAAAACAGAGGATTTTCAAGCAGTAACGTTTTAGAAGTTGTTTCCTTTTCTTATACAATACTTTTTTCCTGCGGAATTAATATAACATTTGTCTCTTTACAGCATCATTCCTTCAATTAATTAAAGGGGTAACGGATTGAACCGGCAGTGTATGGAGGTGGAGGTCAGGCTGAAGGGTAGAATAGTCTCCCTACATCTACAGTCTCATTGATGACTGGGCCAAGGTCCCAAGGGGCTGCTAGGCTCCAGATTGTTCCTCGCATTTCCGTTCGTTGCTATACTCTACCAAGCATTACACACATTCAAAGGAGTGAAATTGAAATGAGCACCATTGAAAAAAAGGAGACCGTCCAATCTGCCAGGAGAGGCTTGCTAGTATTCTTCCTGTTACTCATTCCTCTTACGGCTATTAGTTACATACTGGCTCTTACTGTAACGCCTGTGTATGGCTTGCTGCTGATGTGGGCGCCCGGAATCTCCTCCATACTAACCCGTATCCTGCTGCGTGAGGGCTTCGCGGATATCTCCCTGAGATTCGGGGGACGGCTCACGCTCAGGACGATTCCATTCATCTTGTTGTTGCCGGTGGCGGTTGGCCTGGTGGCCTACGGGACCGCCTGGATCACAGGACTGGCAGAGTATACCGGCCACAACGGCAATGTTGCCGGTTCGCTGGCCGGGGCAATCCTTATTCAAATGTCCATTGGGACCGCGATGGGAATCATCAGCAGTGCAGGCGAGGAATTAGGGTGGAGAGGCTACATGCTGACCCGGCTCATAGAGGCCCGCGTCCCGAAGCCTATTCTCATGAGCGGACTGATCTGGGGCGTGTGGCATATCCCGGCGATTCTAATCGGCAGCTACTATTCAGGCCCTTCTCTGGCCTTATCGGTCGTATTGTTCATGGTAACCATCAGCTCATTCAACATCATTATTAGTCTATTGCGCTTAAGCACGGGGAGCCTATGGCCGGCAGTTCTGCTCCACGCCTCATGGAATGCTATCATTCAGGACGCTTTCGACCGGTTCACCAGCGGGAAGAATGCCTATCTCTGGACGGGTGAGTCTGGGATACTAGTGGCTGTTACGCTTGTGATTGCAGCGTGGTTCTTCTACAGAAGATCTACGCTAGATGTCAGATTGTAAATGGAAATTCGGCAAATACAATACAGCTGGCTTTTTTGAGCAGGATCAACGTTAGCACTTGGGTGGACGCTCCGCTGTTTAAGCGGGATGCGAAAACAGATTTTTTAACACAAAAAAGAAACCCTCCAAACATCAAGGGACCAAAAACAGAAAGCAGCAATTCTCCTATAAGAGAATCGCTGCTCTTTTAACATTTGAAGCTTTTACGAAATTTGAGATCTGACCTGACAATGATCGCCTAGTCTAAATATACCGCCTTACCCGTCTGGGCCGATTCATAGATGGCCTCCAGAATCCGGGAGACTACATAGGCCTGTTCAGGAGTGACGACCGGATCTTTATCCTGTTCGATCGCTTCGATCCACTTTCTTAATTCGATATCCGTAGATTTCTCCTCTTTGCCGTCATAGAAGGCTACTCCCCCGGCACCTAGCTCAATTTTATTCGTGTATAGCTTGCTGTGCTTCTCCCCGTTAATCTGGAGACCATCTTTCATGTCCGCACCCGCTTCGGTTCCGCTTAAGCTGCACTTGGCTTCATCCACGTCAAGCGAATTCAGCGCCCAGCTTGCTTCCAGCGTAATCGTTGCGCCGTTCTCCATTACAATCATCCCGAACGCAGAGTCTTCCACGGTGAATTTCTTCGGGTCCCAGGGCCCCCAGGCGTTGGCAGCGTCTTCTTTTTGAGAGAGCTCGTGGTATTTGGTCCCCAGCACAACCTTCGGTTTGTAGTTGTCCATCATCCAGAGTGTCAGATCCAGCGCATGGGTTCCAATATCAATCAGCGGGCCGCCCCCCTGCTTCTCCTCATCCAGGAAGACCCCCCAGGTAGGGACTGCTCTGCGCCGGATAGCATGTGCTTTCGCATAATAGATATGACCGAGCTCGCCTGATTCACAGACTTTTTTCAGATACAAGCTGTCTTGCCGGAACCGGTTGTCATACCCTATGGTCAGCTTCTTCCCTGTACGTTTCGCTGCTTCAGCCATACGTTTGGCATCTGCCGCTGTCTTGGCCATGGGTTTCTCACACATCACATGCTTGCCCGCTTCCAAGCCCGCAATGGATATTTCCGCATGCGCATCATTGGGAGTAAGCACATGAACAATATCAATGGAAGCATCCTTCAATAATTCCTGGTAATCCGTATAGACAGCCGCATCCGCACTGCCGTATTGTTCAGCAGCCGCTTCAGCCCGTTCCTTGATAATATCGCAAAAGGCCACCACTTCAACCTTATCCTGTCTGCTTAAGGCAGGCAGATGCTTCCCGTTCGCAATACCTCCACAGCCGATAACTCCAACACGATACACTTTGCTCATAGCCATCTCATCCTCACTGTTCAAGTATTTTTCGGGTCTTGCGGTAGGCAGCCGGGGTCATGCCCAGCCGCTTGCGGAATACCGAATGCAGATAGGTCGCATTGGTGAACCCCTCGGATTCCGCGATATGTTCGATCGACAGGTTGCTGGCTTCAAGCTTGCTGCACACCGCCTGCAACCGGATGTCTTCAAGAATCCGGCTGAAGGTGTGATCCGGATCAACCTGCTTAAATATCCGCTGTAGCTGCCTAGGGCTGATATTCAGCTTCTCGGCAACATTCTCCAGCGTCACGGCTGCTGAATAATTCGCTTCCATGTATTGAACGGCATATTGATAGCGGTAGGTCACCATATCCCGTACGGGTGCCGCAGCTCCCATCCCGCCTGCATCATATGCTCTGGTTACCTTCAGCAGGATACTGATCACGAGATGCTTGATAGAGGTGTAATATCCCGCAAGCTTGCCGTCACAGGCCTCATAGGCTTCCAGAAAACACTTCATCGCCCTGTGATAATCCTGCGCAGGGATCAGCGGCAGCCTCCTCAGCTTCTCCACGCATTCCTCTGCTTCCGCAACCTCCCATGGGTCTGCATCGTCTCTCTGCTTCTCCGCAATGTTGACATGCAGACATAACTCCTCCATCGACTCTTCCGCATCCGCTTCCTGACGGTGCATCACTCCCGGTCCGGTCAAATAGAGCATTCCCTCCGATAAAGGATACTGCTGATCCCCAAGAATGACCGTTCCCTTGCCCCGCGGGATGAAATGAAATTCAAATTCAGCATGGTTATGGAAATCAATGACCTTCCCCGGCGGAAAAGAGGTCAAATGAAACCGGAGAACGGAAATTTCATAATGTCCCCACAGGATGGAAATATCCAGTCTTTCCAGCAGATCCATCTTCTCAAACATAATCTCGAAGGGAAAAGGGCTCATGTTAACCTCCTGCTTAAGCTGCGCTCTGTACCCGGATAAGTGATTAAGATTTCAGTTCGGCTAACCGGAACACCCGTCCTGCCTTCGCCGAGAGATTCGCCGCCTCCATTAATCGGGTAAGCTCGGTTGCCGCTTGAATATTGTCAGAAGCAAGTGTGTTGTTCTGGATGTGGGCGACCCACTGCTGGAAAGCGCTGTCCCGGTTAGCAAGCACAGGCGTATCGTTCCAGGAAGCTCCTTGATCTGCCGCCTTAGTACTTCTGACGAGCAGCTTCGCTTCAGGCGTTCCATAGAGTATAGTTCCTTCCGTTCCATGCACTTCTATGGTAAACGGGGAGTAGCTGTTCACGAAGCCGGCTTCCACCACACCGATCGCTCCCGAATCGGTATAGAGCGTCGCTACTGCGTTGTCTTCCACTTCCTTGCCCGTCACATATCCGAAGCTCGCACTTACTCCGGTCACCTCTTGACCCAGAAACAGCCTGGTCAGGTACATGGGATGACATCCCAGATCAATCAAAGCCCCGCCCTGGCATTGCTCCAGGCTATAGAAATGCTCGGGAAGCCAGTTGGCCGTTGCACCGTTATGCGATAAGCGGACTCTGACATACGTAATCTCCCCTAGCAGTCCCTGGCTTAGAATGTCTTGAACCGATAACGTATAACCGTCATTCAGCCGCGGCAGGGACACGGTTAGCTTCACTCTATGAGTCTCGACCTCTGAGAGGATTTCGTTAACCTCACTCAGCGTTGCAGCTACAACCTTTTCGGTGAAGATATGCTTACCTGCTCTGGCCGCCGCAATCATGACCTCCCGGTGCATCTGGGTTGGCGCATCGACAATCACGGCATCTATATCCTTCCGGGCAAGCATGTCATCCAAAGAATCATAGAACGGGACATTCAAGCTCTCTGCCGCCTTCCTGCCCCGCTCCGCATCCTCGTCCCATACCGCAGCAATTTCCGTATCTCCATGCTCCTGGGCCTGCTTCGTATAATCCCAGGCATGTACATGCCAAAAGCTAATCTTGCCAATCCTAATGCTCACCCGCCTGCACCTCCATATACATTATTCTGACATCACCTATAAAGTATCACATAATAAGCAGGATTTTTAGTAGATAAATGCGACATCAATTATATGGAATTACGACATCAGACAGGGAGATTGTATCATCCAGAGATTCAGCTACTCCCGCTGGGTGAACGCAAAAAAGGAGCTCAATATGAGCTCCTTATGTGTTAATTGAAGAACGGAGAGAGAGGGATACTCTCGCTACGCGAGAGATTGCGAAGAGTTCCTCACGAAGCTTATGCTCCAACGAACCATTGAGGCTTCTCATCCCTGGCAATGAAGTATTTCAGAACGGAGAGAGAGGGATTCGAACCCTCGCACCGCTTACGCAGTCTAACCCCTTAGCAGAGGGTCCCCTTATAGCCACTTGGGTATCTCTCCAAGTAATGGCTCCCCGAACAGGACTCGAACCTGTGACAACTCGATTAACAGTCGAGTGCTCTACCAACTGAGCTATCAGGGAACATTAACATGAACAAGGATTAATTTATCATGATTCTACAGGTTAGTCAAGCGCGTAGCGAGAGATTATGAGATCGTTTACATCATCAGATCCACTCACCGTCCAGCGGAACAGCCACACGGCTAAGTAAGCCTTTCTGTTCAAGGCGTTGCTTCAATAGCTCCCTCGTCACATGGCAGTGGTTAATCGTATCCATATGCACAGCAATCACGGAGGCGGACGGAGCGGCATGACACACCTCTACAATATCCTGTTCATTCATAGTAATGGGGCCACCGCTGAGGAAGCTGGCGCCTCCGGCGTTGACAATAATCACCTCCGGCACTTCCCCGGCTATCACCTGCTGAACCTCTTCGCACCAGATGGTATCTCCCGCCAGGTACAGCACAGGTTCGCCCTCCGCCCGGAAGACGAAGCCGGAGACCTTGCCCATTAATTCTCCTATCTCCCCTGTCCCGTGATGCCCGCCTGTACGTGTCAGGGTCACACCGCCGACGGACACAGAGCCGGTATCCATAATTTCTGTAACACGCCCAAAGCCCTGGGCAGCAATTCGCTCCCCATCACCTTCCTGGCAATACACCGGCAGTGCCTTGGACAGCGCTTCTGCCGCTGCTGCATCCCAGTGATCCTGATGAAGATGTGTAATCAGCACAGCATCCGGCTCCAGCCACTGCTGAACCGGACCAGGCAGGGGTACCAGGGGATTCCGGCGTTCATCGCCCGAATTCATAATCGGCGGATTCACACCCTGCGCACTCAGCATGGGATCGATCAGAAACGTCGCACCGCCGTATTCCAGCCATAGGGTGGCGTGGCGGATCAGCTTTATTTTCATCATATGCACCTCTTCCCGGATCTCTTCCTTAAGATCAAATTCTGATACAATAAGTATAGATCAGCGCAAGAACAGAAGACATTGTGCCGCGAAAGAGATTCTTACGTTCTGCTTTCAGCCGGAAAGGAAATCACGAATATGTCCCCTTATCTCATCGACAACACCGATTACCGCATCCTTCAGCTCCTGATCGATGATTCCACCTTAAGCCATAAGGATATCGGGGCGATGGTCCATCTGACCGGCCAGGCGGTAGGCGCACGTGTCCGCAGAATGCGGGAGCTTGGCATCATTGAAGGCTACACCATCCGTTATAACCCGCTGCGGATGGGTCAGAGCATCCACGCTTTTATCACGGTTTTTCTCAGCAGCAATAAGGATCATCCGCCTTTTCAGGCTTTTGCGAAGACCCATGAGAGTGTCACCGAGCTGTACCGCATCAGCGGGGAAGGCTGTTACTTAATGCGGGTACGCACTGTGGATCAGGACGCGCTGACTGCTTTCTTGGACGAACTGCTGAAGTACGGCAATTACCGGGTCAACCTGGACATGGGCCAGATCAAATAGCATTAAGCATAAGAAATGCCAAGGAGGCCGACATGAATAACAAGATAGAACCACCCAGAATCCCAGATCCCGGGCTGCTTACGCCACAGGACATTCACACCCTTGCTTCCAAAGACGAATTCAGCCGCTGTCTCATCGAAGGAGCGCTCATTGAATATCAGGAGGCTACCCGGGTAGCCTTCGATAAAACCATTTTCAAAAACGTCACCATCACCGAATCCTCGCTGGAGCGCATCGAGCTTACCGATGTGATCTTCGATCATTGCGACCTGTCCAATGTGGATTTCAGCGATGCCTTCATACACCGGACCGAATTCAGGGATTGCCGCATGATCGGTACAGACTTCACCAGAGCGCGGTTTCAAAATGTATCGGTTACCGGATGTATCGGAGAGTTCGCGGTGTTCCGTTTTGCCAACTTCAAAGGGGCTTCCTTCGAGTGCAGCTCGCTGGTCAGCGCGGATTATTACCAGTCCACCCTGAAAGACCTGTATTTCTCGGAATGTAATCTGGAGCAGGCCACGCTGGCCGGATGCAAGCTGAAGGGCGTTGACCTGAGCGACTGCGAGTTCACCGGCCTTCTGGTGGATCTCCAGGATCTGGAGGGCTGCATCATCTCTGCGGAGCAGGCGGCTTCTTTTGCCGGATTACTAGGTCTGGTTATCAAAAATTAAGTAGCCGGACCCGCGCCCGCCTCTAGCGCAATTAGCTTCAGCTTGCCGGAGCATTTACCGCAGCGGTACCGCCCGGGATCAGCCCGGCGCTTACGCAGATATTCAGTGGCACAGGTGATGCATACCAGCTTATACCGGTAAGGCTGCGGCTTGCGGGCCTTGGCTCCCGGCAGGGTCTGACAATACCGGCTGCCGCCGACGCGGGCCAGCAGTGTTTTGAAATCGGCATCCCGGTGCATGTACCCCCGCTTCGCCAGATGCAGGTGGTAGTGGCAGAGCTCGTGCTTGATGATTCGCTCCGTCTCCTCCCGTCCGTACATCGCCAGCTGCTGGGGGTTAATCTCTATATTATGGCTCTTGGTAAAATACCGTCCGCCGGTTGTCGTAAGTCTGCTGTTAAAGCTCGCCGTATGCCGGAAAGGCACGCCGAAGCTGTTCAGCGACACCTGCTCAATCCACAGCTGCAGCTCTTCGTTGCTCATACTTGTCATAACGGTCCTTCACGGTCCTCTCCTCAAGAAATCAGATCTCTACTTGAATTGTAACTTGCCCATGGGCTACACTGTCAAGAAGGAAGACAAGTTCGGAGGGAGAATGAAAGATGCCGAGAATGCGTTACGTAATTATGCAGCAGGATCAGGAACTGCTATTCGTGGAGATGCCGGAGGAATATGCTTACCAGCTAAGCGCCCTCAATCTTCGCCTGAACAAAGAAATCGACAAGCTGACCGCCGAGAATGTACCCGGACTACCGCGGGCGGTGGCCGAATGCGAGGCGCTGGAGCTGCTGCGCGAAGAGCATCACCTGGAGTCGGGGCTGGCGTATATTAACCGGCTGGAGCAGGCTTTTGCCTCCATTAAGGAGGAGCATTACCCGCTGATCTCACTACTGACCGAAATCCGGGCGCTCCAGGCCCAGCTTGAACAATGGTATGAAGAGGAAGAAGAACGGGTGCAGTAACTCCGTTTCCGAACGTCCATGTGAAATTCGGCTTGGCTATCTGAAACTAACCGTGCACCTTTGGGCGAATTCCCCCATATGCTATCTATACACAGGAAGCATGCAGAGGAGGGGTACCCTTGCCACAATGGCTTCGCCAACAGCTTATGAAGGCCTACTTCAAGAAGGACTGCCGTCAGATTAGACTGCTGAATGAATGCTGGTTCTTTTACCGGAATACCGCCGATTCCCACGAGATGATCCAGAAGAACGTATAACCGGTTGAATTCAAAAAAGCCGCGATCCCCTGAGAGGTATCGTGGCTTTTTGGCGTGAATCCGTCCAAGCCTGCACGGGGCTGCCGGATTATTTGAACATCGGGAATACGTATTTCACCAAGAAAAACAGAACTCCGAAGGTGATAATAATGTAGGCTGCATATTTAATAAAAGTGGAGGCGACCAGACTGGAATCCGACTTCCGCTGCACCTCTGTCCGTTCAACCTCTACGCTTCTATCCTTGTAATTCGGCTCCATCTTCAATCTCTCCTCTCGGGTTGTACTTGCATGTCATCCATTAACCCGGGGATTTGGAGCTGAAACAGAGGTGTAAGGGCGCAGACTTCTTGTAAAAGCTGTCGCCTTAATCGAAACGGCGGGTGCTTGGCCAGGAGCCTTGCAGCTTGCGGACCAGTACAATTTGTCCCGTATGATAGGCATCATGCAGAATCAGGCTCATTACCTCTTCGCCCGGTGCATGCCCGGAGCCGCCCCATTCATAAGCGCCTTCCTCCAGAGCTACAATAATCTCGCGCAGTGAGGCATGAATGGACTTCAGCTTGTCTACCGCCTGCTTCCAGTCCTCTTCCCCGCTTCCTGTTACAGTGAACGTGGCGTCATTGCTCTCCAGATCAGGCAATTTCTCCATCCCCTTAAGCTTACGCAGCAGACGCTCCTTATAATACGTCAGATGGTTAACGTTCTCCCAGATCGAATTGCCCGCCGCTCCCTCCGGCTTCCAGAGGGCCTGCTCACTGTTCACACCTTCAAGCGCAGCACTCAGCGGCGGTTGCCAATCCTCTACATCCATTACATAATCCCAATTCTCCAATAGAACATCGCTGATTTTGTTTTCCATTTGAATTCCTCCTGTAATTTGTGGGTGTCAATGACTTGGTAACGACTAAACAACCATAATAACAGTTACACGAGCACTTTAACATATTTGCCGGAGTGTATCAAGTAACTAGCATAACTCATTTTTAACTGTTACAATCAAGGGAAAGATCATGCGAAGGGACAGATGAAGCTTGCTGTGGGTAGATTTCATGAACAGCTATTGGCGGAATTGGCGGACTAGTGACCGGAGCAAGGACGAGGACCGGCTCGAAGAACCGGAGTGGCTGGAGCAATGGCTGGTGGAGCAGAAACTGCCGGCGGCAGGCCCTCTCCTCCCGGAGGAGCTGGAGCAACTGAAGGAACTGCGCGGCTTGTTGTGGGACGAGCTGCAGCGGCTGGTCGCGGGAGAGTCTACGTCTACAGAACTGATTGCGCAGTTAAATACGTACATGGGCAACGGGCCGGTTGTGCGCCGTGTGGTCTGGACGCCCGCAGGTGACGCTGAGATCTCCCTCCAGCCGCAGCGTGCGGACTGGGGGCAGATTATGGCGGAGATTGCCGCCTCTTTTGCGGCTGCGCTGCTGGAGAAGGAGCCCTCTCGCTTCCGTATTTGCGGGAATCCTGACTGTCTCTGGGTCTATTACGACGATACCCGCAACCGCTCGAAGCGGTACTGCGATGACAAGCTGTGCGGGAATCTGATGAAGGTGCGGCGGTTCCGGGCACGCAAAAAAGCAGCGGAGGGTGAAGCTTCAAGGGAGTAAGCGTGTTACCGACGGCGGATGAATCATCAGCAGCGTAAGC
Organism: Paenibacillus sp. FSL R7-0302; assembly: GCF_038006885.1. Classification (NCBI taxonomy): domain Bacteria; kingdom Bacillati; phylum Bacillota; class Bacilli; order Caryophanales; family Paenibacillaceae; genus Paenibacillus; species Paenibacillus sp. FSL R7-0302. The sequence goes on from NZ_JBBOWB010000001.1 coordinate 5,265,763, forward strand.
AGGTTACCAGTTGAGACAAATTTGACTACACAGCGTTCCGCTGCGTCAGCGTAGTATTTTTGCCGGAGTGCTTGGCCGTATAGAGGAGATTATCAACTTCTTCGAAGAGCGTTTCTTTGGTGGTGCCTTCGGCATAGCTCTTGAGGCCAATGCTGACGGTCACCGCCCGGTTCTCCATCTCTTCATGGAGCGTCTCCGACAGCCGGTGACGTATCCAATCGATTAGCTCATAAGCCTCCTCGAAGCTCTTCTCGAACAGCAATACCGCAAACTCCTCGCCGCCGTAGCGGGCAGCAATGTCTGCCGCAGAGAGATGGTCCTTGATGATCTGCGCGACCCGGGCCAGCACCAGATCCCCCGTACGGTGTCCATATTTATCGTTAATTTGCTTGAAATTATCGATATCCACCAGCGCAAGATGGAACGGGGCGCCCTGGCTGCCGTATTCCAGCGCTTTTTCATAGAATTCGTGAAAAGAAATATGGTTATACAGCCCCGTCAACGCATCGGTGCTCGACAGCTTGCGGATCACCGCGTTCTCGATCATCAGATCCTGCTTGGCCGTTAAGGTAGCTTCCAGATCGCTCGCCAGCTCACGCCCGTTAATGATAATAATCCCCGCGACCAGTGTGCCGACCAGCAGGAAGAGCGGGATCGCAATCAGATCGAAATCCGTCAGATAATACTTGAACCAGTAATCCCAGCGATACAGAATGAAGAATGCGGCCCCCTGGAGGGCAGACGTAAACAAGGTCAGATCCAGCCGAAAAAAGATCGCCGACGCCATAATCGGCAGCAGCATCAACGCCCCGATAATCCGGATGTCCATATTCAGGTGAATAATCATCATCGCGATAATCGTCCCCGCCACAAACAGCAGCACGAAGGAATACTTCGGTGCCGCAACATCCACCAGCTGCGTCAACCCGACCACCGCACTCATTAGCAGCGTCGGATACAGCAGCACCTCATAATAGAATTCATGCGCCCCCATGGGATACGGCAAGCAGATGAAAGACCCAAGCTGGGCCAGAAAATGCAGAACAATCACCAGCCAGTACGTATACAGAAACCGCTTGACCCACTTCGCCTGCCGGTGCGCCGAAGTCTCCGAAGGGCCCATGTAATCTCTCAATCTCAACGCTCTCACCTGTTGCCCCCCGATTAAATTCACACTAGGATGTACACATTTCTCCTATTTTAACATGCCAGGGTCCGGGTCGGATACTCACTTGTGGGATATGTACGGGAGATGTTTAGGGGAGAAGTTGGGTTGGATATCGGGGGCAGGTGTTGGTATGTGGGTGATTATTCTTTGTGCGATTTCAATTCATGTTTGTACATATGGAGGGGACAGACCATGCCTGTGATAATGCACACTCCAACATGAGGAGCGACAGCGGCGCGCGATCGCGAAGCCAGGCTTCATCCGATTTCAATCCACACTCCTGTATGAGGAGCGACTTGCACAGGCTCTCATACCGCTCTGGAGACGGTAATTCAATCTACGCTCCTTCCTGAAGAGCGACTGCCGATCATCAGAAGCTAATGCCGGCCGCAGAAATTCCAATCCACGCTCCTGTATGAGGAGCGACTTGTTGCTGGATCTTTTTTGCTTGCTCTGCTTTATTTCAATCCACGCTCCTGCATGAGGAGCGACAGGGACTGGAGGTCATAACCGATGATCCCTCCACTTATTTCAATCCACACTCCTGCATGAGGAGCGACCGTCAAAGTTCAAGTCACCCCAGTATGTATCAGCATTTTAATCCACGATCCTGCACGAGGAGCGACAACTGCAAAAGCAGATCCGGGGGCTCACCAACCAATTTCAATCCACGTTCCTGCATGAGGAGCGACATGGCCGATAAATTCGTCTTGATGCTGATTAACAAATTTCAATCCACGCTCCTGCACTAGGAGCGACAGCGATTTTACATCAAAAAAAGGAAACAACTCCTCCTTATAGATGAAAATTCATGTATTTAATAAACCCATCAATATATTAACTTAATTTTCTAAAACCGTGGTGCGAATCTCCCAGGGATTTCATGTGAGCCTCACATTCGCACTACAGGATCAACGGGCCTTCAAGGTCTAAGGATTCCTTAATCCCCACATGTTCAACCTTGTTTTTATAGTTTTTTCCCAGTTGATAGAATCTGAGACTATCTTCCTTCTGATCAATAAAGTCCTTCAGTTTCAACTTCAGCTCAGTAAATTGCGCTGCTTCCACTATGCACTCGAACACTGAGCTCTGAACACGCTGCCCGTAATTCTGGCAGACCTTAGCTACCCGACGCAGCCTGCCTTGACCTGTGCTAGTGGTTTTACTTACATCATAAGTGATCAGCACTAACATTTTCTAAACCTACTTCCGCAGGAACAGAGGGTGCTCATCCAGATCATTTCTCCAATGACCCGCAAGCAGCAGCACTTGAGCATGAGACCCTCTTTGTCCAATAATTCTATCTCTCAATCATATTTACCCCTTCAGGCAACTCGGAACGATCAATAGTGATATGGTAATCCTTATAATCTCTCGCTGGCACTTCAGGAACACTTTCAGCATGAATACGTTCAAACAGCTTGTGAGCAGGCGCATTACCTAAGACAGAACTATGTTCAAAAATAATCAATTTGCGAAGTGCCATCTGTCCACGGGCGGCAGAGCGATCATATTCGAACATGTTCTCAATCGCAACCCACAACAATTCCAGGTCATCCGAAGTAAAGTTCGTCTGTTGAGCCAAATGCCCCGAGATGTAACCATCCATTCTATAAAGTCCGTAGGGGATGATATGCTTGCGCCCCATCTCCCGCTCCTTATCAGTTCCCTCTTGAGTAACAGCCTGGCGGGTTATGGTTAGCTCTTGAGAGAATACGGGGTCAATACTTCTTGCAAAAGTAAACTGTACAGGACCACGAACCTGTCCGCAGTTAATCTTAGTAGTCATAACCGCCCCAAACGTGCGAACGTCAAAAAAGTTATCACACATCCAGCGGGTAAGTTTATAGCTTTCTGCTTTATCCGCAGGTTTCAACTCTTTCAATTTATCTGTATCCTCTTCGCGCAACGCCCGATAGGCTTGACGATGTTGTTCATTGAGCACCGCGCCCTCAGACACATAAATATTATGGCCTTCTTGCCCATTTTTTGTTACCTCTACATAGTTGCGGATTTTGCGTTTAAGACATACATCTGTTACGATTCCATGCCCTGTTTCCGGATCAATTCTCGGCATATTACCAGCATCAGGATCTCCGTTCGGATTGCCATTCTTAACATCAAAAAAGATCGTAAACTCATGGCGGTTAATAGGGGTACTCATTGTTCATCCTCACCTTTCTTATCCTTGTTATTTGGAGTAGGGGCATCCGTTTCCGAATTAGTGCCAGTCCCGCTTATTTTACTGGCAGTATGCTGCGCCTGATGATAGTATCCAAGAATAAACAAGCCTTGCTCTTCAAGATTCAAATGGGTTGGAAATTTAGGAACGCCGGATAATACCTCACCGATATCCCGGTCTCTAAACTTTCCGAACTTTGCCTTTGGATTAGAGATGTGCGCCTGCGCCAAACGGATTAGGTTCGGAAAAACCGCCAATGGGGTAGTAGAAGCAGAGGAAAAGTACCGATCTTTAATCGTCGTATTTAATTTGCCGTACCCCCCTGAGGCTTCGATCTGCGCCCGTTCCAGAACCGCGAATAATCTGCCAAGTCTATAGGCTACGGTTTGTGTCTCACTATTCTCGTTAAGCTCCATCGTCAGTGCTCCTTTCAGCACATCATTGTTATTGATCCGTGCATAACGCTGCAAATACGCCTTGATGACTGATGCCCGAACCCATGCACTTCCCGCCGATTCACCATAAGGTGATATTCTTCCGTCCACCCTAATACGACCGATAATTGCTGCAAATACTGAATATGGATAGGCGCTGCCTTGAAGTACAGAACGAAACCATGCACCAGCCATTGCAGCGGTTGCCTTTTTCATTTTGCCTGAATCCATATTTGCGTGGACCGTTTCCCGCATAACCCGATAAAGGCTTGGCAGCACAGGAGACTTGTCCCCAGGACGACTCATAGCCATGTCTGCGGAATGCTGTGACAATCGTACAAATAGAGAATCAAAAGTACCCTGCCAGAAATAACGAACAGCCAGACGGGCAACATTCGGCGATAGCCCCAGTACAGTAAACAGTGCCTGTGGAGCAGGCAACATATCTTCTGACACTTCTATACCGCTGCGAACACGAAGCATTATATCCTTTAGCTGTTCAGTACCCTGAGAATCCTCCTCCAGTTGTTCCTCCGGTTCGTTATCAAAAAAACTTCCGAACATTTCCTCTTGAGCAGCCCACTCCTTTCCTTGCCCTGGCTGACGGTCCGCCCAGAAGACAACTGTCATATCACCTACGCCCCGCAGCCGATTCTCCCTAGAGGCAAGCAGATGGTTTAATGCTTTAGCATATCCGGCTGCCGCTTCCTCGCTCACTGGTGCGTTATAACTTTGTTCTTTACCATAGGATAGGAGTGCAGGAAAATTAAAAGAAACCAAATTAGCTCCAACGGATTGAGCATCTGCAACCCCTTTGATCTTGATCTCATGAGTACGGGCAATGGGACGGTTCGCTTCACCGGAGATGAGACAGGTTCCATAGACGGCTCCCTCCTTGTCTTCTCTTCGAGAATGAGTCCAGATACTTATCATTTCAGCTGTCTGGTGAACGAAGGGATCGCTTCCTTGCAGCCTAAAGATAAAGTTATTATCTGTTCCAGATAGCGCTTTGTTCAGACTCAGTTGAAAAAATTCATCACCTTCAGGCTCTTCAGGATTCCAACGTTCAAAAAAATTCAAGACTGCAAGGCCATCAGGTGAAACACAACCATCGAGCAGAGAACGGTGCAACACGCGGCTGGCCTCAAATTTCTTGAGCGATGTGGAAAGAACTCCGTTTTTTTCAATCAGACCAAAAATATATTCTGCTTTATCCGATAAAAAGTAAGGCTTCACCCCGCTTGAACGTGCTCCATGCTCCGGTACATCCATCGAAATGGACAAAGGCCTTTTGCCACGATTATCACGGATATCCAAAATACGCAGCGGTCGGCCGTCTGTAGCAAGCTCCAGCACAAAAGAGATCTTGTCCGTGCTGAAACCAGGTGGAGCCATACCTGAAGCCGGATCTTGAGAGAGCTTTAGATAACGCTCATAAAGAGACTGGGTGATCATCTTATTTCCCTCCTTTACTCAAATCCGGTACGTCAATAATTCCCGCATTCATTACAGCACGGAAAAATTTTGCCTCCATACTAGCTTCGTAATCGAGATCCCAGAGCATCCACTGCAAATCTCGTTCTCCAGCCCCGGCATAATAAGAAATAGGCGCGGCTTGTCCGCTCTCAATTAATTGAAAATTGGCAGGAAACTCCCGACAACCTAAGTAAGGTTGTTGAAACACTTGTCCTAAACGCGCACGGCGGAGAAAAATATTATAATGCTTTTGTGGAGTGTCCATAGCTCCCGCTTTTGAGGTCATCTCAAAGTGTGCCTCTATAATATATCCGACCTGCTTTAGCATTAAGGTCATCCGCTGTTGCCGTTCCTCCGTCACATTCTGACGAACATTGCTTGTTTTGCCGTTCATAGCTGACTTAACAATAGCAGCAGATAGTTTAGATTCTGTCTCATTGCGGCGAATGGATTCAAATTTAATTTCGTTCAGTACATGAATACGATCGACCACCCACCGGATGGCCGGCTTCCAGTGAAGGCTCTCGAGAATACCTCGAGCTGCAGAAGGAGTGATGACATCATAACTGACTCGCTCAGCCTTCATTTCCGGGCGCGTAAAACATGCATAGTCCCCCCAAACACGGAGCTTAATACCGTATCCCATATGTTCACCTCCGTTAGCTATTAAGGTAGCTTTCTTGCTCATTAAGCAGAGTAAGGCTTGACTCCCGTCTGCTGGCTGTACCATAATTCAGGACGTTCTAGCATTCTGATGCCCGGGCTAATCTCTGTAAGTTCTCCCGCTTGCTTAAAAGCCTCATATTCCCGTTCATATAGTTGAACCGTATAAGGCTGAAGTTTCCTCACAAGCTCTCTACTTAATTGAGGAGCATGGCGAAGACGCTTAAGCAGAATCGAGAATGCAGTGTTATTATCCTCTACAAGCATTTCCTCTTCAGTCTTGTAGGGAATGATGACCGGCTCCATCTGCTCATCAATCATCCGGAATTCCCGGCCGATCTCAGCAAAAGGAAAGGCGAGCTGTCTGCCGTTTCTTTCAATCTTGGCAATAATCTCCTTGCCGTCCGTAGAGTCTTTGTTCCCGATGTGTTGAAAATAAGAAAGTTCGGCAAAATACCGCTCAACTGCTGAGACGGATAGCGGATCAAGCCCTTCCTCCAAACTATCTTTAAGAATAGTTCTAGCTATATTGCCCGTTAAACTCATCCAACCCGCAGGTAGTCCCCGCTCCAGTTCAAAAACATGTACTTTTCCATGAGACAATTTCCCATTCCGGTTACATCGTCCAGCCGCCTGAGCAATTGAATCAAGTCCAGCTAACTCACGGTAAACCTCCGGGAAATCTACATCCACTCCTGCTTCAATTAATTGCGTACTGATTAAGAGGCAAAGCTGATCAGACTCAAGGCGTTGACGAACCACGTTTAATATATCCATTCTGTGTCTAGGACACATTCTCGCACTTAAGTGATACAATCCCTCAAGTGTATTAGCGGATTTGGAATGTAGTCGCTGCAAAGACTTAAATAGCTCACGGGCAGTCTTACGGGTATTAACAATACACAATGCCTGACGCAGACCATTCAATTCTTCAGCTAAGCCGTCAAGAATTACAATTCCACGGCTGAATACTTTTACACGTTCAAATTGTCTGAAGCGTAATTCCGGGTGAGTCACAATTTCCTTAACATTAATTTGCTGTTTCATACGGGGGTGATTCAATGTTTCCGAAGCTGGCGGTTGTGTTGCAGTACACATAATCACAGTACACCCATAATTCCGAACAAGCTCCTCCAGTGCGTACATACAAGGTTTGAAAAAAGCTCCATTCATCATCTGTGCCTCATCCAGCACGATAACGCTGTTCGTAAGATTATGCAGCTTGCGGGTCTGGGAACGTTTGTGAGAAAACAGGGATTCAAAAAACTGCACATTTGTCGTCACGATAACAGGCATGTCCCAATTCTCTTCAGAAAGCCTTCTCGTATCACGGAGCCTGCGCACTTCCTTCTCTTCTTCTAATAATTCTTCCGACTCATCCGTGTCATGGTGAACATTGGAATGATGCTCCAGCACAACCTCTTCCCCTAATACATCACCAAAAATAGCAGCGTTTTGCTCGATTATGTTGGTATGAGGAATTGCGTATATGATTCGCTCCAATTCCTTATGCTGCACTGCATGTCCCAAAGCAAAGCCCAGCGAGATCAACGTTTTACCACTGCCGGTAGGTAAGGTTAATGAGAATAGGCCCCGGGGCTGTGAGGCTATGCCCATACACTCATTGAATATTTCGGTGCGCAAATAATCAATTTGACTACTAGGTTTAGAGAATCGCTTCGCCATAAAATCCTGAAAGCGCTTAAGTAAAACAGGGAAATTGGCAACCACTCCTCTCTTATCCGCTTGATCCGGATTTAAGAAGCGTTCTGTGTTCAAAGTATCTGCATCGACCAGGCAAGAAAAAAGCATTCGAGTAAGAAAAGACAACTGAAAAGATGATGATATTCCCGGCTGCAACGAAAACTGTGTTGGCAGTTCAGGAATTTTGATCTCACGAAATGCTGCACTATAATCATCCAAATCTTTTACCAGTCTGCGCGCAAGGCAAGAATCCGCTCCAGAAATTGTCCCATAGTCTGGCAAGCCGCTATGATGACCAGCAATGATGTAGGATAAGATTACAGCCAAGCGTTGATTAGAACCAGCCTCAATGATTTCTCTTGCTCCTGCTGTGGAATGATCCACTCTTCTACTTGATCCCTTAAGCCTACTTTGAAATTCATCAGAATATTTCCCAAGATCATGAAGATATCCGGCTATGTAACCCCATTTCTCCATTCCAAATCGACTAGCAAATTTAGCTGTTAATTGGGCCACTTCAGTTAGATGATTCAATAATAGCTGCCACTCACTTTTATCTGCAGAATCTGTACTGTGCGCGTAGTACATTAATCACCTCATATTAACTTTCTTGTGTTTAAAAATTAAATATTGTTTATATTTTAACTTATCTCTGATGATTTGTATACAAAAAAATCCAATATGATCCGAAATATACCATCCTCCATGTATTGCATCCTGCAAGTACTCCATATAATATAAATAAAGTGCTTAGTCGCTCCCCAAGGATGCGTGGATTGAAACTTGTGGTTAAATATTATTAAAAAAGAAGCTAGTCCAGAGTAGTCTGGAACTAGCTTCTTTTGTGTGAGTATTACGGTTAATCCATGCACTCACGTAGAGCGCGACCCAAGGCTCCATGGAAACCGGATTGGATGCACGATATTTCAATCCACGTACTCATGTAGAGTGCGACAACGGAAAAAGCGTACCCCATGCTTTTCTCATATAAATTCACTAACTGTTCCCCTAATTCTATTCTTGGAAAGATTATACTACCATCCTTGACTTCTAAAGACTACCCTCATATTTATAAACTTCCGATAAATTCCGAGATGCGAATCTCCCAGGGATTTCATGGGAGCTTGGCATTCGCACCGGCTCTCCATTCCATATTACTCCATATCTCATATTCTACCAAATAATAATTCTTTCAACTCGCTCCCGCTTAGTTACACTCATCCTATTCTTTTCAATATCCCAGTATATTTTTCCAGCTTCTCACCAATACTATTTCATAAATTTACATTTTGTAAAAATAATTTTTACAACCTTTTTCAATTCCTTTATAATACAAAATATAATACAACGTATCTTACACAAAGTGAGGTGTATAACATGACCATCAATTATTTTGAGCACCGGGAGACAATTGCTAAGAATGTGCTGAACTTTTTGCGGCTGAAAGGGTTCTCTAAACTCTCTTTGTCGAAACAGACAGGGATCTCCCGCCCAACCATCGACCAAATCATCAAAGGTGAAAGTCCCAGCCCTAAGCAATACAACTCGCAAATTGAAAAGATCAATCACGCCTTTGCGTTACCAGAAGATTACTTCATTACCTCACGCCCCCCCCTCTCTTCAGCTCCCCCGGCCTATGCTTACTCCGATCATAGTGCTGGTTCAGCGAAGGACCCGATGGTTAGAGAGCTTTTAGATGGCTTGGATAACATTTTGGATATTTACTCATTATATTTACGTTGAGGGGGCTGGAACGTGCGGATTACTAGCAATAACTTAGATAAGACGGTGGAACTTAATCTGAAGATTGAACGGCAAGTCGAGGAGCATATCGCTTATATTAACAAACGCCTAATCAAATGGAGATCCCTTCCCCTGGAAGAGCAGGCCTATGAAATCCTGAAAGAATACAATTTGATTGAACTCCCGATCCCGGATGAGAATTGGGGGGGCGCTATCCGAAAGTTCTCTAGTGGTCTAACCGTCCCGGTCATAAACACTGCGCAGCCCAGGCTGTATCAATACTTTATCTACTGGCATGAAATTTATCATTTAACGGAGCATGAGGAAATGGGTAGCCATCTGGAGGACTACGAGATTACGATTGAATTTGATTTAAATGAGCGAAAAGCCGATTATTTTGCCAGCCAGATGATTTTTGGACGACATGATTTGTATGATTACTATCTCTCCCTGAGGCATGATGATTTCCTGGTTAATGCGGCCCATTGCATGAAATCCTTCAAGGCACCCTACAAGGCCGTACTGATTCAACTCTATCAGATTGCCAAAAAAAACCGGAATGAGTCGCTCCAGCAACAAATCAGACTGTACTTTGATAAGCATTGGTCAATGGAAGAGTGGTCAGCGATTTTTCATGAATATGCACTGGATGATTCCTTAATGAAACCCTCACTAATTATTAATCTGAACCCGATTATGGTTGCTATACGGGAACAAATTGAGGCGCACCCTGATGTGGAGTTGTACCAGGAGAATCTGCGCGTGGTGGAGAAATGGGCCGGGAAATACAGCGCTGTGCAAAAGGAACTAAAGGAGCATTTGAATGGGTAATTACAGCGACCTTGAACAATTAGTACGTACAGCTAATCAAATAAAAATATTGATTTTGGATACGGGGAATATTCAATTTTTCTATCAACATAGAGACGTACTCCCCTCCTCTTTCATCTTCAATCGCTATGATCTTGTTCTTATCCCAGGCTGGGTTCATGCCGAGTATGCTCATCATTCGGGAAAATCCGCATACATTGCTTCTCTTCCCAAACCTTACTTTATCGTCGATGAGGTGGATGACTACTTGCCTATGCTAGGTTACAGCGACAAAAAGCTGATGGAGTTATTTCGATTGGCAGCGCCGAATGAACACTCCCAACGGTTTTTTAACATGTACAAGGGTTTGGGGGCAGAGGATTATCCGGATGATTGGATTGAACAATACTATGAGCAAGGCTTCTTTACCCGCGAAACGCAAACCATGGTTACCAATAAGAATGCAGGGGAAGTCTCGGTCCTAGCATTATGCTTCGCCTTGCTCTCACACTATCCTACGCAGTTGTCAAACCTAGCTATCGCCTCAAGTGATCTCGGTATAATGAACATTAAGGATCGGATGGTTCAGGAAGCACACAAAACCCTTAAACTGGGTACGCCGATTTCCCCACCCATTTCTTACTTCAGTAAGGACGTCTTACTATTTCTTGCTGTAAAAGAAGGCATCCTTCACACTCATCAAATCCCTGCTCTGCGCCCCAATTCAAGCTCTTCTACTTATGTAGAGTCATTCTCCGATGGAACAACCGTCTTACACCGGCATCTGCTCCATTCCTCTGACTTTGAAGAAATCTGTAGGAATTATCAGCGTTATCAGATGATTTTTTAGGTAGGGGGACGGGTCGTAGCAACTGGACTCGCCTCTCATATATAAAGTGTACGCAATTTCAATCCATGCACTCGTATGGAGTGCACTCCCGTACTACAGCACCGACCCTACCACCTCTCTAATTTCAATCCACGCACTCGTATAGAGTGCGACTTCATCGCGGTTAACATTATGGACGTATTACTCACATTTCAATCCACGCACTCGTATAGAGTGCGACCGGTAAGCGGCGCGTGGGATATTGCGCAGGGTAATTTCAATCCACGCACTCGTATAGAGTGCGACATTGACACATTGAAATCACGTTATCCCGGGTTTATTTCAATCCACGCACTCGTATAGAGTGCGACCCAGGACATCTCCGTCCCGACTAAGGTCCAGAGTATTTCAATCCACGCACTCGTATAGAGTGCGACTTACCCTCTGCGACTTTCCGAAGAACTCCATAAGATTTCAATCCACGCACTCGTATAGAGTGCGACCGTAACGACTTTACAGAGTTTTTCTATATCAAGAATTTCAATCCACGCACTCGTATAGAGTGCGACATTCATACCACCATGCAGAACAGACTTTAAGAGATTTCAATCCACGCACTCGTATAGAGTGCGACATGCCGGAAACGGTGGTTGGACTGGATATGATGTATTTCAATCCACGCACTCGTATAGAGTGCGATGCGCAGCGTGGTCTTGGAAAATACCGTCCGTGTACATTTCAATCCACGCACTCGTATAGAGTGCGACTTGATTTCTTGGGACAATCACCCCGATGGATATATTTCAATCCACGCACTCGTATAGAGTGCGACAGAACCATAAGGAGGTGCTAAATGCTAGTTCAAATTTCAATCCACGCACTCGTATAGAGTGCGACTAAAGCATGGGTACTGGCTGACTCCACACGCATGATATTTCAATCCACGCACTCGTATAGAGTGCGACTTCTTCTTTTGCATGGTTAAGCTCCTTTCTGGTATATTTCAATCCACGCACTCGTATAGAGTGCGACTCATCTCCGCAGTAACCTCCGACATTTCCTACGCGATTTCAATCCACGCACTCGTATAGAGTGCGACAGCGGAAAACAGCATAACCTATGCTTTTTCCGTATTAATTCACTATCTTCCTCCAAACTCTATTCTTGAAAAGGTAACAGTCCACTCTTGACTTTCCAAGTACACTCTCTCAAGGTTAGAGTTTCGACAAATTCTGAGGTGCGAGTCTCCCGGGGATTTCATGGGAGCTTGGCATTCGCACCAGCCCTCCCTCCTATCTTACTCCACCACTTAATTTCTGCAAACTAATTAGCTCACTACTAATCTTCAGTAGTCTATGGATCATTGTTCCTCCGTTCGGCCTTTTCGATAGCTTGTATAAAACTTAGCGTAGGATTCTCGGATCTGAAATTAACAGCAAACTCAGCCATACCTCCAGCTTGCACCCAATCCCAATAATCCAATGTATCTACATTTTCCAAGTACAATCGGGATAAGGCTTCGATCGGGTTTATTTTATACATAGTTTCAAAGTCTGAAGTAGGCATTGGATCATTTAGTAGATACTCATTTTTCAGATCATATAACACTGTAAAAATGCTATAATGATTAACGTTAACAATCGTATTTATAAACTGATTGCATCTTACTGGTGTATTTAAAATAATTTGCATGTCATTAACTAACGCTTTGTCATCACAGTTAAGAATCGCTACCAATTCTCGAGCTGTTAGGTCAGACGTATCAGGTGCCTTTTCAATAATAATTGTCCAGGGTGGATACGCTCCCATTTTAAAAACCTTAATCGCATCCGTAACATGACAACCAATTGTCTGCCATTTACGTCCCAGCGCATCAGTCAAATGATAGTAGTGGATCGTATCCGGTAATCCATTTAGCTCTGGCCACACCAAGTTTTTCCGGGATATGTCCAGAATAGCTTGAGTATTGAGTTTGCGAGGGCGACGTTTGGACATAGAGCAACCTCCATTTGATTACCTCCAAAAACTGCACGTTTAAAGTTCAACTTCTATATCCATAATATACATCATGCACTATGAAAGTGCAATCATTATTATTAGGAGGTCCCCATGGAATTTGATAAATACACACTGCACTGTAAACTCGACCAAATTTTAAAGGCACACAATATCTCAGTACTAAAATTGTCCAATGAAATCGGACACCGAAGAACAACCATTATGGAATTAGTGCATAACACCAACATGGATAAAAAGAAAATATCAGCAGAATTAATCATGAAGCTATGCCTCTATTTTGAAGTCAGCCCTAACGAATTATTTGAGGTACGCCGGAAGGAATAGGATAGGATTAAAAAAGCACTGAGTCCTGCGGCTGCGCAGATATTCAGTGCTTTTATTTATAAGATGGAGCTAACCAGATTCGTGTAAGTCAGATAAACAAAAAGCTGGGACCCAACCGTATTCGTTATTATCCGTTTTACAGTAAGTCCAATCGTTTAAGTGCTTTAACCCCCACAGTATATCTCCTTGAGTAACTGTCAGTTCATGAGCGGAATAATCTTCGATCACTTTTGCAATATCATGGCTATCTGGAGAAGTTAAAATCTGCTTAGGCACCCATCCCTCTTTGCTAGTGGACACTGATCTACAAAAAATCCAATTAGGAAATTGAGTATCCTCCCTGCCATACCAAACTTCTTGACCTTTTTGCAGGATGATTGGATCAGGATAAGTAGATGTATGAGCTTTGATTACGGTGTATCGTTGCAAGGTAGGGGGCCTCCTTTATCATTAAAAAAGGGGATATATTTAACAGACGTGAAGAGCTTATCTAAAGTGCGACGATAGAGTTGTACGGGCACACGTTAGGTCTACAATTCACGCACTCGTGTAGAGTGCGACCCATAGGAGCCATTCGATAAAGGAGTGTTACCCATAATTTCAATCCACGCACTCATGTAGAGTGCGACCGGCATATGTCAATACTTTGGACGCACTTTTATAATTTCAATCCACGCACTCGTGTAGAGTGCGACAGGCGCATAGCATCAACGGGGCCAAGACCATACAATTTCAATCCACGCACTCGTGTAGAGTGCGACTATGTCATAATTCCTACATCTCTATTCACTTGAAATTTCAATCCACGCACTCGTGTAGAGTGCGACCACGACCCTGACGCAGATATTCAACTACGTGCGATTTCAATCCACGCACTCGTGTAGAGTGCGACACACGCCGCTATATTTCTGTATCGTGTACAAAATATTTCAATCCACGCACTCGTGTAGAGTGCGACATGGCAAGGGCGTAGCGGACGCCGATCTGTCTGATTTCAATCCACGCACTCATGTAGAGTGCGACGACGCATATGGCATAGAGGCTACAACGTTCGCCGAATTTCAATCCACGCACTCATGTAGAGTGCGACGTTTCGCACAGCAGCAAACATATCATTGGCTGGAATTTCAATCCACGCACTCATGTAGAGTGCGACACGAATTTAGTGACAAATAAACAGTATGCTTATATTTCAATCCACGCACTCATGTAGAGTGCGACAGCGGAAAAGAGTATAACCAATGCCTTTCACACATCGTTTCACTTCTTTTCCCTTAATATTATATCAGAAGAGTATGAATCACACCTTGACATTCAACTAGCACTCTCAATCCTTCAGGAATTCGACAAATTCTGAGGTGCGAAACCCCCGGGGATTTCATGGGAGCTTGGCATTCGCACCGACTCTCTTTTCTATTTTAATTCATCGAAAGTAATTCTGCATAACTATAAATCTCTCAATATTGTAGTTTTTTTGTTGTGTGCAAGGTGTTACATGTTCATCAATCCATTCGCTATACTAGTGTAGGTACACGTACTAAGCAGAAACACATGAAGAGGAAGTGAATCTGACTCAATGAAAAAACTAATAGTAAGGTCCGTAGGTATTGTTGCACTTTTAAGCTACATAGTGGGGTATAATGATCCTTCTCAAATTCAAATTGCAGAAGCAAAAGCAGCGTCAACCCATACCCCAAAGCCAGCTGCTAAAGCAGATAATATCAATGCACTAATTCCGGCAGGTTGGCACATTTTAGAGCCTTTCCAGGATGAGAAGGCAATTGCTGAAGGAGATCTGAATAAAGACGGAATCGCAGATGTTGCGGCAGTCATAGAGAAGGATGCAGGTAAGGACGAGGCATCTCCGCGATCCCTTTTAATCGCTTTTGGCAGTAAAAACAATACGTACACCCTCTCGATCATCGCCAAAAATGTCATTTTGCAATCGGATGAGGGCGGCATCTGGGGCGATCCTTTTGATAGCCTGACCATTGACCGGGGTTCTGTCCTGGTTAGCGATTATGGGGGCAGCAATTGGAGATGGTACAACAAATACAGATTTCGGTATCAGGATCATGACTGGTTTTTGATTGGCTCCACGAGCGGAACCTATTTCACAGGTGCTGTAACCATGGAGCAGGCGGATGAGGATGATATTAATTATTTGACCGGACAATTTATTAAGAGAAGAACGGACGAACAAGGACATCTCACCACAAAAAAAGGAATTCAGAGGAAAAAGCCTTTGATCCGCCTAAAGGAGTTCAACCCGGAAAATATGCAATAATCCAGCGTAGCTAGAGATTCAGAATCGCTCCAACATACAACTGTAGAGAAGCAAAGCGGACAACACTGCCCTACTCAGGCGTGGTCCGCTTTATTGTGCCTACCAACCATTTTGCTGCATTCAGAAGGTCCTTAGCAATGTAATATGGTGCTGCCTGCTCATACCACAGGTGACGGTATTTATCCAAAGACTGCAAGCCTATCGGTTGAACCCACACCGCCAATCACCGCACCCGGGTATCTCCCACAAATACAGCTTGAAGGGTCAAGCGGACTCACCCCTTTTTCCTGAATACTCCAAAAAATATAATAAAAATAAGAATAACGATTATGAACCCGCTCAACGCAATCCCCCCTTTTTTGGGATTATATCATGAGCAATATGGTTTGAATATTAGGCTACAGTTAATCATTCCGTTCGCTACTCCGGTTCGTGTAAAATTCAATTTCTCCAGAACTCTGATAGATGGAATGTTATCAATAAGGCACTCAGCGACAATTTTTTGGACTTTTTTTGATGATAAGGCCCATTCTATAACTGCCCCAACCGACTCAGTAGCAATCCCCTTGTTGTGCATGTCTGGAATAATACCAAATCCAACCTCTACACTGCCCGAGCCTGGGGCATACTCGCCACACAGAACTAACAGCCCCGTTACCGAGCTGACAGAAAGGTAAACATGAATTTATTTTACACAGATGACTCGTCCGTTTGTCATTTGAATTAATTCTTCGGGTGTTAATTGAAACACTGCTCTTGGATGTCCGGCAGCAGCCCATATCTCTCTGTATTGTAACAAGTCTTCATCAATAAAAGTGAGGATTGACTCTTTATATCCTAAAGGCGGTACGCCTCCAATCACAAATCCTGTGTGTTCACGTACAAAATCAGCGTCAGCTTTCCCTAATTTGTCATTCAGATGGCTGATAATTTGTTTTTCGTTAATCCGGTTGACTCCACTTGCTATAACCAATAAGGGTTTATCTTCATTTTTGAGCCGAAAGATAATGGACTTCGCTATATGCGCAACCTCGCAGCCTATCGCATCGGCAGCTTCCTGTGCAGTTCGTGTACTGTCAGGCAGTTCTACAACTTGATTTGCATACCCCAGCTCCAATAGTTTGTTTTGAACCTGCTGGGCACTATCTTTAAGTTGACTTGTCAACGTGTATTCCTCCTTAATCATTACATGCAATTAAGAATCCATATAATGCATAATCACTTGTATGGTCACATCTTCGTCCGATTTATTGATATAACGATGTTCAACATTGCCTGTAAATTTTATAGCCTGGCCTTCTTGTAATTCGTATATTTCGTCCTTGATCTGTAGACTGAACACTCCGGAGGTAACCGTAATATACTCTTGAACTCCATCATTATGCGGGAATGAAACATAGTTACAAGTAGGGCTGAGAATAATCGTAAACGTTTCAATACGTGTCTGTGGATCAAACGGAAACAGTAAGTACACTCTACATTTTCCATTGTCTTCTGTTAAATCTGGAATTTCTTTTCGAGTTGCAATGGATACTACTGCGTCATCCTCTTTAAGCAGAGATGAGAACGAAATATTGAGTCCCGTAGCAATTTTCCACACGGTTGTCACTGTGGGCTGCGTTTCTCCCCGCTCAATTTGATGAAGCATACCTTTACTGACCTTGGTTAAATCAGCGAGCTTATCTAAGCTTAACTGCCTATTCTTTCTAATACGCTGCAGGTTGTTTCCTATCCTGATGTGAATAGCATTCAATAAATAGCACCTCCTTCTTGTTCATTATAATATACAAATGTAATACTATACAATACGTTCCGTGAATTAACTCAAACCCAGTCAACTCTCATTCTCATCAATGAACAAAGGTGCAATTTATGGTGATAAATCTTTTCGACTTAAGTATTCCTGCTCAACTGAGAGAGAATTTCAGTTTATGTACTCTGCCCGAGATGCGGCCAGTGAACATTAGACGTATACTGCGCAACAGAAGGGAGAGTCAGCTTTTTAAATGGTGGCAGATCTGAACGAGAAAATAAAGTCATAGACTGCAGTTGTGTTGTTGGACTAACGTTTCCCGTTAGCTTAGTAAAGTTTTTTCAACAAGAGTCTTAACGATTGTTGCGCAGTCCGAAGATAGGGCATAAACAGAGCAAAGAGGCCCCTCCACTCCCTGTGAGAGAAGAGGCCTCTTCGTGCGTAGGATCACAACTGATTTACAGCTAAGTTTTGTATCAGGAGATTGTTATATTTAGCCGCATGTTTTTGCTCATCCAGAATAATGCCATACAGAGTATCCTTGTAAATGCCGTATGGAAGACCGAACCATATCTTTCGATATTTCTCCACAGCAGATAATTCACCTTGGAAGGCTTGTTGCAACCCGGCAATATAAGAATTAACATTCTCCGGAGCTTCGTTGCTAACTCCTGTTACTTCATGTCCTGTTAATTCCTTATACATTTGTCGGAACATTTGATTATGTCCTCTTTCATCATTCCGAATAGAGGTAATCACGTCAACTTGATCTTGGTTGGGAGCAAGTTTGATGAGTTGATCATAAAAAAGTTCATCATTTCGTTCGCCTTGTACGGCATTCCTCATTAATTCAAGTGCTTCTTGTGTGGTAGTGGCCCAAACGGGGACGAATTGTGCTCTAAACCAATACGGATAAGGATACATCCTATGCATGAGCTAAACCTCCAGAAATACAAATAATCATATCATCAATTATATGCACATGAGCCCAGTGTGTGATTATTCGAGAAAGGTTTGATGCACAGTTCGAAAACGGGTGTAACAGATTCTATCATATTAAAGCTCCCACCAAACGTAGTAGGTGCCTAGCAGCTCTGTAAGTTGGTTGATCGTATCGAGGCAGTCTTGTGAATATTCGGTGATCAACACACCTTGGATGAGCGGCATTGCGAGATAGAGCTTACTCAATACTGCCGTTTCCACTGGAAAAGCAGGCTTTTCCCGCGACACGCGAATTCGCCATGATTCCATAAGCAACCGCTCATACTCTTCCCTTGTGTCTGGATCACTACAAAGCAACTGCTCAATATGCGTATCCGTCATGATGGGCAGCTTCGCTGCTTCGATTTCATCCTTATGTATTAAGCGGCCAGCCAATTTTCTCATGATCGCGTTTATGCCGATATTCGCCGGGGAAGCGTGCATGCGGGCTTCTTCCCATATGAGCCCGGTGACCTGCTTGCCAGCTTCGAGTGTGAACTGGAGATTTTCATTTCTATAGCTCATCGCTTCTAAAAGTTCATCAGTCGAAATAGTCAGATAACCGCCGATAAATGCACTTCTGATCCAGGAGTCCAGGTGATCTGCATGAAGAATTCCGTCCTTGTTCCTCAGTAGGCTACGCTTCGAACCATCTATATAGTCCATAATATCTGTTGTACGAATATTCGCACGGGCTAGGATGTCAACGATCTCCTGTGAAAATACGGCCTCCCGCGTCCATTCATGATGATCCACGCCTGGAAGGGATTCTAACGTATGACTAAAAGGCGCATGTCCGATATCATGCAGTAATGCGGCTGCCCGCAACGAACGATTATCCGGCTCAAAATGCGCTGTAAGCGCAAATACACCCAACGTATGCTGTAAGCGGCTGTAGGTATGGTGGGTATTGATGAAAGAAGCGCCGCCATGCCGAATGTAATGAAGACGCCGCACCTTTTTGCTTCGGAGCAGCGCTTTTTCTTCATTGGTGAGCTGAATCCGTAACTGCCACAGCGGTTCATATATATCGTCTAACGCACCATCAAGTCTTAATCGAAAGTCCATTCCAAGGTTTCCTCCTGTGTTCTCCTTTATTCTTCAACCTCAAATATTGAATCAATGATGATTGGAAGATTGTCTCTAACCGAAACAGCTCCAAAGACTGAACGTGCATGGATACCTTTTTCTCCGAAAACATCCAGCATAAGATCAGAACAGCCATTTAACACTTTATGATGTTCTTCAAAATTAGCTGTGGCATTAACAAAGCCCTGAATTTTAACAACTCGTTTCACTTTATCCAGTGTACCTAAAGCTGCTTTTAGTACAGCCAAAATTTCAATCCCAGTCTGCCGTGCAAACTGATAACCTTCTGCCGTTGTATACTCTTGACCTAACTTGCCTTTAGGCGTTCCAGCAGGGCCCTTACCTGAAACATACAATAACCCGTTTACTTTTACGAAGTTTGCATATTTAGCTGCAGGTTCGCTTGCATGGGGAAGAACGATTCCTAATGTTGCTATTCTACTGTCTACTGTTTGTTCAGTCATTTTTCAGTCTCCTCACTCTTCATATTTGGAAGATTATACTACCCTACGAGGTAAGGAGCAACATTCAGTCTAGCAACGCTTCAATCGCTGGCTGTATTTCAAAGGGTTCCGTCGGTGTTTCGTATCTACCCTGTACTTGTCCGTTCCGGCCGATCAGAAATTTTGTGAAATTCCACTTGATCCCATGCCCTGCGTATAGGTCAGGATACTTTTCTTGCAGGAAATTCTGCATCCATTGACCGTTCACAGTCTGGGTATCGAAACCTTGAAACGGCGCTTGATTCGTTAAAAACTCAAATAATGGATGCGGGTTCTGCCCCCTAACCTCCACCTTCTCAAATAACGGAAATGTCACTCCAAAGTGGCCCGTACAGTATTCCTGCACTTCTGAGTTGCTCCCCGGCTCTTTCTCATTAAATTGGTTACAAGGAAAACCGAGGATTTCAAAGCCCTGCTCCCTATGATTGTCATAAAGCTTCTGAAGATCAGCGAATTGGCGAGAATAACTGCATTTACTGGCTGTGTTTACAATAAGGAGTACTTTTCCGAGGTATACCGATAAATCAATGGTCTCCCCGCCAATCTTGGTTACCTGAAAATCATATATAGACATCAGATCATTCCCCTTCGTTATGATAAACACATCATATGTCGTTATCTCTTATTGGTCTAATATATAAAAGCGATTATGTTCATAGGAAGAACCAATATATTAACGCAATCGGTTACTACTCCGTGGTCATACGCTTATTTTCTGAATCTTCGAGCGGGATATATAATATACCGGACCCATGATTTCGATTTTGCCGTCTTTTACACGCATTGCACTCTCCTGCTCTGCCGCATATACATCGAGCTCCTCCGATAAGGGGAACAGGTAGCCTTGAACGAACGAGGCATAGTCGCGTTGCGAGTGTGATTCATAGGCAAACGGATCAAAGCCCAACCCATCCTGAGTGGTATCTATTTCAACGGTATGAGCGGCATTATGCGAGGTTACCCATTTGGCAGACATGTTCAACGAACCGGCGCTGGCCCCCAAGATCACGGCACTGCTATTTCTAATCACATTCGTTAATTCGTATTCCGCCAAAAAATCGTGCTGCTGAACCGGATCTCCCCCGCATAAAAAAATGACCGAGGCGTTCTGAATCCATTGCCGGGCTTCTTCCTTCTGCATGCGGTAATCGATGTAATGATTCTCATCAAACATAAAATTAGCCTGAGTTAACCATGTCCATTCAGAAATATCCTCAAAGTTAATCTGCCCGTCTTCATAATCAGAGGGTTGAGCGCTAATCATAACAAGCGATTGTCTGTCTTGTAGATCCTCCTGCAGCCACTCAACCAGCTTCTCTGGCAAAACATCATTAAACCAACTGAAATAGTAGTGAGTACTCATGCTTCGTTACCTCCATATGTAGGATTTGCCTCGTTAAAAGAGTTTAATTTAGCTTCAGCCGTCAGCATAGCGCTGGTAAGAATAAGATTATCCCCGTCATTCCGGGCAATCGTTCTGAAGTACAGGCTGCGCACAATATTTTTCCCGTTCACTCTGGCGACTCTCTGTGCGCGTGTATCGTGCCATTCCGTGCACTGCGCCAAGCTATGAATCCAGTCAGCAATCTCCTGCTGCGGAAGCAGCGTTTCGCTGATCATCGTGTCCACAACACTTGCCATGCGTTCATCCTCCTCCTCGTCAAAAATCCGGACACCGTTATGCAGCATCCCTGTAACCGCCTCTAATACCTCGTGCTGCACCGCAATATCGCTTTCCGTACAGCGGATCAGCTCCTCCAGAGCATCTGCCCCGTGAGCTGCGGCATGAGCCCAGCCTTCGGCTGGCAGATAACCGCGCAGGTCCTTCTCCTCCTGGTGGTAGCGAAGCAGCGAGCGCTTTAGATGCTGGAAGTCTTTTGGCGTCAAGAATGGTTGAATCCTGTTCCGTTGCATAATAAGAGCGATCGGCAGAACCGCGAATGCCCTGGTAAGTACGCTGTGGTCGCCGTCGCTTCCTATCTGGTAGAACAAATGCCGGTCGTCCATCAGAATAGTCAATAGATGCCGCATTTCCTCATCTGTGAACTTATTATCGCGCTTCAGCCATATGTAAAAGGTAGAATAGATATGCTCACGAAGCTCTGGCTCCGGGTCACCAATATGCCTCAGCATCAGATCGGTGAAGTCTTGGAAGCTTTCTTCCTCTCGTAGGATATACTGTTCTTCCTCCAATCTGTGCAGCTTGTGTATCAGTTCTGTCCGCGCGTCCTTCGTACCCCATTCATTGACATCTTCATCCAAAATGCAGGCTTTCATCTAGTCGGTTCACTCCTAACCTAGTTATAGCGGCGTTATGTATTGGGTCCCGCCGATATCCCTACTATAAAACACAATGACTGACACCAGGGGGTCAGTCATTGTAGGATAGAAGCATATTGTGCATATATTGCTGCAGCTCCGCCCGTAATACACGAGGCTCCAGCAGCTCGCACTCCTTGCCGAAGCCTAGAATGAATTTCAGCAGACCCTCCTCATGAGGAAATGTATCCGTAACGAGATAGAAGCCATCTTCACCCCGGCTAATCTTCTCTTTCTCAAAATACTCGGAAAGCTGCGCGCCAATTCGCGAAGTGAATCTCAACACAACCTGTATGCCCGCCTGCGAATAATTGTGCTCAATGACATCGGCGATCCGCTCTGTCGACAGCTCTCTTTTTTCAAACGGCGGCCCCTGCTCCAATTGCCTGATCCGCACGAGCTTAAATCTGCGGTAGTCGTTTCTGACCCGGCAGAAGCCGACCACATACCAATGGCCGTGACGAAAGTCAATCCAGCCCGGCTCGACAGTCCGCTCCAGGTATTCCATATCCCTGTTGATGTAGTCGAACACCAGCAGCCTATTCTCCGTGATGGCCTCGCTTATGATCCCGAGGTACTCCTTAATCTCCTGCTCCATGCTGAAATGGGACAAATCCAGAGTCAGTTTATCCTGATTGGAGTCCCGCTTATAGGTATGTTCAACCTTCAGCAGGATGTCGTTAAAAGCTTCGTTTCGGCCAAACAAGCCGTGTAAATTCTTCATTACAGCTACAAACGTATGAGCTTCATCCCCATTAAGAAAGAGATTGCTCACATTATAGCTGTCCATAATATAGTATCCTCCGCCCTTGCCGCTGGTCGCTGCAACCGGTATGCCGGCTTCGCTGATTTGCTCAATATCCCGGTAGATCGTCCGCAAGGATACCTCGAAATGCTCAGCAAGCTCCTTGCCCGTTACCGTACCTTGACCAGAGATGATCAGCAGCATGGAGAGTAATCGATTGACTCGCATGATTGGTGTGTGACGCTAAGTAACGTCTCCTCCTTTGGGTGGATTTTTTTCATATTACATCTTTGGGAAACACCCTATTCATTATCTTGTCAGACCTACGGTATGATGTCCAGAATGACATTTGTGAGAGGAATGCAGGATTGCCAAAACGTCGGAGCTGTGCAGGCGACCTAACATAGAAGGGACAGTTGTTAAACGCAAATTGTCCCCGCAATAACTTATACCTTCATCTGTCCCTTGATAACCTTCATCCTACTTTTGCCTGTGGCTACAATTGCTTCTTCCGCCACTTGCTTCAGGACGAATCATTGCCAGAATATGCAGCTCTGCAACATCTCGAACACCCACATAATCAGAATAAATTTTGGGGACAGCCTTCAGCTTGCCTTCTAGCATTTGGCGGACAATTACATTTGAATGTGAATAATCGTTGCCTAGAATCGGCCCCATCACACCCACAGGATTTACAGTTGCAAATTCCAAACCCTTCCCTTCGTGTTGAATGAAATCCCAGGCAGCTTTTTCAGCGAGATCCGTTTGAACAAAAGACAAATCCTCCATATTTGTCACTCCGCCCGTCATGATCATGGCTTTCACTTCATCTTTTCTGCTCATCGCACGAAGGGTTACCCGCACACGATACTTCTTCTCCAGTAAGTGTAATGGCAGCAACGGATCACGCACAAATTATTAAAAAAGACACCAAAGAATGGATTACTATTGCATTGCTGGAGCTATTGCGAACGAATAGAATATCAGAGCTGAAGATTTCAGAACTCGTTAGAACAGCCGGCGTCAGCCGAATGGCCTTCTATAGAAATTATGAAAGTCTTAAACAGGTATTAATGGAGTACTACGAGCCCAAATTTGCAGATATTTTCAATAAAATTGCGAACAAAGAATCACGAGCAAAAAATAAGAGATTTGACCAGCTTTTTTCTAACATTCTCTGATGATTTTCGATTAAGCGGATTCCCGGAATTTTTTTTGAATAACAAAAAGAAAGACAGCTCAAAACTCGAATGGCGAGTCGTGTATTGTCTTTTTTCGTTCCCCGATAGCAATAACAATCTGTTCAATTAACCCAATCCCGATCGTTCATCCGTTTTACAGTGTAATGATTTAATATCCCTCACCGATTAACGTCGATAATTTATCATGCGCTCTTAAGCGGCTCGGAACGATTTACTTGTTTTGAAACATATCAACCGCTCCATTAATCAAAGGATGTACTTTGATGTCGTAGTCAACATTAATTCTCATGTTTTCCCAATGTTTCAACCATTGCTCATCCGTTATTTCTTTAGAAAACGGCTTAAGCGAATGGGTTCCGACCTCTAAGGGATCGACTTTCCAACGTTGCATTCTTTTTAATAAATCTGACGTTTGTTCCTCAAGGTAGACCTCAGTTTCATGAATTAAATGTTCCAATTGTTCCTCACTTTGAATATTCAATTCTCCCTGGTACTCCTCAATTCTTCCTTTCAAGCTCACATGTAAAGACAAGGATGAATAGTCCCTCGATAGTTTCATGCGAACATTGGATCGAATCCGTCCTAAACTGATAGATAGCTTTGGAATGGCCAAGACTTTTAGAAAATGATCGTTATCCAGAAGTTGAAAAATATTATCGTCCACGTCTTGAATGACCATTACTTCTTTATCGTTTTGGAAGATGGCTGTTCCTATGTAATTGAAATTGTTCTTATCCGAATGAAAAACCGGCAGGATCGGATCCTTAAAAGGGGAATATACCTTCTTCATGAATTTATGAATATTGACGATGCTCATTTCACCTTGATTATGCTCCTCGTAATGCTTTAACATCCGATAAAGAAAATAATCTTGGTTTTCTTGCTCCGTCAATTGATTTTTTATGTATTCATCAAAATCGCCTCTGACAATCAACAAATAGACACGCATTGAAATATCAGGATCAACCAGTATGGTATTGATCAGCTTTTCAATGCCTCCTTTTTTTGCCAGCTCCTCATTAATTATTAACATTCGCAGCTGCCCCTGCTTTAATTCCCGATAATAAATTAAATTAAACTTCTGATCTCCCTGCTTTAACAGATCGACTTCCTTGGAGAGAAGACGTTTTTTTTCTTGGATGAGCGGTGGTACTAAAGTGCTGATTTTCAACTTTCCTTCCGGCCCCTTGTCAACCGACCAGAAAACTACCGGAGCAATCTCTTCAATCTTATTGTTCTCGACATATGGAGAAGAACAGCCGGCCATCCACATAACGCTTACAATCGCCAATAAACCATAGTGCTTGTATGGAACCATGCCTACATACTCTCCTTTCGTTTGAC
The DNA here is from genome assembly GCF_038006885.1 of Paenibacillus sp. FSL R7-0302. NCBI lineage: Bacteria > Bacillati > Bacillota > Bacilli > Caryophanales > Paenibacillaceae > Paenibacillus > Paenibacillus sp. FSL R7-0302. Next base: position 5,291,338 of record NZ_JBBOWB010000001.1, read on the forward strand.
AGTAGTGAAAAGGATCGTAGGAATAAGTAAATAAATGCATGCGCCGATCCAGATTTGAAGGTTCAGTAACATCTTTTGACCCGGAACCGTTTGCCATAACCATTGATCCATTAAGATGATGCTTATCAAAATGACGAACCAACTCGACAATAATCCGATCCAAGTCGTGCGTTCTTTCATTTTTCTCATAAAGATTCTTCCGGCTCCATAAAAACATAACAGAAGAATTGAAATGTCAAACACATAATTAAACATATGGAAAGAGATAAGGATGTAATCGATTCGTTCTAAACCGCTCGTTTGAATGTAGCTTCCCATATATCCTATCGGAAAATCGATCTTGCGTAAGTAGTACGAACCGTAAAACAATACCGAAGCAACGAACAATACTAAATATTCCATGATCGACAGCATGTTTCCAATGACCAGGTATTTCGATATTTTTTGGTTGGAGCTCAACCATGGAACCATAAAAGCCAAATATACCGGACCGGAAAATGCCGACCAAATAAACAACAAACCTTGCCATGATTGTCCTGACCATTCGGTGGGTATGAGAGGATACAAATCGCGGTAATTGGCATCCGATTGAAAGAAGAAAGGAATAAACAGGACTGAAATCCAAGCCCCGCAAAGAAAGGCGATGACGACAAAACGCAATGTATTCTCCATTCCATGTGAAGCCACATATAAGCTGATCAAAAGAATGATTAGGATCAGCCACCTTTTATCCATAGATGGAAAAATAAAATTTTGGAGCATATCAACGTATCCCAGTGTGATGACTGAAATTTTTAACAATATTATCAAAAATCCAAGTATTGCGAAAACTTGAATCGTCCGTTTCCCGAAAAGCTGTAAAAATCCTTGATAGCCTTTCGCTGCATAACTGGAAGTAAACCATTTGGACATCATCATCAAATTAAGTTGGGACAGTAGCCCCATCGCGACAATTCCCCAAACCATATACGAATGAACCAAATAAACCGGCATGATTAAAATAAAGTAATGCATTTGCATGCGATTCACTAATAGAACGAAATAGATACCGCCAGGAGTGGAAGTTCGATTATATAAGGATAAACTCTTCACTTCTTCATCTCCTGTCGCCATTTCCGTAGTGGTTTTAGATATTTCGGACGCGTTTTCATCCAAATTAAAGGGCCGCGGATAAAGAGGTCATTCCAATCCTTTCCATAAAAAGGAGCGATCGGTGCTAAATAAGGTTGACCTAATGACGTTAATGCATGGAGATGTGCAAGAATCCCGATCAGCCCGATCACGATTCCCGGCAACCCCAGAAACGATGCAAGGACAAGAAGAAGAATTTGCATCAGTACCATGGATTTTGTAACTTGATAGTTGGGAACTAAAAAGAAAGCAATAGCGGATATACCCATCAACACTATCAATACTTTACTTGCAAAGCCTGCTTCTACAGCAGCTTGTCCAATGACGATACCACCGATAACCCCTAAAGTTTGACTGGTTTTGGTCGGCATTCGCAAACTTGCTTCTTTGATGATTTCCAGCGTTACGATCATGAATAATCCTTCCGCAAACGGAGTAAAGGGCAATTTGCCTCTCGATTCCAATAATACGTAAAGAAGCGGCAGCGGAACCATTTGGTAATGAAATGTCGTTAACGCAACATAAAAAGGAATCATCGTCAAAGAAACAATAAAACTTCCGTACCGGATTAAACGTAAAAAACTGGCTACCGGCCAACGAAGGAAGTAGTCTTCCGGAGATTGGAGTAGATGAAAAAAAGTAATGGGAGCAATTAAAGCAAACGGTGAATTGGAAACCAATAGCGTCAGCTTTCCCTCACCTAAGGCATAGGCGCAGGCATCCGGCCGATCCGTTTGTAGAAACTGCGGAAAGACCGTATGGTTATGATCTTCAATAAAAGCTGCAAGCTGAGAGGAGTCTAAAAATTGATCGAAATCCACACTTTCAATTTTCTTTCTTGCAAGGGAAACAAATTCTGGATTTGTTAATCCGTCTATGTACAGTAACACAACTTTCGTTTTACTCAGTGAACCAATAGTAAAGCTTTCCGTTTTTAATGTAGTTATAGGCAAACGTCTGCGCAACATTGTAATGTTTTTATCGATTTGTTCACTGAAGCTGTCTTTCGCTCCATATATAACAGTTTCCGTTTGGGAAGGTTCAACTGCCCGACCAAGAGGGCTTTCCAGTTGGACGCCTAACCACTGATCGTTGACTGAATCGTTTAGAAGAATAAATCCCTGCATTATTTTTTGCTCAGCATCTTCGATCGATAGAACTTCCGAAACTTTGGCATTGGTTATGCATGAAGAAAGCGAATTGCAAGCAGAACGATGAAGTGGCTGAATAATCGTCTCGTTTAAACGCTCTGGATCGATTAACGTTTTTATGTATAAAAGATGGACTGAGGCACTGGTACCCATTCTGAGCTCAACAATTTCGGCATCATCCATATGGTTTAATTTCTGTTTTAATTCATCAATCCATGTGGACATTTGATGATTTTTCATTTGAGGGCCGTATTTTTCAACCATAGTCTTCTCCTTCATTAAAGAAATCAAAATCCTGCGGTTTTATCTTGCCCTGAAATGGAAAAATTATACGACCGGGTAGCTGCAAACAGGCTTTTTGATTCCGCTTATATCATGATATGTCTTCGTTCAATGCCAGCCACTGCACCGCCAACCCGAACCTGATTGATTTCACCGCTCTCGCTTAGGCGCAGTCCTGCCCTGATTTCGGAAGGACAATCCATCGAATATCCTTGCCTGAACATGACATTCTCTACTTCCTGCAAGGATCGTTGGCCATGTTGGTACAAATAGCTGAGCAGAGCACCGTTGGATGTTCCTGTCGCGCTCTCCTCGGGAATATCGTACAGCGGCGCAAAATTCCGGCATTCCGCAGCAGCATCGTCTGGAGTATCCAGCGTGAACAGATGATATCCAACTACATCATATTTTTCGCTGATGGCGGTTATGGCATCAAAATTTGGCTGAACCTCATTCAAGAGCTTCCGGCTGCGGATCGGGATCATAATGTCCCGCAGTCCCGTCGAAACAATCTGGATGGGCAACCCGGTTTTCAGATCCCTGGCTTCCATCCCCAAAGATGGGGCGATTTCCTCACAGGATATCTTTTCAAGAAATTGTGGTAACGCCTGTGACAAATAAACAAGACCCTCGGAGCTAATATCGACTTCCAGAATCCCTGCCTTGGTTTCAATTGAATAGGAGGTCCCTGCCTTTGACAAACCCAGCGAATGCATTAGTCCAAACGCAGCAATCGTGGCGTGTCCGCACAGATCAACTTCGCTGGCAGGGGTGAAATAGCGGATTTTGTAATCCGCAAGCAGGGATTTTTCCATAAAAGCCGTCTCCGAAAAGCCCAATTCCTTCGCTATGAGCTGCATTTCGGCAGCATCCAGAGAAAGGCCATTATCCAAGACAACGCCTGCTGGATTACCGCCACGCCCCCCTTTCGTAAACGCATTTAACGTATACACTTCCACATTCATGTTCTGATCGTCCTCTCTTTATCTTCGAAAACTGATGTGCGCCACCGCAATCTTCTCTCCATAACGTCTTAATAGTGCCATTCTTCTTTTGCAAGCAGAACAGTTAATTTCTTGCCTATTAAAAACGCAGATTGCCCCCGATCAAATCTTTGGTCATTGGATCAAAAAACATTGTAATCGGTCCCAGTGGGCCGTTCATTTCCGTATCAAGTTGAACGGATACAACAACCTCTGACTTTCTGTCATCAATCCAATAGCCAACGTTTTTTCCAGACTCTAGGATCACTATGGCTTTCTCTTTCTGCGTGGTTAAAGTGCTTCTTTCCTTTTCTGAGATTTGGGCCCAAGCTAGATTCCGAAATTCATCTTCATTTTTAAGTTTGTCATAGTGGAAGACATAATAGTACCAGCCGCCGCCCAGATTCTTATAGTCATTCACATAGCTAAATTTCGAAGGATCCCCTTTGGCCATCTCTGGTAGGCTGAGGTAGGTTATGCCTTGTTGATACAAGTTGTCTTCGGCATCAAACAAAAAGTCAATACTTTTACTAGGGGCATCATTTAAGGAGGATATCCTTTTTACAATACCTTCTTGAAACAATGTTTGAGCGATTTCTTGAATTTCAGGGTCTTGGATGTTCTCGATGGAATAATTTTGTTGAAGTATGACAGGCCGAGTCTGGAACACTTTTTCATTCTCTAACAGATAACTGCCTAGAATTTCAAAATCTTCACGACGGTTTTGAAAATATTTAATAACCCCAGTCTCTGGACGCTTCAACATTTCGCTAACGTTCAAGGGAATAATGAAATCACTTGCCGTAACATGCTCCGTGCCCTTGCTTTTCAAGCCAGCACATCCGCATACCGTCAATGCAAAACAGATTAGAACTGAAATGAATTTCATCGGCCTAAGATTCATATTGCGGACCCCCATTAAGACAAGAGTTGTGAATTCATGTCACGAAATGGCTTCTCGGTATTGTTTTAATTGTTGATTTAGTTTAGTTGTGAGAACTGGATAAGTGCCAGAATAACACTCAAAACAGTTAGCGCAAAGAAAATAACAGAAATTTGACGGTTCCTGCGCATTTTGATTCCGTATGAGCAAAAAAAGATTGCGGCCGCTAACTTGGCAATAATATTAAAATAGACATGATCCGAAAACATTGAACTGCTAAAGAGAATAGAAGCAAGTAAAGTCAAAGATATTAACACTTTAAACCACAGCGGTTCCCTAATAAATTGATAGTACATCGATTTTAACGCTTTCATGGCATCCCATCCTCTACGTTTTTTACCCTTTCTTATCACAGAGGAGGCTTCACCCTTTTAAGTAAAAATCCTCTATATAGAAGCATACATAAAAAAGGGGCTGTTATAGCCCCACGTAGCATAAAATCATCCTTCTTCAGGTTTTACCGTCATGGAGAAGACAACCCCAAAGATAATCCCGAAAGCAATGCCAAGTGGAATACTATGGAGGGCTGCACCAAATACCACGCCAAAACACAAGCCTAAAGCTGTACCGGTTAAAAGAGACTTATTGTTCATCATCCACACCTCCTTTCCTTATACAACGAACTTAAACAGTATCGGTTTCGAATAAGCGGTATCTTAACACATTAAGGAATCACCGTAGTCCCAATTCCGTTTGTAAACAGGGTATCTACCAGCTTGACCAATTCTTCCGACGACAGATCTTTGTCATTCCGTATCCAAAGGCGAAACATCGACATTAGTGTGGATATGTAAAACTCAATGATATACGGTGCTAAAGCTTCATCTGCCGGAAGGTCCACAATCAATCTCTCCAAGGGAATTTCTCTTTTCAGCCGTTCAATAAAATGAACAGAACCATAGTCGCCCAAGAGGGCTTTCAGTATTGAAATTTCCTCTGCATTTTCCAGGCATTGCAGTGCGTCTTGGAAAGAATGTGTAGAGAACTCTCCGGTTGCCATTTCCTCTTTAATGGATTTGAAGACACGCTCTTCCACGCAGTCCAACAATTCATAGATATCCGTAAAGTATTGATAAAAGGTACTGCGGTTATATCCTGATCGCTTAGCGATCTCTTGGATGGTTATTTTTTCGATTGGTTTCTGGCTATATAAATCACAGAATACATTGATAAAGGTTTGCCTTGTTTTATCCGTAAGTTCAGGTTGCTTTTTCATTATTTGCCTCCAGTTTCCGTACATCGATTACACGACAGATCTTAAAAATCTGATGGTTGATGGTCCTATAGAGCTTCTATACAATAAATTATACAACACGTTGTTGGATTATCAACAAGGATTAATATATAGGCTCAGGAGGCTAATATGCGAATTTTATTCTTCGGCAGAGGTGTCATATCGACCCAATATGCTTGGGCTTTTGAACAGGCAGGACATACAGTGGAGTTTTACGTTAGAAAAGGGAGAAAGGAAACCTTAGGCAGCAGCATTGAGCTTGAAATGTGGGACGCACGAAAAGGGAAGCAGCTCATCCAAGAAAGCTGGAACGTCAAATTACACGAAGAGATTCGACCAAATTATGATCTCATTATTGTGAGTGTCAACACGGAGCAGCTTCCGGCAGCAACACAACTAATATCGACTACTGCTGGGGGCACGCCTGTCCTCATCTTCAATAACCTTTGGCAGGATTTGAATTCTTCGATCTCCCCCCTGTCTATGGACAATGTGGTCTTTGGGTTCCCGGGAGGCGGCGGTGGCATTGAGGACAACAGGCTTAGAGGCGGCTTTTTAAAAATGCTGTTTCTGGAACAGCCACGGGCAGGCACTGAACCTATTAACAACCTGGTCAAAGCGCTATTTGAAAGTGCCCATTTTAAAATTAACTGGATCAAGGATATGCAAAGCTGGCTCTGGAATCACTTCGCCATGAATGCGGCAATGGAGACCGAGGTGTTGAGACTGGGAAGTTTTGCGGCACTCATGAATGATAGCCAGTCCTTCGCAAATGTTGGCAGGAATATGAGGGAGATTATCCCAGTAGTGAAAGCAAGAGGCGCAAAAATGGATATGATCACTCTACTGTTAACAAAGACTCCGCCCGCACTTCTCGGCACGCTGTTTAACAAGGTGATTTTTGCGAAGGGCAGCCTAGCACGGCTTTTCATGGAATACAACAATAGTAAAGCCGGTTTTGCGATACATGAAGTTGTGCGGGAAGCGAAAAGGTTAGGGATAGCCATGCCGCGGCTTGCTGCGGCATTGGAAAATTCCGGGCAACACAAAGCAGGATAGGAGTGGTTGAATATCCCCTTGGTCGGTCGCATAGCGGTCGGCCTTTTTGGTGCATTTCAATCCACGCACTCACGTAGAGTGCGACAGCGGAAAACAGCATAACCCATGCTTTTTCCGTATTCATACACTATATATCCCTTTGTTCCATTCTCGAAAAGGGATCTATCCACCCTTGACTTTTCAAGTTAAATTCTGAGGTGCGAAACCCCCGGGGATTTCATGGGAGCTTGGCATTCGCACCAGCTTTTTGTTTCTATTGTACCTCTTCGGCCATATTCTGCATAATCCTAAATTGTCTCCACACGGTATCCGCCGGGGTATTTCAACACACTGCAAATAAGCCGGACCGCATACTTCAGTATGCAGGCCGGCTATCTCTGTTCCCTTTACTTGACTAGACCCTCAGCATGGTGCTCTCTCCCACTTTCGTAGTGGACTCAGAGGCCCTTATTCCGCGAAAAATCCAACTTTTCCAGCATTCGCGGACTACAGGGCCGTTATTGATGGATATTCTGCCTGATGACGCCTCGCAGAGAGACAATAAGCGCACCACAGTCCGCAAACCGGCAAAGAAGTAACCATTCTTTGAAAATAACGGCTCTCAGGTCCGCGGAGGAGCAGACTCGGGTGACCAGGCGGGTCGCAGGCTTCCAGGCGTAAAAACTGGTAGTCTTGCTAGGCAAACCACAGGCACACTAGCGAGCAACCTGACTCCCGCTCATCCAAGCCCTGGTAGGCAGCCTCACTCCCCCCAGACGCAGCAGCGAGCAGCCCGTCCCTTCAAGCGCGGGCAGACAGCCCCGATCCCCCATCAAGCATTCATCAACACCTGAATGCGCTCCACGTCCTGGCTGAATTTCTTCGCCAGGCGGGCTTTGCCGAGGTTGGATTTTACGATCTTCTGCATGCGCTTGTCGTCGGTTACCGCGAACTTGGCGAGCATCTTGAAGCCTTGCTCGGGGGCGCGCTCGACGAAGACGCTAAGTGCGTATTCCAGACCCTTGGAGAGAACGCGGAATTCTTCCGCGCCGTAGCGGGTCTGTCCGGCGGCAATGGCGTCCAGGATCTCCTCGGACAGCTCCAGCGCATACAGGACATTGGCCTGCTCCTTCAGCATCGGCGGGTGGGCCAGGGCAGCGACGAAGGCCCGCTGCTCCAGCGCGTTAGCCGTGCTTTTCATGCCGTCGAACAATGCCCGGAGCACACCGAAGTCCTGCTCCCCGATGCGCTGCAGCGCCATCGCTGCCGCCTCGCGCATCCGCCAGCGGGCATCGTTCATCGCCGCCTGGCAACGCTCCAGAATGATCTGCTGACGGGCAGGCTCCGCATAGCGGTAATAGCTGCCCATCGCCTGGAGCGCGCAGAACGGCAGGAACTCGCGGGGATCATCCGTAGGAGCTTCCGCCTCTGTCTTGCCCGTCCACTGCACAAGCAGCTCCCAAGCTTCACTGGCCACCCAATCCGACGCGAAAGCATCCGCGAAGGTGGAAGCCGCCCCCAGATTCGCCCGCGGCCCCGGCAGATTCGACTCGCCGAGCAGACGCTGCTCCAGCTCCGCATACTTCCCGGCCTCCTGAAGATCGCCGTAGAAGACATTTTTACTCACTTTACTGTTCATTTCAGTACCCCTCCATTATTTTGGAAAAGCCATCTTGATCTGCTCCTCGCAGAACTCCTTACATACATTGTTGCCCCAGAACAACCCGTGGAAACGCGTGAGCGCAATCGTGTCCTCGCGGATCTCCACCAGCCCTTCCTTCACGAACTTGTCGAACAGCTCGGGGAAATGCTCCTCCGGGTAAACTCCGAATTTGCGGCGGAACTGCTGGCGGTCAACCGCTGTACGGCGTAGGCCCATCGCCAGGAACTGGTTAGGCAGATCCTCTGCCTTCACTTCGTAGCCTAAAGCAATAGGGAGGTCGCCGGATGTAATCTTTTTCACATATTCAGGGAGTAATTTCACATTCTGGTAGGCATAGCCGCCCACATCGCCGAACGCCCCCAGCCCCACAGAGAGCAGGTCCAGGTAATCGTCGAAATGCTTGCGGCTATACACATGATGGCCTCCCGGCCGGACGAAATCATACGTGGATTCCACCGAATAGCCCTGCGACTCCAGATAACGGCAAGCCTCTATATACATCTGCTGCTCCAGCTCAATTCCGCCGCAGGCCGGAAGCTCACCGCTGGCAATGCGCTTCGCCAGACCGAAGCCGGGAATGATCTTCAGCGGAAATAGTGTGACATGACCGATCTCCAGCTCCACTACCTTCGCCAGATCCGCAAGCCATTCCTCCATCGTCTGGCCCGGCAGATTGTACATCAGGTCCAGGCTGACGTTCGCAATGCCCGCCTCTCTGGAATCCTGAATACTCCGCAGGGAATCCTCACCGGTCTGAAGCAGCCCGAGACGTCTGCCCAGCTCATCGTTGAACGTCTGCACCCCGAGACTGATCCGGTTCACCCCAAGCGCATGGAGCAGCTTAAGCTTGGCGGCGGTGAAGGAAGCAGGGTTACCCTCGAACGTAATCTCTTCAACTCTCTGCATAGGAAGTGTAGCCTGTAGCTGCTCGAATAATGCGGTGATCTCTTCCTCGTCCAGCACGCTTGGCGTCCCGCCGCCGATATATAGCGCTTCCACCGAGCAATTGCGGATCTGCGGCGTCATCCCGTACATCTCCAGCTCGCGGAACAGCGCAGCCAGATAATCCTTGCGGGCTCCCTGCTCGTTGAACGCCTTGGGGTACGGGCAGAACGGGCAGATGGAATCGCAGAAGGGAATATGTACATAGACCAGCTTGGAGCTTGCCGCGGCTTGATTCAAGTTCATCAGAGACGGCAGCCGTGCGCTGTCCTCTGGCGACACCGGGGTGTTCCCCATGGGATAATGCCCTATCCCGATCTCCCGGAACGGGTACACAGGCTTGTTCATTCTATCAAGTCCTTCCTCCAATTGAATTCATAAGCATATCCTTATAGATGTGGCGTGATGCGGACAGAGCATCGGTGAGCAAGTCAGCGCTGTAGTCCTTAGACTGGTAATAGGCCGGAAAAAGCAAGTTATCCTCAGCCCGGATCACCTGCTCCTGTAGAGCGATATTGTAGAGTGCGGTGTGAGGGTAGACACGGATGCCTTGGCTGGCCAGAATATAGACCGGATTCATCTGATTGACCAGCTGCACCGTCTCCTGTACCGTCTCCGCATTCTCCCCAGGCCCGCCGAACAGCAGCGATACCGAATACGGAAGACGATATTGCTCCAGCAGGTGTCCCAGTTCAACAAGCTGCTCCGGGGTGAACTGCTTGCCCATCCGCCGGAGCATCTGCCGCGAACCCGAGTCGGCCCCGATGTCCACGAAGCGGCAGCCGGTCTCCTTCAGCAAGCGGATCAGGTCCCCGGTAATATGGGCCGGAGTCAGGGCGCAGCTCCATTCCAGCAAGGGGCTGGTGCGGCCGATCAGCCGGCAGAACTCCATCGTCTCCTCCACATCATGATTGAACACACCGTCTACAAAAGTAATATTATGCACCTGATAGTCATTCACCAGGATTTTCATATCTTCGCTGAACTGCTCCGCAGGAATCCGGCAGGCGCCGGCGTTCATGTAGCCCTCCGAGCAATAGATGCAGTGCCGGCTGCAGCCTCTGGAGGCCTGATAGCCCATCGAGGCTTTTTTGATCCGGGGGTTCGGGATAAAATACTGCGGAGCGAACAGCGGCTTCGGCGGAATACGGCTGTACACCGGATGATAGGCGGGATCTGCATTACGTACCGTACCTGTCTCCGGGGCCTGCCCCCGCTCGATCTCACGGGCCAGCCGCACCGCTTCCGCTTCGCCCCCGCTCCCCTTGATGCCGTAATCCGCCCCCAGCTCCTTCACCAGCTCGCCCGGCATGACCAGCATGGCAGCCCCGCCAAGCAGTACCTTGGCCGAACTGCAAGTACGGCATACCTGCATGACTTGCTGTAAGAAAGAGAGATAGCTCTCGGGCTGCTGGATCACTTGGTTGTCGATGTTGCGCACCGAGAGGCAGATCAGATCCGCTCCGGTGACCCGCAGCTCCTCGCGGAGTGCCTCCAGCGGCTCAGCCACAAAAGCCAGATCCAGAAAGCGTGTCCTGAATCCGGCAGCGGTCAGAGCCGAATAGACCATTCCCGCCCCAACCGGAAGAACTGGCAGCGGCTTCAGCAGTGTATTCGTAGACACCACCAGTATTCTCATGCTTCACTCCACCCGCTCTTCCTCTTTCATATGAACATCCAGTCCGGGTTACGCTCCCGGTACGGCGCACAGATGCTGTTCGCCTGCTCCAGACTCAGCTGTGGAGACATGAAGAACTTCGGATGGAGCAGATCATCCGGCTCAGGGGAACCGACATAGCTGTACATATCAGTGGACGGCAGTATACGGATGCCGAACAAGCCGAAGATGCGCTGCACCGATAGCTCCTCCATCAGATCCAGCGTCTCGTGCAGGGTCTCCGGCGTCTCCTCCGGTCCCCCGATCAGCAGGCAGAAGCTGAAGTCCAGCTCCTGGTCGCGGCAGAGCTGGACCACTGTCCGGATCTCGGCCTGCCGGAAGTTCTTCTTGAACGACCTGAGGCAGATATCGCTGCCTGAATCAATGCCGAACTCCACCTCTGTACACCCGGCCTGCTTAAGCAGCCCGGCGAATTCTGCCGTGAAGAACCGCGGATTCAGGAAGCAGCCCCAGGACAACGGAAGTGTCCGCCCGATCAGCTCCCGGCAGATCTCTTCGGCATGCTCCAGCGGATAGTTGAACACACTGTCCACGAAATCAAAAGAGCCGATATCATACTGAACCACCATCTGCTCAATTTCATCGGCAACCCTCTTCGGCGACCGCAGGCGGACGGCCCGGCCCTCCAGTGACGGGTAAGCACAATAGGTGCAGCTTAGCGCACAGCCCCTTTTGGTCAATACATTATGGCGGACCCTACGCTCCACATCATAGCTGTGCAGAAACCCGCTGCGGCTGGGAAAATACTCCTGGTCCAGCTGTTCAGGCGCATACGGCGACCAGTAATTCCATTCCCCGGCCCTTGTCCTGAACATGAGCCCGCTTACTGCGGACGGCACCTGCCCCGCCTCCAGCTGGTTAAGCAGCTCCACGATACTGTCACAGCCGTCACCGACAATGCCGTAATCGGCTCCCGTCTCCTGCAGCCATTGCCTGGGCAGTAGCGAGAAGCCCGCCCCGCCCAGAATGATACCAGCCCTGCTATTCCATTCACGCACCCAATCCACCATCAAGCAGACCTGATCCACGAAGCTCCGGGGATACTGCATGCAGCAATTATCCAGGTTACGGATCGACAAGCCGATGTAATCCGGCGCATAGGCGTTAAGGTAATTCGTAACGGCCTCCCGGGTGTACTCCAGCTGCGTCATGTCCAGCATGCCTGCCTCCCAGCCGGAAGCGACCAGACTGGCGTGAATATAGCTAAGACCCAGCGGGAATACAGGGGGCCGCTTCTCCGTATTCGCCGAGATCAGCAGCACTCTGCCCATGCTCACTCCCCCTTAAGAAAAGTAAGCGCGGCAGCAGCTACGTCTTCGCCCGCCTCAAGAAACATAAAGTGTCCAGCGCCTGGAACCGAATGCATCCGGGAGTCCGGCAAATACCGGTTCAGCTCCAGCGCCTTGTGCAGCGGCGTAATCCGGTCCGCCTCCCCGCTAATAATCAGCGTTCTCTGCCGGATGCCCTGAAGGAGCGGCCGGAGATCGGGATGCTTGATCTGAATCATCAGACGGTGGGTCGCGGCAGGCAGCCGGGACCAGCCCTCCAGAATCTGATGCTGAACCGCTTCATGCCCCTCGGTGAAAAAATACGGAACCGCCGCCGCATTCGTCTGCCGCACAGCCTCCGGCGTAATCTCTTCCCCGTGCTCCGGCCGCTTGAACGGAACCGCGAAGGTGGCGGCGGCCCCCATCAGCACCAGCTTCTTCACCCGGTCCGGCTCACGGGCGGACAGCAGCAGCGCAAGCGTGCTGCCCAGGGAATGCCCGATGATCGAGACCTGCTTCAGCCCCTGCTCATCCAGCAGCCTGAGAATATCATCAACCATGTCCTCCAGGGTGAAGGCCGGACCGGCGTATTCCGATTGGCCGTGTGCGCGCAAGTCCGCCCGAAGCACCTGGTAATGAGGCTCCAGCGCCCGGGCCAGGTCCCCGAAGACGAGCGAAGAGTCCCGGTTGCCGTGCAGACACAGCACAGCCTCCCCGGCGCCCTGAATACTGTAATGTAAAGGTATCCCCTTAGTCTTCAGCATGTAGTGTGTATCCTCCCTTGAACTTCCCGGCCGGGCCGCTCATACGACAGCTTCCTCCAGATAGTCCACGACCCGGTCTATATCCCGGCCGTCTGCTTCATCGACTGCAAACAACCGCCACTCCCCGGGGCTTCTGCCTACCAGAATGGCCGGCTGTCCGGGCTCCAGGGTGCAGCTTGAGGCCAGCTTATCCTCCCAGTCATAGTAGAGCGTGAAGCCGGGAACGGTCTGGCTTGTCTTCTCCTTCACGAATTCATGCGTGATGAAGTGGGGCAGCTGCCCCACTCTTGCAATCAGCGCACAGTCTGCGCTCCCGCCGAACTGCTGCTCCAGCTGTTCCAGCAGCGGCCCGCAGCGGAGGCTGGCCTGCTGATCGCCGATAACGAAGATGCGCGGCTGAATCGAAGCCAGTTCACCGAGCGTAACCTCCTCATCCCGGACGTCCTGCACAGTGAAGACAGACCAGACTTCAGCCTGCACCCCGCGTTCCTGGCTCTGCTCCATAGGGTCCTGCCCCCCGCTTCCCTGTCCTTGCCCTGCCCCCGACTGCCCGGGAAGGTCGAAGTAAGAGAAGCCCAAGGAGGAGGCCACCCGCATCCCGACCGCCCGGGCCATCATCTTCGCCTCTTCCGCTTCTTCAATCGGCTTGCTCCAGGAGCGCTTGCGGATACCCGGCTGGCCGTCATATTCAATCAGGCTGATGCCCGCGCTGGCAATCATCGACAGCTTGATCGCCGTGAAGCAGGGCATCAGCGAGGCCAGCGCCCATTCATGCCCCGGTCCCGCTGCGACAACAATCTGTCCGGCTACCTTGCCCTTGAACGCCTTACCCTTCACTCCGGCTACCCGGTCATAATTGTAGTACTCGAAGTCCAGATCCTCGTCGCTGCACGGCTCGCAGCGGTCGATCCAGTTCTTCCAGACGGCCGGAAGCGAGAGCGCATAGACCGGGGAGGCGAAGACGAATCCGTCCGCCTCCTTCAGCTTGTCGTACAGCTCTGTCAATTGATCCTCCGGGTCCTTCAGCAGGTGGCAGTGCTTGCCGTTCATGCAGTTGCCGCAGCCGTCACAGGGCAGAATGTTGTAATCATTCAGCCGCAGCAGCTCCGTCTGCACCCCCTGCTCCGCTGCGGCTTCAAGCGCAACGGAGAGCAGATATTCGCTGGAGCTGTGATGCTTCTTCATGGACCCGGCAAGCCCGATGATCTTCTTCATCCGGCTGCCTCCTCTAAGTCCAGCTCAGCCGTATCGAAGCCCAGCGCCCGCAGATCGCTAAGTGCGAACATCCGGAAATCTGCCGGGGTACACAGTACATTGGCCTTGGCGACATCCTGCCGTAAGACCTGGGCACTTCCCCGGGCAGCCGCCAGCTCCTCAGACTTCTTACGGATCTCAGGACCAGCCATATCGCGGATGAACTCAGGCTTGCGCCCAATGACCGCGCCCAGGAGACTCTCGCCCTCCGCGCTCCAGACCGCCTTCGCTCCTGGCGCTGACTCGAAGAAGCTTCCCGAAGCGAGCGCCGCGAACAGCTGCTCGAATTCCTTCAGCGCCTCATCCCCGGGCTTTGCCATGGACACGGTCCGGCTGGCCCATTCGGCACAGTAGCCACACTTGTCACAGTCCATCCGGTCGCAGCGCTTCGAGCGGAAGCCCTCCAGGAAGCCTTCCAGACTCTCGTTGTCGATGCTGGCCTGGAAGCTGAACAGCAGGCGGTAGACCTGTCTCATTTTGTCGGACGGTGCGAAATCCTCCTTGATGTTCTTCGAGAAGTTCGGCATTTCGAAGTCGGCCTCCGCCATCCGCGAATTGAGCAGGCTGAGCAGGTTGCCCTGATACTTCCGCCCGGAGTAAGACTGCGCAGTAGCCGCAATCTTCTCCGTGGTCTTCATCCGCTCGGTCAGCTTGAACTTGTGATAGCCCAGCTCTTCATAGATATACATGTCCTCCGGGCGAATCCACTGCGACTTCAGCAGCTCCTCCGGGTGCTGGAGCTTACGCTCCGTACAGCGCAGCATATAATAATCCAGCGCGAAGCCGTCCGTCACATGGTTACACTGCGAGGCGTGGCTCTGAAAATTCGCATGATTATGGCGCATCGGGCAATCCAGCATACAGTCATTGGTCGCAATGAGCTGATAGTCGCAGCGGGTATTCTTGCGCAGGCTCTCCAGGAAGGCGAAGTCACGGTTCCGGCTCTCGGGCAGGGTAATCTCGCTGACGCCTTTTTCCTCGAAATATTGGGCTTGTCTCAGCGTGTTCACATTGGCAAAGGTAGACAGGCTGATCTTCACATCCGGCAGCGCGGTGCGCACCATGTCAATCAGCATCGGGAGCGATACCGTCACATATTCCGGCTGCAGCGTGCCGATCCATTCCAGCAGCTCGCGCAGGCGGTAATGGAAATCCTTCGTCGTCTCCAGGTTATCCAGACAGGTAGCGTTCAGCAGATAATTGAACTTGAACCCGTAGGCATGCAGGAGCTTCACATGCTCCTCCACCCTCGCCCGGTCTATGGTAGGCAGTGCAAAGGTTGGTCTTCCGCCGCCCACCAGATCAGAGGACAGCTTGCCGTAGAAAACATCCACATGCGAATCCTTCAGCAGGATGGGCAACCGGTCATCAAAGTTCGTGCCGACAGACAGCTTCATCCCTTCAGCTCCTCTCCGGCAGCCTCAGCCGGCTTTTGTCCGCGTGCCAGCTTCACACGGCTCTCGAAGGTCTGCTGGTTCGCTTCCGAGAAGAATTCCTTACAGACGTTGTTGCCCCAGACAATACCTCTCGCGGACAGGCGGATCTCATGCTCATCCGTTTCCAGCAGGCCTTTGGCTACCAGCTCATCGATCGTCGTACCGAAGACCTCCTCCGGCTGGAATCCGAACATGCCGGTGAAATCCTTCCGCTTCACGGACAGCATCCGCAGGCCCTTGGCCATCATCCCGTGCATCGCTTCCAGATCATCCGCCTGACTTGCGATGAAGACGGACAGGAACTGCTGCTGGAGCCGGTCGCTGTACTCCTGAATATCCCCCTGGTTGATATACATCAGCTTGTTGACATAACCGAAGGCGGCCGGGCCGTGCGCGAACAGATCCTTCTGCTGGGTATAGTACAAGAGGACATGCCGGTCCTCGAACCCCGGCTTGGCGAAATCCCACACGCTGTACTGGACATAACCCTCTTCCTGCAGCAGCCGTTTGGCTTCCAGGTACATATCCACTTCCAGCTCGACACTGCCGGTTGGCGGAATCTTGCCTTCCTTAATCATTTTGAACAGTGCCGTAAAGGGTACTACACACAGAGAGAATACCGTGATATGGTCGATGCCCAGACGTACCGCCGTACGGACATCCTCCAGCCATTCCTCCATGGTCTGCTCAGGCAGGTTGTACATCAGATCAATGCCGATGTTCCCGAAGCCCGCCTCCTTCGCTTCCTCCAGCACCTCGAAGGCCCGCCGGGAATCATGGCTCATCCGCAGATGCTGCCCCATCTTGTCATTGAAGGTCTGGATACCGATGCTGATCCGGTTCGCCCCCTGGGCACGGATGGCCTGCATTTTCTCCAGCGTCAAGGTTGCCGGACTGCCCTCGAATGAGATCTGTGCATCCGGCGTCACCCGGTAATTCTCCTGGACGCTCTTCAGCATCTCAACCATCCGCCCGGCAGACAGAGCCGAAGGCGTTCCGCCCCCGAACGTCACCGCACTGATCGTGGACTGCGAACCATACGGGGAAGAGGCATAGATGCCAATTTCGGCCTTGACGGCCTCCATGTACTGCTCGACCTGCTTTTCCTGATAGGCCATCTTGTTGAAGGGGCAGAAGATACAGACGGAAGCACAGAAGGGAACATGGACATAGACTGCGCCGACATTATGCGCCGGAGGCTGGTCACCAAGGCCCATTGTTCCGTAAATATCAGCCGGGGTAACCTCGGTCACAGGATTGGGATAGTGGGACACACAGATTGGATCTCTATGGGGATAGACGTTGTAGAAGGATTCGTTGGTTGTGGTCTTAACTGCCATGATGAACACCCCGCTTGGCTTCCACAGCCGACAATGCCGCAGCGAGACCGGAGGAGACAGCCTCAATCCCTGCCACCGGCAGACAATTCATCACAGTCTCTGTCACTTCCTCCGCACTCGCACCCAGCTCATAAGCCTTCAGTGCATGCAGCCGGATGCCGTAGGTAGAACGGTCTGTAACTACGCAAGCCAGCCGGATCAATTCCCGCACCTTAGGCTCAAGCGTCCCCGTATCCTCAATCGACTTGCACATGCTATCAAAAGCGGCCCCTACCTGCGGATTAACTCTCATCAACATATCGCTCATCAGCTATACCCTCCTTATGATTGAACCGATTGTACCGATTGCACCGGGCGTCCCTTGGCCAGCTTCATCCGGTGCTGCAGCCCGTAATCCGCATATTTCGCGGAGAAAAATTGCTTACTCACATTGTTGCCCCATATAATGCCGTCCTCAGTCAGCCGAATCCCTTCCGCATCCTGAATCAGCAGCCCGTCCTGCACCAGACGCTCTATCGTCTCCGGGAACAGCTGCTCCGGCTCCTGCCCGAACATCTTCACGAACCCGGCACGGTTCACGGACAGCATCCGCAGCCCCTTGGCCATGGCCCCGTGCGCCAGCTCCCGCTCGTCGGCCTTCTCCCCGCAATTGACCGGCAGCAGCCCATCCTGCACGCGGGTCATATATTCATTCAGATTGCCGCTGTTGATATACATGTAGCCGTTGATGATGCCAAAAGCAGCCGCGCCAATGCCGATCATATGCGCCTGCTCCGAGAAGTACAGGGTGGCGTGCCGGTCCGTCTTGCCCGGCTTGGCGAAATCTATGACGCTGTATTGCTCATACCCGGCTTCCAGCAGCATCTCCTTGGCGATGGTATACAGCTCAATCTCCCGGTAGACATCCCCGATGCCCGGTATCTTCCCGTCCGCTATACGCGAGGCGATCTGCGTATGCGGCACCACACAGAAGGAAATCACACAGATATGGTCAATCTCCTGCTCGATGGAGGTGAGGATATCCGCCCGCCATTGATCCAGCGTCTGACCCGGCAGATTGTACATCAGATCAATGCCGACATTCTCAATACCGCTGTTACGCGCATTCTTCACTAATGCGAACGAATCCTCGACACTGTGATACAGTCCCAGTACCTCGGCAAGCTCCTCCTGGAAGGTCTGCACGCCCACGCTGATCCGGTTGAGGCCCTGCAAAGCCAAGGTCTCCAGCTTGTCCGCCGTGAAATTACGGGGGTTGCCTTCGATGAAGATCATGGCCTCCTCTTCCACGCGGAAGGACTGCTTCATGTATTGCAGGAGTCCGGTCAGCTCCTCCGAGGACAGGCAGGAGGGTGTTCCGCCGCCCAGATTAATGGAGGAGACCGTAACACTGCTGCCAAACGGCGTAGCTGCATAGCTGTCCATCTCCTGCCGGACAGCAGCCAGGTAGCGGTCCACCTGATCCTGCCGCTTCAGATAACGGTTGAAGGGGCAGAACGAGCAGGTCGCATCGCAAAAGGGAATATGCAGATACAGCGCTACCGGCGTATCCTTGGTATTCACCTGTTCCAGCTCCATCAGCGACCGGACCTCAGGCTCTGTGTGCTGTGAGACAGGCACCGGATAATGCGAGACGCAGATCGAATCTCTCTCCTTGAACATTTCAACGTATAGCTTCGCATTATTCATATGGAGCGGTCTCCCTTCATTTGGATTGCAGCATCCGGCCTGCATATGGAGAATCTCCGGACGGCTCCACCGGGATGCGGCGGATTTCCATAGTCATCTGGTTGCGCATATCCGGGCAAGCCGAGTGTACAATATTGCCCTCCGGGTCCCACGGCAGCTTCGCATCCATGTTCAGCGCCAGCAGCATCGGGAAGACCGCATGAAAGGCCGTTCCGCAGAGATTGCCTGCGTTCAGCGGGGAGACCTTCATGATATCCCCTTCCTTATGTCCTGCCCGGCAATGCCCCTTAACGCCCGTAACCTTAAGCTCAAACTCATAATTCATCCCTAATTCCTCCTCATCTAATATGTGATTCGTTTCACTTGCACTGAAATGCGCTACCCGATAATCGCTACTGCCCGTACCCAG
Organism: Paenibacillus sp. FSL R7-0302; assembly: GCF_038006885.1. Taxonomy (NCBI): domain Bacteria; kingdom Bacillati; phylum Bacillota; class Bacilli; order Caryophanales; family Paenibacillaceae; genus Paenibacillus; species Paenibacillus sp. FSL R7-0302. Next base: position 5,310,543 of record NZ_JBBOWB010000001.1, read on the forward strand.
GACGCACCGGCCTGCCTGATCTTGATCGGAAAGCAAGCCACCTTGAACCCGTACGGTACCGGAATCTGCTCCAGATTCGCCAGGCGCTCCATGTGGCAATACGTCTGTTCTCTGCCCCAGAAGTGAGCGGGGAACAGATAGGCGTTATCCCCGGTCCGCTTATAATCACTGATCATATGCTTGAACGGACGGTCGAACCCGTAGCTGTCAATGCCCATCAGTCTGATACCTTGGCCGGTCAGGAATGCCGTAGCCTCCCTGCTCATGCCCGGATAATCCGTAAGATACCGGGGGGTTCCCCAGTGCCGGTCCGCACCTGTCCGGATCAGTACAATATCCAGCGGCTTCAGCTGGTAACCGATCCGCTCAAGCGCCTGCTCAATATCCCGCTTCTCAATAGCCTCACCCGCCTGGATATGGGTGAAATCCAGTACCACCCCGTCGCCGAAGCACCACTCCAGCGGCACCTCGTCAATGGATGCTGCCGGCTCTCCCTCACTCCTGGAGCCGAAGTGCAGGGGGGCATCGAAATGGGTTCCGGTATGGGTGGACGCGGTGATCATCTCCATGTTCAGGAACTCTTCGCCCGGAAAGTCCTTCCGGCTCCCGTCGAATTGGCGGGCGAAGCGGTCCGCCCCCTCCTGATGGCCGGTCTGCTCGAACCCGTACGGGGCCAGCTCGCCCGGATTCTGCTCCATCGGCACGCTTAAATCAATGAACTGAACTGCCAAAGTTCTCACCTACTTCATAATTCTGAGTGCGTTGCGTCCCAGGATGTTCTGGACATCCTCCCGCTTGATCTCCTTCACCCCCATCATCAGCTTCATGGGCAGCGGGATCACTACCTTTTGCATGTAATTCAGCACCTCGGCGATGTTCGGGGTAACCGTCCAGTCCGAGCCCCAGAGGATCTTGTGGCTGCCGCAGACCGAGATCATCTTGGCCAGCTCCATGCGGAATACCTTCGGGTTATTGTGAATCAGAATATTGGCTACCGCCGTGATCGTCACATACATATTGTCGTGCCGGCCGACCATGTAATAGCACAGGTCATTCCAGGGATGGCCCATATGCTCAACAATCAGGGTCAGGTCGGGAAAATCCACAGCCACATCATCGAGCAGAATCGGGTAATTATGCTTCATCCGAAAAATACTGCCCGGCGTAATCCCGGTATGCACGCTGACCGGAACGCCCAGCTCGCTGCACCGCTCATACAGCGGATACAGCAAATCCCGGTCATTCAGGACGAAGCCGCCGTAATCATTGGGGTTCAGCTTGAAGCCCTGCATGCCCAGCGTCTTAATGGCATAATCCAGCTCCGCCAGCGCTTCCTTCCCCTTATAGGGATTGACGCTGGCGAAGCCGCGCAGCTTGTCGGGGTGGGCGCGGACCGCCTCGGCGATTTTCTCATTGGACAGCACCTCATAGCCGTAGACATCCTCGAAGCTCAGCTGATGGACCCAGCTCATGGCAATCTGGTTCTCGTCCATACAAGCGAGGTAATCCTCCAGCATATTGTTCTCGTCCACGAAGCCGTTTCCGTCAGCGCCCACCATTTTCTTCAAATATTGCAGGTCATCGAAGCCCTTCTGCTTCTTGTAATCCGGGATGGTCCCGGCTGCGGCCAGACTAAGCTCCCGGCTCTTATTCTCCTTGACGGCGAAATGGGCATGGGTATCTACAATCACAAGCTCACTCTTCACGTTGTCTTCTCACCACTTTGCTTAGAATTGGTATTGCCTAAAAGGGAGGTCAGACCTCTCTGTGCCCAATCTCTGGCCTCGGGGCCAGCGGCGCTGTAGCGAAGACCAGCTCCAGCTCGCCCGGACCCTCATTGACTACCCGGTGCCGCTCACCCCTTCGAGCAATGAACAGGCTATTCTCCCGGATGGCATGCGGAATATCCTCGATGAACGCCGTTCCCCGTCCTCGGACGACATAGACATTCTCTTCGCCGTAATCATGAAGATGCTCCTTGATCTCTTCTCCCGGCTGGAGCAGGACATGGCCCATGATCAGCTGGGTGGACCCGACAGTCGCCGGACTCGCCAGCACGCGCATCTGTCCTCCTCTGGAATGAACCACCGGCACTTCATCCATATGGACCACTGTTCTCGTGTAGACCTGATTCATACTGCACCCCTTATCCCGCAGATTTATATTCGGTGACGCCTGCTTCTTCCTTTTTGCCCAGACTCAGCGAGATCAGAATCGTCAGCACCATCAGCCCGGCGGCCACCAGATAGCTGGGATGCGTTCCAATCCGGCTGTAGAAGAATCCGCCAAGCGTGGACCCCAGCGCAATCCCGACCCCCTGAAGGGTCCGGAAGGTTCCTAAGGCCGCGCCCATCTCCATCGGATTAATCTTAATGACCTTATCCGTAATAATCGTGTTGACCAGGGTAATAATCGGCCCCTCCGTAAGCCCGATCAGGGCATAGCCGAAGGTCAGCAGCCAGGGGTTGAAGTCCAGTGCATACAGCAGCACGAGCGCTCCCACGCAGATCGACTGGGCCCAGATCAGGGGCGCATGTCTGCCTACCTTATCCGAGATCCAGCCGATGAAGACCGCCCCGAACGAGGCTACCGCTTCATACGGAATGAACAGCAAGCTGAGCAGCACCAGGGAGATATCCTGTTCCTTAGCCGCGAACGGCACCAGGAAGGTAGTGAAGACACCCACCATGAAGCACAGGGTTCCCACAATGCCTGCCAGCAGAATTTCGCGGACGCCCAGCCATTTGAAGGAGCTTTTGAAGGCTTGCCCGATGCTCCGGCTTGTATTCTTGACTCCGGTCTCCCGCAGCAGCAGCGTAGTAACCAGCGTGGACAGCAGCAGCAGGGAAGCCAGCACCGCGAAGGAGGTATGCCAGCCGAAATAATTGCTCAGCAGCCCGCTCACCACATACCCCAGCACCGACCCGGCGCCAATCGCCCCGGACACAATACCCATCGCTCTGCCCCGTTCCTCGGGCTTGCACACATCCATCACCACCGCGAAGATCGGCGTGGACACGAACCCTCTGGCGAAGCCGAACAGCAGCCACCCCGCCGTGAACAGCAGCACTCCGTGGGATGCAGCCACCATAAATACAGCCACTGCCGATAATGCCATGGAGGCGATAATAATCTTCTTCCGCCCGTACCGGTCTGCGAACACGCCGGACGGAATGGACAGAAAGGTCATCACCAGCGAGGCAATGCCCGCTATGGTTCCAATCTCACCGGAGGTCATGCCGAGATCACTGCTGATCAGGGGTGCGATCGGGAAGATGCTGACCATAATAGAGAATACAAGCAGAATGTTGATGGCCAAAAGTGTGAATATTTTGTTGTTGCTCATGTGATTCGTCCTCCTCACAGTCATTGACTGCTCTCAATAATGATGAATGCAGCAGCATAATCACCGTGATGACTAATGCTTACGTGGATGCTCTCCTGCTGCTGTATATAAGACTCCAGTCTTCGGCTGCGGACCAGATAGGGCTGGCCGCTGGGAAGGTTGAGGAACTCCAGCTCATTCCAGTCCAGCTCACAGTTCATTCCGGTGCCGAAGGCCTTCAGCAGCGCTTCTTTGGCGGCGAATCTGCCGGCCAGGAACTGTTCCGCATGTCTTTTTTTACAGGCGAACAGTTCCCTTTCTTCCATTGAATAGTACTGCTGGATGAAGAGTTCACCGCACTTGGCCAGCATCTGCTCCACGAAGCTGATACTGACCAGATCCATGCCGATCCCTCTGATCATGCCTTCAAGGCAACGGCTTCGATCACTTGGGCTACAGAATAAGTCTTAAGCACCCTACTCTCAATGAAGATGCCAAACGCCTTCGCAAGTGCTGTAGAGACCAGCGCCAGCTCTGTTGAATCCAGGGCCAAATCGTCATAGAGCCGTGATGATTCGATAATCTCATCCTCAATGCCAATATCCTCAATGATTGCTTTTACCTTCTCGAATACCATTAGATACACCCTTCCTTTAGAGTTAATGGGCCTTACGCATCTTGCTTTACAATTCACGGTTCACAGCTCTTCCTTGTTCACAACCAGTGCCGAAGAGACACCCCCCCTCCCTCTGGACAGAATCAGCGAAGACTCCACAGCGGTCCGGCGGCTGATCCCCGGCACGAAGTTCAAGCCATTGTCCTGAACAGATTCTGCCAGATACGAAAGGCCGGGCAGCTCCCCGTGATTCATAGCCAGCACGCTCAGTGCGACATCGAACGCCCCTGCCGCTCCAATCGTGTTGCCGAAGACGGTCTTTGGGCAGCCCGCCCACTTGGCTTCTGTATTACTGCCGAACACCTCCTGAATGGCCGAGCATTCAATTCCGTCTTCGCGGGCGGAGGCGGCCCCATCCAGCGACAGATAGCCGATTCTCTCCGGCTGCGTCTCCGAATGTCCGATCGCCAGCCGGATCGCCCTGGCACACTGCGCTATACTCTCCTCAGGCGGGGCGGCGGCCTGGCCGTCATTCGTGAAGCCGAAGCCCTGGATGCTCGCCCGTACCCGGCGGGACGCCTCGCGCTTCTGAAGGCTGCGCTCTGATTCGAGGCAGAGGAACGCGGCTCCTTCAGCCAGGGCCAGCCCGCTGCGTCCCTCCACGAACGGCCGGTATGCCGTCTGCGGGCGGTCCGCACTCAGATTCAGCAGCCCCTCCGTGTTATAGAAGGACAGCGCCCACGGATCAAGCGGCGTCTCGGCTCCGCCCACAATCGCCGCATCGATGATCCCGCTGCGGATGGCTCTGGCCGCATACGCAATGGCGAGCAGCCCGCTGCTCCGGTCGGCGATCACCGTCTTGCTGTAGCCCTTGATATCGAAGGCCAGGGACATATGCCCTTGTGCCGCCGCCGGGAACCAGTTGCTCGCCAGATTCGGGTCAATGAAGGGCGCCCCCTCAGTATGGAGGACACGCAGGCCATTGCGCGCACTCTCCCAGCCCCCCGAGTTGTTGCCGACGAAGATGCCGATCCGCTCGCGGCTCATCTGATCCAGCTCCCAGTGCGCATCATCCATGGCATCCTTCGCAGCCAGAATCGACATGACAGAGAAGCGGGAGCATTTCTTGAGCAGACGCTTCGAGATGACCCGCTCCGGCTCCATCCCGCGGACTTGTCCAGCGAAGGGAGGCGCGGTACCAGTCGTACCCTCAAGCTGGAGCGGAGTCATATAATTACGGCCGCTCAGGAGTCCTTCCCAGAAGGCCCCGGCACTATTCCCGCACGGCCCCACCATCCCTACTCCGGTTACGAATACTGTATTCTTCATAGGCTGCACATCCATTGTTCAGTCTGAAGCTTGCCTGCCCGATTGCTGTATTCGTTCGCGGCCAGAATCATCGCGGAGTGAATCCCGGAGAATCCGCTGGCATTGGTCAGAATATGGTACAGGTCGCGCTGGATCGCCTCTTTCGGTACATAATTCAAATCACAGGCCGGGTCCGGCTCGTCCAGGTTGGCGGTTGGCGGGATATAGCCCTCGTTCAAGGCCAGCAGGCAGTGTACAATCTCAATGGCACTCGCTGCCGAGAGCGGATGGCCTACCATCGATTTCGTGGAGCTGATCGGGATGGAGTAGGCGAGCTCTCCGAACGTTCTTTTATAAGCGGCGGTCTCAAAAGCATCATTCTGCGGAGTCGAGCTTCCATGTGCGTTGATATATTGAATGTCCTCCGCTGTCAGGCCCGCGTTGCCGAGCGCCTCGTTCATCGTCAGACTGAGCGCATCCCCGTCCTGCGGCAGATCGGTCATATGAAAAGCGTTATTCGTACTGGCGAATCCGGTCACCTCGCCATAGATCGGTGCCATCCGCCGGAGCGCATGCTCCAGCTCCTCCAGCACCACAACAGCACAGCCTTCGCTGAGAACGAAGCCGCTGCGGTTCTTCTCAAAAGGTCTCGAAGCCCGCTGCGGATCATCGTTGAACTTGGAGGTTAACGCACCGATGGCATCGAAGGAGGAAATAGTCATCGAGCTGACCGGTGCTTCCGCTGCGCCGCAGATCATCACGTCATGTTCCCCGGCTGTAATCGACTCATAGCCATATCCGACAGCATCAATGCCGCCCGTGCAGCCTGTGGACATGACCAGTGCCTCTCCCTGAAGCCCGAACTCATGCGCCACTTCGAAGGCAATATAAGAGAACATGCCCTTGCGGTACAAATCCTCCTGACAGAGTCCATGATCAATCGGCCCCTGCCCGCCCTCCGTCATCCGCAGGAAGGTCTGCTCCGAGAACGGGGTGTCGGCAATCGCATTGGCGATGCAGACCCCGGAACGCTCCCGCAGCTCCTTCGTGAACACAAGCCCCGCATCGGCAACCGCCCTTATCGCAGCGTTGACCGCCAGAATACCCGGCCGCCCCATGCCTGCCCGCTGCGCTTCATCAGCCGTCCGGCCCAAATGCTCGAACTGCGGTATGGTGCCGGTAACGCGGCTTTTGAGCGCCATATGCTCATAGCCCTGCAAGCGGTCATATCCCACCTTGCCCTGCAGGCTGTTCCTCCAGAACTGCTCCGGCGTATTCCCCAGCGGGGTAAGCAGCCCCATGCCAGTGATTACGACTCTTTTTCTTGTCACATTCTCCATGTAAGCCCTCAGCTCCGAACCGTTTGCTTCTCGATATTGTGCTTGATAGCTGCCATCTGTTCCTTGGTCGTGCGGTTCAGATGCGCTTCCACCTGCTCCCCGCTCAGCCCGCTTGCCGGATCTACCTCGAATTCCTGAATCCAGGTCATATACGTCCCTTCGTCCTGCTCCTCATAGAGCCATTCGAGATTCATATGCTTGAACGGCAGCAGCGGCGCAAGGCGTCTGGCCGTAATCCGGAAGTTCGGCCGGTCCAGCCAGCGTTCTGATTCCCATGTGCGTGAAGGGCGGTTCCCCTCGGGATGTGTCGTCAGCTCAAACCGGATGTAGGCCTCCCCTTGCTCCAGCACCCTCGTTTCCTTATATTCCGTGAATAAATCTGTCCAGTGCGCAATATCATTCGTCCGCTCAAATACGGTGATCCGGTCTGCGTGAATCCAGATACTGTTCTGAATCGTTGCCACTCCATATGCCTCCCCATTCGTATTAATGACATCGTAACGCCTAAGCCCGGAAGGAGACATAACCCGGCTGTTAAGCTTGCGTTAATTTACAGTTATTGTTGATTTATGGGAGGATACGGAAGAGTGCAATCTATGTGTTTCCCAGGGCACAAAAAAAAGACCTGACAGAACTCTGTCAGATCAATGGGTTCACCGAATATCCGATCCCCCGGCGAAACAGGATGATGTCGCTTCGTCCGGAGATGATCTCGATTTTGTGCCTCAGCTTGTATACGTACTGCCTTACAATCTCAGGGGATGTATACCTGTCCCACAGCTGGTGCAGAATCTGCTCGGTGGGGATGTACTGGCCTTGGCATTCCAGCAGCAGATCCAGGAGTTCGAATTCTTTACAGGTAAGCTCAATGACGAATTCTCCGACCTTCAGGGATTTGGAGTGTAGATGAAGGGCGATATCCTTGATTTGTCTGGTGCGATGTGTATAAGGGTCCAGTCCTTCGTCGAACCAGCAGCGCAACCGGCTGAACAATTCCTCCTGGAAGCCGTAGCGCTCAAAGCTGCTGATGTAGATATGATTGGAAGGAAAGGGGACAGGGTTGCCGTGAGCGCTGATCTCCTCCACAATGAAGAATATTCTCAGCGTATGCATCTGCTGCAGGTATTGCATCTTATGAATGAATCCCGGGTTGAAGTCAGGGGTGCTAATGATTACACCATCGAGCCGGAGGCCCTCCTTCACAATATCGACCAGCGCATCAAGCTCCTTGAAATGCAATACCTTACAACCGTACACCTGTGCAAAAAAGGAATGAACATTCTTAAACCTGCAATCCTCACAAGGCTCTGTGGAATCTGCACAACACACCAGCGCAACACGCATGAACTTCTCTCCAATCCCATTCTTCTCAAATACTACCGGTTTCACAAAGATTACATTTTCTATAATATAGTATTTTTTGGGATATAAAAGGAAAAATATCATAGCTTCTTACTTGAAAAATGAACAAAAAAGGGCCGCGCATTTTCGCTACGGTCCTCTGTTTTACGGACAACCCTCTATCTGCATTACTTCCCCGCTGTTTCTCCCCCCTCTGCCTGCTTAGCTGCAGGGTAGTCGAAGCGTAGACGAAGCGCTACCAAGGCCGCCAGCATCAAAATCAAACCGGATAGCATATAGACAAAGATAAGCGAGCTTTGCGCCACCAGCATACCAGAAAGTCCTGTCCCGATCAGCGTGCACCCGGTAAAAATTGGAGTGATGAGTCCATTAATCCGTCCGATATATTCAGCCCGAACCAAAGTCAGCATATACGTGCCAATTACAGTCTGCGTCAAAGCCAGGAACAGACCGGTAATCAGCCGCATCCCGCCTGTTAGAATGGGCCAGACCGACCATACTTCAATCATTGTCCCCGCCCCGAGTAAAATCAAACCGGCGAAAACCACCCCTTTGCCCTTAAGGCGACCGGACAGGCTGGCGGCGATTATTGCCCCGATCAGGAGGCCCAAGCCGGACAAGGCGGTAAACCACTGCAAGTCTGCTTCTGCCAATCCCAGCCGCTCCGTAACCAGAAAGATGTCAAGCGGAGCGGTCAGACCGGCTCCCAGAGCAAGGACGCCAAACATCACCATCAACACTTTCAAGTTGGCATGTTCCCGCAGGTAGAGCAGTCCGCCGCGTAAATCGTTGACCACAGCCTGCACTGACAACCTTTCCATGGAGCGCGGTGAATCCGGCAGGAAGAGCAAAAAACAAGCGGAAAGCGCAAAGATTACCAGCAGGCTGCTCAAGGAAACCATAACTCCGAAGGTGTAGTAAACAAAGGTGCCGAGGATGGGGCCCAGAATGATAAACAGCGAGCCGACCATCTGGGTCATCGCCATGGCAGCCGTCAGCTCTTGTTCAGGAACATGGGTTTTAAGCAATTTGGCCGAGGATGGCTGGGAGAACTGCGACACAATCGCGGAGATCATCGTCACAATAAAAACCGCCTGCCAGTATCCCCATGCCACCACAAATAAAATTGGCACAATAGAGAGAAAGCTTAGAACATCGCCCCAGATCATGGTGCGCTTGGGGCGCCAGCGGTCAGCCAGCACACCGCCCACCAGGGAAAATAAGAAAATCGGCGCGTATTCCACCACCGTAAGCAAGGACACAGCCACCGGGTCACCCTGCGTCTGCTGCACCACATAATAGAGCAAAGCCATATTCCGCACCCAAATCCCCACCTGCTGCAGCACATCCGAGGCCATCACCAGCAGGAATACCCGATTTCGCAACAATTCTTTCATCGTATTACCTCCTTTTTCGATAAAACTGACCGTTCGGTTTAATAATTGTCAAATGAAGCGGGCCAGCCCGAGAACTGCGGTTCAACGACTCGAACAGGCTGCGCTTCATTCATTTCTTCTTAATTCCCTCCAATAACAGAGCTACCGCTTCTTGCGTATGCTGGTGCATCCCGTCTTTGGGGAACACTTGGGGATACAGCGTCAAGCCGCTTAACATACTGGTGAATAACACAGCCAGCCGGCTAGAGTCCGCCATAGTAAATACCTGCTGCTCCATCCCCTCCCGGAAGATCTCGGTAAATACTTCAATCTGCACCATTGAGATCTCAATCAGCCGCTGATGTATCTCCTGGTAACCCTCCTGCATATTCATGGAGAACTCTTCAGCCACCTTCGTCAGAGGACTCTGGAAGCTGTTCACAAAATGCAAGCTTGCTCCCATTAGTCTGCTTCCAACCTCCGGAAATTGGCGGCGAATCTCAGACCACTCCTCCACCCATTCGCGGTTGATTTTTTCGACCATACTCACAAACAAATCATCTTTGCTGGAAAAATGGTAATAAATGCTGCCCTTGCTGACCCCGGTGTGCTTGACGATATCCTCCATCGAGGTGGCGGCATATCCCTTCTGCACAAAAAGCTCCAACGCCTGGTCTAGGATCATACTCCGCTTTACTGAACCTTTTGGTGTACTCATTTCATCCCTCCTACAAAAAACCGACTGTTCGGTTTAATTATATGGGTTCATATTTGGGAATGTAAGCCTGATTATTATATGGAGTGCGACAGCGGAAAAGAGCATCCCGTCAAAATCCTACGAAGTGCATCCGTCTCGATTTTCTTTCCCAATGATGATTAGTTGCCTTCTTATGCTATAATCGTTGACCAAGAGGGCTGGTTATACGAACTTAAAAAGAAAGGAAGATGTTAAATGGAACATTTCGTTTTGAATAATGGAGTCCAGATGCCGAAGGTGGGTCTGGGTGTGTATAACATCAAAGACAATAATGAAGACGCTCTAGTATGGGCGCTTCAGAACGGGTACCGGCATCTGGATACGGCAGCAGCTTACCGCAACGAGGAGCTGATAGCCAGGGCTATTCAGAAATCGGGTGTACCTCGAAGCGAGCTCTTTATTACCACCAAAGTATGGAGCACTGACCTGGGGCGAAAGACCCGTAAAGCCTTTGAAGCCAGTCTTCAAAAACTCCAAACGGATTATGTTGACCTTTACCTGATCCACTGGCCGGCCAAGCACTATCTAGAAAGCTGGCACATCCTGGAGTCTTTATACAAGGAGGGCAAAATCCGGGCAATTGGGGTATCTAATTTTGAGCAGGAGCATCTGGATAAGGTCATGAAGCAGGGGACGATTGTCCCCGCAGTGAATCAAATTCAGACGAACCCGCTGCTCCAGCAAGGGTCGCTTCATGACTATATGAGCAAGCACGGTATCCAGCATGTCGCGTGGAGCCCTTTTGGACATGGTAACCAGGAGATGCTTACCCACCCTGTGCTCACCGAAATGGCAGAGAGGTATGATAAGACAGCAGCGCAAGTCATCCTGAGGTGGAATCTGGAGCGGGATATCGCTGTGATTCCGAAGTCGGTTACTCCTGCCAGGCTGAAGCAAAATCTGGAGCTGTTTGATTTCTCCCTGTCGGACGAAGAGATGAAGAGAATTGCAGCCCTGGATCAGAATAAAAGAGGATTTACCGATCCGCAAAATAAATTTTACCTGTGGTCCACCCGGTTTATCCCGTTGTCCTAAGTTTTTTCGTATTATTTTCCGGACAACTGCAACCTTTCGCCGCTAATAACCATCTGAGTATATAGAGGTGATGCACAATGAAACCAACGAATCTAACGAAGCACGCAAAAAAAATGAGCATCGCGTGCGGAATCCTGGCTGCCAGTTTATCCTTCGGAGCGTCCGCATTTGCCTTCACGGACCTCAAGGGAAATGCAGCCGAAACCAAGATCAATTCGCTGCATAACGCCGGTGTAATTAACGGAATTACGAATGACCTGTTTGCCCCCAATGCCAAAGTGACGAATGCGCAAGCCGTACAGTTCCTTGTAAAAGGATTGTCGCTTGCACCGAAAGCAGGTACCGACAGCAGTGCTAAGGCCAGCCAGCTCTTTGACAATGTAAAAGATAATGCCTGGTACGCCTCCTCCTTCGCCCTTGCGAAGCAGAGCGGCCTGACGCTGGCAAAGGATATCAACCCGAATGCACCGATGACCCGTGCGGAGTTCGCCCATTTATTGACCCAAGCCTTGCAGAGCAAGGGCAATTTCCCGGTAACTAAGATGTTCTTCATGATTGAGGATGGCGATAAGCTCACTCCAGAGGTGAATTACAGCCTGCAGGTGCTCTTGAACACGAAGGTACTCACGCTGGATAACGGCAAATTCCGCCCGTCCGATGCGATTACCCGCGCTGAAGCCGCTGTCATGATCCATGATGCCGCTGAATTCGCCGACCGGGTGATTACGCCGAACAATCCGGGCAATGAGCCTTCTGAGCCGGAGCCGGTTCCGGCTAACAATTACGTCTCCGATGTAGTCCTGGCCAAAGCCGCTGAAGGCGTCAACAAAGCCACCATCACCGTTGACAATCTGCCTAACCCCGGTTACGGCCTGACGGTAGAGCGTATCGAATTCACCAGTGCCACCAAAGCAGTGATCTTCTTCAAGGTCACCCTGCCTGACCCGGATAAAATGTATCCGCAAGTCATTACCAAAGGCACGGTATCCACTTACCTGCCTGAAGGCTACACCGCCACCGCTGAGCCTGTAATGGATTCACGCTGGCTTGAGCCATCGGCTCCAGCGAAGTAACACGGGCTCTCTTCCGTTCACAAGCCACAGCACAAAGAAAAGCAGTCCCTGCGATAGGGGCTGCTTTTTCTTCTAGTCCAAGCTATTTACTCTGCCGCAGCCTGTTCCGGTAATCCATCGGGCGGCAGCCGTAGGTTTTCTTGAACATCTCCGTGAACCGGTTCACGTTGCTGAAGCCGGTCATGCCGGAGATCTCCATGATCTTCTTATCCGTGGTCTCCAGCAGGCTGACCGCCTCCGAGATCCGGTATTCGTTCAGGAAGTCCATCGGGGACAGATCGAACTGCTTCTTCATGAACCGGCAAAAGTAAGACGGGCTCATGTTGACCTGCTGCGCCATGTCGGAGAGCGTGATCCGCTTGCTGTAGTTCTGCTGGACGTAGGCCAGCGTTTTTTTGGCCAGCATCGAGCTGTTGCCGCCCCGGGACTGCCCGGGCAGTCCTGCCTGCGGATGCTCAGCCGCATACTTTTCCAGCCGGTACAGCACCTCGAACAGCCTGGCCTTAATCAGCATCTCATAGCCGTGCGTCTCCTGCTGATAGAGATCCCGCACCTCCTCCAGCAGTGGAATCAGCCGCAGCTTCTCCTCCAGCTCCCGCCCGATCAGCAGCGGATAACGCCGGTTGTCGAGGAAGAGCGGGAAGATATACTGCTGCTGAATCTGGTCATTCTCCAGGCTCGAGAGGAAATTGAAATGCACCAGCACCGCGCAGAACATAATCTCCTCCTGATCCACCCGGATCGCCGAATGCAGCATATTAGGCTGAATGAAGACCGCCTCTCCGCTCTGGACGACCAGCTTCTCCTGCCCCACATGGAACTTGGCCGTGCCCTTGATCATGAACAGCAGCTCCAGCTCTTCATGCCAGTGGGAATACAGCACCAGATTATTCATGGAAGGTACCTTGGTTACATGCACACTCATGCGGAATTGTCTGCTGCCATGAATAAGCTTTTCCTTCATATCTTGAGATACAGGTTCGCCGATGGAATCGAGCAGTTCAAGACTTTTTTTCACTGAGGTTCCCTCCCTCCCGGCCCACCGGATGCTGCCCGCAGCGTCAGCTATACGCTCAGCCCTTCACCGCACCGATCATTACGCCCTTCTCGAAGTACTTCTGGATAAACGGATAGATAATCAGCACCGGCACCGTCGATACGATAATGACCGCATATTTGATCTGATCCGCGAACTGCTGGGCATAGCTGCCCGCACCGGCCCCGGCACCTGATCCGGCTCCGCCCGCGAACGCCTGATTGGATAACAGAATATTGCGCAGGACGATCTGCAGCGGCTGTAAGCTATCCGTATTGATATAGAGCAAGGCGTTGAAGAAGTCGTTCCAGTGACCCACCACATAATAGAGCGTGATGACGGAGATCACTGCCTTGGACAGCGGAACCACCACCGAGATGAAATAACGGAAGTGCGAGCAGCCATCCAGGGTAGCCGCTTCGTGCAGCTCCTCCGGGATAGCGGTCTCGAAGAAGGTTCTTGTAATAATCAGATTGTATACACTAATGGCACCGTTCACAATCATTACCCAGGGCGTATTCAACAGATTCAGGTCACGGATCAGCAGATAGGTAGGAATCATGCCCCCGCCAAAATACATCGTGATCACAAACAGCGGCATAATGAACCTGCGTGCCCGGAATTTCCGCTGGGACAAGGCATACGCCGCAGGGAGCGTGACCAGCAGATTGAGCAGCGTACCCAGCACCGTGTAAATAATCGTATTTTTATACCCCTGCCAGATCCGGGTGTCCTTGAATATCTGCTCATAGCCGTACAGGTTAATGTCCTTAGGCCATAGAATAACCTGTCCCTGATTCACCATGGTGGAGTTGCTGACGGAAGCTATGATGATGAAATACAGCGGGTACGCGACCATGATAAACGCTGCGATGCTTATGACCGCAACCACCAGCGTGTACAGCCTGTCTGCGATGCCGCCCGAATGCTTGATCGTTTGCGAATGAGCGGCTTGACTGTTTGACATCCCATTTCCTCCTTACATTAGACTGATTTTTGAAGTTTTTTTGGCCAGTGCATTCGCCAGCATCAGGAACGTGAAGTTGATCAGGGTATTGAATAGTCCGACCGCAGAACCGAAGCTGAACTGGTTGGATTTCACGCCCACATTGAAGACATACGTGGAGATGACCTCCGAGACGGGCTTGTTGAGACTATTTTGCATAAGAAAAGTCTTCTCGAAGCCTACACTGAGTATGCTGCCCATATTCATAATCAATAAAATAATAATGGTCGGCAGGATGGCCGGAATCTCCACGTGCCAGACGGTCTGCCAGCGGTTAGCCCCGTCAATCCGGGCGGCGTCATACTGCTGCGCATCCACCGAGGACAGGGCGGCGATGAAGATAATGCTGTTCCAGCCGCAGGCCTGCCAGATGGCAGAGATGACATACACCGGAACGAAGGCGCCAGGGTCACCTATGAGATTCGTATCCGCAGGGATCAGGTGCAAGGCCTTCAGGAAGCCGTCGATCAGCCCGGTGGTAGGAGACAGCATAATCTGCAGCAACGCAACCAGAACAACAGTAGAAATGAAGTAAGGCATATACACCGTAGTCTGCAGGATACGCTTGCGTCTGTTGCTGCGGATCGAGTTAACCACCAGCGCCAGCAGAATCGGCATCGGGAAGCCCAGCAGGATGGAGAAAAACGCAATGATAAACGTATTTCGCAGCGTAGGCCAGAACATCGGGCTGTTGAAATACTGCTCGAAATATTTGAGCCCGGCCCATTCCCCGCCCGTCAGTCCTTTGCTGAAATCAAATTCACGAAAAGCAAGCTGGATGCCGTACATCGGACCATAGCAGAAAATGGCGATATATATGACCGCAGGAAGCACCATCAGCCATAGCTGAGCATGCCCTGCATGCTTACGCAGCCATCCGTTCCCCCGCAGCGTCTGATGCGGCACCGTGGTCTGTGCTGGTTTCATTTGGGAGCGCCCCTTCCATTCAAGTCCACTATTTCAAGGTCGAGAGGTATTCGTCATAAGCCTTTTGGCGGATTTGCAGATTCTGCTCCAGGCCGGAGCTATTGACGGAGGCGACATAGGCTGCCCACTCCTTCTCAATATCAACCTTGGTGGTCAGCCAGTTGGCCCACTTCTGATCCGTGATATTATTGACGTTCGCCTGATTCATTGCCAGGGTGTTAGTGTCCTCCGTGCTGTATTTCATGAAGTTCTGCGGATAGACATTGCTTTTCTCGTCCGCCTTGTTCAGCAGCTCATCATAGACGGCCTTCTCCTTCAGCACATTCTGCATATCGGACCCAAGCGTCACCTTGTCCTTCAGTGCATCGGCAATGTACATCGGGCCGTTATCGGCGAACGAATTCGTCCATTTCCACGAGCCCGGGTCGAGGGATGCATCCGCCGGAGGAAGAATCGCATACGTGCCATCCCCGTTATCCTTGATTCCCTTATCTGTGTCATTCATCCCGCCGAACAGGACCTGTAGACTCACCACCGGCTCATAAAAAGCATCGATGAACCGCATCGCGGCTTCCTTGTTCTTGGAGCGGGCACTGACCGACACCGCATTAGAGCCGTAATTCTGGTAGTAGTAGTCATTGCTCCAGTACAGCTCATTCGTAGAATCTGCATGCTGCTTCAGCTGCGGCAGGGTAACATATTGATCCTTCAGCTCGTTGCCGAAGCGGTCCCCTGTCTCCCAGCCCCAGGTGAATCCGACCTTGGCCGTAGTTCCATTCCCGCGGGCAACGGACTGGTATTTGGAGTAATCCTGCGTGACCACTTCCTTGCTGATCAGGTTCTGGCTGTACAGCTTCTGCAGGAATTGCATGAGTGTCTTGAACCGTTCATCTACATAGAAATTCTTAACCTGCGCCCCTTCGGTGAAGTAGCCGTCGCTCGCCCCGTTGGACAGAGGCAGCCCAAGGCTGCCCAGCAGCAGCTTCGGTGTGAAATCCCAGCCGATCGGGTTGAAGTCCATTGGAATCTCATCCGTCTTGTCCCCGTTCTGATTCGGGTCTCCCTCGCGGAAGGCAAGCAGCACAGTCTCCAGCTCATCCCAGGTCGTAGGGACCTGAAGGCCGAGATTGTCGAGCCAGGTTTTGTTAATGAACATCGAGGCGGTGGAGCCGGGCCAGATGCCCTTATAACGCGGAGTGCCGTAGAGCTTCCCGTCGATCTGTGTAGCAAGCGTTCTCAATTCCGGGTGCTCGTTGAACATCTTTTGAATATTAGGAGCGTCCTGCTCAATCAGCGGGCCCAGATCCTCGAACAACCCGTTGAATTGTACAAAATCGGAGTTAGAGGTCGCATTGAACAGCAAATCCGGAATTTCACCGCTGGCAAACAGGGCGCTTTTCTTCTGATCCCAGTCCGCAGAGATTTGCTGCCATTCAATTTCGACATTCGCCTTCTCTTCTATTTCAGCGAGCCATTTCATTTGCGTGACATCTTTGGTCAGTGAATGCTTCACGATAATCGCCTTCAGCTTCGTCTTCCCCTCCGGCGTGTTGCTGCTGTCATTTCCCGCATCCGGGCTGTTCCCTTTACTGCTGCAGCCTGCGAGTGATAGTCCTGCCAGACAGCCTGCCAGCACCAAGGCTAGAATACTCCTTTTTCTCATTTGACTTACCCCCTTAGTAGGAATTCATAAATGATCGGTAATACAAGCCATTCCTTCGTCGCAATATTCACGAAAGCGTTATCATTATTATAATTTTTCTTCCGCACCCTGTCTCACCGTATATTACCTTTTAATCATCGTATATTGACCTTTTTAGCTGCAAGAGGAGCTGAATTCAGGCGAAGATTCGACTTTCGGTAGGTGAAAATTGACACATGATGAATTGTTTGGACCTCCGGCGAATCACCGCTGCGGGGTTAGAGAATAATAATTCCATCTATGGAGTGATGGGCTGCAACCTTTTGCTCCTGAATCCCATCTAAGAGGATACGAGGTGATGTACAATGAAGAATACATTAACCCGGATGCGCACGGCCAAAATCTCACTGGCCTGCAGCATTCTGGCGGCAACCTTAGCGATCGGGGCACCGGCTTCCGCTTTCTCAGATCTGAAGGGCCACGCTGCGGAAGCCAAAATCAATGCACTTCATCAGGAGGGCATCCTTAACGGAGTGACCAGCGACAAGTTCGCCCCGAAGGCCAAACTGACTTATGCGCAAGGGCTCCAGCTCATCGTGAGCGGCCTGAAGCTCTCGGCGCAGGACACCTCCGGCAAGACAGCCGGCGATTATTTTGACAAGGTTAGTAATAAGGCATGGTATGCCTCCGCCTTCCTGGAGGCCAAAGAAAGCGGCTTGCCGCTGGAGCGGTCTATTGATCCTAATGCTGTGATGACACGGGTCCAGTTCGCACAATTGCTGCTTCAGGCGCTACAGAACAAAGGAGATTTCGCGTATACGGAGATGTATGCCAACATTACGGACGGCGGCAAGCTGTCCGCCTCTGAGATGAACAGCCTGCAGATTCTGATTAACACCGGACTGGTCACGCTGGAGAAGAACAACACCTTCCGTCCGGACGAGGCGGTTACCCGTGCAGAAGCTGCCGTCCTGGTCTACGATGCGGCCAAATTCGTGAAGGAAGTGATTATGATGGATGAGAACATCGTGGCTCCGTCCGGCACATACGATGCCGCTGTTACACTGGACAAAGCCGCCGCCGGTGTCAACAAAGCTACGGTGACCGTATCCAATCTGCCGAACCCGGGATATGGCCTGGTCATTGAGCGGATTGAGTTCGGCGCTGACAAAACCGCAGTGATCTACTTCAAGGTAACCTCACCGAAGCCCGGGTCCATGAACCCGCAGGTCATCTCGGCAGGCACCGCCGTCACCTATCTGCCGGAAGGCTACACCGCAGTAGCCCAAGCTTCGCCAGGATCGGCAACCTCGGCTGCTTCCAGAGTCATAAAGTAACAGCCTCCGCTTAACTAGATCACCACAAAGAGCGCACCACCGGATGTCCGGTTGGTGCGCTTTTTGTGATATGTGATTTTCACAGTGTGTATGAATCAGGGAGTCGTTCGTTAGCCCAGCTCCTTAGCGTATCGGATCTCCTGACGCCCAGTCTGGAAACCGGCTGAATGGTACAGGGACAGTGCAGAATCATTCGTGGTCAATGCGACCAGCTGCGCCTGCTCCAGACCCTTCTCCTGAAGATACATTAACGCATGATTCAGCAGCGCCTTGGCAATGCCTCTTCTTCTCCAGGGCTTGCAGACAAATACATCCTCAATGATGCCAAGCTCCTCTTCCTGCCAGACCATCAGACTGCCCGCCACCCGGCCTGCATCCCGCACAACCATCGATGTCCAGTGCGGATGCTCCTGATATTCCAGCAGACGCTCCATTCCGAGCGGGGTCTCCGGCCAGATCTCCGCCTCCAGTTCCAGATAAGCCGCCCGCTGCTCCGGCGAATCCATAGACGCATTGGTCAATTCAAGACCCTCCTCCAGTTCCACCGCATGGATAGGTTCACGAAGATCGCGCTGAAGTGTATACAAGCAGCTATCCGGCAAGTAACCAAGATGCTCTGCGAAATAAGCATGGCTGCTCTCCTCCGCCGCATAATTGCCTGTGCACAGGAGGGTTCCATATTCCGGGGGCAGCGTACGCTTCAGCACCTGTGCCCGTTCCAGCAGAAGGGCGTAGACACTGTCCCGCAGCTCCATATCCTTTTCCCGTCCGGGCCATGTCTTCAAATTCACGAACATCTTATGTTTACTCTCTGCCGCGCGTCCCGGTGGCACCACATTAAAGAGCTGCAGCTGGCCCTTGGCCACCATCTGCTCCCCTTCAAAAGCACAGAAGACATTCTCCCAATTATCCGCATCCCCCACCCACCAGAACAGCACATCCTCCTGCGCCGACACCTGCTCGTACATCGCGCCAAGCGCCGCCATATCCCTCTCTTCAAACTGCCGGATCACTCTGTTGCTCAATTCCCATCCGCCACCTTCTGTTTCTGTCCATCATACCACTGCCGGTCAGGGGGCTTCCGTTCTTGAATGACTATAGTTGTTTTATACTGCCGAGGTGAATCTCCAGCTCAAATTCATAAGCTCCATTTCGCAAAAAAACTGTGCCATCCTGATGAAGGAAAGCACAGCTTGATTTTTGAGCCTCCGGTCTTTGCGGACCAGGAGGCCGTTATTTGCTTGAAAAGCCCCTTTTGTCACCCTAAACGGACTCAGAAGACGTTAATGAGGCTGTCAGGCCTAATTACAGGCTCCGAAGCCTGAATTAGCGGCTCCTGAGTCCGCAAAGACCCACAAAATGCCGATTTCAGCAAAATAAGGTCCTCTGAGTCCATAACGTCCTCTTCCTCTACTCCCCGCTGTCCGCCGCCTCGCGCGGCTGGCGCATCGTCAGGCTGACGCGGCCCTTCTTCACATCCACGCCCAGCACCCATACGGTGACATTGTCACCGACGGAGACCACGTCCATCGGATGCTTCACATAGCTGCCGCTAAGCTGGGAGATATGGACCAGCCCGTCGTTCTTGATCCCGATGTCAACGAAGGCGCCGAAGTCGATTACGTTGCGCACCGTGCCCTGCATCTCCATGCCGGGCAACAGGTCTTCCATCTTCAGCACATCCTTGCGGAAGATGGGCAGCGGCAGCTCCTCGCGGGGGTCGCGGCCCGGACGCTGAAGACTCTCCATGATGTCACGCAGCGTGGGCACGCCCACCGCAAGCTTCACCGCCAGTTCCTCCGCATCCAGAGCACTTAGCTGCTCTGCAACCTCCTTGCTGCCGAGCTGCTTCACATCCAGCCCCAGCTCGCGGAACAACCGGTCCACCACCGCGTAGGATTCCGGGTGGATTGGCGTGCGGTCCAGCGTATTGTCCCCTCCGGGGATACGCAGGAACCCGATGCACTGCTCGTAGGATTTCGCGCCCAGGCGCGGCACCTTCTGCAGTGCCTTGCGCGTAGTGAACTTGCCGTTCTCCTCGCGGAACTTCACAATGTTCTTGGCAATCGTCGTATTCACTCCTGCCACATAGGAGAGCAGCGAGGCCGAAGCGGTATTCACGTCGACGCCGACATGGTTAACCGCCGACTCCACGACGCCCCTCAGGCTCTCTTCGAGATGCTTCTGCGACACATCGTGCTGGTACTGCCCGACACCGATGGCCTTCGGGTCGATCTTGACCAGCTCCGCGAGCGGGTCCTGCACGCGGCGGGCGATGGAGGCGGCGCTGCGCTCCGCCACATCCAGATCCGGGAACTCCTCCTGCGCCAGCTTGGAGGCCGAATACACACTGGCCCCTGCCTCGTTAACGATCAGGTAGGCCAGGTCAGGGTCGCCGACCTCGGCAATGACCTCGGCCGTGAACTGCTCCGTCTCCCGCGAGCCGGTGCCGTTGCCGATCACAATGAGCTGGATGCCATATTTGGCGATCAGCTCCTTGAACTTGGCCGCCGCCTCACGCTTCTTGTTGTTCGGCGGCGTCGGATAAGTGACCGCTACCTCCAGCAGCTTGCCGGTATCGTCCACGACGGCCAGCTTGCAGCCGGTGCGGTAGGCCGGGTCGACGCCCAGAACATGCCGTCCCTTCACCGGCGGCTGCAGCAGCAGGCTGCGCAGATTGCCCGAGAAGATGGAGATCGCCTGCGTCTCCCCCTTCTCTGTCATCTCTCCGCGCACCTCGCGCTCAACAGAAGGGGCAATCAGCCGCTTGTAGGCATCCTCGGTCACCGCTTCCAGCAGCTCCTTGACCGGCGAAGGTCCCTTCACCAGCTTACGGATGATGAATGCATGGATCTTGTCCGGCACCACCTCGATGCCGACCTTGAGGATATTCTCCCGCTCCCCGCGGTTGATTGCGAGAATACGGTGCGGCGGGATCCGGTGCACAGGCTCCCGGTACGCATAATAATTCTCGTATACACTTTCCTGCTGGGCATCCTTGGCCTCGGAGACCAGAATCCCCTGACTCGCTGTATACTGGCGCACCCAGGAACGGATCGCCGGATCATCGGCAATATTCTCGGCAATGATATCCATCGCCCCTTGCAGCGCCAGTTCGGCACTCTCCACACCCCGGTCCGCATCGATATACTTCGCAGCCTCTTCCAGCGGAACCCCTTGGCGTCTCTGCTCCATCACCCAATCCGCCAGCGGTTCAAGTCCACGTTCCTTGGCGACACTGGCCCGCGTCTTGCGCTTCTGCTTGAACGGACGGTACAGATCCTCCACTTCCTGCAGCTTCACCGCCTTCATGATGCTCGCCTGCAGCTCAGGCGTAAGCTTGCCCTGCTCCTCGATGCTGCGGATCACATCCTTCTTGCGGTCACCGAGGTTACGCAGATATCCGAGACGTTCTTCGACATCGCGGAGGACATTCTCGTCCAGCTCCCCGGTCATTTCCTTGCGGTATCTGGCGATGAACGGAATGGTGTTGCCCTCATCGAGCAGCCCCACCGTAGTTCTTACCTGCTTCAGACTGATGCTCAGCTCCTTCGCAATCGCTGCAAGTATCAGTTCCTGCTCCTGACGGGCAGCGGCATCTTCCGCCGCCTTCGCCGCCTGATTCGTATCAACGCTCAAGTAGATCCCTCTTTCTATACACAGTCTGAGTTCATAGCTCTCTACTGAAATACTATCACAGTTTGCCGCAGGACCAAAGTTTACCCCGTACACAAGAAGAAGCGGCTGCACCGTCCCCACCGGGATAGCGCAGCCGCAATCATAATCATAAGTCCGTTATTCTATTCATGCTCCGGATACTAGCGCACCGCAGTAACCTGCTTGCTTCTTCTCCGCCGGGCATAGCCAACCGACAACATGAAGCTGATGAACAAGACCAGCGCAGCCACCGCATAAGGGAAATTGATATCCAGGTCGAACAGAACCCCCGCCACAATCGGGCCGGCAATGTTGCCAAGGCTCGTATAAGCAGAATTCATCCCCATCACCAGGCCCTGCTGCGAATCATCTGCCATCTTGGAGAGCTGGGTGCCGACAGCCGGGCGAAGAATATCCATAGCCAGAAAAACAACAAAGGTCACAGAAACAATCGCTACGAAGCCATGCACGAACAGTGTCAGGAGAATCGACAGGCCCGCAATCAGCAGGCACGCGGAAATGACCCGGCTCTCCCCGAATTTGTTCAGAATCCAGCTGAATGCGGTAATCTGCACCACCGCCCCGGCAATGGAGCCGAATGTCAGGACAAACGCAATATCCTTAGGGGTGAACGCGAATTTATGATCTACGAACAGTCCGAATACCGTCTCATAATTGGCCAGACCGAAGGACAGCACGAATACAATAATTAATCCGAAAAAATAAGGCTCGCGATACGAGCGCATGAGCTGCATGATTAGACTATCATTATTACCTTCCATCGTTCTTGCTTCTTCCCGCAGCTCCGCTGAACGCGATTCCGGCAGAACCAGCAGGGTAATAACCGCAACGATGGCGGCCGCTCCCGCAGCGACGAAGAAAGGGACGCGAATGCCCAGCTCCGCAAGATAGCCGCCGATGCCCGGCCCGATGATGAAGCCGGTGGTAATGGCTGCGTTGATGAAGCCCATGCCCTTGGCCCGCTCCTCCGAGGTAGTGGTGTCTGCCACATAAGCCATAACCGCAGGCATAATCATCGCGGCACCGATACCGCCAAGCATTCTGGATACGAACAGCACCCAGGAGGCATTAGCCAGACCGAACAGAAGCTCCGAGAAGGCGAATACGGCCAGCCCGCCGACAATGATTTTTTTGCGGCCCATCTTATCCGACAGTCTTCCGGCGAAGGGCGAGACCAGCAGCTGCGTCAGCGAGAAGGCTGCCACCAGCAGTCCGACCACACTCCCGCCGATGCCCAGCTCGTTCATATAGGTAGGCATAATAGGCACAACCAGACCAATCCCCGTGAACGCCAAAAAGATATTCATCATCAGGAGCAGCATCGCTCCCCGGTTTTTTAACAGTAATGACATGGTGTTTCCCTCCGTATATCCCAGAGCCTTGCTATATGCTCTAGTTCTAATTCATCAGTTATCTCTATTCATTGCTCAATCTTCCCGGACCCTATCCCCTGAAGCAGGATCTGAATTCCCGCACGGTAGTATGCCCTGATCGTCTCCGGGGTATCTGTCCGGCCTGTGATCTCATGGACCCGGCTGATCCCCTCCAGCATAGCGCTAAGCGTGATCACATACTTATCCAGGTCACCACGGATCAAGTAACCGGAATCCATCCCCTCCTGCAGCAGCACACGGCAGGCCTCTGTTACCGATTCGAAAATATGTGAAAGACGCTCGCTGATCTCCTCCGAGAGCGTATGGGATCTGCCGTATTCCTCCAGGGCATGAATCAGCGGATTCTGGATATCTTTTGCATAGTGATCCCCCAGCGCGTATAGGCGGGCCTCCGTTCCGCTAATCCCGCTCCGCAGCTCCTCCCACTCATTGAGCCAATTCTGGGTATCCACCTCCACCACGTACAGGAACAATTCATCCTTGCCCGGAAAATGGTGATACAGACTGCCCTTGCTGACCTTCGCGGCTGTGCAGACCTCGTTCATGCTTACAGCGCCGTAGCCCTTTTGCGCAAATAAACTGGAGGCATGCTCCAGAATCCGGCTCTTCGTTTCTTCTCCATCTGAACGTCCCTTAATGGTTATCCCTCCTCTAGACCGACCGATCGGTCCAATTATAGCACGCAATTATGCCCTCACACAACCCCCATCATCCATGCTCATCTATCCTCGGGTATATCAAAAAAGGCAGCACCGGAGTTGCTCCGGCCTGCCTTTTGTTACGATGATTGATGTTATATCCCCGTAGGGTTCAGAAATCAATCAGCCCGAGGCTGATTTGCAGCGAATCATCCACCAGCTTCATGGTCTCATCGTCCAGGTGGGTGATTTTATCCGTTAAGCGTTGCTTATCAATGGTACGAACCTGCTCCAGCAGAATCACGGAATCCCGGTCAAAGCCATGAGCAGCTGCATCAATCTCCACATGCGTCGGCAGCTTGGCCTTCTGGATCTGGGCAGTGATAGCTGCCACAATCACAGTCGGGCTGAAACGATTGCCAATATCGTTCTGAATAATCAGTACCGGCCTTACTCCACCTTGCTCAGAACCCACAACCGGTGAAAGGTCGGCAAAAAAAACGTCGCCGCGTTTAACAATCAATAGTTACACCCCGCTTACTAAGCGGCCAAGAGTACTGTCTGCATCTTCCTCAGCGAGAAAGGCCTCGCATGCCATGGTCAAATTAATCTTAGCCATTTCCATATAGCCCCGCTGCATGGACTCGCGGATGGTGCGTTTCCTCCGATCGCTCAAGTACAGCTTCATGGCCTGCCTGATCAATTCACTACGGTTAGAGTTCTCCAGTTGAACGATCCCATCTACTTCCTGCAAGAGATGATCGGGCAAGCTGATCATGATTCTTTTGGTGTTCTGCAAATTGGCCACCTTCTCTTCCACCCCCACAAACCTTCTGCCCTTGTGTTCCAGTGTTACAATATACAAGGAATTTTATACAAGGAATATATGCCGCCAGTATATCAAGTATGCTGCATCCCATTATAAACTAGAAATGGCGGTTCGTATAGACTATAAGTCACAAGCTCTATACGGTACGTTCCTTATATTCAGTTCCTGTACTAGGTATCTGGTCAGGGTATTAGGCTTGCAGCAAGGGATTGACGAGGCTTAGTAGCGTACCTTCGCGTACATACACGCGCTGTACACGGTGAGC
Source organism: Paenibacillus sp. FSL R7-0302 (assembly GCF_038006885.1). Classification (NCBI taxonomy): domain Bacteria; kingdom Bacillati; phylum Bacillota; class Bacilli; order Caryophanales; family Paenibacillaceae; genus Paenibacillus; species Paenibacillus sp. FSL R7-0302. Next base: position 5,335,487 of record NZ_JBBOWB010000001.1, read on the forward strand.
CAGCATACAGATTACTTCGTAGTGGATCGTCCCTAAATGGAGCGCCAGTTCATCTGCCGTGATCGACTCGGTGCCCTGGCGGCCGATGAGTACAACCTCTTCGCCTGCTTTGATTTGTTCCGCTTCTAGAGCGAAAGATTTCAGTGATACCATACACTGGTCCATGCAGATGGTTCCGACGACAGGAACGCGGCGTCCGCGTATTAGCACCTCCGCTTTGCCTGTTAGCATGCGGGAATATCCGTCAGCATACCCCACGGGGAGCGTAGCGATGATCTCATCGTCTGCCGTGAAGTACCGGGTGCCGTAGCTGATGCCTGAGTCAGGCGGCAGGGTTTTGACATATACAGCCTGCGTCTTCAGCGTCATTACCGGGTGTAGAGCCACCAGCTCACGGTTCACCTCAGCCGAGGGGTAGAATCCGTACAAGCTTATGCCTACACGCACCATGTTAATGGATAGTAGAGGTGTATCAATGGCCGTAGCGCTATTGCCCGTATGTATGATCGGGATGGTAATGTCCATGTCCCGAAGCGCTTCCGCCACGCTCATGAAACGTCGGTGCTGCATTAGTGTATAGCTTTTGTTGCGTTCGTCTGCTCTGGCAAAATGGGTGAACATGCCTTCAAGCTCCGCCTGTGCCACCGAATGCACCTTAGCGATGAATGCGGGCGCATCCTCCGGCAATAATCCCAGTCTGCCCATTCCGCTGTCAATCTTGATGTGTACCTTCAGCCGGTGCTCCTTCTCTACAGGAAGGGTGCTAACCGCTTCCAGTACCTCCGGTGTGAACAGTGTAACGGTAATATTGTTCTCCCAGGCTACGGCAATGCCTTCCGGTGAAGTATAGCCCAGCACCAGGATAGGAAGTAGTATTCCCGCCTGACGCAGCTCCAATGCCTCATCCAGAAAAGCAACACTGACGTAGTCCGCTCCAAGCCGCTCCAGCTCCCGCGTCACTTCCACTGCTCCATGTCCATACGCATTTGCTTTGACGCATCCCATGAACTTGGTCTCCTGCGGCAATACGCCGCGAAAAGCTTCGTAGTTGGCACGCAAATCATCCAGGTTAATCTCGGCTGCTGTCGGCCGATAGCTTGCCTTCACTTCAGGTCACCTTCTTACATTGTAGTAAAACATCTCTGCCTTATTCGCACAGATCAGAAGTCTTACTGCCAATGGTAATGCTCGTGAAGGCCGCTGTCAATGTGGGCAGATGTAGACAAAAAACGGATACCGCGGGTAGAGGAATGATTCCCACCTTGCGCAGTATCCGCCCACTGATTTTTATTTACCCGATTGTTCCTCCATAGAAGCGGCTATTTGCATCATTTCCGTAACTGGCAGATTTGCGCTTGTAATCCGGTACTCAACACCCTCGCTCATCCAGGTCAGCGTCTGTTGCTCATCCCCGCTAAGCAGGCCTGCCGTAAAGCCCAGATCGACCAATGTTCCGGGAGCCAGCGACACCGCACGGTCCAGCGGACGGGCTTCCATAATCGTATACTGGTAGACGCCGTCATAACGGATCAGCACCGCATGGTCCTTGCTGCCTTCAATTTTGTTCGTGTCCTTCAGCTTCACACCGGCCGGAATGTAAGCCGGCTCAATGATCCCGAAGTCGCCCATCTCGGCCGCAACCGGCTCACCAGCCTGTTCGCCGTCTTCAGAGACCACCGGATTGCCCTCTTGGTCCACTTCCGCCATCGTGTTCTCGGAAGGGCTGCCGGCCGCCATATTCTTCTGCATATCGAAGGAATCTGCTGTGAATTCCGGATCGAACTTGAAGCTGTCGAAGGTCACGTTCACCACAACCTTGGCTTCAGAATCCGATACCTGCACCTGCTTCGGCTCATAGGTCTTTTTGTTCAGCCAGATCTTCTGGCGGACCAGCGCACTGCTCTGATAGTTGGCAGCGACCTCGAACACATAATTATCCCCGTCCTCCACGAACTGCCGGTTATTGTCGTTGACGATACCCTTCAGCAGTGTCTGGTACAGATAGACCTGACCCTGGCTGTCCGGCCAGTCGCTCTGGAAGCGGAAGCTTTTGCCAAGGCTTGGGGTCAGGACGAATACGCCCTCATCATTGCGCAGCACAATCTGCTTCACATCCTTCTGTACATTCGACAGGCTGATCCGGTAATACGAAGGATTCTTATACCATACCTCCACCTTGTAATCCTGCGGCTGCTCCCCAGTGTACAAGGTCATCGTGCCTGAGCCCTGATAAGCTCCCTGCTTGCTCTCCAGCTTGTCAGACACTTGATTCAGATCCTTGACTACAGAGGCGGCATCCTTCTTCCCGCACCCCGCCAATACTAAGGCCACGCTCATAATGATCGCGAGTACCCATGTTATCCGGCGCATGACATCATCCCCTTAACCTGTTTTGAATGCATTGATTAGTACATGTCTATGAAGGACTTGGCCTCAATATGCAGACGGGCATGACAAGCATGAAGAGAAGTGTTATTCCAGCCGCGAATCCGCTCCCGCCACCCGGGAATCTAACAATCTATGTATGGTTCCTCTTATTTCCTTCTATATAGTAGAAACGCTATTACAAAAAGGCACCAGCCCGCAATCCTCCCTCGCTCGGGGTTGCAGTCTGATGCTCTGATTCTTCCTATGCCTGTCTATGCCTCGTACCTGTTCCCTTATCCGCTCCTCAGCGGCTTACCAGTTAATCGACTCTGCGATCTTCAGAACCTCAGCCCGGTCAAGGCCACGGGTGCTGAGGCCGTACATCACGCCGTTCGCTTCCCAGTCCAGGCTTCTGTCACTGACCAGAACCGCATCCGTCCCCTTGAGCTTCACCTGCTCCACCTTATCGTCAGTTGCCATTGAAAAGGCATTCTCCTCATTAGCAAGGCGCAGTTGCATCCAGATTCGCTTATCCTTATCTTTGCTAGCGAAGAACAGTTCAACAATCTGCCCGCTTACGCCCGTCTCGTCCTTATAGAACTCCCCGCGTTCAAAGGCAAAGCCCTCTGGCAGGTATTCCGGCAGCTTCACCTTGAAGAGAGCGTATTGATCCAGCTTCGCTGCCTCCTTGACGATAAATTTCTGCTCTGACGCTTCCTTGTCAAGCTGCTCCTGCTCGCTCAGGGTAATCAGCTTATCCCCGTCGAAATTGACGATGGCCTCCCCGGCTGCATTGAAGATGGCTTCCGGCATGGGGTTAAATGAGGTGACGGGCTTACCCTCTTGGTCAAATATCTTGCCCTTCCATGCGTCCGGGAACTCCTTAGGGTGGCTCCCGTCCATCTGAGCGACCTCAATATGTCCCAGATAGACTGAATTCAGCACACGCTCCAGCATTTCCTGTGCGAACGAGGGTCTGACGAAGGATATACTCACCACGGCAGCTACCAGCAGGGAAGCTGCAATCATCACCGGACGTCTGACCCGTTGTTTGTTCTTCATTCTATCATCCTCCTGTTGTTTCTGAATGGAGCGGCTCTTCACCTGGCGGAGAACCTCCGCCGGATCGGACTCCCGTGAGAAGTCCTGGCGGGCCAGATAGTCCCCCAGCTCCTGAAGCTCAAGTTCATCTGCCTGTGCGGCGCTCTTCTTGTCATTCATAGCTCTTCCACACTCCCTATTTCAGATTTCAGTTTTCGCATGCTGCGATAGAGAATGACTCCGACATTGCTCTCCGAGATTCCGGTAATCCGGGCAATCTCCGTATTCTTCAGATCCGCCCCGAATTTCAGAGCGATGAGGTTACGTTCCTTCGGGCTGAGCGTGTCCAGCGCCACCTGTAGCCTATCGCTGCGCTCTCTGCCGAGGATGAGCGTCTCCGGCTCTTTTTTGCCCGACACCAGCTCCCGGATACTGTCCAGGGAGAAGAAACGCTGACGCGCGCGGCTCCGGTAATAATCATTCACTACGTTGCGGGCAATGGCGAACAGCCACACTTCCAGCGGCGCTTTCTCCGGGGAGTAGGCGGGCAGCTTGGATAGCGTCTTCTCGAATACCTGGCTGGCCAGATCCTCGGCGGTATAACGGCAGCTCACCCGGTAGGCGATATAGTTGAATATCCGTTTATAATAGGCTTCAAAAACCGCTGCAAACTCCAGCTCTGTCTCTATATGAGCAGGAACCCTGTCATGTATCAAAGGCAGCAATGCGCGCTCTTGCATTCCTTAAGCCCTCCCTTCCAGGCTGAATTTACTTGGCCAAGTAATTTACATGAGCTAATACGCTCTATCTATCGAATCCATTACATATGCAGGCAAGTGGAAACGGCTTTGCCGTCCTTTTATAGGACGGTACCGTTTCGGCGAGAAATAGAAGGATAATGTATAGCGTGAAACCTATACATTCTTATATTTCGAAAAAAAGACAGAGGATCTAGCTCCTCTGCCTACTGTAGTTTTTTTAGGAATTACTGGCTATGCGGATTATTGCTGAACACCATGTCTGCTTTTCTCAAGCGCGCTCCTTCTTCTCGGTCAAAAAGTAGATCAGCGCCAGCACTGGCAGTGCCAGCCCGATTAGGGTGGTCAGACTCCAGCCGCCGTAAGCATACGCCCAGCCCCCGAGTGATGATCCCACGGCGCCTCCAATGAAGAAAATCGCCATGAACAAGCCGTTCAGCCGCCCCCGGGTCTCATTGCCCAGTGAATAGATCGCCCGCTGCCCCAGCACCAGATTACCGGACACGCTCATATCGAGCAGAATGGCCGTCAGCACCAGCAGACCTAGTGTAAGATTGGAGGTATCCCGCAGCAGATAGGCCAGGATAAAGGAGAGAACGGCCAGTGAAATGCCTAGACCGGTCAATAACCGGGTCCAGCCTTTGTCAGCCAATCTGCCCGCAATCGGCGCGGCTACGGCTCCGCCTACACCAGCCAGGGCAAACAGGGCGATTCCTTGCTGGGACAGGTGATACTCGCTGGACAGATACAAGGGAACTGTCGTCCAGAACAGACTGAAGGCACCGAACAGGCTGGCCTGGTATAAAGCGCGGCGCCGCAGCACCGGCGTAAGCATGAGCAATGTGCCCAGAGAGCGGAGCAATTGTCCGTATCTCAAGCCGGGAGCGGGCTTCCGGGCAGGCAGGACACGGGCTAGCAGCAGCGTCAACAGCGCAGTTACGACAGCCGAGACTATGAAGATGGACTGCCAGCCCCAGAGTCCGGCCATGAAGCTGGCAACCGGGCGGGCGAACATAATGCCCAGCAAGAGGCCGCTCATCACATTGCCGACGACGCGGCCGCGATCTTCCTCTGTGGCCAGATAGGAGGCATACGGCACCAGGACCTGTGCTGCTACCGAGCCCAGCCCGATCAGCAGGGAGGCGGCCAGGAACAGCGGTGCATTCGGTGCCAGGACGGATAGCACAAGGGCGGCCACAACCAGAATCAGCGACATCACAGTCAGCCGGCGGTTCTCGATAATATCACTGAGCGGGACAATGAACAGCAGTCCGGCTACGTAACCGATCTGCGTCAGGGTAACTATTAGCCCTGTCGCTCCAGCGGACAGATGAATGGCCTGCCCGATGGGCCCAACCAGCGTCTGGGTATAATAGAGATTCGCCACGATCAGTCCGCAGGAGACAGCCAGCAGAAATGTGATCCAGCCGGGAACAGCCTTTTGAGTAACAGGGGATACTGATTGTTGTTGCGCAGGAATTCCAGCTTTCATTTGAAGCGCCACCTTCCAGTTTTTAAATACTGAACGCTAAGTACACTAATTAGTTATGAGCAAATAATATACTAAACGTTCAGTATTGTAAATAGGCGATTTTATGCTATACTCCAATTATAGTTGAACCAGCACAGTCAGGAGGGATCACCATGGAGAAAAAAAGAGGCCGCCCGCGCAATACCGAGGCCAAGAACGCTATTCTGAACGCTTCATATGAATTATTGCTGAAGACCGGCTTCGGCGCAGTTACCGTGGAGAAGATTGCGGAGCAGGCCCAGGTCAGTAAGGCAACGATCTATAAATGGTGGCCGAATAAAGCGGCGGTGGTGATGGACGGATATCTGTATGCTGCTAATGCGAGACTTCCGATCCCGGATACCGGTTCCGCCAAGAAGGATATTCTGATTCATGCGGGGACGCTCGCGCAGTTCCTCACCAGCCGGGAAGGTAAAGTCATTACGGAGCTGATTGGTGAAGGGCAATCCGATACCGGACTGGCGGAGGCATACCGGAGCAGATATTTCGGCCCGCGCCGCGAGGAAGCCCGGAAGCTGTTTGAACGGGGGATTGCCCAGGGGGAACTGAAGCAGGGACTCGATATCGGGAGTTGTATCGACTTGGTCTACGGCCCTATTTTTTACCGGCTGCTGCTGACCGGGGGAGAACTGAGCGAGGCCTCCGTCAGATCCCTGGTGTCGCTTGCCCTTCAGGCGCTACAAGCTTGAGGTTCCTGCAAGACTACTATATAAGGGATGGCAAGTTGCAGGCGGATAGGCACAATACAGTATGGGCAGTATGGGCTGTATGAGCTAGGGCTGTAACAGGCTTGTCTTATCTTTGTTAACAGAACGTGACCCGCAGGCGGCGTTTTTCATTTATAATACAAGAGATTGGAATTTCCAGACTCCGGAGGTTATCTTATGAAAAAATTAATTACCGCTGCCGCTATTGCCCTGCTCCTCGCAGGCCATGCGGCGGGTTCATCCATAGATATTGCCCATTCTGCTGCTGCCCCTCTATCCCTTGTTGTGGACGGACAAGCCGTTCTGCCCTATGCTGCGCCCTTCCATTCCGGCGGCATCTTGTATGTTCCGGCCCGCACGCTGCTGGAGTTCTATCCGATGCAGCTGCAATGGAACAACACCCTCAAGCAGCTTACTCTGTCCACAAGCTGGGACAAGACGATTCTTACGCCCGGTAGCGCTTCCATGCAAACGGATGGAGGCGCTAATGAAACGCTGGATGCGCCCGTACTGCTGAAGGCGGGGCGTGTATATATCGCAGCAGCTACGCTGGATTCCCTTACGGGAGCTGTCACGGAGCTCAAGCCTGGCGGAAGCCGGGTCACTGTTACCCCAGGCGATCTGAGCACCACGGTCAGGGTTCCCGCAGAGCCTCTTGCCGTTGCCGGCAATAACAGCAAGGTGAAGCTTTATGCTGCCTTGAAGGACGGCAATACCTACAAAGGCTTCATCCTTGAGGTTAACGGCAAGAAGCAACACTTCAACTGGACCGTACCCAGAGACTACTCGCACCCGCCTCAGCTCTTCTATGCCGATGTAGATTCGGACGGCAAACCGGAGGCTACGGTTGTGTTCACTCTGGGAACCGGAACCTCGCTGGTTGCACAGGAGGTTCATGTCGTGAAGCCGGAGCAGGGGAAGGAGCTCTCCGTGCCTGCTGCGGACAAGGCGGCTTCTGCTGTAGTATCCTCCAGTATTTCGCTCGATAAGGACGATGTCCTGCTGAAGCTTGAGCTTACAGGATCCGCGCCCTCCAAACTGACGCTGAGACTCCCGGACCGTGCTGAGGACGGCCTGAAGTATTTCGGCAGCAAAGCGGCCATTGGCGCAGTGACTTACTACAAAGTTGAGAATAACAAGCTGCTCGCAGATACCAGCTTAATGGTCGGCATGACCGAGAGTGTCGGTACCCTGAAGCTGGAATATAAGGCAGGCAAGACGGGGATGGAGCTGGGGTCTATTGCTTTTGAGCCGCATGAACGGGGTGAAGCCATTGTGGAGAAATAATCGGCTGCCGGAAGGAGAGGCTTGCCAATGATTGATGTCCATATTCATCTTGACCAGTATGAGGATCACGTAGTGTCCTCCCTGCTGGAGGGACTGCCGGAGCAGGGCATTAAGGCCCTGATCGCGGTCTCCATGAATCTCGCCTCCAGCAAGCGTACCCGGGAGCTCGCAGCCAGGTATCCCGGTCTGGTGAAGCCGGCTTACGGCTTCCATCCCGAGCAGCCTCTGCCTGCGGAACAAGAGCTAAATACACTACTGGATTGGATTACAACCCATGCGGACAATATGGTCGCTATTGGTGAAATCGGTCTTCCCTACTACTCCCGGGCAGCAGCTGTGGAGCGTGGCGAAGCTTGGGATATGGCACCCTACATTCAGCTTCTGGACAGACTTCTTGGACTGGCTGCACGTTTGGGCAAGCCTGTAGTACTGCATGCCGTCTATGAGGATGCATGGACCGTATGCGATCTGCTGGAGCAGCATGGCCTTACGCAGGCCCATTTCCACTGGTTCAAGGGCCCCGCTGCTACCGTTGACCGGATGATTAGCTGCGGTTACTACATTTCCTTCACTCCCGATATCCTCTACGAACCGGAGATTCAGGAGCTGGCACGCCGCTACCCTCCGGAGCTGGTCATGGCGGAGACGGACGGCCCCTGGCCATTTGAAGGACCGTTCGCCGGGCGCACCACCCATCCGGCTATGGTCCATGACGTTGCTGCCGCCTGGGGAGCACTGCATGGCTATACGCTGGCTGAAGCCAAAGCGAAGCTGACGGCGAATACGGTGAGATTCTATGGGCTACAGGTATAGGGCCGCTCTAATTAAGTAGAGCATCAGACCGGATTAAGGTACAGGCGAAATGCCTAAGTGTATTCGGTACAACTAAATCGTTTAATTTACTGCCTAATAGCCGTTTAGTTGTATTTCATACATCTAAAATGCCTCATTATCCGGGATCTCGCCCACTCGGGCAAATTTAGTTGTACAAACTACAGCTAGAAGAGGAAATCCTTCCCTTTGACTGTTTTTAAATGTACAGAATACAACTAGCCCTGAATGTCCGCCTCTAACCCGGTCTTTAAAGAGGCAGCCGATCACATTGGTCGGCTGCCTCTTGGATTTATTGAGTTATTGTTGCCTTTTAGCGTAGTGACTATCACTTTTTAGTAGTAACTATTCTCAAAAATCTCCAAGTAAAGTAAACCATTATTCCAAGTAGCATTAAACCAGAGCATTCAATTACTCTCCCTAATGGACTATATTCATACCCGAATGTGATTTTGTGTTGCAAATAATCCACCGTCGTATACCTACCTGCAATGTCTGGAACATAGTTCTTTGTTAGATACATCCCACGGATAATCTGAATGGCATAATAAACACATGCAAATATTAGTCCAACAATTAAGCTTCGAAATAATGGATTTTTCATACTAACCTCCTTGTACTCCTCACCTCATTTTACCATTTTATTGTAATAACGATAACTATTCTACCCCTTAGTTTAAAAAGGCATCCGCCGGACCAGTACTTCATCTTCTTGGAACTCCATGACATAGATATCCGGCTTCGTTGTCTGTAGTAAGAAGTCCAGACCATATCCCGGGGAGAAATGGCCCATCATCAAGGACATCACCATGCCATGGGTGCCGATGGCCACCCTTTTCCCTTCATGGGTCCGCAGAATATTCTGCAGCGCCTTCACTGCCCGTGCCTGGCACTCCCGGTTCGATTCCCCGCCCGGCAGGGCATAATCGGGATCGGTGTACATCTTCTGAAGTTCATCGTATAAGCCTTCGTCGGTTAGCTGCTGGTTGCCCTCCATCCAGACCTTTTCCCGCAGATCATCGATCAGGATGATTTCCTGCTCCAGCTTATCCGCCAAATCCGCAATTGTATTAACCGCCCGGATATACGGGCTGCTGTACAGGGCATCTATGCCTTCATCCTTCAGGCATTCCGTGACCCGCAGGGCATCCTCTTCCCCCTTGGGCGACAGGCCGCGCGTCCATTCATCCACCCCGGTCCGCAGCGAATCCCCGTGTCTCACCATGTAGATATAAGTAGTCATAAGCTCCTCCTGTTCGTCTACTATTGCACCACGCCCTGGACGGCGCTCTCAGCTGTATTGCTTGCCGCCGGCCAGAGCTGGCGCTGAAGCAGCAGCCCCGTACCCCCCAGAATCAACAGCAGCAAGCCAATGTTGACAAATATACGGGCCGGACCCGCATACTGCACCAGCACACCGCCCAGGAGAGGCGCTACAATCAGCACCGCGCTGAGTACGGTATTCTGGATCCCGAAGATTCGGCCTATCATGTGCGGCGGGGTTTCTTTTTGCAGACAATAATTGAACGTCACCATAAACATGCCGTTGCCGATCCCCAGCACAAAGCCGATGAGCAGCACCCACAGAATTGATGCCCCCGGCTGAAGCAGACCCAGCACCGCAATCGCCCCGCCAATCAGCACATACCCGAGGCCCAGCTTCCAGCCATACCCGTCTTCGGATTTCAGCTTGTTCAGAACCAGAATGATCAGCACGGCTCCTGCTCCCGTAGCGGCAACCATCCAGCCCAGCAGCGCTTCCCGCTCCGGGGCGAAGATCCGAAACAGACTGGTGAACTGAAAATCAACCACCTGAATGACCAGTGCACCGGCGAGTCCGAATAACATCGCGGTCAGCAGCAGCCGGCTACGCAGCAGAAATCCCCAGCCTTCCCGCCACATTGTGAGAAGCGGAATCTTGCCTTCATGCGCTTCAGACTGCTTACTGTCTGCTTCATCAGTGCGGTTATATTTGATAGACAACAACAACAGATAAGAGCAGCCGCGCAGCAAGGCATTCAGCAGGATGCACCACTGCGGCGTAAGGAAGGCGAGGGCCAGACCTCCGAGCAAGGGACCTGCGATTTTGGAGCCCTGGTTGACCAGTCCGTTGAGTGATGAGGCTTGCAGCAGCTGGTCTTCTCTCACGAGACTGCGGGTCAGGGACTGCTGAGCCGGCATATTCAGCGTGGACAGCGCGGAGCGCAGGGCCAGCAGCGGCAGCAGCCAGACCATACTCGGAGCGAACAGCACCAGTAGGGTCAAGAGAGCGGTCAGCAGGTCGCAGATACGCATCAGCTTCAGCTTGTTCATCCGGTCGGCGGCCGCGCCGGCAACCGAGCCGAGCAGAATGCTCGGCAGCGCTAGGGCTACCGGAATGAGCGCCAGCATCAGCGGACTGGCCTGCCAGCGGTAGCCGACCAGCACTTGAATGGCCAGCGCATCGAACCAGTCGCCGAAGCTGGCAGTGGCGAACGCCGTGTAGACCCGCATATACGTTTTGTTGTGCAGCAGGCTTGTTCCCTGCTTGGTTGAAATCTCCATCTGACATTCCTCCAGGTTACCTGTAATCTTAGATGATCCATCTATGATCCTAAGATAACGGAGGATTGTCAGAGAAATATCAGAGGGCTTCCGGCAGCCCCAGCAGCAGTTCCTCAAGCGCCTGCTCCAGCCGGGGCAGGCCGCAAACTTCAAGGCCTGTAGTGAACAGTTCCTCATATTTGCGGTCCAAGGAGCTTCCCGCCAGGAACATGCGGCAGAAATGGTGAATCCGGTAGATCGAATAGAGCCGCAGCGGAACGAAGCCGGACATCTCCATCACCTGCAGCCCCTCCTGAATCAGCTTATCCCCTTCCGCCCATTGTTCACGCCGCAGCGACCAGAGACCTTTTACCACCTTATAACTGCCAATCTCGCGCAAAAAAGGCTTATCCCGCAGCACTCGGCCCACTGCTTCATCCAGCCGTTCCAGCTCTTCCTCACCGGCACCCGCCACCAGACGGACGAACAACTCGGTAATCATCGTAACAGGTATGAAATTCTCGAAGCCGGGTTCAGCGATGACCTGGTAGGTTCGTTTCAGGCGTTCCAGCGCTAGCTCCGGCAACCCGGCAAGGGTGTACAAGTCCAGCATCGTCAGAATCTCCAGCTCCATCTGTTCAGGGGCGTTCAGCAGATTCCGCTCTATGAGGCGCTCGGCGTATTCCACCTTCTCCTTGGGATTGCCAGTGAAGAAGTAGAACAGATTGAGGTAAAAGAGCCGGTCCTTCAGCGGAATCTCGTCCGTATGAATCATCCACTCCAGATCTCCCTGCACGAAATGAACAACCATCGCATAATGCGGGTCCAGCTCATAGCCAAGGATGTCCTGCTGGCGGGCCAGAGTGAGCATCGATTTGCCCTGGCCGTACACATGGAATTTCGAGAAGACCTCACGCATGGTATCCCGCAGCCCAGAATCATGCGTTGCCGGATTCACCGCTACGCCCGCAAGGCTCCCCGGAATTGTCAGACTGTAGCCGAAGCCGCGGATCGTCTTAATGTCGATCCCGCCTAACGGCCTCAGCTTCTTACGCAGCCTGTAGATATGATCGTCCACCGTCCGCTCCACCGGATACTCCATCGGCCACACTTTATCCAGCAGCTGCTCGCGGCTGAAGGTCCGCCCCCGGTTGCGGTACAGAAACTGCAGTAGTGCGAACTCCTTGGGCAGCATCTCCACCGTCAATCCGCCGGAGGACACTTTGTATTCACTTGCGATCAGCTCCAGATGCATGGCCGTGCCTCATTTCTTCTGATTTCTTTCATAAGAGAAAGTATACATCATGCGTTGACTTTATTTAAGTACTCGCAACTGGTTAAGGCGGCGTGGCCCACGCGCCAGCGGTTTTTCGATTACATTTGGCCTGCGCGCCGCCCCCGGTCCCATTGTAATCGGTTTTCCGATTACATTTCGCCTGCGCGCCGCCCCCCGGTCCCATTGTAATCGGTTTTTCGATTACATTTGGCCTACACGCCGCCCTCGGTCCCATTGTAATCGGTTTTTCGATTACATTTCGCCTGCGCGCCGCCTTCGGTCCCATTGTAATCGGTTTTTCGATTACATTTGGCCTGCGCGCCGCCCTCGGTCCCATTGTAATCGGTTTTTCGATTACATTTCGCCTACGCGCCGCCTTCGGTCCCATTGTAATCGGTTTTCCGATTACATGGCTGTAAACCGAAAAAATCCCCCTGCAGTTGCCGCTGCAAGGGGATATCATAGTTGCTCTAAGATGCTCTGAGCTGACTAGCCTGCCATATTATTAATAGAATCCTGCTCCGAGAACACGGAGATATGATCTACCGTTCCTGTGGATTCCGGGATGATGAATTTGAGCTGATACTGCTTGTTGGCCTGATAAATATAGATGTTATGCTCCCCATTCACGGTGGTGGCATCCGGCTTCCCGAGCACCTCTTCAATCTGTTCCAGTGTCAGGTTACGCAGGGCCGGGGCGCTGGAGCGCACATCGAAAATCTTGCTGCCCTTATTGAAGCCGATTACCACCTGCTTGCCCGAATATGTGGAATAGATCCCTTTGCCTGCCGATTCCTTGAGATCCGGCTCTCCCCACGCGGCTTCCACCTCATCAATAAGTCCGGTGTGTGCAGCATATTCGACGCCGGGCACCTTGCCCTGCTTAGCAAGCTCCAGCAGCTCCTTCAGCTGCTTGCTCCGTTCCTGCGGGGTGGCGGGAGCCACGGTATCTGGTTCTGCCCCTGCGACTTCAGTTACCGTAGACTCTGATGTCGCTCCCGCTGCAGCTTCAGAGTCAGCAGTTACAGGCTCTGCGCCCGCAGCAGCGCCGTCATCTGTACCAGATTCGCTCACCTGCGCACCTTCTGCTGCCGATGAAGTGCTATCCCCTGGCTGTACAGTTACTGTAGCCGCAGCCGTATTGTTAGGCGATGGTTCCGTTTTGCCGGAATTACAGGCAGTAAGGCTGAGCATCGCCCCAACGATAAGAATACCTGTGAATGTTCTAATTGATGTAGTCATGCTGCCATCTCCTTCGTTGTTGGAAACATCCTCTTGTGTCTAAACTGTACCCTATGACGCAGGGGCTGTAACAAAGGTTGCAGGTGCAGGCCTCCTGATTCAGGTATTATACACATTGCCTTATGCTATGAATTTCCCTGTCTGATCACGGTCCAGCGCTGTTTTGTTCACCACATACGTTCGGGCCATCAGATCATGCAGCGCCCGCTTGCGTGGGGTAAATACGATGAATAGGCAATCCAACACCACGACCCAGCCAACAAAAGCATTCAAATCCGCCGCAAGCGGACTCCAGTTCACGAGACTGCTTGGTATGGCGGATAACGCCTCTGAATTCAGACCTACAATCACTGCCAGGAAGCTGTTAATAATAATAAAACTATCCCTGATCAAAGCCTGCTTGAGCACCGGATATCTTCCATTCTCATCAACGATTCTTGCCCTCAAAAGAAGCCTGCCCGGCGTGCCTCCGTATTGGACAACCATAAATACATTGAACGCCATAAGCAGTACAAACTGTATAAAAAGCGGGAACGCTGACCCTGCCGATTCTGCAGCAGAAACTGAAATCCGCTCCAGCAAGTAGGTTGGAAACATAAGAATCAGGAAATCGATGAAATTAATCAGCACTCTTTTCCAAAAGCCTACAAAATCGTATAAATTAAGTTCTTCCTCGATCCACGGCTCCATACTTTCACCCCTCACGCAAAAGTAGTCTATCACTCATGTCCATAACCCCGGCCGCACAACTCGGGCCTCCCATACAATCCCATTAATCACTCGCTCCCAGCACACTCTTCCCCCGCACATACCTGCCGACATGCTGCAAAATCTCACGATTCTGCTGCACGATGATCCGTTTAGCCTGATACTGTTCGGTTAATGCCATAATCGCAGGAATACTCTCCCTTCTGAAGCCGCGGTTCCATTCCAGCAGCATCACCCGGAGATACTTGAACGACTGCTTATAATTCCCCTGCTCCAGCCCCAGCCTGGTCTTCATGAACCTGCTGATGACCCGGGCATCCTGTACATAAGCCTTAGGCCGAATCAGAAAAATCAGATCCGCTTGCCGGAAGCTTTCGGTTCCCCATTGGTAATGCACGCCCTCTATGATCCACGACTCCGCATCCATAGCTTCCGCGAGCTTGGCATCCCGTACCTCCGGGGAGTTCTTGGTGTTGTCCCTGCGATCCCAGACAAAATTATCCGTTTCATAGCATGGAATTCCGTAACTTAGAGCTAATTTTCTGGAGACATACGTTTTTCCGCTCCCGCAGCCGCCTATAATCCGTACTCTAATCTTCAGTCCCTCCCCTGGAAAATCAAGAATATAACAAATCTCTCTCATATTACTATTCTCTATGTATCCTGTCACCCTACTCCACCTGGTGAAACAGTGAAGCCAGCCCATCAATAATCGATCGGCTGGCTTCTGAAGCCGCAGTATACGGCGGCATCTTGGTTGGATAATCTGGCCTTGTGCAGCCACTACTACTTTATAGCTTCACTACTCCCTCTTTAGCATTCCAGCTGAACGGCAGGCCGAACAGCGGCGTTAAGCTGCCCAGTGGAATATACAGGCGCCCGTCTATACTTTTGGAGGCTAGCATCTCCACCGTTTTGCCGTTCACTTTTGCCTTCGTGCTAAGCGGCTTGTGAACTGCTGTATTCTTGCCTATTGTGATGATGAGCGCTCCGGTTCCCGCCTCCTGCATCAGGCTTCCGCCCAGCAGCTTCACGGATTCACTCAGTGGAATGTACACCCGTGCATCCTCCAGCAGGAAGGAATTCTTCACCGGCAGCTTCTCCCCGCCCTTGACAAAAGCTCCCGCAATCATCGTAGATCCCAGACGGTAGCCGTTCTTCTCGGCAATGCCCGCCATCTCAAGCCCGGAGGTTGTAATGATTACCCGGGTATTCTTCTTAATCTTCGGATACAGCCAATGAATATCGTCATTATGCATGCGGATGCATCCGGCGCTGACATATTTACCGATTGAGGATTCATTGTTGTTGCCGTGAATGGCATAGGTCGTGCCGTAAGTGTCATTTACCTCCAGCCCCAGCCAGCGGTCCCCCAGCGGATTGGCCGGATCGCCTCCGGGAATCTTATCCTTGTAGTAGGGTCTGTTTTTGATTTTGACCACCATCTTGAAGCTGCCTTCAGGCGTCAGACTTTTCGTTTTACCGGTAGCGACCGGAAAAATCTTCACCAGCTTGCCATCACTGTAATAGGCCAGTTTGTTCGTTTTTTTGTTCACAATGATCAGATCTGAGGAAGACGATGCCGCAGCGGCCGATCCTGTGAAGCATGCGGTCAAAAGCATTACGAATACCAGTGTAAGTGCGATGCTTTTGGGAAAATACGTTTGAATCCGGCTTGCCTGTTCACGCTGACTCATAGTTGCCCCACCTCCAGGTTATGGATGATTCTGGATTGTCTTTCTACATAGACGTTCATTTGCCGCAATAGTTGCAGAGCAGCCTGTACCTATTCTTATCAACTCGTCCCGCCCGGAGTGACGCAACGTTTGCAATATTGTAACCGTTCTTGGCGGAAGCGCCTCCCTTGCAACAGAAGCGTGAATATTCGCCAGCCCCATCAGAGATAATAAGCCCGCATGACCATAACACCCATCTCAAGGAGGCCAACAATTTTGAATACCAACTCATCTGCACAGATCCGGGAATGCGAGCAAATCGTTCAGCAGCTGATGGCACAGACCCAGCAGGGAACGCAGAATTACCAGCAGCTTCTCCAGCAGGAGCAGCAGGATGCCGCCAAGCTCCAGGAGCTTAGCCAGCATAACAGCAAGGCCATTCAGATGATCCAGCAGGCGCTGCAGGGCCATCAGACCGCAATGCAGCAGCTGCAGCAGATCTCGCAGTCGGTCAGATCGATGGAGCAGTTCCCGCAGACTTCCGGCTTCAATACCCATACAAGCATTCCAAGCTTCAATTCCGGGAACCAGATGGGACTAATGCATTCTATGGGACAGAGTCAGCCAATGGGTCAGAGCCACAATACAGGAATGGGAGGGTATAACTCCTCCTTCAGCCCGTCCTTCACTTCAAGCAGCCAGCCGGTGAACTCACTGCATAGCCCGATCAACGCGGGGATCAACCACCAGCCGATGCATACGCCAATGCATACACCGATGTCCGCAGGCTCCTCCTATAACGCTCCAATGAACCAGGGACGAAGCTTCCAGTAGGAAGAGCGGGGAGCATAGGCAGCTTCGCTTGAACAGCTGTGTTGTATGCTAAAAAGGGTTCTCTCAGACCGCAGCAGCGGAAGCTGAGAGAACCCTTTTGGCGTACCCGCCCCGCCATGAACGGTCTGCGCCTCGTCTAGACTACCAGCCTGCCGGTCTTCTCCGCGAGCCCAACCGTCGCTTCCACCCCGGAGTTGAACTCCAGATAATCGCTCTCTACACCATCGCTGAAGATCACGCCATCCTCTGGCATCTGCGACGTAATGCGCAGCGGCAGAGCGCTGCTGATTCTCCCGAATACCAGCTCTGCTGAAGTCGTCCGGCTTGGAAAAGGCTCCCGCACAGTGAAATACAGCTCAGGATGATTCCAGGCCAGCCCGCTGCCCGCGCTGACTGCGGCAATCTCCGCAGATACCCGGGCTGTCCGTTCAGCCTCTGCATGCTGCATTTGTGCGGCACGGCTGACGATACCTGCGGCTCCGGCCAGCACACTCTTGAGCCAGCCCGTGGAGCCCAGGCCGGTCGAGACAATGATGCCGCTGGAGGACTGCTGCTCCAGCTGCCCGTTCAGCTCCAGCTGATACCGGGCCGAGACATGGGTCCGGCGGCCGATGAACAGATCGTTCACCCCGTACAGGCTCTGCCCGTCATTCAGCTCCACCTTGGCAAGGGTAACCTCACGGACCTGGCGCTGGGCGCGCAGCACCTCACTCACTACTTGCCGCACCTCCTTGACTCTGAAGGGCAGCAGCACGCCATCCCAGCGCAGCGGATCAGGATTCACTCCGATCAGCGGCTGCTCCTGAAGGTATTTCAGCGTATTCGCGACCAGACCGTCCTGGCCCAGGACCACTACGGTATCCTCAGCCCCGAAGATGAAATTCGGCACATGCTGCCGCTCCAGCACCTGGAGCCGGCCGATGGCGCTGAGCTCGGTCACTGCGGTCTCCACCGCTTTGCGGTATTGGAAATCCTCGCTTAAGTAGTCGCTGAAATCGGCTCCCAGCCGTTCAATATAGAACTGGGCCTGCTGGATTGTGTTGTAGCGGACCACCAGCTCCTCCAGTCGTGTCTTGCGCTTGATCAGTATGATTTTGTTCTCCGATCCCCGGCTGCTCATCGTCCGTTACCTCCTCTGTCTGCTCCGGCTCCACCTCCTGCCGAACCGGCCATGATTCCTTGCAGCAGATCCGGCGTAATGTTAAGCTGGCCGATCTTCCCGGCATTCTCCGCCAGCTCCTGGAAGGCGATGGCGATCAGCTTATCCGGGTTCATGCCGACATTCGTCAGCGCCTGCAGGACGTTAGGCGATACATTTTGCAGCGAATTCATTACCGCCGTCAGCTCGTAAGCCTTGGCATCTGCTTCGGCTCTCTTATTCGCTATGGCCAGCTCAATCAGCGCCTGCTTCTTCTCCTCCAGCTCCGTATCAAAAATCAGCTGCTCTTCCTTCATCTCGTTCTGCTTCTGCTTCGCTGACCGGTCAGAATCAAGCAGCGCCTCACGCATCTGTCTCTTCTTCGTCTGAACGGCGATCTCCGTATTCAGCTCATTCTCCTTCACCCGCCGCTCCTGCTCAATCGAAGCATTGCGCCGCTCATATAGCGCGTTATCCGCATTACGGAGCATTTCCTCCCTGGCCTGCGCTTCCAAGGCCCGCAGCGTCTCCTTATTTGGTACAATCGCCAGAATGGACAGGCCCATCAGCTCAATGCCCAGCTTCTCAATCTCCGCACTCTGGCCGATTTCATGGGTAATCAGCTTGGCAAGACGTTCACTCGACTGGATAGCCTCCTTCAGCGGGAGCTGCCCGAGCTGCTTCTTGGTCAGGACCTTGGCGATATTAATCACCCGCTGGGCCAGCTTGTGCGGATCGTCGGAGAGATAAGTGTTCTTTTTGAGATTATAGGTGTAGTTGAGGATCTGGGTGGTCTTGCGGTAATCGACAATCCGGTAGGTCAGCTGCCCCTGGACGGTTACCGTCTGATAGTCCGCCGTAATTTCCTCGAACATGAATGGAACATCGATCGAGGAGACAGGCACCACAACCACCGAGGTTGTCGGCGCATAATAATGAAAAGAAAGCCCGACCCCTTCACGCACTACCTTGCCATTCTTCACCTTGAGCACATAATCACTAGGCTGAAATTTCACGAACCGGAATCCAAACATGGTCATTACCTCCTAGGGGTTGTATTCTGAGTCATCTGTTGAGCAAAGGTGAACTCAGTTATTAATTAATTGTTATTATTAACTTGTTATTAACAACATCATAGCAGACCTCCTTGATATTATCAATATGTTATTAACAAAACAGGCAAAAAAATATTGTACAAATTCAATTCCTGTCTCGTGTTTTGTCCATTGAGTAACAACTGGCTATAATTTATGATGGTCTAAACGATAATGATTATCATTATTGGTAATCACAATACCTTTGGGAGGCATACATACAATGAACAAGACTCGACAACCCTTCGCTATCCTGGGCATGCTCTTCCTGATGGGCACTTTACTGCTCGCCTGCAGCAGCGATAAGAATAATCAGGGGAGCAGTGCAGCAACCACCGCACCTGCCGCGCAAGCCACTGCTGAACCTGCCGCTACCACCCGTTCACACACGGATTACAAAGGCCATACAGCAGAGATTCCAGTGAATCCGCAGCGGATTATCTATTCCGGAGAAACGTATGGCGATCTGCTGGCACTTGGTGTACAAGCCATCGGCTATCCGCTCTCCATGGGTGAAGGCCAGGTCTTCGAGGACAAACTCACTGGAGTGGAAGATGTAGGATTCCCCATTAACCTGGAGAAGACGATTGAGCTTCAGCCCGACCTGATTATCTATGCCGGCATTGAGGAAGCAGATTATGAGGCTCTGTCCAAAATTGCTCCAACGATTATCTTCGATACCTTCGCCCCCCTGAAGGAGCGGATGCTGGATATTGGAGATATTTTAGGCAAGAAGCAGGAAGCGGAGGCCTGGCTGGCCCAGTATCAAGCGAAGGAGGATGCGATGTGGGCCCAGCTTAAGGCTTCGGGGATGAAGGACGGCGAGACCGCTTCGGTCTTCACTTATTATCCGGGGGACCGGCTGTTTGTTATGGCAACGACGGGCCTCTCGCAGGTACTGTACGGAGAGCAAGGCTTCAAGCCTACCCCGGCGATTCAAAAGGTGCTGGATGCCGATATGGGCTTCCAGGAAATCTCGCTGGAAGTGCTCCGGGAATACGCCGGAGACCGCATCTTCCTGCTGACTCCGGTAGTAGAAGAAGCCAAGCAATCGACCGGCAATCTGCTGAAGAGCGCGGTGTGGAACAGCCTGCCTGCCGTTAAGAACGGCTACGTCTACACACAGGACATCATGAAGACCTCCAGTGATGCTACCACCAGAGAGTGGCTGCTCGGCGAGATTCCTACCATGCTGGGCAAGCAATAATTCCGGGGCAGACAGACTGAAAAGCAGCTTATCAACGCCTGTTGATAAGCTGCTTTATTTTATATACAATATTGTTTATTGATAATCGTTCTCAATATAATTCAATTCTAATCGGCCTGAAAGGAGTGCCTGACTTGCGCGAGCCTGACCACGACCACCTGACTGCTCTCCCGTCCGCCCCTCTCCATTCCCTGCTGTTTCAATTCAGGAGCATTGAGCTGGTGATGCAGAGCGCTGACACTATATCGGCTGTGCAGACAGCGGAGCAGCATACGCTGCTGCTGTTTACGGGCGGGCGCGGTGAACTCGGAATCACGGAGCAGACCTCACTCTCTGTGCATGCGGACAAGTGCTGTCTGCTGCCTCCCGGAACCTCATACAGTCTGGAGAACCGGGAGCTGACGCTTTATTATTATGTGCTGACTTTTGCCGCTGTTACTACAGGTGATTCCCCTGCGTTCTGCCTGGATGAACTGCTCCCGGGGCAAAAAGAGCTGATTGTCCACCCCTTCACCAGAGTGATCCGGCTGGCGGAAGAGCTGCTTGCGCATCATAACGGCAGGGATGAGCTCCAGCATGTCAGACAACAGCTCCAATTCCAAGAGCTGCTGCTCCTGCTGCTTGAACAGAACTACTCCACCCGCCAGCTGCCAAGTCCGGCGCAATCGGTGGAGAGCACGATACACTTCATGCAGCAGCATTACAGGGAGAGCATCACAGTGAAGCAGCTCGCGGAGCTGGCCGGTGTCTCCCCGTGGCAATACACTCCGATCTTCCAGAAGCTGACCGGCCAGCGCCCGCTCGATTATCTGACCGATGTGCGTATTGGGCACTCGAAGACTTATCTGCTTGAAGCCGCCGAGCCGCTGCGCGAGATTGCCCGGCTGGTCGGATTCTCCGACGAATACTACTTCAGCCGCCGCTTCCGGCAGAAGACGGGAATGACTCCCGGGCAATATGCCCGGTCGCAGCAGCGCCGGATTACCGTCACGGACTGGACCGGACATTCGGTGGACATCCCGGAGCGTCCGAAGCGTGTTGTCTACCACGGAGAGACACTGGGCGATGTGCTGGCGCTGGGGGTGAAGCCTGTCGGCGGTGACGAAGCGTTCGCCCGGGGCAGTGTCTACAGCCACCGGGTCAAGCGCTTAGCCAATGTGGGATTTCCGCTGGACCCGCAGCTGACCCGGTCTATCCGGCCTGACCTGATTATCCTCGCAAGCCCGGATGAACAGATCTACCGGGGGGTATCCGGCATCGCCCCGTCACTCACCTTCGATTCATTCGCACCGCTGGAGCAGCGGCTGCGGATTCTTGGAGAGTGGCTCGGGAAGCAGCGCGAAGCTGAGGTCTGGCTGCAAGCCTACCATGCCAAGAACGCCGCCATGTGGCAGCGTCTCTACGCCGGAGGGCTGCGGGCGGGTGAAACGGCCTCAGCGCTGTTCTATGACCATGGCAACCATCTATACGCCATGGGAATGACCGGCTTGTCCACAGCCTTGTATGCCCCTGGCGGCCTGCAGCCGACAGCGGAGATCAAGGACATTCTGGACAAGGATCTTGGGTTCCGCGAAGTGGACCCGGCCATGCTGCACAGCTACGCAGGGGACCGTGTCTTCATGCTGATTCCAGAGCGGGAGGACTCCCGGGAGGCCATGGAGCAGCTGCTCCAGACGGAGCTCTGGAGCAGTCTGCCTGCCGTGGAGCAGGGCCATGCCTATATGCTGGATGGTGCCAAATGGAATTCCGGCGATGCGCTGACCCGGGAGCGGCTGCTGACGCTGCTGCCCAGACTGCTGGGCCTCTAATAGGGCTTGAGAAGCGCCCGGATAGCTTCGAGCCGCTCCGGGTCAATGGGCTTCAGCGGATCGCCATCCTCCCGGACCGCCGATCCGAAGTGTACCCGGCGGACGCCGGTCCTTGTAACGAAATCCTTCAGATCAGCGGCGTTCAGACCGCTGCCTGCCAGGATGGAGAGCGAAGAACCGGCAGACAGCCTTTCCAATACGGCGAGCCTTACCATACCGCCGGGTGTATTGGCCGCAGCAGTCCCGCCGGAGGTCAGGATATCGGTAATCTGCGGATACCGCTTCAGGACCTCAAGGGCTTCAAGCTGGTCCTGCACCTCGTCAAACGCACGGTGGAAGGTAACCTCCATCCCCCCTGCCCGCTCCAGCAGCCGGTTCAGCAGCTCTTCATCTATTGTCCGGTCCTGGCGGAGCATGCCCATAACCAAAGACAGCCCGCCTATCCCGCCTATATGCCGGATATCGCGCAGCATGGTCTCTGCATCGGATGCGTCATACACGAAGGAGCGGGCGTGCGGCCTGACCATCACTCTCACTGGAATACTGACCTTCTCCCGGACCGCTTCGATCAGTCCCAGACTGGGCGTTAATCCGCCTTCAAGGATTCCCGTAATCAGTTCAATCCGGTCGGCACCATAACGCTCCGCTATGACTGCATCACTTACTGTAGTAGCTATAACCTCTAACAGCATAAATTGCTACACTCCCCTTCTTAGTCGTAATCCTTATAAACCGCTCTACCCTTAGTATAAAGATAAACATTGTAAATAACAGGAAGATTCCTGACTATGTCAGTACTGGACCTGCGACCAGGATTTTTCCCGCCTTTTGGAGAGTGTGTTCTCTGGATGAAGCCTCTATACTGAAGAAGTTGAAATTTGGAAATCCGGAATGGAGCGCCCTGAATGATAAGACAAAGTATACACGCGTGGAAAATGCTGATCCTCTCTCTGCCCAAAGGAATCATCGCCTTCGTAATTGCTGTTACAGGTCTATGTGCAAGCCTGCCCTTGATTATTGTATGGGTGGGGCTGCCGCTGCTGGCCCTGACCTTGGCCTGGTGCCGCAGCATGATGTCCAGTGAACACAAGATCGTTGAAGCCTGGTCCAGCGGCAACAGCCGACGTGGAACAGGGCTGCCTGCTGCCGCAGATCATGCTCCCGCCTTCCGCTGGGCGGGGCTGCGGACATTAGGGCAGCAGCTCCGCCAAGGCGAGTCGTACCGGGGAATCCTGTACAGTCTCCTCCAGCTGCCCGCAGGTATTCTGGGGTTCACACTAGCACTGGTTCTGCCTGCGGTGGCCTTCAGTGCTCTTCTGTCACCTTTGGCCCAGAGAATCAGTTCATCGGTATTCTCCTATGATCTGAATATGCTGGACCCGGAGTTCTTCTTCTTCCTGTCCGGCACAACCTCAGATGAACGCTCGTGGATTCTATGCGGAACCGGATTTGTACTGCTGCTGATTCTGCCGCTGCTGCTTGTAGGTCTTGGACGTCTGTACGCGGCCTGGATCAACGCAGTTTCAGGAACACCTGTGAATTCCGCCAGTACCCCGATTGAAGTCATACATACCTGATCTCTTCCCGCATATCTATTAATAGTTCACTTGCCAAAGCTTACGAAGCGGGTTGTGCCCGAAGGGAAGCCGTAACCATTCAGTATTCGCAATTACCGGACAGCCGCTGTAAAATCCTCCAGAGCCCGCCCCTGTCTCAGCTTATCAATGATGGTGAGCAGGAAGCTCTCCGCGAGGCTGCCCGGTAATATAGCGTCCGCAGCTTCATCCAGTGTGAACCAGGCTGCGTGGTCCAGCTCGTCGCTCATGGCACTCAGGTCCTCCGTGTCAGCCACACTGATGTAATTGAGCATTAATGTATTGGACGGGGCGAAATACTGGCTGCGCATATATTCATAAGCTATGACCTCAAGCCCCGCTTCTTCCTTCACTTCACGGACCAGAGCCACTTCGGCGTTCTCTCCCTTGTTCACATACCCGGCGAGCAGAATGTAATCCTTTCGCTTATACTGCTGGATGAGCAGGATTCTGTCCAGTTCCCGGTTCAGTACGGCTGTACTCATCGCTGTGCTGAACACAGGGAATCTGAAGACGGCGCATGAATCACAGTAGGGTACCTCACCTTCTCCATTGCATTCCTTCATTACCAAGCGGCTTCCGCATTCCAGACAAAACTTCAAGCTTTATCGCTTCTTTCTGTAGGTAGTATAGTTGTTGTCTATTCTAAGCGATTGCTTCCGGACGTACCACGGTAAAATTCAAGAAACCCGTCCTTTATAGAGCAGGGGACAGGGTTTCCTGACGTGATGTGGAATATACTATAAGGGGCCCGGACACTCCGGGCTGCATTACATCATAGAGATGGAGGGAACTACTCGACATGAACATCATTAATTTCGCGCATCGCGGCGCATCCGCAGCCGCCCCGGAGAACACAATGGCCGCCTTCCGCAAGGGTCTTGAGCTTGGTGCAACCGGCATTGAGACAGACGTACAGATGACCAGTGACGGGGCAGTGGTAGTGATCCATGATGAGAGTCTTAACCGCACCACTTCAGGCAGCGGTTATGTGAAGGATAAGACGCTACGTGAAGTACTGGAGGTAGATGCAGGCTCCTGGTTTAGCCCTGAGTTCGCAGGAGAACGGATTCCGACACTGGACGAGCTGCTGGATCTGCTGCAGGGCCGGGAGACGATTCTTAATATCGAGCTGAAGAACGGGACCTTCCTCTATCCCGGCATGGAAGAGAAGGTCATCGCCGCTGTAAGGGAGCAGGGCATGAGTGAGCGGGTGGTGATCTCCAGCTTCAACCATTATTCCCTGGCATACTGCAAGTCGCTGGCACCGGAGATCCGTACGGGTATTCTCTACGGCGAGGGGCTGTACCGTCCTTGGAATTACGCAGCCACCTTGCAGGCAGATGCGCTGCATGCCCATCATTCCTCGGTACTGCCGGAGTTCGTGAATGCCGCAGCGGAGAAAGGCATTGTCTATCATCCGTGGACGGTTAATGATCCCGAGCGGATGCAGGCATTAATCGATGCTGAGGTGGCGGGGATCATTACCGATCACCCTGATGTTCTGGCCGGGCTGCTGGCTGCCAGAGGCGTCTGACTGATATAACACGGCTGCGCTGTCCATAAAGGATGGCGCAGCCGCTATTACAAGTGGAAACGGTACCGTCCTTTTAAAGGACGGTACCGTTTCAGCGAGAAATAGAAGGATAATTTATCATGTGCAACATATAAATTCTTATATTTTGAAGAAAATCACCCTTGCGGGTGAATGAGATTACCTGCGTGCAGCAATGTATGCTGTTTTTCGCCTGTTGAACGAAATATTTATTGCGCTCTTGAGCTGCTGATCAGCTTCACGGAAGGAATACGGCTCTCCTGCTTGTATACGGCATAACGCCCGCTGCCCAGCTGCTTGGCACTGTACATAGCCGAATCCGCCTCCTGAAGCAGCTGCTTCGGGTCAATCCGGCCCTGGCTAATCGTCACGCCTACACTGGCGGACACGAATAATTCATGGCTCTCCAGCTTATAGGTCCGGGTGATGCGCTCCAGAACCTTAAGGGCAAGCTGCTCTGACTCCTTACGGCTGCAGCGTTTGGCGATAATGACGAATTCATCTCCGCCCACCCGGAAAATATGCCGCTTACCTTTGCAGGTAAATTGCTGCAGGCTGGTTCCTACGGCCTCCAGTAAAAGATCCCCTGTATGATGGCCGAGGGTATCGTTAATCGATTTGAACCGGTTCAGGTCGAGATATAATACCGACAGCTGCTCGCTCAATTTGCAGTGATCCCAGAAATGATCCATTCCGTTCTTGTTCAGCAGGCCGGTGAGCGTATCCCGGTATGCCAACTCCTTGAGCTGGTCACGCTCCCCAAGGATCATGCGCACCCGCAGGAACAGATATAGTATACCGGCAAGTGTCAGCATGTACAGGAACAAAGAGATCAGCAGGCTTCTGCCTTCTGTAGTGAAGCCGGTTAAGGCTCTTCTGCCCAGCAGATGCATGCCGCCAAGCCCGGCACTAATTACCAGCACCACAAGACTCGAGCGGACCGCCCGGGTTCTTTGCGGTTGTCTGGCGAAATCCTTTGTCAATCTGAGCGTGCTATATACGGTCAGGACCCCTATAAGTATGGATAGAATCGTCAGCATATAATTGCGGGCCTCTTCCACTAGTCTTACGCCCTCCTTCAGCCTATCAATGAATTGTTGGTTTTATCGCTTTCAAGCGCTACTGTACAGGATCCGACTGAACATATTCTGAACAACTCCCGCAGGGGATGCTGGACATTAATACCCCCACCGGATCAGCACTAAGCATATTATCGGCAGGACCGGCGCTTTATTGTAATGAAATGCTCGGAAATATCCCGTCCTATCCGTCCATATGCTCCGCGCTGTTGTACAATTCACAGCTCCAGCTGTCATTCTCTTTGACCAGGCAGGTGATAGAGGTGTTCTTCAGCAGCACGCTCACATCCAGGGAAGGCACAAGTCCGGCCAGCGTACTCCGCAGAATAGCCCCGTGGCTGACTACCAGCACATTGCTGCCGGGATGGCGGGCAGCAAGCTCTTCAATCGCCCGGACTCCCCGCTTACGGGCCAGCTCCGTACTCTCCAGCTTCAGATCCATCGTCTTCCACTGGCTGCCGAAGCGCTCGATCCGCTCACTCTCTGTGGTTCCTTCAATTAATCCGCCGTTCATCTCCCGGATGTCCGGAAGGAGACCGGCCAGCGGGATGCCCAGCCTCCCGGCGATAGTCTCCGCCGTCTGTCTGGCCCGCAGCAGGTCGCTTGAATAGATATAATCCCACGCTTCGCCGCTAAGCCGCTCCGCAAGCACGCCGGCCTGCCGGAAGCCTTCCTCGTCCAGAGGATTATCCGTGTGGCCCTGTACCCGGCCCTCCTGATTCCAGCGTGTGCTGCCGTGCCGGATTAAGCCTATTCTTGTCATGATCGCTACCACCCTTATATGCAGATATTCTAATGTGATCCCATTATAAACTAACCCGCTGCTGGATGCATGCTCCATTGACGGTAACGGGAGTCGATTATATGATGGTAGCTCAAGTGCTGCATTCTGGGGCCTGTTCCAGAATCATCCTAACCTGCAGATTATACTGCTACAACCTAAAGGAGATTTTGTGTATCATGAAAAAAATGCTTATCCTCTTTACCGCCTTCTGTCTGCTGGCTGTCCTTCTCCCAGCACTGCAATCCGGTGCCGCCGCGGCACCGCAGCCCAAGCTTGCCGTATATGTGGACAAGGAGAATCACTCCTTCATCCCGCTCCGCTTCCTGAACGGCTTCGCCGGTATCCAGTCTGTGCTTACCGCTTCCGGCGGCCAGATTCAGATGTCACGCGGCGGGAATTCCATTACCTTCACTCCAGGCAAGCCCGGGGCTTCCGTCAACGGTAAGCCCGTTACCGTAAGTGTGCGGCCCTTCAGTGAGAACGGGACTACCTACGTCCCCTTATCTCTTGTAAGCCAGACACTTGGCATACAGCTCCAGTGGAACAAGGAGGCCGGGTCGCTTACGCTGACAAGCGGGGCTGATACAGGCACCGCTGAGACAGCCACCCTGCCTGTACAGAACGGCAGTCTGATCAAGAGCGGCTCGCCCGCTGTAGTCAGCGGACATCATACCTACAAGGTCGGCGGCCGCTCCTTCAGCGTCCAGACAGTCACGGTCTCCCTGCTGCATCCTTCGGTCAAGCTGGATGCCGTTCTGGCCGGGAATACCGTCGGCAAGACGGAAGCCCTTGCCAGCATCGCCAAGCGCAGCAATGCCGCCGCAGCGATCAACGGCACATTCTTCGCCGCCTATACTGACGGCGCCTTCAAGGCTCCTTACGGCTACATCATCAGCGGCGGCAAGATGCTGAAGAACAGCTCCGGAGACAAACGGGCAGTATTCGCTTACGACCGCAATATGCTGGCTGAGCTGATTCCGGGCAGTGAATTCAAAGCCCGCTTCGATTCCGGTTCCGTTCACGGCGCACTCCAGGCAGGACCACGGCTGTTGGTCAATGGAAAGGTCGCGCTGAATGTGGCGGCAGAAGGCTTCCGGGACCCCAAAATCCTGACAGGCGGAGGCTCCCGCAGCGCGCTGGGCATCACCCGCGACCATAAGCTGATTCTGCTGACCTCCGGCGGGGCAACCATCCCCCAGCTGGCGGAAATTATGAAGCAGGCCGGAGCCTACCAGGCAATGAACCTCGATGGCGGTGCCTCCAGCGGCCTGTACTATAACGGCAAGTACTTGACGACTCCGGGACGCCTGATCAGCAATGCGCTGGTCGTACAGACAAAATAATGCATAGATAAGAAAGCACTTAAGAAATTAACGAAAAGCAATAAGAAGCGGAGGGGAAATTTGGAACTGGAGGAGCGGTAGCGTCCGCCTTTGTGTTTGGATTTCTACCGCGAGGAGCGGTCTAAATCAGGAAATCCAAACTGGGCAGCGGCCGGAAGTCCAAATGTTCACCGCAGCGACGACCAAGCTTAGAATGTAAGTCTTAAGTGTGTTGATGAAACTGCCTTTATGGAATGCTGAGAAGCTGCCATTCCTAAGGGCAGTTTCTTTTTTGGATTCCAGCGGCTCCTCAAGCGGGCTCAGTTCAGTCTGTAATCAGGCAGAATAAGGAATCCGCCAGCGGGGGATAATACAGGGAGCACATCCAGATTTCAGCATAAAGGAGCCCCCCGAGATGCCTCAGCAAACGAAGAAGAGCCGCCAGACTACCAATGATCCTGTAGAAACCTCCGTGCCTGCACCGCTTCCGCTGAAGCTCTCCCTTGAGGAGAATTTGCAGGAGTTCAGCCGCCGGATCGGCAGCAGCTCCGATATTGTCATCCGCCATTATAAGAGTGAAGCCAAGCCTCCACTTACCCTTGCCTTCATTTATATTGACGGTCTGGTCAACGCCGATACCGTCAATCAGGCGGTCCTCCAGTCCTTAATGGAGAACAGCACGCTGAACGGAGATCAGATGACCACAGAAGCTGCCTTCGATCTGATCAAGGAGCACATTCTGCCGGTTGGGGGAGTGAAGGAGGCCCGGACCCTGGAGGTGCTGCTGCCCCTGCTCTTTGACGGCTATACCCTGATTCTGTTCGAGGGGCTTCAGGTCGCACTGGCCGCCGACACCTCCGGCTGGGAGAAAAGAAGCATTAATGAGCCGACCTCCCAGGGGGTGATCCGCGGGCCCAAGGAAGGCTTCACCGAGAGCCTGCGTACCGGGACCTCCATGCTGCGCCGCCGCCTGAAAACTGCTGATCTGCGGATTGAGGAATATACCGTCGGCCAGCGTACCGGGACCGGAATTGCCCTCGTCTATCTGAAGGGCCTCGCCAGTGAACAGGTGCTGACCGAAATCCGCCGCCGGCTGAACGCCATTAATACCGACGCCATTCTGGAGAGCAATTATATTGAAGAATTCATACAGGACGGCGGACTGACGCCTTTTCCCACCATTCAGAATACCGAACGTCCCGACGCCATGGCCGGGGGCATTCTGGAAGGCCAGGTGGGGATTGTCATTGACGGCACTCCCTTTGCGCTGCTGGCCCCGTCCACCTTCTTCAACTTTTTTCAATCCAGCGAGGATTACTACCAGCGGTATGATATTTCCTCCTTTCTGCGGCTGATCCGCTACGGTGCGTTCTTCGTCTCTATGCTGCTGCCTGCACTTTATATTGCCGTTACTACCTTTCACCAGGAGATGCTGCCGACCACGCTGCTGATCAGTCTGGCTGCCCAGCGGGAAGGCGTTCCGCTCCCCGCCTTCGCAGAGGCACTGCTGATGGAGCTGACCTTCGACGTCCTGCGTGAAGCGGGGGTACGTATGCCCCGCACCATCGGGCCGGCTATTTCTATCGTCGGTGCGCTGGTGCTGGGGCAGGCTGCCGTTCAGGCCGGGCTGGTCTCGGCGGCAATGGTCATTGTGGTTTCTTTTACCGCCATCTCGAACTTCGTAATTCCGTCACTGGCCATCGCCAACTCCATCCGGCTGATCCGCTTCGTGATGATGTTCATCGCTGCCTCGCTCGGCCTGTTCGGCATTATGTCCTTCCTGATGGTGCTGCTGATTCATATGGCAGGCCTGCGCTCCTTCGGAGTTCCCTACCTGTCTCCGGTAGCGCCGATGATACCCCGTTATCTGAAGGATATCTTCATCCGCGTTCCGCTGTGGAGCATGAATATGCGTCCCAAGACCAATCTGGGCAAGGAGACCCGCAGACAAGCCCCTAACCAGAAGCCGCAGCCCGTTGAAAATGCCGCTAATCCATCACCGGCACAGCCCAAGCCGCAGGGAGAGGGTCCAGCATGAATGGAAAAATCGGCACCACCCAGGCCGTCATGCTTGTCGTCAATACCATACTGCCGACAGCTACCGTCGTGCTTCCTATCATTATCAGCTCCTATGCAGAGCAGGACGCTCCGCTAGCGATTATCCTATCTACCGTGGCGGGGCTGCTAATAGCGTGGATTGTCGGGGCGGTAATTCAGAGCAGCAACGGTGCTCCTTTTCTGGAGTGGGTCGGGGAGAAAAGCTCTCCGGTAGTGTCCGTGATTCTCGGTCTGCTGATGCTCCAGTTCTACCTGGACACCACGGCAACCATTCTGCGTGAATTCGTTAATTTCCTTAAAGACAACGTCCTGATCAATACTCCGATCACGGTGCTCGTCATTCTGATTCTTTTCATCACCATCTATATGGTAAGGCAGGGCATTGAAGCTATCGCCAGAGTGAACAGTCTGGTTATTCTGCTCTATCTGTTCTTCGTACCGCTGTATCTGCTAGGGCTGTACAACGACCTGAATGTGCATCATCTGCTGCCTATGTTCGACCATAGTCTGGCTGAGATCACCCTGGCGAGCCTGACACCGACTGCATGGATGTCTGAAGTGGCGGTGCTGCTGTTTCTGGCCCCTTATCTGCAATATCCGCAGAGAGCCAAGATTATCGGCTGGACAGGCCTGCTGTTCGTTGCAATCCTGATGATGTTCATTCTGATCACCGCCCTGATGGTATTCGGCCCGGAATTCATTAAGCTGAGTGCCTACCCCGGCTTCGCTACCATCAGCATCCTCCGGATCGGCCGGTTCATAGAGAAGCTGGATATTCTCTTCATCTCTTACTGGGTGCTGTCGATCTATCTGAAATTTGCGATCTTCCTGTTCGTGACAGTGGAGTGCTTCAAGCAGACGTTCCGGGTCAGCAGCAGCCGGCCCTTCATTGGAGCCCTAGGTCTGATTATAGCCCTGGAATGCCTGTTCTCCTGGCAAAGCTCAGCCAAGCTGAACAACTACAATCAGGAAGGCCGGTTCGTGGTCTTCTGCCTGTTCAACGTGCTGGTTCCGCTGGGCGCGATCTTGCTGAATAAGGTGCAGAAGTCTCGCTCCAAGCGGAAAGGATGGGACACATGAACAAACCGGGCACTCTGCTGCGCCTCCTGCTCTGCCTCCCGCTTCTATCCGTTCTGCTCTCCGGCTGCTGGGATGACCGGGAGCTTAACGAACTGGGCATTACCTCCGGCTCAGCCTATGACTGGGAGGACAATCAGTGGAAGGCCACGTACCAGGTCATCAATCCTTCCTCCGGCGCAAGCGGGATGGGCGGCAGCGGAGGAGGCAGCACAAGCTCGCCGCCATTCCTCACCTTCACCGTCAAGGGGCGGACGATCATGGAAGCCATTGAACGAACGAATCTGACCAGTACGCGGGAGATGTTCTTCTCCCACTCCAGAATCACCGTCATCGGCGAGAGCCTGGCCAGACACGGGATCAATCAGCTGATTGATATGTTCCTGCGCAAGCAGGATGCCAGAGAAACGGTATTTGTGTTCATCTCCCAGGGAGATGCCGGGATGATTCTGGATCAGCTGATGCAAATGACCAAGAATCAGGGCGCCGGCATCCAGCTTATGATCGAACAGGAATCAAGGCTCTTGTCCTACTATCCGGGAACCCGGCTGTATGAGCTGGCGATGGCGCTGTCCTCCGAGTCCAAAAGCGCGGTGTTGCCGGAGATACTGCTAACCGGCTCCCGGACGATGGATGAGACCAGTGAGACAGCGGTAACAGATCTGCCCTCGCGGCTGGCGCTGGGAAGGCTGGGCGTCATTAAAGGAGACACGTTCGCGGGCTGGCTTAGCCAGAAGCAGGCGTTCGGGCTTTCTTTTCTGACCGATAACGTTGATTCTGCCACCATCGCCTTCCCCTCCCGGCCGGGGGCAAGCGACAAGCTGGATGCTTCATTCATCCTGCAGAATTCGTCCACCACCGTCCACCCTGTCTGGGACAAGGATCATTATGTGATGGAGGTTAACGTCAAGGGCAGCGGTGTGCTGACGGAGCTTGGCAGTGTCATGGACCTGAACGACCGCAAGGCGATCAGTGAAATGGAGGCCTCGCTGGAGCAGCGGGTGCTGGAGCTAATGAATAACGCTTGGGCGGAGGTCAAGCAGCTGGGGGCAGACGTCACCGGATTTGCTGTGAGAGTGCACCGGAGCGATCCGAAGCGCTGGAAGCAGATTGAGAAGGAGAAGAGCTGGGACAGCGTCTTTCAGGAGATTGAGATCCGCCCGCAGGTCTCTATCGAGATAGAACGGACCGGACTCAGTAATAAATCATTCAAGTCTGTTCAGCAGAAGTAAAGGAGCATATCTATGAAAATAGCTATTACTCTTATACTCTATGCGCTTGCCTATGGTTGGGGGTGGACGAAGCTACGTGGAGAAGAGCGCCGCCGGAGACGGCTCTTACTTGGCTGCATTATGGGGTACGGGGCGTATCTTAATCTATGCGGAATTACCAATACCCCTCATGTATCGCTGGGCAGCCTGTATACGGCGTTCTTCCAGCCTGTCGGCAGAGCCATTATCTATTGGTTAGGAGGCTAAAGATGCAATCATGGTGAACAAAGAACAGGTCTCTTCCCTGCAGATTGCGTTCATGATTATGCTGTTTGAAATCGGCAGCACGCCGCTGTTCCTGCTTGGGGGCACCGCCAAGCAGGATTCCTGGCTGGCGATGTGTGCAGGTTCAGCGGCGGGCTTCGCCCTGCTCCTTGTGCTGATGTGGATTCAGCACCGGTCTCCGGGCACAGATCTGATCGGAATGCTCAAGGCTCATTTCGGCACAGCTCCAGGGGCGTTCATCGGCGCGGTCTACAGTCTGTATTTCGCTTATCAGTCCATGCGCAATGTCCGCGACCTCGGCGAGCTGACGGCGATGACCATGCTGCCGAGAACCCCGATGGCCATTACGATGCTGGTGTTCGTGCTGCTGGCCCTATATGCGATCTGGAAGGGGGCGGAGGTTGTCTTCAGGCTGCCTGAGGTGCTGCTGCCGGTCATGCTGTTCTTCTATTTCCTGCTCGTTCTGATGCTAAGCATCATGGGGGCGATTGATTTGGGCCGCCTGGCACCTGTTATGGAGGGCGGGGTAATGCCGGTTTTGCAAGCGGCGCTGCCGGAGATCGTCTCATTTCCCTTCGGGCAGATGATTGTTTTTCTGATGCTGTGGACGCTATGGGAGAAGCCCGGTGTGCCTGTAAAATACACCGTGAACGCCTATCTGCTCATCAGCGCATTCCTGATCTTCATGAACGCGCTGAATGTGGCCGTCCTCGGCCCGGCGATCGCGGGAGTGAGCCAGCTGCCTTTTCTCAAAACCGTCCGGGTGCTGTCCAATCTCAAATTTGTCGAGCGGCTTGATATTCTGGTCACGATCCAGCTCTTCCTGGGGCTGCTGATCAAGATGATGCTCTTCTACTTCTGTTCCGTAAAAGCTCTTGCAGAGCTGACCGGCAAACCGGCGAAATGGTGGGTCTTCCCTGTGGGGGCAGTCATCTACGGCTCCTCATTCCTGGAACGGGATTACACCCAGCATATCGCCGTCGGCCTGGGGCCGAGCCTGAAGCTTGACCCGCTCTTCCAGGTCGCCATTCCGCTGCTGCTGGCCCTGTCGATCTGGGTGCGGGGCCGGTTACAGCGTTCAGCTTGAAGCAGAGTGCTCCGGCTGCTGGTCGAACTTCAGATTCTGCGGCCCGGACGGAAGGTTCTCCGCACCTGTAGAGCCATCCGTTACGGGAACATCCTTGCCCACTTCCTCGAATTCACATTCCCCCAGCCATACCTGTCCGCTTCCGCTCAGCAGAATTCCGATATTGATCACGTCGGCTTCGGACGGAATATCCATGACGCAAGCATAGTGGTTCCATTCCGTGGTCCCTTGTATGCTCCGGTTCTGCATGTTGTCAAAAGCTAACATATTCTGCTTATTATCATCCACTCTCATCCACAGGCCGCTCCAGCCGGTGACCTCCTCCGTTCTAACGAACCCGGAGAAGCGCATCCGTCTCCCCCGATATTCTCTTGCCTGAAACTGCTGCATCAAGGTTCCAAAACCATTGTCGTCCTGCGCAGCTTCCCCGCTGGAACGAAGATGCATGGAGGGACTTGTCTTATAGCAGACGCGGGGATCAATCTCGACCTTATATTTCTCCTGGTGGGTACCTGTAATATACCAGCCTGTAATCTCTGACATTGTATATACCTCTCTTTCTTGAATCAATAGTCTCACCTGCGATCTGTACTGCGCAGGCGGCAAATCATAGATTTCCTTGAAGGCTCTTGTAAAAGCCTCCTGGCTCTCAAAGCCGTACTGCAGCGCAATCTCAAGAATTCGTGTCTCGGAATACAGCAGGAGATTGGCTGCTTGACTGAGACGGCGGGCCCGGATATATTCATGGACATTTTTGTTCACGTATTTGCGAAAAATCCGGTGAAAATGATATTTGGATAACCCTGCTGCCTTAGCCACCTTCTCCAAATCCAAATCCTCTTCCAAATGCTGCTCAATAAATTCGATGCTTTTGTGAATCAACTGATAGTGCATGACTCTCACCCCCTCCACAACTCAAAGTATATAGCAGACACCGGAAATACTTTTGATAAATCTTGCTGTATTTATCTTTCCCTAGGGAAACATTATTGTTGCAAGGACAAATTTATTTACGTATACTAATCTTGTGGCAGGATGCAATATTCTGTGCCCTGCACAATATACTATACAAGTGCATATTTCATACTTAAGGATAACTATAACTATTCATTCATTATTCATACGAAAGTGGGAGAGCTTATGGCTGGATCCGTAATTCCATTGTCTGAAGCTACGAACGGCAGCACGCTGCGGATCAGCGGCATCGAGGTCCAGGGCGTGCTGCGGAGAAGACTGCTTGATCTCGGATTTGTCGCCGGGAATAGTGTAGAAGTGCTGCGGCGCAGTCCGCTTGGAGACCCTACGGCTTACCGGATCAGCAATACTACCATTGCCCTGCGCCGGGAAGAGAGTTCCCTCATTTATGGCGAATTGATTGGAGGCGGAGAAGGATGAGCGAATATACCGTTGCTTTTGCAGGCAATCCCAATACGGGCAAAAGCACGCTGTTCAACCTGCTGACCGGGATGCGCCAGCATACCGGCAACTGGGCCGGCAAAACCGTAGTCACCGCCGAAGGGCGGTTCACCCACAAGGAGCATACTTACCGGGCCGTTGACCTTCCCGGCACCTATTCGCTCTACTCCAATTCCGCCGATGAAGAAGCGGCCCGGGACTATATTATTTTCGAGGAGCCGGATGTCACGCTGGTGGTTCTGGATGCAACGTCGCTGGAGCGCAACCTCAATCTGGCCCTGCAGGTGCTGGAGATTACGGGACGCGCCGTAGTCTGCATCAATCTGATCGATGAAGCCAAGCGGCTGGGCATTGATATTAATCTGAAGCGGATTGCAGAGCGGCTCGGGGTGCCTGTCACGGCCATTTCGGCCCGCAACGGGATCGGTATTGAAGCGCTGCTGGATCAGATCGCACGCGTAGCGACCGGTGAATTCAAGGCTGAGCCGCTGAAGATCACCTACAACGATGAGATTGAGCGGGGCATTGCCGAGCTGATCCCGATGGTGGAACAGACGGTCGGCGCCAGATATCCGGCACGCTGGATTGCCCTGCGTCTGCTGGACGGTGACCATAGCCTGCTGGCTTCCCTCAAAGCCCATATGGGACGCAAGGGTATATCTGTAGCGAAGGAGGTGGCCCGCCATGGAGTCACCGCATGCCATTAACGGCCAAGACCCGCTCGATTCCCTGCTCGCTACCGCGAAAAAGCTGGCAGACAAAGGAGCGGTCCGTGACGAGATCGTCAGCGGAATCTACGGGGTATCGGCCGGAATCTGCAGCGATGCTGTTACCTATCACGACAAGAAGAAGCTGGGCAGCACCTACAAGCTGGATAATATCGTCACCTCAAAAATCTGGGGCTTCCCCATTATGCTGGCCGGCCTTGGCCTGGTATTCTGGATTACCATTGCCGGAGCCAACTACCCTTCCGGCTGGATTGCCTCCCTCTTCAGCTGGATCGAAGGCTATCTGACCGCCGGTTTCGAGGCTGTTCATGCCCCGGCCTGGCTGCACGGCGTTCTTGTGCTGGGGCTGTACCGAGGCACCTCATGGGTCATCAGCGTCATGCTGCCGCCTATGATGATTTTCTTCCCGGTGTTCGCACTGCTGGAGAATTTCGGCTATCTGCCCCGGGTGGCTTTTAATATGGACCGCTTGTTCAAGAAATCCGGGGGGCATGGCAAGCAGGCCTTGACGATGTCGATGGGCTTCGGCTGCAATGCTGCCGCTATTCTGTCCACCCGCATTATTGAATCGCCCCGTGAACGGATGCTGGCCATTCTGACCAACAACTTCGTCCCTTGCAACGGCCGCTGGCCTACGCTTATTCTGCTCTCCTCCATGTTCATGGTCGGGGCGGCAACCACCGGAGCACTGCGCACCTTCGCGACTGCGCTGGTGTTAATGGGCATCGTACTGGTCGGAATTATCGTCACCCTGAGCGTATCGTGGATCATGTCCAAAACCGCGCTGCGCGGTGTGCCTACCCACTACACCCTGGAGCTGCCGCCCTACCGCCGCCCGCAGATCTGGAAGACCATTGTCCGCTCCTCCAAGGAAAAGTCCCTCAATGTGCTGACCCGCGCCATCATCGTGGCCGCTCCGGCAGGGATCATCACCTGGATTCTCGGCAATGTATTTGTCGGCGGTGAGAGTGTGCTGAATCATATGGCTGCGTTCTTCGATCCGTTCGCGCAGCTGCTCGGCATGGACGGCTTCATTATTATGGCCTTCATCCTCGGCCTGCCCGCCAATGAAATTGTGCTGCCTATCCTGCTGATGGGCTACATGTCCTCCGGGGCCATGGTCGATATCGAAGGTCTCGGCAGCATTAAGGACATCTTCCTGAGCCACGGCTGGACGTGGCTGACGGCGCTGAATATGATGCTCTTCTCCCTGCTCCACTATCCTTGCGGCACCACACTCGTGAACATCTACAAGGAGACCAAAAGCCTGAAATGGGCCGTGCTCTCCGCTGTAATCCCGCTCGCTATCGCTATCGGCGTAACCTTCGCGGTGGCTTCGGCAGCCTGGCTGTTCGGCTGGGTGTAAATCATGCAAAGCACTATTCCCCCGGACGGGCGGATAGTGCTTTTTTGCGCTCTGGGCGCATCCTTCGCGGCGGGGGTCACCGCCGTGCCAAATGTGGTCGGTTTTTCGATTACATTTGGACCACGCGCCGCCGTCAGGCCGAATGTGATCGGTTTTTCGATTACATTCGGACCACGCGCCACCGCCAGGCCGAATGTGGTCGGTTTTTCGACTACATTCGGACCACACGCCACCGCCATGCCAAATGTGGTCGGTTTTTCGATTACATTGGGGCCGCGCGCCTCCGCCGTGACAAATGTGATCGGTTTTTCGATTACATTCGGACCACACGCCACCGCCACTCCAAATGTGATCGGTTTTTCGATTACATTGGGACCACACGCCACCGCCGTGCCAAATGTGATCGGTTTTCCGACTACATTCGGACCACGCGCCTCCGCCAGGCCCAATGTGTTCAGTTTTCCGACTACATTCGGACCATACACCACCGCCGTGCCAAATGTGATCGGTTTTTCGATTACATTCGGACCACACGCCACCGCCACGCCAAATGTGATCGGTTTTTCGACTACATTGGGGCCGCGCGCCACCGCCATGCCAAATGTGGTCGGTTTTTCGACTACATTCGGACCACGCGTCTCCGCCAGGCCCAATGTGATCGGTTTTCCGATTACATTGGGACCACACGCCGCCGTCAGGCCGAATGTGATCGGTTTTTCGATTACATTGGGGCCGTACACCCCCGTGGTTACGGGCGTTAACGGGGAAATAGGTGCACCTGTTCCTCTGCCATTTGACTCTCCCTCTCACTACATGTTAGGGTGATTTGGAAGCTACTATTTTCCGGGAGGGATTGTTCATGACAGCAGTGAAGCTCAGTATTGATTATGATGCATTTGAAGAAGGCAAGCGGATGGAGACGGAGATTGAACGCTTAAGCGGAAGTCCTGAAGCCGCCGGCCTGACCAGCCTTACGATTGGCGACTGGGGTCAAGCCTACGAGAACACCTCGGAGGAAGCCGTCCAGGCCCTGGTGAAGCACAGCGCCAGCTTCCCGGCACTGCGTAAGCTGTTCATCGGGGATATGAGCTACGAGGAATGTGAAATCTCGTGGATTAACCAGACCGATCTCTCGCCGCTGCTGTCCGCTTATCCTGAGCTGCAATCCCTGACTGCACAAGGCGGTACCGATCTGCGTCTGAGCCAACTGCAGCATGACAAGCTCGAAGAACTCATTATTATTACCGGCGGACTCAGTAAGGCCGTGCTGGCGGACATTGCCGCTTCTCGCCTGCCGAATCTGCGCAAGCTGGAATTATACCTTGGTGTAGACAATTACGGCTTCGACGGCGGACTGGAGGATCTCCTGCCGCTGATCGAGCCTGGAAAGTTCCCTAAGCTTACCTATCTCGGACTCAAAAACAGTGAGATTCAGGACGAAATTGCCGCCGCCCTGGTGGATGCACCGATTCTGGACCAGCTCCATACCCTCGATATGTCACTGGGTACGCTTAGCGACACTGGCGCTGAGGCGCTGCTCGCCAGCGAGCGGGTGAAGGGACTGAAGCTGCTCAACCTGAGCCATCACTACATGTCTGACGAGATGATGCTGCGCCTGAAGAACAGCGGATTGCCGGTGGATGTCAGCGACCAGCAGCAGGCCGATGACGATGATGACTGGCGTTATCCGTCGATCACAGAATAATGCAGCCCGCCGCACCGCTGATTGTCTTCTGCCAGCCCGGCGACCGGCGCTCGGCCGGTATCCAGCAGGCGCGCTCGCGCCTCGGGATGCCCCCGGCACTGCTGATTCCCTATGCCGGGCTGCTGGAGAACCAGCCGCTGGCTGATCTGCTGGAGCAGGCTGCGGACGGAGCGCCTGCGCTGGCGGCTCTGCATTCACCAGCGCCGATTAGAGCGCAGGGGCAACTCCAGCTGGAGTGTCCCGACCGCCGGAGCGGCAGGCACTCCGCGCCGGAATTCGCAGCGGAAGCGCAGCACCTGCTGCCGGATTCTCCGGGCGGCAGCTTCGGCGGTCACTCCGCACCGGCGTCCGCAGCGGAAGCGCAGCGCCTGCTGCCGGATTCTCCGGGCGGCAGCTCCAGCGGGCACGCTGCGCCGGAATCCGCAGCGTGCCCGCCACTGCTGCGGCTGGAGTCCCCCGGCGGCAGCTTCGCGCTGGGCGCGCGCTTATCGCGCTGGGCGCACCGGATGCGCCGGACCAAGACGACTCGCTGCACCCGTTCGGGCAGCAGCCGGACCTGAGGCCGCTCAGCTTCAAAACGGCCTCAGCCCTGAAGGACATGCCCGGCGTGCTGCATCACCCGTCCCAGTGGTTCCGCGGCTACTGCCGCCTGCTGGCGCGGCTCCGGCAGGAGGCCGGGCAGCTCCTGCCCGCCTCCCGCTGGACCAACGATCCGGCGGAGATCGCAGCCATGACGGACAAGCGCCGGACCCAGCAGATTCTCGCCGTGTCCGGCGTCCCTGTTCCCCGGCCGCTTCGCGGCAGCGGCGGACAAGTCCCCGTGGATTACGCATCCCTGCGCCAGTTGATGCTGTCGGAGCGGATGCACCGCGTGTTCATCAAGCTGGCCAGCGGCTCCGCTGCTTCCGGCGTGATTGCTTATCAGCTGAACCCGGCAACAGGAGCTGAGTCGGCGGTTACCACCATCGGAGTCGAGAGCTATATCACCCGTCCCCCGGTGTATTATAATTCCGGCAAGCTGCAGCGTTATACCGATTCTGCCCGCCTTGCCGGAATCATTAACTGGCTCTACCGCCACGGCGCCTATGCCGAGCAGTGGATTCCGAAGCCCGGCAAGGACGGGCATTCCTTCGATATCCGCCAGCTGGTTGTCGCTGGAGAAGCCTGCCACGCTGTCGCCAGAGTCAGCTCCACACCGATTACGAATCTGCATCTGCGCAGCCGGCGGATGACCCCGGCGGAAGCCGGGCTGAGCGAGGCGCAGCAGGCAGAAGTACGCCGGACAGCGGAGGCTTCGCTGGCCGCTTTTCCGCGCTGCTCTATCGCGGGGATTGATGTGCTGGCAGGAAGCTCCGGGCAGATGTATACGGCGGATGTGAATCCTTTTGGCGACTTGTTGTACGATGTTGAATACCAGGGCTGCGGCACCTACGAATGGGAAATGAAGCAGCTCTCCGGAAGGAACCTATCCCTATGACTGATATGAATGCCGTTGTCGGCACCCACGATATACTGATGATTACGCTCGATACTCTGCGCTACGATGCGGCTGTGCTGGAGGAGGCGAATTGCCCCAACCTGTGCGGCAGCGGCTCCTGGGAGCAGCGGCATACCCCCGGCAGCTTCACTTATGCGGCCCATCACGCTTTCTTCGGCGGCTTCCTGCCCACTCCGGCTAACACGAATAAGGCTGAGCATGTGCGCCTGTTCCACTCCAGGAATACCGGGCTGAAGACCCACCCCCATACCTGGCTGTTCGATACACCGGACATGGTGTCGGGGCTGGCAGCGGCGGGTTATCAGACGGTGTGTATCGGGGGCGTAATCTTTTTCAGCAAAAAAGTGCCCCTCGCCCGCGTCCTCCCCGGTTATTTCCAGCAGAGCTACTGGCGGATGACCTTCGGGGTCACGAACCCGCGCTCGACGGAGCATCAGGTGAACCATGCGCTCAAGCTGCTCGGCAACACCCCGCAGGACCAGCGGCTGTTCCTCATGAATGTCTCGGCGATCCATGGCCCGAACCATATGTTCCTGCCGGGTGCGCGCAAGGATTCGGTGGACAGCCAGCGCGCAGCGCTGCGTTATGCCGACGGGGAGCTGGGGCGTCTGTTCGATGCGTTCCGTAAGCGGGGCAATCCGGTGTTCTGTCTGGCTTTTTCCGATCACGGTACGGCTTACGGAGAGGACGGCTACCAAGGCCACCGGCTGGCGCATGACACGGTATGGAATGTTCCGTACCGGGAATTTATTTTATAAGCATTGAACTGAAATTCGATCCCGCACAAGGAAGGAGAACGTATGACGTCCATCCGGCAATCTCTGCATCATATGAACCAAGACGGACCGCCTCCCTTCTCTTCAGGGGAGCTTCAGCAGTGGGCCGGGCAGATTACAGCCCATCCCTACCGTAATTATCTCTATTCCTATCCGCACAAAACCGCTTACCGCGAGCTTGATCCGCCCGTTTCGTTAGAGGAGCTGTGGCGGGATGAGCCTGCGGAGAGCTTCTTCTTGTATATGCATATTCCCTTCTGCGGCGCGCGCTGCGGCTTCTGTAACCTGTTCACCCTGCCTGATAAAAGAGCGAATGTCCACGCCGAATACGTAGACGCGCTGGAACGCCAGGCCCGGCAATGGGCGGCCTTCACCGGGCACAAGCCTTACGCGCGCTTCGCGATCGGCGGCGGAACGCCCAGCCTGCTGGCTCCCGCACAGCTGAACCGGCTGTTCAGCATTGCTACAGAGATTATGGGAGTCGATCTTAGAACCACCTCTATCTCCGTGGAGACCTCACCCGAAACGCTGACGGAGGAGAAGCTTACGATTCTGAAAGAACATACCGTGGACCGCGTCAGCATGGGCATCCAGAGCTTCGTGGCCGCCGAATCAGCTGCGATCTACCGCCCGCAGGACCCCGAGGTGGTGTACCGTGCGCTGGAGCTGCTGGGGCAGTTTGATTTTCCTATCCTCAATCTGGACTTGATCTACGGACTCCCGGGGCAGACGGTGGACTCCTGGCTCTATTCGCTGAACCAGGCGCTGCTGCATGAACCGGAGGAAATCTTCCTCTATCCGCTCTACACCCGTGAGCATACGATTGTGAAGCCGGGCGACCTGGTGAACCAGCTGGATATCCGCCACGAATGCTATGAAGCAGCACGTGCAGTACTGGCAGAGCGTGGCTACCGGCAATTCTCGATGCGCAGATTCGCCAAGGAGGACGCCGGGACCGGTAAGAATATTCTCGACTACAGCTGCCAGGAGGAAGGGATGGTCGGCCTCGGCTGCGGCGCGCGTTCCTATACCCGGAATGTTCATTATGCCTCCCGCTATGGCGTCAGCCGCAAGGCCACGGAGAGCATCATTGCGGATTATGTTGCAGCAGAGCGTTATGATACAGCCGATTATGGCATCGTGCTGAGCCTCGCCGAACAGAAACGGCGGTTCATTCTAAAAGCCATCCTGCACAGCGAAGGACTGACGATTGCCGACTATAACCAGCGGTTCGGGACTAAGCTATGGGAGAATCACCCTGAGCTTGGCCTCTTGGTACAGAGCGGGTTCGCCACGGATGATGAGGGCATTCTGCGGCTGACTCCAGATGGGCTGGGCTACTCCGATTCCATCGGTGACTGGTTCATCTCCGGTGAGATCCGCGAGCAGATGCAGGAGTTCATCCTGCCATGAAGGCAGTCCTCTACTACCGGGGCTCCCTCTCCTCCTGTAACTATGACTGTCCGTACTGCCCCTTCGGCAAAACCAAAGACAGCGCCGCCACCCTCGCCAAAGACCGTGCCGGTCTTGAGACCTTCGTCCGCTGGGTGGCGGAGCAGGGGGCTGCAGGCCACCGCCTGTCTATTTTTTTCAATCCGTATGGCGAGGGCTTGACGCACCGCTGGTACCGGGATGCGCTGATCACGCTGTCCCATCTGAAGCATGTGGACAAGGTCGCCATCCAGACCAATCTGTCCGCCAGGCTTGATTTCACTGCTGAACTGAACCCGGCCAAGGCAGCCTTTTGGGCAACCTATCATCCGGGTCAGGTCAGTGAGGAGCGGTTCCTGGCGCAGTGCATGAGTGTATACGCCCGGGGGATTCCTTTTAGCGTAGGCAGTGTGGGGGTTCATAGTGCCTTCCCGGCTATCGCCTCGCTGCGTGCGGCCCTGCCGGAGGACGTCTATCTGTGGGTGAATGCCTACAAGGACAAGCGGGATTATTATACGGCGGAGGATATAAGCTTCCTGAGCGGGATAGATCCGCATTTCCAGATTAATGCGATGGACTACGACAGTCTCGGTGCCAGCTGTAATGCCGGCAGCAGCGTATTCTACGTGCAGGGTCCCGGCCTGGTGAAGCGCTGCTACAAGGACCGTGCGGTCATCGGCAACCTCTACCGCGACGGACTGGAAGGGCTGGCGGCCCAGCGTAGCTGCCGCATGAAGGTCTGCGACTGCTACATCGGCTATATTCATATGCCGGAGCTGGGCCTGGAGCAGATCTACGGCTCCGGCCTGCTGGAGCGGATTCCTTACGGCGCAGGGAGGACAGAGTAATGACTACTGGTAAGCTACAAGCACACAAGCCCTCTGCCGGATTAACGATATGGCTTACAGGTCTCTCGGGAGCGGGCAAGTCTACGCTTGCCGCGCTGCTCACAGACCGGCTCCGGGAGCAGGGCCAGGCAGTGGAATGGCTGGACGGCGATGAACTGCGGCGCAGCCTGGGGCCGGGACTAGGCTTCAGCCGCGAGGACCGGTTCGAGAACATCCGCCGGGCGGTCTACCTCGCCGGGATGCTGAACCGGCATGGCGTGATTACCGTGGTCTCGGTAATCAGTCCTTATGCCGAGATGCGCAGCTATGCCCGGCAGGAATTGCCGGGCTTCGTCGAGGTCTATGTGGACTGCCCACT
Organism: Paenibacillus sp. FSL R7-0302; assembly: GCF_038006885.1. NCBI lineage: Bacteria > Bacillati > Bacillota > Bacilli > Caryophanales > Paenibacillaceae > Paenibacillus > Paenibacillus sp. FSL R7-0302. Next base: position 5,379,694 of record NZ_JBBOWB010000001.1, read on the forward strand.
TCCCGTCTGCGAAGCGCGGGATGTCAAAGGGCTGTACGCCAAGGCCCGCTCCGGTGAGCTTCCGGCCTTCACCGGGATCTCCGATCCTTATGAAGCCCCGTTAGACCCGGAGCTGACGCTGCACACAGCGGAGCACACACCGGAACAGTGCATGGAAGAGCTGATCAGCTGGCTCACAGAGCATCGGCTTTATCGGCTCTGATGGAATAGGAGCATAACGAATAAGGAGGGGCATTAATGCCCCTCCTTTGTTTATTTAGCGCGAGTCTGCTGCATTCAGGTGCACTGGTGCACCTCCTTCGCTCGTTTCGCGCGCGTATGCTGAATTCAGGTGCACTAATGCCAATGTCATTAAGTTAAGATATAGAGCCAAAAACAAGAAAAAGGCAGGTTATCGAAAAGATAGCCTGCTCTTTTTTTGCACAAAAAAATCTTGACAATCCGTAGAAAACGTGTGGCGAAGCCCCTTGAAAAAACGAGGAGGTTACGCCAATGAATGCTTATGCAAATTCGCTGAAAGACAGACTGACATCTCTCATCCGTGAGATGGCGGCTGCCCCCGCGCCTTACGTCAGAAACCCGGGAAAGGATTTTACCCGAACGAAAAAACTACCCTTTGAAATGGTTATGCAAACCCTGATCTTTATGGGCGGCAACAGCCTCTATAAGGAACTGTTGGAATCGCAGGGCTATGACGTTAACACCGCAACTTCTTCTGCTTTTGTTCAGCAAAGAAATAAAATTTTGCCGTCTGCGGTCGAATCTTTGTTTCACACCTTTACCGCGTCCCATACGGAATTCAAGGATTATCGAGGCTATCGATTATTGGCCATTGACGGTTCCGATCTGCATATTGCAACAGATCCTGCGGACCCGTTGACCTATTCTCAAAGTCAGCCCCACTCGAAAGGCTTTAACCTTCTGCACTTGAACGCTGCTTATGACCTCTGTAACCGGCTTTACGTGGACGCCATCCTTCAACCTCGAAAGCTGCGCAACGAAGGAAGGGCGCTGTCCACGATGGTGGATCGGTCCCCTATTCAGGGGAACGTCATTGTGTTGGCGGATCGAGGATTGGAAAGCTACAATACGTTCGCGCATCTGGAACGGAAAGGATGGAAGTACGTCATACGGGTCAAGGATTTGCATTCGAATGGCATTCTTTCGGGCTTGCACTTGACCTTTGAAGGGGCGTTTGATCAGGAGATTCACTTGACGCTGACTAAAAAACGAACGAAAGCGTTCAGGGATCACCCCGAAATCTATAAAATTCTTCCGGCCACCTCTAGCTTTGATTTTCTGGACATGCAAAAGAACCTGTTTTACCCGATTTCCTTTCGGGTGGTTCGTTTCCTCCTGCCCAGTGGCGATTATGAAACCGTCCTTACCAATCTACCGGCTGCTGAATTCTCACCGGATGAACTCCGGGAACTGTATCACCTGCGATGGGGGATTGAGACCTCTTTCCGGGCCTTAAAATACACCATCGGTCTGACCCATTTTCACGCAAAGAAGCAAGAGTCCATTACCCAAGAGATATTCGCAAGAATGATCCTCTACAATTTCGCTGAAATGATTACCTCGCACGTAGTCATTTCCCAAAAGGATAAACGGCACCTCTACCAAGTCAACTTCACGGTGGCCGTTCACGTCTGTAGACATTTCCTGCGCTCCAAGGGCGATGGACCCCCGCCTGATGTGGAAGCTTTGATTCGCAAAAATATTTTGCCGATTCGTCTCACCCGTCCTGGGCAAAGGAATACACGCAGAATACGTAGCAAATCCGCCATTAGCTTCGTCTACAGAGTAGCATAATTCGGTTCGCATGAACATTTTTTTAAGTGGATCTTCCATCCGCTTTGTTTGCTATGCGCTTTTTTCCTTCCTTACACCAAAAACAAACGGCATAGGACGTTTCCCCATACCGTTTTGGATTCTCTTTATTAATTCCAAACTTATCTTCGAACTTATCTTAATGACATTGGCACTAATGCTCCTCATTCGCTCCTTTTGCCCGCATTCGGGGAATTCAAGCGCACTAGTGCACCTCATTTGCTCGTTTAGCGCGCATCCGCTGCATTCAGGGGCACTAGTGCTCCTCATTCGCTCCTTTCGCGCGCATCCGCTGCATTCAGGTGCACTAGTGCACCCCATTCGCTCCTTTAGCCCGCATCCACAGCATTCAGGTGCACTTCTGCCCTTCCTATGCTCATCGCAGGCCCGCGTCCGCTTCATTCAGGAGTTACTGCCGGTACTCCGGATTATTTGCGCGAGTTAGATTGGCGGCGCAGGAGAATCACTGCGACGGCTCCAAGGACTACTATACCGATACCTGCTCCAGCGTAAATCAGCCAAGATACAGAGTTTGTTTCAGGCACGGTCGTTGGATTATTTTCAGTTGTTGGGTTATTACCAGAGACGGCCCCTTGATCATCAGCGATCCCGGGCGGCTCCGTGGGCGAGCCCCCTGACATTCCAGCGCCTAGCTCATTCAGGTCCTCCTCGGCACCAGAGAACAATGCGGTCCGGCTGCACAAGCTGGCTGTAAGCTTAGCTGTTCCTCCCTCACCCGCTGTTTCCTCTCCGCCTGCATACACGATGTAGCGTTCCCCCTTGGTGAACTCGAAGCCGCAGCTCGCCCCCGACGATGCCGTAGTTACAGTAACCTTCTCCCCCAATTCACCCTTCCACCGGGCTCCCACTTGAAAGGTTACCTGCACCGGATCAGCGCTGGACTGCATAATTTTAAATTTCTCTTTAATCGAAACTACTGTTCCCTCAAAAACAGCTGCACTCTGCTCCATTGCTTCCAGCGGTGAAGGAGACACTGCACAAGAACAGGCATAGGTTACCTGCGGGCGCACAGTCAGCAGCGTCATGAAGACAATCAGCGTACAGAGAGTCATCAGACAGGCGCCCCGCATTTTCCTTCTCGTTACCATCAATATCACGCTCCTCATAACCCTCAGACGGAAATTTCCAGAGAAAGGTTACACACGCCCGCCATCTATTCCCCCGCCTCAATCTCCCGCGCAATGGCGGTGAGCCGCTGCATTCCCTCGCGCAGCAAGGCTTCACTGGCGAACGAGTAGCTGAGACGCAGCCAGGACTTCATCTCCCCCAGCGGATCGCAGAGCTCACCGGGAACGAAGGAGATGGATTGCTCCAGGCAACGGGCCAGCAGCTTAGCTACCGGAATACTGTCCGGCAGCTTGACCCACAGATTAAGCCCGCCTTGCGGGTTCGTCCATTCCCAGCCGGTGGCCGCGAGCTCCTCCTCCATAATCTCTTTGTGCACCTGAAGGGCAATCCGCAGCTTGCCAAGATGCTGCTGTAAGCGCGGCGAGGTATAATAATGCAGAAAAATCTTCTGATTCAGCAGGGGCGTCCCGTTATCCGCCAAGGACTTGGCGGCGATCAGCCGCTCCATAAACGGATAACGGCAGGCCACTGCGCAGATCCGCAGGCCGGGGGCCACATACTTGCTGAAGCTGCTGATATACATGACCCAGCCCTCTGTATCATAAGCGAAGAACGGCGGGGGCGGCTCCTCTAAGAAGTACATGTCACGGAACGGATCATCCTCCACGAGCAGACAGCGGTAGCGCTCTGCAAGCTCCACCAGCAGCTTGCGCTGCTTCGCCGGAATCGTATACCCCGTCGGGTTATGATGGGTCGGGTTGATGTAGAACATCCGCGGCTTATTCTTACGCATCAGCTCCTCCACCGCCGCCAGGTCATAGCCCTGCGGCGAGATATCCACAGCTACCAGCCGCGCTCCTGCCCGCCGAAAAATATCCAGCGCCACACTATAAGTAGGCCGCTCCACCAGCACAGCATCCATCGGACCAAGCATGATCCCGGCAATCAGATTGATGGCCTGTTGTGCGCCTGAAGTAATCAGCAGCTCGCGGGCCGACAGCTGGAGCCTATACCGCTCCTCGAAATGGCTGCTCAGCGTAACACGCAGCTCTTCATCCCCTTCCACGGTGGAGTAGGTGCCCATGACCTTCGGGTAGAGATCGAATACTTTTTTGACATAATCGGACAGGAACAGGTTCGGCAGCAGGCCCGGATCAATCAACGCTTGGGAGAACTGGTACGTGACCGGCAGCCGCTGAATATCGGACATCGGGCTCCTGACCATATATCCAGGCACTGCCGAGCCTTCGTCCGGCGGAGGGTTCAGCCTGCTGCCCGGGGCCACATAATAACCGGATTTGTCTTTGACATACAGCTTGCCGCTCTCGGTCAGCGCCCGGTAGGCCTTGAACACGGTCAGCCGGTGAACCCCCAGCTCCTCCGCCAGCAGCCGGATCGAAGGCAGTTTATCATCGGCCCTCCACTCCCCCCGCTCCATCCGGTTCAGCATGAACTCATAGACTTGGCGGAATAAGGGATTATTCTGCCCGGCACCCGCTATTTTTTTCATCAACCTGCCGCCTTTCTGCAACATGTACCGGGGTCGCCCCCGTTCCAATTCTCAATATTCACTCGACACAGCTCCCTCTGACGCTTGCCGACTTCTACATATCCGCGCACGCCCAGCCGCTAACTTCTCTTTGCCCTTATTGTACAGCATTCCCTCCCGCAACTGTTCTACTATCTCCAATCTGTTCTGTGCCTATGAGGCTATGATTAACTGAAATCTTGTAAGAGGGTGGCACATCACCACCGCAAAGGGGAACTGAACCATGATTCTGTTAGCTTATTCACTTGTCTGTCTGATCTTCGGCACTACCTTCCTGGCCATCAAAATCGGCGTAGACGCCGGAGCGCCGCCCTTCTTCTCTGCGGGTCTGCGTTTTTTCGTGGCGGGTGCGGTGCTGTTCCTGTTCATGGTTCTTAGAGGCAAAGCCCGCTTCTCCCTGCTGCTGCGCAAGGAAATGCTGCTCACAGGAGCAGCCCTTACCTTCGGCACCTTCGCCGCGCTCTACTGGGCGGAACAATATGTATCCTCCGGGCTTGCTGCCGTATTATCAGCCACCGGACCGATGATGATTCTGCTGATGCAGACGGTTTTCCTGCGCCAAAAAGCTCCCGCCTACTCCCTGCTCGGCTGTATCATCGGGTTCACCGGAGTCCTGCTGCTGGTGCTGCCCAGCCTGGCGGCTGACGTTACCCCGCTCTGGCTGATCGGCTGTGTGGTGGTGCTGATTGGGGAACTCTGCTACGCGGCGGGGGCAATCTATTCCAAAAAAGTAATCACCACCTTCTCCGGCGAGTCCCCCGTGGCTCTGAACGCTGCCCAGATGATGTACGGCGGGGCGCTGCTGTTCATCATCTCCCTGTTCACTGAGCCGCTGCACCCGTCCTTCCTGTTGTCATTTAAAACCGCAGGTTCCCTGCTCTACCTGACCGTTGTCGGCTCCATGGTCGGACATACGCTGTTCTATTGGCTCGTCTCCAAGACGAATCCGGTTTTTCCGTCCACCTGGCTGTACATCTCGCCGCCGATTGCCGTTGGGGTAGGCTTCCTGTTCTATAACGAAGCAGTCACCTGGGTAACGCTGCTTGGCGTGTTCACGATTATATTCGGAACCATCCTTGTGAATGCCGGCGCACTAAAGCAGTTGTTCTTCAAGCCTAAACCGGTAATGCCCGTTCTTCCAAAAGCAAGCGTTGAACCCCTGGTTCAGGAGTAACTGCTGCGCTTCTCCCCAAACACAAACAGCCTGTACCCCGACCTAAAGGGATAAAGGCTGTTCTGTTATCTTTACGGGCTTCACCTCATCACTCAAGCTTTATAATTCTACTGCATACTTCAGTAACATATTGATCATGGGTAACGATTATAATCGTTTTTCCTTCGTCATTGAGCTCTTTTAGAATCCTCATGATCTCATTCCTATTCTCCGCATCCAACGAGCCTGTAGGTTCATCAGCTAATATCATTTCAGAAGGTTTTAACAGAATTCTTGCGATAGCAACCCTTTGCTGCTCTCCACCCGAAAGTTCATGTATTTTTTGTTTAAGTGAAATTTCTAGACCCATCCGCTCCAGTACAGCCATTTTCATTTTTCGCTTTTCTTTCTTTCCTACATTAGAATACATAAGTGGTATTTCCAAGTTATACTCAACGGTTTCATTATCAATTAATGCATAATTTTGAAACAGATACGAAATTTTTGTCCGGAGAAGCCTGTTTCTACGGAGGGGACCGATTCTCTGATCTTTCTCGTCAAACAATTTAATCTTACCGCTATCAGGCTTTTCAAGTAGTCCGAGGATATTCAATAGGGTAGTCTTACCCGAACCGCTTCTCCCTGTAATAGCAACCATCTCTCCTTTTGAGACGGTCATATTTATATTATCTATGACTGTATGATTGTTATACTTTTTACATATATCAACAAGTTCACATATAGTATTCATATATTTAATTCCCCCCCTTTAAAACCTTCACTTTGTTTTTCTTTTCTATGAGCAAAATTGCTATGGAGGAAGCTATAAAATCGAACAATAGCAAAATAGCTGCTACTATTAGCATTCTAGGCTCAATTCCTCTATTCATACCACTACAAATCACTATTTGAACTATCCATACGAGTGAGAATAAAATTACGTATTCCTTATAAGTTCTGAAAAAACCTGTACCAAATAATCTTCGGACTATAAGCTTATGCTGGTTTTTGTTGAAATAAATTATAATATTCTGAGTTGTAAGCAAGATGAAACCTGACACCAGTCCCACAATAGTAAGGAGGCTTTCCTTCATTGCAATTTCCTTTTGGTAAATTTCCTCTAAAATATATTGATCAATCGTAACCAGGTGTTTTAAATTATCGTCCACTTTCAATTCTTTAAACTTAGGCTCCAGCATTTTATACGTTAACAGCGGATCTCTATTCATCAGTTTTATTTTTAAAGGATCTCCCGGCCCCCGGCCTAATATGGTATCTCTGTCTGTGAGCACACTATTGTACTCTGTTACAACCTCAATAATTGGATCAACTATAACATTATTCTCAGAAGGAAATACTTTCGGATTAAAACTAAATATCTTTTGATTATTGTTAATCCACTTGATATCAATTTTTTGATTTTTTAGACGATTAGGAATTTCTTTTTTATAAAACCCCTGATCATTTTCCATATTGTTTTTTCTCATATTTCGAAAGAAACTTAATATTTCTTTTTCCTTGTCCCGGTATTTTTCAGGCACCAACAATACCCAATCACTCGTATCCTCAGAGATTTGTACAGCCTTATGATCGATATCAAAGACTGGAAACTCTTGCAGGTAATTATTGTTTGCCTTTATAGAGCGTATCCCTTTCCAATTTCTGTCTAAAAGAAGTTGATCTTCCTCATAACTTTGTGTTTCTATTAATATTGCCCCCATCTTATTCAGCATATGATAAAGCTCATCATGCGAAGTTAATTCAAATAAGGAATCACTTCCAAATATTCTATCTCCGTCGTAGCCGTTGTTTACCGGATAAAGTACACCGTAGTCCTTACTATGCTCCCAATTCTTTAATTCATGCTGCTTATCATTAATAGATGTATATTCCGACCATGTTGAAAGTCCTATCAAGACCAAAAGGATGGAGCAACCAACCTTAATAAGCATATTCAACACAAATATATGATTCGTGTATTTGTAATGTTTAATGATACTAATTATCTTAATTCTCATAATATACAAATATGAAATTAGTGAAAGGATGATCAGTAGGACATAAACTTTAAACTGGTTAAACATCACTGTGTATATAAATATGTAAGTTGTATTGTTTACTAGTAGGGCTAGAAGCAGTGAAATTGCAACAGAAAATATAAATACAAATGTTATAAGTTTTCCCACCAGAATATACCACAAACGAACATTTGAGATGCCATGCATTTTCAGTATTCCTATTCTTCTGGACTCATTGAACAAGTAATAGATAAGTAAAACTACTGCAACTCCATAAATTGCATAGCTTAAATAAGTTAAAATGGTAATCCAGGGAAAAGTAACACTGCGTACTTCATCTTCATTTGAATCTTTTACAAAATCATTAGCAGTAAAAATAATATCATTTTTGTTAAAATACTTATTCGCTTTATCCGCAAAGAGGTTTATAAAATCATTAAAAACTTTGTCGTCAGCTGCTTCTGCATAGTATGCTCCTTGAACAGGAAAAATTTCATAAGATGATTGCAACGGCTTTATGCTGATTCTGTTGTTATCTCCGAAATCTCTGATTTGACCAATTTGATGACTACCTTCTAAATTCACTGTGGATAAATAGAAATTAGTTTGTTTGGTGTCTGCTATTGTTAGATATCTTCCCTGTTTAAGCTTAAAATGATTAAAAAGATCTGTGCTGGTTGTTAGCAGTATATATTTAAAAATTTCTACTTCATCGTTCTCTTTATAATTAATACCGGCTCGTAAAATATTCACTTTGGAAGCCTCTGCTGCTGAAGCTAATATCGGGTAAACCTCTTCAGGACTTGCAAATCCGGGTAAATTCGGAATTACAAATTCTTTGCCAACGGTTTGTTCTATATTCTTAACCTTCTCAAATTCTTCATAATCCGTTTGAAGATATGCAGTATAATAAGAAAACAAAAAAGCTGCTACCAGAAATAGTAAGGATATTTTTTTCAAGTTCAACAATCTCCTTATAAGAAAAAGGTGTGATACTCCACTTCAAAAGTGGAATATCACATCATTTTAATGATGACTTTTATTATTTTTTATAGACATCCCAGTATGCATATCCTGTGCTGCTTTTGTTACCATAGATCTCGGATTTAGCTGTGGTTTTTGCATATTTCCAACCACTTGTATGAGATTCACTTCCTAATTTAGTCGAAGCTTTATGCGACAACTCTGAATGGTCATAGAGTGACCATACATGTTTTTGATTTCCGACTTTTTCAGTTCCGTAGTTCCAGGTTCCTCCACCCACACTTGTACTTGCGAACGGAGTAATCATTGCATTGGTTAATTTCACTGAACCGCTTGTTGCTCCATTGACACTCGCAGCCATGGCTGGTGTTAAGGAAGTTAAGGTAAGTACTCCTACTATTGCTATTGAAGTTAATGTATGTTTTTTGAACATTTATGAATCTCTCCTTATTCATTTTTTGAGTTTACACAGATAAAGTTAGAATGTACAATGCTACATAGGTTCTTAGATATCCACCCAGTCCAAAACTTTCTCAGGGTCAAGATATGGGGGTATATAGGAACCTTTTTTTCTCATTCGGCGGCCTAATATTTGACATAGTTCTTCTCACCTCCTTTCAATATTAATAAAACAAAAATACAAAATTATGTAATAAAAGAAAATATACTAGCAATATGTTCGTTCACTCCATATATTTCCTACTACAAGCTTAACATACCAAATATTGTTATAAAATACTTTGGTGTCTAATTATGGGCGAAAACATCATTTCATGTTATATCATGTACAGTGTTAATAGGTTTGGATCCGCACCGCAAAACAAGGGCCTCCCTAAAGTCCGGCGGGACTTCGGGAAACCCTTGTCTGTGGTCATCTTATGTGCCGTTCATCATCCTAAGCTCATGCGTCATCCGCTGTTCATTCGCCGCTTAACGGGTGCGCCCGTGGTTTCTGAGCAGCTCGCTGTCATCCTTCGCCTTCTCATCAACAAGGCTGCCAGGCCGTGCCCCCTCGTGCCTGGCGGCTTCCTGTGCCAGCCGATCCTCCTCATCCTGGAGCCTGCGTTCCGCAGTATGATCCGGTGTCTTGTCTATGCCGTTACGCGTGCCTGAATACAGATCTCCTGTCATTCCCGGCCGCTTCATATCCTCCACTGCGCTTCGCTCCGGGAGATCATGCTCGGTGGCCGAATTCATCGTATCCAGCCCCGTATCATGCCGGCCTTCCAGACCTGAGCCATTGAACGCCGCATCCACTGCGTCTGTCACGGAGTCCCGTGGAGCATTCATATCAGCAGCCGTACCCGCAGGACCGGTATCCCTCATATAATGGTCAGCGTTCGCCGAATTATGGTTGCGGAATACAGTGTACACATCCTTTTCGCGCGCAATATCTGCATCCACCATAACCAGAATGCGGCCTTCGTCCACATAGTTGTCATAGCTCGCGGCTTCATCCTCCGGAATGCCCAGCCCGATCAGACCGCCGACCAGACCGCCCGTTCCTGCTCCTACGGCTACTCCGGTCAGGGTGGCTGCAATCGGCCCCGCTGCGATAATCGGCCCGATTCCCGGGATTGCCAGCGCACCGATGCCTGCGAGCAGTCCGGTCACACCGCCGAGCAAGCCGCCTGTTGCTGCGCCGGTAGCCAAGCCCTCCGGCACCTTGGTTCCCGTCTCATCATTGATCGCTTCCACATCGCGTTTATTTCTCGCTATCACTGAGATATCCTCTGTCAGAAAGCCGTGCGCCTTCAAGTCTTCAATGGCCCGTGAAGCTTCATGCTCGGTATGGAACACACCTACAATTTTCTTATTCATAACGATTCCCTCCTGGTAGCTGATTTAGGTTGTTGATGGTTTGACTCTCGCTTTACTTTCACATCCCTTACTTAACCAAACCCTTCTCCGCGAAACTGGTAACTTTTGATCTTGAGCCGGGTTCCGCAAAAAAATTTATGAAACAGGAATTTGCCCGCCGGACACATTTTCCACAAATTCAGTGGTTTGAGGTCAGCTTAGATTACACTGAATTCTCCGGTTCATGGCAGTTATTAATCCAAAAGAGACTATACTCTATGCTCAAAATGGAAGCCTGATTCCCAGCAGCACCAGCCAGTCTGCCTTCAGCCTCATACTCTCAGTCCCTCCCCTCCCCGGGCTGGGACTATTTGCGGTTGTCCGGTCCTCCTCCTTCTGAGGTATACTAGAGTTATATGTTCATTAGGAGTGCCATCATCCTTTTAGGAAATGAGGCTGCAAGCATGACTGTATTCAAATATAACGCCCATCGCCCTCACCGGGCCAATCCTGACTTATATCTGCATTACTGGGGCCAGGAGCAGTGCGCACCCGGTCATTCATTCGGACCCGGAGTACGCAACCTGTACAAAGTCCACTTCATTCACGCCGGAACCGGCAAGGTAACCGTCGGTGAAGCCACCCATACATTGAACGCAGGGCAGGCTTTCCTCACTTATCCGCATGTGGTAACACATTATGCCGCAGATCAGGATGATCCTTGGCTGTATTCCTGGATTGCTTTTACCGGGGAGGAGGCGGCCTATCTGTTGTCACGAACTTCGCTTACCCCGGAGCAGCCGGTGTTCCCGATGGATCAGGAGCTGATGCCCTCGCTGTCTGCCAGGTTATCTAAGACGGGGAGCAGCGGAGCGCTGCTGGACCTGCCGCTGAAGGTGATGCTCTATGAGTTCTTCGCCCTGCTGCTTCGCAAGGTCCCGGCTGCCGACAGCCCGGCTCCGCGCAGCAGAAGTGTCTATGTCGAGCAGTGCCTGCATTACCTTCAAGCCCACTACGCCGAGAATGTGACGATGGAGAGTCTGTCCGCTTCCCTGAAGCTGGACCGCAAATATATGTCGGCGCTGTTCAAGCGGACGGTCGGCTTGCCGCCGCAGCAATATCTGCTCCAATTCCGTATGTCCAAAGCCTGCGAGCTGCTGACAGAGACCGGCTGCACCATCGGGGAGATCTCGCAATCCGTGGGGTATCAGGATGCTTTGCTCTTTTCCCGGATGTTCAAGAAGGTGAAGGGCTGCTCGCCCAAAGAATACCGGCTCCGCCATGCAGATACGGACATTGTGCTATAAAAATCATCCTTGCTGACATACGATTGAAAGCGTTTATCCGCTACAATTAGGGAGGTATGAAGTCCCGCACAACTTAAACTTAGGAGGAATCCAATATGTATATCGCCAATCCTGAACGCTATGACACGATGAAATATAACCGCACCGGACGCAGCGGCCTGCTGCTGCCGGCCATCTCCCTCGGGCTGTGGCATAATTTCGGAGGCAATGATGTCTTCGAGAACGGCCGCGCTATGGTCCGCCGGGCGTTTGACTTAGGAATCACCCACTTCGACCTCGCTAATAACTACGGTCCGCCCGCCGGCTCTGCCGAAGAGAGCTTCGGGCAGATGCTGAAGAAGGATCTTGCCCCTTACCGCGATGAATTGATCATCTCCAGCAAAGCAGGATACTATATGTGGCCCGGCCCTTACGGTGAATGGGGCTCCAAGAAGTATCTCGTCTCCAGTCTGGATCAGAGCCTGAAGCGGATGGGGCTGGATTATGTAGACATCTACTACCACCACCGTCCAGATCCGAATACACCGCTGGAAGAAACCATGTCTGCCCTCGACCTGCTGGTACGCCAGGGTAAGGCGCTGTACGTCGGCATCTCGAACTACAGACCGGAGGAAGCGCGTGAAGCCGCGCAGATTCTCCGCCGCCTAGGCACGCCGTGCTTGATCCATCAGCCGAACTATTCAATGATGTCGCGCTGGATTGAGGACGGCCTGCAGGATGTGCTGGAGGAAGAGGGCATCGGCACCATCGCCTTCTCCCCGCTGCAAAAGGGGATTCTGACCGACCGCTACCTGAACGGCATCGCAGCTGATTCCCGCGCAGCCGGTCCGAGTGTCTTCCTCTCGGAGAAGGAGCTCACGCCTGAGGTGCTTGCCAAGGTTGGCAAGCTGAACGAGATTGCGGCTGCACGCGGACAGAAGATGTCCCAGCTCGCCTTATCGTGGGTGCTGCGCGGCGGCAAGGTGACCTCTGCACTGATCGGGGCAAGCAAGATCAGCCAGATCGAGGATGCCGTAGCTTCACTGAATGCGCCTGAGCTAAGCGCGGAAGAGCTGGAGCAGATTGAGACAATTCTGCGCGGATAAGCCGGGGCGGATACTGCACCTGCCGAACCTACAGATCACAGATACCAGATCACAGATTATAGATTACAGATCCTAGATCACAGATATGACGGCAACCCTGCCCACCGCTCGCGGTGGTGCAGGGTTCTTTTTTTGTACAGATCTCCCTAACTAGTACATCATCAGAGCTAATCTTGTGAATATGACAATGATCAGATCTTATCACGCGAATGCTTCATTCCTGTAGCTAAACATCTGATGCTGTGCTAGCTAGAACAATAGCAATTGCATTTTGTACCATAGAATTCTCTAAAAACGGCTATCACCTAGGCTCTATTGTATTCTGTACAGTTGAATCTCGAGCAATGGCTATTTTTCACCTGAAATGCAACTTTCTGCTGTACGAAATACAGTAGAATCCCATTTCACAGCAAAATATGAGGTTTCCATTGCAGGAAATACAATCAGTTGGTTATTTGGTGCAATAGAACATTGGGTTGGCGGGAGAGCTTCAACTAATCAGTGCTTTATGGCGTGTAGTTCCAAGTAGACATTCAGGGATAGTTGCAGAATGTACACTTAAAAACAGCGTAAAAGAAGGCTTGCCTCTTATAGCTGTAATCTGTACAACTAAATCTGCCCAACGGGTGGAACTCGGGAAAGCGGGGATTTTAAGTGTACGAAATACAGCTAAACGTATACTGGGGAGCAAACCAGACGCTTTAGTTGTACAAAATACAATTAAGCCTATGAGTGGGTACGCTACTCGGGGCGCTGCAAAAAACGGTTTTCACTAATTTAAACCTGATGCTGTACCCGTTGAATCTTGAAGCAGTCCTGCCCGAGTGCTTACGGTGTGCCTGAATGCTATAATGAACTCATTCATAACCATCAATAACTATCACTGCGTAACGAAAGGACATCCGATGAAGACTAACCGATTGGGGCAATCCGATTTATATGTAAGTGCCATGGGGCTTGGCTGCATGTCGCTGGGGACAGAGGAAGCGCAGGCCACCGCCATTATCCACGAAGCGCTCGAACGCGGAATTAACTTTCTGGATACCGCCGACCTCTACGATGAGGGCCGCAATGAGGAGATTGTCGGTCAGGCCATCCGGCACCGCCGCGCCGATGTGATCCTGGCGACCAAGGTGGGCAACCGCAGAATTCCCGGCAAGGAAGGCTGGAGCTGGGATGCCTCCAAGGCCTATATCCGCTCCGCTGTGAAGGAGAGCCTGCGCAGGCTGCAGACCGATTATATTGACCTGTATCAGCTGCACGGAGGAACGCTGGAGGATGATATCGATGAGACGATTGAAGCCTTCGAGGAGCTGAAGCGGGAAGGGGTTATCCGGCATTACGGCATCTCCTCCATCCGGCCGAATGTGATCCGTGAATATGTGCAGCGCTCCGGCATCGTCAGCGTGATGAGCCAGTATAGCATTCTCGACAGACGCCCGGAGGAGAGCATTCTTCCGCTGCTGGGCCGCGCGGGCATCAGCCTGATTGCGCGGGGGCCGCTGGCTAGCGGCATTCTGACCGATCATGGCCGCAGCAAGGCACAGCGGGCATACCTGGACTATACGGAGGACGAGCTCACGGCCCTGCATGAGCAGCTGATGAGCCAGACCACCCTTACCCGGACGCTGACGCAGACCGCGCTTCAATATCCGCTGGCCGATCCGGCGGTAGCCGCCGTGATCCCGGGGGCCAGCAGCCTGGAGCAGCTGCGGCAGAATATGGCGGCTGCCCGCTCACAGCCGCTCTCTGCACTGGAGCTTGAAGCTGTACGAGATTCCAGCAAGGCAGGACGGTATACTCTGCACGTGTAGAGCGGCCTTACGGCTAACAGAAGAAGCTGTACGGAAACTGTAGGCATTACAGTCTCTGGACAGCTTCTTATTTTGCTTAGCTTCTTATTGTCTACCTATGAGCGCGCTTCCTTGCCTTAACTATCCACGTAATCAATGCAGCCACAAATACCACTGCAGTAATGAGCCAGGTTAGCAGGAACGCCATGCCCAGCCCGATATTGGCATCCAGCGCTTCCCTTCTGCTCTCCAGAATCAGCATCACGGCCAGCGGCGCTCCGCTGGCTATCAGGAGAACCGTCATGCTGTAGCGGGCGAAATTCGTCCGCTTCTGAATAGCCGCGTATAAACACAGATATGAAGCAATCAATAATACGAAGGATAATGCAGCTTCCCATTCCAGTCTAACCATCCTGTTATCACTCCTTCTCCATAGGAACCGGGGATTGCGTTATAGTATAGCGGCTGCGGCAGGCAGATGCAAACGACACTGCCGCGGAAGCAGCCTAGCCAAAAAACTGCGTAATATAGACCATCGCCAGCAGCCCGAAGATAAATGAATACGTCGAGGGCCGTTCAAAGCCGTGGCCATGGCTCTCCGGGATCAGCTCCTTATACACGATGAAGAGCATTGCCCCGGCTGCGAATGCCAGCCCGTATCCAACCACATTCTGTACATAGCTGGCTGTAAAATACCCGATCACAGCCGACACCATCTCCATCAGACCGGTCAACGCTGCTATCGTCA
This sequence comes from Paenibacillus sp. FSL R7-0302, assembly GCF_038006885.1. Lineage (NCBI taxonomy): Bacteria > Bacillati > Bacillota > Bacilli > Caryophanales > Paenibacillaceae > Paenibacillus > Paenibacillus sp. FSL R7-0302. The sequence continues at coordinate 5,395,053 of NZ_JBBOWB010000001.1, forward strand.
ACGCCTTACGCCGGCTGGCGCGGGCATTCATGAGGAAGATCGCCAGAATCAGCCCTTCCGGCATATTCTGCGCGCCAATCGCAATCGCAACCATCGGGCCGAGGCTTGTCTGCTCGCTGGCATAGCTGAAGCCTGTGCTGAGCCCTTCGGGGATGTTATGAATGAACAGCGCAATCATGACGAGCAGCGCTTTGGAATCCAGATTGCTGAGGCCGGGCTTATTCTCCACATCGATATGCGGAATATGACTCTCGATCAGATCGAGCAGCAATACGCCGGTAATCAGCCCCAGTGTCAGTGCAGTAATACCCGATTCTCTGATTGCCTGCGGCATCAGCCCGAAGGTGCTTGCAGAGACCATGATCCCGGCTGTGAAGGCCACCAGCACATCCTTCCACAGCTCGGACAGCCGCCTTACGAACAGAATAGGAATAACGCCCAGCACCGTTGCCATGGCAGACAAAAAGCTGCCTAAAAGTGCACCCGCCAAATCTTCAACCCCTTTTGTGGACAGGACTATAGATTCAGCATATGCTCAAGGCAGCTATAAATAGACCCATAGCTTCAGAGTCTCACATACCGACCCAGCCCTCTGTCTTCAAGCTCTGCCTTGGGGACGAACTGAAGGGCGGCAGAATAGATATGATAATGCTGCTTCGCCGGCTCCGGGCCGTCAAAGGTTAAATACCCCAGATAAGCTCCGCTTAACCTGCTGCGCAGCACGGTCCGCACCTGTCCGCCGCTGTAATCGGCTTCCCGCCGGATCATCCCCTCTTCCACCGGACCCGTGAAGCTGGGCCAGCCTGTCCCGGAGTCGAATTTGTCTGCCGAGCTGAACAGCGGATCACCGCTGATCACATCCGTATAGAGGCCTTCCTCGAAGTGGTCCCAATACGCATTCTGGTAGGCAGGCTCCGCGCCTTTGTTCTGGGTGATCTCATATTGCAGCTCTGTAAGCTGCCCCCGCAGCCGCTTCTTATCCTCACGGCTGTTCCAGTGCAGCGCTGTGAAGTCGTCACGGCCCGAGCCCTTCTGATACAGCTTATAATCCAGCGGATGGGTCCGGTAATACTGCTGATGCTCCGCTTCCGCCGGATAGAACGGCGCAGCCGGCAGGATGGGCGTCACAATCGGCGCCTTGAAGCGCTTGCTGGCCTTCAGCCTCTCCTTCGACAGCTCCGCCAGCTTCCGCTGCTCTTCATTGTGAACGAAGATCGCCGGAGCGTAAGAATGCCCCCGGTCCATGAACTGCCCGCCGTCATCCGTCGGATCGATCAGCTGCCAATAGATCTCCAGCAGCCGTTCATACGGGAACAGCTCCGGATCATAGACAATCTGCACCGCCTCCCGGTGCCCGGTAGTTTCCGACCCTACCTCTTCATAAGTCGGATTCTCCGTGTGCCCGCCTGTATAACCTGACACTACCGAGACGATGCCCGGCAGCTCGTCGAACGGCTTGACCATACACCAGAAGCAGCCGCCGGCGAAGGTCGCCAGCTGCAGCGTATCATTCGAAGTCAAACAGACCGCCTCCCTGCATGCTTTTCCCCTATTATATCTGAATATCCCGCTTCTCCAAAACGGTCAGGGCGATGGTTAGAGCCAGCTGTTTCAGCTGGAGCTGGTGCTTTTTCATATTGAGAGAGATGAACGTGGCGGAGGACTAGTGTACGAGGGGGAATGATGCGCAGTGGGGCCTACTACTTCAGTTTCTTGCGCTCACGGCGGGGCTTGTGCCTATGGTTGCTGTCCCATAACTCTTTGTGCATCAAGCCTGCGAATACAAGCATTACCAGGGTCAGGACCAGCACATACTCCCGCAGGATATCGGATAAGCTGCCGGACAGGTTCAGCCCGAGAATAATGTTCAGCCTGCCCCAGAGCAGATTGAGACATAGCAGCGCTACCGCCCCGTAAGTTATCCACACACTGCGGAGATACAAATTATACGTACGCAAGGGGCCTCGTCCCATAAAATACCTGCTGTAACGGATAACATACGCGGTAAAAGCGATCAAGGCTATCATTTCCAGTGTAATCAGGATCAAGTCAATAATGTCCATGCAGATCATCTCCCCTTCTGCCTAAGCCGGTACGGTGCAGATCAATAAGCCTCTCTAGATCATTGGATTCATACGCCTCCTGAATTTGGCCCAGGGTCTCAATTTCCCGTTTGACCCGGCTGGGCTTCAGCTCGTGCTTGCGAAAGATATCGAGGAGCTTCACTTGTTGACGACCCCCTCATCATTAGGTTTTTTCTCCGCGGTTCCTCTCTCGATCAGCAGCTTCACGAGCGTACGGTTATATTCGCTAAGCTGCTTCTCATTCTCCTCATCCCGTTTCTGATAATTCTGAATCACTTTCTCTTTATTCGCAATTTGCTTAACACTCCAGATCAAGGCAGTAGATAACAGAACATTCAGCACGACCGAACCGTTGTTATCCACGAAAAGGCCAGTCAATGCACTGAAATCCATCTGTATCCCCCCATTTCCTAATGTAATCGGAACGGATTCGCGCCTTTACCCCTGTCCACATTTTTGGCGCAGTCCATTGCCGCCACTCTAACAGAATCACCCTCAAGCTAATCTACTCTAGCAATAGCCATTCTGATTGGGTTGTGCAGCAAAAAAAAACGGAGGACCCGGCGCCCCCGCAGCTTCATTAAAGTTCACATAAAGAAAACCAAACTGACAAAGAAAAACTCTAAGTCAGCTTGGTTTGTATTCGTTTGTATTCATTTAAATTTCAATTCAGCTCATTAAACCTTTCGAGCATCGTGGCAACCTCCGCTCGGGTAGCAAGACCCGAAGGATTGATAGTTAAATCCGTGTTGCCCTTCATAATGCCCTTGGACACAGCCCAAGCAACGGACTCTTTGGCATAGCCTGAAATTTGATTGGCATCTTTGAAGCTCAGGCTTGAATTTTTAGCTTGAAGGCCAACACCTTTAACCTTTGCGTATCTATGCAGCATAACAGCAATTTGCTCACGGGTGATGGCCTCATTGGGAGCGAATTTACCCTTATCATACCCGTTAACAATGTTCTTTTGATTGGCCCAAATCACCGGATTTGAATACCAGCGGCCACTTAGAACATCAGAGAATACACTCACAAATGTAACATCCGGTTTATTCTCCATACGATAGATTACAGTGGCCAGCATGGCACGGCTCATCTTCCCGGAGGGTGAGAATTCCGTTTCAGAGGTTCCCGTGAATAGTCCCTTGTTGTACACATACCTTACAGAAGAATAGAACCAATCGTCATGTGCTATATCTGTAAAAGGAGTTTTTCTCGCAAAGGTAACAACCACAAGGGTGTCACGGCTAACCTCTGGAATGGTGTAAATGTCATGGCCTATAAATTTCTCACCGTTGACAAAGATATATTCGGTTTCAAACCCTTCATCCGGAATCATTCGGATGGTGGCAGAGGTTGTTGCACGAATGGTTTGGACTTCAAAGCCCTCGGCAATTTTGCCATTTCCGCCTTTAACAGAAGCTTTAACGGAATAGTACAGATCAACTGCGGTGTTATTGACTGTGGTATTGCTGGCCGGAGCAGCCCAACGTTTCGGGCCGGCAATTTTGGAGTTTTCGAAATCGGAAACGCCCTTGCTAAGCTTTTCAATAGCCTCAGAGATTTCCGAAGCCAGCGCGTCCTTGTTATTAAAAACAGCCTCAGCTTCAGCAATCACAGCTCTCAATGTTTGCGCGGATTTGGTTGGGTACCAATGATCCGGGTAATAGATGTTTTTGGGATTATCTGCAATCGTCACTGAAGCAAGTAAAGCTTTTGCAGCAACAATGTTTTCATATAACAGAGATTTTGAGGCATCCTTTACTCCATCGCCCACAATGATTGGCACAGCTTCAACCGGTTCAATATACCGGTGTGTCGCATCTTTGTTGGTTAGAATGAAGCCGCTTGAAGAAAGGCTGAACGTGCCGCTGTTTTTAGCTTGAAATACAGCCGTTCCGATATTTTTCAGTATGGCATCCTCTGTTCCTTTCGCGGTCATATCCAGATAAACATAGTTGATGGCACCATCGGAAACTTTCATTGAAATGTCCTTTTCCATCTTCACACCGGTATTTTCCAGTACATAAGAATCAAACTGCAGCTTTCCCTGAAAGCCATATACCGGTGCCCTTCCGGCACCAGTATAGGAAAGGCTAAGCTTAACAAGTATTTTTTCTCCGACTTTAAATGATGATTTCAAGGAACCCGAGCTGTCCGTTACGGTGATGCCCACACGATAACTAAGGTCTGCTGCATCATTTGCGCCGTAGGCATAGGATGGTAGAACAGCCCCTAGAAGCATGATGCACAAAATAACTTTTAAGTATTTGATCATCTTTGAAGTGCCTCCATTAGGGTGAGCTGCGCATCTACAATGTCAACAACGCCGTCACCGTTGGTATCAGCTCTCATCCAATTTTCTACTGAACTAAAGCCGTTGTAAACATTGTCCAAAATAGCGTTCAATGTTGCCAAAACATCGACTTTATCAATCGCACCGCTACCATCGGTATCTCCTCGCAGAAGAACAGGAGATTTCACCGTTGGTTCAAAACCAAGCTTGGCTGTTAATTGCTCGCCTGTGACAAGCTCCTTTGAAGCACCAATATAGGCTTTCTTGAGATTGTCATATAACAGAGTTTGTTTGTTGCCGCCAATCACAACCGTTGCCTTGCCCATGTTCATTTCAGTGTATATGGCGTACAACGAGAACCCTTGTGTCTGACGAACCTCATAACGGTAACCATAATCTTTTACATGAATTTTGATTACGTCTGACAGTTCTTTATAGACCGTCTTCCCGTTCTGGCCTTCAAAAGCAGACAGTCTGTAACTAACCTTGATGGCCGTTTCGCCTGGAGCTAATGCTTCAATGGTCCCATTTTGTGAAAGTCTGATGATGTTCTGATTATACAGAACGTCCCACACAACGTCTTCTGCCTTTAGAACGGTGCCGTCCACTGTGCGGAGAGCTTTAACCGAAAGCGCCGTTGCCGCGCCTATGCCAAGCTCAATCGAATCAGGCTGATCCTCGGAGCCCTCCAGGTCAGAGATTAGCTTGATGCCTTCATACTCTGACAGAACACGATTCACAAGATACACTGGAACAACCGTTTCGTTACCGGCATCATCAACCGCTGTAAGCATCAGGGTTTGGTTCGGGTCCTCGCTTGAGGCCTTACGATTGACAACGAAGGTTCCGTCCGGACTGATAACAATTCCGTCTGAAGTGCCGTCTAACGTTAATGTTGCGGATGGATCTGTTAGACCACGGAAGCTGTAGCTTGAGTCTGCGCCAACAAAAACAACCTGATTGCTGACAGTGTTATCAACGTTTTCCTTATCAAGGCTGGTTTGAACATCTTCATCAAGGAGTAACGCAGGTGCTTTTGTATCAACAGTAAATCCAATAGCCCCTGATGAGCGGCTGCCTTGGAGGGTGTCACGGTTTTCAGCAACCGCTATGAAGTCAACCAGCTGCTGGCCGTCTTCAAGATTTTCTTCAAATGACCAGACCTTCTTAAATTCTTGAGGCGTGTTTTTATCTTCGGTGTTAAGATTTAAGGTCATTTTCACAGGTCTGTCGAAGGTGTACGTCGCCTTGAATTGGTTAGTGTTTAAGTAATAGAGATCCTGTGATCTGTCAATGTTTGTCTCAACGCTTACAAGCTGAGGCTTATCCGTTGAAGGCATAACAAAGCCTGGCGATGATGCAAATTCGGTTGAGCGGTAATATTCCGCCTGTGTAAGAGCAGACTCCACAATTCTAACCGCCTGCACTTTAACAAAATAAGTCTTGCCTTCCTGTAATAGAGGCCGGTTGGTTTGGCTTTCTAATGGTTTGAGAAGGATCTCACTGCCCACTTTAAATTGACCAAAGGAATTCTCGACCTCATCCCCATCCTCGTCTTGGATCGCCACAAGATAATGTGTTGCAGTGTCGTCACTTCCCGTTATGCTAACCTTCACATATCCGTCACCGCTGTAGACCGCAGACACAGATTTAGGGTTTTGAGGGAGCAATGGATTGGTAAAAGTGAAGGTTGAAGCAGTGATTTCCTTGCTCATTCCGCCTTGATGGTTAACAAGCATTGCAACCACGTGATATTTCCCTTCAGGAAAGGACTCAGGAAGCGTGAACACATGAGAACCTGATTCAATTTCATCTAACTCCAGGTTGCCAATACTAATTAATGATGAAGTATCTTGAATGTTAGAAGATTCGATGGCTTTCATGACGGACGGGTCCTTCGTGACATAGACATTAAGTGCACCCGAATATTGACCCTGCTTGTCCGTAGTCCAGGAAACGTTAAGTTCACGGCTTGTATTGGTGCTGGTAGCAGCACTAACTCCTGTCAGCTCGGGCATATAGTCAACACTGTTTACTGCAAAGTTGTCAATATAAACATCAGGTGTTGAAACTGAAACGGACCAGTTCCCCCCAACAATCAGAGAGGGGTCAGTGACTGAAATGTACAAATAATTCGTGCCGTCTAAAGATTGAACAAGATAGTTTCCGTTGCCCTTGTTATCATCCTCAACCATGGTTAATTTTTTTCCATTTGGATTGGTGACATTGATTTCTGAGGCAGAAGGCTTGATTAAACCGCGAAGCGGAATTTCAAAGAGAAGTGCATCCTTTGTTGCCGGGTTAATCTCTTTTGTAACCCCATTTCCGGCCCTTGTCTTAGCGACGGCCTCCGTACTCAGTCTTCTCATATTCGTTCCATAGATCATGGTGGTAGGCACAAGGTTGCCGCTCTCGTCCAGCGCTTCCGAGTGAACATAGTGAACGGCGTCTCCTCTTGAAGAGAGGTCGATGGACCCGCCAAAGCTTAGGTCACCGTTCCAATAATAGATAAAGCCCAGCTTCACCCCAATGACCTTAAAGTTTGCACCCACAAAGTCAGAGGAGACGGCTGCCTCAACGCCTGCGATCTCCTTGCCCCCGAGCAGCGGGATGGAGTCTGGAATGAACAGCCCTGCATACACATAACCATAAAAATAATCTTCCGTAATTTTAATCGTGATCCCGCCACGAATGGCTCCGGCATGAATACTGATGCTGCCGAAGGCATTAAGCTGAAACGGCGAGATCCATTGAACATTCATTCCCGCTTGAATATTAAGCAGCCTTCCCTCTTCATCTTTCTCCAAGTGGCCGCTGCCTTCTATGGCAAGACCGGATAGCTTCGCATCCAGCTTAAAGTCACCTACAATAATGGCATTAATTAATAGCCTTGTTTGAAGATGGATGGTAAGGGGTGGAAGTTCGCCTGCCGGTTCTCCGGCAACGGTGTCTGCAAGGTTTGAGATTCCTCCGCCAAGGCCTGTGATAAATACATAAGGTGCAACCACAGGAACCTTCATTGTGGATGGCGCCAAAAAGAAGGTGAGCTTGTCCAGCATCATTTTGGGCACGGAGTTAATAGGCACCTTTTTGAGGGCCAATGAACCTTCTACTTCCAGCATAGTAACTGAAACACCGGCATCAATGCTATAAATATCTTCAATGGTGTTAATGGTTATATCCGCCTTAACACCGGCTTCGTTTCCTACTAACGGGCCTAATATATCTTTGGGCAGAGCTACAGAGAGTGTTGTGTTAATGCCAACAAAACCAATCTCGCTGTCTTTACTTCCATAGAGAACATCTTGAACGTCCGCTGTGAGCGAGCCTTTATAATCATAATGCTCCTCACCCTTCGATGGATCAGCAGCTTTTAAAGGCATTGAAATTCTACCGCCAAAGCTAATTCCGAAATCATCATCGTCCCGGGTCATAACACCGTATTTAATATTGATCAAAAAACCTGCAATATTTTGCAGCATATGACCGGCATCTCCGAGCTGAAGTTCAAAGGCCTGAGCAGTCTTCCCGGCAACAGCCTCCCGGTTCAGCGTATATTTGGTTCCATTGCTGGCTTCAAAATGCCACTTATTATGCCAAATATTAATCGAGTTGATCACTTTGACGGTACCATCGCCTTCCAGCTTGGCCCCCTTGCTGTCAACGGTCATCTTAAGGGCTTCGGTGCTGTCATAGGTCAAGATGCTGTTGATGGTAATGTCGCCGTCGGCCGGGCTGGCAGAGTAATATTTTTCTGTTCCCGTATCCATAAGTCTGATTTTTCCGCGAAGGGTCAACAGAATTTCTGTTTCGTCTTCTTTAAAGGCAATTCCTTTGTGAAGAATGCCGTCTTTGCTCACGCCGCCAGCTATGAATTTCTTCATGACATCTTCGTTTGTAAAACTGATATAGTCATATAACTGTCTGTGGTTCGCAGCGTCTGTGAACCGGACTAGCGAAACAATACCGTAGCTTGCACTTCTATCCGCTAAATTACTGGTAACGTCCACTGTAGTTGCTGCTTTAATTTTGGTACCGAAGGCATCGATCAGCTGTTGATTTGTAAATCTGAATTCAATGTCATACTTCCCAACCGCCAACGTCTGATTCGTTGAGAACGCAAGCGTTTGGCCTTCATCAATAAAGCTTATTTTTCTTTTGTCAATCAGAGCAGCCTCACCGCTTGAGGATGCAACAAGGTACAGACTCCATCCGTCACTTCCCGAAAGGGCCTCCATCAAAACCTTCATATCGCCAGAAACGGTAAGGTTTTTGTCGCCTTCATAATAAACGGCCGCCGGGAAAACATGCTTCATTGAAACCTCCGGGAGCTTTCCTTCCACTGCAGGAATCAAAATGTTTGTGTTGGCACTGTAGTCAACCACTTTATGGGTCTTAGCATCAATAATTTCTGTGGCGTTTAGCGAAACGACCAGACGTTTTGACGTAATCATAGACTGAGTCTCAGCAATAATGTCAACATCCGGAATATCAAACACCGTTCCAATGTTAAGACCGCCCGAAATCATCACCGTGTATTCCCGTGTATTCGTGGCTGCAAACACAAGCCCCTCTTCGAGGCTAAGCTTCACAATGGGTTCTATAAGTTCTTTTGCTCCGGAGACACTATTGTCAATGACTACATTTGCTTTAAAAACACCATTGTTTTCATAAGCCTTTTTGTCGTTAGCTAAGTATACATTTCCGGTTTGAATCCCTATGGATACATGCTCCTTTTGGGTTTGTTCAGCAAAGCTGCCGATCCCATAGAGCATTTCAGAAATTCTGACTTGACCCGGCTCAATGGCTTTTTCGTTCCAATAATAAGCCGTTGCAGTGTCGGGAACTAAGTATTGGTTGGAATAATTAGTAAAGTCTACACTAGGGTTTGGTGTATACTCGTATCTGGTGTTTGCAAGATTAATCCAGTGTCCTACAATCACCTTATCAACATTCACATCCTTGTTGCCGCTCCAGCCGGACAAGAGGGCATAAGCCGTCTTGTTCGAGGCCGACAGGGAATCAACATATCTGATTTGCTGCGGAAGGTTGTCACCGCTATATTCGGTTTCAACGATTGTCGGCTGCGACGGGTCAACCAGCACATAAGGTGCGTCGATCTCTGAACCCAGCGCGTTGTCCAGAAGAAGCCGAATCCCCACCGTTCCGGCCGTGGCATTGTTATTTTTCACATCATATGAGATACCAATGTTACCCGTCCTTGAATTGTTAGGGTCGATTGAAATGGACACCTTTTGTGTGATGGTATAGCCCTTAATGTCCCATCCAATGGTTAACAGCCTGTTTTGCTCTGAAACGACAGGTTCATGAAGCTTGGTATCGATTCCGAACCAGCCGTATTCCTGACCGAAAATAAAATCCTTTCCGTCGATACGAACGGTTGTGAAGGATGTTCCGTTGCTCCTTGCCGCATCTTCCTTATACAGAAGCGGAAGATTGTTATCAAACGCTTTTTGCGGATGACCGTCAATGGTTTCGATGGAGAAGCCACCCGTTTTTGAATTAATTGAATATTTCATAAATTCGTTCGCAATGGAATAATCCGCATTACTGGCGTCAGCATGAACAGGGAAACTTGCAAAGGTGAAAAGCATGGATAGAATAATAGCTGCAGCTATGCTGCGTTTCATTGTTCTATAGAACGTCATTGCCTATTTCCCTCCTTGATTTGAGACATATATATGGATGTTGAAATAGTCGCGTTTATCCGTTTGGATATATACGGTGTACCAACCGCTCGTAACATTATCGAGGGTATACACTCCGCTTTTCTCCCGCAGGACCGTTCCTTTTGTTTTCATCTGACCTTGTGTTAAGACACCTTTTTCATAACGTGCATACGAGATCCCGGAGAAATTCTTCAATGAAATTTCAACCTTGTTTCCAAGAACGGACGCAGCATTGGAGCTGTCTGGCATCACGCCGTTCACAAGGGCTATGGTGTCATAAAGACCTACCAGGCGAACGGTCCGGCGAATAGTGGTCTGATTCCCTGCATCATCTCTTACCGTATAGTCGATATAGTACGGGTTCGAGCGGACAAATTCATTGGCCGAGATGTTGTCAGGGTTAAACACCCGCCCGCCGGTTCCATAGCTTATAGTGACCCGGTTCGTCAGGTCCACCTTTTTACCCGCAACCATATCCGATGCTTCGAAGTCCAGAAGCTTGGACTTGTCATAGGCAATGGAGGCATCTTTTTTAGGTGTCATGCCTTCGATGAAGATGAGCTCTTCCCCATTTTTAAGTTTTAGCACAGGGGGTGTTTTGTCGATTAGACCAATGTCAACACCATACGAGGTATAGGTCCCTGTTCTTCCTTCAAGGTTAAAATTGTAAAGTCCATTGTCTCTATAGTTCATGGACTTCTCTTGTTCCCAAGGATCCTTTCCGCCCACGAATTTAGCATCTTTATCCGTGATTACCGTTACATTCACATTCTGGTTCGTTGCCGGGTTCTTGTCGGTTCCCACCACATATCCTTCTTCTTGTCCAGAGGTGTCCACACCAACAACAATCTTGTTTTGATGATCCTTTTCCACCCACTCGCCACTTTGGTTCTGTTCGAGATATTTGTATGTCCAGCGGACTTCCTTAACCCTTGGGCCTCCTACTTCAATTCCTTCAACCGTTACGAGAATTTTTTGCGTGATGCCTGTTTGGTCCCTAATTTGAAAGACGTGCTCCCCGTTAGTTTTAACGTTGATTACTGCCTCTTTATAGGACAGGACATCGCCGGCTTCGTCTTTCACTTCAGTCAGAAGTGCATGTTCATATCCACGATAAGAAACGGTAAGGTCTGTTAGTTTCCTAAGAATGTCCAGCGGAACGCCATCACTGTCACGGATTTGGTCAAAGGTTACATTCACGCTCAGCTTATCTTCAGCTAATGTGGCTGTGGCTTTGATTTGCGGCGGTGTGGACACAATATTGGATACGGTAATCACTTCCTGGCCTTCATTGCCATAATCGTCAACAAAGAACATGGACACTGTACCATTTTTTCTAAAGCGGACAGCTTTTGTGCCGGGGATATGTACGATATCGCCCGCAGTTAGGCTTCCGGCAGGTTCTACACCGGTGACTGTTATCGTTTTGAACTCCTTACTGAACTGTGTCAACTCCACATTCACGCTTTGTGCAGTAATGGTGGTTGGTGGCGTACTGTACGTTTTTGCGATTGCAGTTGGCACTACTTTGTTAATGTTTGAGACGGTGATTGGCGTCGTCCAACGGTTTCCAGCGTAGTCATAGGCGGTCACATTGTAAATTCCTGAGCTGTCCAGTTCTACGACATATTCATTCTCAAGCGGCTCCCCTTTGAAGGGATAGACCACATCGCCCTTCTTCACCTCTGCAAAGGCGATTTCACCTGAATCATCCGTTAAATTGATCGTTGCAAAGATATTTTTGTTGGTCTTGGCCGTATTCGATAACACATAGGATGTTTGTCCAATCGTATTGTCGTAATGGTTATAGCTAACCGTATGAGAACCTGTGTTGCCCGAAAGATCCTTAAATTCAAATGTGAATGTGTTATTATCCTCCGTTAGAGTCCTTGAGAAGGCTGCGTTGTTGTTTGTCATCGCAAGCGTTTTTCCGCCTCCGGTAAACTTGAGCGTTGCCATAACCCTTCTATAGGCTTTTCCTTCTGTGATTGGAACCCAGTTCCCAAGATAGTTCTCGTAGCTGTATTCCACCGTGTAGTGTGTGTCTTGCGTAATTGGCGTTTTATCAATATTCGAGACTGTGACCGGCAGTACTGTTGCTATTCCGGCTTTGTTAGTCACTTTGAAATATACCGTTGCATTCTGCTCGAAGGTTTCGGTATGCGAAACAACGGAGTCAATAGGGCTGAAGCTTATGCCGTCATACGAACGTTCAAGTTTTAAAATCCCGCTTTCCGGGTCATATACAGAAAGTGTTGCGGTAACATTCTGGTTGGTAGAATTCGTGATCGAATAGCCTACTTTTGCAGCTGGTGCAGTTTCGTCAACCGATGCAATGGAAACATATTCCGCTTCCATCCGGTCAGCTTCCATACCTTCTGCCGTGTATGACTCGAAATAAGCTGATTTTGTTGTTTTGCTGTCTCTTAGCGCTTCAAATACAAGCTTTGAATACGCTGTTCTTCCTTCAACTTCTGTAAACGAAGGGTCAAGAACACTTAGCTCTGTATTGAGTTCTAATCCAGATAACACAGCATGTTCAACAAAGAAATATTGCCCGGCATACTTTGGATTTGGAACTACAATATAATACAGCTTGTCCCCCTGGTTAAAGGATATGAACCCGCCGTTTTGAATCGTTTGACCATTTTTCTCTGCATAACCTGTAGTATCAAAGCCTGTAACAAAATCAACCTCAGGCGTGAATTCCAGAACACTGTCTCTTCCAACCTCGTCCTGAACGTAAAGGCTGATTTTATTATTGTTCTGGATAACAACCTCATAGTCCATTACATAGTTAGCGGAGGTTGTTAAAAGTCCTGTATACAATAGGTTCGACCTGGCCATATCCCCCACAGCATCTCCCTCTACAGGTGCGTTTGGCATTACGGTTACTGGAACATTAAAATAAACGCTGACCGTTGCAGTGGTTTTTGTGGTTCTGGGGTTTGCGCTGACACTTACAATGGCTGCCCCCGCGTCAACCAGGTCCAGTTTTGCGTCAGTGAACACTTTTTCAGTTACATTTCCTGCGGTGTCAACGGCTTTGACCCCAATGGCATAGCTTCCGCTAAGCCCCTTCAAGTCAATGGTGTAGGTCTTCTGTTTGTTGCCTTCGCCATTAATGACAACCGGACTGCTCTGCATTTCCACGGATGGGCTTGATTGGAACAACGCATAGTCCGCTTCGGTTAGAATAGGGTTTGCTGCCGCGTCTTGAATAAGGGCGAAGGAGACGGTTGTATCATTCTTGTCGGAGACATTAACTGTAATCACACCATCCTGTCTGGCTCCTTTGGTCACAACGTCACTTGAAGCAAGCGCAGATGGAGCTGCCCGGTCAATGTTAGATACGGAAATAGGAACCAGAACACGATTGCCAAGCTCGTCGGACAGGGTCAGATTTGTGGTTATATTTTCGCTTACCGTTACTGTGAATGCGCCGTCTGTATATGGAGAAACCGTGATTTTGTCTGCATCCTCGGGTGCAACGGTCAGTTTGCTAATCCCTGTACCAGCATCACTTGCGATGATTGTTGCTGTCACGGATGCGTTGGTTGGCTGAATGGTGTTATAGTCCGGCAATTCAAAGGTTGGTGCCTGGCTATCATACAGAATGGTGAGCGGTCTCGCTTCTGTTAAAAACTCCGGTCTGTCGTCCGCAGGAGCATTGATGAGTCCAAACTGGACGTAGATGGTGTTGACACCTTCTTGAAGCGGAACCGGTGTGTCGAGTGTAAATGCATAATTCCCGCCGGAATTGTTGCTCGCTGTGAACTCAGGAACTAAAACGCCGTTATCTGTTGGCATGCCGTCCGTTGTTGCATAATATACCGGGTTTTGATATTTCAATGCGCTATCAGAAGTCCATGCTGCATGCGGTTCATTCAACACAGCATAGATACTATAGGTTCCATCCGTTGTTGTACCCATTCCGTTTACAGTCTTTGGCTCCGTAAAGTTCAATGTGTCAATGATCGCAGCTTCTGACCTCATGCCAAAGTAGGGGGAAACCTTTTTGCTTACTCTGCCATGCGGATCTTGTGCCACAACAACAATGCTGTACGCACCTGATGGAAGTCCTGTTAACGTCAAGGTCTGATTAACCTGTGCTATATTGTCACTGTCCAGTGTCAGTGTCAGCGGATAGTTCGGCATACCCTCCATTCTGATCTCGGAGTCCGGCTTGGATACATAGTAATATGCACTGGCAATTTCACTGCGGTCTGTCACTTTCACGTTAAACTGATGGGATGATTTAAAGAGATTGTGCTGACTTCCTACGGTAAATTTAATCTCCGGAGGATAGGCGTCATACGTGTATACTTGTGAGAATTCGGCAGTGTTACCAGACTGTTTATTTTTCACCCGATATTCAAGGATATATTTCCCGTCCATCAGCACTTTGGTTCCGCTAAGATTCGTTTTTTCAGCTGCACCAACATCATCGCTTGATTCGTATACTCTGAATTTTTGTGTAAAGCTGTTGTCATTGCCAGGATCAGAAATCCACCGGTAACTCGTTTCAAGGTTTGGATTGCTTACGTCAAAGCTAAGGTCAAAATGCGGCTTTGGAAGACTGGAATCCTCCGTAATCAGTGTGTCAGCAACATTTCCATTGAAAATACTCACAGGTTTTTTATAGTATCTAGAGGCTTGCTCGTTTCTAGAATCGTTTCCAAGTGAGTCTACTGTGAAATAATAGAGCGTTCCCTCAAAGTTGTCCCCTTTGGGAATGGATAGAATGGCAGTGGTGCTGTCACCTTCTGAGTCTACAAATGCCCATATCCCTTGAGTTGAGGAAATTTCTGCAGAGGCAGGTTTAATCTGATTGATTGGCGTGTCAGGCGGCGCCGCATTCCCGTTCATAAACGTATAATAAGTTCTTGACCAGCCGTTATTGCTTTGCTCAAGGTCATTCATTTCAAAGCTATAGTCATTTCTTTTGCGAAGCTGTGCATCTTGCGGATGTACCGTTTCGGTTACGGTCACCCGTGGAGCCAGATTATCGATTTTGATATTCTCAATTTCTGCAAATCCGGCCTCTCCGCCCAGCGGATTGTCAGCTTGATCCCATCCATACAGCCGGAGCTTGAATTCGCCTTCCGTTGGAACAATTGGACTTAGCTTTATGCTAACGCCATTGATAACCTGCGTGTTAATAGGTGCAGTAACTCTTGCTCTGTTTCCTGTACCGTCAAAGTTTGTTATTCTTGTCGCGGCCGGTTCATAGGAATCACCGGTTTTCATGTACAGCTCATAATTCAAATAGTTTTGATTCGACTCGCTGTGGGCGACATTTCCGTCCGGATAGAGGGTTTCACTGGCAACCATATAAAATTCATGCAGCTTTTTGATGTTGCCTTGAATGGAATCTGCCCCCACCAGGTCATTTCCAGTTTGGTCGGTCACTCTTACAGTTGGGGTTTTGGTGTCCACTTTATGAGTTGAAAAATAAAAACTTTGTGATGCCGGTGATTCTGGAGTTGGATTCTCTAAATAATAGGCCTGCGCCCGGCCTTTTTTCGTTAGATGGGTAGATACGTTGTCAAGCTGAAGCCTTATGCCCTCGCTTTCCACTGCGCTAACATCCAGCGGCACTTGTCCAGTGAACTGAAGTTTGCCGTTTGGTTTGCCGTCATTGCCCTGCAGTTTGGTCATGGTTAGGTTGGCAAGCGGTGTTGTCGTGTTGTTCCCGATATATAACGAAGGCGTGGCTTGGAGGTTGGTGATCAGCTCCGTTTTAATTTCTTGCGTCATAGTTTTTTTATGAATGGATACCGCTTCAACCGTGATATTAACATCTGTGAATTTACGGTTGAGATACAGATTGTCCTGGCTCGGTGAATAGGTAACCGTTTGAGTGATATCGGGGTTGCCGAGGTTATATATGCTACGATAGAACGTATAAGTTACATCTTTATAATAGTAGTCCGCTTGCCCTATCTTTGTTGTCAAATAGGTTTTCACTTCCGGATTTCCTGAGCTTGTATGGGCAAAGGTTCCCCCGAGGCTCTCAGCATTGGTAGACTGGGCAAGCAGCGCCACTCTATAGGTCAGTGAAATCTCTGCTTTGTCCTTGGCAACCATCTGATCGTGAAGCTTCTTGCGGTCAATATTGAGCTCAAACGTTTTTGTTTTTGTCGGTTCCTGGAATGTCAGCCAATCCCTGCCCACAGCGTCGTCCGAAACGCTATAGCTGACAACAGGAGCATCCTCATATTGCATAATGTCATAGTGACCATATTGATCTCTGACATAGTTGTCCCACTCTGCACGTTCAGAGCCTGACGAATTCGCATCCAGATAGAACTCTCCTCCATGCTTATCAACGTCACCCATATCGGTGAATTTTCTTTTGGTTACGTCCGAAATGTCACGATACAGTCTACCCTGGTCTTTTGTCCATGAGTATATTGGAATGGTCTTCGTCTGTGTTGGATTTATGTTTCCGCCAATTTGAGGAAGCCACAGAACTACCGACTCACCGTACCAGTCATCACTGCCCACCAGCCAAAAAACGAGCTCGTTCATTCTCCACGGTGGAGTATTTTGCAATTTAAATGTATGTTGTGTATCAGACCAAGCGGCAGCGCCGCCAAAATTGGCTGCTTGATCAGAGTTTATTCCAGATTCATATGTACTTACGCCCATATAAATATCATCGCCGGTTCCGCCGTTCTCGTTGCCTCCTGTTTTCACACCAAACACATAATTGTACTCTGTTGCTACATTCGCATACACAGGCGCTACTGATAGTAAGAGCGAAAATACCAGCATCAAGCTTAAAATCTTCTTCATAAAATACCTCCTCGTTAGAAAATCGTTTCTATATACTTTGAACTTAGACCCATAGCTTGCAGTTCTTCTTTCATTTCATGTATGCGTGCGATTTTTCTGCTAGGAACATATAAAGCCACACCGTTGCGGTTTTTATAACCTGCTGAATTTCTTACTTCGAAGGCAAGTGCTTGGGCGGCAGCAGTGATTTCTGATGATTGTCCCATAAGCTCTATAAGATCATATTGATCGAATATCCCGTCGTTTTTGCCTAATAGCTCTGAGCGGTTTGCAAGGTCTGTTAGGGAGAGATCAAATTTTGCATTTACTATGGCCTTAACCAAGGATTCCGCCTGAGACAGCTTCAGCATTGATAGGGTGGTTTGCATCTTAGCTTCCATCCCTGAATGAAGGGTAAAGGAGTCTAAAATTAAACGTCCTATCCTTTCAGTGCTGATCTGCGGGTTTCGCTCTAGCGCATCTATCCATGTGGTATAGTACAAGCCTGCTGCGGGGGTTGAATCTTCAGAAGCTATGAGATATTTGCCCTGATCTCTAAGCGCATAGGCAGTTTCAACGGTGCCCATAAGACAGGCATCAAAGACGATTAAGTCGAAATACATATCTAATGAACCGATCGCTTGGGAAAGCTCCGAGACCTTCATCGTTTTTCGTTCATTTAGCTCGTCTGCGCCAAATCCGCCCATTGTTCCATACCCATGGTCCCATAGAATCAGGATATAACGTTCACTTGGTGCAACGGCTTTGCCCCATACAAGAAAGTCCCTCAGTGTTCTAGGGTCTGATGCGGCAGTTTGGATATGGCTTTCGTGCTTTTGAAGTTGTCCATGACTAACTTCAAAGCGTTCGGATGTCCCATCGGTCATATATTTGTTGTGATATTTGAGCGTTCCGCCTGTTTGCAGCAGGATTTTCGTATTTTGGTTGGGTTGACCGCGCAAAATTTCTTCCAAGTCATCGGTTAGCCGGCCTTGCTGTGATTCAAGGTCAGAACCCACTGCATAGATTAAAATCGTCGTTCCATTCAACCTTTTATCCTGCTCCCAAAGTGCCATTGCCTCGTTTAAAGCTTGCGTGGTGAAAATATTTGCTGTACTAAGGGTTTGACCTAGCGTGGGAAGCTGGTTTTTGGGTCTTGTGTTTAGAACATAACTGCTTATTTTTGCGAGCGTTCCCCGGTTGAATCCGCGTTCTTGGGTAAGGTCTATTCCCAGAACGGTTGAGGCAAAAGAAACTGCGGTTCCATAAGTGAAGTCGCCCTTTGTTTCTGAATATCCCAATACCCTTAAAACCATTGAACAATACTGGTTAAGCGAGACGGGCCGGTTACCGCCAAAACGAAACTCATCTATTCCATTAACGACACCCTTGGTATAGGCATACGACACGTAGCGGCTTTCCCACCCTGTATCAGTAAATGGACTTTTGTAGGTGCTTTTCAGGACCTCTTTCTCCTTCCCCCACAGACGCAGCATCATTACAAGGGCTTCTGCTCTGGTGGGCACCCGCGACAGCTCATACCCATTCTCCGTTCCACTGAACAATCCCAAGCGGTTAAGCGCTTCTGCATAGCTGGAGCTTTGTGCCGCTGCTGTTGATGGAGTTATTGCAAGAAGAAAGATTAAAAAAATGATAAAACCTCTGATTTTTGTCATCATGTTCCGGCCCTTCAATTGATTAATCCTATTAAGCTACAATTCTACATGGCGGATTAACCCCTGTGTGAAAGTTAAAGAAATCTTTAAGTTCGCGCTTGCCGCTCGACTTTGGCAGACACCACAAATGTGTCCGTCGTTCACACCATTGTGCATCAAACGAAAAATAATGATACTATGTATGATGGGTAAAAGACTTTGCTATAGATTATATCGTTTTTATATGTTGCAACAGGAGAAGATAATATGAGTAACGAACCAAACTTTTGGCTGGATTTACCGAAACCGTTTTTTATATTAGCTCCAATGGAAGACGTCACAGATATTGTATTTCGTCACGTCATCAGTGAAGCTGCAAAACCTGACGTATTTTTCACAGAATTCACAAGCGCAGAAAATTATTGTCACCCTGTTGGGAAAGAAAATGTAGGTGGCCGGTTAATGTTCACAGCTGATGAGCAACCGATTGTCGCTCATATTTGGGGCAATAAACCTGCACTTTTTGAACAGATGAGTATTGATATGAAAAAACTTGGTTTTCGTGGCATCGATATAAACATGGGATGCCCAGCACAAAACGCCGCAGCCAGTGGAAAAGGGGCCGGATTAATACGCCATCCTGAAGTTGCAGCAGAAATTATTCAAGCAGCAAAAGCAGGTGGATTGCCGGTTAGTGTTAAAACAAGATTAGGTTACTCTAAAATTGATGAGTGGCGCGATTGGTTAGGACATATATTGAAACAAGATATTGCGAATCTGTCCATTCACCTTCGTACCAAAAAAGAGAAGAGTAAAGTAGCTGCACACTGGGAACTAATTCCTGAAATAAAAAAATTGCGCGATGAAATTGCCCCAAATACGTTGTTAACCATTAATGGAGATATTCCGGACCGCGCAACAGGATTAAAAATAGTTGAACAATACGGCGTTGATGGTATCATGATTGGCCGCGGCATTTTCACTAATCCATTTGCTTTTGAGAAAGACTCTAAAGAACATAGCGCGAAGGATTTTCTCAGTTTACTTCTTTTACAGTTGGATCTTCACGATAAATATTCAACAGAAACCTTGCCACGTTCATTTAGACCACTTCTTCGTTATTTCAAAATCTATGTTCGTGGATTTAGAGGCGCAGACGAACTAAGAGACCAATTAATGGAAACCACTTCAACAGACGAAGTGCGTCGTTTAGTAAAACCTCTTTTAGATCAGAAATTAGATTGAAGAATATTAAAAGATTTGAGCTATGAAAAAGAGGCTTCCCACAAGTTCAATGAACTCATAGGAAGCCTCTTATTTTTGCATCATGTGGTCAAACGGTGTTTCCTTCTCAGGAAACCCTTAATGCATAAGGGTTTGTCACCCTTATTACATCATGCCGCCCATACCGCCCATGCCGCCCATATCTGGCATTCCGCCACCAGCAGCGGCTGGTTCTGGCTTGTCAGCGATAACCGCTTCAGTGGTCAGGAACATAGCCGCTACGGATGCTGCGTTCTGCAGCGCATAACGGGTTACCTTGGCAGGGTCAACGATCCCTGCTTCGAACATGTTTACCCACTCATCGGTAGCAGCGTTGTAGCCGATGCCGATAGCTTCTTTTTTCAGACGGTCCACGATAACGGAACCTTCCTGGCCTGCGTTAGCAGCGATGGTGCGGACAGGCTCTTCCAGTGCGCGCAGCACGAGGTTCACGCCAGTTCTTTCGTCGCCTTCAGCTACAACAGCAGCTACAGCAGCATATACGTTCACAAGAGCTGTACCCCCACCGGATACGATACCTTCTTCAACCGCAGCGCGGGTTGCGTTCAGGGCATCTTCGATGCGGAGCTTGCGCTCTTTCAGTTCAGTTTCAGTAGCAGCACCGACTTTGACAACGGCTACGCCGCCAGCCAATTTTGCCAGACGCTCCTGCAGTTTTTCTTTGTCGAACTCGGAAGTCGTTTCTTCCAGCTGGGAACGGATTTGGCTAACGCGTGCATTGATGTCCGCCTTGTCGCCGCTTCCGTCTACAATTGTAGTGTTTTCTTTGGTTACGCGCACTTGACGGGCGTTACCCAGTTGCTCGATAGAAGTGCTCTTGAGATCCAGTCCAAGCTTCTCAGTGATCACTTGGCCGCCTGTCAGAGCAGCGATATCCTGCAGCATAGCTTCACGGCGGTCGCCGAAGCCAGGAGCTTTAACCGCTACAGCATTGAACGTTCCGCGCAGCTTGTTCACAATCAGCATCGCCTGAGCTTCGCCTTCGATATCTTCAGCGATGATTACCAGCGGACGCGCCTGTTGAACGATCTTCTCCAAGAGTGGAAGAATTTCTTGCGTGCTGCTGATTTTCTTGTCTGTGATCAGGATGTACGGGTTCTCCAGAACGGCTTCCATCTTGTCCGTATCTGTGATCATGTACGGAGAAATGTATCCACGGTCGAACTGCATACCTTCAACCACTTCAAGCTCTGTCAGGAATCCGCGGGATTCTTCAACGGTGATAACGCCGTCTTTGCCGACTTTTTCCATAGCTTCAGCAATCAGTTGGCCCACTTCTTCGTCAGCAGCGGAGATTGCAGCTACTTGTGCGATCGCTTGGGAATCCACAATCGGCTTAGCGATATTCTGCAGTTCAGCGACAGCAGCCTTCACTGCTTTGTCGATCCCTTTACGCATAACCATCGGGTTAGCGCCTGCAGTTACGTTCTTCAGACCTTCGCGGATCATAGCCTGAGCCAGAACCGTTGCAGTTGTAGTACCGTCACCGGCTACATCGTTAGTCTTGGTAGCTACTTCTTTAACGAGCTGTGCGCCCATGTTCTCGAAGGCATCTTCCAGTTCGATTTCCTTGGCGATAGTCACACCGTCATTGGTGATCAGCGGGCTGCCGAATTTCTTCTCCAGCACCACGTTACGGCCTTTTGGACCCAGTGTAACCTTTACTGCATTTGCCAAAGCATCAACCCCGCGCAGCATTGCACGGCGAGCATCTTCACTGAACTTAATTTCTTTTGCCATTGTATAGTTAACCTCCTAATATTATTGTGAACGTAATCTTAGCTTGTGTATAAGTACTCTAAATCTGACTTATGAGCGACGCTTAAGACTAGTCAAGAATAGCGTGAATGTCGCTTTCTTTCATAATCAGATATTCTTTGCCTTCGTATTTGATTTCAGTTCCGGCATATTTCGAGAAAAGCACACGGTCGCCTTCTTTCACTTCCAGCGCTACACGGACTCCGTCTTTCAAAGCTCCGCTGCCTACAGCGATAATAGTACCTTCTTGCGGCTTCTCTTTGGAAGAGTCCGGAAGCACGATCCCGAAAGAAGTGGTTTCCTGCTGCTCGCTTGGTTCTACCAATACGCGTTCACCTAGTGGTTTAATCATGAAAAAATAGCCTCCTTTGAAATTATGTGTTTTGCTTTGAAAACATAGATAGAGCTGCGGGGATCTGCGCCATCAGCATCCCTTACGGAATGTTGCTCCGGCCAATCCCGGTTTTTCAGCAGCGTTAGCACTCAACCCTCTGTAGTGCTAACAACAATTTTTATGATACTCAACTTGAAGACGGATTTCAAGTCCTTTTACACAAAATCGTATTTGTTTTTGCCAAAATTATGGTTTCAGCGCTTGTCCGGCCCGCACTCTCCTACATTCTATCCAGCAAGGGGCATATTATGCCCCCCTCCCACTAATCTGCCTTCACATACCGCGCCTCCCGCTTAGCGTCCTCAGCCAACTGCCTGCGGTAGACGAATGCGGACAGAAACACACTGAATTCATACAGCACAAGCAGCGGAATCGTCACCAGAAAGTCCGAGATGAAATCAGGCGGTGTAATGACCACAGCAATGAACACAAGCGCGAAATAGGCATAACGGCGCATCTTGCGCAGACGCAGCGGGTTCAGCACCCTGAGCTTGGTCAGGAACATGACAATCAGCGGCAGCTCGAAGAGCAGGGCCAGCGGAATCACCAGACTGAACAGGAAATCGAAGTATTCGGCGATGCCGTAGGTCTCCTCAAGCCCCATATTCCGCGTAATCGAGATGGTGAAGGATAAGGCCATAGGGAACACTATGTAATAGGCAAAAGCAATGCCGGCAATAAACAATACAAACACATAAGGCACATAACGCAGGGCAGCGCTCCGCTCCACAGGCCGCAGGCCGGGGCTGATGAACGCCCATAGCTGGAAGGCGATAAACGGCACGGAGAAGACCAGCGAGACCGCCATAGCGATCTTCATATACATCCCGATTCCATCCCAGAAGGAGAACGCATGCAGGACGAAGCCTTGCGCAGCATCGGCGCTGATCAGGTACAGATAGATTGGCTTGGCGACGAATAAGCCGAGCACAAGTCCTGCTACGAACACGATCAGCACGTAGATAAGACGTCTGCGCAGCTCCGTCAGATGATCGACGAGGGACATTTCTTCCTCTTCCAGAGACATGACTGACACCACCCGGATTGACATATTAGCAATAGATAAGTTATATCGTGAACTTATAATTTCTATTTCAAAAAAAGGGCGCCGCCCCGGTCTAAAAGCAGACCTGGGAAAGACGCCCCTGCGTGGGAACCTTAAAATTATTCCGGCAGACGGCGGTCCTGCGGAAGTTCTGCTGCAGCCGTCTGCGCCGCCGCAGGAGCAACTGTATCGCCCCGCTTGGCCGCTTCCGGCTCGTTCACAATCTCCCGTGCACCGTCCTTGAATTCACGGAAGGTACGTCCGACTGCCCGCCCCAGCTCAGGAAGCTTATTGGGACCGAAGAGCAGCAACGCCAAGATAACCAACAAGATAATTCCGGGTGTGCCAATACCACCTAACATACCGGTTTCCTCCCATCCTTCTGTCCGTTCATGACAATAGTTAACGATAAAATAATAATACCATAACTTATATCACACATCCATTGTGTATCCTGAACGATTTAGACAAAAGTGAATAGAGCAGAGTCCGATTACTGGCGGTATTGTCCCGTAACCATTAACAGAGCCTCCGGAAGCTGATCCATAATCGCCGCCAGATTCTCATGTACCCCCTTCGGGGTACCGGGCAGATTGACAATCAGAGTTCTTCCACGGATGCCGCAGATTCCCCGGAACAGCATAGCTGCGCGGTTCTTCTGCATCACCGTACTGCGCATCGCCTCGGAGAGTCCGGGCACTTCGCGTTCAATGACCCGCCGCGTCGCCTCCGGCGTAACATCGCGGATGGCCAGATCGGTTCCGCCGGTTGTCAGCACCAGATCCGCCTGGAAATAATCCGTAAGCTCAATCAGTGCAGCAATAATCTCATCCTGCTCATCAGGCACGATCCGGTATTCAATGATCTCGCCGCCCAGCTCCTCCTCCACCAGCTCCCGAATCACCTGGGCGCTCGTGTCTTCCCGTTCGCCCCTGGCCCCTTTATCGCTGGCCGTCAGGATTGCTGTTTTCCACGCCATAGGTTGTCCCTCCCTCTCTATGTACTATGTATATCCGGCTGCTGAAGCAGCTGCCGCTGCGCCTTCGGCTGTATCATTCCCTGCTGCTGCTCTATTCTGCTTCCAGCGCGTAATCCCCATTCTTGCCGCCGCTCTTGGACACCAGCATCGTAGGTCCGATAATCATGTCCTTCTGCAGCGCCTTGCACATATCATATACTGTCAGCGCCGCTGCCGATACGGCAGTGAGCGCCTCCATCTCCACCCCGGTCTTACCGGTAGTGCTGACGGTTGCTTCTATATATAGTTCATCTTTGTTGTTATCCATGAAGCGGATATCCACTCCGGTAAGCGGCAGCGGGTGGCACATGGGAATCCAGCTTGCAGTCTGCTTCGCCGCCATGATTCCTGCAACCTGAGCTACCGCAAGCACATCGCCTTTGCGGATCGTTCCCGCCTTAATGGCATCCAGCGTCTCCGGGGCCATATGTACCTGGCTTCTGGCTGCCGCTGTCCGCCTGGTAACTTCCTTGTCGCTCACATCCACCATGCGGGCTCTGCCCTGCTCGTTGAAATGAGTTAATTCCATGTAGCCCTCTCCTTCCGGCAATCCCAGATGCCGTTCTCCGTAATCAGCAGATCCATTAAGGCATCATGCTCCTCAAGCGGTACTTCCGGTACCAGCTGGAGGCCGTAGGCCAGACCAATCCACATAGGCTTGGCAGCCGTACCGGGGACCCCTGTCTCCAATGCGGTGTGCAGGCGGTCATAATATCCTCGTCCATAGCCGAGACGTCCGCCACGCTGGTCAAAGGCCAGTCCGGGCACGAAGATAACTTCCGGCCAGCCGGTTCTCCGTCCTGCTTGCGCGAGGGGGCCGGCAAGAGCAGCACTTCCGGCCGGCGGCTCCATGATCCCGTAGGTTCCAGGGACAAGCTCATCCCAGGAGCTTACCTGGTGAAGGCTTAAGTCACCGCTCTCCCGGTTGACGCGGGGAAGCAGCACCTCATGCCCTTCCGCCCATGCCGCCGCAAGAAGCGGACGGCAGTCCAGCTCGGAGCGAAACGGCGCATACGCAAGCAGTGAAGCTGCGCCTTCCTGCGAGAACCAGCTCCAGGCATGGGCGCACACCCGGGCGGATAACAGCTCCCGCTGCTCCATGGGCAAGGCATCGCGGAGCGCGGTATTCCCGGTGCGAAGCTCGTGCTTCCGCCCGGCAAGCTGCATGCTGTGCTCCTGCATAGGCAGCCTCCTCCTTCACTTGTTCCTAGCTTATCATAGTTTGTAAGCTCAGTTTACCACTCTTCTCACCGGTTCGCCAAGGTTGATTCATTCCCCTTGTTAGCAGAATGGACCTCGCACGCCCCACCTTTTTCATGTAAACTGGAGAATAAGATTAGACAATCGCCTGGGCGCAAGCCGCCGAGGCCAATTTGCAAGGGCGGAGGTTTCATCAGAATGCTTCTTCAAGCGACAGGAATTACGAAATCATACGGTATACAAAGCGTGCTGGACGGCATTAGCCTAATGGTGAACGAGAGGGAGAGAGTCGGGCTGGTTGGCGTCAACGGAGCAGGCAAATCGACCTTTCTGCAGATTCTCGCGGGTGAGATGTCTTATGACAGCGGACAAATTCATAAGTCTAAAGAGACTACGATTGGCTATCTGGCCCAGAACAGCGGCCTGCAGTCGGATAACACCATACAGGAAGAGATGCTCGCGGTATTTGCGCCGCTGCTGGAGGCAGAGGCCGAGCTGCGGCAGCTGGAGACGGATATCGCCGATCCGGCACTTGCCGAAGATCCGAAGCGTTATGAGGATCTGCTGGAGCGTTATGCCAGACGCTCTGACTGGTTCAAGGATCACGGCGGCTATGAGATCAATACGCGTATCCGCAGCGTGCTGCACGGGATGGGCTTCGGGGAGTTCGCACCGGATACTCCAATCTCTACCTTAAGTGGAGGCCAGAAGACACGTCTGGCACTGGCCCGCATCCTGCTTCAAGCGCCTGATCTGCTCATGCTCGATGAGCCGACTAACCATCTGGACATCGAGACGCTCACCTGGCTGGAGGATTATCTGCGCGGTTACGCCGGAGGCATCCTGGTCGTATCCCATGACCGGTATTTCCTTGACCGCCTGGTGACGACCATCGTGGAGATCGAGCGGCACCAATCGCGCAGATACACAGGCAACTACAGCCGCTATATGGAGCTGAAGGCTGCGGAATACGAGATTCGTATGAAGCAGTATGAGAAGCAGCAGGACGAAATTTCACGGATGGAGGATTTCGTGCAGCGCAACATTGTCCGGGCCTCCACCACCAAGCGGGCACAGAGCCGCCGCAAGGCCCTCGACAAGATGGAGCGTATCGACAAGCCGCTGGGCGACCTTAAGAAGGCCAGCTTCTCCTTCGAGCCTGACTTCATGTCCGGCAAGGAAGTGCTGCAAGTCCGGGAGGTCGCAGTCTCTTTCAGTCCTGAGGCTGCACCGCTCTTCCGCAACGCCTCCTTCGAGCTGCGGCGCGGCGAGACAGCGGCGCTGATCGGACCGAACGGGATCGGGAAGTCCACACTGCTGCAATGCATGACCGGCACCCGCGAGCCTTCCCGCGGAACCGTGAACTGGGGAACCAAGGTGAAGATCGCCTACTACGACCAGGAGCAGACCCGGCTGAATCCGCGCAATACGGTGCTGGAGGAGCTGTGGAGTGAATATCCGATGCTGGAGGAGGCCCGAATCCGTACAATTCTCGGCAACTTCCTGTTCAGCGGCGAGGATGTACTTAAGAAGGTAGCTGCGCTGAGCGGCGGCGAGAAGGCCCGGGTGGCCCTGTCCAAGCTGATGCTTCGCGGAGCCAATATGCTCATTCTCGATGAGCCTACCAACCATCTGGATCTCGTCAGCCGCGAGGTGCTCGAATCGGCCCTGATCGATTTTGAAGGCACCCTGCTGTTCATTTCCCATGACCGTTATTTCCTCAACAAGATGGCTGAACGGGTACTTGAGCTGCACCCCGACGGAATTGATCAGTATTTGGGCAATTATGACGACTATGTTGAGAAAAAGCTCGAGCTCAAAGCGATTGCCGAAGAGGAAGCCGAGCTTGCCGCCGCCAAGTCCTCCAGAAGTGCCGACATTGAAGCGATATCCGCCGAGAAAGGCAGCTCCCTCTCCTATGAGGCGGACAAGCAGGCTAAACGTGAGGAACGGAACCGCCTGCGCCGCATCTCCGAACTGGAAGAGAAAATCGCGAAGCTGGAGGAAGCCATCTCGGGAATTGAGCATGAAATGACTAAACCTGAGGTGTATCAGGATTATATGGCGCTTCAGGAGCATGAAAGTGAGCTTAAGGACAAAAAACGCGAGCTGGGAGATTTATTTAGCGAATGGGAGAAACTGGCTGAGGACTAATGTAAAGACGCATCAAAAAAAAATTTTAACAGTTTCCAATTTGTTCAAATCTGGTTATCCACAGCCTCATCCACAGTTTCCGTGCATAACTATCATCTAAAATTAGCCCTTCGGGGCTTTTTTCATGCGTAAAATGGCTACTTTGCTTGTCAAGGACTTTTTATCCACCGAATTATCCACATTATCCACAATTCTCACAATTTTGTTTCATAGCATAACCTCTTGTTTATGGTGCTCGCAAAAAAGGCGTTATTGCTGATTTTACACGGTTTTTACACAACTCGTGCGGAATATGTGGATAACGTTGTCCACAGGTTGACAAATGCCGCACGGGGCAAAAATCATGTTAGGTTTAGGCGATATGAATGCCCACTTGCCCGCCATCCGGCCCACGCTCCCACGCAACGCCGAATGTGGTCGGTTTTTCGATTACATTTGGCTCGCGTACCTCATCCGGCGCATTGTAGTCGGTTTTCCGACTACATTTGGCTCGCGTACCTTCATCCGGCGCATTGTGGTCGGTTTTCCGACTACATTTGGCTCGCGTACCTTCATCCGGCGCATTGTGGTCGGTTTTCCGACTACATTTGGCTCGCATACCCTCATCCGACGCATTGTGGTCGGTTTTTCGACTACAATGCGCCCGTCAGCCGTCGCGGCATATAATGTGTTCGGTTTTTCGTATACATTTGGCCATACGCCGCCCTGCCAGCCCCTGACAGCAAAGATGCCTCTGCCGATGTCGGTGACATGGCATAGGCATCCGGTCCTTGAAAAGCGTTGAACCCGCGCGGTAACTTCGCTCTGTTCTTTGGTCTCTAGCTGTTTAACTGTTCACCGCCGAGCCGGGAGAGGGCACCTCCGATTCCGACAGCAGCGCTGCATTACAGGCGGCGATGTAAGCAATGCCTGCGGCCATCACGATATCGTGATGGATGGCCGTGCCCCGGAACTTGGTGTCCTTCCACTCCACCATGACGGCGGCCTCGGCCTGGGCATTCCCGCCGCTGCCGAGGGAATGCAGCTCCAGCCCGTCGAAGCGGATATCCTCGGCAATCCCTTGCCCTATAGCGGCAATGATTGCTTCCAGCGGACCGTCTCCGGTGCTGGTCTGGGTCGTCTCTGCGCCGCTCTGCAGATGGCGCACCGTCACTGCAGCCACGCGGCGCGGCGCGCTGCCGGCCAGGACCTGGACCTCGCCGAGCGCATAGACCTGCGCCTGCTGTCCTGTGGTGCTGCTGACCATCCGCAGCAGCTCATCATCGCTGACGGCCTTCTGGCGGTCAGCCGTCTCCTTGAAGGATGCGTAGAGCGCGTCCAGCTCCGCCGAATCCAGAGCAATGCCATACTTCGCGGCGCGGTCCTTCAGCGCATGCCTGCCGGAATGCTTGCCGAGGATAATCATGCTGCGCGGGATGCCCAGCCGCTCCGGGTCCATAATCTCGTAGGTGCTGCGGTCCTTCAGCAGACCGTCCTGATGGATGCCGGATTCATGCTGGAAGGCATTGCGCCCGACCACCGGCTTGTTGAAGGCAATCGGGAAATGCATCGCCCCGCTGATCATCCGCGAGGTGTCATACAGCTTATCCAGCACGATTCCAGTCTCGGCGCCGATAGCCTCTCCGCGTGTCTCCAGCGCCATGACCAGCTCCTCCAGCGCACAGTTGCCGGTCCGCTCGCCCACACCGTTGACCGTGACCTCAATCTGTGTAGCGCCGCCTTCAATGGCCGCCAGGCTGTTCGCTACGGCGAGGCCCAGATCGTTGTGGCAGTGGGCGCTGTAGATGACCTTGTCGCCGCCCCGGGCTCCAAGCCGCACACGGCGGAACATCTCCCCGTATTCCTGCGGCAGCGCATAGCCTACCGTGTCCGGCAGATTGATAATCGAAGCGCCCTCTTCAATCACCGCTTCGACCATCTCAATCAGATCGTCGATGCCCGTCCGTGCAGCATCCATTGCAGTGAACTCTACCACATCGCAGAACTGGCGGGCATAAGCGGTCATCTCTCTGGCAACTGCTACAACCTCAGGGCGGCTCATGCGCAGCTGATGGCGCAGGTGGATGTCGGAGGAGGAGATGAACAGATGAATCCGCCGCCGCGCGGCATCCCGGGTGGCCCGTACAGCAGCATCGATATCCCCCTTGACTGCACGTGCGAAGCCGCAGATCTCCACGCCCTGAATGTTGCGGGAGATCGTCTCCACCGCAGCGAAATCCCCCGGGCTGGATACAGGGAATCCCGGCTCCATGACATCCACTCCCAGGTCCGCCAGCTTGCCGGCCAGAATAATCTTTTGCTCAGGGGTAAGACTGGCTCCCGGGGCCTGCTCCCCATCGCGCAGCGTCGTGTCAAAAATCTGAATACGTTTCTTTACCGGAATAATCATCGTAATTCCTCCTCAAATTAGGTTTATATCATGGAGGGCTGCCTCTTAAAAAGCACAAAGACCCCCCGTCTCTTATAAAGAGACGGGGGGTCAGCCCTCCGCGGTACCACTCTTTTTGACGCATAGGCTCCCTGATGTCAGAAGTCCTGGCTGCGTCCAGCTTAGTATCAGACTCGCAGCCCCGATTAACGGAAGCTCTAAAGATCTGAATAGTCCGGTAACGGGGACATCCGTAGCAGCGTACCTGTAGCACTTTCCGCCGCTCCGCTCACGGGCGAGATTCGCCGGCCTCCGGTGTCTGCGTCGCACCTCCCCGCAGCTCTCTGTTCACCTTGGCCGTCTACTGCTCCCGATCCTTGCGTGTCATTCCTATAAACTTCTTCTCACAAAATGTGCACAAAAAAAGCCTCCCGTCTCATTCAAGAGACGACAGGCTGTTCACTGTCGCGGTACCACTCTTGTTGATATCCGAACCCGCTAATCTTCCAGCTGTTCTGCGATACCCACTCCATGTCTGCAAGGTTCCCGGAATGTTACCACTCCGTCCAGCCTTGACTGACCACCCTCTCACGGAGGTTAACCGTAACGGTGTACCTAAGGTTGCCGGATTACATCCTGTACCGGCCAGCGCTCCTGTTCAAAGAGCTACCTGCTTCCACCGCTCCGCTCCCGGACGAGTTCAGGTCTCCATCGACTGCGTCGCACCTTCCCGCAGCTCTCTTATCCCGGAGTGACCTTACTGCTTCCGATCCTTGCGTTTGTTCAAATATAAGATGATTGAATTGAACTGATTATACCCGGCGGCTTCTGCAAAAGTCAATAGGCAGATACCGACCATTTCTCCAGCGAATAACCGGGATCAGCTACCATATCCAGCGGAATTCCGCCTTCATGTCTCCATTTCACATAAGCTGCGGCACCAATCATCGCCGCATTATCCGTACAATACACGGGAGGAGGGATAATCAGCTCAATCCCTTCTGTTCCGCAGCGCCGGATCAGGGCTTCGCGCAGCCCCTTGTTCGCCGCTACCCCTCCGCAGAGCAGAAGCTGCTCCGCGTGGTATTCACGGACGGCACGGATCGCCTTCTCGACCAGCACTTCAACTACGGATTCCTGGAAGCCGCGCGCAATAGCCGCGACATCCGGCATAAGCCCCTTCATCTTGCTCTGATTCACCGCGTTCAGCACCGCGGACTTCAGTCCGCTGAAGCTGAAGTCATACGAGCCCGGCTCCAGCCACACACGCGGCAGAGCGAAGGCTTCCTCCGCTTCATGCGCCAGCTTGTCCACATGCGGCCCTCCCGGATAAGGGAAGCCCAGGGCCCGCGCCACTTTGTCGTACGCCTCGCCGACGGCATCGTCACGGGTGCGCCCGATGATCCGGAAGCTTCCTTCCCGCTCCATATGCACCAGCTCCGTATGCCCCCCTGACACCACCAGCGTCATACCCGGATACTTCAATTCCTTGACCAGCCGGTTGGCATAGATATGACCGGCAATATGATGTGTGCCGATGAGCGGCTTGCCCCAGGCCAGCGCCAGGCTTTTGGCAGCCACGACTCCAACCAGCAGCGCCCCCACCAGTCCCGGACCCTGCGTTACCGCCACTGCTGTCAGCTCCTGCGGACGTACGCCTGCCGCGCTTAAAGCCTCTTCAATGACCAGCGTAATCACCTCGACATGCTTGCGGGAGGCCACTTCAGGCACCACACCTCCGAATGCCCGGTGGGTCTCAATCTGGCTGGAGATGATGTTGGACAACACCTCACAGCCATCCTTCACTACAGCTACAGAGGTCTCGTCACAGCTGGTTTCAATTGCCAGAATCAATACAGGCTCTCTTGCGCCCGTGTCTGTCTTCATTTCAAGTCCACGCTTCCTTCCGTTACAGCTTGCTCCCCGTACTCCGGCAGATCGGCCCACATGATGAGCGCGTCCTCGCGGTTGTCCGAATAATAGCCCTTGCGGGTACCGGCAGGCTTGAAGCCTTTTTTGCGGTATAAATTCTGGGCCACTTCATTGGAGACCCGTACTTCAAGCGTGATCGACTGCATGCCGAGATAAGCCGCCGTCTTCATCAGCTCGTCCAGCAGCCGCTCGCCCCATTTACGTCCCCGGTAGGCCTCCAGCAGTGCAATATTGGTGACATGCGCCTCATCGACAATCGCCCACATTCCTGCGTAGCCAATAATATGCCCTGCCAGCTCCATTACCATATATTTAGCAAAATGATTGTGGGTCAGCTCGTTGCGGAAGGCTTCCTCTGTCCAAGGCATGGTGAAGGCCTCCCGTTCAATCACAAGAATCGCAGGCACATCCTCCAGCCGCATCAGGCGAAAAACAAGCTCAGTCCCCTGAGCCGGTCTACGTTCCGGTTTGATCATCGTGTATTCAGGCTCCCTTCGCTGCTGCGGCGCAGATTCGCCTCCGCCTCCGACAACTGCGTATAATTGGGAATCAGCGTATGCAAATCTCCGCTCTCTTCGTAGAGACCCGCTTCCGCCAGAAATCCGGTCCAGCGTCCTTCCAGCTCATAAGGCAATGCCTGGACGTTGGCTGCTTCCATCAGCGGAGCCAGCATGTCCGCACTTCCGTGCAGCGCCGTCTCCCCTACGAACCACAGTGTGTCCGGCAGATTGCCCTCAGCTGCGGCTTCCTTCAGCCGTACCGCCAGCTCCTGCACCCAGTCGGCCATCAGCCGGATCGCATCCGGCGCCAGCCGCCGGGGCGGCTTGTCCCCGTCCGCCGCGAATACAGCGGTGTATGCCTGTCCCCGCCGGGCATCGATCAGCGGAATGATCCAGTCTGTTCCTGCCGTGCCGGGCGCAGAAGTTATAGCGTCTTGCTCTTGCTGCGCAGAAGCCGCATGGTATCCGCCCCAGGCCAGCGCATGCAGGCTGGATACACCGGTAACCGGTACGTTCCAGGCCCAGGCCAGCGTCTTGGCTGCAGTCACAGCAATCCGTGTTCCGGTATAGGAGCCCGGGCCGATCCCGACCGAGATTCCGCCGATTCTGTCGGCTGTAGTGGCAGACGCCTGAAGTGCCTGCTCAATAATAGGCAGCAGATGAACCGAATGGTTCCGCTCCCCGGAAGCATTAATCTCATGCAGCAGCTCCCCGCCGCCAGTCACGGCCACTCCCAGAACTGCCGTTGATGTATCCAGCGCCAAAAACCGCTTGCGCGGCTCATTATTCGAGTTCGTCATGTTTCTTTACCCCACTTCTGGATCAGCATCCGGCACAATTCGCCGTAAGGCTCTCCGATTCCGGTCACCGTAATCTCCCGTTCCTCCGGGCCGGCGGTCTTCAGCTCTATATGGAGATGCCGCGGCGGCATCAGTTCAGTAATGATTCGGCTCCATTCCACCAGACTCACACCCTGACCGTAGAAATACTCTTCCAGTCCCAGCTCGTCCGCTTCCTGCAGCGATATCCGGTATACATCCATATGATACAGCGGCAGACGTCCTTCATACTCTTTGATAATGGTAAAAGTAGGACTATTCACAATACCTTCCACACCCAAGTGGCGTGCATAGCACTGCGAGAACGCTGTTTTGCCTGCACCTAGATCCCCGTCAAGTCCGATAACCATCCCCGCCGATGACGCGGCAGCAATGGCGGCGGCAAGTGCCTCCGTATCCTGAAGGCTGAATGAACGGGTTGTGAACACCGTTTGTGTATTATTATCCAAAGCTGCAACTACCACCTTTATGAAGATCCCTTAACAGTTAACAATACTTCTAATTATATCGGTATGCTACTTGCACCGCAACAGCCCGTCAGTCCGTTGAGAACGCCGGAGCCGCCGCAGGCTTCCCCGGATGCCGGGAGAACAGGCTATGCAGCATCATACCACCAATAATGACCGCAATCCCCGCCCATGACAGGAGGGATGGCAGCGGCGAGTCCAGTAAGAGCATCTCCCCCAGCAAGGCGAACAGCACCTCCAGTGACTGGGTCGCTTCCACGGCTGCCAGACTGCTCATGCTGCCCCGGACCAGATCGGTAGCCCGGAAAAACAGCACCGTAGCCACAACTCCCGAACTGAGTGCAACAATGACTGATTGTCCTATTTGCGGGGAGGAGGGCAGGCCTGTATCTGCCATACCATACAGAGCGACAGCCAGCCAGAAGGGCAGGCTGGCAAGCGTCATACCAAGAATCCGCTGGAATACATCCAGTTGGCCGCCGCACAGCTCCATCATCTTACGGTTGCCGAGCGGATAGGCGAAGGAAGCGATAAGGACCGGGACAATGCCCAGCAGGACCTGGGAAGGGGCAAGCTGCCGCGCCTGCTCCACTTGCAGCAGCGCTACTCCAGCGAGAATAATCAGGGAGAGGAGCAGCCCGCGCAGCGGGATTTTACCTCTTATGTATACTCGTCCTCCCGGTCCGCTAACCCATTCTCCGAAGAACGGAGCCAGCAGCGAACCGGAGATAATTGTGATCTGCCACGTTCCTGCGCTCAGCCAGCCCGGTGCATAGGCAGCGGCGAAGCAGATGGGCGCGTAGAACAGGCCGAACCCGACAGTGCCCCACAGCAGCCAGGCTCTGGGCCGTTCTCTCATCGCAGCCAGCAGCGGCTTCAGCCTCCCTCTTCCGGCCACAATCGCCAGCAGCAGCGGGAGCGTGAACAAGTACCGCAGCGAGGCGCTCCACGCCCAGCTTCCTCCCGCAAGCTCCATCCTCCGGTTCAGCACAAACGTCACCGCAAAAAACAGCGCCGAGCACACACCCAGCAATATCGGACGCACTTCCATCATCTCTTTTCGTCAAAATTCTTCTCCCAAATATAGGGGCTCACCACTCCCGGCGTCAATATCTGTGTCAGCTATAATTATGGGGCCGTTGCCAGTTGAAGCTGTGAGGGAAGGTGACTTGAGGAGGTGACAGTTGAGGGAGTGCAGAGTGTGTGGTGCGGATGAGCATGGTGGCGGATGAGCGAGAAGACGGTGTGTGAGGTGACGAATGAGCATGGTGGCAGATAAGTGGACTGCTGGAAGTTAAGCGGACACAGAAGCCGCTATTTGGCTTAAAATATCATTTTGCTGCTTGTTGCGGACTCAGGGGCCGTTAACTTCGAATTTTGAGCCAAATGTTACGCCAATTAGGTTACTTAACGGCCTCTGAGTCCGTTTGAATCCACAAAATGAGGAAATCCATTCCATTAAGAGCACTACAGTCCGCCATTCCTCGCTTCATGTATCCGTAAGCCGCCCCACGCTCACTTTCCACGAATTCAGGGTGCACTCATACACCTCATTCGCGCTCCACGCCCGGCCCTGAGCATAACGTTTGAAGGAGGTCAGGCCACACAAAAAGCAGGAGACTCCCGCGATGGTGTCACCGCCAAGAGAACGCCTGCTCCAATTAGTATTTTACCTGGATACCTACCAGAACTTATTGTGCTGACCCGTTACTTCCCCTGCTCCTCCAGCCGCTCAACACCAACAGTCTGTGTATTCGTCGGCCGGGAGCCTACCTGAACCGTTGCCATACCGTTATCCGAATCTACATGCTCAATCCAAACCGGTTCTCCGTCGAGATGCACAGCGATCTTGTCCTTGGAAGCGTAAATATCCTTCGCACGTGTTATATCCATTCTCTTCTTGCCTCCTTATTCCTCGTCATCTTCCGCCGGAAGCTCCCCTATGGTTGCACCGGCATCCAGCAGGCCTGCGTCCTCGTCCAGTCCGGCATCCTCCGGATCGGCAATAATATTGTCCCAATTGACCGCCTCTGCCGGAATATCCTGCTCCGATAGGGCATCGCTCCAGTGATAGTGCTCCTTGTCCATAATGCCCCCTTTTCACGCTTTGTGTCTGTGCAAGCTGAGCAGCATTTATTTTTTCCCATGACTCTCAAAACATGCATCCGGCTAGAAAAAGCCCTCCCGTTCCATACTAAGCCATAACACATCCCATCAGGAGGCGATTCTCATGCATACCGTTTGGAAAGGAGCCATCAGCTTCGGGCTTGTGCATGTTCCGGTCAAGATGTTCTCCGCTACGGAGGATAAAGACATCTCGCTGCGCTACATCCACAAAGAATGCGGCAGTCCGCTGTCTTATGTACGTAAATGTCCTGTCTGTGACAAGGAGGTCACCTGGGAGGAGATCGGCAAGGGGTACGAATATGAGAAAGGAAAATTTGTCCTGTTCGACAAGGAGGAGCTGGATCAGCTAAGCGAGGAGAGCAGCAAGAGCATCACCATACTGGATTTCGTGGATTTGACGGAGATTGACCCAATTTATTTCCAGAAGACCTATTATCTGTCACCAGACCAGGCAGGTGCCAATGCTTACCGTTTGCTGATGGAGGCGATGCGTCAGACGGGGAAGATCGGTATTGCCAAGATCTCCATCCGCTCCAAAAGCAGTCTGGCCGCCATCCGCGTCCTGGCGGACTGTCTGGCGATTGAGACGATCTATTACCCGGACGAGGTCCGTCCGGTATCGCAGGTTCCCGGCCTGCCGGAGCCGGGCAGCGTGAACGACAAGGAGCTGGACATGGCCAAGCTGCTGATCTCACAGCTGTCCACCCCGTTCGAGCCTGCCAAATATACGGATGATTACCGCCAGCGGATGCTTGATCTGATTACGCACAAAATTGCCGGCGAAGAGTTCCATATTGCTCCGGCCCGCCAGGAGAACAATGTTATCGATCTGATGGCTGCCCTGCAGGCCAGTATCGAGGCTGTGCAGCATATTCCTTCCGATCCCGGACCCGCCAAGGGAGGCAGCGGGGCCAAGCCGCGGACAGCCGCCGGTGCGAAGAAACGTCCGGCCAAGGCTACTGCCACCGGGACTTCAACCGATACACCCGCCGCTCCGGTTGTAGATGAAGCCACCGGACCAATTCCGGTGATCGCCCCGAAGCCGAAGCGCCGGAGCGCGAAGAGCAAGGGCACCGGTGCCTAGAGGCCGGGCGTCTGCGCCCGTTGCCAGACTCGACAGTTCCCTTCAGCTTAAGCCCGTCATTCCGTTTGAGCCCGTACTGGCCTCTGTGCTTCCCGATGGGGACCAGTGGATCGCCCAGATCAAATGGGACGGCGTGCGGATGATCTCCTATTACGATGGGCGCCAGGCCGAACTGATTAACCGCCGTGGCAACCGGCGCACGCTCCAATATCCTGAGCTGGCCGGACCAGGGAGCTATTGCCGGGCCGGCTCCTTCATTCTGGATGGCGAGATCATTGCACTCAGCGGCGGCAAGCCCTCCTTCCATGAGGTCATGCGGCGGGACAGCCTGAAGAATGAGGCGGCGATCCGGGCAGTGCAGACGCAGGTTCCGGTGCTGTATATGGTTTTTGATATGCTGTATTGTGATGGCATCTGGCTGCTGGACGAACCGCTGTCCCGGCGGCAGGAGCTGCTGAAGGAGATGCTGCTGCCCCATCCCCATGTGCAGCAGGTGCCAAGCTACCCGGACCCTGCACAACTGCTTGCTGCCGCGCGGCAAGGCAGTCTAGAAGGGATCGTCTGCAAGGATCTCGATAGCACCTATGCGCCGGGCGGCAAGGACAAACGCTGGCAGAAGCTTAAGATCATCTCCGACGTCACTGCTGTCGCCGGGGGTGTCACCTTCCGGGACGGAATCGTCAACGCGCTGCTGTTCGGCCTGTATGATGATGCCGGCAGGCTGCATTATATCGGACATGCCGGGGCGGGCAGAATGACCGTCCAAGACTGGCAGACGCTGACCGGACGAATTCCGGGACTTGTCACAGAGCAGATGCCGTTTGCCGAGCTTCCGCAGCGAAGCTCAGGCTCCGTTTGGATTAAGCCTGAGCTGGTGTTTAAGCTGCATTTTCTGGAATGGAATCCCTCCGGCACCTTCCGCCAGCCTGTGATTCAGGCTCAGGTCGAACTGCCCGCCCATTCTTGTTCTTTAAGCCAGAGGGGGTTGTAGCTGCCTATTGGGGAGTAAGGCTTCCGGCAGTGGATGTGTTGTTGCTGCAGCACTTCTATAATGCCGCCGGACTCCAAAAAGGGACATCATTGTGTTCGGTTTTCCTTTACATTCGGCCCGCACGCCTTCCCGGGAGCCATTGTGTTCGGTTTTTCGCATACAAAAAAAGATGTCCCTCAGCCTTTGCGGCTTCTGGAACACCTTTATTTTAACGCCCTGATGCCCGCTCGGTTCCCCTCACCGCTGCACCATACCGGCGGCAATGCTCTCCCATTGCTCCCGGGTCAGCCGCTTATCCGGCGGGTCCGTAATCAAAGCAAGCCCTCCGTAGGCGTTATCATACCAATACAATCTGCTTACTGAACTTCCGTTCTCTTCTCCAGCGCTTGTCCCCGGAATGAATAGCAGCTCCTTATCCTCGTAGGTCCATAGTTCAGCCGTTTGGCCGGGGGATACGTGAATTTGCGAAGGACCGGTGGTTGCTGCGTTATTCCAGAATAACTGAAGCTTCAGCTGCTGGCTGCCATCCTGATAGATCACCTCGGCGCTTGCGAGCTTCTCCAAGGGCCATAAAGTTGCAGCCAGCGGATTCCCGTCCGGAGCAGCTTCCGTTTTGGCCTTCAATGCCTCCAGTGTCAGCCTATACTCCGGCTCAAACGCAGAGGGGGTTTTGGCGAACAGCCGGCCCCCGGCAAACTGTAACCCGCCTATTCGCTCAGGCGGCAGTGCAAAGCTCCACTTGCCCGTTTGCTCCCGGGCGGCTGACAGCTGCGCGTAGTTGGTATAGGGAACCGTTCTGCTAGTGAAAAATAGCGGTTTCCCATAACCCAGCCCGTTCATCAATGCAATCAATTCACTGTCATTGACATAATAAGCTGCTGTCTCCCCCGGCTGTAAATCTGCTTGCGCCTGTTGTTCATATTGCTCCCTTAGCTTAAAGAAACGTTCCCGGGCAGAGCTAGAGCCAATGTAGGGCGGTGTGTAGACCTTCAGTTCTGCCTTCTTCACCTGTGCCACAATTCTGCCGCTGCTGTCCTTAAGGGCCAGTGGCTGCCCTTCCGTCTGCCGGATGACCGCAAAGTCCGGCTGCAGCGCCTTCCCCGTAGTTTCCTGGTCCGTCATATTGCGGAGCACGCTGAACCCAGCCAGCCCCAGCAGCGCAACTGCGCAGAGTCCGGCGGCCAGCCTTCTGCCCCGCTGTGCTGCAGGACGCAGCGAAGGTAGTGGCTGCCTGATCATCACAGGCGCCTGCGTAACCGTTCCTGGCAACGCTTGCCCCGGTGAATTTCCGCCGCCCTCGGACGTAAGCCGCTGTGCATGGATAGCAAGTACCCGCTCCATAACGGATGACTTGACATCAATGCTGCCCGGAGCCTCGCCCGCGCCCATTCGTCTTATCCTTTTTTCTTCAGCAGTGAAGTGCTCGTCCATGGTGTTGCCTCCCCCTCTCTTTGCTCCTGTAGCAGGCTGGTGAGCTTAACGATTGTACGCCGGTATCTTTTTTTGACCGCATCCTGATTTTTGCCCAGAATCACGGCGATTTCGGCAAAGCTCTGCTCTTCAAAAATCCTCAGCACCAGCAGGTTCCGCTCCTCCGCCTTCAGCCGGGCAAGCGCTACAGCGAGCGGTTCATCGAACAGGAAGCGGTCCAGCTGCTGCTCCGGGCTTTCCGCGTATTTCTGCGGCTGCAGCAGCAGCCTCACCCGGTTCTGCCGCTGGCGCTGGCGGATAACCGCCAGGCAATGGTGATAAGCGATTTTATACAGCCATGAAGAGAAGCTGACCAGCGGGCGATACTTGCCGATATTTTGATAGGCTTTGACCAGAATCTCCTGCACGGCATCCTCCGCCTCTGCCCCGCTGCCTAGCAGACGGCTGCAATAACGGTACATCGGCTGCTGAACAGTCTCAACGATCCGCCCGTACTGCTCCACGTCGCCGTTTTGCACCTGAACAACGAGGTGTTCCATTTCATCCAAAATCGTAAAACGCTCCTCTCTTCTAGCTAACACCCTTATAAGCCCCGGCCCTGACCAAAAGGGACATTTTGCGCATAAAAAGTGTGAACTGCACTTATCCCGGACCGGAATCCCGACTGAAAACCGGCAGCGCGGCAAATACTACGCAGACATAGACAAGCCTAAGGAGGGATGTGCCATGCCAGCGGCCACGAAAGGAACCATTACCGTAGACGGACAGCAAATCAGCATCACCAATCCCGACAAACCGCTCTGGCCCGAGATGGGCATCACCAAGCAGATCTATCTGCAAAAGCTGGCGGCCCTCTCGCCTTACCTGCTGCGCTATTGCAAGGACCGGCTGCTCACGGTGATCCGCTATCCCCATGGCGTTCCCGGGATGTCCTTTTATCAGAAGAACGCCCCGGAACCGCTGCCGGAATTCGTCCGCACGGCGGTGCAGGATGATATCACCTACATTGTGCTGCAGGGCCTGCCGGAGCTGCTCTGGCTGGGCAATCTGGCTGCGCTCGAATTCCATCCCTCCCTCCATTATGCCGGCAGTATTCTGCCCTGCGAATGGATGATTGATCTGGACCCTTCGCTTGAGGTCGAACCGCGGATTATGGAAGCTGCTGCTGTGGTAGGGGAGGTACTGAGATCGCTCGGACTGGACACCGTTCCCAAAACCTCGGGAGCCACCGGAGTACAGATCATTGTGCCGGTTAAGCCGGGGGTGACCTTCGATGAGCTGCGCAAGATCGGGCATTTCGTAGGCCGTTATGTCACCGAGAAGCGCCCTGATCTGTTCACCCTGGAGCGCCTGAAGAAGCATCGCGGGGATAAAATATATTTCGATTATCTCCAGCATTACGGCGGCAAAACGCTCGCTGCCCCTTACACCCCGCGCGCCCGGCCGCTGGCTACCGTCTCCACTCCCCTCCTGTGGGAGGAGGTTGAACGGGGCGTCAAGCCTACAGATTTCAACCTGCTGAATATAGAAGAGCGTCTCAGCCGGTTAGGAGATCTGATTGCCAAGGTTCCTCCCCAGCCGGTCGAAGCGATTATTGCCAAGCTGCCCTCAGGACAGCAATAAGCCCGCAAATGCCATTCTCAGGCTGCGGGCTTATCTGGCGTCCAGAATCAGGACGGAAGGTATTATTATATATGGGCATACGGGGCAACAAGTCAGGACCGCCGTATGGGTTACTCTGTCGTTCGTAAATATACCTTCCTTCGAAGCGTTCCGGCTGAACCGGTTACGCTAATGCTAATGAATTGCTTTTTTCTTGAAGCGGCCGCCCTTAACATCATGGATATTGCCGATCGCGATGAACGCGTCAGAATCCCAATCTTCTACGATAGACTTCAGCTTCGCTTCTTCCAGACGGGTAATGACAACAAAAATCACTTTCTTGTTATCGCCGGAGAATCCGCCCTCACCATCAAGATAAGTCACTCCGCGTCCCAGACGCTCCGTCAGAGCTTCGCCGATATCACGGAATTTATCACTGATAATCCATACCGACTTGGACTGGTCCAGACCTTCAAGTGTAATATCAATCAGTTTGAAAGCAATGTAATACGCAATAAGCGAGAACATCGCATTATTCCAGCCGAACACAAAGCCTGCGCCGGACAGAATGAACAGGTTGAAGAACATAACGACTTCCCCTACAGAGAACGGAAGCCTCTTGGATACCAGAATGGCTACAATCTCAGTACCATCGAGCGATCCGCCATAACGGACAACGAGCCCGACCCCAACGCCGAGAATTACCCCTCCGAATACTGCTGCCAGCAGCGGCTCAACCGTAATGGGATGAACAGGATGGAGTAACTGGGTACCGATGGACATTACAATTACAGCAAATAGAGTAGATAAGGCAAATGTCTTCCCGATCTGCTTATACCCGATAACCAGGAACGGCAGGTTAAGCAGGGTCAATAGAATACCGAGCGGTATATTGAAAATATGGGACAACATAATGGAAATACCGGTGATTCCGCCATCAATCAACTTATTGGGAACAAGAAAAATTTCAAGGGCAACAGACATCATGGCCGCTCCGATGACAATCATCACAATCCGCTGGGCCAGTCTTGCCGTCTTGAACACTCCAGACTTCTGCGTCTTCTTCTGTTCTTCACTCGTAAAGATATGTTGGCTTACAGTCATAGAACTCCCCCTATAAATAGTATATCTAAGAAGCTTACGAAAGCGAACGTACAGTCGTGCCTTCTCCCCTGTTCTTCTTATATTTCCATTATATCATAAAGGAAAGTCAAATAACGCATGTAAATTGATATAACCTTCGATAATCGATGATTCGGCCATCTTTTCTGTCATAATAGCGGAGATAAGAGCTGACACAGACTTTCTATGCGTTTGACATTACGGCTGCGCTCCCGGAATTTTTTCGGATCAATGAATTCACTCTGCTCCAGATCTCTGCTGAAGTCCTCAGCCAGCTCTGTAATAGTCTCCGGACGGAACAGCACCGCCGTCAGCTCGAAGTTGGAATAGAAGCTGCGCATGTCCAGATTGGCACTGCCGACGGTGGCCAGCAGGCTGTCGATAATCATGACCTTGGCATGCATGAACCCTCTGGTATAGCGGTAAAACTTCACGCCAGCGTCCTGCAGATTCTCCAGATACGACAGCGTAGCATAATAGACCAGCTTGTTATCCGGCTTCGCCGGGATAATAATCCTTACGTCCACACCGCTAAGGACTGCATTCTTCAGCGCCCTGCTTATCGCGGGGTCGGGGATGAAATATGGCGAGGTCATCCAGATACGCTGTCTCGCGGCACAGATGGAAGCAAAATACATCTCCTGGGTCGCATCTATGGCCGCATCGGGACCGCTGGCGACAATCTGCACGGCTTCCCTTCCGCTACAGTCATGATCCGGAAAGAAGCGCGGATGGCTGAGCGCATCACCGGCCGCCAGCCGCCAGTCCTTGAGAAACACATACTGCAGCTGATAGACGGCATCCCCTTCGAGGCGCAGATGCGTATCCCGCCAGTAGCCCATTTCCGGATTTTTGCCCAGGTAATCATCGCCGATGTTCATGCCTCCGGTGAATCCGGTCAGTCCGTCCACCACCAGGATCTTCCGGTGATTACGGTAGTTGAACCGGCGGTCCGGCAGTGCAGTCAGCGGCGGCAGAAAAAAATAAACCTGCACCCCCGCGTTCTTCAGTGTATTCACAAAGCCCCGGCTTAGTTTATGGCTTCCCAGGCCATCGCACAGCAGGCGCACCCTCACCCCCTGGCGTACCTTGCGGATCATCAGCTCCTGGAACTGCTTGCCGATCCCGTCCTCCCGGAAAATATAAAACTCCATGTGGATGTGCTCCTGCGCACCTTCCATCACCTCCAGCATGGACTTATACGCTGCCTGTGCGCTGGACAGCACTTCACACCGGTTGCGGCTTGTAACCGGACTGTCCGCCAGTTCAGAGAACAGGTGCAGCAGCTCAGAGCGGTGTTCAAATCCGGGGTTGCCGGTATCCTCCACCTGCTTGACCTGATGAATCTTGCCGGCAATATGAATACGGATTTCCCGCAGCAGGGAGACGCACCGGTTCACGAGCTTGCGGCTCTGCCAGTAATCGCGCCCCAGGAAATAGTAGAACAGCAGACCCAGCGGCGGGCAACAGAAGGTAATACATATCCAGGCAAGCGCCCGCTGCGGACGGCGGAATTCGGAAGCAGTAATAATGGCAAGCTGCACAATAAAAAGACATAAGATCACGGCAAATATCCTCATTCCGGGCCTCCTGATCAACTGAATGAACTATTACTATCTCTGCGGGCATAGACGGCGCCTGCTAACTTTCACGTGAAATCTGCGGCGGCAGAAGCCTGCGCTTACTACAGGTTTTGCCTTAACTCTCCTTCTTTATTCAAGTAAACCGTTGTCATGTTCGCCTTAGTTATGGAATACATAGAGTAGTAGGACGAATCGGATAAGCCCCCTGCACCCCGACAGATTGTAT
Organism: Paenibacillus sp. FSL R7-0302; assembly: GCF_038006885.1. NCBI lineage: Bacteria > Bacillati > Bacillota > Bacilli > Caryophanales > Paenibacillaceae > Paenibacillus > Paenibacillus sp. FSL R7-0302. Next base: position 5,438,683 of record NZ_JBBOWB010000001.1, read on the forward strand.
CAGTCAGTTCATACCCAGCGGCTGCCATGGCCGCAGTAAGGAGACGTTATGAAGAGTCAGCCAAGTCAGGAAAAGATTACGCTGCTCGTTATGCGTGAGGCCGGACGGCCTGTGAAGCAGCTGCAGATGTCAAAGCCCTTCGCTCTGGCGCTGCCTGCCGCAGCCGCGCTGTCCCTCTCCAGTCTGGTCACCTCCATGCATATCCATGCTTCCCGGTCCATCGCAGAGCTGGAGGCCGAAGCGGCCGCCTTATCACTGACCAATATCCGCATGGAGCTGAAGGTTGCCGATAAGGATCAGGCATTGCAGCAGCTGCGCGGCCAGGTAAGCGAGCTCTCGGAGGAAGCGGAGAGCATTAAAGACAAGCTGAAGAGTGTCACAGAGCTGGAAGAGCAGCTGCAGTCACTGATCAACAAGGAGACCACCTCTTCCGCTGCCGGTAGCAGTTCTAGTAAGGCTACCCGGACTGAAGATGCTGGCTCCAAGACCTACAGTGCGGATATATCAACCTCCGCAGCTTCCGTCATAGGCAGCCAGCCGGTAGTGGCGGACTTGCCTGATACCGGAGCAGGAGCCGTAGCCGCCGGAAGCTATGGTAAGATCAGCCGCTTAAGCGCCGGCCCGTTCATCCGGGAACAGCCGGAAGCTCTCTCTGCCGCCGTATCGCCTGCCGTCAACTTCCGGATCAGGGCTGCTGCTACAGCACTGAGCCTGCCTGCCAATCCACAGGTCGGCGGTGAATATGTCGCCGTCTACGAGAATGATCCGCAGCGGCTGGTTGAGGAGACAAAGGACGACTTCGAGGAGATCCGCAGCATCATGGATGAGATGATTGGCAGTATCTCAAGCACGATTACACAGGCTGAGAAGGCACACAAGACAAGAGCGGAGTTTCAGGCCAAACAAGCCCAGGAGAAGCAAGCCCGGCTGGCACGGGCCGTGATGTGGCCTACCGGCTCGAAGGTCATCACCTCCAGCTTCGGTTACCGCTCTGATCCTTTTAAGGGCGTCTCTGCTTATCACTCCGGGATTGATATTGCGGGAAATATCGGAGATGCGGTATACGCGGCACTGGGCGGCGTGGTTACCTCCGCAGAACAAATGGGAGCCCGGGGCAAATACATCATAATCAAGCATGACAATGGACTGGAGACCTGGTACATGCATTTGAACCAAATGACGGTCTCCCCCGGCGAGCGGGTCGGCAAAGGGGAGCAGATCGGCATGCTGGGCAGCACCGGGCGCAGCACGGGACCCCATCTGCATTTTCAGGTCGTGAAGCAGAACAAGCCGGTGAATCCGCTCAATTATGTGAAGCCTTTATAGGTTCAAGATTATAAGGAGGAATGCGGGAATGTGGAACAGACGTCAACCGGGTGCTTCGCTGAGGTCAACCGACTCGCTGATCGGACATGGCGGCACGCTTGAAGGGAAAGTGAATTGCGATACGAACCTGCGGATTGAAGGGAATTTCAGCGGGGAGATTCTATGTGAGGGTACTGTGACGGTTGGTGAACAGGGCACCGTCCACTCCAGCATTGAGGCGCAGGAGATCATTATCGCCGGCAAGGTCTATGGAGACGTAACCGCCCAGCGGAAGCTCATACTCACCGGAACGGGACAGCTGCATGGTAACATTGCCGCCGGTTCCCTGAGCATTGCGGAAGGCAGCCTGCTGAACGGAGCTGTGGCCATGACCGAACAGCCCGCCCCTGAGACAGCGGGCGGGCTGCATACGGTCACTGCCAAGAAGACTGCAGGCAAGCGCAGAGAGAGCAAGCAGAGTAAGCTGGAGGGTGCATGAGCCGTAAGCGCTCAGCCTGTACGCCTGCATTGACCAGCCCCAGTTTGCGCCTTACGCTGCTACATCCCTTTTACGGAACACAATCCAGGATACCGCCATGAATACAACATAATACACAGCCAGGACGGCAATCGCGAACCCCAGCGTCGCTCCCCCGGGACCGGTATCGGACACCAGATAATTGCTAAGATTCATATGGGCAAAAATCAGATAGTTCGCCCACTCATACCGGTCGGGGTTGAAGATGGCGATAAAAATATCCTTGGTGAACATGATCGACAGCGACAGCACAATCGCAAGGCCGCTGGAACGGAATACGCTGGAGATCATGAAGGCAATGGCTGCTGTCAGGAACAATTCAATGTAGCTGCACAGAATCAGCATGAAGACATATTCCCCTTGCCCCCAGCCCATCACCATGTCCCCCGTAATTCCTGCAGCCCCGGAAGAGAAAATGAAGGCGGAGCCATAGCCGAATAAGATTAGCACTCCCGTGCTGACAAGGCTGAAGATAACCAGCGAAATATATTTCGAGAGCAGAATCTTGGAGCGGCTCCATGGGCGGATCAGCAGCAGCTTAATCGTTCCCCAGGTGAATTCGCCCGCCACGGAGTCGGCAGCTACCAGAGCTGTGAAGATGGTATTCAGAAAAAATGCGATGGCTACGGTGGTCCGGAAGCTGTCCCATAGCCCGACTACATCACTGCCGTTCGTGGTGAAATGAACCAGCGCCGGAAACAGCGCGCTCATCAGTGCCAGAAGAACCAGCATAATCCATGTCCGCAGACGTCTGAATATTTTGATATTCTCATTATGTATGAGAGAAGCGAACTCACCCAATGCCTTCACCTCCTGTAATTTCCAAGAATTGATCTTCAAGCGAACGGGACATCGCTTTGATGCTGTAGACCTTAATCCCGGCAGCTACCAGCTTGGCATTCAGCTCGGCAATCTCCTCCCGCACCGCATCTACAGCTAATCCGCCTTCCATGATTACACCTTGGCCGATCTGAGCCAGTGCAGCCTCAGGGTTATCCACCTCGAAGAACGTCTGGCTCACCGGTACCGCTGCATCTCCGACAGTCTTAAGCTGCTTCACATCGATCAGGCGGCCGTTCTGGATAATCGCCACACTATCGCACATCAGCTCCATCTCCGACAGCAGGTGACTGGAGACAAACACGGTTGTCCCCTCGCTCTGACACAGCTTGCGCAGATAATCACGCAGCTCGCGGATACCCTGCGGGTCCAGTCCGTTGGTCGGCTCGTCCAGAATCAGCAGCTTCGGCCGATGCAGCAGAGCCTGGGCCACCCCGAGCCGCTGGCGCATCCCTAAGGAATAGGTCTTGACCCGGTCATTAATCCGCTGGCTGAGGCCGACCAGCTCCACTACTTCATTGATGCGCTCTTTGGTCACGCCGGGCACCATGCGGGCGTACTGGCGAAGATTCTGGTATCCGGTTAGGAACTTGTACATTTCAGGATTCTCTACGATGGCCCCCACATTGGCTATGGCCTCTTCAAAATGGTCTTTGATGCTTCGTCCGCAGATCAGGATATCCCCGCGGCTAATGGAGATCAGTCCTACCATCATACGGATGGTAGTGGTTTTACCGGCTCCGTTCGGCCCAAGGAATCCGAAGATTTGCCCGGGTGGAATATCGAGTGTCAAGTCGCTGATCAGCGTTTTGGAGCCTATCTTTTTGGTAACCCCCATCAGGCTGGCTACAGGCTTCACCACTTCTGCCGTATTCGGCATAACTTCACTTCCTTTCGTCGGTTTGGTGTGAAACGGGTATAGATTAAAATTAAAGTGTCCATCGTAACTGCGGGAAATGTTTGGACCTTCGTTACTTACACTTTATTGTTAAATCCAAAACCTGTTTCAACCATTTATATATTTTACCACACCTTCCCTTTTCCCTGAAATTAGGGAAGATATGCAGGGAAAGGATAGAAAGCAAGTGGAGACGGCTTTGCCGTCCTTTTAAAGGACGGTATCGTTTCGGTGAGAAATAGAAGGATAATGTGTAGCGTGAAACATATACATTCTTATATTTGAAACGAAATTATCCTACCGGATGAACGGGATAGCGCCATGCATGCTGTATTTGGCATACATTCGGGCCATCCTCCTCGTGAGAGCACAATAATCGGCCAGCGCGGGGCGCGAGGGCGAAATGTAATCGAAAAACCGATTACATTGGACAGCGCGGGGCGTATGAGCGGAATGTAATCGGAAAACCGATTACATTGGAGCAGCATGGGGCGCGAGGGCGAAATGTAATCGAAAAACCGATTACATTGGACCAGCGCGGGGCGCGAGGGCGGTATGTAATCGGAAAACCGATTACATTGGAGCAGCATGGGGCCCCGTGTACCGAATGTGTACTGTTTTTCGCATACATTTGCTCCGTCCACCCTCGCGTCAGCACAATGTGTACTGTTTTTCGCATACATTTGCTCCGTCCACCCTCGCGTCAGCACAATGTATACTGTTTTTGACATACATTTCCCCCGTTCACCCTCGCATCAGCACAATGTATACTGCTTTTCACATACATTTGCTCCGTCCACCCTCGCGCCAGCACAATGTATGCTGTTTTTCGCATACATTTGCTCCGTTCACCCTCGCATCAGCACAATGTGTACTGCTTTTCACATACATTTGCTCCGTCCACCCTCGCGCCAGCATCCTGCGGATGGATTAAGCTGCATTTATTATCCACAACGATAACGATAAGCATACTTTATCACCTTCAGACGATACCATAATTTCCTAAAGCGAGAAGAACAAGAGAGGCCATATCTTCCCATAATGGAAAGATACGGCCTCCTGATTAGCGACATGCTCCGTCAATGCCAAATCACATCACTTATGAAATGTAAAATCTTAACCGCCAACACGCGCAAGCTCACGCATATTTGCTTCAAAAGCAGCCATCAGTGCAGCTTCACCGGTCAAACCGCTACTCTCCACCTTGCGGATCTGCTCCAGCATCCGTTTGTAATCCTTCGGAATGACACGGGCGAATCTCGGCAGGGCCTCATCCCATGAATCCAGAATTGCCCGGCCCGCATTACTGTCTGTATGCTGGGTATGACGGCTGATCATAGCATGCAGCTCAGCGATTTCGTCCGCTTCCTCTACACGCTCCAGCAGCACCATTTCCAGGTTACAGCGTTTGATGAAGGTGTTGTCAGGATCGTATACATAAGCAATACCGCCCGACATCCCTGCTGCAAAGTTACGACCTGTTGTACCCAGTACAACCACACGTCCGCCGGTCATGTATTCGCAGCCGTGGTCGCCTACGCCTTCAACGACTACATTCGCCCCGGAGTTGCGGACAGCGAACCGTTCGCCGGCAATGCCGCTCACATAAGCTTCGCCGCCGGTTGCTCCGTACAGCGCCGTATTTCCGATGACGATATTCTCTTCTGCCGCGAAGGTAGCCTTGCGCGAAGGCCGGATAATCAGCTTGCCTCCGGACAGACCTTTGCCGACATAGTCATTCGAGTCGCCTTCAACGGTAATAGTGATGCCCTTCGGCACGAAGGCGCCCAGACTCTGTCCCGCCGATCCGGTGAAATGCAGCCGGATCGTATCGTCCGGCAATCCGGCTGCGCCGTATTTGCGCGTCAGCTCACTGCCGAGAATCGTACCCACGGCACGGTTCACGTTCGTGATCGGCAGGGAAGCTTCCACTGCCGTGCCGGATTCCAGCGCAGGTGCAGCAATATCGAGCAGATGCGTCATATCCAGAGTCTCTTCCAGACCGTGGTTCTGGAACTTGCTGCGGAAGCGTGTGCTTCCTTCCGGCATAGCCGGAATGTGCAGCAGGCTGCTCAGATCGACGCCCTTCTTCTTCCAGTGTGTGGATGCCTTAACCGCATCCAGGCAATCGGTACGGCCGACCATCTCTTCAATTGTCCGGAAGCCCAGCTCTGCCATAATCTCGCGCAGATCCTGTGCCACGAAGGTCATGAAGTTCACCACATGCTGCGGATCACCCATGAAGTTCTTGCGCAGCTCAGGGTTCTGCGTAGCTACGCCCACCGGACAAGTGTCCATCTGGCATACACGCATCATGATACAGCCTACGGCTACCAAAGGTGCAGTAGCGAAGCCGTATTCTTCAGCACCCAGCAGAACGGCTACCGCGAGATCGCGCCCGCTGAGCATCTTGCCGTCTGTCTCCAGCACGACACGGTCGCGCAGATTGTTCAGCATCAGCGTCTGGTGGGTCTCCGCCAGGCCGAGCTCCCAAGGCAGTCCGGCATGACGGATGGAGTTCATCGGCGAAGCGCCGGTTCCCCCATCATAACCGCTGATCAGGATAATATCAGCGCGGCCCTTCGCCACACCTGCGGCAATGGTGCCTACGCCAACCTCAGAGACGAGCTTCACGTTAATGCTGGCACGCGGATTGGCATTCTTCAGATCATAGATCAACTCTGCCAGATCCTCAATCGAATAGATATCGTGATGCGGCGGCGGCGAGATCAGTCCCACGCCTGCCGTTGAACCGCGGACCTCCGCAACCCAAGGGTATACCTTGCGGCCCGGAAGCTGTCCGCCTTCACCCGGCTTGGCGCCCTGCGCCATCTTGATCTGAATCTCGTCGGCGTTCACCAGATAGTTGGAGGTAACGCCGAACCGTCCCGAAGCGACCTGCTTGATTGCACTGCGGCGGGAATCGCCGTTAGCGTCCGTAAGGAAGCGCGCCGGATCTTCTCCGCCTTCCCCGGTGTTGCTCTTGCCGCCGATACGGTTCATGGCAATAGCCAGCGTCTCATGTGCTTCCTTGCTGATCGAGCCGAAGGACATGGCACCGGTCTTGAAGCGTTTCATGATCGATTCAGCCGATTCTACCTCGTCCAGCGATATCGGAGCACCTACGCTCTTGAACTGCAGCATCGAGCGCAGCGTCTGGTGCTTCTCGCTTTCGCCCTGAACGAGCACTGCATACTTCTTATACATCTCATAATCACCGCTGCGCACGGAGTGCTGAAGCAGATGAATGGTCTGCGGGTTGAACAGATGCTCTTCCCCGTCACTGCGCCACTGGTATTCACCGCCGGAATCCAGCACCATATCGTTGCCGTCTTTATCGGTGAACGCGCGGTAATGGCTAGCAAGCGCCTCTTGCGCCACTTCCTCCAGGCCAATTCCGCCGATTCGCGAAGGCGTCCAGGTGAAGTAACGGTCTACGAACTCGGAATTCAGCCCGACTGCTTCAAAAATCTGTGCCCCGCGATAGGACTGAATCGTGGAGATTCCCATTTTGGACAGAATTTTGACCACGCTCTTCGTAGCTGCCTTGATATAGTTCTTCACAGCCTTCTCATGCGAGATTCCGCGGAGCAGGCCTTGGCTGATCATGTCATCGAGACTCTCGAAGGCCAGGTAAGGATTGACCGCACTTACACCATAACCCAGCAGAAGCGCATAATGATGAACTTCACGCGGTTCGCCGGATTCCAGCAGGATGCTGACCTTGGTACGGGTTCCGGAGCGGATTAGATGGTGATGCAGGCTGGAGACTGCCAGGAGCGCCGGAATTGCCGCATTCTCACGGTCTACACCCCGGTCGGACAGAATAAGGATATTATGGCCCTTGCCCATGACGCGGTCTGCCGCCTCATTCATCCGGTCAAGCGCGATTCGCAGCCCCTCTGCCCCCAGCTCTGCCGGGAAGAGAATCGGAATGGACATCGACTTGAAGCCCGCACGGCGGACATGACGGATTTTGGCGAAATCCTCGTTCGAGAGAATTGGAGAATCCAGCGAGATCTGCCGGCAGCTCTCCGGTTCTGCCTTCAGCAGGTTGCGTTCAGGTCCGATCGTAGTCGCTGTGGACGTTACCAGTTCTTCACGGATGGCGTCAATCGGCGGGTTGGTGACCTGGGCGAACATCTGCTTAAAGTAATTGTACAGGCGCTGTGGACGGTCTGATAACACGGCCAGCGGCGAATCGTAACCCATGGAGCCGACAGCTTCGGCGCCTGTGGAGGCCATAGGCTCCAGCACCTTGCGCAGATCCTCGAAGGTATAGCCGAAGGACTGCTGCAGCTGCTGCACATTATCATGCTTCGGATTCGGCAGCTCCGGTGCATCCGGGAGCTGATCGAGACCGATCAGATGCTCATCCAGCCACTCTTGATAAGGCTGCTCGGAGGCGATCTCGGCCTTGACCTCTTCGTCCGAGATAATCCGGCCCTGCTTCGTATCCACGAGCAGCATGCGACCCGGTCTCAGCCGGTCTTTGTATAGAACATCTTCTGCCGGAATGTCGAGGACACCCGCTTCAGAGGAGAGAATAATCAGATCATCTTTGGTGACATAGTAACGCGCAGGACGCAGGCCGTTACGGTCGAGGATGGCCCCGATCTGTACACCGTCGGTAAAGCCCATTGCGGCAGGCCCGTCCCACGGTTCCATCAGGGTGCTGTGGTATTCATAGAAGGCTTTCTTCTTCTCGTCCATACTGTCATGATTGCTCCAAGGCTCAGGAACCATCATCATCGCCACATGGGGCAGAGAGCGTCCGCTCAGGTAGAGGAATTCAAAGGTATTATCGAACATGGCCGTATCGGAGCCGTCCGGATTCACCACCGGCTTAACTTTGCTGATGTCTTCTCCGAACTTCTCGCTCTTGAACAGCGACTGGCGGGCATGCATCCAGTTCACATTGCCGCGAAGGGTGTTAATTTCACCGTTGTGTATCATGAAGCGGTAAGGGTGGGCACGTTCCCAGCTCGGGAAGGTGTTGGTGCTGAAGCGGGAGTGGACCAGCGCAATCGCTGATTCCAGCGTCTCCTCCTGGAGGTCGAGATAGAATTGTCCTACCTGTACGGTAGTGAGCATGCCTTTGTATACGATCTTCTTACAGGAAAGACTCGGCACATAGAAGGATTCACCCTCTTCTGCCCCGCCGTAGCGGATTGCCAGCTCTGCCCGTTTGCGGATCACATACAGCTTGCGTTCGAAGGACAGGTCATCCTTAATTCCCTCCGACCGGCCGATAAATACCTGGCGTACATAAGGCTTAGCCGCCTTGGCCGTCTTGCCGAGCATTTCGTCAAAGGTCGGGACATCGCGGTAACCGAGTACCTGCTGACCCTCTTCCGCGATAATCTCACTCAGGAGCGCCTCATGGCGGGCGCGGATCTCCTCGTTATGAGACAGAAAGATCATACCCACGCCATAATGGCCCGGCTCCGGAAGCTCAAAGCCCAGCTTCGCAGCTTCGCCGGCGAAGAAACGGTGGGGAATCTGCAGCATAATGCCGGCTCCGTCTCCAGAGTTCGGCTCGCTTCCCTGGCCTCCCCGATGCTCCATATTGAAGAGCATAGTCAGCGCATTGCTGACAATATCATGGGACGGCTTGCCTTTTATATGCGCGACAAATCCCATGCCGCAAGCGTCTTTTTCGAACTGGGGATCATACAGGCCCTGTTTGCCGGGCAGTTCAGTGTGTCTCATCACATGCAACCTCTCTATTATAAAGTAGACGGAATTCCAGGAAAATTTTTCAGCGGAAAATCTTAATAATTATTCAGGCAGAATTGGTGTTATTATTTTATCATCGAGCTGACATGAGCGCAATTTAAACTTTTTTATGAGCTTGATTAACAAATACTTTTACAGTGCAGCTTTAGCGAATAAAAGCGTAAAAAATCCGCATGATGCATAATTATGCATAAATGACGAATAAGCGCTTATGCATTGAAAGCGTTCCAATCATTTTCCCGCCCTGAAAACGGCACTTCCTTTAGCTATTTATATTTATGAATAAACCAAAAGCGCCCCCGAGGGGGCGCTTTTGGTTCGTATGTTTTACAGAGAATATTGTTGATTTATACAGTCAAAACTTGTTCACTTTTCAGCACCGCTTCATTGCCGCGGTCACGGGTCATGAAGTAGGTGAAGGTAAGCGCCAGGAAGATTATTCCATAAGCACCAAGCGTTCCTGCATCGGCCCACATGGAGCCGAAGTCTCCTGTAGAGATTACTGCCTTGAAGCCTTTGACACTGTAAGTCATCGGCAGCAGCGGATTGAAGAACTTCATCCAGTTAGGAATCAGCTCCAGCGGGAAGGTTCCTGCGCTTGTAGTCAACTGGAAGATCAGAATCAGAATGACTACGAAGCGGCCCGGCTGATCCAGCCAGGTAACAATCGCTTGAATCATCCACATGAAGGCCAGGCTGGTAATGAACGAGAAGGCGTAGAACAAAGGTACATTCTGTACTTCAAGTCCCAGACCATACAAGACAATCAGGACAGCCAGCAGAGCCTGAAGCACACTCATCATGGAGAACGTAAGGGTACGGCTCATGAACCGGTTGAACCGGCTGGCGCCAATGACTTCGGAATCACGCATAGGGATAACAATCGTACAGATCAGAGCACCTACGAACAATCCGAGGGACAGGAAGTAAGGAGCGAATCCTGTGCCGTAGTTAGGCACCTTGTTCACCTTCACTTCTTCGATCTGTACCGGCTGGGCGAACATGGATACCAGCCCATCGGTCTTGTTCACCGATTTGGTCTGTGAAGCCGCATCGCCCAGCTTGCTTGCCAGCTCACCGGAGCCTGTCTTCAGCTCATCCAGGCCATCCTTCAGCTGCCCTGCTCCGTCACTCAGCTTCTTCGAGCCATCGGCTACCGAGCTAAGGCCGCTGCCCAGCTTGCCTGCTCCGGCCAGCAGCTTCGTGGTGCCGGCTTCAAGCGCCCGGCCGCCGGCTGCCAGCTTCGCACCGCCCGCTGCAGCTTCGTCCAGCTTCGCGCCGAACTGCTTCATGCCTGCGGTCAGCTTCGCGCCGCCGTTCTCCAGTGCTGCTGCTCCGGCTGCCAGCTGATTCTGGCCATCCAGCAGCTGCGAACTGCCTGCGTAGAGCTTCTGCGCTCCGTCATGCAGCTGGCCTACACCTGCATCCAGCTGCTGTGAACCGCTGTGCAGCTGATTCGCTCCCTGCAGCAGCTGCTCCTGGCCGCTATTCAGGGCCGCAGCTCCGTCAAGGAGCTGCTGCTGGCCCTGGTCCAGCTGCGCCGTGCCCGCAGCTACTGCTGCGCTTGCTGCCAGCAGCTTCTGCACCTCAGGGCTTGCCGCCAGCTGAGGATTCGACTTCGCCAGCGCCTGCAGACCGTCAGCTACAGCCTTGGCTCCGGCTGCTGTCTTGGCACTGCCGTCCTTCGAAGCCGTAAGTCCGGCTTCAAGCTTCGCACTGCCCTCGGCGGAGGAGCTTAATCCGGCCGCAAGCTTCGCGCTGCCGTCCACCACAGCCTTCGTACCTGTCTGCAGCTTCTCGGTGCCGGTTACAGCCGACTGGGTTCCGGCCTGCAGCGAAGCCGTTCCGGCTGCTGTCTTCTGCAGCCCTGCATTCAGCTGCTTGCTGCCCGCTGCCGACTGCGTTACACCCTCCTGCAGCTGCTTATGCGCTGCGGATAACTGCTGCAGTCCTCCGGCCAGCGTGCTGCTGCCGGTTTTGAGAGCGGCTGCGCCGTTATTCAGATCACTCACGCCCTGCGTAAGCGGCGCTACACCATCCAGCAGCTTGCCGGTGCCTTCGGTGAGGACAACCAGATTGTCCTTCAGCTTCAGAGCGCCGTCATCCAGCTTGGTGGCGCCGTCTGCGATCTTGGTCGCACCGTCTCCGGCTTCGCCCAGACCGTTTGCGATTTTGGTGATTTTATCAAATACAGAACTGGTATAAGCTTCGGTAATCTTGGCGGATACCTTGCTCTTAATATCCTTCACTGCCGTGCCGCCAATCTGGCCTGCCAGGAAGTTGTAGCCTTCATTCGGCTCGTAGATGATCTTGGCCGGCTGCGGATCTGCATCCAGCAGTGTAGTTGCCTTGGCCGAGAAGTCTTCCGGAACCACAATAGCCATATAATAGGTATTATCCGCAAGTCCGGCTTCCGCCTGCTCCCGGCTGACGAAGTTCCACTTGAACCCGTCCGTCTTCTTCAGCTCCGTGACCAGATCCTCTCCGGCGGTCAGCTTGGTGCCTTCATAATCAGCACCCTTATCCTGATTGACAACCGCTACCGGAAGCTCGTTCATTTTACCGTAAGGGTCCCAGAATGCCTTCAGGAACAATCCGCTGTACAGAACAGGAATAAATAGAATGGCGAACATGGAAATACGCATCTTGGGATTCTTGAATACCGCGCCAAGATCCTTCATAAACACGGATAAAAATTTCATTCTGGTTCTCTCCTTATGATCATATGCTCTCTCTTGAAAAATACGGTGACTTGCTGTGAAATGATAGTTTCGTGAATATTACAGTAACACCAAATGACTGTTTTCCCCACTTGGTCAATCAAAGGCAAAAAAAATGGGTCTATCCTGTTCAGTACGATCCAACTCAGCACCATCCGCCTCAGCCCGCCCGGTCCCAATCAGGGAAAGCGCAGCAGTGTGAAACGCCATCCCTATACCGGACTTAACTTCTACTGCGACAGCCCTTCTGCCAAAAACAGATGAAAATAATGCTTGATCTGTTCTTTGGTCAACGGCACATGTACCTTGCTCAGCTCAGCAGTAAGCGCGATATATAGCCTGAACATTACCACCGACACAATCTGGGGATCGCAGGGTTTGATTTCCCCTTGACGAATGGCCTGCTCCACCTCCCGTTCCAGATATTCAAGCACCACACTCTCGATCTTGTCGAGTCCTTCACCAGCCTGCGGCGTTCCGAAGTCCAGACTCTCCTGAGACAGCTTGATGAATAGCTCGTGTTCGCTTCGAAATTCCAGCAGGGCATCCAGCACACGGTGCAGATTATCAAAAAACGGCTTATCGCGCCTAATCTCCCGCTCGGCGATCATTTTCATCTCGATGATGACGTCCCGCAGGATTTCATCAAATAACTGTTCCTTGTTCGTAAAAAAGGTGTAAATCGTCCCTTTGCCGACATTGGCAATCTTGGCGACCTGGTCCATCGTTGTTGCCTTATACCCGAATAATGAAAAAGACTTCGTCGCCGCCTGCAGCACCTGCTGCCTTCGATCTACCACAGCCATTCATACACTCCCTTTCCTGAAGGATCGTCTGCCGCTTCCGTTCTGACCATTTTACTGATCCGGTCACTCGGTCAAGACCAACTTTATCACTTTGCCTATGCCTTTGCAATACTTTTGCTAATTTTTTTTATTTTATTGCAGTGTTTTAACTTTCTATTTACGTCTTATTTGTATAATGTGAGAAAAGAAGCAGAATCCCTAGTATAATATTAGGAGAAGCATCTACGCGAGTAACCGCAGACGGACTAATGAAGCTATCTAACAAACCTATCTATAATGGAAAGTTGCAGGTGAACTTATGCGAAAGAAAAGAGTACTGCTGTTTTCGGAAGGCTTCGGCACGGGCCATACAGGGGCAGCCTATGCTCTGGCTGAAGGAATACGACTGCTGAACCCCGATGTTCAGTGCCGGGTCTTCGAGCTCGGAAAATTCCTGAATCCTACGGTCGCTCCTTGGATTCTTTCCGCTTACCGCAAAACTGTCAGCAGCCAGCCTAAGCTGGTCGGCATGATGTATAAGACCCAATATCATAAATCACTGAACCGGTTGACCAAGCTGGCCCTTCACCGGATTTTTTATACGCATGCCTCTCAGGTCATTGAACAGCTGCGGCCGGATCTGATTATCTGCACGCATCCGATTCCTGCTGCGGTCATCTCCAGGCTGAAGCACCAGGGTCTTGATGTACCCTTCTATACGCTGATTACAGATTATGATGCCCACGGCAGCTGGGTAAATGCGGAAGCCAACCGATATCTGGTATCGACCTCAAGGGTCAAATCCATTCTTACGGGGCGCGGCGTCCCCTCCGAGCTGGTGACGGTGACCGGGATTCCCGTGCATCCGAAATTCTGGGAGTCCCAGGGGAAGACTAAGCTGCGCAAAGAGCTGGGGCTGGCCGACATCCCGACTGCGCTGATTATGGGCGGCGGCTGGGGCCTGATGTTCGGCAAGGATATTATGAACTCGCTCACCGCCCGGATCAATGAGATCCAGCTGATCTTCTGTATGGGCAGCAACGACAAGGCTATAGCCAAAATGAAGGCCAACCCCCTGCTGAACCATCCCAATGTAAGGATTCTCGGTTACAGCAGTGAGATTAACAAGCTGATGGATGCCTCGGATCTGCTGATCACGAAGCCTGGCGGAATGACCTGCACTGAAGGTCAGGCCAAAGGCATTCCAATGCTGTTCTATAACGCCATCCCCGGCCAGGAAGAGAAGAACAGCCAGTATTTCGTCGAGCTGGGGCTGGCCGAGATGCTGAATCCGGGCGTCGTGGACAAATGGTTCTCCATGCTCCTGAGCGAATATGCCGGATTCGGAGGACCGAAGAAGCGCAAGAGCTCTCCGGACCTCCAGCAGCCGCAGCACTGCGCCGCCACCATACTTAAGATGCTGGGCAAGCCAGCTGCGGAAGCGGTCTTCTCTGAGGCGTGGAGCGCCCCTCCACCCAAGGTACGGAGCGAAGAAGCCGTCTATGTCACACCTTAAACCCTTATCCTGATTCCCTAACACAAAGAACCTCCAGCCCATAGATCCTACGGGCTGGAGGTTTTTGCATTACATATGGCTGTAAGAGAATAGACGTATAGCGTCTGATGTGTAGCGGGTCTTTTATTTATAAAAGGTATGATTGCCGATGGTCTTGGCGAGTGTCCGTGAATGATGCACGGTCAGATCCTGCGCCAGCGTCAGCGACAGGAAGAAATAGGTATCATCCGTAACCTCTTTGACCCCCATAAGTGCTGCGTTTACAGCCTTAATACTGTCCGCATTTGGCTTCACGCGTTTAAGACGCCCGTTGGCCACAGGACTGAACTGCCTTTTCTGATAGATGACTTCTCTGATTGTGTCGGGAAAATTGGCTGACCGCAGCCGGTTTAGAACAACGTTGGCAACTGCCACCTTGCCCTTGTACGGTTCGCCTTCTGCCTCTGCCATGACGATTTTTTGCAGCAGATGCAGGTCTTCTCCGGATACGGCGTAGCTCCAGGTAGCTTCAGCTTGCTGCTCCTTGGGTAGTAGCTTGGTCCGGGAGAAGAACAATGTTGCGGGGGGATGTTGCTGAGTTACAGCCTTGCTTGGTTTAACACTCTTCGTCCCCGTTGCCGCGATCTTGGGCGCTTGCGCCACTGGCGGCGATGCTTTCACCACAGTTACCTTAGGCTTAGTCACAATAGAAGCAGGCTTGACAGCGTCCTTGCGCTGCAGCTTCTCGGGACTTAACCATCCTGCACTCACCGTGCGGGTCCAGGTATGAACCGGTTTGGCAGCTGTGGTGTATAGCATGGGTGTACTCTTTTCGGCTGAATGGCTTGTCCTGTGCAGGACGGATGCGGCTTGCGGAATAAGCTGCTCTACCGATTGATGGCTTGCAGACTTCAGCTTACCCATTTCTATTACATTCTCCCCGGTAGCAGCAGTTCCTTCGGGGTTCATCAAACTTATCGCTGAGAAAGACACTAGGATTACACCAACCAGCAGCGCAATATAGCGGCTCTGTTTGAAAATCAACATGTTTTACCTCCTATTTTACGGCACATTCCTATTGTATGTAACCGAAAATGGAAGCTTTGAAAACTTTCTTGTCGATTTATGTTGAGAAAAATGAAAATTTTTCAGTCATTTCATACATAGGAATGGCATGCATCCTGGTAGCATACACCACAAAAGCATCTACCGTCCAGCCTATGTCTGGAAGTAATTGATCCGCAGGCGGGGTCTCCATCCGTAAATTTTCCAGCCGCTCCAGCGTAAACGGATCTTCTCCGCGATATTTGCGTGCTACAGTCAAATGGGGATTGTACGTTCGCATCTCTGGAGTGTAGCCTAGGGGAAGGGTCGCAGAAACCACCTTGTGCTGCAGCTCCTTCAGCGGCTCCAATTCGCCGGAAACCCCGGCCCAGAGCACTCTTGGCGAGTCTGGAAGACCGAAGGTGCCCCATTCGCCGAGCTTTAATTGAAAGCCTTTACTTGAACGCGCAACCTTCCGGAGTGCCTCATATAGATATGGAATATTTTCCCTGGGGGTATCTCCAAGAAATTGAAGCGTAATATGGAAATCTTTGAAATGTGTCCATCTGGCAAATTTAAGAGCGGACGACACACGGGCAGACTCATTCTTCAGATATTCAAGCAGCGTATCAGGCAGCGGCACCGCAACGAACAGGCGCTCCATTTCTTGCTCCGGGTCCAATTGGCTCATGCGAATTTCACCTTTCCAGACAGATTTGTTATGCTTATCTATACTTATCGTCTATTTCTCTACTGAAATGTAGAACAGGAGGGAACCATCATGACTAAATCCATCGTTTGTATGCAGCAGCTGTCCTCTGCTCAACAGGAGCTGATCCGCTCCGCTGCACCAGAGTACACCCTTACCCTTGGAGATTCCAGGAACCCTGATCTGGAGCTGCTCTCCGGCGCAGAGATTATTATCGGCTGGGGCAAAGGCATCCGTGACACCGTGCTGCGCCAGGGCTCGCCGCTCCGCTGGGTACAAGCCTGGTCCGCCGGAGTAGAGAAGCTTCCGCTGGAAGCCCTGAAGGAACGCGAAATTCAGCTGACGAACGCCAGCGGCGTGCATGCGGAACCGATTACTGCTGTCATCCTCAGCTTCATGCTGATGTTCACGCGGAATATGCACACAGCCATCCGTAACCAGCAGAACCGCCGCTGGCACTCGGACGGACAGGAGAGCGAGCTGACCGGCAAGACGATTGTTATCGCCGGAACCGGCGCCATCGGCAGCGAGACTGCCAGAATCGCCAAAGCCTTCCGGATGAAGACGATCGGAGTCAGCCGCTCCGGGCGACCGGTGGACGGCTTCGACCAGATCTTCACCACCGGGGAGCTGAAGAACGCCGTCCGCGAGGCGGACTTCGTGGTCAACACGCTGCCGCTCACCGACGAAACGCGCGGGCTGTTCGATGCTGAGGTCTTCTCCGCCTGCAAGCAGGGGGCATATTATATTAATATCGGCCGTGGAGTGACCACGCATACGGATGACCTGATCGCTGCACTGAACAGCGGCCAGCTGGCCGGTGCGGGCCTCGATGTCTTCGAGACCGAGCCGCTGCCGGAGGACCACCCGCTCTGGGGCATGGAGCAGGTCATCATCACCCCTCACTGTGCCGGGGTAACCGACCGCTATGCCGACCGGGTGGTCGACATCTTCGTGGAGAACATGAAGGCCTACCTGGAATCCGGCAAGCCTTCGCGCAACCTGGTGGATTATAGCCGCCAGTATTAGGTTGCTTTCGCGGCTGAGCTGGTTGGCAGGCCGTAGCTTGGCGGGTTGCGGGCTAGTGGGTCGGCGGGCAAGCCGTAGCTTGGTGCGTCGGTGGGTTGGCGAGCTGGTGGGTTGGTTGAGTAATGGCAATTTTGTTACCTCGCAGACTCACAGTTTAGAGTTCTAACGGTCCCTTGCCGCCAAATGTTGCACATATTGCAACTTGTGTACCGCCAATTTGGGCTATTCGAGCGGAATGTTGCATGAAATGCAGGAATTGTCCCGTTCATCTGCCAACTGGAGAGGAATTGCTGACATTTGTGCAACAATCTCTCATTCACCTCATATAGATCAGGTAAATGTTGCAAATTGTGCAGGATTCCAAGCGAACTCATTAGCACCAGCACCAGCACCAGCACCAGCATTAGCAGCATCAGCACCCACATGTCGATAAATGCTCAGCTCGTTCAACTCGTTCAACTAATTTCAGCAATTCAGTTCATTCAGCGATTCACAAATTCAATGATTCACGAATTCACGCAAAACAAAGAGCCTCTGCTGAACTAAGCAGAGGCTCTTGTTATACTTCCATCCCTAAATAGATTGAACTTGAAATTCACCCATTAGGGAGCAGTGGCGGAAGAGAAGTTTGGAACTGTAGGAGCGACAGCGTCCGCCTTTGTTCCCGGATTTCAACCGCTACTGCGGTTCAATCCAAGAAATCCGGGAACAACAGCGGCCGTAAGTCCAAACATTCTCTGCAGTCACGGCGTATCCCTAATCCCCGAAATTTCGCAGCTTCAATCTATCCCCCTCACACCTTAAAGCGGGTCACCGACTCCCGGAGCTCCGTAAGCAGCAGCTTCAGCTCCGCGATGCCGTTAGCCACAGCGGTGGTTGAGCTGAGCTGCTCATGCGCAGAAGCAGAGGTCTCTTCGACACCGGCCGCCGCTTGCTGGGAGAGTGCCGAGATATGCTGGCTGAACTCGTTCATGGTCTCGCTGGCACCGGTCATTTGCTGCAGATCCTGGCTCATCTCATCGATAGTCACCGCCATCATGCGGACCGAGCCGTTGATCTCAGCCAGCGCATCACCGGTCTCGACAATCTGCCGGCTGCCTTGCTCCGTCTTGGCTACTCCGCCGCGCAGCTGCTCTACCATGGTTCTGGAGTCGAGCTGGATGCCCTGCGTAATCTCTGTAATCTCGGAGACCGTCCGCTGAACATCCTCTGACAGCTTCCGCACCTCCTGTGCGACAACCGCGAAGCCGCGTCCGCTGTCTCCGGCCCGTGCGGCTTCAATGGCGGCATTGATCGCCAGCAGATGAGTCTGCTCCGAGATGCTCCGGATGGAGCCTACCAGATGGAAGATGCCTTCATTCTTGCGGTTCAGCTCTTCTACGGTATCCATGGACTGCGAGACCGCATCGGCAATCTCGTTCATCTGCGCCACGGAGCTTTCCATGAGCGCCCGGCCCTTTTCACCCTTTTGCCGTACCTGCTCTGAATGATTGGAGAGATCGGTACCTCTGCCGGCAAAATTCTCAATTAACGTATTCAGCTCCTCCACCGCCTTGGAGGCATCCACCGCTGCTTCGGCCTGGCTTCCGGACGCTGTGGCCAGCTCTTCCATCGTCAGCGCGATCTGGCTGCTGCCTTCCTTCGTATCCGCAATGGTATGCATTAACACATCGCCCTGCTCCCCAATGATCCTTGATACATCTCTGATCCGGCTGACCATTTCCAGCAGCGTGCGGTTCGTTTCATTCACCGTCTTGGCCAGCAGGCCAATCTCGTCCTTGTTGCGGATCATCGTCTCTTCCGCCGTCAGATCCCCGCTTGAGATCTGCTGCAGCTGCGAAGTTACCCTCTTCAGCGGATTGATGATCGTTCTGCGGATAACCATATTAACCACACCGATAACGACAAGGACAATCAACACAGTCGCAATATTCATTCTCCCGGCGGTATTGAAAATACTTGTAGATATTTCCCCCTCATTCTCAGCATCCTTCTGGCTGTGCGCTACCAGCGCATCCAGATCCACCTGCATGGAATTAAAAGCGTCAATCCCCTTCTGCGATACCTCAAGGGCCAATTTCTCGTCATTGGAGCTGCTGAGCAGAATCGCCTGATTGTTGACAGTCAGGAACTCGCCCCATTTTCCGACGAGCGACTGTAATTGCTTCAGCTCCTGATCTCCTTTCAGATTGGCTTTATATTCCTTAAAAGTATCCGCTACTTTGCCGATGAATTTGGACCGCTCTTCCGCAAGGGCGTTTTTGTCCGCGCTGTCAGTGCTCAGGATATGCTGCAGGCTGAGTGCCATAACATGCTCTGTCAGATAGTTGACATTGTGAATTTTGTTCAGCTCGGGAATGATGTGATTAATGACTTTCCCGGTGTTCTTCTGCATACCGTTCATTTGATAGAGCGATACCCCGCCGCTGATCAGAACGAATACAGCCAGAGCCGCATAACCGGAAGCGATCTTGAAGCCGATGCTTTTTCTGCCGCTGGACAGCTTCGCCTGCTGCTTCTTGCCTGCTTCATTCCTCCCTTTTCCTAACCAATCCTTCAGTCGCTGACCTATCCCCACACCTGTGTGCCCCCTTGAAATTATTCTGGATGATTCCACCATTTTCCATCTGATTACATTTATTTTCATAAAAAAAGCAAAAAAAAATAGGTTATATGTACTATGTCGGCAGCAGACGGTTAAAAATTAACATGTTTCTCTCGATGTAAGGTTTTACCTGCCAGCCCAGACGGCGGACAGGTAAAGTTTCTACTATATAGGATAAGTCTAATCCAGATCGTAAATCGAACCGACCTTCAGCCCGTACAGCTCATTGTAGATTTTCTCGGCAAAAGCGTCGGTCATTCCGGCGATATAATCGGTCACCATATGCTCCCAGGTCCAGATCGGCTTGGCCGACTTCTGATCCTTCTCGAACCGCTGCAGCCAGTCCGAAGGGATAATACTCCGGGACGTCTCGGGATCAAGGAACGCCTCCCACAGCCGCCGCAGTATCCACTCGCTCCGTTTCTGCAGACGCTGTACGCGCAAATCGCGGATCATCGTTACCCAGGCGAAGCTTTTGAGCACACTGACGGTCCGCAGCATGTCCTCATCCTCCCTGCCTTCCTTAATGAAGGTAACCTTCTTCCAGTCCCCGTCCCCGATCACGCCGAGGCTGGCGACAAAGGTACTGACCCAATAGGCCTTGACTTCACGGCGGGTGCGGGAATAGTCATTCTCACAGGTAGGCATCTTCTCCTTCCAGATCCGAAGGAATGAACTCAGCACCTCCTCCACCTTGAAGCGGATCGCCGACTTGTTCCAGCCGGACCAGAACGCATCCTCAAGCGTAGTGATCTTCTCCACAATCAGCCGCTGAATATAGTCGTCATGCAGGAAATGCTCATGTACCTCAATCTTACCGGCCTTGATGCCGTCTTCCAGATCATGCGCCGAATAAGCAATATCGTCACACAGGTCCATCAGCTGCGCTTCCAGCGTCTTTTTGCCGGCCGGAATTCCCCACTGGGTGCGGATCTCATGGATATACTCCCATTCATGCAGATACATCCCCTTCTTCAGCACCGTCCCGGGAAAAGGATATTTGTTAATGCCCAGCAGCACCGCGTCCGAGAGGTTCAGACCGTCGATATTCTCGCGCTTCTCCAGGAACATGATCAGGCGGAAGTTATGGGCGTTGCCTTCAAAATGCTCAAATTTGCGCTTCATGCTCTCATGTATCGTCTGCTGCTGAACCGGACCTGCGCCTGACTTGGCCACTGCCTCTACCGTCTTGCGGGTAACCAGCTTCTCCAGCAGGTTGTCCAGCACCTCTTCTCCCTTATGCCCAAATGGGGGATGGCCGAAGTCATGGGCGATTGCCGCACATTCCACTACCTCGGGATCAATGACCAGGCCCGGATTCTCCGCGGCTCCTGTCTCTACTTCCGGGTAAGCACGCAGCAGACTCTTGGCCGCTTCCCGGGCAATCTGCGCCACCTCCAGCGAGTGGGTCAGGCGCGTCCGGTAGTAATCCCCGGTTCCGGCCCCGAACACCTGCGATTTGCCCTGCAGCCGCCGGAAGGTCGGCGAATGGATCAGACGCGAATAGTCGCGTTCATATGCGGCTCTGGAGGTCTCCAGCTTCGTGATTTCCGGATATTGTCTATGCTCTCTTTGTTCAATCAGTGTCATCTCCGCTGCCCCTATTCCTTGATCTGTATTTAGTAATTTATTATAAGTCATTTCCGCCGGAACTTTCACTCTAAAATGCAAATCGCCCTGCGGGCTGCTATAAATGCATAGCAACCAAGGGGGATAGAGCATTCTAAGACTTAAGCAGCAGGAACCGCTTATAAAAACAAGTGTGGAGTGAATCTGAGAGCCATGAGAACAGCCACCCGATTGACCGCCGCAGTTCTTGCCGCACTGGCGCTGATGTGCAGCCCTTCCGATCTGGCGCTGGGCAGTCCGAACAAAGCAAAAAACCGCTACTACTATGAGGAGCGCGGCGATATGATCTGGGAAGTGCGAACCAGCCAGAAGGTGATTGCGCTGACCTTCGATGACGGCCCGGACCCCCTGGAGACGGACGGCATTCTGGAGGTGCTGCATGAGTATCAAGCGAAATGCACGTTTTTTGCGATTGGCAAACGGATCGCCGCTTATCCTGATGTCGCCAGACGCGTGATTAATGAAGGACATGAGCTGGCGAACCATACCTACAACCATGTCTATTTCAAAAGGCCGGTCTCCGGGGAGCAGATTCAGGAGGAGCTTGCGCTGACGGAGAAGGAAATTATGAAGATATCCGGCAGACACAGCAGCCTGTTCAGACCGCCGGGCGGCATGTATGACGAGACGCTGATCGATGTGTCCAACAGCATGGGCCTGAAGCCCGTGCTGTGGTCCTGGCATCAGGACACCCGCGACTGGAACCGCCCCGGCGTCTGGAACATCTCAAGCCGGGTGATCCGCAATGCCAAGAGCGGCGATATTGTCCTGTTCCACGACCATGTCCACGGGCCCTCGCAGACGAAGGAAGCACTGAAGATTATTCTGCCTGAGCTGAAGAAGCAAGGCTTCCGGTTTGTTACCGTCTCGGAGCTGATTGAGTTATCCGATGTGCAGCAGGCGAAGACAGACCGGCATATGACCTATTAGGGGGCCTGCCCGGATTGCACAGGTTCACAAAATAAGGTAGTCTTGAGCATAATAAGGCTATCCTAATATGGCTATTTGTGAATCTGCCGCAGTCCATCCCCCAGGAGGGTACAATACATGACCGAGAATACTTCCTATACAACCGAGGAAATCGCCCGGCTGCTCAAAATCTCCAAGCTCAAGGTCTATGATCTCATTAAAAAGGGCGAGCTGCCCTCTTACCGTGTCGGCAAGCAGATGCGGGTTGACCTCTCTGATCTGGAGAGGTACAAGCAGAATTCCCGCAACAGCGGGCCTTCTGCCCATCCGCTGCCCGGGGGCGGGCTGTCTGAAGCTGCATTGCCTCAGGCGCAGCCATCGCAGCAGACGGGCCCCCCGTTCGCCGCGCCTTATCAGGCCTTCGCCTCCCCTCCGCCACACAGCATGAAGAGCAGCGGTGTACATGTAGTCATTACCGGTCAGGATATGTCACTTGATATTCTGGCGACCCATCTGGAGCGGACCCTGCCCTCCACCCGCCCGCTCCGTTCCTATGCGGGCAGTCTGGACAGCCTCATTGCCATGTATCAGGGCGAATCAGATATTGTCAGTACCCATCTGCTGGATGGCGATAGCGGCGAATATAACCTGCCCTATATCCGCAAGCTGCTCGTCGGCTTCTCCTATATTGTAGTGCATCTGCTAACACGCAGCGCAGGCTTCTATGTGCAAAAGGGCAATCCGCTGGGCATCCGCAGTTGGGGGGACCTCCGGCAGGACGGGCTAACGCTGATCAACCGTGAGCGCGGCTCCGGTGCCCGGGTGCTGCTGGATGAACAGCTGCGCCTGCACGGAATTCCGACCTCCCGCTTGAACGGATACATTAATGAAGAGAACAGCCATCTGGCAGTAGCCAGCCTGGTGGCGAGAGGCGGGGCGGACGTGGGCATCGGCACCGAGAAAGCCGCCAGAATCATTGACGGCATCGACTTCATTCCGCTGATCCGGGAGCGCTACGATCTGGTCATGGTGAAGAAGCCGGAGAATGAAGCCTGGATTAACGCCATTCTGGATATTCTGCGCTCGGAGTCCTTCCGCAGTGAGCTAAGCTCGATTCACAGCTATGACCTGAGCGAGACAGGCAATATTATTTACGAGACTTGAAACCAGAGGAGGAACGCATGTTATCCACAATACCGCAGGCAGCATTCAGGCTGGAGCGCTTGTTTTTTTCAAGCGTACACAGCTATTACGGAAGATTTGCAGAAGGGGACGCTTTGCCCCGAAGGACCCTTCACCACCATGCCCTGTGTTATGTAACAGAAGGTAAGGGGCAGATTATCCTAAATGGGGGGCTGCTTACGGCGAATAAAGGAGACCTATTTTTGTTGTTGCCCGAAACTTCAGTGGAAGGCAAAGCGCTGACGGCAGAACCGCTGCGTTATATGATCATTTTCTTCTCCTGTATACAGCTTCGTAAGGATCACAGGCACCAGGAGCTCCATCCTCCGGTATTTCCGGTTAACGGGAAGCTTGAAGCACCCGGCCATCCACGGGCTGCAGAGATCAGCCGGCAAATGACCTCCTTTCACCGTACCCGTAATCCGGAGGATATCATGCACGCCAAATACCGGCTGCAGCGGCTGCTCGCGTTGCTGCTTCAACCAAGTAAGCGAATGGTGCAGGGCAAGGCTGTAGGGATGGATACTGTGCTCGCCCACATGAAGAACAACTACAACCAAGAGCTTAAAGTTGGGCAACTGGCTCTAATGGCAGGCTTAAGCACCAATCATTTTATCAGAGCGTTCAAGCAGCTTACAGAAAAGACACCTATGGCCTATTTGCTGGAGGAACGGATAAAAAGGGCTAAGCAGCTGCTCTTCTCTTCCGAACGTGTCAAGCAGATCGCCAAGGAAGTGGGCTATAAGGACGAGCATTATTTCAGCCGGGTGTTCAAAAAATCGGAAGGCGTGGCACCGGCCAGCTACCTCAAAAACAATCATATCCGTATTGCTGTTCTCTACTATGGTCTGGATGATTACCTGATGACACTTGGACTGACGCCAGTGGCTGCGCTGTCTTACCGGGAACGGGTGTCAAGAAATTATAGCCTCCCCCACCCGGGTGTGCTGGAGCAGGAAATTGTCCGCCTGAACGGTTCCCGGTTGAATTATGAGGAGCTGGCACGGGTGAGGCCTGATCTGATTATCGGGAGCGACCGCCTGTTACCAGGCGAGTTGCTGGAGTCCATCGCACCCACGGTTGTCCTTGAGCATACCGATAATGTGGAGCAGCAGTTGTCCCGGTTGTCCCGTATTCTGGGCAGAGAGCAGCAGGCTGACCACTGGATGAACCGCTACGCAGAGCAGAAGCGCCTCCTTAGATCACGGCTGGAAGCACAGAATGTACTGCCCACGGTTTCTTTTATCAGAGTCAGCTCTGAATTCTACCGCCTGTACGGTGCCTCCAATCAGACAGGAACTCTCCTATACCAAGATCTTGGACTACGCCCGCCCCTCTCAACCCCTGAGCAGACAGGAGCAGTGGATTTCGAGATTCATGAGCTTCCCCGGTATAACCCGGGAACCATCTTTTTGGCTGCGGACCCTACCTTGGAATCGAGACAACGGCTGGAAGCACTGCTCTCGTCCAGAGAATGGTCTTCACTGGATGCAGTGAAGCACTCCCGGGTATTCGATGCCGGAGATCTGTTGTTCAAAACACTTGGACCCTCAGGCAGAAAGTGGGCCATGTCCTATGTTGCATCCCGGATTGGCAGGCGGGACGATAGAATTATCCACGGCAACACAGGGTTATAATCCATTGAAAAGTATGTATCGATCTCCTATCATAATGATAATGATTATTATTATCTATTAGACAAAGGAGACTAGAAATAAATGAATCGAATGAAATCCATCCAGGTCATGCTCCTTGCCGTTCTGCTGCTGATACTGGCCGCTTGCAGCAATACAGCGGGACAACCGGCCTCCGGAGAACAGAGTCCCGCCGCTTCCCAAACCAGGGATCAGGCGGCTGCAGAACCGGGCACACGCACGATTACCCACCTTAAGGGAGAAGCTGTGATTCCGGCCAAAATCGAAAAAATCGTTGTTCTCTCGGCAGAGTACATAGATCATCTGTTGACTATCGGAGAGAAGCCCTCCGGTGTGAACACCGAGGTCCGGTACGGAGGAGAGTATCTTCCCTATATGGCTGACAAGCTGCAGGGGGTACAAACTGTAGGTTCGGCGGATAATCCCAACCTTGAGGCCATTACCTTGCTTGATCCGGATGTGATTCTTATTGAGAGCCGGACGGCCGAGAATAAGTATGAGCAACTGAACAAAATCGCCCCTACCATCGTTCTTGGAAATGAATGGCTTGATTATGGCGACGATACTTCCTTTTGGACCAAGGATCTGCTAACCATTGCCGAGATGTATGACAAGACGGATGTGGCGAAGGAAAAAATTGCCGAACTGGAACAGAAAACGGTCCAGGCCAGTGAGAAAATCAAAGCGCTGGACAACAAAAAACTTGCCTACCTCCGTGTACGTGAGAAGACGCTCCAGGTGTACGCACAACAAGGTCATCCAACCAATGCACTCCTTTACCAGGATCTCGGATTTGAACCCGCCGCACTTACACCGTCAGAGCAGAGAGCAGATCTATCTTTGGAGAAAATACCGGAGCTGGGGGCAGACTTTATCGTCCTTGAGGTGGATTCCAATGCCCGCGATTTCCTGGACAACATGCAGGCCAGCGCACTCTGGAAGAACATCCCTGCCGTACAGGGAGGAAAGGTTCATGAGACCGATTCCTTCTGGCTCTTTAAGGGCTGGGGAGTGATCGGCCGGGGTGAAATTATTGATGAAATCATGGCATGGCTAGAGCAATGAGTGAGGTTATACCTTTTAGCAGCCAGTGGATACAAGATTTCATGCAGCAGCATTTTGCCGTGACTGTCGCGGAGGACAGGAATAATTCTTTTCCATACAGTACAGAAGATCTATTGGACGAGGCGAAGCTCCCGTTAATTATCGGGCAGCAATCACTCCAGCTTGGGGAGCCTGGAGGAATTGTGGTCGGAACTTTGTTTGCCAAAAGATACTCGGTGTTGATCATGGGACTGGCCGCCTCCATCACTCTCTTCGATACCCCGCTCTCTCTGCTGCCCGGCGCTTTACGGTTCAGGCTAACGGATGCAGGAATGATGCAGTATGAAGCGGAGACGGCAGCCACGGACAAATGGCCTGATAACCCTTCGGAAGTTCGTCAAGCCTGCCTTTCCGGCTATATAGATCGCCTGCTGGCACATTTACGGCAGGTGCTCCAGGCTGTATCAGGTTATACGGGGGCCAAGGAGAAAATCATGTGGTCGCTGATTGCACATAATTTGCATAACCTGTATGGACAGCTGCATACGGACAAGGGAATCTGGGACTCAGAGGATCGGGGCCGGATCATCGGCCAGGATTATACTACCCTGCTTCAGCCGGAGAAGCCGGATGAATTATCCATACGTTTCCGGCGGTATGAGCATCCGAAGCTGCGTGGCCGTTCTTTCTATCTGCGCAGGCATTGCTGCCTGGCCTACCGGATCAGAATCGGGCCTGATGCCGGAGAGTATTGCAGCACTTGCCCCAAGCTATCACCGGAAGAGAGATGCAATATATTGAACAACTGAGCAACGCCCATCCCCGGTTCAGGATGGGCGTTGCTTAGTTCTGCTCTGCTATTCTCTGAGACCACTAATGACAATAACATCCCGGTTATAGCTGCCTCCGGCAAACGCAATGCCTTCCGGCTCCGTCTTGCGGGGCAGCAGCGCTTCAGAGATAATATTGCCGGTATGGTCGAGGTAGCTGGTGACATCGACACTCTTATGATAGAGGCAGATGTCATCCACCCGGTCATCCTTGACGATACGCAGCGCGGTGGCCTCCTGCACCGAGAGCAGTTCCCCATGCTGTCGCACAGGCAGCCGTTCTGCATGCATCTGCGGCTTCGCTGCCCCGAACGGAACCGCCAGGGTGACGATGGCTGCACTGCCGGTTAGGGTAAGGGAACGCTTCATGACCGGACTCTCATGGTAGTGACCTTGCTTGAAGATCAGGCCCTGCTCCAGCGTCAGCCGGTCGTCCTCCAGCCCGGAGGACAGCGGCTTCAGCAGCAGATTAGCCCCCTCCAGTTGGGAGACAACGTCCCCGCTGAGAGCATCGTAGGCCGCTGCACCCGGCGGCAGGTGGAAGTACTGCTCATAGCGGTGCTGCCCTTTGGCTTCGAACAGATCCACGATCAGCCAATAGCTGTTCTTGACGAACAGTACCTTGCGGGAGTGAACCACCGGATCTTCGTACCGGGTATATCCGTACTGGCTCGCAAAGGTGTAGTCATATGCTTCATTGAACTGGGTATCCCAGATTCTGCAGCTCGCCGTAGGCGGTGTATTCCAGTGGAAGCTGCGGACATGCTGGTCCTGCCCGTCGACAACCACAGTGTTATGGGCACGGGTCGAGACTGTATATTTACGTTCCTTGTTCCACTCAAACAAGCCCATACCCGAATCCGCCAGCAGCTCGCGTCCTCCGGCGTAGAGCACCAGGCTGAGCGCATCGGAATGCGCATGCCCGCCGATCCCGACGCCTGCACGCATCGCCATGTACATGTCGTTAGGGCTCCAGCCCTGCCGCGAGGTCACATAACCGCCTGCCGGGAAGCAGGCTGCCGTCTCCGCCGGCTCGACGGCCTTCAGCTGATCATACTCCGCTGCAGCCTCCGGCCCGATTCTCCACAGCAGGGAGAACGGCAGCCGCTCATGCCCCAGCGCTTTGAAGTCTCCCCGCTGATACAGGTAAGCGCCCAGGCTCATGACACCACGCAGCTCGCTGACGACCTGAACATCGGTATCGCCGAACTTGACCAGCTGCCCGTCCGGGGCCAGCAGATGCATCGTAACGACATACATCTTCTCCAGCGTCTCCCGGTATTCTCCGGCATCGATGCCGAGCTTCTGATACAGAACCACCAGCTCATACAGCTCACGCATGACGATCAGGTGGTAATTCGGGCTGCCTTCGAACTGTACCCCGTCGGGGTAGACGTTCTCAAGGATATAGCCCGGCAGCTTACGTCCGGCGTATTCCAGCCATGCGGCGGAATCCTTCAGCTCCGGCAGAAGCAGCGCTGTCTGAATCAGCCCCCGGAGCTGCATGCAGACATGGTTGCCGCCGCCGGCATGATATTTACGGACGTAATCCCCGTGCTGCTGGAAGGACTGAATCAGCTTCAGCTTCACCTCTGGCTCGAAGGCCGGGGAGCTGAAGAAGGTAATGAAGGCTTCCGGCAGCATGAACATCCGCACACCGGCGGAGAGGGGGTCCCAGGTCGAATGCTCCGCCCGGAATGTACCATCCACCGGCATAGGGTTATCGTCAATGAAATGGCTGATCATATCATTGAAGCATCTGGCGTATTTGTCATCCCCGGTCAGCGCATAGGCTCTGGACAGGCGCTTCACGTATACGAACCGGGTCAGATGGAGCTGATACTGCGAGCTGTCGAACAGCCAGCTGTTCCAGTCATAGCTTCCGTGCCGGAAGAGCACTCTTTTCCCTTTGAACAGGGGAATATCCCCCTCCACAATCCGGTCCGCCTCGGCAATATCCTGCTGTGCCTCTTCCTCCCCGCTGTAATGGCTGGCGGCGTACGCTCGAAGCTTGGGAACATCCTTCACCTCAAAGTAATATCTCCTGTTGTTACCCGCTGCAATGACTTCTAAATAAGCATCCCGTGCACCGGGGACATCGCCTAAGTCCAGCTTCGCAGCTACCTCTGCAAGCTCCGGTCTGTTCAAGTCCAGCATCGTGCTTAAGAATTCCCCGGCCGTTAGCTGCGGCTTCGTGTATGCGGGATTGTGGCGCAGATCTTTATATCGCATAGTCAATTCTATCATCACCTTTATATTCGCGGATCTCTCCGCCTAAAGTCTATTCCTTAATTGAACCAAGCATGGCACCCTTGGCAAAATACTTCTGCAGGAACGGGTACACTATGACTATAGGCAGCATCGCCAGCAGAATGGCTGCATTCTGGACATTGGGTCCAAGATTGGCTGCAAGCGAAGCATCTACCGCTGCCTCTGCCGAGATATTGGAGGCGCTGATTGCCACCATCTGCCGCAGGAGCGGTTGAATCGGCCAGCGCGAGGTATCATTCAGATAGATGACCGCCGAGAAGAACTCATTCCAGAACTGCACCATGAAGAACAGCGTGAAGGTGGCGATAATCGGCTTGGACAGCGGCAGCACGATCGAGTAGAGAATTCTGAATTCCCCGGCCCCGTCAATTCTGGCTGCTTCGTCCAGACTCTCGGGCAGGCTCTGGAAGAAGGAGCGGATGACCATAATATTGAAGGCACTGGAGGCTGCCGGAAGCACTACTGCCCAGTAGGAATCGATCAGACCCAGATTTTTGACGACCAGATAGTTCGGAATCATGCCCCCATGGAAGATCATCGTGAAGAAAATAACCAGCAGCATGATCCGGCGTCCGGGCAGAAATTTCTTCGACAGGGCATAGGCCAGAGTAATGGAGACGAACAGGCTGAGCACCGTCCCCATCGCCGTGATAATAACCGAGTTCTTGACAGAGGTCAGGAACGTATTCGCATTCAGCAGATAGCTATAGGCATCCAGTGTCCAGTGCTTGGGCCAGATGAAGAAATTCCCGGCCATCGAATCTCCTGGCGGACTGAACGAGACCGCAATAATATATAGAAAAGGCAGAATAACCAGCAAGCTGATTAAGCAAATAATGACTACAATAATGGTGTCAAACCAGGTTGCCTTAAGCTTCATAACCTCTCCACTCCTGTTCTTGTTCTAGAATATGCCTTCCTCACCAAGCAGCTTGGCCGCATAATTGGCCCCGAGGACCAGGATCAGACTGGCAACGGATTTGAACATGCCTACCGTAATCGCGAAGCTGTAATTGAATTGCTCCAGACCGACATGGTAGACGAACAGATCGAAGACATTGGAGACATCCAGGTTCAGGCTGTTGGTCATCAGGAAGATCTGCATGAAGTTGGAGTCCATGGAGGAGCCCAGACGGAGCAGCAGCAGAATCACGATAGTCCCCTTGATGCCGGGGAGCGTAATATGCCAGATGCTCTGCAGGCGGCTTGCTCCATCCACCTTGGCTGCTTCATACTGCTCAGGGTTAATTCCCGCCAGTGCCGCCAGGAAGATAATCGTGCCCCAGCCCGCATCCTTCCAGATGGACTGGAAGATGACCAGCGGCCGGAACCATTCATTGCTGACCAGGAAGTTGGCGCTGCCGTCGAACCACTGGCCGAGGTAATGGTTAATGACGCCCGAAGGCCCGAAGAAGGAAATCGTAATCCCGTA
Source organism: Paenibacillus sp. FSL R7-0302 (assembly GCF_038006885.1). Classification (NCBI taxonomy): domain Bacteria; kingdom Bacillati; phylum Bacillota; class Bacilli; order Caryophanales; family Paenibacillaceae; genus Paenibacillus; species Paenibacillus sp. FSL R7-0302. Next base: position 5,469,342 of record NZ_JBBOWB010000001.1, read on the forward strand.
AATCACGACCCAGGAGAGAAAATGGGGCAGATACACGATGGTCTGCGAGACACGCTTGAACACCTTGAGCCGCACTTCATTCAGGAGCAGCGACAGGAAGATCGTGAAGGGAAAATAAATGATCAGATTCAGCAGACTGATCAGCAGCGTATTTTTCAGCAACATATAGAAATCGGAGGTTCCGAAAAACTGTCTGAAATTATCCAGCCCCACCCAGGGACTGTCCATCATGCCCTTGAACGGGCTGTATTCCTTGAAGGCTAATATGAGTCCTGTCATCGGGATGTAATGAAAGGTGAGAAAGTAGAGAATACCCGGTGCTGCCAGTAAGTAAAAGGGCCATAGCTGATGAAACCGTTTGGGTCGTAAAGCTCTTTGCACAGGCTAAACCTCCTTATCCAAATGGGCAAAAGAAAGGGGAAAGCCCCCTCCTTTGCCTCTGTTTATAGTGTTGTTGTATTACTTCGTGGAATGCTCTGCTTTATACTGGTCCAGCAGTTCCTTGGTGATCTGCTCGCCCGGACCCTTAGTCCAGGTATCAATCTCCTTCTGCACATCCTCCCAGGCTCCCTCGCCCAGTACATACTTCGTCATGACCGCACTCATTTTCTTATAGCTGTCCGGATTCTTGCTGGCGTACTGTGAGTTGTAGCTGAGGAACGGATTCTCCACCCCGATCTTGCTGATCGTATCGAGCGTCGCCTTTTGCAGCGCCAGGATGTCCGGCTCCTTGGAGTTGGCGTATACATATGGATCTGCACGGTTCTCCAGGATGAAATTGTTCGGCTTATCCAGCTCATACTGCTTCTTCTGCTCCTCGGTCTGCACCGCAACCCCATTCTTGAAATCGCTGGAATGGATGCCGGTGACTCCCGCTTTGGAGAACGCTACATTCTCTTCGGAGGCCGTGAAGTCAAGGAAGTCTACAATCTGCTGCACCTTATCCTCCGGCACGGAGCTAGGAACCGCCCACAGTCCGTAGTACCCGGAGAGTACAGAAGCGCCCTTCTGTCCGTTCGCGCCTTCTAGCACATCGACAATCGCGATTTCGGCCTTCGGGTCCGTCTGCTTCAGCTTCTCGACGTTGGTCTCTACAATATCACTGACATTCCCGACAAAAGCACCCGCTGTGCCCGCAAGGAACTTACTCCGCGCCTGCCCCTGGTTCTTCAGTACCGGCGCATCCTTGTCGATCAGGCCCTTGCTCCACGAATCTCTCAGCCACTCCAGGAATGCCTTGTATTCAGGCGTCTGGAAATCACGGACCACGTTGTCACCGTCCAGCTTCCAGACATTAGGAATGCCAAAGGCATACTGGATCGGGAGGACACCCGAGAACGGCCCGGGACTGTTCACACCGTCAGAACCGTAGATCGTGAACGGAATGGTTTTGCCGCCGCCTGCCGGGTCCTTCTCCTTGAACACCGCAAGCGCATTCGTCAGCTCATCCATGGTCTTCGGAACCGGCAGATTATATTTATCCAGCCAGTCCTTGCGGATCAGAATATTGGCTTCACCTCCGCCGTAAAGGCCGCGCGGCCGGGGAATCCCGTACGATTTGCCGTCAATCTTGGCTCCGTTCCAGACCACCTCATCAATCTGGCTGATATTCTTGGTCTTTGCAAGGTAAGGCGTCAGGTCATGAAAAGCGCCCATCTTCACCAGATTGTTGAATTTATCGTCCTTGCCGCCATCCATCAGCAGCAGGTCATAGGAATCTCCGGCCGATACCGCCACAGAGAGCTTGTCCGTATAGGCTTCGGATGGCACGAAGGTTACGTTCAGATCTACATTGCCGCGCTTCTCCAGATCCTCCAGCGCCTTGTTGTTCGTCATCTCCGGCGGATTGCCGAACAGAATGGTCATGGCCTTGATGCTGGCCGGCTTGCTAGCCGCACCGCTTGGTGTACTGCCTTCCGGTGCCGCTGTGCTGCCTGCCGCAGAATTATTGCCGCCGCCGCAGCCCGCCAGTGCAGTTACCATCAACGCCGCTGACGCTGCAAGCGGTACAAGCTTTCTTGTGATATTCATTGTCATCCCCCATTTGCTTGTATTGATTGCGTTTACATCGTGCTTACACTTTGGATTATAGAAGACACCCGAGCTTAAGAACATGCCGGATTCCAGCCAAAGTGTCACCATTTTTAAGATTTGCCGGTCCGCAGGTATCTCCATGTTCGCCAATGTACTATAATCTGTTTAGGATAGCCTGCCCGGTATCCTTAGTCCAAAACCCTTAACGGATGTGACTCTATGAATTCACCCTTTTTCAGCTTTTTGCGGCGGAGCTTCTATATTAAGATGATTGTGGTCATGTTCGCCATCTCGGTGGTTCCGCTCATTGTGCTGTCCTTCATCTCTGTAAGCGTATCCAGCACGACGGTGGAGCAGCAGGTGAACCGCCTGAATGCCCAGCTCGTCAATCAGGTCGTGGACCGGATTGAATTAACCATGACCCGGCTGCGGGAACTCAGCGAGCAATACTCGCGGATCTCATCCATTCAGAGTGCGCTGGTCTCGCCTTCGGCCCAATATTTTGAAGAGGTGGTCCGCAAAAAGGATCTGATCTCCGTGCTCAGCGGCGCCTCCGCCATCATCGGGAATGTGGAGGGTCTGCAGGTCTATTCCGCCGTTACAGGAGAAGTCCTCTCCTCCACAGAAGCCCCGGCCATGCTGGAGGAGTCTCCATACAGGCCGCTGATTGAAGCTTATCTGGCTTCGGGACGGCCGAATCTTTTTCTGGACAAGCATTCGCTGCCTGAGCTGGCTATTCTTCAATCGTCCACCTATTATATCTCACGCGTTCCCTTCGATTTATATAAGGACCTCAAGGGCGTGCTGCTGATCTCCATGAATAACAGCCAATACCAGCAGCAGATCGAGAATATTCAGCTTGGGAGCGAGGGCTCCATCTCACTGCTGACAGAAGACGGCCTGACCATTGCCACGACCAGCAAGCTGGAGAAGCAGGAGGATACGCAGCGGGTGCAGGAGATTCTGAAGCGCTGGAAGGAGCTGAAGCGCCCGGATCAGTTCGCGGCAGGCTCCTCGATAGTCTCTGTCAAGCAGACCTCCACCTACGACAAGTGGATCGTACTCTCGGAGATTCCGTCCAAGGAGCTTACAGCCAGCGCCGAGATTATCCGCCGGACGGTCACTTATTTTCTGCTGATACTGGTCTGTCTGGGGGCGCTCTGTGTGGTCGGCTTCGGGTATCAGCTCTACCGGCCTCTACAGGCTGTGAAGCGGCAGGTCGATGCTCTGAAAAAAGGAAATTTCGAGGCCAGGGTCACCCATTTCGCCAATAATGAGATCGGGGATCTGGGCCGGATGCTCAATACCATGGCTGTCCGCATACAGGATCTGCTGGCAGACCTGCATGATTCGGAGGATCTGAAGCGCAAGCTGGAGATCCGGGCGCTGCAGTCGCAGATCAACCCCCATTTCATGTACAATACCCTCAATACGATCCGTATGTTCGCCATGATGAAGGATTATGAGAAGATCAACTCCCTGATGGGACGGCTGGTGGCCTTGCTGCGGTATTCGATGGAGAATTTCGAGCAGACGGTGCAGCTCCAGCAGGAGCTTGATTATCTGGCGGATTATACCGGGCTGTTGAATATGCGCTACAAATGCCAGATTCATCTGGAGACTGAGATTGAAGAGCCGCTGCGGGGCATGATGATTCCGAAGCTGGGTCTGCAGCCGCTGATTGAGAACTCCGTGTTCCACGGCATTCTCCCGCGCAAGGCACCGGAAGGCCATATCCGTGTGCGCGTATACAGAAGTCCAGGCGGGAGCCATATTATTGTACAAGTCCAAGATGACGGGATGGGTCTGGAAGAGGCTGAGCTGAGGAAGCTGCAGCTCCATCTCCAGCAGGAAGAGTCTGCCGAGAACATCGGACTGCAGAATGTATGGATGCGCATGAAGCTGCTGTTCGGGGCGGAGACACAGATCCTGCTCACAAGCGCTCCGGGTGAAGGCTTGACCATCCGCATGCTGCTGCCATCCGGGAACGTTCTGATTAAGGAGGAACATCATGAATCACTATAGAGTTGTCCTTGTGGAGGACGAGATTCCGGCAAGAACCGTCTTCCGGCATTTCATTGAGGAGCGCGCAGACCTGTTCACCCTTGTCGGTGAAGCCGAGGATGGCCGGGACGGGCTGGAGCTGTTCCTGAAGCATAAGCCGGAGCTGATTGTCACCGACATTACGATGCCGGGCATGAACGGCCTGGAGATGCTGCGCGAGATTGAACGGAGCGGGGTACGTGCGCCGCAGATCATTATCCTGACCTGCCATCAGGACTTCCACTATGCCCAGCAGGCCATTCATCTGAAGGCAGCCTCCTATCTGATTAAGGATGACTGCCTCTCCGATCCGGGCCTGCTGACCCGGACGATGGAGGAGCTGGCGGTCCTGGCGGATTCACGCGGCGAGACGAGAGACAATTATCTGCAGCTGGAGCAGCAGGTCCGCCTGAGCGAAGTGGAGATCGAGCAGAGCCTGTTCCTGGAAATGCTGCGCAGCCCGGCGGCGGAAGCCAAGTGGCTGCGCAGTCTTGCGGACTCGCAGCTTCCGCTTCACGGCCAGGGCTTCATGACCCTGCTGGTGGAGCTGGACCGCAACTCCCTGCGCTTCCCGATCGACCAGCTGGAGGAGCTGAAGCTGTGGCAATTCGCCGGGGTGAACGTGCTGAAGGAGCTGCTCGGCAGTATAGGCCCGCATAAGGTTATCGCCCTCGACAAAGGTCGGTTCCTTGCCCTGTATACCGACAGCTTGAAGGAGAGGAGACCCCGCTTTCTGGAGCAGGTGCTGGAGTCCCTGGCCGCGAATCTCCGGATGAGCTGCATCGCCCTGCTGTGCAGCTTCGAACAGGGACTGGAGGAGCGGCCGGAGGCGCTAAAGCGGCTGGCTTCGGCGCCGTATCCGTTCTTTTACCGCTGCAATGAGCTTATCGGCATTGGGGAGTGGGGGCAGCTCTCCAGCTTCCAGCGGATTCCCGAGCCGCAAAGCCGCTTCTGGAGCAAGGTGCTGAAGAAAGCGCTGCTGGAGCCGCATCTCAGCACGGCAGCCCTGGAGCAGGAGCGGCTGTCCCTGTACCGTCAGGCCATGGAGCAAGCCTGGGACCCGGAGCAGATCAAGTCCCTGTATCTGCGAGTCTTCCTGGATATGAGCCATAACGTTATTGGGGCAGAAGGCGGGGCGGATCTCGAAGCGGAGCTGCGTGTACAAATCGAGCTGTGCCAGACCTTCAACGCTGTACATGAGATCACCTGCGATCATTTCCGCAAGCTTCAGCAGCTTCAGGAGGGCGGCCGGAAGATCGATGCCTCCATCACACGGATCATTCAACAGATGCGCGAAGATCTCAGCTATCCCTACAAGCTGGAGGAGCTGGCCGCTTCGATCAATTACAGCGTGCCCTACTTCAGCTCCATGTTCAAGAAGGCCGTCGGTGAGAGCTTTGTCCAATACCTGACCCGCCTGCGGATCGAACAGGCCAAGCTGCTGCTACTCACCACCGACCACAAGACCTTCGAAATCTCCGAATCCATCGGGTTCGAGAATTACCGGTCCTTCAACCGGATCTTCAAGAAGGAGACGGGCGTCTCGCCCTCCGATTACCGCCGTCAGGGGACTCACAGCATATAAATTGGACTATGGGGCCATCGGCTGGGCGATTGTGTTCGGTTTTTCGATTACATTTGGCCTACGCGCCGCCTTCCGTCCCATTGTAGTCGGTTTTTCGATTACATTTGGCTTACGCGCCGCCCCCGGTCCCATTGTAGTCGGTTTTTCGATTACATTTGGCTTACGCGCCGCTCCCGGTCCTATTGTGGTCGGTTTTTCGATTACATTTGGCTTACGCGCCGCTCCCGGTCCCATTGTAGTCGGTTTTTCGATTACATTGGGTCCATGTGCCGTCCGCTCCAGCCAATTGTGTCCGGTTTACCGAACAACCCCCGCCTTCACCGGAAATCCGGTGAGGACGGGGGTTGCTCTTGTTAACCTGTAATCATCCGTCAGGTACGGCGGTTCACGAACATCAGCATAAGCATGGAAATCACAATGATTGAGCCGACCCACATCCAGGCCAGCGTCATATTGCCGCCATCCAACGCCACATAGATCGCGGTAGGCACGGTCTGGGTGCGGCCCGGAATATTGCCCGCCACCATAATCGTTGCCCCGAACTCGCCCAGCCCGCGGGCGAAGCCGAGGACATAACCGGCAGCCAGCGAACGCCCGGCCAACGGCAGGGTCACATAACGCAGCACCTGAAGCTCGCTGGCTCCCTGCGCCCGCGCGGCATCCTCCAGATCCTTCTCCACGCCCTCGAAGCCCGTTTTAACCGTCCGGTATACCAGCGGAAAAGCAACCACAACAGCGGCAATGACTGCCGCCCCCCAGGTGAACAGAATCGTCTGCTCCGTAAACTGTTCATACAGCCTGCCGATCCAGCTGCGCCGCCCGAGGACCATCAGCAGGACGAAGCCGACCACGGTTGGCGGCAGCACCAGCGGCAGCAGCAACACGGTCTCTACCAGATTATGTCCGAAGAACCTGCGCCCCGCCATCTTCCTGGCTGCCAGCATGGCCAACAGGAACACGATGATACTGGTCAATACCGCAATCTTGATTGATAACCAGACCGGGGCGAAAAAGTCGGGCCAATTGATCTCCATCTCTCTTCACCCCATCTAATGGTAGTTAGTTATTTAGCCAATTGAAAGCCGTAGCTGGTAAAGACAGAGCTGGCAGCAGCAGTCTGCACATAGCTGTAGAAGGCTTTGGCCTCGGCCTGATGCTTCGAATCCTTAACCATGCCCACCGGATAGTTAATCGCCTTATGTACATGGCCGCCAACGGTCAGGGCAATCTTCACTTTCTTCGAGGTGAGCGCATCCGTCTTGTAGACGAACCCGGCATCCGCATTGCCTGTCTCCACATAAGACAGCACCTGGCGGACATCCTTGGCGAAGACCAGCTTGCCTTGCAGCGTATCCCATACCTTCTTCGCGGTCAAGGACTGCTGAGTGTATTGTCCGGCCGGTACCGATTCCGGCTGGCCTACGGCTACCTTTTTGAAGGCTGGAGCGGTAAGGTCAGTAATGGTTGTAAGCTTCGTGTTCGAATCGGAAGGCACAACGACGACCAATTGATTCTTCAGCAGCGCCTTGTGGTCTGCAATCAGCCCTTTATCCACCAGTGCGTTCATCTGCTTATCGCCTGCCGAGAAGAACAAGTCAGCCGGCGCCCCCTGCTCAATCTGCTTCTGTAGCGTACCTGAAGCGCCGTAATTGAACACTAGCTTAATCTCAGGATGCTGCTGCTCATACTGTACAGCAATCTTGTCCAGACTATCCTGCAGACTCGCTGCTGCGGAGACAATAATCTCCGTCTTTTTCATTGCCGCCTCAACATCTCCTGCTGAACCCGCCGACACTCCCGCCACCATAAGCAGCACCAATAATCCCGCTAACCACTTCTTCAGCACACTCCATACCTCCCAATCGCTATTTTGTATATTTGAACATATTCTAGCAAGTCAAATCGAATTATACAATATATTTGATTATGTTTGTATATGTTTAGTTATAATTAGTATTAAAATCAGGGATTACCCTCGTATCCACGCCAAAAAACCCCGCCCTATGTATAGGGAAGAGGCCTGTTCTAAGGCTATTCGCAATAAATTTCTCACCAGTTCCAGTTATTTGACCTTGAAAGCAACCTTGAAGCTTCCCTTGGCATCTTCACCCTTGATTTCAATCCGGTATTTCCCGTCCTTCCCGGCTTCCACCTTCTCGGTACCTGATTCATTGGTTGCCAGTTCAGTAAGCACCTCATTACCCGGCCCGTATAACTTCATAGTCAGCTGGCCCTTCTCCACCTTGGAATCGTAATCTATACTGAGCGTTTCGCCGCTTTTCATACTCAGCTTCTTCTCCTCTGTGCCCGTAAAAAACTTGTAGGAGCCGCTTATTTTGCTCTTCGTGCTGGACCCGGCGTACATTATTCTCTTGTCGCAGGAAGTCAGCAGCACCGACGCCATGATGATCAAGATCCCCAGTGTCATCCATTTCTTGTTCATATACTTAACACTCCCCGGTTTAGATTAGATGGCCGCAGTGCGGACAACGGATATCCTGATTGCCTGCACCATGTGCAGCATGAATGTGATGCTGTTTCCTCGCCAGGAGATAAAGGATCAGACCGATGAAATTAGGAATATAGATGACCGCAGTCACCCAGAGCCAGGCATTCATCCGCCGCCGCGAGGCATCTTTGTAAATGAATACTGCAATTAGCACATTGAGGCTCAGGAACAGCAGGGCCAGCAGGCTTATCACGATAAGCCAGGTCAGATTCTCCTCTACAAATTCGCCCATATAGGGGCTTATGGCATACCCCAGCGCAATACAGCTTAACAGGATGGTTGCCGTAAGCGCCCAAAAAACAAATTGCTCAACGGTTAAGTGAACTTTCATAAGACCCTCTCCCGCTCCCCAGGGTACTGTACAACAGCAATGTTCCGGCGATCATTGGAGACAGGATGAACAGCAGCCCCATGCTGATCTTCCATTGCAGGGCAGCCGGACCGGCCAGGAAGTACAGTCCCAGCACCATGAATACCAGCCATTGCAAGGCCATTAAAATGGAAAGTGTGCCCATTGTCCTGCGCCCCTGTATCCGCTGAATCGTATTAGAGACAAGCTCTGGGGATGGCGTAACAGGCAGCTTGAAATATTCCGTCAGCAGCTGGTCTTTGTCTCCGGACTCCTTCATTTAGTTCATCTCCCTCATTAAATTGTGCAGCAGCTTCTTGCCCTGATTCAATCGGGATTTGACGGTTCCGAGGGGAACTCCCAGCACCTCCGCAATGCCCTCATAGCTGAACTCCTCATAGTAATACAGCACGAGAGGGGCAAGATAACGTTCGGGCAGACTGCGCAGGCATTCCTCCAGGAACCGGTGCTCCTCATGCCGCAGCAGATCCTCTTCTGCCAGTGAAGCCGGGTCTCTAATTTGAATAAGCTCCGCATCCGAGGACAACCAGGTCCAAAGGGCATACACGCTTTTCCACTTCCGGTAGCGGTCGCGGTACATGTTGAATGCCACCTGGAACAGCCAAGGCTTAAAGGGACGCTCAGCATCATACTTCTCCAGCTTGCGGAGCACGCGTACCCATACCTCTTGGAACAGATCCTCCGCATCCTGCCGGTTCAAGGTAAGATGGCGGCAGAACCGGTATAAATCATCCCTATACCTGACAATGAGGAGCTCAAGATGCGCTTGTTGACCGGCCTTGCATCCTTCAACGAGCTGTTTGTCGGTCATCATCTGTTCCCCGCCGCCCTTTCAACCTACATTACGAAGTGATCTGGATATTGTTCGAAAATTCACAAGGTTATTTTTAGAAAACGTTAATGAAATTTGAAAATAGCCCTGACCCGAGGATAGGAGGTGGTTTGGCTTAATTGCACTTTGTACAACTAAAATGTCCTATTCATAACCCTTTCCACGTTTAGTTGTATTTCGTTCATTTAAAAGGCAGCCTTCTCCCGGTTATCAGCTAATTAGGCAGATTTAGTTGTACAGAATACAGTTAGAAGATGAAGCTATGCCTTTTCGCTGTTTTTAAGTGTACATTCTACAACTAACTATATTTGAACAACATCATCCTAACAGGTGAAGCATGCTCGCGCCTTCCAACAGTAAACCACCTTCTGTTAAAAGAAAGAGCTGCCCCAAGCAGCCATTGATATGGCTTGGGACAGCCCTTGCTAATACCTTCTATTCAGATTCAGTTCTTCATCCGCGGGTCCAGCACATCCCGCAGGCCGTCGCCCATCAGGTTGAAGCCGAGGACGGTCAGCATGATGGACAGACCCGGGAACACTACAGTCCAGGGCGCTTTTTGGATGAATTGTCTGGAATCGGAGAGCATCTTGCCCCATTCCGGGTCCGGCGGCTGAGCGCCCAGTCCAAGGAAGCCCAGGGCAGCGGCTTCAATGATAGCTGTCGCGACGCCAAGGGTGCCTTGGACAATGATCGGCGTCAGGCTGTTCGGCAGGATGTGGCTGAACAGAATACGCCCGTTCTTCATCCCGATCGCCCTGGCCGCGGTGATATACTCCTCGGACTTCAGGCTCAGCACCTTGGCCCGGACCAGCCGGCCATAGGTGGGAATGTTGACGATGGCAATCGCGTAGAGCGCATTCTGCAAGGAAGGTCCCAGAATAGCTACAATCGCGATAGCCAGCAGAATACTCGGAAAGGCCAGCAAAATGTCAAACAGACGGGAGATGATCATATCCAGCCATTTGCCGTAGTACCCGGCGAGGATGCCCAGCGCAGTGCCGACAATGATCGAGCCGATTACGGAGAAGAATCCCACCCAGAGTGAAATCCGTGCCCCGTAGATCACCCGGGTGAACAGATCCCGTCCCAGATCATCCGTACCGAACCAATGCTCCGCCGACGGCGGCTTCAGCCGGTTCACCAATTGCTGGGCCTTGAAATCATACGGCGCGATCCACGGCGCGAGCAGCGCAATCAGTACGAAAAATAGGATAATGCCAAGCCCGGCCATGGCTGTCTTGTTCTTGCGGAAGGCCTTCCACGCATCGCGCCAGGGGCCGGAGGCCTGATCCGCCGGAGCCTTAGGAGGTGAAGCCTTTAGTGCTGCCTGTCCCATAGCTGCTCCCCCCTCACTTGTAATTGATGCGCGGATCGATAGCGGCATACAGCAGATCCACCAGCAGATTGATGACCACGAAGATAAAGGCAATAATCAGAATCCCCGTCTGAATCACCGGATAATCCCGCGAGCTGATCGCTTCAAAGATATAACGCCCTACCCCGGGCCAGGCAAAAATGGTCTCAGTCAGCACCGCCCCTCCGAGCAGCGCCCCCGTCTGCAGGCCGATTACCGTCAGCACCGGAATGAGCGCATTCTTCAGCGCATGCTTATAGACGACGAGGAACTGCGACATCCCCTTAGCCTTGGCTGTACGGATATAATCGGAATTCATCACCTCCAGCATACTGGAGCGGGTCATCCGGGCAATGATCGCCATCGGAATCGTGCCAAGCGCAATACTCGGCAGAATGAGATGCTTAATGACCGTCCATAGCTGGTCCCACCGCCCGGCCAGAATTGTATCCAGCACGTACAGGTTGGTTATCGTCTCCACCGGATTGCGCTGGTCCATCCTGCCGATAGACGGCAGCCAATGGAGCTTCAGGGCGAAGAGCAGCTGCTCCATCAGCCCCAGCCAGAAGATCGGCATCGATACCCCAATGAGTGCGATGATCATAGCCGTATAATCGAACCAGGAGTTCTGTCTCCAGGCGCTAAGGATACCGGCGTTGACTCCGACGAAGGTTGCGAACAGCATACTGGCAGCCGTCAGCTCCAGCGTAGCCGCCAGGTATGGTACGATTTCCTTGGCAATCGGCGTTTTGGTGCGGATCGAAGTTCCCAGGTCTCCCCGGACCAAATCACCCATGTAGTTAAAATATTGCTGCAGCCAGGGCTTGTCGAGGCCAAGCTGGTTACGCAGCGCCTGCTTGGATTGCTCCGTTGCCTTCTGGCCGAGAATCGTCTCGGCCGGATCACCCGGAATGGCATGGATGATGGAGAAGACGATCAGGGTCATGCCGATCAGCACCGGGAACAGCACCATCACACGTTTTATGAGGTAAGAGTTCAATTCCGTTCACCTTCCAAAGGTGTATTTATTCAAAATAAATCTCACTGTAATACTCTGTCCCTGTCGGTCCGGGAACGAAGCCCTTCAGGTTGGCCTTGCCAGCCAGCAGCGGTGTGGTATGAACCAGCGGAATCCACGGTGCATCGGCTTTGATCATCTCCTGAGCCTGCTTGTACAGCTCGGAGCGCTTGTCCTGATCCGTCTCCTTCTGGGCACCGGTCAGAAGTGTATGCAATTCTTCATTCACATAAAAGGCACGGTTATTGCCGGGAATAGCATCCTTGTCCAGCAGGGTGTACAGGAAGTTGTCCGGGTCGCCGTTGTCACCGGTCCAGCCAAGCATGAAGATATCATCCTTCTCCCCGGCCTTGGTGTCATCGAGATAAGTTGCCCATTCCGGGGACTCGATGACGGTCTTGACCCCGATCTTCTCCCATTCTGCTTGAATCGCTTCGGCTACCTTCTTGCCGTCAGGCATATAAGGACGGGATACAGGCATCGCGTACAATGTCACCGGATCAGGCAGTCCGTCAGGATAACCCGCTTCGGCCAGCAACGCTTTAGCTTTGTCCAGATCATACTCATAATCCTTCACACTGTCGTTATAGCCCCACAGGGAAGGCGGCATAGGATTGACCGCAGCCTGGGCCTGGCCGGCGAAGAATGCATCGATAATCTCCTGCTTGTTGACTGCATGGCTGAGCGCCTGTCTGACCTTCACATTGTCGAACGGCTTCTTCTTGAAGTTGAAGCCGAGGTACGACACATTGAACGGCGGACGCTCAATCTTGGTCAGCGCACTGTTACTCTCCAGCGTGGACAAGTCATCCGGGCTGAGATCTTCCATCAGATCGATTTCCCCGTTTTGCAGCGCCGTGAAGCGGGCTGAGTTGTCCGGGATCGAGCGCACGATGACCTTGTTCAGCTTGGGAAGCCCTTCTTTCCAGTAGGCGGTATTCTTGTCCAGGGTGATGGAATCATTGCGCTTCCACTCCTTGAACACGAACGGGCCTGTCCCTACCGGCTCATTCTTGAAATTCTCCTTCTTCTCCTTGACCGCAGCAGGACTGGCAATCCCGAAGGTGGTCATGGCGATATTCTGCAGGAACGGCGCCTGCGGCTGGTTCAGTACAAATTGAACCGTCGACTCGTCCACCGCCTTCACTTCCTTGATCACCCGTGAACCGTCCGGACCGAACATGGAGTCATAGTAATCAAAAGAATCACCTTCGAATTTGTATTCACTGGCCGGATCACTCCAGCGCTGGAAATTGAACACGACTGCCTCGGCGTTGAAATCGGTTCCGTCATGAAACTTCACGCCGGGATGCAGCTTGAAGGTGTAGCTCAGCCCGTCCGGCGTTACTTCCCAGCTATCGGCAAGTGAGGCCTGGACTTCGGAGGTACCCGGCTTATACTCTAGCAGTGAATCGAAGACCTGATGCGCAATCTTCAGCGACTCCCCGTCCGTCACAATCGCCGGGTCCAGGGAAGCCGAGTCGCCCCCGCGCCCCAGAATCAGGGTATCCTGCGCTGTCCCGGAGGTCTCAGGTGAGCTTGCCGGAGCATTTGTTGCCGCCGTATTCCTTCCGGTATTTCCCGTGTTGCCTGTGTTGTTCCCTCCGCCGCAGCCGCTGAGCGCGAGCCCCGCGCCAAGCATCAGTACCAATGCGAGATTACCCCATTTGTTCATCTCCAGAAAGCTCCCTTCTTTCATTGAAATATCAAAGTGTTTATATAGAGCGGTGCAGGTAGCACAGCTATAAACCAAGGTTCTTCTGTGTATGGCTCTACGATGCAAGCAGATCAGGCAAGCGGTGTATTGGCTTCTTCATCATAGAGATGGCAGGCTGTGAAGTGTCCGGCTTCTGTCTCTATCAGCGGGGGTCTGATCACCCGGCACCGCTCTATCACGCGCGGACAACGCGTGTTAAACGCACATCCGATTGGCGCATTAGCAGGACTTGGTACCTCCCCCTGCAGAATGATCCGTTCCTTGCGGATATCGGGATCAGGTTCAGGAACCGCAGACAGCAGAGCCTGCGTATAAGGATGCTGCGGCCGGGCATAGAGCTTATGCTTGTCCGTAATTTCGACAATCCGCCCCAGGTACATTACCGCTACCCGGTCGCAGATATGCTTCACCACACTGAGATCATGGGCGATAAATATGTAAGTTAAGCCGAATTCCCGCTGCAAATCCTGCATCAGGTTAATGACCTGGGACTGGATCGATACATCCAGCGCAGAGACAGGTTCATCCGCAATAATCAGCTTCGGATGGAGTGCCAGTGCTCTGGCAATGCCGATCCGCTGGCGTTGTCCGCCGGAGAACTGGTGAGGGTAACGCTGCAGATGCGCCCTGGACAATCCGACTACATCCGCCAGCCGCTCCACCTCTGCCTTGCGCTGTCTGGCATCGCAAGTAGCGTGTACAATCATCGGCTCTTCGAGAATACGCTGCACAGTATGGCGCGGGTCCAGGGAGGAGAACGGGTCCTGGAAGACAATCTGCATCTCCCGGCGCTGCCGCCGCATCTCTTCCGCAGACAGCTTCGTAAGCTCCTGCCCTTCGAACCAGATCTCGCCCGCTGTCGGCTCAATCAGCCGGAGCAGCGCGCGGCCGGTGGTCGATTTGCCGCAGCCGCTCTCCCCTACCAGACCGAAGGTCTCCCCCTTGCTCACAGCGAAGGAGATATCATCCACAGCCTTCACACTGCCGCGTTCCCGGCTGAAGAAGCCCTTGTTCAGCGGATAATACTTCCGGAGTCCCTTGACCTCAAGCAGGCTCTCACTCATACCGCATCCTCCTGTGGACTGTCATGCAGCCAGCATCTGCAGCTGTGCTGCTCCTCTTGCCGTGTCAGCGCCGGAAGGCTCTGCATGCAGAGCTCCATGACCTCCGGGCAGCGCGGTGCGAACCGGCAGCCCTGCATCTCTGTGCTGAGAATCGGCACATTGCCCGGAATGGAGTAGAGACGTTCCTTAGCTTCATCCATCCGGGGGACGGAGGCAATCAGTCCTCTCGTATACGGATGCAGCGGATTTTTGAAAATATCATGCACACTGCCTTCCTCCACCACCTTGCCGGCATACATCACAGCCACACGGTGGCACATCTCGGCTACTACGCCAAGATCATGGGTAATCAGCATAACGGCAGTGCCCTGCTCCTCATTCAACTGGCGGATCAGCTCCAGAATCTGGGCCTGAATGGTGACATCAAGCGCCGTTGTCGGCTCATCGGCAATCAGCAGCTCCGGGCTGCAGGAGATCGACATGGCAATCATGACACGCTGGCGCATGCCTCCCGACAGCTGATGCGGGTACTCGTCGATGATCGCTTCCGGCCGGGGAATTCCAACCTTGCGCAGCATACCGACAGCATGCTCCCGGGCCTCCTTCCTGGAGAGACCACGGTGCAGGCGTACCGTCTCCATAATCTGCTGTCCAACCGTGAATAAGGGATTCAGCGAGGTCATCGGCTCCTGAAAGATCATCGAGACCGAATCCCCCCGGATCTTCCGCATATCCTTCTCCTTCAGCGGAACAATATCGCGTCCCTTCAGCAGGATGCGCCCGTCTACAATTCTCCCTGGGGGGCTTGGGACCAGCTTCAGGATAGACAGTGAGGTGACGCTTTTGCCGCAGCCTGATTCTCCTACGACACCCAGAACTTCGCCCGGATTAATGTAGAGATCGACACCATCCACTGCCGGGACCTCACCCCGGTCGGTAAAAAAGTGGGTATGCAGGTTCTCAATGCTCAGAATCGGCTGGATCAAGTCTCTCCCTCTTTTCTGTTAAAAATTGAACGAAGGTCAAATGCCTGGTCAGGAAAACTATTTAAAAAGTTAGATATATTAACTATTACCTAACACAACAAGTGAAGTAATTGACTTTAAATACATATTACTGTTATTTAATGTATAACTTTACTATGGATGTCCTATCTAGGCAAGGAAAATTTATGCATATAACTAACCCTATGAATTTTGTATGAATATATCAGAGCATAAAAGTGTGGGGAAAATATACCTATCGTTATTTATATAGCGACAGCCACTTCTCCAGCTGATGCTTCAGCACATCCCGGTAGTACAGCGGCTCCATAATCTCAGCCTCTTCCTTGTATTTCATAATCCAATGGACGAAGCCGATGTCCTGCTCCACAGCGACCTTGAAATGCAGGCTGCGGTTCTGGCGGTCCACCCTGCTCGGCTTCACAAACATCTCCTCCTGCTTCAGCCGTTCCATCATCCGCTGCGAGAATTTGACTCTGAATTCAACCTGCAGGCTGTCCTGTTCCAGGGACCACTTCTGCTCCATGAAGGACTGCAGATCGAACTGATCTTTGGAGAACCACCTGTCCAGCGGATTGACACTGGAGAAGCCGTTAATATGAAAGGTGCGGATGATCCCGAAGCGGTGACAGAAACCAATCAGGTGAAAACGATTCTCTAGCGGGACCAGGCAATAGGGATCAATCCGGATACCTTTTTCTTCGTAGGCATTCTCACTATAGTCGGCCTGTATGCTTCTCTGCTTCATTACGGCATCCAGAATGTCGGTCAGAAAGAGAGGCTGGTCTCCCTGAGATCTGCTGCTTTCCGTCCAGTTTGGCCCGGCTTCCTTTTTCGTACGCTCCATTGTTTCTTCCCTTTCTGCCTTTTGCTTATAATCTGCAGCCATCACTTTCTCGTATGCGTCTTCAAAGCTCGGGGGCAGCAAAGGTTTGATCTCCGCCATAATACTGCGCAACTGTGAAAAAGCCTCTTCTTCCTCTTCTGACCAATCCAAGGGGTACAGCGCGAAATTACCGATAAAAGCATACCCCTTGCCGTGTCCCATATGAGTAATGGGGATATGCATGGCACTGAGCGCATCCATATCCCGATAAATCGTTCTCTCGCTGTTGCCGCATCGTTCCGCCAGCTCACGGGCCAGAATTCCCGGTTTGGCTTGAACTAGCGTAATGATGCGCATCAGCCGGATCAATCGGTCTGTCATATTCAGTTCTCCTTGACTTATGGTAAAATAGACCCATTATTTTTAAATAAACTAGTTATATATATCTATAACCAAGGATGTAATAACCGAGATAAGAAAATATAATAGAACTATTTTACTATGTTACCACATTTAGATATTACGCATTTCTTTATCTGCTCCGCCGAGTGTGATTCTATATTTGAGCCCTATGTATGGGTAATTCCTATTCTATCTACGCAGTTTCCCTGCAATTATCTCATTCCTATCCTGCTGAGCGGCAGATTCTCCGCCTCCAGTCTTTTATACAGCGCTTCCGCTTCTCTGAGCAGCTGCATATCCCCGGAACGGGCAGCCATCAGGAGTAGATGATCGGCCTGCCTGCGAAGAATATCTGCGGGCACCTCCGGCTTGTTCCTCATCCGGGCCTCCTGGGCTTCCGCGATTAGCGCCTCTGTCTGCAGCAGCGCCAGATGCTTCTCCACATGGAAGCAGGAGCTGGCTCCCAGCAGGCCGGTATGATGGGAATATTCGATTCCCAGCTTCTTGAGCGGCAGCTCGCGGATACGCTCCACCGTAGGCTGCTTGTATTGCCATTGCAGCCAGAGGGCTTCATGTATACCTGCAGGCATACCCGCCATCATGAATTCCAGGGCGATGTACCTGCGCTGCCCGGAATGGATTTTGCCAAGCTTCAGGAGCAGTGACCTCCCCTCTCCTTCTTCTGCACTACAGCCGTAACATCCTGTTACCTTGACATGACTTTCGAGCCAGACACGCAGCTCAATATCCCGGGCTACCACCTTGCGGCTCTTCTTGCGGGAATCCTCCCCTTGTAGCGCTCCCTTCCACTCCACGAGCAGCACTATTTTCTTGGCACCGCCTGCCAAAATACGCTCCTGGCTCCATGTAAACATCGTCTGAATACTTGCTTGCATATTTCCACCTCTTTCTTAATTTGGGTCTTCTATTAATGTACCAATATTGGCGGACAACTCCTTGTCATGGAATGTATGTTCGGTCCTATAATATCGACAAAAAAAGAGCCAACCTACCCCAAAAGGTGATTGCCTCTTTATGAAAGTCTATTCTTTTGTCAAAATATGACGAACAAAGTTTTACGCATTACATCAATCGGACCCGTCTGCCCGCCTTCTCATGCCGGAAGAACAGCCCAAGGGCCCAGGTTGCACACAGCAATGCGAAGAGGAAGAACAGGAGTGACCACACAGGGGCCGGTAAAATGGTCAATCTGGCCAGATTCGCCGCGTCCCCTGCCCGGGAAGGCGTCACGACGGAAGCATAGACCAGGAATAAGGTCCCCATCACAGACTCCTCCAGGGTCAGGAACGCAAGAAACAGATAGTACACCTTGCTGACCTTCGGCCAGAGGAACAGCATCGCAGCATTCAGCAGAATGAAGCCGCTTAGCCAGATCATCCCGAAGCCGCCCCGTACATACAGCACAAGCATAATCAGCGCGACCAGGCTGGTCAGAACAAGCCCCCATTCCCGCTTATCTCTACTATAGAAATAGAAGAGCAGCAACGCGAACAGTGAAGCCAGAGGATAACCCGCCAGCGACACCAGGATCGCCTTGCCTCCGGCAGCAATCGCCGAATAGGTCACACCGCTGTGATCAGAATACAGCTCAATGCGCAGCACATTGCCGGAGAGCAGCAGAGTCATCAGCGCGTGGCCGAATTCATGGAACATGGTATCCAGATTACGGAATAAGGAGGAGAACGGAATAAACCGGGTCAACAGGGCGGAGCCCGCCAGGAACAACAGTGTTTTGAGCCATCTATTCATTGAATACAGCCCCTTTCCGTTCACAGTATACGTTAATTTGCAGTTACACTCAATATTATGGAAACCATCCCTGCCTTAACGCTGTATTACCTCTTGGTTCTCTCCATAGACACAAAGGGTAATTATGCCTACAGCCGCCCGGGTTGTTCAAACAGCAAGCAGCTATGATAAAATAGGAGGACAATTAGCTCTAACAGGTGGTGATCAGCTTATGAAAAGACGGGTAACAGGAGTGATGCTAAGGCTGCTGGGTTCTTCCCTGCTTATGCTTGGCCTTACTCTCACTTGGCCTGCCCCCGAGGCCAAGGCCAATTATCTGAATGATATATACAATGGAATACAGAGCTTCTCGGAGCTTCCCGGAGAAGTCACCAAGCTGCAGGAGAGTTACCAGAAGACTGCAGAAGAGCTTCAGCAGACGAAGGAGGATCTCGGTGAAGCCAAGGACCAGCTGACGGACAGCCTGCAGCAAATGCAGACGTATCAGTCCCAGAATGCTGCCCTGCAGGAGCAGAACCGCCAGCTCAGCCAGGTCGTGGACGAGCTGAAGAATGACCGCACGGCGAGAGAGAACTACTTCAACCGGATCAAGGTGACGGTCATCTCCGGGATTGCTCTTCTGCTGGGCTACTTCCTGCTGATCCGGGTGCTGCGCTTCACGATGCGGCACCGCTCCAGAAGAAGCGACCGGCTGCGTTAAGGAGGATGAAGAATGAACATTGACATTCAGGATGAAGGCGACAGCGGCAGCGGACAGGCGGTTGCTTTTACCGTTCAGGAGAACGAGGAGGTCCATGTGCTGCATCCGCAGCAGATTATTGCCTACCAGGGCCCTTCGGCGGGACGGGCCGACCGGTTCATGGATGTGAAGGGCATGTACCGCAAGCGCAAGCTGATCCGGGCGGATCTGACCGGCCCTTGCCGGTTCACAGCCGCGCTGCCGCCCGGCTACCGGGTCAAGACCATCCAGCTCGACAGCAAGAGCGATCTGCTCTACGACTTCAGGCATCTCTTCTTCTACAGCAAGGGTGTCACGATGCAGACGAGAGTGCTGAGCATGAAGAACATGCTGATTACCCGGGATATCGTCAAGGTCAAATTCTCCGGCCGCGGCAGCATCGGCATTCTGACGGAGGGCACGGTCTGCGAAGCCGAGCTGCATCCCTTCGATCCGCTGTATGTCGATGCCGGGAGCATTATCGCTTATCCCGAGAATGCCAAGCTTGAGCTGACGGTGTACGGCAACCATCTCGCCAGCCAGCATATGAGCTATCACTGGAAGATGACCGGCCACGGGCCTGTGCTGTTCCAGGCCGGACGCCAGAGCAGACGCTTCGAGCGCGACAATAATGAAGACGGCATTATCAAGCGCTTCCTGCGGGAGGCGCTGCCCTTCGGCGGTGTATTTATTAAGTAAGCAAAGAGCGCCCGCATGTATAACGCGGGCGCTCTTCTATATGTCTTATGCCGGAGTTACGCCAGGTAAGCGTTCAGCATCCAGGATGTCTTCTCTACACTTGTCCGGATTCCGATCAGCAGATCGGCGGTAGGCTGGTCGCTGACCTCCTCTGCGCTAGTAATGCCCTGCTTCAGCTCTTCAGCTACGGCAGCGAAGTCTTGAACCAGCTGTGCCACCATTTCCTTGGCGCTCTCACCGCCGGCAGCTTCCTTCAGGCTGGAGAGCTTCAGGTACTCTGCCATGGTGGAAGCAGGACGTCCGCCGATCGCGAGCAGCCGCTCCGCCAGCTCATCCACATAACCCGCAGCTTCATTGTACAGCTCTTCGAATTTCTCATGCAGCGTGAAGAATTGGGTTCCGCTGACATACCAGTGGTAGTGATGCAGCTTCACTCCCAGCAACGTCCAATTCGCAGTCTGACGGTTCAGAACAGCATGCAGTGCAGTGTGGCTGTTAACTTGTGTACTCATTTAAATAACCTCCCGGAATGTGTAATCTACAAACTATTGTATTTAGACTCGTTCTAAATCTATATACAATTTAACATACTTTTTGCCGTATTGCAATCTAATGTCCTGCATCCTTGATGTACTGCACATTCTAGCACTCCTCCGGGAGGCTATCCTATAATTTGAATCACAATTCTGCAAAAGCACATGGATTGACATAAATCACCTGAACCGGAAGAGAAGCTTCCATCCTCCCGTAGGATGTCCCTTATACCGTAGGGATATCCGCCTCTGCCGCCCGCCCCAGGCCGCTGCGGAAGATGGTGCGCATCTCCTCCCGTTTGCTCTTGGGGCTAAGCACATATACTGTATCTCCGGGCTCAATCACCGTGCTGCCATGCGGTGTCACGATGCTCTTGTTCCGTATAATGGCCGTGAACAGAATATCGTCCGGCAGGCCGATCTCTGCAATCTGCATGCCGGATATCGCCATCTGCCGGTCGATTCCGATATGATTGAATTCGGAATCGGTCTTCCCTAGCGCAACAAGCTCCATCAAGGATGGCTGGGACGCATGCTCCCGGCCCACCAGCCTCAGCCGCGAGGCCAGGGGTGAAATGGTTGTTCCCTGAATCACTGCCGAGGTCAGGACAACGAAGAATACGACATTGAAGAACAGCCTGCCATGCGGCAGCCCCGCGAGCAGCGGGTAGGTCGCCAGGACAATCGGGACGGCTCCCCGGAGCCCGGCCCAGGAGATCAGTGTCTTTTCACGGAAGGAGAACCGGGACACGAGCAGGCTAAGGAATACGCCGAGCGGCCTTGCCAGGGCCATCAGAATCACTGACAGCAGCAGACCCTGCCAGGCCACAGCCGCCAGCTCCTGCGGGAAGACCAGCATCCCGAGCAGAATGAACATGGCAATCTGCATCATCCAGGCAAAGCCATGACTGAAATTCATAATGGTACGGTGGTACATCAGCTCGGAATTCCCCAGCACCAGCCCCATGACATAGACGGCAAGCAGTCCGCTGCTGTGCACCATAGCCGAGACCCCGTAAGTCAGAACTGCGAAGCCTACCGCCATGACCGGATACAGCCCGGTGGAGTCCAGATTAATCCGGTTAATCAGATACACTGCCAGCTTGCCGAGGATGATCCCGACCAGCAGCCCTACCCCCATCTCCCAGAAGAACGACAGCACCAGGCTCCAGACTGCGGTATCCGGGTGCTGCACCCATTCAATCAGCGACACGGTAAGGAATACAGCCATCGGATCATTGCTGCCGGATTCGGCTT
Organism: Paenibacillus sp. FSL R7-0302; assembly: GCF_038006885.1. Classification (NCBI taxonomy): domain Bacteria; kingdom Bacillati; phylum Bacillota; class Bacilli; order Caryophanales; family Paenibacillaceae; genus Paenibacillus; species Paenibacillus sp. FSL R7-0302. The sequence goes on from NZ_JBBOWB010000001.1 coordinate 5,491,080, forward strand.
CAAGCGTCGAGGTCAGCCGTTTGTCGATATTTTTGCCGCCCAGCACGGAGAATACCGCCGCCGCATCTGTGGAGCCGACAATGGCCCCGAACAGGAAGCTCTCCGCCCAGGGCACCCCGAGTATAAATTTGGCAAAAACACCAACGATCACCGCAGTCAGCAGCACTCCGAGTGTAGCCAGCGACAACGCCGGCTTCAGAATCGGGCGAATATCCTTCATGCTCGTCTGCATCCCGCCCTCAAACAGAATCACCACCAGGGCAAAAATGCCGGCAATCTGCGTGAGCGAAGCATTGTTGAAATAAATAAAATGGCTGAGTACCATGCCGGCTGCAATAAACAGGACCAGGGCAGGCATGCCAAAACGGGTGGAGAATTTGGTGGAGAGCACGGCGATCAGCAGCAAAGCCGCCAGCAGCAGGATGATTTGATCTGCAAGATGAGTCATGAACCGGTTCACACCTTTCCCGGGAGCGGGTATTCGCCTTAGCCCCATGTATTTTATAGTATGTGTATGATTCGTTAGATAGAAAAAAACCCCGGTGGGCTGAATTCCACGGAGGTTATTATGCCGTCCTTCATTCTCTTGAATACACCTGCAGCTCCTGAATGGACCAGTAGTTGCCGCCGGAGCCTGTCTGGGTAATCTTGATATGCCGGGTCTTGACCGGAGCAAACGTAATCTTGGTCTTCTCCAGCTGGCCTTTGCCCGCTGCGACCTGTCTCCAGCTCTTGGCATCCTCCGATACGTGGACAGTGTAGCCGCGCGGATAATCATATGGCGATAAAGGGTAATCCATATCTATAGCTTCTACCGTATGTTCTGCGCCCAGATCAATCTGGAAGTACTCCCCCGAAGCCTGATGCTTGACCGTATCCCAGCGGGTCCGCCGGTCTCCGTCAATGGCACCTGCCGGATTGGAAGCCTCCTTACTCACACTGGACGTCACCTTCCAGCCTGCCCGGTCCAGCGGGACAAGTCCGGTTGCTGTAATCTGTGTCTTCTCTGACATCACACCAGAGCCGGACACTCTTACAGCATAAGTATAAAGTGTGCCTTCCTTCAGCTTGCTGTCGTTGTACTCCGTTCCCTTCACTGCTGTAGCGATGACCTTCAGCTTCTCGTCCGGGCCGTCCGCCCGGAGCACTTCATAGCTTGCTCCGGGGGCTTCCAGCCAGTTCAGATGCATCGATAATCCCTTGACAGCAGTCGCCTTCAGGCCCTGAGGCGCCGTATCCGCCACCTCGGAGGAAGGCTCCAGAATGTACTGTACGCCTTCTCCCGGAGCCAGCGTCTCCGTGAATTCCAGCTCCGGCGAAGCAGCCCTGCCGGTTACATAGCTGCGGGCCTCCTCATAAGTATCGCCCTTGCCGAACCGTTCTCCTTCGTACTCCGTTTTCTTCGGCATAGTGACCTTGACCTTAACGGTCTGCTCCGTCTTCTCGAAATTGACGAAGTTCACCAGCACCTTGTTGGATGTCGCCTTGCTGCCCGCCATCGGCTCAAGCGTGGAGGTGTCCACTGCTCTTACGTAGACCAGCTTATCCTTCAGCTCCTCCTTATTGCTGATCTGGTAGGTCAGCGGAGCGCCGTGTGTAGCATAAGCCAGATCCAGCCTGCGCATGATACTGACGCGGGATTCTTCGCCTTCCTTGGTGTAGTAGATCTCTGTAGCCGCCGGATCATGATCCTCCAGATTGAAGCCGTATTTGAACAGGCTGAAATTTTTGAAAAAGGCGGCATGCTGCACAAACATCTCGGCATAGCCGATATGTGCCCGCATAATCCGGTCGAACACCGCTGAAGTCCGCTCCTTGGCCCCATATTGATACGCGTCCACATGGGAGTCCGAGGTGCCGAACTCGGTGGCGAGCATTTTTTTGCTAAGGCCGTCTAGCGAGCCCCCGAAGGTCTTCAGGTTCTCCGTGAAGCTCCCGCCCTGTCCGAAAATATAGGAATCCCCATAAGAATGGCCATTCGTCAGATCCGTTACCGCTTCAAGCTCATCGCGCTGCTTCGGATCGCGTTCCCAGCCGTCGGGGTCTCCGCACTGCTTCACCGGCCCCTTTTGATTGCCGCACGAGTCTTCGCTGTAGCCCGGCCAGTAGGCCCATCCGGGTGCAACCGTCTGCAGATGCGGTGCGATCGTCTTACCCTTGCTGTTCAGCCACCCGGCTATGGCCAGATTGACCGCTTTGGAACGGTTGAACAGACCCGGTTCGTTATCCACCTCGTAATACTGGAAGTACGGGCTGTACTTCTGGAAATATTCCGTCAGCTTCTTCTCGGCATCCTCGGGCAGCGATCCGTCCGCCTTCAGCTTGATATCGCCTGTGTACAGATAGAGCGCTACGGCCTGCATATTGTAATCCTTCAGGACCTTGTAATACTCCTCCATATTCTCACACGAGCGGCCCACATCGCTGGCACAGCTGGTCCGCATGATATTGCCGCTATAGGCTACGCCCAGCCACTTCATAATATAGGGCAGATGCGTAACCGCCCCCTCGTCAAAATAAAACTGCTTGTTATTCACCACCGTCCCCGTCAGCGTATAGCTGCCGTGAATCGGCTCCTTAATCGGAGACTTCAGCGCCTCCAGACTCAGATTATCCCATGTCCACCAGTTGTACTTATCCTCAGCCTCTGAGGAATAGATTCCCCTGGCCGTCCGCAGCGTCAGCTCGTTGGTGCCGCTGATGAGCTGTTCTCTGGGAATGTACAGCTCATAGGTTTTGCGGAAGTCGTATTTGCTGCCTGTTCCGGCAATCCCGGCGATCTGAATGATGCCTGAGAGCTGACGGTTGGAGAACACGCTCATCTGGGGAACGGATTTGTAAGCATCGATAATGCTCACGCGAAATAAGACCCCGTGCTCCGGGATCTTATCCAGCTCATACTGAATCCGCAGCTCCGGGTTGGTCTCCCCGTGCAGGCCGGAGGGCAGTGACTTCAGCTCTGCCGACCTGGCAGTGGTTGAGGCTATGCTGAGCGACTTCTTCACCCCGCTTGACCCTGCCGCCTTGAACTCACCGGCAGAGCCGTCATGCTTGCCAAGCTTCCATAGAACAGTTCCTTCCGGCATCTCAGGACCGGCATCCTTGGCCGCCGACAATGAAGACAGATCCACATCTGCTTCACCGTCCCTGGTCCCGTAATCTCCGAAGACAGAGACGGACAACAGAATCAAGATGATCAGTGCTGCAAATTTTAGTAGCCTGTGGAGATATTTACTGGGTTTCTTTTGAACTCTAGTCCTCATTCCCTTGTCCTCGCTTTCTTCCGGAATTCTGTGCTGCACCGGGCTAACGTCACGCTTCTTCCTCTGCGCGGCTTCCTTAAGGCAGCGTGAGCGCACTCTGGGGAATAATCATCTGCTTCTGGCTCTGGCTTCTCCACATCAGACTGACGCTGGCATCCCCGCGGTTCTCGTAATACTCTACCTTGATAGCATAGGGGGTACCCGCAGAGAGCGTGATGCTGCCCTCCTTGCTCGCACTGCTCTGGTTCTTCCAGCTGTCGATCAGGAGCTTGCCGCCGATCCATACGCGGATGCCGTCATCCGAAGAAGCGGTGAACGTATACTTTTCACTGTAGAGAGGCTTAAGGGTCCCGGTCCAGCATACCGAGAATGAATCCTTGGGAAGGCCGGATGCCGGTGAATTCCCATGCCAGTTGAACTGAATGGTACTGTCGTTACGGGTAAGCAGCGGTGTGCCGGACAGGTCCATATTGCCATAATACTGGCCTCTCAGGCCGTTCCTTGAGCTTACAGCCGCCGCATGGGTTTTGGCACCCGCTGCGAGCTTGTAATCCTCCCGCGAGACCGTATATTTATGGTTCATGAAGCTTTGAATTTTCACGGTCGGGTTATTCTCCACCAGCATCTTGCCCCATGTCATCGTATATACCCATTTGCTTTGTTTTTGAGACATGATGACAGGGTCTGGCAGCTCTCCGCTCTCCCCGATGCCTATCGGTTTGCCGTCCGCAAGCTTCAGGAGGCTGTCATAATAAGACTGCTTGAAATCATTGTCATAAATGTCGGCGGCCAGAATATCCACCTTGGCGGTGCCGGGAAAATAGGCGGCATACGGCTCAGACGACTTGTTGGGGGCATTCGGATTCCACACCCACAGCAGATTGTTCAGCTTATGCGTATTCACCATGCGGTCATAGACCAGGTCCCAGAGCTTCACAAAGTCATCCTTCTGCCCCCACCAGAACCAGCCGCCGTTCATCTCATGATAGGGCCGCCATAACACCGGAACTCCGGCATCCCGCAGCTCACCCAGATACTTGGCCACTTCATCCAGCTCGGCAATCAGAGCCTTATACTGCGGCGTTCCGGGAGTTACGTACTGCTTGAATTGATTCTGGCTAAGCGGCTTCTGCACATTGGTCCATACCGGCGCAGTTCCCGGCAGATTCTGATGGAAGGTCATGGCGACAATGCCGCCGCCCTTATGCCACCGGATGGCGCTGTCCACGACAGCCTGACGCTGCTTGGCAATGGTGGCCTTGGACTGGTTACCTATGGCTCCCAGCTCATAGCCATGCAGAACGGCATAGCGGCCGGTTGTGGTGCGGAGCTTATTATTGAATTCATCGGGGCTCTCCAGATAATCATGCTGGCCGGATATCATGCCCTTGCCGCTGAGATCGTGGAGATAGCTTAGCAGTGCGGAAGCCTCCTTGGAGGCCGAAGGATTAATGGGCTTAATGGGAGCGGCGGCAGGGGCGGCCAGTGTGGTAACCTTGGCATCTGCCGGAAGACTGCGCCCTTCCCCCCATGGAAGCAATGAAAGGATAAGGATAAGAGGAAAAACAGTTGTAAATAGCCTGTACTTACGGTTAGTGTTCAATGTAATCTCCTTTCTCCAGCCACACCGCTTCGGCAGACCCCGGAGCGGTTACGCTTCCCGGATGGTCGTCTATAGCTTAGTAGCCCTGCTGGTAAGCAGGGCCATTAAGAGTGGCTTGCAGGATTTATAATTGTAACGTCTTAACCAGTAACAGCGCCAATGTTGAACACAGCTGCGGACCTTATGAGCTTACGAAGCGGAAGGGAGAAACAGCGCGCTTGCCGGAATGGTTCCTTTGGCCTGGCTTGGACTCTGCCACATCAGCCGCGCTTTTGCATCCCCTTGATTCTCATAATACTCTACCTGAATATCATACAGCTCGCCTGCGGTCAGGCTGATGCTGCCCATGCGTTCGGTGCCGCTCTGCTTCACCCAGCTGTCAATCACAAGCTCACCGTTCACCCGTACGCGGATACCGTCATCGGAATGGGTATAGATCTGATAAGTCTCCGTGTAGAGCGGCTTCATCTTCCCGCTCCAGCGGACAGAGAAGAACTCTATGCCGAGGGCGGCATCCGGCGAGCCTTGGCGCCAGTTGAAATCAAGCACAGCATCGGTACGCACTACAGCGGGTTCGCCCGATAGCGTCATGTTATTGAAGTATTCCGCGTACAGTCCATTGGCAGCAGGAACTTCTACCGGCAGATCCACCGGTGTTGCTGTAGGAGAAGGAACGGGAGCCGCTGTCGGCGTAGGCACCGGTGTTGGCGTTGGTGTCGGTGCTGGCGTCAGTGTTGGTGTTGGTGCTGGTGTTGGCATTGGTGTCGTTACTGGTGCCGGCGTTGCTGTCTGTGCTGGCGCTACTGTCGCTGCTGGTACCGTTGTCGGTACTGCTGTTGCAGCCGGAGCAGGTATGGATGTGTTGCCTGCTCTGGAGAAAAGCGCACTTGCAGGTACGGTTCCCTTCACCTGGCTGGGGCTCTGCCACATCAGATGGACATTCGCATCGCCTGCATTCTCATAATACTCTACCTTAATATCGTACAGTTGCCCGGCAGTCAAGGCTATGCTTCCTGTGCGGGCAGTTCCGCTCTGCTTGACCCAGCTGTCAATGACTGCTGTGCCGTTCACCCATAAGCGGATACCGTCATCCGATGTAGTATAGAACTGATAGGTCTCGCTGTAAGCCGGCTTAATCTGGCCGGTCCACCGGATCGAGAAGTAGTCTGTGCCAAGTGCGGCATTAGGAGTACCCTGACGCCAATTGAAGCTGATGACCTCATCGTTACGCACCATAACCGGTGTCCCCGAGAGTGTCATGTTCTTGAAGTATTCTCCAAGCAACCCGTTCTGGGCAGGCTTGCTCTCCGTATCACCGGAGGTTGGGACCGGCTTCGGAATCGGCGCAACGGTTGGCGTTGCTGTCGGTGTTGGCGTCGGTGTTGGCGTCGGTGTTGGCGTCGGTGTTGCCGTTGGCGTCGGTGTTACTATAGGCGTTGGTGTTGCTGTAGGCGCTGGTGTTGCTGTAGGCGTCGGTGTTGCGGTTGGCTTAGGGGCCGCCACTGGAGCAGTCCAGGCCTTATATTGGTCACGGGTCAGTGTGTAGCTGTCATTCATGAAATTCTTGATCGTAGCCGTGCTGTTATTCTCATAGAGCATCTTGCCCCAGTTCATCATGAACACGTAATTCTGCTGGGTCAGCTTCAGCTTCGAGATATTCGGCATTTCACCGTTCTCGCCGATGCCGATCGGTTTGCCGCCAGCCAGGCTGGTCAGATCATCATGATATTTATTCGAGTAGTCGTTATTATATATATCCGCTGCCAGCACATCCACTCTGTCCGCACCCGGATAAGTCCGTGCATAGGGATCAGAGTTGGCATTCGGCGCATTCGGGTTCCATACCCAAATCAGATTATTTAATTGATGAACGTTTACGAAACGGTCATACATAATATTCCATAGAGCTGAGAAATTATCTTTCTTCCCCCACCAGAACCAGCCGCCGTTCATTTCATGGTAAGGTCTCCACAGGATGGGAACCTTGGCATCCCGCAGGCTTTTCAGAGAGACAGCTACTTTATCCAGATCGGTGATCAGCGCATTATACTCTGTAGTACCGGGGGTTACGTATTTGTTGAATTGTGCCTGGCTGATTGACTTTTGCACATTGGACCATTCGTACTTGGTGCCCGGCAGGTTCTGGTGGAAGGTCATGGCTACAATGCCGCCCGCTCTGGACCAGTTCGTTGCACTCCAGACGATATTTTTGCGTTGTGCAGCGACTCCGCTCTCACTCTGTCCACCGATTGCTCCAAGCTCATAACCATGCAGTGCGGCGTATTGTCCGCTTGTTCCCTTCAGCTTGTTGCTCAGCTCATCCGGACTCTCGAAATAGTCATGCTGCCCTGTAATAATTCCATTTCCCGAGATATCATACAGATTGTTCAGCAGCTTGACCGCCTCGGCTGAGGCATTAGGGTTCACGGGCGCTCCTGTAGAGGAAGCAGCCTTGACAGTGGACGGGGCGATTCCCAGTCCCACGGGTACAGCAGACAATACCACGGCCAGCGACAGCACAGCGCAGAGCAAACGAGACTTACGGTAAGTTTTCACAATATTCTCTTCCTTTCGGTAGCCAGGCTGCCACTCTTGCGAAGGCCCTATAGCTTTGCGTCCCTATCTTTCGATTAGGTTTGCCATTGTCGTTTTGGAAGGATCAATCCCTCTTACCGTAAGTATCGTCGATATGCAAATTTAATGTAGAGTAAAAACAAAATTTGTCTAAAAAATAGTTCTCAATACCTGATTTAAAATTGTAACAATTGGTTAAATAGATAAGTTAGACCTAAGAAATGAACTGATGTAGAGCGATATCCTCCCAGTCCAGAGTAATACGGATATTGTCTTCCTCTACCAGCTCAGACCCCGTCTGCACCTCAATGAACTCCACATCGGTAAGAGCAAGAATGGCATGCTTGGTCCCTTCCGGTATCCGCACCACATCTCCCGCCTTCACCGTATGCATCTTCTCATTGATGACAATGCTGGCTTCCCCGCTGACGAAGGTCCAGATTTCACTGCGTTTGTGATGCAGCTGATAGCTGATATTTTTGCCCTCATTGATGAAAATCCGCTTGGTCAGCACCTCGTTGCCTTCATCATATTTCACATAATCGATCACCTTGTAGTGTCCCCAGCGGCGTTCCTCGTACATCGGTCTTTGTTCAAAAGTCTTCAGCACTTCCTTGATCCGCGGACTCTCGGCCTTGTGTGTCACCAGAATGCCGTCCGGGCTGGCGGCGATAATCAGATCCTTCGCCCCGATGACCGTAATTGGAATATCCAGCTCGTTAATGAGGCAGGTGCCCTCGGAGTCAGAGGTGATGAAGCCCTTGCCTACATGGTTGCTGGTCATTTCCTCGGTCAGGGTGTTCCAGGTACCCAGGTCCTTCCAGAATCCGGCGTACGGCTGCACTACGATGTTCTCTTCTTTCTCTACCACTTCGTAATCGAAGCTGATGGAGGACAGCAGCTTATACTGCTTCTGCAGCTCCTCGTAATTCAGCGGCAGCCCTTTGCGCTGCAGGATATCCAGCAGGTAGCCCAGACGGAAGGCGAATACTCCGCAGTTCCAGAGCGCTCCCCGGCTGATCAGCTCCTCGGCCTGCACACGGTCAGGCTTCTCCTGGAAGTGGCTCACTTGCAGGTAACCATTCGCTCCCGCATCTGCGCCCGTTGGAATGATGTAGCCGTATTTCTCCGAAGCATGCTCGGGAACTACGCCCATCAGCGCCAGGTTCGCCCCGCTCACCAGCATGGTGTTCTCCAGTTGCAGCACCGTTTCGAAAAAGGAGGATTCCACGTATGGGTCCACCGGCAGAATCGCCACGGTCTCGCTTGGGGACACCCCCGCGATGGAATACAGGTAGGCCGCCGTCAGCGCAATAGCCGGGAAGGTATCCCGCCGCTCCGGCTCCACGATGATCGGCACCCCGCTGCCGAGCTGGCTCTGGATCATCTCCACCTGGCTGCGTCCGGTCGCCAGATAAGAGGACCCGGCCATGCCGTTCTCCTCCAGCTGTCTCCATACCCGTTGTACCATTGATTCCGGTTCACCTGCCGGACTTGCCAGTACCTTCAGAAATTGCTTGGAGCGTGAATCATTGGACAACGGCCAGAGCCGCTTGCCGGAGCCGCCTGATAGAAGTACTAGTTTCATAGTGAACCCTCCATATCGTATTGTTATTGGGTATTTCTTGTTGCGTCTGTGTGGTTAAAAACCGCCTGTTATGAGGGCCGCTGCAAGGAATTTTGGGCTTACGGCCGCTGTTGTATTTGGATTTCTTGATTAAAACCGCTTCTCGCGGTAGAAATCCAAATACAAAGGCGGACGCTAACGCTCCTACAGCTCCAAAATTCCCCTCCGCTCCATTTCATAACAGGCTTGTGATTTTATTATATCCGCTTCGCCCGCAGGCGAAGCTCCCGGCTAAAGATCCGATATTGCCGGCTTGTTGTAGCGGCAAGGGGGCCGGGCTGCCGCGCTATACTTGCGGCAGCAGCAGTTGAAATCCTGGTTGCCGGCAGCCTGCCTTCACGACAGTGAATCCCTGGTTGCCGCCTACTGTTGCGGCGGAGAAAGATTCAAAAGCTCAAAGACTCTTAAGTGCCGCTTGTTCCAAGGCGTCGCCGCTGAGTTAGCGGCTGGAGAGAACAAGAGTATAGGGCAACAGAATCCAAGACAATGGAATTCAAGATCGGGATTCAAGACCGGAATTCAGGACTCTTGTGCCAAGGGCTTGCGCACAAGTTCGCGGCGGCAAAGCTAGTTAGTTAAGTACTAAGCACTAGTGCTGCTCAGTTGCTCCATTTGGCTCGTATCCGGGAAATCAGGGGCACTTATGCTCTTCATTTACTCATTTAGCCAACTTTCCCGGGATTCAGGTGCACTTGTGCTCTTCATTTACTTATTTAGCCAACTTTCCCGGGATTCAGGTGCACTTGTGCTCTTCATTTACTCATTTAGCCAACTTTCCCGGGATTCAGGTGTACTTGTGCTCTTCATTTACTCATTTAGCCATCTTTACCGGGATTCAGGTGCACTTGTGCTCTTCATTTACTCATTTAGCCCACTTTCAGCGCATTCAATGGGATTTATCCCTCTCATTTCGCCGTTCAGCCCACTTTCGACGCATTCAAGGGGATTTATCCCTCTCATTTCGCCGTCCAGCCCGCTTTCGGCGCATTTAATGGGATTTATCCCTCTCATTCGCCGGCCAGCCCACTTTCAGCGCATTTAATGGGATTTATCCCTCTCATTCCGCCGTTCAGCCCACTTTCGACGCATTCAAGGGGATTTATCCCTCTCATTCCGCCGTCCAGCCCGCTTTCAGCGCATTCAATGGGATTTATCCCTCTCATTTCGCCGTTCAGCCCGCTTTCAGCGCATTTAATGGGATTTATCCCTCTCATTCGCCGTGCGGCCCACTGCCGGCGCACTCCGCCAGAGAGATTAGACCGCGCCAGCCACGCTGGCGGAGAATCCGCTAAGCCCGCCCATCTGCGGGCGGCCAACGGAGATGTATTCGAGGCCGGTGCCTTCGATCTGCTCTTTGGTGTAGACATTGCGGCCGTCGATCAGCAGTGGGCGGCGCATGGTGCCTGCAAGCACGTGCAGGTTGATCTCCTTGAACTGGCTCCAGTCGGTCAGCAGGCAGACGGCATCGCTGCCCTCAGCGGCCTCTTCCGCCAGCCCGCACCAGCGGAGCTGCGGGTGATCGTACTCGCGCCGGAAATTCTCGGCAGCGATGGGATCATACAGCTTCACGATGGCGCCCTCGGCGACCAGCGCCTCGACGATCTCACGGGCCGGGGCCTCACGGACATCATCGGTATTGGGCTTGAACGCAAGCCCCCAGATGCCGATGACCGCGCCGCGCAGGCTGCCGAGCGATTCATGGAGCTTGGAGATAATCATGAAGCGCTGGCCTTTATTGACTTCAACGACGGATTTGAGCAGCTTGAACTCATAATCCACGTTACCGGCAATCTGGATCAGCGCGTTGGTGTCCTTCGGGAAGCATGAGCCGCCATAACCGATACCGGCCTGCAGGAAGGTCGAACCGATTCTCTGGTCCATCCCCATGCCGCCTGCGACTTCGGTGACATCCGCTCCTACCTTTTCGCAAATGTTGGCAATCTCATTAATGAACGAGATCTTCGTCGCCAGAAAAGCATTCGAAGCATATTTGATCATCTCGGCGCTGCGGATATCCGTGACGAATACGTTGTCCGTAAATCCCTGATGAAGCTCGCGCATCGTGGGCTCAAGCGCCGGATTATCCAGTCCGATCACGATCCGGTCGGGATGAAGCGTATCGCGGATTGCGGAGCCTTCACGGAGGAATTCAGGCGCAGAGACGATATCGAAGGGATGATTCGTGAGGGAGGAGATCAGCTGGCGGATTCGCTCATTGGTGCCGACAGGAACAGTTGACTTGGTCATAATGATCTTGTAGCCTTCCATCGCCTGCGCAATCTCGGCAGCCGCCCCTTCGATATATCTCAGGTCGGCTTCGCCGCCCGGCAGGGAGGGTGTACCCACGGCCAGAATGACGATATCGGAGCGGCGGACCGACTCCTGAAGATCGGACGAGAAGCTCAGCCGCCCCTCGCGCAGATTCATTTCGATCAGGGCTTCAATGCCCGGCTCATAGATGGGAGATTCCATCCGGTTCAGCTTATTGATTTTCTCCTCATCCTTATCCACACAGATGACATGATTTCCATTTAGGGTAAAGCATACGCCTGATACAAGTCCTACATAGCCGGTACCAATAACTGCGAGTTTCATACTTTCATCCTCCTTTTAGGAAATTGACGTAGGCCTGTTCCACATACTGCTTGAACTGAACCATAAACGCCTGCTCATCGAATTTGCGTGCATGGCCCATAATCTGGTCGATATCCCACGCATAGGACTCCACCTCATCAATGGCCTTAAGCAAATCATCAACTTCCTGATGCTGGAAAAACACGCCGTTAACGTATGGAATAATCGTGTCGAGCGCTCCCCCAGCCTGATAGGCGATGACTGGCCTTCCTGCGGCATTCGCCTCCAGCGGCGTAATACCGAAATCCTCTTCCCCGGGAAAAACAAACGCCCGGCACTGGGACATCAGCCCTGTGACTTCCTGATCCTCCAGCCGGCCCAGAAACGATACATTCCCCTTGGCCATGCCTTCCAGACGCTTCCTGTCCGGTCCGTCCCCGACAATATACAGCTTAAGCCCGTTACGGTTGAACGCCTCCACCGCAAGATCGATCCGCTTGTACGAGACCAGCCGCGAGACAATCAGATAATAATCGCCAATGCTCGGGGAGCTGGTGAAGCGGGCCGTATTGATCGGCGGGAAAATCACATCGGAATCCCGGTGGTAATAATTCTGAATCCGCGTCTTCACGACTGAGGAGTTGGCAACGAACTGGTTCACATTTTTGGAGGTGCGCTGATCCCAGTTCTTGAGCCGCTGCATATACACCTTAAGCAGTCTTTTGAATAATCCGGAATTCGATTGCCGCTCCATGTACGTGTCATAGTCCCAGGCGAAGCGCATTGGCGTATGACAGTAGCACAGATGGAAGGTGGACTCGGGCACCTGAATGCTTTTCATAAAAGCGCTGCTCGAGCTAAGAACGATATCATACCCGCTGAAGTCCAAATCGCGGACAGCCATGGGGTAGAGCGGGAGCACCCCTTTGAAGTTACGCTTCACTCCCGGAATCTTCTGCAGCCAGGAGGCCCGGATATCGGCATCTTTGAGGTTATCGGTCAGGCGGCTTCCGTTAAAAACCGTTGTGAAGATCGGAGCCTCCGGGTACATGTGATGAAAAACCTCCACCACCCGTTCCGCCCCGCCCATCTGGATTAAATAATCGTGCGCTATCGCAATTTTCATGTGAATCATCCTCAAAGTTTTATGGAGCAGCATCATTAAGCAGTACACGCATGGCTAGAGACAGATATGATGCAAGCCTTAAGCATTATGGAGCGGGAAGGTCAGGTAACTGCCAGCAGACCTTTGTAGTAAGCGACAATATCCTTGACCGTGTTCTCGATGACAAAATGCTCTTTCACCCGTCTCATTCCATTGTCCGCCATCCGTCTACGCTCTTCGGGATGGTTCAGCATCCAGGTGATGGAGTCTGCAAGTACAGTAGCATCTCCCGGCTGGATCAGCAGTCCTGTCTCACCAGGAACCACGATCTCCACCGGTCCGCCTTCATTGGAGGCAATCACCGGCAGTCCGGCTGCCATGCCTTCGACGATGACCTGGCCGAACGGCTCAGGGGTAATCGACGTATGGATCAACAGATCCGCTTGGTTCATGAGTCCTTGTATATCATCTACATGACCCAGCAGGCTGACATTGGTGATGTCCCCCTGCTGCATCTGCGCAATTAATTCCTGCTTGTATTCTTCCTCTCCGAACAGAGCGTCACCGGCCAGCCAGAACTTCACGCGGCTGTCGTTCTTGAAGGCCTTGGCCGCTTCCAGCACAATATGCTGGCCTTTCCAGTGGGCGAGCCGTCCGACCAGCAGGACGTTGAAGTCCTTCTGATCCCGCTTGCCGATCCCTTCGCCGATCGCCTTGGCGAACGCCGAGTAGACGACCAGCGTCTTCTTCGAGCGCGGCAGCTCCAGGGCATTCAGCGTGGAGTGGGAATTGGCAATGACCCCATTCGGCAGCAGGCGTGACAGCAGCCGGATCGCCTTGGCGACAACCGGCTTCAGATAAGGCGCCCCGATATGGTCCCGGATGTGCCAGATCAGCGGCACGCCCGCTTTTTTGGCAGCGACTGCTCCGTAGAAGGCCGATTTCAATGAATTGGTATGCACACAATCCACCTTCTCTTCCTTCAGCAGCGGGGCAAGCTTGCGGCCATAAGCCAGCAGCTTCATCGCTGCCGCCGGAGCGCCGAGGTTCACGGCATTGCGGCCGCGGCTGCGGATGCTCTCATCCAGCGGGATAATGCGGACATCGATGCCCTTCTCCCGCAGTCGTTCGGCAAGCGTGCCTTCCTCCGCCAGGATCACCAGCGGCTCAATCTGCTCACCAATGTTGGTGAGGATGTTGAACAGGGCGACCTCGCCTCCGCTCCATTTGGCGGTGTGGTCGATATAAGCGACTTTGATCATCCTACGCTCACACCCTTTCCCAAGGTTTCGAGGAATACAGACTCAATCTTGTCGCCTACGTGCTGCCAGGTGTACTTCTCCAGCACATGATTCCGGCATTCCTCCCGGCCCGGCAGCAGCTTGCGGTTGCTCAGCATATGGATCATGCCTTCCGCCATATCCTCGCTGGCCGCACTCTTGAACAGCAGCTCCGGCCGGAAGCCCTGGAGGATCTCCTTGTTGCCGCCAACCGGCGTAGCCATCACCGGCAGTCCCGAGGCCAAGGCCTCAACGGTGATCAGGCCGAAGCCTTCCAGTGCCTGGGAAGGGACGACGAACATGTCGGCTGCCTGATAATAGGAGGCCAGCTCATGATCGGGAATGTAGCCGAGCAGGCGGACCTTGTTGCCCAGCCCGTAATCGGCGATCCGTTCTTCCAGCTCCCCGCGCAGCGGGCCCTTGCCCCCGATCAGCAGAATCGCATTCGGGAACCGCTCTCCCACCTGCTTCCAGGCTTCAAGCAGCTGCAGCAGCCCCATCCGGTTCATCAGCCGGCGGACGGTCAGGACCGTTGTTGCGCCTTCCGGCAGATTCAGCGTCCGGCGGACCGCCAGCCGATTGGGGGCGGGTGTGAACCGCTCGACATTGGCCGCTCCCGGAATGACGGTGATCTTATGCAGCGGCACACCGTGCAGTTCATGCAGCATGTTACGGAAGTATTCGCTGAGGACGATGAATTTGTCCGCCAGCTTGTAAGCCTTATGTTCTATCGATTTGGCAATCGTTGTTTTGACCTTATGCTTGATGCCTTGACCTTCGATCTTCATCTCTTCGTTCCACGGGCCGTGGAAGGTCATGATGACCGGAATGCCCCGCTTCTTCGCTTCAATCGCCGGCCCGATGCCATAAGGGGCGAAGTGGGTGTAGAGGATATCAATCCGCCCGCTGCCATCTCCCATCAGGGAGGCCGCCTTGCGCTGGAAGGCATCCTTGCGCTTCCAGATCGTCTCCTTCGGATCACCGGCGTTGTGGATGATCAGTTCCTTCGGCGTCTCCGGCGTTTCCTGGCTGCAGATCAGGGCATGCACCCGGTTCCGTGAGGAGAGCTGCTCACACACGGATTTGAAATAGGTGTTCAGTCCTCCAGGCTGTAACGAGGGCCAGCTGAGGCCGGTCGTCATAATGTTGAGTCCGTCATTGTACGACATAGCTTCTCTCCCCCTTGTTCTCCTGCTCGGCCTGACCCGCTTCGTTATGCCGGGCCAGCCTGCCTGCGCTGTGTAATTCGTAATGCTTGAAGCCGACCATGAATTCATACATCACCCAGAAGACGGATACCGCGAAGCCCGAGATGCCTTTCTTGAACAGGCCATGCAGGAAATACTTCTGCAGGAACCGTGCGGGCGGACGCAGGAGCAGGTGGCTCAGCTTGAACGGCTTGCCGCTGGCGAACGCACTCTCTGCTTCCAGATCAGTGTATTTGTTGAACCGGGCGACATGATCGTTGATGCTGCGGAAGCCTTGATGCCACAGCGTTCCGTTCAGCTTCACCGTCCGTTCCTCGGACACCTCGGGCATCTCATGCACCAGAGAGTTGCGGATACCGTATTCCTTGCGGTTATACAGCCGCACCAGATACTCGCCTTTATCCAGCCATTTGCCGAGGAAGTCGCCAATCCGGTACAGCGAGAACGCCACTGTAGCATCGGTCAGTCCCGGCTTGCGCTCCAGGATATCCCGGGCCAGCTCCTCGCTGACCACTTCGTCGGTATCAATCAGGAAGACCCAATCATGGATGGCACGTTCCACTCCGAATTCCCTTTGCTTCGCATATCCGGGCCATGGGTTGACATACACCCGGCATCCCAGGCTCTCGGATAGCCCTACGGTCCCGTCTGTGCTTCCTCCGTCGATTACCACCACCTCATCGGCGAATAACCGGCAGGACTGAATGGCTTTGGATATCCGAACTTCGTCGTCCTGGGCAATGATGACCGCCGAGATCGGGTAGCTTCCCCGGCCGCCAAGCACGCTTGTTACTGAATCCATGATAGGTATCCTCCTTCTGATGGTCCGGTGTGTGTCGTCGCTCCGAGAAAAGTTTGGGCTTACGGCCGCTGTTGTGTTTAGATTTCCTGATTAGAACCGCTTTTCGCGGTAGAAATCCAAACACAAAGGCGGACGCATTCGCTCCTACAGCTCCAAATTTTCTCTACGTTCCTCCAAGCACCGTCCCATGGTTTTTTAAGCAGATAGGGGCTCGCATCGTGTCTCTGCTCGCTGAAACAAATACAAACCATTTGATTCATAAGCAAAACACTTGAATCAAACCCTTAACTGCCTAGACATCCTCTACACATCCATAGGTTTCTTACGAATATACGAATTCATCGTCGTCTTCATCCACTGAAGGTCCTGGGCGTTAATGAGCAGCCGCGGAAGCTTAACCTTCAGGTTGTACCTGATATTGAGAATAATGAACAAGAACCGCAGCACAGCTGATGAGAGCATAGCCACTCCGGCTCCGAACAGTCCGAACTTCGGCACCAGCAGGAAGAGCAGCGGAATCACAAGGATCAGGCCGACCCCCTGCAGGATGGATACGAACTTCGGCTTGCCCAGCGCCATGAACACCTGAGCCAGAATCAGCGTCCCGCCGCTGATGGTTACTTCCAGCAGCAGCAGGCGGAACACGGTAAGCGCGGTATTGAAATCCTTGCCGTAGAGCAGCGGAATGACAAAGGGCGCTACCAGCATCAGGAACACTGCGCCTAGCAGAGTACAGGTAGTACTGATCCGGAAAGCCTTGAACGTAAGGGCAACCGCTTCGTCCTTCGACATCTCGGAGGCCTTCGGGAAGAGCACCACCGTGATCGAATTCGCGAAGAAGTTCACCATTCGCGACAGGCTGACCGCTACCGCATAGAGCCCCAGATCTGCCGGTCTCAGTAATCCGGCAATGATGATCTGGTCTATGTATACCGAGAATTGTCCGAGCAGGTCGTTTCCGTAGGAGCCCAGACCATAGGTGAACAATCTTTTGAAATTAAGATAGGAATCCCTGAGTTTGACCTTGTAGGTCCGCAGCAGCAGGATGGTCATCCAGATGAACAGCGGAGCCGACGGAACCAGATAAGCCAGTGCAGTTGTATAAGGATTCATGTAACCGGTCAGGATCAGAATCCCGATGGCTCCCAGTGTCAGCAGCGGCACCAGGTACCGCATCCAGTTGAAGGTCTTGTAATCCCCTCTGAACTGGAAGGCCGCGTTGTTGATCTGCGACACCACAATCAGCGGGCAGAGAATCATCGACCACTGGGCGAAGACCACTACCTCATGACTGAAGGACCCCAGCCAATAAGGCAGCACGAGTATCCCGACTGTCATGGCGATGGTTCCGAATGTCAGGCCGATCAGCAGGGCGATCCGGTACAACACCCCGGCTTCCTCCGGATTCTTCTTGGCGTTATAGATCAGCGCCGAGGGAATGCCGAAGCTCATGCTGAAGGCCAGGAACTGCGACCAGTTCACCATCGCTGTCTGTTCTCCCCGGCCTGACGGGCCGAGATAACGGGCGGTCAGTACACCGGTCAGCATATTGACCAGCAGGATCAGCACGCTGACGAACATCGTTTTGACAGCAGCCGAGCTATTGTCCTTACTCTTCGTGAATCTCCGGAAGGTGGACCATACCCGGTTAGCGGGTAGTGATTTGGCGCTTGACTGCTGCATGCGGTAGTCCCTTCTTTCTGCTTTGAGTGAGCTCCTTGGCACTGAGGCCAAGTCCGATCAGCATCCAGATCAGATACCCCTTAAGACCGGGAAAGCCGTTATCCGATATCAGGCTGGCTACAGCACCCATCCACGCCGCCAGCGCCAGTCTGGCGTAAGGCTGAAGTTCATTCCTGCGGGTGACTCTGGAGCCGATCTCCTTGATGACCGCACCGAGTGCCCCGAAGAAGAACAATGCGCCGAGTACACCGAAGGTCAGCAGCAGCGCGATGAAGCCGTTATCCATATTGCCGTATTCCCCCAGCTCTCCGCCGTTTCCAAGCTTGGTGCCCTGGCCTACACTGCCGATCCCCTGCCCTACCGGATTGCCTGCCACCATCGGCAGCATGTTGGTCCAGAGGCTGAGGCGTTCATTGTAGGAATGATCCTCCTGCACGGAGGTCAAGGTCTCCATCCGGGCCACCAGCCCCTCTGCTCCAGGAAGCTTCGGCACGATCCAGAACAGCGCGGCTGCCACGAATGCGAGCTGCAGCAGCGTCTTCCATTTGCCCTTGGAGGGAGAGGAAGCGATGTAGACCAGCAGCATCACCAGCAGGACCAGCCATGCGGAACGGACGAGCGTAGTCAGCAGGCAGACTACTACGAGCAGAACACCGAGCCAGCGCAGAGTACCCTGCCATCTTTTCTCCAGAATCATCGGCACCAGGGCGAAGACCAGGAAGGTTGCTGCCGGACCCGGAGAGTTCAGGGTCGAGAAGACCCGGATCTCCAGCGGATAGGGGGTCCCGATTGAGATCATATCGGCATTCCGCATCCAGAAGGCGTCCCAGGGGGGAACGGTCAGATACTGCACAATCCCGTAGATCGCAACCAGTACGGCTATGTTGGCAAAAGCATACAGCAGCCGGTCGATATCCTTCGGCTTAAACGGCGTCACCGCGAAGAAAGGAATCAGCAGCAGCGGTACGATGTAATTGGCCAGATCGTATACCGAGCCGATGCCGTTCTTCGCCAGACCAATCAATGCGCCGTAGGCCAGAGCGATGGAGAACAGCAGAATAATCCGGGTGGAGGACTTGCGGATCCGGTGAATTTCCCGCAGCACCGGAATGGCTAAGGTCGCTCCGGTCAGCAGCGGGGCCAGACTGAGCAGAGAGACGGAATGATACACGCCTTCGTACCAGTCTGCAATCCGCCGCAGCTCCGGGGCAACCGCCCAGATCAGCAGCGTGTACGGGATGAGCATCCGTGTATTCAGCAAGGCCAGCAGCAAGGCCGGAAAGAGGATGCCTGCCAGAATGATGCCCTGCAGGCTGTTCGACGCGCTCAGGTTCGCACTGGCGAAGCCGATCGCAAGCGGCAGGGCCAGCGCCGAAGCGCAGATCAAGGTCATCATTACAGCCGACTTCACGGCTTGTGCCGATGGAAGATTCAGACTATTCTCATCTCTGCTTAGCATCTTCATTCCCTGCCTCCCGTCTTTCGCCGCACTCTTCAATCCGTACTGCTGTTCTTCACCTTGCCCCGTTTGCGCAGCTCCTTGAGCAGCAGCACCAGGAACTGGGCATCGTCGACAAGGTATCTTTTCCATAACCGGCCCGGCTCCTGGCTAAGTCTCCATAGCCACTCCATGCCGGTTCTCTGCATGAAATCCGGTGCCCGCTTCACCGAGCCGGACAGGAAGTCGAAGGTTGCACCTACGCCGATAGAGACCGGCGCCTGGTAGGAGGTATAGTGACGGTAGATCCACTTCTCCTGCTTCGGTGCACCTACTCCTACGAATACGATATCGGGCTGGCTCTCGGTCAGCAGCCGGATAATATGCCGGTTCTCTTCTTCGTTGTGCTCGAAGCCGTAGGAAGGAGAGTAACAGCCCACTACGTTAATGCCCGGGAAGGCGGCCTTCAGATTCTTGGTAGCCTGCTCCGCCACACCCTCGGCGGCACCGAGGAAGAACAACCGGTATTGCCTTTGCTCGAACGCATTGCCCAGGCGGCTGAACAGGTCTGCGCCGGACACCTTTTGCTTCAGCGGCTTGCCGAGCATCTTGGACGCCCAGATTATCGGCATCCCGTCCGCGACTACGGCACCTGCTTCGGAATACACTTCCCGGAACTCTTTATCCTTGCGCAGCTTGATCACATGGTCGACGTTACAGGTCAGGATGTAGGATTGGTTCCTCTCCTGAATGGTTCTGTCGATATAATCCAGCAGGTCCATGAAATCATAGTTATCGAAATTGACATCGAACATGTTCACTTGGTTCATCGTATCACTTCTTTTTGTGGGGAATCGGCCAGCTGTGAAGATCGATACAGGCAGTTCAGGTACCAACAGAACGGAATGATGAATTGGACCGTCGACAGCGTGTTATCCGTGAAAGAATAGATCAGAAATGCTGCAATAAAGAGCAGGAAATAAGGTTTGACCGCCGGCAAAAGAACTCTGTATACCATAAGAAACACAGCGAGCAAGGACAGCAGCAGCAGGATGGCCCCGACGTATCCCCCATCGTAATAAAAGCGGATATATTCGTTATGCGGAACCACGAACCCTCCGTAGAGCGTTCCGTCATTCGCCACCGTTACGGCTCCAAGACCCCGCCCTGCCACCGGCGAATCCGCCGCCTTGTTCAGGAAGTACTCCCAGGCCTCCGCCCGCCCGGACAGGTCAATTCCCGTCTCGGTCGTCCGTTCGAAGGAGCGCTTCTTGAGGTTGTCGAGCTGCAGGTACACCGCCGAGGTAATGATCAGCAGCGAGCCCAGCAGCGGGAGCAGGTACTTCTTCTTGCCCTTCAGAAAAGCGCGGGAGATATCATAGAAGTAATAGAGCACCATCAGGACCAGGGCGAGAATCGGCCCGCGCGTGCCTGTAATCACCAGAATGAAGAAATTCAGCCCCAGCATGATGTAATTGAACCGGGTATACTGCGGACTGCGCTTGATCTCGATGAACGCGATCGCTACTCCCATGAAGGCCAGCATCGCCAGGTGAGGCGGAATGTTCGCCCCCTGCACCCGTACCGCGCCTGTGAACTCAACGGCTACCAGTGAATGTATATTCGCAGCCTGGAGCACCACGCCCAGCAGCATGCTGACCAGCGGCAGCAGGGTAATGATCCGAATCTGCTTCTCGGCGACCTCCTTCTTCCAGTTGATCAGCAGAAGCACGAAGGGCAGAGACAGTCCGATGAAGGCTTTGACCGCAATCGATGTGCTCATCTCCGGCAGCCAGATGGAGAAGCTGAAGGTGAGCAGAATCAGGACCAGCATCGCCCATAAGGGAGGGCTGAGCTTGAACCTCAGGCCATTAACCAGAATACACGGCACCAGCAGCATCAGAATCACCAGCTTGTAGAGCGACAGGATCTCAATACCGAACATACTCCCGCTGTACAAGAAGTTAATCGAGACCGCCGTGGTCAGCAGAACGAAATAGCTGATCAGCTCAGGGCGTGACAGGGAGGCAACCAGCAGCAGAATGAAGAATACGGCCGCTACTGCGATGACCGGCTGGAAGATGACGGCTGTTCCGAGGAAGAGTGCAGTTACGAGATAGAGCATTCCGTATGGCAGACTATTGATTTTGGTGCCCCACTCAAAATGGGTCATCGCGCGTACCTCCCCTCACCCCGCTGCGGATTCCCTCTTCCGGTTAAGAATCATATGAAGAGTTCCGCGAATACTCTCCAGCCGGCATTTATTCAGCAGCCTTCTCCCCTTACTGCGGGAGAGAACAGAATCTGCCAGGATGTAGATGACTTTGGCACCTGTCTTGCCCAGGAGCAGCAGATGCCCTTTCATTCCTTCACTCTTCATAGCGTTTGATATGCCTTGGCTGTAGTACCGCTTCATGATCCAGTCCTCCGTCAGCCGGTTCGCCGGAACGAAATGATCCACGGCCATTTCGGGATGATAGAGAATCGAATGCCCTTCCTGCTGCAGCTGGCTGAACAGCCAGGTCTCTTCACCCGAGAGCAGCGAATCGCCCTTGCGGCCCAGCTCCAGCGGGAACAGGCTGATATCGAATACCGGCTTGCGCATCGCCATGTTGGCCCCGCAAGGGTGAAGGCGCTTCGGATACTCTTTGATCCGGCTCCCCAGATCGACAATCGTATAAGGAAGCTCGAACGGCTTGATCAGCCAATCCGGGCGCTTGCTCTCGAAGATCGGAGCAATCCTGCCGCCCATAGCCATCACCTCCGGCTTATCCGCAAAGGTGTTCACAATGGTTGTAATCCAGGTCCGGCAAGGGATCGCATCATCATCCAGAAAGGCGATGAGCTGCGATTTGGAAGCCAGAATTCCCGTGTTCCGGGCTGCTGACAGCCCTTGAACCGGCTCCAGCAGATAACGGATATCCATATCCGCACCATAGGTTTCGATGAACCCCTTAATGGCGGCCGCCGTATCATCCGTGGACTGGTTATCCACGACGATGATCTCGGCCTGGTGCAAATTCTCCAGCGGCAGCAGCGAATGAAGAGTCTTCACCAGCAGCGCCGACCGGTTATAGGTGCATATGATAATGGAAATCTCAGGTCCATCTCCGTGTACGAACATCGGCATCACCTAATTCCCATATTTTTAATAAGCATTTTTGGAACCCAGGAGCATCAGGCCAGTCTTGACAATAATCTTCAGATCCAGCATCGTGCTGCGCATGTGGATATACGTGAGATCCAGCTGAACCATCTCGTCGAAGCCGACGCTGTTTCTGGCATTTACCTGCCAGTAGCCGGTGCAGCCGGGGGTTACCATCAGCCGCTGCTTGTCGTATTCCGTGTACTGCTCCACCTCTTCAACGAGCGGAGGACGGGGACCCACCAGACTCATATGCCCCATCAGCACGTTCCAGAGCTGCGGCAGTTCATCAATACTGGTCTTGCGCATGAATCTTCCAATCCGCGTAATGCGGGGATCATTCTTGATCTTGAACATCGCGCCGCTTACTTCGTTATAGGCCATGAGACTCTCCTTCAGCTCCTCGGCATTAGAAACCATGGATCTGAACTTGTACATGGGGAACAGCTTCTCGTCCTTGCCGACCCGCATTTGGCGGAAGAACACCTTGCCCTTCGGATCTTCCAGCTTAATCAGAACAGCCACCACTGCGAAGAGCGGGAGCAGGAACAGCAGCCCCAGGGCAGAGAACAAGATGTCGATGATCCGCTTCATGACCAGATAGGATTCCATTCCCTTGCTTTCTTCACCCGAATGCAGCATGTAAAGTTTCGGCAGGACGGCCTCATAGTCTTCCGGCAGTTTTTGCATGCTCATCTCTCCTCATTTCTCGTAAAGGTTTATGCAGCCTTACTTCTTGACTCCGGCTTGTGTCGCTCGCTTTCGGGGAACCGTCTCAGCTGCTGAGCGTGGTCTGTCCCGCTTTGTTCAGCCATTCCGCCATAGCATCCATGACCTGATAACGCAGATCTTCGCTCTCTAAGGCAAATTCCAGTGTGGTCAAAATATAGCCGAGCCGTTCGCCAACATCATATCTTGTACCGTCGAAGTTATAAGCGTAGACACGTTCGCTCTGGTTCAGCTTCTGAATGGCATCCGTCAGCTGAATCTCACCGCCTGCGCCCTTCTCCTGAAGATCGAGATACTTGAAGATCTTAGGGGTAAAGACATAGCGGCCCATGATTGCCAGATTGGAAGGCGCTGTTCCAAGCGGAGGCTTCTCTACGAAATTGTTCACCCGGTAGAGCTTCCCGTCCTGCATATCCGGCTCAATAATCCCGTAGCGGTTCGTGAATTCATCCGGGATAACCTGTACCCCGATCACCGAATTCTGGGTCTCTTCATACTGGTCGATCAGCTGCTTCAGGCAAGGGACCTGTCCGGTTACAATATCATCGCCGAGCATAACGCCGAACGGCTCATCGCCGATGAACCGTCTGGCACACCATACGGCGTGGCCTAGACCCTTGGGTTCCTTTTGCCGGATGTAGTGAATTTCCACCTTGGAGGACCGCTGCACCTCTTTGAGCAGCTCCAGCTTACCGTCTTCCAGCAGTCTGGACTCAAGCTCGAAGGCATTGTCGAAATGATCCTCAATCGCCCGTTTGCCTTTACCGGTTACAATGATGATGTCTTCAATCCCGGAGGCAATGGCCTCCTCCACGATATACTGGATCGTCGGTTTGTTGATAATAGGCAGCATTTCCTTGGGCATTGCCTTGGTCGCCGGAAGGAAACGTGTGCCTAACCCGGCCGCCGGGATAATTACCTTTTTTACCTTTTTCATCACACATACCTCCCAATAGTTTCGTTCACATTGCCGCTTCGGTGTTCTACTTGGTCTGGTTCATTGCTATTCCGAGAATCCTTACACCTGTCTGTTCCATGAGCCCCTTCAGCTTGCGGAGCGCTTCGCGCTTCGTCCGGCCGTGTCTGGCGACAATGACCACCCCGTCCGAGAGCGGCGCCAGAATCCGTGCATCGCTGTAATCGACCCCCTGCGGGGAATCCAGCAGAATCAGATCGAAGCTTGCCTTCAGCTCCGTAAGCAGTCCGGCCATTCTTTCGCTGCCGAGCAGGTCAGGCGGGCTGACCGTACTTACTCCGGCAGGGATTACCGCCAGATTCGCCAGGCTGCCGTATACCAGAACGTCCTTCGCTTCCTCGAAGCCGCTCAAGTAAGCTGCCAGCCCCTGGCTGCCTTCCACATCGAAGACGCTGTGCAGGCCGGGCTTCCGCAGGTTACAATCCACCACCGCCACCTTCTTGCCGTCCTGTACGAAGGATACAGCCAGATTGGAGAGAATCGTGGTCTTGCCTTCGCCGCTCTCCGCTGAGGTGAAGAGCAGCACCTGTCCGCCGGGCCCCTTCAGCAAGCCGAGCTGGCGGATATACGTGCGCAGCGAACGGAAGGATTCGGAGACATGCGAGGACGGGTTCATATCTGTAATAAGACTTCTATTCAGCCGTAACATATTTGCCCTCCCCTACTCTTGCCTTGTCATTATCCGCACTGCCGAAATCGCGTTTGCGGATCGCCGGAATACTGGCAATGACCGGAAGGCCAAGCTCGAATTCCGCTTCCTTCTCGTTTCTCAGCGTACCGTTCAGCGTCTCCATCAGCAGGATAATCCCGACCGCTGCCATCAGTGACACCACGAAGCTGATCAGAATATTCATGGTCACCCCGCCGTTGACCGGCAGAGGCTGGGCTGCAGGATCAGCCGGAGTCAGGAATGTTACATTATCCAGATTCATCAGTGCCGGCAGGCTGCGGATGAAGGTCTGCGAAACCGCGTTTACAATCGTAGCTGCGGTGCCGTAATCCTTATCCTCCACGGTCAGATTAATCACCTGGCTTTTCTCCGAGGATTTGATCTGCAGCTTGGCAGCCAGTTGGCCCGCCGTCAGACCGAACTCGGGATGCTCAGCGATCACACTCTTCATAATGGTTGGCGACTTCATGATTTCCTTATAGCTCTCGATGAGGTTAAGACTGAAGTTCAGTGCGTTGAGATTATTGCTCTCGGGGACATTCACAACGTTGTTGACCAGTAGCTGTCCAGAGGCGGAGTAGACGGGTGCAACGAAGTTTTTACTGACGTAGAAGGTGGTGGCGCAGGAGATCAGTACAAATACCATGATTAACCATAATTTTTTCTTTATCAGGTTAATGTAATCCAGAATCGTCTTTTCCACAGTAACCCTCCTTCCGCTTGTGTTCGTTTTGAAAGCAATCATGAAAGTTTCAGATGTCTTGCTTTTATTCTATCAATGCGCAGGATTTATCACATGCCCCCTCGCATCACTTTACACTTCACTTTCGAGTACCCCCGTTTGGTCCGCAAGAGGGGGTGAATGGTATACTTTAGTACCATATCCATGGAAAATGCTAACACCCCCGGTGAGCCTTGCCTCCTTCAGGTGTTTACTTACCCAAACACAAAAATCACCCAGCCGGGTGAAGGATGCCGGTGCACCTTCGTGTCAGCATTCCGCGCGAGCACAATGTATGCTGTTTTTCGCATACATTTGGGCCGTGTGCCTGCTTGCGAGCTAATGTATGCTGTTTTTCACATACATTCAGGGCGTGTGCCTGCTTGCGAACATAATGTATGCTGTTTTTCACATACATTCGGGCCGTGGACCTCACAGCCGCCCGATGTATGCTGTTTTTCGCATACATTCGGCCCGCACCGATAATCTTCCCCCCTTCTTTGATTTCCCGGAACGCAAAAAAACACGGACAGTATTGTCCGTGCTCCGTCCCCGATCATTCACAGGGATGATTATTAATCGTATGACATCTCATATTTGGTAAGCCCGACAGCATTGGCGTATAAGGCCGCCTGCGTCCGGTCCGCCACCTGCAGCTTCGCCAGAATCTGGCTGACATGCTTCTTGACGGTGAATTCGCTGATGAACAGGCGTGAAGCAATCTCGCGGTTGCAGGCCCCCTGTCCCAGCTCGATCAGAACTTCCTTCTCTTTGGGTGTAAGCTCATCCGTCGGACTGCTGCCGCTCATGCGCATCTTATCTTCCATCAGCCCGGGATCGTAATACTTCCTGCCCTTGTGGACCAGTTGAATTGCAAACAGCAATTCCTCAGGCAGAGCTTCCTTCAGTACATAACCGTCTACCAGCACTTCCTCCGCCTTCAGGAAATCTTCCCGGCTGGCTGAGGATGTCAGCAGGATGAACTTGCATGAGAATCCGCGCACGCGGGCTTCCTTGATAATATCCAGGCCCGATTCATCGGCAAGCTTCAGATCAATCAGCACAAGATCAGGCTGTATCTCCTCAATCACGAGAAGAGCTTCTTGGCCATTCGTTGCTTCGCCGGCAAACTGCAGATTGGACTGCATCGATATCACAGATGCCAATCCTCTTCTCACCAAAGGGTGATCATCAACAATGACGATTTTCACTTGAACGACCTCCTGCCTAAAGTTTATGCATTTTTCAGTTCAGCCACACCGACAGGTATAGAGATTAAAATTCTGGTTCCAGCGTTCTCGCTGCTGGTTAACTGGAAATCGCCTCCAAGGGACTGTGCCAGATATTGCATATTCTTCATTCCCAGTCCGCCTGAGTGATCCTCGGATTCAGCCCAGATCAGATCTGCATCGAAACCGATGCCATCGTCGACAATCGATAGTCTAATCCATTTCGGCTTAAGCGACAGTTCTACATCCACCCTGCTGGCAGCACCATGTCTTATGGCGTTGCCGGTCGCTTCGGAGATAATCCGGAAGAGTGCCTTGTGGTAAGGATAAGGGAGACTGAAATCATCCCCCGTTATTTTCAGTTCAATCTCAACATCATTAAGCCGGGAGAGGCTCTTCAGATGCGAGCGCACCATCCCGAGCCAGCTCGGACCGCCGCTCTTCTTCGAGCTGAGGCTGTAGATGGTAATCCGCAGCTCCTTGGCTACCTTGGTGGCTGAATCATGGATAAGCTCAATCTGCTCCTCCAGCTCCCGCTCAGACATTTTGCGCCACGTCTGCTTCAGGGAATGGGTCGCATAGACGATGCCGAAAAGACTCTGGGAGACACTGTCGTGCATCTCATCGGCGATCCGGTTCTGCTCGTTCGTGATGATCAGCCGGTTCTCGATCACGCCCAGCTCGTGGCGCTCAAGAATAATCGCACTCAGCTCCGACAGGAACATCAGTTGCTGGATATACCACCGGCGGCCCTCCAGCCCTTCCGAGGCTTCCAGCTTCACGCCAATCATACCGACGAACCGGGTGCTCATTCTTACCGGCATCAGCAGGAAGTCGCCGATCCCCGGCATACTCTTGAATACCGGTTCACGCTGCAGCCTCCATTCATGCTCATGCTTCTCCAGCTCCATGAACAGAAAGCGCTCCTCCTCATGCTGCCAGCCCGTCTGACGGCTCTGCGGAGCAGGCTCACCGCTTTTTTTGGCGAACCAGAACAGGGCCTTCTCCAGCTTGGTAAGCTTGACCACATAGTCGGTAATGACTTGGCCAATATTCATGAAGTCATGCTGGCTTGATGTTTCCACGATGTGATAAAGCGATTTGATATGCTCCATGGTATCGTTGGTCCGCGCGTTCGCTTCCTCCCGCTGCCGCTTTATCCCCTTAACCATCTGCATAACTATAACCGCGAGAGCCAGGGCTAGAAACAGGTTACCATTGGCAAGCATAATTTCAGCAATCGTAAGACCCGGAGAACCGGCTTCCATGTAGCCCGATACCGCCACCATGGCAATATACCCCAGGATCAGACTCCAGACACAATACAAAGAGAGCGCACCCGCCGCAAACAACACCGGATTAAGTACATATAGCTTAAAAGGACTATCGTATCCTCCAGTAAATAACATCAACACCGCAATGAGTGCCGTCTCCATACTGACCATCAGCATTAGAGTACGGGCTCTTGCATGGAACCTCCGGTAATAGTACGGGAATAGTTGGGCAAATAAGAATAGCACAATGATTAGTAGGGATTTGTATATTACGGAAGGCCCCGCAGAAACCATGAGGTACATAAACGATGTGAGGGACAAAGAAAAGATTCTGAAAAAGGCGATCGTACGGTCTTCGACTGTTAATTTAATGTTCATCCCACCACCCTATTCTCCAGTTTGTGGAAAATTCGAGTTTATTCTAAGCTATGTTTAAAAGCATCATACATGAGAAAAATCACAATAACAAGTTTCGATTTCTAATGATAGCGTTTACTTTGAAAATAAAATGGGTATAATTATTCTTTTTTCATGAAAAATTAACCATCTCTATCCAGCTTCTCAAATGATAGCGTATGCAAAATTATCCAGTTCAGCTCCAGGCATGACAAAGAGCCTCTCCCTCCAGGGACAGGCTCTTCAAAAGAGAAGTCTTCGGTTATCCGGTGAGTACACCCGGCACAGTCTATTCGGTCACCGCCGTCACAGCTTGCTCCAGCTTGGCATTATTACATATACAAATTTGATAGCGCTGTTCGCCAACGATATGATACCCGGTGGACAAAATACGCAAGGTATGATTAGGTCCTACCACCTTATGGAGACTGCGGCAACTGATGCAGTAATACTCTCTCAATAGTCTCATCTCCGGCATAGTCTAGAAGAACTATTCTAGAACTGCTAATATTATCTAGAGCATATCACTGTTTTTTTCTGCGTGTCAACAAAAATCTGCAAAAAACGACATTATTTCGAGACTCTTTTAAGATAAAAAGTAGAATTATGTCGTTTATTATGTCAGAGATGATTCCGGCAGGTCTGCGGGGAGAGGCCCATATATTTCTTGAATAGCCTTGAAAAATAAAAACTATCCCTATAATGAAGCATTCCCGCTATCTCCTGCACCTGCAGGGAGGTATTTAGCAGCAAATGCTTGGCCTCGGCCATCTTCAGCCGGTGGATATATTCATGCAGCGGGTACCCGCTGCTGCTCCGCACTGTGCGGCGGAGTGTAGACATGGACAGGTGCAGGCGCTCGGCCATCCCCGGCAGATCCGGCTGCTCATAGATGCAGGCATTCAGCGCCTCCCGGATCAGCGGCATGGCTTCCTGCCGCCACGGGCGGCGGCTGCCCTGGAGCTGCAGCGAGCATTCCAGCAGCATCTCCTCCAGCAGCAGCGCAGCCCGGTCCGCATCACCGGGAACATCTCCGGCCATGTAATCCAGAACCTTTTCAAAGGACACTTTCAGCCCTTCCGCCTTATCCCCCCGGGTTACCTCTCCACCCGCAATCATTCCCGCTTCCAGCCATTCTGTGACACGGCTTCCGCTGAAATTAATATAGTATTCATCCCAATACCCGCCTGGGGGCGGTCCGAAGCTGTAGCTATAACCGGGTCTGAAAAAAAACAGGCTTCCCTCATGGACCTGCTGCTCCGGTCCTCCGTTCTCCGTATAAGTTCCGCCTCCTGCGACTATATATACAAGTGCCCAGTGTTCAAAGGTGACACCCGAACGAAACAGCGTTCTTCCCGGCAGATGACCGGCTTGCCCGACACGAATCGACTTCAGGCGCAGCCTGGCGGCCTCCACCTTCGGATCAATAATTCTTACTGGATACGGGCTGATCATATAATCCATGAGCTTGGGCATACACTGCATTCCTCCATGTGTTCAGGAGTGGTATGTTGATAATGAAGATGATCATATTCTACATGAATAAGAGGTGTCCACGCTATGTCTGATGTTGTTCACTTACAGCTTTTTCCCCGGCCGCAGAAGATCACGGTATCCGCAGGACAGTTCCACCTTCCTTCCCGGGGCAGCATTGTGCTGGCCGGTGAGGATCAGGTGTCTGCCCTTCCCGCAGCCCGCAGGCTTCAACAGACCGCTTCCGAGGTGGTCCGTCTCAGTCTGCCTCTGTCCATAGGGCAGCGGTCTGCCACAGTTCCGGCTTGCACTTTCCGCTATAACCCACTGCTTGCAGAAGGAGCCTACGAGCTGCACATTAACGAAAAAGGTCTCATTGCCGCTTACGGTTCTCCGCAAGGCGCTTATTATGCAGCGGCGACGCTGAAGCAGCTCCTTGTGCAATTCGGCAGAACTGTGCCTTATCTGCATATTCAAGATCAGCCGGACTTCGCCGCCAGAGGACTGATGCTAGATATCAGCCGCAACAAAATCCCCCAGCTGGAAACCCTGTACCGGATCATTGATCTCATGGCGGACCTCAAGCTGAATCAGCTGCAGCTATATATAGAAGGAGCTCCGTTTGCTTACGAATCCTTCCCGCAGGTATGGGAGCTGGAAACTCCGCTCACCGGCGATGAAATCCTGCTGCTGGATGCCTACTGCCGCGAGCGGTATATTGAGCTGGTGCCCAACCAGAACAGCTTCGGCCATATGGAAGGCTGGCTGACCCGGCCGGAGTTCAACCATCTGGCAGAGATCCCCGAAGGCTTCATGCTCCCGGATCAGATGTATGACAGCGATTTATACCCGGAAGGATTGTTCATGCATCCCGGCACCTTCCATACGGAGGACCCTGAGGTATTGCAGCTTCTGGGCACGATGTATGACGACCTCCTTCCCTACTTCAGCTCAGAGATGTTCAATGTCGGCTGCGATGAGACTTATGAACTGGGACTTGGCGCAAGCCAGGCGCTGGCGGAGTCTTCCGGCAAAGGCGAGCTGTATCTCTCCTTCCTGCAGAAGATTCACGGACTGGTCAAGCAGCGCGGCAAAACCATGCAGTTCTGGGGCGATATCATCATCCAGCATCCCGGGCTGATCCCCCGGCTGCCGAAGGATATCATCGCCATGGAATGGGGGTACAGCGCGGCTCATCCTTTTGAAGCGGATACCCGCAAATTCAAGGAAGCAGGCATCCCGTTCTATGTCTGTCCGGGGACCAGTTCCTGGAACTCGCTCACCGGCAGGACCGACAACATGCTCGCCAATCTGCGTAGCGCTGCGGTGCATGGGAAGAGAAACGGCGCTGTCGGCTACCTGATTACCGACTGGGGCGATTTCGGCCACTGGCAGCATCTGCCGGTCAGCTATGCCGGATTCGCCTACGGGGCAGCACTGGCCTGGAATGTAGACGGGAATCTGGAGGCGGATGTGGCGCATTATCTGAACACGGCGGTCTTCCAAGACCGCTCAGGAACCATCGGACAATTGCTGCTAGATCTGGGGAACTACTATAAGCTGGAGTCGGGCACGGTCCGCCCGAATGACACGGAGATGTCTATGCTGCTGCGCAGCCATCTGGAGCATGTGCAGCTGGCTACGAAGCTGCCTGTAGAGCAGCTTGACAGGCTTGAGCAGTACATCCTCGGCCTTGAAGCCCGGCTTGAGCAGCCGGTTCTGGAATGCAGCGATGCCGGGCTGGTGATCCAGGAGCTGCGCAGCGGCATTCACTTCGTGAAGCATGCCGTGCAGCTCACCCGGCTCAAGCAGCAGCTCGCCGCAGCCGATTCGCAGCCCCAGGCAGCGCAGGTTCAGGCGCTGATCCATGATCTGGATCTGCTGCTTCACCAGTACCGCCAGCTCTGGACCCGGCGCAACCGGCCGGGCGGCCTGGAGCGCAGTGTCTCGAAGCTGGCCCGCCTGCGCGGGGAATATACCGCACTTGCCGCCAAGCTGAGTGGGGCGGCTGTGGAGTAAAGCTTCTTCTATCAACTGGTTGCTGAGTGATCCAAATGAAGCCCCATCACATGGTATAAGGTCCGCTCCAGATAATCATGCAGGAAGAAACGCGAGCTTACAAAATGAGCGGCCATATCGGGAGACTGATACTGTTCCAACGCTGCTGTCATGCGCGGGAGGACCGCCTCTCGCCCATGGCGGTTATGCCGGTAACTGTTCAGCAGGGACTGCCATTCCGCCTCATCCCCCGGATACATCTCCCAGCGGTAGACGTATTTATGGATAGCCCGCGAACGATCTGTAGCATCTTCAAAATCATGCATTACCGCAATCAGTCCGGCAACATCTTTGTTGAGCCGGACTTCATCAACCAGCTTCCAGATCAGATTATAATAATCCTCCAGCCTGTACCTTCCCTGAAGCTCACGCGCCTTCCCGGCAGGAATGCCGTGGAACCGCTCCAGGAAGCGGTCAATAAAAGTCTCCGTATCCGCCTTCCGGTTCCAGGCCAGCTCAGCATGAAGCAGCATGGGATACCAGGTCGTTTCAAAGATTCCGTAAGGGACTCCCAGACTGAACGGGCCGGTCCAGTTCGTAGCCACCACGCAATCAAGGTGGAGACGACCGGCTGCTTCAGCCCACTGCCGCAGATTATCCGTCCGGTTATCCAGCACAGGATAATTCTGATGCTCTGCCGAGTCGAAGCTGCGGACCGCCGGTGCTCCCATCACTTCAATGCCGAGAGCTCGGAATTTGTCCGCCAGCCCTGAGACCTCCGCTTCAATATTGCGGCCGTTATAGATCCAGATCATCGCTACACTGCGCGGGTCCAGCTTCGCCAGTTCCTCAGGCGGGCATTTATCCAGCATGTCATGCCAGAATACCGGCGTTCTGCCCCGGCTTGAAGTGAATTCAATCAGCCGGTTCAGAAAGGCGATGAACGCCCGCTCCCGGATTCCGCCGAAGGCTTCCCGGCATTGCGCACACTCACACAAGCTATACACTTCATCACAGCCTAGATGAATATAAGGGGAGTCCGGATGAGCCTCCATCATCTCCTCCAGCAAATCCGTAATGAGCTGATAGGATTCCGGACGGGACGGGCAGATTTCTCCGCTGGAAGACTCGGTCTCCCGGAGATGCCGCCAACGGTCGTGCCGAAGCACATATTCCAGATGCCCGAAGCTCTGCTGAAGCGGAATAATCTCGATAAAATGCTCCTTCGCAGCGCCCAGCAGCGCCTCCAGCTGCTCCGGATTCAGCGCATGCTGCGGGTGCGTCAGCTCCTGATACTTCCGGAACGGAAACTTGTCTTCGTATTCGATCAGGACCGCATTGATCTTGTAGTTGGAGAAATCAGCCAAATAACGGACCAGCAGCTCCGGCTTCGAGAAGGTCTGGCGGAGGTCATAGTTCATCGCACGCAAACGGGTATCCGGCCAGTCCATAATGGTGACTGCGAATATCTCTCCCTGCGGATTCCGCAGCTGCAGCAAGGTCTGGAGCCCATAATACAGCCCGGCGGCCTCCGTAGCCCGGATGCGAACGCGATGCTCAGACACCTCCAGCAGATAACTCTCCTTCCGGCCTTCCAGCAGCGAAAGCTCCGCTTCCAGCACTCCAACTAGCCCGGCTCCCGCTACGCCGTTCTCACCGCTGCCCCCTCCCAGCGCTCCTTTCTGCAGACGCTCACCCGCAGACGTTCCCGCCGCGCTATGCAGCAGCAGAGAATAGCCGCTGCCTTCTGTGGAGCTGGCCAGCTTCGCCCCGGGAAAAGCACGGCGGCAATGCCGCTCCAGCCTTGGCTCCTCCTGCTCCATCATCAGACTCAGCCATACTCCGTCATTGATTTGAAAAGCGCTTCCGTCCTCTAGCTTCAACTGTTGCGGTTCTGGCAATAAATTATACACGGCTCTCCTCCTTATCTTGCAGCTTCATTCCCCGCTCAGCTGCACATTCTGCATACGGTCGTAAGCTTCCTTATATACGCCTACCAGCTTATCCACGCCCAGATTGTTCATTTCCTCCACATACTTATCCCACTCGGCCAGATTTCTGGAGCCGGTGACGAATTTGGCGAAGCTCTCATCCCGGTGCTTGTTGATCGCTTCCCCGGTAAGCGAGATCACTTCATTCTCCTGCTCGGTGAAGGCCGGGCGGGGCTGCATGGCGGACGGGTCATACTTGGCCGCTTCTTCATAAGCATGCTTCAGGTTATCGGAGAACAGCGACAGATGGGCATTGAAGTCGATCCAGGTATATGTGCCGCTGGTCTGCAGCCCGGTCTGCTTGCGCATTTCGGTCACATCGCTGTATTCCGGCTTGAACTTGATCGTATCGCCTTCTTTGGTATAGGTCTCCCCCTCCTTGCCCCAGCTGGCAAGTGTACGCCCATCCTCTGTATAGAAGAAATCCATATAGGCCATGATGTCTTCAATCTGCTTCGAGGTCGAAGCCACTGTCAGACCGCTCTCCAGATAGTGAAAATAAGGATTGAGCTGCTTGCCGTCCGCCAGACCTGCGGGTGGAGCCAGGAACTGCATGTTGTATTCAGGGTTGTCTTTCTGCATCGCATTGTTGAAGAAGTCAATCCGGCTGATATAATCGACGGTGACAAAAGACTTGCTGGTAGATACCATATCCTGCCACTGTTTTGTCTGCAGCGAGAGGAAATCCGGAGGAATCAGCCCTTCATCATAGAAGCTTTTCCACATGCCGAGCATTTCCTTATAAGCGGGCTCCGTTGGCCCGTAATGCCACTCACTGTTATCAAAATTAAAATATGCTCCTTCACTGGTCCCGAAGTTTATCGTCATGCTGGCATTCAGCTCATCGGGGTTCTGCCCGTAACGGATGGAGAGCGGAAAGCTATCCGGGTATTTCGCCTTCAGCACCTGAAGAGCTTCATGAAGCTCCTCATAGGTCGTTGGCGCCTTCAAGCCTTCCTTGTCAAAAACATCCTTCCGGTACATCCAGACTAAGCGGTTCGTCTCTCCGAAGCCCTGGTTCGGGAACATATACATCTTCCCGTCTGCGGACAACGCCGCCTTAGCTTCATCAGGATACTGCTGGATCCACTTGCTCAGGTTCGGCATCTTGTCCATATACTCCTTGATATCCACCAGAGCACCTTGCTGGCCGAATTTGTTAGATTCCTTACGGTTCGGCA
This sequence comes from Paenibacillus sp. FSL R7-0302, assembly GCF_038006885.1. Taxonomy (NCBI): domain Bacteria; kingdom Bacillati; phylum Bacillota; class Bacilli; order Caryophanales; family Paenibacillaceae; genus Paenibacillus; species Paenibacillus sp. FSL R7-0302. Next base: position 5,526,020 of record NZ_JBBOWB010000001.1, read on the forward strand.
TATATAGGATGTCCGGCAGGTTTTTGGAGGCAATCGCCAGATTGAGGCTTTCTTCAAGCTCCCCGGAAGGCGTCTGCACCTTCAGGGTGACACCGGTCTTCTCCTTCAGCCAGCTCCAGACCGGCCAGGACTCCGAATAAGGAAACGTAGCATTGTTGTCCAGCAGCGCCGTGAAGGTCTTGACCGGCAATGCAGACGGACTTCCCGAACCTTCACCGCCCTCCTGCACTGCAGCTTCCGGCGCGGCTGCATTCTTATTGTTGCCGCTGCAGCCGGACAGAAGCAGCGTTGCCATCACGGTAAGCAGACTTGCAGTCATCCATTTTCTCATATAAGCCACTCCCATTCCTATGAATTGTACTGTTCGTTGTCAGCCTTTGACGGCTCCAATCATTGCGCCTTGGACGAAATACTTCTGGATAAACGGATACACGGCCAGAATCGGAAGTGTTGATACCATAATCGTCGCATATTTCAGCGATTCTTCAACAATCTGATTATCCCCCCCAATACCGGTTACATCTCCTGAGCTGGAGGTGCCGGCAAGGACCATATTGCGCAGCAGTACCTGCAGCGGGAACAGCTCCGAGGAGCGCAGATACAAGAGCGGGCCGAGGAAATTATTCCACATACTCACTGCATAGAAGAGCGCAATCGTCGCAAATGAAGCTTTGGACAAGGGGACGATGATACGGGCAAAGATACCGATGTCATTCAATCCGTCCATACGCCCCGACTCCTCCAGCTCCTTCGGAATGCCCGCGAAGAACGTGCGCATCAGAATCAGATTCCAGGTGCTCACTGCACCCGGCAGCACCATCCCCCATACGGTATCGACCAGATTCAGAGAGCGGACCACGAGGAAGGTGGGAATCATCCCGCCGCTGAAGAACATGGTGACTACAATAAGCATGGTCAAGCTTTTGCGCAGCGCCATATCGCTCCGCGACAAGGCGTAAGCTCCCGTGGAGGTGATGAGCAGGGAGATCAGTGTACCCGTAAAGGTGTAGACGATCGTGTTCTTGTAAGCTACCCAGATCTTGGAGTCCTCCAGTACCACTTTATACATGTCAAGGTTAAAGCCCTTGGGCCAGATGGACACTTTATTCTGGATGACATTAGAATCACTGCTAAGCGACACCGCCAGCATGTGTACAAACGGATACAGCGTAGCGGTCACAACCATCAGCAGCGCAATCCCATTGATTATACTGAACAGGTTCATCCGGAATTTCATAATAAGCACCTCTTTTTTACCATAGACTGGTTTCACTTATGCGGCGGCTGATCCAGTTGGCACTATAGATGAAGACCAGACTGATCATCCCCATGAATAGGTCTATGGAAGCACCGTAGCTGAAATTACCCTGCTGCATACCGACTCTGTATACATAAGTGCTGATAATATCCGCAGTTTCGTAAATCGCCGGATTCTGCATCAAGAAGACCTTCTCGAAGCCTATCTCCAGCACCTGCCCGATATTCAGAATGAGTGTAATGACAATCGCGGGAGAGATACCCGGCAGCGTAATATGCCAGATCCGCCGCAGTCTGCCTGCTCCGTCCATTTCTGCCGCTTCGTACAGCTGGGGATCAATGGCAGTTAGCGCAGCCAGATAGATGATGGTCTCCCAGCCGATATGCTGCCAGATTTCCGAGAGTACATAAATGATACGGAAGAAACCCGGCTCGTTCATGAAGTTAACAGGCCCGATGCCAAGGCCGCCGAGCAGATTATTGATCAGCCCTCCCGTTGGCGAGAGAAACATAATCACCATACTGGCAACAATGACATTGGAGATGAAATGCGGAAGATAGCTTACCGTCTGCACGAGACGTTTGAAGGATGCCTTCCTTACCTCATTCAGCAGAATCGCGAGCAGGATCGGGGCAGGAAAGCCGAATACCAGCCGGTATAATCCAAGCAGAAAGGTATTCTTCATCAGCAGCAGGAAATCCGGGTTCTCCAGAAACATCCGGTAATATTTGAAGCCCACCCAGTTGCTGGCCCAGATCCCCTTGAACAGATTGTAATCCTTAAACGTGATCACCAGCCCGAACATCGGCAGATACTTGAAAATCAAATAATACAGCAGACAGGGAAGAAACAGCAGCCATAATAATTTGTTTCTTCTCCAGGTCTTCATCACCCGTTCCCTCAGCTGCGGCCGTTCCCGGTTTCTCCCGGCGGTTGTCTCCGGCAGTGCATTTGCTTGCCCCATACGCATCCCCCCTAAATACTGTAGTGATGTTAGCTTATTTCCCCTTTCAAGCCGGGAGTTATGGTTGAATTATAGAAATAAAATCAGTGATAGCGCTATCAGCATGTTATATTACATATCGCCCGATTAGCGATTTTCTAAGAATCGGCGTATAAAAAGAAGAAAGTGCATATTGTCCGTGTGAGCTTTCGGGAGCTATGATGGTATAAAAAGAATGTCCATAGCAAGGGGGACCATCATGCGCAGAAGAACAGACTTTAAATTTGCTTTCAACGCCTTGTTCGTGAAGCTAATGCTGAGCTTTCTCAGCGTTATCCTGCTGCTGGCTTCTTTCAATCTTGTCTCTCATCTATATCTGAGCAAGAAGGTCTATCAGGAGATGGTCCGCCAGAATGAGCTGGGTCTCAAGCAGACCGCCCTGAGCTACGAGAATCATTTCCGGCTGACACAGAACATCATTCTAACCCTTAACCGATCGCGTACATGGACGGCCAACCTGGGCCTCTTGAGCCAGGTCCGCGAGAACAGGCGTTATGATGTGGTCCGTGAGGTCAAATCGGATCTGGCGAACGTCTACTCCAACCCGTTCCTGCATATTGAGAACTTCATTCTCTATTTCAAAGAAGCGGATTATGTTTTTGAAAAGGACGGCACCAGCAGTATGAACGATATGTTCTCCAAATATTATGCCAGCAAGGAGTATCCGCCGGATTATTGGAGCCGGCAGACGATGGGCAATCAGTACATGAGGGTCCTGCCTGCAGCTAATTTTAGAGAGAGTACGATGAATTCCTCGCGTCCGCTCGGGTCGCTGCTGCCGCTGGTCACCCAGGTTCTTCCCAATAAGGAGGTCTATGGCATTGTCATGCTGAATGCACGCGAATTGCACACGGCTTACGGGGATGGGAGCGCAAGTCCGTTCTATATTCTGGATGCAGACGGCGTCATGCTGTTCTCCACCTCGGCAGACCGGCCGGTATTAAGCGACATCTCCGGGAGCATCAGCTACCATGAGCAGGTCGGAGACCAATATTATTTCTATCAAAAAGGCGGGCAGACCGGATTCACTTATGTCCAGGTTACACCAGCCGCTGCAGTGACTTCCGGGATGCGCCAGATGCAGCTGCTGCTGGCCGCCCTGCTGACTGCCGCCGTGCTCACCAGTATTCTGTTTTCGCTGTTCTTCAGTTACCGTCTTAACCGGCCGCTGCAGCGGCTGATTGCAGCACTGGAGCGCAAGTCGGGTACAGGCGCGGGTAAGCTAAGCAGCGTGAAGGAATTCGCTATCATCGGGGACCGCATGAGCCGTATTCTGGAGACCAACCAATTCATTCAGACCGATCTGGAGCATAAAAATTCGCTGGTGCGCTAGTACGCCTACTCCCATAAAATTAAGAACATCCCCCTGAACCCCAATCTGCTGGATCTGGAGGATGCCCAAGCGGAAGACCGGCCGTATGCAGCCGTGCTGTTCAAGCTCAGCTTCAAGAAGCCGTCCCAGAGCCCGGAGAAGGATACCCTGATGCTGTGGCAGCTGATCCAGCACCTGTTCCTGGGCAGCGAAGGGGATATAGTGGCTGTGCAGCCGGAGCAGAACCAGCTCCTGCTGCTGCTGTTCCAATGCGGACCGCAGAGCGCTATTCTTCAGACACTCCAGACTCTGAAGGAGCTGCTGGAGGTGGAGCCCGCCTTTTATTTGACCATCGCGGTAAGTCCTGTCTACTCCGGAGAGACTCCGATTACCGGTGCTTACGGGATTCTCTCCTCACTGCTTAAAGAACGCAGGCTGAACGAAGAAACCCAGATTATCGTAGAGCCGCGCGCTTCATCGGCCCGTTCCTTTCATGTCAAGGTAACCCATGGGGAGGAGCTATCGGGCCTCCTGCTGTCAGGCAATGAGGAAGCGGTGCTGGGATGGCTGGCCAGACAGCTGGAGCAGTTGAACCAGAAGGACGCTGCGGCCGAAGATTTCCGGGCCTTTGCCGCGGGAGCGGTGGAGCAGGCGGGCAAGACGGTAATGAAGCTGGGGTTGGAGGAGGCTGTACTGATTCAGCCGGCTCTTAAGGAGAACTTCGAGAGCTTCTATTCCACCGGGCAATATAAGGAATGGCTTCACGCAATGGTCCGGCCGATCCTTGCTGCTATGCGGGCGAAATCCGAGACCAGGGACCCCGTACTTGCCTTTATGCTGGACTATCTGGATAAGCACTACGGAGAGAATATCAATCTGAATCTTGTTGCCGACAAGCTGAATCTGAGTCCGGGCTATCTGTCTACCTTCTTCAAGGAGAAGCAAGGCATCAATTTCAGCGACTATCTGAACAACCTGCGGATCAGCCATGCCAAGGAGCTGCTGATGAACGTCGACCTGCGCATTCAGGAGATCGCACTCCAGGTCGGCTACCTGAATGTCAATTCCTTCATCCGTATGTTCAAACGCGCCTCCGGCCTTACGCCCGGCGAATACCGCAAAAGCCATGCCAGCGGAGGACTGCCCGCTGCGGAAGACGGGACTTGAGGCGGTCCGCTTCCTCTGCCTCGAGTCCATACGCACGCAAAGAAAAGGCTGCTGATCTAAGCTCAGCAGCCTTCCGTTCCAGTCTGGATTCTCTGTGGTTCCTATTTATCACCTGCCTAACTCACAGTCAGAACCGGTTTATTGGCTGTGTTTTCTTTGCTGTTGAAGCTTATCGTTGCACCGTTATTGTTCTCAACCTGCAGCTTGAAGGTCATTTTCTTATCGCCGCCGAGCTGGCTATTCACAAAACCCGCTGCATCGATAGTGTACCAGCCGGCTGTAGATACATTAATTGTGCCAACCAGCACTGCACCTGTACTGCCCGGCTGATTGTTCCAGGTGATGCCTCCTGTTCCCGACTCTATCCATTCATCACTGCCGGTAAGTCCGTATACCTTCACAGGCGTTGACGCAGATACGGCATTACAGTATATCTTCAGTAGAGCAGAAGCAACGGGTGATCCAGTACGACCGGTAAGATCGAATCTTACAAACCCTTTCCGGTTATAGCCCTCATCCGCATCTCCCTTTACATCGACTGTTGTTGCTGTTCCATAGTTGGTTGCCGCATAGGTGCCGTCTCTTACATAGGCATCTCCATTTGTAATATAGTCGGTTGGTGCACCTGAGGATGCGCCTCCTCCCATGAAGGCGACCATCGCCATACCCGCTGCATTGCCTGATATGGTAACCTCATTGGTAGCATAATCTCTGCGGTTATCATGCCAGATCATCCGGTTGTCATTGAACTGCACGATCCCCGGATCTTCCTGCCCGGCAAGCAGCGGGTCCTGCTGGTCTACAGCGTACTGGCTGCTGGTCTCAAACCCCTCACTCCAGGCTCCGCGGAGCTGGTAATTCGGGTTATTCACACGGTTCAATGTGGTTACACGGTGGCGGGGATTTTTAAACCAGGTTGTACCCGCACCATTTAACTTACTAACACCCCACGGATTCCTTCCCAGCATGAAATCAATCTGCTGCTGGGCCAGAACCGCATATGTGGTATTTCCGGTTAATTCCTGATACATCATTGCTTCTACCGCATTATTGCTCATGGCTTCATACGTACCCCATTTGGGTTCACTGCTGGTATTCCAGAATTGCCCGGCAGCATAATTCTTTTTCAGGTTCAGATGATTATTCATCCGGCCTGCGGCAGTATTCTTATAAGCCGGATCAAGGGAGGCGACCTCATAGTTTGCCCAGTGATAGGCTCTGGACCAGTTGAGGCTTGTGTTACTTTTGTTGTACCATTCTCCCGCACTGTCACAGAACGATTTCGCTTCTGTTAAATAGACGGCGGTACCTGTGGCCCGGTAGAGTTCGGCAGCCGCCCAGGCCATATCGTCTTTATAGTCCGTATCCACGTAGAATCCGTCCGCATCCCCGGCAATTCCCGTCCTTGTCTTACCCCAGGTGTAGATCTGCTGGGCTGCAGTCAAATAGCCGGCAGCTAATGCAGCATTATAGACCGGTCCGGCAGCATCTCCCCATATTTTAGCTCCTAGCGCTAAGGCAGCTGCAGCTTTTCCGGCCAGGTTTGCGCCTGTACCGGCAGGGCATGGATGCACCGGACGCGCCGCGCCATAGATCGTATTGTCATTTTGCGGCCAGGTTTTGCTGCGGGAATCCAGATCATCATTCTCGACATCATGGTCCAGGCCGTCGGCTACTTCCATATACAGAATCTGGTTGGTGTTGTCCCACAGCTTGAGAATGAAATCAAGACCTACCTTCGCTTCCATCAATGCTCCGGCCGCGCCTCCGGGAGCAGGAAAAGCTTCCGGATGGTGGATATAAGTCGTTAGCATCACATCCGTAACATGTCCGATAGTGCTCAGAAATTTGATATAATCCGAGGCATCATGCCAGCCCCCGGTAAAGTCCTTGGTGCCGGAAGCACCATCCGGCTTTCCGTCAATGGATGAGTTCGTTCCCGTCATATGGCATACGCCATGATCCTGCGGACTGGTATTCCCACACCGCTGCACTTTGAAGAACTGCATGGACAGATCGGCCAGACTGCTGTAAACCGAATTGCTTATAGCGAAGACCGGGGACTTATAGGCGTTGATTTTTATATAATATCCGCTTCCGGCAGTAGTTAGTGCACTGAAATCTATAGCATAGGAATAAGCACAATTTGCACCACCCGCGTCACCCCAGCTCCCTTTACTGGCTGTGGTAATGGTTCCGTTCAATACCGAGGTGTTGTTTGAATTGAACACATCATATCTAACTCCGCTCAAGCCCGTGCTTGATAATACGATGGCTATTTTAGCCGCAGCCGGACTGTATCCAACCTGGTTAACCCTTATAAATATGCCGCTTACACTAGCTTGAACCGAATCCGGTGAATTCATATCTTTGTACACGCCCTTTCATTTTTCACGTGCAAGGTGCTGTAATTTATATGAAGCCGCCTGCCTCACCCAATCACCTCCATGAAGTCATTTAAATGTCAGGCTGTAAACCGCTGTACCTTGGAGCGGTGTACCTGCATTATAACCAGTCCTATCATGGGAATTAAATCCTCATATGTTATTTATATCGTCTTTTTTTACGGATAGCGAAGAAAATGAATACATAAATGGCAAAGTGTATAGGGTCAGTTCACCGTTTCCGTGATGCTGCTATGAAGCCCTTCAGACAGGTGATGACCGTGAATCCTATGAACAAGAAAAGAAACCTTTCCGCCAACATGGAAAGGTTTCTTTGTACGTCACTCCGCCGCCCAAGGCTGGGCAACGGACAGGACCGTCTCCCCGCTGGCCGCCGCCTGCTCCATGAGCAGGGCCAGGTATTGGTCCTGGCAGCCCTCTGCCAGACTGTAGAATGAAGGGCCGCCCTCTACATGCTGCTGCATTCTATCCAGACACTCGGCAATAGCAATCTCCTCATCCGTAAGCCGGGCAGGAATAAATGGATTGCGGTACAGCCACTCCCCCTCCCCCATGATTCCCCGGAGATGCAGGCCTTCCAGATTGCCGCCATGACCGGCATCTATCCGCCGCAGCTTAGTGTAGACCGGAGTGTCATAACTCTGTAGCCAGGATACCTCGTCATTCATGATCTCACCGCGCTCTCCCCGGACGAGCAGCCTGCTGGCCCGGGTCCAGGAGAAATACTGGTCACGGGTGAAATCATAGACCCCCAGCCGGTCCCCGAAATCCAGGGTAGCCAGTGTCTGATCGGTCTGAATCAGCTCCTCCGCAAGAGGAGGCCCGCTGCGCTGCGGCCCCTTCATAATAGCTGAACCGAAGCTCTGAGCCCGGATAGCCGCCTTCTCGAAGCGGACATCCAGCAGCTTGCGGATGAGGCTGATCCCGTGATAGCCATGGGCCACCGATACCTGCGCCTGACTGATTCTCCCGAGTCGTCCCGAACGCACTAGCCTGATTCTGGCTGCATGCATCGGCTGGTACATATACTGCTCAGCGATCTGGATAACGGCTGAACGGTCCACCGCATTCCATAGCTGAAGAAGCTGTTCCAGATCCGGCGCCGGAGGCGTCTCGGCCAAGACGGGAACCCCTTCGGCAGCCAGTCTAATGATGCTACCTTTGCTGACCTCGCGGTTCAGGCAGATTACTGCGAAGGAATAACCGCCCGCTGCAACAAATAGATCCAGCGAGGTGTACACTTCCACTCCCAATATTCTCTTCAATTCTTCGGCTTTATCCTTATTGCGGACGTACATGGCCGCAATAGCAAAGCGCTCAGGCAGGGCCTTGGCGATCCGCAGATAGAATTCTGCCCGCCAGCCCCCGCCCACCAGTCCAAATCTGATGATTCCCATGACCCCACCCCCCTTCTGTAATACTCACTATGGTCTATTTCTGTTATTTCTCTGCCCCGCCAGCACTAATTTTCGTGGGTAGAATAGCCCGATTACCCTCCCCGGGCCTACTTTCCAAATTTTGATTGAAATAGGACGGACGTAGGATTATAATCAGGTCACATACCCACTTTTTACCTATTGTTAGTAAGACAATACATAATTGACAGGAGATAAGCCTATGGATTGGCTTCATGCTTATGAGGACGAGCTCCGTGTGGTCTTTGAGGAGAGCCGCAGGGTGATCTCTGCGTTTCCAGAGCCGCTTAATGCCCGCGGCCTGTCGTATCTCAATCAGTTCAACGTGTTCCACCCGGACAGCCACAAGAATTACATCTGTTACCTGCTGCCCTTCTGGCTCCAGGACCCGTGCAGCCTGAACCCCGAACTGGCCCGCAGGATGTCCGCAGGTAACATCTTCCTCATGCTCTACTTCTTCCTCCAGGATGATCTGATGGACAGCCCGGAGGCCTCGGCTGCGCAAACGCTGCCGCTTGCCAATCTGCTCTATGTCGAGTTTCTGGCTACCTACCTTCCGCTGTTCCCGGCGGACTCTCCCTTCTGGCCCTGCTTCAGCCGTTACATCAGCGAGTGGGCAGACAGCGTAAGCGGGGAAGCCGGCAGCGATTACTTCCTGAATGACCGCATCCGTATCTCCCATAAGGCCAGCCCGCTTAAGCTCAGCAGCACGGCTGCGCTGCTGCTCTCCGGCCAGTCCTCCTCCATTCCCGAGGCCGAAGAGATGATTCACACTGTGCTCTTGACCTTGCAGCTGCTTGATGACTACGAGGATTGGGAACAGGATCTGGAGGACAGCAGCTATAACTGCCTGCTGTCACTGGTACGCTCCAGTACCGGGATAGCCGCAGAAGAACCACTGACCGAATCAGCAGTGAAGGACTTCCTCTATGTAGCAGGCGGACTTACCGGATATGCTGCAACGGCCCAAGCCAACCAGCTCATCCTGGAGGAGGCCAGCTTACAGCTGCCCTTGCTGGTGTCCTTCCATCTCGTGCTCGTGCAGAACCTGCAGCAGATCGCCGCAGCCATTGAAGCGCAGAAGCAATTGCTGCTGGGCGGGGGGCTGGATTACTGGCTATCTTCGCACTCGAATCTCTCATAATTTATGCAAATAGCAATAGAATTATAGAATGGCCTATGCTATACTAAAAAGGCAATTATAACCATTTCGAAAGGGTGATTGTATTGTCAGTAGGAGTTCTTAAGAACCAGGTGATTCAGAAGGCGTGGGAAGATCCGGCTTTCAAACAAAGACTGCTTGCAGATCCGAAGGCAGCGCTCCAGGAAGTGCTGGGCATCAACCTTCCTGACAACATTACACTGAAGACCGTAGAGGAAGGCTCTAATGAATTCTACCTGGTCATTCCCCCAAGCCCTTCTTCCGATGTAATGAAGACACGTATCACCCCAATGGGAACCTGGTAGCATACTCAAGTCAACCTATTATCGGGAGTTGGAATCGTCCGGCCCTTCTGCACGCGGCAGAATGGTGATGGACTCGGTTCCAACTCCTTTTTTGCTCATAAAACGAATTTCGCCCTCCATCGCTTCAATAATACGGAAGGTAACCATCAGCCCGAGCCCCGTGCCCTTCGTCTTATTGGAGGAGAAATATGGCTCGCCCAGACGGCTAAGCACAGCTGGTTCCATACCTGCCCCGTTATCCTTAATATGAATATGTACCTTATCGCCCCGGCTGTAGGCCAGCAGATGAATCGTGCCTTCCTCCCCCAGGGATTCAATGCTGTTCTTGATGATATTAATCATCGCTTGCTTGAACTTCGAGGAATTCCCTTTGACCCGCAAGCCGTCTTCCACCTCCAGAATCATTTTGCCCCCGTTCAAATGGCATAAAGGCAGCAGGATGCTCTGGATATGCATGAACTCTTCATTCACATAGAGCAGGGAGACCTGTTCAAATTCCGGCTTGGCAAAGGTCAGAAAATCGGTGATAATACTCGCCGCCCGGTCCAGCTCACTGAGCGCCATGGACAGGTATTTCTGCTCGTCCCCGCTCGACTTCTCGCTGAGCAGCTGGAGGAACCCCCGGGTCACCTGGAGCGGATTACGCACCTCATGGGCTACCGACGCTGCCAGCTCGCTGATAATCTCCATTTTCTCCGAACGCTGCAGTTCGTTGTTGAACAGCTCCAGCTCCTGCGAATATTTCACCACTTGGCTGTGGTTCTGCGCCAGCCGCCGTCCCAGAATCACAATCAGCGAGAGAATGAACACAACCAGCGCCCATTTCCAGTAGAAGAGATCATAATTTCCGCGTTTGAAATAATACCACAACAGCTCCAACACCCCGGTAAGGGCAGCCGTACCGAAGCCGCAGGCGAAGATGATCGCATCCTTATTGCGCTTCAGGGAGAACACGATGACGCAGCCGATCAGCAGAATGAATTGAAGAATCATAATAATGCCGACAATGTTGGTGGAGATGAAGTAGTAGAATTGCAGATACCGGCCCCCGGAGAGTGCATTTATAATGAGGAGGACACAGCAGAATAAGGAATAGGCCATCTGGAATTTGCGGAACCTGCGGATGATGCCGTATTTGCCCGCGCCGAATATTTTCTCGAACAGGAAGGTCAGTGCGGGTAACAGGGACAACAGCGCCACATCGAACAAAAATACGCTGAGCCCGCCCAAATAGCTGTAGAAGGTATACGTGAAGGGAGAGTAGGTTACAGACAGCACACCGGTAGAGGCGATAACAATAGACAGCGAAGCCGCCACAGGGAAATACTCCTTGTTCAGGAAAAATGCGCACACAAACAGCACCGCAGCCACGAAGATAAAAGCGCCGCCCAGAATCACATCTATGAGTCCGTTCTTGATATAGTCCTTGATTAGAATACTGTGCTCACCGAGCATCACCTGCTCTTTGATTCCAATCCGGTCCTGGAGCGTCTGCGTCCAGATATAGAGCGTCTTTCCGTTATCCCGCATGTCCAGGGGCACAAGCAAGGAATAATTATCCATAATAAAGCCGCGGTCCCCTTCAAAAACCAGCCGGTCCTCCACATACACCTTCACATGTAGCGCATAGATCGTCTGAATATAGACGGAGGGGGACACGTAATGATAGGAGGGCAATGTAATCTTGGTCCAGGCGGAGGATACCCCGGAAGGCTTGCGCGGCATCTCGGCCTTCGCCTCCACATCGATCCACCCCTGGTCTTCCGTTACCGGAGCCTGGAGTCCGCCATCATCCGTTCCCTCCTGCCACTTCATCTGCCAATGTCTGATCTCACCGGCGGGGGAAGCGCTTTGCGCGGACACCAGGAGGCTTCCGCAGGTTAGGCAAAGCAGAAACAATACTAACGCTGTATGTAAACTTTTGACCATCAAAGACATGCAAGCACCTCAGAGGAAAGTTTTAGAAGAAAAGTTCTGTTAGTGTTAATATTTCGCCCCATGCTATGCCCATCCCTTCAAAAAAACGGAATAAACAAAAAAAATTCCTAATTTATGCTGGAGGCCGGCAATTCAATAAGCACCTCGGTCCCTTCGCCCTTGCGGCTGTTAAACTTAATCGTGCCGTTCATCGCTTCAATAATACGGAAGGTAACCATGAGGCCAAGCCCCGTGCCCTTGGTCTTATTGGAGTAATACGGCTCTCCCAGCCGGGCCAGCTCACTGACCTTCATTCCTTCGCCGTTATCCTTCACGCTGATGATTACAGAGCTGCCTGTCCTCCAGGCCGTTACGATTATCTGCCCCTCCTCCTGCAGTGATTCAATGCTGTTCTTGATCAGATTAATGAACGCCTGCTTGAATTTGGCCGGACTGCCCGTCACTTGAAGCTCCTGCTGCAGACGCAGCTCTATCGAACCGCCCTGCAGATTAGCCAGCGGCATCAGGATTCCCGACACATGCTTCAGCTCCCCCGAGACTTCGAATACATCTACGATATCCACGCCCGGCTTCGCAAAGGTCAGGAAATCAGTAATGATCACCGAGGCCCGGTCCAGCTCCCCCACAGCCATCTGCAGATATTCCTTCTCCTTATTGCCGGAGCGTTCCCCCAGAATCTGCAGGAACCCGCGTGTGACCTGGAGCGGATTACGCACCTCATGGGCTACAGAGGCGGCAAGCTCGCTGATAATCTCCATTTTCTCCGAACGCTGCAGCTCATTATTGAATTTCTCCAGCTCCCTGGCGTATTCCAGCGCCTTCTCATGGCTTCCTGCAAACCTTCTCCCCAGAATAGCTATCAGGGAAAGAATGAACACCATCATGCCCCATTTCCACCAGTACAGATGATATCTCTCCGCCGAGATGAAGTAATGCAGCAGCTCCGCCACGGAAACCACGGCAAATACAGAGAAGCCCCCAGTGAACAGAATGGCATCTGAATTGCCCCTGCGGGCATAAGAAAGCGCCAGATACAGCAGGTAGACAAACTGGGCAATCATTAGTACACCGGTTGCGTTAATAGTCAGAACCGAATACAGCGCGTCCAGCCGGAAGGATACTGCGGCATTCAGAATAAGCGCTGCGGTACAGAACAGGGAGTAGGCCAGCTGAAATTTACGCACTCGGGTAGTGAGTCTCCGCTTGCCCGGTCCGAATAACTGCTCAAAATAAAGCGTGAACGCCGGCATAATGGTAAACAGGGCCAAATCGAAGCTGATCTGCCTCAGACGGTCCCCCCGGCTTAGAATCAGCGTCAGAAACGGGGAGTATGTAAGCAGCAGCACTCCAAAGGACAGGATGACAAGCGCCAGAAAGAAACCGCTGTGGAAGAATTCCGGCTTAAGGAACAGCAGACAGATCAATAACGCTCCGGCCATGAAGATCATGGCGGCTCCGAGTACAACGTCCACCAGATCCTGCTTCACATAAAAGGACAGCAGCTGATTATAGCTGCCGACCCTTATGTCCCCCTCGATTCCAAACTCCCCGCTGCCCGCATTCCATAGATAGAGCGGCTTCGCACTATCTTGTGCCGGTAATGGAATCAGCACCTTGTTGCCGCTATATTCCACATCCCCGCTGGAATCGTAGATTAGCCGGTTGTCTATATATGCTTTCAGGTTGTCGCCAAATACTCTATTGATCAGAATAGCGGGAGTTGCTCCCGCAGGGGGCAAGGTGATCCGCATCCAGGCGGAAGCGGTACCAGGTGGCGAAAGGGGCCTGGCCTCCCCCGCCCGCACCCATGTCCATCCGGCGGCTGGCCCTGCCATTACAGCTTCTATGCCGCTATTCCCGGCCGTTTCCCACTTCAGCTCCCAGGCCGGAATTTCCGCTTCGGTATGTGCATCCCATTCTATGGCGATCCCCGCCGGAATGATGGTTATGACAAGCAGCAGCATAATAAAGACTGCGGCTGTTCTGGTTGATGCTAACTTCATTGTGGCACCTCAGTGAATCCTTAGTTGTATTTATATAGTCCATATGATTCTTATTTTCGACAACGTTTGCACAATACCTGCCATCAGACTGCAAATAACCTCGAACCGGCTCGGTTAATTCATCTATTCCGGTTATTCTGACGGCGAAATGAATATATTAATCAGATGGGCAGCCTGGATGCCGGGCAGATTCGCCGCCGTGTAAACGGGTATAGTTGTACTATAAGATGAAGAAGACTTACAACAAGGGAAAAGGGAGCTGATTGACGATGGGTAACGAATTCAATAAGACGGAAGCCGACTTTGCATATGAGCGCTATACCAAAATGGGCGGTATCTCCCCTGAGCAGGATATCCCGCTGGAAGAATTGCGTCCGCTTGGCACGATTACTGAACAAAGCCCCAGTGAGGATACCGCAGACGCCGGGAGCCGCCCGCTGGAATCCGCACTAGCCAGTCATGACCCTGCCCACTTCACACCGATTGATTTCGACGGTGTAGTGGATGACGGCTCTGATCCGGAGCTAGTGAGCGACCCTATTCTAGCGGCCGATATCGGGCTGAACGTGCCGGACGCCGGGCTTGGACCGCGCGCAGACCGCCCTGCTCCTTCCTCTGTCACCCCGGGTCCGCAGCGGGATGAGCTGCTGGAGTCAGATGCTATATACACGGCCGGGGCTGCTGGCTTAACCGGCAGTGTCATTGATTATGCGGATACGGAGGACGAGGTGACCGAAGAAGCGGAGGAAGCCGCTCCTTTGGAGGACGTCCCGGATGCGGATGAGCTGGTTCCCGGCAGCAGCATTGACCCGGCCTCCCCGGACCCTGATGCTATGCCCGGAACCGATGTGCTGAACGGCTCAAACGGCGACGAGTAGATACGGCTAAGCGTCCCTGCCGGAGCGTACACCCAAGGTCCAGGTTCATATTGACTTTTGGAGACAATCGGCATACGATAGTTTCATTCAATTGCGGCGATGGAGTTCGCCATAACCGCCCTTCGGGGCTAATGACTCCTACCAGTGGTTAACTGCGCTGGTAGGAGTCTGTTTTGATTTCAGGGTAGTATGTATTTCGGGTCGGGGGGCGTTAGCCATAGTGAAGAGGAAGTATGAACAGTGGTCAGCACTTGCAGCGCGCCAGAGCCAGCTTGCGCTCTGGAGTACATTCGTCAAATGGGTGATCCTGGGGGGACTGGTCGGGCTGCTGGCAGGAAGCGCCTCGGCCTTGTTCCTGGCCAGTCTGAATGCGGTCACCCAGGTAAGGCTGGAGCATGCCTGGCTGCTCTTCCTGCTTCCGGTAGGAGGCGCGCTCGTCAGCGGAATGTATATGCGTTACGGCAAGAGCAGCCTGAAGGGTAACAATCTGATCCTGGAGCAGATCCGCCAGGGCAATGAAGCGATTCCGCTGCGCATGGCCCCGCTGGTTCTTGGCGGGACGCTGATTACCCATCTCTTCGGCGGCTCGGCCGGACGCGAAGGCACGGCCGTGCAGATGGGCGGCAGTCTGGCCGACGCACTCGGACGCTGGCTCAGAATCGGTCCGCTGGACCGCCGAATCCTGCTGATGTGCGGCATCAGCGGCGGCTTCGGCTCCATCTTCGGCACTCCGCTGGCCGGAACGGTGTTTGGCCTGGAGGTCATCGCCATCGGGCTGATCAGCCATAAGGCGCTGCTGCCCTGTTTTGCCGCCAGCTTCACCGGTGATCTGGTAGCCTCCCGCTTGTGGGGCGTTTACCATACCCACTATCAGGTGGATGTCTTCCCCGCTATGGATGTCCTGGTGCTGGTCAAGGTTATATTCGCCTCCATCCTCTTCGGCCTGTGCAGCCTGCTGTTCAGTGAGCTTACCCATTATCTGAAGCGGACCTTCACCGCCATCATCCGTAATCCTATGCTCAAAAGCGCCGCCGGCGGGCTGATCATTATTGCCCTGGTCTACATAGCCGGTTCTCGGGACTATCTGGGGCTGGGCCTTCCGCTGATCAACAGCTCCTTAGAAGACGGCGTATCGCCCTTCGCCTTTCTGTGGAAGCTGATCTTCACCGCCTTCACCCTGGGGACCGGCTTCCAGGGCGGCGAAGTGACGCCGCTGTTCGCGATCGGAGCTTCTCTGGGTAGCAGCCTGGCCGGAGTACTCCATCTATATGGGCCTTTTCTGGCCTCGCTTGGCTTCATCGCTGTCTTCTGCGGAGCCACCAACACACCGCTTGCCTGCTTCATTATGGGCATCGAGCTGTTCGGCTCCGGCGGAGCGGTCTATATGTTCATCGCCTGCATCATCAGCTATCTGTTCTCCGGGCACAGCGGCATCTACAGCTCCCAGCTCATCGGCATCTCCAAAAGCGCCTTGCTGCCGGTTCCCGAAGGAACGACGCTTGCTTCCGCCAAGGAGCAGCCCGCACCAAAGTAGCGGAATCCGGCAGGGCGCGGAAGCAGGCTTTGCCAGAAGCAGGACAAAGAAGGTATGATACAGAGGTGAATGCACCAGATTATTCAAAAGGAGAGATGCTGAAGTGAAGTCTATCACAAGAAAACCCGTCATCCTGCTTGCGGTGATGTGCCTGATACTCGTCATTCTGGCGGGCTGCGGCAACAAGCCAGTGAATAATAATGCCGCCGGCAATGGTAACAGCAGTACCGGAGCAGGCAGTGAGGCTACAGCAGCACCACAGGAGAGCGCCGCCGCTACAGAAGGCGTGCCTTCAGCCACAGCCAGTCATCCGGTGGTTACGATTGAGATGGATAACGGCGCTGTAATTAAGGCCGAGCTGTATCCCGAGGTTGCCCCCAATACGGTCAACAGCTTCATTTCATTGATCAAGAAGGGCTTCTATGACGGAACCATCTTCCACCGGGTCATTCCGGGCTTCATGATTCAGGGCGGAGACCCGGATGGCACAGGAATGGGCGGACCGGACTACAGCATTGCGGGAGAATTCAATAACAACGGCTTCACCAACAATCTGCTGCATACAGAGGGCGTGCTGTCCATGGCGAGAAGTAAAGATATGAACTCTGCCGGCTCCCAGTTCTTCATTATGGCCGCTGCTTATCCAAGCCTGGACGGCGATTACGCCGCCTTCGGTAAGGTTACCGAAGGACTCGAAGCGGTCCAGGCCATCGTCAGTCTGCCGCGTGGCAAGAATGACCGTCCGGATCAGCCGCCGGTAATGAAGAAGGTCACCGTTGATACCCTTGGGGTTACGTATCCCGAGCCGCAAAAAGTACAATAAGCAGCCTGCAAGCGGGTTGCACAGACTAGTAAAGCATCAGATTTAGAACTGTAAGAATAGACCTCAGGCGTGTTAAAATCTGAGCATGAACATCGATTTAACACTAGGGCTGAACCCCGTTGCTGACTTCAACTCCTACATTCAAGTAGCTGATTGTATTTCCTGCAATAGAAAAGGCATAGCCGACCGTAAAATAAGATTCTATTGTATTTCATACAGTGGAATGTTGTGTTTTAGCTGAAAAATGGCCTTTTTTCAACATTCCATTGTACTGAATACAATAGAATCAATTTTGTAGGCTTTTTTACAGCATTCTAATGTACAAACTGCAGTTGCTATCGTTCCAGCACCTGCAGTTTGTTGCAGCGCCCCGAGTACCGTAACCATTCATAGGCGATAGGCTTAATTGTATTTTGTACAACTAAAACGTCTGGTTGGCTTCCCAGTATACGTTTAGCTGTATTTCGTACACTTAAAATCCCCACTTTCCCGAGTTTCCACCCGTTGGGGCAGATTTAGTTGTACAGATTACAGCTAGAAGAGGCAAGCCTTCTTTTTCGCTGTTTTTAAGTGTACATTCTGCAACTATCCCTGAATGTCTACTTGGAACTACACGCCATAAAGCACTGCTTGGTTGAACTGCATTAACTTCTATAGGTCTGATGCTCAACTAGTCTTGCTCCAAAATCCACACAGAAGAGCCATCCCCCATAACCGGAGAATGGCTCTTCTTCGCATCTTAAGTATACTTGAAGCATGCAGCTTCTTATTGGAAGTGGGTGTGCTTCGTTCTCCACTGCTCCAGCTTAATGACCACCCAGAAGCCGTAGATTCCGAGCGTAATCAGCGTCAGCAGGAACCATTTGATCCATTGTCCGAACAGACTGACGGCTGTACCGTCGAACCGCAGGCGCTGCCCCTCCACCACGGTATGCTCGACCTTCCAGCGGTAGAGCATGACTATTGACCAGGGATAGCAGATGCCGAAGGTACAGACCGTAACCAGCCAGCCTACCAGACACCAGCCAATGTACTCAATAAGCTTCCCGTCAAAATAAGATTCCCTGCTTCCATAATTCATCGCTGCCGGATTCATATGCAGTGCTCCCATGGGCCTCCGCCTTTCATTCATGCAAATTATTCCTGGTTCTATTTTCCTTATTATCCATGGCGAGTACTGCTACATTTCTCACAATTCAAACGGGAAATGGATAAAAAGTAGAAAGAAGTCGAAAATACCCGTCTGGGGGCTTATCTCCGGCTAAGGGCGTGCTGCCCGTTCCGCAGGAAGGTGCTGCGGCTGTTGCGCAGCAGGGATATCCGTTCTTCTGCAAGCTGATCCGCAGCCGCATAAGCCGGAATCCCCTTCAGGCGGGAGATCTCCAGCACACGGGTGATGCTGTCATAGATTCGGGAGATCTGCTTGTACGCCCGCTCCTTGTGGTAACCGTTCAATTCATCGGCAATATTAATAACGCCCCCGGCGTTAATTACATAGTCCGGTGCGTAGACAATCCCCATCTGGTGCAGCGCATCCCCGTGACGCGGCTCCTTGAGCTGATTATTGGCAGCCCCTGCAATCACCTTGGCTCTAAGCTGCGGCAGAGACTCATCATTAATGGTGGCACCGAGCGCACATGGTGCATAGATATCACAATCTGCTCCAATAATTTCGCCCGGGTCTACGGCGGTTGCCCCGTAAGCCTCCACGGCCCGGTTCACTGCCTCTCTATGAATGTCTGCAACCAGCAGGCGTGCGCCTTCTTCATGCAGATACTTGCATAGTGTAAAGGAGACATTCCCAACCCCCTGCACGGCGACGGTTCTGCCAGCCAGGGAATCACTGCCGAAGGCAGCCTTCGCTGCGGCCTTCATGCCTTGATATACCCCGAAGGCTGTAGCCGGTGAGGGGTTGCCGGACGAGCCGTAGGAAGCCGATATTCCGGTAACGAAGTCGGTCTCCTGGTGGATGATATCCATATCCTCTTCCGTAGTGCCTACATCCTCTGCTGTAATGTAACGGCCGTTCAAGCCCTGTATGTATCTGCCGAAGGCGCGGAACATCGCTTCGTTCTTGTCTGTGTGCGGATCGCCGATAATGACCGTCTTGCCGCCGCCCAGATTAAGTCCGGCCACCGCATTCTTATACGTCATGCCTTTAGCCAGACGAAGAGCGTCAACAAGCGCCTCCTCCTCCGTTGCATAAGTCCACATTCTCGTTCCGCCCAGCGCCGGTCCCAGCGTGGTGTCGTGAATCGCAATAATCGCCTTAAGCCCTGATGCCTTATCCTGACAAAACAGTACTTCCTCGTAATCCTCCCGCTCCATCGCCGCAAACAATTCCATCCGCTTCATTTCTCCTGTCTATTCTTATGTACATGTTACGTTTCATAACAAAGCTAGTCGTTCTGGAATGTATTGTCAAGTTCATTTGTCCCATTTTCATCTTTTTTCATAAATGCGCATCAAGCAGCAGACCCCGAACCTCACGCCTATTGTAAGCACATGGGGTGGGGTCTGTGAAGGGATTAGGCCCAGTATTGATCTGGCCGGTACTCGATTTCGGACTGCACAGCTATCGTTAAGCGCCCGGAGTCCGCATCATAGGTTACGGGCTGATCTCCAACGTAGTACCAATGCTTGATGACCGGACCGTCCGCAGGCTCCTCGAAGCGGAAGACATTAAGCTCCGCCTTCAGCTCCACCACCGCAGCGCCCTTATCTGCCGCCACATTCGTCAGGGTGATCAAGGTCAGCCCGCCCTGCTCATCGAAGGTGTATCCTACTCCCTCCATGCTGTTCACAAGCATGCGCCCGGTTACGGAATGCTTCACCAGCACTCTTTCCTGCTCTGCCATTCGAGCTCCTCCTTCATATCTGGTTCCCGCCGCTCATTACGGCAGATCAATCACCATGACCAGTATATGCTCATCCGCCTTCAGCTCCAGCTGCGCTGTGTCCTCGATTCTTGCCGAATCGCCCGGCTTCAGCACATCATTCCCGTTCAGGGTAAGCTGCCCTTCTACCAGATATACAAAGCTGCGCCGCCCCGGCTCCTGCCGGAAATTCAGTTGCCCTCCCGCCTCGGCCTTCCCCAGATAAATCGTCATATCCTGGGCTATATCAACAATCTCCTCCGACGCTTCAGCCGCTACTACCGGAAGCAAGCGTCCTTCAAGCTTGGCCGGATCGAAGCGTCCGGTTGCATAGGAGGGAGCTGTCCCCCGGTTCCGGGGCATGAACCACAGCTGAAGCAGGCGGACCGGCTCACTGTCCGAAGGGTTATGCTCCGTATGAATCGCGCCGGTCCCGGCCGACATCCGCTGGATGCCGCCGAAGGACGTCTGCGCGACATTACCGAGGTTGTCCTCATGACGAAGCACGCCGGACAGCACAATCGAGACAATCTCCATGTCACTGTGCGGATGGGCGCCGAAGCCTTTTCCCGGAGCGATCGTATCATCGTTACAGACACGCATCGGCCCAAAGGCCGTGTTGTCCGGATCGTAGAAATCCCCGAAGGAGAAGACATGACTGCCCTTCAGCCAGCCGTGATCGAACTGGTGCGCAGACGCAGCTGGATAGATTGTAATCAATGGAACCGCCTCCTGTGGTTATTATGAAGTGGTCGATATCTGCAGTTCAGAAATGATGAACCATTTCTTGGACGCAGCATCCTTGAAATACACCTGGATCATATAGCTCCCCTTGTCGGTAACCTTATAATTATACGCTGCCGATTTGAACCAGAAGCTGTCCTTCTTCTCTGTAATCGGCTGGTTATCCACAACATCCGTCTTGCCTGCCGGGTCTGTAATGGTGATTTTCAGATCGGAGATATCTGTTTTGAGATCATCCACCTGCACCAGGGCAGAGAAGGTATTGCTGGTGTCCATTCTGACTTTGCCAAAAATCTTACCCTGCTCATCCAGCAGCACCGTGTTCACATTAGGCTTGTAGATCTTGACCGTCCCTGCTGACTCGTCCACGGATACAATCGCCTGCATATTCTCCGAAAGCTGCTCCACAGGCACATAGACCCCGCCATCCGAGGATAGTGCAGGCTGCTTAAGCAGCATATTATTCACATAGAATGAGAGATCTGTTTTGCCGGCAGCAGCATACAGCAGGCCTCCCCCCGAGACCATCATCAGGCACATTGTTGAAATCGCCAGCTTGCGCATCTTCCCCATTATTCCCGTCCCCCTCTATAATGTCCTATGCTGTTTATACCCTTCAGGCGGCAAGGAGTTGCTGTGAATTGTAAAATAAAACCGGCTGTACGTTTTTCCTGAGGAAAAGGCACAGCCGGTCACGGGACAACCTTCTTGCTCCGGGTGCACCCGGAAGCAGCATTTACAGCTTGGCGATCGTCTCGGTAAGAACCGGTACAATCTGTGATTTACGGGACACTACACCCTTCAGCACAGCCTTGTTATCATCCAGCTTCACATTGTAAGCCTGCTCCACAGCTCCGGCTACGCGGCCCAGTGCAAGACCCACGGAATCGTTGTTCAGAATATCGGTAACCACGAACAGGAACAGATCCAGTCCCTTGTCGTCAATAATCGCGGTAAGCGCCGCTTCCAGCTCCGGCTGTTTGGACAGGACATCATTCACATCCACAGCGTTAACCTGGGCAATCTCCACCTTATATTCACCCATCTTGAACTCCTTGGCATCCAGAGAGATCAGTTGGGCAATACTCTTATCGCTCAGGTCGGCACCGGCTTTGAGCATGTCCAGGCCATAGCTCTCGGCATCCACTCCGGCAATGACCGCCAGTTCACGCGCAGCAGCCACATCCTGCTCCGTGCAGGTCGGCGATTTGAACAGCAAGGAATCGGAAATGATAGCGGACAGCATCAGACCGGCGATGTTCTTAGGAATGGCCACGCCATTCTCTTTGTACAGCTTGTTCAGAATGGTAGCCGTACAGCCGACTGGCTCAGCCCGGTAATACAGCGGATAGGCGGTCTCGAAGTTCGCAATCCGGTGATGGTCAATAACCTCAACCACACGAACCTGATCGATATCATTCGCACTTTGCTGGCGTTCATTATGGTCAACCAGAATCACTTGTTCAGCTTCTGTAGCAACGTTCTCCACCAGACGCGGCGCTTCTACCCCGAAGTGGTCGAGGGCGAACTGAGTCTCTCCGCTGATGTCTCCAAGCCGGACCGGCTCGGCATCCCAGCCCAGTTCCTTCTTCAGTGCCGCATAAGCAATGGCCGAGCAGATCGTATCTGTATCCGGGTTTTTGTGACCAAAGATCAAAGTTTTTGTCATTTCCAATCTCCTTACTATGTTTTTGTGAGAATAATATACCATACATTGATAGAAACCTGCCAGAGACCCGTAAATATCCGGCCTGGGTTAACGCTTGGTATGCTCCTGCACTGCCTGTACAGGTTGACCCCGTTTCGTCTTCGGCAGCGCCTCAGGCGCATTCTCCCCGAAGAGCGGCTCGTTATCCGAGAACAGATCCGGGTTCTCCCTGAGCATATCACTCAGGATACGCGTAGTCTCCACCGTGCCGCAGAGCATAACCGCCGCATCGCCGAAGCTGCCCCGGCGCAGCGCCCCGCCGTCCTCCAGCACAGTCTCCACCTTCCAGAAATGCTCCGACCAGGACAGTCCGCAGTGTCTGCGCGAAGGCACCGCAATCTCCTCTCCTTCCGGCGTCACGGTATAGAGCGCCTCAGGCCCGTCCGTCATCCGGCCGGGAATATCCACCCACTCTTCAATGCCGTGAATGAACGTATTCCTCCGCAGATCCACACCGAGCAGCATAATCTCCGCTCCCCGGTCCAGCAGCTTGCCATAGACCGACCCGCGTGCACAGGGCGTATCCCAGCGCTCATCTCCGGCTATGAACACCGCCGCCTCCCTGCCCAGCGCCGCCACCGAATGTGTGGGATGCCAGGAACGGATCACGCCCGGCCGCTTCCGGAACAGCTCCGGCAGAATTCCTACGCAGGCGGGAGACTCCAGCACAGAGAAGCGCGGATTCTGCCCGTCGATATAAGACCAGGTATGGGTGGGCAGGACCAGCAGCCCCTCCTTCATATATTCTGAGAGAACATCCAGTACGGTATCCGCTCCCCCTTCTACTTCACCGATGCTTTTGAGCGAGGAATGGACCAGCAGTGTCCCCTGCGGATCGATTCCCATCCTCTCCAGCTGCTTCATCAGACTTGATCTGGTGTGCATGATTAACCCCGCTTTCCTGAATAATAAATACCAGCTTGAAATGCATCTTGAAATACACCCTGAAATACATCTTGCAAAATTACTCATTTACTATTAAAATTATAGTAACTTAATATTAATAAGTAATTTGCAGCTTTTATATAACAACCCAAGTTATATAAGAAACACTAAAGAAATTAACAAAAAGCAAAAAGAAGCGGAGGGGAAATTTGGAACTGGAGGAGCGTTAGCGACCGCCTTTGTATTTGGATTTCTACCGCGAAGAGCGGTTCTAATCAGGAAATCCTAATACAACAGCGGCCGGAAGTCCAAATGTTCACCGCAGTGACGACCTAGCTTCGAGTTCAACTCTTAAGTGTGTCTTATATAACAACCAAACTTCAGGAGGTATTCCCATGAGTTTAACACTAAAAGGAATTCATCATGTATCTGCCATTACCGCCAAAGCGCCGGAGAACTACAAATTCTACACCGAAGTGCTCGGACTCCGCTTGATTAAGAAGACCGTCAACCAAGATGACGTATCTGTCTATCACCTGTTCTACGGGGATGAGACCGGGAATCCAGGCACGGAGCTTACCTTCTTCGAGTTGCCTAACGCAGGGCGAAACCGCGACGGCAATAACAGCATCTCCGCACTCTCCCTGCGTGTTCCCGGAGATGATGCCCTGCTCTTCTGGACACAGCGCTTCACGGTGCTCGGCGTAGAGCATGAAGAAATCACCGAACGCGGCGGCCGCAAGACACTGGCCTTCACCGACCATGAGGGCCAGCGCCTCATCCTCATCTCAGATGAGCATAACGAGGGCATGCCCGGCGGTAAGCCCTGGGCCAAGAGCCCGGTACCTGCCGAGTATGCCATAGTCGGACTGGGACCGGCACATCTGACGGTCGAGACTGCTGAGCATACGGCCCTGATTCTGGAGGACCTGCTCGGCTTCCGCCGTGCAGGCAGTTATCCTTCTCCAGTCACGGGCCAGCCGGATATTATCGTGTTCGAGACTGGCGAAGGCGGCTCTGGTACGGAGATCCATCTGGAGGAACGCAGCGATCTTCCACAGGAGCGCCTGGGACGGGGCGGCGTGCATCATGTAGCCTTCCGCGTCGATAACGAAGAGGAGCTGAAGCAGTGGATTGAACGCATCCGCAGCGTACAGCTCCCGAACTCGGGTTTTGTGGACCGCTTCTACTTCCGCTCCCTGTATTTCCGGGAGCCGAATGGTATTCTGTTCGAGCTGGCAACGGACGGACCGGGATTCGCCACGGATGAAGAGGTTGAGCATCTGGGCGAGGCGCTGGCCCTTCCTCCGTTCCTGGAAGCAAAGCGTGAACAGATTGAGGCCCACCTGAAGCCGCTGGATACCCGCCCGCAAGTCTGATCATATTACCTTGGTGAATTAGCCTTGGCGAATTGCACATGAAGAAACTCCGGCTGACTTACAAGCCGGAGTTTCTTTTGAGTTGGCCAAGCCTGCATAACAGCTTAGGCTTACCGGCTCAGATCAGCTCTCCGACCAAGTGATCGTGAACAGATTGAAGCCGGGCCGGGCCGTGGAGGCTTTGCCTGTGATGGATACAGGACTCGTCCCGCCGAGTCTGCCCGTAATTTTGACATTGCTGGCTGATACCGACTCCGAGGCATTATCCAAGTTTTTAATCCGCGCATATTCACTATACACGAAGCCCATGATCTCCAGTGTCTCCTGCGTGGAATACGTGAACGCCACCTTCTTCTGGCCGTTAGCATCCGTATCCAGCGTGATCGCAATCAGGGCGTCCTGGGGAATCGGAAAATCCTTAGGCAGATTAACCGGTCTGGCCGTTCCCTCCACTACTGGAGCAGGAGTTGTATTCCCCCCGCCGGTAGAGGTTCCCGGAGCAGGAGTCGGCGCAGGAATATCCGCACTGCCGGCACCAATTCTCACTTTATAGTTGACCGAGTCATAATTGATAGGCACCTTCAGCACCGTGGCGATCGATTGGACCGGCAGGTAGGTGAGACCTTCGTAGGTGATCGGTGTCAGGGTTTTGCCGTTGCCGTCTTTCATCCAAAAAGGATTACCATCCACCACAATACCCAGGCTATGGTTCAGATAAGCCTTAATCTGCTGCAGCTTGGTGCCCGCATACACCCCTGCCGAGCCTGTTACCGTCATGCCGGTGACCACCGCGGCAATCAGCCATTTTTTTCTCATAATATCCTCTCCCGTATGTTGTTGTTAAAAAAGTATAAACTTTGCGTCCCTATATATTTAACACGGAAGCGAAACTTTCAACCTGCCTGCCGTCTTTTATTCCGCTTACGCGCGGTTCACAATCTCCACCAGCTCGTCCAGACTGCGGATTTCATAGGTAGGAAGGATCTCAGGATCACCGGGCTTGCCCAGCGGATTGAACCAGCATGTATCGATGCCGTAATTGTTCCCGCCCCGGATATCCGAGGTCAGGGAGTCCCCGACGATCAGCACCTTGCGTCTATCGGACAGCTTAAGCTTAGCAAAAGCATAGTCGAAAATCCCCGTCTCCGGCTTCTGGTAACCGGCCTCCTCTGAGATGATAATCTCCTCGAACACCTCGCTTAGCGGAGAACCCTTGATCCTCGACTGCTGTACATGCTTGAAGCCATTAGTGATAATAGCCAGCCTGCATCCCGCCAGCTCTCCGCAGATCTCTACCGCCCCTTGAATCAGGAAGGTGCCTTCCCCCAGAAAACGCAAATATGCTTCACTGAATTCATCCGGCTTCAGGCTGAGCTGATGGGCGGCGAACAGCCGGTTGAACCGTTCCACCCGCAGGGCGGCAGCGGTAATCTGCCCTTGTTCAAGCTCCTTCCACAGTCCATGGTTAATTTCCTGGTAGCTGGCGGCATACTCCTGCGCGCCCGTCGGCAGCCCGAAGTGGGCGAAGGCATGGATCAAGGCATGACTCTCTGCCATTCCATAATCGAACAGCGTATCATCGGCATCAAATAAGATACATTCGTATTTCATCATTTCCTCCATCTCGCTTATGTAGTTCGACAACATACATCCTTCTGCGATATAATTTGGGATAGGCCTTAAAAAAATCAACGGGGTGATTGTCATTTTATACGGTTTAGCTTTTCTCGTGTCATTTTTTATCGTTTATCTGCTGATTCCTCCTCTGGGCAGGCTGGCTTTCCGGCTGGATTTCGTGGACAGGCCGAGGGAAGATGTTGAACGCAAAATCCATAGGGAGCCTATCCCGCTAACGGCAAGCTATGCCATATTCGTAGGTTTTTTCATTACATATCTGCTCTTCGCACGTGAATTCACCCTGGAGACGCTCGCCCTGTTCATTGGCGGTGTGCTTCTGCTGACTATAGGAACCATCGATGACTGGTACAAAACCAAAGGCAAGGATTTCCCGGCCCTGCCCAAGTTCATCGTACAGATTGCCGCCGCGGTTCTGGTGTTCTTTTCCGGCAATGCGTTTACCGGCTTCATTAATCCGTTCTCAGGTGATTATATCTCACTGCCGTTCATTTTGCAGTTCCTGCTGACGATCATCTGGATCTTCGGCGTCACTACGGTCATTAATTTCTCGGACGGCATGGACGGTCTGGCCGGCGGACTTACAGCGATCTCGGCAGTTACCCTGTTTGTAGTCGCACTCACGATGGGCCAATCTACTTCTGCCTACATGGCAATTTCGCTGATCGGGGTTACGCTGGCGTACTTGCGCTTCAACAAGGCTCCGGCCAAAATCTTCATGGGCGATGCCGGCGCCACCTTCCTCGGCTTCATTCTGGCGGTGATTGCGCTGGACGGCGCCTTCAAGCAGGCTACGGTGTTGTCGCTGTTCATTCCGATTCTCGCGCTGGGCGTACCGATCTTCGACAATATTTTTGTCGTCATCAGACGCTTCCTGAAGGGACAAGCCATCTATCAGGCGGACGCCAGTCAGGTTCATTACCGTCTGCTCAAGGCTGGTCTGAACCAGAGACAGGTGGTCGGCGTGCTCTATCTGGCCAGCGTTTGCCTCTCCCTGTCGTCCATCATTCTGCTGCTGATCCAGACGTAGGCAGGCTGCTATTTATTAAAAGGGCTGTTCCCAAAAGTCATGAAATGGCTGATGGGGGCAGCCTTTTTAATTTTTCGAGCAGGATCAGCGTGGGCGCTGCCTGATTATATGGGAGAACCTTTTACTTTTGAGCAGGATCAACGCGGGCACTTGGGTGGACGCTCCGCGAACGGAACGTTGCTACAATCGCTGTTGTCTCCAGATTTTATTTATTTCCCTAATCGGTAAAAATCCGGAGACAAAGGCGACCGCTATCGCTTTTCCGCATTCGTTCCGTCCTCTCCGCTGTTTAAGCGGGATGCGATTTAAAACCACAAACCCGATACTACACACCCTTTCGCCCTCGCGTCAGCTCATGCGTCAGGTTTTTCGCATACATTCGGGCCACACGCCTGCGCACCAGCAAATGTATGCTGTTTTTCGCATACATTCAGGCCACACGCCTGCGCGCCAGCAAATGTATGCTGTTTTTCGCATACATTCGGGACACACGCCTGCGCACCAGCACAATGTATGCTGTTTTTCGCATACATTCGGGACACACGCCTGCGCGCCAGCAAATGTATGCTGTTTTCCGCATACATCAGGCCCGCGCACCCCCATCTGTACCGATTGTATTCGGTTTTTCGCATACATCGATTCCACGCAACTATATGACGCGTTTCTACGGCCTTAAGGCTCCTGCTCCTCCGTGAAGTCACGCAGCTGCGAGTAGATTCCGATGATCTCCGGCATCGGCATGCGGACCAGACCGCTGGATGACGGGGCGACGAACTCGCGGACTCCGTCCACCACGGGAGCAATACCTTCCTGGAAGCCCCAGGCGGCTGTAGTTCTGCGGCTGAACTCTGTATATACACCCTTGCCGACAAAGCAGGCAATCTCCGGGCGGTACTCCTCCAGCTTGGCCCGCAGAAGCTCGCGGCCCTTGGCGTACTCCTCGCGGGTGATATCTTCAGCGCCTACGGTGGGGCGGGCGACGATGTTGGTGAAGCCATACCCCAGCTTCAGCAGTTCCCCGTCCTCGGAAGCCTCGTATAACCGCGGCGTCAGCCCGGACTTATGCAGTATGCGCCAGAAATTATTGCGCGGATTGGCATAATGATGCCCCAGCTCCCCGGAGCGGATACTGGGGTTGAACCCGATGAATACAATCTGGAGTCCATGATCCAGATGATCCGGCACTTCTTCCATTCCATCCCCTCCTTGCAGAGGCTGCACTCTGTTCGCAGCAGCCTTACCTTACTATAACCCATAACGCATAGATCATAATAACAGGCAACAGCCCCCGCCCGGAGAATCATCCCATGGGCAGGGGCTGTGCAGTGAATTAGGGAAGAAGCGCCTTAAGCGCCGGGTCCATGTCTTGTTCTTCCAATGAACTGAATTCTTCATTGCCCTTCTTGTATTCGATCAGCACTACGGTTCTACCCTCTTGGCGGGTAAATTTACGCTGGTGCAGCAGAATATCATCAATGAGCGTCTTGTCGGTAATCTTCACCGTCCGCTGTTCGCTGCGCGCAAGCTGCAGGCGGACCTCGGCATTATAAAGCTCTCTTGGAGGGATTGCGTTATGATGGACATCCTTGAACAGTTCAACCGATTTAACATCCTCCGCTGTTATCTTCAGCTTATCCGCATACCCCTTCTGCTCCAGCCAGGCGGTCATTTCCTTGTAGGAACGGTTCCAGTTGTACGAATAGGAGAGGGCGCTCTCGGGTGATTTCGGCTTATAGATTAATTGAATGCTTGCCTTCTCCCGTTGATCAGAAATTTCATCCGCAAAGGATTTGTTAAGGATCTCACGCTTTAGAATTCCGGTGAACGCCTCTACATCCTGCGGGTCAGAAATACTGAGGGTCTTGTTCCTGTAATTCAGCCTGAAGCTCTCCAGATTCCCGTTCATCCGGGTGAGGAGATAACGATCCCGCTTGTATGAAGCATCCTCCATCACCGCTTTCAGCTCCGGTTCGTAGCCCGCTACCGGAATCACGTAACTGCGCGTAAGCTTCCGTCCGTTCTCCAGTTGGTACACCAGCATAAAATGCCGGGTCTGACGATACTCACTCCACAGTTCTTTTCTCTGATCAGGCTTTGCAGATACCACGGCACGATGGAGTGCAGTTACCGCTTCAATGTATTTCGGGTCAGTGGAGTACAGCTCCTCCTTCCATGCCTCCGGGGCAGTCTCGCCTTCCAGGCTTCGCATTAGTGCCTGGTAGTTGTCTCCGGCAAATACCCCGACAACCCTATCAGCCTGCGGAACCCGGCTCTCATAACCCGTCAGGCCGGAGATAGGAATGTAGATAAGCAGGCCCAGCAGCACGCTGTACAGCGCGAATTCAAGCGGCAGTCTGCGGGTTAGGATCTGCCAGGTTTTGCGCAGCACCATCTCCACTGTGATATATCCGATCAGCCCTCCGGCCAAGACCCAGCCGATGATCCAGCCGGGCTGCCGGCTGATGCTGCCGAAGTAGCTGCTGGCCACCAGCATAGTGCAGAGCATCACTCCGGCTTTGAACAACGGATTGAAATAGGTAAAAGCCATGGCGTGTCCGGCTTGTTCACTCTGACGCTTACGGTACAGCAGGAAGGACAACGCCAGGAACACAGCAGACAGAAACGCATAACTCCATATCTCTGCTCCACTTAAAGGATCTGTCGTCAGATTGGTTATACGCAGGGGCGGAGACCATACGTTCTTCTCCACAGCTGACAGGCCGAACCAATCCACGTATCCGTACAGAAATCTGTTGAAATGCATATTGATGATCTCCAGAAGTACAGACGGAAGCATCAGAAGAATAAAGACTACAATTCCCTGTAGAATACTCTGCCCTGTGCAAATGCCAACAAAGAGGGTGAACGCGAACAGGAACAGGGTCAGCACCGTAAGGGTCAGGCACCACTCCCAGACCTCCGCTCCGTGATAGATGTACATATTGCCCTTCAGGGGACGGACGAGAGCCGTAACCGCAGCAGTGACCCACACCGGAGGCAGCAGCAGTAGCAGACCGCTAAGCATATGGGAAGACAGCAGATTCGAGCGGCGCAGCGGAAGGCTGTGCATCAGGTCGGAGGACCTCCGGGACTGTATATAACGTGAGAGGAACAATCCGGCAATAATCGGAAAAGGAATCAGGATTGCCGCAATGTCCATGCCAAGGTTGAACAGTCCGTCTATTACGATAGGCTCCTTAAGCCGGTCGCCGTTAATGAACAGTTGCAGCGGGAGTATGAATAAGAGTGCCAGTGTATACAAAATTCCGATCCAGCCATACTGGCGCAGGTTCTGGCGGATAATGCTGCTGTTACAGAATAATCGGCTGCGCGTCATAACCGGCATCCCCCATTTCATAGATAAAGATTTCCTCCAGCGTCAGCGGAAGCTGGTCATACACATACGGGTCATAGACATGAAAAGCTTGGCTGATGCGTTCCCGCTCCCCTTTTACAATGTATAGGCTGACGCTTCCCCGCTGCTCCTGATGGAGGATCTGCAGCTTGGATTCCAGCGCCGCCGCATGACGTACGTCACGGAAAGCGACCTGAATCTTGTGCGTGTCGGCCTTCAGATCATCCAGATCCTTCTCCACAAGCATCCTTCCCTCATGCATAATGCCGACATGGTCGCACAGATCCTCAATCTCCCGCAGATTATGCGAGGAGATCAGCACGGTAAGCTCGCGCTCAGCGACTTCCTGGAACAGGAGATTCTTGATCTGGCGGCGCATCACCGGGTCCAGGCCGTCGATCGGCTCGTCCATAATCAGCGCATCCGGCTTGCAGCTAAGCGCCAGCAGGAAGGCGGCCTGCCGCTGCATCCCCTTGGAGAAGCGGCTGAGCCTGCGCCGGGGATCGAGCCGGAACACTGTAACCAGCTCCTCATACCTTTTTTGACTCCACTGTGTATAGATTGAGCGGTAGAATTCCGCCATACTCTTCATTGTGGCCTGCGGGAAGAAATAAGGGCTGTCCGGCATGAAGAACAGACTGCGCTTCACCTCAGGTGATTCATAGACGGGCCGCCCGCCTACCTTGACACTTCCTGTATCCGGGCGATAGATGCCTGCAAGCATCTTAAGAAGCGTGGTTTTGCCTGCTCCGTTTGATCCCAGCAATCCGTAGATGGCCCCTTTGGGTACCGTCAGCGAGAGGCCGTTCACAGCCTTTTCCTCCTGAAAAATCTTGCTCACACCGCGTATCTCAATCATGGCTGCTCTCCTCTCTTCTCATATCCAGCGCCTGGCGGTACAAGGAACTGATCTCTGTCTCCGTGAACCCAAGGTAGACTGCTTCTGCCATCAGCCGCAGCAGCTCCTCCTTCAGCTCTGCCCGTTTGCTCTCACTCTGGCCCTGCTGCAACTCGGCTACGAAGTTGCCCTTGCCCTGCAGTGAATAGATATACCCCTCACGCTCCAGTTCCCTATAGGCCTTCTGGATCGTATTGGGATTCACGGTAAGCTGCGAGGATAACGCCCGCACCGAAGGCAGCTGTTCATCCGCCCGCAGAATACCATGCATAATCAACTCCTTCACCTTGTCGGTCAGCTGCTCATAGATCGGCTTGCGGCTGCGTACATCCAACTCGAACATGACAGTCCTCCTTTCATCTGATACTCCGGCTGCTGTATCATAGTGTATTAACTGTACTACTATTATTAATACAGTTGAGGATTGATGTCAATCATTAACTTTTACTTTGTCTAGTTTCGGCGCAAAAAAAGAGCAAGCCTGCGGGAACAGATTGTCTCCCGGGCTTGCTCTTTGCTGTTGCTATAGCAGTAATCAGCGTTTATCCTTCCAGAAATTGAGCGGCTCCATATCCTTTGTAATGAGCTTGAAGGTATAGCCTTCCTTCTTCAGCTTCTCCAGAATACGCGGCAGCACCTTGAGCGTAGCCTTCTGGTCATGCATCAGAATGACCGGATTGGTCTTGGACGCCTTCAGCTTATTCACCTGATCCATCACGGTGTTATAGATTCTGTCGCTGTTCTGTTTGTATTTCCAGTCATAGGAATCCACGTTCCAGTCCCAGAGATGATAGCCCTGCGTCAGGACTTTATCCCTGAAGGACTTGGTGAAATAGGGCTTACTTCCGTAAGGCGTACGGATCAAGGTGGTGCTGGTTCCCGTCAGCTTCTTCAGCGTCGCATTGGCACCTGACATCTCGGCAAGCGCCGCTGAAGGGGATGCATAGAACTTCTCCTGGCGGTGGGTCACGCCATGCAGCGCTAAGCCATGGCCTTCCTTCGCAGTCCGCTTCACTTGAGCGGGGTGCTGATTCATATTGTTCCCCAGCATGAAGAAGGTTGCCTGTACGTCATATTTACGCAGGATGTCCAGCAGGTCGCCAGTCGTGGCTGACGGGCCGTCGTCAAAGGTCAGATACACGGTCCGGCCAGGCTTGCCCGGCTCCGTGGGCTGAACCGGAGTGACTGGAGTTACCGGAGCCACTGGAGCCTTAGGCTTCAGCTCTGCAGCATATTTATCGGTGAAGGCTGCATCGGTAAGCTGCGCCGAGCCGTCCTTCACACGAAGTAAATATTTATCTCCCGCATAGGAAATGCTATACCCGAGGTACCCGCTGAGCTTCAGCGGAGCCATGAGTTTGCCGTCCTGTACGAAAGTGCTCATAGGCACGGCAGTCCCATCCTTCAGCACCGCACCTCCGTCCTTGCTCAGCAGGGTCAGCGAACCTGTCCCGCCGGCTACGTGAATCCCGTCCGTCAGTCCGGTAAGGGTCCATTTCAGCTCATCCGCAAGCGCGCGCAGCGGTACATAATAGGTGCCTTTTACGGATACAGCTTCAACCTTGCTTAATTTATCGTTGACTCCGAGTTTAAGAATAGTGCTATCACCTTTAGCGTCAGCCGGGACCTGCACAAGCCCCATAATTAGGAATAAAGACATGAATAAAAGCAGAATTTTCTTGATGCGCACAGCAGCAGTCTCCAATCTATGTATATTTGTCTATCACTTTATCATATATACTTTCAACGTAATTTGAGAGATTGTAACCGCAAGCTAAGAAATTGTTACTCTTATGCAATCATAAATGAGGGTTCGCCATTATTTTCAGAAAGCACGCAATTCTCGTCGAATGCTGTCACAGCAGGCGTTGCACGGTTAAAACAGCGGTTTTTGGCACAGAATAATTGTGACAAAATTAATAACAATATCGGAATTTTGAACAAAAATTGAACAACCTTAAAATTAGCTAAAGTGCGCCACTACAGTGATCTTTATCATACCCTTAGGGAGTTGTAACAATTTGATCACACATATTTAACTTGTTCGCCATTTTTAAGGTCTATTTTATATATTTATACAAAATATGTATTTTGCATTATGGGTAAGTAGTTCTTACTATAGATACAGATCAATGTACTCCCGTTAATGAACGGCGAATGAAAAGTAGTATTGAAGGAAGGAGTTCTATATGAAAAAAAAGGGACCGTTATACGCTTTGTTTCTAAGCCTGATCCTTCTCCTGCCGGGATGCAGCTCAATCGCTGTTCTGAACCCGAAGGGGCCGTCTGCAAGGACGTTATCTGACACCATTGTGCTCTCTATTCTTGTTATGCTCGGGGTTCTGGCTGTTGTCTACATTCTGTATATCTTTGTACTGGTGAAATATCGTGCGAAGAAGAGTAATGAGGGCTACATTCCTAAACATGAAGAAGGCAATGTGGTACTTGAGGCCATCTGGATCATTATCCCGATCATTATCGTAGCCTTCTTGTCCGTTGTTACCGTCAAGACGACTAACGAAGTGGAGAATGTGGCTGCGGACTATCAAGATCAGACTCCGCTGGTCATCTATGCTTCCTCTTCCAACTGGAAATGGCATTTCAGCTACCCTGAGGAAGGGATCGAGACGGTGAACTACGTGAATATGCCGGTGCATCGTGCGGTAGAATTCAGAATGTACTCGTTCGGCACCATTACCAGTCTCTGGATTCCACAGCTTGCCGGTCAAAAGTACGCCATGAGCGACATGCTGACAACGCTTCATCTCTCCGCTGATACGGAAGGCTCTTATATCGGAAAGAATGCTAACTTCAGCGGTAAAGGCTTTGCCCACATGGAATTCGAAGCGCTTGTACTTAGTAACAAGGGTTACGAGGACTGGGTGAAGGAAGTGAAGGAAACCGCACCTAAGCTGACTGAGGAAGAATTCAAAGGCCTGCTGGCCACGGATTACCTCGGACGCAAAACGTATTCCTCCACCCATCTGGAGTTCAGCCCTCCTCCGGGAAATCACGGAGACCATATGAGCGGCGGCGGCAAAGAGATGGATATGGACAACGGCAATCCGGAGCATCAGGATAACAAGGAAATTCATCCGTCTCCCGAGCCGTCCAGCGGAACGGAATTCGACAGCAAGCCTGATCCGGAAGTCGATCAGCCGCTGCCAAGCTCCCCTGTGGATGAAAGCACACATGAAGGACACTAGCTCTCTGAAGAGCTTAATGCAACACACTGAAAGGAGCTACCCTAATGGATTTGGACAAATTTAAGGTTCACGGCGAACCCTTGATATACGGGGCCATGATCAGTATTGCACTGGCAACCATCGGGATTCTCGTAGGGCTTACCTATTTCAAGAAATGGGGCTATCTGTGGCGTGAATGGCTGACCACGGTTGACCACAAAAAAATCGGGATCATGTACATCCTTGCGGCGCTGCTGATGCTGTTCCGCGGCGGTGTAGATGCGATGATGATGCGTCTGCAGACGGCTGCGCCGGAAATGAAATTCCTCGATGCGCAGCACTACAATGAGGTCTTCACCACCCATGGTCTGATCATGATTCTCTTCATGGCCATGCCTTTTATCATCGGTCTGATGAACGTAATCATTCCGCTGCAGATCGGTGCACGGGACGTTGCCTTCCCGCGGCTGAACGCCGTCAGCTTCTGGCTCTTCTTCATGGGCGCCATGCTGCTGAACATTTCCTTCGTCATCGGCGGCTCGCCGGATGCGGGCTGGTCAGCCTACTTCCCGCTGGCGAGTCTTGAATTCAGCCCGACCGTAGGGAACAACTACTACTCTCTGGCCCTGCAAATATCCGGTATTGGTACGCTGATCACCGGGGTTAACTTTATCGTAACGATTCTCAAAATGCGCGCACCAGGCATGACGCTGATGAAGATGCCGATGTTCACCTGGTCCGTACTCATCACCAACGTTATCATTGTCTTCGCCTTCCCGGTTCTTACCGTAGCGCTGGCGATGATGATGTTCGACCGCCTCTTCGGCTCCCAGTTCTTCACGATGGCCAACGGCGGGATGGATATGCTCTGGGCCAACCTGTTCTGGGTCTGGGGACATCCGGAGGTCTATATCGTTATACTGCCGGCCTTCGGGATATACAGTGAGATTATCGCCACCTTCTCGAAGAAGAACCTGTACGGCTATACCTCCATGGTATTCAGTATGCTGATCATCTCGCTCCTGTCCTTCCTTGTATGGGCGCACCATTTCTATACGATGGGTCAAGGGGCTATGGTCAACAGCTTCTTCTCTATTACAACGATGGCCATAGCGGTCCCTACCGGGGTCAAAATATTCAACTGGCTATTCACCCTGCGAAAGGGCAGGATTACCTTCACGACACCGATGCTCTATACGCTCGCCTTTATCCCGATCTTTACGATCGGCGGGGTAACGGGCGTCATGCTGGCAATGGCCAGCGCCGATTACCAGTATCACAATACGATGTTCCTGGTGGCGCATTTCCACTACGTGCTGATTCCGGGTGCCGTATTTGCCGTCATCGCCGGGTTCCACTATTGGTTCCCTAAAGTGTTCGGCTTCCGCCTGAACGAACGGCTGGGCAAGCATGCCTTCTGGTGGATCATCATTTCCTTTAACGTAACCTTCTTCCCGCTGTTCTTCCTGGGTCTCATGGGAATGACGCGGCGTATGTATACGTACTCTGAGGAATCAGGCTTCGGTCCGCTCAATATGCTGAGCTTCGTCGGGGCTGTCGGGCTCGCCATCGGCTTCGTGATCCTGGTCTACAATATCTACTGGAGTACACGCTACATGCCGAGAGATACGACCAACGACCCTTGGGATGGCCGGACGCTCGAATGGGCGACACACAGCCCGATCCCGCTCTACAACTTTGCGGTTGTGCCTAAGGTTGAGACGCGCGATGCTCTATGGTCTGCGAAGCATGAGAATATTCCATTGTATACAGACACTAAATACACCAAGATTCATATGCCAAGCAATACCGGCAAACCGTTCATATTAGGTGTAGTCTTCTTCTTCCTAGGCTTCTTCCTGGTCTTCAGCATGTGGATTCCGGCGATCGTCTCAGGGATTGGAATTCTGGTCGTACTGGCCTTCATGTCCTTCGATAAGGACCAGGGCTACTACATTCCTGTAGAAGAGATTGCAGCTACAGAAAAGAAACTGATGCGGGGTGAGACTGTATGAAAATAGATGCGTCCAAGCCGCTCGAATATTCAACGGAAGAGAACAGTAATAAGATCTTCGGCTTCTGGGTCTTTCTCGGAGCCGAGATCCCTCTCTTCGCTACGCTGTTCACTGTATATTTCGTAATGGTTAACCGCTATGCCAGCGGACCGAGCGGCAGCGAGCTGTTCGAGATCGGCCCGGTGCTGATGGAGACCTTCCTCCTGCTGTCGAGCTCCTTCACCATCGGTCTGGCTGTCCATGCCATGCGGCATGGCTACAAGAAAGCCATGATGGTCTTCATGGCGATTACGCTGGTGATGGGTCTGGCTTTTGTCGGTATCGAAATCGACGAGTTCTTCACTTATGTACATGAAGGAGCTACCCTGCAGACCAGCGGCTTCCTCTCCAGTCTGTTCATACTGCTGGGAACGCATGGTCTTCACGTCAGCTTCGGTCTGCTGTGGGGAATTGGCATTATGATTCAGCTGTGGAAGCGCGGCATTACGCCCGCTACCGCCAACAAAACGTTCATCTTCTCCTTGTTCTGGCACTTCTTAGACGTGGTCTGGATCTTTATCTTCAGCTTCGTCTACCTGAAAGGACTGATGTGACATGATGAAGCAACTATTCCCAATTAAGCATGTGATGGGTTATGTAGCCTCTCTGGTCCTCTCTGCCGCTGCACTGATTGTAATTTACGGAGATCTGTCCTCCAGTGCCAATATGGCGGTGCTGCTGGTTACAGCGCTGATCCAGGCCTCCTTGCAGCTGTTTGTGTTCATGCACATCGGAGAATCGGC
This sequence comes from Paenibacillus sp. FSL R7-0302, assembly GCF_038006885.1. Classification (NCBI taxonomy): domain Bacteria; kingdom Bacillati; phylum Bacillota; class Bacilli; order Caryophanales; family Paenibacillaceae; genus Paenibacillus; species Paenibacillus sp. FSL R7-0302. The sequence goes on from NZ_JBBOWB010000001.1 coordinate 5,563,715, forward strand.
CGATTCCAAAAAAGAACTGTATATCAACATCGCATACGCCATGTTCGTGGCTCTGGTCACCATCTTCGGCACCCTGTTCATCTTCGTATGGGGCTGGTATGCTTAGTATGTAAGAAGCAAAGGAGCGTTATGCTCCTTCTAGTAATCTATAATAAAAGCGGTCCGTATCCGGTAGATTTACCGGTACGGACCGCTTTTTTTGATTAATACTTTAACTGGACTATACTGCTGCTGCTCCCGCTGTCATCCCGCTCCGTATACGCAAGCTGCTTGCCCGAGGGGCTCCATGAGGTGGTCATCGTTCCATTGCTCTCCGCAATCTGGACGGACTTGTCAGAAGTCAGATCGTAGACATATAAGGTATGATTCGTTGTACCATTCTCCTCAAGAGTTACACTATAGGCAATCAGCCGCTGATCCGGAGACCAGGAGACGGCCCCAAGCTCGGCGCCTTCCACCAGGGTTCGCGGATTCTTACCGTCTGTGCCGCTGAGCAGCAGCGACTGGGTCGTCTCCTTATATTGCAGGATCAGCATTTGTTCTTCGTCAGATGAAGGGATTACGCTGCTGGCACCCGGAATATTCAAGTCAGCCTTCGCCTTAGTATTCAGGTCCAAGCTATGCAGGGAGTCCTTCGAATTACTGGTGTAATAGATCTTATCCTTGATTTGTCTTACAACAATCAGACCTTCCCCGCCTAGTCCCTCCACCGGGGCAATCTTCATTGAGGTAGCCGTCGCTGTGTAAGCACCGCCGCTGTATGCAGGACCCACTACCGTATCCTTATCCGCCCAATCGGCCCCCATTGCTCCAGCAATGGTATCACCCTTAATGGTGAACGTCTTCTTGGACCCCAGGTCCATTACATTGTAGACTGGATCACCCAGGGAGAATTCACTATAGAGCAGAAACAACTGATCGGCGGACAGCTTGGCATCCCCCAGCATCATGTTCGCCTTCTCTGTAATCAATTCGTATTCGCCGGTATCCAGATGGAAGAAATACAGGCTCTGCGGATAGGAACCCTTCAGCTCTCCCGAGCTGATCGGTCCCAGCTTATCGTTCTGCTTGGACACGACAACGGTTCTATCGTCCTTCCAGTCGGAAATTGCTATTTTCTCATACTGTTTACTTTCCCCTACCGTTACCCCAGCAGCTTCAGCAGGTGCCGGTGTAACCTTTGGCCCTTCCGTAGGCTGGGCAGAAGCTTCTACAGGAGCCGCTGTTGGCTGTGGACTGGGGCTAACCGCCGGAGCACTGGCCTGATTCGAGCTACAAGCTGCAAGTGTCATTAACAAGGCTGGAACTATCGCCAGCTTCCATGTTCGGGTGTTCATTATAGAGACCGCCTCCTTGGGGTTAATACTAATACGTTCAAAAGCCCGGCTCCGCCGAAGATGCCCGGGAATCTCCAGGGTTCCTCGGCCGAATCGGGCCGGGCTGATGTCTATTATACCGTTACAGCCGGAACCGGGCCAGATGCTTCTGCAGGTCCTCGGCCAGGGTAGCCAGATACTGCGCAGAGGAGGACATCTCTCCCATCGCAGTCAGCTGCTCCAGGCTTGCTTCACTGGTGCCCTGAACGTCTGCCGCGCCTTTGCGCGAGATTTCATTCACCGTCGACATGGATTTGGCCACTTCCTCCGATTCCTGCGCGACATGGCCTATGACCTCTGTAATCTGCTCTGTCTGCTCACTGGCAGCCTGAATGGAGGTCTGGATCGCCGTAAAGGCTTCGGATACCACCTCACTCTGCGCTACACCGTGAGAGACAATCCCGGAGCCCTGCTCCATCGATTCTACGGCACTGGCGGTCTGCTGACGGATATGGTTAATGATCTCTGTAATCTGCAGCGAGCTTGTTCCGGTAGCTTCCGCCAGCTTACGGATCTCACCGGCAACTACAGCGAAGCCACGGCCATGCTCGCCCGCCCGGGCGGCTTCGATGGAAGCATTCAGGGACAACAGATTGGTCTGGGTCGCAATCTCATTAATGGTTGTAATAATGGTGTTAATCTCTTCGGACAGGCTGCCCAGGTTGCCGACAATCTGGCGGCTCGCCGAGACACTGGAGTCAATCTCCCGCATCTGGGCCAGAATCTGCTCTACTGCGTCTACACCGCGTTCCGTGGAGGAGGCAGCCTGCTCCATCAGACGGGTCATTTCTTGTCCGCTATACCGGGCTTCGGCAATCTCATAGGACATCGTCCGCACAGACTGCGTAGTCAGGGTAATGCTCTCCGCCTGCACATCGAATCCGGCTGCGATCTCGCCTGAGGTCTCAGCGATCATCTGTGAGGCGTGCGCGGTCTGGTCGGCACTGGCGCTCATCTGCTGGGAGGAGGCCGAGAGAATCTCGGCGCTCTCCGAGACGCCGCGCATCATATTTTTCAACCCGTCCAGCATAGTATTGAACGATGTATTAATCTGGCCGATCTCATCCTTGGACCGGTAAGCGGCAGAGGCCGTCAGATCCCCTTCTTCCGCACGCTTCATCAGCCCCTGCAATTCCTTCAGCGGTCTCGTAATCAATCTGGTGATGATCACACTCAGGACAATACTGAGCAGCAAGGCCAGCGCAATCAGAATGCTGCTTAACGTAACAGAGCTCTTGGCACTGTCAGCCGTCCGTGTATTATGGGCAGACGCATCCTGAATGAATAACGTCGCTGTCTCTTCAAGCAGCCGGACCATTTTGTCACGCAGCTCATTAAAGGTCCGGCCCGTGTACACCTGATATCCTTCATCGTTAAGGTCGTTATCGGCCAGATGGATAATATTATCACGCTGTGAGCGGTAATCCGGCAGCAGCAGGGTATATTCGTTCACATAAGCTGCAATCTTGTCATTGTTGAATTCAATCTTCCTCAGTTCGGCCATCAGCTCATTATTCGTCTGGATATTCTCCTGAATTCTCGCCTTCAGCTCCTGCTTCTTCGCGTCATCCGTGGTAATCAGATCCTCCAGCAGAAAAGACTCAATCGCCCGGTTATTCCCGCGGATCTCCGTTACGAAATAAATCGGCTGCAGGTTCTGCCTGTATGTCTCTTCAGACCTCTCAGCCATTCTGGCTGTCGTCAGGATACCCGTTGTTCCGATCCCGATCAGCAGCAGGATAACCACTGCGATCATTACAATCATTTTATGCTTAATCTTCAGATGTCTCATTTCCTGTTATCCCGCCTTCTCGATATCTAGCTGTAACCTTAATTATCGGAGAATAACATCGAATTGTTGATGGCCCTGCTAAGAAATTTGTCGAATAAAGGAGAAAAATATCATTTTAACAGAGCGATATCCCTTAATTATAATTCCATTCACTCTTGAAGCAAGCCATATTTCTTGCGGAATCTCTGCAGCACCTTGGTCCAGCCTCCGGCCAGCACCGCTAAGAAGAATACATTCGACAAGGCATGGGCCAGATCGAAGTAAAAGCTTGCGGCAAACGTAACGGCAACCAGCCGCCAGCTTAAGGCATCCGGCAGACTGAGAAGGACCCAGATATTCATAATCCAGCCGAACAGGAACCCCCAGATGAAGCCAAAAACCAGCAGCCCGGCTCTCCGGCTCAACAGCCAGCTCCTGCGCAGCCAACCGGCTGTAAGTCCGGTCATGCCCCAGGCAAACATCTGCCATGGTGTCCAGGGCCCCTGCCCGAAGTAAATATTGGAGACCAGGGCAGCGACTGCTCCGATGACGAAGCCCGCCTCTGCCCCGAAGACATAAGCGGAGAGGATGACAACGGCCGACACAGGCTTTACCCCCGGCAACGCAGCAAAAGGAATCCGGCTGACCGCTGCAATAGCGGATAACACAGCCAGCAGCACGAGTTCACGGGACTTGCGCGGCCGGCGCTCCAGACGGATGAACAGCGGCAGGAGAGCAGCCAGCAGCAGCACCACGCTAAGCAGCACATAATGCCGGTCAGTGAAGGCTGCGGTAAGTGCAAGCCCGGCGGTGAAGAGTCCCAGGGCAATTAGCAGCGGAATGCGGAAGCGGGCCATGCGCGAATCACATCCTCTATGGTCAATGCCTGTGGCAGCCAGTCCCGCACTATCCGGTTGACTGCCGTGGTATAGAAGTAATTGCTGCTGAAGAACTCAGCCGGTGTGCCTTCTGCCGTAATTCCCCCGTCAAACAGGAGTGCGCAGCGCGAAGCATGCTTAGCCGCGAATTCTACATCATGCGTTACGATGAGAATACTGATCCCCTGCACGCGCAATTGCTGAAGCAGGGCGGCCAGCCTGTCTTTGGCGGCCGGATCAAGCCCCTTAGTCGGCTCATCCAGCAGCAGGATATCCGGTTTCATGAGCAGCATCATGGCAAGCGCGGTCTGCTGCTGCTGCCCGCCGCTGAGGTCATGCGGATGACTCTGCAGCACCTCCCGGAGCTGGAATACCGCCAGCAAAGCCTCAATCTCGTTTGCTGCTGCCTCTGGCGTTAACCCGGCGTAGCTCCCCATATGCTGCAGCTCCTCGGCTACCGTATCATAGCTGAAATAGAGCAGCGGATTCTGCGCCAGCAGACCTGTAGTCATGCCCTTGGCCAGCTCTATCTTGCCGCGCTGCGGCTTCATCAGCCCGTTCAGCACATGCAGCAGAGTGGACTTGCCCGCACCGTTTCCGCCCATGACGGCCAGGAGCTCCCCCTGCTTAAGCGTCAGCGAGAGCTTCCTCAGGACCTCCCGGCCCTCCTTCTCATACCGGAAGGTCACTTCGCGGCAGGTGAGCAGAGTCTTGGCGAAGGCAGCTTGGAGTCTTTCTGAGGAGGTCATCACGGACGAGACTCCGGCGGGTAATTCAGGTGAATCCTCCCCTGCGGCGGTACCGGAATCGGCGGCGGTACCGGAATCGGCGGCGGCCGTTTCTGCCTTCAGGGAATGCAGCCAGCGTCTGCCCTCGCGTACGGTCAGCGGAATATTCTCCGGCGCAGCCGAATCCGCTCCCGGAGCGAGTGACAAGTACAGGCGTGAAGCGGCTGGCAGGTAGCGCCCAGCCGAGGTCAAGGCTCCACTGCCGGTCTGCCGGGCGAACAGGCGGGGGACGGCATCGGCCAGCAGCTTGCCGTCTTCCAGCATCAACACCCGATCGGCCAGCGGCAGCACCTCCTCCAGCCTGTGCTCGCTGATGATCACTGTGACCGCCATTTCCTCGTTCAGCCGCTGCAGCGCCATAATGAATTCCCGCGCAGCAACAGGATCAAGCTGGGAGGTTGGCTCATCCAGCAGCAGCACCTTGGGCTGAAGCAGCAGCACTGAGGCCAGGTTCATGAGCTGCTTTTGTCCGCCTGACAGCTCATGTACCGGACGGTAGAGCAGCGGCTCCAGCCCGAACAAGCCGCAGATCTCCGCCAGCCGGGTCCGCATGACAGCAGGCGGCAGCCCCAGGTTCTCCATGGAGAAGGCCAGCTCATGCCAGACCGTATCCATCACAATCTGTGCATCCGGGTTCTGGAAGACCATCCCGATCTCCCCGGCGGCTACCGCTGCCGGAAGCCCGGACAGAGGCTGCCCTTTGTAGGTCAAGGTTCCGCTGGATGAACCCACCGGGGCGAGCTCCCGCTTCAGATGGCGCAGCAGGGTGGTTTTGCCGCTGCCGGACGGGCCGCAGAGCACGACAAATTCACCCTCTTCTATGACGAACGATAGCTCATGGAGCGTGTCCCTGTGTTCTTCAGGGTATCGGAAGGATAATTGCTGTGCTTTGAGGATCTCCATAACCATTTCTCCTTTCCTTCCAGTCCCGCAGGAATCAGCACGAACAGGCAGAAGCTTCCGTACATGACGGCCTCCTGCCAGCCGAAGTCCGCTGGTCTCATCCGGGGATAAATCTCCAGCTTGCCGTAGCCCTGCACCCAGAACAGCAGCGTAACCACACCGCTAACGGTTAACAGCAGCATCACCAGCTTATCCTGTAAATCGGCCTTGTATATCGTGTAAGTGCTGCGTTTGGTGCTGCCGTAGCCGCGGGCTGTCATGGAATCTCCTGTCTGGAGTGCTTCCTCCAGCGACCAGGTCAGCAGCACTTTGAGCAGCGTCATTCCGTCCGTCATTCTTTTCTTAAGGCTTCCCGTACCGGTATCTATTCCGCGCAGACGCTGGATCAGTGTAATCTGGCGCAGCCGCCGCTGGAACAGCGGCACGAACCGGATCGCCATCAGCGTCAGCAGCGCCGTTCTAGGCGCAGCCGCCGCGAACAGATACATGAATTTATCTGTAGTCACCGTGTAATTATAGGATATAAACCAGATAAAAATAGTAAGCAGCAGAGTCATCATCATCAGTCCGTACAGTACAGCTTCCAGTGTAATAGGCTGATCCAGCCAGTAGAACAGAATATGCGCCCCCCGATGGGAGAACAGCGGGTTCAGCAAGGCCACGGAAGCTGCCATCAGCAGCATAAAAGGCAAGCCGCGCACCAGCAGCCGCCCTTGTCCCTGCAACAGCAGCAGCGCCAGCAGTCCGGCTATCTCTGTAGCCAGAAATAACGGATGGAAGACCAGCAGAGTGAACAGCAGCAGCCCTGCATAATACAGCAGGGCTACGACCGGATGCATGGAACGAAAGCCGCTGCTCATGGCGCTTTGGCCCCCAGGTCTTTGCCCAGATCAAGCGTATACAGCCACTCGATGGTATCCCCGGGCTCCACGATCCAGCTGCCCGCAGCCTTGGACGGAAATTCTCCATTGACCTTGTACATCCAGCCGCTCTCTGACCCGTGATCATTCTCGTACAAATTATCTATACCTTCCACGTAAGCAAATGTTGCGCGGCCCTGATATTCCATCTGGATCTTCTGCTCCCGCGTAATCCGCTTCAGTAGGTCCAGCACACTCTCGCCCTTCTTGATCTCATACTGGGCAGCGGCCAGAATCACGCCATGCTCCTCATCTCCGGTGATGGAGAGGGTGACCACATTGTCCGGCTTGGGCGTGGCGGCCGGAGAGCGCGTAGCGGCTGGCGGCTTAGCCGTGGCCGCTGGCGCGGGCTTGGGGGTCGGCGGCTTGGGGGTGGCCGCCGGCTTGGCGGGCTCGCTTGCGCCCGCCGAAGGCTGCGCCGCCGCTGCGCCTGGCGACGCCGGGGACTTGGCGGGCTCGCTTGCGCCCGCCGAAGACTGTGTCGCCGCTGCGCCTGGCGACGCCGGGGGCTTGGCGGGCTCGCTTGCGCCCGCCGAAGGCTGCGCCGCCGCTGCGGCTGGCGACGCCGGAGCTGCCGTACCTTCCGCAGGGGCGGAAGGTACGGCAGTGCCCTCAGCGGCTCCCGGCAGCGGAGCCGCTTCGTCTCCAGGCCGCGGCGTCTGCGCGGCCGGGGTCCCGGCGGGCGGCTGCGTGACGCCGCCTGCCTGATCCGGCTGCGCTGAGGAGCAGCCGGGGAGCAGCAATACCATCAGCAGGAGAAGCAGCGGAGCCAGCCTTCCCCGGCCTGTTTTGAATAGATTGAACATTACCTGCACACCTCCACAAAAAGGGAAAAGAACGGGGGCAGTCAGCCTGTTCCCGTTCCTTCATACACCTTATGCTTACTTTTCAACACATATCCAAACGAATTCCAAGCAAAGCCGTCCGTCAAACGAGCCTTCAGCGCTTCGGCAACCCTATACGGCTCATCGGCTCATCGGCATGAGTGCGTTAGTTGGATTTTCTACTCTTAATAATCCAGATTACGCACCTGTAAAGAATTTAGTTGGATTTCCGGCATCTAATTCTGCCCATACCTCATCCTTCTGCAGCTTCAAGCCTGAATAAGTGTCGTTTATCCAACTAGCTCCCGCTCTGCAGCAAATCCGGCCAAATTAGATGTCATTTTTCCACTTATCGTCGGCTCCAGAGTTCGTTCAGTGCCTCCTGCGGTAGTATAGCTGTATATTGAAGCTGATCTTACTCTACCTACCGAACTCTGCTGCTCCCTACAACTAAGGCAATCTAACCGCCACAGCAGCAGCCATCTCACGGGTTACAACTGCGGAAGGCTCGAATGCGCCGCCGGTGCCGCTCATATATCCAAGTCCCGTCACCGTACGGACAGCGGACAATGCATAGTCGCTAATCTTATCTTCGTCGCTGAATTTACCTGCTCCTGCTCCTGCTCCAGCTGATGCCGCATCCAGCTTAAAAGCTCTAACCATCATCACAGCCATATCCTGGCGCGTAACCAGCCCGTCCGGCTTAAACGTCTTGGCCGTCACACCGCTGATGATTCCTAGCTCCTTCGCCCGGTTCACTGTTCCATAATACCATGTACCGGCCTTAACATCACTGAAGGCCCCAGCAGAAGACGCCGCAGACGGCTCGTTCCCGGTTAACCGCAGCAGCAGCGCTGCAAATTCAGCACGGGTAATATTCTTTTTCGGTGCAAACAGCAGGCTGTCCTCACTCACACCGTTCATCAGCTTGCGGTCATACGCCGTGTATACCGACTCCAGCGCCCAAGGCGAGATCGACTTCACATCGGCAAAAGCCGGACGGTCCGCCGCAGCAGAAGCCACGGTTACCGGGACCGTATGACGGACGATGGCTGGGGTTTTATCCTTCAGATATCCCGTAACCGTCAGGGTATATTTATTCGCTGGCAGTCCTCCGGCCACAACAGCCACGCCTGCAGCATCTGTAACTGCTGTTTTACCGCCAATGGTTACCTGTACGCCTGCTGCCGGTGAGGTTACCGGATCGGAGGTGAAGGTCGCCTCATTCCAGACCCATTGTTTCTGGGTTACCTGCACCTTCAGATCTTGTCCAGGCTGCGGCTGTGCGGGAGTCACGGTTACGGCATCAACCACCTGCGTGTTGTCCCCGCCATAGTAGACCACAATGCGGTCATTCTCCTCCAGTGCGAAGTCGCCCATGCCTACACTTGGATAGATCCATGCTCCGCCGCGTGCGACTACATACATCCAGCCATCATATCCGCCAAACGTACCCGCAGTCACGCCGCCGATCCCCGTCACATAATTGCCTGCTTCATTGACCAAGGCCAGGCGCTTGGCTGCTGCTGTCTTGTCCAGTGCCGTAAGCACATTTCCAGCGTATACGCTGCCTTCAGCCAAGGTTCCATTTGGACCCTCAACAGTAACGGAGACACTTACCTGAGGATTCTTCACTGGTGTGCCGCTAAAGTCAAAGAGCTTACCGCCTGTTCCAAACAGCTTGTACGCTACCAAAGCCTCCAGCGCCTGCTCTGTAGAGAGCGGATTGGAGCTGCCGCCTGCAGTGTGGGCGAATCCGCCGCCCTCTGCGCTGAAGCTCAGCAGCTTGCTGACCAGATTAATCTGGCCTTTCGTATAATCTGCTCCTGCAGGATCAATGCCGAAGGCAGACAGACCGATAATGGCCTGAGCTACACTCTCGCTGCTGTCGCCATATCCGCCGTTCTTATCCTGTGCCTTAGCCAGCCAGGCTGCCGCCCGCTGACCAGCAGCATTCACTGCCGCTTCCTGCTTGTGTCCAGCCAGTGCGTTCAGCACCATCGCTGTCATATCCGGATCACTCGCACCCGTGGTCAGGGTGAAGCCGCCGTCCGGGTTCTGCTTCGCCAGAATCTCTGCCAGCAGCTTCGACGGTGTCCATTTCGCATTGGCCGAGATCGTATAGCTGCCGGAATCCAGAGCCAGCAGTGCATAGACCGGATTATTCAGCGTCTGGCCCGTAATTTTATCGTTATTGTACAGCTTCTCGATCAGGTTATAGCCTGACACATTCGCCGGATCGCCGCCCAGTGCCTTAACAGCCAGCGTGATCCGGGCATAGTCCGTAGCTCTGGCAAAAACACCCTTAGCCTCAGCCACCTTGCCCTCAAGCGCCTTCAGATAGCCGGCTGGAACCTTGTAGCCCGCTTGCGCAAGGCCAATCGCCTGCCAGTCCGACTGGACTCCGTTCTTCAGCATGAACTCCGCAGTAGCATAGACCGCAGCGGTTACGCTGGCTGCCTCACTTGCGGGCAGAGCGGATACCGCGGATGCGGAAGTTCCGCCTACCTGTGCAGCAGCAGCTTGTCCTGCCGGGACTACGGCTGCTCCGAGCAGTGCGAACAGCATAATGACAGCTAGTCCCAGCCGTGTGAATCTGGATGATAGAGAGTGATTCTTCATAACTAACCTCTTTCCTGAAATAGAATGGATGAATCCTGCTTCCTTACGCAAATAGAGCGGCAACCTAAAGACCGCCCTGTGCAGGGCGGCCGGGGAAGAATACAATACAGGGCGGCTGAAGGAGCCGATTGCTCTCCCGCATTAACATACAATACAGCATATACAGCCCTCGCCAATATCAGCATCTGCTTCCACATTCTTACCCCCGAAGAATAGAAACAACAACGAAAAAGGCAGGTCTCCTGGCTCATACTTCACCGCTTCCCCCGCCTTCCCATCCCATTAGCAGACAGTGGCTCCTCAGGAGTTGCTCCGTATTTACAGTGGCGGGACCGCGCCGGACTTGCACCGGGCTTCCCTTTTAAGCAGATTCCTCTATAAGACAATAGCCCTGCCAGCATCTGCTGGCAACAGCGTACGGTCTCTTAGACATCCGCACCTTTTCCCAAAGCTTATTAAATTTTAAGATTCTCAAACCATCATATCGACTATTTCCATGTATGTCTATAGACAAGCTATATCTATTCCATCCGCCCCGAGACCCCGCCTATTCCGCAGCAAAAATCCTGAACAGCACATGCCCGCTACCCCGGCACATCGTACTATTCAGGACTATGGAGTCATTCTTCTGCTGGTTAATTAAGACGTTGGCGGTACTAGCGGAGACAGCGGCAGCAGGCGATTGTATTATGTACATTAGAATTGGTGTAAAAGCGGCCGATAACGCATTCTGCTGCATTTCATACAATCGATTGTGGCAAAGAACCCTCCGCCGGGCCGAATTTCCAAAATCTAATGTACCGAATACAACAGAACGCCATATAAGCTCCAATATGCCTGATTCTAGTGTACAAAGTGCGATAAAGCAGTTTCTTACGGACACCAGCATACCTATCTGCTACATTCCATATATTCCAGCCTGCCGGAGCACTAATAAATGCACTACGATAAGGTAAAGTAGGATGAGCCGCTAGCCGATCATCAGGTTTAAACTAATCAGTCTTTAATTTAACTCCTTCGCTTGCTGAGGGTCTGCCGTACCCCGACGAAGGTGCACACTGTATGCTTAAATGCAATCTGTACAACTAAATCGTCTGATTTACCGCCAAATGTACTTTTAGCTGTATTTCGTGCACCTAAAATGCTTCTGTATCCGGCTTTTCGCCCATTCGGGCAAATTTAGTTGTATGGAATACAGTTAGGATAGGTCTGCCCTTCTTTTCACTGTTTTTAGTTGTACAGAGTACACCTATCTCTGAAGGTAATGTTACCCGATCGCACTAGTTAAAAAATGTAAACAGCCAGCTTGTTGCCGCTGCTTTATTCTGCATCCGTGTCTGCTTCCGGGCTTGCGGAAGCGGATGGCTCTGCACTAGGCGCGGCTGTGGCTGTGGCCTCCGGGGCGCTGCCCGGATCTGCCGCCAGCTTCAGCGAGTAGCCTCCGGCGGTGATCATATCACCTGCTGCCAGCTTCGCGCCTGCTGAAAGCTCCACCGTCACCTCGTATACGCGTGACGGAGGAGTTCCCGCCGCCGCTGGAGGGGCGGTGGCTTCACTGTCCGCATCGCCGTCCGCTCCGGCGCCTGCATTACCCTTCGCACCGCCGTCTACTCCGGCGCCTGCCTTACCGCTCGCACCGCCGTCCGCTCCAGCGCCTGCCTTACCACTCGCATCGCCGTCTACTCCGGCGCCTGCCTTACCACTCGCATCGCCGTCTACTCCGGCGCCTGCCTTACCGCTCGCATCGCCGTCCACTCCAGCGCCTGCTTCCCCCTTCACGCCGCCGTCCGCTCCGGCGCCTGCTTCAACCTGGCAACTGCTAACCGTTGCCTTAACCTCGTAGTCCGTAACGCCGCTGGCGGACTCCACCTTGATCCGCTCCGGCTTGAAGGCGGAGCATTCCGCCGCATCAGTGAAGCTGAACACCAGCTTACTGCTGTTGCTCTTGCCTGCTCCTCCGCTTCCCGCATCTCCGCCACTGTTCCCGCCGGTCCCTGCATCACCGCCATTATTCCCACCAGTTCCTGCATTTCCGCCACTATCCCCGCCTGTCCCTGCATCTCCGCCGATAAGCCGGACAGAGACCGGGGCCGCTACAGCGGCCCCTCCGGTCACTGCCGGAAGCGGGCTGGGGCTGGCCACCGGCGCGGCTGTATCCTTGCCGCGTCCCCCAAGCTGGCTCAGCAGGATAACCGCCGCAATCAGAATGATCCCGAGGATGCTCCCTGAGATCAGGATTTGAAATCGGCTGCGGCTGACCCACCGCGCCAGCGGCGAAGCCAGCTGGGCGCGGGCTTCATTGTAGACAGTCTGCATAGCAGGCGTTGCTGTGTCGAGATGGGTTTTGCGGAATTCACGGTTCTTGAATGCCTCGCGGTCGCTCTTCAGGAAGTATCTCAGCACGGCCCGCTTGTAATTCGGCCACAGCTTCTTGCCGGAGCTTGCGAACAGCCAGCTATGCTGCGACCAGTCCAGGAACCGGTACACTGTCTCCTTGTCATTGCCCGCTTTGCGGACCACCAGATCCAGCAGCGCATCATAATCCAGCGGCCCGCCTTCACGTTCACTGCTGTGATAGAAGGCCAGCGGCAGCCGGTCGAACGGCTCAAGACTCCGCGCTTCCTTCAGCCACCGCGCACCGAGCAGCTGTACATCGTCCAGCTCACGCGGTGTCAGTCCGGCAAAAATCTCCTCGTCCGGCGACTCCTCCCCGAACCAGCGGTAGGCTGCACGCAGCGCATTCGCTTTGCGCTTCGCAATCGCATCGAGCGGCGGCTGCCAGTCTGCCGTATCCCGGTAACGCAGGAACGAGATCTCCAGCAGCTGCTCCATCGTCAGCTCGTCCAGCGAGAGCCGGTTCAGCAGGAAGCGGTCAGCAACCGTGCCGAGCTCCTCCATAACGGACAAGGCCTCCGGGTATACGCCGCCTCTGCGGCGCTGCTTCTCCGCCTGCTGGACCGCTTCATGAACAGCCGTTACCGCCGCTACCGGATCGGATTCCCGCTGCAGCTTCTCCAGCAGATATTCCTTGAAGGTATCCCGTACCGCTGCCTGCTGAAGCACCTCCGGAAGACTCCGGCCAAAGTGGCCCACGAGGCGGAGGATATCCGCCGTTCCGGCAGCGGCTGCCAGCCGGGATTCCAGATACGGCTCGAACAGCGCTCTGCGGAAGAGAGATTGGGACAGCACTTTTTTGAAGAACGCCTCACTAAGCTCCGCATCGCTCTCAATAATCCCGTAAGCCGCCGCCAGCACATCCTCCCGGCCCCCGGACTGGCAGTTCAGCATCCCGTTGATGAAGTAATCGACGATCTTCACCCGGTAATTATGGCCCGGCAGCGCGTAATACGCCTTGAACTGTTCCAGGATCTCCGTTGACGGAATCCCCTTCTTGCGGATCAGATCATATTCGCGGTCGAACCGCTCCAGGAACATATCATTCAGCCGCACCCGCGAGTCCAGCTTCCCCTCCGGCTTCAGATAGGACAGCAGGCCGCCAAGTATAGCGTTCTTGTTATCTGTATATAAGGCTTCGTTGCCTTGCTCAATTTCATAAAAGACCGCCAGCTCATTGTAGAGCGCCAGCGACAGCTTACGGTCCGCACTCTCCCCGAGCAGCAGGCTGTCGGCAAACTTAGCGAAATCACGGAGGCTTCCGCCCTTCTCCACCAGCGTCTTCCAGGCCAAATCGGCATAGATCTGCCGCGACTCGCCGAAGTCGGTATTCAGGAACCTTGCCCCTGCCAGATCGAAGATATAATCCTTCTCGATATTCCGGTCACCCGGACGCAGAGAGCCCTTCTCCACGAAGGTCAGGTGAATATATTTGCGGCTTTGCGGCTCCTTAGCATACGTGATCACTCCCAGCCTGCGGCGGAAGTCATACGGCAGCGCAGCGAAGATGACCTCCGTCAGCCGGGCCGCACGCTGCGACAACTCACTGATGGGTACATCCAGCGCTACATAGATTTTCTTCTTCCCGGCTACGGACAGCATCACTGCCTGCAGCAGGGCTTTGAACAGCTCTTCTGTGAAGCCTAGACCGGACAGCACGCTGCGCGGGTCTGACGGCTCGTCCAGCGGACGGGTTGCCACAGGAATCGAATCCAGTTCAGGCAGTGTCCCGCCAGGCTCCCCTTCATAGCTCCGGGCAAACCCCGCATGCAGCCAGTCCCCGTACCCCTCGACAATCTCTTCGGAGCGGATAGGCGGCACCACGAAATTATGGGCAAAAAAAGCGCTCCGCTGCCCCGTGAAATCCGCCGCCAGATACCGGCTCTCTCCGATCACTGTCTCGTTGCTCTCCGTATGGAACAGATGCAGCGCAGCAGGATACAGCTCCTCATCCTTCTCGCCGCGTGCCGTAAGCTCAGCCGGGGCATCGTAGAGGCAGAAGGGATGCAGAATTTTTTTGACAAAATTATTATCGAGACTCTCCGATTTCGCTACCGTATCGAAGCCCTCTGTCGACCGGTATACGCCACGGCGCTCGCGGGTATACATCTGCTGGGTGATCATGGACCCTGACAATCTGTTCACGGCCCGTCGCTCCCCTCAATATAATTCAGCTTGTGCAGCAGCCAGATGAACGGCTCATCCACCCGGATCGGGCTGACTACGCCTTCCACCTTCTGATTGACCGGATTGCTGCCCAGCGCAGACACGGCGAAGTACCCGGTATTCGCAAAATACACATCCATCGTATCCTTGAACGGACGGTCCACCTTCTCAATGAAGCGCCGGATTTCACCGTCGATGTTGTGGAACTCGTCCAGGTTCAGCGTTTTGCGGTGCACATAGTTGTTGAACACATTGCTGTTCGACTTGATATAGTCGCCATCCTCATCCTTGAGGGAGTGGAGCATATCGCTTTTGGCCAGGACGACTGCGGTCGGAATCTCGGTCTTGCTCTTCTCCTGATAGGCGATGAAATCACCGAACATGGTCAGCACCACATCACGCGGCTCATCATACTGCGATACCCACTCCCCCGGACGGTCACCGAAGTTAATGCGGATCTTCTCCCGGACCGAACGGATCTGCAGCGGATCGACCATGAACAGAATCCCTGCGGAGTTCTTGATATGCTGGCCGTGCAGGCCCAGATAATCCTGATCGACCATTCCTTCACCGGCCACATCGAAGAACACCAGCGTCAGCGGGGGCTTGGACTCATCCTTGAACACGAACTGGAAAATAAACGGCTCCTGCATCTTCTCCTTCTGGGTAGACGCCAGCAGATCCCCCCGCTCGAACAGCGGCTCCTCATACAGGGTGCGGAATTTGCGGCTGATCTCGGCATTCAGCGGCATACAGGCTGCGTCGAAATGCCCTGCCGTTGTATGCTGGAGCGTATGGATCAGCGAGGTCATATAGACAGACTTCCCGACCTGGGAAGCCCCGATAATCGAGATAATATTGCTAGGCACCTTGCCGGCCGTTACAGGCAGCTCGTTATGGCAGGACGGACAGAGCCGTCTGCGGGTCATCACCCCATAGCGGTCGGTGAGCCCGGTCAGCACGTTGTCTGTATAATGATGGTACTCCTCCGGGATATCCGCCGGATGCAGAACCGCTTCCATATCATCCACCGTATCGAGGCCGAAGCGCTCCCGGTATTTATTCAGCAGATCATCCTCACCGAGCGCATAATTCTCATCATCCTCACGGCTGTGCATGGCCCGGAACACCACTTCCTCCGGCTCAAAGCGCGTGAAGCAGAACGGGCAGACAATATCGTAATACAGCGGCCTTGCTGCAGGCTGATTCTTCTTCATGAAACGGCTAAAAAAAGACATCTCTCATCCTCCTCAGGGTTGTGTCAGCACCCGGTATGCTGCTCCCGCTCACTCGGGAACCAGCTCATAATACGCCCCGTATTTAGGCCCGTCGGTGAAAAAAATACGGATAAAGTCGTCCTTGCCGACCTCAATCGGCGGGAGCTGGTTGCGCCCGGGAGCGAAGTCCTGGACGAACGGGAACCTTGCACCGTCCTCCTTGGAGGATGGATGCGCATCCCGCTTTTTGACGTAGCAGAGCACTTCCTTCGGCACCGGCACCTCGGCAGTAATCGTCATCTGCACGGTTTTCAGCTTGCTGAATAACCCTTTTTTGTGCTGGACCGCGTAGTAGATCCTCGCTTTGCCCGCGCTGACAAGCGCCCGGTTACCGCCATCCTGCTGGCGGACCAGCAGCGTCTCTCCATTCCCGCTAAGCCGCACGTAAATGGTATAAGCCACCATCCCGATCTCGTCCAGCCGGTCCCGGTATCCGTTATTCGCTTTGTATTCTTCACGCGTGTAGAGCTTCATGCCCGGAGGCGGATGCTCATGACTGTCCGGTGCCTCCGCAGAGGCCTTATGAATATATACCGCCTGTACACCGTCCGGCCAGCGCCAGCGCAGCGTACAGAACCGGTCCTCCACTCTGGATACAACTTCGGTAATCACCGGTGCTCCAGCGTCTGCCTCGGCGTACTTCATGGCAACCTGCCCCTTTCCCTGCATGCTCTAGAACCCTTTACTGCCGCGGTTACGGCGGGGTGAATGAATACTGTCCGCCGGCGCATTACCAGCTCCGGCAGCTCTTCCCCGGCGCGACAGGCTCCCTTCCCCTACAGGCACGATATATGTGAACAAGGTGAGAATAGCCGCCAGAACGAGCAGCGCCAGCAGCCGGGTCATAGGGTCCCAGAGCGTGTCGCCGTTCAGGCCGGATTCCAGAATCAGCCCCGCCACAAGTCCAGATACCGCGCCCCCGACACTGAAGCTCCGGGCCAGATGGCGGTTATCGAACACAATGCCAAGGCCCAGACCCAGCGCCGTGCCGAGCAGCATCAATGCCAGCACACGTACCACAGCATAATATGGGCTGTCTGCCGTCTGGTCGCTGCGTTCGGTCAGCAGTGTCCGGTCGCCCAGACGGTCATAAATCTGCTGGAATACATCGCCAAGCCGGTTCGCATCAGCCACATCATAATACTGTCCGCCAGTGGCGCTGGCGATATTCTGGAGCAGACTAGCGCCGGACGGATCATCCAGGGCCAGCCCGATCGTATTTACTTTAATTCCCCGGGCCACATAGTCTGTCAGCTCCGTTGCGGTATTGAACTGGCTGACACCGTCGGATAACAGAATAACCATCGCCCCGCGGTCCGCGCCGTCTTCATGAATCACCTTCATCGCTTCGGCCAGCGCGCCGCTGATATTCGTTCCGCCTTCGGTCGTCTTCAGGCTGCTGATGACCTCCATCACCTTCTCGCGGTTCGCCGCTTTGGAGAGCGGGAGCAGCGGCTGGACGACGGAAGCCTCATTGCTGAAGGTGACTACGGCGACTTTGTTGTCTTTTTTGAGCTGCTGCACCAGATTCTTGGCCGCCGCGTAGCGCCGGTCTGACGGGTCGCTCTGCGACATGCTGCCGGAATCATCGATGACCATGACGACATTCTTCACCGGCTTGCTGCCGCCGAAGTTCAGCTCGTACACGAACTCGGTCAGCGTGCCCACGCCAAGCAGCAGCACGACCATGAGCGGGAACATTTTCCATGAGGTGCCCAGATAACGCAGCTTCCAGGACTGTCCGTTCAGCCTCGGCGAGATCGTCTCTGCGACCAGAGCGCCTATTCCAACACATAAGGCCACAATGGCAAAATAAATGCCGACCAGCACCATCTGCGGTAAATCATACGGCCTGCGGTCCAGCAGCAGCTCACCGAGCACAAACGCTACACCCGCGCCGAGCAGACTGAACAGCAGCAGGAGCAGATTGATTTTTCGCTGCATTGCATTTCATCCTTTCCGGGAAAAGCTTGATCAACACACGCTTCCCCATTCCATTCTATTGCACATCCGGCAGCAGAATGAATGAGAATTGTCCTATGAAGCCTGTTTGGTTAGGCCCGCACCCAGGTCCGGGACCGGGACCCGGAGCCTGGGCATTATTATGGTGAACCCTCGGATTTTCGGCCGCCCCCAGTAATCAGGTGCACTAGTGCTCCTCATTTGGTAGTTCGGCATACTTTCGGTGAATTCAGGTGCACTAGTGCTCTTCATTTGGTGGTTTGGCACACGTTCGTGAGAAATCAGGTGCACTAGTGCTCCTCATTTGGTGGTTCGGCACACGTTCGCTGAAATCAGGTGCACTAGTGCTCCTCATTTGGTGGTTTGGCATACTTTCGGTGAAATCAGGTGCACTATTACCGACACTCGCCAGCACCAAAGGGATTTATCCCTCTCTTCCCGCCATCCGGTCCACTTTCAGCAGCATTAAAGGGATTTATCCCTCTCTTTCCCGCCATCCGGTCCACTTTCAGCAGCACCAAAGGGATTTATCCCTCTCTTTCCTCCATCCGGCCCGCTTTCAGCAGCATTAAAGGGATTTATCCCTCTTTTTCCAGCCATTCGGCCCACTTTCGGCAGCATTAAAGGGATTTTTCCCTCTCTTTCCGCCATCCGGTCCACTTTCAGCAGCATTAAAGGGATTTATCCCTCTCTTTCCGCCATCCGGCCTACTTTCAGCAGCACATGGTCAGCCGCCGAACTCATGTGGACTATAGATCCAACGGCTATAGCAGCCTGACCATAAATAATAGTTTGTCATAACACCCCACTAATCTAATCTCTACTCCGCTCATCTGATCCCGTCTCCGCTCATCAGCACTAATCACATCTGATCACCACTCATCTCATCTCCGGCAGCTGCTCTTCTTCCAGACCGTGGAGCTGGTATCCGTTGCCGGCATAAGTCTCGTAATAGACCTTACCGTTGCGGTAGTAGAGCAGGTCCTCCAGGTGGAAGCCGCCCATCAGGTTCAGCTTCTCCACGCCGCTGCGGCGCTGCTCATGCACGAAGCCGAGCCGGTAGATGCGTGTGGTCTCGTCTGCACTGAAGGCATAACGCAAGAATTCGGAGGAGCTGTCGCCGAAGAAGTACTTCTCCTCATGCCGGTGCTCCTGCGTATACTCGAACAGCCGGACATTCATTGCCGCCTCCTCCTCCAGACTGCGGTAGAGCTGCTTGAACAGCTCCTCCTTGGAGACGATGTCCCGGTTCTCATAAGCTGCTGCAACATTGGCACGCCGCAGAAGCTCCTCCTCGAACGGGAGCGTGAACGGCCCCGCCGTCAGCAGCTCCCGGCGGCACAGCTCGATCAGCCGCTCGGCCACCGCCTGGCCGCCTCCGTTCACCAGCAGCCCGGAGAGGCTGCCCAGGAACCGCTCGCTGAAGAAGATCCCCGCCCCGCGCCGGTTCTCGATGTCCTTCATGACCTCATCCGTCACCGTGCGGTAGTACTCCATAATATTCTGATCTACCGTCTCCTTGCTGCGGCCGATGCTGGCCAGAGCGACACTCTGCAGCTCCTCTTCCAGCGCTTCCATCTTCGCAACCTTGGTCTTGCTGTCTGTATGCAGCTGCTCCAGTGCAGCGTCATAGCGGAGACAGAGGGCCAGCTCGCTCTCCAGCAGCAGAAGCTCATACTTCTTGCCGTAGACGGACTCGAACAGGTAATGAATGAAATTGCGCACCGTCCGTTTGTCCAGCAGCGGCACCCGCTGGAACGGCTGGCGCTCCACGCTCTCCGCATAGAGCCGCTCCAGCTCCTCCTGACCGGAGAGCAGGGCGGAACGTAGTCCGCCCATATGCTGGCGCAAGGCCTGCAGGACGCTGCCTCCCTCACCTGTCTCACTGGTCCATTCCGCCAGCTGGTAGAAGGTGACCGGGGAGGCTCCTGCTTCCCCGGCAGCCAGTACTCCGGCCCACTCCCGGGCCGGATCAATCCCGGCAGCCCTACGGACAGACACCTCCGCAAAATTACTGCGGAAGTAAGCCTGCGCTCCTTCCCCGAAGAGCAGCTCCTCAGCCTCGCGCAGCGAGAGCATCCGCAGCTGTGAATAGGACGGACGCCCGTGGCTCATCAGCCCGGTCATCTCGGCAAGAGCAGACGCCTCCGGCAGCAATTCCGCCGCGCGGTCCCGCAGGGTATCCGCTCCAAGGCCAAGCATCGCCTGCCGCTCCTTGAGACTCCGGGTATGGCCTGCACGCAGCCGCCCGGACAGATAATGCAGCGCATGGTACAGCACCGCCAGCGCAATCTGGCGGTTCGGCCGCCGCACCGCCGAGAAGCCGGCAGACGCGTAGCCTTGTCTGCCTGTGCTGCCGCGGATGCCGCTTTTGAACGTCATATTATTGTAGCCGCCGTGCCCGGAGGCCTGATCGGCCGCAGGCCGGACCCGGTTCTTCAGCAGGCTGATGTGGGCGATAATCTCGTAATTGTCGTCCATGCCATGGACGGACATCAGTCCGCGCTCGTTCTTGTCGGAGAGCAGATAGACCAGATCGAACAGCGGAGAAGGGCCATGCGTCACCGGAATGGACAGCCCTTCCTCCGTCACCAGCAGCGGAGCGCTTAAGGCATAATCCGCCGCCTGCATCCCGTCCAGCTCACGCAGACAAGCCAGCCCGACCGAGCTGGAATAGCCGAAGTTATCCCCCTGCTCCCGTTCGTTAATCAGCGCATACAGATCCATCTGTACCGATTTGAATGACTGGCTGAGAATTGCGCGGGCTAGCAGCACGATCTCCGGCAACAGCACATTCTGCGGGTCATCGACCCGTGTAATGACAGACAGATGAATGACGTCAAAAGAAGAATACAGCCGTCCGTAATCCGCTATACTGTTGCTTAAGCTGCGCAGCGTCCGGTTCATTCCGGCCAAATACTGGCTATCCTCATGAAATTCACGGTATAGCTCACGCCGGACCGTACGCGGATCACGCCCTGCCGTATCCGGTAGGGTCATGTGCATCACGCGTTCATGGACGCTGCTGTTTCCGCTGCCGATCCGCCCCTTGACCCCCTCCTTCTCCTGCGTACTGCCGCTGCCGTTATGCGAACCGGCATGCAGTGCCATCACACCGCCTGCATTGTCCCATTTACGCTGGCAGCGTTCCAGCACCGGACCGATGGCCGGGGTCACCTTATCGCCCAGGAACAGGAACAGCGCAGGGTAATGGATACTGCTGCGCCCATCCCCCTTATTATGCTGTGCTTCCTCCTGGGCAGCGTATTGCTCGGCATATTGTAAGGCCTGATCTCTGATCATAGGCCTACTTCAGCTTTCTGCGGATGCTGCCAAGCTTGCCGGTCAGGCTCTTGTAGAAGCCGTACATTTCATCTCCGTTGGCATGCTCTACCCGCTCATATTCCAGAGTGTCACGCGCCTCCAGGAACGAGACATACATCCCTTCCAGCTTATACAGCAGCGGAGTTACATCTTCAGCTGCGGTCATTTCTCCGGCCCGGCGCGCTGCCTTGCGGAGCAGGAGACTGCGGCTTTTCTCGTCCAGCTCACGGAAATGGCGGTAGACGGCATACTCCACATAGCTGCGTTCCTTCATCAGATTCGCGAACGGCTCCCAGGCATCCTCGTCCTCGTCACGGTCATAGACATAGAGCGCGCCTTTTTTGGTAATCGTATCGGTGTATAGCGCTTCGATGAACTGGTCCAGCCATTTGTCCTCATCCAGATGCTGATGCACCAGCGCTTCCAGCTCCGCAGATTTGGCCGCCAGCGCATCGTATTTCGCCAGCTCCTCACGGACACGGGCAATGAGCTGCGGGGAACGGATCAGGTTCTCCTGGGCCAGCTCCAGATTAATGCTGCCGAAGATATCCTTCACGGCTTCGCGTTCAATACCTCCTGTGCGGAGTGCTTTGAGCTCCTCAGCCGCCTTGCGCACTTCACCCAGGTTCGGACGCGGCGCATCCAGCTGCAGATCATAAGCGCCCAGCAGCTTGCCCAGATCCAGCGGCTTCGTGAAGATGACGGAGAAGCGGCTGCTGGTGTTCTCGTCCACACCCTTCTCTATGATCACACCGGACTCCAGCGCCCGGCCGAAATCCGCACGCACTCTGGCATTGTACTCACGGACCCGCGGATTCGCATACGTATCGCCCCAGGACTTCTCCGGGATCGGCGAAGGCAGATAGGTCCAGTTGTCCTTGTCGGTCATCACCAGATGGCGGCCGATGCCTTCCTTGTCGAGAATGGTCCGCTCGTAGTTCTCCTCGTACACCCGCAGCGGCGTATATACGAACAGCGGCACCCCGTTGCGTGTATTCAGCCAGAAAATCCGGTTCTTGACCTCGCTCTCCTTGATCGTAAACTGCGATTTGCCGAGTGCATTATTCTGATAATTCCGCACACCCTTCAGAATCCCCGGCGCCTTCACCGGCACAGAGACGAAGCCCCAGGACGGGAAGTGCAGACTGCCGGAGCTGTTGCTGAGGTGGAAAATCGGCACCGCATCCTCATCCAGACGTCCGGCAATAATCCGCTCCACGAATTTATCCAGCGGCTCCTCACGCCCGTATTTCATCACCAGGAAGTCCTCCATCGAACGGGTAATCAGATCCCCGAACTTGTCGCTGAGAAACTCGGAGATGGAGCGGACAATATCAATCTCCTGCTCCCTTACCCAGCGCCCGGAATGCTTCAGCATCTCGCGTGTGAAGTCACGGATCAGATCATCGCCGTCCTTCTGGTCCATGATTTTGGAGATGGTCGCCGAGATATCCGGCACGTTGACGATGTTCCAATAGTAGGTTTTGTTGCCCTTGTGGTCTGCCTGCTCTTCGCCGTTAATCAGAATGTCGCCGTTCTTCTCGAAGATCGAGCTGAGCGCGGTCAGTATCTCGGTGAACACCCCGTAGATCCGGCTGTTCTCTTCATTCAGCAGCTCATACAGATCCTCATAGAACTGGATCATCTGCTCGGTGCGCTCCACATCGGCATGCAGCCAGTATTCATTGATTTTGGCTTCAATATAGGCGTTCTTCTTCTTCTCCTTGGACACAAAAGCGCTCCGCGCATCGCCCAGCTTATCCTCTGCACTCTCCTGTGCGGTCTCAATATCACGCGGCAGGCGCAAGAGACTCTCGCGCAGCGCTTCAATATAAGACTGGATCAGCTTCAGGATGCAGAAGCCCTTCTCGGTGTAGAGCAGCCGTGACACATAGAACGGCCCCTGCTCAGGATGCAGGAAAATGCGCTCCAGCTCTTCGCCGAACCGTCCGGCAATCTCACCCGGAAGCTGCTTCTTGGATTTGATATATTCCTCACGCGCACGGGCCAGGAAGTTCTGCTCCAGCTCCGTATCCATGCTGACGACCTGATTCTTGACGACATTCGCATGGCTGAGGCGCTCGCTGTTCTGATAGCCCGGCAGCGGCTCCGGCACACGGGACTCGAACGTCTTGATCATCGTATCGAGATCGATGCCGAGCTTGCGCGCCATCTTCTCCACATCCTCCTGATTCGGGGCGTGATGGAACATCTTGTCCATTTTGTCGAAAAGGCGGTAGGCCAGGTATGTTGTCATTTCCTCAATCGGCAGCACGGCCGAGGATGCCCCGATAATGTTGTATTCATAGTTGGCAGGATAAGTCTTGTTCATCTGGGCAATGTTCGTGCGGATGTTGCTGATATAATCATGGATCGCGAATTCCTCGCCGGAGGCCTTCTCTTCACTGGCCATGAAGTTGGTGATGTTCTCAGCCGTCACGTTCATGCAGTAATCGTAGGCATTCTCCAGCAGCTTGCCCTCCGTATTGGTTGCGGAGATGAGATGACAGAGATTGAACGGCGGCAGCGGCGAGTTAACGCTCAGAATATTGCCGTACTTCTGGCGGAAGCGTTCGCCCCGGCTGTCCACGTTCATCCAGTAGTCCAGCTCTTTGAGCGCGGCATACCCGTTCTTGCGGATATACTCGCGGGTATGCTCGCTGAGGCTCTTGTTCGACAGATTGACGTCCGGTGTGAACAGATAGCCCAGCGTATTGACACGGTCTATCCCGGCTGCGCCGTAGTCACGTTCAATGATGCCGCGCACGATATAGGCAATATCCAGGAACGCCCCGCTGCCCGTTCCGCCGGACAGACCGGTAAGCAGGAAGACCATGAGCTTCTTGCTGGTGCCGACAGACAGCGTCTTGATCTTCTTGTCGATGGCGGCAACCACCTGGTTGATCTTCGTGAACAGCAGCAGGCGTCCGGCCTGGCGCACCCCGGCGGCTCCGTTCATGCCGTCTGTGATGCTCAGCTCCGGCGACAGCCAGTCTGTAATGTAAGAATCCAGGATGCTGCGGTTCTGCAGCAGTCCGCCGATCTCAGCATTGGCCAGCAGCACGAATTCATTCTGCGGGTCGAGGCCGATGCCCTTGTATTTTTTGCCGCGGTCCTGTTCATTGGTCTCGAACGCCAGGAATTCCACGTTATCGGGCTTATCCCGCTTCTTCTTGGACAACGGATCTTCAGGCAGCTTGAAGCGGCGGTTAATCTGGTATTTGAGCCGCAGCAGGGCATCGATGCCCGTGCCGCCAAGCCCGATAATGAGGATCGGGTTGTCGATGGTATCCACTCTGATCTTGTCGCTGACGATCCCTCCGCCAAGCGATACATCCAGCTGTTGAATATGTTCTCTTACTACCGGTTTCATAGGTTCTCCCCCAAAAGTTGTGATAGCCTACGCATCCCGAATCACTTCGCATGATTGCTTCGGGAGCGTACACTTAGCCTGCTTATCAGATCAAATATTCCAGAGAAATCGTCTTGTCTACCGTCTGCAGAGAGACCGTCACCCGGTCCCCGCTCTTCATCTCCAGGCCCCGCGACGTATCGGCGGCACGGCCTGAGCGTTCTACAGTAATGCCCTCGCCGCTGCGCAGCAGCAGGCGGTCATTCGTTCCCGGCGTGAAGACCAGCTTCTCGCTCTCCTTCAGCTCCGGGGCCAGCTGCAGCAGCTGGTGAAGTGTGAATTTGCCGCGGAAGCCGGAGAGCTTCTTGTACTGCGGATAGGTTTTCTCCCCTGTGTTGTTGTCCAGCACCTCTACCACCATCTGTCCGACGAACCCCCGGTTCGCCTTACTGCGCAGCAGCCAGAATGCGGCTGCAGCAGCCAGCAGCAGCACAATGCCGCCGATGATATAGTACAGCGTGTTCGAGGTCTTCTCCTCAGCAGGCTCTTCGCCCGCAGGAGTGCCTGCTGACGGCGGGGTGGTCGCCACCGTTCCGGTCTTGGCATTGATGGTCAGCACATCGCTCTCCCGATAGAAGCTGCTCTCTTCGGCCCGGACCTTCAGCTCGTATTCATGATTATCCTTGATTTCAAAAGCACCCTTGAACTCGGCACCCGAGTTATCCAGCGGAATCTCCTGCACCTGGCCGGTGTCCTTATCGGTAGCCAGCAGCACAGCCTTCATATCCTGGTACAGACTGCTCTCCGTTACCTCTGTCCCGTTGCTGAACAGATGCGAGGAGATATCCACCGTGTCGCCTTTGCCGTAAGACTTGGAGGGCAGGGCATCCAGCTTCAGCTCCAGATCGTAGTTGAATACCAGATTGATGTCGATCTTATCCTTCGGCACTCCCTTGACCTGGAGCTTCCAGTCTCCCTCCTCCGGCGACAGCAGCTTGATCAGCGTATAGCTGGAAGACTTGGATAACAGCACTTTATCGGAGGGGATCGCTACTTCCTTCCCCGCAGGGTTACTGAGCTTCGCGGTCACCGGCTTCGAGGACATGATTGAGATATTCGCTTCGAGCACGCTGCCGTTAGGCACATTTACCGTAACTTCCTGATAATCGCCGTTTGCCGTAATGGACGGCACCGGCACCACCTTCAGCTTCAAGTGGCTGGCAAAAATCTCGCTGAGAATCTGCGGCAGATCATCCGCGGAATTCGTGGTGAACGCCTTGCCGCCTGTCTCGGTGGACAGTCCGGCCAGAATATTCTTGTTCAGCTTGCCGTCCGCATTCAGTCCTATGGTATATACGGGATACCCCTTCTGCTTGGCAGCCTCTACTGCCGCCTTCAGCTCCTTGTCGGAATCGGACTGCTTCCGGCCGCTGGCTTCGTTGAGGTCATTGTTGCCGTCCGCCAGCATGACGATCATCGGCTCATGGCCGGGATCGCTGCCGTTCTCCAGCACCTTCACCGCCTCTTCCATCCCGACCGCCAGGTCTGTGTAGGGTCCGCGGCTAAGCCCGTCGATGAAATTCTTCAGATCCTCCTTGTCGCCGGCGGATTTGATGCCAAGCAGCGCCTTCTCGCGCTGCACCTTATCGGTGTAGGCCACAATGCCTACCTTATCGCCTTGGGTGGACAGCATATCTATGAACATCTTCATCGCTTCATTGGCAATCTTGTTCTTGTCGCTCTTGTTCATCGAGTTGCTGACATCGATCAGCAGCACAGCATCAATATGCGAGGGTGCGGCCGAAGCCGCGCTGGCTCTCGAAGCAGCATATGGGGATAGAGTGATACATAGAATCATGAGCAATACAGGCAATATGCGCTGCAGTCTATTCTTGGCCTTGCTGAAATTACGTTCGTTACGAAGCATAAATAGGGCTCCTCTTGTGTGAAATTAGGCGGATATGGCAGATCCGTAACGCATAGCTAAATTCTGTCAATAGCATGCCATTATGATATAATTAAACCTTGTAAACTTCAACATAGTGACCGCTGGACCGGCACTTCCGCGAGTAACAATCGCCATCCTGAGCCGGATAGACTATTCTAAGTATACGCCGCAATCCTGAATATTTGATTAAAAGACCGTAACCAGAGCAGAAAGGAAGAGTTCCATGATTACATACGCCATACTCGGGATAACGTTTCTCTATGCTGTGATTCAGATCATTCTATATGCTTCCCGCCAGCGGAAGCCGCTCACCCGTGAGGATATCGACGAGCGCCTGCTGGCTGCATTGAACGGAGGGGATACGGCCCGTGAGTAAAAAGAAACCCGTCATCTTCCGTCCCTTCAAGGCCCCCCGTTACGCCTTCGAGAAGCTGCGCATCTGCCGCCGCTGTCACCGTTACACCGCGCTGGGCGAGGAACGCTGCACCCGCTGCGGCCGCGCCTCGCTGACTCCGGTGGAGAAGTATGCAGTGTCCCAGGCCGGGCGCAAGGTCCAGACCCGGCTGCTCGTTATCCTCCTGCTGACCCTGGCCGGAATCTATTTCGGGCAGAATCTGCAGCAGATGGTACTGTGCGGCGCAGGCGGCCTCGTATTAGCCGGACTGGTCTACTATACGCAGCGGAAAGTCCGGCAGAACGAAAATCTGTATGCGCTGAACAAACTGCTTGGCCGTAATATCTATAGCATCAAGGAGGATCTGGAGCTGAACCGCCAGGAAGCCGTGACGGTGCTGCGTGAGAATGATGTGCTCGCTTATGAGAAGCTGCGCGAGATCTCCGTGCTGCTGCGCGGAGACCGGATCTCCCGCCAGCGCGTCGCCCTGCTGCACGGCTTCCAACTGCGCAAGGACATGACGCTGGAGCTGGAGCAGCTGCTGCTGAAGGACTTCGAGCCGCTGCTGGCTGAATATATCGGCGAGATCGCCAGGGTCCGTCCCGAGCTGATCAAAGACCGCACCCTGCGCTATGTCAAGAATTACGAGGTGCAGATTCTCGAAATGGATAAGGGGCTGGACATTATGACCGCCGTTGCCAGTGCTGCGGTCCGCATGAAGCGATACGCGCTGCTCTACTCCGGCATGATCGGCCGCTATGTGCAGGAGCTGCCCAAAGACCGGTTCCTGCGCTTATCCAGACTCATTGCCGCGAATCCCTATGAGCCGTGGAACGGCCTGGATGTCAAGGTGGAGGAGATCCGTGAGCTTAAGTACCGCTGGGACCCTGAAGTATAAGGTTAGAAGCCGACTGCCGCTCTAATCCTTATCTATCTATAAAGGGGCTATATTATATGACGATCATACGGGCTATAACCCTGCGGAATATTATGATTATTCTGTGTATTTTGATGCTGCTCCCGCTGGGACAGAAGGCGCTGGGGATTAAGAATAAGCTTCAGGATGTACAAGAAGCCGAAAAATTGTACGCCGCCGGGGAGCTTATTGCTGCTGAGAACCGATACCGCCAAGCAGCGGCCAATCACGCGATTTCTTATAAAGAAGAAGAAATTTCGGCAAGACTGGCAGAGCTGGCTCCCATCACCAGCATCCGCAGCAGTCTAAGCAGACTGTCCTTAACGCTTGCGGACCAGCTGACTGTGAAGGATTTCGCAGGGTTGATGGAGAGCTATGCCTCCCTACTCAGCCTGAAGAGCAAATATATGACGCCGGGCGGTCCCTATGAAGCCTATTATCGCCAGCTCTCGGCAGATTCAGGCCTCTCAGACAAGATGACAGCCGGGTTCCGGCTGTTCAAGGAGGAGTATCTGGCCGGACTCGCCGCAGGTTCGTCTAAGGGGACAGATTCGGGGACGGACAGCGACAGTACGGACAGTCTCAAATGGAGCCTGCTGCAGATTCCGGCAGACTATTACGGGGGAATTGCCGCCAAGGATAAGCTGCTCGCTGCGAGCTTCAAGGCCCATGATACCGCGAGACTCAAGGCTCTGGCCGCAGCCGGAAGCTTCGGGCCTATGCTGGAGAGCGCCCTCTCTATGGAAGAAGCTTATAAGAATCATAGCTATACCGCGCCTTGGCTTAGCAAGCAGGTTCAGGAGAGCGCTTCGATCATCCTGAACAAGGATCTGGACGGCGGCAACACCGCCGCCTTCGCCGGACATGCCGCCCGCTACCGCAGCTATGCGGCATCTGCCGGCATTACCAGCTCCAAGGTGCTGAAGCTGATCGACAGCAGCATCGCCCGGCTGCTCCGCGAGGGCGCGCGCCATGTGCGCGGCGGCCGGTATGCGGATGCCATCAGGCTCTATGCGGAGCTGGCCCCAGTGCAGGACACCTCCGGGGAGACCGCTGCCGCAACGCTTGCCTGGAACCTGGCCGAGCCGCTCCGGCTGCTGCCGGGCGGTGAAGTGCAGGGCAGCTATTCGCTTACGGCCTCCGTCACTGACAAGTACGGTGCCAAGGTGGCAGTAGCCGGAGTAGATGCTGGCGGCAAGCTGGTCTACGCCGAGATGAGCGGGGACGGCACGGTCTCCACCCGGACCGGGGAGGTGATCCAGGGTTCGGGGATGCTGAGCACTCTTTCTTTTGACGAAGCGTTGTCTGCTTACTCCGAAGTACCTGTTGTTGTAGCTAACAGCGGCGAGACTGACGGACGCAGCATCTTCACAGGCTATACCATCCGGCCGGAGGGAATCTCCCTGCTGTTCAGCTTCACAGGCAGCAGCTATGAGCTGATGGCGGAGGATGGCTCCATCCGCGTAATGAATACGGATCTGGCCGATGGTGTCGCCGGCAGAACCGCTATCTTCCGCCAAGTGAACGGGGCATATGAATTCTCGGAACTCTATCAGGAGTCCGCCGCCACCTATACTCCAATTGATGCGGCACAGCTTGAGCTTCATCTCAATGAGAAGGTGATGTTCTCCTGCGAGATTATCATCGACTCCGCCGGAAGAACCGTTGCACGCGCAAATGGGCGTGATCTGCTCCTCCAGGGCGAGGTGCCGCTGTTTACCGGCCCCGCCGCAGTCAGCGGCCAGTTCGGGAATGAATTCGGAGAGGTGGAGACGGAGATTGGGGTACAGTCTGTGCCTGTGTTTATGGTCGATTCGGCGCAGAGCTTAAGCCTGATGGCACCTTGATGGCGGCCCGGCTGAATGCTTGGTGGACAGTGAGGACGCTATTTGGTCAATAAGACAACTTTTCTGCCCGTCGCGGACTGGGAGGCCGTTAAACGGCGCGTTGACACTGAAAATGAGTCGATACAGGTTAGTTAAGGTCCTCTGAGTCCGGACAGGTTACTGGAATGGCGTAAACGGACCAAATAAAGGCCCTCCAGTCCGCATGGACCGAAAATCCCAAAACGGAACACAAAGACGCAAGCGTCGGACGGCACGGATGCCGCTTGACGCTTGCGTCTTCTTTTTGGCGCGGGAGATGTGTGATTATCGTTCACGAACGGCGGGCCTTGGCAGCCATCTGACGTCCCTTCTTGCGGCTGAACAGCCTGAGATACCGCTTCCGGGTAGACAGCACCTCCGCCGATGCGCTCAGCGTCTCCTTCACCTCGCCAAGCACCTCCTGAGTGTCCTTGACCGACTGCTTCATCCGCCCAAGCTCCGACTTCACCCCGTCACTCCGCAGCTTCGCCGCCTCCACCGTCTCCTGCATATTCGCTTTGAGCTCATCGACCGGAGCCTTCAGTCCATCGACGGATTGCTTTACCCCGTCCAGTGACTGCTTCAGCCCATCGATACTGCTCTTGAATTCCTTCAACGGATTGCCCATATCGTCGTCCCTCCTAAGCTCTCTTTCTCTATATTACCCAGAATGAAGGGGGCGGGATTCAGCTCACCTGAAACTCAACTCTATTACGGCAGATGCAGATGCTCCGCGCTTTTGCGCTTGCTGCTGTGCCGGAAGGAATACAGCGGCCAGACGGCAGACAGACCGACTGCCGCTGCACAGGCTACGAACACCGCCACATAGCTTCCGTTCGGCCTGTTCCCCCCACTGATCATCAGACCGCCGGCCGCCGTTCCGAACATCATGCCGATGTTGCGGGACAACGCCAGTATACTGCTGACCCGGCCAAGCTGCGATTTTGCCGCCAAACCCATAACGATGCTTGTGTTAGGCGAAGTAATCATTCCCATGGCACAGCCGAGCAGCACCACCGGCAGCACCATTGCACCTGTTCTCAGAGCAGGAGAGCCCAGGCCAAACGCCAGCAGCGTGACACTCATCAGCAGCAGGCCTGCGGTTAGAATGCCGAGCGGCCCTTTGCGGTCCGCGATGTTCCCGCTGACAGGGGCAGTTACCACCAGCGCCAGCGGATATCCGATCATGATCAGCCCCACCCACGCAGGCTCAGCTCCCGATAGACGCAACAGCGAAGGCAACGCCAGTTGTGCGGCAAAAGCGGCCATATACGTGATAACCGTAATCACGATACCCGCGGCAAAGCTCCGGTCCGTGAACAGGCTGAAGCCGTTCTCCGCAGGCGGAGAGATGCGCTGAGCGAAACGGGCGTATCCCGTATAACCCGCTGCCAGCCCTACCGAGACCGCGAGCAGCAGCAGTACGGATACAGACAGGAACGAGGAGCGGCTGCCGAGATCGACGGCAATCATCAGCGAAGTAAGGCAGGCCGCCATCCAGGCTGCACCGGCCAGATTCAACTGGCCTCCGGCGGTCTCTGTATCCCGGGGAATCAGCCTATGTGCGAGCACACCCACGGCTCCCGCAACAACGGCCAGCAGCCAGAAGTTGCTCTCCCAGGCAAACCACTGGATCAGGAAGCCGCCTAAGGCCGGCCCTGCCATCGAGCCCGCAGCCACGAAGGTGCTCATCAGCCCCAGCGCCCGGCCCCGCTGCTCCGCCGGGAAGAGCGAGACGATCAGAGCCATGTTAGTCGCCTGATACATGGAAGCCCCTGCGCCCTGCAAGACTCTGAAGCCCAGCAGCATCGCTTCATTCTGGGCGAGCGCACAGCCCAGCGCTCCTGCTGCGAATGCGAACAGACCCAGATTATGCACCTTGCGGCGGCCGAACCTGTCTCCCAGCCGTCCCATTACAGGCAGCAGCACTGAAATGACCAGCAGATAGATACTAACCACCCACTGTGCAGAGGCCACGGGAATCTGCAAATCAGCAGAAATATCAACCAGCGATATATTGAACATCCCGGCGGACAGATTGGACAGGAACGCCCCGAGACAGATAACCACCTTGACCGCCGTGAGGTTCACGGCCCGTTCCGGTGACGGCACCGTGAGGCTCATGACAGCTGCTGCAGCACAGGCTGGTTCCAGATCTTCCAGCCCGCTTCAATCTCTGCGGCTGAAGCGACCACACCGAAGTATCCCTTCATATTTTCCAGCGTCATGTCATGCGCCGCCCGGGAATACGAAGCACAGGCGTCCTGAACCATCACAATCTGATAATCCAGCATGAAGCCGTCCCTTGCGGTTGACTCTACGCACACATTGGTGCTTACGCCAGTCATGATCAGGGTTTCGATCCGCTGTGCGCGCAGCACAGAATCAAGCCGGGTGTTAATAAAAGCGCTGTACCGGTGCTTATTCACGATAATCTCCTCCGGAAGCGGGGATACCTCGTAGAATTCAGCGCCCCAGCTCCCCCGGCGGCAGACACCCAGCGAGCCCCGCCCGGAGCGGGACGTCCAGACCTGGGAATCCGTCGCCTTTTCATGATACGTCTGGATGTAAATGACCGGCACTCCCTGCGTTCTCGCTGCGGCAATCAACCCGTGGAGCTGCGGCATCATCTCACTGACGGCTGACACATCGTTCCCGCCTGCGGCCAGCGCGCCTTCCTCATGGCAATAATCATTCTGCACATCTACTATAATAAGTGCGGTTTTATCAGGAATAATCAGATCGGCAGTTAACTCCATTTTCGTCACCTCTTTCATTTTTGAAGACCTCTGTTTATTTCGCTGCTGTTTGATTCACAAATTGCATATCGACCAGGTCATCATAGGTATACTCGCCTTTGTAGATTCCGGTCTTGATCATCACATCCATATCCTTATCCAGCGCCTCCTGCGAGATCACTCCATCCGGGCTCCAGAGCTGATCCTCATACGCCCGGTCAAGCGCAGCCTGAGCAGCAGCCTCCGAGAGTGTAGGGAATTCCGCCTTCAGGACACGCATCGCCAGCTCTTTATCCTCCTGGATCACCTTCAGTGCCTTGACGACAGCATTCACCGCCTTCTGTACCGTTTCCGGGTCCTTCTCCAGGGTAGACTTCTTCACGCTCAGCACCGAGTAAGCATAGTCACCCAGATCATGGAACTTGTAAAAAGGTTCATCCCACACTCCCTTGCTCATCCCGTCGCTGATCTGCGGCTCCGCGCCGTTCGCAATATCCGCTGCCCCCTGCTGGACCATCGCCACCACCGTGGAGCCGTCCGCCGGCTCCAGCAGCCGCACATCCTTCTGCGGATCAAGTCCAAGCTCCAGCAGCAAATACTGGGTCAGCAGGTTCGGCGTACCGCCATGCCGTCCGGCATTCAGTTTCTTGCCCTTCAGGAAGGCTGCCAATTCTTCAGCTGAGCTGCCTGCCGGGGCTGTCCCTTTTTTGGCCATCAGATAGACATTAGCCCGGTTAACCACATTGCTGACCGAGACGATCGGGTCCGAGTTGCCAATATTCGCTAGTGCGTTGGACTCCGGCCCGCCGATGACCGCCCAGGCATCCCCGCTGACTACCGAGGTGACATGGGTGCCGCCTGCAGCCTGAAGCATCTCCACCTCCAGGCCCTCCTCGGCAAAATACCCCTCACGCTGCGCCACGTACAGCGGCAAATAACCCGTATAGTGCAGCGGCTCGGCGATAACCAGCTTCTTCAGCTTCTCCGTAACGTTTCCGGCAGCGGCTGCTTCCACTTCAGCATTGCCTTTGCCGCCGCAGCCGGACAGCAGAATTACAGAGACCAGCAGGACGGCCGACAGCTTCATTTTCGTTACATTCATCATTGGCTTCTCTCCTCTATCTTGTTGAAATTCCTGCATATTAAGCCTTCTTCATCCCATATCCCTTAGACAACCACTTCTCCAGCAACACCACTCCCGCATACATGACCATCGACAGTGCAGACAGAACTACAACGCCTACCCAGACCAGATTAATATCGAGAATGGTACCGGCGTAGATGACCATACGGCCAATGCCATGGCTCGAAGCAATGAATTCACCAACAATGGCTCCGGCCAGCGAGAGGGCAATATTAATCCGCAGGCTGCTGATCATCCAGGGCATCGCCCAGGGAATGACCACCTTGGTGAATACCTGATGCCGCTTCGCCCCGAGCGAATACATCAGCTTTTCCATATCCTTGTCCACACTCTGCACACCGCTATGCGCCGACAAGGCCGCCACAACCACTGTCATGGCAAAAGCTAACGCCACCTTCGAGAAGAACCCGATGCCCAGCAGAATGACCAGCACCGGGGCAAGCGCCAGCTTCGGCATGGCGTTGAGCAGGATCAGGAACGGTTCACTGATGCCCGCAAATTTGCGGGACCACCAGAAGGACAGGCCGAGCAACGAGCCAATCAGCGTTCCGCCGATGAAGCCGAGAATCGTCGAGCTTGAGGTATAAGCGATATCCTCCAGCAGCGTCCCCTCTGTCATCTGAGTCCAGGTTGTGCTAATAATCCGCAGGGGGCTGCTCCAATAATACGAGTCCATCCAGCCAATCCGCGTAAACAGCTCCCAGCAGAGCACGATCAGCAGCGCCACAGACAGCCGCCCGATTCCGATGATCCGCCGCATCTGGCGTCTGGCGGCTTCTTCATCAATGATGACAGGCTCTTTCTGCATTTTGTCCGGCTTGACTGAATAGATCGGGGCGGGCTCCAGCTTGTGAATGACATAGCCTTTCTTTTGTACACTCTCCATGGTTGTCCTCTCCTTCAACAGTTTATGAGTTCTAAGAGATACGGGTCGCAGGCTCCTGGTCGCCGCTTGACAGCAGATTCAGCAAGTGGGCTTTCAGCTCCATGAATGAAGCAGATACCGTATCCTCCTGGTGTCTGGGACGCGGCATATCTACAGAAATCTTGGAGATGATCCGTCCCGGCCGCCCGGAGAAGACATAGATATCGTCAGACAGATAAATGGCTTCATCTATATCATGAGTAACGAATAACACTGTCTTGCGGAAATCTTCCCAGAGCTCCAGCAGCCAGTTCTGCATAGTCAGCCGGGTCTGGGCATCCAGTGCGCCAAAGGGCTCGTCCAGCAAAATAATATCCCGCTCATACAGCAGCGTACGGAGCAGCGCTGCCCGCTGGCGCATCCCGCCGGACAGCTCTGCCGGGTAATGTCCGTCGAAGCCCTTCAGTCCATAGCGGTCCATCAAGGGCTTGGCCCGGGCTACCGCTTCCTTGCGCGGCACCCCGCGAATCTCCATGCCCAGGATAATGTTGTCCAGAATCGTCCTCCAGGGAAGCAGCATATCCTTTTGCAGCATATACCCGACATATCCGGTCTTTCCTACGATATCCTCTCCGTCTGCAAGCACACGGCCGGTGGAGGGGGGAATCAGGCCCGCGATAATATTGAACAGCGTGGACTTGCCGCAGCCGCTGGGGCCGATAATACTGACAAATCTGCCTTGTTCTATGGAGAGATTCGTCTCCTGCATGGCCATAATCTCCTGGCCGTCACGGCGGAACCACTTGCTGACACCGGCAATCTCAATTTTGGTTTTCATAGAATCAGCTCCTTAAGGAAGTAATAACATAAGGCGTATAAACAAAAAGCCGCCAGCTTTGGACACAGCCCCGCAGGGACATGTCCGAAAACTGACGGCAGGCCGGCTCTCCAAAAGCTCAGAGTTCCAGCGTAACGTTCAGATAATGCTCAAGGTCCTTCTCCAAAATTATGATCGTACCGGAATACTCGGTCTCCACATCATAATCTTTAAGAACAGCCTTAATATTGACTTGAAATTCATCCAGAAATGCCTGCTTGATCTCACCTTTGAATACTTCATGCAGCACCAGATTCATCTGGCGGCTTGCCGCGGGATCATGGGTATCCAGCACCTTGAGTACGGGCACCCGGCTATTAATGGATATAATAATAATCTTGTTCCCCACAAAATCGACCTTCTGCTGCTTAACGCCGGCGTTGAACAGCTTCTTGTTGATTTCGTTGTAAATCCGTAGAATATCCTGTTTCCATTGTCCGGCGGAAGCGATCATTAGCGATCACACCTTTGCTGCAATAGATTATGTTATGAAATGTGACTCGCAAGCAACTATATCGCCTTTTCGCCCACCGCTTATACATCATTATAGATAAAATTAAAGACTTGTCAATAAAAATACGGAAGATAATATAACATAAATAAAAGAAATATATATATTATGATAGAATATATAACATTTAAGTTACCGGGTTCGCGCGAAGCTCCTCTAGCAGCTCCAGCAAAGGACGGCCATATAACGGCTCCACCGTAGAGTCTATAATGATAGCATATTTACTGGCTCCCTCTATCAGCCCCTGCCGCAAATCGCGGGTCAATGAGGCGAACAAATGCTCACCGATCTCAATAGAGTAAGAATGATCGACTACTTTTTGGAGTGTGACTTCAAAGCTCTTGGACATGGGTTGAGCCCCTTTCATCTATAGACTGTCTGCGCCAGCGTGACTTCTTATTCCATTCAATCCTCGAAATACTTCCACCATTCCACCAGCCAAGGCTCATCTACGCCGCGCAGGCGGAATTCCTCCAGCAGCACCCGGCGGACCCGCTTCTCCATCTTCACAAAGCTGTTATCCTCCTGGTACATTGGCGCGTAGGACAGATCTTCTGATAGGTATTGCCGGAAGTCCTTCATGCAATCAAGCACCCTTTTCCCCACTGGAAGCTGCTCTGCTACCTGTACAAGCCATTTATCATACGGATAGGGGTAACCCTCCACCGTGATGGCACAGCGTAAGGCCTGCTTGAACACCTCCACCGCCTGAAAAAGAATCGGAAAAGCCTCTCCCCGGCGCACGGGATTATCCAGGCTTTTGGCAGCACTCCGAAGGTCTATGTATGTCTTCTTCCGCAGACTCAGCAGAAGGTCTGAGGGCAGCGGAACCGCTTGCGTGAACAACGCCTTCAGGTCCAGCGGATCTTGATAAAGACAGGAGACCGATGCATTCCACAACCAGTCCAGTTGTCCCATTCCCAGCGCCTGCTCCAGCTCCGATAACTTGAGCAGGGTGTAATGTCCTGTTTTGCCGCTGGGCAGGTGCACATCGACAAACAAGCTGCTTCTCTCCGGGATCAGCCCGGCCTGTTCGAACCGGCTTGTAATCGGCTCATAGCGTTCATCCTGGCAGACCAGAATCAGATCTACATCCGAGCTGTCGTCCACAATCCCCAAGGCCGTTGATCCATCCAGCAGGA
Source organism: Paenibacillus sp. FSL R7-0302 (assembly GCF_038006885.1). NCBI lineage: Bacteria > Bacillati > Bacillota > Bacilli > Caryophanales > Paenibacillaceae > Paenibacillus > Paenibacillus sp. FSL R7-0302. The sequence goes on from NZ_JBBOWB010000001.1 coordinate 5,600,672, forward strand.
TGCTGATATTCCCGCAATCTTCCGTAAGCAGCGGGTGATTCAGAATATGAGTGCTGATATAGCTGCCAATTTCCTGAAGTAATTCGCTATGCCGCTGCCGGTTGTCCGGCTTCAGCAGCAGACTGGATAGACTTGCCGTCCAGAGCACACGCTTCCCTCCCCCTCATAGAATTTCCGCTCCCTGCAACCAACCGCACAGAACATATTTCCGGAATATTATAACATAATTTAGGAGAGTTACTGTCTGCATTGTCTCATAGTGTATATTCGGTTTGCCGTATGATGACAGGAAGGGAGACCTTGAGAAGAATGAGCGATGAAACGATTTATAGCCATGAGGATACGCTGAGGATACTGGACACTATTTTCCGGGACTAGGGGGCATGGCGGGATGGATTCTATGCGGATAAGGAGAAGGGCATTCCTTTTTTCCGGGATTATCCGGATGCCAGACGGAGCAGAGTGTGAATCTGTTCGGTGAAGCTTTTCTGTGGGCCGCCTTGTTCCGAAAAAGATAACTAGCGCCTCATTCCCACACAGTCGTTCGTATACTGTAGGCGCTGGAACAGTAGTAACTGTATTTTGTACAATGGAATGCTGTAAAAAGGTTATCGAAATAGATTCTATTGTATTCGGTACATTTGAATATTGAAAAAAGGCCATTTTTAGCCCAATACGCAACATTCCACTGTACGAAATACAATAGAATCTCATTTTACAGTCAAATATGAGTTTTCTATTGCAGGAAATACAATCAGCTGCTTTCAATTCAAGTCCAGGGGCCGGCGACAGGTGCAGAATTGCCTACTATCATCCATTGTGGCCCCCATTAAGGTACGAGCGGTTAACTTAATTGCATTCTGGAGTCAATTTCATAATTCAATTTGTTAAATAGCAAGATTAGGCCAAAATCTAAGGTCACATTTTTAAAAAATCAGGCGATTTGCTGGGAATTCCTCAACTGCTGGTTCAATTTGTCTAACGCAAACTTACTCAAATTGTACGCGAGCGTACTGAGCTGGAAATCGACACTTGCCCGGACACCGCGGTGGCGTGTGCGCTTCATCCCGAAATACTCTTTGAGATAGGCAAACACACGCTCCACGGCCGTACGCTTCTTGTACAGTGTTGTAAAACTTTCGCTCCCTCTGGCGGGATAGGTGTGTAAACGCAAATCCGTTTGGATTCGAATTTTAAACACTTTTTGGCATTCGGTACCGGAAAGCGCACAGCCTTTGCATTCACTAGGCCGGGTGTACTTCAGGGTCTCATATTTGGCATCAAAACTGTCGTAACGGTACGCATGCCCTTGAGCGCACACTGGCGTGTAATCGAGATTCATTCCCGCAGGCGGGTCTTTGTGGTGAATCAGGGAAATCGCAGGATAGGCGCCGAGCGAATGAATCAACTGGTAGATCGCCGCGCAATCGTACCCCTTGTCGCCCAAGATATGCTTGACCTTTAGCATCGGAAACTTCAGGAGCAGGCCTTTGAGAAGGACGACCGCCATACGCTGGTCATTCGGATTGGCCGAACTAAAGAGGCCGCTGAGGATATACTGGCTGTCCGTGTCGACCAGCAGATTCGCCTTGAACCCGTAATAGCTGGTCATTCGGCCCTTCGTATTTTTCTTGTCACAACGCGCAGCATGCCGGGGCAACGCGGTCAGTAGTTCATCGTACGGGTACGGCAACATCGCTTCAATGGTTTTCTGGAACGGTCCGAGACTTTGTTCATAGGCTTCCATTTCCTCGCGCCGACGTTCCTTTTCCGCCTGGGATGGACGGCCGGGCTTGCTATATCTGGGTTTCTTCAGCGGCTCGTTCGCCACCTTAGGCTCAGGCTCGGGATGTTCGAGCTGAATTTGCTCGGCCACCGAAGCTTCGCCTTTCTTTTGCCCCCGGCGAGCCGCACGACGCTTGGAGGCCGATTCGCTAAATTGGCAATCCCAAGCCTCGACCATGGATGAATCCACAGCCAGATGGGTTCCGCTCACAAAGCCTTCTTCTAGGGCAGACGTGACTAGGCGATCCTGAAGTTGTTCCAGCATTCCCGTTTGCTCCAGCGCATGAATCAAACGGGAATAGGAGGCCTGACTTGGAATGTTATCCGAGCCGGTGAACCGGCACTGGACTCGAAATTCGTTGCTATGATTCAGTCGCCGGACCAGGGCAGAGACAAACTCGATGTTCTCCATTTTTGCAATCAGCAGCGAGTAGATCATGGCAGGTACATTTAATTTTTCAGGCCGTCCGCGATGGTTCTTTTTCCCTAGTGCGAACAGAACTGGAGCTAAATGTAAGTGTTCAAAGATTTGGCTGTATTTATCTTCTGGACTCATTTGGAGCAATTCCTCGAAGGAAAACAGTTCTTCTTGTCGAATAGAATAGATGGGGATTACCTCTTTTCTTCTCGGGTGTTGGTTTCGTCGCCTATAACTTCGAGAATTTGGGGAGGTACTCCTTTTTCTATGCTCAAAAAAACCAGGTATAGCAAGGGTTTTGAATTATGAAATTGTCTCTTCTGTACAACTAAATCGTCTGATGTGCCGTCGGATAGCCGTTTAGCTGTAGTTCGTACAACTAAAATCCCTCTATATCTGGGTTCTCGCCCACTCAGGCAAATTTAGTTGTACAGACTACAGTTAGAAGAGGAATGCTTGCCATTTCGCGGTTTTTAATTGTACTGAATACACTTATCTCTGAATGTCTCCTTCAAACACAGACCCACACATTACAGCGTTAGCGCAATGAATCAGGTTCTATAGTTCACATGCGAAACTCCGCATCATCCTGCACGTGGCAGGCGGGCGCCCTGTAACCCATGCGCCCCGCCTGCCACGTGCAGCTTAACTACCTCCGTCTATCGCACCCGCTCCATAAACAGCCGCCCCGCATAGTCGCTGATCAGCTCACGCAGCGCCAGCTTGCGGCTCCATTCCGCCGGGATGCCACTGAGCCCATAGCAGGCTCCTGCGATCTGGCCGTAGATGGCACCGGTGGTGTCGGCGTCATTGCCGAGATTCACGGCAAGCAGCGCGCCCTCTGCGAAGCTGTCCGACTTATGGAATGCCCATAGCGCCGCTTCCAGCGACTCTACGACATAGCCCGAGCCTTGAATCTGCGGCGGCTCCTTCAGCTTGTAGGAGCCTTGCTTGATATTCAGCATATGCGGCGTCAGCGTATCTTCATCCAGCCATTCGCGGAAGGCATCCGGCGCCAGCATCTCCTGCTTACTCCAGCCGTGCAGCCCGGCGAGAATATAGGCCGCGAGCAGGCGGCAGGCAGCAAGACACTCGGCGGCCCCGTGTGTGGTTCTTGAACTCATGGCTGCATAGCGGATCGCCTCAGCGGGCTGCTCCGCGTAGTACATCATCACCGGAGCCAGACGCATAATTGAGCCGTTCCCGGCAGAGAACGGGTCCTCTGAACCGCTGTACGCCTCCCCGCTTGCTTCATACCGGTGCAGCGCTTCGCGCGTTGCGTTGCCGATGTCGAAGCATCTGCCGGTGCTGCTAAGTGCTCCTTCGCGGTACCATTTCACATAACGCTGCATCTGATCTGCCGGATCGAAGCCCTGCATGGCAAGCAGACTCTCCGCAAGACAGAGCGCCATCGAGGTGTCGTCTGTCCACTGCCCCGGCTGCAGAGCGAATACCCCGCCGCCGACAATATCTGTCATTGGCTTGAAGGTTCCGGGTGCCTGGAATTCTACAGTTGTGCCCAGCGCATCCCCGGCGGCCAGCCCCTGCAGGCAGCCCTGATAACGGTCCATCGTCAATGTCACTTGGTCTCCCCCTTCCCGGAAGCTTCCTGCCCGCACTTATTCGCCGGGATACTTCAGCCCCCACTGCGCCCGGACTTCATCCAGCAGCTTCATCAGGGCTACGGATTCATCCAGCGTCATCATCGGGCTCTCGGTAAGTCCGGCCTGAAGACAACGGCCTATCTCTTCCGCCTCGAAGCAGTACCCGACTGAAGCGCGGTCATCTTCGAACCTCTCCGCCAATTCGCCGTTCACGTAGAGCTCGGCCGATTTCGGATTAACCAGGGTGCCATTGACCACGATACGGCCTTCCGTTCCATAGATATAGGCTTCATCGTCCAGATTCAGCCGGATGCCGGCATGGAGTGAAGCAGATACGCCATTCCCGTAGGACAGCAGCAGCGAGAAGTGCTCATCCACGCCGGTCTCCCCGATATGAACGGTGCTGGCGATCGACTCTGGATGAGGTCCGAGAACCATCGAGGTGAAGGAGACCGGATAGATGCCGACATCCAGCAGCGCACCGCCGCCAAGGGCCGGATTCAGCAGACGCCCCTCCGGCTTCCAGTCAGAACGGAACCCAAGGTCCGCCTTCACCAGCTTCACCTCACCGATGCGCCCGGCGGCCAGCCATTCCCTCACCTTCACATGTGCCGGGATATACCGGCTCCACATCGCTTCCATGAGGAACAGCTTATGCTCCCGGGCATAGGCCACGACTTCCTCCAGTTCAGTACTGTTAACGGTAAAAGGCTTCTCGCACAGCACAGCCTTGCCTGCACGCAGCGCGAGCAGCGCGTTCTCACGGTGGAACGGATGCGGTGTGCCGATATAGATGGCGTCCACATCAGGATCGTTAACCAGCTCTTCGTAGGTGCCGTATGCGACAGGAATGCCGTGATCGGCTGCGAATTTATCCGCGCTCTCCTGCGAGCGCGAGCCGACTGCATAGGCCACCCCATTGCTGGCGTGGGCCAGATCCGTGGCGAACTGATGGGCGATCCAGCCTGTGCTGAGAATGCCCCATTTTATCGTGTAAGCGTTATCTTCTGCCATAGTAATATCCTCCTCTTAATGAAGCTCAGGTCCCTCTGATTCTATCAAAATCTCCCTGTTGTGTACATGTCCGCATCCCGCCGGAACCCTCCAGCTCTATACAGATATGTATTATAGCCCGAACAACAAATTCAGTCGCTCCTCCGAATAACCGTCCTCCCCGCGCCAGTTGGCTACAGCGTTGAAGTCATTGTCTCCGCCCCGCCCCTGGCGCGGCTCCTCCTGCGGAACCAGAATTCCAGCATATCCCCAGATCTCCATCACCACATCCCGTTCATGCTGGTTCGAGGGGAATATATCCTTCCAATGCTTCTCCAGCTTCCGTGCACCATTCTTGCTGCCGCATAGCTTCACGGCTTCGGCCATATCCTGCAAAATACGAAGATCCTGCGGAGCAGCCTCCACCTCCTCTTCCCGGCTGAACAGCTCCAGATCGAGCCAGCAATACAGCAGCTTATTAAGGCGGATGCCGCCCCATTTGACCCGCTCGAAATTGAGCACATTCAGATCTACAGCGTTGTACTGCTGATCAGACATCAGGTGTCTGGTATCACAGGCCGCACAGCTGCTATACCTTGGCTGCTCAGCGGGGGGCTGGGCGTAGGTATGTGCAGCCAGCTCCGAGGTCAAAGCCCAGCTGGACAAGGCGCTCCGCAGATGAACCTTCCGGGTGGACAGACTATGCAGGAAGGCAGCCGCCACCTTGTCCCGGGTCACGCTTCCACTGTGCAGCACCCGCAGCTTCTCCACCAGCTCATCATGGGTGATCGTGAGGGGATCGAACATGACCCCCTTGCTCTTCGCATAGTCGAAATCCTCACCGGAAAAAGGCCCGTACGTCCCCTTCCAGCCGCTCGCGCTCCAGAATGATTTTTGCAGTATGGTCTTGGCCTTTCGGTCCATATATCTTAGCTCCCTTCCTTACCTGATGGTCCTGTGGAATGATTATTTATCTCTTATATTTAATCTGGAGGCGGGAATTTGCACCGTCAGCGGGAATTCGCCAGTTCTGAGAGCATTCTCTCACCGACCGCTTGTATGGATAGCATATGTCCATCTCACCGCAGCAGCACCGATTGTGTTCGGTTTATCGTCTACATTCCGCTCATCCGCCCAGCTCCAGCCCAATTGTAATCGGTTTTTCGATTACATTCCAGCCATACGCTCTCCAACAGCCCAATGTAATCGGTTTTTCGATTACATTTCGGCCATAGGCCCCACGCTGAGCCCAGTGTAATCGGTTTTTCGATTACATTTCGTCCATAGGCCCCGCGCCAGCCCAATATAATCGGTTTTTCGATTACATTCCGGCCGTACACCCCGCGCCAGCCCAATGTAATCGGTTTTTCGATTACATTCCAGCCATACGCCCTGCGCCAGCCCAATGTAATCGGTTTTTCGATTACATTTCGTCCATAGGCCCCGCGCAGCCCAATGTAATCGGTTTTTCGATTACATTCCGGCCGTACACCCCGCGCCAGCCCAATGTGTTCGCTTTTCCACATACATCCTCCACAGCCCCCGCCGCCGCAACAGCCCAAGTTACATCAAAAAACCCTCCCCGCCAGCCGCGAATCCACGGCAGACGGGGAGGGTCATCCCCAACTCTATGTTATTTCTTAAGCACCAGCTCCAGGCGCACCTCAAGGTTGTTCTCGGTACTGAGCACGATGGAATGCGGATTGCTGAGGCCGAAATCCTCGAAGGTTACGGTAGTCGTACCCGACAGCTTAAGCTCTCCGCCGCTATATGCGGCCTGCGAGTCGAACGTCACTTCCTTCTCAATGCCCTTCACAGTCAGCGTACCCTGCAGTTGTACCGGCACCGCCGTCCCCTCTGTCCATTCCTTCGGCAGCTCCGAGAAGGACTTCACCGTGAAGGTGGCTTCCGGGAACTCTGCCACGGACAGGAAGTCTGCTCCCTTGACATGCTCGTCCCGCTGGGCGGTTCCCGAATCAAGCGCGCTCATGTCGACCGACCCTTCGCCGGTCATCGCGGAGGCATCCTCCAGATTCACCTTCCAGGTGCCCTTCACGGAAGGATCTACGAAGTTAACCGTTTCTTTGGATGTGGTTACGGACCAGTAGACCTTGGACGGCTCTGCAATGTTCCAGGTTCCGTTCAACTGCTCCGGCGTTACAGCAGCGGCGGCGGCAGCCGCATTGGCCGTTCCTTCCTTCTGGGCTCCGCTGTCCTGCGCCTGCTCAGGAATCACCGATTCAATCTCCACCTTATTGCCAAGGCTGTTGTTCACTAAGATGAAGGCGGTGATGGCTCCTGCAATAATTACAATGGCTGCGGTTATAGCGACTGTCCTCTTCTTCATACGATCTCCTCCATTCCATATTCTTATCTCTGCTCTATTGGCTTGGCTCCCATTCTACCAAAGCAATATGTCGGGAATAAGTCAAAGCATACTAGCCTGCATATGTGTTAGAATTGTCGTAATTTTAGTTAAGGGACTGAAGCTCATGCAATCGATACTAATCGTAGAGGATGAAGAAGCCATCGCGCGGGTGCTTAGTGCCTATCTGCGAAAAGCAGGCTTTCACGTCACCCGGGCCGCAGACGGCCGGAGTGCCCTGGACGCCTTCGGGGAGGCGCCTCCCTCGCTGGTCCTGCTCGATATCATGCTGCCGGCGATGGACGGCTTCGAGCTGCTGCAGCTCATCCGTGAGCGGAGCAGCTGCCCGGTCATCATGCTCACCGCCCGCGACGGGATCAAGGACCGGCTGGCGGGTCTGGACGGCGGGGCGGATGACTATATGTCGAAGCCCTTCATCCCCGAGGAGGTGGTCGCAAGGGTGCGGGCGGTGCTGCGCCGCCCTTCGCAGTGGTCGGACGGCAGCCGCAAGCGCCACTACGGCAGCCTGTTCATCGACTTCTCGGCCCGCAGCATCTTCCTGAACGGGGCAGAGGTCAGCCTTAGCCCGCGCGACATGTCGGTGCTCTTGTTCCTGGCCGAGCGGCCGAATCAGATCTGCACCCGTGACCAGCTGCTGGAGCATGTATGGGAGATGGATTACGAGGGAAGCGACCGGGCCGTTGATCTCTCCATCAAAAGACTGCGCCAGGCGCTCTCGCACTGGCCGGAGGACGAGGGCGAGATCCGCACACTGAGAGGAACGGGTTATCAATTATGGACAACCTAAAGAAGAGTAAGAAGAACAGCAGCAGGAAGAAGAAGACTACCTCCATTCTTACTTACTGGACTCTGCGGTATCTGCTGATCATCAGCATCGGGCTGCTGGTGACGGCGCTGTTCACCTTCTGGTGGATGCAGCAGGAGGCGATGAGCAACCGGATGCAGACGACCGGCTTGCTGGCGCAGGAGATTGCTGACCGGAGCGTGGATACAGACGGTCAATTAGCGATTACCGGGGGCCTGAATAGGCTGGTGGAGGACCGCAAACGCTTCTTCAAGGTAACTGAGGAGATGTGCGTAATCATCACCGGACCCGAAGGCGAGTTGCTATACTCCCAGCCCCCGATGACGGACGAGGAGATGCGATATAAGCTCAATGATACCCTGACCGATTCGCGGACCTCGGAATACAAAGCCGCTGCCGCTCAGATCCAGGGGGACCAGGGCACGCTGGGGCAGGTGCTGGTTATGCAGTCCAAGCGCTCCCTGCGTCATATTCCGACAGAAGAGATCACCTTCTTCTCGATTATCATCGTCTTCCTGATTATCCTAAGCTGGCTGACAATCTATCTCTTATCGGTCAAGCTGGCCAAGCCGGTTCAGCGGGTGGCTGCCGCCGCCGCGCAGATCAGCAGCGGCCAATATAATATCGCGCTTGAGACCGGGGCCAAAGAACGTGAGATTCACGAGCTGCTCGTCTCCTTCCAGGAGATGGCAGGCAAGCTGCAGCAGTTCGAGCAGTCGCGGGCCATCATGCTGGCCGGCGTGTCCCATGAGCTCAAGACGCCGGTCACCTCGATCAAAGGACTGCTCCATGCGGTCCGCGAGGGCGTTGTCGAAGGCGAGGAGGCCGGGGAATTCCTCGATATCGCTCTGCTTGAGACCGGGCGGCTGCAGCATATGGTCGCCGATCTGCTGGACTACAATGCGCTGACAGCGGGCATGGTTGCCGTCCGTCATGATAAGCTCGAAGCAGCCCCGCTGCTGGAGGAGATTCTCTATCAATGGATGCTGACCCAGAGCGAGGAGGTCAGTAAGCCCATCCTGCTGCTGCCGGAGACTCCGCTTGTACTGCGGGGAGACCCGCTGCGCATCCAGCAGATTATTGTGAATCTGCTGGGCAACAGCCTGCAGGCGAAGATGCCTGACCGCAAGCTTCAATTGAAGCTTGAACTTACGGCTACGCCGCAGGGTCATGCCGAAATCACCGTTACGGATAATGGGCCAGGCATCCATCCGGACAGCCGGGAGCGGATCTTCGAAGCGTTCTACCGCAGCTCGGGCAAGCAGAGCCTGCTTCGCGGACTCGGGCTGGGCCTGACCTTCAGCAGACTGCTGGCCGAAGCCATGGGCGGCAGCCTGGAGCTGGGCAGCAACCCGCCGCAGGGCTGCACCTTCGTGCTGCGGCTCCCGCTGGCAGAGTAATGAACCGGGGAAGCGCGTTATAGTCCAGCACCCCGCTGCGTGGTATAATCAACTGACTACAAGTGGAAACGGTATTGCCGTCCTTTTAAAGGACGGTACCGTTTCAGCGAGAAATAGAAAGATAATGTATAGCGTGAAACCTATACATTTTTATATTTCAAGTGAACCGGAGGCGTATATGCTTACTTTTGAACAGAAAATAGCTATTCTTGATTCCTATCCCCAGCTGGAGGCGCGGAAGGTCTCACTGGGACGGGTGAATTATCACCTGGAGCAGAGCCGTCACGATAAGAAGACCGTGGCTTCGCATATTCACCCGAACGGGAACGGCTTCGTCTATGCCGGGCTGCTGCGGGGCTACGAGACGGATGATAAGGGACTGGTCAATATCCGAGATTATTCGGAGGCTGCGCTGCGCGAGCTGCTCGATGCGTCTATCACTTCTCTCTTGATGTACATTCCCGAGGCCCCTGCCCCTTCCAAAAGAAAGAAAAAAGCGCAGACGGGCGGAGCTGAAGCGCAGTCGCTGTGGAAGAATGAGGCCGGGCATACGCTGAGCCTGAGATTTGAGGAGGATCTGTGGTATCTCTATGCCGGACTACAGCTTGAGATGGCCTTCGAGACGACGGCTGAAGCGGAGGAATATCTCGCTGAAGAGGGGTTTGCCCGGGCGGAAGACTAACACCGGAACAGAAATAGGAATGGCTCAGGCCCGTAAATCGACCTTTATCGACGATTTACGGGCTTTTTCGCATGAATTTCTGCATATTCCGGCAAATTTATAGAATTCCTCGGTGAGTGCCCTTATACTAGAGCCAATGGCATTTTCCATATATTTCACAAGGAGGAATCACAATGAACAACCCGGAAGGCGGAACCCCCTTCACGAATCCTGAGGGGCCTAACAACCAGCCTGGGCAGCCGCAGCCCCAGCGTAAGGTAACCGAGCAGTTCAATAATCTGCTCAAGGATGAACGTGTACAGCAGGCACAGGCAGTAGGCAAGCAGTATTGGAGCTTTTACCTGAGAGCCCTTACCCGCCCGTACAGTACAATGAGGGAAATTCCTGTGGCCCATTTCATGAACAGCCTGATCACCATGGGCCTTACGGCGTTGTTAACGGCCTTATATTTCCTCACCCTGTTCATCAAATGGGATGTCTCGGCCATCTTCGGCCCCGGCTTCCTGAAGCCGCTGTTATTGACGGCGGTAGGCCTTGCCGTTGCTTGCGGAGCCACTTATGCCGTTCTCCGGCTGGAGAAGGTCAGCTTCGATTTCAAATTGCTGATTACCCGGATGGGCACGCTGCTCGTTCCGGCCGTGGCGCTGCTGGTGCTGGCGATTCTTACACTACTTGTCAGCCTGTACTCCTTCTCGACCACATTGGTGGCGTTGTCCTTCCTGTTTGTCTTCATCAGCATGAATACGGCTTTGTTTCAATATCCGCTGAACACCGCCGGCAGCCGGGGAATTGACACCTTATACCCGATTGCCATCGCCAACATTGTGACCGGATATATTTTCTACAAGCTGATCACCTCCGTCATAGCCGGAGCGGCCTTTGGTATGCTAAGCAACTCCTTCAAATTCTAAAATCACCCCGTAAAAAGCTTATGCCAAAAACGGCGCTGCCGTCCTAATCAGGACAGCAACGCCGTTTCCATATGTTGCATTTCTATTCAGCCCGGTAAGCCAGTTACGGAGTTGTAGGAGCTGCCGGAGCCGCTGGCATTTCAACTTCCTTCGCGTCCAGCGCTTCCTGCGGAACCTTGATCTCGTCGACCTTATTGTGATCGCTGATGGTCGACTTCATATCCATATCAATCGATATCGTCTGTTCATTGCTGGTCATATCCATGACCATCGTTACATCTGTACGGGTTGGGAAGTAGGTTTTCTTATCTACCGCATAGGCGATATTCATGCTCTTGATGTTCATCTGCTCCATCATAGCAGCCATCTGAGGATCGGCACTGCCGCCCTGATTCATATAAGACTTCGCCAGTTCCTTGACGTCATCGCCGGATACCTCGGCAGACAACAGATAACTATCGCCTTCCTCGGTGATTTTTGTCTTCTCGGTAAGCGCCTTGAATTGCTCCAATTGCTTCTCAGGGTTGGCGGACTGCTGCATAGCAGTCAGGACCTGTTCACCCATCGTAGCAGGCATCTTCATCCATTGCCCGTTCACCTGGGAATAGAAGCCGTCCTTAGTCACATACTGCTCAATCTTCTGGTCGCCCTGGGCCGTCTTCATCTGTACCTCCTGATGCATCATCAGCGGCTCCTTAATGAACTCGGATTTCGTGGTCATATCGGTATCTTGCGCATTATCCCCTTGTGCCGTCTTCACGTTGATCTTCTGCTTCACCTGCGATTCCATCGCGAAGCTCTTCAGATCACCCGATGCGGCAACCGACTTCTGAATCAATTCATCCACTGTTGGAACGCCGTCTGATGTCTGTTCAGCAGGCGCTGCCGATGCGGAGGCTTCCGGAGCCGCGTTTCCTGAAGGTGCAGTTGTTGCAGCGCCCTCTGATGGTTTGAGCTCCTCATTATTGCCGCAGCCAGCCAAGGCCACAGATAACATAACACCCATAAATAACGTAGTCCATTTCTTCAAGTTCGATTCCTCCTAGTGATGTTAGCAAGTAGTATTGTTAAATCTTGTGATGTATTTAACCACAGGAGCCCCCCTTTTAATCAGCCGTTTAAAAGTTACATCCAAAGTCATGGTCGTCCCGCCCGCAAAAGAACACTATGAAGACAGGCCAAACTGTGCTTATATGAGGAAGAATACTACTAAATCCAAAAGGGAAAGAAGCGTGGACCCGCATGAGTTTTGAAATCGTAGAGGCTACCCTGTCTGACATTCAAGCCGCTCTGGATTCCGGGGAGATCACTTCCAGACAATTAGTCCTGATGTACCTTGAGCGCATAGCGGATCATGACAAAAACGGTCTGACGGTGAATTCTGTACTGGAGATTAACCCGGATGCGCTGTTCATCGCTGAATCCCTGGACGTAGAGCGCCAGCTCCAGGGTCCGCGCGGACCGCTGCACGGCATACCGGTGCTATTGAAGGATAACATTAATACCGGAGATAACATGCATACCAGCGCGGGCTCGCTCGCGTTGGCGGACTCTTTTGCCGGAGAGGATGCCTTCATCGTCAGCAGGCTGCGCGAGGCGGGAGCTATCATTATGGGCAAGGCTAATATGACGGAATTCGCCAACTTCATGACGAATGGCATGCCCTCCGGCTTCAGCTCCCGGGGCGGGCAGGTGCTTAACCCCTATAACATCTCCACGCCGACAGGCGGCTCCAGCGCCGGGTCTGCTGTAGCGGTGGCCTGTAATTTCTGCACCGTCTCCGTTGGAACAGAGACCTCCGGCTCCATCCTCAATCCCGGCAATCTTGGCTCTATTATCGGTATTAAACCCACGGTGGGGCTGATCAGCCGCTCCGGTATTCTGCCGCTCTCCAGCACGCAGGATACCGCCGGGCCTATGGCACGAACGGTCCGGGATGCCGTCCTTCTCCTGAACGCTCTGCTCGGTCAGGATGCCGGAGATGCGGCAATGGGTACGAACAGAGGTAAGGTTCACGAGGATTACACGGTTTTCTTGGATGCAGACGGTCTGCGGGGAGCAAGAATCGGAATTCCGCGCGATTATTACTTTGAGGAGCTGACGGAGGAGCAGCTTGCGCTGTTCAATGCCTCTGTGGAGAGAATGCGAGAGCTCGGGGCGACCATTATCGATCCGGCCGAGATTACAACGGCGCGGGAGATCAGCTATTCATCCGTGGTGCTGAATGAATTCAAAACCTCGCTGAACGCCTACCTGGCCCGCCTGGGCCCGGGGGCACCGATGCGTACCTTGAAGGATATTATTGATTTCAATCATGCCCATCCGGTCCAGACGCTGAAGTTCGGGCAAGCGACCCTGCTCGATGCCGAATTAACAACCTCCGGCACCTTCACTGAGCCGCAATATCTGCGTGACCGCATGACGGATCTCAGACTCTGCAAGGAGCTCGGGATTGACGCTACTATGCGCGAACATCAGCTTGATGCCCTGCTGTTCCCCGCTGACTTCGGCGCACGGATTACCTCAAGAGCCGGATATCCGTCGATCGTGGTGCCGTCAGGCTATACCTCAGCCGGCGCGCCCTTCGGCGTAACCTTCTCCGCCCGGGCCTATGAAGAACCGGTGCTTATCAGACTGGCTTACGCCTATGAGCAGAACTATAAGGTGCGCAAGCCGCCTTCACTCCGCAGCTTCATCTGATCCCGCTTGATGCCAACATGGGACAGGCTCCAGGTGCGCAGCTCGCAGCTGCGCACCCCCTTCTCAATCATAGTGATGCCGGTTCTCTTCATCGGCAATGCTCTGAATCTCCTCTGCATGCATCAGATGCAGCTCATAATCACCTTCGGAATGCAGCTTCACGACCCGCTCTTTGGTGAACTTCGCACTGCTCTCCGCTGCATCCTCGTCGTAGAATAACAGAATCCCGTCGCTTTTACGCAGCAGCAGATCATCCCTGGCCTTGAACTGCCAGCTCCCGTCATAGGGGGCATTGCTTACGGCTCCGTAGTAGTCGGCACCGGCTACAATGCGGCGGTATTCATTCTGCTTCTCTTCCTTCCACTTCTCCTCCGGTGAGGCATGGGCCGTAATAATGCCCAGCTTCAGCCCGGGGTATTGCTGCTTCAGCTCCAGCACCACCTCGCAGGCCCACAGATCCACGCCATATTGCCCGGGAGTAATGACCCATTCCAGTCCCTCCTCCACCAGCGGAATGATCCGGTTCGCGAGTGCTTTTTTGATATAGGGAATGCCCTGATGCTTGCTGTCATAAATGCCGAGCTCATGGGCCCGGTAGCCTGTGACCAGTAAGGTTCTCATGCGCTGCCTCTTTCCTGATTCATTCATTCCTGCTGTCCTGAACAATCTGTTCTAGTATGCATTATATACCATTTAGGCTGGCTCGAACTTTTTTCGGGAATTAGGAGTAAATTCAGATAAACTTTGGAAAACTTGATGAGAAGAAAAACGTCTGCTTCTGTCCTGACATTTAAATTTCTGCGGCTGGGGATGATCACACTGTTCGCTTCCATTGTATCGTATATACCCGGCTGGGCAGTCTTTGGTCAGGCGGGCGTTGCTATGCTCGTTCCACTGCTTCTCACGTTACTGTATAGATCGCTCTATAGGCTGGTAGGCAGCGGACGGGGCCAGATAGGGTACGGCTCCAGAACCGTTCACCAGACCCAGCCGCCTGTACCTGCCCCCTCCAGCATGGCGGGTACAGCTCCCTTCAGCGGCAGCTACAGCACGGATCTGCTCGCTGTGCAAGCCGCCATTGGAGACAACAGCGATCTGCATTTCAGGGAATTCACATTAGCGAATACAGGTGCCCGGGCCGTGCTTATCCATATCGACGGCATGCAGAATGACCGGCTGCTGAATATGCGAATTATGCAGTTCCTGATGTACGACTTGCCTGAAGGACCGCTGTCTTCCGCAGGCCTTGCCCGTCAGCTGCTTCCCTTCAGCGAGCTTAAGGAAGAGAACGCTATCGAAGCGTTTAATAAATACATCCTCTTCGGACACGGAGGCCTGCTGATCGAAGGTCTGCCCTGCGGACTTCTCATCGAGATGCCCGGTGCCGCTAACCGGGCCATCGCGGAGCCGGTCTCTGAAGCCCTGCTCCGCGGTCCCCGGCTGGGCTTCTCCGAGGTGCTGAGCGAGAATACCTCGATGCTGCGCCGCCAGGGCCTGAGCGACCAGCTTGAGATGAAGTCTTACCGGGCAGGCAGCACGATTGAGCGGGATATTGTGATCGCCTACATGAAGGATATCGTCAATCCCGACCTGCTGGAGGAGATCAAGAACCGGATCGCCAAGCTCGATATGGATTTCCTGGCCGAATCCGGTTATATCGAGCAGCTCATTGAGGATAATTATCTCAGTCCGTTCCAGCAGCTACAGAATACAGAACGGCCGGACAGAGTGATCAGTGCCCTGCTGGAAGGACGGGTTGCCATCCTGCTGGACGGCACACCCTTTGTACTAATCGCACCGGTAACCTTCAGCATGCTGCTGCAGTCGCCGGAAGACTATTATGATCGCTGGCTGCCGGGAACACTTCTGCGGCTGCTGCGTTTTGGCGCTTCCTTCTTTGCCCTGATGGCTCCGGCCCTGTACATCTCATTCATCTCCTTTCATCCGGGGCTGATCCCTACAGAGCTGGCGATTACGATCATCAAGACCCGGCAGGGTGTACCCTTTCCCTCGCTGATTGAGGTGCTGATTCTGGAGGTCGCCATCGAGATTCTGCGGGAAGCCGGCATCCGGCTGCCGAAGCCGATTGGTCCGGCGATGGGCATCGTCGGCGGTCTGATTATTGGCGATGCAGCGGTTCAGGCGGGGATTGTCAGTCCGTTCCTGGTCATTACGGTGGCCGTAACCGCCATCTCCTCCTTCTCCATCCCGATGTACAGTGCCGGGATCACCCTGCGGATGCTGCGCTTCGCCGGTATGCTGTTCGCCTCGGTGCTGGGAATGTACGGGACCATTCTGTTCTTCCTGCTGATCTGCTGCCATCTGACCAAGCTCAAGAGCTTCGGAGTGCCTTATCTGACCCCGCTCTCCCCTTTCCGGCTCAGTGACTGGAAGGATCTGTTCCTGCGCGCTCCGATGGCTCTGATGAAGCGCAGACCGAAAATGATGAAACCCCAACAGAGTAAACGAAGATCATGACCGCGCCTGGTATAAGGAGGAATGCAGTATGTTCATACGTACGGATGATAAAATCACGGCTACACAAACGGCCATTTTCCTGAACAATACCCTGCTGGGCGCGGGTGTGCTCACACTGCCGCGCAGCGTGAGCAAGAGTGTCGGAACTCCGGATGGCTGGATCTCCACCCTGCTCGGCGGGGCCATTGTAATGCTGGCAGTTCTTCTTATGGTGAAGATCAGCCAGCAATTTCCGGGAAAAACCGTCTTTCAGTACTCACGGTTGCTGACCGGCCGGTTCGTCGGCGGCATTCTGTCCATGCTGTTAATCCTGTACTTCATCACTATCGCCGGCTTTGAGATCCGTACACTGGCCGAGGTTACCCTGTTTTTTCTGCTGGAGGGGACTCCGATCTGGGCAGTAATTCTTCCTTTTCTCTGGCTGAGCACCTACCTGGTGTACGGAGGCATCAACTCTATTGCCCGTGTCTACACCATTGTTTTTCCGATCAGCATCATGATTCTGCTCATCTCCTTCGTGCTCAGCCTGCGGATGTTCGATATCGATAATCTGCGTCCTGTGCTCGGCAGTGGGTGGTCCCCTGTATTCGCAGGACTCAAATCCACTGTACTTGTATTCACCGGCTGTGAAGTCACCATGACGCTTGTGGCGTTCATGGATGACCCCAAAAAGGCTGTCAAAGCTATGCTTGGCGGCCTGAGCATCCTGCTGGCCATCTATTTCCTGACCATTATTGTAGTGATCGGAGGCATCTCTATTGATTCCGCCATTACCAGCACCTGGCCCACTATTGATCTATTGCGCAGCTTTGAGGTGCCGGGATTTTTCTTCGAGCGTTTGGAATTCCCGTTCATGGTCATTTGGCTGATGCAGATGTTCTGCAACTTCAGCAGCTTCTTTTTCCAGTCCTCACTGGGTCTCTCCCAGATTTTCAAGCTTAAGGTCCATCCGATTATATATGCGCTGGTTCCGCTTCTGTTCATTTCGGCGATGCTGCCGAAGTCCTTAAGCGACCTGTTCGCACTCGGGGATACCATAGGCAAGATAGGGCTGGTATTGTTCCTGCTGGTGCCTGTCCTGCTCTCCGTCGTCTGGCTCATCCGGGTGAAGGGGCTGAAGCAGCATGTCTAGACGAATCCTCCTCCTGCTGTGTTCGCTGCTGATGCTTGCCACACTGACCTCCTGCTGGAGCAGTAAAGAGATTGAGGATTTGGCCCTATACGCCGGCCTGGCTCTGGATATCGGAGAGTTCACGCCTACAGAACAGGAGCTGGAGGACAAGGGCGCTACTTATTATAAAAAGAATAAGATTACCGCCACTGTGCAGATGGTTCCGGCTAACTCCGTGGGTGGAGCAGATAAACAAGGCGGCACCAGCAGTAGTGCACCCTATATGAATGTATCCGGAACCGGAGATTCTGTGCTGGAGATTTTCCGTCAATATTCGATTCTGCGTGAACGGCCGATCATCGGCCACCACCTCAAGGTAATTGTGATCTCCAGTGAGCTGCTCAAGCAGCAAAGTATAAACCAGTTAATGGATTTCGTGCTTCGGGATAATGACATCCGTCCCAGTACGATGGTGTTCATAAGCCAAGGCCGGGCAGCAGACACTATGGTCACGAAGCAAAAAAATGAAATTCCTGCCTTTCATATCAGAGATATGCTGCGTAATCAGAAGAGAACCAGCAAGGTGCTGGACCCTGTTATTTTATCGAAAATGGATGCCAATATGTTCTCCAAACGCAGTTATGCGCTGCAGAACCTGGTAACGGCGAATGGTGAGGTAGAATTCTCGGGAGCCGGAGTCATCAAGGGGGATACCGGACACTGGGTGGGGGCGCTGAATCAGGAGGAAACCGAATGTCTGAGCTGGCTGACCAACGGGGGGGAAAGCGGCGTCATCAAGACCTACGACTGGAGCAATGAGCCGATTACCTATGAACTCAAGTCCATGAAGAGTAAAATCACTGCCAAAGCAGACGGCGGCCAGCTATCCTTCGACGTCAAGCTCACAACGGAAGGAAGGCTAAGCGAGACCTGGAACGTAGAGGAATACCCTGCGGCCACCCATCTTCCCCAAAAAGCAGAGAAGCTGTTCAAGGAGCGGCTCGAGCGGATGATGACGAGTATGCTTCACAAGCTGCAGTCGGATTACAAAGCAGATGTGGGCGGCTTCTCCACCAGGCTCAGCATTCAGGAGCCCGCCTTATGGAAGAAGCTGGAGGAGCGCTGGGACGAGGTGTTCAGCCGGACTCCTATTCATGTCACTATTGATCTGAAGATAACAGACTTCGGCTCCTTCACTCAATAGGGTAATCCCGTTAAGTGAGTCTGTTCTAAAAAAAGCTGTCCCAGCAGCCGTGTCTAATGAACGGCCTTCGGGACAGCTTTTTCGCACCTTACTGTTTGTCTGAGAGAATCAGCACACCACGCCCGGGAACTGGAGTGGAGCCGCTGAACTTGCTGCCGGTAATCAGATCGGTCCGCTCTAGGGTACCGATATCCGCACGAAGCTCCTCTGCTGAATGGTTCAGCAGGAACAGATAGGATACGCCGTCTTTCACACGCTGGACGGACTCAATACCTTCCGGCGCGCTGACCAGCGGCGCAATGCCGTTATCGGCGCACAGGTTAGCCAGGAAGCCGCGCAGGAAGGCCGCATCGGGACTTGTGGCCACATAATAAGCCTTACCAGTGCCGAAGCTGTTCACCGTCAGGGCCGGCATACCTTTATAGAAATCCGCGCCATACTGGGCGAGCACCTCTGCGCCTTCGGGATGAATCAGGTCACAGAGCAGATCGCAGCTATATGAACGGTTAAGTGATCCCCACTCCTTGTTCATCACGATCTCATTGCTCATACCCGGCAGCAGGGCATCGATCTCCTCGGACCAGATCCCCAGCACCTTGCGCAGCTCTCCCGGATACCCGCCAACCGTAACCAGATCATTCTCATTTACAATCCCGCTGAAATACGTCGTAATGAAGGTGCCGCCAGCCTTGACGAAGGCTTCGACCTTCTCGGCGAAGCCCGGCTTCACCATATACAGCACCGGTGCAATGACAATCTTGTATCTCGACAGATCCTCTTCTACGCCGATCATATCCGCTTCAATATTCTGCTGATAGAGCGCATCATAATACTTATGGACCTCGTCCACATATTTCAGTGCAACAGACGGGCCGCTGGAGAGATCAAGCGCCCAGCGGTTCTCCCAGTCGTAGATAATCCCGATCTGCGCCGCGCTGCGTGCATCCAGCAGCTCGCTGCCCAAGCTCTCCAGCTCCCGGCCCAGCTCAGCGCATTCGCGGAATACGCGGGTATGCTCATGCCCTACATGCTCAATGACCGCTCCGTGGTATTTCTCGCAAGCGCCGATGGACCGCCGCAGCTGGAAGAACAGCACAGTGTCAGCACCGCGTGCTACTGCCTGATAGCTCCAGAGGCGCATGACGCCGGGGCGTTTCAGGGAATTGTACGGCTGCCAGTTCTGCTGGCTTGGCGTCTGCTCCATCAGCATGAACGGCTGTCCGTTCTTCAGGCCGCGCATAAGATCATGCGTCATCGCCGTATGGCTGACCGGTGTGTCCAGTGCCGGATAGTTATCCCAGGAGATTACATCCAGATATTTCGCCCACTTGAAATAATCCAGCTCCGGGTAGAAGCCCATCATGTTGGTTGTAACCGGAATGTTCGTGCTGTGCTGCTTGATTGCTTCATATTCGAGGATGTAGCATTCCAGCAGGCTATCCGACATGAATCTGCGGTAGTCCAGAGAAATTCCCTGGAAGTTGGTCCGGTTACCGCCCCACTCTTCACTGAGTTCATTCGGAACAACGATTTCCTCCCAGTCATAGAAGGTATGGCCCCAGAACCGGGTATTCCAGGCTTTGTTGAGCGCATCGAGCGTTCCGTAACGTTCCTTCAACCAGACACGAAAAGCAGCCTCGGACTGCTCGGAGTAATCATATCCCCCATATTCATTGGAGATATGCCAGGCCACCAGGCCCGGGTGATCCTTATAGCGCTCAGCCAGCTTACCGGCCAGCAGTGCCGCATATTTGCGGTAGACTGCGCTGTTCGGGTTGGAGTTGTGGCGGCCGCCGAATTTACGCTTCCGGCCCTGAACATCCACGCGGGTAACCTCCGGATAGCGGTGAGCCATCCAGGCCGGATGTGCCCCGGTACCCGTAGCCAGACATACATAGGTGCCGTTCTTATATAAGCGGTCGATTAACTCATCCAGACCACTGAAATCATACGTATCCTCAGACGGCTGAATCAGCGCCCAGGAGAACACATTAATGGTTGCCACGTCTATGCCCGCGAGCTTGAACATCCGCTCGTCCTCTGCCCAGACCGGGGCCTCCCATTGCTCCGGGTTATAATCTCCACCGTACCAGATCTTAGGTAATTTCTCGTTGATCACGCTACGCACATCCTTTATAGTATAAGTATATCCTTATTTTAATCGCTACCTCTATCGCTATAAATATAATATTAATGAATTGGAATATAATAATATGGAACAGTTGGAGATGAACCGGAATGTCACTGGATACCGTCCGCAGAATCGTATTCGCCCAGGAGAGCGGCCAGCTGCTCCCCATCACCCTCGACAGTATGGGTTATAACCCTGATCAGGAACAAGTCTCCCGGCCGCAAGGCTATCACACCTATCACTGGCTGCAAACGGCGCATGGCGGCGGGATGATCCACTTCGACAACAAGAAGCTCACCCTCACCGAGGGCAGCGGCATTCTGCTGATGCCGGGGACACCGCACCGCTATGAAGCGCTCTCCTCAGAGACTTGGCGCACCTATTATCTCACCTTCGGCGGGACCTCAGCCCGGCATATTCTGGATTCGCTCGGGATGAATACCAGCCTGTTCTATCGTTGGGAGAGCGGGGCGCCGCTGAGCTGGATGCTGAAGGAGATGCTGGACCGCCATGATGCTTCGAATGACATGTTCAGTCTGGGGGAATCTAGCGATGCCTACCGGTTCCTGCTGACCCTGAACAAATACGGACAGCTGCATAACAACACGGCAATCTCCCGCAATGTAGACAAGCTTCAGCCGCTGCTGAAATGGATGGACAGCCATTATGGTGATCCCGAGGTAGGCCTCAGTGATCTCGCCTCCCGGCTTGAGGTGTCCGGCAGATATCTGAACAGCCTGTTCCTGCAGACCTTCGGGCTATCGCCCTATGCATATTTCGTCCGGCTGCGCATCCGCAAGAGCAAGGAGCTGCTGGTTGCGAAGCCCCAGCTGACCGTCAAGGCCATCTCGCAGCTGGTCGGCTTCCGCGATGTCAGCCATTTCGTAGCTACCTTCCGTAAGCAGTCGGCGGTTACACCGGAGCAGTTCAGGAAGCTGCACTGAGTAGCAAGCAAGATTGTAATCGGTTTTTCGCATACAGCTGGCAGATGGCTATCTACATTTTCTAAACAAACACAGAAACGGATACCCTCCTTATAAATGGACGGTATCCGTTTGTGCACAAGCCAGCTATACCGCGTGCTTCGCATCTTATTCATGCTACGCTTATGACTTCACTGCTGCCCGTTACTCCACAGGACCGCTGCCGTTTTGCATTCTGTCTGTCCCGCTCACCGCTTCCGGCAGCCCCGCCTTCAGCTCTTCTATGAACTCCCGGAACGCGCTCGTCATATACAGGTCACGCCGCCGGATGAATACCGTCGGCACCTCCGCATACTTCTCGGGAAACGGATAGATCCTTATCCCCTCCGTGACATTCATCCGGGTGAAATAGGATAACGGCAGCACCGCATACCCTATTCCCGCCCTTACGCAGCCAAGCAGTCCCTCCATCGTCCCGAACTCCATCACCTTGCCCAGCCGTCCGCCCTCTTCCGCCAGCCAGCTCTCCAGCCTGTTCCGGTACAGACATTCTGAATTCAGCATCAGCAGAGTCTTGTCATGAACAGAGCGGACTCCCTGATAATCCATCGTATCGGGAATGACCAGTCCGATCCGCTCATGAATGAGCAGCTCCTGGACTAGCTCCGGGTGCTCTACCGGTCCGTCCATAAAGGCCCCTTGCACGTTATGCTGCAGAACCGACTCGATAAGCTCCCCCGCCCGTCCGACCTGCAGATGAACCTCCACATCCGGGTAGCACCCGCGGTAAACGGACAGGATAGCAGGCAGCCGCACTGCTGCCGTCGTATCCGAGCCGACCGTAATCGAGCCTGTGGGAATCGGTGAATCCAGCACCGCCAGCTTCGCTTCCTCCAGCAGATTAAGGATCTTGACCGTATATTCCATGAACGTCCGTCCGGCCGAAGTTAAGGTGATCCCCCGGCTATGCCGGTAGAACAGCGGAGTCTTCAGCTCCTGCTCCAATTGCTGAATTCTCGCGGTTACATTGGACTGCACATAGTTCAGGCTTTGGGCTGCCTTTGAGATACTTCCTTCTTCGGCAACCGCTTGAAACACTTTGAGAAGACCCATATCCACGCCGCATCGCTCCCCCCGGATCACCCATCAGCCGCAGTGATAGCCACCATCATTTCCCTTCATTATACATGATCCGGTACACCGTTTATGATGGAAATATAACAGGAACGCGAGACCCCAACTATAAAATTGCTAGGAGTGATAGCAGTGGAAAACAAAAAGTGGAAGTTCCAGCTGCCCGGTAATCCGGATGGCATAGAAATAGCTATCAGTACAAGTGAAATCAGAACTGTCCATGACCTCCTAAGCCAATTCCGCCAAGAGGAGCTTATGGCGGCGCAGAAACAGCAGGCCGAAAGGCGGAAGCCACAGCCGAAAGCTCCTGTGGTCTCCCTGGCCTCCCGTCTGCAGGAGAAGAGACGTCACCCTACTGCCTGACCCCAGCTTCCGGCAGGCCAGCGCCTACAGCTTGCAGGATCTGAACAGCAAAAGGCGGAAGCATGACGGTTCCAGTCTCCAGATTGCCGGTTAGCGCGCTGCGGTAGTGCCTCTCCAGCCGGATGCTCTGAGCCGTCCGGCTGAGGTTCAGCAGGAACAGCAGCTCCCGGTTCTCTCCTGTACGCTTGAAGGCCTGAACGCCCTCCGGTAATTCCGCGAACTGCTCAAGCTCTGCGTCCAGCGCGATATCACCCAAAAGCTTCAGCCAATAATCCTCCCCGGGATCGGTCCCGATATAATATACCTTGCCCGCCCCGAAGCGGTTCAGTGTAGCTGCAGGAACTCCGGCATAGTAATCATCTTCATACCAGGCAATCGGCTCCGCTCCCTCCAGACGAAGAATATCGCACCAATGGCTGCATGCATACAGATTTCCTTCAGCATCACGGAGCGTATGAACCTCGTCTCCAACCGGATCATATTCCTCCACCGTTATGCCGGCCGCACGCGAGAACAGCCCGGGAAGAGGCTGCATTACACAGATATTATTCATGTTCTTCACACCACTTCGGCTCGTCAGAATGACTGTGCCGCCGCCTTCCGCAAAGGATTCCAGCGCCTGAGCCGCCTCTTCATCATGCAGGTACAGGCTCGGGACTATAACCAGCTTGTAGCCCTCCAGCGGCTGACGCCAGTCTACCACATCACAACTGACGCCCCGCTTGGTTAACGCCCGGTGATATTGCTTGATGTTATCATAATAGTCCAGTCCCTCCGCCTGGGGCTGAATCCGCAGCGCAGCCAACTGCTCGTGCGAATACAAGATAGCTGTTTGACTCATAACTCCGGTCCCTTCCAGAAGCGGAGCCAGAGCATTCACCTCACTGCACAGCTGCCCGAATTCGGCAAATCTCCGCCCGGGCACATTGCTGTGGTCGATGAGGCCGTGCCAGAACTGCTCTGCTCCGGCGGCTGCGCTTCTCCAGCGGAAATGCACCACGGTATCCGCACCTCTGGCAATCGCCTGCCAGGCATATGCACGGATCAATCCGGGATACGGAGTACGCCACATCGGGAACCAGCAGCCCGGAGGGCCGCTAAGCAGCTCCATGATCCAGAAGCCCCGGCGTTTAATCCCGCGCGTCAGATCCAGGGATAAGGCCCCGCTGTATGGTGCAGTGGCCTGTTTCTTAGGCGAAGGATTCGGATAGTAATCGAAGGCCGCCACATCCAGCTCCTCTGCCAGCCCGTGCATATCCAGCCGCTGCGGATAACTGTGAAAGTTATGGGTGATGAAGTGATGTGGGCAGATCGCCCGCAGCACATCAATCTGCGACTTCTGGAAGGCAATCACTGAATCCCATTGGAACCGCTGGAAGTCCAGCAGCAGTGAAGGGTTCTGATAAGGTGAAGCGCCATAAGGAACGGTCAATTCACTCCAGCTGCTGTAGCTTCCGCTCCAGACCACGGTTCCCCACTCCGAATTAAGCCGTTCCAGCGTCCCGTACTTCTGCTGAACCCAGTCCCGGAATGCCAGGTTGCAGCTGTCGCAATGACAATCCAGCATACTGAATTCGTTATCCGTCTGCCAGCCGATAACCGCAGGGTGGCTGCTGTAACGGCGGGCAAGCGCCTCAATAATCCGGCGGCCATTTTTCCGCAGCGAGTTGCTGTTGTAGCAGCGGTGACCGCGCACACCGGGATAGAATACGCTTCCATCGCCGAATACAGGCAACACATCCGGATAAGCCGAGGTCAGCCAGCGCGGCGGTGTTGCTGTAGGCGTCCCGATCACAATCTGAATCCCGTACGCATGGAACAAATCCAGCGCCCGGTCCAACCAGGCGAAGTCAAAGCTGCCGTCCGATGATTCCAGCCGGCTCCAGGCAAATTCCGCTACCCGGACAACCTTGACCCCGGTTTCCTTCATTAACTTGATATCCCTCTCCCACATGGACTCGTCCCAATGCTCAGGATAATAGTCGACACCGATTTGCACGTTGCTGTAATGATTCCGCTCCCGAATTGTGCCCAGCTCCCTCTTATCGTAATGTACAAGACTCTGATTCGAGTATACCTCAATCCCCAGTTAGCCGAAAACCATAAAGGACGCCCCGCCTCACCTCATTCTCTGAGATGGGCATGAGCGTCCCGGCCAAACCACTTTATTCAATCTGTTCCCTTTCAGATTATTTCTTCAGCTTATCCCAGGCAGCCTGCATGCCCTTCTCCCAGCCGGCTTCATCCACCTTGCCCGCAATCAATTCCTGAATGGAGCTGGCGAACTCTTGAGTGACGCCATCAGGGAATTTGGATGCCTGCAGGCCATAGACCTTGCCTTCTTTTACATAATTCCAGACATCCGCACCCAGGAGACCAATATCCTCAGGGGTTGCCGGAATGGTGGACAATGCAGGAATGAACTTCCATTTCTTCACGATATACTCTTTCCCCATATCCGAAGTGACCAGCCAGTTCAGGAACGTCTTCGCTTCTTCCTTGGAGCCGGATTCCTTGTTCACCACCAGGTTCGCCGGAACACCCACCGACAGCTTATCGTTCATCGCCGCATCATCGTTGATTGGCATCGGGAACATCCCGATGTTCATGTCCGGCGTAATGTTATCTACCAGCGTCTGTGCCCAGTTGCCTTCCTGCATCATAGCCGTTTCGCCCTTGGCGAACAGTGCCAGGTGAGTATTGGCATCAGTGGTCAGCGGATTCTTCTGGCCGTATTTTACCGTCAGGTTCAGCAGATTGCTCCAATCCTTGAACTTCTCATTCCCCACAATGGATGCAGTTCCGTCGTTCAGACCCTTGATGAATTCATCCACATTATCCTGCTGGGCAAAAGCTACGCTAATCCCCTGAATCCCCAGCAGCCACCATTCCTGATAGGCGTTGCCGAACGGAGTCACGTTAATCGCCTGCAGCTTTTTGGCTGCTTCTTCAAGCTCGGAAATGGTTTTGGGCGTCTCTGTAATCCCGGCCTTGGCGAACAGGTCCTTGTTGTATACATAACCGATGCCTTCAAGGTTCATTGGCATCCCGTAGGTTTTGCCGTCCTTGGTCATAGGCTCTGCGGCAAGTGGAATCAGATCCTTCACCCAAGGCTGGTCCGACAGGTCTTCCAGCTTGTCTGCCCACAGTGCCATTTCGGCATACCCGCCGTTACTGAAAATATCAGGAGCATCGCCGGAAGCGAATTTGGTCTTCAGCGCTGCACCATAGTCTGCGCCGCCGCCCACGGTCTGGATATCCAGTTTGATGTCAGGATGTTCCTTCTCAAATTCCACCTTCAGCTCATTCAGGCCTTCCACGATCTCGGTCTTGAACTGGAAAATCTTAACGGTCTTCACAGCGCCGCTGTTGCCAGCGCTTCCATTAGAAGCATTATTGGAGGCAGACTTATCGGCATTGCCGCCGCAAGCTGCGAGCACTACTGACATTAGCATTACGGATGACATCATCAGTGCAGAATGTTTCTTCTTCATTGGATATTTCCCCCTTGAATAATTTAACTGCTTCTTATGTGGAACGGGAGCCCGGTGAATTAACCCTTCACCGAGCCAGCCGCTATTCCCTCAACAATGTAACGCTGCATGAACAGATAGAAGATGACGATCGGAGCAATCCCGATGGTCAGTGCCGGAAGTGCCATATCCCACTGCTTCGTATATTGGCCGAAGAAGGAGAAGGTCGCCAGCGGAATCGTCCGCAGTCCGGGTGCCTGGAGAATCAGGGACGGCAGCAGATAGTCATTCCAGATCCCCAGGGCATTGAGCACGATAATGGTCATCAGCATCGGCTTCAAGAGAGGCAATACAATCCGGAAGAATGCCGAGACCGGGTTACAGCCATCCACCGTGGCCGCCTCTTCAATCTCCAGCGGCACGGACTTGATGAAGCCGTGGAACAGGAAGATCGCCATCGGAATGCTGAGGCCCAGATGGGAGATAATGAGACCGGTGAAGGAGTTGTTCACGCCCAGGACATTCACAACCTTCAGGATCGGAATCATAATCGTCTGGAACGGAACCACCATCGCCGCTACCATCAGCAGCAGCAGAATCTGGTTGAACCGGTTATTGGCACGCACCATGCGGTAGGCCGCCATCGCACTGAACAACGAGATCAGCGCTACACTGATGATCGTAATGATCAGCGAGTTGCGGAAGGCTTCGGAGAACCGGGCCAGCTTCCACGCATTCGCATAGTTCTCCCACATGAAGGCCTGCGGCCAGCTTGCCGCATCGCTCAGAATCTCGCCAAAGGATTTCACCGAGTTCGCCAGCAGGAAGTAGAACGGAGAGAGGAACAGAAGCGCCAGAAGGATCATAATCACTTCAATGCCGATATTCCATCTGCTTTTGGTCTTGGCATTCATTAAGCTTCTACCTCCTTACTCTTCGTTATACGAACCTGAATGATCGTGATCAGCGCTACAATGAGGAAGAATAACAGCGCCTTAGCCGTACCCAGACCATAACGGTTGTTCAGGAAGGCTTCGTTATAGATGTTCATCGCTACGGATTCCGTCGATTTGAACGGTCCGCCCTTGGTCAGCGAGAGGTTCAGGTCGAACATCTTGAAGGACCAGGAGATTGCCAGGAACAGCCCGATCGTAACCGCAGGCATAATCAGCGGAACGATAATGTTGCGCAGCACCTGCATCCGGGAGGCGCCGTCAATCTCGGCAGCTTCGAGCACCTCTTTGGAGACGTTGCTGAGCGAAGCGATGTAGATGACCATCAGATAGCCGGAGGACTGCCAGATGAAGACCATGACAATCGCCCAGAAGCCGGTGGTCGCATCCCCGAGCCAGGGAAGGTTGAAGAAGGACAGGCCCGTAAGATCGCCCATCGTGGCGAAGCCTTTGATGAAGATGAACTGCCAGATGAACCCGAGCAGCAGGCCCCCGATCACATTCGGCATGAAAAAAATGGTCCGGAGCATATTGCGTGTCTTCAGGGGTTTGGTCAACAGATAGGCCAGGAAGAAGCCTACTATGTTAGTCAAGATCACACCCAGCACGGTGAATCTCACGGTAAACCAGAAGGATGACCAGAAGTCGTGATCATTCGTAAAAATACTTTTAAAATTCTCAAAGCCGACCCAGCTCACATTACCGGATACGCCGTTCCAGTCCGTGAAGGAGTAGTACATCCCCATCAGAAACGGAATAATCATGATCAAGGTAAAAAACAATAATGCCGGGCCAACGAAAAATACCTGCTGACCGAACTGGGACAATTTATTGCCGCGCATGTTATGGCCCCCCTTTCTTTTACTCACTCACTTGTTTATGATCTAAAGATATTATCTGTTTTTTGCAGAGCCTCTTACACCTACGCAAGTGATCTTTAGGGTGTAAAATATTGACCTGGATGTGACCCGCCCCATGAAATGGACCAGTATCCGCACGAAGCTGATCGTCTTCCTGCTTGTGCCCACCTTAATCTGCATTATGGCTACAATGTATGTCAGCTATTCCCACACCACCAAGTCACTGCGGGACCGGGCGGTCGAGGAGAACAAGAATCTGCTCTATCAGGGCTACAAAAACATTAACAGTCTGCTGCAGGAGCTCAACCGTCTGTCGCTGAACGTGTATTCTGACGGCGATTTCTACCGGCTGCTTGAAGCAGGGTACGACGATCTGTCCTCCGATATTGCCATCTATAACTCGCTCAGCTATATCTCCACCTCCCTGCCCCACCTCTCACAGGTGTACTTATACAGTGTGAAAGATTCGAAGGCTACGCTGATTACGGACAATACAACACCGAAGCGCTGGCTGGCTAGTGCACCCTACCACCAGTCCAGTCTGAGCGGAAGCTCCCCGGTAAGCGTGCAGAGTACACATCTGAGCAACGCTTACGGGCTGAGGCTGCCGTTAACGCAGTTTATACCGGAGCCGGTTTTTACGCTGCACCGCAGAATTGAGCGTATCCCTACCTCGCAGGCGCTAGGCTATCTGTCAATTGATGTGAAGCTGGCAGCCCTCAGTGAGATTGTGGACCAGCTGTACGAGCAGGATCAGGAGAAGCTGTATCTTGTGGACAGCAGCGGCAGGCTGGTCTACAGCCAGGATTCCGGGTTGCTCGGCAAACCGCTGAATGCCGCCTGGTATAACAGCCAGATTGCGGACAGCACGCAGATGCAGGGTTATTTTGAACAGGACAGCTCTGTATTCATCTATCAAAAGATCGACAGCATCGGCCTCGGCTGGACTCTCGTCAAGCAGATTCCGGTCTCCTATCTGTTCCGCGAAGCCAAGGAGGCCGCCGCGATCAACCTGCTGCTGCTGGCGCTGCTGCTGGTGACGATCATTGTTCTGACGATCCTCGTCTCCTTCCGGATTACCGCGCCGATCAAGCAGCTGACCCGGTATATGAATCAGGTCCAGACCGGGAATCTCAACATTGAGATCCGCCCGGCGGGCAACGATGAGATCGGTGTGGTCACCGAGCATTTCCGCAGTATGATGGACACGATCAACAATCTCATTCTGCGGGAGTACAGACTGGAGCTGGCGAGCCGGACCAATGAGCTGAGGGCGCTCCAGTCCCAGATTAATCCGCATTTCCTGAACAACACTCTCCAGATTATCGGTACGCTGGCCCTGGAGCTGAAGGTGCCGCAGATCTACGGCCTGCTGTCGGCTCTGGCCAAAATGATGCGCTACAGCATGTACAATGATGAGAAGGTGGTGACGGTCCAGAGTGAGCTGGACCATGTCAAAGCGTATATCCAGCTGCAGAAGGAACGTTTTGAGAACAAGTTCAGTTTCCGGTCTGAGGTGGAGGAGCCGCTGCTTCAGGCGCTGATGCCCAAAATGATTCTTCAGCCGATTGTGGAGAATTACTTCAAGCACGGCTTCCAGCTTGACCGGCAGGACGGATATATGGAGATTAACGTGACCGGGCTTGCTCCGGAGCGGATGGAGATCAGCATCGCCAACAATGGCCTCCCCATTCCCGCAGGCAGGCTGGAGGCGCTGCGCAAGGAGCTGGAGCAGTCCAGCACCGCTGAAGAACGGGAGCTGCTGCAGAATGCCGGACAGGACAGCCCTAGCAGACGCGATGCACCGGGCGCGGGCATCGGCCTCAGCAATGTGCTGGCCAGGCTGCGGCTGGTTTGCGGCGATAACGCCCTGCTGACCGTGGATAATCTGAAGACAGGCGGGGTAATCATCCGCCTGGAAATCGATATTGTAGTGGAGAGTGAACGAATATGAAGGCACTGATTGTAGATGACGAAGCAAGAGTCCGGAAGGCCGTCCGCCTGCTGGTGGACTGGGAGGCCCATCAGATTGAGGAGATTCTGGAGGCGGGTAACGGCAATGAGGCCATCGGTCTGATCCGCCGGGAGAAGCCTGCGCTGGTCATTATGGATATGATGATGGAGTCCGGGAGCGGCCTGGAGCTGATGACCTGGGTGGATGAATTCGCAGGCAGCACCAAGTTCATTGTGGTCAGCGGTCATAATGACTTCGACTTCGTCCGCCAGACCGTCCGCCATGGCGGCATCGATTATATCCTGAAGCCGATTGAGCCGGATATGATTAACAGTGCGGTCTCCAAGGCAGTATCCGCCTGGCGGGCCGAGGAGGCGGAACGCAGCCACCGCCAGCACCAGAGCCTCCGGCTGAATGAGATCAAGCCGATCTTCGGGGAGAAGCTGCTGTCTGCGCTCATCGATGACAGGGTGAATGCCGAGGCCTCGCTGCGCCGCCTGATCCATGACGGCATCATTCCGCCGGACATTAAGATTTCGCGTCTGCTTCTCGTGCAGACGGACAGCGGCAACAATCCGCTGCTGCGGCGCTTCGGCGGCGACAGCGAGCTGCTCTACTATGCCATCGTGAACATCTGCAACGAATTCCTGCAGCAGCAGGGCACAGGCATCGCCTTCCGCTACTGGGGCGGGCCGCCGGAGATTGCCATCCTGCTCTGGGAGCCGCATGAATCTGTCACTTCGCTGATTAGCCGGATGAATCAGGGCATCTTCCTGACGCTGCAGTTCCGTATGCATTTCGGAATCAGCACGCCGGGTGCTTTCCCCGCGCATCTGCCGGCAGGACGCACCGAAGCCGCCGAAGCCCTGCTGCGGCGGAATCTGCTTAGGCATGAGGATTACTGCCATTATGCGCGGGCGGAGACGTTGCCGGGCGGGGGGACAAGCATGGGAGCGGGTACGGTGGCAGGCGTGGGGACTGATGTGGGTGTGATGACGGGCGGAAAACCAGGCTTGGGTGCGGTGACAGGCGGAGTGACTGGCAGTGGAATGGACGAGGTGACGAGCCGGAAGTCAGGTGCGGGTGCGGCGACAGGCGGATTGACTGGCTCGGGAACGGGCGAGGTGACAGGCCGGAAGTCAGGTGCGGGTGCGGCGACAGGCAATGGTGCTGGCACAGTGACGGGCAGGGAGCCGGGGACGATACCCGGCGGGAAGCCGCGCAATAAGCGGGAGACCGCAGTCCCGCTGAGCTTCGCCGATGTCCAGGAGGACTGGCGGATGGCGGTCATCAGCGGGACGCCCGAGGCCCTGACCGCAGCGGCGCAGCACTGGACTCAGGAGCTTAGCCGCCGGGGGGTGGTTACCCCGCAGATGCTGAACGACTGGAAGGCCGATGCGCTGCTGCTTCGTTCCCGTCTGGTCCGGGAAGCGCTTGGCAGCCAGGCGGCTAGCGTGCTGGCTGAGCTTGAGCACGGGGACCAGCAGAACCCCTCTCCGCAGCCCAGCGGCTATTCCTTCTCCCTGTTCGCCTGGCGCGACTGGTCCCTTGCCTTCATGCAGCAGTTATCCCGGGCGCTCAGGGACAGACAGCAGAAAGAGCGGAACCCGATGACGGAGATCGTAAAATACATTGAGCAGAATTACCCCTCCGACCTCTCCCTTCAGGAGGTGGCGGGCAAATTCCAGGTCAGCCGCGAGTATGTCTCACGCCGGTTCAAGCAGGAATACGGCATCAACTTCTCCGACTACATCGTCAGCGTCCGCATCGAGAAGGCCAAGCTGCTGATGCAGAATCCGGGCCTCAAGCTGGCCCAGATCTCGGAAATGGTCGGCTTCCACGACGTCAAATACTTCAGCAAGGTCTTCAAGAAGCATACCGGCCATTCGCCGAAAGATTACCGGGATCAGGCGGAGCATTGAGTGAATGATGGATGCCTCCTCAGAGAAGAAAAGAGCACCAGGTCATGTAAAGACCCGGGCAGACAAGCTGAGAGCCTGCAAAATGCAGGCTCTTTTCTAATCGTACCTTATATGATGGAATCCTGCACGATGATGGAATCCTACACGATGATGGAATCCTGCACGAAATGCAACATTTCCTTCCTGATGCCGCCATTAATTCAGTATTGTTGCAGGAAAGGCAGCATTTCTCCACCTCCCGGAGGTTCTGCGGAGCTATTCTTGTATTTTTTGCAACATTCTTCCTTTAACCCCCGGTTATCATGAATCTAAGCTGCATAATGTACAACATTTCTGCCAACTGCCCTGTCGAGGCAGTATTTCCATGCCGAGGAGTAATTTCTAAGCTGAGGCAGTTTAGCTATATGGCAGTATGGCAGAGTTACGGTCTGCGTGTTGCAGATTCCCCGTACCACGCCAGAAAAGCATCCGCCACGGCCTTGCCCGCCGCACCGTTCGGATGCGGGTCGAACTCGTCGCTCATATACTCCGGCTTGATCCGGTGGTCAGCGGGAACAGCAACAGAGAGTACGGCAGCGATGTCGAACACGCGGTCCACTCCGGCCGGAGGACTCGTGCGGATACATTCATTCACCGTGCGCCAATGGGTCTCACGCCCGCCCTCGAAATTGAAGGGCGGCACCGTGCTGAGAATTACCGCTGTCTCCGGCTGTGCTTCCTTGATCCGGGAGATGATGTGCGTAAGGTCCGTAAGCAGCTCCTCTGCCGAACGCTGGCCGATATCCAGATCATTCACGCCCAGCACGATCAGCACTTCGTCGCCCTGCTGCGCCTTATGCAGCCAAGAGCCATCCGTGGCTACATCGTAAGCCCGGCCCCAGCCGGAGCCGATATTCCACACTCCATATTCTGTGCCCAACCCCTCTGCAATTCTTGCTGCCCAGTATGTGTATTGATCCTTGGCCGTCCGTACCCCCTGCGTGATAGAATCGCCGAGGAATATCAGTTTCTTCGCCACTTGTTTCTTGTAGCCCAGGAAGCTTGGGAGGACCTGGAGCTTGTCCGATTCGCTGAACCCGGCGGCCGACTCCCGGGCCGCTAACGTGCCCGGCGCATCGTAGCCGGAGACCAGCATTCCCTCCACATTGAAGGGGAAAGACTTGCCTTCGCCAGCCGTCTTCAAGGTCCAGGTGAAGGCCAGCATATGGCCCTCCGGCAGCTCCAGAAGCGCTTCGTCGCTCCAAAACTGCTCGCCCGGCTCCACGCGCCGCGACCGTTCGCCGCTGAAGGTAACCGGCACCTGTGAGCCAGGCACAACGCTGCCGTCCGGCGCGGCTCCGCCATCGGCGATATATGCTGCTTCGATGCTCCACTCGCCCCCGGGTTCACTGGCTACGGCATCCGCGCCCTGGTCCCAGGTCGAATCCACCGCATTGCTGTGCCAGAACTTCAGCGACACCCTGCCGTTCTCCCGCAGACGGATATAGGTGCGGTACGTATGGGTGAACGGCTCCGGCGCGTTCATAATGTAGTTGGCGGCTGTAGACAGCGCGGTAGCGGAGGTGAACTCCGGCTGGCTCAGCACTCCGTTTGGACTGTTCTCAACATTGTTCATAATGATCGACTCCTCTAATCTGATGCGACTGATGCTGACAGTAACTTGTCACTCCTTAGGCAATCCTTCGGTACTTCTATGGCACGCCATGTTAGCCGAATGTAATCGAAAAACCGATCACATTTGGACTGGGCGCACCACGTTAGCCAATTGTAATCGAAAAAACGATCACATTTGGACTGGGCATGCCACGTGGGCCCATTGTAATCGAAAAACCGATCACATTTGAACTGGGCACGCCACGTGGGCCAAATGTAATCGAAAAACCGATCACATTTGGAACGGGCTCGCCACGTTAGCCAATTGTAATCGAAAAAACGATAACATTGGAACTGGGCACGCCACGTGGGCCAAATGTAATCGAAAAACTGATCACATTGGGAACGGGCTCGCCACGTTAGCCAATTGTAATCGTAAAACCGATCACATTGGGAACGGGCTCGCCACGTTAGCAATTGTAATCGAAAAAACGATCACATTGGGAACGGGCATGCCACGTGGGCCAATTGTAATCGAAATACCGATCACATTTGGACTGAGCACGCCACGTGGGCCGAATGTAATCGAAAAAACGATCACATTTGGACTGGGCACGCCACGTGGGCCGAATGTAATCGAAAAAACGATCACATTTGAACTGAGCATGCCACGTGGGCCGAATGTAATCGAAAAACCGATCACATTGGCACTGATCCCCAAAAAGCTCCCCGATCCAGGAGACGAATGTCCCCTGTCATCAGAGAGCTTGGTTACTTAAGGGCACAGCCATAGGCTAAGCCAGCGTGCGGGTGTGTTGATTCGGTCTATAGTTGTGTTAATTCAGTCTTGCGGTTGTGTTAATTCAGTCTATAGTTGTCTTATTTCACGGTAATTTAGTTAATTATTTCAGCGTAATCGCAAACGACACCGACTTCTCGCCCGCGCCCACGCTCACCGTCGTCTCATCTACCTGCTCCGCACCTTCCACGGAAGCGATAGCGCCGAGATCCTTCACCGCCAGGGTGAATGCTTTGCCGCTGCCTTCGGCAGTAACCTTTACAGCGCTGCCGCTGCGTACAGCTTCTACCTTCAGCTCAGGAGCGCCGTGGATATCGCGCACGGTTGCCGATGTAGTCTTGCCGTCCTCCAGGGAGTACAGGCCGAACTTCACGCCGTCGGCAAAATCATAATCCGGACGGCTGTCCTCGCTGCCCAAGGCCAGCAAGGTGTTCGGACGCACGAACAGCGGCAGGCTGAAGAAGTCATGCTTCTCCTTGCGCCATGCTCCGCCCTGTACAGTCTCACCGTTCAACAGGTGTGTCCAGCGGCCGGCCGGCAGGTAATACTTCACTTCGCCGTTCTCCTGGAAGATCGGAGCGACCAGCAGGGAATCGCCCAGCATGTACTGGCGGTCCAGCACTTCACAGGTTGGATCTTCCGGGAACTCCATCACCATGGCCCGCATCGAGGCCCAGCCCTGCTCATGTGCCTGTCCGGCTACATCATACAGGTACGGCATCAGGCTGCACTTGAGCTTGGTGAAGAAGCGGGTAACGTCCACGGCTTCATCGTCATACGCCCAAGGCACACGGTACGAGGTGCTGCCGTGCAGACGGCTGTGGCTGGAGAGCAGGCCGAAGGCCAGCCAGCGCTTGAAGACATGCGCCGGAGCGGTGTTCTCGAAGCCGCCGATGTCATGGCTCCAGAAGCCGAAGCCGGACAGGCCGAGCGACAGGCCGCCGCGCAGGCTCTCTGCCATGGATTCATAGTCGGCGTAGCAGTCGCCGCCCCAGTGTACCGGGAACTGCTGGCCGCCGGCGGTAGCGGAGCGTGCGAACACGGCAGCTTCATTTTTGCCGAGCTTTTCTTCCAGTACCTCGAATACAACCTTGTTATACAACTGGGTATAATAGTTATGCATCTTGTATGGATCGGAGCCGTCGAAATAGACTACATCCGTCGGAATCCGCTCGCCGAAGTCCGTCTTGAAGCTGTCTACGCCCATATCCACCAGGTCGCGCAGGTAACCGGCATACCATTCACAAGCCGCAGGGTTCGTGAAGTCGACCAGGCCCATTCCCGCTTGCCAGAGGTCCGTCTGGTAGACGTCACCGTTGGCTTTTTTGAGCAGATAACCGTTCTTCCGGCCTTCTTCAAACAACGGGGAGCGCTGCCCGATATAGGAGTTGATCCACACACAGATCTTCAGTCCCTTGTCATGCAGGCGCTTCAGCATCCCCACCGGGTCCGGGAACACACGGGAATCCCACTGGAAATCCGTCCATTGATATTCACGCATCCAGAAGCAGTCGAAGTGGAACACATGCAGCGGCAGATCGCGCTCCGCCATCCCCTCCACGAAGGAGTTAACCGTAGCTTCATCGTAGTCTGTAGTGAACGAAGTCGTCAGCCACAGGCCGAAGGTCCAGGCCGGAGGCAGCGCAGGCTTGCCGGTCAGGGAGGTGTATTTGGTGATGACCTCTTTAATCGTCGGCCCTTCAATCACGAAGTATTCCAGGCTCTCTCCGGCGACGCTGAACTGGGCCTTCTTCACCTTCTCAGATGCAATCTCATACGAGACGAGTTCCGGCTGGTTCACGAAGACGCCGTAGCCCTTGCTGGTCACATAGAACGGAACGTTCTTGTACGCCTGCTCGGAGCTTGTACCGCCGTCTTTGTTCCACAGATCGACCACCTGGCCGTTTTTGACAAAAGCCGTGAAGCGTTCACCCAGACCATACACGAATTCGCCGACGCCCAGATCCAGCTCTTCACGCATGAAGGTGTTGCCGTCCTGATCCGTGATATAGGCCATTGATTTGTAACCGCTGCCGGTAATACGCTCGTCGCCGCGGTAGAAGTCCACCGACCAGTGTGTGCCCTTGTTGATGACCACGCGGAGTCCCCCGCTGATCAGCACGGTCTGCGCTTCGCTCTCTTCCACCTGAACATGATCGCCGGTTCCCTCAGTCAGCTCAAACGAAGGTCCGCGCTGAATAACGCCGTCGTTATGAATAATTTTGACTCCTACCACGCCCGGAAGCGGGGAATGGAATTTCACCGTCAGCAGTGTGGAGTTGAGTGTCGCCGAACGTCCCGTGATGGGAGTCGTCTGCGTGATGGCGGTTAGGCCTTCCTCGGTTTTTTCTACTACATAGTTCTGCACTGCACCATTGATTGTAATTCCGTCACGAACCAGCCATAAGCCGTCTGTAAATTTCATATGTGCACTTGCCACCCTTCGATTTGGTGTATATAGTTGCATTATACCGATAATAAAATCTCAAAACTAATAATATATAGCTCATTTATAACACTATTTTGACGTCATCAGATAAGGAGGCTCCCAATGGACCGTACCTCGCAGCGCTTGCTCAAAGAAGACCGCGAACACGGGGATGTCATGTTCCCCCTGGCTGCCTACTGGATCGACCTTCCCGCCGGAGCGCATGTCCTGGACACCCACTGGCATGAGGAGGCCGAGTTCTTCCTGCTGCTGGAAGGCGAGATTCTGTTTCAGGTGGACACCGACTATTTCACGCTTCGCCCCGGTGAGGCCGTGTTCATTGAATCCGGGGATATCCATGCCGCATACGCGCTTACGGAGACCCCCTGCCGCTTCTGCGCCCTGGTCTTCCACCCCGACCTGCTGGCCAGCGCCCAATATGATACGATTCAGCAGAGTGTTATTCTGCCGCTTCAGGAGAAACGCCAGAGCTTTCCACGCCACCTCACCCCTTCTGTTCCCTGGCAGGCGGAGCTGCTGGTGCATTTGAACCGCATGATGAACGCGTATGATCAACAAATGCCCGGATTCGAAGCTTTTATGAAAGGGACCCTGCTGATTATGCTCTCGCAGATTGCGCAGCCGGGGCGCTTCGTCAACCACAGCCAGTCCGAAGGCGCGGAGCCCACGAAGATTGACCGCCTGAAGCGGGTAATTCTCTATATTCAGGACAACTACCAGGAGCCGATCCGTACTCGTGACCTGTCGGGGCTGATTCCGATGAGCGAAGGGCAATTCTGCCGTTTTTTCAAAAGCATGACCCGCAAGACGCCCGTCGATTACATCAACTCCTACCGGGTTCGCCAGGCCGCAGCCCTGCTGAAGCAGGGGGACCGCAAAATCTCCGATATTGCCATGGATGTCGGCTTCGACAACGTCAGCTATTTCATCAAAGTGTTCCGCAAAGTCATGAATTGCTCACCTTCGGAATTCCGCAAGGACGCCGCTCCCTTCGCCGGGCAGAACCAGCTCTATCCGTAAGCCGAACCCCGCCCCATTCTTTTTCCTGCTTACGGATGCCCGGATACGTTTAAGTTAGTGTATGGATGACCACGGCACCTGCCGCTTCAGCGGTGGCCTAGTGGCTCATTCCGGTGGACATGCCGTTCCCCACTAATCTACTTACAGGAGGCAGATATTCATGAATCAACATGTTACCTTGCCAATTGAGGTACAGGACTTCTACAATGCTGTGAACCAATACCAGCCTGACGCTCTGATTGAATTGTTCGCTCCCGGCGCTACCGTGAAGGATAACGGGAAGTCGGCCGAAGGCGCAGAAGCCATTGCGGCTTGGGGAGAATCCGAGCTGTTCTCCGCTAAGGTCCGCTTTACCATTATGGAAATTGAAGAAATCCAGGGCCGCATTGCGGTGACCGCTGAGATGGAGGGTGAGTTCAATAAGAACCGTGTCCCCGCCCCGCAGCAGTTCACTCATGAATTCAAGGTACAAGGCGGTAAAATCAGCGAGCTGATCATCACGCTTAAATAAGCGTATAGTGTTCCTCCTAACAAAACAGGCTGTCCCGTAAGTCAG
This sequence comes from Paenibacillus sp. FSL R7-0302, assembly GCF_038006885.1. Lineage (NCBI taxonomy): Bacteria > Bacillati > Bacillota > Bacilli > Caryophanales > Paenibacillaceae > Paenibacillus > Paenibacillus sp. FSL R7-0302. Next base: position 5,639,279 of record NZ_JBBOWB010000001.1, read on the forward strand.
AGATGACTAGGGACAGCCTGTTTTTGTTCAACCCGCCTTACGAACCACAATGAAGCAAGTGCTATCCGGCAAGCCTACCAGTTCTCCACTCTCATCCATGATCTCAACTCTGCTCTCCAGCGCCTCCGTGTATCCCTCCTGCAGGTAATGACGGAAGACCTCTATCCTGGCCCGGTCCCCCAGCGTCTGCTGAATGAACGCAGCGTACTGCGAGGGTGTGAAATAGCCGAACTGCTCCTGCACCTCATGAATGTAGGCTTCCTCCCCCCAAGTGTAGGTATAGAGGAATTCCATCGCATCGTTCACCGGCATCAGCACCTCGTGTTCGCCCAGCTGTTCATAACGGATATTCCGTCCGGCAAAATCCTTCGCGTACCGCTCCAGCCACGCCATGCCGTCCGCCTCCAGAAACCGTACCCGGCGCTGCTGTTCCTCCGGCTCGCTCATTATACCGTCGCGGATAATGATCGCACCGCCGTCAGCCAATACCTCGAAGGCACTGGTCAGGGCTGCCGCCACCGTGCCGTGATTGAACTTGCGGCCGTCCAGCGGCACATAGGAATACAGCTCATGCAGAATGGATGAGAAAATCACCGTGTCCACCGTGCCCGGCTCCACATAATCCTTCAGATTCAGCGCATCGCCCTGGAGCACCTCCCAGCGGCGGTCCTCCCGCTGCTTGCGCTGCCGCAGTGCTTCGATCACATTGCTGGAAATATCAATCCCTACCGGCACCACCTCCGGCATCCGCTCCTCAAGCAGATCGAGCAGCACCCCGCCGCCTGGGCCGATGTCCAGCACCTTCCGCCCGGTAACGTAGTCCAGAATCACTGCCTTATAGTCAGCCGTATCATTCATCTGGCTTAAGTACGTATCCTCATTGTGGAAGCGGTCGAAGGCGTCCCGCCGCAGATCGAACAGGTCGAACAGCAGCAGGACCGCCCGTTCATACAGCGCCGACTTCTCGGCCTCTGTGCAGAACTCAATCAGCTTCTCCGCTGCCGCCGAGAACTCGAACTGGAAGAACAGCGTATCCGGCAGATGCTCCTTGCCCCGCAGCCTGTGCGTAAGATGCGGATTGCTGCCGGAAGGCTTCACGCCGCTGTAGATTTCCTCCCAGCTCAGCTCCGAGAGATACTTCTCAATAATCCGTTTCTTATAGACGTTGATCTTCTTGCTGCCCTTATAGTCGTAATGAATACTGTTCATGACCGCTTCGAAGCTCAGATGGCTTAGCTGAATCGGGCTGCTGGCGGCCACCAGACTTATGACCTTCAGGAACTGCTCCAGCGAGAAGGTCTGGAGCGCCGATTCCACATACCAGAAGGTGGCAGGCCGCAGCGGCTCCAGCGCAGCAGGGAGGAAGCCCTCCTGCACCAGCCCGTCCCACTCCGTCTCGTAATCCTCCCCCTGCGCAATGGACCCGGCGCGCATTCTCCGCAGACGTTCCTTCATCGGGACTTCAGGCTGCAGATGCCCTGAAGCAATTACAGCAATCAGCTCCATGACCTGCAGGCGGACCTCCTGCCACAGCTCCGGTGATACCGCCGCAATGATGCAGTGATTCAGTGCGAACAGCAGCCGCTCCAGCTCCTCTGCGCCCAGCAGGCCGTGCTCCACCAGTCCAGACAACGGAAGATTGACGGAAGGCGGAACCTCGCCGCGGATTTGCTGTCCAATCAGCCCATGTGTCTCGATCAGTGTATGTATGACCCGTCTCTTCTCCGCAGAGCCTGCATCGTCCTGCTTCAACCCTTCTGCATAGCGCCGATACAACTCCGCAGAGCCGATATTATGAACGAAAATATTAATGCCCTCTTCCTGCCAGCTCCGCCGCTGCCGGACAGTCCCGCCCTTAGCCGTCTCCGACCAGATCAGCGTCTCCTCGGCCAGCTCCTTGATCCAATACGACAGCGGCAGACTGTCCAGCACCCGCAGACTCCGCTCTACATAATCCAGCACCGGATTCTGCTGCGCTAGCGACTGCAGCGATTCTACCCGCTCCAGGTTCACAATCGTCTGCTCTGCCTGCACGATGTACTCCAGCCACGGATAACCTTCTCCGGCAGGCCATCCTCCTTCACGATACGCCTCTATAGCCCGTAATGATTTCAGCATTTGCATGCCTCCCTATGTAATAGCAATCTATATACAATAGCCCATGTGCTTCAGATTTGAATCAGAGTGTCCGCAGAATAGAACAAACCGCAAGCTTCTGGGTAGAAGCCTGCGGCGGCGGAAGCTCTTATTCAATTGTATCAGATAGTTGGCCGGGAATCAGATTCCCCTCATTTCACACCTGCCATGAATTCTCTGTAGTCCTTGGCAATCTCTTTGGACAATGTATGGTGCAGATAATGACCGCCTTCGAGCGGCACCAGCTTACCGTACACGGAATCCTTCACCTGCTCCTCATGCAGCTTCATCCAGCCCTCCACATCGGTATTATTCGACTGTATGAAGAGCAGCAGCGGAAGCTCTTTGGGGAAGGCCAGCGCCTGGGCTGCTGTGAAATTCTCCTTGAAATGGTCGATCTCATTCATGACAGTGTCATTGTTTAAGTTCTTTGTGGCGATCATTTTCATCTGCTGCTTGGTGTGCTCGTCGAACGGAAGCCCGGCATACGGGTCGGGGCCAATCTTTTGGAACAATCTCATAATGCCGGATTTGTCGAGGAACTTCAGCGTCCCCACCGGTATTTTATCGTCCAAGCCCCCTTGGGTCGGCACACTGCTGTCAATTCCTACAAAGGCCTGCACTTCATCCTTATACTTGTTCACATAATCCAGCCCGTAGATTCCGGCGATGGAATGACCCATGAGCGTGTAACGTTTGATCCCCAGCTGCTGCAGCGCTTCATGAATCTCACTGATGATATTGTCCGAGGTCCGTTCCTTATCGGTCCGGTCACTTAAGCCATAGCCGAACGGCTCCACCACTGCTACTTTGTAATTGGGGGACAGCTCGTCTACCAGCGGCTTGAAATCAAGCGCCGGTGCCCCGGTGCCATACCCCGTCAGCAGCACCACGGTCTCCTCACCCGATCCCTGGATGAGTACATTCATCTTCTTGCCATCGACTGGCACAAGCTGCCCGTACGGCTCAATCTTCTTCAGCTCCGATTTGCTGCTGATGATATTAACCACAAATACTACAGCAAAAAACAATACGATCACAATCATCAATGCCGCTATAGACTTAAGCAGGATTCTGAGTCCTTTTTTCATTATACGATCACCTGTCCTTATGAATCGAATGTGTTGACTGAATCAATTGCTAAGGATAGCTTATACAATGAAAATGTACTCCCCGTGACGGTAATGTGAACGGAAGATGAATCGGCTCAATAATCTAATCTGCGGGTGTATTCAGCGGGAGGGTTACAATAAAGCTTGTACCCGCTCCAAGCTCGCTCGTAACCCGGATGTCGCCATGATGCAGCAGGACGATCTGCCTCACGATCGCCAGTCCCATCCCGCTGCCGGTATACTTCCGGCTGTGGGAGCGGTCCGCCTTGAAGAAGCGGTCAAAGATCCGCTTCTGGTCCTCGGGGGAGATCCCGATGCCGGTGTCGGATACGCGAACGGTCACACTTTTATTATCTTGCCTCGTATGCACACTAATCACTCCCCCCTCCCCGGAGAATTTGATGCTGTTCCCGAGCAGGTTCGTCCAGACCTGGTTCAATTGGTCATAATCCGCGGTGAGCGTGGCAGCCGTCAGCTGAAGATCGAAGTTGATGCGCCGGGCCGACCATTGCGGCTGAAGAGCAACGATCACGCGCCGGATCTGTTCATCCAGGCTGAAGGTGGTGAACCGGAGCTGCTGGGACTGCGATTCCAGCAGGCTCAGCTTCAGCAGGCTGTCGCTCATCTTGGACATCCGTTCGGCTTCCCCGATGATGATATCGAGATAGCGGCCCCGCTCGCTCTCAGGAATATTCATCTGCTTCAGCGCCAGGGCATAGCCGGAGATGGAGGTCAGCGGAGACTGCACCTCATGAGATACATTCGACACGAAGTCACGGCGCATCTGCTCCAGCTGCTGCAGATCATGTGTCATCTCCTCGAAGCTGCGCGCGAGGGCACCCAGCTCTCCCGTTTGCTTGATATTCAGCTTCACGTTGAAGTCCCCGGCTGCGATCCTGCGCGTCGCGTTGGTCAGCTTCTTAATCGGCCGGACCACGAACATGGCCGCTACCAAGATCACAAGACTGCCGGAGATCAGCGAATACACCACGAAATACACCAGCCATTTCAGCACAAAGGCGGAAGAGGGGGGGCCGACAGGCTCTACGAACAATGCTTTTTTTCCCGTATCCGTAGTTAATTGCAGCCCTAGGAGGCTGGTGGAGATGCCTGTCGGATTGACCTGAACGATCCTGCCTGCCAGCACCTGCTTCACCTGCTCTTCAGTCACGGTCTCCAGCTTCATTCCTTCTGGACCGCCATAAGACTGAATCCCGCCGTTCTCATCATAAATCCGCACATGATAGGTCTCAAGCTGCTTCATGCCTGCGACGAACTCGTTGGCTTCGTTCAGCGGAAAGCTCTTATAGATCCGTACGATATCTTGTCCGAAGCGCAGCAAGGGAACCTGCAAATTCTCGTTCAATTCATCTTTGTACAGCCAGATTGCCAGATTGAAGGAGATCACCGTCCCTCCGATTACCGATACCAGAAAGGTCAGAACCACACGGGTATATAACGACTTGATCATTCAGTAACCTCAAGCCGGTAGCCCAGACCGCGGACAGTCTCGATCCGAAAATCCGGCGAAGCCGCAAACCGTTCACGCAGGCGCTTAATATGTACATCTATCGTCCGGTCATCCCCCGAGTAATCAATGCCCCAGATCTGGTCGATCAGCTGCTCGCGGGTATAGACCTGCCCCGGTGTTCCTGCCAGCTTATACAGCAGCTCGAACTCTTTAAGCGGCAGGGACAGCGCTTCTGCCCCGTTCATCACCTTGTAGGTCTGCCGGTCCAGCGTTACTTCTCCGATACGGATCGTATGCGACTTGCCGATTCCCGAGCGCTTCAGCAAGGCTCTGACCCGGACCGTCAGCTCCAGCGGATCAAAGGGCTTGGTCAGATAATCATCGGTTCCCAGCTCGAATCCCTTCACCTTCTCCCAGGTCTCCCCCTTCGCCGTCAGCATTAACAGCGGCAGCTCCGGGTCTGCTCTGCGCAGCTCCTTGCACAGCGCCCAGCCGTCCATCACCGGCATCATAATATCCAGGATGACCAGATCCACATGCGTTCTGGCATAGACCGCCAGCGCCTCTTGACCGTCTGCCGCTTCAGCGGTATCGAATCCGTCATTGCGCAGAAATAGGCAGACAAGCTCGCGGATATTCGCATCGTCGTCTGCAACAAGTATAGTAGGCATCTATTCCCTCTTTTCATATGATCGGGCCTTATAAATATTTCTATCTTCCTTCTAGCATCACCCTGCTGCTTTGCCGGTATGCACCGACACCAGCACCCACTCCGGCCTCGCGCTCCGGCTAGGTGCCGAACCGCTGCCGGTAGCCGCATTTACGGCACAACTCCTCAACAGCTTCCCGCCGCGAGAAGCCATAGAACAGATTATTCGCCCGTTCCCCCTCGACAATCTCGGAGAATGGCTGCTCATGAATATTGCCGAGGTTGATCACCCCTTCGCCATCCAGACAGCACGGCACAACGGTGCCGTCTACCAGGACCGCCGCCTGGCTGCGCAGCGCATGGCAGAAGCCCTTGCCATCATCCTCCGGCTCATGCAGCGCCGGCCATCTGAACTCGTGGTCCTGGTTCAGGTACACGCGCGGGGCAATCTTCACGCCGCTGCCGGGGACGACCTTCTCCTCGATCCTGTAGCCGAGTCCGAAGGCCTCCTCCAGCAGGGCCAGCGTCTCACGGTTGCGCTCCTTCTCCAGATTCGTCCGGTTGTCCTCCGTCAGATTCCAGAGCCGGAACGAGACAATGACGCCGCGCGCAGAGATCTCCCGGACGAACTGGATGATCTCTGTAAGATAACCTTCACGGTTCTCCGAGCCTGCATGGCCGTCGAAGCTGTGCAGCGAGAAGTTCATCTGCCGCAGTGCCGGCTTGCCGAGCAGCTTCGGCCCCGCTTTTCGGATCAGCGTGCCGTTGGTCGTAATATTGACCTTGAAGCCCTTGGCATGCGCGGCATCCAGCAGCTCACCCAGCTTCGGATGCAGCAGCGGCTCGCCTTTGACATGCAGATAGATATGATTGCTATGCGGTTTGATCTCATCAAGAATGGTGTTGAACGTCTCCAGCTTCATGAAATTCTTCTGCCGCTCCGTGGGCGGACAGAAGCTGCAGGCCAGGTTGCAGACGCTTGTGATCTCGATGTATACCTTTTTGAATGTCTTCAAGTTCCGCTCCCCATTTCAATATATAATGCAGGCCAGGCTGCCCGTTACGCTAGAGATCCGAAGCATAACGCAGGCCAATCTGGGCTCTCGCCTCTTCCATCAGCTCTGCCACCGCCAGGGAACTGGCGTGGCTGTTGGTCGCGCTCTCCCGCTGCCCGCTCTTCAGCAGATGAATGAACTCCTCAATCTCATAGTACATCGCCTCATACACCTGCGGTAGCGTAAGCTCCTCGACGGTTCCGTCGCGGTAATGGATTTTGACCTGATAGGGCTGGTTAATCTTGTCGATCACCATCGTTCCGTTCTCGCCCTGAATCTCAGCAGGCAGATAGGAATCGGCAATCTTGGAATGCATGACCACCGCGTCCATGTCCGGGTAACGCATGACCATGCTGCCTTCCCCGTCCACACCTGAGGCGAGCATCAGCCCAACGGCCTTGACCGAATCCGGCTTGCCGAACAAAGCCACCATCGGATATAAGCAATAGATCCCCAGATCCATCAGAGAGCCGTTGGAATATTCAGGATTGAACGCATTCAGCACCGTCCCCTGCCGGTAAGCATCATACCTCGAAGAGTATTGACAATAACCTGCGAAGTAGCGCCGGACTTGACCCAGCTTATATAAGTTATCCCGGATCACGCCAAAATTCGGCATGAACGTGGATTTCATCGCTTCCATGAACAGCACATCATTGCTGCGCGCTGCTTCAATCATCGCCTTCAGCTCCCGGCTGTTGGAGGCCGCCGGCTTCTCACAGATCACATGCTTGCCATGGTTCAGACAGATCAATGAATGCTCCGCATGCATCGAGTTGGGGCTGGCGATATAGACCGCGTCCACCTCTGCGCTTGATACCATCGCCTCCAGATCCGTATAGATCGAAGCCCCGGCATACTTGGCGGCAAAAGCCTGTCCCTTCTCCTCTGTACGGGAATACACGGCCGTAAGCAGAAACTCCTCATTCTCAAGTCCCGCCTGCACAAAGCGGTCTGTAATCCAGTTAGTCCCTACAACCCCGAAACGAATAGTCATGAATGATCCCGTCCTTTTTCAAAATATAATTTATATGTTTCTCACGCTATAAATTATCCTTCTATTTCTCGCCGAAACGGTACCGTTCTTAAAAAAGGACGGCAAAGCCGTGTCCACTTGAAATATAAGCTATAACTGCTATTTTCTCATTCCATGATAGGTATGTCCACTTATATACCGTAATTTCCGACAAATTCCGCTAGATTTCGATTGTGAAAAAAAGCACCTGAGAATAGGCTCCCTGAGTCCAATGTCCCTTGGTCCATTCGTACATGGTGGCAATGGTGCATGGTCCGGCCAATCGAAGATGGAACCCTACGAACCTGGACCGATTCGCCGATCCATCACCTTCAGCAGAGCCATGCCGCACCTTCAGGCAGGTCATCGCCCATCCCGCTGGAGCCATGCCTCACCTCCAGGCAGATCATCGCCCCTCCCGCTGGAGCCATGCCTCACCTCCAGGCAGATCATCGCCCCTCCCGCTGGAGCCATGCCTCACCTCCAGGCAGATCATCGCCCCTCCCGCTGGAGCCATGCCTCAACTTCACGCAGGTCATCGCCCATCCCGCTGGAGCCATGCCTCACCTCCAGGCAGATCATCGCCCCTCCCACCGGAGCCATGCCTCACCTCCAGGCAGGTCATCGCCCCTCCCGCTGGAGCCAGCAATTGTACTTTATACACTAGAATCCGGTGTAAACCTCCTGTTTTGCCATTCTGCTGTATTTTGTACAACAGAATCTGGAGTTTGGGCCTGTAACAGCCCTCACCCCATAAATCTACTGTATGAAATACAACAGACTCAAATTTTGAGGTGTTTTTGGGACATTCTATTGCACATAATGCAATCACCCGACTGACTGGCGAAGGCAGGCGCAGTGGGCAGTGGGCGGTGGGTATGGCGCAGCGGGACGGTGAGCAATGAGCAGAGCGCAATGACGATGGACAGTCGGCAGTGCACCGAGCGAACAGTTGGAGATAGTTGTAGTCTGTGCAATTAAAAACAGGAAACACGAAGGATTTCCTCTTCTAACTGTAGTCTGTACAACTAAAATCTGCCCGAAGGAGTGAGAACCAGGGTATGGAGGTATTTTAATTGTACCAAATACAGCTAAACGGATATTCGGCGGCACAACAAGCGATTTAGTTGTACAGATTACAACTCAGCATCCCACTCGCACCTTCACCAGGGCATACCAAACCCTCAATAAGCGATTAGTTAACGTCCTTCTCACAAATTCACATCTGATTGGCTTCAAGCGAACAGCGCACGTACTATCCAGTGTTCCACAATACGAGCTACAGCGGACAGCGCGCCTACTATCCAGTGTCCCACAATACGAGCGACAGCAAACAGCCCCCGCTTCTCCCGGCGGGGGCTGTCTTCATCCTGCGCGGGCCCCACTGGACACGCACCTATTTTACCCGTAAAAAGCTACAAGCTGGCGCACGATCTCCGCCTTATCATGATCGACCACGACCTGATGCTGCGGCTGCTCGAACAGGGCCGAGATCTGCTCCGGGAACTCCTGCTTGATGCCGGTCAAGGCAATCGCCTCGTCGAACTTGGCCGGATGCGCTGTAGCGTAAGCAATGCTTATCTCATCAGGAGCGCTGAATTTCTCATATGCGGCTACGCCACATGCCGTATGCGGGTCGAGCAGATAGCCGGATTCCTGCTGGTACTTGCTGATGATCTCCAGACACTGTGCATTCTTCACGCCCAGCGCGGAGAAATCCGCCTGTACCCGGGCCAGCAGCTCGCCGTCCACCGTAATCGCGCCCTCGCTCTGCAAGGCTGCCATGTACCCGGACAGCTTATCCGCATCCTCGCCCAGCAGATAATACAGATAGCGTTCGAAGTTGCTCGCCACCTGGATATCCATCGACGGGCTGTAGGTGCCCGTGAAGCTGCCTGGTTTGTATTCGCCGGTCACCACGAACCGTTCGAGGATGTTGTTCTCATTGGTGGCGATGATCAGCTTGTGGATCGGCAGACCCATTTTCCGCGCCAGGAAGCCTGAGAAAATATTGCCGAAGTTGCCCGAAGGCACGCTGATATTAACCTTCTTCTGATCGCTCCCCGGAAGCTGCAGATAAGCATGGAAATAGTAGACCGTCTGCGCCAGAATGCGCACGAAGTTAATGGAGTTAATCGCCCGCAGGTGATACCGTCCCTTGAAGTCGAGATCGGCGAACAGCTCCTTGATAATCTTCTGGCAATCGTCGAAGTTGCCCTCTACGGACAGGTTCAGCACATTGCTGTCATCTACGGTGGTCATTTGCAGCTCCTGCACCTTGCTGACTTTGCCGTGCGGATGAAGGATACAGATCTTAATGCCTTCCTTGCCGCGAACGCCCTGAATGGCCGCAGCACCAGTATCGCCGGAAGTGGCTCCGAGAATATGGATGATTTCACCGCGCACCTTGGCAATGTAGGAATACAACTCGCCCATGAACTGCAGCGCCACATCCTTGAAGGCAAACGTCGGCCCGTGGAACAGCTCCAGCACGTATAAAGAATCGTTCACCCGGTGCAGCGGCGTAACTTCCGGAGCGCGGAAGCTGCCATAGCTGGTGTAGACCATTGAGCGCAGATCTTCATAAGGAATTTCGTCATTGGTATAGTAGGAGAAAATCTCAAGGAACAGCTCCTGAAAGCTCAGGCTTCTCCATTCCTCCAGCTTCTCCGGGGAAATCACCGGAATCTCAGCCGGTACCATGAGTCCGCCGTCATCCGCCAGCCCCATCAGAACCGTATCAATAAAGCCTCTGGCCGCTACCTTGCCTCTTGTGCTTATATACTCCATACCCGTCTCATCCTCCTGAACCCCTCTTTATTTACTGTACATAGTACCACGTTTACGCGTTAAAGTCCGCTGATTCTATAAGATTAAGGCTCACCGGGCTATTTGCCCTGAAGCTCTTTCCAGACGGTTTTGTTGCTGTACTTCTTCTCTGTGCTGACATCCAGGCCAAACCATTCCGGGGCTGTGAAGCCTTCCGCCTCCTCCAGCGAATCGAACTCAACCTCAAGCACCGTAAGCTCCAGCTGGGTGTAGAGATCAATCTCCACCGTTGTACCGTTCCATACGCCTGTAATGCGGGTTTTGACCAGCGGGATCGCCTTCACCGCCTCAATCATCTGGTTATACAAGCCTGCGGAAATGAAATATTCAATCTCCTGGCGGCTGATGCCCTTGCCATCCTTGAACGTATGCGTGTAAGTTACCTCACCCGTGTCCAGATCCGTGATCTTCCGCACCCGCAGCTCCTGCCCGTCCTCAATCGCAAGATACGTCTGGTCAATACTGTGACGGGTCAGCACCTTCAGCTGTCCTTCTTCAATCAGCCGCTCCGGGTATTCCGGCAGCAGGAATTTGCGTTCAATCTCCATAGCCATGCTGTTTCTCTCCTCTGTGTGCGAGCTTTGTGCGAGCGTTAATGTTACATATTATTTATCATCATAGGGGCGGGTCATACGCAAGTCAACCGGAGGGAACGGATTCACCGGGAAAAAAATTCTATACCTTCTGTCCGCCTAAGGCATGAATGTTACTCGCTCCCCAGGCCACAATCTCTTCGATTAGCGGAACCAATTCCTGCCCGGAGGGGGTCAGGGAATACTCGACGCGCGGAGGCACCTCAGGATATTGCTCGCGATGGATAATGCCGTAGTCGATAAGGTCCTTGAGACTGTTCGTTAACGTGGTTCCGGTGATGCCGTGCAGCCTTCTTTTTAGTTCGTTATACCGGATCGGCCCCTCTTCGCTCAGCAAAGCGAGGATAGGCAGATTCCACTTCCCGCCGATGACATGAAAAGCAAAGGTGGCTGGGCACATCTGCGTTAAGTCAACCTCATATTTCATAGGTGATTCCTCCATTAGTATATTTTATATACCAAGTATTAAAAACAATAGTACTTGTTAATCTGATTCCAGATATTATAATCATACTACAACTGGAAACGGATATTTTAAAAAAAGAAAGTGAGGTAAACAGCTATGAATACAAATCCTATGATCTGTGATCTGAAGACAGGGGTATGCGGGGTAAGCGACGAGGAGCATACACAAATTATAGATTTCAATCCGCAGCAGCAGCCCAAAGTTACTCTCTATTATGTTACTGATCCGATCTGTTCACACTGCTGGGCCATCGAGCCTACCCTGAACCGGTTTATTCAGCAATATGGCAAGTACTTTGATCTACAGCCCCTAATGGGCGGGTTATTAGCCGGTTGGAATGGCTTTGCTGACAAGGCGAATGGAATACAGCAGCCAGCCGATGTAGCGGGGCACTGGAAGGAAGTCGGGGCGCATTACCGCATGCCCATTGACGGCACCCTATGGCTGAACAATCCGGTCATGTCCTCTTATCCGCCCTCCAGAGTATTCAAGGTTATCCAGCAGAGACATCCGGGGAAGGAACTGGCCTACTTGCGGAGTGCCAGAGAAGCCGTCTTCGTCTTCAACCGGAATATCGGAGAAGACGAGGTCCTCACGGATATTGTGAATAGTCTGGGATTACCCGGCGCAGAGATCGTTCAGGCCGCAGGACTGGAAGCGGCGCAGGAGCTGCTGGAGGAGGATTTTCAGAAGGTGGCCCAGCTCGGCGTACGCGGCTTCCCGACCCTTGTCATGGTCAATGAAGAGAACCAAGGCATTAAGCTGGTCGGGTCCCGCACCCTGCAAAACTACGTAGATGCCTTACAGCAGCTTATTCCTGAGCCGCTTGCTCCTGCTGCTCTCCCGGCGTTGCCGGAGCTGCTGGCCGAAGGACATCTTCTCTTCTCCAGAGAAATCGAAGCCATGTACGATATCAATCCAGAGGATGTGGCGGCCTTCACCTCCGCTGAGCTTCCCGAGCATGCATACCGCACCCGGCAGATCCTGGGTGAGATGTTTATCGAACCGGCCTGAAGGCGCCCGGGTATTCAAAAACAGCGGTCCCCCGTCATTGGAGGACCGCTGTTTGTTTGATTATACCGAAGCCTGATGTCCATTATACCGAATTATGATACCCATGCGGACAGAGAATCCGCTATTTCGCGTATATAGCCACTTTTGCCCTGTAATCGGACTCAGAGGCCCTTATTCGTATGATTTCGCCTTGAAACAGCCAGCCGGGAAGACAATAAGGTCTTCTGAGTCCGCAAGAACAGAAATCAGGTTAGTTTAGCAGCAAATAAGGTCATGTCAGTCCGCAAGCCGTTACCACCCCTAGATATAATCCGCCATCGAGCGGACTACGAGTCCTGTCGGCGCGGCAGGGGTGAAGTCTGCCCCTCCGCCGCTGCTCCCGCCCCGAATCGAGAACTCCACCGTCTTCGGCTCGCCAGGCAGCAGATCGAAGTAATTATCGGAGAAGATGCCTTCTTCTTCTACAGTGAGATGCACGCCCCGCGCCAGCACATCGCTGCTCAGCGTGAAGCTCTGCCCGCCGCTTCCCGGCACCTCGGTCACCGTAATGACCGGCTGGCTCAGCGGAATATCCTTGGCGGCCGCGAAGTAATGCTCCTTGCGCTCCAGCACTTGCCCTGTCTTCGGTCCTTGCTCCAGCACCTGCCCTGTCTCCGGTCCTTGCTCCAGCACTTGCCTTGTCTCCGTCCCCGGCTCCTGCACCTGTCCTGGCACAAGCTCCGCCTGCACCACCTGCCCGCTCTCCAGCAGGGAAGCTATCAGCAGCACCTGAGCCGGTTCACGGCCCTCCAGCACTTCAGCCAGCGGCAGTGTGAAGACCACAGCCGATGAATCCGCAGCCAGAGTGACCGGCTGCGACCATTCGCGCAGCAGTACGCCGCTGATATCATGCAGCCGCAGAACCAGCTCTGCGTCCAATGCCTCCCGCCGGTCAGACACCCCATAGACCTTGACGCTCTCCCCGTCTGTGCTGTCTACAGACAGCAGCACCTCCTGGAAGCTGCGGCGCACCGTATATTGCAGCGCCTTCCAGCGCCCGTAATAATCCATGCCCGCCCAGGAGGCTACCGGCCAGCAGTCATTCATCTGCCAGTACAGCGTGCCCATGCAATAAGGCTTGTTGCGGCGGTGACTCTCCATAGCCATGCGGATCGCCTCGGCCTGAAGCACCTGGCTCATGTACAGGAAGCCCCGGAAATCCTTCGGCTGTGGCAGGTACATATCCATATATTCCTTAATCAGCTGATTGCCCGATCCGTTCTTCTGATGGGCCAGCATTACCTTCGATTCCAGCGCCAGCTCCTCTTCCTCTGCATAGCTCAGCACCGACTTCAGCTCCGGGAAAGACTGGAAGCCGTATTCGCTCATGAAGCGGCCTACCTTGAGATTATAGTTCTCGAACGGCTCCTTGGCGTGCCAGACGCCCCAGTAGTGGATATCCCCGTCACCCATAATCCGCGTCGCATGCTGACCCTGACCACCTGTGAGTTCGCGCAGCGGCGAGGACGGCCAGTAATCCATACCGAGATGGTTCGCAGCCACGGCTTCCGGCAGAATCCGGTGGAAGATTTCCTCATAGGCAGTCCATAAGCTCTGGCGAATCTCAGCATTCAGCTTCTCCTTCCAGCCCCAGCCCATATTCTCCTCATACTGGGACCAGGCCGAGTCAATCTCATTGTTCCCGCACCAGAGCGCGATACAAGGGTGGTTACGCAATCTGCGGACATTATATACCGCTTCTGCGCGGACATTATTCAGGAATGCCTCATCGCCCGGGTACATGCTGCAGGCGAACATGAAGTCCTGCCAGACCAGCAGCCCGTACTCATCACACAGCCGGTAGAACACTTCTTCTTCATAGAAGCCGCCGCCCCACACCCGCAGCATATTCATATTGGATTCCACGGCCGTGGCAATCTCATGGCGGTAACGTTCCTCCGTAACCTCCGTGATGAAGCTGTCGTTAGGGATATGATTGGCACCCTTGGCGAAGACCGGCACCCCGTTCAGCTCAAAATGGAACGACGCCCCCTGCGCATCCGGCTTACGCACCAGCTTAATTTCCCGAAGCCCCGTCGTTACCTCCGATACTGCTACAGTATCCGCTCCTTGCAGCAGCTCTGCACGAAAAAGGTACAGCTCCGGCTTGCCCAGGCCGTTGCACCACCACAGGCGCGGGCGGTCAATCACCAGCTCAAGCTCTAGTGTCTGCTTGCCCGGAGTGAGCGTAACCGCCTTCATCCATTCCTGCCCTCCGGCGCTCACCCGCAACAGGCTGCTCCATGCTTCCGGGGCGTCTGCTTCAATCACGGCCGTTAGCCGGGCCTCCTGCTCATTCACCTCATGCTGGCGAATGTACAGATCCTCAATCGCAGCAACATCCCGGCCTGTCAGCACAGCTTCCCGCCAGATCCCGCTGGTCAGGAATCGCGGGCCCCAATCCCAGCCGTAGTGATACGGCGCTTTGCGGGCAAATACACTGATCCGCTGCTCCTGAAGGCCACCTAACTCAGACTGGTCATTCGGCGCAGGCAGATCGTAGCCCAGCGCCGCCAGCTTCGGCAGATCCTCCGTCACCACCGAGCGGAAAACGATGCGGATCTCATTCTCACCCGCCCGCAGCAGACCCTTCACATTCACGGTCCAGGACAGGAACATATTGTCTGCGGACAAGGCGTGCACGCCGTTCACATACACATCGGCATACGTATCCAGCCCGGCGAACACCAGCTCAGTTACCGCCAGCGTCTGCCATGTCTCTTCTAATACAAATCCTGTTCTGTATTCCCAGTCCTTTTTATCAATCCATTGCAGCTCATGTTCATTCGTTCCATAGAAGGGCTGATCGATAACGCCATTGCGCAGCAGATCCGTATGCACCGTTCCCGGTACCACAGCCGTAAGCCATTCTTCATCTCCGCAGGCTCTGAATTCCCAGTTCGACAGGTCGATTTGTAGTTGTTTCATAGTTCCTCCTATACTGTTTTTGCGCATTCCGGCGCTTAGCTAACCCCATTATATTTTGTTATAATAACGTTAGCAATAACAATATTTAAAGCAGCTATAATAAAAACAAAATGAACTACTCCTCGAACCTGCCAAATGCATATCTAATCTAGATAAAGCCCCAACCAGCGAAATTAACTCGAATTGCCGAAGAGCCATTTGTTATTTTTGTTATCTTAATTATTATCGAACCCGACCCAACTTACTTCTGCTTCTGCTGCTCTTCATGCTCCTTAATCACCTGCTCCGTCCCGAGCAGAATCAGCCTCAGGCCGAATTCAAAGGCCCCATCGGTCCCCAGCAGCTCGAACAGTCCGTTCTTGAACATCCTCCGGAACAACCCAACCTCCTTCTCGCTCATGGAGTCCATCAGGCGGAGCAGTTCCTCGCCCGGAGGCTCCTGCTGTTCCTTAGCCATCATGGCGACATTACGCTCATGCTCATAATCATCCAGCACGAAGAAGAACACGAAGTTCACAAGTGTAGTGACCACCTGCACCTTCTGCGCCTCCTCAAGCGGCGTGGATTCCACACAGTGCAGCATCCGGTTGTTGAACCGGATAATGTCCGGCTCGTGGGGCAGCGTCATCATCATAAGCTGCGTAGAGCAGGAATACCGGCTGAGCACACTCCGTACCGTTACCGCAAAGTCTGTCAGCTGCTCCTTCCAGTCGCCCTCCGGGCGGTGCTCCTCCAGGATGACTCTGGAGATGTGGTTGGCCAGCCGCTGGTAGAGATTCTGTTTGCTCTTGAAATACCAATACAGCGAGGGAGCCTGAATCCCCAGCCGGTCCGCCAGACGCCGCATACTGAATTTCTCGATCCCCCCCTCCCTGAGAAGCTCCCACGAAGCTTCCAGAATCCGGTCTTCCGAGATTTGAGGTTGTGCTTTTTTCATCGCTATCCGCCCTTTTATCTAACAGTGTAAGTTTATGCTTTACAGTCTCTTAGGTTCATGATATCATCTAACACTGTAAGGTTCAATCTAACGCCGTTAGATTAACAAAAATCAGTGAAAGAAGTGATCCCTAATGGATACCGAAAACCTTTATTATTTTGAAAAAGCACCCATCACCAAAGCCGTCGCCCATTTCGCCGTGCCCATGATGTTAGGCACCTCCATGAACGTTATCTATTCGATTCTGAATGCCTATTTCCTGGGCACTCTCCACAATACGGCCATGCTGACCGCACTCGCCCTGACCCTGCCGCTGTTCGCCATCATCATGGCGCTGGGCAATCTGGTGGGCATTGGCAGCGGCACCTACATCTCGCGGCTGCTTGGTGAGCACAAATATGATGAAGTCAAGCAAGTGTCTTCCTTCGCCTTTTACAGTAGTCTCTTGCTTGGCCTCCTTGTGATGGCGGTAGGTCTGCCGCTGATCGGCCCCATCCTTCACAGTCTGGGGGCAACGCCGGATTCCTATGAATTCACGAAGGATTATGTCACAATCATGCTGATTGGCGCACCGTTTGTCGTCTTGTTCTTTACACTGGAGAATATGGTCCGCTCCGAGGGTGCAGCCATCGTCTCCATGATCGGTATGATGCTCAGCGTGGTGGTTAATATCCTGCTCGATGCATTTGTCATCTTCGTGCTCCACTGGGGTGTAATTGGCGTAGCGTCTGCAACGGTTGTTGCCAACATGGTTGCGAGTGCCTACTATGCCTTCCACATGGGCTACAAAAGCCAATTCCTGACGGTCTCCTTCAAATGGTTCAAGGCCACCAAGGATATCTTAAGCAATGTATTCAAAATCGGCGTTCCGGTCTTCATCATGAGTGTCTTTCTGGGAGCCATGTCGCTGATCTTCAATCTGTTCCTGATCGAATATGGGGATTCGGCTGTAGCCGCTTACGGGATATCCTCAAGATTGCTGCAGTTCCCCGAGTTTATTCTGATGGGGTTATGCGAGGGAGTGGTGCCGCTCATTGCCTTCTCATTTACAGCGGATAAGCTGCGCATGAAGCATACGATCGGATTCACAGTAAAAGCGATGGCCGCCATGGCTGCCGTATTCGGCATCGTCGTCTATCTGATCTCCGACCATCTGATTGGTCTGTTCACACGGGACCCGCAAATGATTGAAATGGGCAGCTATATTCTGCATGTCACCTTCTTGTCCTTATTCATTTCAGGGCTGACCACCTTGTTCATGGGGATCTTCCAGGCTACCGCGCAGGGAACGGCCGCATTCGTAATGTCGATTATTCAAGGGGTCACACTGATTCCTGTGCTCTTCTTCGCCAACCGGATGAACGGCTTCCATGGCGTGGTATGGTCGCTGGTCATTGCCGATGCCGCTGCCTTCCTGGTCGGTGCTGCCATGCTGTACGCCCTGCGGCACAAGCTCCAGCCCGAACTGGAGAGTCTGGTGCATTAAGTAAGCCTAAGCCGCCTCTGAGCAATACAAGCAGCCGCAGGAAGCCCTTCCTGCGGCTGCTTTATGTTACTATGAAGGTTGTAACGAACGAATCCCAATCTGCAGAAGGAGTCTGATCCGCTTGCACACACCCTCCCATCCTAACTACGGCTCTCAGGACATCGAGGTCTACGATACAACCGAGCTATATGGCGAGACCGGACGGTTCCGGGTACTGCAATTCTCGGGGGAAGCTGTTCAGGGCGCACTGGATCTGGACCATCCGCGCCGGGTGATCTTCGAGTATCCCCGGGCGATGATTCATCTGATGGAGGCGGGCAATCCGCATTTCGAGCGTGTCTTCCTGATCGGACACGGGATTGGTACAATTGCCGGTTATTTCGCAGAGAAGCAGTTTACGGTGGCTGAGGTGAATGCGAAGGTGGTGGAATACAGCAGAACCCGCTTTGGCTACACGCAGGATAACATCCTGATCGGTGACGGCCGCAGCCTGCTGGAAGCCGCGCCGGAACGCGGCCATGACTACATCCTGCTTGATGCCTTCACCGCTGCCGGGACGCCGCCCCATTTCACTACGCTGGAGTTCTTCCGACTTACCCGTGCCAAGCTGAACGGACACGGCCAGCTCATCATGAATCTGATGGGCCGCAGCGGCAATGACCGTTTCATCAGTGCCATCCATACCACACTCCGTGAAGTGTATCCATATACCAGAACCTTCGCCCTCCCGGCAGAAGGAACCGCCGATCTGCGCAATATCCTCATGACCGCCAGCGCCCGGCCGATCCCTTATCAGTCCCGCCACATGGCCGGCTTCAGCGAGATCACTCCAGGGATCGGTCATGTGATCCGGGACCGGTAGTGCAGCAGGCGTCCAGGTCGATTATATTCTCCAAATTCAGCAAGTGAATAAACTGGCGGTTGTCTTTATAGACGGCATCCAGCACCTCTGGATTCTGGAGAATGTGATCCGGCGCCTCATCCATGTGCTCCCTTGCGAGCAGTTGCACCGCTGACACCTGATCCACCCATATCCCTACCTCCTGTCCCCACACCTCGCAGATCAGAATCCGGGAGCCGGCCGTCTGTTCACCCCAGCCCATTTCGAGCTTGGGCCGTATGTCATAGACCGGGAACAGCAGTCCGCGCAGATTAATCATTCCCAGGATATGAGCCGGCGCGGACACCAGCGAATGAATCTCCGGTACGGGGACAATCTCCTTCATTTGACGGATCGGAATTCCGAAATCCAGCTTCTCCAGCTTGAAGGTGATATATTTCTCACTCTGACCATCCTGATTCCCTGCCGTAACTGTGTTCTCTTGGAGCATTGTATCGTGGGCCGAGCCTGTTTCCCTTGCAATCGAGCCTATATCCAGGATATGGGCCACACGGCCGTCGCCAAGTATGGTTGAGCCTGCGATATAAGATACGTTGCCTATGTAACTTCCCAGTGACTTGATGACAATCTCCTGATTGCCGATCGTCTGATCTACTACCAGACAGACCCGCTTATCCGCGAAGCCGACGATGACAACGAACAGCCGGCCGTTCACCGTATGCTCCCCTTCCTCCACTTGCAGCATATGATGCAGACGGACAAGCGGAAGCACCTGATCGCGGAACTGGCAGACCTCCCGTCCCTGGATGGTAACAATATCCTCCGCCTTCATTCTAAATATTTCAATGACATTAATCAGCGGAATGGCAAAGGTGCTGCTCCCCAGCTTCACCAGCAGGGAGCGGATTATGGCAAGGGTCAACGGGACCTTGATCGTGAATACACTCCCCTGATTAGGAACCGTCTCAATATCTATAACGCCATTTAATTTCTCTATATGTGCTTTGACAATATCCATGCCCACTCCGCGGCCGGATAAATCTGTGACCGTACGGGCTGTTGAGATGCCAGAGCGGAAAATCAGCATCACCAGCTCTTTGTCCGTCATACGCTTCACTTCATCAGTAGTGACGAAGCCTTTACGCACAGCGGCTTCTTTAACCTTGCCGGTATCAATGCCCCTGCCGTCATCGGATACCGTAATCACAATCATGTTCCCTTGATGACTTGCCCGCAGCGTAATGGTCCCTTTCCGCGGCTTGCCCGAAGCTGCACGTTCTTCCGGCGACTCCAGCCCATGGTCCACGGCGTTGCGCAGAATATGGATCAGAGGATCGCTGATCTCCTCAATGAGGCTGCGGTCCAGCTCGGTCTCATTGCCCTCAATGATGAACTCGATCTCCTTGTCCGACTTCTGCGCCAAATCCCGGATCATCCGGGGGAAGCGGCCGAACAGATGCTCCATCGGCAGCATCCGGGTCTTCATCATCCCCTCCTGAAGATCGCTGATGACCATATTCAAATGTCCTGCAATATCATTAAGCAGATGAACATCACTGTTGTTCTTGAACTGCTCGCTTAATCTGGAACGGACACTGTGCAGCCTGGTATTATCTATAATCAGCTCGCCTACCAGATTCAGCAGTCCCTCCAGCCGCTCCACATCCACACGCACAGTCTGGGCCGCATAGCCGTTATTTTTCTGAGCCTCTTTTCCTTCGGTGAAGATGTCGAGGTTTGCTTTTGTAATAGGATCTGTATGTATAATTTCAATCTGTGAGATTTCCTGCAGACAGGCCATCATATCCTGCCGGGACTGCTGCGTAAGCAGAATATATGCAATAGTACCGGAGAACTGCGTATCCCTCTCGAGGGATTCCAGCTCGGGGAAGGTGGCAACCACCTCGCCCGTTTCCCGCAGCTTGGCTTCTACGAGCTTCGCGCGGACATATTTCATCGGCTCCTCAGCAGCAAGCTGAATATGAACCGCCATTGCCGCAGAGCCTTGATCTATAGCTGCCTGGATCTGCTCTTTACGGATATCATCGAAGATAATATCCGGCGCAGCCCCCGCTTCTCCCTGCGCAGGCCTCTCTCCAGCAGGAGCGGGCGAATCGGCTGCTGTCTTCCGCAACTCTTTTAACCGGCGCAACAGCTCTGAGATGTCCCCCTCCTCCAGCGCACCGCTCAGAATGGATTGACGAAGCTCCTTAATGAAATCTACGCAGTCAAAGAAGATGTTCAATAACTCGGAAGTTACGTCCAGCTGTCTGCCCCTGAGCAGCTCCAGCACACTTTCCATCTGATGCGTCAGCCGGTTAAGCTGCTTGAATCCCATGACCGCGGATGAGCCCTTGAGCGTATGTGCGACCCGGAAGATCCTCTGAATAAGGTCATTCTGATATCCTTTGTTCTCCAGCATGAGCAGGGCCTCATCCAAATACCGCAGCTGCTCGTCCATTTCATCCAGAAAAACGCCCAAATATACCCTATTATGAAACTCGTTCATTTCTGTTCTCCTCCCCGCCTTCATGCGTTAGCCTTCACCCGTCACTTAGCAGACGCCCGATGTTCAGAATGCTGATCAGCTCCTCAGCACACATGCCGATCCCGTCCATGTACTGCACTCCCTGCACTTCATGGGACTCCAGAGGAGGTTCCACCTCATGAAAGGAAGCCACCTTCTCTACGGAATCCACCATAATCCCTATGGCCTCCTGCCGATAATGCACCACTGGCATCCGGTGGAGATTCTGCCAGGCCAAACCGCCTGCACAGACTGATCACCGGTATAATTTTGCCGCGTAAATTAATCACGCCCTTAATAAAAGGCTTGCTGTTAGGCACGGCTGTGATAGGCTCCATCTTGATAATCTCATCAATCTCCCGGATAGCGATGGCCAGCTTCTCCTGTACCAGCCGGAAGATGATGTACTGCTCCGTTCGTGCAGCCAGCATGGCTTACTCCCCCTCTACAATCTGAACACCGACACCGAGCTATTCAGTTCATCCGCCAAGGAGGCGAGCATTTGCGAAGAGGAGGCCGTCTCCTCGGCGGCGGCAGCAGACTCCTGGCTTCCAGCCGCAATGGATTCAATCGAGAGCAGCACCCCGTTCGTCTGCGCCGCCTGTTCCTCACAAGCCGCAGCGATGCCTGTAATCTGCTGGGCAGTATCATTGATCCGGCTAACGATATCGTCGATCAGCCGCTCTGTGCGCTCGGACAGGACCGATACGTCACTAACAGCCTGCACACTCAGAACCGTATTCTTCTGCATCACCCGGATGATCAGGGCAATCTGTTTGGTAGCTTCACTGCTCCGTTCAGCCAGCTTGCGGACCTCATCGGCGACAACGGCGAAGCCCCGTCCCTGCTCGCCGGCACGCGCGGCCTCAATCGCTGCATTGAGCGCCAGCAGATTGGTCTGCTCGGCAATCTCATCAATCACTTCGATAATCTCGCCGATCTTCTGGGAATCCTGCTCAAGCAGCTCCATCTTCTCCGACAAATTGCTCATGCCGAGGCCGGATTCTCTGACCGCAGTGCTTCCCTCCTCAGCGCCCTGACGCGTCAGCAGAGACAGCTCCGATGCCTGCTCGGCATTCTTCGCAACCTCATCGATGCCCCGGGTCAGATCCTGAACCAGCTGATTGATATTTTGCGCCGCCTGCGCCTGGGATTGGCTGCCGCTGGCGATTTCTTCTGTCGTTGCCGATATTTCCTCAGAGGAGGCTGCGACACTTTGCGCCGCTTCGACAGTTCCGCCAATCAGCTTGCGCAGGCTGGTAATCATCTCATTGGCTGCTGCGGCCAGCCGTCCGAACTCGTCCCGGTTCCTGATCGCAACCTCCTCCCTGAGGTCACCGCCTGCCATGCGGACCATTGCAGCGAGCAGCTTGGATACCGGACCGACGATGCCCTGCGAGATCACGACACCAAGCACAATGGCTGCAATTGCCGCAATGCTGGAGATGATCAGGATCATCAATCTTCCCGTGGTATAGCTGGCAACCGTAGAGTCGATCCGTTCATCTGCACCTTGGATGACATTACTGACGGCCAGATCGGCGGTATCCTGAGCCTTCTGCAAATCAGGCAGTGCATCGATTAAGACGCCGTAAGCCTGCGTATTCTGATCTTTATCCAGAAGTTCATTGACTTTGGGTACGGATTGGTTATAGTTATCCACGCTCTGCTTAATGATCTCTAACGCAGCCCGTTGATCCGCATTCAGTGCGAGCTCTCCATAGACCTTCATCCGGTCAGCAATCTTGTCCTGATCCGCTTTAATAACTGCCTGAATCTCCGCCTTCACCGAATCATCGGTTTCGAGGATAAGCTTGAACAAGTCACCGCGCAGCTTGTACAGCTCCGTCCGAATCTCGGCAACATTGACGAGCGCGGGAAAGTTGTAGCTCTGCATCTGTACAGAGTTACTGTTCATGCCCGCCATTTTCATAATCGATAGCCCGCTGATAAATATAAGCAACGCTACAATAACCAGAAAGCCTCCCAACAATTTGGTGCGGATGTTTAGTTTCAAATGAAGCACTCCTCAATATGTATTTTGTCGAGCCTACAAAGCTTCCCCTATTATGAATAACGTATGACCTCTGCGCCTATCGCCACTGGTTCCTAAGTTTCGACATAATCTTCCTGTATTCTACAGGCCTTCTTTCCTTTATCAAGTGGAAACGGCTTTGCCGTCCTTTTAAAGGACGGCATTCGTTTCAGCGAGAAATAGAAGGATAATTTATAGCGTGAAACCTATAAATTCTTATATTTGCACAAAAAAAGCAATGTACGCTTACATGCTGCGTAATCATTGCTTTCTTAGAAAATCTGTTTTGCCTGTGGCTTGATACATGTGGGAGATGGCCTGTGATCTGCTATGTACACCGAGCTTTTCATATATTTTGGTGATGTGATTCTTGACAGTATGCGTACTGATAAACAGCCTCTCCGCAATTTGCTTGTTATTGAGGCCCGTCAGCAGACCATCCAGGATATCCCTTTCCCGGGTAGTAAACCGTACGCCCCCCACTTCCTGCGCTGCGACCGGCGAAGGAGCTATCAGTTGTTCAAAGGACCGTATCAGCGGTTCGGCTATGGGTATAGGAAGTGTTTCCTTCCATTGCCTGCCGCCTTGCTCCGTATACTTCGTGAGCATAAGCAAGACCTTCGCCAAGTACAGATGGGAACTTTCTCCTGCATCCTCTTCTCCATTGTAAGCCAACAGGTAATAATGCATATGACGCAGAATGCATACCGCGGGGATGTCACCCAAATATTCACGGAGCAGCCCTATAGGATATGGAGCGAGGAATGCGGCATGGCCGATCCATTCAATCTCCTCAGCAGAGTGATTTAGTGGCTCCAGCAAGTCCTGTGCAAGTCTTTGAATCTCCGCAGCTCTGCTATGCGCTATCGGCTCCTGCGTCAGCAACGTATCCCGCAGCAGCCGCATAATGTCCGCCCTGGAGGGCACAGCGCCAGGCTGCTGCACAAGCAGCTTGGTCACTAGCAGCACATTGGTCATATGAAAAATCGTTTCATATTCCCGCCGCTGCCCCTCATCTCTGAACTGGACCGTGAATAACCCCAGCAGCCTTTGTTCAAATACCATAGGATGCTCTACCAGCTGCCAGCTCTTCCATTCACGCCGGATCGGCTTGTTCAGCAGATTGAACCCCGGTATCCCGTCAGCGAAATAGATCTGTTCAGCATCTTCTGCGTACACGGTGTACAGCTCATTCGGAGCAGAAGAGGAAGAATAGATCCTCAGTCCGGCTTCGTCAGGCGTATGTAATAACAAGCACATGAACGGACTGCCTAGCTGCTGCTGGAAAAACTCAATGAACAGCTGCAGGTAATCCTCCTTATCCTGAGTAACGAGAATCCCTTGGACAATTTCTTTATAGGTATCATGCCTCTTCTTTTGACGTTCATATAGCGCTTCGCTCTCCATATGATACATAGAAGCAGCGAGCTGATGGGCCACCAGCATGCCCATATCCGCCTGCTCCTCCGTCAGCTCCGGGCGGACCGGGTCTCCGGCATACAATAATCCATACAGCTTGTCCTTGTATTTGATGGGATAGCAGATTAACACCTTAGGCCTCACCCCATGGGCAGCAAAAAAAGAAATCCGGAGATCGCGGTCAGCATTCCTCCAGTACCCCATTTGCTTGGAGAGTCCCACCTGTCCCAGAAATCCCTCACCGTAAAAAAAAGAAGCTCCCAGCAGGGAGTTATCCTTAGGCATACCGGTGGTCTCCACCACTGTGAATTGGTCCCCGTCTGCAGCATTCATGGCATAGCCCGCAAATTCCACTCCCAGAATACGCACCACAATGCCCAGTATTCCTTGCAGCCACTCCGGGCTTGCCGGGTCCAGCAGATAAATCAGATTCATAAGCTGCAGGTCATACGCAGAATATTCTCCCCCCTGCTCCCGTTCAAGCAGAGCCTGCACGGTATCAGCCAGTATGTCCAATTGGCTGATAATCCGGGCGACGCCCTCCTGATCCAATACCGGCACCTTATCCAGAGCTTGAATCCAGTCCTCCCATTCCCCGGAGGGAACGGTTTCATGAATCCTTCCGGTAATCAGCTCTTTCGTACAACCGTCCACCCAGACGCCTGTCAGAATATAATAGGGCCTTTGCTTACTGAGCCCGATGGAGGTAACCAGCATTTTCAGCCCGGAGCGGGTCTCATAGACAATAGTTTTCGATACATTCCTGACCTTTTCCAGCAGATTCGCAATTGCATGTTCAGCGGTTGCACAAGGAGAACCGAACAACAGAGATGCCATCTCGGTTAAGCCGGAGGGTTCTGTTATTCGTTTGTCCGCTTGATCGGTAATAATAATTGTCAATCCGCATAATGATGCGTATGCGTCTTGCAAAGACTGCAGATTTCGGCGGAGCTTGTTCTTCATTGCTTATTCCTCGCTTTCCCCTCCAAAATTCGCCATAGCCTCACTGATTCCCTGCTTTTTCTCCCTTTCATTCTACAAACGTAGCATTATAGTCCAAGAATCCAAATACAAAAATGCGCAATTGCGAAAAAATATCACCCGGCCGATTGACAGATATCATTTGGCAAACGCACCCTCGCCAGCAAAATGTGATCGGTTTTTCGATTACATTCCGACCAATCACCCCTCGCCAGCAAAATGTGATCGGTTTTTCGATTACATTCCGTCCAGGTACCCCTCGCCAGCAAAATGTGGTCGGTTTTTCGATTACATTCGGTCCAGGCACCCCTCGCCAGCAAAATGTGATCGGTTTTTCGCATACATTCGGCACACGAACCCTCCTTCTCTCCCCCGCACCAAAAAACACCGGCGCTATATTTCCAGCGCCGGTGCCATATATCCCCTGGCTAAGCAGACGCTTAGCCCTCAGCTCTTACCACTTACTGCCCAGCAGTTCAGCTGCTCAACTGCGACAGAATCTGCGGGTCTTTGATCTTCGTGTCGTCGGCCAGCAGCATGACCTTGGAGAGAACCTCCGCTGTGCGCGGGTCCTCGTCCAGGAACGGCAGGAACAACCGCCCCCGGTGCTGCGAATGCACCGGAATAATGGACAGGGCGCCCGCGGCCTGCTTGTATGCCTGGCCGCTGCCCAGATGCACGGCATACTCGCCGAGCGTACCGTCAATCCGCGCATAATTGCCGTCCAGCCGGACGTTCTCAATCTTCAGCAGCCGCAGCGATTCGCTGACGATGACCCGGCGCATCTCGACGGTCGTCAGGCTCGCTTCCGGATCGACGCCGCCGACATGGGCTACGCTGACGACGAGATCCACATCCCGCATAACCTCCGAGAACAGCACGGGCGGCACCTGATCCAGCGGCACGCCCTTGTAG
The DNA here is from genome assembly GCF_038006885.1 of Paenibacillus sp. FSL R7-0302. Classification (NCBI taxonomy): domain Bacteria; kingdom Bacillati; phylum Bacillota; class Bacilli; order Caryophanales; family Paenibacillaceae; genus Paenibacillus; species Paenibacillus sp. FSL R7-0302. The sequence goes on from NZ_JBBOWB010000001.1 coordinate 5,665,727, forward strand.
GTCTTCCGGTCGAAGAACTGCACTGTCTCCAGTGTCGGCGCTTCCGTATCCGCTGGCGAGAACCAATCCGCCATGGCATAGAGCCGGACGATCAGGTTCTCGGCATAGAACACCTTCTGCAGCCCTTCCTCATAGCTGACCGTCCACTGCCGCCCCTTCAGGAGGGCGACTGTCTTGCTCGGCTGCACCTGATGGCCGGCATAACGGCGGGACAGCACGCCCTGGGCCAGCTCATCCTCATTCGGCAGATACAGCTCGCGGAAGACCTGCTTGAACGGCTGGCGGAGCTGACGGTCGAACAGGTCCTTCTGGTACAGGCTCCATTGTCCGCTGCGGTAGAAGTCCAGCGGATGGGCAATCTGCAGCACCGCCCCGGTGTCCAGGGCCTGCCGCTCACCCGCCGGGCTTACCAACGCGCCCTGGTCCGCATCATAATACCCCAGCGCATCGCCGCTCTTCAGCACCAGCTTGCTGATCAGCGGAGCCAGCACCGGATTCCGGCTCAGCCCCGCGATCTCACCCGGCGTGAAGGTGCCGCCGGACGCCATCGACCGCTCCAGCTCAGCGCGGGCGCGGCGGAACTGGCCGGTCAGGTCACTCTTGGCCTCCTTCAGCGCTTCGATCCGCTCATGCTTCTTGAAGCGCGCGGGCACCGACTTCAGCGCCTTGCCCTTGCTGGTCACCACAACATCGCTTTGCCCTTCCTCGTCGATGCTGAGCGAGACATAAGTCTCGTCATCCAGCGCATAAGGCTCGAAGTACGCGGCATAGTCGTCCAGCTTACGAGCTTCCATATCCCAGATCAGGCGGGTGACATCGGCATATCCGGCATTGCGCGCCAGGTTGCCGAGCGCAATCTGCGCCACCGCGCCTTCGCTGGCACGGCGCTGTGCGCCGAACTGCTTGCTCTCCGCCAGGAAGCGCTGGATGAATTCATACCGCCCGCGGATATCCTTCTCCCGGTCTGCCTTCAGCGGAATCAGGCTGTAGCTGAGCAGATGCTCTTTATTCCGCTTCTGCTCTACCGATTCCTTCATCTCTTCCAGGCTCAGCTTGCCGAGCGTAGCATCGGCGAACAGCTGGGAGCGGCGGTGGTTCGCACCGGCGGAGATATATTTGGCACAATCATAGAGCAGCTCAAAGCGTTCCTGGCCAAGCGCTTCATACGCTGATTGGAACCAATTCACATCGAAGGCGCCGTCGTTGAATTCCTGCGGGGTGATCGGCGAATAATGCGCCACCACCGTCTCCTTCTCGGCCGAGAAGCTCTCGTTGATGTGGGCATGGAAGTACCAGGCCCCGCTGCGCAGCCCTTCCCAGCCCAGGTATCCGGCAATGATCTCGATCCACTGCGGGGCGTACATGGCGGCTTCCAGCAGCTTTTGATCGGACAGCTTGTACTCCTGCAGCAAGGTCTTCAGCAGCTCCGCATCATCGCCCTCACGCGGATAACATACCTTCAGCAGATGGCTGAAGGATTCCTTCTTCGTAATATTGTTGCCATAGCCATACACGTACCCGCGCACGAAGGTATCCTTGTTCAGCCCTGACAGGATACGGATACAATACTCCAGGCCCTCTATCCGCTGCAGCCCCATCGTCATGCCGGTCACTTCGGTCGGCAGGTCGCCACGCCCCAGCTCAACCGCCAGCAGACGGTCGATGATCCGTGTACGCAGTGCAACCATCTCTGGACTGTTCTCAATCCAATCGTATCTGCGTGAACTGATCCAACTCATATGGTTGCGTGCATCCGTACTCAGCAGCAGTTCCTTAAGCAGCGTCTCCTCGCGGATGATGCCACCAGTGAAGGCCTCGACATAGTGCTTCAGCCCGATGATGCTGTCCCGCTCTTCGCCGCCGCTGATCCTCTCGAACCGGTAGCAGGTACGGAACATCTCCTTGAACTCCTCCGGTCCCTTCCACAGCTTCTGGACCATATCGATCCACGGATCAGCCAGCACAGACAGGAAAGGCCAGTCCGCCGCAAGCTTCTCTTCCGGGAAGGCAGCCACCAGGGCATTCACCGCACCATTTACCAGCCGGAAGCTCTCCGGGCTCTTGTGGTCGGCACGGAACGCATCCAGCAGCGATTCCACCTGCCATCTGTACTTCAGCTTGTCCACCAGCTTCATCACAGCCTCGAGCTGCTCCAGCGGGTAGATTTTAGCCGCGAACTCCTTACGCCAGCCGGACAGCAGCTTCTGCTTGCTGAGTTCATCGTCATCGATGCCCATCGTATCATAACCGTCATAGTTATCCAGGGTCTCATCCAGCTCTTCCAGGCTCATATAGAAGTTCAGCTCCATCAGATCCCGGGCGCTCCAGCCGCTCTTGTCCCAATATTCAGCCCATACCTCATGCAGCGGGTACTGCCCGAGAACCGATTTGCCACTCTCCTCATCGTTCAATAAGTACCCCTGCAGCGGTCTGAGATTGGTACCGATCAGCAGCGTATCCTTATATCCGCTGTAGTATTCGACCTCATACTCCACATCGCGGTGCTTGTGAACGGTGTTGTCCAGCTCCTTAAGAAACTTCTTGATCTGCTCCAGCGAGAGCTTGAACACCTGATCCCACTCGAATCCGTCCGCTGCCGGCCGCTGAGCCAGCCATTCCTCCGTCTGCTTGGGATCGAACAAGCCGAAGCCGTTCGTCTTGGTATACTCGTTCTTCCGGCTCAGCCTTCCGATCAGCTCACGCTCCTGGTCAGAAGGTTTCACCAGCTCCTCCGCCAGCGGCCGCACCGCTTCGAACAGCGCCTGCCGCTCTTCATCCTCGAACAGCACCGTCATAATCTCAAGTCCCGCCTGCCGCTGCAGGGCATTCTTGCCTTGCACGAGCCTGCGGATGGAGGCCTCCAGCGTTTCCTCCGGCTGATTCAGCAGCATGAGGGTGACGCTCTGGCGCAGCGTGCCGGTCTTGAGCTTCAGCAGCCCTTCCGCCATCAGCAGCTCATCCTCCGCCAGCGTCAGCTCCTGCGCCAGCTTCAGCGCAAGCTCGCGGTTCTTCATGCTTTTGTCGGAGAGGCTGGCGAAGATAAATTCGCGCTGCACCGCATCCCCTGCATCCTGCACGAAGTAGTTCAGCAGCTCCCCGCGCATATCCGGGCTCAGCTTGTCCTTATAGGCAAGCAGTTCATTCACCCAGGCCGGGTCCATATCATAGGAGATCAGATAGAGCATCTTCTGTACCGGCAGATCACGGGTATAGTTAACCTGCACGAAGTCCAGCACCTTGGACGGGCCGCTCTGCTCCCGGCTGGCAGGATTCAGGAAAATGTTCATCAGCAGGCTGAAGTCGCGCTGCCGCTCGCTTTTATCCGCAAGCTGGGGGCTGGTTCTGACCTCGATTCGTGGACCGTTATCCTTCGGCCCTCTCCACATCCGGTCATAATCGTAGTTGTAGTTCATCAGAATCCAGTACAGCAGCTCCGGCTCCTGCCCGTTCAGATGCTGCCGGGCGCTGCGCAGGCGGACCTCCTGGTTCTGGCTGTTCGAGAGCACATACTGGGCTACAATCTTCTGGTACAACTGTCCCTGCTCCATGAGAACGTCAACCTTGCCGATCAGTTCATTCTCCTCATAGACTGCCGTCCCCCACAAGCCCAGGTAGACATGGTTGGCATTCTCACTGGTCAGCCATTCCTCGCGCAGCGCTTCATCCGTCAGCACCTGATAGGCTCCCTCCACCAGTTGCTTCGCCACCCGCTGGTTCTGCGCTTCCAGGCCCATGCCTGTCCATACGCCCAGGGCACGAACCACCGAGCTGTAGCGCACGAGATCATTGTCGAGAATCACCTTCAGCATATAGAGGTTATTCTCAATCGTCCCCTCATCCATCCGCTCGACAATGGACTGCCGCAGCCCCTCCTGCAGACGGGCAGCGACCAGCAGCTCACCTACCATATGCATAGCCGCCTGATTGTGGCTGAGGAATACACCCTTCAGCATACTGTGACTAAGCTGCGCCGCCTGGTTGTCTCCATATACGGCTTCCTTGAGCAGATCCTCCATGCCGCTGCCGCCGCGGTCCAGCTCATAGGCGACTACATCCGGAACAGCCACATCCACACGGTAGGAGGTACTGTAGTCTTTATCCAGATTGCCCTTGAAATATTCCGGCAGCGAGAATTCAACCATCTCCATATAGATCAGAGCATTGATTTTACGAAGAATCTGCAGCCGGTGCGGCTGAACCTCCCGGGTACGGAACGGCCGGCGCAGATACCCTATGGCATAAGGGTACTCCATCGCATGATTAACTATGTAACGGGCAAGCTCAACAGTATGTGTGCTGTACAGCTGCTGCATGACTTGGAACAGAGGCTCCCAGTAACCGGCAAAATCACTCCGGGCAGCGTCTGCACGCGCTTCCAGTATAGCCATGAAGCGGTCCAGCGAATCCTCCCCTTCATGGAGGTAGCGGGTCTTGCTGAACTCTGCCAGCAGAGGTGCAAGCTCTGCGCCTTCCCCTTTGAGCCCCTTCGCTTTACTCTCGATCTCTTCGTACCACTGAGTCTCCCACTCTGCATTTCCGAACTTCATCCTGTCATCTCCCTCACCATAATCTTCCTGCCAGCATCGTGAACCGGATCAGCGTCAGCTCATCGCCCTCTTCGAGCCTCAGCGGCTCATCCAGCGCGGAGCATTCCTCCTCCTGCACGAACACCTTATACAATCCGTCTTCAAAAGCAAGCAGTGCCGCTGCCGTAGCCTGCTCAACCTCAGGCTTCGTCTCACCGTACACTGTGCCGAACCCGACCTTGCCGTTATCGCCCTGCTCCGCAATTTCACTTGCGGTCAGGTAGGGGATCAGCTCCCCCTGCTCCTGGCGCTCCCGCATCGCCTGCACCTGCCCGGCTACAATCTCCGAGATTAGCGCGCGAAGCGTCTGCGGATGGGACGCAAGCAGCAGCTCCTTCCGCTCCAGCACCGCCTTGCGTTTCCCCAGGCTTTTGACGGTTACATACAGCTTCATGGCCTTCCCTCCTTACCTCAATAGCTCTATTCGACAGATTATCTTGTTCATTACCCAATTTTGCAGATATCAACCCGTTCCCCCGGCCGAAAATTCAAATTTGTGCGGATACAGGGCATCCGGTATCTGTACAGCGCTTTTTTTGCTAAAATAGAAGGGTCGGCGCATTTCCGGGCAATCTTGGCGCCAGTCACTGAAACGGAGGCATTACCTGTGGATTATATTATTCTGGACATCGAATTCAACGGCCGCAAATTTGCCAGCGAGCATCCCATGGAGGTCATTGAGATCGGAGCGGTCCGGTTAGACGCTTCATTGCAGGTTAAGGATGAATTCTCAGCCTTAATCAGACCCATATACTTCTCCACCCTGAATTCATTCATCAAGAAAAAAACCGGCATCCCCCAGGAGGATATCGACGTCGCCAGCCGGTTCCCGAAGGTCATTACCGCCTTTAGAGCGTGGCTTGACCAGAGTGCTGACGGCGTGCTGCTCTTAACCTGGGGCGGCGAGGATATGAAGCGGATTATCCAGGATGTGCGGATGCACAAGATGGATGATGCCTACTGGATGGAGGCCACCTACTTCGATCTGCTTAAGGGCGTCCTGCGCGCCCGCGGCCTCAGTAACGACATCAGCGTAGAAGGGGCTATGGCCCTCTTCGGCCTGGAGCCTTCCGGCTCCGCCCACCGCGCGCTGGACGATGCCAAGATGACGGCGGAGATCTTCCGCGCAGTCTTCAGCGAGCTGGACTTTGCGCGGTCGCAGCATTATGTCGATACCTTCTCGAACGCCAGGGAGCGCAAGACGGTTAAGATCGCCATCAAAGCGATGACCGCCCAGAAAATCGTCCCTACCTGGGAGCTGGTGGCCGAGCATTATTTCCCTGCGGAGGATGCCCTGGCGGACCCCCGGAAGCTGGCAGAGCTTAAGGCGTATTTCACCGCCCAGCTTGGCAAGAAATAGCCCCCTACCCGCGCACAGCAGCGGCAATCTCCCGAGGCATAGCCCGGGCGGTTGCCGCTGTTTGCTTTTCCAGCACCCACGGTTACCCGCCCCTCTGTCCGGTTATTCTACCAAATAAAGAGTTGACCTTGCCGTTACGTCAAAGTGTACAGTTAGATCTGTAAGCGGCCGCTTACCCGGCGGGGAGACCTTGAAGACCATCCTCTGCCAGAGACGCAGGAGACAGATTGGAGGCAGACAGGACCATGGAATATACGGTGCATAAGCTGGGGACACTCGCGGGGATCAGTGCACGGACCCTGCGGTATTACGATGAATTCGGCATTCTGAAGCCGGCCAGAATCAATTCATCGGGATACCGGATCTACGGCCAGGCCGAGGTAGACCTGTTACAGCAGATTCTGTTCTACCGGGAACTGGGACTTAGCCTTGAGGCGATCAGGGATATTGTCCATTCGCCCTCCTTCGACGGCGCCCGCGCCCTGCGCGAGCACCATGACCAGTTGCTTCAGCGGAGACAGCAGCTGGACCGGCTCATCGCGAACGTCGAGCAGACCATTGCACACACAGAAGGGAGAAGTATAATGAGCAATCAGGAGAAATTCACAGGCTTCAAGCAGAAGCTGATTGACGATAACGAGCAGAAGTACGGCCAGGAGATCCGGGAGCAATACGGCGCGGAAGCTGTGGAGCAGTCGAACCGCAAGCTGAGCCATATGACGGAGGAGCAGTACGCTGCCCTTCAACAGCTGGAGGCCGATATGTTCGCGTCACTGGAGCAGGCGATGGAGGAAGGCGATTCGGCAAGCGAGCTGGCGCAAAAGGCCGCTGACCTGCACCGCCAGTGGCTAAGCTTCTACTGGGATACGTACACCAAGGAAGCCCATGCCGGTGTTGCCCAGATGTATATCGATGATGAGCGCTTCACCGCTTATTACGACCAGCGCCGCCCCGGCATGGCCGCGTTCCTGCGGGATGCAGTGCATGTGTATACTGGAGCGAAGCAGCAGCCGTAATAGTTTGGCATAGCAAAGAGGCAGCCGGATTAACGGCTGCCTCTCTTTTTTCTGCTGAAACGTTATTCTGGCTCAATCATCATCCTCGTCGGAATCCGTATCGGTGTACACAACCTTGCCAGTATACGCATCGACACCTACTTCTGTCTTAACCTGCCCGTTCCTGACTTCAACCTCATAGACAGCTCCTCCATGGTCCCGGTCCAGATCAATCTCGGTGACCGTCCCCTTCACAGCAGCCTGAGCCACCTCAGCCGCCTTGCCTGCGGTAATCATCTTCCCGCCTGAGGCCGGAGCTGCCTTATAAGAGTCATCATCGTCTGCATCCTTGCGCACGCTGATCACTTTTCCCGAATACGCATCTACCCGGACATCCATCTCCTGCTTGGTCTGCTGAATTTCGATATCGTAATACGTGCCGCTGGCCTTCTTCTCCAGATCGATGCTCTCCACCTGTCCCGGAGCTGCCTTCAAGGCAATCTGCTCGGCTTGGCTTACACTAATCAACGTTGTGCTCTGACGCTTCACTGCTGCGGCTGCTTCAGCCGTACTGCCCTTCAGCTCGCCTATACCATAAGCGCCACCGAGAATAAGTGCTGCCGCCGTGATACTGCTCCATATCTTTGTCTTCAATGTTAACGCCTCCTAAGTTCATTCTTCGCTGCTTCATGTAGTAACTATAACGCTACAATCTGAGAGAACAGCGGGAGTAACATTAGAATTCGCTGAGAAAAAAACAGATACCCTAGGAATCGTCCCCATCCGGCTCTTCCCAGGTCACAGACATGATATGGCCCGAGATGGCATTCACCTGGACTACGGCCTCACGCCCGTCTGAAGTATGAATCTCCACCAGGTAAAATGCGCCCGCCGCATCGATTCCCGTATCCACATCGTCCAGCTTCCCCGGTACCTCAAGCAGAGCGAGCCTGACAGCCTCCGCTTCGGAGACTACGCTCTGCGCCGCCGGGGTAGGTGCTGGTGACGGGGTAGCCTCAGCTCCTCCAGATGGCGCTGGAGTAGCGGCAGACGTAGGCTGCACCGCCGGTTCGTCCGCGCGCTTCAACAGCACGATGGAGAGAATCTCGCCGCTAACCCCGTCCAGCTTCAGCTCATACCGTCCCTGCTCCGTCTGAAGCTCTGCTACATAAGCTCCAGCTTGCAGCTTCAGACTCTCTACCTTACCGGCATATTCGTTCAGCACGGCCTGCTCCGCCTGATCTCTGGATAACAGCGGCTCCGAATCCTTCCCGAATATCCAGAAGGCAACCCAAGCCAGCAACAGGAAGACAACCATACCTATGACTGCCTTGTACATTTTGCTCTTGTTCCTTGGGTGCTGGTTCATTGTCCACCTCCCCTGCGGTCCGCAGCCATACGGATCGTCACCGAGGTTCCCAGGCCTACCGTACTATCCATAGACAGCTCCGCTCCGATCGCCCCCGCGATCTCTGCGGCAAGCGACAGCCCCAGGCCTGCCCCTCCATTCTCACGGGTTCTCGCCTCATCCACTCTGTAGAAACGGTCGAATATCTTCGGCAGCTCCTCCGGCGGAATTCCAATGCCGCGGTCGGTAATCACAATCATCCGTTCCTGCCCGGAAGCCTCAATACGCACGGTTATCTGCTCATCGCTGTATTTGCGGGCATTGTCCAGGAAGATGAACAGCAGCTGCCGGAGCTTCGCTTCATCGCTGTAGCCCTCAGCCGGCCCCTTGACCTGAACCGTGACCTCTCTCCCGTACGCATTATGAAAAGCCTTCGCCGAAGAACGGACCAGCTCCTCCAGATCCATCACCTTCATCTCCAGATCCCACTGCTCCGGGTGCTTCGCCAGCAATAGCAGCTGCTCCGTCATTTCCTTCATCCGCACAGCTTCGGAGTGTATGGCCTCAACCGATTCCTCGAACAGCTCCGGGTGATCCAGCCCTCTACGCTTCAGCAGACTGGCATAGCTCTCAATAACCGTCAGCGGTGTGCGCAGCTCATGGGAGGCATCCGACACGAATTTCTCCTGCTTCACATAATTACTCTCCAGGAGGCCTATCATTTCGTTGAAGGTATGCCCCATCTCCACCAGCTCATCCTTCGAGTGTGCTTCCAGCGGAAGCCTGCGGAATTTCCCGCTGCGCTGAATCTCCCGCATAGTCGCCGTCATTTGGACGATGGGCCGCATAATCAGGCCCGACAACAGGCGGCTGGAGAGCAGCAGCGGAAGCAGCGCCGCAAGCGCAGCCCCGGCCAGGACCAGCCGCAGCACCCGCAGCGTATCCATCGTGCTCTCCAGACTTTTGGTCATCTGGAGATTCAGGACGTTCCCGTCCGTCCAGATGACGGGAATGCTTACGAACGCGTACAAGCGTCCGTCCACCCGAACCCGCTCCGCCTGCTTCCCGGAATGGTAGACCGGCTTCACCCGGCTGATCTCCTGCCCGGAGACTGAGGTGACTGGCGCCGGTCCGCTACCGTCCGCAGAGAGCAGCCGCAGCATTCCCTCCACCGGCACATAAGCCCGGAGCAGCTCCGGTGCCGTTACCCCGTCTCCGGCTTTTCTAATCGCGGCAGCGATTCTAACCGTCTCGGCAGAAGCCTGGCCGAGCTGGCTGTCTAGTGACATCCGGCTGAACACGGCGTAGATGAACAGATTCATAAGGACAAGAAGCACGGCAAACAGCACGCTGGAATACAGATGAATGGTGCTCCGCAGCTTCATGGGGCATCCTTCAGCACATAACCAACGCCCCGCACGGTATGAATCAATTCAGACTGGTGGTCCAGCGTGATTTTCTTGCGGACATAGCGGATATAGACATCCACAATATTCGTATCGCCGTAATAATCGTACCCCCAGACGGCAGCCATGATCTGTTCCCTGTTCAGCACCTGGCGCTTATTCTTCAGCAGGTAGACCAGCAGGTCGAACTCCCGGGGAGTCAGCTCGATACTCCGGCCTGCCCGCTTCACCTCCCGCGTAGTTTCGTTCAGCTCCAGATCATCTGACATCAGCAGGTTGACGGCTTCCTCTCTCCTCCGCCCCGAGGCCAGCCGCAGCGCAGCACGGACACGCGCCAGCAGCTCCTCAATTTGAAACGGCTTCGTAATATAATCATTGGCCCCAAGGTCCAGGCCTGATACTTTATCCTCTACCGAGCTTTTGGCTGTAAGCAGCAGCACTGGCGTATCGGAATCGCCCGCCCGGATTCGCCGCAGCAGCTCTATGCCGCTGAATCCAGGCAGCATCACATCCAGCAATAACAGATCTGGCTGCTGCTCCTGGTACATCTCCAGCCCCTGATGGCCGCTCCCGGCAATGGACACACGGTATCCCTCGCATTCCAGCTCAATCTGCAGCAGACGGGCAATTCTCACCTCATCCTCCACAACCAGAATCAATTCTGTCATCGGCGCTCCGCCCCTTCTACTTGATTGCCTCCATTGTAGGGCATGGGCAGCTACACTTTCAAACTCCGCCCGCTATTTGTTATCTCTCTCTCTATGCAAAAGGGTGCTTCCACCGTAATCCCGGCCGGAAACACCCCTGTCTATCCCCATTCCTGCTGCGTCTGTACCGGCAGCCGCTACAAGCTACGGTGCAGCAGCGTAAGCACACCGCGCAGCTCGGCAACTGCCACCTGCCCCGGTGCCGAAGGCTTATGCGCCGCACCGAAGGTCAGCGCCGAGCCGAAGATCTCTCCGGCCAGCCGGCTGATCACGCCCTCCCCGGCCATCGACATCGTAATGATCGGACGGTCCGCATACTGCTCCTGCATCCGGTTCGTCGCCGCCAGCAGGGTCAGCACATCGGCTGGACCTTGCGGCATTACGGCAATCTTGGGCAGATCGCCGCCCAGCTCCTGCGCCCGGCGCAGCCGGGAGACAATCTCCTCCTCGGACGGCGTCCCGTGGAAATCATGATTCGAGAGAATCACGAACACTGCCGCTCCATGCGCTGCGGCAATCAGCTTGCGGACTTCCGCTTCCTCCTGGAACAGCTCCACATCCACAATATCCACCAGTCCGCTCTCTACCGCAGCCAGGTTCAACTCGAAGTAATAGGCGTTGGAGATATCCTTCTCCCCGCCCTCCCTGGCGCTGCGGAAGGTGAAGATCAGCGGAATCTCCGGCAGCAGGCGCTGAATGTCCTCCAGCACCTGGGTTACGGCATTAATATCTTCCACCTCCCTGAAGAAATCACTGCGCCACTCCACCACATCCGGCGCCAGTGCGAGCAAAGCCTCAGCTTCTGCACGCAACTCCGTCCGCGTCGTTCCGACCAGCGGAACACAGATTTTGGGCATCCCTTCTCCGAGGGTTATATTCTTGACGGTTACTGTACCGCTCAAACGTGTCAGCTCCTTAGCGGACCCCGAGTCTCAGCGCTTCCTCTGACGCTCCCCGCTTAATTTGTCTATTAGCATCTGCTTCCTCTATCTCACACCCGGAATCTACTGGGATCTACAGGTCCTGTGGCTCCGCCTTAGCAGCTGTCCGCAGGAACTGCTCTACCTCTTCCAGTCTGGGCAGAGAAGCAATTGCACCGGTCTTGCCAACCGCCAGCGCACCGACTGCATTGGCGAAGCGGACCGCTTCCTCCAGCGTCCTCCCGCAGGTCAGCTGCCAGGCCAGCGCCCCGTTGAAGGAATCTCCGGCTGCCACCGTATCTACCGCCTGCACCGGGAACCCCTGGACATGCCGGCTTCCGGCAGCATCCACGATTAGCGCCCCTTTGGAGCCCAGCGTTACAATGACATGCCGGACCCCTTTTGACAGCATCATCCGGGCCGCACGCTCTGCATCCTCCACACTCTCCACAGAGATGCCGGCCAGAATCCCCGCCTCTGTCTCATTCGGAGTCAGGTAGGTGACATGGTGCAGCAGCTCATCGCTCAGCGGCTGGGCCGGAGCCGGATTAAGAATCACCGGAAGCCCATGCCGGTAAGCCAGGACTGCCGCAGCCTCGCACATCGCCAGATCCGTCTCCAGCTGCATCACCACGATCCCGGCTCCGCTGATCACGGTCTCCAGTGCTTCAATATCCTCCGGCTTCATCTCCACATTCGCGCCAGGCACCACAATGATCCGGTTCTCACCGGCACCGTCCACCACAATGGAAGCAACCCCTGTAGCCTGGGATTCACTCTGTGAGATATACGCAGTATGAACCCGCTCCTGCTCCATAATCTCCAGCAGCCCGCTGCCAAAAGCATCCTTCCCCACTCTGCCGATCATCGTCACATCCGCGCCCAGTCTGGCCGCTGCGACGGCCTGATTCGCCCCTTTTCCGCCCGGAGACAGAGCAAAGCCCTGACCGAACAGAGTCTCACCCGCCTCCGGCGCGCGCTCTGCCCGTACGACCATATCCATATTCAGACTTCCAATTACGACTATACTCAATCCTTTACACCACCACTTGGTTTATTGTTTGCTTTATGGTTTAGCTTATAATTTAGATGAAGCTTGTACATTTATTCTCCCCTTATCTTATGGCCTTCCGGCAGGTTTATCAAATTTTATTTATCGGCTCAGCAGGCGGTCATTCGTCACCGAAACTCCGCTGTGCTTTTTAAGGATAAATATGCTAGAATGATGGTGCAATCGCTTCCAGAGCCCGTCCTGCCTCATGGAGCAAACGTTTGCATCTTAGATAAAGCCTGCAGCAACTTGTTATTATCTAAATCGCATTTAGGAGGCTTATCACGTGAGCGAGAACCACTTACCGTCAGTAGCTTATTTCAGCATGGAGTATGGACTGCATTCCGATTTCAAAATGTACGCCGGAGGCCTAGGCATTCTGGCCGGAGATTACATCAAGGGCGCGCAGGATATCGGGGCACCCATCATCCCCATCGGACTCAAATGGAAGCAGGGCTACACGGACCAGAAGATTGATGCGGACGGCAATCCCTACGACTCTTACCACAACTATGTGTATGACTTCCTGGAAGATACAGGCGTCAAGGTCACGGTAAAAGTCAGAAAAACCGATGTGGTCTGCAAAGTGTGGAGAACCGACCGGTTCGGCAACCGTCCGCTCTATTTGCTCGACACCGATATCCCGGAGAACAGCGATGCCTGGATTACAGGCCAGCTCTACGGCTGGTTCGGGGAAGAGCGGATTGCCCAGGAGATCGTTCTGGGCATCGGCGGCGTCAAAGCCATGCGCGCTCTAGGAATTAAGATCGATGTCTATCACTTCAACGAGGGACATGCGGCGCTCGCTGCAATTGAGCTGATCCGGGAGAAGATGTCCGGCGGCAGTACCTTTGAAGAAGCCTGGAAAGCTACACGGGAAGAGGTTGTGTTCACTACACATACACCGATCAAGGAAGGCAACGAGACACATCCGCTGGACCGTCTGGAGTACATGGGAGCCTTCAACAGCCTAACCCGCGCCCAGATGGAGCGGATCGGCGGAGAGCCGTTCAACATGACAGTTGCCGGTCTGCGGCTGTCGAGAATCTCGAATGCAGTGGCTCAGCTTCATGCCGACACCGCTAACAAAATGTGGAAGGAAGTCGCCGGCAGATCGGAGATCATCGGCATTACCAATGCGATCCACACGCCTACCTGGGTAGATGAGCGGATGACCCGTGCTTTTGAGGAGGGCGGCGACCTGTGGGCCGTGCACAAGGAGATCAAGCAGGAGCTGATCGGCTTCATTGCAGAACGCTCCGGCATCGCCCTGAATGCAGACAATTTGCTCATTGGCTTCTCCCGCCGGGCGGCTCCTTACAAGCGCAGTGACCTGATCTTCTCCCAGCCGGATATTATAGAGCCGTACCTGGAGAGCGGCAAGATTCAGATTGTGTTCTCCGGCAAGGCGCACCCGCTGGACGACAACGGCAAGCGGATCGTCAGCAACCTTGTAGCTATGATGCGCAAATATCCGAAGAGCGTAGTCTTCCTGGAGAACTACGATATGACCATCGGAGCCCGGCTGACCCGCGGCTCTGACATCTGGCTGAACAATCCGCGCAGACCGCTCGAAGCCAGCGGAACCTCCGGGATGAAGGCCGCCATGAACGGCGTCCTGAACTGCTCCATCCTGGACGGCTGGTGGCCGGAGGCCTGCATCGACGGCGAGAACGGCTGGCAGATCGGCGGCGGCTTCGAGACTACCGACTTTGCGGTGCTTGACCAGCATGACAGCGATGCACTGTACGAGACCCTTCTGAACCGCGTCCTCCCGGTCTTCTATGAGGATAAGGCCAAGTGGGTGCAGATGATGCACCGCAGCATCGAGACCACCCGCACCGAGTTCGCCACCAAGCGCATGCTGGATGAATACTATAACCGTATGTATATCCCAAGCTAACTTACAGTAGTTTTTGCTCCCGTCACCCGCATCCAGTTGTTGCTGCTCCGTTACTGTTCACGAATCCCCCCTCCTGTCCGCTGCTGCGGGCGGGAGTTTTTTTGCCCAATCTTCACTCTCCGCTTCCGCTTCATCTAAGCCAAATTTCCTTGTCAGTAACCTCCAGCTCTGGCATGAACCTGCTTTCTTCCGCATAAGGTTAATTATAATAATTATAAAAAAGGATTGATTTTATTTAAATTCTTGTTATTATAGTATTTATACTTAATCTAAAATCAAATCCTATACGAGGTGATTGTGTTCATGACCACAAACCATAACAACAAGCTAACGACAAGCTGGGGCGCTCCCGTAGGTGACAACCAGAATTCAATGACCGCCGGTGCCCGTGGCCCCGTGCTGGTGCAGGATGTCCACCTGCTGGAGAAGCTGGCCCACTTCAACCGTGAGCGTGTTCCTGAGCGTGTCGTTCATGCCAAAGGCGCCGGTGCCCATGGTTATTTTGAAGTCACCAATGATCTCTCCCAATATACGAAGGCTGCATTCTTATCGGGGGTCGGCAAACGCACCCCGATGTTCATCCGTTTCTCTACCGTTGCCGGGGAGCTGGGTTCATCCGATACTGTGCGCGATCCGCGCGGCTTTGCTGTGAAATTCTACACTGAGGAAGGCAACTACGACCTGGTCGGCAATAACACGCCTGTCTTTTTCATCCGTGATGCCATCAAGTTCCCGGACTTTATCCATACCCAGAAGCGCCATCCGCAGACCCATCTAAAGAACCCGAATGCCGTCTGGGACTTCTGGTCCCTCTCCCCCGAGTCTCTGCACCAGGTGACGATTCTGATGTCCGACCGCGGCATCCCGGCTACTCTCCGCCATATGCATGGCTTCGGCAGCCATACGTTCAAGTGGGTGAATGCCGAAGGTGCAGCCGTCTGGGTGAAATATCACTTCAAGACAGAGCAGGGCGTCAAGAACCTCGATGTTAAGCTGGCCGCACAGTTAGCCGGGGAGAACCCGGATTATCATACAGCGGATTTGTTCAACGCCATTGATAGTGGAGACTTCCCAGCCTGGAGGCTGCATGTGCAGATTATGCCTGTGGAAGATGCCGACACCTACCGCTTCGATCCGTTTGATGTCACCAAGGTGTGGTCGCAGAAGGATTATCCGTTGATTGAGGTAGGCCGCATGGTGCTGGACCGCAATCCTGAGAATTACTTCGCCGAAGTGGAGCAGGCTACCTTTTCCCCCGGGTCGTTCGTTCCAGGCATAGAAGCTTCTCCAGATAAAATGCTTCAGGGCCGCCTCTTCGCATACGGAGATGCCCACCGCTACCGGGTAGGAGCGAACCATAACCACCTGCCGATTAACCGGCCTGTCGCAGAGGTCAACAATAATCAGCGCGACGGCGCGATGAATGCTACGAATAACGGGGGAGGCTCCGTCTACTACGAGCCCAACAGCTCCGGCGGGGCAACCGAGTCAGCGCCGCATAAAGCGGCTGCTTTTGAAGTCACCGGCCAGGCAGACAGCGTGTCTTATGACCATGACGATCACTACACCCAACCGGGGGACCTGTACCGTCTGCTCAGTGAAGAGGAACGTGCCCGGCTCGTGAGCAATATTGTTGGCGCCATGACTCCAGTGGAATCCGAGGAGATCAAGCTCCGCCAGATTGGCCACTTCTACCAAGCCGATCCGGAGTTTGGCCGGCGTATCGCAGAAGGACTGGGATTGGCTGTAACAGAGTAACCTCTATCCACAGCAAAGAAGGGGTAAGCATCGCTTACCCCTTCTTTGCATGATATGCAGCTTATATTTCCAGATTCATGAGACAGAGAGATTTTAGACTAGTGGCCTGCTCCGTGATTGTTAATAGAGATATTGCCGGAGGATGCGGATAAGTGGCCGCCTGCGCTTGCCGTTGTTACCACTACGCTTGCGCTAATCAACAATACGGCTGTTAATAACGAGATCGCCTTTTTCATCTTTTAAAAACTCCCTCTCTAAGATATTTTTCATTACATTTTGATAAGATTCTTGTTGTTCTGCGGTCGCATGGCTTCGGATATGTTCATAAAACGACACGATTTTCCTAAAGCCTGTCCCGTCATAAAGTTTACTACTTATTACCAAAATATAGAGAGTCAGATTAATTGCATCATGAATTTTCTCCCTTTTATACAAATAAATTGCACTAAGATGCATGTAGTCTATGTAGTATCTGATATCTTCCTGCTTCTCTCTGCAGCTTAGTTCCTGTAGCGGCTCATTGAATTCATCCAGTACCCAGTCGATAGAAAAGTTGTACTTAATGGCAGATTCCAGCACAGTAATCAAGCAGGCAAGCAGCTCCTCCTGGTCCCCTGTACGAATGAATTCAACATAATCAGGGAGAACTTCTACCTTTCCTTCCAGCAGATCAATGACGAAGGTGTTGGCTATCGCAATGTTCCTGTAGTATTCCACTTCTGCGGCAGCTTCCTGATCCGCATCCGTGATCCAGCTCAAATCCGAGTACAAGCCTATACACTTTCTTGATTCAGCGAGATTACCGAGCTTTTGGTAGGCAATGCCCTTCATGCACGCACTGTAGCCGAGATAATACGCTATATTTTTTTTCAAATAATACTTCTTTGCACCCTGTTGATGGGAGCCGTAGGTTAGAACTGCAAGTTCAAAGAGCTTGTCTGAAATCTCGAGAATTGCCGTCCAGTTCTCCCATGAGAACGAGACTTTAAGCATATCTGTCAAAGAGTCTTCATTCATCCCATCCAGTTCCAGCAATTTCTATCTTGCCTCCTATCATTCCATTATATTCCAATAATAACCTGCTTCACCGCTCCGGTCAATTCATTCCCAACATATATATCTCTAAAAAATCCTTTATTCTCCAGTTGAGCTAATCAATCTAACCTTTTCGACATTTTAATTCCATATTATGTAAAATTATAGTCTATGGCTGCTGCTGATACACATCCAGCCACTGCTCCAGCTGCTCCTTCAAGCGCTCCCTGGCCGACTCCGGCTCCAGAATCTCAGCATTCGGGCCATACTGCAGAATCCACTTGATGAACTCCTTCTCATTATTAACCGTGACTTCGAACAGCAGCGTTCCATCGCCTTCTTCGCTCATCCGCGGCTGTACGAACAGCTCCTCTTCCTTAATGTAACGCGCCACCTCCGGATCGAACCGTACCTTGAACGTGACATTCCGGGTGCCCCGGTTGATCGACCAGGTATTTTTCAGATACTGCTTAATATTGAAATTTCCCTTATCAAAAGCGGAAGCCGTCATCTCGACCTGCTCAAACCGGCTGATCCGGAACGTACGAATCGCCCCCTTCAGATGGCAATAGCCAATCAGATAAAAACGCTGATCCCGCGGGATCAGATAATAAGGATCAATCTTCCGCGCTGTAGTGGCGTTGCGTGACTGCGAGTGGTATACCGTCCGGATGCTGCGCTGCTCCAGAATCGCTCCAATGAGCGGCTGCAGGAAGTTCCGGCTCTCCTTGCGGTAGGCCGGTGTGCCCATCTGGATAATATCCGCGATATTCTCCAGGAGGCCGTTCTGCCGTGATTTCTCCTTAAGATGGGTACCCATCACCTTGTCATAAGCAGAATGAAAACCCGGCGGAATTCTATCCGGATTCAGCACCGAAGGCAGCAAAGAGAACGCCAGCGACTCCTGCTCCGAGAAATCCAGCGGATATAAAAAGAATTTGCCCATGAACCGGTAGCCCGTGCCTCTTCCCTCATTCGTAACCGGTGCAAAGTGGCTGATCACCTCAAGATCCCTATAGATCGTTCTAATATTCACCTCACACCTAAAGGCCAAGTCTGCTGCGGTAATCCCCGGGTTCGACTGAATGGCGTTAATGATTCTGAAAATCCGTATTACTTTGTCTGTCATAACAAATGCTCCTCAGCTTCCAAGTAAGTGTTGCCTATGATCCAATAGTCCAATAGTTATACTATATCAGTTCTATAGAAACATAACGCCCTCCCATACTATTGCAACATCCCGGCCCTTACAACGAAATCACCCTAGCGGATGAATAATACTGGTGCCTCTATACCACTCTTACACGAAGCTCACTTTTCTCCATCTACCTGCCTTCTGACGGCCATTTGACAGCTGCAGCCCTTAGCGCTCTGGCTCACAGATACTCTGAGTTCTATGTGTTAGGTTTTTCTGTGAAAATACTTCTGGCACTGCGATAAACGCACGGCCTACGTGGCGCGCCTGGTCCAATTGTGTTCGGTTTTTCGATTACATTCGGCCATTCGCCTTCCCTGCATCACCTTGTGTTCAGTTTTCGCATACATTCCCTAAATAGCAACAAAATCATCCTGCGGGTGAACGATGCTAATGCCTCTCTCACTGGCCGCTTTTAAGGAGCAGTAATGGTAATGTTGCACTTTTGGCAGGATTTCTCTATACCTTTTACGGGTTGAAGTACAATGTTGCATGATTTGCACAAATTTTGATGTTTAGAGCAAGTTAGCGCTGAATTTGTTGCATTTCATGCAGGATTTCAGCATTGACCGCTTCTTTGGGGCAGTATTGTTGCACTTTTGGCAGGATTTCTCTTAAAATGTTACTGCCGGTGATGCATGGGGCCCTTCCCTCCTCGCAGTGGCACCCATTGTATTCGGTTTTCCTGTGAAAATACGTCTGGCACTGCGATAAACACACGGCCTACGCAGCGCGCCCAGTCCAATTGTGTTCGATTTTTTCGATTACATTCGGCCATTCGCCTTCCCTGCATCACATTGTGTTCGTTTTTCGCTTACATTTGCTAAATAGCAAAAAAAGTCCGCCTTCCCCATAGGGCTGACGGACTCACGTGATACAGATATAAGCGGGTGATGGGAATCGAACCCACGCTATCAGCTTGGAAGGCTGAAGTTCTACCATTGAACTACACCCGCATAGGTGAAATGAAATATCGGGATGACACGATTTGAACATGCGACCCCCTGGTCCCAAACCAGGTGCTCTACCAAGCTGAGCTACATCC
Organism: Paenibacillus sp. FSL R7-0302; assembly: GCF_038006885.1. Classification (NCBI taxonomy): domain Bacteria; kingdom Bacillati; phylum Bacillota; class Bacilli; order Caryophanales; family Paenibacillaceae; genus Paenibacillus; species Paenibacillus sp. FSL R7-0302. The sequence goes on from NZ_JBBOWB010000001.1 coordinate 5,685,036, forward strand.
CGTTAATACAAAAGTTGAAGCATTGAAGTATAAATGGCGCACCCTGAGAGATACGGATGCTACGCATCCGATTGCGAAGTTGTGCTATCGAAGCGGATGCTCCAACGAACTCGTTCGAATCTGGGGACACTTTGTTAATTCAATAAAGTATAAATGGCGCGCCCTGAGAGATTCGAACTCCCGGCCTTTTGATTCGTAGTCAAACGCTCTATCCAGCTGAGCTAAGGGCGCAAAATCTATATGGAGCGGACGACGGGAATCGAACCCGCGACCCTCGCCTTGGCAAGGCGATGCTCTACCGCTGAGCCACGTCCGCAAAAACATGGTGCGCGTGAAGGGACTTGAACCCCCACGTCGTGAAACGCCAGATCCTAAGTCTGGTGCGTCTGCCATTCCGCCACACGCGCACACGTTACAAGAAAATGGTGAGCCATGAAGGACTCGAACCTTCGACACCCTGATTAAAAGTCAGGTGCTCTACCAACTGAGCTAATGGCTCTCATAAGAGAAACAATCGAAAATAGATGGCTGGGGATATAGGAATCGAACCTATGAATGACGGAGTCAAAGTCCGTTGCCTTACCGCTTGGCTAATCCCCAATATTATAATTAGCAAAATACTACGGAATCGGATGGATACTCTATACTTCGAGATATAGGATGCTCAATCCAGGGATTTCTCATCCCTTACGCCATTAAAATGGCGGAACCGACGGGATACTCTTCACTCCGTTACGAGATTGCGAAGTATTCCTTACGATGCCTATGCTTCAACGAACCCAGGGATTTCTCATCCCTTACGCCATTAAAATGGCGGAACCGACGGGATTCGAACCCGCGATCTCCTGCGTGACAGGCAGGCATGTTAGGCCAACTACACCACGGTTCCAAGTTTAACATTATGGCCCCCCCGGAAAGTATTCGGAATATGCTACAGAGCATCTCTTCACTTTGTGGGGAACAATTGCGGGGGCAGGATTTGAACCTGCGGCCTTCGGGTTATGAGCCCGACGAGCTACCGGGCTGCTCCACCCCGCGTCATTGTACAAAATCTATTCGGTTAAGATAGATGGTGGAGGCTGAGGGGTTCGAACCCCCGACCCTCTGCTTGTAAGGCAGATGCTCTCCCAGCTGAGCTAAGCCTCCATATATGACTCTCTCTTCCCATCATTCAAAGAAGAAATTGGTGACTCGTATGGGATTCGAACCCATGTTACCTCCGTGAAAGGGAGGTGTCTTAACCCCTTGACCAACGAGCCATGCTATACAGTTATTTCCATCCCCTTTTCAGGGAGGTAACGCTACGGAGAGAGAGGGATACTCTTCACTTCGTTACGAGATTGCGATGTAGTGCTATCGAAGCTTATGCTCCAACGAACCATTGAGGATTCTCATCCCTAATCAGGGAGGTAACACTACGGAGAGAGAGGGATTCGAACCCTCGAGACGCTTGTGGCGCCTACACGATTTCCAATCGTGCTCCTTCGGCCAAACTCGGACACCTCTCCATATGGCTCCCCGAACAGGACTCGAACCTGTGACAACTCGATTAACAGTCGAGTGCTCTACCAACTGAGCTATCAGGGAATATGCAAGCAATTAGGACAAAAAAAATACCACAATGTGTGTGGATGGTCCGCTTGGCGGCGTCCTACTCTCCCAGGACCCTTCGGTCCAAGTACCATCGGCGCTGGAGGGCTTAACAGTCGTGTTCGGGATGGGTACGTGTGGAACCCCTCCGCTATCGCCACCAAACGGGCATTTACAGCGTAAATGCTTCAGGAATTTGATTCCTGAAAACTGAATCCGAAACGAATCTGCGAATTATTTTTTTGGATAAGCCCTCGACCGATTAGTATTGGTCAGCTCCATGCATTGCTGCACTTCCACCTCCAACCTATCTACCTCGTCGTCTTCAAGGGGTCTTACTAATTGGGAAATCTCATCTTGAGGGGGGCTTCACGCTTAGATGCTTTCAGCGCTTATCCCGTCCGTACGTAGCTACTCAGCCATGCTCCTGGCGGAACAACTGATGCACCAGCGGTACGTCCATCCCGGTCCTCTCGTACTAAGGACAGCTCCTCTCAAATTTCCTGCGCCCACGACAGATAGGGACCGAACTGTCTCACGACGTTCTGAACCCAGCTCGCGTACCGCTTTAATGGGCGAACAGCCCAACCCTTGGGACCTACTTCAGCCCCAGGATGCGATGAGCCGACATCGAGGTGCCAAACCTCCCCGTCGATGTGGACTCTTGGGGGAGATAAGCCTGTTATCCCCAGGGTAGCTTTTATCCGTTGAGCGATGGCCCTTCCATGCGGTACCACCGGATCACTAAGTCCGACTTTCGTCCCTGCTCGACTTGTAGGTCTCGCAGTCAAGCTCCCTTATGCCTTTGCACTCTGCGAATGATTTCCAACCATTCTGAGGGAACCTTTGAACGCCTCCGTTACTCTTTAGGAGGCGACCGCCCCAGTCAAACTGCCCGCCTGACACGGTCCCCGTACCCGCTAAGGGCACTAGGTTAGAACCTAGATACGATCAGGGTGGTATCCCAACGGCGCCTCCGCAGAAGCTTGCGCTCCTGCCTCACCGGCTCCCACCTATCCTGTACAGATCGTACCCAAATTCAATATCAAGCTGCAGTAAAGCTCCATGGGGTCTTTCCGTCTTGTCGCGGGTAACCTGCATCTTCACAGGTATTAAAATTTCACCGGATCTCTCGTTGAGACAGCGCCCAAGTCGTTACGCCATTCGTGCGGGTCAGAATTTACCTGACAAGGAATTTCGCTACCTTAGGACCGTTATAGTTACGGCCGCCGTTTACTGGGGCTTCGGTTCACAGCTTCGGGTTACCCCTAACCGCTCCCCTTAACCTTCCAGCACCGGGCAGGCGTCAGCCCGTATACTTCGCCTTGCGGCTTCGCACAGACCTGTGTTTTTGCTAAACAGTCGCTTGGGCCTTTTCACTGCGGCCCCCTCGGGCTATTCACCCTACCGAGGCACCCCTTCTCCCGAAGTTACGGGGTCATTTTGCCGAGTTCCTTAACGAGAGTTCTTCCGCGCGCCTTAGAATTCTCTTCTCGCCTACCTGTGTCGGTTTGCGGTACGGGCACCTTCTCCTGACTAGAGGCTTTTCTTGGCAGTGTGAGATCATGACCTTCGCTACTATAATTTTCGCTCCCCATCACAGCCCAGCCTTACGATGTGCGGATTTGCCTGCACACCAGCCTCACTGCTTAGACGGACATCCATCAGTCCGCGTCACTACCCTCCTGCGTCACCCCATCGCTCATAGCGGATTACGGTGGTACAGTAATTTCAAACTGTTGTCCTTCGACTACGCCTGTCGGCCTCGCCTTAGGTCCCGACTTACCCTGAGCGGACGAGCCTTCCTCAGGAAACCTTGGGCTTTCGGCGGATCAGATTCTCACTGATCTTTTCGTTACTCATACCGGCATTCTCACTTGTATACTCTCCAGCGCTCCTTACGGTACACCTTCAACGTATATACAACGCTCCCCTACCCCAGATACAAAGTATCTAGCCATAGCTTCGGTGGTGTGTTTAGCCCCGTTACATTTTCGGCGCAGAGTCACTCGACCAGTGAGCTATTACGCACTCTTTCAATGGTGGCTGCTTCTAAGCCAACATCCTGGTTGTCTGTGCAACTCCACATCCTTTCCCACTTAACACACACTTGGGGACCTTAGCTGATGGTCTGGGCTGTTTCCCTTTTGACAATGGATCTTAGCACTCACTGTCTGACTCCCGGCAAGAAGTAAATGGCATTCGGAGTTTGACTGAGCTTGGTAACCCTTGCGGGCCCCGCACCCAATCAGTGCTCTACCTCCACCACTCCATTCACCGAGGCTAGCCCTAAAGCTATTTCGGGGAGAACCAGCTATCTCCGAGTTCGATTGGAATTTCTCCGCTACCCCCACCTCATCCCCGCATTTTTCAACATGCGTGGGTTCGGGCCTCCAGTGCGTGTTACCGCACCTTCACCCTGGACAGGGGTAGATCACACGGTTTCGGGTCTACGTCCACATACTCAGTCGCCCTATTCAGACTCGCTTTCGCTGCGGCTCCGGCTTCTCACCTTAACCTTGCATGTTAAACGTAACTCGCCGGTTCATTCTACAAAAGGCACGCCATCACCCATAAAGAGGGCTCTGACTTTTTGTAAGCACACGGTTTCAGGTTCTATTTCACTCCCCTTCCGGGGTGCTTTTCACCTTTCCCTCACGGTACTGTTTCACTATCGGTCGCCAGGTAGTATTTAGCCTTAGCAGATGGTCCTGCTGGATTCATACGGGGTTTCACGTGCCCCGCACTACTCGGGATCCGTCTCGGAGGGAACACAGTTTGGGCTACAGGGCTTTTACCTCTATCGCGGGCCTTTCCAGACCTCTTCGCCTACTCGATTCCTTTGTAACTCCATGTGAGACGTCCCACAACCCCAAGAGGCAAGCCCCTTGGTTTAGGCTGTTCCGCGTTCGCTCGCCGCTACTGACGGAATCACTATTGTTTTCTCTTCCTCAGGGTACTTAGATGTTTCAGTTCCCCTGGTCTGCCTCTGCGTATCCTATGTATTCAGATACGAGTAACTGCGAATTACCACAGCTGGGTTTCCCCATTCGGACACCCCCGGATCAAAGCTTGCTTACAGCTCCCCGAGGCAGTTTCGTTGTTCGCCACGTCCTTCGTCGGCTCCTGGCGCCTAGGCATCCTCCGTGTGCTCTTAGTAGCTTAACCTCGATTTTTCCTTTAGGAAAATATCGGACAATGAATTTCTTCAACGCCTGTATTTCCATCCAGATCATCGTTGCATCGCCATTAATTCAAAACTTGTTTACACAAGTTCAGCTTAAAGGAATGTTCTAAAACGCAAATTCGTTTCGGTATCCAGTTTTCAAGGATCAAGATGCTGTAAGTTCGGGTCGAACACAACTGTGTCGATTGAAGTTACAGACGGTTGAGAGCTTAAACTCTCAAAACTGACCAACGAGTGAGTATTCGAACCCAAGGGTTCTTTGGTGGAAGCGAAGCTTCCGATTTGAATGTCCTCATTGCAGAGAACGATTCTCCATAGAAAGGAGGTGATCCAGCCGCACCTTCCGATACGGCTACCTTGTTACGACTTCACCCCAATCATCTACCCCACCTTCGGCGGCTGGCTCCCTTGCGGGTTACCCCACCGACTTCGGGTGTTGTAAACTCTCGTGGTGTGACGGGCGGTGTGTACAAGACCCGGGAACGTATTCACCGCGGCATGCTGATCCGCGATTACTAGCAATTCCGACTTCATGCAGGCGAGTTGCAGCCTGCAATCCGAACTGAGACCGGCTTTGCTGGGATTGGCTCCACCTCGCGGCTTCGCTTCCCGTTGTACCGGCCATTGTAGTACGTGTGTAGCCCAGGTCATAAGGGGCATGATGATTTGACGTCATCCCCACCTTCCTCCGGTTTGTCACCGGCAGTCACTCTAGAGTGCCCAGCTTCACCTGCTGGCAACTAAAGTCAAGGGTTGCGCTCGTTGCGGGACTTAACCCAACATCTCACGACACGAGCTGACGACAACCATGCACCACCTGTCTCAACTTTCCCCGAAGGGCACCTGATGCATCTCTGCTTCGTTAGTTGGATGTCAAGACCTGGTAAGGTTCTTCGCGTTGCTTCGAATTAAACCACATACTCCACTGCTTGTGCGGGTCCCCGTCAATTCCTTTGAGTTTCAGTCTTGCGACCGTACTCCCCAGGCGGAGTGCTTACTGTGTTAACTTCGGCACCAAGGGTATCGAAACCCCTAACACCTAGCACTCATCGTTTACGGCGTGGACTACCAGGGTATCTAATCCTGTTTGCTCCCCACGCTTTCGCGCCTCAGCGTCAGTTACAGCCCAGAAAGTCGCCTTCGCCACTGGTGTTCCTCCACATATCTACGCATTTCACCGCTACACGTGGAATTCCACTTTCCTCTTCTGTACTCAAGTCACCCAGTTTCCAGTGCGACCTCAGGTTGAGCCCAAGGTTTAAACACCAGACTTAAATAACCGCCTGCGCGCGCTTTACGCCCAATAATTCCGGACAACGCTTGCCCCCTACGTATTACCGCGGCTGCTGGCACGTAGTTAGCCGGGGCTTTCTTCTCAGGTACCGTCACTCCGGTAGCAGTTACTCTACCGGACGTTCTTCCCTGGCAACAGAGCTTTACGATCCGAAAACCTTCATCACTCACGCGGCGTTGCTCCGTCAGGCTTGCGCCCATTGCGGAAGATTCCCTACTGCTGCCTCCCGTAGGAGTCTGGGCCGTGTCTCAGTCCCAGTGTGGCCGTTCACCCTCTCAGGTCGGCTACGCATCGTCGCCTTGGTGGGCCGTTACCCCACCAACTAGCTAATGCGCCGCAGGCCCATCCCCAAGCAGCAGATTGCTCCGCCTTTCATTCTCTCCTCAGGAGAAGAAAGAAATTATCCGGTATTAGCTACCGTTTCCGGTAGTTATCCCAGGCTTGAGGGCAGGTTGCCTACGTGTTACTCACCCGTCCGCCGCTAAGTCTGAAAGGAAGCAAGCTTCCTCTCAAACTCCGCTCGACTTGCATGTATTAGGCACGCCGCCAGCGTTCGTCCTGAGCCAGGATCAAACTCTCCAAATTGGTATTTAGAAAGAGCGATTGCTCATTTTGAAACATCTGACGAGAATTTACATTCTCATTTTGGATCTCACCGAAGTGATTTCCGATACTCACTCGTTGTTCAGTTTTCAAAGATCAAGCTCGTTGTCAGCGGCGATGTTATCGTCACCAGCAACTCTTATAATATATCACATCCAGCCGATCAATGCAAGCTCTTTTTTTAACTTCTTGTTCGAGCTCGGCGTTGATGTTTCGCGGCCAGAAATAGAATATATCACGGATAGAGATTCATTACAAGCATTATTTTATAACCATCATCTTAGAATGATATCAGCCGCCAATGGACAGAATAACCGAATATCTAAACGTTTGCTTGGAAGCCTCCAGCCTACGTTATCTAACCTTCTAGGGGGATTGTTATGGACACTCATGAATTCGTGGAGAAGTTCCAGGAGAATCAGCGTAAAGCGCTAAAGAACAGAAAACGCGGTAAAGGAACTCCCGGAGCAAGACTGGCCAATAAACAGCATAGCTCTAACAAATAACGGTGACAAAACAAAGCAGGGATGTCTGCGCGGCCAGTTACGGCTCTGCGGACATCCCTTTTGCATTTCTGTTCTATAGAAGCAGGAGTAATTATTTGCTTAGTTTCGTTACGCCTACAGCCACTTTCTCGATTTGTGCTTTGCTAAGAGCTTTGTCAGCGGAGCTGATGGTTACAAAACGGTCTGCCAGCTTGAAGGTCAGCATTGGTGTATCCGAAGGGGTGTACCATTTCGCTTCAGTTCCGTTAGAGAGCTTTACGGTAGTTCCGTCATAGTCGTAGGAATAATCACGTGGAGATACATTCACCCGCATTTTATTGAACAGGAAGCTTACGCCGTCATCGCCGCCCGCAACCTTCTGGAAGGCATCTCCGCTGACCATCTGAGTCGGGGCATAGGCTGTCTCAAAACCCTCAAAGTTCGCAAACGCCTTAGCAATCTGTTCCTTCTGTGCTGCAGTGTATTGTACCGCCGTCAGCTTCACAGCTGAACCATTATCCGGCGTTGTGCTCCCTGTTCCAGTCCCAAGGATAACCTCATTCGTGGAAGCATTGAAGGTAACCGGCACCTTCAGTGCATCTGCCATGGCCCGGACCGGAAGATACGTTGTATCCTTATAAGTGATTGGCGCCATCGTTTTGCCGTTGTTATCGACTGGGGTATAGGCGGCTCCGTTCACTTTGAACCCGATTCCGTGGTTAAGATAGGCGCTGATTTTCTGCATGTTCGTTCCTGCGTAGACCCCTGCTGAACCTGTAACGGCCATTCCGAATACCATCGTTGCTATGATCATTTTTTTGCTTTTCATTGAATATCGTCTCCCTTAGTTGTGATGTTAGTGTGTGTGTTCCTTGCTATAGACTTATTAAACCATTAACTTGTTTCTAACTTGTATCCGGATTGTAAAGAAGTAATTCAAATGCACACCCCATACACCTCTGTGTACAAAACATCTCTGAAATGGAGGAACTCCTTCATCGTCACCGGCTCCGGGTAGGTCATAATGCGCAGCGGAAGATCGGCTTGCCCTTCACGCAGCGGCGGCTGCATATAGTCATAGGGATTCAGGTAAAAGCCCAGCCGCTCGTAGAATCCGATTCTCCTCTGCTCCAGCTCCCCGTCCGGCGGCTCTACCTCAAGCAGCACCGGCTTGTCCGAATGCATAAGGTAGCTGCTCATCAGCTTGCGGCCGATCCCTCCGCTCCGGCGCTGGGGATTCACGGCAATATGCTCGATGAACCGCAGTTCGGGTAACTCCCATGCCGCCAAAAAAGCCAGTATCTGCCCCTCCGTATCCTTGCTGGTATACAGATGATAATTCGGCTGATCCAGCAAAGCCTGCTGCCCGCTGCGGGTTCTAAGCTCACTTACCGGAAACGAAGCTTCCATAATAGCGAATATTTCATTGAATTCTGATTCACTAATGCTTTCTTCATTAATAGATGTCTCATTGATCACTGTATTCTCGTCCATTGCAATGGCCTGCTTTCTGCCGCTTCGCTGCATGAAGGGCTCTAATGTATGGTTCCCTGATCCGGTTAAAAATACCTTCAGGGATTCTGTACGCATCAAGATGCTTCAAAATAAAGACTGTCACAGAACATTCTCCGCTTCCCTATGAGCCGATTAGCATCTGGTACTAGGAGAACGTGCTATACTGTAGGCAACAGATACATCATCACGCTTATAATAGGAGAGGTTCATTTGGATAATCAACGTTGGATCGCACCTGAATTCTACAATCTCACTTCGGAAATGGAGCAGCATCCCGAAGATAAGATTGCAATTAAATGGTTACATGAAAATGGGAGCCTGGAGCAAATCACCTATGGTGCGCTCATGGCTCAGGCTAACCGTCTCGCCGGCGGACTGGCCGGTCTCGGACTTACGCAAGGCGACCGGGTCCTGGTCATGGTCCCCCGCCGCATCATCGCCTATGCGATATATCTGGCCTGCCTGAAGCTGGGACTGGCTGTTATTCCTTCGTCCGAAATGCTGCGGGCGAAGGATCTCTCGTACCGGCTGCGCCATTCCGAAGCGCGGGCCGTGATTGTCTGGTCTGAGGCTACCGGAGAAGTCAACAAAATCTCCGATGATCTTCCCGCACTGGACTACCGCCTGTCCGTCTCCAGCGGTGAAGCTGAGCCTGAAGAAGGCTGGATCGACCTGGAGGGTCTAATGGAAGGACAAGCTGATTCTTACCCTGCGGTTGCCAGCCGCCGCGATGATATCGCCATTCTGGCCTATACCTCCGGAACCACCGGCAATCCCAAAGCAGTAGTTCACACGCACGGCTGGGGATACGCCCATCTGCGGATCACTTCCTCCCTCTGGTTCGATATCCGTGAATCAGATACGGTCTGGGCTACAGCCGCACCGGGCTGGCAGAAGTGGATCTGGAGTCCATTCCTGACGGTACTCGGCAACGGGGCAACTGGCTTCGTCTATAACGGAGCCTTCCATCCGGAGCGCTACCTGCAGCTGCTGCAAGATGAGAAGATCCAGGTATTATGCTGCACACCGACGGAATACCGCCTGATGGCGAAGACTGAAGGCCTGGCAGAATACGATCTGTCCAATCTGCGCTGCGCCGTATCCGCCGGTGAACCGCTGAATCAGGAAGTCATTCATACATTCCAGCAACACTTCAATATTACAATCCGTGACGGCTACGGACAAACAGAGAGCACACTCATCATCGCAGCACTGAAGGATGAACCGATCCGGGTCGGCTCCATGGGCAAATCGATTGCTCCGGGCATTGTCGAGGTGATCGACGAGAACGGACATCCGCTGCCGGCTGGAGTGGTCGGTGATATCGCCGTACATCTGAGCATGCCTGCATTGTTCCAGAACTACTACAAAGATCCTGAGCGGAAAGCGAACTGCTCGCAGGGGGAGTATTTCGTAACCGGCGACCGGGCGCGCAAGGATGAGGACGGCTATTTCTGGTTCGAGGGGCGCGGCGATGACATCATCATCAGCTCGGGCTACACGATCGGGCCGTTCGAGGTCGAAGAGGCGCTGATGAAGCATACCCTCGTTAAGGAATGTGCCGTAGTCGCAAGCCCGGATGAGATCCGCGGGTCAGTCGTCAAAGCTTTTATCGTACTCAAGGACGGCCATGCCGGAACACCGGAGCTGACCAAAGAGCTGCAAGCCCATGTCAAGGAGCAGACCGCTCCCTACAAGTATCCGCGCAAAATCGAATACATTACGGATCTGCCGAAGACTACCTCCGGAAAGATCCGCAGAATCGAGCTGCGTGAGCAGGAGAAGCGCGCTAACCTGTAGCAAGAGCTAATCTGTTCAGGGAACGCTGCAAATCAGGCAGCTATATTGCCAGCCGAAACTATAAAATCCCCGTTCCTACAGTGATGCAGGACGGGGATTGTTGTGTTTTTGGACGCCTAAGCGTGCAGTGCTTACCTTACTCGGACCAATACTCCGCCTCCGGGTTGAGCGCCGCGCCCACTTCGCCTTCTTTTACCAGATCGCAGTCCAGGTAGCCTTCCTCATCCAGAAAATAGACCTCCTGCTTATAGAATTCGCACAGCGTCTCCAGGAACTTCTCCGGCGAATCGTACATTACCACCAAATCTCCGTAGTCGTGCAGCAGATCGCAGATCCGTTCCACGCCTTCTTCAGAGCGGTAGTAGCAGATATAATCACTTCCATAGTTCGTCAGCAGCGGCAACACGGTTCCACCGCCGGTATATCCCTTCTCCTGCAGAATCCCTGACAGTATCTTCACTTCATGGCCGTATTCCCCGATATGAAAGAGCCGGTAGCCCGGAATGAACTCCAGCAGACTGGGATCTTCCTCGGCGCCGCCTGTTCCAAGAACTGTATCATAGACCGCACGCAGAAGCGCAGGTACTTCGGGTGTAAACTCTAATATCGCATCACTGCCCCCTGCCGGAGCCTTTCCCAGACTGGCGGTGTACCCGGGACGCAGCTGCGTGGACAGCTTAAGGAATTCCTGAAATGTACCGGTAAGCATGTAATCATCCTTTCTCACAAAAATATAGCGGAGCGATAAGGAACGCCCTTATCTCTCCGCTTGGTGCTGCCATGCTAATGTGCTATGTTATTTGAGATGGGTTACTTGGCAGCCGAAGCCCACATCTTCTCCAGCCACTGATCGAAATCCGCGCCCTTCTCGCCTTCATAGGCATCGTAGACATCAACCCGCATCTTCTTCAGCTTCTCTTTGAACTCTTCGTAAGAATGGTCCTTAGGCAGACTTTTCTTAATCCGCAGAATAATCTTGGATACCCCTTTGAACAGTTCAGCTTTGTTCTTCGATGGAACCTTGACCTCTTCGCCAAAAGCCACCAGCTTGTTATATGCGGCTTCTTGCACAGTATATACAGGATCGCTGATCATCAGGCGATTAAGGATATCGATAATTTGTTTGTGGTTGTAGCGGCCCAGCTCTTCTACCGCTTCAAGACGCGCTCTCCAGTCTGCGGAACGGCCGGCGGCTTTCTTCAGTTCGTCATAGTTCTCAGGCAGCTCTTGGATTACTTCTTCATTATTCAAGCGTTACAATCCCCTTCTTGGTTAAATCTGATATAGTTCAATTCTACAGTACTGTACTCGCTGATTCAATCTTTTGTCCAAACATTCGGCTGAACCGGGAGCGAAGGTATCGCTTGGATCAGGGTCGAGACCGGGCATCGGGATTTTTGACTTCACCTGGCTGCATAAGTATAGTATGAACCAAAAGAGCGGCCAGCAGGACAAGGAGGTCATACTGCAAGATGAGAGTCCTATTCCCAGATTCATTCAGCGACACCTGGAGCTTCAAAGAAATTAACGCCCCGCTTCCTGTTCCCGGTGAGTATGAAGTTCTCATCGAACTGCGCGCTGCCTCTGTTCATCCGGCGTTCCAGAAGCTTCAGAATGGCCCGTTACTTACAGCCATAGCCGGAACAATAACGGATACCGGCCCGGCAGCAACCCGCTTGCAGACCGGTGACGAAGTGTACGGCCTGATAAACGCCGGAGCGGACGGAAGCTACGCAGAATATGCGCTGGCACGTGAGACTGAGCTGGCGCTTAAGCCCCGGGAGCTATCCTATGAAGCGGCTGCGGTAACCGTAGCCGCCGGGCTGCCGGCATGGCAGGCACTGGCCGCAGCCCGGGTCTCCAGCCGGGACCGCGTGCTGGTGCATAACGGCGCGGGAGCCATCGGCAGCTTCGCGGTGCAACTCGCCAAGCTGCGGGAGGCAACCGTGATTACGACGATCAGCAGCGATGCAGATCTGGACGCCGTCTGGGGCCTGGGAGCAGACCAGGCCATTAACAGCAGCGGACAGGATTTCGCAGCCATCCTGGGGCAGAGTATCGATGTGGTCATCGATACGGCAGGGGGCCGCGTGCTGGACAGCAGCTTCGCGGTGCTGGCTTCCGGCGGAAGGCTGTTCTCCACGGACGGACCGCCCGATCCCGCCCGGGCTGCACAGCAGGGAGTCCAGGCAGGGTGTATTATTCCCGCTGCTGATGCCTTCCAGCTGTCCGAGCTGGCCCGGCTGATTGCCGCACGGAGGCTGAAGGTACCGGCCGGACCAGTCTTCCCGCTTAGCGAGGAAGGGCTGCAGAGCGCCTGTGAGCTTCAGGCGAGCGGGAAGGGTCCAGGCATTATTGCCATCACGATCGGGCAACGGGAACCGGGATTATAGTAAGCCAAATACCCGTACAGCCAGGAGTTGCGGATCTCCTGACGGTACGGGTATTGTGATAATAACTCTGTAGGTTATTTCCCTCTGGCGATTAATTCGTTGTGGCGCTTGCCGATGCTCTGGAAGGTCTCATCCAGTGTCTTATCCTTCAGGAAATAATGCTCCAGCTCCTCCATACGCAGGTCGTTCAGTTGAATCGGCACCGTGTTGATGTAGGTATCCTGACCGCCGAACAACACCCGCTCCATAGACTCCAGATCGTACAGTTGTTCGAAGCCTGCAACGAGTTTGGCCTGCGTCTGGGAGTTATCAATCTTCGCCGAGGCGGGAATGCGGCCTCCCTTGGTCAGATAGGTTACGCCTTCATCCGCATACCACTGCAGGAACTTCCACGCCTCCTCTTTGTAAGCCGAGCCAGGGTTGATGGCAATGACATCGCTCAGCCCGCCTTCCAGGCGGAAGTCTTCCCTCGCTCCATCCGGGCGTGGAATGGTGGCAAAGGCAATTTTGAACTCACGCGGGTAATCGGTCAGATTGTTCGCATTGCGGAAAATAAAGTTACCGGAGCCCAGCATGGCCGCTTCCCCTTTGAGGAACGAGGCATCGACCTGAAGCTTGGTGGCAATCTGCTCGCCGTAGGCGGGCATACTTTTATCATCGTGCATCATCTTGTACCAGCTCTCCACCGAGCCGCGCGTCACCGGGCTGTCCAGGTTAGACTTGCCGTCCTTGACGAATTCATTCTGCAGCTCCCCGTCCATGCCGAAGGGGAACATGTTGGTTCCCTGAACGTAGCCGTAAGTTGAATCCTTGCTGAGCACTTTGGCATATTCCGCCAGGTCCGACTGGGTCCAGTTGTTATCCGGCAGCTTCAGCCCGGCAGCATCCAGCTTGTTCTTGTTCAGCCAGATAAAAGACTTCGAGGAGACGGTCGGAAGGCCGTAGTAGCTGCCGTCGAACTGCCACGCTTTGGCCTGCCCGCCCATAGCAGCTTCAATATCATACCCTCCCAGCTCGCTGAGGTTCTGCGCGCCGCCGGACTGCACTCTTTTCTCCAGCTGGAACTTGGCGTAATTGGTATAGAGATCAATATTCTCTCCGGCCACAAGCGCCGTATCCAGCTTCAGATTGCCGCTGTCATCATTGACGTAACGGACATATTCCACCTGCACTCCGGGATTCGCCTCATTCCAGGCTTTCACCATGTCCAGCGGCCCTGCTTCCTCAGGAACCCCGCCCCAGAATTTCAGCGTAATGGTCTTGTTGTTCTGTCCGGCGGAATTACTGCCTTCAGCTACTCCAGCCGATGTGCCAGCCCCTTCCTTGCTGCTGCAACCGCTTGCAATGATCAGCAGGGCTGTAAGTCCTGCAAGCCATCCGTATCTTGGTTTCTTCATCTATCGTCAACCCCCTTGGCTATTGTCCGCAAGTCCGCTGCTGTGCAGCATCCTCCGCTTGCCTATAATGATATCAGCCCGCGCCCCGCTGCCCCATGAACGCTATTGTGATCTAATGATACAGATTTGGGATATAGCATACGCCCGGCTAGAGGCTCCGCTTCAGGAGCGGCGGAAGTCGCTCGGAGTTTTGCCCGTCCACCGCTTGAACACCTTGTTGAAATAGTTATCGTTCGAGAAGCCGCACGCACAGGAGATGGCCGAGACCGGCAGGCTGGTGTGGAGCAGCTGATGCACGGCCGCTTCGATTCTGACCTTTTGCGTGAAATTGGTGAGGGTGAGCCCGGTCTTCTTCTTGAACAGGTTGCTGACGTAGGTCTGCTCCATATTGACCAGACGCGCCAGCTCGCCAAGCGTGTGCTCCTGTGCATAATGCTCGGAGATATAGTCTATAATGCGGTCAACCTGCGGATGCCCCGTCTTCCCCCCGGCTGTTCCGGCCGCTGCAAGCAGCGCGGTGTCCCCAAGGGTACTGAGCTTCCGCCATTTGTCCCGCTGCTCCAGACCCGCCCGCGCCCGCTCCAGCAGGGCAATCAGCCGCTCCGGCCGCAGAGAGAGCTTCAGCACATAGCCTATAGCGCCAAGCTCCAGCGCCTGCTGGGCATAATCGAACTCGGACATGCAGGTCAGCATGATGAACGGGCATTCCCAGCCGGCTTCCCGGCTGCGGCGCAGCAGCTCAATCCCGTCCAGAACAGGCATGACAATATCGGTAATCACGATGTCGGGAGGGCGCTGCTCCATAGCTTCCATAGCCTCAGCCCCGTTCGCATACTCGCCTTCTATGACAAAGCCGTATTTCTCCCAGGCAATGAGATGCTTCACCATATCCCGGGCAAACACTTCATCTTCTACCAGGTAGACACTATACATCGTCTGATTCTCCTTTGGCGTAAGGTTCGGATACAAGCAGCGGGGTGCGGATCTCGACTATCGTCCGGCCTTCTTCCCCGCTGCGGGTGAGCGTTAAGGAGGCTTGCCCCCGGTACAGCAGCTCCAGCCGCTCCCGGATATTGCTCAGCCCGATTCCTTTGCGACTCCGCCGGACAGCGGCCTGGGCAGCAGCTTGCCGGGCGGCATCGGGACCGGCGCCGTTATCCATCACGAGCATAATGAGCTCCTGTCCGCTGGCATGAATGTCCACGGTGATCTGCCCGCCGGACGCGGTGTCAGCGAAGCCATGAATAATGGCATTCTCGACCAGCGGCTGCAACGTAAACTTGGGAACCAGGGCATAGTACAGCGAAGGATCGTACTCCACATCCAGGTGATAGCGGTTGCCGAAGCGGATATTCTGAATGTGCATATAAGCCTCCATGAAGCCCAGCTCCTGCCCCAGCGGGATGAGATCCAGCTCGGTATTGAGACTGGTCTCCAGCAGCAGACCGAGCGAGACACAGATGTCGAAGGTGGTGCTGTCTTTATTTTTGAGCGCCTGGCTCTTGATCATGTTCAGGGTATTCAGCAGAAAATGCGGGTCCATCTGGGAGACGAGGATCTGGAACCGGACGGATTCCTTCTGGCGTTCCTCTACTTTGAGCCGGTAGATCAGTGTCCCGATATCGGCTATCATCCGGTTGAAGCTGGTCAGCAATTGAAGAATCTCCCCCCGGTATCCGCTGGTGGGGATCGTCACCCTCAGCTCCTGGTCAGCGGCCCGGCTCATCTGATCGCGCAGCTTATGCAGCGGCTTGGTTACATTGGAGGAGATCAGCAGCGTAGCGGCAATGAACACCAGCGTGAGCACTACGAGGGAGATGAGCGCCGTGCGTTTGATGGTATTGGTGCCGGCAAAGACCTGCTCCAGCGAGATTTTCTTAATCAGGGTCCACTCCAGGGAAGGCATATAGCTGGCCAGGTACAGGGCTTGCTCGCGTTCACTTGTCAGATCGGCCAGCTTATCCGGGTGGAGGCGGAATTCCTCCTGGAAACGGCGGGCCAGCTCATCCGGGATCTGGGCATCCTCCTTGCTGCGGTAGATCATCTCTCCCCCGTTGCCGAGAACGAGATAGGCCGCCTGAGGATCAGCCGCGTCCGTCCACTGCTTCAGCCATTGCCTGTGGTCCATGCTGATTCTTACTGCGCCGTACGGCTCAGAGCCGGCATCCAGCAGCAGGGAATCAATCGTCAGCAGTTTGCTGCCGGAGGCAAACTCCTTGGAGACATAGCTGTCTGTTACCTTCCAATAGTAGGAGGCCGGGGCCATCTGCTCTTGGAGTCCGGCGGCTATCTCGTTGTATACCTGTCCCCCGTCTATGGGCTTACGCGAAGTGTAATTGTAATAAGCATGTCCGGCACGGTCAGTGACGGTCAGGAAGACGGACGGCGTGGACAGGAAGAACGAGTTCGCCAGCGAGTCCAGATTGCGGTTGATTTCGCGCATGGCCGTGAAGGGAGAATGAGGCGAGTCCGAGCTCAGATACTGCTCCAGGGAAGGATTCTGATTAATCAAAATGAGTGACCGGGTCATCAGTCCGGCCAGATCCAGCAGATCCTCCCGGAAGCTGCCCATCTCGCGCTTGTTCTGTTCAACCTGCTGCTGCTTCAGAATCTGCTCAATCTGCTGGAAGCCGATCAGGCACAGCAGGGAGAACGGGATAATAACCAGCAGCAAGTATGCCGTAAAAATGCGGTATTTCAGGCCACCGGGCCACCTTAATCTCTTCATTATCCTTCTTCCCCCTTCGGCCTTGCGGCATGTTCCTGCCCAGTATAGCAGAGGATTCATTATTCAATAATTTGGTTAGATAGAAAGTATTTCTCTCCGCAGACAGCCGAAAGACAGACCGCAATGCGGTCTGTCTAATTCTGTTAGTAACAACGGATTTCGTATATGGCTGCTGATGCATCGCCGTTCGTCCCGTGAATCACCACCCGCAGCCGGTCCGCCTTGAAGCTGCCGGATGCCGGTGTTAACGTGACGGTATTCCGGCGCTGGTAGTTGTCCTTGACCCTGGCAGCCCCGGTCCAGCGGCCGTCCTGCCGGAGAAGGATGCTGTAGTCTCTCACGCACTGCGGATCACGGTACAGCGGCGGGTAGTTATGGTATTCATGGAACAGATGCCCCGGGAAGCTGAGCTCCACCGTATGCACTTCCTGCGGCTGCTGCCAGCTCAGCTCCAGCCACTGCTCCTGCGGCTCCTGCGGATTGGAGCGCCACAGATTGGCTGCGCGGTAAGGGCGGGTAACACCGCTGGTCACCTGGTGCGCAGCATAGCAATTCTGCGGCGGGTCCAGCCGGAAGCTGCGGTTCTCCTTAAGGCTGCGCATCTTGCCGCCGCCGATCTCGTAAGCCGAAGCATGGCCGGGAATGACCGTTCCGGCCTTGATCCAGGCCACTCCGCTGTGCGCCAGCAGATCGAGCCGCAGGTAGGAGAACGCCGGGAAGTCGCGGCCCGGCTCCAGTTCAAGCGGCGCAGTGACCCATAACTCTTCGCCCTCAGGCACCATGAACTCCAGCCTTGCCGCCGGCTCTCCCGGTTCTGTACGGTAATCCCAGATGCTCTCCACCGCATACAGAACTCCTTGAACCTGCTGCGCGGCACCGGACAGGTTGCTGAGACAGACCTCCAGCTGCCGGACCGGACGGTCGCCCACCGCGATCCACTGCCCGGTCCGCCGGTTCAGCCGGTCCCGGTCATATGGCTGCTCTGGCGCCACCTGCGCTTGCGGCTTCGTCTCGGTCCAATCCACCAGATGCTCCGCCGTTCCCGAGGAGGACGGGCCTACGCCGTAGAGCAGCGCTTCACTGCTTGCGCTAACCGCAGCCCGCCGGGCCAGATCCAGCGGATCTTCATTGACCACATTCGGCAGGAAGCAGCCGTCCCGGAGGAGCTGTTGCTGAATATGAGGAACACGGGTCGCCAGCAGCTCATCGGCGCTAAGCTGCTCCGCTGCCGCAATCGCCGCCGCGACCCCTGCCGCCTGCCCCATCAGCGCGGTTGTGCCCATGACACGCACCGTGCCGAGAGCAGCATGGGTTACGCTTACGTTGCGGCCTGCCATCATCAGGTTGTCTACATCCTTGGACATACAAATACGCAGCGGGATACCGTAAGGACCGCAATAGCTTTTGACCGCATAATCGGTGGTCTGGTCGTAATGCTCTGCGCTGCTGGGCTCACTGGTCGGTGCCAGCAGACCGCCGGGCGTATGCAGGTCGAGGAACCAGCCACCGAAGGCAATCTCGTCTTCGAAGACGGTGCGCCCTGCCGGATCATGCTCGGTCATCAGATATTTGCCCATGATGCGCCGGCTCTCCCGCTTGCCGGGCACCTGGCCGATCCAGTCCAGCGCATAGTTCGCAGCCAACTCCCGGGTCTTGGGATCACGGTTCTTGATCCAGTCCCATACCCCCAGCGTATGGCGGGTCAGCTCATGGCGGATGCGTTCCGCATCATGGATGGTGTGCCAGGGCACGCCGATCTCCAGCCACCAGTATCCGCTGCGGATATCGTAGGGCTTGCGGCCCTGATCATAGAAGAAGCTGGCATCCTCATAGCGGATGGCCCAGTCCGGCAGCACAAACGGAACGGGCCGCCCCATATCCTTTGCCTTGAAATGAATCGAATTGCCCATCACTTCCTGATTGGCCTGCTCCGGGGCGTGCGGCTCGCCGAATTCATCCTTGCCTTCGCTGCCCATCCGCCATTCACAGCCGGCCAGGTCAGCGAGTATGCCGTCCCCGGTGCAGTCGATGAACTGCTTCGCTTCAATCAGCAGATCAGTCTCCGCGCCTGCGGTCCGGCACCGCACCGAATGAATCTTGCGCTCATGCTCCATCGCGATGTCAAGCAGCGCCGTATTCAAGTGGAAGGTGAGACCGGGGGTTCTAACCGCCATGTCATACATCGTCATATCCCATACACTGTTGGTCCAGCCGTTCTCAGTAATCCATTCATGATTGACGGCCCGTTCCTCAATCAGCAGTTCGGAGATAATACCAGTCTCCCGTCCGTAGGCATGGAAGCAGGCCGCTCCATGCGGCGACACTCTAATCTCGGAGGACGAATTGCCTCCAAACACCGGACGGTCCTGCACAAGGCACACCTGCGCTCCCTGGCGTGCGGCAGCGACAGCGGCAGAGAACCCGGCAAGGCCGCCACCCACCACTACGATGTCATAATTCTCTGTAATCTGAACGTTCATGATAGTACCTCCTGAGGCTTCATTGTCTTTATTATATTGTCATGTATTAACCCTTGACCGCCCCGCTGGCGATGCCTTGAATAATGAACTTTTGTCCGGCCAGGAAGACCACAATCATCGGAATCATGGCGGCTGTAGCTGCAGCCATCATGCCGTTGTAATCAACCGAATTCTCCAGCACGAAATTCTGCAGTCCCAGGGGCACCGTATACAGATTCTTGTCTACCAGAAAGATCAGAGCGTTCTCGTAATCATTCCAGTGCCAGGAGAAATCAAGGATCGTCAGTGTTGCGAGTGGGGCCTTCGCCAGCGGCAGTATGACCCGTGTGAAGATGCGGAAATGCCCGGCACCGTCGATTAAAGCTGCTTCACTGATCTCCTGGGGCACCGTAATAAAGAACTGGCGCAGCAGGAACACGCCAAAGATGGTGAATGCCCCCGGCAAAATCAGCGCCCAGTGGGTGTTGTAAATGCCCATCCAGTTGAACAGCACGAACCTCGGCACGAACAGAATCTGCGGCGGGATCATCATCATGGATAAATAGATCAGGAAAAGCGGCTCCCGCCCGCGGAATCGAATCCGCGAGAATCCGTAGGCGGCCAGAGCAGCAAACGTTACCGCGCCCAGGGTCGAAAGGATAGAGATTTTCAGGGAATTCATATAGAGCAGCGCGAAGTTCCCCGTTCCGGTCCACACATTCACATGGTGCTTCAGGACCGGGTGCAGCGGTATCCACTGAATCGGGAACTCGAACACCTCAAGTGGTGTTTTAAATGAAGTGGAGATCATCCAGAAGAAGGGCAGCAGCAGCAGCAGGCCCATAGCAGTCATGACCAGCGTAAGCAGCCACTTCCACATTCGCGAGGCACGCCTTGCCGTCTGCCGCCCCGCCCGGACAGCAGGTGTTATTGTCGTTTCCATTAGCGGCTCTCCTTGCTTTCTTTTAGTAATGCACCCAGCGGCGCTGGCCTGCCCAATTGACAAGCATGATCAGCATGACAATGGCGAAGAGCATCCAGGATACAGCAGAAGCGTAACCCATCTCATAGTAGCGGAAGGCTGTCTTGTAAATGTAGAGCGACAGTACATTGCTGCCTTCTCCCGGTCCTCCGGCGGTAGTGGCCTGAATGATGCCGAACGTCTTAATGGCCGAGATGAACCCTGTAATCAGCAGCAGGAAGGTGGTCGGCGATACGAGCGGCACGGTGATATAACGGATGGAATGCCACAGCCGGGCCCCGTCGATGGTCGCCGCCTCCAGCAGCTCCTTCGGCACCTCCTGAAGACTGGAGAGATAAATAATCATGTTGTAGCCGACCATAATCCAGATCTGAATGATGCATAACGCATAGATTGCCGTACTGCTCTCGGACAGCCAGCCCGGAGGATCAGCGATGCCAACCAGCCGGAGTGCTCCGTTAATGGGGCCGAGGCTGGGATGGAAAAGCAGCATCCAGACGAAGGCGATGGCGACACCGTTCATAATATAGGGCAGGAAGTACAGCGTGCGCAGCAGTTTGGCCCAGTAGACGCTTCTGTTCAGAATGTAGGCGATGGGAAAAGCCACAATCAGCGATACCGGAACCGTCAGCAGAAAGATGAATGTCTTCAGGACGGAGTTGTGGAATGAGGCATCTCCGGCCAGCCGTCTGAAATTGTCCAGCCCGACGAACTGGATGTCCCCCTTGTTCATGAAGGAGTAGTCTGTAAACATCATGACCAGCGACATCAGGGCAGGCACCAGATAGAACAGCGTAATCCCTATCATGCTGGGGGCGATAAACCAATAACCGGCCGGATGATGGTCATGAATGCCGGTTCTTCTTAGCTTCTTCAAGCGATCCCTCCTTCGCAATATGTTCATAATGTAAGTCTAGCAAAGGGAGATGGCTTGCAGAATGAACGCTATTGTGGCGTAGGGGTACGGATTTTGGAATTGAACTGGGGGTACTATGCTTCCATCCGGCCCTGGGCCTTACCTCCCAGCGGATGCACTGCATGTTTACCACGGGGATTGTACCGGAAGAACCAAAACTGGCGGTTTGCCTTCTTTTTTGCGGAGAATTCGATTATCATTAGCCTCATTCCAAATTATAGGAGGTTCATCATGCAGGGGTTAAAACAACGTGCCGGCCGGTTATGCTTAAGTCTCATGCTGATAGGTGTAATATCTTACGGGGAGGGGCTGCAGGCGGCAGCCTTGCCGGTCCAGGAAGAGCAGGTGAGCGCCGGGGCTCCCGATGTCAGCTCCTCCATAACGGTGCTGGGCAGCCCGTTCAAGAAAGCGGCTTATGCCCGCAACGTCTGGGATATGCAGCTCTTCGGCGGCAAAATTTATCTCGGCCACGGCAACAGCAGCAATAATGCGCCTGTGCCCAATGCAGGACCGGTTCCTATCTATTACTGGGACCTTTCCCAGAATAAATTCTCTGTTCAGGATGTTACCTATACCAACCCGGCCACGGGCAAGGTGACCACCAATGTCTATGTCATGGACGAGCAGATTGATACCTTCAAGGTGTTGAACGGAGAGCTGTACATTCCCGGGCATGACTCCAGAGTCCCAGGCTGGGCCTACGGGAACTTCTACCGCCTGAACGGGGATCATTGGGACCAATATATGAATATTCCCGGGGGTATCCATGTCTATGATATGGCCTACTATCAAGGCAAGCTGTATGCTTCGCTCGGCGCCAGCGGTGGCCCGCTGATCTATGTATCCGCTGACAGGGGGAATAGCTGGACCCGGTTCGGCACAGTCTCCCAATACGGCATTATGCGGGCTTATACTCTGTTCGGCTTAGGTGACACGCTCTATGCTTCCTCCGCCACGGCGGGCAAGACGCAGGGAATGGCCAATGAGAAAGGCTACATGACCTCCATCCGGCAGACCGGCAGCGGACTGGTCCAGACGAAGCTGACCTTCACCAGCAGCCAGCTCTTCCCCGGACTCAGCTTCGTGACGAAGCCCGGTGAAGTCAACGTTCCCGGCGTCAGCGGCCAGCCTTGGCTGAAGCTGCTCCGCACCACTGAGGTGAATGGACGGCTGCTGTATATTGCAGGCCAAATCTATAATGACCATCAATCCATTCCGCAGGGCCTGTTCTCCGCCGGAGCGGGCTTCCAGAACACGCGCAAGGAGCTGCTGCCGAATGCTGCCGTAGCGCCTATCGATATTCTGGACCGCAAAGATACGGTATACGTGCTTGGATATGCCAAGGAGGCCTCAGGCCAATATACGAATTATGTCTACCGCAAAAGCACCGCCAGCCTCGCCACCGGCGGAGGAGACTGGAGTGAAGTCTTCCGCTTCAGCCGGGATACCTTCGCCCGTTCCTTCGAGGAATACAATGGTGACTTCTACTTCGGACTGGGCAGTGATGCGGATGTGATTCCGGCCTCCACCGGCACGATTCTGAAGCTGAGCGCCGGGACTTATTGAAGTCGGGCAGGCGAACGGGCCATTAAATTGACAACCTTCTGTAAACGGTGGTACGCTCACTAATATTCTAGTAATCCGTTCACAAATCAGGTAAGGAGCGTCTCTATGACTGACCGGAAGATCCTTAATCAGGCAAGCTTAACCAAGGAAGTATACCTTATTCTTGCACTACTGAATTCCGGAAATCCAGATGAGACGGCGCGGAAGCATCCGCAGTTGTTCACAGAGGTGAACTGGGACTTATTCGTGGAACTGAACCGGCAGCACAGGGTGTATCCCTACCTCTATTCCAGGCTGAGCAAGATGGAGGAGAAGGCGGTCCCTTCCGAAGTTCTGGAGCAGCTGAAATGGCAATACCGCAGGAATACGGTGCAGATGCTCCAGCTTAGCGGTGAAATGAGCAATATTGCGGGTCAGCTGGCCGAGCTGAATATCCGCTGTCTGTTCCTCAAAGGGCCGGTGCTTGGGCAGGAGCTGTACGGAGACCTGTCGCAGCGCACCTCCCGGGATCTCGACTTCCTGGTGCCGATTGAACAGCTGGAGGATGCCGAAACCTTGCTGATCCGGCTGGGCTATGAGAAGGAAGACAAGTTCGAGAGCCTGCTTGGCGACTGGAAATGGCGGGAGCATCATTCGACATTCGTGCATCCTGTCAGCAATGTCAACCTGGAGCTGCACTGGCGGTTAGGACCGGGTCCTGCCAAAGAGCCTGCGTTCGACGAGCTCTGGCGTCATTCGCGGACCAGCAGCACCTTCGGCCAGAATGTCCGCTATCTGGGGCCGGAGGATCTGTTCATGTTCCTGGCTGTACACGGTGCCAGACATGCCTGGTCCCGGCTGAGATGGCTGCAGGACATCAAGATGCTGCTAATGGGACAGCAGCCGCCCGACTCCGCCAAGCTGATTCAATTACTACAGCGGTATAATCACAACGCTATAGGAGGACAGACGCTGATTCTGGCCAGAGAGCTGTTGGAGACGCCGGTTGACCCGGCGCTATCCCCGCTGCTGGACAACCCCAAGGCCCGCAGACTGGCGCAGGACATTCTGTTCTATCTCCCGCGCATCGTGAATTTGAATACCCCTCCGCTGGAGCCGGAGGTGCAGCAGCATTTCAACCGTTATCTCCCAAGCATCCTGTCCCCGCGGAACCGGATACTCCGCTCTGCCAGCTTCCTCTATCCCTATGCAGCGGATGCCAAGACCCTGCCGCTGCCGAAGCCGCTGCATTTCTTGTATTTCCCGCTGCGGCCTTTGCTGTGGAGCTGGCGGAAGGTGACGGGTGCGGAGAAGGAGAATTAGGCAGGGACAGCCATACCAAAAAGGCAAGTGCTGCGTTAGATTAGCAGCACTTGCCTTTTTACGGTTTCGGAGCCGGGTGGCGGTCAGCCAATGTAATCGGTTTTTCGATTACATTCGCGCCACAACCTCTGCGCTCGCCCAATGTAATCGGTTTTTCGATTACATTCGCGCCACAACCCCTGCGCTCGCCCAATGTAATCGGTTTTTCGATTACATTCACGCCATAACCTCTGCGCTCGCCCAATGTAATCGGTTCTTCGATTACATTCGGACCACACACCCACGCAGCACCGAATTGTGTTCGGTTTTTTGCCTACATTCGCGTTTAAGGTATACCCTTATCCAGCCTCTTCCTGCCCCTTCAATAACCTGCTGAACATGCCGCCCTTCTCCGAAGCCAGACCGCTGTAGACTCCCTGCTGGATGACCCGGCCCTGGTCGATGACCAGAATCTGATCGGCTCCCCGGATCGTGGACAGGCGGTGGGCAATGACGATGACGGTCACAGAAGCCTTAATCCGCTCCAGCGCCTCTTGAATCCGCTGCTCGTTCTCGGTATCGAGCGCACTTGTCGCTTCATCGAGCACCAGGATCGACGGCTTGCGGATAATGGCGCGTGCCAGCACCAGGCGTTGACGTTCCCCGCCCGACAGGCGGACGCCCCGGTCGCCGAGCAGCGTATCCAGTCCGTCCGGCAGCTTGCGGACAAAGTCCGCCGAGGAGGCAAACTCCAGTGCCTCCCACAGCTCCGCCTCCTCCGCGTCCGGCTTGATCATCATCAGATTATCGCGGATGGTTGCGTTATACAGGAACGGGTCCTGTGCCACATACCCGATGGATCTCCGGTAGGACAGCAGCCGCTCCCCGGTGATCGGCTCGCCGTCCGCCAGGATCTCCCCGTTCTCCGGCTGCATCAGTCCCATGAGCAGATCAACGAGCGTGCTTTTGCCGGCGCCTGAACGTCCGACAATCGCCGTCATCTGCCGGGCGGGAATCCGCACATTGACGTTCTGGAGCGAATATTGCGGCTCGTCCGCATGATAACGGAAATCGACATTTCGGGCTTCCAGACCGTGCTCCAGCGTCATAGGCAGCACCCGTTCTCCACCTTGATCCGCTTCATGCTCGACAGCGGCCAGACATTCTTCCTGCAGCGATTGCAATTGTTTGAAGGATGGCACTACTGAGGCCAGCTGCTCCAGCAGCGACTGCAGCGTCGAGAAGGTCGGCCACAGCCGGGTGAAGACGAGAATGACCAGCAGCAGATTCGGCCCCTCCACTTGCATGAACCGGAAGGACACGAAGATAAACACAGCAATCAGCAGCGTGGAGGACAGCTTATACAGGAGCTGGGAGTTGGAACGCAGGCGCGTGTAGTCCAGTTGCTCCTGCTTAACCTCGCCAGTGAAGGCATGCAGCCATTCGAGACGGGACTGCTCCAGATTATTGCTTTTGATATCCTTGATTCCGTTCAGCTGATCGGTGATGCCGCCTAGATACGTCTTGCCCAGCTCCGTGCTGCGGCTGCCCAGCCTCTTCGCCTTACGGATGAACCGCCGGGAGAAGATGGACAGCAGCGCCGCACAGACGAGAACCGCCAGTGTCATCTTGGGGGACAGCCAGAAGGCAAAGGCAATCTGCACCAGGGTGAACAACAGCGAAGTCAGGAACTGCAGGAACCCGCTGATACCCGCCAGGACTCTGGCCAGCTCGGTGGTCATCATGTTGATCAGATCGGAGGTGCGCTTCTTCAGAAAAAAAGACCACTGCGCCCGCAGCAATGCGCTATAGACCTCAACCCGCAGCTGCCTGCCATAGGTCTGCTGAATTTCGACATTGCGGATCGCCACGAACCTTGCGATCAGATTCTGGCAGAGCACAATCAGAACATAACTGCCCAGCACCAGCAGCAGCGCTGTGGACTGCGGCAGTTCACTGATGAATCCGAGCATAGGCAGATGATAGCCCGCCGCCGCGCCGCCCAGCTGAATGCCGGCCATGCCAAGCATGGGAACCAGCAGCAGAATGGCGGAGCTCTCCAGCAGACCGCTGATCACCATGCCTAACAGATTAAGATACAGCTTCACGCCCGACAACCGTTGAAGCTGCCGGACGTAGTAGATTATAGCTTGCATGGACCCACCTCGATTACTCGGCTTGTAACACCTTCGCGAACTTCTCCACCACCACGAAGCCTTGCATCGCATCATCCCCGGAGACATAATGGGCTCCGCTGCGCAGCCAGGCGTGGGCAATCATTTGTCCCTGCTTATCGCGGGCGACCCCCATATAGAGAGTGCTCTCAATGCCCCGCTTCTCCAGCATCTTCAGGGCGGCTACCGCCCGGACCATACAGGTGCTTTTCCAGGGAGTATAGCGGCTCATCACCCGGATTGCCTTGGTAATCTGCTGGATGCGGCGAATATCGGAAGGCTTGGATACTGCAGGAGTCTCCAGGGATTTCACCCCAAGCTGCGGGGCTGTCCGGGCAAAGGGGAACAACAGCTGGATTCGGACCAGCATCAGCCGCCATAATGTCTCAGGAAGCAGCGCAAGCAACGCCTTGTCATGCACCAGCAGGAGACGGAGCCGCCGGAGGGTCATCATGGTCCGCTAACGATGGAGACCAGATCCTCATTCAGCAGATTCTGTACAAAATCAATGACATCCTGCTGCGCCAGCTCTGCCGGTACCTCAAAGATCTCCTGAATCTTCCCGGCAATCTGCCGAATCGATACCGGTGAAGCCAATGCTTCCCAGATCTCACCGCCGACTTCGCCGAGGTTGTAGTATTTGCCGTTCTTCACATTCAGCATGACCTTCTCGCCGTCCATATCACTTGCGATATTACCTTCCCGTTGAACCAGTACCGAATCCGGCGACAGCACTTTTGTAGTATTTATATTCATAGGTTCATCTCCTTCACCTTGGGCATAATCGTCTCCATAATCATTTCCGTCTGCTGCAGTGCACTGAAGCCCTGCTCAGGGCGGGTCAGCCGGTACATCGGCAGCCGGTTCACGAACGAGGCCAGCAGCCCGAAGTGCCATTCTCTGACACCCATCGGGTCGACCAGCGCTTTTTGATAGGTATGATTGTATAAGGTATGAAGCCGGTCCAAGCCGCTTATCGCCTCTACGGCCACCGGCCCGTCCTGCACCACAGACAGTTCAAATATGCCGGCCAGCGGCAGCGGCTCACTCTGGAACCGGTCATGTACCGGTACGGCGAACTTGGTCTCCCGCTGAAACAGCGGACGGTACGCAGACGAATTCATTCCCAAATAGTCCAGGCTCTGCTGCCACAGCTTCTGCTGGGGATAACCTGGAACAGCTAATGGATGTCCATTATGCACCAACACGGGAATAACGTCGTCACTGACCAGGAGATGTCCCTGATCCATCAGATAGGAGGCAAGCGTGGATTTACCCGCACCTGAACGCCCCACCAGCGCATAAGCCTTATTATCCAGCACAAGCGAGCTGCCGTGCAGGGCCAGTATGCCTTTTTGCATCAATACTACACCCATACAGCTGCCCAGAATGAACAAGCGGATGCTATCCGGATCTGCGCCTGCTGCTGGAGAGACTGTAATCGTACTGCCGTTCTGTATGGAAAAAATAGCGGTTCCCTTCACCATGAACATCACTTCATGCTCCGCGATGCCCAGATTCGGCGTAATCTTCGGTATTGCTTCCCATCGCTCAAGCAGACGGCCTTCAATTACCGACAGGCTGCCTATTCTTCCGGGCTGATCCGTACGGGGAAGTTCTGGTAGCGCGAACTCACTGAGGATTTGCAGGCCAAAAGCCTTATAACCGGGGCATTGCACTGTGCCAGCCATACTGCTCACTCCATCTCAGTCAATTTCACCCGTTGTCTTGCGGATGACAAGTGGGACCGGCATTACTGTCCTTTGAAAGGACGGTACCGTTTCGGAACATTACTTCGGATAAAGGGATAGCCCTGATCCCCCTCCAGCAAGCTAAGAGGGATTAGGGCTGAGCGGTAATGCAGGAAGACTAGGAGTGACTAACGATTTCATCTGGATCGGCTTGGAACGCATCGGCAATGGATACCCCCGGGCCAGCCATAGTCATTTTCACATCCAACACTTCCAATGCAGGCTTGCTGTATTCCTTTTTCATCTTGTCACCCCCTTTCAAGAAACGTCCTTCAGGAGAGCCGCTTCAAAAAGCGGTAAAACACCAGTCCTCGTGTAAGAAGGCGGAAATCCGTGTTAAAGATTAATAATGGTTCGGGCTCACTACCCAGCCGGTCCAAGCATCCGGCGAGCCCGGGACGATTCAGATAAGACGAAGTACGGGGGTCTTGCAGCATCTCCCTCAGCTCCTGCTGAAACCTCTGCCACTCGGGCAGCATACGCGTAATGCCGTCCGCCCCCTGGATGCCGCGCCGGGTCTGGTTAAGCCTGACCTTATCCGGCAGCCGCCCTTCCATCGCCCGGCGGATGAGCGAGCGGTCCATTCCGTTCTGGACGTATTGCTCCTCAGGCACCGACATACAGAAGTTGATGACACGCAGGTCATTCGTCGCATCCCGGTCCCATACCCTGTACTTCAGCGACAGCTTGGTAGCCGCCGTTCCATTCACATTCCAGACATGCGGCTGGCGGAAATGCTCTCTGCGGATATCGTACACAGTCTGGGAGGCAGGCGACTGGTCCAGCTCCTTCAGCCGCTCCTGCACCCCTGTCCGCCGGGCAAACTCAGGATGGATCAGCTCCGGCGCAGCCTCCTGCTTCCCGGCCATCAGCTGGCCCAGGGCGGGGAATACCTTGCGCCCGGCAATCTTCAGCATTCTTTTGCGGCTTACTCCCATCGAATGGCTGTACAGTTTGTTCTCCCGGTAAAAGCTGAACCAGCGGAATTCACGCAGCAGCTTCGCCTGATAATCCAGCGCCGGTCCCCAGGAGATACTCCAGTTGCCCCGCTGCCCGCTGAGCAGCACACCGGCATTCTTCAGTCCGGCTTGTTCATATATGCCCTTGAGCCAATAAGAATTCTCTATGAATTTGTAGGGCATCTCCATAATATCGAGCCATTCATCAATTTCGCCATATGAGCTTCGGTCAGGAAAATTGTAGAAGCTAGGCTCAATGTTCCCGACATAGTCGATGGTCTCCTGAATATATGGACGCTCATCGGTCACCCGCTGGCCCAGCTTGAACCCTGTAAAGTGATCCAGAGGATACGAGCTGAAGGTGTGGAGCGGCTTGCCGGTACGGCGAAGCTCCTCCGCCGCAAAGCTCACCACCGCCCCTGAATCCAGCCCGCCGCTTAAGTTCGCACCAGCTTCAAGGTGGGTACGCAGCCGGTCCCGGACAGCCCGTCCGAACACCTCACGGAACGCTTCCTCATACTCACCATTGCTGCGCAGCCGGAGTGGCGGCGGAGTCTGGAAGGTGTAATACCTGGAGAAGGTAATCCCCTGCGGGCTGACCGTCATCGAATGCGCCGGGGGCAGCTGCTCCACACCCTGATAGACCGTGGAGAACATATCCGCGACATCCATCCGGCCCTGGCCCGCCAGATATTCCGAGATCCAGCCTTCATGCAGCGCGTGCCCTCCATCCATTAGCGTGAATAGCGGATGAATCACGGTACAGAAGGAGAACTGTCTGCCTGAGCGGTGGAAGTACAGCGTCCGGCTCCCCGAGAAATCCCTCGCTCCAAACAGCGTCTGCCTGCCGGCATCCCAGATCATGAAGGCAAAATCTCCGACCAGATGCACCGGAGCCTGATCTCCCCATTTCTCATAGGCCAGAAGAATCAGCAGGCTGTCCGGCATCGACTCCCGATCCTCCCGGACAACCTGAAGTTGTCCGAAGAGCTCGCTGCGGTTATCAATAATGGCATCAGCTACGATCGCCAGCTTCCGCTGCGGATCATAATAAGGAAGCACCTCGCCCCGGGACTGAGGGGTAATCCACTGTGCGTGGCACCCGAGGAACAGCCCATCCGCACTCCAGCCCCGGGCATCATCCGCCGGATAACGCTGCAGCTCCTGCATCAGGCGCGGGCCAAGCTCCGGGTCCAGCGGCCCATGCTGCATAGAATAGATCCCGGCGATTGCACTCATGGGTTACCTCCAGCTGTCTATAATTTCGCTACCGTTTCAGTAATAGGTTCATTACAACAGGTTCTTAATAGTGAACACTTCTTATTACCTAAGATAACGTTCTTGCCATTAAATGTGAATAGTACCAGAGAGTACTTTAAGGTATCCTTTAGCGTATTGACTATAGTTAAAATCTGTGGTATTGGAACCCTGAAATATGACCTATGGGATATAATGGCTTATACTGTAGGGGTAACAAATATATGATATGGAGTGATAGACCATGCAAGAATTGAAGTTTGTTAGGGATTACAAAGATATAGAGCCGCTGCGGAATAGCTTTTTGGGGCTGGCAAAAGACACGTTCGAGCTGGAGCTGGAGCGCTGGTATGAGGAGGGCTTCTGGACGGATAAGTATGTTCCATATTCTTACGCGGAGGGAAACCGGATCGTGGCGAATGTCTCGGTAAATCTGCTGGAGCTAACCATTAATGGAGTGAAGTCCCCTGCTGTGCAGATCGGAACGGTGATGACTCATCCTGACTATAGAGGACGCGGCCTGTCTGCCCGGTTGATGGACAAGGTGCTGGAGGAGTATGGACAAGCGTGTGAATTCATGTATCTTTTTGCCAATGAGTCAGTCTTGGAGTTCTATCCTAAATTCGGCTTCCACCCGGTGGAAGAACAGATCTTCTCCATGGCCTGCCCCGGGGGCACTGCCGGATCTGCGGCAATCCGCAAGCTGGATCTTGCCGATCCGCGTGATCTGAGTCTGGTCTCTACCCTTGGAGCGCAGCGGGTACCGGTATCTGAGCGTTTTGGCATCGCCGGCGCCCATGGACTATTGATGTTCTACTGCCTGAACGTATTCAGCGACCAGCTCTATTACCTGGAGGACGAGAATCTCATTGCCATCTGCCAGCAGGAGAATGGGCAGCTTGAGCTCTTCGATCTAATCAGCGCACAGCCCGTCTCCTGCCGCGAAATTGCCCTGAAGCTTGCAGACAGCGACACGGAGACGATTGTCTTTCACTTCACTCCTGATGATGATGGCCTGGAGCTGTCAGGCAGCAGCCATTCAGAGGGCCTATTCGTCCGCACTCAGGGCGGGCAGCAATATCCTGCGAACGTTAAGCATCCGGCTACTTCCATCGCCTAGGCGTACGCTACACTTTTACCCTTGTAAAATGTTCATAGCGTCATGAACTGCCCCTGCCGGGCCAGGTAGGCCTCCTTCTCCTTATAGTCCGGCATAATACTGCCCAAGCGCCGCCAGAAGGAGCGGTCATGATTCATATGCAGCAGATGACACAGCTCATGAATGATGACATAGTCGATCACTTCGGGCGGCGCCATGGCCAGGCGGTAGTTGAACGTCAGCTTGCCGTCAAAGCTGCAGCTCCCCCACTTGGTCCGCGACTCCACAATCTCCATACTCTTCGGCTTCACTCTGAGCTGCGTCTGGTAGGGCTTGATGCGCTCTGCGATGATTTTTTTCAGACTGGCCGTATAGAACTTCTTCAGCGCAAGCTTCAGCTCCTCCGCATCCGCCTGCCGGTCCCCGATCAGCTCATGCAGCGCATACTCCTTCCCCAAGTACAAGAAGGCTTCTTCGTCTCCCTCATAAGCCTTAACCCTCGGCACCTGCCGGGCTGCCGCATTGCTGCGCAGCTTCTCCAGAATCTTCGGGCCTAGACTTGCTACCGCACCGAGGATCGTCTCTTCACTCGTTCCCTTGGGCGCCTTAACGGTAATGAGGTCCGAGCCGTCCACCGTTACGGAAAGCTTCTTGCGCTTGGCATACTGGACATGTAACGTAACCATCTGATCTTCTAGTTGAATCTGCATAGCCACCATCGTTTCTGTAATTTCTAATACACACTAATATACCGGATAACCGGATACAAACACCGCCAGATACAGGAGACCCCCCGCAATAAATAGCGTAGTGAGCAGGATATCCTTCCACTTCTTATCCTCCGTCAACAGCACAGCCGCGAACGCCAGCGGAAAAGCAACAGCGAAATAACGCGGAGCGGACAGCAGCCAAGTCGGGGCCACCACATAGACGAAATAGGCGATCAGGTACGCCATGTAGGCGGGATTAAGCTTCTTCGTACTGCGGAGCATTATGAACAGCACCAGGAAGATTGCGCACAAATTCGGCAGCCATAGTCCCAGGAACGACCGGTAATCGGCATCCTTGAAGGTATTGACCGCATATTCCATCTGATATCTCACGGTATCGAAAAAGAAGTAGAACCGCTGCGACCAGTGCTCCCGCTGATAAATACTGAACTGGAACGCGTTGCCCGTCACATTGTAATTGATGTAGAGATAAGCCAGCAGACCGAAGGAGACGCTCACCAGGGAGACAACGGCCAAGATCAGCTTATTCGTAAAAGCCTTCCGGTCCATTGACCTGTAGCCAGCAGCCAGCTCCCTGGCAAATTCCACGGCAATCGGCACGGCCAGCAGAATCCCCGGGGAACGGGTGAATCCGGCCAGCGCCGCACAGAGGCAGCCCAGCAGCCAGCGCTTTTTGCGGACAAACAAGAGCGCCATCAGGGAGAGCAGCAGGAACAGCGCCTCTGTCATGGGAAGGAAGAAAAAGAAGGCTGACGGAAAGATGAAGACGTACTTCACCACCCGCAGGG
The DNA here is from genome assembly GCF_038006885.1 of Paenibacillus sp. FSL R7-0302. NCBI lineage: Bacteria > Bacillati > Bacillota > Bacilli > Caryophanales > Paenibacillaceae > Paenibacillus > Paenibacillus sp. FSL R7-0302. Next base: position 5,717,991 of record NZ_JBBOWB010000001.1, read on the forward strand.
CATTCCTGCGTCCCATATCCAGCCGGGCCAGCTCATAAGCGAACAACGCCGCCGCAAGCGTGCAGAGATTGGCTACGGCAAATCCGGCAGCCATATAATTGCCTGTGAAGAACTGCGCCAGCTTGATCATCACGGGGAAGAACGGCAGAAACACAATATGAAATCTTGGATCTCCCTCCGTCACATACCACCGCTCGGCAATGCCCAGATAAGACATGGCATCAATTCCGCGGATATGCCACATCTCAATGAAGCGGGAGAACAGGCTGCCGGAGCCTCCCTCCCGAAGCACCCAGAATACATAAGCCGCAAGGATTAGCAGCACCCGGCTGAATATCACCCACAGCACAATCTTCCACCAGATCCGCTGCCGTTCCTCCGGCGAGTCGTCCGTATTCACCGTCCGCAGTGCGCCGGGGCTCAGAATGTACCCGGTTATAGCAGGGATGGCCCGCAGGCCTGTCCAGATAAACAGGACCAGACAGAGCAGGGAAGCCATGGTCCCCGCCAGGGTCCAGGTATGTACTGACACTGCCCATACCCAGCCAGCTATTATCATAACAAGGATAAAGAGTGCTGAAATTACTGTATTGACCTTTTTCACCATAGCCTCCGGTTCCGCAACGTTTGCGTTGTCTTTTCCTCATTTTCTTATAGAAATGCCTGTAGCACAATGATTAGTTTGAGGCGACCAAACCAAATACCCCCACAAAGTGGAGCTTTAGCGTAGGTGATGACTCAGGTACTTTGCGGGGCGCCCCAAAATCAAAAAAGGAACACCGCGTAAGATTCAGCAGTGTCCCTCTTCGGTACAGCACAGGGTAATCCTTGATCAGGATTTCGGAAGCAGCGGGAAATGACAGGCTACCGGACGGCCCGGCAGGACCTCTTCCAGCAGCGGCTCCACCGAACGGCATTTGTCCTGGACGAACGGGCAGCGGGTATGGAACCGGCAGCCCGAGGGCGGATTGGCCGGGGAGGGCACATCTCCCTCCAGCATAATGCGCTCCTGCTTACGCCGTGGTGTAGGCTTGGGAATGGCCGATAGCAGGGCGGCAGTATACGGATGCAGCGGGGCCGCGAACAGCGCCTCCGTCTCCCCCACCTCCACCAGCTTGCCCAGGTACATGACCCCCACACGGTCAGAGATATGACGGACAACGTTAAGACCATGCGCGATGAACAGGAAGGTTAAACCCAGCTCCTTCTGCAGCTTCATCAGCAGGTTAATGACCTGGGATTGCACGGATACGTCAAGCGCGGACACGGCCTCATCGGCCACAATAAACTGCGGATTCAGCGCAATCGCCCGGGCGATGCCAATGCGCTGGCGTTGTCCGCCGGAGAATTCATGCGGATAGCGGTTCCGGCGGCTGGCATCCAGACCCACCAGTTCCATCAGTTCAACCACCCGGGCATCGATCTCCTTGCCGGACATGTTCCAGTGAATACGCAGCGACTCGCCGATAATATCCTTGACGAGGAAGCGCGGATTCAGCGACCCGAACGGGTCCTGGAAAATAATCTGCATCTCTTCCCGCAGCTTCCGCATGTCACGCGAACCCAGCGAATGGATATCCTGGCCCTTGAATAACACCTGCCCCCCGGTCGCACTTTGCAGCCGGAGAAGTACCCGTCCGAAGGTGGATTTGCCGCAGCCGGATTCCCCGACCAGCCCGAACGTCTCACCTTGGCGGATCGCCAGATTGACTCCATCTACCGCCTTCACCTGCCCGACGGTCCGGTTAAGCAGGCCCTTGGTAATCGGAAAATACTTCTTAATGTCCTTAACCTCCACCAGTACTTCTGAGGAGGACGATAGCTTACGGTCCGGTATAGTTGCTGTCTTGTTCATCATGCGCGCTTCGCCTCCCTGCTGGTATCCGCTGACACCGGCTTATCCTTGAACAGCCAGCAGGCGGTCCGGTGATCGCCTGTAATCATGAAATCCGGCGGCTCCTCGCTTCTGCAGATATCCATGGCATGCGGACAGCGCGGGTGGAAGCGGCAGCCCGCTGGCAGCTGCCCTATCGGCGGAATTGTTCCGCTGATCGTATAGAGCTCGCCTCCGCGTCCGCCTTCAAACCCCGGAATTGACTGGAGCAGACCTACCGTATACGGATGGCTGGGATGGTCGAAAATCTCTTCCACACCCCCCTCTTCCACTATAGCTCCCGCATACATCACAGCAATACGGTCAGCCATCTCGGCGGCAACCCCCATGTCGTGGGTGATCAGCAGGATGGACATGCCAAGCTCCGACTGAAGCTTGCGCAGCAGATCCAGAATCTGCGCTTGGACCGTAACATCAAGTGCGGTGGTCGGCTCATCGGCAATCAGCAGCTCGGGGTTACAGGCCAGCGCAATCGCAATGACTACGCGCTGGCACATCCCGCCGGACAGCTCATGCGGGTACTGCTTCGCACGGATCTCCGGGGCCGGTATGCCGACCAGCCGGATCAGATCAACCGCCAGCCTCAACGCTTCCGAGTCACTCTTGTTCTGATGGAGCCGCAGACTCTCCGCAATCTGCTCCCCTATGGTAAAGACCGGATTCAGCGAAGACATCGGGTCCTGGAAGATCATTGCAATCTGGTTACCGCGGATTTCCCGCATCTCCTCCTGGCTCTTCGCCCCCAGATCCTGTCCATGGAAGTCAATGGTTCCATCCAGGATCATACCGCCCGCATAATCAATCAGGCGCATAATCGCCAGCGAGGTGACACTTTTGCCGCTGCCCGATTCGCCTACAATACAGACCGTCTGGCCTTTGTCCACAGTAAGAGAGATGCCGTCGGTTGCTTTGAGCAATCCCTTCTCTGTTGCAAAGCCGGCGGTCAATTTCCGGATTTCGAGTAGTTTTTGCGCCATTGTTCCAGCCTCCTCCGGGATTTGGTCACTTGCTGTCTGGGATCAAGGGCATCCCGGATGCCGTCGCCGATAAAGTTAACCGCCAGCACCACCATCAGGATGCAAAAGCCCGGATACACCGCCTGCATCGGATCAATCAGCATGAACTCCTGCGCGTTGCTGAGCATCAGCCCCCAGCTCGTAGCCGGAGCCTGAATACCAAGACCCAGATAGGACAACGCGGATTCACTGAGAATCGCGCCGCCGACCATTAAGGTCGCATTGACAATGATCGGGAAGCTCGCATTGCGGAGCAGATGCCGGAAGATGATCCCCCAGCTGGATACGCCGATTGCTCTGGCCGCCTCCACATACTGCATCTCCCGCAGCTGCAGGAAGGTTCCCCGGACCAGCCGGGCAATACTCATCCAGCTCGTGAACGCCAGAATCAGGATCATGAATTTAATCTGTGTTCCGAACAGCGCCATCACCAGGATATTCAGGAACAGGGATGGGACGGAGTTCATGACGTCAACAATCCGCATGAATACCGTATCCACGAATCCGCCGAAGTAACCCGAAATGGCTCCGACCACCGATCCGACCAGCACGGATACAAAAGCAACCGAGAAACCGATAAGCAGCGAAATCCGTGCGCTGTACAGCAGTCTGCTGAGAATATCGCGGCCCAGCTCGTCAGTGCCAAGGGGATGCCCCTCCGCTCCAGGCTTCAGGTTGGCGAACATCAGATCAATCTTCTCCGGCCCATAGGAGGTCAGGAACGGTGCGCAGATCGCCAGCAGCACAAAGATAAGCAGGACGATCAACCCGCCCATAGCAAAAGGATTGCGCGAAAACTTCTTCCACAGCACTCTCCACGGGCCGGGAGGTCTGTCCAAATCCACCACCGGAATTTCGGGGTCAGTTCCGCCCGGCATAGGACTCATATCCGGCGTTCCCAGCGGCTTGGATACCTTCCCTTTGGTAAGCTCTGTATTGTCTGTACTCATGCTGCCTTCCCCCCTTGCTTACCGAGCTTCACCCGGGGATCAACTACGACATACAATATATCTGCCAGCAGATTGCCAATGACGACCATCACAGCCGTTACGATAGTCACAGCCATCAGTGCCGAATATTCGCGTGCAGTGGCCATCTCTACGAACCAACGGCCCATTCCCGGCCAGTTGAATACATTCTCTGTTAGTGCAGCCCCGCCTACCAGGATCGGAAGATCAAGGCCGAGTATCGTAATAATTGGAATAAGCGCATTGCGCAGGGCATGGCGGAAGACGACCTTCCGTTCCTTGACGCCTTTGGCCCGTGCTGTACGGATATAATCCTGATCCAGCACCTCCAGCATACTGGCCCGCGCATACTTCATATAAGAGGCCAGGAACCCAAGCGCCAGCACCGTTACCGGCAGCACCAGATGCATGAATAAATCAGCTATACTGCCTTCCTTGCCTCTTGTATGCATATCCGACAATGGGAACCAGTCCAGCTTGAGCGACAGCCACTGCTGCAGCAGAATCCCGAACCAGAAGGTCGGCATGGCGAAGCCCAGATAGGAAATGAAGGAAGCCGTCTGATCCGATAAACCATAGACTTTGGTACTATTATAGATTCCCCAGGGGATAGCGATCAGCAGGGATACCAGCCAAGCCGCGCCCATCAGGATTACGGTATTGCCGATACGCGGCCACAGCAGGTCCGAGATGGCAATATGGTTCTTGAAGGTATACCCCAGATCTCCTTGCAGCAGGTCGCCGATCCAGTGGAAATACTGGATATGAATCGGCTGATCCAGACCCAGGTTCTTGGCCTGCTGCTCGAAGATTTCCGGTGTCAGGCCCGGCGCGAGCATCACTTGCGTAGGGCCGCCCGGAGCTGCATGGATGAGAAGAAAGGTCAGTATGGTAATCAGAAAGATGACCAGTACCGATTGAAGCACTCGACGTATCAGATATTCTGTCATTGGCTAGCCTCCTAGAGATGGTAAGGCGATAGATTACGGAAGGCCCCCTATTTATACAAAAGGGGGAGGTGAAAGAGATTCTCTTTCACCTCCCGCAAGTCTATTCAGTTAGTCGGTACGTTACTCGGTTACCCACCATTTGATAGCGTGGAAGAACTGTCCGTAGCCCAGTGACGGCTCTGGAGCGTCCTCCTCTGCCCAGTGCACTCTAGGCCCTGTTCCGATCGCCTGACCATACTGATACAGGAATACATAAGGAAGGTCGGTTGAGATTTCCTTACCTACTTCTTTGTAGATTTCTTTGCGCTCAGCCTGATCTACCGTGGAATATCCGTCTACCCACAGCTTATCCAGCTTCTCGTTCTTATACCAGCCGCTGTTCTGTCCCGCAGGCGGGAAGTACTTGGAGGAGAAAATGCTCTCTGCATCCGGGTCCGGTGTATTCAGGGACCATGCCAGCAGCAGGGCCTGATATTTACCCGGCGTTACGTTCTGGTCAATCCATGCAGCGAAGTCGATCGCCTTAGGCTTCACTTCAATGCCGACATCCTTCAGGTTCTGCTGGATAACAGCGGCTACCTGTTCACGGCGGCTGTTGCCGGCATTATACTGCAGCTCAAAGGAGAAGCGGTGGCCGTCTTTGACCAGAATGCCGTCCTTGGCATCCGCAACCCAGCCGTCTTCAGCCAGGAGCTTCTTGGCCGTTTCGGCATTGTAATCATAGTTCACAGCAGCATCACCCGGGTCAGCCCAGGTATCCGGCAGGAACGGCGCATTCATCAGCGCGCCTACGCCCTTCAGGATATTATCCACCATTCCTTGTCGGTTCAAGGCATGGGCAATCGCCTGTCTGGTCTTCTGTCCCTGGAACAGGCCGTAGCCATCCGGGAAGTTCTTGCCGTCAAAGTTGAAGTTAACATATTCGTACTGCGCGCCCGGCTTCTGGATGATATCGATTTTCCCGTCAGCCTTAACTGCTTCAACCTGGGTTACCGGAATCGCGCTGATATGATCCGTGTCGCCCTTCATAATCGCCTGAACCTCAGTGTTCTGGTCAGCATAGATCTTGTAGATCACCTGAGCGATATGAGGCTTCACGGTTCCCCAGTAGTTCGGATCAGCATCCAGGGTATGGCTCTCGCCTTGCTTCCAGGCTGTCCACTTCCACGGTCCGCTTGTAACGGTCTTGGCCGGATCAGTACCATAGGGGTTCTTCTGCATTTCGGTCGGCTTCACATCCTTCAGGACATGGGCTGGAACAATCTCCTGGACCAGCGCATACAGGAACGGCGCATAGACTTGGGACATTGTGATCTTGACGGTGTGGTCATCCACCTTCTCAACGCTCTTCACCTTGTCAAAGGCACTGATCAGCGGAGAGCCTGTCTCCTTATTCTTGGCCATTTCAACGGTGTAGATTACATCATCTGCGACGACGGGCTGGCCGTCACTCCATTTGGCGGTATCCTTCAGCTTCACAGTATAGGTCAAGCCATCTTCAGAGATCTCCGGCAGTGCGGCAGCCAGTGACCAATCCTCTGCCTGTACATTGCCTTCACGGTCGAGATTGTACAGCTTGGCGAAGACGAACTGGGCCACATCACCAGACGCGGTGTCATTAACTAAGAGGGGATTAATATTAACAATATCGGAGAATGAGCTTGTAACCAGTGTTCCGCCGTCAACAGGCGCGTCAGCCGCAGGTGCTTCCGTAGCATCAGGCGCCGTACTCTCTGCCGGAGCTGTAGTGGCTGCAGGCGCGCTTGTTGAAGAACCTGCAGTGTTATTCGTACTGCAACCTGTAAATAGAACCCCTACCAACGATAATACTAGTAAACCTGACCACCATTTTCTCTTTTTCGCCATTCCTTTACTCCTCCTTAGTTAAGTGCTTGTACCTGCTCTTCAAAGCTTCTCGGGAGACTGGGATGCTCCGGATCGTTATGCGCCTAGCCCCTAATGACCGCCTTCGCATTACATGTGATATAACATCACACATGATATATATTGTAGAAATGCGATGAATAGACCGAGGGTCAATTAAGGTCAGGGACAACATTCCCGGCGGGAAGCCTTACAACTTCCCTGATAAATTATGGTTTATATTACATGTGAATATATCTTACGTCAATATATTTATTTATCGCTGCGGAATCTTACTTTTTTGCTCTTGAAACATTTACTTCCAATGTATCTTGGAAAAAATGCAAAAAACTCTTTTTCTCATAATTACAATGAGTTTAATAAGGTTAGTTTTAATGACACTTTTCTATCATTTTCGCTTTTTTTCGACATTGTGCATTATAATTCCGCATGTTTCAGCACTTATTTCCTTGTCATCGCCCGCTTTTCAGGCACAAAAAAAGAAGGATAACGGCTCCGGGCTCCCTCTGCCCCCGGCTCATTATCCTTCCTTATATGCTGATGCTTTTTTTATCTTTTTTGACAAAATCGTGACTGAACTACTCTACCGACTTCAGCGCTTCAATCATATGAATCCGCTTGAGCTTGATGTGCATGAATGCCATTACGATGCCTGAGAATAGTATGGTCAGCAAGGCTGCATAGATGTAGCTCTGCCACTTGATGAGCGGAGCGAACATGGTGGCATCCAGCTCGGCAGTTGACAGGACGAACCGGTGCAGGATCACCCCCAGGGCACTGCCGGACAGGATGCCGAGCAGGGTCAACAGGATATTTTCCCGGTAAATATACAGAGTGACTTCCTTATCATAGAAGCCGAGCACCTTAATCGTAGACAATTCGCGGACCCGCTCGGACACGTTAATATTGGTCAGGTTGTACAGAACTACGAAGGCCAGCGCGGCAGCAGAGACAATCAGCACCACAATGACGATATCCATACTGTCCATGGTTCCCTCGAACGCTTCTCCCACTCCGCTGGAAAAGCTGACCAAGGCCACCTGTCCATTCGCAGTCAGCTTCTCCCCGAAGGCACTCTCCCACTCCTTATCCTTGCCGCTGTAATTCAATAATTGAATATTATAGACCGGCTCCTTGCCGAACACCTTTGTGTAGTAAGCCGGAGTCATGTACACATAATGCAGCACATAGTTCTCGGTGACCGCCGCTACCTTGATCTGGAATGGCTCATTGTTGCTGTCCAGAAGCGTCAACGTACCCCCGGGTGCCACATCATACAGCTTGGCCAGCTTCTCTGTAATGACCGCGCCCTCGTCACTGAGTACACGCGGCTTACCGGTGCTGCGGTCCTTAAGATTAACGAAAGACGCCAGCTCAGCTGTATCCGAGGGAACAAAGATCCGCACTTCCTGGTCGTTCACGCCTTTGGCCCGGGCCGTCGTAGCCTCCTGCAGCACATTCAGCGTGCCTGTAACTGCAGTCTCCTGTTCAATCAGTTCCTTATAGGAAGCTTGATCTGCGGCCGTTGCATTGTCGTGCAGGGCGACCAGGGCGCTGTATTTCATAATGCCGCCGAACTGCCGCTCGGCGATGCTGCCGATGGAATCCTTCAGCCCAAAGCCGGTGAGGATCAGCGCGGTACAGCCTGCCACCCCGATAACGGTCATGAACATCCGCTGCTTGTAGCGGAACAGGTTGCGGGCCGTGACCTTTTGCACGAAGCTGAGCCGGGTCCACAGGAACTTGAAGCGCTCCAGCATAATACGCTGTCCGCTCTTCGGTGCCTTGGGCCGCATCAGCACAGACGCGTTGCTCCGCAGCTCCACCCGTGAAGCGATCATCGCCGTCATCGTTGTACAGATCAGCGCCACGACTATGGAAATAACGGCGTAAGAAGGGTAGAAGCTCTTGATCACATCCGGCAGGTTGTAGAGCGAGCTATAGGCATTATAGATCAGATCCGGGAAGAACGTGAAGCCGACTGCCAGGCCTGCAATGGATGCCGTAAGGCTGGCCAGTGTTCCATACACCAGAAACTTGGTCATTATGTCCATAGCGCCGTATCCGAGTGCCTTCAACGTCCCGATCTGGAGCCGCTGCTCCTCCACCATGCGGGTCATCGTGGTTAAGCTGACAAGCGCGGCAATCAGGAAAAAGAATACCGGAAAAGCCGACGCAATCGCGGACAGACGGTCCGCATTATCCTTGTATTCGGCGTATCCCGGGTTAATCGTACGGTCAGCCACGTATACCTTGGGCAGCTCCGGCTGGCTCTGTGCGGCGGATGCTGCCTGTTGTTGTTGCGTCTGCTGTTGCGCCCCCTGCTGAACCGCCGCCTGCTTGGCCGCTGCTACCGCCTCCGCCTTCAGCTCCTCCAGGCGCTGCGCCGGGTAATCCTTCAGCGCTTCCTCTGTCTCTGTGAGGTGGCGCTCAACCAACGTGTCGTAGGCCGGAGTATAGGCCGTCTCCGCAGCCGTATCCTTGAAGCTGAGATAGGCCTCCGTATACACCGGAAGTGTGAAATCCCCTTCCGGGATGACGGCGAACGCATCGGCAGTGCCTTTGCCGATCCGGCTGGTTCCGCGGTTCGCGGTCTCAATATATTGCGGGCTCTGCGCGAACCCTACTACGGTATAGGTCTTGGTGCGGAAGCTCTGTTCGGGCTTCTCCCCAGCCTCCCCGCCGAAGGTAATGGAATCACCGAGCTTGAATTTTTCCTGTTCGCGCAGGTGTTCATCCAGCACAATCTCTCCCGGGGCTGCCGGGAGATGCCCGGCGGTGAGCTTGTAGCTGTTCAGTTCATTATTGTCCGCATACGAATAGACCTTGGCAATCAGCCCGCTGTCGCCAAGAAATACGTCAGAGCTGTATACAGGCTGAACCGTCTGCACCCCGGGAATCCCCCGGAGCTGCTTAATCCCTTGCTCCGACAGCCCGTAAGTGGACTGGACCCGCAGATCCATCAGCCGCAGATCCTTATAATAAGTCGCAGCGGTATCCAGCATATCCGGCCCGGCTGACTTGATCCCGGAGAAGAAGCTGACCCCCAGCATAATAATCGCAAAGATCGAGAGGAACCTCGCCTTGGTGCGGCGGATCTCCCGAAAAACATCCTTCCATAATGCCTGTTTCTTCATCATTCCCGGCTCCTTACCATTCAATATCTTCTACGGATACCGGTGCTTCGTTCTTCACCATTTTCCGTACCTTGGCGTTGTTGATCTCAATAACCCGGTCGGCCATCGGAGCAATCGCCAGGTTATGCGTGATCACAATCACTGTTGTGCCGGTGTCGCGGCAGGTATCCTGCAGCAGCTTAAGCACCTGCTTGCCGGTATTGTAATCGAGCGCACCGGTCGGCTCATCACAGAGCAGCAGCTTCGGCTGCTTCGCCAGCGCTCTGGCGATAGCCACGCGCTGCTGTTCTCCGCCTGAGAGCTGGGCCGGGAAGTTATTCAGCCGCGCGCCAAGGCCCACATCCTCCAGCACCTTCCGGGCATCCAGTGCCCGGGGCGAGATCTGCGAGGCCAGCTCGACATTCTCCAGAGTGGTCAGATTAGGGACCAGATTATAGAACTGAAATACGAAACCCACGTCATTACGGCGGTAGCCGGTCAATTCCTTGGCGCTGAAACGTGCGATGTCAGTACCGTCCACAATGACCTGGCCTTCGTCGGCGGAATCCATCCCGCCCAGTATGTTAAGCACCGTTGACTTCCCCGCCCCGCTGGGCCCTACAATTACAGCAAATTCACCCTTTTCAATCTCGAACTCAATGCCGTCATTGGCGACAATCAGGGTCTCCCCCATCTTATAGCGCTTATACTCGCCCTTCACCGTTACGAATGCCATGCCGTCTCCTCCTGTCTTCTCCACAAACCGCTAATACACCAGAACTGGCAGATACGATTCAATGACTCAAGTGTAGCACATGAACCCCCTATGATTGCAAAAGTGGGGAGAGGCCGCCCCGCCTCCGCTGAATCCAATTGACGCAGACTGCCAGCGAGTATTCCCCCCACAGCAAAAAACCTCCTGACGGAGGTTCCTGCTCACGGGTGTTGTTACTCATTCTTATTTATGGGGTCGGCATTCCGCCGTTGGCATTCAGGGTCTCACCGCTGACATAGCTTGATTCCTGGCTGGCCAGGAACACATAGGCCGGAGCCATCTCGGCAGGTTGGCCGGGGCGTCCCAGCGGGGTCTTAGCTCCGAAGTGCTTCAGGACTTCCTCCGGCTGTCCGCCGCTTACCTGAAGCGGAGTCCACACCGGTCCGGGGGCAACCACGTTCACCCGGATTCCCTTAGGCGCCACCTGCTGGGCGAACGCTTTGCTGAAGGTATTGATCGCGCTTTTGGTAGTCGCATAATCCAGCAGAATCTCTGAAGGCTCATAAGCCTGAATGGATGAAGTGTTAATAATCGTACTGCCGGGCTTCATGTGCTTCACTGCTGCCTTGCAGAGCCAGAAGAGCGAGTAGACATTCGTTTTGAAGGTAGCATCGAACTGTTCAGTGGTCAAATCGGCGATGTCTTTCACGAATTGCTGCTTACCGGCGATATTAGCCAGGATATCAATTCCGCCCAGCTCCTCTACGGCCTTGGCAATCAGCTGCTCACAGTACTTCTCGTCCTTCAGATCACCCGGCAGGGCCACCGCCTTGCGTCCGGCTTCCTCGATGAGCTTAACCACTTCCTTCGCGTCAGCTTCTTCCTCCGGCAGATAGGCCAGCACCACATCGGCGCCTTCACGGGCAAAAGCAATCGCTACCGCCCGCCCGATTCCACTGTCCGCTCCCGTAATAACAGCCTTCCGTCCAGTGAGCTTCCCGCTGCCTTTGTAGGTGCCCGCTCCGTCATCGGGACGCGGGTGCATTTTCGTTTCTAAGCCCGGACTGGGCTGCTGCTGCTCGAATTCAGGTGTCGCCTTTTCATATTGCTGCACAGGATCTTGAATCTTATATTGATTACTCATGATAATATTCCTCCTCTGTTCGCTTCTGATTGTGTAGGCTTCTGACTCTTTCTATGTAACCAGCTTCCCTTTTTCCTAAACGAATTATGTATGAGCGCCGTAACAAAATAGCCCCCTGCCAAAAAGCAAGGGGCCATATCTGTATAACCTCAATGGATCAGAACTCCTCGTACACGGCCGGGTCCTGGTCCCACAGCGGTCCGGTGGACGGGAGCTCAGAAAGCACCTTCATCTCAGCCTCTGACAGCTCGAAGCCAAAAATATCCAGATTCTCCCGCTGATGCTCCTCCGACTGCGATCTTGGAATCGGAACCGCTCCCAGCTGCACATGCCAGCGCAGAACAATCTGTGAGACCGATTTGTCATGGACTGCGGCGATCGCACTTAGCTGTTCATTCTTCAGCAGCTCCGTGCCGCGTCCCAGCGGACTCCAGGATTCTGTGATGATTCCGTGCTTCTCATGATGCGCACGCTGCTCCGCCTGTTGATAGAAGGGATGCAGCTCGATCTGGTTCATAGCCGGTACCACTCCCGTCTCCTTGATCAGACGGTCCAGATGCTCCGGCAAAAAGTTACTGACTCCGATAGAACGGATCAGCCCTTTTGCCCTTGCATCAATCAGTGCTTGCCATGCTTCCACATACAGGTTCACCTTGGGATTCGGCCAGTGGATCAGATACAGGTCATAATAATCCAGCCCTGCCCGGTACAGCGATTCCTCAATAGTCTCGAGCGCTTCATTATACTTGTGATGGCGTCCAGGCAGCTTCGAGGTAATGAACAGCTGGTCTCTGGCCACGCCGCTCTGCCGCACCGCCTCCCCGACAACACCCTCATTCTCATAGTTGAATGCGGAATCGATGAGACGATAACCTAAATCCAGCGCTGTCTTCAGACTCTCTACACCCCTCGCGCCCTTGATCCACGCGGTACCAAAGCCAATCGCAGGCACCTTCATTCCATCGTTCAGCAGTACTTCCGGAATATGATTCGTCATGTTCATTCAGCCTCCTGTATTTAGATAGTAGCAGCCCCAGCCGGTATCTTAACCAGCACCTGATACTGCTTACCCTGTTTCAGTTCCTTCAGAACACCGTCTTCCACTAAGCTGCCGTCCAGATACACTTCGATTGCCGCTACGCCAGACTCACGCTTCATCTCAATCTGCAGCTCAGCGCCTCTGAAGCTGCGCTTCACGGTTGCTTCCTGCCAGCCGGAAGGAAGCTGCGGCTTCACCTGCAGTCCTTCCCGGCAGCCTTGCAGGCCGAACAGTCCATCAATCAGGCAGCGGTACACCCACGGAACGGTTCCGGTGTTGAACAGATGGCTGGAGCGTCCGGCAGTCTGCGGGAACTGCTTATAAGCCCCCCGGTAATAGTTAGGGATGAACACCGGCAACTGGCCCCGCCGAATGATATCCTCGATATCGGGCCCGGGGAGCATTTTGCGCAGCAGACGGTACGCGTGGTCCTGCTCACCTACTGCATACAAGCCATAGATATAGAACGCTGCGGCATGGTTGTAGACTGCGCCGTTCTCGGCTGTCCCCGGATGCTTCTGGGTGACCCGGCCCACATCCTCGCGCATGGCGGTATAGGACGGTGCCAGCTTTTCCACTCCATACGGGGTCTCCAGCTGTTCATGGACCGACTTCATCAGCTTCGCCCGCTTCTCCTCATCCACCGCACCGCTGAGCAGCGCCCAGCCCTGGGGATTAATGAAGATCCGGCCTTCCTTGTCACTGCTGATACCGAACACCACATTGTCATCGGTAATTCCCCGCGCATACCACTCGCCATCCCAGAAGTACTGATTGACGAGCGCATTCATCTCCTCCGCTGCAAGGCGGAAGGTCTTGGCGACATCCGTACGGCCGCTCCGCTCACAAATATCCGCCCAGACCACACATGCATACGCGGTAGCGATGGTCAGCCAGCCGGACACGCCTTGCCCCCGGTACCCTACCATATTCATCGGGTCACACCAGTCCCCCTGATTGATATAATTCAGGCCGCGCTCATCCCGCTCATGGAGCAGCCACTGCACCGCCCGGTCGATATGCTCATGCACAGGTCCTGTCTCCAGGCCGCCCGCATACGATACTTCCTCATCCAGAATGCTGTAATCATCGGTCTCATCCAGATAGGTACTGAGGCAAACCGGCAGCCAGACACAATGGTCTGTATGCGGAACCTGATTGATATATTTCAGTTCAGCCGCTTCATGCAAAATAATCCCGTCCGGCATCGCTCCGCTGGCCTCCTGCTGGCTTAAGGCCGTCAGGAACGCCGCTCTTGCCGTCTGCGGCTTAAGATAGCTCATCCCCATATTATCCTGCAGATAATTCCGGGTCTGCGGGTCGGTGGTCAGGCGGTTGGTCTGCCCGTGATAGTACATCTGCCGGGGCAGCCAGTGGTTGACCAGATTGTCGAGATCCGCATCCGGCGTGGAAATCTCAATGCCCCCTCTGCCTTCCGCAATGTACTGCGCATATTCCCGCTCGGCGCGCACGAATCCGTCCTCGCCTGCCGCATCGGTATCCAGGAACAGCTTCCGGCGGATCTCCGCGATTCTCTGCTCACTCCGGGCCGGGCCGAAGACGAAGCGGTATTCACGTTCTTCCCCCGCAGCCAGATCCAGACTGTATTGCAGGGCCGCAACCGGGGTCTCATAACGGGCTTCGCCTTGCGCCAGCCGCTGGCCCTTAAGCGCTGACGGCGAGCCGATTCCGCCTTCGCCCTCGAAGGCTTCCTGATTCACTTCCCAGGAGGCCGGGGCATGGTCGGCCAGCAGGAAGGTTTTGTCCTTCAGATGCTTGATTGCGGCATAATCCTGATATTTCTGATAAGGTGTGACCGCTGTAGCCACAATTGCCTGCAAGCCTTCCTTATACTCGCCGGACTGATTCATCCATGACATGTAGCCGATGGTGAAGTAGGGGTAGATGCTGATCTTGCGGGGAGCGGCGGACAGATTAGTCACCTTCACCCGCCACAGCTCCATCGGGTCATCCTTTGGCAGGCTTAGCGTCATCTCTATAGCGATCCCGTTCTTCTCGACGGTCCAGACAATATTATGCTTCCCTACCGCAAAAGTATAATGATCCGGAGGGGTGCGGACAGGCTCATAAGGGGCAGAGAACAGCTCCCCGTTCTCCTCATCTTTGACATAGACGAAGCGTCCCGGGTGGTGGGCGTAATAAGGCTGCTCCGGCTGCATGAACGTCTTGGCCTCCAGATTCGGCGCATAGGAGTACTTGGCTGGCTCGGGCTGCATGAACTGGGCTACCGCATAGCCCCGGCAGTTCATATGAATCATCATCTGCTCATTCCACAGGAACCCCGAAGCCTTGGGGAGAATGGTGGGACTGGACAGCTCATAATATTCGTTATCTTCAGATGCTCTTATCATTTTCGTGCCTCTCTTTCCGGATTATCATTCTGCTCTCTATTCTATCTTGTTTAAGAATACGCTCTCATAGGTTTGGCGGCAAGTCTGCCGGAGCCGTTTCAATTTCATCGATTTGGTTTTTATAGTAGAATAAACCCAAATAACTACCACTAGATGAGAGGTGCATCATATGAAGCAATCGTACATAGCCAGACTTGAATTATTCGTAACTAACGCCCAGCAGATTAAACAGGAATTCCCCTGGCAAAATGCCTCCGTGAACCGGCTGGCAGCCTTGCTCTACGCTGTGGAGGACAAGATCGCCAATGTAGAAGCGATCCGCATGTACCATGAGATGGTCAAGGATAACACCCGGGGCTTTTCCTCTTTCCGGGGAACCTCAGCCATCTGTATTGCTGCGCTGCTCTCCCTGTCCCCCCAGCCGCAGCAGCAGCTTGCAGCTACGCTGGCTGTATATGACCTGCTCAAGGAACGTAAATTCCGGGCCTCCGACTACCTGGTCATTGCCGCCTATCAGATCGCTGCCCATACCCCCTATGATCGATATACCGCAGCCATAGACCGCACCCAAGCCTTCTATGAAGGGATGCGGTCGAAGCACCGTTTCCTCACCGGACGGGACGACTATATCTTCGCAGCCATGCTCGGCCTCTCCGATATCCCTGTAGAGCAAGGGGTGGAGCAGCTGGAACAGCTCTATGTTACGCTCAAGCCCGAGTTCTTCTCCGGGAATAGTGTTCAGGCGCTAACACAGGTGCTGGTGCTAGGCGGCGGAGATCTCACAAGCCGGGTGCTTAGCCTGCGTGAGGCGTTCCGGGCACGGGATATCCGGCTGGATAAGGAGTATACACTCTCGTCCCTTGGCATCCTGTCCCTGATTCCCTATGAGCAGCAGCAGCTGGTAAGCGATGTCTCGGACACCTATGAGTTCCTGCGCCCGCAGAAGGGCTTCGGCGGCTGGTCGATTAACAAGCAGGAGCTGCTCCTGCTGTCTGCCGCGCTCGTCTCCTATCAATATATCGATGATGTCAGAAACGGCATCATTGAATCCACGCTGTCTACCAGCCTGACCAACATCATCATTGCCCAGCAGACAGCGATTGCTGTAGCTGCGGCCTCTGCTGCTGCGGCGGCAGCTTCATCTTAAGGGTTGACATGCAAAAGGCTTCCGGAGCGTAGTTTGCTTGGGAAGCCTTTTTATTAACGATACATTTGGACATACCACATCTTGAAGCCATGCCGCTCATAAAAACCGACACTTCGTTTCCAATCCAAATTAGAGGAACTCCCCTTCCTCCCCATCCCCGGGCATCCGGCGTCTGCCAATCCCAAACGCATAGTACCCCGCCACAACAATAGCCAGGAAGGACGCGCCGACAATCAGCGACAGATGCGTATCCGGGTTGAACCACATCCCGATGATGACCAGCGACAGGAAGATGATAATAATGTAGTTACTGACCGGGAAAAAGCGGGATTTGAACGGATGGGCTGCCATCTCGCCTGCCCACCGCTCCCTGAATCTGAACTGGCTGAAGGCCAGGGCGAACCACGGAATCATTCCCGGAAGCACGCTGGCACTGTAAATGTAGAGAAACAGCTTGGAGTCCGGCATCAGATAGTTTAACAATACGCCGACCAGCAGCAGGGAGATCGTTGTGATAATGCTGTTGCGGGGTACTCCGCTGGCAGAGACTCTGCCGAAGAACTTCGGAGCCTGTCCGTTCTGGGCCAGCGTGTAGAGCATTCTGCCCGCGCTGTAGATTCCGCTGTTGCAGCCCGACATCGCCGCTGTAAGCACCACGAAGTTGATAATGCCTGCCGCAGCGACAATCCCCACCTTGGCGAAGGTCAACACGAACGGACTGCCGATCTCGCCGATTTCATTCCACGGATAAATGGTCACAATGATGAAGATGGCCCCCACGTAGAAAATCAGAATGCGCCAGATGATATTCTTTATCGCTTTGCGAAGCGTTTGCTTCGGATTCTCCGCTTCCCCGGCCGTAATCCCCACCAGCTCAATCCCCTGATAGGCCGCCGTGACAATGCAGAGCGCGAACAGAAACCCCTTCAGTCCTCCGGCAAAAAAACCGCCATGGCTATACAGATTGGACAGTCCAAGCGGCTGCCCGCCATTCCCGAGACCGAAGAAAATCACCCCGGTGCCAATCACCAGCATCACGACAATGGCAACCACCTTGATCATCGCGAACCAGAATTCAAACTCCCCGTAGAGCTTCACCGCCGCCAGATTGGCTGCTGCAATGATGCCCACACCGATCAGTGCCGGAATCCACTGCGGGATATCCGGGAACCAGTACCCGACATAGATACCAATCGCCGTAACCTCCGCCATTCCGACTGTCACCCACAGGAACCAATAGCTCCAGGCGGTCAGGAAGCCGGCCAGCGGGCTGATATATTTGTGCGCAAAAGTGGCGAACGAACCGGTCACCGGCTCCACTACCAGCATCTCCCCCATAATCCGCATCACAAAAAACATAATGATGCCTGCCAACAGATACGCAAGCAGCACGGAAGGCCCTGCCCACTTAATTGTACTTGCCGAGCCCATGAATAAGCCCACGCCAATCGTGCCGCCCAGTGCGATCAGCTCGATATGCCGCGGCTTAAGTCCTCTGGTTAACTGTTTGGATTCCAATGAAATGCTCCCCCTCATATGTACACCTGTACACCTCACATGTACTCAACGCAATCTATCTTAATATGTAAGCATCATTGTATGCTGTGATATACATTAACGCAATGCAGAATTACTCCATCAGAAAGTTTCACCATTTGTAACAATAAAATTGCCCGAAAACCTATACATTCTGAACCATAGTGTTATAATCACTTTGTTTATTCACAAGAACAACAGGAAACAGGTGATCAAATGTTTGAAATCAAATGGCTGTGGCAGAACCTGGAGGGCAACCGGGCGCGGTATATCGTGGCGCTCTGCCTCTCGGTAGTGGGATCAAGTCTTACGATTGTGAACCCCTACATCAGCCAGCGCATCGTCGATACGTTCATTGCCGGTGACCACGCAGGAGAGAATCTTGCTACAGGACGCGGGCTGCTGATTGCGCTCTGCCTGGGCATGATCGGCTTCTCCCTGCTCCGTACAGGGCTGGCATACTTCACGACCATGCAGTACGAAATTTCTTCACAGAATATGATGTACAATATCCGGATTTATCTGTACAACAAGATTCAGGGCCAGGACCGGGAATATTATGACCGCAACCGCACCGGGGACCTGATGACCAAAATGACGGGGGATCTGGATATGGTCCGCCACTCGATGGCGTGGATTTTCAAAACGATTATTGAATCGCTTACGATTTTCCTGGCAGCCGTCATTTATTTCCTCACGATTGATGTGAAGCTGACGCTGTGGATGCTGATCCTGTCACCGCCGATTTTTGTGGTGGCCTTTATCTTCGCCAAAAGAGTGCGCCCGATGTACATCGACCTGCGCGAGCGGCTGTCCCAGCTCAATACGACGACACAGGAGAATATCTCGGGGAACCGTGTGGTGAAGGCTTTTGCCCGTGAGGAGTTCGAGATTGCCAAGTTCACAGAGAAGAATGTCAACTACGCGGTGGCGAATAAAAAAGCGGCCCTCGTCTGGCTCGACTACTTCCCTTATCTGGAGTCGTTCGCACAAGGCTTCAACGTGGTCCTGATGCTGGCCGGCGGTTACTACGTGATGGAGGGGCGGATTACCTTCGGTGAGTTCACGGCGTTCTCCTCGCTGATCTGGGCGGTCTCCAATCCCATGCGCAATATCGGCATTATTATTAATGATATTCAGCGCTTCTTCGCCAGCTTATCCAAAATCGTCGATATCTATTACGCCCGCCCGGCGATTGCCAATGACCATAACCCGGTGGAGCGCCGCCGCTATGAGGGACGGATTGAATTCGACCATGTCCGGTTCAAATATGATAACGCTACCGTGCTGGATGATGTGAGCTTCACGATCGCCCCCGGCGAGACCATTGCGATCATGGGGGCTACCGGCTCCGGCAAAACCTCGCTGATCAACCTCATTCCCCGCTTCTATGATGTGGCTGGCGGGCGTGTGCTGGTAGACGGCAGAGATGTCCGGGAGCTGGAGCTGGATGAGCTGCGGGGGAACATCGGGATGGCTACGCAGGATGTGCTGCTGTTCTCCGATACCATCGACGGCAATATCGCATATGGCGATCCTGATCTGCCTGAAGAGGATGCGAAGGCTTACGCGGCTCTGGCCGCTGCCCATGATTTCATTGTCAAAATGCCTGAAGGCTACGATACCGTAGTCGGAGAACGCGGTGTCGGGTTGTCCGGGGGACAGAAGCAGCGGATAGCGCTGGCCCGTGCGCTGGCGGTCCAACGTCCGATTCTGATCCTCGATGATACGACCTCTGCGGTCGATCTGGAGACGGAGGAGCATATTCAGCGCAGCCTGCGGGAGCTGGAGTACCCCTGCACGAAGATCATCATTGCGCAGCGGGTATCCACTACCGCCCAGGCTGACCGCATTCTGATCCTGGAGGGCGGCCGGCTGATTGAGGAAGGCACCCACGCCGAGCTGCTGGCGAAGCGGGGTTATTACTATGATGTATTCATGCTTCAGAACGAGGGCATTGGAAGGCAGGTGACCGCGAGTGGCCAGGAATAAATTCGATGTTGATGAGAATCTGGAATCGCCGTTTAATATCAAGCATTTCCGGCGGGCCATGGTCTATATCAGACGCAAGAAGAAGCCGATGCTTGTTGCATTCGCGCTCAGCGCATTGTCGGCGGCGATCGCCCTGTCGGCTCCGCTGATCATGCAGCATGTCGTGGATGTGACCATTCCGGCCAAAGACATGGGCGCACTGGCAGGCTGGTCCCTGCTAATGCTGGCGACCATCGTGGTCAGCGTAATCCTGGCTACGATCCGCTCGCGGATTATGACAAGTGTCGGACAGGATATTATCTTCGATATCCGCACCGACCTGTTCAAGCATCTGCAGGATCTGCCGTTCAAATATTACGATGACCGTCCGCAGGGCAAGATTCTGATCCGGGTCGTGAACTACGTCAATGCGGTATCCGATGTATTGTCCAACGGTATTATCAATTTTATCTTAGAAATCGTGAACCTGATCTTCATCGCCGTGTTCATGTTCGCCGTGGATGTGCGGCTCTCCTTCATCATTCTGGCTGGACTGCCTGTCTTCCTCGGCATCATGCTGCTGATCAAGACCCGGCAGCGCCGGGCCTGGCAGGCCGTATCGAACAAAAGCTCCAACCTGAACGCTTATCTGCAGGAGAGCATCAGCGGCATCGGCGTTACCCAGATGTTCTCGCGGGAGACGCGCAATGAAGGGATCTTCACCCGGCTGGCCGGCAACTTCCGCACGGCCTGGATGAAGGCGCTGCGTTACAACATTCTGATTCCGTTCAGTGTCGATAATCTGTCTACCATTGTTACGGCTATGATCTTCCTGGTCGGACTGCTGACCCTGGACCCGCAGAACATGACGCTGGGCGTCATTCTGGCCATGAGCAGCTATGCGGCCCGCTTCTGGCAGCCGATCCTGAACCTGTCGAACCTGTACAACAACTTCATTAATGCTGTGGCTTACCTGGAGCGGATCTTCGAGACGCTGGATGAGCCGGTAACGGTCAGCGATGTTCCCGGTGCGAAGGCGCTGCCGCCGGTTCAGGGCCGGGTGACGTTCGATGATGTCACCTTCGCCTACGATCCGGGCCTGAATATCCTGGAGAACATCTCCTTCGATGTTGCAGCCGGAGAGAGCGTTGCTCTGGTTGGTCCGACCGGTGCGGGCAAGACCACGGTCGTCAACCTGATCTCGCGCTTCTATAACCTGACTGGCGGGCGCATTCTGATCGACGGGCAGGATATCTCGCAGATTACCTTGAAATCGCTACGCGGGCAGATGGGGATTATGCTGCAGGACAGCTTCATCTTCTCGGGAACCATCCTGGATAATATCCGTTACGGCAGACCGGATGCGACCGAGGAAGAGGTTATCGCCGCCGCGAAGGCAGTCTGCGCTGATGACTTCATCCGCGAATTCGATCAGGGCTACCAGACCGAGGTGAACGAACGCGGCTCCAAGCTCTCCCAAGGACAGCGGCAGCTCATCTCGTTCGCCAGAACGCTGCTGGCCAACCCGCGGATTCTCATTCTGGATGAGGCCACCTCCTCCATCGATGCGCAGACCGAGCGCCTGCTCCAGAAGGGGCTGAACGAGCTATTGAAGGGACGCACCTCGTTCATCATCGCGCACCGCCTGTCTACGGTGAAGAACTGCGACCGCATCATGTACGTTGCGAACAAGGGCATTGCCGAGAGCGGCTCGCATGACGAGCTGATCGCCCGCCGCGGCCTGTACCACCGGCTGTATACAGCGCAGAAGATGGAAGCCTGATGTTCGGTGCAGGATAAGGCTATATAGATTGTACTTGTAATTTTCCGTGTTGGGATTGCCGTGACTCCAGAGAATGTTTGGCCCTCCGGCCGCTGTTGTCCCCAGATTTCTTGAATCAATTTGAACCGCTCTTAGCGGTAGAAATCCGGTGACAAAGGCGGACGCTGACGCTCCTACAGTTCCAAAATTCTCCTCCGCCACTTTTCCCTGTCTGTTTATTTTAAGTTCAATTTTTATACACTCAAATAAGAAATCGCCAAAAACCGCAGCAAGGTTTCGCCCCTGTCTGCGGTTTTTGGCGTGCTTGGATGAACTATACAGCACATATTCAGTGAAGAATATGTCCGCATGCACGGTCCGTTACCACCTAAGTCTGCTGGTTGCTGGCTTCATCAATTTGTGCAATTAAGCAGCACTCCTGCTGCGATCCATGCGGACTGGAGAGCCGCTATTCCTGTACATTGCACCATATTGCGGGCTAAGCGGACTCACATGTACTTAACTAGTCGCTCTTGCCTCATTTTAATCACCAACCGGCCTTATAACGGCCTCTTAGTCCGCGGGCGAGCTGTAAAGCTGTCTTTTTCACAAAATAAGGGCCTCATGGTCCGGTTGCAGAACCTTCATATACTCTTCCCTAAGCATACTGTAGATCTCCAGATCGACCACTCCCTTGCCGGACCAGAGGGCCGCTTGCCGCAGCATCCCTTCCTTGACATATCCGTTCTTCAGCAGCACCTTCTTGGAAGGCTCATTATTCAGCATTACCTCAGCCTGAATCCGGTTCACCTGCACCTGTGCGAACAGGAATTCCGTCAGCAGAGCCACCGCTCTGGAGGCAAGGCCCCGCCCCCAGTGGGCTTCCCCGAGGAAGTAGCCAATCGTCACCATGTTCACCTTCTGATTGAACTCACAGGCTTCAATAATCCCGAGTAGCTGCGTCTCGTCTTCTGCGGTGAAGATGCCCCACTTGATCCGCGATCTTTTGAGATAGTCCCGTTCATAATGACCGATCATGCTCTTCACTGTCAGCTTGTTGTGCTTGGGGATGATGCCGCAATACTCAAACACATGATCATTGCTGTAGATCTCGAACAGCTCATCCAGATGCTGCACCTCAATCTTGCGCAGTACAAGCTCCCCTGATCTTAGGACAGGGAACTGGTCAAACACAACCTCCATGTTCATTCCCTTACACTCCATTCTCTGCTTCCTGCATGCCTCGCCGGATGGGGACGTACAGATCAATCATGCACTTGCCCTGCGGGTCCTGCGCAGGATCATTCAGACAGAATTCCAGGCATGGCCGGTCATCGGCTTCATAGCCGCTGCGAGGTAACCATACGCTGAACATAGTATCGTACGCAAGGACAAATCTATCTACCGTATCGTAGTAAGAATACACTGCATACAGGCCGCCGGCCAATGTCTTGAACCCGACTGCCTCCCGGTGCGCCTCCGGCCCGAAGTCGGCAGGCAGTGTTACACAAGCATCATAGCGGCAGGCCGACTCTTCCGTAAGCTCCCCGTCGTCCAGTGAGATTCCGATGAACTGCTGATTCGCCGGATGCAGCCCCTGCTCAGCAGCCCAGCCGGTTAGCTTGTCCCATGCGTGATGCGTATCCAGGTAACTTCCAATATGCCTGACATAAGCGACCTCAACCTCTGTAATTTCTCTGAGTTCTACCATACTGTCCCACGCCCTCCTTAACAGCGGATTACCTGCTGCTTTATTGTAATCTGCCAGGGCGCCCGGCTCTGCCTGCTTATTGCTGAGGAATGACGGGAAATTGCTATGTTTACGTTTCCTGCTTCTGATGGTGCCCGGCGAACAGCCGTAATGACGCTTGAAATGAACGCCCAGCGCAGATACCGACTCGAACCCGCAATTCCCCGCGATCTCCAGAATGGTCAGGTTCGTCTCAGTCAGCAGCACCCATGCCCGCTCAATGCGCCGCCTGGTTACGAAGGCCATGGGTGTCATGCCCGTGAAGGCTGTAAATATTCTGGTGAAATGATACTTGGAGAAATGGGAGACCTCCGCCAGCTGATCCAGCCGCAGCGGCTGGCTGCTGTGATTTTCTATGTAGGCAATAACCTGCTTAATCCTCTCCCCATACTGCTCCTGCATCGCTGAATCCTCCGTCCCCTTCGTGTTACAATACTGTACAAATATAAATGGATGAGGCGATAATCAATGGTTACCACTCTCTACTTCGTACGACATGCGCACTCTACTTATTCTACCGACGAATTGAATAGACCTTTATCTGAGAAGGGGAGTACAAGCACTCTCCAGAGTATTGCAGCAATACAAAGGCAAATCGATCGCGATCGGAACTCACGGTAATCTGATGGTCCTGATCATGAATACTCTGGACAAGCGTTATGATTATAGCTTCTGGAAGCAGTTAGAAATGCCCGATATCTATAAGCTAAGCTTCCATGAGGACAAGCTTGAGGGTGTACAGCATATTTGGCAATAACTCTCCATTCATCCTATTGAACTTGACAGACTGCTGTCACAACCCTGTGATATAACCAGGTAAAGGAGTGATTGTTATGGCAAGCTATGAATACTCGTCCCGGCAGGAGCTGATGGACACGATCCACGCTCTATACCTGCTGCTGGATGCCGAATTCGATGGTATAAATGATACATATAAGGATACGCGAGTTCCCGAGGTGGACAAGACCCCTGCCGAGATCATTGCTTATCAGCTGGGCTGGCTGGGGCTGGTGAGGGGCTGGGAGAAGGATGAGCTGGCGGAACGAACAGTCCAGATGCCCGCTGCGGATTACAAGTGGAATCAGCTGGGCGGGTTATATCAGTCCTTCTATAGTAAATATGCGGAGTATTCCCTATCCGGGCTGCGTGAGCTCTTCCGGCAATCCGAAGAGCAGTGGCTGGATTGGATCGCCACCTTAACGGAGGAGGAACTATTCATTCAAGGCGCCCGGAAGTGGACCGGAACCAAGGAGAACTGGCCGATGGCCCGCTGGATTCACATTAACTCCGCCGCTCCGTTCAAAACCTTCCGGGGGAAGATCCGGAAGTGGAAAAAGCATTGTCCTGAAGGACTGGCAGAGTAAAATAATGGCAGTATGACAAAGTCGCATAGCAGCATAGCATCCAATGCTTCCCAATCATTGCGTGCTGTCTGCCCTCCCGTCTGGCGCTTGCATCCCCCTCCTGCCAGGGCCTTCCCGGTTCATTCCCCTGCTCCCGTCCTTGAAGTTGGGGCCGCCGCCGTTCAGGCCGGGGAACCCGCCGGGCCGGGAATTAAAGTCTGCACTGGTAATATTCTGAGCAGTGACCGCTTCGCAGGAAGTGAGCAGCAGCGAACAACTAAGCATGCTAATAATTAAGGTGATGTAATATTTCTTAGTCCGCATGATTAGACCTCCTTGTCCCGGTCAGTAATACATATACGTCTTGGACACCCAAGCAGGATAAGACGAGCAGCAGCGGATATACGGGATACAGGTACCGGGACTTGATCTCCCAGAGCAGGTAGAACCCGATGAAGCCAAGAATCACCAGCAGGAGCGGGGTCTCCGCGAAGCGCTTAGCCCGCAGTCCCCGGATTAACCGGATCAGAATGAAGACGTACATCAGGAAATTCTGGACATATAAGGCCCACAGCAAGCCGCTCCGGTATATAGAAGCACCTTCAAACAGTCTGCTTGCAGCTGTGGAATAGCTGTAATGGCCCATCACCATGCCGCCTCTTACGCCGCCAGAGGAGGCTCCTTCATTTCCTATCCCGTAGCGCTCCATCTGGTAGGTCCCTTCCGTCCAGGTCCAGACCAGCTTTTTATAGTACATTCCTGCAAGCTCAGTTACGGTCGCGTCAGAGAGCTTGCTGCGAATAGAGTCCTTGAACAGTTCTACACTCTCCGTCTTATTATAGCCGGCCTCCTGCTGGTAGATATTATAGCTCTCCCGGTCATCCCAGAACCCGAGTGTCTCCAGATTAATCCCCATATTCAGCCACATGTACACTGGAGCAGAATTGCCGGACGGCGATTCGTCCACAATGCCTGTTGCTTGAAGCGCCGTATTCTGAATCCAGGCAGGAAGAACCCACAGCAGCAGGGTTATGCCAAAGGCAGCAATGACCTTCTTCACGCCAATCGCCCGCAGGTTCAGGAGCAGACTGAGAACAATGGCAATCAGGAAGATCATACCTATACTGCGGAAGTAGTTGCCGAGTGTCAGCAGAACCGCCGCGAACAGCATATCCTTCATGGATCTTCTGCGGATGAACCTGACTGCGAAATAGAGCGCGCTGGTAAGCAGAGCCGTGGCAATTCCATCATTATAGATGAAGTTGCTCATGAACATAGCCGGTATATAGGTCGCAGCCACAATCAGAAGGCCATAGTTTTTGCTGCGGGATTGGGGTCTCAGTTCTTGGCCGAGCAGATAGATGACCAGCGTGGTGACGAGCGTGAACAGGATGTTGAAGCTTTTGATCACCAGATAATTGTCCGGGAACAGAAGCAGCAGCGTCTTCAGATACAGCACGAAGGAGAAATTAAAAGGGAACATATACAGGTATCCGCCTGACTGAAAGGAGGAATAATCCTTGTCATAGAGCATAGCCCAGGCCAGGGACAGCACCGTCTGTGAATCATCTGTAGGCATGCGGGTGAACAGGAAAATAATCACGAGTTGCAGGATACCCGACAACAGCAGCACGGCAGGAATAACCTTGACCCGGCTGTACCCTTCAAGCTTCCGTGAGAGTCTGTACAGCACAAAGCCCAGGCCCAGAACAACTACAATCCATAGCAGGAACACAAGTGGCTGCTGCCCTTCCAGCACTGCCCAGTCACCATACACGGAATAATTATATTTCGCCCGGAACAAGAAGGATGAAGCGATGAACAGTCCCATGAACAAGGCGAGGATGAGTGTTACGATTTGCTGGATTCTTTTTACCATGATACCCTCCTGACCGGCAGCGCCCGGCGAGTCGTTCGCACGTGCCTTAATCCATATACGGAGTATACATAGTGAACCTGAATGTTAGTTGAAAGGATGCTTCAGACACGCCAAAAACCTCCGGGTCCTCTCCAGCCGCCGCATTCATAGATGCGCTCATGCCGGAAAAGCTTCCCGAAGGCTTGCTGCTTAACCTATTCTCCTCCTGTTGAATACGTACGGGTGAATCACTTGCCAGCAACAGCACGAACCACACGAAAGCCCTGGTCATTCCCCCGGCTGCTCGGCTCGAATTTGCCGCGGAAGGATACCTCTGTGTTGTTCACTCCGCCGATCCAGCCGCCGCCCTTCACCAGCCGGACCGAGCCGGTCTTGCTATTCGAATCCCCTTCTCCATACCAGTTCCAGCACCATTCCCTTACGTTCCCTGACATATCATACAGTCCCAGCTCATTGGGCTGCTTGAGGCCGGTATTCCTCGGCTGGCTATGGTTGTTCTCAATCGCAGGCCAGTTCCAGTCCCCGGTCAGGAATTGATCGCCGGAGTTCCTCCAGTACCAGGCTACTTCCTCCGGATTGTCGCTTCCGCTATACGGGTTGCTTGTGCTCATCTGGCCTCCGCCTGCTGCATATTCCCACTCGGCTTCTGTCGGCAGACGGTAACCGTCCGCCCCTTCATTCGCCGTTACAGTCCATTTCATGAAATCCCGGTCACTTGTATTATTCGGATCGACCGTATTCTTGTCTATATTATAATAGGGGGCCAGGCCTTCCTTCACACTCCGCTCATTGCAGTACTCCACGGCATCATACCAGGTTACACTCTCTACCGGCAGCTTATCTCCTTGGAACTGCGAGGGGTTATTCTTCATCACTTCCAGCCATTCTTGCTGGGTGATCTCATATTTACCGATGTAGAAGTCCGGGAGGGTCATCTCTGTCCCGTAATAATTGGATTTCGTATCCTTAAAAGTACCGCCTTCCACCCGCACTAAACGCTCATCAGCGGCAGGCTTCTCCTGCGAGCAGGCACTGGCTATAACCGCGATTGCCATGCACAGAATCAGAATCATTAATCGTTTTCTCATGAACAGCTCTCCTTTGAGCAGATGGGCAAGGTACAGGACCTAAGCGAAGTTCGGTGCGCGAAAATGATAAGGCCGGCAGCTTGTCCACCCGGCCGGCCTTAGCCTGTCAACGATTAGCTGAACTTACGGTACTGCCCGAACGGCAAGTGCCGGTCAGCTTATCCTTTACCACACGGTTACGTTGGAGGAGCCGCTGCTCTGGTATCCTTCGGTAGCCAGTACCTGGTAAGACCAGTTGCTTCCCAGATTCATGCCTTTGCTCTTCCAGGCATTCACGTGGTTGTTGAACGTGATCTGAACATTGCTGCCGATCGGTCTTTTGGATTGTCTTACACTCCAGTACTGAGGGAATGTGGCATTTCCGTCAATCGAAGGAGCGTCGTAACGCATTGTGGTGTAGATATCATAGGTACCTCCATCACTGTTCACAGTACCTTTGAACTGGCCGGTAGGTCTGTAAGTCCCCCAGCTATCGACCACGTAATATTCAATAAGGGCATTCCGGGTCCATCCGTAGAAGGTCAAATATCCGTTACCGGAAGGTGAAAAGACACCCGCGTTATAATTGACGACCCGGTTCGCCGTGCCGTAGGTCCAGCCTTTACCGACTACGAAGTTTCCGGTATTATACCAGTTCACACTGTAATTCCCGCCACTTCCGTTCACCGCATTCACGGTTCCGCCGCCATCGGTCCAGTTCTGCCAATAATCTGTTGCGCCTGCAGTAGCTGCGAACGCGCTGAAGCTCAGTGCCGCTGTCATTAATACCGTAAGAAGTTTCTTTTTCATTGTAAATTAATACCTCCCGATTATAATGTGTTTGCTTACAGCTTACTGCTCCCAGCAGAATATAACTTATCCTGATGGTTATCCCATATATTTACTTGTCCTCCTTTCGAGATGATTATATCTAGTAAGCGTTTACATTTCTCTCTGCAAACTAAAGATTAACCCCCAATTTTTATTGATATTATGAAATTATTGGGATGCTCGCGCGAAAAATGACCCTAAAAGGTGAATGATGTAACAACTTAAGAGGGTTCATCCGCTTCCCTCTGAGGGCATTCGGCGAATTCGGGAGCACTAGCACCTCATGCAATCATATGCCCTCAGGATCATTCAAAGAATACTGTTACATGCACAAAAGCCGCCCCGATACGGGACAGCTCTGTACTGGCGCTCCTAATTTCTCCTAATGCTCCTAAAGTCTCTTAGCCCATCCGGATGACAGCCTTGACCACATCCTCCTTATTGTCGATCACGTAATCGAAGGCCTTCTGCGTGTCTTCGAATTCGAATTCGTGGGTCACGATGCCCTTGACGTCAATCTTGCCGTCCGCGATGGCTCCGATGGCTGCCGGATACAGGTTGCGGTACCGGAAGACCGACTTGATGTCGGCCTCCTTGAACATAATCTGCATGAAGTCAAAGTCGATGATATCCTTGGCAGCTAGGCCGACCAGGACGATGGTTCCGCCTCTTTTGACCAGATAAGGGGTCTGCTTCACCGTATGCTCGCTGCCTGCCGTCTCGATGACCTTATCCACGCCCGCGCCACCGGTCCAAGCCGCAATAACCTCCAGTACATCCTCCCGTCTGGCGTTAATCACCCGCGTAGCCCCTAGCTTCATCGCTGCCTCCAGCCGCTTCTCAATGATGTCCACCACCACAATCTCCGTAGCCCCGAATGCCTTGCAGGCCAGCAGGGTGACCAGCCCGATGCAGCCCGCTCCCAGAATCACCACACGGTCCCCCAGCTTAACGCCGCCCTGCGCCGCAGCATGGAGTCCCACCGCCAGCGGTTCCACCAGCGCCCCCTCCTCCGAAGTCACATTATCCGGCAGCTTGAAGGCCATGTTCTCCGGAAAAGCCATATAATCCATCAGACAGCCATGGTACGGCGGAGTCGCCAGAAACTGTACATCCGGGCACAGATTATATTTGCCGCTCTTACAGAATTCACATTGTCCGCAGGTCACACCAGGCTCCAGGGCTACCCGGTCCCCCACCTTCAGGTGCTTCACCCCAGGCCCAAGACCCACTACCTCTCCGGCGCATTCATGCCCCAGAATGAAATCTCCATCCACCACGAAATCGCCGATCCGGCCATACTCCAGGTAATGCACATCCGAGCCGCAGATACCGACTACCTCCAGCTTGACAATCACCTCACCCTCCCGGGCTACGGGCATGCTGATTTCCTTCATTGCCATTTGCTTCAGATCTGTCATATAACAAGCTCTGTTCTTCATCTGTTTCTCCTCCTCAGGGACATTAGCTTGCTCTTATAAAAACTACTGTTACTTCAAGACTTCTGCCTTCTTCAGTTATATAATAATATACTTTTATAAAACTATTTAAATAAGATTATAGTCAGATTTAAAGTGAAGTCAACAAAAACTCCCCCAGAGCAGGACAGTGCCGCGCTTGCAGCAACGTCCCTCTTGTGGAGGAGCGGGAAAAGCAGATATTGTATTAGGTAAAATCAACCCGGTTCTAGATGCTGTCGATAAACTCCGTCACCAGCTCCAGGGCAGCACCCACAGCGGTAGCCTCCAGCTTGTATTTGCAGACCCGCAGGTAGGAACCGTCCTGTTCGAAGGTGTTCTTGTGCGCTGCTAACGCCTGAAGATCATCGATGTATTCCTCCATGTAAGCTCCGGCATAGCCGCCGAGAATCACATCGCAATCGTACAGCATCCGCAGGTTATTCACTGTGATGATCAGATAGCCCACATACTCCTGCCAGATGGCCTGCTGCTCCTTCTTGCCCTCTCCCAAGAGCCTGAAGAATTCCACAATACTGCCCCCGGTGCTGTCCGAGAGGATTTTCGCGGAGCAGTAGGCATCGACGCAGCCCTTCTGCCCGCAGTAGCAGGTCCGGCCTCCAGGCAGAATCGTCATATGCCCGAACTCCCCGCTGCGGTGGTTCTGGCCTGCATAGATCTGATTACCTACTATAATGGCACCGCCCACGCTATTGTTAAGGGACAGATAGACCACATTGTGTATGTCCTGCTCTCCCCACA
Organism: Paenibacillus sp. FSL R7-0302; assembly: GCF_038006885.1. Taxonomy (NCBI): domain Bacteria; kingdom Bacillati; phylum Bacillota; class Bacilli; order Caryophanales; family Paenibacillaceae; genus Paenibacillus; species Paenibacillus sp. FSL R7-0302. Next base: position 5,748,594 of record NZ_JBBOWB010000001.1, read on the forward strand.
GTTCAGTGAGTCCCGCCGCATTCGCATCATTGCTCAGGACGCAGGGATAAGGGATGTATTCGGCGAACCGCCGGACACTGCCTCCCTTGAAATCTATGACTGTAGCATAGCTCACTGTCTGCCGGTTCCCGGATAGAATCGCGGGCAGCGCAATGCCTACACCGAGAATCTGGCTGCGTTCCAGCTGACAAGCCTCTATGAAATCCTCTACCATCTTGCCTACTCCCCGGAAGTAATTCTCCTCATTCGCAAATGGATAATGATTCCTGACATTCTTAATGATCCTGCCGCTCAAATCAATGACGACAATTCCCACATGATTCAGGGTAACATCCAGTCCGACAGCATAACCCGCCACACTGTTGCAGGCCAACGACTTGGCCTTACGGCCTCCGGTGGATTCATACAGCCCTGTCTCCTCAATCAGCCCGCGTTCCTGCAGCTCCTTGAGATTCTGTGTCACGGTGGGAAGACTTAGACCTAGCGCCTGCGCAATCTCCTGAATGGAAGTGGACTCACGGTGGTACAGGTACCGGTAAATGGCGTTTCGGTTCATCTTTTTAACTTCCATACTGTTTAAGCGATGTGTCGCCATTCGAATCCCCCCACTTTTACAAATGTACTTTATAATTTTATACATATAATATGCAATCACACCCGTTATAGCAATTATTGGCCGCTTTAATTGTGAATATTTTCACTTAATTGGTTTTATTGTATCAAGAATTGGAAGTTAAGTCATTAATCTTTTCCCGATTCGCACTTTATTTTAGTATGTTATAATCAAAAAAATTAGCCAAGGAGAAGCCTATGATACCTATTCAAGAGATTACAGACCGGAACCAGACACTCTCCCAAGAACTGCTAGTCATCTGGGAGAACGCTGTGCGGGCTACGCACCTATTCCTCACCCCGCAGGATATTGAAGACTTGCGTCCCTTAGTTCTGCAAGGGATTGCAGAGATCCGGCATCTGATTACGTATACCCATCCGGAGGGGCATTCCCTCGGCTTCATCGGCATTCAGGATCAGAAGATTGAAATGCTGTTCGTAGATCCCGCAGCCCGGGGACAGGGGATTGGCAAGGAACTGGTCACGTACGCCATACACACTCTGAACGTACACTCCGTGGATGTGAATGAAGACAATCCCCAGGCTGCCGGATTCTACGAACATTTAGGCTTCCGGGTCTACAGCCGCTCCGAACAGGATGAGCAAGGCAAGCCATGGCCCATCCTGCATATGCGGTTATAGCATGAACAGCCGTGACTCTCTCGCCGTCCAAATATTCAGCGCCTGCGTGCGGACTGCGGGATTCGCATGATTCCTATACTCCCGCAGACGCTCTGACGGTTCCGGGCTCCAGCGGAGCGCCGTTCCCGCTGCTTCCAGCAAGGACAGTCCGAGATACGGAGCTTCATAAGAAGGTTCTGCCCGCAGCACATCCACAATCTCAAGCAGTGTCTCCGGTGTCCAGTACCCTGCGCTGTTCTCCAGGCTGACGGCAAGCCCGCTGTACAACCCGCTCAAGAGCTGTGGCTGACGGGTTACCTCCTGCGCGATCCGCTTCACGTACCCGGACCCTTCCTCTGCCTTACTCCAATCAATCACTGCAATATATAAGGTCAGGACCAGCGGTTGTAAAGTCTCATCGGCGGCAAGAATATCGGCTAGCTCCAGGTAGAGCGGGGTAAGCTGCACCCTTGTACTCATGGGCAGACTCGTAAGCTGGTTGATGAGCACCTGCAGACGCTGCCGGTGGGGCAGATCTCTGTCCGCCGCTGCATTCCATTCCTGCATCACGGGCGTTGCCGACAGCTGCCGGCAGATACCAGCCACAACCGCATTCACTTTGCCGTCCCGGGCGGCTTCAATCAGTGTCATCATCGCGAACTCCCAGCTGGAGCTGTCCTTCAGACCCGCAACCGCCTGAGCCGCAGCCGCGGCAACGGTGCCTTCATAACCGCTTGTCCACCACTTCATGGAACTATAAGCCTGGCTGCTGACCGATACATCCGGATGATCGGCAATCTTTATGATTAAGTCCAGATAGCGCGGTCTGTAAGCAAGCGGAAGCGCAGCAGGCTGCTGGGACAACAAGCTCACTGCGATATCACGCTCTGGAGAAGCAGCGATGGCGCTTAGCACCTCCCAGCTCCGTTCATCGTCCAGCAGACCCCTGGCAGCATGCCCTATAGCAATCACCACATCCTTATGCACAGCAGGCTTCGCGAACTCACGCAGGAGCAGCGGAAGACTGTCCTCACTTCTATACGCACCAAGCAGGCGGATGGCTTCCTTGCGGACCGTGATCTTCAACTTCTCCCGGCTCAGCAGCGCCTTCAGTGCCTGAGACAGCTGCTGCGGACTGACCCGGCGGATGCACCTCGGGATGGAGTACATCGCTACACGGGCCCGGTCGCTATCCAGATGCTCCAGCAGCACAGGCAAGGATTTCTCCGGCTCCTCCAGCAGGGACAGGGCATGAAGCGCTGCCTCCGCTACCGCCACCTCTTTGTCCTGTACCAGCTCATACAGCCGCTCCGGGTTCACATCCGGCATGCTTGCCATGATTCTAATCGCTCTGGCACGCTCAAACAGGCTGTACTTGGCACCGAAGGCGATTGTGCTTAACAGGGCACCATACGCCTCCTGCTGGCGCGGCAGCCAGCGGTGAAACCCGTCCGCAGCCGGAACAGGATATACCGTTTTGCCTGAGAGGAACTTACCCTTGATGACAGCCCCCGACAGGTAAGGGTCCAGCCATTCCTGACGCTTCAGATGCAGATGCTGAAACATCTCGTGGATCGTGATGTACGATGGATCTGCATCCAGCAGCTCCTTCACCCGTTCATCGCGCGTCTGCAGCGGCTCCAGCCAGAGCCGGGTTGCCCGGATCGCGGTTCCCTCGGTTTTGGCCCGGGTGGCTTCCCGTAAGAGCTGCTGCAGCTTGACGATGCCATAGCCTCTTTTACCAAATGAAGTTGCCAGGCTCAGCACCAGGTTGTAATTCTCCCGCTTCCCCGCCTGTGCGGCGTAGGAATAGATACTGTCAAAGATGATCTCTTCCACGCCCCGCGGCATATTCTTCGCAAGGGACGGCAGGGAGAGCTGCCCGTCCTGCTTCGCCAGCTTCTGGAGCGTGTTCAGCGCGAACTTGAACAGCTCCCCGCCCGGCTCCGCCGCCTGATGGCGCAGAATGGAGAAGGCCAATTGCTGCACAGAGTATCTCGTACCGTAGGAGGTGTCTCTGGCGTCAATCACACTGTCCACCAGCACAGTAAGCGCAGGGACATGAGCAGCCTCGTACACAGACGCCGGACTCTCTGACAGCTCCTTGAACACTGCCCCCCGCACAGGGTCCTGATCATTGCGAATACGGCTTAAGGTCAGCAGTGTGGCATCCATGCCCTGTCTTGCCAGAACCGTGCTGCGGATTAGCTGCATCAGCGCCGTGGCGCGTTCGTCGGCATTCGATACCCGGGTGGCCTGCTCAAGCTGCTCACGGACCTGAAGAATGGAGCGGGCAGCAGTAATGCGCAGGGTACGCTCCCGGTTTTCCTTGATCTCACGCAGGCCCAGCATCCGGGTGGCCTCCCGGTCACGCAGCTCATGCGGTAATACATACAGCAGCCTCTCCGGGAAAATCCACTCCCGGCGCTTCTCCTCCTCATACACAGCATCAAAAATCTCCTGGCGCTTAGATGGCGCAAGATGCTCCAGCAGCCGCGCCACATGCTGGGGCTGGTCCGCCAGCAGCTTGGCAAGCTGCGACCACTCGTCCATGGAGAGGAGCTTCGCCCGCTTGAGCACAGCTTCAGGCACACCGTAAGCCATAAGCTCACCTCGCGTCTGCGTCCGGATCAGCAGCTCATACACCGCGCCCGGTCTCAGGCGCATCAGTGTGCCGAGATTCGCCTTAAACGCAGGCGGCAGCAGGTCTGCCGGTCCATGGTTCACCGCATAAGCCAGCACCAGGTCAGGCTTGCGACTACTCAGCTGCTCCATCGCGGAGGAGAACCGTGACCAGACCGTCCCCTTGGCCCTAAGCGGAGCTGCTTCCAGCTCTCTGGTGAAATACTCCGCGACCACCTCCAGGTGGCGGCTGGCCAGCTTCTTCCAGTCCTTGATCGCGTACCCCAGCTCCGCAAGCCGCGCGCGGACGGTTGCCGCAGAGCAGGCCTGCAGCACAATCGCAGCCTCCTCCGGGCCCCACCGGGCCTGGACCACAGGCAATAGCCGTTCCGCCAGCTCCTGGCGGTTCATCAGGGCAACCGTGCGCAGCAGCTTGCGGCGGCAATCCTGTGAGAGCAGCGGAAGCTCGCGTTCAATCTCTTCGCCTGAGGCGACTTTGGGCAGCAGGCCCGCAGCCACATTCCGGATGCTTGCCATGGGGTGCTTCAGCCCCGCCAGAATCACAGAAGCATCCAGCGTAGCGATCGCCCCCATCAGGGCCAGACGCGCTTCATAAGCCCCGCCCCCAAGTAAGGAGGTAAGTAGCTGTGAGTATTCCGGGGACCCCAGGTGATCGCGGCCTAGTCCTGTGATTGCTTTGATTCTATCGGAATACCCTAATTGATCCAGTTCCTTAAGTAAGCGCTCTTTGGTAAGCAGGTCCTGTCTGACCATGGTAAGTCCTCCTCTTGAATCGGTTCTGATTTCTTTCATCTTACAAAAAGCTGGAGTCCGCCCGCAACAAACCAAAGGGTAACCCCGAATCCGGTGCTTCCACCATCTTCAGGATTACCCTCTATACTGCTTGCTCTATCAGTCTACTCTTTGTCTCGCTTAGCCTGAACGAACACATACGTGTTCTCGTCCGACAAGGCCGCTTCATACCGGAAATCAAACCCGCTGAAGCCCTGAATCTCCTCGACGCTGGTAATCTGCTGCTCCGCCATGAACCGGACCATCTCGCCTCTGGCCATCTTGACCAGCGTCGCCCGCTCCACCACCTTGCCGCCGATCTCCTGCCCGAATACAACGCTAACCATCCGGACATGGCTGCTCAAGTACGGAGAGATGCACTTGCTATATTCCTTGGAGGCCAGATTCACAATAGTGTCACTCTCTGCGAACAGCTGGTCCGCCAATCTTCTGTTCCAGAACTCATAGAGGGTACTGAAGCCCGGCCCGCCCAGCTTGGCCTGCATCTCCAGCCTGTAAGGGACCACCCCGTCGAACGGCCGGACGATCCCATAGAACCCGGACAGGATCCGCAAATGCTGCTGCAGATAGTCCAGCTCCTCCGTCTGAAAAACCCCCGGCGCCATGTACTGGTACTGGATGCCCTCATAGGCGAAGATCGCCGGGGTCAGATTCCGGGTTAGATCCATCTCTTCAATCCGCTGCATATTCAGCGCGGCAATAGCGTCATTGCATTTCCACAGCGCCTTGGCTTCTGCGTAACTCAGCTTACGAAGCAGGGACAGGAGCGTCTGTGACTCGTGTAAGAACTGCGGAGCCTGGCGGGATTCCAGGAAATCCGTGTCCGTCTTCATCTTTTTGGCAGGTGAAATGATGATTCTCATGATATGCTCTTTTCTACCCCTACGGGAAAATAAATGTACCTCTATACTATCATATTATTCCCTCGCCGGCCCCCGGCCAAGTTATTCAGCAGCAAGCGGTACGAAGACAGAGGCGCAGTTCGCCCTCCCCTTATTCCCCCATCACCCGAATCACCGTATCAAAAGCTTCCAGCTCCACAACCTGCGGACCGTAGTCCGTCCCGATGGTGGTAAGCTGCGGCTGACCGCTATTGTTGATCACAACCAGGCGCTTGCTCTGCGGATAATACGCGCACTCGGTGTAGAGATTATCCGGGAGGTAGCGGGTCTCCTCCAGCTCATTGCCGGCATAGCGGATCAGATTCAGCAGCAGGCGGGTATTCTCCCAGTTGAAGGCAAAGGACGGCAGGTAGATGCCCTTCCCTCTCCCGAAGCTATTCACCGTCAAGGCCAGCTTGCCCTCTGCCTCACGGACCACCGCAGCAGCCCCGTCGGTCAGATAAATCCCGTTCTTCGGCGTGAGGCTGACGCCATCCGGCACCAGTCCCTGCACCGGCTGAACCTCATAAGCCCATTTGCCATGAGCTACCCTTGCGCCCATATCCTCATCCACCCCGAGAACATGCGCCATCCGGAAATAGTGATCATAGCCGTCCACGGCGGAAGGCTGATTCACTCCGATGAGCGCACCGCCCTTATATACCCATTCCGTCAAGGCGTCCACCGCCTGGCTGTCCTGCCAGTGGTTCCCGCCGCTCCATGCGGAACCGGCGCTGCCTGCATTGATCACCACATCCACATCCTGCAAGGCACCCTGACGGATATCCTCGAAATCAATGAACCGCACCTCCACCGGCAAGCCGGATAAGGCCTCATTGATATGAATCAGGTCATGCATATACGTCTCATGGAAGTGGCCGGAGAGGGTCCACGACCGCAGCTTGCCCCACGAGTGCAGAACAGCTACCTTAGTCTTGATGTGATAAGGCTGCCCCTGCCGGTGCAGCTCCTTGATCTCCCTGAATTCATCCGCAATCTTCTCAATATACGCACAGAAATCCGGGTAAGGCTCGACCAGATGCAGATAGCCGCCCAGGCCGATCCGGTTGACCGGCTCACGCAGCAGGGCGCGCCGGATGTTAATCCAGTATTGCTTCGCATCGAGTGTGGGATTGCCCCCTTCCATGAAGGTAGGTGCGCCGCCCAGGCCAACCGGGAACAGATACGGATGCAGCCGGATCTCATGCGTCTCCACCTTCACCCCTGAGCAGAGTCTGGCTTCATAGCCCGAGAACACGCATTTGATCATCCCGTCGAAGCCGAACTCCCCGAAGCGGTCATTGTATGGCTCAGCGCCCACCCAGCTGTCATCGTAGAAGACATAGGCCAGCTTGCCGTGCTTATGGACAATGTCAATTAACTGCTTGCCGAACCCGATGACGAAATCGTTGATAAAAGCCATATAGTCGAGCTTACGCTGCTCTGCCGGGATATGACTGACACGGTATTTGCCGCCGTTCACGAAATCCTCTGCGGTCAGCGAATAGCCGTATTGCTCCGCGAACAGATCCAGACCCCGCGCACTCACCGTGAAGTCGTAGGACCCCCAGTCCGAGAACAGATGGCGGTTCTGCCCGCTGCTGCCCCAGATCCAGGCGAAATTGTAGAACAGGGAGGTGAAGCGGACCACTGTCGTCGCCTGATGCTTCCCGCACCAGTCCTCCATCCAGTCCAGCAGGTACTGCCGGGTCCCCTCATACATCGGATCGATCTGCATCAGATGCTCTTTGTCCCAGTGATTCGTGGTGTGGTTGTACATGGAGATCTCTTCCCAGATCCGGTAGGCCATGAAGCTGACCGTATATTTATGCCAAGGTGTAATGCCGGTTAGCACCACATTGCCGGACTCCCGGTCGTAATTCCACTGCTCCCCCGGCACCTCCTTCCCGGTTGTCCGGTCGTACACCTGCCAGTACTTGAATGCCTCAAGGGAATCATTCACCCTGAATTGCTCTGCGAAGAAATCCTCCAGCAGATAGATGGATATGTAATCCTGAACAGCCACCTTCGGACTTGTAATCAGGAAGGTCTGCTGCAGCTTGTCCGGGTTCCTCGACGCCCAAGCGTTATGGTCGCGGATGATGCACAGGGTCGAATAGATGCCGTAACCGGCACTAATAATCTCTTCTGACAACTGCGTACCGTCACTGTCACGAATGACATCGGCCCCCCAGCGTTCGGCAAGCTTCAAGGTCAGTGCTTCATAACCGGCTTCCCCCGGCAGGGTAAAAGCTCCTGTGGAGCCTGTAGATAATTTCGGCAACGGGAATTCCTCCTATTTCAGCAGATCCGACAGGAACGCAAGCGCGAGGCCCTGGCCCCAGCCCTGAGTCCAGTCCTTGGGAATATGGCGGTACCCTTCACGGTCCTTCATGACGGCGGTGCCGCCCGATACGTTCAATACGCGTCCGTCTTCAGTGATGTTCTCCAGGATGCCCTTCAGGGCTTTTTGCACATATTTGGTATGCAGCGGATTGCCGTTATTCACCATGGCCGCAGCAATTCCGCAGGATGCCGATACCTCTTCATAGGACTCCTCATCGTCCAGCAGCGTACGCCACAGGCCATTCTCCGTCTGTACCAGCTTCAGCGCCGCCAGCTGATCCCGGAGCGAGCACTCCACATCCATGCACTGCGGGTACAGGTACCACTCCTTAAGCAGCGGCTTCACCTGCGACATCGTATAGGCTCCCCAGGCGTTCGCCCGGCCCCAGTACAGCCCGGACATATGGTCCTGCTTCACATGGTTATAGCCGTGGAACCAGAGGCCGGTGCTGGGGTCCTGTAAATATTTGATGTGCCAGTAATACTGGTTAAGCGCGTCCTGGATCAGCTCCTGATCCTCCAGCTTGCTGCCCACGCGCAGCAGGAAGAACGCCGCCATGAACAGCGTATCCGCCCAGGCCTGCTCCGGGAAGTCATTAGATACCGAGACCGTATGCTGCAGCACATTGTCCCCGAACCGCAGCGCGCTCCCCCGGATATAGCCGATTTTACTCAACACAATATCCCAATACTTCTGGTCTCCGGTCTCCTCGTACAACGTGATCAGCATATGGCCCATGGCACAGGTGTTGACCGTAAAGGCGGGCAGCCCCAGTTCGATATATTCATCCACCCACTTCACCAGCTGGTCCAGATACTCCCGGTTCCCCGTGGTCTGGTAAGCTCTGGACACCCCGTAATAGGCAACGCCGCAAGGCCACTCCCACGTTAAATCCATCGCCAGTGTCTTCCTGGCAACCTTATCGATTACGCTTAAGATTTCTTCCCGGTTATAGTTGACTTGAAGCATGTGTATTCCCCTCTCCTGTTCCCCGCGTCTCTTGAAGACAGCTGCCACCCGTCCATCCGCTTGGAAGCGCTTTACAGAATCTATTGTAAGCAGTAAAATGTTCTACATCTAAGCACATTCATATCAAAACTGCGCAATTTCGACCCTTTATTCTTCATTCCTATTCTAACGCAAGAAGGACAGGAGCTGCTGAAGATGCCCAGAAAAAAGAAACCCGTCATTGAGTACCGCCACTACAGCCTGCCGATCCAGTTCCCTGTCCTGCTGCTCAGCGGCGAACGCTGGAAGATCTCCGACATCAAGAGCGAGCATCTGCATTTCCACAACCACCTGGAGATCGGGATCTGCTATTCAGATAGCGGGATTATGGAGATTAAGGGCGAGAACGTGCCTTTTGCCGCCGGGGATGTGACCTTCCTGCCGCGGTATCTGCCTCATACGACGTACAGTTCGCCGGGAGAGGCCAGTCTGTGGTCCTATCTGTTCTTCTCACCGGAGGATCTGTTTCAGCATTCCTTCAAGAGCGCCTACGCTGGCTTCGAGCCGAATCTCTGGGCAGTGCAGGGCGCGAACTGTATTCTGAGCAGAGACAAGCACCCTCTAGTCTATACGCTGGCTACCTCTATCGTCCTCGAATTGCAGCAGCAGAAGCCTTATTATCAGGAGAGTGCATACGGCTTATTGCTGTCCCTGTACATTGAGCTGCTCCGCATCCATTCTACGAACGAAGCCTTGAGCAGCCAGGAGGCCGGGCATAGCCTGAAGAGCGATTTCGTGATCTCCCCTGCGCTGGAGTATATCACCAGGAACTATATGACGCCGATGACCATTGATGATCTGGCCGAGCTGTGCCACTTAAGCACCACCCACTTCCGCCGCAAATTCCATGACATCATGGGCACCGCCCCCCTGGATTTCCTGAGCAGCACCCGGATTGAGGAAGCCTGCAAGCAGCTGAAGAGCACGGAGGATTCGATTCTGGAGATCTCAGAGAAGGTCGGCTTCCACTCCATCTCCAGCTTCAACCGCTGCTTCTCCAAGCTGCTGGGCGTCCCGCCCAAGGAATGGCGCAAGGGTGCGCAGTCGGAGGCGCAGTCGGCGAAGGCGAGTATTCTGGAGTTCACGGGGTGGGTGTGAGTGCAGGTTATTTTCTTGCCAGCGCTACTCTTCTTATACTCTCTTGGGTCCAGGGAGGAGCCAGAGGGTGATCCATAATTTCATCGTGGGTCAGCCAATGGACGGCTTCCACTTCATCAGGACTCCGGGTGGTTGCTGTACCACTGTCATATTCACATAGGAAGACCATATTGATGACATTGCGTCCGTCCTCAGTTACGAAGGAGGAGCTATACACAAAAGTAACCTCATCCTTGATCACGATGCCAACCTCCTCATCGCATTCGCGCTTCACCGTCCGTTCGAGGATTTCGAGCGTGTTGCCCTCAATCTCCACTTTGCCCCCTACAAGAGCCAGAGTCCCTCCGGCATGCTCTTCTTTGGTACTACGTGTAATCACAAGCCACTTATCTTCCTTACAGATTGCTGCTTCTACGTTAACAATGAACACGTGCCGCGCCCCTCTTATGATAGATTCTGTTAAAGTCAATTATAGCAAGAACCAGACCTCATATAGCAAATACAAGGCTTCCAATCGCCCGGGTAATCAGCAAGTGTATATAACGCCAAAAAGCGAATTCAGCTTATGCCTGAATCCGCTTTTTGGGGTTTGTACAGTTTAGTTTATACCATTAATCAATCAGCTCTGACTTCTGGAGCAGACGCTGGATCAGCACCGCCACTTCTGCGCGGGTCACGTTGGCTTTGGCCTCCAGCTTATTGCCGCTGCGGCCAGTGATTAAGCCGGCGGAGGCTGCGAGCGCCAGACTGTCCTTCGCCCAGGCTCCCGTGCGGCTTGCATCCGTGAAGCCTGCAAGCACGCCTGCGGTGTCCACTGTGCCCGTCTGTTCCGCGAGACCGGTCAGCTTCATCGCCTTGGCGAGGATGTTCATGGCCTGCTCGCGTGTGATCCGGTCTCCGGGACGGAAGGTTCCGTCCTCGAAGCCGGTAATCAGCCCCGCCCCGGACGCTGTCCCAACTGCTGCTGCATACCAGCTATTCGCCGGAACATCTGCGAACTTCGCAGCTCCCTCTCCAAGCTTCAGGCCCAGACCGCGTACGATGATCGCTGCGAATTCTGCCCGGGTGATGTCAGCGTTCGGGTTGAACGTGGATTCGTTCACCCCGTTAATGACCAGACGGGAGCCCATGTCATTCACTGCATTCTTCGCCCAATGCTTCTCCACATCCGCGAACGTCAGCGGATGCCAGACCACCGAATAGGTGCTGTTCGTCAGACTGTTGATCTCTGCGTAATATTTACCATCCTTCTGAATGAATCTGGTCGGTACATGACGCACCGTTCCATCCGGATCGACAACAATACCCGTGGTAAGCCGGTTCGGGTTACCCCCCTGCGGAAGCGCCACTGTCCGCGATACATATGCATTCAACCGGCTCAGCTCTACTGTTGAGGTTCCTGAAGAAGCAGTAACTGTGAAATCCAGAATAGGCGTTGCAAGGGTCAGGCCGCCTCTGTCTGCCGCAGCGGTAACCACCTGATTCATGGCAGCCGAAGCATCACCAATGGTAATTCTCAGCGTAATATCCTCAAGCTTAACTCCGTTGCCTAATCTTGCGGCCAATGCGCCGATGTTAATCTCGGATGCAGGCAACGTATAGCTGCCCTTGCTGGTCTGAAGCACCAGGGTGGCCGCCACATTCTCCATATTCTTGATCATCTGGCCGCTCAATTCGCCGACAATCACATTCGAATCCAGCATCATCGGGATAGTTACTACAGCTCCGTTCCCCTCGGCATCCAGCTTCGCCTGAAGTTTGGCCGGATCTACAGCAATGGTCGTTGTTCTGAGATTGCCGATGGTCGTTGTGGTTGCTTTGCCTGCATTCTCCTCCTTGCCGTTCACAAGGACAATCACATCGGTAACTGTACTGGCCGGATTCCCGGAAGGGGTCCCGCTGTTCGGGTTACTTCCGCTTCCCGGGCTTACCGGATCGGGAGTCGGCGTTACCGGAGTAGTCATCGTAACTACTGCAATGACGCTGCCGTATTTTACCACCCTACCTTCACCATCTACCTCAGCAATGCCAATCGTATCTCCGTCGGCTGCCGGAATCAGTCCCTGACTGCCTACAAGCGTGTATCCGGTTAGGAGCTCTCCCACATTCGGCACGATGATGCTGCCAGCACCAAAATTCTTATACAGCAGCTTATGTCCATCAGCCGGTGCAGGCGTAACCGTGATTTGTGTATAGCCGTTATTCTCTGCACCACTCGGATCACTGGCACTCACAGCCAAGTCCCCGGCAGGGATCAAGACATTCGTTGTAAAAGTCAACGTAGTTGCCGGTCCCGCAGGAACCGATCCGCTGGCCGCCACCCGTACCTTCACAGTATGCTCGCCGCTGAGGTCCGGCAGGTTGGTTCCGTCATAACGTAGGAAGGGTCCTTCATCCACAGAGAATTCCATGCTGGTGTTCAGGCCAGCAATCGTATTGTTCAGATCATCCGCCACTACTTCTGGAGCCCCCGGGATCACGGCATCCGAGTCATGCACAGTCACCTGAGCAATAGCAGAAGCAAAGTCCGTTGACGTAGCCTTCACCCGCACATAGTACGTGCCTGGTGCAAGATTGGTAATTGTAGTGTCTGTAACTTCTGTCCAAGCCTCTGTGTCCCCAATCCGGTATTCCATCTGGACGGTCAGATTCTGCAGTGTTCCGTCATTGGCTCCGTTATAGGTCACATCCGTTACACTCACTCCGACTGGAGCGGCCTGACGCGCGGGAACACCCAGCACTTGCGCATCACTATCGGTGGTGGTCACCCCGTCGCCCGTCTTCACGATAATCAGGGTGGTTCCCAGCCAGCTGCTGTCCAGCGGCAGCGTTCCGTCCATAGTGGCCGTAACAGCCGTACCATTTACGGTGTATACCCCTTCTGGAATCAGACCTGTCAATCGCTCAGCCGTGTAATCAATCACCGCCGCAGGCGTCACTTCTGCCTCAGAGGCAAAAGAATTCACTGTCACTTCCACCACAACGGAGCTGAACGCCGTTGCTGTCGCCTTCGTGCGGACATCATAGACGCCTGGTGCAAGGCCTGTGACGGTGGTGCCTGTAACATCTGTCCATGCGCCTGCTGTACCTTGTCTGTATTCCATGGCTGTTGTCACATTCGTGAGCGTGCCATCCTTCGCTTGAATCGCCGTTTCGTCTGTTGAAGCTACACCCGCAGGCGCTGCCGGACGGGCAGGAAGGTTCAAGGTCTGCGCCGCACTGTCAATGGTTGTGGACGCATTCCCCTGCTTCACCAGGCTCAGGGAGCTGCCCAGCCAAGAGCTATCCAGTGCCAGCTTGCCATCTGCATCCGCTGTTACGGTCAACGTACCGTTCAGTGTATACAGGCCATTCGCCGTCAAACCGCTCAACTGCTCAGCTTCGTAGTCAATGACCGCTGCTGGTGTGGCTTCCAGAGTGGGCACGTAGGCATTCACTGTTACAGCTTGTGCTTCCGAGGCAAAAGCTGTAACCGTACCCTTCGTACGGACATAGTACGTATCCGGGACTAACCCGCTTACGCTGGTGCCTGGAACATCTGTCCATGCGCCTGCCGTACCTTGTCTGTATTCCATGGCTGTTGTCACATTCGTGAGCGTACCGTTCTTCGCTTGAATCGCCGTTTCGTCTGTTGAAGCTACGTCCGCAGGTGCTGCCGGACGGGCAGGAACAGTCAAGCTCTGCGCCGCACTGTCAATGGTTGTGGACGCATTCCCCTGCTTCACCAGGCTCAGGGAGCTGCCCAGCCAAGAGCTATCCAGTGCCAGCTTGCCATCTGCATCCGCTGTTACGGTCAACGTACCGTTCAGTGTATACAGGCCATTCGCCGTCAAACCGTTCAACTGCTCAGCTTCGTAGTCAATGACCGCTGCCGGGGTCGCTTCCGGTATCGCTACATACGCCACAACATTCACGCTCTGTGCTTCCGAGGCAAAAGCCGTCAAAGTCGCCTTGATCTGGACGTAGTACGTTCCCGGAGCAAGCCCCGACACTTGTGTGCCCGTCACATCCGTCCATGCGCCTGCGACACCTTGCTTGTACTCCATGGCCGGAGTCACATTCGTAAGCGTACCGTTCTTCGCGTTAATCGCCGTCTCATCCGTTGCCGTAACTCCGACAGGTGCTGCCGGACGAACAGGAATGCTCACGGTTTGCGCCGCACTGTCAATGGTCGTTGACGTATTTCCCTGCTTCACAAGGCTCAGGGAGGTTCCCAGCCACGAGCGATCCAGCGCCAGCTTGCCCGCCGCATCCGCCTGTATTGATAACGTGCCATTCACCGTATAGAGACCATTCGCCAGCAGACCGCTCAGCTGCTCGGCCCCATAGTCAATCACCGCTGCCGGGGTGGTCTCTACCAGTGGCACATACGCATTCACCGTTACACTATACGCTTCCGAGGCAAAAGACGACGCCGTCCGTTTCACACGGACCTCGTACGTACCCGGAGCCAGGCCCGCCACTGCTGTACCGGTCACATCTGTCCATATTCCCCCGGTACTTAGCTTGTACTCCATCGCAGCATTCACATTCGCAAGTGTACCGTTGTTCGCCTCTATTCCCAGTTCATCCGTTGCCGTCACACCTGTTGGTGCCCCGGGACGGGACGGAATGCTCAGCACCTGCGCCGCACTATCTACGGTTGTCGTAGCATTTCCTTGCTTCACAATACTCAGGGACTCTCCCAGCCAGCTCTGCTCCAGCGCCAGCGTGCCAGCCGCAGTCGCCGTTACCGCTGTACCGTTCACGGTATACGTGCCATTCGCCGTCAGACCGCTCAGCTGCTCGGCCTCATAGTCGATCACCGCTGCCGGGGTCGGCTCTGCCGTTGGCACATACGCATTCACCGTTACACTATGCGCTTCCGATACAAAAGACGACGCCGTCCGTTTCACACGGACCTCGTACGTACCCGGAGCCAGTTCCGTCACTGCTGTACCGGTCACATCTGTCCATACTCCCCCGGTACTTAGCTTGTACTCCATCGCAGCATTCACATTCGCAAGTGTACCGTTGTTCGCTTCTATTCCCAGTTCATCCGTTGCCGTCACACCTGTTGGTGCCCCAGGACGGGAAGGAATGACCAGCACCTGCGCCGCACTATCTACGGTTGTCGTAGCATTTCCTTGCTTCACAATACTCAGGGACTCTCCCAGCCAACTCTGCTCCAGCGCCAGCGTGCCAGCCGCACTCGCCGTTACCGCTGTACCGTTCACGGTATACGTGCCATTCGCCGTCAGACCGCTCAGCTGCTCGGCCTCATAGTCGATCACCGCTGCCGGAGTCGGCTCCAGCGCCGGCTTGAACAGCGATACGGTTGCCGTCAGCGGCGAACCGCTGACCGTGTATCCGCTTGGCGAATTCACAGCTACGGATACATCGCCCTCGCCGGTCACTGAAGTAAGCGCAAGGCTCCAGGCCGTCCCCGACCCGCTCAAGAACCCTTTTACCGCAGAGCCTGTACCATCTGTAATGGTGATATCATCTGCCGTCAGCCCGGCTATCGCAGCATCAAAGGTCAGGTCAATCTTCGTTGAAGTGGTTGTTCCGGGTACGCCGTCTGCTACTGCCGATTGCAGCACTACCGGAGTTAAGGCCACCCTGTTGAACAGCTTGCCGGTGATTCGGAAATGAGTGGCATCTGTGTTATCTGTTGTGATGAAAACAATCTTGTCTCCAAAGGCCGGATATACAGCGAACTTCGCATAGTACTCCACATTGAACATCCAGGTGTCTTCATTGTATCCCTGAAATACAGCCGGAGCGGAAGCCACAGCCTGATCCGTTGTATACAGCAGGGTTCCATCATTGTCATAGTAATTCAGGTAAGCGTACTGGGTTCCCGACCACTCTGTGCCGTAGTTATAGGCATCGTCAATGGCCTTATTCGACGCGGCATCCGTGCTTACCGTTACGAATCCCGGCAGTGCGCCTGCCTTATAGACAGCGGCAGATGCCTCGCCCAGCGAACCATTTACGTTAAATCCGCCTTGGCTTACACCCGCATTGTCATATAAGGAGGCACTGGTAATTCCGGTTTGCCAGCTGTATTGACTGAACATGAAATTCCCGTTGCTCAGCGTAGACAGATACAGCTGCTTCTCATTCGTTCTCGCGCCAACATTAATGGTGGTTATGGAGGTTCCGTTGTTATTGAATAACTGCAGATAGATATTATCGTTTGAGGGTCCCGAATTGTACGCAGCCATATACACGCCATCACCAGCGGCTACGTAGGACATGCTCGCATTAGCATCTACCAGCAGGGTTTCGCTTGATACCGGTACGCCGGCAGCAGTGAAGACACGGGTAACCGTGCTTTTATTGTCATTTCGTTGCCAGGAAAAAGCGATATCGCCGTTAGACAGCTCAGCCGCAGAGATAAAGCGCGTTAGCTGCGGCAGACTGGCCGCACTGAAGGTATTCAGCCGGGTCTGGCCGGTCACCTTCTGGCCGTTCTTATCCAGCACTATGAAATAGGCATTTGGTGTACTCTCGATAACTGTGCCTAGCTGCGTGTTGTACTCGCTGGAGTCGCTTTTACTGTACATAATCAGCAAATTGCCGTTATTGAGTGCAAGCATACTCACATACGTCATTTTGTAATAGGTGTCCATCAGGCTGCCCAGGTTAACGTCCGTCATAAGCGTTCCTGCGCTGTTAAAGACTCTCAAAGAGTTAGATGCCGTGTAAGAATTCCCCTGATAGACGAATGAATTCAGCAGGACCGCCGTACTTCCATCCTGTAGACCCTGCGCATCTGCCAGATTCTTGCCCGCCGCATACGTAACCGGAGGCTCAATTACAAAATCAGCCGCTTCATTGAACGACGGCACCGCCGCATAGACACGGAGTGACATCATGGGCAGCAGTCCGATCACCAATACCACAGCCAGCCCGATTTTCCCCAATTTCTTAAACATCGCTTTCCTCCTTGTCGAATGACCATTTCCATAATATTGATAACGCTTCCGCAAAATTCTGAACATGCTCTGCACATGCTCGACATTAGCAAGCATTAGTTTTTCATACTGGTTTATCGACATTTTTCGAGATTAAGTTAACAATTCCGACAAATTATTTTTAAATATTCCGACAATAAATGTGTATTAAGTCCTTGCAAGAAATAAAAAGATGAAAATGCGCGCAAAAAAGCCCGCTCTGCCGATTTAACAGAACGGGCTGATGAATATCTTCTACATTTCTTCCACATACCGCTTGGCTTCACCAAGGGGCATATCCGTATGCTGGCGGACCAGCTTGATGGCGGAAATGAGCTGTCCCTCCTTTTTTAGCTGACGGACATGCTCCTGAACTTCTTCGGGAACGGCCTTCAACGAAGTGCTTGCTGCCTCCCGGCGCTTCAGCTCCGCGGCTACCCGCTGCTCCATATCCGGTGTCAACGTCTCGTCTACAGCCGCGGCAGGCACCGGCCAGCGCTCCGGCTTACTCCCCCGGACTGCTGCGAGCAAAGTACCTACAAGCGAATAGAGCACCATATACTGGGCCAAACGATACAGGTATAACCATATGGTACTTAACGTGACCACCTTCCCACCTGGCTTCAGAACGGCGAGATTATCCGAAATGACGTATTGGCCTGGCGCATAATTATTAACATCCTGGTTCAGCTGCAATTGACCTATAGGTGAGACGATCCATTCCAGCGGCTTGTTGGTTACGGGGTTCCCGGCTGTGTCGATCATCATGCCCAAGAACGAGAAGAGGGCGACGGCAAAGACCAAATAAGCGGACCAATTCAACCTTTTGACTAACACCACAATACTGAACACAACCAGCAACGTCAGACTTCTTATGTAATCGTTATGTAGGAATAATTGAAAAACTACCGGCAGCCCCCATCCAAACAGCAGCACCATCACAGCCGCAAACCCAAAGAAAAACAATAGAATCTTAACATTCTTCATCACTTAATCCATTCTCCTTTCCCGCCTCCTATCCTATATTTACCCAGAATGAAGTCATTTGAGGCGATCCTGTTTATAGTACAATTATAGCTGTCGGCCACATGTTATAATATGCAGCCTATTATCAACCCAGGTGAAGGAGGATTTATTTACTATGAATGAATTGTTAGATATGAAGCAATTGTTCAAGCAGATCATCAAGCAAGACGTCAAACCTTTTTTCGCCGCACAGGATTATCGTACAAAGGATCTGAATTTCTACAGAACAGAGGGCCAGCTCAGCTATAAAATCAATATTCAGAAATATAAGTACAATACACACAAGCAACTCAGCTTCTATGTAAATTACAGTATTCACTCCGAAGATCTTGCGCAATATAGGCCTGCTGTGTCTCTGGGCTTGGCTCACTTCTATACCCGGATCGGGAACATCGTCCCCGCCGCCCCGGAACGCTACTTCCTGACGCCGGAGGTAGATGTGGACAAGTTCACGGCAGACCTGCTGCTCCACTTGGATCAGGGTCTTCAATTCTTGTACACCTTAACCGATTCCAGGGCCATTATTGAATACTATATGCAGCGGACAGCACTGCATTTAAGTGAGGAGACCTTCGGGTTCCTGCTGGATACTGGGGATACAGAGACTGCGGAGCAATACCTGAAACAGCTCCAAGCGAAATACGGCGCCGAGAAGCGCTGGGGGATCTTGGAGAAGAAGTATGCAGCGGTCTGGGAGAAATACGGAAGCTCTTCCTAGCGCACCCGATCCAATTGTGATCGCTTTTCCGACTACATTTCGCCTACCCGGCGCACACGGTCCAATTGTGATCGGTTTTCCGACTACATTTCGCCTACCCGGCGCACCCGGTCCAATTATGATCGGTTTTCCGACTACATTTCGCCTGCCCGGCGCACACGGTCCAATTGTGGTCGGTTTTCCGACTACATTTCGCCTTCGCGGCGCACCCGGTCCAATTGTGGTTGGTTTTCTGTGAAAATACGTTTGGTACAACCTGCGATAAACTCCCGCTACTCATTTTCATGCTGGCGTTGTGCCTTGAAAGGCAGGTTTGTTGTGGCATAGGTTGGGCCGTGCGTACTCGCCCCTCCACAAATAAAAGGGCTTCCCGCTCTCGTAAGGAGACATCGGGATAGCCCTTTTTCAATATACATCTGTTCAGGTTAGGATAAGTTCTCCGTCAGCAGCGTGAAACCTTCGATCACCGCATCCTCATCAATCTCGATCATGATGCAGCGCTTGCCCTGGTAATTCACCTGCCGTACATATCTCAAGTCCTGCGGGCTGATCGTGATGGAAGCGACCTTCGTATCGATCTTGATCGACTTGGAGGTGAACTTCGGGATGACGCTGCTGGCCTTCAGCTCATAGTGCTTATTGTCCACAATGGTCTCGAACGCGCGCTCCACCTTCTCCGCCGTCACATCCTCCACGCCGCTGGCCTTCAGCACACGCTCCACATCGCGGTAATCGAGTCTCGGCGGCTCTTCCTCCTCCGCGTTGTCTTCAATCACCTGATGAATCTCCTCGTACACCTGGGCAATGGTCGCCACATCGATCTGTTCGCCCGCCACTTCCTTCACGATGTCCTCAAAAATAGACCGTTCCTCCAGCGCCGTCACCGACCGCTCCGCATTGAGAACCTGCTCGATAAATTGCGCATTCGGGTTATTCGAACTCCCTGTGCAATAGAGCACACGGTTGATATCCGAATAGTTGTCCGTCACACTCGGGTAGAAGAAGCCCTGCTCCGGCGTGCTCAGCTTGATGATGGGATCAACCATGATATTATATTTGAATTCCCGCTCCACATAATCGAACAGAAGCGTCTTGCGCTGCTGCTCCGTGGAATTCACGCTGCACAGAATGAACGGATGCGCGAATACCTCGTCCTTGCCGGTCTCCTCAGCTTCGTCGTTACGCGCCTTGGTCGGCCGGAAGTATTGCCCCCTTACGAATGTGATGACCGCATCCTTCTCATACTTGGCATCCACCAGCATTTTGTCCACCAGCATGAGCATCAGGTCCTGCCACTCCTCCGGGTCACCGGTTATCAGCCCCTGGTGCAGCATCACCTGCGACGGCTCCTCTGCTTCCTCCAGGAACTTCAGCTCGAACAGCTTCTGGTCCAGCTCGCCCGTCAGCAGCTTGCGGAAGTTGCTCATATACAGCTCCTGCTTCTCACGTTCCAGCATGGCGAACGGCTGGCGCTCGAAGTGGTAGATTTCGTTCGTTTCTTTCATAATATAGACATTCAGAATATCGTACAGATTCAGCTGATCATGGTCCATCTTGAACTGCTTGCGTATATGTGCGGCTTCTTTCTTGATCATGGCTTGTGACACAGCTCCTATGAAATGAATTGGTTGTATCAGTATAAACGATAGCATAATCCTTCGCTAGTTCAGTATTCTACTACACAATAACCATATCCAAATACCGCCGCAGCCCCGCCTCAGTACCAGGGTCCCTTAGCCACTCCCCCAGGCTCCAAGTCATATAACGCAGGCCGAGATACCGCGAAGCAGCTCTATAGCTCTGCCCGAACGTATCCGCAGGAAGCTCCCATCCCAGCGAAGCCAGCACCTCACGGTATTCTACAGCTTGAGTCCGGTCAATTCGCATCGGGATGTCCAGGAACAGGGAGCCGTACCGCGCTTCTTCCCAGTCAATGAACATAACGTCATCATTATTGTGTACCAATACATTTCCGGGATTCAGATCATTATGTATAAGCGTGTGTGTGGTTTCATCCTTCCAGACGGCTTCAAGCTCGTCCACTATTTTCCCCGATACGGCATCGATCTCAGATATATAGGTCCCGAAGGTCTCCACGAACCGTTCATTGTGCTTGGCCTCTTCCCATGCGGGCTTCCATATTCCATGAATTATAGTCTCTATGTATGCACGGTTAACCCGGGGGAGCCAGGCTAACTCCTCCTGCAAACCACGATTACGGTTATGAATATAAGCCAGCGCCTGCATTTCCTTGTGCTGAAGCATCCCGGTATCCAGATTCTGATAATCCGTCTTATAATCTACGTCCTGAATACACAGAAGCACCCTATGGTCCGAATCCAGATTACCCGCTCTGCTAAAAGGAACATTAGCCCCCTGATCCAATAACCGGTGCATTACCCGCCGTTCAATTCCATTCGCCATTTTGGTAATCACAGAGCTATACTCTTGTCTGCCTTCAATCTCCACGAGAATCCTGTGCCGGAATAAATCCACCGCCTGATAGCCAGAGTGTATCGGAGTGCTGTCGATATCAAGGACCTTTGCCTTATCAGACAGGAATTGCCGCACAGTCTCCTCAATTAAATCCATCCCTCCGCCAATCTCAAATCTCATGATTTCCCTCCGCCTCTCCCCGCTTGATCGCATACATCCGCTTGTCGGCTTGGCGCAAAAGAGCATCCGGAGCCGTTCCGTCCTGCGGATACAAGCTGATGCCGATGCTCATATCGATCTTCAGCTCTTCGCCTTCATAATCCAGCGTGGCCTGTGCAGCCGCCGTCAGCAGCCGGTGTTCCAGCTCTGCTGCGGTCAGCCCGCCCCGGGCCACGGGGCAGAACAGCACGAATTCGTCGCCGCCGAAGCGGGCCGCAAGCCCGTCCGGCTGGACCAGCTGATGGAGCATAGCCGCTACCTTACATAACATCTGATCTCCGGCCTCATGCCCCCAGCGGTCGTTCACCTGCTTGAACCGGTCGAGATCCAGCAGCAGTATCGCCAGCTCCCCGCCGGTCTGCCCGGCTTCCGCAAGTGCCTCCTCCAGCTTATCGTAGAACTGCCTGCGGTTCGGCAGCCCGGTTAGCGGATCATGATAAGCCATGAAGGCAATTTGCCGCGCATGCTGATTACGCAGCCGGATATCGCGGATGAGCAGGACGGCATGAAGCTCATGGTCCACGGTCACATAGTCTCCGTTAATCATTACCTCGATCAGACTGTCCCCGTTATGCAGCACCATTTCCAGCTCACCGATATCGTCCTGTGCCTTAAGCTTCGCTACGATCCCCGCACCGCCCAGATCAGCAAGGTTAGCCTTCCCCAGAGTCAGACGGTCGAACATCTTACCGGCACTCGGATTCGCTTCCTTAATGCTGCCGGACAACGAGACGAGCAGCGCAGCCTGCGAATTGATCTGGAACATCTTCTTGTAGCGCTGTCCTGAATGATTAAGGAACTCATACCGCTGCATGGACAGCCGCAGCACGAAGCACCAGATCAGCCCTCCGTAGATATACGTATAAGGCGGAAGCACTTCATTGAAGCGGAAATAGCCGAACACCGCTACCCAGAGAAACGTCACCCAGGAGCCATACTCCAGCAGCCTGAAGATACCGTCATGCTCCTGATAGGCAGGATCTGCGGCACTCCACTTGCGCCTACTTCGCAGCATGACGATGGGGACTAAGCTAAGCAACAGGCTTGCCGTCAAGGTCCCGTAATAGGCTGTATTGGCCACCGGCCATTTCCACACCCCGGATACCGTGAACAGCTGGACGGAGGTATAGGAGCGTTGACCAATAAGTCCCGCCGGAATGGCCAGCGTTAATATGTGGAACAGATAGGGGTACCATGGCCGGGGCATCCGCTTATGTAAGCCGATTAACCGGGCAATCAGATGGAAGCCCAGCCCTGGAATAAGGATACCCGCATTGGCGAACCAGACCGCAGCCAGCAGCGGACTATATTCCATTGGCAGCATATACCGGAAGTACTCCTCCAGGAACATCAGGAAATAGCACAGAATTGTAGCGCTTACCAGACGATGTTCAATCTTCCGCGGGTTGCGCAGCAGCACATCCATTCCCATGTAGAAAAAGAAGAGCATCGGCAGCCAATAAAATACGACAGGTATCCATACATGGGTCGGGCTCATTTCTCTTCTCCTCTACAGTCTGTCACGGACATAGTTAATCTTAATTTTAATATATTACCGGGCGGAGACGCCGTCAATGAACAAGTTCTGCGGTATGGCTTAAGGCGTCGTATTGGCTGCGGAACAGCAGATCATACGCTTCATTCCGGTTACGCAGGTTAGCATGGGTATCGCAGGCTGCCACCTTCCCGGCTTGCAGAACCAGCACCTTATCACAGTCTTGAATCGTAGAGAGGCGGTGCGCGATTGAGATCATGGTTGTGCCGGCAGACAGACGCTTCAGCTCATTCCTAATGTCGCTCTCATTCTCAGGGTCCAGGGCACTTGTACTTTCATCGAAAATAATAATGTCCCGCTCCTGCACCAGCGCCCGGGCAATCGACAGCCGCTGCTTCTGGCCCCCGGAGAGCTTCATCCCCTTCTCCCCGATAACCGTATCCAGCCCTTGCTCGAGTGATACAATGAAGTCATAAATATTGGCGCTGCGGCAGCAGGCTATCAGCTCCGCTTCCGTTGCCCCGTCCCTCGCCAGCAGCAGGTTCTCCCGGATCGTCATATTGAACAGAACAGGCTCCTGCACCACGATGCTTACCCTGGCCGCCACACTCCCGCTGTTCACTGCATGCAGATCCGTGCCGCCGATGCGGACGCTCCCTCCCTGAGGCTTCATCTGTCCCGTCAGCAGCCTGGCAAGGGTAGACTTGCCGCTGCCGCTCTGCCCTACGATGGCTAGATGCTCTCCCTTCCCCACCGAGAAAGAAATCCCGTCCAGTGCGAAGGCAGCCTCCCCCTCATAGCGGAACTGCAAATTCTGAACCTCAATCTTTTGTCCGCTAATGCGTTTGTAAGGCCGCTGGTCCGTCTCTGCCTGCAACAGTCCGATCACTTTACTGATATTCACCGAATCATTCTTGTAATTCATCAGGCCGTTGCTGATCGTCTCGATGAACCCGAAGAACTGCCCGTAGAAGCTGATGAACACCAGCAGCACACCGACCTCCGAATAACCCTTAATCACGAAGAGTCCGCCAATGAAATAGATGAACAGTTGGGTAATGAAGTTCTTGGTGAAGAATGAATAAGTAACGCCCAGATGCTGGTAGAGCTGGCTGCGGAACCACACCGGACGGATAGCTGCATAATGCCCGTTCAATTCCTCCAGCTGGGCCTCCTCCAGATTATTGGTCTTAATATCCTTCCAGTTCTGCAGATTCGCATGTAAAAAAGATTCGTACCTGTTCTGCAGCGTCCACAGCTCCTCCCCCGCCTTTCTCGTCTTCTCGCCCAGGACATTCACCGTCAGCAGGGAGACCGGAACGAAGACGAAGCTAAGGAGGGCGATCCGCCAGTCATAGCTTACAAGAATCACAGCCAGCGCAGCAGCATACAGGACAGCGTAGCTGAAATCTAACAGATGCACCGTGAAGAACCGTCCGGCTGCGGCTGAATCCTGCTCGATCCGGCTTTTTAGATCACCAATGCTGTACCCGCTATACTCCTCATAATCCAGGCTGCTCACTGTATTCAGCAGCTTGCGCTTAAGCCTCAGGTCATACTTCAGGAGCAGCTGGTTGGAGTAGCGCTGGCTGACCGCAATCCCGGCCGTCGTAAGCAGGAATACCGCCAGATACCCCGCGATAACCGGCCATAGGCCACTCAGTTGCTTCTCTACCAGCACGCGGTTGACAAGCAGGGAGTACAGAAATAACGGAAGCAGCCCGCAGACCAGATTCCACAGCTTGAACAGCGCGAGCGCCAGCAGCGGCTTACGGACACCTTCAATTCCCTGTGTCAGCACCTTATAAACAGCCCATCTTGTCATGGTCATACTGCTTCGCCTCCTGCGCACTGTTCGCTGAATAGTTCTATGTACGTTTTGTTGCTTCTGATCAGCACATCGTGAGTATCATAGCCTGTGACCCGGCCATCCTCCAGCACTGCAATCCTGTCACAGCCTCTAAGCGTGGACAGACGATGGGCGATGATGATCAGCGTCCGGTCTTGCGCAAGCTCACCGGTCATCTGCCGGATCAGCGCCTCATTCTTGCTGTCGAGGGATGAAGTCGCTTCATCGAAGACCAGAATTTTCGGATTCTTGACCAGGATTCTCGCAATAGCGAGACGCTGCTTTTGCCCGCCCGATAATGCCTGCCCGGAAGTCCCCATCACCGTGTCCAGCCCGTCCGGGAGATTCAGGACCAGCTCATGCAGCGCAGCTCTCTTAAGTGCTTCAATTAACATACCGTCCTGATCACGGTTATTCGTAAAAGAGAGATTATACCGCAGCGTGTTATCGTACAGAACCGTCTCCTGATGAACCACGCCCACCTGACTCCGCAAGCTGTGCAGGTTATATTCGTTCACATTGCGGCCATCGATTAGAAGCTCGCCGCCGTCAACAGGATACAGGTTGCAAATCAGGCTTCCGAGCGTTGTTTTCCCGGCTCCGCTCCTTCCGGCAATGCCCACAGTGCTTCCTCCCTCGACACGGAGATTGAACCCGTCCAGTACCCGCCTCTCCTCCGTATATCCGAAGCTGACATTACGAAATTCAATCGTCCCCTCCTTAATCAGTGTGGGCACCTGGGCTTCTCTGTAGTCCTCCTCCTGCTCATTCAGGAGCTCCGCAACACGCTGCAAGGACACCGTCTGCCCCCAAGTATCGGTAATCTTGCTGCCCATCGAGCTGAAGTAAGTCACAGCCATATTGAAATAGCTGGCGGCAGCCACAAAAACACCAAGCTGCATCTGCCCCTTCACAATCAGCCGGGCGCAGATAATGAACAGCAGCAGCTGTGCGGCAAGCATGATAAATGCGTTCATACGCTCGGTGGTTACCTCGATTCTTCCATTGTCCACATTCTTGTGATGGATAGAGACTGTCCGCCTCAGATATGTACGGGTTACGAGCCTCCCCGCATTCAGCAGCTTGATCTCCCGCATATTGGCCACAATTTCAAATAAGTACGAGGACAGCCTCCCCTGCTCTGCCGCCAGATCCCGGTTGACCCTGAGCGCTCTCTGCTTGAAAACCCTGGAGACCATGAACACGACAGGAACCAGCACCACCGTGAACACGCCCAGCAGGACATGATAATAGAACATGAACCCCACCGCGAACACGATATGCAGCAGATTCGAATACCCCCACAGTCCGCTCCAGAAGACGAGATTCATAATGTCCTTGGCATCGCGGTTCATCCGGCTGATCAGATCGCCGCTGTACATCCCGGAGAGGTCCTTCCCCTTCTGATGCAGAATCTTGCGCAGCAGCGCCCGCCGGATATCGAACACGAATCCCGTCATTATTTGAGAAGAGATCAGATTATTGAGCGTCGCCACAATGAACTGATTGAACAGAAGGATTCCGGCATAGATCAGACACAGCTTCAGGAAGGTATTCAGATCCTGGTCATAAAAAGCGATATTGATCAGCCTCCCGCCCAGGAACGGATACAACAGGTTCACTAAGGTCATTAACGTAGTTACGAAGAAACCGCATACAAACACCCGCTTATGCATCCGTATGAACTTGATGATCCATTGTCTCGGAGTCACAGCCCCACCGCCTTCCATATATTCACAAGGAATATTGTAGCACGGATGTTCGCATATAGGGAGTGACCAACCTCTCCATTCACCCAAAAATGGAAAGTAAGCTTTACATTCGGAACATCATGCGATACACTCTCCATGTAAAGTTAACTTTCCATGAAGAGAGTGATTCCATGAACAACCGTTTGGAAGAATTACGCAAACAGCGCGGAATCCGGCAAGAGGAATTAGCTGCGGCGCTTGAAGTATCCAGGCAGACGATCGGTTCACTGGAGAACGGCCGCTATAACCCGTCCATCCTGCTCGCGTTCAAGATCGCCCGTTATTTCGGGCTGAGCATCGAGGAGATTTTCATTTATGAGGAGGAAGAGAATTGATGAAGAAATCCGTCTCGGCTTATCTTCTGGTTATTGCAGGTGTAGTCCTGCTGGCAGGCAGTCTGTACTTCATTAGAACAGTTCAAGAGCCGGAGGGGGTGCTGCGGACACTGCCCTTTATCTGTATCGGACTGGGCTCCGGCCTGTTCGGCAGCGGGATGGGGGAACTCATCGGACAGCGCGCATTGAAGAATAGCCCCGCCATCGCCAAGCAGATGGAGATCAACAAGAACGATGAGCGCAATATCGCCATTGCCACCCGGGCGAAGGCGAAGGCCTATGATATGATGGTTTTTGTATTCGGGGCTTTAATGCTCGCCTTTGCCTTAATGGAAACTGAACTCACCGTTGTGCTGTTACTGGTATTCGGCTACCTGTTCACGATTGGATACGGCATCTATTACCGGTTCAAGTATGATCGGGAGATGTGAGCGGCGACCGTTCTGACTGTCGTGATCCGCTCAAGCCAGCAAGGCCTGGGCCACCTGATCCAGAATGCAGTTGATGCCTGTAGGTCCATAACAGCCGATCCAGGTAGCAGCATCCACCGGGTATATAAGCTGCCGCTGATCTGCACCCAGCATGCCCCTCACGCTGTGCTCTGTCATCGATATTCCCTCTTGCATCTTCTCGTTGCTAAGCAGAAAGTAATAATTGGCTTGCACAGCCGGAAGTCTATCAACGGAAATATGATAGGCCGTGTCAGAGGCGGTGTCCGCCACAAATAACGGAGCAGGCAGACCAAGGTCCCGGTACAGCACAGCGCCTGTGCGGTGAGAAGCCGTATGTACCCGGACGATGGACTCCCGCGGACGGATCAGAGCCACACTCTTACCCGCGAGTACCGGAGCCAGCTCTGCGGACAGCAGTGCTGTACGGCGCAGATAATCGGCAATCATATGCTCTGCCTCCCCCTGCTTGCCGGTCAGTTCGCCGAACAGGCGCAGAATCGTCTGCCAGCTCTCATTGCGCTTGAACATGACCGTTGGCGCTACCCGGCTTAAGCGTTCATAGTGCGGAGCATGCACCTCGGTGCAGATAATCAGATCCGGGCGCAGCCGTTCAACAGCCTGCAGGTCCGGGTACTCATAGGTGCCGAGCATTTCCGTTGCCACAAGCCTCTCCCGGAAATAAGCGGGGAAATTCAGCGCCCCGCTTCCGAAGCCTACGCTTCCTGCTGGGGATATCCCCAGCGCATGCAAATGGTCAGCATATTGGACGTCCAGCACGGCGATCCGCTGCGGAGCAGCGGTAACACGATATTCGCCGCGCAGATGGGGGATCACCGGACCCTGTGCTGATCTGTGCGGGAAGGCCAAGCGTTCCGGCAATCCCAAAGGAACGGTAACCGTTCCCTGTTCTGAAGCGGCAGCACGCCTGTAGAGCAGCGGAGGAACTCCATAATGCTTCTTGAACGCCCTGCTGAAATAATACATGTCGCGGTAGCCTGTCCGCTCAGCGATCTCGCCGATGGAAGCATCCGTATAACGCAGCATCCGCTCTGCGCTCTCCATCCGCAGCCGGATTACGTATTCCATGGGTCCGAGCCGCTTCTCCTGCTTGAACCGCCGCTGGAGCTGCCGCACGCCGCATCCGGCCAGCGCGGCCAGCTCTTTCAGCCCCAGCTCCTGACGATAATGCCCCTCGATATAGGCGGCAACAACCTCCACCATATCGGGCTCACCCCCGCCCTGACCGCGTTCATGCTCCATAATAAGCTCGTAGAGCATACCTTGCAGCAGCGCATTGGCATGGAAGCGTTCCAGCCCTTCTCCCCGGCTCCATTTGGCGGCAATTCTCTCCGCCGCCATATGCAGCTCCGCCGGGGACCCGGAATGGTGAATGAACGAAGTGCGCAGCGGGTGATTGCGCTGCGGGAAGAGGACATGTGCAGCTCCCGCCACAGGAATGGCCTTGTAGCTAATAGCTGTATAATGAATGTTGTCTGATCCCGCACTCAGAGTATAGGCTGATCCCTTGGCAGCATGACAAGCAAAAGAGGCCTGGACATGGCAGCCTTCACCATTCATCACAAGCCCTCCCTGCCCGCCGATGGCCAGCAGCAGCTGATTTGCCGCCAGTCCCGTTTCGCTCAGCACACCGCCGGGCGGCACAGTACCGCTGCGCACATCAAGCGTCTTGACCGCTGTATCACTCCATAGACTTGCCTGTTCTTGTTGCGGCATTTCTCTCATCTCCTGACAACAGTATCCTTTGCTTAACGGATAGACCTGCTGTCATTTTAATTGAGATTCATTCTCATTGTCAATTTTCGGACACTTTCTGCAATATTCCCCGGACATCCGGTAGTAAAAGCAACAGGTGATACGCTTGCTCTTCGCAACCGGAGCCTCGTCACTCCCCTCGGTGAACCGGGTGAACGGGTTGCGTCTTGCGCTGAACAATGGACCGGCGGCCATCCGGGTTAGATACGTAAAATCCTCTTGCATCCGCAGCCTTTCTTCGCCGGACAGATCTGCTCCGGGCGCATACAGTGGGGCAATACGCACCATAATATTCTCCCACAGCACAGCCATGGAGACAGGTCCAACTGCGGCAAGCGTCTGCAGCATCGGCGCAAGCCGTGCCGCAAAATTCTCCTCAATAACAGCTTCGCGCCACACGGCCCTATCCTCCGGTGGTGAGGCTGAGTGAAGCCCGTCCAGCGCCAGGAATGGGAATGTCGTCTCTTCTGCAGAAGCCGGATGATAGAGGAAGCTTCTGTCCAGCGGGAAGAAGACTTCACGATTATGAACGGTCATGGCGGTCAGTATTGGCGCGATCCACAGATAGCCGATCCGCTTGGCCAGCATGGAAGCCGCAACCTGCAGGTCCGGCGCACCGATATACTCCTTAAGCCAGCTAACATATTCGCGGCATACCGCTTCATCCTGCAGCTCACTCAGAGCGATGGTACGGACACTGCCCGCAGGCGGCTCCCCCAGCCTCATCCGGTAATCCTCCGCCAGTTCCCTCCAGGGGGCCGACGACAGATATTGGTCCATCTCAGTTAGCTCCAAGCAGCGCTTCCGAGGCCTGATCTACAATAATATTGATCGCAAGGGGACCATAGTAAGCGATCCAGAGCGTTGAATTCACATCATAGGCACGGTTATTCTTCACTGCATCAAGGGATTTCCAGATCGGGCTGCTGGCCAGAGCCTCTGCCTCTTTGGCGAACAGATCATCCGAGAGCAGGAAATAGCGGTCTGCCCCGATATCAGAGACAGTCTCCATCGATATTTCAACCGAGGTATCATCCTTGATCGCCTGAACGAACGCTGGAGCCTTTAATCCCAGATCCTCATACAGAATGCTTCCGGTCCGGTGCTCGGGACCATGTACGCGAATCCCTTCCGGTCTTGGACGAATCAGCGCCACCGTCTCGTCGCCCAGCTTCGCCGACAGCTGCTCACGCAGTCCGGTGATTTTATCCTCATAGGCTTTCTTCACTACTTCAGCCTCTGCCTGCTTCCCTGTTATTGTACCGATGGTAGCCAGCGTATCCCGCCAATCCTCATAGAAGTCCAGGACGATTGTAGGCGCGATTTTACTGACACTCTCATAAGCTTCTTCCTGAAAATCCGTCATCAAGATCAGATCCGGGTTCAGTGCCACAATGGCTTCCAGATTGGGCTCATCGCGTGTACCCAGGACCTTCACCCCGTCCATTTGAGCACTCAAATATTCCGGGAACTCGTCCTTGGTTCCGGCAACTACGCTGCCTGCCGGCTTCTCTCCAAGCGCGATCAGCTGATCGGCGAATTTCACATCAAGCACAGCAATCACCTTCGGCTTCTCCGTAAGCGTATATTCGCCCTTGATATGTTTGAAGGTAACCGGGTAGGCTGCTGTAGCCTGTGCCTCCGGTGTTGCCTGCGTCTGTGCTTCAGGCGATGGAGACGGCTCAGCTGAAGCAGAAGGCTGTGCGGCTGTACCTGCATTCGTGCCTCCCCCAGAACCACAAGCTGTAAGTACCAGTACCAGCGCCAGCATCCATACCATGAATAATCCTGATTGCCGGGCGGCGAATTTCTTCCTGCCGGCCTCTTGTTTCTGTGTTGCTCTGTTCACGCTGACTCCCCCTGTTATGCATTATGTGATAATGATTTTCATTATCATAATTGTTACAGCGAGTATATCCGATCTGCTGCCTCTGTTTCCATGTACTTTTGCGACATTGCAGCCGGATAAATGCGACATGGTGTTTAGCTATATAAATTGAACTAATGATTTTTTTGTTTTGGGATGGCCGTAACTCCAGAGAAGTTTTGGACTTCCGGCCGCTATTGTGTTTGAATTTCTTGATTAAAACTGCTACGCACGGTGGAAATTCAAACACAAAGGCGGACGCTACCGCTCCTACAGTTCCAAAATTCCCCTCCGCCACTTTTCCCTTAACTTAAATTTTCAAGTTTAATCTATATAGCAGGTGATATAGAAGGAAACATTAGGAAATCACCCTACCGGGTGAAGGATGCTGATGCCTTCTTTCACCAGCCGCTTGTATAGAGAATTGCTGCACTTCTTGCAGGATTCCTCCTTACCTATTACTGGCTGAAGTACAATGTTGCATTATTTGCACAAATTTCGGTGTTTAGAGCAGATTAGCGCTGAATTTGTTGCATTTCTTGCAGGATTTCAGCATAGACCGCATCTATGGGGCAGTATTGTTGCACTTCCTGCAGGATTTCTCTATAAATGTTACTGGCTGTGGAGCATAGCGCGACGCTTCATCACAGCAGCACCCAATGTATTCGGATTTCCGTATACATTGGGCAACTTACCTTCGTGGTAGCATATTGTGTTCGGTTTTTCATATACATTCCATCTGCTCCTCATTCAGAGGACTTCCTAAACAGCAGCAAGCCCGCATCCAGTTGCCAGATGCGGGCTTGCTTTTATGAACAGCTGCTACCTATTAATGAAGTTAAGCCCAATATTGCCGGGCAATCTTTTGACCCTGTCTGATCTTCGCCCATTGCTCCGCTTCCGTCAGCTCATTCCCCCCGTCACAGGAGGCGAAGCCGCACTGGTGGGAGAGCAGTAATCTCTCCTTGGGAATGATCGTGGACGCTTCATCCAGCATGCGGAGGACACGGGTCTCATCGTCAAGCGTACTGGTTTTGGAAGACAGCAAGCCAAGTACAATTTCCGTCTCCGGTCTATCCTTGAACACAGCAAGTGCCTCCAGCGAGCCAGCGCGTTCGTCGTCCCACTCCAGGAAGAAGCGGTCGTACTTCAGCTGCTTCAGGAACAGGTTGGCAATCTTCACATAAGAGCCGCCGCCCATATTCCGGGAATCATAATTACCACGGCAGTTATGAGTCCACATTTTCAGCCCCAAGCTATGTCCGTAATCAATAATGGTGTTGTTGATATCGATGAATTCGGTAGCGAGACTCTGTACTTCCTCGTGGTTAATTTTCTCACCGGTAAATGGCGAATTCGGATTATCGTCCGCGAACAGCTCCCAGAGGCAGTCGTCGAATTGCAGAATCTTACCGCCAGCGGCTGCGAATTCCCCTACGAAATCCTTATACGCCGTCACCAGACCGGCCTTCAGCTCATCACGGTTCTGGTACACTGCACCCTCGCCGCCAAGGTTATCCGACCAAGACAGCTCTCCGAAGATATGGGACGGTGAAGGCACGCACAGCTTCGTCTCCCGGTCTCCGGCATGCTCCTGAAGCTGGCGGTACGCCTGAAGGAAGTGGTGATTCTTTCCGCCGAGTTCACCTGTGATGCGCAGACCGATGTCTTTTCGCGTCTCGTATTTGGAGGTGCCGTCAATGTCTCTGAAGAAATACCCGTGAGGCGCAATATAGCGCTGAATTCCCTGGAAGCCCCACACGAAGTCCAGATGCCACATCGACTTGGAGTACTCCCCATCCGTCAGAATGCTCAGCCCATTCTCGCTCGCCTGCTCGACTACCGACTGAATCGCCTTCGCCTCACACTGCTCATAGCCCTGGAAATCCTCGTAAAAAGGATACTGAATATCGTCCCGGTGTTCGATTTGCTGCTTATATTCTAATAGCTCCGCCGGACGCAGCAGGCTGCCTACGATCTGAAATCTATCACACATGATTAGCCCTCCTCTAGTTCCACTGTTCTGTCTTTGTGTATAAATTCTAGCATGGAGTGCGGCCTTAGGAGTAACACTTATAACTGATACCTGGCTATAGGGAGAAGTTATACGCTCTGTGCGCTGCCGTAATACAATCGTAAGGTTTCGCTTAGAGAATCGTAAGCTCTGCCGCTTATGCTGTTCCATGTAATCCAAAAAAAAGAGATGGAGCGTGATAAGCATGGGTAACAGCAAAGCAGGCAAACGGTTCATGATGGCGGCAGTATTGGTACTCTCTCTGGCGGTGTCCGGCATCGCCGGCGCGGCAGCAGGCATCAAGACGATGAAGAAAGACGGCATGGAGCTGATGAACCTACGACAGGCCGCCATGATGTACGGCTACAGCATTGAATGGAACAGCAAGGACCGCTCCGTATCGCTGATGTACATGGATAAGATGATGGACGATAACAAGATGATGGACGACGGCAAGATGATGGATGATGGCAAGATGATGGACGACAGCAAGATGATGGACGACAGCAAGATGATGGACGATGGCAAGATGATGGATGACGGCAAGATGATGGACGACGGCATGATGATGGACGACGGCATGAAGCCGGCAGCCAAGATGATCAAGGTAATGATCGGGTCGAAAAAAATGATGGTGGACGGTAAAACGGTCAATCTGAGCATGGCTCCGGCCTTGTATGACGGCAGCACTTATGTGGCGGATACGGTAGTGACCATGTACATGAAGCCTGCCAAGGCCATGAAATAAGACAGGATGAGCAATGTCCTCACCCTGTGATATGATGGAATCAAATGGATTTTTCCGGATATGGGGTGGGTTAGGATGAATGAACGAGTGCTGGTCGCGGATGATGATCCGAATATTACCGATGTCTGCCGCAGGTATCTGGAACGGGAGGGGTATCTGGTCACCACCGCCAAGGACGGCTTGGAAGCGCTAGAGCTATGGCGCAGCCAGTCTCCAAGCCTGATTGTGCTCGACTTGATGATGCCGCATAAGAATGGCTGGGAAGTGTGCAGCGAGATCCGGCAGACCGAAGATCTTCCGATCATCATGCTGACGGCGCGCGGCGAGGAACAGGACCGGCTGATGGGGCTGACGATGGGAGCGGATGATTATCTGACCAAGCCCTTCAGTCCAAGGGAGCTCGTCCTGCGGGTGCAGGCGATTCTGCGCAGAATGAGATATGTCCAGGTATCGCCGGTTACCGCTGCTGAGCACACGATCAAATACGAGGGACTGACCATCGATGTCGGGAAGCGTACCGTGGAGATTAGCGGGCAGGAGATTGACTTGACAGTGACCGAATTCGAAATGCTCTATCTGCTGGCAAGCCATCCGGGGCAGGTGTTCTCCCGGACACAGATGCTGAGCAAGATCTGGGATTTCAGTTATGAAGGAGATACGACTACCGTTACGGTGCATATAAGGAGATTACGCGAGAAGATCGAACAGACGCCCTCTGACCCGAAATACATCAAGACGGTCTGGGGAATAGGCTACAAGTTTGCGGGTGATGGCATCTGATGAAGCTGCGTACCTATCTACTATTGTCCAGTCTCACGGGGATCGGCGTATTGTTGATCTGTCTATTCGTCAGTTATTCCCGGATGCTGCTGACCATCGATCAGCTATATTATCTGTCCGGCATCACCGCCGGAATCGGCGTGTTCTCCTTCATCGTCCAGCATCTGCTGACACGGCCGGTGGAGAAGTCCATTGCCCGGATTACGGAGCAGACGGTACGGATTGCCGAGGGGGATTTCCACACCGAAGTCCCCACGATCGGCCCGCACGAGTTCAAGCTCCTGGCCCGGCAATTCAATGAGATGAGCAGTAAGCTAAAAGAGAGCTTCGACCATCTCCACCAGTCCGAGTCCGCCCGGCGGGAGCTGATCGCGAATGTCTCCCACGATCTGCGGACCCCTCTTGCCTCCATTCAGTCATTCGTGGAAGCGCTGGAGGATGATGTGATCAAGGACGAAGAGACCTTCCAACGGTATCTGAATACGATCCGGCTGGAGACAAAGCGGCTGGCCGGGCTGATCCAGGACCTCTTTGAACTATCCAGTCTGGAGGCCAGCGGCGGAACCTTCGACCCGCAGCCCTGCCATGCAGATGAGCTGTTGATCAGCACGCTGGAGAGCTTCTCCTTCCATCTGGCGGAGAAGCGGCTGAAGGTCGAGATTGAGCTGCCGGATAAGCTGCCCGCGGCCCTGATGATGCCCACGCAAATCAAGCGGGTACTGTCCAATCTTGTGCAGAATGCCATTCAACATTCTCCTGAAGGAGGCCATATCGT
Organism: Paenibacillus sp. FSL R7-0302; assembly: GCF_038006885.1. NCBI lineage: Bacteria > Bacillati > Bacillota > Bacilli > Caryophanales > Paenibacillaceae > Paenibacillus > Paenibacillus sp. FSL R7-0302. The sequence goes on from NZ_JBBOWB010000001.1 coordinate 5,783,775, forward strand.
GCTGTCCGCCGCCGAGGAAGGCCACTTCCTGCGGATCGCCGTGAGCGATGAGGGGCAGGGAATCGAAGCGGCAGAGACCGCAAGGATCTTCGAACGGTTCTACCGGATAGATAAATCCCGCAGTAAGAATAGCGGAGGCGCCGGACTGGGCCTTGCCATCGCCCAATCCATTGTGGAGCTGCATGGCGGCAAGATTGGTGTAGAGAGCACTAAGGGTTCAGGAAGCTGCTTCTGGTTCACAGTTCCCATCTACACTAGCCGGTAAGCCTTAGCGTTAGAGAAGCAGTATTCATAATAGGTGGTGACAGAGATGGCTGGTGATTTTGTATTCCTGTTCGGCGTCTTCGGCGCAGGGGTATTATCGTTTTTTGCACCCTGTATTCTGCCGCTGCTTCCGGTCTATGTCTCGTATCTGTCCGGAAGCCTGGCGGGCAATGTGAATCAGGGCGGAGTGGACACAGGCTCCTTGCGGTTCCGTTCGGTATTCATGCTGCGGACCCTAATCTTCGTGCTTGGACTGTCTGTGGTCTTCATCACCTTGGGCTTCGGCTCCGGCATTCTTGGCAATGTCATTTCAAGCTCCAGGTTCATTGCCGTCTGCGGAGCGATTGTCATCTTATTCGGAATCTACCAGACCGGACTGATCAAGATCTCCTGGCTGGAACGGGAAAAAAAGCTGTCCAGTCCCCGCGCTGCACGCGGCGGCTATCTCGGGGCCTTCCTGCTCGGCCTGACGTTCAGCTTCGGGTGGACGCCGTGCATCGGCCCGGTACTCGCGGGTATTCTCAGTATCGCTGCCGGGGAAGGCTCCCCTGCTTACGGAGGATTCCTGATGCTGCTGTATACGCTGGGTCTGGCGATTCCTTTTCTCGTACTATCCGTCTTCTCGGAGGTTCTGGTGCAGCGGATTCGCCGCTTGTACCGGTTCATGGGAGGGATCAAGATCGCCTCCGGCTGTATGCTGATCGCCATGGGGCTGCTGCTAATGACAGACCAGCTGAATACGATTGTGAGCTGGATTCAATAACTGTGGAGGAATCTGGTATGAAAAAGATATGGAAGTGGATGGGATATATGCTGGTGATTGGCGGCCTGCTGTCAATCCTGGCTGCATGCGGTGCGAAGCCCGATACAGCATCCGGTACGACGGACTCCCCGGCAGCCATGAACAAGGGGAAGCCAGCACCCGCATTCGCATTAAATGATCTGAAGGGCGACCCTATGAAGCTGGAGGATCTGAAAGGCAAGAACGTGTATGTGAAATACTGGGCCTCCTGGTGCTCCATCTGTCTTGCCGGTCTGGAGGAACTGAATACGCTGGCCGGACAGGAGAAGGATTTCGAGGTCGTATCGATTGTAACCCCCGGCTACAAAGGCGAGAAATCCGCCAAGGAGTTCACGGAATGGTTCAACAAGCAGTCGTATGACAATCTGACCGTGCTGCTCGATGAAGATGGGACATGGGCCAAGGAGTTTCAGGTACGGGCATATCCCAGCTCTTTTTATATCGATGAAGAAGGGTTGCTGGTGAAGTCCCTCCCGGGTCATGCCTCCAACGAGCAGATTCAGGACACCTTCGCGGGAATGAGCTCCGCCTCAGCCGCCACCCCGGTTCCAGCGGTCAAGACAGCAACTATAGCGGACAAGGATCTGCGTGACCTGTATCTGGCGGGCGGCTGCTTCTGGGGCGTTGAGGCGTACATGTCCCGCATTCAGGGAGTTCAGGATGTCACCTCAGGCTATGCCAACGGGAAAGGCGAGGATCCTTCTTACGAGGATGTCATTCGCGGGGACCGGGGGTTCGCGGAGACTGTGCATGTGAAGTATGATCCGAAGCAGGTCACCCTGAAGCAGCTCCTGGAGGCTTACTTCAAGGTCGTTGACCCGACCAGCCTGAACAAGCAAGGCAATGACCGGGGCGTTCAATACCGGACAGGAATCTACTACTCCTCCCCGGAGGATGTAGCGGTTATCCAGCAGACAGTAGCGCAGGAGCAGACCAAGTATGACCAGAAGATCGTAACGGAAGTCCTTCCTCTGGAGAACTACTATCTGGCGGAGGAATATCATCAGGATTATCTGGAGAAGAATCCGAACGGGTACTGCCACATCGACTTAAGCATCCTGGATGAGCAAGAGCCGGTGATCGATCCGGCCCAGTACCCGCGCCCTTCCGACGCAGAACTGAAGGAGCGATTAACCTCCGACCAATATGCCGTAGCCGTCAATAACGACACCGAGCGTGCCTTCAGCAACGAATACTGGGATAACTACGAGGCCGGACTGTATGTCGATATCGCCACCGGCCAGCCACTGTTCTCCAGCAAGGATAAATACGACTCCGGTTGCGGATGGCCCAGCTTCACGAAGCCCATTACCCCGGAGGTGGTAACCTACGATACGGACACCAGCTTCGGCATGGAACGCACCGAGGTCCGCAGCCAATCCGGTGACATTCATCTAGGCCATGTCTTCGACGACGGTCCCGCTGACCGTGGCGGCAAGCGCTACTGCATCAACAGCGCCTCCATCCGCTTCATCCCTCTGGACCAGATGGAGGGGGAGCATTACGGGTATTTGACGGGGCTGGTGCAGTAGATTAAGCGGAATGGTACCCGATGAAGGAGTTTCTCATACAACAAGAATCGCCCTCCACTGGCTCATAAGCTGAGCTGTGTGGAGGGCGATTGTGTTTCTTAAGATCATCATCCAGCCTGCCCCAAGTGAATAAGGGGACTTCCCGGGCAGCTGACATTGCCACGTGAATCTGCCGACTTAAAAATCCTGCCTATAATACAACATTCCTCTGTTTATTTCGGCTCAAATTCAAAAATGCTGCACAAAAGGAAACATTTCCTCTTCTCCACGCGGATTAGCGGGACAATTGTTGCAATTTGTGCAACAAGCCTCACGAACACATGGCATCTTCGTATTCATGTTGCAATAATTACAACATTTCCACTGATGCAGCGTGTAGTTAACCAAGCAAAAGCGGCTATTGCGCCGCCGAGAGTAGCGTTAGCCGCACGGCCCTCTACCCCCTCAATCCCATCGAAACAGCACCGTTGATACCCGGCTTGTACACATCCGGCTGAATGCCGACCAGCACGGACAATACCGTCTCGTCGCCAAGCTCCACATCGTCAAGCGCAACCTCCAGGGTAGAAGGCCATGGAGAGGACTGTTTGGCCAGCAGGCTGCCATTGACATAGATTTCGGTATGCCCGCTAAGCGCGTGGAAATACAGATACGGGCTGCTGCTCTTCTCCCGTTCCGTCAGGGCGATGGAGCTGCGGTAAATGACATAGCCGTCCGCCCCCTGAAGCAGCTGCTGCGGCCCGAAGCTGACGTCCACCTTCTCCCAGGAATTCATGTCCGTAGGATGAATCTCCACATTGGGGTCCGGACGTTCCTGGGAGAGCTCCTGTGTCAGCAGCCAGTTGTTGATATAACGCTCATGAACGGACAATACATAAGGAGGCTCGTCAACCACTTCTACCGGGATGATATGCACCAGAGGCTGCAAGCCCTCCCCCTGAAGCGTCAGTTCAATAGCGGTATGCCCCGCATCGCTGCCGACAATCAGCTGGAGACAGCCATTGAACAGGCAGCGCTCCATGAGATGATCCAGCTCGTGGGAGTTGGGATTGCCGTTGCCCGCTCCCAGAATAATGCCGCTGCCGGTTAACGAGAAGGAGACCTGCTGCCCCGCTGTCTCCACAAACCGCCCTTCGGCGTCGATGGCGTAGACATTGACAACTACCGCGTCCCGCCCGTCGCCAAGCAGAGCGGGCTTGCTCGTCTCCACCCGCAGCGCGCAAGCAGCCCCGGGTGTTATTTTCTCATCCACCGCAACCCGCTTGCCCTGACGATACCCCTCCAGCCTTAGCGTTCCCGGCTCATAAGGAATTTCCCATTGGCATTGCTCATAAATATCGACAGCCTGCCGGTACCGCAGCTCCCCGTTGACATACAGCTCCACTTCATCGCAGTTGGTATGCGTCATGACGGTCACGGGCTGCCCTTCCTTCCCCGGCCAGTTCCAGCCACCCGCGATATGCGCCACCGGCTCGTCCAGCCAGAAGGCCTGGTACAAATAATAGGAATCCTTCGGGAAGCCGCAGGTGTCCAGGATACCGAAATGGGTGCTGACGCTGGGCCATTCATAAGGCGTCGGCTCGCCGCGGTAATCGAAGCCCGTCCAGACGAAGGTGCCCATCATATAGTCACGGGTATTAATGGCTTGCCACGACTCTCTTGCGGTGTTGCCCCAATTCGCCCGCTCCCGGTCGAAGCTGTCAAAAAACTGCAGTGCGGTGTCGCTGACGTACGTCCCTCTTGTGGCAAAAGCACTGACCGTCTCGGACCCGATCATCGGCTGGCCGGGATGCTTCTCATGGAAGCGGTCATAGCCGCCATGCATATAGTTGAATCCGGCGATATCCATCACGTCGACCGTTCCGCCGTCTTCCATCACGCCGCCGTTCATGGCCCCCAGCACCGGACGGGTATCGTCCAGACGCCGGATCGCCTGCTTCATCCGCTTGAATATTTTGCGCCCGACCGGTGTACCCTGCAGCGGTTCTTCATTGAACAAGCTGTAGAATACAACAGACGGGTGATTGCGGTCGCGCGTCACCATATTCTCCACCTGGCGCAGCCCTTCCGGCGAGCTGTCAAAGTTGCGGTTCTCGTCCATCACCAGCATGCCGAGCCGGTCGCAAGCCTCCAGCAGCTCCGGCGCAGGATTGTGATGGGCGCAGCGATAAGCGTTGCTCCCCATTTCCTTCAGCCGCTGTATCCGGTATTCATGCAGCGAGTCCGGCAACGCAACCCCAACCCCGGCGTGGTCCTGATGGTTGCAGGTGCCTTTGATCTTGAGCGGACGTTCATTGAGATAGAATCCGGTATCGGGGCAGATCCGAATGCTGCGGTAACCATAAGAAGTCGTGACCGTGTCCCGCTCTTCTCCGTCCACCAGCAGAGTGGAGTACAGCTTGTACAGGTGGGGAGCCTCCACATCCCACAGCAGCGGCGAGCTAAGCAGCAGCTCCTGCTTCAGAACGACAGCTTCCCCCGCTTCCACGCGGCCTGCGGTCCGTTCTTCCGCCACTAACGTCCCATCGGCATCCACCACACGGGACAGGAGTTCGTACTCCGCTGCCGTCTCCCGCTCATTCGTAATTCTCGTCTCCACGTTCGTCAGCCACTTGTCCCCGTCCTGCTTCACCGGATTGACCCAGATGCCGCGATCGGCGATGGACAGCGGATCCTTCTTCGTAAGCCACACATGGCGGTAGATGCCCGCACCTTCATACCACCAGCCCTCGGACACCGAGGCGTCCACCTTCACCACCAGCAGATTAGGGCGGTCTCCATAGAAGACATGGTCCGTGATATCCACCACAAAGCTGGTATAGCCGCAGAAGTTCCGCCCCAGCACGCTACCGTTCAAATAAATCGTTGCATAGGTGGCGATTCCGTCGAACTCCAGAAGCAATTGTCTGCCGTTGTCGGACGGCTCCAGCTTGAACTTCTTGCGGTACCAGCCAATACCGCGCGGCTTGTAGCCGAAGTCCGGCACCCCGCCCTCACGGTCGAACGGCTGGCGGTAAGACCAGTCATGCGGCAGCCCCACCGTCTCCCACTCATTATCGTTCCATTCAATGCTGGCTGCTCCCATGATGCCGCCTGCTTTGGCGTTGCCGTATACCGCTTTGTGGCTGTTCTCCACCGGGATGGCTACATCCCCGTGATGAAACAACCAATCCTTGTCCATGCTTAACCGTTCTCTCATATAGGTCAATACCTCTCTATCGTTGTAATACTTCTATTGTAGAAAAGCGGAACGAAAGACGTTAGTACAAAGGGAGGGATAAAACAGCACAAAATGAACATTAATGCATTTTCGATTGTTCTTTTGGACGGCAGCGTTCATAGTAGATCGTAAATACCCATACGGCGACCGGCTTCCCGGACCCGTAAAGACCTGCCGCAGAAGGTGACAACGCTATGATATCCAAACCAAGAAACAGCATTATGGTCAAAATGATTGTATTCTATACCATTCCGTTTATTCTGCTCTCCATCCTGCTCGTATGGAACAGCACCCATACCACGCGCAACATCCAGGACAGCTTCATCACCAATATGTCCCATGCCTTCGACCAGTCCTATCGGGATATTAAAGGCCGCATCCAGGTGGCAGCGGATTTGACCTCCATGGTCAGCCGAAATAACAAAATGCTCGAATTCATCAGTGACCCCTATCTGGGGGATCAATCGGAATTTTTGAAGGAATATCTGGACACTGTCACCCCTATTATCAAATATGCGACCGCTTTCTCGGAGAGCGACGATTACTCCATTCGTATCTTTATGGGGAATGACGCCATCCCGGAGTCGTGGCCTTATTTCTTTCATCTGAGCAACTATTCCTCCCACCCGAAGCTACAGCAATTTGTGCAAAAGGAGTCGGAGACCCGACTGTGGCTGCTGCCCGGTGACCGTGAGCTTGGCCCCGCCAGCTTACACGATGGGCGCAGGAAATATACGCTGCTTACCAAGCTGTATTCGCCTGCCCGCGACATGCTGGGACTTGCCGTGGTCACGCTGGCCGAGGACAGCCTGTTCAGCATCGAGGAAGAGCCCGCCAATCTGTCGAACGCCCAATTCCTCTATTCCGGCGGCCAGATCGGACTGTCTACCGCAGAGCTGGACGAAGCAGAGGAAGCGGCCGTCCTGCAGCAGCATATCGGCGATAAGAGAGCTTATTTTATCCAGGGAGAATATTTATATTTGCATCGCAACCTCGATTCCATCGGACAGAGCCTGGTGTACAAGGTATCGCTGGAGCAGCTCAATGCCTCTGTCCGCAAAAATGTGTGGAATCAGATCCTGCTGATCGTGTTCAGTATTCTGCTGCTGATCATCACTTGTTATTTCATGTTCAAAATGATTTTTCTGCGGCTCAACAAAATTGTGTCGGTTATGCGCCAGGTCATTACCGGCAACACTTCGCTCCGCATTCCCGATAACAGACCGGATGAGCTGGGACAGCTCGCGCATGATTTCAACGACCTCATCGAGCGCAATAACGAGCTGATCCACCGGGTGGTCATGAAGGAGCGGCTGCGGAAGGAAGCCCAGATCAAGGCGCTGCAATATCAGATCAACCCGCATTTCATCTACAATACACTCGATATCTTCCGGATGCAGCTGATTAAGGCCAAGATCTTCGACACGGCGGACCGGCTGGCGGATTTCGGGAAGATCCTGCGCTACAACCTGAGCGACAATACCCTGCATACGACGCTGAACGAGGAGATCGGCTTAATCCGCAAGTACGTCAGTCTGCAATCGCTGAGCAGCAGCAAGGCAATTAGGCTGGACATTGAGATCGATGAATCGTTAAAAGCATTTCCGGTGATCAAGTTTCTGCTCCAGCCGATCGTGGAGAACAGTATTAAATACGGACAGACCGCCCGGCGGGAGCTGCTGCATATCCAGGTGCGGGCCTACGCCGAACAGCAGCAGCTTATCATTGACATCACCGATAACGGGTGGGGCATGGAAGAAGAGCTGATTGCCGGCCTGAATGAACAGTTCCGCGCCCCGCTCCATTACGAGGACCCTGCGGCCGAGCCGCCCCGCCGCTCCATCGGCCTGCACAATATCAACTCCAGACTGCGCCTGTATTACGGCGACGCCTACCCCATTACCATGGAGGGCAAGAGCAATGACTATACGAAGGTTCAGATTAGAATTCCTTATGAATGAGAGGGCACAGGGATGTACAAGCTGTTGATCGTAGATGATGAACAAATCGTGCGCGAAGGTCTTCAGGATATTATCGAGTACCTGAAGGTGCCTCATATCGGCCCGCTGCTGACTGCGCGCGATGGCGCGGATGCGCTGGAGGTGATCGCGCGGGAAGAACCGTCGATCATGCTGACGGATCTCAATATGCCCGGCATGGGCGGGCTGGAGATGATCCGTTCGCTTAAGGAACGGCACCAGCGCCACAAGATCATCGTCATCAGCGGATACGATGATTTCCATCTGGTGAAGGAGAGCTTCAAGCTGGGCGTGCGCGACTATCTGCTGAAGCCCGTCCATTCGGGCGACCTTGCCGAGGTGCTGAACAAGACGGTGCACGAGCTTCAGCAGGAGCAGCAGCAGGACCTTGAAGGCCATTCCGAGAACAAGCTGGCCCTGCTGGAGAAAGCCAGCCGCAGCATGAATCAGGTTCTGCACACTGCCCCGGATGACCATGACGCCATCCAGGCCGTACTGGATGAGCTGGGCTGCCGCTTGCCTCATCCTGTCACTGCGGCGGCCATCGTCTCCGTGAACCAACCGGCTCCGCACGAGCCTTCCGCCAGCGGCAACTGGGAGCATATCCTTCTGGCCGCCGATTGGGATCAGCCCCAGCTTACGCTGCTCCCCTTCTATAACCGCCATAATGACCTGGTCCTCTGGCTCAACTATAATGATCAGCTGTATGATGCTGGCGGCATACACAAGCTGCTCCAGCCATTCTTGGCAGATGGCTCCGCCGCGGTTGCCGTCGGTGCTGCGGTCCACTGCGCACCCGGCGCGGTTCAGCCCGAAGCAGCCGGTGCTACTGAGTCCGGTAGCCGCACCAGCGGCTTGGCGTATGCGTATCAGAGTGCGCTGGACACCCTTCAGTACAAGCTGATCGCCTCCCGGCAGAGCCTTATATTGTACGAGGACACACTGAACAAGGAAGACAATCGGATCAAGCCGGAGCATCTGAGAACGCTGGTGGAGCTGATCGATATGGGGCGCCGGGAGCAGGTGCTCCCGCTGATCCAGCATTATTTTAACGAAGAAGCCCTGAAGAGCAGCAGCATAAGCAGCATTCGCCACAATTACGATATCATTCTGCACACGATCGGCTGGATTCCCGGCCAGAAGCGCGACTTCTCTACCTTCGAACGAAGCGAGGCCCTGCGGCTGTACCTCAAGTCCTGCATCCTGCACATGATCGAAGCCCGTGCCAGCCTGGTGCACACCGGTGATGTAGTGGAGATTGCCAAGACCTATGTGCAGGAGCAGCTGCTGAACGGCATCAACATGGCTTTTATCGCCAATTATTGTAATATGAGCTATAACTATTTCAGTAAAATGTTCAAGGACAGCACCGGAGTCAACTTCCAGGATTATGTCACGATGAAGCGGATGGAATACGCCAGGCAGGCCCTCAGCGGACTCAATGTCAAAATCCACACAGTATCCGAGCAGCTCGGCTACAGCAACCCCAAGAACTTCTCCCGCGTCTTCAAAAGCTATTTCGGGGTCAGTCCGAAGGAATTCCAGAAGCAATCCCGGTGAATTCAACCTAAGCGGTGATTCTTCCGCCCCACTCTGCCTCATGACGGCAAGCTCCCCGTTTCGCTGACGCGAAATGAGGGGCTTTTTGTCTGATCAGGATGAATAATGATACCTTTTCATAACCTCCAATCCTGTTATCGCTTTCTTAATCCGCTTACAATTGGATGAGCACAAGAGAAAAGAGGTTGCCAGATGACAGATTCAGAGGTTACGCTTGCGGCGCGCAAATCCCCGGGCACAAGTACAAACTTCCAGAACAAGGATCAGCTATCGCTTCAGACGATGATTCTTCCCGGTATTATATTCATTCTCGTCTTTACGTTTATTCCGCTCTATGGGGTACTGATTGCCTTCAAGGAATACAACATCGTCACAGGGATCAGAGGCATCTTTACTGCAGAGTGGGTCGGCTTGGCTAACTTCAAGGAGTTCGTGAACGATATCAACTTCTGGAATATGCTGCGCAATACGCTGGGCATCAATCTATTGGGGCTGCTCATCAACTTCCCCCTGACCATCCTGTTCGCGCTGATGCTCAACGAGCTGACCTCCCAGCATTTCAAGAAGCTGACGCAGACGGTCACTTATCTGCCCCACTTCATCTCCTGGAGCATCTTCGGCGGATTGATTATCAACATTCTGTCGCCGAGCAGCGGGGTCGTTAACTATGTGCTGCTGCAGCTTGGGATCATTTCCGAGCCGATCCATTTCCTTGGGGAAAAGGACTACTTCTGGCTGCTTGCCGTGCTGACGAATCTCGTGAAGGAGCTGGGCTGGGGTGCCATTCTCTATCTCGCCGCCATTGCGGGCATTGATCAAGAAATGTATGAAGCGGCCTACATGGACGGGGCCACGCGCTTCCAGCGCATCTGGCACATTACACTGCCGTCTATTACCGGCACGATTGTCATTTTACTCGTATTCTCCATTAGTAATATCCTGAACAGCGGCTTCGACCAGTTCTTCGTGCTTCAGAATCCTCTGAATATTGATAACAGTGAGGTCATTGACACTTATGTCTACAAGGTGGGGCTAAGGGAGTTCCGTATGGAATACGCTACGGCTGTTGGCTTAATGAAGACGGTCATCGCGCTCATCCTGCTCTATCTCGCCAATCTCACGGCCAAAAAAATAACAAAAAGAGGAATCTTCTAGGGGGTACGCTTGTGGTTAAGGATCGCTCATGGAGTGAACAGCTGTTCAATGCATGCAATGTTCTGATTATGCTCATTCTGATTGTATTTACGCTCTATCCGTTCTGGTATTCCGTAATCGGCTCCTTCAATGAAGGCGCTGACTACGCCAGAGGCGGCGTGTACCTGTTCACCCGGCAGTTCACATGGGACAACTACAGCGCTTTGTTCAGCGACAGCGCTCTGATCCGGGCCTTCGGGGTTACAGTCGCCCGGACGGTGATCGGTACGTTCACCCATATTGTGTTTACAGCTATGTTCGCTTACGCTTTCTCCCGCCGGAACCTGAAATACCGGAAATTCTACTCTATGCTGGGGCTCAGCAGCATGTACCTCAGCGGCGGAATGATTCCGTTCTTCATTCTGATCAACTCGCTGGGGCTGTACAATCACTTCCTGGTGTTCATTATTCCGGCCTTGTTCAGCTTCTGGAATGTGATTCTGTTCCGCTCCTATTTCGCCGAGCTGCCGGAAGCACTGATCGAATCCGCCAAAATCGACGGCGCGGGGGAATACACCATATTCTTCAAGTTTATTCTACCTTTGTCCAAGCCCGTGATCGCTGCGGTCTCACTCTTCACGGCCGTCGGCCACTGGAACGCTTATTATGACGCCATGATCTATACGTTCGGCGATCATCTGCAGACGGTCCAGCTCTATATCCTGAAATTGGTTCAAAGCACAGAAGCCGCTTTACTGCTGGCTAATATGTCGGGCAACGTCGGCACATCGCACAGTACCGTCACGACAACGACCCTGCAACTTTCCGCCATGGTCGCCGCATCGCTCCCGATTGTGCTGATCTATCCTTTTGTACAGAAGTATTTCATCAAAGGCATGCTCATTGGCTCTGTCAAAGGATAAATCCGCCTTAAGGTGGGATGAACATATAGCTTACGATGATAACTTGGGGGTAAAAAAATGAAGAAAACAGCAACGGCCTTATTATCCATCTGTCTCAGTCTGACACTCGTATTAACCGGCTGCTCCAAAGCGGGCAACGCCACTAACGAAGCCAGCCCGTCACCTACAGCGGCTGCCGGCAGCGAAGGCGCAAGCGCGAATGCAGCGACATCCTCAGAACCCGGCTGGAAATCTAACACGGCACCTGCCACCTTGTCCTGGTATGTAGGCGTACCGGGATACTCCAAGAAATGGGATGCACAGAACAACTATGTAGACAAGCTTATTACCGGGGAGACCGGCGTCAGCGTAGATTATGTACTCGCCGGGAATGATGTGAACTCCGAATTCAACGTGATGATGGCTACCGGCAATCTGCCCGACATTATCACGCTGGACCGCTGGAACAGCAACTCACTGATCCAGACGCTGATGAGCAGCGGCACGGTGGCTCCCCTTAACAAGCTGATGGAGGAGTATGATCCGTACCTGACGACCATTCTGCCGCCATCCATGGTGGACTGGTACACCCAGCCGGACGGCAATCTCTACTCCATTCCGAACTACTATGTATCTCCGGAGATGCTGGATCAGTATCCCGGGGTGAAGAAGTTCTACAATGAACGCTCCAATGGCCAGATTCTGGTCCGCCAGGACATCATGAACGATCTTGGCATTACTATGGAAGACCTGCAGCAGGAGGATTCCCTGATTGCAGCGCTGAAGAAGGTGAAGGCCGCCGGGGTGAAATATAACGGCATGGATGTCATTCCGATCTATCTGGACGATAAGGATAAATATATCAACGACTCTCTGGGCGTGCTGAGCGGCTCCTTCGGCGCCGTTAGCGAGACCGAGGACGGCTCTTATTCAGATGTCCGCCGCACCAGCGAATTCAAGAACGTGCTGAAGTTCGTCAACCGGCTGTATTCGGAAGATCTGCTATCGCTGGAGAACTTCACAAGCGACCACAACCAGATTGCGGAGAAAATGACGCAGGGCTCGATCTTCATGAAGATCGGCAGCTATGCCGACTACAAAGATCCGGTCAACAATCTCTATCAAGCGGATAAGGAAGCGAAATATGTAACCGTTGACGCGATTCAGTCCAAGGAAGGCACGCTGCCGCAATACGGCAGATCGCTCAACAAAGGCTGGACCCTGACCTTCATTAACAAAAAATCCAAGCAGCAGGACCGTGCGATTCAGTTCCTGGAGTATCTGTACAGCGAGCATGGCCAGACCGTCAACAGCTTCGGTAAGGAAGGCGAGACCTTCACGGTAACGGCAGACGGCAAATATAAGCTGAACGCCGAGATTGAGGAAGCGATCAATAAGGACTGGAACGCCGCCTCCAAGAAATGGGGCTTCGACTCCATCTGGTGGATGGTCAATGAGGTATGGCTGAAGGATGTCAAAGAAGCCGAAAAGACCGAGCAGACCGAATATATGGACAAGCTCTTCTCCGGCACAGCCAAATATATGTTCAGCAATGATGTTATGGATTCCGGCAACCTGTTCGATGCCTATGAGCCCGGCTCCAAGGAAGCCAATGCTGAAGCGAAGATCAATGTCTACTGGGCACAAATCGTTCCCAAAATCATTTTCGCCAAAAGTGAAGCCGAATTCGAATCCGTCTACACCGAAGCCCTCGCCACCCTGGACAAGCTGGGCCTGAAGGATATCGAAGCCGCGAAGAATGTTCGCGTCCAGGAACTCAAAGAAGCCACCGGCACTAAGCTGGTATCGCCGAAGTATACTGGAACTTATCAATAAGGCAACAAATAAAGACGCTGCGGGGAGACATTCCCGGGCGTCTTTTACTTATATCTTAAGTGGTCTACTTATTGCTGCCGATGAGTGAGCTTAACCGCTCCAACAGATCGCCGCCGCCCGTAACCGAGATGGAACCGATCCGGTCGCATATTTTCTCGAGGAATTCCAGCTCCTTGAGCCGGAACAGGGTCTGATTCTCGTCCATCAGCTTCGCCGTATTCAGCAGGCTGCGTGTGGAGGCCGTCTCTTCCCGGCGGGTCAGCAGGTTCGCCTGGGCCTTTTTCTCAGCGAGCAGCACGGTGTTGAGGATGTCCTTCATGTCTCCCGGCAGAATCACATCCTTCACCCCCGCCCCTAGGAAGCGCACCCCGAACTCTTCCTCCTTCTCCCGGATCCGGTCCAGGATGAAGGTGGCCACATCCTCTTTCCGCTTCAGCAGATCGTCCAATCTCAGCGTCCCCACATACTCCCGCAGCAGGAGCTGAAGCTGGATGTGGATCTGCTCATCGAAATCCTTCATCTCCAGCACGCGGTGCGGGCTTACGATCCGGTACTGGCAGACGAAGTTCAGGCGCAGCGTCACCTTATCTTCCGTCATCATCTCCTGGCCAAGCAGATCCATCTGCTGCTGTCTCAGATCGACCTTCTTGGTCAGCACCGAGACCGGTCCCTTCCAGAAATAATACTTCCCCGGCGTAAGCTCCCGCTGGAGCGTATGATCATAGAACAGGAATCCCTGCTCGTAGCTGGCGATTTCGCAGCTCTGCACATACGGTGTCAGCCGCGCGATGATCGAGCGGTCGATTCCGGCGGGCAGCTCCGGCACACGGATATCCGTGTGTACAAAGGTATGCTTCCTCAGCAGGTTCCAATACGCATACACCCCCGGCTTCAGCAGCTGCATGAATTGACCATCCTCATAGTGCAGCACGTTCTCATGATCCTGTACGCGCACCACATCAAGCTCCCGCAGGAGCTCATCATCCTGTAAGAACAGCTGCAGGTCCTTCCCGCCAGCGCTAAAAGGCTTGGCAATATCCAGTACCACCACCGTATGCTGCGACCATGAGAAATAACGGTAGGTTCCCGGCAGCAGCCGCTTGACATAACTTCCTTTATGAAAGAGCAGACCGCGCTGGTCCGCTTGAATCGTGATTGGCTTCAACATCGTATGTATTACCCCCTTCATGATTGACCAATGGATGACAGAATCCCGCTGCGGACCGGGCGGAATCACGCTTGAGACAGGCGGTCTGCCGGGAGGTCCGGGAGGACTGCCTGAGGTCCGAAGCTAACCTATACTTCAGTAAGCCTTCGTTCCCTTCTGTCCTTGCCCCTAGTCTCCGCAAGCTTCCCTGCTGACGGTATCCACGGATTACAAAGCCCTGCCGCAGTAGCGCTAGACCAGCCGCCAGGGACTCTGTCCATTGGCTTCCTTACTCTGATTGTGCTTCAATAGTCGCTCGATGGAAATCGAGTAGTGTAACCAACGTCGCTGTGAAGGCGATCGGGGAATCGAACCCCTTGTTTGCTCTTACCGCAACGGACCGTACAGGATACCGTAACATACATGCCGGCACTGCGGGATCACCGGAGATCCCCGCCTCGTTACGCCCGTTCGGATAAGAACCGGATGTAGGATGAACGCGCTTGGCGTTATCTTACAGGGTCTATCATCGCTTAGATCGGGCGGAACGAACATGGCGGAAGTATTACGAGGGGAGAATAAATTTCCAGGGGGGAGTTTTTAGAGGCATGAAAAAAAGCCCAAAGGCAGGTGGGGGAGCCTGCTTTTGAGCTTGAGTAGGGGATTGGGCTTGTGTATTCAAAATTACTACAAAAAATAGACCGCCCTTCTGAAGGGTAGCGGTCTATTCTTTAACTGCCTTACCTCTTTGAAGCCACCGCCCTTAAAAGTGGATACTGCTCCGAGAGTCGTTTTAGCGCACGGCTCTCTTTATTCATTATACTTTCTTCTGCCTATTGCACCGCTCTCTCAAAATTTCTCATTAGCCTGAGCCCACTCTTCCGGCGGGCTCCATTGGTTGAGACTGCGCTGTTCGTATATTCAAAATTTTCCATCCGTGGTATAATCGCAAGAGCAATAGAAAGGCTTATATGGGCGGTCGGCTAATCTCCCGGAAGGGAGGTGACGCCAATGGAGGTTTATCAAGCATTGTCCCTGATGTTCATGTTTGGCATGTTCATTATCGCGCTGCTAAATTACCTCAAAAAGAAATAGACCGCCCTGTCCAAAGGATTCGGTCTATTTCTTGACTGGTTTACCTTTTGAAGCCACCGCCCTTAAAAGCGGCTATTGCTCCGAGAGTCGTGTTAGCAGCACGGCTCTCTTTGTATTCTACGTTTTTTCTGCCTTTACTATACCACAAATCAGTTCATAAAGTAAGAAAATGTATGAAGTTATCTATTGAAGTACCCATCGTACTCCTTAAGAGCTTCCGGTGACTGCTTCGCTCTCCAGGCCGTCCCGAATCTCCATCAGCAGCTTCCCCAGCATATTACCGCCCTGACCGTCCCCGCCGTCTCCCCAGTAGGCATCATTCGCAGTGTGCTCAACAAGTATGCAATCCCCTGTAGATAGCAAGATCGACTTTATCACAGCATGCTGCTCGACTTTGGCGACCAAGGCTTCCCGCATTACCTCAACCTTGCACTCCTCCCAATCCGGGCGCAGCGGCCGATTCCGTTCCCTCCCCATCCTGGCGGCTATCATCGGCGTACTGGCAAGCCGAATTTCCTCTTCATGTTCTGTTCCCGCGAACTTCTGCGCTTGGAAATAATGCTCCGATGTCGCCCACTCTTTGCCTTTTAACAGAATCGGATACTTCGCAAAATTAGAAAAACAACCATAAGGCTTATCCGTCTCATAGAAACGTATTATACGCGCCTCTGGCTTAGCCGATAACCATTCCTTTCGATGTTCATCGTGCAGCCTTTGAATGTGTTCCGGGGTGTCCATGGCAGGTCTGGCCTCCTTGTGTTGGTAGTATGGACTTAACTATTTCATAACTTTGATCTCATATAATTAAAACCCAATCCTCTCCTTAAGAAGCACACTAGACTCCTTAGACTGAGGAAACCATAACGGTTTTGAAAGTGTAATTGCATCATTATCTAATGTACTTAATAGATTGGACACAAAATAATTAAAGGACTGTTCTCCAGTATCATATAATCCAAATTCAGGCTTACTATGAGCTGTATTATTCCAATGTAGGCCATAAAGCTGCCCATTCATACATAAAGACGTTAAAGTTCTCGTCTGCAAAAATTGCAGATCCGTCCCATCATAACGTTGTCTTTTATCCCGGTAGAATTCTTGGATTCTCGTAAATAACCGTTGTGCGACAAGCGCTGGTCCAATGTCTCGATAATCCTGATAGCCATATGAGAATATGCCAAAATAAACGTTGTCAGAAGCCCGCTCCATTATTGATTGTACGGTATAGAGATTCTCTAGAGCATCTGTCAATTTCGTCCCCACACTTAAGCTGGTTTTCACTTCTATTACGGCTCTAACATATTGATCTGGAATAATGACAAAGTTAGGCCCATTAAAAAGCAATGGAGAGGCTTGATCATAAATGATAATGTCCAGTTGCTTACTACAGGATTTCCCATCGTTAGAGAGTATAAATCCACTTGAAATCGAATACTTCTGAGGAATAAATCTCTTTAATACATCCTGCAAAATAGCCTCTTTATGTGTCCCGTCAGATATCCAATGAGCATTTCCGATGATGTCTCTCACCCGGTTTTTTGCAACATCTAATTCCTTGCTAAAGCTCTGATAATAACTCGGCAAGCTTCTCTCAACAGGCATACTTCACCTCTGTCATCAGCATTGTTCTATTCCTCTTTATGCTTACTCTCTTCTTCATATATTCCGTACCTCCACCACCCGACCCAAATCCACATACTCCTCATGATCCAGCCGGACCTTCACCCGGCCCCTGCGGCGCTTCTCCCGCCATTCCCGCAGCGCTTCCTCCGTCTCCAGCCGAAGCTCGGCAAGCTCCAAGGCCCGGTCGAGAATGTATTTGCTGGTATGGAGCACGGTATAAATCCCTTGTCCGCCCAGCGCGATAGGATCAGCTAACCTCTTCCACTCTTCAATGGTGAACCGGACATACAAGTCCTCTTCCGTACCCAGCCGGCAAGGAACCTCGGTAATCTCCTTACGCCGCAGCACCTTCCAATCTGCTACCTTGCCTACCCAGTGAATCCCTGTTTTGGCCGGATCAATGAACTTCTTACGGGATTGGCACATCGCGATATATTCGATCTGAGTCAGCAGCTTCTGGCTGGCAAGATTCTCAAGCGGCATATGATAAAAAGCGTTCCGCAACGCCACCCCCACCTGCTCCGGCCCCCGCACCGATCCGACCAGCACATTCTTGCCCGCCAGCTTATCGGCATAATACTCCTTCGTGCCGCGCGGGCGTGTGGAGCGTTCGTAGGCCTTTTCCGGGCTGTCACGGATGATCTCCTCCAGGAATTGCTCCACCAGACCGGTGGCATTCGGCAGGAACGGAAAAGCGCCGATGTTGAGCAGCTCAATGCTCCGGTAGAACGGGTGGCTCTTGAACCGCTCTTCGTCCGGATAAGGGAATAACACATACGCCCCGAACATGCTGCGCTCATACTCCCCGGAGCTCTTCTCCTGATACACAATCGCATCCCGGTAGCGGTGCATCGTATTGATGTCGTCCTCCTCCGGCCCGGGCTGCTTGTACCTTTTCTCATAGGGAGTGCCTGGATAGGCAGGATTCAAGCGGTATTTAGCGTCAAAAACATACTTATACTCCTTCTCCTGACCCGCATCCTTCTTCTTCAAGGTGAGCACATTATCCGGCCGCTGGCTCAGTGTCGGCGTCTGATCCGTGCCCGGAATCGAGTTGTAATAGAGGATGAATTGCTCCCCGTTCACCGGGTTCTCATAGACCATCTGGGCGCTCTGCGAACGGTCCAGCGTGACGAAGATCCCGCTCCGGTTCACCCGGATGATATTCTGCTTCACCAGCTTATACTTCTGCCCCAACAGCTGATTCAGCTTCAGGAAGCACCAATATTCATAGAGCTGCGCGACATCCTTCATGGATAGCCGGAGGAGATCGCTTTGGATCGACAGGCCTTTGAGCAGCATGAGATAGAAGCGGTAGACCTCACGGTACCCGGGAGCCATCTGCAGCACCAATGTAACGGACATCTGCTTCATCACACCCGCCTCACGCACAAAATCCATCTGCAGCACCCGGTCCATCTGCTTCAGCATAGAATCCACCCTTGCCATCAGCAAGGGGTCTGAGGTTCGGTTGTTCTCTCTCCAGCGGAGCTTAAGCTCCTTCAGCTTCCCGCGAACCCGTTCCAGCATCCAGCGGACGAAGCGGTTCTCATTCGTATCATAGGCGAGGCGCCTGCGCGTCTCCATCAAGTGAGTGGCCGTGTAGCTGCGGTTACCGATCGTCAGGAACCCGTGCTTCGCATCCTCCCTTAACCGTTCAGGGTGCTTGGCGAGCTCGCGAATGTTCTCTTTTCCAGCTTGCTTGACCCGGCCCGCATCCATTAGCCTTCGTTCCTGGAGCAGCGCATAGTGAGGGTTCTTGTTGATCCGCTCAACCGCATCCAGCAGTTGCCTTAAGATGTGCTGGAGGATCGTGAAGAATTCCGTCAGGCTCTGATGCGGGGTCTCCCGCAGCCCGGTGAGCTGGTAGGTCCGGCGCAGGAAGTCGAAGGCCAGATTATAGATCTGCGCGTTCACCTCATGCAGAATATTCTGGTAGTCCAGCTTGTAATCCATTTTCGAGGGGAAAATCTCCATCTCCACCCGCAGCAGCATCCTCCCCGCTACCCGAAGCTCCCATTCCGTCAGCCCGACCTCATTCCTGAAGTTCAGCACACCCGCCAGAATCGAGTCCCCCAGCGGCTTCACCGCCTGCCGGAGCAGCACATTCTCATGATAGAACGTAAGACTCTCCACCTGCTTATGCTGAACCACCAGCTCGTAAGACTGCGTCTCATAAAAGCAAGGAAAAGCCGTCTCCCCCGGCACCCACTCCACCAGCCCATACGTTTCCGGCGAGAACACCTTAATCTGCACCTCACCCAGCCGCTCCGAGCAAGTGATGCCAAGCGTGGCCTCCACCCACTCCTGCTCTGAGGAACGATGTAATTGCAACGTCTCCACCGTAGGATGATAGGGCTTTCCCAGGAGATACAGCGTGAACAGCTCCGTCTCCACCCGCAGCAATTCTACCGCCTGGTCACGAGAGCCAGTATGAGGTGAATCCATCTTCCTCCAGCCTCCTCAGCATGTACGCCAATTTGCGGGCGCTCTGCGGATGCTTCAGCCCTAGCGGAGTTTTCCCGCCAGCCCAGGCCAGATAGAGAGGCGATGCATCCTCCATGAGCGATTCCATATTGAACGTTAAGCTCGTCCCCTGGCCAGTGGCCTCCTTGATCAGGCTCAGCAGGACCCGGCGCACCGAGGAATGACTGCCTTGAATGCGCGGGAGAATCTTTTGCAGCAGCTGCCAGTCGAACGCCTCTTCCTCATCCATCAGCCCATATCGCTCGTTATAGATCATATAAAAGCAAACCGCATCCCGCACCCGGAACCCCACATGAGCATGAATATCCTCCAGCAGCGCGTTGATCTTCACCAGTCTCCCGGTCGTCCGCACCACGAGCTCCTGATAATTATCGTAGGCATCTGCCAGCTTCAGATAATCCGAACGGACGAACAGATGATTCAGCTCCGCAAGCTCAGCGGGAACGTCTCCAGCCTGAACCGCCTCTTGCGGATACTGCTGCAGATTGATGTAATTGAACTCCAGGGTGCTGGCGCGGTCGAGGACTTTTTTGCTAAAAGGGTGGGTGGTCTCGTCCATATTCACCGTCCCGATCAGGAACACATTCTCCGGGATGCCCAGGCCGCCGTAGGTCCGCTCATCCTCAGGGTTCCCCAGCGTAGCCGGAGAGATCAGCGCCTGGGTCTGGATCTCCCCCTCCCGCCACTCCTGCGTCTCCAGCACACTTAACAGATCACTGAAATAATGCTCCACCCGGGCCAAGTTCATCTCATCCAAGCAGATAAAATACGGCTGATGCCGGTTCTCCGGCTGCCGCGCCTCCACGAACACCTGCATCATCGGCCCCGGCTGGAACCTGCCCGACAGATCCTTATACCCCAGCAGATCCGCAGGATCACTCCAATCCGGCCGCACCGGAATCAGCCTGAACTGCCCATTATCCCTTGTCGCCCCCAGCGCCTCCGCGAACAGCTTCACCAGCCTCGTCTTCCCCGTCCCCGAGATTCCCGCCAGAATCACCAGCGGCTTCGCCTTCAGCGACAGGTAGAAATTCTCAATCAGATGCTCCGGGAAAAAGAAGCCCTGGCGGCGGATGTGGGATTGGATGTGGTGGAGGATGGATGGGACTTCGGCGTCTTCAATCGGCTCAAGTACGGATTCGATATACTCTGTCACTGACTCTACCTCCAGAGTGCTTGCCGTTTCGTTAAGTACGTGCTCTTCAACGTAGATGCGATAATCTTCCACTACGTTCTGTAGATCCTGTATCAATGTCTCATCTGAAGGCACTTTACCACGTTCATACTTTATGTATGCAACCGTAGATGCCTGATAATCCTTCCCTCGGCCATGGCCCAGAAGCTGAATATTCTCGTCCTTATTCATATTTGTGAGAGGAATAAGCTTACGAATTTCTTGGGTTTTATTGCGTAGGTAGGTATACTTATCGTTGCTACCCTTCTCCTTCGGTGTAATTGTTACTCCTTGAGCAAATGATAGATACACCGCACTCATATCTTCCGCAAAAAGATAGACGACATACTCACCACTCTGCGTGGTACTAGTAATTCGTTTATCTAGTATGGAGAACCAAGGTACATCCGCCCACTTTCCCTGACCAATAGAGCCTTGAATCTTATAGTATTCCTCATTCAGGAAAGGCAACGCTCTTAGCTCAGATGGAATCGTCCTGCGTAATAGGGTGCCTAAGGAATGATCTTTAAAAGGCTCTCTTTTGGCCTGAACATAATGCTCCATAATATTCTCCAGGTGTTTTTTCAGAGAGAACTGTTGCATTGCCGAATTGTACTCATGCAGCTCCTCTTGTGCCAAATTCTCAAGTTGGCTTAGTCCAGCCTCTCCGAGTTGACGCTTCACCTCTGGTTTGAACCCAATTGAATTATCTTCAGGATCAACCGATAACATTTCTGAAAGCACCTTAACAGGCGTCGTCAAAATAGTATTAAGTTGGCCCTTTGTTAGTTCCCTCCACCGGGCGGGATAGCGAGATGGTGTCTCATCTACTCTCTGCCCATTGTCTTGTTGCTGTATATAATAACCAAGAAATCGCTCCTTCACCTTATCAAAGGCCGCTCTCTCCTGATTAGTACTTTTCAACTCTTCAATTAAGGATAAGATAAGGACCATCTTATATGATTTTTGTTTTTTCCTGAAAATTTGACCAATGGATTCTGGTAATGTCATGTTGATCCCCCAATAGGCACATTTGATTTCAAGCGAATTTGACTATTCCGTCACTTCAATTAGAAAAGTCCGATCTCTAAAGGCTCCACGTTCCTCAGCCTTCTTTGCACGAACCTTCTCTAGATCCTCTGGCAGGATCTTATGTAATTGAGCAAGAGCATGGACCACCTCAAGGATATCGGCCAACTCTTCCACCGCTTCTGCATCACCAGCGGCTTGGTTATACTCTTCTACCTCTTCAAGAAGCTTCTTCTTCAGTTCAGAAACATAGGATTCATACTCTAAAGTTATGCAATTAGAGTCCTTACCCGTGCTTTGGATAATCTCAGGGATTTTGTCACGAACAAGCTTGTTGTAAATTGGCATTCCAATCAGCTCCGTTTCTTGATTTTATCTATATGAAGCTTGCGTATCTCGGCATCGGTGATGTTGGCATGAACCAGATGATCATATATGGTTTGGATCTGCGCCGCGGAAATGGGGGGCTCAGAGGTTTCCGTTTTCAAGCTGATCAGCTTCCTGGAGATAAACTCACTTAATTCCACATCATAGACAACCAGTTCATCTGAGTGAATCTTCCGCAGCTCCGGATCAATACTGAACCTACATCTCATCGTGAATGAAATCATAGAGATGTATTTTACTATAGCTAC
The DNA here is from genome assembly GCF_038006885.1 of Paenibacillus sp. FSL R7-0302. Taxonomy (NCBI): domain Bacteria; kingdom Bacillati; phylum Bacillota; class Bacilli; order Caryophanales; family Paenibacillaceae; genus Paenibacillus; species Paenibacillus sp. FSL R7-0302. The sequence goes on from NZ_JBBOWB010000001.1 coordinate 5,806,194, forward strand.
ATCTTTCAGCAGACTCTCAATGGCCTTGATATGCCCATAATTCTGCTTCAACGGATTATACATCTTGTACCGGTTACTCACTGACCATTGCTGATCCGCCCGCCCACCTTTAATTTCTCCATTGTAGTTTTTCGTCTCGATTACAAATAGACAACACGGGGAGATTACAACATGATCAATCTGGGCGTAACCTGTTCTAGACTTAGGATTAGGAAGCAACAGATCACTTAAGAATTTGCAGTCCTTAGGTAGCTGGTCAAGCTGAATGTTAATTTTATGCTCGCCTAGTTCACCGATTCGGGTGGAAGCAACCTTGGGCTTAGCTTTTGGAGCATGTGCCTTATGTACAGCCCGTTGTGGCTTAGGGTCTGACTTTTGGAAGAGTTTCTTAAGTGCTTCAAACATAACCCAACCCCATATCCTCTAGATTTACAATATGTATGATAATTCGACAATATGGGAAGGATTCCCTCCCAAAAAGGGCATAAGAAAAGGACTGTCGCATGAACAGCCCAAACGTGAATATGCTTATGTTGTCTATTGTGCTATTCCGAGAGAGCAGAAGGAGCATTAAAGGAATGTGCAAGCTGCATTCCATCTTTAAGTCCTTGTAGATATAAGCGTTCATAAATAACGGATTGCTTTACCAGGAGTTTATTCTCCCAATCCTCAAATTTCGGCATACGTGCGATATCTAAGGAATCGAACAACGCCTGAAATGCCTCACTTTCCTCTTCAAAAGCTTGTCTAGGCTCGGATTCATATTCTATTTGTGCAGTCACCTCATTTAGTCGACCCTGAATTGTTTGTATAAACCATGCCGGAAAATTCACCACATCTCCTCCTGGACAGAAGTTTAAACGCAAAGCCTCCGAATATCCGTTCCTTTCTTGGTACATCTGATTAATAAGTTCATCCACCCTACGGCTCTGAGCCTGAAGCGCTTCATTAGTGCTTAACGGAACCCCTTCTTCCAGTAATCTCTGCCCGAGTTCATTCAGCCTTTGCTTCTCCTCCTCATACTTGTGAATTAGATTCTGCATTGCACCCTCACCTTTCTGGCAAAGCTATTGTAGTAGACGATGCATAGACATTTTAATGCGTTTATCGGTTTATTTTATTTTAATTCGATATCCGCATTAAAACAACTCCTGCCTCGCATACAATTTGGTTAATATTGTGAGGTGACACAGAAATGAGACATCGCAAAGAGCCCCCAGGTGACAAAAACATCATCGGGAGCCGAGTCGTAGCAATTCGCAAAGCTAAGAAAATGAAGCAGAAGGATTTTCTTGCCCGGTTACAAACCTTTGGATTAGATATCAGCCCGACCAGTTTATCGAGATTGGAGGGCCAGCATAGACTTGTTCAGGATTATGAGGTGGTGGCTGTTGCGAAGGCGTTGGAGGTTTCGGTTGGGGAGTTGTTGGAGGGAAAGATTAAGTGACTTAGAATATATAGTAAATTTAGACTAACAAAAAAATTTCCGTATCTCATTATGTATTAAGTGCAGCAAACAAACATCCTTTTATTTTTAACTTAAAACATATTCCCTTGTAACAACAAAGCTCAAAATAAAGCTTTGGCTTAAAGTAATCAATGTTAACATTCTATTCTATGGAGGAGTTATGGGCAAAAAACTAACTATTTTTCTAGTTGACGGTTCTGAAACTGGGCCTAGAACGATTGAGATCGGTAATTGGTCAGGGAAGGCAGTTTATTCGCAGCGTTCTTCCTTACCTAAAATACTTACCAGATCGGAATTTGATAGACCTGGAGTCTATATACTAAAATCTCTACCTAATAACGAAAATTTCAACGAACGTATTTATATAGGTGAGGCCGAAAATTTAAGAAAAAGATTGAAGAAGCATTTGGCCGATTCAGATAAAGATTTCATTGAAATCATTGCATTTATAAGTAAGGATGAGATGCTCACAAAGTCGCATATTAAATATTTAGAATCTCAAATTATTCAACTAGCAAAAAATGCAAAGAATGCAGAAATCGACAATACAGTACAACCAGAACTTTCAACACTTCCAGAAGCTGATATTTCCGATATGGAGTATTTTTTGGATCAAATAAAGTTAATTCTTCCAGTTATGACGTTTATGTTTTTAGTTCCATCGACTATTCAGCAATCTAAAAGTATTAATTCTGATAGAGACTTACTTTTGAAACAAGATTATTACACTTTAAAAAGTAAAAAAGCCGCAGCCACATTAGTTGAAACAGACAAAGGATATGTAGTGTTAGCAGGATCTCAAAGTGTTAAACAAGTAGTTAGTTCCCTATCAGAAAGCTGGACCAAGCTTCGAAATAAATTAATACAAACAGGCATTTTAGTAGATGATGGAGAGTTATACAAATTCAATGAAAATGCAGTTTTTTCTAGTATAAGTGCAGCCACTTCAGTTGTTTTAGGACGACAAGCATCAGGGCCACTTGAGTGGATTGACGCTAAAAACAGGACTTATAAACAAAATCAGCAACAACGATTTGATGCTGCAACATAGACAAAATATTAAACCGGATTAGTAATTTAATCCGGTTTCTTCGTTATAGATATTTTCTTCTTCAGCAAGCAAGTCAAAGATATCCTTAAGGTACAGTTTAATTTCTGCTATTTGCTCTATATATTTGACACCAGGTTTGAGCGGAAATGCTCCAATTGAAGGAATATTGTACGGGTAATCAGAATCCGGGTGCCTAACGAATATGAAATCTTTATTCAACACAACCTCATCAGGGTAAAGAATATATACCCCTCTAGACCCAAGAATTGCATCCCTATATGCATGAGCGGTATGAATATCGTTCTGTTTAAAGGCTGCCTTGTCTTGCCCTTCTCGTAGCATTCTTTTCAACTTTGAATAATCAATTTTGTATTTTGAATCGAAGTGGAGCCAATGTATCTGATTCTTGTGCCTTATTCTAATACTAAAATCGGGATGGTATATACCACCATCATACGAACCCTCCCACTCATTCTCAAGGGACCTCTTGAAATCCCGATTATAGTACAAAAATATTTCCAACCCTAAATAAGTAAATGGAACTCTACATTCCACTCTATGTTTTAAGTTCAATGAAAAACCTTGCTCAGTACTCTGAATTAATGATTCTGCAATATTAGAAGTCTGGCCTGTCAATTCCTCCAAAATATACAAAAGTTGAAAATAACACCAATATTCATACAATTGATGGATAGGCCTTAAATCACCATTTACAACATCCAACTCTTCAACATGACTTTCCAGCTGAATTCCCATCTCGAATTGCTGCATATATTGAAGCAAATCTTTATACCCATTCCGCTTCTGCATAACCATGGAATTTGTCAGATAAGTAAAAGCTCCAATCTCTTCAAAAAAGGGTTGCTGAAGATACTCATCTAGAATTCGTTCACAGGAATCTAAAAAGAGAAAACTCGATTCAAACCTAGTTTTACTCATCTTCTGCCTTAAAGTATAAACTAAAAATTGTAACTCATTAAGACAGAATTTAACATAACGGTTTTCCTGTGTATCTATTGTTGACACCGTAGTTTCTTCAGGAAGTAGCTGAGGAGTATAACCTTGAAAAACCTCCCTTAATGCTCCCCCTTTATGCATTAAAGAATCCATATAATTATTTTCTAGTTCTAATAAGTCCACATTAGCCACAAGAGAAGGATTATCCCAATTTGTTTCATGAATTATCTTTGTATGCGGTGAAGAAAGAATATTTTCTAATGCTGATGGTATTCTTTCCTTTTCCATCAGTTTTCGAAAATGCAGCAATAGCACTTGATTAGATACATTCTCAGCTTGTTTGATGTTTAGTGCTACTTCTGTAGGATTGTCTAGCTGAAGGATTAGCTCTGCATGATAATCAGCCAAATTTGATAGTAGAGCACGAAAATCTTCCTCATAATTAAGCTTATAGGTCACAATTTCAACTTCCACTTGTTGGTCAGAAATTTCTTCTGAAAAAACAAACTTTACAACTCCAGCAAAACTTTTAAATTGAAGTCTACCAGATAAAAGTGTATAACCATCTTTTTCAGACCAAATCCTATTGTTATTAAATGTAACAAAAGATTTTAAACGTAAGTTATTAAACGGAAATAATGAATTTCCCGGCTCACTTTGTCTTTCAAGAATCTCTTTTTTTGACAATGGAACATTAAGAACAAACTCAAATTCGCATTCTTCTCTCATCCTAATTGGCCTGAATAAATCTGACTCTTCATCTTGCACAGCCATTAAAGGAACTTCACGTTGAGATAAACTTAAAGTTTCATTTAATGCCGAAAAAAATTCATAATGAGGCATTATGGGTATAAAAAATGATTGCCCCTCACTAATTGACCCATTTAGAAAAATCATAAATTCGCTTTCTCTACCTATAGTTCCAGCTTCTAGTTGGACCGACCATTTAGATATTGGCTTCAACATACAAAACCACAGTATCCAACTGTCAATAGATTATGTTCCATTACTAAAACTTTTGAGAGTGTCTTAGGAAATAATACTTGAGTATCTTGCACACATATGTTTTTTATTTCATTTAATGTTGTACCTATTTGCTTTCTGTTCCCATGAACTTTAGGAAGTACTTTCTGAAGCAACAACTCATCAAATAAAGAATTTTGATCCACGAGCCAAGGAATTGATTGGTTAGTTACCTCATGGAGCTGTCTTGCTTTCAGAACATACTCTGCACACTCAATGACAACTCGATAGCCAAATGGAAAAGCCCTCAAAATTGAATACACTGAATCCAAAAAGACAAATACAGCCGTAGGGATAACAATAGATTCTTCATTCATATTAATTTTTTCAAAACCTTCTTGCCCATCAAGATTTTGACGGAACCCATTAAATTCATCACCGAGAAGGAAGGTATTCAAAGTTGATCTAGATGATTTAACAAATCCATTAGTTGTCATGTTTTTCAAAGTAGATGGTAAAGATGTATTTTTTTCAATGACGAATGCCCGATCTAATACTTTAGGCGAGAACATGTATGTTGTTTCGTCAATATTAACAGTACCGACAAAAAAGACATTTGGTGGAATAAAAAGGCCACCATTTGATTTTGCCTCAAGAATATATGTGGTATATTCATGACTGTTTTTATAGTATTTTAACAATAAATCTAAATCAGCATCTGTAAGTAATGGCTGTGAATGGAGTCCTCTATGCCGAGCGGTTTCCATTAAAGCTAAAAATTTAGCAAAGTACATCTCAACATGAGATAAATTCATTTCATCAAATAAGACAAAGAATGGAATATGTCGAAAGGCTGAGAAATTTGCTTTTAATAACATATTTACAAGAGGAGTTGGCTGATATATTTCCCCGTCAACTCCAAATGGATTTCGGTGTCCTATAAGATGTCGACCATCTTTCCAACCGGCTTCTACAGCAATAAAAGTCATATTAAATTCCAGGCTTGTTGAAGGATTTAATTCAGCAGCTAATTTTCTAATTCCATAGGTCTTTCCTGTACCACTAGACCCAGTTATAATTAAAAACGGCTTTGCGGCTAATGAAACTACAATATGAGGATCAAATTTGACTTCTTCACTTTCCCAGTTACTTCTGAAAGATGTATTACATTCTTCAGTGCCTGAAATAATCCCCTGGCCTTCAACCCAAATTCTAAACTGTTCAGTTGTAATATTAAATATTTTATTAAACTCATAAAATTCGCATTGCTCTAAAAAAGATCTGTAAAACTCTTCGTTTGTTAGTGGGTGTTCGTTCCAACCTATTTTATTCAATGTGTTTATTATAAGCTTTTTAACTAAAAGCCCCACTTCTCCAGAAGCTAGAATCTTTAAAAAATTGTATGGTACAGCATCAAATGAAACAGCCCCAGGTCGTAATTCTAAAAATTTTTCAATTATACCTCTTAAATTAGTAAATCCTTTCCTGTCGAGCATATCACTTCTAATTATTCCACATCCAAATTCCTGAGAACCAGCAGATTTAAAAAGATTAATTGTATCAATATGCATAAATATAACTGCTACAAGACAAAATTGACCCATTTCATTCGGATAGTTACGAATTTCTGTCCAATAGCTAGGAAGTTGTCTATCAGCTCCAATTCCAAGAAGAGCTCTAAACTGTGGCTCATCAATAACACGACCAGGAGTGAATGATCCATTCAAATAGTTTTCCACCTGATTATTTTGTAGCATTGATAGAAGTTCAATAATTCCGTATTTCGTTAATGAAGCACGGAGGTTTCTTATCATAATTCTCTCCTCCTAACAACAATGATTGCTTCCTGTACATCACGGCTTTTATCTTCTTTTCTTCCCATAGTACTATGAACATACTCAAAATATGAGGGTTCAATTTTATATTTAACTCCAAAAGAATCATTGGCTAATTCAAGCAAATCTGGCAATTCAATCATTCCTGTATTGCTATAACTAAGAACTAGTTGTCCCTCACTTTCCCGAACTCTCTGAAACATAGCTTGAAAAGCTTCCTCAACTTGTGATTTTATACAAAAGGGAGATTGATGTCGATCATTGCGATATCTTCCTTTATGCTCAATAACTGGATAATCATATCTTACTAAAGTTTCAATAGCGTGATAGAATCTTGAATAATGAACAAAACAATAGGGCGGGTCAGCATAAACAGTCGTCCTATTGGGTATTAATTCCAAACAATCTCTATAGTCTTCTGCATATACCAAATGATTAAATAATTGTTTACCAAATTGTTGTTGAAATTCAACCATTTTTCTCTCAAAAAGAGGTGCTATCTCACGCATTCTATATGATAAAATATCATTCTTTGATGCTTCACTTCTAGCATCTCGATACTGTGCATAATGTCCTGTACTTTGAGATGTATATGACATAGCAAACATTAGACTTGCCATTCCTGAATAGTAAAGGGCTGTGTGCTCTTTGTAACTCTCTAATACAGCACGAAGCGCATCAATCCATAAACATTGATCATATGACCAATATGTCCCAGAATAATTTTTAGCATACAGGTGATATGGATGACCTTCAAAATTCTGATTGATTAGTGACTGCTGATCATGTTCGAGGATATTAAAACGCTCTAGTGACATTTCTGAATTATACTGAAAATTATATTGGGGGAATTGGAAGCGAAATGATGATATGTGATCTTCTGCTTGTGCTATCATTTTCCGCACTATATCTGGATATAGACTCCAATCGTAATCACTAAGATAAGCTTTTGCTAATACTTTTGAGTACTGTTGGATATCGTTAGAAATCATTGGTGCAGAATTTCTTAGTGCCCCAGATAAAACACTTGTTCCCGCGAAAAGGTCACATATAAAGTCTCCAGTATTGTAGACGCTATTAATTGCTTCTATTACTTGGTTTAAAATTTTTCTTTTAGAACCCATATATTTTATTATATGAGGTACGTTATCATCATAAATTAAAGTCATTTCATAATTCCTTCCTGTTTCGTACAACACAGTTTAATGGTGGACAGTTCCCTCTTAATATAGATAATAAACTATAAATTTTTAGTCACCATCATCTAATTTTAACACACTCAAACTTGTAAGAAATTAAGCTGTTCAAGAATTTTTTTCCCAATTCAATAAATAAAATTAATACAATTAATTCATCTCGCATCATACAATAAAAGAAAATATTACTCTATCAAACAGTATACCAAACATTAGTTCTCATTCATAGCTTAAGCTGTAAACTAGACTTATATGAGTTTTAGTTTATCCAAATCTCATCCGGCTGAGGATTTTAAATACTATAATCCATAAATGAGCAAATTCACTCCAGTAAACTGTAAAATGCAAAATAATAGAGACAAAGTGCTTTCCTTGTGTTAAAAAGTAGTCACCACAACACACTTTTTCACGAAGGGGAAATCACAATGTCTCATACCGATATCGTACCCGAACACTCTGCCATTCGCAACTATTTAACTCAGCAGCGCTTATCGTAGAGCCGGATGTCATACTCGAAGTCGAAGCCGTCGGCGTTCGCCGTCTCCCGAATCTCAAGCACATCATCCAGCCATGCCAAATATCCGTCCGAACCATTGCACCGGAATTGGGACGCCAGGGTCAACTCCGTGATCTCCGCATCCATCAGCTCCGCATAGTGTCGAATCTGCTCCTTGCTGCCCACATCATGCATAGCAATCTTCTGATATTCATCGATGAAGAATACCGAGAACCGGGAAGCGCGGATGATCTCCATCGTCTGATTGATCCCTTTATTTTTGAACAGACCGGACTTCTCATTTAAGCGGTGCGCCTCGTCCACAATCAGGCAATCGAATTCATCGGGTAATGCCTCATAATACACGCCTGAGCCCTTGAACAGGTTATCAATCACCGACTTCTTCACGTTCTGCTGAAGCTTCTTCATGTATACGGAACGCGGAGCGCTATTCTTGGTTACATATTGGCAGACGAGTTCCCGGGCGGTCAGTTCTACCAGAAGGTTAATGCCAAGCACCGACTTGCCTGTCCCCGGGCCGCCTTCGACAATCAGGACTTGCTTTTTTCCAGAATGAGCCTGCTTCGCTAATCTTAAAGCTTCCTCATAGACGACCTTCTGATCGTCAATCATAATGAATTCCTGGTTGCCCTGGAGCATACTGAGGAGTGAATCCTGCAACGATTTGGAGGGTTTAATTTTGCCATGCTCGATAAGGTACAGCGATTTGGTTCTATCGGTCTTTTTAATATAGGTGGTGATAAACCCTCTTAGCTTCAGCGCATCTCCCTTGGAGAAAATCGGTGCTTCCTCAATGTATGGATCATAGACTGGATGTAATAACGGATCGTTGTCGGTTTGAATGTAGTTATGTAAATAGGCGCAGGGATAGAGCTGCACAGCTTCGTTCTGCACGGCCTCATTATAATCATTGATCAGCCTGGCATAAGACCACGCTTGGTAAGATGGATGCGACGTTCTAGTCTTGGTCCGGTTAAAATAGGTTTGCACCAGTCCATCTGCATCCTCAACCGTCTCCACTTCCGTCCACTGCTTAAGCTCAATGATGACCACAGAGTATTGATCCTGTTCGTTCAGGCCTGTGATCATGAAGTCAACTCTTCTCGGGGTCGCTGGAATTCTATATTCAATCGCGATTCCTACGTCATCTGGAATGTCAGATGTGTTCAGTACTTTATATAGATAATTCATGGAATTGTTCCATGCGTTGATTTCGCCCATGGCGGCCCTGCCGATTTTTTGGACGTACTGGTTATGGATCTTTACCGCAATCGTATCCTCGGTCACATCATCCATAAATTGCTGCTTGGTCGATTCATAGATAATCATAGAGCTCTCCCCTATTCATTCCTGCTGTGTGCTTTTGCGTGAGCTTCCCTTGGAGCTGGATATGGGATATTTCTTCGCGTTTTTGTCTATCTTCTGGAGGATCGTATCCTTAACATCGATCTCCAGATCATGGGCAAGCGTTAGCGTGTAGATGAGAATATCCGCGATTTCGTCCTGCATGTCGGAGTAATGCTGCTCTATAGCCTGCTGACTGTTCTTCCATTGAAAAAGCTCCAGCAGCTCGCTAGACTCCAGCGTGATCGAGAGCGCCAGATCCTTGGGATCATGGAATTGCTTCCAGTCCCTGTCGTCACGGAATTGAATGATTCTCTGCATTAATTCGTCCATGTGTACCTCCGCCCAGTTGGTCAAATTCAATTTTCCACAATTTCTCTGTATGGAATAATGATAGCATAAATTAAGCAGAGAAAGGCTCCTGCTAGATCAGAATCCTTACATATGATGTATTTAACGATAGTTTTGGTATATAAATGACCTCAATAGGTTCCTGGGCTATTCAGCAATGGAGATCAGCGCCTCATTTAATCCTTGATCTGGTGCTCTGTAAGATAACGTTCCCTCTCCTAAGTGCGGCATATCCATCGCTGATTAATTTCCAAATAAAAGAGCTGCTTTCTCCACTGGAGTAAGCAGCTCTTTTATTTGGAAAAAAGTCGATTTCATTTCATTTTTATAGTGAAGATGCCTCAATTATTTGTTTAGCAACATTTAATGCGTCTTCAACCGTCCCGGTATATGTGGATACAGCTACACTGCGATCTTTCAAGAAGAAATGAACAACTTTTCTCGCTGTCCCGTCAACATAGACTGCCGGTTGACCGTTTAGTTCTGTATCCTGAACAGGTTCTTGGTAAAAATCTTTGATTTGTCCAATTGTTGTATTGGCATCCGTGTCAATTGGGTTTTGAAGGACTACGTATTCAGATCCATCCTGAGCTTGGTATGTTGCTTGGAAGCTCAATCCATTATTTAAATTTTTGGCATTTAAGCTTGTCTGTTTTAATGTAGGAGCAGAAATTGAGCTACTTATTGTTGCTTTACTAGAAGGACTTACAATAGTCTCAGGAAGAATGAGTTCTCCCTTCGGAATTTCCGATAGATCGACGCCTATTTGTTGGGCGTTTGGATCGGGAGCTATCTTTATTTCAGTTTGTGGTGCAACTACAGGAGTAGTCGCATCTTGCACTATATTCTCAACTGGAACTGTTGTGGTTACGTCTGAAGCATACGCCTGATATACTATGCCGCTACTAGTCAACACAAGTGCACTCGTTAAGGCAGCAATAATAATTTTCTTTTTCATAATTTCATCCTCCTTTAATAGATGTAACCGCTTTGTACAGTGGTGCTTGTATTCTTATACATAAGACGATATTGCAATGAGCTACCAGATTCGCTATATGATGTTTGATATGTCGTACTAAAGGGTGTATGAACAATCCAATTGTATTGCGTCTCAAAGATGGAGTAACTGTTCATGGTATTCCATGTGCCTGAACCCGCTACACCATCGGAAGTTAATCCTGTGGAATTTTGCATATTAATTAATCCGTTTCTTGTGCCTGCCCCAAAGTTTCCATCTATCGAGCCTACGGAAGATTGTTGCCCAAAGGAATAGAGATTGGCTTGCAGCCCCCTAACATAACCTCCAGATGCTCCTTGACTCAGCGTAGGCCAACCATTAAATCCAGCAGCAGCAGCCATTCCACTAACTAAAAGTGATCCTGTAAGTAAAAGAGAACCTATAGAAAGTATTTTTTTGTTTTTCATTAGATATTCCTCCTTTTAAATTTACAGTTACATACAGCTCACAGCGTATTTATCGCCCTCCCTTGAAAGAATATGGATATTCTTTCTCAACAGATATACAACAATTCCATTATACACCATTTATGTATATATAGATTGGGTCTATGGTGCCATTTTCAGTAGAATATGAGCGGAGTATCTAGGCTTCAGGTTGTTATATCATTTAGAGTTGAAAAAGGTTACTAAAGATAAATAGATTGTTTACATCTTCTGACAGCATTAAAAGCCCGCCGTTCGACAACTTTTGACATCCAGCGAACTATTTATCTATTTTCAGCAATGAATATAGCTCCAAAGTTGCAATCCTTAACCTTGGATACCGCTGTAACCGTACCAGCACCATGTAAAAATATTCGCGGAGAATTCATTACGGAGGTGACCCATCCCCACTGCACTTTGTTATACGATGGGTAGAGGGTAAACAGAAGCCTCTTATTCCTTCTATAGAAGCCTCCTTAGATCGTTTACCCGAGGAATAAAATTCTGCCTTCTACAGCGGAGTGCTTGTTTCATAAATTTACGGAGTCCTGCACGAATGTTAAAGACTATCGCTGGTATCGATTACTGGCTATTGATGGTTCAGATTTACATATCGCAACCGACGCAGTACTGTCTTATCCTTAAATTATCTTAATGACATTGACCCGAGGGGACGCATTCTTTTTCCTTTATCATTCAAAATAATTCTCCAGCTTACTTATTATTTCAGCAATGTTGGTTCACGCCATATCCTCCCTCATAAATAACAACAGCCCCCATCAACAGCGGGTTGTCGCTGTTGGTGGGGGCTATCCATAATCCAATCCCTTATCGCACCCGCACCCGAAACTGCGGCAGATAATCGGCATTCTGCTCCAGAATGTCGGCCAGCACTTCCTTGGCGAGGTGCTCGTCGCCTACGAGGGGGTGGATGGTGAGGGCTTGCAGGGCAGAGGCGTAATCTCCTCTGACGGCAGCCTCGATTGTTAGCTCCTCATACGCCTTCACGACCTGGAGCAGGCCCCGGATCTGGGGAGGGAGGGGCTTGGTGGGGGCGAGTGCGTGCGGGCCGTCGGATTTGATGACGCAGTTGATCTCAATGGAGACATCGGCGGGCAGCTCAGGAATGATCCCCTGATTTCGCACATTGACGGTCTGGATGTCGCCGGTGTCGTTATAGATCGACTTCATCAATTGAACGGCGGCTTCTGAATAGTAGGCGCCGCCGCGCTTCTCCAGTTGCGCCGGCTTGCTGTTGACTTCAGGCTGCTTGTAGATCTCGAACAGCTCGGCTTCGACTTCCTTCACGTCATCGGCGCGTGTCTTGCCGGTCTCCTGGTAATACTCGGAGATCTCCCGGTACATCTCTTCCTTCATATAATAGTAACGGTGATAAGGGCACGGCAGCGCACCCACGGACTGAATGAATTCGGAATCCCACTCCAGATCGGGGATGTTGGCCATAGATGGCCCCTTAGCTCCGGCCAGCTTGTTCAGGAAGTCCTCCGTCACATCTTCCCCCTGCATCATCACCCGGGTTGTCCAGTTGAGGTGATTGATGCCGACAATCTCAATGAACATCTCTGCTTGGGGAACTCCGTACAGCTCAGCGATTTGCATCTTGGTACTGATCGGCAGATTGCATAGCCCCACAGACTTGACCCGGGAATGCTTGGAGACTGCTTCCGTAATGATACCGGCCGGATTGGTGAAGTTAATCATGAACGCATCCGGAGCCAGCTCCTCGATATCCCGGCAGATGTCCAGAATGACCGGAATGGTGCGCAGCGCCTTGGCGAAGCCGCCCGCTCCGGTTGTCTCCTGGCCGATGAGATGATGGGCCAGCGGGATTCTCTCATCTCTGGAGCGTGCATCCAGCATGCCGACACGGATCTGTGTGGCCACGAAATCCGCACCGCGGATCGCTTCGCGCCGGTCCAGTGTGGTATGTAGCCGGATCGGCTTGCCGCTGGCATCGATCATCCGCTGCGCGAGTTCGCCAATAATGTTCAGCTTAGCCGCCCCTGCCTCAATATCGGCGAGATACAGCTCCGCAACCGGAAATTCATCATGATACCGGATCAGGCCCTCCACCAGCTCCGGCGTATAGGAGGAACCTCCTCCGATCACTGCAAGCTTCAAGTGCTTCTTCTTCATCTGTGATTTCCTCCGTCTCTCTTGAATTGCTCTAGTATTGCACTGGTTACAGGGATGCCAAGCCGATCCATCGCCAGCATCACGGCACCGAATACAGGCAGCAGCTCCGGAATGACCAGTGTGCAGCGGGGATGCTCCGCCCACACTGCCTCAAGCAGTGCATCCAGCAGCAGCGGACTTCTCCCTGATTGCAGGATACTCCCGGTCAGGACGACCGGCACCGCTTCGTCTTCGAAGCCGCCCAGCCTGCGGATGACAGCCGCCGCAGCGATCCCCAGCTCTCTGCCCATATCCGTAAGCAGCTGGCGGGAGAGCCAATCCCCCGCCGCTGCCGCTTCATGAACGACCAGTGATAGCTCCAGCGGTGCTGCTGTTATCTCATCGTCGAGGTAACGGTCCACCATCTCTTCGAAGCTTGTAAAACCCAGTCTCTGCGGTATCCGTTCCACCAGCTCGCTGTACGGCTCCCTTCCGTCCCAGCAGCGCACCGCTCTGCTGAACGCCTGTGCCGCAAGATAGAAGCCTCCGGCCCGGTCGCCGAACAGAGTATCGAAGCCGCCTATCTGCACTGTCTGCCCGAGCCGGTTGCGGCCGGCCGCGTTCGTATTGCTTCCGCAGACAAGCACCACTCCTGTGTTATCCGGGCTCCCGGCACGAAGCCCCTCGAACGTATCGCAGACGATATCCCAGCTCCGCAGCTCCAATTGACTGCTGATCTCAGGATATAGCTTGTCCATATCCGGCCTGCGGTCAGCGCCCGCAAGACCGAACTGCACATGATCGAGCTGGCCGATGCCTACCCCTGCCTTCGCAAGTGCACCGAACAGCGCTCCGCGAATGTTGAGCACCGCCGCCCGGACTCCAATGATCTGATGGTTACCGCAGCCGGTCACTGCCGACCCCAGAATCCTGCCGTTATGATCGGCGATAACAGCGATGGTCTTACTTCCGCCGCCGTCTACACCTGCTAGATACATAGCTTCCACTCCTGATTGGTCCATTGTTATTTAAATAGTCATAATTGCAGACATTGTTCCTACAAACGTCCTCTCTTTGTTACGCTGATATTGCACGTACAGCTTTCCTTCAGCTTGAAATCCCAGTTGTTACACAGTGGTTTCTCCGGCTCTTGTTCCGTGATATAATATAACAAATTGCCATCGGAGGACACTTGTAATGACAAAGAGAACAAATAATACATTATATTTCAATATTAAAGAACAACTGCTTAAGCAGATTCAATCCGGACACTATGCCGTTGGAGAGAAGCTTCCCACCGAAGCTGAACTATGCGAGATGTTCTCCGCCAGCCGGACCACCATCCGCCTCGCGCTTAGCGAGCTTGAGATGCAGGATATTCTGGAGCGGCACCAGGGCAAGGGTACCTTCGTCAAGCGGAAGGAGCTCCAGCTTAACCAGAAGCGAAGCTTCACCGAGGATGTGCTGATGAGCGGCAAGGAGCCCACCAGCAAGATCATCGAAGCCAAGGTGACGCCTGCGGAGATCCCGCTCAATGAATTCCTGAATATTCCTATAAAAGCTCCGGTAAACCAGTTATTGCGGCTCCGCTACGCCGATCATGAACCGCTCCTGTACGAAACCACTTATATCGCCTGGGATCTGGCCCCGGGGCTCATCAATGATTATAAGGACGGCTCGCTCTTCTCCTTCCTGGAGTCAGAATACAACCTGAAGGCCCACCGCTCTGTGGAGCAGCTGAAGCCGGTCCTCGCGGACAAAACCGCCAGCAAACTGCTGGGCGTCAAAGAAGGCTCCCCTTGCCTGCAAGTGAGAACTTTTACTTATCTGGCTGACGGCTCGCCGCTGGAGTACAGCTTCGGCGTATTCCGGGGGGACTTCCCCAGCTATACGATTGAGCGACAGTTTGGATGAAGCAGGGCCGGAGGGGCATTTGCGCAGAGAGCATACGGAGCACCCCTGCATGGGGCGCTCCGGCTCCGTTACCTCCAGTTCAGTTAACCCTATTACTCTTTAATGATCTCGAAATATCTCCCCAGCCAGTAGGGCAGTGTGAATACTGAACCGGCCTCAATGCTGCCCGAACGGTAGTTATACCCCGGATTGGCACCGGTCGTCTGGCTGTCATTCTCGAACGGATTCGAGTTATGCTTAATGATCCGCCGTTCGTCCGGGGCCAGTGCATAATTGGTCTGTTTATAATCATCGCGGTCACCCGGTTCAATATAGAGGACATCCTGGCGGTCCCATTGCACCGGGAATTCAATCTGGAATTCCGGGAAGCGGTACAGGAAGCGGACAGCCGACTGCAGATCGACATCGGTCTTGTCCGGGTGCGCTAGCTGGTAGAGGAAGGTGTAGAAGGGATTCTCCTCCCGCACCTCATTGGAGTACCACTGGTCATAGGCGGCTACAATCTGCGCATGTCTGTCTGCATCCTGCTCAAGAGTCACCAGGATGAATACCGGGAACCAGCCCAGCTCCTCATCCGAATAATTGATGTATTGGGTCCAGTCATTATGCAGCGTAGCATTGGTGTTGGTGCCAGCGCCTGCATTGTCCATCGTTACCGGCTGGTTATCGTTCTCGCTGTATGCATTGGTCGCCTGGCGGACGAGCCTGCGCTCAATATATTCCTGCGCCATCGCCATATAGCCCTTGCCGTTGATGTATGGCTCTTCCTTGCTGTAGCTGCCTTCAAAAGCCTGCTCATACGCCAGCTCATACTTGGCTGAATCAGCCGGATAGCTCGCTGCGACAATATAGCTTGCCGATTTCAGCGCAGCCATAACCTGGAGTGCGTTGAGCGGGCCGTCCTCGTACCCATAGGACAGCGCATCATCCCCTTTTTCGTCAACGCCGATCTTGGACTTCCACTGTTCCTGCTTTTCCATGGTCCCAACGCTGTCGTTAAAGTATTTGGCGAACCATCTGGACCACTGTGTCGATTTGCCGGTAGCGTCCTCAATGTAATAATGGTCGTCCTTCAGGATCAGCTCGGTCATGCGGTGAGTCGTTTCTTCAATGAGGGCTTTCAGCTCAAGCAGCTCAGGATCGGTGCTGTCCCCGATCAGATATTTATAGGCGGTATAGAACATGGCATAATGGCCATCTACCTCATCTGCCGATGTATCGGCCTTATACACAATCTGGTTCATGTCGATATGGCCGTCCACAATGGCGCTCTCCGGGAACAGATCATTGAAGAATGACGGAATCTGCTCATATACGGGAGCTGTCAGCTGGAACAGCGGCTTATTATGAAGGCCTGTTGTTTTGTCCTCCTTGGCGTCATTATTGTTCGTGGCGGCCGTAATGACTGGCAGCACCTGATACACTGCGCCGGTTACGGACGTTCCAACCCGGGTCTTGATATCAATCCCCAGCTTCTGGCCTTCGGGACGCGTCAGATTCAGCTCGTCAATGGCGGCTTGGCTGAGGCCAAGTCCATTGTAGTTCAGCACATCCGTGCCTCCGCTCGGGAACAGGGTGGAGCCTTTTTTGTTCTCTGCGTCTTTGGTTACCCTGACCATGGAATAGCCGATCGGCGCTACTCCGTCGTCACGCTGCATGCTTGGAATGATTCCATTCGGGTTAACCATGTCCGGCCCGACGAAGTTCTGGAACCAGAAGCCGTTCTGGGACTGGTAGCCGTAGACTGAATTATCCACTGTAGCCGCACTGGCTTCACTGGTCAGCATATAGGAGCGTGCCGGGAAGCCGTTGCCGCGGCCGGAGACATAATCGAGCAGCAGTACGGCCTTGGTCGCTCTAAGCGCTGCGGCTCTGGCTGCGGCAATCTCTGCCTGCTCCCCGGAAGCCGGGCTCGTTCCGTACTGCTCCTGCAATGCCTTGTAGCGGAAGATTTCGCCCATCGCGTACATCGCGGTCCATAGACCGTCATTATCGCTGGTGGTAGGCGTGGATGTGAATACGCCAGTCGCGGAGTTGTAATTGACCGCATCCAGCTTGCTGTCCGTCTCTGTGAAGGTAAAGCCTGCGCCATGAACCATGCCGCGCCGATCCAGGATCGACTGCACGAGATCCTCATAGATAAACGATTTGTCATGCAGCGTCTTCTCCGGCATTGCAATATGCGTGACACCGCTCGCCGTACGGACCCAAATGCCATTCTTCCCGTCACTGGCCAGTCCCGTCACATGATCGTCTCCGCCATACAGATACCTCGGTCCGGCCATATACTGAACAATATCCTTAGTGTCGCTTGCGCTGAAGTCCACCCGCTGTAAGCCGGTCTCCGTTCCAATCCAGTAGACTCCCCCGTCCAGAACCACACTGGTTACATCGCCAATGACCGAGAGCGGCAGGAATTTGAGTGCTGAAGCATCGGTGACCCATTCAATGGTGCCCGGGATAGAAGCCGATCCCGCTTTGTAATAGGTCATTTCTTTGGTCTGCACAGCCTCCAGCTGAACCGGAGAGTACGCCGAGCCAGGCAGCTTCTCCGCAAGCACGGGCGCCGCCGGCAATACGAACAACGTTAAGGCAAGCAGTCCACCCGTGATCTTCATGCCCGTTCTTTTCATCTTGTCCATGGTAAGCTCCCCTTTCCTTATTGGTAGATATGCGATACGCCGGTTCTTGTGATCACCAGTACCCCAGTATTTTCATCCGGCAAAAGCAGCAGCACCTTATCATCGTACAATTGCTTGCCTTGAGCGTTATAACTGGTCATTTCATTCGTGGCGAGATTAATTTTGGTGACTCCGCTGTCTGTTCCGATCCATAAATAAGTCCGGGTCTTATCTAAGACAGAGGTGTTAATCCCCCGCATCGAAGCGAATATGGAAGGCTTGATATTAAATTCATAGTTAACAAAGGTTACAGCGTTCACAAGGTCCGGCATGACGACATCCTTGTTAGCGATCGGAGGATTGTAGGAAGGGTCCTGAAGGAAGGTCAGGTATTGCTTGGCCAACCCTTCTGCTCCTGTGGAGCTGAACGTGCTTAATGCTTCCGCATAGGTATACAGCTCGGCAGCCTTGGGCTCTGGTGTTGCTGTTGCTGTTGGCGTCGGTGTTGGCGTTGGCGTTGGCGTTGGTGTCGGCGTTGGTGTCGGTGTCGGCGTTGGTGTCGGCGTTGGTTTTGGCGTCGGTGTTGGTGTCGGGTTCCCCGTACCCGGGCTTGAGGTTGGATTCGGAGTTGAGGTTGGAGCTGGAATGGGGCTTCCTGTGCCGCCGCTTGAACCCGATCCTCCCGGGTTGCCGGCCGCAGGATTGATGAGATGACCTGATGCGTCGTAATCTTGCCCGCCTATCGTTACCTTAGCAGCATTGACCGTCAGCTTGTCCGGCTTGACCGCGAAAGACACGCCTTCTCCATTGACCACCGCTTCGGCGATTGTCCCTTCGCCGGTTACGGCTGCGCCACTGTTCAAGATCATTTTCTTAACAATACTGCCTTTGTTCAACTTAATCGCCGATCCGCCTGCCTTAAGTGAAACGTTGAAGCTGCCAATCTGGCCGCTCTCCAGCGTGAAGCCCGCCGGTGCAGCCACGTTCAATTCATTAACATCCCCCGACACCGAGACAGCATCGGAAGCCCGCGTAAGCAAGTTCATGGTACTTATCGGCTGGCCGGATTCATTAACAATTCTGGCGCCCGAGGTTACATCTATCTTCCCGGCAGTGGTCTTCCCCTTGAGGATTACTCTTACCGGAGAAGCAGGCTTGCTGATAACAATGCTGCCCACTTGACTGTCTGTCAGCGTAATGCTGTTCACACCGCCGCCGTTGATGTAGACGACGCCTCCAACCGCTGCGTTATTGAGGCTCAGATTCCCTTCGCCAACGCCGGGTGTAATATATACATTCCCTGAGAGCTTCAGACCGGATAACGTACCTCCCGCTGTGTTAACGATCAGGTTGCTGCCGGAGATGCCTGAATGCTCTCCCCCGTCTGCCACCAGGCGGCCCATGGCATTGTTCATCATCTTCACGGCCTCGGCCCGCGTTAATGCCTTCTTCGGCTGGAATGCGCCTTGCGGTGTGCCCGCTACATAACCGGCTTCCTTCATCGCATAGACCGCTTCCTTGGACCAGCCGGCAATGAGGGCATCATCCGTGAACGGGGCATATGTCTGTCCTGAGGCAGCAACATGGAATACTCTGCTGAGCATCAGCGCCGCCTGCTCACGGGTCAGGATCTCCAGCGGCTGGATCTTCCCTCCGCCATCACCGATAAGAGCACCAGCTGCGACCGCCTTGCTGATGTCAGAGGCGTACCAGGCCGTCTTAGGAACATCGCTGAAGCTCTGGACGCTCTCCTCACTGAAATTAAAGATCCGGTTAATCAAGGCGGCGAATTCTGTTTTGCGGATTCCCTCATTCGGCAGCACGAGACCATCCGGATTCCCCTTCAGCAGCCCCATCTCCTTCCACGAGGCGATTTCCTCAGCGGCCCATGCAGGAATCTTCTCGGTGGTCTCTGCCGATACCGTGGACACACCTGTCAATGCCACGGACGACACGACGGCAAATACTCCGAGCATCTGCTTCCATCTGAACTTCATATGCATTCCTCCTCAAAGTGTAATCGTTAACGCGATAAATCCGGCTCCGGAGCCATCCTAACCAATGTCACCTCCATGTCATGTTATTAATGTTGTTGTAGTAACATTTACACACATTCTATTTTTAATCATAACAAATTGTCAACACATTTATGAAATGGTGATCTGCAGCCGCACCTATTTTCCACTTCCTCCCATAACATCGTATATTTCCTTGTGATATCAACGTTGTTTACGCTTACAAAATTTTACGCAGGAAGTGTTCTATCCTACTTCACTTTCGGTTAAAAATGAATTTCCTCTGTCTTTTTGCCTAAAAAAACAATTGACAGGTCCTTGGCTATACTTAATAATGAAAACTATATTGTTACTACAAATTACTTATTTCGCACAAATCTTAGACCAAATCGGGAATACCTCACTCTATTGAGTTAAGTAATATTACATACGGGAGTGTGAATGCGAAAGGAAAAGCAGGAAGAAGAGGGAATCGCGTAGTCGCATCAGCTTATTGGCCCATACAAATCGAAGGAGCGATGAACGAATGAACAAAAGGAATATTGCACTGGTCTCAACGATGCTGGTTACCGCCTTGACGGGCTGCTCTTCTGCAGCCTCTAATGACAGCTCAGCCAATAACGGCGGGTCCGGTGCTAAACAGGAAACCCTCCGGATTGCTATGGGCTCGCCCGGCGAAGGCTTGATCAAGGTCTGGGAGACAATCGGCAAGGAGTTCGAGGCACAGCATCAGGGGATTAAGGTGGAGTTCAACTACCAGGACGATGATACGTATCAGACGATCGGATTGCCCAATCTGCTAAGCGGCAAGAACGCTCCTGACCTGTACTTCGAATGGGCCGGACAGCGTCTGCAGACCCGAGTCACGGATGGTTATGCCGCAGATATTACCGGACAGCTTGAGAGCTCAGGACTGAAGGATATGTTCGCCGAAGGTACCTTCAATGGGATGGTGATCGACGGCAAGACGTATATGGTTCCCACTGCGGGCGATGTGACGAACGTAATCTTTTACAATAAAAAGATGTTCAGTGATCTGGGCCTTCAGCCGCCAGCCACCTGGGAGGACTTCCTGAAGGTATGCGAGACCATTAAGCAGGCAGGCATCACTCCGCTCGTCATCGGCAACTCCGATCTGTGGACAGCAGGCAACTGGGTCGCCCATATCCTCTCACGGGTTGCGGGCGAGGATGCCTACAGTGAGGCCATGCAGCTCAAGCAACCGTTCAATTCCCCTGATTTCGTCAAAGCCTATGGTTACGTGAAGGAGCTCTGGGATAAGGGCTATATTAATGAGAACATTAGTGCCGCAAGCGACAGTGAAGCGGATATGCTGTTCCTGAACGGCAGCGGTGCCATGCATCCGATCGGCAGCTGGCTGGCTGCGACCGCTGTGGAAGAAACGCCCGACCTTGAGCTAGGCTACTTCAATACACCGGCCATGCCGGACGGCAAGGGCAATCAGGAGAGCGTAATCGGCGTGTTGAACGGAATGGTGGTCAATAAGAACTCCAAGCTGATCGACGAAGCCATTGAATTCATGAAGCTCTACAGCTCCCCCGAATCCTCGAAGAAGCTCTCAGACGCCGGGGCTGTGCCGATTACCAAGGACGGGATCGACAAGGAGACCATGCTTCCGCTCTCGCTGGAGTTGAACGATCTGATGGAGAATGCCCCGGTGCTTGTGTCGCCGCCCGATACCGGCTATTCCATTGAGGTCGCCAACGCGCTTAATATGGCCACCTCTAAGGTTATCGGAGGCGCTGAGTCCCCTGAAGCTGCTCTGGCTGAGCTGGAGACCACCATCGCCCCTCTGAAAAAATAACGGTGAAGCCGCCCGCAAGGCGGCTTCATCCCGAGAACGGAAATTATGTACTACCTTGTACATCAAGAATTGGAGGTGGCCCCATGTCCGGCCGAAGCAATAAGCTCTCTCCCTACCTGTTCATCTCTCCCGCCCTCCTGCTGTTTGGCTTCGTTGTTCTGGTCCCCGTGCTGATGACCTTCGTCTTCAGCTTCTACGACTGGAACGGGATCGGCACGATGCATTTCACCGGCTTCGACAATTATATCCGCGCTTTTCAGGACCAGATCTACATTAACTCCTACGGACACACGCTTATCTATATTGTTGCTACGGTCCTGGTTGAGGTCATTG
Organism: Paenibacillus sp. FSL R7-0302; assembly: GCF_038006885.1. Taxonomy (NCBI): domain Bacteria; kingdom Bacillati; phylum Bacillota; class Bacilli; order Caryophanales; family Paenibacillaceae; genus Paenibacillus; species Paenibacillus sp. FSL R7-0302. The sequence goes on from NZ_JBBOWB010000001.1 coordinate 5,828,163, forward strand.
CCGGACTCGGACTCGCAGGCTTAATCACGATGGGCCGCAAGGGCAGCGGACTCTTCCGGCTCGCCTTCTTCGTACCCGTCATGCTGCCGATGATTGTCGTCTCCTACCTGTGGAAGTTCGTCTATAATTCCGATTTTGGCCTCATTAATATCCTGCTGGAGAAGATCGGCCTGGAGAGCTGGACCCGTGTCTGGCTGGGCAACCCCGATACCGCGCTGTATGCCATCTGTATCGTCTCCGGCTGGGTGTATGCAGGCTTTTATATGACCATCTTCTATTCCGGAATCCAGCGCATCTCCAAAGAAGTCTACGAATCGGCCTATCTGGACGGCGCAGGGGAAGCACAGATCTTCTTCAAGATCAAAGTCCCTATGATCCGCAATCTGGTGGAGACAGGCATCATGCTGTGTGTGCTCACCGGCTTCCAGTCCTTCGATCTGTTCTATGTCATGACTAACGGCGGACCGTACAATTCAACCGAGATCGTGACCACCTATCTGGTCAAGGTCGTCTTTACCCATATGAGCATCGGCTACGGCTCCGCGCTGGCCGTCATCATGACGATTGTAATCGCGGTGATCGGGCTTGTAGCCGGCAAAATGAAGAAGAAGGACGCCGGTGTACTGGAGTATTAGCGGGGAACCCGGAACATGTAAACTGTGACATTATGTGAAAGTGAGGTGTATCCCTTGACGACCACGGCCCTGGATATCAAGAAAAAATCCTATAACAGCGGGGAAGCCGCCCGCCGCAGACCGCTCCCGCATATCCTGTATTATCTGTTCATGATCGTCATTTCCTGCTTCTATGCCTACCCGATTCTCTGGCTTATTCTCTCTTCCTTCCGGGAGAACCGGGAGATTTTCTCCTCTCCGTTCGCGCTGCCGGAACAGATTCATCTGCAGAACTGGTCCAAAGCCTGGACGGTCGGCAATATGAGCACCTACGCCAGCAACAGTGTAATTGTCACCTCGGTCACCGTTGCGGGCATTCTGCTCTTCGCCAGCCTTGCAGCCTTCTCCTTCAGCAAGCTGCGCTTCCGCGGCAGCAGCCTGCTGATGCTGCTGTTCGTCTTCGGACTGTTCATGCCGCTGCAATCCTTTTTCATTGCGCAGAGCTATATTTTTGAGCAACTGAATCTGAAGGATTCTTATATGGGGTTAATTCTCCCTTATATCGGTACCGGACTTCCGCTGGCCATCTTCCTGCTTAAGGCGTATTTGGACTCGATCCCGAAGGAGCTGCTGGAGGCTGCCCGGATTGACGGCTGCGGCGACTGGCGGATGTACGGCAGAATCATTCTTCCGCTGCTTATTCCGAATATGGCTACTGTGGGGATCTTCTCTGCGCTGAATGCCTGGAATGAGCTGCTACTGGCCATGCTGTACATCCAGGACGACTCCCTGAAGACGATTCCGGTAGGTCTGCTGGCCTTCTCCAGCCGCTATATGACCGACTATAAGCTGCTGTTCTCCGCACTGGCGATGATTACGCTCCCGATGATTATCGTCTACCTCTTCTTCCACCGCTATATCGTAGCCGGCTTGACCGAAGGGGCGCTGAAATAAGCGGCTACATAAGCGGCTACATAAATTGAACTAATGGTTTTTATGTTTTAGGAGTAGCCGTGACTCCAGAGAAGTTTTGGACTTCCGGCCGCTGTTGTCTGCAGATTTCTTGACTGTATACCGCTGTTCGCGGTGGAAATCCGCAGACAAAGGCGGACGCTACCGCTCCTCCAGTTCCAAAATTCCCCTCCATCACTTTTCCTTTAACTTTAATATTTTAGTTCAATCTATATAGGCAGTAAAATCATTCACAATAACAACAAATAGCCCCTTCAGCAGATATAACCGGAATTCATGAGCTCATGAGATTCCAAGTCTATGCTGCCCGAAGGGGCTATCTTGCGCTAATGGATCTGGTGATTAACTCCCCTCCTCCCTTAGAACCCGCAGCACCCGGCTTCTGGCTCTGGAGATATATTGGCGCACATGGTGGGGCGGGAGGTTCAGGAGCTCACCGATCTGCGGATCGCGCAGCTCCAGCTTGTATTTGAAGTACAATAGACTACGGTCGCGTTCCGACAGTTGCAGCATGGCTCTCTCTAGCGCTCCTACTGCTTCAGCCTGGATGTAGTTCTCTTCTGTAGCGGCTGCGGGATCAGGGATTTGCTCCGCTACATCGTTGTTCAAGCCGGTATAGACCTTTCTGGAACGGCGGGTGCGCCTTCGGATATGGTCATAACAATAATGCTTAATGGTGTTGACGACATAAGTGGTAACTTTGCAGCCGTTCAAGGTGCGTAACAAGGCGGTCTTGGGAATCAGCCGGATGAAAGCTTCTTGAATGACATCCTCAATGACCTCCTGATCCTTAAGGATGGTATAAGCTTTCTTCCTCATTAACGGATAGTGGCTATCGTATAGATCCTTCAGGAATGTTGTATCATCATCGGGTTCACGGGTATGCAGAACGCGAAGCGAAATTGGTAACCCCTCCTCATATCATCCCCCTATAGGCACTGCTATCTACGAGCCCGCGGGAACCCTGCCCCCGTTCTTAGCAGCACCACCGTAACTATCGCCGTTGCCCCCAGCAGCATGAGATTCCAGCGGTCCAAAATCCTGTAGAACAGATCCGGTGACAGGTAGGCTCCATTCTGATATAGTGCCTCGTCAATAAGCCGTGCGAAGGTATGTGTCCCCTGGTTCAGGGTCCAATGCTGCTGACGTACCGCCGCGCGAAAAGGCTTATTTGCCCGAATCGCCGCGTCCAATACAGCCTCTAAGCGGTCTATTTTAATATAGTAATACTCCTCGCCCAGTCCAGGGCTTGCCGCCTCTGCCGTCTTGAACGGCCGGACATACCGCCACCCCTTCCCATACGTAGGATAGCTGGTATACCCGTACCCTAACTCATAGAATGAAGACCCCTGTGTATCCTCCGGAATTGCCTCAATCATCGTCCCTTTGGGGATTTCCAAGGCGACAGCTGTTTCGTCAGTTGGAATCTCAGTATAATACTTCAGAGACACAGGCGCTTCTATACGGTGTGTTAATGAATATTCAGGCTCTCCAGATATGCCGGGAAAATAAGAGCTATACGCGCCCAGATCCATCTGCTCCAGCGGAGTGCCTTGCTGATAGGGACTGGCTGGTACCGCAGCTGAGAAGTCTTTGCGTAACTGGTGATTGTGATACCATGCGGCCCCTGTCCGGTAGACAATAACACACAAGAGGATAATGACCGTCAACACGGTGCACCACCACAGGAATGGCTTAGAGACTGAGGGAACAGACATGTCATTATCCTCCTTATGGGTACTGTATAACTAGTTAGTCTTGACGGTGAAGCCGGCATGCTCCGCATAATAAATCGGGGTGGAATACATGATCTTAGCAGGCCCGCTCGTAGGATTGCTTCTGGCTGTTACAATGCCATGCAGCTTGTTCGCACTTCCATCCTTCATATATACCGGTCCTCCGCTGTCTCCCCCGGCAACGGCATCGGTACCGGATGAGTTCTGCATCAGAGACTGATACAGGCCGTTCACGCGATAGGTATTGAACAGGCCATCGGAGTAGACGACGTTAATGCTCGCTTGCGACACCGTCCCCCATGAATATCCGGTCGTTGCTCCGTATTTGTAGATCGTGGTTCCCACAGGAACCGATGAATAGGTCCCGGTTATGGATACACTTCCATACACTTTGTTCGTCGCCGTATCGCTTCCGGTTAACTTCACCATCGCGAAGTCGCCCAGGGAATCAACGCCAGTCGCACCGACGGCTTGATTCGCACGCTGATAAGCGACCTGTCCTATCCGGGTCCCTGAATACTGAATATAAGGATATCTCGGAGAGAAGAAGCCCACCTTCTCATTGCTGTGTCCAGCCGTCAGAATGGCATTACTGCCGCCATAGGTTCCTCCAATACCGACGCTTAATCCCGCGCCATTGTCTTCATTGGTAATCCGGTCTCCTCCCCATAATTGGGCGGTACTCGTATTAGACGTTCCTGGCTCGATACGGACAGGCAAGCTCTCTGTTGTCTTTTGGAGAGTCTGGGGCTGCTCACTCATAAGCTTATTGTAGTCTTCTTCAATCACTGAGACAAAGAACACATTAGCCTTCCGGTCCACACCGTAGCTTCCGATGCTATAATTCTGCTCCTCCAGCTGTTTCACGACTTGATCTAGACTATTCAAATAATCCAGCGAGTATGAAGCGCTTTCAAATATAACATGATCACTATCCTGTGCACGCTTCATATACTCTTCTTTCAGCTCTTCGGAAGGATCTACTAACATAATCACCAGTTTATCGCCGCTGACATATTCCCCTGCATAATGTTCGGGATACACCGGTGTACCTAGTTCATCTTTATCGAAACTGTCCCAGAGATTCTGATAGGCTCGAAGGGCCGGCTCCTGCAATTCCATCGCTTGTATAATAGCTTTCGGTACAGTATGGGTCAAGTCAGCATTTCGATCAGCACTAGAAGCAGCGACACTCATTGGAATCATTAATAATACGAGCATGAGGCCTAGAAAATAGCGGAAGTTCTTTTTCAACAAACTCATCCTCTCTTCATAAGTTTTGCCCTTCAATACAGTGATGCGCATCCTCCCTTCGGTTATCAGTAATAGCGTTATTCGTCGAAATGGCTCATGCTGTCTATTACTATACGACGCATTAGTCGACTAAATGTAACACATTTTTGAATAATTTTACTTTTAATAATTAAAATCGCCATCCTCCGGCTCCCCCACCGTAAGCCTTGAACCTTCCAATCCATGCATCCCACTGGCTCTGCTCCATCTGGGCATAGAACAATAACCCGCTAGGTTCAACGGAGGCCGTTATGAAACTCTCATCCGCTTCCTGCCCGAACCAATAGGGAATTCCGTCTGTATAGCCCATCCAACCTGGCATAGACTCATATATATCAGCAACCTTCGTCCATATCTCATCCGGCAGATGTGCCCAGATATTCAGGTTACAGTTATGGGTGTCCATTCTGTTCAACTCCTTCCTCTTCAGCATTTCAACCTATGATTCTCTTGGAATACACCATAAGCTTATATAAGTTGTTGTCTGACTCCACACTATTGTCCTTTGCTGCCTCTGACACGATCTCATGGATTTCTTCGCCTTTCACTACATCCACATATTGCAACAGCACCTTACTTAGGTGATTAACCTTCTCCAGTACACATCGGAAAGGCAGCTCCTTCCCTTCATATAACGACACTACCGAGACCTGGATCGCAGGAATTCGATAGTCCCCCCAAGTAAACTTCATTTCCATCCTATCAATAAAAAACGAATATAATCAAATCCATCCTTCCTTCAGATAACCGTTGCTTCAGTCTTATTCCAGGTGGCAACAGAAAAAACCTCTCCATCAAGAGAGGGCATTCCAAACTTCCTATTCGCTTCCCGTTTCAAGCTATTCCCTTACTCCTTCCCACCCTTAAGCCCTGCTTCCGCCCACTCCGCTACCCTCCGGCTGCTCTCTTCGTCGGACAAGTCCTCAATCCGGGTCATCACTGACCATCTGACGCCGAAGGGGTCCAGGATGCTTCCGAATCTATCGCCTGAAACGAAGCTTGCCACCGGCTCTCTAACCGTTGCTCCTCTTGCTGCCGCATTGTCTACGACCTGATCGACATTCATTACGTAGATTCCCAGAGAATAACATGCATTGTCACCCTCTGGCGGCAGGACCAGGTGATATGCCGGATTCGCTGCCCCCAGCTGTAAGCGGCCATTGCCGAAATCCAGTTCCGCATGAGCAATAATAGCCTCCCCGTTAGCACCGGGATATTCCGTAATATAGTTGACCTTCGCACCGAAAACAGCTGTATAGAACTCTATCGCCTCAGAAGGATGATTTACTGCTATGAATGGGGTAATGGTTGTGAATCCGTTGGGTCTCCCCTTATCCGTATATTGGCCCGATACTCCCATATGCTCTTTGCTTGTCATTAAGTTATGCCTCCTTTAGTTCATCAACTCATAGAAATACTTCGCTTCCTGGGTCTTGTAGAGACTATACCAGGCCTTCAATTTGTCTGGGGCCATTACATCCATGGCTTTCAAGACATGCACAGTGAATTCCAACGGAGCAATGCCGGAGGCGGTGATCAGCTTGCCATCCGTTACAGCAGACTGCATCTGGTAAAAGTCCCCGCCGGTATACGCAGGACAGACCATCCGGAGATACTCCAGGTCATTGCTTGTATGCGGGCGTGAATTCAGCAGGCCGGCCTGGGCCAGTCCCATGGTGGCTCCGCAGATGGCTGCAACTAATATACCCTCCTGTATACATCGCTCAGCGAGCCCTAGGATAGGCTTGTGGATGGCTTCGGTCCATGTATTCCCGCCGGGCAGAATCAAGGCATCTGCGCTTGTCATGCTGCACTCATCCACCGTGATGTCAGGCATGATTGTCAGCCCGCCCATTGTAGTGACAAGCGTCTTCTCATTGGCAACAGTAACTATTGCAGACGGGGCCACCCCCTCCTTATAGTACCTTCCCGAATTCAGTTCAGCCGTTAAGTATCCAATCTCCCAATCGGCCATGGTGTCGAACACATATAGATATACGGTATGTTTCATGTGTAGCTCCTCTCTCTATGACTATCTCTATAATAAAATAGCTTCACTGACAACTGCTGTCAGTGAAGCTATGTAAGCTGAACATATTTCCTTTCCATCCTATCAATAAAAAACAGCTATAATCAACAGTTCCATTCCCGCCTATGAACAGCTATGCTATCTTACCTTTATGCATTTATATTGTATTGGCAAGGAGGAACTGGCAATGACTACGCACAACAATCTGGAAGAGTACCGTGATCCGGTCAACTATGATCTGGAGTTCGGCGGGGAGATACGAAAATATCAGTTCTATCTGGAGTGGGCTAAAGCGGCTGCTGGCGAGGTCTTGGAACTGGCTTGCGGAACCGGATTGACGACTCTGCCGCTGGCTCAAGCGGGAATCGCAATGACTGGCGTTGATATTGCTTCCTCCATGCTGGCTTATGCGCGGATGAAGGCCGGGAACTTGCCCGTAGAGTTCATCGAAGCCGATGCGCGAACCTTCCGCTCCGATAAGCGGTTTGCCATGATTTATTTAACGGGGAATGCGTTTCAGGCTTTTGTGAGTGATGAGGATCAGGCTGCCTTGCTCCGTACCGTCTACCATCATCTGGAGCCCGGAGGACGACTGATCTTCGAGACGCGCAATCCCGCAGGAACTGACCTGTCTGATGAAGGGGAGACGGCTTGGGGGCAATTCATCGATTCAGACGGCAACGTAGTCAAGGTATCGGGCACACAGACCTACGATGCGGAACGTTCCACTATGCACTGGGTAACCTTTCGCGATTGGGGCTATAAGCGGACGGAGTCGCGGATCGACTGTCGGTTTACAACACACGCTGCGCTGACAGAGTTACTGACCCGTAACGGATTTCGTATCGAGCACCAGTATGCGGACTGGGATCGAACACCGTTCACCCCCTCCTCCCCACTCCTTATCAGCGTATGTAAGAAATTGTAAGCTTCAATCTGTTCTTTTTGCCATAATTAAGCTCATGATCTGCTCCATCTCCCCTTGGTTCAAGACGGAATACCAGCGGGTCGTTGTGTTATCCTTAGAGCCGGTTCAGCAGGCCGCTAAGATGATCATCACCCTTAATCTTGAATTCGCTCTCCGCATCATTTCCGGGCAGGAATGTCAGTGTAGTAATCTCCTTGTCAGGTAAGACTGTAACCACCTGCCCTAACGTTGTTGTTACGGGATTGAGCCAGATCCGAATGGTGGTACCATAATTTTGGATCAACAGGAAGATAGGAATGGCTGCTAATAGAATTCTCAGTGTTAAAAAAACCTTCCGGTTACGCATAAAGGTCACCCTCCTTGTTTACACCGTCACCCCCGGTAATACTCCGCCAAATCCGCCGCAACCGCAGCGGCCCTGTCTTTGAGGCTCTGCGGCCCGGTGATCTGAATGGACTTTCCATATGATAAAAGGAAGTGCGGAACGAAATGCTGTACAGCCCATTCTTCGAGCATGAAAATAGCTTGGCCAGGGGTTCGCTCCTGCAGATGATGGGCGAAATACCAATGAAGACAGAGGTCGTCCAGGGCCTCCGCCCGACCCGCGATGACTACGGTGGTTAACGTCCCCTTGCCTGGCAGATCAGGCAGCATCTTCTGCAGGAAGAAGTCACGGGCCGAGAAGGCTTCGGGGCGCTTGAAGTGTCCCGGTGCCGGCTGGATGGTGAGCATCCGGTCAGCCCGGAAGCTGCGGATCTCCTGCTTCAGATGGCAAAAGCCTACGGTGTACCATTTGTTGTTCCAGTACACGACGCCATAGGGGTCAATTGTTCTGCGCTTGGCCTGTTCCTCCCGCCCGGTGCGGTAGTCGGTCTCTACCGGGTATTCCCTTGCTATGGCTTGCTCTAATTCCGCGAGCACAGATTGAACCGCAGGCGGTGCCTTGCGCCCGGCCACCTCAAATCCCGCTAACTGACGGCTGAGCATGTGCTCCTGCTCCGGGTTGGAATACATCCTCAACTTCGAGGCAGCATGGTCTAAAGCCTCACTCCCCGGGTATCCGGCTTCCTTGGCGAACTCAGCGGCATGAAGCAGCGCTTTTTTCTCCTCCAGGTCGAACAACAGCGGGGCTTTAATGAAATGGTTCAGCAGGCGGTAGCCGCCATTATGGCCGGAGTCTGCGATAATCGGCACCCCGCTGGCACAGAGGGCGTCGATATAGCGGTACACGGTGCGGATATTAAGCTCCAACCGTTCGGCGATCTGCCCCGCTGTCAGCTTGGCGCCGGTATTCAGCATCCATAGGATGGCTAGAAGATTATCTTTTTTGGGCATATTGGAAGTCCTCGTTCATCTTGATATCGTTCTGACATTCACCCCCAAGTATATCATAAGCTGGTGAATCCCTCGGGCGTCTTATTTCCTTTCTAAGGGCAAAAGCATTGTTGCACATTTTGCAGGATTTTTCTATAGCTATCACTAGCTGCGGGTATAATGTTGCATGTTTTGCACAAATTCCGGTGCAGAGAGCAAGTTATCGCTGACTTTGTTGCATTTCGTGCAGGATTTCAGCAAAGCCCCCTTCTATTGAGCAGTATTGCTGCAATTTTTGCAGGATTTCTTCAAAAGTGTTACAACAGAAAAAAATCACAATTTCCTATACAATGACAAAGACGCTGCGGGAGCCCCGAGCGTCTTTGTCCTTTTTTATAGAAGAAGGGTAATTTCCTAGTTCTTGCCGCCGTACCCCTTATATGTCCCGTATACAGCATTGGCATATTGATCCGCCAGAATTGGGCGGCCGTAGGAATCGGTGGCGCCTGGATACCAGTTGTCGCCCCCGTTGTAGTGTAAGAGTCCGTTGTAGATGTTGCCGAATCTTGCGATCTTCTCATCAAGAATCAGTCCGCCTAAGGCTACCTGATCCTGTTCGCTGCTGTGATTATACGTGCGGCCGAATTTGGCGCTGAATTGGGAGGCATACGCGGCACGTGTATTCGGTTCAACCTGCATCAATCCGTCACCGGCGGATGGACTGCCCGGCAGACCTGCCCCGAAGCTGCTCTCCTTCTTGATCACCGCGCTCAGTAGTAGTGCGAAATCCCCGCCTTTTCCGAATTTATTGTCCACATTCATGGCATACGTCCAGATCTGGCTGGGCACCTCGGAGGGGCGGGTGACGCCGGTTGCGGGCGGTGAACCGGTGTAGATTTTGACCGAAGACATCTTATCATTCACACTATCGCCGACCCAGGAGGAGCTTGATGTATAGGTCCACTTCGTGCCGCCAAAATTATCGTCCGCATACACCTCCACCGTCCAGCCGCTGGGCACCTTGAGCGAGGACATCCAGTCATTCGGAATGCCCGCATTGTTCAGCTGGGACAGCACATAATTGCCTGTTCCCAGGGTGACGGCCTTGCCGCCATAGTCCCTGTCTGCATAGAAAATGGCTCCGTTCGTAGCTGGTGGCGTTGTGGGCGTGGGCGTTGGTGTGGTGGTGCTGCCGCTTTTCCATAGTGCAGGAACATTCGGCGGCTCCCAGCCGGTCAGGGACGTATGCGCCTGAAGACAGGTATATGTACCTCCGCCATAAGTTACGGTGTCATTCACCGCATAGGCCGTGTTCGGCGACCACGCTCCTCTCGCGGCTGCATTTGCATTCGGTAAGGCGGTGAAGAACACGGACAACAGCATTACCATCACGGCCATTAGGGATACAGCTCTGACTGACACTTTCTTATACAATAGCCAAGCCTCCTTAGATCGTTTCCCATAGAATAACCCCACAAAGTGCTATGGCTTCGATACTTACTCAGTTACTTTACGGGGCCACTATCAGGGTACTATATTTTATTACCGATTTTCTAATTCATTCCAGCATTTTTGTATTTTTCGAATCAACCGTAGTAGCTTACAATTTTCGACATATCCGCTTCCATGCTTGGCATTCTACACAGCAATTTAGCCTGTTCATGAAAGAGAAGAGAACTTTACATCGTGCAATTTCACACAATTTTCGGCAATGATGCTATCATTAAGGCAATGAGCTTAAGAATGACGAATCTTGTAGATTGGGGTCGGCTTCATCATGAGGGGTATACTAAGGTCCGGTTCTCGTAAAATCTGGTTACATATCGCTGTAGTTGTGGTTATCGGGCTGATCGCAAGCTATGCTCTCTTGTCTACAACGCCGGATGCTCCCAAGCCTCGAAGCAAGGAAGGCCTTCTGAATCTAACGCATACCTCTATCCGTATGAATCCGCTGAAGTTACAGGGAGAATGGGCCTTCTATTGGCACGAGCTGCTCTCACCCGGGGATATACGAAGCCGGATGGCAGGCGGGGAATCAGACCGGGACCGGTATATCAACCTCCCCAGCTCCTGGCTGGGCTACCCGCTGGACGGTCAAGCGCTGAAGAGCGAAGGCTATGCCACCTTCCGGCTGGTGATCCAGCTTAGCGAGCAGGATCGTAAGGAGCGGCTGGCTCTGCGGCTGCCTACTATTTTTAATGCGTATAAATTGTGGGTGAATGGAGAGCTGCTAGCTGAAGTCGGTGTGGTGGATCAGGACAAAGAGGGCATGACGCCGCGTCTGGCGACGAAGCTGGTGTTCTTCCAGCCTGAAGGCGACACGGTGGAGCTGGTGATGCAGGTCGCGAACTTCCATCATAAGCGGGGCGGCATCACTAAGAATATTGAGCTGGGCGGCAGTAATGTGTTAACGGTCCGGACTCATCTGAGGATTGCTGCGGATATGTTCATCACGGCCAGCCTGCTGGTGATCGGCGTGTATCATCTGCTGCTGTTCATGCTGCGGCGTAAAGACCGGGCACCGCTATACTTCGGTCTGTTCACTGTGATGTTCTCTATCCGCTCCCTGCTGAACGGTGAGCTTATGTTAACCCAGTGGCTGCCTCATTTTCCGTGGGAATTGCAGTTCAAGCTCGAGTATCTGATCCTATGCCTTGGCGGGTGGATGATCACGATGTATTTTGAATGCATTTTCCCGGATTACGTGTCGCGTTGGTTCCGCTATGGCAGCCGGATCGTCACCGGCGCACTCTGTCTGGTTGTTGTGGTGACCCCTGCCCTCGTCTATTCCCGGATGCTGCTGCTGATCGGTGTGGTCGTGGTGCTCCATATGGTGTATCTGATGGTGGGGCTGGCTCATGCGGCCTTACGGCGGATGGAGGGAGCGCTGAGCTTCCTGCTGGTGTCGGTGGTGGCTCTGGCTACGGTGACCAACGATTTCCTGTATTACAACGAATGGTCGCCCATTGAGAACAGCTCGCCATTCGGACTGCTTATCTTCACGGTCGCCCAGATGCTGCTGCTCTCCTCCAGATTCACAAGGGCAGCAACGAATGAAGAACGGATTGCCCGGGAGCTGCAGGAAGCCAATCTCAAGCTCACCGGGATGAATGCCAATCTGGAGCAGCTCGTGCTGGAGCGCACCCATGCCTTATCCGCAGCCCACGAGGATCTCCGCCTGTCGTATGAGCGGTTACTGCACTCCGAGGAAGGCCGGAAGAAGCTGCTGGCCTACATTACGCATGATCTGCGCATGCCGCTGGCCAGTATGCTGGGTTATGTCGAGGCAGTGATGGATAGGGTGAAGCCGGAGCGCAATGAACAGTATCTGCAGTATATCCGCGATAACACGATAAGGATCAACCGGATGATCGGGGAGCTGAGCTTCTTGTCCCATCTGGAGACAGGGCAGGTGGAATACCGGATGGAGCCTGTTCAGGTGACTCAGTTCCTGCGCGGCTTCTATGAACAATATGAGCTGGTGGTGCGGGATGCGGGGCTGGATTTCGATCTGGACATCGGGGATACAGCAGCTTCAAGCGCTAACCTGCCCGTTGCCCGGATCGATACACAACGATTAGAGCAGGCGCTGTTCAATCTGGTGTCGAATGCGATGAAGTTCACTCCTGCCGGCGGGTTGGTGCGTCTTGCCTTAGCTGTGGATGAGATGAACGATAAGCGTTGTGCGGTCATCAGCGTGCAGGACTCCGGCATGGGTATTCCTCCAGAGCAGCTGGAGCAGATTTTCGACCGCAATTACCGGGTGGACCGGCCGGGGCTGGACATGGGCGTAGATGGCAGCGGGCTGGGGCTGGCGATTTGCAGGGAAATTGTACAAGCGCATGGCGGGAGTGTGAGGGCGGAGAGTGACGGGAAGACCGGGTCGATTTTCCAGGTCATATTGCCATTGATTCAGGAAGCAGGAGAGTGACAATAGAATGGACATATACCGAATTATGATCGTCGACGACGATCCCCATATCTGTGAGATTGTTCAGCTATACTGCCAGCGGGAAGGCTTCGAGTCCTCATCTTGCCACAGCGGAGCCGATGCTATGATGCTGCTTGCGTCATTTAACCCGGACCTGATTGTGCTGGATGTGCTGCTGGCGAATGAGAACGGCATTGACTGGTGCAAGAACGCACGCAATTACACGAATGCCCCGATTGTGTTCCTAAGCAGTCAAGAGGAGGATGAGGTGAAGATCAGCGCCTTATCCTATGGCGGCGACGATTATGTGACCAAGCCGTTCAGTCCCGGCGTCCTCATGGCCAAGATCAAGGCCCACCTTCGCAGAGTGTCCACGGGCAGAAGGGAACAGCTGCTGGAGCTGCCGGGACTAACGCTGGATTTCTATGCACAGTCTGTCCATATGGGCAGCAGAACGATTTTTCTGTCCAAAAAAGAATTCAGCCTGCTCTCCTACATGGCACAGAACGTGAATCAAGTGGTCACGGTCGATACGCTGTTTCACCTCATCTGGGGGATGAAGAGTCTGGAGGATACGCGGACGGTCGCTGTCCACATCAGTAATCTGCGCAAAAAAATCGAGGACGATCCCGTTCATCCCGAGCGGATCATTACCGTCCGGGGGGCCGGCTATATGCTGGTTGCGGGCAAGCGCTGAGCATGGCAAATAGCTCCAACGGCAGCGGAGCCAGTGGAGCTTTTACAGCTGATTCTTGTATGTGTAACAGTCATAATGCCCCGCGACGCAGATCATAGAAATACTCCACCGCCGGATGCTTCCGCTGCATCTTCCCGGCCATCCCCTCGATCCGCTTCCGCCCGACTCTCCGGTCCATTAGAGCCAGAATATTCAGTACCATATCACTGCTCTCCAGGCTCTCCTCAATAGGCGTAACCAGGAACTTATTCGCCGCCACAATGAAATTCGATTTCGTCAGGCCAGCCTGGGCCAACATTAATGCCTTGGCGTGTTCGGTGGTTAAGCGGCTTCGGGCCATGACGATCAGGCGATCCTCGGGGATCGGCCCCTTGGCCGTTTGTCTGACCGCTTCAATATCTTCATTGGTGACGGGTATATGCAGCTCCGGGTCATTCTTGACCTCCAGCTCGGACGAATACCAGCGGATGGGGCTGGACTTGTCGGTCATGCTGAGAATGTTCTTCTTGTCCACCGTAATATAACAGGTGCCTGATTTATCCGGCGAATAGCGGTAAGCGGGCGCCCGGTACTCTACCCGTCCCTCTAAGGATGGGCTGAGGAAGCCCTCCAGTTGTTGCTTGAGTTTGCTCCAGGACATGTCTTCACCTCCATGAAAATGGGAAAAGGCCTGCCGGCCTCTTCCCCAATATTTTAATAATCCGCAAACGGCGCTTCGGGTAATCCGAGTTCTATGCGCAGAAGATTCAACGCTGAGGATTCCGGGTTTCTCCGGTATTGTTGATATTCTCTCGCCCGAATAAGAGTTTCGGCGCTTTCTCCGGGGTCCTGCGCTTGTTCCTCACGAATCCATTCCATTAGCATAGGCAGCTTGCTCTGAGGCTTAGTCTCCTGAGCAGCTTCGTGATCCGGATACCGGCTGCGTGACTTCTCATTGATCCGTTGGCACAATTCGAGCAGTTCGGGGTAGTGGCTGGTCAAGATGTCCGCAGGTGAGCTCTCCTGCCCGGAAGCCGCAGCTTGTTCCTCCTGCAACGCCCCAACTCGTGCTATGATCTCCCGCGCTATATCAGGGTGTCCCCACATCGTCACTCCATGTATACACCAATCCTCCACGAACGGCTCAAGCATAGCGATTGCTACTGTCCAGGGTGGCATCTTTATCATCGTTTCATTATAAGGCATCTTGAATCTTTCCTTGGTCCAAATATCTTCAATAACCGTGCCCTGCTCATAATGGTCCACCATCTGATAGCAGGAAGGTCTCATTGCTGTCCAGTTGTCCAGCATCCTCCGTTCTTCCCCGGAATACCGCCGGCCCTTCTCCTCCAGGAACCACTCAATACCGCGTAACCCATTCTCATAGACTTGGAAGAAGTACGCCCACATGTTACCGGCGCCATTCCTTAACGATCCTAACACAGGATCGAAGCGTTGACACTTCTGATGCTCGAAATTCCATTCTCCGCCCTGCTTCTGAGCGACAAAGTCATACAGATCGGTAGTCAACTTATATTTCCGGTCAAAAAAACGGCGCCCCTTCGCCTGCAACGATAATTCTTCCGCCTGCTTAAGCATACAGCACCGCTTGTACTTTTTGCCGCTGCCGCAAGGACAAGGGTCATTTCTTTCTATCATGTTCATACACCTCTGAGATTAGAATTGGCCTCTATCTAGTCTCCCATAATCCGGCACATATCTCCATGTTACCATACTTCCCGTCCTTGTTGCCCTCCTGTGGAGAACTCGTGATGGATGAGTCCCCCCTCAATCCTTATACGGATCGAACTCATCCGCCCCCGCCATACATACGCCCACCGGCTTCAGCACGTGCATAACCTCAATGGTCCCGGCATGCGCATCCAGTACCTCTTGCAGCTTCCGGTAGACAAAAGGACTCTCGTCCGTGCCCGCGCCGCGCAGCACTACGCCGAACTGCCGGACCGCCTCCAGCATTTGCGCTGTCGTAATTTGACCGCCGCTGCGGGTACGGGTTTTATAGTTCATCCGGCCCGCAGCCTGGGTCCGGCTCATGATTCGGCCTGCTCCATGAACGGTGCTGTAATAAGCCTCCCGGTTCTCCCCGCTGTCCTTACCCCGGACGATTACGGAGATGTCTCCCATGCTGCCGCCGATAAAACCAGTCTGGCCGGGTGCGGATGGAGTAGCCCCTTTGCGGACAACGATGACTTCCTTGCTGTCATGCGTCTCTTTCCAAGCATAGTTATGATGATTGTGCACCTCCAGGTCCGCTTCCGTTCCCAGAATAGCCAGCACTTGCTGGATAACGTAGTCTCTTCCTGCATAAGCATAGCGACCGGCCAGCTTCATGGCTCTGTAATACATATCGCCCAGCTCACTGTTCAGGTCAAGCAGGACGGGCGGCTGATCCATCTTTTCTCCGGGGGCATTCGCCAGGAAGTCTCTGCCTGCTGCCAGGTTAAGGAATCCGCTCGCTGTCTTATGCCCGAACCCTCTGCTGCCGAAATGATTGGCAATCCACACCCGGCCGGTTGCGTCTTCTTCTAATATGTCTACGAAGTGGTTGCCGCTGCCGACCGTACCCAGCTGATTCTGCGCCAGGTCCTTGAGCTTATCATGTACTCCGCTGCCCACCGCCTTGAATACCGCCCAATCCGTGTCATCGAACAGCTCATGTTCCACCCGCTCGTTATTAACCCGGCCTATGCCGAAGGAGATTCTGCGGGCAATCTCGTCCATGATTTCTGAGAGCCGTGGCCGCAGCTCCTCTATCTTCAAGCCGGTCCGTACCGCCTTATTCCCGCAGCCAATATCGTAACCCACACCGGACGGGGAGATTTGCCCATCGTACACGACTACGCCGCCGATCGGCTGGCTGTAGCCTTTATGATGATCCGCCATGAGCAGGGTCTGCACCACATTCCCGGTTTCCGCACACATACGGGCCTGCACCAGCGCGCCATCGTCCGGCTTCCCCCACACCCGCACGCCGTCTATATTCTGATAAGCCATTATCGTTCAACCTCCTATAATCGGGATCACCGCGATGGTACTGCAGCGTCCTCCATGCCCACTTAAGCTTCTGTGTCTATATTCGCTTATCGGGGGACCAAAGTACATGGCGGAAGTATTACGAACTGGGGATATCTAACAATGTAGCATACGTTAATAGACCGCCCCGTAAAGGAAACGGCCTATTTACTATCACATAAGAGTACATTCTTTCGGTACGATTAAACGGAGTTTATTTAGTATCTATTATTGCAATTTTCTTTACATTATCCCAGCTTATACTGGCTCCAACAGCTTGGCTAATAAATCGTAGATTCACATAAACTGTTCCTTCAGGCGTATTAAATGGCGTTTGAGTTAAAGTGAATTCTTTTCCATTGACATTGGCCTTAAGACTATCCACTGTCATTTTAATCGTTATCCCTGTGGTTTGGGCCGTAACATTTCCAGTTTTGGAATCCCACTTAACATTCATATTTAAGGCTTCAAATATTTTACGAAACGGTACCATCGTGTTTCCATTTATGATGATGGGCTTAGCATCGAAGCCAAGTGGCTTCCCGTCTAAAATAACAGAGCCATACGTGGTTGGTGTCGCTGCACTCACACTGGAGACTGAAATACAGCCTACTGAGACCATGATGAAGACGAGAAGCGGTATTATAAATTTTAATTTCATAAGACCCTCCTCCAAATTAAGAATTCATCCCTACGCATTCGAATCCAGCATCGCCGGAATATTAATCTCCTTCACACAGGAAGCCTTGGACAGGTTCATGACGCATTGTACCAGGGATACGATATCCTGAAGCGGGATCTGCGCGCCGTTATAGGCGGACAAGACAGGCTCGACTCCGGCCTCCAGCGGAATCTGGGTAGCGATCTCCCCGGGATTGATGATAGTCACACCGATCCCATAAGGCTTCACATGCTCCCTCAACGCATTGGCGATTCCGCGCAGGCCGAACTTGGAAGCGGTGAACGAGACCTGAGTGTAGTCATTATGATCCAGGCCTGCCGTGGAACCGATGAAGATAATGTTGGCATGCGCAGACTGCTTCAGATTCGGCAAAAGCTTCTGGATGCACGTAATCGCCGCAGTCACATTAATGTTAATGATACTGGCAATCTCAGCCGGGTCATCCTGTTCAAAATCATAGTCAGCGCTGAAGCCCTTGCTCTCCCATACGCCAACATTATAGATGAATACGTCCAGGGTAACGCCGTTCAATGATTCTGCAATTCGCCCCGCAGCATCCGGCTTCGCCAAGTCAGCCTCAATCCAGATCCGCTGCACCCCATCCTCCAGCTTCATGCTGTCCGGATATGTTCTGGAGACCACCCAGACCTGATCGCCCGGCACCGGCAACGCCTTGACGAAGGCTTCTCCCAAGCCTTTACTCGCGCCAAAAATAATGAAACGTCTCATATTATCCTCCTTATTCGTTAAGCTCCTCCGCACCGTTCTGCTCTTTGCTTGCGAATTCATCCAGCAGCGCACGCACCTCACGGGTAGACTTGGTGTTCATCAGATTATTTCTGAGTTCACTGGCGCCGCGGAAGCCGCGGACGTAGATTTTGAAGAAGCGCTGCAACGGGCTGAACGAACGTGGTGCCTGTCCTGAGTATTGATCATAGAGATCCAGATGCAGCCGCAGCAGATCCAAGAGCTCCTGGCTGCTATGCTCCCTCGGCTCCTGCTCGAACGCGAACGGATTCTGAAAAATCCCGCGCCCGATCATAATCCCGTCCACCCCATACTCTGCGGCCAGCTTAAGGCCAGTCTCCCGGTCTGCAATGTCCCCGTTAATCGTCAGCAGGGTGTCCGGCGCGATCTCATTGCGCAGCTTCTTGATCTCCGGGATCAGCTCCCAGTGAGCCGGGACCTTGCTCATCTCCTCCCGCGTACGCAGATGGATGGACAGATTCACAATGTCCTGCTGCAAAATATGAGTCAACCAGCCCCGCCACTCGTCCACATGAGTAAATCCGAGCCGGGTCTTGATGCTAACGGGCAGTCCTCCGGCCTTCGCCGCCTGGATGATCTCCGCTGCGAGTCCGGGACGACAGATCAGGCCGCTGCCCTTCCCGTTCTCCGCGACATTCGCAACAGGACAACCCATATTAATGTCGATGCCACGGAAGCCTTCCTCGGCCATACCGATGCTCATCTTGCGGAAGTATTCCGGTTTATCTCCCCAGATATGGGCCACCATCGGTTGTTCATCCTCTGTGAACGTCAGACGCCCGCGCACAGCATGGTGCCCCTCCGGGTGGCAATAGCTCTCAGAATTCGCAAACTCCGTAAAAAACACATCCGGCCGGCCCGCCGCACTCACCACATGACGAAACACCACATCCGTCACATCCTCCATCGGGGCCAGTATAAAGAAAGGGCGTGGTAATTCACGCCAGAAATTATTTATCATATGAAGTACCTCTCTATGTGCGCCAGGATAATCCCTTATCCAGCCATAATAAAGCTAAATTATATCATAACTCCGGGGGATTGGTAGCTGCCGAGCCCAGGAGCTTCCCCCCTCTACAGCCAATAAGCCCCAGAGAATTCTCTGGGGCCGTTGGTGTCTTCATCGCTATTGAATCCTGCCTAACCATACCTGTGCGGCTTGGGCCCCCGGCTGTCCGGGCAGACAATAGGGCTCCGGTTCAGCGGCAGGCTCCCAGATGAAGTCCTCTAGACCGGGCACTGTTCCGTATAGATCCCAGGGGAACACCTGGCTCTCGCCTCCTGCCTCGAAGGTATTATCGTAGAAATGCAGCCCCTCCCGGAAGGCGACCACAAGCTGCGACTGGATGAAGTTCGGATGATAGAACCAGATTCTCAAATAGTAGGGTTCATTGAACCCGGCCATCTGCCGGGACCAGGCATGGTACACCTCAATCATCGCCTCCAGCAGCAGGCGGGAATACCACACCGGCGGATTGCGCCTGTTCAACCTGTAGAAGGGGTCGATCCACAGCTTCACATAATCCCGCCGGGTAGCTTGCAGCTCCTCCAGGTCGAGATGCATGCACCCTTTTTTCCACTGGTCAATCTGCTTCACTCTGCGCTTCCAGCCGCGTATCTTCTTCTTGTTCGAGAATACACCTGCCATAATCTCTTCTGCCCTCCTCTAGCCTCTGGGTTTCAACTGCTTAATCACAGACATCATCAGAATAATCATCCCCGTGCCGAAGCCTGACATCGATAAGGGAGCCAGGACGAACCGCATGACCTCCCCCTGCACCCAGAAGCTTGCCAGCATGACCACCATACAGATCACGGTGAAAATCCCAACCGTCAGCGTCCCGATGAAATCCGTCAGGCTATGATTGTCCTCACGCGCAAGGGTGATCCGGTTCTCCTTCAGCAGCGGCAGCTCCAGTAGTTTCGGGATATAATCCTCCAGCCGCCCCTTCACCTTGCTTAGCTGATCCTTCACGATCTGCCCTTGATCCATCTGCTCTGCGAAGGACTGGCTCGCTGCGGATAAGGAATACGACTCATCCACAGAGGACAAGGTCCCGTCCAGGGTAATAATCGCCCGGAAGGCCCCGGCCACCGTCGGCTTCAAGGATATCCCCAGCTCGGTAATCATCGACATGAGCCGTCTCATCATGACACTGGTAGGATCAGGCGAGAACGAGGCTTCGGACAAAAGTCTGCTGAGGCGCCGCTCAATCATCCGCACATCCAGCAGCTCTCCTTCTTCACAGACCCCGGCCAGGCCCTGGGTCATCTGCTTCGTATCCTTCCGGCTGTAGCCCATCAGGAAGTTCAACATCCCAGCCCGCTCCTCCTCCGTCAGGTAGCCCACGGAACCGAAGTCAATCAGCGCGACCTTCCCGTCCCGGGTCAGCATCAGATTGCCGGGATGCGGATCGGCGTGGAAGATGCCGATCATCAGAATCTGCTGCAGGAACGCATGCATGATCATTTCGGACACATCGCTGGTCACCTTTTGTGTGAACCGCTGCCCTTCAATATATTCCATAGTCAGAATCTGCTTGGTTGAATACTCGGTGTAGATCTTCGGCACTTGGATCGGAATATCGTGTTCCTGGAACGCTTGGCGCAGCAGGTTGGTATTCAGTGCTTCAATGTCGAAGTCCGTCTCTTCGATCAGATTCGTTTTGAAGCCTTCGGCGAGCTGAATTAAGCCAAGTTTCCGGATTTTGGAGGAGCGTTCGGATAGCCGGGTCACGAATTGAATTAACAGATCCAGGTCCACGCCCATCTTCTGCTTCACATCCGGCCGCAGGATTTTGACGACGACCTTCTCTCCCGTGGACTTCAGCCGTGCCAGATGCACCTGACCGATCGAAGCGGCTGCAATAGGCTCCATCCCGAAGTCTTCATACGTCTCCTCCAGATCGCCGATCCGGCTGTCAATGATCTCCTTCAGCTCCTTCTGGCTGAGCGGCTTAACCTGGTCATGCAGGCTGGAGAACGCTTCGATGTATTGCGCTGGCAGCAGATCCTTCTTGGTCGATAAGACTTGCCCGAACTTCACGAAGACCCCGCCCATGTTATCCAGAATGGCAGCAATCACCTGCGGCAGCTTCGCGTGATCCTGCTGGAGCAGATGGTTCAGCCCTTTGCGTGAAGCGATCCAGAGCAGACGGATCATACGCCTGAAGCCGCGCATCTTACCCATCACATACCCGAGCGGGTTCCCGGACTGCAGCAGCTTGAAATTGAACACGCTAAGCAGCATGTAGGTATAGCAGGAGATAAATAGAATCAGCACCGGGTAATAGATGAACATCACCCTGACCATCTCTGCTTCGGAGGGAACCACGGGCTGCTTGAAGTAGGTTGAGGTTATGATCAGGGTTACAATGGACGTACTGAACAAGATAGCCACCATCAACTGAAACTGTTCATGCTTGAAGGTCCTGATGCTGCTTATGATGAAATAGAGAATGAACGCCACGACAATAATGCTGCTCATGTAGAATTGCTCCAGCACTTGCACCAGCATACTGACCGCCACCGCGCTGATCAGCGGCATCACGAGCTTATGCTTCGCATTGAATATATAGGCAAGCGCTGTGAACACACAGAAACATACAAGCATTACTATGAAAAAGAACATCCTCCAGCCCCCTGTATCCGCTTCATTATTCCCAATATAGCACACGGGGCTGAAGATGCGGAATGCTCCCGGTATTATTGACAACTGGAGAGCTTCAATGGTAAGCTTCGGCTATAAAATTTGAGGAGGATGGCAGTCGATGATTCCACGTATATGGTAAGCACGCCCAACAAAAGCTGATTTCTCACCAAGTGTGGGCTTTTTTGAGCTGCTGCTATTTACGATAAGGACATCGATTGCGATCCGCTACGGCTTATTTCACTATGCCCGGTTTCGCACTGTCCCGTCATGTAATTGTTGCAGACCCAAGTCCACTTACGGATTTGGGTCTGTCTTTATTAGGGAGGCTGGAAACTTATGAATTCACAATGGAAAAAGACGTTCGCCTTCATCTTCAGCGGGCAAATCTTCTCAATACTAACTTCTGCGATGGTTCAATTCTCCATCATCTGGCATCTGACCGCGACGACGGGGTCGGCCGCCGTGCTAATGCTTGCCGGTCTGGCCGGGTTCCTGCCGCAAGCGCTCTTAGGTCCGTTCATTGGTGTCTGGCTGGACCGGTGGAACCGTAAGCTCACCATGATCATCTCGGACAGCGCCATTGCACTAACCAGTCTGATTCTGGGTGCTTATTATCTATGGGGCGAGCCCAGCTTATGGATTGTGTACGCCATCCTGCTCATTCGTTCGGCAGCCTCGTCCTTCCATGCGCCTTCGTTCCAGGCTGCGATTCCTCTGATTGCGCCGGAAGATCAGCTTACCCGGGTGGCAGGCTGGAACCAGCTCATCTTCTCTGCTTCCAGCGTCCTTGGACCTGCGCTTGGAATAGCGGTATACTCGGCTACTTCACTAGGAACAGTGTTACTTTTAGATGTGGCAGGTGCCTTAATCGCTAACCTTATGCTTCTGTTCGTTCATATTCATCAGCCGAAGCCGGAGATCGTAGAGACACCCTCGTTCCGTAAGGAGTTTATGCTCGGCTGGCGGGCCTTCCTGTCGCACAAGCCCATTGTCACGGTAACGGTGGCCATGGCGGTCTTCAGCGTGGTATTCATGCCGCTGGCGATGCTGTTCCCCTTGATGACGCTGTCCCATTTCGGACGCGGCGGTTACAGCGCCAGCCTGATTGAGGCCGTATTCGGGATCGGGATGATCCTTGGCGGTGCGCTGCTGTCGGTGCTTGCTTCCAGATGGAAGGACACCACCTACATGAGTCTGAGTCTGGTTGTGATCGGGCTCACCTGTGTCCTGAGCGGGGTAGTCGGGCGCGAGGCGTTCCTTGCTTTTACCATCCTATCCTTCCTGATGGGCGCAGCAGCGCCCTTGTTCAACGGCCCGTATATGGCGATGATCCAGAAGTCTTATGAGCCTGAGCTGTTAGGGCGCGTGCTCTCCTTCGTGACAAGTATCGGACTCTTGTCTTCTCCGGTCGGGCTTGCACTGGCGGGTCCAGTGGCCGACCGGTTCGGCGTTCCGTTCTGGTTCTTCTGGTCGGGGATCGTTGTGGTCCTGATTGGATTATTCGTATTTGTCAGATTCGCGGGGAAAGGTACAGACGAGTAACCTGCTAGTAAGTACATGAAGCTAAATAGACCGTACTCCCGTAAGTGGGAAGGCGGTCTTTTTAGGGGTTGTGCCTGCCAGATGGAAGAATCTATAATATACGCATCTGGGAATATTTATTTTTACTTAATGGAAGGAGCTTACGATATGGCTGATCCAACAAGCAGCAAGCATGTGTATATTGTTCATGGTTACGGGGCCACCCCGGCGAATCATTGGTTTGGCTGGTTACAGGAGCAGCTCGCGGCAGGCGGGATCACGGCGGATATTCTGGAAATGCCGGCACCCTTATCGCCTAAGCTGCAGGAATGGCTGGAGCATCTGTCCAGTAAGGCCAAGGTGCTGAAACGGGACACCTATTTCGTTGCTCACAGCTTGGGCTGCGTCTCGCTTCTCAAATATCTTCTTAAGGCGAAGCTGCAGGAACCACTCGGCGGGCTGGTTCTGGTATCCGGCTTCACGTAGCCGCTGCCCGGCCTGCCAATGCTTGATGAGTTCACGCAGGATCAGACCGACTACAGCGAGGCCGCAGCACTGGCCCCCAAACGTGCAGTGATTGCCTCCAGGGATGATGCCATTGTTCCAGTCGCGCTTAGCAAGGAATTGGCACAAGTCATTCATGCCGATTTCTACGAGGTGGAGCACGGCGGACACTTTCTGGATAGTGACGGCTTTACTACTTTACCTATTGCCTATGATGTTCTGCGCGATATGATCGGGCATGAGACAAAATAATCTGCCCATCTCTCGCCCAGATCCTATCCTCATACACGCTTCAATCGTCTAGCTCTGAGCCATAATCCGAATCCGATGAACAGAACCGTCGTCAGCACGCCGGTGGTCGGGCTGAACCACAGCTCGCCTACCGGCGTGAATGTAATGATCCCGGCAACCGATACCAGCAAGGTAGGCACCCCATCCTCCACAGCGTGCATGAGTACACACGGCCACACCGATTGCGTAAGACGATAGAGCTCAACGTACATGATGGACCAGGCAACCATAAGCACACAGCCGATGAGGACATAGCCCCACCTCGTGGTTGTCCCGAAATAAGTATCCGGCAGAAAAACCAGATAATAAGCCGTATGCCACAGCGCCCAGACCAGACCGGACACGAGATAGATTATCCAGTCATTCAGCTTCAGCTCAATCAGCTTCGGAGTCAGATAGCCGCGCCAAGCGAATTCCTCGAAGATGTTCTTAATGAAGCTGCCGGCGAGCGATACCCCAACGAGGGATAGAATCGTATGTAGTTCGGCCTCTGAAGCGCTGGCGCTATTGAACAGCAGAGCAAGCCCCACCACAATAAACATAATTAACGGATAGACTGCAATGGCTGCAACGTACCACTTCTTATTTTCTCTCAAATTGAACCTTACGCCCATATCCTTCCAATCGCGGTTCACCAGCCGTAGTACTAGCATGGCGATCACCGGCAAAATCAGCCATAAGCCCATTCCCGGTGAATTCCCTTCCGGCTGATCCGGCAGCTTCGTATCCACCCATACCCCAATCCAGCCGCACGCCAGCACAATAACGATGAACAATAGAAGACTAAGCCTTGTTCTGCCTGCTGTCATATGATCATCCCCTCCGGGTTCAGGATTGCTCCGTTCTGCGCTTCGCCGTGCTGATGACATCCTCTGCCGCGCTGTTCAATAGCTGAATCATCTGCTCCTCCGTATAATGGTCCGGCAGCAATTCGTTCGCAACCATTACACTCATCCCGACCTGGAACATCTTCATCTTGAGCAAAATCATCCCCAGTTCATCATCGGTTAATCCATTCAGATCCGGGTCCGTTCGCATCATCTGAATGAATCCCTGCGTCTCTGCCTCATTGTACTTCGCCTGACCGTTCTTCTTCATCACCAGATCCCGGAACAGCACCGGATACTCTCTGGCAAAACGGATGCTGGCCGCCCCGATATCATGGAACGGATGCCCGGAGTTCTGCTCCAGCAGAATCTGTCTGCTTACCGTAAGCGTTCTCTGGTATACCTCCTCCACCAGCTCGCCAGCCTCTTTGAAATTGACATAGATGGGGGCGATAGAGCCTCCCAGCTTCTCGGCCACCTTACGGATGGTCACGGCATCCACTCCTTCGGTCCTCGCAATCTCGAACGCCGCATCGATGATTTGTTCTTTGCTGAACTTTTTTTTGGGTGCCACGGGCTTCCTCCTGAAATAGAGCATTAAATACATAACTAATGATATATATCATATGATATATATAAACCGTCCCAGGTGTCAACCTAATCTTAACGGCTTGATTCTCCTTTTTGACAACTGTTGTGTTCTGAGCATTTGTTCATATAGAATCAAGTTATGAGCTTCACTCCAGAGAATAATGGAACAAATCAGCGAAACTCACGTAAATTCCGATAAGTTAATTCAAGTGATACCGGCGCAATTTCATCATCACATCATGAAGGAGGCGGCAGCCCGTGGCATTTATCCCGTTGAACTGTCCCAATTGCAGCGGAAGAATTGAATACAAGGAAGGCACCATCCTCAAGTGCCCTTATTGCCAGACTGAGCTTCTGCTCAAGCAAAATAATGTCTACTATGTGGATCAGACCATTAACCATTATCACGGGACACCCCCTCCCAAGGCAGCGCCGAAGCCGCCCGTCTCCGTCTCCTTTCCCGTCAGGCTGGTGCTAATTATGTTGCTGGTGCTGGGAGGGGCCATCGGTACTTATATTTATTACGGCCTCAGTTCCCCGCAGCAGGCAACCAAGGCTAATCTGTCTGTACGGACGATGCCCGAAAGCGAGGTCCTGCTCTCCTTCCTGCGGGAGATCCTGGGTAAAGGAAATGCCTTGCCGACAGAGGAGGAGATCGCCCGTCTGCGCTATTTAACCGTGGAGCGTTCGGAGAATGACCAGTGGAAATTCACTTACAGTCTCACCGATCCCTTCAGCAATGAGCGGGCCGAGAAGATCACTTATATTACCCAGGACAAGCGGCTGAATGACCAGCGAATTGATCAGCGGGACTTCGAAGCCTTTAAGGGACTGACGGCACTGGACCTGAATGGAACCTACGAAATTGACCAGACGGAGCAAACCAGTCTTGCCCATATGCCCGGATTAAAAAGCTATGGCGGCGCCTTCAACGAATCCTTCAGCAGATTCTCCGGTTATTTCGGCGACAAGTCCAAAATTACGGAGCTGGTTACTCAACTGCGCAGTAATCAGGAAGTGGCCCTGCTGCTGGAATTTCCCAATCTAAGCTCACTATCCATTACCTATGTGGATGAGTCTATAACGGATTTGCATCTGCTCAATAAGCTTCCGCTGAAGTCCCTGTCCCTTACCTTCGTCAATGACCTGGGGTGGTTATCGTCTATGACCGGGCTGTCCTCTCTGGCGATTCATTATAGTGAGGCGACAGACTTGCAGCCGCTGTATGCCTTAACCCAGCTTCAGGAGCTTAAGCTTTCATATTTAACCAATGTAAAATCCATCGACTTCTTGCAGAACATGCCTGCTCTGCAAACGCTGGATATCGAGAATCTGAATTTCACCAGCCTGAAGCCTCTGGCCGGTAAGGCCTCCATTACCACCCTGCGCCTGGCTTCCTTAAGCAAGCTCGGCTCAGTAGCGGCCGTGAACTACCTGTCTTCTCTGCGGGAAATCACATTGTCCGGTTACTACGAGAAGCCAGAGGCACTGGCCTTACCGGGCGTCAAGCGGGCGGAGATCCCAACATCCTTCCTCTCCGGGCTGAAGGCCCCTGCGGTAACGGACCTGACACTCCGGGGCGGAAGCGGGGAGCTTAATATGGCTGAGCTGAAGAAATTCCCGGAGCTTGCGCAGCTGTCCCTCTGGGGGAGCGACGACATCATCCAGCTTCGTGCGCTGGACAGCTTGCCCCGTCTGAAGACACTAAGTATCTACGATTCGTCGCTCTATTCAGAGAGCGATGCCTTATTCCGTCTGAAGCAGGTGAACACGCTGGTGTGCTCGGAATGCCGCCTGAATTTCAAGCAGGCAGCAGCAACGAATAGTGCGCTTGAGCATCTGACCTTGGACCAGCCAGACTTCTCCATGAACAACAACTCCGTTAATGAGGTTGACCAGGTGATGCCTTACTTCGCGGGCCTGACTGCTCTGCGTTCCTTCACCCTGCAGGACAACAACCTGGCTTCTCTTACGTTCATGAGCAAGTGGCAGGCCATCGAGGCGCTTCATCTGGAGAACAATGCGATTTCCGATATAGAAACCTTGAGCAAGCTGCCTAATCTGCAAAAGATATTTTTGACCGGCAATTCTGTGCTGAACAAATCCGTGCTTGGTGCGGGCGTGCAGGTGTATTAATTTCCCTGCATGACACGAGAATGACGCTGTGGGAAGCAAATGCCCGAGCGTCTTCTTGCGTTCTTTTGCCAGATACATTACAATACGTTTAAACGATTAAGCATTAGAACGGAGAGAGATATGAACGAATTAAATGGTAATCAGAAAGCAATTCATATTTTCGAGAATTTAAGCCCCTATTTTCAAGGCTTGGGAGACCCGATTCGCCAGCAAATCGTTGCGCTGCTGATCGACAAAGAGAGTATGAATGTGACACAAATTGCAGAACATATTCCGATGTCACGGCCTACCGTCTCTCATCACCTCAAAATATTACGGCAAGCAGGGCTGCTTACGGTTCAGAAGAAGGGCACGGAGATGTTCTACAGACTTGAATTTAACGAAGCGATAGCACTTATGAAACAGCTTGTCCATTTTGTCGAAGAGGAATGTCAGTACTAGTGCCCTTAACCTGACTAGCACATGTCATTCCAATTTTTTAAAACTTTATGTCGAATAAATTAAACATTTAAACATTTAACCGGAGGCTGATAATATGAACAGGAAACGGCGCCGTAGGCAGGCAGATTGCGCAAATATTACTTGATCGGCACCCCGATCTGGATATTGCGCTGGGAGGAAGGTCACCTGAGAAAGCGGCACCTTTCGAGTCCGAACGAGTCCAGACAGTCGTAATTGATAATAATGCGGATGATCCGCTGCTTAATACAGACGACAATGTATCGCTGATCATTAACTCCGTCAACGATCTGCAGGATCGGCTGCTTCTGTCTGCAGTTAGAAGAAAAATCCCACTCATCGACCTTACTCGCTGGACAGAGATATTCCAACAATCGGTCAGCAAATTGGAGAACATAGAGCTGTCTGCTCCTGTCGTGCTGTCCTCGGGATGGATGGCGGGAACTGCTTCACTGTTCGCCATGCTGCATTCGGCCTCTCTTCAGAACGTCTCCATCAATCTTCATGCGTTATACTCGTTGAATGACAAGGCAGGACCCGATTCTGCGGCGTACATGGATCGTATGACCATACCATTCCAGATTACGGAACCGGAGGGGCCGCGTCTTGTATTCCCGATGACCGACCCTGTCAAAGTCCAATTTCCAGACGGATATACAGCAAAATGTTATCGGCTTGACACCCCGGATCATGTGACCTTGCCAAAAGCTGACCATGTTGACTCAGCCAGCTTCCGCATCTCCTTCGATAGTAAAGCATCCACATACGCGCTTGTCGGACTGGTCAAAAGCGGAATATGGAAGCTGATCAGCGGGGAGCGATTCCGTTCGCTTAGACGAAGTCTGCTCTACAATCCGGGCACTGGCAGCGCACATCACATCCTTATTCATCTAAAGGGCCGTGATCATGAGGGGCACTGGGTTGAACGGAGAATCGCGATTTCTGATCCGCTTGGTCAGACTCATCTTACCGCCTTGGGTGCTGCTGTCCAGGCAGAAAAGCTACTGCAGGCATCCGAAGATGAACCACTGGCTCCAGGCATTTATTATCCGGAAGATCTGCCTGATGCGCGAATGGACGCCTCTGCAATCATCAACTTTTTCAAACAATATGGGGTTCTTATATCTAATAATTAATGTTCCGAAGAAATCGAATGAAGGCTGGAGACGGCTTTAATACCAGTGTTTGGGAATATATGTTTCTTATCATAAAGATTCTGGGTAATACCTAGAATTGTGTTTGTCTACATATCAATTGATTACAGAACAGGAGAATTAAGATGGAGAACCAAAACCCGGATACTTACCGCTTTCAGGTCAACCTAAGCGGTATGATCAACATTTTGTCTAACCATTTGTATAGCAGCCCGAAGGTATTCTTAAGAGAGCTGCTCCAGAATGGCATAGACGCGATTACTGCAAGACAGGCCTATTCGCCTATAGGATACGAAGGCAAGATTCATGTCGAGGTAAGCGGGAGCTCTACCGGGGCGACCTTACTGGTGGAAGATAACGGAATCGGGTTAAACGAAGCAGAGATTCATGAGTTTCTGGCCATGATCGGACAATCCTCCAAGCGGGGCGAAGACTTTCTCTCCACCAACACCTCTTTTATCGGCCGGTTTGGCATCGGGCTGTTGTCTTGCTTCATGGTGAGTGACGATATCGTCATGGTTACCCAATCGGCCAAGGGCGGCCCTGCACTGGAATGGCGCGGGAAGCCTGACGGCACTTATACGATCCGCAAGCTCGAAGGGCAACATGCTCCGGGCACCAAGGTTTTTTTGCGTTGTAAGGAAGGCTCTGAAGCTTACTTCGAGGAAAGCAATCTGCAGGAAGGGCTGTTCCATTACGGCGCTCTGCTGCCTTATCCTATCCAACTGGTGTCGGACCGCAACACCCGTCTGATTAATCCGCTGACTCCGCCGTGGATCAAAGATCCGCAGCTGGCCCGGAAGCATCGTGACGAGGTGCTGGCCTTCGGCAAGCAGGTGCTGGGGGAGACGTTCCGCGATTTCATTCCCCTGCACACCGCCTCGGGCCGGACGGGAGGCATCGCCTTCATTCTGCCGCATGCGGTGAATCTGAACGCCAAACGCAATCACCGGGTATACCTGAAGCACATGCTGGTCTCCGAAGCTGCCAGCAATATCCTGCCGGACTGGGCGTTCTTCGTGAAATGTATGATCTGGACCGATGAGCTGCAGCCCACTGCTTCCCGGGAGCATTTCTACGAGAATGCCCAGCTGGAGCAGGTGCGGGAAGAGCTGGGGAATGCCATTCGTCAGGAATTAATGCGGATGGCCGAGTATGACCCGGACCGCCTGCAATCGATCATTTCACTGCATGCCTTATCCATGAAGGCTCTGGCAGTGGAAGATTCATCTTTCTATTCTATCATTCACGAGTGGTTGCCGTTTGAGAGCACATATGGCAGAAAGACGCTTGGCGAGCTGAAGCAGCAGCCTCCCCTGTACTTCACGGCCACGCTGGACGAATACCGCCAGATTACCCACGTGGCTTCGGCCCAATCCATGCTGGTGGTGAACGGCGGGTATATCTATGATGCCGAGCTGCTGTCCCAGCTTCCGCTCATTGACCCGGATGTGCAGACGGAACGGCTGCTGCCGGAGGAGGTGTCGTTATCCTTTACAGACATTACCCCTCAAGAGCGTCTGGACTACTATGAATCTGTAAGACTCGCAGACAGTGTCCTGCAGAAATTCCGCTGCCAGGTGCAGCTGCGCCGCTTCAAGCCTGAGGAGATTCCGGTGCTCTACACGCTGTCTGAGGAGTCCGCCCAGTGGCGTGTAATGGAAGCGACCAAAGAAGTGAGCACCGATGCCCTGGCCTCCGTGCTGGGCAGCCTGGGCGCTTCCCTTAAGGAGACGGCATACGCCACACTCTACTTCAACCTGAATAACCCTGTCATTGAGAAGGTGTTCCATCAGGGGAATCAGGCCACGCTGCCTTCTATTGTGGAGATGCTGTACTGCAATGCGCTATTGATGGGACATTATCCGATGAACCGCCAGGAGATGGCGCTCCTGAACCAGGGCATTATTCAATTTATTGATTGGGGATTGACCGCCAATCAGGCCACAGGAGGAGAGAAATAGATGAACCTTACCGAGATGGATTTCGACGATTTGATGGAAGAAGCCTATGGCCTGCCGGGAGGCAAGGCCAAGCTGGAATTGCTGGAGCAGGCGGTACGGGTGGCCGACGCCGCAGGAGATATCGACCAGGGTTATGAGGCCCGCAGCGAAATCGTAGAGCTGGGCAGCTTCCACGGGTATCCGATGAAGGCGCTGGTCGCCTTCTCGTGGCAGCTGGGACAGTATGACAAGAACCCGGGCCGGTTCGATGATTACAGTCTGATGTGGTCGTACAAGTGGGTGCTGGACCGCATTACTGCTTTTGCAGATATCAGCCGCACTCAGATTGAGAACCTGCTGGAGGATATGAAGACCCGCTACGAAGCCGAAGGCTACAGCAGCCGGACCTATCACTATTACCGGGCGAATATTCTCGAAGATTTCGGGGAGCTGGACGCTTCGCAGGCTGAATGGGCGATTGTCCAGACCATGGAGCGGGATGAGATGAGCGATTGTGAGGCTTGTGAGCAGCATGGGCTGGTAGAGTTCCTATCGAAGCAGGGAGACGACGAAGCAACCGTAAAGGCAGCCGAGCCGATTCTCAAGGGCCGGATGACCTGCGGTGAGGTCCCGCATGTGACCATTACGAAGGTGCTGTTCCCTCTCCTGCGGCTGGGCCGCCAAGCGGAAGCGGATAAGCTTCAGAAGAAAGGCTATAAGCTGGTCAAAGGAAACCGCGACTTCCTGCATCATCAGGGAGAGCATATTGGTTACCTGACCCTGACCGATCCAATCAAAGCGCTGGAGGTCTTCGAAGAATATATCGCCTCCTCACTCGATCATGAGAACCCGGCCGATCAGATGATCTTCAATGCCTACTCCGCCAAAATGTTCCGCCGTCTGGCGGAAGAATCCATCCGCTTCCAGGTCAAGCTTCCAGCCGGGCACCCGTGTGAGCGCCAGTCCGAAGACGTCGCTTCGCTTGCGAAGTATTTCCAGAAGTTAGCCCTCGGTACAGCGGAGAAGCTGGATAAGCGGAATGGCAACGGCTATTATACTGAGCTGATCGAGAAGCTGTAATCCTGCGTTCTGATGGCTGTCTGAAAAGACAAGCGTAAATAAGAGCAGCTCCCGTAATGGGGGCTGCTCTTTACACATTGTAAATACGTATTTACGTCAAAATATCTCCAAAATAAGGTAATTACAGAACGTTTGATATGTTATACTGATTGAGCAATAGAATAGGCTTAAAAGGGCCGGTCGGCTACCTCTCTCAGAAGGGAGGGATGCCTTGTGACAGTGTTTGAAGCAATCATGCTGATGCTAACCTTTGGTTTGCTTATCGTAGCGCTGCTGTCCAATACACACAAATAGACCGCCCCCCTGCAAAGGTATGCGGTCTATTTGTCGTATCCTATTTGCCTGAGGCCTACCGCCCTTGAAAGCGGCTATTGCTCTAGAGAGTCGTGTTAGCGCACGGCTCTCTTAGTATTGTACGCCCGTTCTGCTTCTACTATACCACAGGTGTTAACGCATGTTAACAGTGGTTAACAAATTTTAACACCTTTTCACGTAGCGAATCCCTTACTTATTATACAACCTATAAAGGAATACAGCTGCTTCTGCTCTAGTGGTGTTGCCAGCCGGATTGACCTTGTTGCCGCTGCCTTCGATGAGCCCTTCCTTCACCATGGCGGCTACGCTGTTCACCGCATAGGAAGCCACTTTGGACTTGTCGGAGAATCTCTCCAGATCCGCAGCCGTCCCCTGGCTATTCAGCTTCTTCTCCAGCTTCAGGGCTCTCTCGGTCAACACCATCATGTCTTGTCTGGTGATCTTAAGAGCGCTGCCGAAGCTGCCGTTGTCCAGGCCATTCGTAATCCCAAGCGCTTTGGCCATTCCAATCTCATTATAGTAGTAAGCATTCTCCTGTACATCGCTGAAGTTTCCATTGACCTTCGCAGTCAAGCCAAGTGCCCTGACGAGGGAGTACAGGAAATCTGCTCTGGTGATCTCGGTTGACGGATGGAATTCACCGCCCTCAGTCTTGAGAATATCCTTGGATGCAAGGACTTCGACCGCGTTCTTCGCCCATGCTGCCTTTCCGAGATCTGTGAATGTCTTGGATACATAAGCTACTGCGAAATCGCCGAGATGAGTAGTTGTGAAGGTTACCTTACCGGTCTTGGAATCATAACGTCCGCTCGGTACGGTCATAACCTTTCCGTTGCCGTCAATGTACCGGATAACTATCATTTCAGGATTCTTCAATTCATCCGCAGTTGGCTGGTAAGGCACGGATACGGTTACAGGTACACCAGGATTGCTCCAGGCCGTTTCTTTTCCGTCCGTCTTAAGGCTAAGCTGAATGATCGGTCTATCGCCTAGAGCCGCCTTTACTTCCGCCGGGAGCCCCGACTTGTCGCCTTTTCCAATCTCCAGTGATACTTCCTTGCCACTACTTTCAGGTGTGCCTGTCAGCATATTACCGGAAATAACGACCTGACCGAATTCGGTGGAGATGGTCAGTTTGTTATCCTTGGTTCCGCCGGCCAGTGCTGCGGCAGGCAAGCCTACCGAGTATGATTTCACTCCTTGCACGGCAGGGATGTCCAGCGTTACATTTTTCCCAATGAACTCCTTTGCTTGTGCCAGATCTGCTACCTTAACCATTGCGGTTCCATTGTTCACTGTCGCCTGCATGGTTATTGTCTGACCCTGTACCACTGGAGCGGAAGGGGCAGGCGTTGCAGATGCAACAGGTGCAGACGTTGAATAGGTTCCACCAGGTGCAGGCGTTGCAGGTGCTGGTGTTGCTGGTTCAGGTGTTGCAGATGGTGTTCCTGGTTTCGGAGTGGACGGAGTCTCCGTCTTGCTGTTGGTTACTTTCAGGGTATACGTCTTGACCCTGCCGTCTGCCCCTGTGACCTCAATCTTTATATCTGTTTTGATGCCAGGTGTCAGCGCTATAGCTTCGGAAGCTGTACCGCTGGCAACCGCCTTATCGTTCACTTTAAGGGTTGACCTGCTGTCTGCCGCTGCTGCTGTCACAGTAATGCTGCCGGCATCCTTCAGGGACACCTCGTATTCTGTGGTTGCTGCGTTGAATACAGGCTCGAGTGTTCCCGCACTTAGTGTCAGGCTGCTGAGGTCTGCATTCACACTATTAGGTGTATAGACTCCAAGATCGCCAAGGTCGATTTTATTATTCTGAATAGTCTGATATTCGCCTGCAAAGTAATCATCCAGATACGAATGTCCCAGAATGAACCGGTCCGGCTTCATAGCACCATAGTAACCGGCATTTGCATTACTTTGGCCGTCAAACAGGACATAGCTTCCCTGCCATCCGGAACCGGTTACGCCCCAGCTGATGATGTGATCAATATACGGGGCGAACTTGTTAAACATTTTGTAGAGCAGTGCGTACTGATAACCAAGGGCGTCCGACTGTCTGACATTAAGCGCTGCTGGAGCGGTTGCGCCTCCTCCAGGAGCATCGGTAGGTACCTTAAGGTCAAGCTCTGAATAGGTAATACCCGACAACAGACCACGGTCAACGAGTGAGGCATAAAGGGCCATCGCATATTGGTTGTCGCTGGCAAGGGTCTTACCCACCGCGTCATGTCCCTGGATCCCGATGTCTTCGATCAGGGGTCTTCCGTCATACAGCGGATCAGAGCGCCATGCGGTATTTAATTCAAGAACCATGTTATATACGGTTCTAGCTTTACTACGGGTGGCAACCCCGTAATCGTTGTAGGTCAGCTTCGGAGGATTGTCAACGATGTAACTGTCAATGCTGCCTTTAGTATCGTGTCCATCCAGCTTCATGTACTCTGGAAGGTTAGCGTAATTGGCTTTGTAAGCTTCCGCCATCTTGGCGTTGGGGGCCGCGATGTGCGCGTTCTTGAACAGCAGATAGATGTAATGGCTGGTGATATCGCCGCCAATCTCATCATCTGACATGGCAACAAGCCAGTTGGTATGCTTCAGGCTCGTTCTCCAGCTGTTCGGATCCTCAAGGATAAGCTCGCTGTGGCGGCTCTCGTGTACCTCTTCGTTGAGTACATCCCAGGAATTGAAGGGAATGACGCCACGGGATTCGCTGGAGCCGTACTTCGTATCTGTGGTCAGAAAATGCCGCATCACATACATCGTATGGTTGAACTGCACTCTTCTCGCCATTTCTTTGTCTACCTTAACCGTGGTTGTGACACCATTGCCAAGTCCGTAGAAATCGGCCCCCCCAGTATACCCGGAGGACAGGTTCGCAGGAATAATCTGTGTCATCCATCCCGGAGCCTGGTTGTACCATGCCAGAACATGGCCGTGCGACTTGTACTGTCCGGGAGTTCCGGAATCCCTAATCGCCTGATAAGAGTTAGTCGGGAAGCTGTATTCCGCTAAGCCAGGGGCAGTGGTTGCGCCGTTCATGGCCTCGCCGTTCACGTTCTTCAGCCATTCCGGGCCACGGGGATGCGTACCATCGGCCTTCAGATTGTTGCCGTCAACGAAGATCTCATAGTGATTGGCTCTGGTTCCGTTTACGGGTCCGGTGCCGATCGCGCCGACCATGAACAGGCCATTCTCCTTATTGTACAGACTCTTTAGAGGCGCTACGACACTCTGGTGTTCCTTATTGACTACGCTCGGAAGCGCAACACCCTTCGGATCAGGTGCGGTAATCTCAATGTTAGAGACTAGCAGCATACCGGTTTCTTCAGGACGGGCATTCTCCCCATGAAGCTCAAGAATGAAGTTCGAGGAATTGCCCGTTGAGGCGGTAATACTGTGATGCGCCTTCAGCCAGGATTCGCCGTTGTAGCTGCCCACCCAGTCAGGATTCAAGTTGTTATACTGGTATTCCCTGAGGTAGCTGTCGAGGTTATCGCTGCTATTTCTGACTCTCCATCTCATGAATTTGCCTTGCGCACTCTTGGGATAGTATACATCGAATTCAATCGTTGATCCCGCTGTGACATTGACGGCAGGGGACAACGGGGATTCCAGACTGATGCCGCCGAAGGTGCTTTTGCCGTTATGGGCGTAATTAATCTGAAGCACTTCCGCTTTCCCTTGGGCATCTGCAAAAGGATATGCGATCGTCTTGAATGTCCCACCGGCAAAGTCGGCCGGGACACGGTTATCCAGCGGAGTTCTTGCCTTCCAGGCATTCGTAGGCGCGGTAACTTTTACAGGAACCTTACCCGGACCAGGATCAAGCCGGAAATAGGGATCAGAGCCGTCTGATTTGATATTTGCAGTGAAATTCATTATGGCTTCTTTCAGCGTTGCAATAGCTTCGCCCGCCGGAGTGTTCGCATTACGCGCAAGCTCAAGCGCATCATTAAGAGCTTGGAGTTCGTCTACATGCACCCAGGGCAAAGCCCGGTTCACATCAGAACCGTAGACGGAACCATAGACAGACTGGCTGACTTGGAGCGGGAACTCCGCATTGCCGGTTTTTAGAGCTTCGGCTTGCGCAATGAGGTCGCTCAGTTCAACGGACGGTTCCTCTCCAGCCGCAGCAGCCGGGACGGGAGTATACGTGAAGATGGAGAACAACATGATGAGTACGAGAAGGCGGGAGATGCTGACTACATATTTTCTACTGTTCATCTAAGTTTGACTCCTTTTCTTATGGAGATTCTTACCCTTGGTTACGCCAAGTCTGGCTTGACAGTCAATCCCGCACCTCCCTCTGAACCTAATGGCAGACAATGTTTGTAAACGCATTCACGAAAGCGGATGATTAGGCTGTAACAGCTTTCATATTAGCAACTGGAAGGGAAAGTCTAAATACGGGAAATGCACGAATGATTTTAATATATTACGAAAATAGACACACTTCTCAGCTCACCCTGCCAGAATAAAGGAGAATATGGTGTGGGAATGGAATATAGGGCAAAAGCAAAAAGACCGCCCCCTCTCGCAAAGGTATGCGGTCTATCTGATACTCTACCCGGTTAACTGACTCACATTGTTGGTTCAGCTTCACACTCTTGCAGCCTCTAACATTAAATAAAATTGATGATGAAAATGCACTTCATTCGTATATATTTTTGTAAATAAACCCATGCACTTATCTATGATTTCCCCAGTGAACGTTTGGGACACGATGGCTTTATTCGAATAGAACCTTACTGCCTTCCAGTCATTAATAATTTGGTCCAGTAACGGGTCAAGCGTATCTTTGGCATTGATAGGATCAAGGTTGTATTTATAGAGGGTATTTAACCTGTATTTCTCAGAACATTTTCTATAAATAGTACTGCTTAGTGTTTCTATAATCGTTTCATTGGTTAGAATGAGCTCGAAATGTTCTGCCAACAACAATATATTATTCAGACCGTCCGTGATTTCATGTTGATACCTGAACATATTCTCCACATATTTATGGATGTTGGTGTGTGCTGACTTCTTATGGTTCGAGCTCTCATGATCACCGGGGGACACTAGTGCATATTCCCAAAAGTAGTCTGGCATCTTTACGTGTTCCGGAGTCAGGCAGGACAATTTAAATTCTGAAAAGGGTAAAGAATATTGTCTGTATTCTGTAATATCATCAACCGTATATATTTCCCCGTTCGTAAGATTGAAGCCATAGACAAAAACAGGATGCAGTCCATGTTTTTTGTTATAGTAGAAGTCTCTCCCGCGTTGATAAAATAAATCAATAAAAATGGAAATCGGATGACCATTAGAAATAGAGTTTATGATTTCATCTTGTAAAGTATCTAATGCCGGAGATTTTCTGCGAATAGAGATGCCCATTTCCTCAAGGATCTGATCTCCCTCCTCGAGCTCCATCACCTCTAACTTGAAATATCCTCTTGTTTGTATTCTTTGTTCATTAAATCTATAAATACTAATGACATTATTCAAAATCGGCAGCTCATCTTTTTCGAAATAATTGGCAAGCGTTAATAACAAATTGTAGTCGCAACTAAAGTATGGAAAATTATGATGAGGAAACATTTTGGTCATGCCGTCGAAGGGGTGAAAGGTGTCCAGGGAAACAATTTCATCCATAAAATATTTCTCCTATACTAAAATTATTGGAAATATTACGGCTATATTACCTGCATTTGATTCAACGCGTACACATTATAGTAATTTGGGATATTCAAGTCTTCGTAGTAATCGATCGAGACCTTGAAGCCGTTGGTCCGGAAGATGTTCTTAAGCCTGCTGATCTGTTCTCCGTCCAGTCCGTGTACCTCCATTACAATTTGCCTGATTTTGCCCCAATCCTCCGGAGCGATGCCTTCCAGCACCTCAAATTCACTTTTTTCCACGTCGATTTTGAGCAGATCAATCGGGTTCAGAGCGTAATGGCGGATCATTTCAGAGATCGTAGTTAGCTTGCACCGATAGATTTGTTCATTCAGAAGCCTTGGCGACATCAGATGATCGACAAACCGGTTTAGCATGCGCGGGTCGGCGAAGTCATCTCTGTAATGGTTGATTAACCCGTACCGGAGATCCTGATCGTGGTTCTCCCGGTATTTGACCTGGACAGAATCCGTGGACATTGTAGGAAAATAGGCAAACTCCGCTTCCTTGATCTCATTGGACAGCCCGACGTTAACCGTCGTTACGCGAGGCAGTGAGCCCGTATTCATCTTCAAGAGCTCAAACGTCGGCGGCAGCGGCTCAAAGGCATATACCCTGCAGTTGCTCTTGCTGCTGACATATAGGGTGAACATGCCGATATTAGCCCCGACATCCATGACCGTGCCATGATCCGGGAGCATAATCCCATGCTTGAAATACATTTCCTTACGGAAAATCTCGTTGTAAAGGAACTCAGTCTCGCCTTCGTTGTTCTGATAGATTTCGATCCCGTTGTGCAGCTGCTTCTTGGTAGTGTCTGTCTGCGGCGAAAAGCTCTTGCGCCCCATCCTGCTCACCCGCTTCACCTTCTCTCCAATTTGTTCTTTTGGCATTTCTCTAACTGCTGGCGCTCTCATAGTGTCTGACGGCCAGCTTCCAGAACAGCCTGACCACTAGAAGCGATAGAACTGGAGCTACAAAAATCCATATCCCAAGGAAGAAGTCCAAGCGGTCGATCAAATAAACCGACGGCATGTTGGTGATAAACAGGATAGGCACGACATACAGTCCTATTCTCCGCAGCCATTTGGGGTATATGTACATCGGCATATTATTCAAATCCCAGCATTTATCCAGTATGTCGAAGATCGCACCGGACTTCACCGTCCAGAAGGCGAGAATCTGCGGAAGCAGAAGCACCGAGTAGGTCACGATCGTGCTGCTCAAGATCACGCCGATATATCCGGCCAAGTGGATGAAGCTTGGTTCGATGCCAAGCCGCTGCCAGGCTATTACGATCATCGTAATCCCGGCGATCAGGTTCGGAATCGGAAACGCGAAGTTCACGTTCCGGAATGAAATCATGAACTGCAGCGATAGCGGCTTCGTCATATACAAGTCCAGCGTCCCGTTGCGGATATGGCCGGCGAATCTATAAAAGTTATCCATAAACAATCCTGTATAGATGGCAATCATAATCGTATAGGTCCCGGTGAAAATCATCATCTGGTCAGGAGAAATTCCATTAATTTCGATCCCCAGCTGGTAAACGAAGATGATATAGATCAGCTTGGTGAACAGAAATACCGTCTCCATGATCAAACCGGAGTAGAAATTCGCTTTGTATTCCATGTAACCGACCAGGCTGTTCTTGGCGAAAATAAAAAACATACGTACATGCTTCCGAATCTCAGACAAGCTGATACTCACAGATCTAACCTCCAACGGCTACATATTTCTTCATCCCGGAATCCCAAGACAACTTGGCAATGATCATAAGCACAATGACCCAAACCGCCTGTAAGAGGAGCCCGATAACGATCTCATGAACCGCCAAGCTCCCGTTGATGATCTTCACCGGGAAGAATACGACATACTGAAACGGTAAATAGCTGGAGATTCTGGCAAACGTATCTCCGAAAATATTAAGCGGAAAGATGGCGCCGCTGAGCAGATAGACGCCTTGGTTGAACGCAATAAAAACGCCCCAAACCTCAGTAATGATGAACGCAAGCGCACTAATCGAGTAAAAAAGCAGAAAGTTGATGAGCAGTCCGAACAGAATACTGACCAGGAACATCACGATCTGTCCCGCTCTAAGCTGAAACTCCCAAATCTGAGTAAACACGGTCATCAGGATGACGAATAAGACAAGGACGACCACGGTCTGAACCGTTTTCCCGCCGAAGAAGTTGCATATCCGATAGCTGAAATAATGAATGGGCTGAGCGATAAATTTGCTTAGCCCACCCGTCTTGATATCATTCGCGATCTCCCCTTCGAAGCCGGCAGATACCAGCTTGGAGACGACGCCGGACAACACGGAATATATGATGATCTGCGAATACGTATAGCCGTTAATAATCTCTTGGGGCGAACTGCGGAACACGGCTGTCCAGAGGAAGCATTGGACAAGTATGATAAAGCCTCCGCTGATAATACTCATCAGGAAATCGGTCCGGTACTCCATCGCATTCTGAAGCGCAAGGATATACGTCCTTTTATACTTTTGCAAGGCTTTCATGTCTGACCCCATCTTTCTGATATAAGCTTTCGATGCCCCGCTCGACAGGTATATCTTCAACTGTGAAATCAAGGATCGGGAACCGGTCCAGCATCATCTTGGAGAGTCGCTGGAGGTCTTGCTTATCGATCTCCATGACGGCATTCAGGCCATCATGTTGAGTAATAGCGCCATAGTCGCTCAGCGCTTGCCTCGGTACTTCGTCCGTAAATTGCAGCTTGATAATCTTTTTGGCATGGAACAGCTCGTTCACACGCCGGAGATCGCCGTCGTATACGATCTTCCCTTGATTGATGATGATCGTTCGTTTGCACAGATCCTCAATATCCGCCATGTAGTGGCTTGTCAGAATGACCGTCGCCTTCGTCTGCTGGTTATAATACTTCAGGAACTCCCGGATGCGCTTCTGCGAAATCAGATCGAGTCCGATTGTAGGCTCATCCAGGAATATCACCTTGGGCCGGTGGATAAGCGACGCAATAAGCTCCATCTTCATCCGTTCCCCCAGCGAAAGCCTCCGCACCTGAATGTTGAGCAGGTCTTTAACGTCAAGCATCTCCGTAAGCTCATCCAGGACAAGGTTGTAGGGCTTATCCTCGACCTCATAGATGCATTTATTCAGGTACAACGATTCGTTCGCCGGTAAATCCCACCACAACTGCGATTTCTGCCCCATCACGATCGAGAACTGCATCTTGAATTCTTTCTTTCGTTCCCAAGGGACATAACCTAATACCGTCGCCTGCCCGCTTGTCGGATACAAGATGCCGGACAGCATCTTGAGTGTAGTCGTTTTGCCGGAGCCGTTCGGGCCCAAGAATCCGACCATCTCACCTTGCTCGATCACAAGTGATATTTCGCTAACCGCTTCTTTGATCAATGATTTCCGCTTCACTAGATTTTTGAGCGATTTTTTGAGCCCCAATTCTTTTTCGTAATACTTGAAGCTTTTGGACAATCCTTCCATCTGTATAATGCTCACTGGCGCACCTCATTTAGGTTGAATTAGAGTAGTTAAACACCGTGCAAATGCAAGACACTGCACTTGGAACATGCCGGCGTCAGCCGTTCGTCCATCATCTCCCTTATCCTTCTGTAAGTCATGCTATGCCATAATTCCTGTACAGACGCTTCATGTAATTTGCCGATCTCGAACTCCTTGAAGAATTTGCACGCGATAATGGTTCCATCGGGCGTAATGTCCATCCGGTTCGAAAGCGCCAGGCACTTCTTGTTCATCGTGCCTTTGCCCTCCACCTCTTTGCCGAGCACGAAATCTTCGATCTGGTCATGATCCAGATTCGGCTGGTAGCGCAAACG
The DNA here is from genome assembly GCF_038006885.1 of Paenibacillus sp. FSL R7-0302. NCBI lineage: Bacteria > Bacillati > Bacillota > Bacilli > Caryophanales > Paenibacillaceae > Paenibacillus > Paenibacillus sp. FSL R7-0302. The sequence goes on from NZ_JBBOWB010000001.1 coordinate 5,870,120, forward strand.
CATTTTCCAGACCCGATGATTCACCCGGTCCAACTCGCTCATGAGAGCAGGAATACGCTCCGGATCGAGCTTATAGTTGAAGGCGTGCCAGCTTCGTTCACCCTTGTGTTCGCTCGCCGGAAGGAAGTGGAACTTCTGGTCGAAGTAATCGTCCATTCCCTGCGTGCATTCATCCGAGATGTACCACGGGAAGCAGACGATGACCAGATCAACGCCGACGCCCTCCAGAAAGTCCAGCAGATCGTACAGCTTGCCGGTCATACCATCGTTTACGACAGTATGGATCGAAATTTTGCCCCTGAACCGGTTCTCCTTGCGCAGCTCGACCAGCTTCCGGATGGCATCTATCGCCTTATTAAATACCCCATTGCCGCGAAGCGCATCATTCTCTTCTTCGAATCCATCCAGTGCAATGAGCAGCTCCAGGTTGTCGGAGATTCTCTGCAAGGCGTCCAGCTTTCGCTCGATCAGCATCGCATTCGTGCAGATTGTCGTCTCCCGGGGATGGGCTTCAAGCAAGTCGGCCAAACGGTCGAAGTGGCTGTATACGAGCGGCTCGCCGCCCCAGATATAGAGTCTCGACTTGGCGGGTTCCGTCTCAAGGATCAGCTTCTCCAGCAGCCCGTAGTCGAGCTGTTCCCGCTGCTGCTCCGGTGTCATGAAGTGATGGTAGCCGGTGTCGTTCCATTGATAGCAATGCTTGCAGCGCAAGTTGCATTGATTCGTCAGTTTAATCCCGACCGACTCCGGCAACGGTGTCGCGTAACCCGCTATTTTCTCCATATTCCGCTTGGTTTCGACCGTATTCCTGATGGTACGTTTCAATATTTGCAAATCCTTTGCGGAATGTTTAATCTCAGATTTCGGATTCATATCAACACACCCTTCTTAAACGTAATAGGTTATTCACATGAATCAGTAGATATAATACCTTGAACAAGCCGTACAAATCGGAAGCATATTTTTTTTCATATACGTGCGATACTCTTTGTACTTGTCACTGCGCCAGATGTCCAGCAAATTCTCTTCATTCACATTGCCGAAGGTCAAATCATAGAACGCATGGCAGGGCGAAACATCGCCCCTTGCCGTAATCTCCGCATACACCCATGGAAGGGAGCACTGATTTCGTTTATCCGCCATCTGATGGAACTGCCCTGAGAAATAGTTGCGCAAATTCACCTCATCTATCGTCTTCGGATAGGTGATCACATGGATGCTGTTTTTCAAGCAATACGCTTTAACCTTATTGAGCTGTCTCGTTAATTCCGGAATATCGATCTGGCTAAACGAACTGATGTCCCGCCACACCATCCCCTTGGCATAAGGAGCTTCATGCACGCCGAATTCCCCGCTAAGAACCTCCACATATTGGTCATACTGCTCTTCCGTGGCATAGAGCTGCACTTCCATGCTGATATGGTCCAGCATCGACAAGTCGATATGCTTGAAGAAAAATTCCTCGACGTACATATAGTTCAGGGGCGTAATGATAAAGGATACACCCAGCTTCGGAAATTGCTTGCCTTTGCTTTGCCGGAGCTCATAGAGCTTCTCAATTCCCTTGATTACTTTCTTGAATACGCCTCTGCCCCTCTGCCTGTCGTTGATTTCCTCAGGGCCGTCGAGCGACACCCAAATTTTATTGGGCGCATTCTCGGCAAGCATCTCGGCATGCTGCTCGAGCAATGTGCCGTTCGTGGGGAAGTCCGCTACGCTTCCATAATGATTGATCATGGCGAGAATATCGCTCAGCCAAGGGTACATCAGCGGCTCGCCGCCGAAAAAATCATAATACGGCTTGCCGGGGCTGCACTCGGCGATGATCTTTTTGATCAGATCGGGGTCCAGCTGCGCTAATGTTTTTTTGCTTTTGTAGGGCCCTTCGAGTCCCCACTCATAGCACATCTTGCATCGCAAATTGCACTCCTCGAGCAGCTGCAAGACGATCCATCTCGGATAGCTTGTCGTATCCCGGGCGACACTCAATTTGTTAACACTCATCGCATAACCCCTTCTGCCATTGAAATCTTACCTCTTCATTAACGCGACTCTTGAACAATAATGATCCACATAATTCGTCCGTTCTCCGGGTCTGTTCTTGATCGCTTGATGCATCTCCTTAAGAACATCTACGGAAAAATCCATCTCCCGCCATTTCTCGTAGCGTATTCCGAACCCAAGCGACTCCCACAATTCCAGATTGCTAAGCTCATGACTGCCGAACGGCTCCAGCAGAATAAGAGGGGTTTCGGAGGCAAGCGCGTCGATCAATGTGCCCGCTCCCGGCTTGGCCACGATAGCCATCGCCTCCGAAGCGACGTCAAATAACCAATGATGATCCGCCTCAGCGGCGTATGAATTCGTAGCTTCTCCCGCTATTTCAATATATGGCGGGAACTCGTGCAGGCCGCTTCCGCTCTTCACCCATGAACACCATTCAGGATCGTTCATCCAATACCGGTGACCGGGATCGGGCTTCGCTTCCTTCCAGTCGTAAGCTACGATATCCAGCCCATAGTTATGGCCGGCAAGCTCCGGAATTGTACTTTGATAAGTGCCCATCCCCCAGCCGCCGCCATGAACAACAAGCCGCCGCTTCCTTGATTCGAAGGGCAGCGGCGCACCCGGAAGAACCGGGATTTCGTATCGAATCGCCATCTTACCGGTGTCATAGAGACAAGCATTGTAATAATGCTCGTCATAGCGGGGATGAAACTTCTTCAGGCTCTTCCAGGACGGGGCCAGATCGGAATCGACATAGAGCAGGTCTACATGAATTGGACTCGGCAGCATCTTCTCCCTGTACAGATCCAGAATATAGACCCAGTGTCCGGATAGCGATATGAATTCGCAGCGTTCTTCCGCTGCCCACGCCTCCAGCAATAGCTCAACCTGGGCGTAATCCATGCTGCTCCGGATATCCATCGGCATTCGCGCCGAAAAATTGGCAAGTGCGAAATTATTGTGGTACGCCGTCCTGCTGTCTGCAATATGATCCCTTTTGTCTTGCTCCAAATAGCTTTCGAACACGAGCACTTCCGTCGCGATATCCCTTTCCTTGAAAACGCTTGCAGCTAATAGGCCGGGAATATAGAAACCCAGACCGAAACCCGAGCATAGAATCGTTATTTGCCGCTTACCCATAAGCTCTCTTCCTCCATCCATGGTTTCAAGCGCTTCCCGTCTATCGTTCATGCAGATGCTGTCTTCTGCAGCTCCGAGATATAATTGCAAAAGGCCGTGACCGACTCCAAAAAATCGAAGTCGAATTGTTCAAAATCGATTTCAATACCGAAACGCTCTTCCACCTTTAATAGGAAAGTAATTAGCTGTAACGAGTCGAGTCCCCCGTCTTCCATGATGCTGGAATGCTCGTTCAAGCGGTTTGCCAGCTGGGCGTCGTCCTTGATTTCGCTTATCATCGCTATGATCTGTTCTTGCATAGGTACCTCCCGTTTAATGGATATATTGACCTTGGTAATACTGGATCGTTCTAGCGAGTGCATCCTGCAAACCGATCGCCGGTTCCCAGTCCATAATCGTCCTTGAAATGGTAATATCCGGCTTCCTTCTCCTGGGATCGTCTTCCGGCAGCGGGAGAAACTCGATCTGCGCGTTGGACTTCATGAGCTCCTTCAATACTTGGGCGACTTCAAGGATGGTGACTTCCTGCGGATTCCCCAAATTGACCGGCTGTTCATATGTGGTGCCCAGCAGTCTTATAATCCCTTCCAGCAAATCGTCGATATACTGAAAGCTTCTCGTCTGTCTGCCGTCGCCATAAATCGTAAGGTTGTGCTTGGACATGATTTGATTAATGAAATTGGTAATGACACGACCGTCATATAAATCCATCTTCGGGCCGAATGTATTGAAGATTCGAATGACCCTTACCGGTATGCCGTATTTCCTGTTCATCCAGTAGGTGATCGCCTCTGCATACCGCTTCGCTTCGTTGTAGCAGCTTCTTGATCCAATCGAATTCACGTTGCCATAATAGCTCTCCGGCTGAGGGTGAACGGTTGGGTTACCGTAGATCTCGCTTGTTGAAGCCAAGAAGAACGCAGCCTGCTTTTCTTTGGCCAGTTGCAGCAGATGCATCGTTCCTTCGCTGTTGACCCTCATCGTTTCGATCGGATAGGACAAATATTTGGGCGGGCTGGCAGGACTTGCGAAATGCATCACCCAATCGACCGGACCTTCAACTGCGAGCGGATAAATGACGTCATGCTCAATAAACCTGAAATTGGGGGAAAGTAAGAGATCGTCCATGTTGACAGTGGACCCGGTCAGCAAATTATCGACCCCGATAACGGTATGTCCTTCCCGCAGCAGCCTCTCGGCAAGGTTGGAACCGATGAAGCCTGCGACTCCTGTTAATACAATGAATATAAAGATCCCCCCTTTGCTTACGGTTGGTTAAACAGCAGGAACTGTGCAGAGCTTATTCAATACGCTGTATCGCAACGATTATAATCCCAGCATCACTCCCTCCATATGTAATATCTAGAACACCATGGGCTCCGGAATGCTCACCTTCTTCAGCCATCGTTCAAGGAATATGGCTTCTTCATTTTCTATCTTCGTTATCAGTGTATGTAAGCTGTCTATAATACTCACATCCCTTGTCAAATTATATTTAAACGCTACATTCACAAGGATCTTCGCCTTCACTTCAATAGCTGCGAATTCATCAATATGCTCTTGATTTAAATGAATAAGATGCCGATGATCGTACAAATACTTGAATCTCAGCGTCATTATCTTCTTATGATCATAAAGTAAATGAAAGGGTCTTATATCAAGCATAGCCTTATGTTCCGCTGTCTCTTTCACATAATTAAATAGAGTGGTGTATATTTGCATGCCGAAGTCAAGATGATCCCTGTCGCCCCCATAGTTGAACATCTCCCAATATTCCGGCGTTCTCTTAGTGAAATAATTTCTTATAGAATTCACTAGGGTATCTGCACTGAATTTATCCTGATGTTGGCCATTGAATTTATACAGATACACCATTTCTCTCAGATAATCATGATTGGTTGTTAGATGATTAGTGTTGAACGCAAGATTGAAATCGGCAAATGAGATCTCAGCCTGACTGTACACGCCGTTCTTAAAGAAATCGGAAACATACAATATCTCCCGATCTAAATCATAGCCATACACAAATATGTCATGATGCAATTGGAGTCTATGATATCGGTCGCTTAGGGGCACGTAGAAATAATTGATCATGGTATGGATATAGTTATTGGCATTAATATTTTCTATAATAAAATGAATAACAGAGTCCCATTTAGTCGTTACAGTATCTCTATGTATCTTCTGAGTCGAAATCCATTTGCAACCTTCCGAAGGCCGCAGCTCATACGCCAGAGGGAAATAGAAATCTCCCCAATGATGTTTATAATCTTTGTTAATAAATAATTGAATATAATTGCTGAATATCCATGGGTGTGCGCACTCGTAGTGGGTAAGTATGGACAAGAGATGGGCATGCTGCGTATAGGTTGTAATCATCGGATAACGGACCGGCAATCTTTCGCTGCGCAATGTTTGAGTTGTATTCTTCAACTTTTCGTCCCCCCTATTCCTTTAGCAATAAGCGCTTCGTGCTTGCCCTGTCCAGTTTTCCTGTTTTTGTTTTTGGAATGTCATCTATAATCCTCCATTGTCTAGGTACTTTATACGAGGATAAATGCAAGTTGCAATGTTTGGTCAGCGCATCTATATCAACCAGACATTCTTCACAAATTTTCAGCAATGCGACGGGTACTTCGCCCAACAGATCATCGGGCACACCAACAACCATGACCTCCTCCACTTCTTTCAAGCCGTATAAAAACTCCTCAATTTCCTCCGGATAAATATTGATACCGCCGGATATAATGATATTTTTCTTTCTCCCTGTGATGATGAGACACCCTGATTCATTCCAATATCCCAAGTCTCCTGTCTTTAACCAACCCTCAACAATGGTAACGTTCGTTAACTCCGGGTTCCTGTAATAACCGAGCATCACATTCGGGCCCTTGACCCAAATTTCTCCTGTAGCAGCAGTTCCTTTAACCTCATTCTCTTCTTCGTCAACAAGCCGGACAGACACGCCACTGACGGGTGTTCCACAGGTCAGGCTTCGGTCTCCCCGTTCCATCATACTCACCCGCGGAGAAGCTTCTGTTAGTCCGTAGGTTTGAATAATATCTGCTTGGGGAAATACAGTCTGAAGCTGGTCTATTAATTTCGCAGGAATCGGCGCACCGCTTATAACAATAAATTCAATGGAATCAAAGGCACTCCAGTGGGTTGTCTGATGATAATCGGAAATAAAGTGCATCAATTGCGTAGGCACCGCTGAGAATGCCGTGACCGCCTTATCCTGAAACAGTCTAAACGCTGTGCGCGGCAGTAAGGGCAAGCTGATCAGCTTAATTCGGGTTCCAAATAGCATGCAAGAAATCAATTGCGTGACAATCGTAGAACTGAAATGAACGGGCATCGTGACAAGAAACGAATCTTGATCCGTATACCCGACCTTCTCGCCATGGGCCAGCGCATTCGTTAATACATTCCGATGGGATAACATAACGATTTTAGAGGGTCCGGTTGTGCCCGAGGTAGGAAGGAGAATCGCACAATGATGGGGATCGGGCGGATTCGTGAACGAGATCGATTCGAACGAAGGCAGCGGTTCTTGCGAGAAATCCTGAGCGGTAACCCAATGAATATCACAATTTAACCGTGCAGGCTGTGCATATTTGCTGATAACCAGCTTGGTATCACTGGCATGCAGGATATGTTCAATTTCCATGATGGAAGCCGAGTACGGAACCGGTACCAGCACATGACCGCAGAACTGAATGCCAAGCGCCGCAGTAAGGAACAAGGGCTCATTATTGGTGTATACTGCAAGATGACTTCCGGCCTCAAGGTCAAAATTCTTTTGGACATATAGAGCAATCAAGTATGCTTCTGTCATCACCTCTGCATAAGTCCATTGCCGCTTTAGATCTTGAAGGATAATATGATCCTTGCGATCACAAGCCTCCATGAATAAATGCTGAATGATAGTCATCATATCGTTTTCCCGGCCAAATAATTAAGGATTAATCCAGCCGTGGAGAACTTCTCAAACAACAGATCCTCATCAGGGATCGAGATATTAAACTTCGATTCCATTGAAACAATAAGCTTGATGAAGCCTGCCGAATCGATCCCCAGGTCCAGCAAAGGGGTATCGGGATCTTCCGGATACTCGATGTCCAGCTCAGCAAAAACTTCATCTCTCAAGATAGATTCTATTGATTTAGACATCCTGTTTCCTCCGTTAGATAATCTTTAGAAAGGCTGATTAGAGAGGATAGCATACATGGTGATATTCAGTAATGAGTAAGTGAAAGTGAGTGTGAAGGAGAATAATCTCAAAACGATGGACAATGTGCATTCGCACTAAGAGAGTTGTTTGCAGAGATGCTGCAATTAATACTGGAGGCGGAATAGGACTCGGCGCAGGAATGAAAAGCAGAAAAAAGCATTTTCCCAAGCGATAAAGCCCTGCTGAAAATGCTCTACTTCACTACGGTGAATGACACCCGTAAATGGATATCTTTAGTATAAATTGCAAATATACCAATTGTCAACAATTTAAAATTTTATGCAACACTAGTGAGTACGTCCTTTAGCTGAATAAAGAGGTATATCAGTTGATATACCCCTTTATCCATCTTATTACAATCCAATTAAGCCGTTTCCATTTTATTTGAACTGGAACCAGGTTAAATTTGCAACTGTGGTTGAATCTGACTTCACAAAAGTAACATATACCGTATGGGTTCCTACCGCTGTCCCGGCAGTAAGCGGGATATTCTTGAGGGACCATGTCTGCCATCCGCCTGTGCTTTCGGCCGTCCAAGAACCCAGCATAGTGCCTGTAGGGCTATCCAAGTGGAATTCGATCCTTCCGCCGGAATTAGCGGATGCGACCTTCATATCAATGCTTGTTTTAGCTGTACTGCCAAAGTCTACATTTTTAAATGCGATATAGTCGCCATTACTCCCGGCACCCACATTCAGCCCGCCGTCAGTGCTTGACTCATAGGAAAGAACACCGGAACTAAGGTTATAGCCTTCTGCTTCGAATTTCAATGTGTTGAATTTTGGCTCTGCCGCATAGCTGTTCGTATCTGTTATTTTCAAATCTGTCAAATTATTCACCGCAACTCCACCGACGCGAACATTGTTCAATGTCACTCCGGAGACCGTAGAGGTGTCACTCCAACCCTTCATTATTGAAACCTCGCCCAGAGCGCGTAAATTGATATTATTATAGACCACATTTTTGATCGGACCGGTTTTTGCCGAAAGATCAAACCATCTGGAGTGAACACCGGATCTTGGCCAGAAGCCTTCTACATCTATATTGTCGAATACGATGTTCTGTGCTGCTGGAGTCCCATAGAGATGACCTACCGCTAAAGCGCGCCAGCATCTGTATACAAAAGAGTTTTTAACCACGATGCCATCCTGAAGCTGTTTCACTCCATCTCCGACCTTGAAGGCTCCACATCTGCTCCAGGCCAAAGCATCATCCACCACTACATTTGACTGCTGTTCAGGACTTCCAGGCCAGTTTGCAGCTATATCCGTAGTAGCTACATCCCATGTCTTAAAGGAGTAAGTGTCATCCTCCGATACGGCGACAGTGTGCTTTATGAGTACATTTTGGCTCTCTTGGATGTCTATTGCATCATTTTCATAATCAAGTTCATTATTGTTGAAGTGCTTAGTATTTTGGAAGGTTACGTTATTGGATCTGGTAACGATTGTAGCCCAGCCTCCGCTGTCTCTGATGGTTATGCCGTCAACTGTGAAGTTGCTGCACTGCAAGGGTACAAGAATATTGTTCAAATAATTGTTTGTATTTCTCATATAATGGCCATTGCCGTCAATCGTTCCCCTGCCGTATATCTTAATATTGTTTGCATTGGTTTCGGTATAGATAAACCACGTTCCATCCTTATTTAGAGAATTCTTATGAAAATGGGTAGTGTAATCGCTTGGATTTCCTGAACCCCTGATCACAGAACCACCCGCCAGATAAACCGAAACATTGCTTTTTAGAACAATGTTACCGCTCTTGTACACGCCGGCTGGAACGTATACGATACCACCGCCTGCTGCGTTAGCCGCATTGATGGCATTCTGTATGGCAGTTGTAGCCAATGTGGCACCGGTACTGTCAGCACCGTACTGGGTTTTAACATTGTAAATCCCTGTACCGGATGAGGCCGGAACATTGGTTTCAAGCGCATCTGCCGCAATGACCAGATCTTTGAGATTATTGATTTTAACGATAAGATAGGTTGGCGATGAAAGGGTAAAGGTCAGCGTATTTCCGCTCTTAGTTGCAGTGATTCCCAAAGCTTTGGGAGAAATATTATAGGTATTGATGGGCTCGCTTGCTGTGATTGTGATTGTAGTCGTACCTGAAAAAGAGAAATTACAATAATTATAGTTTACAAATACCTCTGAAGTGTCGATTACCGGTATATTGGTAGAGTCTGCTGTTACCGTGTATTGACTGGTCGTGGTATAGACCGACGGTAACGGATAGCTTACAATTGTACCCGCCGCGCTTGCTGTCAAAGGAAAGACAGGTAACAGATTGGCCATACAAAAAATCAATAATGCACTTAATAACTTTAACTTCCTTAACATAAATAAACACCTCTTTCATATTTTTTTAGAAAAGACTCTGCCATCTCTTTTGTATTCGCTTACAACCTGATTATAGTTTGATAGGTGCATCCGGATAAGGCGGGTAATCCCACATTAAGGGCAGATTTCTGCAGCAGCTTTATACAGAGAAGGGAAGCCACCTCCGCCGGTCTGTGTGGAAACTTTTAGGTACGTATCTAAATACCTGCTGCTGAACGATGCAAATGCCACTCTCACCGGCCGCTTTTAAGGAGCAATAATGTTGCTCTTTTTGCAGGATTTCTCTAAAAATATCTCCTAAATCGAAATAAAGACGCTGCGGGGAGTCATTCCCGAGCGCCTTATTGCTTTCTTTTATGTCTAATTATCACCTACTTCAGCTCCAGTACAGCCACACTCTCCACATGCACCGTATGCGGGAACATGTTATCCTGGGATGTGATCTGTAGCATTCCGCAGAAACCTTGATTTGACGGGCTTTTGCCAATGGACTTCCGTTCTGGAAGGTTGATTTCCGCACGTTTCTGTTGATGTTTTACATCAATTTTACATCAATATCAGATATAGCGACCACATCGTGCTACCAGCGAGGATGTCAGTAATGTGTCTTTATTTTGGAAGAATTAATAATACCAATAAGTCGCCAACCTAAGGAGATTAGATAATCGCATGCTAAAAATCCTGAGAAATTAACGGCCGTAAGTGAATTTGTTGCCAACTCCCTTTCCATTGATCTCATCAATTATATAAGTTAGCGACCCACTTAATATGTCTATTTTTTTCTATTACAAGGCAGTTTCTAGGGAATCCCACAAAGTTAATTACTGTGCACGAGTCCGACAATCCAGTAGCTTGTAGTTCCCCTAAAATATTTAAGAACTCCTCTTACGAGGAATTCTCATTTCAAGCATCAATGATAGTATAAGTGAGTATAACAAGTACAATAACCTGAATCAAACCAATAAGGTGGTTAACTATCGCAGGATTTAGCTTACTTTATCATTTCTATTTTCCACACCACTGTTTTCTCCCAGTTCACTTTTATATCTATAATTACTTTGGTTCCTACAAGTAATTTCTTCATGAAAATATGTGAATCTCGAGACTTCAGAAATATCATCTATAATGTTGTTGAACAACTCCTTGTCTAGATCTCTAATATGGTCAATATAGTCAATCCAAAATTTTCTTTCTGACAATAAAAGATCTTCTCGTTCAGCCCATTTTTGTGTGAGAATAAGAAAGTCATTTTTATTGTTACAATTTTCATTTATAACATAATTATAAAATTGACAAGTATACTCTGATTTTAATACCATGCTTGCTATATAAAATAGTATTAAATTGTACTTTTCATTATTATATGTATTACTATTTTTCACTAGTAATATTGTATTCAAAAATCTTTTTGCTTTTCTTGGGTTTGTATTAACAAATAAAAAATTAATCTTGTTTAAGATAACTAAATCAGTCTCACTTATTAAGTGGAAATTCTCATTATTGATGTAATCTCTATGCCTTTCAGAATTATACCTTGTGACAATCTTCCCACTCGAACCATATTTCCCACTATAATTTTCATCATTGATGATTTCATTTAACTCATTTTCTTTGAGTTCTACTTTTTGTTGAGAAATATTCTTTCCAATCATCTCAATAAAGTTCACAGAGTTTGCCTGGCTCATTTTTTTGAGCCAATAAGGTAAATGTATGATCTTTTCTAAATAATTTATTGCAAATAAATTCTTATCAGTGTCATTATCTTCACTAAGCATTTGACTATATTTACTTGCTATACATTTATTTATCCATTTCGTGTCAACAGCCATAATAACTATAAAAAGATTTGTCGAAAGTAATAAATGAATTGCTTGTAAAACATCAACAACCTTGTCTTCAGGACATCTATCTAAATCATCAATAATAAGAACAATTTTGCTAATACTTATTATTCCGCTTTTACTTTCCCTTTCTTTTTTCATCTTCACTTCTTTAAGGATTTTGTCTAATTTTTTCATATCGTCGCTAATTGTAGCTATAAATCCAAGATTGGTTTTGTAATCCTCATTATTAATTTTATCAATAATAAAGTCTCTCATGTAGCTTATAGGTAATTCCTCACTACTATTTTCCTCTAAATTTTTTAATTCAGCTTTCAAAGAAATAATTTCCGCTTCTATATTTTTTTGTTCTTTTAATTTATTGAAATACTTAAATATTATTGATTCAATTTTCTTAAAAATTTTAAATAATGGTAAAATTGCGGCCATTATTGTTCCACCATATAAATATAACAAAGAGCCATAATGTTTCAGAAAATGCTGACCTATCACTAAAGCTAATATTAAAATTATTATATAAATATAAGAGGAAATATTCTTAAAAATATAAGAACACATGAAACTAACTTCTTTTACAATTGTCATATCTTTATACTTTTTCATATGCTCTATATTACTAATGACCTCATTTGCAAGTTGTTTCTCGTGATCTGAAGTAGCTATATCAGAGATAACTTCGTCCCTAATATTTCTTTTACATTCTTCTTTATCATTTTCTAGTTTAACTATTCTTTTGCCTATTTCCTCTCTCTCTTCGCTAAGTTTTCTATCAGCATATACTTTGTAGTGTTCTAAATTTTCAAATAAATCTTTAGTTTTAACATTATATCTATCTTGTATTGCTTCAAAGATTTTATAGACCAAATTAACTATAATATTAGAGTCATAATAATTCCATGCATTAAATTCAATAACTAGAGGTGTACTTTCATTAATATCAACATTACTCTCATTTAGTTTTTTACTTATTTCCTTAATGAAAAAACTTTTACCTGAACCCCAATCCCCAAATATACCTATATTTAACGGAAGTTCTAAATCCTCTTGAATAATTAAATCACAAAAGACTTGAACCTCTTTATTAATTTCTAAATAATCCTCTTTGCTGTTTTCAGAAAATATTTTCAACTTAAAAATCTGATCCAAATCTAATGGAAGATATTTAGAGTATCCTTGTGCACCTTGCTTATTAGAATACTTATAGCTCAATGAACTACGAGGTTTTCGTTCCCCTAAACAGCTATTTTCATTTTCAATCATATGATTTTCACACAAATATCCACATGTATAGTCATGTTCTAAAAATTCCTCATTGTTATGTGCATACATATCATAAAGAAATACTGCATAATCGGCATGATTGTTACAATCTTCAGCTTCACAATACTGATAATTATTGAAGTCAATATAATTTTTTATATAGGAAGGTTCAATAATTACGTCATAATTTTCATATTCTTTAAGAAAAGTTTGAATTAATTTATCTGTTTGAAATAGATAATTATCAATTATTTTCTTGATGTCAATTTCTAAGTTTACATTTTTCAAATCTGATATTTCAATTTTTGTACCATTAATGCTACCTTCGGAGTAATGAGAATTCTTTTTTGTGGATAAATCTTTCAATGCAATTAAAGAGTCATTACTAGAAAACGCTTTTCTATTTATGTTCTCATTTAAGTACTTCTTTATATTTTCATAGCTCACTTTATTAGCTATGTTCTCACCTATATTAAGCGATATATATACGTTTTTTTGAAAAATATCAAATAGCAGTACTGTATAAAAGCCAGTTTTCGAGGAAGTGGTTAATCTCGGATTGAATATACCTATATATGGGATTTTGTGAACTCTACCAGTTTGAAATGCTACACTCACCTTGTATTTACCATAAATAGTAGCTAAGCAATTTTCCACTTTTTCAATGACAGTTAATATATTTTTTTTTATTGGATGGATCAATTTCTCATATTCATCTACAGAACTATTTTTCTGACCCGGAAGCCCTTCATATATTTGATAATATAGTTCAAAATATTCTAAGCAAAATAAAATTATATTATTGAGTTGATTTTTTTTGTCTTTGGTAACTTCATTAATTTCAAATATTGACTTTTCTAAATTTTCAATTTGTTTTTCAGTAATTTTATAATTCTTAAGTAGTTCAACATTTATATTCAACTCTAACAATTCCGGCATTATTCTTATTCCCCTCTGTACTAAATAAACTAATATTCTTGAAAACATAAAAAACTCTTAGTAAAATAATACCATATACCTTTGGATAAACGGAGGGAACTTTAGCAAAAAAAGAGACAATCGTATGAATATCTCATTTAATCCTAAATAAATTTTATAGGAGCGTAATACACTTAAAAAGCCTTCTGTTTTTGAAACGTTCAAGCACAGGTTAGTGAAATGTCGTCCATCTATTCTTTTTATTCACTCTATTTCACCCAAGGTTTCAAGTTCAAATTTAATTGATACATAATAAAGATGAACTATAGATAGCAAACAAAACAAAACTGGCCACTACTAGGAACTCTAGGTGGTCAGTTTTGTTTGTTATACTAATGGACGACCATCTGTACCCTTCCTAATCGGAGGGACATTTACACTGACACCATCGTTTTCAATCTCAATCACTTCAATAAGCCCGTTTTGAATACTAGGCTCAAGTGCTTCCCATACCTTGAAATAAGGCTCAAGTTCTTGATAATGGCTGCCAGGAAGATATGGGGTGTTCCAATAGTCAGGCAGGTAGCCCGGATGGGGCCGTCATGGTTACCGCTCACTTCGATTTTCCGCAGCGTTATCTTACCAACTTTGTCCAGGTATAAGTAGAAATAAACCCGCCGGTCTTATGCCTGGAGGGTTAAAGTTTTTAGGCACTTAGGTTTTCTGTTTTCCATTAACATCGTAAATGTATAGTCCACGCTACCACAATATCACCAGGAAGTATTTACCGCTTGTTTTGAATGTTAACCTTACTGTAATGTTAAATAATAAACCACCACATTCTAATTCATCCGTATCGGAGGGATAGTTTGTGGTGGTTTTTTTTGATTTTTTGAAGTAATTGAGCTAATTAACGTTGAACCGCTATTTAGGATATGGGGTGTTAGTGTGAATCCATGAATTGATTGAGTCTCTGTAAAATATGATTCTTCTTCGTACTCTTACAAAGGGAATCTGATTTTCACGTACCATTGTATAGATACAGTCTGTTGAAACACCAAGATAATTTGACAACTCCGATACAGAAAATACAACTTTCATTTGTAGTTCAGCTTGTTGTAAAGTTGAATTTCCGTCACCGCTATCAGCAGTTGTGTTAGATTGAAACTTTTCTTTCCCGATACTTACTAGTAGTTGTTCTTCCATTTGTAATAGTGTTTTTAATAATTGAATTCGTAATATTTCATATTCGCTCATAAAGTTACCTCCAAGAGATTGTTCAATTCAACACTTTACATAAAGTAATCATCACAATGATTGATGCTCTTGATTTGCGCTTTAAGATTACAGATCCCAACTTGATATGAATTCTTATTGATATATTATTGCCGGAATTGCCTGCAATTTGGAGTTTTAACATCTTTGAATATCTAATTGCGGTTTCAGTAATGTCAAGCATCAGTTATTAACCCAGCATGCCTAAGTTGTACCTTGGACTTACAGATGTAAATAATCAAGCAAATATCGTTGTACTACAGAATCACAATCCCTCCAATTGAATCAAGAATCTTTCACCAACAAGACTTCGGAGGTGTCTTAATATCAGTTTCCCCAATTTAACGCATTGGTTCAAATTTCTCAGTTCAACTGAGAGTTTCTATAATACTCGCCAATCTGTATTAATATGGTTAGTGGTGATGCTATGAACACTACCATCAAATATGATGGCGTCTATCAAAGTCATGTTCGTTTTCTTGTAGATGAATATTTTGCGGTAATGCATAAGTTAGAGAATGCAAGTAATTTAAAACAATTACAAGCAAAACTAAAATCAATAAAACGCAAATTATGTCGGTTGGATTATATGGATGTATTGGCGTTGCAAAACTCCATTGAGCTTTGGCATTTACTTATGAATGATCCAGACCTGTATTTTAGACGCACGCTCTGCAGAAAATTATTTAATCTTTCAGAGCCTGACGTAGCAGAAGCACTTGGGTATTCTGCTACAAGAGCTGGCGCCGCACATAATTTATTTAATTCATCTGGCATGCCACATTGGCCTAGACCATTCCAACTTTCCATTTTACTTAATCATCCTTGGCAATTGGTTAACAAAAGTGATCCCGAGGAATTTTCATACTCTACACCAGCAGAGTACTTCGACCCCGGAGTTGCAAAAAAAATTCACATTAAGGATCTATCTACGGAGAGAAACCAAGTAAAGAGCATTGCGGGCTTTGTCATTTTAAATCCCCAGGAGCTCTTTCCACTAGAACTGCCTCCTGTGACCGGACGCTGGGTTACCACTTATCCCGAGATGGATTACTTCGAGTTCCATCTCTACCATGAGCCCGTACTTGATAAAGCTTTACAAAAACGCATCCTTAACGCATTTCCATTAGCTAACGATGCAATAAGAACCTACATCCCATTTAGATCAAAAATGAGATCCCTTTGGATCATGATGCCAAAAGTGGGACGGGAGCAAGACTATAAGGGCCTTATTACAGAGTTCAAGACATTTAGGGATGCTACAGTCCACTGTCAACTAAGGTAGCCATACTAAGCCGTCTCCTTCCTGAGACGGCTTTCTCAGTTAGACTGAGAAAGTTCAAAGTTCACTTCATCCATGGCCATCCTAAAGGTAAAGATCAAATTTGGAGGCCTATACAGTGGATCAATACAGCCATTTCATTACTAAGAACGAGCAGTCGAAAACTGAAGAAACCCAAGAATCTTTTCGGCAGAATTTTTCTTTTGCCGAAAAGATTCTTGACGTTCAGGGTATGTTTCCCACCCTCAGTGACGATCATGATATTAGAAAAGTCACGCGTGAGAAGGTGGAACATATGCTGTATGCCAAACAACTGATACCTGAAATTCAACCTATCGAGGGCAACACGTATCTGGGTGCAGAAGGGATCAATAATTGGATATGGGAAAACAGAGTGCAACCTGAAATCCCTCAAAGTTTATTACGAGAATATTTACGTCGTAGGATGCACAATACACCGCATAACTTTTTCAGAAAATTCCAACTTACTCACAATCTTGTGCTTCACACTGCGAAGCTTTTTGAGATCGCTCCTTCTCAAATTGAAGATAGACACTTGCTTGATCCCAAAACCTTTCACCAGGGTTTTGAACAACTAGCGAAGGATGGGGTCACGTCAACTCTATTCCACTTTTTAATGCGAAAATCCATTCAAAACGGAATATTAGATAGAAACCTCCCATTCGTTAAAGCATCAGACAAAGAATCACGCATGCATCCGAGAATCCTCAACCTCCAAATGCATATGGAAGAAAAAGGACTATCTCGTAAATATATTCGGAATACAGCTACCCACGTACACCAACTCTTGGTTTGGCTTTGTGCAAATGTCCAGATGTTTAAGACAACAAGTCCAGATACGATCTCAATTTTCCAAATCCAAAATGAACATTTGCTGATGTACCGCACCTACAAGCTAAGGCTCGTAAGGGATGATGGCAACAGCCGAATCTCATTTGCACATAGTATATATGCCATACGCTTATTCTATCGCTTTTTGCATGAGAAATTTGGCTATGAGGCCCCCTTACAGCGCTTCAATTCCATAAAGGCCCCCCGATACAGCCCTCGTGAACTTCCAACGGATCAGCAAATCAAAGCATTCTTTCATGTGGTGGCGCAATACGCAAGAAATCCTGTCCGTGAAGAGATTGGGTACCGATTGATGTTCCATCTGGGGTTACGCTTATCGGAAGTAGCGCATCTCAAATGGAGTGATATTAATTTAGGAACACGAACGATCGTCATCCACAGTAAGGGCAAGAAGAGTCACGTTTTACCTCTCGTTGGAAAGCTCTATTCCCTTTTACAAGAGCTTCACACACAGCCGAAGACAACCTACCTCATGGGACAAAGTATCTCTACGATTAAACACGAGGTATATGAATATTTCATTCTTTATGCGATGATTACCGGTTGGCCGTTTCCAGGTGGCGTTCATATCTTTCGCCATATGTTTATTACGCGTCTTGCATACAAGGGCGTCCTTCCTCAAGCGATAAAAGAATTAGCCCGTGTACGAATGCTGGATACCGTAGGGCTATACATGCATATGGCACACCGAGATCAGCACATGATTAGTCAAATTGATCTGCTCAAATATGAGTAAGGAGGAGGTACGTTATGCCTATATTTGATGATACGATAGCCAATGATATTGCTTTTGAAGAAAACCTACTCCAACTGGCCGATCAATACGGACCAGATGCGTTTAAACGCATGCTGCAGCGCCTGTCTCCTCAAAACCATGCTGATGCGATAAAAATGAAGGAATCGGTTCTGCTGGATGTTGCGGTTCTCCATTATTACGAGAGCGATGCGTTTCAGAGCTTAGCAAAAACCTCGCAACAGGCATATCGCTATGAAATGAATTTGTTCTTACGGTATTGCGAACGCTCAAAAGGAGCAAACCCAAACATCAAGGAGATTTCATCTGCAGCCTTTTTAAACGACTATCTAGCCCCTGTTCAAAAACTGAATACACGTAGCAAAAAATCTGCTTTTTTACGAAGTTTTCTGGGAGAGGTTTTTACTCATTTTTTCAAGCAGGATATCCGAAAACTCAAACGAACCCTCTCTATGGAAATAGATCAAAACCGTGAGCCACGTGCGTTTACCAAAGAACAGTTGGATGAGCTGCTGTGCCTAGTTCGACTCGGTCGCGAAGCTCACCGCAATTTCACCATTTTATGGACCTTTTTAGGCTCGGGTATTCGGCTGAGCGAATTGTTACATCTACAGATTGGTGATATTGTTTCATCTCGGCAAGAGATCCTTGTACGTGGAAAAGGAAAAAAGGGATTTAAACAGCCTAGCAAAATAACCAAATCCTCCCTTGAAATACTGAGCAAATACGTGAGCTTTCGTTACCATGGCGTGAAAGACGCGCAAGATTATCTGGAACGATATATTTTTTCGGACGACAGTGGAAAATCCCCTTTACATGAAAGTACGGTTCAGAAGATGTTTGCTGCCTTGATTGATCAAGCAACCTCTATACCCGGCTCCGACAAAAAACCTTATCAGCTTTCCGTACACTCTTTACGGCATTCCTTTGCTCTCTATCTCCTTGAATCCGGTGTAAATCTATACACGATTAAGGAACTAATGAGGCATTCGTGGCTGAGCTCTACGGAGGTTTATTTAAAATTGTTTGATAGTATGCTGGTTAAAGCAATCGATCAGCATCCCCTCGCTCAGCTTAAAGCAAGCGATCTCTTTTGAATCAGGAGGCAATCCCTATGGCTTTTTTACTTCAGTCTGCCTACTTCCAGATCTGGAGCAACCAATTCACATTAAGAAATTCAACCAAACACAAATATATAAGCGTACTCAAGAAATTCGAAGCTTTCTTATTTCACAATGGTTTTGAAGGAGAACTTGATTTTGATCGATTTCATGCCAGTCGTGAACACCCCGGCAGATTTCTCCCGATTCAGCGACAGGTCTTTGATCGTTTTTTCATGGACTTAAAACATCATGAGCATATGTCGAATATGAATTTAGCAGCAACCATTACCGTGTTACGATGTTTCTTTGAATTCCTGTATGAGGCGGATCTGATTCAACATAACCCACTGCTCGGATATCCTAGACCAAAGTTCGAATCTCCCATTCAAAACACAGCTTTCTCAAAAGCAGAGTGTCTCGCCCTTCTTCAAGCTGCGCTGCATAGAAGCCCATTCTACCGGCAAGAGTTTGTGTTTCTCTGGTTCATGCTGATCACGGGTCTCCGACTTTCAGAGGTCCGCTTTCTAAGGCGGAAACGGGTACACTTGGATACACGGATCGTCCACGTTTTTGATGCACAAAAAACCGAGAAACGACCTGTCGCCCTCCCTAAAGATCTCACGGCAGAACTTGAACGGTACATCCAACATCCTGAATATCTTGAGTATGCTAATCAGGGGGATGAGTACCTATTCCATCAACAAGGAAAAATCATGACCGTTGATAAGATTAAACAGATACTATCTGAATTAGCTCAAGATGCAGGCCTTGGCGGACATATTCGGCCACATGATCTTAGACGAACAGCAGGATATTTGATGCAGACAGGTGGTATGAGCATCATCGATATTCAGCATCAGCTGCGACATAAAAATGTAGGAACAACGTTGCGATATGTACCACCTTTAAATGATTTGACTAAGATTCTTGAGGATACCTAAGGTGAATATTAATCTATTAAGGTAAGGTCTCACTTCTTCATGAATGGACATAATGACTAATATAAAACTCCATTGTAGAAGGTGTTTTGACTTGGCTAATATCCAAAAACGTGGTGATAATTCATGGTTCTTAACAGTTAATGCTGGTAAAGACGCTAGAGGAAAATACGTTCGTTTCACAAAAACCGTTCATTGCCGAACAAAAAGAGAAGTGGAAAGCGAATATGCTAAATTTCGGATGGAAGTGGAGGCGGATGAATATGTATCGCCTCAAAAACTAACATTTGGGGCGTTCGTCGAAGAATGGAGAGATAAGTATGCCGTAAAGCATCTGGGATTCAAGACGTTATACACATATGACTCTAATCTTAAAACCCGAATTCTTCCGTACTTTCAGCATCTAAGACTGGAGGAAATTAAACCACTTCAGATCGTAAACTTTCTGAATCAACTCGAAAAGGTAGGTAGCCGTGGAGATAAAAAAGCAGGAGGTTTAGCTTCTGGAACAATCGAAATTCAACACCGTATCTTAAAAAACATACTCAAACGTGCAGTGGAATGGAGAATTATTAAGCGAAACCCGGTTATCGATGTGCAGAAACCAAAGGTAAATGCAAAAGTGATCGTCCCCTATAATGAAACAGAAGTTGAACAAATGCTTCGAGCGTTGCAACGTGAGCCGTATCACTGGAGGGTTATGATCACTTTGGCTCTTACAACCGGATTGCGGCGGGGCGAATTACTCGGGCTGGAATGGAAGCATCTTGATTTCAACAATGGTATTTTGGATGTGTCACAATCACTGATTCATGCTCTTAAAGGTGAGGTCATTGTCAAATCTCCCAAGACAAAAAAATCTATTCGGAAAGTAGCGTTACCAAGTTCTATGTTAAAGGAATTGAAAGAATACTACGCTTACAGAATGCAAGAACGAAATGACATTGGCGATTCATGGTATAGCGGAGATTGTTTTTTTATGTTCTCACATCCCGATGGACAGCCTTTTCACCATGAGCGTCCCTACCTTTGGTTTCGACAATTTATTAAGAAAAATGGCTTTCGGTACATTCGATTCCATGACCTCCGGCATACCTCAGCCACGATTCTCATTAACCAAGGCGTTCATGCTAAGATTATCTCAGAGAGACTTGGACATGGGAGCATCGCCACAACTATGAATATTTATGGTCACGCTCTCCGTACCGCTGACCAAGCCGCAGCTGATAAATTCGAATCGTTTTTTAAATCTGGTGCTGCACAAGGATAGTAAAGGAGACGGATAGAAATTTCCTGGCGTCTTCTTTTCTCTCTGGATTATGAAGTAATGCTTATCCCCATAACATCCCAGCTTTGACTTAAGCAGTTTGTTAGGCGGCTCCATATCCTCACATATAGATATCAGCCTTGGATCAGCTAATACAAATCACCTTACATTTATTCACAGATACCAGCCACAGTATTACTCAAAGATGACTTTATCTCTTTTACAAAAGGCTCTGCATTCGTTTGATGTTGATTTTCGACCAGAAATAAACCACTATTGTTAAGCGATTCATTGAACCTATTGAACTAAAGTTTCTGTTGGCCATAGGTTATGAAACGGTTCTCCGTAATAGCTGAAGAGGCAAGTTTTAATAGCATTGCCTAAACCAGTCAAAAGGCTCTCGGATGATACTTCTGAGGTTGGCAGCTTCAAAGCCTCCCGTCAGCCGCTACTCGAACCATCTCGGAAGTCTTAAAATGCTGTCCGAAGTTTGTTGTGCTGAATCCGCTTGAATCGGAAGAGGTATTCGCGTTGAAGAAGTGCCAGTGGTATACCCTTTTAGGGGGCGTCGACCAAGGGGTAATGGGAAAGCGCGAAAAAAGAAGCAGCGAAGAACTTGAGACTGTTCTTTGCTGCTTCTTTTTATTTATAACATTCTACTAATCTAGTTGTATTAAAATCCTGTATAAACCAATCCATTGAAACTAAATAATCTTTGATCTCTCTTATGTCCAATTCAATTTCCATGTCTTTCAGATTAACGTATAGAACTCTGAAAAGATCATCGATTTGATGTGAATATATTTTTACTAACCCCTCGCTGTTTCCGCTTAAATGAGTATAGTATTCAATTTTATGATTCATGAAGCTTCGAATATCCTCTTTACTCTCAGTTTGATCGATCCCGAGTTTTGAACATATATAATGATATCGCAGCTTTTTGCATGAATTGATGCTTTTTAATGTCCCTTTATAAAGCTTGATGAGTTCACTTTTGTTCATACACACATATTCATTTTTCAAATAAAATAGTTGCACTTCATTTACTAAATTTATAAGTTGGGATGAGTTTATAACATAATTCAAATTAAGATATCGCACTTCTCCATCACTGTAATAATCATTAATATCTATATGATTAGACTGTGTCTTTTTTAAAAAGCCTTTCGTTTGTGCAGCGTTATGCTCTTGCATTACTCTGGGTAATAATTCTTTCGTTAACCATGCGTAGGCATTACTCACAGTCCAATAGTCTCTTGGTCCATATTTCTTTGACAAGCCTGATTTATTCCATAATAACCACACCTTATCTGAAGGCGTCCAGCTATAGTGATCTTCTATGAAGCTGTGAATGATACATTTTAATCCTTCGTTATGGTCTTCACTTGCTTTCTTCATATAAATTTTCAACATATTATTTCCAGTGGCATCAAAGATATGCCAATCGGAATCGCCATTTTCATAATCGTACTCTCTGGAAAACGTAAGGATTTTTCTCCAAACATCCATACTGACCTTAATTAAATGATATTCATCCGGATGATAATGGTTAGGAGTGAATTCTCTGCAATCCATGATTTCTTCTGTCAAGCGGATAGCCTCAATATATTTAACAATAAATTTATCAATAACGGCACAAAGATTGCCCAATTCTTCATAGCTTAGATTAAATCTTGAATTCCCTAACTGAACCATATAATTATTTTCATCAAGTTTCGCCACAACATACCGTCGCATTTCAAAATCTATTGGAGTGTTATTCCCAGGATATAATTCACTTAGTATTTCTTTATGTCCTAAATTAATGTTGGTTCCCCGGATGTAAAAGCTGTTAAATGTAAATAAACACGAGCCTCTGTTTTCTCCAACTGCAGGAAGCACCCCTTCCAATATAACTGTTTTATTTCTATATTCTAAATATTTTTTATTAAACGTATGGCTTTTTTCCTCTACACCAAAATCGGCTACATAATTATTGATGCGGTCCGTATACTCCTCAGCTGTAATCTTCCCCTCAGCTAATTGCTTTCGAATGGCTTCTATACTAAGCGCATATCGGGCTTCTTCTTCAAATTTCCTGATATGTTTTCTCACATCTTTTATTTTATTTTGTGCACGCCTTAATAAACGCGCGACAATCTCATCCGGCAATTCCGTATCCCGCTTTTCATTGTTGCATTTTCGATGAGCGGGTCTTAAATTTTCTAAATGATTAAAATCAAAAGTGGAGGGCAGGTTAAACTTCTTTATAATTTCTATTGCTTTTTGATTATCTTCAAATGTTTTTCCAGGGATAATGTGGTCAATTTCTAATTCGGAATAATTAAATAAATCTTCTAAACAAACTGCACACCGCCTTTGATAAGCTTGCCAAAGGCCGTATCTAGCTTCGGGTTTGTCTTTTATACTCACTTCGGCCACTCCTTATGTTGAAACATTTATAGAACAAAATCGAAGGTACCTGCTCGAGTACCTTTACTATTGCTAAGTGTACCATTATAAAACTCAATCCATTGAACCATACCTTAGTCGAGCAGAGGCTTAGGATAGCATTTAATATTTTTATTATTATTTCACGGTTTAAAAACTTGCACCTATTTATGATACGGTTCACCGTATCATAAATGGGATAAAACCTGAAAACCTAGAGTGCATAATTCTTTTAATAATCTCGCTCACTTCTGAATGATCTTATTCTAAGTGTCTTATTAATATTTGTCGTCAGGAAGTTTGATATCCAGTTCTCTTCTATCTCCTCCTCAGATTCTTGATCTTCTTCTGTCTCTTCTTCCGATTCTTGATTCTCTTCTGTCTCTTCTTCCGATTCTTGATTCTCTTCTGTCTCTTCTTCCGAATCTTGATCTTCTTCTGTCTCTTCTTCCGATTCTTGATCTTCTTCTGTCTCTTCTTCCGATTCTTGATCTTATTCTGTCTCTTCTTCCGATTCTTGATCTTCTTCTGTCTCTTCTTCCAATTCTTGATCTTCTTCTGTCTCTTCTTCCGATTCTTGATCTTCTTCTGTCTCTTCTTCCGATTCTTGATCCTCTTCTGTCTCTTCTTCCGATTCTTGATCCTCTTCTGTCTCTTCTTCCATTTCATTTATTTTTATCTCTAAGAGATGCAATATTTCTTGGAATAATTCGTTGTCAAATGAGAATGCGTACTCCCTGATAACTTCCAATAAAACCTCATTTGCAGATAAAGGTTTATCTTTTGATTTATAATGTTCCATGCATAATGTAATCATGGATTTCTTAAGATACTCCAACACTATTGAATAATTTGGGTTAACGAAAGAAACATCATTCTGTATGAGTTGCTCAAAAAATTTATCATTTTTTATAAAAACTGTATTCTTATCTTTACCCAGCCAACCTTGGTTGCAACACTCATATGTAAAGAGCCAGCTACTCTCATAAAGACTCTCCTGAGTTAATAGGCTCTCATAGAAAGAAAAATCTAAAACCCCGTCTAAAAGCCCTTTAGCATTTAAAATCATAACGAGAGTATTTATTAATGCATTATCATTATTCAACAAAAGATTGCTTACATCTTCAATAATACGTAAATTAAGTTTGCTAGCGAAGCTAAGAGCCCATGACACCTCAAACTCATTTTTTAGTTCTATATTATCCTTAATAAGCACATTTATAAAATCTGTAAGCTTAACTATATCTATAGGATATCCTCTATATTTATAACCTTCAATAATTTCAAAAACAGTTGGAATAATTGATGAATCTACCAGAATCGATTGCAAAACTAGGGATTCGAATAGCTCCCAATTATCTTTACTTATTACAATTTTCCTGAGATTTTTTATTGCATAATTTAATATACCCTTTTCATTAGTTTCAATTTTAAACTTAAATGCTTTACCGAAATACTCTTTCAAATCATCTCTTTGCATAGCTATAGCAATTTGCTTGCTATCTCTTATATATCTAAATTTAAATTTTCTAAAATAATATAGCCATTCTGGTTCTAACCCCTGGGGAATTTTTATAATTGCTGTCTTCTCTACATTTAAATCTAATTCATACCTTTTTAAAACTTTATGTAACACATTAAGTGCTTTCTCTGCTTCTTCAGAAGAACTAAAATAGTATTCCATATCATCTGTATATCTAAAACCTCTTAAACTGTCACCGATTTCCCTCTTAAATTCATCATCAATTGCGGTACCAATTATCTCTTGAATTATCAAAGAGCTAACTGGACCAATAGGTATGCCAATAGTTTGTCCATCCTGCATATTCCTAACTAATGTATCTATTTTGTTGCCAATTAAATTTTCATCTTTTGTATTTGATTTAGCCACTTCTTTAGTATGTAGTGCCCACGGAATTGAATGAGTATAAATGCTAGGGTAGTATCTTGTAATATCAGCCTTCAAAATGTATTTTCTTGTTACAAGATTAGTTATCCTTCTATTAATTTTTTCTTCCATCTTAAATTTTGGTTTTATAGGCTCACTGTCATTCACTCTGGGAGTAGTCAGTGAATAATGTGATTTATTAAAATGATCACTTAATTTATCCCAATTTTCTTCCAGCAGTCTAGCTAATAATATATAATGTAGGGGATGTGGTACTGAGATTACTCTTCGAAAATTATCAGTTTTAGGGTATGAAATATCTATTAATTTACTCCATTTATTAAGTCCCTTTTTTGTGAGTTTTTCTTTTGATAAGTCAAACGTATTAACATGTTTACCAATATCAAGTGAAGTAAATTCTTTTGGCATTTCTTTAGGGAAATACCCTTGTGAAATTATTTTTTCTGCTATTCCAGTTACAGCTGACATATTCTCACGTCCTATTATATTTATGGTCTAACTTATTTGTGAGATATTTTATCATTCAGAATTCAATCTAACACATAAATTTTCTTTAAGAGTAACTTAAATACCTTAGTACCTTATAATACTGATGTTAACTTTTCACCGTATCATAAGTAGGGCCAAATGAAGGACACCCTGATTGGGTGTCCTTCACGGTCGGGACTGCTGTTTGTGTTTGAAGTGGCGAACCATGATTGATTAAATCCACAATACGCCGATGCGTGATGCTGAGAAAGTATGAGGAGGGCGTTATCCTTTAGCCTAAAGAGCGTCACTTAGAATTATTTAGTAATTCGCCAATATGAGAGAATTTGATTATTTAGCCTTTCATATTCTATAAGAATCAATAATCAATAATTAACTTTAATGAAAGCTATTTTGTTAAAATGCTATATACTTTTTGT
Source organism: Paenibacillus sp. FSL R7-0302 (assembly GCF_038006885.1). NCBI lineage: Bacteria > Bacillati > Bacillota > Bacilli > Caryophanales > Paenibacillaceae > Paenibacillus > Paenibacillus sp. FSL R7-0302. The sequence continues at coordinate 5,896,601 of NZ_JBBOWB010000001.1, forward strand.
AATGCTTCTTCAATGATTTGAAATAACCCGAAATAAGTATCTTTAAATATATCTATCTTAGTGTCCAGTAGCGCTACATCCTTATCTTGAATTTCATTTATATCTAACTCTTCTAACTCATCGAATAGTTCGATCACCTTACTATAATCACGAGCTAAATTATCGACACTCATACCCAGAGAAGAAACTGCCTTATAACCTTCTCCATCCATAAGTGCTAATATATCACGAAAATATTGATCTGTTCTTTCAAATAATTTTTTCGTATATTCAAGTCGGCTCTTTATTATTTCTCTATCCTGTCTTTCGAGAAAATCATTAAGTCTCCTTCCCGTTATGTAATGCCAATCAGTTGTTCGTAATGTTTCTTCTTGGTTACGTGTTAACTCTATGTCCATTTCTTTCATCTCACCTTTAAGTGAATGAATACCAGCTAAAACAGCACGGGCCAATCCTTCTTTATTACCTATAACATAATTATTTAATAGAATGTTTTTGCCTGTTTTCACTAGAGTTGAAAGCACACCGATTATTATGTACATCACAAACATTTTACCATCGATTATTTTACTCGCCAATATTGTAGAAAGCATGCGTTTAAAAGAATCCTTACTACCATCAAGAAGTTCATCTGCTAGTATATTACCTATTTTTGTAATATCAAGTTCAACGTTATCAAACGGAGCGGCAGAAGACTCAATTAGGAAACCACATCTCCACTTCTCATAAAAAACTTTCTGGTTACTTTCATCGAGACATATAAATATGCCATCTAAAATTATTTTACCTGAGTCGTATCGATAGGTTCCATTAAGGTTTATTTCATCATCGTAATTTTTGTATATTCTATCAGCTAACCCTTTTGTAAGAACATATAAGTTTCCTTGACCGAAAATTCTATGCAAATCTTCAGGTATATAAATAACGTCCGTAGGCGTACGATGATTTAGAGATCCTTCAAAAGTAACCTTATTGGAACTTACTATTTCAGGATTGAAACCAAAAATATCGTTACCCTTAAAACAAATTTCCTTAACGTCTTCTAAGTAAGGTCTTTCATCGGTTCTTTTTATTACGTAAGCACAACCTTTTAGATAAATATATACATTAAAATCCTTATCAAATATTTTATCTATACCTTTTAATCCGAACGGCAGGCCCTTTAAAAATTCACCAGAATACTCACATTCCATTCGTTCATGACTATAGTGCCCGCCACCTAAGTTATATTGGACCTTACCGTTCCCGTGAGGAATCCCATGAAGGAATGTACCTCGGTACTTCGCATATTTACTAGATAAATCACTGTATCCAATATACGGCCCCTCATAGTTACCATAGGTAATGGAACCGTCTTCAAATTTTCCTTTAAATACAATTTCTCCAAATTCGGAGTAATTTCTCCTAATATAATCTTCTTGATAAGCTAACTTAAGTTCCCCATCATTCCCATGAAATAACCGACCTTTATTAAAAGGGCCTGTATAGTGAACTTGCAAGCTAACTGAACGCTTTCCTGGATTGTCAAGCGCATACATAATTCCATTAATAAAAAATTCATATTGTGGACTATTTATATATGCAGTATTCACTTGATATGGTCCACAAGATGAACTGTACGTACCTTTCATGAGAACTCCATGTTTCCACTCACCATCATAACGCTCAATTTCAGTGTAATAAACTTCCTCAGGACAATTTTCGTCGTGTGAAAGAGAAATAACTATCAGGGTACCTGTGAAGTTGGGGTATCTTTGTTGATTAACTTGACCCATATACATCAAGTAAACCCCGTCCCAAACAAAACCAAAATTTTTGTGGTAATAATCAATGTATCGATCACGTATATCCTCATCATACAAAATAATAGAAGAATATCCAAACCCATTATCTTTATACAAATATCTATTTGGGTACTCCTCATCTCTGGGAATAAATTCACCATCGAAACGAGCTTTCTTGTACGCTAATATTTCATAATCCTTCATTTTCATCCTCCTTTAACACACACATCAATAACATCCCAGACTTCTTCGCTTGTTTGGTAGACAGAAAGCTAAAGGTATGGGATTCTCAACAATATTGATTCTATTAGATACACTATCACTACTATATGCCATTTTTCCATAAATAAAGATTATACGCCATGATTTTCTCGAAATAATACGTGAATTCATTAGCTTAAGAAAAACATTTTACCTCTATTAAAAACTGACGAAAAAGGGCTACTTTCTTAATAATTTTGTAATTTAATTAGAATGACCAGAGAATAGTTTGACTCCGTAACCTCACACAATTTGGCTCTACTTATGATACTGTTCCCCTTAATTAATCTTCACTATCCTCCCTAACAGTAAGACCAGTCCCTCCTTGGACAGGTGTAACGAAGGAATTAGAGGTCAAAGCCCCCCGGTCACTAAGAGTTCCTAACATTAATAGCCCGCTGGATGGCAAAGACACTGTCATCCAGCGGGCTATTTCTTGTGCTTAGGGAAGGGGGCAAAGAATAAAATAGGACACGCTATTCGTACTTTTTTACTTTGGATCCCATTTCAATACTTTTATTATCTATACATCCGTTACAACTATATACGTTTCCAAATGAAACTAAGCAGCCTGAGTCACTATGAATACCGCACTCAGGCTGCTTAAATTTTGTTTCGCTACCTGACAGGGATCACATCAATTCCTAGGTGTCTTCTGTTCATTTAGGCTGAAGCCTGGTGAAGTTTTACATCAAATTTACATCAAGTCTGTTATTCGCCATCTGTACCACGAACATTTTTAATCTGTACCATATTGAAAATCCAAGTAAATAAAAGGATTTTAACCCACTGTCCCACTCTTCATCAACACCGCCACACTCTCCACATGCACCGTATGCGGGAACATATCCACCGGCGTAACCTCCACCGTCCGGTAGCCCCCATCCTCCAGCACCCGCAAATCGCGGGCCAGGGTGGATGGGTTGCATGACACATACACGACACGCTCCGGCTGCATCAGCAGGATGGTCTCCAGCAGGCGCGGGTCGCAGCCCTTGCGCGGGGGATCGACGACAATGACGTCCGGGGTGATGCCCTGCTCTTTCCAGGCCGGGATGACATCCTCCGAAGCGCCGACTTCGAACTTCACGTTGTTCATTCCGTTCAGCTTCGCGTTGGCGCGGGCGTCCTCGATGGCTTCGGGCACGATTTCTACACCATACACCTGATCCGCATGCTGGGCCAGGAATAGGGAGATGGTGCCGATGCCGCAGTAGGCATCGATCACAGTCTCTTTGCCGGTTAGCGCAGCATACTCCAGCGTTCTGCCGTAGAGCAGCTCGGTCTGCACCGGGTTCACCTGGTAGAAGGACCGTGCCGAGATGGCGAACTGCACCTCGCCAATGTAGTCGTAAATGACCTCGCTGCCCCACAATACGCGGGTATCGTTGCCGAAGATGACATTGGTGCGCTGGGTGTTGATGTTCTGGCAGATGCTGACCACTGCCGGAAGCTGCTCGCGGATACTGCCGAGCCAAGCATCCAGGTGCGGGATATCCCGGCCGTTCGTGACCAGCACCAGCATCATCTGGCCGGTGCGGAACGCCTTCTTCACCACAACGTGGCGGAGCAGTCCGCGGCCGGTCTCTTCGTCATAGGCGGTGATGCCCAGCTCACGGCCGAGGCTTTTGACAGCAGCAACGACCTTGTCGTTGTCCTCATGCTGGATCAGGCAGGTCTCCATGTCGATGATCCGGTGACTGCCCCGTGCATAGAAGCCGCCGACCAGACCGCCTTCGGTCACCCCGATAGGCACCTGGGCCTTGTTACGGTAACGCCATGGCTCGTCCATGCCAAGGGTAGGCAGCACGCGGATGCCTTCGCCTTGAGCCCCTGATGCACTTGCCGCATCAGCCCCCGCCGCACCGGCCACCTCCAGCTTCCCGATCCGCTGGAGGTTATCCACCACCAGCTGGCGCTTCCACACGAGCTGCGCGGTATAGTCCATATGCTGCAGCTGGCAGCCGCCACACTGATCATAGATCGGGCAGGGCGGCGCGATGCGGTCGGGGCTGGCCTGCACCAGCTCCAGCAGCTTGGCGTAGCCGTACTGTTTCTTGGTCTTGAGCACTCTGGCCCGGACTCTCTCACCGGGAAGAGCGCCCTGCACAAATAGGGTAAAGCCCTCTACGCGGCCTACCCCTTCACCTTCATGGGTCATGCCGATAATATCGAGCAGGACCTCATCATTCTTATTTACCGGCAGTCCGGCGACAGGGGCCGCCCCTTGTTCCCGGCGGCTTGCGCTGCGCCTGCTGCGTTGTTTATTCATGTGTATAGGTTCACTTCTTTCATGTTCTTCACGATTAATTCTGCGCAAAAATCTGCAGATGCTGCGGCAAAATGCTGAAGTTGCCCGGCAGGGTGCCGCCCAGCTCACCGTCCAGGTTCAGCTGAACGTAGCCTGGAGAGGTAACCTCCATGGCATCGGTGCGGAAATAGACAACCTTCTTGTCATTCAGGTGCTCGCCCCGAATGGTTAGACGCACCAGCCGGATGAACTCGGCCAGATTGCATTTCTTAACGGCAATAACATCGAGCAGGCCGTCATCGATGCGCGCACCCGGAGCCAGCTTCTCGAAGCCGCCGACCGAATTCGTGTTGGCGATCAGGAAGAGCATGAACTCGTCATGGATCATTTCCTGGCCGTTCGCGCGGATGTACAGCTCTTGCGGAGCAAGGCTGGCCATCTTCTCGATCCCCTTCAGGTAATAGGCAAGCTGGCCCATCATGGTCTTCAGCTTGCTGGGGACCTCATAGGTCAGCTCCGTCAGCTGTCCGCCGCCTGCTATATTAATGAAGTAACGGTCATTGGCTTTGCCGAGATCGATCAGGCGCGCTTCCTGGCGCAGAATCAGGTCGCAGGCTTCCTCCCAATTCTTCGGAATGCCCATGGCCCGCGCGAAATCATTCGTCGTGCCCAGCGGCAAGATGCCGAGCGGGGGAAGGTTCGGCTTCTCCGCCATCCCGTTAATCACTTCATTGAGCGTACCGTCGCCTCCGGCAGCTATGATCAGATCATAAGTACCGCGTTCCACAGCCTGGGCTGCAGCCGCAGTAGCATCGCCCTCTCCCGTTGTTGCATGGCAGGTAGCTTCGATACCGCCCATATCCAGCCGGTCTAGAATATCGGCGAGTCGTCTTTTCATTTCTTCCCGACCAGAAGTGGGATTATAAATCAATCTCGCAGTTTTCATTACCGGAACGCCACCTGTTTATATAATGGATAACTTTACTGATTATACCCAATTCTGTACCCCACAAGCAATGTCAGGGGCCAGCTACATTACCCGCTTACGATTTAACGCTGACCCTCCAGGCGCTGGAGCGCTGCTTCCACCTGCCGCTGAATCCAGCGCGGCAGCAGCGGATGCGGCAGCAGCGTCTGGCCGGAGTAAGCATAATTCAGCCCCTCCAGCCGCTGCGGAATAACCACCTTGGTGAAGTACCCCTCACTCAAAAAGAGCGGAGCCACCAGCACATCATAGCCCTGCTCCTGCCAATGCACCACCCGGCTTCTTACACTATCCGGGTTCAACAGCCCGTAATCAGCCGCGGCCAGCCCGCTTATCTCCCGTACCCGCGCGGCAAGTGAAGAGATGCCCTGCTCCCAGCGCTGCCGGAAGCCCTCATGCCTGCTGCCGTGTCCGACCAGCAGCACCATCTCTCTGCCGGGATGCTTCGACAGTCCCCGGAGCTTATCCCACAGCATCTGTGCAATATCGGGATCGTCATCGACCGGATAGCCGTAATGAATCTTCGCAGCAACTCTGAACGGCTCAAGATCGGTCTCCCGTTCAGGAACCGGCTTCGCACCCAGCGCATATTCTATCTCATCGACATGCGTGCTGCCGGAAGACACAAACAAGGGGATCACAATAATATCTGTGACCCCTGCATGTTCCAGCTTATCAATTCCATCTTGTATCAATCGTCCTTCTACCAGCTCAAGGAAAGCCACTGCCACCGGCAGCTCCTCCCTGAGCGTGAGATGGCTCACTGCCTCATCTACCATCGACACCCAGGCCTGATCACGGGAGCCGTGACTGATTAACAATACACCCGGAACCATAAATTATCGGCCCAGACGTTCCAGCGTAAGCTTATAACCGTCATTGCCGTAGTTCAGGCAGCGCTTCACGCGCGAGATTGTTGCCGTACTGGCCCCCGTCTCGGCTTCAATCTGATTATATGTAGACCCCTTGCCCAGCATCCGGGCCACCTCAAGGCGCTGTGAGAGCGATTGAATTTCGTTCACGGTGCACAGGTCGTCAAAGAATACATAGCATTCTTCCATATTTTTCAATGTTAAAATAGCCTCAAATAATTGATCGATACTTTTATCGTTTAGCTTCTTTAGCTGCATCGCCCTATCATCCCCTAAACATTAACTTAATGTGACTATCTTGCCTCTACTATATTGTACTGGAGCACATTTTTCAAGCATTAACGGTTTCACGCTGTAAAGAGTGAAATCGACGGACAAACGTCCACTCCAGGCGCACACCATAATCAGGGTTAACCCGTCACTACTTCCGGCTCCCAGGTTAGACCGCCTTACTCATAGTACTACAAAACCGTGCAAAATCAAGCACAGACACGGTTTCTTCACTTCCGCCTGCCGCACTATAGGCATCCGCCCTTTTCCGCTGGTATCCCGGTTACCCGGGCATTCGTCTATACCGTCTGTTCGCCCATGACATACAGTATAGCAAACCACTAACGAAGGAATGTGATCCTATGCCTCAGCATTACTATAATCATTCCCGCCAGCAAGGCCGTTCACTGGCTGAACCTTACAATCCGTCACCTTACCCGGGACTATCTGCTTATACACCTGCCCCGCTTCCCGGAGAACCTGAGCTGCTGCCTGCTTACAGCGCCGAAGTCACCGATACGGCACTCGCACTCCCTGCTGCAGAAGCCTCTACCGCGAAGGCCGGAGGCCTGCTGGGCGGACTTGGCAATCTTGGAAGTCTGGCGAATATGGAACAGATCAAGGGCATCGTTGACCGGATGGGCGGAATTGACGGAATCGTCAATACCATGGGCAAGGTGCAGAAGGTGATGCAGGGCTTCTCACAGATGGCTCCGATGGTGAAGCTTGTGATGGGCGGGTTCGGCAAAGGCAAGGGAAGCGGAGCGGGAGAGCTCGCCGCCGAAGAGGATGCAGCCCTTTATAGCCCCAAACGGCGCAAAAAAAGACGCCCCGTCACGAAGCGCCGCAATACCACCTCCAAGAAGCGTAAATCCGGTGGGCCCTCCTCCGTTAAGCGCCGCCGCTCCTAAGCGGTGGCGTTTAACGCGCTTTTCTTCTACTTAAACCAGCCGCTCCGCCGGAACCAGCCGAACATCCCGATCCCCAGCACTAGCATAAGCAGCAGCACTGCGAAATAGCTGTACTTCCATTCCAGTTCCGGCATCACCCTGAAGTTCATTCCATAGATTCCGGCGATCAGCGTCAGCGGCATGAATACCGTGGTAATCACCGTGAGTGTCTTCATGATGGAGTTCATCCGGTTGGAGTTGAGCGAGATATAGCTGTCACGCAGGTCGGCGGTCATTTCCCGGTCAACTTCAATCATGTCGGTCAGCTTCAGCAGATGATCGTAGATATCGCCGAAGTAGACCCGCTCCTCGCCGTTACTCTGCACATGCTGTGAATTGACGATCCGGTACATCAGATCACGCATCGGCACAATCGTCCGCCTCAGCTTCAGCAGCCTTCCGCGCACATTGAAGACCTGGCTCATCAGCTCTTCCACCGATTCGTTGCCGCCCTGGCTCTCCAGATCCGCGAGTTCATCCTCCAGCGTATACAGGGACGGGAAATATCTGTCCACCAGCTTATCCATCACTGTGTAAGCAGCGGCCATCGGCCCGCCCGACCAGCCCTTGCGGCTATGAATCTCAGCTTTGACCATCTGCCACGCCTCCTCCATCTCCGGCTTGTCCTGATGATGGTAGGAGACGAGAAATTTCGGGCTGAGGAACAGGTCGATCTCTTCGGCCTCCAATGTCCGCTCATTCAGCGAATGCAGCACGAAGAACTGCACATCCTCGTAATAATCCAGCTTCGGCCGCTGCAAGACATGCATACAGTCTTCTATCGCCAGCGGGTGAAAATGAAAATAGGTGTCCAGCGACAAGGTTTCATCATCCGTCGGCATAGCGAAATCCGCCCAGATCCAGGCATAATCATCCAGGACAATATCCTGAAGCAGCAGATCGGTCAGTATCTCGCCTGTATGCGTTACGGCAAGTGTTCGTATCATAATATAAGTCCTCCGCCCTATGTAGGCAATCCGCAGCAGAGCCGCGCTGTTCTAGTTGCTTCCTCCCATTGTACAGCATGTCTACGCAAAAAAATAACCGCCAGCCCGCTGACCAGCGGCTCCGGAGGTTTCTTGGTCTTGTCTTTATAGTTGACTGTGTCATTTACGGCGAACGGCCTGGTTTAATTTTCCAATATATAGCTTATCGGCCCAAGCCTTCCAGCACCTCCAGATGCAGCACCTGCAGGAATTTCTTAATATTCACCTTCACCTTGCCGCTATCCCGGCCCTGTTCAATCTCCTTCATCTTCAGTCGCACCTCTTCGAAGTCGAAATACAGCGGCGCATAATGCTCGAACTTCGGATTCCCGTAATCCGTCAGACCGATGGACGCGAGACTTGTCAGACCGGCCGCCAAAGCGCGGCGCAGACGCTGCTCAATAGCCTTGACCTCTTTGGCTGCTTCCGCAGGCACCGGTCTGTACTTGGCAGCAGTCAGCTCATACAGCTCCTTCAGGGACGGAAGACTTCCGCTCTTCCCTTCCGCTACCGCCAGCTCCATGATGGTGATAATATCACGGCTGCCGTTCTCCGAGATCATGCCCATATTCATCAGAATCGGCTGGACAATCTCCTTGACGGTACGCTTGCCCGGCGGCAGCTGCGGCAGTCCGAACTGCAGGCCCTCCAACTTGCCCAGCGTCAGCTTGATCTCATCCAGATAACGGCCCATGGCGTAACGTTCATTCACTTTATATAGAACAGATTCGACTTCAATCTTGTTGATCGGCTTGCGGATGAAGAATTCAATTCCGCTCTTGTAGGCGCGGCTGACCATATCCCCGTTCTCAATCTGCGAGATCATGACGAATTTGGAACGGCAGCCCTGTGCCTGAAGAGAGAGGATGGTCTCAATCCCGTCCTGGTCCGGCATCAGCAGATCCATCAGCACAATGTCCGGGGTCTCGCTCAGGATCAGAGCGATCCCCTCCTGTCCGCTCGCTGCGGTACCCGTCACCTCACCAAGCCCGCTGTCCTCAATAATATGCTGCAGCATTCTTCTCGCTGACGCATCGTCATCTACAATACAGAATGATAGCGGCATCCTCTATTCCTCCTTCCGCAGCTTAATGCTCGGCACTGTAATCTGGAACATGGCCCCTCCGGTATGCGATACCGGCTGAACCGTAATGCTTCCCTCGAACATATTCACTATATCCCGAACATGAGAGAGCCCGATCCCCGTGGCAGCGATGCCCTCTTCATCGAATTTCGTGGTGAAGCCCGGCTCGAACAGCAGATCGAGATCACGCTTCCCGATGCCTGTCCCGCTATCGGTCACTGTCAGAATCGTCATGCCGTCCTGCTCATAAGCGTTCAGATGGATGCTGCCTGTTCCTTGGATGACTTCCACCGCATTGGCGGTGAGATTGTTAAGCAGGGTCAATAGAGGAATGTAGCTGTCGGTTGTGTAATCGGAGGTGATGTGAATATGGAACTTAATATCTTTGCCCAGCATTTCCGCATATTTGGCATTGCTCTTAACCGCGAACCGCAGAATGCCTGATAGGGGCATGTCCCCGTTCACCTCACGCTCCACCAGCTTCACCAGCCCCGCCAGAATCCGCTGCGAATCCTTCTTCACCTCATGGAGCTGCTGGGTGATATCCAGCACCTGCCGGCTGTAACGCCCCGTGCCTTCCCCGTCCTTCAGCTTGGTGTACAGCTCGAAGCTGTTCAGCGTTACCTGCTCCAGGGTGCCTATGGACTTCTTCAGATAGAATACTTCCCCGTACAGGCCGGAGCCGAATCCGAGCATCTGCTGGGTCCGCTCATGCTGCTCCCGCTCCCGGATACGCAGCTGGCTGACAGAGATACTGCTGTATACCCCTGTGGTGAAATAGGTACGCAAGACCGCAATCGCCATCAGATACGTCCACTCGTTCAGCCGGAAGGTAGCCGAATCCAGCACAATCAGCCGGGTCAGCAGCTCCATCTCATTCGACAGAAGATCGATCAGCGCGGCAACCGCGCCCAGCACCAGCGGATGAAACGTATCGATCCGGCTCTTGATGACATGCATCAGTGCTCCGAATACCATATAATAGATCATTGCCGAGAAATGGCTCCTAAGACTCTGCTCTACCGTCAGTCCGCTCGCCTCCACCATATCCATGGCAGTGCGGAACAGCAGCACGACCACCCCGGCAGCACAGCCTGTGCGGATATACGGCAGCTGCCTCATTAACAGCAGGAAGAGGAGAAAAGCGCTGCTGCCCATGGCAATCCGGAAGATATCTCCGTCAAACGGGTTGATCTTGAATTCTCCGGCTACCGCAGTAACGGCAGCCACCAGCAGAATCTGTACCGCCTTCATTCTCAGAATCGATTGTCCCATCGCCACTGCTCCTGCCTAGAGAGGTTGACAACTATAGTATCATAGCCGCACTGGATTGAATATGGCTTAATCCTCATTCGGCTAAGGTTATACCGCTCTGTGCTCAAGCCTTCTGGACAGCAGCGACAGCAGGTAATTGACGACAAAATAAATCAGGGCAACCAGCGCCAGCGTAGGGATGGCATAGCTGTAGCTGTGGCCAATGACAATGTTGGCATTATGCATCAGCTCCGGCAGGGAAATCACAACAGCGAGCGAGGTATCCTTCAGCAGGGAGATGAACTGGCTGACCAGTGGCGGAACCATCCGCCGCAGCCCCTGGGGAAGCACGATATGCCATAAGGTCTGTACACTGCTGAGACCGGAGGAGCGCGCCGCCTCAATCTGACCCTTGTCGATCGACATTAAGCCGCCGCGGACAATCTCGGCGATCATTGCCGCCTCGAAGATGGTTAGTGCTGCAATGGCCGCAGTAATCAGTCCGAGCTTGATCCCAACCTCCGGCAAGGCGAAGCGGATGAAGAAGATGATCAGCAGCAGCGGCAGATTACGGATCAGCTCCACCAGGTAGAACATGACCGGAGACAGCACCGGCACCTCCGAGTAGCGGATGACGCCAATAATACAGCCGATGATAAAGCTCAGGAAGATCGATACAAAAGCAACGATCAGCGTCACATACAATCCGTCCAGCAGAAACTTCAAATTATCGGCAGAGTATGCACCTGTGAAATCCATAATAGCCCTCCTTTAGCTTCAGATGTCCTTTTATGATGCTTCTTAATATTTGCGCTGCAGTCTGCGCTCCCAGATCCGCACGCCGTAGCTGAGCGGAAGCGTAAGCACCAGATAGAATACCGCTACGAAAATGTAGGTGTCGAAGGTACGGTAAGTCTCTGTAGAGATCCCGTCGGCGAAGTACATCAGATCAAGACCGGCCACCAGAGTCAGTACCGAGGAGTTCTTAATCAGGTTAATGAACTGGTTGCCGAGCGGCGGGATTACCAGCTTGATCGCCTGCGGCAGAATGATATGCAGCATCGTCTGTATGTAGCTGAGACCGGAGGAACGTGCCGCCTCCATCTGTCCCTTGGGCACGGCCATAATTCCGGCACGGATCGCTTCGGCGATGAAGGCCGAGGTATATACGGCGAGTCCAATGGTTCCTGCCTTGAAGCCGTCCAGTGTGAAGCCCAGAGCGGAAGGCCCATAATAGAAAATATACACGACCAGCAGCAGCGGGATGTTGCGGATGAACTCCACATACACCGCACCGAACCAGCGCAGACCCTTGACTGAAGTCATGCGGAAGACGGCAACGACCGTGCCGATCAGGAAGCTGCCGATCAGGGCCAGTACACTGGACAGCAGCGTACCGTAGAAGCCTTCCATATACAGTCCGAAGTAGTTCGTTAATATTGAGAAATCCATCAATGTTCACCTGCCTTTACCTGTGGATAAGTTCGTTCCTCCCCGGTATGACCGCCGTTCCTACAAACAAGTAGAAACGGCGTTGCCGTCCTTGGACAAGGCGGTACCGTTTCTACGGGAAATTCGTGTGCAGCCCATTTATTCGTTCTTACCTTGAAGGAAGCAAGCTCTTGCCTGGAACAGACTTATTTAGCAGGAGCTTTACCAATCCACTTCGTGTAGATGGCATCATACTCCCCGTTCGCCTTTAGTTCAGCCAGTGTATCATTAATCGCCTTAACTACATCGGCGTTGCCTTTCTGGACCGCAATGCCGTAAGGCTCATCGGTGAACGGCTTCCCAACAACCTCAAACCCGGGGTCCTGTGAGGCCATTCCGTACAGAATCGCATCATCCGTAGTGAGCGCATCGCCCTGACCCGCCTTGAGCGCGCTGAAGGCATCCTGGTAGTTGTCGAACTCAAGCACGGTTACGCCCGGCACCTTCTCTTTGATATTCTTGATCGAGGTCGCCCCCTTGGAGCCGAGGATCTTCGTATCCTTCGTAACGCTCTCAAGGCCTGTAATCGCGCTGCCCTTCTTCACCAGCAGGGACTGGCCGGCCTGGAAATAGACGTCAGAGAAATCGACTTCCTTCTTGCGGTCCTCCGTAATGGTCATGGTAGCCACCACCATATCGATCTCGCCGTTATTCAGCATCGGAATACGCGTCTTGGAGGTGACCTCCTTCAGCTCAATAGCATTCTCGTCACCGAGAATTTTTTTGGCGATGGCCTTGGAGATATCGATGTCGAAGCCTTCCACGTTGCCGGAGGCCGGGTCCTTCAGACCGAACAGGCGGGTGTCGAACTTCACGCCGACGAGCAGCTTGCCGCGCTCCTTGATCTTGGCAATGGCCGCAGAGTCAGCGGCTGCTCCTCCGGCAGCGTTGCCGCCTGCCGCATTGTCGTTCTTGCCCTTGTTGTTGCCGCACCCGGCAATGACCAGCATGGCCGCAATCATCAGCACACTTAACACCTTGAAGCTCTTGGACATTTTCATTTCGTTTCCTCCCCGGATTCCTATTATTTAGTTTAGTGGCTTAATACACGGCTGAGAAAAGTACGCGTCCGCTCTTCCTTCGGGCTGGCGAAGAAGGCTTCCGGCTCCGCCTCTTCCACGATCTGCCCCTGATCCATGAAGATGACCCGGTCCGCCACCTCGCGGGCGAAGCCCATCTCATGGGTCACAACGACCATCGTCATGCCCTCGCGGGCCAGGGCGCGCATGACATCGAGCACCTCCCCGACCATCTCCGGGTCCAGTGCCGAGGTCGGCTCATCGAACAGCATTATCTTCGGCTTCATCGCCAGCCCCCGGGCAATCGCCACCCGCTGCTGCTGTCCGCCGGATAGCTGGGAAGGATAGGACTCCGCCTTGTCCGCAATGCCGACCTTCTCCAGATAATACATGGCGGTCTTCTCCGCTTCCGCCTTGCTTAAGCCCAGCACCTTCACCGGGGCCAGGGTGATGTTATCAATCACCTTTTTGTGCGGGTACAGGTTGAAATGCTGGAAGACCATTCCGATCTCTTTGCGCAGGGTATTGATATCTGTCTTGCGTTCGTTTACAGTTATACCGTCCACGGTTAATCCGCCGCTCGTGATCGTCTCCAGACGGTTAATGCAGCGCAGCATCGTACTCTTGCCGGAGCCGGAAGGACCGACTACAACAACGACTTCCCCTTCCTGAACATGCAGGTCAATGCCCTTCAGTACATGAAATTGTCCGTAATGTTTGTCTACCTGATGAAAGTCGATCAATGGCTAGGCCTCCTTTGTCTATTCGGGTGTTTGTCAGCAATGGTAACACTTAAAACAAACCTTACTTCAGAGACTACCAAATCCTACATAATACTATGTAAAATTTAATTCCATCATGTTATTTTCTTTTAGTTATGTTATGTATTTCATTTTCTTTTAACGCTATTAACATCTTTTATCGATTTGTTGTGACTTTTTGTGACATTTCTCTCTTGAAAAATAAAGAACCCCTCTTAGGCCGAGGCTTACCGCTGAACACAAAAAAAGATGTCCTAAAGCCATCCATGGCTTCTGCGACATCTTGTCCAGGTAATCTATTCTGTTCCAGCCCTAGAAGAAGAGCTTGAAGATCACTCCCGCCAGCACAGCGCTGATCGGAATCGTAATGAACCAGGTAACCACGATCCGTCCGGCCACTCCCCATTTGACTGCGGAGAAGCGTTTGGCTGAACCTACACCCAGAATCGATGAGGTGATCGCATGGGTTGTACTTACCGGCAGATGCAGGAGCGTGGCTGAGAAAATAACCGAAGCCGCCGAAATATCCGCCGCGAAGCCGTTGATCGGCTCAATTTTGAAAATCTTCGTGCCCATCGTCTTAATAATCTTCCAGCCGCCGATCGACGTTCCGAGTGCCATCGATGTAGCTGCTGCAATCTTAACCCAGAGCGGAACCTCCATCGTATCGAGCCGTCCCGAGGTGACGAGGGCAAAGGTAATGATCCCCATCGCCTTCTGCGCGTCATTCGTACCATGGGTGAAGGATTGCAGTGCAGCCGTCACAATCTGCATCGAACGGAAGCCCTTATTGACCGTATGCGGACTGCGCTTCGCGAAGATCCACTTCAGAATCGTCATCACAATATACCCGATTACAAAAGCGATCAGCGGGGAGAAAACCAGCCCCTCTACGATCTCAACGAACCCGTTCCATTTGATATGCTCTGTCCCTGCCCCGACATAGACCGCACCGGCTAACGCACCGATAAGTGCATGGGAGGAGGACGAAGGAATACCCAGCCACCAGGTCACGAGATTCCAGATAATCGCCGCAATGAGCGTCGCTGTGACAATATCTATCCCGTTGTCCAGGAGGGTGGGATCGGTAATACTGCCCCCGATCTTCTTCGCCACTCCGGTGAACATCAAGGCGCCGATAAAGTTCATCGAGGCGGCCAGCATGATGGCTGTACGCGGCTTCAGCGCACGGGTTGAGACAGAGGTAGCAATCGCATTGGCTGTATCATGGAAGCCGTTGATGAAGTCGAACGCCAGCGCAAGAAAGATAACAAAAGCTAGTACATATATAGATGTATCCATATTTGAGGCCCCTTATGAGTTACGCATGATGATCGATTCCAGCATGTTGGCTACGTCTTCACATTTGTCTGTGGTTGTCTCGAGCCGCTCGTACAATTCTTTGCGCTTAATCAGCTCAATCGGGTCCTTCACAGTCTCGAACAGGGCCTTGGTGCAGATACGCAGGACTTCGTCGCCCTGGTTCTCCAGATCATTCAGACGGATGGTGTATTCGCGGATCGCCAGCAGCTTCTTCTGGGAGAGCAAATGAACCGCCTTCTGGATCTCGTATGCACTCTGGCGGAGAATCTCTGCGAACTGGACAATATACTCATCCGCATCCAGCAGGTTATACATATAGAAACGCGAGGCAGAAGCCTCCAGCCCATCAATGACATCGTCCATGCTTGTAATCAGATCCATGATGTCGTCCCGTTCCAGCGGCGTAATGAACGTCTTGTTCAATTCCTTGATGACAGTGTGTGTGTAGGTATCGCACTGGGATTCGTATTTCTTCATCTCCCCGGCGAAGTTCTCCACATTGCCCTGGAGAGTCGAGATATTCTGAGCGAAATAATCCGCCGCCTGAACAATGGTGTCAGCCATGTTTTCCAGCGTCTCAAAGAATATATCCTTTTTTCTGAGCCTCATTAGCTTTATACCCCTTTACATGAAATTGCCGTAAAAAAATGCAGCCATCCAAATGTAAATGCATGAAAATGAATGACAACCCTTGTTATCTTATCATATCGACAGAAGGGATAGAAGACAAAAAACCGAACTTTTTCACACTATAATAACAATTCCCTGCAACTTACGAAAATAATCATCCGAACATTCAATCTCCAGCCGGAATTAGCGGGACGCAGGCGCCAGCGCATATTCGATATGACTGCTGAACGAGGGGCTGTTCGGAACGATCAGAATATGGGTAATCCCCGGGAACATCAGCGCCTCCTTGCCGTCCTTCTTCACGAACCGGATGACGTCTCCGGGGCTGCGCGACCACTTGCCGTTCATCGCCACGCCGCGCTGTAACAGCACTGCTTCTCCCCCCAGCTCCGTATCCACCTGCAGCCGGCCGACATCGTCCAGCACCTTATGATCCGAACCCATCACGATGATGTTTGCCGCTTCCACCGGACGGTTATTATTCAGATCGAGATGCGGCTTGCCGTTCACCCAGCGGGCGTATGTGCGCTGCTCTGCGTTATAATGGTACCCGACATTGTAGCTCTTCAGCAGGAAGTTCACACCCAGCGCAAGCGCCGGGGTGCCCTCCACAGGAATATAATCCGGATCATTGAAAAGAAAACCAGGAACCTTCACGCTCTCCGCATAACCCAGCTTCACTGCCCCCTCCCGCAGCTTGGCGGCATTGCTGTACAGGTTATGCGGGGCCTTGCGTTCCTTGTCCCGCCAGAAGTAGGCCCCCGCGCGGCCGATTTCGTCCATATCCGCCTTCTTCTGCCGTTGCAGAATGGCATAAGCATCCGGACTGCCTCCGGCATGCACCGTTATGCCGCCGTAGCTCTCGCCGATATCCAGCAGGTAAGGGCGGATACTGCGGATCGGCCCGATCTTCACCACCCCGGCATGACTCTGAAAGATACCGATCAGCCGGGTAATTCCGCCTTCGGCCAGCACCTCGTACAGAATATCTGCCTCGCTGATCCCGGACTGCGGGCGGGCCGCCGGGGCATTATTGATCATGACCGCGAGCGGCCGGGGCAGGCTCTCCTCCTCAACCGGCAGGCCTGTTAAGCCGGAGACTGCTCCGGCGGCAGGCTCAGGAGAGGGGGACTGTACCGCTTCTGTCGGCTGTGGCTCCAGGGTAGGCGCTGCTGTTGGTGCAGACGTAGGTACGGGCACAGGGCTGGCCTGCTCGTTACTGCAGGCAGAGAGCAGCACGGCGGCAAGGACCAGAGCAGATACAGGACGGGATACATAACGGTTCACCGATATAGACACGTTGTTCCTCCTAATCGTAAGTTACAGCTTGCTTCTCTCGATTCTCTTCTATGAAACTCGCTTCCTTTATTTAATCATAGCTGGCAGAGTTTGTCTTGAGTCAAGTGGAAACGGCAGCACAAAAAGAGTACAGCCCTTATAGCAGCTGTACCCTCTATTCATTCCTATATTAATCAAACATCCAGCAGTTCAGGCTGAGCGTACCGTATTGATAGGCCTGAATCATTAACTGTGCCGCTCTGCCTTCATCGGCTGCACCCATTACGTAGAAGAGCGGGATGAAATGTTCCTTGCCGTAAGTTGGTACGGCCTCCCTCACATGCGGAGCTTGCTTCTCATACGCATATAGGGAGGGAAGATCCCAGGCCGCAAGCCGCTCTGCAATCCACCCGTCGAAGTCAAGCGCCCATTGCTCCGGCTGATCCTTCTGCTTCAGCAGCCTGAGGTTATGCACCAGACCGCCGCTGCCGATCAGGAGGACACCTTCCTCACGCAGCGGAGCAAGCATCCGTCCGATGTTGTACTGCTCCTCAGGCGAGCGGAGCGAATCCACGGATAAGGCCACGACCGGAATATCCGCCTGCGGGAACATGGTGCGCAGGATGACCCAGGCACCATGATCCAGCCCACGGCCCAGCACGGGCTGATGGGGCAGATTACTATCCTTGAACAGTTCCGAAATACGGCGGCTGAGTGCGGGATCACCTGGAGCAGGATAACTCAGCTGATACATCTCTTCCGGGAACCCGTAGAAATCATGCTGCGTTTCATGCTGTGCGTCCACTGTGATCAGCTGCTCGGGACTGTCCCAATGAGCTGAGAAGATCACAATGCCGCGGGGCTTCCCCAGATCCGAACCCAGCCGCTGCAGGAAACGCGTGTAGTCGTTATCCTCAAGTACCAGCAGCGGGGAGCCGTGCGCAATGAAAAAGGCCGGTAATTTCATAGGGTAAGAGCCTCCATTTCCGGTATGGTCTTCCCCTTTATTTTACAGCTAATTCCCAGCCATTGCGAGTGCCGTTACCGCTCCTATATCATCCAGTTCTGCCATTCCTCCTGCAGATGCTCCTGCTGGTTCATCCAATCCCGGGTACGCTTCAGCACCTGCTCCTGCGCCGGACCCGAAGAGAAGGTATGATCGCCCTGGAAAATAATCTCCTTGTCGCACCGTCCTTCCGGCCGGGTCCAGAACAGCTTCTGGTAGAGAAACGCATAGTCCACAGGAATCACATCATCGGAGGTTCCGTGGATGACCAGCACATCGCCGCTGAACTTCCCGGCTTCCTGGAACGGCTGGAAGGCAGCCAGGGAATTGAAGTATACCGGCGTGAACGAATAGCCGGCGTAATCTGCTGAACCGCTCTTCACCGACCGGTCGAAGGCATCTCTGCCAACAATCTTGACGATATCATTGAAGGGATAACCGACAGCTGACCACAGTACAAGGTTCTTCACCCGCCGGTCACGTACACCGGTCAGCAGCGCCACCGCGCCGCCCAGACTATGGCCGATCAGCGTTACACGCTGCGGGTCCACATCGGCCGAGCTGATGCCGTAATCCAGCACCGCCCGGGTCTGCCCGATCATCGATTCCATATCTTCGCTGCCGTAATCACCGCTGCTCTCCCCGCAGCCCGCATAATCGAAGCGGATTACCATATAGCCATCCTGCGCCAGCTCACGGGCTGCCTTGACGAAGATCCGGTCGACACCGATCCGGCTGCCCACGAAGCCATGGCAGATCACTGCAAGCGGCACCCGGTTCTTGCACCGTCCTGTCCCTGCCCGGTCTGCAGCCGGATAATGTATGCTCGCTGTCAGTTCCTCTCCGTTATGCCGGATGATGATATTCCGTTCCATTGCGGCGTCCTCCCCTGAATGGCTGATTTATTTTAAAATATGATAATTCCGATTAAATTAGTATGATTAATGTCTCTATTATAATATCTGTGCTAATTTGTTGTCAATACGCATGAAGCCCGCAGCTTACGTCAGCCCTACCGGAGAAAAGGCCCCTTCCACTCCCGCAGGAGCAAAAGAGGCCCATACCCGCTTAGGCATCACTCAGTCATAGCTGTCGTGAAACATATCATGCGTCTCCTGCCGGCCTTCCCAATCCTCGAGCCCGTTCTCCTGGCCCTGCCCCGCAGCATCCCACAGGCTGAAGCCGTCAGAATTGCCCCAGTCCCCCACCTCATTAGTCGGTACAGGCGCGGTGCCGTCGTTCACAGCCTTGCCCGGTTCCTGCTTGTTGTCCTGTTCCATAACGCTCCCTGCCTTCCCTCTAGCTATAGTTGGTGAAGCCACCACCTCTTCAGTGTTTACTCTTCCAAAAGGATTATTCAGACCTTCGTGAACGAACGTTGTCCTTGCACACGGCTGGTGCACAAACGTATACTCTAGGTTGAAGGTATCCTGATCACTCAATGCTGGAGGTATAGGTCCACACTATGAAAGTCAAAGCTATGATGAAGCAGAACAACCTGCTGCGGGAGCAGATGACGCCGTCTAACCGTTCTTATTTCGAAGATATGATTCTGGCGATGCGCGCCAGTTCAGTAGATGCTGTACGTGCAGAGGAGCTGCTGCTGGAGGCGGCTGAGCTGCTGCTGAAGGGACAAGCCAAGGGCAAGAATGCCAAGCAGATTTTTGGCGGGAAGCCCGGTGATTATTTCAAGGACGTGATGGACAGCGCCCCGCCGCGCACACCGCGCAGCCGGCTGAATAACTCCCTGATGATCTCCTGGTCCGCCCTGACCCTGCTGTTCGGGACGATGGGCATTGCCGGTCTGATCACACAGTGGAGCGGCGGCCCGCACGAACTCTTCGGCCAGCTCAGTCTATTCACGCTGGTCGTTGTCGGCGCAGGCTCCATCCTGCTGGTTGAGCTTATTATGAAATGGATGGCCTCCCTGTCCGAGGATGACAGTCCGAAGCCCAAGACCTTCGACATTAAAGCCCTGGGCATCTACATCGGAATTGCTGTGATTGCGGTATTCGCCGGCATATTCCTCGATAATCTGTTCCCGGTGATTCCGGTCTCGCCCTGGGTCAGTCTGGCGCTGGCCGCTGCTGGAGGACTGGGGCTGAAATTCATATTCTTCCCATCTTAGAGACTGTATCCCACATCCATTCCACACAGGAGGAGACTCGAATGAACAAGCATGCCGTTATATCCGCCGCAATCGCCCTGCTCATAGGGCTTCAGGCAGGCGCAGCCGTCCCGGCCGGTGCCGAAGGCAGCGGAAGCAGCCGGACAGGCACTTCCGGTGCAGCTGCAAGCGCTAAGACTGCCAGCCATGCAGAAGCGGTCTATAAAGCCGCGCTGCCGCTGCTGTCCAGCGGTAACCTGCCGGGTGCCATTGCCTATATGAAGACAAAGCTGTATGCAGTCACTCCTTATCAGGCGACTGTACTGACGCTGAAGCTGGAGAACCTGCATAAGGCGCTGCTGCCCTCCTGGGAGAAGAAATTCAGCAGCAGCGAGGTCCAGCGGAAGCTCCTCACCGTCTACAGAGGGGGAGTCAGCATGGAGAAGCTGGCTGAGAGTACGGATAACGCTTCCTTGCGCGCCCTGCTGCAAAGTGCGGGAGAGAGCGGATACAAGCTGGATACCGCCGAGGGCAGCTTTTACCCGGTGATTGATTATGCGGCTTACCGCAAATATAAGCCTTATGTAACGGAGGATATCAGCAGCTATATTTCCATTATGGCAGCTGAATCAGATCTGCCTCCTTCCAAGGATAACGGGCTGATCATTGCTTGGGGTGAGGTAGCCGACCGTGCGCTGACCCAGGAGCAATTCATCCAGACCTATCCCAGATCTAACCGGGTACAGGCCGTCAAGAAGCTGTATAACCAGTATGCTGTGAACACCTTCTACGGCCAGAACAACACCCCGCTCTTCCATTACGATAATCTGGAGATGGATCTGGAGGCGCAGAAGGCCTACACCAGCATCTTGGCCAAGAACAGCAGCTCTAGTGCCTTCCTGCAGAAGCTTGAGGGCTTCATGAAGCTGATGAAGAGTAACGGCTACCTGCTGGACGACGCAGCGGAGCAGTATCTGAAGACTGAGGTGCCCCAGCTGTAGGCGGTTCAATTAAATCCCATACAACGTGAAACAGCCCCGTCCAGACTTTGCTGGGCGGGGCTTACTTTGTCTATATGCAGCTACCCGCCGCACCTCAGATCAGCATACTGAACAGATTAACATCCTTGTTAATCTCCACGTAATCGACGCCCTTCTGCTTCATCCGCTCAATCAGCGGGGCGTAGGCATCGGTAGACATCAGTTCAATGCCGACCAGGGCCGGGCCGTTCTCCTTCTCATTCTTCTTCGTGTACTCGAACCGGGTGATATCATCGTCCGGTCCAACCACCTCGGTCAGGAACTCGCGCAGGGCTCCCGCGCGCTGCGGGAAGTTGACCATGAAGTAATGCTTAAGGCCCTCATAGATCAGGGAACGCTCCTTGATCTCCTGCATCCGGTCAATATCGTTGTTGCCGCCGCTGACGATGCAGACCACGCTTTTGCCCCGGATCTGATCACGGTACATGTCCAGTGCAGCAATGGGGAGGGAACCGGCAGGCTCCACCACAATCGCATTCTCATTATACAGCTCCAGAATGGTGGTACACGCCTTGCCCTCCGGCACCTTCACCACATCATCCAGCAGCTTCGAGCAGATATCGAAGGTCAGGCCGCCGACACGCTTCACCGCCGCGCCGTCCACGAATTTGTTGATCTCCTTCAGGGTGATTACCTCACCGCTCTGCATGGCCTCACTCATCGAAGCCGCGCCGCTAGGCTCCACACCAATAACCTTGGTTGCCGGACTCACCGTCTTGATATAGGTGGCTACACCGGCTGCCAGCCCGCCGCCGCCGATGGTGACGAACACGAAGTCCGCTGGCTTGTCCAGATTCTCCATCACCTCCATGGCAATGGTTCCGTTGCCGGCAATAATACGCGGCTCATCGAACGGGTGAATCAGCGTCATGCTATGGTCAATGCAAGCCTGCAGCGCTTCATCGTAAGCATCATCGAAGGTATCCCCCTTCAGAATCACCTCAACGAATTCGCCGCCGAAGCGCCGGACCTGCTTAATCTTCTGATTAGGAGTAGTGCTCGGCATGAATATCTTGCCTTTGATGCCTAGTGCCTTGCAGGAATAAGCCACGCCCTGGGCATGATTTCCCGCGCTGGCGCAGACGATGCCCTTGGCTCTGTCTTCATCAGACAGACTGCGGATCATATTATAGGCTCCCCGGATTTTGAAGGAGCGTACAATCTGCAGATCCTCACGTTTCAAGTACACATTACAGCCGTATTTGGCCGACAATACCGCATCCAGCTGGAGCGGCGTACGGACGATAACCTCCCGCAGCACATGGTGCGCGCGTACAATATCTTCCATTCCTACGATCCGGTTTTCGCCTTCTCTCATGTTTTCCCCGCCTCACTGTCTCTTTCTTATCGTTTCGCTTCTTGTAACATACTCTTCCAAGGACTTTTTTTCAACCCTTGTCCTCCCCACACACCATAACATCCACTGAGAGTGGAATTGTAACCTGCAGCTCCCCGGCCTATAAGCAAGCGGGCGGTCCGGCATCTACCTGCCGGACCGCCCGCTCAACACAGCCCTCTATACCTTAAACCTCGACACCGCACTCAGCAGCTGCGCCGAGCTAAGCTTGATCTCCTCCATCTCGGCCACGATGCTGCCGGACCGTCCGATGATCTGCTCTGCTCCGGCAGCAATGACTCCCGCTCCTTCCGCTCCCTCATTCGTCGCACTGCCTGTCTCGCTGATCGCAGTAAGCATGCTCTGGATGGAAGCCAGCAGCTCTTCCGAGGTGGCGCTGAAGTCCGTCACCAGCTCCTCGATATACCGGGCATCCTCACTGTACCGCTCTCCGGTCTCCTGCATGGCATCGTAGTCCATCTTCACCTGGCTGTCCATGAAGCCAAGCATACTCTCCGCAGCCTCCACCAGATTGGACACCGCCTCAATTACCGCTCCCGTCACTCCCTGGATCTCAGTCACCGTCTCACGCGAGTTGTCCGCCAGCTTACGGATCTCCTCTGCCACTACAGCGAACCCCCGGCCCGCTTCCCCGGCCCGTGCCGCCTCAATGGAAGCATTCAGCGATAACAGGTTGGTCTGGGCGGCGATCTCCAGAATAGCGCCCGTAAGCGTACTGATCTGCGAGATCGATCCCGACTGTTCAATGGCCGTGCGCAGCTTCTCTTCGCTAAGCCCGTAGACGGTATCCGCCTGTGTGCGGGATTCCCAGGCTCTCTCCTTCAGCCGCTCCGCCCGCAGGTTAATTTCTCCGGCGGCTTCCGCCCCCTCCTGGGCTTTGCGGGCAATCCCGTTGATTGCCGCCTCGATCTGGGTCGTGCTGGCATTCATCTCCTCCATGGAGGCGGCAGTCTGCTGCAAGCCTGCGGACAGCTCCTCCGTAACCCCCGAGATATCAGTGATGCTGCCGTCCAGCACGAATACGTTCTGCTCTGTATTCCCAACCGCGCCCGAGATACTCTGCGAGCTATGCATGATCTCCTGAATCAGCGACTGCTGCGAGGCGATCATATCGTTGAAGCCCTCAGCCAGCACCCCGATCTCTCCTCCCGCAGTTACCCTTGCCCTTACCGACAGGTCCCCCGCCTTCGCCTGCCCGAACGCAGCCGTGAGGAGCGGAATCTGCTTCAGAATACTGCCCGAGACCAGATACAGCAGAACAGACAGCACTGCGATTGAAGCAATAATCGAGAGGAAGAAAATCAGCTCGAAGCGCTTCAGCTCCAGCTCCGCATGCTTCTGCGGTACGATCAGCGCGACTGACCACTGGTTAGCCACAGCCGGTGAATAGGATACATAGCTGGGCTCGCCGTCTATGTCCGCCCGGATGACATTTGAGCCCCACTGCAGCATTTTATCGCCGACCGTCTTCCACGATCCGCCCAGATCAGCCATCTTCTTCAGCAGAATATGATCCGGATTGGGATGATAGATGAAGGTCCCCGTCTCATCAATCAGCACGGCATAGCCGCTGCCTTTATAATGAAAAGCGCCCAGCGCAGCTGTAATCTGCTCAATCGAAATATCTGCACTCGCCACGCCGATCAGCCTGCCGGAATCATCAAGCAGCGGTGTGCTGACACTGACGACCATTTTGCCTGACCCGGCATCAATATAAGGATTGGTAATCGTTACACGCTTGTTCGCAGCCGCAGCGGAATACCAGCTTCGCTCCTTCAGCACGTAGTCTGCCGGAGGCTCGAATTCATCCTGGGTAATCACCTTGTTCACCGCATCCAGACCTATGTATACATTGAGCAAATTCTTATTGTTGTTCTTGATCAGGTTCAGCGTCTCGATCAGTTCCGTGTACCCGTCCGTAGTCTCCAGCGTCTGTGCATCCTTCACCCTTAGAATGAAATCGCGGAGGTAGGCGTTGGCATTGAGAAGCGCCACACTGTCCACAGCAGGCTGCAGGAGGTCATTGACCTGCACCCCGATCGCCCCTTTCTCATACGTCAGCGAGCTCTTCAGCCCGTCCACGAGAAGCTGCTTGGCATTGCTGTAGATCACTACAGACACAGTCGCGAAAATAACCACCACAGACAGAATCACTGACAAAAACAGCTTGCCGCGAATCCCCATATTACGGAGTGAGCCGATAAGCCCCCTCTCCTTGACCCTCTTACTCTTTCCCAGTGCCATAGACCCTCCCACCTTCCATGTATAAAGACCCGGGGCTGTCCCGAATCTTCTCTGTCTTTTCGACTTATTTCTGCAAAAAAACCCTTTATCCCTGTACCGTTTTCCCATAGGCTGTGAAATAAGTGTGTCCATGTCAGGTATTTTATCATAATTATCGAGTTAAACCTCTTATTTACCCCTATCACCGCTTGTTCATGTCAGGTTATTTCCACAAAAAAATACTCCCTTGTATCTGCTGTATTCAGCAAACAAAAGGGAGTAGGATCTCTACACCAATTTTCCAATTCATCTTATCCAGCAATCTGCCGCACTACTGTTCCAGCAGCTCCTGAAACCATTTCAGGTTCAATTCATGATGCGCTCTGACATTATTCATCATCGATTTTGCCATATCGTAGATCTTATCTTGCTTGGCATCCAGCGCATGGTCAATTTCAGCAATTTTGCGCCGTGTCTGCTCCATCTGCACAGCAACAGCCGCCTTAAATTGCTCAGGATCATATTGGTGGGCGAACAGCGTCGTCATATAAAAGGTTAACGTAATATCGTCTGTCTGCAGCGAGTACTTGGCCATCAGCGCTTTGAAATGCTCGTCGCCCTGCGGTGTAATCTCATAGATGTATTGCTCGGGATAATTGTTCACGCTGACGACCTCCACCAGCCGGACCAAGCCTTCCCCCGCTAACTTCTGGAGGTTATAGTACAGCGATCCCTTCGTCATATGAACAAGATACTTGTAATCCCGCTCCTTGAAGACACTGAGCAATTCATAAGCGCTGGATTGTCCGCAATCCTTAAGCAGACCCAGTATAAGTAAGGGTATAATAGCGAATTCCTCTTTCTGTATTTATTGAAAATCACCGAGATGCTCCGCAATCCATTCTCGGAACGTATAGGGCTCCCGGCCAAGAATCGTCAGCACCGTGTCCGTCACGGCGAGCTTATGCTTCAGGGTATACTCCCAGTCCTGTACTCTAAGGGTAATGTATTCTTCAGCGATGTACTTGCTCATATAAGAACGGAAGTCATCGATGGTCTGCTCTTCCAGTGAAATGTATTGTCCCAACTGCTTAGAGATTTCGGTCAGGATATTTCGCTGGCTAAGAATATTGGCTCCTGTGAGCGTCAAGACCTGCCCGGAGAATCTGTCAAAATCCGTTACAACCACACTGATAACCCCGGCAATATCTTCTTCATGTACGCTCGCCAGCTTAGCCTCCAAGGCCGGTAACCGGATCGTCCCCTTATTGTATCTAAAAAGGTCCCTCCAGTAAATGGTATTATGCATGAAGGCCTCGGCCCGGATAAACACATACTGAAAGCCATACGCCTGAATCTGCTCCTCAACCTTCTTATGTTTCATAGCGTTCTCGTTGTAAGCGGCATCCGAGCGGTTGATGGAGGCAGAGGATAAGAACACGATGTTCCGCACACCCTTGGCCCTGGCAGCCTGCAGAATCTCTTCGGCATCATCCAGCAGAATCAGGAATAAGGTCTCCACGCCGTGCAGGCTGTCTGACCAGGCACTGCAATCCTTAATATCCCCGGTAACGATCGTCATGTGACCGGTCTGATCGCTCATCAGCTTCTCAGGTGTGCGGGTGAGGGCTTTGAAATTGACAGCCTTAGACTTGAGGGAATGTACAACCCGGCTTCCAACGGTTCCAGTTGCTCCAGTAATAAATAACATTCGGAGGACCTCTTTTCAGATAATTTAGTCTAATTAGACCACATCACATAATATAGTCTAATTAGACTAGGATGGCAAGGGGTAATATGGTCTTTACACCTCCGCCTCGCCGAATGTGTTCGGTTTTTCGCATACACGGCCGGTGTGCGGTGAAATCAGCGAGGTCACTCCTAATCTCCATAAAAAAACACAGCCCCGGAGGACTGTGCTCTGCTATCCTATATGATTTCTATTGCTTCAGCATCCACTTAAGCAGCTCCGGCAAGCTCGCCCACAAGCGCGAGTGCATAATTACATATTCAATCGCTTCATTGGGATCACCCATGCCGACAAAATCCGGAAGATTATGCGGGAGCCGCTTCATGCCCAGCAGGTAATCCGGCACATGCTCGTTCACTCCGCGGGCTATGCGGTAGAGCATTTTGAGCTGCGAGGTAATACCGTTCTTCTTGAACTCCAGTACAATCCGGTCATAGGCAAAAGCCGCCGCCGCATCCTCTTCACCGTATTTCTTAATGATCCGCTCAGCCTCTTCAAGCTGGTTGCTATACAGGTATACAGCAGTCAGCAGATAGCGGGCACCGGTATTATCATCCTCATTCAGCTCCAGAATATGCTCCAACATCTCTGTTGCTTCCTCCGCCTTACCGCCGAACCAGCAGGATTCCGCGTAGCTCTGGCAGATACGGATATAAGGGCGGGTCTCATAGAGCCCCCAGAAGAACCCTTTATGCTTCGTAAAATAAGACTCGCCCAGCTCCCGTCTGCCTGCGGCGATTCCCGCCTTCAGCAGCTCACGGGCGTCCTCCTCATTCTCCGTCTCCTCGGCCAGAATAAGGTAGGCTTCCGGGCTGTCAGGATAGAGCTCCAGCGCCTTCTCCGCCAGCTGCACCCGGCGCTTCGCAGAGGTTGCCTCCATGGCTTGGGCCAGAAGGGTCTGTGCCTTCTCCTGCGAAGTTCCCGCTCCGTTCAGCGCCATCAAATCGTCCGCTTCCCCGGTCATGCCGTATTCCTCGACATAGTTATATATTTCTTTAACCTTGCGGGAGATCGTGGCCGTGGTAACCGCGTATTTGTCCGCCAGCTCCGCCTGCGACAGCATGAAGCCGTACTCCTCAGACAGCAGGTATTCGATCGCCGCACAGAAGGAGCCGGTCTTCTTCACGGCCGGCTTGGTCTGGCGGGAGAAGCCGTTCCACAGCAGCAGTGCTTCCAGGATCAGCTCCCGGTCATACTGTTCTCTCATGTGCTCGATCAGCTCCAGCGCCAGCTGCTCATGGGCGGGATGCTCCCAGTTCAGCTCCTTCGCCACCATCTTCTTCAGCTTGGGCAGCGTAAGCTTGCCCGTAGCAGAGGCGGCACTTACCGTAGCCGGCTGCTCCTCGTGCACGATTACGCCGGGTATGGTTACAGGTGCTTGCGCCGCTGCATCCCCTGCTGTAACCAGCCGCAGCATCGACTGGGCTGCCAACCGGTCTTTTTCCATGCAGCATTTCTTATATTTGTTCCCGCTTCCACACGGGCATAAGTCATTTCTTCCTACCTTACTCAAAACGAATTCCCCCTTAAATCAGTAACTGTACATCCGCATAAGCATCGCTGTTATTGTACTATTATAGCATTCGTTATGGAATTGTTAAAAAAGGCCTTTCCTTAGAAAGGAAAGACCCTTTATCTGTATATATCCGCACATTTTCCCCCGTACGAGTTGTATTATAGCACTTCTCCTACAACTTGTCAGTCCTTTTTTTGGGACTTTCTCCTCAGACCAGTGCCTTCATTGCGATATCACTGCGGTTCTGTTTACCCGCAAACGTGATACTCTCCGCACTGGCATAGGCCGATGTACGTGCTTCCGCAATGGTTGCCCCTAGGCCTACCACCCCAAGCACACGGCCGCCGGCGGTCACCCAGCCTCCGTCTTCGCTGCGTGCGGTACCTGCATGGAAGACGAGCGCCGAGCCGCTGTCTTCCAGCCCGCTGATCGGCACCCCCTTCGGGTAAGGCCCGGGATATCCCTCCGAAGCCAGCACCACGCAGACTGCCGCCTCAATGCTCCACTCGATCGGAATATCGGCGAGTCTGCCTTCGGTCACAGCCAGGAAAATCTCCAGCAGATCGCTTCGCAGACGGGGAAGAACCACCTGTGTCTCCGGGTCCCCGAAGCGGGCATTGAACTCAATGGTCTTCGGTCTGCCGTCCGGCGAGATCATCAGTCCTGCGAACAGCACTCCGCTGAAGGGACGGCCCTCAGCCACCATCGCTCTGGCTGTCGGCTCAATAATCGTCTCGACCGCTTCACGGATGATCGCTTCATCGATATGCGGCAGCGGGGAATACGTCCCCATGCCTCCCGTATTAGGTCCTTTATCGCCGTCGAATACAGGCTTATGGTCCTGGGCCGCAGCCATCGGCCGCACCGTTTCGCCATCCACGAACGCCAGAATCGACATTTCCTGCCCGGCAAGGAACTCCTCAATCACAACCTGAGCACCGGCTTCACCGAACACCTTGGAAACCATGATATCCTGCAGCGCCTGCTCCGCTTCTTCACGGGAATAAGCAACGGTTACCCCTTTGCCTGCGGCCAGTCCGTCCGCCTTGATGACAATCGGCAGTTCTTGACTCCGCAGATAAGACAAGGCTGTCTCATAATCGCTGAATTTCTCATAAGCGGCTGTCGGAATGCTGTATTTATGCAGCAGATCCTTCATGAAGGTCTTGCTGCCCTCAATCTCTGCGGCATTCTTCCGCGGGCCGAATACAGGGATATCCTGGGCTTCGAAGGCATCCACAATGCCTGCAGCGAGCGGATCATCCGGTCCGATGACCACCAGGCCCACCTTCTTCTCCTTGGCAAAAGCGGTCAGCTTATCGAACTCGAAAACGCCGATCGGTACACATTCCGCAAGCTGCGCAATCCCGGCATTGCCGGGCGCGCAGTAGATTTTACCGGCACGGGGACTGCGGGACAAGCTCCAGATGATCGCATGCTCGCGTCCGCCGCCGCCGACTACTAAAATATCCATAAGGCTCTGATCCTCCCAGCGTGCTAGTGTTTGAAATGGCGAACGCCGGTGAAGACCATGGCAATGCCGTATTCATTGGCAACCTTAATCGATTCCTCGTCCTTGATCGAGCCTCCCGGCTGAATCACTGCCGTAATGCCCGCCTTCGCAGCCATTTCCAGGGTATCGCCCATCGGGAAGAAGGCATCTGATGCCAGCACAGCACCCTTCGCTTTCTCGCCTGCTTGTTCAATGGCAATCTTGGCCGCACCGACACGGTTCATCTGTCCTGCACCCACACCGACTGTCATATCGTCAGCCGCCAGCACGATGGCGTTGGACTTCACATGCTTCACGACCTTCCAGCCGAACAACAGCTGCTTCAGCTCTTGTTCGGTAGGCTTACGGTCTGTTACCACTTGCAATTCCTCAGGATTCACGGAGTGTACGTCGCTCTCCTGCACCACCATTCCCCCTTCAACGGAGGTGACCACAAAGCTGCTTTTACGGGATGCAGCAGTGCTGAGGTTGCCCAGCTTAAGCAGGCGGATATTCTTTTTCTTCGTCAGGATCTCCAGCGCTTCATCCGTGAAGCCTGGGGCCAAGACGATTTCGAGGAAAATATCCTTCAGCAGATTAGCCGTGTCCGCATCAATAATCCGGTTAGCAGCAACAATGCCGCCGAAGATGGAGGTAGGGTCCGCATTGTACGCTTTTTGATACGCTTCATAGACGCTTGTGCCCACGCCCACACCGCAAGGATTCATATGCTTCACGGCTACAACGGCTGGCTCTTCGAATTCTTTGACAATCTGGAGCGCTGCGTTCGCGTCATTGATGTTGTTGTAGGACAGCTCTTTACCGTGCAGCTGCTCGGCAGCCGTAAGGGTATCCTGCGCCGCCAGCGGCTTGCGGTAGAATGCAGCCTTCTGATGCGGGTTCTCGCCGTAGCGCAGATCCTGGATTTTCTCATAAGTGACCGTATAGCGCTCCGGCAGCGGTTCACCGGTGACATTCGCCAGATAATCGGCAATCAGGGCGTCGTAAGCCGCCGTATGGCGGAAGACTTTGGCCGCAAGACGTTTGCGGGTTGCAAGGGTTGTATCTCCACCGGCGCGTACTTCTTCAAGCACATTCGCATAGTCGGCTGCGTCGACCACCACACTGACAAACGCATGGTTCTTCGCCGCAGAACGCAGCATGGTCGGTCCGCCGATATCGATGTTCTCGATAGCCTCTTCATAAGACACATCCGGCTTGGCAATCGTCTCCGCGAACGGATACAGATTCACCACGACGAGGTCGATGTAATCAAGGCCAAGCTCATTCATCTGACGGGTATGCTCTTCGTTGTCACGAACGGCCAGGAGGCCGCTGTGTACGGCCGGGTGCAGAGTTTTGACGCGTCCATCCATGATCTCAGGGAAGCCGGTAACATCAGAGATGCCAATGACCGGAACGCCTTCCTTCGCGAGTAGTGTGCTGGTGCCGCCTGTGGAGATAATTTCTACGCCTAATGCAGACAACTCGCGGCAAAAATCCACGATGCCCTGTTTGTCCGATACGCTGACCAGCGCTCTCTTGATACTCACTTTGAATAGTCCTCCTCTGGATTCACGCTAGATTATTGGGGTGTTGTACGATTGTTTATGGGTTCAGCTGTTCTGAAGCTTCATATCAGAATTACCTTGTACCTATGGAGCTATGGATGATTGCCGGATGAACTGCGGATGATTGCAGCGGCGAATCCTGTAAAATAAGCTGGTAATTTAGGTAATCAGTTGTTTTGGTTGCTTCTGTCCTGCTATATATGCTTTTGTCCTTACGGCAGCAATCCTGTATTTCCGCAATTTCCGGCTATACCGCCAGATCCTCCGTCAAATACTGCCACTTGTGAAGTATTTCCCGAGAAATATCAGAATCGGCCGGGGTTTGCCTGAAATGTCGAAATCACTCCGGTTCAACAGTCAACACAGGTAGCTATACAACAGTTTCGCTTAATCGGCAATGGTCGTCATTCTTCCGTTCAATTCTACTTTTCCGGCGGCAAAAGCACTCACTACCTCAGGATACAGCGCGTATTCCACCTGATGGATGCGTGCAGCCAGCGATTCGGCGGTATCTCCAGACTGGACCTCCACGCTGCGCTGGGCGATCACCGGTCCGGTATCCATGCCTCCATCGACAAAATGCACGGTCACGCCCGTCAGCTTCACGCCGTACTCCAGCGCCTGCCCGATCGCGTCCTTCCCGGCAAACGCCGGCAGCAGCGAAGGATGAATGTTGATGATCCGTCCGGCATACGGTGCGAGCAGGACGGGGGAGATCAGCCGCATATAGCCGGCCAGCACCACCAGTCCGATGTTCCGGCGCTGCAATTCAGCCACAATCGCGGCCTCGTACTGCTCCCAGCCCGCGAAGTCCTTCGGCCGCAGCAGCAGAGCAGGAATTCCTGCCTCCTCTGCCCGCTGTGCTACAGGCGCTTCCGGCTTGTCCGAGACCAGCAGTTCTATGCTGCCTCCGCCCAGCCTGCCCTCCCGCTGTGCCCGGACCAGTGCAGCAAAATTGCTGCCCGTTCCGGAGGCAAAGACAGCGATTCGGCTCCACTCCATCAGACTTCAGCTCCCGTAAAGGTAACGATGCGCTCTCCTTCAGTAACCGTGCCGATCCGGTAAGCCTCTTCCCCGCTGGCCTTAAGCAGCGCAAGTGCACGCTCTCCGTCCGCTTCCGCCACGACCAGCACCAGCCCCACGCCCATATTGAACGTTGTGAACATGTCGCGGTTGCTTACCTGCCCCTTGCTCTGCATCAGGCTGAAGACCGGCTGAATCGGCCAGGAGCCGTAGTTGATCTCTACATTCACATGCTCCGGCAATACGCGGGGAATGTTCTCGATGAACCCGCCGCCGGTAATATGGGCCATGCCCTTGACCGGAAGCTGTTCGAGCAGAGCGAGCAGCGGCTTCACGTAGATTTTGGTCGGAGCCAGCAGTACATCTACGAGGGGAGCCCCAAGTTCAGGCACAACATCATTTAAGCCGTAGCCGCCCTCTTCCAGCAAAAGCTTGCGCACCAGCGAGAAGCCGTTGCTGTGAATCCCGCTCGAAGCCAGGCCGATCACAATGTCTCCAGGAGCGATGTCCGCTCCCGTCACCAGCTTGGCCTTATCGGCCACACCTACGGTGAATCCGGCGATATCATACTCACCAGCCGCATACATGCCCGGCATCTCGGCGGTCTCGCCGCCGATCAGCGCGCAGCCCGCCTGATGGCAGCCTTCCGCGATCCCGGATACGATGGCTTCAATCTTCTCCGGCACGACCTTATCGCAGGCCAGATAATCGAGGAAGAACAGCGGTTCAGCGCCCTGCACCACGATGTCGTTCACGCACATGGCGACCGCATCGATGCCAATCGTGTCGTGGCGGTCAGCCGCGAACGCGATCTTCAGCTTCGTGCCCACACCGTCTGTTCCCGATACGAGAACCGGCTCTTCGTACTTGTCCTTATTCAGGCCGAACAGGGCGCCGAAGCCGCCCAGCTCGGTCATTACTTCCGGCCGGTACGTGCGCTTCACATGCTTCTTCATGCGTTCTACGGCTTCATTGCCAGCTGCAATATCCACTCCGGCGTTTTTATAAGCTTCCGACACTTTTGAGCACCTCATTTAAATTAGTTTAGAGCGCGGGTTCGGGGCGGCAAGGATTTGAACCCCCTTCTGGGGGGTGGTTATAGTCGTCATTCCGAGGAACATTTGGACTTCCGGTCGCTGTTATATTTGGATTTCCTTGATTTGAACCGCCGGCCGCGGTAGAAATCCAAATATAAAGGCGAACGCTACCGCTCCTACAGTTCCAAATTTCCTCTCCATGACTCCAACCACCGGGTTTTCAAACCCGTGCCGCAAGCCGAAATTTCGCGCCTTGCACAGCAGCAAGGGGTCGGCGCTGGGCTTCGCACAGCGCCTCCTTAGGTAACCGCTCCCCCGACTTTGCGATAGCAAACAGGACAGGGACGGGAGCTCTCCCCGCACGGGGCGAAGCCGTGCGGTCCCTAAAGCGACAGAGCCTCCGATTTTGCGACAGCAAACAGGACAGGGTCTGGGGCACTTCTGCGCACGGGGCGAAGCCGTGCGGTCTCTAGGGCGACAGAATCTCCGGATTTGCGCAGCAAACAGGACAGATTCTGGAGCCAGAGGGCCCGGCGGACCGCAGGCCGCCGGGGGGCAGCGCCGTGAAGCGTGTCCCGTCCGTGCGCAGCACACAGGGACAAAGCGGGCATCCACACCCACGCCCTCTTAGCAAGTTTATAGCAAACTCCTCACACCAAACTTTCGGGTGGCCGGAGGGCAGCGCCCTCCGGAATCCCCCTTTGTAAGGGGGACTTAGGGGGATGGGCACCAGATGTTAACACGAGCATCCGTCCTTCTCTTCCCCGCCGAAATCCACCTGTGTCGGGTAATCATTGTCGAAGCAGGACAGGCATAGACCGCCTTTGTAGTCGTCACTATTATAGCCGCCGATGGACTGGATCAGTCCGTCGGGCGAGAGGAACGCCAGAGAATCGGCGTTGATCTCCTCGCACATCTCGGCGATGCTCTTATACGAGGCAATCAGCTCGCGGCGGTCGGGCGTATCAATGCCATAGAAGCATGGATTCTTGAACGGCGGCGAGGTAATCCGCACGTGGACCTCTACCGCTCCGGCTTCGCGCAGCAGGTTGACGATCCGGCGCGAGGTGGTGCCGCGCACGATGGAATCGTCGATCATCACTACGCGCTGGCCTTCCACGACGCGGCGTACCGCGCTGAGCTTCATCTTCACGCCCTGCTCACGCAGCTCCTGGCTGGGCTGGATGAACGTGCGGCCGGTATACTTGTTCTTGATCAGCCCCAGCTCGTACGGGATGCCCGTCTGCTCGGCATAGCCGATGGCGGCAGAGATACTGGAATCCGGCACGCCGGTGACAATATCCGCATCCACGAAGGCTTCGAGCGCCATGCGGCTGCCCATCCGCTTGCGGGCGGAGTGCAGGTTGGAGCCGTTCAGGTCGCTGTCCGGGCGGGCGAAGTAGATGTACTCCATCGCGCACAGCGCTTTGCGCTTAGGCTCGGCGAAGCGGTCTTCGCGGAAGCCATCCTTATCGAGCACCAACAGTTCACCCGGTTCAATATCACGCACCAGCTGGGCACCGATGACTTCAAGCGCACACGACTCGGAAGCGAAGACATAGGCTTCGCCCAGACGGCCCATCACGAGCGGACGGAGTCCGTGGGTGTCTGATGCGACAATCAGCTTGTCATTGGTCATCAAGAGGAAGGCGAAGCCGCCGACCAGCTGCGATAGGGCATCCTTCGTGGCTTCGACAAAATCCTTCTGCGAACGCGCAATCAGATGCGCCAGCACCTCGGTATCACTGGTCGTCTGGAAGATCGAGCCGCCCTGCTCCAGCTGCTTGCGGATCAGCGGTTCGTTGACGATATTGCCGTTCGTGGCAATCGCCAGATCGCCGTCACGGTATTTGAAGACCAGCGGCTGCGCATTGGTCAGCCGGCTGTCTCCGCTGGTCGAGTACCGTACATGCCCGATGGACATGTCTCCCACCAGCGAAGCAATCTTGTCTTTGTCGAAGACTTCCTTCACCAGACCCATGCCGCGATGATAGTTGAAGTCGCGTCCATCTGCCACGCAGATACCTGCGCTCTCTTCTCCCCGGTGCTGCAGGGCATGCAGGCCGTAATAGGACATGGAGGCGGCTTCCGGGTGTCCGAAGACCCCGAAGACGCCGCATTCCTCTTTTAATGTGTCAAAAATATCTCCCGAGCCCGTTCCTTCGTTGTAAAAGTCGCCGGTCCACAGGATAGGGGCTTCCTGCTTGTTCCCGGTCTTTATTTCATAAGACATGGAATAGCATCCTCCCAAATGGTCTTGAGTTCAGTAACGGCTTCATCCAGTGCAGCCGATCCGTCCAGATCAACACGCAGGCGGTCCCCGCCAACGGTTCCAATGATCTCAACAGGTACGCCGTAAGCGGCTACTGCAGCCTTCAGCTCTTCTGCACGGTCAGGTGCCGAAGTCAGGATAATACGGGACTGGCTCTCGCTGAACAGTGCTACATCCGGGCGAAGTCCGCCGGCAGACAGCTCAATATTCGCTCCAATGCTGCCGCTGATGCAGCTCTCAGCAAGTGCTCCGGCCAGACCGCCTTCAGACAAGTCATGCGCCGAGCGTACCAGACCGCTGCGGATTGCAGCAAGAACAGCATCCAGCAGCTTGCGCTCTGTCGCCAGGTCCAGCTCAGGCGGACGGCCTTCGGTGACGCCGTGAACGGCATACTGGAATTCACTGCCGCCCAGCTCTGCCTTCGTAACGCCAAGTAGCAGTACAGCATCGCCTTCCTGCTTGAAGGCCTGGGTTGTAATATGATCGGTATCTTCAATGAGCCCTACCATGCCCACAACCGGTGTCGGGTAGATAGCTCCCGAAGCATTCTCATTGTACAGACTGACATTCCCGCCGATAACCGGCGTATCCAGCACCCGGCAGGCTTCCGCCATACCGTCTACCGCGCGCTCCATCTGCCAGAAGATCTCCGGCTTCTCCGGACTGCCGAAATTCAGGTTGTCCGTGATTGCCAGCGGCAGGGCACCGGAGCAGACGATATTACGCGCCGCTTCGCTGACAGCAATGCGTCCGCCCACCTCAGGATCAAGGTAGACATAACGTCCGTTACAGTCCGTAGTCATCGCCAGCCCCTTACGTGTACCGTGGATGGTTACCACCGCCGCATCGGAACCTGGACGAACCGCTGTGCTAGTGCGGACCATATAATCGTATTGGTTGTATACCCAAGCCTTGCTGGCTACAGTAGGTGAGCCCAATACTGTACGCAGCGCGCCGCCCAGATCAGTCACTTCCTCATAACGAAGTGTATCAATAGAGGCATTCTCCTCATAGTAAGCAGGAACGGCAGACGGTTTGTTATAAATCGGACATTCATCTACCAGCGCCTTCACCGGCATATCGCCGACCACTTCGCCGTGATGGAACAGCTTCAGGCGGCCGTCATCGGTCACCTTCCCCACCTTGCGGCAGATCACGCCCCAGCGGTCAAAAATCTCCTGCGCCTGCGCCTCATCCTTAGGCTCCACCACGAACAGCATCCGCTCCTGGGATTCCGAGAGCATCATTTCATACGGGGTCATTCCGTCTTCACGCTGCGGCACCTGATCCAGATACAGCTCCAGACCATTACCCGCCTTGCTCGCCATTTCCGCGCTGGAGCAGGTCAGTCCGGCTGCGCCCATATCCTGAATGCCGAGGACGATGCCGCTGTCGATCAGCTCCAGACAGGATTCCATTACCAGCTTCTCCATGAACGGATCGCCGACCTGAACTGCTGTTTTCTTAGCTTCGGATTCTTCACTAAGCTCCACAGAGGCGAAGGTCGCACCATGAATGCCGTCACGGCCAGTAGGCGGACCTACGTAGAACACGGGGTTACCTACCCCTTTGGCGACACCGCGCTGGATTTTATCATGGTCAATCAGACCGACACACATTGCGTTCACCAGCGGATTGCCGTCATAGCTGTTGTCGAACATAATTTCCCCGCCGACGGTAGGGATGCCGATACAGTTGCCGTAGCCTGCGATCCCGGACACAACATGCTCGAACAGATATTTTACCCGGTCGCTCTCAAGCTTCCCGAACCGCAGAGAGTTCAGCAAGGCCACCGGTCTTGCGCCCATGGAGAAAATATCGCGGATAATCCCGCCCACCCCGGTCGCCGCGCCCTGATAAGGCTCTACCGCCGACGGATGGTTGTGGCTTTCGATTTTGAAGACAACGGCCTGGTTATCACCGATGTCCACGATGCCCGCGCCTTCGCCCGGTCCCATCAGCACCTTAGGCCCGCTTGTCGGGAAGCGGCTCAGCAGCGGCTTGGAGTTCTTATATGCACAGTGCTCAGACCACATGACGCTGAACACACCGATTTCTGTATAGTTGGGTTTACGTCCCATGAAGGAGGTAATGAGCTCATATTCGCTGTCTGATACACCGAACTGACTGTAGATTTTCTGCTCCGCGATCTGCTCTGCGGTCGGCTCCTTAGCGGATACTTGCTGCGTCATAACGATCCCTCCATGTCTTGAGAATGGATGTGAACATCCGTTTGCCGTCTTCTGAGCCCAGCAGGCTATTCGCTGCACGCTCCGGGTGAGGCATCATGCCGACTACATTGCCCGCCCTATTACTGACTCCGGCAATATCGGCCACCGAACCGTTCGGGTTGTCACTGTAGGTGAATACGATCTGATTATTCGCTTGCAGCTCTGCGAGCGTCTCTTCATCACAATAATAATTCCCTTCGCCATGCGCGATCGGAATGACGATCTCTTCATCCTTCGCATAGTCAATAGTAAACGGGGTTGTGTTATTAACGACCTTAAGCACTGTATCATGACAACGGAACTTCATCGACATGTTGCGGCGCAGCGCGCCCGGCAGGAGACCCGCCTCGGTCAGAATCTGGAACCCGTTGCAGATGCCAAGCACGAATTTGCCCTGCTCTGCCGCCTTAGCCACTTCAGCCATTACCGGAGCGAACCGGGAGATTGCGCCGCAGCGCAGATAGTCACCATAAGAGAAGCCGCCAGGCACGAGGATGCAGTCATACGCCGACAGGTCTGTCGCTGTATGCCATACATAATCTACTGGTTCGCCAAGACTGTCTTCTACTGCCTTGTAGCAGTCAATGTCACAATTGGAGCCTGGAAAGACAAGTACCGCAAATTTCATGACGTTTAGTCCTCCAATTCGTAGCGGTAATCCTCGATCACCGTGTTGGCCAGCAGCTTCTCGCACATTTCCTTCAGGCGTCCTTCCGCTTCTGCGCGGTTATCGGTATCCAAGGTCAGCTCCATATATTTGCCGATCCGCAGACTTTCAACTTCCTGGAATCCAACGGAATGCAGGGCACCCTGCACGGCAACTCCCTGAGGGTCGAGCACGCTTTTCTTGATGGTGACGTAGACTGTCGCTTTTAACATACGCTTGTAGTTCCTCCTAGAATTTAATGAACTGAATTGGGCTTAATGGCAGCTTGCTTAACTGCATAATGTACAGCTATATTCTCAATATTCTCTGCAAAATTAGCCTTAGTTGCATTTCATACAGCTATTTCTACGGACATCTGCGTTTCAGGTCATCCCGCTAATGTTTAGTTGTACCAGATACAATTAAACAGCAAATGGCCTCTTTTTCGGGCAAAATAACTGTAGAGAATGCAATTAAAGTTGGCTGCAGCTGTTCAGAATAGGATCATACGATAATCTATAACGACTTCCCGGTCAGGCGGTGATAGATATCCAGGTACCGGCGCGACGTCTCTTCAACCACCTCAGGCGGCAACGGGTCCGGCTTACTGTTCTTGTCCCAGGAGGAGGCTGACAGGTACGTGCGAACCGGCTCCTTATCCATGCTGTCGATCTCGATATCCAGTGCGTACTTGTCCTTGGCCCAGAAGCGGGAAGCATCCGGCGTGAAAATCTCATCGATCAGAATCACCTTACCGTCCAGCAGCCCGAACTCGAATTTGCAATCGGCGAGGATGATGCCGCGTTCTTCACAATAGGCTCTGGCAAAAGCGAACAGCTTCAGGCTCTTCTCCTTCAGCTCCAGCGCAAGCTCTGCGCCGATCTGCTCCTGCATCTGCTCAAAAGGGATATCCTCATCATGGCCGACATCATTTTTGGCTGCCGGTGTGAAAATCGGTTCGGCCAGCACTGCATTCTTGTGCAGTCCCTTAGGAAGCACGATTCCGTTCACCTTGCCGGTCTCCTGATACTGCCTCCAGCCGCCTCCGGTAATGCAGCCGCGCACGACACATTCGATATCAATCCGTTCGGCTTTGCGGACGACCATGATCCGGTTCTTCAGCGCTTCACGGTCCTTCACAATATCCCCGAGCTTGTCCACCTCGATATGCACCACATGGTTCTCGATCAGCTCCCGGGTCTGGCCGAACCAAAAGGCGCTGAGCCGGTTGAGCACATTGCCCTTATCCGGCACTGCCGGGTCCAGCACATAGTCGAAGGCAGAGATCCGGTCTGTCACCACGATCAGTACCTCATCCCCCAAATCATACAGCTCACGAACCTTGCCTTTGTAGAGCAGCGGCGCATTTACAAGTTCCACGGCAGTGGATACGGCCGATGATGTCATGACCTTTCCTCCCTTGAACAAATGATCTCTTACTATATTTGGGCTAAAAGCGACTGGGGCGCTTTGATTCCGTCGCTTCGCTTAAACGGACTGAATTGATCCTTTGGGTTAATAGGGTCACTGCGGGAAGTTTTGGACTTCCGATCGCTGTTATGTTTGAATTTCCTGATTTAAACCGCAGGCAGCGGTAGAAATCCAAACATAGCATATGCTTCCGTAGCGAGCTTTCCTTCGGAAAGCTTTCTGGCGAACGCTAACGCTTCTCCAGTTCCAAAATTCCTCTCCGTTCCTCCTTTAACCCCAATGTCTAATCGTGTCCCCCTGTCGCTTACGCTCCAGAACAACTACTGCCCCCACCGCACGCCCAACTCTTCTCCAGCTCATCAGTTCACCACTGACTTACTATTTTTAAAGATTAGATTAGTTCCAGCTTGCGGAAGATGGTGTCCACATGCTTCAGATGCCAGGAAGGATTGAACGCATCCTCAATCTCTTCTGCGCTAAGCACGGCCGTGATCTCCGGGGTTGCTTCCACGATGTCACGGAACTGGGTCTGCTCCTCCCAGGCCTTCATCGCACGCGGCTGCACAGTGTCGTACGCCTGCTCGCGGCTGAAGCCCTTGTCGATCAGCTTCGTCAGAATACGGCCGGAGAACGGAACGCCGAAGGTACGGTTCATGTTGCGCTTCATATTCTCAGGGAATACGGTCAGGTTCTTCACGATATTACCGAAGCGGTTCAGCATATAGTTCAGCAGCATGGTCGCATCCGGCAGGATGATCCGTTCTACGGAAGAATGCGAAATATCGCGCTCATGCCACAACGGCACGTTCTCGTAAGCTGTCATCATATGGCCGCGGATGACGCGCGACAGGCCGGAGATGTTCTCGCAGCCGATCGGGTTGCGCTTGTGCGGCATCGCGGACGAACCCTTTTGACCCTTGGCAAAAGCCTCCTCTACCTCGCGGATCTCACTCTTCTGCAAAGCGCGGATCTCGGTAGCGAACTTGTCGAGGGAGGTGGCAACCAGTGCCAGCGCCGCCATATACTCTGCATGACGGTCACGCTGCAGCGTCTGGGTGGAGATTGGTGCCGGGCTGGTGCCCAGCTTGCGGCAGACGAATTCTTCCACGAACGGGTCGATGTTGGCATAGGTACCGACCGCCCCGGAGATTTTGCCGAATTGTACGCCATTGGCGGCATGACGGAAACGCTCCAGGTTCCGCTTCATTTCCTCATACCACAGCGCCATCTTCAGGCCGAATGTTGTTGGCTCGGCATGTACGCCATGGGTACGGCCCATCATCGGGGTATCCTTGTAGGCGATGGCTTTGTCTTTTAGAATCTCAATGAACCGGATAATATCCTGCTCCAGAATCTCGTTGGCCTGACGCAGCAGGTAACCCAGCGCCGTATCGACCACATCTGTCGAGGTTAGTCCGTAGTGCACCCATTTGCGTTCTGCACCCAGACTCTCGGATACGGCACGGGTAAAAGCAATCACATCATGGCGCGTCTCCAGTTCAATCTCATCAATCCGCGCGATATCGAATTTGGCATCCTTGCGCAGCTTCGCGGCATCCTCATGCGGGATCACTCCCAGCTCGGCCCACGCCTCACAGGCACAAATCTCAACCTCCAGCCACGCGTTGAATTTATTCTCTTCGGTCCATATGGCCCGCATCTCAGGTCTGCTGTAACGTTCAATCATAGCTTGTCATTTCCTCCAAAGGTTAGTTTGCTCTACCCAGGACAATCCGTCGCCGGTATCCTTGCAGAGCAGGTTGATATGGCCCATTTTACGGCCGGTTTTGCTCTCGGTCTTACCATATATATGAAGCTTGGGTGATACTCCAAGCCTGCTCACTTCTTCATTCGCACGGCAGGCTGCCTGAACGGCTCCGTCCAGATGCTCGCCGAGTACATTCACCATCACTACAGGAGTCAGCAGCTTCGTATCGCCGAGCGGCAGATTGCAGATCGCCCGCACGTGCTGCTCGAACTGCGAGGTCACGCAGGCATCCATCGTGTAATGGCCAGAGTTATGCGGACGCGGGGCCAGCTCATTGACGAACAGCTTTCCGTCCTCCGTCACGAACATCTCTACCGCCAGCAGCCCGACGGCATTCATGCCGGACACAATCCGCTCGGCCAGCTCACAGGCCCGCCGCTGAATCTCCTCTGGCACCCTTGCAGGAACAATGGAGAGATGCAGGATATTGTTCACGTGAATGTTCTCGGCGGGCGGGAAGCTCTTGACCTCCCCCGAGGCGCTCCGGGCGGCGATGACCGAAATCTCGCACTGGAAGGCGATGAATTTCTCCAGCACCAGCTCCGGTACATCTGCTTGCGCACCCGGCGCGACTTGCCGGAACGCTGCGGCCAGCTCTTCCAGCGTGCGGATGACGGCTTGTCCCTTGCCGTCATACCCTCCTGTGGCTGTCTTCAGCACACAGGGCAGGCCCAGGTCGGCAGCCGCCGCTTCCAGCTCCGCCAGGCTGCCAACCTTGCGGTACGGGGCAACGGGCACGCCCGCTGCCTCGATGGTCGCCTTCTCGCGCAGCCGGTGCTGCGTCGTATACAGCAGCGCGCTGCCCTGCGGCACGTACGACTCCTCCGTCAGCAGCGCGGCTACGCCCGCGTCCACGTTCTCGAACTCGTACGTGATGACGTCCGAGCGCCGCGCCAGCTCACGCGCGGCGTCCCGGTCGTTATACGCCGCAGTGATCTGCGGCGTCACCTGACCGCACGGCGCGTCCTTTGCCGGGTCCAGCGCCACGAAGCGGTAGCCCATGGCGCTGCCGGACAACGCCAGCATGCGCCCAAGCTGCCCGCCGCCGAGCACGCCGATCGTTGCGCCGGGCAGCAGCGTCCGTGGCGGCTGCGCCCCGGTCTCTTCCCGCTGTGCCTCAGCCCCGGCAGCTATTGCTTCGCCTTCAGCCTTTACCATTCGTCCAGCTCCAGCACCTTCCGCTTCGCCTACAGCCTTTACCGTTCGCCCAGCTCCGGCACCTTCCGCTTCGCCCTCAGCCTTTACCGCGCGCTCCGCTCCGGCCAGCTCCGCGCCGTCCTCCAGCCGTCCGGCCTTCAGCTCCTCCGGGCTCATAGGCTCTCGCTGCTTTCCAGCACCTCTTGCTGAGTCGCCTCGCGCCGCAGCTGCACCCTGTCCGCCACCTCCGGCTCGAAGGCGCCGATGATCTGCGCCGCCAGCAGTCCCGCATTGATCGCTCCGGCGCGGCCAATTGCTACCGTCGCTACCGGGATGCCCGCAGGCATCTGCACAATAGACAGCAGCGAATCCATGCCGTTCAAGGCCTTAGACTGCACAGGTACACCGATGACCGGCAGCGTGGTCTTCGCAGCCACCATACCCGGCAGATGCGCCGCGCCGCCCGCTCCGGCGATAATGACCCGCAAGCCGCGCTCCGCTGCCTCTTCGGCATAACGGAACATCAGATCCGGTGTGCGGTGTGCGGAGACAACCTTTTTCTCATAAGCTATATCCAGCTCCTCCAGCACTTCACAGGTATGCCTCATCGTTTCATAGTCCGATTTGCTGCCCATAATGACACCTACTTGCACAGACATCGTTCACCCAGCCTTCCATTTCCGTTATAGAGATTTCTCTGATTTCAGTGTGTCCCGTTTCCTGCCAATTCCCGCGTTGACCGAGAAAAATAGCCCGGACTCCAGACGCATTCTGCTGCGGGTGGACCCGGACTACTAAGGAATCAGGTGATAACCGCCCGGCAGCTGCACAGTCCCCGTCCTTGCAGACAGGAGAATGCAGGAACACCGCCCCGGTCTGCGGGGAGGCTATCTGCTGCCGTTCCAGTTATCCTATTTCCTCGTAGTCCGGCAATTTACGGTTACCGGGTAGAAACTTCCGGGCCCTATCCCCGGTTTTATACGAGCTCTTCATAGATTCAGTTTAACAACGCCCTACACATCATGTCAACTTAAACACGAACATTGTCATATCATGTCTGTAAAATGTTCGCTTTTGGGCTTGATTGAAAATCTTATTCCCGCTAATCCGCCTAAAAAAAGGGGAACGCCGCAGCGTCCCTCTACTAAAGTTCCTATTATTTAACAACCAGCACCGGAATGCGCGCACTTTGCACCACATTATGGCTTACGCTGCCCAGAACAAATTCCCGGATACCGCCCAGCCCCCGGCTGCCGATTACGATCACATCTGCATTCTGCTCTTTGGCATAATTCAGAATAATTTCCGCAGGCGATCCCTGCAGCAATTCTACCGTAGCATTCAGACCTTCGGCTTCCAAGCGGCTTTTCACTTCATCCGTAGTCTGGACCGCGAGGTCATAATAATCCTTATTCACCGATGCCGGCAGAGGCGCGAGAGCTTCCCCGATGAAGAATCGCGGGAATTCAAATGCGTGTACGACGTACAGGGAGGACCCTGGCGTTACCTTAGCCAGCTCAATCGCCCGTTCCAGAGCCTGATTCGAAGCCTTTGAACCGTCATAGGCAAGCAGAATTTTAGAGAATAACATATACGCCACCTCTTTCTATTATTTACATCATTACCAAGCCCTTAAGCGGCTTACCTCAAAAAATATCCATACAGCACCATATTCAGCAGCAGCAGCAGCGGAATTCCGAGCCTGAAGGAAGTATGCCTTGTCTTGTGGCGTTTGCGGTACATGGCAATCAGCACACCCAGCGCCCCGCCCATGAACGCCAGCAGAAACAGTGTTTTCTCCGGCACCCGATCCCGTCTTTTTCGGGCCTTGTTCTTGTCTTCCGACATCACGACATACCCGATAATGTTGATCAGCGCGAACCACAGCAATACCACCTTGACCATCCTTCCGGCCCCTCCTCCTAGCATCCTACTCTGCTCTCTATTATATTACCCTTTCCGGCAAAAAACCAATAACCTCACATCACCGGCCCTGCAACCGCCGCTCTTTCTTGCTCCGCCCGCCTGCGGCTCCGGCTTCCCTGATCCAGAACCAGGACAGCACCGCCGCAAGCACCGCTGCAATGGCGCCCAGCCAGAAGCCTCCGCGCAGGCCATACGCCGCACTCATCCATCCCGCCACAAAAGGTC
This sequence comes from Paenibacillus sp. FSL R7-0302, assembly GCF_038006885.1. Classification (NCBI taxonomy): domain Bacteria; kingdom Bacillati; phylum Bacillota; class Bacilli; order Caryophanales; family Paenibacillaceae; genus Paenibacillus; species Paenibacillus sp. FSL R7-0302. The sequence goes on from NZ_JBBOWB010000001.1 coordinate 5,941,558, forward strand.
CGCCGGACATACCGATCGCATACACCGCCTGATAGAAGCCCATCGCCGTCGCCCGCTTGAACGGAGCTACCCCGGAGACCGATTTACCCAGCAGGAGCGGGAAGATCAGGCCCTGCATGAAGCCGTTCCCGATCTGTGTTATGCATAACGCCGCAAGCGTGGGCATCGAAGGAATGAGCAGCGTGAAGACCGCACTTCCGGCAAAACCCAGCATCAGCGTCCCCCGGTCGCCCAGCCACCGGCCGAACAGCCGCGCTCCATAGAGGGTCGCTACCGCATGAGGCAGCATAAAAGCCAGCGTCAGCCAGCCGAGACTCCCCTTGCTCGCGCCAATATAGAGCGCCTGATTCGGCGTGTAGCCGAACATTGTAATGAACAGCACACAATGGGCCAGCACTGATAACAGCGATACTTTTACCAGCAGCGGCTCCTTCACGACACCGGCCAGATCCTTGAGCTTAATCGCTGCGCGCTTCTCCAGCTGTTGCTCCGGAAGACGGACGACCAGCAGCATCGCGGCCACCGCCACAACCCCTCCGATGATGAACGGGGTATTCCAGCCGAAGTGGTCTACGATATAGCCGCTGATCATCATGCTGGTCAACTGGGCAATCACCGTGGTGAACTGGAGCATCCCCATAGCCCTGCCCGCCTCTTCTTTCGGAAAATACCCTGCGAACATCACCGAGTACACGACCCACGCCGATGCTGCTATCCCCGAGACCGCCCGCGCCGCCAGCGCCCAACCCGGATGTACCCCTGCCAGGAACAGCAGACAGCTCGCTCCGCTTGCAATCAGTCCCAGATAAATGAACGGCCGCCGCCGGTTAAGTACATCTGAACCCATCCCTATCGGCAGCCGGAACAGAATCTGCATCAGGCCGTATATCCCCAGCACCGCTCCCACCATGACATAAGAAGCGCCCAGATGCTCCACATACGGCGAGAGCACCGGAACATAGATATAAGAAGAGAACCAGAACATAAAGACGATCACCAGAAAATACAACCGGCTGCTCCCCTTCGTACCCGGAGCCTCTGCCGCTTTCTCCACACCCGCTAAACCTTCAGCCGCCGCCACTTCTCCACCCGCCCCACTCTATTTACCGGAGCCCTAACGCCTGACCCCGTATCAATCTTCTACAGTAAAGCATATCTGCCGTCCCTTGAATAGCCCTTAAGCCGCAACAAGACCACCGGTATATCCCGGCAGTCTTATTAGGGGCCTTTCTTTGTCACCTAGTCTTTCACTCATGAGCGCATCCACCTAACAGCTCTATCCCACATCAGGTTAGCTTGCCCGGTTGTATGGCCTTCCAGCTGCTTGGACTACTTGCCCTTCTGCTTCGCTTCCATCGCCGCCTTCAACAGGTCGCCAAGATTGTTACCGGCACTTTCCGTCTTGCTGTACTGCTGAACCAGCTTCTGCTGCTCGCGTTTGTTGATATGCTTGTGATCCTTATCCATCGTCTCTGTAATTCCGCAGCCGAGGCACTGCACATACTTCCCGGCCTTGCCCTCCTTCATCTCCATCTTCTTATGGCACTGCGGGCAGCGGCGGTTCGACAACTGCTTCTCGCCCGCCCGCGTGTAGCCGCAGTCCTCCTTCGGACAGACCAGCAGCTTGCCGCGTTTGGTCTTCTTCTCTAACATCCTTGTTCCACACTCCGGACAATGGCTGTTAGAGACATTATGCGGCTTGTATTCCGCTCCGCTGTTCTTCACCCCGGACACCAGCTCCTGGGCCATACTCCGGATACCCTGCAGGAACGGCTCCGGGCGCCCCTGCCCGCGCGCAATTCTCTCCAGCTCTGCTTCCCAGCGTGCCGTCAGCTCCGGTGTACGCAGCTGTCCCGAGACCAGTTCAATCAATTGCTTGCCCTTGCCGGTCGGATGCAGCAGATTGCCCTGCCGTTCAATCGTATCCGAGCTGACCAGCTTCTCAATGATATCCGCACGGGTGGCCGGTGTCCCCAGCCCATGCTTCTCCATCTGCGTCAGCAGCGTCGCTTCATTATAACGCTTCGGCGGCTGTGTCCGTCCCGGCTTGATGATGCAGCGCGCAAGCTTCACGCTATCGCCTTCCCGCAGCTCCGGCAGCTTCACACTGCCTGCTGCGGGTTCATCCCCCATATTCTCCTCTTCGTCATCCTGGCTCATATCTCCGCCGTATACCTCACGCCAGCCTGCATCCTTGACGGTAGTTCCCTTCACATAGAAGCTTTCACCATCAACGGTTACCGTCACAGCTACGGCGTCATAACGGGCCGGAGGATAGAACAGGCTAATGAACCGCCGTACGATCAGATCGTAGAGCTTCCGCTCTTCCGTACTCAGCAGATTGAGCAGCACCGTCTGCTCTGTCGGAATAATCGCGTGGTGATCGCTGACCTTGCTGTCATCGACAATCCGCTTTGTGATTGGCAGCGGCTTCCGCAGCAGCGGTCTGGCGAGAGCTGCATACGGACCTACAGCCACGCTGTCGAGTCTTTCTTTTAGCGTGCCCGTCATATCAGCGGTCAGATAACGGCTGTCTGTACGCGGATAAGTGACCAGCTTATGCTGTTCATACAGCTTCTGGAGCACACTTGAGGTCTGCTTGGCCGAGAAGCCGAATTTGCGGTTGGCATCCCGCTGCAGCTCAGTCAGATCGTAAGCCAGCGGATGAGGCTCGCTTTTCTCACTCTTCAGGACCTTGGTAATCCTTCCGCTGCGGCCTGTAAGCTTATCTTTAAGAACTCCTGTCTTCTCTCTATCAAAAATCCGTCCATCCCCGCCCTGCGCGCGCCATCCCGCCTGGAAATTCCCGAAATCACCAGTCAGCAGATCATATTCCTGGGAACGGAAGCCGGTAATCTCATTCTCCCGGTCCATAATCATTCCCAGGGTAGGTGTCTGCACACGCCCCGCAGAGAGCGGCGCGCCGAACTTGCAGGTTAAGGCCCGGGTCACATTCAGCCCGATCATCCAATCCGCCTCAGCACGGCAGCGGGCAGATTCATACAGCCGGTCGAAATCCCGTCCAGGCCTTAGCGAAGCGAATCCTTCCTTAATCGCCTTATCTGTCTGCGAAGAGATCCACAGCCGCTGGAACGGCTTTTTCCAGCCTGCCATATTCATAATCCAGCGGGCCAGCAGCTCACCCTCACGCGCCGCGTCCGTTGCTACGATCAGCTCCCCGATATCCTGCCGTTTCATCAGCTGCTGCACAGCCTTATACTGCTGGCTGGTCTCGCGCAGCACCTTCAGCTTGGCCTTCTCTGGAAGAATCGGCAGATCCTCCAGCGCCCAGGTTGCATATTTATTGTTATAGTCCTCAGGCTCAGCCAGGCCAACCAGATGCCCAAGGGCCCAGGTCACCACATATTTCGGACCTTCCATATAACTTTTCTGTTTATTCCCACAGCCCAGCACCCGCGCAATCTCACGGGCCACCGACGGCTTCTCTGCCAATACTAATACCTTCATCGTCCAAACCCCTCCCTGTCATCAACAACCTATTATAACATGACATACAAGTCCGCAATTATCATCAGGCCGAATTCCCTTTCCTTCCGATAAACTAGAATCATCCCCCAGCCGAAAGGAGTCACAGCCAATGCCCGCCTCAGAATTGTATAATATTATACCAGTAGGAGTATGGCGTTTTTCTGCCCGGAACCGATTACCGCCTGAACCTCCCTTATGAATTTGAATACTACGGCCAAGACTATCTGGGACCCCATCATCCGGACTCCATAAGTGAAATCTACATCCCGTTAACGCTGCTCTAATCAGGAACAAAATGCCTGCGGCATCCCCATTGTGATCGGTTTTTCGATCACATTCGGCCCACACACCTCTGCCGCACCGAATGTAGTCGGTTTTTCGACCATATCCGGCCTACACGCCTCTGCCGCACCGAATGTAGTCGGTTTTTCGACCATATCCGGCTCACACGCCTCTGCCGCACCGAATGTAGTCGGTTTTTCGACCTTATCCGGCTGTTCGGTGAAATCAGCGAAGTCATTCCAATTACTGATCCAGAATATTTTCATCCTGCCGATGCTCCAAGACACTTCCCCCCAACTTTATGCACAACTTATCCGCATCGGATGTAAATCATAATTTCCTAATCAGCAAAACAACCCCACAAAGCGGGGCTTTAGCTTCGATGATGACTTAGGTACTTTGCGGGGACCCCAAAACATAAAAACCAAAAAAGCCCGCATCTGCACAGCAGACACGGGCCAGACTCAGCCTATCTTACCCATTCCCGTTTTCACGGTTCGCGGGTTCATGGAATCACTATAGTGCTCTCAAGATCCTTATGATAAGTTTTCACCGGTTTCCCATTAGCATCCAACAAGAGCTTCAGATCATTATCCAAAGTCATTGTATACGGTCTGACCGTAATCGTCTTAGGGGTTTGCGGGAAGGTATTGTATAGGCTATCTACAATAGGATGCTGAACAGCCTTCATCAAGGCATACCCTTGCTTGGAAGCAGCAACATTACCCGCATCATCCACAAGCTCATAGAATACCGCAGTTGGGCCATATTCCCCAGTCTGCTCCGGTGATGCAGGCACTTCCCCTTCACTGGTGATGATCATCCTCATGGCAGCAGGCGTGATGTCCAGACTCTTTACTTTATAATGGAAAGAGTCTTTGCTCGCCCCCTGGCCCGGGGTAAGGTTGATGATTCCCTCCGCAAGCTTCTTCGCTGTTACCTCGAACTCAAACGGCTCGGCGATCTGGGCAACCGGTACGCGGATATTCACCTTGAATTCGTCTCCGAGAGCCGAAGCATTGTGCAGTTCTCTAAGCTCCAATAAGAGGGTGTTCGGTTGTCCTTTTACATCACCTGTGATAGAAGAACCGAAGCCGATAGGCTCTCCTGACGCCAGAGTAACCACCGGCAGACCCAGCAGCCCTTTTGTCGACTGATCGAATTCATGAGTTTTATAATTTGTAATCTCCGCCAGCATCCGCTCATCCGTTACTCCAGTTCTTTCAAAACCAATGGCCAGCTGAATTCCATCATAAAATACCTCCGTAACACTTAACGTCACTCCATCCTTGGTAACGCTCATATTAGGAGAAGTAGTCAGCCCCTGTTCCGCCGCCAATTTCAAACCCGGGTTCTCCGTGTGCTTGAATATACTGCTGAACACGGGCAATTGACTCAATGTATCGGCCCATACCGGGGAGATGAAACCTGCTGCTACTGTACCTAACCCGATCATTACGGCTATACTTGCGGCTGCTAATGTCTTTTTAAGCAATTTGCTTCCTCCTCTGGTCTCCAAATGTTCGATCCGGTTCATAATCTGCTCATTATAGCTATCTACAGGAAGCTCTACTCTTCCAACGCTGCTGCGAATACGTTCCAGCATTTGCTTCTCAGTTTGATTCTGCCACTTCTCCATGAGCACACCCTCCCCTTTCATCCGCTTTTTGCTGAATCAGTTTTTTACGGAGCCGTTCATATTTTTTGCGCAGCGCCGCCGAACTGCTTCCGGTAATCATTGAGATCTCTTCGAAGCTGTATTGTTCAATGACACGAAGGATTAATAGCCCCCGCTCTTCCGAAGTGAGATTTTCAAAAATCCGGTCTACCGGTGACTCCTCCGGCAACGCTTGTTGATTCGTCATCAGTTGCAGCTTATAAAGGGACAGCAACCGGCTGCAACGCTTACGCTTGCGAAGCTGGTCCAGGCAATGATGATAAGCCACCTTATATAGCCAGGCCGAAAAAGAAACCCGCCGTTCATAACGCCCAAGCTGCTGATACACCTTAACGAATATATCCTGCACAGCATCCTCTGCTTCTTCACGGCTCCTTAGGAGATAGTAGCAATACGTGTAAATCTTTTTTTCATACTCCTTAATTATTGTTGAGAACGCTTCCCTGTCTCCTGCATGTACCTGATGAATGGCTTCTTCAATCTTATTTGGATTCATTGGGCCCCCGGGGTTGCCTTGCTCCAAAGGAATCACCTCCACTTTCCTTTTACACCTGTATAACGAATGCCAATTGTGTATTTGTGACATATAAGGAAGTAGCAAATATGACAAAAGACAGTTCCCCTGAAATTCGAGCACTGTCTGGATTTAACGCTATGTAAGTCTCTCTCTCAGACATCAATCTATCTTCTAAGCTTCAGGCAAGCCTCAAAAAATACCCGTTCCCCGCCTTGCCCTCGCACATATACACCTTCTTCAGTTAGAGAAGAACGCATAACACTGATCTCCTCAGCATACTTGGCTTCCTGGGTATAGGTAATATGAAGTCCCATAAGCTCTAACTCCTCCCACTCCTCCAGTGCCAGTGCATCACAGCATAAATCTGCATATCGGGCATTGTTAAGATGTTTGTTGTTATCCAGCCCGCTATATCTGACCTGATAACGGTAAGCCTTCTGCAAGGGGAGTTCGGATGGAATAATTACTTTATCCGGCAGACTCCCTACGGAATCCTCTACATACGGCTCGACAACAATAGGCAAAGCCGACGGACGCAGAATTTTCCGTTTCCCAATATCCACAAGGGCCCAGATCGAGCGCGCTGAAGCAAGCTCTACACCTTGGGCGTCATAGATCCGGTAATCCCGCTGCCAGAGCGGTCCTTTGTTTCCTTTACTCCAGGTATGCACATCAAGAAGCTCACCCGGCGACGGTAGACGCTGCAGATTCAGATCCAGGGTGATGACCATCCAGCCCATTCCCGCCTTGAGCATACTCTCCATACTTAGCCCCAGACTGCTTACAGCCGAATCCGCAGCACGCTGCATAATATCCAGCAGGAAGGAGAGCTTGCCCCTTGACCGGTAATCCGTGTCACTTGCCTGAACCCTGAACTGCTCTGTCCACAAAAAGCTGCTATGCTTGTCCATAACTTTTAGCTCCTTCACCTGTCTATCCCCAATTCTCGGTACCTATCCACATTATTCTAACGGATATCCACATCATTTGGGGAGAAGTATCAAAAAAACTAAATCTATCCACATGTGTATAACTATACGTCACTTGTAAGAAGACCTGAAGTCTACTCACAAGCTGCCCACAAGGCTTCCCCGAAAATACAAAAAGACCACTGTCTGAGAATCAACAGTGGTCTTGTGTGCTTGGCAACGTCCTACTCTCCCAGGACCCTTCGGTCCAAGTACCATCGGCGCTGGAGGGCTTAACGGTCGTGTTCGGGATGGGTACGTGTGGAACCCCTCCGCTATCGCCACCAAACGGGCATTTACAGCGTAAATGCTTCAGGAATTTGATTCCTGAAAACTGAATCCGAAACGAATCTGCGTGTTAGAAATTTGGATAAGCCCTCGACCGATTAGTATTGGTCAGCTCCATGCATTACTGCACTTCCACCTCCAACCTATCTACCTCGTCGTCTTCAAGGGGTCTTACATACTGGGAAATCTCATCTTGAGGGGGGCTTCACGCTTAGATGCTTTCAGCGCTTATCCCGTCCGTACGTAGCTACTCAGCCATGCTCCTGGCGGAACAACTGATGCACCAGCGGTACGTCCATCCCGGTCCTCTCGTACTAAGGACAGCTCCTCTCAAATTTCCTGCGCCCACGACAGATAGGGACCGAACTGTCTCACGACGTTCTGAACCCAGCTCGCGTACCGCTTTAATGGGCGAACAGCCCAACCCTTGGGACCTACTTCAGCCCCAGGATGCGATGAGCCGACATCGAGGTGCCAAACCTCCCCGTCGATGTGGACTCTTGGGGGAGATAAGCCTGTTATCCCCAGGGTAGCTTTTATCCGTTGAGCGATGGCCCTTCCATGCGGTACCACCGGATCACTAAGTCCGACTTTCGTCCCTGCTCGACTTGTAGGTCTCGCAGTCAAGCTCCCTTATGCCTTTGCACTCTGCGAATGATTTCCAACCATTCTGAGGGAACCTTTGAACGCCTCCGTTACTCTTTAGGAGGCGACCGCCCCAGTCAAACTGCCCGCCTGACACGGTCCCCGTACCCGCTAAGGGCACTAGGTTAGAACCTAGATACGATCAGGGTGGTATCCCAACGGCGCCTCCGCAGAAGCTTGCGCTCCTGCCTCACCGGCTCCCACCTATCCTGTACAGATCGTACCCAAATTCAATATCAAGCTGCAGTAAAGCTCCATGGGGTCTTTCCGTCTTGTCGCGGGTAACCTGCATCTTCACAGGTATTAAAATTTCACCGGATCTCTCGTTGAGACAGCGCCCAAGTCGTTACGCCATTCGTGCGGGTCAGAATTTACCTGACAAGGAATTTCGCTACCTTAGGACCGTTATAGTTACGGCCGCCGTTTACTGGGGCTTCGGTTCACAGCTTCGGGTTACCCCTAACCGCTCCCCTTAACCTTCCAGCACCGGGCAGGCGTCAGCCCGTATACTTCGCCTTGCGGCTTCGCACAGACCTGTGTTTTTGCTAAACAGTCGCTTGGGCCTTTTCACTGCGGCCCCCTCGGGCTATTCACCCTACCGAGGCACCCCTTCTCCCGAAGTTACGGGGTCATTTTGCCGAGTTCCTTAACGAGAGTTCTTCCGCGCGCCTTAGAATTCTCTTCTCGCCTACCTGTGTCGGTTTGCGGTACGGGCACCTTCTCCTGACTAGAGGCTTTTCTTGGCAGTGTGAGATCATGACCTTCGCTACTATAATTTTCGCTCCCCATCACAGCCCAGCCTTACGATGTGCGGATTTGCCTACACACCAGCCTCACTGCTTAGACGGACATCCATCAGTCCGCGTCACTACCCTCCTGCGTCACCCCATCGCTCATAGCGGATTACGGTGGTACAGTAATTTCAAACTGTTGTCCTTCGACTACGCCTGTCGGCCTCGCCTTAGGTCCCGACTTACCCTGAGCGGACGAGCCTTCCTCAGGAAACCTTGGGCTTTCGGCGGATCAGATTCTCACTGATCTTTTCGTTACTCATACCGGCATTCTCACTTGTATGCTGTCCAGCGCTCCTTACGGTACACCTTCAACCTACATACAACGCTCCCCTACCCCAGGATCGACTTCACTCCAGCTTCGAAGTTCGTGTCTATCCCCTGGAGTCATTTAGCCAACCATCCTTTCAGATGATTTATTGGCATTCATGATTCTGGATAAACACGCCTCAAAGGCGCAGTGAAGTCGATCCTAGCCATAGCTTCGGTGGTGTGTTTAGCCCCGTTACATTTTCGGCGCAGAGTCACTCGACCAGTGAGCTATTACGCACTCTTTCAATGGTGGCTGCTTCTAAGCCAACATCCTGGTTGTCTGTGCAACTCCACATCCTTTCCCACTTAACACACACTTGGGGACCTTAGCTGATGGTCTGGGCTGTTTCCCTTTTGACAATGGATCTTAGCACTCACTGTCTGACTCCCGGCAAGAAGTAAATGGCATTCGGAGTTTGACTGAGCTTGGTAACCCTTGCGGGCCCCGCACCCAATCAGTGCTCTACCTCCACCACTCCATTCACCGAGGCTAGCCCTAAAGCTATTTCGGGGAGAACCAGCTATCTCCGAGTTCGATTGGAATTTCTCCGCTACCCCCACCTCATCCCCGCATTTTTCAACATGCGTGGGTTCGGGCCTCCAGTGCGTGTTACCGCACCTTCACCCTGGACAGGGGTAGATCACACGGTTTCGGGTCTACGTCCACATACTCAGTCGCCCTATTCAGACTCGCTTTCGCTGCGGCTCCGGCTTCTCACCTTAACCTTGCATGTTAAACGTAACTCGCCGGTTCATTCTACAAAAGGCACGCCATCACCCATAAAGAGGGCTCTGACTTTTTGTAAGCACACGGTTTCAGGTTCTATTTCACTCCCCTTCCGGGGTGCTTTTCACCTTTCCCTCACGGTACTGTTTCACTATCGGTCGCCAGGTAGTATTTAGCCTTAGCAGATGGTCCTGCTGGATTCATACGGGGTTTCACGTGCCCCGCACTACTCGGGATCCGTCTCGGAGAGAACACAGTTTGGGCTACAGGGCTTTTACCTCTATCGCGGGCCTTTCCAGACCTCTTCACCTACTCTATTCCTTTGTAACTCCATGTGAGACGTCCCACAACCCCAAGAGGCAAGCCTCTTGGTTTAGGCTGTTCCGCGTTCGCTCGCCGCTACTGACGGAATCACTATTGTTTTCTCTTCCTCAGGGTACTTAGATGTTTCAGTTCCCCTGGTCTGCCTCTGCGTATCCTATGTATTCAGATACGAGTAACTGCGAATTACCACAGCTGGGTTTCCCCATTCGGACACCCCCGGATCAAAGCTTGCTTACAGCTCCCCGAGGCAGTTTCGTTGTTCGCCACGTCCTTCGTCGGCTCCTGGCGCCTAGGCATCCTCCGTGTGCTCTTAGTAGCTTAACCAATGTGTTTTCCGTTAGGAAAACCGCTTAGCATCGCCATTAATTCAAAACTTGTTTGCACAAGTTCAGCTTAAAGGAATGTTCTAAAACGCAAATTCGTTTCGGTATCCAGTTTTCAAGGATCAAGGTAAAGATGAGAGCTTAAACTCTCAAAACTGACCAACGAGTGAGTAACAGGCCTAAACCTGAGTTGTGGAAGTAATACTTCCGATTTGAATGTCTTCGTTGCAGAAGACGATTCTCCATAGAAAGGAGGTGATCCAGCCGCACCTTCCGATACGGCTACCTTGTTACGACTTCACCCCAATCATCTACCCCACCTTCGGCGGCTGGCTCCCTTGCGGGTTACCCCACCGACTTCGGGTGTTGTAAACTCTCGTGGTGTGACGGGCGGTGTGTACAAGACCCGGGAACGTATTCACCGCGGCATGCTGATCCGCGATTACTAGCAATTCCGACTTCATGCAGGCGAGTTGCAGCCTGCAATCCGAACTGAGACCGGCTTTGCTGGGATTGGCTCCACCTCGCGGCTTCGCTTCCCGTTGTACCGGCCATTGTAGTACGTGTGTAGCCCAGGTCATAAGGGGCATGATGATTTGACGTCATCCCCACCTTCCTCCGGTTTGTCACCGGCAGTCACTCTAGAGTGCCCAGCTTCACCTGCTGGCAACTAAAGTCAAGGGTTGCGCTCGTTGCGGGACTTAACCCAACATCTCACGACACGAGCTGACGACAACCATGCACCACCTGTCTCAACTTTCCCCGAAGGGCACCTGATGCATCTCTGCTTCGTTAGTTGGATGTCAAGACCTGGTAAGGTTCTTCGCGTTGCTTCGAATTAAACCACATACTCCACTGCTTGTGCGGGTCCCCGTCAATTCCTTTGAGTTTCAGTCTTGCGACCGTACTCCCCAGGCGGAGTGCTTACTGTGTTAACTTCGGCACCAAGGGTATCGAAACCCCTAACACCTAGCACTCATCGTTTACGGCGTGGACTACCAGGGTATCTAATCCTGTTTGCTCCCCACGCTTTCGCGCCTCAGCGTCAGTTACAGCCCAGAAAGTCGCCTTCGCCACTGGTGTTCCTCCACATATCTACGCATTTCACCGCTACACGTGGAATTCCACTTTCCTCTTCTGTACTCAAGTCACCCAGTTTCCAGTGCGACCTCAGGTTGAGCCCAAGGTTTAAACACCAGACTTAAATAACCGCCTGCGCGCGCTTTACGCCCAATAATTCCGGACAACGCTTGCCCCCTACGTATTACCGCGGCTGCTGGCACGTAGTTAGCCGGGGCTTTCTTCTCAGGTACCGTCACTCCGGTAGCAGTTACTCTACCGGACGTTCTTCCCTGGCAACAGAGCTTTACGATCCGAAAACCTTCATCACTCACGCGGCGTTGCTCCGTCAGGCTTGCGCCCATTGCGGAAGATTCCCTACTGCTGCCTCCCGTAGGAGTCTGGGCCGTGTCTCAGTCCCAGTGTGGCCGTTCACCCTCTCAGGTCGGCTACGCATCGTCGCCTTGGTGGGCCGTTACCCCACCAACTAGCTAATGCGCCGCAGGCCCATCCCCAAGCAGCAGATTGCTCCGCCTTTCATTCTCTCCTCAGGAGAAGAAAGAAATTATCCGGTATTAGCTACCGTTTCCGGTAGTTATCCCAGGCTTGAGGGCAGGTTGCCTACGTGTTACTCACCCGTCCGCCGCTAAGTCTGAAAGGAAGCAAGCTTCCTCTCAAACTCCGCTCGACTTGCATGTATTAGGCACGCCGCCAGCGTTCGTCCTGAGCCAGGATCAAACTCTCCAAATTGGTATTTAGAAAGAGCGATTGCTCATTTTGAAACATCTGACGAGAATTTACATTCTCTAATTTTGGATCTCACCGAAGTGATTTCCCACTCACTCGTTGTTCAGTTTTCAAAGATCAAGCTCGTTGTCAGCGGCGATGTTATCGTCACCAGCAACTCTTATAATATATCACGTTCATCTGAGCAATGCAAGCTTTATTTTTGAAATCACTTATTTAAGTAATCTCTCATTTCCCTTGCCGCTCCAACAACGCTTATTTATAATAACCTATCCTTCTATTAAAAAGCAACCTTTATATAAATAAAAATAACCCGCTTAATCATTAAGCGGGTTAGTCTCAGATAATGCTATAGTTCACAGCTATTCTTAGTAGAATTTCGCTGCAGTATATTTGCTTGCTGATTTGACCAGTTCTGTTGTTGCTGTTTTCTTGCCCAGACCTGCATCCACTGTAGTATCAATCGTCACCCATTTGCCGTTCAGGAACACTTCGTTCCAGGCATGGTATGAAGTTACATAGCTTGTATTCCCCATAACCAACTTGGTTGGAATTCCTTCACTGCGGAGCATAGTAGCGAACAAGGAAGCGTAATCGTAGCAGATCCCTTTGTTGGTAGCCAGTGTGTTGTCGTTGTTCGGAATATAATCCGTGCTTACACTGTTGGCCAGAGAGTAGTCATATTTCACGTTAGCTACGATGTAATTGTAGATAGCCTTAACTTTGTCTGCATCTGTGGTCAGACCCTTTGTAAGCTGTGCTGCCTTTTGGACGGATTTATCGGAAGAACTCCACTTCACATTCTGTACAGAGCTCAAATATACGGCATTCACATTGCTCATGGAGAGAGATACAGTCTCGGAAGATAGTACTTTATATTTGTTGCCGGTAGTATTCTCAAGAACGGAGACCTTGTAAGAGCCATTACCTTGTTGCAGCGGGAACGTCTCGGTCGGTTTGGAAGTGTATAAGTTGTAAGTATAGCTGTTATTGTCCTTGGTAATCATGAGCTTCATCTTCTTGTCCTTAGGAACATCGTAAGAAACCCCGATAATCCCTTGATCAAGTTGTCCAACATTTAACCAGCTTGAATCTGCATTTGCTGCTTGAGCAGTGCCTGTCTGCACGGAAGTGACGATCACAAAAAGTGTAATCAGCATTAAATAAAACTTCTTCATGGATAAAACCCCTTTCGGTAGCTGGCTGCCATTCTTACGGGAAGGCCCTTTAGCTTTGCGTCCCTACCTTTCGATAGGTTTGCCGTTATCGTATAAGCTTTATCTGTCCAATCTACTACCACATAATGACAGATTCAGAATGAAAACAAACAAAAAAAGCCTCTTCATTCGGTAACTGGCTGCCATCCATGACGGGAAGGCCCTGTAGCTTTGCGTCCCTACCTTTCGATAGGTTTGCCGTTTATCGTGTATTAGCTTTCATAGTTATATCTTACCATATCTATATCTATTAGCAAGACCCAATTGCTAGATTTCACCACAAATATACTAAAATTTTATGTTTTTTCGACCTTTATCGCCTTGTCCTGATAGAATCAGGTCAGCTTCGCGTGAATGATAAGTCTGTGGGTAGGGTTGACTAGCGGATCACAGGTAATAAGGGTCAAAATCTTATCATCATCCTTTCCCTTCAGTACCGAAATATCGGTAGGCTCTACAATAGATACATCATATACAACATATTTGTATTCCTGTCCGCTTGTAATAACAGTAATGGTATCCCCTTTACCAACCTCATCCAATCTGTTGAACAGCCGCCCTGCCGTTCTTGACCGATGCGCAGCAATCGCTGCATTGCCTACCGCGCCAATCGGAGCTGTCTCCTTCATATGCGCCGCTGCATGCTTCATATTGGTCTTGGTGGCGCCCTCCAGTACAGGCAGCTTCAGATCGATTTTATCGATTTCAATAATAGCGGTGATCTTGCCTCCCACTTCAATCTCGGGCGCTGTAGTGGGCACCGGCTCTTCCGCACCAGACTCTTCCGCCAGCAGCTGGGTGACTTCCGCATAAGGCTTGCTCAGATCCTGGCTGGCAGGAGCCGTAGCCGAAGGAACGATTTCACTATAGGCCTGTTCAGCCTCTTCCAGCAGCTTCTGCTGCTGACGGTCCTCGTACCATTCGCTTCCTTTGGGGTAGAGCATAATCAGGACCCCGGCAAGTATAATCAAATAGGATAACTTCCGCATGACAATCGCCTCCGCAATATAGAATAAGTGCTGCCTCCGCAGAATACGGGGAAGATATACGCTCTATCTCTTTAGAATACCCACTTCCGGCTTCCAAAGAAATTAATGATTACTGTAATAAAGGTAACCAGCACCTTGGCCATCAGCACCTGGACTCCCAGCCGGTCAGTCAGCAGATGAATCAGCAGCACCGAAATGCCCAGCACCAGCAGATTCAGCACAATAAATCTCACCAGCTGCATCCGGTCAAAGCCGCTATTGCCTCCTCTGTCCCGGCCCTTGAAGGTCACCTTCTTATTCCAGACAAAGCTGTTGGCCGTCCCGGCGCTGTAGGAAATAATCTGTGCAGGGGTGTTGAGCATCCCCAGGGAATGCAGCAGGGTAAATACCGCAAAATCAATGAACGTGTTAAGCAGGCCCACCGCATTGAATTTCAGAAACTGGATCATGCCTGCGCTCCAGGCCTTATTTTGCATAGTCGCTTTCCTTCCGCGTGTCTTCGGTCTCGGCATCCGGATAGCCCCGTGTCTCGCTTACGATATAGAGCGGTCTGTCCTTCGATTCATCATAGATCCGTCCGATGTATTCCCCGATGACGCCCAGCAGCATCAGCACAATGCCGTTAAACAGCAGGTTCACCCCGACAATGGATGCCCAGCCCGGCACAGTCCAAGAGGTGAAGACTTTCTGGAATAAGACCAGAAACAGGTAGATGAAGCTGGAGAAGGACAGGAAGAATCCGATATACGAGGCGATTTTGAGCGGCTTGTGCGAGAAGGAGGTGATTCCGTCGAGCGCAAAGCGGATCATTTTCTTCAGCGGATATTTCGTCTCCCCGGCGAAGCGTTCCTCCCGCACATATTCCACCATGGTCTGCCGGAAGCCGACCCAGCTTACCAGCCCCCGCACATAACGGTTCTTCTCCTTCAGGCCGCGCAGCACATCGCAGACCTTACGGTCGATCAGCCGGAAGTCCCCGGTGTCCGTGGGAATCTCCACACTGGTCATGCTGCTGAGCAGACGGTAAAAGATTTTGGCTGTCACCTTCTTGAAGAAGGTCTCTCCGTGGCGCTTCAGCCGCTTGGCATAGACTACCTCATAGCCTTCCTTCCACTTGGCGATCATCTGCAGGATGACCTCCGGCGGGTCCTGGAGATCTGCGTCAATGACCACAACAGCCTGGCCTTCAGCATAATCCATACCCGCCGTAATCGCCACCTGATGGCCGAAGTTACGGGAGAAGTCAATCAGCTTGACATGCTCATCCGTATTGCTGATGCCGCGCATAATCTCAGCCGTACGGTCCCGGCTGCCGTCATTGACGAATACTAACTCATAGGAATCGCCGCAACCATCCATTACTTTTTTGAGCCGCTCGTACGTTACCTGAATGACTTCCTCCTCATTATACATGGGCACAATTACACTATATCTGGCCTTCACAAGGGTTCCTCCTAAATTTATTGTAAGCCACAGCTTCCTTGATGCGCTTCATCAACATCAGCTTTGAGCAGCTATGCGGCTCTTACAGCTCCCCTCCTAGAATACCCAGGAAGGGAACCAGCGAAGTACATGAATGATATAACTGCTGTTCACCTGCATGCCGGACAATACCGGATAGAACATTACAAACAGGATGGCGGCGGCCGCAACATAGGCGTACCGCAGATATTTGGCACCCCGGAAACTTCCGTCAAGCAGCTTCAGAATGTACACAATGGATAGAATCATAAACGGCACCATCGCAAAGTAATGGTACAGGAACGTCTCACGCGGCACAAGCATCCACGGAACATATTGTGAGAAGAAGCCGATCCAGATCATATACAGGCTCTTGTCCCGGCGCTTCAGGGTGAACCATACAGCAGCGAGCATCGTGAAGATTCCTGTCCACCAGATCAGCGGATTGCCCATCGTTACTATGCTGCTCGCCTTGCCTGCCGGCAAGCCTTCACCGCCGCTGAAGAACCACACCGGACGCTTCATGAACGGCCACTCCCACCAGGAGGAGGCGAACGGATGTGTAGCTACAAGCTGGCTGTGATAGTTGTACATATTCTTCTGGGCATCAATCAGCCCCTTAACGGTGAAGCCCTCTGCCGACGCAGATAGTGAAGGAATGAAGGACAGGCTGTATATGATTCCCGGAATGATGACGAAGAATCCGATGCAGCTGGCCAGCGTGATGATCGTGTTCTTCCAGAAGGACTGATCTGCAGTCCGGCAGGCGGCTTTGAGCTCCTGACCGCTCAGCTTGCCATCAGCCAGCAGGCGTCCGGCAGCCTTATACTCCCGGTAGCGGTCCAGCAGCGACAGCACCAGCATAATAGCAAGTCCCGCGCCGCCGTAAATCACGATCCACTTCGAAGCAACCCCGATGCCGAAGAACAGGCCGGACCAGAACAGCGGAGCCAGTGTGGTCCGCAGCGGCATCCGGTAGAAATTCATCGTGAAATACCGCTGCATGAAATAGAACATCAGCATAATGAAGAATACACCGTACACATCGATGGTCGATATCCGTGTCTGGGTGAAATGCATGAAGTCCAGAGCGAATAGTCCCGCTGCCAGTGCAGCATAGGTGGTCTTACGGAACAACCGCATCGCCATGATATAGATCAGCGGCAGCATCGCAATCCCGAACAAGGTCCCTATGATCCGCCACCCGAACGGATTGACGCCGAACAGCTCCATCCCTACCCCGATCAGCAGCTTGCCAAGCGGCGGATGCGTATTCTCATAAGGAACAATATTATGATAATGCTCATAAGCCGTACGGGCATGATAGATCTCATCAAAATACGTACTGTTCATGAAATTAGAGTTCTTGGGTATGACGGACTGCTCGTCGAACAGATTGGCCGGCGTTCCTCTTTTAGCTGCTGCTCCCGAATCGGGTGTCACGCTTGCTATCGTCAGAGGAACCTCCGGTGCCCCCTGCTCATAGAAGGCCATCTCATTGAGGGTGAAGCCTGGAGACGTAACCGAGAGCTTGACATATCTTGCGGATACGTTAAGCGGCTGGCTTTTCCAGATGAAGACATTGCCCACATCCTCGCTCACCTCAAGCGGGCTGCTCCAATTATCAGGGGTCTGGCTGAATTCCAGCTGAAACTTCCCTGTTCCGACACCGCCGAACACATTGACCCGCTCCAGTTGATGGGCCTCCCCCAGATCCACATAGAAGCTCTCGCCGCTGGCTGCCGGCTCCCACAGAGTCTCAGGTGCCTTGTTATCTCCCAGATGATAGAGGGCAAGTGTCCCGTATAGTACGGTGATACTGAGCATCCAGATCCAGTCTCTGCGCTTCAGCTTCAGCGGAGAACGCCGCTCAGCAGCGGCAAGCGGCTTGATGCCTTCTGCAAGCAGCAGATCTGCTGCGTACGCCTCCTTGGGGGTAACTGGCTCAGGCAAAAGCTTCACAGTTCGGCGGATATATACATCGTATCCAATATAGAGAAGATATATCGCAAGAATGATAGTGGTAATAGCTGTAACCAGAACAATGCCGTCAGCCGGCGGATTTCCGCCGGTATTCAGGTACGCCAGTGTATAACCAACATTGATGTACTGGGTCAGGGAGAACCCGAGGAACAGGGTCAGGAACCGCCGGTCCCGGCTCTCCATGAAGGCGAATAAGGACAGAATCAGTACCGGATACAAGTAACGCTCATGCATTTTGGTACCGAATACGAAGACAATCGTGATCAGCACCATAGCGATGAAGTAGGACTTGGAGAGATCCTTGCGGTCCTTGGTATTGAAGGAATAATAAGCAGCAAGTGCTACTGCCACCAGGATGAAAATAAAGCCCCATATACGATACGGTATGCCGAGCCAGGTCACATCCAGCGCCGACCACATCGGGTCAGTCAAGGCATACAGATTGAATGCATTCACTGTGGAATACGGATAGGAGGACAGTGTGCTTTTGTAGAGGTTAATCAAGCCTGCAAAACCGCCGTTGTTCCAGAAGAACGGGGCTGCAAGGACAAGGAAAATCCCCAGCCCGTACAGGGCGCCCAGCGCAAGCTGCTTCCAGGCCCGGTGATGATAGAAGGCAAGCAGCAGCACAGGTGTGAAAATCAGCGCCTGCGGCTTGATTAATGTAGCGACGGCAAAGAAGACCGCTGCACGTACGAAGCGCTTATCAACAACCCCCATTATACTGAGCAGCAGGAAGATGAGGAAAAAAGAATCCGCCTGCCCCCAGGCTGCCGAATCCATCAGCACAGCCGGATTGAACAGGAATAGCATCATCAGCCCCATAGCCAGCCCGGAGCCGAGCCTGGTTCGTGCGC
Organism: Paenibacillus sp. FSL R7-0302; assembly: GCF_038006885.1. Lineage (NCBI taxonomy): Bacteria > Bacillati > Bacillota > Bacilli > Caryophanales > Paenibacillaceae > Paenibacillus > Paenibacillus sp. FSL R7-0302. Next base: position 5,960,215 of record NZ_JBBOWB010000001.1, read on the forward strand.
TCTTATAGATAATCCAGCCCAGCACCAGATCAGAGAGCATCGCAGGCAGCTTGAAGAGAACCGTCTCAGCACCTGACCCGCCCGCAAAGTTAAACAATCCGCGCAGCAGGCTAAGCAGGTATAGCACATATAAGTACCCCGGCGGGTAATCAGCGAAATAACCTTCCTCATAGAATTTGCCCGGTCCAAGGTCGGTCAGGCGCTGGCCCCAGGCCATGAAGGTGTTCATATCATTCTTATAGCCCTGTGCCGTAAGGCTGATCCAGATCCGCAGGATGAATGCCGCCCCGAACAAAACGTACAGCCAGCGGGTGTAGATTACATCCTCCTGTCTCAGCAGGCGCTCACTGCGGAAGGCTCTTGTATATAGAAAAGCAAAAAACAGGCAGAATACTCCCGAAAGCAGCAGCAGCTTGGCCGGCGATACTTTATGCGGCACTTCCTCCGGCTTGCTTCCGCCGTCCGCATCAGCCGGCGGAGCCTGGGCTCCGCTGTCCAGTGAGATGATATTCGAGCCCTCCGGCACTGTATCCAGCTTCTCTACGGACAGATCATCGAAATAGGCTTTACCTTGAATCAGATTGGCATAGCCGCCCAGCGCAGCGCCGATTCCGATCTCGGTCTGCTCCTTGCCGGTCTGGCCGATGAACTCCAGAAGCTGCCATTCACCGCCGGTATCGCTGGTAGCAGGATAACCGCCGCCAATGCCTACCGGGAAAATATTGGCCCCGATTCCCCCGCCTGCGATGCTGGCTATTTTGACGTATCCAGAGATTCTGTAATAGCTATCCGGCAAGACGGTAACGGTCTGCACCCACTTCAGGTGATTGGGCTCCAGATTCTCGATAACCGCCGCCTTGCTGCCGGAATGAACCTCTTCGGACTGAACGGATATGGAGCCCGCCGCATCTCCGGCAATCCACATATCCTTGCTCCAGCCTGTCGGAGCCCCGTCTTCACCTTCTTCAAAGCCCGGGTTCTGCAATACATTCCCTTCGGCATAAATACTTGTTACAGGAAGAATAAATAATAGGAGCATCAGTATAACGGTTGCCGCCGCACGTATCTTCTTGGTCATCGTTCTACCCTCACCTCGTCAATGTTAATCCAGCCATTACCGCCGGTTATGTATACTTCTGCCTGTATCCCCTGCTCCAGAGTGACTGCAGGAAGTGTGACCTGTTGATAGGCTTCCGCCGCAGGCAGCTCTGTCTCGGCAAGCAGCTTACCGGCTGCCCAAATGCCGATCTTCCCGCCGCTTCCGCCGCTACTGGACATGACGGTCAGTCTGTACTCACCGGCTGGTGCAGTGAAAGCCTGCGAAACGATGTTCTCCGTTCCGGGATCAAGATAGGCCAGCTTACTCCCGGCGAAGGGGTTGTTGACAGCAACTCCCGTTCCCGCAGAGAAGGACCAGCCCGCCGTCCCTTCTTCAAATCCGCCATTCACAAATTCGCTTGCAGCAGTCTTGGGTGTGTCTTGAGGCCCGACATTCTGTTCACTGGTGAGCAGTACGCTGTAGTTGGCAAAACGCTTCACTCTGGACCCGGTGCTTGCCGCAGGCGGAGCAGCAGTATTCGCATAGATATATGCGGCATTCGCAGGCACCCTGTTCAAATCATCAAATCTGTATCTTCCAAAGGAAGAAACACGCTGAAAGGCTTCTCCCGGATTGGCATACTGAACGGACTTCAGGAAATCATGCGGACTGATCTGTTCATAGAACAACACATAAATATAAGGCATATTCACCTGATTCGTTAGATAGACTTCACCGGTGCTGTGTTCCGAAGCATACTGGACTGCCTCCCCCAAGGATTCATAGAAGGCCGGACCGATTCGCTCAGGGAACTCGCGGAAATACGTATTGGAGAATAAAATAAACATCACGGCGAACCCGGCCGCGGCCAGGATGGCTATACCTTTGACTCTGCCTGCCAGCCAGACGAATCCGGTGCTTACCAGCATAATGAACGGATAATAAATAATATTAATCCGGTTAATATTCACAGTTGTAATCAGCGCCATTAGCACCGCCACCAGGAGCCAGAGCAGCACGGCTCCCTTACCAGCGCTCTCCCTCTCCCGCCGGCTTGTCCACCAGGAATGCAGGAGAACGATCAGGCCGAGCAGGGCAAAAGGCAGTGCCAGCGGGTACGCATATCCGTAAGGAGAGATGGAGTTCCAGGCCAAGCCGTCACTTCCGCTCCACATCAGCTTGCTGAAAGCACTGAGGTTATCCGCAGCCGCCTGCCACAGCCTGCCGCCGAATACGGATGAAATCTCCTCCACGCGCGGCGTCGTAAGCTTCGGAATCGTGAACAGCGGAGTGGCTATATCCTGCATAGCGTAACGGTTAATGATAATAAATAGTAATATAGGCAGCGCCAGTGCCGCAAACCCTACACAATTCCAGACTAGGGCACGGGGTCGCAGGACCTTGCTATATAATAGAAGAATTGCCGTACCGAGCGCAAATAGCGGGACGAAGAAGTAGGCTGTTCCATAAGCATACAGTGAGAGGGCCAGCATGCCGGTAAAGGCGTACAGCCATCTTGGATTCGTAAAGGAGCGCAGCAGACAGTATACAGCGATCAAAATCATCGTAGGAAACAGATTCGATTCCAGCGCCCACCTGGACATCATAATATGCCACGGATTAATGGCGATGAAGAACATGGCAGCGGTCCCGGCCCCAGGCGAGGCCGACAGTCTTTTCATAATCAGATAGAAAAACAGCATGCCCAGTAGTCCCATGATCAGACTAAGCGCCCTTACAGACAACGGCGTCAGTCCGAACAACAGAATGAACGGCATGGACAAGTAGGCATAGAGCGCATTCTGCCCGCTCCCCCAAGCGATCAGGTGAATTGGCAGATGAACACCATTCCGGTCCATCCCGTAGTGTAAAATGGCGTAGGCATCATAGCCGATAGAGGCTTCGTCCTGGTTCAGTCCCGGTGGAATAGAAGTTATGTATAGAATACGGACTATTGCCCCAAGCAGGAACAGCAGCACCGGCCAGGGCTGGCTACGGAAGAACTTGTACACTCGATTGAATACACCGGACACCATTTATCACCTCTTCAACAATATAATCTAAATATTGGTTGATGAAAAGGGTAAAACCCAGCTTGTCCCGCGCGGCTCCCTCTTAAAAGAATAAAAAGAAAACGGCCCCTTCATATAATGAAGAGACCGCAGAATGTAAGTCAGAATCCGTAAAGCTTATCAGCCTTGGCTGCCGATCAGAACATAACGCAGGATGATCAGAATCGCCAGCACCCACATCATCCAGTGGATATCATATTTCTTCTTGCCGGCGATATTCGCTACACAAGCCAGAATCACGTAAGTAACAATCCCGAATGAGATCCCGTTAGCAATGTTATACGTAAACGGCATGATCACGAAGGTCAGGAAGGCCGGAATCGCCAACACCATGTCCTGGAAGTCAATATCACGGATCGATTGAGCCATGAGTACACCGACAATAATCAGTGCTGCCGCTGTGGCCGGACCAGGGATCAGAGCGACTACCGGAGCCAGGAACAAGGCAAGCAGGAAGCAGATCCCCGTAGTTACTGCAGTCAGACCCGTACGTCCGCCTTCAGCTACACCGGCTGCACTTTCTACATAAGCGGTAGTGGTGGAAGTACCCAGCATCGCACCGCCCGCAACAGCTACCGCATCTACGAACATGGCGTTGCCGACACGTTTTTTGCCCTCTTCAGGGTTCTTCATGATTCCGGCACGTTCAGCAGTACCCACCAGCGTACCGAAGGTATCGAACAGTTCTACGAAGGTAAAAGTGGCAATCGCCGATACGATACCGGTGTGCATAATGCCTTCCCAGTCGAATTCCCAGAAGTTAAGCTGGGTGAAGTCAGGAACCCATGGCGTCTGCGGATTGCTCAGTGAACTGAAATCTACTGCACCCATGAGAATCGCAGCCACGGTAGTCCCGAGAATTCCGAACAGGATAGCACCGCGAACGCGCAGTACCATTAGAATGGAGATCAGCAGCAGACCGATAATCACGAGCTGAACATTGGTGTTCTCCAGGCTGCCCATATGAATAACCGTTTCAAAGGAGAGTACATCTGTAAATGTATTGGCGGAGATGTCTTTACCGGCTTCAACGCCGATGGTCATCAGTCCGCTGTTCTTCAGGCCGATAATGGTGATGAACATCCCGATACCGACAGTGATCGCATGCTTCAGGCTGTCAGGAATGGCAGTGAGCAGGATTTGCCGGACCCGGGTAACGGTCAGGAGGATAAAGATAATCCCGGAGATAAATACGGCGGTAAGACCCATCTGCCAGGTGAACTCATGTTCAGTGGTGGCGGAGGATAAGACGACGGAAGCGAAATATGCGTTAAGGCCCATACCAGGTGCCAGAGCGACCGGGAAGTTAATGAATACCCCCATGGCAATGGTGAAAATACCGGCTGCCAGCGCAGTCGCAAGGAATACGGAATACCAGCCCATATCAATGCGGCCGAAGGCAGTCAGAGTGCTTGGATTAACCGACAGAATATAAGCCATTGCCATAAACGTGGTTATACCGGCCATGATCTCTGTGCGTACTGTAGTGCCATTCTCTTTCAATTTGAAAAAGCGGTTCAAATCGTTCTCCCCCTAAGGTTGTATGTTGTGCCATTACAGCAACACAAAAGCCGGCATCTGGGAAGACACCGGCCCGAAAAAGAGATGGCTGCCGGGAATTCCGGACAATCGCCGGAATTCCCAGAACAAGTTGCTCTTCTTAATCGTAGCCAGGTCATTACGGTGACCTCGTAGAGACTTCCGGGCCGATCCCCGGAATTATACGAATATATTTGCTGTAGCGCTTTATCATTTTAGGGGGAGATGACAGCTCTTGTCAATGGTAAATACGAACATTGCCCGTCAGGTTTACACAAATGTTCGTAAATTGAACATTTCTATGACAAATCCCGCTTGGTTCAGGGAGAATCGGCCAAACCTTGCAGCATAAATGCGGATAGTTCCGCACTTAATTAATTATAATTAAACTCTACATGGATGGGCACGCAAACATATGTTAAACTGAATTAGCTTAGCGATAAGCACTCCATTTTCTTACAAGTTCCTTAATCCGAAAGGGGATGTTTTAATTGGCTACTACTTATATGGTGGTTTCAGTTTAGAACTGCATAGCAGGCATGCTTCTTAAAAAGGCGGGTAAAAGCCCGTATTATTTGGTATGCCATCCCAAGTAACCTTTCGTGAATATTGCTGTTTGCGGGATACGATGAAGGTCGTATCTTCTTTGCATCTTGATGCCGCAGATCAGCAGCTTCTTCTTGAGGCTGCTGGTCTGCGGCATTTTTGCGTCCACAAAACAACAGATAAGGAGCTAACCCAAAACCATGATTGATCTAAAAACCTATGGATATACAGAAATAGAGGAAATCCCGTCCGGGCTATTGCCTGGCAGAATTACAGAGCTCCGGCGGGAGCGCTTCACGGTAATCACAGAGCGGGGCGAGTTGACCGCTGTACTCAAAGGCACGTTCTATCACAGTACAGAAACCCGGGAGGACTTCCCGTGCGTCGGTGATTTTGCCTTACTGCGCCCGAACGGAAGCGGGGATTCGCTCATTGTTGCCCTTCTCCCCCGCCGCTCCAAGTTCTCGCGGGCAAATTATTCCGGCCATGCCGCAGGCTATACCAAAACCATTCTGGAGCAGGTCGTGGCCGCCAACTTTGACTATGTATTTATTCTGTCCTCCCTGAACTGGGATTTCAATGTCACCCGCATGATGCGGTACCTGACCCAGGCCAGGCAGAGCGGCGGCCAGCCGGTCGTCATTCTGACCAAGGCTGATCTCACCGAAGATTACAGCCTCCCGCTGGCAGAAGTCCGGCAGAGCATGCCGGATGTTCCGGTGCACGCCGTGTGCAGTCACAACGGTCTCGGGCTGCATGAGCTTGATGCCTACCTTAAGCCAGGTTCAACTGTCGTCTTCCTTGGCATGTCCGGAGTCGGCAAATCATCGCTGCTTAACGCCCTGATGGAACGGGATGTTATGAAGGTCAGTGCCATCCGGGAGGAAGACAGCCGGGGACGGCATACGACGACCCACCGTCAGTTGTTCATGCTCCCCTCGGGAGCAATGGTAATCGATACCCCCGGGATGCGTGAGCTTGGATTATTCGACGCTGACGAAGGGATCTCTGCAGGCTTCAACGATGTCGAGGAATGGTTCGCAGAGTGCCGGTTCCATGACTGCCGCCATGAGTCCGAGCCGGGCTGTGCGGTGCTCGCCGCGCTTGCTGATGGTTCCTTGCCGCGTGGACGCTGGGAGCATTATAAGGCCCAGCAGCATGAGAACAAGTTCGTTCAAGATAGAACACGCTATCTTATTCACAAAAATGCCCGCAATCAATCCATCGCGATGCAGAGAAAACAAACCAAGAAAACCGGGGGCTGGAAAAAATGAAGATTCCAACTGAAGCGTTATATACTGCACTAAGTGAGCTTTTCAAAACAACGATTACATCTGCTGACTACCAAACGTTACAGCTGCATGGCGGGACCTTAGGAGATGTGCAGCTGGTTACCGGAACAGCCAAAACGACTGACGGAGAGCAACGGCCGTACCGTATTGTGCTGAAAATCCAGAAGAAATGGGAGCGTTACGATGATCCTCATTCCTGGCGGCGGGAATATGATCTCTACGCTTCGCCACTGGGGGCAACCTTCACGGAATCCTTCCGCTGGCCAGTGTGTTATCACGCTGAGATGAATGAAGCCGGGGATGAAATGAGATTATGGCTGGAATATATGGATGGCATCTCCGGCCTGGAGCTGACCGGTGACATGTATGAACAGGCGGCATTGGAGTTGGGCCGGTATCAAGGGAAGCTGTACGCGGAGCAGCCTGAGGTGCCGCAAAGTCTGACCAACCTGAGCCATCCAGACCTCATGAAGAATACTTATCTGCACTACCGGTCTTGGCCGGTTGTCTACGACTATATCCGTTCAGAGAAATGCGAATTCCCGCAGCATGTGCGGCAAATGCTCATCGACATTGATGAGCATTCGGACGATATTTTTGCCCGGATTGAAAGCCTGCCTCTGGTGTTATGCCACCGGGACTTCTGGGTAACCAACATCATCTATACTGGCGGGACCATCGCGCTGATCGACTGGGATACCAGCGGCTGGGGCTACCTCGGCGAGGACATCGCCAGCCTGATTGCAGATGAGGCGGATCTTGATCACATGATTGAATACTATCAGCGGTGTGTCCCTGCTTATTACCGGGGCTTCGCGGAATATGCGGGAGAGATTGCCCCGCTTGCCGGCCACTGCGTCTACGAATTCATTCTGCTCGTCTTCGGATACCGGATGGTGGAAGGGTATCTCCATACGGAGGAGGATGACGGGAAGGCGGAGAATCTTCGTACGCTAGAGAAGGTGTATGAATTGAAGAGCTTGCAGCTGTCCGTCTAAGCGGGAAGAACTCCAAACCTTAATATAGGGTTTTGGAGTTCTTTTTTGTCATAACCGTTTCAGCGAGAAATAGAAGGATAATTTATCGTGTGCAACATATAATTTCTTATATTTCGAAAAAAACTCTCTCCCATCAGCAAAAATCGCCTATAGAAGAGAGTTTTTATTTTATCCTTGATCTATTCCCACTCGATCGTCGCTGGCGGCTTCGAGGTAATGTCGTACACGATACGGTTGACGTTGTCCACTTCGTTGACGATGCGCACGGAGATTTTCTCCAGTACATCCCATGGGATACGCGCCCAGTCGGCAGTCATGCCGTCGATGGAGGTTACCGCACGAATGCCTACGGTGTAGGAATAGGTGCGCTCGTCACCCATTACGCCCACACTCTTCATGTTAGGGAGTGCAGTGAAATACTGCCAGATCTCGCGGTCAAGACCCGCCTTGGCAATCTCTTCACGCAGGATATAGTCGGAATCGCGGACGATCTGCAGCTTCTCTTCAGTCACTTCACCCAGCACACGAATCGCCAGACCCGGACCCGGGAAAGGCTGCCGCCACACAATCGCATGCGGCATGCCCAGCTCCTCGCCCAGCTTACGGACTTCATCCTTGAAGAGGGTGTTCAGCGGCTCAATCAGACTGAATTTCATATCTTCCGGCAGCCCGCCCACATTGTGGTGCGATTTGATCGTCTGCGCCGTTGCTGTACCGCTCTCTACGATATCGGTATACAGTGTACCCTGAGCCAGGAACGCGAAGTCACCCAGCTTGGCCGATTCTTCGTCGAAGCAGTAGATGAACTCGTTGCCGATGATTTTACGTTTCTGTTCGGGATCGGAGACACCGGCCAGCTTGCCGAGGAAGCGGTCACGGGCATCGATTTTGACGACATGGATATCGAACTTGCCGACAAAAGTCTCCATGACGCTCTCCGCTTCACCTTTGCGCAGAAGGCCGTGGTCAATGAACATACAAGTCAGCTGATCGCCGATCGCACGGTGAATCAGCATCGCCACAACAGAGGAATCCACACCGCCGCTGAGTGCGCAGAGCACCTTCCGGTCGCCGACTTTATCACGGATATCCTTAACGGCATCCTCGATGAACGACTCCATCGTCCATTTGCCCTCGCAGCCGCAGACCTCGTACAGGAAGTTCGAGATCATCTCATTCCCCTTCACGGAGTGGCGTACCTCAGGATGGAACTGAACGGCGAAGAATTTGCGTGCATCATTGCTCATGGCTGCAATCGGTGCGCTCTCTGTACCGGCATCAAGCTTAAAGCCCTCCGGAAGCTCCACAACATGGTCGCCGTGGCTCATCCATACCGTCTGCTTGCTCTCAAGACCTGCTGCAAGCACGGAGCTGGGTGCGAATTCTACATCGGCTTTGCCGTATTCGCGCTTGGCGGAGCGTTCCACCTTGCCCCCCTGCTGCTGAGCCATCAGTTGCATCCCATAGCAGATTCCGAAGATCGGCAGCCCGAGCTCGTAAATCGCCGGGTCTACATGTGGTGCATTCTCCGCATAGACACTGCTTGGCCCGCCTGAGAATACAATCCCTTTGGGTGATAAGGCCTTAATCTTCTCCATCGGTGTATTGTACGGCAGAAGCTCGCTGTATACCCCCAGGTCACGAATTCTGCGCGCGATAAGCTGGTTATACTGTCCCCCGAAATCCAGAACAACGATTATTTCATTTGGCTTGTTCATTACTTGCCTCCCTTGATTATTGGATTCATTATACTCATGGTTAATTCTCAGCGTCAAGGAAATGGGGTCCCTCTGTTTCAAGGTTTTGGGATAGCTGTGGCAGGGGTGGAGGTAATACCTGCACGAGGCAAAGGTAGCGGAAACAGGCTCGTGGCCATGACAGTACTTAATACCTGCAGATGAGCAAGTGTCTGCCGAATTCCCGCTGCCGGGAACCGGTATCTATGTTATGGAAATACAGTGAAGAATTACAGCCCTGGCTGGCGTATACAGCGTTGCTAGGGGAAGCGTGAATTTGATTGTATTCGGTTTTTCACATACATTTGGTCCTCGTGCCCATGCAGCGCCGAATGTAGTCGGTTTTTCGATTACATTTGGTCCTCGTGCCCACGCAGCGCTAAATGTGGTCGGTTTTTCGATTACATTTGGTCCTCGTGCCCACGCAGTGGTAAATGTGGTCGGTTTTTCGATTACATTTGGCCCTCGTGCCCATGCAGCGTTAAATGTGGTCGGTTTTTCGATTACATTTGGCCCTCGTGCCCATGCAGCGCTAAATGTGGTCGGTTTTTCGATTACATTTGGCCCTCGTGCCCATGCAG